>NZ_UIDD01000009.1 GCF_900497695.1 Pseudomonas wadenswilerensis | reverse complement strand
GATGGGGTTAGCTAACGCGAAGCTCTTGATCGAAGCCCCGGTAAACGGCGGCCGTAACTATAACGGTCCTAAGGTAGCGAAATTCCTTGTCGGGTAAGTTCCGACCTGCACGAATGGCGTAACGATGGCGGCGCTGTCTCCACCCGAGACTCAGTGAAATTGAAATCGCTGTGAAGATGCAGTGTATCCGCGGCTAGACGGAAAGACCCCGTGAACCTTTACTATAGCTTTGCACTGGACTTTGAATTTGCTTGTGTAGGATAGGTGGGAGGCTTTGAAGCGTGGACGCCAGTTCGCGTGGAGCCATCCTTGAAATACCACCCTGGCAACTTTGAGGTTCTAACTCAGGTCCGTTATCCGGATCGAGGACAGTGTATGGTGGGTAGTTTGACTGGGGCGGTCTCCTCCTAAAGAGTAACGGAGGAGTACGAAGGTGCGCTCAGACCGGTCGGAAATCGGTCGTAGAGTATAAAGGCAAAAGCGCGCTTGACTGCGAGACAGACACGTCGAGCAGGTACGAAAGTAGGTCTTAGTGATCCGGTGGTTCTGTATGGAAGGGCCATCGCTCAACGGATAAAAGGTACTCCGGGGATAACAGGCTGATACCGCCCAAGAGTTCATATCGACGGCGGTGTTTGGCACCTCGATGTCGGCTCATCACATCCTGGGGCTGAAGCCGGTCCCAAGGGTATGGCTGTTCGCCATTTAAAGTGGTACGCGAGCTGGGTTTAGAACGTCGTGAGACAGTTCGGTCCCTATCTGCCGTGGACGTTTGAGATTTGAGAGGGGCTGCTCCTAGTACGAGAGGACCGGAGTGGACGAACCTCTGGTGTTCCGGTTGTCACGCCAGTGGCATTGCCGGGTAGCTATGTTCGGAAGAGATAACCGCTGAAAGCATCTAAGCGGGAAACTTGCCTCAAGATGAGATCTCACTGGAGCCTTGAGCTCCCTGAAGGGCCGTCGAAGACTACGACGTTGATAGGTTGGGTGTGTAAGCGCTGTGAGGCGTTGAGCTAACCAATACTAATTGCCCGTGAGGCTTGACCATATAACACCCAAGCAATTTGAGCGAAAGCCAGATTACGGTGTTGTGAAGACTGCAAAGCCGAGAATTTGTAACTCACAAACATCACATACCCGATTCGCTGGAGTGTCTAACAAGACCTTCTGGCAACAGAATTTCTTGACGACCATAGAGCATTGGAACCACCTGATCCCATCCCGAACTCAGCAGTGAAACGATGCATCGCCGATGGTAGTGTGGGGTTTCCCCATGTGAGAGTAGGTCATCGTCAAGATTAAATTCCGAAACCCCTATCTGCGTATGCAGGTAGGGGTTTTGTCTTTCTGGGGTCTGTGGGAGCGGCGTCGCACCGCCGCTCCCACAGGACTGAAAACCAGGCAAAAAAAACCACCCCGTAGGGTGGTCTCTTCACATCCATTTACCGACTCAGTCGCCGTAATACTCGCAACCACTGGTGCAGGTCTCATGAATGCGCACCTTGGAAAGCTCAGGCAACAGCGGCTTGACCTGGTCCCAGATCCACTTGGCGATCACTTCGCTGGTCGGGTTCTCCAGGCCAGGAATATCGTTCAGGTAGTTGTGGTCCAGTTGCTCGTACAGCGGCTTGAAGATCGCCTTGATCTCGGAGAAGTCGCGGATCCAGCCGGTATGTGGATCGAGCGGGCCAGTCAGGTGCAGGGCAACCTTGAACGAATGGCCGTGCAGGCGACCGCACTTGTGCCCTTCAGGCACGTGGGGCAGGCGGTGGGCCGATTCGAACGTAAACTCTTTAAAGATTTCCACGATGTCTTGACTCAGTAAACCAATGCTGGCGGCCAGTTTACCAGCATGGTCACTTCAGTGGTTGCAGATGCGCGTGCAGCTTGCCGGTTTCTATCAGCTCGAGCAGCTCATCGCCCAGACGCTGGCTTTCGGCCATTGCCTTGTGCCAATAACGCTGACGGCTGCCAGCATCGCCCATGAAGCGCTTGAAGTCGCTACGATCCGGCAACTTGCCGTAGGGAAGGCTGGCCAGATACTGCGGCGAGGGTGCCAGCAGCAGCACGTTGCGCAGCCGATCAACATCGCCACGGCGCCACGGCAGGGCCTTGTCGAACCACCCGGGGATGACCTTGTCGGTGAAGTGCGGGTAGAGCACCAGGTCATTGCCGGCGTAGGGCAGGTCCAGGTGATAGTCCAGCAAGCCGCCATCCCGATAGGTTCCCTGGCCCACGCCCGGAATATCGCGCACACCTTCCATGACCATGGGGATAGACCCGGAAGCCAGCAGGGCATGGCGCAAATTGGCGACGTCCAGGTGCAGGCAGCGCGACGGGAAGTCGGTCAATGGCTGCAGCGGCGGAGCACTGCGGGCATCATGAAGAATGATCCGCTCGAAGTGACGGGACAGGCGCGGGCGGCCGATCAGGTTGTCGGCGATCACAGACGACAGGCCCATGCCCAAGCGTCCGCGATGATCGTGAGCAAGCAATCCATGGCTCTTCACCACCATGATGTTCAGGCGATAGTCAGCACTTTCGAGGATCTGCGCGTCGCGTCCTTCGAGCAATTCATCGAGCATGCGCTCGCAGCTGCGGCTGACTTCGGCTTGAGTCACGCCCTTGGCAAAGTCCTGTTCGGTGTAAAGCTGTCCCAATCGCTGCAGGGCCTGGGCCGGGTTGGGCAGGCAGGCACTGGCGAAGCGCCAGGAACCGATCGAGGCGCCGATCAGTGAGCGTTCTCGCGGTGCGCTGGGGAGCCACTGGCCGAACAGCGCCAGGTCCAGCCCTTGAATGCCGAGGGCCTTGGGGCCGCCCGCAGCACCCGGCAGCACGCCCACATCCGCTGCCTGCAAGCCTCGCTCACCAATACGCTGCAGGGCACGGCTACCAGCCTTGAGGGTCAGGGCCGGGTACTTGATATGGATTGCGCTCATACGGGCCTCGCTGTGTTGAGCCGCAATTATAAAGAACAGCGTCCAGATGTGGGGCTGGGCTGCGCTATCATGTCGCCAGTTGTTTTCAGCTTCAATTAAGTTCGGTTGGGTACTCTAGGCCCCGTAGAAACATTTTTGATCTCAACGGAGAGACACCATGAAAACTTTGACTGCCCTGTTCGCCACTGCTGCCCTTGCCCTGAGCGCCAACGTTGCGCTGGCTAAAGACATTCCGACCAATGAAGTGGTCAAGCTGGTTCAGGCCAAGACCATCATGTCTCTGGACGACTTGAACGCCAAGGCGCTGGCCAAGCACCCAGGCGCTACCATCAAGGATTCCGAGCTGGAGGACGTCTACGGCCGCTATGTCTACAAGGTAGAACTGCGTGACGCCCAGAACGTCGAATGGGACGTTGATCTTGATGCCAAGACCGGTGAAGTCCTCAAGGACGCCCAGGACACCTGATGAGCCCTTGCATGCGAACAGCACAGACACTTCTCATTGCGCTGTTGGCCCTCTGCTCGCTGGCTTCGGCCCGTGACCTCGATCAGGATGAAGCCCTGCAACTGCGGGAGCGGGGCATCATCCTGCCGTTGGAGCAACTGCTTAAAGACGCCCTGGGACGCTATCCCGGGGCGAGGTTGCTGGAGGCGGAGCTGGAAGAGAAACACGACAGATACGAGTACGAGGTCGAATTGCTGACCCCTGAAGGCGTAGTGCGCGAGATCAAGCTCGATGCTACCAATGGAGCGCTGCTCAAAGACGAGGAAGATGACTGATGCGCCTGTTATTGGTCGAGGACAACGTGCCGTTGGCAGATGAACTGACCCAGAGCCTGCAACGCCAGGGCTATGCGGTCGACTGGCTGGCTGACGGCAGGGATGCGGTCTACCAGGGTAGCAGCGAACCTTACGACCTGATCATTCTGGACCTCGGCTTACCCGGCTTGCCGGGCCTTGAAGTGCTGGCCCAGTGGCGTGCATCGGGGCTGTCGACACCGGTGTTGATCCTCACCGCGCGTGGGTCCTGGGCCGAGCGCATCGAGGGCCTCAAAGCCGGCGCCGATGACTACCTGAGCAAGCCGTTTCACCCGGAAGAACTGCAGCTGCGCATCCAGTCGCTGCTGCGTCGTGCCCGTGGCCTGGCCAACCAGCCGACCCTGGAAGCCGCCGGCCTGCAACTGGACGAAGGCCGCCAGTGTGTGACCCGCGCCGGTGTCGACATCCAGCTCACCGCTGCCGAGTTTCGCCTGCTGCGTTACTTCATGCTCCACCCGCAACAGATCCTCTCGAAAAGCCACCTGGCCGAGCACCTCTACGACGGTGAAACCGAGCGCGATTCCAACGTCCTGGAAGTGCACGTCAATCACCTGCGCCGCAAGCTCGGCCGCAGCGTGATCGAAACCCGCCGCGGCCAGGGTTATCGCTATGCCGGGAGCAGCGAGTGAAGTCGATCCAGGCACGCTTGAGCCTTGGCCTGATTGCGGTACTGGTGCTGGTCGGGCTGGTCCTGGCCCAGCTCAGCCTGTGGCTGTTCGAAGCCGGGCTGCAACGCTACCTGGAGACCGGCCTGCGCAAGGAAAGCGAAAACCTGCTGGTGGCGCTGGTGCGCGGCCAGACCGGCCTTGAACTGGATGAGCGACGGATTTCCTCGGCCTACAAGCGGCCGTTTTCCGGCTATTACTTTCGCATTGATTTCGACGGCGGCAGCTGGCGATCGCGTTCGTTGTGGGACATGGACATGCCAGCGCCGCAAAGCCCCGGTCTGCACACCGGACTGGAACTGGGGCCTGAAGGCCAGCAACTGCTGGTACTGCGCGCCGATTACCGGCGCCTGGGTCAGGCCATTTCCATCAGCGTCGCCCAGGACTACACCCCGGTACGGGATGGCTTCAGGCGCATGCAGCAGATCGGCCTGGGCCTGGGCCTGGTCGCGCTGTTGCTGATCCTGGTGCTGCAACGCATCACCGTGACGCGCTCTTTGCGCCCACTGGAGCGTGCCCGCGAACAGATCGCCCAGCTGCAGCAAGGCCAGCGTTCGCAGCTCGATACTCAGGTACCGACAGAACTTGAGCCCCTGGTCGCGCAGATCAACCACTTGCTGGCCCACACCGAAGACAGCCTGCGCCGTTCACGTAATGCCCTGGGCAACCTCGGTCATGCCCTCAAGACGCCTCTGGCGGTGCTGCTCAGCCTGGCCTCCAGCGAACGCCTCAAGGACCTGCCGGAAGTTCGTGCCCAGTTGCGCGACCAGCTCGAGCAGATCCAGCAGCGCCTGAGCCGCGAGCTCAACCGCGCGCGGCTGGCCGGTGACGCATTGCCGGGCGCGCAGTTTGATTGCGATGCCGAATTGCCAGGGCTGCTATCGACCCTGGGCATGATTCATGGCGAAGGCCTGGAACTGAGCAAGCACGTGGCGCCGGGTTTGCTCCTGCCTTGGGACCGTGAGGACCTGCTGGAGCTGTTGGGCAACCTGCTGGACAACGCCTGCAAATGGGCGGACAGCGAAGTGCAGCTGAGCATCGAAGAACAGCCGCAACACTATTGCCTGTGGATCGACGACGACGGTCCCGGCATCCCGGAGACGGCCCGTGAACAAGTTCTCGAGCGCGGTACCCGGCTTGACGAGCAGGTCGATGGCCACGGCCTGGGCCTGGGTATCGTGCGCGACATCGTCGAGGCCTGGGGCGGGCAGATGCGTTTGCTGGAAAGCCCGCTGGGTGGTTTGCGGGTCAGCATCGAGCTACCGCGCAAGGTCAGATAGCATCGCGGGGCAAGCCCGCTCCCACAGACTTTGTGGGAGCGGCGGTGCGGCGATCCGACTTGCCCCGCGATGAGGTCTGCAAATTCTAACCGCGCCGCACCTGCCCATACGCCTGACTAATCCGGTCAATCACCATCGCCAGCGCCACAATCGCCAACCCGGCCTCCACCCCTTTGCCGACATTGAGTGTCTGAATCCCCGCCAGTACATCTTCCCCCAACCCGCGCGCGCCAATCATCGAAGCGACCACCACCATCGACAGCGCCATCATCACCGACTGGTTGAGCCCGGCCATGATGCTCGGCATCGCCAGCGGCAGTTGCACCCGCCGCAGTCGCTGCCAGCGACTGGCCCCCAGGCCGTGAGCCGCCTGGGTCAGGCTCGGGTCGATCTGGCTCAGGCCCAGTTCGGTCAGGCGGATCAAGGGCGGCAGGGCATAGATCAGGGTGGCGAAGATTGCCGGTACCTTGCCCAGGCCGAACAGCATCAGCACCGGGATCAGATAGACGAAACTGGGCAGGGTCTGCATGACGTCGAGCACCGGCATCAGCAGCTTGCGCGCCAAGGGCCGGCTGGTCAGGAGGATGCCGACCGGGATGCCGATCAGCACGCACAGGCCGGTGCTCACCAGCACCAGCGCGCAGGTTTGCAGGAGCTTGTCCCACAGGCCGACCACGCCGATCAGAAACAACAGGCCGCTGAGCACCAGGGCGCGGGTGATGCTGCGGCTGGCGTGCCAGGTCATCAGCGCGACGATCACCAGCAACAGCCACCAGGGCGTCAGGCGCAGCAGGTTTTCCAGGCCGACCAGCACTTGCAGCAAACCATCGGAAACATTGCGCAATTGATCGCCGTAAGCCAGTACCAGCCAATCGACGAAGCGGTTAACGGCGTCGGCAAAGGAGAAGTGCAGCGCTTCGGGGAAGCCTCCACTCACAGGCTCGCCTCGACCTTGCCCGCGATCTCGGCGGGTAGCCAGGCTTTCCAGATGTTCGGGTTATCGCGCATGAACCTGAGCGCTGCCTCCTTGGGCGCCTCGCGCTTTTCGCTCATCTGCGCCAGGGTCTTGTTGAGGGTGTCGATAGGCAGGTCGACCTTGGTGAAGAACTCGACCAGTTCCGGATAATCCTTTTTGAATGGCGCCGAAACACCGATGGACAATTTTGCCGGCAGTGAACGCGTGCCTTGCGGGTGCGGATGGCTGGCGTCGGTCAGGGTCTGCCAGGCCTCGGCATTGAACGGCGGTTCCTCAAGGCGTACCAGGTCGAAACGCCCCATCAGCGGGGTAGGGCTCCAGTAGTAGAACAGCACCGGTTTGCCACGGCGTATGGCCGAGGTGATTTCGGCATCGAGTGCGGCGCCCGAGCCACTGCGAAAGTTCACGTAGTCATTGTGCAGGCCGTAGGCCTTGAGCTTCTGGCTGTTGACGGTCTCGGAAGTCCAGCCGCTGGGGCTGTTGAGGAAGCGGCCCTTGTCGGGGGATTCGGGGTCCTTGAACACGGCCTTGTACTGTTTGAGGTCGGCCACCGAGCGCAGATTCGGCGCCAGATCCTTGATCACGTACGCCGGCACATACCAGCCTTCATCGGCATTCTTCACCGTATCGCCGATGCTGAACACCTGGCCGGCCTGCTCGGCCTTGATCCAGGCGGGGCTGCGACCGGCCCATTCTTCGCCGATGACCTGGATGTCGTTGCGGGCCAGGGCCACTTCCATGCTCACGGTGCTGCCGGGCAGGGTGTCGGTGGGGTAGCCGTAGCCTTTCTCGACGATCAGCCGCAGGATCTCGGTGGTGAGGCTGCCGCTTTCCCAGGTGATGTCACCGAAGTGGATGGGCGTGGAGTTGTCGGCGGCGTGGCTGGAGGGTATCAGAGCCAGCGCAAGGAGAGCGCTGGCCAGCAGGGTAGTGATCGGCTTCATTGTGCCTCGCTCGCAGGGTAGGGAGTCTGGCAAGTGTAGTAGAGGAGAGCCGGCAGGTTTTTGTGGGAGCTGGCTTGCCAGCGATGAGGCCTGCATGAGGCTCCACCAGCGAGCGCTTTGCGCTCGATCGCTGGCAAGCCAGCTCCCACGGGGTTACACCCGGAACTGATCCATCAGCCCCTGCTGCTGGTTGGCCAGGCTGTTGAGCGACTGGCTGACCCGCGCCGATTCGTTGGCCTGTTCCGACAGCGACTCGGTGACGTCACGAATGGTCGCCACGTTGCTGTTGATCTCTTCGGCCACCGCGCTCTGCTCTTCGGCGGCGCTGGCGATCTGCAGGTTCATGTCGCTGATCACCGTGACCGCATCGCCGATCTGCTGCAGGGCCGTGACCGCCTGGCTGACCTGCTCGACGCTGCCCTGGGCCTGGCGATGGCTGCTGTCCATGGCGCCGACCACTTCGCGGGTACCGGCCTGCAACTGTTCGATGACCTGGCGGGTTTCTTCCACCGATTCCTGGGTGCGGCGGGCCAGGTTGCGGACCTCGTCGGCCACCACGGCAAAACCACGACCGGCTTCACCGGCACGGGCGGCTTCGATGGCGGCGTTGAGGGCCAGCAGGTTGGTCTGCTCGGCGATCGAGCGGATCACTTCCAGCACCGAACCGATCTTCTCGCTGTTCTCGGCCAAACCTTCGACCTGGCCCATGGCGGTACTCATGTCGGCGGCCAGGGTGTCGATGCTGCTGGTGGTGCGGTCGATCACGGCCAGGCCCTGGCGGGTGGCCTGGTCGGCGTCGCGGGCTGCCTGGGCGGCTTGCGCCGCGCTGCGGGCGACGTCCTGGGCGGTGGCGCTCATTTCATGGGAGGCGGTGGCCACCTGGTCAACCTGGCGATACTGCTGCTCCATGCCGGCACTGGTCTGGGTGGCAATGGCCGAGGACTGATCGGCAGTGTCACGGGCGGCCTGGACCGAGCGTTTGACTTCGGCAATGGTCGGCTGCAGCTTGTCGAGGAAGCGGTTGAACCAGCCGGCCAGCTCACCCAGTTCATCGCGCTTGTCGTAGGTCAGGCGGCGGGTCAGGTCGCCTTCGCCGCTGGCGATGTCCTTGAGCATGGCCGCGACGCCGAGGATCGGCCGGGTCACGGTGCGCGCCATCAGCCAGATCAGCAGCAGGCCGACGATAGCCGCCAGCAGGCCCAGGCCCAGTTCCATCAGGGTGCCGCTGGTGTTGCGCTGGTCGAGCTCTTGCTTGAGGGCTTCGGCCGGGCCGGTCAGGGCGCTTTCCGGCACATCGAGCAGCACGCCCCAGGGTTTGCCGCCGGGGATCGGCGCGAACGAGGCCAGCACTTTCAGGCGCTGGTTGTGGTGGATGCTGTGCAGCGGAGTGCTATCGCCGAGCAAGCGGATCAGCTCGGCGCCTTTTTCCATATCGACCTGGTCAAAGCGCTGGGCCAGCTTGCTGGCGTCCGGGCTGTAACCGGCCAGCAGGCCCACGGGGCTGAGAATGCCGACCTGGGTCTGGCCCTGGTAAAGGTTGCGGCTGGCCTGTTGGCTCATGGCCTGCAGGCTGTTGAGGTTGATGTCGATGGACAGGGTGGCGATGACCTTGTCGGCCGCCATCAGCGGGAACACGATGCTGGTCATCAGCACCTGCTGGCCGTTGATTTCATAGAAGTAGGGCTCGATCACACAGACCTTGCGGGTCGTGCGCGGGCACACCGACCAGGTGTTGGCCGGCTCGCCGCTGGGGCCGATGCTGGTGTCGTTCATGTCGCGCTCAGGCAGCGCCATTGAGGTCAGCTGGCCCGGGGTCGGTTGCGACCAGTACAGGGCAAAGCGGCCTTTCTCGTTGCTGCCCAGTTCTTTCTGGTCGACGAACAGCGAGTCCTTGTTGTCCAGGGCGTTGGGCTCGAACACCAGCGACAGGCCGAGCAGGTCGGGGTTGGCCTGCAGCGCGGCGCGCACCTGGCGGGTCATGTCTTCGCGCAGGTCGAAGGCATCGAGGAAGCGCTTCTCGGCCTGCTCGCGAAGGAACAGTACCTGGCGGGAGAAGCCGGCACCGTACTGGTAGGCATCCATGAACTGGCGACGGATGTTCAAGGCCTGGACTTCACCCTGGGACTCGATGCGTCCCTGGGCCGCTTCAGTGAGCATCTGCATGCTGCTGGCCTTGACCAGCTGCGTGCTGTGCTCCATGCGGTACAGCGAGAGTCCCACCAGCAGGGTAACGATGCCGGCCAGGCACAGGCCGGCCAGCAGGGTGATCTTCCACTGAATGGAAAGTTGTCTGAACGACATGGCGAAGTCCTTTGATCCTGAAAGATTGAGGCTGCCGACTATATCGGCTGCGATGCCGTTTTCTTTATTCAAACGTTCAATTGAAATGCGTCGTTTTCGGTCACGGAAGCGACTGATTGTCGCAGGCGCGAAATCCCGTTTTTTTGACAAGCGCGGGGGTCTGCTTCAGAGTGTGCGCCCTCCATAAAAATACCTGTCGTTCGGCCACTGCTCCCGAGCAGTCTGTCGCCGGATCGGTCGCTTTTTGTCTGGTTTCTAGAGGTCACAGAATGAATGCAGTAATTGCCGCGGTCGGCATCATGCTGGTATTGAGCCTGTCCCGCGTGCATGTGGTGATTGCCCTGATCGTGGGTGCCCTGGCGGGTGGGCTGGTCGGCGGCCTGGGCATCGAAGGCACGCTCAAGGCCTTCAACGGCGGGCTGGGTGGCGGTGCCACGGTGGCGTTGTCCTATGCTTTGCTCGGCGCCTTCGCCGTGGCCATCGCCAAGTCGGGCATGGCCCATGCCCTGGCTGATCGTGCCTTGGCCATGATCGACCGGCAGGGGCACAGCAACGGCGGCAAGGTCAAATGGCTGCTGATCGGCCTGCTGTTGGTGGTGGCAATTTCGTCGCAGAACATCCTGCCGATCCATATCGCCTTCATTCCGTTGCTGGTGCCGCCGCTGCTGTATGTGCTGACCAAGCTGCAGATCGACCGGCGCCTGGTGGCCTGTGTGATGACCTTCGGCCTGATCACCCCGTACATCTTCCTGCCGGTGGGCTTTGGCAACATATTTCTCAACCAGATCCTGCTGGGCAGTGTCAGCCGCAGCGGCGTGGATGTCAGTGGCGTCAACGTCACTCATGCCATGGCCATCCCGGCGGCGGGCATGCTCTTCGGTTTGCTGGTGGCGGTGTTCATCAGTTATCGCAAGAAGCGCGTGTATGACCTGGAGAAAATCGAGCAGGTCGAGCAGGTGGCCGTGAGCTACAACCCGCTGACCCTGCTGGTAGCGGGCTTCGCCATTGCGGCGGCGTTCATCATCCAGTTGTGGCTGGACTCGATGATCATCGGCGCCATGGCCGGCTTTCTGATCTTCTCGGTGTCGGGCATCGTGCGCTGGAAAGACACCGACGACCTGTTCACCGAAGGCATGAAGATGATGGCCATGATCGGCTTCATCATGATCGCCGCCTCGGGCTTTGCCGAGGTGATGAAAGCCACTGGTGAGGTCAAGACCCTGGTCGAGGCCTCGGCGGCCTGGATCAATCACAGTAAAGGCATCGGTGCACTGCTGATGCTGCTGGTGGGGCTGCTGGTGACCATGGGCATCGGTTCGTCGTTCTCCACCGTGCCGATCCTGGCGGCGATCTTCGTGCCGCTGTGCGTGCAACTGGGTTTCGATCCCGTAGCGACCGTGTGCATCGTCGGTACTGCCGGTGCCCTGGGCGACGCCGGTTCACCCGCGTCGGATTCGACCCTGGGGCCGACCTCGGGCCTGAACGTCGACGGTCAGCACCACCATATCTGGGACACTGTGGTACCGACCTTCATCCACTACAATCTGCCGTTGCTGGCGTTCGGTTGGCTGGCGGCGATGATGCTCTAGGGCTGCGCAGGGGCTGAGCGCAAGGCTCAGCCTTTGGCGGGTGGCGGCGAGATGCGGTTAAGCACCATGTTGCCGCTCTTGTTCTGGGTCAGGTACACCGGCAACACCTTGGGCAGGGTACTGACCAGACGCTTGATCTCGCTGGTGTTGTAGATGCCGCTGATGCGAATGCTACCGGTGCTGGTGTCAGCCAGTTGCAGGGGTTTGTCCAGGTAGCGGTTGATCATCGGCAGGGCCTGGGCCAGGCTCTGGTTGTCAAGGATCAGCTTGCCATTGCGCCAGGCCAGGCTGTTGTCCTGGCTGTAGGTCTGATCCAGGTGCGGTTCGTAATCACCCGCCCGGTAGCTGGCCTGCATGCCCGGGCCAAGGCGGTAGCTGCTGTCGCTGGCCTTGCCGTCACTGCTGACCAATACCGAACCTTCCACCAGGGTCACCTTGACCTGATCGTCATACTTCCACACGTTGAACTGGGTGCCGGTGACCCGGGTCCAGCCATTGGCCGCGTGCACCACGAAGGGATGCTGACTGTCGTGGCTGACCTTGAAGAAGGCTTCGCCCTTGATCAGCGTGACCCGACGCTCGTCCTTGTAATTGGTGAAACGCAGTTCGGTGTTGAGGTTGAGTTCGACTTCGCTGCCGTCGCTGAGCACTACGCGGCTCAGATGCTCACTGCTTTCCAGGTACTGATAGCTGTTGGGCAGCCAGCCTTGCTCCCAACCAATCCAGGCGCCAGCCGGCAGGGTCACCAGGGCGATGGCTGCGGCCGTGGCGAACCGCTGCCAGGTGCCGCGGCGGCGCTGAGGCAGGGGCACGACGTTGTCGGGGAAGGTGCGGGGCAGATGGTCGGCGGTCTGCCAGATGTCCACCATCGCCTGGTATTCCTGCAGGTGCAACGGATGAGCCGTCAGCCATTGCTCGAACGCCAGCCGCTCGGCGGCGGTGCAGTCTTCAGCTTGCAAGCGCAGGCACCACTGCGCAGCGGCATCGGTGATGGCATCATGTTCGGCGGCGCTGAGACTGGTGTGGTTCATTGAAACTCCCGGTTTTGTCCATTCTACCTTGCAGGGTAGGTGGCCGAGAACCGAGATAATGGCGAATGACTATCAGTTGTAGGTTTTTTTACCGCCAAAACCCCGTAAAACCACGGATTTGACAATGATTGCTTACAAAATCACGGACGAAAGGTAGGCCTGCGCCACCGGGCAGCAGCGCAGGCCGTTCTTCAGAACTGCGCGGCGTCAAGCTCGAACAACGAGGCACTGCCGGCACGAATGCTGGCTTGCAGCGACAGCGTCCGGGGCAACAGGCGTTCGAAAAAGAACGCCGCGCTGGCGAGCTTGGCGCCGTAAAAGGCCGGGTCTTGCACCAGCGCGTCGCGGGCGACCGCGGCCATGCGCGACCACATGTAGGCGTAGGCGACGTAGCCGAACAATTGCAGGTACTCCACAGATGCCGCGCCAATGGCATTCGGGTCGCGGCTCGCTTGCTCGCACAGCCACTGGCTGAGGTCCTCCAGCTCGTCCAGGGCGTTGAGCAGCGGCTGGCGAAAAGGCGGTTCGGTTGCGCTGAACTGGCGAATCTGCGCGGCAAAGGCCGCCAGCGCCTGGCCACCATCGGCCACGACCTTGCGCCCGAGCAGGTCCAGGGCCTGGATACCGTTAGTGCCCTCGTAGATCTGTGCGATGCGCACATCGCGCACCAGTTGCTCCTGGCCCCATTCGCGAATGTAACCATGGCCGCCGAACACCTGCTGGCCGAGCACACAGCTTTCCAGGCCGTTGTCGGTAAAGAAGGCCTTGGCCACCGGGGTCAGTAGCGCCACCTGGCGTTGCGCCGCGTCGCGTTCATCGGCGTCTTCGGCGTACTTGGCGATGTCCAGTTGCTGGCCGACGTAGGTGGCGAAGGCGCGTCCGCCTTCGGTGAGGGCGCGCATGGTCAGCAACATGCGCCGCACATCCGGGTGGACGATGATCGGGTCGGCAATCCGCTCCTTGTCCTGGGCACCGGTGGCTGCCCGGCTTTGCAGGCGCTCACAGGCGTAGCGGGCGGCGTTCTGGTAAGAGGCCTCGGCACAGCCGATACCCTGGATGCCGATCGACAGGCGCTCGTAGTTCATCATCGTGAACATCGCCGCCAGGCCGCGGTTCGGTTCACCGATCAGGTAGCCGGTGGCGCCGTCGAAGTTCATCACGCAGGTGGCCGAGGCCTTGATGCCCATCTTGTGTTCGAGCGAGCCACAGCTGACCGCGTTGCTCTGGCCCAGGCTACCGTCGGCATTGACCAGGCGCTTGGGTACCAGGAACAACGAGATGCCCTTGGGCCCGGCCGGCGCATCCGGCAGCTTGGCCAGCACCAGGTGGATGATGTTGTCAGTCAGGTCCTGGTCGCCGCCAGTGATGAAGATCTTGGTGCCGCTGACCTTGTAGCTGCCATCGGCCTGGGGCTCGGCCTTGCTGCGGATGATGCCCAGGTCGGTACCGGCGTGGGGCTCGGTCAGGCACATGGTGCCGGCCCACTGGCCACTGTAGAGCGCCGGCAGGTAAGTGGCCTTGAGCGCGTCGCTGGCGTGGGCGTCGATCGCCAGGCAGCAGCCGGCGCTCAGGGCCGAGTACAGGCTGAAGCTGCAGTTGGCGGCATAGAGCATCTCTTCGAACTGCACCGCGAGCATCTTCGGCATGCCCAGGCCGCCAAATTCCGGGTTGCCGGCCAGGCCCACCCAGCCGCCGTCGCGGTAGGTCTGCCAGGCCTGGCGAAAACCGTCCGGGGTGCGCACTGCACCGGCCTCGAACGCTACGCCCTGTTCATCGCCGCTGCGGTTGAGCGGGGCGAGCAACTGGCCGGTGATTTTCGCCGCCTCTTCGAGGATGGCCGTGGCGGTGTCGGCATCGACCCGCTCGGCCAGGGCTGGCAGGCGCGCCCACAGGGCCGGGCCATGGAACACTTCATGAAGGACAAAGCGCATGTCGCGCAGGGGAGCATTGAATTCAGGCATGGCAGTTCTCGCAGTCAAAAGGGGTCAGAGCGCCTTGGCCCAGTCGCGCAGCAGGTACTTCTGGATCTTGCCGGTAGAGGTCTTCGGCAATTCGCTGAACACCACGGTTTTCGGCAGTTTGAAGCCGGCCAGGTGCTCGCGGCAAAAGGCGATGATCTCGGCTTCGCGGGTGCCCTCGCAGCCGGCCTTGAGGGTGATATAGGCGCAAGGGGTTTCCCCCCATTTGTCATCCGGGCGGGCGACCACGGCGGCTTCGAGTACCGCCGGGTGCTTGTACAGGGTGTCTTCGACCTCGATGGTGGAGATGTTCTCGCCGCCGGAAATGATGATGTCCTTGAGCCGGTCCTTGATTTCCACGTAGCCGTCGGCATGCCACACCGCCAGGTCGCCAGTGTGGAACCAGCCGCCACGGAAGGCTTCGGCGGTGGCTTCGGGGTTTTTCAGGTAGCCCTTCATCACTGTGTTGCCGCGCATGAAGATCTCGCCCAGGGTGTTGCCGTCGCGCTGTACCGGCTCCAGGGTCTGCGGGTCGGCGACCATCAGGCCTTCGAGGGTCGGGTAGCGCACGCCCTGGCGCGACTTGATTCGCGCCCGTTCGGCCAGCGGTTGTTCATCCCATTCAGCGTGCCAGGCACAGACCGTCACTGGGCCATAGACCTCGGTCAGGCCATAGACGTGAGTGACCTTGATGCCCATTTCTTCCACCGCGCCGATGACCTTGGCCGGCGGCGCCGCGCCGGCGACCATGGCATTGACCGGGTGATCGATCGCCGCCTTGGCCGATTCGGGCATGTTGATCAGCGCATTGAGCACGATCGGCGCACCGCACAAATGGCTGACCTGATGTTCGCGGATCAGGGTGAGGATCTTCTGCGGGTCGACCCGGCGCAGGAATACATGGGTGCCGGCCAGGGCAGTGACGGTCCAGGGGTAGCACCAGCCGTTGCAGTGGAACATCGGCAGGGTCCACAGGTACACCGGGTGGTTGCCCATGGCCCAGGTCATCTGGTTGCCGAGGGCGTTGAGGTAGGCGCCGCGGTGGTGATAGACCACGCCCTTGGGGTTGCCGGTGGTGCCGGAGGTGTAGTTCAGCGAGATCGCCTGCCATTCGTCTTCGGGCCAGTGCCAGGCGAATTCGGGGTCACCTTCGGCGAGAAAGGCTTCATAGTCCAGGTCGCTGACCGCCTGGCCTTCGCCGTACTCCGGGTCATCGACATCGATCACCAGCGGCGGGTATTCCATCAGCGCCAGGGCCGCTTCAATGACCTTGTGGAACTCGCGGTCGCTGATCAGTACCTTGGCTTCGCCGTGCTCGAGCATGAACGCGATGGCCTCGGCATCCAGGCGCACGTTGAGGGCGTTGAGCACGGCGCCGATCATCGGCACGCCGAAGTGCGCTTCGAGCATGGCCGGAATGTTCGGCAGCATCACCGCCACCGTATCGCCCTGACCGATACCGCGCCCGGCCAGGGCGCTGGCCAGGCGACGGGAACGTTCGTAGGTCTGTTGCCAGTTGCGCCGGATCGCGCCGTGGATCACCGCCGGGTACTGGCCGTAGACGGCGGCGGTACGCTCGATGAAACTCAAGGGGCTCAAGGCAACATGATTGACAGGGGCGGGCGCCAGGCCCTGGGAGAAAATCGACATGAGGTCGTCCTGTGCAGGAGGCAGTCGCCCGTGGCGAACTGAAACCTCCGATGGCTGATTGTTAGCTCTGATCAGGTTTCGTGAAGGGCAGGCCCTTCCGCTGTCGCAAGTTTTACGCGAATGGCTATGGTAACTGGAAGATAGACTATAGCAATATGGTATAAATACTATAAAAGCCCTGAGGCGCCGCTTTGGATACTTCTTTCACCTTGCTGCTGGCCAAGGATCCGCAACCGAGCCTGTTGCTGGATGCTTCAGCCAGCGTACTGGCCAGCAACCCGGCCTTGCAGGCGCTGCTCGGGCCCTGGCCGCAGCGTGACGTCGAGCACTGGCTGCCGAGCAACTACCGGGCACTGGTGCGCGCCTGCCTGGAGCAAGGGCGGGCGATCAATGAGGTCGAGGCGCCGGTGGCCGGGCAGATCCTGCTCTGGACCTTCATCCCCGATGACGCCGCCCAGCAGGTGCTGGCGCGTTGTCGTGATGCCACCCTGGAGCGCCAGGGTGAACGTGACGCCAGCCAGGCCCGGCGCCTGTACCGGCTGATCACCGAGAACACCACCGACCTGATTTCCCGGCACACGCCTGACGGCAGTTTTATCGATGCCTCGCCCGCCGCGTTCCGCCTGCTGGGCTACTGGCCGGAAGAACTGCGCGGGGTGCAAGTGCAGTCGCTGTTCCATCCCCAGGATCGCCAGCAATCGTTGTTGCAGGCGTCCCAGGCGCTGGAGCAGGACGGCTACCAGACCATGACCTGCCGGGTGCGACACCGTGACGGGCGTTACCTGTGGTTCGAGATCGCCAGCCGCGCCATCCGCGAAACCTATACCGGTGCCGTGGTGGAGATTGTCAGCGTCTCGCGGGACATCAGTGTCCGTATCGAAGCCCAGGAAAACCGCCGGCGCCTGGCCGAGGTGGTCGAAGCCAACACCGACCTGGTGCTGTTCAGCGACCGCGACGGCCGGCTCAGCTACCTCAACCGCTCGGCGCGGCGGACCCTGGGGTTGCAGGGGGTAGAGCCGCTGCCCGGGTTGCACGCCTTGCTCGACCCGCAGCTGCAGCAGCGCTTGCACAGCGAAGGCTGGCAGCGTGCCGAGCAGCACGGCGTGTGGCAGGCCGAGGCGCGGCTGATCCCGCACCAGGGCGGCGCGGCGTTTCCGGTATCGCTGGTGTTGCTGGCCCATCGCGCTACCGGTGGTGAGCGCTACTACTCGCTGGTGGCCCGCGACATGACCGAGCGTGAACTGCGCGAAAGCCAGCAACGCCGCCATCAGGACGAACTGGCCCACAGCGCCCGGCTGATTACCCTGGGCGAGCTGGCCTCGGGGATTGCTCATGAAATCAACCAGCCGCTGGCGGCGGTGGTCAACTATGCCAGTGCCAGCCAGCGTTACCTGCAAGCCGTGGAGCGCGATCCGCAGGCCGCGCAACGCGTCGCCCAAGGCTTGCAGCGCATCAATGAACAGGCGACCCATGCCGCTGAAGTGATCAAGCGCTTGCGCGCCTTTTTGCGCAAGGAACCGCGACGCCTGCAGGCCTTGGCGATTGCCGATGTCGTGGCTGAAGCGGTACGCCTGTGCGACTGGGAGGCCAGCCGCGATCAGGTGAGCATCGAGCAGCGTGTGGACGAGGGGTTGCCACCGGTGTATGCCGACCGGGTGCTGCTCGAACAGGTGCTGCTTAACCTGTTGCGCAATGCCATCGACGCCAACCGTGACCAGCACGACGGCCAGGCCTCGCGTATCCTGCTCAGCGCCGAGCTTGCGGCGGGCTGGCTAACGATCCGGGTCAGCGATCAGGGGCCGGGGGTGGCGGCCGAGCGCCTGGATGGCATCTTCACCCCGTTCAACACCAGCAAGCCGGACGGCCTGGGTTTGGGCCTGAGCATGAGCCGCAGTATCGTCGAAGGCTTTGGCGGCACCTTGCAGGCACAGCCTGGCGAGGCGGGCGGATTGATCTTGTGCTGTCGGCTGGCGCCGGTGGCAAACAGTGGGGAGTGATATGCAGGAACCGCGGGTGTATGTGGTCGATGATGATCAGGGCATGCTCGATTCGACCGTGTGGTTGCTCGAGTCGGTGGGCTTGCAGGCGCTGCCGTTCACCAGTGGCCAGGCGTTTCTTGACGCCTGCGACGGCCATGTGCCGGCCTGTGTGCTGCTGGATGTGCGCATGCCGGGGATGGGCGGCTTGAGCGTGCAGGACGCGTTGCGTGCGCGGGGGATCGATTTACCGGTGATCTTTGTCAGTGGCCACGCCGATGTGCCGATCGTGGTGCGGGCCTTCAAGGCCGGGGCTTGCGATTTCATCGAAAAACCCTACAACGATCAGTTACTGCTCGATAGCGTTCAGGACGCGCTCGGGCAAGTGCGCCATGCCGGGCCGCTGGAAGCGGTGCAGGCGCGTGTCGACAGTCTCACGCCCCGCGAACGTGATGTGTTCCTGCCGCTGGTGCAGGGCTATACCAATCGGGAAATTGCCGAGCAGCTGGAGGTCAGCATCAAGACGGTCGACCTGTATCGCTCGCGGGTGATGAAGCGCATGCAGGCCGATCACTTGCCGGCGCTGGTGGGGATGGCGATTGCCTGCGGGCTGGTGCAGCCGTTGAATTTGCGTTGACTGGATCGCGGGGCAAGTCGGCTCGCCCCGCGATGGGTATTAAGGTCTGCGCCCCAGCAACAAACCGACCACCAGGCCGAACCCCGCGGAAATCGCCACCGTCTGCCACGGATGGCCACCGATGTAGTCCTGGGTGGCATCCACCACTGGCTGCGCCTTGCTACGCACGCTGGTGACCGCATCACGGGCCTGCTTCAATTTCAGTCCGATCTGGGCGCGCAGGGTTTCGGCTTCTTCGCCAACCAGTGCGGCACTGTCGTTCAGTAGTTTTTCCGACTCTTCGATCAACGCCTGCAGTTCACTGAAAGCCTGATCCTTGATTTGCTCGGCATCGCTTTGCACGGTGGTTTTCCTGGCCATGGGCGCTTCCTCGTCAGTTGATGGCATTGAACAGTGGATGCCGCCGGGCGCGGAAAGTTGCAGCGGTTTGCCGGGCCCCGGCGGCTACAGTGTAAGATAGCGCCTATTTTCCAGCGGCAGGACACCCCTCATGAGTTTCAATCTGGCCAACAAGAGCTTCGCCGAACGGGCGCAGATCGAGGACGAGAAAGCACGACTGTTCGAGCTCTGGCAGACCAACCTGGGCAAGGCCAAGGCCGACGCCGCCCGGCTGATCGCCGAAAAACCACGGCGCAAGGGCAAGTGGGCCGAATGGGTCCGGGCCGAACTGGACGGCATGTCGCCGCCCGAATACGCCAACATGGTCCGCAGTGAAGTCAACAAACTGATGGCAGCGGCCAAGTAAGCCTCAGGCGAACACCGCCAGTACCGCTTCACGGACTTTCTCCAGCGCCGGGTCCGGTTGCCCGCCGGTGCGCCAGCCCAGTTCCACCGGATATTGCGGCAAGGCCAGCGGGCACGGCAGCACCACCAGGCCGGCGGTTTCGGCAATGGTCCGGGCGGCATGGCCGGGCAGGGTGGCCAGGCGCTCGCTGCCCTTGAGCAAGTAAGCCAGGGCAGCAAAATGGCTGGTCGACGCCGCCACCCGGCGACTCAAGCCCAGTTCGGCCAGTGCCTCGTCGACGATGCCGATAAACCCCCCTGACGACACCAGAATCTGCTCCCGCGCCACGAACTCATCCAGGCTTAATGCGCTTTGCCCGGGCGCCATGCTGTGCGGGTCGAGCAGGCACAGATAATCCCCTTCATCGAGCACCCGGCGGCTGAGCAGGCGGGCGGAAAACCCGCCTGAGGCCAGCGCCAGATCAAGGCTGCGATCAAGTAAAGCGCGGGCGACGATCTGGCTGTGAGTCTGGCGAAAGATCAGCCGCAGGCCCGGCGCCAGCCGTTGCACCTGCTCGATCAAGGCCCGGCCGTAGGCAATCTCGAAATCATCGGAGAGGCCCAGGGTCACTGCCCGGCCTTCGAACTGTTCGGCTTGCGGATCGAGCAGGGCCAGGCTTTGCCGGCATTTGTTCAACGCTTCGCTGATCAGCGGCTTGAGCTGGTTGGCCCGCAGGGTTGGCGCCAGGCCACGCCCGGTGCGCATGAACAGCGGGTCGCCATAGACCTCGCGCAAACGCCGCAAGGCAGCGCTGACTGCCGATTGGGTCAGGCCCAGGCGTACGGCAGCGCGGCTGGCGCTGACTTCGTCGTGCAGGGCTTCGAAGACCTTGAGCAGGTTGAGGTCGATGTCGGTGATATTTGCAGGATTCATATCATTCAGAAACGAAGTGGGCTTTATTCATGATTGGTCCGGCGCCGACAATCTGCAATACCCATCGCCCACCCGGAGCACCCGCTAATGACCAAGTCCGTCGTCGCCGCCTTGCAGATCGGTTCATCGCCTGAAGGCAAAGCCCATACCCTGGAGCAGATCCTTGCGTACGAGCAGGCCATCAGTAACGCGGGCGCCAGCCTGGTGGTGATGCCCGAAGCGCTGCTGGGCGGTTATCCCAAGGGCGAGACCTTCGGTACGCGCCTGGGCTACCGCCTGCCCGAAGGCCGCGAAGCCTTCGCCCGCTATTTCGCCAATGCCATCGACGTACCCGGCAGCGAGACCGAGGCCCTCGCTGGGTTGTCGGCGCGTACCGGCGCCAGCCTGGTGCTCGGGGTGATCGAGCGTAGCGGCCATACCCTGTATTGCAGCGTGCTGTTCTTCGAGCCCGAGCAGGGCCTGGTGGCGGTGCACCGCAAGCTGATGCCCACCGGTACCGAGCGGTTGATCTGGGGCCGTGGCGACGGCTCGACCTTGCCGGTGATCGAAGGCCGTGCCGGGCGTATCGGCGCTGCGGTGTGCTGGGAAAACTACATGCCGCTGCTGCGCACAGCGATGTACGCCAAGGGCGTGGAGCTCTGGTGTGCACCGACGGTGGACGAGCGTGAGCTGTGGCAGATGAGCATGCGCCATATCGCCGCCGAAGGCCGTTGCTTCGTGATCAGTGCCTGCCAGGTGCAGGACTCGCCCAACGCGCTGGGCATCGAGGTCGCCGACTGGCCGGGCGAGCGCCAGCTGATTGCCGGGGGCAGCGTGATCGTCGGGCCGCTGGGTGAAGTGCTGGCCGGGCCATTGGTCGGTGAGCGCGGTCTGCTGTGTGCCCAGATCGACACCGCAGAGCTGGTGCGCGCCCGCTATGACTTCGACGTGGTCGGCCATTATGCGCGGCCGGACATCTTCGAGCTGAGCGTGGATGAGCGCAGCAAGCCCGGCGTGCGCTTCATCAACCAGGGCTGAGTCTTACCAGGGCGCGCTGGCCGGTTGTGGCAGGTTGAGCCGGCCGCTGTCGCTGAAGCGCCGGGTGCCGAAGGCGCCGCCGGCCAGCTTGCCGCGCACCGTGTAGGGCAGGCCGTCGAGGCTGCGCACCTGGCTCAGGCCCACGGCCTGGCGCAGCACCGAGAACGCGGTGATGCTCACCGGCACCACCAGCACGCCTTCGCTGAAGCGGCCGATACTGCCGCTTTGATCACTCACGCCAGCTGCCAGCGGCTGGCCGTTGACCTCAAGGTTGAGGGCGATGCCGTTGTAGTCGATCGCGGTTTCATTGGGGTTCTGCACGCGGATCTTCACCGCCATGCGCAGCTCCAGGTCCTGGCCGGGCAGGGGATCGATACCGATCACGCTGATGTTCACCGGGTCGCGGGACTGGAACAGGGCGCAGGCGTTCAGGCCGCCGATCAACAGCAGGGCCAGGCAAAGGCGTAGGAATCGGGTCACAGGCACAGCTCCAGCGCAGGAGAACAACTCCGAGTGTGGCAAATGCACAGCGGCGTTGAAAGTGCTGTGCGTTATGAAAGATACTTGTTCTCATTAACGCCCGCTAATTCCTCCCACTGGCCCATCGAATCCTTCATGTTGACGTCTCCCGTGTCCGGACTGCTTTCAAGCTTCCAGGAACATTACGATGACCTGCTGCAGTTCCTGACCCGGCGCATGAGCGACCGGCAGCGGGCCGCCGACGTCGCCCAGGAAACCTACCTGAAGCTGGTGAAGATCGAGCAGCAGGAGCTGCCGGTGCTGCATGCGCGCAGCTTCATCTTTCGCGTGGCCGGCAACCTGGCGATCGATACCCTGCGCCGCGAGCAACGCATGAGTGCCAACCTCGACGACAGCGAAGCGGCGCGCCAGGTGCCGTGCCCGGCGCCAGCGCCGGAAGCGGCGTTGCTGGCCAGTGAACGCCTGGAGCTGCTCGATGAAGCCTTGCTGCAATTGTCGGCCAATGCCCGTCAGGCGTTGCTGCTCAACCGCGTCGAAGGCCTGACCCAGGCGCAGATTGCACAACGGCTGGGCGTTTCCGAGAGCATGGTGGCAAAATACATCGGCCAGGCCTTGCGCCATTGTCGCGACTGGCTCAAACACAACCATGACTGATGCCCTTGCCATGCCCGCGCCGCAGCCGATCAGCGATTTGTCCGATGATGCCCTCGACTGGCAGGTACTGCTGCATTCGGGCAACGCCAGCGCCAGCGACCAACAACGCTACCAGCGCTGGTGCGCGCTGAGCCCGGCTCACGCCGAGGCCGCGAGCGAAGCCGAGGCGTTGTGGGCGGACCTCGGGCAGACCCGCGCGGCGGCTGAAGTCGTAGCGACGGCGCCACGTCGGCGGCGCTGGGGCTCGAAAATTGCCGCTTCGCTGGTGCTGGCGCTGGTCGGATATGGCAGTGTGCAGCAGGCACCAGCCTTGCTTGCCGACTACCACACCGGGGTTGGCCAGCAGCAACGCATCACCCTGGCCGATGGCTCGCAGGTCACCCTCAACAGTGGCAGCGCCTTGTCGGTGGATTTCAGCCGTGGCGAGCGCCGCGTTGTCCTCAAGGCCGGCGAGGCCTTGTTCGAGCCGGCCGCCGACCCGCGGCCGTTCGTGGTCGATGCCGGGGCTGAGCCCGTGCAGGGCAGCGCCGCGGTATTCAGTGTGCGCCGTGACGGTGCACGCAATCGCGTGGTGGTTGCCCAGGGCCAGGCGCGGGTCGGCGGGCAGTTGCTGGAAACATCGCCCGATGCCCGGGCGCAAACCGCCTGGCAGCGCGGCAAGCTGATCTTCAACGGCAAGCCGCTGCGTGAAGTACTGGCCGAGCTTGAGCGCTATCAGCACGGGCGTATCGTGCTGTCTGACCAGCAACTGGCGGCGCTGCAGGTCAGCGGGGTGTTTGACCTGAACGACCCTGAGGGGCTGTTGCGCACCCTTGAGCAGCGCTATGCATTGAAGGTTACCTACCTGCCCTGGCTGGCGGTGGTGTACTGACGGGTCTCATCGCTGGCAAGCCAGCTCCCACAGGTATTGCATGCACCGTACCTGTGGGAGCTGGCTTGCCAGCGATAGGGTCGTAACTGCGCAAAAAATATTTTCAAATTCCCACTGCAAGTTCTTCCCCGCCCAATCGTCGTAGTGAGACTGATCAGCAATCCATTCTCATTTACAACCATTTGCCTGGAAGACAACAGTGAAGGGTCCGCTCAAGCCAATCGCCCGTTCCACCGGTTATTTCAAACACGCCCTGCTGGCCTCCACTGCCGTTGCCGCATTGCTCGGCACGCTACAAGTGCACGCTGCCGATGCGGTAAATGCCGCCAGCACCCAGCAGGAACGTGAAGTATCCCTGGACCTGCCAGCGCAGAGCCTCGACCAGGCCCTGACCGCCTTCGCCGACCAGGCGGGCCTGCACCTGCTGTTTACCAGCCAGGACGTGGCCGGCCGGCAAAGCCCGGCGCTCAATGGCCGCTACAGCATCGCCCAGGCCCTGCAAAGCCTGCTGGCCGGCAGCGGCATGAGCTGGAAGTTCAGCGAGCAGAACACGGTGATCCTGCGCAAGAGCGCGGCGGCGCAAAGTGTCAGCCTCAAGCCCATCGAAGTCAGCGTGGCCTCGCGTACCAGCACCTCGATCAGCGAAATCCCCGGCACCGTCTGGGTGGTCGACCAGCAGCAATTGCGCGAGCAGATCGACAGCGGCGTCAGCCTCAAGGAGGCCATCGGCAAACTGGTACCGGGCCTGGACCTGGCGCCGGAAGGGCGCACCAACTACGGCCAGAACATGCGCGGGCGCAACGTGCTGGTGATGATCGACGGCGTCAGCCAGAACAGCTCACGCGGGCTGTCGCGCCAGTTCGACAGCATTTCGCCGTTCAACGTCGAGCGCGTCGAAGTGCTCTCCGGCGCCAGCGCCATCTATGGCGGCGGCGCCACCGGCGGGATCATCAACATCGTCACCAGGAAGGGCGAGGCGGGGCCGGCGCGCTTTGAAACCCAGCTGGGCGCCAGCAGCGGCTTCAACAACAGCGACGACCTGTCGACCCGCATCGCCCAGTCGATCAGCGGCGGCAACGAGCGCGTCAACGCGCGCCTGGGCGTGTCCGCCGAGCAGAACGAAGCCTTCTACGACGGTGCCGGCGACCAGATCTTCATCGACAACACCCAGACCGACCTGCAGTACAACCGCACCATCGACGTGCTCGGCAGCCTGGGCCTGAAATTCAACGACGAGCAGAGCCTCGACCTGCTGGCCCAGTACTACGACTCGGGTAACCACGGCAGCACCGGTATCTACTTTCCCAACCTCAACTACAACGGCCCATCGGACCTGGAAGATGCCGAGCTGCGTGGTGGCTATTCCACCGACCTAGAGCCGCGCACCAAGCGCCTGCTGCTCAATGCCAACTACCACCACAGCGATGTGCTCGGCCAGGACTTCTACCTGCAAGCCTCGTACCGCAAGGAAGACGACAACTTCTATCCGTTCCCGTACTACAACACCGGCAAACCGGCGGGCTCCAAGGGCGTGTACTTTGCCGCCTCGCAGCAGAACTTCGAGGTCAGCAGCCTCAAGGCGCTGTTCGCCAAGCAGTGGGACAGTCTCAAGCTGACCTACGGCGTGGACCTGGACCGCGAGCGCTTCAATGCCGACCAGACCACCTTCGATGCCCTGACTTCATCCGAAAGCGGCGGCCTGGACCTGGATGAAGCCAGCAAGGCGGCGCGCTACCCCAGCTACCGGGTCGATGGCATTTCGGCCTACGCCCAGCTGGACTGGAAGGCGACCGATAACCTGACGGTTTCCGGCGGCGCCCGGCGCCAGCAGATGGACGTCGATGTCGGCGATTTCAAGAGCGTGCCCGGCGGCAACAACGACTACCAGGTCAACCTGTTCAACCTTGGCGCCATCTACGACTTCAAGAACGGCCACCAGGTCTGGAGCAACTACGGCGAAGGTTTCGACCTGCCGGACCCGGCCAAGTACTACGGCAAGCCGGGCCTGAGTGTCGAAGACAACCCGCTGGCCGGGATCAAGAGCCGCCAGGTGGAACTGGGCTGGCGCTATGCCGACCTGGACTGGGACGCCCAGGCGGCGGTGTACTACATCTGGTCGGACAAGATCATCACCACCGACATGGCCACCCTGACCATCAACGTCGAAGAACAGAAGAGCCGCGACTTCGGCTTTGAAGGCGCGCTGACCCGCCACTTCGAAAGCGGCTGGGAGGCCGGCAGCACCCTGCACCTGGTGCGCTCGGAAGAGGAAGACAAGGACGGCGACTGGATCAAGCGCGATGCCCGTTATGCGTCGCTGTCCAAGTCCACTGCCTTCGTCGGCTGGAAGGGCGATGGCCGTAGTGCACGCCTGCAGGCCAACCACGCCTTCACCCTCAAGGACGATGCCGATCACACGATCAGCGGCTACACCACCTTCGACTTGCTGGGCAGCCAGGACACCGGCTTCGGGACCTTCAGTGCCGGCATCCAGAACCTGCTCGACAAACAGTACAGCACCGTCTGGGGCCAGCGCGCGACGCTGTTCTATTCACCGACCTACGGGCCGGCCTACCTCTACGACTACCAGGGCCGTGGCCGCACCTACACCCTGACCTGGTCGCTGGCCTACTGAGTCAGGCGAAGGCTGCCAGCAGGTCGGCTGCGAAGGCCTGCTGGGCGTCGCTGGGCACCTGGGCGCGATGGCGCACCAGCACGAACGGCACGGTGAAATCCAGCGCCGGGTCCAGGCCCTGCAACAGGCCGCGCTCAACCCAAGGCTCGGCGTAGTGGCAGGGCAGGTAGCCGATGTGCTGGCCGGAGAGGATGAAGGTCAGGGCACCGTCCACCTGCTCTGAACGGGCTGCGCCACTGGTGCCGTCAAAGGGCTCCTGGCGGCTCTGGAAACGGTAGGGGTGTTCGACCTGGTCGGCCTGCTGCAACGCCTCCAGGCTAACGTCCGGCTGGCCGGCCAGCGGATGATGGCTGGCGCAGTACAGGCGCTGGTTTTCTTCGAACAACAGCGTGTAATCGAACGCCGCCTGTTTGCCGGAAAAATAGCCGATGGCCAGGTCCAGGCGTTGCTGCAACAGTTGACGCTCAAGGTCTGCCGGCATGGCGCTGACCAGTTCCAGGCGCACCGACTCGTCACGCTGGCGAAAGCGCTCGATGGCCCGCGCCAGGCGCAAGGTCACGGTGCTTTCCTGGGCTTCGGAAATGCCGATGCGCACCTCGCCGAGCAAACGCCCGGCGACGCCATTGGCCTGATGGCGAAACGCCTCGATCTGCACCAGCAGCTCGCGAGTGGCCTTGAGCAGCACTTCACCCTTGGCGGTCAGGCCAAAGCCGCCCTTGCCGCGGCTGCACAAGCGATAACCCAGACGGGTTTCCAGGCGCGCCATCTGCTGGCTGATGCTTGGCTGGCTCAGGCCCAGCACGCCCTGGGCGGCGCTGAAGCCACCGGCCTCGACTACAGTGACGAACAGCCGCAGCAGATGCAGGTCGAGGTCGTGCAGTTGTCCCAACATCAAACATTGCTCCCGATGAATGTCAGGTTAATTGACTTGCCATTTTAGTAATGTAACCCGGCAGGCATGCTGGCGGCATCCACTGACAAAGGTGCCCGACATGCGTACATCCCTGTGGTTGTTGTCCCTGGTCCTGGCCTTGCCGGTGCAGGCCGAGGAAAAAGTCCTCAATCTGTACAGTTGGGCCGACTATGTCGCCCCCGAAACCTTGCAGCGTTTCGAGCAGGAAACCGGTTACAAGGTGCGCTACGACACCTTCGACACCACCGAAGTCCTGGAAACCAAGTTGCTCACCGGTGGCAGTGGCTATGACGTCGTGGTGCCGTCCGCCAGCCTGCTGGCCCGCGCCCTGGCTGCCGGTGCCTTGCAACCGCTACAGGCCCAGGCCATGCCCGGCTACGGCAATCTCGACAAAGACCTGCTGGCCAAGCTGGCCGAGGTCGACCCCGGCAATCAGTACGCCGTGCCCTACACCTGGGGCACCCTGGGCCTGGGCATGAACCTTGAGGCGGTGCGCCAGCGGCTGGGCGATGCACCGCTGGACAGCCTCGACCTGTTGTTCAAGCCCGAGTACGCCAGCAAGCTCAAGGATTGCGGGATTGCCATGTCCGACTCGCCCCAGGAGGTGATTGGCGTAGCCTTGAATTACCTGGGCAAGGATCCCTACAGCCGCGACAAAAACGACCTGGCGGCCGCCCAGTCACTGCTCAAGCAACTGCAACCCTCCATCCGCTATGTCGCCAACGGCCGGCAGATCAACGACCTGGCCAACGGCAGTGTGTGCCTGGCCCTGACTTACAACGGTGACGCGGCCATGGCCGCCGACCAGGCGCAAAAGGCCGGCAAGCCGTACCAGGTGATCTATCGCATTCCCCGCGAAGGCACGCTGATCTGGCAGGACAACCTGGTCATGCCCAAGGACGCGCCGCACCCGGACGCCGCCCGCGCCTTCATTGCCTTCATGTTGCGCCCCGACTCGGTGGCGCCGTTGACCAACACGCTGTTCTTCGCCAATGCCAACCAGGCCGCCACGCCCCTGGTGGACGAGGCGGTACGCAGCGACCCGGACATCTACCCTTCGGCCGAAGTGCGCGCGCGGCTGTTTGCCGACCGCAGCATGAGCCTGGCCGACATGCGCCAGCGCACTCGCCTTTGGACCACCTTCCGTAGCCGCCAATAACAACAGACCAGGAGCCCGACCATGGACCTCGCCCCCGACAACGACCAGGCCATCACCCGCGACAGCCTCTACGGCACCATCGCCGAAAACACCTTTGCCGGCATCACCAGCTTCTCGCGCCGCCGCTACAGCCGCGACCTGCGCGGTGTCGATGTGGTGGTCAGCGGGGTGCCGTTCGACACCGCCACCAGCAACCGCCCCGGTGCGCGTTTCGGGCCGCGGGCGATTCGCGCGGCGTCGGTGCAGCAGGCCTGGGCCCGGCACTGGCCGTGGGAGTTCGACCCCTTCGAGCACCTGGCAGTGATCGACTACGGCGATTGCAACTTCGACTACGGCAGCCCGCATACCGTGCCCGAGCGCATCCAGGCCCATGCCGAGCAGATTCTCGAAGCCGGCTGCGCCATGCTCACCCTGGGCGGCGACCACTTCATCAGCTACCCGCTGCTCAAGGCCCACGCACGCAAACACGGACCGCTGGCGCTGATTCACTTCGACGCCCACAGCGACACCTGGCCGGACGAGGAGGGCCAGCGCGTCGATCACGGCACCATGTTCTGGCATGCCGCCCGTGAAGGCCTGGTGAACCCGGCGCGCTCGGTGCAGATCGGCCTGCGTACCACCAATGACGATACCCAGGGCTTTGCCGTGCTCGACGCCCGCCAGGTGCATCGCCGCGGTACCCAGGCGATCATCGAGGCGATTCGGCAACGGGTCGGCGACCAGCCGGTGTACCTGACCTTCGACATCGATTGCCTGGACCCTGCGTACGCCCCAGGCACCGGCACCCCGGTGTGTGGTGGGCTGACCACGGTGCAGGCGCTGGAAATCCTCGGCGGGCTGCGCGGTATCAACCTGGTGGGCATGGACCTGGTGGAAGTCGCGCCGGCCTACGACCATGCCGATATTACTGCCCTGGCCGGCGCGACCCTGGCCATGGAGATGCTCTGCCTGTATGCCGCCCGGCATAAGGTCGATAGCTGATCCGGTAACAAAATGAATCACCTCCGGGGGAATTCGAGGTTTCCCGGCGAACCTGTCGCGCCTTAGGCTATCCAACGCTTGGGCGCGCTGGTTTTCGGCGCCGCGTGGTGCCGGAGGTGAATACCGTGAACCGATCCCTGTCGGGCCTGGCAATGGCCCTGCTCTTGAGCTCGCCGCTGCAGGCTGCGCCCGTTGCCGCGCCGTTGCAGCTGGCGGCCAGCAACAACAACCCCTACAACAGCCCGATCATGCGCGCCAACCCCAACAGCCGACAGGGCAGCGTGCCGGCCACGCCGCCTGTGCGCGGCCCTTCGACCCAGCCCAATCCGCGCCCGCCGACCCTTGAAAACCGCGGTATCGGCAATGGCGAAAACATCCGCCGCGAACAGACCACCCCGCGCCTGGAACCCACCCGCCCGCCGCGCGCACCTGCGCCCGGGCCCTGAGTAACAGGCCCTCCCTGGAAGGAATCGCTGATGTCCCCACGCACCTGGCTACCCACCCTGATGACCGCGGCGTTGCTGCCGCTGCTGGCCCACGCCGCGCCCGAGCGCGATTTCAAGAGCGAGGAGGGCAGCGTCAAGGTCAGCACCCTCGCCGAGGGCTTGCGCAACCCCTGGGCCCTGGCATTCTTGCCGGACGGCCAGGGCATCCTGGTGACCGAGCGGGCTGGCAACCTGCGCATCGTCAGCCCCGAAGGCAAGGTCGGGGCACCACTGGGCGGCGTCCCTGAGGTGTGGGCCCAGGGCCAGGGCGGCCTGCTCGATGTGGTGCTGTCGCCGACTTTCAAGCAGGACCGCATGGTCTACTTGTCCTATGCCGAAGGCGGCGGGGAAGGCGGCACGGCCGGCACAGCGGTGGGCCGCGGGCGCTTGTCAGCAGACAGTGCCAAGCTTGAAGACTTCAACGTGATTTTCCGCCAGCAACCCAAGCTCTCCAGCGGCAACCATTTTGGCTCGCGCCTGGTGTTCGACCGCGACGGCTACCTGTTCATCGCCCTTGGCGAGAACAACCAGCGGCCGACTTCGCAGGACCTGGACAAGCTGCAGGGCAAGCTGGTGCGCATCCTCCCGGACGGCACGGTGCCCAAGGACAACCCTTTTGTCGGTCGCGATAACGTGCGCCCGGAAATCTGGTCGTTCGGCCACCGCAACCAGCAGGGCGCGGCGCTCAACCCCTGGACCGGCGAGTTGTGGACCAACGAGCACGGGCCCCGTGGCGGTGATGAGATCAACATCCCCAAGCCCGGCAAGAACTTTGGTTGGCCGATTGCCACCCATGGCATCAACTATTCGCTGATGCCGATTCCCGAAGCCAGGGGCGAGCATGTCGATGGCATGGTCGACCCGCACCATGTCTGGGAAAAATCCCCGGCCATCAGCGGCATGGCGTTTTACGACAACCCACGCTTCAAGCCGTGGGAGCACAGCCTGTTCATCGGCGCGCTGGCGGCGCAGGAGCTGATTCGCCTGGAACTCAACGGCGACAAAGTGGTGCATGAAGAGCGTTTACTCGGCGAGCTCAAGGCGCGGATTCGCGATGTGCGGGTAGGGCCGGACGGGTATCTGTACCTGCTGACCGATGAGCGTGATGGGGCGCTGCTCAAAGTCGGGCTGGATCTTTAGAGTTGCACCGAGCCCTGTGGGAGCGGGCTTGCCTGCGATCGAGCGCGCAGCGGTCGTAATCCAGGCGCCTTCTGATGTGCAGGCTGTACTGGCCCCATCGCTGGCAAGCCAGCTCCCACAGAATGCGGGCTTGCCCCATACTGCGCTGCAGCCGCAGAATGCCTGCTTTTGCGACGGACGCCGCGCATGTCCTGCTTCACCGAACAGTCCCCCCTGACCCTCTACCGGCAGGCCATTGCCAGCCAGGGGTTTGTCAGCGACCCGGCCCAGCTGCAGGCCGCCACGGCCCTGCAAACCTGCTTCGAGGCCCTGCAGCGCGGCGAAACCCCAACGGGTGTCTACCTCTGGGGCCCGGTCGGACGCGGCAAGACCTGGCTCATGGATCAGTTCCACGCCTGCCTGCAGGTACCGGCCCGGCGCCAGCACTTTCACCACTTCATGCGCTGGGTGCATCAACGTCTGTTCCAGCTCAACGGCACGGCCGAGCCCTTGCAGGCGCTGGCCTTGTCCCTGGCCGAAGAAATCCGCGTGCTGTGTTTTGACGAGCTGTTCGTCAACGACATCGGCGATGCGATCATTCTCGGTGGCCTGTTCCAGGTGCTGTTCGAGGCCGGGGTGGTGATCGTTGCCACTTCCAACCAGCCGCCCGAGCAGCTCTACAGCGACGGTTTCAACCGTGAGCGCTTCCTGCCGGCGATTGCCGCCATCGAGCAGCATATGCAGGTGGTCGCCGTAGCAGGGGAGCAGGACCATCGCCTGCATCCGGGCGCGGCGCAGCAACGCTACTGGGTACGCGACAACGGTCGGCCCAGTGCCCTTGAGCAGGTCTTCGCCCAGTTACGTGGTGATCAAGCGAGCGCTGGCCAGCCGCTGCAGATCGGCTCGCGCAGCTTGAACGTGGTGCAACGCTGCGACAGCGTGCTCTGGTGTCGCTACGCCGACCTCTGTGAGCAACCCTTTGCCGCCATGGATTTCATGGCCTTGTGCGACAGTTTCCAGGCCATCCTGCTGGGCGAGGTGCCGGCCCTCGGCGCCCGCCAGCGCCCGGCGAAGATCGCCCGCGGCACCGAGGATGGCGCCCAGCGGGTGGTGGCCGGGGACCGCGAACTGCCGCAGCTATCAGTACATGACGACAGCGTGCGGCGCTTCATCGCCCTGGTCGATGAATGCTACGACCGTCGAATCGCCTTGTACCTGGAAGCCGAGGTGGCGCTGGAAGCACTCTACACTCAAGGGTATCTGGAGTTCCCGTTCCGGCGTACGCTCAGCCGTTTGCGGGAGATGCAACTGCAACGCTTTTGCTGAGGAATCGATCATGGCCGAGCCTCTCTCGCACTACCTGCTGACCATGGCCTACCAGAATGGCTGGGCCAACCACAGGGTGTACAAGGCCTGCAGGCAACTGAGCCAGGACGAGTTCGTCGCCCCACGGGCGAGTTTCTTCCCGTCGATCAAGGCCACCCTCAACCACATCCTCACCGTCGACTGGTTCTACCTGCAGGCCCTCGAGTGCGAGCAGCGCGGCGAAGCGCCCGACCCGGACAGCCAGCGCTTCTTCGAGCCCGATGAGCCTTATGCCACCTGTCTGGAACTGCACGCCGAACAGGTCCAGGCCGACCACCGGCTGATCGCCTACTGCAGCCAGCTGCGTGACGACCAGTTGCACCGTTACGTGAATATCGTGCGCCCCGACTGGGTGCAGCGCGAGCAACGCCTGCGCCTGCTGTCGCACCTGTTCGAGCACCAGATCCACCACCGCGGCCAGGTGCACGCGATGCTCAGTGACACCTCGGTGCGCCCGCCGCAGCTGGATGAGTTCTTCTGTGAGGATGAAGCGCACCTGCGCGCCCAGGACTTTGCCGAGCTGGGCTGGACCGAGGCGCAGATCTGGGGGCGCTAGTGCTGCATCCAGCCGAGCGTCAGCAGCGCCAGCACCAGGTAACGGCCGGCTTTGGCGACAGTGACCAGCACTAAAAAGCGCCAGAACGGCTCGCGCATGATCCCGGCAATCAGCGTCAGCGGGTCGCCGATCACCGGCATCCAGCTCAGCAGCAGCGACCACTGGCCATAGCGCTGATAACGTTGCTGGGCTTTTTCCAGCTGCTCGGGCTTGAACGGGAACCAGCGTTTGCCGCGCAGGTGCTCGATGCCGCGGCCCAGCAGCCAGTTGACGATCGAACCGAGCACGTTCCCGGCGGTGGCAATCAGCAACAAGCTGACCACGGCTTCAGGTTCGCGCAGCAGCAGGCCGACCAGCACGGCTTCCGATTGCAGCGGCAGCAAGGTGGCTGCGCCGAAGGCGCTGAGAAACAGCGCCCAATAGCTGAGCATCACGGTCAGATCAGTAGTTGGCGACCACTTCGTCCTTGCCCTCAAGGGTCAGGCCGATGACCTGGTAGGCGTCCTTGTGGTCGCCCATTTCCATGCCCGGCGAGCCCATGGGCATGCCCGGTACGGCGAGGCCCTTGAGATCGGGGCGCTTGCCCAGCAGCTTGATTTGCTCAGCCGGTACATGGCCTTCGACGAACTTGCCGTCGATCACCCCGGTGTGGCATGAGGCCAGACGCGGTGCGACACCCAGGCGCTGCTTGACCGCGCTCATGTTCGGCTCGACATGGTCATTGACCGTGTAGCCGTTGTCTTGCAGGTGCTTGATCCATTCCTTGCAGCAGCCGCAGTTGGGGTCGCGGTACACGTCGATGGTCTGCCCGGCCTGAGCCAGGGTACTCAGGGCCAGCAGGCCGAAGGCGACGATTTTCTTGCTCAGCATGGTACTTCTCCACTTCTAGAAACGCAGGCGCACACCGGCGACCAGGCGGGTCTGGCCGATATCGCCGTGCTCATCACGGATCTGTTCGGCGTTGTTGCCATAGGCCCGGTTGAAGCTGATGCCCAGGTAAGGGGCAAAGCCGCGGGTGATTTCGTAGCGCAGGCGCAGGCCGATCTCGCTGTCGGCAAGGCCGCTGCCCTGGTCCCGTGTCGCGTCGTTACGGCCGTAGAAATTGGCCTCGAGCGACGGTTCGAGGATCCAGCGATTGGTCAGCAGGATAGCGTAACTGCTCTCCAGGCGCAGCGCGGTTTGCTGGCGCTCGCCGACATAGGCGGTGGCTTCCAGCTCCAGGCCATACAGCGGCGTGCCCTGGATACCGAAGGCGGCCCAGGTTTGCCCACTGGCCGGCTTGAAGTCCTGGCGCAGACCGCCGACCAGTTCCCACCAGGGGCTGATGGCGTGCCCCCAGAGGGCCTGCAGCTCGGCCTTGTGAGTCACACCTTGTTCGCGCTCACCCTCGGTGCGCAGCCACAGGCGATCGACATCGCCGCCGATCCAGGCATTGGCGTTCCAGTTCAGGGCGCTGCTGCTCTCGAAGTTCTGGTATTCCAGTTGCTCGACGATCACCGCCCAGTTCATCTGCCGGTCATGGACCTGATGACCGGGCAGGGGCGGGAAGGCCGCCTGGCGCTCGGCGTCGGTGATCGGACGCAGTGGCGTGCGTGGAGTGCCCGGCGCCATGCTGTGGTTCATGCCTTGATGGTTCATACCTTGATGGTTCATGGCACCGTGGCCCATGGCGGCATGATCCATGACTTCGGCGCGAGCCTCTTCACTGGCCAGCAAGGCCAGCAGGGCGAGGCTGCCGAGCAGTGGGCGATTGAGAAGCTCATTCATCGACGCGTACCTCGCGGAACATGCCCATCTCCATGTGATAGAGCAGATGGCAGTGATAGGCCCAGCGCCCCAGGGCGTCCGCGCTGACCCGGTAGCTGCGCCGGCTGCCCGGCGGGATGTCGAGGGTGTGCTTGCGCACCTGGAAGCGCCCGTGTTCGTCCTCCAGGTCGCTCCACAGTCCATGCAGGTGGATCGGGTGGGCCATCATCGTGTCGTTGACCAGGGTGATGCGCAGGCGCTCGCCGTAGGTCAGGCGCAACGGCTCGGCGTCGGAGAACTTGATGCCATTGAACGACCAGGCGAAGCGCTCCATGTGCCCGGTCAGGTGCAGTTCGATCTCCCGTGACGGCTCGCGGCCATCGGGGTCGGCGAAGGTGCTTTTGAGGTCGGCATAGGTCAGCACCCGGCGGCCGTTGTTGCGCAGGCCGATGCCCGGGTCGGCGAGGTTGGGCTTGGGGTTCATGGTCTGCATGTCGACCAGTGGGTTGCCGGTTTCGCTGGCCGGGTGCTGCTGCATGCCGGCCATCATCGAATGGTCCATTCCGGCCATCTGGCTGTGGTCCATGCCGCCCATGTCAGCCATGCCAGCGTGACCCATGTCGGCCATGCTCAGGATCGGCCGCGGGTCCGGTGCCGGCACCTCGGCGCTGAGGCCATTGCTGCGCGCCAGGGTGCCACGGGCGTAGCCGCTGCGGTCCATGCTCTGGGCATACAGGGTGTAGGCGGGCAGGTCACCGACCCGCACCAGTACGTCATAGGTTTCGGCCACGGCGATGCGCAACTCGTCGACCTCGACCGGGTGCACCGGTTGGCCATCGGCGGCAATGACCGTGAGCTTCAGGCCCGGAATGCGAAAATCGAAGTAGCTCATCGCCGAGCCGTTGATCAGGCGCAGGCGCACGGTGTCGCCGGGCTGGAACAGGCAGGTGAAGTTACCGTCCGGTGGCTGGCCGTTGAGCAGGTAGGTGTAGGTGGCGGCGCTGATGTCGGCAAGGTCGGTGGGGCTCATGCGCATGGCGGCCCAGGCCTTGCGCTCGGCGACGGTTTGCCGCCAGCCGTTGCTGGCGACATCGTCGATGAAGTCACCGACGGTGCGCTTGTGATAGTTGAAGGCGTCCGACTGCTTTTTCAGGGTCGCCATCAGCTCGGCGGGGGCCTGGTCGCTCCAGTCGCTGAGCAACAGCACGTAGTCGCGCTGATAGCGATGGGCTTCGGGCTCTTTGGGTTCGATGACGATCGCCCCGTAGACCCCGGCCTGCTCCTGCAAGCCGGAATGGCTGTGGTACCAGTAGGTGCCGCTCTGCGCCAGGGTAAACCGGTAGAGGTACTCGCCACCGGGTTCGATGCCGGCAAAGCTCAGGCCCGGCACCCCGTCCATGTTGGCCGGGAGGATGATCCCGTGCCAGTGCAGCGAGGTCGGCTCGCCCAGGCGGTTGCGCACGCGCAATGTCACGGTGTCGCCTTCACGCCAGCGCAGGGTCGGGCCGGGCAGGCTGTTGTTGATGGTCAGGGCCGTGCGCGAGCGGCCAGTGATGTTCACCGGCGTCTGACCGATAAACAGCTCGAAGTGCTGGCCGCTCAGTTCATTGCTGAACACCGCAGGTGCGGCAAACGCCGGCAGGCGCCAGAGGCCGAGACCGGCCAGGGCGCTGCCGGCGGCAAAGCCCTTGACGAAGGTGCGGCGGGTCGGGTGTCGAAGCATGGGTGCCATTCCAGGGGCTGGGATGGCACGACCTTAGCCAGCACTGACTGTCAGTAAACTGAGCAGTGGATTACAGATTTGTCAGCTGCCCAGGCATGCACGCGTTCACTTGTGGCCGCAGGTCGGTATACTCCGCGCCGCACGGAGCCCACCACTATGAAGGATCAGCGATTCATGCAGGCAATCAAGGCCTATTTCAAACGCCACGGCCACGACCCGTTCAGACTTGGCCAGGGGCGTATCAGCGGTTACATTTCGGCCGCCCTCGGGCTGCTCAGCCTGCTGGCGGTATTGTGCTTTCTGTTTCCGCAGTGGCTGACCTTTGCCGAGTTCCGCAAGGTCTACAGCGTGCACTTTGCCCGCACCGCGCTGCTGATCGGGCTGATCCTGGCCTTTGCCCTGGGCACCCTGAACATCCTCCTCAACAAGCGCAAGCGCCTGGGCTTTACCGGCATTAGCGCGGCAGGGCTGGCGATGTTTCTGGGGGGCACCAACATCCAGACCGAAACCATCGGCCAGACCCCGTACTCGCTGGGCCTGGACTGGTTCGTGCTGGCGCTGCTGGTGTCGGCGATCATCTTCATCCCGCTGGAAAAGCTCTACGCCAAGGACCCGCAGCAGAACATCCTGCGCCCGCACTGGCGCACCGACCTCAGCTACTTTTTCGTCAGCCATATGCTGGTGCAGTTCATCCTCATCTTCGTCACCGCCTCGTCCGGCTGGCTGGCCGGCTGGGTGGTCTCCGACACCTTGCAGGCCAAGGTGCAAAGCTTGCCGATCGTCGTGCAGTTTCTGCTCGCGGTGTTCGTTGCCGACCTCGGCCAGTACTGGCTGCACCGCCTGTATCACGTGGTGCCGTGGATGTGGCGTTTTCATGCGGTGCATCACTCGAGCACGCACATGGACTGGCTGGCCGGTTCGCGTATCCACTTCTGCGAGATTCTCCTGACCCGCACCGGGGTGCTGGCACCGCTGATCCTGCTGGGCTTCTCGCCCCAGGCAATGAACGCCTATGTGATCCTGGTGGGCGTGCAGGCGGTGCTGGCCCATGCCAACGTGCGTATCGACGGCGGCTGGCTCAACTACCTGCTGGTACTGCCGCGCTATCACCACTGGCATCACGCCCGGCACAAGGATTACATTTACAAGAACTACGCAATCCACACGCCGCTGGTGGACATGCTGTTCGGCACCTTCAAGCTGCCGCCCAAGGAATGGCCGGCGCGTTATGGCGTGTTCGGCAAGGACCTGCCTGAAGGTATCGTGCGCCAGCACCTGTATCCGCTGCGCAAAGCCGAACCCAAGGCGCCCGTACCGCCACCGGCTGCCTGAAGCGGCTTTGTGCCCGGCCCCTGACTGCGTTAGCCTTGAGGGGTCAACGCCATTGGGGGCAAGGAGTATCCATGGACAAGGTTATCGTGATCACCGGCGCCAGCCGCGGCATTGGCGCCGCCACCGCGCGCCTGGCCGCACGCGCCGGTTACCGCATCTGCATCAACTACCTGCGTGACGACGAGGCCGCCCAGCGGGTGCTGGCCGAGGTCCGTGAACTGGGCGCCGAGGCCATTGCGGTCAAGGCCGACGTCAGTGTCGAGGACGAGATCATCCAGCTGTTCCAGCGCGTCGATGCCGAACTGGGGCCGGTCACCGCGCTGGTCAATAACGCCGGTACCATCGGCCAGCAGAGCCGGGTCGAGGAAGTGTCGGAGTTTCGCCTGCTCAAGCTGATGAAGACCAACGTGGTCGGGCCGATGTTGTGCGCCAAGCACGCGCTGCAGCGCATGTCGACCCGCCATGGCGGGCAGGGTGGGAGCATCGTCAACGTCTCGTCGGTGGCCGCGCGGTTGGGCTCGCCCAACGAATACGTCGACTACGCTGCCTCCAAGGGCGCGCTGGACACCTTCACCCTCGGCCTGGCCAAGGAAGTGGCCGGCGAAGGTGTGCGGGTCAATGCCGTGCGCCCGGGCTACATCTTCACCGACTTCCACGCGCTCAGCGGCGACCCGGACCGGGTCAGCAAGCTCGAACCGGGCATTCCCATGGGCCGTGGCGGTCGGGCCGAAGAAGTGGCCGAGGCGATCCTCTGGCTGCTGTCAGACCAAGCTTCTTATTCGACCGGCAGCTTCCTCGACCTCGGCGGCGGGCGCTGATCAGCCCATCATCTCCTCGATGCGCTGGGCCAGGGTATCGAGGCTGAACGGCTTGGTCAGCACCCGGGTAGTGGGCTCGAAAACCCCAGTTCCGAGCACCGCCTGCTCGGCATAGCCGGTGATGAACAGTACCTTCAGCCCAGGCCGCAGTTGGCGGGCCGCGGCTACCAGTTGTTGGCCGTTCATGCCGCCGGGCATGCCGACATCGCTGATCAACAGGTCGACGGTCGCGCCGTTTTGCAGTGCATGCAGGGCGCTATGGCCGTCGCCGAATTCGATCTTGGCGTAACCCAGGTCGCTGAGTACCTCGCCGACCAGCATGCGGATGGTTGCTTCATCATCGACCAGCATCACCGTCATGTCGCGCAGGTCACGCTGCTTGCGTGCAACCGGCAGCGACTCTTTGGCCGGCAGGCTGGCGCTGTCCAGGCGTGGCAGGTACAGGTGCACACTGGTGCCCTGGCCAGGTTCCGAATACACCCGCACCTGGCCACCGGACTGGCGGACGAAACCATAGACCATCGACAGCCCCAGGCCCGTACCCTGGCCCACCGGCTTGGTGGTGAAGAACGGATCGAAGGCGCGCGCCAGCACCTGCGGTGGCATGCCGCTGCCGTTATCGCTGACGCTCAGGGCCAGGTAGTCACCGGGGGCCAGGTCCAGGTGCGCGGCGACCTGGTCGTCAGCCTGCAGATGACGGGTTTCGATGGTGATCCGGCCGCCGGCCGGCATGGCGTCACGGGCGTTGATACAGAGGTTGAGCAGGGCGTTTTCCAGTTGCGATGAGTCGATGCTGGCCCGGCACGTAGTGCTGGCGGTAAACAAATCGATCTCGATATGCGGGCCAACGCTGCGGCGGATCAATTCGGTCATGCCGCTGACCAGGCGGTTGACATCGATGGTGCGTGGTTCAAGGGTCTGGCGCCGGGAAAAGGCCAGCAGCCGGTGGACCAGGGAGGCTGCGCGGTTGCACACGTCCTGGGCGGTACGCAGGTAGGGGTCGATATGCTGGTGGCGGCCGCGCCCGAGCAGGTTGCGCGACAGCTCCAGGGAACCGCTGATGCCGGTCAGCAGGTTGTTGAAGTCATGGGCGATGCCGCCGGTGAGCTGGCCGACCGCTTCCATTTTCTGCGCCTGGCGCAGGGCCTCTTCGGTGTTGCGCAGGCGCTTTTGCTCGCGGATCCGCTCGCTGATGTCGTAGGCGAACAGGTAGGCACCGATCAGTTGCCCGTGGGCATCATGCAGCGGGCTGAAACGCAGTTCGTAATGGCGACGCTGGTCACCCTCGCCAAACTCGGTTACGTCGACGAAGGCCTCACCTTTGAGCGCCCGTGTCCAGAGCAGCAGGCCGCGGGCGCAGTCTTCGGGATGCTTGGCCATCAGTTTCGGCAAGCTGTCGCCGACACTCGGTGTCAGGCCGAAAATCTGCCGGAACTCGTCGCGGGCAGCGCGGTTGATTGCCAGCCAGCGCATGTCCAGATCCACTACCTGGATCTGCGCCAGGGTGGCTTCGACCACATCGGTGAGGATCTTGCGTTCTGCCACTGCCTGGGCAACCCGTTGTTCCAGCTCCTGGTTGAGACGCCTGAGGGCGGATTCGGCGCGCTTGCGTGCAGTCACATCCTGGAACAGCACCGCCACCTGCTTGCGGCTGGCCGGCTCCAGGCGAAAGGCGCAGATGTCCAGGTGGCGGCCGGTGACCACCAGCTCCTGGTCAAAGCGGATCGGGTTGCCGCTGTGCAACACCGGACCGTAGCGGGCAATCCAGCCTTCCGCCTCATCGGGGACCAGCTGCCGCAGGGTTTGGCCTACCACGTTGTCGATACCGGCATGCATGGCGTAGGCGGCGTTGGCTTCGATGTGGACGTAGTCGCTGAGCGGGCCGTGGGGGCCGTCGAAGAATTCGATGATGCAAAAGCCTTCGTCCATGGCCTCGAACAGAAAGCGGTAGCGCTGCTGGGTATCGGCCTCGGCTTGCTCGACAGGTGCAGGGGCTGCGCCATTGCGTTTGGCGAGCCGGGCTTTGAGCAGGTTATTTTGCTGCTTCGACTGCTCAAGTTGCTGACGCAGGGACTGCAGTTCGCTCGACGGCATGCGCGTATTCCGACCTGGGGACTGTGGCAAATGTAGCGTCCCGCGCAGCACTCAACAACTGCGCGGCTGCAGGTCGGGCGGATCAATGGCCGTGGTAGCGAGCGCTGGCCCATTCCCACCAGAGGGCGTTCAGTTCACAGTACGGTGCAATCCGCCCGGTGGTTTCGGCATACAGGTCGTCCCGGTCGAGTTTCGAGGGGATGAAACCCAGGCTGCGCAGGTCTCGGTCGATCAGCGCTGCGCTGCTGTCCAGCGCCTTGATCGGCTGGCGTTGGTAGGGGCGCGGGTCCTCACCGTAATACACCTTGGCCGGGCCGAAGGGTACGCCCTCAAGGCGGATATGACCGAGGTTGTTCAAATGGCCTTCAGCAATGCTGCCGTCGGCGAAAATCACCTTGTAGGCCGCGCCGGGAACCCCGCCCAGCTTGCCGTCGTCCAGGCTCAGCTCCAGCCAGTTGCTGGTGGCCGCCGGGTTGATCTGCTCCCGGCTGAGTTTGCCGGCATCGGTGGCCGCCGGATGGGTACTGACCGTACCGTGCTCGCGCAGGCTGTCGACGCGCCGCGACTGCGGTTTGCTGGTTTGCGCCGGGGTGCGCAGGCTGCTGCCCGAAGCCTCGGCAGAGCTATTGCGTTGCACCGCAAGCCACGGCATCAGGCGTTCGTCGATGCGTTCGATCAGATCGTCCAGGTGTTCGCCGGCCTGCTCCAGGTCGCTCAGCACCAGCGCCTGGCGTTGCTCATCGAGTGCCAGGAAAGCCGCACTGGCACGTACCGCCATGATGATCTGCGCAAGCTCTGCACGCAGCACCTCGGCGTTCAGGCTTTCTTCAAGCAGGGCATCCGGGCTGGTCTTCAGTTTGCAATTGAGCAGCACATGGCGCAGCAAATCGTAAAGCTGCTCGGCGTGTTTTTGCGGGTCGCGATTGACCAGGCGCAGCACGCGCTTGAGCCCGTGGCCGGGGCCGGGTACCCAGCCGAGCAGGGTCAGGGCCAGGTCAAAATAGGCGTCGTCCTGCTCCTGAGCGTCGCCAGCAAGGTCCAGGGCCAGGATCGCCTCGACCGTGTCATAGGTGTTAAGGGCCTGGGCCAGGTGCGGGATGTTGCCGGCGTCGATGGCATCGGACAGGGTCACGCCGGCACCCTTGATGTCATAGGCGAAGTCTTCGTCGCGGTCTTCGTCGTCCTCTTCGTCGATAACTTCTTCGTCCTCGTGCTGGTCTTCAGCGTCGCCCAGGCACTCCCAGCGTATGGCTCGGTAAACCGGCAGTTTGCGGGCGTGTTCGAGCAAGTCATGGGGGAAGATCACGTGCAGCAGTGCGCGGGTATCGATGCCGTAAAGCAGGGCCACGGCTGCCGCCTCGAACGACCAGTAGCCGACGTAGCCGCTTATATCGTCGCCATGGGTGTCGTACCAGCTGGCGTGCAGGAAGTGCTCGTACCATTGCTCGCAGTAGCCCTGCAGGCGGCTGGCCGCTTGCTCGGGGCTGGTGGCATAGATGCTTTGCACCAACGGCGTGGCGTAGTCCTGGTACCACTCATCGACATCGTAACGGTCGGGCAGTACCCGGCTCAGCAGGTCTTCATAGAGGGTGTCTTGTTCGGCGTAGCCGCCGTTGTCCATCAGCGCGACGAAGCGTTCGAGCAGGTCGTGGCGGCCGAGCAGGATGCACAGGCTGATGACCTGCATGCATTCGTGATGCTCTTCGACATCGTCCAGATTCAGCGGGGCGACGTCCGGTTCTTCGGAGTACACCGCCATCTTGCGTTGCAGTTGCTCGTACTCGGCGACCAGCGCCTCGAGCAAGGCGGGCAGGGCATCGAAGTCGACGCCGGCGGTATAGCTGATCAGCAGTTTGTCCAGCGCCAGGCCCTTGAGGCTTTTACCGCTGAATACCGCTTCCTGTTCGTCGGAGTCGGCCTGCAGGCGGTTGTTGCGCAGGAATGCACGGCTTTCTTGGTCGTGTTCGAGGAAACGCTCGTAGCGTTGCGGCGAAAGAAAATGCTGTCGCTTGTGCATGCCCACCCTCCCTGGGAAATTCGAGCGCGCAGGGTGCAGCAAGCGCGCTCGAAGTTCAACCGGCGCTCAAAACGAGCGGACGATCTTGCCCAGGGTTTCCATGGCCTTTTCCGATTGCTCGGTCCAGGGGCTGCCATAGTTCAGGCGGATGCAGTTGCGAAAGCGCCGGGTCGGCGAAAAGATCGGTCCGGGGGCGATGCTGATGCCCTGGGCCAGGGCCATCTGGAACAGCTTGAGCGAGTCCATTTGCTCGGGCAACTCCAGCCACAGGAAGTAACCGCCAGCTGGATGGCTGACCCGGGTCTGTGGCGGGAAATACCGGGCAATGGCTGCGAGCATCGCCGCCTGTTGTTCCTCCAGGGCGTAGCGCAGCCTGCGCAGGTGGCGGTCGTAGCCGCCGTGCTGCAGGTAGTCGGCGATCGCCGCCTGGGCCGGCATCGAGGCGCACAGCGAGGTCATCAGCTTCAGCCGTTCGATCTTTTGCGCATAGCGCCCGGCCGCGACCCAACCGATGCGGTAGCCGGGGGCCAGGCTCTTGGCGAAGGAGCCGCAGTGCATCACCAGGCCGTCGGTGTCGAAGGCCTTGGCCGGTTTCGGCGCCTGCTGGGCGTAGTACAGCTCGGCGTAGACGTCGTCTTCGATCAACGGCACCTGATGCTCGCGCAAGAGCTCCACAAGCTGCTGTTTCTTTTCCTCCGGCATGCTTGCGCCTACCGGGTTCTGGAAGTTGGTCATGCACCACACGGCCTTGACCGGGTGTTTGGCCAGGGTCTGGGCCAGTACCCCGAGGTCGATGCCTTCGCGCGGGTGCACGGGGATCTCCACCGCCTTGAGCTTGAGCCGCTCAAGGATCTGCAGGCAGGCATAAAACGCCGGCGCTTCGATGGCCACCAGGTCACCGGGCTCGGTCACCGCCTGCAGGCACAGGTTCAGGGCCTCCAGCGCGCCGTTGGTGATCAGCAGCTCTTCCATGGGCAGCATCAGGCCGCCGACCATGTAGCGCAGGGCAATCTGCCGACGCAGTTGCGGGTTGCCCGGCGACAGGTCGGTGACCACCATGCGCGGGTCCATCTCGCGGCTGGCGCTGGCCATGGAGCGGGCCAGGCGTGGCAGCGGGAACAGGTTGGGGCTGGGGAACGCCGAGCCGAAGGCCACGGTTTGCGGGTCCTTGATCGAGTCGAGAATCGAGAACACCAGTTCGCTGACATCCACCTCGGTGGACTCGCTGGCCTGCTCGATGATCTGCGGCTCGCTGAACTGGCGCGGCGCGTGGGCGTTGACGAAGTACCCCGAGCGTGGCCGGGCACGGATCAGCCCACGGCGCTCCAGCAGGTAGTAGGCCTGGAATACCGTGGACGGGCTGACGCCGTGGGTCTGGCTGGCATATCGCACCGACGGCACGCGCTGGCCTGGGCCGAGGACCCCGGAGCGAATCAGTTCGGCAATGTCGTCGGCGAATTTCTCGTAGCGTTTCATCATGGCTCGAAAGGTTTCGGATGCTCGGGCAGTGTATGGGATCAGCGGTTCAAAGGCGCGACAAAACGGCTGTGGGCGACGCTGCGGATGCCCGGTTCGTCGGTGTCGATCAGTTCGAAGCTGATGTCCTGGGAGCTGCTTTGTGGGCGCTCGGCCAACATCGCCACCGACACCGGCAAGTCGCTCATTTCCCCGGCTGCCAGGCTGAACTCGGTCTTGCCGTGCAGTTCGAAGCCTTCGGCGTCGAGCAGGCGCAGGCGGTAGTGCTGGGCTTGCTGGGTCTTGTTGATGACCTTGAGGGTGTAGATGTTCTCGATCTGCCCGGCATTGTTCTCACGGAACAGGCCGCGGTCCTTGATCACGTCCATCGACACCATCGGCCGCTGCTGCAGGGCGATGACCAGGGCGCCGATCATCACCACCAGGGCGGTGACGTAACCGAGCAGGCGCGGACGCAGCCAGTTGGTGGTACCACCTTGCAGGGTGTGTTCGGACTTGTAGCCGACCAGGCCGCGGGCGTAGCCCATCTTGTCCATGATCGAGTCACAGGCATCGATACAGGCAGCGCAACCGATGCACTCCATCTGCAGGCCGTCACGGATGTCGATACCGGTCGGGCAGACCTGCACGCACATGTGGCAATCGATGCAGTCGCCCAGGCCCTTGGCCTTGTGGTCGATTTCTTTCTTGCGCGGGCCGCGGGACTCGCCTCGGGCCGGGTCGTAGGCGACGGTCAGGGTGTCCTTGTCGAACATCACGCTCTGGAACCGCGCATACGGGCACATGTGCATGCACACCGCTTCACGCAGCCAGCCGGCGTTGATGTAGGTGGCGCCGGTGAAGAACAAGATCCAGAACAGGCTGACTCCGCCCAGTTGCAGGGTGAACAGTTCTTCGGCCAGCGGGCGGATCGGCGTGAAGTAGCCGACGAATGTCAGCCCGGTCAGCAGGCTGATGCCCAGCCACAGGGTGTGCTTGGCCGAGCGCCGGGCCAGTTTGTTCAGGCTCCATGGCGCGGCATCAAGCTTGATGCGCTGGTTGCGTTCACCTTCGGTGATTTTTTCGCACCACATGAAGATCCAGGTCCAGGAGCTCTGTGGGCAGGTATAGCCACACCACACCCGGCCGGCGAACACCGTGATGGCAAACAGGCCGAAAGCGCAGATGATCAACAAGGCCGAGAGCAGGATGAAATCCTGCGGCCAGAAGGTGGCGCCGAAGATGTGGAACTTGCTGTCGGCCAGGTCCCAAAGCACGGCCTGACGACCGCCCCAGTTCAACCAGACGGTGCCGAAGAACAGCAAAAACAGAAAACCCGCGCCAGCCAGGCGCAGGTTACGAAACAAGCCGGTGAAGCTACGGGTGTGGATCTGTCTGTCGCTGCTGGCAGGCTTCTTCTTGAAGGTGGAAGGCTCAGCAATTTCAACGATCTGGACGGGGATTCTATCGCTCATGGTTCGTCGCTCATCAGGCCTCGATCAGGCCAGAGCACTATGGCGCCCCATCTGTTTGCATAACAGGCTCAGGTATCTGGATAAAAACCGTATCAGATTTTGTGTCGAAACCCTGTAGGCCTTAGATTACCGAGCCTGGCTCGGATGCCTTGAGATGCCTGCGACCATCCACCGCACCCGCTACAGTGAGGGCATCGGCCTCCTGTTCGGTGATTGGCACGCGCTCGCCTTTGAGCACTGCGACAGACATGCGCAGTTCGGCGTCAGTGATGACTTCGACATCCTTGGCTTCACCCTGGACATGCATGTCGTCACTGATCAGGGTGCAGCGCTGATTGGTTTCATCTATTTCAATAGGCATGGCCGCTTCCTCATGGCTGGTGTCCTATTGCTTGAGACCGCAGCGCTGCCCCGGATACTGGCAACAACCGATCAGCGGTCAACGGCGCACTTGCCGTCACCGCCGTTGTCCACCGATTAATCCCTTCTGCATGGACAACGCCCATGGACGCCTGGTGGCATCAAGTCTGGATCACCCTGGTGGCGGAGTTCGCCGACATCACCGATGCCAAGCAGCTTACCCAGGTGACGGTGCGCCTGATCATGGCGGCGTTGCTTGGTGCCGTCCTCGGTTTTGAGCGTGAGCTCAAGGGCAAGGCCGCCGGGGTGCGCACCCATATGCTGGTAGCCCTGGGCGCGGCGCTGTTCGTGCTGGTGCCGCGCATGGCCGGGGCCGACGACGCGGCGCTGAGCCGGGTGGTACAGGGGATCGTCGCCGGGATCGGCTTTCTCGGTGCCGGCACCATTCTCAAGGGCCACGACCAGGATGCCGGGCATGTCAAAGGCCTGACCACGGCGGCGGGCTTGTGGATGACGGCGGCGATCGGCGTGGCGGCGGGCATGGGGCGTGAAGCAACGGCCGTGATCAGCACCTTGCTGGCCTTACTGGTATTGGGGGTGATGCCGCTGGTGGTAAACCGCTTCGAGAGGGACGACGAGGATGAAAACGGGGAGGGCGGGAAGCACTGAGGGGAGCCTAGGCTCCCCTCAAAGATTGTTGCGTGCTCTTTTTTTGTTATTGGAGGGCGGCCTGTTGTTGTTTTTGGCGACCGTTGCCTCTGTATCACTGGCGATCCCCATCCGGGATCAAGAGCAAACGTATTTTTTTGAGCGCTGATCTACCTTCATCATTGCTGATCCAACCGTGACCTGCGCTACCTTGGGGTAGTTTTATTGTTCTGTGTCCGGTTGCGGGGCAAGCCCCTGGAAAGCACATCCTCTCCAAAAAAATCTGTTAGCTGCGCCTCTGTCGTGTTGTTCTTGTTATGTCAGAGTCGTTTCGTCTTATTTTTATTGGGTGTGTCGCACTTTTTATTGTTCTTGTACCTGAGATATAGCAGGTGCCGTGCCAACTTTTTAAATCACAATAAAATCAATGACTTATAGGTTTCTCTGAAAATCTGGACCGAGAAATTCTGTCGATTTGTTTCCGTGTTACCCGGAATTTCCCTGAAAAGTGCGGGTGCGGTAACACCCAGGCCCTGACCTGGCTGTTACCGCCCGTGTTCAACGTGCGTTACGGGCGCGTGCCACCCGCGAACCGCTGGCGCGGCCGAGCACTTCACTGATACGCAAGCCCGCGGCGATCAGGCGCTCCAGGTCTATGCCGGTGTCGATGCCCAGGCCCTGGAGCATGTACAGCACGTCTTCGCTGGCAACGTTACCGCTGGCGCCCTTGGCGTAAGGACAGCCGCCAAGGCCCGCAACAGAGCTGTCGAATACACTGATGCCTTCGAGCAGGCTGGCATAGACGTTGGCCAGGGCCTGGCCGTAGGTGTCATGGAAGTGACCGGCCAGTTGGTCCCGTGGCACCTGGGCGCCGACCACTTCGAACAGGCGCCGGGTCGCCCCGGGGGTGCCGGTGCCGATGGTGTCGCCCAGCGACACTTCATAGCAGCCCATGTCGTGCAGCTCGCGGGCCACCGGGGCGACCTGTTCGGCACTGATCATGCCTTCATAGGGGCAGCCCAATACACACGATACATAACCTCGTACCCGCACCCCGTGCTGGCGCGCCGCTTCCATGATCGGTACGAAGCGCTGCAGGCTGTCGCTGATCGAGCAGTTGATGTTGCGCTGGGAGAACGCCTCGGACGCGGCGGCAAACACCGCGACCTCCTTGACCCCGGCCGCCAGCGCATCTTCGAAACCACGCAGGTTCGGCGCCAGCGCTGCGTAGGTCACCCCGCTGTGTTGCTGGATATTGGCAAACACCTCGGCGGAGCCGGCCATCTGCGGTACCCACTTGGGCGAAACGAAGCTGCCCACTTCTATATAGGACAGGCCTGCCGCACTCAGGTCATCGACCAGACGCACCTTGTCGGCCACGCTGATGGGCTGGGCTTCGTTCTGCAGGCCGTCGCGCGGGCCGACTTCGACCAGGCGGACTTTTTCAGGCAATGACATGGCAGGGTTCCTCAGGGCTCAATGGCTGTTTTTCTGGTTGTTCAGGGTGGCGGCCAGGGCTTGTTCGCAGCGCTCTTCGGCGGTGTCCAGCTCCAGTTGCATCTGCTGGATGTCCAGCAGTTGCTGCTCAAGCTGGGCCCGGCGTTCGGCGATCTTGGCCAGCATGCTGTGCAGTTGCTTGAGGTTGCCGCTGGTAGGATCGTAGAGCTCGATCAGCTCTCGGCACTCGGCCAGGGAAAAACCGATGCGCTTGCCGCGCAGGATCAGCTTCAGGCTGACCTTGTCGCGGGCCGAGTAGACCCGCTCCAGGCCACGGCGTTCGGGGCTGAGCAGGCCCTGTTCTTCATAGAAGCGGATCGCCCGGGTGGTGATGTCCAGCTCGCGGGACAGGTCGGAGATGCTGTAGGTCTGGCTGCTCATTGCTTGGCTCGGTAAAAGGGCATGGAGCTAAGCTAATTGCAGGTTGACGTATACGTCAAGCAAGGATTGGCAGGGCTATGCCCTGCATCGCCGGCAACGCCGGCTCCCACAATGGTTCTGTGTTCACTGCAACGGCACCTCAGCCGTGGCCGCCCGCTCATCCTGCGCCACCACCCCCTGGCACAGCTCGATGATCTGTTCGCGCATCCAGCGGTTGGCCGGGTCCTGGTCGGTGCTTTCGTGCCAGTACAGGTGGGTTTCCAGTGACGGCACGTCCACCGGCAGGCTGACATGATTGAGCTGGTGGCGGCGGGCAAAACGTTCCGGCACGGTCATGACCATATCGGTCTGCTGCAGCACCTGCGAGGCCATCAGGTAGTGCTGGGAGCGCAGGGCGACCTTGCGCTGCACGCCCATCTTGCCCAGGGCCAGGTCGACATAGCCCAGGCCATTACGGCGGCTGGAGATATGAATGTGGGTCATGCCCAGGTAATCGTCCAGGCTGAGCTTGTCCTTGAACAGCGGATGGCCCTGGCGCATGGCGCAGACGTAGCGGTCTTGCATCAGCTTGACGTGGCGCACCTGCGGGTCGGTGTTGAGCGGCGCATCGACGGCAAAGTCCAGGCGCCCGGCAGCCAGCTCCTTGGTGGTTTCCCGGCGCTTGCACAGGAAGCTTTCGATCACCACCGCCGGGGCCAGGCGGCGCAGGCGCTGGAACAGCGGCGGCAAAATCACCGCCTCGGTGAGGTCGGTCATGCTGATGCGAAAGGTCTTGTTGGCCTGCAGCGGGTTGAAGATGCGGCTTTCTTGCACCGATACGCGCAACAGCGAGAGGGCATTGCGCACCGGGCCGATGATGTTCTGCGCCATCGGCGTGGGCACCATGCCCTGGGCGGTACGCACGAACAGCGGGTCGTTGAAGGTTTCGCGCAGGCGCGCCAGGGCGTTGGACACTGCCGGCTGGGTAATGCCGACGATCTGCCCGGCCCGGGTCAGGTTGGCTTCGGTATAGATGGCATCGAAGACGATGAACAGATTCAGGTCGACCTTACTCAGGTTCATGGGCGCTGCTCTTGTTGGTGTTATAGGTCGATCATATATCGGTTATGAATGTTTATACACGCCGAGAATAGGCTAGGTGGATTTTGCCTGCTGATCTAGGATCTTTATCAGATCCCTTTTCCACTGAAGGTACTGCCCATGGATTTCGCCTATTCACCCAAGGTCCAGGCGCTGCGCGAACGTGTCACGGCGTTCATGGATGCCTATGTCTATCCCGCCGAAGCGGTGTTCGAGCGCCAGGTTGCCGAAGGCGATCGCTGGCAGCCGACCGCGATCATGGAGGAGCTCAAGGCCAGGGCCAAGGCCGAGGGCTTGTGGAACCTGTTCCTGCCTGAGTCGGAACTGGGTGCGGGCCTGACCAACCTTGAATATGCCCCCCTGGCCGAGATCATGGGCCGCTCGTTGCTGGGCCCCGAGCCGTTCAACTGCTCGGCGCCGGACACCGGCAACATGGAAGTGCTGGTGCGTTACGCCAATGAAGAACAGAAGCGCCAGTGGCTGGAACCGCTGCTGCGCGGTGACATCCGCTCGGCATTCGCCATGACCGAGCCGGACGTGGCGTCGTCCGACGCTACCAACATGGCTGCCCGCGCCGTGCGTGACGGTGACGAGTGGGTAATCAATGGCCGCAAGTGGTGGACTTCCGGTGCGTGCGACCCACGTTGCAAGATCATGATCTTCATGGGCCTGAGCAACCCGGAAGGTCCGCGTCACCAGCAGCATTCGATGATCCTGGTACCCACCGACACACCCGGGGTGAAAATCGTTCGCCCGCTGCCGGTGTTCGGTTACGACGACGCGCCCCATGGCCACGCTGAAGTGCTGTTCGAGAACGTACGCGTGCCTTACGAGAACGTGCTGCTCGGCGAGGGCCGCGGTTTCGAGATCGCCCAGGGGCGCCTTGGCCCGGGCCGCATCCACCACTGCATGCGGTCGATCGGCATGGCCGAGCGGGCCCTCGAGCTGATGTGCAAACGCTCGGTGGAACGTACCGCCTTCGGTCGGCCATTGGCACGCCTGGGTGGCAACATCGACAAGATCGCCGACTCGCGGATGGAAATCGACATGGCCCGGCTGCTCACCCTCAAGGCCGCCTACATGATGGACACCGTGGGCAACAAGGTCGCCCGCAGCGAAATCGCCCAGATCAAGGTGGTGGCGCCGAACGTGGCCCTGAAGGTCATCGACCGGGCGATCCAGATCCACGGCGGTGCCGGTGTCTCGGGCGACTTCCCGCTGGCCTACATGTACGCCATGCAACGCACCCTGCGCCTGGCCGACGGCCCGGACGAAGTGCACCGCGCGGCGATCGGCAAGTACGAGATCGGCAAGTACGTGCCCAGGGAAATGCTCCGTAGCGGTCATTGATGTTTGCCGCGCAAGCCCGTCTCTTTTGTAGGGCTGGGCTTGCCCCGCGAACGGGTCGAGAACAGCGAAAACAACACCCCACCGCAAAGCAGGGCAATGGTCACCCCCAGCGACAGCATCGGCGGCACGGCACCGATCAGGCCGTGATAGAAAATCTTGCCGCCGATGAACACCAGCACCAGTGCCAGCGCGTACTTGAGGTAGATAAAGCGGTGCATCAGTGCTGCCAGGGCAAAGTACAGCGCCCGTAAACCGAGAATCGCGAAGATGTTCGAGGTGTAGACAATGAACGGATCCTGGGTGATGGCAAAGATCGCCGGCACGCTGTCGACGGCGAACACCAGGTCGGCCAGTTCGATCAGCACCAGGGCCAGGAACAGCGGCGTGGCATAGCGCAGCGCCTTGCTCTGCCCGGTGGGGGTGATGTGCACGAAAAAACGCGGGCCATGAAGCTCGTCGGTCACCCGCAGGTGGCGCCGCACGAATTTCAGCACCGGATTATTGGCCAGGTCCGGGTGGAGTTGTTCTCCGGAGAACAGCATCTTCACCCCGGTGAACAGCAGGAAGGCACCGAACACATAGAGAATCCAGTCGAACTCCTGTACCAGCGCACTGCCCAGGCCAATCATGATCGCCCGCAGCACCACTACCCCGAGAATCCCCCAGAACAGCACCCGGTGCTGGTAGCGGCGGGGGATGGCGAAGAAGCTGAAGATCATCGCCATGACGAACACGTTGTCCATCGACAGCGACTGCTCGATGAGAAAGCCTGTGTAGAACTCCAGGGCTTTCTGCGCCCCCAGCTCGAACCACACCCACACGCCGAACAGCACGCCAACGCTGAAATAGCCGCCATACAGCAGCAGGCTTTCGCGCATTTCGATTTCGTGCAGCTTGCGGTGCAGCACGCCCAGGTCCAGTACCAGCAGGGTCAGCACGATGCCGAGAAAGGCCAGCCAGAACCACAGGCTGGTGCCGAGGAAGTCGTTGTCGAGAAATACCTGTAGAGCTGCCATGAGCCCCTCCTTTATGTCGACGTTGCTGAGCAACAGTGACTCCGACATGGCGGCTTGGCAGCCGTCAGAGGGGCCCGGCGTCACTAAGGACAAGCCTAGCCCCGGGGAGGGTGAGCGCCCAATCGAGCCTGTAACAATTGATTGCCCAGGCTGCCAGGCAGCAAGTCAGTAGACCCACACCTCGACTCGTCGATTGCGGATCCGCCCTTGCTCGGCAGTGTTGGCCGCCACCGGCAGTTCGTCACCCAGGCCGATGATCTCGCGCAATTCGACGCCGCTGCGGGCCAGCTCCCGCCGCACTGCCATGGCCCGCAGCCGCGAAAGCAGGGCAGCGCGCCGCGGGTCATCCTTGGCATCGCCGAACCCCACCAGCACCACCTTGTTGGCCAGCTTGTGCCGCGCCTGCAGGTACTGGACGACCCGCTGCACATCGCGCAGGGCCTTGTTGTCGAGGCTGGCGTTGCCCTCCTGGAAGCGAAAGTTGACCGACAGGCGCTGGGCATCATTGGCAAGGCTCAGGTAACGGCGCGGCATGTCGGCACGGGGCTGAACCTTGCCGCTCTGCACCTGCTGGCCGACGAAGCCGTTACGGGTAACGATGGCCTGGCCCTGGGGGCTTTGGGCGAACTCGACCAGGGCTCGGGCCAGCGGGTTGGCCTGGCCGGGCGGCAGATAGAAGTACAACCGTCGCGACAGTGGATAGTCTTCGCTGGCCACCAGCGCCGGTGTCGGCAGCATGGCCTGGGACTCACCGTCGGCAATCGCCACGACTTTGGCGCCATGCACCGTGGCCAGGCTGCTGAAGCCGATGGCCTGGCGGTCGCCGAGCACCTGGCTGGCCAGTTGTTCAGCCGATTCGAAGCGTCTGGCGGTGTCGGCCAGCGGTTGCTGGGCCGGGTCGAGGACCAGCGCCTTGAAGGTTTCGAAGGTCCCGGAGCGGTCGTCGCGGGCGTACAGGTTGATCGGGCCGCTGCCGATACCCAGTTGTTCCCAACGGTTGATCTGCCCGGAAAAAACCTGCGCCAGCTGGGTGGTGGTCAGCTGCGGCAGCGGGTTGTCGGGATGGACGATCACCGCGACACCGTCCAGGGCGATGATCTGCTCGGCAGCGGCACTGTTGAGGTCGCCCAGGGCTTGCAGCTCGCTCAGCTCAACCGGCTTGATCGGGCGGGAGGAGGCGGCCAGTTCTGCCTGGCCGGACTTGAGTGCGCTAAAGCCGGTGCTGGAGCCGTGTGCGGCGATGTCGATGAGCAAGGCCTGGCCGTTGCTGCCCCGGGCACGGACCTGGAGTTCGTTGGCGGCATCGCTACTGACGATGCTGATGGCGCTGGCGCCTTGTTGCTCGAGCAAACCGGTGACCAGCGCCGGTGCCAGCGCGGCACCGATGGTGTTGGAACCCTGGATACGCAATTGCGCCTGCGGGGCAGCGGCGCCAATCAGCGGGAGCAGGCAAAGCACGAGCAGGGAGAGGTGGCGCAACATGCCGTCTGGCACTCATGGGCAAAGGGTGTGCCGGGAGATTAAGACGGAAGGGTGACCAAAAGATGACAGCGTTTTTGCCAACCTGCGCCAATCCTGTGGGAGCCGGCTTGCCGGCGATGCTTTTCCGCGGCCGATACCGTGCTTGGCCAGCCGGGTCTCATCGCTGGCAAGCCAGCTCCCACAGGGTCTGCGTCTGAACTAGCCCAGTTCAAGCCAGATCGGCGCGTGGTCCGAAGGTTTTTCCATACCGCGCAAGTCATAGTCGACCCCGGCATCCTTGATCCGCGGCAGCAGCCCCTGGGAAGCCATGATCAGGTCGATGCGCAGGCCACGTTTGGGCTCGTCTTCAAAGCCGCGGCTGCGGTAGTCGAACCAGCTGAAACGGTCGGCCACTTCCGGGTGCAGGTGGCGGAAACTGTCGACCAGGCCCCAGTTCTTCAGGCGCGCCATCCACTCGCGTTCTTCCGGCAGGAAACTGCATTTGCCGGTCTTCAGCCAGCGCTTGGCGTTGTCGGCACCGATGCCGATGTCGCAGTCTTCCGGAGAGATGTTCACATCACCCATCACCAGCAATGGCTGATCGTTCTGGAACTGGGTTTCCAGCAGCGCCTGCAGGTCGCTGTAAAAGCGCTGCTTGGCCGGGAATTTGGTCGGGTGGTCGCGGCTTTCGCCCTGGGGGAAGTAGCCGTTCATGATGGTGATCGGCGTGCCATCGGCATCGGCGAAGGTGCCCCAGATGAAGCGGCGCTGGGCTTCTTCTTCATCGGTGCTAAAGCCCTTGTGCAGGCTCAGTGGCGCCTGGCGCGAGAGCAGGGCGACGCCGTAGTGGCCCTTCTGGCCATGAAAGTGTACGTGGTAGCCCAGGGCCTGGACCTCGGCGAGCGGGAACTGCTCGTCGCTGACCTTGGTTTCCTGCAGGCCGATGACGTCGGGCTGGTGCTTTTCGATCAACGCCGCCAACTGGTGGGGCCGGGCACGCAGGCCATTGATGTTGAACGAGACGATCTTCATGGAAGCACAATCCTGGTAAAACCCAGGATCCTAGCCGACATCGGCGGCGTCGGCCAGCGTGGCGATCCACTCGATAGGTTGCTAACCTGTGGCACGAGGTGAACGTTGGCACCCCGAACACCTCAAAGGCAATGAATGCCCATTTCCGGAGGTTTGCCAGCATGCCCGAATCGACTGCCGCACCGGCTGAAGTCCGTCTGCTCGATGGCGGCTACAGCCGCGAGGCGCGCTCCCTGCTGTATCACGCCTATCGCCACGAACCGACCTTTGCCTTTTTGTTCGAAGCCCAGCGCCCGGGGTTCGACCAGCGTATTCGCGCCACCGTGCGCGAGCGGGTCAAGCAGCATTTTCTCCAGGACTTGCCCGCCATTGGCCTGCTGGTCGATGACCGCCTGATCGGCATCGCCCTGATTGCCCCGCCGCAGCGACGCCTGGGCATCACCGAAAGCTGGGCCTGGCGTATGCGCATGGTGCTCAGCACCGGCTTTCGCTGCACCCGCCGCTACCTGGATTACCAGGCCGCGCTGATGGCCTGCCTGCCCAGTGACGCGGTGCATGTGTTGCCGCTGCTGGGGATTCACCCGCAGTTCCAGGGCAAGCACTACGGTGAACAATTGTTGCAGGCGGTGCACGACTGGTGTGCCGTGGATGAGCATTCCCAGGGTGTGGTGCTGGACACCGGCAACGAGCACTACCTGGCGTTTTACCAGCGTCAGGGCTATCAGGAAATTGGCGAGATCGCGGTAGGCCCGGTCCGCGAACACGTGTTCTTCCATCCCAATCCACAGTCGTCGCAGCAGGCTTCGGCCTGAATTGCTCAACCGCGAGGAAAACCTTGGGCTCCATGCTGCCGCCAAGCTCTGGTAGCATCCGCGCCTATGACGCATTCAGGACGATTCACCTGCGGTTTGATTCTATGGTTTGCCAGCATCGGCGCGTATGCGCAAAGCGAGCTGGTGGTCCGGGTCAAACCTGCCAATAACGAACTCAAGGCCAATGTCGAAGGCTATATCGGCAGCCTTGGTAAACGCGATGAAGAGGCGCTGCTGCGCTTCAGCCGCGGCGCAGTCGAGCAGGCGCGCAAGGCAGCTCAGGCCCTGGGTTATTACCAGGCGCAGATCGACAGCGAGGTCAAACCACCGGCCAAGGCCGACAAGGGGCCGCAGCTGGTATTGAACATCGATCCCGGCGAGCCGGTGCACCTGCGTGATGTGACTATCCGCATCGATGGCCCGGCCAGCGAACTCAAAGCCTTCCGCATTCCCGACAGCAAGGCGCTGCGCTCGGGCGCGGTGCTCAACCATGGTCATTATGAAGACGCCAAGCGCCTGATCCAGAACCAGGCATCGCGCTACGGTTACTTCAGCGGCCACTTCGTCCGCCAGCGCCTGGCGGTCGACCCGCAGGCGGGCGTCGCCGACATCGAACTGATCTATGAAAGCGGCCCGCGCTACCGTCTGGGCAAGGTCAGCTTCGCCGGCGATACCCCCCTGGATGAAGACCTGCTGCAACGCATGGTGCCGTTCAAGGCCGACACGCCTTACGATTCCGAACTGATTGCCGACCTCAATAATGCCCTGCAATCGAGTGGCTATTTCGAAGGCGTACGGGTCGATGCCGCACCCACCGCCGCAGTCGATCTGAGCATCCCGGTGGCCGTCCGGCTCGAGACTCGCAAGCCGCGAACCATGGGCCTGGGCCTGGGTTTCTCGACCGACGTCGGGCCGCGCGGCAAGGCCAACTGGACCCGCCACTGGGTCAATCCGCAGGGCCATAGCTACGGTTGGGAAACCGAGCTTTCGGCGCCGCGGCAGAACGTCGGCCTGTGGTACGACATCCCGCTCGACCCGCCGCTGACCGACAAACTGCGTTTTGCCGGTGGCTACCAGAACGAAGAAATCGCCGGCACCGACACCTTGAGCAAGCTGCTCACGGTCGGCCCGGAATGGCACAGCAAATTGCCCAGCGGCTGGCAGCGGGTCATCTCGCTGAAGTACCAGCGCGAAGAATACAAGCTCGGTGACGATTCGGGCCTGAGCAACCTGCTGATGCCCGGCATTAGCTATTCCTACCTGCGCAGCGACAACCGCATTGACCCGCACAACGGCTATCGCCTGCAGTTCGATGTGCAGGCGGCCAAGGAAGGGCTGGTTTCCGACACCAACCTGCTGCACGCCAATGTGTTGCTCAAGGGCCTGACCACCCTGGGCCAGAACCATCGCTTCCTCGGCCGTGTGCAGTTCGGCGGCAGCGCCACCAACAGCTACAAGAACTCGATTCCGCCCTCGCTGCGCTTCTTTGCCGGTGGCGACCAGAGCGTGCGCGGCTACGATTACCAGACCCTGTCGCCAAAGAACTCCGACGGCGATCGCATCGGTGGCCGTTACCTGGTAGCCGGCAGCGCCGAGTACCAGTATTCGGTCGCCGAGAAATGGCGGGTGGCGACCTTCATCGACCAGGGTAATTCATTCAACAATCTGGAGCTCCCCAGCCTCAAGACCGGTGTCGGTATCGGGGTGCGCTGGGTGTCTCCGGTCGGGCCGCTGCGTCTGGATCTGGCCCGCGCGCTGGATGACGACGGCGGTTTCCGTCTGCACTTCTCCATGGGGCCGGAACTGTGAGTCGCGTTATCAAATTCATCGTTCTTGGCCTGCTGGCCTTGCTCGTACTCCTTGTGCTGGGTGTGGGCCTGATGCTCGGTACCCAGGCCGGCAGCCGCTGGGCACTGGGGCTGGTGCCGGGGTTGCAGCTGGATAACTTCCAGGGGCGCCTGGCCGGGCAGTGGCAAGCCGAGCGCTTGCTCTGGGAACAGGGTGGCGATCGGGTCGAGCTGCTGGCGCCGGTATTGGCCTGGTCGCCGGGCTGCCTGCTGCGCATGACCCTGTGCATCGATCAATTGGAAGCCGGCCAGGTCAACCTGGCCTTCGCCCCCGGCGAGCCGAAGCCCGACAGCGGGCCGCTGCAGCTGCCGGAACTCAAGCTGCCCATGGCCATCGAGCTGGGCACCGTGCGCATCGGCCATCTGCGCCTGGACGGCAATGAACAGCTCAGCCAACTGCAACTGGCCGCCCACTGGACCACGGCCGGGCTGCAGATCGACAGCCTGCAACTGCAGCGCGATGACCTCAAGCTGAGCCTGCAGGGCTCGCTCAAGCCCGAAGCCGATTGGCCGTTGCAGGCCCAAGGGCAGCTGCAGTTGCCGAGTGTCGATGGGCAGCCCTGGCAACTGGCATTGCAGGTGGACGGCGACCTGCAGAAAACCCTCAAGCTCAAGGCTGACAGCAGTGGCTACCTGCATGCGCGCCTGACCGGCGAGCTGCAAGCCCTGGCCGACAACCTGCCGGCGCAACTGCAGATCAGCAGCGAGGCGTTCAAACCCTCGGCCGAGCTGCCCGACACCCTGCAGCTGAACAAACTGCAACTGAGCGCCAAGGGCAACCTGCAAAGCGGCTATCGACTGCTTGGCACGGCCAGCCTGCCCGCCGAACAGGGTCCGGTGGCGCTCAACCTGCAAGGCCGGGTCGATGCCAAAGGCGCCGAACTCAGTGCCCTGGACCTCACCGCCAGCGCCGAGCAGGCGCTGAAACTCAAGGCCAAGGCCAACTGGCAGCAAGGCCTGAGCGCCGAAGCCAGCATCGACTGGCTGGATTTCCCCTGGCTGCGCCTGTATCCGCTGGAGCAAGCGCCCGAAGTTGCCTTGCGCCGTTTCAACGGCCAGGTGCAGTACCGCGATGGCAACTACCAGGGTGAGTTCAAAGGTGACCTGGACGGTCCGGCCGGCGCCTTCAGCCTGAGCAGCCCGTTCAAGGGCGACCTCAAGCAGGTCAGCTTGCCGCAACTGCTGCTCAATGCCGGCCAAGGCAAGGCCGCCGGCAGTGTCGGCGTGCAGTTTGCCGATGGCGTGGCCTGGGATGCGGCACTGGAGCTGTCGGCGCTGAACCCGGCGTACTGGCTGGCCGAATTGCCCGGCACCCTGGCCGGCCCGTTGCGCAGCAAGGGGGCAATGAAAAACGGCGAGTTGCGCCTGGACGCCGACCTTGACCTCAAGGGCCGTCTCCGTGGTCAGCCCGCAGTGCTTAAAGCAGTGGCCCAAGGGGCAGGGCAGGAATGGACCCTGGGTACCCTGGACATCCGCCTGGGCGACAACCACATCAATGGCAGTGGCAGCCTGCAGCAGCGCCTGGCCGGACAGATCGATATCAACCTGCCGCGCCTGGGCCAGCTCTGGCCGCAGCTGCAAGGCCAGGTCAAGGGCCGCCTGGAGGTTGCCGGTACCTTGCAGGCACCCCAGGGCAGCTTCGTGCTGCAGGGCCAGCAACTGGCCCAGGCCGACAACCGCGTGCAGCGCCTGAGCCTGGAGGCGCGTCTTGATAACGCGCAAAGAGCGGTCATCGACCTGCAGGCCGGCAGCATTCGCCTGGGCGATACCAGCCTCGGAATGCTCACTGCCAAGGGCGCCGGTGATCTTCGCCAGCAAAAACTGCATCTGGGCCTGGACGGGCCGCAGCTCAAGCTTGACCTGGGTCTGGATGGGCAACTGGACAAGGGCAACTGGCGCGGTCGCCTGGCCAGCGGCGAAATCCAGGCCGGAGGCCAGGACTGGCGCCTGCAGGCGCCGGCCAAACTGCAGCGCCTGGCCAGCGGCCAAGTGGATTTCGGTGCCCATTGCTGGCGCTCCGGCCAGGCCAGCCTGTGTGGTGAAGACCAGCGCCTGGCGCCCGAGCCGCGCCTGCGCTACCACCTCAAGCAGTTCCCGCTGCAAAGCCTGGCGCAGTGGCTGCCCAAGGACTTTGCCTGGCAGGGGCTGCTCAATGCCGACATCAACCTTGACGTACCGGCCAGCGGGCCCAAGGGCACCATCCTCATCGATGCCAGCGGCGGCACCTTGCGTGTGCGCGAAAAGGACCAGTGGCTGGACTTCCCCTACCAGACCCTGCGCCTGCAAAGTACCCTGGGCCCGCGGCGCATTGACACCCGTCTGGATTTCCAGGGCGACAAGCTCGGCGAGCTGGCGGTGAATACCCGGCTTGATCCGCTGGCAAAAAACAAACCCCTGAGCGGTGACTTCCGCCTCAGCGGCCTGGACCTGGCCATCGGCCGTCCGTTCGCGCCGATGGTCGAACGCCTCAATGGCCAGCTCAACGGCAGCGGACGCCTGTCCGGCACCTTGCTGGCCCCCCAGGTCAATGGCAGCCTGAACCTTGCGCGTGGTGAAGTCAGCGGCGCCGAGCTGCCGATCAGCCTTGAGGACCTGCAACTGCAGGCGCTGATCGCCGGCGAACAGGTCCAGCTCAACGGCAGCTGGAAAAGCGGCGATGCGGGCCAGGGCAGCCTGAGCGGGCAGATTGGCTGGGGCCATGCCCTGGCAGTCAACCTGGCACTGCAGGGCCAGCGTTTGCCGGTCAACGTCGAACCCTACGCGGCCCTCGAAGTGGCCCCGGACCTGAAGATCAGCCTGATCGACGACAAGCTCGCGGTGACCGGCAAGGTGCTGGTACCCAAGGGCAAGATCACCGTGCGTGAACTGCCGCCGTCCACGGTCAAGGTCTCCGATGACACGGTGATCCTGGGGCATCAGACCGAGGAGGGCAAAGCACCGATGGCCATGGCCATGGATATCGACGTCCAGGTGGGCCAGGAGAAACTCTCGTTCAGTGGTTTCGGCCTGACCGCCAACCTGTTGGGGCACGTGCATATCGGTGACAACCTCGATACCCGTGGTGAGCTGAGCCTGGCCGACGGTCGTTACCGTGCCTACGGCCAGCGGCTGACAATCCGCCGTGCGCGCTTGTTGTTTGCCGGGCCCATCGATCAGCCGTACCTGGACATCGAGGCGATTCGCAAGACCGATGACGTGATTGCCGGTATCCGCTTGAGCGGCAGCGCCGAGCAGCCTACCACCCAGGTGTTCTCGGAGCCGGCCATGAGCCAGGAGCAGGCGTTGTCCTACCTGGTCCTCGGGCGGCCGTTGGGCACCACGGGGGAAGACAACAACATGCTCGCTGAAGCCGCGCTCGGCCTGGGCCTGGCAGGCAGCGCCGGGATCACCGGCAGCCTGGCCTCGAGCCTGGGCATCGATGACTTCCAGCTCGACACCCAAGGCAGTGGCAACAACACCGCCGTGGTCGCCAGCGGCAACCTGACCGAGCGCTTGAGCCTGCGTTACGGGGTGGGGGTGTTCGAGCCGGCCAACACCATTGCCTTGCGCTACAAGCTCAGCAAGAAGGTCTACCTGGAGGCGGCCAGTGGCCTGGCCAGTTCCCTGGATATCTTCTACAAGCGCGATTTCTAGGGGCGGTCCTGGTCAACGCACGGTCGCGGCTTCGATGAACTCGTTGCTGTCGTCCGTGGGCTGGACAGGGGTGGACAAGCGAAGCGGGGTAATCAGTTTGGTGTACTCCTCGATCAGCCGGTTCAGCGCTTCCGGTGGTTCACAGGCCTGGAACTGCATGCGGATCTGCACTTCATCGGGGTCGCGCGGTGCTTCGCCATTGCGTTTGCTCTGGCCGCCGACCGTTACATAGAAGCGCTCGCGTTGCAGGCTCTCGCTGGCCTCGGTGGTTTCGGTGTTTTGAATCCGCACAGAGAGGTCTACCTGCATGCGCTCCAGTGCCAGCCCCCGCGGTGACACCAGTGCGATCAGCGGGATCTGCATCGTGTGCTGATCGTCCATCGCCACTTCGACCATCTTGGCTTTCATCGGCGTGCCCAGTGCCTCGGCGTCATAGTCGAAAAACTGGTCGAACAGCTTGATGTATTGCTGGGCAATCAGGTTGTTGGTGGCCGCGGCGGCTTCCTGCAGGCCGCGAGTGATATCGCACAGGTCGCTGGCGATGATGGGCGCGTTGTTCGGCGGGCGCGGGTCCAAGCTGTGTGCACTCCTGGAAATCTTCAGCTCAAGCCCCCTCCAGCAGAGAGGGCCATTGGCGAAGGGTTACGCTGAGGTACCCAACGCAAGGGTGGTGGCTGTCAGCTGGAGCTTGTAACCGGCTTGCTGGCGGCTTCAGTGAGGGCATCGATGACCCGCATCAGTGCTTCAGGTGGTTCCATACGACGTACTTTGGTATTGAAGGCGTAGCGGGCACGGGTATCGGTCTTGCGGGTTTGCGTCGACTTGTGGCTGACCTGGCCTTTGAGCTCCATCTTGAACTTGCCGAAGCCAAAGGACGCGGCAGTACTCACTTCACCTGCGGTTTCGCTACTGGATTCGGCCTGTTGGCTAATGGTTACTTCGAACTCGACATTCCCTTCCTCGATGACGATGTTGGGGTGAGCGATCGCCGCCATGAGCGGGATGCGCATGGTTTTGGAGACGGTTCCCTTGGCTGCCCCCTGTTCATCGGTAACGGTTTCGTCGTAGTTGAATTCGATGGCGACCGCTTTGCCATTCTCGACACAGACGCCCATGAGGAAGTCAGCGTAAGACTGGCTGGCGGCGACTTGGGCCTGGACCATTGCCTGCAGCGGTCCGGCGATCATCCGATCCAGGGGTAGGGCGTTCATGACCGAACCGATCATATCGTTGTCGACTGTTGCCATGGGGGATTTCCTTATCGTGGGTGCGCACCTTGTGCGCGGGTTGGGAATCTAGGGTAGTTGTCTGCTGACATCAGCGCGGGCAAGCGTCCTGGCCTAGGTTTTCATAAATAGTTGAAGTGATTTGCTTATAATACTTGACGTTGTAAAAAGATTTATCAGTTTGGTTTGTGTAACGCTTTCAAGTTTTTTGAAATTTAATATCTAAGATCAATTTTGGCTGAATTAAGTCCGTGAGGGTTCATTTGATCTGTGGTGCTATTTATTTTTAATTGGACCTGAAAAGTCTTCAGGTAATTTGTTAAGGAGTTTGTATAGGAGACTCAAATGGCTAGCACTTATGCATTTTATCGGCGGTATAGCCTGTAAGTATGGGGAGCTGTCTGGGTGTGATTTCAAAATATCATAAAGATTTGTTGTGCTGGTGCCTATTATTGGTGCTGCTTTATATATTGATATATAGTCGCTCATGTAACTGGCTATGGCGGACGAAAGGGGTGAGTTTATGCATGCAATATTATTTACATTGATTATAGATTTAGATTTTACTAAGCCGAAAAGGCTTTTAATTCTCTGTTTGGAAATTCCGAGTTCGGTTGCTAGGTGGTCAAGCATTACGAGATTATCAATGATATCTTTTATCTGATCTAGTTCTGTGCTTGTGAATAATTTCTTGTAGTAATCGCTTTGGTAGATAGTTGGGCGATTTTGTAAGATTTTGCGAGAGAGTATAGATAGGCCATTTTTACTTAAATTCAATTCCTTGGCGGCCTGTTTATGGGTAACGGCTTTACGATTAAGTCTATGATTAAGGAAGTCCATCGAAAAGTCGTAAGTCTCGAATATTTTGATGCTGCTGATGTCTGAAGATTTATAAATGTGAATACGGTTGTGGTTGTCGCCTAAAATAGCTGACTCGATTTTGTGTGCGGTAAGTACAGATATTAAAGATCTTGCATCTAGTCCTGTGGCTTTCTTTAGATTGTCAAGCGTGGTGTAATTGCGCTCGAAAAACAAAACGGATTTGTAGTCGACCATTCTCTTGGTCCTGATTTTATAAGTTTTAAGTACTCCGTGATTTATTAGGATGTAAAATTTGTTTATGCTGATGCTCGTAAGTTTGCTTGCCTCTTTTAATGTGATGAGTTGCGAGTTGCGTGATGCTTGTGGTATCTGGACGACCAAGGAATTATTGCGAGTGGACTCCTTTGGGAATTCAGCAGCCCTAAATATAGGCAGAGCTAAGTCTGTTTGGATTTTGTAAAATATTGTTCGTTCGATGAAGCAAGGTGCATCTATGCCTGGTAAGTGTAAACATTTGGCGTCATGCTCTTTTATGATTTTCTGTGTTTGTATGATACTAATGTCTAAAATTTTGCTTGCTGCTTCCAATGAAATGTATAGATCTTTGAAGGTCTCGAAAGACTCTATTTCGATGATTACGACTGGGAGTGTGCTGTCAAGTTTTTTAAGGTGGCCTACCTGGTAAAGTTTGGTAAAGATGGGGTTTGGGATGTCTAGAGTTTCCCTGGCTTGGGATTGACAAACACCGTTAATTAGTGATTTTTGGTTTTTGTTCTTTTTGTCTTCATATAGCTTCATGATCTGACATAGTTCATCGATGGTATATCTTTCACGAGTACTTTTTTTGAAAGGTGACAGAGTGTGTGAGTACCAGTATGTGCGTGTTAGCCCCAGGCATTTGTATAGTTCTGGCGTGGAAAATGTAACGCCTTGGATCGTTCCGATGTTTTTAAGTTTCAATTCTTCAAGCTGCGTTATTAGTCTCTGAGGAATAGCGAGGCAAGACGCATTAGCCAATTGTGCGATGATGATGTTGTGGGTTGGAGCGCTGCCGTAAAAAACACTGTCAATAAGTCTTTTGTAGGCTTTGATGATATTGCCACGGGCAATGTCCATTGCGCAAAGAGAAAGGATTCGATTTAGGTTTTGGTTGTACGTTGTTTGGTGGCAATTTAATTTCGTCAACGCATAAAAAAATGTGTCGACTTTTACTTGGTCGTTGTTTTCGAGTGTTGAAAGTAAAAAAAGCTCGAGCTCTGCAGAGGCGGCCGTCCCTACTTCACACGATAGGTAAGCTCCGCAGGTGCACTCTAGGCTCAGTTGGGTGAGGGATGAAAAGGCTCGATGGCAGTTTGGGCATGCTCTAAGGTATTGGCAGAAATGCAAGGGGCAGTATTCCGCGATTCTTAGGTCTTTGATTTTATGTTCCCAGCCACACTTGAAGCACTCAGTGCAAATGCCTGAGTTTGAAAGATTTATTTCTTTAATTGGGACTCGACAGCAGCCTATGTCTAATAGACGGCCGTGTTTAGAAAATAGCTGTTGGTAGAATGTAGAGATATAATTTACTTCGGAGTTCTCTCGCTTTAAAAAAGTATAGAATTCACTATCTTGAATAAATAGGTCGCGGCCCATGTTTAGATTGGCTTGACGGCAAAAACGAGGCGCTGAAATGAACCCATTATTCAAGGCGATGCGCCGTAATAAGCTGGTTGGGCTCTCATTGGATAATGGGGTAGGAATGTAATGTAAGGTGCTCATAAGCGGGTAATGAGGCTTTCGCAGTGTTGTTGCGAGATCATGAAGGGGTTATGATCGCTGTTAAGATTGTTTTTAATTTTCAAGAGAGCGTAGGCTTGAGCCAAGCTGTCTTTGGTGAGGCCGCATTTGTTTTTTTTAAGGCATATTTGTAATGCGTGGAAGGTGATAATCTTTATGTGCTCAAGGCTGCCGGAAGATGCTAGATAAATCCGATCGCTGATTCCTGGGTCTCCTAGGTGTATGCCGGATTTCAAATCTCCTATTTTATACATCTTGGCATCCAGTTCTGAAAGTACAATTTGAAATTCACTCTCAGGGGCGTTGCTGTAGGAAAGGAGATCAAGCTTTGCGTGGAAGGGAAATCTTCTAGCTAAATCTGCACGCTGGTAGATTAATGTTTCGCAGCTTTTGTAGTACAGGGAGTGTATATCATCCTCGTCCCTTCCGACGAGAATGAAAGGGATGGCTGTTTGGTCAAGGAGCATGACCAGACAATTAATTACTGCTTCTTTGGTCCGGTATGCATCTTTTTTTATAAGAAACTGGAAGTCATCAATCAGTACTACTTTGACTTCACTGATTCGGAGCAGGGTGATTAGCCTGAACAGCAAATCCATTGTATCGCCCTTTAGCTTCTCGCAGTGCATACCTACTAAAATTGTTTTAAGAAGAGCTTTAACTGTACAGGCGGGCGGAAGGGAGCACATAATAACTGGTATTATCCAGCGCTTATCAAGCTCGCTCTGGATGTAGCGTTCTGCGGGGTGAGCGAATTTTATATAATTGAGTAATGTCGATTTGCCTGTGCCTGATGGTCCCGTAATTAGCGCGCAATTAGGTACGCCGCGTAAGTGTGTAGCCTCAATAGCCTTGAGAGTGAGTGCATAACTATTGCGATAATTGTGGTAAAATACCACTTGCTGATTGTATAGGCGTAAACGCTCTTCGGTGTCGGAGTTCATGAGTCGTTCTCCTCAGTAGATGGAGGAGGCAGGCAGGTTTCCGTTAAATCGGGTAGTTCAACAGTGGTCAACCAGTCTGCGGCACTAAAGATTCCAAGTTTTCTGGGTAATTTGTCGGCTCGGCTCCCCTCTGGCGCTTGTCCTGAAAACTTTGACTTGTTTTTTGGCTTGTGTTTATTTTGCTTGGCGATTGATTCATTAATTCTTAGGCGGTGCATGAGTGCTATTTTGTCATTGAACGCTAGTTTCCGTTCCTTGACCTGGGCCATTATTTTACAATGCTCGGACAAGGTAAGGCCTTCCTGATAATCTGGGTTGACAGCAAACACTCTATGCAGGTCGTCGGGATTGTCGGGATGGCAGACGAAGGCATACCCTAAATCGCTTACATCATAGTAGATCGTTAATTTTTTGCGTTTGTCTCTCCAATGGTTTAGAAACGGAACACTGGGGCACGTCCATTGCAGCTTCTTGAATCCTACACGTCCATTGACTGCAAAAGAACTCTCTCTGCACAGGAACAGCTGCTTGAGAGTGGTTTCGCTAAATTGGTGAGGCGGAAATAGATTATCAACATGCGTGTCCCAATAGTCGTTAGGTGATGTTCCAATCTCTCGATGGTAAGTTTGGTGGTATACGTTTTCAAGCCAATCTTCAAAGATATGCTCTAATTGCTCGATGGTGTACATAGCTTGTTTCGTTGAATCATAATCACCCTTATGGTTCGGGTCTGAGAAAGTCGTGCCCCGCATGTGATGAATCAGTTGTTCATTTAGCGTTCTGAAAAATCGCTCGATATGCGGCTTTTGGTTTGGTTCGCCAGGCTCACAAAAAATAGGCGTGCTCCCCAGTGTGGCCAGTATGATTTTAGTTTTTTCCGTGGTGAACTCGGAACCATTGTCAAATATATAAGTCCTGCACAGGCCTGTGCGCGAGCGATTAACGTCGAGTGAGTGCTTTAGTGTACTCATCGTCATTTCCAGGCAAGGGGCGTTTATTGAAAATTTATATCCAAGCAGGCGTCGCGAGGGACAGTTCATTAGAGCGGTGAGCCATGGTCTGCCACAGGGCTCACCGTTAGCATCGACTAATATAATGTCGAGATTGACGGAGTCTGCTTCTGCGCACTCGAGGAGAGTTACAGGTTGCATTTGCTTTCTGCTCCAATGATGAGTTTTTCCAGCCTCTTTATGGCCGCGTTGAGCATGCAGGCGCTCATACTCGTCATGTTCTTTCATTATGCGACGAAGTGTACTGGCGGAAGGAATTGGCAGGGGGGCATTGACAAGGCGGCCTGTGTTGGTTACTTCCACTGCTGATTGGATCTGATCAATAATATCGGTTCCGGAGAATGGAGTTCTTACAAGAAAGTATGTGTTTAGATGATGTTCAATAATTTCTTGGATAGGAAAGGGCTGGTGCAACATCCGAGGTGTTTTGCGTCTGATCGACCGAGTTACCAGCGAAAGTGGATTTCCATTCGAGCGAAAAAATAATTTTATCCAGTTGTGCACCGTGTTATAACATGGTGCGCGCGGATCATTGATTTTCTCGGCGGTCTTTGCAATTATTGACTTCACTTTATTTATAGGGCGCGGCCCGCCAAGATTCTCGATTACTGCATTAACGTATGCCTGCCGACGCTGGAATAAATCAAGTTCCACCTGATTAAGTCCGGCGATGATTTTGTTGGATTCGCCATTGAGTGGCGCTTCGTGTACGCATACGAACCGCCCCTTTACCCAAGCTTTTCGTAGACTATTAAAGCTGTGGAAAGTTATGGTGGCAGCCCGTTCCAGACTTCGGAGTTGGTACCGCTCTGCGACAATTTCCATGACTTCGTACGCTTGGCCATTGTACTCGTAGTGCTCGCCCACGATTGGTGAAAATTCATCATTATTATTAATTTTTGTGTTCATATTCAGGCGCGATCCTAACCATGGCATGGATAGTCAAAGGGCGGCTGAGGTCGGTAAGCAAAATCTCATAGAACAAGGCATGAGCAATAATTTTAGGATCGATACCAAATGCTAATAAGCTGGAAATGCTAAGCTCGCGAGAGGTCCACTGCTTTAGGTTGCTTTTGAAGTGATCTGACTCTGCGTCAGAAACTGTATAACCTTGATGATAGAGCGTTCGAAGATTGGATGTTTTGACTGTGTGGCGAATGGCTGAGTCAAGAGCAATTTCCAAGGAGTAACCACAGTCTCTTAAGATGGAAGCGAATAACTCAAGTTTCTCAGGGTTCTTACCTTTCTTATAACGGGTTTCAGTTTTCACCTCGAATAGCTCTGTTCGACCATTGTGGTATGACACTTCAAAATCTGGGATGTAGCTGGTTTGGGTCTTAAGGTGAGTTATACGAAATGGCTGTGGCGTGTAATTTTTCACGGGCCTCCGACGCTCAAGCTCAAGGCAGAAATCGCTTTCTAATAGGGAGTCACACATGACACCTGCGCGGTTTTTGCGAGAGGGGAAAGAGGACACACGCCGGCCGTGACGGCCATGAGTGATGCGTTCCACGGGAGATAGCGAAAGCTCACTGATTAAAACCTCAGGAATATTGATCATGATCGCCACCCATATCGCAGGAATGCGGTTGCGCTCCTGGGCGTTTCTCATTGGTGAGGGAAAATCAGGCGAGAAGCTTAAGCCCGATCGGCTACCTCTACTGACCAAGTGCACCATAGCGTTGCGGATCCCTGCCGTTTAGTCCACCGGTACGACTAGCGGTGCCTCGGTACGTATAGATTGCGTCTATTCTGTTTGCTTGCCAAACCCGTAAAACAACACATATAGAAAATCTATCGGGGCTCTAAATCAATGATTCTGGCCGTCTAAGCATTCCCATTTTGATTTGTCGTGGGAATTTTTCATGAGAAAAAGCACTCCGGGTAGGGCGAGTGAGATGCGCTTGTACGATCAGCTGGTACGTCAATGCCGGGCGAAACATTTCATTTTTACCTTTGCGGCAACAATCCACGTTGCCCCTAACGGCCCAGCGTTAGCGCGCTGGTGGGAAGCAACCCATGGACCGACGGAGGACCTGCAACCCAATCGAAAATGGGATGCCTATTTCAGGGGGGCTTTGCCCCAAGCCAAACTGTTGGAGCAGTTGATAGGCGATGTACCAGAACTGGCGACTTGCCTGACCAACCCGATTTGGTATGCCTTGGCTGATTTCCAGGTGGGCAATAGCGAGGCGTTCTGGAATTCTTGCGCAAATGCTGTGAGAATTAATGATGCACCGTTCGGTTATCAATCGAGGCAGCGTCTGGATGATCTTTATGCTCAGCCCAATTTGGCAAGCTTGGGTCTCTTAATAATTATACTAAGAAGCGACGACCTGCAGCATTATTACAGTCGTCAGCATATAACACGCTGCTTTACTTGCTATGTGTGTATAGCGCTACTTTCCGACAGGCTGCGGGACGTTGCTGATGATATCTACATGTTAATTAACTCTTTGATTGAGCGCGGAGGATTTACTGAAGGCACTCCCCTAGGGTGGCCTGAAAGCTTAGATGACTTCTGCAGGCAATATAATTCTTATCACTTGATAGCTCAGTGGCTATACCCGACTGTTCAATCGGATCGCCGGGAAGCGGACGTTTTGCTATTGCTTTGGATGGTAGCGGAGGACCATAAATTGCTATGGCAATTTTTTAACCAGGACGAAGTAGTCATTCCACCCTCAATGCTTCAGCGCTGGAGGCGTTGGTGCAAACGATTTGTCAACCATTCCACGCAGTTGTGCTGCTCCGAATGCGATACGCGACTGTTGGCACGTGAGGAAAAACGTGTGTGGTGCAGACTCCTTCTGCGAGGAAACGTCGCGTCAGCCAAGATAGGCACAACGGTTATTGTCGCTCTTAACCTGACGTTCGGTCTGCTGGTATAAAATAGAGGACCCTTCAATTTTGCCTCAGCGTCCAATCAAACTGGCGTCAGCTTGGCCAGCAGCGAGTGGAGTTGCGTCAGTTGCTGCGCCATGTGTCGCAGCGCTTTGCGGTCTTGGCGCCGTTCGAGCAGTAATCGATGCGCCCGTTCACGTACGAATTTGACCTCATCGTCGAGGACTTGCCGACCCACTTCAGCGACCTGGAGTGCCTTGGACAGGCGCTCATTGTCGGCTTGTATCCGATGGAGGGCTTGGTCTTGTTGTCGTAAATCCTGGGCACGTGTTTGCTGCTCGGTGCTGAGGCGTTCAAGGTCACGGTAAACCTGCGTCATTTCTTCCTGTTTACTCATCCACTGTTCCTGCGCCTGGCGAGCCTCCCGCTGCAGTTGCTGCAGTTGTTGATCATGGCGCTGCAATTCTTGTTCGCGCTGCGCCAAGTGCTGTTGGCGGTAGTGGGTCAGGGCCTCCTGTGCTTGCCTATGCTTTTGCTCCAGAGAAACGATGTGTTGCGCTCGCTCCTCCAGCAGTTGCAGGTCATGTTGTTCGCTGACCAAAAGCCGCTGACGTTCGCCTTCCATTTCTTGCAGCCGCTGGTTGAGCTTCTGCTCGCGCCGCTGTGCTTCCTGGCGTTCAACACTCAATTCCCTGTGTACTGCCTGCAATTGCTCGAAGCGCGCCTGGTCGATTGCGCGTTGCTGTTCATAGGCGGTCTGTTGTCGCTGCAGGCGAGCCCGGTCCGCGGCAACGGCCGCTTGGGCATCGGCGGCCAAGCGCTGGGCTAGACTGCCGATGAACGCCTGCAGCTCATCATCCAGGCAGATGTTGGGCGGATGCGGTTCATCCTGCATCAGCTCTTGCAGATAACGCAGAATGGTGCTTTTTGAACCCGTATTGCCGAGCTCCACCCGCACCGCTTCGATGCTTGGGTGTTCGCCGCGGGCGAGTAGGGCATCCCGCGCCCGTTGCACCAAAGCTTTGTTGATTCCGGCGCGGGCCATGATCCGACTCCGACAATTTCGTACCGTAAAGCCAGTATGAGCGTACAGGTATGATATGAGCAGAGTGCGTGAGAAACGGGCGACGAACTGGCGTTCGAGAATCCTGAATTCTCGAACGTGATAGTGCTTTGGCTGGGGTGTCAGTGGTGCTAGCAGTACGGAGGTGCTCAATGAGCGACGCGGAGCGATATTTGGCGGCAGCCCAGCGCGAGAGCACGCGGCGGCGCTATGCCCAAGCGATCGAGCATTTTGAAGCGCAGTGGGGAGGGTGGTTGCCGGCATCCAGTGAGAGCGTGGTGCGCTACCTGGCTGTCTACGGTGCGCAACTCTCCGGCAGTACGCTGAAAACCCACCTGGCGGCACTTGCTCGTTGGCATCAGCAGCATGGCTTTAGTGACCCGACCAAAAGCCCTCGGGTGCGCGATACGCTGCGCGGTATCCAGGCGCTGCACCCGCAGGTCCCGCAGCAGGCGGCTGCAGTGGCGCTGGAGGATCTGGAGCGTTGTGTCACGCAACTGCAGAAGGAGCAGCGCGACACAGCAGACGCCGAACGACTGCGAGCGGCGCGGGATCAGCTGTTGCTGCTGCTGGGGTTCTGGCGAGCGTTGCGCGCTGATGAGCTGTGCCGACTGCGCTTCGAGCATGTCCGGGTGTGTCCACGAGAGCGCTTGGAGCTGTTTTTACCTAGCAGCAAAACCGATAGGGATAACCGCGGCAGGACCGTGAATGTGCCAGCCTTGAAGCGCTTATGTCCGGTCGATGCGTTTGTAGGGTGGAAGGTGAGCACTGGATTACAGGAGGGGCCGGTGTTTCGGAGCATCGACCGTTGGGGGCATATTGGCAGTCAGGCCCTGAATTCGAACAGCTTGTCACGCGTACTACGGCAAGTGATGTTGCGTAGTGGGCTGACAGGTGAGGGCTATTCCGGTCATTCCCTGCGGCGTGGATTTGCAACTTGGGCGAGCCGAAATCAGTGGTCTGCGAGAGATCTGATGACCTACGTGGGATGGCGCGATATTCAGTCCGCCATCCGCTATGTCGATGCCGCAACGCCCTTCGGTGAGTGGCTTCGCTGATTGTGTGAGCGTTGGCCGGACACGGATACACCGAGTAGCGCGGCGCAGGGGAGCAGCACTAGCAAGGGGTTGATGCTTATCGGGAGGGCCAAGTAGAAGGTCCAAGAGAAAATGGCCAGCGGCATGATCGTTGCGCGTGCCTTGAGATATAGGTAGCTGGATTCCCGACCTGCACCGAATTTGCGCAGATCCCGGCGCACCAGGCCATCGACCAGACCTGTGAATGCTGCCATTGCGAAAAGCGACATGGTTAGGGTTTGTACGAAAAATCGCCGAGCGGCGATCAGGCAAGGCGAAAACAGACGAGGAACGGTCGGAGTCGCGCTCGACTTTACGTGTTGTAAAATGATCATTCCGACCGGGCTGGCGCACCAGCCTGCTTTCAACGCAGCCTGATCGTCGCGCAGACACTTTTCGTACAAAGTCTGGTGCAATTCCACTTAGCACGACCGAGCCTTTATGGGGATAGCCTTCCAAAAAGTAAAAACGTTGACTACCGCATGACTACTAGACTGCAGATGTCCACATTCCATGAAATATGGACGATTGCTTTTCGGAAATTCATTGTAGTCAAGTGGAATTTCTGAAATTTGGGATCTTTAGGTCGGAAAACCATCTGCATGCGCTATTTAGCCTGAAGCACGCCCATCCATTACCCGGTGCCCCCAGGGGGAAGAAAGCCGCGGGCAGCGGGCATGGGCGGTTTGGTTTCTCTTGGGTTTCTGGTGCGCTATGCCCTCGATTCAGGATCGCTAGCCGGAATACCGGCCCGACGTCCCCAGAGCACTGCAAAGGGTAGGGCGATCTGAATAAAGCATCCGAAGCGACCTATGAAGCGGAGCTGTCGAAGAGCAAAGGTGAACAGGAGCGCATGGCCTTAGGCGTGGTTACGTCAGTCCTTAAACCGCCATTGATATAGGTAAGGGTTGGCCCATTCGGGCTTGCCTGCTGGGTTGTGCAGGCTTCGACCAGTAGGCCATCATCGTAGGCTAAAGCTTGTGAGACAGAGCTCGGTAAGGATCCTTTCATCCCCATAGCGCGACACTCTCAATAGTGACAAAGTGCAGCAGGCCAAGCATGCCGGATTCATTCCAGTTTCTGCTGACATCTCTCTATATTCTATTGGCCGACGACGCTCAGTCCGCCCGATCGACGGGGGGGACCCTAGAGGCGTCGATGAACAGTTCTCCAGGCTTGTCCAAGACGGGCCGTCGCGGAAGCGGAGCGTTGGCCTGCAAGGACTGAAGTACTTCTAACCCGATACGGTCATTTGCGAACTGGTCGAAGAATTCAAAGCCGGGCATGGGGTTTGCCTCGAGCAGCCACCAAGAACCGGATGCATCCACCTTGAAGTCGAAGCCTGCGAACTCCAGCCCTACGCGGTGCATGTATTCGATTGCTCTGAACTGCTCTGCTACCGGAACTTCAATTGGCTGAACCTGGATGTTGCCGCCCTGACGCTTGGCATACCGATAGTCGACCCGGTCAGATTCAATCTTCAACCCAACGCAGGATGCGCCCACCATGTGGGCTCGCACGTCATAACCACGAACATGTTGCTGGAACAGGGTCGGGCAGCGATCCAACAAATCGAGCCGCGCGACTTCGGGGCCTCCCACTGCCACGGCTATGGTTCGGATGCCCGAACATCCCTTGTTGACCCAGCCGGCATTCGGCGCAACATGCAATTTGACGGCGTCGGCTTGGTTCGATACCAGCGTAGACGGCAAGCGAAAACCACAGGCAGCTAGTTCGGCGACATGACGCGCCTTCGAAGCGTTGCCTATACCGGCCTCTGGCCGGTTCATGACGAGGCAGGAAAGCGGCAACATCTGTAGACCCGTTTCCAGCTCGCCGATGAACTGTGCTAGCAACCTGGAGCGGACGGGATCGTTTGAAGGGCGGAAGAAGCCGCGGTAGAAAACGGCAGCATGCCCGAAATGGAACTCTTCATCATCGACCTCAACACGGAAGCCGTCGCAAACGTGCTCCAGAAGCAGCTTGCCACAGTTCTCGACGCGATGCAGGTCCAGAGTACGGAACGCCATTCCTGAGTCGAGCTGAAGATTGACGAGGTGTGCGAATGTTCCCTCGCGCCCATAACCCACAAGAATGGGCAAGTCGCTACAAAAAGTCATCGAGCACCATTTCAAAACTGAGTGAAGGCTCCGTCGGCAGTTCTGCGCTAGCTCGTGTAATGCGTAAGGGGCCGGGAGAAGGATCTATCCACACCCGCAGGAAGTCCAATCGATGAACGCGTAGGGCTTCCTGTAGCCCCAGCAGTGAGGCCGAATGGCGCTCAACCTCGTACAGCAGAGGAAGCTCGCTCGCCCACCGACGGCGGGTCACCGTAACCTCCAAGCAAGGAGTCGGTGCTGTGGTGTAGCTTTCGGCATTCCCGGGCCATTCCAATCGTAATGAATCGCTGGCTGAACATAGTTTCTGACACATGCGTGTCCAGAATGTATCGGAGCTGCGCAGGCCGAAGTTTTTCAGCACCCACTCCCCATTCAGCACTTGTGTCGCCCGCGTATAGAGGGCGGCTTCAAGGGCAGCTCTCCACTCGCTGTAGGCAAAGTCTCCCTGCGCAGCATCGACCTGTATAGGCAATCGTGGCACTCGCAAAAAAAACAACCGGTCTTCGGGGCTCAACCGTTGTTCATGTAACAGCAACTCGCATAGCCCGCCAGCTTCTAAATGGATTTGCAGGAGGTTGCAGTGCGGGATGTCCACGACGCTATATCGCCGCGATCGCAGTGCGACGACGAGCCAAGCATCTCTTGTTAGATCGGCACCAAGAATGAAGCAACGCATAGCACCACCTCAGCCCAGGTCTAGTCCGTCCTTGCTGTCCTTCCCATCTTTGCCTTTGTCCGAAGAGTCCTTACCGTCCTTTCCGTCTTTCCCATCCTTGCCCTTGTCGGAGGAGTCTTTGCCATCCTTTCCATCCTTGCCCTTGTCCGAAGTGTCCTTTCCGTCTTTTCCATCCTTGCCTTTGTCGGAGGAGTCTTTGCCATCCTTGCCCTTGTCCGAAGAGTCTTTACCGTCTTTTCCGTCTTTTCCGTCTTTACCGTCTTTTCCGTCTTTTCCATCCTTACCCTTGTCGGAAGAGTCCTTCCCGTCCTTCCCGTCTTTACCTTTGTCAGAAGAGTCCTTGCCGTCCTTGCCGTCTTTACCCTTGTCGGAAGAGTCCTTGCCGTCCTTGCCGTCTTTACCCTTGTCGGAAGAGTCCTTGCCGTCCTTGCCGTCTTTACCCTTGTCGGAAGAGTCCTTGCCATCCTTTCCGTCTTTGCCCTTGTCACCGTCTTTGCCCTTGTCTCCCGTTTTACCGCCTCCGTCTATGTCCTTCGCCTTGGGGTTACCTCCACCGTGCTGAGGCGCAGTACCGTCCTTCATGGCGGTGATGTTGCGACTGGCCCGCGTCCCAACTTGCTGCGCCCAGAGGGAGTTGGCCATCTCGTCGGCAGCCAAGTCCCAATCGCCAGAGTTAACCGCGGCCAACATCGCAGTGAAGCGTCCAAAGCCCCCTGGTCCAAGGTTGAATGCCATGTCCACCAACACCGCCTGACGCCCACTAGTCAGCCCCGAAAATCCAGGGACGCGGGCTTCGACTGTTGCAATGGCGCCTGCGATGTCGGCAGAGAAGAGCTGGTCGACCTGAGCATCTGTCAACATCGGTTGGCCAACTTGCCCGGCATAGACCGTGTCAAAATCAAGACCCATCGCCTCGATTTTTTGTTTCGCGTCGCCTCGATTCAAATTGAATCCAACGCCGGTCGTCGGGATGCCTAAGGAGTCGTGATAGACGTCATTGCGCCAACTTTCATTGGAGGCAACGTGTTCTCGGATTTCCAGAATTTGTTGCTGGGTCAGTGGCATGCTTCCTCCTTACCAGAAAGCTACTAAACGGCCTTCCAACCGTATGATGTGGCCTTGGAGCGTGACTCGCTCTAGCTCGCTCGAAAACGGCGCGATGCGATGCACCAGCCGTGAATCGAAAATCACCAGATTCCCTCTGCAATAGGGAACGAAGGCAAGCGGAGCTTGTAAAATGGCATCGGCTTCCGTTGTACCAGGCGCCCAGTACTCCAATCCAACATTGTCATTTTCTCTCGATAATAGAAGCGTGAAAGAGTACTGGTCGCGGCCGAGCTGCTCTCCAACAAATGCGGGAACATGGAGGTACGAAGAGTCCACATGCGGTACTCCTCCTTCGTAACGCGGAAAATTAGCGCTGTTCCGGATAATGTGAAATCCTGGAATGGCAGCGCGTCCGCTCATCAACACGACTTCCCCTAGAAATCGAGCCAGTACGCCAAAAACCTCGGAATATAACGCTTCAAATCGACGCCATTGCCCGGAGTTTTCGGCAAGCGCACTACGCTCGTATTCTTTCCCGCTATCTTGGCTCAGGTAGGCAGGGCGCCCGACGGTGCGCAACTGCTCGGAGCTATATTTTCCCGAGGCTGGTTTCGACCGCCGCGACAGTTCCGAGCACAGCAGCTCTGTGTCTAGCAAAGCGTGTAAGCGCGTCGGTATATGAGTCGGCAGGAGCAAGGGCGTCACCTAGAGTGCACAGGTTCTGCCCGTCGCCGCAGACTGGGCGAAAGACTTGGCTTGTTCGACCTGACTTACTGCGAATGTTTTAAGCAGAGTCAGAACCGTCTTTGGTGCCAGACCTTCGACAGCGGTGCGTCCGGTTTCGAGCACCAGCAGTTCTCCGGTAGTGAAACTGCCCCCGAAGTTTTGCTGCACCTCGAGTACATACATACAAGTGTGGGCTTGCAAGACTCGGTAGCGGACAGTCGTAGTGGTCGCAGTGTCGGAGCTCACGAGCCACTCGTTTTCCTTACGTATCTGCACTGCGGGGTAAGTGGAGGAGCCGAGGCATCCCTTTTCGGATTTGTCGAGGGAGAGCGCCTGGATAAGCCGGTCGCCATTGGGGGAGGTTGCCAGCAACGCAACGCAGGCCGGAGGCATAGAGTTTTGCGGATCTGCGCTGCCAAGTCCGGATTCACCTCGCGCCGCTTTCATCTGAACGGAGCCGCAGCCGGCCGTTAGAAATGGCACTAGCATCCAGCCCAATTGAAAAATTACCTTCAAAATTCGATCCCTCGCCATGCATAGCTACCAATGAGGAAAAATTCCAGATGGAGCGTAGTCGCCCCTATTTTTTGGTAGCGGCGAAATCAAATCCAAAGCTTCTTCAGCCTGTACGCTTATGTCCGAAATCCGCTGTTTGGGCAGTATGGTGTACAGCCGCGGCAGGGGCGCGGCTTACATGTCAGTCAGAGATAAGTACAGGCGCACGGTGTTGTCCAGCGTACGTGCATTAACGATTACTACGAAGTCGTTCGATGCAGTCACGAAAGAGGGGAAAGCCGAAGCATGATGGTCTGGCTTCCAAGCACGAAGCGCAGCCAGCCGGCAACAGCTGCCGGGGACGGTCCTTCAGCATTCAAAATTAAATCACCGCCTTAGGGAATCAACCTGGTTGCTGCGCTCACGGTGTGTGGACAGCGTCCAGCAGTCGCTGAGCAAGGGAGATGTCGCTGGTGTTTCCACCTGAGAGCGTGAAGTGGAGTGGGATGCCACGGGCGACACTGACTATATGAATTTTCGTCGTCAACCCGCCCGGCTTCTTCCAAGTGCGTGGTCCGACGGTTCTTCAGCCCCCCTTTTTTGCCTGCTCCGGCAGAGGCACGGGTGGCCCTCACGGCGGTTGAGTCGATGCACCAGGAGGTTAAATCAATCTGGCCCTGTGCATTGAGCTTGAGGTGTACACCTACGACAACCTCCGAGCTCAAATATGCTACGTGATCGATGATGTGCTTGGCATTCAGGATCGAAACGAGCTAGAGCGAAATTACGGAAGCATTTGCGAAGTCCTGCGGCGGGAGTATGGGGTTTACAAGCTTGTGGCAGGTCTCCGTGCTCGGGCTTCAGTGATGGATGATCGGGACGCGGCCAACGCGACAGACGCTCAATGCGCACGCTCAAGTGAAAAGTGCGTTTCTTGATAAAAAGACCCAGCAGAAGTCAGGCTTCCAGCCCACGAAGCGTCCCGCAAGCCTAGCCATCGCGGAGCAGCGCATCCAGCGTCTCGAAAGTGAGAACCAGCGTTTGAAGGCTGAAAGTGGCCTTCTACTCGAGCGCTTCATTCGGTGGCAGTACAACGCTCAACTACGTGGCCTCTCTCAAGGCGTGCTTGATGTCCCGTTACCGAAGATCGACCGCGATTCGGCAGAGAAAAGCGACTGAGGGGGGAGCTGTCGCCGATAGTGTTGCGGCCTCATGCACTCGTCCCGCTGAGCCACTCCTAAGTCGGTATAATGTCTAGAATTCTAGATGTTATGGCACGATTTTCTTCGTAATACCTAGATTTCTAGGTATTACGAAGCCATTATTCCCTGCTTGCCTCGCTGAAAACATTCCGGACCCTCGAAAGATATGACCGACCGCGTTGATATTCTGCTCTATGTGGCCCTCAGCGAAGAAGCTGAGTCCGTGCTTGAAGTGCTGGGTGACCAATTTCAAGCTAGGGAGCTCAAGAATGCCAACCTCACTGCTTTCATCGGGACAATTCCCGGGCCGACACCAGGCAGAGATTTCAACGTTGCAATGGTTCCCGCTGGTAAAATGGGGAACACCCGCTCTGCCTCTACTGTATCCCTTCTAATCAAAGAATTTGAGCCTGCGGACGTGGTTGTAGTCGGAATCGCAGGATCACTCACTAACGAAATTGAGCCGGGAGACGTTTTTATCCCGGACAGCGTCAATGAATATCTCGCTAATTCTGCTACAAGTGGTGAGGAAGGTGACTGGACGTTCCTAGTATCAGGAGACCGCTTTCTGACTTCTCGGCGACTATTGAATCGTTTCCAGTATTTCGCACACACCCGTAAGTCGGAATATAGGGAGTGGCAGAGCAGTACGCAACAGCTGAGATCTGCCTTGATATCTGCTGCGACCGAAACGGCACTTATAAACGCGGGCATGGAAATGCGCGGAGAGTGCAAGCTCTATGCAGGCGATGATCTAAATCTCGCCAGTGGTCCAGCAGTAGGTAAGGGCAGAGCGTTCTTGGAGTGGATCAAACAAAATGTCGACCGAAAGGCGGCAGCAATGGAAATGGAAACTGCGGGTGTTTATGACGCCGCACTTATTCATATACCAACACCTAGGACTATTGCAATTCGCGGAATCTCTGACTACGCGGACGCACGCAAGGCGAAGATTGAAGAGGTCGCGAAGGGGGTGTTCCGAGCATTGTCTGCTAAGAACGCCGCTCTGCTATTCATTCATGCGGTAAAGGCGGGCTTGTTTGAGGTCGAGAACCTAAGTGCAGCTCACTCCGGTGGATCAACAGACCCGGAACGGCTGGATTCATGGGCAAGGTCGGTTTACGTTATCGGGGGCGAGACTGGCGAGACTGCCGATGTCGATTCTGAATTGCCTCAACTACATCGTGCGTCTCTCAAACTAGGGACCGTACTGGCACGGGCCGGAGCTCATCTTGTTGTCTGTAGTCCTTTCCCCGATTCCGCAGACTACTATGTTGCAATGGGTTATGCCGATGCAAATGGCGGCGGTACCATTCATTTTCACAGCCCAACTCATCCGAAGGTCGAGGAGAAACGGCAGCTTTTTCGGCGGACCTTCGGCGCCAATCTGATGATCCAAGACTGGGACTATCCTGCACCGGAGACTGAAGAAGACGGGTCTTGGTCGCAGGCGTGGTTGCTCGCGCAGCTTCAGGCCCTTGAAAAGGCCGACGTCGTCGTAGCACTGGGCGGGAAGGTCTCTAAAACCGCAAGTACGCTGCTCCACCTAGCTGAAGCAAAAGGTTTGCCAATTATTCCTTTTGCGTTCTTGGGAGGGGTGGCAAAGCGCATTTACCGCCGCCGTGATTGGGGTCGGCTAAATCCAGGGTTCGACGCAACTATTCTGGAAAGTGAGGGTAGCGTTGAGAAAGCAGTATCAATCGCTAATCGTCTAGTACGTGACAGAGTGAGGCGATCGATAGCACACAGTCCTAAGCCAAAAACCATCTTCATCAGTGTCGCGCGGCAAGACAGTGCCATGGGCGTAGCTTTAGATGATGTGCTAATGAGTTATGGTATCGAAGCTGTATTGGGCGAAAGGGAGATCGTATCTGATCAGCTGATTCCAACAACAATAGAGCAAGCGATCCGCCGCAGCGATATCGTAGCTGTTCTTTGGAGTAGATTCTATGCTCAGAGTCCATGGTGCTATGATGAACTTGCTTTGGCGCTCAGCTTAGAAGCACTTAGTGGAATGAAAGTCTGGTTGTTCAATTTGGATGACTCATCCATCGTGCCAACTCAGGCACGGAAGCTGCCCGTGATTTCAGTTCGTAGTGAGGAAGGACTCCGATACGCCGTAAAGGACCTACTTTCATAGCATTACTTTGAGGGTTCTCACTTATCTACGATTGTCGGGGTGTCTCTGCACTGAAAGGAAATTTTTACGTAGCTCAGTAAAGTGCACGATCTGCGTAACAAATTAAATAGAGAAAATTTAAGTTTTGCTCGTTGTGGGGGCGGGAAGTTATCCCTCCTCCCACATTTCCTAAAGATATTATTGATTTATAGGATGCACACGCGTTTATATGGAGTATTATCTTCGCCAGGTTTGGCGGAGAAATCTACAAAGTGTGGAAGTATTGAGAAGGCTAGCCCTATAAGGCCAACAGCAAAAAAAGATACCCGGAAGCATTTTCCATAAGTCCAAACTGCAAAAAATCCTTTGGCACGAGGTGTCTGCCGCTCTCTAGTAAAGATTAATATGTCATCGGTTTCGGTTGCTGCCTCGACTTGGCAAAGAGTCGACTCCGCTGATTTAATCATCTCGGAAACTCGTTGGTCAAGTTTCCAGAAAATGAAAGATACCATAATAAGAAAAATGCCAAGTAAAGAAGCTAAAGTTGAAAATTTAGTTCCCTGTTGCAAGCATACTCCAACCCCCGCGGAAATAAGCCCGGAAATTGCCAAGAAAAAGTTGAATACAGTCATTCGCTGTTGGGCGTGCAGTTCGAAGTATCTCCACGCATGATCCATTGTCCGTTGGATTTTATCATTATCTGTCATTTAGTTTCACCTAAGCAAATTTTACCATGGTCTTCAAGCAGTTTTTGAAGTGTTCGGGCGCTAGCGAATGCAGCATATCGTTGCGCTTCGTCATCTTTGTCTGGGTCAGCATGATCGCATACAGCTTTCAAGGCAAAAAAACGTATAGGTGGACTAGATGTATACGCTGCGGCATATAATCCGTAAATTTCCATTTCTACACCAAATACGTCTCTTTGTTGGTTTTCTTGAATTTCTTTGATGGTTATTCCATCGGCAAGGACCGCAGAGCCTGAGGCTACGGGGCCTATTTTTATTCTTGTAGTATACGGGCACTCCGTGCCAAAAATAGAGGGCAACTCGTTAAGAAATTCCCTATCTGAACGCAGTACCTCCATCAAGGTTTTTATGGCATATGTCGCCGGAATTTGATGAGGAGAAATCATGCGTTTAGTTGTTTCTCCATCACGTACTATTTTTCCACTTTGGAAGTCCCAAGCGAATTCAGCGAAAATGACATCGCCAATTTTAGATTTGCTTGGAATTCCTGCGCATATCCCTATCATAGCGATTAGGCTTGGGCGGAGCTGAGATATGGCGATAGAAGTTTTTACCGCCGTTTCTACCATTCCCATTCTACTTGCGAAAGCGGCAGCGACGGTAATTTTATGGCCGTTTGATGTAAACCATCCATCTCTAACAAACATATGATCGTGGATGGGACGTGAAGGAGCCCAGTTCCAAGGCACCTCCATCAGTGCTTCAAATTCAGGTGTTTCAAGCGCACATAATAAAACGATATCAGTCCGCTCTGCTCTCGTCGTTACGACGGGGCGCGCCTGCTTCTCACGTAGAATATAATTGGCGCAGTTAATAATCCTCTGCTGCCATTCATTATCTATTTGGGAGTAGTTGATAATAGACCACGTGCTCTCGGAGAACGTATCTTTCGCTGCTCCAGCTGCACCCAAATCTGCGGTTATACCAATTATTTTTCCTGGCTTGATGATGAGCTCATCATTGTTTATTCGGTGAAGGATCGCAAGTGAGTGCTCGTGAGAGCCATCTTCATCAGTGTCGTAAAGAGGGATTATTATATCTAGAACTAACAAGTCAAAATACTGATTTTCCAACGCGGTCTGTGCCTCATCGGCACTTCCTACTAAGACCACGGAGGCACGATCAATACCGATTTCCGAAAGTTTTGTCAGGAGGTTTTTGTAACGACTTTTGCAGTCGTCGGCAATTAGTATTCGCACAGTTACTCATGCCCTTTACTAGTTCGGAAGGCTTCAAAAGCGGCTCTTAGTTCAGTTTTCCAAGTCTCATAGGTGGAGTTGTAGTGAAGAACTCCTTGTATGATCCCGGGAAAATCCTCTTTAAGCTCCTCCCGAAGCTCTGAAAAACCTATATCACCACTTTCTCTAGGAAAAACCTCGTAGCCCGTGACTACTATCGTTGGGCAAGCTAGGCCTGCAAATCCCATATATCTTAGGACCTCTATACCTCCGAACCCTTGAGCCCTACCGCCACTTTCTTTATTGGGAATATCTACATCAATCGTTGGTAATGACATGTCAAGAAGTATAAGGTCTGGGACGTTCTCGTCTAGTATGTCTAATGCGGAGTTGACCGAGCGAACCGTGTTGATGTGCATGGGTACACAAAGAGCCCGCAGAAACAGTTCGATCTGTGTGCTCTTTGGTACTTCGTCTTCAACAATTAAAATAGCGATTGGCCGCTCACTCATAATACCTCCTCGATGGGAAGCGTTTCGCCCATAAAATGGTAGGCTACAGTTATTTCGAATTCATCATCATTGAAGCCGAATGTTAAATGGCCTTTAGTTGATTGCTTTACCACAGCTGCGATTTTATAAAGCCCGCTGCCCCCTTCGGTTTTGGTTTTAGAGTGGAACTCGCCGCGCTCTATGTTCTCTCTAATCTCGGCTAGTTTTTTTTCTGATTCAATTCGTGTGCTAGATTTTGCGGAGCAACGTGTTTTTATTACAAAGCTCTCATTGCCGAGGTCTGGGTCAACTGATATATGAATCTTTGGGTTTTTTAAGCCTGAATGAACTCTTGCGTTGTCCAGGGATACAAATATTACGTCATGTATGAAAACCAGTGTACTAGGCAATACGACGACATCAGAGGTGCTTGTAATTACACTAATGTTTGGCTCGAACCCGCGAAGGCATTTTTTTGCAGCTTCAATCGAGATTTTTACTGCCTGATCGGTGTCAAATGTTCGCTTGAGTGCGTCTTTGTCACTAGTTCTGCAGAACCAACTACTCGCATCATCTAGCGCAAGCTGAACAGCTACGGAGCATTCGCCAATTGTCCTGTCGACTTCAGGGTATTCAGATCGCCCTTCAACGAGACTCTTTAAAGATGCTCGGAATTCGTCGAAGATAATAGTTATTCTCGACTTCAGTTCGCCAGAGATATATTCTCTAACTTCTCCTAGTGAGCGATCTAGTAGCGCCCACATGATTCCAACGGCGCCCTTTACAAAGGTTTCCGTGTCCGCGTCGTTCAATACTACTCTGGCAATTGGGACGATTTGAGGGCCCAGTTCAAATGAGATTAGTCCGTGCGGGTTTTCCTTCGATCTGATTTGGATTACCTTATTTTTCGTCTCAATGATTGCTGTATCGAAGGAGTCTGAGAAGCGCTCTATGGTATTGCTGAGTTTTGACAAGATATCTTTAGAACAGTCTGAGAATCTTTCCAGAAGCTCTTCGTTTATATTGTAGTCGGCCCCGCTTTTTTCTTTATTTGTGATTAAGTTTTGTAGCTCAAGAGGGCCGCGGATAAGGCCTACAAAAGACTGATGCCTGATGCGTTTGCTTAAATAGTAGTCAAGACCGAATAGTGAGTTGTTTAGGAATTCGTGGCCAACTCTGGCGAGAAGAGAATACAAAACAGTATCCGCTTCGTCGAACTCAGAGAACTGTGGTGATATCTGATTTTCAATCAAGATATCTCTCATGAGTTCATCGTACTCTGCCGGGGTTACTACTTTGGCTAAATCTCTATATCTATAAAACTCTTCGGAAAGTTCCCGGGTGGCCCATCGCGTCAGTGCGCCGATATCAACTTGAACTCTTGTGCGGTCCACAATCCACTGGCCGTCACTCATCAGTTGTCGATTTGATATTTCCATTATCTCATCTGTGTACTCGTACTCTCGCTCTGGATCAAGGTCTCGCAGTACTGAGCAAGTATTTTGACGTTGATGCAATATTTCCGATGTGGTTTTCACGACTCGAACTTGGTCAACCCAATTGCAGGTGCATACGTGTCTTAAAAAATATACAAGTTGATGGGCGGGTAATGGAGTTTTCTCCATGATGTTTATCAGCTTGGCAGGTTCTTGGACATCTTTTCTACGAATAACTTGACCAAGTTTGAATCTAAGGTGAGAGGCGGTTGTGTTTTTTTCGGTGATTTCCCACAGTATGTGTAACGCTATCGGTGGGGCTAATAGTGCGCCGCACCTATTGTATTCCTCGGTAGTGTAACTCTCGATCGTGCTTGCTATAGGGAGTAGATCAATTCTACATTTTTCTCTTGAACACTCATCAGCTATAAGTTCTATTATGGTTTGACGATGGCCACTTTCGTGAAGAGCATGCAGGTAAAGTGGAATCACCAGAGCCGGAAGTAAGCGCGGCTTGGATTCTCTTAGTGACTCGATATCATGCAATACTAGTTCTAGGTCATCGCTCTTCAACAGTCCGCAGCATCGAAATAGTTTTACTGCTACGCTGTCAAGGTTTCCGAAATCTCGATTTGGATTTTGTAGAAGTCCCCAAAGAAGATTAGAAGGTGATTGGTCTAGGTTAAGATCAAAATTAACTTTGTCCTCAACGCCGATAGAAGGGCAGTTCAAAGAGATAGTTTCTGGTCGCCATTCTTGAGCTGGAAACGAACGATACAGTAATCCGACAAAATTGCGAATCGCATTTGCAAATGGTAATCCGCTAAAGTTTGTGGTGACTTTTAGTAGGCGTGAATAAGCTGCCGATGAGCTATGGTCTTGTCTTAATACGCTAGCTATCAGGCGGCTTACATCGGAAAGGTTTCCGCCTTTAATGGTTTTAGAGCCGAAGCTTAATGCAACTCCAGAGTAAATATATTCCCAGGCGTCTGCTTTTCGTCGGAGGAGGTCTTTTGGCAGTAACGCAGACTTTATGGCTGAGTATGAATTGCCGAGAGCGAGCGCATCAGCGGTTTTTGTCTGCCTGAGAGGAAAACTTGAATTAACTGGTAGGCCAAACGATAAGCAGGCTTTTGATAATCTAAAATCGTTTACTGTCAGTGTTTGATTTAATGCCGCCATTACAGTGGTTTTTAGTTCTTTGTTACTCTCGGAGGTTGTTGAATGTTGAACTAGGCTTACAAATGTCTCATATATGTCTATGAGCGAATGGCTTTGTTCGACGCGAAGTACATCCGCAATTTCTTCGATCTTGTTCGGCCAAATATTTAGCAGTCGATGCCTCATGTAGGATTTTACAGAGTCTTCGTATCTGCTGTGATCAGTTATGCGTCTCTGAATGTCTTCCGTGTATTTTTGTATGCTTACCCTGTCTTCGTTTCGTACGCTAGTGTTGTAAGCAATGAAATTTAGTAGTCCTGCCTTATAGATAGATCGGACTTCTGATGTGTATTTTTTTTGGCCTTCCAAGCCTCCCACGACACCTTCTAGTGCAATTCGAAGCTGTACTGACCAGAAGCTCGCGCCGTGTATAGACTCTAGCTCTTTCAGTAAGGTTATCGCTTTTGTGTGGTCGCCCGAAAGAACAAGTTTTTCAATTTCTTCTGCGTATAATCTGAAATGACTTACCGTAGCGTGGTCTTGATTGATTCTAGCTGCAATCCAAAGGATTTCTCGCTCAAGCGATACTTTAGAATCTTTCCAAGATACTCCCTGTAGCTCATCGTACCCTGTTGGATACCTTTTAAGTTCGGGGAGTTGGTTCGCTATATGAAAGCCACACCACTGTAGGTATTTTGAGAAAGTCGATGTGTGTAATGCAGCTCTAGCCTCGAGCATTAGGTCTCGGTAGCCGCGTCGAAAAACGAAGGAGTGATCGTGTCTACGGTTTTTCTCAAATTTTTTTGCCTTGAAGGCCGAAACCAATCCTCGGAATTTGTGTTGGCAGTCTACAAAAATCTCTTTATGGTCACCAGTACTTAGCATTTTCAATCCCTGTATTTAAATCAGATTTTATTTTTATCCGATTTCGTCTGCCTTGAATTACTAAATGATATTTTCTATCTTGCTAGGTAAACTATTAGACGACTGAGGTGTGTTTTCCGTTTCGACAATCGATAGTGCATGATGGCCCAATGCCCTTGCTCAATCAATACACACGTTAGTAGTCTCAAATACAATTTTGGCGAGCGACGGCAGACTCCCATCACTCCAGTGAGGGGGCAACCCTAGCGACGTGAGCGATGACGAGGCCTGCTGGGGTCAAGCGAAAAACCATGCGAGTATGCTCCCACAATGCGCTTTCATGAGATTGAGATAGGTGATGGCATGCGGGCTCGACAGCAAGGGCGCTTCTCCAGGTCTCGGGATACCGCTGCGGATATCCAACCAACGGCCGAGCACATTATCCCTATATCGTGATCAAACCCCACAGCAACACGCTTCGAGGGGCGCTCGACATCGCGGTGATCGTCAGTGTCGCGGCAGCCTCTATCCGTGCGCTCGCTATGAGCCTGCCGTGGTAGGTCATAGTGAATCGCCCCTGGTTTCGTAGACACCAGGGGCGATTCAGTTCCGTTCGAACCTTCCGGTGGTCTCACCGACGGGCTGCCGCTCGATTTAAATGTCGAATGAATTTCTATGTAGAGCGGCCCGGTTGGTCGTCGATACCTTAGTAAGTTAAAGTTAAAAGAAGGGCGTTACAGCGGTAGCATACTGATCCCGGCGCACACATATCTGAGGGGCGCGACTCGCCTTGATGGTCATGATAAGACAGCAAGGGCAAGCAGATGTTGGCTGGTGCTGCGAGGCAAAGCGATTTTCTGATATAGCACCTTCAGTAATGGTGGGGTTCTCCCACTGCAGCGGACGTCAGGTCGAATTTGCAGTCCGCTACCACGCTGACTACACCATATAAACAAATAATTCTTTGTCTTAGCACCGATTTCCCTGGATAAGGCAAAGAATTGTTTGCTTTATGGTGAGCGTCAACCAAGCCAGCCTTTGTCCGGCAAGGCTGGGCGATTCACCCATTCGCAAGCACTTCCATTTCAAATCTGGTTGAAAAAATTTAAAACCAATTTGAGAACCTAGGCCTGGCGGCGAATATTGCCGATCTGACGCAGGCTCAATCCGTACTTGTTGGCCAGCATGCTGCGCGACAGGCCATCGGCGCTTTCCTGTTGAATCTGCTGGTTGCGCAGTTGGCGCAGGAAATGGTCAACCTTGGGGATTTCCAGTGCCATGCCGGCAAATCGCTTGATCAGCGCATCCAGCGCGGGCGCTGGCAGAATTTCCGCCAGGGCCGTGCGTTCGCGGTGTTTGGGAATGTACTTGGGGCGTCCGCCATAGGTGTTCGTCAGGTTGTAGGCATGTTCAATGCCAAGGCATTCGATCAGCATCTGCAGCGAGTGGGGCAGTTGCTCGACGTCGATTCGGTCCAGGTCGCTCAGTTCCATGGTGACTTCCTTGTGGGCGATAGTTCGGCACCTTGATGATCTGTGCCATGCGGCTGAAGCCATTGCAAGTAGCATCAGCGCGGCAAAGCGCGTCTGCCTGTCGTGGCTTGAGCTGGATTCTCGGCTACCGGGCAGAACGGAGGCTAGGCAGCAAGTGGGGCAGAAGGGGTGGCCGATTTGCACGCTTTCTGTAGGACTGGCATTGCTTCGATGTGGGAATGGAATACAGCCTCAAGCGCTGAGCCTTGACTACCCGTTGGTAAGGTAATTTCACCTTTGTCTGGTTGGCCAACCCATGCTCACTCGCAAGGGCGAGCCAGCAGCAGGCTGACCTGGCCCAGATAGCTGGCCGGCCGGCTGACTCCATGTTCAGGGAAGCTGCGCCAGTCGACCCACACGCACACAGCGGTCACCTCCTGTGCGGCAACCTTGCCGATGACCCTGGGGTGAAAGTCACGGCGATACAGCACCTGCGTCTGCTTCAGCGCGAGGGCCTCATCCGCTGTGGCCAGGGTAGCGGCAACCAGTGCCGGGATTTGTGCCTGGGGCACATCGAAGTGCACGCCTCGTGCGCCAGAGTCCAGGTGCCCGGCCTGTCGGGTGCGTTGCCAGAGCTGTTGCCATTGGCTGCTACCGGCGCTGCCCGCCAGCTGTGAGCCGAGTTCCAGCAAAACGTTTCGAGGTTGGGATTCGGTCGGCAAGGCATGAGCCTTGAAGGTGCCAAGCAGTAGCAGGCTGGCCAGCAGGGTGCGCATGAGCATGGTCGACTTCCATTCGTCTGGGCGTCAGCCCGGGAAGCCATGTTGGCAATGCAGTGCTGTCGGCAGAAGCGGGAAATTGTCCGCTGTCCGGCGGGGGACGTTGTATCATGCGCTCGGCCCGCGTCGGGCCTTTTCGCCGATGTCGCAAGGAAATACCCAATGACTCAAGGTCAACGCCTGAAATACTCCATCCTGATCTCCCTGCTGGTGCTGGGGATCATGCTCGGCCTGTCCTACCTGCAAAAGCAGGGGACGATCAGCGAGCAAGTGTTCCAGTACATCGCCATCGGTGTGGCGGTGGTTGTGGTGGTGGTCAATGGCATCATGCGGCGCAAGGTCAAGACCTGAGGCCGTAAGCGTGGCCGGCTTTGGCCGGCCGGGCGCTCAACGAGAGATGGCCTGCTCCAGCACTTCACGGGCCTGGGGGTTGAGGCTGTAGCATTTATCGCTGCCCAGGCTGATCACGCCTTCGGCGCACAAGCGCTTGAGCACTTCGCGAACGCTGAGGAACGACAGCGGGATATCCAGTTGCTCGAGCTGGCTGTGTATCCCGCGTACACCGATACTGCGACCATTGCGATCGGCCATGTGCAAGGCATCGATGACCTTCAGGCGAATCAGGCTGGTGCGCAGGCCAAAGGCCCGGAGCAGCTCGCGGATGTGTTCATTGCCGGGACGCTCGTTTTCGCCGGCTTCAGTTCTTTCAGTCACAGGTTGGCTCTTCGTGCGTCCAGGGCCAGCTATCACCGCTGACTGTTGCTGGTTGTACATGTGAATGCTCCATTTCTTGGCCTGTCCAGATAAGCAAAAGTGTTTGCCTACACCTATAAGACGAATGAGCGCGGCAAAACTGCAGTACCTGACGAAAAAAATCTGCAGATTCACCTTCTAAAGACGTATTGAGCTGGCTGAAACCGTAAATTTCCCCGGCGTATTTCGTTCAATCAGAACGACTTTTCCCTGATTGAGCTGGAGTGCGCGTGATCAAGCCTCGTCCTTTTGCAACCCTTTGTATGGCCGGGCTGCTCGCCGGTCTCAGCCTTCCCGTCCAGGCGCGGGTGGCAGCGGGCGATGCGTCTGCCGAAATCCGCCGTACCAGTTTCGGCGTGCCGCATATCCTGGCCCAGGACGAGCAGGGCCTGGGGTACGGTATTGGCTATGCCTATGCGCAAGACAACCTGTGCCTGCTGGCTAACGAAGTGGTCACCGTCAACGGCGAGCGTTCGCGTTACTTCGGTCCCAAGCAGCGCACTTTCGAGCAGCGCGAAAACCTGCCCAGCGACCTGTTCTTCAATTGGCTGAACACGCCGACGGCGGTGTTCGGCTTCTGGCAGGCACAACCGCCGGCCATGCGCGCGCGCCTTGAGGGCTATGCCAAGGGTTACAACCGCGCATTGGCCGAATTCAAGGCCCAGGGCCAGGGCGCGCAATGCCTGCAGGCAGAGTGGCTGCGGCCTGTCACCACCCTCGATCTGGTCAAGCTGACCCGCCGCTTGCTGGTCGAAGGCGGTGTCGGCCAGTTCGCCGAAGCATTGGCCGGAGCAACGCCACCCAACATCGTCGCCCAGTTGCGCCCCGACCTCAGCGTCGCCCAGGCGCGTCAGGAGCAATTTGCCGTCGAGCGCGGTAGCAACGCCGTGGCGATCGGTGCCGAGCGTTCATTCAATGGTCGTGGCATGCTCCTGGCCAACCCGCATTTTCCCTGGGCAGGCGGCATGCGTTTCTATCAGATGCAACTGACCTTGCCGGGCAAACTGGATGTCATGGGCGCTGCCTTGCCGGGGCTGCCGCTGATCAACATCGGCTTTAACCGCCATCTGGCCTGGACCCATACCGTAGACACTTCCAAGCATTTCACCCTGTATCGGCTGGAGCTGGACCCCAAGGACCCGACCCGCTACCTGCTCGACGGCAAGTCGCTCGCCATGACCCATCAACGTCTGAGCGTGACGGTGAAGGCCGAGGATGGCCAGTTCAAGCCCGTGACCCGTGACGTCTACAGTTCGGTATTCGGCCCGATCGTGCAGTGGCCGGGGCGCCTGGACTGGAACAAGCAGTACGCCTTCAGCCTGCGTGACGCCAACCTCGACAACACGCGGGTACTTGAGCAGTGGGATGCCATGAACCGCGCCGATAGCCTGAAAAGCCTGCAAGCTTCGGTGCAGCGCCTGCAGGGTATCCCCTGGGTCAACACCCTGGCGGTGGATGCCAAGGGCCAGGCGCTGTACCTGAACCAGTCGGTGGTGCCCTACGTCGATGCCGCCTTGCTCGCCCAGTGCAGCGATCCGGCCGCCGGCCAGGAAATGATCGTGCTCGACGGCTCGCGCAGTGCCTGCAACTGGAAGGTCGACCCGCGCACCGCGCAGGCCGGCATCTTCCCCGCGCAACTGCAACCGAGCCTGAGCCGTAGCGACTTCGTCCAGCACTCCAACGACTCGGCCTGGATGGTCAACCCGGCCAAACCGTTGCAGGGCTACTCGCCGTTGATCAGCCGTGAGGGTCAACCCCTGGGCCCGCGCAGCCGCTTTGCCTTGCAGCGCCTGGCGAGCTTGAGCGAGAAGGGCAAGATCAGCCAGGCGGACCTGCAGCAGATGGTCATGGACAACCAGGTGTATGTCGCCGAGCTGGTCATGCCTGACCTGCTCAAGTGGTGCGCCGGGCAAACCGCCGATGCCCAGCTCGGCGCGCTATGCGCCAGCCTCAAGGCCTGGGACCAACGCGCCAACCTCGACAGTGGCCTTGGCCTGGTGCACTTCCAGAACATCATGCAGGCCCTGCAGGGGCGCAAGGACTTCTGGCGGGTCGGCTTCGACGCCGCCGATCCGCAGCACACACCGCGGGGGCTGGCCGTCGATCAGGCCGACGTGGCCAACGCCTTGCGTGAGGCAGCCTTGGCTTCAGTCGCGCAAGTGACCAAGGCCGGGCTCAGCAATGACGCGCGCTGGGGGCAGATCCAGCAGGCTGCCGATGGCACGCCGATTCACGGCGGGCCGGCGAGCCTGGGCGTGTACAACGCGATCCAGAGCGTACCGGTTGCCGCCGACAAGCGCCTGGTGGTCAGCGGCACCAGCTACCTGCAACTGGTAACCTTCGATGAGCGGGGGCCGCATGCCCTGGGCATGCTGGCGTTCTCGGAGTCCAGTGAGGCAGGTTCGGCCCATGCCGGTGACCAGACCCGGGCGTTCTCGGCCAAGCAGTGGCAGGTGATTCCATTCACCGAGGTGCAGATCAAGGCCGACCCGCAGTATCGTCTGCAGGTGATTCGTGAGGTTGAGGGCGCGACGCTGGCGAAGTCCGCGCCTTGATTCAATGAACCAGATCCCTGAGCAGCAAGCCGAAGGCCAGATCGACCTGCTCGGGGATCGGCAGATACACCGTATGCCCATCCCCCGGCGCCACTTCGATCGTGCCACCCTGGCGATCACGCAACTGGTGCAGGTCGAAGTGGTAATTGCCCTTCGGCGTCATCAATTCCAGATGATCACCCACCGCAAAGCGATTCTTCACCCGCACTTCGGCCAGGCCGTTGATCCGCTCGCCGCTCAGTTCGCCGACGAACTGCTGGCGCTCGGACACCGAGTTGCCACGCTGGTAGTTCTGATATTCATCATGCATATGCCGGCGCAAGAAGCCCTCGGTATATCCGCGCTGGGCCAGTGATTCGAGGTTGAGCATCAGGTTGCGGTCGAACTCGCGCCCGGCCACGGCATCGTCGATGGCCTGGCGGTACACCTGGGCGGTGCGCGCGCAGTAGAAGTGCGACTTGGTCCGGCCCTCGATCTTCAGCGAATGCACGCCCATGCGCGTCAGCCGCTCGACATGCTGCACCGCGCGCAGGTCCTTGGCGTTCATGATGTAGGTGCCGTGCTCGTCTTCGAAGGCCGGCATGTCTTCGTCGGGGCGGTTGCTTTCCTGCAGCACGAACACTTGCTCGGTCGGTGCGCCGAGACCCAGGGTCGGCTCTACCTCGCGAACGATTTCACCGGTGACATTCTCGCTCGCCGGGGTGGCCTTGTACTGCCAGCGGCAGGCGTTGGTGCAACTGCCCTGGTTGGCATCGCGGCGGTTGAGGTAGCCCGACAGCAGGCAACGGCCGGAGTAGGCCATGCACAGGGCGCCGTGGACGAAGACCTCAAGCTCCATCTGCGGCACCTGTTGGCGAATCTCCTCGATCTCTTCCAGCGACAGTTCACGCGACAGGATCACCCGGGTCAGGCCCTGGCTGCGCCAGAACTCGACGCTGGCCCAGTTCACCGTGTTGGCCTGCACCGAGAGGTGGATCGGCATCTGCGGGAAGTGCTGGCGCACCAGCATGATCAGGCCGGGGTCGGACATGATCAGTGCATCCGGGGCCATGTCGATCACCGGCGTCAGGTCCCTGAGGAAGGTCTTGAGCTTGGCGTTATGCGGGGCAATGTTGACCACCACATAGAAGCGCTTGCCCTGGGACTGGGCCTCTTTGATACCTAGCGCGAGGTTGGCGTGATCGAATTCATTGTTGCGCACGCGCAGGCTGTAGCGCGGCTGCCCGGCGTAAACGGCGTCAGCGCCGTAGGCGAAGGCATAGCGCATGTTCTTCAGCGAGCCGGCGGGGGCGAGCAGTTCGGGTTTGGCGAGAAGGGTCATGATCGGGCTGCGGCAAAAGGCGCGAATGCTACGCCGGCTGCGGCAGGCTTTTATTGATCTGCATCAACGGCACTTTTACCACTGGCTGGGGCACTAACGAATAGAACGTACAAGGAGCGCACATGAACGAAACCGTCATGCAACACAAGGCGTTGCTGGCACTGCTGGTGCTGGTGACCATTGCCTTTATCTGGATTCTCCTGCCGTTCTATGGCGCGGTGTTCTGGGCAGTGATCCTCGGTATCGTCTTCGCTCCGCTGCAACGCCGGCTGCTGGCACGCCTGGGCTGGCGGCGCAACCTGGCCGCCGGGCTGACCCTGTTTATCTGCCTGGTGATCGCGATCTTGCCGGTAATCATTATCAGTACCCTGCTGGTGCAGGAGGGGGCTGCGCTGTACAAAAGCATCGAGAGCGGCGAGCTGGACCTGGCCGGCTACATCGAACGCTTCAAGAACATCCTCCCGGCCTTCGTCCAGAATTTCCTCGAGCGCATGGGCATGGGCGACCTGGCCGGCCTGCGCGACAAGATCACCAAGGGTGCGGTGCAGGGCAGTCAGTTCTTCGCGACCCAGGCCTTCAGCTTCGGCCAGGGCACCTTCGATTTTCTGGTGAGCTTCGCCGTCATGCTCTACCTGCTGTATTTCTTCTTGCGTGACGGCGCCGAGCTGGTGCGCAAGATCCGCACGGCGGTGCCGCTGGCCGAGCAGCAGAAGCGTCGCCTGCAACTGAAGTTCAACCGCGTGGTGCGCGCCACGGTCAAAGGCAACCTGTTGGTGGCGGTGACCCAGGGCGCCCTCGGCGGGATCATCTTCTGGATTCTGGACATTCCCAGCGCCCTGGTCTGGGGGGTGCTGATGGCTTTCCTGTCGCTGCTGCCCGCGGTGGGCGCGGGGATCGTCTGGGCGCCGGTGGCGGTGTACTTCGTCGCTACCGGAGCCTTCTGGCAAGGCGCGGTGCTGGCGGCCTACGGTGTGTTCGTGATCGGCCTGGTGGACAACGTGCTGCGTCCGATCCTGGTGGGCAAGGACACCAAGATGCCCGACTACCTTATTCTCGTCTCCACCCTCGGTGGCCTTGCCGTGTTCGGGCTCAATGGCTTCGTCATCGGCCCGCTGATCGCCGCGCTGTTCATGTCCAGCTGGGCGATCTTCGTCTCGACCAAGCCGCAGGTGCAATTGCCCAGTTAGCGGAAGCTGTACGACACCCCGGCGTAGACGCCGAAGCCTTCGCCCGGGGTCGAGCGGGCGGCGTCCGCCCCCTTGTCGTCGTAGCCCGGGGTAACGGTGGCGGCGTAGCGTTTGTTGGTCAGGTTGCGCAGGTCGAGCCAGGTTTGCCAGTCTTGTTTCGGCGAGTTGTAGCCCAGGGTGGCGCCGAGAATGGCATAGGCGCCGGCCGGGTAGCTGTTGGCGTAGTCGACCTGGACCTTGGACGCCATCTGCGTGTTGATCCCCGCATACAAGCCGCTGGGCAGGTCGAAGCGCAACTCGGCCTGGTAGTAGTGCATGGGGATGCCCGGCAGGCGGTTGTCGCCAAAGGTATCGTCGTCGCGGTAGTGGAAGTCGCTGAAGGTGTAGGCCTGGCGCAGGGACAGCTTGCCGACGCCGCCGCGTTCCCAGAGCAGGCTGTCGAGCCCGGCCTCGATGCCCTGGTGCACGGTTGGGCTGGCGTTGAACTCCTTGGCGGGCTGACCTTGCACGATCTCCACGGCCAGCAGCTCATGGCGTACGTCCGAGTAATACCAGGCCAGGTCCCAGCGACCGATGGCCGACTCGCCACGGGCTCCCAGTTCCAGGGTGGTGGCGGTCTGGTTGTGCATTTCGATAGGTTGCGTGGCGCTGGTCGAGCTCCAGATCAGCGCCCACGGGTGCGGCGGCTCCACCGAGCGGCTCAGGTTGCCATAGACCTGCAACTGCGGGCTGATGTCATAGCGCAGGCCCAGACGCGGGGCGTAGTCCCAGTCACTTTGGCTGACCTTGCCGCCGTTGTCCGGATAGGTCACCGCGCTTTCGCGACGGGTGTAGATCGCCGCCAGGCCGCTGGTCAGCCACAGGTCGGGGATCAGTTCCAGTTCGTTGCCAACATGCAGGACGGTGTCCGAACCCTGGTAGGTGAAATCTCGCGTTTTCGCACCGAATACCCCATTCACCCGCGAGTACTGCGAAGCACCGCTGTTGGGCAGGTGCTTGGTGGTGCGCCAGCCGACGGTGGTTTTGCTCTCGTGACCGAACAGGGTGTGGCGGCGCTGATAATTCAGGGTGCCGCTGACGTCGGTGTAGGCGACCTTCAGGCGCATCGGGCCTTCACGCAGATCCATCGGATAGTCGTGATAGACCAGGCCTGCTTCCAGTTGCGAATCGTCATCGAGATAGAAGGTGGTCTTGTTGCCCAGCCAGGTACTGCCCGGCTGCGGACGGCTGTCATCGCGGCTCAGGTAGGCCGGGTTGGCCGCGCGCGGGTCGTGCTTGATCTGCTCCTGGGTCAAGCGTCCGGCCAGATCGTTCTCGGTTTCGCGGTAGCGCAGGTAAAAGCGGGTTTTCAGGTTCGGGTTGAAACGGTAGCCGACGTTGGCGGCGATGCCCTTGCTGCTGCCGCTGCTGTGATCCTGGTAACCGTCGTATTCGGAATCGGTCAGCGCTACGTAGTAGTCCAGGTCACCCAGTACCTGGCCGGAACTGATCTGGCGCTTGGCGTAGCCGCGGCTGCCGATCTCGTAGCGCAGTTGCAGCGGTGCGGCGTCGCGGCCGGTGTGGGTGATGTAGTCGATGGCGCCGCCCAGGGCCAGTGACCCCTTGTCGAAACCGTTGGCGCCGCGCAGCACTTCGGCGCGGCTCAGCCACAGCGGCTCGAACAGCTCATAAGGGGTGCCACCCGGGCCGGTCAACGGCAAACCGTCGAACATCGTGTACACGCCCGAGCCATGGGCGCCGGGTGCGCGGTTGATGCCCGAACCGCGGATCGACAGCTTGATGCCATCGTTGCCGGCCGACTGGGCGAACACCCCGGGTTGGTAGGCGAGCACATCCTGGTTGCTGGCGACCCGGCCTTGCTCCACTCGCCGCATGTCGATCAGGTTGCTGGCGCCGGGCACCTGCTGCAGGCGATCGCGAGCGTCCTGCAGTTCGCTGTGTTCCTGTTCCTGGATCAGTACCTGACCGAGTTCGATGCCTTCGCCGGCCTGGACCGACGCGGCACAGGAGATCAGCAAGGCGAGGGAGGAGCGGGGTAGGGTGGGGCGCATCGAGGGGGTTCCGGGACTGTGAGCGGGTATCTGACGTCGCAACTATCAGACGAAGCACAGTCGCCGATCTGTACCGGCCTCATCGCTGGCAAGCCAGCTCCCACAGGATCATCACCAAATCCTGTGGGAGCTGGCTTGCCAGCGATGGTTGCAGAGCAGCCCAAAACAAAACACCCCGCCGAAGCGGGGTGTTTGTCATAGCCAGATCGATCAACCGATCAGTTGCAGCCCGGCATGCTGAACCATGTCCAGCAACGGTTGCGGGTACACACCCAGCACGAAAGCGAGGATGGCGATGGCCAGCAGCATGACGCCGCCAGTACGCTGTTCCCAGTTCAGCGGGGCGTCGTGGCGACGCAGGTTCGGCTCGATCAGGTACAGGGTGACCATCACGCGCAGGTAGTAGAACACGCCGATGGCACTACCGATCACCAGGGCACCGACCAGCCACCACAGCTGCGACTCGACGCCGGTAGCGATGATGTAGAACTTGCCGATGAAGCCTGCGGTCAGCGGGATACCCGCCAGCGACAGCATCATCACGGTCAGCACCGCGGTCAGGTACGGACGGCGCCAGAACAGGCCGCGGTACTCGTACAGGGCGTCGGCGTCACGGCCGTTGTACGGCGACGACATCAGGGTGATCACGCCGAAGGCACCGAGGCTGGTGATCACGTAGGTGACCAGGTACACGCCGATGGCTTCGACGGCCAGACCCTTGCTCGCCACCAGGGCGATCAGCAGGTAACCGAAGTGGGCAATCGAGGAGTAACCGAGCAGACGCTTGAGGTTGCTCTGGGTCAGCGCCAGCAGGTTACCGATCAGGATCGAAGCCACGGCGATCACCGACAGCACGGTGGTCAGCACGCCGCTGCTGGCAGCAGGGGAGAGCATGAACAGGCGTACGACGACGGCGAACACGGCAACCTTGCTGGCGGTGGCCAGGAAGGCGGCAACCGGTGCCGGAGCACCTTCGTAGACGTCCGGGGTCCACAGGTGGAAAGGCACCAGCGACAGTTTGAAGGCCAGGCCGACCAGCATCATGCCCAGGCCCAGCTGGGCGATCATGCTCGGCATGCTGGTGGTTGCCAGGGCCTTGCCGATACCGTCGAAGCTCAGGCTGCCGGCGTCGGCATACAGCAGCGCCATGCCGAACAGCAGGAAGGCGGAACCGGCGGCCGAGAGCACCATGTACTTGATGCCGGCTTCCAGCGAACGCTTGTTGAAGAAGGCATAGGCCACCAGGCCATAGACCGGTACCGACAGCAGCTCCAGGCCAATGAACAGGCCTGCCAGGTGCTGCGCGCTGACCAGTACCAGGCCGCCCAGTGCCGACATGAGGATCAGCAGGTACAGCTCTTCGCGGTTGCCCGGGTAGCCTTTGCCGCCATCACCCAGATACGCGTGGGCGAGGGTGACGCAGGCCAGGGTGGCGACCAGGATCAGCGCCATGTACAGGCAGGCGAAGTTGTCGATGGTCAGCAGCGGGGTGACCGCCAGTGGCGCAACCTTCAGGGCCGGGATGATCGACAGCAGGGCCAGGTTCAGGCCCACGATGGACAGCAGGAAGGTTTGCGAGTGGTTGCGGCGCCAGGCGATCGCCAGCATCACCACGACAGTGGTGATGGTGGTGATCAGCAGCGGCGCAAGCGCGATAAAGTGTTGAATCGTCAGGTCCATAGCGCTCTTACCGGGCCGAAGCGAGTTGAGTGAAAGCGGTACCGAACCACTGCTGCACACCGCTCATGGTGGCGGCAGAAGTGTCCAGGAACGGCTGCGGGTAGATGCCCAGCAAGATCAGCAGGCCAGCCAGGCCCAGCACCATGATCAGTTCACGGGTATCCATGCCAGCCAGGGCTTCATCGGATTTGGCCGGGCCGAAGTAGGCGCGGTGAATCATGATCAGCGAGTACACCGAACCGAACACCAGGCCGGAAGTGGCGATCACGGTGACCCATGGCGAGGCGACGAAGCTGCCGATCAGGATCAGGAATTCGCCCACGAAGTTACCGGTACCCGGCAGGCCCAGCGACGCCGCAGCGAAGAACAGGCTGATTGCCGGCAGGTAGGCGATACGGTGCCACAGGCCACCCATCTGACGCATGTCACGGGTGTGCAGGCGCTCGTACAGCTGGCCGGCGAGGATAAACAGTGCCGCCGCCGACAGGCCGTGGGCCAGCATCTGGATCACCGCACCTTGCAGTGCTTGCTGGCTGCCGGAGTAGATACCGATCAGCACGAAGCCCATGTGCGAAACGCTGGAGAAGGCGACCAGACGCTTGATGTCGGTCTGGGCGAACGCCAGGAAGGCACCGTAGAAAATCCCGATCAGACCCAGGGTCATGGCGATCGGGGCAAACTCGGCCGAGGCATTCGGGAACAGCGGCAGGGCGAAACGCAGCAGGCCGTAGGCCGCAGTCTTCAGCAAGATACCGGCGAGGTCGACGGAACCTGCGGTCGGTGCCTGGGCGTGAGCATCAGGCAGCCAGGAGTGGAAGGGTACGACCGGCAGTTTGACCGCGAAGGCGATGAAGAAGCCGAGCATCAGCAGGTATTCGGTGCCCGCCGGCAGTTCGGCCTTGAGCAACTGGGTGTAGTCGAAGGTGATCACACCGGTGTTGCTGTAGTTGACCAGTACCAGGCCGAGGATCGCCACCAACATGATCAGGCCGCTGGCCTGGGTGAAGATGAAGAACTTGGTCGCGGCGTAGATCCGGGTCTTCTTGCCGTCCGAGGAGCTGTGACCCCAGAGCGCGATGAGGAAATACATCGGCACCAGCATCATTTCCCAGAAGAAGAAGAACAGGAACAGGTCCAGGGCGAGGAACACACCGACCACGCCACCGAGGATCCACATCAGGTTGAGGTGGAAGAAGCCGACGTGGCGGGTGATCTCTTTCCAGGAGCACAGTACCGAGAGCACACCGAGCAGGCCGGTGAGCAGGATCATCAGCAGCGACAGGCCGTCGAGGGCCAGGTGCAGGCTGATGCCGAAGCGCTCGATCCACAGCACTTTGAATTCGACCGCCCACTCAGGCGCGGCGCCCGGTGCAGGGGCCAGGGTGTAGTCCCCGTTGGCCCACAGCCAGAGGCCGATACCAAGCAGCAGGGACATGGTCAGCAGCGCAATCCAGCGCGGCAGGGTGGCGCCGAAGCGCTCACCCAGCCAGCACAGCAGGCCACCGATGAAGGGGATCAGGATCAGCCAAGGCAAAATCATGACGGGCTCAATTCCTTTCGCAAAGTCGCAAGGTTCATATCAGACCGCAGCCATAACAACGGCACCGAGCACAAGCACGGCACCTACGGCGATCGAAGCGGTGTACCAGCGCAGCTGACCGGTTTCGGTTTTGCTCATGGCGGCATGACCGCCCTTCGCCATACGCGGAATCAGGCCGATGCTGCGGTCAACCGGATCCTTGCGCAGGATGTGGCTGATCAGCAGGTAAGGTTTGACGAACAGCTTGTCGTAGATCCAGTCGAAGCCCCAGGCGGCGAACCACCAGGCCGACAGCACACGACCGATGCCGCTGTTGGCGATCGCGGTAACCAGGCGACGCTTGCCCAGGAACAGCATCGCGGCCAGCAGGATACCGGCGATGGCGATGGCGCCCGAGGCGATTTCCAGGCTGTGCTTGGCTTCGCCGCCAGCATGGCCGACGCTCTGCGGCAGCACGCCTGCCAGTGGTGGATGAATCCAGGCACCGACGAAGGTCGACAGCACGATCAGCACGCCCAGTGGCAGCCAGTGGGAAATCCCGTGGCCGGCGTGAGCTTCGGTCTTGGCTTCGCCGTGGAAGGCGATGAAGATCAGGCGGAAGGTGTACAGCGAGGTCATGAACGCACCGACCAGGCCGGCGTACAGCAGACCGTTGTTGCCGCTGGCGAAGGCTTCCCAGAGGATCTCGTCCTTGGAGTAGAAGCCGGCGGTCAGCAGCGGCAGGGCAGCCAGGGCGGCGCCACCGACGATGAAGCTGGCGTAGGCCAGGGGCAGTTTCTTCCACAGGCCGCCCATCTTGAAGATGTTCTGCTCGTGGTGGCAGGCAACGATCACCGCACCGGAGGCAAGGAACAGCAGGGCCTTGAAGAAGGCGTGGGTCATCAGGTGGAAGATCGCGCCTTCCCAGGCGCCAACGCCCAGGGCCAGGAACATGTAGCCGATCTGGCTCATGGTCGAGTAGGCGAGGATACGCTTGATGTCGGTCTGGACCAGGGCGGCAAAGCCGGCCAGTACCAGGGTCACGCCGCCGACCACACCGACCAGGTGCAGGATGTCAGGTGCCAGGGCGAACAGACCGTGGGTACGGGCAATCAGGTAAACGCCGGCGGTAACCATGGTTGCCGCGTGGATCAGTGCCGAAACCGGGGTAGGGCCGGCCATCGCGTCGGCAAGCCAGGTCTGCAGCGGCAGCTGGGCCGATTTACCGACCGCGCCACCGAGCAGCATCAGGGTCGCCAGGACCATCCAGAAATCACCCGCCTGGAACTTCTGCGGCGCCAGTACCAGCAGCTCCTGCACGTTCAGGGTGCCGAGCTGGGCGAACAGGATGAACAGGCCGATGGCCATGAACACGTCGCCGATACGGGTGACGATGAAGGCTTTCAGCGCGGCGTTGCCGTTGTTGCGGTTGCTGTAGTAGAAACCGATCAACAGGTACGAGCACAGGCCCACGCCTTCCCAACCGAAGTAGATGAACAGCAGGTTGTCGCCCAGAACCAGGAACAGCATGCTGGCAATGAACAGGTTGGTGTAGGCGAAGAAGCGCGAATAGCCGGCTTCACCACGCATGTACCAGGACGCGAACAGGTGGATCAGGAAGCCGACACCGGTGACCACGCCGAGCATGGTGACCGACAGACCATCCACGTACAGGGTGAAGTTCGGCGCAAAGCCGTCCACCGACATCCACTGCCACAGCAGCTGGCTGTACGCGCCGCCTTCCGGCGGGGCGATGTTGAACTGCCAGATCACGTAGGCGGCCACGGCGGCCGAGAGGCCCACCGAGCCGACGCCGACCAGCGCCGACAGGTTCTCGGACCAGCGACCGCGCGAGAACGACAGCAGCAGGAAGCCGATCAGGGGGAATACGAACGTCAGGAAGATAAGGTTCATCCGCGCATCTCACTGGCTGCATCGATATCGAGAGTGTGGAAGCGGCGATACAGCTGCAACAGGATCGCCAGGCCGATACTGGCCTCGGCCGCTGCCAGGCTGATCACCAGGATGAACATGATCTGCCCATCCGGCTGTGCCCAGCGGCTGCCAGCGACGATGAAGGCCAGTGCCGAGGCGTTCATCATGATTTCCAGGCTCATCAGCACGAAAAGAATGTTGCGGCGCACCATCAGGCCTACCAGGCCGAGGCAGAACAGGATGCCGGCGACGGCCAAACCATGTTCGAGAGGAATTGCTGGCATGTGATTACTCCTTCGCCTCGTTGCGGCCGAGATGGAAAGCCGTCACCGCCGCGGCGAGCAGCAGCATCGAGGCCAGTTCCACCACCAGCAGGTAAGGGCCGAACAGGCTGATGCCGACGGCCTTGGCGTCAACGGTGGTGTGGCCGATGCCGGCACCGCTTTCGCTGACGAACAGCACGTACAGCAGCTCGACCAGCAGCAGTGCACCAAGCACCACCGGGCCGAGCCAGATGCCCGGCTTGAGCCAGCCGCGTTCCTGGGCGACCGAAGCCGGCCCGAGGTTGAGCATCATCACCACGAAGACGAACAGCACCATGATGGCGCCAGCATAGGCGATCACTTCCAGGACACCGGCGAACGGAGCGCCGAGGGCGAAGAAGGTCATCGCCACGGAGATCAGCGAAATGATCAGGTAGAGCAGGGCGTGCACGGGGTTGGTGTTGGTGATCACCCGAAGGGTGGACACCACAGCGACACCGGATGCGAAATAGAAAGCGAATTCCATCTTTCTTCCTTAAGGGAGCAAGCTCTTCACGTTGATCGGCTCGGCTTCGTTCTGCGCGGCGCCTTTCGGCTTGCCGGCAACAGCCATACCTGCAACACGGTAGAAGTTGTAGTCAGGGTTCTTGCCGGGGCCGGAGATCAGCAGATCTTCTTTCTCGTAAACCAGGTCCTGACGTTTGAACTCGGCCATTTCGAAATCCGGCGTGAGCTGGATCGCGGTGGTCGGGCAGGCTTCCTCGCAGAGGCCACAGAAAATGCAACGGGAGAAGTTGATGCGGAAGAACTCCGGGTACCAACGACCGTCTTCTGTTTCGGCTTTCTGCAGCGAGATGCAACCGACCGGGCAGGCCACGGCACACAGGTTGCACGCTACACAGCGCTCTTCGCCATCCGGGTCGCGGGTCAGGACGATGCGGCCACGGTAGCGTGGCGGCAGGTAGACCGGCTCTTCCGGGTATTGCAGGGTGTCACGTTTGCGAAAACCGTGAGAGAACACCATCACCAGGCTGCGCAGCTGGGTGCCAGTGCCCTTAACGATGTCGCCAATATATTTGAACATGGGTCAAATCCTCACTGGGCCGCAACAGCTGGCGTGTTGAGCAACACGAGCGCAGCGGTCACCAGCAAATTGATCAGGGTCAGCGGCAGGCAGAACTTCCAGCTGAAGTCCATCACCTGGTCATAGCGCGGGCGCGGGATCGAGGCGCGCAGCAGGATGAACAGCATGATGAAGAACGCGGTCTTCAGGGCGAACCAGACGAACGACAGTTGCGGCAGGATGCCGAACGGGCCGTGCCAGCCGCCGAAGAACAGGGTTACCAGCAGCGCCGAGATCAGGATGATGCCGATGTACTCACCGACGAAGAACATGCCCCATTTCATGCCGGCATATTCAATGTGGTAACCGTCGGCCAGTTCCTGTTCCGCTTCCGGCTGGTCGAACGGGTGACGGTGAGTCACGGCGACGCCAGCGATGAAGAAGGTGCAGAAGCCGAAGAACTGCGGAATGATGAACCACAGGTTCTGGGCCTGGTAGTCAACGATGTCGCGCATGTTGAACGAGCCGACCTGGGCCACGATGCCCATCAGCGCCAGGCCCATGAACACTTCGTACGACACGGTCTGGGCCGAGGCCCGCAGGCTGCCGAGCAGGGCGTACTTGTTGTTCGACGACCAGCCGGCGAACAGCACGGCGTAGACCGACAGACCGGCCATGGCGAAGAAGAACAGCAGGCCGATGTTCAGGTCCGCGACACCCCAGGTCGGGGTGATCGGGATGATCGCGAAGGCGATCAGCAAGGCGCTCATGGCCACCACTGGCGCCAGGGTGAAGATCACCTTGTCGACGAAGGGCGGGTTCCAGTCTTCCTTGAAGAACATTTTCAGCATGTCGGCTGCGATCTGGAACATGCCGAACGGGCCGACGCGGTTCGGACCGTAACGGTCCTGCCACCAGCCCAGCAGGCGCCGCTCGACGAAGCTGAGCAGCGCACCGCAGACCACCACGGCCAGCAAGACCACGATGGCCTTGATGACGGTGATGATCACATCGATCACTTCAGGGGTGAACCAGGTCATTGTGCTGCCTCCTGCAGGCCTTCGACGGATGCACCGAAGATGGCTGGCGGAATGCCGGCCAGGCCTTTCGGCAGGGCAACCAGGCCTGCGCCCAGTTCTTCATTGATGCGCAGCGGCAGACGCAGGGTCACGCCTGCCACGTTCAGGCTGAGCAGGGCGCCGTCGTTGACACCCAGGCGGTCGGCTTCGGACTTGGCCAGGGCCACGTAGGCTTGCGGGATGCGCTCCTGCACCGGCGCTGCGCGCGAAGAGTTCTCTTCGCTGCCGAACAGGTGGTAGAACGGTACGGCCTGCCAGGTGCCGCGGGCCGGGGCGAAGGCTGCCGGAACGCTGGCGAACCAGTTCAGCTTGTCGCCCTGGGTTTCGATCAGGCGGGTGCCCGGGTCGCCTGCGCGCAGGTGACCACCGACCTCGTCCTGGAACTTGTTCCAGGCTTGCGGCGAGTTCCAGCCCGGCGACCAGGCGAACGGCACTTGCGAGCGCGGTTCGGCCGAACCCGAGTAACCTTCCATGGAGAAGGCGAATGCGGAGTCCTTGTCTTGCGGGGTACGCGGCTCGTGCACGCTGATGTCGGCGCGCATGGCGGTACGGCCGGAGTAGCGCAGCGGCTCACGCGCAAGCTTCATGCCCTTGATGCGGAACGAAGCGGACGGTGCGGCGTTGACGATGCCGGTCAGTTGCGGCGCGGCAGCGGCGCAGGCGCTGGTGACGTGGTCCAGCTGGGTCCAGTCGACCGGCTTGTTGAGCAGGGTGGCACGCAGGGCGTGCATCCAGCGCCAGCCTTCGTGAACCAGGATGCTGCTGTCCAGGTAGGTAGGGTCGAACACCTGGAAGAAGCGCTGGGCACGGCCTTCCAGGCTGACCAGGGTACCGTCGCCTTCGGCGAAGGACGCCGCCGGCAGCACCAGGTGGGCGCGGTCGGTGGTAGCGGTCTTCTGGTGATCGGCAACGATTACGACTTTGGCAGCGGCCAGGGCAGCGTCGACCTTGGCAGCGGCAACGCGGCTGTACAGGTCGTTTTCCATCACGACGATGGCGTCGGCCTTGCCTTCGATCACTGCGTCCAGCGCGGCATCGATCGACTCGCCACCGAGCATGGCCAAGCCGAGGCTGTTGGCCTCAGGCACCACCAGGCTCAGGGAACCGTTCTTCTCGCGCAGCTTCAGGGCCTTGGCGATGTTGGCCGCGGCTTCGATCAGGGCGCTGGAACCCAGCGAGGTACCGGCAACCACCAGCGGACGGTTGGCGGCCACCAGGGCGTCGGCGATGCGCTTGGCCAGGGCCAGGGCTTCGGCGTCCAGGCCGTCGACGGCAGGGGCGCTCGGGTCGATGGCATGGGCCACGGCGAAACCGATGCGGGCCAGGTCGTCCGGCGCTGCGTGCACGCACTCTTCGGCGACGTCATCGAGCTTGGTTTCGGCCAGGCTTGCGATAAACAGCGGGTACATGGCGTGCTGGCCGATGTTCTTCACCGCGGCATCGAGCCAAGGCTGAACGCGCATGGCATCGGCCATGGCTTCGGCCTTGCCCTTGACCGACTGACGCAGGGCCAGGGCCACACGGGCGGCGGTCTGGGTCAGGTCTTCGCCAAGTACGAACACCGCGTCATGGTCTTCCATGTCGCGCAGGGTCGGGACCGGCAGCGGGCTGTCGTTGAGCACTTGCAGGGCCAGGCGTACGCGGGCCAGCTCACCGGCTTCCATACCCGAGTAGAAGTGCTCGGCACCGACCAGTTCGCGCAGGCCGTAGTTGCTTTCGAGGCTGGCGCGCGGCGAGCCGATACCGACGATATTGCGCCCGCGCAGCATGTCCGCAGCCTTGTCCAGGGCGGCATCCAGGCTCAGCTTGGTGCCGTCGGCCAGCAGTGGCTGACGTGGACGGTCGGTGCGGTTGACGTAGCCATAGCCGAAACGGCCACGGTCGCAGAGGAAGTACTGGTTGACCGAACCGTTGAAGCGGTTCTCGATCCGGCGCAGTTCGCCGTAACGCTCACCCGGGCTGATGTTGCAACCGCTGGAGCAGCCATGGCAGATGCTCGGGGCGAACTGCATGTCCCATTTACGGTTGTAGCGCTCGGAGTGGGTCTTGTCGGTGAACACACCGGTCGGGCAGACCTCGGTGAGGTTGCCGGAGAACTCGCTCTCGAGGGTACCGTCTTCAACGCGACCGAAGTAGACGTTGTCGTGGGCACCGAATACGCCCAGGTCGGTACCGCCGGCGTAGTCCTTGTAGTAACGCACGCAACGGTAGCAGGCGATGCAGCGGTTCATCTCGTGGGCGATGAACGGGCCGAGCTCCTGGTTCTGGTGGGTACGCTTGGTGAAACGGTAGCGGCGCTCGTTGTGGCCGGTCATGACCGTCATGTCTTGCAGGTGGCAGTGACCGCCTTCCTCGCACACCGGGCAGTCGTGCGGGTGGTTGGTCATCAGCCATTCGACGACGCTGGCACGGAATACCTTGGCTTCTTCGTCTTCGATGGAAATCCAGCTGCCATCGGTGGCAGGGGTCATGCAGGACATGACGATGCGACCACGGGTGTCGTTCTCGTCGGTGTACTGCTTGACCGCACACTGGCGGCAGGCACCGACGCTACCGAGCGCCGGGTGCCAGCAGAAATAGGGGATGTCGAGGCCGAGCGACAGACACGCCTGTAACAGGTTGTCTGCGCCGTTGACTTCGAGCTCTTTGCCGTCTACGTGGATAGTGGCCATGGTTCAAAGTTCTTCGTTGGCCCGCGTCTGCGGGCGTGGCTAATGGAAATCTGTGTGCCTGCAGCCCGCGACAGGTGTCCCCGGGCGAGCTGAGCAGGCAAGCGGGCGGCACGGACCGCCCGCGTTGTTATTCGTTATGCGCCGACGACGATCGGCTTCGCCAGGTCCGGGCGCAGGCCGGCAGCGGCAGCAGCCGGTGCCTGGCTGGCGATGCCAGCCTCGAACTCAGGGCGGAAGTACTTGATCGCGCTACCCAGCGGCTCAACGGCGCCCGGTGCGTGTGCACAGAAGGTCTTGCCTGGGCCGAGGAAACCGACCAGACCCAGCAGGGTCTCGATGTCGCCCTGCTGGCCCTGGCCTTGTTCGAGGGCGCGCAGGAGCTTGACGCTCCACGGCAGGCCGTCGCGGCACGGGGTGCAGAAGCCACAGGATTCACGGGCAAAGAACTCTTCCATGTTGCGCAGCAGCGAGACCATGTTGACGCTGTCGTCCACGGCCATGGCCAGGCCGGTACCCATACGGGTGCCGACCTTGGCGATGCCACCGGCGTACATTTGCGCATCCAGGTGCTCGGGCAGCAGGAAACCGGTACCGGCGCCGCCTGGCTGCCAGCACTTGAGCTTGAAGCCATCGCGCATGCCGCCGGCGTAGTCTTCGAACAGCTCGCGGGCGCTGACGCCGAACGGCAGTTCCCACAGGCCCGGGTTCTTGACCTTGCCGGAGAAGCCCATCAGCTTGGTGCCGTGGTCTTCACTGCCTTCGCGGGCCAGCGACTTGTACCAGTCGATGCCGTTGCCGACGATGGCCGGCACGTTGCACAGGGTCTCGACGTTGTTCACGCAGGTCGGCTTGCCCCACACGCCAACGGCGGCAGGGAAGGGCGGCTTGGAGCGCGGGTTGGCGCGGCGGCCTTCGAGGGAGTTGATCAGTGCGGTTTCTTCACCGCAGATGTAGCGCCCGGCACCGGTGTGGACGAACAGCTCGAAGTCGAAGCCGCTGCCGAGGATGTTCTTGCCCAAAAGGCCTGCAGCCTTGGCTTCCTCGACCGCACGGTTGAGGTTGCGCGCTGCGGTGGTGTATTCGCCACGCAGGAAGATGTAGCCGCGGTAGGCTTTCAGCGCGCGGGCGCTGATCAGCATGCCTTCGATCAGCAGATGGGGCTGTTGCTCCATCAGCATGCGGTCTTTCCAGGTGTTGGGCTCCATTTCGTCCGCGTTGCACAGCAGGTAGCGGATGTTCATGGATTCGTCTTTGGGCATCAGGCCCCATTTGACGCCGGTCGGGAAACCCGCACCGCCACGGCCCTTGAGGCCGGAATCTTTCACGGTCTGGACGATATCGTCCTGGGACATCTGCGCCAGGGCCTTGCGGGCGGCGGCGTAGCCGTCCTTGGCCTGGTACTCGTCGAGCCAGACCGGCTCGCCGTCGTCACGCAGGCGCCAGGTCAGCGGATGGGTTTCAGCCGAGCGCGCAATGCGGTTGGCCGGGCCGAAGGAAGTGATGGTCATACGTAACCCTCCAGCAGCTTGGAGACGCCAGCAGGCTGCACGTCGCCAAAGGTGTCGTCGTCGATCATCAGCGCCGGGGCCTTGTCGCAGTTACCCAGGCAGCACACAGGCAGCAGGGTGAAGCGCCCGTCTGCGGTGGTCTGGCCCAGGCCGATGCCCAGTTCGGTCTGGATCTGGCTGACCACCGACTCGTGGCCGCCGATGTAGCAGACCATGCTGTCGCAGACGCGGATGATGTGCCGGCCAACCGGCTGACGGAAGATCTGACTATAGAAGGTGGCCACGCCTTCGACGTCGCTGGCAGGAATGCCGAGCACTTCGCCGATGGCGTAGATGGCGCCGTCCGGCACCCAGCCGCGTTCCTTCTGGACGATCTTCAGGGCTTCGATGGACGCCGCGCGCGGGTCCTCGTAGTGATGCATCTCGTGCTCGATGGCCGAGCGCTCGGTTTCGCTCAGGGCGAAACGGTCGGTTTGGATAAGCGTGCTGTTCATGCTTAGCGGTCCACGTCAGCCATAACGAAGTCGATACTGCCCAGGTACGCAATGAGGTCCGCGACCATGCTGCCGCGGATCACCGAAGGGATCTGCTGCAGGTGCGGGTAGCTCGGGGTACGGATCCGGGTGCGGTAGCTCATGGTGCCGCCGTCGCTCGTCAGGTAGTAACTGTTGATGCCCTTGGTCGCCTCGATCATCTGGAAGGATTCGTTGGCCGGCATGACCGGGCCCCACGAAACCTGCAGGAAGTGAGTGATCAGGGTTTCGATGTGCTGCAGGGTGCGCTCTTTCGGCGGCGGCGTGGTCAGCGGGTGATCCGCCTTATACGGGCCTTCCGGCATGTTGCGCAGGCACTGGTCGATGATGCGGATACTCTGGCGCATCTCCTCGACACGGACCATGCAGCGATCGTAGGCATCGCCGTTGTGGGCCAGCGGCACTTCGAACTCGAAGTTCTCGTAGCCGGAGTAAGGGCGGGCTTTGCGCAGGTCGAAGTCAAGACCGGTGGAACGCAGGCCAGCACCGGTGACGCCCCATTCCAGGGCCTCTTTGGTGTTGTACTGGGCAACGCCGATGGTCCGGCCCTTGAGGATGCTGTTCTGCAGGGCGGCCTTGGTGTACTCGTCGAGGCGCTTTGGCAGCCAGTCGACGAAGTCCTTCACCAGTATTTCCCAGCCGCGCGGCAGGTCGTGGGCAACACCACCGATGCGGTACCAGGCCGGGTGCAGACGGAAGCCGGTGATGGCTTCGATCACGGTGTAGGCGCGCTGACGGTCGGTGAAGGTGAAGAACACCGGGGTCATGGCGCCGACGTCCTGGATGTAGGTCCCCAGGAACAGCAGGTGGCTGGTGATGCGGAAGAACTCGGCGAGCATGATGCGGATCACGTCGACCTTCTGCGGCACCTGGATGCCGGCCAGCTTCTCCACCGCCAGTACGTACGGCAGGTTGTTCATCACCCCGCCGAGGTAGTCGATACGGTCGGTGTAGGGGATGAAGCTGTGCCAGGACTGACGCTCGGCCATTTTCTCGGCGCCACGGTGGTGGTAGCCGATGTCCGGGACGCAGTCGACAATCTCTTCGCCGTCCAGCTGCAGGACGATACGGAAGGCACCGTGGGCCGAAGGGTGGTTCGGGCCCAGGTTGAGGAACATGTAGTCCTCGTTGGTGCCCTGGCGTTTCATGCCCCAGGCCTCAGGGTTGAAGCGTGCGGCTTCTTCCTCGAGTTGCTGCTTGGCCAGGGTCAGGCTGTACGGATCGAATTCGGTGGCGCGGGCAGGGTAGTCCTTGCGCAGCGGGTGACCTTCCCAGGTCGGCGGCATCATGATCCGGGTCAGGTGCGGGTGGCCGGCAAAGTCGATGCCGAACATGTCCCAGACTTCACGCTCGTACCAGTTGGCGTTGGGCCAGATACCGGTGACGGTGGGCAGGTTCAGGTCGCCTTCGCTGAGGGCCACCTTGATCATCACGTCGCTGTTCCGCTCCACCGAGAGCAGGTGGTAGAACACGCTGAAGTCTGCGCCCGGCAGGCCGCGGCGCTGGGTGCGCAGGCGCTCGTCGACGCCATGCAGGTCGTAGAGCATGCTGTACGGCTTGGCGACATGGCGCAGGAAACCCAGCACGTCCTTGAGTTTTTCGCGGGTAACCCAAAGCACCGGCATGCCGGTGCGGGTTTCCTGGGCGACGAACGCTTCGGGGCCGAATTTGTTGTTCAGTTCGACGACCACATCCTGGTCGTCAGCCTTGTAAGGCGGGATATAAATAGCGGTGTCCGCTGTCATGGTCTCGGTCGCTTTCGGTCAACGTAGAGAATGAAGCCAGGCTGCCTGTCGCACATGCGCAGGCAACAGGTCGCTGGATCAGACTTCGTCGGGGCTGCGCAGGTTGGTGACCTGGATGCGCTGTTCACGGCGTTGCTCTTTCTGCGACGGCATCTCGGCACGGTAAATGCCTTGATCACCGACAACCCAGGAAAGAGGGCGACGCTCCTGGCCAATCGACTCCTGCAACAGCATCAGGCCTTGCAGGAAGGCTTCAGGGCGTGGCGGGCAGCCAGGCACGTAGACATCCACGGGGAGGAACTTGTCGACCCCCTGAACGACCGAGTAAATGTCGTACATGCCACCGGAGTTGGCGCACGAACCCATGGAGATGACCCACTTGGGCTCGAGCATCTGCTCGTACAGGCGCTGGATGATCGGCGCCATCTTGATGAAGCAGGTGCCGGCGATGACCATGAAGTCGGCCTGACGCGGCGATGCCCGGATGACTTCGGCGCCGAAGCGGGCGATGTCGTGGGGCGCCGTGAAGGCCGTGGTCATTTCCACGTAGCAGCAGGAGAGGCCGAAGTTGTACGGCCACAGGGAGTTCTTACGCCCCCAGTTGACCGCGCCACTGAGCACATCTTCAAGTTTGCCCATGAAGATGTTCTTGTGGACCTGGTCCTCTAGCAGCGAATCGGAGACGGTTTCCCGTTCTCCGATTGGATATTGCTCGTTGGGAGCATCCGGGTCGATTCTGGTGAGATTGTATTGCATTGCCAAAGCCTCATTGTTTCAGCTTCGCTTGCCGCTTGCGACGACCTTCGGGAGCCCAGTCAAGTGCTCCGACGCGCCATAGGTAGACAAGACCTGCCAACAGAATTGCTATGAAAACGAGTGCTTCGACGAATCCGGTCCAGCCGCTTTCGCGGACGGACACAGACCATGCAAAGAGAAAGAGGGCTTCGATATCGAAGATCACGAACAGCATCGCGACCAGATAGAATTTGGCTGACAGACGCAAGCGGGCGCCGCCAGTGGGCAGCATGCCGGACTCGAAGGGCTCGTTCTTGCTGCGGCCCCAGGCCTTGCTGCCGAGCAGGGCGGACAGGCCGAGCATGAAGGCACACAGGCCTACGACACCCAAAAGGAAAATGGCAAAGCCCCAGTTGTGGGCGATGAGTCCTGTCGAATCGGGCATGCTGAAAATCCTTATACAGAGACCAGTCTCTGCGGCTTGAAAAGAAGTAGAGCAGTGACGATATGTCGCAGCGGAATCTATCGCGCTGATTTTATGGGTAAACCCGGTGCAAGTAAAATTTCTGCAGCAAATTTATTCGTAAGATTAAGAACAAAAATCTTTCGTAACAGGCTGCAGGCCACGTAGACCGGGCATTGCCCCGGGTTCTGTTAATTATGTTTCTTGCAACGCGTAATGAATCAGCAACTTCGTAATGATAATTAATATCATTTGAGGTTGTGCGATTAGTCCTACTGTTCGAGTCAACTACAAAGTTGTGCAACATAGCCGTCACCTGCAAGTTTCCACCCCCTGTGTTTTAACCTGTTTTTTCTTGCCTCGCCGCGCTCTGGATCAAGGCTTTTGTCGATTGCCTGGTGTAGGCCGAGGCGGCGATGGCCCACTGGCCCAGCCAGTAGGCGAGGATGATCAGGTACTGGGCGGCGCCAAACGGGCTGACGAAGCGGTCGATACCGATCAGGCTGTCGGAAAACACGAAAGCAACCGCGCCCAGTGCCGCGAGGCCGCCGCAGGCCAGGGCGCGCCAGAGCATGGCGCTGATGGCCAGGGCATACACGGTGACCGGAATCAGCAATTCACCCAGGCCGGAACTGATCAGCAGGCCCAGCAGCGCCGCACCGACAATCGCCGAGCCCAGCAGTGCAGCGGGCGCCAGTTGGCGGTCCTCGCCCAGGTAGCCGCGCAGGTAGGCCAGGTGCGCGCAGAGAAAGGCCGCCAGGCCAAACACGAACAGATCGCCAGGCACGGCCAGGAGTATGTCGCCGAGCAGTGAGAAACCTAGGCCAATGATGATCCAGCGCCGGTAGGCGGTGGGCTCGGCGCTACTCAGCCAGCAGATCAGCGCCAGCACCGGGATCGGTTTGACCGCCAGGCCCAGCAGCGCGTTGCCGCTGGCCAGTGCATATAGATAGAAGGCTGCACCCAGCAGGGCCAGGCAGAGCAGGGTGACAGGGCGGGGCATGGCCGATCCTTGGTGTTGTTGTGCACCTAGCATAGCCAATGGCAATTAATAAGGAAGCCCTGTGCATTTGCAGGGGGCCTATCGCTGGCAAGCCAGCTCACACAGGTGCTGCATGCACTGTGCCCGGTGGGAGCTGGCTTGCCAGCGATGGCGGCACCACCACATCCTGATAAAAAAACAAAACCCGGGGCCCCATCACAGGCCCCGGGTTTTGCGTGTTACCCGAATCTCAGCAACCGATCCGTGATCAGTGGAACTGCTCTTCTTCGGTCGAGCCGGTCAGGGCGGTCACCGAAGACTTGCCACCCTGGATAACAGTGGTCATGTCGTCGAAGTAGCCGGTACCGACTTCCTGCTGGTGGGCGACGAAGGTGTAGCCTTTCGACGCGTCAGCGAATTCTTGCTCTTGCAGCTTCACGTAGGCGGTCATGTCGTTGCGGGCGTAGTCGTGCGCCAGGTTGAACATGCCGTGCCACATGTTGTGGATACCCGCCAGGGTGATGAACTGGTGCTTGTAGCCCATGGCCGACAGTTCGCGCTGGAACTTGGCGATGGTTGCGTCGTCCAGGTTCTTCTTCCAGTTGAAGGAAGGCGAGCAGTTGTAGGACAGGATCTGGTCCGGGTATTCCTTCTTGATCGCTTCGGCAAAGCGGCGAGCTTCGTCCAGGTCCGGCTTGGCGGTTTCACACCAGATCAGGTCGGCGTATGGCGCGTAAGCCAGGCCGCGGGCGATGGCTTGATCCAGGCCTGCACGAACCTTGTAGAAGCCTTCCTGGGTGCGCTCGCCAATCACGAATGGCTGGTCGTACGGGTCGCAGTCGCTGGTCAAAAGGTCAGCGGCGTTGGCGTCGGTACGGGCCAGGATAATGGTCGGTACGCCGGCAACGTCAGCCGCCAGACGGGCAGCGGTCAGCTTCTGTACGGCTTCCTGGGTCGGAACCAGTACCTTGCCGCCCATGTGGCCGCATTTTTTCACCGAGGCCAGCTGGTCTTCGAAGTGAACGCCGGCGGCGCCTGCTTCGATCATGTTCTTCATCAGCTCGTAGGCGTTGAGGACGCCGCCGAAACCGGCTTCAGCGTCAGCCACGATCGGTGCGAAGTAGTCGACGTAGCCTTCGTCGCCCGGGTTCTTGCCGGCTTTCCACTGGATCTGGTCGGCGCGACGGAACGAGTTGTTGATGCGCTTGACCACGGTTGGGACCGAGTCCACCGGGTACAGCGACTGGTCTGGGTACATGGACTCGGCCGAGTTGTTGTCGGCAGCCACTTGCCAGCCCGACAGGTAGATGGCCTGGATACCGGCTTTGACCTGTTGTACGGCCTGGCCGCCGGTCAGGGCGCCCATGCAGTTGACGAAATCTTTCTCTGGACGGAAGGACGGGTGTGCGCCCTGGGTGACCAGCTTCCACAGCTTCTCGGCACCCAGATGGGCCAGGGTGTGCTCAGGCTGGATCGAGCCACGCAGACGAACGACATCAGCGGCGGTGTAGGTACGGGTCACGCCTTTCCAGCGCGGGTTCTCGGCCCAGTCTTTTTCGAGGGCTGCAATTTGCTGTTCGCGTGTCAGTGCCATGGAAATAAACCTCGTCGCATCGGTCTTGGGTAAAAATTCTCGCTCTCTACTGCGCAGATCAGAAGCCAGGCAAAGGTCAGTATGGGCGAAATATGCGACGGTCGAACGATGGGGCTCGAAGAGGGGAAGTGAGCAGGTGGGCGAGGTTTTCGCTGCAGGGTGGCTCGTGGTTGCCGAACTGCAATGAACAGTGCTGCCGGGTACCTTTTGATGCGCTTCCGTCCCTCGGGACAACTTCGTTCCAGTCGCAATCTCGTCAAACTGCCTTGTGGGCGGTACAGACACGAGCCGGCTCAGGTGGGTAAGTTAGAGCGCGGCTCGAAAGCCCTTGCCAGGGCCTCTGATCAGCGGGAGCGGGGCCATCATGCCTCGACGTTTCGGGGTCGTCAAATGTTTTGTAGTGGTTTTTTATCACCACTACATCTTTGGTCTAATACGACTCATCAGTCAGTTTCGAGGCCTTTGGTCGAGGCCTTGATTTGTCTGGGTTCAGTCCAAAGCGTCGACTTTTACCCGCAATGTCATGTTTTCACCGCGCTGGGTGCTGTAACTGAGGGCCGAAGCGCTGCGTTCGGACTGACTCTGCTGGTTGACCCCTGCCAAGGTGATCCACTCACCGAGCTTGCCGGTGACTTTTGTGTCGGTACTTTGCACCTTCACTACATCAGGACGTTCCTGGCTCATCCGGTCATTGTTGGTACTGATGTTTAGGTGCACGGTGTCGCCAGTGACGCTGGCGGTGACGTAAAAGCCCTGGGTGACGTTGCGGTATTCGGTGTCACTTTGCACCCGGCCATAGCCATCGGTACTGGTGCTGGTGATCGGGATGCTCTGGCCGACCTGGATCAGCGCCGGGCTGCCTTCGCTGGCTTGCACCTGTTGCAGGCCGCCTTCGCGGTTGGCAGTGCCGTAGCGAATGACCCGGGCATTGCCGCGGTTGTCCTGGAAGTTGCTGTCGTTGTTGTCGACGCTGATCAGCAGTTTACGCGGCGCGGTGTCCAGTTGCTGCAGCAGGGTGCGCAGGTCGTCGATGCGTTCGGGCTCGGCGTTGACGATCAGTTTGTTTTCAAAGGCGCTGACGCTGCCGTCCTTGCCGATGAAGGCTTGCGCGGTGGGGAGGATTTCAGCGCTGGTGCGGTGGCTCAGCGGCAGGACTTCGGTGGCGGCCAGCGTACTCAGGCTGAACGACAGAAGCAGGGAGGCGAGAAGGGGGCGTAGCGGCATGTCCATGATCTCCGCGGGTGGAGTGGACATGATGGCAAATTTGTAGCAGTTATGGGAGCGAGGTTGTCAGGCTGAGGACTGCTTCGCAGCCCATCGCCGGCAAGGCCGGCTCCCACAAGGATCAGGTTGGCATCGAACCTGTGGGAGCCGGCCTTGCCGGCGATGGGCTGCAAGGCAGCCCCAATCGCAATCAGGCCAGTTCGCGCGACTCGCGAACCATGTCCACGTGCGGAATGCCCGCCTCGAGGAACTCCTCGCTGACCACCTTGAAACCAAGGCGCTCGTAGAATGGCGTGGCGTGCACCTGGGCGCTGAGCATCTGCTGCTTGAGGTCACGGTTCTGCGCTTCGACGATGACCGCCTGCATCAGCGCGTCGCCGACCTTCAGCCCGCGCCAGTCCTTGAGCACCGAGACCCGGCCGATATGGCCGTCGGGCAGCAGGCGCGCGGTGCCGATGGCATAGTCACCTTCCATGGCCAGGAAGTGCACGGCAGTGTTGTCGTCGGCATCCCATTCCAGCTCCGGCGGCACGTTCTGTTCGGCGATGAACACGGCTTCACGAATACGGCGGATATCGGCGTTGTCTTTTTGCCAGTCGGCGAGCCGGACGCGGATCTTATTCATTGGCAAACCCCAGGCTTCCTTGTTTGACCAGTTCGCAGATCAAGGTAATGCCTTGATCGTTTTCAAGCCACTGCTCAAGGTTTTCAATATGCAACGCATCGGCGGCGCAGATCAGCTTCAGCAGTTCGCGCAGGTCGCCCGGCAGCAGGCGGCTCTGGCCGCTGGCGAACAGCAGCAGGTTGTCGTCGACTTCCGACCAGGCCAGGCGCGCACTCGGGTTGCGGATCAGGATCGCGCCCTGGGCCAGGCTCTCGATCAGCTCGACTTCATCCAGCGTCTCGCCGCTGACCAGCTCCGGGTAACGCGGTTCGGTCATGAACTGGCCGAACCAGGTCAGCAGCAGGCGCTCGTCACCCATGTGCTCGGTGAGCAGCTTTTTCAGGCGGTCGAGGGCGTCGTGCTGAATCTGGTGCGGGTCGCTGACCGGCTCGGCGTCGGCGTCGGTGTAACGCTCTTCGTCGGGCAGGAACTGGCTGAGGAAGTCGGTGAAATGGGTTAGCACTTCAGCGGCGCCCGGCGCACGGAAGCCCACCGAGTAGGTCAGGCAGTCATCTTCGGCAATGCCGTAGTGGGCCAGGCGCGGCGGCAGGTAAAGCATGTCGCCGGGCTCCAGGGTCCACTCGTCGCTTTGCTCGAATTCGGCCAGGATGCGCAGGTCGGCGTGCTCCAGCAGCGGGCTGTCGCTGTCGCACATCTGGCCGATCTTCCAGTTGCGCTTGCCCTGGCCTTGCAGCAGGAACACGTCGTAGTTGTCGAAGTGCGGGCCAACGCTGCCGCCAGGCGCTGCAAAGCTGATCATTACATCGTCGATACGCCAGCTTGGCAGGAAGCGGAAGTGCTCCAGCAGCTCGCCGACTTCCGGCACGAACTGGTCGACCGCCTGCACCAGCAGGGTCCAGTCGCGCTCGGGCAGGGTACTGAAGGCATCTTCTTCGAACGGGCCGCGGCGCAGTTCCCATGGGCGTTCGCCGTGCTCGATGACCAGGCGCGATTCGACTTCTTCTTCCAGGGCCAGGCCGGCCAGTTCGTCAGCGTCGATCGGGCTTTCGAAGTCCGGGAAGGCCTGGCGTACCAGCAGGGGTTTCTTCTGCCAGTAGTCGCGCATGAATTCGCGGGCAGTGAGGCCGCCCAGAAGCTGCAGAGGAGTATCAGGATTCATGTGTAACCTATTGAAAAAAAGTAATTTTCTTTCGGTAATAAAAACGCCCGGCTGAGCCGGGCGTTTACGCGCAGGGCGCAGATCAGATGCGTTTGGCTTGAGCCGCAGCGTTACCGATGTAGGAGGCTGGAGTCAGCTTCTTCAGCTCGGTGCGTGCTTCTGCCGGCATGTCCAGGCCATCGATGAAGGTCAGCAGCGCTTCAGGGCTGATGCCTTTGCCACGGGTCAGCTCCTTGAGCTTCTCGTAGGGGTTCTCGATGTTGTAGCGGCGCATGACGGTCTGGATCGGCTCGGCGAGGACTTCCCAGCAGGCGTCCAGGTCTTCGGCGATACGGGCTTCGTTGATCTCGAGCTTGCTGATGCCCTTGAGGCTGGCCTCGTAGGCGATCACGCTGTGGGCGAAACCGACGCCCAGGTTGCGCAGCACGGTGGAGTCGGTCAGGTCACGCTGCCAGCGCGAGATCGGCAGCTTGCTGGCCAGGTGCTGGAACAGCGCGTTGGCGATACCCAGGTTGCCTTCGGAGTTTTCGAAGTCGATCGGGTTGACCTTGTGCGGCATGGTCGAGGAGCCGATTTCGCCAGCGATGGTGCGCTGCTTGAAGTAGCCCAGGGAGATGTAGCCCCAGACGTCGCGGTCGAAGTCGATCAGGATGGTGTTGAAGCGAGCGATCGCGTCGAACAGCTCGGCGATGTAGTCGTGCGGCTCGATCTGGGTGGTGTAGGGGTTGAATACCAGGCCCAGCTCGTCTTCGATGAAGGCGCGGGCATTGGCTTCCCAGTCGATCTGCGGGTAGGCCGACAGGTGGGCGTTGTAGTTGCCCACGGCGCCGTTGATCTTGCCCAGCAGCGGTACGGCGGCAACCTGGGCGATCTGGCGCTCCAGGCGGTAGACGACGTTGGCCAGCTCTTTGCCCAGGGTGGTTGGCGAAGCCGGTTGGCCGTGGGTGCGCGACAGCATCGGCACGTCGGCGAAGCGGTGGGCCAGCTCACGGATGGCCTGGGTGATCTGGCGCATCAGCGGCAGCAGCACGCTATCGCGGCCTTCGCGCAGCATCAGGGCGTGGGACAGGTTGTTGATGTCCTCGCTGGTGCAGGCGAAGTGGATGAATTCACTGACCTTGGCCAGCTCCGGCAGCTTGGCGGCCTGCTCCTTGAGCAGGTACTCGATGGCCTTGACGTCGTGGTTGGTGGTGCGCTCGATCTCTTTGACGCGCTCGGCGTGCTCGAGGGCGAACTCATCGGCCAGGCCGTTGAGCAGGGCGTTGGCTTCGGCGGAAAAGGCCGGAACCTCGGCGATCTGCGGGTGGGCGGCCAGGCGCTGGAGCCAGCGAACCTCGACCAGGGCGCGGAAACGGATCAGGCCGTATTCGCTGAAAATAGGGCGCAGGGCCTGGGTTTTGCCGGCGTAGCGGCCGTCAACAGGGGAAACCGCAGTGAGCGAGGAAAGCTGCATGGGGTGTTCTCGGACAGTCAGGCTTTGAAAAGGGCGCATATCATACATGAAAAACGCGCCCGGGTCGGGTGGCTGACAAATGGTCTGCCGGTAAATCTGTAGATTTTTGCTGGCCTCATCGCTGGCAAGCCAGCTCCCACAGGTGCAGTGCATGCCGTCCCTGTGGGAGCTGGCTTGCCGGCGATTGGCGTTCAGCCACGCAACATCGGATACAGCTCTTTGAGCAGTTTGCGCCGGCTGATCACCAGCTGCCAGCGATGTCCGCCCAGCTGTCGCCACAGGCGCGCGGCGCGAATGCCGGCGAGCAGCAGGGCGCGAATCTTCGAGGCATTGCTCGGCTGTTGCAGGTGGCGCATGTCGCCGTGTACCTGGATGCGCTGGCGCAGGGTGCTCAGGGTGTCCTGGTACAGGGCGCCGCTGGAAGCAATGACGTTTTCATGCACCAGGCCGAAATGCTCGGCCTGGGACTGGATTTGCGGCAGGCGGTTGCCGATCACATCGAGCATGTCGCCGCGCTTGGCCAGCTGACGCTCCAGGCCGAGCATCGACAGTGCATAGCGCAGCGGCTCGCGCTGCAGGCTGCCCGGGTCGCGTTCCAGGGCGCTGGCCAGGGCGCGGTAGCCGTCACGCAGGTTGAGGTCGTCGCCGCCGAACACCTCCAGGGTGTCCTTGGGGTCGCGCACCAGCAGGCTGCCGAGCATGCAGCCAAGGTTGGCCTCGCTGGCCTGGCCGGTGCGGGCGATACGGTCAACCAGCACCGCGGCCTGGAACACGCCACCCAAGGCAATCAACTGCTCTTGCATGGCATTCATGCGCGCGCGCTCCACGGCTCGGCGGTTTCGATCACGCCGCCGCCGAGGCAGATTTCGCCGTCATAGAACACCACCGACTGGCCTGGCGTCACCGCCCGCTGTGGCTCGTCGAACACCGCGCGGTAGCCACTTGCGGTCTGTTCCAGGGTGCAGCCCTGATCGCTTTGGCGGTAGCGCACCTTGGCGGTCAGGCGTCGAGGGCTGGACAGGTCGATGGGGTTGACCCAGAAGATCTCCGACGCCAGCAGGGCGCGCGAGAACAGCCACGGGTGTTCGTTACCCTGGCCGACCACCAGCACGTTGCGGGTGAGGTCTTTTTCCAGTACGTACCACGGCTCGTCACCGGCGTCTTTCAGGCCGCCGATGCCCAGGCCCTGGCGCTGGCCGATGGTGTGGTACATCAGGCCGTGGTGACGGCCGATGACTTCGCCGTCGGTGGTCTGGATCTCGCCCGGTTGTGCCGGCAGGTACTGCTTGAGGAAGTCGCTGAAGCGGCGCTCGCCGATAAAGCAGATACCGGTGGAGTCTTTCTTCTTCGCCGTGGCCAGGCCGTGTTTCTCGGCGATGGCGCGTACTTCGGGTTTTTCCAGTTCGCCGACCGGGAATAGCGTGCGGGCGATTTCCTTGCCGCCGACCGCGTGCAGGAAGTAGCTCTGGTCCTTGTTCGGGTCCAGGCCCTTGAGCAGTTCGGTGCGGCCATCAGTGTCGCGGCGGCGCACATAGTGGCCGGTGGCGATCAGGTCGGCGCCGAGCATCAGGGCGTAGTCGAGGAAGGCCTTGAACTTGATTTCGCGGTTGCAGAGGATGTCCGGGTTCGGCGTGCGTCCGGCCTTGTATTCGGCCAGGAAGTGCTCGAAGACGTTGTCCCAGTACTCGGCGGCGAAGTTGGCGGTGTGCAGCTTGATGCCGATGCGGTCGCACACGGCCTGGGCATCGGCCAGGTCTTCGCGGGCGGTACAGTATTCGGTGCCGTCGTCCTCTTCCCAGTTCTTCATGAACAGGCCTTCCACCTGGTAGCCCTGCTCCATCAGCAGGAGGGCGGAGACGGAAGAGTCCACGCCGCCGGACATGCCGACGATAACGCGCGTCTTTTCGGGTTCGTAAAGTGCTGGACTGGTCATAGGTACCGGCTGTGTATCTGGAAAAAGACAACGATTCTATCAGGCTGCGGCCTTCAAGGCATCGTTGCTGTCAGTCGCGGATCAACGCCAGGCTGTGCAGCGGGCCGGCCAGGTAGTCGTCGATGCAGCGCGGTACCAGCTCGCTGCGCCAGCGCTCGGGGTCGGCCAGCAGCTCCTCGCGGCTCAGCCACACGGCACGGACGATGTCGCTGTCCAGGGTGCGCTCGGGATGGTGCTTGAGCGGGCGCGCGGCGAAGCAGATGCGCTGGTAGGTCACGCCATTGCTGGGGGCGGTATAGAGGTAGATGCCGACCAGGCCGGTCAACTCGACCTCCCAGGCGGTTTCTTCGAGGGTTTCGCGCAGTGCGGCGTCGAGCAGGCTTTCGTTGGCCTCGAGGTGGCCGGCGGGCTGGTTGAATACGTGCTTGCCGGCCTTGAACTCCTCGACCATGAGGAAGCGGCCCTGGTCTTCGATGAGGGTGGCGACGGTGATGTGGGGTTGCCAGGTCATGTTCTGGATCCTTGGGTGATTTCTCGGGCCCTATCGCTGGCAAGCCAGCTCCCACAGGATCACCGCTGACCGTGTGGGAGCTGGCTTGCCAGCGATAGGGCACTGCCGTAGTCCGGAAAAGCGAAAGCCCCGGTGCGTGGCCGGGGCTTTCGATGTTACGTCAAGCGAACCTTACAGTGCGGCAATCGCGCTGTTGAAGGTCTGGCTCGGGCGCATCACTTTGCTGGTCAGCTCGGCATCCGGGTAGTAGTAGCCACCGATGTCAGCCGGCTTGCCCTGAACGGCGTTGAGCTCGGCGACGATGGTCGCTTCGTGCTCGGCCAGGGCTTTTGCCAGTGGCGCGAAACGCGCTTGCAGGGCGGCGTCGTCGCTCTGGGCGGCCAGGGCCTGGGCCCAGTACAGGGTCAGGTAGAAGTGGCTGCCACGGTTGTCGATACCGCCGACCTTGCGCGCAGGGGACTTGTTGGTGTCCAGGAACTGGCCGGTGGCCTGGTCCAGGGTCGCCGCCAGTACCTTGGCTTTCGGGTTGGTGTAGGCAGTGCCCAGGTGCTCCAGGGAAGCGGCCAGGGCCAGGAACTCGCCCAGGGAATCCCAGCGCAGGAAGTTCTCTTCAACCAGCTGCTGTACGTGCTTCGGTGCCGAACCGCCGGCGCCGGTTTCGAACAGGCCGCCGTTGTTCATCAGCGGCACGATCGACAGCATCTTGGCGCTGGTGCCCAGCTCCATGATCGGGAACAGGTCGGTCAGGTAGTCGCGCAGTACGTTGCCGGTAACCGAGATGGTGTCCTGGCCGGCGCGGATGCGCTGCAGGGAAACCTTCATGGCTTCGACAGGCGACAGGACACGGATGTCCAGGCCAGCGGTGTCGTGGTCTTTCAGGTACTGCTGGACCTTCTCGATCAGCACGCCGTCGTGGGCACGCTGCGGGTCGAGCCAGAACAGCGCCGGGGTGTTGCTGGCGCGGGCGCGGTTGACGGCCAGTTTGACCCAGTCCTGGATCGGTGCGTCTTTGGTCTGGCACATGCGGAAGATGTCGCCGGCTTCGACTTCCTGGGACAGCAGCAGGTTGCCCTTGCCGTCAACCACACGGATCACGCCGTCGGCCTTGGCCTGGAAGGTCTTGTCGTGGGAACCGTACTCTTCGGCTTTCTGCGCCATCAGGCCAACGTTCGGCACGCTGCCCATGGTGGTCGGATCGAAGGCGCCGTGTTGCTTGCAGTCTTCGATGACGGCCTGGTAGATGGTGGCGTAGCAACGATCCGGAATGACGGCCTTGGTGTCTTGCAGCTGGCCTTCGGTGTTCCACATCTTGCCCGAGTCACGGATCATCGCCGGCATCGAAGCGTCGACGATGACGTCGCTCGGCACGTGCAGGTTGGTGATGCCCTTGTCGGAGTTGACCATGGCCAGGGCCGGGCGGACGTCGTAGACGGCTTTGATGTCCGCTTCGATCTGCGCCTGCTGCTCGGCCGGCAGCGCCTTGATACGGGCGTACAGGTCGCCGATACCGTTGTTCAGGTTGAAACCGATCTGCTCCAGTACTGCGGCGTGCTTGTTCAGCGCGTCCTGGTAGTACTCGGCAACGATCTGGCCGAACATGATCGGGTCGGAGACCTTCATCATGGTGGCTTTCAGGTGCACCGACAGCAGCACGCCCTTGGCTTTGGCATCTTCGATCTCGGCGGCGATGAACTTGCGCAGCGCCTTGGTGCTCAAGACTGCGCAGTCGACGATTTCACCGGCCTTGACCGCGGTTTTTTCTTTCAGAACGGTGGTGTTGCCGTTCTTGTCCAGCAGTTCGATGCGCAGGCTGTCATCGGCGTCGATCAGCGCGGCTTTCTCGCTGCCGTAGAAGTCGCCCTGGCTCATGTGTGCCACGTGGGACTTGGAGTCGGCAGCCCAGGCGCCCATCTTGTGCGGGTGCTTGCGTGCGTAGTTCTTGACCGACAGCGGGGCGCGACGGTCGGAGTTGCCTTCACGCAGGACCGGGTTCACGGCGCTGCCCTTGATGCGGTCGTAGCGAGCCTTGGCTTCTTTCTCGGTATCGGTAGCGGCGGCTTCAGGGTAATCAGGAATGTTGAAGCCCTTGGCTTGCAGTTCCTTGATCGCGGCCTTCAGTTGCGGAACCGAGGCGCTGATGTTCGGCAGCTTGATGATGTTGGCTTCTGGTGTGGTTGCCAGTTGGCCCAGTTCTGCCAGATGGTCGGCCACTTGCTTGTCGGCGCCGAGCTGTTCAGGGAAGGCAGAAAGGATACGGCCGGCCAGAGAGATGTCCCGGGTTTCTACGGCGATGTCGGCGCAAGCGGTGAAGGCTTCGATGACGGGGAGCAGTGAATAGGTGGCGAGGGCGGGGGCTTCGTCGGTGAAGGTGTAGATGATCTTGGATCGGGTGGGCATATTCGGGTTAACTCTCTGTTTTGCTGAGCGTGCGCAGAATCTCGAGGTGCGCAGGGTAGGCGCTTCGCTCAGACACATCCATGAGCAGAAGGTCGAAGATTCTGGGCGGTGATGGTGGATTGCATCAGTCGAGTGTCAAACGGCTGAACTGCGGTAACAGCCCAGTCTTGTCGGGGCCGCAGGTCTCGTTTCAGACGGTTCGCCCCCAGTGACCCTTTGGTCACCGGGCGAGTATACCAAAGCCTTGGTCGTATTGATCAAGATCAACCCGTCGCAGGGGCTTTTTTAGACCAAAGATGTAGGCGTTGCTGCCCTATCGCAGGGCATTTGCGCACGTGGTTCCCGTTGCCGTTCAACTGGGGTACGCTCAGGGGATCCAGATGACGAACCACACCAAAAAAAACGGAGTGCAGCATGGGATACCAGAAAATCAAGGTTCCGGCAGTCGGCGACAAAATCACCGTCAATGGGGACCATTCTCTCAATGTTCCTGATAATCCGATCATCCCGTTCATCGAAGGCGACGGCATTGGCGTAGACGTCAGTCCCGTCATGATCAAAGTGGTTGATGCTGCTGTAGAGAAAGCCTATGGGGGCAAGCGCAAGATTTCCTGGATGGAAGTCTACGCCGGTGAAAAAGCCACCCAGGTATACGACCAGGACACCTGGTTGCCCCAGGAAACCCTCGATGCGGTGAAGGACTACGTCGTCTCCATCAAGGGTCCGCTGACCACCCCGGTCGGTGGTGGTATCCGCTCCCTCAACGTTGCCCTGCGCCAGCAGTTGGACCTGTATGTCTGCCTGCGCCCGGTGGTGTGGTTCCAGGGCGTGCCAAGCCCGGTGAAAAAGCCGGGTGACGTCGACATGGTGATCTTCCGCGAAAACTCCGAAGACATTTATGCCGGCATCGAATGGAAGGCCGGTTCGCCGGAAGCGACCAAGGTCATCAAGTTCCTGAAAGAAGAAATGGGCGTCACCAAGATCCGTTTCGACCAGGACTGCGGCATCGGCATCAAGCCGGTCTCCAAGGAAGGCACCCAGCGCCTGGTGCGCAAGGCCCTGCAGTATGTGGTGGACAACGACCGCAAGTCGCTGACCATCGTGCACAAGGGCAATATCATGAAGTTCACCGAAGGTGCCTTCAAGGACTGGGGCTACGAAGTGGCCAAGAACGAATTCGGCGCCGAGCTGCTCGATGGCGGCCCATGGATGAAGTTCAAGAACCCGAAAACCGGCCGTGAAGTCATCGTCAAGGACGCCATCGCCGACGCCATGCTCCAGCAGATCCTGCTGCGCCCGGCCGAATACGACGTGATCGCCACCCTCAACCTCAACGGTGACTACCTGTCCGACGCCCTGGCGGCGGAAGTCGGCGGCATCGGTATTGCCCCGGGCGCCAACCTGTCCGACACCGTGGCGATGTTCGAGGCCACCCACGGTACCGCGCCGAAGTACGCCGGCAAGGACCAGGTCAACCCGGGTTCGGTAATTCTCTCGGCCGAAATGATGCTGCGTCACCTGGGCTGGACCGAGGCGGCCGACCTGATCATCAAGGGCACCAACGGCGCCATCGCCGCCAAGACCGTGACCTACGACTTCGAGCGCCTGATGGACGGCGCGACCCTGGTCAGCAGCTCCGGTTTCGGCGATGCCTTGATCAAGCACATGTAAGCGGCACAAGAAAACCGGCCAGTCCTTGCGGGCTGGCCGGTTTTCTTTTGTCTGATCGCCGGCTCAGGCTTCAGTCGGTAGCGGACTGGGGGTGGGGGAGGCTGTGGTTGGTGCGGTCGCATTCTCGATTTTGACCGCATGCAAGCCTTTGGGGCCCTGGATGATCTCGAAGCTGACGGATTGTCCGGCTTTCAGGGTTTTATAACCTTCCATCTGGATAGCCGAGTAGTGTGCGAACAGATCCTCTGTTTTCCCGTCTTCATTGATGAAGCCATAGCCCTTGGCGTTGTTGAACCACTTGACTTTACCGCTTGCCATCCTCATATCCCTCTGCAAAGGACTCCATCACTGGAGTATCATCCACTCCATCCGCATATGAACCTGCGAAAATTCTGGTTGACTGCGCGGATCTTTATCGACCACGGTGGGTTCTTATTGGTTGTAACACCGTTTTGCCGATAGTCAAGGTGAGGTGACGGCTGTCCCGCGTCGCCTGTGCGGTCAACCCATAAACCAACCTGTCGAAATGATGAAATTCTTTCCATGCATGCACATAGCCAGATTCGACTAACATTCAATCAGGATCGCCCGCAATCGCATGAGGACGATGGTTCTGGCCTGGCGGTACAGGAGGCCAAACCGGCCCTGCAGGCGCCACCCATGTACAAGGTGGTTTTGTTTAACGATGACTACACACCGATGGATTTCGTCGTCGAAGTGCTCGAGGTGTTTTTTAACCTGAATCGCGAGCTGGCGACCAAGGTCATGCTGGCCGTCCACACAGAAGGACGGGCAGTGTGCGGATTGTTTACCCGTGACATCGCCGAGACCAAGGCCATGCAGGTCAACCAATACGCAAGGGAAAGCCAGCATCCGCTACTCTGTGAAATCGAGAAGGACGGTTAATCGCCGGCCACTTGGGTATGAGGTGAAGCTATGTTAAACCGCGAGCTCGAAGTCACCCTCAATCTGGCCTTCAAGGAGGCACGCTCGAAACGTCATGAGTTCATGACCGTCGAGCACCTGCTGCTGGCACTATTGGATAATGAGGCCGCCGCGACCGTTCTGCGCGCCTGCGGCGCAAACCTCGACAAACTCAAACACGACCTGCAGGAGTTCATCGACTCCACCACGCCGTTGATCCCCGTGCACGACGAGGACCGCGAAACCCAGCCAACCCTGGGCTTCCAGCGTGTACTGCAGCGCGCAGTCTTCCATGTCCAGAGCTCGGGCAAGCGTGAAGTCACCGGTGCCAACGTGCTGGTTGCGATTTTCAGCGAACAGGAAAGCCAGGCCGTGTTCCTGCTTAAACAGCAGAGCGTGGCCCGCATCGACGTGGTCAACTACATCGCCCACGGCATCTCCAAGGTGCCTGGCCATGGTGAACACTCCGAGGGCGAGCAGGACATGCAGGACGAGGAAGGCGGTGAAACGTCATCCTCGGGCAATCCTCTGGATGCCTATGCCAGCAACCTCAACGAACAGGCCCGTCAGGGGCGCATCGATCCGCTGGTCGGTCGCGAGCTCGAAGTCGAGCGCGTGGCGCAGATCCTCGCCCGTCGGCGCAAGAACAACCCGCTGCTGGTCGGTGAGGCCGGTGTCGGTAAAACCGCCATCGCCGAAGGCCTGGCTAAGCGTATCGTCGACGGCCAGGTGCCGGACCTGCTGGCCCACAGCGTGGTCTACTCCCTGGACCTGGGCGCCTTGCTGGCCGGTACCAAGTACCGCGGTGACTTCGAGAAGCGCTTCAAGGCGCTGCTCAACGAGCTGCGCAAACGTCCGCAAGCGATCCTGTTCATCGACGAGATCCACACCATCATCGGTGCCGGTGCGGCTTCCGGTGGGGTAATGGACGCCTCCAACCTGCTCAAGCCGCTGCTGTCTTCGGGTGATATCCGTTGCATCGGTTCGACCACCTTTCAGGAATTTCGCGGCATCTTCGAAAAAGACCGGGCTCTGGCGCGGCGCTTCCAGAAGGTCGATGTCAGCGAGCCATCGGTGGAAGACACCGTGGGCATCCTGCGCGGGCTCAAGGGGCGGTTCGAGAGCCACCACAACATCGAGTACAGCGATGAGGCCCTGCGCGCCGCTGCCGAGCTTGCAGCGCGCTACATCAATGACCGGCACATGCCCGACAAGGCCATCGATGTGATCGACGAGGCGGGTGCCTACCAGCGCCTGCAGCCGGTGGAAAAGCGGGTCAAGCGTATCGACGTGCCGCAAGTCGAGGACATCGTCGCCAAAATCGCGCGGATTCCGCCAAAACACGTGACCAGTTCCGACAAGGAGCTGCTGCGTAACCTGGAGCGCGACCTCAAGCTCACGGTGTTCGGTCAGGATGCGGCGATCGATTCGCTGGCGACCGCCATCAAGCTGTCCCGTGCCGGCCTCAAGGCGCCGGACAAGCCTGTGGGTTCGTTCCTGTTTGCCGGCCCTACCGGGGTGGGTAAAACCGAAGCGGCGCGGCAGCTGGCCAAGGCCCTGGGTGTCGAGCTGGTACGCTTCGACATGTCCGAGTACATGGAGCGGCATACCGTTTCGCGTCTGATCGGTGCGCCTCCGGGCTACGTCGGTTTCGACCAGGGCGGCCTGCTCACCGAAGCCATTACCAAGCAGCCGCACTGCGTGTTGCTGCTCGACGAGATCGAGAAGGCCCACCCGGAAGTCTTCAACCTGCTGCTGCAGGTGATGGACCACGGTACCCTGACCGACAACAACGGGCGCAAGGCGGACTTCCGTAACGTCATCGTCATCATGACCACCAACGCCGGTGCTGAAACCGCTGCGCGGGCCTCGATCGGCTTCACCCAACAAGATCATTCCTCCGATGCAATGGAAGTGATCAAGAAGAGCTTCACGCCGGAGTTCCGCAACCGCCTGGACACCATCATCCAGTTTGGCCGCCTCAGCCACGAGACGATCAAGAGTGTGGTGGACAAGTTCCTCATCGAGCTGCAGGCGCAACTGGAAGACAAGCGCGTGTTGCTGGAGGTAAGCGATGCGGCGCGCAGTTGGCTGGCGGCCGGTGGCTACGATGCGCAGATGGGCGCGCGGCCAATGGCGCGGCTGATCCAGGACAAGATCAAGCGGCCGTTGGCCGAGGAGATCCTGTTCGGCGAGCTGGCCGAGCATGGCGGTGTGGTGCACATCGACATCCGCGATGGCGAACTGGTGTTCGACTTCGAGACCACGGCTGAGATGGCGTAAGGCAGGCTGGGGCTGCTATGCAGCCCATCGCTGGCAAGCCAGCTCTCACACAATCCCTGTGGGAGCTGCGGTGCGGCGACCCGACTTGCCAGCGATGCTTTTCCAGAGCCAACAAAAACGCCCGGCATTTAGCCGGGCGTTTTCGTTGGTGTCGCTTAGCGGGCGCGGTAGGTGATGCGCCCCTTGCTCAGGTCGTAGGGCGTCAGTTCGACGCGGACCTTGTCACCGGTCAGAATACGAATGTAGTTCTTGCGCATCTTTCCGGAGATGTGCGCGGTAACGACGTGCCCATTTTCCAACTCCACACGGAACATGGTGTTGGGCAGGGTGTCGACGACAGTGCCTTCCATTTCGAAGCTGTCTTCTTTCGACATGCAGTAAAGCCCTCGGTGTCCAGTTAATGGCCCGGTGCACAGCTGCGCCAGGCAAAAAAAGTGGCGTGCATTGTGCCCGAAAAATGGGCCTCAAGCCAATGATTTCAGTTCAACGTCACCCAACGCTGATTGATCAACAGCTCGATGGGGCGGTACTGGGTCTTGTAGTTCATCTTTTTGCAGTTTTTGATCCAGTAGCCGAGGTAGACCGCGTCCAGGCCCAGGCGCAGGGCTTCGGTGATCTGCCAGAGGATGGCGAAGCGGCCCAGGCTGCGCCGTTCTTCGTCCGGCTCGTAGAAGGTGTATACCGCCGAGAGGCCGTTGGGCAGCAGGTCGGTGACCGCCACGGCGAGCAGGCGGTCTTCCAGGCGGAACTCGTAAAAGCGCGAAAATGGCAGGTCGCGGACCAGGAAGGTGGAAAACTGGTCACGGCTGGGGGGGTACATGTCGCCATCGGCATGGCGCTGCTCGATGTAGCGCCGGTAAAGCTCGAAATATTCCTCTTTGAATGCCGGGCGGCCAGCGTTGACGGTGAGGTCGGCATTACGCTTGAGGATGCGCTTTTGCTGGCGGTTGGGCAGAAAGCGTGCAGCCGGGATCCGCGCCGGCACGCAGGCGTTGCAGTTCTGGCAATGCGGGCGATACAGATGGTCGCCGCTGCGCCGGAAGCCCATTTCCGACAGGTCTGCGTAAACGTTGACATCCATCGGCTGGCTCGGGTCGAGAAACAGCGTGGTGGCTTGTTCGTCTGGCAGGTAGCTGCAGGAATGGGGTTGAGTGGCATAAAACTTCAACCGCGCCAGCTCTGTCATGATCAACCCCTCGGGAGGTGCTTTTGTTTTAAGTGTAAGCCAGCTGGAAAAACTCGCCTAGCAAACCCAGCTGGCGCTGCTGGGCTGGTCGAGATAACGCTGAAGGTAGTCGGCAAAAGTGGCCCGGGCGATGGCGCGGGCACCGAGGCTGTGCAGGTGGTCGGTAGGCATCTGGCAGTCAATCAGGACAAATCCTGCCTGTCGCAGGTGCTCGACCAGGGCCACGAAGCCGACCTTGGAGGCATTGTCGGCGCGGCTGAACATCGACTCGCCGAAAAACAGCCGGCCCATGGCCAGGCCGTACAGCCCGCCCACCAGTTCACCGTCGCGGCGCACCTCGACCGAATGGGCAAAACCCTGCTGGTGCAGTTTCAGGTAGGCCGCCTGCATGCTGTCGGTGATCCAGGTGCCGTCGGCGTAGTCGCGGGGGGCGGCGCAGGCGTTGATGACAGCGGCAAAGTCCTGGTCGAAGCTGACCTGGTAGTGACCCTGGCGGATGAGCTTGCGCAGCGAGCGCGACACGTGCAATTCGTCGGGAAACAGCACGGTACGCGGGTCGGGCGACCACCAGAGGATCGGCTGGCCGTCCTGGTACCAGGGGAAGCAGCCGTGGCGATAGGCCTGCACCAGGCGTTCGGCGCTCAGGTCGCCGCCGGCGGCGAGCAGGCCGTTGGGGTCGCGCAGGGCTTTGTCCAGCGGCGGAAAGGTGAGGGTGTCGCGGCTCAACCAGGTCAGCATCGTGGTCCAGTGATGGAAGAGGGGAGGGCACCCAGCATGGCCTGAAAAAGCCTCGCGGGACAAGCCCGCTCCTACAGGCGTGGTGCCTGCAGGCAACTTGCATGACCCTTTGTTGTCACACTTGCACAAAAACACCGCATAAGCCTTTGTCACAAAAGAAAATGCGTGCTCAAATTGCTGTATAGGAAATTGGCCCCCGTTTACGCTTCATTCTGGCGTGCCGCCATGGCGGTAGGCGGGCAGTAATGTTAAAAGTAGTGGTTTGTTGACTGTTCAGTTGGGTCAATCACTGTTGGACGCGCAATGAGCGCAGGAATAGACGCGTTTTGAAGAAATCCACCGCAACACCCAGTCCCTTGCCCGTGCCGCTCTGGCGCCAGCAGCTGCACTATCGGCTCAAGGAAGGTGCGCTGATCGCCGTGGGCGCGCTGTGCCTGTACCTGTGGATGGCCTTGCTGACCTACGACCAGGCCGATCCGGGCTTCAGCCATACCAGCAACGTCGAGCAGGTACAGAACGCCGCCGGCCGTGCCGGTGCCTATTTCGCCGACATCCTGTTCATGGTCCTGGGCTATTTCGCCTACATCTTCCCGTTGCTGCTGGCGATCAAGACCTGGCAGATCTTCCGCGAACGCCACCAGCCGTGGCAGTGGAGCGGCTGGTTGTTCTCCTGGCGCCTGATCGGCCTGGTGTTCCTGGTGCTTTCGGGTGCGGCGCTGGCGCATATCCATTTCCATTCCGCCGCCAGCCTGCCGGCATCGGCCGGTGGCGCGCTGGGCGAAAGCCTCGGCGACCTGGCCAAGAACGCCCTGAACGTGCAGGGCAGCACCCTGATGTTCATTGCCCTGTTCCTGTTCGGCCTGACCGTGTTCACCGACCTGTCGTGGTTCAAGGTCATGGACGTCACCGGCAAGATCACCCTCGACCTGTTCGAACTGTTCCAGGGCGCCGCCAACCGCTGGTGGGAGGCGCGCAACGAGCGCAAGCGCCTGGTGGCGCAGTTGCGTGAGGTCGACGACCAGGTTCACGACGTGGTCGCCCCGGTAGCGCCGGACCGCCGCGAGCAGGCCAAGGCCAAGGAGCGCATCATCGAGCGCGACCAGGCCCTGAGCAAGCATGTAGCCGAGCGCGTGCAGCAGCCGGCACCGGTGATCATGCCGGCCCCGGCCAAGGCGCCGGAACCGAGCAAGCGCGTGCAGAAGGAAAAACAGGCGCCGCTGTTCGTCGACAGCGCCATCGAAGGCACCTTGCCGCCGATCTCGATCCTCGACCCGGCCGAGAAAAAACAGGTCAACTACTCGCCAGAATCCCTGGCCGGCGTTGGCCATCTGCTGGAAATCAAGCTCAAGGAATTCGGCGTCGAAGTCTCGGTGGACTCGATCCACCCGGGCCCGGTGATTACCCGTTACGAAATCCAGCCGGCCGCTGGCGTCAAGGTCAGCCGCATCGCCAACCTGGCCAAGGACCTGGCCCGCTCCCTGGCGGTGACCAGCGTGCGGGTGGTTGAAGTGATCCCCGGCAAGACCACCGTCGGTATCGAGATCCCCAACGAAGACCGGCAGATCGTGCGCTTCTCCGAGGTGCTGTCGTCGCCACAATACGACGAAGCCAAATCGCCGGTGACCATGGCCCTGGGCCACGACATCGGCGGCAAGCCGGTGATCACCGATCTTGCGAAGATGCCGCACCTGCTGGTGGCCGGTACCACCGGTTCCGGTAAGTCGGTGGGCGTCAACGCCATGATCCTGTCGATCCTGTTCAAGTCGGGCCCGGAAGACGCCAAGCTGATCATGATCGACCCGAAAATGCTCGAACTGTCGATCTACGAAGGCATTCCGCACCTGCTCTGCCCGGTGGTCACCGACATGAAGGACGCCGCCAACGCCCTGCGCTGGAGCGTGGCCGAGATGGAGCGGCGCTACAAGCTGATGGCGGCCATGGGCGTGCGCAACCTGGCGGGCTTCAACCGCAAGGTCAAGGACGCCGAAGAAGCCGGCGAGCCGATCTACGACCCGATGTTCAAGCGCGAAAGCATGGACGACGTGCCGCCGCTGCTGAAAACCCTGCCGACCATTGTCGTGGTGGTCGACGAGTTCGCCGACATGATGATGATCGTCGGCAAGAAGGTCGAAGAGCTGATCGCCCGTATCGCCCAGAAGGCCCGTGCTGCCGGTATTCACCTGATTCTCGCGACCCAGCGGCCCTCGGTGGACGTGATCACCGGCCTGATCAAGGCCAACATCCCGACCCGCATGGCCTTCCAGGTCTCGAGCAAGATCGACTCGCGGACCATTATCGACCAGGGCGGCGCCGAACAGTTGCTCGGCCACGGTGACATGCTCTACATGCCACCAGGCACCAGCCTGCCGATTCGTGTGCATGGCGCCTTCGTTTCCGATGACGAGGTCCATCGCGTGGTCGAGGCCTGGAAACTGCGGGGCGCCCCGGACTACAACGAGGACATCCTCAGCGGCGTCGAAGAGGCCGGCAGCGGCTTTGACGGCGGCGGTGGTGGCGGAGACGGCGACGATGCCGAAACCGATGCGCTGTACGATGAAGCCGTGCAGTTCGTGCTGGAAAGCCGCCGTGCGTCCATTTCCGCCGTACAGCGCAAGCTGAAGATCGGCTACAACCGCGCTGCGCGGATGATCGAGGCAATGGAGATGGCCGGTGTGGTCACCGCCATGAACACCAACGGTTCGCGCGAAGTAATTGCCCCCGGGCCGTCCCGCGACTGATGATCCAACCTGCTGGCGGCCAGTGACGGCGGCCAGCCCCTTCATACTGCAACGAGGATTTCCATGCGCCTGATTCGCATGCTGTTGGTTTCCGCTATGGCCCTGTCCAGCGCTTCGGCAATTGCCGCCGATGCCGATGCGGCACGCCTGACCCAGTTGCTGGACAAATCCAGGACCATCAGCGCCAATTTCTCTCAACTGACCCTCGATGGCACCGGCACTCAGCTGCAGGAAACCACCGGGCAGATGGCCGTGCAGCGCCCGGGCCTGTTCTACTGGCACACCGATGCGCCACAGGAGCAGGTGGTGGTGTCGGACGGCAAGAACGTCACCCTGTGGGACCCGGACCTGGAACAGGCTACCATCAAGAAACTTGACCAGCGTTTGACCGAAACCCCGGCACTGTTGCTGTCCGGTGACGTCTCGAAGATCAGCCAGAGCTTCGACATCACCTCTAAAGAGCAGGGCGAGGTCATGGATTTCGTGCTCAAGCCGAAAACCAAGGACACCCTGTTCGACTCGCTGCGCCTGTCGTTCCGTCGCGGCCTGGTCAACGACATGCAACTGATCGACAGCGTCGGCCAACGCACCAACATCCTGTTCACCGCGGTCAAGGCCAACGAGGCGATCCCGGCGAGCAAGTTCAAGTTCGACATCCCCAAAGGTGCGGATGTCATCTCCGAGTAAGAGGTAGTAGCGCCGTCCATGGACCTGTTTCGTAGCGACCCCGTAGCCCAGCCCCTGGCCGCGCGCCTGCGCCCGGCCAACCTGGACGAGTACGTTGGCCAGGAGCACCTGCTGGCCCGCGGCAAGCCGCTGCGCGAGGCACTGGAAGCGGGCGCACTGCACTCGATGATCTTCTGGGGCCCGCCCGGGGTCGGCAAGACCACCCTGGCGCGGTTGCTGGCGCAGTTCTGCGACGCCCACTTCGAGACCGTTTCGGCGGTGTTGGCCGGGGTCAAGGAAATCCGCCACGCGGTGGACATCGCCAAGCAGCAGGCCGGGCAGTATGGGCGGCGCACGATTCTGTTCGTTGATGAAGTGCACCGCTTCAACAAGTCCCAGCAGGATGCCTTTTTGCCGTATGTGGAAGACGGCACGCTGATCTTCATCGGCGCCACCACCGAGAACCCTTCGTTCGAACTGAACAACGCGCTGCTGTCGCGGGCACGGGTCTATGTGCTGAAAAGCCTCGACGAAGCCGCGCTACGCAAGCTGGTCAACCGCGCCCTGACGGAAGAGCGTGGCCTGGGCAAGCGCCAGTTGCGCGTTGGCGACGAAGCCTTCCAGATGCTCATGGCTGCCGCCGATGGCGATGGCCGGCGCATGCTCAACTTCCTCGAAAACGCCTCGGACCTGGCAGAGGATGGCGGTGAAATCGCTGTCGAATTGCTGCAGAGCCTGCTCGGTGACAGCCGCCGGCGTTTCGACAAGGGTGGCGAGGCCTTCTACGACCAGATCTCGGCGCTGCACAAGTCGGTGCGCGGCTCCAACCCCGATGGCGCCTTGTACTGGTTCGCGCGCATGCTCGATGGCGGCTGCGACCCGCTGTACATCGCCCGCCGCGTGGTACGCATGGCCAGCGAAGACATCGGCAACGCCGACCCCCGCGCCTTGAGCCTGTGCCTGGCGGCCTGGGATGTGCAAGAGCGCCTGGGCAGCCCGGAAGGCGAGCTGGCTGTGGCCCAGGCCATTACCTACCTGGCCTGTGCACCGAAGAGCAACGCGGTGTACATGGGCTTCAAAACTGCGCTGCGCGAAGCTGGCGAGCACGGTTCGCTGGAAGTGCCGCTGCACCTGCGCAACGCCCCGACCAAGCTGATGAAGCAGCTGGGCTATGGCGATGAATACCGCTACGCCCATGACGAACCGGATGCCTACGCCGCCGGCGAAGACTACTTCCCTGACCACCTCGCGCCGCGCCAGTACTACCAACCGGTGCCGCGCGGCCTGGAATTGAAGATCGGCGAGAAGCTCAAGCACCTGGCCGAACTCGACCGCAACAGCCCGCGGCAGCGCAGAAAACCATGATTGCCGTGATCGCCGCAGTCAGCGCCGGGGGCATTGTCGGCACCCTGATGCGCTTTGCCACTGCCAATTGGGTCAACGCGCACTGGCCACGCCACTTCTATCTCGGTACGCTGGCGGTCAATCTGATTGGCTGCCTGCTGATCGGCTTGCTCTACGGGCTGTTTCTGCATCGCCCGCTGGTGCCGGTCGAGCTGCGTGCGGGCCTGATCGTCGGCTTTCTCGGCGGTCTTACAACCTTTTCATCCTTTTCACTGGATACCGTGCGCCTGCTCGAAAGCGGGCAGGCGCCGCTGGCCTTCGGGTATGCCGGGGCCAGCGTATTTGGCGGGCTGCTCGCAACCTGGGCTGGCCTGTCCCTGACCAAATTCTGAACCAACGAGAGAACGATATGCTCGATTCCAAACTGTTACGCGGCCAACTTCAGGAAGTGGCGGACCGCCTGGCCTCCCGTGGCTTCAGCCTGGATGTCGCGCGCATCGAGGCCCTGGAAGAACGCCGCAAGGTGGTACAGACCCGTACCGAACAACTGCAGGCCGAGCGTAACGCCCGTTCCAAATCCATCGGCCAGGCCAAGGCCAAGGGCGAAGACATCGCCCCGCTGATGGCTGACGTCGAGCGCATGGCCGGCGAACTGGCCAGCGGCAAGGTCGAGCTGGACGGCATCCAGGCTGAACTGGATGGGATCCTGCTGGGCATTCCCAACCTGCCGGACGAAAGCGTGCCGGTCGGCGCCGATGAAGACCACAACGTCGAAGTCCGCCGTTGGGGCACCCCGCGCGCCTTCGATTTCGAGATCAAGGACCACGTTGCCCTCGGTGAGCTGAGCGGCGGCCTCGACTTCGAAACCGCAGCCAAGCTGTCGGGCGCCCGTTTCGCCCTGCTGCGCGGCCCGATCGCCCGTCTGCACCGCGCCCTGGCGCAGTTCATGATCAACCTGCACACCAGCGAGCACGGCTACGAAGAAGCCTACACCCCGTACCTGGTCCAGGCCCCGGCGCTGCAAGGCACCGGCCAGTTGCCCAAGTTCGAGGAAGACCTGTTCAAGATCAGCCGCGACGGCGAGGCCGACTTCTACCTGATCCCGACCGCCGAGGTGTCGCTGACCAACATCGTTGCCGGCGAGATCCTCGACGCCAAGCAACTGCCGATCAAGTTCGTCGCCCATACCCCGTGCTTCCGTAGCGAAGCCGGTGCGTCGGGCCGCGACACCCGCGGCATGATCCGTCAGCACCAGTTCGACAAGGTCGAGATGGTGCAGATCGTCGAGCCGGACAAATCCATGGAAGCCCTGGAAGGCCTGACCGCCAACGCCGAGCGCGTGCTGCAAGCCCTGGAACTGCCGTACCGGGTGCTGGCGCTGTGCACCGGCGACATGGGCTTCAGCGCGGTGAAAACCTACGACCTGGAAGTCTGGGTGCCGAGCCAGGACAAGTACCGCGAAATCTCCTCGTGCTCCAACTGTGGCGACTTCCAGGCCCGCCGCATGCAGGCGCGCTGGCGCAACCCGGAAACCGGCAAGCCGGAACTGGTGCACACCCTCAACGGTTCGGGCCTGGCGGTCGGCCGTACCCTGGTGGCGGTGCTGGAGAACTACCAGCAGGCCGACGGTTCGATCCGCGTGCCGGAAGTACTCAAGCCGTACATGGGTGGCCTGGAGGTCATCGGTTAAATGGAATTCCTGCCGCTGTTCCACAAACTGCGCGGCAGCCGTGTGCTGATCGTCGGCGGAGGTGAAATTGCCCTGCGCAAATCGCGTCTGCTGGCCGATGCCGGGGCTGTGCTGCGGGTAGTGGCGCCCGAGATCGAAGTGCAACTGGCCGAGCTTGCCCGGCACAGCGGTGGTGAAATTCTCAGCCGTGGTTACCAGCCGGGCGACCTCGACGGTTGCCAGCTGATCATTGCCGCCACCGACGACCAGGCGCTCAACGCCCAGGTCTCGGCGGATGCCCAGCAGCGCTGCGTACCGGTCAATGTGGTCGATGCGCCGGCGCTGTGTTCGGTGATTTTCCCGGCCATCGTCGACCGCTCGCCATTGGTGGTTGCGGTGTCCAGCGGCGGCGATGCGCCGGTGCTGGCGCGGTTGATTCGGGCCAAGCTGGAAACCTGGATCCCTGCTGCCTATGGCGAACTGGCCGGCCTTGGCGCGCGCTTTCGGCACAAGGTCAAGGCGCTGTACCCGGACGTCAATCAGCGTCGCGGCTTCTGGGAAGATGTCTTCCAGGGCCCGATCGCCGAGCGGCAACTGGCCGGGCAGGGCGCTGAAGCCGAGCGTCTGCTGCAAGCCAAGATCGACGGTGCCACCTACCAGGCGCCGGGCGAGGTGTATCTGGTCGGCGCCGGCCCCGGTGACCCGGACCTGCTGACCTTCCGCGCCTTGCGCCTGATGCAGCAGGCCGATGTGGTGCTCTACGATCGCCTGGTCGCCCCGGCGATCATCGAACTGTGCCGCCGTGATGCCGAGCGCATCTACGTCGGCAAGCGCCGCGCCGATCACGCCGTGCCGCAAGCGCAGATCAACCAGCAACTGGTCGACCTGGCGCGTCAGGGCAAGCGTGTGTTGCGTCTGAAAGGTGGCGATCCGTTCATCTTCGGCCGTGGCGGCGAAGAGATCGAAGAGCTGGCGGCCCAGGGCATTCCGTTCCAGGTGGTGCCGGGGATTACCGCGGCCAGTGGCTGCTCGGCCTATGCCGGCATTCCGCTGACCCACCGCGACTATGCCCAGTCGGTGCGTTTCGTCACCGGCCACCTCAAGGACGGTACCAGCGACCTGCCGTGGGATGATCTGGTGGCGCCGGCGCAGACCTTGGTGTTCTACATGGGCCTGGTTGGCTTGCCGACCATCTGTGCCGAGCTGATTCGTCACGGGCGGGCGGCGGATACGCCGGCGGCACTGGTACAGCAGGGCACCACGCCGAATCAGCGGGTGTTCACTGGCACCTTGGCCGACTTGCCCAAGCTGGTGGCCGAGCATGAAGTGCATGCGCCGACCCTGGTGATCGTCGGCGAAGTAGTACAGCTGCGGGAGAAGCTGGCCTGGTTCGAAGGCGCCCAGCCTTGAAATCATCGCTGGCAAGCCAGCTCCCACAGGTACTGTATGCACTGCACCTGTGGGAGCTGGCTTGCCAGCGATGAGGCCGGTTTGCCTGGCTTCACACTCCAGTCTTGTTCCAGATTCCCCGCCCCACCAGTCGCTCCCGGTCATGCCCCAGCTCAAAATCCTGCAACGGCCCCTTGGGCACAATCCCGTTCGGATTGATGGTCTTGTGGCTCATGTAGTAGTGCTTCTGGATATGCTCGAAATTCACCGTCTCGGCGATCCCCGGCCACTGATACAGCTCCCGTAGCCAGTTCGACAGGTTCGGGTAATCGGCAATGCGCCGCATGTTGCACTTGAAGTGCCCGTGGTACACCGCATCGAAGCGAATCAGCGTGGTAAACAGCCGCCAGTCGGCCTCGGTCAGGTATTCCCCGGCCAGGTAGCGCTGGGTGCCGAGCAGCCGTTCCAGATGATCCAGTTCGGCAAACACCTCATCAAAAGCCTGCTCATAGGCCGCCTGCGAAGTGGCAAAGCCTGCCCGGTACACGCCATTGTTGACCGCCGGATAGATCCGCTCGTTAAGCGCCTCAATCTGCCCGCGCAGCGCTTCGGGATACAGGTCCAGGCGATTGCCGGTCAGCTCGTCGAAAGCCGAGTTGAAGATGCGAATGATCTCCGCTGACTCATTGTTGACGATGCGTTGCTCGTGTTTATCCCACAGCACCGGCACCGTGACCCGGCCGCTGTAGTGCGGATCGTCACGGGTGTAGCGCTGGTGCAGGAAGTCCAGGTGCTCGAGCTTGTCGCCGGTCGAGCCGTTGCTCTGGTCGAAGGTCCAGCCATGCTCGCCCATCAGCCAGCTGACCACCGACACATCGATCAGGTTCTCAAGGCCCTTGAGCTTACGCAAGATCAGGGTGCGGTGGGCCCAGGGGCAGGCGAGCGATACATACAGGTGGTAACGGCCGGCTTGCGCGGCGGGCAGGGCGTTGCGCCGTTGCGCGCTTTCGCGCTGGAAAGCGCCGTCTGCGCTGCTTTCATACCACTGGTCATGCCAGCGTCCGTCGATCAACAGGCCCATGCTGAGCTCCTTGGCGATTCGTTCTGAGTTAGAACCCAGTGTACGGAGCTGGGTTCGAACGAATAGCGCAAAGTCCGGGCCTGTTTGATCGGCTTATTCGATCAGTGGCGCTGATCCCAGTAGCGTTGCGCCTGGGTGAAGGCTTCATCTCGGGATTGACCCAGGCCGCGCAGGGCCAGGGCCATGGTCGCCACCACGGCCAGTTCGCCATAGCTGTTCTGCTCATCACCGCGCCACACGGCCAGCAGTTGCCCGGGCTCAAGGCTCGCCGGTTTGACGTGGCGCTGGGCTACCAGGGCGGGCCATTCTTCATCCCAGTCGAGGCCATTGGCGGTGCCATACAGGTGGCTGCTGGTGTCCGGGTTGATCTCGATCTCGCCACCATCGCCCTTTACCACGATCGCCGTGTCGCCCAGCAGGCGGCTGGCCTCGCGGTGCACGGCCTGGTAGCCGGGGTGGAAGATGCTCTGCAGGCCGCAGCGCGCATTCAGCGGGTTGAGCACCCGTGCCAGGGAATGAATCGGCGAGCGCAGGCCCAGGGTGTTGCGCAGGTCGATCATTCGTTGCAGGCGTGGCGCCCAGTCTTGCAGCGGGATGAACGCCAGCTTGTGGGTGTCCAGCGCTTCAGACACCGCATGCCAGTCCCGGCACAATGGAATGCTCAGCAGTTCCAGCGATTGCTCGGTATACAGCCGCCCGGCCGTGTGGGCGCCGCCACCGTGCAGCAGGATGCGCACGCCGTTGGCCGCCAGGCACTTGGCGGCCAGCAGGTACCAGGGCAAATGGCGCTTCTTGCCGGCGTAGCTTGGCCAGTCCAGATCAACCTGGATCGGCGGCGCCTGCAGCCGCTGACGCAGCGCTTCGGTGAAGCCGGCCAGCTCTTCGGGGCTTTCTTCCTTGTGCCGCAGCAGCATCAGGAAGGCGCCGAGCTGGGTTTCCTCGACCTTGCCGTCGAGCAGCATGCCCATGGCCTCGCGGGCTTCCTCGCGGCTCAGGCCACGGGCACCGCGCTTGCCCTTGCCAAGGATGCGCACGAACTGGGCAAACGGATGTTCGGCCGGGGTTTCGGTGATCAGCGGGGTGAGCTCGGTCATATGCAATTGGTCGGCTTTGGCAGGCCCGCAAGTTTTGCGGCGAGTTTGGCGGGAGTGCCCTTGAACAGGCGGTTCAGGTGCAGGCTGTTGCCTTTTTCCGCGCCCAGCTTGAGCGCGGTGTACTTGATCAGCGGGCGGGTGGCCGGCGACAACTCGAACTCCTGGTAGAAGTCGCGCAGCAGGGTCAGCACTTCCCAGTGTTCCGCGGTCAGCTCCAGGTCTTCATGGGCGGCGAGGGCGCTGGCGACCTCCTCGGACCAATCACCAAGCTCGACCAGGTAGCCGTCTTTATCCAGGGCGATGCTGCGCTCGCCGACAGTCAGGGTGCTCATAGCCAGCTGTTGACCTTGTCATAGTGCAGCGACAGCTCGACGAAGGCCGGGTAGTCGATAGCCTTGCCCAGGTCGCTGATGGTAATGGCGCGGGCCTGCAGGTCTTCGTCCAGGGCGAACAGACGCCCGTCCAGCTGGCTGGCCTGCAGCGTGCGCAGCGGCTCGCTACCGGGCTGCAGGGCATACACCGCATCGCCGCACAGCAGCAGGCCGTCGGCGCTGCCAAGCAGGCGCAGGCAACTGCTCAGGCGGTTGTCGCCAAATGGCGAGTGGCAAATCACGTGCAAGGTGCTCATCAGAGGGTCACCACCTGGTCGAAACGGTCGATCAACGCGGCCAGCGCAGCGTCATCCAGCACCTGTACCGGCAGGCTCAGGGTGTCGGCAGCAAGGCCGCGCTCCTGCAGGCTGCTGCCGGCGGCGAACAGTTCCTCGATACCGAACATCGGCAATGCCTGCAGGTTGGCCGCGAGGTTCTTCTGCTGCAGCTGGGCCGGCTGCTGGCCGGGGGCGAGCTGGAACACGCCGTCATCGAGAAACAGCATGCCCAGCGGCAGGTCGAAGGCACCGCCGGCCAGGGCGATATCCAGCGCCTCGCGGGCGGATGGCCCGGCCCACGGCGCCTGGCGGCTGATAATCAGCAAGGACTTGGCCATCTCAATCGCCTCCAAAGCACATCAGTCGATCGGCGACTTGCGCCGCCTCATGCAACTGGCCCAGCCCGGACAGCTCCCAGGGCGCTGGCAGGTTGACCGCCGGGCGCTGGTAGCGCTGGGCTTCCTCGGCATTGAGCACGCCGCGGCGCAGAGCGGCGGCAATGCACACCACGGCATCGAGCTGCTGCGCGCTGACGAACGCGCGCCACTCGGTGGGCAGGTCCAGCTCATCCTGAGGCGTCACGACATTGCCCGAGGCGCTGTGCACGCCGTCCTGATAGAAAAACAGCCGGACAATCTCATGCCCGCCAGCGAGCGCCGCCTGGGCAAAACGCAGGGCGCGGCGCGAGGAGGGCGCATGGGCCGGAGAAAAAACCGCAATGGCGAACTTCATGGAAGTCTCTTTCAGCAAATCTGCGGGAATGATAAAGCAAAAATCCCGCAGCAACATGCCGCGGGCTCTTCAGGGCTTACCTCGCCCCCTGTGGGAGCTGGCTTGCCAGCGATGGCTTCAACACTGTCTCAAGCCTTGTCTTTATGCTCCGGCAAGAACCAGTTCAGTACCAGGGCACAAATCCCCCCGGTGGCCACCCCCGACTCCAGCACATTACGCAGTGCCGACGGCATATGCGCGAGGAACTCCGGCACCTGCGCCACCCCCAGGCCCAGCGCCAGCGACACGGCAATGATCAGCAGCGCGCGACGATCCAGGCTGATGCTGGCAAGGATATTGATCCCCGAAGCCGCCACCGCGCCGAACATCACCATCGCCGCGCCACCGAGCACCGGCTCCGGCACCGCTTGGATCACCCCGGCCACGCTCGGGAACAGGCCGAGGATCACCAGCATCGCCGCAATCCACACACCGATATGGCGGCTAGCGATACCGGTCAGCTGAATCACGCCATTATTCTGGGCAAAGATCGAGCTCGGGAAGGTATTGAACACCCCGGCCAGCAGCGAGTTGGTGCCGTTGACCAGCACGCCGCCCTTGATCCGCTGCATCCACAGCGGGCCTTCCACCGGCTGGCGCGAGACCTTGCTGGTAGCGGTCACATCACCAATGGCTTCCAACGAGGTCACCAGGTAGATCACCAGCATCGGAATGAACAGCGCCCAAGAGAAACCCAGGCCGAAATGCAGCGGTACGGGCACCTGGAACAGCGCAGCTTCGTGCATGCCGGTGAAGTTCAGGCGGCCCAGGTAACCGGCCAGGGCGTAACCCACGGCCAGGGCGATGACGATGGCGCAGCTACGCATCCACACCACCGGAATACGGTTGAGGATCACGATGATCGCCAGCACCACGCCCGACAGCAGGAGGTTCTCGCCATTGGCGAAGGTGCCGTTGCTCATCGCCGCAAAGCCGCCGCCCATACTGATCAGGCCGACCTTGATCAGGGTCAGGCCGATCATCAGCACGACGATACCGGTCACCAGCGGGGTAATCAGGCGTTTGACGAACGGCAGAATGCGCGAAATGCCCATCTCCACGAACGAACCGGCAATCACCACACCAAAAATCGCCGCCATCACGCCCTCGACCGGCGTGCCTTGCTTGACCATCAACGCGCCACCGGCGATCAACGGCCCGACAAAGTTGAAGCTGGTGCCCTGCACAATCAAAAGCCCGGCGCCAAAAGGCCCGAAGCGACGGCACTGCACGAAAGTGGCGATCCCGGAGATCACCAGCGACATCGACACGATCAGGTTGGTATCACGGGCCGAAACCCCCAGCGCCTGGCAAATCAGCAGGCCAGGGGTGACGATCGGCACAATGATCGCCAGCAGGTGCTGCAACGCCGCCAGCATCGCGATCAACGGACGCGGCCGGTCTTCAAGGCCGAGGACCAGTTCATTGGCCTGCGCGGGTGCGCCGGGTCCTTGCTCGATTGAACTCATGGGAGTGCTGCCCCGGAAGAAAAAAGGAGCGCATTCTACGGGCCCGCACCCGTTTACGGTAGTGCCTTGAGGCTGGCACCTATCCCTGTGGGAGCTGGCTTTGCCAGCGATGCAAGGCAAAGCCTTGCCAAACCCCACCCACAAAAAAGCCCGCCGAAGCGGGCTTTCTCTCAACGCATCACACCAGCAACCAATCAGTCATCGCGACCCATCAGGCCGAACAGCTGCAGCAGGCTGACGAACAGGTTGTAGATCGACACATACAGGCTGATGGTTGCCATGATGTAGTTACGCTCGCCACCGTGAATGATCGCGCTGGTCTGGAACAGGATGCACACCGACGAGAACAGCACGAAACCGGCGCTGATCGCCAGCTGCAGGCCGCTGATCTGGAAGAACAGGCTGGCCAGCACCGCACCCATCAACACGAAGAAACCGGCGGTGATGAAACCACCGAGGAAGCTCATGTCCTTGCGGGTAATCAGCACATAGGCCGACAGGCCACCGAAAACCAGGGCCGTCATCGCGAACGCCGAGCTGACCACCTCGGCGCCACCGGCCATACCCAGGTAACGGTTGAGGATAGGGCCGAGCAAGAAGCCCATGAAGCCGGTGAGGGCGAAGGTGGACACCAGGCCCCAGACCGAATCACGCAGCTTGTTGGTGAGGAAGAACAGGCCGTAGAAGCCGATCAGCACCACGAAAATGTTCGGGTAGCCGACGCGCATCTGCTGCGCCACGTAGGCCATGATGCCACTGAAGGCGAGGGTGATAGCCAGCAACCCGTATGTGTTACGCAGGACGCGGCTGACCTCCTGCTGCTCGACCTGCTGGCCGTGATTGACGGCGTAATCCTGTTCGCGCATGGCGACACTCCTGTGGGTTTGAAACGTTCAGATGCAAAGATCATAACAGAGCCGCGCAAAGCGGCCACATAGAGAGTTTGACAGCTTGTTTCATTTCGGTATTATGGCGCCCGCAATACGAGGAAGCGTGGCCGAGTGGTTTAAGGCAACGGTCTTGAAAACCGTCGATGGGCAACTATCCTAGAGTTCGAATCTCTACGCTTCCGCCATCTTCAAAGCCCTGATTATTCAGGGCTTTTTGCGTTTTTGGGGCCCCTTCTTTTCCCCAGTTCCACGCCTGATCGTTTCCGCGTTTTTCCTTCCGTTTCCGCAATTTATCCTCGTCCTCGCGCGATTAGGGCTTATCAACCGCCGAGCAGAGGGCCTGCAAGGCCGCGGGCGTTGCATTTCCCGTAACGTCTTGTTGTGCGCGCGCGAGATCATCGATTATGCGTTTCTGCCTCACTATGTCAGGTCGCAGTCGCTGCCGTTTGCTGGGCTCCTAGGCATTGCGAGTGCGATAGCGCTGCGCTATCGTCGATGCTGGATGTGGGCGGCCTTCTTCATGCTCCAGAAAAATGCAGAGCTTACGGGTCGCACTAATTGAAAATGCATGCCGAAGCTGGTTAGCCAAGTAAGGCAAATATGCTTAGAGAAGAGTACGCTTGTGGCAAAAGTACCCGAAAAACAAATTACTAAATTTTCTGAGTATGTAAAACATTTAGAGACTCTTCAGGGGGATTTTCCTGGCGCACCTCTTTGGTATAGAGGAAGTAATAACAAGGACCATAATTTAGTTCCTGGGCTCTATAGACATCAAAAAAGTACATCCAGCGATGAGATCGGTAAGTTGGAGCGGGAACTTATCGCTCGTTTTCGTCAGCGCAGCATGCCATTCTCTGATAAAGTTCCTCAGGATGACTGGGGTGTACTTTTCTACATGCAGCATCACAGGATCCCCACCAGGCTTTTGGATTGGTCCGAAAACCCCTTTATCGCATTCTATTTTGCGGTTGCTAATGCCGCTTATACGAAAGATGTAGGCGGTGTAATTACTTATACGAAAGATGCAGTGGTGTGGGTGTTGAATCCTACCACATGGAACAAACATGCGCTTGATCATGTGTCTTATGATGGTGGTATATTGCTGACAATTGATGATGAGATGAAAGGTTATCATCCAGAATCTACAGTTGGAAAGATGAATAATCACCCGGTTGCTATGTATGGCATCCATAACAGTCCGCGTATAGTTGCGCAGCGTGGGGTTTTTACGGTTTCAGGCCAAATGGTTAGCGGCCTGGATGAGTTGTACGATCAGCATAGGTATCCACGAAAATCCCTTCAGAAGCTGGTGATTCCAAAAGAAAATATTTCTGCTTTGAGAGAGTCGCTTTTTCTCTATGGGATAACAGAATCGGTGGTTTATCCAGATCTCGATGGTCTAGCGCTCGAAATCAAGAGATTCTACAAGTTTGAGGTGTAATGATGGTTGCTAAAGAATATTTTTCCATACGTACAATGGATGCTAAGCCTCTTACTTGGTGGAAGTCTCGTCGCAGTAAAATTGATATGAATCCTTCTTATCAGCGCCGTGGTAGGCTTTGGTCGCAGACCGATAAAGGCTATTTGATTGATTCTATTTTAAATGGATTTGATATCCCCAAAATATATATGGCGGACTTTACGGTTGGGGAGAGTTCTAAGTTAAACTCTAGTAGATTGCCATATGCTATTATTGATGGTAAGCAGCGCTTTGAGGCGATTTTTGACTTTTTTGATGGGAGCATCGTATTAAATGACGATTTTGTTTATAAGGCGGACCCAAGTTTAAAGCTCGGCGGGCTTGGTTATAAAGATCTTGTGGCCAATCACTATGATGTGGCGGAGATTTTTGAAACATTCAACCTTACTATCATGGAAGTTCACGCTTCAACGGAAGACCCCATTAATGAGCTGTTTGTAAGATTGAATAGGAATAAGCCTTTGGCGGGGGCGGAAATTCGGAATGCTATGTCAGGTCCTGTTCCGCAAATTATTAGAAGCATCAGTTCGCATAGTTTCTTTACAGACTGTATTGCATTTTCCGTGAAGCGCGGAGCTGATCTTAATACCGCGGCGAAGTTGTTGCAGTTTGAATACTCGGAAAGACCGATGGACACGAAGAAGCGTGTTCTTGATGAGTTTGTACAACAGGTTGAAGTCGCTCAAAAGAAGCAGATGCTAGAGTTGGCTACTCGAAGGGTAACTGATAATCTTGATGCAATGGCTGAGATTTTTCTGCCAAGAGATAAGCTCTTGTCAAGTGGCGGTATTATACCTGTGTACTACTGGCTGTGCAGAGAGCAGGATAGCTCCAGGCATCATCTCATACGAGAATTTTTGGTTGAATTCGAATCAAGAAGGAAGTCTAACAGGGCGTCCGCTAGCCAGAGTATGAAGGGAGGGGAGATCACTTCGAGTGGTCAAGGTAATACGCTGGTGGCTTTCGATATCCTAAATCGTAGTACTAACGACTTGGGCAGTCATGTGGGGCGCTTTAAAATTCTTAATGATGCTTTTGAAGAATGGGTCTTGCTCAATTCATAATGGGCGATGCTTGGGAAGGTTGAGTGATTGCGGGGTGTTCGGCTTAATCTAGAAGTAAGCTGCCGACAACCCCGCCTTGCTTTGAGGCTATTAAATAAGCGCCTATCGAGTAGGTTCAACGATCTCGCCAATGCGACGATAAACTGTCTCAGTGATTCTCTTATCTGTGTGTCCGAGTAGGCGGCTAGCTTGGGTTAAGTCGTCAATTTCGCTGGCTGCTTTAGGCCGGATGTCTCTAAACTGAAAGAGTTTAATCTGTTCGGCTAATACTTTGTCTTCGAGTGAGCTGTTGAAAGCTGCCTTTCTAGCATCATCAAATCGGAGGCGTAGCATAGAGGCAGACACATTCCTGCCATCTTCGGTTGTAATTAGGTAAGGGTTTCGAACTCCACGTTCAGTGCGCTGTTCCAATAAGCGCTCGACAAGAAGTCCCAATTGATTGGGTCGATTATTTGTATTGAGCTGAATTCGTAGCTTTTTCGATGTCTTTCCCTGCGCGACTTGCAAGAAACCGGGTATGCAGTCCGCGGCTCGCATAGACAGTACGTCTCCTGGGCGTTGACCGGTCAGATAGGCTAAGTCCATTGCATCCCGCAGCTCGGGGGCAGCGTATTGATAAACCGCATTCCAGATCTCTGGTCCGGCGTAGAAATCGCGTGGCCGTTCTTTATTTTTGCGAACCCCAGTTGCCGGATTTTCTTTTTCAGTGATACCCCATTCTCGAGCCATGTTATAGATGTGAGAAAGAAGGGCGATCTCGCGGTTCGCTCGCACCTTGCCCGATCGTTTGTCACGATACTGGGCAAGAATCTGAGGTGTGATCGCATCAATAGGTGCTTCGCTGAATGCAGCGCGAAGTTGCTTCAGCGACAGCAAGTTGTCCTTCTGGGTCCTTGGCATCTTGCCGGGAATCACATCACGCTCATAGCGATTGAAAACATCCCCAAGCAAGCGCACGATTTTGGGCACAGCTTTGCGATCAAGCTTGGCCCACTCCATTTTCGCCACGTCTAAGTCTGTTCCCAACGGGATCTCGATTCGTTTGCCGTTCTCGTCGCGACCGTCATAGTAGTAGCCTACCCATTGGCCCCCGCTTTTAAGGTTGCGTACCCGCCGCAGCATTCGCGGCGGCAGGTCACGGTTGGCAGTTTTCTTCGGCCGCATTTATACCACCCGCGACAGGTCGAAAGTCCAGGTTTCAGCGACAGCGCTTGATGCTGTCGGCTTTACCCCAGCCAATTTGAGACGAGCATAGATCCGACCTACAACGGGGCGTCTGGCGCCAGTTAACACGTATTGCCACCCATTGCTGGCCAACCAGTGAATTTGCTTATGAGGCAATTGATAGCCTGTGATAGCTGCAACTTCTTCTTCAGTCAGGGTCTCAGTCTGAACGTTGTCACCTTGCCATTTGCTCATTGTCTGACCCCTCGAAGTAGTTCTCGGCAGCTTGCAGGGTCGGTTGCCGCCTGCAGTTGTAGAGTATTGGCGCTGATGCCCTGGTCATCCTGCTTCAGGATAAATCCTGCCGCTTGTCGGGCCTTTGAGCATTTGGCGTGGCCACCTTTGCGGGTCTGCACTTTCCCGCACACGTCGCAGATGATCGACATAGCTGGTCGGGTAAGTGGCTGGAGGCCTTTCGGTATGCGGACCTCTGGTTGATATCTTGGTGTGGTGATCACAGCGAAAACCTCTCCTGAGCTCGGCGTGCGGTGGGACTCAGTACCAGAGTCGGGGCATCGCTGAAGTGGTTTACAGTCGGTGTACCGGTGGTGTGATGACCAGTAGTCGTTTGGTGGTGTAAGGCAATCAGGGCGGCGGTGAGAGCGATAGCCAACACCAAGCTGATCAGTTGCCAGATGCGTGCAGGGTTAGTCATGGGGGCTCACCTGGGTGGCTTCGGTGGAAGTAGTGGTCATGCTACTTCCCCCGCGCTTGCTGGCTTGGCAGGGGTGATTCGCAGCTGGCTGTGGACGCGGGCAGCAAGTCCTTCGATGTAGAGTTGCTGGTCGGCAGCGTGTTGGGTCTGAGGGGCAACTTGCAGAGCCTTCCAGGTGCGCCCAGCCAGTTTCAGTGTGGCGGCGGTCTTGGTTAGCTGGTCATGGTCAGCCCTGGTCACAGGCATGTCGGTGTAGGACATGATCCGGTCTTCAAGCTCTTTGACCCTGCTCTGGAGAGCGGCTTTGATGGTGAGGTGCTTTCGTTGTTCGGCTTCAAGCTGGATGGCCAGCTCGTCTCGCTCGATACGTATCGACGCGACTTGCTGAGAGTTGATCGCGTCGCGAGTTTCAAGCCCTGCCGCTCTTCCGCTGTCGAAAGCGCGAGTCCGGGCTTTCGCGAAAAGGAAAGGCAGGAATGCCAGGGTGAACAGCCAGAGGGCTGCGAGGGCCAGGATGTAGTGTTGCTGTTGCATGTGCTGTGCTCCTAAGTAGCCTGCCACCGGGCAAGGTGAGAGTCGGTGGCGGGCTGGGTGCCCCTGTTGGCCGGGGCCGCCTGGTTCAAGCGGATCGCGTAGCTTGTTGAGCCTGGAGGTCGAGGTAGTCAGCTAGGTTGTGCAGGTAAACTACGTGCTGTGCTTTTGCGGAGTTGTGCAGCTTGACCGACGCCGAGCTGGCTGACGTGGCCAAGACCATCCGCAACGAATCTGATGCCAAGGCTGAAAAAACCTTTATCGGTTTCCGGATCGAAGGTCAGACCTACAGTAGTTACTGGGCGAATGTCAGCTTTGACCCCGATTATCAAAGTACCGTGATCGGTCTGAGCGCCTCCGATTATCAAACCCTCACTGCAATGGACCTCTCGGGTTACACCGAGCAGGTTGGTAGCTGGCTGCGCGACGGTGCGCTAGGTCATGTGATGGTTCTTTACAAAAAAGACGGCAACTACTTCATCGATTCCGTGTTCGCGAGTGGTGGACGAAATACCGAAAGCTACGCCGCCAAATCCACACCTGAAGGCGGTATCCGTCTTGAGACCCCTGATAACAAATTTGGCGAGTACTACATCCTCAAGCAGGACGGCACGCTGGAGGGGTGGGGGGAAAATGGGAAGTACATGGTGCTTCCGCCGTTTCGAGCTTGAGCAGCGTCTGAGGGTAACCAAGTAACGGCCTCACCGGGCAGCTGGAAAACTCTAGCGGTCGAACCAGAGTGATCCGAGGGTGACTTCGGACTTGCAGTTCAAAAGTGTGCGTAGGTTAGGGGGTGGCCACTCGGAGCTTCCCTCGCCGACGCGCACTGCTGGGAAGTTGGAAGGCAGACGAATAGCGCCTTATGAAGTAGTGAGGTTAGGGAATTTCTGAGTGCATCGGGTCGTGTCATTGACATCAGCGCCCGTCACATGGAAATGGAGTACCTATGATGGAAAACCTTACTCAGTTAGAGCGTCATTTCTTGGAACTACTACGCACTTTAAGTGACAAGCAGCGAAAAGATGTCTTAAGGATCTTGGAGGCGCTTCGGAAGTCTACGGAGTAAATGGAAAAGTAGGGTCCCGGTGTGATGCCGGGTTTTAAATTGGTCGGAAATGTAGATGGTATGAAGGCGCATAAGAAAGAAACACCAAAGCATAAGCACTTGGCAAGGACTTTTTTATTTTGGGTGGCTTTTTTAGGCCCGCTAGTGGTGGGCGGCGTATTAGGTGCTTTTGTTGGGAACGCTACTCCCGTCGGTGAATTGTGTTTCAAATCAGATTGTGTTCAGTTTTTTTTTGATACGTTTAAGTTTCCAGTGGCAATAATGAGTTTGTCTTTGCCGTTGGTCGCAATGGTTGCTGCAATCCATCGATCAATGGAAGCTGCTACTCAAATTGATGTTGCTTTAAAGCAATATGGGGAGGCTATAGCCAATAATCGATTTGGTAATTATTTGAAACACAGGGAGGGTTTTGAGAAGTTAATAGATGGCTACTGTTCTAAGCGGCATCATAATAATGGGTGCAAGACATATGTGAATGTGTCCGATTTTTATGCGGACATGTTTCCTGATGCTTCGTTTGATAATGTTGATTGGAATGGTCACTATAATAAGGATCGATTTGAGGATGTGGTCGAGGTGGCTGAGGTTCTGATGCATCAGCTCGAAGGACCGATCGAGGATTGCGATGCCATTCAGTTTGTATGCTCTCTAGGGGCGCTCCTTAGTTCTTTCAATATAAATTATTCGTTAGCCCGTGTTGTTGCTGTAAACGCCGACAAAGGTCCTCCGTTGAATTTTGTGATCCCGGCGCTGGACAGCGATAGTCAATCCGTTTTTCATGCGATTAGAGATGCTATTGGTATTTTTGTGTTGCTTAGAAGTTATCTTGGTATAAAGGGTGGGAGGGATTTTCCAATTAGTGACAAGTTTGCTCGTGTTAGGACTTTGCTTGAAAATGCGGGCGATAAATTCTCAGTACTACGTCCAGCATAATTTGTCATTGTTTTCCCATTGCCCTCTTCCACTCCCGGTCCACTGCACGTTTTGCACTGCCCTTGCTGGCGTAGAGGTGCGTAAGCCGCTGAGGGTTGGTCTGGTCTCCGGCGGTGACAGTCTTTTGCTTGCCCGTTTTCTCATCGCGGTAGGTGGCGGTAATGCCTGTGTAGTTTGTCTTTTTGTCGACCAGGTCTTCCAAGTCGTCCTGGTCCGGCAGCTTGGACTCCAGATCCATGCTGGTGGTGAAGCTGTCTGAGGTGAAGCTGTGCCGCAGGTTGCCGCCCAGCCAGATGATGGCGCTGATCTCGGCCTTTACCCCCACCAGGCTGTAGGTCTGGTCGGGTGTGAGTTCTGGCCGGCCTTTGGCCAGGGTGTAGCTCAACGTGGCGGTACCGCGTTGCAGGCGGTTCCACTCGGCTCGGGCCGCCTGCACCGCGCTGGCCTGGTCGGTGTAGCTGTGCCGCAGTTCCTTGAGGTTGTCGCCGGCGCCGGCGATGGCCTCTTTCTTTTCGGCGCTGTTGACCTGCTGACGTCGCGTTGCTGCTCCTGCAGCACCTTCAGCTGGTCGCGGGACTCCTTGAGTGCCCGCCCAAGGCCAACGCTGCCTTGAGTAATGGCACGAATGGGCCGGGTGGCGCGGTCGATGGCCTGGAGAACCACTTCCATCTTCAGGCTATTTGCCATGGGTCTGCTCCCAGCGCGTTATGGCCCGCTCGCGCCAATCCATCAGCTCAGAAAGGGGCAGCAGATCCATGTCGGCCGGGCCCCAGTGAAAGACGATGGCCAGGTCGGCCATCACGTCATCTACGCAATGAGGGCAGCTTCCCTGTCCGACTTCTTCAGCAAAAAACTGCCGACTGCCACACCGCACTGCAGGAGGTCGGCCGGGTCCATGCGGCCGATCTCAATATCAGTCAGGGTCGGGGTGGTGATGCGTGGCAACACCTTACGCAGCGAAAGTACGTCCATGCTGGCCAGGTCCACCAGGCTGACCCCGCGCAGCTCGCCGCTGGTGGGCTTGCGCAGGGTAATGGATGTGATCGAGGTCTCGCCGCGAATGATCGGCGTGTCGAGGGTGATGGTTTCCTCGTTGAAGTTCTTGGCTGGTGCGCTCTGTTCTGGGGTTTTCATGCGGTTGCTCCTTGGTACTGAGGTAGCCGCCGGCAGTTGTCCGGCGGTGAGGGATTAAATGCCCAGGGCCTTGCGGTGTTCTTCCAGGCGATCTTTGCCGTCGACGATGTAGATAAAGTTGAGCAAGTCGATCTCGACAATGACCTCACCGTCGACGGTGAGCTTGTAGTAGGTGAGGGCCGTGGTGATCTTGTGCTCGGTGTCTTCGCCGGGTTCGGCATCGCCGAAGTCGACTTCTTCGTGGCGGCCGCGCGTGACGATTTCCACCGCGCTGACTTCGCCGGTGTCGTCACGCTGCACCGAGGCCGAGAAGCGCAGTTGCACGCCGTCCACACGCACGGCGGCGAACTGGCGCAGGGCGATCAGGTCCCAGGCGCATATGCACCATGATGGCAGCGGCAGATCAACGACAGTTGACGACTGAGCATCATGAAGACACTCGTCGGGCGCGCACGGTGACAGCAAGTGGTAGATAAATGACGACGCTACGGGTTAGGCGGACGGGTGCGTGCAATGAATGCGCAATAGATGACGACGATGAGTTGAATCGCCCCGGATTCTCTAGACACCTTGCAAGCGTATTGGCTAACAAAGCTTTCTCTGTTTATCACGGTAGCGGTTCAGCATCAGGCCAGCGATAAATGCATGAGCTTTGCATCGCCAACATTTCCTTGTGTTCCTGTAGGAACGGAACGAATGGCCGCACAGTGTCGGTGATGTCTTGGCAGAATTTTCCTTTATCAGCGAGGTGATCGAAGCGGCATGAATTAACCATGATGCCCTTGGGGATTTTGTGGCATCGAGCTGTGGCGTTCTCTGACCTCTCCCTAGAGGTCGGGTGCTTCACGGGTGCTGATATGGATCATCTTTACGAAGACACATTTGCTGAGGGAAGGGGAGGTCACCATCGAGAAGATTGCTGTGGAGCTTGGGTTCAGTGATAGTGCCGACCTACGCCGTGCTTTTAGACGGTGGTCGGGGCATTCGCCGAGTGTGTCGAGGAGCTAGTGGCGCATCCATGGATCGAACAGCACGTATCCGGCTGTTATTTTAGGAAGTAAGCATGACGCTGATAATTACTGTCGCATCACCGCTGTTTGTAATCCAGGCAGGGGATCGTCTTTTGACGACCCAGTCTGATGGTAAAACAAAGCAATTCGATGACAAATCTAACAAAAGCCTTATCTATGAGGCTGATGATGGAGTTCTCGCAATTAGTTACTGTGGCGCTGCGTTTATGCGGGGCAAGCCGACTGATGAGTGGATCGCAGAGCAACTCGATACACGTATAAAAATCCCAATGGACGGATCTGATCCTTGGGCTATGCAATTGGGCACCCTGAGTGAGCAAAAGCAGCACCGCTGTGATGCCGTGATAAAGCGGATAAGGGAAAGGTTGACTAATATTTCCCAAGGGGAGTTGATAAGCTCCGGGGTGACGATTGTCATTGCGGGGTGGAAGCGTAAACACAATAAGTGGAAGCGCGTGCTTGTAGAGCTTAGTCGAACGCGTGCATCAACTAGACTTTCTAAGCCCGAAGGGTTTAAAGAACAGCCTGGATTGAAGGGTGTCTGCGGTATTGATATGGTTGGGTCTGGCTTTCGGCGTGAAACGGAAGCTTATTTTATGGCCGAGTGGAAGGCAATTCACCAAAGGGAAGGTCTCCCTGATGTCAGTGCTTATGAACAATATGTCTCTGATGTAAGGGAGGCAATGGTGGCCACCATTAAGTTTGCTTCTACTATTGAGGGAACAGTTGGGGGTAACGTACATACAACAACCATCTATAAGCCTGACTACCAGCCTCACATGTACTGCGAAACTCAGTTTTTCAGCGAAATGCCCCATCCAGCACTGATCGAAACCCCGACAAGAATTGTGTCTGTGGCTGATGCTGGTGTCACAGGATGGGTATTGTTCCCCGATATAGTCATGGCCCCAGCATATCTGGTTGGTACAGAGTACACACAGGGGCGGTTTACAATATTGCGTTCGAACGGTGCACCTTCGCAGGGTGGAGTTCATCATTTTCAGCAGACCGTTCCCAGGCGTAGAGGGTGAATGCCCTCGCGACTGCTCTTCTGTAAGGGTTTGGAGCGGGTCTACAAGGAGGGCTTCCTCTGCAGTAAGGCGGAGGTTTTGTTGCTTGACCTTATCCAACCGAACGACAGCACGGGTGGCCAATTTGCAGCACTCAGCCAGTGGCGAGTGAAAACGGAGACGGGGTAGGGGACTATGCGGTTGGCCGGCGTGCCGGATGATCCTTTATGGGTATGCACCGGGAGATGAGGAACCAAAGCTTCACGACGCGGGTTGATGCGCTTTGGACTGTGCACTGTAAATGACTAGGCACAGGAAAACAGTTAGTGCCGGCGCTGTCTTGTTTTGTTACATAGATAGTGGCGTTGAGCCACTGCAAATCCGTTTCGCTTGACTAGGCTGAAGGTATCCCACATAACCGTGAAGGTACCGCCATGCCAAGACCCGAAATTCAAGCTTACAGCCAGGCACGCGAGATTCCCTACCTAGTGCATTTCACCCGGCTCGAAAACCTGCCATCAATTCTTCAGCATGGCCTCCGCCCTGTCAGCAAGCATGGGGCGTTCTGTAATCAGCCAGTGATCAATGATGAGCTACGCTTGGATGGGCACCTCGATGGCACCTCGCTGTCCATCGCATTTCCAAACTACCACATGTTTTACAAATATCGTCAGCAGCCAAACACTGAATGGGTGGTACTTGGCATTGATCAATCCGTGCTTTGGACTAAGAATTGCGGGTTTTGTCAGCGTAACGCTGCGACAAACGGGATGGCCCAGCAAACCGTTGCGAATCTGCAGACTTTGACCGCGTTCCAGGGCATGTTCGACGAGATTGATGGCCTAGGGACACGTCAGGAGCAAAGGCTGAAAAAGTTTGACCCTACAGATCCCCAAGCGGAGGTGTTAGTCTTCGATGATATTGAGCCGAACCTGATCACAGGGGTAGCTTTTCAAACCCAGAATGCGCGAAACATCCACGCAGCTCGCTGTGGAGATCGTAAACTGTTGATCCAGGGCTCTGGCAGCGGTTTTTTTGCCGCGCGCTCTTTCGTAAGGTAGTAATGATGGCATTCCGACCAGTTTTCATCCCTACGCCAGGGGCTGAAACCCTCGCGCGGACTAACTCCGTAGACTTCAAGTGGTTCCCTGGCATGTCCGTGGCTCAGAAGCAGCGGTCAATTGACTCGTTGCACGCTGCTGCTAAGGAAGCTGTGCCAACTATCGGTGAGATACTGGAGGTTTCTAGTAAGTCCAGGGAAAAGTTAGGTGTAGCACTGAGTGCTTTCAACTTAAGCTTTACCACTCTAAAGCAAAACTTCACTATGAGTGTAGAGTGCGCCTTTCAGGGGAGTAAGGTCTTCGAAAGGGGTGGCCCCTTTAAAGATTTGTTTTCGAAGACGTCTCGAGAGGCAAAACTCGATGAAAGAATAAAAAGCTCTGGTAGGTTGGTGAAGTTTAGGTTTTACGGCGCGGATTGGGAGTTGGAGCCGCGCACGGCTTTTTATGATTGGTTGTATATCAATGCATTAAAAAAGCAGTCGCCAGATGTCATTGATGAAATTCTCTCATACTCAGCGTTTACTGATATTGAATTTAATCCAGAGAAGTCTATAAACTGCCAGGCGTACTCTATAGCCTTGTTTGTTTCTTTGCATAAGCAAAGTCTGCTGGACAAGGCTCTGGCCTCAAAGGAGTCATTTCTTTCAATAGTGAGTGGCGCTGTGGTATCAAGTGCGAGCCAAAGCGAAGACGTTCAAGGTGATTTTTTATTGTAGATGTGTAGTGTGTTTTTTCAGTGGAGCTGGTGGCCCAGCTCCATCACCAAGATCAGTATGCTTGCAGCTCGTGTCTTTTGGTGAGCCCCGAGCGCTCTAGATATCTGCGGAGTAGGGGGGAAAGCCGGGCAGTATTGTATTTCTGTAGCCAAGCCTCAACATTTTCTACATTTGTTGGCAGATCCTTTCGTAGCTTGAGCGCAATACTTCTATTGATGCCAAGTGACATTAGTTCCAGAACTCTTGGGTCGTAACTGCCGAGTTCAATCATCGATGGCAGACTCAGTGCATATGCATGCTGCTCATGTTCTGACTCTGGTAAGCATGCTTTGGTTATGTCTGACCAAAGAGAAAAATATTTCACGAGCTTGAATGTGATGTTGCTACTAATGTTCTTGGTTACGTGGCTAGCGGCCCTGTCTACGCTTCGAGTTTTAGGGCTACCATCAGAGCTGTCATCTTTTTCAGGTTCGTCAGTGTTTGCATTGAGCCTTACCAGGTACTTATCAATGAAGTACCGGTGCGGTTTCCCGGACATCCATTGGAAGGCATCATAGATCAATGGACGGATTCCGATGTAGTCCCCCCATTTCGAGTTGACTTCAGCCTCTATGTGGAAGATTGAGTCGAGCCTACGGGCGATGTCATCGAATTGCTCATAGAAACTTAGGTCTTCGAAGTCAATTTCTTCCGTGGGTGTAGTTGAGCGTCGCGAGTTGGGGAAGCTTGTAGGGATCCATGCATATGGATCTGCTTGAATTTGTAGGTAAAGCTGATTTTGAAGCAGAGGATCTACATATGGGTTTTGGCGAAGAAGCTCCAAAGGAATAGATAGCTGATCTTTGATTCCAGAGAGTTGTTCCTCAAGTAGAGTTCGGTGCTGCGGATTTATTCTCGAAGTATCTAGTAGGCGATCAAAGTGCTTTTGGTCGGAAACGAATAAGTGCCTGAGATAGCAAATTGTAGTGTAAAGCTTGCTGCCCTCCAAGTCCTCGACTATCTCGCCGCGAGTCGCTGTGGCTAGACGGATTAAAGTATCCGTATGCTCCTGCAGGATAGAAGTAGTATTGGGCTTGATTTTGGTTTTTTCCTCGTTAGTAAGCTTTTCCTCTCCCCATTCTTCGTCTTTGACTTCCAAACAATAAACTTCGCCGTAGAGATTCGTGCTGATGCGCCCGGCGCGGCCAATCAGGTTTTTGAACTCAAACGGCGTCAGTGGAGTTGTATCATTTTTTGGGTTGATGACAATGAGCTTGTCAGCAGGAAGGTTGACGCCTTGTAGGAGTGTAGAGGTGCAAACAAGATTGGTAATTACTTCTTGTGAATAAAGCTCTTCGATCTCAATTCTGGCGATGTCAGGAAGCCCTGCGTGGTGAAACGCCACGCCGTTTCTCAGGGTTCTGATTAGAGAGTAATCGGGGTGGATTTCTTCTGCCAGAAAGTCGATGAGTTCGCCGATTGCCTCGGTTTGCTCAATACTAGCCTTACTAGAGGGGGGGAGCTCAAGTGCCCAGCTTTCTGCTGTGGACTTTCGTGGTGCGAAGATGATGCAGCTCTCGTCCTGTTTTAGGTTTTGCAGGAAAGTTGAAATTGCTTCACCCTTCTTGCCCTTCGCCTTCGAATATAGTTTCTTATTCAAGACTGTTGTGCCGGATATGATGTTGCCAGTCTGGCTGAAAATACGATACTCGGCTTTTGAAGTTCTAGGAAGGAACGTGATTGCAGCTCTAACCTGGAATACTGGAGTAGCTACTGTTGTCTCATCGATGAGATCCAGCCCTGAGAGCTCTTTCAATGGGGTGACGATGTCTTCAATGAACGGGCCGGCAAAGATAAATTGGCTATTAGGGAATCGAGCCACAAGGCCATAAAGACAGTTTTCAAAGACCATACCTCGACCTTCAGCCTCAAGGTTGTGGACTTCGTCAATAAAAATAATTGAAGGTGGCCTGGTCGTTTTGTCTTGCAGCAGCTTGTTACATCTCTCTGGAGTCAGGACGTAAATTATGGATTTATCATTCTCTTCCTGCGGTCGGTATGTGGTGTATACGTGAGCGTTGTCTTTGAGGTCTGATTTGAAGTCCATGCTGACCTGGTTGATCAGCGCTTTGGTCGGAACTACAAATATTGCTGTTTCAGGTTTTGTTCTCAGTTTTTCAACAATGTATCGCCGGATGATAAATGACTTGCCGGCAGATGTAGGCGCGGAAATGGCAACGTTAGAGCCACTTCGAATCCCTGACCACAGCCTTGCCTGGTAATCTGTGAATACAAACTCTCCAGCGCCTTCCAATTTGTGAGTCAGTCGTCCCCTAGTCGCGCCAAGCTCAAGGTCAAGTAGTGCGCCAAAGCTATTCAGATACTGACCATTTTCAAAGATGTTGGGTATGTGTCTACTTGAAAGCAGATTTCCAGATCTGGATTGGATAATGTAGCAGGCGCGCTGATATGCGGAATTGCTGGGGGAGTAAAGATGTAGTAACGCACCAAACGAGTTGGCAAGGTTTTTTAGGGGTTCAGATTTGCTAAGAGAAATTATAGACGCAAGCCATGTGGCGTGTTGAAGCTTCTGAGGTGAGATTGTAACTTCTTCTTGCGTTCCGGCCTGCTTACTGAGGAATAGGTGCTTCAGCAAGTTATCGTAAATCTCTACGAATTCCTCATCCCTAGACGCCTCTAGGGGGAGGGTTTCAGAATCCCTGTTCATTTGCTGGCCTTCCTAGCTGCTTTCTTAGGCTTTGGATCCTTAGGTGGTTCTTTGAATTCAATGCCGTGAATTTGTTTGAAAAGAGTCTTTTTGAAAACTTCAACACTGCTCATTGGTATGAGGAAAAATTCGAGAAATAGCTTTCGTAATTCTGATTTGTTGTCTAGCCTAGATCTTATGCTCTTGACTGCTTCTGCGGCATGCTCTTTGATCCATTCAGCAACAAGCTCTTCTGCGTGATCTTTGTTGCTCGCTTCCTCCTCAATACTGTCAATTTTCTTGTCGTCGTAAATGAGGAGTATTGGGAATATCTTGTTGCAGGCTTGATATTCTTCTGTCCCAGGGCGGAATGCTTTAAGTAGAGCTTTTGCCTGGTCAAGGGTAAAGTTTTTTGAAATATTAGATCGGGCGATGAAAAGCTCATGGTCTAGGGAGCTTGGTAGATAGTTTTGGTTGAATCTGTCGATTGAGTCTAGTGAGCTGCCAATCGCTCCGCCCAGCTCCTGATATATTTTAGATTCGCCGATTAATATAGATATGTTGTTGTGCCGTTCTCCAAAAAATATACCATCGCCACCTTTTACTTGGTCTTTCACGTTGGTGAGCAAGCTCAGCTTGTGGCATACCATCGGAGTTTCGAAAATGGCTTCGACTAGCAGGTAGAGTATTAGCTCGCCGTACTTTCCATCGAACACTGGATCGGTATTTGCGAAAAAACTAGATGCCATAGGGAACGGGTTTTCGTCCCTAGCTCTGTATTCATCCAGTTCGTTTTTATCGAATACATAATGCTCGATTCTATTTCCGACATATTTTGCTAAAGCTAGGCTTTCTTGACGGTTCCCCGAAAATTTCAGGGACAATGCGTGTGCCCGGACTTTGAGATCCAGAACCTCAGGGATCCGATGAAAAAAGTTCTCAACCCAATCAGTTTTGACGGTGAGGCAGTCACTCCAGGTGATACCCTCGAACAGCTTTTGCATCTGAATCCCTTCTGGATGGCTGCGTAGTGCCAGAATGATACTACAGCCGCTTCGCTTGGTGCCGCTTCTACGACAGGCGTACTAGATACGGTGAGCTGAGAGCCCTTCCTGTGCCAAGCCAAAGCTAGGCACCTCAAGCGGAGCTCCTTCCTCGGCTTGTATAGCTTGCAGAAAGGGTATGGCCCCGTGCTACCTTCCTCGGTATTGAGGCCCTGGCTCGCGGCAGCCTAAAGCTGAATGTTGATTGAGTAACAAGGGGCTGATTGCCGCCGCCGGGGCGCTGAGTGCAGTGCAGCAGGCGGCTTGCCGCTTGGTTGATAGGAAATCGTAAAAGGTTGGTACCAAGTGGGATCTCTACATGAATCAGGTAATGAAGCGGCTTCTCAGGGCAAGCAGAAGCGCGTGCCATCGAATCAGCAACTGACCCCCAAGGATGGGACATGGCAAAAAAAGGTGCATACCTTTGCCCGGTGGCTGCTAGAAAAAATTAAGGCTCATGACTCCAACTCATGGACGGCAGGTAAGGCGTCAGGCTACGAGGTTGGACACGAGGAAGGTAAGAAGCTGGGCCGTAAGGAAGGTCGCGATGAAGGCCATCAGGTGGGACGTGAGTTAGGGTACGGCCAAGGTCTCATTAAAGGTCGTGAGGATGGATTCGCTGACGGCCATGAAGCCGGAAAGCAAAAAGGTTATGAAAACGGTTATAAAGCGGGGCAGCTCGTACTGGACTTGAAGCCGGGCGTTCGACCTACGGATGTTGCGCCAGGGGTGGACACCAACCTGTTTGAGCACTTCGACTTCCCCATTTCGGAGGAGCTTGAGCAACGCATCCGCGCTGACATCAAAGAAAAGCTGCCGGCACACCAACAGCCCACTGACCCTCAGTGGGAAATGATCCTGTCCAAAACCCCATCCACCTGCGTCGTTGCCGGCGCTGGCAGCGGCAAGTCCACCACAATGGTCTTGCGGCTTCTCGTGCTGAAGCACTATCTGAAAGTACCTGAGTCGAAAATCACCGTCGTAACGTTTACGCGTGACTCCCGGTTCGACTTCATCTCTAAGGTGGTCAAGGTGTTTGCCAAGTGGGATATTCCAATGGACGAAGAGAAGGGAAAATCCTTCGTTCGGACATTCCACTCTCGCATTCTTGATTTCTTCAGGTGGTCGCCGCAGCTTCAGGGCGCCAAGGCATTTGAGTTCCTAAGCGAAGACGCAACCGACAAAGACGAAGAGCCGGAGAACGTGCTGGACATCCGACTCAACGTGCGGCAGCTGGATTTGATGGATCGGTGCTATCAAAATCTCTTCGAGACTGACACGCGGTTCCGAGAGCTGATCCTGGCCTTATTCGAGCATGGTATCGGTATAGGGGATCCCCTAAACCCTGAGGATCCAGAGAACGCTAAACGCATCTTTGCCATCAAGGCTTGTTCGGATCGGGATGTTGAGGCCTGCGAGGCCGTGGAGGCGCTGTGGCGGAAGGCCGGTCACTGGCCTTTGCCAGAAATCACCGAAAAACTCCACCCGCTCACCCTCTGCGGTAAGACATTCCATGCCCATGGATATGCTAAAGACTTAAATGCTTACGTAGTGCTCGGGCTTGACGCGAATGAGCCAGACACCATCAAAATTAAAGATGGTAAAAAGCAGGTCAAGCTTTCCCAGGCACTGCACATGCGGAGAATTTTCTTCCAGCTCTTCTTCTCGAAGAGAGTTCTCTATTTTACCAGCTACGCCGACGCGTTACATTCTCTTGAGACCTTGCGAGGAAAAGTCTCAGGGGTACCGAAGTTTAGCTATCAGGTCGGAGGGGATATCAAGCCCGCGCCGATCATGGCAGCGTTTCACAGTTGTGCCTCTTTCTTGGAAAACCTTGGGCTGGATGTGCCTGCGGCCACCAAGGGTATGAACTTCAAGGAAGGTGCTATAGAAGCCAAATTTTTTGAGGCGCTTGGTATTTTCTGGCCGGCATTTGAGGAATTTCTCTCTAAACAGAGTGCGCCAATTTTCACCTTTAACAAAATGTTCGCGATGTTTAGCGAACATGCCGAAGAAAACTTCAAGAATATTCCGAGTAATATATTGGACGCCCAGATGGTTACTCTGGTGGACGAATTCCAGGACTGTGGAGCGAACACTATAAGTTGGTTGCGTGGCGTTCTAGGAGAGCTTCGGCATCGTGGCCTAAAATTCCATTCTCCGGAAGGCTTGGTCTTCCCATCTCTCATGGCAGTCGGAGATGATTGGCAGAGTATTTACGGATGGAGAGGAAGCTCACCCAAGTTCTTCCAGCATTTCAAGCAATATTTCCCATCGCCTAGAACGCTCGATATCAAGCTGCAGCAGAATTTCAGATCTCAGCAGATGGTAATTGATGCTGCTGAAAGCATCGTGACTCACACTCGCGGTATCCCTGGTAAGCACGGTGAAGCGGCGCATCCTGACGTGAAGGATTTGCATTATCCAGTCCAGCTCTGGGACAAGGATGATGAGCAACTGGTCAACTTGGTTGAGCAGCATTACGAGCAGGGCCACGAGATCATGGTGCTTTCTCGGTCAAGAAGCACGCTGAAGGAAGCGGATGAACTGGTTCGCGATCTGAAGTATAGAGCCAGGATGGAGGAGCGTGCCGACGATATTCGGCTCATGACCTATCATGGCTCCAAGGGCCTCGAGGCCGATGCCGTGTTCATGCTGGGCGACTGTGAGCAGTTGACGTCCTCCGACTGGCGTAACCAAGCGTATGCCTTGGCCAAGCTCGAAATGAATGGAGAAGCCAGGGCCTACGATTACGCGCAAGGAGAGGAAGTTATGAGACTTGCGTATGTGGCTATCACCAGGGCAAAGCTGCACTGCTACTGGTTCTTGGACGAGTCGAAGGGCGGTGTGAAGAGCTTCCCGAAGGCGTCGGAGAAGATTGACAACGGCCAAGCCTACTTTAGTGATTTCCGGAAGTAACCGGGTGTTGTCCCAGCTGCCGCGATTTTCTGTTGCTCACAGGTAACGATTAAGCGGTAGCTGGCGGAATCAAATGGCCTTCAAATGGTTTAAGATGTAGGCCTGTTTCCTACCATACTTGAGGTTTATTCATGTCCCGTTTGGCTGAATTTCGACAGCTTGAGCAACAACTGGCTGCTCAACTCGCAGAGCTCGAAGCCCTGAAAGGCAGCTCTGAACTGCAGAAAGAAATTCAATTTGAGACCAAACTGCGTGACTTGCTGGCTGAGTACGGCTACAGCCTGCGCGACATCATCAACATCCTAGATCCTCAAGCCAACCGTCGTGCCGCCGCCCCTGCAGCAGCTGAAAAGGCCCCGCGTCGTGCGCGCCAGGTTAAGCAGTATAAGAATCCGCATAACGGCGAGATCATCGAGACCAAGGGCGGCAATCACAAGCTGCTCAAGGAGTGGAAAGCCCAGTATGGCGGCGACGTGGTGGAAGGCTGGCTTGCCCAGTAACACGTTCCACCGGCAGTCTGCTAAAGCCCCCTGATGGGGGCTTTTTCTATGGTGGTGTTGTCAGGTGTTGGCAGGTGCGTTTGCTGACCCACTTGATGGTGCATCAGCACCTGTGGCGAGCACATAGGACTCTGTTTTGTAGGGATTTTCTGCCGGTTGTCTGAATTATGACAGCCACTCTCCTGGAGGGTTGAAACGTCATCATCCCGCGCTATGGTTGATTGACTATAAGACTAAAGTCGTAGGAGAGCGGAATGCGTATACGCGGTGAAGTTTTTTGGGCTTGGGCGGATCCTGTGCTTCATCACCGGAGCCATGACGAGGAACTGGATGACGGCACCTCGATTGACGTCCAAGTGAGGCTCTCCCGAACCGGCCAGACGCAAATGTTCATCGGTGTGTACGCGGGCGGTGGCATGGCCCTTCACGAAGAAGCCTTCGACTCTCTACCGGGTGAGTCGATGACCCGAGCTTTAGCCTGGGGTGTAGGGTGTGCAAGACGCCTGGCTACTGATCAGCGGCCTACTGTGAAACAAGTGGCCTAGACGACAAAATCAGCACTCTGGTGGTCGCTGTGCACAGATGCCAGCGATCACGGATTCTTGCGATAATGGTTATTGCGGGCAAAAGAAAGCCCGCTGCTAGACGGGCAAGATCTATCACACGTAGGGATAGCTAACGCTCCCATACTGCATGTGAAAAGGACGTGAATAGTATGGGGCGAGGGCTATCGCATATCGCTTGTGTGAACCCAGGCTGTGTAAGCCGAAACTAGGCTTTGTGGGATGCTCGGCAACCCCTGCTCAATCTCGTCCAACCTTGACGGACTGCCTACCCAGTCGGTGACCCAGGTGATCAATCTCAATCGGGATGCGGGGCACGGAGCTACTTGCTGTTCAAGCTCATCCGCGATACGGGCCAAACGCTCGATGCTGTCGTCGAGTTGGGTAATCTGATCCATGACTCCGCTCCTTGGGTGATAGCCCGAACATAACACGTTGAAATCGACGCCATCGAAGCGTGACAAATCTCGACCCTACACTCCCCATTGCGGCGTAGCGTTGCGTCACCTGGAACAATCTTTCCATTTGGGCGAGGCATCGCCACTTCCAATGAAAACCTACCAGGTTCCAGCGACCGATCTGTTCTCATCGGAGGCGCATTTCGTCCGCAGTACCTATGCAGCCGGGTATTTTCCGAATACTGTATACCCATACAGCAATAGAGAATACCGCCATGACAGGCAGCAATCTGCCCGTAATGTCGATTCAAGAGTGGCGGCAGCTGCTCAACGACACCCAGGCACTGCTCCACTCGCCGAAGAAACATCACCGGGAGCTTCTGCATCACGCATACGCACTACGTGACATGCATGCCGTCGATTCAGGAACCTTGGCCGACATGCTTGAGCTCGCGGATGAAGCATTGATGTACGCCCACTCTGTCCAAGCGGATCAGCAGTGGTAGGCTAATACACGCCTTGGTGGCATGGCGTCGTGTCGGGATAGCCATGGCGAAAGGAAGAGATCGTGAAAAGAGATCTGAGCAAGGTGCTCATGCCCGACCACCCTCTGTACACCGAGGCTGTGGAAGCGCTGAAGATCTACCATCAAGCCCAGGCTGCGGGGGTAGTTGGAGCGGAGCTGGAGCGCCTTCGGTTGATGGCTGAACATCGTTTCCAGGCGGTCACCGACTACCAGCTGAACGCCCTTGGCGGGCCCGGAGAAAAAGGTCATTAACAGATGGCCTACATCAGACCGATCTCCTGCATGCATGAAGTGGGAAGTTGCCCTACAGGTGACCAGTGATTCTCATCGATGCTGACCAGCTGTCCGCATGGCTGAGAGGCGAAAGCAGTAATTCACGATTGACCGCTAACGACCCATAGCGGACAGTTTTAGGCTCGGGGATATAAATGAAATGAGATCTGAGCCGGGATGATGCCTCGCTTCAGCAGCCGCACATCCTTAAGGACACCAGACAGGACGGGGGGCTTGTTCATCACTTGATCGTTCATGATGCTGGGCGATGGCCAAATGTCTCTTTTGGGTCGTACTAAGGCCTTGAATGGCCTGCATCAAATTTTATATCACATAAAATATACGCAATTCATGGATAGGGTGTAATAGCTATGCTAGAGGAATTCATTGAGGACGAATTCGATATCGATGAGTCAATGCGGGAGCTTGATGCTCTAGATACAGAAATTCAGAAACTTCTCAGGCTCGAGGAAATTCAAAGTGCGGCTTATGACAAAGCTTTCGCGTGGTGGGATGTAGTCGGTGGATTACCATCCATATTTGAACGCTATAAGTCAAGCATCGCATCACTGGAGAAGATGTTCCCTTTGCTCAGCGATAACCCAGAAGACAGGTTTTCACGTGGGACTCTTCTTGTAGGGTTGGTCTCGGCATACGAGGGACTGATTCATGACTTTCTTCTCCTGTGCTGCCAGTCCTACGCTCTTGCGACCAAGGCTGCGTCGAACTTGAATAACCTTGAGCCATACGACAGGACATATCTTGGACTTAAGGTCGATTGCTCCCGTGATGAATTGATTATGAAGTTGAAGAAGAAAACCTTTCATGATCCAATGCAGGTGACGCGATTGTGCAACGTCCTGTTCGAGTTGCCACTCCCTGGGGCTCATGACAAAGAGGTTAGTTATTACAAGGCTCTATTAAAGGCCAGAAATTCTTACACGCACAATGGTGGGTATGAAAACGGCAAGGAGTTCAAGATCTCAATGAAAACCTTGCGCTTTTCTTTCAAATATTTTCACATGCTGGCTGATTCCTATGAGCAGTATGTCGCTGAACAGGCAATAACCGCTGCAGATGAGGCAGACAAGACTTAAGCAACGGCTTTCGTGTACACAAGGGCAACACCACTTGTTCAGCTGGGTAATTAAATTGATCACCTGCTTGCACTCGACTTGATCAACCATTTGCATTTGATATGACCAGCGCACGGGTACGTCTTAACCGCCAGAAATGGACTCATTACGGACGCCTACACCCCGTACCAGCCGACAGGAGAGGTGTTCAAGTTGAAGAGGACGATCCTGGGAATGGCTGAGGCCGGAGAGCCCCTCTTACGACAAGCCCTCGAAGCCATCCGAGCCCACCAGAAAGCCGTTGATGAAGGACGACCTGCTGACGAGGTGGATCGGCTCCGCCTGGAGGCTGCGAGCAGAACTCAAGCGCGTCACTGAAGAGCGAGACATCTTAAAAAAGGCCGCCGCGTACTTTGCCAAGGAGTGCGGCTGAAGTACGCCTTTATCAAGCAGCGCGCGGGCGACTATTCGATTCGACGGCTTTGCCTGACGCTGAAAGTCCATCCCAGCGGTTATTACGCCTGGTTGTCTGAGCCGCAATCTCTACGCGCCAAAGACGACCAGCGACTGCTGGGTTTGATCAAGCATTCATGGCTGGAGAGCGGAGGCGTTTATGGCTATCGCAAAATACATGACGATCTACGCGAGATCGGTGAAGATTGTGGTCGGCATCGTGTGGCGAGGCTGATGCGTTTTGAAGGACTGCGCTCTCAGACAGGGTATCGACGCCGCCCAGGAAAGTACGGCGGTAAGCCAGCGCTCGCCTCACGGTATTTCACCACCCATCGGAACAGGTTGTGCGAGGTGTCCGTTGCTTCGAGCGATCGTGAGTACCGACGCCCACGCGATTACAGCAAGTGCAACCACTGAGCTTGCAGGATACGTTTTACCAAGGTACAGGCCGTTCACGACCGCCTCCGCGAGGCCTGACACAGATGTATCTGCTGGAAAAATTCTCGAGCACCTGTTCCATATCTTGCATGCACTTGTCATGCGCTGATGTAAGCTTTGATTTGAAATGGAAGATGCAGGATCTGTGACCGGTAGCTACGGGGCGAATAGCGGCAACGACGCACTGAGACTGATCCACCCTTACCCTCCAACAACATGGAGGACACCACCATGAACACGCACTCTTGGGTGCCTCTTTGTGCTAAGAACTTGGGAGTGACCTTTGGAAAGACTTGAAGCGGCTTTGAAGCAACTGGTAAGTGCTCATTCAAAACTGACTGAACATGCGCCAATTACTGCACTTGCCCAACACTTGCGAGAAACCCAAAAAACGCTTGATCTCGGTGAAGATGATGAGCTTCCTGTCCTGCCTCAAAAACCTGGGATTTATTACTTCGAAGCGAAATTTCAGTTTTCCACAGCAGCGGAACTTGGCGAATTTGGTGAGCGGTGGGGAACAGTACGGGCCAAAACGCATGACGGAAAAATCCCTCGTTATTACCCGAGTCGGGGGAAGCATCACTTAGCGGCACTGGCAGCAGGCAAACCCATCCCATTTTATTTAGGGAAGCGAGAGTCGATAGCTGATCGAGTCAAAAATCACGTCGAATCGCTCCTGGAGTCCGGAACGTATGCACTTAAGCTTCGGGCAAGACCGCACTTAATTCGTGATGTGGAAATTACATATAGTTATCAGAGTTTCGAAGCGCCGCTGACATCTTACTTTGGGGTTGGGTTAATCGAGTCTGAACTACGAAAAATACTGAATCCGATTCTGGGGAAACAGTGAGCATGGAGAAAGTGCAACTGTTGTTGAATCAGGCCGGCAGCCTGGTGAGGGAGACGAACGCCAAACTCGCAGCAAGCGGTGAGTTGTTCAACCTCTTCTCCATCACCCGAATCGAGCGAGCCGAGGTCAACACTCACTCGGCGATGATCGCAGAACTCTTGAGCCCCGAGGGCCGTCACGGTCAAGGTGTGTATTTCCTTGAACTATTCCTGTCGACAATGGGTTTCGAACACGAATGCAGCCTCCGCGACGCCAGGGTGCAAAAGGAGCAGATTTTCGCGGGGTACGGTCGTGTGGATGTGGTGATTCACCTGAGGGATCACCTCATTCTGATCGAAAACAAGATCGACGCCCTCGACGGCAACCAACAACTCAAGCGTTATGACGATATTGGCAACGCCTCAGGCAAGCAGTGGCAGTTGTGGTACCTGACAAAGAAAGGCACGGAGGCGCACGCAAGCAGTCATTGCGGTGTGAGCTACCGTCGACTGTCGTACCAGGAGCACATCCTCGACTGGCTTGAGCGGTGCGTCAGCACCTCAAGCGCGACGCCCGCACTTCAGCATGCATTGATCCAGTACAAGAATCTGGTCCAGAAAATCACCGGGCGAGCCATGACCCATACCACACGAAATGCACTGATCGCACTTCTCATTGCCGACGATAATTTGCAGGCTGCCGAGGCCATCGCCCAGGCACTGCCCCATGCGAAGGGGACAGTATTGTTCGGCTTCTTTGATGCGGTGCGACACGCATTGTCAGAACGTTGTACGCCTGTGTCATCGCCGATTGACTTTACCGGGCATGAAAGTAGCGAGGCGAATTGCCGCAAGTGGTTCCTGCCCAAGGCATTGAGGTTGAAGCACGTGGGGCAGTTTTTCGACATTGGTGTCGAGGGAATGCTGCTACGAATCGAGGTTGCTACTGATGCGCTGCATTATGGCGTGGTGCCGGTCAGTAGCGGGAAACTGGCGAGCGATGGAGGATTGTTGGCGCAAACGCCTCAATTGCCTTTGTACCTGATGTGGCGGAATTGGAATGCGTTCAAATGGTACTCATGCCTTTACCAGGACAACGTTGCCTGCAAAATGGACTGTTTGTCTGATCCCGGGGCATTGGTCAAGGAGGTGCTGCGCACTGTCGAGCTGATCAAATCTGAGCTGTCTGGCCAGCCTGAGTTACAGTGTGCAAATGTCAGTGCGACGAAGCAATGCCAGTTAGTTGACTAGCCAATTTGTCGGTTGAAAGCAGGCAATGTAGCGTGCCGTTTCATGTGGGCCGTCTGCAGATAGACCTCAATGAGAGATAACACCACCGGGTCAGAGACCGTAATGACTGCAATCCGTGCTTCACCGTCTTGAACGTGAGGCTCTGGATTTTTGTAGTTCGCAAACCCTGTGAACCGATGGTTGGGATAGGTTCGCCAACCGTCTTCTCGGATGCTGGGCGTCTTAACATGGTCCCAGACCCGATGGTGCAGGTTGTTCCGGGTTGCCTTACCGATATAGAGGATTTGCCCTTCAGGGGTACTAAAAAAATACACGCCGCTCTTGCACCCAACACCATCGCCGGTGACCAGCATTCCCGAGTTGGCTGGGTTCGACCAGCCGCTGATGGCGGGACTGGCGTCACCAAAGGCGAGTTCTATTGTGACCCTGTCGAATATCGCAGGCATGGCCTGGGCAAGATCATTTACCAGGGTGAATGCTTCTTTAAAGTCCACTTTTCCCCTCTGTTCGCTATCCATTTAGGCCAGCATTGGCATAATTATTTTGGGGGCAGACTTCTCCCCCAGAAACGTCCGCTTCTGGATGCGCCTGCTGTGGTGCTTGAACTGGTGGAGTTTGAAGCCGCCGACAAGGACCCCGGCACTGGCGAAACTGCGGTCGATGCTCGATTCGAGGCCCGCGTCATCATTGGTAGGGAGCAAGAGGGTCAGCAGCAGCAAGGCGGTCACGCAAGGCCGATGGGGACAGCTCGACCACTTTCAGTGGCTTGGTTTGTTTTTTTTTCTTGCCTTTGGCCTTGGCCTTGCCCTTCTTGCCGCCGTTGCACTCAACCGTGGTGCTCCAGCCGGACTGGGTGAACACCTGCTCCACGGAGTCCACCAGGTACTCGCCATCAAGACCGACCTTGAAGCCCTGGGCGCTGATCATCCGTTCGGCAAACAGGTCAGTCCGCCCGGGCATCTCCATCCCAGCCATGCTAAGCAGCACCAGCAGCCAGATCGGTACATCCGTGAGCGCCTGATGCTCAGTGTTCATCTGTAGTCCTCAAATAGGTTCAGCCTCCATGTCTCTGGCATCCGCTTGGAGCAAAAAGCCGGGCATAGGGCCGAAAACGAAAAAGCCCGGCACGATCGCAGGGCTTGTAAATGGGCACAAAAAACCCGGCTCATTGGCCGGGCTCTTGAAGGCGTCGCGCTGCGTTCTCAGCAACACACGCTGCTATAAAAACAAATCTATTACGCGCGGAAAAGTTCTTTTTCGAATTAACCCACTTTGGTCGGTAGGCTGTAGTCATTGACTTGAGACTCATCAAACTCCAGCAATGCGACGTCTCTCAAGTAGGAAATAATTTCGCTTCGCGTCAAATTCTGAGGCCCCGAACTCGCGAAGGCATATTGCTGCCAGAAACCATTAATTTTCTTTGACCGCACGGTGAAGCCTTTTTCCACAAACCACGATCCAGGGTCTTGAGGGGAATTGGAAGAAAGGGTGTTAAAACCGTTGAGATTCAACTCTTCACTCAATCTTGAGTTCAGCTCAACCTTGACCACGCAGGCAGGCACGTTTTTGGTGAGCCAGATGCGGTGAACAAGCCTACCTGGAGCAAGGCAAGATATGTCTTCCTGTGCCCGCAGCTCCTTCGTATCTCCCGCAAGGACGATATCTATCAAATCCTCGTCCTCCCCTGCTTCCAACCCATACAAACTGCACAGATACTCATGATCCCCCACGAGACTCTCCTTGACGTGGTTTTATTCCGGGCGTGGTTGCCTGCGTTGCCGGAGAGACCATGAGTCAATTGACCCAGTCATCCCCGGACTTCAAGTATATCGCCTACGCCGCTTGACGCCTGTCATCAATAGCGCAGTCAACCCAAGCGGCGCCTGCTCTGGCCAGCTCCCTAGCTTTCCCTTCACTAATACCGTAATGCTTGCCGACTCGCACCATAGGCCACTTAGCACCGTAGTACAGCCAGATGATATCCCCCATCTGCTGATCGCGACGAGTCAGTTTCCGGCCCGCTGCCCGCCATGTGCACCACGGCGTCAATGCGGTAGCGGAGGATCTCGGCGCTTTGCACAGTGAGGCGATCCCCCACCGGCCGCACGTCGTCGTCACTGAGCCTGACCCGCACCGTTTCCAGCAACTCGGCGTCGGCTAGCCAGATCGATCGCCACCACCCTGCAGGGAATGATCAGCCCCGCCAGCATGCGGTCATGGGCTGCGCTCACGTAGCTCATGTCATGGTCTCCGGTGCCTGGTAGTCACCTTCGGAGATCGGGCCGCCGTCTGGGCTGATCCCCCACAACAGACTGCCAGGGGGCTGATTGGGCCAGGGCCACTCTTCCTCGCCGAGGTAGATTATCTGGGTCCACTCAACAACCCACACGGCAAAGCTGTCGAGCTCAGGGCGAGTCCAGTCCTGAGCTGCCCGTACAAACACCGCAGGCTCGACCGCAAGTCCCCACATCTGCATGCGCAGCAGCACCGTGAGCTGGGCGGCAACGAAAGCTGCGATATGCAGGTGATCTGCGGTTGTCAGTCCTACTCGACGCCACCACCCAGGGTGGTGACTGTGGGGTGTCAGCTACCACCAGCGGCACCGGCGTGGTTCATGGAGCCATTCGAGCCAACCTTGACCCAAGACATGCTTAACGAATTATCAGCATCACCGATCGAGGCGACACAGGATTGATCGCCCTCAAGGCCTGTCAGGCCTACGTGCGCGCAATCACGCGCTGAAGTGAAAAGGAGCGGGCCAGCAGGATGCGTCAACATCCAGCTGGCCCACCGAACCCGCTATAGTGGATCGATGGAAGGGAAGCAAAAGAAACGTATGCTTGACGTAATGAAGCAGGTGGGTGAGCCCTTCATGGAGCAGGTTCTTGATGCGCGAATCAATTGACTCTTAACAAACTACGTATGGACAAAAGCGTTTTGCGACGCATACGGCATAATAATTTTGCTTCACGTGTGATCTATATATTGTTGGCGTTTTCAAAGGATGATAAGAAATGAGCCTGGAAGATATACTGGTAGGATGGACTGGTCCATCGAGTGGCACCGAACAGGAAAAGCAGGACAGAACGGAACGAATGATTCGCCAAGCAATCAATTCACACGAACCATTCAATAACTGCTCGCTCAAGGTTTATGCGAAAGGATCTTACGCCAACAATACAAATGTGCGATCTGATAGTGATGTCGATATAGCTGTGGAATGTACGGATCTCTTATATTGGGATGAGGCTGAAAAAGGAATTTATACGCCTGGCAAGCCTTACGAGGGGATTTGGACCCCTGCAAAGCTTAGAGCCGAACTCCTTGCTGCTATGAAGGCTAAGTTTCCCGGTCAGGTGGACTCCACGGGGGGGACCGCAATACAGATAAACTCTAACTCAGCGCGCGTTGATGCTGATGTGGTTCCATGTTTTAGCTTTAGATACTACATGATCAATGAAACGAGAGATGGAACTAAAATATTCAAGGCAGATGGTGGGAGCATTGTTAACTACCCGGCGCAGCAATTGTCAAATGGTATAGCGAAGAATAAGCGTACTGGGAGCGCCTATAAAAAAGGAGCCCGGCTTTTAAAACGGATTGAAAACGCGATGGCAAAAAATGGCAATTTTCGGGAGTTACCATCCTTCTTTATGGAGTGTCTTGCCTATAACTGCCCTGATACCGCGTTTGCTCATGCAACATGGATAGAGTGCTTAAGAGCCATGCTTGTTTATATTTGGAGTAATCTTCAGGGGGATGAGCCGGAATCCGGGCGCTGGGTAGAGGTGAATGAATGCTTTTATTTATTCCACCCAGGACAAAAATGGACTCGTGCAGATGGCCGAGATTTCTCGCAAGCAGCTTGGAACTACCTTGAGTTCAAATAATGCGAAATGTTACTCTTAAAAACTCGCTGTACCTACTGGTAGGAATCTCAGCGGTAACTTGGTTTGTGATAGCCTATTTTAGCAAGCTAGACTTATCAAGGATGCTAGATTTTTTTCGCCTGATTCCCAAGGTCGTGAGCATTGACCTTTTGGTGGTAGCAGTATTTGTTAAGTGGGGATGGAGGTTTAAAATTTTCAGAGGATGGCTTGTTCCATTTCCGGATTTAAATGGAAGCTGGGTAGGCTTTATTTATTCAGATTGGGAAAATCCAGAGACAGGTGCGAAACCACCGCCTATACCAGTATTGCTGACTGTAAAGCAGTCGTTCTTCCATATTAGCTGTATGATGCGTACTAGCGAAATGGAAAGCTCCTCGTATTCTGAGGGGTTTCTTATTGATCCTGATCGACAGATCAAAAGTCTAGCGTATGTTTTTAGTAGCAAGCCTAGAATAAGTCTGAATGTGCGAAGCATTCCTCATGATGGAGCAGCAGTATTCCAGATCATTGAAAAACCGAAACAAAAGCTAGTGGGCAGATACTGGACTGAAAGGTTAACAAAAGGTGAAATAGCTCTTCAATTTCACTCAAGTGAGCTATTAGATGAGCTTCCAGAAGAATTGGGTGAGCATCCCGTGACAGAAAATGGAAACCGACGTTAACAATGGGATAATTTTTCTCTGCTCATGCGCCCGCTTTTGGTCGTTGGCCGCCCTCCGAAGGGGGCTGGGCTCTGCCTGTCGATAAGGGCAGAGATCGGTCAAAAGCGGGGGTGTCAGCAGTGGAGCAAGTTAAAGCCACTCATCGGTTTTAAATCAATCCCAATGAGAAAAGCCTACAGGTAGGCCATTCCAAGTAGAGAACAGTGTCCGCTGCCCCCAGTAGCTTACCCTGCCGCCTTGTTCACTCCGTGTAGCACGGAACACCGCTTCACGGTGTTCCGAAGTGTCAGCGCCGATATCCCAAACAGGCATCACCTGTCCCGCTTGAACATCGCCAGCAGTGCGAATGCTCGGTATGCGTGCTAGCAGTGCGGAGGTCCGCGATTCACGCAATACAACACAAAAACACGGGTACCTCCGCTCACCGACTACCAAGCGAGGATCAACTCCTCGATTTTGAATAGCTCGAAGCAAAGGCACTAGCTCTTGCGCTGCTGCGGCTCGATTACGGGCCATCAACATTTCTTGGGCAGACTCTTCGCACCACTGAGTCAGGTTGGCGCTGTCTGCAAGAACGAGTCTTGAGCCGGCCTTTTGAGCAAAATCACGAACCCCTGGCAGATAGCGTGAGGACGTGATGAATAAGCCTCGACTAGCCTGATGTCGGTCGACATGGGCCGAGAGAGCTGCAACCGCTTCCAACCCAATGGGATTATTTGGGGCGTAACGTTTCACTTGCACCAGCGTAAGAAGATCTCCAATTGGATCTCGTTGCCAGATGCGCAGGTCTACTCCTTTATCCCCGGAACCGGGGCCTAGTTCAGTCTTCCATCCACGGGCGGAAAAGATACTACTGATTAATGTCTCAAACTCGCGATGACCAAGACGATGAAAATCTTGGGCATTAGCCGCGAAATGAGCATATAGGTCGCCACTGACGTCCGCCGTATCAGCTTCAACAAGTCGACATATCCATTTCCAGCGTGCTACCCGGTAGGCCGCCTGAACCAGCTCACATTCGTAATCGATGAAGTAGAAACCCGAAGTGCAGGAGTCTTCAAACTCTAAGTAAACACCGACCTCTTCAAGCTCCTGACGAAGCTCCTGCGCCTCTTTGTGGTCCCATTCGAGAACGGTGTTTATCGCTCCCTCCGCACACAGCAGCAGCAACGGCCCGCCAATGAAAGGTTCATCGTCGTAGTGAGAGATGGGGTCGACTAGGCAAGCGTCATACCAAATTTCATGACGCGTAGCCCACTCTGTTGTAATGCTAGTGATCTGAGCTATCAGCTGATGAACAGCTGCCTCTAAAGCCATTGGGTTGTCCATCATCACCAATTTACCTCTACTATGAACACGTTGGCTTTTCGCTAGTGCAGCATCATCGGGGTGTGTAATAGAGTCTTGAGTGGTTTGATTTATTCGTCCATGATTTTTTTTAGTGTTTTGCCAAAATTTGTCGAGGACAGAAGCATATTTAGAACCTCGGTCAGCTCTTCTATGTTTTGGCATATAAACTCGGCGCCGTCAAATGCCACCATGCACGGAAATCCATTTATATTTTGCCGCCATTTGGCTACTGGGGTAAAAGACTTGGAGTCTTTTATGATGCATAGTTGGTCGCTGTCTAAGAATTCTTTTGGCTTTAGCGGGTCATCGAAGGAGTCTGCTACTTTTTTTATTCTGGCTGTCGAAGATATAGCTGTGCTAAAAGTGATATTTTTGTTGGAGAGTGATTCTAGCTCTTCACTAATCCGTGTAAATAGATTCTTTACCTGATTGATGTTGGCGTCAGCTTGGTTTGCTTTACCTATGCCGGCCTTAATAGATTCCAGGAAACTCATGATGTAACCCTTGCGACATGACTTAGGATTGGGTAGTGGTCGGAGATGTCTTTCCACTCGAAATTAGGTTCGAAAAATGTGATATCTGAAAGAATGGTGGCGTGTTCTTTGAATTCCCACTCTCTTACAAAGTGAGAGGAAAATAGAATTTGGTCGAAAATTGCACCCTCGCTGGCGATAAGTTTTGAGTGCACAAAGGTTCCACCAGGCCCGCCAGGGTGTGGCGCTAGGCGAGCCCAAAAGGGATTGTAGAAAAATTTGTTGGATCTCTTTACAAAATTCGAATCCCTGCTTGATCCTATACCTCTAACAATAGAGAGGTCATAAGGTTCATCATTGTAGTCTCCAAGGAGTACAATAGGGCAATTTGGGTTTGCATCCAAAATCGACAGGGCCTTAGTACGTAATGCATCTCCCAGTCTAAGCCTTTCGGCACTACCCACATGGTAGGTTCCCCGGCTTTGCCAATGTGATAAACCGAAAAATATTTCCTCGCCATGGTTCGGGGTTAAACCAACAAATACCCCTGCTTTCAACCATTGATCAGTAAGGCTGTCTTTAATATTTGCTAAAATGGCGTCAGTTGAAAGTGAAAGCTTTTCAGTGTTGAAGATTAGGCAGAAATCATCAATTGATTTTCCTGGCGAGTACAGGTCAAGTATTTCGTATTTGCTGTATTTTCGTTCGGCCAAAAAAAATTCAAGGTGCTGGATGTTATCGCGATTTACCTCGCAGAGCCCTAGGATATCAACACTTCGTTGCAAGAGTGCATCGATCACACAGTTAAAGTTTTCGGTGATGGGGTATTTTTTTGCGCCATTCATCGGAGGGCTTAACTTGCAATTCCACCATGCACATTTCAGTTCCATTGTGAATCCATTAGTAGATACGGTGTGAAACAGGAGGCAGTGTGCTCCAGTCCGGTAGGCAGCTGATCCTGGCAGGGATGATAACCGATCGACGGGCGAAGGCCATCGTCAGCATTGGCATGCCGTGATTGGTACAAAAAAATAGTACATGTCCGCCGGGATGTGGATGGGAGGCTTGAGATCATTAGCCTTTATGAAAGCTATGCCCAATCCATCATCGGGGCGATCAGCCTGGCGCTAAACTGACTCCAGGCAAGCGGGAGGTCGGGCTGTGAAAAGAACACTGAAGGGTATGATCGAGGCGGGAGAGCCCTTGATTCGACGAACCTCGCCGTCCTTGATCATCTGTTTGAATGACTTTGCCATCGCAATTAATTTCCGTTCGGCTGCATTGGTAGAGCTCTTCCTGCACTGTCGCCCTGAACCCTTAAATAGGACCAGGAAGAGCTCTACCCACGGTGCTACAACGGGTGCAGCTGGTGGGCACGCACACCCCTTTAGCGGTCTTGCCACCGCCTCGGGCGGCCACACGCACGCACAAACGGTTTACGGGGGCTGGGCAGACGGTGCGCCCGCAGTGCTAGCGGGGCGTAGTTCTGGCGGCACGGGCGTAAGCACATTGATTACTGGCGCGCTCGACGGCGTACATACCCACGCGGTAACCGGCACTGTCGGCGTCGATGGCGCGCACGTCCACCCAGTCACCGTTTCCGCAGAGGGCGGCACCGAATCGCGGCCGCGCAACGTTGCGCTGCTTGCTTGCATCAAATATTGACGAGACTTCAAATGAACGCACCTGTTATCTACAACGCCCACCCTCAAACCCTGGAGTACATCGGCCGGGGAGTGGCAGACCCTGACCCGCTCGATGCCGAGCACTGGTTGATTCCTGGCTATGCCTATACCGATTCGCCGCCGGAGCCTGTGCCAGGCCATGCCGTTGTTCGCGATTTGGCTGGCAAGGCCTGGGCCCTAGTGGAAGACAACCGGGGCCCCGTTTACGACGTTGCTACCGGTGCGGCTCAGGATCACGCCGCGTTAGGCGCTCTGCCGCCTGAGCTTACCCGCCAGCCTTTTCCGGGGGACTTCCACTACTGGGACGGCGGCGCCTGGGTTCTTGATGTTGACGCGCAGAAGGAGAGCATCCGCACCAAAGGTCTGTCCCTTCGTGACGAGAGGCTGGCCAATGCCTCTATGCGTATCGCTCCCCTGCAGGATGCGGTCGACCTCGGGGAGGCGTCGGAGCATGAGCAGGCAATGCTGCTGGCCTGGAAGCGCTACCGCATCGCCCTGAATCGCCTTGAGCAACAGCCAGGCTATCCCTTGTCGATTGAGTGGCCGGCAAGCCCAGAGGATGCCACTGCGCCGCCGCCGCAAGACGCGGAACACACCCAATAAAGCCCCGCACTGCCGGGGCTTTTTCTTTCCTGTAATCCGAGGTTTTAAGCCCATGCCAATTACAATGCAGCAGCTTTTGCAGATACTCCCGAACGCCCGCCCAGTCGCGGGTATTTTTTTGCCTGCGCTGAACCGGGCCATAGCGCGCTACAAGATCGACAGCCCGGTGCGTGTGGCGGCGTTCCTGGCCCAGGTTGGGCATGAGTCGGGTCAGCTGCGCAACCTGGTGGAGAACCTGAACTACAGCGCCGAGGCGCTGGTGCGCACCTGGCCCACCCGGTTCACCGCGGCTTCAGCGGCAGTCTGCGCGCGGCAGCCGGAGAAGATTGCCGACATCGTGTACAGCGGGCGCATGGGCAACACTCGACTGGGGGACGGCTGGCGGTACCGTGGACGTGGCCTGATCCAGCTCACCGGCCGGGCGAACTATGCCGCCGCCGGCGCCGGCTTAGCTCTGCCGCTGGAAGAGAAGCCCGAGCTGCTCGAGCACCCCGAGCACGCCGCCATGTCCGCCGCCTGGTGGTGGTCGACCCACGGCCTGAACGAGCTGGCCGACGCCGGCCGCTTCCAGGATATCGGCAGCGTGATCAACACCGGAAAGCCTGGCCGGGTACCGCACGGCGCCGCTGAGCGGAAAGCGCTGTATGACCGCGCGTTGAAGGCGCTGGCGTGATCAGCGCGCGCACGATCGGCGCGGTAGTGTCGCTGGCGCTGGTGGCCTGGGCGTTCTGGGGTACCTACGAGCACGGTCGCTCGACGATGGATGCCGAGTGGCAGGCCAGGAGCGCGAAGCTTGCCAATGAGTTCCAGGCTGAACGAGAGGCCGCTGCTGTGGCGGTGATCAACTGGCAGGAGGCTGAGCAAGCCCGGCGCCGCGCCATTGAGGATCAGCTGCAGACCAACGACAAAGTCCACCACCAGGAGCTGACCAATGCTCAAGCAAACCAGGTTCGCCTGCGCGATCGCCTCGCTACTTCTGATCTCCGGCTGTCAGTCCTACTCGCCGCCCCAGCCCAGGGTAGTGGCTGTGGGGTGCCAGCCACCACCGGCGCCGGCGGCGTGGTTCATGGAGCCCCGCGAGGCGAACTTGACCCAGCGGCTGCTCAACGAATTGTCGCCATCACCGATACCGGTGACCAAGGATTGATTGCCCTACGGGCGTGCCAAGCCTACGTCCGAGACATTGGGCGGTGAGCTGGAAAAAGGCAAGCCCAGACGGCTGCTTTCGACCCAAAGCGGCCTCTCAGAGAGCTAAAACTGAGGCTGTCACTCGTCAAACAGAGTCCAGCCATGGCAAATGCCGTCAAAGTCTTTTGCCGTAAAAAATAATACAAGTTCCCCTGGATCAAATTCTTTGTAAAGCCAGTGCCCAAACACAGGGCCTCTCGTTATCACGTATTCCAAGCGGTACTTTTGAACAGATCCAGAACTGAAGGAGGCTGAATTCAACTCAAATCTGTCACCTCGGTTGAGCGCCCATAGCTTTCCAACAAGGTTATCATCAAGCACCACTTCTTCAGCTATCGCCATCAGATGCCGTGTATGAAGTTTTTTTTGAAGCCTAACGCTTCTGGCCATAGATCAACCTGCCTATCAATTGTCCGAGCATCGGCATAAAAATACCGGAACACAGAGATGACCGCTTTGGGTCGGTTAGCGCCTCTGGATCGATCCCAGTCGGATCGCGTCGAAGGTTTTCACACAGCCTGGACCCAAAGCGGACGCTCACCTGAAGGTCCTTACCAGGCAAATTAGGGAGGCCTTCGTACCGCATGAACAGAGGCCATTCGAAAATGCTGCAGGCATATTGACACCATGCGCACCCTATGGAGAATCGCAGGCACTTTTGTCCACCATGGATGGCCTGCTCATGTATCGACGTATCTTCCTGCAATCGGCTCAAGGCTTCGGTGCCAACCTGGTTAGCCACGAGAGCGAACCGATGGCCCGCGACACATTGGGCTGCACTTTTGTTTTCTCGTCCATCGGCGACGCCCTGTCTCGCGCTTACGACTCGGCCAAGGAAACCGTCAGCGACGTGGCTGACAAAGTGGCCGATACTGTCTCCGATGCGTATGACGCCACCCGCGAAACGGTCGGCAATGTGGCCGACGCAGTGTCCGAAACCGCCTCCAATGTCTACAGCTCCACTGTCGAAACGCTGTCCGACGCGGCAGAAACAGTGGGTGACGTCGTCTCCGACAGCTACGACGCCACTCGCGATTACGTCGGCGACGTGGTCTCCGGTGATAAGGAAATTGACTACCTGAAAGTGCTCGGCGGTGCTGCGATCGGCGTGGGTGCCGTCGCGGCAGCACCCTTTACCGGCGGTGGATCGCTGATCGGTGGCGCTAGTCTGCTGGGCTCACTCGCCGGCGCCGGCACCATCGCTGCTGCCGTGGGCGCTGGTGTTGCCGGTGCCGTGGTGGCCGCGAACCTGGACGGAGACGAGGAAGCACGTAAGGCCGGGTTTGATGCTGGCGTCAAGCAAACCAAAGCCGAGCAGTTGGCTGAAATCTCGATGCTCAAAGAGCGCCTCGAGAAAGCTATGGAAAGCCTCAAGGCAGCCGGCGAACACTTCAATGCAATTATCGCCCTGAACGCCGTGGCCGTCGCGACCGCCCAATGCGACGGCGATATCACACCCTCCGAACGGGCAAACATCGAGCTGTTCATCAATGGCCTCTCGGCCGACGCCATCCCAGAAGCGGTCAAAGCCAAAATCGAGTCGCTCTACCAGCAACCGCCGACGGTGAAGGAAGCCTTCGAGCTGGCAAAAAAATCGGGCATGAGCCTGTCCATCTTCGACGAAATCATCAACCTGGTAGTGCACTCGGACGATGCCGTACACCCGCAGGAAGCAGCCTTCATGCAAGCTTGGAACAGCCTGAAAACCGCGTGAGGAAAGCACCGATGAGCAAGCTCGAACAGTTCAGAAAACAACAGGCCCTGCGCGAGCAACTGGCCAACCGCCCGCTGCTTCACGTCGCTGCCGCACCTGAAGATGTAGCGGCGCTGCTGACGAAGCAGACCGACAGTGCACGTCTCGCCAGCCTGGACTACCTCTCCTCGTTGAGCCTCGCGCTGCAGGCCGCCCCACGGGATGCTCACGAGTTGCTCAGAGAGCTTGACCAGGAGTTCGACCAGGTCCGGGTGGACGACCTGTTGGCCAAAGCACAGCGCGACATTATCGGCGCCATTGCCGGTCCACTGGGGCTGGGTAAGTTCCTGGCAGTGTATGACAAGCAGGGGGGCAATGTGACGACCGTTCACAATGCCCGGCAGGACTTCTACGCCAATCCTGACGAAGAAAAATACAACCGCGATGACTATGACAGGGGTTTGAACAGCCAAGGTAAGAAATTCGCTGGGGTCGGTGAAAAATCGGTGGGATCGACTTTTACCAGAGGCCAACTGGACAAAGAACAGAAGCTCCGTGATGGCTACACCGGTGAAACGGTCAAAGGCGATCAGACCAGCCCCGACCACATCATACCGCTGAAGACATACCACCAGAATGGTGGCTTCATGCAGTCTAAAACCCAACGCGCCGATTTTGGGACTGATACCGAGAACCTGATATCCACCCAGCGCCACATAAATAACTCAATGAATGATGATGAAAAATTAGAGTGGCTGGAGAAAAAGTCTAATGGAAGGCAGGTGACCAATGAGGAGCATTACAAGGTTGATCGAAAACTTGTCGAAAAAGCTTTGAAGCGTGGACAAGAAACCGCCGATCGCCACGGGCCCAGCACCTCGGAAAAAGCCGCCTACTACACCACTCACGCAGCCCAGACCGGTATGACCGAAGGCTTGAAGATGGGCAGCCAGCAGGCCTTTGGCATGCTCATGGTCGAGCTGTTCAGCGGCGCCCTGGACGAAATAAAGGAGCTGTACCGCAACGGCCGCCAGAGCGACACCATCCTTGCCGAACTGGGTGAGCGCCTGAAGCGTGTTGGCGTCAAGGTAGCGGGGCGATGGGAACAAATGCTGCATGGTTTCAGCGGCGGTTTCATTTCGGGCTTCGTGTCCAATGCCGTGACCGTGATGATCAACCTGTTCGTCACCACCGGCAAACGCGCTGTGCGAATGATTCGTGAAGGAATTTTCTCCCTGCTCAAGGCACTTAAGACCTTCTTGTTCCCGCCGGAGGAAATGACCTTCGCCCAGGCAGCGCATGAAGCCTTGAAGTTGCTTGCTGCAGGTGGCGTCGTGATTGGTGGTGTGGTTCTAGAAGAGGCTGCCGAGAAGCTCATTCTCGGGGTCCCCCTGTTTGCACCGTTTGCTGGGGTGCTGACAGCTGTCCTAGTGGGGGCGGCGACCGCGCTGAGCATGACTTTTGTCTGCTACCTGCTCGACAAGATTGATCTGTTCGGTGCCGTCCGTGCTGAGCGGGACAAACAGATGATCGGCTCGCTGGATACGCGCATTGATGCGCAGATGACGCTGTCAATGAGCGTGATCGAAGAGTTGGACGGGTATCTGCTAACTACGTCCTCTCCGACTTAAGGTTCTGCTGCGCAGGGGTGTGTATATCGCTGCTCCAGCGCAGCTTGTTTCCTAAAGCTGTCGATTACTCTGCCCATCGCCTAATTGCCCGTCCCACTGAGGTTTCGGGCAAGTCTCTTAGCCGAAAGCAGTCAGTCGAGAGCGACCGCTTTCGACCCAAAGCTGCCCTTCACGAAGGTCAGCAATCGGCCAAGAGCGGACGTTTTTGGTCTACCCCTCGCTCCGGTAGACACCTGCATGAGACGCTTCGACCTCAGCAGACCTATTCCTGCCGTGCGGCGTAACCCACTTGCAATAGACACGCTCAGTGCGATCGAGTAGTGTCTCAGACGAATTAGCTTAATCGTTATGCACAATTTGATTCCGGAAAATGAGTGAAGAAATTAGAAATTGGTATATCTATATTTTGAAGCTTGAACTGAACTCATGGTACGTGGGCACAGCTAAGGGTTTGAGATCAAGGCTGCGAAGCCATGGTAAGAAGAGCCCTTACTCTACATTAAGGAAAAAGGGCGCTGTCAAATATATGGAGAGCGGTCTCACGGGGGAGAGAAAAGCAACTCATTTACATGCGGCTTTTAGATCAATTGGCGATTGTTTCTGGGTTACAGAGATTGAAAATACTATCACCGTAGCCCTGGGGCAAAAGTATGGTTTCGATAAAGTTAGGGGTGGCTCTATAATTCAGCCTTGGAATTACGAGCTAAGTGATATTGAAGTGAAAAATTTAATTCGACGATTTAGTTGTAGTGATATTAGGTTTAAATACAAGCTAAAGGAAATAAATTTAACTCAAGAAAAGCCATTTGTCTTCCCGCTTACTCGGCGAAGGAATACATAGCAAGGCATTCAAGCACGCTCGCCGGGACACGCTTTCAGCGCGCCAGCCCAGTCCCCGTGAGACTGTCCGCTTTTGGCCGGAAGGTGACGCTGGTGGCCGTCGCTGATCTGGTTGATCCATAGCGAAGCCTGAATAGCCGTTGGCCTATACTGCACTGACCAAATAACCGGAGCCGCAGCGTGAAGAAGACCCTCACAGGAGTTGTGGAGGCCGGCGAACCGCTGATTCAGCAGGCTATCGATGCGCAGCGCCGCTACCATGCAGCCCAGGACGCCGGTCAGCCAGCAAAGGAGGTCGAACGCCTGCGACTGGAGGCTGAGTCGCTGTACCAGGCTGTCACCGAGTACCAGCTGCGGTCGCTTGGCGGGCCTGCGCGCTCCCTTCATTAAATAGTCCGGTATCGACGGCGTGGTTCATGGAGTCACGCGAGGCGAACTTGACCCAGCGGCTGCTCAACGAGTTATCAGAATCACCGGTGACGGCGACCAAGGACTGATCGCACTGACTGCATGCCAGGACTATATCCTGGCTCTAAAGCGTTAATAAACCACCGGATTTTAGGGCCATTTCAGTACAGGACAAACGCCCTGTGCTTGCTTGATCAGAGAAACCTTACTGTCTATAGTGGCTTTTCGCACTCGACCGTCACGGTGCGCATGAGGCTTGTTCTTACTAATGGAAGATTCAAAAACATGGAGTTTTCATGAAAAACCTATTCTCAAGCGCTGCGCTTGTTTCATTTGTCATGCTCGCTTCTTCGCAAGTTATGGCGAAGCAAGACTATACGGTGCACTTCAAGAATGCGAGTAATCAGACAAAGTACGTGAGGCAAATCAGCAGCCAGTGCATGTACGCTCCGAAGAGCGGTGCCTATACCGTTCCGCCTCAGGGAGATGTTTCATTCGGAATGACGGACTCAGATAACATTTTTAGCCTTTGCACGAGTGGGGCAAAGGAAGTCAGCTGGGCTGTAGAAGACGATAAAGGCATCAGGCTTGGCAATTTGACTTTTAGGCATATAAAGGACGGTGGCACGTGGTATACGAAAGTTGTCCCTTCTCTTGGGTTGTCCGCGACTATCACTTGCAATAATGGAGGCTGTTCAACATCTGGCACTCCTGGTATGCCTGGTGAGCCTTCCCCTATTGTTGTTACGTTTAAATAATAATCTTTCGCTCTGCCCCTGGACATGTTCAAGTGTCTGGGGGTGGTTCTAGTTTTATCTGGAGTCATCTTGTTGAGTCTAGCAGGTGGACACCTTGGTTTCGCGTGTTGCCCACAGCAACTCCAACACGGTACCACTCAAATGTCTCTGGTCCCTCGCCAAGGTTCAAGACCAACTGCTCGGTTTGCTCCTTTGGCATTGTCAGGCCGGCCCACTGCCGTGCAAGTTCGGACGACAGCACGACAGGCCGGCGATCGTGTACATCAACCATCCCACCCTGGGCATCGGCGGTGATGATCCCGAATCCGTCATGCTCGTGACCAGTGAAATGGCCAATGCTTGCGCATAGCGATGGTTGCCCGTCTCGCCTCCGGATGTAATAGGGCTGCTTCTTCGGTCTCCCCTCATCAACCCACTCATCCCGTCGACTGGCGTTATCGTTCGATGCGGCCAAATCGCACGGAAGAACGCCCCGTGCGCTACCTTCTTGACCCGGGCATTGATCGGTGCGGCGCGGTCCTTGGCCCAGTGCGGCCGCCAACCCCAACGCACCAGATCGGCATGGAGCACTCCATCCTCGAGGCGTAGCAGTGCTACCCGGGTGGTTGGCGGCACGTTGTACCGCTCAAGCGGTTGGTCGCCGACGCTATTGGCAAGCGGGTAGGGCATGCTCAGGGCGTCGACGAAGTCGTGGATGCGTGGTACTGGCTGAGTCTTCCGCACATGGGGCCGGCCTCGGTGGTCGCATCACCACAGAGTAGCCGGTTCGACTTGCCGCCGATCGGTAATTGCCAGGCCCCGGGCAAATTCATAGCATGCTGTGTTTTTATACAGTGGTAGCCAGCATGCGCTTCCTCATCCTGCGCCGGCGAAAGCTGGGCGTCGCCATCCCTACCGAGCAGCTACGGAAGATGCAGCCGCTGGCCGGCGACATCCAGATCAGTGAATGCTACAACGAGAGCCTTGGGCGCTCGACTATCAGCGCCTGGATCTTCGGCTCAGGGCCAGGCCCCGACGTTTTCCCGCGGCTGCTCGACGTGAAGATCACCGGCATGGCCCAGGTCGGGATGAACCTGACCGGGATCGAGGAAGTGGACGGCGCCTTCTACGCGCAGTCGTGGTGGTGCAGGGAGGAATAGTGAGGTCGGCAGGACGCCGGAGGAGGGGGCTTTTGCTGTCTAATACTGCCGGCGTAAACTGCCTATTTTTTGGCTGAAAACCGTCGAAAATGGCGAATGCATGCTAGGCACTTGTAATGCATACGCCACGTATTTAAAGGCCTAGAGCCGATTTTTACCCATTCTGCTGCATCATCGGGGTGTGTGCGGAGAAATCAGAAATTGCTTTATTCATCAATGGATTACGGCATTTTCGCAAAAACGATGGGGCAAAAATGGGGCAATTCGTTGGCTGCCAACCACCTTTCAGTGCGAGGGGTTGATGGTGAAGTGAGAGTAACACGAATGCCCCTCGCCGCGACTTCAAGACTGAGGGCATGGCATACTGGCATTTTGGTCTGCAGAGCTCCCGCGATGAAGAGTGTTTTCCCAGGGCATTTCGCAAACGACCCTCAAGATCTCCAGAGGCTATGGGATCGAAGCTTGATTGCTGTAGATGCAAATGTTTTGCTCAACCTGTATCGCTATTCTGAAGGTACTAGAAACGAATTTTTAGATCTTTTTGAGAAGCTGGCAGATAGACTCTGGATTTCGCATCAAGTTGCGAAGGAGTATTTAAAAAATAGACTTAAGGTAATTAGTGATCAAGCGAAAACATACGATATAGCTATCCAGGGTTTAACGGATTTGCGAAAGAATTTCGAAAATCCGAAGCAGCACCCCTTTGTTGGGGCGCAGGTTTTGGATGACTGTAAAAAGTCTTTTGATCTCATAATTGGTGAGCTGGAGCAAAATAAAGAGCGTCACGACCAAAAAATCACCAGTGACGATATTAAGGAAGCGGTTAGTCGTATTTTTGAGGGTAAGGTTGGAAGTGGGTTCAACGAGCAGGAGCTTGAAGATATCATCGCCGTGGGTGAGGTTAGATATGAGAATAAAATCCCACCTGGATTCAAAGACTCAGACAAGGCGGGTGGCAAGTCACTTGAGGAAAGATTGGCACCCTATGGAGACTATATAGGCTGGCTTCAATTAATCAATAAAGCAAAATCTGATACTCAAGATGTTATCTTCGTTACCGGAGATAATAAAGAGGACTGGTGGCTTAAGCAGAGTGGGCGAACCATTGGCCCGCTTCCTGAGTTAATCGATGAATTTATGTCGATGACATCCCAGCGTTTTTATATGTATTCTCCTGACCGATTCTTGCAACAAGCGGGCGATTTTTTGAAGCAGGAAGTGTCGGTGCAGGCAATGGAAGAGGTCAGAGAGGTTCGACTCGCCGAAAGCGTGCGGAACGATATCGAACATCTCCAGCCCAAGTATAATGCGTGGAAAAAAACAAGTAGAAAGTATGAAGGGAGGAAGGATCCTTACACGTTTTTAGATGGCACCACTGCCCTGTATGATTCGGGGTATGAAGGTCGAGATCCTATCAGGTATAAGTCTACTCTGCATTTTCATGCGAATGTGCTTAGGAATCAAGTAATGCAGTTATCTTCTGAGCTTAGTGAGCGGCTTGTTGGGGAGCCGAGTGCTCAGTTTGAGAACGTACCTGATGCTCAATTGGAACGTATGTTGAGCGAAGCTCGTCAAGAGCTGAATGCTACCTTAAATTTAATAGCATCAATTGATGCTGCCAAAAATATCGAAGACGAAAAGTAAGCGCCCTATCGGGCGCTTTTTATATTGTTCCAAATTCTTGATAGTTCGGCTGGGGATTCGTTATCCATCCATTTTGCATAAACCTCCACGAGCATAGGGAAGTCTTTATGGCCCATTTGCTTGGTGATGAATACTAGGGTCCCTTGAGTAGCGATGCACCAGCATGCATAGGTGTGTCGAGTTTGGTACGGTCGTCTGTCCGGCGCGACGCTGTATGGCGGCCCACTTCGTGTTCCAGGCGGTCGCCACGAACCACACATCGACTACTCGTTTTCTGGACTGGGTAGTCAGTTAAGGGGTAGAAAACCAGTTCCAAAACTCAAGGCGTGCACCGCGGTAGGATGGGGCCTGTAGCCCGTCGGTAAGGCGAAAGTTTTGGAACTGAAATCCTCGTCAAAGGTGCAGCGGGCTTGGGTCTTCGTATCGGTCTTGAAAACCGCGTTTCTGGGACATGGAAAAATGTCGGCGCTGACAAAACTTCGGCTACTTGGTGGGCTTTGCCAGCGCTCCTACGCGGCGGTAAACCCGCTCAGTGATTTCCCTGCTACGAACGGAAAACGATAAGGCGCTGGTGGGCAGCGCGGGAGGGTCAGTCCCGTCGGACCCTGAAGCCGAACATGCACTCAACATCGTGGTGTTCGCGCTTTTGATAGGCCTTGAACTTGGCCTGCGAGGGCGTGCTGGCCAGCATCTGGGCTTCAACTCAAGCAAGGGCACAGGGCAGGACAGATGGTTTTGGCGGTGCCTTGTAATTTGAGCTTACTGGAATGGTAACTGTCTCGAGTCCGTAACTAACACGGGCTGAACAAAGCCTTCGGTATCACCATTCAGCCACGATTGTTCTGTTCGTGATACGTAGAATTTAACGGCTGCGCCAAATTCGTCGGTTGAAGCTGCTGCGATCAATGTGTGCTGCGGATACTGCGTGCGCCACTGCTGAAACACTGCGTTGATCAACAGCAAGGCATGTGCAAGATGATCGTCTTCCAGGTAATCGTCGATACGCAGTGAGTTGACCCAGCATTCAACGCTCGTCTCGTCCGGGCAGAGCGCTCTTTGCACAGTTCGAAGTCTTTTCTTGAAAACGGTCAGTAGAAAGCACCCCTCCCACTCACTGAACCCTTCCGCGATCAGTCTAATCAGCTCATTTGGCAAATTTTTACCGCTGAGCGTTACTGCCTCAAGCTCTTGGGACATCAGCTGATTTATGACCACTCCGACTCCCCTAAGTACCTTTCCATGGCGTTGTCTGCCGAGTTGTTAAGCTTTTTGTCTTCCAACAGCATGTTGACGGATTTGGACGCGTCTATGAAGGTTTTCGTGTCCGGATCATCTACTTTGTGGCTGAAGGTCGCGGCGGGATGTGGGTCATGGCATTTTTCCATGTAGACGCCGGCCTTCGCGGCCAGAGTGGTAGCCGCACTGTGCTTATCTGTTTGCCAATCGCCGCGCCCTTGAAGATCAGCTGCCGGCCAACAACGAAATCCACCACCCGGAAGGGCGCAAGCCACGAACCTTACGCGCCGAAGGTCTTTTCCACGGAATGAGGTTGCACAAAACAGCTGTATGCATATACAGTTGTTTTGTGGCTGAGAATTCACTCGGCTCAACTTAACGAAACTCGTTTCTATGGAGAAACATTATGAATGGAAGCATTGTTCGGTTTGCTCTTTTGCTCGGCATCGCTGCCGGATCTGTCGGCGCAGCTCAAGCTGATAGTTCGCCTGTTGGCCTGTGGCGAATGACGTCGTTTACCATTCCGGGCGGAGCTGTGGCGACTAATCAGACGGTCTGCCTAAAGGCCGATAGCACTTGGTATTCCACCAGTGAGCCGAACTGGAATGGCAGCTGGTACAAGAACGAAAAAGAGGTCCGTTGGTACGGAAGTATTCCTATCGCTCAGATCGGTAATGTCGCAAGCATGGCGATGGGCAAGCTGGATAGCCCCACCACCATGACTGGCAACTATTCGGAATGGACCGCCCCCGGCACTCCGCCTCTTTCCTTCGACCGGCACTTCACCTACTCGATGACCTTTCTACAGGCTGAGTGCCCACCACCGAAGTAGTGAACAATAGGCGAGGGGCATCGAGTAAAGCTGCCCCTCGCTCCATTCCTTTTAAATCGAACTGGAACGGCGGCCAGCCCAGGACGTCGGCCAGCCGGCGAAATACCAGCTATGGTCACTCGGCGGGCCCGCACGCTCACTGCACTGAGCTTGGCGTCGGGCTCAAGCACGAGTGCTTGCGAGAAGCCGGTAGCGAACAAAGCGTTTGCCGTCGACGTTGACCTCTCCGTCCGGTTGAAACCCTACTCGAAGAACACCCTTGATCCGGGTTCTAGTCGGTGCAAGCAAGACAGTGACCGATTCCAGCCCCATCTCCTGAAAGGCTCGCCGAACGATCTCATCATAAATTGCTTTGCCCAGGCCCCAGTAGTCCGGATGTAAAACCAGGGCGAGGTCTGCATCACCTTCTGTTTGCTGCAACCCACCCCAGCCGGCAAATTTTTTATCCACCATGAACGCCCAGGGGCCATATCCGTTGAGCATCCACTGTGACTCTTTTTCGGCGACCCACGCTGAGCATTTGGCTTGGTCGAAATCAGGGCGGCCCAAGGGCATGTGGCGCAAGACAACCGGGTTGTTGTTGAGGTCGATGATGTCGGCGCTGCTGATTTCACTGAGTCGCTTGAATTGCAGGTCCATGCTTTGCCTTTTCCGCGATGTTTAATGCTGGTTTGCACCCGCGCAGACGAACGAACCTAGCCGGCGGGCTTGTGCTCTGCAGTCCCTTTCGCAAGGTCAACGGCGGCGGTAATGGCTGCTCGCGCTTGCGGGCTGTTCTTCCAGCAGGTCGAGCCTAGCGCGGCTGACGCCTGAGCCAAAATGTCACTGACATCCGATTTGGCTAACCCTGCTAGCGATTCAATACCCATCTGTTCGAGCCGGGTAATGACGGTTGTGCCTACGCCCTTGAGTGTGAGCAATGCCGCTCGCTCTTTCGGTGAAAATGGCATCTGAGAAATCCTTTTCAGGGTATGAGTATTTGGAGGATTGCATGGGAGATCATATAGGGCAGGTGGGTTCCTGTTCACTCCAAGTGCAGGTAGCCCTGTGGGATTATTCGGCCCACACGACCTGATAAAGGACGGATACAACAACCAACCTTAGGAAAACTCATTTAAATCAATCTGTTATCTTCTTTCTGGAATTCGGATACAAAAAATTTCAAAACTCCCGTGTACAGGTGTGGAATGCCAAGGGTAATTTCACCCTCAAGCTGTGCGGTCAACTGCAATGGAATGCAGCCTGTAGCAACCCGGATCTTCATGCCTCCACCGGGTTTGCACCTACTACAATAGAGGGAGCTAATCGTGAACTGCATTTTCTGTGCAATCGCCAAGAAAGAATCACCGGCTGCCGTTATCTACGAAGACGAGCAGTGCCTGGCCTTTCTCTCCATCCAGCCGATTACTCCTGGCCATGTCCTGGTCATTCCCAAGGCCCACGCAAGCGGCCTGGGTGATATCCCTCCTCAAACCTGTGGCCACATGATGCGTGTGGGTCAACGGGTGGCGGCCGCCCTGCGTGAAAGCGGCTTGAGCCTCAATGAACACCCCTGCGAAGGTATCAACCTGCTGCTGTGCGATGGCGCTGTGGCCGGGCAGACCGTGGGCCACGCCCACCTGCATGTACTGGCCCGCTTTGTCGGTGACGGTTTCAACCTGGGTCATGCGGACCTTCCACTCGCTACGCCCCAAGTGCTGGGCGAGCGCGCAGAGCAGATCCGTCGAGCCTTGACCTCGCTGCCACCGGTTTAACTGCAAGTCGCTTTAGTTTAAAGGCACGCCCGCGATAAGAGGGTTGCGTGCCTTGCTGTGCGCAGTAAGCAAATCATCAACTTGTAGGCATCTACGCAAGGAGGCGAAGCTATGTATTGTACTGTGGAAACTTAGGTCGTGCGCTGGGCTGAGTTGAACACTACAGATCACAATAAGAAGGGAATTCTCATGCCGTCACTCGCAAGTAACAAGGCTGCCTTGCCTTCGGCAAATATGCAGTTGGTAAAGGATGATTCAGCCGGATCGGCAATCTACAGTTTCTATGATTCAGTACTTCAAGACTTGTGCCAGTCTGACAAGGTCCAAGTCAGGCAGGTGGTTACGCCAGCGCAGTTTCTCGAACTGTCTCGTGCCCGCAGCCGGTTGTACGGGCAGCGAAAGGTTTACTACAAGACGTTGTTTGGTAACGCGGTCGACGACACCGTATGCCTGGATGAGTACGACCCGCGTTCCTACGTGTTTGCCTTTTATTATGATGGTGAAATTATCGGCACCCAGCGTATTACGCCTTTCCCTCACGAGTCGGGCGAGTTCATCAGCCATGAACAACTGGTGCGGTTCTCCGGGCCCAATTACGAGAATGAGTGCGTCGAACTCTCGCGACTTATTGTCGACAAGCATTCCCCGGTCAAGAACGTGGTCAACGGCTTGGCGATGACCGGTGCCTCGCTGGTCGCCCTGGAAGGCGGCTACAAAACCTTCATCACCTACGTAAAACCACGGCTTGCGCCGAAGTTCGACAGCTTCGTCTTTGATCAGGACGGTATCTTCTTCCAGATCAAAGCCCGCGGTGATCACTACTACGCCCTGTACAAAGGCGATCTGATGCCGTCGGTCACGCCCTTCTTTGGCCTGCAAAGCTGCCCTGCAGACCTGAAGGACATTGATGATTTGATTCGCTACACCTTGGCGGCCCGTACCGCGAGGCAGTCACTGGCGGGATGAGCATCCAAAAACAACGACAACATTGAGGTTGATCCAAGATGGAAGCCAGGAACAAAGAAGTGGTCATCGAGTTTTACGAGCGCATGTTTGGCCAGCGGGAACTGGCGGTCGCCGATACGTTGATTGCCGAGGATTATGTACAACACAACAATGTATTTATCCCACCGCGCCGCGAAGGCTTCAAGACCTACTTTACGCAGTTCTTCAAAACATTCCCCGAGTCGGGTACCAGCATTGAACGGGTATGCGCCGAAGGCGATTATGTCTTCCTGTATGCCAAGCACTGGGCCAAGCACAGGTTCTTTACGGTGAATTACAAGGTGATCGATATCTATCGTGTGGAAAACGGTGTGCTGATGGAACACTGGGACACTATCGAAGGTCTGGGGTTCTTCTCCAAGTTCATCTACATCATAAAGTCTGTGCTGCGCCTGTAAGTCCGTGTTCGCTTGATATTATAAAAAGTGTCATGAATGATTTATCAACCCGCCAAGGAAGAGAGTGAAATGACTGAAGTGACCGCGTTTCGCAAAGAGCTGAAAGCCATCTGTGATGCCGAATGGGAAAAGATCAAGGCCGGCCGCTTTTTCCAGATGATGAAACGCCCCGAGTTGCAGCGTGAGCTCTACATCAAGTCGATTGTCCAGGTGTATCACTACACCAAGAACAACGCGATCAACCAAGCGGTGGCGTGCTGGAACCAGGACCATAAAAAGGTCGGCCTGCTGCGTTTTGCGATGAAGCATGCGCTGGAAGAACTGGGCCATGAAAACATGGCGTACAACGACCTGATCGCCATTGGCGTCGACAAGTCCGAGTTCGATAAGCCGATGCTGCCGGCCACAGAGGCGTTCTACGGCTACCTGGATTTCGTCTCTGTGTGCCGCGGCATCATTCCACGGCTGGGCTACAGCTTCTGGGCCGAGGACTGCTACGAGCACCTCGAGCCATTGATGGATGTCTGCAAGAACCATCTCAAGCTGACCGACCAACAACTTACCTTCTTTGTCGCCCACGCGATCATCGACGAGAAACACTCCGAGCAAGTCAACGCAGCCATCGACCGCTGGGTCGTGACCGACGAAGAAAAAGAGTCGGTCAAGCAAGTCGCACGCACCACGGTTTACTTGATGGGCAAGATCCTCGAGTCGGTCGCCGACGAGTTCTGAGGCTTGGCAACAGGCGTCCTCGCGCACCCGCTGCGCGAGGAGTTTTTACAGGGCGTGCATAACAATAAAACGATCGGCCGGACTGGCGCTTGTCCAACCGCCTGGCTGCCTCGGTCAATTCACTAGGAGGTGACATGAGTAGCAATAGCGACATGATTACCTGGGGCATGATGTTGCGCAAAATCCCCTCGATCGCCCGGGCCATTCCTCGGCTCGTCAGGGGAATCAAAGCTTCCAAGCTCAAGGTCGATCAGCCCTGCGGCCTGGGGTGGGCCTTCGAACAGGCGGTTGCGCGCAACCCTCAAGGACCGGCGTTGCTCTACAAGGACAATCGTTTCAGTTATGAACAGGTCAACCAGTGGGCCAACCGTTTCGCCCACTACCTGCTTGCCCGTGGCCTGAAAAAAGGCGATGTGGTCGGCATATTTGTTGAAAATCGCCCGGAATTGCTGGTCAGCGTGCTGGCGGTCAGCAAGATCGGCGGTATCTGCGCCATGCTCAACACCTCGCAGACCAACAACGTCCTGATCCACAGTTTGAGCCTGGTCAATCCCTCGGCGATTATCGTCGGTGAAGAGTTGGTGCCATCCTTTGACGCGGTGCGTAACGAGGTTGCCATCGATGAGTTGAGCACGTTCTTCCTGGCTGACACCGACACCACTCGCGATGCGGGCGTCGCGCCCGAGGGTTACATCAACCTGACCCGCGTCAGCGAAGCGCACTCCGCTGTCAATCCGGCGACCACCCAGCAGGTCTACCTGGACGACGCCTGCTTCTACATTTACACCTCCGGCACCACCGGTTTGCCCAAGGCCGGGGTGTTCAAGCACGGGCGCTGGATGAAAGTCTACGGTAGCTTCGGCATGATCGCCCTGGATATGCGCCCCGATGACATCGTCTATTGCACCTTGCCGCTCTATCACGGCACCGGGCTGTGCGTGAGCTGGGGCTCGGCATTGGCCGGGGCCTCGGGTTTCGCCATCCGCCGCAAATTCAGCGCCAGTCAGTTCTGGAATGACACACGCAAGTTCAAGGCCACCACCATTTGCTACGTCGGTGAATTGTGTCGCTACCTGATCGACCAGCCTCCCGCCGGCAACGATGGCGACAACCCGGTGGTGAAAATGATTGGCAACGGCCTGCGCCCGGGCGTGTGGGTCGACTTCAAGAGACGCTTCAACATCGAGCGGGTCTGCGAGTTCTATGCCGCCAGTGACGGCAACATCGGCTTTACCAACATTCTCAACTTCGAAAACACCATCGGCTTTGCCATCAACGCCTGGTCGCTGGTGGAGTACGAACACGACACCGGCGAGCCGCGGCGCAGCGCGAACGGTTTCATGCAGAAAGTCGGCAAGGGTGGCCAAGGTTTGTTGCTGGCCAAGATCGACGACGACGCCCCATTCGACGGTTACACCGATCCGGAGAAGAGCAAGAAGGTGGTGCTGTACGACGTTTTCGAGAAGGGCGATCGTTACTTCAACAGCGGCGACCTGATTCGCGATATCGGCTTTGGCCACGCCCAATTTGTCGACCGCCTGGGGGACACCTTCCGCTGGAAAGGCGAAAACGTCTCCACCACCGAAGTCGAAAACATCATGGTGCAACACCCCCACATCGCCGAAGCCGTGGCCTACGGTGTGGAAATCAAGAACACCAACGGCCGCGCCGGGATGGCCGCCATCACCCCATCGGCCCCGCTGGAGCAACTGGATTTTTGCGACCTGCTGCGCTTCGTCAAAAGCCAGATGCCCCACTACGCGGTGCCGATGTTCCTGCGCATCAGGACCTGCATGGAAACCACCGGCACGTTCAAATACCAGAAAACCAAGCTAAGGACCGAAGCCTTCGACCCCAGCCAAACCGGCGAAGACCCGGTCTACGCTTGGCTACCGGGCACCGAAACCTACGTGCGCGTGACTGAGCAGGTGCTGCAGGACATTCATGGCGGCAAGTTCCGCTACTGAAGGGCAACTGCGCGCGCGTCAAACCACAAGGCTGAACAAATGCGTAAGGCTGCTCACTCAAGCGGAGCAGCCTTACGCGTCCTGGTATCCCCGTCATAGCGCTCCGCGCCCCATTGGATGCATGCCCACGACCGCTTGATTGCAGCGCTAGGTGCTCTGGCCCTTGTGGCGCAGGGCATTCCGAGGTACAGGGTAAAGTGCCTTCAGCTGTGAGATCGCAGGAGCGTTCGATGATGTCCACTCCCTCACTGCCGGCCATGCTGCCCCTCAAGCGCGATGTGCGCCTTGCGCTGACGGTCTGGAAGATCTGGTCGTCGCGCCAGCGCGCGTTGAGCGAGGTCAACGTACACTGCCTCAACCTCCCCCTGGCGCTGGACACCTATGCCGAAGGTATCAACAGGCAGAACTGGCCGCGAGCGAAATCAAGGAACTCGTCGCGCAACTCATGACGATGCAGCAAAGCAGTCCGCTGCAACCGCTCATGGACACGCCTTGTGTCGGATCTTGGGCTCGCGAACGCATGGACGCATTCCGTCGCCTCACCAGAACTTTAGCGCTGACTTTGAATCATATGGCACATCAATCATCGCCTCTGGAGGCGTTCGAATCATGAGAAAAACCTTTGTAGCTGTTTTTGCGTGTGCGTTTGCACTGGGGGCAACTGCGCTGCTGCCTGCCGAGTTTTCGCCCATTGGTTCAGCCTACGCGAAAGACGGTGGCCATGGTGGAGGAAATGGCGGCGGGCATGGCGGGAATGGCGGAGGCCGGGGCGGTCAAGGCAGCAAGGGTGATGGCTTTGGTGGAGATCATGCAGGTAAGGCAACCCGCGATCATGGCGTGAGCGGCAATCACTACGGCAGCGACCGCAACGACGATAATGGCCATGGTTCCGCCACCTCTGGTATCGCCCACTCCAAGGATACTCGTGGCCTGTCAAAGTCGACGGCTATTTCTCGAACTACTCCAGGCGATCATAATTCCAAAGGACTGAGAAATGCAGTCAGCTCGTCCTCAAAGAATGACCGTTGAGGCGTCTACTTCTATCTGTCCATCGTTAGTAAAGTAGCCCAGCCCCGCGCTGGGCTTTTTTGCATTTGGCTACCGCCCAGCCCAGCCCCGCGCCGATGCCGCCCGATGCTCATGAACGGCTGAGGGTGGCGTGTGAGCGGTCCAGGGCAACGAGCGTGGAGTAGCGGCGTCTTCAGCGATCAATCAGGGCGTGCGGGCATGTGCCCGAAACCTGGCATCGTCTGAATCCCAAACCAACTGATACCCCCCGCCATTTGGCACAGGGTTGGCAATCTCGTACTCTCGCCACTCCGTCATTGCCCGACCATCGATTTCCGTTGGCTTGCGCTCAAGCAACCACACAACGGCATTGATGAACTGCCCATGTGAAAACACTGCAATATCCTCGGCAGGATGCGCGGCGAGTCGATCCAGGAATACTTTCGCCCGAGAGACGAAGTCCAAAAACGACTCCGCTCCCACGCCATCCCGCAACGCTGGATCTGACTTGGCCCAATACGCCTCGACCCAGTCCCGCCGCTGGGTAACTGTGGTGTTGGCGCAGCGCGCCGGTTCAAGGTAGGTGAATTCTTGAACTGGCCAAGTTTCGAACGCTGCAGCAGGGAAGGCCGTGGCCGTCGCCTTGGCGGTTGCCTGGGCTCGGGAGAACGGTGAGGCAACGATCAACTGCGGCGCCTGGGTGAACGACCGGGCTACTCGTTGCGCTTGTTCGACACCCTTCTGCGTAAGGGGAATGCTTGCGTGATCGCGACTGGCTTCGCCTGCGTTTGCGGCGCTTTCACCGTGGCGAATCAGCCTGGTTTGCTTCATTGTTTACCTGTCTTTTGAAAGTGCATGGGACAATCTGGTTTAACATGACGCCAGATCAACAAGGAGGATTGATATGAACAACCCCAGCAAAAAGCCCTTCATCCTTGCCGGCGGTCCACTCATCGCCATGGGCGCAGGCTTTATTGCCGTGGGCCTGTCCGGGCAACCTGCATTCGCTTACACCGGCCTGGGCTTGCTTGTTCCCGGTGTAGTATTGGTCGCGATCGAGTTCTGCTCGAGGCGTTGACAAGCTTGAGGGGTAGGCATCAGCAGCATTGTTCACAATAAGGATATCCGTGCAAAACTCACAACCGACCGATCCATCCGATTCCCTTGCAACTTCACCCCCCGAAACGTTGATGAACTGGTCGATCAAGGCTCGCCTCATTGCGCCCAAGGACCTGCGCAATGGCATCCTGGCGATTACCATCGGGATGCTCGGGGTAGCCGGTATGCTCAGTTGGCTGGGGGGCGACAATTGGGTCTACGGGATATGTGCCGTTATGTACGTCCTGATGCTGCTGTTATTAACGGTCAGAACCCACCTCTCATTCCAGCTCACCCGCGACGGTATAACGATCAGCAAGTACGTACGCTCCGATCGCGCCGCCAGAATCACCATCGTGGTGGTTGTTGTGATCGAAGCGGTGGTGATGCTCTGGCTGGCGGTGGCGACCGGCACCTGGTGGCTGTTGCTGACGCCGCTGTTTATCGCCTACATCCTGCTCACCCGCGAGATGGCGCCGCCTTCGCCCGAAGCCTGTACGGAACATGAGCACGGCCCCGGCTGGGAGCAGTATCGCTACCTGACCATTGACCGCAAGCGCCGCATCCTGGTCCCGCATATCAGTGAGCTGTCCATCGGCTTCGAACTACGTTTGCCCGACATGGCGATGTTCGAAGAGTGCCTGGCGCTGTTACGTGAACTGTTGCCAGCGCAGGTCGAGTATCTGGAGCGGGATTGGGAGTACGCCTGACGCAACGCCAACAGCAGCGCCCGTTAGTTTGCCTGCTTACCCAAGCCCTGCAACTTCTCCTGTAAATGCCGGATTTGCCAGTTGTCCTCGGGGTAGAACTGTCGGGCTATCTGGAGGGCTTGCGTATAGGTGCTGCGGGCTTTGCCGGTGTCACCCCTGGCTTCATGGATTTTGCCCAGGTTGTAATAGCGCAGCGACACTTTGGGGTGACGCTCGCCAAAGAATGCGATGTCGCTGCTCAGTGCCTTGTTCAGGAAGGCTTCGGCCTTGTCGTATTGTGCAAGGCCGAAGTAGGCGTCGCCGATGTTGTTCCAGCGGATGGCGACGCTAGGGTGGTTCGCACCATGGTTGGCCAGGTCGATATCCAGTGCCAGCTGATAATAGCCCAGTGCGTCCTGGTATCGGTGCTGAAGGTGGTAGGCAAAACCCAGGTTATTCAGTGCCGTGGCTACCGACGCGTCGTGTTCACCCAGCCGCCGCTTTCTGATCGCCAGGTTCTTTTCAAGGTTGTCGATGGCCTGGTCATACTGCCCCAGTTTGCTCAACGTCGTACCTAGGTTGTTGTAACTGTCGGCGGTGTGCAGGTCATCGTTGCCAAGTACTGCGATGCGCATGTCCAAGGCTTTCTGATGCTGGCTCAGGGCAGTCTCGAAGTTGCCCAGTCGCTCGTGGAAGTAACCAAGGTTGCTCCAGTAGGTCGCCTGCTGGCTGAGCGATACTTGGCCGTTGCGCTCGGCCGCTGCAAGTGCTTGGCTCATTAGCCGTATTGCCTGGCGATCATCCCCCAAGGCCGACACTGCCCGGGCTTTGACATTCAAGGTTTCGCTATCGCCAGGATCGCTTGAAAGCACGCGATCCGCTTCCTGGATCGATGCCTGGTATTCGTCCGCCAGTAACAGGTTCAAGGCTTTTTCGCTCGGCGGGGCAAGGGCGGCGCTTGCACACTCCATCATCACCAGCAACGGGAGAGGCAGCAGCATGTTCAATACATGAATACGCATGGTGTTCCTTCTAGTCGACGTGCAGTTCCAGCATCAGCTCTGCAGCTGTTTTGCTACGGCCTGTTCTCTTTTCAGTGCAATGGCCAGCATCGCCGCCGCTGTAATCCCGGGCATCATGAAGATATAGATTGTCGTTGGGAACGTGCGGCCAAAGTAGGCCCACGGCACGCCTCAAAGTGCGGTCGCGACCACCCCGGCAATCAGCAGGCGCTTGTAGCGTACTTCGGGGGTTGTGGCCATTGAGATCGCGTAGATTTTCCAGTTCGTCCACAGGCAGAACACTGACATCGAGATCGGCAGCAGAATGATCGCCCAGGCGAGCCAGCCTGTTGACGCCAGTGAGCCGAGTGCGCCAGCGAGAAAGAACAGTGCCCCCCAGATAAACACCAGGGTGACGGGCAACAGTCCGGCAATCGCGCCGAAGGTTAGAACAATTCGAAGTTTGACCAGGTTACTCAAGAATCCTCCATGGCTTGCGGCGCTCTCCATTCAAGCAGGGCGCCATCATACCCTTGCCGTCACCCAGGCAAAAACAAGACCTGTCGGCAAGGAATTTGGGAAGCGGGGCAGGGTGCTTTGCCTGGAAACTGATTTCAGTTTAGGCCGGAGGTGTTTGGGGATAAACGCCCGGGGCTGAAAGCTTTGTTGGTGAAACAGTAACAATGCCGTTTGCCGCACAAGCAATAAGCGCTAATGGCGGTTATTATCCGCGCCCGCAGTGTGTACTGCGGATGTCTTAGTCAAGGAGCAGGCTTGTAATGAGTCGACGTGCTGCATGGAAGCTGATGGTGGGTGCGGGTATCGGGCTGTGTGTATTGCTCGTTGTGGCCCTGCTCAAGGAGCCCAGGGTGGTGCTCGCGAAGTTGCAGTTCCACGGCGGTGCCCATCCTCGCGATGACGCCAGGCAAGTGCACGAGGTTTACCGCCAGGCCGTCGAGCAGCTGTTGGCCGCCCAGCACATCGATACGCAACGGCTGCAGATCGAACTCGATCCCCAGCAAAGTGACACCCTCGTGCTGCGTGGCCCTGAGCCAGCCCTGAGCGCCGCGCAGCGCCAGGCCTTGGCCAGCCAGCTCGATGCCATCCTGCAGGCGCGCAAGGCGGTGGTCTCCAGCGTGCAATTGCAGCTGGACTACAGCCAGGCCAAACGACTGAATGCAGCGGGGCGGGAAATCGGCCCGGCCCCTGCCAACGTCGTCGCGATGGGACGCAAGGTAATACCGCTGTGGTTCGACTTTCCCTACGAGACGAGCCTCGATACCCGCATCAGCGACAGCGAGCGGCGCCATGCCTTCGCCGGTAGCAGCACGGTCAAGGCCGAAGTGGGCTGCCAGCTCGATAGTTTCGTGCAGAGCGCCTTGCCGTTCGTCATCACCGGCTTCAAGGCCGACAGCGCGCAACTACAGGGCGGCATGGACATTCTCACCCACGATAAGTTGACCCTGCGCGTGCCTGCCAGCCTGTATTTTGACGACCGTGACCTGCGCGAGCGCCTCGAGACGGGTGGGCTCAAGGTCAGCGTGGGAAGCGAGATGTCCTATGGCAAGTTTCGCTCGACCTGGCTGACGATTGAGTTCGGATCGCTTGGCGAGCACCCCTACCAACCCTTCGACATGGCCGACGCCGGGCGCCAGGGCCTGCGCGAGATGTGTGGCAACTACGCGTATCAGGCCGGGCGGCCGTTTTCGTTCTTCTACGGGGTAGGGCTGGACCGGCTGCAAAAGGTCGATATTGCGCCGCAGGGCTGAAGCTGAGCAGGAGCGCCGGTGTCGTGCCCGGCGTGATAGCATGCCGCCGCGTTTCAAGGCGCGTCATCCAACCTTCTCCACTGGCGTCACCGAAAGGACTCAGCAAACCCATGTATTTCACCCTGGAATTCTACAGCGCCCTCACTTCGCAGTTCTGGACGCCGGTCCTCGCCGCCGTACTCACCTGGATTCTCCTCTGGTTCCGCAGCCAGTCCTACGACGGCACCGGCGCCTGGACCCTGGGCTTGATCGTGGTGCTGTGCGCGGTGGCGTTCTTCCCCAATGGCTACCACGCTGTGTTCAACACCGGCCCGACCTTCTACACCCATGACCGTATCTACGCGCCTGACTACTCGGCAAAGTTCACCGCCGATGTGCTGCTGACCATCGCCGGTATGCTGGTGGGCATGCTCGCACGCAAGATCGTTATCAGCTTGCGCTAATCGCGAAACTTCACCACCTGGTTGCACTCGGGGCACTCGATCAGCTTCTGGGTGAAGACCTCGTGGGGCAGTAACCCGCGGTGCATCAACAGTCCTTCTCCCGGCTTGTACAGATGGTGCATGGATTTGTTGCATTCCGGGCAGCGCACAAACAGCGCGGTGAAGAAGAACAGGCAAAGGCCGGCGATGGCAAAGACTACGTAGGCTTCGAAGTACCGCGTTGCATCACGGTCGAACAGCACCCAGATCATGTAGAGGCCGCCGGTCCAGATCGTAATGTTGAGATCGACCTGCATGAGGATGGCGAGAAAACGGTGCTTGAGGGGTTTCAACAGGATCATCCATTGATCGTTCAAAGGCGCAATTGCGCAGGGGGATGCTAGCGCTACGGCGGCTATTCTACTCAAACGGGCGGCGCCAACCACTACCCCAACGACGCCACGCTGTTGAGCAAGGTCTTGACCAGTTGCGCCTGGCGCGTGGCGCCGGTCTTGGCGAAGACACCGCGCAGGTGGGCGCGCACGGTATTGCGCGATACCCCGAGTGCTTCGGCCGTCTCATCAAGGGTCTGGCCATCCATCACCAGCATGGCCACCTCGGTTTCCGTGCGGGTCAACTGGAACAGGCTGCGCAGCAGGTTGCGCGAGGCCTGTGGCGAGTCCGCCGGGTCGCGGATGAACACCGCCACGGCCGGGCGTCGGGTGCCGTTCTGGGCCTGGTAGCTCATGGCAATCGGGCGCAGCAACAGGTTCAGCGGCATCTCGCCGCTGGGCCGTGCCAGGGTCAGCACCTGCAGGTCGTCGAGGCCGCGCTGGCGCTGTTTCAACACCGCCTGGATGGCATGCTGCAGCGCGCGGTTCTCATGGCTGGCAAAGGCACACAGCTTGTCGTGCCTGCACTCCAGGCCGTCGCGACTGTCAAACAGGCGCTGGGCGGCGCGGTTGCAGCGCATCATCCGGCCGTTCTCGTCGAGGATGGCCGTGCCGACCATCAGGCGGTCGATGGTGGCCGCATAGAGCTGGCGCTCGGCATCCAGTTGATCCACTGCCGAGTGCAGGTCTACAGCCTGTTGCAGGTGCGGCAACAACAGGCGGATCAAGTTGATCTGCGCTTGATTGAAATCCTCGCTGGCGTGGTCGCGGCAGGCGAACAGGGCGCAGTGCATGCCGGCGGCGGTGCGCATGTTGGCCACCAGTACATGGCGCAGGTCCAGCGGCCGCAGGTAGTTGCGGTAAAACTCATGGCCCAGCCAGGCCTCGGTGCCCAGCACCTGGTCGGCACTGGCGACCTGGTCCACGGGCCAGTCGATGAACGGACAGATCGAATAGTAATGCTCGCTGTAGGAGGGCTCGCCAGGCAACAGCGGGCCATGTACCGAGGCATTGACGATCAGCCCGGGGCGCTGGTGGTCGGGATTGCGCAGCACCAGGGTGAAGAAGCTGGCGGCGAAGCGTTGGCGCAGGACGTCCAGCAAACTGGCCCAGGGCGTCGACTCCAGCGGGCCGTGATAGACCAGCCCGAGCAGGCTGCTGAGCTCGGCAGGGGCAATGTCGAGGCTGGCGTGCAGGTCCGGGCAGGTAGGAAAGGGCAGGGTCATGCGCGCCTCTTTGGCTGCGTGTTGTTATGGCTCGAGTATCGACCTGGGTCAGGGAGACAAAATCGTCCGTTTGGCTTAGATGGCCGGGCGCTGATGAGCGCAGCGCACGCTCCAGGGTGCAACGCTGCGCCCGGTCGCCGTTACAACGCCAGCAGGGCCTCGACGATGCGTTCGGCAGCGGCCTCGGCAGTCTCGTGCTGGGTATCGATATGGATATCCGGTGCCACCGGTGGCTCGTAGGGCGAATCGATGCCGGTGAAGTTCTTCAGCTCACCACGTCGGGCTTTCAGGTACAGGCCCTTGGGGTCGCGCTGCTCGGCCAGGGCCAGCGGCGCATCGATGAAGATCTCGAGGAAATTGCCATCGCCCGCCAGGCCCCGGGCCATGTCGCGTTCGGCACGGAACGGCGAGATGAACGACACCAGGGTTATCAGGCCAGCATCGAGCATCAGCCTGGCCACCTCCGACACCCGGCGGATGTTCTCCACCCGGTCGGCTTCGGTGAAGCCCAGGTCGCGGTTCAGGCCGTGGCGCACGTTGTCGCCATCGAGCAGGTAGGTGTGTCGGCCCAGGGCATGCAGCTTGCGCTCGACCAGGTTGGCGATGGTCGACTTGCCCGCGCCGGACAACCCGGTAAACCACAGCATTCGTGGCGCCTGGCCCTTGAGCGCGGCATGGGCCTCGCGGTTGACGTCGATGGCCTGCCAGTGCACGTTTTGCGCCCGGCGCAAGGCAAAGTGCAGCATGCCGGCGCCGACCGTGCGGTTGCTCAGGCGATCAATGACGATGAAGCCGCCAGTGTCGCGGTTGTCGGCATAGGCATCAAAGGCGATCGGCCGGTCCAGGTGCAGATTGCACACGCCGATGCCGTTCAGCTCCAGGGTCTTGGCCGCCAGGTGCTCGAGGCTGTTCACATCGACCCGGTGCTTGAGGTTGGCGCAGCTCATGCCGACGGTGCGGCAACCGATCTTCATCAGGTACGGGCGGCCCGGCAGCAGCGCTTCTTCGTCCATCCATACCAGGGTCGCCTCGAACTGGTCGGCGACGGCCGGCGGGGCGTCGGCCAGGGCGATCAGGTCACCGCGGCTGATATCGATTTCGTCCTTCAGGGTCAGGGTCACGGCCTGGCCGCACAGGGCTTGCTGCTGTTCTCCGGCACTGCCAAGGATGCAGGTGATCTCGCTCTGCTGGCCTGAAGGCAGCACGCGAATGCGCTCGCCGACGCGCACGCTGCCGGCCGCAACGTTGCCGCAATAGCCGCGAAAATCCAGGTTCGGCCGGTTCACCCATTGCACCGGCAAGCGGAACGGCGCCTGGTTCTGCCGGGCTTGCTCCAGCGGCACGTCTTCCAGGTGCGCAAGCAGGCTCGGGCCCTGGTACCAGGGGGTGTTGGGGCTGGTTTCGAGCATGTTGTCGCCGCGCAGTGCCGAGAGCGGGATGCACTGGATATCCTGCAGGCCGATCTGTGCGGCGAAGGCGCGATACTCGGCTTCAATGCGCTCGAACACTGCCTGCGAATAGCTCACCAGATCGAGCTTGTTGATCGCCACCACCACTTTGCGGATGCCCAGCAGCGACACCAGGTAGCTGTGCCGGCGGGTCTGGGTCAACAGGCCCTGGCGGGCATCGATGAGGATCACTGCGAGGTCGGCGGTGGACGCACCGGTGACCATGTTGCGGGTGTATTGCTCATGGCCGGGGGTGTCGGCAACGATGAACTTGCGCTTTTCGGTGGCAAAAAAACGGTAAGCCACATCGATGGTGATGCCTTGCTCGCGCTCGGCGCTCAAGCCGTCGACCAGCAGGGCGAAATCCAGCTCCTCGCCCTGGGTGCCGAGTTTTTTCGAGTCAGCTTCAAGCTGGCCCAACTGGTCTTCGAACAGCACCTTGGACTCATACAGCAAGCGGCCGATCAGGGTGCTCTTGCCGTCGTCGACACTGCCGCAGGTGATGAAGCGCAGCAGCTGTTTGTTCTGTTGCTGTTGCAGGTAGGGCGTCAGGTCGCCATTGCGTGCATCGGTGATCGCGTTCATCAGAAATACCCCTCTTGCTTCTTCTTCTCCATGGAGCCGGCCGAATCGCTGTCGATCAGGCGGCCCTGGCGTTCCGAGGTGCGGCTGACCAGCATTTCGCTGATGATCGCCGGCAGGTTATCGGCGTCGCTGTCGATGGCGCCGGTCAACGGGTAGCAACCCAGGGTGCGGAAACGCACCTTGCGCAGTTCCGGGGTTTCTCCAGGCCGCAGTGGCAGGCGCTCGTCATCGACCATGATCAGCGTACCGTCGCGGCGTACCACCGGGCGTTCCTTGGCGAAGTACAGCGGCACGATGGGGATCTGTTCGAGGTAGATGTACTGCCAGATATCCAGCTCGGTCCAGTTCGACAGCGGGAACACGCGCAGGCTTTCGCCCTTGCGTTTGCGTGTGTTGTACAGGCGCCAGAGCTCCGGGCGCTGCTGTTTTGGGTCCCAGCGGTGCTGCTCGGAGCGCAGCGAAAACACCCGCTCCTTGGCCCGCGACTTTTCTTCGTCGCGCCGGGCGCCGCCGAACGCTGCGTCGAAACCGTAGTGGTCCAGGGCCTGCTTCAGGCCCTGGGTCTTCCACACGTCGGTGTGCAGGGCCGAACCGTGGGTGAAGGGGTCGATGGCCTTTTCCAGACCTTCGGGGTTGATATGCACCAGCAGGTCCAGGCCCAGACGTTCAGCGGTCTTGTCGCGAAATTCGATCATCTCGCGAAACTTCCAGGTGGTGTCCACGTGCAGCAGGGGGAAGGGCGGCTTGCCCGGCGCGAAGGCTTTCATCGCCAGGTGCAGCATCACGGCGCTGTCCTTGCCGATCGAATACAGCATCACCGGGTTTTCACACTCGGCCACCACTTCGCGGATGATCTGGATGCTTTCCGCTTCCAGCCATTGCAGATGAGTCAACATCGAATACCTCCTCGAGTTCTGCCGGGATTGGCACCGGCTGAACGTCACGGTAGGTAATGGGGGGCGGTGGCTTCTTCGTCTGCTTGGACGAAGAATGCTGGACTGGCCTCATCGCGGGTCAAGCCCGCTCCCACAGGTTTAGTGCTGTTCTGAGCATTGATGCAGTACCTGTGGGAACGGGCTAGCCCCGCAATCCAGACGACACGGGCAAGGTCAAGGCGCCGACCCGAACAACCGCTCGGCATGGGCCTTGAGTGCCACGGCCACGGCGTCGAAGCCCTGTTTCACCCAGGGGCCGTGGTCGGCCATGACCTGGTCGGCGGTCGGGCCGAGGAACTGGTCAGTGGTGTGGTAGCGGCAACTCGCTGGCCCACTGCGTTCGATCAACTGCTCGCGCCGCGCCGCATCAGGGTTGTCGGCACTGGCGTGCATCTCCCAGGCCAGCAAGCGATGCGGCTCGAAGTCGGCCAGGCGTTCGACCACCTTCAGCAACTCACCAGGCCGGCGTGGGTCGGGCAGGAACAGGTTGACCGGCTCGCCGAGCACCAGGCTCGACTCGACCTTGACCGTGTAGGGGTTCCACTGCGGGTAGGCGGGCAGGTCGATGAGGATCGCCCAGACCAGTTCGGCCGGGGCATCGATGTCCACGGTCAGCGAACGGACCAGGTTTTTTTCTGCACTCATGGGTGGCTCCTGTGAGGGTGACTGCGCGCCACAAGGGGGCGCCAGTGAGCCGGGGCTCAGGCGCGATCCTCACCGCTTGTGCCCGGCGGCTCCTCGTCCAGGCGGACTAGATCGGCGGTTTAGTCCGCACGGACGAAGCCGCGCTGCCGGGCTCCTCCCTAAGGTCGGGTACAACGGCGGACCCTCCGCCGGCAGAGGAGACTGACATGGCTACAGACACACCCCAACAGGCGGTCATCAGCGGTGAGAGCTGGACCCGTTTTTGCGAGCAGTTGCGCCGCAGCGGCGAACAGATCCTGCGCGCCGAGGCTCCGGCCGACGAGCAAACCCGCGCCGAAGGCTTTCGCTACCTGACCCGCTTGCTGCGCATCGCCCTGGAGATGCACCTGGAGTTCGCCGATCCAGATTTTCCCGGGTTCATCACCCCCTCCCATGAAACCGCCAAAATCGGTGCCGATAACCCCGACAACCTGTACCGCTATGCACGCCTGAACGGTGAGCACGAGTACCGTGTCAGCGGCCAGCGCGGCAGCGTCGCCTACCTGAGCTTTGGCTCGCAAAAGGGTGGTTACGAAACCGACGGCAAGATGATCCAGACCGGCTTTATCGACGCCGGGCAATTGCAGCTGGATGCCGAGGGCAACTTCGAGATCATCCTCAGCCAGCACCCGCCGGCCAGCGGTAACTGGCTGCCCCTTGAGCCGCAGAGCAATGCCTTGATCGTGCGCCAGACCTTCCTCGATCGCAGCAGTGAGCAGCCGGCGCAACTGCACATCGAGCGCCTGAATGGCGGCCACGCACCCGCGCCGCTGGACGCCGCACGCCTGCAGCAAAGCCTGCAGCGAGTCGGTGGTTTCGTTGAGAACACCGCACGGCTGTTCGCCGACTGGGCCCAGGGTTACCAGCAGCACAGCAACCAGTTGCCGGCCGCCGACCAGGCGTTGTGCCAGGCAGTGGGCGGTGATCCGAACATCTTCTACTACCACTCGTACTGGGCACTGGCCGACGACGAAGCGCTGCTGATCGAGGTCGACCAGATGCCGGCCTGCGACTTCTGGAACCTGCAGATCAACAACTACTGGATGGAGTCGCTCGACTACCGCTACCACCGCATCTGCCTGAACAAGCATGCGGCGCAGCTTGCGGCGAACGGCAGCCTGCGCATGGTCCTCAGCCACCGCGACCCGGGCCTGGCCAACTGGCTGGAAACCGCCGGCCACCCCCACGGCACCCTGTGCCTGCGCTGGGTTGGCGCCAAACAACCGGTTCAGCCGACCACCCGCGTGGTCAAACTCAATGACCTCAAGGAGCTGGCAGTATGAGCGGCAACGATTTTTCCCTGGACCTGCTGCTGGCCGAGGCCAGTGCTCGCGCAGGCGGTCTTGACGATTTTGGCCCGGGCGATTTTCGCCAGGGCCTTGAAGTACTGGGGCAGGCCCTGGAGCAGGAAGCGCGATTATCGCCACAAGGGCGCCTGCTGCTGCGCGAGAAGCTATTGGCGCAATTGGTCAATCGCCTGGTGATCGAAGACCACTGTCGGCGCCTCCCTGAGATTCTCGAGATTGAGATCAACGACCCGCTGGTGATCGTCGGCCTGCCGCGTACTGGTACCACGCTGCTGCAACGCACCCTGGCGGTGGACTCGCAGTTCAGCAAGGCGCAGTGGTGGGAAACCCGCTACCCGGCGCCCCTGAGCGGGGAAACCCTGGAACAGCCGCTGCAGCGCATCGGCCGGGCGCGTGCCGAAGTAGCGGCGATGGTCGAGCTCCTCCCGCAGTTGCTGGCCATTCACCCACTGGACGCCGAGCAGCCCGACGAGGAGTTCATGCTGATGGAGCACTCGTTCCTCTGCGCCATGGACTCCTACGTCAACGTCCCCAGCTATACCGCCTGGCTCGATCGCCAGGACCAGACCCAGGTCTACCGTTACCTCAAGCGCACCTTGCAGTTCCTGCAGTGGCAGCAGGCACGCCGTGGCATTGCCCCGGGCCGGCGCTGGCTGCTCAAGAGCCCGCAGCACTTGCATACCCTGGAGCTGTTGTTCGAGGTGTTCCCCGGGGCGCAGGTGGTGCTTACCCATCGCGAACCGGGCAAAACCATCCCCTCGCTGGCCAGCTTCATCCATACCCTGTGGCAGCTGTACAGCGCCCAGGCCGATGCCCAAGCCGTTGGCGAGCAGTGGAACCGGCGCATGGCACGGGCACTGCGCCATGCCATGGCGGTACGCGACAGCCTGCCGGCCGGGCGCTTTCTCGATGTGCGGTTCGAAGACACCCTGGCCGCACCGCTGGCGGTGGTCGAGCGCATCTACCGCTTCGCCGGCCTGGAATGCACCGCGCCGGTCAACGCGGCCATGGACCAATGGCTGGCCGCCAACGGCCGGGAAAAACGCGCCACCCATCACTACAGCCCTGAGCAGTTCGGCCTCAGCGACGCGCTGCTGCAACGTGACTACGCCGAGTACCGCGCCCGGCATATCCACGCCTGAGCCAAACCCATAACAATAAAAGGAGTCATCCCATGCTACTCAAAGACAAAGTCGTGATGGTTTCGGGCGTCGGCCCCGGGCTGGGTATCAAGCTGGCCCTGGAGGCCGCGCGCGAAGGGGCGCGGGCCGTGGCCATCGGCGCCCGCGACCAGGGCCGGCTGCTGGAGGCACAACAGCGCATCAAGGCCGTTGCCGAACACTGCGAAGTGTTGTGCGTGGCCACCGACATCACCGATGTGCAGGCCTGCCAGCGTTTCGCCGAAGCTACCCTCAAGCAGTTCGGCCGTATCGATGCGCTGATCAACAGCGCCTTCTCCCATGGTGGTTTCCAGGCCGTGGATGAGGCGGACAACGACCCGCTGCGCGAAGCGCTGGAGGTCAACCTGCTGGGTTCGCTGAACATGAGCCGCGCGGTGCTGGCGCCCATGCGCGAACAGGGCGCGGGGGCGATCGTCATGATCAACACCCTGGGGGTGCGCAAACCGTATCAGGGCGGCGCCGCCTATGCCGCGTCGAAAAGCGCCCTGGCCGCCAGCGTGCGTTATCTCGCCAGCGAACAGGCGGCCCACGGCTTGCGGGTCAATGCCCTGGCCTGTGGCTGGATGTGGGGCGAGCCGGTGCAGGCCCTGGTGCGCCAGAGCGCGGTGGCCCGCGGTGTCAGCGAAGCGCAAGTGCGCGCCGAGTTCAGTGCCGGCATCCCTGGCGGGCGCATGCGCAGCGACGAGGAGTGCGCCCGCGCCGCAGTGTTTCTGGCATCGGACTACGCCAGTGCAATCAATGGCGCGCAGCTCGATGCCAACGGCGGCGAAGTGATGTACTGAGGAGGGCTGCAGATGAACACCATCGATCACTGCGCCTTCAACGGCGATGCCGACGGGCTCTGCGCCTTGCAGCAACTGCGTCTGGCTGGCGAACTGGCGCCAACGGTGCACCTGGTCAGCGGGGTCAAGCGCGACATCGAGCTGTTACGCCGGGTCCAGGCCGGGCCCGGCGAGCGGGTCACGGTGCTGGACGTGGCCCACGAACAGAACCGTGAAGCCACCCGGCGCCTGCTCGATGCCGGCGCCCGGGTGCGCTACTTCGACCACCACTTTGCCGGCGAACTGCCGCGCCACCCGGCGTTCGAGTCGTTCATCGACACCGCCGCCGAGGTGTGTACCAGCCTGCTGGTCAACCGTTATCTGGGCGGGCGCCATCACCGCTGGGCGGTGGCGGCTGCCTTCGGTGACGGTATGACCGGCCCGGCGCTGGCGCTGGCGGCGCAACATGGCCTGGACGAAGAGGATGTGCGCGCCCTGGAGGAACTGGGCCTGTTGCTCAACTACAACGCCTATGGCGACAGCCTGGCCGACCTGCACTTCGAGCCTTTGGCGCTGGCCGCCGAGCTGTTGCCGTATCGCGATCCGCTGGACTTCATCCGCCACAGCACCAGCTTTACCACCCTGCGCAGCGGCCATGCCGCCGACATGGCCGCCGCCACAGGCCTTGAGCCGTGGCAGGCGGGCCAGGGCGTGCTGATCTACCGCTTGCCTGCGCAACCCTGGGCGCGTCGGGTCAGTGGCGTGCTGGCCAACCAGCTGGCAGCAGGGGCGCCAGGCAAGGCGATCGGCTTGCTCAGCGCCAGGGCCGAGGGTGGCTGGGGGTTCAGTTTGCGGGTGCCGGAAGATGCCGGGCTGGCGGCAGATGCCTTCTGCCGCCAGTTCCCCTCCGGCGGCGGGCGCAAGCGTGCTGCCGGGATCAATCGCCTGACTGACGCGCAGTTGCAGGAAGTCGCTGAACGTTTGCTGGATTGCTATCGCTGAGAAAGACCAATGCCCCGACCGGATCGGGCGGGGCGTTGGGTTTTGCTGCGTGGGGGGTTAGCGGGTACCGAGCTTGCGCAGGTTGCCGGGAGTGAACTCGTCGGCGGCAAAGTTGCTGGCGTTGAGCTTGGCCGGTTTCTGCTCGTCGAGCAGGCGGTCGACCAGGTAGGAGCCGGCGATCAGGTCATGGTAGATCCCCAGGCGGGCATGGAAACGCTGGATCTCATAGGCGTACACCGAGGTCTGCATGTTGGTGCGCCACAGTTGCCCGCGGGCGTCGAAGTTGTCGGCCAGGGTCGCGGCCCAGCTGTCTTCATCGATGTAGATCAGGCGCTTGGCATAGATGTGCCGGGCAGATGGCTTGAGCGTCGCCTGCAGCACCCACACCCGGTGTTTTTCATAGCGCATCAGCTCCGGGTTGATATGGCCGCTGGTGGAGAGGATCTGCGCGGTATTCACCTCGGGGCTGTCGATCTTGTAGTTGTTGTAGGGGATGTAGATCTCTTTCTTGCCGACGATGCTCCAGTCGTAGCGGTCGGTGGCACCGTTGAACAGGCGGTCTTCATCGTAGACGCGAAAGCCGCCGGCGCCGGTTGGCGAATCGTAGCCGACGGTTGGCGCGCGGCGTACCCGGCGCTGGCCCGGGGTGTACTGCCAGGCCTGGCGCGGCTGGGCGGCGGCGTTGATGAACTCGTGGCCGACGATGATTTCGCCTTTCTTGCGCACCGGCTCAAGCGTAGTGAGCAGGAAGTCGGTGAACACGCCATTGACGCTTTCCACGCTCTGCTTGGGGTCGGACCACAGCGAGTAGATCTTGTAGTTGACCTTTTCCAGGGCCTTGTTGTTGTCGGCATAGACCACCACCTGCTGGTAGTTGGCCTCTTCGGTAGTCGCCCGCGCCTGCATGTTGTGGTTGAGGATCAGCTCGTTGCCGTTTTTCGGGATCGGGAACGGCGAGGCGCCAAAGGCGTTGATTGCATCGTTGCCGTCGGCGCTGAGCGTGGCGTTGAGCGCGTTGCGCTTGAGGGCATCCTCGCTGGCCTGGTCGACCCTGAAGTCCCGATGGCTGGGGTAGACCGGAATCTTGAACGAGCTCGGGTAGCGCTTGAACAGTGCCTTCTGGCCGTCAGTGAGGTTGGCGGCGTACTGCTCGACGTTCTGCGCGGTAATGGTGAACAGCGGTTTTTCGTCGGCGTAAGGGTCAGGGTAGGGCGTGCCGGGTCCGGCGAACTTGAGCTGTGGTGGCAGGCCGCGCCATTTTCCGGTCCAGGCCGGAATGCTGCCATCGGCGTTGCCGGCGCGTTCGGCGCCGACCGGGGTCAGGTCCTTGCCCAGGCGCGCGGCATCGTCGTTGCTGACATTGGCGTGGGCCAGGCTTGCGCCGAGCAGGGCGGCCGCGAGGGTGGTGCGCAACCAGGGATGCGTGAGAGTAGACATGCGGTGCTCCTCCATCAGGGGCTTCAGAAGCGGTACTTGAAGTTGAGGGCGACGTTGTCGCGGTCGGCCAGGGGCGAATTGTTGGCATTGCCCAGGTAGGCGTTGTAGAGCGCTTCGACGGTGAAGTTGCCGAGGTAGCGCCAGGTGGTGCCGATGCTCGCGCGCTCATCGCCTTGCCCGGCATTGATCGAGCCAGTCATGGCGCTGTCGTGCTGGGCGGCGCTGCTGTAGGTGACCGGTACCGACATGTCCCAGCCGCTGAACACGTCGTTGTAGTCGAAGGTCGCCTGTACCGTGTAGCCCCAGGCGTCGCGGTCCAGGACCAGGCTGTCGGTGCCGGGCAGGGTCAGGCCGGGGGCCAGGGTCACCGGGGTCGAGGCGTCGTTGTCGAGCACGGTGTTGTAGACCAGCTCGCCGACCAGGGTGGTGTTGTCGGCAAAGGCGGTCGGGCCGACCACGTGGATCATCGACACCTGGGCCTGCAGGGTCTGCGCCCGCACGGGGCTGGAGAAACCGTTGTCGACCATCACCGGCGCGCCGTCGCGGTAGCTGACTTCACCGGCGATGCTGGTGTCGCCGAGCACGGTGCCGAAGCTGGCGCCGTACTGGTCGATGTTGTCGAAGTAGCGCACGCGGTAATGGCCCAGGTCGGTCTGGAAATCCAGCGACGGGTTCTTGTCGTGGTAGCGCGAGTAGTAGAGGCCGAACTCGGTGTTGTTCAGCGACTCGGCGGTGTAGCGCAGGGCCACGCCGTACTGGCCGCTGTCACTGGGTTCGTCGTCCTTGAGGCGGGTGACGAAGCCTGAGGCATCGCTGAAGCCGCCGCGGTCGATCAGGTCGGTGCTGGAAAAATAGCTGCCAACCCCGAACAGGTCGGTCTTCTCCCATTTGTACTGGTAGTAGGCCTGCAGCTCCAGGGCGTCGGTCAGGCTGAACTGGCCGAACACCTGGCCCACCGGCAGCAGCACTTCCTTGACCTCGACCCCGGGGGTGGTGGCCTTGGTCGCATCGACCGGGCTCTGGGCGGCGGAGATGCCCGGGTAGAACAGACTTTCACCCCAGCTCACCACCTGATCGCCGACTCGCAGATTGAGGTTGTGGCCGCCGACGTCCCAGCTGCCATAGGCATAGGCGTCGAGCAGGCGCAGGTCGTCGCGGTGCTGGTCGATGGTGTCCTGGGAGAAGCGGTCGGCGCGCCGGCAGTTGCCGCTGGCCAGGCAGTTGGAGGCACCGGTGCCGTTGTCGTTGCCCTGGTCGTAGACGTTGTCGTAGAAGCCGGCAGCGCGCATGAACAGGCCGAAGTCGTTCTGCCACTTGAGGTTGGCTTCGGTGAGAAAGCCGACGCGGTTGGTGATCAGGCTGCCCCTGTCGAAAGCGTTGTCGCCATCGTTGCCGTCGGCGTTGGCCACCAGCTTGTGGTCGCGGCCCTCGGTACGCCAGGCCAGGCTGTAGGTCAGGGTGGTGTCCCAGTCGATGCTCAGGTCATCGTTGGCCTGGAAGGTCAGGGCGCTGGCCGGGCTGCCCAGGCCGCCAGCCAGCATCAACATCCCCAGGCGCACGCAGGTGTTCAGTGAAGGTGGGGCGATTGTTGTTTTTATCATGTCGTCCTCATGCCGCGGTCAGACCTGCCCGACCGCCGTATTCAAGGTGGGAGGTGAAGCTGGGGCGACTATGGAATCCCCTTGGCGGCGCAACATCGTCCAAGCGGACTAAGCGAAACCGCCGAGTGAGCAGGGCGTTGGCGCTAGTCCCATCGGACGATGTTGGCCGGTGCCGGGCACCGAACAATCAGCGGGCCAATGCCCCCGGCCGACAGCCGGCGCGGCCTGTTGTCTGTTGCCCTGGAAAAGGTGAACACATGAACGAAGCCGGGATCGAGTGGGACCAATGTTGCGACGTGCTGGTGATCGGTTCGGGGGCCGGCGGCATGACCGCCGCCCTGCGCGCCCACGACCTGGGGCTCAAGGCCCTGCTGATCGAGAAAAGTAGCGAATACGGCGGTACCTCGGCGGTATCCGGCGGCGGTATCTGGATCCCGAACAACCCGCGCATCAGCGCCCTGGGCGGGCAGGACTCGGCCGAAGAAGCCATCGCCTACCTCAGGGCCGTCACCCATGGCGAGATCGACGACGGGCGCATCGAGACCTATGTCGAGCAGGGCCGGCGGATGCTCGAATACCTCGAACAACACTCGCGGGTGCGCTTCGAGGCGCAACCGCAATATGCCGACTACTACCCCGAAGTGCCGGGCGGCAAGCCCGGCTATCGCTCGATGGACCCCTTGCCGTTCGACGCGGTGCAGCTGGGCGACGAATTCCTCAAGATGCGTGCGCCGTCACCGGGCACGCTGATGATGGGCCGGATGGCCATGACCATGAAAGAAGCCCAGGTACTGCTGTGTCGCGGCAAGGGCTGGCTGCGCCTGACCCTGCGGGTGATGTGGCGCTACTGGCGTGACCGCAAGGGCCGCAAGCTGTCGCGCCGGGATCGCTTCCTGACCCTGGGCAATGCCCTGGTCGGGGCCTTGCGCTGCTCGATGCTCGACCGAGAGGTACCGCTGTGGCTCGACTGTGCGCTGGAGCAGCTGCTGATTGTCGACGGGCGGATCGGCGGCGCCCAGGTCCGCCGCGACGGCAAACTGGTGAGGATCAAGGCGCGTCACGGGGTGATCATTGCCGCCGGGGGCTTCGAGCGTAACCAGGCGATGCGTGACCAGTACCACCCGCAGCCCTCGCAAGCCAGCTGGAGCGCGACGCCGCCGAACAACACTGGCGACGGCATTCGTGCAGGCCAGGCAGTGGGTGCGCGTACCGCGCTGATGGAACACAGCTGGTGGGCGCCGACCACCCATGTGCAGGGCGAAGAGAAGCAGCGCGCACTGTTCGTCGAACGTACCTTGCCGGGGTGCGTCCTGGTTAACGCGGCTGGCGAACGCTTCGTCAACGAGGCTGCGCCCTACACCGACATCGTCTACGCCATGTATGCCAACAACCGTGAAGGCGCCAGCAGCGTGCCGTGCTGGATGGTCTTTGACGCCAGTTTTCGCCGCAAATACCCCTGTGGTGCGCTGTTGCCGGGCTATGCCCAGCGCGACTGGCAGTTGCCCCGGCACCTGCGCGACTACTTTCACAAGGCCAGCAGCCTCGAAGCACTGGCGAGCAGCATCGGTGTCGACCCTGCCGGCCTGGCGCGTACCGTGCAGCGTTTCAATGCCATGGCCAGCCTGGGTCGCGACGAGGATTTCGCCAAGGGCGAATCCTTGTTCGACCGCTATTACGGCGACCCTGGCGTGCAGCCCAACCCGTGCCTGGCGCCGTTGCTGCAGGCGCCGTTCTATGCGGTGCGGGTCGACGCCGGTGACATCGGCACCAAGGGCGGCTTGCTGACCGATGTGCATGCGCGGGTATTGCACGAGGACGGCCAACCGATCCTCGGCCTGTATGCCATCGGCAACAGCGCTGCATCGATGATGGGCCGCACCTATCCGGGGGCGGGTTCGACCCTCGGCCCGGCCATGACTTTCGGCTACCTGGCCGCCAATCACATTGGCGCGCTTGCCAGTAACCCCCAGGCCCAGGTGGCACTGGTTTCTTGAGGATGCACCCCATGAATACACAACACAGGCAGGTTGCCGTGGTTACCGGCGCCAGTCGCGGTGTCGGCCAAGGCATCGCCCTGGCCCTCGGCGCGGCCGGCATGACCGTTTATATTACCGGCCGCGCTCGTGGGCAGGGCGGTTCACGTTTGTATGGCCACGCCCTGGACGGTGACCTGCAGGCCACCGCCCAGGCCATCAGCGCCGTGGGCGGGCAGGGCATCGCGGTGACCTGCGATCATGGCGACGATGCCCAGGTGCAGGCGCTGTTCGCCCAGGTTGAACGCGAATGCGGGCACCTGGATCTGTTGGTCAACAACGCGGCCTTCATCCATGATCAGTTGATCGAGCCGGGGCCGTTCTGGGCCAAGCCGCTGGAGCTGGTGCGCATCCTCGATGTCGGCCTGCGTTCGGCCTATGTCGCCAGCTACCATGCTGCGCCGTTGTTGCTGCGCAGCCGTCAGGGGCTGGTGTGTTTCACTTCCTCGTTCGGCGCTGGCTGCTACATGCACGGGCCGGCCTATGGCGCGCAGAAGGCCGGCTGCGACAAGCTGGCCGCCGACATGGCCATCGATTTTGAAGGCCAGGGCGTGGCGGCCTTGTCGCTGTGGCTCGGCCCGCAATTGACCGAACGCACGCGGGTTGCCGGCGAACAACATGGTGAGCAGTACAAGGCGTTCCTCGCCGATGCCGAGACCCCGCAGTTCAATGGGCGAGTGATTCATGCGCTGCTCAACGATCCGCAGTTGATGAGCTATTCCGGGCAAACCCTGATCACTGCCGAGATAGCCGGGGGTTATGGCATCAGCGAAGCGGGCGGGCGCCAGCCGCCTTCGCATCGTGGCTTGCTGGGGGACCCGCGCCAGCAGCATCCGGCGCGGGTGATCTGAGCGGCGGATTGCGACCCCTGCGGGCTCGATCGCCGGCAACGCCGGCTTGTGTCTTGAGGAAGGAATAGAATCAGAAGTGAGAGCGGTGAATGGCAAGCTGTACGCCGGTAGTGCTTAAAGCACGTGTGGGAGCAAAGCTGCCATTCACCTCTCCACTCTGGCCCGAGCCCGAACAGTTGATTGAGCGCCTCTCGAATCACAAGCGTGGGCCAAGCCAGAGCGCTCTCACAACTGAGTGTAAGAGGGTTCAGCCATGTTGTCTTCTGTTGGAATCGACACTGCCAAAGCCACTTTGGAAATCTGCATCAAGCCTCAGAAAATTCGCTTCGAAGTGGCCAACAACTCCGCAGGCTTCGAGGCGTTGCTTGAGCGTCTGAAGGACTTCAATATCAGTCGAGTGCTGATCGAAGCGACAGGCGGCTACGAGAAAGATGTGTTGATCGCCCTGGCCTCAGCAGGACTGGAAACCATCTGCATCAACCCAGCCCGTGCCCGAAAATTCGCCGATGCCATGGGTAAAAAAGCCAAAACCGACAAGATCGACGCCGAAGTCCTTGCGGACTTCGCTGCACACCTCAGCGCCCCTCAAGGCCAACCGGTCAGCCCGGAACGCGAAGAGCTGCGCGAGTTGGTGAAGCAGCGCGCCCAATTTGTGCAGAGCCGTGATGACTACAAACGGCGTCGCCTGCAATGCCGCTCGGCAATGGCGATGGCCCACTTTGATGAGCACATAGAACACCTGAAAGTGCTGATCAAACGCCTCGACGAAGAAATTGATCAGGCGATGGTGCAACTGGACGATACCAGGGCGCGTCAGTTATTGGCAGTGACCGGAATCGGTCGAGTAACCGCCGCAAATCTGCTCGCCTCACTGCCTGAACTGGGGCAGTTGGACCGCCGTCAGATCGCCGCTCTGGTGGGCGTAGCGCCTTACAACAACGATAGTGGTAGCCATCGAGGGCACCGCCAGATATGGGGTGGTCGGGCCCATGTAAGGCGAGTGCTGTACATGTCGAGCTGGATCATCATCCGTCACAACACAGAATTTAAAGCACGCTACGAAGCACTTCGGGCACGTGGCAAGTGCGCCAAGGTGGCACTCGTAGCTTGCATGCGGGTGCTGATCGTCAGGCTGAATGCAATGCTGCGGGACAATACCCCTTGGCGAGAGCAAACAGCCTGATCAAGACAGTTGCTCCCAC
>NZ_UIDD01000013.1 GCF_900497695.1 Pseudomonas wadenswilerensis | reverse complement strand
GATCGTTCTCGTTGATCAACGAACTGAGTGAGCAATTTGGTGTTTTCGACTGCTGTCGCGTCCTTGGAGTTCGGCGCAGCAGTTTCTACGCATGGCGAAAACGCCAGGGACGAAAGGATCCGGTCAGAGAGGATCTGCGTTCAACGATGGCCAGCCTTTTCAAGGCCTCTCGTAGCTCTGCTGGGTCGCGAACGCTGGTTCGGGAATTGCGTCGTGCTGGCCATAAAGCCGGGCGATACAAGGTACGTATGCTGATGAAGGAAGCCGGTCTGCAATGCAAGCAACGCAGGCCGCATCGTTACCGATCATCGGGCACAGAAGCATTGATCGCGAGTAACCAGCTCAAGCGAAACTTCAACGTCTCGACGGTCAACCAGGTGTGGTGCGGCGATGTCACCTACATCCAGGTAGGCAAGCGTTGGCTGTACTTGGCGGCTGTGATCGACTTGTATGCTCGCCGAGTGGTGGGCTGGGCTTTCTCAATGATCGCCGATGCCCGGCTTGCCTGCGAGGCGCTACGAATGGCGGCCGAATCTAGAGGTAGACCGGCTGGAGTGATGTTCCACTCGGATCAGGGCTGTCAGTACACCAGCCATAAATTCAGGGCTGCTCTTGAGGAGTACGGTCTGGAACAGAGCATGAGTCACCGAGGCCAGTGCTGGGATAACGCCGTCATGGAGCGCTTCTTCGGTGCATTGAAGTCTGAGTGGATACCAGCAGAGGGTTACGAAACCGAAGCGCAAGCACAGTTAGACATCCAGGCTTATCTGATGCGTTACAACCTTAAGCGTCTCCACAGCTACAACGGCTATGAAACCCCGGTAGCCATGGAGAAAAAGCTCAAGGTTGCGGCATGAACCTAAACCGGTGTCCAAAATCTGTTGACCAGTTCAGTTCCTGCCCATGACCTCCTACTCGCCTCGCCCTGCAGCCGGGGCCACTCTAACGCCCGCGGCAAAAAGTCGAGAACACTGAGCACGATGCCTCGCGCTCGACGGCCTGGGCCCCGGCGTCGTAGCTGGAGTTCCACCGGCCGCATGCGGCACTAATTGACGACGTGTCGGAGTTCACCGACTGAGTGCTGTACCTGGGATGGTGCAGGCTGCACAGGCATTGGGATATCAAGCCTCGCCGCACATTGTGGACTGCGCCGTCCTCGAAGTACCGGAGAACCAGGTACGCGTGGTCATGGTGCTGACGCGCGCCAAGGCACCGCTGATGCAGCAATTCTCGCAGATACCAGATCAATAGACCGAAGATGAGCGACTCTTTCCCCGCTCACACTACACTCCGACAATCCGCTATGTTCAACGCGCGAGCACTAAACAGTCGAACGGGTTGAAGAACATAGTCAGGCAACAGGCAGCGCAACGTCTAAGGCCCTTGAGCGGTCAGTCAAAGCTCCAAAGCGCCCCTGAGCAATGCATCCAGTTTCAAACTAGCTCCAACGTTTCGCTGATCCAGAAGCGCGATCGGAATATCGTGCAGAACTGCAATCGGGTCAGGCAACCCGTCCCCAATCAATGCAAGTGGACAGGCAATGTCCATCTGTAAGGAACATAGCTTCTTCGCCAGTGCCGTGTTTACGGGCCCCTGGAGTGCGAGCACAAGTGCTGCAGGCTGGAGGGTCGCGCACAACAATGGCAGTTCCTCGAGCGGCTGCCCACTGCCTAACACCTCGATACGCCACCGCTCACTACTGAGAAGTAAGCCGTTGCTCAGCAAATCCAGCTCAGCGCTTCCTTCAATGCCGGCCAGTAACACACTTGGGGCACCGAGTTGATTTAGTTGCAGACGTAGCAATAGGCGAGCTCGCAGAAAAGTATCGAGGAACAGCCATTGGCTACGCTGACCGAAAGCGCTGCCAGACAACAGACTGCGCCAGACCGGCATCAGCACATCGAGCAACACCGTAGCCTTGGGGTACAAGGTGAAAAGCTGACCATGAATGCCCTCGAGCGCCTGCCGGTCGAATGCTTTCGTCGCTCGTAGTACAGCAGCGCGCCAATGCTCAATGGAATCGGTCTGCGGCCCGGGCGGGCGGGCGACTTCGTCGTGCTGGCGTGCGAGCAACTCACCCACCTTGCTGATCGGCAAGCCACTACCGGTCCAGCGCAGTATGTCGCGTATGCGCTGTACATCCTGGGCCGTGTACAGGCGGTGCCCGCCTTCGGTGCGTTGGGGGCGAATCAAACCATGACGACGTTCCCAGGCGCGCAGGGTCACTGGATTTATGCCAGTCAAGTTGACGACATCGCGCATGGGCAGCAAATCGGTGGAGGTCGCTTCAGTCATCGCAAGTGATCATCAGGGCGGTTGCACATTCTAAACCCATACCAACCTTCTACGGCGATCGTTCTTCCATCATGATATCGACAACCGCACCTTAGCCTTCCAGCACAAAGGTCTACGCTGCGCATACCGAAAACGCTACTTGAGTGGGTGGGCCACATGATCGACGCAAAACTCTTGCAATTAATGGTCGAGAGCTCCAACGATGGCATCGTCGTCGCCGAGCAGGAAGGCGACGACAGCATCCTGATCTACACCAACCCTGCCTTCGAGCGCCTCACCGGCTACGCCACGGACGACATCCTCTATCAGGATTGCCGCTTCCTCCAGGGCCAGGACCACAACCAACCAGGTATCGCAGCCATCCGCGAGGCAATTCGCGAAGGGCGCCCGTGTTGCCAAGTGCTGCGCAACTATCGCAAGGATGGCAGCCTGTTCTGGAATGAGCTGTCTATCACCCCCGTACACAACGATGCCGATGAACTGACTTACTACATCGGCATCCAGCGTGATGTTACGGCACAGGTCTTCGCCGAAGAGCGGGTCCGCGAACTGGAGGCAGAGATAGTCGATTTGCGTCGACAACTCGCATCAGGCAACGGCTGACCTTGCAACAAATCTATACAGGGCCGTTGACTTGTATAGATTTAGACGTAAGCTCCTCTTATATCTGTACAGAATTTCACTGTTGTACAGGATTTTCGGGAGCCTTGCATGTCCACTTATCTGCAGTATTTCGCGGAGCGCTTCTCCAGCCTTGATGGGCGGAGCCTCGATAGCCTCGAAAAACTGTATAGCGATAACGTAACGTTCCGTGATCCGTTGCATCAGATCGATGGCCTGGCAGCGCTTCGTCGCTACCTCACCGAGCTTTACGCCAACGCACAGGACATTCGTTACGTTATCGCCGGCGCGGACGAAGTTCAGCCGGGCCAGGGCTACCTGCGCTGGACGCTAGAGTTCCGCCACCCCCGACTCGCCAATGGCAGGCTGATCAGTCTGCAGGGCTGCAGTTTTCTCAAGTGGCAAGAGCGTGTTCACTTCCACCAGGACTACTTTGACGCAGGTGCACTGCTTTACGAGCACGTACCAGTCATGGGCGGCGCTATCCGCTTGCTCAAGGGCCGGCTGGTATGAGCCGTTGCTGGCTGACGGGGGCAAGTAGCGGAATCGGCGCTGCCCTTGCCGTCCAATTGCTGGACCAAGGGCACCGGGTTGCCTTGGGTACACGTGATGCCAACCGCTTATTGCACTTGATGCAACGATATCCGGGGCAGGTATTGGCGGCCGTCGGCGATGTCGATTGCGCTGAGCAGGTCTCCAGGATCACCGCACAGATCGAGCACACCTGGGGGGCGCTGGACCTGGTCATCCTCAATGCCGGAACGTGCGAATACCTCGAACCAGGACTCTTCGACCCGGCACTGGTCGAACGTGTGGTGCGCACCAACCTGTTTGGTGTAAGCCACTGTATTGCAGCGGCCATCCCTTTGCTGCATCGCGGTGAGCGCCCGCACCTGGTCGTAATGGGCAGTGCGGTGACCTGGTTGTCGCTCCCTCGTGCCGGAGCCTATGGCGCCTCCAAGGCGGCCGTGCGCTACCTGGTGGAATCGCTTCGCTTCGACCTGATCAATGAAGGTATTGCCGTAACGCTGGTCAGCCCTGGATTCGTCGATACGCCGTTGACCCGTCGCAACGACTTCCCCATGCCTCAGTTGTGGACCACCGAGCGTGCCGCCGCACATATCACTGCACGCCTGCCGCGACGCCCGCTGGAAATTAACTTCCCCACTGCATTTACGCTGGGCCTGCGCGTGATCGGCGCCCTGCCGGTGCGCTGGCGACTGAAGCTTTGCCAGCGCCTGGTGCGTGCCCCAAAGGACTAAAACTCATGCGTATCGCCATCATCGGCACCGGCATCGCTGGACTAACCTGCAGCTACCTGCTGTCCCGCCGGCACGAGGTGACGGTATTTGAGGCCGCCGATTGGATCGGCGGCCATACCCATACAGTCGATGTGCAATGGCAAGGCCAGCGGTACGCGGTGGATACCGGGTTCATCGTGTTCAACGACTGGACCTACCCAAACTTCATCCGCTTGCTCGACCATCTAAAGGTTGCCTCGCAGCCCACGCAGATGAGCTTTTCAGTGCATGACCCACGTAGAGGTTTCGAATACAACGGCCATGGCTTGGACACGTTGTTCGCGCAGCGTCGTAACCTGGTGTCCCCCGGATTCTGGGGCATGCTGAAGGATATCCTGCGTTTTAACCGCGAGGTTCTGGCCGATCTGGACAACCAGCGCATTGATAGTGAAACGACCCTCGGTATCTACCTTAAGACACAGGGCTATGGGCAACGCTTCATCGACCATTACATCGTGCCCATGGGCTCGGCAATCTGGTCTATGTCACTTGCCGACATGCTCGCTTTTCCCTTGCAGTTCTTTGTGCGCTTCTGCCGAAATCACGGCCTGTTATCGGTGAGCCACCGTCCGCAGTGGCGGGTGATCGAGGGCGGCTCACGCAGCTATGTGGCGCCGTTGTGCCGGCCCTTTGCCGAGCGCATCCGCTTGAACTGTCCGGTCAAGCGGGTCGAGCGTGACGAAGGCGGCGTAACCCTCTTCAGCGCGGCGGGCATGGAGCGTTTCGACAGCATTGTGTTTGCCTGCCATAGCGACCAGGCCCTGGCCCTGCTGGGAAGACCCAGCGTGGCCGAACGCTCGGTGTTGAGCGCCATCACCTATGCCAGCAATGACGTAGTGCTTCACACCGACACCCGACTGCTGCCGCGCCGGCGCAAGGCCTGGGCCAGTTGGAACTACCGCCTGGGCGGCGAGGAACAGGCCCCCGCGGCTCTGACCTACAACATGAGCATCCTTCAAGCAATCGAAGCGCCGGTAACGTTCTGCGTGAGCCTCAATCAGACCGCGCTGGTGGATCCCGCGCAGATTCTGGCCCGCTTCAAATACGCCCACCCCCAATACAGCCTCGCAGCATTGATAGCCCAGGCCCGCCACGGCGAACTACAGGGCAGGCAAAACAGTTACTACTGCGGAGCCTACTGGGGCAATGGCTTTCACGAGGACGGGGTGCTCAGCGCACTTAAAGTGGCCGAGCACTTTGGAGAGCGCCTGTGAACAGCAGTTTGTGCCAGGGCTGGGTCAGCCACCGCCGGATGGCCCCGCACCACCATGCATTCCGCTACCGGATCGGCTTGTTCTACCTGGATCTGGATGAGCAGGCCTGGCTAACAGGTCTCTCTCCCTGGCTGGGCCGGTCGCGGTTTGCGCCCCTGAGCTGGCGCGAAACCGATTACCTGCCGGGGCTGACCCGTGATGGAGAATCATTGGCGCAGGCCGCGCGTCTATTAGTGGAGCAAGCCACCGGACAGCGCCCCGAAGGTGCCGTGCAATTGCTCGCCCAACCACGCTGCTGGGGGCTGTCGTTCAACCCTGTGAGCTTCTATTTTTGCCATGACGTTGACGGGCACCTGGCAGCAATCCTGCTGGAGGTGCGTAACACACCTTGGCGCGAACGCTTTCACTACGTGCTGCCGGTACAGGAGGGTCAGGGACGCTCATTCGCCATGGCCAAAGCGTTCCACGTCTCGCCGTTCATGCCGCTGGATATGGATTATCGCCTGCATTTCTTCCTCGATGAGCAACGCGTGCGCATCCATATGGAGAACTGGCGTGCGGGGCACAAAGTGTTCGAGGCCGATCTAGCATTGCAACGCCAGCCGCTCAATCGCGCCACCTTGCATCGGCACATTTTGGCTTTTCCGTGGATGAGCCTACGCACCGTTTCATCCATCTATTGGCAAGCCTTGCGCCTCTTGCTCAAGCGCACCCCCATTCACGACCACACTGCCGGCCAGGGCAACCTAGTGCTCGGTAAACCTTGCAAGGACCCCGATCATGTCCAATCCCACTCTGAGCGTTAGCAAGTCAACAGGCATCACCCCATTCCTGGGCGGCCTCACCCGAAACACCGTGCTCGCTCAGTTACGGCGGTTGAGCCAAGGACATCTACGCGTGCTCAGCAAGGGTCAGCAGTGGAGCTTCGGCGACCCGGCGAGTCAGTTGCAAGCCGAGGTGGAGATCCTCGAAGACGCGACCTGGAACCTGATCGCCGGTAATGGCTCGATTGGTGCTGGGGAAGCGTATATCCACGGCTATTGGCGCAGTCCTGACCTAGCGGCTGTGACCCGTCTGTTCGTTGCCAACCTCGATGTCCTCGACGCCATGGAGGCAGGCCTGTCTCGACTCGGGCGCCCGGTCCTGCGCTTGCTGCACCGGCTCAACCGGAACAGCCGACGAGGCGCTCGACGCAACATTCTCGCCCATTACGACATGGGCAACGCCCTGTTCGAGCGTTTGCTCGACCCGACTATGATGTACTCCGCCGCACAGTTCGACAGTGCCGAACAGACCCTTGAAGCGGCCCAGCTGAACAAGCTGGAACGCATCTGCCAGAAGCTTGAGCTCAAACCCCACGAGCATCTTCTGGAGATTGGCAGCGGCTGGGGCAGCCTGGCCATCCATGCCGCTACCCGCCACGGCTGCCGCGTTACCACCACGACACTCTCCGACGCGCAGTACGCTTATACGTGCCAACGTGTGAAGGCGCTGGGCCTGGAGCAACGTATTACGGTGTTGCGCGAGGATTACCGTGATCTGCGCGGACGTTTCGATAAACTGGTATCGATCGAGATGATCGAGGCCGTCGGACACCGCTATCTACCCACCTATTTTCGCCAGTGTGAGTCGTTGCTCAAAGACGATGGCCTGATGCTGTTACAGGCCATCACCATTCGCGACCAGCGCTATGCACTGGCCCGCCGCTCGGTGGACTTCATCCAACGTTACATCTTCCCCGGAGGCGCGCTACCTTCGCTGAGCGTGATGCTCGAAACCGCTAGCCGCCAGACCGCGCTGAACCTGGTACACCTCGAAGACTTCGGTCTGGACTACGCGCGTACCCTACGTCATTGGCATGACAACTTGCGTCAAGCGCGGACGGTGCTGACGGAACTGGGCTACGACGACTCCTTCCAGCGCTTGTGGGAGTTCTACCTGTGCTACTGCCAAGGCGGCTTTGAAGAGCGCGCGATCGGCGTGGCGCAGTTACTGTGGGCTACGCCGCGGGCTCGCCGGGCGCCATTGCCGGGCACGTAAAATTGGGCCGCGGGTGGATGATCGGCAATGCCCTTTGGCTTCAGGTCGGCTGGTGGGCATGCGTCTTGGGTGCACACGTTCAATGGCTTCTGCTCATTGTGCCGATCGGACTAGCTTTACACCTGCGCCTTTGTCAGGAGCGTAGCGCCGAAGTGCGTGCGCTTTTGCGCGTGGCACTTGCAGGGTGCTTGCTGGACACTCTGTTGGGCTCTGTGGGGGTGTTCAGCTTTGACCAGCGGCCCTTGCCTGTGTGGCTGGCATTACTGTGGCTGGTGTTAGCCAGCGGCTTGCGCCATAGCCTGGCTTGGACAGGACGCCCCTACTGGCGGGCGGCTCTGGTGGGCATGTTCAGTGGCCCGCTGGCATATCTGGCCGGTGCCAGGCTCACAGGTGTTGATCTGCCGATGGGGCACGTCGGCACAGGCCTGCTGCTAGCGCCGATCTGGGCGCTGGTCTTGCCCCTCGCCGTGCGGGTCGCGTCGTGGCGCTGAGCGGCGACAGCGCTCAGAACAGTAGCGAACGTGCTCCCAGCAGCGTGCCCAACGCTTGCGCCAGGTGAACGGCAAGCCACACACGACGCAGAACTTGCTCGGCAACAATCGCTTGTTCATATCGACTCCCCCGCATCCAGGTGTGCCAACAGCCTCTGGCCACGTAGCCACACCGCATCGCGCCGGGTCGACGACATGCCATCCAGACTGCGATAGACCAATGCCAGTCGAGGGTTTTTCGACAGTAACTGGCGATGACGGATGAGGAAATGCCAATAGAGTGCATTAAACGGACAAGCGTCCTCCTCCACGGCGTGTTCGACTTTGTAGCTGCAAGATTTGCAATGGTCGGACATGCGCTGAATATAACGGCCGCTGGCGCAATAGGGCTTCGAGCCAAGGTAACCACCATCTGCATGCATCACCATGCCCAGTGTATTGGGCAGCTCGACCCAGTCGAAGGCATCCATGTACACGGCCAGGTACCATTCGCATATCGCGGGCGGCGCGATGCCGGCCAGTAACGCGAAATTACCGGTGACCATCAGTCGCTGGATATGATGCGCGTAGCCCAACTCCAGGGTCTGATCAATCACCTGGGCCATGCAGCGCATGCGGGTCTGCCCCGTCCAATAAAATTCGGGCAGCGATCGGTCGTTGCCCAAGTAATTCAGCGCCGCGTATTCGGGCATGCGTAGCCAGTAGATACCCCGCACAAACTCGCGCCAACCGATCAACTGGCGGATAAAGCCTTCGGCGGCGTTGAGCGGTACCCTCCCCTCGCGCCAGGCTCGGTCGACATCGTCACACAGCCGGCGCACATCCAGCAGGCCGATATTCAGTGCTGCACTGATGCGTGCATGAAAAAGGTATGGTTCGCCCTCAGCCATCGCATCCTGATAGTCACCGAAGGCCGCAAGACTGAACTCAAGAAAGTGCTCCCAGAGCTGCTGTGCTTGGTCATGAGTGACCGGGTAGTCAAAGGTATCGACTGCACCATAATGGTCGGCAAAACGCTCACGTACTAATGTCACCACCGCCGCTGTGATCGCATCATGAGCAAATTGTGCGGGAATTGGCCCGCGCAGACCACGCGGCAGTGGCTTACGGTTGTCGCCATCAAAATTCCAGGCACCTCCGGCAGGGCTTCCTTCAGGTTCCAGCAGCAGGCCACAACGCTTGCGCATTCCCCGATAGAAGTGCTCCATTCGCAAGTGCTTGCGGCCAGCGGACCAACGCGCGAAGGCTTCGCGCGAACATAGAAAGCGGGTGTCACGATGCCACACAAGCGGCAACCCGGCATCACGTAACGCCTGTTCTAGCCGCCACTCGCCACATTCGGTTACATGCACCTCGTCTGCATGCAGTAACGCCTGCCACCGCTGTAGCTCCCCGGCGATACTACCGCTGTTGCCCGGCGTATCCAGTTGCTGGTAGTGCACATTCCAGCCTCGCTCGCGCAGGGCCTGAGCGAAATGGCGCATTGCGCTGAGTATCAGCACAATCTTCTGCGGATGATGCGGCACATAGCGTGCTTCACCCTCGACCTCAGCCATCAGCAGAACGTCGCGTGCCGGGTCCAGGGCGCGCAGCACCGCCAGGTCAAAAGACAGCTGATCGCCCAGCACCAAACCCAGGCGCCTCCCCTGCGCTACCACTGGCTGGTTAGCGTAAACGGCACCCGCAGCGGGGCAACAGGACCGCCGCGCTGGCCGCATATTTCCTCGTGCACCAAATACTGCACCAGCATGCACGGCACTGGAGGCACATCGGCCAGAAATTGCCGCAGCTCGGTGGTCGAGCGCAGGCGAAAAACTTCGCCGTTCGCGTCGCACAAGGAATAGGGCCCAGTGTCGGTCAACACGCGCAACACGTTAAAGCCCCCTTCAAGTAACAGAACTTCAAGCTCATTGATATCGCGAGCGCTCGCCGACTTGATCAGCTGCTTCAGGTTCATGGTGTGCCCTCCGGCAAGCGGCGGAAGAACAAGGTTATCTGCCCAATCTCCACACCGAGTTTGCTCATGCTCGAGCGGTTTAGGAGGGTGTCATCGTCCATCAGGTACATCCAGTCATCCAGGTCCACCTCCCAGTTCCGCCCATCAACAGGCAGGTCCAGGCGGTAGCGCCAGCGCAACGTATTACCCGCTACTTCACCGATGGCCTCGCCAATCACGTCACCAGCGGTGCCGCGCCAGCGACTGGGGCCGTCCGGGGTTAGGGTCCAGGTTCTCTGCTGGCGCGTACCGTCGCTGTACAGAAAATGCTCGTCGAGGATCAGTCGTTCGCCCTCGCGGCGGCTGTCGATACGCACATGGAAGCGCTTGACTACCTCCCCCGAGCGCTTTTGGAACATGCCCCAGGCCTGCACCGGCCGCGAGAAAAACTCCACCAGGTTGAGGCGTGGATGCTCCCCAGCGTAGCGCTCAACGCCGACGTTTCCGCAACTACCTAGTAGCAAGCAGCCGATCAACAGAAGCACTTTGTACATATTTCAGTCTCCTCGGTCGCTCCCGGCCAGCCCGAGCAGGCGCTGGCGCAATTGTGGATCACGGGCCCGCGGATCAACCCAAATGGCGAAGAAAGCACGGGCGAAGGCCGGGTCGGTCACTTCAAGGCTGAGTTGGCCATCGACATAGAATCGGCAACCTTGCCCCGGTAGGTACAGACCGGTGATGCGCATGCCCGGGCGCACATCCACAAACGCTTCCTGCATCGCTTTTGACCATCGCTTCACGGTTTCCCTCGCCATTGGACGGTCAGCTAGGCGCTGCATTTCATCAATGCTGGCCTGCACCAACGTTTCCCGGGTCAATGCCCGGTGGTAGATCAGCTCGAGGGCGAACGGCTCATTCCAGCTCCATGCAGCACCGGCGCTCCACAGGCGGGCGGTGTAAAGACGCAGGCCGAACCAGGTGAATTCGCCGCTGCCGACCACGCGCGCCTCTGAAAGCGAAGGCCTCCAGTCTGACAATGCAGGCTGTGTGATCGTCATAAGAAAGGCCAAGGCGAATAGGCTGAGTGCTGAGGTTCTGCTTGCCATGTGCGGGACACCGGGAAGAGAAAATACTGTACAAGTATATTTTAATGTACAGTTTTGAGTACAAATATCGAAGGTGATGATCAATTTCGTATGACCCGGGGGTTAATACCGCGGCAACATCTTGCCGGGAGAGCAATATGACGCTGATCACCAATCTAGCTGTGGCAGCAAACACTCTTGTCTGCGGCGCCAGCGAAGGCATCGGTCTTGCGCTTTGCTCACAATTGCTAGCGCGTGATGACGTTAGGCAGGTGTTTGCTGTCTCGCGTCAGGCTAACCACAGCGCGGGTCTGGAGGCGTTGGCCCGGCAACATGGCCGGCGTTTGATACGCATCAATTGCGACGCCCGCTACGAAAAGTCGCTGGAGAAACTGACTCGTCATATCGGCGCAACTTGCGAGTGTTTGCATCTAGTGATCAGCACACTGGGCGTGCTGCACGACGCTCCAGCACGGGCGGAAAAAAAACTTGCGCAGTTAGACTTAGCAAGCCTGCAGGCCAGTTTCGTCACCAACAGCTTTGCCCCCATCTTACTGCTTAAACACCTCTTCCCGCTGCTGCTGCATCAGCCTACGACCTTCGCCGCGCTTTCGGCGAGAGTCGGCTCAATCAGCGACAACCGTCTGGGTGGCTGGTACAGCTACCGGGCCAGCAAGGCGGCGCTCAACCAACTGTTGCGCACCGCCAGTATCGAACTGAAGCGGCTGAACCCCGCGTCGACGGTGCTGGCGCTACACCCCGGCACGACGGCTACCCGCCTTTCTCAACCGTTCCAGGCCAATGTACCGCCAGACAAACTGTTCGCGCCTGCGTTTGCCGCGCAGTGCATCCTCGAACTAATCGCTCGGCACGGGCCAGCTCACAGCGGCACTTTCTGGGCATGGGACCATCAGCCGGTCGCCTGGTGAACCTCCCTGCCTTTGTCACAGCAGAAAGCGTTGCATGAAACCTACCAGCATCCAGTTTGCCAACAGGGCCTGAAATTAGAGTAGGAGCGCGATTTAGGTTGCAGTTATGACTATCAATCTCGCTCTAACGTTTCATCCAGCTTGGACCCGGAGCAGACAACTACAACCAAGCCTGGAGGGACCATCAGATTACTTTCACGGCACGGCCGATGAATTGCACCGGTCCTGTGGGTTTGCCAGTCTTCGATCCAGTGGGACTTTCCAGCGTCAGTTCAAAGAGCTGGTTGGGCTCCAGCGGTGGCAGTTTATCTAGAGGGACAGAAAGTGTTTGTCCAGGTGTGACCAATCCAAGAGATACCGGTCCTTGCCAGTCGTCGGCTTTGGTCCAGAACTCAAGTGCTTTGTCGGCAGGGACTTGCGTGCCCCCCAAAGGTATCAGTTGGATTTCCCGTGGACTGCTCGCCTGAATCACCCAGCCGGGCGTCTGATTTTGTGGCGCCACCAGAACGACCAGGTAGGTGATCGGTTTCATCTGAGCGGTTTGGGTCAGGAGTGCGGTTGCGAGCAACAGCGATGCGACAAGACCTGTCGCCGCCAGCCCACGCCATAGTGCAAGACGGTTCCACCATGAGTTCGGCTGTGCGGCGGCCGTTGCTCGTGGTGCTTGTCGCTCAATGCTGTTCACGCTGCGCTCGATACGCTCCCAGAGGCGTGGCGTAGGCGATTGCGCTTCAACCAGTTCAGTCAACGGGTATAAGCGCTGCTCCCAAGCATCTACAGCGGATCGTAGTTCAGTGTCTTGGGCCAGACGCTTTTGTACTTCGATGCGCTGCTCGGCCTGCAGCGTGCCCAGAACATACTCACTGGCCAGCGCGTCGATGTCGTCCGGGCTTTCATCTTGAGGGGTCTCGGTCATCCCATGCACTCCCGCAATGCCACCAGACTGCGTTTGATCCAGGCTTTGACCGTCCCCAGTGGTGTACCCAGTTTCTGTGCGATTTGTGCATGCGAATAGCCGTCGACATACGCATGAAGTATGCAGGTGCGCTGCGCCGGCTCCAGTTGCTCAAGGCAGGTATAAATGCGCCCTGAATGGCCGTGATAATCGAAGGTTTGCGCAGTCTCTAGCGATGCCTCCATGGAGGCTGAAGCGTGCAACGCCGTTTCGCTCTGCTCACTGACCTGTACTTCCCTGGCGCCATTACGCATGAAATTAAGCGCCAGGTGCCGCGTCACGCTGAAAATCCAGCCACGTGCTGAGCCTCTTGCCGGGTTGAAACTGGCGGCACGGGTCCAGATCCTGATAAAGGCATCGTGCACGATGTCTTCGGCCAGAACGTTGTCACGCGCAATGCGCCTGGCGACACCCAAAAGCCGAGGACTTTCCTGCTCATATAAATCCCGTAGTGCCTGCTGGTCGCCTCTGGCGCAGGCAATCAGGCAGGATTCATAGTCAAAACCGGGCTCGGGCAAGGACAATTTTTCCGCCGTCAGCAAGGGGTAGCCCCCAGCCGTATAGCTGGAGTTCGATCAGAGCAGCGTAGACGACTTTGTGCGCTGTCAGGCTGCTCTGAATCGCTGGCTTAATTGGCTGTCCAGAAAATATAGTCAGCCTGATATTTGACCATCTCTTGTTTGCCCTTGTTTGCGGCGGAGCATTCGCTACTGGGGGCTACGCCGCCTTTGACGGCCACCCGCTGGATATAGCTGACACCGTTCATCGCGCCTTTGCCTTCAGCTGGGTTGGCCTTGACCAACTGATAAGGGAGGTCACCGGTGCTTGAAGGGGCAACAGACAGTTGCGTCCCGGTGACTTTGGAGCCGTCATTGGCTTGCCAGGTGGCAGGCGGTCCAAAGTAGGTGCCGATCTGTTTGCCGCTACGATCATTGAGCACCGCCTTGGGCCCGACAAACACCCATTCGGTCTGGCCGGCGGCGTTGGCTTTGTCGCGGCATTCATAAGTGATTTCGCCCACGCCTACGGCTTCCAGTACGGTCTTGTGGCCGTCCGGAACCTTGATGCTGTCGGGCAGATTTGCCTGTCCATAGGCCGCAGGGATCATGAGTGACAAACAGGTGACAGCGAGCGTAGTACTGGTCATGCAGAGGAATCGTATGGCGTTCATGTAAGCCTCTCCAGAAGGATAATCAGCTCAGCAGCGCGATGGCTACTACCTGTACTACCCGCTGGAGGTCGATCTGGATGCAGTTACATTAGAAATATCAGTACAACTAACGCCGTAGAGCAAGTCCTTGATCGCTTGCCGGTGTGAGTGTCAGCTCTTGGATTGGGGGCAGCAGATTCTGACCGGATACAGGATCGCGTGGTCTTCACGTTTGCCCTCTCCAGTACCCCAATTTCCCGCTGCTGCAAAGCGGGCTTGAATATCTTGCCCACGGCAGTCAGTGGCAACGCTTCGAGGAATTCAATTCGTTTGGGAACTGCTGCCCGCTCGCTGATGTTGACCCAGACACCGCCAGCAATCAAAGCGCCGGCTTTAAGCAGGTCCCGCCGGCCAAACCGGGTTGAGGTGTACGACATGGCGGCAGCTCTAGGGGCACGTTGCAATACGTCTCGCCGTCGCCCAGCCAGAGTTCAGATCTGGCGGGGCGACGCTGACAGGTGAGGCGAGCGGCCCTTGCTCAGGTGACTAAGCAATCGGGGCATCAGGTAACTGGCGTCTGCACCCACGCCCCTGAGTGTTGCCGAAGCGAAGTTCCTTTGTTTAGGCAAGCCCACGAAGTACAGGCCTGGCACCTGGCTGGCCACACCGTTATGCTGCAGCACACGCCCACTCCGGTCTGCGACCGGGAGGCCCGTCAGGAAATCTAGGTTTGGCTGGAAGCCCGTCGCAAAAATCAGCGCATCGACCTGAGTAGTGCTTCTGTCCGGCCAGACAACAGAATCGGGTAGCACTTGCTGGAACATGGCCCTGCGCTGGAATAGACCGGCGTTGAGAGCCTTCCGGTACTTACCGGTATCGAGCACGGGCGTGCTCTGGTCACTCAACCATCGTGTTTGCTCCAGCTTGGTGAATTTCAGCCAGGTATGAAAATCGAGTCCGAGGATTCGCTGCGGGAAGAAACGGATTTTCTCGCGGGTTGCCAGCACTACCTCGGCGACGCCTGCAAGCTCATAAGCGATCTGGACAGCTGAGTTCGCGGCTCCAACCACTACGACGCGCTGGCCAGTAAAGGGCTCTGGCGTTCGATATGCTGAGCTATGCAGACATGTCCCTGAGAAGCCCTCTAACCCAGGAACGCTGGGCGTGAACGGCCGGCTAAATCCTCCCGATGCTACGACCACAGAACGTGCGGTGAGGATCGCTCCGGTGTCGCAGCGAACCTCAAACACCTTTTCCTTCTGCGCTACGCCCACCACTCGGATGCCGCCCTGAAAAGGCAGTCGAAACTCGGCAGCATAGGCTTCCAGGTACTGCACCACCTCGTCTCGTAGCGGATAGCTCTTGGGGTCACCAGGAAACGGCAGCCCTGGCAACGCCGAGTATTCCGCCGGGGAGAACAGCTGCAGGCTGTCGTAGTAGTTCCGCCAGTTCCCGCCAGGAGATGCCTGCTCATCCAAGATGAGGAATTCCAAGCCGCGCTGCTGCAAGTGCCAGCCAGTCGCCAAACCTGCTTGCCCACCACCGATGACAACCACATCCAAAGTACGACTCAATTCATTCATATGTGCACACTCATGCATATATCAGGAGAAAAAAGCCACGCTACGGGCAGCACAGCGAAACCAGACCCTTGGTTCGCTGGAGGAGGCCCTCCAAACGCTCGACGATCGCCCCGCCATTCACTTCATAGAAAACCTGTCTGCCCACTTTGGTGGCTTTCACGATGTGAGCGTCGTGCAGCACCTGTAAGTGCCTTGAGATCACAGAGCGCTCCTGCGGCAAAGCTTTGGCGATTTCGCCGACATCCGCCCTCCCTAACTGAAGCACGCGCTTGAACACCGCGACCCTAGAGGGTTCGCAGAGGGCTTTGAAGAAGGCTTCATCCAGCGACTCAATGGCAGCATCGATGGCTTGGGCGCGGAGATTGTCAGGAGTCGTCATGAGAGCAATATATGTGCATGAAGACGCACATGTAAAGCCACCCATCATCGCAAGCTTGCGATACATTTGGAAAATCGTATATTTGGAAAACCATATACACGCAGAGTATCTAGTGATGACTGGCAAGATCCGCGTCCTGTTTGTTTGCACCGCCAACGCTGCTCGCTCCCAACTCGCCGAAGCATTGCTCCGACACACAGACCCTGTGCGCTTCGAGGCTTTCAGCGCAGGTACTCAGCCTGGCGAAGTCGACCCGCGAACCTATGCCGCCCTTGAGCACCTCGCCATCGACTCGACGCCACGCTTGAACACATCAAGCGCCGCATTACGGCATTTCTCGCATTGCCTTTCGAACAACTGGATGCCGCCCAGCTCAAGGCCGAGCTGGCACGCATCGGAACGCTCTGACGTTAAGGGAGATTCACCATGAGCAAGAGCCGCCTTTCATTCCTCGATCGCTACCTAACGGTCTGGATCTTTTTGGCCATGGGCCTTGGCATTGGCCTCGGCAGTCTCTTCCAGGGACTGCCTGCATGGCTGAACAGCCTGTCGGTTGGCTCGACAAACATCCCCATTGCCATTGGCCTGATCGTCATGATGTACCCGCCATTGGCGAAGGTGAAATACGAGGAGCTACCACAGGTCTTCAAAGACAAGCGCATCCTCGCCTTGTCGCTGATTCAGAATTGGGTGATTGGCCCGGTGCTGATGTTCGGGTTGGCTGTCGTATTCCTCTCCGACAAGCCCGAGTACATGACCGGCCTAATCCTCATCGGCTTGGCACGCTGCATCGCCATGGTGCTGGTGTGGAACCAGATTGCAGGCGGCAACAACCAGTACGTTGCGGGCTTGGTCGCCTTCAACAGCATCTTCCAAATTCTGTTCTTCAGCGTGTATGCCTGGATCTTCCTGGGCCTTCTGCCGCCGCTGTTCGGGCTGGAAGGTAGCATCATCGAAACCAGCTTCATCGAAATTGCCCAATCGGTACTGATCTATCTGGGTATCCCATTCCTGGCTGGCTTCCTGACCCGCAAGATCCTGATCAGCCGTAAGGGCTCCGCGTGGTACGAGGAGCGCTTCATTCCGAAGATCAGCCCGCTGACGCTCGTGGCGTTGCTGCTGACCATCGTCGCTATGTTCAGCCTGAAAGGCGACATGGTGCTGCAACTGCCTCTGGATGTGCTGCGCATAGCCATCCCGCTAACCATCTACTTCGTGGTGATGTTCTTCATCAGCTTCTGGATGGGCAAGCTGCTGGAGGCCGACTACCCACGCACCACCGCGCTGGCATTTACCGCTGCCAGTAACAACTTCGAACTGGCCATTGCCGTGGCCATTGCCACTTTTGGCCTTGCCTCGCCGGTAGCATTTGCCACCGTCATCGGGCCTTTGGTGGAAGTACCGGTACTGATCTCCCTGGTCGGCGTTGCCTTGTGGCTCAAGCGTCGCTGGTTCGATCAGCCATCTGGTGCCTTGTCCCAGGAGTGAAATCATGACCGAACACCATATCCCCAACATCGACAGTGATCTGATCGATCTGCCGTCTTCCGAAAAGCTGGCTATCGAGCAGCAGTCCACTCACAAACCGCGCATCCTGCTGCTGTATGGATCGACCCGAGAGCGCTCTTTCAGCCGCCTTCTGACCGAGGAAGCAGCCCGCCTGCTGGAGCACTTCGGTGCCGAGACGCGGATCTTCAATCCGTCGGGCCTGCCGCTGCCGGATGACGTACCCGACGACCACCCCATGGTCAAAGAGCTGCGCGACCTGGTGCTCTGGTCGGAAGGCATGGTCTGGTGTTCACCAGAACGCCACGGTGCGATGACCGGCGTGTTCAAGTCGCAGATCAACTGGATTCCGCTGAGCATGGGTGCAGTGCGGCCGACGCAGGGCAAAACCCTCCCGGTGATGCAGGTCTGCGGTGGCTCGCAGTCATTCAACGTGGTCAACCAACTACGCGTGCTTGGCCGCTGGATGCGCATGTTCACCATCCCTAACCAGTCGTCAGTGCCGAAGGCCTATCTGGAGTTCGACGAGACGGGCCGCATGAAGCCCTCTGCGTACTACGACCGTGTCGTCGACGTGATGGAGGAGCTGGTGAAATTCACCCTGCTTCTGCGTGATCGCGCCGACTATATGGTCGATCGCTACTCCGAACGCAAAGAGTCGGCTGAAGAACTATCGAAGCGCGTCAATCAACGCTCCATCTGAGGCTTTTGAGCATGCAACTGCACCCGTATTCCGTGCTGACTACTCCACAGTTGATCGGCCAACTGATCTTCACCCCGTGCCCTGGTACCAAGGACACGCCGGTCTCCCAGGCTCTGGCAACACTGCGCGATGCCGGCGCGAGCGCACTGGTAACCCTGATGCCGGATGAAGAGCTGTTGCAGAACGAGGTCGATCTACTGCCTGAGGAATGCCAGCTGCTGGGCCTTGAATGGTTCCACCTGCCGGTGGAGGATGATCAGGCTCCCGGCGAGCCCTTTGCTGCCGCCTGGGAAACCCATCGGGAGCGCCTAAAAGAGCTGGTGATGGCTGGCAAATCGATCGCTATTCACTGCAAGGGTGGCTCGGGCCGTACCGGCTTGTTCGCAGCCCGCCTGATGATCGAGTGCGGTATCCCTGTGCACGAGGCCATCGCTCAGGTTCAGGCCCTGCGCCCGCGAGCGATTCAAAACCCTGCACACGTCAGCTACATCAATCAGTTCACCAGTACCCTCTGACCGCTCGCGAACCGCGACTCGAGAACAAGAAAATGGCAATCAAAGTAGGCATCAATGGGTTTGGACGTATCGGTCGCTTGGCGCTGCGCGCGTCCTGGGACTGGCCGGAATTCGAATTCGTACAGATCAATGACCCGGCCGGGGACGCTGAGACCCACGCCCACCTGATCAACTTCGACTCGATCCACGGACGCTGGCACCGCGAAGCAGGTGCAGAAGGCGACTCGGTGGTGATCGATGGCAAACACATCAAGGTCACAGCGAACAAGACCATCGCCGACACCGACTGGTCGGGCTGCGACCTGGTCATCGAGGCCAGCGGCAAGATGAAGTCGGTAGCCGTGCTCCAGGCCTACCTGGATCAGGGCGTCAAACGCGTGGTGGTCTGTGCCCCGGTGAAGGAAAAAGGCGCACTGAACGTGGTGATGGGCGTAAACCAGCACCTGTTCGACCCGGCCCAGCACCGCATTGTCACCGCCGCTTCCTGCACCACCAACTGCCTGGCTCCGGTGGTCAAAGTGATTCACGAGAACCTGGGCATCCGCCACGGCTCGATCACCACCATCCACGACCTGACCAATACCCAGAGCATCCTCGATACCCCGCACAAGGACCTGCGCCGCGCCCGTGCCTCAGGCATGAGCCTGATCCCGACCACCACCGGTTCGGCCACAGCGATCGCCGAGATCTTCCCCGAACTGCGCGGCAAGCTGAATGGTCACGCCGTGCGCGTACCGCTGGCCAACGCCTCGCTGACCGACTGCGTGTTCGAGGTGGCGCGTGAAACCACGGCTGAAGAGGTCAACTTGCTGCTGAAGGCGGCTGCCGAAGGCCCGCTGAAGGACATCCTGGGTTACGAAGAACGCCCACTGGTGTCCATCGACTACCGCACCGATCCGCGGTCTTCGATCATCGATGCGCTGTCGACCCTGGTGGTCAACGGCACCCAGGTGAAGATCTACGCCTGGTACGACAACGAGTGGGGCTACGCCAATCGTGCAGCGGAGCTGGCCCGACTGGTCGGCACGGCGGAGTAAACGGCGATCATGAAGGCGTTGTCAGCCCTGTCTACGGAAGTGCGTCAGTACCTGCTGGTTACCGGCAATTACTGGGCCTTCACCCTCACCGACGGCGCGTTGCGCATGTTGGTGGTTTTGCACTTCCATACACTTGGCTACACGCCGCTGCAGATCGCAGCGCTGTTCCTGTTTTACGAAATTTTCGGCGTGATCACCAACCTGGTGGGCGGCTACCTCGGCGCCCGCCTGGGTCTCAATCGCACCATGAACATCGGCCTGGGCATGCAGGTCCTGGCCTTGCTGATGCTCACGGTACCGGCGGCCTGGCTGACGGTACCTTGGGTGATGGGAGCCCAAGCGTTGTCCGGCATCGCCAAGGACCTCAACAAGATGAGTGCCAAGAGCTCGATCAAGCTCCTGGTTCCGGATAGCCAGCAAGGTACCCTCTACAAGTGGGTGGCCATCCTCACAGGCTCGAAAAACGCGCTCAAAGGGGTGGGCTTTTTCCTTGGCGGTGCGCTGCTTGCGCTGCTCGGCTTCACCATGGCGGTACTGGCGATGGCGGCGGCGCTGGCATTGATCTGGATAGGCAGCTTGCTGCTGCTGAAAAAGGACCTGGGCAAGGCCAAAGCCAAACCGAAATTCCGCGACATACTGTCCAAGAGCCGGGCAATCAACACTCTCTCGGCCGCACGCCTGTTTCTCTTCGGTGCCCGTGACGTCTGGTTCGTCGTAGCGCTGCCGGTGTACCTGAGCAGCGTATTTGGCTGGGACTTCTGGCTGGTCGGTGGCTTTCTTGCCGCCTGGATCATCGGCTATGGCATCGTGCAGTCTTTTGCCCCCAGCATCACCGGCAAGCAGCGTGGCCATGTGCCAGACGGCCGAGCATCCTTCACCTGGGCTATCGCGCTGGCCGGACTGCCCGCACTCATTGCTCTGGGGCTGAGCGCAGGCTGGTCGGGTCAGGTGGTATTGCTTGGTGGGCTGATGCTGTTCGGCGTGCTGTTTGCCGTGAATTCATCGCTGCACAGCTACCTGATCGTTAGCTATGCCAAGGAAGACGGGGTCTCACTGGACGTGGGCTTCTACTACATGTCCAACGCTCTGGGACGACTGCTCGGCACCCTGCTTTCCGGCTGGGTGTTCCAAACTTATGGCCTGGAGGCTTGCTTGTGGGTATCGAGCGGTTTTGTATTGGCTGCCGCTCTCATCTCAATCGCCTTGCCCAGGCACGGCGACACCACACAGCAGCCAAGCTGACCAGCGACCATCAGGCGGAAGCTCTCGTACCTCCGCCTTTACAAGCAATTGCTCAATCTCAGCGACAGTACTGCGGGCTCTACGGGTAACCCCTACCAAAATCGCCGACACCGAACCCGCCCACTCGCCATAGCCCACCAGCCATAGTCTGTGTTCGTTCACAGCGCGAGCCCCCTCGACGGCCACTCGCCCTTCCTCGGTAATCATCCGAAGGCTGGCTAGGTGCCCTAAAGCCGGTTTAAATCTGGTGCACCAGATCACCGCATCGACTGCCGTCTCCGAACCATCGGCACAGACCACACTGTTGTCCACGGAATAACTCGGCAACAGGATACGCGGGAATATGGGGGTCGCACCAGGTGCCCGTGTCACTGACCACGGCTTTGGCATCCCATTGCCCCTGCCCCCTGCTATCTGATCAAGGCAGTATAGGATTCAACCAATTGGGGAGCCCATTCCCTGCTGCGGAACAGTCAAATCAGCTCCAACCTCCAGCGGCTGCTATCGGCCAGAAGCGGACATTTGATGCGCCCAATAATGAGAGCGCGAGTTAGATAACAGTCTTTGGCGGGCCGTAGGCGGCCATTCAACTCCCGGGCTGAAGATCTGACCCATGCTCCTGCGAAGCGGGCACTTATGCCTGCTTTTACGCAAAATTTACGGAAGACCGAGGTTGAGCATAGGATACTGCACGGCTCTCATTTCGTAGGCTATGCTCGATGGGTATGGCTGTTGCGCCGTGGCAGGTGCGCGCGTGCTGCTCAAGACGCGTTATCGCTCATCGTGATTTGCTCTGTTTTTGCTCAGCCCGGCCAAGCGCGGGAACGTTGCAAAGACCTCAATACCAGGCCTACCAGAACCACGTTGATCACCGCCAAGCTGCACAGCGTGACGAGCACACCTGTAGCGCCAAAGTGCTGCATCAAATAGCCACCGGCCAGGGGCGTCAGCGCTTGGCCGATCAGCGACGGGCGCGACATCTTGCCCATCAGCGCCACATACTGCGAAGCCGGCATCAACACCAGCGGCAGCAAGCCCCGGACGATCGCCCGTAATCCGTTGCCAAGGCCGTACAGCAGCAAGCCGACTGCCGTAGCGCCAGGCGCAAAGGCCACCATCAGCATCCCGAGGGCGACCAGCACCGCCGACACCAGCGCAGTCCAGATCGGATGCCGCTTACCTGCGATCATTTGCAAAACACGCGAAGCTACCTGGCTGGGGCCGAGCAGCGACGACAGCGCAATCGCCGCCGCCAACGAGTAGCCAAGGCCCTGCAGCACCGCCACCAGTTGCACCGAGATCGCCGTCATGATGATCGCGCCCAACGCGAAGATCCAGATCAACAGCACGTACAGATGCCGGTCAACCGGCTGGCTGCTTTGCTCTGTGGTGCCTTTGACTTGGCGCAGCCTGCCACCCCTTGGCAACACCTTCAGATAGAGCGGTGTCGCCAGTACCAACAGCAGCGCATAAGCCACGCAAGTGGCACGCCAGCCCACGTGCTCGATGGCCAATGCAACCAGCGGCCAGGCCAGGGTCGTGGCGAAACCCGAGATCAACGTGATGCCGATGATGGCCCTGCCAGCGCGTTCCGCGTACAGCGCGCCAAGGGTGGAGAACAGGGCTTCATAGAGCCCCGCCGCCATGCCGATACCTATCACGGCCCAGGCCAGCAGGAACACTGGCAGGGTTTCGCTGACGGCAACGATCAACAACCCCAGCGCGACGATCAGGCCACTGCAGGCCAATTGCACGCGGCCGCCATAACGTGCCACCAGACGGCTCGAGATGGGCGCTAGCAGCGCCGAGATCATCAGGCTCAACGACAATGCGCCATAGACCCACTGACTGCCCCAGCCGGTGTCGCGCATGATCGGGTCACCCATGACCGCCAGTAGAAAGAACGAACCGCCCCAGATCAGAATCTGCAGCATGCCCAGGCAAAAAATGCCCGAGGCTCCGGGAAGACGAGCTTCAGCGTGCACGGTAAACCTTCAACAAATCGATCGATTCGCAGGCATGGCCGGCGAAGGAAACCTCTGCCGCTTTGACCGTCGACAGGGTGTATAGAGGGAAAGGCGCATAGCGCGTGCCTATCTTAGAGCGGCGTAGCAACCCCTGCTAAACAATGTGGGCATAACAGCTATGCCTGCTGGCGCAGCTTTTGGGCACATCGGCGCTGGCGCCGGACGCACAAAAAACGGCAAGTGCCACGTTCAGTTAGCTGAACGCCTCACTTGCCGCCTTCGTTTAGCGCGGGTCAGCAGAACAATGCTTATGCCTTGCGTTGCAGGGTGTGATAACCCAGCTCTTCACGGGCTTGTCTGAGAGTGCGGCCCTGGCTGATCAAGGCGCGGATATCCGCTTCGATCGCTTCGATCTGGCGCGCCACCTGAGCAACCTCTTGGGCACGCGCGCGCGGCACCACGACCACACCATTGGCGTCGGCCAACCACCAAGTCGATAACCCCTACTCGCCGACTGGTGCCGGCGAGGGTGAAAGTCTTCCTGGACATGCTTGAGGAAAACCTCATGGAGATGCAGGCCGAAGCATCGGCCGTACCTTCTTTTGCTGCGTATTGAAGGCCGAGAAACGCAGTCCTGGTATAGGGCAGAGGGGAAATGAAAGCCCGGCATTTCAGCCGGGCTTTGCAAAGCGCTCTAAGCGCGCCGCTTGATTGCGACCTTCGACCAAAGGGTAAAGGCGACGGGTGGTGTCCAGCCTGCGTTTGAAGTGTGCTCTTGCAGGCACACGTAATGATTACCTTCGTACGTCACGCCATCTTCCTTGCGATAAAGATGGTTCAACTGCCACTCGGGGAACTCTGGATCAGGGATGTCTCCAGCAGTTCGAACGCTCAGGCTCTTGCTCGGAAGCGACTCATTACCCTGAGAGTCTGTTGCCGTGACAAAGTAGCTGTACTGAGTGTTCGGCGTTAGGCCTGAGTCCTTCAGCGTTAAAACTGCCACCTGGCCTATCGCAGCCCCATTTCGGTATAGCGTGTATGTCTCGATTGGACGAGGGCCGCTTGAAGCCCCCCAACTCAAGGTCATGCTGATCTCGGTTACGTCCCTGGCGGACAGGTTCGCGGGCGCCGTTGGCCGATCACCATGCTCCGACCCGCCGTGAATCAACGGGGAGTAACGATCGTAGAACTCCCAGTTGTAGGGAACATTGTCCTTGGTAATGCCATCGTCCCAGTTGATAGACCAGGTCATCAGCCCTTTGATGGAATGGCCGGCAGCGTCGAGACGCTTGAATGCATTTACAACTGCAGCAGGATCGATCACATAGCCAGTGGCCGCAGCGTCATTATTGGCCGGTAAGCCAATGACGAATTTATCTGCGGGGATGGCAATGTAGTCCCGAGTGCCAGTCACCAGGCTTTCGGTCAGGTAGTAGAGGAAATCCTCTTTCATCTGATCATTGTTCTGTGCAATCCAGGCACCTTGCCCACCGTTGGCCTCCTGCACCCAGATCCCATCGCCACCTTGGTTGTAGTACTGAGGCGCGATGAAGTCGTAGTACCCCTCAAGGGCCTGAATGTAGCCAACGTACTTGCCGCCAACTCTGAGGTAGGGAAACTCAGGCGCCATGCTGATGATGAAATGTTTCCCTTCGCCCTTGTAGTGATCCTTCACCAGTTTCAAGGCCGCCGGCAGCACCGTCTTGTTGTCAGCAAAATCAATGGCGCTTTGCTCCAGGTCGATATCCAACCCATCAAAACCGTAGACTTCAACCAAGCGAATGATTTCATTCGCCAGTGGCTGCTCATCCCCCTTGTGCAACTCAATGTGAGCGTCGGCGCCGCCCAATGAGATCAGTACAGCCCGTCCCTGGCTGTTCAGCACACCTACCTGACGGCGAAACTCATCGTCGGAGAGGTTGTAAGGTTTGAAGGTAGGAATACCTTGGCCTTTCATGAACGCTACAGCAACAACGTTGTAGTCCTTGGGTACATCCACTAAATTCAGATTGGCAAACTGCCCACCTTGATAGCCATCACTATGGCCGGCTGGCCAGTTATGCCAGAAACCCATGAGGATTTTTTTATTGGCAATACTAGGCATCAATGATGCTGAATCATTTACGTTGGACTTCACCGATGAAAAGTCAATATCAGTCATTGTTCTATTCCTTCAGAACTGTATATAGATTGGTTCATTCCTTTGATCAATTGATCTCCTCCCTAGAGGAGAACTTTCAGGCTAGCGCAAGGTTTTGGATTGTCCACCATAAAAAGGGGCTCGCCCTCCCTCAAGGCGCGCCGAACAGCATCGTCCAATACACGCCCTCATCGCTACGCGAGTTCGCAGCATAGGCCGCGCCCACTTGGGTAAACATCGGGTTCATCAGATTGGCGCAATGCCCGGGGCTGGCCAGCCAGCCTGCCATCGCCTTGCTCGGTGAGCCCTGCCCTGCGGCGATATTCTCGCCGATCTGACGGCCACGGTAGCCGGCATCCCACGCCCGGTCTGCCGGCAAGTCGCCGTTGGGGGCACGATGCGCGAAATAATTCCCGTTGGCCATCGCCCGGCTGTGTCTCTGCGCCGCCGTCCCCAAGGCAGTATTCCAAGTCAACGGACGTGCTGCGGCGAAGCGCTGGCGACCACACTGGCGCGGCTTCGCCCGTGCTGCGTTGACCTGCGCCAGCAACGCGTTGCTCGCAGATCGCCCGTCGCCAAGCTGAGCATCGAGCAAGGGGCGCGCCAGCACCACCCGCCACTCGCTGCGGGCGCGACTGACGCCGATATCGGCAAATTGGTTATCGAGCAGGGCTGCGCAGTAGTCGCTCTGGAGCATGTCAAAGGCCTCCTCGGCATCTTGCGCGCCGACCAGGCGGATGGTTCGCACCGTCACCGCCTGATAGCCGGCAGCCTTCAACCTTTCCCGCAAACCACCGCTATAGCCGATCGGCAACGCCAGGTTCGACTTCAACGCCAGCGGCGTCGAGCCCCGAACCACGCGCCTCTCGCAGCGCTGGGGCTGGGCGCGGTAGTCGTTGATGGCCTCCACCAGTTGCCTCTCCCCGCTGGCATGGGCGGGGCTGGCAAGCAGGGGGAACAAAGGAATGAGGCAGAGCGAGACAAAGCGGGAGCAGCGGACGGCTTGGCGCATGGGGCGAACGGCTCTGATGGGATGACAGCGGTAATGCCGAAAAAATGGCTCGGCTAAGACTGCGATCCTCAACACAAGGTTCACGAGCAAACGGTACAAATTTAATGCCGGCTGGCGCGATCGCCAACCGCCTGGACACTGGCATGGTGCGCGTCGCGAACGCTACAGGCTCTCGTCGAGGAACTTGACCACGGTACCCATGCAGGCCACCCGCTCCTCCACATGGGGCATGTGGCTGGAGTTCTCGAACAATGCCCAGCGGATGCCCGGGATCAGGTCCAAGTACGGCTTGACCACCAGCGGCGTGGCTTCGTCATAGTGTCCTGATATCAGCAGGCTCGGCACGTTGATCTGCGGCAGGCGGTCGACGATGCTCCAGTCCTTGGTGCTGCCGATGATGTGGAACTCGTTGGGTCCGGTCATGGCGTGGTACACGGTCGGGTCGGCATCGACCTGGGCGAAGGTGCGGGCCACCTCGTCCGGCCAGGGGTTCAGGCGGCACACGTGACGATCGTAGAACACCCGGGTGGCGGCAATGTAGTCGGCGGCGGTGTAGTCGCCCACGGCTTCATGGCGCAGCAGTGTGGCCTGCACGTCCTTGGGCAGCTTCTCGCGCAGGCGGTTGGCCTCCCTGACCCAGGTGCGCATGTCTGCCGGCGAGTTGGCGATCACCAGGCAACGCAGGCCCGCCGGGCGCTGCACCGCGTGCTCGCTGGCCAGCATGCCACCCCAGGACTGGCCCAGCAGGGCGTAGCGGTCGCTGATACCCAGGTGCTCGAGCAGGTTGTCGAGCTCTTCCATGAACAGCTTCACCGTCCAGAACGACGACGGCATCTGCGGCAGGTGGGTCGAACGGCCATTGCCCAGCTGGTCATAGTGGATGACCGGGTAGCCACCGGCCGCGACATCCTTGTAGGCATCGACATAATCGTAGGTGCAGCCCGGCCCGCCATGCAGGATGACCAGCGGGGTGCGACCACCATCCAGGTCACCCGTGACGCGGTACCAGGTCTGATAGTCGCCGAACGGGGCAAAACCTTCATGCGATTTGATGAGTTCCATTTCATCCGGCTCCGTGCGAATCGTGAAGCACACAATATCGCTACGCACGACGAGGCATAACTAGAGAGTTCTCTAGGTTTTCGGATTTTTTACCACTCAATTGTCGAGCAGACGGTAGTGCACCGCCCGGGCGACCGCCTGGACCCGGTTCTTCGCCCCCAGCTTGTGCATGGCCGAGGTCAGGTGCAGGGAGACCGTGGCCAGCGAGCGGGTGAGCATCTCGGCGATCTGCGCTGCGGTCAGGCCTTCGGCAGCCCAGCGCAGGCACTCGAGCTCACGGCGGGTCAGGCGGATGGCGCGGCTGGCGGCCTCCTTGCCCAGCAGGGGATAGGCGGCCTCCTGCAAGGCATGGGCGATCAGGCTGAAGTCGGCGAGGTGTTCCCGGGCATCGTCCAGGTCACGCTGACTGGCCTGGGGACGCAGGCCGGTCAGGGTCGCCAGCCCGCCGCGCGGCAGGTGGATGGGCACGGTGACGCCGCAGGCCAGTTGCGCATCGAGCAGGTAACCGACCACCGGCGCATGGCGGCGATCGATCAGGCGCTGCAGGACCGTCTCGCCCTTGGGCAGGTAGGACCAGGCGAACGGCGCGATGGAGGAAACGGCCAGTTGCTGCACCGGGTCGATCTGGTAGAAGCCATCGGAGCACCACAGGTCCTGCCAATCCCTCGGGGTCTGGCGCAGCCTGACCACGGCGGGGGTGATCAATTCGCCGAGGTGATCCAGCGGCACCGGGCTGTAGTCGTACACGAGGGCATCGAAGCCCAGTTGCGCCGCCAGCTCGGCGACGCTGTCCATCTGTTCGTCCAGATTACTGTCCGACGCCAGACGGGTATGGAGATCAGCCAGCTTGGCCTGCATTCCTTACACTCCCTGTGTATACCCTGTTGGATTTCCATCTTGAAGTCCGCCGAGTAGAATGCCACGGCTCGGCGCGGGACTGCCAGACAAAACCTATAAGAAATACTAGCTTGTAGGCGGCGCACTCTCCTGTGCAGGGTATAGCTGTAAGCCATGGCCAACAGGAGAGTAGCGATGTGGCGTGAGATGCAACCTGACCAGCAGTTCAACGTATCGGTCGATGGCCACAATCTCGTGGTGTACAGCTTTGGCGAAGGGGACGAGGTACTGCTGTGCCTCAACGGCGGGCCGGGCCTGCCCTGCGACTACCTTCGCGATGCCCATGCCTGGCTCAGGGACAAGGGCATCCGCGTGGTCGCCTTCGACCAGTTGGGGACCGGCGCCTCCGACCGCCCCGACGACGACAGCCTGTGGAACATCACCCGCTACGTGGCCGAGGTCGAGCAGGTCCGCCAGGCCCTGGACCTGGGTCGCGTGCATATGCTGGGGCACTCCTGGGGCGGCTGGCTGGCGATCGAATACGCCATCCACCATCCGCAGTCGCTGAAAAGCCTCATTCTGGAAAACACCGTCGGCGACATCCCGCACCTGATCAGCGAGCTGGAACGCCTGCGCAGTGCCCTGGGCAGCGAAACCGTGGCGATGATGCAGCGCTACGAGGCCCAGGGGAACCTCGATCATCCCCAGTACCAGGCAGCCATCACCCTGCTCAACTACCGTCACGTGTGCCGCCTCGACGAGTGGCCGGCGCCGGTCAAACGCTCGCTGGGCGACTGGAACATGGGCCCCTACACCACCATGCAGGGGCCCAACGAATTCCTCTATATCGGCAACCTCAAGGACTGGAACCGCCTGGAGCAAATGCGCGAGTTCCAAATGCCGGTCCTGATCACCACCGGCCAGCACGACGAACTGTCCCCCGCCTGCGCCCTGCGCATGAAACTGGCACTGCATGACCAGGCCGAGCTGCACGTGTTCCCCAACAGCAGTCACATGCCGTTCTACGAAGAGCCGCAAGCCTACTTCCCGGTGTTGCTGGATTTCCTGCAGCGCAACCGGGGCTGATCGATGAACCTGGCACGCTACCGGTTCGTCCTGATCCGTCCGTTGCAGCTGCTGCCGGTGCTGCTGGGTATCAGCATCATCACCTTCGTGCTGGTCCGTTCGATTCCGGGCGATCCGGCGCGGGTGCTGCTGGGTGCGCGCAGCACTCCGGATGCGATTCAGAAGATCCGCGCCCAGTTTGGCCTGGACGAGCCGATCTGGGTGCAGTACCTGTACTTCCTGAAGAACCTGCTCAACGGCGACCTGGGCAAATCGCTGCTGTACAAGATCGACGCCCTGCCCCTGATCGCCAGCCGCATCGAGCCCACCCTGATGCTGGTGCTCGGCAGCGTGCTGCTGGCGCTGCTCATCGCCGTGCCGCTAGCCATTCTCGCCGCCCGCAACAAGGGCGGCTGGACCGACAACCTGATCCGCCTGTTCACCACCGCCGGCCTGGGCCTGCCGGCCTTCTGGCTGGGCCTGATGCTGATCCTGCTGTTCAGCGTGCACTGGGGGCTGTTCCCGGTGTCCGGTTATGGCCGGACCTGGGCCGACAAGATGCATCACCTGGTGCTGCCCTGCCTGACCATCGCCCTGGCGCTCTCGGCGGTACTGGTGCGCAACCTGCGGGCCAGCATCCTGCTGGAGATGCAGGCCGACCACGTCACCGCGGCCCGCGCCCGCGGCCTTGGCGAAGGCGCGCTGCTGCGGCGGCACATCTTGCCCAACTCCATGGTGCCGACGATCAACCTGCTGGCGGTCAACATCGGCTGGCTGATCAGCGGCACCGTGGTGATCGAAAGCCTGTTCTCCCTGCCCGGCATCGGCCAGTTGCTGGTGCGCGGCATCTTCACCCGCGACTACATGGTGGTCCAGGGCGTGGCCATGGTGCTGGCCTGTGCCACGGTGGCGGTGAACTTCATCGCCGACGTGGCGACCACCGCCCTCGATCCGCGGGTGAAGATCCAATGAGCCACAGTCCCAGCCCCACGCTTTCCCTCCGCTGGCGCCTGGGCTGGAACCTGCGCAACGGTCGCCTGACCCTGTACTGCGGCCTCGCCATCGTCCTCGGCTGGTGCCTGCTGGCGCTGTGCGCACCATGGATCGCCCCGTTCGACCCGCTGATGCAGAACGGCGAGCTGCGCCTGGCCGCCCCCAGCCTGGCGCACCCCTTCGGCACCGACAATTTCGGCCGCGACGTGCTGTCGCGGGTGATCTGGGGCGCGCGCACCGACTTGCAGATGGCCCTGATCGGGGTGATCTTCCCGTTCCTGCTGGGCACCTGCATCGGCGCCATTTCCGGCTACATCGGCGGCTTGCTGGACAACGCCTGCATGCGCCTGATCGACATCGTCCTGGCCTTCCCCTTCCTGGTGCTGATGCTGGCGATCATGGCCATTCTCGGCCCGGGCCTTGGCAGCTTCTATATCGCCATGGCCCTGGTCGGCTGGGTGTCCTATGCACGGCTGATCCGCTCACAGATCCTCGTGCTCAAGGAAAGCGACTTCGCCCTGGCCGCCAGGAGCCTGGGCTTCAGCCACCGGCGCACGCTGTTCGGCCACCTGCTGCCCAATGCCCTGTTCGGCTCGGTTGTGTTCTGCATGTCGGACGCGGTGCTGGTGCTGCTCAACGGCGCCGCCGTCAGCTACCTGGGCCTTGGCGTGCAGCCACCGACCCCGGAGTGGGGCTCGATGGTGGCCGAGGGCCAGAGCTTCATCACCAGCGCCTGGTGGATCTGCACCTTCCCCGGCCTGGCCGTGGTGACCCTGGCCATGGGCTTCAGCCTGCTGGCCGATGGCGTCGCCGAACGCCTTGGAGACCGCTCATGAGCACACCGCTGCTGCAGGTCCGGGAGCTGAGCGTGATCGCCCGCAACGGCCCGCGCGAGATCACCCTGGTCGAGCGCCTGTCTTTCGACCTTGGCCAGGGCGAGATCCTCGGTCTGGTGGGCGAAAGCGGCTCGGGCAAGACCCTGGCCTGCCGTGCCCTCATGCGCCTGCTGCCCTCGCCGAACCTGCGGATCGAGGGCAAGTCCGTGCACCTGGCGGGCCACGACCTGCTGCAACTGGACGAGGCCGGCATGCGCCGCCTACGCGGACGCGAGCTGGGCATGATCTTCCAGAACCCCAGCAGCCACCTGGACCCGTTGATGCGTATCGGCGAGCAGATCGCCGAGGGCATCCGCCTGCACCAGGGCGCCTCGCGCCGCGAGGCTCGGGCCGAGGCCATCGAAGTGCTGCGCCAGGTCGGCATTCCCGATCCGAAAGCCCGGGTGGACAACTACCCTCACGAGTTTTCCGGCGGCATGCGCCAGCGGGCGATGATCGCCGTGGCCCTGGGCTGCAACCCGAAAGTGCTGATCGCCGACGAGCCGACCACGGCCCTGGATGTCACCGTGCAGGCGCAGATCCTGCGCCTGCTGCTGGAGCTGCGTGACCGTCGCGGCTTGTCGATGATCCTGATCAGCCACGACCTGGGGGTGGTGGCGCAGACCTGCGACAGCATCGCCGTGATGTACGCCGGACGTCTCTGCGAGCACGGCGCCAAGCACCAGTTGCTGGCCCATCCACGCCATCCGTACAGTGCCGGGCTGCTGGCCTGCCACCCCGCGGCGCAACGCCAGGTGCGGCTGATGACTACCATTGCCGGGCAACCGCCCCTGCTCGATGCCCTGCCCCCGGGCTGTCGCTTCGAGCCGCGCTGCGCCCAGGCCCTGCCGCTATGCCGGGAGCAGTTGCCGGAGCTGCGTGAGAGCGGCCCCGGCCACCGCCTGGCCTGCCACACCCCGCTGCTGGCCGCAGGCCTGTCATGACCACGCTGTTGCAGGTCAAGGACCTGCATGTACAGTTTTCCGCCGGCGGCGGCGGCCTGTTCGGCCTGCGCCCGCGCAAAGTCAACGCGGTCAACGGCGCCTCGCTGACCCTCGCCGCCGGCCAGACCCTCGGCCTGGTGGGCGAATCGGGCTGCGGCAAGAGCACCCTGGCCCGGGCCATCCTGCAATTGAACCCGGTCACCGCCGGGCAGGTGCTGTTCGACGGCATCGACATGACCCAGGGCCGCAAGGTCGATATCGCCCGCCTGCGCCGCGAGACTGCGATGATCTTCCAGGACCCGTACAGCGCGCTCAATCCAGGCCAGCGCATCGGCCAGATCCTCGCCGAAGTCCTGCAGGTGCAGCGCAAGGTGCCCGCCGAGCGGATCCCGGCGCGGGTCGACGAACTGCTCGAGCTGGTCGGCCTGCACCCCGGGCTGGCCGCACGCAAGCCCGGCTCGCTCAGCGGCGGCCAGTGCCAACGGGTGGGCATCGCCCGAGCCCTGGCCATCGAGCCGCGGCTGATCGTCGCCGACGAATGCGTCGCCGCCCTGGACGTGTCGATCCAGGGGCAGATCATCAACCTGCTGCTGACGCTGCGCGAACGCATGGGCCTGGCGTTGCTGTTCATCACCCACGACCTGGGCGTGGTGCGCCGGCTGTGCGACCGGGTGGCGGTGATGTACCTGGGGCAGATCGTCGAGGAAGGCCCGGTGGACGAGGTGTTCGACGCGCCCCATCACCCCTACACCGCCGCGCTGATCCAGTCGATCGCCGACATCGACCCGGCCCGCCGCCTGCCAGAACGCCCCCTGGCCGGCGAGCCACCGAGCCCGCTGCACCTGCCGTCGGGTTGCGCCTTCCACCCACGCTGCCCGCAGGCGCGGCCCACCTGCAGCGAAACCGCGCCGCCCAGCCACTCACAGGGTGCCCGGCGCCATGCCTGCATCCATCCGCGACCGCCGTACTGACACAACAACCATGACCATCAAACGGAGCTTGAGCATGAAACCCACAGCATTGAAGCTACTCACCGCCGCCGTCCTGGCCGCCAGCACCCTGGCCACCGGCACAACCCTGGCAGCCGGCGTGCTGACCATCGGCTGTCGTGAGGAGAGCACCACCTTCGACCCGATCAAGAGCGCACAGAACCGCGACAGCTGGGTCTTCGCCAACGTCTACGACGTGCTGATCCGGGTCGACAACAGTGGCACCCGGCTGGTCCCGGGCCTGGCCGAAAGCTGGAAGGTCTCCGACGACGGCCTGACCTACACCTTCAAGATCCGCGAAGCCAAGTTCTCCGATGGCTCGCCACTGAGCGCCGGCGATGCGGCGTTCTCCCTGCTGCGCATCCGCGACAACCCCGGCTCGCTGTGGGCCGACTCCTACAAGATCATCGACAAGGCCGACGCCCCGGACGAGCGCACCCTGGTGGTGACCCTGAAGAGCAAGTCGGTGCCGTTCCTCTCGCAACTGGCCACCGCCAACGTCTCGATCCTGTCGAAAAAGGCCATGGATGCGATCGGCGAAGACGCCTACGCCCAGGAGCCGGTGACCTCCGGTGCCTTCAAGGTCAAGGAGTGGCTGCGCGGTGACCGGGTGATCCTGGAAAAGAACCCGCACTTCTGGGAGGCCGACAAGGTCAGCCTGGATGGCGTCGAGTGGATCTCCATCCCCGACGACAACACCCGCATGCTCAAGGTCCAGGCCGGCGAACTGGACTCGGCGATCTTCGTGCCCTTCTCCCGTGTCGATACCCTGCGCAAGGACCCGAGCCTGACCATTCACATCGACCCGTCGACCCGTGAGGACCACCTGCTGATCAACCACGAGAAGGGGTTGCTGGGCCAGGTCGAGGTGCGCGAGGCTATCGACCTGGCGATCGACAAGAAGGCCCTGGTGGACACCGTGACCTTCGGCCACGGCGACGTGGCCTATTCGTACATTCCCAAGGGCGCGCTCTATCACAACGCCAACAACCTACAACGCCCCTTCGACCCGGCCAAGGCCCGCGAGCTGCTGAAGAAGGCTGGCGCCGAGGGGCTCAAGGTCAACTATGTGGTCAACGCCGGCAACGAGGCCGACGAGCAGATCGCCGTGCTGGTGCAGAAGCAGTTGGCCGATGTCGGCATCACCGCCAACCTGCAGAAGGTCGACCCGACCCAGAGCTGGCAGATGCTGGTCGATGGCGATTACGACCTGTCGGTGATGTACTGGACCAACGACGTGCTGGACCCGGACCAGAAGACCACCTTCGTGCTCGGTCACGACACCAACATGAACTACATGACCCGCTACCACAACGACAAGGTCAAGGACCTGGTGGCCGCGGCCCGGGTGGAGATCGACCCGAGCAAACGCAAGCAGATTTACCAGGCACTACAGAAACAGGCCAAACAGGATGTCCATTGGATCGATCTGTACTACAGCCCCTACATCAATATTTCGCGCAGCAATATCCAGAACTTCCTGCAAAACCCGCTGGGGCGCTTCACCCTGGAAGAGACGGTGAAACTGCAAGCAGGTGAAAAGACCGCGCAAAACTGAAGCCGCCAATGCCGGGGCTTGCAACCGTCACGGTGTTGGCTGTCCGCAGGGTCATCGGACCTGCTCAGGTGGTGGCCAGGGTGGTGGAGTGTGCTATTGCTCGGCACCTGCAGCCGCCCTGGTCAGCTTGTGTCGGTGATGATTGATCCAATCCAGTTTCGCTGTTGACGTGTGCCACGCTATCACCGGCCCTGGACAGACGACGACAGCAAAGTAGTCGCCTATCCAGCGCGCTGGGCGCGTTCCGATTCATCCAGATGCTCTAGCAGCATCGCTATCGTCGTATCCCGCAGCTTGATTGCCGCCGTCCAGTCCGGCCCTTGCGCCAACAGCGGCGAGCAGACGTTGACGTGGATTGCACCGTAACGCGGGAACCACTGACCGTCGCGCAGCACTCTGCGCGTGCCGCGGATTGCGACCGGCAGCAGCGGCACGCCGGTACGCGCGGCGAGCACGAAGGCGCCCATGTGGAACGTTCGCAAGCCCGGCTCGCGGGTGAAGGTTCCCTCGGGAAAGAACACCAGCGGCTGGCCAGCCTCTAGCGCCTCGGCCAGGGGCCCGGTGTCCGCAGCGCTGCGCTGCAGGTCGAAGCGTTCGACGAAGCGGGCACCGAGCTTGCGCAGGAACCGGCCGGCGACCCACTGTCCAGCCAGTTCGCGCTTGGCAACGAAGCTGAATCGCGGCGGCAGGACCGCGCAGAGAATGACACCGTCGAGGTAGCTGGCATGGTTTACGGCCAGTACGCTCGCCCCAGACTCAGGCAGGTGCTCCAGCCCCGTGACGCTGAACGGCACACCCGTCAACCACACGAACAGCCGTGCGGCCGCGCGGGTAAAGCTGCGGCACCAACGCTGGCGCGGCAGGAGCGCGACGCCCAGCCAGGTCAGTGGGGTGACCAGCCAGAACAGCAGCCAGATGTAAGCGGCATATAGCGCCGTGCGGCCTCTCCGCCAACTGCGACTGAAATGCCCGCGTACGGCCTGCAGCACCAGGCGCAGCAACTGGCGCCACACAGCGAGGTGTGGCCGGCCTACTTCACCGCGCTCATACAGTTCACGACTGGCAGCACGGCGAATTTTGCCGCTGGAGGTTTTCAGTACGCTATGCGGCGGTGCCAGCACGATATCGTCGGGCGACACTCCGGTGAGGTCGACCACGATGCGGTTGACCTCCTGCTGCAGGCGTTGCCGCGCGGCAGCTTCCTTCTCGTAGCTTTCGGCCAGCACCACCAGGCGCTCGGTGCCGGTGGCCGGGTCAGGACTGCCGAACACCGCAATGCAGCCTTTGCGCAGACCGGGCAAGTTGCCGACCGCCGCTTCGACATCGTAGGGGTAGATGTTGCGCCCGGCCCGGATGATCAGATCCTTGGCGCGGCCGGTCAGGTAGACCTCACCAGCGGCCATGTAGGCGAAGTCGAGCGAGTCGATCCAGCCATCGCGCAACACCCGGCGGGTCTCTTCGGGGTTACGGTAATAGCCTCCGGTGGTAGATGGCCCACTGAACTGCAGGTGACCTTCGCTGCGCTCGGGGAGTTCGACCCCGCGACCATCGACGATGCGAATCTGATGCCCCGGTAACGGCCGGCCGCTGGAGACAAAGCGCAGCGTTGCGCTGGCGTCCGCTTCGGCGGGCAGTGCAGTGCCACGGGTCTGGAACGCCTCTCGCTGCACCCGGTCGATCAGCGGCCCTCGGTCCAAGGGAGGAAAGGCCACGCCCAACGTGGCCTCGGCCAACCCATAGACAGGCGTCAACGCCGTGGGCGCCAGGCCGTAGCGTACGAAGTGCTCGGTAAAGCGCTGCAAGGTATCCGGGCTGACCGGTTCGGCACCGTTGAAGGCCAGGCGCCAGCTGCTCAGGTTCAGGCCCTCGAGGTCACTGTCAGCGAGTTTGTTCAGACACAGTTCGTAGGCGAAATTGGGCGCCGCCGACAAGGTGCCGCGCATGCTATCGATGGCCCATAGCCAACGCTCCGGCCGTGCCAGGAAAGCCAGCGGTGACATCAGCACCAGGTTGTAGCCGTAATACAGGCTGCCCAGCCAGGCACCGATCAAGCCCATGTCGTGGTACATGGGAAGCCAGCTGACGAACACGTCCTGCGGGCCCACCTTCAGCGCCCTGCCCATGGCGCGCAGATTGGCCAGCAGATTGGCATGGCTGACCATCACGCCCTTGGGCTGGCCAGTGCTACCCGAGGTGTACTGCAGGAAGGCGATGTCACCCGGTTGCCGCAACGGTGTGACGCACTCGCCCCCCTCGCCCATCAACTCGGCCACGCTGGCGATACGGGCCAGGCTCGGGACCTGCGGCCGGAGCAGGCGGGCGAGCAGCTTCGCTTGCGTCACGGTAATCAGCACTTTGGCCTCGGCGTTGTGCAGGATGCCGGCCTGGCGGCGCAGATGATCCTCGATCTGCGACAGGCGCAGCGGTGGGTAGATGGGCACCGGCACCCCACCGGCCAACAGGATGCCGAGAAAACCCTGGAGAAAGTCGCGGCCTGTGGGCAGCATCAGGGCCACGGTCTGACCGGCCCGCAAGCCACTGCGTTGCAGCCCTGCGGCAACGGCCAGGGCGCCCTGGTGCAAGGCGCCATAGCTGATCGCTTCCTGCTGGTCACGTTCACCTAGCAGGCGCACGTGGAGATGCTGCGGCTGATGACGCACATGCCAGTCCAGTACCTCGATCAAGGTCCGCGCGGCGTCCGGCGTCTGCCCTGCTGCTGTCAGGGCTTCGCCAGCGTCGCTGGCGGGCAACGGACGGACGGCCTCGGCGCCATGACGGCTGTGCAGCACGCGCAGTACATCGGCGGGGGTGTCCGCCGAGGCGAACAGGTGTTCTGGTAAGCGCACACCGAATTCGTGCTCGATACGTGACCACAGTTCGACTCGAGCCAGGCTGTCTACGCCCAGGTCCCGGTCCAGCACGCTGTGCAAGGTAACGTGCAACCCTTCTGCCGCTTGCGGGTGCAGCTCGACCACGGTGCGCTGGACAATTTCGAGCAATTTTTCCGCGCCCCCATCGTAATGGGGAACGGCGCGGGGGTCTGGAGGCGGACGAGACATCGGCGGCCCCTCATGACAGGAAACTTTGCGTATAAATCCTTGCCAATTGCCATTATACGCTCGCAGGAAGGGTGGGCCAGGGCTAGGCTCAATACCAGTCGGTTAAGGACGTTGAGACGAACATTGCACCTGTGGCGAGGGCTTTATCCTCGCCACAGCCCTGTAGAGGGATCGCCATGCCAACCAGCCTTGCCCCCGGAGTGACACGCCGAGAAATCTGGGCCTGGGCGATGTTTGATTTCGCCAACTCCGGTTACACGACGGTGGTGATCACCGCCGTGTTCAACGCCTACTTCGTCGCCGTGGTCGCCAAAGGCGAAGCCTGGGGTACGCTGGCCTGGACCAGCGCCATAGCCCTCTCTTACGCCCTGATCATCCTGAGCGCGCCGCTGGTTGGCGCCTATGCCGACGCCTTCGCCTGCAAGAAACGCCTGCTGCTGTTCAGTACGGTCGGTTGTGTCGTATTTACCGCTGGACTCGCGCTGGCAGGACCCGGGGAACTCGGTGTCGCGATTCTTTTCATCGTGCTATCCAACTTCTGTTTCGGCAGCGGCGAAAACCTGATCGCCGCCTTCCTGCCCGAACTCGCCCGTGTGGAGGCCTTGGGCAAGGTGTCCGGCTGGGGCTGGGGATTCGGCTATATCGGTGGCCTGTTCAGCCTGGGCGCCTGCCTGGCCTTCGTCAGCTGGGCCCAGGCGCAGGGCCAGACTGCGGCGCAGTTCGTGCCGGTGTGCATGCTGATCACCGCGTCCTTGTTCGCCGTCGCCAGCCTGCCGACCTTCCTGTTCCTGCGCGAGCGCAGCCAGCCGCAGCCCGTGTGCGGCGACATGCCTATCGCGCAAGCGGTGCTGGCGCGCTTCGCGCAGACGCTACGCGAAGCCGGGCGCTATCGCGACCTGCTGGGCTTTCTTGCCTGCACGGTCTGCTACCAGGCCGGTATCTCCGCCGTGATCACCCTGGCTGCCATCTATGCCAATCAGGTCATGGGCTTCAGTACCCAAGACACGCTGCTGCTGATTCTAGTGGTGAATATCACGGCCTCCATCGGTGCAGTGCTGTTCGGTTGGCTGCAGGACCGCCTCGGCCATCGCGCCACCCTGGCGCTGACCCTGCTGGGCTGGCTCGGCATGGTCGCTCTGGTCTGGGTCGCGCGCGGCCCCGGGCTGTTCTGGCTGGCCGCCAACCTTGCCGGTCTGTGCATGGGCGCCAGCCAATCGGCCGGACGGGCGATAGTTGGCTTGCTTGCGCCGCCGACACGGCTGGCGGAGTTCTTCGGCCTCTGGGGGCTGGCGGTCAAACTGTCGGCAATCCTCGGCCCCATGACTTACGGCCTGACCAGTTGGCTGTCCGCAGGCGATCACCGCCTGGCGATGCTGATTACTGGTAGCTATTTCGTCGTCGGCCTGCTGATACTGGCCGGGGTCGACCTGGAGCGCGGGCGGCAGGTAGCTGTCAGCCGTACCGAGAGTCTCAATCAGTGATGAACACTTGACTGGCTGGCATTAGCCACGCCCGCGCAACAACACGGCGGCCCTCACCCGCTGCCTGCCGAAACTGCTGATGCGCGCGAACTCGGCATGGCTCACCGGCAGGTGCTGGCAATCCAGACTGCGACGGTGGCGGCTGTGGTCCACATCGGGGTCATGCAGGTACACGAACTCATCATCGCAGCCAGTCACCAAGATCCAGTGCGGTGCCTTGAGACGCGTGAAGCGGTAGCTGCTAATCAGCACGAGCGGCCTGAACCCCGCCTGCAGCGCCGAACGCACATCAAGGCCGGGCGCCAGGACCTGTTGCACGTCGGTCTCACTCAGCGCCTCGACAAAACCGTCCTCCACGAGCTTCATGACGGCTTTTTTTTGCGCGCTGCGCACGCCATCGAGAAACAGCGAGTCGGCCTGGCTGAGCACCATGCGCACCTCGAACCCCCGACGCCAGGCCGCGAGAGCAAGACCCTGCGGGCTGCAACCGCCGTGGCCGGCGGTCATGAAGATGGTCGTCGCCTCACGCCAGAGCTGGATTTCTTCGGTCCGCAGCAGTGACCGGCCACGCTCGATAGCGGCCATGGCCATCAGCAGGCAGGCCGCTCCGCAGGTGAACTCGGTGGTTTGCGCGTAGTACGGGACTTGCCGGGCAGGCGCCGGCGCATTGCGCAGGATACGCTTTTCATAGCGCAGCGCCTGGCTGTGGTCTTCGTAGTAATCGTCGACCACGGCGAAGCGTTGATAGCCATTGCTCTCGTACAGACTGACGGCCGCCGGGTTGTCGGTACGCACCTCAAGGCGAAGCCAGGCGCAATTGCGATGCAGCGCGCTGGCCTGGGCCTGTTCCAGCAGCCGCTGGCCCAGGCCATGCCCGCGCCAGGCTGGGCTTACGGCAATCGAGTACAGGCGTGCCAGTGAAGTGCCGCGGTGGAACAGCAGCAGCGCGTAGCCTGCCAGTTTCCCCTGCTGCTCGGCGACAATCAGACAGGCATTGGCACGTCGAACCATCCAGTTGAAACTGCGCGTGCTCAGGCGATCGAGGGTGAAACAGTCCTGCTCCAGGGCGACCAGCGCATCGATATCGGCCACCGATGCAAAGCGAAAATCAAAAACCATGGCAACACCGTAATGTTTGAGTAACGAACCGGGACAGGTCGGAAAACCCGTGATTTATTGAAGGGGCATCTTCTTCAACAGGGATCGAATACTCATGTCAGCGGTGCAAGCCAACGTGGCCGAAGTATTGGCCAAAACCGAAGTTTCCACAATAACCCTTAACGAGGAGCCACCCAGTAAACTTCGCGCCGGTAGCCGGTTGCTGATACTGGTGGAACGCAAGGAAGATTGGGCGAGCTACCTGCCCAGCGAGAGCTTGATGCTTGCCCAGGACTACCTCGAACACAGCGACGACGTGGCCGGGCGCACACAGGTGATCAACCTGTGCCGCAACTACAAGTACCTGGGTCAGGGCTACTACTGCTCCTTGCTCGCCGAGGCACGCGGACACAAGGTGCTCCCGTCGGTACGCACGATCAGCGAACTGACCCGCAAGTCCCTTTACGGCGTGGGGCTTGACGACCTGGAGCGCACTCTGGAGCGGGCCCTGGCCAACCATCCCTATGGCAGCACTGAAGCCTTCACCCTCACCCTTTACTTCGGCCGTACCGCCATCGAGCCCCTGCAAGAGATCGGCCGCCAGCTGTTCGAGTCGTTCCCCTGCCCCATCCTGCTAGTGGAATTCCGCCGCGCAGATGTCTGGCAAATCGCCGGCATCAAGGCCGGTACCCTGCACAAGCTGCGCGATGAGCAGCAGCACTTCTTCGCCGACGCCCTGGACGCTTTCAACCGCCGCATCTGGCGCCAGCCCGCCTCCAAACGCCTGGCGCGCTTCGACCTGGCGATCCTGCATGACCCGGCAGAAGCGCTGCCGCCGTCCAACGCCCGGGCGCTGGAGCAGTTCATCGAGAACGGCAGACAGCTCGGCATCGACGTCGACCTGATCGAGAAGAAGGACTACGCGCGCCTGGCCGAGTTCGACGCGTTGTTCATCCGCGAAACCACACGGGTGGACGACCACACCTACCGATTCGCCAAGAAGGCCGAAAGCGAAGGGTTGGTGGTGATCGATGATCCCTCTTCCATACTGCGCTGCACCAACAAGGTCTATCTGGCCGACCTGCTCAAACGCCACAGCCTGGGCGCGCCGGCGACGGAAATCCTTTACAAGGACCGGCCGCAGGAGCTCGAACTAGTGGGCCGCCGCTTAGGTTTCCCGCTGGTACTGAAGATCCCCGACGGCTGCTTCTCGAAGGGTGTGATCAAAGTCGCCGATGCCCAGGCGCTGGTGTCGGCGGCACAGGAGCTGTTCGAGCACTCGGTGCTGTTATTGGCTCAGGAGTACTGCTACACCGAATACGACTGGCGCATCGGCGTACTCAATGGAGAGGCGCTGTACGCCTGCCAGTACTTCATGTCCAAGGGACACTGGCAGATCTACAACCACAAGGCCCAGGCCGGCGAAGTCAACGGCCAGTGCCGCGCGGTCCCGGTGGAGCAGGCGCCGCCCGAGGTGGTGAAGCTGGCCGTCGACACCGCCCGGCTCATCGGCCATGGGCTGTACGGGGTGGACCTGAAGCAAACCGGCGACCGCGTGCTGGTCATCGAAGTCAACGACAACCCCAACCTCGATGCCGGCACCGAAGACGCCGTGCTGGGCGACGAGCTTTACCGGCGCGTGCTGCAGGCCTTCGTGCAGAGGCTCGAACGCAAACACCTAGGCCAGGCGTGGTAGGCGATGATCGAATGCTTTCGCACCGAAAACGGTGCCCTCCTTGAGGCTCCCGAGGAACAGGCCAGCGTCTGGCTGTGCGTTGCGCCGGACGCGGCCGAGCAGTCCCGGCTGTGCGAGCGCCTAGGGGTTGGCGCCCAGGCTCTGGAATCCTCTCTGGACCCAGATGAAGTGGCGCGCATCGAGATCAAGCCCGACCACCTGTTCCTGATCTGGAAGCGCCCGGAAAGCTTCGACGGGCGGGTGTTCAACGTGTCGTCGTTCGGCGTTGTGCTCAGCGAAAGACGCCTGGTGGTGATCTGTTCCAGCAACTCGCTGCTCGCCAGGGTGGACCTTCAGGCCGGCATGAGCACGCCGTTGGAAGTGCTGATGGCGATGCTGGCCGAGAGCGTGCATCACTACCTGGGCCACCTGCGGATCGTCAAGCAGGTGGCCCGCGAGATCCAGCTGCAGTTCGGCCGGACCATGGACAACCAGCACCTGGTGCAGATGTACAGCTTGAGCGAGAGCCTGGTCTATTACGTCAATGCGATTCAGAGCAACGGTGCCGTGCTGGCGCTGCTGCGCAGCCATGGCCAGAAGCACGGCTTCGGGCCCGACCAGCTGGAGGCGCTCAACGACCTGATCATCGAAAACGAGCAGAGCTACCAGCAGGCGAAGATCCACGCCCAGGTCTTCACCAATCTCATCGAGGCCCGCGGAAACCTGGCCAACAACGGCATGAATCACGCCCTGCGCAATCTGACGCTGATCAATGTGGTGTTCCTGCCGTTGAACCTGCTGGCCAGCATCGGAGGTATGTCGGAGTTTAGCGTGATGACCGCCGGCATGCCCTGGTGGCTGTCGTTCCCGGCACTGCTGCTGGGCATGGCGGTACTCGGCGGGGCCATGGCCGTGGCGTTGCGGCGCATGGCATAAGCACTTGCCCCGCGGGATCAAAACTGTACGAAAGCCAAACCGTGACTGGTGTTTGGATCTCTTATGAACAGTCGACATCGCCCATTTGTTCATCGCATCCTCCGTGTACCCACCCTGCCCGCTCTTCATTCACAACTTGTAGCCGATCTGTCGCAACAAGCCCTTGCGCCACAAAATGTCTTCGTCGCCTTCAATGCCACCGGCACAGAAGCCATCCACTACGCCCAGGATTGCGCGCCCCTGTTCCGTCTCGGCGAGGATCACTTCCGTGGGATTGGCGGTTGCACAAAAAATCCGGCACACCTCCGGAACCATCTTGACGGTGTTCAACACGTTCAGCGGATAGAAACCGTCGCCGAGAAAAATGATGAAGCTATGGCCAGCAGCGATGGCTTGTGCGTTTTTCCGGGCAAGTTCGATCATCGCGGTGTCGGTGCCGGACCAGCGCACCAGGCATTTGCCGGACGCTTCACAAAAGGCCACGCCAAACGGGATACCCGGCACGGTATTTACCAACGCTTCGTGGATGTCCTCGACGGACTTGATGAAGTGCGTCTGGCCCAAAATGAAGTTCGTCGCTTCCGGCTTGTCGATTTTCAACGTGATGAGTTGCATCTCAAACACCTCCTTTCACGATGTGGGTAGCAGATACTGGCAATAGACCAAGTTTAGCTACTCAGGGGGGAGGTACAGCCGTTTAGGCACCTGCCTGTCCCACCACCACGGAATGGGCGCTGAAGCAGGTCTCGATCAACTTCCACTGCCCATCGATGCGCCGGTAACGATCCAGGTAAATGCCACCCAGTTGCCGCGTGGCGCCGCTCTCGCCATCCAGGTTGAAGTAGTACAGTGCCCAGCGCCCCTGGGCTTCGTCGTCACTGGTCAGTTGAATTTCCGGGTTGGCGCCGTGGTGCAGGTCAATCACCCGGTCCTGGCAAGCCAGTTGCTGATAGAGCGCCACGAAGCTGTCGCGATCGCGAAAGACTCCTACCGGGCCGTAGTCGATCAGGATCTCGCCTTCGGCAAAGCAGTCGCGGATTACCGCCACTTGCTTCAGGTCACAGGCATTGAAATAGCGGTGCTTGAGCTGGCGAATGGCGTCGAGCGCCTCCAGGTGGGCAATGCGTTGTTCCAGGCTCATTCGGCAGACCTCGCACTTGGGGTGAGTTGAGTCTATCGAGCCGCGAGCGAATGCTGATCGTCTGTTGGGACTAGCTGTAGCGATGCGTTTGGGCAGGCGTCAGCCAATCGCCGCTTCAGTAGTCTGTTCGGAGGATTCCGTCGCTTTGCTTTGACCCCAGCATGGCTTCGAGTCGATACCCCGCCCGTTCATTGAACAACTGCGAAGGAACTTGATCGCCATGGAAAAAGTCATCTACCTGCTCTGGCGCGACACGCAGACCCCGCGCGAAACCTTCGCCCGGCAACTGCGCAACGAACTTGCCGCGCAACTGCAGGCCCTGGGTGCCCAAAGGCTGCAACTGAACCTGGCCGACACCGACGTCACCCCCGCGGCAGGTTTGCGCCAGGAGAACAACCGGCCTCTGCCGGATGCCAGCCTGTCGCTGTGGCTGGACAGCGCCAATGCCAGTGCCAGGCATCCGTTTGACACGCTCATCCTGGAGGCAACGGCCCGTATGGCGGCCTATCTGGTGTGTGAGTCTGAAGCCATTCGCAACACGCGCTTTCCCTGCGCGCCCGGCGAACGGACCTACGGTTTCGCGCAGATCGCCCTGCTGACTCGCCCTCCTCGCCTGACCCCGCACGCCTGGCTGGACATCTGGCGCAACCACCACACGGCAGTGGCCATCGATACCCAGGACAACTTCCAGTACGTGCAGAATCTGGTGGTACAAGTGCTGACCCACGGCGCCCCGCCCATCGACGCCATCGTCGAAGAGTGCTTCCCGCCCGCGGCGATGACCGATCCGCTGGCCTTCTTTGACGCGGTCGGCGATGAGGCAAAATTCCAGCGCAACCTGGCGATCATGATGGACAGCTGTGCGCGCTTTATCGATTTCGACAAGATCGACGTGCTGCCCACCAGTCAGTATCGCCTTTAGCGCTGGTCAAACAGGTTGGCGGTAACCTTGAGCTGTGCGGGAATCGGTGACGTCACGGTTTCAAAGATGCGCCGGTAGCCTGTCACAACGATTATCCAGCGCCCGTCACGCTTGACGTACTCGTCCTGGTACAAGGCGGTACCGTGCAGCATCCAGTCGCCCTCAAGGTCGATAGCGTGATCTTCCAGGTACCAGGTGCCGCGGGCCGTGTCCGGCCCCAGGATCTCGATCTGGGGATGATGCCCCTGGTGTTTGCACAGAAACGTGGGGCGGTCGAGAATCGCCTTGAGCCCTCCAATAAAGGCCGCCCGGCTGTTGAAGCTGTATTTGCCGCTATCCAGGGCGGTGGTCAGGTCTTCAGCCAGGCACTCCTCCAGTGCCGCCCAGTCATGGCAGTCAACCGCGCGAAAGTAGCGGTACTTGAGCTGCTTGATTTGCTCGATCTCGAGAATGTCGTCCAGGGTAATGGCCATCAGTGGTACTCCTGTCGCTGGGGAGGGATCGCCCACAGGATAGGTCGATGCCCACGGGCGTCATCGTCCGGCCGGACTACGACGCTCCACGCCCCGGCAGGGGCTAAGCTGGTACGATGAATCTTCGACTCTCAAGGTGAATGCCATGAGTGCGCTGTCGCTATCTGAACTCGATGCCGCATTGCCCGGCTTGGCCCGCAAGATCCGCGTACTCGATGCTCTGGCGTGGCCCGAGGGGGGCGAGGAGGTTTTCCTCGCCCAATGGCGTAGCGGCAAGGCGCAATTGCCCAAGGTCGAGTTCAGGCCGCGCGAACACAGCGCCGACATCGCGGCGCTGGACAGCTTTGTCGAGCATTGCGATCAGGGGCATCCGGCGGGCCGCTTTCTCGCCAGGACCGCGCACAGCTATGCCACGGCCGGGCGTATGTTGGGGGCCATGGGTACCCCGGCATTTACCCGGTACTCTTCGGCGCTGTACCGACGCCCGGACTTTTACTACCCCAGGCAAAAGCTGAGCATGCTGGACGCCGCCCATTTTTTTCTGAAAACCACCGACGCCCTGTTGGGTGGCAACCATATTCCCCCCAGCCCTGCCGACATTCCGGCCGATGTATTTGCGGCCTGGCTGCAACCGGAGCTGGACCGCTTTTTTGGTGCAGGCCAGATCAGCATCAAGCTTGAGCCTGGCCTGGCTGCCAAGGCCATTGCCGGAACAAGCCGCATTCGCCTGCGTGCCAGTGCCTTGTTCAGCGAACTGGACAAGCAGCAGTTGCTGCAACACGAGGCTTTTGTGCACGTGGCCACCGCACAGAACGGTGCGCGCCAGCCCAACCTCCAATGCCTGGCCCTGGGGGCGCCACGCACCACCCAGACACAAGAAGGCATTGCCACGCTGGCTGAACTGCTCACCGGCAGCATGGACATCAACCGCTTGCGGCGCCTCGCCTTGCGCGTGCTCGCGGTGCAGCAAGCGCTCGATGGCGCCGACTTCATCCAGGTGTTCGAAGGCTTTCTCAAGGCCGGCCAGTCGCCGGAAGAGTCCTTGCGCTCAACGCAGCGGATTTTCCGTGGCGCCAATGTGCGAGGTGGTTCGGCGTTCACCAAGGATGCCGCGTACCTGACTGGGCTGCTCGGCGTGCACACTTTGCTGCGCGTAGCGATCCGCGACAACCGCCCGGAGCTGGTCGGGCATTTGTTTGCCGGGCGCCTGAGCCTGGGCGACACCTTGCACTTGGCACCGCTGTTTGAGTCGGGCTGGTTGGTGGGGCCAACCTTTATTCCGGCCTGGGCCAGCGACCTGCGGCGGCTCGCCGCCGGTCTTGCTTTTTCGGCCTTTATCGCCCGGATCAATCTGGATGTGCTCGACCTGCAACGGTTCATGGATGTTGAAGATGAACATGAAGTCGATGCATAGGCCGGTATAACGCCCGCGTCACAAACTACGCCCCAGCAACTGACCTGGCCAGCCATCCACGCTGAAAGCTGAAATCGGCTCATACCCGCAGGATTCATAGAAGCGCACCAGCGCCCTCTTCCCACCGCCATAGCAGTCCACGCGCAAGCGACTTACTCCCACAGCCCGTGCGCGTTCATCGGCAAAGGCCAACAGACGCCGACCCACTCCGCGAACCCGTGTATCACGCGAGGCAATCAGCATTCTCACATAGATCTCCGGCGCGCTAGCACAAGGCACATAGGGCATGGCCTCGCCCAGGACCAATGCGGCGCAAATCCTGCCTGCGCAATCTTCTGCCACCCACGCCTCAGGTAGCGTACAGGCTTCCGTCACCCGCTCAATCTGCCGAGGTGACTGTGACCATGGTTCACTGCCCCACTGCCCCACATTGCCCATGCCGACGAACCAGGCAATTACTTCATCAAAGAGGTTCAACACCGCCGGCGCATCAAGTGCGCTGGCACGACGGATAACCAGGCTGTCCATTTCAGTCATTGCTCCCTTCAAGACTCCATCGTCAGCGCCACATCACACACGTCCCGAAGGAAATTCGGCGGCTGTGCTCAACTGCGCAATGGAGGGTTTTGGCCGGCCCCTCGAAGCGCCTTGTAGATCTCGGAGACCATCTGCATCGTAGCGTCTTCGATTGTTCCTTCGTTGCGGCATAAAACCCAGCCGTGATCGGCAATCGCTCGCTCGAACGCCTCGGTACTAGCGACTTGTTCCTCCAGCTTATGCATCACGGTACTGCTCAGCCCACGGCTTCGTGCCGCTGCCCTCGCCCATGAAACCTCTGGGGCGGTGACAACCCCGACATGCAGGTCTGGCACTCGCACGTTTCGATCCATGTTCAACTGTAGAATCTCTGCAAACGGGACTATCCGGCGAAACGCAGCATCAGACGGGTACCAGCGATCGATCAAGATGATGCTGTCCGCAGGCTGTTTAGTCAGCACGTGCTGGGAAATCCAATAACGGCTATCAGCGAAGCGCTCACACACCCCCAGCTCCAGATCCCGGCAGGGGTCTCTGACGAGTTTGTTCACCAGGGCCATTGTTTCACCCCTGTAGGGATCGCTTTTTTTCTCGCACAGTCGGATCACCTTCCTGTTGTCTGCCCGCAGTGCTTTCGTCACGGCCTCCAACAGTGTGGTTTTACCGGTGCCCTTGGGCCCATCGAGAGACACAAACAGCGGACGATTCATTCTTCAAATATCGATTGATGTATTGATGAACACTCTACTGGTTTCTGGCTGACGGGTCTCAGAATCTCGGGTTTGTGCCAAGCATCGAGCTGTAGCTCGAAGGCGAGACACCCATCACTGTGCGCAATGCATTGCTTCAGAGGGCGGTCGATGCAAACTGAAATGACGGGGGTCGGGGACCAACTTTTTCATAACGTGCTCCAAAGGTGCGGTGGAGCGACCACGCTTCGCTGCTAAACGAAGGGTGGCAGCTATACGCGGGTTAGCAGACCGGGCACCTAGAGCAAAACCGGCGCACCCGAAGGTGCCCCACGTACAGCCGCCATATAGCGGTTTCCGTTGAACTCTAGATGCGTGTTCGGACTGCTAAATCCGGTCATTGGATTTTCCAACGACGGCAGCAGCCTAGGGCCATGAAGGGCCCGGCACAACAGAGCAACGGCGCCGGAAGTATGATTCAGAACGGTCTGACAGAAAACACCTACAGCATCGCGATTTGTCGCAGATAGATGTGGGAGCAACTGACTTGTTTGCCCCTAAGATATGATGCCCGCCCGTCAGACAACTGGAAGCCCGATCCGCATGCTCAAACCCTTGACCCTCCTGACGCTCGCCTGTGCTTCTAGCTATGCCAACGCCGCGCCCAGCGACCTTGTCGGCGTCTGGCAAGGCACCCTCGGCAAGACCGCGATCACCGCCTGTTTCAACGCCGCCCCCGACAGCAACGGCAGTTACTACTACCAACGCTTCCTGACGCCGATCCAGCTTACCCGGGAAAAGGCCGGCGAACCCTGGGCCGAAGCCGGCAAGACGGGGTTCTGGCAACTGGACGCGCCCCAGGGCGATACGCTGGCCGGAACCTGGAGCAAGGCCGCAGGCGGCACGCCGTTGCCCTTGGCGCTGACGCGTTCAAGTGCCGAAGGCTGTGGTGGCGACGCCTATAACGCGCCAATGGAGGCGGCACCGCTACCGGTCAAGGTAGAGAAAGAAACCTTCGGCGAGCACGCCTATCAGGTCAGGACCCAAGGCGCCCAGGTGACCTTGAAGCTGGAGGGGGATGGCCCGGCTATCCGCAAGATCAATCAACACCTGGCACGTCTCGCGGTCAGCTCCGAGGGCCAGCAAGCGTTCTTCAGCGAGCGACGCGAATACCTGGGCCGCAGCGGCTCCGCCGACACCAGCGAGATCAGCGTCGCCCCCACGTACTGGTCGTCGCAGTGGATCACCGTCAGGTTTTACCGCTGGACCGCAGGCTATGGTCGCGGCGGCATCAGTTGGGGCCTGCATACCTGGAACCTGCAGACCGGCGAAAGCGTCGATCCCTGGACCTGGATCGGTGCGCGTTTTGAGTGGTACAGCCCCTACTCCGGGCATGTCAGCCTGCCGAAAGCATTCGCCAGCTGGCTCCAGACTCAGTCCACAGCGGACAGCGACTGCCCCGGCGTGGCGAGCTACGACTCCTACGACCTGAGTTTCGACGCCCAGGGCATGCGCCTGGCCAACCAGCCCAGCGGCGATGGCTGTGACGTAGACGTGACCTTCAGTTGGAAGCAGGTGGAGCCGCTGCTGTCGCCACAGGGTCGGGCAGCGCTGCCGAGCTTGCAGGTGCCGTGAGCAACGCCTGGATGTAACCTGGTGCGCCATGTGGCGGGCATCGCGCCCAAGCATGCGCGGGAGAAGGCCAGCTCCACCCGCAGAATCGCCAGCTGCACCATGCACTGCTTGAGCACCCGGCATCGGCTGGGCACTCAGGGCCTTGCATATCTGTTGCCGGGGCCTCAGAACGCCCAGTCCAGGGTCAGGCCGACCCCGTGGCTCTTGTCGCGACTACCCAGCAGTCCGTTGTAGTCCAGGTTGACCCGGGCCTGGCGACCCAGGGCGATCCCCGCCCGTGCACCGACCACCGCCGCATCACGATCCAGGGACAGCGCCTGGACCGTGTAGGTATCGCCCTGGCCAGCGAAGGCCAGGTGCTGGTCGGCCCCGGTGGAACTCAGGTTGTGCTGCCAGCCCAGGGTGGCGGAAAGCTCCACCGCCTGGCCGCTGGACAATTGCAGTTGCTTGCCGGCGCGCATGCCCAGGGTCGAGAGCCAGGCATCCCGATTATCCTGCCCACCCTTGAGCGCAGCAGCGCCGCCATGTTCCTTGAAGCTGTCGCTGGCTATATGCACATAGGCCAGGTTGGCGAACGGCTCCAGCGCCATGCTCGGCAGTGCGACCTTCCAGGCGGCCTCGCCGAACACCTGAGTGCTCTGGGCATCGCGCTTGCTCTTCTGGCGATCGCTGACCTCGTTGTACTGCAGCTCGCGCTTGGTCTCGATCCGGTGCCAGCTATGGCTGCCGCCCAGGCTCAGGCGCATCTGCTCCAGTTCCTTGCCGGCATAGGCACCCAGGTGGTAGCTATCGACGCTGGCCGAGGAATGACGACCATCGCCCATGCTCAACGAACTGTCACTGTAGCCGGTGAAGACCCCGACGCGGGTGTCCTCGCTCATCTGCCCGTCAATCCCCAGCAACATGCCGCCAATGGAACTGCTATAGCGCGCCCGACCGGAATCACCCTCGGCCTTGCCCCAGGCCCCCAGGGCCTTGACCCACAGGCCGTTGTCCTGGCCTTCCACGGCCGGCGCGGCGGCGACGCCCTGCTGACGGGTTCGCTCGCCCACGGCGTCGCGCAACTGGCGGCTGTCGTTGAGCAGCAGGTTGCCCACCGCCGGGTGGATTTCCCCGGACAGTTGATCGAAAGCCTGCTGGGCGCTGCCGGCATTGGCCGACAACAGCAGGCTCTCGTAGACCGGGTTGCCCGCGCCGAGCTGATCGGCGGCCGCGGCCACCGAACGCTGGTTGGCGGTCAAGCCGACACTGGCGAAAGAAGTGGCGTTACGCTGCACCGCCAGCTGCACCCCGCTGCCGGTATAGGCCAGGCCACCGCCGAGGAACAGTGAGTTGGACTGCACACTGGCGAAACCGCCCTGCACGCCGCCCGCGGCCTCCAGGATGTCGAACTGACGCCCCACCAGGCTGGTTGTCCGCTGGGACTGCAGCGAAACCCCGGGGTTCTGCAGGTCCAGGGCCAGGTTCGCACCGTCCAGGGAAGCCTTGCCATCGCTGACCAGGCGGTCGCTGCCAGCGGCATCCACCTCTACGGCATAGGTCGAGCCCGGCTGGAAGGTCACGTCGGAACTCACGTGCAAGGTGCCGATGGAGTTGCCTGGCGCCACCACGCCGCCGGCGTTGGCCAGCAGCGCGCCGACCCGGCCATTGCCGCCCAGCACGCCGCCGGCATTGACCGTCACCGCCGATTGCAGCGAACCATTGACCGCCAGCCGTCCCTGGTTGACCAGGGTCGGGCCGGAGTAAGTGCTGTTACCGGTGAGCACCAGGGTTCCGATGCCCTGCTTGGTCAGGCCGCCATGGCCAGCGATATCGTTGCTCCACAGGTCCAGCCCGCAGCCCAGGTCGTTGCAGCGCCGCTGGGTCGGCTTGCCGGCATCCACCAGGGCGCCGATACCCGGCAGATCGACCACGAACTGGCTCGGGCCGTAGCCACCGGCGATGCGGAACGCCTCGGGAATGTCCTGTTCGGTGACCAACATGCCCGGGCCCCGGAGCCCCTTGTCCAGGTCGATCATGCCCCAGCCGTACAAGGCATCGATGCCGGGCGCGCCCATGTCGGTGGCGGTGGTGCGCAGCACGCTGGCGATCTGTGCGCCGCTCATGTAGGGGAAGCGCTCCATCAACACCGCCGCCGCACCGGCGGCATGGGGCGCGGCCATGGACGTACCGTTCTTGTTGGCATAGCCCTGGGTCAGGTCTTCCAGGCTGGTGCCGCCAATCACCGCGCTGTAGATCCGGGTGCCGGGGGCCGATACACAGAGGCTCGCGGTATAGCCGCAACGGGAAGAGAACGTGCTGATCAGGTACGGGTTGGCGCTGCTGGTGTCGGGGTTCTGCTGTAACGCCGCCACGGTCAGCCAGTTGGGGGCAATCTCCGGGACGAAATAGCCCAGCCCGGCAATCGCATCGGGGTTGTTCAGGTTGTAGTCGTTGCCGGCGGCGAAGATCGTCATGACCCCGCTGCGGGCGGCGGCGATGGCCCCGTCATAGGCGCCACCGGGCATGGTGCCCAACAGTGGCTGGATCTGCGCGAACTGCGCCCGGGCATCGTCCACGGTGAAATGCGGGAACTCCGGATTGCGCCCACCCTTGGCGAAACGATCGGTGATGCCGATGCCCCAGCTGTTGTTGATGATCCGCGCGCCGCTGGCCACCAGGCTGTCCCAGCCGGCCTTGTACACCGCGCCATCGTTGCCCAGGACGATGCCATCCTCGGGGCCGGGGTCGCCGTTGTCGGCGCTGATGATCTGCGCATCGAAGGCCACGCCGTGCATCGACACGCCGTCACGGTTGCCGGCGGCGATCCCGCCGACGTGGGTGCCGTGGGAACCGAGCTTGCCATCCGAGCCCACCGACGGGCTGCCGTCATAGCGGAAAGCATCGCCGGCCTTCACCGGGATGTAGGGGTCGGTGTACTGGCGGATGCCGCTGGTGACCAGGGTCACCATCTTGTCCTTGCCGGCGAACTCGGGGTGCTGGGCGTATACCGGCTGGTCGAAGATCCCCAGCTTGACCCCCTTGCCGCTGTAGCCGGCGGCATAGGCGCTGTCGGCGTGGATCGCCCCAAGCCCCCAATCGGCCTTGAATTCGCTGCTGCGCCAGCTGCCGGCGTCGCCGAGGCGCCCGCTCTCCACGTAGGGTGCGGCCTGGGCCGTGCCCATCAGCGCCGCCCAGCCCATCAATGCGCGACCCAGTGGGGCCAGGGACCAGCCCTGCCCGAGCGCGCTGTCATCCTTTCTGACTTGCTTCACTACGACCTTCCTTAGTTGCATTGATAAAAAACCGCGTTGGTCAAACTCCGTATTGCAACGCCTGGCCGGCGAGCCCTTGGCCCCACCAGCGCCACAGCGCTTCAGAAACGCCAATGCAGGTTGAGTCCCGCGCCATGCTGTTGCTCACGACTGGCCAGGCGCCCCTGGTAGTCCAGGCTCAGGTCCAGGTCGCGGGTCAGCCCCACCCGTGCCTGGAGCCCCACCAGCGCGGCATCGCGCAAGGCCGGCGCAGTCTCCACCCGGAACGGCAGGTCGCTACCGGCAAAGGCCAGGTGCTCGCGATCCTGGGTCCCGCTCAGGCGGTGCTGCCAGCCCAGGCTTGCCGCCAGCTGCAGGTCTTGCTGCGGGCCCAGTTGCCATTGCTGGCGCCCACGCAGGCCCAAGGTGCTGAGCCAGGCATCACGCTGCTCGTCGCGAGCATGCAGCGCCGCGGCATCGCCCTTCTCATGGAAGGCATCGCGGTCCAGATGCTGGTAGGTCAGGTTGACGAAGGGCTCCAACTGCAGCGCCGGCAAAGCCAGGCGATAGGCCGCCTCGGCGAATAACTGCTGGCTGCGGGCATCGACCCGTGCGCGCTGGCGGCCGGACACCTCGGCATAGGCCAAGTCGCGCCGGACCTCGGCACGGTGCCAGCTGTAGCTGCCGCCCAGGCTCAAGCGCAACTGGTCCAGGTCGTGGCGGGCATAGGCGCCCAGGTGGTAGCTGTCGACCGTGGCCCGGGAGTGGCTGCCGCCCATGCCCAGGGAGCTGTCGCTGTAGCCTGCGGCCAGGCCGGCGCCGGTCTGCTCGTCAAGGTCATGGTCCACGCCCAGCAGCATGCCGCCCAGGGAACTGGTATAGGACTCGCTGCCCTGCACGCCCTCGATGCGTCCCCAGCTGCCCAGGCCCTTGAGCCAGAGCTGGGTCGAGCCTGACTCGCTCGCAGTCGTTCCAGGCGCGTTGGCATTCAGTGCAGGACCTTGCACACGCTCGCCCAAGGCATCGCGCAAGACCGAGCCCTGGCTGAGCAGCATCGAGTCCAGCGCCGGGTAGATCTCCCCGGACAGCTGCCGCAGGCCGTCCCGGGCCTGGTCCGCCGAGGTCGAGAGCAGCAGGCTTTCATACACGGGATTGCCCGGTCCCAGGCGCTCCACGGCGCCGCCGCTGGCGCGCTGGTTGGCCGTGGCACCGACGCTGGCGAACGTCGTGCCGCTGCGCGTCACGTCCAGCTGCACGTCGTTGGCCGAATAATCGAGTACGGTCCCCAGAAACAGGTAGCCGGGCTGGACCTGGGCGAAACGCCCGTTGACCCCACCCGCTGCCTGCAGGATGTCGAACTGGCGCCCCACCAGGCTGGATACCGGGCCACCGGCCAACAGGTTCGGCTGCGCCTGGGGCACCAGGCTGAGATTGGCGCCACCGACACTGGCCTGACCGCCCACAACGAGCCGGTCGCTGGCCATGGGCGAAAGCTCCACCTGATAGGTCGAGCCCGGCTGCAAGTCCAGGTTGCCGGCGACATTCAAGGTACCGATGGAGTTACCCGGGGCCACCACGCCCCCGGCGCTGGCAGTCAGAGCACCGATCCGGCCGTTGCCGCCCAGGGTAGCGCCTGCGTTGACCGTCACCGCCGATTGCAGGTTGCCGTTGACCGCCAGCAATCCACCATCGACCCGGGTCGGGCCGCGGTAGCTGCTGTCACCCGTGAGCACCAGCCAGCCGGCCCCGGACTTGACCAGACTGCCCTGGTAGACCCGCTGCGCGGCAGCCGCGTCCCGGGCCATGCCCAGGGCATAGTCGCTGCGATCCTGCTGGCTGGCTCCCGGTGCCAGGCCATTCTCCCAGCCGCGATCCTTGAGGGTCTGCTGCCAGGCTTGGCGTTCCGCGGCGTCCTCGGCCTGACGCTGTAGCAGGGCCTGGTCGGAGATACCGTTGCTCCAGATATCGCCCTGCCCGCGGCCCAGGGTGACGTCGAATTCACCCAGTAGCTGCCCGGGGCCGTGCAACGCCCGGCTCAGGTCCGGGACGCCCCAGCCCACACGGTCGCTGGGCCCCTGGGTCGGCGAGCCATCGAGCTGGCGCGAGGTGGTCAACAGCACTTGCAGGGCCTGCTGGTTGTTCAGGTAGGGATAACGCTCCATGACCAGGGCCAAGGCCCCGGTGGCATGGGGCGCGGCCATCGAGGTGCCGTTGTAGGTGGCGTAGCCGCCACCGGGCACGGTACTGGTGATCGCCGCACCCGGGGTCGCCAGGCACCAGTACTTGGCGATGCCGCACTGGTTGTACTTCTGCTGGTTGTTCTTGTCCAGGCCCGACACCGCCAGCCAATGGCCTTCCAGCTCCGGCTGGAAGTACGGCAGCGCCGAGCGCACGCTGGCATTGGCATAACCGCTGTTGCCGGCGCTGAACACGTTGATCACGCCACGGCGCGCCACGTCGCCGGCAGCGTCGAGCCAGGTGTCCTGCTGGAAATGCTGGGCGTAGGCCGCGCGCAAGTCGCCCAGGGTCTGATAGCTGACCCCCTTGGGCTGGCTGCCCCAGCTGTTGTTGATGGCCCGCGCACCGGCATCCACCAGGGCACCGTAGACCGCCTTGAAATACCGCGGATCGGGGCCGGGGCCGAACTGGAAACTGTCGTTGTGGTTGGTGTTGCCCACGTAAACCTGGGCATTGAAGGCCACGCCCTGCATGCCAACGCCATCACGGGCCGCGCCCATGGTGCCGGTGACATGGGTGCCATGGCTGTCGTTGGCGCCATTGAGCACCCCGGACACACTGAACGGGGTGCCGTCCAGGTACTGGCCGGTGGCGGTAACCGCGTGAAAACGTCCGGGGCTGGCCTCGGGATGGGCGGCATCGAACCCCGAGTCCAGGGCGCCGATGCTGACCCCGGCGCCGGTGATCCCGGCGGCATAGGCCTGGCTCGCCTGCATGCGTTCCAGGCCCCAGTCCTGCTGGTATTCGGCCGACCGCCAGCTGGCGGGGTCGCCCGGGCGGCCAGTCTCTTGATAGGCCGCCGCAACCGACAGCGGCAGCCCGGTGGCGAACGCCAGGCACAGGGTGCCCGTCAGCGTCTTGAGCTGATCACATCTAACATCCATGTCGATGACTTCTCTTGTTTTTGTTGTCGGGTCGCCCGTCCTGGGTCGACCAGTGTGTCGCTGCATTGCTCGGCCGCAAGCCAAGGAAGCAGCCTGCGGCTGCAAATATTGCTCCCACGTCGAATATCTGTGCAACACCTAGCGTCGAGTTCCGTGACGATAACCAGGTTGTCCGGCAAGATGGCGAAAAGCTCACACCCTGCACACCGAGCCGTGACAGGTGCGGCCCGCCATCCCCAACCACCAGCCCACCCCGAGGCACCCCAGTCGATGGACCCGACGCACATCCACGCTCTGCAACGACTACGCAGCTTGATCCCCATCAGCCTGCGCCACGCCCAGATCCTGCTGGAACGCTGCGCAAGCAACCCCGAGCAGGCTGCCGAACTCTATAAAACCGAACTGCTGCAGGTGCTGGCGGACAAGTCCGGGCTGCCCCCCGATCAAGCCCAGGAATATCTGCACAACGCAGGCTATGACCTGAACCGCGCCTTGAGTACTCTGGAACAAGCGCGCTTCACCCTGACCCGGCGCATCCTGCGCAAACATCACCAGGACAAGGCCCGGGCCCTGGACCTGATCGCCCAGGCCATCGAAACCGCCGAACAATTGCCACGCCAGTACTGGCTGGCCTTCGAGCGGCTGGAGCAACTGGCCCCGGCACCGCGCTGCTTGATGGTGCTCCACGAATGGCTGGCCTTCGAGGACTGGGAAGGCTTCGACAGTGCCCTGCACTTTCATCTGCCGCAGGCCATCGCCCAGTTCAGGCACCTGCAACTGGATGCCCTGGCGGACACCCTGGAACAGGCCGATCAGCGCCAGCGACAGCTACGGGCAGCCCATGCCGAGCGCGAAAGCCCCATCGAGCTGGCCGTGCAGGTCAATCAGGATCCGTTGTTCAACGCCTGCCGGGACAGTTTCAGCCAACAGCAGCTTCGGCTCGACGAGCGCCTGTACGAATGGGTGGAGCGCCATATAGAGCAGTTTCCAGCCTGAGCGGCGAGTTCGCATACGCGCACAAACCGCTGCTACCCCCCCCCCCGAAACTCGCTAAACTGCCGCCCTCACCGAACACGGACCTCGGATCAAGCCCTCATGGAATTGCACTACAGCATCACCCCCGCCCATATCCAGGCCTGGTCAGCCTGGACAAAGCCCGCAGCGGCAAGAGCACCCTGGTCTGGGAACAGATCGCGCGCCTGCAGGAAACACCGGACTTCTACCTCGTGGCGAGCGCGGACATGGTGCGCCAGGGCGTGGCCTGTCTCATTGCCAAACACTGTGACCTGATGCCGGCCGAGGAATATCAGCAAGGGCTGCAAGCGTTTCTGAGCCAGTGCCCGGTGACGCCCTCAGCGAACTGATCACAGTGCTAGCACTGCAGACCGATACGCTTCGAACACTACCGCTCAGCACCTGCCCGCAAAAACACCTTGCAGGTAAAACAACGCCGACTATGCTGCCAAAACCAGCCCTAATGGCCATTAGCCTTGAGCGGGCCGACCTCCGGTTTTGTCGTCCGGGCATCGCAACGCTGATTAGCAGAAAGCTATACACCTGACGACGCAAGCGCGTTCGCCGCGGTGTTTCCCAGGAGGGAATCATGCCTGCCGCAGGACAGTACTTGATTGCAATCCCGGTCTACGACGGTGTCGACCTGCTCGACGTCAGCGCCCCCTACGAACTGTTCAGTACAACCCCTGCCCCCCCCTTCTCCAGTGGCGATCCTTCCGTCGCCAAACCGCCGGTCTACACCCCAGGCGCCGGAAGCACCTGCAATTGCGCTCTCGCCGAGAGCATCGCCAATGTGCTCAAGCGCACAGGCCCTTCCTGAGAGGCCTGCAGGCAGGTGCACACAGAGTAGCGCTGTCGCCGCGAAATGAAGTCCGGCCTCACCCCGGCAGACAGCACCCAACAGGAACGGAGGGAAATCTCATGAGTACTTCTCGTCAGGATGTCGCAAAACTCGGCCCAGGGTGGAACAAGGTATTACTGAACTACGCACTGGCCATGCAAGCGTTGGATGAACAGCCAATAGCGGACCGCAATAGCTGGAAATTCCTCGGGGCCATGCATGGATTTCATCCCCAATTATGGATCAACGAGCGCCTGATCAAGTCAGGTGCCCCGATTCCAGCGGATTTGACCAACCATACCTACGGCAATCAGTGTCAGCACGGCAGTTGGTATTTTCTGTCCTGGCACCGTGCGTATCTGTTTGCGTTCGAGGCAATCGTCGCCGCTAAAGTGAAGGAGCTGACGGGTGACGACTGGGCACTTCCCTACTGGAACTACCTCGACAGCAGCAACCCGCAAGCGCTGTACCTGCCCGATGCCTTTGTCGCCAAGACATTACCCGACGGAAAGCCAAACCCTCTGAACAAGTACCCTCGCCGCCCCGGAATCAAGGCGATCAAGCCGGTGCGCGGGTTCAGCCTTGAGGCGATGGATGAGAATGACTTCATCGTTGGTAACGGGACCCTGGGATTTGGTGGGGGGATTACCGGCAATTTCGTCCAGTTCGACGGGGTAGCCGGCGAGCTGGAGACCAACCCGCATAACACGGTCCATGGCCTCGTCGGAGGATACATGGGCAATGCCTTGCTCGCAGGTCTTGATCCGATCTTCTGGCTTCACCATTGCAACATTGATCGGCTCTGGGAGGCGTGGATGAACACGCCGGGCAAGACAATGGTTCGCGATCCGCTCTGGCTCAATGGCCCGGCAGACCGCAGTTTCATCATGCCAGTACCCGGAGACAATGCACCTGGAGTAACGTTTACCAGTAAGGACACGTTGAAAGGCGGCAAATTTTATCGGACCTATGATGATTTGATCATCGGCACGGGTGTAACGCCGGGAGTGCATGCTGTGGCACGCGTCAATATGGGCTCGCCCAGTAAACAAACCGTTCAGCCAATCGGCGCCAATGCCGCGGTCGTCAAGATCGGCGGGGCGCCGGTAGGTACCCATATTGACCTCGAACCGACAGCCGCCGCCAACAGCATGGCCACGATGGGCGCGACATCGCCAGGCAAGGAAGTGGCCCGGCTCTATCTTTCCCTGGAGTCTGTGCGCGGCTCCGCACCCTCGCCTCTGCTGGATGTGTACGTCAACTTGCCCGAAGGCGCCGACCCGGCACTTAGCCCTGACCGGTACGCCGGTAGCCTTACGCTTTTCGGTCTCAACGTTGCCTCGCAAACGGACGGCCCCCATGCAGGCAGCGGGTTGGGCTATACGATCGACATCACCGATCTGGCCCAGCGGCTGGCGGACGCCGGGGACTTTGATCCGAATCATCTGCGGGTGACCCTGGTGCCTGGAGAGCAGATAACCGATGAAGAACCTATAACCGTTGAACGCATAAGCGTACTCAAGCGAAGCGGCATCGTCAGTTGAGGGGGCGGCCTCATGCGGCCAGGCCTGGTTTTACGCAGTTTCACTTATGCCCCTTGGCCAGTGCTTCTGGCCACGGCGGGATTCGGCCTGGCCCTTTCCATTTACAGCGACGCAAGTACAGAAGGTCCCGCGTTTTGCGTGGCCACCAATGGGCTATCGGTCTTCACCAGCTGGCCCGCGGTGCTGCAAGCGGAGCTCGCGGTGAACCCGATCCACCGTATCCTGGCGGGTTGGTTGTTGATGCTGTTGACCATGATGCCGCCCCTTCTGGCGATGCCACTCATGCATGTGTGGCGCTCCAGCCTGCCAAACAGGCGAATACGTGCGAGCGCCGGTTTCCTGCTCGGCTACTGCGCGCCGTGGATGGCCGCAGGCCTGGTCCTGTCGGCCCTGGCGCTGTTGCTACAGATCACTGTCGTGGACAACGCCCTGGCAATAGCCCTGCTGATCGCGTTGCTTTGGAGCGCAAGCCCGTGGCACCGTGCGGCACTCAATCGCAGCCATCAACCGCGGCGAATAGGCCTGTTCGGTGGGGCCGCCGACCGGGATTGCCTGGTCTTCGGCATGACGCATGGGGCCTATTGTATTGGCTCGTGCTGGGCCTGGATGTTGGTGCCCGTTGTCAGCGGCGCCTGGCACATTCCGATGATGCTGTTCACTGGCGTCATCATGCTGGCTGAACGGTTCACGCCTCCTGGCCCTGCGCGCTGGTGCTGGCCCCGGTTTTTTTCACCCGCTCACCTATACACCCTCCTCACCCAGCGCAATGCGGAGCGTCCCCATGGTTAGGCGTGTTTGTCTGGCAATCGGCGTCAGCACGGTGACGCCTGTCGCGAAACTGGCCCTGGACTTCGCCTATCTGGATGGCGCCGTTTTCGCCGCTCGCGCAATGGGAGAATGGGCCCTGCGCTCGGGTTTCGGCGTCGACAACGTAAGAGTCGTCGACGACGGCTCAACCGACGGCAAAGCGAACCCGGTCACACGAGAGCGGGTACAGCGGGCCGTCGATGAACTGTTCCCGGTGGGCGCCGAGGTCGTTGACCAGTTGATCCTGTCATTTTGCGGGCATGGACTGACCGGGGCGAACTTCGGCTCGATCTTTTGGCTGTTCAGCGACTCGCTGCACATGAAGTACCGCATCGTGGTCGATGGGTTCTATGAGGAATTACTTCTGCACGGCGTCAAACGCATAACGCTTATTACCGACACCTGCCGCGAAGCGCCGCAGAGCCTGGAGCTGATGCGGCTTGATGGTGTGCGCGGGATCGTTGTACAGGGCACTCGCGTTGACAGCCCGAGATTCGACCGCCTTGCATCCTGCCAGGACGGACAGCTCGGCTATATGGTCTATGACCCTGCCGCGGCCGCACCGGGCAAATGCGTGTTCTCTGGCGTCATCGCAGACATACTCTGGGGCCTGGAACCAACCGCCATCGAAAACGGGATGATAACCACCACGACGCTGGGTAAATGCGTTCGTTCGCGAACAACCGAGCGTGCAAGCCAGTACCACCTGAAACTCGATCCGCAATGCCAGGTCGATCCCGAGTCCGTGGTGCTTTGCGACACCACGACCCCGCAGCCAGGCCCTGCCGACCTGCAACCCTGGCCATCTGGAAGCAATTCGGCGGTCCTCGGCGCAGGGAAGACCGTTGGCGTAGCGGAATCCACCGAGCAAATCCTGGAGCGCGCAAAGACCAACCGCGCCTTCCGGGATCGCCTCCTCGGCAAAGGTTTCGGGCTCAAGCCTGTCCTGCCGAAGGGGCCAGACATTCACGCCCTCAAGATCACGGCTGAGTCGGTCGCCTTGGAGGTTGAACGCCGACTCATGGAAGTCAACCGTCCCGGCAGCGCGAACCTGATCGTCTGGGGCGATCAGGCGAAGCTCCTGTCCGAACCTGCGCTCAAGCCCCTCAGATCCGATCCCCCCTTCAACGCATTCCACGTTGATGACCACTGCAAGGGGATACCTGTCCTGGTGGAGCTGGCCGATGGGCAGTTTACCCCTGTCGTTCCTTATGTGGGTCTGTATGCGGTCGTTGCACCCAGCACCGACGGGGATGTTTTCCAGGTCTACGGAGCGCAAGGTTCCCCCGAAAGATATCGCGCGGCCCTGAGGGCCATCAATGAATTCGCCGCCGGCCGGCTTCGAGTCGACAGCCTTGATCGACTCGCCGCAGACCTGCGACACGAAAAGCACGTCGATCCGATGCTGGGCGTCATCTGCGCCTATCTCTACCGTGCCACGGCCGACTACGACAACATTCGCCGCATGGCCTATTTTTATGCTGCCCGAGACCAGGCGGTGCCGTATGACATCGCGCTTCTCGGGGCGATGCAGGTGACACGAGACAAGCATGGCGCGCTGCAATTGCATGTGCCGGCGGTGAAGGCTTGCCAATCGCGACAAGATGCGCCGGTACTCCCCGACTATGCCACGCAGGCGACAACCGCCACACTTGCCAGGATCGGCGGGCGATGCCCATGGCTCGGACTTGGCTGGGACTATGTCAAGGAACCTCGATTGGAGTGGGCCGCACTCGTCGAAGGGCTTGCTGATCATGCGGCGCGGGTTCGCCGCAGCGGATCGACCCTACTGCCTGCGGACTCGGCAAGACAGCTTGCAAAGGACTGGGGGCTGTTGCCGGGTTGATCCCCCCTTGCCCAGGCAATGTGCATTGACGAACATGGCGGTGAGTTGCAGCGCCTCGCGGATATCCGGTTTGACAATGCCATGCCGGCCAGCAAATTGCCCGGTCGCCGCTGTATCAAAACGGGTGGTCTGGATAAAGTCCAAGGCCTCGACGCTGGTATTCAATAACCGCGCGATGGGAGGCACGCTCAGGAGTATTTTCATCAGCCGCAGCGACAGGTGATGCTTCGGCGGTTTCACGCCAAGCGGGTGCGCCACCTGGGCCAGCAGTTCTCGCAAATGGGGTGTGCGCTCATCAAGGGCCAGCAGTTCCTGGCCAATCATCGCGTCATCAAAAGCGCAGGCTGCCAGCAGCTCAACCAGGTAATCCACGGTAACCAGTGGCAACCAGTGCTCGGGGCTACCTGGCACGGCCGCCAGCTTGCCCTGCACCAGGTTGCGTATCAGCGCCGCCAGGGGCTGTCCCTCAAGGATATGGCCGGTGCGACTGTGGCCGCACACTGTCGCGGGGTGGACAACGGTCATCTCCCCGCGCTGGGCCGACATGACCTGCAGGGTCGCAAAATGCGCCTCCAGCTTGCTTGCCTCATAACCACCGACCTGGCGGTAGACGGCGGGCCAGTCGGTCAGTTGCGGACGCTGGGGATCAATGCCGATGTTGCGCAGATGCGCGTGATTCTTCAGCATGTAGCCGCCGATCATCACCAAACGGCTCTTTTGCTCAGCGGCCAACAGCGCTACCTGCCTCGCCCCCTCGACGTTCACTGCGCGTGACTGTTGCAGCGACAGCCCCCACGCGAACTGGGCACCTAGATGAAACACGATGCTGGCCTGTCTTAGCCGTGCTCGGTCGGCCACACTCAGACCCAGTTCGCTCCGCTCCAGATCGCCGGCTACGGCAAACACCTGGGCGGCATTGCCCCCCAGCCTGGCAACTTGCTCGCGCAACTCAGCCAGTCGCTCCGGGCGACGCATCAAGACCCGAACCTTGTGCCCCTGGGCACTCAAATGGGCCACCAGATGCTGACCGATGAAGCCAGTACCCCCCGTGACAAAGCACTCCACGCTCATTTCTCTGCTCCTTGGTAAGGTGAGAAATCAAGCGTAAACTATCGACCCAACTCTACAGTCAAGCGATGTTTTCATGAGAATCGGCGAACTGGAAGCCCGCAGCGGAGCGAGTCGACACACCCTTCGTTACTACGAACAAATCGGCTTGATCTCACCCCAGCGGCGGACCAACAACTACCGCGTCTACACCTCGCAAACCCTGCAGGACCTGGACTTTATCCAGCGCGCACAGAGCATGGGCTTTTCCCTCGGGGAGATTGGCGAGATTCTCGATGCGCAGCGCAACAAGCTGATCGATTGTGCTGCCGGCGCGAAACTGATTGAAAAAAAGATGGCAGCGATCAAACAGAAAATCGACAGCCTCCAGAGTATTTATCGGTATCTGGACGAGGAACGCATCAACCTTGAGCGCAGTGCCGCCGAGCAAATTGAACTGCAGAAGCTCAACAGCTCTCCCAACTGACAGAAATCCTGTAGTAACGCGTCCGCACGCAAGCGCAAATCAAGGATTGGAAAACATCCTGATGCGTCATGGTCAGCGTTGAGCTGGCCACCTCCGGCAAGATTTCAGCGCGCGATATGAAGCACTGGATCGAGCAGTACGAACGTTGCGAAATCAACAGCCAGCCCGCACCCAAGGTCAGCACGGAATCATGAATCAGCTGATCGCCAGGCCGCTGGAGGCTGCCGGCTGGACTCGCCAGCGCAATGGCAATAGCGCCACGGCCTATCGTCTGAGGCAAGCGTAAGTCCAGCTCAGATGCTGGGTTTCTGCCTGAAGCTCACCGCCAGGCGGTTCCAACTGCTGATGGCGTTGATGACCATGGTCAGGTCGACTATCTCGGCATCACTGAACTGCGCTTTCACCTGACGGTAAATCTCGTCCGAGACATCGCCCTGGGTCAGCGAAGTGAGCGCTTCGGTCCAGGCCAGAGCGGCCTTTTCACGCGCGCTGAAGAAGTCGCTGCTACGCCAGACGGCCACCGAATACAGCCGGCGATCCGTCTCGCCCAAGCGACGGGAGTCAATCGAGTACATGTCGGTACAGAAGGCGCAGCCGTTCAGCTGCGAGGTACGAATCTTGATCAGGTGCAACAGTTGCTGTTCGATGCTCAGGTCATTGGTCATGGCCTCCAGGGTGATCATCGCCTTGATCGCCTTGGGTGATGCCGAGTAGTAATCGAGTCTAGATTCCATCCGTTGGCTCCACTGTCGTTGTCGATCAACTGTAGGACGCGGTGCGCCCGCGAACCACAGCCAATAACCGGGAAAAACGCCAGACCAATGAGCCACCGGCTTTCGGCCTGGCGCCCGGCCACTAGTGCTCGGTGACCTTCGCCAGTTGCGCCGGAGCGGACCCAGGCGTATCCACCCAGCCGCCGCCCAGGGCGGTGATCAAGCGGACATAGGCCCTGGAACGCTCGCCCGCCACCTGCACCTGCGCACGCTGGGCATCGAGGCTGCTGCGTTGCGCATCGATGCTCTCGAAATAGCTGGTCGAGCCATTGCGATAGCGCGTGTCGGCCAGCGCTGCAGCCCGCCCGGCAGCGTTGACCGCTTCGTCCTGGAAGGCCAGCTCGCGGTCGAGGGTGCGGATGTCGCTGAGGCTGTCCTCGACGTCCTTGAAGGCCACCAGCACCTGCCGCCGATACGCCGCCACCGCCCCGTCGTACCGGGCATTGGCCTTGTCCAGCCCCGCCTGATTGCGACCACCGTCGAGCAAGGGCATGTTCAGCACCGTGCCTAACAGCGGCCCGAGCACCCAACTGCGGCTCGACCACTTGAACAGGTCGTTGAGATCGGAGGACTCGAAACCACCCGAGGCGGTCAGCACCAGCCGTGGAAAGAACGCCGCCTTGGCGACGCCGATACGCGCGCTGGCAGCCGCCATTCGCCGCTGCGCCTGGGCGATGTCCGGGCGCCGCTCCAGCAGCTCGGACGGCAGCCCGGCAGGCACCTGCACCGTGCTTGAGTGCAACCCGCCGGCCGTCAGGCTGAACGCCGCGGGCGGCTTGCCGACCAGTACTGCCAGGGCATGATCCTGGCTGGCCCGCTGACGCATCACCGCTTCCAGTGAGGCCTGCGCCGATGCCAGCTCGGTGCGGGCCTGGGCCGTTTCCAACTCACTTCGATCGCCGGCATCGAACTGGCGCTGCACCATCTGCAGCGCCTCCTGGCGCAGGCCGATGGTCTGGGTAAGCACCGCGATCTCGCTATCCAAGGCACCCAGGCTGAAATAGCTGCGTGCCACATCCGCTTGCAAGGCCAGCAACACCGAGCGATAAGCGGCCTCCTCGCCCATGGCCTCGAGGGCGGCAGCCCGCGAGTTGTCGTGCAGTGCGCCAAACAGGTCCACTTCATAGCTGGCGTTGAGTTGGGCGCGCAGGCGGGTCTGGGTCGACCGGGCTGTACCCTGGCGCGTTGGCCCGGCCCCTACTCCCAACTGCAAGGCGCTATCGGCCCTGGCCATGCCCGCTTGCGCACGTGCCTCCTGGACCCGCGCAAAGGCCACAGTCAACGTCGGGCTCGCCTGCTCGGCCTGGAGGATCAAACGCTCCAGTCGCGGGTCGGCGAATACCCGCCACCAGTGGCCACGGTCCTTGCCGTCAGCGGGTTCTGCCAACTTCCAGCGGTCGGCATTTTCCGCAGCGATCTCGCGGTAGCTGGCCGGTATATCGACCTCGATGCTCTCTGCAGGTTTACCCAGGGAGCAGCCACTGAGCAGCACTGCCAGGCTCAGCAGGCTGTATGTGAAGGTGATGGGTTTCATGGCTCAAGCCTCCTGGGTCTGCTGCTGGCCGAGCGGTTCGCGCGAGCCCTCGGTTGGCGGCGCGGCAACGCGCTCACGGCGTGTGAAGCGCAGCGAAAGATGACGTAACAGCACATAGAACACCGGCGTCAGGAACAGGCCGAACACGGTCACCCCGATCATCCCGGTGAACACCGCGATGCCCATGGCCTGGCGCATTTCGGCGCCCGCCCCGCTGGACAGGATCAACGGCACCACTCCGGCGATGAAGGCGATTGAAGTCATCAGGATCGGCCGCAGGCGCAGGCGTGCGGCTTCGATCGCGGCTTGGCGGATCGAGCGCCCCTGGTGTTCCAGTTCGTGGGCGAATTCGACGATCAGGATCGCGTTTTTGCAGGCCAGCCCCACCAGCACCACGAAGCTGATCTGGGTGAACAGGTTGTTGTCGCCACCGGTCAGCCATACGCCGGTGATCGCCGACAGAATGCCCATGGGCACGATCAGCAATACCGCAAGCGGCAGGCTCAGGCTCTCGTACTGCGCGGCGAGCACGAAGAACACCAGCAGCATCGCCAGCGGCAGGATGATGATCAGGGTGTTGCCGGCCATCTTGTCCTGGTAGGTGATCTCGGTCCATTCGTAGCCGATGCCGCGCGGCAAGGTCCGTTCGGCGATACGCTCCACCGCCTGCAGGGCCTGGCCGCTGCTGTAGCCCGGCGCTGGCGCGCCACTGACGTCGGCGGAGGGGAAACCGTTGTAGCGCATGGCCTGGTCGGGGCCGTAGCTCTGTCGTAGCGTGAGGAGTGAGGCCAGCGGCACCATCTCGCCCTTGTCATTGCGGGTCTTGAGCAGACCGATGTCTTCGGCATGCCCGCGGAACTGCGCATCGGCCTGCACCTTGACCTGGAACGTCCGCCCGAACTTGTTGAAGTCGTTGACGTAGATCGACCCCAGGTAGATCTGCAACGCTTCGAACACCGCCGGGATGGAGACGCCCAACTGCTGGGCGCGGGTACGATCAACGTCGGCATACAACTGCGGCACGTTGATCTGGAAGCTCGAGAACAACCCGGCCAGCTCCGGGGCCTTGCGCGCTTCGGCCATGAACGCCTGCAGCCCCTGGTCCAGCGCGGCATTGCCCAGGGCGGCACGGTCTTGCAGTTGCAGCTTGAACCCGCCCACGCTCCCCAGGCCGGACACGGGAGGCGGCGCAAACACCGCCGTGTAGGCCCCCTTGATACCGACGAACCGGGTGTTGAGTTGCGCAGCGATTTCGTTGCCCGTCATGCCGGGGCCCTTGCGCTCGGCAAAATCCTTGAGCACGAAGAAGGCGACGCCCGAGTTGGGGCTGCTGACGAAGCCGTTGATCGACCAGCCGGCATAGCCAGTGACCGCATCCACGCCCGGCTGGGCCAGGGCCATGGTGGTCATCTCGCGCAAGACCGACTCGGTACGATCCAGCGAGGCGGCATCGGGCAGTTGCACGAAACCCACCAGGTACTGTTTGTCTTGCGGCGGCACGAAGCCTGTGGGGACGCGATTGAAGATCAGCACTGCGGCGACGGCCAGCAGCGCATACACCAGCAACGCTGCGCTCTTGCGCTTGAGAATCCGCGACACGCCGGTGCCGTAATGGTCGGAGGCGCGACCGAAGAGCCGGTTGAAACGCACGAAGAAGCCGCCGAATAACCTGTCGAACACCCGTTGGAAGCCGTCTTTGGGTGCCTCGTGGCCTTTGAGCAACATCGCTGCCAGCGCCGGCGACAGGGTCAGCGAATTGAACGCCGAGATCACCGTGGAAATGGCGATCGTCAGGGCGAACTGCTTGAAGAACTGCCCGGACAAGCCGCTGACGAACGCCAGCGGCACGAACACCGCGCACAGCGTGAGGGCGATGGCGACTATCGGCCCGGACACTTCGCGCATGGCCTGATAGGTCGCCTCGCGAGGCGAAAGCCCCAGGCCGATATTGCGCTCGACGTTCTCCACCACGACGATCGCATCGTCCACCACCACGCCAATCGCCAGGACCAGCCCGAACAAGCTCAAGGCATTGATCGAGAACCCCATGGCCAGCATGACGGCGAAGGTGCCGACCACCGAAACCGGTACCGCGAGCAATGGAATGATCGAGGCGCGCCAGGTCTGCAGGAACACGATCACCACCACGACCACCAGCAGGATCGCTTCGAGCAGGGTGTGAATGACGGCGTCGATGGACGCACGAACGAACTGGGTCGGGTCGTAGATCACCTGGTAATCGACGCCTTCGGGCATGGCGTGCTTGAGCTCGACCATCGCCTTGCGCACGTCGTCAGAAATCTGCAGTGCGTTGGCGCCGGGCAATTGGTAGATCAGCAGCGCCGTGGCCTGTTTATTGTCCACCAAGGTGCGCAGCGCATACTCCCCGGCGGCCAGTTCGACCCGTGCCACGTCGCGCAGGCGGGTGATGCGGCCATCCGCGGAGGTGCGCACGATCACCTCACGAAACGCTTCTTCGGTATTGAGACGCCCGCTGGCATTGACCGAGATCTGGTAGTCCACTCCGGGCGCCGCAGGCGCGGCGCCGATCACCCCGGCGGCGGCATTGACGTTCTGCTCACGCAAGGCCTGGACCACATCGCCAGGTGCCAGGTTACGCGCCGCGAGCTTGCGCGGATCGAGCCAGATGCGCATGGCGTAGTCGCCGGAACCTGCCACCTGCACCTGGCCGATACCGTTGATGCGGGCGAGCCTGTCCTTGACGTTGAGCAGGGCATAGTTGCGCAGGTACTGCATGTCGTAGCGCTCGTTGGGCGAGCGCAGGTGCACCACCATGGTCAGGTCGGGAGCGCTCTTGACGGTGGTCACGCCCAGCCGCTGCACCGGCTCTGGCAGCCGCGGCAGCGCCTGGTTGACGCGGTTCTGCACCCGCTGCTGGGCCAGGTCGGGGTCGGTGCCCAGGCGGAAGGTCACGGTCAGGGTCAACTGGCCATCCGCCGTGGCATGGGAATTCATGTACAGCATGCCTTCGACGCCGTTGATCTGCTCTTCGATGGGCGTGGCGACGGTTTCAGCGATAGTCTGCGGATGTGCGCCAGGATACTGAGCCTTGACCACCACTGAGGGTGGCGCGACTTCCGGATATTCAGAAACGGGCAGGTTGAAGATCGAAATCAAGCCGGCAATGAAGATGATCGCGGACAGCACGCCAGCGAAAATCGGCCGATCAATGAAGAAGCGGGAAATGTTCATGTGCAAGACCTCTTCACTACAGGTCAGGACCGGCCTGGCCGATCTTGTTGCTGGAGTGCGATGGACGATGCCACCGGTTGCGGGTCTACCTGGTCATTGGGGCGCACCTTCTGCTGGCCCTGCACCACGATCTGTTCACCGCGTGCCAGCCCGGACCGCACCACCCGCAGGCCCTCAAACAACGGCCCAAGATGCACTTCGCGGTACTCCACCGTGTTGCCCTGGGTGACCACCAACACGTACGTCTTCGCCTGATCGGTGCCGACCGCCTGGTCGTCGATCAGAACGGCCGCGCGCGGGGCACCGTCCCCCGTACGTACACGGGCGTACATGCCGGGGGTCAGTACACCGTTGGCGTTGTCGAACACGGCGCGTACGCGCAGGGTTCCAGAGTTGCGGTCCAGTTGGTTGTCCAACGACTTGATGCGCCCGCTGTAGGGATAATCGGTCTCGGTGGCAAGGCCCATCAGCACCGGCAACTCGGCGACGCCGGTGCTGCCTCGGGTGCCATTGCGCGCGTAGCGGATATAGCTCGCTTCATCGAGTTCGAAGTTCACGTACACCGGCGACACCGAAACGATGGTCGTCAGTACCGGAGCATCGGGGCCGGTGCCGACCAGGTTGCCGACGGTCAGTTCCGCACGTGACACACGCCCGCTGACAGGCGCTGTAATGGTGGTGTACTGCAGGTTCAATTGGGCGGCCTGTACGTCGGCCTGCGCCGCTGCCAGGGCAGCCTGGGCCTCGAGTTGCTCGTTGGCGCGCTGGTCGTGCTCGCGTTGCGACGTCGCCCGTTCCTGGATCAGCTTGTTCGAGCGGGCCAGCTCGCTACGCGCCAGGTTCAACCGTACCGCGGCACTTTCGCGGGTCGCCTGGGCCTTGGCCAGCACCGCCTGGTAAGGACGCGGGTCGATGGTGAACAACGGCGCACCCTTGGCAATGATCTCCCCTTCCTGGAATCTCACCGTGTCGATGGTGCCGGTGACTCGCGGCCTGATTTCGACATGCTCGATCGCCTCGACACGTCCGGAGAACTCGCTCCACTCGATGACTGGCTTCTCGATCACGCTGGCCACCCCCACCGGTGTCGGTGCCAGCGGCAGCGATGGGGTTGGGGTTGCCATGGAGCCATTGAGGTAGTAACTGGCGACGCCCACTACCGTTAGCGTGCTGATGGCAAGCACTGCCCGGCTCTTATAGCTCATGCGCAGATTGGCATTCATATCGGTTCTCGCTGAAAAGTAAACTCATGTCGAAAAACACGAGAGTTTATTCACTCACGCCATCACCTTATGAACTTAATACCCACCACGAAAGCACCAATTATTGATAAAACCGATAGTCCGCGCTCGCGTTGCTTTTCACCGATTGGCTCCGTGCTTTTACTGCATATTGGCTATTCAATCACGCCGCTCGATTTTTTATCCTGAACCTGAAGCCATCACTTTCGACGGACTTTCCATCAGGGGAATTTTATGAAAAACATTCTGACGCTTGGCGCACTGCTCGTATTCGCTATCCATAACATCGCCTTTGCCGAAGGGGGCAGTGATCGTCTGATAGAACGGATGGCGGTACGCGCGCAGGCCCTGCCTGGCGATCAGCAGAACGCTGAGAACAATATTGGCAATACCGTCAAATCCGAGGGCGAGAGCGCCGGAAATGATGTTCGCAACACCGTGAAGTCCGAGGAGGGTGACCCGTCCGAGCGCGGTTGAGGCCGCTGTGCTGACAGGCCCCCGTGGTGCAGGCGGGGTATTTTTTGACCCTCGAATGTTCAGAAAAAAAAAGGACTCGCGAAATTGGCCGAGTCCTAAAGTCAAATCACGCGAATAAAACCCGATAGCGTGCCGGAATAACCCACCGGATAATATTCACGGTTCAAGGGAGACTGTCGTCGAGGCAAAATATCAAGAAACTTTCAGTCACTTGAAATCATTTCCAACACCGACAGCTATTGCAGACCGAGTCCCCACGGCAATGTGCTCCCTGCACCTTGGAACCCCGATCCGCAGACCATGCTAGGTCGCCCGCAGGGTGAAGTCGAAGACCATTGGCATTTATTTTCCGTAGACCAATGGCCGCCAAGTTAATAAATACCCTTACAGGGAGCAGTATGGAACTTCATGTTGTCATCAAGGGCCGAAAGGATCTCGCGGGGCAGTTGTACAATCAACTGCGCAGCGCGATCGAGAGCGGTCGCCTGGCAGCAGGCACGCAGTTGCCGCCGACCCGCCTGCTGGCCGAGCAACTCGGTATTTCTCGCAAGACCATTTCCGACATCTACACACAGCTGACATACGAGAATTTTCTGATTGGTCGGGTCGGCAAAGGCACCTTCGTCAATGCTCGCCCCGTCGCCCATCCACGTCACGCCAGTGCCATGGGGTTGGCGTGCGAGGCGCAGATCAACCGCTGGCGCAACCTGCCGGCACCCATACCCACGCCGACCCTGGAAGGCACCCTGCGCTACGAGTTTATCGGCGGCGCCACCAGCAAAGGGCAGTTCCCCCAGGACGAATGGCGTCGCTGCGTGCAGCACGGCTTGCGTCAGATGCAGCGCTCGCCCGGTTTCTACAGCCATGCCGAAGGCTTGCCGGCACTGCGCAGCGCGATTGCCCAGCACATTTCGTTTTCTCGCGGGGTGATTTGCCAGGACCACGATGTGGTGGTCTGCAACGGCACGCAACAGGCGTTGGACCTGATCTCCAGGGTTGTTCTCGAGCCGGGTAGCATTGTTGCTGTCGAAGATCCCGGCTACCCCCCTGCCCGCCAGCTGTTTTCATCCCTGGGTGCCACCGTGGTCGGCGTGCCTGTTGACCACCAGGGCATCTGCGTCGACCTCATTCCCGACAACACCCGGTTGATCTACGTGACCCCTGCGCACCAGTATCCCCTGGGCATGCCGATGACCACCGCGCGCCGACAGGCTTTGTTGCGACGTGCCAAGGCACTGGGCGCGGTTATCATCGAAGACGACTACGACAGCGAGTTCCGCTTCGAGGGCCGGCCCACCGATTGCTTGCAGAGCATGGACCAGGATGGCCTGGTGGCCTTCGTTGGCACGTTTTCCAAGACCACCTTTCCGGAGATGCGCCTGGGCTATGCGGTGTTGCCAGGCTCGCTCATCGACGCTGTGATCAGGGCCAAGCAGGTCACCGACTGGCATACGTCGTCGCTCACCCAATGGGCCCTGGCCAAGTTCATCGCCGATGGCGAACTGCACAAGCATATCCGTCGTTGCCACGCCATTTATGCCGGTCGCCGAACGCGCTTGCTCAACCGTCTGAACGGCGACCTGGCCGCCTGGCTGGAGCCGATCGCCAACACCGCCGGGTTCCATATCGGGGCGCTGTTCAAGGTACCCGTCGATACCCGCCTGCTCACAGAGCTGGCCCGCAAAGTCGAGGTCGGTGTTTACCCGATCGACGCGTTCTACTACCAGGCGCCAATACGGTCAGGCCTGTTACTGGGGTTCGGCGGCATCGACACACTGGACATCGATCCTGCCCTCGACCGGTTGCTAGGCATCCTCCAGCAGATTGCCTGACGGCATTTTCCCGAACGTTGAGCGTGCTCGGCCTATCGTCTTCTTGCAATGAATTGCACCACGCAGGCGAGCCCGGTATGGAAGGTTCCTTCGATCACATCTCGCTCGATTTCCCGGGACAACAGCACGTCACACTGGGGGAATTCCTGCTCTATCTCCGAGCCAGCCATCAGCATGTCCAGATCATCCGGGCCGCCCGTATCCCGTGTTAGTTGCGCTTTGCTGTAGGCCTCAAGCAGGATGATTCCACCCGGGCGCAGCGCCTGTGCTGCCAAGCCGTGCAACCTTTTACGCACGCGGCTGGGCATGTGGGCGAAGATCGAGACGACCGCGCCAAACGCCCCTTCCGGCGGCATGTAGGCGGCAAAATCGGCAATCTCGGTGCGGATCGCTACGCCTTTCAATGCGGCGAGTTTGTGCGCCTTGGCAAGGCCAACGGCGGAGCTGTCCACGCCCAGCACATCGAGCCCGATCGAGGCCAGGAAAGCAGCGTTCCGCCCTTCCCCTTCGGCCACGCTGAGCACAGGTCCCGCAAGCAGGCCCGCGTGCTCCGCCAGGAACGCATTCGGCGCTGTCCCATAGATGTATTCATCGCTGGCGTAGTATTCATCCCACATGGTATTCGGCTCCCCGGACCTGATGGCGCTTGGTGAATCGGTAGCCCATCATCGGTCTTATCTTTCATTCAATTAATCTATTGAATGAAAGATAAATTCACGGAAGCTTCATTGTCAATGAGCGGGCAATCCGGGTCAGGCCTAGTGCTCCCAAGGTGGTGAACACCAATGACTGGCGAGAAAGTCCACGAACGCGCTGACCCTGCGCGGGACTAACGAACGTTGCACACGGACTGCCTGAATCGGCACCGCCGGCTCCTCCCATTCTGGGAGCACACGTACCAACTCACCGCTGCGCAGTTCGTCGGCGACGTCCCAGGTCTCGCGCAACGAGATCCCCAGCCCGGCTCTGCTCCAAGCCCTGAGTGCGTCGCCGTTGTCGCTGCGCAACTCGCCCGAAACCTCAACGAGCTCGGTGTCGCCGCCTGGACCTTCGTGCCGGAGCGTCCAGTGGTTTTGCCGAAGACCTGGGTAGGAGAACAACAGGCAGCGATGCTGGTGTAGCTCGCTTGGGCCGGCAGGCAATCCCATCTGCCGGAGGTAGCTGGGTGCTGCCACCAGGATGCGCCGGCTTTCAGCGAGCCGGCGGCTGATGAGGCGCGAGCTGGCCAGTGCGCCAACCCGCACGGCCAGGTCGAGGTCGCTATCGTAAAGGTCGACGACGTGATCGCTTAATCGCAGGTCAAATCCTACCTGCGGGTGCTGCTCACGGAACAGGGCGATCGCTGGTGCCACATAGCGCGAACCGAGGGGGACAGGCGCCGTCAGACGTATCGTTCCGGTGAGCGTCTGCACGCCTTGCCTGGCGACTTCGGCAGCCTCAGCCAGTAACGCCAGGGCTGGACGAACGCGTTCGGCGACGGCTCGACCTTCGTCGGTGATGCGTAACTGGCGTGTACTTCGCTCGAACAATCGAGCGCCCAGCTCCTGCTCCAGCCGTGCAATCTGCTTGCTCACCGTGGCAGGTGCAAGGTCCATCATCCGCGCGGCTGCGGAGAAACCAGCGCAATCCACGACTTTAAGGAATACCGCCAAATCATCCATGTTGCGCATTGCTATTTGTTCCAGATCATCACAAATGTTTCACCAATCTACTCCTTTTTGGATAGGTTCAGGTTTCCCAGAATGGCGGCTGAGTCATCACCTTCGTGCCTTACCGGCGATGAAGCCTGCCCTGGAGTCACTACATGCCTGTCGCCATCTACATTTTTACCCTTTGCGCGTTTGCTATCGGATTTACCGAGTTCATCAGTATTGGTCTTGCCGCTTCGCTGGCCAGCAGCCTGGAGGCTGGCACGGCGCAGATCGGGCTGGCAGTGACGCTGTATGCGGCGGGTGTGGTGATCGGTGCGCCGGTCCTGACGGCCATGGCTGCAGGCTGGCCTCGTAAGCGCCTGCTGGTAGCCGCGATGCTGATTTTCACTGTGGGCAACGTGATAGCGGCGCTGGCTACGCAGCTGCCGCAACTGTTGACGGCCCGCTTGTTGTCGGGGTTGGCGCACGGCGTGTTCTTCGCAGTGGCGTCCAGCGTGGCGACGCGGCTTGTGGCCCCGGAACGTGCCGGGGCGGCGTTGTCGCTGGTATTCGGCGGTGTGACCGTCGCGATGGCGTTGGGGGTACCGGCAGGCACGTGGCTAGGCAGCATCTTGCCTTGGCAGTGGGTATTCGCCCTGATTGCGCTTTGCGGGCTGGTGGGGGCGCTGGGTGTGGCCTGCTGGATGCCGGCCGGTGCAGGCGATATCACCGGCGACAACCCCGGCCGGCGCCAATTGTCCGTGTTGCTCGACCGCCGTTTGCTGGCAGGCGCCAGCTTGCCGCTGTTGTCCTACACCGGCTCTTTCGCGCTCTACACCTACATTACGCCATTGCTGTTACAGGTGACGCATGCCGATACTCGTCGTATCAGTGCAGTCTTGCTGGCGTATGGCCTGGGTGCGGCGGTTGGCAACATGGTCGGCGGGCGCATGAGCGATCGTATCGGCATGGACCGTGCCTCGTTCTGGGTGCTGGGTGGCATAGCCCTGGTGCTGGCATTGATCGGGATGGCGCAAGACAGTTTTCTGCTCATGCTGGTATTGGTCATGGCGCTCGGCCTGACCACTTATGGCGCTATTCCGCCCTTGCAAGCGCGCATCCTGAGCCTGGCCCGCCGCCATCGACCGCAGGCGCTGGACGTGGCCTCCGGCCTCAACATCGCAGCCTTTAACGCAGGTGTTGTTTTAGGCTCGATGCTCGGGGCTGTCGCCTTGAGCCGTTGGGGACTGGCCAGCCTCGCCTGGGTCGGGCTCGTCGCAGCGCTGCTGGCACTGATGACCCTGGGCTGGCAGAGGCGCTTGCCGTCCATGCGTTTCACTGGCGCTGCGCACGTCGAGTGAAGGCATAGCGCAGCAGCGTCATCTGTGACCAGCCGCTAGGCCAATGGCAAGGCTTGCTGCTGCGTCATCTGCAAGGCCGCCTTTTCCAGACGCAGCAAAAATTCTTTGCGTGGCTGGCCTCCACCATATCCGGCGAGCGCACCATTGCTCGCCAGCACACGATGGCAGGGAACTACGATGGATAAACGGTTATGCCCGTTTGCGTTGCCTACCGCTTGGCTTGCACCCGGCTTTCCGATGCGCCGAGCGATGGCACCATAGGTCGAGGTCGTCCCATAGTCGATTGTTAATAGCGCTCCCCAGATAAGCCGGTCGAAAGAACTGCCTGGCATGTGCAGGGGCACCGAGAAATTTCTCAGTTTTCCATCAAAGTATTGTTTGAGCTGTAGGTCTATCTGCTCAATATGGCGATGTTCCCCCGGCGCAATCGAATACCCATAGCGCAGGCGTAATTCATCGAGTTCAGCGGTGAGCGCCGGGCGGTCTAGAAACTCAAGTAACACCAGGCCTCGTTCCTCCGCCATGGCAATCATCGGGCCCAAGGGCGTGGTCAGGTGACGGTAAAGCAGGAGCGACGTCTCGCTCGCTTTGCCAGGGGTAATTTGAAAGGTTTTTTTGAACGCATCCCTGAAGCCGCTGAGTGACTCGTACCCTGAATCAAACGCGGTGTCATCCAAGGTTTCTCCCACGACAATACGGCCCAACGCTATGCCCAGCCGGCGAGAACGGAGCCAGGCGTGAAAGGTCATGCCAAAATTTTGTTTGAACCACCTGCGTAAGCGCAGGGGGTCGATACCACGCTGCATGAGTTCAGCATCGCTCCAGCGAACATCAGGCGATGCCGACACAGCGGCGAGTAGCCCCCTGACCCACTCTGGCGCCGACGCGGCCAGGTCCAAAGGCTTGCATCGCAAGCATGGCCGATAGCCGGCGGCCATGGCCTCGTTCGCCTGGGCAAAAAACTCGACGTTTTCAGGCTTTGGCTTGCGCGCGCCACAGGTCGGGCGGCAAAAGATCCCGGTGGTTTTCACCGCGGTAAAAAACACCCCTTCATAGGCGCTGTCGCTGCCAAGCATCGCTCTGACCATCTCGGCTCTTGGCGGAAGCGGGTTATTGTAAGCGCTCATAGACTATTGGCCTTGACCTGGTTGAGGGATAGACACGTGCAGGCCTGAAGATCTTAAGCCGACGACCACGACGTCTCCACCGACAAATCGACAGTGATCTGCGCGCATCAGCAAGCCACTGCCATAAGCCCTTCCTATGGCGACCAATGAATTTCATATTGTTCAGTTCTCGAACGCCCTCATACACTGCCCCCATAGCCGGCTGACCTCGCAACACTCAATAAAACGACAAGAAAGAGGATGCACCTAATGGACGGCAATCTGTTCCACGCCCTGTTCAGGTCCGCGCCGGCGGCTGCGCTGCTGCTGGAATCCCCCACCGGCGAACCACTCACTTATGGCCAGGCATTCGCGCGCTCCGCTCAATTTGCCAACGCCTTGCGTAGCCTCGGTGTACTGCCGGGTGACCGGGTGGCAGTGCAGGTCGATAAAAGCGTCGATGCGCTGATGCTGTACCTGGGCACGTTGCGCTGCGGCGCGGTCTACCTGCCGCTCAACACGGCCTACACGCCAGCCGAGCTCGATTATTTCCTCGGCGATGCGACGCCACGGGTCTTTGTCATTCGCCCCCAGGCGCTGCATGCACTGTCGGCAATCGCCTTGGAGCATGGCGCTACGCTGCAGACCCTCGCTGAACAGGGGCAAGGCAGCTTGAGCGAACGGGTCAACATGGCCGCGACCGAGTTCGAGGCGGTGCCTCGTGCCAGCGACGACCTGGCAGCCATTCTCTACACCTCCGGCACTACGGGCCGCGCCAAAGGCGCCATGCTCAGCCATGGCAACCTGCTCTCCAATGCCCGTACCTTGTGTGATGCCTGGCGCTTCAGCGCCGATGACCGGCTGATTCACGCGCTCCCGATCTTCCATGCCCATGGCCTGTTCGTGGCCACTCACACCGCAATGCTGGCCGGTGCCTCGATGTGCTTCGTCTCACGCTTCGATCCCCTCGAAATCATTGCGCTGATGCAACGCTCGACGGTGATGATGGGGGTTCCTACCTTCTACGTCCGCCTTCTGCAGCATCCGGGCCTGGATCGGCAGAGTACCGCGCGAATGAGGCTGTTCATCTCCGGTTCGGCGCCGCTGTTAGCGGAAACCCACGGCGCGTTTTTCAGCCGTACCGGACACGCGATCCTTGAGCGTTACGGCATGACCGAGACCTTGATGAACACGTCCAACCCCTATGTCGGCGAGCGCATCGCCAATACGGTGGGTATGCCGTTACCGGGCGTGTCGATCCGTATTACCGACCCGGCTACGGGTGAGCCGCTGGCTGTCGACCAGGTCGGGATGATCGAAATCCAAGGCCCCAATGTGTTCAAGGGCTACTGGCGCATGGCGCAGAAGACTGCCGACGAGTTTCGTGGCGATGGCTACTTCGTCAGCGGCGACCTGGGGAAAATCGATGCCAAGGGTTACCTGCACATTGTCGGGCGCAGCAAGGACCTGGTCATCTCCGGCGGCTACAACATCTACCCCAAGGAAATCGAAACCGAGATCGACCAGCTCCAGGGCGTGGCCGAAAGCGCAGTGATCGGCGTGCCGCACAGTGACTTTGGCGAGGCCGTCACCGCTGTGGTGGTCTGCAAGCCGGGCATCAGGCTGCAGGCGCAGGCGCTGCTGGACGCATTGCAAGAGCGCCTGGCGCGCTACAAGCAACCCAAGGCGATCATCTTCGTTGATGAGCTGCCGCGCAACACCATGGGCAAGGTGCAAAAGAACCTGCTGCGCGACGCTTATCGCGATCGCTTCAGCGCACCCGGCGTGGCCTGAACCGGCCAGCAAAAAACCCGAAAGAATAACAACAAGGACGGCCTCTGCGGGGCCGTCCAAACGCGGGGAGTCAGGTTGAAATGAACAATGAAATGCTCTCGATCATCGTCCTGGTGATCATCTTCGGCATCGCCAGCATCCTGCCCATCAACATGGGCGCGCTGGCCTTCGCCGCGGCCTTTGTGGTCGGTTCGCTGCTCCTGGAGATGGCCCCGGCGACCATCTTCGCCGGCTTTCCCAGTGACCTGTTTCTAACCCTGGTCGGCGTCACTTACCTGTTCGGCATCGCCCAGAACAACGGCACCATCGACTGGCTGATCGAGCGCGCGGTGCTGTTGGTTCGCGGCCATGTGGCCTGGATACCCTGGGTCATGTTCGTGGTGGCGGCGCTGCTCACCGGTTTCGGCGCCCTGAGCCCGGCAGTGGCGGCCATCCTTGCGCCGATTGCCCTCAACTTTGCCGTGCAGTACCGCATCAATCCCGTGCTCATGGGGCTGATGGTGATTCACGGTGCGCAGGGCGGCAGTTTCTCGCCGGTGAGTATATTCGGTGGCATCACCAATCAGATCGTTGCCTCCTCTGGCCTGCCCTATGCGCCGATCACCTTGTTCATCACCAGCCTGCTGTTCAATCTGGGCATCGCCATGGTGGTCTTCGTCGCTTTTGGCGGGCTGCGCAGCGCACGCCTGGCGCTGGTGGCGGTCGGCCCGGGGCCCGACCTGCATGTCGCCGGCGCATCCCTGGCGATTCTCGGCCATGGCGGCACACCGGCTTCCCCGGCGTACCACCGCACCGGCCTGACCGGTGCCGGGGCGCCGCTGCAGGCGGTCAATGACCTGGACTGGGCCAAGCTGTCGACGCTGGTCGGCTTGCTGGTCCTGGGGGTTTCGGCGCTGGTCTTCAAGTTCAATGTCGGGCTGGTGGCGATGACGGTCGCGGTGGTCCTGGCCATGATCGCGCCCAAGGCGCAGAAGGCGGCCATCGACAAGGTGAGCTGGTCGACCGTGCTGCTGATCACCGGGATCATCACCTACATCGGGGTGATGCAGGCCATCGGCACCATCGACTATGTCGCCCATGGCATCTCCAGCCTGGGCCAGCCACTGCTGGTGGCCTTGCTGCTGTGCGTCACCGCCGCAATCGTCTCGTCGTTCGCCTCGTCCACGGCGCTGCTCGGGGTGATCATTCCCCTGGCCGTGCCGTTCCTGAGCAAGGGCGAGATCAGCGCCATCGGCGTGGTCGCGGCCATCGCTATTTCAACCACCATCGTCGACACCAGCCCGTTCTCCACCAATGGCGCATTGGTGGTGGCCAACACCCCCCAGGAGCAGCGGGAAAAAGTGCTGCGCAGCTTGCTGGTCTACAGCGCTGTGATTGCCTTGCTGGGGCCCTGTGTCGCCTGGTTGACCCTGGTGGTCCCCGGCGTGCTGTGATCAGTGGGGCCGGGGCTGGTCATCTTGCCGGGCCCACTCGGGGCGCTGGCGCAGTTCGCCAGTCAGCTCGATGATCGCGGCTTTGACCTTCTGCACGGCATTGCTCATGACATCGGCGCGATGCCAGGACAATGACAGCTCGCGGGTGAACTGCGGGTGATCGACCTTGGCCATTTTGAGTTTGTGTTCATGCAGTTCCAGGTACGCGGCAGACCACGGCAATACGGTAACCCCAAGCCGGGCCATCACCGCGGCAAACAGGAGCGAGGTCGAGCTGGCTTCGAAGAGGATCTCGCAGGGGCGCCCGTGTTCGCGCAGCGCCCATTCGACCCGGCTGCGGATCGAGTTGGGCGCACTGGGCATCACCAGTGGCATCTGCGCCAGCTCGGCAATCGAGACTTTGTTCGAGCTCAGGGCGAACTCGGGCCAGACCATCAGGTAAAGCTCTTCGGTAAGCAACGGCTGCAAGGCCAGACTGGGCGTTTCGACCGCATCGGTGACCACCGCCAGGGCCACCCGTCTGTTGCTCAGCAGCCCCGGCAGGTCGGCGCTGGGGGCTTCGATCAGTTCGAGCATGATCCCCGGGTAGCGATCACGGATCATTCGCGCCAGGGGAATGGCGACCAGCCGTGACGTGCTCGACGGCATGGCCACCGACACCTTGCCTTGTGGGGTTTCGGCGTCCTGGCGCAGCAGCTCGCGGGTGCTGTCGGCCTGGCGCAACAGGTCCAGGGCATGGCGGTAGAGGGTCTGGCCGGCGGCAGTCGGCTTGACGCCATGCACGCTGCGGGTCAGCAACTGCATGCCCAGGTCCTGCTCGAGGCTGCGGATCTGCTGACTCACCGCCGGCTGGGCAATATGCAGGGCTTCGCTGGCGCGGGTGACATTGCCGTGTTCAACAACCCTGACGAAGTAGCGTAACTGTCGAAGGTCCATAGGGCGGCTCGGCGAGGTTCATAAGTAAAACAGATCGGGGCCAAGGAATAACATATTTCATGGCTATGAGAATACTCACTATAGTCCTGAGTGCCGGATATCAGGGGCGCAAAGGAAGGGAGCTGCAATGAGTCAGAATGATGTGTCGCCGTTACTGTCGGTCAGTGTTCTCCAGGGGCGGATCGGCACCATAGCGATGTCGAATCCCGGCTGCCGCAATGCGCTCAGTTGCGAATTGCTGACGGCACTGGATCAGCAGTTAGTCAGCTTCGCTGAACAGCGCATCGCGGTTGTCATCCTCGGCTGCGATCCGCTGCAGGGCGTCTGGAGCGCCGGACACGACATCACCGAGGTTTTGGCGGAACGCGATCCCGTGGCTCATGGCAAACCCCTGGACCGCTTGCTGCGACGGGTGCGTGCTTATCCGGGCGTGGTCATCGCCAAGGTGTCTGGCAGCGTCTGGGGCGCAGCGGTCGATCTGGTGATGAGTTGTGACCTGGTGGTGGCAGACCGTAGCGCCAGTTTCACCATGACCCCGTCGAATCTGGGCGTGCCTTACACCACCAGCGGGCTGCTGCGCTTCATGCACAACCTGCCGATTCATGTGCTCAAGGAGATGTTCTTCTGCGCGTCCCCGCTCGATGCCGACCGCGCCCTGCAGTTTGGCGTGATCAATCGCCTGACCAGCCCTGAGCAACTCGATGACGTGGCCCATGCAATGGCCGTGCAGATCGCCGCCAAGGCGCCGCTTGCGGTGCAGGCGGTCAAGGAACAACTGCGGATACTGGAAGACCTGCAGCCGATGCCGGTGGAGGCGATGGAGCGCATCGCCGAACTGCGCCGCCAGGCCTGCGAGAGCAGTGACCTGCGTGAAGGGGTCGAGGCTTTCCTGGAGCGGCGCCCCCCCGTGTTCACCGGGGCTGGCGCCTGATTGCGGATGCCTGGCTACCTGCGTTGCATGGCTGCGACGAATTCAGCCTTGTTCCAGGCTCTTGATGACCTTGCCGACACCCTGCGGCGGGTAAACGACTTCCCGGGTATCCAGGTTTCGAATCTCGGAGTCGATGCTGATGGTCATGGTCTCACGCCCCGGATAGCCGTTGATGCTCTCGCGGGTCGAAAAGTCGACGATGTAGCGCTGGCCGGCGCGGAACTCGACATCGCGGGCAGTAAGCCCGCACTTGGCCCCGCCGGTGCCCAGCGCGTTCATCGATGCCCAGCACCAGGTCAGGGAGTGTTTGCCGGGTGTCAGCCGCAGCGCCTGTTGGCCAGAGACGTCGAGAATCGAGCGGCGCCCTGCGCCTTCGAGCAACTGGTCATCTACATGCGTCACCAGTAGCAGGCGATGATAAGGCACGCCGAGTGCCCGGTAGCGTACGGTTGCGAAATACACTTCAGGCGCATCGACCGCCTTGTTGGACACGTCATACGGGGTCATGGACTCCGGCGCCCAATCAGCCTGGTAGTGCTTGTAGTGATAGTTGGAGCATGCGCTGATCAAGCCCGTCATCAGCAAGACAACAGGCAGTTTCAGGGACGACAGTGAAAACGACGGACGCATTGTTCTTCCTTATTGAACGAAGCCGCCAATGATACCGAATTGCCACTATTTCACCAACGCGAGTGGCGCCCCGCTCACTCGCTCAATACCGCCTTGAGCAAGGCATCATTCAAGTACGCCACGTTCAACCGCGTCCACGGATTCACCCGGGCCTGCTCCGGCGAAAAAATATGCCCCGGCGCAATCATGAAGCCCTTGGGCAGCAACTGCCGGGTCAGCTCCCTGGCGTCATCTACCCTGGGAAACCTGACCCACAGATACAGGCTCTGCTCCGGTCTCGCAAACACCTCGGCACCGATCTCGTCGAGCATCTGCAAGCCGGCCGTGGTGGCCGCTTTCAAGCGTTCCTGAAGGCGGAGCACGTGCCGCAGAAAGTGGCCTTCGGTGAGGATCACGTCGACGGTGCGCTCGCACAGCTCCGAGGTGCTGGTGTGCAGGAGCATCTTCAGATCGCCCAGTTCATCGATGACCTCCTTGCTGCCGGCGATAAAGCCGACCCGCAAGGCCGCTGAAACAGACTTGGAAAAACTGCCGACGTACAGCGAGCGCTGCAATTGATCCAGCGCCGATACCTTGATCGCCGAGGCCGGCTTGAAATCGGCCAGGGCATCGTCGTCCACCAGAATGAAGTTGTGCTCTTCGGCCAACTGCACCAGCCGATGCGCCTTGCCGGGGGAAATATCGGAGCCGGTCGGGTTGTGGCCAACGGACTGAATGAAAAACAGCTTGGGCTTATGCACCCGCAGGTGTTGCTCCAGCACCTCGAGGTCCGGGCCGTCCGCCAGTCGGGGTACCGCGAGCATCCGCGCGCCTTGCAGTTGCAGCTTGCCGAACAGCGGGTAGTAACCAGGGTCTTCGACCAGCACGCTGTCGCCCGGGGCAATGAAGCGGCGGATGATCAGGTCCAGGGCGTGGTTGGCGCCGTGGGTGGTGACGATTTGCCGGGGGCTGGCGGTGATCGCATAGCTGGCCAGCTTCTGCACCAGGTGCTGGCGCAGGCTGGCGTTGCCCAACCGGTTGCCATAGCGGAACAGCGTGGTCACCCCGGTGCGCATGATTTGCCGGGTGAACTTGTCCAGGCGCATATCCTTCAACCATTCGACCGGGGGGAAGCCCTCCCCCAGCGGTGAATGACCGGGCTCGCGGACGAACTGCTGACGCATCAGCCAGATGGTGTCCATCGCCCGCTCGTAAGGCAGTGGCTCTTCCGCCTCGTTGCTGCTCGGCGCGCCTTGTTTGACGAAGAAGCCCTGCCCGTGTCGCGCTTCAACCAGGCCTTGGGCAGCCAGCGCTTCATAGGCGTTGATCACGGTGTTTTTCGAATGGCCGAACAAGCGCATGCACTCGCGCAGTGACGGCAAGCGCTCGCCGACGCGGTAGGTGCCGTTGCCGATCTGCTCGACCAAGGATGCTGCCAATTGCTCTGCGAGGGTCAGCCGCGCCATGGTCGGGAGTCCTGAATGCGTTGGTTCACAGAGGGTACAGCTTAGGTACTGTCTGTCCAAACTGTACCTTCTTTGCCGGAACAGATCGGACTAGGGTGGCGCCAACTCACAACAATAACTGCAAGAGAGCCCTCCCCATGAGCATCGACTCCCGCCTGCCCATGTTCCGTGCCATGTCGCCCACTGAACGCCTGAGCCACTTGCAAGAGGTGCTTGGCCTTCCTCAGGAGGACGTTGCCCTGCTGAGCGATGCCGGCGCATTGCCGCTGGAAATCGCCGACGGCATGATCGAAAACGTGCTCGGTACATTCGAATTACCCTACGCGGTGGCCAGCAACTTCCAGATCAATGGCCGCGACGTCATCGTGCCGCTGGTGGTGGAAGAGCCTTCGGTGGTCGCCGCGGCCTCGTTCATGGCTAAGCTGGCGCGCGACGCCGGGGGCTTCCAGACCTCCAGCTCGCTGCCGTTGATGCGTGCCCAGGTACAGATCGTCGATATCGACGACCCCTTCAATGCCCGCCTGAGCCTGCTGCGCCGCAAAGACCAGATCATCGAGCTGGCCAACCGCAAGGACCAGTTGCTCAACACGCTCGGCGGCGGCTGCCGTGACATTGAAGTGCATACCTTCGCCCAGAGCCCACGCGGGCCGATGCTGGTCGCCCACCTGATTGTCGATGTGCGCGACGCCATGGGTGCCAACACCGTCAACACCATGGCCGAAGCGGTGGCGCCGTTGCTGGAGGAAATCACCGGCGGCACGGTACGCCTGCGCATCCTCTCCAACCTGGCCGACCTGCGCCTGGCCCGGGCACAGGTGCGCATCGCCCCTGAACTGCTGACCACCGCCGCCTACAAGGGCGAGGAAGTCATCGAAGGCATCCTCGATGCCTACCACTTCGCCGTGGTCGATCCCTACCGCGCCGCCACCCACAACAAGGGCATCATGAATGGCATCGACCCGTTGATCGTCGCCACCGGCAATGACTGGCGCGCAGTGGAAGCCGGCGCCCATGCCTACGCCTGCCGCCAGGGCCATTACGGCTCGCTGACCACCTGGGAAAAAGATCGCCAGGGGCATCTGGTCGGCACCCTGGAAATGCCCATGCCGGTCGGGCTGGTTGGCGGCGCCACCAAGACTCACCCCCTGGCGCAACTGTCACTGCGCATTCTCGGGGTGAAAACCGCCCAGGAACTTGCCGAAATCGCCGTAGCCGTTGGCCTGGCGCAAAACCTCGGTGCGCTGCGGGCATTGTCGACCGAAGGCATACAACGTGGTCACATGGCCTTGCACGCGCGCAACATTGCCCTATCGGCCGGCGCCCGGGGCGAAGAGGTCAACTGGCTGGTCAAGCAGATGGTCGAGGCCCGCGACGTGCGCGCCGACAAAGCGGCTGAACTGCTCAAGCACAAGCGGGCGCAGTAATGGACGCTGTACGGCTGGTCGAAGTCGGCGCCAGGGATGGCCTGCAGAATGAAACGCTGACGCTGTCGCCGCAGACCCGGGTGCGGTTGCTGCAAAGGTTGGCCGACGCCGGGTTGCAAACCCTGGAGGCCGGGGCGTTCGTTTCGCCTCGCTGGGTGCCGCAGATGGCCGGTTCCGATGAAGTGTTCAAGGCATTGCCGGTGCGCCCGGGTGTGACCTGGACGGCGCTGGTGCCCAACCTCAAAGGCCTGGAGGCGGCAATAGCGGCAGGTTGCCGGGAGGTTGCCGTGTTCGCGGCGGCCTCCGAGGCGTTCTCGCACAAGAACATCAACTGTTCGATTGCGCAAAGCCTGCGCCAGTACCAGGAGGTCATGGTGCGCGCCCGCGATGCCGGCGTCAGGGTGCGCGGCTACGTGTCCTGCGTCATGGCGTGCCCGTTCACAGGCCCGGTCAAACCTGAAGCCGTGGCGGCCGTGAGTGCTTCACTGTTCGGGATGGGCTGCTACGAAATCAGCCTGGGCGACACCCTTGGCACCGGGACACCGGCGGCGACCAGGGCGCTGATCCAGGCCTGTCGCCAGGTTGTACCGGTGAGCGCGCTGGCCGGGCATTTCCACGATACTTACGGCATGGCGATCGCCAATATCCATGCGGCGCTGGAGGCCGATGTCCGGGTCTTCGACAGCTCGGTCGCCGGCCTGGGCGGTTGCCCGTATTCGCCAGGTGCCACGGGCAACGTTGCCAGCGAAGACCTGGTGTACCTGCTCGACGGCTTGGGCTTGAGCCACGGCGTCGATCTTCAGGCACTGATCGATACCGGTGAGTTCATCAGTGCCGAACTCGGCCGGCCAACGGCATCCAGGGTAGCCCGTGCCCTGCTCGCCAAACGTAGCCTGGGCACAATGCGATAAGCGCTATCTCTTCACGTTCATAACAATAAAAGCCCGCAAGGGCAGTGGGAGAATCTAGATGAAACCCGAACTGTTCGAAGTCTGGGGCGACACCGTGGAGGGTCGCCACCTGGTCTACTCCATCGCCATCGGCGCAACCGTCAGCCTCGGCGCCTTTTTCACCGCGCAACAGCTGCTGGTGGGTTGGGTAGAGTCGCTGCAGATGGCCCGTGCCTACGCGATGCTGGTCGGCATTGTCGGCTGCCTGGCCGGCGGCGCCATCAGTGCCGCGCTGTTCAAGCCCAAGCGCAATGTCGTCGAGCACCTGGCAGACCCCGCCTGGCGGGCGAAAATCCTCGTGGAGCTGGAGAACGAATTCGGCCCCCTTGGCAGTCTGGCTGACCTGCCCGCGGCGACGATTGCGGAGCTGCGGGAGATGGATCTTTATGATCTGTTCGCCGATTACGAGAAAGGCCTGAACGCGCCCCCGCCAAACCCTGATGTGTCACCTGCCGTTGTTGTGCGCGCAGCAAGTGTCAATGGAGGCCGGTCATGATCGCTCTGTTGCTGGATCAACTGCTGATCGCCCTGGGCATGGGTATCCTCGGCGCGGTGATATTTGCCGGGATCGGCCTGATCTCCGGCAGCGATGAAACCACTACCCTCGCCCCGCTGACCTTGCTGGTGGTACTGCTGGGCGTGCCGGCAGCCGGTGTGCTGACGTTCTTCCTGGCGGGCGCCGTGGCCAAGCACATGACCCATGCCGTACCGACGGCATTGCTGGGTATTCCGGGCGACACCATGGCGACGCCACTCATGCGCGAGGCGAATTTCTTGCGCAACCTGGGCGTCCCGCATATTGCCCTGCGCAAGATGATTTCCGGTGCGGTGATTGCTGCCTTGATTGCGGTGCCAATGGCGGTGTTGTTCGCGGTGATGCTTGCGCCGTTCGGCGACATGATCAAACACGCTGCGCCTTGGGTGTTCCTGTTGGCGGCAGTTGCCATCGCCTGGTTCTCCAAAGGCCGCCTGGCCGCTGTACTGACCTTGATACCCTTCGTCATGGTGATTGTCGGCCTGCAAAGCCTGACCGCGCAGTACGGAGTCAAGCTCAGTGTCAGTTACTTCCTCGGCATTGCCATCGGCCCGTTGATTGCCGCGCTGTTCTCCCTGCTCGCGCCGGCCGAGCGCGCCGCCATGCGCCGCCAGGAACTGCGCACGTTCTCCTTGTCGCCGGATGTAAAAAGCTGGGGCGGGTTCTTTCCCAACCCGCTGCGCGTACTGGACAGCAAACAGAGCCTGTGGACGGCTGTCACCGCCATCGTCTCCAGCGCTACCTTCGTGTTCAGCCCGGTGGCCATGACGGTGATCATGGGCGAGGCCGTCGGCTCACGGGTCAAGCATGTCTACCATCGCCTGACCACGGTCATCACGGCGCGCAATGGCGTCACCGAATCCACCTACCTCGCCGAAGCCCTGATTCCGCTGATTGCCTTCGGCCTGCCCCTGAGCCCGGTCGCCGCCGGCCCGGCAGCGCCACTGTTCAATGCGCCGCCGCGCTTCAGCGTCGATACCGCCACCGGCCAGGTGAACAACCTGCACTCGATGCTCAGCACTTGGGAGTTTCTTGGCTACGGCATGTTGGCGGTGGTGGTGGCCATTCTGATCGCCTACCCCTTCACCATGAATTACGCGCACCGGGCGGCCTCCTATGTGTCGCGCAAGATCAGCCATGAAGCGGTGATCGCCACCTTTGTCGGCCTGATCCTGGTGATCGGCATCTGGGAAGGGGGCCTGCTCGGTTTGCTGGTGATTGTCACCATCGGCCTGTTGGGCGGATTTCTCTCACGCTTTCTGGGCTTCAACATTGGCGTGCAGTTCATGGGCTACTACACCGCCGTGCTAACCGTTCCGGCCCTGGTTGCCTTGCTGGGCGCGTAACCCCCCTCCCCCCGTAACCGCGGACACCATCATTTTTCGCAGCCTTTGCGCTGCGAGGGCGTCCTGCGCTCAATAGAAAGGAAATAACAATAATGAAAATCCTTGTACGCGGCAAAACACCAGAACTTGCGACCCTGTTGCTGTGCTCGACGGCCTCGCTTGGGGTGGCGGCAGCCGGCCTGGTCGACGACACCAGCGCATCGCTGAACCTGCGCAATTTCTACCACAACCGCAATTTCGTCGACCGCGCCTACCCCCAGGGCAAGGCCGAAGAATGGACGCAAAGCTTCATTTTCGATCTGCGCTCAGGCTTCACCCAGGGCAGCCTGGGCTTTGGCGTCGACCTGCTGGGGTTGTACTCGGTCAAGCTGGACGGCGGCCGCGGCACGGCGGGTACGCAACTGCTGCCTGTACACGATGGCGGCAGGCCAGCAGACGATTTCGGCCGCCTGGGTGTCGCGGTCAAAGCCAAGTACTCGGCCACTGAACTGAAAGTCGGTGAATGGGCATCCCTGCTGCCTATCCTGCGCTCCGATGACGGCCGCTCATTGCCACAGACCTTTCGCGGGGCGCAGATCACCTCGCGGGAAATCGAGAACCTGACCCTCTATACCGGCCAGTTTCGCGGCAACAGCCCGCGTAACGACGCCAGCATGGAGCGCCTGTTCATGAGCGGACGCCCCGACGCCACTTCGGACCGTTTCAACTTCGCCGGCGGCGAGTACCAGTTCAATGACAAGGCCACGCAGGTGGGCCTTTGGTATGCCCAGCTTGAGGATATCTACCAGCAGCAATACCTGAACGTGATCCATAGCCAGGCCGTCGGCACCTGGCGGCTGGGTGCCAACCTGGGTCTGTTTCTTGGCGATGAACACGGTTCGGCGAAAGCCGGGCAGATGGACAATAAAACCGCATCCTTGATGCTTTCCGCCAAAACCGGCGGGCAGACTTTCTCCCTGGGCTTGCAGCGGGTATATGGCGAGACCGGCTGGATGCGGGTCAACGGCACGGCCGGCTACCCTTTGGCGAACGATACCTACAACTCCAGCTACGACAGTGCCCACGAGCGTTCGTGGCAACTGCGTCACGACTTTGACTTCGTCGTACTGGGCGTGCCGGGCCTGACCCTGATGAACCGCTACCTGTCCGGTGACCATGTGCACACCAGCGCCACCGACCATGGCAAGGAATGGGGGCGTGAGTCGGAGCTGGCTTACGTTTTCCAAAGCGGCCCGCTCAAGGACCTGTCGGTGCGCTGGCGCAATTCGACCCTGCGCCGGGACTTCAGTACCTACGACATTGATGAGAACCGCTTGATCGTCAATTATCCGATCAAGTTTCTGTAGGCCGGGCGGCGGGGATGGCTCAACTATTTTCCATCCCTGCCGATAGCCTCGTTGCGTGGGCCAGATGCTCGGTTTGGCATTTATTTTCAGAGGGAATACGAGTCGATATGAACGTGAACGGTATGGCGTTGGCCAACAAGTATTGTCAGGGTTCCGGCCTGGAAATCGGTGCCGGCAGCCATAATGCTTTCTACTTGCCGGACTGCCTCAATGTGGGGCCTTGTGACGGCGAGTCGTTTCTGTATCCGCTCGATCTGAAAGACTTCAAGCTCTACGCAAACGAACAGGCCAACTACCAGACCGAGCCCGCCCGGATCGACGCACTGGGCGACTTCACCGACATTCCGTTCGCCGACGAAACCTTCGATTACCTGATCAGTTCGCACGTCATCGAACATGTGCCGAACCTGTTTGCGGCCTACATCGAAGCCTCGCGGGTGGTAAAGAATGACGGCGTGTTCTTTTGCATATTCCCGAAAAGAAACGCCGACCCCAATGACCGGGTTCGAGCGCTGACCACCCTTGAGCACATGATCGATGCGTACGAAAAGCGCATCGACATGAGCCAGATGGATGAATACAACTGGCGCGGCCACTACCACGTGTTCTCGTTGCAAAGCATGCTGCGGGCAATCAACCTGATCAACTCTGTGGGGCTGGGGCACTGGTTGATCGAAGGCGTCGAAGAGACTGATACGAAAGTCGGCAATGGCCATACTGTTGTATTGAGAAAGCAAGTCGGCCTGTCGGCCCTGACATACAAAGAGTCCAGTCAGTTCAACGATGAACTCAATGCCCGGATTCAGGCGCAAGACCTGGAAGGTGCGCTGCACCTGGTCAAGGTCGCGCTGTCGTTCGACTTCTTCAACCCCCATAACCTCTACCTGGCCTTCGCCCTCAGCTGCCAGCTGGACAATGCTCGCGAAGGGCTTGAGTTCCTGCGTCAAGCGTTGATCCTTACCCCTGAAAATGAAGAGTTCCGCAAGCTCTTCGTCCAGATGACAGGTGGCCCGTTCATCAATCCTGTGCATTAAGCACCCAGGGCACATGGCTCATCGTTACACTCAGGTTAACGATGAGCGATGCCCTGCCTCACCTCCGTTCATCGCAAACCGGCAGCGCCTGCCCGTTTATTGACAAGGATGGCGTACGGATTGCAAAGGCTGGCGCTCGCCGTCGTGAAGCGACGTAATCCTGACGCGACGGCGAATCAACCTAACGCTTATGGACGCCAGCAATAGCCTTGCTCGGTCACCGGAGATGTAACGTGTCTACTCTCAATGAAATCGCAGCCAACCACGCCCGGATGACCAACGCAGTGGCAGGCGGCACGACCGAGCGCCAGCCGCTGTTGGTGGTGAGTTTCGAGCCCCCTGCCCTTGATGGGCAACAGCCTGTACCGTTGCACCTGGTCCTGGCACCCCAGGCCCCCACCCACTTCACTTGCCCGTCATAAACCTCGCGGGTTCCCAGGGCAATGAGGGTTTTGCCTGACGTGCAGATGACTGCAAATTGATCCCGCGATCAACCGCTGATGGCCTACCCTCAAAAGCTGGGAGATCAACAACCATACAGGGCATTACCATGCGCAATGCTTTGAAGATCATCGGCATCATTGCCCTTACCCTGCTGCAGCCGTTTGCCCTCGGGCAGGCAGCCGAACCGCCAGCGCCTGCGACGGCCAATGCTGCGGTTCCTGCGGTGAAGGTGACCCAGAACGACCTGCAAGCCTTGCAACTGCGCCTGGACAGCCTCAAGCAGCAGATTTCCCAGGCCAACAACTACAACCAGCTTGAAGGCCCACAAGACCGGCTGCAGGCGCTGATCGTCGATATCGACCGCCTGTCCACTGCGCTCCTGCCTGAGCAGGCACAACTGCGCGCGCAACTGGAGGTGCTCGGCCCGGCCCCGGTTGAAGCCCTGGTGCCGGGCAAGTCGGACATCGCCGCGCAACGCACGGTACTCACCGAGCAAAAAAACACCCTTGATACCACCCTCAAAACGCTGGAGACGCTCAAGGAAAGCGCCACCAACCTGCTGACGCAGATTTCCGGCATTCGTCGCAGCATGCTCGAAAGCGAACTGACCCTGAGCACCCACAGCCTGCTCAACCCTGCATTCTGGTCGCCGGTACTCAACCCTTCGCCTGACGACCGCCAACGCTTGCAGGCGTTCTTCAATGAGCTGGGCGTGACCGCCGGGGCCGTCTGGCAGCCGGGTCAGCGTTTCTCCACGGTGGTGCTGGTGTTGCTGGCCCTGTTGACCTGGACCCTGGGCCGCCGGATGGTGGAACGCTGGCTGGCCTGGGCGTGCATGAACCGCGTGCCCGAAGGCCGCCTGCGGCGCAGTTCACTGGCCCTGGCCTCGGTGCTGGCGACCCTGCTGGCCACCGGCATTGCCCTGGAGCTGCTGTTTTACGCCTGTACCCGCCACCTGCCGTTGCCGTCGATGCTGGCGACCTTCTCCCAGGAGTTCGAGAAACTTGCCTACACCTGTGTGCTGATTACCGGGTTGAGCCGGGCGCTGCTGTCGACCCAGCATCCTTCCTGGCGCCTGCCGGATATCGCCGATCCGGTGGCCCTGGCATTGCAGCCTTATGCCCGCTGGCTGGCCGGTGCCTTGCTGGTGCTGGTGACCCTGGTGCAGATCTCCAATGCCGCCGGCATGAGCAACCAGCTGGTCATCGCTGGCCGAGGCATTGCCGCGCTGGTGATCACCGGCCTCATCATCGCCCTGCTGGTGCGCACCAGCACTACCCGCCGGGCGATGGCCGCCGCCGGGGACGCGCCGGAAGCCGCGTCGACCATGGCCGGGCTGATCTACACCATTGCCAGCATCGCCATGGTCACCTCGGTGATTGCCCTGCTCACCGGCTATGTGTCGCTGGCGCGCTTCGTCACCTATGAGGTGGTCTGGGTGTTTATCCTGCTGGCCGGTTTCTACTTGCTGATGCAGGTGTTCAAGGACGGCTGCGAGTATGTGTTCTCGCCCCGCCAGGCCAGCGGCAAGGCGCTCAAAGAGCTGCTGGGCATCGGTGACCGGCGCCTGGACCAGGTCGAAACGCTGATCTCCGGCTTCGGCCGCGCCGGGCTGTTGCTGCTGGCGGTCATCACCCTGTTCGTCGGCGGCATCGGCACCACTCTGGGGCAACTGATCAGCAACATCGTCGCGTTTCTCGGCGGCGCCGGTTTGCGTCAGTTCAACATCATCCCCGGGCACCTGTTCAATGCCGTATTGGCCCTGGTACTGGGCATTTACCTGATCCGCACCCTGCGCCGCTGGCTGGACAACGAGTTCCTGCCCAAGACCGACATGGACCCGGGCATGTGCGCCTCGCTCAGCACCCTGTTCGCCAACATCGGCTATGCCCTGGTGATCCTCCTGACCCTGTCGTCGCTGGGGGTGAAATGGACCAACCTGGCCTGGATCGTCAGTGCCCTGTCGGTGGGGATCGGCTTCGGCCTGCAGGAAATCGTCAAGAACTTCGTCTCCGGCCTGATCCTGCTCACCGAGCGCCCGGTCAAGGTTGGCGACCTGATCAGCATCAGCGGGGTCGAGGGAGATATCCGCCGCATCAACGTGCGCGCCACCGAAATCCAGCTGAGCGACCGCTCCATCGTCATCGTGCCCAACTCGCAGCTGATCTCGCAGAACCTGCGCAACGTCACCCTCGGCGGCAGCGCCCAGGGGGTGGCGACGCTGGAGCTGGTGTTCCCCCTGGACATTGACCCCGAGCAGGTGCAGACCCTGCTCTACGACACCTACTGCGAGCACGAGACCATCCTCGACAAGCCTGCGCCGTTCGTGCGCTTCAGCAAACTCACGCCCGACGGCATTACCTTGACGGTGACCGGCTACGTCAGCAGCCCGCGGATCGTCGGCACCACCAAGAGTGACCTGCTGTTCGAGATTCTCAAGCGGTTGGGCGCGGCGGGTATAGAGCTGGCCAAGCCGACGGCCCCGGCAACCTGAATTGCCTGTCCGCTCAGGTGTTGCCTGGATTACGATCACGGGGCAAGCCCGCTCCCACAGGTTCGGTGGGCACAGATACATTTGTGCGGGAGATCGACCGGATGGGCTAGCGAGCCTCAGGAGCGCTGGCGGCAGACCATGCCGAGTTGAGCATGCCGGCGCGGCCCGTGACCGGGTCGCCATCCGGCATCGCCACCCTGGCGATCCGCGCCTTGCTGGGCCCGTGGTTGCTGCTGGCGGGCCTCTGGATGTCGTAGGCCTCCTGGCCCTGCGGGTAGGCCCCCACCACCAGGAAATCTTCGCTGCTCTCCAGGCAGCAGTGGCCGGTGCCAGCGGGTAGCACCAGAACATCGCCACGGCCAATGCCAAGGGTGAGCCCGCTAGGCCCGCCGAGGATCACCCGGGCATTGCCCTGGGCGACACCCAGGGCTTCATGGGCGTTGGAGTGGTAATGCTGATAATCGAAGATGCCCGCCCGCCACAGTGGGGTCCATCGGTTGCGCGCGAACAGGGTTTCAAAGAAGCCTGCGTTGTCGGCCTCCTTCTTCATCGGCAAATGATAAAGCAGCACCGGCAAACGGCTGTTCGGCGTCGTGCCGTCGTCGGTAAAGTACAGAAAGCGCGGGTGGCTGGGCCGTGGTTGCGGCTCGGTAGAGTTGTCTGCTGGGTTCATCTGGCACCCCCACGGGGTTCTGCCCCGCACTGTTCGCCGGGTTCCTATAAGTAAGATCCCCGAAGCCTGCCTGTCGTTCAGACGTCACTGGTCGCAAGGCCGCTACCGGCTCCCACACCATATCCCTCATCTGGTCGGGAATCATCAGGCCAAAGGAACATTTCGTATGGCTGCAGCGCTCTAAGCTGTACGAAAGGGTCCGGCCATTCGAGGCGCAGCGATGAGTTTCATTCTCTGGATGGCCGTACTGGGTGTCGTGCTGCTGGCCTTGGCCCTGGCCGCGTCCTATCTGCGCTGGTTGCCGGTCACCACCTCGGCGGTGTGCCTGGTGCTGGGCATCGCCATTGGCCCCTCGGGCCTTGGGCTGCTGCAACTGGACCTGGTGGCAGCGGCGCCGTGGATGGAGCACCTGACCGAAGTCGCGCTGCTGTTTTCACTGTTCGTCAGCGGCCTCAAGTTGCGCCTGGCCCTGAGCCGACGCCTGTGGCGCGTTGCCTTTGGCCTGGCGGGCCCGGTCATGCTGTTGACCATCGCCGGCCTGTGCCTGCTGTTGCACCTGTTGCTCGACCTGCCCTGGGGTGTGGCACTGTTGATTGCGGCCATTCTGGCGCCTACCGATCCGGTGCTGGCTTCGCTGGTGCAGGTGAGCAATGCCCAGGACGTGGACGCGGTGCGCTTTGGCCTTTCCGGTGAGGCCGGGCTCAATGATGGCGTGGCCTTCCCTTTCGTGCTGCTCGGGCTACTGATGATCAGCCCGCGGGAACTGAATGCCGCCACGCTGCTGCACTGGACCCTGTACGACCTGCTCTGGGCAGTGCCCGCCGGCCTGATGCTCGGCTACGCCATGGGCCGTGGCCTTGGCCGGGTGACGCTGGCCTTGAGCATCCGCAACGAAGACAGCACGGTATCACCCAACGATTACCTGACCCTGGCCTTGATCGCCCTGGCGTACGTGGGGGCGGAGATGATCGAGGGTTACGGCTTTCTCTCGGTGTTCGCCGCGGGTCTCGGCCTGCGTCAGGCCGAAGTCAGCTCCAGCGGCAGCGCCTCGGTGCCCGCCGAGCATCGGGTGCAACCCGTAGTCGGCCACCAGCACCTGGAACCCGATCAGGCCGTGCATGGCGATACCGCGGCGCTGGACGACAGCGAAGTGGCCGCCGGCATCATGATGGGCGACATGCTGGCCTTCGGTAACCTGGTGGAACGGGTGATGGAAGTGTTTCTGGTGACCCTGCTGGGCATCGTCCTGGCGAGCCATTGGGACTGGCGAGCGGTGACCGTGGGGCTGATCCTGTTTGCCGCAATCCGGCCGCTGGCTGTGTACCTGCTACCCTGGAGGACGCTGCTCAATCGCCAGCAGCGGCTGCTGACGGGCTGGTTCGGGATTCGCGGCATCGGCAGCCTGTACTACCTGTTCTATACCTTGAACCTGGGCTTGCCGGTATCCGTTACGCGGGAGTGCACGGGGCTGGTCCTGTCGATCGTGGCATTGAGCATTGTGGTGCATGGCCTGACGACCCAGCCGGTGCTGGCCAGGTACCCACATTAGTCACTCATCGCTGTCGCGGTCATGCTGGCGAGCAATGCTCTCCTCGCGCCGACGGCGCCGGGACACGGCAGCGCCCCAGGCCAGTACCCCGACAGAAGCGACCAGCATCGCTGCCAACAACAAGTAGCCCCAGTGAATGTTCATCATGCTGCGATACCTGGGGCCCTGAGCAAGCCCTCACTGATCGATATACCTGGATCCGCGCAACATCGACCGGTGAGCCAGTACATTGAACTCAAGTATAGTCAATGCCGGCAATCAGTTTGATCAACGCCAGATGCAACGGATAGAACCCGTATCCCCAGCGGCCGACCCGCCATAGGTTCCCCTGCCATTTCAGCCGAACCACGATCAGCCCCAACGGCGCAGATATAAACGCGGTGCCCAGGGCCATGAGCGCAATCGCGTGCAGCGGATGCTCGCGAAGCCACAGGTCGGTCAGGTTCGCCGCCAGCGCCAACAGGGCGGGCAGCAGCCAGGCCACTGACCGGTAGCGCATGGCCAGAAGAAAAGCGCCAGGCAACAACACACCCGGCACGCCGTACATCAAGCGACCGGACGCCAGCGTCGCGGCCACTGCCGTTGCCAGTGCCAACAGGCCTGCCGCGCGGGTGCGATGATGCAGCCCCCAGGCGATCAGCAACCCCAACGCCAAAGTCGGCATGACATTAAGCGTCGGCGAAGGGCCATTGAGCCAGCGATAAGGCCACTCCGACAGCAGCGCGAAAACCACCAACCCTCGTACATACCGGACATTGCCGGCGCTAAACACTTGCCCGGGCATGCTGCGTGCAACGTTGGCGGCTATCGCCAGGCAGAACCAGGGAAACGCCAGGCGGCCAACGACAAACAGCCAGTGCTCGGCCGGCCAGACAAAGCGCAGGTGATCGGCGACCATGGTGATGATTGCCAGCCACTTGAGCAGGTCCAGGCCACTGTCGCGCGGGGCTGTTCGCTGTTCGGACATGTCCATCCCGGTAGAACCTGTGCGGCATTTGACAATGCCACACCCGGGTGTCCATCGCCTGCAGTTTGTCGGCTGGGCTGGCAAAAGGTCGCAAACATCGATTACTGTATATGCATACAGCAACAACGAGTAACCATCATGAACGACTACGATGAAGACTTCGCCACGCCGGACTCACCGACCCTGGTGGAAATGTGGAAGCATCAGGTGGTGCTGATGACCAACGAAGCCGAGTACCTGAACACCGAATTGCTCAAGGCGCGGCAGAACATTGCCAAGCTGGTGGCGATCAATGCCCAGCTTGCGGATCAGTTGCGTGGTGTGCGCAGCGCGGACAACCTGGCGCCATCGAACCTGTGGGAGTCGGCCTTGCCGGCGATCGAGCGCACAGCGCTCGAAAATCCAGGCGCCGCACACTTCACTGCGCCTCCTCGACCTTGAGCACCTCGCCGCGTGCCTCCAGCAACTGCACAAACGTCCTCAAGCTGCGCGATACCGTACCCCGCCGCCATACCAGCCAGGTGCGCAGGTAACGAAAGCGCTGCGACAACGGCCAGACACTCACCGTGCTGCACCCGGGCATACTTTCGAGCATGCTGCGCGGCATCAGTGCCAGGCCGGCACCGGCGCTGACGCAGGCGAGCATGCCATGGTACGACTCCATTTCAATGATCTTGCCCGGCACCGCCTCGTCCTGGGCAAACCAGCTTTCGAAGTGATGCCGGTACGAGCAATTGGCGCGAAAGGCGTAAATGGTCATGCCATTGACCTCGGCGGCGCGGGTAATCGGCGCATGGTTCAGCGGTGCGATCAGCACCATCTCTTCGACAAATACCGGTACCCCCTCCAGTGCCGGGTGCAGCACCGGGCCATCGACGAACGCGGCACTCAGGCGCCCGGCCAGCACACCGTCGATCATCGCCCCCGACGGGCCGGTGGTCAGGTCCAGCTCGACCTTGGCGTAGGCCTGGTTGTAAGCCGCCAGCAGCGTCGGGATACGCACGGCGGCGGTGCTTTCCAGCGAGCCGAGGGCGAAGGCGCCTTGCGGCTCGTCACCGGCCACGGTCAGCCGCGCCTCGGCCACCAGGTCGAGAATGCGCCGGGCATAGTCGAGAAAATTCCAGCCCGCCGGTGACAGGCGCAAGCGGCTTTTCTCGCGGATGAACAGCTCGGCACCCAGTTCCTGCTCCAGTTGCTTGATCCGCGTGGTCAGGTTCGACGGCACGCGGTGGATGTGCTGGGCCGCAGCACTGATGCTGCCCTGCTCGGCCACCGCCTTGAACATCTCCAGTTGCACCAGGTCCATCGTCATTCTCTCTGCGTGAATGTTTTGCTCAGTATTATTCAGTTTCAGGCAAAGATACAACGCAGTAGTCTGAAGCCGTTCTCCTCCCATCAGGACCGCCGTGATGACCGCGATCAACTTCCAGACCCATGCTTTGTCGATCAACCCCGCCAGCGGCGAGCAGATCGGCCATTACGCCTATGAAAGCGCTGCCGTCCTGGATGCCGCCCTGGCCCGGGCCGCCACCGGCTTTGCCGCCTGGCGCCGCACGCCGGTAGCGGCGCGTACCGACCTGCTGCTGGCCCTGGCCGGCGCCCTGCGCGACAACATCGTGGCCATGGCGCGGATGATCACCGATGAAATGGGCAAGCCGGTCGCCCAGGCCCAGGGCGAAATCGAGAAATGCGCCCAGTTGTGCGAATGGTATGCGGCCAATGGCCCGGCCATGCTCCAGGCCGAGCCTGCCCAGGTACCTGCTGGCCAGGCGCGCATCGAATACCGCCCGCTGGGCCCGCTGCTGGCGGTGATGCCGTGGAACTTCCCGATCTGGCAGGTGCTGCGCGGTGCAGTACCGGCGCTGCTGGCCGGCAACACCTATGTGCTCAAGCACGCGCCGAACGTGATGGGCAGCGCCTACCTGCTGCTCGATGCATTCAAGCGCGCCGGCTTCCCTGAAGGAGTGTTCGAGGTGATCAACGTCACTCCGGACGGCGTCTCCAAGGCCATTGCCGACCCGCGCATCGCCGCCGTGACCCTGACCGGCAGCGTACGGGCCGGCACCGCCATCGGCGCCCAGGCCGGTGCCGCGCTGAAAAAATGCGTGCTGGAACTGGGTGGCTCCGACCCGTTCATCGTGCTCAACGATGCCAACCTCGATGAAGCGGTAAAAGCCGCGGTGATCGGCCGCTACCAGAACACCGGCCAGGTCTGCGCCGCCGCCAAGCGCCTGATCGTCGAGCAAGGCGTGGTCGAAGCATTCACCCGCAAGTTCGTCGAGGCCACCCGGGCCCTGGTCATGGGCGATCCGCACGCCGCCGACACCTACATCGGCCCGATGGCGCGCTTCGACCTGCGCGAGGAGCTTGACCAGCAAGTCCAGGCGACCCTGGCCGAAGGCGCAACGCTGCTGCTCGGCGGTGGCAAGGCCGAAGGCAACGGTAACTACTACCAGCCTACCGTGCTGGCCAACGTCACCGACCAGATGACCTCGTTCAAGCAGGAACTGTTCGGCCCGGTGGCCTCGATCATCAGCGCCCGCGATCCCCGCCATGCCCTGGAACTGGCCAACGACAGCGAGTTCGGCCTGGCCTCGACCATCTACACCAGCAACGCCGCGCTGGCCGAGCAACTGGCCGATGAGCTGGACACCGGCGGCGTGTTTATCAACGGCTACTGCGCCAGCGACCCGCGCGTGACCTTCGGCGGCGTGAAGAAAAGCGGCTTTGGCCGTGAGCTGTCGCACTTCGGTGTGCGCGAGTTCTGCAATGCGCAGACCGTGTGGGTGGATCGCAACTGACATCCGCCACGGTTAAAGGTCCATCGCCAGGCGTAACTGCCTGGCCAGCGCAACGGCCTGTTCGCGGCTGGCGACATTGGTAAAGCCGAGCAACAGAGCGTGCCGTTGCCCCGGCCCGCGATACCAGCCAGAAAGGGGTTCGATCGCCAGGCCAAGGTCCCGCGCCCGCCTGGCGATCGTGCAATCGTCGCCCCCGCCGCTCAGATGCGCCACCAGGTGCATGCCCGCCGCCTTGTTGTCCAGTTGCAGGTGCTCGCCCAACTCGGCCTGCAAGGCGTCGACCAGGTACCGGCGCCTGTCGGCATAGAGGCCGCGCATTTTTCTCAAATGCCGGGCAAAGTGCCCTTCTTCGATAAAGGCGCTCACCGTCGCCTGCAACAGGTGCGGGCAGTGGTTCTGCATGTCCCCCACCACGGTGGCGAAGCGCGCCACCTGGGCCTGGGGAACCACCAGATAGGCCAGACGCAGGCCTGGCGCCAGCACTTTGCTGAAGGTGGCGCAGTACAGTACCCGCCCCTGGGTGTCGAGGCTCTTCAGTGCCGGTACCGGGCGGCCGCGGTAGCGGTATTCGCTGTCGTAGTCGTCCTCTATGACCCAGCTGCCCTGGCTGCTGGCCCATTCCAGCAGGCGTTGGCGCCGGGGCAGCGAGAGCGTGGCCCCGAGGGGGCTCTGGTGATGGGGAGTGACCAGGGCGAAGCGCGCGTCCGGGGCCAACGCCATACCGGCTTCGACATCCAGGCCGTCGCCATCCACCGGAACCGGGACCAACTGCGTCCGGGCTTGCTCAAGAAAGCGCCTGGCCTGGAAGTAGCCCGGGTCTTCGAACCAGCAGCGATCGCCATCGTGCAGCAGGCTGCGGCATATCAGGTCGAGGCAGGCTCGGTACCCGGCGCAGATGAAAATTTGTTCCGCTGTGCAGGAAATCCCCCGTGACACCCCCAGGTAAATAGCCAGGGCCTTGCGCAGTGCAAGGTGCCCCTGAGGATCTGGGTACACCAGACCATCCAGGCCGCCCTGGCGCAAGGCGCGACCGACCAGGCGCGTCCACAGCTTGCGCGGGAATGCGTCCAGCGCTGGCAAGCCAATCTGCAAAGGCATGGGTACAAGTGTGGAAGGACCCGGAGCGGTCGGTGGCCGCTCGAGCCGCTGCACACCGACAGCAACCGGCGTTGTACTGAGCAAGGGCGCTACCACCGTACCGGCCGGCCCTCGGGCTTGCACATAGCCTTCACCGCCAAGCATCTGGTAAGCCGCCTCGACCGTCCCACGCGCGAGGTTGAGTTCCGCTGCCAGGGCCCGGACTGACGGCAGACGCTCGCCAGGCTGAAGGCGTCCGGCACTGATGGCATCGCGAAAGCGCAGGTAGAGCTGACGGTAGATCGGCGTCGCCGCCTGTGGGTCGAGTGGCGGGTAGGTGTTCGGCATGTCCTAGTCGTTTGTGCATTATTTGGATCTATAAGGTAGTCCGTTACAGCCGTAAAGTAACGCCTCAACTTGATCAGGGAGATACCCGTGGGCAAACAGGCAACCATCCGGTTTCTGCAAGACGGCGCCGAACAGCACGCCGCATTCGAGCTCATGCGCGAGCTTCGGCCGCACCTGATTGACGCCGACGCGTTTGCTCAGCAAGTCAGGCGGCAAGCGCAGCAGGGCTACAGGCTGCTTGGGGCTTTTTACGGCGAGCAGCTCATTGGGCTGGCCGGTGTGCGCCACAGCGAAAATCTGCTCTATGGGCGCTTTACCTATGTCGACGATCTGGTGGTAGCCCCCGAACTGCGTGGCCTTCGTGTGGGCGCAGCGTTGCTCGATGCGGCGCGCGCAGAAGGCCTGCGCTGCGGCCATGCGCACCTGGTGCTGGATACCGGATTACACATGCCATTGGCCCAGCGCTTCTATTATCGCGAGGGACTGCTGGGCAAAGGCATGCATTTCGTTCAGGCATTGCCAGCCACCGAGCCACAGCGCCATGGATAACGTGCTGCTGATCAATGCCAGCACGCGCGGCAGCGCCTCGATTGGCTTGCGCCTTGCCAGTGAACTGCTCGACTGCATCAGGCAACGCCACGCGCAGGCCACGGTAACCCTGCGTGATCTGGCAGCAGAGCCATTGGCACCCCTGAGCGCCGGTTATGCGACTGCGCTGACCCGGCTGACGCCGGCACACGACCCGGTATTCGCCAGTTCCGAAGCACTTGTTGGCGAACTGGAGCGTTGCGACTTACTGCTGATCGCAACCCCCATGCACAATTTCACCGTACCGGCAGTGCTCAAGCTCTGGATCGATCATGTGTTGCGAATCAACCGTACCTTCATTGCCGGCCCTGACGGCAAGGTCGGCCTGCTGGTGGATCGGCCGGTTTACGTGATCGTCAGTTCAGGTGGTTTTCATCGGGGGGCACGGGCTCGCCAGCCGGATTTTCTGAGCGCCTACCTGCGTCACGTGCTCGGTACACTCGGCCTGCAGAATGTGCACTTCGTCTACCTGGAAGGCCTGGCCATCAATGAGCAAGCGGTGCTTGCTGCCACTACTCAGGCCAGGCTTCAACTTGCAGGACATCCGTTGTTCGGCGATTTGGTCACGCCTGCCTGAGCCCTGCGTGACCTGTAACCAACAGGCCTTTAGTGCTGGGTAGGACCTTCGCGCCGGCGCACCGTCATCAGCCATTGGCCGGCCTGCCAGGTGGCGCCGACAGCGACCAGCCCGGCCACCGCCCGCCAGTCGCGGAAAAACAGCCGCAGGGCGTTGATCGTCGGCGGTGCATCGCTACTGCGGATAAACAGCCGGATCCGTGATGGCCGGCTGTTCGGCTCGACCGCCGCCAGCTCGGCGACACTGGGGTTGAGCGCTTCCTGAATTATCAGGTACTGGTTCTGGCGCTGCTCCACGCGGGCTTTCACCCCTTCTTTCTTCAGGCTGTCGAGCAGCCCGCGGGCCACTTCGGCGGCCTGCTGGTCGACCGTTGCGACAAATTTCTGCAGCTCCGTTGGCTTGACGTCCGCACCGCTGCTGAAAGCCAGCGGGCCGTCCTGGGTCAGGGCTTGGGACTTCACAGCTTCATTCATGATCAGCTCCTTGCAAAAAGGGCAAACCGCACCCCGGATGTGCCGCGCACGGGCGCAGCACACCGAGGGCAAGGCTTAGGCGGACTCGAGCAGCTCGCCGGTACGTTCCTTCTGAATGCCACGCAGGCGCTTGGTCACCTCGTAAGACACCGAAGACGCCTGCGAATAGGTAATGCTCAAGCGGATGTTGGCACCGTCCATCCGCGCGGTGACGGTGGCGCAGTTCAATCCGGACGGGAACACCAGTTTCAGTGGGCCGACCACCACGTTGCTGCTGATCACTTCACCGAGCACCAGTTTATTGAACAAGCCGACGTAATAGGTCGGAGTGACCTGGAACTGCGCGGTGCCGCCGCCGACGACATCGGGCTTGTACACCGAACCCTGGCCGCTCATACCAATGCCCAGGTTGGCCAACTGGTTGGAGGCGTTACGGATCTGAATCGAGTCCGGCGAGGTGGATCCGCTGCCCAGACGCAGTTGCTGCACGTTGTTTTCGAACACGCAATCCCACACCGAACCCAGGCTGGCTTCCAGGGTCTGGCTGGCCTTGTACACACCAATCCCGCCGATCTGTTTGTAGTTGGCGATGGTCACGTTGTAGTCAACCGACCATTCCACGCCACTTTCACCCATCTGCGGTACGGTGGTCTGCTTCCAGGAAACACTCGCCAGGCCGATCGAGCCTGGCAGTTCCTGATACACCCCCATGGTCCAGGTTTCGCTGGTGTTGTTATTGAAGTCCACGTAGTAATTGGGCATGACACTCTCCATTGTCGTGTTGGGTACGGGCAGTTCGTCTGCCACGCAAGGAGAGAAGAGCAGCATCTGTGCCAAGTCGCTAATGACCGTAAAATCAATGACTTGGCAAAACACAACGAAAAGTGGTTGGCCGTTTTCGTCCATTGCGTCCCCGTGGCCGGGGACGCAATCGGCCACCTCAGCCCAGGCTCGCCTTGCTGTAGCACAAACGGCTCGGGCGCAAGCCCATGCGCACCAGCGACAGCAGGAAACTGAAGCCGCACTGGTTGGGGTCCAGTACCGGTACATAGCAGCCCAGGTCCTGCTCAAGCAGGCGCGACAGCCGTTCGGCGACGCCCATGAAACCGGTGCAACCCAGCAGCAGCGCCTGCGCGCCGTCCTCGCGGACTGCCGCCAGGCCAGCCTCCAGTGCCTTGACCAGGACCACATCGACATCGCTCAAACTCGCCACCGGGCAGTCGATGGCACGAATCGAGGCAAAGTTGCTGCTCTGGCCGTAGTTGGCCACATGACCACGCTGCAGGGCCAGGGTGCTCTGCAGGATGGTGATGATGGAGAACCGCTGGCAGAGCCCCAGCGCGGTGAACGCCGAGGTGGGAAAGCCGCCGATGATAGGGATGTCGATGACTTCCCTGGCCGCCTCTACCCCACACATGTCAAAGTCGCTGAGCCAGATACCGTCGTAGCCCTCCTGCTCCAGGCGCCGGGCCAGCGCTACCACTGCCGGGGTATTTTCACTGAGGTTCAAACGGTTTTCGATACAGGGGCTGCCCTGGTCGAGGTTGAACACCTGGACGCTTACGTCCGCCGGCACTACCGGGGCGATGGAGGCCATCAGGGCCGTGTTGTAGGCACTGCTGTTGACCGGCGCAAGCATGGCGATACGCAGGCTCATGAGCGGAGCTCCTGCAATTGCCCGACGCTGCGATAGGGGCCGGGGTAGCCCAGGCCGGCGAGCAATTGCTGGAAGCTCCAGAGGATCAGCCCCCCAGGTACCCGCAGCGGCGCCTCGGCCTGCCAGCCGAGCAGGCAGACAGGCCGCCCGCTGTAGGGCCCGACGAGGGCACCGTCATTGCCGACCAGGTCGCCGTTGGAGGCCACCTGCGGGCCAGGGCCGGAGCCCGGGATGAACCAGCTGATGCTGTCCGGGGCCATGGCCAGCGGTTGCGCTTGCTGTTTGTCCCACAACAGCAGCGACTCGTTCTCGTAGCACAGGCGCAGGCTGGCATCGGCGCTTTGCAGGTCGATGGTGCCGATATCAAAGCCGCCCATGGTGTTGGCCCCGGCATGGTCGATGCGCGCCGGCCCGCACAGCACCCGGGCCTGGATGCCGCAGCGGTTGGCGAGGAATGCCAGCAGTGCCTCGGTGCTGCCCAGCTCACCGGCGTGCAAGGCCCGGCCCAAGGCCAGTGCACGGCTGAGCGTGGCGCGAATCGGCAATGCCCGGTGCAGTTGCTCAGGGCTCATGACCCACAATGCCAAGCCACCGAACTCGCCAAATGCCGGCGAAGCGACGATCGGCCGCAGCATTTGCTCGGCGATTACGCTGGCATCATTGTTGTAATCTGCAGCGTCGACGGGTGGGGTCACGTTCAGCTCCACCTCAAGGCCGTTGTGGCTGACCACGAAGGCCGGCCGTGGCGGCACCTGAGCGGCGGCGAAGGTCAGCATCGGCAACGATGGCACTGCCCGTCCGGCACCGTCGGCATCGACCACCGCCAGGCCAAGCCGCGCAGCCGCCAGGCACGCCACCAGAAAACCCAGGGCACCGCTCTCTGGCGGCACCACATAAGCCAGTCTGCGACCTTCGCTGGCCAGGCGCCGGGCAAGACTCTGCAAGGCCTGGACCGGTCCAAGGGGGTAGCGGCAACCGGCGATGGCTTCGGGCGCCCCCATGTAGGCCAATACGCCAGCGTCGCCCTCCTCTACCTCTTCCACGCTGACCACGCTGACCCGGGTGGCGGGATAAAAATCACCGACCTGGAAATGCTCCAGCAAGTGCAGGGCCGAGGTGCGCGTGCCGCCCCCACCACTGCCGAAAAAACAGCCGCCATCGATCAACGCACGCATATCCTTATGTTCCAGCTCGAAAGCCATGGTCTTGCTCCTGGTGTTGTCTGTGGGTGAATTGCCGTAGAGGTGTCAGCGCCGCAGCCGTGCCAGCCAGTCACTGGCTTCCTGCGCCGGGGGGTAGCCGCAATCCGCCTCGATGCCGCGCAAGGCCCGCTCCAGCACCTGGGCGGCCTGTTCCGGGCGACCGTCGCGCTGCAACAGGCGGGTCAGCTCCAGGCCGGTGCGCAGGCGCGCCGGGACGTTGCCGAGGGTCAGGGCGGTGGACAATGTGTTGCGCAGGGCGCTTTCGGCTTCATCCTGCTCGCCGGCGGCCAGCAATCCGCGGCCCTTGAGCAGCATCAGCTCGCACAGGTAGGCGCGCTCCTGATGGTCCTGGGCAAGGTCCAGGGCGCTGTTGACCAGGGCCAGTGCTTCACGTACCCGTCCGGCCAGCAGCAACACTTCTGCGCGCTTCCAGGCCTGGAAGCCGTGGAACAACTGCCCGCCGTTGCGCAGGACATGGTGGTGGTAGCCGTCGGCTATGGCGCGCTCACCCTCATCGTAGAAGCCTTCCAGCCCCTGGTGATAACCGCGCAGGATCTGCCCGACGCCCTGATAGAACGAAAACTCGTGACATGCCGATAGCTGCTCCAGCTCCCGCGCCAGGGCGCCCAGGTCGGGTTGCAGGCCCAGCAGCGCCGCCAGCCAGGCAGCGCCCTGCAGGGCCACGGCGCGGTTGAAGGCGTTGGCATCGGTCTGCCCGGCCCGGGCGGTGAGCTGGGCCTGGGCGTGGCGGGCTTGAGCGAAGCGGCCCAACTCGAAGGCGGCCAGCCCCTCGAAGGTAATCGCCAGGCCAATGAGGTCCAGGCCCTGGGTCTGGGGCCAGTCCGGCTGGTATTCGCTGAGCAGCTCACCACGGTTCAGGCAGGCCAGGCTTTCCTCGAAATCGCCGAGCCAGAACAAGGTATTGGCCATCGCCACATGCGCCTCGATGCGCAGGGCACTGAGCCCGGCCAGTTGCGCCCGCTGCAGCATGTCCTGGGCGGTGGCCCGCGCCTTGCCCAGATCCAGGCTCATCAACTGGGTGGTCCAGACACCGAACTGCACCGACGACAGCTCGTCTGAAGTACCCTGTTCCGCAGCGAGGGCCAGGGCGCTACGGTAGCTGGCCTGGCTGGTATCGCTGAGCCAACCCTCGATGCTGCGAAAACTCACGCCCAGCAAGCGGTGCAGTTCGAACTGCAGGCGCCACAGGTCCTTGCATTCGAAGACTTCACCGGCGACCTGCAAGCCTTTCTGCAGTACCGGCAAGGCGCCACGGAAGTCGGCGTCTTCGATCAGCAGGCGCCCCTGGGCAAGGTAGCGTTCTACCGCCAGGCGCTTGTCGGCCCGCAACTTCTGGCGCCGCTCGATTACCTTGCGGTTGACCCCAAGCAACTGCGCGGCCGCACTTTTGTTGCCCTTGCAACGTTGCAGCGCATGTTCCACCAGCAGGTTCTCGGTTGCTGCCAGCTTGTCACCGCCATCCAGTTGCAGCAGCGCTTCGGCGAGGTTCGCCCATTTCTGCGGCGAGTGCTGCGCCGGCTCGAGGAAAGCCTGCAGGGCGGCACAGTCGATCAGCGGGCTCTGGGCCAGGGCGCCGATACGGTCGATGAGGTTACGCAGCTCGCGGACATTGCCAGGCCAGTCCCGTTGGCACAGCAGCGCCGTCGCCCGCGCGTCGAACGTCAGCGGGCGTGGCTGCAGGCTGCAGAAGTACTGGATCAGGCCGGGAATATCTTCGCGCCGGGCGTCCAGGCCTGGCAGCTCAAGTTCGAACACGGCAAGGCGGTAGTAAAGGTCCTCGCGAAAGCGTTCTTCATGCACCAGCGTCTTGAGGTCACGGTGCGTGGCAGCGATGACCCGCCCGGCGAAGTGGCGGTTCTCGCTACTGCCCAGCGGCCGGTACTGACGGGTTTCCAGTACCCTCAGCAACTTCGGTTGCAGGGTCAGTGGCAACTCACCCACTTCGTCAAGAAACAGGGTGCCTGCACCGGCCATCTGCAAATGCCCGGCCCGCTCACCCACCGCCCCGGTAAAGGCCCCTCGAGCATGACCGAACAGCTCGGCTTCGAGCAGGTACTCCGGAATTGCCCCGCAGTTGAGGTCGATGAACGGCTTGCCAGGCGCACCAAGACGATGCAGTTGCTGGGCGATGACTTCCTTGCCGGCCCCGGTGGGGCCGCAGATCAGCACCGGACGGTCGCTTGCCGCTACCCGCTCCATCAGTGCGTGCAATGCCTGCATGGCCCGCGAAGGCCCCATTACGCCATTGCTTGCGGCGCCCTGCTCCCTGCTGGATGCCCCCATCGGAATCCTTCCTGAAGTGGTATTGGCAGGGGTAGAGGTATAGCAGAAGCGCAGTAGCAGGTGGCCATTATACGGGGGATTTAGACGTGCGGCGAGCGTCAGGCCTATCGCGATCGACCGCAGCAGTCGCCGTTACTGCCCGGCGCCAAACTCATCCTGGAGCAAAATCGCCCGGGCCAACTCTTCATCGCTGGCGTTGAGGTCCGGATTCTGCGCGCGGATGCTCTGCAGCATCGACTCCAGGTAAACCCCACGGATTGCACCGCCGCTGGCGATGAACGACGAGGCATCGTCCCGCGCCGGAATGATCCGTTTGTCATCCTTGAAGGTCGAGTACAGCGACGCGGATACCCCGGCCGAGGTGGCGACATCACCGGCGTCGACTTTGGCCAGGGCCGAGCCGAAGGGCAGACAGAACACAAGCGAGGAAACGAGCAGTAAACGGCGCATGATGATGCCTCCGGATAAAGAGTGCCTACATCAACTAGGATTGCCGCAAGTCACCCTGAGTTCCCTGCCCTACTGCACCGGCAGGAAATTCATCAGCAACAGGCTCTGCGCATAATTGAGGCCAATGCGCCGGTAGCGCTCGTCGAGCATCTGCGCCAGCAGGTCCAGGCGCGCGACGATCTTGCCGAACTCCACGGCAAAGCTCAGGTTGCTGCCCTCCTCCGATATCTCGTTGGAAAACAACAGCAGCACGCCATTGGCGTCCTGGCGCTGGCTGAGCAGCCAGGTGGCCTTTTCGATGTTGCGCGCGGCGTTGCTGACGAACTGCGGGTCGATGGTATCGGTCATGAAGAATTCGCTGCGCCCGCCATGGGCGGTGACCAGCATGCTGCCGATGGCATAAATGAAGGCGCCGACCCGGTCGCCGCGAAACTCCGGGCTCAGGGCATAGCTGAGCGCTGCCAGGTCGCGGCGCTCGCCCAGTTGCGGCAAGGGTTGGCGTTGCTCGATGGCCTGGCGGATCTGCCGCTCGGCGGTGGTGGCGTCGACATAGCCGGACAGGCGCCACTGGTTGGGGTTGCGCAGGTACAACTTGTTCATCAGCAGGTACAGGCTGCGCAGGTTGTCGCGCATCGACAGCGTGGCCATGCGGTCGACGCTGGTCTGGAACAGTTCCTGGGGGCGGCCTTCGCTGAACTGGCTGGCGATGTCGCGGCCCTGTTGCTGGGTGCAGGCGCTGAGGCTGGCAAGCAAGGCGCCCGCCATCAATGGCAGGCGCACGTTTCGCAGTAAACGGACGAGGAACGGATCAACCATCGGCACCGGGTCGGAAATCTCTGGCGGTGCTGGGGATCAGCGCCGCCTGGCCATGAATAGAGCCGACAAATCCGAAAAAGTGCGATGACGGGCGATATTGCCTCAGTGGTAGGCGTCGCCGACTTTCACTTTGCCGCGGAACACGTGGTAGCTCCAGAAGGTGTAGACCAGGATCACCGGGATGATGAACAGCGCGCCGATCAGGGCAAACAGCTGGCTGGACGGCGGCGAAGCGGCCTGCCAGAGGCTGATGCCGGGCGGCACGATGTTCGGCCAGATGCTGATGGCCAGGCCCAGGTAACCGAGGAACACCAGCCCCGCCACGCCGATGAACGGCAGGTGCGAATGGCGTTTGCGCAGGGCCTTCTGGATCATCACCACCGCACCGACGGCCAGCACAGCAAGCAGCAGCGAACGCATCCAGTGGCTACCGGCCAGCCAGCGCTGGGCGATATCAGCGTGAATCCAGGCGGTCCAGGCGCAAATCAGTACAATCACCAGGGCCAGCAGGTAGGTCAGCGGTCGGCTGTAATGGCGCATGCGCGACTCAAGCATGCCCTCGGTCTTGATCAGCAGCCAGGTGCTGCCGAGCAAGGCATAGGTCAGCAGCAAGCCGACGCCGCACAGCAGCGGGAACGGCGCCAGCCAGTCGAGGGCGCCGCCGGCGAACTGGCGGTCAACCACCGGAATACCGGAGATATAGGTACCGATCGCCACGCCCTGGAAGAAGGTGGCGACGATCGAACCGCCAATGAACGCCTTGTCCCACACATGACGCCGGTGCGCCTCGGCCTTGAAGCGGAACTCGAACGCCACGCCGCGAAAGATCAGCCCGGCCAGCACCAGCACCAGCGGCAGGTACAGCGCTTCGAGGATCACCGCATAAGCCAGCGGAAAGGCGCCATAAAGCGCCGCGCCGCCGAGGATCAGCCAGGTTTCGTTGCCATCCCACACCGGCGCCACGGTGTTCATCATCACGTCACGCTCGCGGGAGTCCTCGATCAGCGCAAAGAGGATGCCCAGGCCCAGGTCGAAGCCATCCATGATCACGTACATCATCAGCCCGAAGGCGATGATCACGCCCCAGATGATCGACAGGTCGATGCCTTGAATTGCCATGTTCAAATCCTCTCTCAATCAGCCGCAGACAGCGGTCTGCGCGCGGTGGCGTCATCGGTGTGCCGTGCATCGGCGGCGTTCGGGCCCTTGCGCACCAGGCGCATCATGTAGCCGATGCCGACGGTGAATACCGAGAAGTAAATGACCACGAACAACGCCAGGGTCACGCTCATCTGCAAGGCGCCATGGTTCGAGGCGGCCTGGGTGGTGCGCAGCAAGCCGTAGACTACCCAGGGCTGGCGGCCGATCTCGGTGGTGAACCAGCCGGCCAGCAAGGCGATCAACCCGGAGGGGCCCATCAGCAAGGCCAGCCACAAAAAGGCCTTGTTGCGGTACAGCGCGCCGTTGCGGCGCAGTACCAGGGCGGCCAGGGCACACAGCAGCATCAACATGCCCAGCCCGGCCATGACCCGGAAACTCCAGAAGATGATGGTCGAGTTGGGCCGGTCTTCCTTGGCAAAGCTCTTGAGCGCCGGGATCTGCTTGTCCAGGCTGTGGGTCAGGATCAGGCTGCCCAGGTACGGCACTTCGAGGCTGTAGCGGGTGGTTTCGGCCTGCATGTCCGGCAGGCCGAACAACACCAGCGGCGATGGCTCACCGGGTTTGTTGTCCCAGTGGCCCTCGATGGCGGCGATTTTCGCCGGCTGGTGCTCCAGGGTGTTCAGGCCATGGGCATCGCCGACCGCGATCTGCACGGGCGTGGCCACCAGGATCATCCACATGGCCATCGATAGCATCTTGCGGATTTGCGGCGTGTCGTTGCCCCGCAGCAAGTGCCAGGCCGCCGAGGCACCGACGAAGAACGCGGTGGAGAGAAACGCCGCCAGCGCCATGTGCATCAATCGGTAGGGGAACGACGGGTTGAAGACGATCTTGAACCAGTCCACCGGCGCCACGCGGCCGTCGACGATCTCGATGCCTTGCGGGGTCTGCATCCAGCTGTTGGACGAGAGGATCCAGAACATCGAGATCAGCGTGCCGATCGCCACCATGATCGTGGCAAAAAAGTGCAGGCGCCGCCCTACCCGGTCCCAGCCAAACAGCATCACCCCCAGGAAACCGGCTTCGAGGAAGAACGCGGTGAGTACCTCGTAAGTGAGCAAGGGCCCGGTGATGCTCCCGGCAAAGTCGGAGAACCTCGCCCAGTTGGTGCCGAACTCATAGGCCATGACCAGGCCGGAGACCACGCCCATGCCGAAGTTGACCGCGAACAGCTTGGACCAGAAGTGATAGAGGTCCTTGTAGACCTGATTGTGGGTTTTCAGCCAGCAACCTTCGAGCACGGCCAGAAAGCTGGCCAGGCCGATGGTGATCGCCGGAAAGATGATGTGAAACGAGACCGTGAAGGCGAACTGAATCCGCGCCAGATCCAACGCATCCAGATTGAACATGACAGTATCCCGAGAAACCGCTGGCCCACCTGCGGCCGCCAGTAAATGGCGGCTGCAGGCTCCAGGGTTTCAGTCAGTAGGTGGAAGTCGAGTGAAGTGTCAGATGTGCGCTGATGGAATCAGGTTGTCTGCACTGGCTTTCTCGAGTTTGATCGCGATGAACTTCGAGGTCGGGGTAAAGGTGCGATCGCCATAGCTTTCCAGCGGCACCAGCGGGTTGGTTTCCGGGTAGTAGGCCGCCGCCTGTCCTGGCGGGATGTCGTAGGCCACCAGGGTAAACCCGCTGACCCGGCGCTCGCGGCCGTCTTCCCAGAGCGAGACCATGTCGACTTTTTCGTTGGGCTCGAAGCCCAGGCGGCGAATGTCCTGCTCGTTGACGAAGACCACGTCGCGCAGGCCGAACACCCCACGGTAGCGGTCATCGAGGCCGTACAGGGTGGTGTTGTACTGATCGTGCGAACGCAGGGTCTGCAGGATCAGGTCCGGGGTGTCGCCACGGGCCAGCACCTCTTCGTTGACCAGTTGCGCCGGCAGCATGCTCGCGGTGAACTGCGCCTTGCCGCTTTGCGTCAGCCATTCGCGCTGCGAGGCGGTGTTGCCCAGGTGGAAGCCGCCGGGGTGCTGCAGGCGCGCATTGAAGTCGGCAAAGCCCGGGATGACGTCGGCAATCAGGTCGCGGATGCGGCTGTAGTCGGCCACGGTCCACTCCCAGTCGATCGGCCGGTCACCGAGGGTGGCCTTGGCGATGCCGGCGACGATCGACGGCTCCGAACGCAGCAGCGCCGAGCAGGGTTTGAGCTGGCCATGGGAGATATGCACCATGCTGAAGGTGTCTTCGACGGTGATGCCTTGCGGCCCTTCGGCCTGCACGTCGATTTCGGTACGGCCCAGGCACGGCAGAATCAGCGCATCCCGGCCAGTCACCAGGTGCGAGCGGTTGAGCTTGGTGGCGATGTGCGCGGTCAGCTCGCAGTTGCGCAGGGCATCGTGGGTGCGCGGGGTATCCGGGGTGGCCTGGGCGAAGTTGCCGCCCAGGGCGATGAACACCTTGGCGCGCTGCTCTTCCATGGCCTGGATCGCCAGCACCGCGTTGTGCCCGTGCAGGCGCGGGGCCTTGAAGGCGAAGCGCGCTTCCAGGGCATCGAGCAGGCGTGCCGGCGGCTGCTCATCGATGCCCATGGTGCGGTCACCTTGCACATTACTGTGGCCACGCACCGGCGACAGCCCGGCACCCGGCTTGCCGACGTTGCCGCGCAGCAGTTGCAGGTTGATGATTTCCTGCACGGTCGGTACCGAGTGGCGGTGCTGGGTCACGCCCATGGCCCAGCACATGATCACCCGTTCGGCGCGGCGATACATGCGCGCGGCCAGCTCCAGCTCGGCCAGGTTCAGGCCCGACTGCTCGACGATGTGCGCCCAAGGGGTGGCATCGACTTCGGCCAGGTAGGCCTCCAGCCCCGAGGTGTGCTCGGCGATGAAGGCATGGTCGAACACCGCGGGCTCGCCCTTGGCCTGGGCTTCGCGTTCCCATTGCAGGAGGAACTTGGCGATGCCGCGCATCACCGCCATGTCGCCGCCCAGGGCCGGGCGGAAGTACGCGGTGTTGGTCGGTTCCGAGCCGTTGCTGAGCATCTCGAACGGGTGTTGCGGGTGCTGGAAACGCTCCAGGCCACGCTCCTTGAGCGGGTTCAGGCAGATCACCTGGGCACCGCGTTTGACCGCCTCGCGCAGCGGTTCGAGCATGCGCGGGTGGTTGGTGCCAGGGTTCTGGCCGATGACGAAGATTGCGTCGGCGTGCTCCAGGTCGTCGAACACCACGGTGCCCTTGCCGACCCCGAGGGTTTCCGACATGCCGACGCCGCTGGCCTCATGGCACATGTTCGAACAGTCAGGAAAGTTGTTGGTGCCATAGGCGCGCACGAACAACTGGTAGAGGAAGGCCGCCTCGTTGCTGGCCCGGCCCGAGGTGTAGAACTCGGCCTGGTCGGGGGATTCGAGGCTGTTGAGGTGCTTGGCGATCAGCGCGAAGGCGTCTTCCCAGCTGGTTTCGACGTAGTGATCGGTGGCGGCGTCGTAGCGCATCGGGTGGGTCAGGCGGCCCTGGTACTCAAGCCAGTAGTCGCTCTGCCGGGCCAGCTCGGTGACGCTGTAGCGGGCAAAGAAATCCGGATCGACCAGGCGCCCGGTGGACTCCCAGTTGACCGCCTTGGCACCGTTCTCGCAGAACTTGACCATGCCGCTTTCCGGCGACTCGCCCCAGGCACAGCCCGGGCAGTCGAAACCGCCGTTCTGGTTGGTCTTGAGCATCACCCGCAGGTTCTTGAAGGCGTTTTCACTGCCCAGCCAGCTCTTGGTCACGCTCTTCAGCGCGCCCCAACCGGCGGCGGGGGCGTCATAGTTTTTTATATGTTCATCTTGGCTCATCGGGGCTTCCTCGCTTGGCACGCAGGACAACTTTAACGTTTCGCCATCTAACAACTTGATAGTTACATCGCAGTTAATGGCGAACTTCGTTTTCTACCCTTTCAGGCTATTGAGCGTGGACTTTTGCGTCTAATCAAAAGAAATGACGAACCGATCAAAACCCTCTATCACCGCGCCGAAAGTCCCTGAATACTGGCCTCTCAAGCCACCGATAGATGAACCTTATCACGTGGTCATTATTAGTGATTTGACCGACTTGCATGGGCTATTTACCCTCAACAACTATCAAAGGTTTATTCTCCAAACAGCATCTCTGCCGCGATATAAGAGGCCCTGCCCATCATGAGTGCAAACGGCAAACAACTGGTCGACGGCTACAGTCGGAAAATCGATTACCTGCGCATGTCGGTCACCGATCGCTGCGACTTTCGCTGCGTCTATTGCATGGCCGAAGACATGCAGTTCCTGCCGCGCCAGCGCATCCTCACCCTTGAAGAGCTGTATCAGCTTGCTGAACGCTTTGTCGCCATGGGCACCCGCAAGATCCGCCTGACCGGCGGCGAGCCGCTGGTGCGCGCGGGCATCGTCGAGCTGTGCGCCCGGGTTGCCGCCCTGCCTGGCCTGCGCGAGCTGTGCATGACCAGCAATGGCTCGCAGCTCACCCGCCTGGCCCAGCCGCTGTTCGATGCCGGCCTGTCGCGCCTGAACATCAGCCTCGACAGCCTCGATGCCCAGCGCTTCAAGGCCCTGACCCGTACCGGCGACCTGGCCCAGGTGATTGCCGGCATCGATGCCGCCCATGCCGCAGGCTTTCGCCGCACCAAGCTCAATTGCGTGGTGCTCAAGGGCCGCAACGATGATGAAGTGGTCGACCTGGTGCGCTTTGCCATCGACCGCCAACTGGACATCTCGTTTATCGAAGAAATGCCCTTGGGCGTGATCAGCGAGCACCAGCGCAGCGAGTCCTATTGCTCAAGCGACGAGGTGCGTGCGCGTATCGCCGAGCACTTCACCCTGCTCGAATCGGCCGAATCGACCCAGGGCCCGTCGCGTTACTGGCGCCTGGCCGAAGCACCGGACATCCGTATCGGCTTCATTTCGCCCCACAGCCACAATTTCTGCGGCACCTGCAACCGTGTGCGGCTGACCGTCGAAGGGCGGCTGCTGCTGTGCCTGGGCAATGAACATTCCGCCGACCTCAAGCAGGTGCTGCGTGCCCACCCGGGTGACACTGAACGCCTGGACAAGGCCATCCGCCAGGCCATGACCCTCAAACCTTACAGCCACACCTTCGATATCAACGGTGAGGTGCAGATCCTGCGCTTCATGAACATGACTGGCGGCTAGCCCGATGATCGTCCATCCCAAACCCAACCTGCTCAACGTCCTGGTTTCCCTCAAAGGCTCGATCGCCAAACGCATTGCCCGGCGCAGCGTGATGGTCACCGCCCTGGCATCGCTGATCGTGCTGGTGGAGAACCTGCATCCGGCGTTCTTCGCCAAGGTCAACGCCACACCCTTCACCCTGCTGGGTATTTCCCTGTCGATCTTCATGAGCTTTCGCAACAACGCCTGCTACGACCGCTGGTGGGAGGGGCGCAAGGCCTGGGGGCAGATGATCATCGAGGTGCGCTCGTTCATTCGCGAGAGCGTGGTGATTGCCGACCGCAAGACCCGCGATAGCTTGTTGCTGGCGCTGTGTGGCTATGCCCATGCGCTCAATGCCAGGTTGCGTGGCGAAGATGAGCTGCAAGCGGCGCAACCCTGGGTGGCAGAGTCTTCGAACTTGCCGCTGCACAACATCAGCGACGGGATCCTGCAAAGCATCGGCAAGCGCTGTTCGCAACTGGCCGAGCAACAGCAGATCAGCGAATGGCGTTACCTCAACCTGGAGCAGCGATTGCGTGGGTTGTCGGAGGCGCAGGCGGTGTGCGAGCGGATCAAGACCACACCGCTGCCCTTCCCTTACACCCTGCTGCTGCACCGCACCATCTACATCTTCTGCATCCTGCTGCCGTTCGCCATGGCCGAGCCGCTGGGCTGGCTGGCACCGATCTTCACCTTGATCGTCAGCTACACCTTCTTCGGCCTGGATGCGATCAGCGACGAGCTCGAGGACCCGTTTGGCCGCGACGAGAACGACCTGCCAACCGATGCCATGGTGCGTACGCTGGAGCGCGAGCTGCTGGGTGCGACCGGGCGCAAGGACCTGCCGCCGCCGCTGTTGCCGGTGGATTTTGTCTTGAGCTGAAGCGCCCCATCGCGGGGTTGGCGCAATACCTGTGCTAGCTGGCTTGCCAGCGATGGGGCCACTGAAACCAGCACATCAGCTGTGGGTTGAGCTACGACCGCTTCGCGCTCGATCGCCGGCAAGACCGGCTCCCACAAGGTCGGCGCAATACCTGTGGGAGCTGGCTTGCCAGCGATGAGGCCACTGAAACCAGCACATCAGCTGTGGGTTGAGTTACGACCGCTTCGCGCTCGATCGCCGGCAAGACTGAACTGGCCTAATGATTTTGGACACCTTCGTCGGGCGCTATTATGGCGCCCAATTGGAGGCAAAATCAGTGCGAAAATCTTACTCGAACGAATTCAAAATCAAAGCTGCCGAGATGGTGCTGGACGATGGTGAGTCAGTCCCTGATGTCTGCGAGAGCCTTGGCCTAGGGCGGACCGCGCTTCGTCGCTGGGTCGAGCAACTGCGCCAGGAACGAGAAGGTCAAACACCAGTCGGCGCCAAGGCCATCACTCCAGAGCAGCAGCGAATCCAGGAGCTGGAAGCGCTAGTCCGGCAAAAGGACCGGGATATCGAAATCCTAAAAAAGGCCAGTGCTCTCCTGCTTCGGGACTCCAAGGATCGTTCTCGTTGATCAACGAACTGAGTGAGCAATTTGGTGTTTTCGACTGCTGTCGCGTCCTTGGAGTTCGGCGCAGCAGTTTCTACGCATGGCGAAAACGCCAGGGACGAAAGGATCCGGTCAGAGAGGATCTGCGTTCAACGATGGCCAGCCTTTTCAAGGCCTCTCGTAGCTCTGCTGGGTCGCGAACGCTGGTTCGGGAATTGCGTCGTGCTGGCCATAAAGCCGGGCGATACAAGGTACGTATGCTGATGAAGGAAGCCGGTCTGCAATGCAAGCAACGCAGGCCGCATCGTTACCGATCATCGGGCACAGAAGCATTGATCGCGAGTAACCAGCTCAAGCGAAACTTCAACGTCTCGACGGTCAACCAGGTGTGGTGCGGCGATGTCACCTACATCCAGGTAGGCAAGCGTTGGCTGTACTTGGCGGCTGTGATCGACTTGTATGCTCGCCGAGTGGTGGGCTGGGCTTTCTCAATGATCGCCGATGCCCGGCTTGCCTGCGAGGCGCTACGAATGGCGGCCGAATCTAGAGGTAGACCGGCTGGAGTGATGTTCCACTCGGATCAGGGCTGTCAGTACACCAGCCATAAATTCAGGGCTGCTCTTGAGGAGTACGGTCTGGAACAGAGCATGAGTCACCGAGGCCAGTGCTGGGATAACGCCGTCATGGAGCGCTTCTTCGGTGCATTGAAGTCTGAGTGGATACCAGCAGAGGGTTACGAAACCGAAGCGCAAGCACAGTTAGACATCCAGGCTTATCTGATGCGTTACAACCTTAAGCGTCTCCACAGCTACAACGGCTATGAAACCCCGGTAGCCATGGAGAAAAAGCTCAAGGTTGCGGCATGAACCTAAACCGGTGTCCAAAATCTGTTGACCAGTTCA
>NZ_UIDD01000008.1 GCF_900497695.1 Pseudomonas wadenswilerensis | reverse complement strand
TGAACTGGCCTAATGATTTTGGACACCTTCGTCGGGCGCTATTATGGCGCCCAATTGGAGGCAAAATCAGTGCGAAAATCTTACTCGAACGAATTCAAAATCAAAGCTGCCGAGATGGTGCTGGACGATGGTGAGTCAGTCCCTGATGTCTGCGAGAGCCTTGGCCTAGGGCGGACCGCGCTTCGTCGCTGGGTCGAGCAACTGCGCCAGGAACGAGAAGGTCAAACACCAGTCGGCGCCAAGGCCATCACTCCAGAGCAGCAGCGAATCCAGGAGCTGGAAGCGCTAGTCCGGCAAAAGGACCGGGATATCGAAATCCTAAAAAAGGCCAGTGCTCTCCTGCTTCGGGACTCCAAGGATCGTTCTCGTTGATCAACGAACTGAGTGAGCAATTTGGTGTTTTCGACTGCTGTCGCGTCCTTGGAGTTCGGCGCAGCAGTTTCTACGCATGGCGAAAACGCCAGGGACGAAAGGATCCGGTCAGAGAGGATCTGCGTTCAACGATGGCCAGCCTTTTCAAGGCCTCTCGTAGCTCTGCTGGGTCGCGAACGCTGGTTCGGGAATTGCGTCGTGCTGGCCATAAAGCCGGGCGATACAAGGTACGTATGCTGATGAAGGAAGCCGGTCTGCAATGCAAGCAACGCAGGCCGCATCGTTACCGATCATCGGGCACAGAAGCATTGATCGCGAGTAACCAGCTCAAGCGAAACTTCAACGTCTCGACGGTCAACCAGGTGTGGTGCGGCGATGTCACCTACATCCAGGTAGGCAAGCGTTGGCTGTACTTGGCGGCTGTGATCGACTTGTATGCTCGCCGAGTGGTGGGCTGGGCTTTCTCAATGATCGCCGATGCCCGGCTTGCCTGCGAGGCGCTACGAATGGCGGCCGAATCTAGAGGTAGACCGGCTGGAGTGATGTTCCACTCGGATCAGGGCTGTCAGTACACCAGCCATAAATTCAGGGCTGCTCTTGAGGAGTACGGTCTGGAACAGAGCATGAGTCACCGAGGCCAGTGCTGGGATAACGCCGTCATGGAGCGCTTCTTCGGTGCATTGAAGTCTGAGTGGATGCCAGCAGAAGGTTACGAAACCGAAGCGCAAGCACAGTTAGACATCCAGGCTTATCTGATGCGTTACAACCTTAAGCGTCTCCACAGCTACAACGGCTATGAAACCCCGGTAGCCATGGAGAAAAAGCTCAAGGTTGCGGCATGAACCTAAACCGGTGTCCAAAATCTGTTGACCAGTTCAGCTTGCCAGCGATGAGGCCGGTACAGCCAGCACACCAGGTGTTGCCTGAATTACGAGCGCTTTGCGCTCGATCGCGGGCAAGCCCGCTCCCACAGGGTTGGCGCTGGACCCGCGATCAGGCCATCACCATAGCAAAAGCCGGTGATGCCAACCTTGCCGGTGGTTGCCGGATGCTTCATCAGCCATTCGATGGCCCACAAGCATAGTAGGCGTGGGCAAATAGCGTATGATCTGCCCGCCCTTCCACGAGGCTCCTCATCCCATGCCAATGAGCAAACGCGAACAGGCGCAGCTTGACCGCCGTCTGGTCGCTACCCTGACCGATGCCTGCGAGACCGCCAAGGCCGAAATCGTCGGTTTTGCCTGGCTCACTCACCTGGTCGACTACACCCGCTTCCCTTCCAGTTTGCAGGTGATCTGGGTATTCGAAAGCCGGGCCGCCAAAGACCACGCCCTGGCCAGCGGGCAAGGTGAGCGGATGATCGAGCTGACTGCTTTAGCGTTGCAGGATGCCGACGTCGAATTGCGCCCGCTTGCCCCCCACGTGCAGTTCGACGTCGAAAAACGAGGCTGACACATGGCCAAGGACATCGAGAACCCCTGCATCGCCGTGTGCCAACTAAGCGGCGACCTGTGCCTGAGCTGCGGCCGCAGCAAAGACGACATCCGCAAATGGAAGCGCATGAAACGCCCGGAAAAAATGGCTGCCGTGCAACGCGCCACCCAACGGATGAAAAGCCTGAAAAAAGCCAAAGGCTAGCGCTTCAGGCACCCGCACCCTGGGTCAGAAAATCAATGAAGGCCCGAACCCGTAGTGGCACATGGCGGGCATGAGGGTAGAGCAGGATGAACGGCCGTGAAGTGCCGCCATAGGGCGTCAGCACTTCCAGCAGCTGGCCGCTGTCAAGCTCCTGCTGCACAGTAAAGCGATACGCCTGCATCAACCCCGCGCCGCTTTTGACCAGGGTGACGGTGGCCAGGAAATCTTCCAGGCAGGTGATGCCACCGGACACCTCCAGTTCCTCGCGCTTGCCCCCGACCAGAAACGACCAGGGCACCTTGCGCCCGCTGCTGGGCAGTTCGAACTGGATGCACTCGTGAGCGGCCAGGTCTTGCGGCGTCTGCGGTGTGCCCGCTACACGCAGATACTCCGGCGTCGCCACGATCACCAGCTCGGCGTCTTCCAGGCGCCGGGCGATCAGGCTGGAGTCGGCCGGCTCGCGGCCGCGGATGGCCAGGTCGTAGCCTTCATCGGCAAAGTCGATGTTGCGGTTGCTGGCGTGAATGTCGATCTGCACCTGCGGATACAACTGGCGGAACCCGGCCAGCCTGGGCAGCAAGCGAAAGTGGGCATAGGGTGTCGGCACGCTGATGCGTAGCAGCCCGGACGGCACAGCCTGGCCACCGCTGAGCGCACGTTCGGCCTCCACCAGTTGGCTCAGGGCCTGGCGGCATTGTGCGTAGTAACTGCGCCCGCCTTCGGTCAGGCGCATCTGCCGGGTGGTGCGCACGAACAGGCGCACACCCAGGCGTTCTTCCAGGCGCGCCACCGAACGGCTGACCGCTGCCGGCGTCACCCCGGCCAGGGTCGCCGCACCGGTGAAGCTGCTGGTTTCGGCGGCCAGGCAGAACAGCTCGATACTGCCCAGTTGAAGGTCATCGAAGTGGCGGGTCATGGCGGCTCAATTGATTACATGAAGTATCAATTCAAATTCCATACACGCCATTTTTCAAGACCTGATTGCAAATTAAAGTCTGCCTCACTTGCCCGGCGACCCGCCTGGCCCACTGGAGACTGACCATGCACACCGCCAAGACTGTCATCGTAACCGGCGCCTCGAGCGGCCTGGGTTTCGCCATCGCCAAGGCTTACCTTGAGCGCGGCGACAATGTCGTCGGCAACGCCCGCACCCTCGCCCGCCTGCAGGAGGCCGCCGCCAAACTCGGCAACCCGGCCAATCTGCTGCTGGTCGAAGGCGATATCGCCCAGCCGCAAACGGCGCGAAAACTGTTCGACCAGGCCATCGAGGCGTTTGGCAAGGTCGATATCCTGGTCAACAACGCCGGGATCTTCATTGCCAAGCCGGTGACCGACTACACCGAGGCCGAGGTCGAAGCCATCGTCGACACCAACCTCAAGGGCTTCTTCTACCCGGCCCAGGCCGCAGCACGGCACATGGCCAAGAATGGCGCCGGGCATATCGTCAACATCACCGCGTCGATCGCCCTGCAGCCGAACATCAAGGTGCCGGCGCTGCTGCCGGTGCTGATCAAGGGCGGCATCAACCAGGCGGTGCGTGCCCTGGCCCTGGAGCTGGCACCGTCGCAGGTGCAGGTCAATGCCGTGGCCCCGGGGATCATCGATACCCCATTGCATGGCGACGACTCGCAGGCCCGCGAGGCCCTCAAAGCGCTGGCGCCGACCGGGCAGATCGGTTCGCCCGAGGATGTGGTCGACGCGGTGCTATACCTGACGGACTCGACTTTTGTCACCGGCACGGTGATTGCCGTGGACGGTGGTTCGGCGACGGGTACCTGGTAATTACAGCGAGGAAATGAACATGCCGTATGTCCATATTCGCGTGACCGATGAAGGCGTCACCCGCGAGCAGAAACAGCAGTTGATCGAACAGACCACCGCGATGCTCAAGCGGGTGCTGAACAAACCGCCGGCGTCGACCTTTGTGGTGATCGAGGAAGTGAACACCGACAACTGGGGGGTGGGTGGCGAAACAGTGACGACACTGCGCAAGCGAGAGAAAACAGAGTAGGCATCTGTCGCGGGGCAAGCCCGCTCCCACAGTAATCCCCTGTGGGAGCGGGCTTGCCCCGCGATAGCGTCAACACGATCTGACCTCTTGCAGCAACTCCCGCACCACTGCCAACATCCCCTGCTGCGCCATCGCCAACTGCCGGTCCGCACTGCTCCCCTGAGCGATAATCACCGCAGCCCGGGCAAAACTGCGATCACCGTCAAAACCCTGCGCAGCGTCCGCAAACACCGCCCGCGCCCGGGCCAGCCATTGCCCGGCGCTACCCTGCCCTTCGTCCTCCAGGCAGATGAACCGGCCATGCCGGCCATGGCGCATGGCCCGCCAGTAGTTCTCCTGGGCAATCCAGTGCGCCTCGCGGCTCAGGTGCACGGCAGCGCGTGGTTGCGCCAGATAATGTTCGACCATGCAGCGGAACATGCCGGCAATGCACAATGCCTCTTCAAGGTTCGGGCAGGCATCGGCGACTCGCAGCTCCACGGTGGGGAAACGCCGCGACGGCCGGATCGCCCACCAGCAGTCAAACCCCTCGCGCAACGAGCCGGTGCGCCGCAGCAGGGCCAGGTAACGCTCGTAAGCCTGCCAGTCACTCAAGCGCTCCGGCAGGCCCATGTGCGGCCATTCCCCGCACGCCACCTGGCGATAGCTCATGTAGCCCGTGGCCTGGCCTTCCCAGAACGGCGAGGAGCTACTGAGCAGCAACAGCAACGGCAACCAGGGCAGCAACTGGTTGATCAGTTGAATGCGGTCGTGCCCGGGCGGCACGCCAACGTGCACATGCAGGCCACACAACAGGCTGCGCCGGGCCACCTGCTGGTAGTCAGCGAACAGCTGGCGAAAGTGCTCATCGTCGGCAGGCTGCTGGTTGCGCCAGCCGCCCATGGGGTGACTGCCGGCGGTCAGCAGGCCGATGCCTTCCTCGGCCAGTACCTGCACCAGTTGCGTTCGACATCCGGCCAGAAATTCCCGGGCCTGGGCCAGGCTGCAGAACACTGGCGACGCCACCTCGATCTGGCCCTTGAACATCTCCTGGGCGAAGTGCGCGCCGAGCACCTGGCGGCACAGGTCGATCTGCGCCGCCGAGGGCGCGGCGAGCATGCGCCCGCTGGTCAGATCGACCAGCAGGTATTCTTCCTCGATGCCAAAGCCGCAGGGGCTGTTCATCGACGGGTGACGCTCAAGGCCACCGCGGCAATGCGTTCGACCTGCTGGTAACCGGGTTCGAGCAGTTGCTCGCCGAACACATCCGGGTCCAGTTCGTGGTAATGCCAGGCCCAGTCGGGTGACGCCAGCGGCGCTTGCAAGGCTGCCAGGAACGGGTCGCGCCCTTCGAGCATGGCCACCCCGGTGTACAGCAGCAAGGTGCCGCCCGGCGCCAGGCGTGGCAGCGCTTCTTCGACTATCCGCAACGACAGCCCGGCCCCCAGGGCACCGCCACCATGACGGTAGGCACGCTCGCTGGCGTCGAGCATGTAGGGTGGGTTGGCGACAATCAGGTCGAACGTACCGGTGATGCCCTGAAGGACATCACTGTGCTCGACCGAAACGTTGGCCAGCTCCGCGAGGGCCACGTTGATGGCGGTCAGGCGCAGGGCCTGCGGGTTGATATCCACGGCGCTGACCTGCGCATGCCGGCGGGCACGGGCGATCAGCACCGCGCCGACCCCGGCGCCACAGCCGATATCCACGGCGTGATTGATGCAGGCGAAACTTTGCTGCAAGTGCGCTTCGATCAACTGGGCGAAGCGGTAGCTGTCCGGGCCGAAGAACACCGCGTCGCTGCTGTCGGTGGGAAAGGCGGAATGAACGAACAACAGATCATGCAGGCTCGACCAACGCACCCGGCTGCGCAGCAGCTCTCCCTGTTCGTCGATGATCTGCGCCAGTTGCATCTGCGCCACCTCGTCCGGCGACAGCAACGAGGAGGAAAAGGGCCGGTTCCAGCCGAAGATATCGCGCAGAGTGCCGGCCTGTTGCGCGCCCTCACGCTGGTTATTGCGCAACTGGGTCAACGGCGTGACGCTGGTAAAGCGATAGCCATCGGCCAACAGCCGCCGCCCCAGTTGCAGCAAGGCCTGGTCGGCCTGGCGTTGAGCCTCGGTCAATTGCATGGTCACCCTCCCTCAAGATTCAAGCCCGGTCATCTGTGCGTATTTGCGGGTCGCCGCCAGGCCCTGGGGCAAAGCGTGGCGGGCGCCGGCCATTTCACTGATCAGGTAGGCGATCCGCGCTTCAGGGGGCAGGTCGTGGAGCTCGCGCTCAAGCGCATTCAGCACGGCATCATCGTGCATGGGCACTTCAGCTTTAACCGGCCCATGGCGCGGCCGGCGCGGCTGCCAGCTGACAGCGATCCAGTCATGCAGCAGCTGCTTTTCATAGGGGCTGAAGACGCCGAACATCGCCGCTGCCGGGCCTTCGATCAGTTGCCAGAAGCGGCTGTGCGCCGGGTCCTCGCCGCGCTTGATCCAGCCCTTGTCCTGCAAGGCGGCGAGAAAGCCTGGAATGCTGCCAGGCTCGGCCAGCCACTGGTTGACCGTACGCCCTTCGATGCGACAGTAATCGGAGTGCATGTGCTGGCCAAAACTGCGCTTGCGCTCGAAGGCCGCCAGCAGCTCGGTTTCCAGGTCAAAGCCGGCAATGATCGTGGGAGAACAAGGGCCCAGCTCGTTGAGCCGATAACCCCGGGCAACCCGCCGATAGAACTCGCTGCCCCCCTGCTCCGGCCACAGCTGCGCCAGCGCCTGCACCGCCTTGCAGGCATGGCCGCTGCTGGCGTTGTCGATGGTCACGTGCAGGCGAAAGTACTGCGGATCGATACCCAGTTCGTCCAGCTCATAAGCGCTTATCAGCAAATGCAGGGGCAGCTGTTCATAGCCCAGGTTATAGCCGATCACCTCGGGCAAGAAAGCCTCGGTGTTGAAGCCCAGCGCCAGTTGCAGTGCGCCCTGCCGGTAACGGTCGTCAGCCAGCGGCAACACCTCGTGGCAGCCCAGCTCGCTGAGCAGGCGCCGGTAGATCAGCACATGGTTGCAGGCCGGGTCGCCATCGCCGAGTTCTTCCAGGTAGATGCGGATCAGGCCGTGGTAGCGCGGGTCGGCCCAGTGCCTGAGCATGCCGAACAGCCAGGCGCCATCCACCGCCTTGGTCGGAGCGACATGCTGGAGAAAATACAGGGCATGGGCGCGGTTGCTGAAATAACGCCGGGCACCGCCCGCCTTGCGTTCGGCCAGGTACCCGGCGTAGTGCCCGGCCACGGCCGCCGCGCGGTCGGCGGTCCATTGCCCGAGCTCGGCAGGGTTGTTCGGCAGTTCATCAGGCAACGCTTCGGCCTGCTGCAGCTGCTCGGCCAGCCAGGTGGCGCTGCCGCTCAGGTCGCCCCGCAGCAAGGCATGGTAGCGTGCCTCATGGCCGGCACGGGGGTTCAAGGCCAACGGGTCGAGCGCGGGTGCGGCGGTCATCACGGTCATGGCGGCAGCCTTCGGCAGTCGGGCGAAAAGTGCCCTCTAAGCAAGGGAGCGCTGCGCTGAAGATGAAGTTCAGATCAACCGCGCGTTGAAGGGACGGATGGCAGGCCAGCGCGGTAGAATCGCGCCATTGCCGTTTTTCCCTGGAGTCACCCCTACCGATGCCCGCCCTCCACCACTTCGTCGCCCCGCCAGCGGAGCCGATCAAAAGCCAGATCCTGCAGATGGTGGTCGACTACCTGACCGACATCAGCAGCGTCGCCCTGCCGCCGAGCAACCCGCTGTACAGCCTGTACCAGTACGGCATCGGCTTCGAAGTGCACCTGTACCTGGAGGCCATGAACGGTTCGCGCGGCATTCCGGTCGAACTGATCGTGGCCATGGACCTCGACGATCCCGAGCAGGTGGTGGGTTTCTTGCTGTACTTGCCGCTCAAGGATGATCCCGAGGCGTGTTCCGTGGCCTACCTCGCCGTCCAGGCCAGCCACCGTCGCCAGGGTATCGCCCGCGCCATGCTGGCGCAGATGACCGCACGCTACCCCCATGCCGAGCTCGGCTGCGTGGCAAGCAAAGTGCCGGTCTTCGAGTCCCTGGGCTTCCAGGTGACCGGCGCACGCGGCCCGCAGGTGTTGCTCAACACCCGCGCCCAGCCCAGCACCGGCATGGCGGCGGTACTGGACGTGGCGCCGATCTACCGCACCCTGGAAGTGCAGCAGATCCACAGCTACCTGCTCAAGCAACACGGCAAGCGGGCGATGGTCGATGCCGAGAAACAGCGCGACCGCCACCTCGACCAGCTCAGCCGCAAAGCGCGCACCCTGGCCCTCGAACGCCTGGGTGAAGGGCCGTGGCTGGACGGCGGCCGCGGGCCGCGGCTGGTCTAGCTTTTCGCTACCTGGCTCATCAGCACCTGCAGCACGAAGCGGGTCCCCTGCTCCACCTCGCCCTGGCGGCAGGCGATGCCCAGGTGCCGCCACAGGCCTGGGCGCAACGGGCGCATGCAGATACGCGGATCATGCTCCGGCGCTGCCGATTCATGGGGCAGCAAGGTGGCGCCATAGCCCGCGGCTACCAGGCTTTTCACCGCGTCGTTGTAATTGAGCTGGATGCGCGCCGGCGGTTGCAGGCCGGCGCTGGCAAACCAGTCGCTGGTGACCCGTGACAGCTGGGTGCTGTTGTCGTTGAGGATCAGCGCGCGGCTGGCCAGCCAGCCCGGGCTGATGCGCGCCGGTGGCGACCAGCTCGACGGAATGAAAGCCATGATCGGGTCGCGCCGCCACGGACGGATCTCCAGGCCCTTGATCGCCGCTTGCGGCAGCGCCACCAGGCCAATGTCGAGGCTGCCGTCCTGCAGGCGCGCCAGGGATTCGCTTGAAGTCAGTACCTGCACCTGCACATCGATGCCCGGATGCTGCACGCCGAGGATGTCCAGTGCCTGCGGCAGCAAGTGGGCAATGGCGCCGGTCGAAGCGCCCAGCCGTACTCGCCCGGCCAGGCCCTGGACCTGACGCTGGACATCATCCAGCGCCTGTTCGACATCGGTCAGCAGACGCCGGGCGCGTTCGAGCAGGGTTTCACCGATGGCCGTGGGGCGGACCTGCCCGCGTTTGCGCGACAGCAACGGTGCGCCAATGCGCGCTTCAAGGTCTGCAATGTGCAGGCTGACCGTGGGCGGCGCCAGGTTCAGCGCCCGCGCCGCCTGGGCAAAGGAGCCGAGGTCGGCGATCACCACCAGGGTACGTAGCCGGTCGAGGCTGATCTCGCGCATGGGCTTATCGTTCAGAAAAGATGAAGGTGAGCATCATGATATTCAAATTTTCTTTCGTCCAGCCACAGGTGAAGATGGCCGCTCATTTGTAGCCTTTGCACGAGAGCACCCATGCACCAGCCCCTGGTTTTTATCGACGGCGATCAAGGCACCACCGGCCTGCAGATCCACGCCCGCCTGAACGGCCGCAACGACCTGCGCCTGCTGACCCTGCCAGCGGCCGAGCGCAAGAACCTGCAACTGCGCGCCGAGGCCATCAACAGCGCCGACGTGGCGATCCTGTGCCTGCCGGACGATGCCGCGCGTGACGCAGTGGCGGCCATCGTCAACCCGGACGTGCGGGTGATCGACGCCAGTTCTGCGCACCGCACGACACCGGGTTGGGTGTATGGCTTGCCGGAACTGGACGAACAACAGGCCGAGCGCATCGCCCGGGCCAAGCGGGTCAGCAACCCTGGCTGCTACCCGACGGGCGCCATCGCCTTGCTGCGGCCGTTGATTGCCGCAGGCCTGCTGCCGGCGGACTATCCGCTGACCGTGAACGCGGTGTCGGGTTATTCCGGTGGTGGCCGTGCCGCGGTCGAGCGCCATGAAGGGCCCGACGCGCAGGCGGCCCAGGGCGTGCTGGTGTATGGCTTGCACCTGGACCACAAGCATGTGCCGGAGATTCAGCAGCATGCCGGTTTGTCGCAACGGCCGGTGTTCGTGCCCAGCTATGGCAGCTACCGTCAGGGCATCGTGCTGACCATCGCCCTGCAGACCCGGCTGCTGCCGGCGGGCGTCACTGCCGCGCGTTTGCAGGCGTGCCTGGCTGAACATTACAACGGCGCGCGCTATGTCCAGGTGGCGCCGCTGCAACTGGGTGCATCAGCGGTGCAACTGGACCCGCAAGCGGTCAACGACAGCAACGACCTGCGCCTGGCCGTGTTTGCCCATGAGCAGCACGGCCAGGTATTGCTGACGGCGGTGTTCGACAACCTCGGCAAAGGTGCGTCGGGGGCAGCGGTGCAGAACCTGGAGCTGATGCTTGCGGCCATGGGCTGAGTATCGGGGCTGCTGCGCAGCCCATCGCTGGCAAGGCCAGCTCCCACAGGTCTGGTGTACGCAAGACTATTGTGGGAGCCGGCCTTGCCGGCGATGGGGCGCGAAGCGGCCCCTCATTTGTCCCGTAACACTCGCAACGGCACCCACCCCGACGCACTCCCCTTGCGACACCACACCCAGCCGTTCAACTGCCGGCCACCCACCAGGCAATCGCCCACCTCCACATCCAGCTCCCGGGCACAGTAGTCTTCCAGGGCGATACCCTGATCATCGCCAAGCCGCTCGATCACCTGCCCCGGCACCCAGCCATCCTGTTGCCCGGGTGTGCTGCACAAGTACCAGTTATCCCAACCCTCCTCACCGTCATAGCGCTCGCCGATGTTCAGTGGCGCGCCTTTGGCAAAGGTAATGGGCGCAGGGTATTCACTTCGATGCGCTTCGATCACCATGAACTTCACTGGGTTTCACCTCCATTTGAAAATCGACGGCACTGGCGCCATGCTCAGCGGTCTGCCTCTTATGCGGATCGGTCAGCAGGGAAGAATATCGCCATGTGCGCAAAACCAGTAGGTCCCGCCAACGCCAGCGGTTGTGTCCGGGTGCGCGGCGCCCGTGAACACAACCTGAAGAGTGTCGACGTCGACATTCCCCGCGATGCGCTGGTGGTGTTCACCGGGGTGTCCGGCTCGGGCAAATCGTCGTTGGCATTCTCCACCTTGTATGCCGAAGCCCAGCGCCGCTATTTTGAATCGGTGGCGCCCTATGCCCGGCGCTTGATCGACCAGGTCGGGGTGCCAGCGGTGGATTCGATCGAGGGCCTGCCGCCAGCAGTGGCCCTGCAGCAACAACGCGGCACGCCCAGCGCGCGCTCATCGGTCGGCAGTGTCACCACCCTGTCGAGCCTGATCCGCATGCTCTATTCGCGTGCCGGCAGTTACCCGGCCGAGCAGCCGATGCTGTTCGCCGAAGATTTTTCGGCCAATACCCCGCAAGGCGCCTGCCCGCAGTGTCATGGCCTGGGCCGGGTGTTCGATGTCAGCGAGGCGTCGATGGTGCCCGACCCGTCGCTGACCATCCGCGAACGGGCGGTGGCCTCCTGGCCCATGGCCTGGCAGGGGCAGAACCTGCGCGACATCCTCGTGACCCTGGGCTATGACGTCGACATCCCCTGGCGCGAGCTGCCCCAGGAACAGCGCGACTGGATTCTGTTCACTGAAGAAACCCCGACCGTGCCGGTGTACGCGGGAATGACGCCTGCGCAGACCCGCCAGGCGCTCAAGCGCAAGCTCGAACCCAGTTACCAGGGCACCTTCAGCGGCGCCCGACGCTACGTGCTGCACACCTTCACCCATTCGCAAAGCGCGCTGATGCGCAAACGCGTCTCGGCCTTCATGCGCGCCAGCCCCTGCCCGGCCTGCGCCGGCAAGCGCCTGAAAGCCGAGGCGCTGACAGTGACCTTTGCCGGCAAGGACATCGCCGAGCTGTCGCGCCTGCCGCTGCTGGCCCTGGCCGAGCTGCTCAAGACCGTGGCCACTGCCGACTACCTGAATCAGCCTGACGAAGCCGGCGCGGTGCTCAGCCATGCGCAAACCCGCCAGGCGCGCCAGCAACGCGCTGCTCGGGGCGACAACCCCCACGCAGGCGGCGCGGACGTGCGCCACACGCCCAACCTGTCGGTGGAAAAACGCCTGGCCGCGCAACGCATCGCCGAGGAGCTGCTGGAGCGCATCACCACCCTGATCGACCTGGGCCTCGGTTACCTGGACCTGGAGCGCAGCACGCCGACGCTGTCCTCGGGCGAACTGCAACGCCTGCGCCTGGCGACCCAGCTCAACTCGCAGCTGTTCGGGGTGATCTACGTGCTCGATGAGCCTTCGGCCGGGCTGCATCCAGCCGACAGCGAGGCGCTGTTCGAGGCCTTGCAGCGGCTCAAGCAGGCGGGCAACTCGGTGTACGTGGTCGAGCACGACCTGGACACCATGCGCCGCGCCGACTGGCTGGTGGACGTCGGCCCGGATGCCGGTGAACACGGCGGCCAGGTGCTGTACAGCGGCCCGCCGGCCGGCCTGGCGAAGATCGATGCCTCGCGCACCCGCCATTACCTGTTCAACGACAACCTGCCTGCGCCTCGCCAACCGCGCCAGGCTCAAGCATGGCTGCAGCTGGAAGGCATCAGCCGCAACAACCTTGACCAGCTCGAGGTGGCCTTCCCGCTGGGCTGCTTCAGTGCGGTCACGGGGATTTCCGGCTCGGGCAAATCGAGCCTGGTCAGCCAGGCGCTGCTCGACCTGCTCGGCGAGCACCTGGGCCAGGCCCGCAGCCAGGAAGAGCCACCAGAGCAGAGCCTGGAAGATGAACCGAATCAAACCAGCGACGGCTGGATCAGCGCCGGGCTTGAGCATATCCGCCGCCTGGTGCCGGTGGACCAGAAGCCCATCGGCCGTACCCCGCGCTCGAACCTGGCGACCTACACCGGCCTGTTCGACCACGTGCGCAAGCTGTTCGCGGCAACATCCGCGGCGCAGGCGCAAGGCTTCGATGCCGGGCAGTTCTCGTTCAACGTCGCCAAGGGCCGCTGCGAAACCTGCGAAGGCGAAGGCTTTGTCAGCGTCGAACTGCTGTTCATGCCCAGCGTCTATGCGCCCTGCCCGACCTGCCATGGCGATCGCTACAACCCCGAGACGTTGGCCATCACCTGGCAAGACCTGAACATCGCCCAGGTGCTGCAACTGACCGTCGACCAGGCCAGCCAGCGTTTCGCCGAACAGCCCGCCATCAGCCGCGCCTTGCGGGTACTGCAGGAGATCGGCCTGGGTTATCTGCGCCTGGGCCAGCCGGCCACCGAGCTGTCGGGCGGTGAAGCCCAGCGCATCAAGCTGGCCACCGAGCTGCAGCGCCTGGCCCGTGGCGCCACCCTGTACGTGCTGGACGAACCCACCACCGGCCTGCACCCGCAGGACATCGACCGTTTGCTGGTGCAGTTGCAGCGCCTGGTCGAGGCCGGGCATACGGTGATTGTGGTCGAGCACGACATGCGCGTGGTGGCCCAGAGCGACTGGGTCATCGATATCGGCCCCGGGGCCGGCAGCGCGGGCGGCAAGGTGGTGGTCAGCGGGCCACCTGCGCAGGTCGCGGCCTGTGCCGACAGCCGCACGGCGGGATTCCTGGCCAGGGCGCTGGCTTGCGATCGGGAAATTACGTAGCATCCTACGCTTTTTTCCCGGCAGCACCCCGCTGCCGGGCCGTTTTTCAGGTAGGTCATGAGAACAACCCCGCTACGCGCCGATGTCCTGGCAGGACTCACCACAGCCTTCGCCCTGGTGCCCGAGTGCATCGCCTTCGCCCTGGTGGCGCACCTCAACCCGCTGATGGGCCTGTATGGCGCCTTCATCATCTGCACCCTGACCGCCCTGCTCGGTGGCCGCCCGGGGATGATTTCCGGCGCGGCCGGCTCCATGGCCGTGGTCATCGTCGCCCTGGTGGTGACCCACGGCGTGCAGTACCTGCTGGCCACGGTACTGCTCGGCGGGCTGATCATGATCGCTTTCGGCCTGCTGCGCCTGGGCAAGCTGGTGCGCATGGTGCCGTATTCGGTGATGCTCGGCTTCGTCAACGGCCTGGCGATCATCATTGCCCTGGCCCAGCTTGAGCACTTCAAGGCCGATGGCGCCTGGCTCAGCGGCTCGCCGCTGTACCTGATGCTGGGGCTGGTGGCGCTGACCATGGCCATCGTCTACTTGCTGCCACGCCTGACCCGCAGCGTGCCACCGGCATTGGTCGCGATCCTTGGCGTGGGCGTCGGGGTCTACCTGCTCGACCTGCCGGCCCGCACCCTGGGAGACCTCGCGCACATCGCCGGGGGCCTGCCGGCTTTGAGCTGGCCGCAAGTACCGTGGAACCTCGAAACCCTGCAGGTCATCGCCCCCTACGCGCTGCTCATGGCCCTGGTCGGCCTGCTGGAAACCCTGCTGACCCTCAACCTCACCGACGAGATCACCGAAACCCGCGGCCACCCCAACCGCGAGTGCGTGGCCCTGGGCGTGGCCAACATGACCTCCGGGCTGTTCGGCGGCATGGGCGGTTGCGCGATGATCGGCCAGACCGCGATCAACCTCAGTTCCGGCGGCCGCGGGCGGCTGTCCGGGGTGGTCGCCGGGGTGATGATCCTGATGTTCGTGCTGTTCCTCTCGCCGCTGATCGAGCGTATTCCATTGGCGGCGCTGGTCGGGGTGATGTTCGTGGTTGCCCAGCAGACCTTCTCGTGGGCGTCGTTGCGGGTGCTGCACAAGGTGCCGGTCAACGATGTGCTGGCGATCATCGCCGTGACCCTGGTGACGGTGTTCACCGATCTTGCGACTGCGGTGCTGTGCGGCATCGTCATCGCCGCGCTCAACTTCGCCTGGCAACAGGCCCGCGAGCTGTATGCCGACAGCCATGACGAAAGCGACGGCAGCCGGTTGTACAAGGTCCATGGCACGCTGTTCTTCGCCTCGACCACGCCGTTCCTCAACCAGTTCGACCCGGCCAATGACCCGGCCCGGGTGACCCTCGACTGTCGTCACCTGAACTTCGTCGACTACTCGGCGATTGCCGCGCTCAAGACCCTGCGCGAGCGCTACAGCAACAACGGCAAGCACCTGCGCGTGGTGCACCTGTCCGAGCGCTGCAAGCAACTGCTCAAGCGTGCCGGGCTTGAGCACTAAGGCCCATCAGGGCGCGCCGAACATCGCTGTCCAGTAGATCCCGGCGTCACTCTTGGGATCGACCGCGTAGGCCGCGCCCAGCTCGCTGAACTGCGGGTTCATCAGGTTGGCGCAGTGACCGGCGCTGGCCAGCCAGCCATCGACCACCTTGCGCGGGGTGTCCTGCCCGGCAGCGATGTTCTCGCCGACCTGCTGGCCGGCATACCCGGAGAGCTCGGCGCGATCCCCCGGGGTACGGCCGTCGCGGTCTTTGTGGTCAAAGAAGTTGTTGTTGGCCATGGCCCGCGTGTGGCTCTCGGCGGCGCCGGCCAGGGTGGCGTTCCAGGCCAGCGGCGTGGTGGCGTTGAATGCCTGGCCACCGCATTGGCGCGTCTGGCTGCGCGCCGCGTTGATCATCTCCAGGACCTTCTGCCCTTCGGCCTGCCAGTCGCCCAGGCGCCCTGCCAGCAACGGCCGCGCCAGGACGATGCGCCAGTCGCGGCCCTCGCGGCTGACCCCGACATCGACGAACTGCGGGTTGAGCACCACCTGACAGAAACTCTCCTGCACCGCCTTCATGGCCGACTGCACATCCCGCGGCCCGGACAGGCTGATGGCCTGGACGTTGACCATCGGGTAGCTCTTTTGCGCCAGGGCCTCGCGCAGATCGCCCATGCTGTTGGCCGGCAACACCAGGCGCGGATCGCTGGCCAGCGGCGGCAGCTCCATCGAAACCTGGCCGGCACAGCGCTGGGCCTGGCTGCGGTAGGCGTTGATCGACTCGACCAGCTGCGACTCGTCGCTGGCCTGGGCCGTCACGGTGGACGCCAGGCCCAACGCCAACAAGGCCAGAGGTGCAACAGATGACGTGACGCGCATGGAAATCTCCCTTGATCGGACTGCGTAGATGATGCACGAAGTTGCCCGTGGTCTGACAGCGGGAATGTTTTGCGCCCGGCGCGGTCGACCCTGTAACAGGAAGTTGTACTTCTACGCCACCCAAAGGTTCGAGCATGCGCCTGCTAACGATTGCAACGTGCCTGGTACTGGCGCTCTCCGGCGCCGTGGCAATGGCGGCTGACTCCAAGGCCCAGGTGGCCGAAGAAAAGGCCCAGGTGCTGGAGCAAAAAGCCGCGAGCAGCCCCGATGCCCCGCCCGCACCAAAGTACCAAGCCATCACCAAGACCGAAGTCCAGGCCGTCGACCCGGCCGGCGCAGCCGCGCTGGACGATGCCATCACCTGCCTGGCGCGCAGTATCTACTGGGAATCGAAGGGCGGTAAATCAGCGGACATGGAGGCGGTGGCCAACGTGGTGATGAACCGGGTCGGGCACGAGGGCTTTCCCGATTCGGTCTGCGGCGTGGTCAAGCAAGGCTCGGAGAAAGGCGCCTGCCAGTTCTCCTGGTGGTGCGATGGCCGCTCGGACGATGTCCAGGAAGAAGTGCGCTACACCCTGGCCAAGGAGATCGCCCGCAAGGCGCTGAACAAGCAGTTGCCTGACCGTACCGGTGGCGCCCTGTACTTCCACGACCGGCGCGTGCGCCCGGACTGGTCGAAGACCTTTGCCAGGACTGCGCAGACCTCCGAGTTTCTGTTCTACAAGCCGCGTAACGGTGCGTCGCACTAGCTCAATAGAAGTCGTAGTAGATCGTCCACTCGCCGGTGTCGCGGTGCTTGAAGAACATCAGGCTGCCGCTGTCGACCACGTTGAGGTTGATCTTGGCATCGGATGAAACCTGGAAGACGAACTCGAAGCCGTCGCCCGGGTATACGCCCGACTGGCAGAACGACGGATAGCCGCCGATCTTGTGCTCGTAGGCGTGGGTGATGACCTCGTAGTAACACTCGATGTCCCCTGCCCGTTCGAGCTTGACGATTTCCGTGACCAGCTCATCCGGCACACCGCCGCCATCCCACAGTGGATAGTCTTCGGCGAGTTCTTCAGCGCGCAAGGGAAAGGCTTTGAGGAAAGAGTTGGCGACCGGCAGGTCCTTGCGTACCAGCTCATCGTCGGCGCGGTATTCACGGATCAGCCAGTTGTCGCCCATGGCCTCGAACTCATCCGGAAACGGGTAGCCGACGAACAGGGTGAGGACGCGGATGTCCTTGAGCGCCGGGCTGCTGAACGGCAGGCTGGGCAGGTGGAACTGGGCCACCGGCAACAGTTGTTCGCCGGCAGCGTTGGTCGGTACGCCTTCGTCGGGGCGGTAGAGGAACACCCGGCCGAGCCAGCTTTCTTCATCGCTGTTAGTGGGGCGAAAGCCACCGGCGAAAAAGCGCGTGGCGGGTTTGGCCAGGCGTTGCTTGATTTCTTGAATGTCCGTATTTCTCGTCCGCTTAATAAGGCCCTATCGCGGGTCAAGCCCGCTCCTACAGGGGGGGTAAGCAGCCTGTGGGAGCGGGCTTGCCCCGCGATGTATTTTAACTGCGCACCACCATCGCCTTGATGGTCTCGAACAACTCCTGCTGCGCCTGCTCCGCCGTAATCTCACCGTTCGCCGCAGAATGAGACAACGCCTCGGCCGCGCCGATCATCGCCCGCAGTCCCGCGACGCCAATCTCGCCACGGCCACTGAACGGCTCCAGCAGCGCCCGGCATTTGCCCATGAACACCGCCTCGTACTCGCGCTTGAGCTGCTCAAGCTCCGGCGAGCTGGCCAGCGCGGCGATCACCCCGGGAATCTCCCGGCCCTGGGTCAAGACGCAGTCGACGTAGGAGCTGGCAATCACCGCAGCGGTACTTTCAAGCGTCGGCTCACAGGCGGCCAGGGCGGCATCCATCACTGCTGTCTGGCGCACATCAAAGGACTGATACAGCGCCGCCAGCAACCCCGAACGGGTACCAAAATGGTCATACACCACCGGTTTGGTAACCCCGGCCAACTCAGCCAGGCGCCCCAGGGTCAGGGCTTCGGTGCCCTCCTCACGGATCAGGTGCCAGGCCACGTCCAGGAGTTGTTGCTGACGGTCTTGACGCGACAGACGACGACGCGGTTGCGGATCGCTTGACATGCTTACCTACCAAAAGTAACTTACCAAAGGTAACTTATGCCCAGCATACAACTTACGCCCCTTCCCCGCAATTCGCAGGAGTCCTTGCCATGCACGCACTTGTGGTTGTCGCTCATCATGATCCACGCTCGCTGACCCACAGCCTGGCCGCCAAGCTCGCCGAAGGCCTGGTGCACAACGGCCATAGCGCCGAGGTCGCCGACCTGTTCGCCGAAGGCTTCAACCCGCTGTTCGGCCCGGCCGACCACGCTGTTCATCATCGCACCGCAGCGCCTGCCGATGATGTGCTTGCCGAGCAGGCACGCATCGACCGCAGCGACGCTCTGGTGCTGGTCTTTCCGGTGTATTGGTGGTCCATGCCGGCGCTGCTCAAAGGCTGGATTGACCGGGTGTTCAGCAATGGCTGGGCGTTCGACTTCAGCACGCAGGCGCCGATGGTAAAAATGCTTGGCCGCTTGAACGTACACCTGATCGGTGTCGGTGGCGCCGATGCCGCGACCTTCAGCAAACATGGCTATGAGCGGGCGATGAAAACCCAGATCGACCACGGCATCTTCGATTACTGCGGCGCCCGGGTACTGAGCTCGACCTTGCTGCTGGACTCGGAAAGCGCCGACCCCAGCGCCCACCTTGAAAGCATGTTCGAGCACGGCCGCACGCTGTTCGCCGAAGTCGCCGAGCCCGCCTGAAACCGCGCCTTACTTGCTGTCGCGGCGGTCGTTGATCCACCTGACCACCTGGGTGGAAAACTCCGCTGGCGCCTTGCGCCCCAAGCGCCGCGACAGATCGAGGATGGTCTGCTGGGCCAGGGCTTCTTCCATGCGCTTTTGCGCGGTCAGCATCACCGCGTGAATGGCACAGGTGCCGTCAATGGCCCAGGCCGGCGGCGCACCGTCGAACAGCGTGCAGCGGTCGCGCACATCGCGGCAATCGAAGATCGCCTTGTGCCCGTCGATGGCCGTGACGATATCCAGCACGGTGATTTCGTCCGCAGGCCTGGCCAGCTTGAAGCCGCCACGCACGCCTTCGGTGGCAACCACCAGTCTGGCCTTGGCCAGTTTGGTAAAGACCTTGGCCAGGTATTCATGGGGCACACCCTGCAGCTCGGCCAGGTCGCGCACGCTGGCTTCGCGGCTTTCGCCCAGGTCGTCGACCAGAAACAGCAGGCAGTGCAAGCCGTACTCGACGCCGGCGCTATACAGGGACATGTCAATCTCCGACTGGATTTGTCGCCAATACTACCAGTTCACTACGACCACCAGCAAACCGGGGCAGGCACAAACCGGTTTGAAAAAAAACTTGCACTTGATAACTACGACCAATACAGTCGTAGTTATCCGCTGCGGGTCACGACGTACCTGCGACCGGCAAACAACAGCCCTTCTTTCTCGGAGCAGAACATGAAACAGCACATCCTGATCATCGGCGCCGGCTTCGGCGGTATGTGGAGCGCCCTCAGCGCCACTCGCCTGCTGGAGCAGCACGGGCGCAACGACGTCAGCGTCAGCGTGCTCGCCCCCCAGGCCGAACTGCGCATCCGTCCGCGCTTCTACGAAACCGATGTGCAGCAGATGAAAGCGCCGTTGGCTGAACTGTTTACCGCCGTGGGCGTGAACTTCATCCAGGGCGCGGTGGACGAGATCGACGTGGCCGGCAAGCGTGTCGGCTACCGCGACGGCCAGGGCCTGCAGCAGGTGCTTGGCTACGATCGCCTGGTCATGGCCAGCGGCAGTGGCGTGGTCCGGCCAAACCTGGCCGGGCTTGATGAGCACGCCTTCGACGTCGACCAGATCGAATCGGCCAGCCGCCTGGAGCAGCACATCAAGGCCCTGGCGCAACGGCCTGGATCAACGGCGCGCAACACCGTGGTGGTGGCCGGCGGCGGCTTCACCGGCATCGAGACCGCGAGCGAAATGCCCGCCCGCCTGCGCGCAGTGCTGGGCCAGGACGCTGAGGTGAAGGTGATCATTGTCGATCGCGGCAACAAGATCGGCGCGGCCCTGGGCGAAGGCATCAGCCCGGCGATCGTCGAAGCCAGCGCGGCACTGGGGGTCGAGTGGCGGCTCAATGCCTCGGTGGCCGCCGTGGATGCCGACGGCGTGACCCTCGCCGACGGCCAGCGCATCGAGGCCAGCACCGTGGTCTGGACCGTCGGCGTCCGCGCCAGCGCGCTCACCGAACAAGTGCCGGGGCAACGCGATGGCCATGGCCGCCTGCATGTCGACGGCAACCTCAAGGTCATTGGTCAGGAGCATGTATTCGCCACCGGTGACGTGGCCTACGCCGCCACCGACGACCTCGGAAACCACGCCTTGATGACCTGCCAGCACGCCATCGCCCTGGGCCGGCATTCGGGCAACAACGTCGCCGCCGACCTGCTGGGTGTCGAACCGCTGCCGTACCGCCAGCCCAAGTACGTCACCTGCCTGGACCTGGGGGCCTGGGGCGCGGTGTACACCGAGGGCTGGCAGCGTGAGGTCAAGCTGATCAAGGACGAAGCCAAGACCCTCAAGCAGCAGATCAACTCGGTGTGGATCTACCCGCCCGTGGCCGATCGTGCGATTGCCCTCGCCGCTGCCGATCCGCTGATTCCGGTGGTGGCCTGAGCGACTCAGGCGTGTGACAGCAACGGAAACATCAGCCTGGCATGCTCGATGAACTGACCGGCCTGGCCGAGCACGAACAGGCTGTCATCCGACTCAAGCGGCTGCGCCTCGAAGCCGCTGACATCCAGCGGCGTAAACCCCAGTACCACCCGGGTGGTCTGGGGTGTCCTCAGTTCTGCAATCAGTGCCTGCAGGTCGAGCGCTTGCCTGGCGAACACCTCATAGAGCGTCATCACGCCGTCGACGATTTCCATCACCACATAGGCCTGCAGCGCTGCCGAGTAGTGAACGCAGTCTTTGAAAAACGACGTGCAATAGAACATCGTCTGATCAGGATTACTGCGCATCGCCAACCGTGCAGCGGGTACCGCGCTGGCGACCGCGCTGATGAAGCGCAGGCGCTCGAGCACGTCGCTCATGTCGACCCTGTAGAAGCTGCAAGGCTGCGCTGATGGGCTTAACGCCGCGCTGTACTGATGTTCGAGCACCCGGCGAAAACCGAACCTGGGGTAGTAATCCAGCACTGTATCGTTGGCAAACAGGTAGATCAGCTCGCACTGGCCCTGCCATCTGTCCAGCACCCGCTCCAGCAGCACGCGGCTCAGGCCTTTGCCACGATACTCCGGCGCGACCATGACCGTGCCTAGCTGGATGCAGCGCTTAGGCTCGCCGAGCACCTCGAAGTGCATGAGGTTGACCGAAAGGTTGGCGACGATGCGCCCGTCATGGGCCAACGCACAGGGCTGGTAGCCTTCGCCCCAATAGCCGTCCTGGTACCACTGTTCGAAATCGAATTCGAACGTCTGGTGGGTCAAGGCGTTGAAGCTGGCGCGCAGCCGTGTATCGTCCTTGAAGTTCTCCAGCAGGGTGAACCGCTGGCCTGCGAGCGACAGGTCCATTCTCTTTTCCCTTGATTCGTCTGGCCGCCACCCTATTACTGCGCCCAAGGGCAGTCTGTAGGAAAATTGTAAAGCACGGTTGGCGGCGGTGATTGCACCTTGCCTTGCCGCACAGGTAAGATTGAGAACGATTCACACTAACACCTTCGGGAACGCCAACCGGTGCCAACCTCCTCCACCCGCAAGCTGGGCTTCTTTTTCAGCGACCACCACCGTTGGCTCCTGCAGCACATCCACAAGCGCCTGCGCAACCGCGCCGACGCCGAAGACACCGCCGCCGAGACCTTCTGCCAGATGCTCGCCGCCCAGGTCGATCCGGCGAGCATCCAGCAGCCGCGCGCCTATCTGTCGACCATCGCCCGCCGGTTGATCTTCGATCGCCATCGCCGTCGCCAGCTGGAGCAGGCTTACCTGGAACGTTTGGCGGCCCTGCCTGAGCCGCTGGCGCCCTCCCCGGAAGAGCAACTGCTGCTGATCGAAGCACTGGTGAGCATCGACCAGGTGCTCGACGGCCTGCCGATGATCGTCAAGGCCACCTTCCTCTACAGCCAGCTCGACGGCATGAGTTATGTCGATATCGCGCGCAAGCTCGACCTCTCCGAGCGCACTGTCAGCCGCTACATGAAGCAGGCCCTGAGCCAGTGCTACCTCAGTGAGCTGGCGCCATGAGCCAGCGCCGTCTCGACCCCAGCGCAGAAGCCGCCATCGACTGGATGGTGCGCTTGAGTTCGGGCAACACCGACGCCCAGTTGCACAGCGACTTCAGCCAGTGGCTGGGCAGCGACCCGGCCCACGCCCAGGCCTGGGCACGCTTGCAGGAACGCCTGGGCGGCGCCTGCCAGACCGTGCGCAATTTCGAGCGCCGCGCCCCGGGGCACACCGGTGAGGTTCGCCAACTGTTGCTGCAGCCCAACGGCTCGCGGCGCGAACTGCTGCGCGCCTTCGTCGGCATCGGCGTGCTCGGCGGTGGCCTGTGGCTGGGCGCGCGCAGTGAGGTGGGTGAAGCACTGCTGGCCGATTTGCGCACGGCCAAGGGCGAGCGTCGCGACTTCACCCTGGCCGATGGCAGCCGCCTGAGCCTGAACGCCGGCAGCGCCGTCGACCTGCAGTTCGATGGCCATCAGCGGTTGCTGATCCTGCGCCAGGGCGATCTGATCATCCAGGTCGCCGCCGACCCGCAGCGGCCGTTGCGGGTGCGTAGCGCCCAGGGTGAAATGCGCGCCCTGGGCACGCGCTTTCTGGTCAGCCAGGAGGCCGAGGCCACGCGCCTGGTGGTGCTTGAGCATTCGGTACGCGCGCGGCTGTTCAACGGCAGCGAACTGGATGTACAGGAAGGCCAGGCCGCGCTGCTGCATGGCGAACGCATCGAAGCCCTGGGCAATGACGAGCGTCAGCGCGCCGACTGGCTCAGCGGACGCCTGAATGTGCTGGATGATTCCCTCGAGTCAGTGGTCGAGGCGCTGCGCCCTTACTACCGCGGGTTTGTCCGGGTCGAACCCGAAGTGCGCGGGCTGCGGGTGCAGGGGGTCTTCCCGCTGGACGAACCGCAGCGGGCCTTCGCCGCACTGGCCGAAACCCTGCCGGTCAAGGTCGATCAGTACAGCCCGTGGCTGACGCTGATTCGGGCGAAAACCCCGCTGCAAAAATAATTTATGCAAATCACTCGTATTTGTGTCCGGTTTTCATTTCTCATCGCACCTATCTCCTGACACGCCAACATAATCAGGAGAATTCCGTGCTCAACCCTTGGTCCCACGCCCTTCCTGTCGCCGTGGCCCTGGCCACGCTGGCCAGCACCGTCCAGGCCCAGGAACAGGCCCTGAGCTTCAACCTGCCCGCCGCCTCCCTGGCCAGCACCCTCAATGCCATCGCCAGCCAGAGCGGCCGCATCGTTTCGCTGGACCCAGCGCTGGTACAGGGCAAGCAGGCACCGGCGATCATCGGCAGGATGAGCGCGATGCTGGCCATGCAGAAGGCCCTGGCCGGCAGCGGCCTGCAGTTGCTGGTCACCGAACAGGGCAACTTCAGCGTGCTGCCGAGCATCGACGCCGGCAACGCCCTGGAGCTGGGCGCCACCAGCATCAGCGGCATCGGCGGCGATCTCAATGCGGCCACCACCGAGGGCACCGGCTCCTATGCGGCGCGGGCGACCACCATTGGCAAGGGCAGCCATACCCTCAGGGAAATTCCCCAGTCGGTCACGGTGATGACCCGCCAGCAGATGGACGACCAGAACATCGTCGACCTCAAGGACGCGGTCAACCAGACCACTGGCCTGGTCGGCCTGCAGGGCGTGGGCCCGGGCCTGATCATTTATTCGCGCGGCTTTCAGATCGACGACTGGCAGTACGACGGCGTGGCGATCCCGCGTAACACCTATTCGCTGGGCAACTGGGCGACCCAGGACCTGATCTTCTTCGACCGCATGGAAGTGCTGCGCGGCGCTTCCGGCCTGTTGCAAGGCACCGGCAGCCCGGGCGGCGCCGTTAACCTGGTACGCAAGCGCGGCCAGGCTACGCCGACCGTGACCGTCACCGGCAAGGCCGGCAGCTGGGACCACTACGGCCTGCAACTGGACGCCGGCGGCCCGTTGAACGATGCCGGCACCGTGCGCGGGCGCTTCGTCGCCGACGAGGACCAGAGCGATTCGTTCGTCGACTACGAATGGAGCAAGACCCATTCGCTGTACGGCGCGCTGGACTTCGACCTGAACGAGGCCACCACCCTGGGCTTCGCGGTCAGCCAGTCCAACGCCGAGTCGCGGCCAATGCTGCGCGGGTTGCCGCGCTATGCCGACGGCAGCGGCCTGGATGTGCCGCGTTCGACCTTTACCGGCTCGCGCTGGAACCATTCGGAAATCGACGTCACCACCCTGTACGCCGACCTTGAGCACCGCTTCAACGACGACTGGAAATTCCACGTTGGTGCGATTCGCATGAGTGAAACCAACGAGTCGACCCACCAGCGCGTACAGACCGTTGACGATGCCATCAACTTCGATGGCAGCGGTGTCAGCTATGCCGACTGGGTGACCGATTTCGACTCCACCAAGGTGGGTGTCGACATGAACCTGGTGGGCAAATTCAACGCCTTCAACCTCGAGCAGGAAATCACCCTGGGCGGCAACTACTCGAAGCTGACCACCGATGATCTGTTCGCGCGCACGTTCAACGACAGCACTGACAACATCTTCGATATCGACCATCACCGCCCGGATATCAGCTACGACAGCTTGCTCGACAAGCCCAACGGCCGTGGTTTCAGCAGTGCCTATGACGTGCGCCAGAAAGGCCTGTATGGCGCCTGGCGGGTCAAGCTGGCCGAGCCGTTGACCCTGGTGCTGGGTTCGCGGGTCAGCTGGTTCGACTACAGCTATGACACGACCATGCATGCCGGTGTCACCCGCGCCCCTTCGGTCAGCCCGACCAGCACCATGACCGAAAGCGGTGAAGTTACCCCGTACCTCGGTATGGTGTACGACCTGAGCCGCGAATGGTCGCTGTACGCAAGCTACGCCGACGTCTTCGTGCCGCAGACCGAACGCAGCGTCGGCGGCGCGGCGCTCAAGCCGATCATTGGCAGCAACTACGAAATGGGCATCAAGGGCGAATTGCTCGATGGCCGCGTCAATACCTCCCTGGCGGTGTTCCGCTACGACCAGGAAAACCGCGCGATCATCGACAAGGCCTCGGGCTTTGCCTGCGATGACTGGTACTGCTCCACCGCCGCCGGCAAGGTGCGCAGCCAGGGCATCGAGGCTGAAGTCAGCGGCGAAGTGCTCAGCGGCCTGCAGCTGTTTGCCGGCTACACCTACAACACCACCACCTACCTCGACGACCCGGACGACAAGGGCAAGGTGTTCAGCACCTGGACGCCCAAGCACATGTTGCGCATGTGGGGTAACTACCAACTGCCGGGTGACTGGAGCAAGGTCAGCGCCGGCCTGGGCTTCACCGCGCAGTCGCATACCCTGGGCTACGAGCACACCTACGACGTGCCCGGCTACGCGGTGTGGAACGCGCGCCTGGCGTACCAGCTGAGCCCGGAAGTGGGCCTGGCGCTGAATGCCAACAACCTGTTCGACAAGCACTACTACATTGCGGCCTACAACCAGCTCAACGGCAACAACAACTTTGGTGACCCGCGCAACTTCACCTTTACCGTGAAGTACACGCCGCAGTTCTAGGTTGCCAGCCAATCGCCGGCAACGCCGGCTCCCACAGTGGGTCTGTGTACGCCGGGTTTGTGGGAGCGGGTCTTGCCCGCGATCGGGCGCGAAGCGGTCGTAATCCAGACACTACCTGATGTGTTGGCTGTACCGGCCTCATCGCTGGCAAGCCAGCTCCCACAGGTAACGCGCCGATCCTGTGGGAGCGGGTCTTGCGAAGCGGTTGTAATCCAGACACTACCTGATGTGCTGGCTGTACCGGCCTCATCGCTGGCAAGCCAGCTCCCACAGGTAACGCGCCGATCCTGTGGGAGCGGGTCTTGCGAAGCGGTTGTAATCCAGACACTACCTGATGTGCTGGCTGTACCGGCCTCATCGCTGGCAAGACAGCTCCCACAGGTAACGCGCCGATCCTGTGGGAGCGGGCGCGAAGCGCGTCGTAGACTATAACGGCCACTGCGCCAACGGCCAGTACTGGCCCTTGCGCGACTCGAACAAGGTGAAGTGCCGCGCACGCAGCACAAATTCCGCCGGCACCAGCGCCTCCGGCTCACTGCCACGGTAGTCACGGGCCAATGTCAGGTGCGGGCGGTAGTCCCGTGGGTCCTGGGCAAAGCCCAACGGCAGCATGGCCTGCTGCAGGGCATAGGCCAACTGGCGCAAGGCCGCCGGCATCTGGCTGGGCACCAACACCAACGCCTTGGCCGAGCGCCACACCTCCAGCCGGTCGAGCACCAGCGTCAGCGCCTCACCCGGCACCTTCACGCCCGCAGCGGCGGCGAGGATCGCAGGTAACTGCGCAGTGCCCGCCGCACCGATGAACATCAGGGTCAGGTGAAAATTCGCCGAGGGCACTGGCCGCCCCGTTTCCATATCCAGCTCACTGCGCCACCGGGCAATGGCCCGGCGTTGCTCTGCCACGCAGTCGAGGGCAAAGAACAGGCGCTTGAAGGGTTCACCGGTTTCGCCAATGCCTGGGTCCATGCCATGCACTCCTGGGGTCGAGTGCTTGAGTCTACCGCCTGGACGGAGGTGCCGTCAGTCGGCCGATTGATATTTTTATTTTCATGAAATTGATTTCTGAAATAAATCATGTCATTTCTATGCGCACCCCACCCACCGGAGTCAAGAATATGAACAAGACCGGACTTCTCGGCGCACTGGCCCTCTGTGCCTGCAGCGCAATGACCCAGGCCGACCAAGGCAGCCTGCGCATCGGCATCGAAGCTGCCTACCCGCCTTTCTCCTACCGTACGCCGCAAGGCGAACTGACAGGGTTTGACTACGACATCGGCAACGCCCTGTGCGCACAGATGCAGGTCAAGTGCCAGTGGGTGATCCAGGAGTTCGACGGCATGATTCCGTCGTTGAAGGTCCGCAAGATCGACGCTGTGCTGTCGTCGATGTCGATCACCGAAGACAGACTGAAATCGGTCGACTTCACCGACAAGTACTACCACACGCCCGGCAAGTTCGCGATGAAGGCCGGCAACCAGATCAGCGACCCGGCCACCGACCTCAAGGGCAAGCGGGTCGGCGTGCAGCGCGCCTCGACCTATGACCGCTTCGCCACCGAGCAGCTGGAAAGCGCCGGGGTCGAAGTGGTGCGCTACGCCTCGCAGAACGAAGCCTTTCTCGACCTTACCGCCGGGCGCCTGGACGCAACCCTCGCCGACATCGTCAACACCGAAGAAAGCTTCATCAAGACCCCCGCCGGGCAAGGCTTTGCCCTGGTCGGCCCGGATATCAGCGACCCGCAATACTTCGGCCGTGGTGCCGGAATTGCCGTGCGCAAGGGCGACAGCGCCAACCTGGCCAGGCTCAACGCCGCCATCGCGGCAATCCGCGCCAACGGCACCTACCAGCAGGTGCAAAGCAAGTACTTCCCGTTTGATATCTACGGCCACTAACCCCGGCTGGCGAGGACTTTCATCATGCTTCATGGCTACGGATCGAGCATTCTCGATGGCGCCTGGCTGACCATCAACCTGGCTTTGCTGGCCATGGCCATGGCCATCAGCCTCGGCCTGATCGGCGCGGCCTGTCGCTTGTCGCCAGTCAAATGGCTGGCAGGCCTGGGCGAGTTGTACACCACGGTGGTGCGCGGCATCCCCGACCTGGTGCTGATCCTGCTGGTGTTTTATGGCGGCCAGGACCTGGTCAACCGCCTGGCACTGGCCCTGGGTTACGAGCAGTACATCGACATCAACCCGTTCATTGCCGGGGTCTGCACCATGGGCTTCATCTTCGGCGCCTACCTCTCGGAGACTTTCCGCGGCGCCTTCCTGGCCATTCCCAAGGGCCAGGCCGAAGCCGGCGCGGCCTATGGCATGAGCCCCCTGCAGGTGTTCTGGCGGATCAGCGTGCCGCAGATGGTGCGCCTGGCGCTGCCGGGCTTTACCAACAACTGGCTGGTGCTGACCAAGTCCACCGCGCTGATTTCGGTGATCGGCTTGCAGGACATGATGTTCAAGGCCAAGAACGCGGCCGATGCCACCCACCAGCCGTTCACCTTCTACCTGGCCGTGGCCGGCCTGTACCTGCTGCTGACCAGCCTGTCGCTGCTGCTGTTGCGCGGCGTCGAGAAACGCTACTCGATCGGCTGCAAAGCCGCCGAACTCTGAGGGGAGTTGCCTGATGCTCGACTATCACCTGATCTGGCAAAACCTGCCGCTGTACCTCAACGGCATTCTGCTGACCTTGAAGGTGCTGATGATCTCCCTGGCCTGTGGCCTGGCGCTGGCAATTCCGCTGGCCCTGATGCGGGTCTCGCGCAACTGCCTGCTGCGTTACCCGGCCTGGCTCTACACCTATGTGATCCGCGGCACGCCGATGCTGGTGCAGCTGTTTCTGATCTACTACGGCCTGGCCCAGTTCGAGGCGGTGCGCAACAGTGTGCTGTGGCCGTACCTGTCCAGCGCGACCTTCTGTACCTGCCTGGCCTTTGCCATCAACACCAGCGCCTACAGCGCCGAGTTGCTGGCCGGCAGCCTGCGGTCCACGGCCCGTGGCGAGGTCGAGGCGGCCCGGGCCATGGGCATGTCGCGCCTGACGATGTACCGGCGCATCCTGCTGCCCTCGGCCCTGCGCCGGGCCCTGCCGCAATACAGCAATGAAGTGCTGATGATGCTGCAGACCACCAGCCTGGCCTCGATCGTGACCCTGGTGGATATCACCGGCGCGGCAAAAACCTTCAATGCCCGTTACTACCTGCCCTTCGAGGCCTTCATTACCGCCGGGCTGATCTACCTGGTCCTGACCTTCATGCTGGTGCGCCTGTTCAAGCTGGCCGAGCGCCGCTGGCTGGCCTACCTCGCCCCGCGCAAGCACTAAGGAGCTTTCATGCAGCAAATTGACCATGTTCTGCCCTGGAGTGCCTGCGGCACCCAGCGCACCCTGCGCCTGTTTCGCTTCGGCAGTGGCGCACGCAAGGCCTATATCCAGGCTTCGCTGCACGCTGATGAACTGCCCGGCATGCGGGTGGCGGTCGAGCTCAAGCGGCGCCTGGCCGAACTCGAGGCCCAGGGCCGGCTCAGCGGTGTGATCGAGCTGGTGCCACTGGCCAACCCGATCGGCATCGGCCAGATGTTCCAGGCCACGCACCAGGGCCGATTCGAGTTCAACAGCGGCAAGAACTTCAACCGCGATTTCCCACCCTTGACCGAAGCGCTGGTAGCGCGCCTGGAGGGGCAACTGGGCAGCGATGGCGAAGCCAACGTGGCAACGATTCGCCAGGCCATGGCCGCGACCCTTGCCGAGCTGCCCGCAGCGCGCAGCGAGCTCGACGGCCTGCGCCGCCTGTTGCTGCAAAGCGCCTGCGATGCCGACCTGGTGCTCGACCTGCACTGCGATTTCGAATCGGTGATGCTGCTCTACGCCCTGCCGCAGAACTGGCCAACCCTGCGCTCGCTGGCAGCACGCCTGGGTGCCGAAGCGGTGCTGCTGGCCGAAGACGCCGGCGGCGACGCATTCGATGAAGCCTGTGCGGTGCCCTGGTTGCGCTTGCGCGAGTACTTCCCGGAGGCCGAGATTCCCCTGGCCTGCGTGGCCACCACCGTCGAACTGCGCGGCATGGCCGACACCGGGCGCGAAGCATGCCAGGCCAGCGCCGAACAGATTCTCGGCTACCTCGCCGACCAGGGCCTGATCAACGGCGACTGGCCCGCGGCGCCCAGCCAGTGCTGCGCCGCCACACCCTTTGCCGGCGCCCAGTATGCCTATGCCGAACATCCCGGCGTGGTCAGCTATCTGCAACCTTTGGGGGCGCGGGTCACGGTCGGCGACCCGCTGTTCGAAGTGATCGACCCGCTGACCGATCGCCACAGCGTGGTCCGCGCCAGCACCGACGGCGTCCTCTATGCCCGCGAACGCCTGCGCTTTGCCCAGCCCGGTCTGTGGCTGGCCAAGGTCGCCGGCACCACACCGATTCGCCAGGGCCGCCTGCTCACCGACTGACCCACCGAGTACCTACTGATGAACAAACTGCAAATCAACGACCTGCATAAAAGCTACGGCAACCATCAGGTGCTCAAGGGTGTCTCGCTGCAGGCCAGCGCCGGTGACGTGATCAGCATCATCGGCTCCAGCGGCTCGGGCAAGAGCACCTTCCTGCGCTGCATCAACCTGCTCGAGCAACCCAACGCCGGCGAGATCCTGGTCAACGGCGAGCAGCTCAAGCTGCGCAACTGCTCCCGCGGCGGGCTCAGGGCCGCCGACCCGCGTCAGCTGCAACGCCTGCGCGCACGCCTGAGCATGGTCTTTCAGCACTTCAACCTGTGGTCGCACATGAGCGCCCTGGACAACGTCATGGAAGCGCCGGTGCAAGTGCTGGGCATCAACCGCAAGGAAGCCCGCGAGAAGGCCGAACACTACCTGCACAAGGTCGGCGTCAGCCATCGCCGCAATGCCTACCCTGCGCACATGTCCGGCGGCGAACAGCAACGCGTGGCGATCGCCCGCGCCCTGGCCATGGAGCCGGAAGTGATGCTGTTCGACGAGCCGACTTCGGCGCTTGACCCGGAACTGGTCGGCGAAGTGCTCAGGGTCATGCAGGACCTGGCCAGCGAAGGCCGGACCATGGTGGTGGTCACCCATGAAATGGGCTTTGCCCGCGAGGTGTCCAACCAGTTGCTGTTCCTGCACCAGGGCATTGCCGAAGAACGCGGTCACCCCCGTGAAGTACTGGCCAGGCCGCAGTCCGAGCGCCTGCGCCAGTTTCTTGCCGGCAGCCTCAAGTAAGCCTCCAGGCCACGCCCCGGCTGCACGCCGGGGAGTGGCTTGGGATACACTGCGACCCATCTTTCAGGGAGCCTTGCGCCGGATGTCGAGCACTTCGAAGAACACCACCGTCTACGCCTCGCCGGTCATGCGCAAGCTGTCGGAAAGCCTCGCCGAACTGCAACCCTCGTTGCGCAAGGTGGCTGATTACATCCTGCGTCACCCGCTCAAGGCGGCGACCCTGACCATCGAAGAGATGGCCCAGGCCACCGCCACCTCGCCCGCCGCGGTCAACCGCCTGGCCAAGGCCCTGGACCTGGGCGGCTACAGCGGCATGAAGGCCGAGCTGGTGAGCACCCTGCAACAGATGGTCTCGCCCGTGGACAAGCTGCGTAATGAACTGGCCCAGCGCCCCGGGGGCGAGTTCGGCCTGCACGAGCAGATCCATAGCGCCAGCAGCAACCTGGCGACCACCCGCGACATCAACCAGGCGGAGACCTTCGAGGCCTTCATCGCCAGCCTGACCCAGGCGCGCAAGGTGTACGTGCTGGGCTTTGGCAACAGCGTCTACCTCGCGGGCCTGGCGGCCTCGACCCTGGTGCCGTTCTGCGCCGATGCCTGCGCCATCAGCATGGAAGGCGGCAACGAAAACGCCGCCTACCGCCTGGCAGCGATCACTGACCAGGACGTGCTGCTGGCTATTTCGCTGCCGCGCTACTCCCAGGACACCCTGCAACTCTCGCGCTTTGCCCATGAGCGTGGCGCCACGGTGCTGGCCATTACCGATTCGCCAGCCTCGCCGCTGACGCCGATTGCCCGTCACGTGCTGTTCGCCGCTGCCGATCACCCGGTGCTGACCAGTTCCAGCATTGCCGTGCTGGCGCTGATCGAAGGCCTGGTGGCCGGGGTCATGGCGCGCAACAAGGAAGCGGTGAAGCTGGCCACCGAGCTGACCGAAAGCGTGATGTCGTACCTGCATGTCCCTGGCGGCAAAATCACCCGCAAGTGAGGCGGCAAAAGCGCGCAAGCTGGATTACGCTGTGTACGCGCACTCGCGCCATCACTACCCCAGGAGCTGAACGACAATGGATTGTTTTTCACCCAGCGATAAGCTGTTCATGCACCAGGCCCTGAGCGAAGGCCGCCGCGCCTTGCCCACCTGCCTGCCCAATCCCCCGGTGGGCTGCGTGCTGGTGCGCGACGGCCGGATCATTGCCCGCGGCTTTACCCAAGCACCAGGGCAACACCACGCTGAAGCCATGGCCATGGCGCAGTTCGACGGCGATGCCGACGGGGTGACGGCCTACGTGACCCTCGAGCCCTGCTCCTTCCATGGCCGCACGCCGTCCTGTGCCACAGCCTTGATCAAGCGCGGCATCAAGCGCGTGTTCGTTGCCATGCTCGACCCCGACCCGCGCAATGCCGGGGCGGGTATCGCGTTGCTCGAACAGGCCGGCATAGAGGTGATCATCGGCTTGCTCCAGGCACAGGCGGCGGGTGACCTGACGCCCTACCTGAACAGGGCCGGGGCAGCGCTCGACGTTTGCTGAGGGACAACCGCGCAGGCTGAATCGTTAAGGCAAACGGTTGCGCCTAGCACTATGGTCGGGCACATAACCGGTAACATTTAGTTCAAACCGTGGACATGATTGTTTATGCTGGCGGGCTTATGCCATGGCGCATCGCCACATCGACAAGTATTCGCCCATGAAAATTTTCTTAGTTCTACTGTTTGTTTTCTCGATTGCCTACGTCCATTTCCGCGGCCGGGTACGGCACAAGGTCACCCGCCAGCTGGGTGATCACTCGAGCTTCCTGGCCCCGGTCAACGTGTTCCTGTACCTGTTCTCCAAGCTGCCGGCCAAGCCGTACCTGCCAGTCGAGTCCTTCCCCGAGCTCAAGCCGTTGCAGGACAACTGGCAGGAAATCCGCGCCGAGGCCCAGCAACTGCTGCACGTCGGCGAGATCAAGAGCTCGCAGAACTACGACGACGTCGGCTTCAACTCGTTCTTCAAGAGCGGCTGGAAGCGCTTCTACCTGAAGTGGTACGGCGAGAGCCACCCTTCGGCAATGAAGCTGTGCCCACGCACCACCGAGCTGCTGCAGGGCATCGGCACGGTCAAGGCGGCGATGTTCGCCACCCTGCCGCCGGGCTCCAAGCTGGTGCGCCACCGCGACCCTTACGCAGGCTCGTACCGCTACCACCTGGGCCTGGACACGCCAAACGATGACGGTTGCTACATCTGCGTCGACGGCGAGAACTACGCCTGGCGCGACGGCGAGGCGGTGGTGTTCGATGAAACCTACATCCACTACGCCTCGAACCAGACCGAGCACAACCGCATCATTCTGTTCTGCGACGTCGAGCGTCCGCTCAAGTACCGCTGGGCCACGGCGTTCAACCGCTGGTTCAGCCGCAGCGTGATGGCCGCAGCCGCCGCGCCCAACGATGCCGGTGACAAGACCGGCGGCATCAACCGCCTGTTCACCCGCATCTACAAGATCCGCGAGCGCGGCAAGGCGCTGAAGAAGCGCAACCGCACCCGTTACTACCTGGAGAAATGGGCGGTGGTGGCGGCGCTGGTGCTGGTGTTCATCTATATCTGACTCAGACCGCTATCGCTGGCAAGCCAGCTCCCACAGGTTCAGTGCATGCTTTCTCTGTGGGAGCTGGCTTGCCAGCGATGAGACCCTCTCCCTCCCAAAGTCTTGCCTTTCCCCGACCATCGACCAACGGCGCCCTGCCGCAAAAAAAACTAACGTCACTGTTCTAGTTGCCAACCACACCAAGGTGAAGACAATGAGCATGATGGACTGGGATGCCTACCGTAATCAGTTGATGGGCGGCATCGGCGATCTCAAGCAACTCTCTCCCGACACGGTTAACGGTTACATGACCGCCAGTGGCGCCGGAGCCAGGACCAACCACCTGGACGCCAAGACCCGTGAGCTGATTTCCCTGGCCGTGGCAGTCAGCACCCGCTGTGACGGCTGCATCGCCGTGCACTCGGCCCAGGCGGTCAAGCAAGGCGCGACCCGCGAAGAAATCGCCGAAGCCCTGGGCGTGGCCGTGGCCATGAACGCCGGGGCGGCGCTGGTGTATTCGGCGCGGGCACTGGATGCCGTGGGCAAGGCTGGGCTGTAACCTCTCCCTCACGTGAGCGCGCGGTCGCGCCGCGCCTCACCCACTTCCTGGCGTTTTCGCATAAGCTAGCGGGCGAACCGTTTTCAGGAACCACCATGATCCACATCCGCCCCATGACCGCTGCCGACTTCGAGCTTTTCTGGCCGACCTTCCAGGGCATTGTCAGCGCCCGCGAAACCTATGCCTTCGACCCGGCCATGAGCCAGGAGCAAGCTCGCCAGCTGTGGCTGGAAGCGCCGCTGCGAACCCTGGTGGCCGAAGAGGATGGCGTGCTGCTCGGCTCCTACTTCCTCAAGGCCAATGCCGCCGGCCCCGGCAACCATGTCAGCAATTGCGGCTACATGGTCTGCGACGCCGCCCGTGGGCGCGGTGTCGCCAGGTTGATGTGCGAGCACTCGCAGCAGCTGGCCCGGGAGCTGGGTTTTCTGGCCATGCAGTTCAACTCGGTGGTGTCGAGCAACGAGGTCGCGGTGGCCTTGTGGCAGAAGCTTGGCTTTGCCATCGTCGGGCGTTTGCCCAATGCCTACCGGCATGCGCGCCTGGGGCTGGTGGACAGCCTGGTGATGTACAAGTGGCTGGAAGAGCCGAAGCAGCCAATGCTGATCGGGCGCAAGAATATCGAGGCGGTGGTGTCGCGCAAGCGCGGGCGTTGAGACGTCGCTGTCTGAGCTGGACTCATCGCTGGCAAGCCAGCTCCCACAGCTACGGTGCACACCGAACCCTGTGGGAGCCGGCTTGCCGGCGATGCTGTTGACCTAGAAGCGCCACCCAAAAACTGATCTGCTCAGATACGCAAGCCGTTGACTGCAAAGGTTTTCGGTGTTCAGATGCGCGCCAGTTTCAGGTGTCCTGCGCCGCCGTGCGCAGGGTGAAACGGGAAGCCGGTGCGTCATGCAAATGACCAGTCCGGCGCTGCCCCCGCAACGGTAAGCGAGCGAAGCCTTCGAAACACCACTGTGCCTCGGCATGGGAAGGTGAAGGCCTTCACGACCCTCGCAAGCCCGGAGACCGGCCTGAAGCTTCTGTTTGGCAACCCCGCGGTGGGCGGGCGCAGGCCGGTTGGCGTCCGCCTGCGCGTGCGCCATGCCTCCATGCGTTGTTCCCTCCGGGATTCATTCTTCCTGTTGACTGTGGAACGACATGTCCCGAAATTCCAAGCTTCATACCCTGGCAGCCAATGCTCTGGCCCCCTGCCTGGCATTCTCCGTGCCGGCTTTCGCCGAAGACACCAGCCCCTCTGCCCTGGCCCTGCCCTCGACGGCCATCACCAGCAGCAGCGACAACCAAACCATCAGCCTGGCCACCCCGCTGCCGACCGGCTCGCGCCTGGACCTCAGTGCCATGGACACCCCGGCCAGCACCAGCAGCCTCGCCAGCGAGGTCATCGACGGGCGCAACAACCTCACCGTGCAGGACGCCGTGACCCGCTCGCCGGGCATCACCTCGGTCGCCACCCCGGGCAACGGCAATACGGCGCTGTCGGCCCGCGGCTTCAGCGGCCACGGCTCGGTGATGACCCTGTTCGACGGCTCGCGCATGTACACCGGCGCCGGTACCCAGAGCTTCCCGGTCGACCCGTGGATGGTCGAGCGCATCGACGTGATCCGTGGCCCGGCCTCGGTGCTGTACGGCGAAGGCGCCACGGGTGCGGTGATCAACGTGATTCCGAAAAAACCTTTTACCGGCGAGATCCGTAACCACCTGCGCCTGGGCTATGGTTCCTACGACCGCCAGCAACTGGGCCTGGACAGCGGCGGTTCGCTGAGCGAGCGGCTGAGCTACCGGGTGACCCTCAACCGCCAGGAAAGCAACGGTTGGGTCGACCGCGGCGACTCGAAGAACCTGGCCATGAGCGCCGCCCTGCGCTTCGATGCCAGCGACGACCTGAGCTTCACCCTCGCCCACGAGCGCGGCGATGCCGACCCGATGAACTACTTCGGCACGCCGCTGATCGACGGCCATTATCGCGACAGCCTGCGCAAGAAAAACTACAACCTCAAGGATTCGGCCCAGCACTACCACGACGAGTGGACCCGCTTTAACACCGACTGGGCCATCAGCGATTCGATCAGCGCCAGCAACCAGCTGTACTACCTCAAGAGCCGCCGCCACTGGCGCAACGCCGAGGACTACACCTGGAGCAGCGGCGTCGGCCAGCTTGAGCGCGGCAGCTACCTGGAGATCAGGCACGACCAGGAACAGGTCGGCGACCGCCAGAGCGTCACCTTCGACCATTCGCTGTTTGGCCTGGCCAGCAAAACCGTGGTCGGCGCCGAGTACAACCGCATCCGTTTCGGCATCGACAGCAACTCGCCGTACAACGACATCGGCGGCGATTTCATCGACCCGTGGCAGCCGGCGCCGGGCTACTTCCACAGCGCCAGCCCGACCCGCCCGCAAACCGACAGCACCACCCGCACCTTCGCCCTGTTCGCCGAGAACCGCACCCAGCTGTCGGAGCGCTGGTCGCTGGTCACCGGCATTCGTCGCGACCAGAACCACATCGACCGCAACAACCTGGTCAACGACACCCGCACTGACCGCAGCCTCAACGGCGGCAACTGGCGCGCCGGGCTGGTGTTCGCAGTCAACGACGAGCTGAGTCTGTACGGCCAGTACTCCACCAGTGAAGATGGCGTCAGCGACCTTGTGACCTTGAGCCCGAGCCAACAGAAGTTCGACCTGACCGAAGCCAAGCAGACCGAGTTCGGCCTCAAGCAGCTGTTCTGGGATGGCCGTGGCGAGTGGACCCTGGCGGCCTATCACATCGTCAAGAAGAAGCTGTTGGTCGACAACCCCGACACCCACCAGAAGGAACAGGCCGGGCAGCAGACCTCCGATGGCCTGGAAGCGACCCTGGAGCTGGCCCTGGCCAACCAGTGGCATGTCTCGGCCAACGCCTCGGTGGTGCGCGCCAAGTACGACGATTTCGACCAGACGGTGGGCGGGCAAACCGTTTCCCGTGCTGGCAATCGCCCAAGCAACGTACCGCGGCGGACCGCCAACCTGTGGGTCAGCAAAGGCTTCAGCCACAACGTAGACGCCGGCATGGGCCTGCGTTATGTCGATGAGCGCTATGCCAACACCGCCAACTCCCAGAGCGTGCCGGGCTTTACCGTGGTCGATGCCAACCTGGGCTGGCAGGTGCTGCCGGATGTGCGTCTGGGCCTGCAGTTGAACAACCTGCTCGACCGGCGTTATGCGGCCACTGCGCACAGTGGCGAGCAGTGGCTGATGGGTGAGCCGCGGTCGTATTTTGCGACGGTGGATTACACGTTCTGAGGTGAACCGGGGCTGCGTTGCAGCCCATCGCCGGCAACGCCGGCTCCCACAATGGGCCTGTGTACACCGGGCCTGTGGGAGCTGGCCTTGCCAGCGATGAGGCCGGCCCTGTCAACCTAGCTCAGGCAAGCTATAGCGCTCGGCAAAATACTGGCGAAAAAACTCCACCGCCACCCGCACCTTGGCCGAACTGGCCAGCGGCGTGGTATACACCGCCCAGATGTCCGCCGGCTGGTGATACTCCGCCAGCACCTGCACCAGGCGCCCATCGGCCAGGCTGTCGTGCACATCCCACCACGAGCGCAGCAAAATTCCTCGCCCATCCAGGCACCACTGGTGCGCCACTTCACCATGGTTGCTCGACAGGCTGCCGGTCACCCGCACGCTCTCCTCGCCCCCCGGCCCTTCCAGCTGCCACACGCCAAACGGGTGGTCACGCTCCTTGATCACCAGGCAATCATGGCTGGCAAGCTCGGCCAGCACCTTGGGCGTGCCGCGCCGGGCCAGGTAGGCCGGGGAAGCGCACAGCACCCGGCGGTTCCTGGCCAGCGGCTTGGCAATCAGGTTGGGGGCGATGGCGTTACCGACGCGAATATCCAGGTCGACGCCCTCTTCAATCAGGTCCACCAGGCGGTCATGCACGTCCAGGCGCACATCCAGGCGCGGGTAGCGCTCGGCCAGTTCCGACAACGCCGGGGCCACAAATCGCCGGCCCAGGCCAAGGCTGCTGGCAATCCGCAGCTGGCCCACCGGTTCGCGGTGCTGGGCGCTGATGTCGTCGCCCATGCGCTGCACCGCATCGAAAATCTGCTGCGCCCACTGGTACACCCGCTCGCCCTCCTCGCTCACCGTCACCCGCCGGGTGGTGCGGTGCAGCAGGCGCACTTCAAGGGTTTGCTCAAGCACGCGGATGCGTTTGCTGATGAACGCGGCCGACATGCCGAGCTCTTCGGCCACCGCCGCGAAGCTGGCGCGCTTGGCCACCTGGAGGAAGATATTGAGGTCGTCGAGGCTGGGAAGATTATTCACGATGCGTGCACTAAGAATCCATGAATCACGAGATTATCTCTGAATCCTGCCCTTATAGCATGAGCCGCACCTGTTCCCTAGACAACGAGTGCGCCCCTCATGAGCAAGACTTTCAGAATCGCCGCAATTCCCGGTGACGGCATCGGCAACGAAGTACTCCCCGAAGGCATCCGCGTGGTCGAGGCCGCCGCGCGCAAGCATGGCCTGGACATCAGCTTCGAATTCTTCGAATGGGCCAGCTGCGACTACTACCTGGCCCACGGAAAAATGATGCCGGACGACTGGTTCGAGCAGCTCAAGGATTTCGACGCCCTGTACTTCGGCGCCGTGGGCTGGCCAGACAAGGTCCCGGACCACATTTCGCTGTGGGGCTCGCTGCTGAAGTTTCGCCGCGACTTCGACCAGTACGTGAACATCCGCCCGGTGCGCCTGTTCCCCGGCGTACCCTGCCCGCTGGCCGGCCGTGAGCCTGGCGACATCGACTTTGTGGTAATCCGCGAGAACACCGAAGGCGAATATTCGTCCCTGGGCGGGCGCATGTTCGAAGGCACCGACAATGAGTTCGTGCTGCAGGAGTCGGTGTTCACCCGCCGGGGTGTCGACCGCATCCTCAAGTACGCCTTCGAGGTGGCGCAAACCCGCGAGCGCAAGCACGTGACCTCGGCGACCAAGTCCAACGGCATGGCCGTGAGCATGCCCTACTGGGACGAGCGCACCGCGGCCATGGCTGCCAATTATCCGGAAATCAGCTGGGACAAGCAGCACATTGATATCCTCTGCGCCCGCTTCGTGCTGCAGCCGGATCGCTTCGACGTGGTGGTGGCCTCGAACCTGTTCGGCGACATCCTCTCCGACCTCGGCCCGGCCTGCGCCGGCACCATCGGCATCGCGCCATCGGCCAACCTCAACCCCGAGCGCAAATTCCCGTCGCTGTTCGAACCGGTGCACGGTTCGGCCCCGGACATCTTCGGCAAGAACATCGCCAACCCGATCGCGATGATCTGGTCGGGCGCGCTGATGCTCGAGTTCCTTGGCAACGACGGCGCCGACCCGCGCTACCGCGCCGCCCACGACGACATTCTCAAAGCCATCGAGCAGGTCATCGCCGCCGGCGATACCACCCGCGACATGGGCGGGCAAAAGTCGACCCAGCAAGTCGGTGAAGCTATCAGCGCGCTGATCGAAGGTTGATGACCAGGGGCCGATTGTCAGAATTGTCTGACAAAACGGCCCCTTGGCTCTTGCGGGTGAAGCGGATTATCTGCAGAATCTGTTAACCAAAAGATTCACGTTAACTTTAAGTTAACAACGAAGCAGGGAGTGCTGCCGCAACACCCCGGAGTGCCTGCCGGGTATAGCTAAGAACGCCAACGTCCAGGAGACGATGATGTCGCACAAAAATAAAAAGATTGATGTGTTCCTGATTACCGTGAGTTTGATTGCCGTGCTGCTCACCGTCATCGGCCTTGCAGCCTTCCCGGGCGAAGCCGAAAGCGCGGCCAACCAGTTGTTCGAACTGTCGACCCGGACCTTCGGCACCAGTGTTCAGGTGCTGGTGTTCGGCAGCTCGCTGGCGGTGCTGTACCTGGCCTTCAGCAAGTACGGCAACATCCGCCTGGGCAGTGGCAAACCCGAGTACGCCACCGCCACCTGGGTGTTCATGTTCATCTGCGCCGGCATGGGCTCTTCGACCCTGTACTGGGGCGTGATGGAATGGGCCTACTACTACCAGACCCCGGGCCTGAACATCGCCGCCGCCACCCCCAAGGCACTCGAGTACAGCATCAGCTACTCGTTCTTCCACTGGGGCGTCAGTGCCTGGTCGATCTATGCCCTGGCCTCGCTGGCCATGGCCTATCACTTCCACGTGCGCAAGAAGAGCGGCCTGAACCTGGCCTCGATCGTCGAAGCGGTGACCGGCTTCAAGGCCACCGGCCCGGTCGGGCGCAGCGTCGATTTGATCTTCCTGCTGACCATGATGGGCGCGCTGACCGTGTCGCTGGCGCTCACCGCCTCGACCCTGACCCGCGGCCTGCATGACCTGGCCGGCACCCCGGACACCTTCACCGTGCAACTGCTGGTGATCGGTGCGGTGGCGGTGATGTTCTCGCTCAGCTCCTACATCGGTATCGATGGCGGCCTGCAGCGCCTGAGCAAGATAGTCTGCATCGGCGCCCTGGTGTTTGCCCTGGTGGTGCTGCTGGTCGGCCCGACCCAGTTCACCATCAACAACACCGCCAACTCGATTGGCCTGATGATCCAGAACTACGTGCACATGAGCCTGTTCACCGACCCGGCGGGCGACGGTGCCTTCACCCGCAACTGGACAGTGTTCTACTGGCTCTGGTGGGTGTCCTACGCGCCAGGCGTGGCCATGTTCGTGACCCGCGTGTCGCGTGGCCGGCAGATCAAGGAAGTGGTCATGGCCCTGCTGCTCGGTGGCAGCTTCGGTTGCTGGTTCTTCTTCGGCGCCCTGGAAAGCTACAGCATGCACCAGTTCATCACCGGCGCCGTGGACGTGCCGAAGATGCTCAGTGAACAAGGCGGCGAATCGGCGGTGACCCACCTGCTGCTGGCCTTGCCGTGGGGCCAGGTGTTCCTCGGCGTGTACCTGTTCATCATGGCGATCTTCTGCGCTTCGCACATGGACGCTGCCGCTTATGCCGTGGCCGCCACCAGCACCCGCAACCTGCGTGAAGGCGACGACCCGACGCCGACCCACCGCCTGTTCTGGTGCGTGGTGCTGACCCTGGTGCCGCTGGCCATGCTGTTCGCCAAGGCTTCGCTGTCGACCATGAAAACCGCCGTGGTGCTCACCGCCATTCCGTTCATGGTGATCCTGCTGGTGAAGATCTACGGCTTCTTCAAATGGATGATCGAAGACTACGGCCAGATGCCGGCCTACCGCATCGAGGAAGAAGCGGCGCGCATGGCCGGTGAAGAGCCTGCGCAACAAGCGCCGCGCAGCGCCGCTGCCGTGCACTGATCACACACCTGTGGGAGCGGGCTTTCCCGCGATAGCGATCTGAGCCTTGTACGGGCCAGATCGCGGGGCAAGCCCGCTCCTACAACAGCAGTAAATTTTTTTGCCTGGCTTGTTAACTGATAGATACGCGTTAACCAACAACTAAAAACCGTGCTTGTGAGACCCCAACCATGAATGACTTCAAACGCCTGCCCGCCGATTTCTGCGCCAACGCCGAAGAGGCGTTCACCATTCCCGCCAGCTTCTATACCCAGGCCGCAGTGTTCGAGCACGAGAAAGAAAACATCTTCGCCCGCAGCTGGATCTGCGTCGGCCACCGCAGCGAAGTGGCCGAGAACAACGCCTACATCACCCGTGAAGTGATCGGCGAAAGCATCATCGTCGTGCGCGGCCGCGACAGCGTCCTGCGCGCCTTCTACAACGTCTGCCCGCACCGTGGCCACCAGTTGCTCAGCGGCAGCGGCAAGGCCAAGAACGTCATCACCTGCCCGTACCACGCCTGGACCTTCAAGCTCGACGGCGACCTGGCCCACGCGCGCAACTGCGACAACGTGGTCAACTTCGACAAAGAAAACTCGACCCTGGTGCAGCTGCGTGTCGAAGAATACGCAGGCTTCATCTTCATCAACATGGACATGGAGGCCGGCTCCGTCGAAGACCAGCTGCCTGGCCTGCAAGCGCGCATGCGTGCAGCCTGCGCGGTGATCGACGACCTGCACCTGGCCGCGCGCTTTGTCAGTGACACCCCGGCCAACTGGAAGTCGATCGTCGACAACTACCTCGAGTGCTACCACTGCGCCCCGGCCCACCCCGGCTTCGCCGACTCGGTCGACGTCGGCCAGTACAGCCACAGCATGCACGGCAACTGGACCCTGCAGTACGGCCTGGCGAAACCTTCGGAGCAGTCGTTCAAGTTCGACGAAAGCGTCAAGGATCCGTCCTTCGCCGGTTTCTGGGCCTGGCCGTGCACCATGTTCAACGTGCCGCCAGGCGCCAACTTCATGACCGTGATCTACGAGTTCCCGGTCGATGCCGAAACCACCCTGCAGCACTACGACATCTACTTCCTCAACAAGGACATCAGCGAAGAGCAGCAGAAGCTGATCGACTGGTACCGCGAAGTGTTCCGTCCGGAAGACCTGCGCCTGGTCGAAAGCGTGCAGAAGGGCCTCAAGTCCCGCGGCTACCGTGGCCAGGGCCGGATCATGGCCGACCGCGAGCGCAGCGGCATGAGCGAGCACGGCATTGCTCACTTCCACAACCTGATCGCCGTCGCCCACCTCAACGACTGATACCGCTCGCCGCAGGCTTCACCGCCTGCGGCGCGCTTCGGAGTGCCTTGCGTGAAACTCAATGACAACAAGCTGTTCCGCCAGCAGGCCTACATTGCCGGGCGCTGGTGCGACGCCGATGACGGGCGCAGCCTCAACGTGACCGACCCGGCCAACGGCGAGCTGCTCGGCAGCGTGCCGCTGATGGCCGGTGCCGAAGCCGTGCGCGCCATCGAAGCCGCCGAAGCGGCCCTGGCCGACTGGCGCGGGCGTACCGCCAAGGAGCGTGCGCAGGTGCTGCGCCGCTGGTTCGAACTGCTGCTGGAACACGAGCAGGACCTGGCCCGGCTGATGACCTTCGAACAGGGCAAGCCGCTGCACGAAGCCCTGGGCGAAATCCGCTACGCCGCCTCCTTCGTCGAATGGTTTGCCGAAGAAGGCAAACGCGTCTACGGCGACGTGATCCCCAGCCCGTCCAACGACAAACGCCTGCTGGTGATCAAGCAAGGCATCGGCGTATGCACCGCCATCACGCCGTGGAACTTCCCGGCGGCGATGATCACCCGCAAGGTCGCCCCGGCCCTGGCCGCAGGCTGCACCATGGTGGTCAAGCCGGCCAATGAAACCCCGTTCTGCGCCCTGGCCCTGGCCGCGCTCGCCGAACGCGCCGGCGTGCCTGCCGGTGTGTTCAACGTGGTCACCGGCGATGCACCGGCGATTGGCGCGCAGTTCACTGGCCACCCTTCGGTGCGCAAGCTGAGCTTCACCGGCTCGACGCCGATCGGCCGCCTGCTGATGGGCCAGTGCGCCGAAACCATCAAGAAGGTCAGCCTGGAGCTGGGTGGCAACGCGCCGTTCATTGTCTTCGCCGACGCCGATATCGACGCTGCGGTCGAAGGCGCCATCGTCGCCAAGTACCGCAACGCCGGGCAGACCTGCGTGTGCGTCAACCGCTTCTACGTGCACGACAGCGTGTATGAGCAATTTGCCCAGCGCTTCGTCGAGCGCGTGCGTGCCCTGGAGGTTGGCCATGGCAGCGCCGCCACCAGCCAGATCGGCCCGTTGATCAGCGACAAGGCGGTGGCCAAGGTGCGCAGCCTGATCGACGACGCCCTCGGCAAAGGCGCCGAGCTGGTGCTCGGCGGCCAGGCCCATGCCCTGGGCGGCAACTTCTTCGAGCCGACCGTGCTGGCCGGCATTGGCCCGGGCATGGAGCTGCTCGAAGAAGAGATCTTCGGCCCGGTAGCGGCGCTGGTGCGCTTCAGCAGCGACGACGAGGTCATTGCCCTGGCCAACGCCACTCAATACGGCCTGGCCGCCTACTTCTACAGCCGCGATATCGCCCGGGTATTCAAGGTCGCCGAGCAGCTGGAATACGGCATGGTCGGGGTCAACACCGGGCTGATCTCCAACGAGGTCGCGCCATTCGGTGGCATCAAGCAATCGGGCCTGGGCCGTGAAGGCTCCAAGTACGGCATCGAGGATTATCTGGAAATCAAATACCTGTGCCTGGCGGTCTGAGCACAGGTTCCGCCACGCGGCAGGGCCTGCCGCGTGCTGTTGCAGTCGAGGTGAAACATGGCCAACAAGTATGAAATGTTCAGCGTGCTGGTAACTGAAGTCGAACAGGCAACGCCGCTGATCAAGCGCTTCACCCTGGCCCGCGAAGACGGCGCGCCGATGCCCGCCTTCACCGGCGGCAGCCATGTCATCGTACAGATGCAAGGCGCTGATGGCAGCCAGTTCAGCAATGCCTACTCGCTGATGAGCGACCCGCGCGACACCCGCAGCTACCAGATTGGCGTGCGCCTTGAAGAGCAGTCCAAGGGCGGTTCGGCGTTCATGCACCAGCAGGTGCAAGTCGGCAGCCGCCTGACCCTTTCCTCGCCGAACAACCTGTTCGCCCTGGACCCCAGTGCCGGGCGTCATGTGCTGATTGCCGGCGGCATCGGCATCACCCCGTTCCTGGCCCAGTTGCACGAGCTTGAAGGCGGCGCCAGCGATTACGAACTGCATTACGCCTTCCGCGCCCCGGAGCACGGTGCGTTCCAGCAGCAGCTGGAAAGCGGCCCGCATGCCGCCAACACCCGTTTCTACATCGACAGCCTCGAGCGCAAGCTCGACCTCACCGCGCTGTGCGCCGGCCTGGCCGAGGATGCTCACCTGTATGTATGCGGGCCCAAGCCGCTGATCGATGCAGTGATCGCCACTGCCGCCAAGGCCGGCATCGCCGAACAGCGCGTGCACTGGGAACAGTTCGCTGCAGCACCGGTCACCGGCGCCGCCTTCACCGTGGTGCTGGCCCGTTCCGGTACCGAACTGCAGGTCGAGGAAGGCATGACCATCCTCCAGGCCATCGAAAAGTCCAAGGCGGCCAAGGTCGAATGCCTGTGCCGCGAGGGTGTGTGCGGCACCTGCGAGACGGCGATCCTCGAAGGTGAAGCCGAGCACTTCGACCAATACCTGAGTGATGACGAAAAGGCCGCGCAGCAAAGCATGATGCTCTGCGTATCGCGGGCCCGCTCGGCGCGGTTGGTGCTGGATTTGTAAACCCTGTGCCCCTCCTGTGGGAGCTGGCTTGCCAGCGATGAGGTCAGTGCGACTGGTTGATTACGAGCGCTTCGCACTCGTTCGCTGGCAAGCCAGCTCCCACAGGGATTTGCAGTGACCTCAGCGTAAACCCAAAGTTGACAGCTTCTGTATACTGGCAGGCTCTTGGCCCCCGATCAGGACACCCTGCCGATGATGGAAAACAGTTTCGCCTTCCGCCTCAAGGAACTGCTCGAGCATCACAAGCTGACCTTGCAAGCCGTCGGCACGGCCCTGGGTATCTCGCGCACCGCGGTGCACAAATGGACCCGCGGCGGCGAAATCGATTACGACAACCTGCGCAAGCTGGCCGACTTTCTCAAGGTCAACTGGATCTGGCTGCGCTACGGCGAAGAAGCCCTGCAGAACATCCAGCAGCCACAGGTGGTCGAGCTGCCGATGACCGACCTGCGCCGGCGCTACACCGCCGAGATCATGGAAAGCGAAACACGCATGAAGCTGGCCCAGGAAGGCGCGCGCATCGTCACCTGGGAGTGGAACCTGATCAGCGACGAAGTCACCTACTCGCCCAACGTCGAGCAGGTCTACGGCTGGCCGGTCAACCGCAACGAAGACTTCTGGGCCCACCTGCCGCCTGAAGACATCGAGCACATGCAGGCCATGTACGCCCAGGCAGTGGCCGATGGCAGTGGCTGCGAATGCGATTTTCGTATCACTCGCCCCGACGGCGAAGTGCGCTGGATTTCTTCCCGCGCCACGGTGGTGCGCGACAGTGCCGGCCGTTCGGTGAAGATGGTCGGCATCAGCATGGACAACACCGAACGCAAGGTCGCCGAAGAGGAACTGCGCAACAGTGAGGAGCGCTTCCGGGCGATCTTCGAACTGGCCTGGGGCGCCCTCGCCTACATCGACCCGGACGGCACCTGGCAACGGGTCAACAACAGCCTCTGCGAACTGCTCGGCTACCGCGCCGAAGAACTCTACGGCATGACCTTCCAGCAGATCACCCACCCCGATGACCTCGCCGCCAACCTGCAACTACTGCAGGGCATGCTCGAGGGCCAGAGCGAGCGCTACGAGGTGGAAAAACGCGTGCGCCACAAGAACGGCGAGTACCTCTGGGTCCGTGCCCGCACGTCGCTGCAACGCCGCCAGGACGGTGCGCCGGAGCACCTGATCAGCGTGTTCGAAGACATCAGCGCCGAACGTTGCGAGCACGAGCGCCTGGAGGCGCATATCGCCGGGCTCGAAGCACGGCTGACGGAAAAAAGCTAAGCCCACTCATCGCGTATCGGGAGCGCCAAGGATGCTGCCAGGTTCCACTTCCACCTCTGCCAGGGTCGCCCGCCTGCGCGGCAAGGTCGGCCTGTACTTTGTCGCCGCGCTGTCGGTGCTGGCCGGCATGACCGATGCCATCGGCTTCATGGCCACCGGCGACTTCGTTTCGTTCATGAGCGGCAATACCACGCGCCTGGCGGTATCGCTGGGCGAAGGCGAACCGGGGCCGATCCTGCGCATTGCTGCAGTACTGCTGGCCTTTGTCGTGGGCAATGCCCTGGGCGTGGTGATCGCGCGCCTGAGCGGCCGCCGCCCGTGCCCGTTGCTGCTGATCATCGCCGCGCTGCTGGCCCTGGCGGCGTTGCTGCCCACTGCGCTGCAGTTGCCGGCACTGGTGTCGGCAGTCACCGCCATGGGCATGATCAACGCCGTGGTCGAGGAAGTGAACGGCCTGCCGATTGGCCTGACCTATGTCACCGGCGCGCTTTCGCGTTTTGGCCGCGGCCTCGGCCGGGCGCTGCTGGGCGAGCGCCGGCAAGGCTGGCGGGTGCAGCTGATCCCCTGGACCGGGATGTTCGTCGGCGCCGTGCTCGGGGTGTTGCTGGAGCAGGCCTTCGACCTCGCCGCGCTGCTGTTCAGCGCCCTGCTGGCGGCGGCGCTGGGCTTGATCTCGCTGAAGATCCCGCGGCGCTGGCAACTCAGGTACATGCCGCGCTAGGCAAATTTACAGGCAGGTGGCCAGGGCCGCCATGCGCCGCAGGGCGACGTTGTCGTTGTGCTTCGCGTAGTAGCTCACTGCGGTGCTGGCGCCCTGGGACTTGATGTCGGCAAAGGACTCCGCCTCGCGGGTGTAGACGGTGAAGCCGCCTTGTTTGGCAGGCTCAAGGTAGCCGCTGGCATCGACGCCGAACACTGCTTCATCCTGCCAGCCGAACTGGATGCACTGGGCAACCACATCCGCCGACTTGCTCGAAGTAAACGCCTTGGTCGGCGCCTGGCTGCGCGCCGCCTCCATGGCCGAAGACGCACACCCGGCCAACAACGCTACAGCGACCATCGCCATTACTACCCGCATGACTCTTCCTCGTCAGAAAAAAGACGTGACTGTAGCATTGCCCGGGCATCAAAGAGACAACCCGGAGGCAGACTTCATCGTTTCACTGCCGATGGACCTGACCCAGGATGTCGTGCTGCTGTCCTACGACATTGCCCGTCGCTGAATCGGCACGCATTCACCGCGTGGCAATGATGAAGGTACGCTTGAACGGAAACAGCGTGCGCCCGTCGTCCTCCTGCAGGTAGTGCGCGTGCAGCAGCTTCAGGTACTTGCCGAGAAAGGCTTCACGCTCGGCATCATCCAGGGCAATGAGCACCGGGCGCAGGGCCGAGACCTTGACCCAGTCGAAGATCGGCGAGTTGCCCTCGACCACCTGCAGGTGCTCGGTTTCCCAGATATCCAGCTCACGGGTCAGCGGCGCCAGCAGGCGGTAGTAACCGTCCAGCGACAGCACATTGCGCGAGGCCATGAACTTGCGCAATTCCAGGGTCGCCAATGGCCGGCCGCTGGGCCCGGGCTCGCCGAGGGCCCGGAGCATCAACTGATACCAGGGCGCATCGCGCCAGTTGGGCATGTGCACGGCCAGGCAGCCGCCCTCCTGCAACTGCCCGAGCAGGCGCGGCAACAGGCTTTGGTGGTCCTCGATAAAGTGCAGCACTGCGGCGGCGAACAGCAGGTTGGCCGGTTTTTGCGCCTGCCACTGGCTGACATCGACATGCAGCCAGTTGACGCTGATCGGCAGGGCCAACGCCTCCTGGAGCATCTCTACCGAACTGTCGACGCCGAACAGCTCGGCCCGTGGCCAGCGCTCGGCCAGCAGACGCGTCGCGATGCCGGTACCGCAGCCCAGGTCGTAGATGCACTGGGGCGAATCGAGGTGCAGGCGGTCGAGCAGTTCCAGCACCGGGCGCTCGCGCAAGCGGGCAAATTGCAGGTAGCTTTTCGGGTCCCAGGCGCTATTGGCGCCGGGTGCGGTGGAGCGTTTACGCTGTTCGAGCATGACGGTGGTCCTCTAGCTCCGTGCGATCAATCCTGTCGTCCAATGACATTCAATATTCTGAGTACCAGGGCAAGCCCTCGACGGGTTTGCGGGTCTCGTAGCAGCAACAGCAGGCCATACAGGCTGGGAGTGGGTTCATTGCGGGTTTGCGCCGAGGCCATGCGCATGGCATTGCCCAGGTTCCAGCTCAGGGCCGTGGCCTCCTCGAACAGCCCCGAGAGTTTCTCGACCATGGCCGCATCGAGCAGATCAACGAGGTCGGCGCTCAGCGACAGCAGATCGACCACGTTGTCCATCCGGCCGCTGTCGAGCAGCGGTTGCAGTTTGCGCAACAGGGCGTCCAGCCCCGGGTTGGCGTTCAAAACCGCGGGTAAATCGGTGGCATCCATGACAATCGGCTCCTCCCGTCGTCGGGTCAAAGCATTCCACGGGCCACGGCCCAATACAGGCCGCGGTTGAAACCATTGCGCAGCAGGCTGCCCAGCTTGGTCGGCGGCGTCGGCAAGACGTCGTGACGGTAGTCGTAGCACAGCGGCATGCCCGCCCCCAGGCCCATCTGCGCCGCAGCCTGGACCTTGCCGTCGTACACCGCGCAGGTGCTGCCCAGGCGGATTTCGCCGGCGATATTGTTGGCGATCACCGGTGCCTGGTTGTGGCAGGCACCGCCGGCCTTGCTGATCGGCAGGTCGACGGTGTCGCCGATCACGTAGACGCCTTCCAGGCCGTAAACCTGCAGGGTTTCGTGGTTGGTCGGCAGCCAGCCTTCGTTGTTCGGCGCGCGGGAGGCCCCGCTTTGCAGCACGGCGTCCACCGCACGGATCGGCGGTGTGGCCATGAGAATGTCGAACGGCTGCGCGTCGCCTTCTTCGGAGTAGGCGATGCGTTGCTCGGGGTCGACCTTGCTCAGGGTGAAGCCGCGCTGAAAGCGGATGTTCTTTTGCTCGAAGATGCTCGGCAGGATCTCGCCGGTGGGCCGCTGCAGGAACAAGCAGTTGCGCAACAGCTGAGCGGTGGTCGGGTAGGTGTAGATGATCTCGACCTTGTCGCGCACCCCGCGCTGGCGCAGGTAGTCATCGAGCATCAGGGTGGTTTCCACCGGGGCGATGCCGCACTGGTGCGGCACGTTGGGGGTTTGCGGAAAGGACACGGTGATGAAGATCCGCCCCTTGTCGATGCTCGCCAGGCGCCGTGCCAGTTGCCGCGCCGCTTCGTACTGGTAGAAGTGATCGCCCGCCTGTTGCAGGCCCTCGATGCGCTCGGGGGCAGGCACGCAGCCGGTGGCGATTACCAGGAAGTCATAGCCGTAGCACCGGCCCGAGCGGGTGTGCAGGGCCTGTCCGGTAAAGTCGAAGCGGGTGACTTCCTGCACCTGGAAGTCGATTTCCGGGCGCAGCAATGACCGCTGCGGGCGCTTCAGCTCTTCCTGGAAGAACTGATTGAAGGCCACGTACATGAACGCGGGTTTGTAGTAGTGATCGGGGGAATTGGACAGCAGGGTAATGCGCACCTGCTCGCGGAGCACTTCCGGGTAGAGTTTGCTCACCAGTTGATTGGCCAGCATCGTACCGCCGACGCCGCCGCCCACAATGACAATATGCCTGGCCATTGAGTCGCATCCTTGCTGTGGAGCCAATGCCCATGGTTCAAGCACTGGCGACAATAAGCAAATACTCCTTGGCTATAAGTATTAATCCGTTGGCCCAAGAAGTGTGAGCGCATCAGGGGCTGCTCTGCAGCCCATCGCCGGCAACGCCGGCTCCCACAATGGGTTGGCATACATAGATCCCGTGGGAGCTGGCCTTGCCAATCCAGACCGTGCTTTACAGCGGCAAGAATGCGACCATCGCCCCACCTCGCAAGGATCAGCGCAACCACCATGCACGTCTCCCGCACCACCCTGATCATCCGCCGCATCGGCGCCTGGCTGCTCGATACCCTGCTCGCCCTCGGCGCCTGGTTCGCGCTGGCCGTGGTGGGCTATGGCCGCGGCGAAGACGGCATGCTGCTGATGCAGTTACTGTACTTCCCGCTGTTCGAGTACCTGATGCGCGGGCAAACACCGGGCAAGGTGGTGTTCCGGCTCACCGTGATCAACCGCGCCGGCCAGCCGCCGTGCCTGCTGCAGGCGCTGGTGCGCGGCATCTCCCGGCCGTTCGAGGCCGCCTTTGGCCTGATCGTCATCTGGCTGTGCGCCGAGTCGCGCCATTGCCAGCGGCCCGGCGACTGGCTGGCGCGCACCTATGTGATCGACAGCCGCGACCTCAAGGTGCTGCGCCAGCAATTGAACGAGGCCTGAGCTACAGCTCCTCGTCGGCCTCTGCAGCGTCCATCGCGCGCTTGTTGCCAAAGCCGATGGCCAGGCCGATAGCGCCGGCCAGGTACAGCCCGGCCAGGCACAGGATCACCGAGGGCTCGACGCCGAAGATCATCTGCGAGATACCCGCTATCACCAACACCAGCAGGCCGCCGAATACATTGGTGTCGATGTTGTGGTGATTGAGCAGGAACGTGCCCAGCAACGCCAGGGCCACCAGGCTGAAGCAGATGGCGATGTAGGAGTAGGCCTTGAAATCCCAGATCAGAAAGACATTGATCTTCGAGGTGTAGTCGATGATGTAGCCGATCAGCGTGATGCAGCCGATCAAACCGAATGCCAGGGCGGTGCCCTTCCAGTTGCTGGTGTTCGGGTCCAAAACATTCTTCCTTGATTGATCAAAAACGGCGGCAACTCTACCACCGATCAGCACTGATGCCGCACCCGCTGCAGCACATCAACAAACGCGCGACGAATTTCTGCCAGACTTGCAGTCTTCACCGATCAGGATGACTGCATGAATCACGAACTGCTCTGGGTACTCGGTCTGCTGTTCACCGCCGTGGCCCTGTTCATCGCCAACCGGCCACGCATGGACGTGGTCGCCCTGCTGGTGATCGTCGCCCTGCCGCTGCTGGGCATCATCAGTGTGCAGGAAGCCCTGGCCGGTTTCAGCGACCCCAACGTGGTGCTGATCGCCGCCCTGTTCGTGATCGGCGAAGGCCTGGTGCGCACCGGCATCGCCTACCGGATTGGCGAGTGGATGGCCGACCGCGCCGGCAACAGTGAAGCGCGGCTGATCGTGTTGCTGATGGTCTGCGTGGCCGGGCTGGGTTCGGTGATGAGTTCCACCGGGGTGGTGGCGATCTTCATTCCGGTGGTGCTGAGCATTGCCGCACGGATGAAGGTCTCGCCCAGCCGCCTGATGATGCCGCTGGCCTTCGCCGGGCTGATCAGCGGCATGCTCAGCCTGGTGGCAACGCCGCCCAACGTGGTGGTGCACAGCGAGCTGGTGCGTCATGGCGAAAGCGGTTTCAGCTTCTTCAGCTTTACCCCGTTCGGCCTGGTGGTGCTGTTGCTTGGCGTAGGCTACATGCTGCTGACCCGCCACTGGCTCGGCGGCGAGGTGCGCAAGGACGGCAGCGCGCAAACCCGGCGTACCCTGCTCGACCTGATCATCGACTACAAGCTCGCCGGCCGCGAACGGCGCCTGCGCGCCCGCCCGGGCTCGCCGTTGATCGGCCATAGCCTCAGCGAGCTGAAACTGCGCACCGAACACGGCGCCAGCGTGGTCGGCATCGAGCGCCAGCACAAGTTCACCACCCGCGTACTCAGCCCCGATTCGAGCACGACGGTGCACGAAGGCGATGTGCTGCTGCTTGACCTGTTCGCGCCCAAGGACGACCTGCGCAGCCTGTGCCAGAACATGCAGCTGGAGCCATTGCACTTCAAGGCCGCCTACTTCATCGACCAGTCACAGGAAGTGGGCATGGCCGAAGTGGCGGTGCCGCCTGGCTCGCAGCTGATCGGCAAGACCCTGCTGGAGCTGACCTTCCGCAGCCGCTGGGGTCTCAACGTGGTCGGCCTGCGCCGCGACCAGAACGCCATCGAAGAGCAATTGGTGGAAGAAAAACTCAAGCTCGGCGACACCTTGCTGGTGATCGGCACCTGGAAAGCCATTCGCCAGTTGCAGACCCAGCCACGGGACTTCCTGGTATTGAGCCTGCCGGCAGAAATCGACAATGTCGCCCCAGCGGGCAATCGCGCGCCCTACGCGCTGATCAGCCTGGCGGTGATGGTCGGCTTGATGGTCAGCGGCGTGGTACCCAACGTGATTGCCGCGCTGATCGGCTGCCTGCTGATGGGCGCCGGGCGCTGCATCGACATGAACAGCGCCTACCGGGCCATCCACTGGCAAAGCCTGGTGCTGATTGTCGGCATGCTGCCCTTCGCCCTGGCCCTGCAGAAAACCGGCGGCATCGCCCTGGCCGTGCACGGCCTGGTGCAGATGCTTGGCAGTGCCGGGCCCTATGTGATTCTCGCCAGCCTGTTCGCGATCACCGCGATCATCGGCCTGTTCATTTCCAACACGGCCACCGCGGTGCTGATGGCGCCGGTGGCAGTGACCACCGCCGAGCAGCTGGGTGCCTCGCCCTACCCCTTTGCGATGATCGTCGCCCTGGCGGCTTCGGCGGCGTTCATGACCCCGGTGTCGTCGCCGGTCAACACCCTGGTACTCGGCCCCGGCCAGTATCGCTTCGGCGATTTCGTCAAGGTCGGGGTGCCGTTCACCCTGCTGGTAATGGTGGTCAGCGTGGTCATGGTGCCGTGGTTTTTTGCCCTGTGACGGCGCTGCGTTTTTGCTCCTGGAGCGTCTCGGCGGCCACGCGCCAGTCCCGCGCCCAGGCATCGAGCACCACCTTGAGGTTGTCGGCGCTCATCACCTGATTGTCGTTCTCCAGCGGCAGGCCGGTACCCTTGCGCACCACCTCGGCGACCACCGCGCGGCTGCCGCCATCGAGGAACGCCGCCTCGGTGGCGATCACGCTGTCGAGGTCGCGGATCCCGACGGCACTGCTGACCCCGGCGGCCACCAAGGTCACCGGCAGGTATTCATAGAAGTGCAGCGCCTGGGTATGGGCGCCCACCGAGGTGATCGCCGGGCGCACGATCAAGGTGTGCGGGCCGGGCTGTTCGACCAGGTTGAGGACCTTGCCCAGTTCACGCTTGAGGGCCGTATCGTAATAGGTGGTCACCGCTTTGAGGGTGGTCTCGGGGATTCGCGTGCTGGCCTTGGGCATCGGGTAGAACTGGCTGGGGGCGATGTACACCTGGCTGTAGCGTTCCATGCGCAGCTTGGGGCTGACCCAGCGCAGCACGGTGTCGCCGGAGGCGGTCTTGTGTTCGCTCAACTGGTCATAATTGCGCAGAAAGCCCGAGTACTCCTTGGGGTTGACCTTGTTCTGGCTGCAACCGGCCAGCAGCAGCGAGGCACTCAAAAGCGGTACGATCAATTGCTTGCGCATGCTCAGCCTCCAAAGCCGTCGTTGGCCGGGCTTGGCGTGCTGGTGGAACGGTCCACGTGCAGCTCGCCCTGACTCATGATCCAGTGCACCAGTTCGCCCAGGGGGATCTTGTAGCTGTACTCCATCCACTGGTTGCTGGTGGGGCTGTAACGCTCGAAATAGTGGCTGAGGATCATGTGCCTGCCGTCGCTGGACAAGCCCAGGCGCGAGTCCTGGTAACTGAGCAGCGCATTGCGCCAGAGTTCCTGGGTACGCAGGTCGAGGGTCAGCGACTGGCTGCTGTCGAAGCCGTTGGTCGGGTGTGTGGCCGGCATCTGGAAAACTCCCTTGAGTGAACTGGCCATAGCGTGCCCCAGGGCTTTTGCTGGCTGATGTCCGCTTTGTGTCGGCGCTGCAGGAATGTTGCGAGATTGAAATAAATGACCAGCAGCGCAGAATGGTTTTAGATACGCACTTTTCACGGCCCGTGGACCACAACGTGAGCAGACTGCTGATCGTCGATGACGACATGGAAATTTGTGCCCTGCTGAAGAAGTTCTTTGTCCGCCACGGCTATGAAGTCGACCTGGCCGGCAACGGCGAGGCCATGTGGGCGGCCATCGAACAGCAGCGCCCGGACATCATCATCCTCGACCTGATGCTGCCCGGCGAAGGCGGCCTGAGCCTGTGCCAGAAGCTGCGGGCCAACACCGGTATCCCGATCATCATGCTCACCGCCATGGACGAGCTCAGCGACCGCATCGTCGGCCTGGAGCTGGGCGCCGACGACTACCTGGGCAAGCCCTTCGATGCCCGCGAACTGCTCGCCCGCCTGCGTGCGGTACAGCGCCGGGCCGGTGAGCAGCTGCGGCCGAGCCAGGAAGAAACCCGCCCGCTGATTCACTTCGACCACTGGCAACTGGACGTCACCCGGCGCGAACTGCGCACCCCCGAAGGGGTGATGGTGCCGCTGTCGGCCGGTGAGTTCGACCTGCTGCTGGTGTTCCTCGAACACCCGCAGCGCATCCTCACCCGCGAGCAACTGATTGACCTGGCCCGCGGCCAGGGCCACGAAGCCTTCGACCGCAGCATCGACGTGCAGGTCAGCCGCCTGCGGCGCAAGATCGAGCCCGACAGCAAGCGCCCGGAGCTGATCCGCACGGTGCGCAATGGCGGTTACCTGTTCAGCGCCAAGGTCAGCCGCTCGTGATCCGCCTCGACCTGCGCCGCGACAGCATCAGCCGGCGCATTGCCCTGACCATCATCGCGGCGATGCTGACCTCGGTAGCGCTCAATGTGCTGTTCGTGCAGATGGCCGGGGTCTGGGCGCGCCCGCCGTTGACCCAGACCGGCCTGCTCGAACAGATCGCCGTGACCACCCGTACCCTCGAAGCCGCGCCGCCCGAGCTGCGCCCGACGCTGGCACGGGCAGCCAGCAACCCGTTGCTGGAGGTGCAGTGGAGCCGCCAGCGCGCCGACCTGCAACTGCCCGGGCCAGGGGCACGGATTACCCTGGAGGAAGCCCCGCCGTTGCAGCGCCTGCTGGCCGACAGCCCGCGACAGCTGGAGGGCTTCCAGCCCAGCGACTGGCCGGCGGACAGCCCCGATGCCCATTACAAACTGGTCATGCAGATCAACGACGGCAGCTGGCTGGCTTTCACCCCGCCGTACCGCAGCTGGGGCCTGAGTTCGGCCATGCGCTTTACCATCATCGGCGTGCTGGCGCTGGTTGCCGCGCTGCTGGTGGCCTGGGTCGGCACCCGTCAGCTGGCTGGCCCGCTGCAGCGCTTCGCTCGTGCGGCGCGGCGCTTTGGCAGTGATTTTCGTGCGCCGCCCATTGGCCTTGAAGGCCCGCATGAATGGCGCCAGGCGATCACTGCCTTCAACACCATGCAGGCGCAGATCCAGCATTTTGTGGCCGAGCGCACGCAGATGCTCGCGGCCATTTCCCACGATTTGCGCGCCCCCTTGACGCGCATGCGCCTGCGCGGCGAGTTCATCGACGACCCGGAGCAACAACGCAAGCTGTTCCGTGACGTCGATGAAATGCAGAGCATGATCACCGCCGCACTGGGCTTCTTCCGTGACGAAACCCGGCTGGAGGAAACCACCCCGTTCGACCTTGCCGAACTGCTGCAAACCCTGGTCGACGACTATCGCGATCAGCAGATCAATGTAGCCTTCGAAGGACCGGCCAACCTGGTCTTCAACGGTCGGCCCCTGGGATTGAAACGCGCCGTGACCAACCTGCTGGAGAATGCCCTGAAGTATGCACGCGAGCCTGAGGTACAGTTGAGCAGCAGCGCCCACAACATCGTTATCGAAATCAGTGACCGCGGCCCGGGAATTCCCGAAGCGTCGCTGGACCAGGTGTTCATGCCGTTCTTTCGCCTGGAGTCCTCGCGCAACCGCGATACCGGTGGTGTTGGCCTGGGGCTGTCGTCGGCGCGCTCGGCGGTTCGCGAACAGGGGGGTGAGCTGCTGCTGAGCAACCGCCAGGGCGGCGGCCTGGTGGCGCGTATCGAGTTGCCACGGTGATCAAATGGCGCCCGCGACGGCTTGAGCCACGAGACCTGGGGCTGGCCCTCTACCTGCTCAGCCTGGTGCTACCCGCAGTGCACAGCGAGGAGCACAACTGGCTGCACGAGGTCTACAGCCAAACCACCAACTCCGGCTTTCTGGCCTCCATTCTGGGCTTGCCGGTCATGCTGTTCGGCTACTTCGCCTGGCTGGCGAACCCATTGTTCCTGGCGGCGTACCGGACCCGCAGCGCCAGACGCAGGCTGATCTATGCCCTGCTGGCCTTGCTGGCCGGGTTGTCGGTGCAGTGGCAATTGGTGAGTTTGTATGACGAGGACGGTCAGTTCACCGTTACCGGATACACCTATGGGTATTACGTCTGGTTGCTGTCCTTTGTATGGTTGGGTATTTGCGGCGCCAGGCGAGCAGGCGCCAGCTGATGAGTCGACTGGGCGGGCCTCATCGCTGGCAAGCCAGCTCCCACAGTGATCTGTGTACGCCGGACTTGTGGGAGCTGGCCTTGCCAGGGATCGTAATCCAGACGTCAGCTGATGTGCTGGCTGTATCGGCCTCATCGCTGGCAAAGCCAGCTCCCACAATAGATCTGCATGCACCGAACCTGTGGGAGCTGGACTTGCCAGCGATCGAGCGCGAAGCGGTCGTAAACCAGACACCACCTTATGTGCCAGCTGCACTGGCCTCATCGCTGGCAAAGCCAGCTCCCACAATAGATCTGCATGCACCGAACTTGTGGGAGCTGGACTTGCCAGCGATCAAGCGCGAAGCGGTCGCAACCCAGACACCACCTTATGTGCCGGCTGCACTGGCCTCATCGCTGGCAAAGCCAGCTCCCACAATAGATCTGCATGCACCGAACCTGTGGGAGCTGGACTTGCCAGCGATCGAGCGCGAAGCGGTCGTAAACCAGACACCACCTTATGTGCCGGCTGCACTGGCCTCATCGCTGGCAAAGCCAGCTCCCACAATAGATCTGCATGCACCGAACCTGTGGGAGCTGGACTTGCCAGCGATCGAGCGCGAAGCGGTCGCAACCCAGACACCACCTTGTGTGCCGCCTGCACTGGCCTCATCGCTGGCAAAGCCAGCTCCCACAGTGGAGCTGTGTCCGCTGGACCAGTGGCTGCCAAGACAAAGGCAGGTTGCTCGCCTCAGCGTTGCAGCGACTCAAGGGTCAAGCCAGCCAGGTAGGCCACCTTCGGGTCAGCATCATTGAGGCATTCGCGTAGCGCGGCCAGGGCCTGTGCCAGTTTGCGCTTGCCCAGCCGACGGTTGTCGAGCACGCAGGCGGCATGGCGGCGAATGGCGACATGCTCAGACGCCAGGCCGCGCACTGCTTCCTCGATGTCGCCGTTGCTGAGGGTGCAAAAACTGGAGCCCGGTTTGATCGTCTCCTCGGCGTCCGCTGCGCACTGCGGATAACGCTGCAACAGGGTTTCAAGCGGACGGTAATCCAGTACCCCTGGCTGCGCACCCTGATCGCGAAACGCCCTGAGACTGGCGCAGCAGCCAACCACCGAAAAGCCCGCCAGCTGGGTATCTGCCGCCTGCGCCAGCAACCAGTCAAAATCGCCCAGATAACCCAACGCGTTGGCACTCCACCTGCGCGTGCTCGGCTCTGTGCCGTTGACCACTTGCAGACGCAACGCTTCGATTGCCGCCGCCTCGGCCACCCCGGCAAGGCCCAGGATCATCGCCGCCCGCCAGCGCTCCGGGCCCTTCTGCAGCAGGTGCACCAACGCAGCCGTTGCACTGGCGCCACGGGCAATCAGCCAGCGGCTGGCCTCCTCGCCGTCAATAGGCTGAGGACGCGAGAGGCAGCTCAGGTAGTAGTTCACCTGCTGGTCGTCTGCCAGCGCGGCAACGCGCCGGCGCTCCTGCTCGGTGGCATCCTGCTCGGGGAAATGGTGCAGGAACTGACGTGGCGACAGGCTTCTGGCCGCCAGCTCCGGCCCGCCGTATTCATCATGGAAAAACACAATGAAGTCCTTGGCCACCCGTGGATCTTTAGCGTAAATGCGGTTCAGGGCCTTGGCGGCGCGCGCCACCGTCCTCAGAAAGCGCTGCTCGGTCGCCGCCCAGGCATCCGGCCCGGCACGATTGGCATAAGCTTGCAGCGGCGCCTCCAGGGCACTGAGGGCAGCGTTGGCGTAATCGTCCAGCAACCAGTCCCAACGCCAGTCCGCCGGGTTCCACTGCACGCCCCAGAAGCCTTCCTGCTTGCGCCGGGGATGATCCTCATCCAGCGCCGCCAGGCTGTTGGCCGCAAACGACGGCAGGTCGATGACCCGTTCCTCTTCACGGTAGCTGGCATGAAAGGCCGCGCCATACAGCGGCCCGACACCGTCGTCGAGCAGCGCCTCAAGGGTGGCCCGTGCCGAGTCGACCAGGCTGTTTTCCAGGGTTTTCCAGTCCATGCTTCAGCGCACCACCCGCGCCGCTCGTTGCGGGCGCAGAAAATAGCCCATGAAAAACGCGATCATCACCAGCATCGCGCCCAGGTCGGTGTTGCCGCCAGGCCCGACGAACTGGAACAGCCCGGTGCCCATGACAATGCCAGAGGTGATGCACAGGACAAACCACACGGCTTTCTTGAGAAACTTCACGATCGACATCCCTGCCCGAAAAAACAAAAGCCCGACCGAGGTCAGGCTTGAAGGCGGCCAACTTGGCCCAGATGCGGGCGCCTGTCAACTTCGCGGAAACGTCACGGTAAAGGTGGTGCCCGCCTGCGCGGATGAACTGACCACCACCTCGCCACCATGGGCACGGACGATCTCGCGCACGATGAACAGCCCCAGGCCGACGCTGCGCAGCTCGGCATTGTCATGGCTGCCGCGGATCATCGGCTCGAACAGGTTATCCAGCAGCTCCGGCGGAATCGGCGTGCCGTGGTTGTGCACCGACAGCACCACCCGGTCGTCCTCGAAGCTCGAACTGACACTGACCTCGCTGCCCGGCGCGCCGTAGGCCATGGCGTTGGCCACCAGGTTGCCGACCAACTGGTAGAGCCGATCACTGTCGGCGATGAACTCGCCGTCACCCAGCGCCTGATGAATCAGCCGATGGCCGGGAAACACCAGGCGTAGTTCTTCCAGGCACTGGCCGATCAGCGCGTGCAGGCGCACGGGCTGCACGCTCACGGCGATACCGCGCCCGACCTGCACCAGGGTGAAATCGAGCAAATCAGCCACCAACCGTTGCGCCCGGTCCGCCGAATGGGTGATATGGCCCAGCACCTGGGTCTGCTTGGCATCCAGCAGGCCACGCCCGAGCAGGTCTGCTGCCATCTTGATCGCCGCCAGGGGGTTGCGCAGGTCGTGGCTGACGATGCCGACCATTTGCTCGGCAAACAACGCGCGGTTCTCGGTCGCGGCATGAATGACGCGCAACTTGCCCTGGGCGATGTCCAGGGCACGCCGGGTTTTCAGGTGTTTGGCCAGGTGCTGTTCGGCAAGCATGCGCGCGTTGAGCAGCGCCCGCTCGTAGCGCGGGCGGCCTTCGGCCCTGAACAGCGCCAGTTCATGAAAGACGCCACTGTCGTGCTCGCAACTGATGGCGCTGAGCATCATCGGCAAGGTGTAGCCATCATGGTGCATCAGGTCGAATTTGACATCGACCACCGAGCCCTGGATTTGCAGCAGCGGCAGCCAGTAGGCCTGGTGAAAGGTGCGCGCATCCAGGCTCATCAGGCTTTGAATGGGGCGGCCCAGCAGTTCGTCGCGGTGATAGCCGATCCAGCGGCAGAAGGTCAGGTTGACCCGCTCGATCTGACCGTTTTCGGCGGTCAGCAATAAACCGCAATCAGCATCGTCGAAGAGGATCTGCGACGCAGGAAGCGGCTCATTCTCTGCAGGCATGGCGGCACCGACCCGGGGCAGGATGTGGTAGGCAAGACGGGTAAATCGAAAAAATTATAGACCCTGCCCGCCCTTAACGACGGCTTAACCGGCCAGGTTTTATCCTGAGCGTCCTCCCTTCAGAACGTTTGGCCCACTCCGGTGGGCCTTTTTTGTTGCCGCAAATTACAACGCCCATCCGGAAACAAAATCCCGGAAACACAGTCTGAGCTAATACCTTCCCTACCGCTCTGCGGATCAAGGACCCTCAGTGCTGAAACAGCTGACGCAAATCGCCGTGATCGCCAGCGTACTGGCCGCCTCTGGCTGCTACTACCACGATTACGACCGCGACGATTACCGCCGTGGCGACCGTGACCATCGTTACTCCCGCGACTGGGATGACCGCGACGATCACGACCATCGCAAGTACAAGCGCTACCGCGATGACGACCGCTACCGCAACTACGACCACGACCGCCGTCGCGACCGTGACGACGATGATGATGACGATTGATTTACCCTGCTGCTCCCCTAACCCCCGTATTTCTTGAGGCTAACAACATGCGTATCTCATTACCTGCATTGACGCTGGGTATCCTGCTCTCCCAGGGCGCCATGGCTGCCGGGGATGGTACTGCCGCCATTGGCGGTGGCCTCGGCGGGGCGTTGGGTAACGTGGTCGGTCAGCAGATCGGCGGCAGCACTGGTGCAGCCATTGGCGCGGGTGTTGGCGGCGCAGCTGGCAGCGCCGTCGGTGCGCGCAAGGGCAACCGTACCGAGGCCGCGATTGGCGGCGGCCTGGGGTCGGCGGGTGGCTCGGTGATCGGCAACCAGCTCGGCGGTCGTACCGGCTCGACCATCGGCGCCGGCCTGGGTGGCGCGGCCGGTGGTGCCCTGGGCAACAACATCGCCGACGATAACCGTCACGATTCCGGTGGGCATAAACACAAGCACAAGCGTAAGCACAAACACCGCTGAATGAAAAAGCCGACCGCTGCGCGGTCGATCGCTGGCAAGGCCAGCTCCCACAGAGTCCCCATGACGCCAGCCTCTGTGGGAGCCGGCCTTGCCGGCGATAAGGCCGCCGCGGACGGCAAAGTCAATTCACCCCAACAACGCCCGAGGCCACCCCAGAATCTGCTTCTGCCGCGGCGGCGCATAAGTGCGCACCTTCGACGTACTCAACTTCAAGCGCACCAACGACTCCGCCAACGCCACCGCCGCCGTCACCCCGTCCACCACCGGCACCCCGGTGCGCGCCTGGATCCGTTCCTCCAGCCCGACCATGCCGCCACAGCCCAGGCAAATGACCTCGGCCTTGTCGAACTGCACGGCCTCCTCGGCTTCACGCACCACTGACTCGATGGCCCGCTCCGGGTCTTCTTCCAGCTCCAGCACCGCCAGGCCACTGGCACGCACCGAAGCGCAACGGCTGTCCAGCCCGGCCAGTTTCAGGCGGTCTTCGATCAGCGGCACGGTGCGATCCAGGGTGGTCACCACCGAATAGCGATGGCCCAGCAACATGGCGAGGCTGGCCGCCGCCTCGGTGATGTCCACCACCGGCACATTGAGCAACTCCTGCAAGCCTTCGCGCCCGTGCTCGCCGTACCCGGCCTGGATCACCGCATCGAACGGCTGGTCATAACTGAGCACCCGCTCCATCACCGCCACTGCCGCCAGGTAACTCTCGAAATTACCCTCCACCGATTCTGCGCCAAAGCGCGGGGTCAGGCCGACGATCTCGGTGCCTGGCGAAGCCACGCTGCGCGCCTGGCGGGCGATGGCGTCGGTGATCGACACCGTGGTGTTGACGTTTACGACCAAAATTCTCATTGCGGTATTCCTTGTGCAGAGCTCAGTGCTGGGCGCTGTCGACGGCAAAGTGCTCGCCGGAACAGTCCACGTAGTGTTTGTTGCGATCGGAGATCAGGTAGTACACGCCGCCGGCAATGGCGGCGCCGAAGAACCAGGAGAACGGCGTCAGGGCGCTGAAGGCCGGCACCAGCGACAGCACCACGGCGGCAATGGCCGAGGGCACCAGGGCGGCCACCGCCTTGTAGTTGACCCCGCGGGTGTAGTGGTAGGTGCCGCTGGCCGCTTCGCTGTAGAGGTCGGGCACATGCACCTGGGCTTTGCGGATCAACCAGTAGTCGACCATGATGATCCCGTACAGCGGCCCCAGCAGCGCGCCCAGGCCGGAGAGGAAGTAAACGATCACCAGCGGGCTGTTGTAGAGGTTCCAGGGCAGGATCAGCACCGCCAGGGTGGCGCTGATCAATCCTGCGCGGCGAAAGTTCAGGCGGCTCGGCGCCAGGCTCGACAACACGAACGCAGGCGCAACGAAATTGGCCATGATGTTCACCGCCACGGTGACGATCAGAAAGGCCAGGCAACCGAGCACCAGGAAGGTCTTGTCGGGGATCGCGGCAACGATCTGGGTCGGGCTGTCGATCACCCGGCCATCGATGCTGAACTGCGCCCCGGCCAGCACGAAGCTGATCACCGCAAACACCAGGATATTCACCGGCAGGCCCCAGAAGTTACCGATGCGGATGGTCTTGCGGCACGGCGCCGAACGGGCGAAGTCGCAGAAGTTGAGGATCAGCGTGCCGTAGATCGCCAGCCACAGCGCGCCACCGGCAAACACCTGGGTCCACATCGCCCACCCGGTCAGCGGTTCGCCGACCGACCAGGCCAGCTGGCCGTCGACCCGCAGGTACATCCACACCGCCAGGATCAGCACGGTGGAAAGAATCACCGGCCCGGCGAAAGATTCGTACTTGCGCACCATCTCCATGCCGAAGGTGAGGATCACCAGCTGCACCAGCCAGATGGCGATAAAACTCGCCCAGCCGAGGCTGGACAGGCCGAGGATCGCGTCATGGTCGAAGCGTGCCAGGTCGGGCGACACCGCCACCAGCAGCACCCGCAACACCACCGAGGCCAGGTAGGTCTGGATGCCGAACCAGGCGATGGCGATCACCGCGCGGATGATGGCCGGCAACTGCGCACCGTAGATGCCGAAACTCATGCGGCTGATCACCGGGAACGGCACCCCGGTTTTCTGCCCCATGTAGCCCGAGAGGTTCATGAAGAAGTACACCAGCACGGCACCGATGCTCAACGCCGCGAGCATCTGCCAGCCGGACAGGCCGAGGGCGAACAGGCCCATGGCGAAGGAATAGTTGGCGATGTTGTGCACATCGTTGGTCCACAAGGCAAAAATGCTGTAACCGCCCCAGCGCCGGCCTTCAGCCTTGGTCGGCGCAAGGTCGGCGTTGTGCAGCCGGGGGCTCAGGGCCCCCTGCTCGACCGGCGCGGCCTGCGGTGGCAGGTAGGAGGTTTGCAGCGGGTTGGAAGTATCCAATTGCATGTTCCCCGGGCTCCTTCTGCAGCGCCTGAATGCAGGTGCTGCAGCGAATTATTGTTGGATTTGAAGAGTGGGACCGCAGTGTTGGCGCTGCCCTGCGCCGATGCATACAAATATTGCATACAATTTTTGTCTAACGATTTTCGACGAACAATATGTGTGCCAGATGGCAGGTAGCGGCGAACCTGCCGGCCGCGTTGCAGGCAGTTATCCATTTGATTTTTATCTGGTAATTTTTTTCTGCGGGGTTGCTGAAAGGCTGATTAAGCTGACCAACTGGTCAAACGCCAGGGGGAGAAAATTGAGAAATCAGGTAACGAGACAGGAAACATGTATCCACTTGAACGCTACTCAAGTACACACAACCAGCAATATATGTACCCACTCAACACTGTAGGAGCGGGCTTGACCCGCGATGAAGCCAGTACATTCAGCACATCAGGTTTTGCCTGAACCAATCGCCGGCAAGGCCGGCTCCCACAGGATTGGGTGCAAGCAGCTCCCACAGGTTCATCTGCCACACAGTGGTGCACAGCAGCCCACATTTACGGCATGCTTATAAGGTCAAGGCATATCGGAGCTGGTAATGACGGAAAAACACCCCGCATCGACGGTAGAGCGCGTCTACCAAGGGGTTCACGAGGCCATCAGAAAACGCACCCTGCGCCCCGGCATGAAGCTGGGCGAGTCGTCGTTGGCCGAGCTGTTCAAGGTCAGCCGCACCTCGGTGCGCGCAGCGCTCAAGCAACTGGAAGCCGACGGCCTGGTGTCCACCGAACTGAACAAAGGCGCCTGGGTATCACTGCCCAGCGACGATGACATCCGCTCGGTGTTCGAAACCCGTCGGCTGATCGAAATCGGCATCGTCACCGAGCTCTGCCGACGCGCCGACCCCGACATCCTCGCACCGCTGCACCAGCATGTTGCCGAAGAAGAAGCCGCCGCCGACGCTGGCGACCATGGGCGCTACGTCAACCTGCTCGGCGAGTTCCACCTGCGCCTGGCCGAAGTGCTCGACAACCCGGTGCTGCTCGACTGGTTCCGCAAGCTGATCGAACGTGGCTCGCTGTACGCCTCGACCCTGGATGACGAGCGCCATGAGGCCTGCCGCGGCAACGAGCACCTGCGCCTGCTGGGCTTCATCGAAGCCGGTGACCAGGCCGCGGCCATCGAGCTGGTGTGCACTCACCTGCGCGGCATCGAAGAGGCGATTCTCAAGGCCACGCAAACGCTCAAGGCCGACTATCACCCGCTCAAGCACCTGCTGGGCTGAATCAGCGCCAGGCCAGGGTTCGCATTCAGAAATCCACTGCAACCGATTCCAATATTTAATTTGTGGATAGGTACAGTCTTTCTATAGGGTGTGAATCAGTAGTAGGCAAAGGGCTGTGAAATGATCGATCGTGTATTCGTCAACGCTGTTGCTGCCGATGGCAGCCTGCTCAACCTCGCGGTTGCCGACGGGCGCATTGTCAGCCTGGGCCGCGAACGTCCGGCCAGCGCAGGCGCCGAGGTCATCGACCTGGCAGGACACCTGGTGCTGCCCGGTTTGGTTGACGGTCACATCCATCTGGACAAGAGCTTTGTCGGCGACCGCTGGCACCCGCATCAAGCGGTCAGCAGCCTGCGTGAACGCCTGGCCATCGAAAAGCGTGAACTGGCCGCTGCCCCGCCGATGCTCGAGCGTGCCGAGGCACTGATCCGCCAGGCGGTGTCGTTCGGCACCGTGGCCATGCGCAGCCATGTCGACGTCGACGCCACCACCGGCCTGCGCAACCTGCAAGCGGTGCTGGAGGCGCGCGAGAAATGGCGCGGCATCGTCGATATCGAGCTGGTGGCGTTCCCGCAAGCCGGTGTGATGTCCTGCCCAGGCACCGCCGATGTGCTCAATGCGGCGATCCGTGAAGGCGCCGACGTGATTGGCGGTATCGACCCCACCACCCTCGACGGCGACGCCGACGGTCAGCTTGATGTGGTCTTCGGCATTGCCGAGCGCCATGCTGTAAAGATTGATATCCACCTGCACGAGCCCGGCCTGCAAGGCATCGAACAGTTGCAACGGATCGCCGCCCGTACCCGCGCCGCCGGCCTCAATGGCCGGGTCGCGGTCAGCCATGCCTATGCCCTGGGCCAGGTCGACGACGAGGTAGTGGCGCGCACCGCCGCCACTCTTGCCGACGCCGGGGTGGCAATCATGACCAACGCCCCGGGCGATCATGGCTTCCCGCCGATTTTGCGCCTGCGCGCCGCCGGGGTGAACGTGTTCGCCGGCAACGACAATATCCGCGATGCCTGGTGGCCCTACGGCAACGCCGACATGCTCCAGCGCGCCATGCTGATCGGCTACCGCTCGGGCTTCTACAGTGATGAAGAATTGAATGTGGCACTGACCATGGCCACCACGGCCGGCGCAGCAGTGCTGGGCAAAAGCGACTACGGTCTGAAGGTCGGCAACGAGGCGACCTTTATCGTGCTCAAGGCCGACAACGGTGCCGCCGCAGTCGCCGCCGCGCCGGCCGAGCGGCGCCTGGTACGCCGCGGCCAGCTGATTGCACCCGCGCCGGCGCTGCACTTCGAGGTGCGCAGCGGCTGACCCAACACATTTCTGCCGGCTTGCGCCGCAGAGAAAGACAATCGCCCAGGGCAACACCCGGGCGATGCAACACAAAACCCCAGAACAACAACGACAGAAGGTGTTCCATGTCGAAGTCCAATTACTACGCTCCCCACGGCGGCCATCCGGCGCAGACCGAACTGCTGACCGACCGTGCCATGTTCACCGAGGCCTACGCGGTCATCCCCAAAGGCGTGATGCGTGACATCGTCACCAGTCACCTGCCGTTCTGGGACAAGATGCGCATGTGGGTCATCGCCCGCCCGCTGACCGGTTTCTCCGAGACCTTCTCGCAGTACATCGTCGAAGTGGCGCCGGAAGGCGGCAGCGAGCGTCCTGAACTGGACAAGAACGCCGAAGCGGTACTGTTCGTGGTCGAAGGCGAAATCGACATCACCCTGCAGGGCAAGCCATACACCCTGAAAGAAGGCGGCTACGCCTTCATTCCACCGGCCGCCGAGTGGAGCCTGCGCAACAACAGCGCCAAGAACGTCACCTTCCACTGGATCCGCAAGCACTACCAGGTGGTTGAAGGCCTGGCCCTGCCGGAAGCGTTCGTCACCAACGAAAAAGACATCGCGCCGATCCCGATGCCGGGCACCGATGGCGCCTGGGTCACCACCCGCTTCGTCGACATGGCCGACATGCGTCACGACATGCACGTCAACATCGTCACCTTCCAGCCGGGCGGCGTGATTCCGTTCGCTGAAACCCACGTCATGGAACACGGCCTGTACGTGCTCGAAGGTAAAGCCGTTTACCGCCTGAACCAGGACTGGGTCGAGGTGGAAGCCGGCGACTTCATGTGGCTGCGCGCCTTCTGCCCGCAAGCTTGCTACTCCGGCGGCCCGGGCCCGTTCCGCTACCTGCTGTACAAAGATGTAAACCGTCACATGAACCTGGTGCTCAACCCACAGCGCTAAGTTTCACGGTTGCATGAAAAATCCCGCAGGCCACACGGCCTGCGGGATTTTTTGTTTATGGCTTCGGTGAATCAGCTGGCCGGTTTCCAGGCGCCCTGCTCTGCTGCCTCGCGGAATTTCGCCCGGTTGGCCGGAGTATCGGCGGGCTCCGACTCGCCAAAAATCGCCTTGAGCCAATGGCCGTCGGTGGGGTTGGGGAAGATGATGTACTGGCCGCCGAACTTGCTGCGGCTGGCGTCCACCAGCTGGGCACGCTGGCCGACGTTGTCGACATAGAAGCTGCGCTCGAAATCGTTGAGGTTGTCACCGAGCATCAGCAGCACGTTGTACTGCTCGGCGATCTTGTGCTGGGCCGGCTCCTTGTTCGAGCTTTCGCGCAGGATGGTCACGTGGGCTTCGTCGGCGTACGGCACCTTGAGCGCGCGCAGGTTGTTGAGCGCGTACTCGTAGGTCTTGTCGCCCTGGTCGCGGCTCGAGACGTAGAAGATCTCCACGCCACGGGACTTGGCATACTCAAGAAACTCCAGCGCCCCCGGGGTCAGGGTCGGGCCATTGGCGGCGACCCAGCGGTCCCACACCGCATCATCGAAAAACTCCTTGTCCTGGCCGATCAGAAAGCCCCAGTAGGTGTTGCTGCTGAGGATGGTGTCGTCGATATCGCTGATGATCGCAGGTTTCTTGTCGCCGGGTTTCTGGTTGGCCAGGGCCTGGTCCAGACGCGCCTTGGCGACGTTGAAACCCTGGTAGTACAGCGCGCGGAATTCCGCCGCGGTCTGGCGCCATGCCACCGCATCGACCAGCAGGTTGGAGCGCACGGCGGCTTCGGGGTTGGCGGTCTGCGCATGGACCAGGGGCGTGGCCAGCAACAGCAAGGCCAGGGAGATCGCGTTCTTGAGCTGAGGCATTCGGGGCGTTCCTTGTGATCTCCCGCTCTTGGGCGGCGGGAGTGGGCTACTCATACCGCACGCCGGCAAGTGCCACAATCGCCGCGACGCGCGGGCGCAACAATGTGGCGCACCCGCGCATCTTGGCGTGCTTCAGGTCCCCGATTTGAGCCGGCTGAAGGCGCGGGTCAGCTCGCGGTTGAAGGCTTTGCTGTTGTCGTTCTTGCTGTACAGGCGCGCCCGCACCTCGGCGGGCGGATAGGTGCCGGGAGCGTTGCGTATCGCCGGATCGACCAGGGCATCGGCCGCAGTGATGGCATTGGCGTACTGGATATTGTCGGTGATCGGCGCGATCACCTCCGGGCGCATCAGGTAGTCCATCAAGGCCAGGGCAGCTTCCGAGTGCGGCGCGTCCTTGGGGATCACCAGGGCATCGAGCCAGATCAGCGTGCCCTCGCGGGGGATGCTGAAGGTCAGGTCGATGGCCTTGTTGGCCTGGCGCGCCTGGTTTTGGGCGATGGCGACGTTGCCGTTCCACGACATCGCCAGGCAGGTCTCTCCATTGGCCAGGTCGTTGATGTTGCGGTCGTTGTCGAAGTAGCGGATGTACGGCCGCACCTTCTGCAACAGGGCCTCGGCCTGGCGCAGGTCCTCGACGCGCTGCTGGTTGATGTCCAGGCCCAGGTAGCGCATGGCGGCGGCGAACACCTCGTTGGGGTCGTTGAGCAGGCTCACTCCGCAGCTGGCAAACTTCGATACCACCTGCGGATCAAACAGCATCGCCCAGCTGTCGGTCGGCGCCTCGGGCAGGCGCGCCGCCAAAGCCTGCTGCTGGTAACCGAAGCCGGTGGTGCCCCAGGCATAGGTGCCGGCATAGCGATTGCCCGGGTCGTACACCGCCATGTGCTGGCGGAACTCCTCGCCGATGCCGGCCAGGTGCGGCAGGCGGGCTTTGTCCAGCGGCTGCAGGGCGCCGCTGCTGATCGCCCGCGACAGGTGCTGGCCGGCGGTCAGCACCAGGTCGTAGCCGCTGCGCCCGGTCAGCAGTTTGGTCTCCACGGTTTCCAGCGAGTCGAAGTGGTCGGCCACCACGCGGATACCGGTGCTTTTTTCGAAGTTGCTCAGGGTATCCGGGGCCAGGTACTCGCCCCAGATGTACAGGTTGACCGTCGGCTGCTCATTGCTGGCAGCCAGCGCCTGCGTCATACCGCACGCCAGCGCTACGGCCAGGCCACAGGCGCGCAGGCTCATGAGATTTTTGCTCCGGCGTATTGCGGCATGGTGATGCAGGCAACGTTGCCACCGCCGAGCAGAATCTCCCGCGAGTTGTCGATACCGATGATGCGATGGCCAGGGAACAACTCGGCCAGGGTCGCCTGGGCCACCTGGTCGTTACGGTCGCCAAACAGCGGCACGACGATCGCCGAGTTGCCGGCGTAGTAGTTGATGTACGACGCGCAGATCCTGGTCCCGGCCTGGCGCAGGTGGGTGCCGTCAACCTGGTCGAGGCCGGCGGCTTCTTCGGCGGTCCATTCCAGTACATCCGGCTGCGGCAGCTTGTGCACCTTGAGCTCGCGGCCGCGGCTGTCGCGGGTGCTGCGCAGGATGTCGTAGGCCTCCTGGTAGATTTCCCACTGCGGGTCGTCACGGTTGTCGGTCCATTGCAGCACCACTTCGCCGGGGCGTACGAAGCAGGCCAGGTCGTCGACGTGGCCGTCGGTTTCGTCGAACTTGCAGCCGCGCGGCAGCCAGATCACCTGCTCGGCGCCGAGGTAATCCTCCAGGCGGCGGGTCACTTCAGCCTTGCCCAGGTGGGCGTTGCGGTTGCGGTTGAGCAGGCACTGTTCGGTGGTCAGCAGGCTGCCCTGGCCGTCGCTCTGGATTCCGCCGAGTTCGGCGATCAGCGGCGCACGGTAGCGGTCGAGGTTCTCGATTTCGAGGATCTTCTGGGCGATCTGGTCGTCCTTGTCCCAGGGGTAGTACAGACCGCCATCCAGCCCGCCGTAGGCGTTGAACTCGAAGTCGACGCCGCGCACTTCGCCGCGGGCATCGTTGACCACGAACACCGCGCCGCTGTCGCGGAACCAGGTGTCGTTGCAGGTCATTTCCACCACCCGCACCTGCGGCGGCAGCAGGCGCCGGGCGTTGGCGTACTGGGCGGCGGAGGCGCAGACGGTGACCGGCTCGCTGGAGGCGATGGCGCTGACGATCTCGACCCAGACTTTCTGCGCAGGCTTTGCGCCGTTGCGCCAGACGTCCGGGCGCTCCGGCCAGCCCAGCCAGCAACCGGCCTTGTGCTCGAATTCGCCGGGCAGGCGGAAACCATCGGCCTTGGGAGTGGTGGTAAGTGAACGCGCCATGAGCAACCTCTGCGGTGGGTGGGGATAGCTGCACGCTACGCCGCCCGGGCCGAGGCTTCCAACGATGAAATCTAAGCGATTGATGAATTCAATTCACGGTTCGGCGATCTGAGTGGTGAACCATTCTATGAAATCGGCCACCGCGCCGCGCTCCAGGCGCAGGCGTTCGCACACCAGCGCGTATTGCCCCAGCGCGGTGACGCTGGCGTTGAACGGCCGCACCAGGCGGCCACTGACCAGGTCGGCCTGGCAGGTCAGGTTGTCGCCCATGGCCACGCCCTGCCCCAAGGCCGCCGCCTCAAGGGCCAAAGCTGCATGAGGGAAGTACAGCTGGCGCCCGGGCTGGGCATCCTCGGCGTGGGTGGCGAGCCAGGCGGTCCAGGTCTTGCCGTCCTGGTCGTCGTGCAGCAGGCAGTGGCGCACCAGGTCGCGCGGGCGCTTGAGGCCGCCGAGGTTGAACAGCCCGGGGCTGCACACCGGAAAGAACTGCAACAGCGGCAAGGGCCGGACGAAGTGGGTGCTGGCATCCACCGAACTGGTGCCATAGGTGATCGCCAGGTCGATATCGGCGGCCGGCGCCCCGGCATCGATCGGCTGCTCGTGCAGGTGCAGGGTGATATGCGGGTAGCGGCTGCTGAAATCGGCCAGGCGCGCCACCAGCCAATTTTGCGCAAGCTCGGCGGTCACGGCCAGGCGCAGCACCGCCTGGGAGGCCGGGTCGCGCAGCTCGTCGCAGGCCTTGCCGATCAGCTCGAAGGCCTGCTGCAAATGCTGGAGCAGGCGCCCCGCCTCGCTGGTCAGGCGCACCTGGCGGCCTTCGCGGACGAACAGCGCAACGCCCAGTTGCTCTTCGAGCTGGCGAATCTGATGGCTTACGGCGCTGTCGGTGACGCACAGCTCGGCGGCGGCGCGGCCGAAATGACCGTGGCGGGCGGCGCACTCGAAGGTGCGCAAGGCGGTCAGCGAAGGCAGTCTGGGCATGGGTGGTCCGCCGATTGAGGATCGGCCAGCAGCATAACCGAAGCCTGTCCTGAAGGCAGCGAACGGCTGGCAAAGTGGCACCTGCTCGGCTAGCATGCCGCTGAAAACCGGCGCTGGCCGGTTGGCCACCCGGCCATGAGCGGAGAGCGATACCCTTGCTGCTGAGCATCCCGACCCTGTTGCTGGTGGCCATTTTCATCTTTGCCCTGATGGGCCTGCTGACCCTGCATGCCTGGAGCCGCGGCGTACGCGAGCGGACCCTCGGCTACCTGGGCAGCATGCTCCTGCTCGCCGCCTGCGGCGTGACCCTGATCAGCCTGCGCGGCCTGACCCCCGACTTTATCGCCCTGGTGCTGGGCAACATTGTCCTGCTGCTCGGCGCGGCGCTGAACTGGACCGCCATGCGTGTGTTTACCGGCCGCCCGCCGCACCTGCCGGGGATCCTGGCCGGCGCACTGTTCTGGTCGCTGTGGGGGCTGATGCCGGGTTTCTACGACGACCTGGGCCTGCGGGTGACGGTGTATTCGATGCTGGCGGCGACGTATGGCGGCCTGTCGATCTTTGAACTGTGGCGCAGCCGCCAGCAGCTTGAAGTCTCCTACCTGCCAGCGCTGCTGCTGATGCTGGTGCACACCGGTTTCTACTGCGTGCGTACCGTTGCCGACCATGGCGTGTCGCTGGACCAGGCGATCACCAGCAACGGCCGCGGCACCGGTTTCTTCTCGTTCATGCTCTTTGAGTCGATGCTCTACGCCATCGGCATCGCCTACGTGACCCTGGCCATGGTCCGCGAGCGCACCGAGCTGAAATTCAAGGCCGCCGCCTATGCCGACCCGTTGACCGGCGTCGGCAACCGCCGCGCCTTCATGTCCCGTGGCGAAAAGCTGTTGGCCGACTGCGCCCGCCGTGGCGAGCCGGTGGCTTTGCTGCTGTGCGACCTCGATCACTTCAAGCGCCTCAACGATACCCACGGCCACCAGACCGGCGACCAGGCGCTGATCGCCTTCGCCCAGATCACCCGCAACAGCGTGCGTCAGGAGGATGTCTTCGCCCGTATCGGCGGTGAAGAGTTCGCCTGCCTGCTGGCCAATACCGACGCGCAGACGGCGCAGCAGGTAGCGCAACGCATCTGTGAAAGCTTCTACGCGCTACCGATGCTGGAACCGGGATTCCTCAGCGTCAGCATCGGCATCGTCGGCGCCAGCGGCCCTGGCGAACACGACCTTTCGCGCTTGCTGTCCAAGGCCGACAACGCCCTGTATGCCGCCAAGCACCAGGGCCGTAATCGCGTGCACCTGTACCAGCCTGCTAGATGGCTGCAGAGCGAGCAGCCTGCAGGTACGCTGTAGCGATGCTACAGGTACAGCAGAGCGACGCTGCTGTTACTCGCTCGCCAGGGTACGCGCCAGCTCCGCGGCCAGTTCCTTGACCATGGCGTCGGCGGTCGGCCGATGAATGATCGCCACCTCCATGGCATCGATCGACGGCAGGCCGTGGGCCGAGGTCAGCTGCAAATGCTCGGCGGTGACCGCGCGCAGCGGCAGCAGGCTGATGCCCATGCCGTTGGCCACCGCCGCCTGCAGGCCGCTGAGGCTGGAGCTGGTGAAACTGATGCGCCAGCGGCGGCCCATGCGCTCGATGGCGCCGATCATGTCGTCGCGGTACAGGCCGCGTGGCGGGAAGGTCACCAGCGGCACCGGGTCCTGGTCGAAGGCGGGGTTTTTCGCGCTGTCGATCCATTGCAGCTTCTCCGGCCAGCAGGCCACCGCCTCACGGCTGTTGCGTCGCTGCTTGAGCAGGATCAGGTCGAGCTCGCCGTTGTCGTAACTGGCGCTGAGGTCGCGGCACAGGCCACTGGTGACCTCCAGCTTGACCTGCGGATGCTTGCGGTTGAAGGTCGAGAGCAGATGGGTGGTGCGCCCGGCGGCAAAGTCTTCCGGCACGCCCAGGCGCACGGTCACCGCCACCGTCGCGCCCGACATCGCCTCGAGCATTTCATCGTTGTAGGCCAGCATCTGCCTGGCGTAGCCGAGCAGCGTCTGCCCGGCGTCAGTGGGCAGCACGTCGCGGTTGCCGCGCTCGAGCAGCTTGTGCCCGACCATCTCCTCCAGCCGGCGGACCTTCTGGCTGACCGTCGACTGGGTCGAGTGCAGGCGCGCCGCCGCCGTGGTAAAGCTGCCGCAGTCGCTGACCATCACCACCGCCCGCAACAGGTCGAGGTCGAACAGCGGCCTATTCGATTTTTCACTGACAGACATGCTTTTATTTAACTTCTAAATAAGGAGCCCGACTTTTAACATGGCCCGACCTTGCGAGCAATCGCCCACCAGGAGGTACTGCCATGCTCCTTGAACGCCTGTCCACTCACCTTGCCGTGGTATTTGCCATGCTCACCTCGCTGACCGCCAGCGCCGACGGCGGCACCCTCGAAAGCCAACTGCGCAGCGCAGCCGAACAAGGCCAGGCCGCACAGGTGCGCAGCCTGCTCGACCAGGGCGCGAACCGTGAAGCCCGCGACAAAATGGGTCGCACCCCACTGTTGCTGGCCACCCACAACAACCAGGTCGAAGCCGCCAAGGTACTGATCGACGCCGGTGCCGACGTCAACGCCAAGGACTCCATCGAAGACAGCCCCTACCTGTACGCCGGTGCCCGTGGCCACAACGACATCCTCACACTGACCCTGGCCCACGGCGCCGACCTCACCAGCACCAACCGCTACGGCGGCACCGCGCTGATACCGGCAGCCGAACGCGGCCACGTCGACACCGTGCGCCTGCTGATCGCCGCAGGTGTGGCGGTTGATCACGTCAACAAACTGCACTGGACCGCCCTGCTCGAGGCCATCATCCTCGGCGACGGCGGCCAGCGGCATGTCGAGATCGTGCGCGAGCTGATCAAGGCCGGGGCGGATGTGAACCTGGCCGATGGTGAAGGCGTGACGCCGCTGCAGCATGCGCGGCAGCGGGGTTACAAGGAAATGCAGGTGCTGTTGGAACGGGCCGGCGCCCGCGCCTAGCTGCTTTCCAGCAACCGATCGAGCAACCACAACCCCGCCGGCCCCGGCGGGGTCAGCTTCGACCAGGCCACATCCACCGCGATTGGCCGCGGCCAGCCGCGCAGCTTCAGCTCGGTGAGCTGGCCATGGCCGTACTGCCTGACCAGACCGTGGGGCAACTCGGCCCAGCCAAAGCCCTCCTCGGTCATCTCCAGCAGCATCAGATAATCCGGCGCCGACCACACCCGCCCCTGGGGTTTGTTCACACTGTCGGTGTAGGTATTCAAGTACAACTGCCGATGCCCGACCAAGTGCGCCTGAGTCGGCTGCGCAAGCTGCGCCAGCGGGTGACTGCTCGCCACAAAAATCCCCATCTGCGCCTGCGCCGCCAGCCGCGTAGCGGCCACATCCGGCGGGTAGCCGGGTTGCGCGGCGAGCATGCCCAAGTGTGCGCGGCCGCTCTGCAGCAGGTTCAGCACATCGCCGGCCTCGGCGATCATGCATTCCAGCTCGATGTCCTGATAGCGCTGCTCGAACAACTGCATCACCCGGTTGTCCGGGTTGAGCTGGTGCATGTCGGAAAACACGATGGTCAGCCGCGGCTCGACCTTGTCCGCCAGGCGGATGCTCAGCTGGTCCAGGCGTTCGCTGGCGGCGAGGATCTCCTGTACATGGCCGAGCACCTTGCGGCCGGCTTCGGTGAGTATGGGTTGACGGGCCTGGCGGTCGAACAAGGTGACGCCGAGGTCGGCTTCGAGGTTGGCGATTGCGGCGCTGATGGTGGATTGGCTTTTGCGCAGTTTGCGGGCAGCGGCGGAGAAGGAGCCTAGGGCGGCGGCTTCTACGAAGGCTTGGAGGGCTTCTGGGGAGTAGCGCATGAAGGGATATCGGTTTTTTCGATGGTATTTTATTTTAATGCAAGGGGAAAACCGATGGCAATGGAGGTAAGGCGCGGATGTCTGTCAGCGCAATACTTGTCCCTCAAACTGAGTAATGGGCTAACGGGTTGCGTGGCTTCTCGGTTGGCCGATATCTGGCTATCGCAAAAGGCAGCTATCGGCCAGAAGCAGCCGGTGGTCGTTGCGTTTCGTTTGTCGTTGGCGTGTGGCTAAGCTTAATAAACCGGGGCGAATTGAAACTTGGCTGAAAGCGGCCATCAGTGGACCTGGAAATTAGCATCGAGGCGGCGCCCCAAAGGAGACGAACATGTATGCGGTTATCAGAACCTACCTAGGTGCTGGAGCGAAGCAGCTTTTCGAGCTTTTGGAAGAGCGCAAAGCCGACGTCGAAGCTACCCTGCGGACAGTGCCAGGGCTGGTCAGCTACACGCTTCTGAATACGGGTGATGGCGGTACGTCGGTGACTGTCTGCACGGACAAAGTCGGCAGCGATGCGAGCTTGAAAGTTGCACGTGACTGGATTCAGAAAAATGCGCTAGATATTCACGCGGAACCGCCGATCGTAACGGAAGGTCCGGTCATTGTGCAGATCAAATAGCGGGCCCTTGCGCTTGATCTCGCGACACTCTCGCTGTCGCAGGCTTGGTATGTCTGCTTCGTAGTGGCGTGATCGTCCGCAAACCATAAAATTGGGTTTAGCCTGTCTCAATAGGCTGCAATCGGCCAGAAGCGGCCTTCAGACGGTGGTAGCGGGCTTGTCCCGCGATAGGCTCATGGCAGCATGACAGTCAATTTTCAGAGTCAGAATCGCGGGGCAAGCCCGCTCCCACCTGGACGCCATACACCGGCAGCTTTGGGTCGAAAGCAGCCATCCGAATGCATCCGCTTTCGCCCAAGATCAGCTCCTGGTACTCACCTCCTCAACGCCGACGATTTGCCCCACAACGCACCGGCACAAGATCGATTGCAATCACAGGACAAGCCAGCCCCCACGGAAGCTTGATACACCCCCGCTTCAAGTTGATGGCCAACTCCATCGTAACCCTCCAAGTCCATATCCCTTGCTCTACCCACCCACCACGTTACTCTCCCACCATTGCTGCAAATTGTGCGCGGGGCGCCTTCGTCCGCGCCGGTGAGTGATCGCCTGCGATTGTCCTGGGCCGCCGATGCGGCCCGCTCATGCACCCACCCTGCATGAAGGATTACTCGCTCAAAGCGCCGCATAGACAAGCGATGACAGCAGGCCAGGACGGGGGTCAATCATCGTATGGCTGCCCGAGGTCGTGGTGACAAAACCAAAGCTCACGTGCCTTTCGGGATCGGCGAAACTTATCGGACCGCCAAGGCCGATATGCCCAAAGGTGTCTGGGCCCATTGCGTGGGAAGCCGTCGGGTCGACTTGCTGTTCCAGCATGCAGCCTAATCCATAACGCATGGGCCGCATCCATACCCGGTCCATGCCATGACTGTGCTCTCGAGTGAACTCACTGAGCAGTTCGCGACCGATAAAGTTTCCCGCCAGCAATGCACTATAGAAACCGGCCAGGCCGTGAGCCGTGCCATGTCCACACACAGCCGGTTGCCGATAGGCCCACCAGCGAGGGTCGCTGGTTCGTCTGGGCACCATTCCGGGGTTGGTGAAGGCGAATGTCGCGATATGCGCTGGCTCGCTTTTTAGCACTGTGCGCAGCGCTTGCGAGTAAGGATCACCGACTCGCCCGATGGCACTGTCGAAACGCGCGATACGATGAAAGTGTTTTTCGTCCACACCGAGGTGAACGTCGAGGTCATGGGGGTCCAGAATCTTTTCGTGGATAAAGGCACAGGGGTCTCGTCCGTCTACCCGACGAATCAACTCACCGAGAATCCAGCCAAAGGTAGTGGTGCCGTACCCCAGGTCTGTTCCCGGCTCCCACCAGAGCGGCTCGGCTTCCAGTACCCGCAGCATATGCTCCCAGTCATACATCATGGCGTTATGGTCGGGTGCTCGCAGCGCCGGCAGGCCCGCGGTGTGGTTCATCACCTGACGCAAGGTGACCTTGGCTTTGCCGTTCTGGGCGAACTCAGGCCAGTAACGGGCCACCGGCGCATCCAGCTCCAGCTTGCCCTCCTCGACCAACATCAGAACGGCCACCGCGACATAGGGTTTTACAACGCAAAAAGTGTTGGCCAGCGTATCCCGCGTCCAAGGCCTGGTGCCCTCTTGATCCGCCATACCGGCCCACAGGTCGACAACCATCTCTCCGCCTACCTGCACGCAGAGCCCGGCGCCACGCTCCTGCGGATCGTCAAACATGTCCTCGAAGGCCTGCTTGACCGCTTCGAACGGCTTCGCACACATCCCTTGCGCTTTCATACCTAAGACTCCTCGTATTTGCAGTGCAGCCCTTGCTACTTGCCTAACTTGACCGTTAGCAAGCCTGCCAGGCGACAAGAAAGATCCCGCCGCCTGGCAGACCGGGCTCCACCTATCAACAGATCATGTTTATCGGGGAATTCACCCCCGCGAGCGAGTTTGAGAGTGCCCCATGGAAAAACGGTTCGCTCGTTTGTAGGTACCGAAGTCATTGAACCTGACACCGGCCTCCGCCATGACTTTATGCGCATAAGGTGCGGTCATCTGACGAAGATAGAACGGGTCTCTCACAACGAAGTGGTGAATACTGTGAGTGCTACCGAAGTTGAAACAAAACAGCTGAAACGGCCACAACCACCAAGCGTTCATTACCTGGGTTTGCTGCAACGCATTACGCGGGGCAACATCGCCGTAATAGTGCATATTGGAACTTATAAAAAACAGGCAGAACTGCCGTATCATGTTTGGAGCGATAAGTATAACCACTGCGCTATTGACGACATCCATTAACGCCAATGTCGCAGCACTACTGTGGACCTCCGCCCCGATGATTGATCCAAAGCCCACATACAGATGGTAGCCGAGGAACACATACCAGCACCCCCAATACAAAAGCCCGAACGGTGTATTGAGCCGAATGATCTTGCCTAACAATCTTACCTTTTGCCGCCATCCCGGCGCAAAAACCGCGTTTAGAAAACCAAATACAAACCCATCCATCAGTTTCAACAACCGCAGTATTCCCCAGGGGTTGCCACTGGTCGTGATCCATGCCTCGACATCCGTATCAGTTCCGGACTCCTTATGGTGATGAAAATGCAGATTGCGCCTTAGCCAGGGGCTGGGCATTCCCGGCCGAGCCAGCCAGCAAAAAAACATCATGGCATTATGGGCCAGCGGCTGTTTTCTGAAATACAGGCGATGAATCAAGTCATGTTCGATTTCATGAATGAACGATGTCAGCAGCGCATTGATCAAAATGCACATCCATGCGGGGATATAGCCCGTTAGGTAGAGCCCTCCGGTGACGACCATCCCTGCCAGGGAAAACACCATGACACTCGCACCCAGCGCATTCTGATGCTGCAAGATCGGATAGCGCTTGCGTAGGTAGTTTCCGTGCTCGGTAATGCTCCGGGTGACAGTAGCAATCTTTTCCTGATCGGTATTTGGGTGATCCGTTTCGATGGTTTTTTCCATGACCTTCATCACTGCATCCTCTGCGTGCGCCGGATAATTACCAGCCTCATCAAGCGGGTTAAATCAATTGCTTGAGCTATCAAACAGCAGGCATTCAAATTCACTGCATGAATGCATGCGCGTTATTCAATAAACACGAAATCGACTGCTTGCCGAAAAATTTGTTAGACTCATTCCAAGCTTCAAAATGATAAGACAAGCCAAATTCTTTGCAACTGTGTATTTTGGGTGGACTCAGTGTTACAGGCATGTGTAAGAATTTATTGATTTAGTTACAGTTTGTACAAGTCTGGAACGACGGTGTACAAGTATTGCCAAGGAGGCACCATGAGATTGCATCGCATCAAATATTTCCGGCTCTCTCTACAAGAACCCGAGGACAGCGTAGAGAAATCAACCCGCCATGATGTATTTGACGCCGTGTTTTTCGATGAAACTGCAGACGATGCCGCGAATCGCGCAGGCCTTGAAAAGCTAATTCGCTACATACAGTGCGGGGATACTGTGGTAGTGGACAGCATGGCATCGCTCAGTTCCAGTACCGAGCAGCTGTGCACCCTCATTCGCCGGCTGATTGAAAAGCAGGTAACCCTGGAGTTCTTGAACGAAAACCTGATTTTCCGCCATGACTGTCTTGAAGTTGTGGAGCCCATCATTGCAGTAATGGAGGCGCTGGCAGAGTTCGAGCGCGCTGCAGCGAGGGAAAAACAGGCGACAGGCATTGCTGCCGCAAAGATCCGTGGGTTATACAAAGGTCGCAAGAAAAAACTGTCTGACAATCAGGTTGTAAGTTTAATTGACCGCGCCCGCGCTGGAGAAAGTAAATCTAAATTGGCGCGTGATTTTGATATCAGTCGGCAGACGCTTTATCGGTACTTGAGATCAACATAGGGGGCTCTTCAGGCACCTGCCTCGCCTCCCCCACTCCTTTGACCCAAATCAAGCCGCCAGGCCTGGTTCGCGAGACGATGGCGGCAAGCAAGGAATGGATCGAAACCGGCCAACGCCATCGATCCCTGTGCACAGCATTGCATAAGGAGCCCCACATGAGCCCGTTGAACCACGTACTGGTAGCCACCGACCTGTCCACTTCTGCCCGCAACGCGGCAGAGCGCGCTGCACTCTTGAGCAAGGCGCAACAGGCAGCGCTGGACCTGCTCTACGTTGCCAATCCAGCGCCCTACGAGCGCTTGAAGCAGGTGCTGGTGCCTGATGAAGACTTGTTGAATCGCGTGCTGGAGACCGCCGGAGAGAAAGTGCACGCACTGGCAGCCATGCTGTTCCAGCGCTATGACATCGCCCCTGGCGTACAGGTCGCGCCCGGCTCGGTGGTCAGCGAAATCACCCGTGTGGTACAGGACAAACGCAGCAACCTGCTGGTGTGTGGGGCGAAGGGCCAGAGTGTGGCGCGCCGTCTGCTGCTGGGCTCGACCGTACAACGAATGCTCAACCGCATGCTCTGCCCGATGCTGGTGGTCAAGCAGGCACCTCGCGACACCTACCGTACCGTGCTGGTTCCGGTGGATTTCTCGCCTTCATCGCTGCGCGCCATCGAGCTGGTAAAAGCGGTTGCCCCGCAGGCCGAGATCATCCTGCTGCATGTGTACGAAGCGCCCTTCGAAAGCAGCATGCGCTTCGCTCACATCGACCAGGACACCCTCACTCACTACCGCAATGTCATCCGCAAAGATGCCGTGCAACAGCTCGCGGCCCTGAGCGAAGCCGCCGGGGTGAGCGATGCGCGGCAAGTCGTGGTGCACGGCGACCCTGCCTGGCGGATCGTCGAGCAGGAGCAGGAGCTGGACTGCGATCTGATCGTGATCGGCAAGCAGGGGGACAGCGCGCTGGAAGAGCTGTTGATCGGCAGCGTCACCAAGCATGTGCTCAACGAATCGCAGTGTGATGTGCTGGTGTCGCTGTAGGGTGCCTTAGTGGCGAGGACGCTGAACGAGTGTCCTCGCCCCACTGCTAATCCACAATGAACAACTTCGCCCCAGTGGTGGTGAATGAGCGATGCCCCTCGGCATTGTTACCCACCCGCTGGCCGCTGCCGCGGGAACTTCAGGGTACTGGCCAGGTCAATTGGGGCCCTGCATCGGAAGTACCGAGCAGCGCTGTGGTCTGTTTTACGGCAGTGCCGTCCGAGATCAGTCGAGTCCGCCCCCCTGATGCCAACCAAGAGTTTTCTGCCGGGTCTCATCCTGGTGTTCAGCGCCGTCGCGTCGCTTTGTTCGGTTGCTGCTGAGCGAAGTGCGGCAGCGCAAAGTAACAGCGCATCAACCGCCCTGATCGAAACCGCCTCGCGGCAGTATGAGAACGGCCAGCCGGACCAAGCCGCTGCCACGCTGGAGCGAGCCCTGCAAATCCAGCCGAACAATCCGGCGACGCTGCATTACCTCGGTGTGTTGCGTCTTCAGCAAGGGCAGTACCAGCAGGCTGAAACCTTGGCGGCGCGCTCGAACATGCGAGTTGGTCGCAACGTCGAGTTACGCAACCGCAACTTCCAATTGATCCAGGCGGCGCAGCAGGCCCGGTCTTCGGGCACCCTACCCAACGCCAAAGCGGACCTGGCCGCAGTACAGAAGAGGCAGGAAGTGGAGACTCAAGGGCACGACGCCGGCAACATCGCTCGTGCAAAGGCAGACCGGGTATCGGATTTACCGACGGTTGACAGGCCTCGGCCCGAAGGGAAACTCCAAACGGCTTCCGTCGAGCCAGAGTCTGGGTACGATGAGGTTGAAGTTCCCCGCGGCCATTTACCGCCTCCGGGTAAATGCCGAATCTGGTTTCCGGATCGCCCGCCAGGGCACCAGCCCGCACCCGGCAAATGCAAGAAGCTGCGATATCGGGTTCCGCCAGGGGCCTTCTTGGTGCACGGTTGAGCCCAAGGCAACGCCATCGGTCCCTGTGCGCAGCATTGCATTAGGCAACTTTACGGGGGTCGTCTGTGAAGATTGAAAAAATGAACCGGTATTGGCGGGACGCCAATCAGATCACAACGTTCGAAGCAGGCGATCCGGACGAAAACCCATGGGTTATGGGCCAGCCGAAAAGCGATCCTATTGAAGTGCAAGCCTACGACCCCACCTGGGCGGAGCTGTTTCAGGCATTGAGGGCAGACATCGCCACCGCGCTGGCGGGGAAAACGCTGGCCATCGAATATGTTCGCCACGTGCTTTTCCGCGATTGGCTCCGCACGCATCCGCAAGACCGGACGCTATACGCTGAAGCCAAGATTCAAGCGAAGGATGGGGCCGATACATTCCAGGCATACAACATGAGAAAGCAAACCGTAGTCAGGGAAATCTACACCAGAATATTCGAATCCCATGGCCTGTTGAAAACGCGAAGTCCAGGATGAATGACCTAATGTCCGCTTGTGGCCGGTAGCGGTCATTGTCAGCCGCCGCTATAACCCGCCAGCTGCCCTCCGTGAAGGGCAGCTATAGGTCGACCCCGGTCATACAGCGCCAAGGGCCGGCAGTGCCCAGAACAGGATACCTTCCTGGATTTCACAAGCCCGGTAGGTGCTGCAGGCAAGATGAGGGCTTAGTCCACCATCACTTCGTCCAGTGCCTGCTCGAGGGTGCTGACCGTGCGCTCGATATTGTGCAGCTTTTCGAGGCCGAACAGACCGATGCGGAAGGTCTGGAAGTCGGCCGGCTCGTCGCATTGCAACGGCACTCCGGCGGCGATCTGCAGGCCGTGGTCGGCAAATTTCTTGCCGCTCTTGATGTCGGCATCATCGGTGTAGCTCACCACTACGCCAGGGGCCTGAAAGCCGTCTGCGGCCACGCTTTTGATGCCTTTGCCGGTCAACATTGCGCGCACCCGATCGCCCAGCGCCTGTTGTTCGCCGCGGACCTTGTTGAAACCGTAGGCTTGCATCTCTTTCATCACGTCGTTAAAGCGCGCGAGGGAATCGCTGGGCATGGTCGCATGGTAGGCATGCCCGCCCTGTTCGTAGGCCTGCATGATCTGAAGCCACTTTTTCAGGTCGCAGGCAAAGCTGCTGCTATGCGTCTGCTCGATGCGCTCGAGGGCCAAGGCACTGAACATCACCAGGGCGCAGCAAGGGGAGGCGCTCCAGCCTTTCTGCGGCGCGCTGATCAGCAGATCGACTGCGCACTTGTGCATATCAACCCAAATCGTGCCTGAGGCGATGCAGTCCAGCACGAACAGGCCACCCACCGCATGTACGGCGTCGCCGACGGCCCGCAGGTAGTCGTCGGGCAGGATAATCCCTGATGAGGTTTCAACGTGGGGGGCGAAGACAATCTGCGGCCTCGAAGCCTGAATGGCTGCCAGCACTTCGTCCAGAGGGGGTGGTGCGTAGGCAGCCTGGCGGCCCGTGTCGACCGGTCGGGCTTTCAGCACCGTGGTGGCCGCCGGGATGTTGCCCATCTCAAGGATCTGGCTCCAGCGATAACTGAACCAGCCGTTGCGTATCACCAGGCATTGCTGGTCGGTGGCAAACTGTCGCGCTACCGCTTCCATGCCGAATGTGCCGCTGCCCGGCACTACCGCAACAGCCTGGGCGTTGTAGACCTGTTTCAGGGTGCTGGAAATGTTCTTCATCACGCCTTGAAATTGCTGCGACATGTGGTTGAGCGAGCGGTCGGTGTAGACCACCGAGTACTCGACCAGCCCCTCAGGATCAATACTGGGATATAGCTTTGACATGCGGTCACTCCTTTGGCAGAGATGTCAGTGGTATCGACCCTGCCCTAAGCGTTGGCAAATGACAAGATTGCTCGGGACTGATTGCGACTTCTGTCGAACGGCAGTTACCGACCCAGAGCTGCCGGTGTACGGCGTCCAGGTGGGAGCGGGCTTGCCCCGCGATTCTGACTCTGAAAATTGTCTGTCATGCTGACATGACCCTATCGCGGGACAAGCCCGCTCCCACCGTCTGAAGGCCGCTTAGCAGCTATCCCCCCACCGCTCAAATCCGCGCCAACGCCTGAGCCAGATCACCCCGCAGGTCCTCGACATCCTCGACACCCACCGACAAACGCACCAACGCATCACCGATGCCCAGTTGCGCGCGGTTCTCTGCCGGGATGCTGGCGTGGGTCATGATCGCCGGGTGTTCGATCAGGCTTTCGACCCCGCCCAGGCTCTCGGCCAGGGCGAAGATCTGCACCGCTTCGAGGAAGCGTTTGGCGCCAGCCAGGTCGCTGTTCAGGTCAAGGGAAATCATCCCGCCGAAGCCGCGCATCTGCCGCCGCGCCAGTTCGTGCTGCGGGTGCGAGGCCAGACCCGGATAGTAGACCCGCGCCACCTGCGGCTGACGCTCAAGCCATTGCGCCAGCTCCAGGGCATTGCTGCAGTGACGCTCCATGCGCAGGGCCAGGGTCTTCACCCCGCGCAGGGTGAGGAACGCGTCGAACGGCCCGGCGATAGCGCCCACCGAGTTCTGCAAAAAGCCCAGGCGCTCGGCCAGTTCCGGGTTCTGCCCGACCACGGCGATGCCGCCGATCACATCGGAGTGGCCGTTGAGGTATTTGGTGGTCGAGTGCAGGACGATATCGAAGCCCAGCTCCAGCGGGCGCTGGACCCACGGGCTGGCAAAGGTGTTGTCGGCCACGCAGAGAATGCCGCGCTCGCGACAGATGCGCGCGACCGCGGCGAGGTCGGTCAGGCGCAGCAAGGGGTTGCTCGGGGTCTCGACCCAGACCATCCGCGTGTCTGCCTGCAGCGCCGCTTCAAATGCCGCCAGGTCAGCCAGGTCGACGAAGCTGAAGCGATGCCCAGCGCTGCGCCGGCGCACCCGTTCGAACAGGCGGAAGGTGCCGCCATACAGGTCATTGCCCGAGACGATGTGCGCGCCGGCGTCGAGCAGCTCGAGCACGTTGGCGATCGCCGCCAGCCCGGAGGCGAAGGCGAAGGCCTGGGTGCCGCCCTCAAGATCCGCCACGCAGCGCTCCAGAGCCCAGCGCGTGGGGTTGTGCGAGCGGCCGTAGTCGAGGCCCTTGTGCACCCCGGGGCTCTGCTGCAAATAGGTGGAGTTGGCGTAGATCGGCGGCATCAGTGCCCCGGTGGATGGGTCCGGCGCCTGTCCGGCATGGATCACCCGGGTGGCGAAGGCGCGTGGCGCGCCGCTTTCATCGTGCTGACTCATGGTAGGGACCTGCGTAAGTGATTGAGCAAATCGACGCGGGTAATCACGCCGTGAAACCCCGCAGCGTCTTCAATAATCGCCACCAGCCCACGGTCGAGCTCGGCCTGCAGTTCAGCCAGGCTGGCGCTGGGGGCCAGGGTTTCCAGCTTGAGCTTGTCGGTCATCGCGCTGGCCACGGTCATGTGAAAGTGCGAAGCGTCCTGGTGCACGCCGAGCAGAATGTCGGACTCATCGATCACCCCGACCAGATTCTGGCCATTGACCAGCACCGGCAGTTGCGACACATCGGCCAGGCGCATGCGCTGAAAGGCGGTGAGCAATGTGTCGTCGGGGCCGACGCTGATCACCCGGCCATCCTCGAAGCGCCGCGCAATCAGGTCGCGCAAGTCGCCATAGCGTTTGCGCGCCAGCAGGCCCTGGTCGGTCATCCACTGGTCGTTGTAGACCTTCGACAGGTAGCGGGTGCCGGTGTCGCAGACAAAGCTGACGACCCGCTTCGGCTCGGTTTGTTCGCGGCAGTAGCGCAGCGCCGCCGCCAGTAATGTGCCGGTCGAAGAGCCGCCGAGAATGCCCTCGGCGCGCAGCAGTTGACGGGCATGATCGAAGCTCTCTTCGTCGCTGATGGAGTAGGCCTGGCGCACACTGGAAAGGTCGGCAATCGACGGAATGAAGTCTTCGCCGATGCCCTCCACCGCCCAGGAGCCGGGGGTGCCGAGGGTGCCGCTACGGCTGTACTCGGCGACCACCGAGCCGACCGGGTCGGCCAGCACCATCACCAGGTTCGGCTGCAGGCGGCGAAAGAAGCGGGTCAGCCCGGTCAGCGTGCCGGCCGAGCCGACGCCGACGACGATGGCATCGACATCATGCTGGGTCTGCGCCCAGATCTCCGGCGCGGTGCTGCATTCGTGGGCCAACGGGTTGGCCGGGTTGTTGAACTGATCGGCGAAGAACGCGTCGGGAATCTCCTGCGCCAGCCGCGCGGCAACATCCTGGTAGTAGTCGGGATGGCCCTTGCCAACGTCAGAGCGGGTGATGTGCACTTCGGCGCCCATGGCCTTGAGGTGCAGGACCTTCTCGGTGGACATCTTGTCGGGCACCACCAGCACCACCCGGTAACCCTTGGCGCGGCCGACCAGGGCCAGGCCCAGGCCGGTGTTGCCGGCGGTGGCTTCGACGATGGTGCCGCCGGGGCGCAGGCGGCCATCGCGCTCGGCGGCGTCGATCATCGCCAGGCCGATGCGATCCTTGATCGAACCGCCGGGGTTTTGCGATTCGAGCTTGAGGAACAGTGTGCACGGGCCGGTATCGAAGCGGCTGACACGCACCAGCGGCGTATTGCCGATCAGTTCGAGCACGGCCGGGCGGGAGTCGTTCGGCATGGGGTCACCTCGCTGCGCAGGTAAAGCCTCGCATGGACCATAGGCCCGGATTGCTCGACCCGCAACCGTGCGCAGCCAGCCGGTAGATTTAGCGAGCCAGCGCGTTGTTTGAAAGTCCGCCAGGCAGAAAACGCCCCATGGCAAATCCCTCAAAGCCACCGTTCGGTGGCAGAATCTCCAGAATTTGATCGTTGTGGAGACCACCATGCTTCGTGCGTTTGAACGAAGGCTCGACCCCTTTCCTCCTGACGAGGTACCGCCACCGCCCGAGGGCCTGGCTCGCTTCCTGTGGGCCTGCACACGGGGCGCGCGCGGCTATATTCTTGCGTTTGCACTGTTGAGTGCTGGCGTGTCGATCTACGAAGCCTGGCTGTTTGCTTTCCTCGGTCAGGTCGTGGATCTGCTCTCGACCTGGCAGGCAGGTGGTGATGCGGCGGCGCAGGAAAGCCGCGTGTTGTGGGGCATGGGCATCGTCATGCTGGCCAGCGTCGGGCTGGTGGCATTGCGGACCATGGTGCAGCACCAGATATTGGCGATAAACCTGCCGTTGCGACTGCGCTGGGACTTCCACCGCTTGATGCTGCGGCAAAGCCTTTCGTTCTTTTCCGATGAGTTTTCCGGCCGGGTCACCACCAAGGTCATGCAGACGGCGCTGGCCGTGCGCGATCTGCTGTTCACCCTGATCGAGATCCTCCCCGGGATAGGTGTGTATTTCATTGCGATCATCGCCCTGGCGGGCGGTTTCGCGCTGAAACTGATGCTGCCTTTCGTTGCCTGGGTCGTGTTGTTCGGCCTGGCCATGCTGTACTTCGTGCCCCGCCTGGGCAAAGTCGGCCAGGAACAGGCCAATGCGCGGTCGATGATGACCGGGCGTATCTCGGACGCCTACACCAACATCACCACGGTGAAGCTGTTCTCCCACTCCAATCGTGAAGCGCACTTCGCCCGTGCAGCGATGGAGGACTTCAAGCAAACCGGCTTTCGCCAGATGCGCCTGGTCAGCCAGTTCGAGATCGTCAACCAGGCCCTGGTGGTGATGTTGATCATGGCAGCAGGCGGTTATGCCCTGTGGCTGTGGCACCAGGGTGAGGTCGGCGCCGGTGCCGTGGCGGCAATCACCGCCATGGCGTTGCGTATCAATGGCATGTCGCACTGGATCATGTGGCAAATGACTTCGCTGTTCGAGAGCATCGGCACCGTGCAGGATGGCATGGCCACCCTCACCCGCGGCCCCAAGGTGAAGGATGCGCCGGATGCAGGTGTGCTGGTGACCTCCGGCGGCGCGGTCACCTTCGACAATGTGAGCTTCAACTACAATGGCGAACGCCAGGTGCTCGATGGCCTGAGCCTGAATATTCGCCCGGGTGAAAAGATCGGCCTGGTAGGCCGCTCCGGCGCGGGCAAATCCACGCTCATCAACTTGCTGCTGCGCTTCTATGATGTCGACAGCGGGCAGATCCGCATTGACGGGCAAGACATTGCACAGGTGACGCAAGACAGCCTGCGCAGCGCCATCGGCATGGTCACCCAGGATACTTCACTGCTGCACCGCTCCATTCGCGACAACATCGCCTACGGCCGACCCGATGCGAGCGACGCCCAGGTCCGCAGTGCCGCGGCCAGTGCCCAGGCCGATGAGTTCATCAGCCAACTGAGCGACCGGCAAGGCCATAGCGGCTACGACACCCTGGTGGGCGAGCGTGGCATCAAGCTTTCCGGCGGCCAGCGCCAGCGCGTCGCGATTGCCCGCGTGATGCTCAAGAACGCCCCGATCCTGCTCCTTGACGAGGCTACCAGCGCGCTGGACTCCGAAGTCGAAGTGGCCATTCAGGAAAGCCTCGATGAAATGATGCAGGGCAAAACCGTGATTGCCATCGCCCATCGGCTGTCGACGATTGCGGCAATGGACCGGCTTATTGTCATGGATGACGGCCGCATCATCGAACAAGGTACCCACGCAGAACTGCTCGCCAAAAACGGCATCTATGCGCAGCTGTGGCACCACCAGAGTGGCGGTTTTCTGGGTGAGGATCGGGGGGTGGCCGAGGTTATGGATCAAGTGTGAGCGTGGACGGCATCCAACGGCATTCTGTACTCGATAACACCAGGCTTTTCGGCTATCCAGTCGTATAGCCTTTGCGCGGTGTGGTTAGTCTCCTGGGTGTGCCAGTAAAGCCGGTCGCAGTTTTTCTCGCGGGCTTGCCCTTGCACGTATTCGATCAGTTGTTTGCCGATCATCTGGCCGCGTACGCTTGGGCAAACGTACAAGTCCTCCAGGTAGCAGAAGTCATTGCGGCCCCAGGTGGAGCGGTGAAAGACGAAGTGGACGAAACCGTAGATCTGCTCCCCAATCGAGGCGACCGCACAGTACACAGGCTCGCTGCTGTCGAAGAAGCGGGCCCAGGTTAACTGGGTGGTCTGCATGCCCACATCGACCTTGTAGAACTCTTGGTACTTGGCCCAGAACTCGCACCACTTGGCGAAGTCCTTCTGCGCTACTGGGCGAACCGATAAAACCTGTTGTAGTGCTGTCATGATCAATCCTTAATGACGGTAGAAACGGCAACGTGAACCTGTCGAAAGCGCACGGTACGGCGCCGCCCCAAGTGGTATCAGCTCACTTGGTGATTGATTTATATCGCGCCAATGGTCTGGGTTGCCCATCCAGTTTTTGAAAATAAGCCAGACCACTTGCCTATCTCCACAGACAGCGGTGTTCGCACGCGCAGCCACTTCGGTGATTGAAGCCAACGGCCAGGCAACTGGACGCCACGATGGGCATCAAGTTATTTTGCCCATGCTACCCCAGCCGAAAAAGGCGAAGTGAACAATATATTTGGCTCCAACGGGCATGACGTGGATGGTTCTCATGTTGATATTTCAACTATTTCGATTGGACAACCGCTGCGTTTTTTACCGCCAGGGGTATTTACATCGCTGCCCCTTCAACACATAAGAGCGGCGGAACACCTCAGCATTATTAGAAAACCGAAGAAGCACTAGAGCAGTGCGGCTTCGCGATTCACCACAACCAAACAGAGAGCATGCAAATTCATTGTAACTTTAAAGGGTAGGCTGGGGCATTCGGCTCTTGCGCAAAATCATCAACCACCCTCTGTGATTGAGACAAGCTTAAAATCGTACCACCCTCCTCTTTTTAGAACCCCAGAATCTTCGCCTGCCATCTCCGGAGCTCCGGCAGGAGCTAATACGCCAAAGCTGATCATGTTGTGTGCACGTGATTAATTTTTGCAAAAATCTAGACATCTGGAACACGCAGAACATTGTAAACATTTGTTATCGTTTGTTATCGTTTGTTATCGTTTGTTGTACTTTGTTGTACTTTGTTGCTGCATTATTTACAAGAATACCAGCAAAATTTATACTTTCTTATCGCTAATCTCCTTACCAAAAGGATGCACCCATGCTGCCACCTCATAAATTGCTCAAAGGTTCATTTGAGCCAGCTGGACAGCCTTTTGTGACGCCCGTCTCAGATCCTGTCAAGCGCGTCATCGTAATTGGAGCTGGGTATTCGGGTATTGCAGCAGCCAATGCCCTCAGAACATATGGAATCGAAGTAGTTGTCCTGGAGGGCCAGGCAAATATTGGTGGGCGCACTCAAACTGTGTCTTTAGCGGGTGCACATGCAGAAGCCGGTGGTGGGTGGATTCATGCGCCGATCGGCAATCCTTTATCCGAGCTGGCAGACTTTCTTTCTCTAGCACGCCAAGCTTTCCCACTGAGTGGGGTTTTTTTCTAACCTAAAACTAGTTAGCCATATGGACAGAGCGCTTGATAAGTTTGAGCGCGACCGGATAATGGCGCTAGTAGATGTCATTGAGGAAGAACTGATAGAGTCTGCATCTCTATACGCACCGTCGCAAACCATTGCTGAACTGATTGATTCGAGACTGCAGGAGATCCCCGACAAAGACCTACGCGAATGGGTTAATTTCGTTCTAACTACGGGCTTTGAGGCTGATCTGGCATGCTCTGCAAGTGATATTTCCGTGATCAACTATACGGGCGATGCAGGTTATCAGGGGGGAGACGACTGTATCATTGACGGCTATAGCGCGATGCTCAATCTATTGGCAAAAGGCGGCCAAATTCACTGTAATTCAGTGGTCAGCGAGATTGTGCAAACACCGACGGAAATTACGGTACGCTGTACCAATGGTCATATCGAACACGGCTCCCACGTTCTTCTCAGCGTTCCGCTGGGGGTTTTGAAGGCGGGCTCAATAACGTTTTCCCCAGCACTATCAACGCAGAAGCGTTTTGCCATTGAGCGACTAGGCTTTGGTGCGTTCGAAAAGCTAATCTTTCAGTTTGAAAATGCTTTCTGGCGAACTGTGGACAATGACGTTAGCGGGATATTGATCAAGGGCCATCCCGTTTTTCCGTATTGGCTCGATGTGTCTGCCAGTTCCGGTCGCCCCACGTTAGCTGCGCACGTATCTGGTCCACAAGCATTGGCGCTTGCTAAGCTGGATGATGATGTCGCATTCGATATGGCGATGTCGGCGCTTTCAAGTGCGTGTGGCGGTGTCCCCACAGTACCAGTGGAATGGCATCGAACTAACTGGGTGACTGATCCTTTTAGTCGTGGTGCTTACACACACCTCCCTCCCTCGATTTCCCTGCAGGAAATACACAACCTCAGCCAACCTGAAGGACGTTTACTTTTTGCTGGTGAAGCAACCTCTACGGAGCGCTTTGGCTATGTTGATGGAGCTTACGTCTCTGGACTTCGGGAAGCGCGAAGATTGACCGGTGGTCGACCCGTGAAAATCTCGATCAGTGCGTGACAAGCCCAATACAATGATCGAATACCCACGTTTCCGGCTTCGGCCGGTCAGTGCGAGAAGCTGAAGGAGTTCAAATCCCTACCCACGCCTCACACAAGGCCGCGCCGCAATGATCGTATCCAACCAAAGCTGCCCTTCTCGGAGAGCAGCAATCGGCCAATTCCGGCCTTGAGCGACCGTCGGCTTTGGGTTGTGGATTCAACCGGTCGATGCTACACACTAGACCATTCAACTTATCTTGCTGCGATACCAGACGGCAGTAGGTTTATTATCAGCTTGGGATTTTCGTATTTCGAACTGCCGTGACTCGTGCAGGGCATGCCTCCAGCTACTGCAACCGTAGCGCTTGGGCATCTGCTCTGGATAGGTACCGCCAATCCAGCGGATGGCTGCTTCCAGTCGAGTCCAGCCACCTTCGGCAAGCTTGGTTTCGGCTTCACGTAAACAGCGGCATATCCCACTGCCAGGCCAATCGACTGAGCCATCCACCCGGATACCGTCGAACACATCTTCCAATGATTGGCTCTGTATAAACGACGCTATTTTAGCTCGTGCCTCAAACAGGGTTTTGACCCAACATTGCAGATTCAGACAATGCCGATTGATGGTTTCGTAGCTTTCCTCCAGAAAACCATCCGCCGCCTGGCAACCTGATTCAGACCAGAGATCGAAACGCTCAATGAAGTGGTGAACCAGTTTATTGCGCAGGTCAACCAGCTCCTTGAGGTCGGCCTTCATTGCCTCATGGTGCTCGGCTGTCATTTCCAACCGGTATCCATGCCTGAGCCAGATCTGGTCACCGATATTGGCTTGTATCTGTGACTCTTCTTCATTTGGGAGCGGCGGGGTCAGAAAGCTTTCGGTCAATATCCCCATCAACGTACCCATCGTCTTATTTTGGGCACATGCGATCTTTTGCTCACGGATAATAGGCAGCCGATCCGCGGGACCGCTCAGCTCGACATGCGCGACAATGGCTTTCAGCTGCCGTTCGTATTGTTGCAAGCGCAACAGACAGCGTCCGAGCTTGCGCTGCACTATATGTTGAATAGCAGGTACATCATCCGAGGGCATGGTAGTGACTTCATCCATGATTAACGACTCAGGCATAAGTGGTAGGGCTGGAGCGATTCACTGCAATACGCTTGCCCTGCCAGAAGGGCTTGCAACGCGTAAATCGGACGCTTTTCAAACTCAGTGTAGGTTGAGTCAATCCACTCGGTCTTTTTCAACAGAATCGGTCGAATGCGGCCGCTCACGACCCACCGCAATCAACCCGAATCCGTCTTGATGTCTGTTTGATGTAACCGTACGCTAGCAACATTCATGGAGGATTCTGGCTGATGGCACGCGTGGGTTTGATACTGACACCAGGTTTTGCGGACTGGGAATATGCATTCATTGCTGGAACTGGGTCCCCGTTTTACGGGATCGACGTCAGGTTTTTCGCTTCTACTCCAGGGCAGTTCCACTCGCAGGGCGGATTGGCTGTAACGGTCGATAGCAGTTTGCAACAATGCCTGGACTGGAAACCGGACGTTGTTGTGGTCATTGGAGGAATGGCCTGGGAACGTGCAGAAGCACCAGATATTCGGGACTTTCTTCATGCCAGTCGCTCAAGTGGAGCGTCAATTGCCGGCATCTGCGGCGGAACGCTGGCACTTGCGAGGGCCGGACTTCTCGACACGGTTCCTCATACCTCGAACAGCGCTGACTTCTTGCAACAGAATGCCCCGGGTTATGACGGGCGCGCGCTTTATCGAAGCAGTCCAGTCGCGGTGATTGCCGACCGCATCATCACTGCTCCAGGCCCTGCACCCGTTAGCTTCACCTGCGCCGTGTTCGAAGGTGCCGGGCTGTCTTCGGAGCTCATTGCTCAGTTCAGGTCGATGTTGGCAGCGGAACATGAGCCTTGCCCGTGCGCCGATCCAGGGCCTCCATGTCCGCTGGCAGGCTGAAGCGCAAATTACCTTGATCACTGCGCACCTGAGTGCCTTGTGGATAGTGAACAGAGCCGAAGTCGACGGCACGGTTCAAGTAGCCATCCCACATCAGCACATCACCGTCAGGCCCGGTCACGCGCATGCGCAGCCAGCGCAGTTCCATCCCCAGCAGGTGGACCGGTGTATCTTCGGACCTCGCCTCCCATCCTCTCTCGGTGGAAAACACCGTCACCGGCCCCGGCCCCGGCCCCGGCCCCGGCCCCGGCCAGACGATGCCGCCCAAGCGGGTGCCTGGCGCCAGCATGCATTCTTTCAGGCTCCACTCGGAAAACTTGAAATGGGCACCGAACGGAAAGTTGAACTCGACCTTGCCTGCCTCACATTTCCAGCCTTCAAGGTCGTGGGTGGACACGGTCTCGACCGTCGCGTTGCCATGGCTTTGCCACAGTTCTAGACGACGCACGCGCATCCCCATGATAAGGAAAGCCACCAGGCAGGCAATCAGCAGCCAGAGGAAAACCTCGGAGAAAATCAAGATCATGTAGCCGACCGCCATGGCCAGCGGATCGACAGGAATCATGGACGTCCTTGTAAACCTGGAAACTGACCGCGCAGAGTAATCCAGTCTACGGCGCTCTCCCAACTCGGCATGATGCCCCACGACGCCAAAATCTGTCTTCCGACGGTGGGAGCTCCGAGCTTACTGGCCGTGAGGCATAGCCCGCGGCAAGCGGCCGCTTAGGCGCAAGCCATCGCGCACGTTCAGCCCCATCAATGCAAGGTTGGTTGCCCCGGCGACGAGCTCGATGACCTGTACGACGTAGAAACGCGTGTCGAAGCTTCCTGCCGACGCCCATAAGTTGAGTGCAATTGCGCAGGGCACAAGCACCAACAGGCCATTGGCGGAGATGAATGGCATGCGTTTCTTCTTCGCGCTCACCAGGCGCCCTGGTCGAGCCCGACTCAGCAGCATGCCGCTTGCCCCGGCCAGTGCCATCATCGGCACCAGCAGCCAAAGTCCCGGGCTCACGATCAAGTGCTTGAGCTGAGCTATCGAACGCTGGGTTCCCAGGATTTCGACAAGAAGGGTCGATAGAAAGAAAGTAGCGATGCACAGCAGTGCCAGCATGCTGGCTGTCAGGTGGAGTCGTTTGAGCATGTATCGAATACCGTCAGTTAATTGGGCACGGGTTGACCAGTACCGCCGGAGATTCGCTGCACTGGAGCTGCTGCCTGCGGATGGGTGCGACTGGATCAAGTGGATGAATAGAAAGCATGGAGACTTCCAGTCTTGTAAACATGGTGACAACCTGACACCACGCGCCCAACCCTACAAAATTGACATCATCATGTCAATGTGAAAAAGTTCGCGCCATGAACAAGCCAAACCACACCCCCGCTGGACGCGCCATGACCGATCTGGTCCTTGAGCTCTTTCGAGCAAGTGCGCGAATGCTCACCGCAGGCGATCGCCTCGTTGCCGAGACAGGTCTCACGAGCGCCCGTTGGCAGCTGCTTGGAACGATCGTCAATGCCGATCGAGCGCAGCCTGTCTCATGGATTGCCCGCGACATGGGCGCGAACCGCCAGAACGTTCAGCGGATCGTCAACGATCTCGTCAAGGATGGAATGCTGGAATTTCAGCCGAACCCTCACCATCGCAGGGCGCAGCTGGTTGTGCTTACTGACGCTGGAAAACAAGCATTCAATCTTGCAATGAAGCTGCAAGCGCCTTGGATCAACGAGCTTTCGCAGGGTTTGAAGGTCGAAGACATCCAGACGACCTACCAGGTGCTACACCAGCTGCGCAGTCAGCTTGAAGACGAGCAAAGGGACTAACCTGGCAACACCACACCATCGCTTTTTTCGATGGAACCTATTTTCCACATAAGCAAAAAAGCGATGAAAATGACCTCACCGAAACACACCTTCAGGTGAAGTCATGAAACTGCAAGCCACCCAAAAATCCTTCGCTGAACGCATCGTCCACGCCGTCGGCTTTGAAGTCATCGCCGTGCTGATCTGCGCGCCGATCGGCGCCTGGCTGCTCGACCGCTCGATGCTGGAAATGGGCGCGCTGGCGGTGATGCTGTCGACCGTGGCGATGATCTGGAACATGCTCTACAACGCGGCATTCGACCGCCTCTGGCCCGTCAGCCGGGTAGCGCGTACGGTCAAGGTCCGCGCCCTGCACGCCGGCGGCTTTGAAACCGGTTTCGTGCTGATCGGCGTGCCGATTGCCGCGCTGATGCTCGATGTGTCGCTGGTGCAGGCGTTCCTGCTGGAGATCGGCTTCTTCGCCTTCATGCTGCCCTACACCATGGCCTACAACTGGGGCTATGACCTGCTGCGTCAGCGCCTGATGAGCGCACCGGTCAGCGCGGTACAGGCACAACAAACACGCGGGTAAAGTTGTGCCGGGCTCTTTAGCATCGAGCTAAATAGTGGCATTCTGCACCCCATGGACATCTACGCAATTCGCAAGAGCAATCTGCTGCAATTGATCGGTACCCAGCGCAAGGCCAGTTGTGCCGAGCGCTGGGGCATGAGCCCGGCGCACCTGAGCCAGATTCTCTCGACCCGCACGGAAAAAAACCTCGGTGATGAAGTCGCCCGGCGCATCGAGCAGGCCGAGCACTTGCCCGCGGGCTGGATGGATGTGCTGCAAGGCGAAGCTGGCGTACCTGCCAGCAGCGGCACGGCGCTGAGCAGCGAGTTCGTCAGCATCGCCCACTTCGACATCCGCGGCTCCATGGGCAACGGCAACACGCCGCCAGCCCACGTCGAGGTGATCCGTGAGCTGACCGTGCACCTGGACTGGCTGCGCGGCCAGGGCATCAGCTTTTCCGGCGCGCACAACCTGGCAATCATCAGCGGCGATGGCGACAGCATGGCCGGCACGTTCAACGACGGCGACGCGTTGCTGGTCGACCGCGGCATCAACGAGGTGCGCAGCGATGCCATCTACGTCTTCAGCCTCGACGGCGACCTGTTCGTCAAACGCCTGCAGCGCCTGATCGATGGCACCTTGCGGATGATTTCCGACAACCCGCTGTACCCGCCGGTGCTGATCGAGGGTGCGGCGCTGGAAAAACTGCACATTCATGGCCGCGTGCTACTAGTTTGGAACGCGCGAAGAGTATGATGGCAAAACAACCGACCGCTCTGGTCGGTTAATGAACACTAGACAACAGCAGTAGGATGTAGCGATTCCAGCAACGGATTGCTCGACCGAATCCGTGTGACTGAGATCGAATCATGAGCGGTAATCTGTGGGTGTGGGAAGAAGAAGAGCTGCTGGCCCTGCGCAAGGCATTTGCCGCACTCAAGGCCGGGCAGCGCCAGGCCGACCGGGTCTCCCAGCGGCGTATGGCCGCGGAGCTCGGGGTCAGTGTGACCACCCTCAATGCCTACATGACCGGCAAGCGCGCGCTGGACATGAAGTTCGCGCTGATGTTCGAGCGCCTCACCGGTATCCCCACGCGCAGCTACAGCCCACGCCTGGCTGACGAAATCGAAAGCACCCGGCACCATCACAAACCTGCGGTCTAGAGCCGCCGGGCTGATTGCATCCGGGCTTCGCTTGGCCCTGTGAAATTTATCTGGTAGTTTTTCATGAAAAAATACCAATAAAAATTCATGAGGTCCGTCGTGTTCAAGCAATCCGCCCAGCATGTCGCCAGCTATTACGCCCAGACCTACCCCGCCCCTATCCCTCTGCGCCCTACCCTGCAGGAACGCCTGGATACCGAGGTGCTGATCATCGGCGCCGGTTTCAGCGGCCTGCACACCGCCCTGCGCCTGGCTCTGGCCGGCAAGCGGGTGATTTTGGTGGAAGCCAGCCGGGTGGCCTGGGCGGCGTCCGGGCGTAACGGCGGTCAGGCGTTGCTGGGCTGGTCGTGCGACATGGCGCCACTGGAGAAATCCCTTGGTCAGGAACGCGCACGGCGCCTGTGGGACAGCATGCGCTGGGCCGCCAGTGAGATGCGCGAGCTGCCCGAACGCCACGGCTTTGAGGTCGACTACCGGCGCGGCAGCTTATGGGCCGCAGTCCTGCCCCGGCGCGTGGCCATGCTCCATGCGGCCCGGCACGAGGCCGAAATGAAATGGGGCTATGACCCGCTACGGGTAATCGAGCGCGACGAGTTGCCCGAGTGGATCGGCAGCCCGCGCTACCAGGCTGCGCTGTATGACGCCGAAGGTGCCCACCTCAACCCGCTGAAGCTGGCCCAGGGCCTGGCCAGCGCCATCGAAGCGGCCGGCGGGCGGATCTTCGAACAGAGCCGGGTGCTCAGCTACCGCGATACCCCGGCAGGCTTTGTCGCCCGTACCGACCAGGGCGAGATCCGCAGTGATGTGCTGGTGCTGGCCTGCAACGCCTACATCGACCAGCTCGACCGCCCGCTGTCACAACGCCTGCTGCCGGTGGGTTCCTATCAGGTGGCCACCGCGCCCCTGGACCCGGCCCTGGCCCGTTCGCTGCTGCCACAGAACAGTTGCGTGATCGACAACCAGTTCGTCCCCGACTACTTCCGCCTGACCCCGGACCAGCGCCTGCTGTTCGGCGGCGGTTGCACCTACCTGGGCGGTATCCCCAAGGACGTTGCCGCTGCCACCCGCCCGGTCTTGGAACGAGCCTTCCCGCAGTTGCAAGGCGTGCAGATCGACTATGCCTGGGGCGGCCATATCGACTGCAGCCTGCGCCGCACCCCGGACATCGGCCGCCAGGGCCAGCGCTACTGGCTGCAGGGCTTCTCCGGCCATGGCGTACTGCCAACCCTGGCCGGCGCCCGGGCGGTCAGCGACGCCATTCTGGGCGACAACCATTTGCTGGACCTGTACCAGGCCATCGACAACGGCCGCTTCCCTGGCGGCGACCTGCTCGCTGCCCCGCTGGAAGCGGCAGCCAAGGCCTGGTACCGCCTGCGCGACACTATTTGAGAGGGCCCACCCATGGACATGCAGGAAGAAATCGAAAGCCTGGCGATCCTCATCCGCGACCTGCGCAAGCATCGCAACCTGACCCTCGGCGAGCTGGCCGACCGCATCGACCGCTCGGTGGGTTTCCTGTCCCAGGTCGAGCGTGGCCTGTCGCGCCCGACCGTGGCCGACCTTACCGCCATCAGCGAAACCCTGTGCGTGCCCACCACCTACTTCTACAACCTGAGCAAGCCGCGCGAAGTGGACTGGGTCACCCGCCCCGGTGAGCGGCGCACCCTGTACTACGCCGCCGGGATTACCGACGTGCTGGTCTCGCCCAAGCTCAACGGTGGCTTTTCGATGCTCGAAAGCCACCTGGCGCCGGGCGCCAGCAGCGGTGACGGGCACCTGGACGACAGCTCCGAGCAAGGTGGTTTTGTGCTCGAAGGCGAATTGAGCATCTGGCTCGATGACGCTGAGATGCCGGTCACCCTGCAGGCCAACGACAGCTTCCAGCTGCCACCGCACAGCCAGTTCCGCTACGCCAACCTGACCGAACACACTACCCGGGTGCTCTGGGTATTCCGTTGAAACCAAGCGCAGGATCGCACGTGATGACAACAATAAAAGACTGCCCTGATCTGCTTAGTGAAGTACGCGCATTTCGCGCCGAGCATCCTCAGGTGCGTTATGTCGACCTGATCAGCCTGGACATCCCCGGGCATTTTTATGGCAAGCGCTACCCGATCGACATGCTCGAAAAAGTCGCTGCCGGCAGTGCCCTGAAACTGCCGCAGAACTGCGTTTTGCTGGGTGTCCAGGGCGGCCTGCACCCGATTGGCGACTACTGCTTCAACGACGGTGACCCCGATGCGCCACGGCGGCTGATTCCCGGCACCCTCAAGCCGGTGCGCTGGGAGAACCAGCCGCTGGGGCAAATGCTGATCAGCTCCGACGGCACCGCCGCACCGATCGAGTTCGAGCCCCGCGAAGTGCTGGCCCGGGTGCTGCAGCGCCTGGAGCGTCGCGGCATTCGCCCGGTGGTGGCCTTCGAGCTGGAGTTCTACCTGTTCGACCGCACGCTGAAAGACGGCCTACCGCAGTTCCCCCGCGACCCGTTCAGCGGTGATCCGGACGACCAGCCAAACATGCACATCGAACGCCTGTCGCGTTACTCCGACGTGCTGCGAGAGATGGTCGAAGCCGCCAACGAGCAAGGCGTGGACGCCAACGTGATCACCGCAGAACTGGGCCCCGGGCAGTTCGAGATCAACTTCGGCCACTGTGACGACGGCCTGCGCGCCGCCGACTGGGCCGCACTGTTCTGCCGCAGCACGCGTGGCGTGGCGCTCAAGCACGGCATGCGCGCCAGTTTCATGAGCAAACCCTACCTGGACGCGCCGGGCAGCGGCATGCACGTGCATGTCAGCCTCTACGACCAGCAGGGCAACAACCTGCTGGCCGCCGATGCCCAGCGCCCGCTGCGCCATGCCGTGGCCGGTTGCCTGGAACTGCTGCCGCAGTGCATGCCGATCTTCGCGGCCAACCACAATGCCATGCGTCGCTATGGTGCCATGGTCAACGCGGCGAGCCGTGCCAGCTGGGGCTTTGAAGACCGCGACGCGTGCATCCGCATCCCCGAATCGGACCCGCGCAACCTGCGCATCGAACACCGCCTGGCCGGCGCCGATGCCAACCCGTACCTGGTGCTGGCGGCGATTCTCAGTGGCATGGAGCATGGCCTGGAGGCCGGCCAGGAGCCGATTGCACCGCTCAACGACGACCGCAGCAGCGGCATCGATTTTCCCAAGGACATGCTGGCGGCGGTGGCGGCCATGCGTCATCACCCGGTGGTCAATGAGCGGCTGGGCAGTGAGTTCGTCATGGTCTATTGCGAGAACAAGCGGCAGGACCACCTGGCGTTCATGCATGAGGTGAGTGCGCGGGAGTATCGCTGGTTTCTCTAGGCTGTACCGGCCCTATCGCGGGGCAAGCCCGCTCCCACAGGATTGATGCAAGACCTGTGGGAGCGGGCTTGCCCCGCGATCGCAATCCGGGCGACAAGATCAGCGGTAGATCTCACTTCCCGCATCCGGCGCCAGCGTGCGGAACACCAGCGCCGAGGCCATGCATGCCAGCGCACTCACGCCAATCACCAGGGCAATGTCCGCCACCCCCACCTGCTGCGCGCCCTTCACGCTCATCAACAGACTCAGCAGCGAAGCCGCCATCCCTACCGACAAGCTCATGGTCAACTGCACCGTCGCCGCCGACAGGCTGCTGGCCCGGCTGTGCAACTCGGCCGGCACATCGGCATAGGTCAAGCCGCCCATGGCACTGAACTGCAAGGAGCGGATCAGGCCGCTGGCGAACAGGATCAACACCACCAGCCAGTACGGCGTGTCGAGGTTGAAACTGGCGCAGGCGCCCAGGCTCAAGCCGGTCAACAACGCATTGAAGCTCAAGGTGCGGCGAAAGCCGAAGCGGCGCACGATGCGCACCGCCAGCAGCTTGACCACAAAGGCACCAACGCCGCCGGTAAAGGTCAGCAAGCCGGCCTGCAAGGGGCTCAGGCCAAAGCACAGCTGAAACAGCAAGACCATCAAGAACGGCTGCGCCGCCGTCCCCAGGCGGAACAGGTTGCCGCCCCAGAAGCTCAGGGCAAAACTGCGCACGCGCAAGGGTGCAAAGTCCAGCAGCGGCTGAGCGCAGCGCCGGGCATGACGCACATACAGCAGCGCTGCCAGCCCCCCGAGCAGCAGCAACAGCACCACCCAACGCCGCGCCAGCAAGCCGTGGCCCAGGGCTTCAGAACCGAACACCAGTGACGCCAAGGCCACACTGGCCAGCAGCAAGCCTCGCACATCCAGGCGTTGCTGACTGTCGCCGGGATAATCGGGGATATAGCGCAGCACCAGGTAAACCCCAAGCAGGCCGATGGGCAAGTTGACCAGGAAGATCCATTGCCATGACAGCAGGGTCACCAGCAAACCACCCAGGGGTGGGCCGAGCATTGGCCCCACCAGCGGCGGGATGGTCAGGTAGGACATGTTGCGCAGCAGGTGCTCACGCGGCGACCAGCGCAGCAGGATCATCAACCCCACCGGCACCATCATCGCCCCCGCTGCGCCCTGGCACAGGCGCGCCAGGCACAGCTGCAGCAGCGAGCCCGCCAGGGCGCAGGCCAGTGACGACAGGGTAAACAGGACGATGGCCAGGACGAACAGCCGCCGTGACCCATAGCGGTCCGCCGCCCAGCCACTGACCGGCACCGCCAGCGCGGCCGCAAGCATGTACAGCGACACCACCAGGTTCATGCGCACACTCGGGGCGCCGAACTCGCTGGCCATCTGCGGCAAGGCGGTCATGACCACGGTGGAATCGATCAGCTCCATCAGCAGCGCACAGCCGATGATCATCGGTACCCGCCGTGAGTGCCGGGTGCTGTGGCTCAGCAATGGCGCCTGCACGCTGCCCAAGTCAGAACAACCCCGAGGTCGGTGGTGGCGTGCCGGTCAGCTGCCAAGCGCCCACCGCCGCGGCTTTCCAGTGCCGTGGGTTGTGGTTGGCGACCGTGCGCGCATTGCGCCAGTGACGGTCGAGGTTGTGGCTTCGACCGGTGGTCGAGGCGCCGCCGACGTCGAACAGCAGTTCGGCGGCCTTGAGCGCCGATTCGGCGGCGATGTACTGCGCCTGGGCGACGTCGATGGCGGCCTGGTCGACCTGCTGCGGGTCGAGGCCCGCGGCCCAGGCACGGTCGATGGACGCGGCGGCGCGCAATACCACAGCCTCGGCGGTAAAGGCGCGGGCGGCGATTTCACCGACGCTGAGCTGCACGTAGGGGTCATCCACCGAACGCGTGGCGCTGCTGTGCTTGATCGGCCGTGCGTGCTCGCGGGCAAACCGGGTGGCATCGTCCAGAGCGTTACGGGCGATACCGGCCTGCACCGTGGCCAGAAACAGCTGCAGGAACGGCGTGACGATGGTGCGCTTGCCCTCCTCCACGGTGCGCGTGCGGATCTCGTCGGCGTACACCAGCACATCGTTCAGGCGCGTAGTGCCGCTGGCGGTCAGGCGCTGGCCCATGGCGTCGAAATCGTCGAGCAGCTCCAGGCCCTGGCGCTCGCGCGGCAGCACGAACGACACCGGCTGATCGTTTTCGTCCAGGGCCACGGCGCTGACCCAGTCGGCGTACAGCGAACCGGTGCTGTAGTACTTGCTGCCGCTGGCGCGGTAATGCTCGCCGTCACGCACGATGCGCGCACTGATCGCGCCATTGGCGCCGCCCACTTCCCAACCGGCGTTACCCAGCACCGCGCCTTGCAGGTAGCGGGCGAACCAGCGCTGGCGCTCGGCCTCGGCGCCGTCAGCGGTTGAAGACAACAGCCCCTCGATGAAGCCAAAGCCCGGACGCAACGCCTGGGCGACGTTGGAGTCCACCGAGGCGATGCGCAGCAGCAGGCCGATCACATCGCTGACACTACCACCCGGGCCGCCATAGGCCTCGGGAATGCGGCAGGTGTAGAGCCCGGCCTGGGCAATCTGGCGCACCGCTTCATAGGGCAGCTGGCGCTCGCGCTCACGTTGCGCGGCACCAGCGGCAATCAGCGGCAGGAGGTTCTCGGTATTGCCCTTGAGGTCGTCGAGGTTGCGGCGATCAAACTGGGGGACTGCAGATAAACCAGGCATGGACTTTCCTTGTGCGGATCAGGCGATCAGATCGCCAGGCGGAGAAATTCGAAACTGACCTTGCGGCCGCTTTCCAGGTGCGGAATGGCGTCGAGCAAGGCACGGGTATAGGGGTGTTGCGGGCGGTCGAAGACATCGCGCACGGCGCCGCTTTCCACCGCCACGCCGTCTTTCATCACCAGCACCTGGTCGCTGACATGGTTGATCACCCCGAGGTCGTGGGAGATGAACAGGCAGGCCAGGCCCAGGCGCTGCTTGAGGTCGTCGAGCAGCTCGAGGATCTGCGCCTGCACCGACACATCCAGCGCCGACACCGGCTCGTCGCACACCAGGATCTGCGGCTGCGCGGCCAGGGCACGGGCGATGGCGATGCGCTGCCGCTGGCCGCCAGACAGCTCGAGCGGGCGCCGTTCCAGCAGGCTTTCGTCGAGGCGCACCAGCTTCAGCAGTTCGACGGCCTGCGGGCGCCACTGCCCGCGCAGGTGCCCGGCCACTTGCAGCGCCTCGAACAACACCCGCTGCACGGTGTAGCGCGGGTCGAAGGAACTCAGCGGGTCCTGGAACACCACCTGGATACTGCGGCGCAACTGGCGTTTCTCCTGGTCATCGAGTTGCAACCAGGGCCGGCCCTTGATCTGGATCTCACCGCTGTCGGGGGTTTCCAGGCCGAGGATCATCCTGGTGAGGGTGGTCTTGCCCGAGCCCGACTCGCCGACGATGCCCAAGGTGCGGCCCTTGTGCAGTTGCAGCGAGACCTTGTCGACCACGGTGCGCAAGTTGCCGTCCGGGCCCTTGAAGGCCTTGCTCAGTTGCTGCACCTGCAGCAGCGGCGCGCTGGTTTCCACCACGGGCGGCGCCACGGCGGCCAGCTTTGGTGCCTGGGGCCGGCGAAAATGCACGGCGGCGCCGGCCTTGAGCAGGTACTGGGTGTAGGGGTGCTGCGGGTCTTGCAGCACCGCCTCGACACTGCCCTGCTCGACGATCACGCCGTTGTGCATCACCGCCACCCGGTTGGCCAGGCGCGAAACCACCGCCAGGTCATGGCTGACGATCAGCATCGCCGTGCTGTCGCCGCGCAGGGATTCGAGCAGGCTCAATACCTGGGCCTGCACCGTGGCATCCAGCGCCGTGGTCGGCTCGTCGGCAATCAACAGGCGCGGGTTGCAGGCGATGGCCGAGGCGATCAGCGCGCGCTGGCGCAAGCCGCCGGAGAGCTGCCAGGGGTACTGGCGGGCGCGCAGCTCAGGTTCCGGCACGCCGACCGCGCGCAGCAGCTCCAGCACTCGCGCCTGGCGTTGTGCGCGACTCAGGTCGCTGTGCAGTTGCAGCGGTTCGGCAATCTCCTTGCCCACCGGGCGCAGGGGGTCGAGCGAGCCCAGCGCGTCCTGCATGACGAAACCGATCTGCGCGCCGCGCACCCGGCGCCAGGCGCGCTCGTCGAACTGGCGCAGGTCCTGCCCGGCGAAGGCCAGGCGGCTGGCCTGCACCTGCGCATGGGCACCGGTAAGCCCGGCCAGGGTGCGCGAGGTGACGCTCTTGCCCGAGCCCGACTCACCCACCAGCGCTAGGCATTCACCTTGCTCCACGGTGAAACTGATGCCCTTGAGTACCGGCGCGCCCTGGCCGAAACGCACCTGCAAGTCGCTGACTTCGATCAGCGGCGCAGGGTGTTGGATAACAGCGGTCATAGGCGTTTACCTTCGTTGCGGCGCAGCAGTTCGCGGCCAATGGCAGTGATCGAAACCACGGTGAGGGTGATGGCCAAGGCCGGCCAGGCCACCAGCCACCAGGCGTTGGCCAGGTAGTTGCGGCCGATGGCGAGCATGCCGCCCCACTCCGGCTCCGGCGGCGGCGCGCCAAAGCCGAGAAAGCTCAGGGCGGCGCCGGCGACGATGGTGCTGCCGATGCCGATGGTGGCGAGAATCAAAATCGGTTTGATCGCATTGGGCAGCACATGCCGCCAGATCACCTGGCGCCGTGGCAGGCCGAGGGTGGTGGCCGCCTCGACATAGCCGGCATTGCGCACCACCAGGGTTTGCGCGCGCACCAGGCGCGCATAGCGCGGCACGCTGGCGATGCCCACGGCGATGATGGTGTTGAGCGCGCCCTGGCCGAAAAAGGTGATGATCACCAGCGCCAGCAGCAGGTCGGGAAAGGCCAGCAGCACATCGACCAGGCGCATCACCGCGCCGTCGACCAGCCGTGGGCCAAGGCCGGCCAGCAGCCCCAGCACGGTGCCGAGCAACAGCCCCAGCGCCGTGGCACTCAGGCCCAGCACCAGCGACGGGCGCACGGCGTATACCAGCCGCGCGAGGATGTCGCGGCCGTTCTCGTCAGTGCCCAGCCAGTGCAGGCTGCTGGGCGCCTGGAAGGCCTGGCGGGCGCTGGCGTCGAGCGGGTCGGCGGACACCAGCCAGCCCGGCTGCAGCGCCGCCAGTACCAGCAGCGCGACGAACAGCGCAGCCAGCAGCAGCCCCGGGCGCAAGGCCAGTTGCCGACGGCTGGCAAAGCGCGCCTGGGCCTGGATCAGGCCGTTGACGGGCAGCACCGCCGCCGTTGAATTGATCGGCGCCATCGGGCACCTCCATGAACTGAACGTTAGGGAGCAGGGTTGGGGATCTGCCGGTGGATCTGCTCGATGCGCGCCAGGGCTTCGCTGTCGAGCTTCACCTGCAGCGCGCCGAGGTTGTCGGCCAGTTGCGCAAGGCTGGTCTGCCCGGTCAGCGCACTGCTGACAAACGGCTTGCTGATCACATAGGCCAGGGCCAGTTGCGCCGGGGTTATCGCCAGCTCCTGGGCCAGCGCCACATAGGCGGCAATCGCCTGATGGGCGCCGGGGCTGTCGTAGCGGTTGAAGGTGCGGTACACCGACGACAGGCGCGAGCCCTGCGGCAAGGCGCCATTGAGGTACTTGCCGGTCAGCGCGCCGAAGGCCAGCGGCGAATAGGCCAGCAAGCCGATGTTGTCGCGCTGGCTGAACTCCGACAGGCCGCCCTCATACAGGCGGTTGAGCAGGCTGTAGGGGTTCTGGATGCTGACGATGCGCGGCAGGTTCTGCTCGCGGGCCTGGCGCAAGAACTCTGCCACGCCCCAAGGGGTTTCGTTGGACACGCCGATATGGCGGATCTTGCCCGCCGCCACCTGTTCGGCCAGCACCTGCAAGGTTTCGGCGATGCTCACCGCCTCGCGGTCATCTTCGCCATAGGGGTATTCACGCTGGCCGAAAATGTTGGTGGTGCGGTCCGGCCAATGCAATTGGTAGAGGTCCAGGTAATCGGTCTGCAGACGCTTGAGGCTGCCATCCAGGGCTGCCACGATGTTGGCCCGGTCATGGCGGGTGCGGCCCTCACGAATATGCGCCCCTGCCCCCGGCTGGCGTGCCGGGCCGATGATCTTGCTGGCCAGCACCACCTCGGCGCGCCGCCCGCTTTGCGCCAGCCAGCTGCCGATAAAGCGTTCGGTGCTGCCCCAGGTTTCAGCATGGGTGGGCGTCGGGTACATCTCGGCGCTGTCGATCAGGTTGATGCCGGCAGCCAGCGCCGCGTCGAGCTGGCGGTGGGCATCGGCTTCGCTGTTCTGGTGGCCCCAGGTCATGCTGCCCAGCCCCAGCACGCTGACCTGGATGTCGCTGTGGCCCAAAGTACGTTTGATCATGCTCGCTCCGTCGCGAAAGTGAAAAGGCTCAAACCGCCTCGGCGGCGCGCTGGTACTGGCTGGCCGGGTACGGCAGGCCGAGGTGGTCGCGCAAAGTGCTGCCTTGGTACTCGTGGCGGAACACGCCGCGTTTTTGCAGCAGCGGCACCACTTCGTCGACAAACACCTCGACGCCGGAGGGGAACATGTCCGGCATGATGTTGAAGCCGTCGGCGGCCCCGGCGCGGAACCAGTGCTCGAGGGTGTCGGCGACCTGTTCCGGGGTGCCGACGATCAGCCGGTGGCCGACCAGGATGCGCCGCGACAGCTCACGAATGGTCAGGTTCTCGCGCCGCGCCAGGTTCAGTTGGGCTTCGAGAAAACCGTGGGAGCCGCGCTCGAATTCCGCCACCGGGCCGATCCGCTCCCAGGGCAACGGCGCGTCCAGCTCCAGCTCGCTGACCGCCAGCCCCACCCGCGCCGCCACCTGATGGATCAGCCCTGCTTCGCCGTACCAGGCGTTGAGCTCGTCGAAGCGCGCCTGGGCCTCGGCCTCGCTGCTGCCGATCACCGTCGACAGCCCCGGCATGATTTTCAGGTGCTCGGGGTTGCGCCCCCACTGGCGGGCGCGCTGCTTCATTTCCTGGTAGAAGGCCTGACCGTCGACCAGGGTGGTCTGGGTGGTGAAGATCGCATCGGCATAGCGCGAGCCGAGGGCTTTGCCGCCTTCGGAGGAACCGGCCTGGACCAGCACTGGCCGGCCCTGGGGCGAGCGCGGCAGGTTCAGCGGGCCCTTGACCGAGAAATGCTCGCCGACAAAGTCGATGGCGTGGACCTTGGCCGGGTCGGCAAAGCGCCCACGGCGGGCATCGCCGATCACCGCGTCATCTTCCCAGCTGTCCCACAATTTAAGGGTGACGTCGATGAACTCATCGGCGCGGGCATAACGGTCGACATGCCGCGGCGCCCCGGCCAGGCCGAAATTCTGCGCCGCGGCATCACCGGCATTGGTGACCACGTTCCAGGCCGCACGGCCGCGGCTGATATGGTCCAGCGAACTGAAGCGCCGGGCCAGGTTATAGGGGTCGTTGTAGCTGCTCGACGCGGTGGCGATCACGCCGATATGACGGGTGGCCAGGGCCACGGCGGTGAGCAGCACGGTCGGCTCCAGGCGCCCGGCCGGGTGCTGGCCAATATCGCCGAACAGCGCCGGGCCGTCGGCGAGGAAGATCGCATCGAGCTTGCCGCGTTCGGCGATGCGCGCGATGTTGCTGTAGTACTCGGGGTCCAGGTAGGCATTGGCCGGCACCTCGGCCTGGCGCCACGCGCCGGCGTGGGCGCCGAAGCCGAGGATGTTCATGCCGATGCTCATGTGTTTGGCGGGCTGGCTCATGGCAACTCCTTATGTGGGGATCAGACCGCGCTGGCTTCGTCGCGGGCGGCGTTGTCCTGGGCGTGCAACTGGCGCCAGGCGGCGCCGGGGCTGACGCCATTCAAGTAGTAATTACCCAGGGCCCGTTCGCGGTAGATCGCCGGGTTGTGCGAGGCCAGGGTGCGGGCGTTGCGCCAGTGCCGGTCGAGGCGCCGGGCCTGGCTGGTGGCCGAGGCGCCGCCGACTTCAAACAGCAAGGTGGTGGCTTCGAGCGCCTGCTCCAGCACCACCTGCTGGGCCTGGTAGGTGCGGATATCGGCCTCGACGTAGTGCGCTTCGCCGACCGTGCCGTCGAGCTCGGCTTCGTGCACCGTCTGCAGCACTTGGGCGACATCCAGCACCAGGGCCTGGGCGGCATAGGCCAGGCTCGACAGGCGGCCGATCACCCGCTGCACCAGCGGGTCGTCCTGGGGGCTGGACTGGCCGGGCACGCCAAAGGCGCGGGTGCGGCCCTGGACGAAGGCGACGGCATCGCGCTGCACGGCGCGGGCAATCCCGGCCAGGGTCGCCAGGTGGAACAGCTGGTAGAACGCCGACAGGTAGGATTCGGCGCGCAGCTCACCAGGCTTGAAGCGGCGCAGCACCTGCTCCGGCGGCACCGCCACATCGGCGAAACGGGTGGTGCCGCTGCCGCTCAGGCGCTGGCCGAATCCGTCCCAGTCGTCTTCCAGGCTGACGCCGGGGGCCGTGGTGGACACCACCACGCTGACATAGTCCTCGTCGAGCATGGCCACCGCCGCCACCCAGTCGGCGTAAATGGCGCCGGTGCAGTAGTACTTCTCGCCCTGCAGCAACCAGCCGGCCTCTGGTGCCTGCGGGTCGGCGGCAGTGAGCAGCACCGAGTTGCCGGTGGTGTCGGTGCGTTCGGCCATGGCCGCGCCCCACAACTGCCCCGCCGCTACCTTGGCCAGCCAGTAACGCTGGGAAGCGGCATCGCCGCTGGACAGCCGGCCTTCGACAAAGCCGAAGTGCGCGCGAAAGATCTGCGGCAGGTTGGAGTCGGCTGCGGCCAGATCGATCAGCAGGCGAAACAGCACCGGCAAGCTGACCTGCGCGCCGTTCAATGCCTGGGGCACGCGCAAGGCGCCGAAGCCCGCGTCGCGCAGCCAGCTCACCGGCTCATGGGCCAGCTCGCGTTGCTGTTCGCGGTCAACCGCGCCTTCGGCAATGCGGGCAAACAGGGGGGCAAAACGCACCTGCAGTTGGGCATAGTCCTGGCCTGCGTCGTTCGCGGCCAGGGGTGTTGGCAGATCATGGGCACTCATGGCTGGTCCTTGAAAATCGGGTTCATACGCTTTTGCTGCGTGGGTCGACCCAGTGGTTGATCAGGTCGACGAGAAAGTTGACGACCACGTAAATCGCCGCCGCCAGCAGGGTGATACCCAGCAGCAACGGCATGTCCTTGGTCACGGCGGCGTCGAGCATCAACCGGCCGATGCCCTGGCGGGCGAACAGCATTTCGATGATCACCGCGCCGCCCAGCAGGCTGGCGAAGACGAAGCCGGACAGCGTCACCAGCGGCACCAGGGCATGGCGCAAGGCGTGCTTGAGGCGCACGCCGGTCTCGGACATGCCGCGGGCGCGGGCCATGGCGATAAAAGGCTGTTCGAGGATGTCTTCCAGCTCCTGGCGCAGCACCTGGGTCAGCACTGCGGCAATCGGCAAGGCCAGGGCCAGGCTCGGCAAAATCAATGCTTGCCAGCTGTTGGAACCGGACGGCGGCAGCAGGTGCCAGCCGAACGAGAACAGCAGCAACAGCACAATGCCGATCACGAACGACGGCGCCGACGACAGCACCAGCTCGCTGCCGGACACCAGCGAGCGCACCCAGCGCGGACGGTTGGCCGTCAGCACTGCGCAGGTCACCGCGAGGATGATCGACAGCGCGGCGGCGGCCAGCGACAACTGCACCGTGGCGCCCAGCTGGCTGCCGATCACCTGCAGCACCGGGATGCGCAGGCGGTAAGACTCGCCCAGATCACCCTGGGCCAGGCGCGCCAGGTACTGGCCGTATTGCACCCACAGCGGCTGGTCGAGGCCGTATTCGGCGCGCACCTGGGCGATCAGCTCGGCGCTGGGCATGGCATCGGGGCCGCCAAGAATCGCCAGGGCCGGGTCGCCGGCACTGAGGTTGATGGCCAGGAAGGTCAGGGTCGCCGCGCCCCAGAGCACGCCGATGCCGGCCAGCAGGCGCCAGGCCAATCGTTGCAAGCTAGTCATTTGCCCTCCGGGTCGAGCCAGACGCTGGTGAACAACGGGGTGTTGTGCGAGGTGTCGAAAATCAGCCCCTTGACCTGCTTGCGGTAAGCCAGCAGCACATGGCTTTCGAACACCGGCACCGCCGGGATGGTCTGCGCCAGGCGCTCCTGGGCGATCCGGTAGAGGCCGCTCAGCTCAAGCGGGTCGGTGGTCTGGCGGGCGGCGCTGAGCACCCGGTCGAGTTCGGCATCGCGAAAGCGCCCGGCATTCTGGCCGATCAGCTTGGCGGTGCTGATCGCCTGGCTGTGGTAGAGGATGTACAGGCCGTCGGGGGTGTTGGTGTGCCAGTAGCCGCCACCGATCACCTGGAAGTCACTGGCGTAACGGCGCTGGGTGACCTGGGCCAGGGGTAGCAGGTCGATGTCGATCTGCAGGCCGATCTTCTTCAGGTCGGCCTGGATGGCCACGGCGATACTGCTTGGGTAGGCCGCGGTTTCGTAGGTCAGCAAGTGCGCGGCCAGACGCCGGTCGTTCTTCACCCGATACCCCTGGGCGTCGCGCTCGCTCCAGCCGGCCTGGTCGAGAATGCGGTTGGCCTCGGCCACGTCATAGGCCAGCACGTCCTTGAACGCCGGGTCGTAGTAGCGGGTGTTGGCGGCGAGAAAATCACCCTTGGCCAGGTACTCGCCAAAGCCGGTGATCCAGGCCAGGCCGTCACGGTCGATGGCCTTGGCCACGGCGCGGCGCACCTGCACATCGTCGAAGGGAAAGCGCTCGACGTTGAAGGTCAGGCTGCGAAACGGGTTGGCCTTGCGGATGCGGCTGCGCATCTGCAAGTCCGGGTTGTCGCGAATGGCCCGGGCGTTCTGGGTCGGGGCGTCGACGGTGAAATCCGACTGACCGGCTTCCAGGGTACTGAAGCGGATCATCGGTTCGGGGACGATGCTCAGCTCAAGGCGGTCGAGGTAGGCCTCGCCCTGGTGCCGGGTCACCGCAGGCGCCCAGTTGTAGCCTTTGCGCTTGACGAAGTTGGCGCCCTGGTCGCGGGTGTAGCTTTCCAGCACGAAGGGCCCGGAGCCGATCGGGTGTTCGGCGATGGTCTTCGGTGCTTCGAGGATCTGCCGGGGCGAGATCATGCTCAGCCACGACTGCGCCAGCACATCGAGGAACGGCGAATAGGCTTCGCGCAGGTGCGCTTCGAAGGTGTACTCATCGACGATGCGCCCATCCACGTAGGGGGCGATATAAGCGGCGGCCAGCGGCGACTTGGTTGCCGGGTCGCGCATGTGTTCGAGGTTGACCTGCAGGGCGCGGGCGTTGAATTTCTCGCCATCGCTGAAGGTCACGTCATCGCGCAGATGAAAGGTGTAGGTCTTGCCGTCGTCGGAGATCTCCCAGGACTTGGCCAGCCACGGCGAGATATTGCCCTGCTCGTCCTGGTACAGCAGGCAGTCGAACAGAATGCGCCCCAGCCACTGCACATTGCCGTGGGAAATCGAATGCACGTCCAGCGTCGTGGTGTCGGATGCCGTCGACACCCGCAGGGTGCCACCGGGCTTGCCTGGGGCGGCCTCGTAATAGTCTTGCGCGGCATAGCTCAGGGTGCCGTTGTGCAGCGTGCCGTCGATGCCGCTGCTGCCCTGCCCCGGCGACTGCTCCACCGGCTTGCAGGCGCCCAGGGCCAGCAGCGCGCCAAGCACGGCAGGCGCGCCCAGCCTTGCGATTACTCTCATGCGGTTCTCCTGCAGGTGCCGCGCGAACGGCACCCGCCCCTGGCTCAGAAGTTGTAGGCAATCCCGGTGTAGGCGCCGAAGCCGTCACCCGGGTACAGCGATGCGGTGTCCTGGCCCTTGGCGTCGTAACTGGGCACCAGGGCGGTGACGTAGTCCTTGTCGGTGAGGTTTTTCAGGTCCAGGTACACCTGCCAGGTCTTGTTCGGCGCGTCGTACCCCAGGCGTGCACCCCACAGGGTGTAGGACGGGGCATAGAAGCTGTTGGCGTAGTCCACCGCCGTGCTCGACGCCGAGCGCACGTTGACCCCGGCGTAGAAGCCGTTGGCGTACTGGTAGAACAGCTCGCCCTGGTAGATGTGCTTGGGCAGGCCCGGCAGCTCGTTCTTGGCGAACAGCGGGTCGTTGCGGTAGTGGAAGTCGTTGAGGGTGTAGGCCTGGCGCCAGCTCAGCACATCGCCGTTATCGCGCTGCCAGAGCTTGGTGGTCAGCCCCGCCTCGATGCCCTGGTGGATGGTCGGGCTGGCGTTGGCGGTCGAGACCACGGCGGCCGAAGTGTTGGTGGCCGGGAGAATTTCGACGTTGAGCAGCTCGTCCTTGATCCAGGATTTGTACAGGGTCAGGCTGCCGTCGAAGATCTCCGAGCGCCCGCGAATCCCCAGTTCGACGGTGTTGGCGCTTTGTGGCACCAGGGTCTTGGCGAAGTTGGTGGTCACCCCCGAGCCGGAACTGGACCAGGAACTGGGCGGGTCGATCGAGCGGCTGACGTTGCCGAATACCTGCACGTCCGGGGTCAGGTAGTAGCGCAGGCCGACCCGTGGCGCCAGTTTCCATTCCTGGTAGCGGTAGTGGCTGGGGATGCCGCTGGTGTTGGGCCGGTCGCTGAAATTGACATCGACGTTGCGCTTGACCTCGATGGCCGACAGGCCTGTGGACAGGTACAGGTTGTCGGTCAGGCCGAGGTCGTTGCCCAGCGAGAACACATGGTCGAACGAGCCGTCGTACTCGACCTGCTTCTGCAACCTGCCCAGGTCCTTGTCACCGCTGTAGGTGCGCACCCCGGAGCGGATGTGCTGGGTGCTGCTCCAGCCGACGCTGGTGGTGCTCGGCAGGCCGAACAGCTGGTCGCTGCGGGTGTACTTGAGCGAGTAGTTGATGTCGCGCCAGTCCCAGTAGTTGGGGTTGACCGTGCTCTTCTTGCTGAGGATCTGCGGGTAGTTGTGATAGACCAGCCCGGCCACCAGGGTCGAGTCGTCGTCGAAGGTGTAGGTGGTCTTGCTGCCGACCCAGGTCGAGCCTTCCTTGGTCGAGTCGCCACGGGTGGCGCGGGTGCTGGGGTTGGTTTGCGAGGAATTCTTCTTCAGTTGCGCCAGGGTCAGCGCCCCGGAGTTTTCGTGGTATTCCTCGCGGTAGCGGATGTACAGGCGGGTTTCCAGTTTCGGGTTGAAGCGGTAACCGAAGTTGGTGACCACGCCCTTGGCCTTGGTGAAGGTGAAGTCCTGGTAACCGTCGCGCTTGGAGTTGTCGACGCTGATGAAGTAGTCGGCATTGCCGGCCACGCCACCGGTGCTGAGGGTCTGCTTCTGCCAGCCAAAGCTGCCGCCCTCGACCTTGATGCGGTTGCCCGGTGCGGTCAGCCCGGAGTTGGTGACGAAGTTGATCGCCCCGCCCAGGGACAAGGCGCCGTACTCGAAGGCGTTGGCGCCGCGCAGCACTTCGGTGTAGCTCAGGCCCTGGGTGTCGAGCAGCTCATAAGGCGTGCCGCCGGCGCCGGTCAGGGCCAGGCCGTCGAACAGAAACTTGGTGCCTTCACGAAAGTAGCCCGGCGAGGTGTTGGCGCCCGAGCCACGGATGGAAATCTTGATTGCATCGTTACCGCCGGCGGCCTGGGCATACACCCCCGGTTGATAGGCCAGGGTGTCTTCCAGGGTGGCCGACCGGCCCTTCTCCACCTCGGCCTGCTGGACCAGCCCGGTACCGCCGGGGATCTCGTCCAGTTGCGCCTGCGCCGCTTGCACCGGGGTGGCTTTGGCCGCCTGGACGGTGACCGTCTCCAGACGTTTTTCAGTCTGTGTGGCGTCCTCGGCCTGGGCCAGCGGCGCCAGGCTCAACAGGGCGGCGCCAACGCTGGCAAGCTTCCAGTCCTTGCCTACTACTTTGGTCGAAGAATTCAATATTACGGATGTTGCCCGAGGCACGAAATTCAAGGTCTTGCTCCCCACCTGATTAAAAAATAGGCGAGTTTCTATTGGTATAGTCAATCTCGAAGGGAGCTGTTGCAGCGACCGTGCCAACCGGCAAAACCCTTGTATTACCTGTGTTTGAGCGGTTACGACGGTTTAAACAATTGTTCGAATTTCGAGTATCTGTCCAACTGCTGTTGCCTGGCGAACAGTTGATCATGGTCGGGCCGTTGATAGATCCCGTCGATAGACCTATCAACAAGGTCGATTAGTCCCACATTCCGTACGGGAATACACTAGCGCGCATACGTCCGCTCAAAACCCTGCAGCAGACAGGGACCTGCGACACACCGTGCTTTTACCCCAGCCAACTGCGCTTGCGACGCCTTGTTGCCGGGCATGCCTATGCCCGCAGCTTTGTGCAGCCGATAAGAATGAGGAGATACCCATGGGACTTGGCAGACGACAGTTCTTCAAGCTGTGTACCGCCGGCGTCGCCACCGCCACCTGCGCGAGCCTGGGCTTTGCCCCGGGCGTGGCCCAGGCGACCCAGTCGCGCCAGTACAAGCTGCTGCGCGCCAAGGAAACCCGCAACAACTGCACCTATTGCTCGGTCGGTTGCGGGATTCTCATGTACAGCCTCGGCGACGGCGCCAAGAACGCCAAGGCGCGGATCTTCCATATCGAAGGCGACCCCGATCACCCGGTCAGCCGCGGCTCGCTGTGCCCCAAAGGCGCCGGCCTGGTCGACTACGTGCACAGTGAACAGCGCCTGCTCTACCCCGAATACCGCGCGCCGGGCTCGGACAAATGGCAGCGCATCAGCTGGGACCACGCCATCGAGCGCATCGCCCGGCTGATGAAGGACGACCGCGACGCCAACTTCATCGAGAAGAACGCCAAAGGCACCACGGTCAACCGCTGGCTCAGCACCGGCATGCTCTGCTCGTCGGCGGCCAGCAGCGAAACCGGCTCGCTGGACCAGCGCTTTACCCGCGCCCTGGGCATTCTCGGCACCGACAGCCAGGCCCGGGTCTGCCACGCACCGACCGTTGCCGCGCTGGCGCCGACCTTCGGCCGTGGTGCGATGACCAACAACTGGGTCGACATCAAGAACGCCAACGTCGTGCTGATCATGGGCGGCAACCCGGCCGAGGCGCACCCGGTGGGCTTCAAATGGGTGATCGAGGCGAAAATCCGCAACGGCGCCAAGGTCATCGTCGTCGACCCGCGCTTCAACCGCAGCGCCGCGGTGGCCGACATCTACTCGCCGATCCGCGCCGGCTCCGACGTGACCTTCCTGATGGGCGTGGTCAACTACCTGATCAGCCACGACAAGATCCAGCACGAATACGTACGCCACTACACCAACGCCAGCCTCATCGTGCGCGAGGACTACCACTTCGACGACGGTCTGTTCAGTGGCTATGACGCCAAGAAGCGCAACTACGACCGCAGCTCCTGGACCTACGAGCTCGACAGCAAGGGCTACGCCAAGCGCGACCTGACCCTGCAGCACCCGCGCTGCGTGTGGAACCTGCTCAAGGCCCACGTCAGCCGCTACACCCCGGACATGGTGACTAACGTCTGCGGCACGCCCAAGGACGACTTCCTGCAGATCTGCGCGATCCTTGGCGAAACCAGCGCCCCGGACAAGACCGCGACCTTCCTCTACGCCCTGGGCTGGACCCACCACACCAACGGCGCGCAGATGATCCGTGGCTCGGGCATGATCCAGCTGCTTTTGGGCAACATCGGCATGGCCGGTGGCGGGGTCAACGCCCTGCGCGGCCACTCCAACATCCAGGGCTACACCGACCTGGGCCTGTTGTCGCTGCGCCTGCCCGGCTACATGAACCTGCCGTCCGACGAGCAGACCACGCTGGCCACCTACCTCAAGCAGACGACGCCGACGGCGCTGCTGGAGGACCAGGTCAACTACTACAAGCACACGCCGAAATTCTTCATCAGCCTGATGAAAAGCCTCTGGGGCGACAAGGCCACCAAGGACAACGACTGGGGCTTCGACTGGTTGCCCAAGTGGGACGACAGCTACGACGTGCTCAATTACAGCAACCGCATGTACGAGGGCAAGGTCAACGGCTACATCGCCCAGGGCTTCAACCCGGTGGCGGCGTTCCCCGACAAGAACAAGGCCCAGGCGGCGCTGGCCAAGCTCAAGTTCCTGGTGATCATCGACCCGCTGGCCACCGAGACCTCGAGCTTCTGGCAGAACCACGGCGAACAGCATGACGTCGATACCGCGTCGATCCAGACTGAAGTGTTCCGCCTGCCCTCCTCGTGCTTTGCCGAAGAAGACGGCTCGATCGTCAACTCCGGGCGCTGGCTGCAATGGCACTGGGCGGGCGCGGCGCCACCGGGTGAAGCCTGGCATGACGGCAAGATCCTCGGCCACCTGTTCCTGAAGATCCGCGAGCTGTACGAAAAGGAAGGCGGCGCCAACCCGGCACCGATCCTCAACATGGCCTGGGACTACGCCGACCCGCTGGACCCCAAGCCGGAAGAAGTGGCCAAGGAGTCCAACGGCCGCGCCCTCGCCGATCTGCACGACGAGCAAGGCAACCTGATCCTGCGCAAGGGCCAGTTGCTCAATGACTTCTCGCAGCTGCGCGACGACGGCACGACCCAGTGCTTCAACTGGATCTTCGCCGGCTCCTGGACCGAACAAGGCAACCAGATGGCCCGTCGCGACAACGCCGACAGCGGCCTGGGTTGCACCCCGGGCTGGGCCTGGGCCTGGCCGCAGAACCGGCGCATCCTTTACAACCGCGCCTCGGCCGACCCGCAGGGCAAGCCGTGGGACCCGAAACGCAAGCTGATCGGCTGGGACGGCGTGCGCTGGAGCGGCGTCGACGTGCCGGACTTCGCCGTCACCGCCGCCCCCGGTGGCAAGGTCAACCCGTTCATCATGCTGCCTGAAGGCCTGGGCCGGCTGTTCTCGGCCGGCGCCATGAACGACGGGCCGTTCCCCGAGCACTACGAGCCCACCGAAAGCCCGCTGGCGAGCAACCCGCTGCACCCGAACGTGACCTACAGCCCGACCGCGCGGCTGTATGAAAGCGACCGCCAACGCATGGGCAAGCGCGAAGAGTTCCCCTACGTGGCGACCACCTACTCGATTACCGAGTTGTTCCGTCACTGGACCAAGCACGCGCGGCTGAACGCCATCGTCCAGCCCGAGCAGTTCATCGAGATCGGCGAGAAGCTGGCTGCCGACAAGGGCATCGTTCAGGGCGACCTGGTCAAGGTCAGCACCAAGCGTGGCTACATCAAGGCCAAGGCGGTGGTGACCAAGCGCATCCGCCGCCTGGCGGTCGACGGCCAGGATGTCGACACCATCGGCATTCCCTGCCACTGGGGTTACGAGGGCAGCACGCGCAAGGGCTTCCTGGCCAACACCCTGACCCCGGGCATTGGCGAGTCGAACACCCATACGCCGGAGTACAAGGCGTTTCTCGTGAACATTGAAAAGGTCTGAGGGCGAAAACCATGTCCATGCAATCCCAAGACATCGTCCGCCGCTCAGCCACCAACGTGCTGACCCCGGCGCCGCACACCCGCGATCACCAGGCCGAAGTGGCCAAGCTGATCGACGTGAGCATCTGCATCGGCTGCAAGGCCTGCCAGGTGGCATGCAACGAATGGAACGACCTGCGCGATGAGGTCGGCCACAACGTTGGCGTGTACGACAACCCGGCCGACCTGTCGGCCGAAACCTGGACGCTGATGCGCTTCGATGAAGTCGAAGACGAAAGCGGCAAGCTCGAATGGCTGATCCGCAAGGACGGCTGCATGCACTGCGCCGACCCCGGCTGCCTGAAAGCCTGCCCGCAGCCGGGGGCGATCATCCAGTACGCCAACGGCATCGTCGATTTTCAGTCCGAGCACTGCATCGGCTGCGGCTACTGTATCGCCGGCTGCCCGTTCGATGTGCCGCGCATCAGCCAGAAAGACAACAAGGCCTACAAGTGCACGCTGTGCGTCGACCGCGTGTCGGTCGGCCAGGAGCCGGCCTGCGTCAAGACCTGCCCGACCGGAGCGATCAACTTCGGCAGCAAACAGGACATGCTGCACCAGGCCAGCGAGCGGGTCACCGAGCTGCAGGGTCGCGGCTTTGCCGGCGCCGGCATCTATGACCCGCAGGGCGTCGGCGGCACCCACGTGGTCTACGTGCTACAGCATGCCGACAAGCCGCAGCTGTACCACAAGCTGCCCACCGACCCGCGCATCAGCAACGCCATCCAGGGCTGGAAAGGCTGGATGAAACCGGTGGCTGCGGCGGCGTTCTTCGCCACCCTGGCCGGCACCCTGTTCCACTACATCGGCGTCGGCCCCAACGAAGTCGACGAACAGGACCAGAAGATCGAAGAGGATACCCACGCATGAACAAGGACAAACTGATCCTGCGCACGCGCTTCATCGAGCGCGCCAGCCACTGGTTCATGGTGATCTGCTTCTTCGCCGTGGCGCTGTCGGGGCTGTCGTGGTTTTTCCCGTCGCTCAACGGCCTCAACGCGGTATTCGGCACCCCGCAGCTGGCGCGCATCCTCCACCCGTTCTTCGGCGTGGTGGTGTTCCTGCTGCTGATGTTCCTGTTCGTGCGCTTCGTGCGCTACAACCTGCCGGAACGCGAAGACCTGCAGTGGTTCAAGAACGTCAAGCAGGTGCTCGCCGGCAAGCATGAACCGGCGCTGAACATCGGCAAGTACAACGCCGGGCAGAAGATCCTGTTCTGGGGAATCATGGGCCTGATCAGCCTGCTGCTGCTCAGTGGCGTGGTGATCTGGCGGCCGTACTTCGCCCCGCTGTTCAGCATCCCGACCATCCGCATCGGCCTGCTGGTGCATGCACTCGCCGGCATCAGCCTGATTCTGCTGATCATCGGCCACGCGTACCTGGCGTTCTGGGTCAAGGGCTCGATCCGCGGCATGGTCACCGGCTACGTCAGCCGCAGCTGGGCCAAGACCCACCACGACCGCTGGTACCGTCAGCTGAACAACAAGCAGGGCAAGGCCGGGAGCGATAAATGAACAGCATCCAGATGACCCCGGTGCAGACGCCCAGCGGTGGCGTCAACGAGATCGTCGCGGTGCTGCTGCCGTCGCTCAAGGAACGTTACCGCAAACGCGCGGCGCGCCTGCGGCAACTGGCCGACGAACATGCCATGGGCGATTACCTGGGCTTTTGTGCCGGCATCGCCGAAGCTCAGCAACACCTGCTTGAAACGATGCCGCTGCCTGAGGCGCTGGCGTCCGGACTGGCGGCGCGCCTGGCCGCTGGCCGGGCGCCGCTGGCGAGCACAGAGTACCCACGCGACGCTTACTGGCAGCAGTTGCTCGGCGCTTTGATCGATGCACTCTACCGCGACGCCAATCCGACGGTTCGCAGTACCCTGGAGACCTTGCGCGGCTACTCGGCGGCGCAACTGGAAGACCTTGCCAGCGCCTTGCTCGCCGGTGACTACGACCAGGTCGACAGCGGCCAGGCGCTGTTCCTCTGGGCCGCGCTGTCGCTGTACTTCACCCAGCTGGCCAATGCCCTGCCGGCCTCGGCCAAGGCCGCCCTGGGCGAGCAGCGCCAGCATTGCCCGGTATGCGCCAGCGCGCCGGTGGCCAGCGTGATCATGACCGGCGCCCAGGCCGGGCTGCGTTACCTGCATTGCAGCCTGTGCGAAAGCCGCTGGCACATGGTTCGGGTAAAATGCAGCAACTGCGAAGCCACCGGTGCCCTGGACTACTGGTCCCTGGAGCGTCAGGATGCCGCGATCAAGGCCGAGAGCTGCAACGACTGTCACAGCTACCTGAAAGTGCTGTACCCGGAAAAGGACCGCGACCAGGAAGTACTGGCCGATGACCTGGCCTCCCTGGCGCTGGACGCCGAAGTGGAGCGCGAAGGGTATGGGCGCAGTGGTGTCAGCCCGTTTCTGTTTCCTGGCTGATACAGCAATCGCCGGCAAGGCCGGCTCCCACAGGTGCAGTGTGCACCTTGGCATTGTGGGAGCTGGCTTGCCAGCGATGGGCTGCACCGCAGCCCGCTCACAAGCACCACCCCACCAAGAGACTCCCAATGGGCATCAAGAAATCTTCCGCCGAACTCAAGCGCGACCTTAAAACCGTCGCCAGCAACCTGGAACGCACCGCCGGTGAAATCAGCAAACTGGCCGAGCGCATCGACGGCGTCGATGTGGTTGCCGTGCTGCACCTGATGAACCGCCTGTACAAAGACTCGGACAAGCTCAAGGCCTACGCCGACGAAATCAAGGTCGGGCGCATCGTGCGCGGCAAGGCCGAGTAATCAGGCGCCGACGACCGGCGAGCAAAACCACACAGGGGTCTTACACTTCAACTCAGAGCCTGCAACACGTACCGAGGAGCGCCTGCGATGAACCGCTGTGACGTCCTGATTATCGGCGCCGGCCCCACCGGGCTGGTGCTGGCGCTGTGGCTGAGCAAGCTTGGCATCAAGGTGCGGATCATCGACAAGACCGCCGCCCCCGGCACCACCTCCCGGGCGCTGGCGATACAGGCACGGACCCTGGAGCTGTACCGCCAGCTGGACTTGACCGAGGCCATTATCGGGCAGGGTCACCAGGTGCCGGCGGCCAACCTGTGGGTCAAAGGCAAAACCGCCGCGCGGTTGCCGTTCAGTGCCATTGGCGCCGGCTTTACCCCCTACCCGTTCCTGCACATCTACCCCCAGGATCAACATGAAAAGCTGTTGATCGAGCGTCTGCAACACTTCGGCGTGGACGTCGAACGACACACCGAACTGCTCGGTTTCAGCCAGGACAGCGGCGGTGTCACCGCCCGGCTACGGCTGGCCGATGGCCTGGAAGAGGTCTGTGAAGCGGACTACCTGGCCGGTTGCGACGGCGCCCGTTCGACGGTGCGCAAGGTCCTGGGCATCGGCTTTCCCGGCGGCACCTATGAGCAGGTGTTCTATGTTGCCGATGTCGACGGCGCAGGTCCTGCGTTTAATGGCGAGCTGCATGTGGACCTGGACGAAGCAGACTTTCTCGCCGTGTTCCCGCTGGCCGGCAGTGGCCGCGCACGATTGATCGGCACGGTGCGCGACGAACGCGCCGAGCACCCGCAGAACCTGCGCTTCGAAGATGTCAGCCAACGGGCCATGGAGCACCTGAAGGTCGAGATAAAGCAGGTCAACTGGTTCTCCACTTACCGGGTGCACCACCGGGTGGCCGAGCAATTTGGCCGCGAACGTGCCTTCCTGCTGGGTGATGCAGCCCATGTGCACAGCCCGGCTGGTGGCCAGGGCATGAACACCGGCATTGGCGATGCCATCAACCTGGCCTGGAAACTGGCTGCCGTGTTGCAAGGCCAAGCCACTGACACCCTGCTCGACACCTATGAAATCGAGCGCAGCGCCTTCGCCCAGCGGTTGGTCTCGACCACCGACCAGGTGTTCAACTTCATCACTGCCGACGGCCGCCTGGCCGCCCTGCTGCGCACCCGTCTGGCGCCGATGCTGCTGCCACGGGTGGCGGCGCTCAAGTCAGCACGGGAGTTCCTGTTCCGCACTGTCTCGCAAATCACCCTGAACTACCGCGACATGCCCTTGAGTGTCGGCAGCGCCGGCCAGGTGCATGGCGGCGAGCGCCTGCCCTGGGTCAGCGATGGCAAGCACGACAACTTTGCCGGGCTGGCGCGTCTGTGCTGGCAGGTACAGGTCTATGGCGCTGCCAGCGGCAGCCTGGTGGCCTGGTGTGCCGAGCGCGGCATGCCGCTGGAAGTGTTCGAATGGCATGAGGCGCATGAAGCGGCCGGGTTGCAGCAAGATGGCGTGTACCTGTTGCGGCCGGACAGCTATGTGGCGCTGGCCCAGGTCGATGCCGGGCCGGAGGTGCTGGAAGATTACTTCAGTGCACGCGGGTTGCGCGGATACTAGCGTTGTTGTGCGAGAATGCGCGCTGGTCTCGCGTCTCTATCTGCTAAGGAATGGCATCATCAGAACCCTCACCTCTTTGCTCCTGGCCTCGACCTTGTTCCTGGCCAGTTGCGGCACCTTTGTCGCGCGCGGCTCCAACAGCTACAGCAGCGGCGCCGACTACTACAAAGGCACCCAGGCCAATGTCCAGTTGCTGACCATGATCGGCGCCAGTGGCTACGACGGTTACTCAACGATGTTCTGCTGGGTGACCATCGTCTGCCCGGTGTTTGCCATTGCCACCCTGCCGGTGGACATGGTGGTCGACACCGCCCTGCTGCCCCATGATGCGATGAACTGAAATGCCACAACTCGAATACTTCCGCGTGGCGTTTCTGAACATCTATATCAATGACTTCAGCATCTATATCGGCGCGCCGCTCATGTTGCTGACGGTGTTCGACTGGATGCCCAAAAGCGTTGCCGCGACCTACATGCTGGTGATTTTCGGCCTGTGCTTTCTGAGTTTTCCGCTGGCGATGCTGGTGCGTTGCCCGCTGTGCAACGCGGCGATGCTGCACCTGTACAAGGACGAGCCGGGGACTGCGCTGTCACGCCGGGTCGGCTTTAGCGAAGTGCGCGGGTTGAAGAAGGTACGTTGCCTGAAGTGCGACGGGCTGATGAAGATTCGCGATTGATCGCGGGGCAAGCCCGCTCCCACAGGCTTTGCGCAGTCCGTGTGGGAGCTGGCTTGCCGGCGATGGGCTGCAAAGCAGCCCCCCTCGTCACGCCACCTCGGCCCGGGCAAACCGGTAGGTAGTCACCCCGCACAACAGCAACCCCGCCAGGGCCAGCGATCCGCCGACAAAACCGATATTACCCAGGCCCATGTGCACGCTGACCAGGCTGCCGATCAACGCCCCGGCGCCAATGCCGATGTTGTAGATGCCGGAGAACATGGCCATGGCCACGTCGGTGGCATCCGAGGCGAGGATCAGCACCCTGGACTGCAGCGCCAGGCTGAAGCACATGATCGCAACACCCCAGAACACGCTCAAGGTGCCCAGCAGGCTGAAGTCGCCAGACAACGGCAGCAACAGCAGCAGACAAGTCGCCAGCATGGCGATCGCCCCGATCAGAAAACCCTGCGGGAAGCGCTCGCTGTAGCGGCTGAACAGCACTGAACCAAACACCCCGGCACCCCCAAACAGCAACAGCAGCACGGTGGTCAGCTCACCGCCGATCTGCGCCACATTCAGGGCAAACGGCTCGATGTAGCTGTAGGCGGTGAACTGCGCGGCAATCACCAGCGCCACCAGCACATACACGGTCACCAGCGCCGGGCGCTTGAACAGCACTGGCACGCTGCGCAGCGAGCCGGAGTTCTGGCTCGGCAGCAGCGGCAGGGATTTGACCAGGCACAGCAAGGTCGCCAGGGCCACCCCGGCAATCGCCAGGAAAGTGGTACGCCAGCCCAGGGCCTCGCCGACCACCCGCCCCAGCGGAATGCCCATGACCATCGCCAGGGTGGTGCCGGTAGCCAGCAGGCCCAAAGCCTTGGCCTGTTGCCCCGGCGGCGCCACGCGCACCGCCAGCGAGGCGGTAATGGCCCAGAACACCGCATGGGCCAGGGCAATGCCGATACGGCTGAGCAGCAGCATGCCGAAGCTCTGCGCCACCCCCGAGAGCAAATGGCTGAGGATGAACAGGGCAAAGACGATGATCAGCAACTTGCGCCGCTCGATGTTGCGCGTCAGCAGCATCATCGGCAACGAGGCCAGGGCCACCACCCAGGCGTAGATGGTCAGCATCAGGCCAACCTGGGCGGTCGACATGTCGAAACTGCGGCCGATGTCGCTGAGCAGCGCCACCGGGACGAATTCGGTGGTGTTGAAAATGAAGGCCGCCAAGGCCAGGGCGATGACACTCAGCCAACTGCCGGTTCGCGCATCCACGGATGTATTCATGAGTAAAACCTTGCTCCGAGTCGTTTGCGGTTGCCGGGAACGAAAACGCGCCCAGCGCCAGACACTCACGCCGGTCGGGCCTGAGTGAAGCGTGTGCGCTGAGGAATGAGTTATAAGTATGCGGGGTATCGCTTGCTGGCAAGGATAGTACGTCAGCACCGATGCTGTCACAACCGCGCAGGCGTGGAGTACCATGACCCGATTCGTTCATGGAAGATTCCCCGCTATGTCTGCCCCCTCCCCCGCTTTGGCCAACATCCTCGACAATGACAGCCTGATCGCTGCCCTCGACCAGGGCCTGGAGCCCTCCTACCTGTACTTCTGGGGCCACCGGCAAAAGGTCGAGGGCAAGCCGGACAAAAGCTGCTTCAGCCAGTGGTTCGAAGCCGGGTTCAAGCAGCAGGGCATCCACTACCCCAGCGCCGAGCACTACATGATGGCCGGCAAGGCGCGGCTGTTCGACGACCCGGCCACCCTTGAGAAGATCCTCGCCGCGCGCACGCCCGCTGACGCCAAGAAGCTCGGCCGCGAAGTCGCCGGGTACGATGACGCCGCCTGGGTGGCCGAGCGCTCGGCCATCGTCGAACAGGCCAACCTGCTCAAGTTCGAACAGAACCCGGGGCTGCGCACGTTTTTGCTGTCCACCGCTGGCCAGGTGCTGGTCGAGGCCAGCCCGGTGGACCGCATCTGGGGCATCGGCCTGGACGCCAAGGCGCCGCAAGCGGCTGACCCACGCCAGTGGCAAGGCCTGAACCTGCTCGGCTATGCGTTGATGCGCGTGCGCGAGCGCCTGGCCGGCTGAGGCCCCGGCGCAGGATTTTTCTGCGCTGCTACACTTTATTCGCGCAGATGGAGGATTCCCTCATGTCCGATAAAGAGATCACCACAGCCCTTAACCTGATCAACCAGCGCCAGGCCCGGCTCGCTTCGGCGTGCAAGGAGATTGCCGACTGGATCGACCGCCAGGGCGATGTGCCGGTGGCCGGCAAGATCCGCGACACCCTCAAGGCCGTCGAAGCCGACGATCAGCTGGTCAGAAAAACCCTCACCTCGCTGAGCGTTGAACGCCCACTGCCCCGGTTCCGCTAGCCCACAGAGGCTGGCGGCGGGTGGTAGGCGCACTTCAGGTTGATCCTTCAAGACCCTGGGTCGCCGGTACCAGGCGCCGTTCTTCGCCTTCGATTTTCCGCAGCTTCTGGCACCTTCCGGTGACTGGCCGTCAATGAATATCCTTTACGACGAAAACGTCGATGGTGCCCTGCCCGCAGTCGACAAGCAGGCGCTGCTGCAGGCCTTGCAGCTACAACTGCCGGATCTCGATGTCCTCCACGCCGAGGAAGACCTCAAGCCCTACGAATGCGATGGCCTTTCGGCCTACCGCACCACGCCGATGCTGGTGGTACTGCCGCATACCCTCGAACAGGTCCAGGGCATCCTCAAGCTGTGTTTTGCCCGCAAGGTGCCGGTGGTCGCGCGCGGTGCCGGCACCGGCCTGTCGGGCGGCGCCTTGCCGCTGGAGAAAGGCGTGCTGCTGGTGATGGCGCGCTTCAACAAGATCCTCGCCATCGACCCGGTCGCCCGCACGGCACGGGTGCAGCCTGGGGTGCGCAACCTGGCGATTTCCCAGGCCGCCGCGCCCTTTGACCTGTACTACGCGCCCGATCCGTCGTCGCAGATTGCCTGTTCGATCGGTGGCAACGTCGCCGAGAATGCCGGCGGCGTGCACTGCCTGAAGTACGGCCTGACCGTGCACAACCTGCTCAAGGTCGAGATCCTCACCGTCGAAGGCGAATGCCTGACCCTCGGCGCCGACAGCCTCGATGCCCCGGGTTTCGACCTGCTGGCGCTGTTCACCGGCTCCGAAGGCATGCTCGGGATCATCACCGAAGTGACGGTCAAGCTGCTGCCCAAGCCGCAGGTGGCCAAGGTGCTGCTGGCGGCCTTCGACTCGGTGGCCAAGGCCGGCCGAGCGGTCGGCGATATCATCGCGGCCGGGATCATTCCCGGTGGCCTGGAGATGATGGACAACCTGGCCATCCGCGCCGCCGAAGACTTCATTCATGCTGGCTACCCGGTGGAGGCCGAGGCGATCCTGCTGTGCGAACTGGACGGCGTCGAAGCCGATGTGCACGACGACTGCGACCGGGTTCGCGCCCTGCTCGAGCAGGCCGGCGCCAGCGAAGTGCGCCAGGCCCGGGATGAAGTGGAGCGGGTGAAGTTCTGGGCCGGGCGCAAGAACGCCTTCCCGGCGGTCGGGCGGATTTCTGCCGATTACTACTGCATGGACGGCACCATCCCGCGCCGCGAGCTGCCCCATGTGCTGCAGCGCATCGCTGCGCTGTCGCACAAGTACGCGCTGCGGGTGGCCAACGTTTTTCATGCCGGCGACGGCAACATGCACCCGCTGATCCTCTTCGACGCCAACCAGCCGGGCGAGCTGGCGCGGGCCGAAGCCTTTGGCGGCGAAATCCTCGAACTGTGCGTGAGCGTCGGCGGCAGCATCACCGGCGAACATGGCGTGGGCCGCGAGAAGATCAACCAGATGTGCGCGCAGTTCAGCAGCGACGAGCTGACCCTGTTCCACGCGGTCAAGGCAGCCTTCGACCCCCATGGCCTGCTCAACCCCGGCAAGAACATCCCCACCCTGCAGCGCTGCGCCGAGTTTGGCGCCATGCATGTGCACGCCGGGCAACTGCCCTTCCCCGACCTGGAGCGCTTCTGATGCTTGCGCACAACAATGATGCCAGCCAGGCGCTGCTGGAGCAGGTCAACCAGGCCCGCGCCGAAGGCACGCCGTTGCAGATTCGCGGCGGCGCCAGCAAGGCCTTTCTCGGCCGGCAGGTCGCCGGCGTTGCGCTCGATACCCGTGAACACCGCGGCATCGTCAACTACGACCCGACCGAGCTGGTGATTACCGCCCGTGCCGGTACGCCCCTGCACGAGCTGTCGGCTGCGCTTGAGGCCGCCGGGCAGATGCTGCCCTGCGAGCCGCCACACAGCGACGACGGCGCCACCCTCGGCGGCATGGTTGCTGCCGGCCTGTCCGGGCCACGCCGGCCCTGGGCAGGCTCGGTGCGCGACTATGTGCTGGGTACCCGGGTGATCAGCGGCCTGGGCCTGCACCTGCGCTTTGGCGGCGAGGTGATGAAGAACGTTGCCGGTTACGACCTGTCGCGCTTGATGGCCGGCAGTTTCGGCTGCCTGGGGCTGATCAGCGAAGTGTCGCTGAAGGTGCTGCCCAAGCCGCGCAGCGAAGCGCACATCGCCCTGCACATCGACCCGCAACAGGCCCTGCTCAAGCTGGCGCAATGGGGCCAGCAACCGATCCCGATCAGCGCCGCCTGCCATGACGGCACGGTGTTGCGCCTGCGCCTCGAGGGCGGCGAAGGCTCGGTCAAGGCCGCCCGCGACCGGCTCGGTGGCGAGCGTTTCGAGGCCAGCTGGTGGCAAAACCTGAACAACCGTCGCCTGGCTTTTTTCGCCGACCCGCGCCCGCTGTGGCGTTTGTCGCTACCCAACAACAGCCCGGCGCTGGCGCTGCCTGGCGCGCAACTGCTGGACTGGGCCGGTGCCCAGCGCTGGCTCAAATCCGAGGCCCGGGCCGAGACCATTCGCGCCGCTGTCAGCCGCCTGGGCGGCCATGCCACTTGCTACAGCGCCAGCGACAGCCCGTTCCAGCCGCTGCCCGCAGCCTTGCTGCGCTACCACCAGCAACTCAAGCAGCGCCTCGACCCACAAGGGATCTTCAACCCCGGGCGGATGTACGCGGAGATCTGAGCCATGCAAACCACCTTGAGCGATGCCGCCAAACGCCTGGCCCGCGCCGAAGAAGCCGAAAGCATCCTGCGCACCTGCGTGCACTGCGGCTTCTGCAATGCCACCTGCCCGACCTACCAACTGCTCGGCGACGAGCTGGACGGCCCGCGCGGACGCATCTACCTGATCAAGCAGGTGCTCGAAGGCCACCCCGCCAGTGCCAAGACCCAACTGCACCTGGACCGTTGCCTGTCGTGCCGCAACTGCGAAACCACCTGCCCGTCCGGCGTCGATTACCACAACCTGCTGGATATCGGCCGCGCCGTGGTCGATCAGGCCGTGCCTCGCCCGCCCCTGCAACGGGCCTTGCGCCGTGGGCTGCGCAACCTGGCCAGCCACCCGGCGACCTTCAAGCGCCTGGTGCAGCTGGGACGCAGCGTCGACAGCCTGCTGCCGGCACCGCTCAAGGCCAAGCTGCCGCGCTCGGTGCCCCGCGCGCAACCCCGTCCACAGCCCCGCCATCCCCGGCGCGTACTGCTGCTCGAAGGCTGCGTGCAACCGACCCTGTCACCCAACACCAACGCCGCCACGGCGCGGGTGCTCGATCGCCTGGGCATCAGCGTCACCGCGGCGCCCCAGGCCGGCTGCTGCGGTGCTGTCGACTATCACCTGGATGCACAAGCCAGCGGCCTTGAGCGCGCCCGGCGCAACATCGACGCCTGGTGGCCGGCCATCGAGGCCGGTGCCGAAGCCATCGTGCAGACGGCCAGCGGTTGTGGCGCCTTCGTCAAGGAGTACGCCAAGCTGCTGCAGGGCGATGCGCAGTACGCCGCCAAAGCCCGGCGGGTCAGCGAACTGGCCAGGGACCTGGTCGAGGTCATCAGCGTCGAACCCCTGGAACCACTGGCCTGCCACAGCGGCCAGCTGCTGGCGGTGCATTGCCCATGCACCTTGCAGCATGCGCAGAAGCTTGGCGGCAGCGTCGAAGCCCTGCTCAAGCGCCTGGGTTTCAACCTCAGCAACGTGCCCGACGGCCACCTGTGCTGCGGCTCGGCCGGCACCTATTCGCTGACCCAGCCGACGTTGGCCAGGCAGTTGCGCGACAACAGGCTCGATGCCCTGGAAAGCGGCCAGCCGGACCTGATCGTCACTGCCAACATCGGCTGCCAGACCCACCTCGACGGCGCCGGACGCACGCCGGTGCGCCACTGGATCGAGCTGCTGGACGAGGCGCTAGCGAAGTCGCCAACCCTGGCATAAGCTCAATCGGCAACCCCTGTTCGACAACCCGAGGACTCGTCATGCGTCAGCTTCTACTGGTCTCATTGCTCGTCGTAAGCCCGGCCGTTCTGGCCAAGACCGAATGCAGCACCGCCGACAAGGTGCAATGGCAAGACCAGAACAACTTCCAGGAAGAACTGAAAAAACAGGGCTACGAGATCAAGAAGTTCAAGGTCACCGATGGCAACTGCTACGAGATCTACGGCAAGAACAAGGACGGTAAAAAAGTCGAGATCTACTTCGATCCGGTCACCGGCAAAAAGGTGAAGGAAGAGATCGACTGAAGTGAGCGGCGATAGCCTGCGCCTCTGGGACCCGGTGGTGCGCCTGTGCCACTGGTCGCTGGTGGTGGTGTTTGTCGGCGGTTATTTTCTCACTGAAGAAGGCGACGGCTGGCACCGCTGGCTGGGCTATTACGGCCTGGCGATCGTGCTGCTACGTAGCGTATGGGGCTTTGTCGGCACCCCGGCGGCGCGCTGGGCGGACTTCTGGCCGACGCCAACGCGACTGCAGTGGCACCTGCAGGCGTTGTACCGCGGCGAAAACTGCCACCGCCTCGGGCATTCGCCGTTGGGCGCACTGGTGATGGTACTGATGTTGCTGCTGATGGCCGGCCTTGGCGTCAGCGGTTTCATGATGGAAGAGATCTATTACTTCTGGGGTGAAGACGGCCTGCGCGATATCCATGAGTTGATGGCCGACGTCCTGCTGGCGCTGGTGTGCCTGCACATTGCGGCGGCGCTGTTCGAGAGCTGGCGGCTGAAGGAGAACCTGCCGCTGTCGATGCTCACCGGCCGGCGGCGCCAGCGTTGAAACGGGGCAACGCAGCCGCTGCTGCGCTGCCCCGGCACTGGCGTCAGAAGCGGTAGTTGGTGCTCAGCTCCAGGGTCCGAGGCGCCCCGGGGGTGATCAGGTCCACCGAGCCGTGGGCCGAGGCGTAGTAGTCGCGGTCAAAGACGTTACGCAGGCGCAGGGCCATGTCCCACTTCGGCTGGTTGTACAGCAGTGCAGCGTCCACGGTGGTGTAGGACGGCATCACCACGACGTTATCCAGCGCGGTATAGCGCTCGTCCACATAGTTGGCGCCCATGCCCACACGCCAGTGTTCGGTCAACGAGCGCACCAGCCACAGGTTGGCGCTGGTGCGCGGGGTCAGGGTCGGGGTCTGGCCTTCGTTGGCCACGCCGTTGGTGCGGCTGGTGGACTTGGTGATTTCGGCATCGAGGAAGGCAAAGCCGCCGTAGACCTGCCACTTGTCCGTCAGTTGCCCGCTCAGCGTCGCTTCGAAGCCGTCGGTACGTTGCTCACCCGCCAGCACCAGCTGCGCCGGGTTGGCCGGGTCGGTGGTTTTCATGTTGGTGCGTTCCAGGCGGAACAAGGCCGCAGTCAGTGCCAGGCGGCTGTCGAGCAAGTCCCACTTGGCGCCGATTTCGTAGTTGGTGGTCTCTTCCGGTTCCAGGCCCTGGTTGCCGGCACTGAGGGCGAACACTTCCGACGAAGGTTGGTAGGAGCGGCTGACCGACACGTAATAGGACTGGATCGCGTCCGGCTGGTAGACCAGGCCGATGCGCGGGCTCCAGGTGGTGTCGGTACGCGACAGGTCGGTGCGGGTCAGGTCGTCGGCGTACTCCTGGTCAAACACGTCGTAACGCACCCCGAGCAGGGCCTTCCACTGCGGCGCCAGCTCAATCAGGTCCTGTACGTAGAAACCTGCGGTGTCCTGGGTGGTGGTGCCCTTGGCGGTCTGGCGGTTGGCCTGGAACGGCACATCGACCAGGCCGTCGCGGAACACCGGCACCTGGGCCACGTTGTTCTGGCTGAACACACTCTGGTCCTTGACCTGACGGCCGAGCTCCACGCCGTACAACAGGTTGTGGTTCATGCCGGCCAGCACGGCCTGCTGCTTGAGCTCGGTCTGGTTGAACCAGCCGTCTTCGGTGCGTTGCACGTTGCCGCGATTGAGCTTGACCAGCAGTTCACCATTGGCAGCGGTGACGAAGCGGGTCGGGCTGGAATCAGCCAAGGTGTTGTTGCGGTCCAGGTCGTAGTGGTAGTAGCGGCTGGTGTTGCTCAGGGTGAAGCTGTCATTGATCCGGTAGTCGACGCCGGCGCTGAAGGAAAACACCTCGCTGCGGGCGTAATCGTCATCCGGGTCGCCGGCGCCGAAGCGCTTGTCGCGATCGACATCGACCGGGCGCTTGCCCAGGGCCGGGATGCCGAAATCGATCAGGCGCTTGTCGTACAGGTAGGTCGCGCCCAGGTTCAGTTCCAGGTCATCGGACAGCTTGAAGTAGGCCGAGGGTGCCAGGGCCTTGCGGTCGATGTAGCCATCGTCGCGGAAGGTGTCGCTGTCTTCCAGGGCGCCGGTCAGGCGAAACGCCTTGTCACCCTGCTGCTGGTCGGCCCAGCCGGTGTCGAACTGGGTACGGCGCTTGCCCTCGCTGTCGAAGCTGACCCCCACTTCCTGCACCGGGTTGAAGGTGGGCTTCTTGCTCACGCTGTTGATCAGGCCGCCGGAGGAGCCACGGCCATAGAGCACGGCCGCCGGGCCCTTGACCACCTCGACCCGCTCGACATTGGACAGATCGCGGTAATACAGGGCGTCGTCGCGCATGCCATCGACATACATGTCGCCAATGGCACTGAAACCGCGAATCGTCACCTGGTCGCGCTGGCCGTCACCGTTGGACAGGCCGATACCCGGCACGTTCTTCAGCACATCCTCCATCGATTGCGCGCCCTGATCCTTGATCACGCTTTGCGGCACGACGTTGACGGTTTGCGGAATATCGCGCAGTGGCGCGTCGATTTTCAGCGCACTGCGGCTTTCACTGGCCTTGTAGCTTTGTTCTTCATAGTTGCTGTTGACCGAGGTTGCCGGAATAGCCAGGGTTTCAGCGTGCAGCGCTGGAACGACCAGGACACCGAGCACGGAGAGAGAAGCCGGGTGAATGCGCGAAAGAGCCACCATGCGTTCCTTTTTTTGTAAAGATTGTAAAGGGGCGCAAATGGTAACGATTTGTAATTGCGAATTAAATACTATTACGATTTAAATATTTTGACGTCACGCACAAAAAAGCCAGGCTGCGGTTCTTGACTGCAGCCTGGCTTGTTGTCGAGCGCGTGGCGGCGATCAATGCATGTGCTGGTGGCCCGACATGGCTTCAGCATTCAGCGCCCGCACCGGCGCCTTCACTTCAATGCTCTGCTTGACGCCCTTGGCATCCTCGACCACCAGGGTCAGCGGTACCTGCTCGCCTTCCTTGAGCTGCTGGTTCAGGTCCATGAGCATCACGTGATAACCGTTAGGGTCGAGGCTCACTGCCTTGCCTGCCGGCAGCGGCACACTGTCGACCTCGCCCATTTTCATCACGTCATTTTCCATGGTCATCTGGTGCACCTGCACGGTCCTGGCCACCGGCGAGGCCACGCTGAGCAGCTTGCTGTCAGTGCTGGCAGTGAGGATCATGAAGGCACCGCTGGACTTCTGGTGTGGCACGGTGGCCCGCGCCCAGGCGTCGCTGACGGTGGTTTCAGCCATGGCCGGCAAGGCGAGGCCGATCAGGGCCAGCGCGGCCAGGGTACGCTTGACAGGGTTGCGAAGCATTAACACACCTCCATGACAGTGAGCAGGTCTTCTGCGCACTCTTTTGCATTGAGCGAATGGGACAGGCCCAGGCGCAGCTGGCCGCGGGAATCGAAGACGTAGCTGGTCGAGGTGTGCGAGATGGTATAGGTATCGCCGGCTGGCACCTTCTCGTAGAACACCCCGAACTCCCGGGCTGCCGCCGCGGTTTCTTCAAGGGTGCCGGACAACGCCACGAACGACGGGTCGAACGCCTTGACGTAGGCGTCGAGCACCTCGGGGGTATCGCGCTCGGGGTCGAGGCTGATGAACACCACCTGCAAGAAGCCGGCGTCGCGGCCCATCAGCTTCTTGATCTGCGCCGCGCGCGCCAGGGTGGTCGGGCACACCGCCGGGCACTGGGTGAAACCGAAGAACACCATCGGCATCGAACCCCAGAAACTCGACAGGGTTCGGACGTTGCCTTGGGTATCCTTGAGCTTGAACGAACGGCCGAGGATCTTGTTGCTCATGTCCTTGCCGTACTTGAAGTCCAGCGCGCCTCCGGAACGGGGGTCGCAACCTGCAAGGGCGCCGAGGCCCAGCAGGCTGATCCCGGCAACAACCTGGCGCCGGGTCAGTAAATCAGTCATGTAACCATCCTTTTGGGAAGGTGCCAGCCCCTGGATAGAGGGCATGTCGAGAAACCTTCGCATTTTGTCATGGCGGTGGACGCAGGTTCCAGCGCGCAGCGACCCGTACGTCTGTATCCCAGTATTTACGGGGTGCGGCCTGTTGTCGCAGGCAGTGACAAGAAACATCCGGCAACGTCTACGGTAATAGTGATGCATCCCGTCCCGCCCATCATTCGTGGAGCCCTCCCCCATGCTCAGCAAAGCCGTACTGACCCAACAGGAAGTCGCGCAACTGCTTGCCGCCGCCCGCGCCGAAGCCCAGGCCAACCAGTGGGCGGTGAGCATCGCCGTGGTCGATGACGGCGGCCACCCACTGGCCCTGGAACGCCTGGACGGCTGCCCGCCGATCAGCGCCTACATCGCCCAGGAAAAGGCCCGCACCGCAGCCCTCGGGCGCAAGGAAAGCAAGGTCTATGAAGACATCGTCAACGGCGGGCGCACGGCCTTTCTCTCGGTGCCTGTGCTCAACGCCACCCTGGAAGGCGGCGTACCGCTGCTGGTCGATGGCCAGGTGATCGGCGCGGTCGGCGTCTCCGGGGTCAAGTCCGAGCAGGATGCGCAGGTGGCCAAGGTGGCGATCGCCGCACTGCTGGCCCAGTTGGCCGGCTAAACACTGACAAACCCGAACTGGGTGTATTGCACCCCTTCGGGCGTCTCAATGGTTTGCGCATGTGCCCCCGCCGGCAAGACCCTTGGCCAGAAGCGCAGGCCGGCGAGGTTGTCCGCCAGTACCGATAGCTCCCACGGGCCACGGTGCAAATCGAACAGCCCCTGCGCCGCAGCATGGCCGACTCCTGCCAGGCGATAGGCACTGACGACATAGAACTCGGCCAGTTCGTACACCGCGCGCTCTGGCTGCTGGCGAACCAGGGCAAACCCTGCTATTTCGTCCTCAACCAGCAGCAGGTAGGCAAATCGCCCTGGCTCCTGCCAGTAGAGCGGTAAATAAGGGTAGTCCCCGTCGACACCGAGTTCGCGCAAATACTCCGGAAGCATCGCCTCAAAGTGTTGTTTTTCACGCTCAAGTGCAGGTTTGATCTGAACCTTCATGCCGTTAATTTCCTACATCAGTCACAAAACGGTACACATCCTGCTTGCTGCGACGCGGCGCATCCTATGATGCGCCTTTCGTAACGACACATAAGGAAAAGTGCCGTGTTCAAACCGTTAGCAGTCGCTGTAAGCCTGGGTTGTGCAATGTTGTCATCCGGCGCCAGCGCCTACGAATATGGCGAGTATGCCGGTCAGACCCTGGACCGTCTGATCAACGACTACCCCGGGCGTTACCGGGGTACCGCCAGTTTCGAAGGTGCTACCGCCCTGATGCAAGCGCAACTGGGCTACGGCTACCAGACCCGTCGCCAGGACTTCACCTGGGCCGGCAACCGCAGCTCGCAGAACGTCATCGCTTCAGCCCCGGGCCAGAACAGCACCTACGTGGTGCTCGGCGCCCACTACGACACCTACTTCGGCCGCCCCACCCTGCAAGGCCTGGACGACAATGCCTCGGGCGCTGCGGTACTCACCGAGATCGCCCGCAACCTCGGCGGCGTGGCCCTGGAGAACGGCCTGGAAGTGGTCGGTTTTGGTGCCGAGGAAGAAGGCCTGCGCGGTTCGCGTGCCTACGTCGCCTCGTTGAGCGACAGCCAGCGCGCCAACCTGCTGGGCATGATCAACCTCGACAGCCTGATCACCGGCGACAAGATGTACGCCCACGCCGCCAGCAACAGCGTTGCCAACCCGGCCCTGGGTGCCTACCGCGACCAGCTGTTGCGCATCGCCCAGGAGATGAACATCCCGCTGTTCACCAACCCTGGCCTCAACCCCGCGTACCCGGCCGGCACCGGCTGCTGCAGCGACGGTGAAAGTTTCAAGGACCTCAACGTGCCGGTGCTGTTCATCGAAGCGACCAACTGGGAGCTGGGCGAGCTGGACGGCTACGAGCAGACCGACAACCCGGCGATCCCCGGCGGCTCGACCTGGCACGACCCGGCCGAAGACAACCAACAGGTGCTGACCAACGCCTTCGGCCAGCAGCGCATCGACCAGCGCTTGAGCGACTTCTCGCGGCTGCTGACCCGCCTGGTGCTGGAGCTGACCAACGCCGACCTGCTCGCCGCCACTGCTTCCGGCGGGGCCATGGCCCGGCAGATGGAAGACCAGTTGCAACGTCAGCACCAGGCCCTGACCCGCCTGCATGACCGCCGATGGCTGAGCCTGCTGGACGCCTCACGGGCGGTCGGCAGTTTTGACGGTGAGGTGGGTGTGGAAGGCGAGGTTTCGCCTGACAGCGGCTTCGATGCGCCGGGCAATCCGGAGTCGAAACGCGTGGGGGTCTATGGTGTCGGGGACTACCGCCTCAACGAAGCCCTCACCGTCGGCGCCAGCCTGAGCTTCCAGCGCAGCCGCGATTCCCTCGACCATGGCGGGCGCATCGAAGGCGACGCCTGGCAGGCCGGGCTGTTCGCCCTGCTCAACGATGGCGGCCCGCAATGGCTGGCCGGCGAGCTGAGTGCCGGGCATACCCGCTTTGATAGCAAGCGTTCGGTGTACATCCAGGCCAGCAACGGCCCGGTGCTGCTCGACCAGCGCCTGAGCGGCGACACCTCGGCGTGGTTCTGGGGCGCGCGGGTGGACGGCGGTTACGACTTCAGCTTCGGCGCCTTGAAGACCGGCCCGGTCGCGGGCCTGGACTACATGCACTACCGCATCGACGACTTCCACGAAGACGAAAGCCTGCGCACCGCCCTGGGCTACGAGAAGCAGAACTACGACGCCCTCGAAGCCAGCCTCGGCTGGCGCCTGCATGGCAGCGTCGGCCTGGGCGCGAACATGGCCCTGCAGCCCTACGCCAGCGTGCGCTGGGTCCGCGAACTGGCCGATGGCCGCCTGGATGAGATCGACCTGACCAGCAATGCCGACGGCCGCGTGCGGGTGGCGGACATGGGCAGTGTCGACAAGGACTTTGGCCGCGCGCAGTTGGGTGCGCAGTTGATGTTCACCGAGCAGCTGGGGGTGTTTGCCGAGGTCAACAGCCGCTTTGCCCACAGCGAGGGCAATCAGGCCGGCTACTCGCTGGGCGTGCAATGGCAGTTTTAACCCTGTAGGAGCGGGCTTGCCCCGCGATAGCGGTCTGTCAGTCATATCGCAATCGCGGGGCAAGCCCGCTCCCACAGGAATAAAAGGATATAAAAATAACTAAACAATCTAACTATTTGGAATAAAAAAATTGAAGGGCCTGGCCGGGCTCCTTATATTTTCGGGCATGCCTTGCCCTTGAATCCCAGGAGTCCGCCCATGTCGCACACGCCCCATTCCCCCCTGCGTCGCCTGCTTACCGGCGGCCTGTTTGCCGCCTTCGCCGCGCTGCTGCTGCCCGGCCCGCTGGCCCATGCCGAACCGAGCAAAACCCTGCGCATCGGCTACCAGAAGTTCAACAGCATCAACATCCTCAAAGGCAGCGGCGCCCTGGAAAAAGCCCTGGCACCGCAAGGGGTGAACGTCAGCTGGTACGAATTCGCCGCCGGCCCACAACTGCTCGAAGCCTTGAGCACCGGCGCCATCGACCTTGGTCATGCCGCCGATGCGCCGTCGGTGTTTGCCCAGGCCGCCGGCAAGCCGGTGGTGTACCTGGCTGCCGAGCAGCCCTACCCCAAAGGCATCGGCCTGGTGGTGCGCGAGCAGGACCACATCGCCAACGTCGCCGCCCTCAAGGGCCAGCGCGTGGCCACCGGGCGCGGCTGGAACGCCCAGTACCTGCTGGCCGTGGCCCTGCAGGACGCCGGCCTGAGCTACAAGGACATCACCCCGGCCTACGTCAACAATGCCGCCGACGCCGTGGCCGCACTGCAGTCGGGTAGCGTCCAGGCCGTTACCCTCTGGGACCCCTTCCTCGCCGCCGCGGAAAAACAGCCGGGCCTGAAGAACCTGCGCGACGGCAGCGGGCTGTCCAATAACCGCACCTTCTACCTGTCGTCGGCGGCCTTTGCCGACGACAACCGCGCGCTGTTGACAACCTTCTTCAGCGAATTGGCCAAGGTCAGCAGCTGGGCCAACCAGCAGCCCGACGAAGTCGCCGCCCTGCTGGCGCCGCAACTGGGTATCGGCGCCGACGTGCTGCAGGTAGCCAGCGAGCGCCGCAACTACAACGCCGTGGCCATCGACGCGAAGATCACCGCCGAACAGCAGAAGCTCGCCGACACCTTCCAGGGCCTGGGCCTGATCCCCAAGCCGCTGAACGTGGCTGACGCGGTCTACCCGGTGTCGGTCCTGCCCTGAGTGCAGCCCATGTCCAGCCAGATCTGACGCCAGGCACTATGCTCTGAACATTTGCCCGGTAATGGAACCGTTCATGAGCCTTCGCTTTGCTCTCTGTGCGTTGCTGGCCGTCAGCACCTGCGCCAGCGCGGCCGAATCCTGGCATCTGGTGCAGGACGACGACGGCATTCAGGTCTACCTCAGCGACGTGCCGGGCTCCCGGTACCAGCAGTTTCGCGGCGTCGCGCTGATCAAGGCCAGCGTGCCCACCCTCAGCGACCTGCAGGAGAACCTGCGGGTCGCCTGCAAATGGCTGTACGGCTGCGCCGACATGCGCCTGCTCAAGGTCGATGGCGACAGCACCTGGGTCTACCTGACCACTGCCCTGCCCTGGCCGGCCAGCACCCGGGACATGGTGATCCAGGTGCAGAGCGAGCGCCGCGACGACGGCAGCCTGGTGCGTCGTCTCAAGGCCGTGCCCGGCATGGTCAAGCATGTACCGGGGCAGATCCGCGTGCGCCAGCTCAAGGGCCTGTGGACCTTCGTGCCCAAGGGCGAACAGCTCACCGAAGTGACCTACGAACTACAGGCCGACCCGGCCGGGGACATCCCCTCGTGGCTGGCCAACCAGTTCGTCCTCGATGCACCTGTCATCTCCTTGCGCACCTTGCGTGCAGTGGCTGAACGCCAGGGCGGCGCAGCGCCCTGAGCAGGGCCTGCATGGATTTTGTCGTCCACGGCTTGTTGCCGGGCCAGGGCCGAGCCTTAGCCTCGAAGCCGTGTGCCATAACGACAAAAAATGGAGTTGCCATGCCCTGCCTACCCCTGCACCCGCGTACGCGCCTGGCCAGCCTGATTGCTGCCGCCTGCCTGAGCCAGACCCTGCATGCCGCCCAGGCACCGGTTGGTGCCAGCGAACAGACCCGCAGCAGCAATGCCGCCGTGTTGACGCAACTGCCCTTCAGCGACCGCGCCGATTACGAAGCAGTCACCCGCGGCCTGATCGCGCCGTTCGACGGCCAGGTCAGCGATGCCGCCGGCAAACCGGTGTGGAACCTTGAGGGCTATAAATTCCTCGCCGCGCAAGACCGCCCCGACAGCGTCAACCCCAGCCTCTGGCGCCTGGCCCAGCTCAACGCCCACGCTGGCTTGTTCGAAGTAGCGCCGCGGCTGTACCAGGTGCGTGGCCTGGACCTGGCCAACATGACCCTCATCGAAGGCGACGACGGGCTGATCATCATCGACCCGCTGACCACCGCCGAAACCGCCCGCGCCGCGCTGCAGCTGTACTACCAGAACCGCCCGCGCAAACCGGTGGTGGCGGTGATCTACAGCCACAGCCATACCGATCATTTTGGCGGCGTGCGCGGGGTGATCGACGAGGCCGACGTCAAGGCCGGCAAGGTCAAGGTGTTCGCCCCCAGCGGCTTCATGGAACACGTGATGAGCGAGAACGTCTACGCCGGCAACGCCATGAGCCGTCGCGCCCAGTACCAGTTCGGTCTGTACCTGCCGCGCGGCGCCCAGGGCCAGGTCGACACCGGGATCGGCAAGGCGTTGGCCACCGGCGGCAGCATCACCCTGATCGAGCCCAGCGACCTGATCAGCGAGCCGTACGAGACCCGCACCGTGGCGGGCATCGAGCTTGAATTCCAATTGACCCCTGGCACCGAAGCACCGGCGGAAATGAACCTGTACCTGCCGCAGTTCAAGGCCCTGGGCATTGCCGAAAACGCCTCGCAGACCATGCACAACATCCTCACCCCGCGCGGCGCCCAGGTGCGCGATGCCAAGGCCTGGTCACAGTACCTGGACGCCAGCCTGACGCGTTACGGCGACAAGACCGAAGTGCTCTTCGGCCAGCACAACTGGCCGACCTGGGGCGCTGAACAGGTGCGCACGCTGATCGCCGACCAGCGCGACATGTATGCCTTCCTCAACGACCGCACCCTGCACCTGCTCAACCAGGGCCTGACGCCGATGGAGATCGCGCAGAACATGCAGACCCTGCCCGGGGAGCTGGCGAAGAAGTGGTACACCCGTGGCTACTACGGCTCTCTGAGCCACAACGCGCGGGCGGTGTACCAGCGCTACATGGGCTTTTACGACGGCAACCCGGCCAACCTCAACCCGTTGCCGCCGGTCGAGAGCGCCCAGCACTATGTCGAGGCCATGGGCGGTGGCGAGGCGGTGCTGGCCAAGGTGCGTGCGGCAATGGACAAGGGTGAGTATCGCTGGGCGGTGCAACTGGGCAACCAGCTGCTGTTTGCCCAGCCGGACAATGCCCGGGCACGTAGCGTGCAGGCTGAGGCGATGGAACAGCTGGGTTACCAGAGCGAGAACGCCACCTGGCGCAACATGTACCTGACCGGTGCCATGGAGTTGCGCAATGGTGTGCCGAGCCAGGCGGGCAGTTCGGTGTCGGTGGACATGGTGCGGGCGCTGACTGCGGACATGTTCTTCGACTACATGGCGGTGCGGGTCGATGTCGACAAGGCGGTGGGCCATGACCTGAACCTGAACTGGAGCTTCACCGAGCCGGATCAGGCCTTCAACCTGACCTTGCGCAACGGCGTGCTGACCCATCGTGCGGGTTTGAACCCCAAGGCTGATGCGAGCTTGAGCATGAACAAGGCGACGCTTGAGCAGATCAGCCTCAAGCAGCTGGACTTCCCGACGGCGATGCAAAAGGGCTTGATCAAGGTCGAAGGCAACGGCAAGAAAATCGCCGAGTTGCTGAGCACCCTCGACAGCTTCAGCCCGCAGTTCAATATCGTCACGCCTTGAGGGCCTCATCGCGGGTCAAGCCCGCTCCTACAATGGATCGGTGTACGCCGGACCTGTGGGAGCCGGCCTTGCCGGCGATCGAGCGCGCAGGGGTCGTAATCCAGGCAACACTGATGTGCTGTCTGGGCCGGCCTCATCGCTGGCAAGCCAGCTCCCACAGTGGATCTGTGTACGCCGGACCTGTGGGAGCCGGACTTGCCGGCGATCGAGCCCGAAGGGGTCGCAATCCTGCCAGCACCTGATGTGCTGACTGGACTGGCCTCATCGCTGGCAAGCCAGCTCCCACAGTGGATCTGTGTACGCCGGACTTGCCGGCGATCGAGCCCGCAGGGGTCGCAATCCTGCCAGCACCTGATGTGCTGACTGGACCGGCTTCATCGCTGGCAAGCCAGCTCCCACAGTGGGTCTGTGTACGCCGGACCTGTGGGAGCCGGCCTTGCCGGCGATCGAGCCCGCAGGGGTCGTAATCCTGCCAGCACCTGATGTGCTGGCTGGACCGGCCTCATCGCTGGCAAGCCAGCTCCCACAGTGGATCTGTATACGCCGGACTTGTGGGAGCCGGACTTGCCGGCGATCGAGCCCGCAGGGGTCGTAATCCAGGCAACACTGATGTGCTGGCTGGACTGGCCTCATCGCTGGCAAGCCAGCTCCCACAGTGGATCTGTGTACGCCGGACCTGTGGGAGCCGGACTTGCCGGCGATCGAGCGCGCAGCGGTCGTAATCCAGGCAACACTGATGTGCTGGCTGGACTGGCCTCATCGCTGGCAAGCCAGCTCCCACAGTGGATCTGTGTACGCCGGACCTGCCGGCGATCGAGCGCGCAGGGGTCGTAATCCTGCCAGCACCTGATGTGCTGGCTGGACCGGCCTCATCGCTGGCAAGCCAGCTCCCACAGTGGATCTGTGTACGCCGGACCTGTGGGAGCCGGCCTTGCCGGCGATCGAGCCTGAAGGGCTCGTGCTTCACTTGGCCCAGCGACGCAATTCCGAAGGCGTGTAGTCATCGGTCTTGGCAGTAAACCCCACCCGCATCGGCGCCTTCTCTTCGTTGCTCAAGCCACCCGCGTAGTACCGCCCCGAAATCAGGTCGTACGAGGTTTCCAGCACGTTGTAGGTAAAGTCATGATCATAGTGCTGGATCGCATGCAGTTCGGAACTGCGCCACAACTCGCCACGGCTGTCGTACTGGTCCACCTGGGCGATCTGCCAGCTGTCTTCGTCCACATAAAACCGGCGCTTGCTGTAGATATGCCGCGCCCCCGGTTTGAGCGTGGCTTCAACCACCCACACCCGATGCTTCTCATAACGGGTATACGCCGGGTTGATGTGGTTGGGCTTGACCAGTTCATCGAGTTTCAATGAACGACTGCCCAGGCGATAACTGTTGTAGGGAATGTACAGCTCCTGCTTGCCGATCAGTTTCCAGTCAAAACGGTCCGGCGCACCATTGAAACCATCGATGTTGTCGGCCGTGATCAGGCCGTTGCTGTAGCGCGCACTGTTGTCATACGCCAGCATCGGCGCGCGACGCACCCGGCGTTGCGCCGGCAGGTACTGCCAGGCGGCACGCGGCTCGACCACCTGGTCAACCGGCTCATGCACCAGCACGGTCTCGCCCGCCAGGCGCGCCGGCTCCAGCACCCGGCTCTTGAACATGAACAGCACGTTGGCATTGGGCTCAAGCCCCGTCACCGCTTCGGCGAAACTCACCAGCGACTGCGCGCGGATATAGCTGACCGCACCATTCTCACGTACCAGGGCAATACTGCTGAAGCGCTCGTAGCTGCCGCCACGCCAACGGGTCATGTGGTTCCACATCACTTCCATGCCTTCGGTCGGCAGCGGGAACGGAATCCCACGGGCGTAATCATGCAAGCCGTTGCCGCCGTCGGCCAGGGTGGTCTTGCCGGCGTTGGTGCGGCTATCGGCGAGGATCGGCGCCGGCAAACGGGCGCTGCGGTGGCTGGGGTACACCGGCATCTGGTAACTGTCCGGGTAGCGCTTGAACATCGCCAGCTGGCCGGGGCTCAGCGCCGCCTGGTACTGCCCGAGGTTCTGCGCGGTAATGGTGAACAGCGGCTTTTCACTGGCGAACGGGTCACTGTAGCCGCCGTTGCCATCCAGGCTCCCGGCCGCTTTGTCGAGGCCGCCGGTCCAGGCCGGGATGCTGCCGTCGGCATTGCCGGCGCGCTCCGAGCCCATCGGCGTGAGCGTCTTGTCCAAGAGGCCGAGGTCGTTGCTCTTGGCCTGGGCCAGGGCGCTGACGCAGGTCAGGGCTAACAACAGGGGATGAATACGCATTTTTATTGTTCTCCTTAGAAATCGACCTTGAAGCTGACCGAGGCAAAATCGCGGTCATCGAGGGTGCTGTAGTCGTTGGAACCGAAGAAGCTGTTGTAGGCCAGTTCTACGCTGTAGTCGTTGAGGTAGTTGGCGGTAAGACTCAGCCCCAGGGCCTGCTGGCCTTCCTGGAATGGCCCGAGCGGGTCGTAGGAATAGCCCTCGACGTCATGCCGCCAGTTGACCGCCGGGATCAGGTTGACCCCCGGCAGCACATCGCTGTATTCAAGGCTGGCGCGCAGGCGATAACCCCAGGACCAATCGGTGGCAAAGCCCTTGTCGGTGCAGTAGCGGTTGGTCACTCCGGAGGCAACGGTGTTGCACGCGCTGCCATTGCGCGGCGCGCTGCGGCCAAAGGCGGCATTACGGCCCAGGCGCTCATCACCGAGGCCGTCGATGTGCACCACGCCGACTTCACCGAACAGGCTCAGGCGGGTGGCACCCAGCACGTTGTCGATGGCCTGGGTTGCCGAGGTGGTCACTTGCCACACGCCTTTTCGCTCCCAGCCATCGAAGCGATCACCTGCGCGATTGTTGAAGCCCTCGGGCAGTGCTACCCACGCGTTGCCGGCAGCACCGGAGACCACCGCCGTGGTGACATCCGGGGCGTTGAAACTCAGCGGCATGTTGGGCCGATAGCTGAGCTCGGCCGCCAGCGACACCCCGCTGCTGGGCTCGACACCGTTGATGCTCACCCCGTACAGGCGGATGTTCTCGGGGAAGGCCGCAGCATACGAAGGCCCCTGTCCGCCCCCGGGGAAATTCCCCGGCAGCGCGGTGTTGCGCGCATCGACGGTCAGGTACGGCAGGCGCGAGTGGTAGTTGATGAAGTACAGCGCCGCCTCGGCGTCGTTGAGCGCCGGCAGCATCTGGCGCAGGGCGAAACCGAACTGGCCGTTGTCGGACGGCGACGCGTTGCCCCGTGAACTGGCATACAAGCCGCTGGCCTGCATCTGCGGGTCGGTGAGCACCTGGCCCAGGTACAACGGCCCGCAGCCTGGCTGAATCACATCGCTTGTGGCAAAGAAGGTGCCGCAACCGTCCAGCACGCTGGCGCGCCAGTTGTACTGGTAGAAGCCTTCGAGGTTGAGGGTGTCGGACACACCGAAGCTGAACGAAAGCATCTCCACCGGCAGCTGGCCTTCCTTGATCTCGACCCCGGGGCGGTTGAAGGCGGTGATGTCCAGCGGGTTGATGACGTTGATGCCGTTCTGGATCAGCAGCGCCTCGCCCCACGACAGCACCTGCTTGCCGAGCTTGAAACTCAGCGGATGGCCGGCCAGCTCGACGTCCTTCCACAGGTAGGCGTCGAGCACTTCCAGGCCCTGGAATTTGGCCAGGTCATCCCAGCCACTGTCGTCGAAATCCTTGAAGCGGCCGTCGCGGGTTTCATAGGCATGGTCGTACCAGTATTTCAGGCGCACAAAGGCGCCCTGCCCCTGGCCGTCGAGACTGAAATCGCTCAGGCCCTTGACGGTCTGCGAGATCGGGTCGCCTTTCTTGAAGTTAAGCCGGTTGTCGTCGGCGCTGACCCCGCTGCCATCGGCATGCACGCCTTGGGCCTGCAGGGCATTGCCGCGGGTCATCAGGTGTTTGTCGGGGCTTTGGGTCGACCAACTGCTGCCCAGGCTCAGGGTGCTGCGGGTGGTAAAGCTCCAGTCTTCATTGAGATCAAAACTGCTGGCCTGGGCAGGCACGGCGAAGGAGGCCAGTGCCGCCAGTAGCCAGGGAGACGGCGTTGAGCTTGTTGTTGTCATTATCGAGCTCCATGAGGATTAAGCTCGATCAAGATGCCCAAGCGTCCGCCGCCAGGCGCAAGCGGCGCACGACAAAAAACGATCATCCGCGCGCTATGAAAAGTCGCCCTAGGCCGGCTGCAATGCGCTCAGGCGAAACTGCTTGGGGGTGACGCCGAACTGCTTGCGAAAGGCGCGGATGAAGTTGCTCGGCTGACGGTAACCGAGGCGCTCGGCAATCCGCTCGATGGGCTGGTCACCGGCGGCCAGCCAGTGCCGCGCCAGTTGCAGGCTGTCTTCGCGCGCCTCGCTCATGCCGGCGCCTTGCCACTGGCGCAGCATGCTCTGATGGAGGAAGGCATTGGCACCGGGCAGGTCCAGCTCGAGAGCGCCTGGCGCCAGTTGCAGGCTCGGCCATTGAGCGCTGACCACCGCCACCCCCCAGTCCTGCAACCAGCGCCCGGCCGCCTGCTGCGGCAACACGCTGACCTGGGTGAACATCTGGGCCGGCGTGCGCCCGGCACGCCTGGCGATGTTGCGCACCAGACTCAGCACCGCAGCATCGAGCATGTAGTAATGCGGTTGATGCTGATAGCGACGCATGTGCAGCTGTGCACCGTCCAGGCTGACCAGCACACAGTTGGTCACCAGCGGCAGGTAGCGGATAAAGCAGGCAAGGCTGTCGCGCACGCTGGCGGCCGAATCGAGCAGTATGTTCAGCCCCTGCAGCGAATGGGTGGCCATGCCCGGCACCAGCTCACAGCCGAACTCGCGCCCGGCCCCGGCGAGCTCACATTCGAGCAGCAACTGCTCGACCTGCATGGCCGGGATCTGGCCGTGCCCGTGCAACTGCGTGGGCGTGAGCCCGGCACGCTGCAACAGCACATCCACAGGCAGGCCGCAGCCCTGGGCGTGAGCGACCAGGGTGCGGGTCAAGGCGGCGCAAACAAAAGGCGAAGCAAGCATGGCACGTCACGCAAAATGATCAGGCCATGAGTTATGCCAGCCGCTACACTATCGATCAAATGCATAAAAAGTATCTGCTGCATGCAAGGGGCGCATGATGGACCTTCGACAACTTCGCCACTTCGTGGCCCTGGCCGATTACCGTGGCTTCGTGCGCGCCGCCGATGCCGTCAACCTCAGCCAGCCCGCGTTCAGCCGCAGCATCCAGACCCTGGAACGCGATCTGGATTGTGCCCTGGTCGAGCGCGGCAGCCGCGAGTTTCGCCTCACCGGCCAGGGCCAACTGGTGCTGCAGCACGCCCGGCGCCTGCTGGCCAGCAGCCAGAGCCTGCACAACGAGCTGCTACAGTACAACGGCCTGGAAGGCGGCGAGCTGAGTTTCGGCAGCGGCCCCTACCCGGCCCAGTTGCTGGTGCCCGAGGCGCTGGCGCAGTTCATCCACGACCACCCGCTGGTGCGCGCACGTTTTCATCAGGGTGACTGGGAGCAACTGGGCAGTTGGCTCAAGGAGCAGCAGATCGAGTTTCTGGTCGCCGACTCGCGCTACTTCAAGGACGACCCGCGCTATCAGGTGCAGGCCCTGCGGCCCCGGCGCGGGCGCTTCTTCTGCCGCGCCGGGCACCCGCTGGCAGGGCGTGGCCCGCTCCAGCTCAGCGCCCTGCTCGATTACCCGATTGCCGGCACGCGGATCCCGCCGATGATCCGCAAGATCCTCGCCCGCGCCCAGGGTACCCAGGACTTTGTCACCAGCGTCGAGTGCGCGCAGTTCGATGCCATACGTCGGGTGGTGATGCGCTCGGACGCCATCGGCCTGGCCACCGCCGAAGCCCTGCACGAGCGGGTCGAGGCCGGTGAAATCCGCTTGTTGAGCTTTGCCGACCTGGATGCCGACGACCCTGATCTACAGTTGCAGTACGGCATTGTCAGCCGCGCCGGCGACAGCCTGACACCGGCAGCGCAGGCAATGATCGAAGCCATTTTCAAGGTGGATCAACAGCTGCAGGTGAACCCGTCATGACCCTCGTGCCGCCCAACGCGTTCTACGCCCCGACCCTGCTGCCGGCCATCGAAGAGCTGCAGGGCCGCGGGGTATCCCTGGAACTGATCGAGGCCGTGTTCCGCCGCAGCCTGTTCGAGATGCGTACACCGTTCCTGCGTGTGCCGCTGGTGCTGTCGCGGCGCTTCTGGACCCTGGCCCTGAGCGAGAGCAGCGACCCGTTTGTCGGCCTGACTGCCGGCAGGCGGTTCGTCTCCACCGCGACCAATGGCCTGACTTACCTGTTCGATGCCGCCGCCTCGCTGGACAGCGCCTGCACCTACTTCGTCGAATACTTCCCGTTTTTCAACGGTCATTTTCGCGCCCGCATCGAGCGCAGTGATGGCCAGGTCAGCCTGTGCCTGGAGGATTGCGGCAGCCTCAAGGCCACGGCACCCATCACCGACTACATGCTCACCAGCCTCTGCAGCCTGCTGCGCCGCAAGCTGCTGGCCAGCGGTCTGGAGCATGACCCGATCCTGGCCATTGAACTGGCCCACCCGGCGCCGGCCGACATCAGCGTGCACCCCCACGCCTGGCGCGCGCCGGTGAGCTGGGGTCACGTTGAACATGGCATCCGCCTTGACCCAAAGCTGTTCGAGCAAGCGCTGACCCCCGGCAATCAGGCACTGGAACTGATGCTGGTGGAACTGCTGCAACAGACCCAACGCAACAGCCAGCCAACGCTGCTGGAGCTGGCCAGCGATCACCTGGCCGTGAACCTTGCCGACAGCAACCGCTGGCCGGCCTTCTGCAGCCGCCAGCACCTGCTCGAACGCACCGCGGCCCGGCGCCTGAAGGCACTGGGCTGGAGTTATTCCGAGCTGCTGGACGAGTACCGCCGCTACCGCGCGGAAGACCTGCTGCAGGGCAGCGAGCTGGAGCTGGTGCAGATTGCCGATCAACTCGGCTACAGCGACGTGCAGAGTTTTCACCGCGCCTGCCTGCGCTGGTTTGCCTGCGCGCCCGGGGCTTACCGCGGGCGCTGACGGCCTCAGAGCACCTCGAACAAACCGGCGGCGCCCATGCCGCCGCCCACGCACATGCTCACCACCACGTACTTGACGCCACGGCGCTGACCTTCGAGCAAGGCATGGCCGACCATGCGCGCGCCGCTCATGCCGTAGGGATGACCGATGGCGATGGCGCCGCCATTGACGTTGAGCCGCGCAGGATCGATGCCCAGGGTCTGCGCGCAGTACAGTACCTGGCAGGCAAAGGCCTCGTTGATTTCCCACAGGCCGATATCATCGACGCGCAGGCCGTGCTGACGCAGCAACCTGGGGATCGCCAGCACCGGGCCGATGCCCATCTCTTCCGGCGCCAGGCCGGCCACGACGATGCCGCGATACAGGCCCAGCGGCCTGACCCCGGCACGCGCCGCCAGCGCCCCGCTCATCAGCACGCTGGCGCTGGCACCATCGGACAACTGGCTGGCGTTGCCGGCGGTGATGCAGCCGCCTTCGCGCACGGGCGCCAGGCCTTGCAGGTCGGCCAGGGTGGTGTGCGGGCGGTTGCCTTCATCCTGGCTCAGGTGCACGTCCTGGTAGGTGACCGCCCCGCTGAGCTTGTCGACCACCTTCTTGCGCACACTGACCGGCACGATCTCATCGGCAAACAACCCCGCGGCCTGGGCCGCCGCCGTGCGCTGCTGGGACTGCAGGCTGTAGGCGTCCTGGGCTTCGCGGCTGATACCGTAGCGCTTGGCGACGATCTCGGCAGTGAGCAGCATCGGCATGTAGGCATGCTCGGCCATGCGCACTACGCTGGCATCCTGCTCCACCGCTGCCGCCTGCATATGGGCGGTCTGCACCAGGCTGATCTGCTCCTGGCCGGCGCCAATCGCCACCTGCATGCCGTCGACCATGATCTGCTTGGCGGCAATCGATATCGCCATCAGCCCCGAGGCGCACTGGCGGTCGATGGTCTGGCCGCTGACCGATAGCGGCAAGCCGGCCGCCAGGGCTGAAAGACGCGCCAGGTTGGTCGAGGCGGTGCCGCTCTGCATGGCGGTGCCCATCACCAGGTCGTCGATCTCGCCGGGTTCGATACCGGCCCGTTCGACTGCCGCGCGAATGGCCACGGCACTCATCGACGGCGACTTGAAGTCGTTGAAGGCGCCGCGAAAGGCCTTGGCGATCGGCGTGCGGGCGGTCGAGACAATTACGGCATCTTGCATGGCAAAGCACTCCAGTCAGTCACAGCGCAAACGGCTCAATGCCGCCCGCAGGGGTTCAGGGATAGCGACCGGGCGGTTGCTCGCGCGCTCGACGAACACGTGGACAAAGCGCCCCGCCGCGCAGGCCTGCGCCTGCCCGGCCTTGAAGATGCCCAGGGTGTAGTGCACCGAGCTGTTGCCCAGCTTGCTCACCGCCAGGCCCACCTCGATGCACTCCGGAAAGGCAATCGAGGCAAAGTAGTCGCAGCTGGAATTGACCACGAAGGCGATCACTTCCCCCTGGTGGATATCCAGCCCGCCCTGCTCGATCAGGTAGCTGTTCACCGCGCTGTCGAAGAAGCTGTAGTAGACGACGTTGTTGACGTGGCCATAGAGGTCGTTGTCGTGCCAGCGCGTGGTGATCGGCTGGAAGTGGCGAAAGTGCTCGCGCCCGGGGTGCTCCATCAGAACGCCTCCCGGTAGATCGCCAGGGCATCGGCCTCGCTGACCTCACGCGGGTTGTTGACCAGCAAGCGCTGCTGTTGCATGGCGTCGCGGGCCAGATGTTCGAGACTGCTCTCAGGCACGCCGGCATCGCGCAAACGCGTCGGCAGGCCGCAGCGTGGGTTCAGTTCAGCCAGCTCGTTGATCAACTGGGCAGTGAGGCTGTTTACGTCACCTGCCTGCAAGCGCGCACCCAGCAACAGCGGCGCCAGCTCGGCATACAAGGGCGCCGCCGCTTCGGCGTTGAAGCGCAGCACATGGGGCAGCACCAGGGCATTGGACAGCCCGTGGGGGATCTGGAAATGCCCGCCCAGCGGATAGGCCAGCGCATGCACCGCCGCCACCGGTGCGTTGGCAAAGGCCTGGCCGGCCAGGCAAGCGCCGAGCAGCATGGCCTGGCGCGCCTCGCGGTTGCGGCCGTTGTGCACCGCCTCGTCAAGATTGCCGGCCAGCAATTGCAACGCCTCACGGGCCAGCAGGTTGGACAGCGGATTACGCTTGAGCTTGCTGGTATAGGCCTCGATGGCGTGGACCATGGCGTCGATGCCGGTGGCGGCGGTGACCGCCGGCGGCAGGCCGAGGGTCAGGTCGGCATCGAGCAGCGCCAGGTCCGGCAGCAACAGGGTCGAGACCACGCCCATCTTGCTGTGCTCGCCGGTGGTGACGATAGCGATCGGCGTCACTTCCGAGCCGGTGCCCGCCGTGGTCGGCACCTGGATCAACGGCAGGCGCCGGCCACGGGCCTGGTCGACGCCGTAGATGTCGCTGAGCAATTGCGAGCACTGCGGGTGCGCCAGCAGCGCCACCAGCTTGGCCACGTCCATGGAACTGCCGCCGCCAAAGCCGACGATCAGGTCGGCCTGCATCGCCCGCGCTTGTAGCACCACCTCCAGCACACAGGCTTGCGGCGGGTCGGCCAGCACCTGGTCGAACACCGCCACAGTCAGGCCCTGCGCCGCGAAACCCGGCAGCAATGGCTCGAGCAAACCCAGGCGGGCGATACCCGGATCGGTGACGATCAACACCGCCCGCGCCCCGCGTTCGCGGCACAGGCTGGCCAGGCGCAAGGCGGCGCCGGCTTCGCAGAGGATCTGCGCGGTGGTAGCAAAACTGAATGACTGCATGCGGCGTCCCTCGTTGTTGTTGTGATGTCCGCAAGGTGAAATCAGAAGGCGAAATCGGCCTCTGGCAAACTCATCAGGCAGCCGGCGCCGGCCAGCAACGCCTGGCGATGAGCGCCTGCACGCGGCAAAATCCGGCGAAGGTAAAAGTCCGCAGAATGCAGCTTGGCCTGGTAGAACGGCGCTTCACTGCTGCCGGCCGCCAGGGCGGAACTGGCACGCTCCGCCGCCTGCAACCACAGCGCCGCCAACAACACATAGGCCGAGTAGGCGAGAAAATCCACCGACACCGCACCGATCTCTTCGGGGTCCTGGCGGCAGGCTTGCAGCACCGACTCGCCCAGCGCCCGCCACTCCTCCAGGCACTGCCCTACCCGCTCGGCCATCGGCGGCTGATGGGTAGCCTGGGCCACCTGCGTTGCCAGCTCATCGATCAGCGCATTGAGCTCACTGCCGCCATCGCCGAGCAGCTTGCGGCGAATCAGGTCCAGGGCCTGGATGCCATTGGTGCCCTCGTACAGCTGGGTGATGCGGCTGTCGCGCATCAGTTGCTCCATGCCCCACTCGCGGATAAAGCCATGGCCGCCGAACAGCTGTACGCCGAGGCTGGCGACTTCCTGGCCGCAGTCGGTAAAGAAGGCTTTGACGATCGGGATCAGCAAGGCCGCGCGCCGCCTGGCATTGCTGCAGCCGTGTTCAAGGTCGAGCTGGCGGGCGGTGTAGGCGGCGAGCATGCGGCAGCCTTCGCTCAGGGTTTTCTGGGTCAGCAGCATGCGCCGCACATCGGGGTGGACGATGATCGGGTCGGCGGCTTTGTTCGGCGCCACCGGGCCGCTGATGGCCCGTGACTGCAGGCGCTCACGGGCATAGGCCAGGCCGCCCTGGAACGCCGCTTCGGCGATGCCCAGGCCCTGCAGGCCGACCTGAAAGCGCGCGTCGTTCATCATGCTGAACATGCAGGCCAGGCCCTGGTTGGCCTCCCCCACCAGCCAGCCGGTGGCGCCGTCGAAATTCATCACACAGGTGGACGCGCCCTTGATGCCCATCTTGTGTTCCAGCGCACCGCAGCTCAAGGCATTGCGCTCGCCGAGGGTGCCGTCGGCATTCACCAGCACCTTGGGCACCAGGAACAGGCTGATGCCCTTGACCCCGGGCGGTGCCTCGGGCAAGCGCGCCAGCACCAGGTGGATAATGTTGGCGCTCAGGTCCTGCTCGCCGCCGCTGATGAAAATCTTGCTGCCGCTGAGCTGGTAGCTGCCGTCGGCCTGGGGCAAGGCACGGGTGCGCAGCAAGGCCAGGTCGGTGCCGGCCTGGGGTTCGGTGAGGCACATGGTGCCGGTCCATTCGCCGCTGACCAGTTGCGCCAGGTAGCGCTGCTTGAGCTCGGCGCTGCCGTGGCGCTCCAGCGCCAGCACCGTGCCTTCGGTGAGCCCGGAATAGATTCGGAACGACAGCGACGCAGCCATCAGCATCTCGTGAAAACTGGCCGAGACCATCTGCGGGAAACCCTGGCCGCCGAATTCCAGCGGCCCGGTCATGCTCGCCCAACCTTGCTCGACGTACAGCTTGTAGGCCTGACGAAAGCCATCCGGGGTAGTCACCTGGCCGTCCTGCAAACGGCAGCCCTGCTCGTCGCTGTTGCGATTGAGCGGCGCCACCACTTCGGCGGCAAAGCGTGCGGCTTCTTCGAGCACGCCATCGATGGTTTCGCGGTCCAGGCCATTGCCCAGTTGCTGGCAATGGCCACTGGCATCGAACAGCTCGTGCAGCACGAAACGCATATCGCGCAGCGGTGCCTGGTAACTCATACCCGGCCCTCCTGTACAGCGGCAAAGCCTTTGCCAGCGGCCACCAGCCGGGCAATCAGCGCGGCTGGCCACCAATGTTCGCCGAGCATGCGTTGCAAACGTTGCAGACGCTCCTGGATCGAGGCCAGACCCTGGCCATCGGCCCAGTGCAGCGGTCCGCCGACCGCGGCCGGGAAGCCGTAACCGTTGAGGTAGACCAGGTCGATGTCGTGGCTGTTGGCGGCGATATTCTCCTCAAGGATCTTCGCCCCTTCGTTGACCAGCGCCAGCAGGCTGCGCTCGACGATTTCCGGGTCGCTGATCAGCCGGCGGCGATAGCCCAGGCCGGTAGCGATTCGCTCGATCAGGGCATCGACCTCAGGATCGTGCTCGGCTTCGCGGCTGCCCTCGGCATACTGGTAATAACCAAGGCCGGCCTTCTGGCCGAAGCGGCCGAGGTCGCACAGGGCGTTGTCGACCTGCACCAGCGGGCTGTCCATGCCCTGCCCGGCCAGTTTCCGGGCGCGCCACTCCAGATCGACGCCAACCACGTCGTACATGCGAAACGGGCCCATGGCAAAACCGAACGCCTGCAAGGCGCCGTCGACCTGCTGTGGCAGCGCACCTTCAAGGAGCATCTTGCGCGCCTCGTCGGCGTAGGTTTTGAGCATGCGGTTGCCGATAAAGCCGCGGCAGTTGCCGGCCACCACGGCGATTTTGCCCAGGCGCTGGCCCAGGGCTTTGGCCTGGTCGAGCACGGTGGCCGAGGTCTGCTGGCCGCGGACGATCTCCAGCAGTTTCATGATGTGTGCCGGGCTGAAGAAATGCAGGCCCAGTACCTGTTGCGGACGCTGGGTGACAGCGGCAATCGCATCGATATCCAGCGCCGAGGTGTTGCTGGCGAGGATCGCACCGGGATTGAGGGTGCGGTCCAGGGTACGGAAGATTTCCTGCTTGAGCTCGAGGTTTTCGTACACCGCCTCGATCACCAGGTCGACATCGGCCAGCGCCGCGTAGTCGTCCACCGCCTGAATGCGCGCGAGGTTTCGCTCGGCCTGTTCCTCACTGATGCGGCCCTTGACCACCTGGTGGGCCCAGGTGTCGGCGGCCATCTTCAGGCCTGCGGTGACCATCTGCGGGCTGGCATCGAGCCACAGCACCGGGATGCCGGCACTGGCCAGGCTGATGACAATCCCCCGGCCCATGGTTCCCGCCCCTACCACCGCAGCCTGTTGCCCATCGAATGCATTGCTCACACCGGCACCCCTAAGTCGAAAAGAAGGATTGCCGACACCGTAAGCAGCTGCCTACTATTTGAGAAATTTCATTTTCATATGCGTGATATTTGCGAAATGAATATAAACACCTTCGACCTCAACCTGCTGCGCATCCTCGACGTGCTGCTGCGCGAGCAGAACGTCTCACGCGCCGCCGAGCGCCTGGCCCTCAGCCAACCGACGGTGAGCAACGCCCTGGCGCGCCTGCGCGAATTGCTCGACGACCCGCTGCTGGTGCGCATCGGCCGGCGCATGCAACCGACGCCCAAGGCCCTGGCCCTGGAAGGGCCGATCCGCTCGGCGCTGCAACAGATCGAGCAGACCCTCAACGTCGGCGAAAGCTTCGACCCGCGCCTGAGCCGGCAGACCTTTCGCATCGCCATGACCGACTTCGTCGAGCAGTTGTGCATGCCAGGCCTGCTGCGCCGCCTGCAGGACCGTGCGCCGAACCTGCGCCTGGACATCGCCCCGCTGGCGCCGAGCCTGCCGGTGGATGCCCTGGACCGGGGCCAGCTGGACCTGGTGCTGGGGCGCTTCGATGAGATTCCGGCGCGTTTTGCCCGTCATCACTGGCGCAGCGAGACCCTGCAGATTGCCCTGCGCAAGGAGCATCCGCTGGTGAGCGGCGCACTGGACCTCGACACGTTTTTGCGCCTGCGTCACCTCTGGGTGCATGGCGGGCAGACGCGCGGCATGGTCGATCAATGGCTCGGGGAGCAAGGGTTGGCGCGGCAGATCGTCTACACCACGCCCAACTACCTGCAGGCGGCGCACCTGGTGGCGGCGTCGGATTTGTGCGTGGTGCTGCCGACGCAACTGGCACGCCACTTCGCCACGCTGCTGCCGTTGCAGCTGCATGACTTGCCGTTTGCGTTGGAGGCGTTTGAGCTTGAGCTGGTGCACCTGGCCCAGCGCGGTCAGGACCGGGCGCTGGGCTGGCTGGTGGGGGAGATTTTGCGGGTGGTTTGAGGGCCTCATCGCTGGCAAGCCAGCTCCCACAGGTCATGTGTACAACACAAATCCTGTGGGAGCGGGCTTGCCCCGCGATCGGGCGCTTCAGGACAACGCTTTTTTCGCCGCCCGCACGTGCAACACCGCGCCCATCAAGGCCACGACAATCGCCGCCGCACCGGTGGAGAACACCAGCACCTGGTAGTCCGGCACAAACGCCATGGTCACCAGGCAGCCGATGATGAACACGATCACCAGGTAGGTCAGCCACGGGAACAGCCACATTTTCAGGCGGATCGGCTTGCCTTCGGCTTCGAGCTTGCGGCGCATCTTCAGTTGCGAGAAAGCAATCACCAGGTACACCAGCAAGGCGATCATGCCGGTGGTGTTCATCAGCACATCGAGCACGTCTTTCGGGCGCAGGGTTTCGCTGAAGTTGATCAGGGCCACAAACACCGCCACCGAGCACGAGCCGATGATCGAGAACACCGGCACGCCGGTACCGGCACGGGTGATCTTGAAGAACGACGGCGCATCACCACGGGTCGACAGCGAGAACAGCATGCGCGAGGCGGTGTAGTGCGCCGAGATCAGGCAGCTGCTCACCGAGGTCAGCACCACGAAGTTCATCACCAACTCGGCACCGGGAATGCCCAGCAGCTCCAGGGTCCGACGGTACGAGCCATAGCCCGAGGTGCCCATCAGCGGGTCGTTCCACGGCACCAGGGCAACGATCAGGAAGATCGAACCGACATAGAACAGGCACACCCGCCAGACCACCGAGTTGGTCGCCTTGACGATCTGCTCCGAGGGGTTCTTCGACTCGGCGGCAGCGATGGTGACGATTTCCGCACCGAGGAAGGCGAACATCACCCCGAGCATGGCCACCACCACCGCCTCCATGCCGTTGGGCATGAAGCCTTGCGCGGTGAGGTTGCTCAGGCCGTGGACTTCACCGGTGGGCCACAGGTTGACCACCGCCAACCCGCAGACCACCAGGAAACAGATGATCGCCACCACCTTTATCAAGGCGAACCAGAACTCGAACTCGCCGTAGTGCTTGACGTTGAAGAAGTTGACGCTGATCAGCACCAGGGTGGTGGCCAGGACGAAGACGTTGACGCTGATCGAGGGGAACCAGCCGTGCAGGATCTTGCCGGCGACATAGGCTTCCCAGGCCATCAGGATGACCCAGAACCACCAGTACAACCAGCCGATGGTGAAACCCGCCCAGCGGCCAATGGCGCGCTCGGCATAGGTGGAGAACGAGCCGGTATCGGGCGACGAAGTCGCCATTTCACCGAGCATGCGCATGATCAGCACCACCAGGATGCCGCCGGCCAGGTAGGCCAGAATGGCCGCGGGGCCGGCGCTGTGAATCACACTGCCGGAGCCGACGAACAATGCGCCGCCGATAACCCCGGCGATCGACATCATGGTCAGGTGACGAGACTTGAGCGAAGCGCTGAGCTTGCTCTCGTGCTCCACCTTCGCTGTGGAAGTGGATGTGGATGTTGCGTCCATCAGTAGCTACCTCGTGTTCTTTTTATGCAAGGAAACTCGAGAGACCGCCTGCTACAGCGGTCTCACCCATTCGAATCGGTAAACGTGCGGGCAGCCGAAATCGCCCGGCCCAGGTCATGGGTCGGCGACGCTGCTCACGGGGCCAGCGGAGTGCCTCTGGTCGGATTGAACGGTGCAATGGCGCGATGGCGGGTCAGTGCCATCTGTGCGCAAGGAGCGGTTGGGCGGCGCCCAAGGGTAAAAGCATCAGTGTCATTGTGATTATTCATACTGCTTCAACGTGCTTTAGCTAGCGATAACAGACCCCTAATGTAAAAATGTCCGACAAATAGAGCCATGCACAGCGCGATGAAAAATCCACTGCACTGTACAGGCCGCCGATGCAGTACACCGCGATTTCCTGCAGGCGCCCGGCGTTACGCACACCTGAAGGCACAGCTTCCCCATGCTTGAATTACGACCCGACGCATCGCCCCCGCTGGTCAACCAGATCATCAACGGGCTGCGTGAGTTGATCGAGAACCAGACCCTCAAACCCGGTGCCAAGGTCCCCTCGATCCGCGCCTTCGCCGCCACCTACTCGGTCAGCACCTTCACCGTGGTCGAGGCCTACGACCGCCTGGTCGCCCAGGGTTTGCTGGTCAGCCGTGGCAATGCGGGGTTCTTCGTCAACCGCTCGGCGGTCGAGCTGATCGAAAGCCAGGCCAGCGAACCTGCGCCAGGCAAGCCGGAATTCAACTCCGAGTGGTACCTGCAGCAGATCTTCGAAAGCCGCCAGCTCGAGTTCAAGCCCGGTTGCGGCTGGCTGCCCAACGACTGGATGTTCGAGGACGGCCTGCGCCGGGGCATGCGCCAGGTCGCCAGCAGCGTGCTGGAACTGAGCGGCTACGGCGACCCCATGGGCCTGCTGGAGCTGCGCACCCTCACCGCGCAGAACCTGCAACAGGACCTGCGCATCGTCGCCAACCCCAACCAGCTGATGCTCACCCACGGCGCCAGCCAGGCCCTGGACCTGGCCGTGCGTACCCTGGTGCGCCCCGGTGACGTGGTGCTGGTGGACGACCCCGGCTACCCCAACCTGATGAGCATCCTGCGCTTTCAGGGCGCGACCCTTTTGGGCGTACCGCGCACCCCGAATGGCTACGACCTCGACCACCTCGAACGGCTGCTCGAACACCATCGCCCGACGGTGTTCTTCACCCAGCCGCACCTGCACAGCCCGACCGCCTCGCGCACGCCGCTGGCGCAATTGCACCGCCTGCTGCAACTGGCGGCGCGCCACGGTTTTCGCCTGGTGGAGAACAACCTCTACGCCGACATGATCAGCGAACCGCTGCCGTGCCTGACCAGCCTCGATCATTTGCAGCAGGTGGTGTACGTCGGCAGCTACTCGAAAAGCATCTCGCCGAACGTGCGGGTCGGCTTCATGCTGGCCAATCCCGAACTGATGCAGCAACTGCTGCAACTGAAAATGCGCTCGGGCCTGACCACCTCGCAGGTGATGGAACGGGTGGTGTACGCCGCCATCACCGACGGCCGCTGGCGCAAGCACCTCAAGCGCCTGCGCCAGCGCCTGGCCGAGGCTCAGCAGCAGGTCAGCGAACAGCTCACGCGGCTGGGTTTCGAGCGCTTTATCGAAGGCGACGAAGGCATGTACCTGTGGACCCGCCACCCGGCCATCGCCGACAGCGCGGCGCTGGTCGATGACGCCCTGGCGCAAGGCATCATGCTCGGCCCCGGGCAGTTGTTCATGGTCGATTCACAGGCGACCGGGTGGATGCGTTTCAACGTGGCGTTCAGCACCGAGCCTGCGTTGTGGGAGAAGCTGGAGAAGTTGCTGGTCAAGCATGGGCGGCGGCAATAGGTGCAGCGGATATTGTCGATATAAATCGGCGATCTACAAAAATTGCCTTAAGGCCGTCTGTTTTTATAAACAGGCTAATTTCGCTGAAACCGGCAAAACAGAGCCACCTAGATCAGAAACCCCGTAAAAGCTCGACATAAGCCTGAAACACTTCGTGAAAATTTAATTGACACGCCTCTGTCACTCTTCTTATTTTCACAAACAAAACAAGGACATCCCCATGCTGCTGCGCCGCCTGCTCATTCAATGGAAGATCACCTTGCTCGCCGGCCTGTGCCTGCTGGCCATCGTGGTGGTGCTGATGGCGGCCACGCTGATGCAGTCGAGCCGCAGCGCCGCCCTGGTCAACAGCGCGAACACGCAGATGCTCGACCACAACGCACGGCTGCGCCTGCACACCTCGGCCCAGCTGCAAGCGACGAACATCCAGCGCTACTTTCGTGACGCGTATTTGTATGGCGATGGCGTCGCGCAGTTGGTGATGTTCTTGAAGGCCCAAGGCAACGACAACCTGCGCCAGGACCTGACCGAACAGGCGCGCAAAGCCCTGGGCAAAAACCCCGACCTGCTCGGCCTGTACCTGGTGTTCCTGCCCAACGCCCTGGACAGCAAGGACGCCGCCTTCGTCGACCAGGCCGCCGTGGGCAGCAACGAAAGCGGGCGTTTCTCGCTGTACTGGTCGCAGCCCAAGCCCGGCGAGCTGGAATCCGAAGCCATGCCCGAATCGATGCTCGCCGACACCAGCCTGTCGGCCAACGGCTCAGCCTACAACCGCTGGCTCACCTGCCCGCTGGAAACCGGCGAGGCCTGCGTAGTCGATCCGTACTTCGACAGCGTCGGCGACCGCACGCCGCTGATGACCAGCGTCGCCTTCCCGCTCAAACAGGACGGCAAGATCGTCGGCGTGATGGGCCTGGACATCAGCCTCGACAACCTGCAGCAACTGAGCCTGGACGGGCGCAAGGAGCTGTTCGACGGCAACGGCCAGGTCAGCATCGTCAGCCTCGCCGGCTTGCTGGCCGGGCATAGCCGCGATGCCACGCAACTGAGCAAGAAATTCGAAGAGGTGTTCGGCCAGCACGCCAGCGCCCTGGCCGCGCAGATGCGTGCCGGCAAAGCAGCGGAGTTCAGCGATAACGGCTTGCTGCAGGTCAGCCAGTCGTTCGCCCCGGTGCCCGGCGCGCAGCCGTGGAGCGTGTTGCTGGAAGTGCCGGAACAAGTGCTGCAGGCTCCGGCCATTGAACTCAACGCGCGCCTGGACGCGCACAACAGCAGCGCCAACCTCAGCAGCCTGCTGATGGCCCTGGCTGCCGCGGTGCTGGGCCTGGTGGTGATCTGGCTGACCGCCCGTGGCGTCACTCGACCGATCTTGGGTGTGGCGGCGATGCTCAAGGACATCGCCAGCGGCGAAGGCGACCTGACCCGGCGCCTGGACTACGCCAACAAGGACGAACTCGGCGAGCTGACCAACTGGTTCAACCGCTTCCTCGACAAGCTGCAACCGGTGATTGCCGACGTCAAAGCCTCGGTGCACGACGCGCGCAGCACCGCCGACCAATCGGCGGCGATTGCCAGCCAGACCAGCGCCGGCATGCAGCAGCAATACCGCGAAGTCGACCAGGTGGCCACCGCCTCCCAGGAAATGAGCGCCACCGCCCAGGACGTCGCCCGCAACGCCGCACAAGCGGCGGAAGCGGCGCGTGGCGCGGACCTTGCCAGCCGCGAAGGCTTGAGCATGATCCGCAACACCACCCAGGCCATCGAACGCCTGGCCAATGAAATGACCGCCGGCATGGAAGAAGTCCAGCACCTGGCCAGCCGCAGCGAGCAGATCGGCTCGGTGCTGGAAGTGATCCGCGCCATCGCCGAGCAGACCAACCTGCTGGCCCTCAACGCCGCCATTGAAGCAGCGCGTGCCGGTGAAGCCGGGCGCGGCTTTGCCGTGGTGGCCGATGAAGTGCGCAACCTGGCCAAACGCACCCAGGACTCGGTAGACGAAATTCGCGTGGTGATCGAAGGCCTGCAACAAGGCACCCGCGAAGTGGTCGAGGCCATGCACAGCAGCCACCGCCAGGCCCAGGACAGCGTGGCCCAGGCCGAACAGGCGCTACCGGCCTTGCAGCGTATTGGCGAAGCGGTGACGGTGATCACCGACATGAACCTGCAGATCGCCTCGGCGGCCGAGGAGCAAAGCGCCGTGGCGGAAGAAGTGAACCGCAACGTAGCGGGGATTCGCGACGTGACCGAGTCGCTGTCGGGGCAAGCGGAGGAGTCGGCGCAGATCAGCCAGGCGTTGAACCGGCTGGCCAATCATCAGCAGGGGTTGATGCAGATGTTCCGGGTGTAGCGCTCTCCTGTGGGAGCGGCGGTGCGACGACTCGACTTGACCCGCGATGAGGCTAGGATTGCGACCGCTGCGCGCTCGATCGCTGGCAAGTCCAGCTCCCACAGGTCGCCTACATGCACAAATCCACTGTGGGAGCTGGCTTGAACTGGCCTAATGATTTTGGACACCTTCGTCGGGCGCTATTATGGCGCCCAATTGGAGGCAAAATCAGTGCGAAAATCTTACTCGAACGAATTCAAAATCAAAGCTGCCGAGATGGTGCTGGACGATGGTGAGTCAGTCCCTGATGTCTGCGAGAGCCTTGGTCTAGGGCGGACCGCGCTTCGTCGCTGGGTCGAGCAACTGCGCCAGGAACGAGAAGGTCAAACACCAGTCGGCGCCAAGGCCATCACTCCAGAGCAGCAGCGAATCCAGGAGCTGGAAGCGCTAGTCCGGCAAAAGGACCGGGATATCGAAATCCTAAAAAAGGCCAGTGCTGCCCTCCTCCGGGACTCCAAGGATCGTTCTCGTTGATCAACGAACTGAGTGAGCAATTTGGTGTTTTCGACTGCTGTCGCGTCCTTGGAGTTCGGCGCAGCAGTTTCTACGCATGGCGAAAACGCCAGGGACGAAAGGATCCGGTCAGAGAGGATCTGCGTTCAACGATGGCCAGCCTTTTCAAGGCCTCTCGTAGCTCTGCTGGGTCGCGAACGCTGGTTCGGGAATTGCGTCGTGCTGGCCATAAAGCCGGGCGATACAAGGTACGTATGCTGATGAAGGAAGCCGGTCTGCAATGCAAGCAACGCAGGCCGCATCGTTACCGATCATCGGGCACAGAAGCATTGATCGCGAGTAACCAGCTCAAGCGAAACTTCAACGTCTCGACGGTCAACCAGGTGTGGTGCGGCGATGTCACCTACATCCAGGTAGGCAAGCGTTGGCTGTACTTGGCGGCTGTGATCGACTTGTATGCTCGCCGAGTGGTGGGCTGGGCTTTCTCAATGATCGCCGATGCCCGGCTTGCCTGCGAGGCGCTACGAATGGCGGCCGAATCTAGAGGTAGACCGGCTGGAGTGATGTTCCACTCGGATCAGGGCTGTCAGTACACCAGCCATAAATTCAGGGCTGCTCTTGAGGAGTACGGTCTGGAACAGAGCATGAGTCACCGAGGCCAGTGCTGGGATAACGCCGTCATGGAGCGCTTCTTCGGTGCATTGAAGTCTGAGTGGATACCAGCAGAGGGTTACGAAACCGAAGCGCAAGCACAGTTAGACATCCAGGCTTATCTGATGCGTTACAACCTTAAGCGTCTCCACAGCTACAACGGCTATGAAACCCCGGTAGCCATGGAGAAAAAGCTCAAGGTTGCGGCATGAACCTAAACCGGTGTCCAAAATCTGTTGACCAGTTCAGCTTGACCCGCGATCGGCTGCAATCCAGGCACATCGGCCATACGGACTAGGCGAGGCAAACGATTCTGCCGCCAACGCATCTGGCCACACTCGCCGGTACATCCGCCAGACGAGTAAAAGGCGCCGCGATGGAATTTGCATTCAGCGACGAACAGGAAATGATCCGTACTTCGGCCGAGGGCTTTCTCGCCGATGTCTCCAATTGCGCCGCCGTGCGCGCGGCCATGGGCAGCGACAAAGGCTACGACCCGGCCCTCTGGCAGCGCCTGTGCACCGAGATGTACTGGCCGGCGATTCACATCCCCGAGGCCTACGGTGGCCTGGGCCTGGGCTTTGTCGAGCTGAACATCCTGCTCGAACAGATGGGCCGGCGGTTGTTCTGCTCACCGTTCTTCGCCACCGCCTGCCTGGCCACACCCGCTTTGCTGATGACCGCTGACGAGGCGCAGAAAAACACCTGGCTTGCGCCCATTGCCGAGGGCCGCCTCACCGCCACCCTGGCGTTCACTCGCGGCAGCGGCTGGGGCGCGGAGGATATCCAGGCCACGGCCAGCGCCGAAGGCGAGGGCTTTGTCGTCGATGGCCTGTTCGGCCAGGTGATCGACGGCGACTGCGCCGGCTTGTTGATCGTTGCTGCCCGTACTCCGGGCAGCACCAGTGAGAGCGGGATCAGCCTGTTTGCCGTCGAGGCCGGCCGCGAAGGCATCGAGCGCCAGTGGCTGCCGACCATGGACCAGACCCGGCGCCTGGCGCGCCTGCAGTTCAACCGCGTCTATCTGGGCCCCGAGGCACTGCTGGGTGAGGTCGGCAACGCTTGGCCGGCCTTGCACAAGGTGCTGCAGTTGGCCTGCATTGGTCTTGCCGCAGAGCAGGTCGGCGGGGCCCAGCAGGTCCTCGACCTGAGCGTCGCGTATATGCAGGAGCGCCAGCAGTTCGGCCGCCCGATCGCCAGCTTCCAGGCCCTCAAGCACCGCGCCGCCGACATGATGCTGCAGGTCGAGTGCGCACGCTCGGCCAGCTACTACGCCGCCTGTGTGGCCCAGGAAGTGCTCGACCCGCAGGGCGACCCGCAGGTGGCCGCCGAGCTGCCGCTGGCCGCCGCCCTGGCCAAGGCGCAGTGCTCGCAAAGCTATTTTCACTGTGCGGCGGAGTCGATCCAGCTGCATGGCGGCGTCGGTTTCACCTGGGAATACGACCCACACCTGTATTTCAAGCGTGCCCGCGCCAGCGAGAGCTACCTCGGCGCACCGGCCTGGCATCTGCAGCAGATCGCCACGCTGATCATCGGAGAGCAGCCATGAAGATCAGTTTCAGTGAACAGGACGAGCGCTTTCGTCAGGAGGTCGCCGACTGGCTGGCCGGCAACCTTTGCGGTGAGTTCGAGCCCCTGCGCTTTCGCGGTGGTCCGGGCGACGAACACATGTACCCGCAGCAGCGCAAAGCCTGGGAGCGCAAGCTGGCCGAAGGCCGCTGGACCTGTGTCGGCTGGGCGCCGGAGCATGGCGGCCGGGGCCTGTCGATCAGCCAGCAGGTGATCTTCCATGAAGAGTACGCCCGCGCCGGCGGCCCCGGGCGCATGGGTCATATCGGCGAAGGCTTGGCCGGGCCGACCATCGCCGCCTTCGGCAACGACGAGCAAAGGCGCCGCCTGCTGCCCGGCATCGTCAGCGGCACGCAGTTCTGGTGCCAGGGCTACTCGGAACCAAGCGCAGGCTCCGATCTTGCCAACGTCAAGACCCGCGCCAGTCTTGAACACGGCAGATGGGTGATCAACGGCCAGAAGGTCTGGACCTCGCTGGCCCACGAGTCGGACTGGTGCTTCGTGATCGCCCGCACGGAGCCTGGCAGCGTCGGCCATCGCGGCCTGTCGTTCCTGCTGGTGCCGATGGCCCAGGCCGGCATCAGTGTGCGGCCGATCGAGCAGATGACCGGTACCTCGGAATTCAACGAAGTGTTCTTCGACAACGCCAGCACCGATGCCGCCAACCTCATCGGCCAGCCGGGTGACGGCTGGAAGATCGCCATGGCCTTGCTCGGCTTCGAGCGCGGGGTCTCGACCCTCGGTCAGCAGATGCAGTTTGCCAACGAACTGAACGAGGTCATCGCCATCGCCAAGGCCAATGGCGCAGCCCGCGACCCGCTGCTGCGCCAGCGCCTGGCCGAAGCCTGGTGCGGCTTGCGGATCATGCGCTACAACTCGCTGCGCATGCTCTCCGGTGCCCAGGACGGCGCGCTGCGCAAGGAGGCGACCATCTACAAGCTGTTCTGGTCCAGCTGGCACGCCAACCTCGGCAAGCTGGCCATGGACGTGCTCGGCACCGACGCCGAACTGCTCGAGGCCGCGCCCTACCAGCTCACCCGGCTGCAATCGCTGTACCTGTTCAGTCGCGCCGACACCCTGTACGGCGGCAGCAACGAGATCCAGCGCAACATCATCGCCGAGCGCGCCCTGGGCATGCCCAAAGAACCGCGCCTGCGTCCCTGACCGAAGGAGTTAGTCGATGTCCACCCCCAACTATGTAGCGGGCCATGGCCTGTTGCGCGGCAAGTCCGTGCTGATCACTGCGGCGGCCGGTTCCGGTATCGGTTTTTCCGCCGCCTTGCGTGCCGCCGAAGAGGGCTGCCGGGCTTTGATGATCAGTGATATCCACGAAGGCCGCCTGTACGAGGCGGTGGGCAAGATTCGCCAGGCCACCGGGCTTGCCGAGGTATTTGGCGTGCTGTGCAACGTCACCGACGAAGCCCAGGTGCAGCACCTGGTCAGCTGCGCCGAGCGCGACCTGCACGGCGTTGATGTGCTGATCAACAACGCCGGCCTCGGCGGCTCACGGGCGCTGGTCGACATGCCCGACCAGGAGTGGCAGCGGGTGCTCGACGTCACCCTCACCGGCACCATGCGCATGACCCGCGCGATGTTGCCGAAGATGATGGAGCGCCGCGCCGGGGTCATCGTCAACAACGCCTCGGTGCTCGGCTGGCGCGCGCAGAAGGAGCAATCGCACTACGCCGCGGCCAAGGCCGGGGTCATGGCCCTGACCCGTTGCGCGGCGGTCGAGGCGGCCAGCCACGGTATCCGCATCAATGCGGTCAGCCCGAGTATCGCCCTGCATGATTTTCTCGCCCGCTCCGCACCCCAGGCAGTGCTTGAACAGCTGGCGGCCAACGAAGCCTTCGGTCGCGCCGCCGAAGTCTGGGAGGTGGCCAACGTGATGATGTTCCTGGCCAGCGACTACAGCTCGTACATGACCGGCGAAGTGCTGTCGGTTTCCAGCCAGAGGGCCTGAGCATGACGCGCATATTCGACACGCCGCACGCCTTGCACGAAGCCGTCGGCGAGGTGCTGGGCGTCAGCGACTGGCTGCTCATCGACCAGGCGCGCATCGACCTGTTCGCCGAGGCCAGTGGCGATCACCAGTGGATTCATGTCGACCCGCAGCGCGCTGCCAGCGGCCCGTTTGGCGCCTGCATCGCCCACGGCTACCTGAGCCTGGCCCTGGTCAACCTGTTCCTGCCGCAGATCGTCGACGTGCGCGGCATCGCCATGGGCGTCAACTATGGCTGCGAACGCGTGCGTTTTCCCAGCGTGGTGCCGGTGGGTTCGCGGGTGCGGGGCAATGCCCAGCTGATCAGCGCCGAGCAGGTCAGTGGCGGCGTGCAGGCGGTGATCCGCGTCAGCGTCGAAATCGAGGGCCAGCAGCGCCCGGGTTGTGTGGTCGACACCATCAGCCGTTATTACCCCGCCTGAATCCAGGCATCGGAGCACTTGAACATGAATGAAGCCGTTATCGTTTCTACCGCCCGCACGCCGATTGGCAAGGCCTTTCGCGGTGCTTTCAACGACACCGAAGCGCCTGCTCTCGGCGGCCATGTGCTGCGCGAGGCCGTACGGCGCGCGGGCATCGAGGCCGACCAGGTCGATGATGTGATCATCGGCGCCGCCGCCCAGCAGGGCACCCAGGGCTACAACCTCGGGCGCTTGTGCGCGATTGCCGGCGGCCTGCCGTCGTCGGTGGCCGGGATGGCCGTCGAGCGCCAGTGCGCCTCGGGCCTGATGAGCATTGCCCTGGCGGCCAAGGGCATTATCTGCAATGAAATCGACATCGCCGTTGCCGGCGGCCTGGAGTCGATCTCGCTGGTGCAGAACAAGCACAAGAACCTCTACCGCAATCAGTCCAGCGCCGTGCTTGAGCGCGACCCGCAGGCGTACATCCCGATGATCGAAACCGGCGAAATCGTTGCCCAGCGCTACGGCGTGTCGCGCCACGAGCAGGATGCCTATGCCTTGCAGAGCCAGATGCGCACCGCCCAGGCGCAAGCCGCTGGCCTGTTCGACCTGGAACTGGCGCCGCTGAGCACACGCAAGGCGATCGTCGACAAGGCCAGCGGCGAGACCCGCTTCGAGACCGTGACCTTGCTGCACGACGAATGCAATCGCGCCGACACCACCCTGGCCAGCCTCACCGCGCTGGAGCCGGTGTGGCAGGGCGGGCAGTGGACCGAGCCCGGGCGTTTCATCACTGCCGGCAACGCCTCGCAGCTGTCTGACGGCGCATCGGCCTCGGTGTTGATGAGCGCCAAGCGGGCCGAACAACGCGGCCTCGCACCGCTGGGTATCTATCGTGGCCTGGCGGTGGCCGGTTGCAATGCCGATGAGATGGGCATCGGCCCGGTCTACGCCATTCCCAAACTGCTCAAGCGCCATGGCCTGAGGGTCGAGGACATTGGCCTGTGGGAGCTCAATGAAGCCTTCGCCAGCCAGGTTTTGTACTGCCGCGATACCCTGGGTATCGACAACCAGCGCCTGAACGTCAACGGCGGGGCGATTGCCATCGGCCACCCGTTTGGCATGTCGGGTGCGCGCATGGTTGGCCACGCCCTGATCGAGGGCAAGCGCCGCGGCGTGCGCTATGTGGTGGTAAGCATGTGTATTGGCGGTGGCATGGGCGCCGCTGCATTGTTCGAGGTGGCTTGAGCATGAACCTACCGACTGCGCAGGAAGTCCAGGGCCTGATGGCCCGTTACATCGAGCTGGTCGATGCCGGGGATATCGAGGCGATCGTGCAGATGTACGCCGATGACGCCACGGTCGAAGACCCGTTTGGCCAGCCGCCGATCCACGGCCGCGAGCAGATTGCCGCGTTCTATCGCCAGGGTTTGGGCGCGGGCAAGGTCCGCGCCTGCCTGACCGGGCCGGTACGGGCCAGCCATAACGGCTGCGGGGCGATGCCGTTTCGCGTCGAGATGGTCTGGAACGGCCAGCCCTGTGCACTGGATGTCATCGATGTGATGCGCTTTGATGAGCACGGCCGGATCCAGACGATGCAAGCCTACTGGAGCGAGGTCAACCTCAGCGTGCGCGAGCCGCAGTAGGGCTCAGGCAAGGCCCACCCCACCGGGGTGTGGCCTTGCGGGAGGCAGCGCTTACTGCGACTTTGCCGCGTCGAGAAACGCCGGGCGCTCGCCGCCACCATGCACGGCAATGTCGGCGCCGCTGACATAACGGGCCAGTGACGAGGCCAGGTACAGGCAGCTGTCACCGATGTCTTCGGGGCTGGCCAGGCGTTGCAGCGGGATGGTCGCCGCGACCTCGGCCAGGTCGCCTTCATCGCCATAGTGCAGGGCTGCCTGCTCGGTGAGGATCAGCCCGGCGGTGACGGCGTTGACCCGTACCTTGGGTGCCCACTCTACCGCCAGCGAGCGGCTCAGGTTGAGCAAGCCGGCCTTGGCCGCGCCGTAGGCGGCAGTGCCGGGGGAAGGGCGGGTGGCGCTGACGCTGCAGATATTGATGATGCTGCCGCCGTCGGCCTGGGCCTGCATGATGCGGTTGGCCTGCTGACTGAGGTTCAGCGGCGCCAGCAGGTTCAGGCGGATGATCGATTCGCTGAAGCGCGGCGAGGCGCTGGCGGCTTCGGCATAGGGTGCGCCACCGGCGTTGTTGATTAGCACGTCAAGGCGGCCGAAGCGCTCGACGATCGCCACCATCATCTGCTGGACCTGCTCGATGTCCCGCACGTCGCAGGCCAGGAACAGCGCCTCGCGCCCGGCGCTGGCAGGCAATGTGGCAGGCGCCTGGCGCCCGCAGATCACCACTTCGGCGCCGCACTCGAGAAAGCGCCGGCTGATGCCGCGGCCCACACCTTTGCCACCACCGGTGACCAGAACCACCTTGCCGCGAAAATCCATAGGGTCGTGCATGCCTGCCTCGTGTTCGCCACAGTAATGAGCTGGATGCTAGGCAGCGCACGGGCAGGGGCCAACGTCCGAAGGGACTAGTAGTCCTGTCGGACGATGTTGGCGCGGCGGCCGATCTCAATAATCCCGGTACAACAACAAGCCGGGAGGACACCTCATGGGCGCATCAGCGCAAGGGCACGTGGTAACGCTGCCCGATGGTTTGCAGCTGCATTACCAGGACGTTGGCACGGGCGAGGCGGTGGTGTTCATCCACGGCAGCGGCCCGGGCGCCAGCGGGCATAGCAACTTCAAACAGAACTACCCGGCATTCGCCGCGGCCGGGTATCGGGTGATCGTCCCCGACCTGCCCGGTTACGGCGCTTCGAGCAAGCCGCAAACGGTCTATAGCCTGGACTTTTTCGTCAGTGCCCTGGGCGGGTTGCTCGATGCCCTGGATATCCAGCGCTGCGTACTGATCGGCAACTCCCTGGGCGGTGCCATCGCCATCAAGCTGGCGCTGGACCAGCCGCAGCGGGTCAGCCGGCTGGTGCTCATGGCCCCAGGTGGGCTGATGGACAAGGAGCAGTACTACCTGCAAATGGAAGGCATCCAGAAGATGGGCGCCGCCTTTGCCAACGGCGAGCTCAACGATGCCGCCGGCATGCGCCGCCTGCTCAGCCTGCAGCTGTTCGACCCGGCGCTGATCAGCGACGAAACCGTGGCCGAGCGCGTCGCGGTGGTGGGCCAGCAGCCGACCTGCGTACTGTCGAGCATGCAGGTACCCAATCTGGCGTCGCGCTTGCCTGCGCTGCAGTGCCCGATCCTCGGCTTCTGGGGCATGAACGACAAGTTCTGCCCGGCTTCCGGCGCGCAGACCCTGCTTGCCGCCTGCAGCCGGATTCGCTTCGTGCTGCTCAGCGAATGCGGGCACTGGGTGATGGTCGAGCACCGCGAACTGTTCAACCGCGAATGCCTGGCGTTCCTCGCGGAGGCACGGGCATGAGCGAGCATTTGCATCGCCAGTATGGCGAAGAGCTGTACCAGGCCCTGTGCAGCGGCAGCACCCTGGTGCCGTTGAGCGAGCGTTGGGCGCAGATCAGCATCGAGGATGCCTACCATATCTCGCTTTACAGCATCGAGCGGCGGGTGGCGGCGGGTGACCGCATCGTCGGCAAGAAGATCGGCGTCACCTCGGCGGCGGTGCAGCGCATGCTCGATGTGCACCAGCCGGATTTCGGTTTTATCACCGAGCAGATGGCCTTTGCCGATGACGCGCAGATTTCCCTGAGCGCCAATCGCCTGATCCAGCCGCGCGCCGAAGGCGAGATTGCCTTCAAGCTCAAGCATGACCTGGTCGGCCCCGGCGTCACCGAGGCCGACGTACTGGCGGCGACCGAGTACGTCATGCCGTGTTTCGAGATCGTCGATTCACGCATCCAGGACTGGCGTATCCGCATCCAGGACACCGTCGCCGACAACGCCTCCTGCGGGGTTTTCGTGCTCGGTGACAGCCAGGTCGATCCGCGCCAGCTCGACCTGCCCAACCTGCGCATGCAGGTGTTCAAGAACGGCGAGCTGATCAGCGAAGGCCTTGGCTCGGCGGTGCAGGGCAACCCGCTGACCGCGGTGGCCTGGCTGGCCAACACCCTGGGCGCCTTCGGCATCCCGTTCAAGGCCGGGGAAATCATCCTTTCCGGCTCGCTGGTGCCGTTGGAGCCTGCCAGGGCCGGCGACCAGTTCTCCCTGACCATCGACGGCCTGGGCAGCGCCCGGGTGTCGTTCTGTGCCTGACCTGCGAGGTTGACGCGAATGAGCAAGAAACTGAAAGCGGCCATTATCGGGCCGGGTAACATCGGCACGGATTTGCTGATGAAAATGTGTCGCTCCGAGTGGATCGAACCGGTGTGGATGGTCGGTGTCGACCCACAGTCCGAAGGCCTCAAGCGCGCCCGCGAACTGGGCGTGAAGACCACCGCCGACGGCCTGGACGGGTTGCTGCCGCACGTACTCGACGATGATATTCGTATCGCCTTCGATGCCACTTCGGCCTATGTGCATGCGCACAACAGCCGCAAGCTCAACGCGCTGGGGGTGATCATGGTCGACCTCACGCCGGCGGCCATCGGGCCGTTCTGCGTGCCGCCGGTCAACCTCAAACAGCATGCGGCGACGCTGGCGATGAACGTCAACATGGTCACCTGCGGTGGCCAGGCGACCATCCCCATGGTTGCGGCGGTGTCGCGCATCCAGTCGGTGGCCTATGGCGAGATCGTCGCCACGGTGTCTTCCGGCTCGGTGGGCCCGGGCACCCGGCAGAACATCGACGAATTCACCCGCACCACCGCCGGTGCCGTCGAGCAGATCGGTGGCGCCCGGCGCGGCAAGGCGATCATCGTCATCAACCCGGCCGAGCCGCCGCTGATGATGCGCGACACCATCCACTGCCTGACCGACGAGGAGCCCGACCGCGAGGCCATCCGCGCTTCGGTGCTGAGCATGGTCAAGGAAGTGCAGCGCTACGTGCCCGGCTACAAGCTGATCAACGGGCCGATTTTCGATGGCCGCAAGGTGTCGATCTTCATCGAGGTCGAAGGCCTCGGCGATTTCCTGCCCAAGTCCGCCGGCAACCTCGACATCATGACCGCTGCGGGTTTGCGCACTGCCGAGATGTTTGCCGAAGAAGCCCACAAGGGCACCCTGCAATTGCCCGTCCGTTGAGTGGAGAACTGCCATGAATCTGCAAGGTAAAAGCGTCCGTCTGCACGACATGAGCCTGCGCGACGGGATGCACGCCAAACGTCACCAGATCAGCCTGGAGCAGATGATCGCGGTGGCCAGCGGCCTGGATGCGGCCGGTGTGCCGCTGATTGAAATCACCCATGGCGATGGCCTGGGTGGGGCTTCGCTGAACTACGGATTTCCTGCCCACAGCGATGAGGAATACTTCGCGGCGGTGATCCCCAGGCTCAAACAGGCCAAGGTGTCGGCCTTGCTGCTACCGGGAATCGGCACCCTTGATCACCTGAAAATGGCCCATGAACATGGCGTCTCGACCATTCGTGTGGCGACCCACTGCACCGAAGCGGATGTTTCCGGCCAGCACATCGGCATGGCGGCGAAGATGGGCCTGGACACCGTCGGTTTCCTGATGATGGCGCACATGGTCAGCGCGGAAAAACTGCTGGAACAGGCGCGGCTGATGGAAAGCTACGGCGCCAACTGCATCTATTGCACCGACTCCGCGGGCTACATGCTGCCGGCTGAAGTCAGCGAGAAGATTGGCCTGTTGCGTGCCGGTTTGAATGCCAGCACCGAAGTCGGTTTTCATGGCCACCACAACCTGGGCATGGCGATTGCCAACTCGCTGGCGGCTATCGAGGCCGGCGCCGTGCGCATCGACGGCTCGGTTGCCGGGCTGGGGGCGGGGGCGGGCAACACGCCGCTGGAAGTGTTCGTCGCCGTGCTGGAGCGCATGGGCGTGAGCAGCGGCGTTGACCTGTACCGAATCATGGACGTGGCCGAGGACCTGGTGGTGCCGATGATGGACCAACCCATTCGTCTCGACCGTGATGCCCTGACCCTGGGTTATGCCGGGGTCTACAGTTCGTTCCTGTTGTTTGCCAAGCGTGCCGAGCTCAAGTACGGCATTGCCGCGCGGGACTTGCTGGTAGAGCTAGGGCGGCGGGGCACGGTGGGCGGTCAGGAAGACATGATCGAAGACCTGGCCCTGACCCTGTCGCGGGCGCGTGGGGTGATGCCGACCTGAGAGGCGCGCTGGCTTCATCGCCGGCAAGGCCGGCTCCCACAATGGATCTGAGTACAGCGCTGAACCTGTGGGAGCTGGCCTTGCCAGCGATCGAGCGCATAGCGCTCGTAGTTCAGACAACTCCTTGCTGCGCAGGCTGCCCCGGCCTCATCGCGGGTCAAGCCCGCTCCCACAGGCCCCCATGGCCATGAACAACGCAGCAATCGCCCGGGCCTCATGCAACTCCCCACTGGCCACCCGTTCCGGGATCTGCGCCAGCGGTACCTTGATGCATTCCAGCGGCTCGGGCTCATCTCCGTCCAGGGCACAAGGGCTCAGGTCCTGGGCCAGTACCACGCGATAACGATGACACAAATGCCCCGGTGCCAGGGTCAGTTCGCCCAGTTCGGTCAGCCGTGCCGCGCGCAGGCCGACTTCTTCGCACAGCTCGCGCTGCGCCGCCTGCAGGTAGCTTTCATCCGCTTCGGCACCGCCCTTGGGCAGCCCGAGGATGGTGCCCTCTACACCCACGGCGTACTCGCGCACCATCAGCACATGCTCGGGATCGGGCATCGCCACCAGCATCACCGAGCGGTAGCCGGTACCGCGCAAACGTTCGTAGATGCGCCGCTGGCCATTGCTGAATTGCAGGTGCAGGGCTTCGATCTGGAAATGGCTGCTTTCAGCCAGCAGTTCGGTCTTGAGGATGGTCGGACAATTACGCATATGCAGGCCCACGCGGTGACGGAGGGTGGATGCCTGCACTGTGCGCTGTACTTGGCGGCCCGCCATCGTCCAAGCGGACGAGGGCGCCGCTTCAGCCGAGGGTCGCCACGCTGCGCAAAATCAAGCGCACCAGCATGGTCTGGCGGGTCACGCCGGTCTTGGAAAAGGTCGAACGCAGGTGGGCACGCGAGGTGTTGCGGCTGATACCCAGTTCTTCCGAGGCTTCATCCAGGGTCAGGCCGTTGGCCAACAGCATGGCCAGCTGGGTTTCGGCCGGGGTGAAATCGAACAGCGCACGGACGATCTCCTGCGGCGCTGACGATTGCTGCTCCGGGTCGCTGATGAAGATCACCACGGTCGGGCATTGCTTGCCTTCGCTCCAGGTCGACAGCGGTACCGAGCGCACGATGATGCCAAGGTCGGCGCGCCCGGACGGGCGTTGCACGCGCATGGCCTCGACCACCGAGGGGTTGCTGCTTTTTTGCGACAGCAGTGATTGCTTGACCAGGCGGCGGAACTCCTGGGTGTCGCGCGCGGTACCGACCTGCAGGCCGTCGTTGACCAGCTTGATGCCGTCCTTTTCCTGGATCAGCCGCTCGGCAACCTGGTTGGTCTGCAGCACCTTGCCGGTTTCGTCGAGGATGATGGTGCCCACCGCCATCTGGTCGACGGCGCCGGCGTAGAGGTTGCGTTCGGTTTCGATGCGGTTGAGCTGCATGTGCAGCTTGATCGAGCGTTCCAGGTGCGGGATGAAACGCGCCAGCAGGGTTTTTTCTTCATCGCCGAAGGGCTGGTCGTTACGCCCGCGGCTGATGCGGATGCGGCACTGGGCGCCATCACAGGTGTTGATGTCGGCACCGAGGATATGGAACACGTCCACCGGCTCGAGAAAATTCTTGTAGAACTCCGATTGCAGCAGCTCGTCGTTGGAAACGTAGCTGGCGAGGGTCACCACTTCACGGTTGGGCAGGTCGACGAATGGGTCGAGGGCAAAGAAATGCTTGTTATAGGAGGCGGTGGTTTCGCTCGAACTGCCGGTGGTGTTGACCATCAGGCCGTCGACGTGGGCGCTGGGCGGGCGCAGGATGAAGGTGACGTATTTGCTGTGCAGCTGCAGGTTGAGCTGGTTGAGGAAGGTGACCCAGGGAATGTTCTCCATTGGCCCTTGGTAGAGGTGACCGAGCAAGTCGCTGAACGACTCTAGGGTGAGGCACGGCTGCATAGGGAACTACCATTTTTTATTATTAGCGTTGGCGATGGCAGAGAATAATCGTCGTCGACGCGTGCACGCAACGCTCCGTACACGCATCCGGACAGGCGTAACGCACGCCTGTCCGAAGCTGTCGGCAAGGCTCAGGCACGCTCGCCGTCAAGTACCACGAAACGCTTGTTGTCACGGGTCTCGGCAGGCAGCAGGGCGACGTCGGTATAGAACTGTTCGTACCAGCGCCGCAACTGGTAGACCGGGCCATCGCCGTCGCACAGCAGCGGGTTGTCGACCCGGGTCTTGCTGTGCCAGATCGCCACGTCTTCGTAGAAGGCGGCCTGGGCCTGTTGCACATAGGCCTTGGCCATGGCCTGGTTCTGTTCCTCGCTCAGCCCGGGGATCTTTTTCACCAGCACGCCATAGCGCAGGGTGAAGCTGTTGAGGTCGATCGGCACATGGCAGTTGAGCAGGATCGAGTGGATCGGCTGGCCGTTCATCGCCCCGGTCATTTCGGTGATCTGGTAGGCCGGGCCGAAGTAGGTGGCCACGGTGCTCAGCTCGCTGTCGCCAGACAGGCGCTCGCTGCGGGCGCGCATGATCTGGGTGGCCAGGTGGCCTTCGAAAACGTTGCTGAACTCGGCCACCGGCGCGCCATGGACCGTGCCGAAGTGCGCCATGTCGGCGACGTTGTCGATCAGCTCGCGGCAGTTGGTGTCGATCTGCAATTCGGCCACTTCCCAGCTGGCCCACTCGTCACTGAAACAGGCATCGATGCGCGGGATCGCCTGCTCGGCGATCGGCGGGTTGCCTTGCGGGTCGTTCCAGACGAACAGCAGCTGGTTTTCCTCCATGATCGGCCAGCGCTTGACCTTGGCCCGTGGCGGAATGCGCTTGGCGTAGGGAATGTCGTCGCACACGCCATCGGCGCCCCAGCGCCAGCTGTGGAACGGGCAGCGAATCGAGTTGCCTTCGATGCAGCCGGTGCTCAGATCAGCGCCCATGTGCGGGCAGAAGCCGTCGAGAATGTTCAGTTGGCCGTCTTCACCCTGGAACGCCACCAGGCGGGTGCCAAACACGTCCAGGCGGTGGGCCTTGCCATCACGGTATTGCGCGGCCAGGCCCAGGCAGTGCCAACCACGGGCGTAGCGGTCTTCCAGCAGCTTGGCTTCAATGCGGTGCAGGGTGCTCATCTTATTGTTCTCCGGTGTATCACGGGGTGTGCTGTGCGAGTGATTCTGCCGCCCCTGTACTGGCGGGCATCGTCTGAACGGACGATGGCCGCCCGCTGGCTGACGGCTCTACTGGTGCAATCAAGCCAGCAGCGGGAGAGCAAAATGAGCAACGAGCAGGGGCGGGTGGCGGTGATTACCGGCGCAGCCAGCGGTATTGGCCGGGGCCTGGCCGAGCATGCGGCAGGGCTGGGCATGCAGTTGGTGCTGGCCGATGTCGATGGTCCGGGCTTGCAGACGCTCTGCGCGCAGCTGCAAGGGCAGGGGGCGCAGGCGATCGCCCAGGTGACCGATGTCAGCGATGTGACCCAGGTCGAGCGCCTGCGCGATGTCGTCCTGGCGCATTTTCAGCGGGTCGACCTGCTGTTCAACAATGCCGGGGTGATGCAGACCGGCTACAGCTGGGAAATCAGCCACGAGCAATGGCAGCGCATGCTCGCCATCAACCTGCAGGGGACGATCAATGGCATCCGCAGTTTTGTCCCGCTGTTGCTCAAGCAAGGCCACCCGGCACAGGTGATCAATACCGCGTCGCTCGCCGGGCTGCTCAGCAGCCCGTTGATGGCGCCGTACAACGTCACCAAGCAGGCGGTGGTGGCGTTGTCCGAGACCCTGCAGTTCGAGTTGAGCATGCTCGGCGCCCAGGTCTCGGTGTCGGTGCTCTGCCCGGGGCCGGTGGCCAGTGAAATCATGGCCTCGAACCAGGCCCGCGATCAGGCCGGCACAGCGTTCAGCGCCGTACTTGACGACAGCATCCGCCAGGGCATGACGCCCCGCGCCTTGGCCGCCCAGGTGTTTGCGGCCCTGGCCGAGCAGCGCTTCTGGATCTTCCCCCATAAAGACTTCAAACCCGCCCTGGAGCTGCGCCTGCGCAGCATCCTTGAAGAAACCAACCCGCAGTTCCAGATGATCGATGTGCAAGGAGATACCCATGCCGCTCGATAAGCAGATCGCCGCTGTGCTTGAGCCGTTCAGCGCCCAGGGTGAGCCCGACTACGACCAGCTCGATGCCGCGCAGTACCGCCAGTATGCCGACCACCTGTTGCCGCCGATCCCGGGCCCGGTCATGGCTGAAGTGCGCGACCTGCGGGTGGCCGGCGCTGCCGGTGAGCTGGATGCCCGGCTGTATCGGCCGCTGGATCAGGACAACCTGCCGCTGCTGGTGTTCTTCCATGGTGGCGGCTTTGTCATCGGCACACTCGAAACCCATGACCACCTGTGCCGGGCGCTGGCCAGTGCAACCGGCGCGGTGGTGGTCTCGGTTGCCTACCGGCTGGCACCGGAGGCGCGCTTCCCGGCGGCGCCGCTCGATTGCTATGCCGCCACCTGCTGGCTGGTCGAGCAGGCCGGCAGCCTGCGGGTCGATGGCAGCCGCCTGGCACTGGCCGGCGACAGCGCCGGGGCCAACCTGGCGATCGCCGTCAGCCGCCTGGCCGCACAGCACCAGGGCCCGCGGATCCGCTATCAGTGCCTGTTCTACCCGGTCACCGATGGCCGTTGCGACAGCGCTTCATACCAGGCGTATGGCGAAGGTTATCTGTTGTCGCGGGCGATGATGGCCTGGTTCTGGCGCAGCTACCTGCAACGCCCGGAGCAGGTTGAGGATCCATTGGCCTCACCGCTGCTCGCCGAATCGCTGAGCGGGATGCCAGCCACCACGCTGATCACTGCCGAGTACGATCCGCTACGCGACGAAGGCGAAGCCTTTGCCGAGCGCTTGCAGCGGGCGGGTGTGGCGACTCGGGTCGAGCGCTGCGCGGGCATGGTGCATGGTTTCATCAGCATGACGGCGTTTGTCGAACGCGCTGCCACGGCCCTGGCCGGCGCCGCGGCAGACCTGCGCCGGGCGCTGGTCTGAGCGGCGGTTTTCTAGTCCGTTTGGACGAAGCAGGTTGTCGCAGCAGTTTTTAGTCTGGGGCGCACAACGTCTTTTCCTCGTCTGTGGTGGAATGGCCATGAAAACAACAAAAACAATTTGCCTTGCCTTGACTGTCTGCGCCTTTGGCGCAGCCTATACCGCTCTTCTGAACCGCCCGTTACCGGCGCCAGTGACCATGGCTTACTACTGCCAACCCGGCTTCCAGCCTTGTTACATCCCGGTGCCGAGTGTTGCCAGGTTGATGCCCTAGGCTTTCTTGCCCAACGCCAGCAGCGCTCTCTCGTGGCTCAGTGGCTGCATGACTCCGGGCGAATCGCTGATGTGCACATACAGGTAGTGCTGGCCTTGGTCATCGCGCAGTATCCGGTGCACCTGGATCGCCTCCGGGTGATAGCGGCGCTGGGTGCGGTCGAGCAGCACTTCGTGGTGATCAATCCGGAGCCGTCGCAGTGCCGTTTCGAACTCGCTGTCGACGGCCTCGCGCAGCTTGCGCATGCGGCGTATCGACAGATAGCCAAGGCCAAAGGTCAGCGCGAAGAAGAACAGCGCCTGCAACAGTGATTTGTAGTGCTCCATCCTGGATTTGATTAACTCTTGATTCGTGTGGTGAGCGGCGCTTGCTTGACCTGACCGTGGAGCACAATGGCTATCCCTGCCAGTATTTGCCACACAGTACCCGAGTTTGACGTCGAATGCTGTTGCCTCAATCCAGATCCTGCGCCGAATGCCGCTCTGCCACCTGACTCGCCTCATCGCCCCAGGTGCGGTTCACCCGCAGGCCGCGGAGCACCGCCGGGCGTTCGGCAATCGCTTGTGCCCAGCGTTGCACGTGGGTGTAGTCCTGCACGCCGAGGAACTCGCCCGCCGAGTACAACCTGCCCAACGCCAGCTGGCCATACCAGGACCAGACGGCAATATCGGCGATGGTGTAGCTATCACCGGCCAGGTACTTGCTTTCCGCCAGGCGGCGGTCGAGCACATCCAGCTGACGCTTGGTTTCCATGGTGAAGCGGTTGATCGGGTACTCGAATTTTTCCGGCGCGTAGGCGTAGAAGTGACCGAAGCCGCCGCCCAGGTAGGGCGCCGAACCCATCTGCCAGAACAGCCAGTTCATGGTCTCGGTACGACCGGCCGGGTCGGTCGGCAGGAACTCAGCGAATTTTTCGGCAAGGTAGAGCAGGATCGAACCGGACTCGAACACCCGCAGCGGCGGCTGCACGCTGTAGTCGAGCAGGGCAGGGATCTTCGAGTTGGGGTTGACCTCGACGAAGCCGCTGGAGAACTGCTCGCCTTCGCTGATGCGAATCAGCCAAGCGTCGTACTCGGCGCCGGTATGCCCGAGCGCCAGCAGCTCTTCGAGGAGGATGGTGACCTTCACGCCATTGGGCGTGGCCAGGGAATACAGTTGCAGCGGCTGCTTGCCCACGGGCAGGGCCTTGTCGTGGGTCGGGCCGGCCAGCGGACGGTTGATGTTGGCGAACTCGCCGCCAGACGGCGCGTCGTGCTGCCAGACCCGAGGCGGGACATAGGGTGCCTTGCTCATGCGATGAACCTCCTGGTGTGCTCGAGGGGCTCATGTTCCGGTCTGGCGCGCGCGGTTGTCAAACAGGGCTGCTGGTGCTTCCCGGGGAGCCTGCGGCACAGGCTCCGGGGCTAAAGGGCGGGCGTTCTAGAAGCTGTACTCGAGCACGCTGGCGATGGAGGTTTGCACCCGGCGGTCGACGATCGGACTGTCACTCACATGCCCGGAGAGGTTCTGCACATCCAGCAGGGTATGCAGGCGGGTGTTTTCGCCCAGTGGCAGACTCCAGGTCAAGTTGACGCCCTGACTTACCAGGCCGCCGTGGGTCTTGTGTGCGGCAAAGCGGCTGTTGGCGGCTTGCTGCTCGCTGACGCCGTACCAGGTGCGGACGTAGTCGGCGTCACCAAACAGCGCATTGATGTTGCCGGTCAGGCTACCAAAATCACCTTCGTACAACGATGTGCCGACACTCAGCTCCAGGGTCTGGTAGGCGGAGCCGGTGTCTTTGTTGCTGTCTTTTTTCAGCGCATGTTCGAACGTCGCACCGAAGGTGACCGGCCCCCAGGTGTAGGACCCTTCCATGCCCACCAGGGCGCGGGATTTGATCGATCCCATGCCACGCAGGCGATCGGAGCCGCGGTAGCCTTTTTTGCGGTCTTTTCGCTCGTCGCTGGTGCCGATGTAGGTGCTGAAACTGGCGTCATCCCATTCCTGTTTCCAGCCTAGGCCTTTGTCCTGTAGGAAGAATCCATAAGGGCTTTCGATCTCGAAGCCGAGCATCGGTACTGTCGAGCGCTCACTGCTGCCGCTGTAACGGGGTGCATTGGCCGCGCCGCCTTGCAGGGTAAATAGCCAATCGTCAGCCAATAAGTCCGCTGAGGCGGTCACCAGGCAGAGGCCGGTCAATGCAGTGTAAATCCTTGTTATCTTCATGGTGGTTTACGTTGTTCTCGTGGGCTAAAGTTTGTTTAGGGTACGGGACTTGGTTGTTATCATCAGTGTGCAGAATGTAAAACTCTGTTAGTGCCATGATTATTCAATGGGCTTCCAGTTTTTGTAGAACATCCGGCGAAGCCCGAAGACCAACTTCGAGAACAGCAGCACCAGGCCGCTCAGTAGGCGGTGAACAGGGGAAGGGCGGACGATGTCGATAAACAGGCAATAACGTTTGCCGCTGCTGTTGTTGTACGAGGCATGTAGCAGGGTGTCATCGAAAATAAACAACGGCTGGTCGTGCCAGTAGTGCTTTTCCTGTTTTACCTGGATGTATACACCTTCGTTGTGCAACGGTGGGCTGATGTTGTAAAGCACCCGCAGCATCAAACGCAACGGCCCAAAATGAAAAGAGGTTGACTGGTTTTCATTGAACACCGACACGCCCACCGTCTTTACATAAGCGAACGGTTGCTGAAGCGCAGGAATATTCAGTTGCGTGCTGGACGAGCGCCCGTACCACTGGAAGAACAACATCCCGCGCTTGTTGTTGTGCATCCGCGATTCCAGGTGTCGGATGATCTCGAACTTGTGCCGCAGCGAAATCTCGATCACCTGACGGACCTCGCGATTGCAGGCGTCAGGCAGGTCATGCAACTGATAGATGTGCTTGTTGGGTTTGCACAGCAGGTCGATCAGGGTGTTGAAGGGTGACAGCACCCAGGTATTGCGCCCGCCACCGAGAAAATATTTTTTGACGATGTGTTTGTCGACCGCACCGTTACGGCCGAGGTCATAAACACCGCAGGCGACAAACATCAGTATTAACCCTAGCGTCAGCAGGGTGTTCGAGTAAATTAGAAAAGCCACTACAGCGAAGCTCGCCAAGTGGACGATCTGTTTGCGAAGTTTTTTGCTCATGCGTACCGCCTGAAATAAGTCAGCTGTCCCGGATTACAGCGTATCGGGAGTTGCTGTAACGTTCTTTCAGGCAAATGTAATAGAGTTTACATCTGCTGTTTGCGGGTACTCATGAAGTACTCCGGGTGGCCGGTGTGTTCATCCACGGATTCGTTGATGATGGTAAAACCCTGTGCCAGGTAAAACTGCACGCTGGCGCTGTTTTCTTTATACACCGACAGCGTCAATTCTGTGCAGTGCTGCTTGGCATGGGTAATCAACGCTTTGCCAATACCTTGACCTTGGCACGCCGGGCGGACAAAGATCGCCGCCAGGTTATTATCATGTACTGCATAAAAGCCAGTCGTTTTGCCTGCTGCTTCGAATACATAAGCCTGCGAGGCGGGTAAGTAGAGCGTGCGCATGTTGTCGACCTGGTCTTGCCAAACGGCCGGGTCGACAAAGTCATGCGCCTGGATCGAGGCCGTTAACCAGATATCCAGAACTGCATCCATGTCGTTTGCTTCAAATTGTCTGATCATTGCGTGCCTCTGTTAGTTGCTGTTGCGCTGCAGCCCGGTCTTGCGCGGTCACGGAAGTGAGTTTTGCCAGGCGCGGGGCCAGCCAGTTGTTCAGGTCGTCCATATAGCTGAAGACCACCGGTACGAAGACCAGGCTGAGCAAGGTCGACGTCACCAGTCCGCCGATAACGGCAATCGCCATGGGCCCGCGAAAGCCCGCATCGGCGCCGCTGCTGAGGACCGCTGGAATCATACCGGCGACCATGGCGATGGTGGTCATTACGATTGGCCTGGCACGTTCGGCACCTGACTGTATCAGTGCCAGGTGCCGGGGCATGCCGGCGCGGCGTTTTTCGATGATGAATTCGACCATCAGAATCGAGTTCTTGGTGACGATGCCCATCAGCATCAGCAAACCGATAACCACCGGCAGGTCGATGGCGGCGCCATACAACAGCAGGCCGCCGATGGCACCGCCGACTGCCAGGGGCAGGGAGACGAGGATGGTCACTGGCTGCAGGAAGTCGCGAAACAGCAGGACCAGCACGGCAAATACCATGAGGATGCCGAAGGTCATGGCCGTGGCGAACCTCTCGAACATTTCATTCATGTACTCGGCGTCGCCATACTCCACTTCGCGCACGCCAAGGGGCAGGTGCTGCAAGGCGGGTGTGGCCTGGATCGCTTCCAGGGCCGAGCCGATGGTCACCCCGGCCAGATCGGCGTCCACCGAGATTCGCCGCAGCCGGTCGAAGCGTTCGATCCTTGTCGGGCCACTGCCGTAGTCGATGTCGGCGACACTGTACAGCGCCAGCGTGCCGCCATTGTCGCTGGCCACCCGCAGGTTGCGCAGCGTGTCGAGGTCGCCTTGCTGCGCCTCGGCAAGTTGCACGCGAATCGGTACTTGCCGGTCGTGGAAGTTGAAGCGCGCTGAATTGGCATTGATATCGCCCAAGGTGGCAATTCGCGCCACGGTGCCGATGGCCTGGGCACTGACGCCAGAGCGCGCGGCCTCATCCAGGCGCGGGCGGATCAACAGCTCCGGGCGCGGCAAGGGTTCGTTGACCTGGACATTGGCCAGTCCCTTGATCATGCGCATATCGCTTTGCAGCGCGTAAGCGGCTTGGGACAGTTGCTGGGCGTCGGCACCGACGAGAATCACCGAGATGTCTCGCGCCGCACTGTCGCTGCGAAAGGCAAAGCGCACATCGGCGAACTCACCGAGGACCGGTCGTAGTGCGTGTTCGAATGCCTTCTGGCTCACCTCGCGCTGCTCGGGTGGCACCAGGCGCACCAGCAATTGGCCGCTGGCGACATCGGTGGCGCCGGAGGCATCTTCGCCGCCTGCGGTGCTGAAAACGAACATCACTTGTGGCTGCTGGCGCAGTTTCGCGGCCATCTGTTGCAGGGTCCGGTCGGTCTGCGCCAGGGGCGTGCCGGGTGGCAGGGAGACATCGATGCGGCTCAGGCTGGTATCGCTGACCGGCATGAAACCCGAAGGCAGCAACGGTACCAGGGCAAAGGAGGCCAGCAGGAAAACCGCCGCGATCACCAGGCTCTTGCGTCGATGCGCCAGTGCCCACTCAAGCAGGCGCAGATAGCGAGCGAGCAAACCAGTGGGCGCTTGCGTTGCCTGCTGCTGATGTTCAGTCGATTTGGGCTTGAGCAAGTAGGCGGCCATCAGCGGCGTCACCAGCCGTGCCACCAGCAGTGAGCTCAACACCGCTGCCGACACGGTGATGCCGAAGGGGGTGAAATACTGGCCGACAAAGCCGCCGATAAAACTGACCGGCAGGAATACCGCAACGATGGTCGCGGTAATTGCCACCACGGCAAAGCCGATAGCATCGGAGGCATCAATGGCCGCCTGGTAGGGGCGCTTGCCTTGATCCAGGTGACGCTCGATGTTCTCGATTTCGACAATTGCATCGTCGACCAGGATGCCGATTACCAGGGTCAGGGCCAGCAAGGTGATGCTGTTGAGGCTGTAGCCGAACCAGGCCATGGCGGCGAAGGTCGGCAGGATCGACAAGGGCAGGGCGATGGCCGCCACCAGGGTCGCGCGCCAGTTGCGCAGGAACAGGAACACCACCAGCACCGTCAGCAGCGCGCCTTCGATCAGGGTCATGATCGCGGCGTTGTAGCTGGCCAGCGTGTAGTCGACCATCGAGGCGACCTGCTGGACTTCGATATCCGGGTGATGTTGCTGCAGGCGCTGGAGCGCAGCCTCTACCCCTGCGGCCACCCGGGTATCGCTGGAGCCCTTGGCGCGAAACACGGCAAAACCGACCACCTGCTCACCGTTCAGGCGCGCCAGCGAGCGCATTTCACCGGCGCCATCGACCACGCTTGCCAGCTCGTTCAACCGCGCCCAGCGTCCGTCCGGCAGGGCGATTGGGGTGTCGCCCAGGGCTTGCACGGTCAGGGCGCTGCCCAGTGTGCGTATGGATTGCTCGCTGTCGGCGAGAATCGCCCGCCCGCCAGGCACGTTGCTGTTGCTGTGCAGCAGCTGGGTGTTGACCTGGTCGGCCGAGATGCCCAGCGCCTCAAGGCGATCGGGCTTGAGTTCGACCTTGACCTCACGCTCGAGGCCGCCCAGGCGCTGCACTTTTTGCACCCCGGGCACGCCAAGCAGTTCCCGGCCGAGTACATCATCGACAAACCAGGACAGGTCCACGGCATTGCGGGCGCTGGATTTGACGGCGTAGTTGAGGATCGCTCCGCCCTCGACATCAATGCGCGTGACCAGCGGCTCTTCGATAGTCTGCGGCAAGTCCGCGCGAATTTGCCCGATGGCGTCGCGGATGTCGTTGGCGGCCCGGTCGGGGTCGACACCGAGCTGGAACTCCACGGTGGTGACCGAGATGGCATCGGCGATCGTCGAGGTGATGTGACGGATACCGGCCAGGCCGGACACCGCGCGCTCGACCCGCTGGGTGACCGCATGTTCGAGTTCGCTCGGCGCGGCACCGACCTGGACTACGGCGACGGTGATCACCGGAAAGTCGACCCGCGGGTTGGCGTTGATCGGCAGGTCGGCAAAGGAAATCCAGCCCGCCACGGCCAGCACCAGGAACAATACCAGGGTAGGGATGGGCCGCCGAATGGCCCAGGACGACACCGCCAGGTTCATTGCTCCAGCTCCTGTGCCAGGCTGACCACGTCGCCGTTGCGCACGAAGGCCGAGGCGCTTGCCACTACCCGCTCACCGGCGGCAAGGCCGCTGCTGACCTGCACCCGCAGGCTGTTGCGCTGGCCGAGGACCACGCTACGCACGCTCGCCTGGCCCTTGATGTCCAGGACCATGACGGTGGCGCCGCCATCGTCGGCAAAGGTCACCGCCCGTAGCGGAATGACCACCGCGGCCGCGGTAGTGCCGGTTTCGATCCTGCTGCTGGCGAAACTGCCAGCGCGCACATCGGCCGTTGCCGCGAGGCTGATGCGCACGCGCCCGAGCCGGGTGCCGGCATCCACCTTGGGCGCCAGCAAACGCACCGTGCCGGCAACGCTATCGGCCATGCCGGCAACTTGCACCTGTACCTCGGTACCGACCCGGATGGTCTGCAGCGCACTTTGCGCCAGCTCGCCATCGAGCTCGAGTTGCCCGTCACGTATCAGTTTGAACAGCGGCTCACTACCGGCCATGGCACCCAACCGCGCGTGGCGTTCGGAGATGATGCCGTTGACCGGGGCCAGGATGATGGCCTTGTCGCGGCGAGTGCGGGCGTCAGTCAATTGCGCGATGGCCTGTTGGTGCTCGGCCTGGGCGGCAGCCAACGCGGCGGCGCTGGAGTGGGCCTGGGCGCGCTGCTGGTCGAGTTGCTGGGCGCTGACCGCACCGATGCTGCCCAACTCATTGATTCGCGCCAGGCTGGCCTGTGCCTCGGTGTCGAGCGCTTGCTGCTGCTTGATCAGGGCGGCATTGCGATTGAGGGTGGCCTCGGCCTGGCGTACCTGGGCGTCGAGGGTATCGGTTTCCAGCTGCGCCAGCAGTTGCCCGGCCACCACTGTGTCGCCTTCTTCGACCAGTACCCTGGCAATGCGCGTGTCTTGCAGCGCGGTACCAATGGACACCTCGTCGCGGGCCACCAGGCTGCCGGTGACGTGGAGGGTCTGGCTCACGGTGCCGGGTTCGGCCAGCACGCTGCTGACCTTGAGCAAGGGCACTTGCGGGGGGGAGATATCCGGTTGCTCGCTGGCAGGCATCACCAGCACCCAGCCAGCCACGAGCAGTAGCAACAGGCCGGGGATCAACAGGCGGGGTTTGTCTCGCAGCACAAAAGCCATCGCGATCAATCTCGAGTGGGCATATCAACAAGGGGAGGTAACAACGAGTACAACAGGCCGATATCGGGCTGCTTATGGCTGCAACTGCAGGAACCTGCGGATGATCGTACGCAGCATCGGTTTATGGGCTTTGGCCTTGAAGCCTGGCTCGAGCACGACGCGGCCGATGCCGCCTTCGGTCAGGGCGATCAGCCAGGTCGCGGCTATCGGTGTATCCAGCGTCGGGTCAATCTGCCCGGCTTCGATGCCGCGCTTGAGCAAGGCCTGGAGATCGGCTTTGACCTTGGCGTCATTGGCGGCAAGCAGGGCTCCGACCTCGGGGTTGCGCAAGGCTTCGGCGGCGACTTCGAGGCTGATCCGGGCGTAGGTGGGGTCGCTGCACAACTCCATCATGTCGATGGCGATGTTCTCGATTGCAACGAGGGTGTCCTTGGCCTTGGCGTGGTGGGCGATCAACTCGGCCATGCCATGCTGGTCGTCCTGGGCAATGGCTTCGATGATCGCGTTCTTGCTGGGGAAGTAGTGGAACAGGTTGCCCGGGCTCATGCCCGCAGCGGCGCAGATTTGCGCCGTCGAGGTGGAGTGAAAGCCATTGCGGGCGAAGCATTCGATGGCCGCATCGAGGATCTGCTTGCGTTTGGCGGCGACTTTTTCCGGGTCTACGGTTCTCATATCTGGCTCATTAATAGACTGACTGATCGATCTATTATTGGCCTACCGCTGCACGCCGTCAAGCGAGCAAGGCGGCGGGTTGGATTACTGCCGGGTATCAGGCATGTTCTTGCTGATGCAATGAATCCCGCCGCCACCGGCGGCAATCGGGTCGATGTTGACCTGCTCGATGATCCGCCCCGGGTACAGTTTGCTGAGCAATTGCTTGCAGTGCTGGTCGGCCTGCGGGTCGCCAAATTGCGGCGCGATCACCGCGCCATTGATCGGCAGGTAGTTGATGTAGCCGGCGGCAAACTCCGGGTTGTCGCGGGTGAAGCGGTTGCTGCGCAGTTTGCTTGGCGGCGGCAGCAGGTGCACGGTCAACGGGCGGCCGTCGGCGTCGGTGGCCTGCTTGAGGATCTCCAGGTGCTTGCGGGTGACTCGGTAATCGTAGGAGTCAGGGTCATTGTCGAGGTTGGCGATCACCACCCCCGGTTTGACGAAGCGCGCATAGAAGTCGACATGGGCATCGGTGATGTCCTGGCCCTTGATACCCGGCAGCCAGATGATCTTGCGCAGGCCAAGGTTGGCTTTAAGCTCGGCCTCGACGTCGCGGCGGCTCCAGTCCGGGTTGCGGTTGGCGTTGACCCAGCAGCTTTCGGTGATGATCGCCGTGCCATGGCCATCCACTTCGATGCCGCCGCCTTCGCCGGTCAGCTCGCTTTGCAGGTAGGGCACGCCCAGGGTTTCGCTGAGCGTTGCCGCCACCCGGCTATCGTTGCGGTGGCGTTGCTTGTTGCCCCAGCCGTTGAAGTTGAAGTCCATCAGCGCGCTGTTGCCGTCGTCGTCGATGACAAAGCAGCCGCCGTAATCGCGGATCCAGATGTCGTCCAGTGCCACAGGCAGGAACTCGATGTTGTCGGTGCCGCATTGCTGGCGTGCCTCAGCCAGGTCTTCGGGACGGCAGAGTACGGTGACCGGCTGGTACCGGGCGATGGTACGGGCCAGTTGCGCGATACAGCTGTTGACCGCGTCCGCCTGGTCTTCCCAGACATTTTCGGCGGCGGCGAAGGCCAGGAAGATCCGTCGCTGGGCCTGGTCTTCTTCGGGCATGAACCAGCGCTCGTCAGCGGCCATGGCCAGGCGCAACGGGCCGAGGCCGAGGCCGGCGATGCCGGCGGCGACTGACAAATGTTTGAGAAAGGTACGACGGGGTGTCATCGGTATGGCTCTCGTGGTGGCGGCTCAATGGGCCGAGGAAGTCTTGAGGGTGGTCCAGGTGCGCATGCGCGCGCGCATGTCTTTCTGGGAAATGTCCTTGCCCGGGACCAGCCGCGCGTAGGTTTCATCGCTGACATAGATGTCTGGGTTGTCACGCATCTGCGGCTCGACCAGCGGCCGCGCCTTGGCGCTGGAGGTGGGGTAGCCGGTGAACGAACTGATGGCGGCCATCTGCTGCGGCTGCATGACGAAGTTGATAAAAGCGTAGGCGTATTCCGGGTGGGCGGCGTCGGCAGGAATGGCCATGCTGTCCATCCAGATGGTCGTGCCTTCAACCGGGATGTGGTAACGGAACTCGACCTTTTTACCGGCGGCATCGGCGGTGCGCTGGGCCTGGATCATGTCGCCGCTGTAGCCGAGCGAAATGCAGGTATCGCCATTGACCAGCTGGGTCACCGGCTGCGACTGGAACTTGCGGATGTACGGCTTGATCGCCCCCAGCATCTGGCGGGCGGCGAGCAGGTCGTCGGCCTTGCCGCTGCGCGGGTCCTTGCCCAGGTAGTGGAGCACCACCGCCAGCACTTCGTCGGGGGAGTCGATCATCGAGATACCGCAGTCGGCCAGCAGCGCGGCGTTCTCTGGCTTGAACAACAGGTCGAGGCTGTTGACCGGGGCATTGGCGATGCGTTGCTCGATGGCTGCGCGGTTGTAGGTCAGGCCGATGCTGCCCCAGGTGTAGGGCACGGTGCTCTCGCGTGAATTGGGGTAACGCTGGTGCAGGCGCTGCAGGCCAGGCTCGATGTCTGCCAGGTGCTCGAGCTTGCCCGGGTCGAGCTTCTGCAGGGCCCCGGCGCGGGCCAGGCGCTCGGCCACGGTGTCGCCGGGGAAGATCAGGTCATAGCCGCTGTTGCCTGACAGCAGCTTGGCCTCCAGGGTTTCGCTGCTGTCCATGACGTCGTAGATGACCTTGATGCCGGTCTGGGCGGTGAAGTCCTTGAGGGTGTCTTCGGCAAAGTAATCCGCCCAGTTGTACAGGCGCAGGGCTTTGTCTTCGGCGCCGGCCAGGCTGCAGCTCAGGGCCAGGGAAACGGCGATCAGGGTTTTCAGGCTGTTCATGCGCCTTGCCTCCAGGTGGTGTGCGGGTGACGGCCATCCAGGCTCAACAGCGTGCCGTACATCTCCGGGCGACGGTCGCGGTAGATGCCCCAGGTCAGGCGCTCCTCGCGCATCTGCGTCAGGTCCAGCTCGGCCAGCAGCATGCAGGTGTTGTCGCGATCGGCTTCGGCCAGCAGGCGGCCCTTGTGGTCGGTGATAAACGACGAGCCGTAAAAGCGCATGTGCAGGTCGGCATCGCTGCGCGCCACTTCAACGCCGGTGCGATTGGCGGTGATCACCGGGAGGATGTTGGCGGCGGCGTGGCCGCGCTGGGTCAGTTGCCAATGGTCGCGTGAATCCAGGGCCGCGGCGCCGGGTTCGGAGCCGATGGCGGTGGGGAACAGCAGGATTTCCGCGCCCTGCAAGGCCAGGCAGCGAGCGGTTTCGGGGAACCACTGGTCCCAGCAGATGCCCACGCCGAGGCGCCCGGCGGCGGTGTCCCAGACCTTGAAGCCGGTATCGCCGGGGCTGAAGTATTCCTTCTCCTGGTAGCCGATGGCGTTGGGGATGTGGGTCTTGCGATAGACACCGAGCAAGCGCCCGTCGGCATCGGCCACGGTCAGCGAATTGAAGTAGGCGTTGCCGGCCTGTTCGAACCAGCTCAGCGGCAGCACCACCCCCAGCTCTGCGGCCAGGGCGGCAAAGCGTTGCAGCAGCGGGCTGTTGTCATAGGGTTCGGCCAGCGCCAGATGCTCGTGGCATTGCTCGATGCAGAAGTAGGGCGTGGCGAACAGCTCCGGTAGCAGGATCAGCTTGGCCCCGGCTGAGGCTGCCTCGCGCACCAGTTGCTCGGCTTTATCGAGGTTGCCTTCAAGGTTCCAGCTGCAGGCGAACTGCAAGCTGGCGACGGTCAGCGCGCTCACTGCTTGCCTCCCGCCAGGGGCCAGGCCGGTTGCTGCTGGGTGATGCAATGTACGCCGCCACCGCCGTGGGCCAGCTGGTTGATCTGCACCGGTACCACGGTGCGGCCGGGGAAGGCCTGCTGCAGGGTGGCAGCCGCCTGCTGGTCGGCGTCGATGCCGTAGGCCGGCATGATCACCGCGTCGTTGCACAGGTAGAAGTTGGTGTAGGAGGCGCAGAACACTTCGGCGTCGGTATCGACGGCAGCCGAGGCTTCGTACAGGTCGATCAGCTCGAAGCCACGGCCACGGGCGTCGGTCGCCAGTTCAAGGGCGCGGCGGTTCTCTTTGGCCACCTGGGCGTAGACGGAGGATTTGTCGTGGGTCGCGTCGACCAGCAATACGCCGGGTCGGGCGAAAGCACAGACGCCGTCGACGTGGCCATCGGTCATGTCGCCCGTGACGTAATCCGGGTCGCCCGGCAGCCAGATGACTTTGTTCACCCCCAGCAGGCGCACGAAGATTTCCTCGATATCCTTTTTGCCCAGGCCCGGGTTGCGGTTGGGGTTGAGCAGTACCGATTCGGTGGTGATCAGCGTGCCGTCGCCGTCGACATGAATGGCGCCGCCTTCGTTGGCCAGGAAGCTGCCAAAGCAGGGCAGGCCCAGGCCATTGAGCACACGGCGGGCCAGGCCTTCATCAAGGTCATGGGCCGACTTGGCACCCCAGGCGTTGAAGCGCCAGCTGACCCCGGCCAGGCCCTGTTGCGGGTGGCAGATGAAGCTTGGACCGGAGTCGCGGCACCAGCTGTCGTTGACGGCGATTTCGATCAGCTCGATGTTGGCCCCGCACAGCGCCCGGGCCTGGCCGACCGCGCTGGGGTCGACCACCATCTTCACCGGCTCGAAGCGGGCGATGGCGTTGGCGACCCGGGCGAAATCGACCTGCACATCCGCCAGGGTCACGCCCCAGGTCGACTCCCACAGGGCCTGGTTGTGCGGCCAGACCATCCAGGTGGCGGCGTGTCGGGCCCATTCGGCGGGCATGAACCAGCCGTTGTTGTTGGCGCTGTCGTTGTGCATTGCAATAACCTTCAGTTAAGTAATTGTTTTCAGCGTTGTTGCCTGGGTGTCCATGCTATAACTGGGCTTTGCACCTGAACAAACGATGGATTTTGCCGATATATGATTAGCTGGGCTTATCAATCATGTTGAAACACTGGCCACCCCTCAATACCTTGCGCGGCTTTGAAGCGGCAGCGCGCCTGGGCAGTTTTCACAAGGCCGCCGAAGAGTTGCACCTGACCCAGTCGGCGATCAGCCAGCAGATCCGCAGCCTGGAAAACTACCTGGAGCAACCGCTGTTCTTTCGCGAAGGGCGCAGTGTGTCGCTCACCGATGCCGGCCATGACCTGCTCAGCACCACTCAGGTAATGCTGCAACAACTGACCGTAGGCATTCGCCGCCTGGAGCAGTACCGCAAACCCAACCAACTGGTGGTCAACACTACTCCGGCGTTCGCCCGGCACTGGCTGGTGCCGCACCTGGGCGACTTCCATCGCCGGCACCCGGAAGTGGACCTGTGGCTGTTCACCAGCGATGAAATCCCCGACATGACCACCCAGACGATTGACGTCGCGGTGCGTGACGACATCAGCGCCCAGGCCGATTGTGGCTTTCGTGTGTTGTTGCAGGATCGCTTGTATCCGGCCTGTCACCCGCGCTTGCTGGCGCAAGAGGTGCAGCAGCGGACCACTTTGCATGGCGAGCGGGAAATGGACTGGAGCTACTGGCACACCCAGGGTGGCGAGGGCGTAGGGCAGAAGCTGCAGGGCCTGAATTTTTCCGACCCTGGGCAGTTGCTCGACGCTGCCAGCCAGGGCTTGGGTATTGCGCTGGTGAGTGCCTTGCTGGCCGAGCAGGCTCGTGTGCAAGGCAGCCTGGTGGCCCTGACCGAGCAGACCGTGCGCGGTCCCAAATGGGCATGGCTGGTGCACCGCAACAGTGAAGGGGAGGCCTTGACTGTGAGCTTCTGCCAATGGCTGGAGCAGCGCCTGGCGGGCAGCTCAGGGCTTAATGGTGACCCAGCGCCAGCGCGTTGATGATGCAGATTGAACCGTCAGTGCTGGGGGTGCTGTCGCTGTAGTCGATCTGGTTGTAGACCCCGCCATGGAAGTTGAAAGTGCGGCTGTTCCAGCTGCTGTCCATCTGCAGTGCGCCACTGCTGCCGGTAGTGCCGTTGCAGGTAGCGACGAGGGTGACCACGCCTTGGGCGGTGACATCGAGGATGATCTCGAACGCGGCGCCCAGCGGCACGTTGGCCAGCAGGGTGACGCTGGCCGGGGCAGCCTGGTTGTAGCTCTGGCGAAAGCCGTAGGTGAGCTTGCCCTTGTTCCAGAACACCTTGACCGCCGGGCTGTCGTCGTTCTTGACGTGCAATTGGGAGATCACCACCTTCTGCGCCGAGTTGACCTTGCTCAGGGTCATGGTCTGGTGGTTGTGGTGTTTGGCGGCGCTGCTGAGTGACCAGTAGGTGGGTTCTTTCCATTCGCAGCGGGTGCGGTGAGTGCTTTTGCTTGAGGCGCCCTTGGTCGGGGCGGTGAAGCGGACCGAGCCGTCGCTCAAGGTGGCGATGACCTGTGGCAGTTGTTCAAGCGCCTGGGCACCGGTCAATTCCAGGGCGGTGGGGTCGGTGCTGGACTTGGGCACCGGGGTGGTGATGGTGAGTCGGTCGATGTTGACGCTCATGTGTTTCTCCTTCGGTTTTGGATGTGGGCCCTCTCTGAAATGAATGTGGGCTTGAGCTAATATTTAGCTGTAAGCTAAATATTCGTCAATGGCTAAATTAATTGCTGGCTGCAATTTCTGTGAGAGGTGCAAGACCTGTGGGAGCGGGCTTGACCCGCGATGAGTCCACTAGATGGACAGATTCAGCACCCGCTCGCCCTGGGTATTCCCCGCAGGCTGCCTGCGATTCACCGCCAGCTCGCCCATCTTGATCAACCGGGTACGGGTGACGTTGCGACTCAGCCCGAGCAGGTTCGCCGTATGCACCTGGTTGTAATGACTGAACCGATACGCCGCCCGCAACAGCGCATCCTCGACCTTCTCGTGCAAGGCGCCGCCGGGCTGCTCGAAGAGTTTCTGGAAGGCCCGCTCCAGCAGCCCCTCAGCCGAGTCATCACTGCCGGGGCTGTCGTCGGCGCGTTCGATGCGCATGTTCGACAGGCGCAGGTCCTCCTGGCGGATCACGCCGTCGCGGCAGATCAACAAGGTGTGATGGATGACGTTTTCCAGCTCGCGAATATTGCCCGGCCAGCCATAGCCGCGCAGCTTGGCTTCGGCCTCGCTGCTGAGGCTGACCTCGCCATAGCCCAGGCGCTGGCTGTAGGCCTGGATGAAGTGGCGGGTCAACGGCAGGATGTCGCCCGGGCGTTCGCGCAGCGGCACCAGCTCCAGGCTGACCACGTCGAGACGGTAGTACAGGTCTTCGCGAAAATGCCCGGCGTTGATGGCTTTTTCCAGCTGCACGTTGGTCGCCGCCAGCACCCGCACATCGATGGGGATGCTCTTGCGCGAGCCCAGGCGCACCACTTCGCGCTCTTGCAACACGCGCAGCAGCTTGACCTGGATCGGCATCGGCAAGTCGCCGATCTCGTCGAGGAACAGGGTGCCGCCGTTGGCTTCTTCGAACCAGCCGGCCTTGGAGCTGAGGGCGCCGGTGAATGCGCCTTTTTCGTGACCGAACAGCTCGGCCTCGACCAGCGATTCGGAAAACGCCCCGCAGTTGACCGCCACGAAAGGCTTGTCGCGCCGGCCGCTCAAGTTGTGGATGTGGCGGGCCACCAGCTCTTTGCCGGTGCCGGTTTCGCCGATGATCAGTACGCTGGCTTCACTCGGCGCAACCCGCTGCAGGTGCGCCAGCAAGGCCCGCGACTTGGGGTCTTCAAACACTTGCGCAGTGGCGCGGATCGAGGTGGCCAGGGCCGGGGAGGGCGGTAGGGTCAACAATTGCATGGCGGTCACACTATGAGTAGAAGGTCGGAGTCGGCAATTGCCCACGCAGGGCCCATTCACCGAGTTCGTGCAGCTTGTAGTCGAGCGGGTCGTGCAGGCTCTGGGTGCGCAGGTTGCGCCAGTGCCGGTCGAGGCCCACCGAGGCCTGGGTGGCGCGGGCACCGGTGACTTCAAACACCTTGCTGCAAATCTCCAGGCCATCACGGCTGGCGGCAACCTTGGCGGTGGCAATGGTTACGGCCAGGCGCCCGCGTTGTTCGGCACTCAACGCCGCGCCCCTGCCCCAGGCCTGGTCCAGCTCGAGGGCGGCCTGCTCGACCAACAAACGTGCGCCCTGCAGGCGCACCCAGAAGTCGCCGAAATGGTTGAGCACGTAAGGGTCGGCGCTGCTCTGCTCGGCGGGTGACTTGAACCATGGCCGCGATTCGCGCAAGGCGTAATGCCGGGCCTCGTCGAAGGCGCCTTCGGCGATGCCAAGGAAGATATTGGCGAAATGCAGCTGGGCAATCAGCGGCCGCAGACAGGCGAACGGCGTGCTCAAGGGGCCGGGCTCAAGCAGCAGGTCGCTTTCTTCCACCCGGACCCGTTCGAAGGTGGCGCTGCCACTGTCGGTCTGGCGCTGACCCATGTTGTGCCAGTCGTTGTGCAGGGTGATACCGGTGCGGCCGCTGGGAATCGCCGCGATCAACAGCTTGCCGCCCGCGCTTTCGTCCACCGCCGAGGCGATGAGCATTTCCGAATCGCTGGCGCCGGAGCAGAAGCTCTTTTTGCCGGAGAATTCACGAAAGCTGCCGCGGTCCTTGACCACCGTGCGGGTGTCCAGCGGGTTGAGGGCGTTGCCCCAGAACCAGCTCTTGCGCGCGGTCAGTTCGAACCACGGCTGCCACTGCGCCGGGGTGGCAAACAGACGCACGGTGGCGAGCATCAGGTGATGAAAGCCGAACACGTGGGCCAGCGAGCTGTCGACACGGGCGAATTCACGGACCACGTCGAAGGTTTGCGTCCAGCTGGCGCCCAGCCCGCCGAAGTCGCGGGGGATGCTCAAGGCCAGCAGGCCGCTGTTGCGGATGGCATCGCGCTCGGCCTTGGGCGTGCCGCCCTGGCGGTCGCGCTCGACTGCGGTGCGGGCGAACTCACTGGCCAGTTCCCGCGCGATTTGCAGAGGGGTCGATGGAGTGCTGTGCAAAGGTGGCGCTCACTTGCTCTATGAGGGTGGCACCGATGCTAAAGGATCTAAAAAACTGAAAATAAATAACTTATGGATCTTTCTATATGACGATTTTTATATTTCTTTTGGTTCTATATTCGTAAGTATTTATTCTTTTTAATTTTATCTGCCCAGGCGCACTCTGCACCTCAAGCACTGCGCGGCAGTGCACCCCAGGACGAGGAAGCAGCGCATGACCATCAAGGCGATCAACGTACGCAATCAGTTCAAAGGCACGGTCAAGGAGATCATCGAAGGCCCGGTGGTCTCGGAAATCGATGTGCAGACCTCCGCTGGCATCGTCACCTCGGTGATCACCACCCGCTCGGTGCACGAGCTGGAACTGCGGGTCGGCAGTGAAGTGATTGCCTTCGTCAAATCCACCGAGGTATCGATCGCCAAGCTATGAAGGACAGGAACAAAAACAGGCCGAGCCCCGGCGACGGGGCTCGGCCTTTTTGTTTCAGGATTGGCTGCTTTGCGGCAGGATCATCTGCGCCGGGGCATCGGCGGCCTTGCGCCGTGCAACCAGGTAATACAGCACGCTCGGCACCACCAGGCCGATGATCCACGACAGGTCGACGCCGCCCAGATGGGCAACCATGGGACCGGTGTAGAGCTTGGTGGAAATGAACGGCATCTGCACCAGCACGCCAATGGTGTAGACGATGATGCCGGGCATGTTCCAGCGCCCGTAGCGGCCGTTGGGATTACCCAGTGCCGGCACGTCGTAGCGCTCCTTGGTGATGAAGTAGTAGTCCACCAGGTTGACCGCACTCCAGGGCACGAAGAAAGTCAGCAGGAACAGGATGAACGACTTGAACGCAGCCAGGAACGAATGCTGGCCGAGCAGGGCGATCAGGGTCGAGGCACCGACAATGGCCAGGACGAAGAACAGGCGCTGGCGCCGGGTCACTTCGATGTGCCCGCGAAAGCCACTGATGATGGTGGCGATGCACATGAAGCTGCCGTAGGAGTTGAGGGTGGAGATGGTCACCTTGCCGAAGGCGACGCTGAAGTACAGCAGCGCGGCGGTGGCGCCGGTACCGCCCAGGCCAACGATGTAGGCCACTTCACGGCCGGAGAACTGGCCGTTGGCAATCGCTGCGGCAAACACCCCGAGCACCATCGACGCCTGGGCGCCGACCACCGAGCCCAGGCCCGCGGCGAGGAAGGTCTTGAACGATGAGGTGTTGCTCGGCAGGTAGCGCGAGTAGTCGGCGACATACGGGCCGAAGGAAATTTGCCAGGACGCCGACAGCGACACTGCGAGCAGGAACGAGGCCCAGGTGAAGTGGCGGTTCTCCAGCAACTGGCTGATGTCGCTGATGACCATGATGCGGCTGAACAGGTAGACGAAGGCGATGATCCCCAGCACGCTGGCGACCCGGCCGATCCAGTGGATCATGCGGTAGCCGAACACCGTGGCGAGGACGATGACCCCGGCGAAGATCAGGATGCCGGCGCTGTCACTGACACTCAGCAACTGGCCGATGGCCTGGCCCGAAAGCACTGTGCCGGTGGCGGTGAAGCCCAGGTACATCAGGCACACCAGGGCAATCGGGATGGCCGCGCCATACACACCGAACTGCACGCGGCTGGAGATCATCTGCGGCAGGCCGAGTTTCGGCCCCTGGGCGGCGTGCAGGGCCATGACCGCGCCACCGACCAGTTGGCCGAGCAGCAGGCCGATCAGCGACCAGAACACATCGCCACCAAGCACCACGGCCAGGGCCCCGGTGACGATTGCGGTGATTTGCAGGTTGGCGCCCAGCCACAGGGTGAACTGGCTGTAGAGGCGTCCGTGTCGTTCGTTTTCCGGGATGTAGTCGATCGAGCGCCGCTCGATCAGGGGCTTGCTGCGCGAGGCATTGGCCTGGGTCATTGCTCGGGATCTCCGCCTATTGTTGTGTTGTCGCGGTCGGGTCGCCAGCCGAACGCAGGTGGGCGACTGAAACAGATATGAGCATGTATATACAAATACAGTCAAGTGAAGGTGTCGACTTTGCTGCACCCATCCGTCGCGATGGATGAAGGTGATCAATTCAGTGCTCGGGGCAGGGCTTCGCAAGCCTGCGTCGGCAAAGCATGACCGCCGACAATGTTTTACCTGAGCAGGGTGGTTAGCGTTCTGTGGGTTGTGCATTGGCAGGCACGGCTCTAATATCCAAGTGTTTTCTTGTGTTATTGCGCTCAACCACCACGGACGTTCAAATGGATTTGCACACTTCCCTCTGGCTGTTCCAGGCCGTTCAGGCCATTGGCCTGAGCCTCTGGCTCGGCATCGCGGTACTCAACAACCTGCAGGCGTTTCGCGCTTCCCTCGGCGCGGTTGGCGCGACCATGGCCATGGCTCCGTTACGCCAGGCACCGGCCATCGATATTCCGCTGTTGTCCCGGGCCCTGCACTCCACTGCTGCCCACCGCATCGCCTTGCTGGTGGTGCTGGTACTGCAGGTGGTCGCGGCGGTCGCGGCCCTGATCGGCACCTACGTCCTGTTGATCGGTACCGGGCTCGAGTCAGCGCGGCCCTGGCTGAACCTGGCCCTGAGCGCGTTTCTCGGTTTTTCCTTCGCCATGCTCCTGGGCGGGTTGTGGTTCGGCTACTGGATTCGCCAGGAAGGCTTGCAACTGACCCATCTGGTACTGGTGCTCTGGGCCCTGCTGGCCTTCGTGGTGTTCAACGTGCAGTGGGCCTGAGGCCAGCCTCACAGGGAGTGATGGATGAACAGGAAGAACCTCGCGCTCGGCACCGTACTGGTGGGCGCAGCAATAGCGTTGCTGGTGGTCTGGCAACAACCGCATGGCGCACAGGCTTCGGCGCCGCCGGCCAGGTCGCTTATCAAGGTGGCATTGGGCACGGTGCAGCGTGGCCCGGCCAACGGTTTTTTCGCCGGGGTCGGCGAGCTTGAGGCGGCGCGCCAGGTGCTGGTCTCGGCTGAGATCGGCGGGCGGGTGACGCGGATCAACTTCGTCTCCGGGCAAAAGGTGCGCCGTGGCGATGTGCTGATCACCCTCAACGACGCCCCCGAGCAGGCCGAACGCATTCGCCTGCAGGCGCAGTTGCACAATGCGCAGATCAACCACCGCCGGGTCCGTGAGCTGGTGGCGGAAAACGCCGCCACCCAGGAGCAGCTCGACAACGCCCTGGCCGCCCGCGACATGGCCAGCGGCGAACTGGCGCACACCGAGGCGGTAATCGCGCAGAAGACCATCCGCGCGCCCTTCGACGGCGTGCTGGGCATTCGCAAGGTCAACGAAGGCCAGTACCTGAATGTCGGCGATGCCATCGTCAGCCTGATCGACACCCGCACCTTGTATGTGAACTTCTCCCTCGACGAGCAACTGAGCATCCACCTCAAGCCCGGGCAGCCGGTCGAGGTGCTGCTCGATGCCTATCCCGAGCGAACATTCCCGGCGCGCATCACCGCCATTGACCCATTGATCGGCCGTTCGCGCACGGTGCAGGTGCAGGCCACCCTGGACAACGCCGATGCGCTGCTCAAGGCCGGCATGTATGCCAGCGTCAAGGTCGCCGACCCGCAGGTGGCCGAGATCCTCAGCGTGCCGGAAACCGCCGTGACCTACACCGCCTATGGCGACACGGTGTTCCTCGCCCGCCATGACGAACAGCAACAGGCGCTGGTGGTGCAACGGGTGCCGGTGAAGATCGGCGAGCGCCAGGACGGCCGGGTGATCATCCTCGAAGGGCTGGACGAGGCCGACCAGGTGGTGACCTCCGGCCAGCTCAAGCTCAGTGACGGGGTAGCGGTGGAAGCCACCGCAGACACCCTGCAAGCCCCGGCGCTGTCCGGCTCCTGACCGATCGCCCAGAGACCTTCCGATGAAATTCACCGATCTGTTCGTGCGTCGGCCGGTGCTGGCGCTGGTGGTCAGCATCCTTATCCTGCTGCTGGGCATCCTCTCCCTGCGCCAGTTGCCGATCCGCCAATACCCGATGCTGGAAAGTTCCACCATCACCGTCACCACCGAATACCCCGGCGCCTCGGCCGAGCTGATGCAGGGCTTCGTCACCCAGCCGATCGCCCAGGCGGTGTCGTCGGTCGAGGGCATCGACTACCTGTCGTCGTCCTCGGTGCAGGGCCGCAGCCTGGTCACCGTACGCATGGAGCTCAACCGCGATTCGACCCAGGCGCTGACCGAAGTCATGGCCAAGGTCAACCAGGTGCGCTTTCGCCTGCCCGAGCAGGCCTATGACCCGGTGATCGAACGCTCGTCCGGCGAGTCGACGGCGGTGGCCTATATCGGCTTTGCCAGCAACAGCCTGTCGACTCCGGCGATGACCGACTACCTGGCGCGGGTGGTCGAGCCGATCCTGACCACCATCGACGGTGTGGCCAAGGTTCAGGTGTTTGGTGGCCAGACCCTGTCGATGCGTCTGTGGATCGACCCGGCGCGCCTGGCTGCACGCGGCCTGACGGCTGCGGATGTCGCCGAGGCAGTCAGGCGCAACAACTACCAGGCAGCGCCCGGCAAGGTCAAAGGCCAGTTCGTGGTCTCCAACATTCGGGTCAACACCGACCTGACCAGCGTCGGCGAATTTCGCGAGCTGGTGATCCGCAACGACGGCAATGGCCTGGTGCGCATCAAGGATGTCGGCACCGTCGAGCTGGGCGCCGCCTCGGTGGAAACCAGCGCCTCCATGGATGGCGTGCGCGCCGTGCACCTGGGCCTGTTTCCGACCCCCGGCGGCAACCCGTTGGTGATCGTCGACGGTATCCGCAAGGTGCTGCCGGACATCCGCAAGACCCTGCCGCCGGACGTCAAGGCCGAGCTGGCGTTCGAGACCGCGCGCTTCATCCAGGCGTCCATCGACGAGGTGACCAAGACCCTGCTCGAAGCGCTGCTGATCGTGGTGATCGTCATCTACCTGTGCCTGGGTTCGCTGCGTACGGTGCTGATTCCGGTGGTGACCATTCCGCTGTCGATGCTTGGCGCGGCGGCACTGATGCTGATGTTTGGCTTCAGCCTCAACTTGTTGACCTTGCTGGCCATGGTCCTGGCCGTTGGCCTGGTGGTGGACGATGCCATCGTCGTGGTGGAGAACGTCCACCGCCATATCGAGGAGGGTAAGACTCCGGTGGCCGCTGCCCTGGTGGGGGCGCGGGAAGTGGCCGGGCCGGTGATTGCCATGACCATCACCCTGGCTGCGGTGTACGCGCCGATCGGCATGATGGGCGGGTTGACCGGCGCGCTGTTTCGCGAGTTTGCCCTGACCCTGGCCGGGGCGGTGGTGGTCTCCGGGGTGGTGGCCCTGACCCTGTCGCCCGTGATGAGCTCGTTCCTGTTGCAGTCCAAACAGTCGGAAGGGCGCATGGCCCATGCCGCCAACCGCTTCTTCGACGCCCTGGCAACGCGCTACAGCCGGGCGCTGGAGTTCTCCCTGGCACGGCGCTGGCTGAGCGTGGGTTTTGCCTTGCTGGTGCTGCTCAGCTTGCCCTGGCTGTACGGCTTGCCCCAGCGCGAATTGGCACCGACCGAAGACCAGGCCGGGCTGCTGACCGCGATCAAGGCACCGCAGCACGCCAACCTCGAGTACGTCGAGCGCTTTGCCGACAAGCTCGACCAGGTCTACAACCGTCTGCCGGAAACCGTCAGCACCTGGATCATCAACGGCAGCGACGGCCTGGCCTCGGGCATCGGCGGCATCAACCTGTCGTTGTGGGACGAACGGGAGCGTACCGCTGCGCAGATCCAGGTCGACTTGCAGGCGGCGGTCAACGATGTCGAAGGCACCAGCATCTTCGCCTTCCAGCTGCCGGCCTTGCCGGGTTCCACCGGTGGCTTGCCGGTGCAACTGGTGCTGCGCAGTTCCCAGGATTATCAGGTGCTGTACCAGACCATGGAGGAGATCAAGCAGAAGGCCCGAGACAGTGGTCTGTTCGCTGTGGTCGACAGCGACCTGGACTACAACAACCCGGTGGTCCAGGTGCGGGTCGACCGGGCCAAGGCCAATAGCATGGGCATTCGCATGCAGGACATCGGCGAGTCGCTGGCGGTGCTGGTGGGGGAGAACTACCTGAACCGCTTCGGCCTGGAAGGGCGCTCCTACGACGTGATCGCACAGAGCCCGCGCAGCCAGCGCCTGACCGCGCAAACCCTGACCCGCCAGTACGTGCGCAGCGAAGACGGCACCCTGGTGCCGCTGTCGACGGTGGTGCAGGTGTCCGAGCAGGTCGAGCCGAACAAACTGACCCAGTTCAACCAGCAGAACGCCGCGACCTTTCAGGGCATTCCGGCGGCCGGGGTGACCCTGGGCGATGCGGTAGCGTTTCTCGACCAGGTGGCGGCATCATTGCCGGCCGGCTTCAGCTATGACTGGCAGTCCGATGCGCGTCAGTACACCCAGGAGGGCAGTGCGCTGATGCTGGCATTCCTGGCGGCGGTGATCGTCATCTACCTGGTGCTGGCGGCGCAGTACGAAAGTCTGATCGACCCGCTGATCATCCTCATCACCGTGCCGCTGTCGATCAGTGGTGCGCTGATTCCGCTGGCACTGGGCTATGCGACGGTGAACATCTACACCCAGATCGGCCTGGTGACCCTGATTGGCCTGATCAGCAAGCACGGCATCCTCATGGTTGAATTCGCCAACACCCTGCAGGAAGAAGAGCAGCTTGACCGTGCTGCGGCGATCAGCAAGGCGGCGCAGATTCGGTTGCGGCCGATCCTGATGACCACTGCGGCCATGGTGGTAGGCCTGATCCCCTTGCTGTTCGCCTCCGGCGCCGGGGCCAACAGCCGTTTCGGCCTGGGCCTGGTGATTGTCTGCGGCATGTTGATCGGCACCCTGTTCACCCTGTTCGTGCTGCCCACGGTGTACAGCCTGTTGGCGCGCAAACACTCGGTGGCTGCGCGCACGCCGCGTGCGGTGTCCCTGGCTGATGCGCTGAGGAGCGAAGGATGAACAGAGCGAACCTGGCCCTGGCCTGTGTGCTTTCGAGCCTGGCAGTGGCGGGCTGCAAGGTCGGCCCCGACTATGAAAAGGCAACCCCTGCGCCAATCCCCTTGAGCACGCCGCAACAGCAGCAGTTTGCCGCGGGTGCGCAGTTGCCGGCGCAGTGGTGGTCGTTTTTCGATGACCCGCAACTCGATCACCTGGTCGACACCGCGCTCAAGCACAACCACGACATCCGCCAGGCCCAGGCCAACCTGCTGGCGGCGCGGGCGCTGTTCGATGACCGGCACCTGGACCAATATCCAGGGGTGACCGCGCGCACCGGCTTCAGCCAGAGCCTTGAGCAACAGCAACTGGCCGATGGCAGCGAGCCGCAGCGCATGTTCTCGCGCAGCTATCGCGCAGGTTTTGACGTGCAGTGGGAGATCGACCTGTTCGGCCGTTTGCAGCGCCTGACCGCTGCGGCTGAGGCACGCTCGGAGGCGGCGCGGGCGGACCTTGAGCAGATGCGCCTGAGCATCGCCGCCGAAGTCGCCCGGGCCTATTACCAGCAACAGGGTTTGCGCCGCAGCCTTGAAGTGGCGCAGGCCCAGGTCCAGGCCTGGCGCGAAACCCTGAAACTCACCAGTGCCCAGGTGCGTGCCGGCAGCGGCCAGTACGAGGACGAGCAAAGTGCCCATGCCAACCTGCTGCTCAGCGAAGCGGCGGTGCCACCGTTGCAGGCATCGATCCAGGAGGCCGGGTACCGCCTGGATGTACTCACCGGACGTGCGCCCAGCCTTGCCCAAGAGCCTGCGCAAGCACGGTTTTTGCCACCGCTGGCGCGGCAACTGCCTTTGGGCGACGTCAACGCGCTGATCAACAATCGCCCGGATGTCGCCAGTGCCGAACGGCAACTGGCGGCCAGCAGCGAAGACGTCGGCGTGGCCACCGCCGAGCTGTACCCGCGCCTGGACCTGGGCGGCTTCATCGGCTTCTTTGCTTTGCGCAGCGGCGACCTGGGCAGCGCGGCGCGGGCCTACGAACTGGCGCCAACGGTGACCTGGCCGGCGTTCCGCTTGGGCAATGCCAAAGCCCGTTTGCGAGCTGCCGAGGCGCAATCGCAAGGAGCGCAGGCGCGCTATGAGCAGTCACTGTTGCTGGCCCGCGAAGAAGTGGAAAACGCCGTCACTCGCCTGGCCCGCAACCAGACCCGCCTCGGCGCGCTGATGCAGTCGGCGGCCCATGGCGCTGATGCCATCGACATCGCCTCCAAGCGCTATCGGCGCGGGGCGGGTACCTACATGGCCGTGCTGGAAAACCAGCGCGCGTTCTTCTTGATCAAGCGTGAAGTGGCGGAGGCGGAGACCGCTTCGTACCTGAATGCGATTGCCTTGTACAAGGCGTTGGGCTGGGGCAGTGGTGGGGTGCAGTGATCGGCTCATCGCGGGTCCGGCGTACACAGATCCACTGTGGGAGCTGGCTTGCCAGCGATGAGGCCGGTCCAGCCAGCACTTCAGTGTTGCCTGGATTACGACCGCTGCGCGCTCGATCGCTGGCAAGGCCAGCTCCCACAAGTCCGGCGTACAGAGATCGATTGTGGGAGCTGGCTTGCCAGCGATGAGGCCGGTCAGTCAGCACTTCAGTGTTGCCTGGATTGCGACCGCTGCGGGCTCAATCGCTGGCAAGGCCAGCTCCCACAAGTCCGGCGTACAGAGATCCACTGTGGGAGCTGGCTTGCCAGCGATGAGGCCGGCCCAGTCAGTACTTCAGTGTTGCCTGGATTACGACCGCTGCGCGCTCGATCGCTGGCAAGGCCAGCTCCCACAAGTCCGGCGTACAGAGATCCACTGTGGGAGCTGGCTTGCCAGCGATGAGGCCGGTCCAGCCAACACATCACGTGGTGTCTGGATTGCGACCGCTGCGCGCTCGATCGCTGGCAAGGCCAGCTCCCACAAGTCCGGCGTACAGAGATCGATTGTGGGAGCTGGCTTGCCAGCGATGAGGCCGGTCCAGCCAGCACATCACGTGGTGTCTGGATTGCGACCGCTGCGCGCTCGATCGCTGGCAAGGCCAGCTCCCACAAGTCCGGCGTACACAGATCCACTGTGGGAGCTGGCTTGCCAGCGATGAGGCCGGTCCAGCCAGCACATCAGGTGGTGTCTGGATTGCGACCGCTGCGCGCTCGATCGCCGGCAAGGCCGGCTCCCACAGGTCCGGCGTACAGAGATCCACTGTGGGAGCTGGCTTGCCAGCGATGAGGCCGGTCCAGTCAGCACTTCAGTGTTGCCTGGATTGCGACCGCTGCGCGCTCGATCGCCGGCAAGGCCAGCTCCCACAAGTCCGGCGTACACAAATCCACTGTGGGAGCTGGCTTGCCAGCGATGAGGCCGGTCCAGCCAGCACATTACGTGGTGTCTGGATTGCGACCGCTGCGCGCTCGATCGCTGGCAAGGCCAGCTCCCACAAGTCCGGCGTACAGAGATCCACTGTGGGAGCTGGCTTGCCAGCGATGAGGCCGGTCCAGCCAGCACATCAGGTGGTGTCTGGATTGCGACCGCTGCGCGTTCGATCGCTGGCAAGGCCAGCTCCCACAAGTCCGGCGTACACAGATCCACTGTGGGAGCTGGCTTGCCAGCGATGAGGCCGGTCCAGCCAGCACATCAGGTGGTGTCTGGATTGCGACCGCTGCGCGCTCGATCGCCGGCAAGGCCGGCTCCCACAGGTTCGGCGTACAGAGATCGATTGTGGGAGCTGGCTTGCCAGCGATGAGGCCGGTCCAGCCAGCACATCACGTGGTGTCTGGATTGCGACCGCTGCGCGCTCGATCGCCGGCAAGGCCAGCTCCCACAAGTCCGGCGTACAGAGATCCACTGTGGGAGCTGGCTTGCCAGCGATGAGGCCGGTCCAGCCAGCACATCAGGTGGTGTCTGGATTGCGACCGCTGCGCGCTCGATCGCCGGCAAGGCCGGCTCCCACAGGTCCGGCGTACACAGATCCACTGTGGGAGCTGGCTTGCCAGCGATGAGGCCGGTCCAGCCAGCACATCACGTGGTGTCTGGATTGCGACCGCTGCGCGCTCGATCGCTGGCAAGGCCAGCTCCCACAAGTCCGGCGTACAGAGATCCACTGTGGGAGCGGGCTTGACCCGCGATGAGACCGTTCAGTCCGCCGCCAACCCGTTGGCCAGCAACTGCGCTTTGAGCTGCGGCCGATAATTGCGCGCATAGCAACGACCGATACTGCCCGACCAATTCTGCCCCTCAACCCGCCCGGCAACTTGCCAATGCTCCATCAGCGCAGCATCGTATGCCTCGATCGCCGCCGGCAACGCTTGGGCGTCATAGCGCTCGTCATGACGAAACGAAGCCAAGGGCAAACGCGGTTTTTGCAGCGCCGGCTGTTGCACGTAACCCAGCGCAACCCCGCACAGGGCAAAGGATTTTTCCGGCAAGCCGAGCAGCTCGATCATGCCGCTGGCGTTGGCGCGAATGCCGCCCACCGGCACCACGCCCAAACCCAGCGAGCGCGCCGCGGTCATCAGCATCGAGAGGATGATGCCGCCATCGGTGCAGGCGGCAATCATGCCTTCCAGGTGTTGGTGGATGCACTGCTGGTCACCGCTCAGGCGCGCTGCCAGTTCGGTCTTGTAGAAGTCCACTACCAAGGTGATGAACACCGGCGCCGCGGCAATCCACGGTTGCCCACCGGCAAGCTCGGCGATTTGCCGGCGGCGCTCGGCATCGCGCACCACCACCGCGGAAATATGCTGAGCATTGAACGAAGTCGGCGCCTGGTGGGCCGCCTGGAGGATGGCGTCAAGCAGGTCGTCGCTGATCGGTCTGCTGTGGAAACTGCGCTCGCTGCGGTGGCTGGCGAGCAGCTCGATGGTCGGGTTCATGTGCGCCTCATTCCTTAAGGACTTAGGGGGTTACTGCGCGGGCGCCGTCCTCGGCGAAACCCGGTACACGCAGCGTCGGTCACCTGATATCAGATGTTCGCAGCGCTCGACAAGCGCCTGCTCGCCAAACACCGACTGGAAGATCTGCAACTCTGAGCGGCAAAACCCCTGGCAGCGTGATGCCGCCACACAAATAGGGCAGTGGTTTTCGATGATCAGCCAGCCGTTGTCGCTCTCGACCATTTCCGCCATGTAGCCGGCGCGTTCGCGCAGTTGCACCAGGACCCGCACCTTGTCTTCGATCGTTTCGGCCAGGCTGCAGGCCTGCAGGTATTCGCTGCGGTTGGCGGTTTCCATGCGGGTGATGAGTTGGTCGACGCCTTCATGGCCGAACACCTGTTCGACCGTCTCGATCAGTTGCAGGGTCAGCACGCTGTGGGAGTCGGGGAAGCGCCGCTGCGCGGCTTCGGTCAGGGTCCACTTCTGCGAAGGACGGCCAGCGCCCTTGGCCGGTGCACTGATGCCAGTGATCAGCTCGGCGCTCTGCAGCTTCTGGATCTGCTGGCGCGCGGCTTCAAAGGTGATGTCCAGCAAGCTGGCAAGGTCGGTGGTTTTCAGCGCGCCACGGGTCTTGAGCAAAAACAGGATGCGGTCGGCGGTGGAGCTGGCGTCGGCGGCGGGTGCAGTCATCGTGTGCAAATAACCCTGCGAATAGGCGTTAACGGTCGACCTGTGGCGCCATCCATTGCGCAGGTAACGAGCTTGAGCATAGCCAGTTTTAGCATTGCGATGGTTATTTGTAAAAGGTATCAGCAGTAAAGTTTAAAGCTCGAAAAAATATAAAAGATCGAATTTGTGTTTTTCCAGCCAGCGACTAGGATCATTTCTTAGTTTTGCGCCTGTGGCCGCAGTGAGCACCGCCAACAGCCAGAACCTTGCCGTGCACGGCAGGCCATCGGCCTGGAACATGCAGGAAATGAAACTCAACAGGGAAGTGAGTGTATGAATGCGCAAAAACCGGTGACCATCTATGAACACGCCGAGGAAACCAATGCCCTCAATGGTGTGTTCGACCTGGTGAAACTCTCCGATCAGTACCGCCAGTCGGCCATCCTCCATGCGGCGGTGGCGCACCAGGTGTTCGACCACACCCGCACGCCGGTCAAGGCCGAGGCCGTGAGCCTGGCGCTGGGCTGGGTGGCCAACAAGGGCAAGATCTTCCTCAATGCCCTGGTCGCCATGGGCCTGCTGCAAAAAACCGACAACGGTTTCGTCAACCAGCCGTTGAGCGAGCGCTTCCTGGTCAGCAGCAGTGCTGAATTCATCGGCCCGATCATTGCTCACCAGCGCCTGCAATGGCAGAACTGGCCGCGCCTGGGCGAGATTCTCAGCACCACCCGGTCACTGGACTTTCAGCAGGAAAACCGCTTCAAGCATGACATCGCCGCCCGCGATGCCTTTAACGATGCCATGGTCCGCTTCAGCCAGCCAATGGTCGATGTACTGCGTGAGCTGTCAGTCTTTGACCAGGCGAAGACGGTCATCGACCTGGCTGGCGGCCACGGTACCTACATCGCCGAGATCGCCCGCCGCCACCCGCAGGTCAGCGGCGAAATCTGGGACCTGGGCGCCACCCGCCAGGCGGCCGAGAGCACCATTGGCAAGTACCAGCTCGAGCAGCGCCTGAGCTTCAAGGAGCGCAACCTGCTCGACCTTGCCCGTTACCAGGACGCGCGCGCCGACGTGGTGATGCTCAACGACTGCCTGCATTACTTCACCCGTGAACAGACCACCACGCTGATCAAGGGCGCCAGCCGGTTGCTCGAACAACACGGCGCCTTGCTGATCCTCAGCATGACCCTGGACGAGGACGAGATTCACCCGGCGCTGTCGGCTGACTTCTCCCTGCACATGATGGTCAACACCGTGAATGGCGAGCTGCACCCGACCCGCTGGCTGGCAAAACAGCTGCAGGATCAGGGCCTGAGCGTCGACCAGGAGCCGATCGGTCGCTACACCCTGCTGGTCGGGCGGAGGGTCAACTGATGCTCAAGTTCATTCTGCTGCACGGGGCCAATCCTGACGCCCGTGCGCTGACCCTGATCGGTGAGCTGGGCCAGGTGGCCAGCGCCGCCGGTTTCGAATTGCACGCTACCGCGCAACTGTCCCGCCAGGGCGAGGCCGATGGCCTGATCGTGCTGCTGGCAAGTGATCAGCAAGCGGCGCTGGCGGCCCAGCTCAAGGCAGCCGAAGCCCTCTATCGCAATACGGCGGTGACCCTGGTGCGCCTGGCCGACAGCCAGGGCAGGGAGCCTGCTGCAGAGGCCATCAACCAGCAGCTGTCGCAGGCTGCGGCCTGCTTCGTCTACCCCTATGGCCTGACCCAGCTGGACAAGCCGCAGTCGAGCGAGGCGCTGAAAACCTGGCTGGCCGGGTACGCGAAGTTTACCGCTGCAGTAAAGATGTGGCGTGCCCTTGAAGGGGTGTCGATCGACGCCGCCGCGCTGGCCCGCCAGCAGCCGCAGCTCAATCACATCAACATCCTGGCCCGTGATCTGGAGGTTTCCCAGGCCTTCTACCGCAACATCTTCGGCGCGCGCTACTGCTACAACCTCGGCCCGCGCAAGGTGGTGATGGAGCTAAACGGCTTTGATTTCTTCATCGAGCAGAGCGCCGAGTTCAGCTACCCGCCGGGCTATCATATCGGCATTCGCGCCTTGCCCGAAGACGTCAAGCGCATCGCCGAGCGGGTCACCGCCAATGGCTCGATCAAGCTGGTCAAGGGCAACGGCCCGGCGCCGGGTTATCACCATGGCCCGGATAACGTGCGCAGCGCCGTGTACTTCGAAGACCCCGATGGCCTGGTGGTCGAAGTCTACAGCGCGGAAATCGAGATGATCGAAACCAATCGCCGGCTGCTGCTCGACCAGCTCTGAGGCTACCCCTGGGTACTACGTCGTGGGCCGAACCGGGTTCGGCCCCGTCGTGGGCGTCGTTACTCAAAACAAGGTGCAAGGATGAACAGTCTCAAGGATCGGCACTGGCCGCGGCTCCCCAGCCCGCTGCCCAAAGATGTTACCGACCGGGTGCTGATGGGCTACCCGGAACATTACCTGGAATACCCGCTGGTGGAGCAGGTGGGGCTGGCGATCAGCTCGATGCTCGATACACCGGTCGAACAATTGCTGGCGCTGCTTGAAAGCGCTGGCGCGCCGCTGTACCGGCGCATTGCCGCTGGCGAAGTGCTGGGCTTGCGCGGCGACCCGCGCATCGATGTGTTCAACCCGCAGATGATCGACATTCCCGCTGCGACCGTGCAGATCGGCCTGGACCCTGCAAGGGTCGGCCAGGTCATGGACGACTTCGAGGGCCTGGGCCTGGACCGTAGCTGGATCGAGAAGGAAACCCCGCTGCACAGCGTCGATCTGGACCGCTACCGCATCGCCCGCTTTGCCGTGACCAACAGCGAGTACCGGGAATTCTTGCTCGACACCGGCCACCCGGCGCTGCCCAGCAGCTGGGCCTTCGGCCGCTACCCGTTGCAGCGCGCCAACCACCCGGTGTACAGCGTCAGTGACACGGACGCCGATGCCTATGCGCAGTGGTTGAGCCAGCGCACCGGCCGACGCTTCAGCCTGCCCACCGAAGCCCAGTGGGAACATGCCGCGGCCGGGCCCCAGCGCCTGCAGTTTCCCTGGGGCGAGAGCTTCCACGCCGAATACGCCAACACCATCGAACTGGGTTACCTGGACAGCACCCCGGTGGGGGTATTTCCCCAGGGCGCCTCGGTGTTTGGTGCGCTGGACATGGCCGGTAACGTCGAGGAATACGTCGCCGATGACTATCGGCCGTACCCCGGTGGCCCGCAGATCAACGACGACCTGGTACTGGATGTCGGTCGTCACCGTATCGCCCGTGGTGGCAGCTTCACGCGCTTTCGCGACCTGGCGCGCAACCCTCGGCGACATGGGCGCTACCCGCGACCGATCTATGTCATGGGCTTTCGCCTGGTAGAAAACAACAACTGAATCATCTGTCAATCGTGCGAGGTTTGATCATGAACAACGACGTTTCGCTGCACACCAAGGTGCCGATTTCCATTTTGGGCGGTTCGGTCGACGCTCACTTCTTCGGCTTCAAGGGCTTCGACAAGCACAACGAGCATTTTGCCGTCGGCATCAACCTGGACAAGGCCGAGGTGCCGCTGGTGCGGGTGCATTCCGAATGCATTACCGGCGATGTGTTCGGCTCCCAGCGCTGCGACTGCGGCCCGCAATTGCAGGAGGCCCTCAACACCCTGAACGTGCAGGGCGGCTACCTGATCTACCTGCGTCAGGAGGGCCGTGGTATCGGCCTGTACTCCAAGTTCGAGACGTACCTGCTGCAGGACCGTGGCCTGGACACCTATGAGGCCAATCTCGAACTCAACCATCCGGCGGATTCGCGCAGCTTCAGCCCCGCGGCGCAGATGCTCAAGGCCCTCAACGTGCACCGCTGCCGTCTGCTCACCAACAACCCCGACAAGGTCCAGCAACTGCGTGATGGCGGCATCGACGTGGTCGACCAGGTGCCGACCGGGGTGTTCCTCACCCAGCACAACCGCAACTACCTGCTGTCGAAGGTGGCCAAGTCCAGCCACTCCATCAAGCTTTGATTGTTCTCTGAAGAAAAAAGGATTTTTCGATGAAACACATAGGCCCCATCAGCGGCATTGCCGCCCATGCAGCAGAGTTCGTGGCCACCGCCGGCTACGACAACCAGGTCATCCTGTGGAACGCCCGCACCGGTTTGCCGATCCATCGCGTGCACCATGATCACCTGGCCAACCAGTGTGCCTTCAGCGCCGACGGCAAGCACCTGGTCAGCGCCAGCAGCGACTACACCGCGCGGATCTGGGAAGTGCCGAGCATGCGCCTCAAGGCGGTGCTGTCCGGTCACCAGGACGACGTCGAGATGGCGGTGTTCTCGCCCGACGGCACGCTGGTTGCCACCTGTTCACGTGATCATGTGCTGCGCATTTTCGATTTGCAGGGCAACCTCAAGGGCAGTTTCCATGGCCACCAGGCCGACGTGATTTCGGTGGTCTGGTCGCCGGACGGCAAGCGCCTGATTTCCAGCAGCGACGATGGCACCGTGCGCCAGTGGGACACCACCAGCTTCGCCCAGTGCGATGAGGTGGATATCGGCGGCGTCGAGACCGACACCATTGCCATCACCCGCAACGGCGTGGTGTTCGCCGGCGACGACGAGGGGCGCATCTCGATCATCTGCCAGGGCCAGGTGCGCAGCGTTGCCGCCCACGACGCCGGGATCAAGCGCATCGTCTGGAACGATGACAAGCAACTGTTGGTAACCCTCAGCTACGACCGTTCGGCAATTCTCTGGCGCTTCGATGCCCAGCACAACCTCAGCAAGCTGCGCAGCACCGCGCTGCCGAGCATCATCTGGCCGCGCAGCTGCGCCTTTGTTGGCGAAGAAGAACTGGTGTTCGCCACCTTCGGTTCACGCTACGCCACCTGGAACTACGAGCGTGACGAGTGGAGCGTCGACGGTATCCAGCCCGCGGTCAGCATCAACGCGGTGGTGACTGCCCAGGGCCAGCAGTACAGCATCGGCGATGCCGGCTTGCTGTTTCGCGACAACAAGCCGGTGACCGGGGTCGGCAGCCTGTGCAACTTCCTCCTGCCGTTCGGGCCGCTGCTGTTGACCGGCGGGCAGATGGGCCAGGTGTTCGATGCCCTCAGCGGACAGCTGTTGTACCAGCACCGCTCGCCCCTGAACTGCGGCACCACCTTTGAAAAGGATGGCGTGCCGCATGCGTTGATCGGCACCTACACCGGCGAAGGCCTGGTGTTCATCCTCGACGGTCGCGACAGCCTGAAGCTGGTGGCTTCGATCGCCATGCACGACAACGCCATCAAGGGCGTGGCTGCCAATGAGCGTTACCTGTTCAGCGTCTGCGCCTCGGCCGACGCCGCCTTGCACCGCATCGACGACTTTAGTTGCGCCCGCCACATCGACAACGCCCACGCGCGGATCTCCAACGGTTGCTGCCAGATCGAAGGCGGCTTTGCCAGTATTGGTCGTGACCTCAAGCTGCGTCTGTGGCTGGAGGGCGGTGATGAGGTCTACGATTCGCCGCACCAGCACTCGATCAAGTGCATCGGCGCCTCGGCCGATGGCGCGATCATCGCCACCGCCGCCTACAACGGCACCGTGGCGCTGTTCAACCTGGCCACGCGCAGCTGGCAGCCGCTGCAACGGCCAACCGCGAGTGGCATTTCCTGTATCACCCACAGCGGCCAGCAGCATGATTTTCTGGCCAGCTCCTATGACGGCAACATCTATGGCATCGCCGCCCGGCGTGCTTCCTGAGTGCGAGGAGATCGGTCAATGAGCAAGCAGGCAGTGGATTTCATGGAGCCTTCGGCGTACCGCAAGGCCCTCGATACCTCGTTCGTGCACCGCTATAGCCATGGCGAAGACGAGTGGTCGTGGGACATCGGCATGGCCCGGGCGGCGCGGGTTTTCCTCGCGGCGCTGGGCGACAAGCCCGACCAGCGCATCCTCGATGTCGGCGTCGGACGTGGCCGCGATGCCTCGGAGTTCATCCAGGCCGGGCACCGGGTCACCGGCCTGGACATCGTCGAGAACTCCAGCTGGCCGCTATTGCGCAAGCGCTGGGGCGAACGCCTGGAGCTGGTCAACAGCGCCTTGCAGGACTGGCAGACAGCGGACGGTCGGCAGTTCGACGCGGTACTCGACAACGGCTGCTTCCACCATCAGCACCCCGATGAGTGGGATGCCTACCTGGCGCATATGCGCAGCCATGTGCGCAAGGGCGGTCTGATTGCCCTTAACGTCTTTGGCGTGGACAGTAGCAACCCGGTACCGGGCTGGCGCGAGATGGACAACCAGCGCCAGGGTTACTTCTTCACCGAGCAGGGCATCCGCGACAGCCTCGAAGGCTACGGTTTTGCCTGGCAGGAACTGGTGGTGATCGAACGCCAGCATGGCGACGCCATGTACCTGCTGGCGCTGGTCCGCAACTGAGGTGATCACGGCCGGGATCTGAGGTTTCAGCTCCCGGCCGTTCTGTTTACTTCCTGCAGATCAGGCCGATCTGCAGGCTGTTGCTTTCGAACCCATCCCAGTAGCCCGGCTCCCGGGCATCCTTGCGTTGTTTGCTGATCAAGGGCGCGATCCAGCGGCAGTCGCTGAACCCCGCGGCTTTTGCCGCGTCTTCATACACGTCCTGACGCCAGCGGTAGTAGGTGAAGTCGGCCGGCGGCGTGGACATGAACTGCGCCTTGCAGCGATAGCCGCCATTCACGACATTTTCATCCAGCACACTGATGCCATAGCGGGTGAAGTTGCCCTTGCCCAGGTCGAACGCCGGGTTGGCGGTATAGGCCACCAACTGGCCGCCGGGTTTGAGGTTCTGCGCGGCGCTGCTGAACATCCGCCCCAGCTCCTCGACGCTGCTGGCGTAATTGAACAGCCAGGCAGCGGTAACCTTGTCGTAGGTGCCGATGCGCCCCATCTGCGCCACGTCCCGCACTTCGTAGGCGATGCCGTCGTTGGCCTGGCGGGCCTGATAGATCATGCTCGGCGAAATATCCACGCCGCGCACATGGGCAGCGCCCCAGTCCTTGAGCTGACGGCTGAAAAAGCCGTGACCGCAGGCCAGGTCGAGAATCTCCAGGCCCTGCACGTTGCCGACCATGTAGCGGAAGGTATCGACTTCGATGCCGCGCTGGCTGGCGTGGCTGGTGAAGTCTTCAAACTGTTCGCTGATGCGCTCGTACACCTGTTTGGCTTCTTTCATCGCTGCTCCTTGCATCGGACGGGGGACTCAACTCATCAGGCCAGGGCCCTGGCCGGGTTTCGGGTAAGGCGCCAGGTCAGCAGCAGGGCCAGCGCTGGCGCCAGGGCAAACACGCTGAACAGCCACGTCGAGGCCTGCTGTGCCCCGGCGACGCCGCCGGGCTCGACCAGCCCGGCGCTGTTGCTGACCAGCCCGGCCAGCGCCGCGGACAGGGCGGTGGCGTACAGTTGCACGGTGGTGATCGACGCCGAGGCGAGGTTCTCTTCGCCTGCGCGGGCAGCGCTGAGCACCCGCGTCAGCAGGTGCGGCCAGCCCAGGCCGATCCCTAGCCCGACCCCGGCCAGGGCCAGGCAATACAACGCCAGGCCCGACGCCTGGGCCAGCCACGGCTGTTGCGGAGTCATCAGCGCCAGCGCCAGCAGGGCCACGAGGATCACTGCCGGGCCGAAGCGGATCATGCGCTCGGCGCCAGCACCTGTGCGGCTGGCGCTGAACAACGCGGCGACGGTCCAGCCTGCGGCCATGGCCGCCGTCATATAGCCGGCGGCAAGTGGGCTCAGGCCGTGAATTTCCTGAAGAAAATAGGGGACGAATATTTCCGTGGTGATCGCCGCGATCAGCAGGCACATCACCGCGTACAGCGCGCCCAGCGGCGTGCCCAGTGCGTAGGCGCCGGTGGGCAGCAGGCGTCGGCCAGGGGTGTGGTCGAGGCGGGCGATGAGTGCGGCAAGGGCCAGCCCCGCGCCGATGCCGATCAGGTTCCAGAGCAGCTGCGTCGACAGGCTGGCGGCGGAAATCGCCAGTACTGACGCCACCAGGCAGGCGATCAGGCCATAGGGCGGACGGGATTGCGAGCGGGCGGCAACCTTGTTGCTCAACTGGCTGATGACGATCAGCGCCAGCAGCGCCGCCACCGGCAGCAGTGACCAGAATGCCCAGCGCCAATGGCCGCCCTGGGCAAAGATGCCACCGACCGCCGGCCCGCACAGGGTGGCCACGCCCCACATGCCGGACACCAGGGCCATGGCCCGCGGCCACAGGCGTTCGTCGAACACCAGGCGGATCAGCGCGTAGCTCAGGGCAAACAGGATGCCGCCGCCCAGGCCCTGGACGCTGCGGCCGATCAGCAGCACCGGCATGCTGGGCGCTGCGGCGCAGATCACCGAGCCCAGGGCGAACACTGCCAGGGCCAGGAGAAAGGCTGCCCGCGCGCCCAGGCGTTCGATCAATTGCGCCGACAGGGTCGAACCGATGATCGAGGTGGCGACGAACAGGGTGGTGCTCCAGGCATAAAAGGCCAGGCCGCCGATGTCGGCAATCACGGTCGGCAAAATGGTGGTCACTATATAGACGTTGATCGCATGCAAGGCCACACCTCCGGCCAGGGCAATCGAGCGCAGGGCGTTGCGCCCGCGCAACAATTCAGCCCATGAAGCGGGGGCAGGGGGATGGGCGGTGTTCATGCGCGGCTCCTTCGCAGGTGGGGTTTCGAGTGGCTGAAAGTCTAGGTGCAGTCGCACTATTACACAATGTATTGCTTGTATAAATAGACCGCGCGACTGGCCTTGGTTTTGCTACCATCGCGTTTTTTTACCGCCCGCTCGCTGAAGCGTCGGGCGGCTGACTGGCAAGGCCGAAGGAGAGCAGTATGATCATCACTACCACAGGGACCATCGAAGGCCGGGAAATTGCCGCCTACCTGGATGTGGTCAGCGCCGAGTCGGTCCAGGGTATCAACGTGGTTCGCGATATTTTCGCCAGTTTCCGCGACTTTTTCGGTGGCCGTTCACAAACCCTGGAAAGCGCGCTGAAAGAGGCACGCATCCAGGCCACCGATGAAATCCGCGCCCGCGCGCGCAGCCTGCAGGCCGATGCAGTGGTGGGCCTGGATTACGAAATCAGCATGCCGTCGGCGCGCGGTGGCATGGTCGTGGTGTTTGTCACCGGCACCGCCGTAAAGCTCAAGTAAGCCTCTCAAGTCACCCTGGGGTGCGACAAAATAGCCCGGCCATTGGTCGGGCTTTTTTGTCTTTGCCCGTGTGGTCCACAAATGACCGGCTAGTCTCAGAATCACCAGGGTCAGTGCTTTTCTGGGCAATCATCTGTTTGCCGGTACTGATCCGCTGTCGGAGGGAGACTGGGGCATGGTTGACTTGTTCAATGAGGACAACGGCGACGCTTTTCCAATCAACAATCTAATCCGTTGCGGGCAGAGCGGCTATCGGCTGGGTTTTACCAACATGACGCAGGAAGACGCACAGGTGCGCCTGAACGCGCTGCAGCGTAGCAAGAAGGGCAAATTCACCCCGCGCTTGCCCGCGAAGAAGTAAACGAATCGTCCACCACCCCGCCCAACGGCGGGGTTTTTTTTGCATTGTTTGACCTTGCGCAAAGGTTGCGCGGCTCGCACTCGCCTGATGCCGGGTTGTGTGCCTTACTATCGCCGCCATCAATACAGGAGCCATTCGATGCGTATCAGGGAAGAGACTTACTGGAACTGGGCCGACGCACAACTGCACAGCCGCAGCCATGACGAACAGCTCAGTGACGGGACCAGCCTCGACGTACAGGTAAGGCTGTCGCGTACCGGCGCCACGCAATTGTTCCTCGGCATCTATACGCGCCAGGGCAAGGCCATGGTCGAGGAGTACTACGACAACCGCCCCTGTGAAACCATGACGCGCGCCATGGTCTGGGGCGTCGACCGGGCCAGGGCACTGGCTACCGGGGCGTTGCCACTGGAGAAGGCGCCATTGCGCCGTCAGGCCTGAGGGTGACGGGCGCGGCTGGCCTGGACGATGCGCTGGGCCGGCACGCGTAGCTGGCGCAGCAGGTACTCGGCGAACTCGGCAGAATAATCCTGCAGGGCAATCGCCTGTTCCATGCAGTTCAACCAGATGGCGCTGTGGTTTTCATCGATCGGCCATTGGGCATGGAAGGCCGGGATGGCGATCGGACCATAGCGTTCACTGAACAGCCGCGGGCCACCGAGCCAGCCACTGAGGAAGCAGGCCAGCTTGTCGCGCGAGGCATCGAGGCTTTGCGGGTGCATCTGGCGCACGGCCAGTGCCTCGGGGTTCTCATCCATCAACCGGTAGAACGCATCGACCAGGCGGCGCAGGCCGTCGATGCCACCGGCGGCCTGGTAGGAGGCATCACCGGTGCCGAAAGCAGGTTGGGTCATAAGCGGGCTCTTGTGCAAAGCGCCATTCTAGCCAGGTACCGGGATAAATAAAAAAGGCTCTTCACGGAATCCAGGGTTGGGATGTTGAGGCTTAGCCCCCCAGGATTCCGTGAAGAACCATAAAAAAGCCCAATCCGCAGGGATTGGGCTCAAGCGTGGCTGGGGCAGTGCTGCACCCCAGCGACCCTTAGCAGAGACGGTCGATCACCGCGACGCCAGGAGTGTTCTGCAGCGCAGCCCATTCGCTTTGCAGGGTCTGCAGAACCCGTCCGACATACTGGGTGTCGGCAGCGGCTTTCTTGCCGACGTAGCCCTGGCCGCGACGGTACATCTTCAGGCGGGCACGCATGTTCGGGTTGCATTGCTCGAACTGCGTTTCGTCGCTCATGCTTTCCAGGCTGTCCAGGCGAACTTCACCCGATTCGCAAACCCAGAGGATGTGGCTGTCGAGAGTGTCCTTGCGCGCGGCGAACAGCCGGGCCAGTTCTTCAACAGTCGGTTGATTGTTCAGATTCATCATAAAGCCCCCTAGACCATTCGTTGTTTGTTCGCACTTGGCGCATAACATGTAGCGTTAAATGAAAGCTGCTACAGCAGCGTCACAACTGGGGGCTTCTACACGCTGCCTTTTGGGCAGTACCCATCCGCACACAGCTCATGGATCTGTCGAGCTGCCTGGAACACCCTTGCCAGTACCCCCGATCGGGGAGACGACCTCATCATGCAAGGGGCGACGAACGGCGTCAACAGGTTTTGTAGTGTTTTTTTTGATGCACTACATCTTGTCCGACAATGCCTCGAATTCGGGGCATTGACACGCATCAGTCTGCGTTAAAGCGATCTGCAGGATCATGGCTGCACATGTTCTGCAGGGAGTTACCCATGAATTCGCCGGCCAATGCGCCTGTCTCTCAAACCGCCGGAACCCGCATGCCTATTGGCCTGCTGGTGGGTATCGCGGCCCTGGTCGGGGTGCTGTTGCTGCCGATGCCCGCCGACCTGCCAGTGGCCGGCCACCGGGTGTTGGCAATCCTGGCCTTTGCCGTGGTGGTGTGGATCACCGAAGCGGTGTCGTACGAAGCCAGTGCGATCATGATCACCTCGCTGATGGCCTTTTTGCTCGGCACTGCGCCGACCGTGGCCGACCCCTCGGTGATCTACGGCTCCTCCGCAGCCATTACCCTGGCCCTGACCGGGTTCTCCAACAGCGCCCTGGCCCTGGTGGTGGGTGCCTTGTTCATCGCCGCAGCCATGACCCACACCGGCCTGGACCGACGCATCGCCCTGGTGACGCTGTCGAGTATCGGTGTCAGCACCCGGCGCATCCTTCTCGGTGCTGTCGCGGTCACCGTGCTACTCAGCCTGGTGGTGCCCAGCGCCACGGCGCGCAGTGCCTGCGTGGTACCGATCATGATGGGCGTGATCGCCGCCTTTGGCGTCGACAAGCGCTCGAACATCGCCGCCGGGATCATGATCATCGTCGCCCAGGGCACCAGCATCTGGAACATCGGCATCCAGACCGCGGCGGCGCAGAACCTGCTGACCGTCGGCTTCATGGACAAGATGCTCGGCGCCCGGGTGTCGTGGATCGACTGGTTGATCGCCGGCGCGCCCTGGGCGTTGATCATGTCGGTGGTGCTGATCGTGCTGGTGCTGAAAATGCTGCCGCCCGAGAGCGACGCGATTCCCGGCGGCAAGGCGGCAGTGAGCAAGACCCTGGCCGAACTCGGGCCGATGACCGCGGCGCAGAAACGCCTGCTTGGCGTGTCGCTGCTGTTGCTGCTGGCCTGGGCCACCGAGGGCAAGTTGCATCACTTCGACACCACCTCGACCACCTATGCCGGGCTGGTGATCCTGCTGCTGCCACGGATCGGGGTGATGACCTGGAAAGACGTGCAGGCGCGCATTCCCTGGGGGACGGTGATTGTCTTTGGTGTCGGCATCAGCCTGGGCACCACCTTGCTTACCACTCAGGCCGGGCAATGGCTGGGCGCGCAGGTGGTGGCTCATACCGGGCTGGATCAACTGGGCACCCTGGGGGTGTTTTCGATCCTCGCGGCCTTCCTGATTCTGATCCACCTGGGCTTTGCCAGCGCCACCGCGCTGACCTCGGCGCTGCTGCCGATACTGATCGCCGTGCTGCAGACCCTGCCGGGTGACTTCAGCCGGCTGGGCATGACCATGGCCCTGGGTTTCGTGGTCAGTTACGGCTTTATCCTGCCGATCAACGCGCCGCAGAACATGGTCTGCCTGGGCACCGAGACCTTCACCGCCAAGCAGTTTGCCCGGGTGGGGATTGTGGTGACCTTGATTGGCTATGGGCTGATGCTGGTGTTTGCCGCTACCTGGTGGCAGTGGCTGGGCTGGATGTAAAGGGCCAAGATTGCGACCGCTTCGCGCTCGATCGCTGGCAAGCCAGCTCCCACAGTTCCGGGTACACAAATCTACTGTGGGAGCCGGCTTGCCGGCGATGGGCTGGCAGCAGCCCCCGAATCTAGAAGTTCGCCGGGGTGTTGGCGCTGATGATCTCGGCCTCATCCTGGCCGATGTTCTTGAAGCTGTGGGGCAGGGTGGTGGGGAAGTAGTAACCGTCGCCGGAGTTGAGGATGCTGACCTGGCCATCCACCCGCAGCTCGATGGTGCCACGGGTCACCAGGCCACATTCTTCGCCCTCGGCATGCACGATCGGCTCACCGGAATCGGCACCTGGCGCATACAGCTCGCGCAACATGCGCATCTGCCGGCCTTCGACACTGGCACCCACCAGCAGCATGCGCAGGCCACTGTTGCCAAGGTCGGGCTGCTCGTTGGAGCGGAACACAAAGCGCTCTTCGCGGATCGGCTCGTCGAAACTGAAGAACTCCGCCAACGACATCGGAATGCCTTCAAGCAGCTTTTTCAGGGAACTGACCGAAGGGCTGACGCGATTCTGCTCGATCTGCGAGATCGTCGAGTTGGTCAGGCCACTGCGCCGAGCCAGCTCCCGTTGGGAGAGTTTGTTGCGTTCACGCACCAGTTTGAGTCGTGTCCCCGTGTCCATAGCCGCCTTATGTGTCAAAAATTTTGGGCGAAGCATTAAAGCACATTCCGTTAGGCTATAGCGGTCCGCCTGTAGGGATGGATGGCCGCAGGTGTTGCGGGCCTGATTTTGCACGCCACAACGACAGGGAGTGTTGGATGAGCCAGCTTGAACCTATCCCCGAGGGCAATAGCAGCTTGCGCGAGTACGCCAGGCAGTTGAGTGATGGTTTGCTCTGGATAAATGATCGTGCCTGGCCACTAGGGGGGTGTCTGCTATTCCTGTCCGGGCTCTATCTGCACCAGTACATCCAGGTCGAGAAGATCCCCTTGAGTATTACTTCGGGGGCGGTGATTACGGCATTGCCAATCATGTTTGCCATGATGATCTTCGTGATCGTGGTGCTCAGCACCAACATCCTGCTGCCGACCATGGTGCTGTTCCAGCGCCTGGATGCCAAGGGTAGGCGTCTGGCTGATCAGCTGGAGGGGAAGAGCCGGGGCGCAGTGAGCCTGGCGTGGCTTGCGGGCTCCCTCGCATTGGCATTGTTCCTGGCGTTTTCCGGGTATTTCGTGATTCAGATAGGCCCCATGGACTGGTACTGGCTGGTGCTGTTGCCGGTCGGGCTGATTGCCGTAGCAACCTTTGTAGGATTTATCCATTGGCTGGTTCCTACGGATCTCGACAAGCCCGAACGTGGCGAGTTTTACACGATTGCTTTGTGCAGCGCCGGGTTGCAACTGCTGGTGCTTCTGCAAGTCACAGCTGTCGTCGAAACACTGGTGGGCGAGCTGGCCGGCTCAGCCTCGACATTCCTGCCGATCATGGCTCTGGAAGTGCTGGTGCTGGTGATTGTGCAAGTCCTGATGGTGGCAATGATGGTGCATTTCCATCGGCAAAAAAATGTCTTTCGCCCTTTGATGGTGAGCTTCACTTTGCTGCTGATGGTTGTGGGGCTGTTCCCCGAAGCAGCTGCAAAAATTGGCGGTTACGCCCTGCAAGTGTCGGGCTCGGGCGGCAGGACCTGCATTGTGCTCAATACCGAGCAGGGGCCGACCGAGTCAATGAAAATCCTCGCCGAGGCCGACGGCATCTATTACGCGCGGCCTATCACGGCGACGACAAAGGAACTGCAGTTGATCCGCCGCGACACCGTCAAGGGTTTCGACGAATGCGCGAAACCCAAACCCGCTCAGCCCTGACGCCGCGGCATCGGCCAAAACCCCACCAGCAATAACAAGGCACCCACGATCAGGTATGGCAGGCGTGGATCGACGGCGTAGATCAGGGTTCCGGCCAGCGGCCCGATGACCACGCCCAGGCCCTGCACGGCGCCGATGGAACCGGCCGTGGCGCCTTGTTCGGAGGCGTCCATGGCATTGGCCGCCAGCGCCGAGAACGCCGGGAACACCCAGCCCATGCCGCAGGCCGAGAAAAAGAAACACGCCCACAAACCCACGGCGCTGGTGGCCAGGGCGCTGGCGGCAAAGCCCACGGCGGCGATGCTGGCGCCGACGCGGATCATCCGCAGCGGTGGCCACTCGAGTTTGCGCACCAGGATCTGCGACAGGATCAGCGCCACGCCGACCATGGTCAGGGCAACCCCGGCGGTTTGCGCCGCATCGGCCGGGTCCATGCCCAGACGGTCGAGGGCGAAGAAGCCGACGGTGATTTGCGCCACCGAGACGCTGAGCATCGCCACGAAAGCCACCAGCAACGGCTGGCGCAGGCGCGGGTCGGCCAGGCGTACCGGGCGGGGTGGCTGCTTGAGGTGCAGTTCCTGACGCTTGAGCTTGAGCAGCAGCACCAGGAACGCCAGCATCGGTAGCACCGCCATCACATAGAACGGCAGGCTCAGGCTGTAGCGGGCCAGGACCGCTGCCAGCGCCGGGCCGATCACCAGGCCGAAGGCGTTGGCCGCACCCAGCGAAGCCATTGCCCGAGCGCGGTGCTGAGGTTCGATGTTATCGGCAATCAGCGCCGCGCCAGCGACCGGCAGAGCGGCGTAGAAGGCGCCGATCAAGCCGCGGCCAAGCACCAGCCCGGCAAAGGCCAGGGTGGCACTGGGCAGCAGGTGCAAGGCGGTATCGATGAACAGGCATAACGCCCAATAGGCCGCGGTGAAGCCTGCGGTGCCAAGCAACAGCACCTTGCGCCGTCCCAGCCGGTCACTGGCTCGGCCCCAGGTGTGTGCCAGGAGCATCCAGATCACCCCGGCAACCGTCACCGCTGCGCCGGCCTGCCAGGTGGCCAGACCGAGCGTGCGGGCAATCGGGCCGATCAAGGACACGAAAGCCATCATCGCCATGGTGCAGGCCATGTTGGCCGCCAGTAACGGGCGTAGGTCGAAGGTAGATCGCTCGGGTTCGTCGAGCATGGCAGGGTCCGTTGCGGTGGTCATGGGCTATCCAGGGCAGGTGAGGGCAAGGCGGTCGACGACCGGCAGAAGATGATAACGATTGTCATCTGCTGGCGTCGACCGCAAATCACCTGCGTCAGAAATCGCCTTTGAGGGTCACCATGAAATTGCGCGGCTCACCATAGAAGTTGCCCCAGGCCAGGGCGCCGACGCTGGAGTAGTAATGCTTGTCGAACAGGTTGTTGCCATTGACGGCGATACTCCAGTTGTCATCCAGCTGGTAGCCCAGGCGCGCGTTCCAGATTGCATAGCCGGGCTGTACGGTTTTCGCCGCGCGGTCCTGGTAGTGGTTGTCGCTTTGCGCATTGACCCCACCGCCCAGGCTCCAGCGTTGCAGCGGGCCGTCCAGCTGATAGTCGGCCCAGACCCGCAACAGATGGCGTGGCACATAGCTGGCGGTGAAGGTCGCGTCCTGGCTGTTGGTATTGGTCTTGAGGTATTCAAGCTCGGTGTAGGTGTAGCCGGCCAGCACCTGCAGGCGCTCGGCCAGCTCGCCGCTGAGTTCGGCCTCGAAGCCCTGGGCGCGGACCTTGCCCTTGTCGCTGTAGCAGTAGCCGTCGGAGGAGCCGGCGCATACCGAGTTATAGTCGGCTTCGGCGCGGTGCGCCTCGATGGTGCGGAACAGGTTGAACGCCGCGTTCAGGCCGCCATCGAACCATTCGCCCTTGATCCCCAGCTCGTAGTTGGCGCCGGTCTTGGGTTGCAGCGGGCTGCCCTGGGCGTCGGTGTAAGTGCCTTGCGGCTGGAAGATATCAGCGTAGCTGCCGTACACCGACCAGGTGTCGTCCAGGTCGTAGATCAGCGCAGCAAACGGCGTGACCTGGCCGTTTTCCTGGCTGCGGTCATGCTGCCAGTAGTCCCAGGCCTGGGTGTAGGAATCGCGCTGGCTGCGGTACCAGCTGACCCGGCTGCCAAGCACCAGGGTCAAGGGCTCGGCCAGTTTCAGGCGCAAGGTGGCATAGGTGCCGATCTGCCGGGTGTCGCTTTCCACCGGCAGCGGGCCGCCGCGGTAGGAGGCGGTCTGGTACAGGCTGTCCGGCGGCTTGGGAATGTCGCGGTTGGGCGCGAACGGGTCCATGGTGGTGCCAAGCAACTGGGTCATGTTGATCAGCGCGTAGGTGTCGCTGCCCTTGGCCCGGCTGGCGTTGGCACCGATGATCAGCTCGTGCTCCAGGCCCCAGGCGTTGAATTTGCCATCCAGGTAGGCGTCCATGCCGTAGTCGTGCTGGTCGTAGTCGAACAGGCCGGAGTACAGCGGGTTGTTGGCCGAGCTGCTGCCGACCGGCACGCTGCCCAGGGTCATGGCGTACTGCATGTCCTGGGTGTTGTGGCTGTGCATGGCCGCGACTTTCAACAGCCACTGGTCATTGAAGTGGTGGGTGAGGTCGGCGAACAGGTTGACCCGCTGGCTTTCCCAGCTGTTCCAGGTCGCGCCCAGGCAGGTGGAGCGCGACAGCTTCAGGTCCGAACCATCGCTGTAGCGCGGCAGGCCCTGCCAGCACGGGGTGGCATTGAGCTTCTCGTAGGCGGCGCCGATGCCGAGGGTGGTGGCGTCGTTGAAGTCGTAGTCGAGGGCGCCATAGACCACCTGGTCGTCGCGCTTGCCCATGTCGTAGAAGTATTGGCGGTCCTGCCCGGCGACCACCAGCCGGCCACGCAGGCTGCCGGACGCGTTCAGCGGGCCGCCGGTGTCGAGCTGGGCGCGGTAGTTGTCCCAGGAGCCTGCCGAAAGGCTGACGCTGGTAGCGGCCTTTTCCTGTCCGCGCTTGCGGATGAAGTTGACGCCACCGGCGGAGCTGCCGGAGCCCTTGAGCATGCCGGCGGCACCGCGCAGCACTTCGACGCGGTCGTAGTAGGCCATGTCGCTGGCAAAACTGTTGGCCTGCACGTAGTTGCCACCGAGGTCCAGCGGCACACCGTCGTACTGGTACTGGCCGGCAAGCATGAAACCGCGCGAGTAGAAGTATTTACCGCCCATGGGCGAGTCATGCACGGTGATCCCCGGGGTTTTCTCCATCACCTGTTCGAGGGTGGTGAGGTTCTGCTCGTCCATCATCTTGCGGGTGATCACCGTCACCGACTGCGGCGTCTCGCGCAGTGAGTGCTCGCCCTTGGCAAAGCTGACCTGGCGCACCGTGAGGCTGTCGGTGGTTTCCATGCCGGTGTTGAGGGTGCTGGCGCCGATGGTGGTGGCGCCCAGTTCCAGTGCACCGTTGCTGGCCGGCAGCGGGCGGATCGAGTAGCTGCCGTCAGCCTGGCGGAACGCTTGCAGGCCGCTGCCGGCGAGGATCTGGCTCAACCCTTCGAGTACCCCGAAGCGGCCCTGCAGGCCTTGGCTCTGCAGGCTGGCGGTCAACTGTGCGTCATACGACAGGTTGACTCCGGCCGCTGCGGCAAAGCTGCCCAGCACCCGGCTCAGGGAACCCGCTTCAATGGCGAATACCTGGCCGCTGCTGGTGCTTTCGGTCTCTGCGGCCTGGGCAATGGCGAGGGGTAGCAGGGGCAGGACCAGGGTGGCAGCCAGCAGGTGGCTGCCAATCAGGTGGGGTAGAAGGGCACGGGGGAAGCGGGGTTGCATGGAAATCCTCTTCGTTCGCAAATGAGATTATTTCCTACAGAGGCGGACGAACGAAAAGAAACAGGCACCCCTCGCTGAAATTTTTTTAACTCAGGCCGACGCTGACCCAGAAGCGGTTGTAGCGACGCACCTGGAGCTTGAACGACGTGGCCAGCGCTGACAGCGCCGCATCGCTGTCTGTGAGGGAAAAGGTCCCGGATACCCGTAGCCCGTTCAGTTCGTTGGAGTAAGACAACAGCCCTGGCCGGTAGCGGCCGAGCTCTTCGAGCAAATCGCCCAGGCGCCAGTCTTCGACGATCAGGTGCCCGCCGGTCCAGGCCGCTTCGCTGCTGGCGACGGTCTGCGCGGCATGCACCACATGGCTGTCGAACTGGCAGCGCTGGCCGGCGTGCAGTCGACGTGCCGGCGCCTGGTGCGGGTTGATGCGCACCGCATGCTCGAAGACTTCGACCCGGCTGGCGGTGTCGCGCTGCTCAACGCTGAAGCGCGTGCCCAGGGCTTCGACCAGGCCTTGAGCGGTTTCCACTCGCAAGGGGCGTTGGCGGCTGTCTTTGCCACTGGTAAGAAAGATCCGCCCGTGACGCAAGCGAATCAGCCGTTGCTGGTGGTCGAAGCGAATGTCCACGGCGCTGGCGGTGTCGAGCACCAACTGGCTGCCGTCGTCCAGGGTAAGGTGACGAATTTCACCGGTGGCGCTGTGAACATCAGCCAGCCAGTGCTGCGCCGGCTGGCTGCGATAGCTGGCCCAGCCGCCAAGGCCCAGGCCGGTGGCCAGCAGCAGACCCTTGAGCACGCTGCGCCGGGGCAGGCCCTCAGCTTCGCTGCGCTGCAAGGTGTCGAAGGCCAGCGCCCCGGGCACACTGGCCAGGCGCCCCTGCAATTGCTCGACCCGCGCCCAGGCCCAGCGATGCTCCGCGGCGCTGGCCAGCCATAGCTGCCAGGCCTGGTGCAGTTCGGCCGGGGCATCGCCGGCGGCCAGTTGCACATGCCAGCGGGCGGCGGCTTTCAGGGCCTGGCGTTGGCGCTCGCGCTCCGTCATGGCTGGGCGTCGTAGGCGAGCAGCAGGCAGCGCTCGGTGGTCTTGATCAGGTACTTTTTCACCGTAGTCAGCGACACGCCCAGGGCCTCGGCGATTTCCACGTAGGTCATGCCCAGCCAGTTGGCCATCAGAAACGCCTTGCGCGCCTTGGCGCCACAGCCGGCCAGCAACTGGTCAATTTCACGCAGGGTTTCCAGAATCAGCACCTGCTCTTCGGTGGAGATCTGTTCGGCTTCCGGTTGCGCGGCCAGTGCTTCCAGGTAAGCGCGTTCCAGTTGCTGACGGCGGAAATGATCGATCATCACCCGCCGCGCCACCGTCGCCAGGTAGTTGCGCGGCTCACGCAGCAGGCGCACCAGTTCCAGCGCCTCGGAGGAGGCGAGGATGCGCACGAAAGTGTCCTGCATCAGGTCCGCCGCCCGTTGCGGGCAGCTCAGGCGCCGGCGCAGCCAGTGTTGCAGCCACAGGTGATGGTGCTGATAGAGCTGGCCGAGCTCGGCATTGGGCGGTGACGGCGGTGCGCTCATCCTGGCTGCATCCCGGAAAAATGATGCAGATGATAAGCATTCCCAAAAAACTAATAAAGGGTTGTTTTCACACGGCCGCCAGCCGCGTTACCAGAGGGCCAGGGTGTAGCCGACGATCAGGCGGTTCTCGTCGATGTCCGTGGTCAAACCGCTGCTGGAGCGAAAGGTGGCGTTGCGCAGGCGCACGCTGACATTCTTCAGCGGACCGCTTTGCACCACGTAGGCAATGTCGGTATCGCGCTCCCATTCCTTGCCGCCGTTGACGCTGGCGGTTTCGATATGGCTGCCATTGACATAGCGGGTCATGAAGCTCAAGCCCGGCAGACCGAGCGCGGCGAAGTTGTAGTCGTAGCGCGCCTGCCAGGCATCGGTTTCGGCCTTGGTGAAGACGTTCACGGTGACCAGGTTGACCGAGTAGGGGTCCAGGCCCGGGTAGGCAAAATCGCCGTCGCCGGACAGGTTCTGGTAACCGAGGCCGAACTTGTGCGCACCCACGCCGAGGGTGAGCATGCCGTTGAAGAAGCGGTTGTCGATCTTGCCGCCGTCAACCCGCGAGGCGGCGCGCAGGTCGTGGCTGCCTTGTTCGCGGGTGTCGAAGTAACGCAGGTCGCTGCGCAGGTTGATGCCTTCGGCCAGGGGCAGGTCGTGGACCAGCCCGGCGTAGTGCTGGCGGTAGATGTCCTGCATCTGCGCGTAGTAATAACTGACCGCCAGGCGCGGGTTGACCGCGTAGGTGCCACCGGCCAGGTCCAGATGATTGCTCTCGACCCCGGCGTAGCTCATTTCGTCGTTGCTCGAGGAATCGCGCAGGTTCTGTTTTTCCAGGCGGCCGAGGTTCAGGGTCAGGCCGTCGATGTCCTGGGAGGTCAGCAGGCCGCCGCTGTAGGTCGAAGGCAGCAGGCGCACGTCGTTGATCGCCGCCACCGGCAGCATCGGTTGCAGGGTGCCGAGCTTGAGCGTGGTCTTGCTGACCCGCAGCTTGGCGGTCAGGCCCAGTTCACTGTAGTCGTCCACCGGTTCCTGGGTGGCGCCGAAGGGCAGCAGGCCGGTGCCGCGACGGTCGCGGCTGGAGTCGAGCTTGACCCCCAGTTCACCCAGGGCATCGAGGCCGAAGCCTACGGTGCCTTCGGTAAAGCCCGACTCCATTTTCAGGATAAAACCCTGGGCCCATTCCCGCGCCTGGCTCTGCGGCGCGCCGCTCTGGCGAAAGTCGCGGCTGAAGTAGAAGTTGCGTGTCTCAAGGCTGGCTTTGCTGTCCTTGATGAACTCGGCCTGGGCGATGTAGGAGGTGAATGCGGCGCACAGGCCGGCACTCACCGTCAGCGAACGGGGCAGAAGCATGGGGCTACCTTTTTTTGTTGTTGTGTGTGGCGGGTGCCAGGTGTCTCTGCCTATATTGTTAACATATTATCTTTATTTTTGAATAGACCTCTTGTGGGTGCAATTGGACCTGAGCATAAAATAATTAAGATATTAATTCTTGGGCAGCGGCCCCGGCCACATGCTGCGCAGCACGCCGTCACGGCGTACCAGCCCGTGCACCAGTGCCGCGCCCAGGTGCAGCAGCACGGTGGCGAACAACACATAGGCCAGCCAGCCGTGGGCCTGGCGCAGCAGGGCATACAGCGGCAGGTCGTGGGGCAGCAGTGCCGGGAGTTGTAATGGCAGCGGATAGCCTCCTGCAGACTGCATGCCCCAGCCAAGCACCGGCATCGCCAGCATCAGCCCGTAGAGCAACAGGTGCGAAGCTTTCGCCGCCCAGCGTTGCACTGGTGGCATGTCGTCAGGCAGCGGCGGGGGCGCCAGGCTCAGGCGCACGCCAATGCGCACGAGCACCAGCAGCAACAGCGCCAGGCCAATGGCCTTGTGCAGGCTGACCAGCCAGGTGTGGCGCGGCGACAGGTCGCTGACCATGCTCACGCCGACGAACAGCATGGCCAGGATCAGCACGGCCATCAGCCAATGGAGCAGGCGGGCCAGGGGGTGGAAGGCAACAGGTTTCATGGGCGAGCTCCCAGCTGCGCGGCTTCACGGCTGCGGCGGTTGAAGGATTCCGAATAGGCCGCCGAGCGGGCAGCAAGGATCGGGTCGGCCGAAGGCCTGATGCCGCTCGGTAGAATCAGCGGGTCGAAGTTCAGGTCGCGACAGGCGCCTCGTTCCGCGGCATCGACCTGGTCGAGCACCAGGGTACCGGCGTTCACCGTGGGGCGTTGTGCGGGCCAGGGCTGGCTTGGGTCGTCGACTGCATCGCCGGCAGCTGCCAGGGTCAATTGCAGGGTCCAGCGCAGCGGGCCCTGGCTCAGGCGCTGGCGCAGGTCATGCTGCAGGTAGTCGTTGTCGTCAACCTTTGCCGGCAGCGCGCTGAACGGCGTTTGTGGCAACAGGCTCCAGCGCACGTAGTGGGCCTTGCCGCTGGCATCGATCAGGGCAAAGGCGTTGATGCTGTTGTAGCTGGTGCTGGCGAAACTGTCGGAGGCCTTGTAGTCCTTGGCCCATTGGCGAAAGGCGGCGCTTTCCGGGTGGGCGGCGAAAAACGCCTGCAGGCGCGCGGGGTCGGGTTTGCCGGTGGCCGGGTCCGGGCTCATGGCCAGTACCTGCTGGTAGAAGGCTTCAGGCGTACCCACCGCCAGCACCGGTGGGGTGTTCATGCCGGTGCGCCACTGCTGGCCATCGTCCGTGCTCAGTTGCAGCGCCAGGCTACGGGTCGGCACGCTGGCGTCAGGGCTGTGGGGGTTGGCGCCGCCGATGGCGAAGCGACCGATCACCGCTACGTTGCTCTGGTTGAACACCCGGGCAGTGGACAGGCTCGCCGCCTGCCCGCTGCTCAGGAAATAGCCGCTGACGCACAGGCCCTTGGCGTGATTCTTACGGTAGCCGGGGTAGTGCCCGGCCTGGGTTTCGAAGGTGTCGATAAAGCGCTTCGGGGTCAGGCGCTCGGCGCCGATCCAGCCGGCAGCATAGGCAAAGCCGGTGGCCAGGGCGGTAAGCCCGAGGCCAATGGCAGCCAGGCGCAGGGCGCGGGGGCGACCGTGTAACGGAGTGCTCATGGCGGTGATCCGGGTCAGTGAATGAGCCGGTACGACGCGTGGGGCAGAAATTTATTCCAGCACCAGGGAATAATTCTTCACCACCAGCGTCTGCCTCGTACACTGATCGCCTACAGGCCAAGACTGCGGCAATGAACGAACTAGACGACGAGCAATTGCGCCAGATGCTCCAGCGCCTGCGCCGCTTCGCCCTGTGGCTGACCCGCGAGGCCAGCAGCGCCGACGACCTGGTCCAGGCCACCCTCGAGCGCGCCCTCAGCCGCCGCGCTCAACAACGCGAAGACGCCAGCCTGCGCGCCTGGCTGTTCTCGATCCTGTACCGGCAGTTTATCGACGGTAAACGCCGCGAACGCCGTCAGGCGCGCTGGCTGGCCTGGTTCGGCCGCGGCGAGGAGGCGGGCAGCAACACCGAAGACATCGTCGTTGCCCAGTCGGGCCTGGCGGCGTTTGCGCAATTGCCTACCGAGCAGCGCGCCTTGCTGTTGCTGGTCAGCGTCGAAGGCCTGAGCTACAAGGAGGCCGCCCAGGCCCTGGATGTGCCGATCGGCACGATAATGTCACGCTTGTCGCGCGCTCGCGCGGCCATGCGCGAACTGGCCGAGGGCAATACGCCGCCCCCGGCGCTGCGGAGGTTGAAATGAGCTTGATTCCGTCTGACCACGAACTGCACGCCTATGTCGACGAACGCCTGGACAGCGAGCGGCGTCGGGCGGTGGAGCTGTACCTGGCGGCCAACCCCGAACAGGCGGCGCGGGTCGAGGCCTGGCGTAACGATGCCCGCCAGTTGCGCGCGGCGCTGTCCGGCTTTGCCGGGCAGGCAGCCAATCCGCGTCTGGACCCGGCCAACGTGCGCCGCGCGTTGCGTCGTCGCCGGCAGCGGCGCTGGGCCAGTGCCGCGGTATTGCTGGTGACCCTGGGCATCGGCGGCCTGGGCGGCTGGCAGGTGCGCGAGGCGAGCCTGCTGGCCAGCAACCCGCCGATGGCCGATGCCGTGCAGGCCCATCGGCTGTTCGCCAACGCCAAGGCCCTCGACCTCAACGCCCAGGACCCGGCGCGCCTGCAAGCCTGGCTGGGCCAGCACTTCGCCCATGTCGGCAACCTGCCGGACCTCTCGGCCTACGGCTTCACCCCGGTTGGTGCACGATTGTTGAGCAACGAGCAGGGGCCGGCGGCGCTGTTGCTGTTCGAGGACGCCCAGGGCCAGCGCGTCAGCCTGTTCCTGCGTTCGCCGGGCGAGCACTATGCGCGCATGCCCAGCGGTGAGCGAACCGACGGCCAGTTGCAGGCACGCTACTGGTCGCGGGGTGACTACAACTACGCCCTGATCAGCGCCACGTCCGATAGCCGGGGCGAGCAATTGCGCCAGGCGCTCGATATCACTTTGTAGCTGAAATGCCATTAGGGGCGTAAGCTCAAAGCCGTTGTTCCTGTCGTCATTTCACTTCATTCGAGGTATCCGCCAATGAAGCGCAAGCAAGGTTTGGTATTGGCCGCAGTGGTTCTGCTGGCCGGCCAAAGCGCGCTGGCTTCGGCACCAGAGGTAAAGGATGCGCGTCTGGTTGCCCATGAGCAGGCAGTGCAGGCCTATGCAGCAAGAACCGGCAAGACCGTCCCGACCATCCAGGACTTTACCTACGGTAAATCCGTGGATGTCGCCCGTCTGATCGAACAGACCCCCATGGCCCGCGGCTGCGAAGCGGCGCCGATGCTGATGACCTATGAAGATTCCAGCGGCCAGCTGGTTACCGTGCGTTATCGGCTCGAAGGTCAGTGTCCGCGCTTTCAGTCAACGCGATAAAGCGCCCCGGCAGCGGCGAGGGATCGTCGCTGCGCCACACCAGGTACAGACCCAATCGCGGGCTGGCTCCCAGCAAATGGCAAAAGCGTACCCCCGGCTGGGCATTGGCCTGGGCGGCTGCCGCCGGCACCAAAGCGATGCCGAACCCGCAACCCACCAGGTTGATCAGCGTTTGCAACTGCGCCGCCTGCTGGCTGATGCGTGGGTAAAAGCCTGCGCTTTGGCACAGGTCAAGCAGTTGCTGATGGTACCCGGCGCCCAAGGCTTGTGGGGTGAAGACGAAATCTTCATCGGCAAAGTCCGCCAGGCTGACAGATGTTTCGCCAGTGCGAGAATGTTCACTCGGCACCGCCAGCAGAATCTCCTCTTCCAGCAACAAGCGGCTGCTCAGGCGTTCGCTCATGATCGGCAATTGCCTGACCACGGCGATATCCAGCTGGCCATCGAGCAGGTTCTCGACCAACTGCGCCGACGATCCCTGCTGCAGGTCCAGCTGTACCTTGGGCCAGTCGGCACGAAACTGCTTGAGCGCATTGAGCAGCAGTGGATAGCCGGCCAGCGCCAGGCTGCCGATGCGCAACTGCCCGGCAATGCCTTCAGCCACGTGCCGGGCCTGGACGATGCCTTGCTGCAAGGTCGCCAGGGTCGCCCGCGCTGTTTGCACAAACGCCGCTCCGGCAGCGGTCAGCGCAACACCTCGGGAGTGACGGGTGAACAGGGCAAACCCCAGACGCTGTTCAAGCCTGCCAATGGCCTGGCTCAAGGGCGGCTGGGCCATGTGCAGGCGTTCGGCGGCGCGGTGAAAGTGCAGCTCTTCGGCCACGGCGATGAACTGGCGGAGCAGGCGGGTTTCGATCACGGCGGGCGTCCTTGATGCGCATCGATATCGGCAGGATATCGGCGGGTCAGCCCGATAGTATTCAACTTTGCGGTGCTCACTGGCTAGGCTGAACGGCCCATCAGGAGACTGCTTGTGATTTCATCCAGAACTGTACTCATCACTGGCGGCGCCCGTGGCCTGGGCCTGGCCTATGCCCGTGCCCTGGCAGAAACCGGTGCTCAAGTCGTCATCAGCGACCTTGGCACCGACCGCGTGGGGTGTGGCAGCGACGCTTCGATAGCCGAAGCCGCGGCCCAGTCCTTGCGCAACGAAGGCCACCAGGTGATCGGCCACAGCGCCGAGCTTGGCGATGAACAGGCCTGCCAGCAGTTGCTTGCCAAGGTACTGGACGCCTTTGGCGGCCTCGATGCGCTGGTCCATAACGCTGGCTGGGTCGGTTATCAGAATGTCGAGGACAGCAGCGCCGATTTCATCGAGCGCGCCCTGGCCATCAATGTTCACGCGCCGCTGTGGCTGAGCAAGCACGCCTGGCCTGCGCTCAAGGCCTCCGGTAGCGGGCGCATCGTGCTCACCACCTCCGACCGGGCCATGTACCTGCGCCATGCGCAGATCGGCCTTGGCGCCTACGCCGCCGGCAAGATGGCGCAATTGGGGATCATGAACGCCCTGGCTGCCGAGGGCGCCGAGCACGGGATTCGGGTCAACGCGATTTCGCCGGTGGCGCGCACGCGCATGTGGGGCCAGCAAGGCGAACCCGAGGATCTCAAGCCCGAGTGGGTTGTCCCCGGCGTGCTGTACCTGGCCTCGGCCGATTGCCAGGACAGCGGCTATATCCTGCGCGCCAGCAACGGCCAGTTCTGTGCCACGCGCTTCGAGGAAAACCCGCAGGTGGACTATCCGCGCGAACTGCGCGGGGTATCTGCCAGTACGGTGCGGGAAGTGCGCCAGCGCTGGCAGATGATAAAAGCCATGTAATAGCGCTTGGTTTGCGCAGGGGTATTAATTAGAATCAATCTCATTTGAGTCTAATCAATCCAGGTGCGTTGACATGAGCGAAGCGGCGGGCCCCACCGAGCAGACCCTGCATGGCCTCTATCGGGAGCATCGCAGCTGGCTTGAGCACTGGCTGTACCAGCGCCTGGGCAACCGCTGGGATGCCGCCGACCTCAGCCAGGACACCTTCCTGCGGGTGCTGGCCAGCCCCCAGGTGCTCAGCGAGTTGCGCGAACCGCGGGCCTATCTGCTGACCGTCGGCAAGCGTTTGCTGATCAACTTCCACACGCGCCGCAGCCTGGAGCGCGCCTACCTCGATGCCCTGGCCAACCTGCCTGAGGCACGGGTGCCTTCGCCGGAGCAGCGCTGGCTGCTACTGGAAACCCTGCAGGCCCTGGACGAACTGCTCGACGGTTTACCGGCAGTGGTGCGTCGGGCGTTTCTCTGGTCGCAGCTCGAAGGCCTGAGCTACGCACAGATCGCCGAGCGTCTGGCTGTCAGTGAGCGTACCGTCAAGCGCTACATGGCCCAGGCCTATGAGCATTGCCTGCTGGTCGAGCTATGAACCGCACCGTCACTCGCGAATCCCGGCAACTGGCCCGCACCGCCGCGCGCTGGCTGGCCCTGCTCGATTCCGGGCGGGCCAGCGCTGATGACCTGCAGCAGTTGCAGCACTGGCGCGCGGCCAACCCGCAGCATGAGCAGATCTGGCAGCGCGCCGAAGGCTTGCGCCAGCGCTTTCAAGAGGTGCCGCCAGCCTTGGCCATGGCCAGCCTGGATCGCCCCGAAACGAGCCGCCGAACCCTGCTCAAGCGCGGCCTGGCGTTGGCACTGCTACTGCCCGCCGGCGGGTTGCTCAGCCAGCAGACGCCGCTGCAGGCTCTGCGCGCCGACTTGCGTACCGCAGTGGGCGAGCGCCGCGGTGTGCGCCTGGCCGATGGCAGCCTGCTGCAATTGAACACCGCAACGGCCGTCAACCTTGACCTTGCCCACCAGCGCCTGACGTTGGTCGAGGGCGAAATCGCCTTGAGTGTCAGCCGCGCACAAGCGCTGCACGTCGATCTCGGCATGGCCCGGGTGAGCGTCGGCCAGGCCCAGGTCTGCCTGCGCCGCGATGCCAAGCAGTGCCGTATCGCCGTACTGCATGGCTCGGTGCAGGTACAGCCGCGCCACGGCACGGCGCTGGCCTTGCAGGTTGGCGATCAACTGACCATCAACGCCGACGGCAGTGGCGCCATGGACCGTTTCGATCCGCATCAACCGGATTGGCGCGACGGTGTGTTGAGTGTCAATAACCAGCCGCTGGGGCAGTTTTTGCGTGAACTGTCGCGTTATCGCCCGGGCTGGCTGCGCTGGGACCCGGCGCTGGAGTCGCTAAGAGTCACCGGCACTTTCCGCCTGGATGACACGGACCGGGTCCTGGCCTTGCTGGCTGCCAGCTTGCCAGTGGCGGTGCAGGCGCGCAGCCGTTACTGGATCACGCTGGTGGCGCAACAGAAAACGGCCTGAGTCGTGCCTGGTATTTTTACCAGTAGCGCGCCCGCCCGCAGATGGTGATTATGCCGACTCAAGGGCCGGAGCCATGCCGACATGGACGACAACAACAAAGAGCGTCTTCGCCTGTATCAACCTGGAGACACCGTGGTGCTGTACGGCTGTTTTGCCGCCGAATACGGAGTGATGGACACCCAGTCAGGCGAAGTACGCAGCATCGACTGGCGCACTCACCAATTGCAGCTGTACTTCGCCTGCGATGATGAATGCCGCTGTATTCCATTCGCCAGCATCACCGCCGTGCTGGCGCCGGCTCCAGGCTGAGCGCCGACCTTCAAAATGACGCCCGGACACCCATGCTCATGCTGCGCGGCTCGCCCCACCAGCCCTGGCTGTAGAAGCCGACCTGTTCGTAATAGCGCTTGTCGAACAGGTTGTCGACATGAGCGCTGACGCTGATGTAATCGGTAAGTTGATAACGCGCCATCAGGTTGAACAGGGTATGGCTGCCTTGCTCAAGGTCGGTGAAGCCGCCGGGACGGGCGACATTGTTACGGGAGATACCACTCTGCCAGGTAGCGCCACCACCGAGGGTAAGGCGGCTTAACGCACCGCTTAGGCGGTAGGTGCTGAACAGCTTGGCCTGGCTGCGCGGGAAGTTGCTGTTGATCGCTTCGCCGTCGCTGTTGCGGGCGATGAAATGGGTGTAGCTGGCCGACAGGTTCCACACTTCACTGAGCTGCCCGGCCAGTTCCAGGTCAAACCCGTCGACGCGCGCCCCCGTGCCAGCCTTGTAGGCTTGCTCATTGGCCTGGCCTTCCACGTTCACTCCCGGGATGGCTTCGGCCAGGCCTTCCTGCTGGGTGCGATACACCGCAAAAGCGGCATTCAGACGACCGTCAAAGTAGCCTGCCTTGATTCCCGCTTCGTAGCTGTCGCCGGTCACCGGATCGAGGATGCTGCCGTCGGCGCTACGGGCATTCTGCTGGTTGAAGATGCTGGTGTAGCTGGTGTACACGCTGTAAGTCTTGTCGATGTCATAGATCAGGCCAGCGTAAGGCGTAACCTCATTGTGGTAGCGGTATTTGCGCTGACTGCCGTAGTAATCCTGGTCGATTTGCCAGTCGCTGATCCGTGTGCCGATGATCAGGTGCAGCGGGTCGGCAAGCGAGAAACGCACCACGGCGTAGCTGCCGGTCTGTTTCGTGTGGGTGGCGTCACCGGATGCGCGGGTGCTTGACCAGACCGGTTGCGCAATGTGGTCCATGCCCCAGTCCATGAAGTTGCCGGTGTCCGGTACCGCGCCCAGAGGGCGGAACTGGTCGATGTTCAGGTCATCGTCGATGCTCATCCAGCCCAGGGCCAGCTCATGGCTGCGACCCAGCAGCTGGAACGGTCCGTTGGCCGTCAGATGCCAGTCGTCGCGGCTGCGTTCGCCGTTGTACTTGAGGAAGCTGGCATTCATGCCGCGGCCGCTGTCGCGGTCCGGATAGCCGCCCCGATAGAGGTAGCGCATGCGGTAGTTGCCATCGAAGCGGCTGTAGGCGGCGCGCAGTTTCCAGTCATTGTCCAGGCTATGTTCGAGGTCGACGAAGGCCGTGGTCGACTCGGTTCCGAAGTCGGCCCATTTGGTGTTGTTCGCCGCCGAGCGGCCGAAATCGGTGCGCGAACCGTCGCTGTAGAACAGCGGAAATCCGCTGCCCATGCCATTGGTTTGGTTTTTCTGGTACTCGATGCTGGTGGTCAGACGCGTGCTAGGTGTCAGCTCGCTGCTGATCACGCCGTACAGGGTACGTGAGCCATAGTCGAGGAAGCTTACGTAGCTGTCTTTGTCCGAATAGGCTGCCACCACCCGTGCCGCGATCCGGCCATCGGCGCTCAGTGGTGTCGACACATCGATATCGCCGCGCCGCTCGTCCCAGCGCCCGGCACCCGCCGAGCCACTCACGGCGAAATCTGGCAACGGTCTTTTGCGCACGAAATTGACTGCCGCCGATGGGCTGCCGGCACCGGTCAGCAGGCCTGTGGAGCCGCGTACCACTTCGACCCGGTCGTAGATTGCCGAATCCATTTCGGTGGCGCCAAAATTCCACAATCCATTGATCGGTGAAGCCAGACCGTCGAACTGAAAGTTGTCGATGGTAAATCCACGAGCAGAAAACGACAGGCGATTGCTGTCGTTGCGGGTGTAGGAGACGCCCGGCGCAGTGTTGAGAATATCGGCAGTGGTGGTCAGTTCCTGGTCTTCGATCTGCTGGCGGGTGACCACGCTCACCGACTGTGGCGTTTCCTTGATCGACAAGGGTAAACCGATGGCGGTGGACATCGCCCCGGTGGTATAGCTGCCACTGCCTTCGGTGGTTTGCGGCTGGTAGGCCTCGCCCTGGATGTCGATGGCCTGCAGGGTCAGGACCTGATCGCTTTCGGGTTGGGTGGGCTCTTCGGCGCTGGCGATCAGCGTGACGAAAGCGCTGCCCAACAATGCCGTGCGCAAGCGGACAGGACGAGCGGCAGGAGCAAGGCGGTACTGCATGGGAATAGTTCTCCGCAGAGTATAGTTATCGTCTGCGTATTATTCACATTTACCTGGGTTCTCAGTTTTGCCGGATGCCAGAGCCTGTATGGGCGCTGCCAAAGCATAAGGCAGGCGAGAACCTCAGGTGATTTCCCGCGGCGACAGGCCGAAGCGCTGGCGAAATGCCGTGGCAAAATTACTGGCATGACGGTACCCGACATAGTGCGCCGCCTGCTGAATGCGCCAACCTTCGTTGAGCAATTGCCGGGCTTGGTCCAGGCGCCGGTCACGCAGGTAGGCGAACACCGACTGGCCATACAGCAGGCGAAACTTGCCGCGCAGCGAGCTGCTGCTCATGCATGCCAAACGCGCGAGATCGGCCAGGTTATGATCATCGCCGGGTTGCAGGTGCAGATGCTCGCGGACCCGTTCGAGCATCAGTCGGTCGCGAGCGCAGAGGGTGCTGCTCGTCGGTTTTGGCTCGAACTGTGCCAGGGCGTGGGCCAGCAGTTGCAGGCTCACGCCCTGGCAGAGAATGTGCTGCAATGGTCCTTGCCAGCGTGCGGCCAGCAACTCTTCTATGCCAGCCAGCAGATAAGCGGGCAATTGCCAATGGCTCAAAACCGAGCCGTGGCTGCGCAGCCGGGCCTGGATCAGGTCGGCCAGTGCCTCTTCACCAACATCTTCGGGCTGACGCACCGCCAGGTTGAGCCCGCGCAGGTTGGCACCGCGCCGATGCAGCGCCGACATCGGCCGACCATCGGCGCAAAGGGTGGTCATGCAAGTGCCGGGTTGCAGGCGTTGAACAGCGGTATAGGAGATCGTTGCTTCGCCATCGAGCACCAGGGCCAGGGACAGGCCGGGCATGTCCAGTGAGTCGGCGCGGAACGTGTGATAGGGCTGTACATCCGAATGCACCAGGCTGAACCCGGGGGCCAGGCCATGTTCGCTGATCCGCCCCTGCATCAGGCACGGGTCGTCTTCGCCGCCATCGCCTTCGGGCAAGCTGTAGTGCACGTTGTAGCGGTGCCCCAGGGCGTGGAAGTCGGACAGCAGGTAACGGGTCGGTGCGGACAAGGCGCGAGCTCGTGGCGGTAGATAACGTTCACGATAATAACATTCATTCTCAAATGTGCGCTTGTGGAGGAGTATTTCCGGGCAGTTGTGTATTGCTCTGTCGCAGGGGGCTTTCAGTGCAGCTCGATTTGCGCGCAGAGGCCGCCACCGTCACGGTTGCTCAAGGTCAAGGTGCCGCCGATGGCCTGGGTCAGCTGCGCGGCGATGGCCAGGCCCAGGCCGGTGCCGCCGGTGCTGCGGTTGCGCGAGTTCTCTATGCGGTAGAAGGGCTGCAATACCGCGTCGAGTTCTTCGGCGGGAATCCCCGGGCCCTGGTCGAGCACGCGGATAATGGTGCTGTGGCTGGTACCGGTCTGCACCTCAAGCTGCGCTGCGCCGGCGAACTTCAGGGCATTGTCGATCAGGTTCACTAGCACCCGGCGCAAGGCTTGCGGGCGGGTCTCGATCCGCGCGCCGTTCTTGCCTTGCAGCTCGACCTGCTGGCCGCTGTCCTGGTAGTCGAACACCAGGCTGTCGAGAAAGGCATCGAGATTAACCCGGCACGGCGCCTCGCTGTTGCCATCGATGCTGCGGGCATAGGCCACGCCTTCGCGCACCAGGTGCTCCATGGCCTCCAGGGCGCTCCAGAGCTTGTCCCTGTCGATGCTGTTGTCCATGGCTTCGACCCGCAGCTTCATCCGCGTGATCGGCGTCTGCAGGTCATGGGAGATCGCCGCCAGCAGTTGCATGCGCTCTTTCAGGTAGGCGCCGATGCGTGCTTGCAGGCTGTTGAAGGCCACTGCGGCATACACCACTTCCCGAGGGCCGCTTTCGTCCAGTTGCGGCCCCGGGGCGTTGGGGTCGAGCTGGTCGACCGCTTCGGCCAGGCGGGTCAGCGGGCGGATCGCGATTTTCACCGCCAGCCAGGTGCACAGCAACAGAAGTGCCAGCTGGATCAGCAGCACCACGGGTAGCCAGCTCGACATGGGTACCGGCGCCGGGGTGACGTCGACGCTCAGCGGCGCGCCGTCGGCCAGGCGCAGGCGTACCTGGAAGTGCGGCTTGGGCCCGGGGATGTTCTGGTAATCCAGCACATACTGCCCACCCAGGGCCTTGCCGATGGACAGCGCGGCCATGGGCGCGTCGTCCATGCTCAGGCGCTGGCCGGGCTCGCCGGCATCCAGGCGGTAGCGGTAGGTGCGTCGCTCCAGGCGCGGCAGCCAGGCGGTGCGTTCGGCGGCCGGCAAGCGGTCGAGGATGGCCACGGAGGTGGCGACGTCCTGCTCCAGGTTGCCGAGCATCATCGAGCGCGAGCTCTGGTAACGCTCGTAGAACTGGAAACTGAACGACAAGCCGTAAGCCAGCACCAGGCCGGTGAAGAAGATCAGCGCCAGGCGCGAGGCGAGTGTGCGCGGCCAGCGCAGCAGGTTGTTCATGCTCAGGCCTCGACCAGTTGCACAGGCAAGGAGAACACGTAGCCCTCGCTGCGCACTGTCTTGATATAGGCCGGTTCGCGGGCATCATCCTGCAAGCGCTGGCGCAGACGGCTGACCAGCAGGTCGATGGAGCGGTCGAAGATATCCGCCTCGCGGCCCTGGGTGAGGTTGAGCAGTTGCTCGCGGCTGAGCACCTGTTGCGGATGATCGAGGAACACCCGCAGCAGCCGGTACTCGGCGCCGCTCAGGGCCACCAGGGTGCCGTCGGCATCGAGCAGGTGACGCGCCGTGGTATCCAGGCGCCAGTGGCCGAAGCCGATCAGGCGGCTGCTTTCGCTGATGGTCAGGTTCGGCGGCAGCATGCGCGTACGGCGCAGCACCGCGTTGATCCGCGCCAGTAGCTCGCGGGCCGAGAAGGGTTTGGTCAGGTAGTCGTCGGCGCCCATTTCCAGGCCGATGATGCGGTCGGTTTCGTCGTTGCGGGCGGTCAGCATCAGCACCGGCGTGGCCTTGTGCTTGCCGGCGCGCAGTTCGCGGCACAGTAGCAGGCCATCGTCACCGGGCATCATGATGTCGAGCACGATCAGGTCGACCACATCGGATTCGAGAAAGGCGCGCATCTGCCGGCCGTCGGCGACGATGGTCGTGCGCAACCCGTTCTTTTTCAAGTAGTTGCCTACCAGCTCCCTGATCTCGCGATCATCGTCGACGATCAGGATGTGATCGACATGTTCCATCGTCCGGCTCCCGTGGTGGTGGGGCAAGTGTACCGAGCCCGGTAGTGCTTGCCTGCCGGGCTTTGTATTGCAGTGTATCTGCTGTGGCCATAGATACCTGGGGAGGCAAAGCGGGCTGATCCGGACACATCGGCGATACCTGGCGGGCCTGCAATAGACAGCAACGGGGTGGAACCCTCCACCTCCTTGCAACGCTGATTCGGGAGTACCGCCATGAACATCAAGACCCTTGCCACTGCCAGCCTGTTTAGCCTGCTCAGCCTCGGCACCGTTGCTGCCCAGGCCGACGACACCGTACCGGTGCAGCAGTATCGCTACGGCCAGCAACTGGATGTGCACAAGGTCCTGGCCCTGCACGAGGACAGCAGGATTGGCTGCGGCGTGGTCAATGCGCAAATGGACTACCTTGATTCCCAGGGCAAGGAGCACCGCCTGCAGTACCTGAAATTTGCCAGCGACTGCAATGACGGCGGTTAAGCCATCGATCAGGGAGGTTCGTACATGAGCATCAACTTCATCACTACCCGCCGCCGGGTGCTGGGCATCGCCGCACTGCTGGCCGTGCTGCTGGCGGTGGCGGGCCTTGGCAACCGCCTGTTCGCCGGCACGCCTTCAAGCCTTGAAGTGCTGGGGCCGATGCCGGAACTGGCCGGCGCCGTGCAGTGGCTCAACTCGCCGCCGCTGGACCGCGAAGCGCTCAAGGGCAAGGTGGTACTGGTGGACTTCTGGACCTACGAGTGCATCAACTGTCGGCGCAGCCTGCCGCACGTCAACACCTGGGCCAAGCGCTACGCTGATCAGGGCCTGGTGGTGATCGGCGTGCACACCCCGGAATACCCCGAAGAGCGGGTGGTCGACAATGTGCGCGAGCAAGTGGCGAAACTGGATATCGCCTACCCGGTGGCCATCGACAACGACTATGCGATCTGGAACGCCTTCGGCAACCAGTTCTGGCCGGCGCACTACATCGTCGATGGCAGCGGCCAGGTGCGCTATGTGCACTTTGGCGAAGGGGCCTACGACACCCAGGAGCAGGTGATCCAGCAACTGCTCAAGGAGCGTGACGGGCAGGCGGGGTGAAGGCGGTCGAGGGGCCTTCGATCGAGCAGGTGATCGAGCGATTGAGGTTGGCCTTTTAGCGAGCGCCGCCTGATGTGTTGGTTGAACGGGCTTCATCGCGGGTCAAGCCCGCTCCTGCAGAGGGCCTTGGCCAGTTGCCGGATTGCCGTTTCGATCTCGCTGGCCGTCAGCGATGAATAGCCCAGCAACCAGCCCTGTTGTTTATGTTCACCGGCATACAAACGGCTGAGCCCCGGCAACTGCACACCGGCGCGGGCGGCCAGGCGCAGGGTTTGTTGTTCTGACCAGCCTGGCTCCAGCAAACAGGGAATCTGCAGGCCACCCGGCGGGCGCATGGCCGTGACGATGCCCGCCAGGTGCTTGCCAATGGCGTCGAGCAGGCACGCTCGGCGCCCGCCGTAGAGTTTGCGCATGGCGCGTACATGGGCGTTGTAGTGGCCGTCGTCCATGAAGCGCGCCAGGGTCAGTTGCAGGACCTGCGGCGTGTGTCCGTCGACAATGCTGCGCGCCGCACTGAACGGCGCCACCAGTTGCGTTGGCAGCACCATGTAGCCGATGCGCAGGCCGGGATAGAGGGTCTTGCTGAAGGTGCCGATGTAGAGGGTGCGCTGGTGGCGGTCCAGGCCCTGCACGCAGGCGGTCGGCAGGCCGTCGTAGTGGAACTCGCTGTCGTAGTCGTCCTCGATGATCCACTTGCCGTTTTCCGCTGCCCAGTTGATCAGCTCCAGGCGCCGCTCCAGGCTCAGGGTCGCGCCCGTGGGATACTGGTGCGACGGGGTGACGTACACGCAACTGGCACCGCTGCGGTCGGCGCGCAACAGGTCGGTGCGGATGCCGTGGGCATCGACGTCGATCGGCACGACCCGCGCTTGCGCCGCTTCAAAGGCCTTCTTCGCGCCAAAGTAGCCGGGGTTCTCCAGCAGGATCGGTTTGCCGGCGTCGACCAGCATCTGCGCGCAAAGGAACAGTGCCTGACGGGTACTGCTGAGCACCAGCACCTGCTCGGGCGCCACCTTGGCGCCGCGTTCCAGGTTCAGGTAGGTGGCAATGGCCTTGCGCAGGGCCTCGCTGCCTTGTGGGTCGCCGTGCAGCAGGATGTTGCCGCGATGGTCTTTAACGGCCTGGCGCTGCAGGCGTTCCCAGACCTCCAGCGGGAACGAGCGGGTTTCCGGCAGGCCGGTGGCAAAGGCCTTGATTGCCTGCTGGTCGCTGACGCCGCCGTTGTCGAACAGTATGCGTCCGCGCTGGCTCAGGCCCTGGCCGGGCTGCAGATCGCTGCGTTTTTGTGCCTGGGCGCGGATGCGCCGTTGCGTGCTGCCGCGCAGTTCGGCGCCAAGGCTGTCCGAGACATAGCTGCCCGAGCCCTCGCGACGCAGGATGTAGCCATCGCGCTGCAACTGCACGTAGGCGTTCTCGACGGTGTCGCGGGCGACCCCCAGCGACTTGGCCAGGGCTCGGCTGGCGGGCAGCTTGACGCCGCCGGCCAGGGCGCCTTCAAGGATCAGTGCGCGCAGGGCACGCTGGATGCGCTGGTGCAGGTCCAGCGGCGCGAACTCGGCGTCGTTGACGCGCATCTTCAGGGTTTCAAGCTCGAACGTGGTTGCCATGTGGTCTGCCGCAAGTGAAGAAACTGGCCTGAACGGGCAGGCCAGTCTATTCGTACACTCGGTCGCTCGTCACTGCCTCTTCGCAAGGAACCCTGCCGCCATGTCTACTTCAGCACTACGCCCCGGCGACCTCATGCACCCGCTCATTGCCGGTCTCATCTCGGTTATCGTCAATTACGGCGGGACCTTCATCCTGGTGTTCCAAGCGGCCAAGGTCGCTGGTTTGAGCCCGGCCCTCACTGCTTCCTGGGTGTGGTCGGTATCCATCGGCGTGGGGGTTACCGGGCTGTTGCTCAGTTGGCTCAGCCGCCAGCCGATCATCACCGCCTGGTCGACACCGGCCGCCGCCTTCCTGGTCGTGGCCCTGGCCAGTACGCCCTACGCCGAGGCGGTGGGCGCCTACTTGATCTCGGCAGCCGCGTTTGTGCTGCTGGGCTTGTCGGGCTGTTTCGACAAGCTCATCCGCCTGATCCCGCCGGGCATTGCGGCGGGGCTGCTGGCCGGGATCCTGCTGCAATTCGGCATCGGTGCCTTTGCCGGGCTCAGCGTCGACCCGTTGCTGGCCGCGCTGCTGATCGTGGCCTATCTGTTCTTCAAGCGCTTCAGTGCGCGCTATGCGGTGGTCGGCATCCTGCTGCTGGGGCTGGGCTTTTTGCTGATGCGCGGGCAGGTCGAGCTGTCGGGGCTGCGCTTGCAACTGGCGACGCCGGTCTTCACCGCGCCTGCATTTTCGCTCAATGCCATGCTCAGCGTGGCCCTGCCGCTGTTCCTGATTACCCTGACCGGCCAGTACATGCCCGGCATGCTGGTGCTGCGCAATGACGGCTTCAAGGCCAGTGCCAACCCTATTGTCGCCGTTACCGGGCTGGGCTCGTTGTTGATGGCGCCGTTCGGCTCCCACGCCTTCAACATCGCCGCGATCACCGCGGCGATCTGCACCGGCAAGGAAGCCCACGAAGAACCTGCCAAGCGCTGGATCGCCGGGGTGGCGGCGGGCGTGTTCTACATTCTTGTCGGCGTCTTCGGGGTAACCCTGGCCGCGCTGTTCATGGCCTTCCCGGCCACCTTCATCAGCACCCTGGCGGGGCTTGCGCTGCTGGGCACCATTGGCAGCAGCCTGGCCAATGCCATGGCCGATGCGAAAACCCGCGAAGCATCGTTGATCACCTTTCTGGCTGCGGCCGCCAATATCAGTTTGCTCGGTATCGGCGGGGCGTTCTGGGGGCTGGTGATCGGCCTGGGCGCTTATGCCGTGCTCAATGGCCGCTTGCCGCGCCGGGAGCGGGCAGGGGTGATCGGTGCCAGCAATGGCAAGGGGTAAGGCAGCGATCAGCGCTTGGCCGCCTTGGCGCGCTGATTCTCGTCGCTGCGCGCCCGTGCCGGGATGTTCTCCAGCGAAGTGGGCTTGTCGGCGATGTTGATCACCGTCCACTCCCAGAACGCGCTGGTCCAGTAGGTCAGTTCACCGTCTTCGAGCAGCAGGTCGTGGCGGCCACTGCTGTTCGGCGCTTCTTTGGCCTGACGCATCAACGGCACCAGTTGCATGGCGCGTTCGCCGTCGGTGGTCTCCAGCGACAGCGAAACCTGGCGCAGGCGGTCATCCTTGTCGAAGGCCGCTTCGATGCGGCTGACCTCGACGCCGCCGAGTTTGTAGGGTTCGATGCCCGGTACCGGGTCGACAGCCTGGTAGTACTGACGGGGCACGTTGTAGTGCACGCCGTTGATCAGCCAGACCCGGGTGAAATGCCGCTCCATTACCTCCACGACCTGCGCGCGCGGCATGCCCAGCGTGAACTCGCCAAGGCTCAGCGCCGACCAGGCGGTGCTCGGGAACAGGGCACAGCAGAGCAACAATGTCAGCATCCTTGGCACACCGAGTCCTCCTTGAAATGAGCGCAAAGGGTACTGCAGCCCTCGCATCCACGCTAGGATCAGCAGTCCTGCACTGACAATGAGGTCACCTGTGAAATACGCCATTACCCTGCTACTGAGCCTGATGCCGCTGCTGGCCAGCGCCGCCGAAGTCGGTGAACGCCTGACACCCTTTACCTTGCTCGACCAGCACGACCAGGCCTACAGCCTCAACGAGCAGACCCGTGTGCTGCTGGTGGCGCGCAACATGGACGGTGCCAAGCTGGTCCAGGCTGCAGTGGGCGAACAGCCCAAGGGCTACCTGGAAGCGCGCGATGCGGTGTTCGTCGCTGACATTCAGCGCATGCCGGCGCTGATCAGCAAGCTGTTCGCGATTCCGGCCATGCGCGACTACAGCTACCGGGTGGTGCTGGACCGCGACGGCAAGGTGGTTGCGCGCTATCCGGGGGCTGAAGACAAGGTGCTGTGGATTCAGTTGGAGCAGGGGGTTGTGGCGGGGCAGAAGGAATATGCCAGTGCCGAGGCGTTGGCCACAGCGCTCAAGGAGTTGCCGCAGCCATAGTGGATTTGGATGCAGCGCAACTCTGTGGGAGCGGGCTGGACCCGCGATCGAGCGCGAAACGGTCGCAATCCAGACGCCACCTGATGGGGAGGCTGTACTGACCCCATCGCGGGGCAAGCCCGCTCCCACATGGGCAGTGCAGGCCGGCGCAGATCTTACAGCGGCACCTGCAAGGTCGTCTTGACCCGCTCCAGCACCACAATGGTCCGGAACCACTTCACGTTCGGATTATCGTGAAACAGCCGCTGGGCGATGTTCTGGAACACGGTCATGCTCGCCACCGTCAGCACCAACAAAAAGTCGGCATCGCCAGTGACGTAATAGCACTGCTGAATTTCAGGCCCAGAGAAGGCGCGCTTCATCACTTCCAGGTCCGCCGACTGGGTGCGGTCGGCATGTACCTCGACCATCAGGGTAATCACCTGGCCGACTTTGTCCGGGTCGATGACCGCGGCGTTGGCCTGGATCACCCCGGTTTTTTTCAAACGCTGGATACGCCGCTGCACCGAGGCCGTCGATAAGTGCACCTGCTCGGCCAGCTCGCGCAGGGGCTGGCTGTTGTCGCGCTGCAAGGCGGCGAGCAGGGCAAGGTCGAATTCGTCCAGGTCCATGCAAAAATTTCTCATCTTGAGGGGGGAAAACGAGGGCACTTATCAGTGGCTGCGGAATAAATTATCACCCTCTGTGGGTCCTCATTAGGGAATTTGCAATGACCGCGCATAACTCCACGTTGGGCGTAGTGCTCAATGTCCTCGCCTCGGTGCTGTTCGCGGTGATGTACGCCTATACCAGCCTGCTCGCGCCCCTCGACGGCGCCGAAATCTACGGCTGGCGGATTCTGCTGACCGTGCCGTGCCTGACCCTGATGGTGATCACCAGCGGACACTGGCCGCAGGTGCGGCGGATCTTCCAGCGGCTGTTCGAGGAGCGTTGGTTCTGGGCGATTCGCCTGGTCTCGGCAGCCTTGCTCGGCGTGCAGTTGTGGCTGTTCATGTGGGCGCCGATCAACGGCCATGGCCTGGATGTATCGCTGGGCTACTTCCTGATGCCGCTGGTCATGGTGATTGTCGGCCGCCTGGCCTTCAAGGATTCGATCAGCCGCCTGCAACTGCTGGCGTGTGCGTTGGCGGCGCTGGGCATCATCAACCAGATCGCCATCGCCAAGGCGATTTCCTGGCCGGTGCTGGTGGTATCCCTGGGCTACCCCCTGTATTTCTGGCTGCGCCGGGTGACCGACACCAACAATATGGGCGGGCTGTGGTTCGACATGAGTTTGAGCCTGCCGGTGAGCCTGTACTTCGTGCTCAAGGGCGGGGTGGTGCTCGGCCTTGCCGGGCTGGCCTCGAACCTGCCCTGGCTGGTGCTCGGCCTGGGTGCGATCAGCGCGGCGGCCCTGGGCTTGCAAGCACTGTCGGCACCGCGCCTGAACCTGTCCCTGTTCGGTCTGCTGATTTATGTCGAGCCGGTGCTGCTGGTGGTGGCCGCGGTGCTGCTGGGCGACAGCATCGCCCCGGCGCAGTGGCCAACCTACCTGGCGATCTGGCTGGCGGTGCTGGTACTGGTGGTGGAGGGCGGCTTGAGCCTCAACGGCAACCGCCGCACTTACTCGCCGAGCCGCTGCTCGCGCGAAGGCGGGTAGCCGAAGTAGGCGCAGTAGCACTTGCTGAAGTGCGAGACCGAAACAAAGCCACAGGCAATGGCCACATCCATCAGCGGCAGGTCGGAATACTGCAGCAGGCGCCGGCTCTTGGTGATGCGCAGTTCCATGTAGTAGCGGCTCGGCGAGGTGCCCAGTTGCGCCTGGAACAGGCGGTCGATCTGCCGCCGCGAACGGCCGCTGTAGGCTGCCAGCTGATCGAGGCTGAGGGTCTCTTCCAGGTTGCTTTCCATCAGCTCGACGATGGTGCGCAGTGGCGCGCTCATGGTTTTTTTCTGGCTGCTGTCGACCCGGCGAAAGCGCGCACTGGAAAACGCCAGGATCTCCTCGACACCCTCGGCCAGCGCCTCGCCATGCTGTAACTTGAGCAACCCCAGCATCATCTCCAGCGCGCCGTTGGGGCTGGCGGCGGTCAGGCGCTCGCGGTCGAGCACAAAGCTTGCCGGGGTGATGGTGCACTGCGGGCTGCGCTCGGCCAGGCTTGCCCGTTGTTCGGGGTGAATGGTGCAGTTGTAGCCTTCCAGCACCCCGGCGCGGCCGAGAAACCAGGCACCGTTCCACAACCCGCCCAGGGCCAGTTGGTGGGCGGCGGCATCGGCCAGCAGCCTGTCCAGCTCCGGGTACTTGAGCGGGGTACGCAAGCCGCCGCAGACGATCAGCATGTCCAGGTGGTCCAGGGCCGCGCGGTCGATGTGCGCGGCATAGATCTCCAGGCCCAGGTCACTGGTCACCCGTTCGCTGCCCAGGGAAAACGGTGTGCTCAAATACAGCTGGCTCTTGAGCAGGTTGGCCGTGACCAGTACGTCCATCGCCACGGTAAAGCTGGCCATGGAGAAGTTCTCCAGCAGCAGGAAACCCACCTGATAAGCCGGGGTACAGGCCGCCACAGGGTGTTTGAGATTGAGCATGTTGCTGGTGCTGGATTTCTTGCTGAACTGGCGTGGGGTGGGCAAGGCGCGGCTCCGCGAACTGGCAGGTTGAGGCGATGATGCCAGATATTGCCCTGCCCGCAATGGCAATCGAAATGAACCCTGGCGGACCCGGCACACCTAACCTTCAAAACCCCTCTGGAGGCTACCCATGAAAAAACGGTCATATCTCGTGGCTGGGCCGAAAGCCAGCGCAGGAGTGCCGATTTCCCGCGAGGGTTGACCAACCGGCTGGCGATAGGGATTGTAGGAGCGGCGCTGCACCGCCTCTCCTACACCGATACAAGGAAAGTATCCATGCCCCTGTTCGAAACCCCGCGCCTGCTCGTCCGCGAACTCTCTCGCCAGGACCTGCCCGCCCTGACGGCCATCCTTAGCGACCCCGAGGTCATGAAGTTCTCGCTGCGCGGCGTCTGCGACGAACAGATGACGGGTGCCTTCATCGACTGGTGCGTGCAGTGCTATGCCAATTACGGCATGGGCCAGTGGGCTCTGGTCGACAAGGCCAGCGGCGAGCTGGTCGGGTTCTGCGGGGTCAGCCCGGAGCAGGTCGCAGGGGTGCAGGAGGCCAGCCTGGGCTATCGGCTGGCCACGCGCTATTGGCGTCAGGGGCTCGCTAGCGAGGCGGTGAAGGGTGTGCTGGAGTATGTATTCAGCCTGCAACAACAGCCTGCAGTCATTGCGATCATTGAATCTGCAAACGTCGCCTCCTTGCGCGTGGCGCAAAAAGCCGGTTTCAATGCGTTCGATACCGTGCAGTTTCACGGCCGGCCCGTGCGTGTGTACCGGCTGACGCATCAGCACTGGAAGGCGCCATGACCAGCAGACACCTCGACCCGTTACGCCAGGCCATCCGCCAACAGCCGGTCTCGCCAGCACCCGCGCCGTGGAAACTGACCGGCCAGTTCACCGTCGCCGGCCTGCTGGAAATCGGTTTCGACCGCGACAGCGAGCGGCTGCTGGTGGCCTCAAGTTCAGGCCGTAGCGTGATCGACTGTCGTACCGGCGAGAAAATTGCCCGCGACCGTACCGACAACCTCGGCAGCGACCATTACCTGGAAACCCGCGGCATCGGCCCGTTGCACGACCGGGTGATTCGCATGGCCGGCATTCAGGGCGGCAGCCTGCCGATCAGCACCAGCGATGGCTGGGTCGTGGAGAACATCACCCTGGCCTGGCCCGAGCAGCACCTACTGCTGGTCGAGCCGGGTTCGTGGCTGCATGGTGCGCGCTATAACCGTCCCTGGCAGTTTCATACCCTGGCGATCGAGACCGAAGTGCGCGCATTCGGGTTTTCCTACACCGGCCTGAGCCTGGTGATCGCCACGGGTGGCGAGTTGCTGATTTATGGGCGCGCCGCGTCCCATCGCGGATAAATGGAGTTGCCTGGGTTAGGGCGGATCCGATGCTGTTCTTGACTCTGGTGCATAACCTGTGGAAGCGGGCTTGACCCGCGATCGAGTGCGAAGCAGTCGCAATCCAGGCGCCGCTGGCGTATTTTCGATAACCCGGTCCAAGACGCCATTCCTGATGCCAGCCCAACCTTTCGATCCCTGCCAAGACCTTGCCGACATTTTGTTGCCGCACTTGCCTGCGGACAACGGCGATGGCTCCCACGACCTGGCTCACATCCACCGGGTCTGGATCAACGCCCGCACCATTCAGGCCCAAGAGGGCGGCGACCTGACCCTCCTCCTGGCCGCCGCGCTGTTGCACGACTGCGTCGTGATCGAGAAGAGTTCCCCACTGCGCTCAAAGGCCTCGAGCCTGTCTGCGGATAAGGCTGCAAAACTGTTGGCTGAACTGGGTTGGCCCGCCGAGCGCATCAGCGCCGTGGCCCACGCCATCGCCACCCACAGTTTTTCTGCTGGCTTGCAGCCTGAAACCCTCGAAGCGAAAATCCTTCAGGACAGCGACCGCCTGGACGCCATCGGCATGGTCGGCGTGGCCCGCTGCTTCTACGTCGGCGGGCGCATGGGCTCTGCCCTGTACGACTTCAATAATCCCACCGCAGCAGGGCGCGACTATCAGGACCGGCAGTACAGCCTCGAACACTTCCATAGCAAACTGCTCAAGCTGGCCTCGGGCTTTCAGACCGGGGAGGGCGCACGCCTGGCGGCGGAGCGGCATCGGCGGCTTGAGCTGTTTGTGCAAGGTTTCATGGATGAGATTGGCAGCCCGCAGCCTTGATCGACACCACACTGACCGAAAGGACGCCTCAGTGAACCCACTGACGCTCACCACCCATCAATTGTTGATCAATTTCGCCGTAAAACCGATGTGAAGATGGAGTGGGACTGATTTCAGTTCTGCCGTTTCCCTGGACAACAACCTGAGCGAGAACCCACCAATGATCACCTGCTACCTGCGCTACGTCCTCGACCCCTACAAACTCGCCGAGTTCGAGCATTACGGCAAACTCTGGATCCCGCTGGTGGAACGCTTCGGCGGCCAGCACCACGGTTACTTCCTGCCCTCGGAAGGCGCCAACAATATCGCCCTGGCGATGTTCACCTTCCCAAGCCTTGCCGAGTACGAGCGCTACCGCCAGGACTCGATGAACGACCCCGAGTGCCTGGCCGCCTTCCAGTATGCCCAGGATACCCGGTGCATCCTCAGCTATGAGCGTTCGTTCTTTCGGCCAGTATTCGGTCGGGACTGACAAACGGCGGCTCAGCCTCTATAAGTAGGGCATTTCCCACTCAATGGGAATCGAGTTTCACCTATTGAGAAAGACTGTGCACCATGGCGACAAGGAGCACATATGACCTACACCGCGCCCACCGATCGCCTGCTGCAAATCCTCGTTGCCCTCGGCCAGGCCAACGAGGCCGTGTCGGCCAAGGAGCTGAGCCTGCAACTGGACCAGCCCCTGAGCAGTACCTATCGGCACCTGAAGACCCTGCTGCGCTGGGGGCTGGCCGAGGACAACGGTCATGGCCGCTATCTGCCGGGCCCGGCCTGCCTGCAGCTGGCGAAGAAATTCGACCGTGAGGCGCTGCTGGTGTCGCTGGCCAAGCCCGAGCTCAGGCGCCTGGCCGAACTCAGCCAGGAAAGCGTGGCACTGATGGTGCCCAGTAACGGCCAGGCCATCTGTATCGAACTGATCGACAGTCCGCAGCCGCTGCGCTGCTGTTACCAGAAGGGCCTGGCCCAACCGTTGCGGGTCGGCGCTTCGGCGCGGGTGTTGCTGGCGCACATGGAGCCGGCGCGCAGCCTGGCCATTCTCGAGGAACAGGGCCTGGAGGCTGAAGCACTGGACAGTTACCGCCAGAGCTTCGTGCAGATCCGTGACCAGGGTTATGCCATCAGCCTCGGTGAAATCGACGACGGCATCTGGGGCGTCAGTGCTCCGGTGCTCGACAGCCGCAACCGCCTGCACGGCGCAATCAGCCTGATGGCCCCGGCCATTCGAGCCCGGCAGAACAGCGAGCGCCTGACCCGCTGGACCTGTGAGGTCGCCCTGCGCATCGGTGCGCGGCTGGACTGAATCTACTGGAGTACCCCGCATGAACAGCAATACCGCACTGCCGCTATGGCAGGGTCGCGTCGATGCCGCGGAAGGTGCGTCGGCATTGCGCTGGCACCAATGGGTGCGGCCCTGGGCTGACGATCAACCGGCAGGCAACGCCCTGGTGGGCCTGGCCTGTGATGAAGGTGTCATCCGTAACCAGGGCCGCAGCGGTGCGCGCCAGGGGCCACCGGCCCTACGCAAGGCATTGGCTAACCTGGCCTGGCGCGGCCAGCGTCCGGTGTATGACAGCGGCGACTTCGTCTGCCTCGGCAGCGATCTGGAAGGCGCCCAGCAGGCCTATGCCAAGCGAGTGACGCAACTGCTTGATCAAGGGCATCTGCCATTGGGCCTGGGCGGCGGGCACGAAATCGCCTACGCCAGTTTTCTTGGCCTGGCCGGACATCTGCGACGGCACGAACAGCGCCCGCGCATCGGCATCGTCAATTTCGATGCGCACTTCGACTTGCGCCATAGCGCCCAGAGCAGTTCCGGCACGCCGTTCCGGCAGATCGCCGAGTACTGCCAGCAGGCGGGCATGGCCTTTGAGTATTGCTGCCTGGGCGTGAGCGAGTTGAACAATACCCAGGCGCTGTTCGACCAGGCCCGGCGCCTGAACGTGCGCTATCGCCTTGATCGGCAGATGCAGCCGTGGAACATCGCCGCTCTCGAAGCCTTTGTCGATGACTTCCTCAGTGGCATCGACCACCTGTACCTGACCCTCTGCCTGGACGTGCTACCGGCAAGCCAGGCGCCTGGCGTCAGTGCGCCTTCGGCCCATGGTGTCGAGTTGATGGTGGTCGAGCACCTGGCCCGCCGCGCCAAAGCGAGCGGCAAGTTGCGCATGGCCGATATCGCGGAACTCAACCCTGGCCTCGACCAGGACCAGCGAACGGCGCGCATAGGTGCGCGGCTGTTGGCCAGCCTGGTCGACTGAAACCCTTACCCCCTGATCCAACTATAAAAAGAAGAGTGTTAACCATGCTGACCCTGCAACTCGATGCTCTGACCACCGTCGCCCTGGCGCTATTGCTGCTGGCGATGGGCGCACAACTGAAAAAGCACAGCTACTGGCTGCGCCAACTCTGTGTCCCGGCCCCGGTCATCGGCGGCTTTGGCTTCGCCCTGGTGGTGTGGCTGCTGCGTGACCAGCAGTGGCTGGACATCAAGCTCGACACCGCCATGCAAACGCCGCTGATGGTGGCGTTCTTCACCACCGTGGGCCTGGGGGGCAGCCTTGGCTTGCTGCGCCAGGGCGGCAAGATCCTGTTCGTCTACCTCGGCGCCTGCTGGGCCCTGGCGCTGGTGCAGAACCTGGTCGGCGTGGGCATGGCCAAGGCACTGGGCATCGACCCGTTGCTGGGGATCATGGCCGGTGCGGTGTCGCTGGAAGGCGGCTTTGGTGCGGCCGCAGCGTTTGGTCCGATCGCCGAGAGCCTCGGCACTGTCGGCGCCACCACCGCAGCGCTGGCCTCGGCGACCTTCGGCATGGTTGCCGGTGGCCTGCTCGGCAGCCCGGTGGCGCGCTACCTGATCGAGCGCAAGAAACTGGTGGTTCAGGCGGACAAGGCCGATGCCCTGCAAGCCCTGGAAAAAGCCAACGAAACCCCTGTGGTCAGCCTCGATGCGCCGGTGCTGCTGCGCCTGCTGACCTGCATGCTGGTGATCATGGTGCTCGGTTTCTGGATTGGCGATGCCTTGAAGGCGCACCTGGGGATTGTTCTGCCGGTGTATGTCGGCGCCATGTTCGTTGCCATTCTGGCGCGCAACTTCAACGACCGCGCACGGCTGATCGAGATCCCCGACAACGCCGTCAGCACCCTGGGCGACATCAGCCTGGGGATGTTCCTGACCATGGCGATGATGAGCCTGAAGTTCTGGGAGCTGGAGCAACTGGGCTTGCCGCTGCTGGTGATCCTGGTGGTGCAGGTGCTGATCATGGTGCTGCTGTGCATCTTCGTGCTGTTTCGCCTGTTCGGCGGCAATTACGATGCGGCGGTGCTGTGCGCCGGCTACATGGGCCATGGCCTGGGCGCTACACCGAACGCGGTGGCCAACATGGGCGCCATCTGCGACCACTACAAGGTGTTCTCCTACAAGGCCTTCATCATCGTGCCGCTGTGTGGTGCGGTGCTGATCGACATCGTCGCGTTGCCGTTGATTACCTGGTTCATCAACGCGTTCAGCTGATGGGGCGAGGCGGGGCGCAAGGCCCCGCCATCCACCGGGCTAGAGGGTTTTCATGTATTCGACCAAGGCATAACGGTCGGCATCGGTGAAGGACGATGCGCCGTAGTCGTGGCCGAAGTTGAAGTTACCGGGCAAGGACGTGTCGTAGGTAAATTGACTGCCGGGCCCGAAGGCATCGATAAATCCGACTTTTTCCGGATCGAACTGGGTCGAGCCCATCTTGAAGCGCGAGGGACGTTGCTCTGCCGGCAGCAGCAGGTCGTAAAGCGTGGGTACCGAGCCGTTGTGCAGGTAGGGCGCGGTTGCCCAGATGCCAGTCAATGGACGGGCTTTATAGGCCAGCGGGTATTTCTGGACTGTTTTGCCTTTCTCCACCGTGTTCTTCTTGGCCAGCGCATAACATTGCTCGAGTCGATAGGCTTTATGCGGCGGGAGCAGTGTTTTCATCATGCTCAGTTGCTTGTCTTTGCTGACTTCCAGTTCCACCAGGGGGTCGACATGAAAGACCCCACGCAACGCCAGGTCGATAATTTCGCTCTTCTGGTTCAACAGTATTTCCCGGGCAGCGACCCCTAGTTGAGTGACCAGCGACGAGCCATGGTCGATATGGCCGCGGTCTGCATTGAGGTGTTCGCCTAGAAGGTTGCCGGGGGCACTGCTGAACTGTACGGCATTGCACGCCATCCAGGGATCGGTTGCGATGGTCTGGGGCGTTTCCTGCGCAGCAATGCGCGTCATCTGTGCCTGGATCGGTGTGGTCAGGTCGTTGCGCGCCAGCGGTAGATGGCAGCTCGAACAATTGTTGGCGAACAGTGCAGCGCCTCGGCTGACTTTCACCGGGTCGATTTTCCCCAGTTGTTCCGGCCATTTTGGCGGCTTGAGTTTCTGAATGGTTCGCTCAAGGTGGTCAAGGTTCTGAACGCGCACGCTTGAAGCAAATCCCTTGAGCAGCGGGGCATGCTGCATCGCCACATCACCGAACACGCCGACCACTTCCGAAGCGTTACGGGCCAGGGCGCCGATGTCCAGGCCGTTCTTGCCCAGGCGCTTGTTCGGGGCCACGCCGTTCCACTGCACCACATTGTGCTGAGGGGTATTCCACAGGAACGGGTAGCTCACCGGTGCATCCGAAGGGTTGGGGGTCTGAGCGATGGCGCCATTGAGTTGCGCCACCCGGTTGAGAATATGCCCCACTGCATCGACGCGGCCGGGGCCATACTCCAGGTTGGTAGCGTTGAGTGAGGCGCTGGTCTTGAGGAACTGACCCAGGCTGTTGAGCGCCGTGTGCAGTTGCAGTCGATTGGCCGGTGTGTAGGCATCTTTCAAGACGTTTCGTGCAAAGCGGTCGAATGATTCTTCGTTTTCGGCGGTCGCAAACAGTGCTTCTCGAAAGGCATCGAGGAATTTCTGGAAATCCGCATTGGTGGGGGCACCCTGTATCACCCAGGTATTGTCACCATGGGAAATATTGGCGGTGTGGCACGCCGAGCAGTTCATGCCTACCCAGGGCTCCTGGTCCCGTTGATTGGCGTACCAGCGCAGGCGGGAAAAGGTCAGGGTCCTGTCGTCGCCCTGATCGATGACGAAACCGCGAGGCAGTCGGAAGGTGGAACCATTGAAGGGCAGAAGGTGGGGCGTATAACCGTACGCCTTGATGTTGTCTTCGGAGAGGAACGCCTTCCGCGTGCCTGCGACCTCCAGCGCCATCAACCAGCTCAAGGGCACCAGGCGCGAGCCCTGGGAGGTGTTCTGCCAGAGCGCAAGATCCTTGGTGCTCCAGTTTTGGTCCAGAATGGCCTCATCGGCCTGGGCACCTGTCGAAGCCAGGCACCCGACTCCGATGCTGACCGCTGCCAACACAGACTTCATTGTCATTTCTTCGATCCTTCGTGGCTTAGCCAACGTTGTTGTTAGAACATCAGGTCAGGGGCAGTACCTCTTTCAGTTTGCGTTAGCGCATTGCAGCGCCGCCGTCATTCAGGCTGGATCTTGTCTTGCAGCGTAGAAGGTTTTCAGTACCGTGCTGGCGTCGTTTGAGTCTGGAAGCCTGGGCGAGAGCGATCCAGTGCTGGCTGGGCACGGCGGGCTCCGGGCGGTGAGGGGGGCAAGCCCGACCATAGCGCGTTTGTGCGGCTGGCTTTAGAACAATTGTGCGCGCGGCTCACATCGGCAACGAGCGGTTCTCGATAACCCGCTTCATCACCAGGGTCGAGGTCAGGCGCTGCACATTGGGCAGTGCCGACAGCCGCTCATCGTACAGTTGCTGGAAGGCTGGCAGGTCGCGGGTGACCACCTGCAGCAGATAGTCCGGATCACCAAACAGCCGCTGCGCCTCGACGATCTGGGGTATCTCCTGCAGCGCCGCTTCAAAGGCGCTCACCGCCGGGCGATCACCTTCGCGCAAGGTCACGAACACCATTGCCGAGAAGTTCAGCCCCAGGGCACCCGGCGCCAGTTGTGCGCGGTAGCCCTGGATCACCCCGGATTGCTCCAGGGCACGCACCCGCCGGTGGCAGGGCGACAGGCTCAAACCCACCCGTTCGGCCAGTTCGGTCACCGACAGGCGCCCGTCGTTCTGCAGTTGCGCAAGAATATTGCGGTCAATCCTGTCCATGTGGAAGAACCTTTCTATATTGGCCAGTAGTTCTGGAATATTCGAAAGATAATCCTATCAGCTTTTCTCTAATCTCCCTGCGAACTCCAGATTTGCGACGAGGTAGAGCGATGCAGGCAAGAAACTTCCAGGCACAGCATGCGGCGGTGCGGCCATGACCTTGAACATGCTGGCCGCCTTCTGGGCGGTGTCGTTGTTGTTCGTGATCACCCCGGGGGTGGACTGGGCCTATGCCATTTCCGCCGGCCTGCGCGGCCGAGTGGTCGTGCCCGCCGTGACCGGGCTATTGCTCGGGCACCTGGCGGCAACCCTGGTGGTGGCTGCCGGGGTAGGCGGGCTGGTGGCGAGCACCCCCATGGCCCTCACGCTGCTGACCGTGGCGGGCTCGGCTTATCTGCTGTGGCTGGGCGTCAACATGCTCATCCATCCTTCGGTTCCACACGCCGGACAGGCGCAGGCGTCGGCCTACTGGGCGCGCTGGGCATTCAAAGGTGCCTGCGTCAGCGGCCTCAACCCCAAGGTCTTCCTGCTGTTCGTGGCCTTGCTGCCGCAATTCACCGACGCCATGGCCGCCTGGTCGGTGCCGGTGCAGATCGTCACCCTGGGCCTGGTCCATGCCTTCAGTTGCGCGGTGGTCTATCTGCTGGTGGGCTTCGGCTCCCAGGCAGTGCTGCAGTCGCGGCCCGCAGCGGCGAAAGTGGTCAGCCGGGTGTCCGGGCTGGCGATGATCCTGATTGCCGCGGTTTTGCTCGTCGAACAGTGGGTCGGCCACCTTCGGTTGCTCTGAAATTGACCGCTGATCAAGGGAAAAGCGCTTTTGCTCTTTCGACTTGGAGCAAGGGAAGGCACAATGCGTGTCCTTTTTTTGGCCGGCCTGGCCGGGGGCCTCGAAATGATCAAAACGCCGTACTACCTCATCGACAAAACCAAGCTGCTGCGCAACATGGAGAAGATCGCCTACGTGCGCGAGCAGTCCGGGGCCAAGGCCCTGCTGGCACTCAAGTGCTTCGCCACCTGGTCGGTGTTCGACCTGATGCAGCAGTACATGGACGGCACCACCTCGTCGTCGCTGTACGAGCTCAAGCTTGGCCGCCAGAAGTTCGAGGGCGAGACCCACGCCTACAGCGTGGCCTGGGCCGACGACGAAATCGAAGAGATGCTCGACAACTGCGACAAGATCATCTTCAACTCCATCGGCCAGCTGCAGCGCTTTGCCGATGCCTCCGAAGGCAAGGTCCGCGGCCTGCGCGTCAACCCGCAGGTGAGCAGCTCCGACTACCTGCTGGCCGACCCGGCGCGCCCGTTCAGCCGGCTGGGCGAGTGGGACCCGGTGAAGGTCGAAGCCGTCATCGAGAAGATCTCCGGCTTCATGTTCCACAACAACTGCGAGAACGACGACTTCGGCCTGTTCGACCAGATGCTCGGCACCATCGAAGAGCGCTTCGGCCATCTGCTGCACAAGGTCGAGTGGGTCAGCCTGGGCGGCGGCATCCACTTTACCGGTGAAGGCTACGCACTCGATGCCTTCTGCGCGCGCCTGAAAGCCTTCTCCGAGAAGTACGGCGTGCAGGTTTACCTGGAACCGGGCGAAGCGGCGATCACCCAGAGCGCCTCGCTGGAAGTTACCGTGCTCGACACCCTCTATAACGGCAAGCACCTGGCCGTGGTCGACAGCTCGATCGAAGCGCACATGCTCGACCTGCTGATCTACCGCCTGAACGCCAAGCTGGCGCCAAGCGAGGGCGAACACACCTACATGGTATGCGGCAAATCCTGCCTTGCCGGCGACATTTTCGGCGAATACCAATTCGATCGTCCGCTGGCCATCGGCGATCGGCTGTCGTTTGTTGACGCAGCGGGTTACACCATGGTCAAGAAAAACTGGTTCAACGGCCTGAAAATGCCGTCCATCGTAGTGAAACAACTCGACGGTAGTGTCGAGCTGGTTCGTGAATTCGGGTTCGAAGACTACTTGTCCAGCCTGTCGTAAGCTGGCAGTAAAGGAGAGAAAGAGAAATTGAAGAAGAACGTTCTTATCATTGGTGCAGGAGGTGTCGCCAAGGTGGTGGCCCACAAGTGCGCGCAGCACAACGACGAACTCGGTCGTATTGCTATCGCGTCGCGCAACATCTCCAAATGCCAGGCCATCATCGACAGCGTCAAGGCCAAGGGTAGCCTCAAGCAACCTGCAGAGATCAAAGCCTTCTCGTTGAATGCGCTGGACGTCGAAGCGACCAAAGCGCTGATCCGCGAAACCGAATCGCAAATCGTCATCAACGTCGGTTCCGCTTTCCTCAACATGTCGGTGCTGCGTGCCTGCATCGATACTGGCGTGGCCTACCTGGACACCGCCATTCACGAAGAACCGGGCAAGATCTGCGAGACGCCGCCTTGGTATGGCAACTACGAGTGGAAACACCTCGAGGAATGCCAACAAAAGAACGTTACCGCCATTCTTGGCGTGGGCTTCGATCCGGGCGTGGTCAACGCCTATGCGGCCCTGGCCAAGCAAAAGTATTTCGACAGCATTGACTCCATCGATATCCTCGACGTCAATGCCGGATCCCATGGCAAATATTTCGCCACCAACTTCGACCCGGAAATCAACTTCCGCGAGTTCACCGGGCAGGTGTGGAGCTGGCAGAACAGCCAGTGGACCAGCAACACCATGTTCGAAGTCAAGCGTACCGACGACCTGCCGGTAGTCGGCTCGCAGAACCTGTACCTGACCGGCCACGACGAAGTGCACTCGCTGTCGAAGAACCTCGACGTGCCGAACGTGCGCTTCTGGATGAGCTTCGGCGAGCACTACATCAACGTGTTCACCGTGCTGAAGAACCTTGGCCTGCTCTCCGAGCAACCGGTCAAGACCGCCGAAGGCCTGGAAGTGGTGCCGTTGAAAGTGGTCAAGGCCGTGCTGCCTGACCCCGCCTCGCTGGCACCGGGTTACACCGGCAAGACCTGCATCGGCGACCTGGTCAAAGGCACCAAGGACGGCCAGCCGCGCGAAGTGTTCATCTACAACGTAGCGGATCACGAAGAGGCTTACGCCGAAACCGACAGCCAGGGCATTTCCTACACCGCAGGCGTGCCGCCTGTGGCCGCGGCGCTGCTGGTTGCCCGTGGCGAGTGGGACGTGCAGCGCATGGTCAACGTCGAGGAACTGCCAGCCGAGCCGTTCCTCAAGGCGCTGGACGTGATGGGCCTGCCGACCCGGGTCAAGGACGAGAACGGCGACCGTCCGTGGAACTGAGTTCCACGCAGCGGTAAAATACCGGGTGCACCAGGTTAGGTGTACCCGGTGAGCGGTCGAGGCGCCGATCTGGCGCCTCGATTCAGAGTAAGTGGCTGTTTTAACAACAATTTGTGCAGTCAGGGGCTTCCCAGGCACAACGAAGTTTGATAAATTGCCAGCCATTCTTGCAACGGTCCTCACGGGGCTGGCAGCGAAGGCCCGCAACTTCCCAGGTTGCACCACGTTGCATCATCGCAAGCGAGTGCCACGCACTCATCGCTACAGCTACAGGGGCGTCGCCAAGCGGTAAGGCAGCAGGTTTTGATCCTGCCATGCGTTGGTTCGAATCCAGCCGCCCCTGCCATTTTCTCGTTGTACCTTTCCTCTTTGTAATGGTCGCTCCCAGAGCAATTGCAACACCCGTGCAATTACTGTCATTGTTGCCACTTATTCCCCCTGGCAAGGACTGCCTCCATGGCACTGCACCTCTGGCTCACCTTTTCCCTGGCATACCTGCTGACTTCCCTGACCCCCGGCCCCAACGTACTGCTGACCGTGCGCAACGCCTTGCGCCATGGCCCGGCGGGCATGGGCGTGACCTTGTTCGGCAACCTGCTGGCGCAACTGCTGGTCATCAGTGCCGTGGCCTGGGGCGTGGGGGCGATGTTGCTGGCGTTGCCGACAGCGTTCCTGGTCTTGAAGGTGGTTGGCGCGGGGTACCTGATCTACCTCGGTGCACGCCAGCTGTTCGCACGCCAATCGGTTCCAGCCGCTGCCACCGAAGGTGCCGTGCCGGCAGCGCAATCGAAATGGCGGATCGGCACTGAAGCCTTCCTGGTCTCGGCCAGCAATCCGAAAACCCTGATTTTCTTCTGCGCCTTCCTGCCGCAGTTTCTCGACCATGGCCGGCCGATCGCCGAGCAGTTCGCGGTCATGTACCTGACCAGTGCCGCCATCGTCTGCGGCGTGCACTCGTTCTACTGCTTTAGCGCCTTGCACTTCAGTAAGCACGTGAAGGCTTCGCGCGTGGTGGCGGCGCTCAAGCGTGCCACCGGTGCGCTGTTCATCGGCCTCGGGGTGCGGTTGTTGAGCGCCAGGGCGGTATAACGCGCTCGCTCACCAATGCCGCAAGGCGCCCATGCTGACCATGGCCGCCAGCCCCAGCAGGCACATGATGCCCACGGCATAGGCAATGGTGCGCCACGGTTGCCAGCGCGCCAGGTAGGTCACGGTGTGTACCAGGCGTGCGACGGTAAATAGCACCATCAACCCGGCCGTGAACAGCAACGGCGGGTTGAACACCAGGCACAGCGCGCCCAGCACAAAAAACAGCGGAATGTTTTCCAGGTCGTTGGCCCAGGCCTGGGCCGCGCGGCTGACCTGCGGCAACTCCTCGGGGCTCGCCTGGCGGCCGACAAACCCGGCGTCCTCGCTGTTTTTGAAGGTCAGGCGGCTGATGCGATAGAAACCCTGATAACAGGAGATCGCCAGCATCTTCACAAACAGCGCGACCACGCAGAGGGCGTAGATGGAGATCAGCGTAGGCATCTTCATTCCTTCGAAAACGGGGAGCGCGATCATCGCCTGAATCGCGCAGGCGCGTACAGGTCAACCTGCGCTCACCGTTGTCAGGAAGGCTTAGAACGTGGCTTTGACCTGCAGGCCAAGCACCAGTGCATTGTCGATGTTGTCACCGGAAAACGCCCCCGGCTCGATGATGTATTGCACATCCGGGCGCAAGGTCAGCCAAGGGGTGGCCTGGTAGCCGTAGCTGAGTTCGATCAACTGCTCGGCGCTGTCCAGGTTGGGGTAGGCGACGCCTGCGGCTGCGGCGGCATCTTGCTGCACATCACGGCTGCGCGGGTTCGGCACGGCGCGGCCATAGCCCAGGGCCACGGTGTCGCGCGGGCGACCTTCGAACGGCTTGTACAGCACGACACCTGCGCCATACCACTTGCTGAACGGCGAGGCGGCGGCGCTGGTGGCCGAGTACTGGCCAAAGGCATGCAGGCTGCGCCCCTCGGAACTCGACGAGGTCCATACGGCCTGATCCACCAGCAGGTAATGGCCGTCACGGCCGGACACCTGTTTGTCGCTGCCGATGCGTTTGACATCAGAGCTGTCGTAGTAGTAACCCAGCTTGTACTCACCCGGCAGTGCGCCCGACAGCTTGTACACCAGCTCGACCGGTACCACGGTGCCGGTGGTGTGCTTGGGCCCCAGGTGCCAGGCGCGGCTGGAGTTGCCGTTGCTTTCGGGGTCGACGTTGAACGCCGCCACGCGCAGTTGCCAGGCCGGCGACAGGTCGTATTTGACCCGCACGCCCAGGTGCGCATTGGGGTAGTTGGTCCAGCCACTGCCGCCGGACATGTTCAGTGGATGGCCGCAGAAACCGGCGTTCATGAAGTTGCAGAGGATGCCGCTGTCCAGGCCGCCGAGGTCGTTGCCCATGGCCATGTAACCGAGCTTGAGGTTGAGTGCCGGGGTGAACAGGGTGCGCTCATAGCTCAGTTCAGTCAGGCGGGTATAGAGGCCACCGTAGTTTTCCTGGATCGGCAGGCGGTTGCCCACCAGGTCTTCGGAAGCGCTGTTGCCGCGGCGGTCGTTGACCGTCAGCTGGACCTTGCCGCCGTTGTCCAGGCCGTACAGCTTGCCCAGATCAAACTGCACGCCCAGCTTGAGGTTCTGCGAGTAACGCGCCGAGCGGTGCAGGCCGCCATCGGCGTTGTAGGCGGTTTCGCCGCTGTAGTCGCCAGTGAACTTGATGCCCTGTTCGTCGAGCTGGTGGCGCAGGCCGCCCCAGTCGCCGGTCAGGGTGTTGCGGGTCATCAGGTCGTCGGCCAGGGTTGTGGAGCTGGCCAGGGCCAGGAGCAGGGCAGGGGTGATGCGAGAAGCGGAGGGCATTGCGGGGTATTCCTGGGAGGTCGGTAAAAGCCTCATCGCGGGTCAAGCCCGCTCCCACAGAAGCTGTGGGAGCGGGCTTGACCCGCGATTGGGGTGATGCGATTTAAGGCAGCGCGTACGCCATCACATAGTCGCCACGATCAGTCGACTGACGCGCACCACCAGCGGTGATCACCACATACTGCTTGCCGGTTTTCGGCGACACATAGGTCATCGGGCCGCCCTGGCTGCCGACCGGCAGGCGGGCTTTCCACACTTCTTCACCGTTGGCGCTGTTGAAGGCGCGCAGGTAGAAGTCCTGGGTGCCGGCAATGAACACCAGACCGCCCTGGGTCGACAGGGTGCCGCCGAGGGTCGGCAGGCCAACCTTGATCGGCAGGTGCATGCGGATGCCCAGCGGGCCGGTGTCTTCAACGGTGCCGACCGGCACCTGCCAGGCAACCTTCTGGGTCTTCATGTCGATGGCGGTGAGGGTGCCGAACGGCGGTGCCTGGCACGGAATGCCGGCCACCGACAGGAAGCGGTTCTTGTTCACCGCATACGGCGTGCCCTTGAGCGGCACCGCGCCCATGCCGGTGTTCAGCGCTTCACCACCGGAGGCGGCCTGGCCCTTGTTCCGCGACGGGATCATCTGAATCCACAGGCCCAGGCGCATGTCGTTGACGAAGATAAAGCCATGCACCGGGTCGGTGGAGATGCTGCCCCAGTTCATGCCGCCCAGGGAGCCCGGGAAGCTCAGCGACAGGTCGGTGCCGGGCGCGGTGTACAGGCCGTCGTAGCGCATCTTCTTGAAGTCGATGCGGCACAGCAACTGGTCGTACGGGGTCGCGCCCCACATGTCCGACTCGGTCAGCTGCTGGGCACCGATCTGTGGCATACCCACCGATTTTGGCTGGGTTGGCGAGTACGGTTCGTTGGGGATGTTGCCCGGTTTGACCGGGGTCTCGACCACTTCGGTCAGCGGCTTGCCGCTGGCGCGGTCGAGCACGTAGATCTGCCCGGCCTTGGTACCGATGACCAGCGCAGGCACCGACTGGCCGTCGGCCTTGGTGAAATCGATCAGGCTCGGCTGCATCGGCAGGTCGAAGTCCCAGAGGTCGTTGTGCACGGTCTGGTAGACCCACTTCTCTGCACCGCTGCTGGCGTCCAGGGCCAGTACCGAGGCGCCGTACTTGTGGTTCAGCTCGGTACGCTCGACGCCGTAGATGTCGGTGGACGAGCTGCCCATTGGCAGGAACAGGGTGTTCATCGCCGGATCGTAGGACATCGGCGCCCAGCTGTTGGGGGTGCTGCGCACGTAGGTGCTGTCGCCGGTCGGCGCATTGCGGTCTTCAGGGTTGCCCGGGTCGAAGGCCCAGCGCATTTGCCCGCTGATCACGTCGAAGCCACGGATCACGCCACCCGGCATGTCGGTCTGGACGTTGTCGGCGACGCGGCCACCGACCACTACGGTTGTGCCCGCCATCAGCGGCGCCGAGGAGAGCTGGTAGAAGGAGTCCGGAACGTTGCCCAGGCCGGCTTTCAGATCCACCTGACCATTGTTGCCAAAGCCCTGGCAGAACTCGCCGGTGTCGGCGTCGACCGCGATCAGGCGCGCATCGATGGTGTTGGTCAGCAGACGGCGCTGGCAGTTGGCACCGGCCGGCACGCTGGCGGCGATGATCGGCGAACTGTTCGGCTGGGTCGGCTGGGCGATCGGTGCGCTGGCATCGAAGTAGGCCATGCCGCGGCAACGCTGCCAGACCGCCGACCTGGCGTTGATTTCGTTCTTCCACAGCTCTTTGCCAGTGTCGGCATCGAGGGCGATCAGGTTGTTGTGCGGGGTGCAGATGAACACCTTGTTGCCGACCTGCAGCGGGGTCAGCTGGTCTTCGGCGCCGTTGCCGTCGCTGATGGCTACGTCACCGGTGTGGTAGGTCCAGGCCACTTTCAGTTTGTCGACGTTACTGCGGTTGATCTGGTCCAGCGCGGCGAAGCGGCTGCCACCTTCGGTGTTGCCATAGTGGGCCCAGTCTTTTTGCGCCTTGGCCGGGTCGACCGCGGTCAGGCCCGGGCCGTCACCGGTAGGGGCAACGCTTGGATGGGCGACGAACATATTGCCCGCTGCCACCGCCAGGGCAATTGCAAGCACCGCCGCCAAGCCATAGGCACCTCGGCCGGGCGTGGCGCCAGCGGCACGCTTGAGCAGCGGATAGACCAGCACCACCGCCAGGCCCATCGCGCCGAACATGAACAGGCGCGAGAACAGCGGCCAGAACACCAGGCCGACATCGGCCACGGCCCAGATCGCGGTACCGACCAGGAAGGCGGCGAACAGCCAGGCGCCGGCCAGTTTTCGGCGGGCGATCAGCAGGCCGGAAATGGCCATCAGCAAACCGCCGACCAGGAAGTACCAGGAACCACCCAGGCTGACCAGCTTCACGCCACCGGCGGCGAGCGCAAGGCCGAGCAGGGCGATGATCACCCCCAGGCCAACCAGGATGAATGTTGAGGCGCCAGATACGCGCGGTGTCTGTGTCATATCGAAGAAAACTCGAAGGGGGGGAGTGGTCGAATTTTATACCCTTAGCAAGCTAATTAACAAGTTAGTACATAATTCGCTCGGGTTGGCACTGTGCCGGGAAACAGCTGAAACGCCCTCTCCCACAGGGGGAGAGGGTGGGTATCAGACTTAGGTATGAGTGATGTCGCGGTCCTTGGTTTCCGGCAGGAAGAAGGTGCCAAGGATCGCCGTCATCACCGCGCTGACGATCGGGTACCACAGCCCGTAGTAGATATCGCCGGTGGCGGCGACCATGGCGAAGGCCACGGTCGGCAGGAAGCCGCCGAACCAGCCGTAGACCATGGTCACGTAGATCACCAGGATGGTCAGCAGCAAGACCATCGGGTAGTTGGTCTTGGCCGGGTCGGCTTTTTCCGGGTAGCCAGCATCCTTGAGGGCGGTGCCCGGGGTGGCGATGAAGGCGTCGTTCTGGGCCTTGAAGTCGGCGGCCGGCATGCCGGTGCCTTCAAAACTCTGGATCACCTTGTCGCCGATGCGGATCTGCGCGACGGTGCCGGGATCAGCGTTCTCGTTGCTGTAGGGGATGGCTTTTTTCGCCAGCACGCTCTTGGCCAGGTCGCACGAACTGGTGAATTTGGCCTTGCCCTCGGCCTTCATCTTCTGGAACACCGGCGATTCGCTCAGTTGCAGGCGGATGTACACCGAGACGATCAGCAGCAGGATCGACAGCAGGAACGGAATCCGCCAGCCCCAGGCCTCGAAGGCCTCGGTGCCGAGGATAGTGCGGCAGGCGAGGATGCCGCCATGAGTCTTCTCCGTCTTGTGCTTGTAGGCCGGAGTTCCCACTATCCTTAATCGGCAAAGCCACTCACTCAACGATCATCCGGCGCCTGAGGGTTGGCGGCAATCTATCCATCTTGTCTGCATCGAGGTGGGCCCTGCGTACATGAAGCTGTGGCCAGATCACCACGCCGCAGGCCGACCATACCAAGTAACAACGCGACTTGAAGCTTGCAGTGCCCCATAGGTTCTTCTGGCGTTCGAACCAGGGGTTGCCTTGAATTGCCTCAATCAAAAAGGTCGAAATCACGGCTCAAGGCGACGCAGGCATTCATCGCCATTGCAGATAACATCAACAGAAAAGGCGTTAATAAGAAAACCAGTTGCACGCCGGGCATCCAGGTTCGAGGATCTTCCAGCATGGTCGTTTCCTGTGGGAGCCGGACTTGCCGGCGATGAGGCCAGTTCAACCAGCACATCAGACGCTGACTGGATTACGACCGCTACGCGCTCGATCGCAGGCAAGCCAGCTCCCACGGGTCCGGCGTACTGATCCACTGTAGGAGCGGGCTTGACCCGCGATTGGGCCAGTCCAGCCATCACATTAGGTGTCGCCTGAATTACGTCCAGGCCGGGTTACTGCGAAATCGAACAGCCGATGCGCACAGAACTCACCCAACACAACGGTTACTTCCAGGGCGAGATCATCGGCTCATTCCGCTCAAGGTTTGAGTCAGGATCGTCCTTCGATGGCCTTGCGGATGAGTGTTGGTTAGGGCTAAAACATGCCCAGTTTTATCAGGCCTATACCAACCATCAGCCAGGCGAATCCTACAATTGTCAACCAGGACGAAATGTACATTCGGAGTTTTAGATAAGGTGGGAAATCTGCTACTTCCGCTGGGTCCAATACGCCTTTACGGATACCAAGGCGCGGTCTAAGCATTGCGCCGCAGACACTACCCACGACAAGCGTGCGTGACCTTACGCTGGTGATTCCCCACAAGTTGACTTGCTGATGAAGCCAGGGGCTATTTTCAAGGGCCTTGAGCATGACCTTGAAATGTCGGCTACAAGCGAGATGGACGCCAATGCCTAAGCCAGACAAACACAATACGAAGGGGGCCAGGCCAAAAGCAATTTGAGCCCCTATTGGCCAGGTGCTCAGGTTCATCACGAGTGGGCAATCCATTGCGGGTTCGCTTGACTGCTGCACGGTGGTTTCAATACTTGCTCGCCTGCACCAGCCCTGCGCCAATCATTACCCAGACAAAGACCGCCGCTGAGTAAACCAAATTCCAACGCGACGTAAAGCTGGATGTTCCCTGCGAGCGCTTCTGCGACTCAAACCAGGGGTTGCTCTGAATTGCCGAAATCAGCACAAGGAAATCGCGGCTACAAGCGATATACGCACTCATCATCAACCCGGTCAAACCGACCAGAAAAGGGGAGAGGCCGAAGACAGTTTTCAATGGTAATGGCCAACTGTCGATATGGATCATTCCTGTGCTCCATAGATCAAATCACCCACCCACTCGTGTGGGAGCGGGCTTGACCCGCGATGAGGCCAATACAACCAGCACATCAGGCACTGACTGGATTACGAGCGCTATGAGCTCAATCGCTGGCAAACCCGGCTCTCACAGATTCGGTGCATGCAGAACCATTTATCCGTTGCTGAGTTTCAGCAGCCCTGCACCTGTCATCAGCCAGGCAAAGCCGATGATCGACAACCAGGACGAGATGATCATTTTACGTTTGAGATAGGCTGGGAATACCTGCAGTTCACCTGCATCGAACAGCCCTTTGCGAATGCAGAACCTGGGGTAGAGCATGGCGCCGCTGACTGTGTTTACCAGATACCAGCGTGACCTTAAGCTTGCGTTACCAAAATTGGGGGTTTGGTTCTGAAGTCGCAAGCTGTTTGGCAGTGCCGAGAGCTGATGCAATTGCTCAATACTGCGCAAGGTCGCTTCGACCTGGCGCAAGCCCTTTTCCAGCATGTCCTTGCCAACGCCCATGGCCTGGCTCGCGCCTGCGGACAGCCCGGCAATCTCGGCCTGATGGCGCATCATGAAGTTGGCTTCCTCAGCACTCAGTGCAGCCAGGCTTTCGCGCACCTGCGCCGCAGCCGTCATCAGCTCGGCCTCCTCACGGGTGCAGGCACTGGTGATGTCCGGGTCACCAACGACAAAGATTTCCCCCGCCTTGAAGCCACTGGCAAAGGTCGGGTTGAGCCGCTGTAGTCGAGCGATCAGTTGAGGCCCTTGTTGTGCCGTCAGCAGGGCCAGCACCTGGGCACCGGTCATGCTGTGCGGCACGATGTAGAAGCCAGGCTGCAAAGTACCGCTGGTGGCGGTCATCGCAGGCGGAGGGGGAAAAACGGCAGATGGCGTCCTTGTCATGCACAGGTTCCTTGGGCAAAGAGGCCCGGAACCTAGCACTGGCATTCACGGCTTAACGCACCGCTAGACGGAATGGGAAGCGTCCCACAGTAAAATCGGATTCATCGCCCTATGAAGCTGGCTTGCCGGCGATGGCCTGGTTCACTCGAACAGCACTTCAGCCGCCATTTGCGGATACTCGGCCTGCAGAGTGGCCAGGCATTTTTGCATCAGCTCGGCGTCCCTCGGCAACTGCCTGGAAAAAGTGTCCCAGCCACTGAGCTTCAACTGTCGAGGCATCTGCACAAGGCCGGTAATCGCATCCCAGAAGGCATCCCAGTTACAGCCATACCAATCGGGAAAGCCGAGGGCATCCCTTAACAGGCAATGCAGCTCCCTGGCGCTTGTCACCTTGCCCAGATCAATCGCCACCACCTGTAAGCGGCTCAATTGAAATGCCCCAGATAGGTGAGCGTGGCGGTGCTTTGTGGTTGCCGCGGATTGGAGTGATCTGGTGAGCGGCGGTCGCCGTAAATCGCGTTGTCGCCGATGATGATGAAGTGACTGAACCCGGCCAGAGACCGGGAACACAACTGCGATTTCTGCGCCTCGTTGGCTACCAGGCTCTGCACATACTCCAGCGATTCATCCAGCTCGACAAAGTCCGAATCCATGAAGAACTCAAGTTCCCGGGCAAGCTGCCAGGTTGGATTGTGATCTTCCCACGCGGCGAACTCGGCAGAACTTGCGTCGGCGGGCGGCTCGGGTTGCCATTGCTCGAAAGCGAACTGGCGAGCGTGCGTTTCGCTCTCGAAGGTGGCGGCGAAGAGGTGGAAGGGGTAGTAGGTTGGATCGTCCATAATCGGCCTTGCTGAGTGTGCTGAACAGGGCTGCAGGTTACCAGTGATCAACGGTTAATTTTTGCCGGGTTCGTAGGTGTAGGTTGGTCCGGGACCTCCCAGTGCAAGGAGCGGATCTGTGGAAGGCAGTACGGATTACGACCGCTACGCGCTCGATCGCAGGCAAGCCTGCTCCCACAGGTCTGGCGCACACAGATCCACTGTAGGAGCGGGCTTGACCCGCGATGGGGCCAGTTCAGCCAGTACATTAGGTGTTGCCTGGATTACGTCCTTTGCGTGCTTGATTGACTGCTGCACGGTGGTTTCAATACTTGCTCGCCTGCACCAGCCCAGCACCAATCATTAACCAGACAAAGCCAATGACTGTCAGCCAGACTGACCAAAGCATTCGGCGTTTGAGGGGGAGGGGGAAGCGGCGGAATTCTTCAGCATCAAGCAATCCTCTTCGTATATGCAGATGCGGACAGATCAATACTCCCGCCGCTGAGTAAACCAAATTCCAACGCGACGTAAAGCTGGATGTTCCCTGCGAGCGCTTCTGCGACTCAAACCAGGGGTTGCTCTGAATTGCCGAAATAAGCACAAGGAAATCGCGGCTACAAGCGATATACGCACTCATCATCAACCCGGTCAAACCGACCAGAAAAGGGGAGAGGCCGAAGATAATTTTGATTCCTAATGGCCAACTTTCGATATTGATCATTCCTACGCCTCATAGATCAAATCACCCACCCACTCCCCGAATGCTCCGCCCGCGATACCCCCGGCAAGCGACCCACCCCCGACCAGAACAATCCCACAAACCGGTACACCTAATCCGCCACTCGCTACGGCAAACACACCACATAGAGCAGTAGCGGCAACGAATCCGGCTTTGGCATCGTACGTTCCACCGATAAGCCCCCCGGTAAAGCTACCCGTCGCGGTAAACCGGATCCTTTTGCATTCATCCGTCTCCCCAGCCCGACATGCATCCCGCACCGTCAACCACGACGCCGTCCCACCCAACCCGATCCCGACATACCCTCCATACTTAAGATACTTGGCCGTCTTCGCCACCTGGTCCAAATGCGTAGCGTACCCGGGAATCTGCCCGGCCCCGCCGGCCCGGTTCCAGTGGTGCACCAGGCTACGCGTCGAAATTCCCAGGCCCTTGCGCAAGCTGTCGTAGCTCCCCAGGTTCAGCTGCTTGTTCAGGAAGGCACTCTTGAGCTGCGCATCAAGCTGCAAGTGCAGCCGTCGGCGGGCGTTGAAGAAGTCTGCGCTGTTCAACTTGCCGCTGCGGCTGAATTCGCGTTGATGCAATTGCTCGATACTGCGCAACGTTGCTTCGACCTGGCGCAGGCCCTTTTCCAGCATGTCCTTGCCGACCCCCATGGCCTGGCTCGCACCCGCGGACAGCCCGGCAATCTCGGCCTGATGGCGCATCATGAAATTGGCCTCTTCAGCACTGAGTGCAGCCAGGCTTTCGCGCACCTGCGCCGCAGCCGTCATCAGCTCGGCCTCTTCACGCGTGCAGGCATTGCCAATGTCCGGGTCAGCAATGACGAAGATTTCCCCCGCCTTGAAGCCACTGGCAAAGGTCGGGTTAAGTCGCTGTAATCGAGCGATCAACTGAGGCCCCTGTTCTGCCGTTAGCAGGGCCAGCACCTGGGCACCGGTCATGCTGCGCGGCACGATGTAGAAGCCTGGCTGCAACGTGCCGCTTGCGGCGGTCATCGCAGGAGGTGGGGAAAAAACGGGGGATGGCGTCCTTGTCATGCGCAGGTTCCTTGGGCAATGAAGCCCGGAACCTAGCACTGGTGTTTACGACTTAACGTACCGCTGGACGGAATCGGAATCGTCCCACGGCAAAATCGGATTGATCCAATACGCCTAGAATGTCTGGCCAAGAACCCTTTGGGTGCTGGCGTGCCAGCGATGGCCACGTTCACTCGAACACCCAATCAGCAGCCAGATGCGGATACTCAACCTGCAGTTTGCGTTTTTCAGGGGCCCGCTCAACCACCCGTCGGACATCATGCACTTTTGCCACCACCCCCTGGCCGGTCCGGTTTTCCCTGCTTTACTGATCAGGGCTGCCAGGCAGGCAGCTATGCGCCCAGGGAGGGTTTCATACCCGTTGCACCTCGGCGAACCTTGCCCATTGGGCATGGCCGTGCCGGACCGCAGCGTCTTCGCCGCAGGCAATCTGCGCGTGACGCCATCACGGAGGTCGCAACGCCGTTCGCCTACATCCAACTGCGCGCCAAGGAAGTCGCCCGCCAGAAACAGCCCACGCGCTTGTTTCCACTCATTGTTTGCAATGGAGGCACCATGACTGACTCACTACAAGCACCCGTAATAGGACTCTTCCCCGTGTCCTACATCATCGGCACCGATGCACCCGGCGCCCAGCGCCTGGTGCTCGACCTGCTGGTTCATCCGTCTGACCGCACCCTGCGCGGCACCGCCCATCTCACCCAGTCCACCAACCCGCCGCTGGATCAGCACCTGGACGTGTGGGGCACCTACAGCTATCAGCTGTTCCTGCCGCCAAGCCCAAGCAATATCCTCATCACGTTGCAGGGCAACCATGGCGGCAAAACTGCCAACTCGCCGATCATCTTCAGCCTCAAACTCGCGGTGGGTTCGGACTGGCAGAAAGGCCAGGCCGGTTACCGCTACCTGAACAGCCAGGGGCAATGGATCGTGGTCGAAGCGCCAGCGCACCGGGAAGACACCCGCATCAAGGCTTTCGGTGATGTCGACATCCAGGCACTGCTACACGCCACCACCCTGGAGGCGGCCATTGCCACCGGCGATGTCGATCATCTCAAGGCCCTGGCTACCGGTGACGCAGGCGCTGCCCTGAACACCGCCATCGATTCGACCAAGAGCACTTCCGGCAAAGCCGGCAAATCCAGCCGCGCCTGAACAGACAAGGAGTCGCACCATGCCCGCAATCGGACTGTTCCACACCCGTCTCAATGTGCGTACCGGCCTGCTCGGTGCTCCCGTCCTGACCCTCGATCTGTTGGTCAATACCGTGCAGAAGAAGATCACCGGCGTAGCCAGTATCTTTGCTGCCACCTACCCACCGCTGAACTTCCATGCCGATGTCTGGGGGGACTATTCCGACCTCAAGCTCGGCCTCAAAGGTGATGGCCATATCGTGCTCAACCTGACCGGCAGCCCCAGCGGTCCGTTCAGCACCCTGGAGCAGACCTTCCATCTGCACGGGATCCTCAGCGCCAACTGGGCCAGCGGTACCGCCAGCTATCGCTACCTGCGCCTGGACGGCGGAGGGTGGCAGGTGGTGCCCCATGCCAACGTGCGCCAGGCACCGACCGAGACTCACCAGAGCCAGAAGGATGTCAGCGAACGTAGCCGCAGCCGCCTGCAGGCAGCGATTGGTCAGCTGGAAAACGCGTAGACGCGCGTGAGAAGCGGGCGGCCCGGAAGACCGGGCTGCCTTTCTCGTGCTTGCAAAGGTTGTGGGATTTAGGCTAGATCGACGTTGAATCTGTTTCGCTGCCAGGGTCGATCTATGCCGCTGAGCTTTCACAAGATGCACGCCAATGGCGATGACTTCGTTATCGTCGACGCGCGGAACGCAGCCAACCCGATCACTGGCGACATTGCCCGGCGACTGGGGGATCGCAGCCACGGTATCGGCTTCAATCAGCTCGCGGTGCTGCTCGATTGTGATGATGCCCAGGCGCGCCTGCTGTTCTGGAATGCCGATGGCTCCCCGCTGGACGTTTGCGGCAGCGCAACCCGGGGTGCTGCGGACAGGTTGATGCACGAAGCGAACACCACGTCGCTAACCTTGCGCTCCAACCGTGGGCTACTGACGTGCGAACGAACGGCATCGGGCGCCATTGCCATCAGCATGGGCGCGCCGCTGTTCGGCTGGTCGGATGTTCCGCTGGCTGACGCAATGGATACGGCTGTATTGCCACTGGCTGGAGGCCCCAGCGCCTGCAGCATGGGCAACCCGCACTGCAGCTTTTTTGTCGATGATCTGGCGGCCATTGACCTGGCGGCTATCGGCCCGGGCATCGAGACCCATCCGCTGTTCCCCAACCGGACCAATGTGCATTTCGTCCAGGTCATTGACCGAGCGCACATTCGCTTGCGCATCTGGGAGCGTTGGGGCGGCATTGCATTGGGTTCGGGGTCCTGCTCCTGTGGTGCGGTGGTCAACGGCATCCGTCGCGGCCTGCTGGACCCTTGCGTTGAGGTGGAATGCGATGGCGGGACCGTCACTGTGCAATGGGATGGCGAGGGCCCGGTCTTTCTCACCGGGACGGTGGCCTTGAGCTATTCGGGCGTAGTTGCAGATGGCCTGTTACCGGCCGGCTTCGTCGGTAGCTGAGCCTCACGCAAGCCCCTCACAGCTGGATATCTATCACAACCGGGCAATGGTCCGATATCGCCAATGCAGCGACGGGGTACTGCGGTGGCTTTGCAGGAAGGGAGCCGCCCATGTTGCCGATTGGAACCTTGTAAGTCGACTGGACACTATTGGCCAGCGTCTCAGATACAAGGATGTGGTCCAGGCCAACCGGGTTTCGGCAGCCCAGCCCATCAGCAGCAGTCAGTGCCTTGCGCTGCGCCTGGGACAGTTTGGAGGTTTTTGCCGACTCGCACGCAGCCTTTACTGACGGGGCTCCAGGACACACTGCTGACAGAAGTCTGGCCTTCGACCCTGCGGGTGCTCCGTCATTGATTTCCAAGAGCAGATTGCGCGTTGATACCGTGGCGGCCCGGCTCTTCGTCAAATCGGTCTCTCCGTCGCTTCGCAGTGGCTCTGCGCCCGCCAGTTTGTTGGCTTCGTGCCAAAGATTACGGTTGAAATCGCCAAGTACAACGAAGCCATCCACGTTCAACGGCAGTGTTTCGAATGCGACTTCAAGTGGGCCTACCTGCTGCTGCAAAACAGGACATGGGTCGTCGGCTCCCTTGTCGCCGTCGAGACGATCACCTTCCAGCGGTGTGACACACCCGGATTTGAGATGGACCGTCAAAAAGCGAACCCGTTTGCCGCCCAGATTCAACGTGACGGTATACCCCGGTCGTACCTGTTTGGTCGCTGGACGATCGGGCAGGGACAGCTCTACCAGGTCGGTGCATGCCTCGACGGCCTCGCCCAACGACCTTTTCCAGGCAAACGCCAGGCGTTGTATCTTGTAGGCACCCTCGAAGGAGCAGACGTTGTAGTCTGCTGCGGCGTCGCCAAGCGCTTCGCGAACACTTTGTGCTCCGGAAACTTCCTGGAATGCAATGACGTCCGGCTTGATCTCGGCAGACATCAATCTGGCTATTTGCGCCAAGCGTTTGGCATAGGCTTCAGGCGTAACTTCCACGACCTGATGAGTTGCAGTCATGTAGACCGCGCAGGGCGGCATTCTGGCAAGGTCCACCCCTTCGAGTGAAGCACGTGACTCGCTGATGTCCCATCCACGCTTGGCCTGCGGTGTACCGACGGGTACCAGCTTCCAATCACCTTGAGCGTCTTTCGCGTAGGTTTTTGAGCACTGTGCAATCCAGGTTGGCAGCTCTTGTTCAGCGATATGCCAGCCAAGGTTCCACGTGGCAATTCGAAAGCTATCGCCTTGTGCGACAGACGAACCAAACAACATTGCGCTGAACACGACGAGCTTCCAGGCCGGGGACATTCGATGCTCCTTCTCAAAGAGATCATGTTGGGGCCATAGCTGGCAGAGAGCCATAATTCATGGGTATAGACGGCATCCAGATTCACGGCAAACACCGTTGAGCTTATTGGCCTTCCCGAGAATAGGTTTTTGCATGCTTGGCAAAGCCGATCTTGATCGCTACCAACACGGGCGCCGCCACGGCAAACAGCAGCGTCACGGCCATGAACGCACTATCGAAGGCAATCACCTGGGCCTGCCCGGACAGCGCCCGCCCCAGCAAATTTGTCGCCGCCCGCGCCGCCGCCGCTGCATCCATGCCTTTATCCATCAGCAACGCCGTGCTGCTGGTCAAACGCTCCATCATCGCCGCGCTGCCGGGCGTGACACGGGTGCCGAGCACCACGGCATTGGTCGCGACGTCATGCTCGATCAGGGTCTGCAACCCGGCCACCCCCATCAGCCCGCCTAACTGCCGCCCGGCATTGAACAGGCCAATGCCGGCCGCCAGGTTGCGGCTGTTGAGGTGCGTGAAGGCAATCAGGGTGATCGACAAAAACAGAAAACCCAAGCCCAGCCCGCGCAATACAATGGCCGCCATCATGTCTGCGCTGCCGCTTTCGCTGGTCGAGCCAGACAGCATCCACATGGCGATCATGATCAGCCCGATGCCAAAGGGCACCGTGGCAAACGGCGGCACCCCACGTGCCTGCATGAGGTAGGCCGAAACCAGCAGCGCACCCACGAAAAACGCGCCACTGGGCAACAGCAACAAACCGGCACTCGTCGGGGTAAAGCCCAGCACCGACAAGGCAAATGCCGGGATCAGGTACGCACTGCCAAACAAGGCCGCACCGGCGACAAAACTGACGATAAAGGCGAAGGCAAAATCGCTCGATTGGAACAGGCTGAAGTCGAGCAGACCTCGACCCTTGGCCAGCACTTGCCGACCGAGAAACACCAGCAGCGCCGCTGTGCCAATCACCGTCAGCCAGCGGATGCGAGGCTCCTCGAACCAGTCCCAGCGGCTGCCCTGGCTGAGCACATAGGTAAAGCACAACAGCGCAGTGGCGAGGAAAAACAAGCCAAGCCAGTCAAACGGCAGCTGTCGGGCTTTGGCCGGCTTCGGCACGTCGGCGAGCAGCACCAGCCCACCGGCCAGCAGCGCCAGCGGCAAGACGCTGAAGAAGATCCAGGTCCACGACTGGCTGTCCAGCAACCAGCCTTGCAGGGCCGGGGCGAGGGTAGCCGGGGCAACCACGGCGCCCATGGCGAACAGCGCTTGAATGAGCGGTTGCCAGGCGCGCGGGTAGGCCCGAAACAGGATCATCTGACCACCGACCAGCAGCGTGCCGCCGGCAAAACCCTGCGCCACCCGCAACGCAGTCAGCAACTGCAGTTGCGTGGTGTAAACCGCGATCGCGCAAGCCAGACCCATGGCCAGGGTCGCACCGATGACCACCTGCCGGGGATCGAAGCGCCTGAGCAGCCAGGCGGCGCTCATGAAACCGATCAGTTTGAACCCGGTGTAGCCGATATCCAGCCAGGCGAACTCATCGGGCGTGGCATAGGTGTCGCCGATGATGTCGCCGCGGCCCAGCGCCAGTACGGTACTGGCGATGGCCTCGGTCAGGGTGGCGAGCAGTATGCCGACCACCAGCAGGCTAGCGCCGCCGCGCTTCACGAGCCACCGCCATGGGCCACCTCGACCCGCGCCGACAGGCCCGGCACGATACGCCCGGGCAGGGGGTTATGGGCCAGGCGGATCTTCACCGGCACACGCTGCACGACCCGGACGAAATTGCCGGTGGCGTTGTCGGCCGGCAGCAGGCTGAACGCCGAACCGCTGCCGGGGGCAAAGCTGTCGACCACGCCTTCCAGCACGTCGTCGGGGTAGCCGTCGACGGTGATGTGCACGCGCTGGCCAGGGTGGATCGGCTCAAGCTGGGTTTCCTTGAAATTGGCCACCACCCACACATCGTTGACCGGCACGATATCGAGCAAGGCCATGCCGGTGGTCACAAAGCGTCCGACCCGCACCTGGCGGTTGCCGACCACGCCATCCACCGGGGCACGCACCACCGTGCTGTCCAGGTCAATCCGCGCCAGGTCCCGCGCGGCCTGGGCCTGGGCCACGGCAGCAACGGCGGCTTGACGCTGGGCGAGCAGCACGGCGATGTGCTGCTGTTGCGCGTCCACCGAGGCCGAGGCGGCAGACACCGTCGCCGCGGCCTTTGATTGCGCCGCGCCGGTTTCATCGACCAGGGCCTGGCTGACGGCATTGCTGACGATCAGCTTGCGGCTGCGGTCGTGGGTTTTGCTCGCCAGGTTCATTTCGGCGGCGGCCGAGCGCCGCTGGGCCTCGGCCTGGCGAATCAGTGCGCGTTGCAGCTGGGTCTGCGCATCGACATGGCTCAGGCGTGCCTGGGCCGCGTTGTAGTTGGCCTCGGCCTGGTCGAGGTGAGCGCGATAGTCCTGGTCGTCGATGCGAAACAGCACGTCACCGGCGCGCACGCTCTGGTTGTCCCGGACCTGGACCGCGGTTACGTAGCCGGCCACCTTGGCCGCTAGCGAGGTGACGTCGCCGCGCACATAGGCGTTGTCGGTGGAGGTGCTGGCGCCGCTGAACCCTGCAGCCCAGCCAGCCAGCAACACCGCCAGGGCACTGGCGCAAAGCAGCAGGCCGACGACCTTGCGCTTGCCGCGCCGTGGCGCTGCCGGTGCTGCCTCGACGTCGGGGGAGGGCATGAGCACGTTCATGATGGGTGTCCTGTTCAATGCCGGCGCCTGCGGCAGCCGAAGCTGCCGAGGGTCGCCTGGCGTGGTCACTTGTTAACGGGCTTGACCAGCTCCTGCTCGCTGCTGTCGAGCACGAACACCGCCAGCAAACGGGCCGGCTCGGTGCTGCTGGCATTAGCGCTGACTGCATGAAAGGCGCCGGGCTCCTCGACGAAATGCTCCCCGGCCTTGTAGACCTTCTCCGGGCCGTCGCCGACCTTGCTGCGCACCGCGCCTTCGAGCACCGTGGCGTAGATGAACGCCGACTTCGGATGCAGGTGCGCCGGTGATGCGCCGCCTGGCGCGTATTCCACCAGCACGCCCTTCATGCTCTTGCCCGGCACATTGGGCAGGGCGCGGTCGAACACCACACTGACCTTGCCCGGTTGCGGTTCGCCAGCCCAGGCGCTGGTGATTGAAAAGCTGGCAAAGGCGGCGGCGAGAACCAATCGGCTAAACATGGCAATGCTCCTTCAATGAGTGGGTAAGCGTGTCTCAACGCGGGGCCTGGGGGGGGGATTGCGCCAGCCAGTCCTCGAAGCGGATCGCACCCAGGCGCGGGTTGCTGCCGGGGGTCAGCGACTGGTCGTCGAGCACATCGCCGAAGTAGCGCGCGTGTACATCCGGCACCACCTTGCGGGTGTCGTCGGTGGCGCGGAACAAACGCCGCACCAGCTCATCCAGCGGCAGGGCTTCGGGGCCGGCGACTTCCACGGTGGCGTTGAGCGGCGCCGCCAGGGCCACATCGGTGAGCGCCGCAGCGACGTCATCGGAAGCCATGGGCTGGATCAGCGCCGGTGACAGGCGCACTTCGTCGCCAACCATGGCCGCCTGGGCAATGCCGCCGACAAACTCGAAGAACTGCGTGGCGCGCAGCAGGGTGAAGGGCTGGCCGGACGCCTTGATCAGGTTCTCCTGGGCGACCTTGGCACGAAAGTAGCCGTTGGCCGGCAGCCGCTCGCTGCCGACGATCGACAGCGCCACATGATGACCGACGCCGGCAGCGGCTTCGGCGGCCAGCAGGTTACGGGTGGAGGTTTCAAAGAACTCCAGCACCGCCTGGTCTTCCCACGATGGCGCGTTGGCCACATCGACCACCACCTGGGCGCCATCCATCGCCTCGGCCAGGCCTTCGCGGGTAATGCTGTTGACCCCGGTGTTGGGCGAGGCGGCGACGGCGTCATGGCCGCGCTCGCGCAGGTTTTTCACCAGTTTCGATCCGATGAGGCCGGTGCCTCCGATGACGACGATTTTCATGGGGACTCTCCGCTTGCCGACGGCAACCATTGCTGTCGATGGGCTCAAGCGTGCCAGCGGCGCCGGGGCAAGTCCTTGCAGCAGGCGTGGATTTGCCTTGGCATTGGCGTGGATTTATGTCCAAAGCCTCCAACCTGCGCCGACCCGCCCGCTGGACGGTGCAGCCGGCCACGGCCTGCCGTATGATCGAAACCACGACCAATCGCCAGCTCGGACACGGAGTCGGGGGCGCTCGACCCAGGGGATAGCCACCGTGCAATTCGTGTTTGAAGACTACGTGCTCGACCAGCAGCGCCGGGAGCTGACCCAGCGCGGCCAGGTCGTGGCCATCGGCCCGCAGGTGTTCGACCTGTTGCTGCTGCTGGTCAGCAACCACGAACGGGTGGTCAGCAAGGACGACCTGCTGCAGGCGGTATGGAGCGGGCGCATCGTCTCCGAATCGACCATCACCAGCCACATCAACGCCGTGCGCAAGGCCATCGGCGACACCGGCGAGCAGCAGCGCCTGGTGCGCACCGTGCCGCGCAAGGGCTACCGCTTCACAGGCGTGATCAGCCGTTGCGAGGGCCTGGCCGACGAGCCTGCACTGTCAGCCGAACCACTGCCGGCGCCAGCCGCCATACTGAACCTGCCAGACAAACCGTCGATCACCGTGCTGCCGTTCCACAACCTCAGCGGCGACCCCGAGCAGGACTACTTCGCCGACGGCATGGTCGAAGACATCATTGCTGCCTTGTCGCGCCTGCGCTGGCTGTTCGTCATCGCCCGCAACACCAGTTTTACCTACAAGGGCAGGGTGGTGGACGTGCAGGGTATCGGCCAGGAGCTGGGTGTGCGCTACGTGCTTGAAGGCAGCGTGCGCAAGGCCGGCAACAAGGTGCGTATCACCGGCCAGTTGATTGATGCCAGCAGCGGCACGCATCTGTGGGCCGAGCGCTTCGAAGGCCTGCTCGACGACATTTTCGACCTGCAGGACCGCATTGCCGAAAGCGTGGTCGGTGCCATTGCCCCACAGCTGGAACGGGCCGAAATCGAGCGGGCCAAGCGCAAACCCACCGACAGCCTCGATGCCTACGACTACTACCTGCGTGGTACGGCCAAGCTGCATAACGGCACCCGCGAAGCCATCGAACAGGCCCTGGCGCTGTTCTACCGGGCTATCGAACTGGACCCGGAATTCGCCTCGGCCTACGGCATGGCCGCCTGGTGCCACTTCTGGCGCAAGATCAATGGCTGGATGAGCGATCGCCCGCGGGAGATCGCCGAAGGCACGCGGCTGGCGCGCCTGGCCGTGGTGCTTGGCCGCGACGACGCCGTGGCCCTGACCCGTGGTGGCCATGCCCTGGCGCACCTGGCGGGCGATGTCGACAGCGGCATCGCCTTGCTCGACCGCGCGCGGCTGCTCAACCCCAACCTGGCGCCGGCCTGGTACCTGGGCGGTATTTTGCGTGCCCTGCGCGGCGAAACCGAGGCGGCCATCGACAACCTCAACCATGTCGTGCGCCTGAGCCCGCTGGACCCGGAGATGTTTCGCATGCAGGTGGGCATGGCCCTGGCGCACTTTTTTGCCGGCCGCTTCGACATCGCCGCCAGCTGGGCCGAAAAGGCCCTGGGTAACCTGCCCAGCCTGCTGCCGGCTGCGGCCCTGCTGGCGGCCAGCTATGCCCACGCCGGCCGGCAGGACAAAGTCGAGCAGGCGCTGCAGCGCCTGCGGGCGATGGACCCGACCTTGCGGGTGTCACGGCTCAAGGAATGGCTGCCGATCCAGCAGGGCGAGGATTTCGAGCGGTTTGCCCAGGGGCTGCGCCTGGCGGGTTTGCCCGAGTAATTGCGCCCGGCACAAGACTTCCCGGCGAAAACCCGGATAATGGCGGCCAAATCGTTTTGCTCGTATGGTATTCCCGCATGGAAATCAAGGTTAACTTTCTCGACAACCTTCGACTTGAAGCCAAGTTCGATGACTTCACGGTGGTGGCCGATCAACCGATCCGCTACAAGGGCGATGGCTCGGCACCGGGGCCGTTCGATTACTTTCTGGCTTCGTCTGCCCTGTGCGCGGCGTACTTTGTAAAGCTGTACTGCCAGACCCGGGGTATCCCCACCGATAACATCCGCCTGTCGCAAAACAACATTGTCGACCCGGAAGACCGTTACAAGCAGATCTTCAAGATCCAGGTCGAGTTGCCGGCCGATATCTCCGAGAAGGACCGCCAGGGCATCCTGCGCTCCATCGACCGCTGCACGGTGAAAAAGGTGGTGCAGACCGGCCCTGATTTTGTCATCGAAGAAGTGGAAAACCTCGATGCCAACGCCCAGGCCTTGCTGATGCTCGACCCGGCGTCGGACACCAGTACCTTCATCGCCGGCAAGGACCTGCCGCTGGAACAGACCATTGCCAACATGTCGGGGATTCTCGCCGGCCTTGGGATGAAGATCGAGATCGCCTCGTGGCGCAATATCGTGCCCAATGTCTGGTCGCTGCACATTCGCGATGCGCAGTCGCCGATGTGCTTTACCAATGGCAAGGGCGCGACCAAGGAAGGCGCGCTGGCCTCGGCGCTGGGCGAATTCATCGAGCGGCTCAACTGCAACTTCTTCTACAACGACCAGTTCTGGGGCGAAGACATCGCCAACGCAGAATTCGTCCATTACCCGGACGAGCGTTGGTTCAAGCCAGGCCGTAAAGATGCGCTGCCGGCGGAAATCCTCGACGAATACTGCCGCGAGATTTACAACCCCGATGGCGAACTGTGCGGCTCGCACCTGTACGACACCAACTCCGGCAATGTCGAACGCGGTATCTGCTCGCTGCCGTTCGTGCGCCAGTCCGATGGTGAGGTGGTGTACTTCCCCTCCAACCTGATCGAGAACCTGTACCTGAGCAACGGCATGAGCGCCGGTAACACCCTGGCCGAAGCCCAGGTGCAATGCCTGTCGGAAATCTTCGAGCGCGCGGTCAAGCGTGAAATCCTTGAAGGCGAGCTGGCATTGCCGGATGTGCCACAGGAAGTACTGGCCAAATACCCCGGCATTCTCGCCGGCATCCAGGGCCTGGAAGAGCAGGGCTTCCCGGTGTTGGTCAAGGATGCGTCGCTCGGCGGCGCCTTCCCGGTGATGTGCGTGACCTTGATGAACCCGCGCACCGGCGGCGTGTTTGCCTCGTTCGGCGCGCACCCAAGCTTTGAAGTGGCGTTGGAGCGCAGCCTCACCGAACTGCTCCAGGGCCGCAGTTTCGAAGGCCTGAACGACCTGCCGCAGCCGACCTTCGAAAGCCACGCGGTGACCGAGCCGAACAACTTTGTCGAGCACTTCATCGACTCCAGCGGTGTGGTGTCGTGGCGCTTCTTCAGTGCCAAGGCAGACTTCGAATTCGTCGAGTGGGACTTCTGTGCCGAGGGTGAAAACGCCAACGCCGAAGAAGCCGCAGCGCTGTTCGGTATTCTCGAAGACATGGGCAAAGAAGTGTACATGGCGGTGTACGAGCACCTGGGCGCCACGGCTTGCCGCATCCTGGTACCGGATTATTCGGAAATCTATCCGGTGGACGACCTGATCTGGGACAACACCAACAAGGCGCTGTTCTTCCGTGAAGACATCCTCAACCTGCACCGCCTGGATGATGAGCAGCTGCACGCTCTGGTCGAGCGCTTGGAGGAAAGCGAGCTGGATGATTACACCGACATCACCACCCTGATCGGCATCGAGTTCGACGACAACACCGCCTGGGGCCAGCTGACCATCCTGGAGTTGAAGCTGCTGATCCACCTTGCCCTGCAGCAATTTGAACCGGCCAAAGAGCTGGTCGAGACCTTCCTGCAGTTCAACGACAACACCGTCGAGCGCGGCTTGTTCTATCAGGCGGTGAATGTGGTGCTGGAAGTGGCGCTGGACGATGAGCTGGAACTGGCCGACTACGAGGTCAATTTCCGCCGCATGTTCGGCAACCCGCGCATGGACGCGGTGCTCGGCTCGGTGGACGGCAGCGTGCGCTTCTACGGCCTGACGCCGACCAGCATGAAACTCGAAGGCCTCGACCGTCACCAGCGCCTGATCGACAGCTACAAAAAACTGCATGCGGCACGGGCCAAGGTGGCCAACCTGTCGCGCTAACACGCGCTGACAACAAAAGCACCTTCGGGTGCTTTTGTTGTTTATGCGCTGGGGTTATAGCCCTGTAGCCAACGGGTCTTGCCGCTGAAACGGCGGCCCTTGCCGGATGATGGGGTTGGGGTTTAGCTGATTGTTCGTGTGAACAACCTCATCAGGTGCAGACCATGAGCACACCCCTGGATTTGAATGCTTTGAAAGCGCGCCAGCAGGCGACGTGGGCCAGTGGCGACTACGCGGTGATCGGTACCACCTTGCAGCTGGTCGGTGAACACCTGGCCGAAGCCTGCGACTTGCGCTGGGACGAAAAGGTCCTGGATGTCGCGGCCGGCAACGGCAATGTCACCCTGGCCGCCGCACGCCGCGGCTGCCAGGTCACCTCCACCGATTATGTGCCCGAACTGCTCAAGCGCGGCGAAGAGCGCGCCCGCGCCGAACGTCTGAATGTCGTGTTTCAGGTCGCCGATGTTGAGGCCTTGCCGTTCCAGGACGGCGCCTTCGATGTGGTGTTATCGACCTTCGGCGTGATGTTCGCCCCCGACCAGGCGCAAGCGGCGAAGGAACTGGGCCGCGTGTGCCGCTCGGGCGGCCGTATCGGCCTGGCCAACTGGACCCCGCAAGGGTTTATCGGCCAGATGTTCAAGACCCTCGGCCGCCATGTGCCGCCACCTGCCGGTGCGCAACCGCCCTCACGCTGGGGGGATGAAGAACAGTTGCATAGCCTGTTCGGCGACGACATCGGTTCGATCAAGGTCAGCCGCGAGCACTTCAATTTTCGCTATCGTTCGGCGGCGCATTTCATCGAAGTGTTCAGGACCTGGTACGGGCCGGTACACAAGGCGTTTGCATCGTTGGAAAGCGACAAGGCCAGCGCGCTGGAACGCGATCTGACCCAGCTGTTGAACGACAACAACGTGGCGGGAGGTGCGTCGCTGGTGGTGCCGAGCGAGTACCTGGAGGTGGTCATCAGCCGCCGCTGAAATCATCGCGGGTCAAGCCCGCTCCTACAGGCCCTGCGCCGAACCTGTGGGAGCGGGCCTTGCCCCGCGAAACGGTCGGCCAAAGTAAAACCTGTAGTAGTCAATGAATGAGAAGTATTACCATGCACGGATTTCCTTAGCTGCCAGGAGATCCCGTCCATGTCCCCATCCAGCCCCCACGATGTCGGCGCGCTGTATCTCCAGCATCACAGCTGGGTAGTGGCCATGCTCCGGCGCAAACTGGGCAATCGCGAACAAGCGCTGGACCTCGCACAGGACACCTTCGTAAAACTCCTTCGCAGCGAGATGCCGCCGTTGCTGCGCGAACCCCGGGCCTACCTGGGCACCATCGCCAGCCGCCTGTGCCTGCAGCATTTTCGCCGCCAGGCCCTGGAGCGCGCATATCTGCAAAGCCTGGCTCAGCTTGAGCCGCAGCATCAGCCTTCGGAGGAAACCCGGGTGCTGGTGCTCGAGGCGCTGGACGCGGTGGGCCAGGTGCTCGATGGCCTGGCCAACCGGGTGCGTGAAGTGTTTTTGCTGTCCCAGCTCGACGGCCTGACCTACCCGCAGATCGCCGAGCGCCTGGGCCTGACCGTCAATGTCGTGCAGAAGGCCATGCTCAAGGCCTATCGGCATTGCTATGCCGCAGTGCATGGCGAATGAAGCCGTTGACCGCACACGAGCCGTGTCTCGATCCGCAAATCCTCGAACAGGCCATGTTGTGGATGGTGCGCCTGCAATCGGGTGTGAGCAGCGACGTCGAGCAGCTCGCCTGCCAGCGCTGGCGCCAGGAAAGCGCGGCCCATGAACTGGCCTGGCAGCGGCTCACGGGCATCAGCCAGGGCCTTCGTGAAGGCACCCGCGGCCTGTCGGCGGCTGGTGCGCGTAGCCTGCTTGAGGCACGTTCGCTGCCCTCGCGAAGGGCAGTGCTCAAGAGCCTGGCTGCCGGTGGCGTGCTGATAGCCACTGGTTACGGGGTACAGCAACGCACAGTGCTGCCGACCCTGTTCAGCGACTACGGGACCGCCACCGGCGAGCGCCGACACTGGAGCCTCGCCTCGGGGCTGGCGTTGCAACTGGATACCCGCAGCGCCCTGGACAGTGACGTGGTGGCCGGCGACCGGGTGCTGACCCTCAACCGTGGACGAGTGCTGCTGGAGGTGGAGCAGGGTGCCAGTGTCAGCCTGCGCACCGCTGATGCCCGGGTTCGGCCGGCGACGCTGTCGCGCCTGGTGGTCAGCCAGCAATCCACTGGCACCCTGGTGCAGGTGCTCAAGGGGGCGGCGCAGGTCGAGCACGGGCAAGGCGCGCGCGTCACCCTGGAGGCCAGCTGGCAACAGCGGTACAGCAGCTCCCGGGCCGGCCCGTTGGTGCCGCTGGCTGTGGGCGCGGAGGCCTGGACCCAGGGTCTGCTGGTTGCGCAACGCATGCCGCTCGGCGAGCTGCTGGCCGAGCTCGACCGCTATCGCCCCGGCGTGCTGCGTTGCGATCCGCGAATTACCGGGCTGCAGGTCAGCGGCTCGTTCTCCATCGATCAACCCGACGCCAGTCTTGAGCTGATCACCCAGGTCTTGCCTGTTCGCGTCCAGCGCGTGCTGGGCTATTGGGCCAGTGTCGTGCCCGCCTGAAATAATTTTCATTGGCGTTGGCAGGTTTTGTCGCTTCGCGCATCAAGACAAGGGAAAGCGCTGCACTGCCAGCGCCATGCCCACCCCTGCTTCCCAAGGATTGCCTCGATGCGTTGTCGCCTTACCCCCCTTGCCACTGCTGTACGCACCCTGATGCTTGGTTTTACCCTGGTGTCCTTCAACCAAACCGCAATTGCTGCCCAGGTGATCGCGGAGCAGGCCGGTGTGCGCAGTTATGACATCGCCCCGGGGAGCCTCGACCGCGTACTCGGGCAATTTGGCCAGCAAGCCGGGGTGATGGTTGCCGTCGACTCGCAGTTGTCCAATGGCCTGCAGAGCCCCGGGCTGCGCGGCCAGTTCGGCGTCGACCAGGCGCTGGCGCAGCTGATTGCCGGCACCGGCCTGCAGCCGCTGGTAATGGGGCAGGGGCGCTATCGCCTGATCCCCCGGGCCAGCGAGGCCGGCGCCCTTGAACTGGGTGCGACCAGTGTCAGCGCAGCAGGCCTGGGTGCCACCACCGAAGGTACCGGCTCCTACACCAGCGGCTCGACCAGCACTGCCACCAAGATGAACCTGTCAATCCGCGAAACGCCGCAGTCGATCAGCGTCGTCACCCGCCAGCGCATGGATGACCAACAGCTGCGCAACATGTCCGATGTGCTCAACCAGACCCCCGGCGTGACCATGTCCCAGGATGGCGGCGAGCGCTTCAACATCTATTCGCGCGGCAGCGCCATCAACACCTACCAGTTCGACGGCGTCACCACTTACCAGGAAAACCAGACCCGCACCATGCCCAGCACCTTGCTCGACATGGCCATCTACGACCGGGTGGAAGTGGTGCGCGGCGCCACCGGGCTGATGACCGGCGCGGGCGACCCCAGCGGCGTGGTCAACGTGATCCGCAAGCGCCCGACCCGCGAGTTCCAGGCCTATGTGCAGGGCGGTATCGGCTCCTGGGATTTCAAGCGCCTGGAAGCGGACGTCTCCGGGCCGCTGACGCCGACCGGCAACCTGCGCGGGCGCATGGTCGCGGCCAAGCAGCTCAACGATACCTTCATGGACTGGTACCAGCAGGACCGCGACATCCTTTACGGAGCGCTCGAAGTCGACCTCAGCGACAGCACCCTGGTGCGCCTGAGCATCGATCACCAGCGCTACCGGCCAACGGGCGGCCAGGGTGTGCCGATCATGTTCACCAACGGCCAGGCGACGGACTTCTCCCGCGATACCAGTTCCGGCGCACGCTGGGCCTCGGACCGTTTCGACACCAACAACTACAGCCTGGCGCTCGAACAGCAATTGGCCAACGACTGGCAGCTGAAAGTCGCGGGCACCTTCATGGATGTCGATCGCGATACCCGCAGCGGCTCCTACCAGAGTTCGACCGGCATGTCGTACATCACCCCCGAAGGTAATGCCACCATCAGCCAGGGCTGGTCCGAAGCCACCCAGCATCAGAAGGCCATCGATGCCACCCTGCAGGGCCCGTTCGAACTGTTCGGCAACAGCCATGAGCTTATCGTCGGGGCCAACTACCTCGACTACGTCAACCACCACTACGCGACCACCGGGCGCTCGGCCATCGTCGACTTCAACCACTGGAACAACGAACTGCCCAAGCCCGACAAGGACGGCTTCACCCCGGCGCTGGACTACGACGTCGACACGCGCCAGAGCGGCTACTTCGTCGCCGGGCGCTTCAACCTCAGTGACAGCCTGCACCTGATCCTCGGTGCCCGCGCCAGCAATTACCGCTATCACTACTATTCCAAGAGCCTGGCTTCCGGCTACGTCCTGGACTACAGCATGACCGAACGCGGCGAAGTCACGCCCTACGCTGGCGTGGTCTATGACCTGACGCCCGAGCAGTCGATCTACGTCAGCTACACCGACATCTTCAAGCCGCAGTCGAGCCAGGACCGCAGCGGCAAGGTGCTTGAGCCGGTGGTGGGTAAAAACTATGAGTTGGGTTGGAAGGGCGAGTTCTACGACGGCCGGCTCAACGCCAACATCGCCGGTTACATGATCAAGCGCGACAACGTCGCCGAACTGGATGCCGGCTACACCGTGCCGGGCACCGATCAGGACGCCTACCGCGCGGTGAGCGGCGCCAAGACCAAGGGCATTGACCTGGAACTGGCTGGCGAACTCGCCCCGGGTTGGGAGCTGCAGGCTGGCTTCAGCCACTCGCGCACCGAAGACGCCGAAGGCCAGCGCCTGACCGCCCAGCTGCCGCTGGACACCTTCCGGCTGTGGACCACCTACCAGCTACCCGGTCAATGGCAGCGCCTGACCCTCGGCGGCGGTGCCAGCTGGAACTCCAGCAACTCGCTGTACTTCAGCCGCTACAACAGCCGCGTCGGCCAGGATGATTACGCCGTGCTCAACCTGATGGCGCGCTACCGGCTTAGCGATCATCTTTCCACCACGCTGAACCTCAACAACCTGCTCGACGAGAAGTACTACGCCGGGTTTTCCGGGAGCTACGGGCACTACGGGCCGCCGCGCAATGTGATGATGAATGTGCGTTACGACTTCTGAGGTTTGTAGTCGCAATGGATCTGCATGCTCTCTGTTTCGTTTCGATGGATGTCAAAGCCGCATTGTTTTAGTGCGTCTTTGACCCTATCGATAACCACCAGGTAGTGCGCTGCGCGTGCGCGCTGGCGAGTCAGCGAGGTAAAGACGCCAAAGGGCAGGAAGCGCAGCCTTTTTCCCTTTAACACAATGGAGACATCGACATGTGAGCCATCCACGTCATGTCCATTGGAGCCAAATATCTCGCCGACTTCATCCTTGCGACCGGGGTAGCAGGCGCAGAACACCTTGATGCCCAGCCAGCGTGAGAGCGTTCTGAACGAACCCAGATGGCTGTTTTTGTTTTCATACCCGCGCACCAGCAACAGCTCAATGTCGGGTGGCAGCGTTGATTGGGCCTCAATCAACTTATGGAAAGTTTCTTCATCGATGGCTACTTCAGAGGACGGCCAGCGCGGGGATACTCGTACCCCGTGGCGCTCTCCCTTTGGCAGTACAAGCATGTTGGGCATTCTCAAATGGGGCTATCCGGGGGGAGGGGGCTGGTCAGATCAAGCACATCGACGACCGCACCGCTGAAAAAGTCCACGACCTCCAGACGGTGGGTCAGCAACTGATCGCCGAACCAGTCAGCGGCGAGCCGGCCGGGTGGGCCTTTGTGGCGTACAACCGTGGTCTCGATCTGGCCGCTGTCAGCCGCAAGGATGATGTCTTCACCCCAGTTCGAACGCTGCGTCGCCGAGATCGGCAGGCACAGGTGAGTAGCGGATTCATTGAACAGGATTGTCCCGGCGCCTACCTGACCATATTCGCCGATGTCCCTGGACCACAATGTCGCGCCGTTGCGATCGCAGCACAGCAGGCGGTTGTTTTCACCGGTGACAAACAGGTATTGACCATCACGGGAAAAGCGCAGGCTTCTGACCTTGGCGTCCAGCGCCAGGGTGATCTTGTTGATCTCGCCACTGGCGCAATCAACCGTCAGCACACTGTTGCTGGCCCGCTCATCGGGTGCCCAGAGTTTGCCTTGCACGGGGTCGATGCAACCAAACCGGGCATCGACATTACGGGCGATCGGTTCGCTGCATTCGCCGCTGTCCAGGTCGATGACCACCGGGCGCTTTTTATCGTTGCCGACCCCGACCAGCGCGTACCGGCCGTTGGGGTCCAGGTGCGACCAGTACGCCAGGAACCTGTCGGTCTCATGCAGCGCCGTGCGATCTTCAAGAAAGCTCAGGCGCGAGCGACTGGCGCCGCGCACCACCCGCCAATCGGTGCCTTGCAGGGCCATGCGCCGGCCATCGTGAGAGATGTCGCAAACCCTGTCGTCGGCCTGGGTACCGACGGGGTGGGTCAATGCACCGGTGTCCGGATCGTACTGGGTCAGGCAGGCGGGGCGAATGCTGTCGCTTTTATCGAAGAACACCAGGCGGCGGGGTACATCAATGTACATTGCAACTCCCGAAAGTCAGCGAGCAAAGTGCGCAAGGATAAGGCTGCGGCGGCTACCTGAAAAGCAGGTGCGAGCTGTGGGAGATTCTATGGTTCACAGGAAGGCCTCAAATCGGCTTCAACGACTCGAACTGATTGGCCAGCCACCCATGCAGCCGTGACACCGCAGGCGAGACCTGTTTGCGGTGCGGGCAGACCAGACTCAACGGCAAGGCCTCGCCAGGATGGTCCTGCAACAGCACCAGCAGACGCCCGGCCAGCACATCGGCACTGACATCCAGCCAGGACTTGAAGGCAATCCCTTCACCCTCAACCGCCCAGCGCCGGGCGACATCGGCGTCGTCACTGAACAGCGGCCCGGACACCTGGACCGTCTGCGCGCCTACCCGCCACTTGTCAAACACGCGGCCGTTCTGCAGGTAAAGCAAACACGCATGATTGAGCAAATCTGCCGGTACCCGTGGGCTGCCATTGCGTCTGAGGTAATCCGGCGAGGCTACCAGCACCCGCCGATTCCACGGCGCCAGCGGTAGCGCAACATAGTTGGCGTCACCATTGAGCCCATAGCGAATGGCGACATCCACCGGGTCGCGAAACAGGTCGGCAATCTGGTCAGAGAGAAAAAAGCGCAGGTTCAGCTGCGGGTGCTCGCGTCGAAACGCCGAAAGCCAGGGCAGCAGAATATTGCGCCCCAGGTCCGACGGCGCTGCAATCTGCAGCACCCCGCGCATCGGCGCATTATCACCGCGCAGGCTCTCGCGCCCTTGCTTGAGGGTCTCCAGCACCGACACCGCGGTGGGCAGGTACTGCTCGCCTTCGGCCGTCAGGCGCAGGCTGCGGGTGGTGCGGGCAAACAGGCGCACATCAAGTTCGCGCTCAAGGCGCTTGATCGCCGCCGCCACCTGGCCTGGCAGTAAATCTGCCTCGAGCGCGGCGGCGGTAAAGCTGCCAAGGGCAGCGCTGCGGACAAACATGCCCAGATCATCGATACGGATCATTTTCACTCCTGCAGTGAAAGTGTTGGCGCATTTTGCCGGTTTTTCTTTGCCCCAGGGAAGGTGCACCCTTCGTTCCTGCTTTTTCAACCAGGAGTAACCCATGGATCTCGTCAGCTTGGCTCAACGCCGCTACACCACCAAGGCCTTCGATGCCGCCCGCAAAATACCTGCCGCCACCGTGCAAGCCTTGCTTGAACAACTGCGCAACAGCCCTTCTTCGGTGAACTCCCAGCCCTGGCATTTCGTCATCGCCCAGACGCAGCCGCAGCGCGCGCGGGTGGCCAAAAGCACTGACGGCGGGTTTGCTTACAACCAGGCAAAAATCCTCAATGCTTCCCACGTCATTGTCTTCTGCACGCGGACCCACATGCCCGACGACCACCTGCAGGCGGTACTGGCCCAGGAAGCTGCGGATGGACGTTTTCATAATGCCGAGGCCAGGGCAGGGCAGGACCGCAGCCGACGTGGCTACGTCGACCTGCATCGCTTTGACCAGAAAGACTTGCAGCACTGGATGGAAAAGCAAACGTACCTGGCACTGGGCACGCTGTTGCTGGGCGCGGCCGCCCTGGGCGTTGACGCCACGCCCATGGAGGGCTTCGACAGCAAGATGCTGGACGCAGAGCTGGGGCTGCGTGACCAGGGCTTTACCAGCCTGGTGCTGGTCAGCCTTGGCTACCACAGCAGCGATGACTTCAACGCCGGCCTGCCCAAGTCAAGGTTGCCGGCCGAGTCGCTGTTTACCTTTCTGTAACGACCGGATTGCCTTTGGCCTGACCTGAACAGTGGAGCATTGATGATGACTGAACATGAGAAACACCTGGTATCGATCGCGGTACTCAAAGCTGCAACCGGTAAACAGCAAGTGTTAAAAGAGGCGCTGGTGGCGCTGATCGAACCTACCCGGGCGGAGCCGGGCAACCTTGACTATGTACTGTTCGAACGCCGGGACGAACCGGGCACGTTCTATATGCGCGAAGCCTTCAAGGATCAAGCGGCGCTCGATGCACACTTCGCTATGCCGTACTTCCAGAACTTTGCGGCTGCCAGCGAAGCGCTGCTCGCAGCACCCCTGGAACTGATCTTCCTCGAGCAGGTTTCGACTTAGCGCATTGCGTCTCGGCGCGGGCCCGGCATGACCGCCGGGCCGGGTAGCTGCCGATCGCTTGAAATGCACCGCAATGCCCGCCAGAATCGCCCCCGATCCGGCCAGCAGCGCCGGACGTTGCAGGTGAAAAGGGGCTGCAGTTGAACGAACAGACATTGTCCATGCGCCTGGAGCGCGTGGCGGCGCATGTGCCAGACGGTGCGCGCCTGGCCGATATCGGCTCGGATCACGCCTACCTGCCGGTGGCCTTGATGCGTCGGGGCGGCATCGCAACTGCCGTGGCTGGCGAGGTGGCGATGACCCCGTTCAACGCAGCCCAACGCACCGTGCGCGACAACGACCTGGAGCAGCAGGTCAGCGTGCGCCTGGCCAATGGCCTGGCGGCGATCGAGCCGGCAGACGGCATCACCGCGATCAGCATCTGCGGCATGGGCGGGGAGACCATCCGTGACATTCTCGAGGCTGGCAAGGCACGCCTGAGCGGCCAGGAGCGGCTGATCCTGCAACCCAACGGCGGCGAGCAACCGCTGCGCCAATGGTTGATGGACAACGGCTACCGTATCGTCGGCGAGGAACTGCTGCGGGAAAACCGCTTCGACTACGAAATCATCGTTGCCGAGCAGGACGGCCCGGTGACCTACAGCGCCGAACAGCTGTACTTCGGCCCGCTGCAGATGCAGGCCCGCAACCCGGCGTTCCTGGCCAAGTGGCAGAGCATCCTGCAGCGCAAGCAGCAGACCCTGGCGAGCTTCGCCCGGGCGCGGCACAGCGTGCCCGAGGACAAGGTTCAGCAGGTCGCCCGGCAAGCCCGGTGGATCACCGAGCTGCTGGCGTAAGCGGGTTTACTGCTGGGCATCCCGAGGGCGGATCAGCGCCGGATCGGACTGCAACTGCCACTGGCTGCGTTGCGATTGCAACTGTGCTTCCAGGATCGATACGCCGCGGTCACGCTGGGAGATGCGCTCGCGTTCGAACAGGTCAGTGAGCAGGCCAAGCAGGTTGCGCGATTCGGAGACCGACGCCGGTGTGCTCACGTCGCTTTCCAGCACGCCCTCGGCGTACGAGCGCACACGTTCATTGCGACTGGCCTGTTGGCTGACGCTGGCTTCCACCAGGCTATTTTTGTCGTAGCGCAAACGCGTGCTGGTGCTCGATTGGTCGCTGATCTCGTGGTAACGGTAGTTCTGCGTCGCCATGGCCTCGAGCATCGACATCTGCGGGTTGAGGCTGGTGTGGTAGGCGGCCGTGAGGCTCGCCTGCTGATCCTGTTGCACCGAGCGGTTCGCCGGCGACGCACCACTGATCGTGGTTGACTGGGACACTTTGTAGTCGAAGCGATCCAGCTCGGTCGGGCGCAGCGAGTTGGGCTGCTGGCTTGTCTGGCTGATCGAGGCGCTGAAGTCGGCCAGGCCGCTGAGCAGGGCTGTGTCTTTGGCTGCCAGCAGCGGGATACGGCCGGTCGCTGGCCTGGCGATGTCGTCGGCGCTGTTGAGCTGAACGAAGGCGTCCTTGAGCAGGCTCACCAGGTTCTCGTCGCCTTTGCCGCGGCCCTGCGCCGCATCGAACTGGCTCAGGTAATTGCTGATCGCCGCCTGGCGCTGGGCGCTTTTACCCAGCAGAGAGGTGTCGCGGGTGTCGAGGTTCAACTGCACGTTGCCGGCGGGGCCCTGCAGGCTGAGTTTGCGTGCGCTGTCGTCCAGGGCCAGGTCGAAGGACAGCTGTTCGCCATTTACCGTGTCCAGCTTGGCATTCATTTGCAGCGCGCTGAACAGGGCCGGGTCGAGCGTGGCCAGCTTGCCCAGCTGCAGGCGAGGAGGCTGCTCGCTCAGGCCGTTGATGGTCCCCTGGAAACTGTCGGCCAGTGACGCCAGGCCCTTGAGCTCATCGCTGGTGAGCTGGCCGCCCTGCACCTCGGCGCTGACTGCCAGGCCTTGCTCGCCGCTGGCCAGGGACAGGGTGACGGTAGCTCCGGAGGCGGTGGTCAGGCTCAGGTTCACGGCATTGGCCGGGTGTTGGCGCAGGTTATTGCCCTGGATTCTCAGTGTTTCGGCGCTTGGCTGCGCGCCGTCGGCGAAGGCAAACACCGATTGTGTGAACGACTGGCCGCCGTTGGCTACCAATTGATTCACCAACGCTGCGCCGAGCCCGTTGAAGCGCGAACCGATAGCGCTGGACTGAACACCGATCGTCATGTTCATGCTCAGCTTGTTCAGGCTGTCGTTTTCCAGCACGTAGCGCAACGGCACCGCGAGGGTTCCGCGGGACGAATAGGTCGCGGTATCGTCGCTACGAGGGCTTTGGCCCAGGCTGACGGTGGTGCTCGGCGTTGCCGCAGCTTGCTCGGCGCGGCTGCTGCCAGCACTTGCCGAGGCCGGCTGGGGGGCCGTGTAGGCGGGGGCGATGCGCACTCCTGCATTGATTGGGGTCATGCTCTGTACCCGTAGTGTCCATACTTGTTCAAGGGGTATCGGCGGCGGATTGCAGAGCTTGAGCTTCGTATGGGGTTGGTTGTCGGGGGACGGGGAGTCGAGCTACGTCGAGATTGCTGCGCAGCGATGACGCGGACCATCGGCTGGATCAAATACACCCCGGGCACGTCCTAGCGACGATAGTAGCGGCGATCGTCCTCGTAACGGTAACGCATGGCCCGATCATGGTGGCGTTCCCAATAACGATGGCGCTCGGCTTCGCGGCGGGCTTGTTCTCGGCGCCATTGTTCCCTGCGCCAGTTTTCGCGGCGCCAGTCGTCCCTGCGATCATGCCAACGGTGGTCATGCCGGTAGCGGTCATCATGGGCCAGCAACGGCCCTGGTTGCTTGTCGGTCATGCTGGCCAGGCTCGGCCAGGGGGTTTCGGCAGTCCGGGTGGCCGGGACTTCAGGAGCCAGAACCGGGGTTGAGGTCTTCATCTGCGTTGCCGATGCCGAGCCCACTGCCGCGAATGCGAACAGGGCAACGAGCAGCATCCGTGGGGCATGGAATTTCATGAGCGAAGACAACCTCTGAATGACGATTGAACGTATCCAAATAGACCGATAAACAGAGAAAAGTTCTACGGCGCCGCTGTTAAAAAAAATGCGCCTGAGCGGCGTACCCCGAGCAACTGTGGGAGCGGGCTTGACCCGCGATGAGGCCGGTACAGTCCGCTCATCAGGCAGTGTCTGGATTGCGGCCGCTGCGCGCTCGATCGCTGGCAAGCCAGCATCCACATGGTGTTCCTGGCGTATGATGCCCAGCCGTTTTTGCCGACAAGGAAATTGCCATGCTCCCCGACAAGGCCTGCGCAGTAGTGCTTTCATCCACGCTGCGCCCGAGGATCCTCTTGTTTCGTCATCCGCTGGCGGGTGTGCAACTGGTAAAGGGCAGCATTGAAAAAGATGAAACAGTGGGTCAGGCAGCGCTGCGGGAATTGGCGGAAGAGTCTGGTATCAATTGCGCCACCATCGCGGACGACCTGGGGTGTTGGGATGCCGGGCATCTTGGTCAGGTGTGGTCGTTTCAACTGTGCGAGGCGAGCGGACCGTTGCCTGAGCAATGGACTCATCAGACGCTCGATGACCATGGCCACGCTTTCGCGTTCTTCTGGGCATCGCTCGAGCATCTGCCCCTTGCCGAGTGCCACCCGGTCTTTCAACGCGCGCTGCTGTTTTTGTCCGCGACCCTGAAAGCGCGTGGCCATTGGGCAGGCAAACAGCGCTAAATAATCCACCTCGGGGCGATATACTCCGCACCATTGGTCAATGCTCGAGAGAAGTGTATGCGGCAGGTTTTGCTAATCGTTGATGTGCAGTCCACATTCAGTCCACCCGAGTGGCTGGTCGATGGTGTGCGGGCGTTGTCAGAGCGGATTCTGACGGTTGCCTCGGTCGAGTTGCATGATGAACAGGTGACGCCGTTTGAAAAGCAACTCGGCTGGCATCCTGCGGCCGAAGACGAAAGCCTGGTCGAGGCCGACAAAGTATTTGTAAAGCACGGCTACGGACAGACCGCTGAAGCCATCGAGTACATCAGGCAGCTCGGCGCCGAGCGCGTGCTGGTTTGTGGCCTGCAGACCGAAACCTGCGTGCTCGCCGCCGGGTTTGCCCTGTTCGATGCAGGGCTCACGCCCACGCTGGTTACCGACCTGACCGTCGGCTCTTCCCTGGACCGGTCAGGTCGGTTGGGCATCGATCTGTGGAAGCATCATTTCCGTCAGGTCACGACCAGAGCAGAAGTGTTTGCCGAACTTGATGCATGAGTTCGTGGAGGCGTGAGGGCAGGGGGTAAGATCGACTGACAATCGGCGATTCGGGTGCGATCAGCGCACACGCTTACTGACGATCTCGCCGGTAGCTGCATCCTCCATCCATACCTCCAGGCGATTGAGACCAACGTACTGCGTGCGGGCGATTATCTTTTGGCCCGGCTTACCTTCAAACTCCAGATCCGCAAACATGAAGTGCTGAGGCAGTCGGTACTCCAGCTGAACGGTGTAGGTGCCCGGCTTGAGGATCGCGCGCTGGGGCGAGTCATTCTTGTAGTAATAGGTAGAGAACGGGATGTTTCCAACCTTTTTGTCGTTGATCTTTATGATGTTCAAGTCAGGCTGGAGGTCGGCGTAATGGCGCTGGGCTCTGCCTGCGTAAGTGTCGGTTTCGATGATGGTGTAACGAGCGTCATCACCGGGTACGAGGGGATCAACGTTCGAGTAATCGGGCATCTCCGCGCAGCCGTGCAGGCCCAGAAGTGCGATAAAGACAGGGGTGAAGATTTTTCTCATTTTCTATCCAGCTTGATGGGGCTCGGGCAAAAGCTCTTGATCTGTTTCGGCCGCTAATTTTAGACGGTCGGCTTTGCTGATGTATTTAGGCTTGCTTTTAGGCGCTAATTTGGCACTGGCCTTTTTGGCGTGAGCCTTTAACAGCTGCTTTATTTTCTTTTGACGATTCACGTTGTTACTCGGCTTGTAAATGCTTGAACACTATCCGCTGTGCGGAGCGTTGTTTTTTGATCCGGTACATATCGCCATCCGCATGGCTGAGCAGCGTATCGGCATTCTCTGCGTCCTTGGGGTAAAAGGCCACGCCCACGCTGCAGGACGGCATTGTGAACCCGCCAAATTCTGCGCCCAAGGGCTCGGCCATGGCCGCGAGAATCTGCTCCACCTTGGCGTAAACGTCGTCCTGCGACTGGATATCCGGCAACAGCACAGTGAATTCATCACCCCCCATCCGGGCCACTGTGTCGGTCTCGCGCACGCAGCCTTCCAACCGCCGTGCAATCATGCAGAGGATCCGGTCACCCATGGCATGCCCATGGACATCATTAATGCCCTTGAAGTCATTGATGTCCAGAAACAGCAACGCCAGTGTGCTCTGGTGGCGGTGTGCCGCGCGAACGGCCGACTCCAGCCGATCATTGAAAAGCGCGCGGTTGGTCAGTGCCGTCAGTGGATCATGATGGGCCAGGAAGCGTAATTCATCCTCGGCTTGCCTGAGGGCTGTCACGTCCCGCGCAACGCCGATTCGCGCACCCACTTCCTCGGACCAGAAGGCCGCCCACAGGATATGTACGACACCGCCATCCTTGCGGATGTAACGGTTGCGGAAATCGACGTGGGATTGACCATTCATGACCCGGACAATGGAGGCCCGTGTCACCGCCAGGTCGTCAGGATGGATGTAGTCGGTGATCGGCGTACCGGTCAGCTCGCCGGCAGAGTAACCGAGCAGCGCCTCGCAGGCATCGCTGACAAATACAATCTGGTTATCCCTGTCGACCACGAAGACCGTGTCCAGCATCAGATGGATCAGTTTGGGATAGAGCGCTTGGAGGTCAACGGGCATAGGCAGGCACGTCCGGTTCAGATCGGCTGATCATAACGCGATTGCGTTTGGCCAATACAGTGCAAGCCTAATGCCGATGCGACACCCGACGAGACTCTGGAACAAGCCGGGCTGATGGGGCTGACGCAGATTAAAGTGATTGGCCGCACCAACTGACGCGAGGAACGGTTGCTGGCGTTTACGCACCCATCCTAGATAGCAAGACAGGACGCGACCGTCTCCTCAAGGATGGCGACCAACTCCGGGTCCATGTAGCGAAAATCATCTGGAATATCCAGCGTGTAAACCCGCTTATGCTCCAGCAGCCGCGCGTATTGTGCCTGCAGGCGATTCTGGTGTTTGCGTTCCATGACAAAAATCACATCGGCCCAGCGAATATCCGCTGGGCCGATGGGTTTGCGCGCATTCGGGCTGGTGCCCGCCGACCGGGCATCGAAGCCGGGGCGGCGGCGCCAGAGCGCTTCTGCAGTAGGGCTGCGCCATTGGTTGCGGCTGCAGACGAACAGGAGGTTAGTCACTCTTGATCCAACAGTTGGCGGGTGGAGCGGATGGGGTAGCTCATGCCGAGTTGGCGTGCCCGTATCAACTTGTCGGCGCGGGTGTACAGCAGCTTCCAGTTCTTTTCGGGCTTGAATTCCAGCGGATACACCGCTTTGCTTCTGCCACTTTTACGGGCCTGTGAGCGTCTCCAGGCGCGGGTTCTTTCCATGATCGTGTCCTCGTGAGTACCGGGTTCAGCAGCCGCGGCAATACGAGTTGGGCTTATAGTAAGCGCGAATCAGGATTGTGGCTAGAGGCCGGTCCAGCCAGCACATCAGGTGTTGCCTGGATTACGACCGCTTTGCGCTCGATCGCTGGCAAGGCCAGCTCCCACAGGTCCGGTGTACACAGATCCACTGTGGGAGCGGGCTCGACCCGCGATGAGGGCGGTACAGCCAGCACATCAGTGTTGCCTGAATTGCGACCGCTGCGCGCTCGATCGCTGGCTTGCCAGCGATGGGGCCGGTACAGCCAGCACATCAGGTGTTGCCTGGATTACGACCGCTTTGCGCTCGATCGCTGGCAAGGCCAGCGCCCACAAGTCCGGCGTACACAGATCCACTGTGGGAGCTGGCTTGCCAGCGATGAGGCCGGTACAGCCAGCACATCAGGTGGTGTCTGGATTGCGACCGCTTCGCGCTCGATCGCTGGCAAGGCCAGCTCCCACAGGTCCGGTGTACACAGATCCACTGTGGGAGCCGGACTTGCCGGCGATGGGCTACGCAGTAGCCCCAAGACGCCGACTACCGCAACGGCACATAAATATCCGTCTGCCACTGCTCCTGCGGCGTTTGCGGATAAGCACTCAGGTAATGAAAAAACAGCGGCTGATCGCGCAACTCTTCACCACTGTCCGGCAACCAGTCGCGATAAAGCGGATAGATGGATTCACCAATATGGTCCGGCGAACCCTCATGCCGCACTACCGCATAACGCCCGCCAGCAATCACCCGTTCGTGCACGCCGAATTCATTCGCCGCCACCGCCTCATCAATCTCACCACAAATGGCAAAACGAAAATCCTCCGCCGGCGTGGTGTCGGGGTTGCCATAGGGGATGCCAAAGGTACGGCTCGATGCCACCGGCGACTGCCCGCTGGCCATGCGCCAGGCGATGAACTGACTCACGCTCTCGTTGACCTGCGCGGCCGGCCCGCGGTGCTCCAGCGCCGCGACCCGGGTTTGAGCAAACTCCACAATACGAACCTGCATGATGACGCTCCTGGAAAAGTGAGGGATATCGAACACCGCATTCCAGGCCTGCCAGTCCGGCTGCCGGCGAAAGGCACTCGGCGACCTGCCCAGCGCCCGCCGAAACGCCCGGCTGAACGCCTCGGGGCTTTCGAAACCTGCCGCCAGGGCAGCCTCCAGCACCGAGTGTTCGGCATTGGCAGCCAACCGATGCGCCGCCAGGCGCAAGCGCATCAACTGCACATAACGCGAGACCGGCACCCCGACATACGCCGTGAACTGGCGATGAAAATGAAACACCGAAAAGTTCGCCACCTGGCTCAGGGTTTTTACCGACAGATCACCTTCGAGGTTGGCGTCGATGTAGGCGAGCACAGCGCTGAAGCGCTGGGTGTAGGCGGCGTTGGGCGGCAGGTCGGGCACGGCTGGAGGCTCTTGGAAGTACGGTCGGCATAGAATCGACTATACCCGCGTGGCAGTGCCTAGCCGTGTTTGCTCAAGGTGTGTTTTTTACGGGGATGAGCATTCGCTCGATGGGCCGCATCGGCGGCCCGGGCGTAGCCCTCGGCGTCTACTTGGCCGAGGCTTGGTCCACCCTGCACGCCTTAGAGTACTCGGGCTACCAAACCCGGCCGCTGGATTTACAGCGACAGGGGGAGGGTCGCGAGGTTGCAGAATGGATTGAAGGGAAGATTGTAGCGCGCTCGTAGTTAAAGGTTTGGCCCCTGCTGATGCTCACGCAAACAGTGCTGGCCAGCTGTTCGTCAGGCAACATCTCATCAATCGCAAACAGACAAAACCGATACAAATCAACCCACTACCCACCTGGCACAACCATTGCGAAGGCCCTCGTCTCTTCCCCCTCGTGGAACATCGACGTTCATGACCGCTCCCTTCGCCCGCTTGCCCCTGTTACTGGCCATCGCCGCCGCCTTACCCACGCTACCGAGCTTCGCCGCCGACCCCACCCCCGCAGCCCTGCCCATCATCACGGTCACCGCGCAAAAGCGCGAAGAGTCGGTGCAGGATGTGCCCTCGGCCATCTCCGTGGTCAGCGCCAAGCAGATCGCCGACAGCGGTGGCGGCTTCAGTGCCGGCAAGGCCCTGCAGAACGTGCCCAACGCCATCGCCCCGGAGTTCGCCGGGCACCAGCGGCCGCGCTGGTACATTCGTGGCATGGGCTCGGGGGACATGGCGTCGACCACGGTTTACCCGGTGGGCATCTACACCGATGACGTGTATATCGACCCCCACGTGGCTACCGGTTTTCCGCTCTATGACATGGAGCGCGTCGAGGTGCTGCGCGGGCCGCAGGGCACGCTGTGGGGCAAGAACACCACGGGCGGGGCGATCAACTTCGTTTCGCGCAAGCCGGATTTCGAGAAAGCCAACGGTTACTTCAAACTCGACCTGGGCAACTACAATTCGCGCCTGTACGAAGGCGCCTATGGCGATACGCTGATCGACAACAAGCTGGCCGCACGGGTGGCGTTTGTCGACCAGAGCGCCGATGGCCAACTGGAGAACCAGGTCGATGGCCATACCGTTGGCGACATCCACGATCAGGCCCTGCGCCTGCAATTGCTGGCGCAGATCAACGATGACCTGCAGGCCACCCTGCAACTGCATGGCCGTGACTACAAAGGGCAGGGCATTGCCACCCGCGCCTGGGGTTCGGGGCCGGGGGGCAATACGCTGTTCGGCCCGGCGCCGAAGCCGGGTACCGACGAGGCCGCCTTTACCGGTAAAGCCGAAGACCGCATCGAGCACAACGGTGTGCAGTTGGCACTGAAGTGGGATCTGGGCGACCTGCAACTGGACTCGATCACCGCCTTCGACGATATCCACGAAAAAGCCGAAAGCCCGAACATGAGCCTCTACGAATTCGGCCGTGGCTTTAACGATGACCGCTGGAAGCAGGTGTCCCAGGAGCTGCGCTTGTCTTCGGCGAAAAACCAGCCAATCAGCTGGATCGTCGGCACCCACCTGTTCCATGAACAGCTCGACAGCCGCAACGACAACGGGCTGTTGCCCAAGCCCTACAACCAGGCCTTTGGCGTGGCTGACTATGGCCGTACCGATATCGACCAGAGCACCGACAGCTTCGCGGTGTTCGGCAGCAGCACCTGGCAGGCCACCGACAACCTGAGCCTCACCGCCGGCCTGCGCTGGACCCGCGAAACCAAGGACATCGACCTGCACCGCGTAGCCGCACCAGATGCCGATGCGGTCAGCTACAACAGCGAGCGCGACTGGTGGAAAAACTACACCGGCGACCTGGTGACCCGCGTCGAGCAGGATGAAAAACGCACCTGGAACAAGCTCACCTACGACTTCACCCCCGAGTACCAGCTCAACGACAACGCGCGGGTGTATTTCCGTTATGCCAAGGGTTTTCGTTCCGGTGGTTTCAGCGGCGGTGCGCAGGTGCAGGCCGAGGCCTCGGTGGTGGCGCCGGAGAACGTCGATGCCTATGAACTGGGGGTCAAGAGCGAGTGGTTCGACGAACGCCTGATCGCCAATGCCAACGTGTTCTACTACGACTACTCGGACATCCAGGTCAACGCCGTGTCGGTGCGTGACGGCCAGGTGGTGTCGCTGCTGACCAACAGCGGCCAGGGGGTGATTCGCGGCGCGGAGTTCGAGCTGCAGGCGTTGCCGTTCAGCAACCTGGAGCTGCATGGCTCGCTGGGCTTGCTACATACAGAGTTGCAGGATTTCGAGTCGGGCGGGGTGGATTATTCGGGTAACCGCATTGCCCGCTCGCCGTCGCGGACCCTGGCGGTGGGCGGCAGTTACCGGATACCGCTGGAGAATGGTGATGAAGTGCGCTTGGGCACCGACTGGCGCTATCAGAGCCGGATCTTCTTCCTGCCGACGGCGCAGCAGGATCACAGCGTTTCCCAAGGCGGCTATACCTTGGGCAATGCCAGTGCGACCTATCATCTGGGCGGGCGCTATGACCTGGATCTGACGGCGTATGTGAACAACCTGACCGACAAGCAGTACAAGACCGACAGCGTGCCGTTGCCGTTCGATATTGCCTGGGATGCGCGCGGGGATCGGCGTACCTTCGGGGTGAGTGCGACTACGCGGTTTTGAGCCGGGGCTGCCGGCCTCATCGCTGGCAAGCCAGCTCCCACAGGGTGCGATGACCATCGGTCGGGCTTGCGTGCAAGCCTGTCGATCCACCCCCGGCCCAATCGACCATCCTGCACACACCACGTGCAGGAGTTCCCCCATGTCTTATGTAGATGGTTTCGTTCTCGCAGTCCCCACCGCCAACCGCGACGCTTTCAAGCAACACGCCGAAGAGGCCGCCGTGGTGTTCAAGGAATGCGGCGCCCTGAAGGTCGTCGAGTGCTGGGGCGATGATGTGCCGGACGGCAAGATCACCTCGTTCCCCATGGCCGTGAAGCTCAAGGATGACGAGACGGTGGTGTTCTCCTGGATCCTCTGGCCGTCACGCGAGGTGCGCGATGCCGGGATGCAGAAGATGATGGAAGACCCGCGCTTGCAGCCGGACCAGAATCCGATGCCGTTTGATGGCATGCGGCTGATTTTTGGCGGGTTCAGGATTCTGGTGGAAGCTTGAGGTTTTTGGGCTGCTTTGCAGCCCATCGCTGGCAAGGCCGGCTCCCACAGGGAACTGTGAACGCTGACCCTGTGGGAGCTGGCTTGCCAGCGATGCAAGGCAAAGCCTTGCTGCTTTTGATTACACCCTGAACCGCGCCACCAGCGCCGTCAGCTGCCCGGCCAGCCCCGCCAACGCCTGGCTCGCCTCGCGGGTTTCCCGGGCCCCGGCCGCCGAGCGAGTCGACAGTTCGCGAATGTTCAGCAGATTACGATCCACTTCCCGCGCCACCTGCGCCTGCTCCTCCGCAGCGCTGGCAATTACCAGGTTGCGCTCGTTGATCTCGCCGATCGCACTGTAGATCCCCTCCAGCACCTGCCCCGACGCCTGGGTAATGCCCAGGGTCGACTGCGCCCGCTGGGTGCTGGCGTGCATCGATGCCACCGCCGCCTCAGTGCCATGCTGCACGCGGCCGATCATCTGCTCGATTTCCTGGGTCGATTGCTGGGTGCGGTAGGCGAGGGTGCGTACCTCGTCGGCGACCACGGCAAAGCCACGCCCGGCTTCACCGGCACGGGCCGCTTCGATGGCGGCATTGAGTGCCAGCAGGTTGGTCTGCTCCGACACCGAGCGGATCACTTCCAGCACCTGGCCGATGTCGCGAATCTGCCCGGCCAGTTGTTCCAGGTGCTCGCTGCTGGTCTGCACTTCACGGGCCATGGCCTGGGTACCGTCGAGGTTGTCGCTGACCTGGCGGCGGCTCTGTTCGGCCAGTTCGTTGGAGGCGCTGGCCGCTTGCGAGGTGGACACCGCATTGCGCGCCACTTCTTCCACGGCGGTGGTCATTTCAGTGACGGCGGTGGCGGCCTGTTCCAGCTCCTGGTCTTGCTGGCGCAAGCTGTGGGAACTCTGTTCGGTAATGCCGTTGAGCGCCCCGGCGGCCTCGGCCAGTTGCGTCGCGCAGCCGGTGATTTGCCCCAGGGTGTCGCGCTGGCTGTGCTGCATGCGCTGCAGTTCGCTGAACAGCTGGCCGATCTCGTTGCTGCTGTGCACCGCTACCGGCACGCTCAAGTCGCCGCCGGCGATGCGCTGGAAGTGCTGACCGGCGTCACGCAGCGGGCGCAGCACGCGCTGGGCGATAAAGCTCCAGCAAAGGGCGGCCAGCAGCAAGGTCAGCAGCCCCAGCGCCACGCTCAGCAGCTGGGCACTGCTCAGGCGCCGGTCAGATTCGAGCATGATCTGCTGGCTGCGCTCGTTCAGCGCCGCCACCAGTTTTTGCCGCAGCGCCTGCAGGCGGCCCATGGCGTTGCCTGCGTCGGTGTTGACCCTGAAGTAGTGCTGCAAGTCGTTGTGCCGGGTGGCTTCACGTTGCCCGGCCACGGCCTTGGCGTAGTCGGCGAAGGTGCTTTGCAGCTCCACGGCGAGCGCTTTGAATGTCGGCTCCTGGGCATTGCTGACCAGCGCATTGATCAGCTGCGCGCTATTGCCCAGCAGTTCTTCCGAGAGCTTCAGGCGTTTGTTGGCGCTCTCGCTGTGGCCACCGGTCTGTTCGATAAAGCCCGAGGAGACGTTGGCGCTGGCGCGGATCGCCATCAGCAGCGCGTTGTTCAGGCGGTCCGACTGGTGCGCGGTCTGGTCCAGCTCGGTGATCTGCTGGTCGCTGCCCACCGCCGCGCGCCAGGCGCTGACGGTGGAGAACAGCAAGGTCAGGCTGAACAGCGACAGCACCCAGAACATACCGGTGCGGATTTTCAGGTCGGCGAACATGCGGGCAGTACTCCTCGAGTTGTTATCAGCGCCACTCTTTGCCGCTGGAGCGGCGGTGGGTGGTCTGCTATCGGAGTAATGGCAGGCGGACTTGAGGGGGCAGGGGCGGCTTGTGTTCGATTACCGAACGGTGATTTCGTCGGCGGCGGCTTATCGGCCAGCGCAGATAATTCGCTACATCAGCGCAATTGCTTATGAACAATGGGTACTGGCTGTGTGCCACCCCTGGGCTAGCGTTAGGGCTTCGGCGGCATGTCGTCGCCGAAGGCTGGAAGTTGAACGACTTTCTGCTCTCCCTCATTCAACAAGGATGTCGTCATGGCTATTAGTATCGCGATCAATGCTGGGCAATCTTCATCCGCGTCAACCGTCATTGCCACGGGCACGGTCCAGAACGTTATCACCGACACCGAGCGAACCTTGTTCAACATCCAGGATGGGTCGTTGAAAGCGGCGGTGTCTGCCTATTTTGGCCGCTCGCCCAATGACGCTTACGTTTGCAGCCCCACGCCCTGGGGTGATCTGTACCAGACCTACAACTGGCCGCAGGTACAAGCCACGCTGTCGGTGGTGAGCGCAAGGATTGTCTCGGAAACCTCGAACCCGATTGCCCTCAATACCAATACCTTCACCAACCACTCCTCGGTGCCGGCGGAGTTCAACTGCGGGGTCACCCAGGAGGTGACGGTCACCGCGGAAAGCAACTGGTCGAGCTCGTCGGAAGTCGGCATCAGCCAGACGATTTCCTACGGGATCTCGTTCCTCGGCGCCGGCGCCCAGGGCGAAACCGCCTTGAGTTTCACCCAGACCTGGGAGCAGGGCGGTTCGCAAAGTGAGTCGGTAACCCTGGGTTCGAGCGCCGGAGTGACCCTGACCTTGCAACCCGGGCAGACCGTAGAGGCGATACTGTCGGCCAGCAAGGGGGTACTGACGGTAGAAGTTGAGTATCAAATAACCCTGGTGGGGGTAACGGCGGTCAATTACAACCCGACGTATCAGGGGCATCACTTCTGGGCACTGGATATCAACAACGTCATGAGTGCCGGCAAACTGTCGAATGTCATCACCAGCAAAGAAACCATCGTGATCGACTACTTCACCAATACCACGATCACCGTGCAGGACCCTGAAAGCCAGGATGTCATCCGCACCCTCGTCACCTCGGCCAGGCCGGGCATCAGTTCATAACGCAAGCAAGGGGTGCAGGCAGTGCGCTGCACCCCTTTCAACACGTTCAGCGCCCTTCATGCTGACGCCGATACGCCCCCGGCTGCACCCCGACAGCCTTGCTGAAGGCGCGGGTGAAGGCAGCAATCGACTGATACCCCACCGCCGCGCACACTTGCTCGACGGTGTTGTTGGCCTTGAGCAACTGGCAGGCATGGCGCATGCGCAGGGCCAGCAGCACCTGCCCGGGTGATTGCCCGGCAAGCTCACTGAAACGCTTGAAGAACGCCGAACGCGACAGCCCCGTGCAGGCCGCCATGCTCTCCAGCGACCAGGGCTGGTCGGGATGTTCGATCAGTTGCTCGAGCAGGCTGGCAAAGTTGGCGTGGCGCGCCAGCGCGACCAGGCCGCTGATGCCCTGATCGTCACTGACCCGCTGGCGCAGTACATACAAGAACAGCAGATGGCTCAGGCGTTCGAGCAAGGCCGAGGAGGGCGCGGGCAGGCGTTGGCATTCGGCCAGGATCAGCTCGAACAACGCCCGCGCCGCACTCAGCGCCGGGTCGCCGGCACGCAGGATGATCCAGTCGTCGAGGCCTTCGATGATCAGCGACGACAGGCCCGGCTGAAAATGAAAGAACCCGCACACCAGGCCCACGCCGTCGGTGGCGTCACTGTCCAGCGGCTGCATGGCCTGGCGCGGCTGCTGTTGCGCCAGCTCGCAATCCGCGACATTGGACAGCCGATAGTTGAAGTCGCGCAGCAGGAACACCGCATCGCCGGCTTGCAGGCAAATGGCCTCGGCCTGGCCGTCGATATGCAGCCAGCAATGACCTTGGACAATCAGGTGGAAACTGGCCCGCGCCAGGCCGTGGGTGCTGGCGTGCCAGCCGCCGCAATAGCGCCCGACATGGAACAGGCTGGCGTCTAGCTCAAGGCTTTCTAATAACCAATCGACTACGGGGCTGGACGAAATCATCTAATGAAAAGACTCAGGAGCAAGTAATAGCGACTGCAGAATATGGCAGGTAATTCTTATAACCAACAGACTTGTCGCACACCCCCAGTCTGCAGGAGTCCACTCCAATGTCGCGCGTCACTGTCCATACACTGCAAAGCGCCCCTGAGGCCGTCCGTCCTTATCTGGAGAACGCCCAGAAGGCCTCGGGCTTCATCCCCAACCTGCTCGGCGTGCTGGCCAACGCCCCGGCGGCGCTGGAAACCTACGTCACTGTGTCGGCACTCAACGGCAAGGCCGAGCTGAGCCTGGCCGAGCGTGAAGTGGTGCAACTGGTGGCCGCCACCCACCACGGCTGCGACTTCTGCGTGGCCGGCCACACCGCCGTGGCGCTGAACAAGGCCAAGCTGGGGCAAGAGGTGGTCGATGCCCTGCGCGCCAAGGGCGAGTTGCCGCAAGACAAGCTTGAAGCGCTGGCGGCGTTTACCCGCGAAGTGATCGCCACCCGCGGCAATGTCAGTGAGGCGGGTTATGGCGCGTTCCGCGAAGCGGGCTACAGCGAAGGCAATGCCCTGGAGGTGATCCTCGGCGTCAGCCTGGCAACCCTGTGCAACTTTGCTAATGTGTTCGCCCAGACGCCGCTCAATGACGAGCTGAGCAAGTACCGCTGGCAGCCTTCGGCATAACGAACCCTCGGCGCCAGCGCAGGCTGGCGCATTTTTAAAGGAGTAAACGCTATGCTCGATCCCGCATTGGTCGCGTGGCTGGATGCCCAGGCCGAAGCCCTCGACCAGGGCCACGGCGACCCGCAGGCGGTGCTGGGGCAACTGGCAGCGGCGCAGGTGCTGCGCGTCGGTATCGACGAAGCCCTGGGCGGCAGCGGCGGCACGGTCGCCGACGCGGTAGAGACGGTCGCCAATGTTGCCAGCCATTCCCTGGCGGCGGCCTTCGTGTTCTGGGGCCAGCGCGCTTTTATCGAATACCTGCTGCACAGCCCCAACGGCGGGCTGCGCGAGCGTCTGCTACCCGACCTGCTCAGCGGCCAGCTGGCCGGTGCCACCGGGCTGTCCAACGCCATGAAGTACCTATCGGGTATCGAAGCGCTGCAGGTCAAGGGCCTGCGTGACGACCGGGGCTGGACCCTGGCCGGGCGTCTGCACTGGGTGACCAACCTGCGCAAGGGCGGTTTCGTGGTGGCGGCGGCGATTGAAGAGGAGGGCGCCTCGCCATTCGTTCTGGCCATTCCGGACAACGCTGCCGGGCTGACCCGCTCCGACGACCTGCAACTGCTGGGCCTGCAATCGAGCAACACCGCCGCCTTGGGTTTCGAGCAGGTGCCGATCAGCCGCGACTGGCTGCTGCACGAGAACGCCAAGCAGTTTCTGCCGGCGGTGCGCCCGTCATTCCTGGGCCTGCAATGCGGCATGTCGATTGGTCTGGCGCGGCGCTCGCTGAGCGAAGTGGAAGGGCACCTGCAGGGCATGCGCCCGTTCCTTGGCGAGGCGCTGCAGGTGTTGCACGAGCGCTTGGAAAACGCCGTGGGCGAGTTGAAAAAGGGCCTGCTCGATGGTCGTTTCCTGGCCCAGCCCGCGGCCCTGTTCAAGCTGCGCATCACCTTGGCCGAAACCGCTGCCGACGCCGTGCAGCTCGAGTTGCAGGCCAGCGGCGGCAAGGCTTATCTCACCGCTTACGGCGCCGGTTTCGCCCGTCGCTGGCGCGAGTCGGCCTTTGTGCCGATCGTTACCCCGAGCCTGGTGCAACTGCGCGCCGAGCTGCAACGCCAGGCGCCGTCAGCATGACCGAGGTGTTACTCGAAGCCCGTGGCATCAGCCTTGGCTACCCGCGTGAACAAGGCTGGCAAAGCGTGCTGGAAAACTTCGACCTGCAACTGGCGCCGGGTGAAGTGATCACCATCCTCGGCCCCAGTGGCGTCGGCAAGTCCAGCCTGTTACGGGTGCTGGCCGGCTTGCAGCAGGCCCGCGCGGGCAGCGTCAGCTTGCTCGGCGAGCCGCTGCAGGGCCCGCACCCGCGCCTGGCGGTGGCCTTCCAGGACCCCAGCCTGCTGCCCTGGCTGAGCCTGGAAAGCAACGTCGCCTTCGGTCTGGATTTCGCCCGCCAGCCCACGCTTGCCGCCAGCGAACGGCGTGCACGCATCGACCACGCCATCGAGGCGGTCGGCCTGCAGCACGCTCGCGAGCAGTACCCGGCGCAGCTTTCCGGCGGCATGGCCCAGCGTACTGCGCTGGCTCGCTGCCTGGCGCGCCAGCCACAAGTGCTGTTGCTCGATGAACCCTTCGGCGCCCTGGATGAAGTGACCCGCGCCGACATGCAGCAACTGCTGCTGCAACTGATTGCCCGGCACAACACCGCGGCCGTCCTGATTACTCACGATATCGACGAAGCCCTGCTGTTGTCTGATCGCGTGCTGCTACTGGGCAACCACCCGGCGCGCACCCTTGGTCAATGGCACATCGACCTGCCGCAACCACGCGAGCAGCGGGTCGAGGAACTGGGCGCGCTGCGCATCGACATACTCAAAACCCTTCGGCGGGCCAGCCGCACACCCGAACCTTCTTCTGAACCTATGCCGCTGCCGTCGGAGACTGCCCATGTGCCTGGACGACTTCACCCACACTCGTCGTGACTTCATCAAACTCAGCGCCTTGCTCACCGCCGGCGGCGCCATGCCGCTGCTCAATAGCCTGCAGGCCCGGGCGGCCAGCGACCCGGATGCGCCGGTGCGCATCGGCTACCTGCCGATCACCGACGCCACGCCGCTGCTGGTGGCGCACAACAATGGCCTGTTCGAGGCTGAAGGGGTAAAGGCCGAGCGGCCGGTGCTGTTGCGCAGTTGGGCGCAGGTGATCGAGGCGTTCATCTCCGGGCAGGTCAACGTCATTCACCTGCTGTCGCCGATGACCGTATGGGCGCGCTACGCCAGCAAGGTGCCGGCCAAGGTGGTGGCCTGGAACCACGTCGGCGGCTCGGGCCTGACCGTGGCCCCGGGGATTACCGAAGTCACGCAATTGGGCGGGCAGACCGTGGCCATTCCGTTCTGGTACTCGATCCATAACGTGGTGGTGCAGCAGCTGTTCCGCGACCACGGCCTGACCCCGGTGTCCAAAGCCGCCACTGCCCAGCTGGCGGCCAACGAGGTCAACCTGGTGGTGCTGCCGCCGTCGGACATGCCGCCGGCGCTCGCCAGCAAGCGCATTGCCGGCTACATCGTTGCCGAGCCGTTCAACGCCTTGGCCGAAGACCTCAAGGTTGGCCGCGTGCAGCGCTTTACCGGCGACATCTGGCGCAACCATGCCTGCTGCGTGGTGTTCATGCACGAACATGACCTGAACAACCGCCCCGAGTGGTCGCAGAAGGTGGTCAATGCGATCGTCAAGGCCCAGCTATGGACCCGCGACCACCGTGCCGAAGCCGCCGCACTGCTGTCCAGGAGCGGGCCGAACAAGTACACCCCGCACACCCCGCAGGTGCTTAGCCAGGTGCTGGCGCCGACAGCAGCGGCCCGTGACGCCTACATCGCCAGCGGTGCGATCCAGCATGCGCAGTGGGACGAGAAACGCATCGACTTCCAGCCGTATCCATTCCCCAGCTACACCGAAGAACTGGTGCGCCGCCTGCAGAACACCCTGATCGAAGGCGACAAAGGCTTCCTCGCCGGCCTCGACCCGCAACAAACCGCCCGCGACCTGGTCGACGACCGCTTCGTCCGCAACAGCATCGCCGCCGTCGGCGGGCTCAAGGCCTTCGGCTTGCCCGAGAGCTTCGAGCGTAGCGAGGAGTTCGCGATCTGATGGGCAAGCATGCAATCCATGGCGCCCTGGGCGTTGCCGGCCTGTTCGGCTTGATATTGCTCTGGTGGCTGGGCGTGCACCTGTTCGGCGAGGCCGATGGCCTGTCGGCGCGTTTTTCACCGCAGGCGACGCTCGGCAGCCTGATCGAGCTGCTGGGCCAGGCCGAGGTGTACGAGCACATCTGGGTCAGCCTCAAGCGCATCCTTATCGGTTTGGTGCTGGCCTTGCTGATCGGCGTGCCATTGGGCTTGCTGGTGGGCAGTTATCGCCACCTTGAAGCGGCAACCACCCCGGCGTTCCAGTTTTTGCGGATGATCTCGCCGCTGTCGTGGATGCCGGTGGTGGTGATGCTGATGGGGGTAGGCGATCAGCCGATCTACTTCCTCCTGGCCTTTGCCGCGCTGTGGCCGATCCTGCTCAACACCGCAGCGGGGGTGCGTCAGCTCGACCCGCGCTGGTTGCAACTGAGCCGCAGCCTGAGTGCGACGCGCTGGGAGACCCTGTGCAAGGTGATCATCCCCGGCGTGCTTGGCCATGTGCTGACCGGCGTGCGCCTGGCCATTGGCATCTTGTGGATCGTGCTGGTGCCGTGCGAGATGCTTGGGGTGAGTGCCGGGCTGGGCTACTTCATCCTCGATACCCGTGATCGGCTGGCGTATTCGGAGCTGATGGCGATGGTGCTGCTGATCGGGGTGCTGGGCTTTATGCTTGACGCCATGGCCCGTGGGCTGCATCGGAGGTGGGTGCATGCCTGACCGAGGAGGCAGGAGCGGGCTTGCCCCGCGATGCGGACGGCGCAATTTTGAAAGCTCAGGTGCAGCACCGAACTCAGTTGGATAAACTTCCCGACCGGTTCAACTTCACGGTCGATGGATCACCACATGACAGCACCAGCAAACCCACGGCGTAGCGGCAAAGGCCATGATGCGGCGATCAGCCTGCAACAGGATGACGATCTGCAGCGCTGGTCGATTGCCCGCTCGGTGCTGCGCTCGATCGAATCGGCGCCGGACAACTGGTCCACGCGTATCGGCCTGTATGGCAAGTGGGGTTCCGGCAAGACCAGCGTGCTGAATTTCATTGAAGAGCAGGCGCGCATTCGCAATGAAAGCAAGCCGGACGGTATCACCTGGGTGGTCGTACGCTTTTCAGCGTGGGATGCCGAAGGCCGTGACGGGGTGATCCAGCGGTTCTATCAGGCGTTGCTGGAGCAACTTGAAAAAGGTGCTTGGGCGGGCAAGTCATTCAAGGATCTGGGGCGTGGAATCGCCAGGCTACTGGGCAATGTTGCCGAGATTGGCAAGTCAGTTGCACAAGTTATGGACCCTATTACCGGGACGATGGTTAGCAAAGGCACCCAGATTGCCGAGCAAACGGGCCAGCTACTGAGTTCAAAGCTGGCCTTCAATCGCAAAGAGCTCGAAGCGCTATGTGCTGACCTCCAGCGCACACGCATCGTGGTGTTCATCGATGACCTTGACCGCGCCGACCCGACCGCGATCCCCAAGGCAATGCTGGCGTTGCGCGAGTTGCTCGACTGGCCGAGCTTCGCCTTCGTCCTGGCCTTTGACCTGGATGTTGTAAGTAAAGCACTGAGCCTGTACTCGGCCGCCTATGGTGAGAATGGGCAACGCTTTCTCGAGAAGATCATCGATATTTCCATCACCCTGCCGGAGCCTACTGAGGAGCAAGCCAGGCGCCTGGCATGGCGAGCGTTTCGCGAATGTTGCCCTTTCATTCCAGAGGCATCTTTCAAACAAGTTGCTCAGTGGTTTCCTCGCAACCCTCGCCTGGTCAAGGCTATAACCCGTGACCTGGGGCAATTGAAAACCGTCGCGTGTCGCCACGGCAATGACGAGCTTGCGTGGGATGCAATCATTTTGCAGACCATAATCAGGCATGAAGCACCGGCGACCCTTGAACGTCTCGAGCCGTCCCTGCTGGGCCGGGACCGTCAGTCGCTACGCGGAGAAACCGATGAAGAGCGGGAGACGTTTCAGCGCGAAGCTATTCAACTTACGCTGGGATCAACAATGCCTGATCATGCGCCGGCTTTCGTGCGGCTTAAGAATCAGCTTGCAGCCTTGCACGATCTGCGTAAATCAACCTATCGCGCCCGCATCCGTTACGAGATGGGCCTATTGGCACAGGAGCCGAGCATCACCAGTTATGAACATCGGCTTTTTTTGAATGAATGGGCCGAGGATTTCGACGATCTGCGAATCGATCAGCTTCTTGCTAGCGGGACTGACGCTGCTCAGACCGAAAAGCCGGCAGTTGCCTTGAATCTGATCTGGTTGACCATCGGTTCTTATTGCCAGGGAATGCGTGAGTTGGTCTCTCAGGTTGACCAGCATGTCTATGATCAGCAGCTGGAGTACCTTGGGGTTCAACTCAACCTGCTTGAAAAAGTCTGGGGGGATACGCCGCACGAAGCGCTCCAGGAGGTATCCGGCCATTACGGTTTGTGCTGCAGCTTGATCGACGGTTTGTTGTCCCTGCGTGAACGCGATACAGATCAGTCAATGCACGCACAGTACCAACGGGAAATCGCACTGGTGACGGCAGCGGCAACCACTTGCAGTGATCGAGTTCGACTACACGATTGGGCGATGGAAAGGCTGCTCGCCGGTGGGATCGCGCATCTGTATGACTCGTACAAAAGGGCACGACTCGAAGGTGTCGCCAACCTGCTCAAGGATGATGCGGTATCGGATTTGTTGACGGTGTTCGAGGCCCCAATGGGCGTCGAACGGTTGTTCAAAGACCCTTCGCCAGCGGCCATTCAACGACAGTGGCGCTTGTTCAATGCCAGGTCACCCTTTTACCAGGAGGCTGGTCAGGCCAAGCTGATCGCATGGCTGGAAAGCACTGCCAATGACAGGCAGGCCGAAGGCGTCGCCGCTGGTAACATGCTTGATTATCTTGTGGGATTGGCGGTTCACAACCATACCGGCGCTGAGGGTGGAGGCCATGACGTGCAAAGGTTGCAGGCGCTGATTCCTGTTGCCTGGGACGCGGCGATGAAGCGTAGCGAGTACCACCGCTTCCCCAAACAGTTGCTCGATAAATGGGACAGTCTAGTCAATGCGGGCATCGACAAGAGCTGGATTCCACTGCCGTCAAATCTGGCAGAACTGGACAGGCAACGAAGCAACTGAGTTATGCCCGTTACCTGTAGAAAGCGCTCACGGCAGCAATGAAAACGGAGCAGCAGCACAGCACTGCTCCCAGTGCCTGCCCCCATCCGGCCAACGCCAAGCCCGCGCCAATCAACCCGTAATACAACAACCCAAACAACGCTCCCGCCGTCCCCCGGCAATCCCCGTACTCAACCAGCGCCGAGCCCAGCACCAACGGAATCGCCATGGCAAAGGCGCCGAGCATAAAGGCCATGGCCACGGCGATCAGCCAATGTTCGCCCAGCAGCAGTATCGCCAGCGCTGCCAGCAGGTTCACTGCGCACGCCAGATTGAGCAGCGTTGCCTGGCTGACACCACGCGCCAGCAATCGCGCATTGAGGCGCGCCCCGAGCAGCGAGCCCAGCGCCAGCAACACGCCGCTGTAGCCAAACAGACTTTGCAGCTGCAAACGCTGGAAAATGAACGGCGCCAAGCTGTACCAACTGAACACGCCGATGTTGAACAACGCCACCAGCAGCGTCGCCAGCAACACCCGACGATCACCGAGCATGCGCCGCAAGGTGCCGATCAAACTGGCGCGATGGGGTACCTGTGGGCGGGTTTCCGGCATGGTTCGCCAGCTCCATAACAGCAACGCCAGCGCCAGCAGCAACTGCGCGGCCAGCACGCCACGGTAACCCAAAGCCTCGGTCAGCAGCGATCCACCGAGCACGCCAATCGCCGGGCTGATCGCCAGGAAAACGCCGATCAGGGAAAACACCCGCGCCAGTTCCGCACCGCTATGCACGTCCCGCAGCGCGGTTTGCGTCACCACCGAACCGACCGCAGCGGCAAAGGCGGCAACCATGCGCGCGGCGAGCAGGCCGCTGAAGCTTGTGACCAGCAAGGCTGCCAGCGATGCCAGGCCGTACAGCAGCAAGCCGGCAAGCAATGTCGGGCGGCGGCCCCAGAGGTCGCACAGCCGACCCCAGACCAGCACGCCAATGGCAAAGGCGGCGAAGTACAGCGACAGGGTTTGCGCCGCCTGCGCAGGCGTTACCCCGAAGCCCTGGCCGATATCCACCAGGGCGGGGCTGTAGAGGGTTTCGGCGATCTGCGGGAACATCAGCAGGGCCGTGGCCAGGGTCAGCCAGGTGCGGTGGGTCATAAGTAGCGCCCGGTGAGAAAAAGGGCGCTCATGGTAGACGGCAGGCGATGGGTGTATTGTCGCGGTCTGGTCTAAAAATAGTGAATATCGGACAACCTGCATGGCCTGGCTGGAACCCACCGCCACTTTCGACCCGGACCGCTTCGGCGCGCCCATCGTCGGCATCTGCTCGGCCCTGGGCGAACACGATTCTGGCGTCCATCAGCACCGCATGGGGCAGGTGCTGTTCACCCGCCAGGGCTGCGTGCGCATCGACGCCCAGGCGCCGGATCTGCTCTGTCTGCTGCCGCCGACCCGCGCGGCATGGATTCCCGCCGGCATAGCCCATCGGGCGCGGATGCGGGCGACCGTCGATTATCGCTCGGTGTACCTGGACCCCCGGCACTGGCCGCATTTGCCTGCTGAAGTGGTGATCCTTGACGTCAATCCGCTGTTGCGCGAACTGCTCGAGCGCATGGCCGAGGCACCGTTCGCAACCGACTGGAGCCAAGGCGCCGCCGCGCATCTGGCCGGCCTGTGCATCGCCGAACTGCAGGCCGCCGGGCAGCAGCCGATGCGTTTGCCGCTGCCCCGGGATCGACGCCTGGCCAGCCTGGTAGAGGGGCTTGAGCAGTTGCCGCCGCCGCTGCACGAACTGGCTCGCACGGTCGGCGCCAGTGAGAAAACCATCGGCCGTTTGATCCGCCGTGACACTGGTATGTCATATCAGCAATGGCGTCAGCAGTGGCGGCTGGTACGTGCGGTAGAGCAGTTGGCGATCCATCAACCGCTGTCCCAGGTGGCGCTGGAACTGGGCTTTGCCAGCGACAGTGCCTTCATTGCTTTCTTCAAAAGCATGACCGGCAGTACGCCTCGGGTTTATTGCCGCTGAGGCAACTGTTGCGCAATAAATTCGCTGCGCTGTAGCGCTTGTCCCGGCTGGAGATCCGTTACTGTCGTCACTCGGAGCTTAGCCAAGAGGGTGTGCGATGCTCGATATGCAAACGCTGGTCATCTTTGCTGGCGCGGTAACCCTGTTGCTGCTGTCGCCCGGGCCGAACATGGCTTTTGTCATCAGTCATGGGCTGTCCATGGGCTGGCGTGGCGGGCTGGCGGCGGCGCTGGGTATCAGCCTGGCTGACCTGTTGCTGACTGTGCTGACGGCTACCGGTGTCACCGCACTGATCGCCGCCTGGCCGCCGTCGTTCGACATCATCCGCTACAGCGGCGCGGTCTACCTGTTATGGATGGCCTTCAAGCTGTTGCAGCCGCGCACGGTGGGCATGGGCGAGGGGTCGCGTGAGACATCGCTCGCGGCGGTGTTGGTTGCAGCGACCTTGAACAGCCTGCTCAACCCCAAGGCGCTGCTGTTTTTTATCGTGTTCTTGCCGCAGTTCGTGGTGCCGGCCAAAGGCGCAGTGGCCCAGCAATTGTTGCTGCTGGGGCTGGTGCTGAGCGTGATTGCCCTGGTGTTTCATGTGGTGCTGGGGGCGTGTGGCGGGGTGCTTAGCCGTTGGTTCAGTGGCAAGGGGCGCCTGGCCAGGTTGCAGCCGCGCTTGCTGGCCAGTGTGCTGGCGTTGCTGGCGCTGCGGTTGATGTTGATGCAGCGCCCGGCGTGAATGCCCAGCGAGCGCTTTGCGCTCGATCGCCGGCAAGGCCGGCTCCCACATGTGGGGGCCGGCCTTGCCGGCGATGGTCTGCAGAGCAGCCCCAGATTCAATCCTGCAGGTCGTCCTCGCTCATCCACTCAAGCGCATCCGCCAGCGCCACCTCGGCCACCCATTCACTGAAGCTGCGGGTCACTTGTTCATAGCTCAACCGCGAGCGTAGCTCGAGTTTGTCGGCAAACGACAAATGCACGGTGATGACCTTGTCTTCAATCACCCCGTCGCGCACCACGAAGAAGGCAAAGTCCTCCCGATCCTGGCGGCGGGCGAACAGGTAAACCTCGAAGTCCGCCCCGGTTTCCTTGGCAAAGGCCCTGGCGGCGAAGGCGTTCCTGGTCAGGTCAGGCGCTTGTTGCAGCGACGCCTGGGTATCGCAGAAATACCAGGGCTCCCAGTCGGTCAGGCCTTTGTGAATGAACCAGCGGTAGGCAAGCGGGTAGGGCATTGGCTTAGTCCGTTAATGAGTGCAGGCGCGCCGGTACTCGCCCGGCGTTACGCCATAGGCTTGCTTGAACTGCCGGTTCAGATGGCTCTGGTCAGAAAAACCCAGGGCGAAGGCGACGTTGAACGGCAGGCAGTCGTTTTTCAGCAGTTCACGGGCGCGGCTCAGGCGCCGTTGCTTGAGCCAGGCATGGGGCGGCAAGCCGGTGGCCTGGCGGAACACCCGGGCAAAGTGGAAGGGCGAGAGATTCACCGCTGTGGCGAGTTCTTCCAGCGATGGCGGATAGGCCAGGCGGTTGTCCATCAGTTCCTTGGCCCGGGCCACGGCGCACGGTTCGTTGCCGGGCGTGCGCGCCTCGCCCGCGCGGGCATGGCGCTGCACCAGCAGCAACACCGCCTCGCGCCAGGCGGTTTGTTGTTCCAGGGCGCTGGCGCCGTGCTCGGCCGAGCAGTGCAGCCAGCTGAAGGCCTTGGCCAGTTGCGGGTCGTGCAGCACGCTGGCGTCAAAGCGCGGCAGGCCGTCGCGCTTGAGTTCCAGTTCGTCGAGCACGCCGGTGATGCGTTCGCTGTCGGGGTAAAAGCCGCGATAGCGCCAGCCGTCTTCGCTGGCCTTGGCGCCGGTGTGCAGCTCGTCGGGGTTGATCAGGACCATGCTGCCGACCGGCGCCAGGTGTTCGCTGCCGCGGTGCCAGAAGCGCTGGGCGCCGGACTCGATGATGGTGATCACGTAGCCTTCGTGCACATGGGGGGCGAAGCGCTGCTGAAAATAACGCGCATGCAGCATCTCGGTGTCACCGAGCGCCGAGGCTTGCCAGAAACGGGTCTGTTCCTTGTGTGCAGGGTTCATGGGCTGCCGTTCAACCACCAACGAAAGACAAAAAAGAAGGCCATGCTCAGCAGCATGCTGATCAAGGTGCTGCGGGTCAACAGCACCAGCACTACGGCCACCAGCGAACCGATCAGGTACGGGTTGCTCAGGCTCAGGTCGAGCTGGTGGCCGGGCAGAAAGACGATAGGCCCGCAGATCGCGGTAAGCATGCCCGGTACGGCGAAGCCGAGGAACTGCCGGGCATTGGAGCTCAGGCGCAGGGGCAAGCGCGGTTCCAGAAAGGCATAGCGGTTGAGGAACACCAGCAGGCCCATGCCGATAATCAGGGCGAAGATCATGAGCGTGCTCCACTGAATTTCTGACAGATGAAACCTGCGCTCATGCCCAGCAGGCCGGCGGCCACCAGGCCGATGTCCCAATGCCAGGCACTGAACAGCACCGAGCAGAACAACGACACCGCCACGCACACCACGGTGGGCAGGTTGCGCACCAACGGCGCGATCAGGGCGACGAAGGTGGCGACAATCGAGAAGTCCAGGCCCAGTTGGTCGAGGTGCGGAATGTTCTGCCCCAGGATGATCCCGGCCAGGGTGAACAGGTTCCAGGCAATGTAGAACGTCAGGCCCACCCCCAGGGCGTACCAGCGATTGAACTGCTGTTTGTCGTACTGGCTGGTGAGGGCGAAAAACTCGTCAGTGAGCAAGAAGCCCAGGCCCAGCCGCCAGCGGGTCGGCAGGCCCGACAGCACCGGGCGCATCGACAGCCCGTACAGCAGGTGCTGGGACGTCAGCAGCAGGGTGGTGAGGAGGATCGAAAACAGGTTGGCGCCGCCCTTGAGCATGCCGATCGCCACCAGTTGCGCCGCGCCGGCAAAGACGATGGCCGACAGGCCCTGGCCTTCCCAGGGCGTGAGGTTGGCTTCGATGGCCATGGAGCCGGCCAGCAACCCCCAGGGGGCAACGGCAAGGGACAACGGCAGGATGGCGATGGCGCCACGGATAAAGGCCTGGCGGGCGAACGGCGGACTGGGCATGGATGGCAGCAACAACCAATGAACACGGTTGTACAGCATGCCAGAGCCGGGCGCCGCTGACTTGAACGATCTTGCTGTCAGCGGCGGCGCAGTGCGCTCAGCTCAGTAGTGGTTGCTGGCCAGGCGCCGCTGCGCCGCGATGCAGCCATTGATGTCCACTGCTTTTTGCCAGTAAGCCTTGCTTTGCGCCGGGTCGGCGCTGGCCAGCAGGCGGTAGACCTCGGCCTGGTAGTCGCGCTGACGGCCCCACTGCATCGCCAGGCCTTGCGGTTGCTCGCGATGGCACAGCAGGCGCACGGCCGGTTGCGGGTAGTAGGGGGCGTAGAGGCTGGCCAGGTTCGGCACGCTTTCCAGCGCAGTGCGGTATTCGCTACGGCTGTAGTTCGGGCACCAGTTTTCGATGCCCAGCGCCGCCGGGGCGAAGCCCTGGCCCATGCTCGCTTCGAGCAGCGGGCAGGCGGCAGCCGGGATCTGCGCTGCCGGCAGGTAGGTGATGTAGTAGAGGGCCAGGCGGTACTGGGCGGCCGGGTGGTCAAGCTCCACGGCTTTTTTCAGCAGGCTCACCGCAGGCGCCAGGGTGCGGCCCAGGGCCTGGCCTTGCTGGGCGAGGTCCTGGTCGGTGGTGCTGGTCTTGAGGGTGAAACTGGTGTTCTGGTTGTCGGCCTGTTCCAGCAAGGTCAGGGCCTGGCGGTACAACAGGTCGGCATGCGGGTCGATCCGTACGCCGGCGGCCAGCGCCGAAGTTGGCAGCACGACGGCGAGCAGACCGTGCAAAAGGGGCGAGCGGATCAAGGAAGTGCCTCTGGAATTCGGGGCCGGGCGGGTATGCATGGTGGTTTCGAGACGACTGCGCTGTTCAGGGTTCAATCCGACTGTCCATAGTGTGGCTTGAGGCTGGCCTGGAGGTATAGCGCGTCATTCTAACCGCTCTCGGCCTACACCCGAAAGCGTAGCCCGTCAGGGCAACAGTTGCCGGAGGTTGTAGGCCAGCCCGGCGACGGCAATGGCCAACAGCACCACGGCACTGATTGCGCTGATCAAGCGTCGGTTGAGACGCTCGGCCAGGCGGCCGATGACCAGGATGTACAAGCCCAGAATGCCCAGGTCGAGCACCAGCCAGACCAGCCCCAACACCATCAGGCTTTGGCTGAACTGCTCGGTAACCTGGATGAACTGCGGGAAGAAAGCGACGAAAAACAGAATGTCCTTGGGGTTCGACAGGCCGATGGCAAAGCCTTGCCACAGCCCGCCCTGGCGGACGGGGGCCTGCTGTATGGCGAGCGCGGGCTGGCGCAGTTCAGCCAGTGCGCCGAGGCCCAGGTAGCCGATGAACAGGCAACCGAACATGCTCAGGGCGCTTAGCAACAGTGGGTTGACGGCTGCGCTGCTGAAGATCAGCGCAGCGGCCAGGGCAATCAGCACCAGCGAAGCACCGTTGGTCCCCAGGGCGGTCAGCAGTGCCTGTTTGCGTCCGGCGCGGGCGGTGGTGTTGACCACCAGCGCCACCACCGGGCCGGGGCTGGCGATCAAGAGCAAAACAGTCAGGGCGTAGGTGGCAAGCAGGGCACTGTTCACGGGCATTTCTCGATGGTTTTTACCGGGAGCGGCATTCTCTGCAGGCGCGGTTCGGTTGTAAAACGCCTGTTACTGTGGCCTTCTATTAGTTTTACTCATGCTTGAGGCGGCCATGACCGAACGCATTCCCGCATTGCAGGCGCTCAGGGCGTTCGAGGTGGCCGCACGCTATGGCTCCTTCACCCGCGCGGCCGAAGAACTGGCCCTGACCCAGGGCGCCATCAGCCATCACATCAAAACCCTCGAAGGCTTGTTCGACTGCGCATTGTTCGAGCGCCGCGGGCCGAAAGTGGCGCTCACCGAGCCGGGCCGGCTGCTGGCCCAGGAGCTCAAGGTCGGCTTCAAGATCATCGAGAATGCCTGCGGGTTGCTCAGGCAGGACCGTCAGCACCTGCGCCTCAAGGCGCCTTCGACCCTGACCGTGCGCTGGCTGCTCAAGCACTTGGCGACGTTCAAGCAAGGCGAAGAACACCGCAAGGTGCAATTGAGCAGTGTGTGGATGGACATCGACACGGTGGACTTCTACAGCGAGCCTTACGATTGCGCGATCCTGCTGGGCGACGGCCATTTTGCCGCGGACATCGCCAGCCTCAAGCTGTTTGACGAATGGCTGGTGCCGGTGTGCCAGCCCGGTTACCCGGCAGACCTGGTCCACTGCGAACTGCTGCACCCGTCGCCCGATCGGCGTGACTGGCGGCGCTGGTTGAATCGGACTGGGGGCGCTGCAATCAGCCTGGACCGCGGCCAGCTGTTCGATACCCTGGATCAAGGCATCGCTGCCGCCCAGCAAGGCCTGGGTGTGGCCGTGGTCGACCTGCTGCTGGCCAGCGGCGAGCTCGACGCCGGCCGCCTGGTCACGCCCTTTGCGCAGGCGGTGGCCACCGGCGAGGGTTATTACCTGACCTGGCTGCAGGCTAGCCCCAAGGCGCGCCAGGCGCAGAAGCTCGGCGAATTCCTGCAGCAGCAGGTGCCGCGACTTCCCGCTCAGGGGCTTGATTATTTATATGACTAATACTGCGGCGCGCCGGCATCCAGCTGCAGTCGCGTGCTCATGAAGTCGATGAACACCCGCAGCCGTGGCGGTATTTGCCGCCCCGAGGGCCACAGCAGGTAGAAGCTGCCGCGCCGCTCCATGTAGTCATCGAGCACGGTCACCAGGTCACCGCGTTGCAGCTGCTGGCGTACGGTGAAATCCGGAGTGCAGGTGATGCCGCGATCGCGGGTGGCAAAGCAGATGCGCGTGTCGACGTGGTTGCAGACCATCGACACCGGGATGTCGTATTCGCGCCCGGCGGGCTCCTGGCGCAACGGCCATTGCTCGAGCTTGCCGGTGCTGGGGAAACGGTAGTGCAGGCAGGTGTGCCGGGCCAGTTCATCGGGATGAACGGGGGTGCCATTGCGCGCCAGGTACGCCGGTGAGGCGACCAGTACATGGTGGAAATGGCCCAGAAAGCGCGCGCTCAAGCGCGAGTCGCTGGGGGTACCGCCGCGCATCACCACGTCGAAACCTTCGCCGATGATATCGACCAGGCGATCGTCGAAATCCAGGTCCAGTTCGATGGCCGGGTACTGCGCCATGAACTCGCTCAAGGCCGGCATCACCAGTGCGGTGACTTGCGGCAGGCTGATGCGCAAACGCCCACGCGGCACCTCGCTGGCCTGGGACAGTTCAAGTTCGGTGGCTTCGATCTCGGCGAGGATGCGCCGGCTGCGTTCCAGGAACAGGCTGCCCTCGGCGGTCAGGGTGATGCTGCGTGTGCTGCGGTGAAACAGGCGCACGCCCAGGCGGCTCTCCAGGCGCGCCACGCGCTTGCCGATGGCCGAAGCGCTGACCCCCAGCGATTGCGCGGCGCCGACGAAGCTGCCGGTTTCTGCCACCCGCACGAACACCACGAAACCGCTGAGGCTATCCATCTGCTTTCCCTGATTGCGGACATCAATGTCCGTTATGAGCGGAATTGTACCCGTCTTTTTCCGCAGTGACCGCAGGCTTAAGGTTCGCCCATCTTTCCTACAGGAGTTTCACCATGACCCCGATGAGTTGCACGGCGGACGGGCCAGCCGCACTCGAACAGCCCTTGCCGGTCAGCGGCCTGCTGGCCCTGGCCATGACCGGCTTTATCGCCATCCTCAGCGAAACCCTGCCGGCCGGCCTGCTCGGGCAGATCTCCAGCGGCATGCAGGTCAGCGAGGCCATGGCCGGGCAGATGGTCAGCGTGTATGCCCTGGGCTCGCTGTTGACCGCCATCCCGCTGGTGACCCTGACCCAGGGCTGGCGTCGGCGGCCGGTGCTGTTGCTGGCGATTGTCGGTTTCCTGCTGTTCAACACCGTGACGGCGCTATCGAGTTCGTACTGGCTGACGCTGGTCGCACGCTTCATGACCGGCGTCGCCGCCGGCCTGGCCTGGGGCGTGATCGCCGGGCATGCACGGCGCATGGTCAGCCCCGAGCAGCAGGGCCGGGCCATGGCAGTGGCGATGATCGGCGCGCCGGTGGCGTTGTCGTTGGGGGTGCCAGCCGGCACCTGGTTGGGCGAACTGGTGGGGTGGCGCATGACCTTTGCCCTGGTGTCGGGGGCGACCCTGGTGCTGGTGGCCTGGGTGCTGTGCAAGGTGCCGGACTTCGACGGTCACGCCCCGGGTCAACGTCCCGGCATCGCTCAAGTTCTGCGTACCCCGGGAGTGCTGGCGGTGTTGCTGGTGATCCTCACCTGGGTGCTGGCGCATAACGTGCTGTACACCTACATCGTGCCGTTCCTGGCTTCGGTGGGGCTGGCAGCCAGCACTGGCATGGTCCTGCTGACCTTCGGTATCGCCGCCCTGGCGGGTATCGGCGTGGTCGGTGCGTTGATCGACAAGCACCTGCGCAACATGGTTTTGCTCAGCCTGTGCGGATTTGCCGTGGTGGCGCTGGTGCTGGGTTTTGTCAGCCAGTCGGCGCCGCTGGTGTACGTCAGTGTCGCGCTCTGGGGCCTGACCTACGGCGGCGCGCCGACCCTGCTGCAGACCGCCAGCGCCGATGCCGCCGGGGAGGGCGCCGATGTCGCCCAGTCGATGATCGTCACCGTGTGGAACTCGGCGATTGCCGCAGGCGGTCTGCTCGGTGGCGTGCTGCTCAGCCAGTGGGGCGTGGGCAGTTTCCACTGGGTGTTGCTGGGACTGATCGCCTTGGCCTTGCTGATTGCCGGTCGCGCCCATGGCCACGGCTTTGCCCCCGGTGCACGGGTAGCGCGCTAAGTTCGGCAGCCAGCGGCACAGGCAGGTAGAATCGCCGCATACACAGGTGTTTTCGAGGTTGCAGCGGTGGAGTTACAGCAGGGCTTTGTCCTGACCCGGCATTGGCGCGATACCCCGGCGGGGACCAGCGTCGAGTTCTGGCTGGCCACCGATCAGGGACCACGGCGCTTGCGCTTGCCGGTGCAGACGTCCGTTGCGTTCATTCCGGCCGAGCAGCGTGGGCAAGCCGAAGCGGTGCTGCGCGGTGAGCGCGACGTCGCGTTGCGCGAGCTGGCCCTGCGCGATTTCGAACAGCGGCCGGTGCTGGGCTTGTACTGCCGCCAGCACCGCCAGTTGATCCAGCTGGAAAAGCGCCTGCGCGCCGCCGGGGTGCAAATCTACGAGGCTGATGTGCGTCCGCCGGAGCGCTACCTGATGGAGCGTTTCATTACCGCGCCGGTGAGTTTCAGCGGCACACCTGATGCCAACGGTGTGTTGCTCGATGCCCAGCTCAAGCCCGCCCCCGGCTACCGCCCGAAGCTCAGGCTGGTATCACTCGACATCGAAACCACCGAGCGCGGCGAGCTGTATTCCATCGCCCTCGAAGGCTGCGGCCAGCGCCAGGTGTACATGCTCGGCCCGGCCAACGGCGACGCCGAGGGCGTGGATTTCGATCTCGAATACTGCGACAGCCGTGCCCGCTTGCTCGAGCGCTTGAACGACTGGCTGGCCGTGCATGACCCCGATGCAATCATCGGCTGGAACCTGGTGCAGTTCGACTTGCGCGTGTTGCAGCACCACGCCACCCAGCTCAAGGTGCCCTTGCGCCTGGGGCGTGGCGGTGAGGAAATGGACTGGCGCGAGCACGGCAGCCGCGCGCATTTTTTTGCCGGGGCCGCCGGGCGCCTGATCATCGACGGTATCGAAGGGCTGCGTTCGGCGACCTGGAGTTTCCCCTCGTTCAGCCTGGAGAACGTCGCCCAGACCCTGCTCGGCGAAGGCAAGGCCATCGACACCCCGTACCAGCGCATGGACGAAATCAACCGCATGTTCGTCGAGGACAAGCCGGCCCTGGCCCGTTACAACCTCAAGGACTGCGAACTGGTCACACGGATTTTCGCCAAGACCGAACTGCTGACCTTCCTGCTCGAACGGGCCACGGTTACCGGCTTGCCGGCTGACCGCAGCGGCGGCTCGGTGGCGGCGTTCTGTCATTTGTACATGCCCCTGATGCACCGCCAGGGCTTCGTCGCGCCCAACCAGGGCGAGCGCCCGGAGGAGGCCAGCCCCGGTGGATTCGTCATGGACTCGCGGCCGGGGCTGTACGAGTCGGTGCTGGTGCTCGACTACAAGAGCCTGTATCCGTCGATCATCCGAACCTTCCTGATCGACCCGCTAGGGCTGATCGAAGGCCTGCGCGAGCCGGGCGACGCGACCTCGGTACCGGGCTTTCGCGGTGCGCGTTTTTCCCGTACCCGGCATTGCCTGCCGGCGATTGTCGAGCGGGTCTGGCAGGGCCGCGAGGTGGCCAAGCGCGAGCACAATGCGCCGCTTTCCCAGGCGCTGAAGATCATCATGAACGCCTTTTACGGGGTGCTTGGTTCCAGTGGCTGCCGCTTCTTCGACCCGCGCCTGGCCTCATCGATCACAATGCGCGGCCACGAGATCATGCGCCGTACCCGCGAACTGATCGAGGCCCGGGGTTACGCGGTGATCTATGGCGACACTGACTCCACGTTCGTCTGGCTCAAGGGTGCCCATGACGAGGCGGACGCGGCGCGTATCGGTCGCGAGCTGGTGCAGCAGGTCAACCAGTGGTGGCGCGAGCATCTGCGTGACAGCTACGGCCTGGACAGTGCCCTGGAGTTGCAGTACGAGACCCACTACAAGCGCTTTCTGATGCCGACCATTCGCGGCGCCGAGGAGGGCAGCAAGAAGCGTTATGCCGGCCTGGTGCAACGTGGCGAGGGCGTTGAGGAGATGATCTTCAAGGGCCTGGAAAGCGTGCGTACCGACTGGTCGCCGCTGGCCCGGCAGTTCCAGCAGGAGCTGTACGAGCGGATCTTCAAGCGTCAGCCGTACCAGCAGTACCTGCGTGAGTATGTGCGCAAGACCTTGGCTGGCGAGCAGGATGAGCTGTTGATCTACCGCAAGCGCCTGCGCCGGCCGCTGGCCGACTACCAGCGCAACGTGCCGCCGCATGTTCGCGCGGCGCGCATGGCCGATGACTTCAATGACCGACAGGGTAGGCCGCGGCAGTACCAGAATGGCGGCTGGATCAGCTACGTGATTACCGTGACCGGGCCGGAGCCGTTGGAGACGCGGCATTCGGCGATCGATTACGACCACTACCTGACCCGGCAGTTGCAGCCGGTGGCCGATGCGATTTTGCCGTTCGTGGAGGATGACTTCACGGCGCTGATCGATCGGCAGATGGGCTTGTTCTAGCCGGACCTGCATGCACTGACCCTGTGTGGCTTGCCGGCGATGAGGCCGGTGCAGGCAGCACATCAGGGGTTGACTGGATTGCGACCGCTGCGCGCTCGATCGCTGGCAAGGCCAGCTCCCACAGGTCCGGCGCTTGCCGGCGATGAGGCCGGTGTAGCCAGCACATCAGGGGTTGACTGGATTGCGACCGCTGCGCGCTCGATCGCAGGCAAAGCCAGCTCCCACAGGTTCGGCGTACACAGATCTACTGTGGGAGCTGGCTTGCCGGCGATGAGGCCGGTGCAGGCAGCACATCAGGGGTTGGCTGGGTTGCGACCGCTGCGCGCTCGATCGCAGGCAAGGCCTGCTCCCACAGGTCCGGCGTGCACAGATCTACTGTGGGAGCTGGCTTGCCGGCGATGAGGCCGGTGCAGGCAGCAAGTCCAGGTCCGGCGTGCACAGATCTACTGTGGGAGCTGAGCAGCCGCTATTGAGTCCACACCACCCGCAGCAACGCCACCATCAACCAGGCCGTGGCCGCCAGGGCGGTAATGGTGCGCACATGGTTCCAGCGGTTCCACACCCGCGCATAGCTCGGCCAGGCACTGGCCGCCTCGCTACTGGCCGGCTCCAGGCGCGCCAGGCTCTGGTTTCGCGGCACGTTGAAGAGCATGGTCACCAGCACGTTACCGAGCAGATACAGGCCGCTGCCAATGCCGATGCACAGGCTGCCCGGCAATGGCCAGCGCAACCAGGCCCAGGTCAGCAGGATCGCGCAGGTCACGGCGGTGCCGAGAAACAGCGAGAGGAACAGGCGGTTGAGCACCACCTGGTTGATCGATTGCATGGCCGTCACCGCACTCTGTGCCGGAATGCGCTCCAGGGCCTGCATGACGAAGTTGGAGAAGGCGAAGAACAACCCGCCCATCAACCCGCAACCCAGGGCGGTAACAAGGATCAGCAGCAATAGCAGGGTGTCGGCAATGCTCATGGTTCAGGCCTTTTTCCAGGGTGGTCGACGGGCATGGCAGACGGCCTTCAGCTATCCTCAGAATCGGATGACAGACCTTTCGGTGTGTATCCAAGGTCGCACTTGGTAATCGGAAGTTACCTTTGCCTTGCCCACTCATCTGGCCCTGTAGTTTAGGCTCGCAACCCGGATCTTTCGTCGCGATTTGTAGTCTTTGTTGCATGGAAATAGAAAGGAGATGCGCATGCTTGTTCGGTCACTGACCCTCGCCGCCTTGCTGGCCATTGTCGCCGGTCCCGCCCTCGCTGCCGATAGCGATGACCCCTTGGGCCAGGAGCTGTACAAGACCCGCCCCTTGGTTGTCCTTGCCCCCAGTACCGCCGACCCGACCCTTCGCGCGTTGAACAAGGCCCTTGAAGACCCGGCCACCAAGGCTGCCTTCGAGGAGCGCAAGCTGGTGCTGTACAGCGTCGCCGGCATGATCGGCAAGCGTGATGACAAGTTTCTGGATCAACAGGCGACCATGGCCCTGATCCGCAAGTTCAAGTTCAGCGCCCGGGATACGATGGTCACCCAGGTAGTACTGGTGGGCAAGGACGGCGAGCTGCACCGGATCGAACACACCGGCATCCTCGAGCCCAAGGCGATTTACGATGCAGTCGACCAGTTGCCGGCAGCGGAAAAAGCCATCGTGCCGCCGACCGTTGCCGATTTGAAGGAGGACGCCACCAAGGGCAAAGAGGCCAAGCCCGGCAAGGACGGTAAACCCGCCAAGCCGGCCAAGCCGGCACCACCACCCAAACCGCCGAAGCCGCTGGAGGATTGAGGTTCAACCAGAAGCGTTCAGACGTACAAAGAATGCTGTGTTGAATGCGCCGAGCTGTTCGAGGAACTGTTCGGCGCTGGCCTCGGGTTGATAGGCGTGACGCAAAAAGAATTCGACCTCAGCGGCCAGTTGCGGACAAGCAATACGTAACTGGTCAGCATGATCCTCCAGGGTCAGCGGCCACGAAGGGTCCTTGTCACTTCGCAGCATGTTGCCGGCCCGCAATGCCTTGCGTGAGGCTTCCCGTTGCAGCCGGCGCAGCGTGTCTGCGTCGCCCGCATCGGCGATACCCTCGGCATATCGCTCAAATGCAGCCTGCAGGTCGGCATTGACTGCCCGCGCGATGGCTGGTGAAGGCTTGAATGGCGCGAAGCACTGGGCGAGGTCTTCGCCCCAGATACAGCGGCAGTGATGCTTTAGCCAGTAACCCCAACTGTTGCGGTGTTCCTCGGCCAGCACCTGGTCACGGGTGCCGATGTCGAAATCGATCTTGCTCACCAGTGGGTGCCGGTCCTGCAGCTCACCTCTGACCCGTTCAAGCTGCTGCAAGTCATTGGCGTTGGGGCAATGGTTGAGTATCAGGGTCACGTCCAGGTCCGATTCACCTTCGCGGGCATCGCCACGGGCAACGCTGCCGTAGAGGTAAATGCCACCGAGCAGCGTATGGCATCGGTTTTCGAGGGTGCGGCAGAGATCGTCGAGCACAGGCCGGTAGGCGGGTTGTAGCGCTATCGGCGCAAGCGTGAGGATAGCGCCGTTGGCATCCACCCCACCGATGTCCACTACCTGTCCCCGGTCTTCCAGCACCTGAACCTGCCGGCGGGTGACCAACTGCGCGTAGTCTTCCTGCATCGGGCTGGGCTTGGCGCCGATGCGGGCGATGTAGGGGCTGTAGGCCGCCTCGATCAGGGCATCGATGGCGGGCAGGTCTTCAGTGGAGGCCAGGCGGATCATGCAGCGAGTCCTTGGGCGAGCGTGCGGTTCACTACGCTAACACTAACTCCCGGTCTTGACCTTGCTCCACACCCGGGTGCGGATGCGCTCGTATTTGAGTGGCAGCGGCTCCAGGGCGAACAGGGTATCGAGCACCGCCTGGGGCGGGTACACCGACGGGTTGTCGCGGATCTTCGCTTCCACCAGCGGTGCGGCGTCCTTGTTGGCGTTGGGGTAGCCAAGGTAGTTGGTCGAGGCAGCGATCACCTCGGGGCGCAACATGTAGTTGATAAAGGCCAGGCCTTGCTGCGGGTTGGGCGCGTCCTTGAGCAGCACCATGCTTTCGAGCCAGAACGGCGCGCCTTCGCGGGGAATGCTGTAGCGGATGTCGCGGCCATTCCTGGCGTTATCGGCGGCAAGTCTTGCGTCAAACACCCCGCCGGACCAGCCCAGCACCACGCAGACATTGCCGTTGGCCAGGTCCGAGATAAAGCGCGAGGAGTCGAAGTAGGCGATATGCGGGCGCACCTTGAGCAGCAGCGCTTCGGCCTTGCGGTAGTCCTCGGGGTTCTTGCTGTTGTAGGGCAGGCCCAGGTAGTGCAGGGCGATGGGGATGATCTCGCTGGGTGAGTCGAGCATCGCCACGCCACAGTCGGCCAGCTTGGCGATGTTTTCTTCCTTGAAGATCAGGTCCCAGGAGTTGAGCGGCGCATCGGCGCCCAGGCGGGCCTTGATCTTGTCGACGTCGTAACCCAGGCCTGTGGTGCCCCACAAGTAGGGCGCGGCGAAGCGGTTGCCAGGATCGTTGCCCTGCAGTTTGGCGAGGATCTGCGGGTCCAGGTGCGCCAGGTTGGGCAACTGGCTGCGGTCGAGCTCGGCCAGCACCCCGGCCTTGATCAGGTTCGGCAACAGGTCGGCGCTGGCGAATACCACGTCATAGCCGCTGCGCCCGGCCATCAATTTGCTCTGCATCACATCGCTGTTGTCGAACACGTCATACACCGGGGCGATGCCCGAGGCCTGCTGAAATTCCTTGGTGGTGTTGGGGGCTATGTAGTCGTACCAGTTGTAGATGTGCACGCTGGGCGTGGCGGCCTGGGCTGCAGCGAGGTTCAGCAGCGCGGCCAGGGCCAGGGGCAGGCGACGGATCGACTTCATGGGGGCACTCCGGGATCTTGTTATTGTAAGGGGTAGCGCTCAGGGGATCAGCAGTTCGCGGCGGCCATCGGCGTGGTCCACCCTTTGGCCGGGCAGTTGCAAGCGCCGGTCGGCGAGGTAGTCGTAGTCGCGGCGGGCGTGCTCTAGTTGCTGCAGGTCCAGTTCGACCACCTGCCGGCAGGCTTCACGACCGGCTTCGAACAGCAGACGCCCGTGCGGGTCGACCACCGCGCTGCCGCCGGCGAATACCAGGCCGTCATCGCCTGGGCCGACGCGGTTGACCATCAGCGCGAAGGCCTGGTTTTCCTGGGCGCGGGCCATGATCGCGGTGCGATGCACCGGGCCGTAGGGGTCCATGTTGCCGTTGGTTACCACGATCAGGTCGACGCCCAGTTGCGCCAGGGCGCGGCTGCTTTCTGGCAGCTCGATGTCGTAGCAGATCAGCAGGCCGATGCGCAGGCCTTTCCAGCTCACCGTGGTGTAGCGATCGCCAGGCTCGAACAGGCCGCGTTCCGAGGGCCAGAGGTGGGTCTTGCGGTAGCGCAGGGCGATGCCTTGTGGCGTGAGCAGCAGTGAGGTGTTGTAGTAGCCGTCGTCGGCCTTTTCGGCAAGGCCGATCACCACCGCGACCCCGCGTTCGCGTACCGCTTGCAGCACGGCCTGGACGCTGGGGCCGTCCACGCTTTCGGCAACCTTGGGCAACTGCGCGGCGCTGGCGAAACCCATCAACTGGGTTTCCGGGAACACCAGCAGGTCGGTGTCGGCTGCACAACCGGCAATGGCTTCCAGGGTGCGTTGCAGGTTGTAGGTGGTATCGCCGTCGCGGCCGGCGAGTTGTATCAGTTCGATCTTCATCGGGGTTCCTTGCGTGGGGCTGGAACCGAGTATGCGGCGCGACGGCGTGGGCGGTAATCACGTTGATGGAGTAACCCTGAATGGGTAATGGCGCTCAGATCTCCCGTTCAACAAAGGCGAAGTCGTCGTCGATCAACTGCTGCAGGTACTCATCGAAGCTCTCGGCAATCACTTCATAGCTGTCCGGGTCGTGCAGGTAGCGCAGCACCTGGCCGACGGTGCCGGCGGCGGCGGGGTTGAAGTCGATGTACAGCTTCGAGGTGCCGCCGTTGTTCATGCAGTGGGAGAAGCACAGGCGCTGGTTCATGCCCAGGTCGATGTCGATGCCCGGGCCGACGGTTTCCGGGTATTCGTCCAGGAAGTCGCCGTAGATGCCGCGAATGCTATCGGTATAACCTCTGGCGTCTTCGAGGACCTGCTCGGCGGCGCTGAGGTAGTAGGGGTACTCGAACACGTCCGAACCGAGGATCAGGACGATGACTGTGCCGCCTGGGTAGTCACGGAAATGGGTACCGTCGATATGGCCGAGCAGTTCCAGCAGGCTTGCGGGACACAGCGGGTAATGGTTACTGAGTTTCTGCAAGGCTTCGGCCGAGGCGCCGTGGGTGAGGTTCAACTGCTCAAGCGACTCGCTTGGCAGCGCCTGACGCAGGCCGGTGAGGTACGTGGTGACGAGGGACATGAGGGGCGGTTCCTTCCTGAAAGAGCACAGATGATAGCCAGGCTGGCGTAAATTCACCGGGATTGCGAGCGCTGCACGCTCGATCGCGGGCAAGACCCGCTCCCACAGGGTTTGTGCAAGACCTGTGGGAGCTGGCTTGCCAGCGATGCGGCCGGTGGGCCAGCTTTAGTGCGGCGCTCTTCCAAGCCCTTCTATCATTCGCATAGAATGATAGAAATTCTCATTTGCTCTTCGAGTCGCCATGACCGATTCCAACCCCGCCCTGCGTCAGCAGGTCAGCCACCTCTACCGGGCTCATCACCGCTGGCTGACCGGCTGGCTGCGCCCGCGGGTGGAATGCCAGGACCTGGCCGCCGACCTGGTGCAGGATGTGTTCGTCCGCGTGCTCAGCGCCGACGATGCCAGTGACCGCCTGCGCGCCGTGCGCGAACCCCGGGGCTACCTGGCGACCATCGCCCGGCGCTTGATGATCGATCATTTTCGCCGCGCGCGGCTCGAGCGCGCCTGGCTGCAGGCGCTGGCCGAGCAGCCCGAAGCCCTGGACATCTCCGCCGAAGCCCGGGCCATCCTGCTGGAAACCCTGTGCGAGCTGGACGGCATGCTTGCCGGCCTCGGCGCCCGGGTGCGCAAGGCTTTTCTGCTTTCGCAACTGGACGGCATGACCTACAAGGCCATCGCCGAAACCCTTGGCATCTCGGTGGTTACGGTCAACCGCGACATCGCCAAGGCCCTGCACCATTGCACGCTGTACAGCCTGCAACACGAGGTCGACTGATGGCCGCCCTGGACTCGCGCCAGCTCGCCGCCCTCGAGCAGGCCGCCGCCTGGCGTGCGCGCCTCGGTGATGAAAGCGCCGGCAGCGCCGAACACGCCGCCTGGCACGCCTGGATGCAGGCCGACGAGCAGCACCGCTGGGCCTGGCAGCAGGTCGAACGGGTGCAGCAACGCCTGCAGCAGATGCCCACGCGCCTGGCCGGGCGCACCCTGGAACTGGCCGGCCAGCAGCCGGCGCTGGGCCGTCGTGGTGTACTCAAGGGGCTGGTACTGATGGCCGGTGCCGGTGGGCTGGGCTGGAGCGGCTATCAGCAGGCGCGCCAAGGCCCCTGGTTCGCCGACTACCACACCCGTACCGGCGAACGCCTGAGCCTGACCCTGGACGATGGCAGCCAGGTCCAGCTCAACACCGCCAGCGCCCTGGACGTACGTTTCGACCCTCAGCAGCGCCTGCTGGTGCTGCGCGACGGCGAGGTGCTGATCACTACCGCCAAGGACCCGGCCAATCGACCCTTCCGGGTACAAACCCGTCACGGCACGCTGCAGGCGCTGGGCACGCGTTTCTCGGTGCTGGCCGGCGAAAACACCACGCGCCTGGCCGTATTCGAAAGCCGTGTGCAGGTGCTGCCGGGCGAGCAGGGTGGCGGCGCGCTGCTGGAGGCCGGAGAGCAATGCCGTTTTGCCAACCCGGCGCTGGTGCTCAGTTCGCCGCTGGAAACCAACCTGGACGCCTGGAGCAAAGGCCTGCTGATCGCCAACGAGCAGTACCTGGGGGCGTTTGTCGCCGAGCTGGCGCGCTACCGCCGTGGCTGGTTGCGCTGCGCGCCGGAAGTGGTGGGGCTGCGCATCAGCGGCACCTTCAGGCTCGACGACCCGGCGCAGATCTTCCGCGCCCTGGAAAGCACGCTACCGGTAACGGTCAGCCAGCGCACGCCGTATTGGGTGACGGTAAAGGCACGCCAGTAAAAGTATTTTTCATGCAAATGATATTAATTCGTCTTGTCGTTCGACTTATGGAAGGCAGGCCCACTGCCTGAATGCCAACCAGAAGAGAACGCATCGAATGAGAACCCGCCGGATTCACCACGCCCTGCGCTGTTGCGCGCTGTTGTTGCCCTTGAGCATCGGCCACGCGCAGCTACGACCTGGGGCAGGACGATCTTGGCCAGGTGCTGACCCGTTTTGCCGCCGAGGCGGGAGTGGTGCTGTCGTTTGACCCGGCGCTGACCCAAGGCCAGCGCAGCGAAGGCCTGCATGGCCAGTATGGGGTCGAGGAGGGCCTGCGCGCCTTGCTCGCCAGCAAGGGCCTGGCGGTGATCAGGGAAGCGGACGGGCGTTACAGCCTGGTACGGGAAGTGAGCGAGGCGGGTGCGATCAACCTCAGCGCCACCGAGGTCACCAGCAACCAGTTGGGTACCATCACCGAAGAGAGCCGCTCCTACACCCCCGGCACCATTGCCACCGCCACACGATTGGTACTGACCCCGCGCGAGACGCCGCAGTCGATCACCGTGGTGACCCGCCAGCACATGGATGACTTCGGCCTCAACAACATCGACGACGTGATGCGCCACACCCCGGGCATCACCGTCTCGGCCTATGACACCGAGCGCAACAGCTACTACGCGCGCGGCTTTGCCATCAACAACTTCCAGTACGACGGCATTCCCTCGACCTCGCGCAACGTCGGTTACTCGGCCGGCAACAGCCTCAGCGACATGGCCATCTACGACCGCGTCGAAGTGCTCAAGGGCGCTACCGGATTGCTGACTGGCGCAGGCTCCCTGGGCGCCACCATCAACCTGGTGCGCAAGAAGCCCACCGCCGAGTTCAAGGGCCACTTCGCCCTTGGCGCCGGCAGCTGGGACAACTACCGCAGCGAACTGGACGTCAGCGGCCCGCTGACCGACAGCGCCAATGTGCGTGGCCGGGCGGTGGCGGCCTATCAGGACAAGCACTCGTTCCTTGATCACTACCAGCGCAAGACCAGCGTCTACTACGGCATCCTCGAGTTCGACCTCGACCCTGACACCTTGCTGACCGTTGGCGCCGACTACCAGGACAACAACCCCAAAGGCTCCAGCTGGTCGGGCACCGTGCCGCTGTACGATGGCAATGGCGACACCAACAATGTCTCGCACCACTTCAACAACGCGGCGAAATGGAGCAGTTGGGAGCAATACACCCGCACCGTGTTCGCCAGCCTCGAGCATCACCTGGACAACGGCTGGGTGGCCAAGGCCCAGCTCGATCACAAGATCAACGGCTACCACGCGCCGCTCGGCTCGATCCAGGGCTACCAGCCACGCAAGGACGGCACCGCCGGCATCTATGCGCAGAAGTACACCGGCGAGACCGTGAGCGACTCCCTCGACCTGTATGCGAGCGGGCCGTTCCAGTTGTTCGGCCGCGAGCATGAGCTGGTGATCGGCAACTCCTTCACCGCCTCGCGCTGGAAGGGCAACGACTACCGCAATGTCACCCATGCCAACAACAACATCGCGGACTTCCCCAACTGGGACGGCGACATTGGCGAACCCGACTGGGGCCCGGTGGCGGCGCGCACCGACGACAAGGTGCGCCAGAACGGCACCTACCTCACAGCACGCCTGCACCCGACCGACGACCTGACCCTGCTGCTCGGCGGGCGCCTGGTCAACTACAGCTACGACGGGATCGAGGACAACAACAAGGAAAACGACCGCCTGGTACCGTACGTTGGCGCGGTCTATGACCTCAACGACACCTACTCGCTGTACGCCAGCTACACCGATATCTTCATGCCCCAGGACGCCTGGTTCCGTGACCGTACCAACCGCCTGCTGGACCCGGACGAAGGGCAGAACTACGAACTGGGTCTGAAGGGTGAATTCCTTGACGGCCGGGTCAACGCCAGCCTTGCCTATTTCGAGATCCATGAGAGCAATCGTACGGTCGAGGACAACCAGTACAACGGCAACCCGACCAACCCCGACGTGGCCTTCGCCTGGATGGGCGTGAAAGCCAAGACCAAGGGCTTCGAGGCCGAAGTCTCGGGTGAGCTGGCGCCGGGCTGGCAATTGCAGGCCGGTTACACCCATAAAGTGATTCGCGATGACGATGGCCAGAAGGTTTCGACCTGGGAGCCGCAAGACCAGGTCAGCTTCTACACCAGCTACAAGCTCAAGGGCGCACTCGAGCGGCTGACCGTCGGCGGTGGTGCGCGTTGGCAGGGCAAGGGCTGGCAGGTGCTGCACAATCAGCCCAAGGACATCGACGAGGAATTCGCCCAGGATCCGTTCTGGCTGGTGGACCTGATGGCCCGCTACCAGTTCACCGATAGCTTTTCGGCCACTGTGAATGCCAATAACCTGTTCGATAAACGCTATTACACCAATATCGGTTTCTATAATTCGATGTCTTATGGTGACCCGCGCAACTTGATGTTGACCACCCGCTGGGATTTTTGACTGGCTAAATAACAACGCCCCCTGAACCCTATGTAAATACTGTCAGTAGGGCGCCTGCAGCTCCCACAGCAAATCTGTGTACGCCGTACCTGTGGGAGCTGGCTTGCCAGCGATGAGGCCGGTTCAGCCAACATCAGCCGTCGTCTGAATTGCGACGTTCGTGCTCCAGCAACCAGCGCTTGCGTTCAATCCCACCGCCATAACCGGTCAGCGCGCCGTTGCTGCCCACCAGCCGATGGCAGGGGATGGCCAGGCTCACCGGATTCAGTGCATTGGCCAGGCCTACTGCCCGCGCGGCTGCGGGGTTACCAAGCTGTGCGGCGATCTGCCCGTAGGTGCGGGTGCTGCCCACCGGGATCGCTCGTAACGCCGCCCAGACGCGCTGCTGGAACAGGGTGCCGCCAGCGTCAATGGGCACTGCATCAAACGCCTGCAATTGGCCCGTGCAGTAGGCCTGCACGGCATCGGCGAGCGCCGCCAGCCCCGCGGTTTCACGCAACTGCACGCCTGTGCCGAAGCGGCTACGCAGCAGCCGCAGCAGGCGTTTTTCGGGCGCATCGAATTCCAGTGCCAACAGTTGCTGGCCGTCACTGACGATCAGCACCTGGCCCATCGGCGCCGGCAAGTGCAGGCGGCGCAGCAGCAGTTCGCTCATCAGCATTCCTCGTTCAGGCGTGTTCGATCAGCATCACGGCCAGGGTGTCGGCGTCCAGCGCGTCGAACAGGTGCGGGGTATCGGCCGAATAGCTCATGTAGTCGCCGGCCGCCAGTGTCACCGCCTGCTCGACCGGCCCCACTCGGGCGCGGCCGTGGCACAGGATCACATGCTCAAGGGTACCCGGTGGATGCGGTTTTGACAGCCGTGGCTCACCTGGCTGCACCCGCACCCGGTAAATATCGCGCTGAGCCCCCGCCGGACAGGCGGCGAGCAAGGTGGCGGCGTAATTGGCCTGCTCGGCGTGGCTGGCGGCGCCTTCATTGGCGCGAATCACCTGCACATGCTGACGCGGCTGGCCCATCAGCCGGCTGACCGGCACTTGCAGCGCGCCGGCCAGGGCCCAGAGGGTTTCCAGGCTGGGGTTGCCGACCCCGGACTCCAGCTGCGACAGGGTGGACTTGGCCAGGCCTGCGCGCTTGCCCAGTTCGGTCACTGACAGGCCCAGGCGCTCACGCTCGCGGCGGATGGCGCTGGCCAGCAAGAGGATGGGGGAGTGTGCTTCGATCATTTGTTCGCTATACCGGTCAATTGTTCGTCTTGACGAACGGTTTTCATCTGTTCAGCATAACGGACCTTTGTTCGATATGACAGGAGTCAGCTCGCCATGCACCTGAAAACACGCGGCACCCTGGAGATGACCGCCGCCATGCTGATCTCCGGCACGGTTGGCTGGTTCGTCCTGGCCGCAGACCAGCCTGCGGCCGCCGTGGTGTTCTGGCGCTGCCTGTTCGGTGCGTTGGCACTACTGCTGGCCTGTGCCGGGCTGGGTTTGCTGCGGCGAGGGAGGATTAGCCGGCGCCAGGCATTGGCGGCGGCAGTCGGCGGGGTGGCGCTGGTGCTGAACTGGGTGTTGCTGTTCAGCGCCTATGGGCATGCCTCGATCGCCGTGAGCACCGTGGTCTATCATACCCAGCCGTTTATGCTGGTGGGCTTGGGCATGCTGTTGTTCGCCGAGAAGATGACCGCTGGCAAAGCCGGCTGGTTGCTGGCGGCGTTCGCGGGAATGCTGCTGATCGTCATGGCCGGATCGAGCGCTGATGCGGTCGCCGGTGATTACCGTCTGGGCGTGCTAATGGCGCTGGGTGCGGCGTTTTTCTATGCGATTGCCGCCGTTATCACCAAGCGATTGCACGGTGTGGCGCCGCAATTGATCGTGCTGATCCAGATGCTGGTCGGTGTAGGGCTGCTGGCGCCCTTTGCGCAGGTGCCGGGGTTGACGCGTGCGCCCGCTACCTGGGCCTGGCTGGCCACCATCGGCATCGTCCACACCGGGCTGATGTCGACCCTGCTGTACAGCGCTATCCAGAAGATCCCCACCAGCCTGGTCGGCGCCTTGTCGTTCATCTACCCGGTGGTGGCGATCCTGGTCGACTGGCTGGCCCTGGGGCACCCGCTCAGTGCGCTGCAACTGGCCGGTTCCGGCTTGATTTTGCTGGCGGCGGCGGGGATGACCTTTGGCTGGACGCTGCGGATCACGACCGCTACGCGGCCGATCGCTGGCAAGGCCAGCTCCCACAGGGGGCGCTGAGCGTCCCAGGACTATCCCTCAGAACCACCGATCGTTGCGTTTGCGCCCACGGCTCAAGGCCGGCAGGATCAAGCCAGCGAGCAGGCCGGCACCGGCGATGCCGCCGCCGTAGACCATATAGCGCATCAGCACCTGCTTGTTCTCGTCACCCAGACGCGCCTGGGTGCTGCGCAGTTCCGACTGGGTATCGCCGAGCTCGGCATTCAGCGCCTTGTTGCGTGCTTCCAGCTCGTCGATCAGCGCCTTGCGCGAATCAAGCGTCTCCTGCATGCCTTGCACGCGGGTTTTCCAGCTGTCGTCGATGGTCTTCAACTGCTCGCTGAGCTGGGTCACCTGCCCGGTCAGTTGCGGCAGGCGTTCGGCCTGGCCGGGCACGGCCTGCAGGTCGCTGCTGGTGATCCACACGGTGTCTCCGGACTCGCCGCGCACCTGGCTGTAGTTGCCCTGAGTGGTCAGCAAGGTGACCTTTTGCCCGGACTTGAGGTTGCCAACAATGCGGTGGCCATCGGTGGGGCCGCTGCGCACGTAGGTGGTCAGGCTGTCGCTGACCCAGCGTTCGCTGCTGGGCGCGGTTTCTTCGGCGTGCAGCGGGTGGGCAAGGACCAGCAGGGCGCCTATCAGGCTACCGCTCAGCAGGCGGCGCGCGCCCGGGGTGCAGGAGGAAAACAGCGCGGGCGCCGCAGAAACAGGACGAGAGATAGGCATGATGGTCTTCGCGTGAAATAAACAATAAAAGCCCGATGACTGGGCCGGTGAAGAGTCGGCGTGCGCGCAGGCCGCCAGCTGAAAGACCATATTTCTGCAGGCAGGTTCACTGAAGGGGGTAGGAAAATAGCAGCAAATGTTGCGGGCACTGGCTGTGCCCGCAAGCGGGGGAGGGGCTTGAATCAGCTCACGACGCGGTAGCAGGGCACGTATTCGGCACCGCCCGGCAGCTTCATCCGGTGCTGGTCGACGAACGCCTGCAGCAGGTGGCCGAGGGGTTCGAGCACGGCGCTGTCACCCTTGATTTCGTACGGGCCTTTCTCTTCGATCAGGCGGATACCCTTGTCCTTGACGTTGCCGGCGACAATCCCGGAAAACGCCCGGCGCAGGTTGGCGGCCAGTTCGTGCGGCGGCAGCTCGCGGCTGAGCTTGAGCCCGGTCATGTTTTCGTGGGTCGGGTCGAAGGGGCGCTGGAAGCCTTCTTCGATCTTCAGCAGCCAGTTGAAGTGGAAGGCGTCGTTGCGTTCGCGGCGGAACTGCTTGACCTCCTTGAGCCCGTCAACCATCTGCCGAGCCACTTCGGCCGGGTCGTCGATGATGATCTGGTAGTGCTCCTGGGCCTTCTCGCCGAGGGTGGCACGCACGAACGCATGCAGCTGCTGCAGGTACGGCGCGGCGCTTTTCGGCCCGGTGAGGATCACCGGGAACGGCAGGCCGCGGTTGTCCGGGTGCATGAGGATGCCGAGCAGGTAGAGGAACTCTTCGGCGGTACCGGCGCCACCGGGGAAGATGATGATACCGTGGCCGACGCGTACGAAGGCTTCCAGGCGTTTTTCGATGTCCGGCAGGATCACCAGTTCGTTGACGATCGGGTTGGGCGCTTCGGCGGCGATGATGCCCGGCTCGGTCAGGCCCAGGTAGCGGCTGCCGCTCATGCGCTGCTTGGCATGGGCGATGGTCGCGCCCTTCATCGGGCCCTTCATCACGCCCGGGCCGCAGCCGGTGCAGACGTCCAGCTTGCGCAGGCCCAGCTCGTGGCCGACCTTCTTGGTGTACTGGTATTCCTCGGTGCTGATCGAGTGGCCGCCCCAGCACACCACCATTTTTGGCTCGACGCCCGGGCGCAGGGTGCGGGCATTGCGCAGCAGGTGGAAGACGTAGTCGGTGATGCCCTGGGAGCTTTCCAGGTCGATGCGCTGGCTGGCCAGTTCGCTTTCGGTGTAGACGATATCGCGCAGGGCGCTGAAGAGCATTTCACGGGTGCTGGCGATCATTTCGCCATCGACGAAGGCATCAGCCGGTGCGTTCAGCAGTTCCAGGCGCACGCCACGGTCCTGCTGGTGAATGCGCACCTCGAAGTCTTTGTAGGCTTCGAGGATGGTCTTGGCGTTGTCGACGTGCGCGCCGGTGTTGAGGATTGCCAGCGCGCACTGGCGGAACAGGGTGTACAGGCTGCCGGAACCGGCTTCACTCAGTTGCTGTACTTCACGTTGAGACAGTGTTTCCAGGCTGCCTTTTGGGCTGACAGATGCATTGATAACTTCACGTTGGGGCATTCTGGGTTTCCTGTGAGCGGGTAAACGTCCATCTTCAGAACACCACCATACCGACAAATTGTCGCAGCAACGAGTGCCTTTCGCTGTCAGGCCTTGTCGGCAACACCTGGGGCGGCTCGCCAGCCGACGGCCTGCAGGGCATCGAGCAACTGCTCGGGTTTGAGTGCCAGTACCTTGCTGCCATGGGCTTCGAGGTCGGTGGCCGCCAGCAGGGCATTGACGATGGCTTCCTCCACGGCATCGGCCGCCGCGCTGAACAGCGCCGAGATATGATCGTTGTTGACCATCTGCACCGTGCTGGTCGGCGGCCCCGGGTGGCCAAAGTTGGCCGCCGGCAGGCTGTTGCCGGTCGAGAAAGCGATGAAGATGTCGCCACTGGAGTCTTCGGTGCCGCCGCCGACCCGTGCCAGCCCGACACTGGCCCGTTGCGCCAGGCGCGTGCACTGGTGCGGCAGCAGCGGCGCGTCGGTGGCCAGGGTGATGACGATCGAACCCATGCCCGGCTCGCCGACGTTGCGCGGTGCGCTAAAGGGCGAATGCACTGCACCCAGCACCTGGCCGACCGGGTAGCCGGCTACCCGCAAGGCGCCGCGCACACCGTAGTTGGCCTGCACCAGCACGCCGACGGTCCAGCCGCCGGCCGCGCTGTCCAGTACCCGCGAAGCGCTACCGATACCGCCCTTGAATTCGTGGCAGATCATCCCGGTGCCGCCGCCGACGCAACCTTCAGCCACCGGCCCCGATTGCGCAGCGGCAAGCGCCGCGTGGACATGCTCGGCAGTGACATGCTGACCCCAGATGTCGTTGAGCACGCCGTCGTAGGTTTCCAGTACCGTGGGCATGCACCAGTAGGTGCGCGCCTTGCCCATCTCGCGCTCGGCCGCCACCAGCGCATCGCGGACCACACCGACGCTGTGGGTGTTGGTGTAGGCAATCGGCGTGGTCAGCAAGCCGGCCTCGCGAATCCACTCAAGGCCAGTGGCATCGCCATTGCCGTTGAGTACGTGCACGCCGGCAAAGCACGGCTGCAGGCTGGCGGCCTGGGCCCGAGGCTCGATCACCGTGACCCCGGTATTGACCGCGTTGTCGCCGCTGCCGCGCTGCACGGTGTGATGGCCGACACGCACGCCCGGCACATCGGTGATGGCGTTGAACGCGCCAGGGGTGCCCACGCCGATACGAATGCCCAGATCACGTACACGCATTGATTCACAGCTCCTGTAGGAAGGTTTGAAGGGCCCGCAATGGCCGTTGCTCGCACAGCATGACAAGTACTCGGGCAACGGCAATACTGCGTGCCGGTGTGCAGAGTCTAGGAACTCGACCTGCCGCTGGCGATTCCCCCCAATCGTTACCCCCTAGGAGTTACCGGTGAACCTGCTATTCGAAGCCGCCGCCCATCACCACGCCCTGGCCCGGGTCATCGACCAGCTGGGCAGGCCGGGGTTCTGGCACCAGTTGATCGTGCTGCTCGATCAACTGGTGCCTTGCGACACTGCCCTGGCCTTGCTGGTGGAGCGCGACGGTGCGCCGCGGGTGCTGGAGGAATTCGACCGTGGCTTTCGCGATGCGCCTGCGGCGGCGCCACTGTACCTGGGCGGCCTGTACCTGCTCGACCCGTTTATCCAGGCCATGCGCGACGGCCTGGCCGATGGCGTGTACCGCATGGAAGAGGTGGCGCCGGACGAGTTTCGCAAGAGCGACTACTTCAACAACTACTTTCGCGCCCTGGTCGGCGAGGACGAGCTGCAGCTGATCCTCAACCTCGAACCGGGCAAGGTCCTGGCCATTTCGTTGGGTGCCAACCAGCGTTACCAGACGGCGACCATCGGCCAGCTGACCCTGCTGGCGCCGTGGCTGCTGGCCCTGATGCGCCAGCACTGGCAACAGCAGCATCCACAGCAGGTCAGCGAGCATTCGACCCCGGTCGAGCGTGCCCTGGAGCATTTTGGCAGCGACACCCTGTCGGCCCGCGAACTGGAAACGGCCCGCCTGGTGCTGCGCGGCAACTCCAGCAAGGCCATCGCCAAGCGCCTGGACATCTCCCAGGAGACGGTCAAGGTGCATCGCCGCAACCTGTACAGCAAGCTTGGGGTGTCGTCCCAATCGGAGCTGTTCAGCCTGTTCTTGCAACACCTGGGACAACACCACCATCAGGAGTGAATGATGCTACGGATACTGGGCAAGGCTTCATCGATCAACGTGCGCAAGGTGCTGTGGACCTGCGCCGAATTGCAGCTGCCGTTCGCGCGCGAAGACTGGGGCTCGGGCTTTCGCTCGACCGCGGAGGAGGCGTTCCTTGCGTTGAATCCGAATGCCATGGTGCCGGTGATTCAGGACGGCGATTTTGTGCTGTGGGAGTCCAACAGCATCATCCGTTACCTGGTTTCGCAGTACGGCGGCCAGCAGATGTACCCGGCTGAACCGAAGGCGCGGGCGCGGGTCGATCAATGGATGGACTGGCAGGCTACCGACCTCAATGGCGCGTGGAGCTATGCCTTTGTCTCGCTGGTGCGCAAGGCGCCGACCCACCAGGACCCTGAAGCGCTGGCGGCGGGTTGTCGCAACTGGGCGCGCAACATGACCATCCTTGAGCGTCAGCTGGAGCGTACCGGAGCCTATGTGAGTGGCGCGGACTTCTCCCTGGCCGACATTCCCATCGGCCTGTCGGTCAACCGCTGGCTGCAGACCCCGCTGGAGCGTCCGGCGCTGCCGGCGGTCGAGGCTTACTACGATCGCCTGAACGAACGTGAAGGCTATCGCTTGCATGGGCGCAACGGTTTGCCTTGAGGTCAACTTTAAACATTGCGTCGGGCCTGTGGGAGCCGGACTTGCCGGCGATCGAGCGCGCAGCGGTCGCAATTCAGGCAACGCTGGATGTGCTGGCTGCACCGGCTTCATCGCTGGCAAGCCAGCTCCCACAGGTCCGGCGTACACAAATCCACTGTGGGAGCGGCGGTGCGACGCCTCGACTTGCCCCGCGATTCTACTGATCCAAAGCCGTGAGGATCCGATGCGCCACCTTCACCCGCTCGGCAATCGGGTAGTTCTTGTTCGCCAGCAACACGATGGCAATGCGTTTTGACGGCACAAACGCCACGTAGGCACCAAAACCATCGGTCGAACCGGTTTTGTTCAACAGGGTGTCGGCCGGCAGCGGCCGCGCCGGTTTCAACCAGGTCACAGGTTGCGGCTCCAGCACCATCGACGGCGCATTGCCGGCCTGCAACTGCTCAAGGCTAACCGGGTAGGCATACTGCTCCCAACCCAGGCCCTGGGTCATTTCACCGACCTGGTAATAGCCGGTCTGCGTCGTGGCGATGGCCCGCTGCAGCGGTTTGCTCAGGCTTTGCGGCTGGATGTTCAGGTCCAGGTAATGCAAGAGGTCCACAGCCGTCACTTTCAAACCATAGGCTTCGGCATCCAGCGGCCCGGGGCCGACGCGCACGGGTTGATCCTGCTTGTTGTAACCCTGGGCGTAGTTGCCCATCTGCGCGGCAGGCACCTGCAGGTAGCTGTGCTGCAGGCCCAGTTGCGGTAGCAGCTGTTTTTCCATCAACTCGGCAAACGGCGTACCCAGGCTTTTGGCCGCGAGGTAGCCGAACAGGCCAAGGCTGGGGTTGGAATACAACCGGTGGGTGCCAGGGGCGTAGTCGGCTTTCCAGTGACCGTAGTAACCGGGCAGGTCGGCCTCGCCCTTGATCTCATCCGGGAACTGCAGGGGCAGGCCGCCGGCGCTGTAGGTGCCGAGGTTGAGCAGGGTGATGCCATCGAATGCCGTGCCTTTGAGCGCCGGCCAGTGCTTGCTGGCCGGGTCGCCGAGGCTCAGCTTGCCACTGGCCTGGGCAAAGCCTGCGAGGGTGGCGGTGAAGGTCTTGCTCAGCGAACCGATCTCGAACAGGGTGTCGGCGTTCACCGCCTGGCCGTTTTGTTTCGACGCTACCCCGTAGTTAAAATAGTGCTGTTGGCCATCGACGCTGATGGCCACGGCCATGCCGGGGATCGCCTGTTGCTGCATCAGCGGGCGGATGGCGCCGCTCACTGTTGATTCCAGCGGCGTCTCGGCAAAACTTTGCCCAGCGACCAGGCAAAGGGCAAGGGAGGCCAGAATCCCTGGCTTGAGGTTGGTTGTTTGGTGCATGATCGGCAACCTTTCCATAAGTGGACTGTTGTGAGCCTGGCTGCAGCAGGGAGCGCCAATCTAGGCGCTTTGCGCAGGTTGCACAAACGATGATATTTCGCAGCAGCCATTAGAAAAATTTGGGAGTCTGCATGATCCGACCGCACCTGCCCCTGAACGCCCTGCGGGCGTTCGAGGCTTCGGCCCGGCACCTTAGTTTTACCCGCGCGGCCATCGAGCTGTGCGTGACCCAGGCGGCGGTCAGCCATCAGGTCAAGAGCCTCGAAGCCCAGCTCAAGGTCACCCTGTTCAAGCGCCTGCCACGCGGGCTGATGCTCACCAGCGAAGGCGAGACCTTGCTGCCGGTGCTGCGCGAATGCTTCGACCGCATCGCCCAGACCCTCGACTGCTTCGACGGCGGCCACTACCGCGAGGTGCTGACCGTGGGTGCGGTGGGCACCTTTGCCGTTGGCTGGCTGCTGCCGCGCCTGCCCGAGTTCCAGGCCCTGCACCCGTTTATCGATTTGCGCCTGTCGACCAACAACAACCGCGTCGATGTCGCCGCTGAAGGCCTGGATTACGCCATTCGCTTCGGTACCGGCGCCTGGCATGGCATCGATGCGCAGCCGCTGCTGGAGGCGCCGCTGTCGGTACTGTGCGTGCCGTCGATTGCACTGCAGTTGCATACCCCCGCCGACCTGCTGCAACAAACCCTGTTGCGCTCCTACCGCAGCGATGAATGGGCCGAATGGTTCCAGGCTGCCGGGCTGTCTGGTGCCGTGCAGCCTTCGCGGACCATGGTCTTCGATTCGTCGCTGGCGATGATGGACGCGGCCCTGCAAGGCGCCGGGGTGGCCCTGGCGCCGCCGTTGATGTTCGAACGGTTGCTGGCCAGCGATGCCATTCGCCAGCCGTTTGCCCTGGGCATCAGCACCGGCAGTTACTGGCTGACGCGCCTGCAGTCGAAGGCCGAAAGCCCGGCGATGACGGCATTCAAAAGCTGGTTGTCGAAGGCGGCTACAGGCTGAAGCGTGAAGGCCGGCAGCCTCGCAGCTCGGGCGCAAGCTGGCCATCGATCAGCTCTTGCGCAACCAGGCGACCGACCACCGCTGCCAGGGTCACGCCCGAATGCATCACCGCCAGGTACAGCCCGCTGACAGCGGGCAAGGCCCCGATGATCGGAATGCGATCATCCGGCATGGGCCGCCAGCCAACCTCGGTGCTGATCAGTTCAAGCTCCTGGCCCCGATGCAAACTGTCCCGAATGGTATTCAGCGCCCGCTGGGCAATAGCCTCGGGGCCGTTTTCGCCGTCGGCATCAAGGTAGTCTTCAGCGGCCAGGACCCGCTCGGGCGTCGGTTGGCGGATTTCCAGTTCGTTGCTGGCGATCAGGGTGTGCACCAGTCGCTCGTGTGCCCGCAGGCGGATCAGGATCGACGGCGACGGGTGCAGCGGTAATGTCACGCCCAAGGGCTGCAGCAAGGCCTTGCACTCGGTGCCGGCCGCCAGTACCAGACGCTCGCAGGCAATCAGCCCGCCAGTTGTAACGAGTGCCGCGACGGCGCCGTCAAGGCATTCGATGGCCAGCACCTGGGTGTCGGTCAGCACGTTGGCGCCGTTGGTCTGGGCGCGCTCCAGCAGCAAACGGGTCATCGCTGGCGGGTCGATGGAGCCTTCCTGCGGCGCAAACAGCGCCTGCTGCCGGGGCGCTTTGAAATGCGGCTCAAGCTGTTGCACACGAGCGGGGTCGATCGGCTCGACGCCGTCAGCAGGCGACAGCGCCTGGTTGAACGACAGCGCGCCGGTCCAGTTGATCGGCGCCGTGCCCAGCTCGTTCTGCAGCCGGTGATACTCGGCAATCGCCAGGCCGCGCAGTTGGGCAAATTCGCCGGGCTGTGGTGCCGTTGTGTTGAGCCAGCCAAAGGCCTGTGAGGTGACGCCCAGGCCTGCTTGGCCCTTGTCGATCACCGTCACCTGGGCATGCTTGCTCAAGTGATAGGCAATCGAGGCACCGATGATGCCGGCGCCGATCACCACCACGCTCGGGCGTTGAATGCCTGTTGTCATTGGCGATTCTCCGGCCAGGTGGCGGTCGGGAAGTAGCTTTCCATCCCCGGCTCCTTGTGCTCGACGCCGTCGCGCTGCCAGTAACAGGTCAAGCGCGCGTAGTTGTCCAGGTCACCGTGGATCAGGCAGGTCGAGCGGTGCCCGGGGCAGGTGAAACGCAGCACTTTGGCCTTGGCAATGGCCGCGACCTCGACCTGGCCGATGGCGGTCCGGGTCTTGCCGTCGATGGTCTTCGCCAGCACCAGTTGACCGTCCAGATAGCGCAGGGTGGCCCGGCCCGAATACGTGGCGCCGTTGTCCGGTTGTTTGCCGACCAGTGCATAAGGCCCGACCACAAAGCCGTAGAGCGGGTCCGGATAGTCTTCATCATCGGCCACGCAAACCGTGCCGATCAGCATCAAACCCAGCAGCAACAGCCTCATAGCGGCAGGGCCTGAAGCATGACGGCGCCAACAAACAGCAGCAGCGCAAGGCTGATGCCGATCAGGGGAATGTTGAACCAGTAGCGCCGCGCCAGCAGCGCCATGCTCGCCAGGAACACAACCCCCAGGCCCAGCAGAAAGCCGTCACGCAGCAACGCCTGCGGTGCTGCCAGGGCCAGGTAGCCATACACCAGGCCGAACAGCATGGCGCCCAGGCTATGGCTGGCATTGAAACCCACCCAGGCACGCCACACCGTCGTCTGCCGGGAAATCACCGGGGAGATTTTTTGCATCTGTTCGCCCAGCGCCGGGTCACGCGGCTGGAACTTGTTGCTGGCGAAGGTATAGACCAGGTGCACAGTGCCCAGGAGCAGGGCGATGGCAGCGCTGGCACAGATCAGTAGTTGAGCGATCACGGGCAATCCTTTGGCAGGTGAATAAAGCGCCGCCGGTGGGCCAGCGGCGCACAGACAATCTACTTCAAGGCCAGCTGGCGGGTGATGGTCGGGTCGCTGATCTTGTCGTCGTCGATCAGCAACATGGCCTTGGAGAGGATGATCGACAGCAGGGCATCGCCCTCGAACGGCAGGTACTGCGGCGTGGTCTGTTGGCGCGCCTTGGCGTCGGGGACGATGCACAGGTACTGATCGTTGGGCAGCATCAGGATATTGCCCGAGCCCAGGTGGATCTTGTAGCTGCGCAGCTTGCCGGTGACTTCCAGGAAGCGCCCGTGCAGGGCCCATTTGTCCTTGAGGCGGGTCATGCGCGGCAGCAGTTTTTCCAGCAGTTGCTTGCGCGTTTGTGCGGTGGCGCCCAGTTCGCCGAACGAATGGTTGTGCCAGTAATCGCGGTAACGGCCGTCCGGCCCGCCGTCGGCCCACAGCGGGTCGTTGGCCAGCGAGGCGACGCCGACGAACAGGTCGACATCGCGCATCACTTCGCTGAGCACCAGCGCCGGCACCTGCTCCAGCGGCAAGGGCGCGGCGTCTTCGGCGTTGTCCCAGCGGTTCATGGCATAGCCGCCGCCACCGGCATGGGCACTACGCTGTGCGGCGTCGATGGGGTAGAAGCGTACCTGGTCGGTGCTCAGGCGCAGGAAGGCCCCGGCTTCGTTGGTGTCGACGCCGTAGTCGTCGCCCACGCCCTCGATCCAGAACTCGGCGCGCAGGCCCCAGGCCGGCAGTTCACGGGTGGCCGGCGGGTAGGTGTCATCGACCATCAGCCGCAGTTTGTTGCGCCAGCCGCGGGCGGCGGCCAGGGCGTGGAACTGGTGCTGACGCAGAATGTGCGCAGCGAAGCGGTTGGAATAGGTGGCGGTGTTGCGCTCGGCTTCGGTCAGCAGGTAGACCTCGCGGTGGGCCTGCTTGAACGGCTGGGTGATCTGCAGCGTTTCGATGCGCTCGCGCCAGGCGAGGATCTCTTCCAGCGGGCGGCCGATCGGGTGCCAGAGGCGCACTTGGGCGTCGCTGGAAGGGCTGATGGTGTTGCCCTCGAGGCTTTGCAGGCGGTCCTCGCTGAACACCACGGCGTGCTGCTGGCCGCTTTCGCTGATCACCCAGATCAGCCGCCGCGCCAGGGTGCCGATCAGCGGATGGTCAAGGTAGCGCTCCTGCCATTGGCCGAACGCCCAGTGCTTTTCCAGCAGGAACAGGCTGTCCAGGCGCTCGGCCTGGGCCGGGAGCATGGCGCCGATGTCCTTGACCGCACCTTGCAGCTCCTTGAGCTCCTCCTTGTAGTCAGCCTTGACCTTGGCCGGCACCGATTTCTGCGGCGTGCCGTCGGCGCGGAACCAGCTCAGGCTGGCGCTCTTGCCGTCGACTTTGAGTTCGGCGACAAAGGCGCCGTCATCGAAGCTTTCGCGGCGCAGGCCGACCTGTTCCAGGCCGTAGGTCGGCACGCCGAGCTCTTCGATCTGGTCACGCGGCAGCTGCAGGGCTTCGGCGGCGCTGGTGAAGGCCTTTTCGATTTCCTTCTGCGCGGTACCGAACTTGACCCGCACCTTGAGCAGGGCCAGTTGCCCGACGGCTTCGCTGCTGGGGATCGACGACAGGGCGAATACCGCTGCGTTGCCGACCTTGGGCGCTCGCGGGCCGATGCCGCGCACCTTGCGGTAGGCGCTCAACGCGAGGCGGGCGATGGCCCGGGTCAGTTCGCTGTCGGCCAGCGGCGCGCTCATCCATAACAGGCCGCGCAGCACCGTGGCATTGCCATCGTGCATGCGCGCGCGGTCATCGCTGCTTTCCCAGCCAACGTTGAGCAGTGCACCGCAGCGCCCGGCATCGACCCGCGCAAACCAGCGCAGCAGGGCTTCCCGCAGCGAGGCTTCACCGACCTTGAGCAGCAGCGCCTGGGCGTTCTTCAGCCATTTCGCCGACGGCCGCGCCGAGGTCGCCGCAGCGGCCTGACGCAACAGTGCCAGCCAGTCTTCGCGCCCCTCGGGGCTGAGTTGTTCGAGGTCTTCGAGGGCCAGCTGGGTCCAGTGTTCGCACGGCGCCAGCACCTGCCAGGCGCCGTTGCCCAGCAGCGGGTCGAGCTTGGCCATCAGCTGTTCGCCGAAGTTGCCGTAGTGACCGAGGTCAGCGCACTGGCTGCGTAGCATGATCAGCAGGTCGCGCAGGTCGTCGGGCACTTGTTGGTAGTTTTGCGCAATGACCCAGTCAGTCACGGTCAGGGTCGGCAGGGTGCCGTAATAGGCAAAGCGGTAGCTGGTGAACCACTGCAGCACAGGCTCGGCCAACTGGCCGACGTCGGCGCCGTTTTCCATCAGCCAGGTCATCAGCGCCGGTAGCACGCCATAGTCGAAGATGTGCGAAAAGGCATGGCCGGCACTGGCCGTGCTCAGCTCACCGTTGTAGGCCACCACCCGTTCGATCAGGGCCAGGACCAGGCGCGTACGAAACGCCGGGTCGGCATCCAGGGCCATGATCGCCGGCAGTTTGCTCAAGGCAAAGACCATGGCATCAGGGCGGCCATGGATCTTCTGCACCAGCGGCAGCAGTTCGCTGATCAACTCATGTTCGTGGCGCAGTTCGGAGCCGGCCAGCAGCGGGTAGCCGTCCGGGCCGATGTGTTCGACCGGGCCCAGCTCGGATTGCGGGCGGTCATGGCGAAACGCCTGAAGTTGTTCGAGTGCCATGGTTCAGCCTCCTACCAGTGGGGTCAGTTTGATGAAATTGACCACGCTGTCGTGACGGATGGTCAGGACTTCGTCGAGGCTTTCGGCCTGACGCTCGTCGAGGAGGATGAAAAAGCCGTTGCGCTCGAAGGCGTCGCAGGCGATGTCGACCTGCTTGCGCCAGTCGATACTCGGGCGCTCAATCGGGCGCTCGCCATTGAGCGCGGCTTCCAGCGACTCGGGGGTGACCAGGCGCTGGCGCCGGCTGTGGTCGGTTTCATGGTTGCGCTGCTGGACTTCCTGATGGACCCGCTCGCGGATCAACTGGCGCACGGTGATGGTGTCGGTGGCAAAGTGCAGGGCGAAATCATCGAAGACTTCGCCCGAGACCGACTCGTCGCGGACGGTGAGCGTTGCCATGGGAACTCCTTTTCTGGCAAGAGGCAAAACGGATAGGCGCAAGGGTATCAGGCTGGCCAGGCGATTTCGACGTGCAGGCGCTTACTGATCGCTGCCGGTTCGCGCGCGAAAGAACTCACCCGGCGGCAGGCCGAACTGCTTGCCGAAGGCGGCGATAAACGCTGATAGCGACTCATAGCCGCAGGCCAGGGCCACGTCGGTGACCCGCTCGCCGCGCTCAAGGGCAGGCAGGGCGCTGAGCAGGCGCATGCGCTGGCGCCAGAGGCGAAAGCTCAGGCCGGTTTCACGTTGAAAACGGCGGCTCAGGGTTTTCTCCGAAACGCCTGCTTGCCGCGCCCAGTCGGCCAGCCCGGTAGGCGAGTCGGGTTGCGCCTGCAGGTGGCTGCACAGTGCGCGCAGGTCACGGTCGAGCGGCAGGGGCAGCATCAACTGCTGCTGTTCGGCGCTGTCCAGCTGGTCGAGCAACACCTGCACCAGGCGCCCGTCAGGGCCATCGCTGTCGTACTCCACCGGCAGTTCGCTGAAGGTGCGGATCAGCTCGCGCAACAATGGGTCGACCGCGATGACCCGGCATTGCGGGTCGCTCCAGCTCGGCGGCGCTGTTTCCAGGTAAAGGCTGCGCAGGCAGGTGCTGTCGGCACAACTGACCCGGTGCTGCACCTGCGCCGGTACCCACACCGCCCGCTGCGGCGGCACCAGATAGAAACCCAGGTCGGTGTGCACCTCCAGTACGCCGCGAATGGCGTAGGACAACTGTCCCCAAGGGTGCGAGTGGCGGTAGCCGAGCACCACGTTGGGCAGCGCCTGTACATGGCCATATACCGGGCGTGGCAGTGCGGTCAGCTGCTCCAGTGACTGCGGGGTGACTGCGGGGTGTTGTCCTTTTGGCGACACTGGCGGGGCGCTGGCGTTAGTGAAAGTCGGGCAAAGACCTTAACGTCTGCAACGCCACAATAACAAGCCGGGAGCGGCCATGAAGTACCTGCGGATGCTGTTCGACAATTTCACCCTGGCGTTGCTCGGGGTCATCCTCATTGCCACCCTGTTGCCTTGCGAAGGCAGTGGCGCCGTGGTGTTCGGCGGGCTGACCAACCTCGCCATCGGCCTGCTGTTCTTTTTGCATGGCGCCAAGTTGTCGCGCGAGGCGGTCGCCGCCGGTGCCGGGCATTGGCGCCTGCACCTGCTGGTATTTGCCTGCACCTTCGTGATGTTCCCGTTGCTGGGCATGCTGTTCAAGCCGTTGTTCCTGCCGCTGGTGGGCGATGAACTGTACCTGGGCGTGCTGTACCTGTGTGCCTTGCCGGCCACGGTGCAGTCGGCCATCGCCTTTACCTCGCTGGCCCGCGGCAACGTGCCGGCGGCGATCTGCAGTGCGGCCGCGTCGAGCCTGCTGGGCATCGTACTGACGCCGTTGCTGGTGGTGCTGCTGATGGGCGTCGAAGGTGACAGTGGCTCGAGCCTGGATGCAGTGCTGAAGATCGTTGCGCAACTGCTGGTGCCGTTCGTGGCCGGGCAACTGGTGCGGCGCTGGATCGGCACCTGGGTAGCGCGCAATGCACGCTGGTTGAAGCGCGTCGACCAGGGTTCGATCCTGCTGGTGGTCTACACCGCCTTCAGCGATGCGGTGGTCAGCGGTCTGTGGCATGCGGTACCGCCGTCGCGGTTGCTGGGCCTGGCGCTGGTCTGCTGCCTGCTGCTGGCCGTGGTGCTGTGGCTGACCAGCGCGCTGGGGCGCTGGCTGGGTTTCAACCTCGAAGACCGCATCACCATTTTATTTGCCGGTTCGAAAAAGAGCATGGCCACCGGCGTGCCGATGGCTCAGGTGCTGTTCGTTGGCGGTGGCATCGGCGCGATGATCCTGCCGCTGATGCTGTTTCACCAGATCCAGTTGATGGTCTGTGCGGTGCTGGCTCAGCGTTACGCCGCGCGCAGCGAAGCGTCGACGCTTACAACAGAACTCCTTTGACCGGTTGCAATTGCGCCGGTGCTGCTTCGCCTTCCAGTTCGCGCACGGCGATTTCCAGGTTGCGGCACATGGCATCCAGGGCCAGGTCGTTGGGCTGGGTGTCGAACGGGTCGGCAATCTGGTCGCCCAGGGCATCCAGGCCGAAGAAGGTGTAGGCCAGCACGCACACGGCAAAGGGCGTGAACCAGCCGATGCTGTCGACCAGGCAGAACGGCAGCAAAAAGCAGTAGACGTGGACGATGCGGTGCAACATGAGGATGTAGGGGTAGGGGATGGGCGTGTTCTTGATCCGCTCGCAGCCGCCCAGCACGTAAGACAGTCGGTTCAACTGCTGATCGAGGTTGGCCTGGATCACCTCGCCGGCACCGGCGTCGCGGGCCTGGGCCATGAAGCGCTGGCCGAGCACGCCGAGCAGGCGGCTGGCGGGCGCGTCGCTAGTGGCCAGGGCAGTGCGTGTAGACGTGTCGAGCAGGCGCTGGCGGTCGGCACTGGCCGGGGTGCCGCGTAACTGGTCGCGCAGCACGTAGGCGAAGGCGATCAGCGGGTCGAGCAGGGCGCGGCGTTGGCTGGCGTCGAGGTCGGGCAGCAGGCTCAGGGTCTGGCGGGTCAGGTTGCGGCTGACGATCAGCAGCTCGCCCCACAGCGTGCGCGCTTCCCAGAAGCGCTGGTAGGCCACGGTGTTGCGAAAGCCGAGGAAGATCGCCAGGGTCAGGCCCCAGAGGGTGAAGGGTGTGGCGGTGAGGATTACCTTGTACTCGAACAGGGTGCCGTGGGTGGCCACCACCGCCGAGCTGATCAACACGGTGTACAGCACCTTGCGCCAGATCGCCGGGATGATCGAGCCCTTGAGCGAGAACAGCAGGACGCGGATGGAGGGTTTTTGCGGCTGGATGATCATGCGAGGCAAGCCTTGGCAGTGGCGCGAAAATATCCGCGCCACTGTAAGGCAAAGGCGCCTGCGGTAGCTAGGCGCTGCAGAAGGTGAGGTGCCTACCAACTCACCTGGACAGGCTAGGCAGTTGTTAAGGTGAAGTTGTCGAGGTAGGCGTAGTCTCGGCAGATGACCACGATCCAGGCAATCTGTTCGCCGTCTGGAGCGTTGTATTTCACCTCATGGTGCCTGGGCTCTCCCGTGTATGACAAAGTGGTCAGCAGGTTGCCATGCAGCCCATAGAACTCGACCTCACCAGGAAATTGCCTCCAGGTCCAGAAGAACTTCAGCTCGGAGCACGGGAGCACGGGAGTGATCTGCAGTTTTTGCGGATTGTTCGGCTGATGGTGCTGTTGGCGTTGAAGTGTGATGGCTGGACCTTCTCGCATGCCGGGTTCTGCGGCTGTCGGTTCGATGAAGGCTTTGATGCCCAGAGGATCTTCGAGGAGCTTGATGGTCATGGTCTTGCTTAGCAGTTGAACTTCCTCACCCTGGGAAATCGTTTGTGCAGGCTGGCCATCGAGGTTCTCGGTGATGGTAACTGGGTATATCTGGATATCGTCGAAGCTGAAATCCGCGCCATGGTCACTGCCGTTGCCGGTATCGTCACGACCGATAAGTTCGATAGCGTGGGAATGTTCGCGGGCGCGGAACTGCCAGCGAAGGATCTGCCATTCAGGTGCGGTGACAGCAAACTCGCCCTCGAGGGGGATGCCATCCAGCTCAAATGACAGGTGAGGGGTCTTGGAGCTGTTGCCGTTGCGTTTTACCCGCATCGACAGACGATAGACGGTGTCGGGCGCAAGGCCTGTCAGTTCCTTGCTGATCACCCTGCCCAACAGGTTACCGGCAAAATTTTCGAAGTGCGCCCAGTGGTTGGCGCCGTCGGAGGTCACCGCCAGGGTCTGGCCGTTGGGGCCTTTCTGCCAGCCGTTCCATGGGTCAATGCCGGGTTTGAAATCGGTGAGATCGATAAACAGTGCCATACGTCCTGCCTCCGGGGTGGTGCCTGTCGGTCGACAGGCCTCGGTGCATTCGAGCACCGCCAGGGCGTGCTGACTACTGGCAAAAATGCTAGGTGCCGCGGCTATTCATCGAGCCCTTGAGCGAGAACAGCAGGACGCGGATGGAGGTTTTTTGCGGCTGGATGATCATCAAGGCAGGCCCTGTACAGTAGCGCGAGGATTTCCGCGCGCTACTGTAGGGCAAAGCCGGGAGGGTTCACAGTCTGGCGTTGATGGAACAGGATGGGCTCATACCATTGAGCACAACCTGTGCAATGGGGCTACAAGCTCCACAGGGTGAAATAGGCCAGCAATGAGGAGTCGTTGGCGTTCACTTCGATACGGGCGATATCAGTGTGCCCTGGCGCGGCATACTCAATCCAGTTGTTAACTGCGTTTCCGGAGGGGCGAGGAAGGGTTTGTGTATTTTGCAGGATGCCTTGAGCGTCATAGAACCTTACTTCGCCTCTTTCGTTGCGACTTCTCCACTCGAACCTGACTTTCTCGCACAGCCAGGCAAGGCTGATATTAACCTGCAGTGGCGAAGCCGGGGCGCCATCTACGTAGTGAATTGACAGGTACTGGTAGTCGTTCCCCGTAGGTAGAATGCCTGTTCTACCCCCCGGCTCAGCCTGCAAGCTTACGGTCATGGTCGGTAGCGGAAGGCTTTGGCCGTTGCTGATGTACTGGTTCGGGTAGCCATAGAAGCGCTCAGCGGTCTGCTTCGGGTAGATGCGGATATCGTCAAAGCCGAGGCCGTCTGCCAGCTCCCCCGTGATACCGTGCCCGAGCAGCTCCAGTCGGTGCTCTGCGCGGGCGGCCTGGAATGTCCAGCGCAGGGTCTGCCAGTGCTGATCACGCACTTCGAACCGCTCCTCCAGAGGCTCGCCGTCCAGCTCGAACCACAGGGTAGGCGTCAGCAGATTGTCGTGATGGCGTTTGACGCGCAGGGACACCCGGTATGTTTCTCCGGGTTCGAGTCCTGTCAACGTTTTGTTCAGGAGTCGGCTGGTGTTGTCAAAACTGACAAAGTGGTTCCCGTGATCGCGATTGATGATCAATTTGCTGCCGTCCGGACCTCTTTCCCAACCATTCCACGGATCCTCGGGAATTTCGAAACCGGTGTGCTCGATAAACAGTCCCATACGCCCTGCCTCCGGGGTGGTGCCTGTCGGTCGACAGGTCTCGGTGCATTCGAGCACCGACAGGGCGTGTTGACTACTGACAAAAATACTAGGTACCCCAGCTATTCATGGCAGCAGTGGGGTGGTTGGGCGGCACCTTCATAACGGTCGTGGTGGCGCACCCAGTCCATGGTGCCTTCCTCGTTGCGGCCCTTGGGCATCAGGTCGAGGAAGTTGTAGGTGCCGACCAGGATGTCCAGGCCCCGGGCAAAGCTTGAGTAGGTGTGAAACAGCGTGCCGTCGGCGTCGCGGTAGAACACGCTAAGGCCCGGCAGCTCGGTTTCCTCGCCCGCGTAGGGTTCATAGTTGTACTGATCGCTGCCCTTGCCGCCGACGCCGAAGTCCTGGTTGAAACTGCTGGCATGGGACGAGACCCAGGGAAACTTCCAGCCCATGCGTTGCCTGAACGCCTGGAACTGGGCGTACGGTGCACGGGATACCGCCACCAGCGACACATCGTGATGGGCCAGGTGCAGGTTGGCGCCGTCGAAGTGGTCGGCCAGGAACGAGCAGCCGGGGCAGCCTTCCTCCCAGCCTTCGCCGAACATGAAGTGGTAGACCAGCAACTGGCTGCGGCCGGCGAACAGGTCGCCGAGGTCCAGGCGGCCCTCGGGGCCTTCGAAGCGGTAGTCCTGTTCGACCCGTACCCAGGGCAGGGCGCGGCGGGCTTTGCTCAGTTCATCGCGCTGGTGGGTCAGGGCCTTTTCATGCAGCAACAGCTGGCGGCGGGCGCTGAGCCATTCGCTGCGCGAGACCACCTGGGGGTTTTGATGGTTGTCCATGGGTACGGCTCCGCTGGGGGATGTACTCATGGTCGATTGCCGGGTGGGGGATTCGACAGGGGTGAGTGCAGGGCTGATGAACGGTGGTGAAGCTATCGCCGGCAAGGCCGGCTCCCACAGAGACCTGTATGCACCGGGACCCTGTGGGAGCTGGCCTTGCCAGCGATGGGCGCGCCGCGGTCTTCAGCCAGACATCCGCCCGATCAACGCCCACAGCCGCTCATCCTCGAAATCCTTCACCACCAGTTGCGCACCGGCCTCAAGCAAGGCCTCGGGCCGCTGGCTGGTCGACAGCCCGACGGTGAAGATCCCCGCGCCACTGGCCGCCTTCACCCCCGGCACCGAGTCCTCGAACGCCAGCGACTGTGCCGCCCGCGCCTGCAGGCGCTCAAGGCCGGTGAGGTAGGGCAGCGGGTCGGGCTTGGCCCGGGCCAGTTCTTCGGCCACCAGTACATGTTCAAAGCGTTCATTCAGGCCCATGGCGCCGAGCATGTGCACGGCGTTGGCCCGCGGCGCGTTGGTGACCACGGCAACGCCGATGCGCTGGCGCTCGGCATGCTCGAGCAGGCGCAGCAGGCCGGCGGTAGGCTGCAAGGTGGGCGACAGGGCGCGAAAGCGCGCCTCCTTGCGGTCGGCAAACTGCTGGTGCTCGCTCACCGGCCGGTCAGGGAACAGATAGCGGCACAAGTCGGCATTGGCCCGGCCGCTGACGTGGGCATCGAACTCCGCTTCGGTGAACACCCGGCCTTCTTCGAGCAACAGCTGTTGCATGGCCAGCAGGTGGAGTTTGTCGGTATCGGTCAGGGTACCGTCGAGGTCGAACAACAGGGCATCAAGCATGGTCGGCTTCCGCTGCGGTGGCCGAGCATGATAACCGGATCAGCGGGGCTGGCCAGATGCGTAGGAAAAGAGTACAAATGTACTCCATGAATAAACTATCGCCCAAACGCCGCGCTATCCTCGACTTCATTCGTCAGCGCATCGCCGATCAGGCCCAGCCGCCGAGCCTGGCCGATATCGCCACGGCTTTCGGTTTTGCCTCGCGCAGTGTCGCGCGCAAGCATATCCAGGCGCTGACCGAAGCCGGCTTCATCGAGGTCACCCCCAACCAGGCCCGTGGCATTCGCCTGGCCGGCGCCTTGCGCCGCCCCGAGGTGCTGGAGATCCCCGTGCTCGGCCAGGTCGCCGCCGGCCGGCCGATCGGCCCGGACGTGGATATCCACGAACAGCTGATGCTCGACGCACACTTGTTCAGCCGCTCCCCGGACTACCTGCTCAAGGTGCGGGGCGACTCGATGATCGACGACGGCATCCTCGATGGCGACCTGGTCGGCATCAAGCAGCAGGCCGACGCCCGTGACGGGCAGATCATCGTCGCGCGCCTGGACGGCGAGGTGACCATCAAGCGCTTCGAACGCGCCGGCGGGCATTACCGTCTGCTGCCGCGCAACCCGGCGTATGCCCCCGTCGAGGTTGGCCCGGAGCACGACTTCGTCATCGAAGGGGTGTTCTGCGGCCTGGTGAGGCGCGGCTGATGGGCGCGGTGGTCAGCCTCGACGGCCTGCTCGACCAGCAACGGGTCTGGAAGGGCCGGCCGCAGGCCTTGCCCCAGGGCCTGCAGCCCACCGGTCATGCTGCCCTGGATGCGGCACTGCCCGGTGGCGGCTGGCCGGCCGGGGCACTGACCGAACTGCTGCTGGCGGCAGAAGGCTGTGGCGAGCTGCAACTGCTGTGGCCCAGCCTGGCGCGCCTGACCCAGGCCGGCGAGCGGGTGGTGCTGATTGCCCCGCCGTTCATTCCCTACCCACCGGCCTGGCAGGCGGCAGGGGTCGATCTGCAGTGGTTGGCGGTGGTCCAGGCGGGGCCAAGCGAGGTGCTCTGGGCCGCCGAGCAGTGTTTGCGCTCGGGCAGTTGCGGCGCCGTGCTGTGCTGGCCGCATAAAGCGGATGATCGCGCCTTGCGCCGCTTGCAGGTCGCTGCCGAAAGCGGCCAGACCCTGGCCTTTGCCTGTCGCCCGCAACAGGCCGCGCTCAACCCGTCGCCGGCGGCACTGCGCATTGCCGTCGATGCCCAGCCGGCCCAATGGCGGGTGCTCAAGTGCCGGGGCGGCCTGGCCCCGGCCACGCCCATTGCCTGTCCCGGGCGAGGCTGATGGATCATGCTCTGGGCCTGTATCCTGCTGCCGCAGCTGGCACTCGATGCCGTGCTGCGTGCTCGCGACGACGTCGACACGCCGCTGGTGCTGCTCAGCGGCCCGGCCCAGCGCCGGGTCTTGCAGGCGGTCAATCCACCGGCGGCCGCCTTGGGCCTGCGCGCCGGACAGTCGCTGACCACCGCCCAGGCCCTGGCCGGCAGTTTTACCTGCGTCGAGCACGACCCGGCAGCCATCGAGCAGTGGCAGCAATTTTTGGCCGCCTGGGCCTACCGCTTCAGCTCCCAGGTCAGCCTGCATTACCCGCGGGTGCTGTTGCTCGAAGTCGAATCCAGCCTCGGCCTGTTCGGGCCCTGGCCAGCCTTTGAAGCGCGGCTGCGTGCCGAGCTGAGGGCCCTGGGTTTTCGTCACCGTATTGTCCTGGCCAGCAACCCGGTGGCGGCGCGCATGCTCGCCAATGTTCACGATGGCCTGGCCCTGGAGTGCCCGGAGCAAACCCGCGTGGCGCTGGAGCAGATGCCCATCGACCGTGTCGGCCTGCCCGCCGAGGCCGCCAGCGCCTTTGCGCGCATGGGCCTGCGCCAGCTCGGCCAGGTCCTGGCCTTGCCTCGTGACGCCCTGGCCCGGCGCTTTGCCGCACCGGTGCAACTGCACCTGGACCGCCTGCTCGGGCGGCGACCCATGGCCCTGGAATTCTATTTGCCGCCGGACCGCTTCGATGCGCGCCTGGAACTGAACTTCGATGTCGAATCCCATCAGGCCTTGCTGTTCCCCCTGCGCCGGCTGATCAACGACCTTGCCGCTTTCCTTGCCGGGCGTGACAGCGGCGTGCAGCGCTTTGCCCTGCACCTGGAGCATGCCGAAGGGCCCGACACCTGCGTGCCGGTCGGCCTGCTGGCGGCCGAGCGTGACCCGTCGATGCTGTTCGAGCTGGCCCGTGGCCGCCTTGAGCAACTGCAGATTGCCGCACCGGTGCGCAACCTGCGCCTGCTGGCCGAAGACCTGCCGGCGTTTGTGCCACAACGCACCGAGCTGTTCGACCCGCGCCCACAGCAGAACCAGCCCTGGGAGCAACTGCGCGAACGCCTGCGCGCACGGCTTGGCGACGAGGCGGTGCGCGGTCTCACGGCCCAGGCCGATCACCGCCCGGAATGCGCCTGGCACAGCGGTAACGGGCCGCGTCAGGCGCCGCCATTGTCGAGTGCGCCGCGCCCGGGCTGGTTGCTGGTCGAGCCCCAGGCCTTGCCGGGGACTGGCGTGCACCTGCTGACCGGCGCCGAGCGCATCGAGTCCGGCTGGTGGGACGGCGGCGATGTGCGCCGTGACTACTACCGGGTGCGCACCGCCAGCGGTTTGCAGGGTTGGGCCTACCGCACCCTCGGTGAAGACGGCCCGTTGTGGCTGCAGGGCTGGTTCGCATGAACACGCCGGGTTACGCCGAACTGCATTGCCTGTCCAACTTCAGTTTCCAGCGTGGCGCCTCCAGTGCCCAGGAGCTGTTCCAGCGTGCCCGCCAGCATGGCTACCAGGCCCTGGCGATCACCGACGAGTGCACCCTGGCCGGTATCGTCCGCGCCTGGCAGGCGGCCAGGGCGGCGGACCTGGCGCTGATCGTCGGCAGCGAAGTGCGCCTGCACGACGGCCCCAAGCTGGTGCTGCTGGCGGAGAACCTCACGGGTTACCAGCACCTGTGCAAACTCATCACCCTCGGCCGGCGACGGGCGAAGAAGGGCGAGTACCAGTTGCTGCGCGAAGATTTCGACAAACCCCTGGAAGGCCTGTTGGCGCTATGGGTGCCGGACGGCGCCGAGCATGACCTGGCCACCGGCCGCTGGTTGCGCGAGGTGTTCGCCGAGCGGCTATGGCTGGCGGTCGAGCTGCACCGTGGCCCGGATGACCCGCGGCGCCTGCAACAACTGCTGGCCCTGGCCGACAGCCTCGGCATCGCCGCGGTGGCCAGCGGCGATGTGCACATGCATGCCCGCGGCCGCCGCGCCCTGCAGGACAGCATGACTGCCATCCGCCATCACTGCAGCGTTGCCGAGGCCGGGCAGCGCCTGTTCGCCAATGGCGAGCGGCACCTGCGCCCGCTGGCGCAACTGGCCGAGCTGTATCCGCCGGCATTGCTTGAGGAAAGCCTGCGCATTGCCGCGCGTTGCCGTTTCGACCTTGGCCAGTTGCGCTATCAGTACCCCCGCGAACTGGTGCCTGAAGGCCAGACGGCCAGCGCCTGGCTGCGTCATCTGTGCGAGCAGGGCCAGCGCTGGCGTTGGCCCGAAGGTATCGGCGACAAGGCTCGCCAGTCCCTGGAGCATGAGCTGGAACTGATTGCCGAGCTCAACTACGAAAGCTACTTCCTTACCGTTCACGACATCGTCAACTTTGCCCGGGGCCAGGGCATTCTCTGTCAGGGGCGTGGCTCGGCGGCCAACTCGGTGGTGTGCTTCGTGCTCGGCATCACCGAGCTCGACCCGATGAAAAGCCACCTGCTGTTCGAGCGCTTTTTGTCCCGCGAGCGCGACGAGCCGCCGGACATCGACGTCGACTTCGAACACGATCGCCGCGAAGAGGTGCTGCAGTACGTGTTCCGCCGCTATGGCCGTCACCGCGCGGCACTCACCGCAGTGGCCAGCACCTATCACGCCGCCGGTGCGGTGCGCGATATCGCCCGGGTGCTGGGTTTGCCGGTGCAGCAGATCAACGCCCTGGCTGATTGCTGCGGGCGCTGGAGCGACCGCCTGCCACCACCCGAGCAACTGCGCGAAGCCGGTTTCGACCCCGACAGCCCGTGGCTGCGCCGGGTGCTGGCGTTGACCGGCGAGCTGATCGGTTTTCCCCGCCACCTGTCCCAGCACCCGGGTGGCTTCGTGATTTCCGAACAGCCGCTGGACAGCCTGGTGCCGGTGGAAAACGCCGCCATGGACGAGCGCACGGTGATCCAGTGGGACAAGGACGACCTCGACCTGGTCGGCCTGCTCAAGGTCGATATCCTTGCCCTGGGCATGCTCAGCGCCTTGCGCCGTTGTTTCGACCTGCTGTATCGCCATCGCGGCCGCGAGCTGACCCTGGCAAGCATCCCGGCCGACTGCACGGCGACCTACGACATGATCGGCCGCGCCGACACCGTCGGCGTATTCCAGATCGAGTCGCGGGCGCAGATGGCCATGCTGCCGCGGCTCAAGCCGAAGAACTTCTACGACCTGGTGATCGAGGTGGCTATCGTCCGCCCCGGGCCGATCCAGGGCGACATGGTTCACCCCTACCTGCGCAGGCGCCAGGGGCTTGAGCCGGTGAGCTATCCGTCCGAGGCGCTGAAGCAGGTCTTCGAACGCACCCTCGGTGTGCCGCTGTTTCAGGAACAGGTGATGGAACTGGCCATGGTTGCCGGCGGTTATTCGGCGGGCGAGGCCGACCAGTTGCGCCGGGCCATGGCCGCCTGGAAGCGCCACGGCGGCCTGGAGCCGCACCGCGAACGGCTGACCCGGGGCATGCTCGACAACGGCTACAGCGCAGCATTTGCCGAACGCATCTTCGAGCAGATCAAGGGCTTTGGCAGTTATGGTTTTCCTGAATCCCACGCCGCCAGCTTCGCCCTGCTGACCTACGCCAGTTGCTGGCTCAAGTGTCATGAACCGGCGATCTTTGCTTGCGCGTTGATCAACAGCTGGCCCATGGGCTTCTACAGCCCCGACCAGATTTTGCAGGACGCCCGCCGCCACCGTATCGAAATCCGTCCGGTGGATGTCTGCCACAGCGACTGGGACTGCAGCCTGGAGCCGGGGGCAGGGCAGGCCCTGGCCATTCGCCTGGGCCTGCGCCAGGTGCGCGGCTTTCGTCTGCAGGATGCCCAGCGTATCGAACAGGCCCGGGCCGAGCGCAGCTGGCGTGATGTCAGCGACCTGTGCGAGCGGGCTCGCCTGGATGCCCGTGGCCGTGAGTTGTTGGCCGATGCCGGGGCCTTGCGTGGCCTGGCCAGTGACCGCTACCGGGCGCGCTGGAGCGTGGCGGCGGTGCAGGCGCAGTTGCCGTTGTTCGCCGGCATCGAGGCCCCGCTGGAAGAGCCGGTGGATTTACCGCAGCCGTCGCTGAGCGAGGACATGTTCGCCGACTACGCCAGCGTCGGCACCACCCTCGGCCCGCATCCGCTGACCTTGCTGCGCCGCCGCCTCAATGCCCTGGGTTGCCGCAGTGCGCAGGCGCTGGAGCAGGCAGGGCACGGCGACCGGGTCAGCGTGGCGGGGCTGGTGACCGGGCGTCAGCGGCCGGGGACGGCCAGCGGGGTGACTTTCGTCACCCTTGAAGACGAGTTCGGCAACGTCAACGTAGTGGTCTGGCGCGACCTGGCCGAGCGTCAGCGCCGGGTGCTGGTGGGCTCGCAACTGCTGCGGGTGACTGGGCGGCTGGAGTGCGAGAGCGGGGTGCGGCACCTGATTGCCCAGCGCCTGGAGGATCTGAGCCCGCTGTTGCAGGGGCTGGATGTGCGGAGCCGGGATTTCCATTGATTGGGGCTGCTACGCAGCCCATCGCCGGCAACGCCGGCTCCCACAGGGGATCGGTGTGCGCCGCCCTTGTGGGAGCTGGCTTGCCAGCGATGAGGCCCTCAGAAACGCCTTAAACCATCGACAGATGCTGCTTGCGCGTCGGCGGCGCAAAGGCCCGGTCAATCGCCCGCAAGTCTTCACTGCTGAGCACCAGGTTGGCCGCCGCCGCATTCAGGCGCACATGCTCAAGGTCTACCGCCTTGGGAATGGCGATCACGTCGTCCTGGCGAATCACCCAGGCCAGGCTCACCTGCGCCGGCGTCGCGCCATGGCGCTCGGCAATCTCGGCCAGGGTCGGGTGCTTGAGCAAGCGCCCGGCCTGGGCCAGCGGGCAGTAGGCCATGGTCGGCAGCTGGCGCTTGTGGCTCCAGGGCAGCAAATCGTATTCGATGCCGCGCTGGGACGGGTTGTACAGCACCTGGTTGACGGCGCAATCGCGGCTCACCTGATACAGCTCGCGCAGGTCGTCGACATCGAAGTTGGATACACCCCAACGGCCGATCTTGCCCTCGGCACGCAAGCGCTCGAAGGCTTCGACGGTTTCGGCCAGCGGGTACTGGCCGCGCCAGTGCAGCAGGTACAGGTCGATATGCTCGGTGCCAAGGCGTTGCAAGCTACGTTCGCAAGCTGCCGGAATGCCTTTGAGGCTGGCGTTGTGCGGGTACACCTTGCTGACCAGAAACACCTGGTCGCGACGCCCGGCAATGGCCTTGCCGACAACCTTTTCCGCGCCACCTTCGGCGTACATCTCGGCGGTATCGATCAGGCTCAGGCCCAGTTCGATGCCGTGCTGCAAGGCGGCGACTTCGGCGTGCTGCCGGCCCGGGTCTTCGCCCATGTACCAGGTACCCTGGCCAATCCTGGAAAGCCTGGAGGATGGCGTTTGCAATCGTGCGTGGAGGTCCTTTCTATCAGTCATCAGCAATTGAGTCCGTAGTTCTTGAAAATGGTGCGGGCAACGGCCAGAAAAGGTTCATTTGGCGCCAGGTGGCTTCTGGCATCTTCGAGCAATTGCCGGGCGTGCTCCTTGAGATCTTGCTTGAGCGCCGGATTGTCAGCCTGGCGCATCATCTCAATGGCTTTGAGCGCTCGTTCCAGTGCCGCCTTGACGCGTTTTTCCTTGAGCTGCCGTTGTTCGACGAGGTCGCGACGCAGTAATCCGTACACTTCGATGGAGACCTGCCCCTTCGGGCTGGGCACCAGGTTGGCATCTATCTGGATTGTTCTGGGGCGGACCAGGCCCTTGGCAAGAAACTCCAGGTGCTGCTCGGGGTCATCCACGCAAGGATTGAGCAGCAGCTCTATTTCATTTTTTTGCGCGGCGTGGTCGCGCCAGCGCAACATCTCATTGACCACAGGGAACAGATTGGCTTTGCCAGACATGCCCGTGCTGTCATCGGCGAAGGTCTTGCCGCGTTTACGGTTGCAATCGATGCACGACGGTAGCAGGTTGTCCCAGTCGGCGGCGAGCCAGTAGTAGCCGGGCTTGCTCATCTTGCCATTGATCACCACTGCGCCTTTGGGGCGAAAGTGCTCGATGTCTTCCGGTCCACCGGCGGCGTAATTGAATTCGCAGTAAGCACATTTCTTGTGGAACAGCACGCGCAGGGCTTCGACGATTTCCGGGTCTTTGTAGACGCTGAACTCGAAGGGCGGCGGCGGGGTTCCAGGCGTGGCATTGACGATATGCGCGATCGCGCGCTGGGTCTCGTCCTGGCCGGCTGACTGCGCCCCATCGAGCACGCTCGGAGCGGCGCCGCGTTGTACCCTGATCATGATTCAGGCCCTTTCCCGTCGTGCGCCACAGGCTGGGCGGGCTCAAGCTGGATTTCCGCCCACAGGCTCTTGAGTTCGATGAGCGCGTCATGCTCATCCTCCGCCGGCAGCTCGCGGGCGCTAGCCATGCGCTCGGCCAGGAACCTGTCGGCCGCTTCATAAACCATGTGTTCCCGTGGCGTCAGGCCCATCTTGTTATTGCCGCGCAACTGCTCGCTGACGGCCTGCAGGCGATCCTGCTGGCCAGGGCTGCGTTGCTCCATGGCCAGCAGGCGGTAGTACTCCTCGAACAGGCGGTCGATCTCCACGTCCTCGGTCGAATGCAGGCCGAAGTACTCTGAAGCCAGCAGTTGATCGACGCGCATGAAGCGCGGGGAGGGCAGTTCAGTGTTCTTTGTGGTCATGGCCGTGACCGGGCCGTCGAGCGTGCGGGTCAGTACGGCGATTTCACTGCTGTCCAGTCCCCTGAGGGTGAGGGGTTCATGGCTGGTGGCAATGAACTGGACCCGCGGAAATACCTCGCGCAGGCGCTGCACAATGCGCATTCGCCAGCGCGGATGCAAATGGGCGTCGACTTCGTCGATCAGCACAATGCCTTCAGCCGAGGACATATCCTGCCAGCCCAGGCGCATGATGCTCATGATGTCCATGGCCAACGCCAGCACGGCCTGGTAGCCACTGCTGACGGCGGTCAGGGTATCTTGCCCGGAGGGGCTCTTGACGATGATCTGATGGTTGCGGCGAACCAGTTCGACGCCGTCGGCGCTGGGCAGCAACGACGCCAGTGAGCGGGCGAAGCGATTGAATTCTGCCGAACTGGCGGTGTTGAGCCAGGGTACTCCGTTGTCGAGGAAACGTGTCGGGTCGAACAGGTTTTCCACTTTGCTTCGGGCAGCAGCAGACGGGTCGGTTGGCTGTGGTTTACCCATCAAACGCGTCGCGCCATAAGCCAGTACCATGACTTTGGGCTCCGCTGGCTTGATGCTGATTTTATTGCCACGCCGGGTCAGGGTCATGACGATAGGTTCCGACATGCCGGACAGCTCGACCCTGACTTCGCCGCGGGCCGCGCCTTTTTGCAGCAGGTCGGTGGCCTGTACGCCCAACCGTTCGACACCGCTCTGGCCAATCAGCGCGCACGCCAGTGCCTGGAGCAAGGTGCTCTTGCCCGTGCCGTTCTCACCGAGCAGCATGTACCAGGAGCCGACCTTGCCATCGCTGAACGAGGGCTCGAGTTGCAGGTGGTCAACCGCGCGGACATGCCTGAACTCCACGCGCTCGATGTACTGGGACATCCGATACAGTTGTTCTGGCGGCTGCGATTGCTCGATCGAGAATGACTCCAGCTCCTTGGTTCTTTGTGTCAGGTTTCTGGAGGCATCGCGCAGCGTCTTGCTGTTACTTGCGCTGCTTGAGGCACCCAGCGCGGTGTTGAAGCTGAGGAAGTCAGCCATGCGCTTATGGCTGCTGGGGAACTGCGCGACCACTTTCTCCGCCCAGGCCCGTACAAACTGGCGGCGCATGGCGCAGAACGGGCTCTGCGGCCTGACCATTTGAGCCAGGTACTCCAGGCTCTTTTTGTCGGGGCGCCTGTTCTTCATCAGCGCTTGCAGATGTTCGAGGTTGCGCAGGTCATCCGACCTGGCCTTGATCAGGTTGCTGCGGTTAAGCCCCAGCACATCGATGGTGGCCTGACCGCGTTCGGTTTCGCTGGTGATCTTGCCATCGCTGAGGAACAGGAACACCCCATCAAGGTCATCTTCAGCGGGATCGAGCAGCAGGTTCTGTTCCTGGCGCAGGGCTTCACCGATTGCACCGACTCTGGCCCGTGGCCCTTGCACCGGGAAGCGCGGCCCTTTGAGTGCGTTGCATTCAGCGCAACTGGGCAGGTAGTTGCTCCACTCGAACGCCAACCACCAATAGTGGTCATCGGACACGCCGCCACTGAAGTCAGTGCTGCCGTAGCGCGGCCTGAACAGCTCGATTTCCGGGCGGCTGACCAACTGCTCGCAATACGCGCACTTGTTGACCTGGCGCTCGCTCCAGAGCAGACGAATATCCGGGTGCAGGCGTGCGGCGATGCGTTGGAAGCCAAAGCGCGCCTGAGCCCTTTTCGCCGCAGGCTGTTGGTAGAACGCCTCGGCATCACTGCGTAGCCTGGTAAACGCCGCTGAAGAAAACACCTCTGGCATTGGCCCGCGTTCGATCCTGATCATCGGGTTAGGCTCCAGTGAGGAGGGTATTACTGCTGTGCACAATCACCTGACTATAGCTGCTGGAACGGCGGTGATGGCGATGAAGCATCATTGGCCTATAGTCGAGGCGTCAGCACAGGAGATTTTGCACATGGCGCGGCAACTCGTGATATGCCTGGATGGGACTAACAACCGCTTCAGCCAGCAACCGACGCACATTCTGCGCCTTGTGCGGGCGCTCAACCCTGACCCGCAGCAAGTCCTGTCTTACTATGACCAGGGCGTCGGTACGTTCGGCCTCAAGGAAACCCTGTTCGAATGGCAGAAGCTTCCGGCGCGGATCTTTGGCCTGGCCTTCGGCTGGGGGCTCAAACGCAATGTCGAGGGTGCGTACCGTTTTCTCGCCGAGCAATACCAGCCGGGCGACCAGGTGTTCGTGTTCGGCTTCTCGCGAGGTGCTTACGCGGCCAGGGCGCTTGCCGCACTGGTGCATGGGTTGGGGCTGGTAGCGGCCCATCAGACCCATCTTTTCGATTATGCCTGGTCCATGCTCCTGGCCCGTGACAAGGACAAGAACAACGAGCCTGATTTTGCCTTGCAGCGCCAGTTCAAGGAAACGTTCGGCCGCGACCTCGACATCACCTTTCTTGGCCTGTTCGACACGGTGAAATCCCTGGGCTGGATTTATGACCCGGTCAGTATTCCCTATACCGCCAGTAACCCGAGTGTGCTGAAGGTGCGCCATGCCGTGTCGCTCGATGAGCGGCGTTGTTTCTTTCGCCAGCACTTGTGGCGGGCCAAGCCGACGGACTCGACCGATGTCAAAGAGGTGTTTTTTCGTGGCGTGCACTGTGATGTCGGTGGTGGCTATGCGGTTGCCGAATCACCGCTGGCCCTGGTGGCCTTGCGCTGGATGTTTGCCCAGGCCGGTGCGGCAGGTTTGGCACTGGACGCCCAGGCTTGTCAGGCACAATTGAACCCGTTGGCCGGCGTGGCACCGGATCCTCTGGCAAATTCCCATGACTCGATGAACCATGCCTGGCGGGTCGCCGAATGGGTGCCGCGGCTGGTATGGAGCAAAGGCAGGCGCAAGCTGGTCATTGGCGCCATGCCGCCGTTTCGCCAGCCTTACCCCAGAGTATTGCCAAATGCCCTGCTGGTGCATGAATCGGTTGATGCGCGAATCAAGGCCGGCGGTTACGCGTCGGCAAGCATTATCAACGGTGTCACCCAGGTGACGTATGTCGCCGATCTGCCTTGAGTGAGCGTGCTCACCCTGGCGGATTGCCGGCGGTGCACTCCAGCAGAACGTCCAGCAGCGCCTGGGCCGCTGCCGAGAGTTTATGGTCGGCCAGCAGGGTCACGCCAATACGCCGTTCTATACTCGGCTCCACCAGCGGCACGCAACGCGCGCCCAGCTCCTGCATCTGGCCGATGCACAGCGCCGGCACGGCACTGACGCCCAGGCCATTGGCAACCATGCGGCCGATGGTCGACAACTGATGGCTTTCAAAGGCCACCGCCAGCTTGCCGTGTTCGGCGGCCAGGTGCTGCTCCAGCAGCAGGCGCACTGCCGAGGGGCGTTGCAGGGCGATGAAGTCTTCTGCCAGCAGTTCGCGCCAGCTCACCTGCGGCTGTTGCGCCAGCGGTGAATCGGCCGGCACCACGGCGACGAAGCGGTCCAGGTACAGCGGCCTGAAACACAGTGGCTCGCTGGCTTCGGGTTCGAAGCCGATGCCCAGTTCGACGCGCCGGTGGCGGACCAGTTCCAGCACCTGTTCGTTGATGACGTCGTGCACAGTGACGTTGACCCGCGGGTAGCGCTGGCGAAACACCTTCAGCGCCGCCGGCAGCAGGTTACCGGCAAAGGCCGGCATGGCGGCGATCGATACTCGCCCAAGCTGCAGGGTAAAGCGCTGGCGCAGCAGTTCTTCGGTGTTGTCCCAGTCGGCCAGCAGTTGCCGGGCCAGCGGCAGCAGCACTTCGCCCTCCGGGGTCAGGCTGACGCTGCGGGTGGTGCGGCTGAGCAGGGCGCCGCCGAGGTTGTCCTCCAGGGCCTTGATGGTCAGGCTCAGGGCCGGCTGCGACAGGTGCAGTTGTTCGCCCGCCTGGGCAAAGCTCTGGTACTTGGCGACGGTGACGAAGGCGCGCAGCTGTTTGACGTTCATTTGGCTAGACTATTCTTTTGAAAAATTAATCAATCGATCATAAAAACAAAATTAACAAATAAGTGCTCAGGGGTGAAGATGGTTCAAACGCTCGCCGACACCCCTGTCGGATCAACAACTACAAAAGGCGGATCAGCATGGCCGGACTGGACAAGCGCGTAGCAACCTATGAACAGGCCCTTGAAGGCCTGACCGACAACATGACGGTACTGGCCGGTGGTTTCGGCCTGTGCGGCATCCCGGAAAACCTCATCGCCGAAATCAAGCGCCGTGGCGTCAGGGGCCTGACCGTGGTGTCCAACAACTGCGGCGTCGACGGCTTTGGCCTGGGCGTGCTGCTCGAAGACCACCAGATCCGCAAGATGGTCGCCTCCTACGTGGGCGAGAACGCCGAATTCGAGCGTCAGTTGCTCAGCGGCGAGCTGGAAGTGGAGCTCACCCCGCAAGGCACCCTGGCCGAGAAGATGCGCGCCGGCGGCGCCGGTATCCCGGCCTTCTTCACCGCCACCGGCTACGGCACCCCGGTAGCCGAGGGCAAGGAAGTGCGCGAGTTCAACGGCCGCAAGTACATCCTCGAAGAAGCCATCACCGGCGACTTCGCCATCGTCAAGGGCTGGAAGGCCGACCACTACGGCAACGTGGTGTACCGCAACACCGCGCAGAACTTCAACCCGCTGGCCGCCACTGCCGGCAAGATCACCGTGGTCGAGGTCGAAGAGATCGTCGAGCCGGGCGTGCTGCTGCCGAGCGAAATCCATACCCCGGGCATCTATGTCGACCGGGTCATCGTCGGCACGTTCGAGAAGCGTATCGAAAAACGCACCGTCAAAGCCTGACCTGACCCCAGAACAACAAAGAGATCCTGACCATGGCACTTACCCGCGAACAAATGGCCCAACGTGTAGCCCGCGAACTCAAGGACGGCTACTACGTCAACCTCGGCATCGGCATCCCGACCCTGGTGGCCAACTACGTCCCGGCCGATATGGACGTGATGCTGCAATCGGAAAACGGCCTGCTGGGCATGGGCGAATTCCCCACCGAAGGGCAACTGGACGCCGACATGATCAACGCCGGCAAACAGACCGTCACCGCCCGTACCGGTGCCTCGATCTTCAACTCGGCCGAATCCTTCGCCATGATCCGCGGCGGTCATGTCGACCTCACCGTGCTGGGCGCCTTTGAAGTGGACGTGGAAGGCAACATCGCCTCCTGGATGATCCCCGGCAAGCTGGTCAAGGGCATGGGCGGGGCGATGGACCTGGTGGCCGGTGCCGAGAACATCATCGTCACCATGACCCACGCCTCCAAGGACGGCGAGTCCAAGCTGCTGCCGCGTTGCAGCCTGCCGCTGACCGGCGCCGGTTGTATCCGCAAGGTGCTGACCGACCTGGCCTATCTGGAAATCGAGAACGGCGCGTTCATCCTGCGCGAGACTGCGCCGGGGGTGACGGTTGAAGAGATCATCGAGAAGACCGCTGGCAAGCTGATTGTGGCGGATGATGTTAAAGAAATGACCTTCTGATCTGAGTTTTTCGTAGTTCTTGCTGGCCTCATCGCTGGCAAGCCAGCTCCCACAGAGTGGACCTTGTGGGAGCTGGCTTGCCAGCGATGGGGCCTTGTGCCGTTCCGATAAAACCAATAAAAGGAAAATCCCGTGGCCGCTGATATTCAAGACAGCCGCTCCGCCCGTTTCGCCCTGCGTTGCTCGAACTGGGCCGAACGCTGGTTCCCCGATTCCTGGGTGTTCGCTGCCCTGGCCGTGGTGCTGGTATCGGTTGCCGCCCTGGCCATGGGCGGCAAACCCGCCGACACCGCCAAGGCCTTCGGTGACGGCTTCTGGAGCCTGATCCCGTTCACCATGCAGATGGCCTTCGTGGTTATTGGCGGTTATGTGGTGGCCAGCTCGCCACCCGCGGTCAAGCTCATCGACCGCCTGGCGCGAATCCCCAGCAATGGCCGCTCGGCGGTATGCTGGGTAGCGCTGATCTCGATGGTCGCCTCGTTGCTCAACTGGGGTCTGTCGCTGGTGTTCGGTGGTCTGCTGGTCCGCGCCCTGGCGCGCCGCACCGACCTGAAGATGGACTACCGTGCCGCCGGTGCCGCCGCCTATCTGGGCCTGGGCGCCGTTTGGGCCCTGGGCCTGTCATCCTCGGCCGCGCAACTGCAGGCCAACCCGGCCAGCCTGCCGCCGTCGATCCTGGCAATCACCGGGGTGATCCCGTTCACCGAGACCATTTTCCTCTGGCAGTCGGGGGTGATGCTCGCCGCGCTGGTGGTGGTTTCGCTGGTCGTGGCCTACGCCACCGCGCCCGGCCCGAATAGCGCCCGCAGCGCCGAAGCCTGCGGCGTCGACCCGAGCTTCTCGGCACCGCCGACGCCCCAGCGGACCCGCCCGGGCGAGTGGCTGGAGTACAGCCCGATCCTGATCCTGTTGCTGGTGGCGCTGGCGGCCGGCTGGCTGTACAACGAGTTCTCGACCAAGCCTGCGATCACCGCGATTTCCGGGCTGAACACCTACAACCTGCTGTTCATCATGGCCGGGGCCTTGCTGCACTGGCGACCGCGCAGCTTCCTCGATGCGGTGGCCCGTGCGGTGCCGACCACCACCGGGGTGCTGATCCAGTTTCCGCTGTACGGTTCGATCGCGGCGATCCTGACCCAGGTCCAGGGCGCCGATGCGCAGAGCCTGGCGCACCATATCTCGACCTTCTTCGTGCAGATCGCCACCCACGACACCTATGCCTTGCTGATGGGCGTGTACTCGGCGGTGCTGGGTTTCTTCATCCCCTCGGGTGGCGGCAAGTGGATCATCGAAGCGCCCTACGTGATGCTGGTGGCCAATGACCTGCGGTATCACCTGGGCTGGGCGGTGCAGATCTACAACGCCGCCGAAGCGCTGCCGAACCTGATCAACCCGTTCTACATGCTGCCGCTGCTGGGCGTGCTGGGGCTCAAGGCGCGCGACCTGATCGGCTTCTCGTTCGTGCAGTTGCTGGTGCACGTGCCGCTGGTGCTGTTTCTGCTGTGGATCCTCGGCACCACCTTGCAGTACACACCGCCGGTGATGCCAACACCTGCGGGCTGATTGAAACACTGCAAGGCCCGCTCCCACAGTCTGTGTCCAAACACAGATCAGCTTGGGATCATTGCAAAGCCGACGCCAAAGCGGTTCCAGGCGTTGATGGTGGCGATGGCCAGGGTCAGGTTGACCACTTCGGCTTCGCTGAAGTGCTCGAGCAGGGTGCGGTACTGGTGCTCGGGGGCGCGCTGGTCGGGCAGGCGGGTCAGGCTTTCGACCCAGGCCAACGCTGCACGCTCGCGCGGGGTGAAGAATTCGGTCTCGCCCCAGACACTCAAGGTCTGCAGGCGCGCTTCGCTTTCGCCACTCTTGCGTGCATCGTTGGCGTGCAAGTTGACGCAATAAGCGCAACCGTTGATCTGCGAGGCACGCAGGCGTACCAGTTCCAGCAGCGAGTTCTCCAGCCCGGATTTGCCCAGGGCCATTTCCAGGCCGATCATGGCCTTGTAGGCCTCAGGTGAGTGTTTGGCCCATTCGATACGGTTGCTCATGTGTGCTCTCCATCAAGGTCTGCGGTAGGCGGCAATAGCGCTACCTTACCGCCAGGCCGGGCGAGCCCGAATAGCCAATTTTGTTCTTTGTCAGGAGGCCAATCAACCCATGGCCTGGAGGGTGTCGCGCAGCCGGTCTAGGGCCGGGTCGATGTCCAGCAGTTCGATGGCGCCAAAGCCCAGCAGCAGGCCCTGGCGCACCGGCACCCGGGCATGGAAGGGGGCCAATGAATAGAGGCCGACCTCGACCTTGCGCGCCATGCTGATCAGGAACTCGACGTCCAGGTTACCCCGGGCCAGGGCGCTCATGTGGTAACCGGCAGTGGCCGGCACGACCTCGAACCACGGCGCCAGGTCACCCTGCAGGCGCGCCAGGATCCGTTCGCGGCGCGCGGCGTAGACCTCGTGCACGCGGCGGATGTGCTTAAGCAGCGAGCCTTCGCCGATGAACTGCGCCAGGGCCCACTGGTTGAGGGTCGGGGTATGCCAGTCGGTCAGTTGCTTGGCAATGCAGATCGCTTCGCGCAGCGCTTCGGGGACGATGCAGTAACCCAGGCGCAGCTCCGGCAACAGGGTTTTGGAGAAGGTCCCGACATAGGCCACCAGGCCGTTGCGGTCGAGGCTTTGCAACGAGTCGGTGGGCCGGCCTTCGTAGCGGAATTCGCTGTCGTAGTCGTCCTCGATGATGATCGCGCCCAACTGCGCGGCGCGCGCGAGCAGGGCCTGCCGGCGCGCCGGGCTCATCGGCATGCCCAGCGGAAACTGGTGTGACGGGGTCACGTAGATCAGCCGCGCGCCTGCGGCGATCTGCTCCACACACATGCCTTCAGCGTCGACCGGCACGCACTGCAGTTCGGCGCCCTGGGCCAGGAACAACTGGCGCGCCGGGGTGTAGCCCGGGTCTTCCATTGCCACCTGGCAACCGGGTTCTATCAGCACCCGGGCGATCAGGTCCAGGGCTTGCTGGGCACCGTTGCACACCAGCACATCATTGCTGCTGCAGCGTACGCCGCGGGCGAAGGCGATATGCCGGGCAATCGCCTCGCGCAACTCCGGCAGGCCCTGATGGGCGCTGTAGCGGGCGCTGCTGTGGCGGATCTGGCGCAGGGCGTACTGGTTGCAGCGGCGCCAGTCATCGAAGGGGAACTGCACCTTGCTTGAGGCGCCGCCGATGAAATCGTAGCGCAAGGTCGGCAGTTTGAGGTCCGCCAGCGGGTTGGCGCGGGCCCGCCATTTGGCCAGGGTCGCGGCGCTGGCCAGGGGGATGGCCGCCGTCGGTGCCGGGGTACGGGTCGGGGAAGGGCTGATGAAGGTGCCTTTGCCGACCTGGCCGCTGAGCAGGTTGTCGTAGGTCAGGCGCGAATAGGCTTCGGCCACGGTCTTGCGCGACACCCCCAGTTGTTCGGCCAGCAGGCGGCTGGGTGGCAGTTGCGTGCCGGCGGCCAGGCGGCCGCTGTCGATGCCGTCGCGCAGCTGTTGGTAAAGCTGCTCGGCCAGGCCCTTGCGGCCTTGCAGGCTGATGTGGAGTTCCATGATGAAGGTGCGTCCGCAGGCGTTGTCTGCCGTTCAGGTTACCTGATTCGGCGCCGTTGATCCCCTGGCGCAACGCCAACGCCTGCGGCCGGCAACACCGCCTGCAGTACCTGAACCTGGCCCAGGCCTGCACCGCCCGCGGTTAGTCCCAGGCCGGCGCCAGGCGCTCGGGGCTGGTCAGGCGCAGGCCGCTGTCGAGGGTGGCGATTCTGCCCATGTCTTCATTGCTCAGCTTGAGTTCACGGGCCTTGAGGTTGCTGGCCAGGTTCTCGCGCCGGGTCGAGGACGGGATCACCGCATAGCCCAGTTGCATGGCCCAGGCCAGAGTCACCTGTGCCGGGGTGGCGGCGTGTTGCGCGGCAATCTGCTGGATGACCGGATCCTCCAGGACCTTGCCGTAGCCCAGGGTCATGTACGAGGTCACGGCAACGCCTTGACTGTGCATGAAGTCCACCAGTTTGCGGTTCTGCAGGTACGGGTGCAGCTCGATCTGGTTGGTGGCGATGGCGTCTTTGCCGACCACCTCGATGGCCTGGCGCAGCAGGTCGATGGTGAAGTTGGACACGCCGATCTGCCGGGTCAGGCCCTGCTTTTGAGCTTCGGCCAGGGCGCCCATGAATTCGCTGACGGGCACTGCGCCCTTGGGCGATGGCCAGTGGATCAGGGTCAGGTCCAGGTAGTCGCTGCGCAGCTTGCTCAGGCTGTCCTTGAGGCTGGGGATCAGCTTGTCGGCGGCCAGGTTGTCCGTCCAGATCTTGCTGGTGACAAACAGCTCGTCACGGTCGATGCCGCTGGCGGCCACGGCCACGGCCTGGCCGACTTCGGCTTCGTTACCGTAGATCTGCGCGGTGTCGATGGCGCGGTAACCGAGTTCCAGGGCGGTGGCCACCGAATCGATCACCACCTGGTCCTTGAGGCGGAAGGTGCCGAGGCCGAGGGCGGGAATAGTCATTAGCGGGTTCCTCCAGTGCGGACGTTGATAAACACGGCGTGCAGTATTGCGACTGTGCGGGCGCAGAAAAATGCCCGTGACGGCACAACCTTTTTGCTTGCAGCGCACGAATGCCCCCGGCAGTGGTAGCCTTGCAGGGTCAGTCGCAACGGATTCGCCCATGGCCCAGCACAAGCTCAGCATTCGTCAACGCAACGTTGACAACATCCTTCTGGCGGCCGAAAAGGTCTTTGCCGAAAAAGGCTTCGCCGGCACGGCCATGGCCGACATCGCCGAGGCCGCGGAGCTGCCGCGCAGCAATGTGCACTATTACTTCAGCACCAAGGCCGAGCTGTACCAGGCGGTGCTGTTCGGCCTGCTCGATGTGTGGAAGCAGGATGCCTTGTGCTTCGAGCTGTATGACGATCCGCGCATTGTTTTGAGCAGCTACATCCGGGCCAAGATGAACCATTCGCGTACCCGGCCGCATGGCTCCAAGGTCTGGGCCAACGAAATCATCCATGGCGCACCGAACCTTGGCGCGGCGCTGGATGATCCGCTGTATGACTGGGCGAAGATGAAAGAGGCAAAGATCCGCCAGTGGATCGAGGACGGGCGGATTCTGCCGGTAGAGCCATCGGGCTTGCTGTACATGATCTGGGCTTCGACCCAGCACTATGCCGACTTCAGCCACCAGGTGGGGCTGCTCAATGATCACCAGCCATTGTCGGAGCTGCAGTTCGAGCGGGCGGTGCAGACGGTGACCAGTGTGATCCTCAGGGGTATCGGGTTGGAGCCCTGATCAAAAGCATCGCTGGCAAGCCAGCTCCCACAGGTACTGTGGATGCTGATCTTGTGGGAGCTGGCTTGCCAGCGATAGGGCCCTGACCGTCAGAAGCTGAACTCCAGCTCCTCATACAGTACTCCCGGCTCCAACCCGTCGGTACTGTGCAACTCACTCTCCTTGCCCAGCGCCTCCAGCAACGGCCGCCGCGGCACTTCGGTGCCCGCCCCGGGGTTGCCATGCTTGCCGGGCATGGTCGACAACACACTGGTCAAGCGCTGCGCCGTACCGGCCTTGCCGCGCTTGCGAAAGCCGCCCCACAGGCTTTTCGGCGTGGCATTGAGGCTGCCATGGTGACCGACCTTGTACAGGTCGACATCCGCCAGAAGCTCGCGAATTTCTGGGTGACTTAACGCGTAACTCCAGTTCTCGATCTGCGCATCGCCCGGGAACAGCAGTTTCTTGCCCGCCACCTCGAACAGCAGGATCAGGCTGGTGTTGTTCATTTGCTTGTCCAGCGCGGTGACGATCTGCAGCAACTGCTCGCCACGGGCTTCGCGCACCCGCCGGGCGATCCAGCGGGTGCTCATGGGCAGTTTGCTGCCCCGGGTCGCCGGGTAGTCGGCAAAAGGCCCCGGATCGTCGTTCGGCGAGTTGACCTGGGCATCGAGCAACTGCCGGTGCAGGTGCCAGAACTCGGCCGGGTCACGGCTGCGCTGCTTGCGAATCGAGGCGCTCTGCTCGACGGTGGGCGGGCCGAGGATATGCGTGCGCACGCCGGGCAACAGCTCGGCCAGGGCATCAGCGCTGCCGAAGAAGGCAAAGGCGTTGCGTTTGCCCATGCTCGCCAGGTTCTTCACGGCGCTGGCATTGGAGATGTTGTCTTCGCCGATAAAGCCCAGCCGACTGGCCAGGTCTTCGGACAGCCCGTGCCTGCCCTGGTCGAGCAGCGTGACCACGGCGCTGGCCAGGGCATTCATGCTCTTGAGGGTCTGGGCCATGCTGCGTGCGCCGCGCAGGCCGGGCTGCTCGGGTGCGCTGGCGTCTTCAGCCAGCTCCAGCTGTTCGGTCCAGGGCTGCAGCACCAGTTCCGGCGCGAGGGTACGAATCACATCACCGCTGGCAGTACCGGCGCGGTTGGTGGCAAAGCCGCTGATGTGGTCGGCATGCCGGTGGGTCGCGACCACCGCATCGAGCTTGCCCGCGCACTTGGCCTTGATGTCTTCGGCAATGGCCAGCAGGCGCTGGCCCTGGGCGACGCCCTTGGGCATGCCCATGGAACCGAAGTCGATCAGTACATGGCGGCGCACCTCGCCGGGGTAGTTGAAACGCAGCAGGAAGCAGTCGCCAAAACCGACCTGGTAGGCATAGAGGGTCAGGCTGGTCGGGCTCATGCTTGCTCCTCGCGTAGCGGGCCCACCTGCCAGGCGCGTTGGCGGTGCAGTTGGGCCAAGGGGTTGCGCAGGTCCAGCTCGCTGCTGTCCAGGCCGGCCAGGTAGCTCAAGCGGCGCAGCTGCCACTGGCCGTCATTGAGCGGCCGCTGGACGTGGTACTTGATGCGCCCGTACTGATCGAAAATCAGCGTGCCGGCGCCGTAGACGGTGAGGGCGTCGGTGGTCTTGATCCAGGCCGGGCGCGGGCTGATGTTGCACACGCTCTTGAGCTCGGCGCCAAAAATGTTGGCCTTCATGATGTATTCGCACACGCTCTCGCGCAGCAGCAGGCCGTCGGTGCCCAGGCGGATGCTCGGGCGTACCGACACCACCTCGGTGTAGGCACGCTCGTCGATGCCCAGCACCGCACGGTTCTCCCAGAGAAAGCGGAATACCTCTTCGTCGTCGCGCAGCATCGAATCGAAATGGCTGTTGCGATATTGCACCTGGCCGTTGTCGGCAAAGCCGTGCCAGCAGCCGTCAGCATCGGTGCGCGCTGCTGGCGGGACGATGCCGAAGGCCTCGAAAGTGGTGCGGATGATCAGCCGGTAGTCGTAGCGCGAATCGTCCGGCGCCACCTGGGCATCGACGGTGAGCAGGGCGGCCAGGTAGTCGCCGAATTCCAGGTCCAGCGGCGGGCAGTAGTCCAGGGCGCGGATGGCGATGGTCAGCAACTGGTCGGCGGCCTTGGCGCCTTCCTCGACCACTTCGCGCAGGTTGTACAGGTTGTCGCCAAAATTGCCCAGCTCGCCCAGGCGCGCCACCCACAGGGCGAGCATGCTGCGCAGCATGGCGGCGGCGAAGATTTCGCCGCGGTTGTGGGCTTCGGCAAACTGCTCGTCCCTCAGGTAGTCGGCCGAGGGCGGCAGCATCACCGAGCGGCGCAGGGCATTGGCGCGCAGGCCTTCGAGCTGCTGGCCGAACTCTTCGCCGATACCGAACAGCAGCGATTCGGCGAGGTTCTGCTGGCTCAGCTGGTCGCCATTGAGCAGTCGGCGGTCGCCCTGCACGGTCAGCTCGATGCGCCCGCCATTGGTCAGGGCGAACTCGATGATTTCACGCAGGGAGAACACCGACAGCAGCGCCACGACATCGGCAAAACCTTCATGGAAGGCCGCCTGATCGGGCCCGGAAGCGTTCATGAAACCGCCGCGCAAGCCGTCGAGAATCGCGTGGGTGGCCTCGTGGGCGACGATGTCGTGGGACAGGCAGGTGAACACGTGCTGGCCGTCCAGGCCCTTGAAATAGCCGAACATCAAGGCCCGGTCAGCCCGCGAGTAAAAGGCGTTGGCTTCGACGAAGGCGTGCGGTACCACGTGCAACTGATGGCCGTCGAAGCCCCAGCCAACCCGGCGCCCCAGGGCCATCTCGAAGCGCGCCAGGGTGCGCATGACCACCGCGTACACGTGCTGGCAATGGAATGCCGGATTGCCCAGCAGCGCCTCGCCAGGCGGATCGAAAGGGTCGATCATGCAGCCGCTGGCGGCATCCTGCTGATAGGCGTGGGCGTGGTACAGCTGGTTGCGCGAGGCATCGAAGTCGACCACCTTCAGGCGGTAGCCGGTGGGGCCCAGGCCAAGGGTTTCCAGCGGCACGCTGACCCGGGCGAACAGCAACTCGCCGTGGGCATTACGCACCGCCGGGTCCTGGGCGAGGATGGTGAAGGTCTGGCTGTTGGCTTTCACGACCATGGGCAATGCTCCTGCGCACCAGGTTCAAATCGGCGGAACTGCTATCAGGGGAGCTTCAACGGCTCGTATTCCAAGGGTGTTTCATTGCCCTGGCGGTCGATCCGGTAATGCTTGCCATCGCGTTGGACGATGGCCTTGCCGTCACGAAAAAAACCGGGTCTGTCATAGATATAAGGCAGCACCACCTTGCCATTAAGGTCGATAAAGCCCCATTTACCTTCTTTTGCCGCGCTCAGCAGATTGTCGTTGATCAGCCGTCCGCCCCAGGTATTGTAGGCGAAGCCGTCGTATTCGAAAGGCAGCACCACTTTGCCGGATGTGTTCATCAGGCCGCTTTTTTTGCTGGCGCTGTCGTTCAGCAGCACATAGCCCTTCTCGGTAATGGGCCGCGAGCTGAAGCGCAGGGGTATCACCTGCTCGCCCTTGCGGTTGATCATGCCGAACAGGTTGCCTTTGGCGACTACCGTCAGGCCGTCCTTGGCTTCGTCGAAACCCTCTACCCAGTCATAGTCGAACGGCACCACGGTGCGGCCCCGGGTATCGATGTAGCCACACTCGGAATACGTCAGGCAGACACCTGCCAGGCCATCGCTGAACGGCCCGGGGCGCTTGTAGAGGGTCGGGATGACCAACTGCCCCTTGCGGTCCATGTAGCCCCATTTGTTGTTGATGCGAACGGCTGCCATGCCTTCGTGGTAAACCGGTTGCAGCTCGATGGACGGCGCAACGATGACCTTGCCGCTGGGGTCTTTAAGGCCATACAGGCCATTTTCCTTAAAACTGACCGGGTCGGCGGGGGTGGCGCTGCAGGCTGCCAGGGCAGCACCCAGGCACAATGACGGGAGGGAGCGAAACAAAGCCTTCAATTCAGTGCATTCCTTGGCAAGGCGAGAGCAGGGCAAGGCGCGCACCTTAGCCGATTGCGCCGCCCTTGCCCAGCCACTCAACCGCGGGCGAAGGCCTCAAGACCGGCGCCTTCGAGGCGGTAGCGGACCCATTCATCCTGGGGCAGGGCACCCAGGGACTTGTAGAACTGGATGGCCGGCTCGTTCCAGTCCAGCACGCTCCATTCCAGGCGTCCGCAGCCGTTCTCGCAGGCTTCGATGGCGATATGGCGCAACAGCTGTTTACCGGCGCCGCCACCGCGTTGCTCGGGGGTGATGTACAGGTCTTCGAGGTAGATGCCGTTGCGCCCCAGCCAGGTCGAGTAGCTGTAGAAGTACACCGCATAACCGATGGCCTGGCCGTCGCGCTCGCAGATCAGGCTGAGGGCTTTGGCGCCGTCATCGAACAGGGTGCGCTCGATGTCGGCCTGGGAAGCGATCACCTCGTGGACGGCGCGTTCGTAGTCAGCCAGTTCGGTAATGAAGGCAAGGATCTGGGCGGCGTCGTCGCGCCGGGCAGGGCGGATGGTCAGGCTCATGGCAGGCTTCCGGCAAGTGAGGTAATCGCCCATGTTAGCCGGAACTGGCCTTGAGGGTAATCGCTTCGCTGCGTAACAGCTTGAGCACCAGGGCAAAGGCCAGGCTGGCCAGCGCGGTCATGCCCGCCAAGGGGCCGGCACTGCCATCGGACAACTGGCCGATGACCAGGCTGCACAGGGCGGTGAAGGCCATCTGGATGAAGAAGAACAACCCCGAGGCGCTGCCGGCGATAGCCGCATAGGGTTGCAGCACCGCCCATTGGCAGGCCGGAATGGCCAGGCCCACCGAAAGCATGATCAGCAGCATCGGCAGGACGATCGCCAGCAATGCCTCGGGCCACAGGCGGGTGGCGAGCATCAGCAGCAGCGCGCCCCCCAGGTTGAGGAACATGGCCTGGCCGAGCAAGGCATCGGCGCTGTGGCGCCCACTGCGCCGGCGAAACAGCTGCGAGCCGGCCAGGTAGCCGCCGACGGTGACGGCGAAGACTGCGGCGTACTGCAGCGAACTCAGGCCCAGGCGGCGTTGCAGCAGGGTCGAGGACTCGGCGATGAACGGGAAGTAGGTGCAATACACGCAGGCAATCGCCAGTGAATAACGCATGAAGTAGCCGTCGCCGAGCAGCCGCAGGTAAACCTTCAGCACCGGCTCGTGGCGCTGCCCGTTAGCGTGCAGCGGGCGGGTTTCCGGCAGGCGCAGGGCGATCAGCAGCAGGCTCAGGGCGGCGCTGAGGCTCAGCAGCAGGAAAATCCAGCGCCAGCCCAGGGTGGTTTCGATCAGGCTGCCGAGCAGTGGCGCGATCATCGGCGACAGCGCCATGCCCATGGACAGGTAACCGAGCAGGTGGCCCTGTTGCTGGCGGTCGAAGTGGTCACGCACCATCACCCGGCCGATGACTGCCCCGCAACAACCGCCCAGGGCCTGCAACAGGCGTGCGGCAATCATCACCTCGACACTGCTGGCCAGGCTGCAGGCCAGGCTCGCCACCAGGTAAATAGTGCCGCCGAGCAGCAACAACGGGCGGCGGCCAAAACGGTCGCACAGCGGGCCGCTGATCAGCATGCTCAGGGCGTAGCCGACCATGTACAGGGTCAGCGTCAATTGCAACTGGGCGTCGCTGGCGTGCAGGGCCATGGCGATGTCGGGCAGGGCGGGCAGGTAGATATCCAGGGCCACCCGCGGCAGGCAGACAATCATCAGCAGTAATAGCAGCCAGGTTCGTGGGCCGGGCGAGGGGGTGGTGCGCATGGAGCATTTCCTTGTTGTTGGTGCGCAGACCTTAACGGCCAATGTGGTTTAATCGGCAGCGCCATTAAGAGCAAATTTGATTGGACCACTATGCGCACAGGCAAAGCCGCCATCGCCCTCGATCTACCGCTGCCACCGGCATTGGCCCAGGGCAAACAGCAAGGCGCTTATGCCGCCTTGCGCGATGCGATACTCGACAAGCGCCTGCCAGCCGGCACCCGCCTGCCCTCGACACGAACCCTGGCCGAGCGCTGGCAGTTGTCGCGCGGCACCCTGGAGCTGGTGTTCGAGCGCTTGCGCGATGAAGGCTATGTCAGCCGGGTGGCCGGCTCCGGTACGCGGGTCTGCGCGGTCGTTCCTGACCTGTTCATCGCTGCCGGCAGCGGCCCGCCACTGGCACTGGCACTGGCGCAGCAGCCGCTCAGCGAGCCGGCAGCCTCGAGCCTTACCGGTGTGCAGGTGGGGGTGCCGTTTGTCGCGCGCCTGGCCGACCCGGCACTGTTCCCGGTCAAGGCCTGGTCCCAGGCCCTGGGCAAGGCCCTGGCCAGCGCACCGACCGCCTTGCTCAGTTCGCCAGACCCGGCCGGCCTGCCGGCCCTGCGCGAACGGATTGCCAACTACCTGCGCAGCTATCGCGGCATACGCTGCAATGCCCAGGACCTGATCGTCACCAGCGGCATTCGCCAGTGCATCGACCTCGTGGCGCGCAGCGTGATCTGCCCAGGCGACAAGGCCTGCGTCGAAGACCCCGGCTACCGCACCGCCAGGTCGTTGTTCGAGCGGGCCGGGGCGCAGGTGGTCGCGGTGCCGGTGACGGCCGAGGGTATCGATGACCAGCTGCTCGAGCGCCACCTTGATGCCCGCCTGGCCTGCGTGACCCCCGCGCACCAGTCACCGCTGGGCGTGACCCTGTCGGTGTCGCGACGGCTGATGTTGCTGGACTGGGCCAATCGTGCCGATGCCTGGATCGTCGAAGACGACTACGACAGCGAGTTCAACTACAACAATGCGCCGCTGCCGGCGCTCAAGGCCCTGGATCAAAGCGACCGGGTGATCTACTGCGGCAGCTTCAACAAGACCCTGTTCGCCGGCCTGCGCGTGGGCTTCATGCTGGTGCCGGCCAGCCTGCGCGAGCCGTTGCTGGCCACCCTGCAGGGCACCGGTGGCGCAGTCGGGGTCACCGAGCAACTGGGCCTGGCCGAGTACATGGCCAATGGCAGCTTCGTGCGCTACCTGAGGCAGGCGCGCCAGGCCTATCAGCAGCGCCGTGATTTGCTGCTTGAGTGCCTGGCCGAGCAGGCTCCGGGCTGCTTTGCAGTGACCGGGCAGCAAGCCGGTTTGCACTTTGTCCTGTGGTTGCCAGAGGGGACGGATGAGCAGGACTTTTGCCAGCGCGCGGGCAGTCAAGGCTTGCAGCTACAGCCGATCGGCAACTTCTGCCAGCAGGTGCAACTGCCGCCTGCGGTGATGATCGGCTTCACCGCCCTGACAGCGGCGCAGCTGCGTTTTGCCGGGCGCAAGCTGGCGGCGCTGCTGCGTGAGGTTTCCTAATCGGCGGGTAACCGGCATGCTAGGGCCACGCTCGAATTCCCAAGGCCACTAAAGGAAACCTGCGATGACCTGGTCAGCCGCGCAGTACAGCACCTTCGAGAACGAACGCACGCGCCCGGTGCGCGACCTGGTGGCGGCGCTGCCCAACCAGACGGTGGCCAGCGCTGTCGACCTTGGCTGCGGTCCGGGCAACTCCACGCAAGTGCTTGCCAGCCGTTACCCCGAGGCGCAGGTCACCGGCCTGGACAGCTCTGCAGACATGATCGCCGCCGCCCGCCAGCGCTTGCCGCAGCTGGCGTTCGAAGTGGGTGATATCGGCAGCTGGAGCGCCGAACAGGGCGTCGATGTGATCCTCGCCAACGCCTCCCTGCAGTGGTTGCCCGACCATGCCCAGCTGTACCCGCACCTGGTGCGCCAGCTGGTGGCCGGTGGCAGCCTGGCCATCCAGACCCCGGACAACCTCGATGAGCCGGCCCACCGGCAGATTCGCGAGATCGCCAGGCTGGGTAGCTGGGCCGGCAAGGTCGGTGACCTGCAACTGCCGCCACGGCACACCGCCGCCTACTACTACGATGTGCTCAGCCCCCATTGCCAGCGCGTGGACGTGTGGCGCACCACTTACTACCACCCGCTGGCGGGCGGTGCGCCGGCGGTGGTGGAGTGGTTCAAGGGGTCGGCGCTGCGGCCGTATCTGGCGGCGCTGGATGCGCAGGAGCAGGCAGACTTTCTACAGTACTACCTGCAGGCCATGGAGCAGGCTTATCCGCCTGCGGCTGATGGCACGGTGTTGTTGCCGTTTCCGCGCCTGTTTATCGTCGCCACACGCTAGGCAATGCGCTGCTGGCGCCGCGCTTGCCATTGGCGCAGGACGCGCAGGTAGACCAGGCCGTTGACCAGCACCACCACCGAGCCGAGTACCAGCTGGATACCCGGCGTCAGCCCGGCCGGGTAGATGATCGGCCAGATGTAATGCTCGATGAAACCGCCTTCGTAACCGGCCAGGCCCGAGGCCTGGCGCAGGCGGTTTTCCCATTCGGTGAGCGGGCAGGTGAGGTGAAAGAACTCCACGGCGGTCCCCCAGCACACCGCCGGTAAGTGCCACCACATCGCACCGCGCCATTTGAGTACCAGCAAACCGCCAAACAGCACGAACAGGATGAACAACAGGTGAAACAGCACCAGACCATCGGCGCCCAGGCGGTACAGCATGACGATTCCTTCCTCGTGGATATGTTCCTCTAGCCACCATGATATAGGCATTCGCGGGATGGCACGATTGCCATGATCAGCCTGGCCGAGGCATGCTTGGGCCTTTCTGCCCGCGGAGCCCGCCATGCAAGCCTCGACCCTGCTGCTCTACGTTATCGCCGCCAGCGCGGTGATGATCACCCCCGGCCCGGCGATGCTCCTGGCCCTGAACAATGGCGCTTCCCACGGCATGCGCGTGGCCGGTTTCGGCATGGCCGGGGCGATGCTCTCCGACCTGCTGTTGATTGCGGCGGTGGGCTGCGGCCTGGGGGCGTTGCTGCAGGCTTCGGAGCAGCTGTTCAGTGTGGTCAAGTGGGTGGGCGCGGTGTACCTGCTGTACCTGGCCTGGGTGCTCTGGCGGGCGCCGAGCGGGGCCTTGCAACGTAGCACGGTGAGCGCTGGCGCCACGGGGCGTTCGGCCTTCTTGCGGGCCTTGTTCGTCGGCTTGTCCAACCCCAAGGGCTTGCTGTTCTTCTCGGCGTTCCTGCCGCAGTTCATTCGCCCCGAGCAACCGGTGGCCGAGCAGTACCTGGTGCTGGCGATCACCAGCGCGGCGATCGACGGGCTGATGATGGCCGTCTACGCCTATGGCGGGCGGCACGCCATGCGGCGCTTTTCGGCGCGCACCATGCAGTGGATCAACCGCAGTTGCGCCGGCATGCTGGCGGCGCTGGCGGTGGGCTTGAGCCTGTACCGGCGCAGTGACCTGCGCTGAGCGAATGCACGCGAGGGAGGATCAATGATCCTCCCTCGCTGTTTTTACCTTATGCCTCAGGACGCTTCGCGATAGGGGTTGCGCGGGTCATGCAGCCAGTCGAGGAACGGTTTGCCGGTGTCCTGCGGGACCATCTCGATGCAGTCCTGCACCGGGCAGGTGATCTGGCACAGGTTGCAGCCCACGCATTCGGCGTCGATCACCTCATAACGGTGGCTGCCGTCGGCCTGCTTGAGGTTGGCGATGGCCTGGTGCGAGGTGTCTTCGCAGGCGATGTGGCAGCGGCCGCAACTGATGCAGGCCGCCTGGTCGATCTTGGCTACCACCTGGTAGTTGATGTCCAGGTACTTCCAGTCGGTGGTGTGGCCCACCGCGCGGCCCTGGAACTCCTGGAGGCTGCGGTAGCCCTGGCTGTCCATCCAGCGCGAGAGGCCGTCTTTCATCTCGTCGACGATGCGAAATCCATGCAGCATCGCCGCCGTGCACACCTGCACCGCGCCGCAGCCCAGGGCGACGAATTCGGCGGCGTCACGCCAGCTGCCGATGCCACCGATGCCGCAGATCGGCAGGCCGTGGGTAGCCGGGTCGCGGGCGATTTCGGCGACCATGTTCAGGGCGATCGGTTTGACCGCCGAGCCGCAGTAGCCGCCGTGGGTGCTCATGTCGCCGACGATGGGATTGGCGACCATGCGCTCCAGGTCGACGCTGGTGATTGAGTTGATGGTGTTGATCAGCGACACCGCGTCGGCGCCGCCGCGATGGGCGGCGCGGGCCGACTGGCGGATATCGGTGATGTTCGGCGTCAGCTTGACGATCACCGGCAGCGAGCAGTACGTCTTGCACCAGCGGGTGACCTGCTCGACGTACTCCGGCACCTGGCCGACCGCTGCGCCCATGCCGCGCTCGGGCATGCCATGGGGGCAACCGAAGTTCAGTTCGATGCCGTCGGCGCCGGTGGCTTCGACCAGCGGCAGGATGGCTTTCCAGGATTCCTCGACGCAGGGCACCATCAGCGACACGATCAGTGCGCGGTCGGGCCAGTCCTTCTTCACCTGGGTGATTTCGCGCAGGTTGATTTCCAGCGAGCGGTCGGTGATCAGCTCGATGTTGTTGATGCCCATGACCTCGCGGTTGACCCCGTAGTGCGCCGAGTAGCGCGACGAGACGTTGACCGCGGCCGGGTCTTCGCCGAGGGTTTTCCAGACCACGCCACCCCAGCCGGCCTGATAGGCGCGGACCACGTTATAGGCCTTGTCGGTAGGCGGCGCGGAGGCCAGCCAGAACGGGTTGGGCGCCTTGATACCGGCGAATTCGATCGACAGGTCAGCCATTTATGCAGCCTCCACATTGAGCATCAGGTGCGCATGCATGGCCTCGGCGGCCAGCTTGCCGTGCTGCACGGCCTGGACGGTGAGGTCCTGGCCGAGCTGGGTGCAGTCGCCGCCGGCATACACGCCGGGCAGGCTGGTACGCAGCTGCTCATCCACACGAATGCGTTCGCCATCGCGGGCAAGCTGTTGGCCGCTGCTGTCACTCAACGCGCTGTCATCGAAGGCCTGGCCGATGGCTTTGAAGATCGCATCGGCGGCCAGTTCGAAGGTTTCCCCGGTTGGCTGCAGGCGACCGTCACACATGTGCGTGCGGGCAAAACGCATGCCGCACACCCGGCCCTGGTCATCCAGCAATACTTCCTCAGGCTGGGCCCAGGTCAGCAGGCGCACCTGGTTCTCCTTGGCGATGTGTTGCTCGTGCTCGGTGGCGCCCATGTCCTCGACGCCACGGCGATACACCAGGTTGACGTCACGGGCACCGAGACGGGCCATTTGCACGGCCATATCGATGGCGGTGTTGCCGGCACCCAGGACGATGCAGCGGTCGGCGACGGGCAGGGTGGTGAGGTCATCGGCCTGGCGCAGTTCGCGGATGTACTCGGTGGCGGCGAGCATGCCTGGCGCGCCTTCACTGGCCAGGCCCAATTGGCGCACGGTGTTCAGGCCCAGGCCAAGGAACACCGCATCGAACTGCTGTTGCAGCTCGGCCAGGCTGAGGTTGTCGCCCAGCACCTGGCCGTGACGGATCTCGATGCCGCCGATCTGCAGGACGAAATCCACCTCGCGCTGGGCGAAATCGTCGACCAGCTTGTATTTGGCGATGCCGTACTCATTGAGGCCGCCGGCTTTTTCCCGGGCTTCGAAAATCACCACGTCATGGCCGTGCCAGGCCAGGCGGTGGGCGCAGGACAGCCCCGCCGGGCCGGCACCGACCACGGCAATGCGCTTGCCGGTGCTGGCGGCGCGCTGGAACGGGTGTTGCTGGAACTCGGCGTGGTCCACCGCGTAGCGCTGCAACAGGCCGATCAGCACTGGCGCGCACTCCTGGTGATTGTTGCGCACGCAGGCCTGCTGGCAGAGGATCTCGGTGGGGCACACCCGCGCGCAACTGCCGCCGAGGATATTGGCCGAGAGAATCTTCTGCGCCGCGCCCTGGACGTTCTCCTGATGAATGTTGCGGATGAACGAGGGGATGTCGATTTCGCTGGGGCAGGCATTGACGCAGGGGGCGTCGTAGCAATACAGGCAGCGTGAGGCTTCGAGTACGGCCTGGCGGTCGGTGAGGGGAGGCGCCAGGTCGCTGAAGTGCTCGGCGAGGCTGGCGTGGTTCTGGTTCGGTCGGGGGAGGTGGTTGAGGGAATCGATCACGGTGGGTTCCTCTTTTTTTATTTTTTTGGGGAAGGCTTTGCCTTCCATCGCTGGCAAGCCAGCTCCCACAGGTTCGGCGGTGTCTGTGGGAGCGGGCTTGCCCCGCGATGCTCTTCAGCGCTTAACGGCGACCGGCCGCGAATGCTCAGCCCGCTTGCTGAGCAGATCGAACACCGCCGGGTACGCCGGCCGCTCGATGTAGCGCCCGGCACCACGCTCGGCGCGCAGGTCGCCGTTGGCCCAGACCAGCTTGCCCTGGCTGATGGTGTGGCTGGGGATGCCACGCACGGTCTTGGCTTCGAAGATGTTGAAGTCGACCTGCTGATGGTGCGTGGCGGCCGAGATGGTCCGCGTGCCTTGCGGGTCCCAGAGCACCAGGTCGGCATCGGCGCCGACGCGCAAGGCGCCCTTGCGCGGGAACAGGTTGAAGATCTTCGCGGTGTTGGTCGAGGTCAGGGCGACGAAATCCTGCATCGACAATTTGCCGCTGTTGACCCCTTCGTCCCAGAGCACCGCCATGCGGTCCTCGATGCCGGCGGTGCCGTTGGGGATGCGGCTGAAGTCGTCGCGACCGGCGGCTTTCTGCTCGGCGCAGAAGCAGCAGTGGTCGGTGGCGGTGGTGTGCAGGTTGCCCGACTGCAGACCGTGCCACAGTGCCTCTTGATGGCCGTCCTGGCGCGGACGGAACGGCGGGCTCATGACGTATCCGGCAGCGGTTTGCCAGTCAGGATGACGGTAGACACTGTCGTCCAGCAACAGGTGGCCGGCCAGTACTTCGCCGTAGACCTGCAGGCCCTTGTTGCGCGCGTAGGTGATCTCATCCAGGGCTTCGCGGGTCGAGACGTGCACCAGGTACAGCGGCGTGCCCAGGGTTTCGGCAATGCGAATGGCGCGGCTGGCGGCTTCACCTTCAACCTGCGAGGGGCGCGACAGGGGGTGCGCTTCCGGGCCGGTGATGCCCTGGGCCAGCAGCTTGCGCTGCAGGTGATAGACCAGTTCGCCGTTTTCGGCGTGCACGGTGGGTACCGCGCCCAGCTCCAGGCAGCGTTCGAAGCTGGCGACCAGGGTGTCGTCGGCGGCCATGATCGCGTTCTTGTAGGCCATGAAATGCTTGAAGCTGTTGACCCCGTGCAGGCGTACCAGCTCGCCCATCTCCTCGCGTACCTGCTCGCTCCACCAGGTGACGGCGACGTGAAAACCGTAGTCGCTGGCCGACTTCTCGGCCCAGCCACGCCACTGGTGAAAGGCTTCGAGCAAGGACTGCTGCGGGTTGGGAATCACGAAGTCGATGATCGAGGTGGTACCGCCGGCCAGGCCTGCGGCGGTGCCGCTGTAGAAGTCCTCGCTGGCCACAGTGCCCATGAAAGGCAGCTGCATGTGGGTGTGCGGGTCGATGCCGCCGGGCATCAGGTACTGGCCGCTGCCGTCGATCACTTCACAACCGGCCGGGACCTCCAGGTCAGTACCGATGGCCTTGATCACGCCGTCGGCACACAACACATCGGCCCGGTAGCTTTCTTCATGGGTAATCAGGGTGGCGCCACGAATCATAAGCGTCATCAGATGCTCCTCGCAGGCTTGACCGGTTGTTACCGGTTCTAGGTTTTGTACTTTTTTCAGCGTAGGCGAAAACCTGTCATCGCTGTCAGGAATTGAATCTAGTCGGCGATTTCGGATAGGGCAAATATTTAATTTATAAGCTTATAACTTAGTTAACTATCTGATTAATAAGAATTTATAGGATTTGCCCAGGCTTGAGGAAAACGACCAGTGGTCCTGTCCGTCTTGACAGGTTGTGGAAATGGTCAAGATTTCTCATGGGCATCCGTGATTGCCCACATGCCAGTGCAATGCAACCACCTCCCAAAAACACAACAACAGTGGAGCGGCCATGCAGCAGACCAGATCGCAGGTGAGCGAACGCGACGGCTTGTATGAACTCGACGCCGGCAGCGACGTCCTCGACAGCCCCCGGTACAACCACGACATCGCCCCGACCAAGGTGCACGAGCGCACCTGGAACAAATGGCACATCACCGCGCTGTGGGTCGGCATGTCGATCTGCGTGCCGACCTATACCCTCGGCGGCGTGCTCACCGCCTATTTCGGGCTGACCGTGGGCGAGGCACTGCTGGCGATCCTGCTGGCCAACACCGTGGTATTGATTCCGCTGACCTTGAATGCCTTTCCCGGCACCAAGTACGGCATTCCCTTTCCGGTGCTGCTGCGCTCGTCCTTCGGCATCCTCGGTTCCAACGTGCCGTGCCTGATTCGCGCCCTGGTGGCTTGTGGCTGGTTCGGTATCCAGACGATGTTCGGCGGCCTGGCCATCCACCTGTTTCTTGGTTCGCTGTCGGCGGACTGGAAGGCGCTGGGCGGCACCGGCGAGGTGATCGGCTTCATGCTGTTCTGGTGCCTTAACCTGTGGGTGGTGCTGCGCGGCGCCGAGTCGATCAAATGGCTGGAGACCCTGTCGGCGCCGTTGCTGGTGCTGGTGGGCGCCGGGCTGCTGGTGTGGGCCTTGCCCAATGTCTCGATCAGCGAGCTGATGGCCCAGCCGCCCAAGCGCCCGGAAGGCGCCAGCGTGTACGGCTACTTTTTTGCCGGGCTGACCGCCATGGTCGGTTTCTGGGCCACCTTGTCGCTGAACATCCCTGACTTCAGCCGCTACGCGAAAAGCCAGAAAGACCAGATCCTCGGGCAGATCTTTGGCCTGCCGCTGACCATGTTCCTGTTCGCCGCCCTCGGCGTGGTGCTGACCGCAGCTTCTGCCTCGCTGGTGGGTGAAACCGTGTCCGACCCGGTCAGCCTCATCGGGCATATCCAGAGCCCGATGTGGGTGGCGCTGGCCATGGCCCTGATCATCATCGCCACACTGTCGACCAACACCGCGGCGAACATCGTCTCGCCAACCAACGATTTCCAGAACCTGGCGCCGAAATGGATCGGGCGTACCACCGCAGTGCTGCTCACGGGGTTGGTGGGGCTGTTGCTGATGGGCCATGAACTGCTGAAAAAGCTCGGCTGGATCGTCAGCGAGGTGAGCCTGGAAAGCCTCTATTCCAACTGGCTGCTGGGCTATTCCAGCCTGCTCGGGCCGATTGCCGGGATCATGGTGGTGGACTACTTCATCACCCGCAAACAGACCCTGGACCTCGCCGGCCTGTACCGCGACGACGTCTATCCGGCCTGGAGCGCTGCCGGTTTCATCGCCTTTGGCGTGCCGGTAGTGCTGACCCTGCTGTCGCTGCACAGCACCGCCTTCAGCTGGTTCTACGACTTTGGCTGGTTTACCGGCTCCGCCTTGGGCGGGCTGATCTATTACGCCCTTGGCAGCCTCAAGGCGGCCCGCGCGGCCAACCTCAAACCCACCGTGTAGCCCCTATGGCCCGCAGAGGCCAGGCACGTGATGCAGGAGAAGAACATGCAAACAACTCAGGACGTTCTGCAATCGACCCAACGGCATATCAACGGCGAACGCTTGTGGCAGTCGCTGATGGACCTGGCCAGGCTCGGCGCCACGGTCAAGGGCGGGGTCTGCCGGCTGGCCCTGACCGACCTCGATCGCCAGGCCCGCGACCTGTTCGTCAAATGGACCGAAGAGGCCGGTTGTACCGTCACCATTGACGGCGTTGGCAACATCTTCGCCCGCCGTCCGGGACGCAACCCGCAACTGCCGCCGGTGATGACCGGTAGTCATATCGACACCCAGCCTACCGGCGGCAAGTTCGACGGCTGCTTTGGTGTGCTGGCCGGGCTTGAAGTGCTGCGCACCCTCAATGACCTCAAGGTGGAAACCGAAGCGCCGCTGGAAGTGGTGGTGTGGACCAACGAGGAGGGCTCGCGCTTTGCCCCGTGCATGATGGGTTCGGGGGTGTTTGCCGAGAAATTCACCCTGGCCGAAACCCTGGCCAAGACCGATGCCGAAGGTATCAGCGTCGGCGAGGCGCTCAACGCCATTGGCTATGCCGGGCCACGGCCGGTCAGCGGCCATCCGGTGGGCGCTTACTTCGAGGCACATATCGAGCAGGGGCCGATCCTGGAAGACCAGCACAAGACCATCGGTGTGGTGCTGGGCGCGCTCGGGCAGAAGTGGTTCGACCTGACCCTGCGCGGCGTCGAGGCCCACGCCGGGCCAACGCCGATGCACCTGCGCAAGGATGCCCTGGTCGGCGCCAGCGCGGTGGTGGCGGCGGTCAACCGCGTGGCCCTGGAGCATCAACCCCACGCCTGCGGCACGGTCGGTTGCCTGCAGGCCTATCCGGGCTCGCGCAACGTGATCCCCGGCGAAGTGCGCATGACCCTGGATTTCCGTCACCTGGAGCCGGCGCGGCTGGATTCGATGATTGCCCAGGTCAAGGATGTGATCAGCAGCACCTGTCAGCAGCACGGGCTGACCCACAGCCTGACGCCGACGGCGGATTTCCCGCCGCTGTATTTCGACGAGGGTTGCGTGGAGGCGGTGCGCAGCGCGGCCGGGGGGCTGGGGCTGTCGCACATGGATATCGTCAGTGGCGCCGGGCATGACGCGATCTTTGTCGCTGAACTGGGGCCGGCGGGGATGATCTTCGTGCCCTGCGAAGGGGGGATCAGCCACAACGAGATCGAGAATGCCGCGCCTGAAGACCTGGCCGATGGTTGCGCGGTGCTGTTGCGCTCGATGCTGGCGGCGGCGCAGGCAGTGGCGCGGGGCAGGGAAGCGGCTTGAGCTGAAGGCCCCATCGCTGGCAAGCCAGCTCCCACAGGGTAAGCAGGAGCTACTGTGGGAGCTGGCTTGCCAGCGATGGCCGCGCCGCGGTTTCAGAGGCTGTCCTGAACCATCTGCAAAAACGTCGCCACCAGCCGCCGTGAACTCTGCTCACGCAGGCACACCAAGGTCTCGGTCAAGCGCCGCTGGCAGTCGACAATCGGCAACGCACACACCCGCGCATCGGCGCCGAACTCGGCGGCCGACACCACCCCCACACCAATCCCCACCACCACCGCCTCGCGCGCTGCTTCCCGGCCTTCTACCTGGATCGCCGCGCGGATGCACAGGCCGGCGCGGGCCATTTCTTCTTCGAGCGTCTGGCGGGTCACCGAGCCCGGTTCACGCAGCACGATCGGCGTGTCATCCAGGTCGGCCAGGCTGATCGAGCCGCGGCTGGCCCATGGATGGTTATGGGACACGAAGGCCACCATCGGGTCACTGCGCATCGGCACGCACAGCAACCGCTCGTCATCCACGTCACGACCGAGCAGGGCCAGGTCGGCCTGGTAATTGAACAGCCGCAGCAGCGACTCGTCGGTGTTGCCGGTTTCGATCTTGACGCTGATCCCCGGGTATTGCTGGCAGAAGCGGGCGATCTGCGGCAGCACGTGCACCGGCGCATCCACCGCCAGCACCAGGGTGCCGGTCTGCAGGGCGCGGGAATCCTGCAGCAGTTCATGGGCCTCGGCCTCGCAGACGAACAGGCGCTGGGTGATCGCCAGCAGGCGCTCGCCCAGGTCAGTCAGTTGCACCGAACGCTTGTTGCGGTGAAACAGCAACACGCCGAAGCGTTCTTCGAGTTTGCGCACCTGGTCGGAGATCGCCGGCTGGGTCAGGAACAACCGTTCGGCGGCGCGGGTGAAGCTGCCGTGCAGGGCAACCGCGTGAAAAGCCTTCAACTGAGCATGGGACACCGACATCGCAGCACCTGTTACAAGCTGAGCTTATTTGTGAAATACGATAAATCGATTTTATTTATCAGTCAGTAATTGTTTCTATCTGAGCAGGTGACGGGTTCGACCGGCCGTCACGCAGTGCGCAACACAACAACAAGACAGGCGTTTTTTTCAAATTCTGCCGGCACACTCAGCTTCCGAGGTCAGATCCACCATGAACAAATACGTCGCAGATATCAAACGTTGGCGCGTGCAGATTTTTGCCATCACCTGGCTGGCCTACGCCGCGTTCTATTTCACCCGCAAAGCCTTTTCGGTAGCCAAGCTCGGCATCGCCGAAGACCCAAGCTTTACCCTCGACAAAATGGCCATGGCCAACCTCGACGCCCTCTACCTGACCGCCTACGCAGTCGGGCAATTTACCTGGGGCATGCTCGCCGACCGCTTCGGCCCGCGGGTGGTGGTACTCGGTGGCCTGGTGATCTCGGCGGCGGCGGCGGTGGTGATGGGCAGTTACGCGACCTTCCCGATCTTCGCCACCTGCATGCTGGTCCAGGGCCTGGCGCAATCGACCGGCTGGGCCGGCTTGTGCAAGAACATCGGCAGCTTCTTCCCGTCCTCCCAGCGCGGGCGGGTTCTTGGGTTGTGGAGTTCCTGCTATGCCTTCGGCGGCCTGGTGGCGTCGCCGTTCGCCGGCTGGTGGGCCTACACCCTGATCGGCAGCTGGCATGCGGCGTTTATCTCCAGCGCTGCCGTCGTGGCGGTAGTGGCGGTGCTGTTCTTCATTTTTCAGCGCAACAAGCCTGAAGACGTCGGCCTGCCGGCGGTGGAGCCGGAGCCTGAGAGCATGGTCCCGGGCTCGACCCTCTGCAGCATCTGGGCACCGCTGCGCGAGATCCTGCGCAACCGCACGGTGCTGACCCTGGGGCTTGCGTACTTTCTGCTCAAACCGGCGCGCTACGCCATTTTGTTGTGGGGCCCGGTGATCGTCTTCGAACAGATGCCCTCGGTGGGCAAGGTCGGTGCGGCGATCATCCCCACCGCCTTCGAGCTGGCCGGCCTGCTCGGCCCGATCATGATCGGCCTGGCCTCGGACAAACTGTTCGGTGCCCGCCGTATGCCAGCCTGCGTGATCAGCCTGGTCGTGCTGACCGTGACCCTCGGGCTGTTCATGGCTGCGCTCAATACCGGCAGCGTGATCCTGGTAGTGGCCTTGCTGTTCGTCATGGGCCTGACCCTGTACGGGCCGGACTCGATGATCAGCGGCGCGGCAGCCATCGATTTCGGCACCGCCAAGGCCGGCGCCACCGCAGCCGGCTTCGTCAACGGCTGCGGTTCGGTCGGGGCGATTCTCGGCGGCTTGCTGCCGGGCTATTTCGACAGCGTCACGGTGTTCATCGTGTTCGCCGGGTGCGCGCTGTTCTCCGCCCTGGTGCTGCTGCCGCACTGGAACAGCCGCCCGGCCAGCGCCGAGCACACACCGGCTGTCGCCCCCAACACGGCCATGGCCATCAAACCGCTGCGCACTTGAACCTAAAGGGAAGCCCACATGAGACCGTTCTGGCTGCAACAGGCGCTGGACCAGGAAGTTGCACCCACGTGCCCGCCGCTGGCTGGCGATATCGACTGCCAGGTGTGCGTCGTCGGTGGTGGTTACACCGGCCTGTGGACGGCGCTCATGCTCAAGGAGCATAACCCGGCGCTGGATGTCGTGCTGATTGAAGCCGACATCTGTGGCGCCGGGGCCAGTGGACGCAACGGCGGCTGTGCGCTGTCGTGGTCGGCCAAGTACTTCACCCTTGAGCGGCTGTTCGGGGTGGACGAGGCGGTGCGCCTGGTCAAGGCCTCGGAGCAGAGCATCTACGCCATTGGTGATTTCTGCCAGGCCCATGGCATCAATGCCGATTACCGTCTGGACGGCACCCTGTACACCGCCACCAATCGCGCCCAGGTCGGCGCCACCGATGGCGTGATTGCCGCCCTGGAGCGCCAGGGTATCAACTCGTTCCGCCGCTTGCCGGTAGAGCAGGTGCAGCGCCTGGCAGGCTCGGCCAAGCATCTGGAAGGCTGGTTCTCGCCAGCGGCCGCCACGGTACAGCCGGGCAAACTGGTGCGCGGCCTGCGCCGGGTCGCCTTGCAAAAGGGGGTGCGCATTTATGAAGGCACGGCCATGACCGGCTTGCAGGAAGGGCCGCAGGCCGTGGTCGAGACCGCCTCTGGCTCTGTCCGCGCCGGCCGCGTGGTGTTGGCCCTGAATGCCTGGATGGCGCGGGCCTTCCCGCAGTTCGAACGCAGCGTGGCGATCGTCTCCAGTGACATGATCATCACCGAACCGCAACCCGAACTGCTCCAGCAGATCGGCCTGACCAGCGGCATCAGCGTGCTCGATTCGCGGATCTTCGTGCATTACTACCACAACACCAGTGATGGCCGGTTGATGCTCGGCAAGGGCGGCAATACCTTCGCCTATGGCGGGCGCATGTTGCCGGTGTTCGACCAACCTTCACCCTACGAGCCGTTGCTGCGCCGCAGCCTGGGTGAGTTCTTCCCGGCGCTGGCCCAGGTGCCGATCGCCGCCACTTGGAACGGGCCGTCGGACCGTTCGGTGACCGGTTTGCCGTTTTTTGGCCGGCTTAATGGCCAGGGCAACGTGTTCTACGGCTTTGGTTACTCGGGCAGCGGCGTCGGCCCCTGCCATATGGGCGGGCAGATCCTCTCGTCGCTGGCCCTGGGCCTGGACAACCCGTGGACCCGCTCGCCGCTGGTCAACGGCCCGCTGGGCTATTTCCCGCCGGAGCCGATTCGGTACCTGGGCTCATTGATGGTGCGCAATGCCATCCGTCGCAAGGAGCAGGCCGAAGACAACGGCCACCGCCCGCGCCACCTCGACGTGCGCCTGGCGCGGTTTGCCGCCGCCGCGGGCAAGGCCGACAAGGGCTGAAGGGTTTTTTTGTCGATGGCTTGCGGAGCGTATAAACTGCTTGCCACTTTGGCCGGTCGCTACCTGAACCGGCACCTGAAACAAGAGAGTCGAGATGGGCGCACAGTGGAAAGCCAAGCATAGAGAAGTAGCAGCCAACGCCAAAGGCAAGATCATGGGCAAGCTGTCCAAGGAGATCCAGATCGCGGCCAAGTCCGGCGCCGACCCGGACATGAACCCGCGCCTGCGCCTGGCCATCGAGCAAGCCAAAAAGGCCTCGATGACCCGCGAGACCCTGGAACGGGCGATCCGCAAAGGCGCAGGCCTGGATGGCGATGCGGTGCAGTACACCGCCGTGACCTATGAAGGCTTTGCCCCGCATCAGGTGCCGCTGATCGTCGAGTGCCTGACCGACAACGTCAACCGCACCGTGGCGCAGATCCGCGTCCTGTTCCGCAAGGGCCAGCTGGGCGCTTCGGGCTCGGTAGCCTGGGACTTCAACCACGTCGGCCTGATCGAAGCCACGCCGAACAGCCCTGACGCTGACCCGGAAATGGCCGCCATCGAAGCCGGTGCCCAGGATTTTGCCGAAGGCGAAGAAGAGGGCGCGACCCTGTTCATCACTGACACCACCGACCTCGACGCCGTGCAGAAAGCCCTGCCGGGTCAGGGTTTCACCGTGGTCTCGGCGAAAATCGGCTACACCCCGAAAAACCCGGTCAGCACCCTGAGCGATGAGCAGATGGAAGAGGTTGAAGCCTTCCTGCAGGCGATCGACGATAACGACGACGTGCAGAACGTGTATGTAGGTCTGGCGGGTTGATGTAAACCGTAAGGGCCTCATCGCGGGGCAAGCCCGCTCCCACAGTGTGTGGGAGCTGGCTTGCCAGCGATTCAGACACCGCGAAGCTGCTGACAGACCTCGTCGAAGCTTGGCCGACGCATCACCTCAGCCTGCACACAACCCCGCTGCACCGCCCTCAATCCCTCGCAATCCCCCTCGCAACACGCCAGCAACTCCCCCAGCAACACCCCGAACGCCAATACCTCGATCCGCTGCAACGCTTCAGCCGCCACACTGCCATCCAGCGGGTGAAACGACGCCGCGCCAAAATCCCCCAGCAAGCAGTCGCCCGCCTCATCACACAGCACATTGTGCGCATACAGGTCGCCATGGGTAATGCCGTGCCCGTGCAGGTGCGCGCCCACTGCAGCAATGGCGCTGGCCAGGCGGCGCACGCTGGCCAGGCTCAGGCGTCGTGGCGGGTATGTATCCCGTGTGCAGGAATCCAGGCTCGGCGGCCCGGCGAGGTTGAACCAGCTCGGCTCGATCAACTGCATCACCAGCGCCGGTAGTTGCTGCGGGTGGTTGTCGATGCGTCCGGCCAGGCGTACCAGTTGCGGGTGATCGCCCGCAGCAATGCAGGCGCTCATCTCGTTGAGCGGCAAGCCGTCGCTGGTGATCTCGCCCTTGTACAGTTTGACCGCCACTGGCGCGCTCTGCTGCTGCCAGCGGGCCTGGTGAATGACCCCGGACGCGCCCTGGCCCAGCACCTGTTCGAGAGAGATCTGCTGCCAGTCGATGACCTGGCAATGGCCCGGGTCCTGCGGGGTGCAGTAACCCGCAGGCATGGGATTGCCGGCATGGGCCAGCCAGGCCAGGCGTGGCATCTGCAGCAGCCACTCGGGCAGGGCGGGCAGCTGGTTGGCCGATAGCCGCAGCAGTTCAAGCTTTGTGCAGCGCGCGAGATTCGCCGGCAGTTCGCGCAGGCGGTTGCCGGCCAGCATCAGCTTTTGCAGGTCCGGGCAGTTGCCCAGAGCCTCGGGCAAGGTTTCGATGCGGTTGTCGGTAAGCACCAGGGCCCGCAACCGTAGTGGCAGTGCGGCGCCGCTGACCTGTTCGATCTGGTTGCTCTTGAAGCCGACCATCTCAAGCTTCGGGCATTGGCCGATGCCTTCGGGCAAATGGCGAAAGCGGTTCTGCGAACAGAACAACACCTTGAGCTTGCGCAGGCGGCCCAGGTCGCCGGGCAAGTCGCTCAGGCGGTTACCGGTAAGGTTGAGCACTTCCAGACTGTCGGCCAGGTCGAAGATTTCCTCCGGGAACTGTTCCAGCCCGCAGGCCAGGTCGAGGCGGGAAATACCTGCCAGACGGCCGGCTTTGAGGTCTTCAAGGGTATGCATGGGGATCGCGGCAGGCTCGAAAATAAACGGCGCCCATCATACCGGCAAGATGCGACTTAAGTCCCATGGCAGACTGGCCGCCGCGGTCCATACTCGAAGCTCGCCCTTTATTAATAACAACAAGTTCAGGGTTTTACATTCGATGACATACCAGCACAGCTACGCCCGCTCCATCGCCGATCCTGCCGCCTTCTGGGCCGAACAGGCTGACCACCTGGCCTGGTACCGCAAGCCCCTGCAAACCCTTGCTGAAAACGCCGACGGCACCCACCAGTGGTTTGCCGACGGCCGGCTCAACAGCTGCTACCTGGCCCTTGATCATCAGATCGAGCAAGGCCGTGGCGAGCAGACTGCGCTGATCTACGACTCGCCGGTGACCGGCAGCCAGCAGCAGTTCAGCTACAACCAGCTGTGCGACGAGGTGGCGCGCCTGGCCGGCTTGCTGCGCGAGCTTGGGGTCAAGAAGGGCGACGGGGTGATCATCTACATGCCCATGGTGCCGCAGGCGGCCATGGCCATGCTCGCCTGTGCGCGCATCGGTGCGGTGCATTCGGTGGTGTTTGGTGGCTTTGCCGCCAACGAACTGGCCCTGCGCATCGACGATGCCCGGCCCACGCTGCTGCTGACCGCCTCGTGCGGGCTGGAGTTCGACCGGGTCATCGAGTACAAACCGCTGGTGGATCGTGCCTTGCAACTGGCCAAGCACCAGCCGCGCCAGGTGCTGGTGCTGCAACGTCCGCAAGCCCGGGCGGCGCTGGTCGAAGGCCGCGACCTGGACTGGCTCGAAGCCGTGGCCACGGCCAGCCCGGTGGCGCCGGTGGAGCTGGCCGCCGCAGACCCGCTGTACATCATGTACACCTCCGGCACCACCGGCAAACCCAAGGGGATTGTCCGGGAAAACGGCGGCAACGCCGTGGCCCTGAGCTTTGCCATGCGCCACATCTATGGCATGCAGGCGGGGGATGTGTGGTGGGGGATCTCCGACGTTGGCTGGGTGGTTGGCCATTCGTTGATCGTCTACGGGCCGCTGATGAACGGCTGCACCACGGTGTTCTACGAAGGCAAGCCGATCCGCACGCCCGACGCCGGTGCCTACTGGCGGGTGGTCGAGCAGTACCGGGTCAACGGCCTGTTCTGCGCGCCCACCGCCATGCGTGCGATCCGCAAGGAAGACCCTGACGGCGAACTGCTGCGCCGCTACGACCTGAGCTCCCTGCGCCAACTGTTTCTGGCCGGCGAAAAACTCGATTCCAGCACCCATCAATGGCTGGAGACAACCAGCGGCAAGACCGTGCACGACCACTGGTGGCAGACCGAAACCGGCTGGCCGGTGACTGCGCCCTGCGTGGGCCTTGACGGCAGTGCGGCGCGGCCGGGTTCGAGCAATCGTGCGGTGCCGGGTTATCACGTGCGGGTGCTGGACGATGATGGGCACTTGCTGGGCGCCAACCAGCAAGGTTCGATCGTGATTGCCTTGCCGCTGCCGCCGGGGTGCAGCCAGACCTTGTGGGGCGACCACCAGCGTTACCTGGATGCCTACCTGAAGACTTACCCGGGCTACTACCACACCGGTGACGGCGGTTATCTGGATGAGGACGGTTTCGTCTACATCATGGGGCGCACCGATGACGTCATCAACGTCTCCGGCCATCGTCTGTCCACTGGTGAAATGGAAGACCTGGTCGCCCGTCACCCGGCGGTGGCCGAATGCGCGGTGATCGGCGTGCACGATGAGATCAAGGGCCAGGTGCCGCTGGCACTGGTGGTGCTCAAGGACGGCCAGGATATTGCGCAGGCGCAGTTGCAGAGCGAGCTGGTGGCCAGCGTGCGCGAGCAGATTGGTGCTTTGGCGTGTTTCAACCAGGTGCGGGTGGTCAAGCGCCTGCCCAAGACCCGTTCGGGCAAGATCCTGCGCGCGGTGCTGCGCAAGATTGCCGACCAGCAGCCGTATACACCGCCTTCGACCCTGGATGATCCGGCGGTGTTGGTGGAGATTGAAGCGGTGTTGGCGAGCCTGGCGCGGGTTGGGTAAGCAGGTAGTAACCCGGTGGCCTCATCGCTGGCAAGCCAGCTCCCACAGGTCTTGCACCAACCTTGAGAGCACTGTCAATCCTGTGGGCGCCGGCATTGCCGGCGATCGAGCGCGCAGCGCTCGTAGTTCAGGTCTCAGCAGCCAGCCTGGCGCAACTGCCCCAGGCGGCTGCGGGTGCGGGCCAGGTCGCTGGCGCTGCCGCCCAGGCTGGCGGTCAGCGGCAGGCTGCCGATCAGCACCAGGTGCTTGTCCTGGTCATACAGCACATCGACCAGGTTGATGAAGCGCTGCTGGGCGGCAATCGAGCAGTCTTCAAGGTTCGGCAGGCAGTCGATGATCCAGTGATCAAAACGCCGGGCCAGTTCCAGGTAGTCGATCACCGCCGTCGGCTGCTCGCACAATTCGACAAAATCAAAGCCCACCGTGCGTTGCTCGCTCAGGCGGGCGCGCAGTGTGCGCTTGCCAACCTCCAGTAAAACCGGCGCGTCACCCGGCTCTGGCAACTGCAAGGCCTGGCGCTGTTCGCGGCTGCCCGGCCACAGGTAATGGCCCTGGGTAAAGCGCTGCTGGCCAGCCGCACTGGGCAGGCTGCGAAAGTCTTGCTCGCCGCCGACTTCCAGCACCTGCATCTGGCTGTTGATCAAACGGATAACCGGCTCGAACCGCTGGTGATACAGCGGGTTGGGCAACAAGCCTTGCGGCGCGTAGTTGGAGGTCACCAGCAAAAACACCCGCCGCGCGAACAAGGCCTGAAACAACCGGGTGATGAGCATGGCATCGCCAATGTCATGCACGTGGAACTCATCGAAACACAGCACCTGGCAGTCGTCGAGCAGCTCATCCAGGGTGCAGGCCAGGGCGTCGTCCTGCTGGCGATGATCAAACATGCCCTGGTGCAGGCGGGCGAAAAAGTCATGAAAGTGCAGGCGGCGTTTGTCGGCCTGGGGCAAGGCCTGGAAGAAACCATCGAGCAGCCAGCTCTTGCCGCGCCCGACCGCGCCATACAGGTACAGGCTACAGGCCTGGCCACTTTCAAGCTGTGCCGCCTGGGTAGCCATATGCTCGATCACCCGCAGTTGCCCCGCGCTCAGGGTGTAACCGCGGGCAGCGGCCTTGGCGCGAAAGTGCTGACGGACGGTCGCCGCCAGGCCGCTTTCATCAGCCACCGGCCGACTCAAACAATGGCGCAGGGCACGCAGGGGCGTACGTATCCAGGAAGGGGGCAAGACAGGCAAACCGGGTTCCTCGGGCTATCGGGACTCAAGGGCCAGCTTGAGCGAGGGCGGCTAATTTAACCAATATGATTGGGGGCGGCCAGTGATCTCGAAAGGGGATAACTGGCGATTTTTATCGCGGGGCAAGCCCGCTCCTACAGGGGAATCTTGTACGGGGCTTATACATTTCTCTGTGAACTGGCAGGTTCTTCCTTCGCTGCTACCCTCAAGGTCAGACCACTCCTGCGTTGAAGGATGACAAGGTGAAGGGACGCTCTTTGACGACGCTGCTCGGTCTGTTCATGGCCACCACGGCAGGCGCCGCCGATTTCATGGTTGAAGTCAAAGTGGAAGTGCAGCGCGGCTGCGTACTTATCCACCAGCCCCGCGATGCCGGCGCCCAGGCCCTGGGCGTGCTCGACTTCGGCCGCACCGCACGGCTGGACGACCCGGCCGGCCCGCTGAGCAGCCAGCTGATCGCTTTGCGCCCGCCGCGCCTGGAATGCAACCCCGACACCGCTTATCAGGTGCAGGTCGATGGCGGCCAGCACGGTGGCATCGGCGAGGTGCGTTACCTGGCCAGCGGCCAGCCTGCGACAAAACCCATTCCCTACCGTTTGTATCAGGACCCGGCCTGGCGTCAGCCCTTGCCGGTCAATGTCGTGCAGCATGCCCGGGTGCCGGATAGCGGCTCAGTGGCGCTGCCGTTGTACGCGCGCATCGACCGTCTGGCCGAAGTACCGGCGGTGGGGCGATATTCGGATCTGCTCAAAGTCACCGTCACCTGGTAACCGGGGCGGCGCCTGCTAAAGGAACTGGCGGTATGAAACGGGTATTGCTGTTGAGTGTTGGCCCACTGCTGTTGCTCAGCCCCGATGCCTTCGCGGTCATGAGCGGGCATATCCAGGCGCAGCTGGTGATCAGCAGTGCCTGCCAGATCAGCGGCGGGCCCGGCACCCTCGAAACCCCGGACGGCGGCGTGCTGGACTTTGGCCGCCAGGGCCCGAGCTGGACCAACCCGCTGCGCTCAGGCATTGAAGAAGCCACCGGTGACGGCAGCCTGCAGGTGCGCTGCAACCCGGCGGTGCGTGCCTTTACCGTGAGCATCAACGGCGGTGCCAACGGTGACGGCGCCACCCGACGCTTGAGCAACGGCCGCGAACTGATCCCCTATGAGCTGTCCGCCGATTCCTCGGGCCGGGCCCTTTATGCCATCGGCCAGACCCGCAATTTTTCGGTCAGCAGCGCCGCGCAGATTCCGATTCCGATCTACGGCGCGGTGGTCGCCCATCCCAAGGCGCTGCCCGCTGGCATCTACCGCGACACCCTGATGGTGACCCTGGATTGGTAGCACGCAAGGAGTGACACATGCACCCAAACCTCTCACGCTTCATTTTCGCAGGCCTGGGCCTGGCGCTCGCGGCTCAGGCCCAGGCGGCCACGGTAACCGGCAATATCACTGCCACCCTGACGCTGATCGCCAGTTGCCAGGTCAACGGTGGCGGCGGGGCCAGCGGCCTGAATTTCGGTACGCTGAATTTCGGCACCCAGGAGGCGCTCTTCACTGATGCCCCCGGGCAGGTGCTGGGCGGTGGCGGCGGGGCCATGAGCATCCTCTGCTCCAGCGGCACGGTGCCGGAGATCAAGGTGCGCGCCGGCGCTCACGACAGCCAGTCGTCCGGCGGCACCCGGGCACTTTACGATGGCGTGGCCAACTACGTGCCCTACGACTTCTACACCGATTCAGGGCACACCCAGGTGCTGGCCATCGACGGCACGATCACCTTGCCGACCAGCACCGGCGTGGCGCAGACGGTCAACCTCTACGGCCTGGCCAAGGGCAAGGCGGGCCTGCCGGCCGGGGTGTATACCGACACCGTAGCGGTCGAGCTGAGTTTCTGAGCCGTGACCCGCGCCTTGCCTGCGCTGCTGGCCCTGGTCGCTGGCAGTGCGCCGTTGCCGGTGGCGGCGGTCACCACCAGCACCTTCCAGGTCAGCGCCACGGTGGTGGCCGGCTGCCTGGTGGTGGGCGGGGTGAGCAACTACGGCAACCTGGACTTCGGCAGCTATTCGGCGCTGTCGACCAGCAGTGTGACCACCGCCTTGGGCGGCACCACGGTAACCCTGCAATGCACGCCGGGGGTGAGCCTGAGCATGAGCGTGGATGCAGGACTGAACAGCGCCAGCGGCACGCGCAACCTCAAACGCAGCAGCGGCACCTCGCTGGTGGCCTATCAATTGTTTCGCGACGCCGGCTTCAGCCAGAGCCTGGGCATCAACCAGAGCGTGGCGGTGAGCTACAGCGACCCGACCGCGATCAAGCTGCCGGTCTATGCCCGGGCCCAGCTGACCGGCAGCCTGCCGGCCGGCAGCTATACCGATGTGGTGCAGGTGGTGCTGACCTTTTGAGCCGCGCCGCCAGATGATTTCGACAATAAGGAGTGTGTGCATGGAAGTAGGCGCTGGCAGTTCGCGCTTGAACTACAACCTCTTGGCTGGCGCGGTGGTCCTGCTCTGCAGTGCACCGTTGCAGGCCGCCACCTCGGTACTGATCTGGCCGATTGACCCGGTGCTGGAGGCCAATCAGAAAGCCGGTGCGCTATGGCTGGAAAACCGCGGCGACGCCCCGGCCAACCTGCAGGTTCGGGTGTTCGCCTGGCGCCAGGGCGAATTCGACGACCAGTACCAGGCCCAGCGCGAGATCATCGGCAGCCCACCGGTGGCCAACATCGCCCCGGGGCAAAAGCAGCTGATTCGCCTGACCCGCACCGGCAGCTCGCCGGTCGGCCAGGAGCAGGCCTACCGCATCATCATCGATGAAATCCCCCCGGCCTTGCCGGCAGCGGCCAGTGCCGAAAAGCCGCAGGCGGCGATCCGTTTCCAGATGCGCTACTCGGTGCCGTTGTTCGTCTACGGCGAAGGCCTCTGGGGCAAGCCGGATGCCAGCGGCCAGCGCGGCGACAGCGCGGTGGGCAAGCCGGCGCTGAGCTGGCGCCAGGTGTCGGTGCAGGGCAAGCCGTATGTGGAAATCCGCAATACCGGGCCGGTGCACGCGCGCCTGACCGACATGGTGCTGCAGCAGGGCGGCCAGAGCCGGCCACTGGTGGAGGGCCTGCTCGGCTACGTATTGCCCGGCGCGGTCATGCGCTGGCCAGCGCCGCAGCCCTTGAGCGCCGCCTCGGTGCTCAAGGGCCGGGTCAATGGCCAGGAGCCGGCGCAAACCCTCAGTCAGGGCCAATGACCTGCAGCTAGCGGCAAGACAACAGGGGCCAGGGAGGACCCGGTAATGGTCGGATACTGTGTGTGAGCATTTCTTCGGCGCTGCAGGCCTGCGGCCTGACCGTGCTGGGCTGTGGTGCGCTGCTGGCCGGCGAACTGCCGCCGCCCCCGGCCAGCCTCGAGGCGGTTGCCGATGCGCCGTTGTTCCTGGAACTGGTGGTCAACCAGATGAGCAGCCCTGAGCTGGTAGCGGTGCAGCAGCGCGCCGGGCGCCTGTACATGGCCAGCGCCGACCTGCGGGCCGCCGGTATCGAACTGCCCGGCGAATACGGCGCCGAAGTGGCCCTGGACAGCATTCCCGGCCTGCACAGCGACTATGACAGCCAGGGCCAGCGCCTGGTCGTGCAGGTGCCGGCCAACTGGCTGCCGAACCAGCGCATCGGCAGCCGCCAGCTGTACCCGGCCAGCGAAGCCCGCAGCAGCTTCGGGGCACTGCTCAACTATGACCTGTACCTCAACGACACCGACGACGGCGGCCGTTATCTCGCGGCCTGGAACGAGCTGCGCCTGTTCGACAGCTGGGGCACGCTGTCGACCACTGGCCAGTGGCGCCAGTCCCTCGGCGGCAACGATTACGCCGGCAGCCAGGAAGGCTTTCGCCGCTACGACAGCACCTGGCGCTACACCGACGAAGCGCGCCTGCTGACCCTGGAGGTCGGCGACGTGCTCAGCGGCGCCTTGCCCTGGACCAGTTCGGTGCGCCTCGGTGGCCTGCAACTGTCGCGCGACTTTGCCGTGCGCCCGGACCTGGTCACCTACCCATTGCCGGCCTTTGCCGGGGAAGCGGCGGTGCCGTCCTCGGTGGACCTGTTCATCAACGGCTACAAGAGTTCCAGCGCCGAGCTGCAGCCGGGCCCCTACACCCTGACCAACGTGCCGTTCATCAATGGCGCCGGCGAGGCAGTGGTGGTGACCACCGATGCCCTGGGCCGCCAGGTGTCGACCACCTTGCCGTTCTATGTCACCAGCAGCCTGTTGCAGAAGGGCCTGGCGGATTTCTCGGTCGCTGCCGGTAGCCTGCGCCGGGATTACGCGATTCGCGACTTTGCCTATGGCCCGGGGGTTGCCGCAGCCAGCCTGCGCTACGGCCTGAGCGACAGCTTCACCCTCGAAAGCCATGCTGAAGCGGCCGAGTCCCTGGCCCTCGGCGGGTTGGGCGGCAACTGGCAGGTGGGCAACTGGGGCGTGGTCAACGCGGCCTTGAGCCAGAGCAGCTTCGACAGCCGCAGCGGCCAGCAACTGAGCTTCGGCTACCAGTACAACAGCCAGCGCCTGGGCTTCAACTACCAGCGCCTGCAACGGCGTGGCGACTACGCCGACCTGTCGCTGGTCGACAGCCCCTACACGCGCCTGAGCCAGCGCAGCGAGCAGGTGACCATGAGCCTCAACCTCGAGCGCTACGGCAGCCTCGGTGCCGGCTATTTCGATGTACGCGCCGGTGACAACTCGCGCACCCGCTTGCTCAACCTCAGCTGGAGCAAGCCGCTGTGGCGCAACAGCAGCCTGTACCTGTCGGCCAACCGCGAAATCGGTGACAGCCAGTGGGCGGTGCAGGCACAACTGGTGATCCCGTTCGACCTGCGCGGCACCCTGAGCTTCAGCGTCGAGCGCAACAAGGAAGGCGAGAACCAGCAACGGGTCAACTACAGCCGAGCGGTGCCCAGCGAAGGCGGGGTCGGCTTCAACCTCGGTTACGCCGATGGCGACCGCGAAGCCTATCGCCAGGCCGATGTCACCTGGCGCCTGCAATCGGTGCAACTGCAGGCCGGCGCCTACGGCAGCAGCGACAGCATGACCCGCTGGGCCGATGCCAGCGGCTCGCTGGTGTGGATGGACGCCGGGGTGTTCGCCGCCAACCGCATCGACGATGCCTTCGTGGTGGTCAGCACCGAAGGCTTTGCCGAGGTGCCGGTGCGTTACGAAAACCAGCTGGTCGGCCGCACCGACCAGAACGGCCACCTGCTGGTGCCCTGGAGCAGCGCCTATTACCGGGCCAAATACGAGATCGACCCCATGGAGCTGCCGGCCAACGTGCAGAGCCCGCAGGTCGAGCAACGGGTGGCGGTGCGTCGCGGCAGCGGCTACCTGCTGGAGTTCCCGCTGCAGCGGGTGGTGGCCGCGAGCATCGTCCTGGTCGATGGCAACAATAAGGAACTGGCGCTGGGCAGCCAGGTGCGCCACGAGCAGAGCGGGGCGCTGGCGGTGGTCGGCTGGGACGGGCTGGTGTACCTCGAGGGCCTGGCTGCGGACAACAGCCTGCAGGTGCAGATCGCCAATGGCGGCAGTTGCCGGGTGCACTTCAAGCTGGCGCCCGAACAGGACCAGGTGCCGCTGATCGGCCCGCTGGTGTGCCAATGAAGCGCCTGCTGACGCTCTTGGCATTGCTCGCCAGCCCGCAGGTGCAGGCCCTGTGCACGGTGATCGATACCGCGCCGGCCAGCTTCGGCAGCGTCAGTTCGACCCTGGTGCGCACCACGGTGCAGTCGGCGTCGACCCTCAACGCCGGGCTGCAATGCACAGGATCCCTGGCGAGCCTGCTGGCCAGCGACGATCACTTCTATGCCACCTTCACCCCGCCTGCGGGCAGTACCGGCATGCTCGGGCCCACCGGCGATGTGATCGCCTACACCCTGTACGCCAACAACACCACCAACTTCGCCATCAACCGTAGCCAGCCCTACGACTTTGCCCGCAACGGCATCATCGATGCCCTCGGCCTGCTCAATGGCACCACGCCCAAGGCGGTGCCGATCTACCTCAAGAGCCTGACCGGCAGCAACGTCGCCGCCGGCCTCTACCAGGAAACCCTGTCGGTGTACTGGAACATCAGCTACTGCTGGGGCATCGGCGTGGGCAGTATCTGCCTGGGCCGGCAGAACCTCACCGGCACCACCAGCCTGACCGTGAGCCTGACGGTCACCAACGACTGCCAGATCACCAGCCCCAACATCAGCTTCGGCAGCGCGCCGGTGGTCGGCGGTTTCAGCACGGTCAACAGCAACGTCAACGTCTCCTGCACCAAAGGCAGCAACTACACCGTGGGCCTGGACGATGGCCAGAATGTGTCCGCCGGGCGGCGGCGAATGAAGTCGGCGGCCAACAACTACCTGGCCTATGACATCTTCAAGAGCGCCGGCAGCGTGCGCTGGGGAAGCGTCACCTCTGCCCGCCGGGCCAGCAGCGACGCCGATATCAATCCCGGCGCGGGCACCGGTACCGGCAGTCAGGTCTTCAACTACAACGCCAAGGTCTACACCGACCAGACCACCCCGCCAGCCGGTACTTACCTGGACAACGTGATACTCGACGTGCAGTTCTGAGCCCGCGCGCCTTCGGTCAGCCACCAGTAACCCAGGGCCAGGGCGTTGAGCAGGGCGCCGTAGGCGCACACCAGCAGCCAGCCGCCCCAGGCGTAGGCCAGGGTCGAGGTCAGCGCGCCGAAGGCACTGCCCACCGAGTAGAACAGCATGTAGGCGGCGGTCAGGCGGCTGTGGGTGGCCTCCGGCAGGCGGTAGATCAGGCTCTGGCTGGCCACGTGCACGGCCTGCAGGCCAAGGTCGAAGACCACGACGCCGAGCAGCAGCGCCCACAATGAATAGCCGGTCAGGGCAATGGCCGCCCAGGACGCCAGCATCAGCAGCAACGAGCCGCCACTGACCCACTGGCCCAGGCCGCGATCCACCAGCGCCCCGGCCCGTGCCGCAGCCAGCGCGCCCGCCGCTCCTGCCAGGCCGAACAGGCCGACTTCGCCGGTCGACAACGACAGCGGCGGGGCGCTCAGGGGCAGCACCAGCGGCGTCCACAGCACCATCGCCGAGGCGAAGCTGAGCAGGGCCAGCACCGAGCGTCGGCGCAGCAGCGGTTCATCGCGCAACAGCAGCGCCAGTGAGTGCATCAGTTCGCGGTAACTGCCCGCAGCCTGCGCCGGTTCCTGGCGCGGCAGCACGCGCCAGAGCAGGGCGGCAATCACCAGCGTCAGGGCCGCCGACAGCCAGTAGATCGAGCGCCAGCCGGCCAGGTCGGCCATGGCCCCGGACAAGGTGCGGGCCAGGAGGATGCCGATCACGATACCGCTGGTGATCACCCCCACCACCTGGCCGCGTTCGCTGGCCGCCGACAGGGTGGCGGCATAGGCCACCAGCACCTGGGTGACCACCGCCAGCAGGCCGGTCAGGCCCATGCCGAGCAACAGCCAGGGGGTACTCGGCGCCCAGGCGATCAGCAGCAGGGCCAGGGCCGACAGCAGCGACTGGCCGACAATCAGCCGCCGGCGGTTGAGACGATCGCCCAGCGGCACCAGCAGCAACAGGCCCAGGCCATAGCCGACCTGGGTCAGGGTCACCACCAGGCCGACCAGGCCCGGGTCGATGGCAAATTCCCGGGCCATGGCGTCGAGCAAGGGTTGTGCGTAGTAGACATTGCCCACCGCCAGGGCGCAGGCCACGGAGAACAGCAAGACGACGGCGGACGGCAATCGATGTAGGGGCTGCATGGGTTCAAATCCTTCTGGTTGCATAATGAAACCAGTTGTACGCTAGAGAAACCGGTTTTATATTGCAACCACTTTTCCTGGCGAGATCTCCCATGGTTCAACGCACCCGCCTGCAAGACGCCGAATGCCCGGTGGCCCGTTCCCTCGATGCCATTGGTGACTGGTGGTCGCTGCTGATCGTGCGCGATGCCTTCGACGGCTTGAAGCGCTTCAGTGAGTTCCAGCGCAACCTCGGCCTGGCCAAGAACATCCTCAGCACTCGCCTGCGCCAGCTGGTCGAGCACCAGATCTTCGAGCTGGTGCCGGTGTCCGAGGGCAGCGCCTATCAGGAATACGTGCTCACCGAAAAAGGCCTGGGCCTGTTCCCCTTGATCGTTGGCTTGCGCCAGTGGGGCGAGGCGTTCTACTTCGCTGAGGGCGAGGCCCACTCGCAACTGGTCGACCGTGAACACGGCAAACCGGTCAAGGCCCTGGAGCTGCGTGCCGCCGATGGCCGCCTGCTTGGTCCGCACGATTGCGTGCGCCTGCCGGCCACGGGCTGAGCCTGGCAGCCAGCTCCAACCTTCACGGCAGCCACGGGCAAGACCGCCATTGCCACCGAGCGCAGAGTAGGACCACTGTCATCCTTCTGCTCGAGGTCTTTTGCCATGTCGCTCAACGACACGCTCAGTGCGCACCTGAATCGTGGCACGGTCGGCTTTCCCACCGCCCTTGCCAGTACCATCGGCCTGATCATGGCAAGCCCGGTGATCCTCACTGCGACCATGGGCTTCGGCATCGGCGGCAGTGCCTTCGCCGTGGCCATGCTGATTGCCGTGGTGATGATGCTGGCGCAGGCGACCACCTTTGCCGAGGCAGCGTCGATCCTGCCGACCACCGGCGCGGTGTACGACTACATCAACTGCGGCATGGGGCGCTTTTTCGCCATTACCGGTACGCTGTCGGCCTACCTGATCGTCCACGTCTTTGCCGGCACCGCCGAGACCATGCTGGCCGGGGTCATGGCCCTGGTGAACTTCGAGCACCTCAACACCCTGGCTGAGTCGGCCGGTGGTTCGTGGCTGTTGGGTGTGGGGTTCGTGATCATCTTCGCCATCCTCAATGCCTTCGGCGTCAGTGCTTTCGGCAAGGCCGAGATCATCCTCACCTTCGGCATGTGGACCACCTTGATGGTCTTTGGCGTGCTCGGCCTGGTGGCCGCGCCGGCCGTGGAACTGGAGGGCTGGTTCGGCGTGTCGCTGGTGGGTACCGACCTTATGACCATCCTCTCGCTGGTGGGCATGGCCATGTTCATGTTCGTCGGCTGCGAGTTCGTCACGCCGCTGGCCCCGGACCTGCGCCAGTCGGCCAAAAGCATGCCGCGGGCCATGGCCCTGGGCCTGCTCGGGGTGGCGGCGTGCATGTTCATCTATGGCGCGGCGATGAAACGCCAGGTCGAGAACGTGCTGCTCGACGCCGCCAGCGGCGTGCACCTGCTGGACACACCCATGGCCATCCCGCGCTTTGCCGAGCAGGTAATGGGCGATATCGGCCCGCTGTGGCTGGGCATCGGTTTTCTGTTCGCCGGTGCGGCGACCATCAATACGCTGATGGCCGGGGTGCCGCGGATTCTCTACGGCATGGCCGTCGACGGCGCCTTGCCCAAGGTTTTCACTTACCTGCACCCACGCTTTAAAACGCCGCTGCTGTGCATCCTGGTCGCCGCGCTGATTCCGTGCCTGCATGCCCTGTGGCTGGGCGGCAACACCGACCGCATCATGCACCTGGTGCTGGCGGCAGTGTGTGCCTGGAGCACGGCCTATCTACTGGTGACCCTGTCGGTGGTGATCCTGCGCATCCGCCGCCCGGACCTGCCGCGGGCCTACCGTTCGCCGCTGTTCCCGCTGCCGCAGATACTGTCTACCGTCGGGATTGTCCTGGGCATGGCGTTCATCACCCCGCCAGGCATGGACCCGGCCGACATCTACGTGCCCTTCGGCCTGATGCTGGCCGGCACGGCGGTGTATGCGCTGTTCTGGACGCTGGTGGTGCAGAAGGTCAATCCGTTCAAGCCGGCCTCGGTGGAAGAGGTGCTGGCGCGGGAATTCGCTCACCAACCGGGGACTGCTCATGGCTATTGCCCTGCGCCAACTGTGGCAAAAGCTGTCTGAACGGGCGCCGGCCGGCTATCGACCGGGGCTGACCCTTGAGAAGGTGCAACGCAACCTGGGCCTGGACAGCTTTGAAGTTGTCGCCCCCGGCCTGGGCCGCTTCGACTGGGCCGGGCAGGCGGTGCAGGTGCGCGAGCGCTGTGAAGCGCAATTGCTCATGCACCTGGTGCTGACCGAGTTCAGCCTGACGCTGCCTGCCACAGGGCAGGGCAATGCCCGCCTTGAGCTGCACCACAGCGGGTCATGGCGGCGCAGCGGGCTGCGGGTTCGCCTGCGCAAGGGCGAGCTGGCGTTGCAGGCCGAACTGCAACGCCGCTTGCAGGCGGAGGCGGCTTTGTTGCAGGCGCTGATGCCCCTGGACTTCAAGCGCCTGCTGCTGGAAAGGTGCGACGGCCAGTGGACCCTGACCCTCGAGCACATCGGCGCCAGCGAAGTGGTCAACCGCCTGCCGGCCTTTCGTCGTTACATTCGCCTGAGCCCCGAGCAACACCAGCACCTGCTGGCCGCGCTGCAAGGCTTGCCGGCGCTATTGGCCGGGCTCTGACCCGGCCATCTGGCATCAAACCTGCTTTCACTCTGGCTGCTTCAAGCAAGTTGCGCGCACATAGATAACATGTTAACTATTGCCCAACAAAAACAAGATGCCATTGCGGAGGTACCCATGAGTATCCATCACGCCAGCAGCCCTGCGCTGGAACGCTGGAACGCAACCATGCAGAACATCTGCGGGGTGTATGAGACGGAACTTACGTTCAACCCCTCGCTGTTCATCGGCGAGATTTCCACCTGGTCGCGCGGCGGCCTGGCCCTGGCCAACCTGCGCACCAATGCCGGGCTGATCCGCCGCAAGGGCCTGAACAGCGACCGCGACAACGACCAGCATTGCTTTCTGGTCAGCCAGCGCACCGGCTTTTCGCAGATCACCCAGAACGGCATCAGCATCCAGCTCGCACCCGGCGAGATGCTCCTGATGGATGCCGCCGGCGCCTGCGAGATCATGCCTTTCGGCCTGATCGAACATGCCTCGCTGTCGTTGTCGCGGGCCGAGGTGTGCAAGCAACTGGGCAACGACAGCCGCACCTTCGGCAAGATCTCCCAGACCCGCGCCTGCGGGCGCATGCTGCACCTGCTGATGGACCAGCTGTGCAAGGAGCAGAGTGCCACTGACGACGAGCAGGGCGAGGGGCAGGCACTGCACAGCGCCTTCCTGTCATTGCTCGGTTCGGCCCTTGAAGGCAGCGATGACCTCACGGCGCTGCCGGCCTCGTTGCAGGGCGCCAACCTGCGCAGCTACGTGCAAAAAGTCATCGATGACTCCCTCGGCCAGGCCAACCTGACCCCGGTCAACCTCGCCAACCGCCTGAACATTTCCGTACGCCACCTCTACCGCCTGTTCGAAGAGCAGGGCGACAGCGTCTGCCGCTACATCCAGCGCGCGCGCCTCAAGCGCAGCGCCGCCGACCTGGCCAACCCGGTGCTCAAGCGCGAGTCGATCACCACCATCGCCTACAAATGGGGCTTCACCGACTCGGCGCATTTCAGCCGTTCGTTCAAGAAGCAGTTCGAGCAATCGCCCAAGGACTACCGCGCCAGCAGCCTGGCCTGATCACCGTTTCATCGCCGCTGACTTGACCGCAGGATGCGGTCTGTATAGGCTCGCCTGACTTGGCTACCTACCGATAGGTAGGTTGAGCGATAAACGCCAGCCAGGTCCCGCTTTTATCTGGAATCGAGCCTATGCACAGTGCAGCCTCCACGCCGACCGCCCGGGTCGGCTTCGCCATTTCCCTGGCCCTGATCGGCGCCCTTGGGCCCTCGGCGGTCGACATGTACCTGGCCAGCATGCCGAGCATTGCCAGTGAGTTCGCCACTTCCTATGCCGGGGTGCAGTTGACCCTGACCGTGTTCCTCCTGGCCATGGGCGCCGGGCAACTGCTGTTCGGTCCGCTGGTCGATACCCTTGGCCGGCGCCGGCCATTGCTCGCCGGCTTGCTGGTGTTCGTCCTGAGCTCCCTGGCCGCCGCTGCGGCGCCAGACCTCAACAGCCTGCTGCTGGCGCGCTTCATCCAGGGCCTGGGCAGCGCCCTGACCCTGGTGGTGATCATGAGCATGGTCCGCGACGTCGCCGAGGGCGCGCGGGCGGCGCAGATCTTTGCCTTGCTGATGACCATCGAAGGCCTGGCACCGGTGATTGCCCCGGCGCTGGGCGGCTTTGTCGGTGCACACTTTGGCTGGCGGGCGATCATGCTGGTGCTGGCGGCATTGGGCGTGCTGGTGCTGTTCAACTCGGCAGTGATGCTCAAGGAGACCTTGCCCCAGGATCAACGCATGGCCTGGCAACCGCGTGAGTTTTTGCGCACCTACGTGCGCATCGCCTGCGACCGCCAGTTCCTGCGCCCGGCCCTGGCCTTGTCGGCGGTGTTCTTCTTTCTGTTTGCCTACATCGGCGGGGCGGCCTTCGTTTACCAGCACCATTTCGGCCTGTCGGTGGAAGCCTTTGGCACGCTGTTCGGTGCCACCGGTGTGGCCATTTTGCTCGGCGCCATCACCGCTGGCCGCCTGGTGGCGCGCAAGGGCCTGGTGCGTCTGGCCCGTTGGGGCGCGGCGTGCATGTTCGTGGGGGCCGTACTGGTGCTGGCTGGGGCTCTGAGTGCGGCGGGGCTGGTGGGCATCGTTGCCGGCATGGCCGTGGCGATGTTCGGCCTGGGCATTGCCGAAGCCACCCTGATGTCGCTGGTGATGTCCTCGCAGAGCAAGGCCCTGGGCTCGACCGCCGCCTTGCTCGGCGCCTTCCAGTTGATCATTTCGTCGTTCGCCACGCCATTGTCGGGCATCATGGCGCCATTGGGTGCGGCGTACTGGGCACTGCTACTCGGCCTTTCGGCGGTGTTCGTCGCGCTGCTGGTGCACATCAGCACCCGCCATGCCGAGCCGCACCTGCAGAGCCTGGCTGGCCATTGATCCGTATTTGTTGGGGGAGACACCGTTATGAGAAGCCTGACGCCGTCGGCAGAAAAGATCTGCGCGATTGCCGTCGAGCAGTTCGCCGAGCTGGGTTATGACGCCTCGTCGCTGAACGATATCGCCGCCGCCGCGGGCATGCGCAAGCCGTCGTTGTATGCGCATTTCGCTGGCAAGGATGACCTGTTCCAGGTGGTCTATGCGCGGGCCCTGCAAGCCGAACATGAGTACCTGGAGGCCTGCTTTGCCGAGAAGGTGACGGCCGGGGAGTTGCCGGGGCAGCGTTTTGCCGAGCGCTTGAATCAGCGCTACCAGGCGTCGGCGCATTTGCGCTTCATGCTGCGCACGGCGTTCTTTCCGCCCAGTGAATTGCGACCGGTGATCAGTGCCGGGTTCGAGGCGTACCTGGCGAGGTTGGGCGAGTTGTTTGCCCTGGCGTTGCACCGCTATGCACCGGGGCTGGATGAGGAGCAGCAGCGCTTGTATGGCGATGGCTACCTGGGGATTGTCGATAGTTTGAATGTCGAGTTGATCTATGCGGGGGCGGAGGCGTTCGAGCGGCGACTGGCGGCATTGTGGCGCTTGTTTGGGGAATCGTTGGCCAGGTTATAGGGCCTCATCGCTGGCAAGCCAGCTCCCACAGGTTCGGTGCATGCAGTACCTGTGGGAGCTGGCTTGCCAGCGATGCTTTTTGTCAGGCTACTGCAAAGTAATGCTTCACAAAACTCTCGCTGAGAATCTCCCACAACACCGGCGTGCCCTTGGTCACGAACCAGCTGTCACCCTGGTTGTAGGTGCGGCTGACGCCGGTTGCTTCGTCGGTCAGACGCACCTGGCCGGTCACCACCACGGCCTGTTCGTTGAATGGGTAGACCATGCGAAATTTGCCGCTGGTGGTGCCAAAGTAGGCGCTGCTGACCGGGTCGGTCGGCGCGCCGAAGGTCATCTTGCCGAAAGCACGCACTTCGCCTTTGAGTATTTCCGAACCCAGGTCGGCAACGGTGCCCCAGGCGTCGAGTTCGCTGAGCTGGATGTTCTGTTTAACGGCAGTCAGGGTCATGGCAGTGTTCCTTGAGGGTTGAAAACAATGGGTTTCAGCGCCGGCCATTCCAGTAGCCGGACAACTGGTGCCAGGACTTGCCCGCGGTCAGCAGCACCGCGCGCAGTGGGTCTTTGGCCGGGATGGTCGGGCGTGGCACCGAGCTGATCAGGTCATAGCGCGCCGAGCCTTCGCTCATGCCTTCGGCCAGTACCTTGCAGATGATGTGGCTGGGGGTGACGCCAAAGCCGGAATAACCTTGCACGTAAAAAGCGTTGCGCCGACCGGGCAGGGTGCCGATCTGCGGGAACAGGTTGGGGCTGCAGGCCATCGGCCCGCCCCAGGCCAGGTCGATCTTCACGTCCTTGAGGTAGGGGAAGATCTTCAGCATCAGGTTGCGGTTCCAGGCCTTGAGGTCGCGCGGGATGTGCTCGACCAGCGGCGTGGCGGCACCGAACAGCAGGCGGTTTTCGTTGGTCACGCGGTAGTAGTCGATCACCGGGCGGATGTCGCTGTAGGCGCCGCGAATCGGGCTGATGCGCTGGATCAGTTCGTCCGACAGCGGCTCGGTCATCATCTGGAAGGCGTAGGTGTTGATGGTCGAGCGGTGCAGCTCCGGCTCCAGTTTGTTGAGGAAACTGTCGCAGGCCCACAGCAGCTTGCTGGCGGTGACCGAGCCGCGCCCGGTGCGCACGCGAATGCGCTCGCCGTACTGCACCTGCAGCGCAGGGCTGTTCTCGAAGATGCGCACGCCGTGTTCGCTGAGCGCCTTGGCTTCGCCGAGCAACAGGTTCAGCGAATGCACATGGCCACCGCCCATGTGCAGCAGGGCACTGCTGTAGGCGTCGGAGCCGATGATCTGCTTGACCTCGCTGCCGCCGAGAAAACGGATCTCGTGCTGGGAATTGACCGACTTGAAGTCTTTTTCCCAGGCGCGCAGGGTCTTTTCCTGGCGGGCATTGAAGCCCATGTAGCCGTAGCCATGGCAGAAGTCGGCGTCGATGGCGTACTTGGCGATGCGCTGCTTGATGATGTCGGCACCCAGGTCGCTGATCTCGAAGATCTGCCGCAAGCCATCGTCGCCGACGTGCTGCTTGATCTTCTCCAGGTCGTGACCGATGCCGGCCATGATCTGCCCGCCGTTGCGCCCGGTGCCGCCAAAGCCCAGGTAGCGGGCTTCGAGCACGACGATGTTGGTGATGCCTTTTTCCGCCAGCTCCAGGGCCGTGTTGATCCCGGAAAAGCCGCCGCCGATGATGACCACGTCGGCGTCCACGTCCTCTTCCAGGGTCGGGAAGCTCAGGTTGTATTTTTTGGTGGCGGTGTAGTAGGTCGGCGTTTCGATGTTGATCATGGCGCTGCCTGAAAAGTGGAGTACTGATGGGCTCTATTAAGGCCTTGTACGGCGCCTGCGTCTTGACCCTGCGTGCCGCCGGGCTTGACTGCCGGTGCCAGGGCTGTGGCAAGGCGTTGATTTTGTTAAAGTGTTAACAAAATAGCCTGATGATTAGCCATTCCATGCCCCAACCGCGCCCGTCCCTGACCCTGACCTTGTTGCAAGCCCGCGAAGCGGCCATGCGTTTCTTTCGCCCCTCGCTCAACCAGCACGGGCTGACCGAGCAGCAGTGGCGGGTGATCCGTATCCTGCGCCAGCAGGGCGAAATGGAGATCTACCGCCTGGCGGAACAGGCCTGCATCCTCAAGCCGAGCATGACCGGGGTGCTGGTGCGCATGGAGGCGGCCGGGCTGGTCAGCCGGCGCAAGGCCGAGCAGGATCAGCGCCGGGTGCTGGTGAACCTGGCGGCCAGGGGCGAGGAGATTTTTGCTTCGATGAGCCAGTGCATGGAGAGCAACTATCGGCGGATTCAGGAGCAGTTCGGCGAGCAGAAGTTGCAGGCGCTGCTGGGGTTGCTGGAGGAGTTGAAGCAAGTCGGTCGGTGACCGCATCGCTGGCAAGCCAGCTCCCACAAGGTCCTCTGTAAACCGAACCTGTGGGAGCTGGCTTGCCAGCGATGAGGCCAGTACAGTCAATACACCGAAGGGCCGGATGAAGCCGGCGCCACCCCCCCCTTGAACCTGCCCGCCAACCCCTGCAAGCCCCTCATCAGCACCGTGGTATCCACCCCCACCGCGACAAACCCGGCGCCCAGTTCCAGGTAGCGCCGCGCCAAGGCCTCATCGGCACTGAGAATCCCCGCCGCCTTGCCGGCTTTTTGAATCTGCACAATGGCCTGTTCAATCGCCGCCTGCACCTCAGGGTGGCCGGGGTTGCCGCGATAACCCATGGACGCACTCAGGTCCGCCGGGCCGATAAACACCCCGTCAACGCCTTCGACCGCGGCAATCGCATCCAGGTTCTGCAGCCCTTCAAGGCTCTCGATCTGCACCAGCAAGCACATTTGCTCATCGGCCTGCTCCAGGTAACCGGGGATGCTGTTCCAGCGCGACGCCCGTGCCAGGGCACTGCCCACGCCGCGCACGCCCTTGGGCGGGTAGTGCATGGCGCGTACCAGCTGGCGTGCCTGTTCAGCGCTTTCGACCATGGGTACCAACAGGGTTTGCGCGCCGATATCCAGCACTTGCTTGATCAGCGCGGTGTCGCCGATCACCGGGCGGATGATCGCCTGGGCCGGGTAGGGGGCGATGGCCTGCAACTGGCCGAGCATGCCGCGCAGGTCGTTGGGCGCATGTTCGCCGTCGATCAGCAGCCAGTCGAAACCGGCGTTGGCGGCCAGTTCCGCGCAGTACGGCTCGGCCAGGCCGAGCCACAGGCCGATTTGCGCCTCGCCCCGTTGCAGGCGTTGTTTGAAGCGGTTGACGGGCATGTCCATGGGCAAGTCCTCAAACGAAACGACAGGCAATCGAACCGAGCATGTCGTAGTCGACATGGAAGGTATCGCCGGGGTTGGCCGCCACCGGGCGGGTGAAGGAGCCACCGAGGATGATCTGCCCGGCTTCGAGGGTGACGTCGTATGGCGCCAGCTTGTTGGCCAGCCAGGCGACGCCCTTGGCCGGGTGGTTGAGCACCGCCGCCGAGACGCCGGACTCTTCGATCACGCCATTGCGGTAGAGCACCGCCGGCACCTTGCGCAGGTCGATATCGCCCGGGCGCACCGCGCGCCCGCCCATGACCACGCCGGCGTTGGCGGCGTTGTCCGAGATGGTGTCGAAGACCTTGCGCGTGGCCTGGGTCTGCGGGTCGATCTGCTGGATGCGTGCATCGATGATTTCCAGCGCCGGGATCACCCATTCGGTGGCGTCGAGCACGTCGAACAGGGTCACGTTCGGCCCCTTGAGCGGCTTGCCGAGCACGAAGGCCAGCTCCACCTCGACCCGTGGCACGATAAAGCGCTCGAAGGGAATGTCGCTGCCTTCGTCGAAAAACATGTCATCGAGCAGCGCGCCGTAGTCCGGTTCGGTGATGTTCGACGACACCTGCATGGCCCGCGAGGTCAGGCCGATCTTGTGGCCGACCAGCTTGCGCCCGTTCTGGATCTTTTGCGCGACCCAGGCGCGCTGGATGGCGTAGGCGTCTTCAATGCTGATGCCCGGGTGCTCCAGGGAGAACTGCCGCACCTGTTCGCGGCTGCGTTCGGCGCGCTCGAGCTGGGCGGCGGCTTGCAGGATCTGGCTGTGGTCAAGCATGGCTAAATCTCTTACTGAGGGTTGACGATGGCAGCCTTGGTGCGCAGCACCAGCAGGCCGCCGAGGGTGATGAACAGCGCCAGCACGAACAGCGCCAGGCTGGCGCTCTGGGTGGTGTCGCGCATCCAGCCGATCAGGTACGGGGCGAGGAACGCGGCGATGCTGCCGAACGAGCTGATCAGGGCGATGCCGGCGGCCTGGGTGGTGTTCGACAGGAACGCTGGCGGCAGTTGCCAGAACATCGGCAAGGCGGCGCTGGCGCCCATGCCGGCGATGATCAACCCGCCCAGCACCATCACCGGGTTGCCTGGCGACAGGCCGGCGATGGCAATGCCCAGGGCCGACATCAGCAGCGGCACGCACAGGTGCCAGCGGCGTTCACGCTGACGGTCGGAGGAGCGCCCGCAGGCAATCATGAACAGGCAACCGGCCAGATACGGTACGGCGCTGAGCAGCCCGACCCGGCCATCGCTGCCGATGCCGGCGCCGTGGATCAGGGTCGGCATCCAGAACGCCAGGGTGTTGACTGCCAGCATCACCGCGAAGTACACCGCCACCAGCAGCCAGACCTGGCTGTCGCGCAGGATGCCGCCGAACGAGGTGATGGATTTGCGTTGTTCTTCCTGGTTCAGCTGTTCGCGCAGTTGCAGCTTTTCTTCGCTGCTGAGCCAGTTCACGCTGTCGAAACTGTCGGGCAGGCACTTGAGCACCACCAGGCCGAGCAGGATCACCGGCGCGCCTTCGATCAGGAACATCCACTGCCAGCCACGCAGGCCGGCGGCGTCGTGGAACAGTTCGAGGATGCCGCCCGACAACGGCCCGCCGACCACACCGGCCATGGGCACGGCGATGGCGAACAGCGCGGTGATCTGCCCACGGCGACGGGCCGGGTACCAGCGGTTGAGGTAGACCAGGATGCCGGGAAAAAAGCCGGCTTCGGCCACGCCCAGCAAAAAGCGCAGGACGTAGAAGCCCGAGGCCGATTCGACCCAGAGCATGCTGGTCGACAGCGTGCCCCAGACCACCATCAGGGTGGCGATCCAACGCCGTGGGCCGACCCGGTCCAGGGCGATGTTGCTCGGTACGCCGAACAGCGCGTAGGCGATGAAGAACAGCCCGGCACCGAAGCCGTAGACCGTGTCGCTGAAGTGCAGGTCGCTGCTCATCTGCATCTTGGCAAAGCCGATGTTGATGCGGTCCAGGTGAGCGAACAGGTAGCAGATCAGCAGCAGCGGCATCAGCCGCCAGGTGATCTTGCTGTGGGTCGAGTCATGTTGGGCAAGGGCAGCGTGTTCGGCAGTATTGGCTGTGCTCATGATCTTGTACTTTTTGTCAGAGGGCCGTGGGGGGAGGGTGGCTGTGCGTCAGCCCGCCTGGTTCTGGAGAAAGGCGTGAACGTTGTTCTGCTTGAAATTCAGTTGCGGGTGCAGCTCGATCATCTCGAACGAGAGCGCCAGCAGGCGTTGGCTTTGCAGCTCGGCAAAGTGCGCGGTGATCACCTCGAACAGCGCCTGGGCAACCTGGGTGCGGGTGTCCAGGTCACGGCCGTGGCCGACCTTCAGGGTCATGTGGACGAAGGCGTAGTCATGCTTGCCATCGGCCATGCGCCAGCTGTCCAGGCGCACGCCGCGGCTGCGGATGCCACCCAGGGGGAACACGCCGCTGGCGCCCAGGCTGGCGTGGACCTTCTCGAACAGGCCGGGCAGGTCGGCCTGTTGCTCGATGTTGTCGGTGTACTCAATGATGAAATGCGGCATGAAGATCTCCGTTTGAACGGCGGCAAGCGGCAAGCTACAAGCGGCAAGAGCGCGTGCTCTTCACTTGCAGCTTGTGGCTTGAAGCTTGTGGCTGCTGCCTTCGCGCTACAGCGGGAAGACAGCGTTGATCTGGCCGGTGCCGGAACTGCCGAACGGCTCGGTCAGCACCTCGACCGGCTTGTTGTAGTCGGCGCCGCCGAGCAGGCCCAGGAGCATCGCCGTGTCGTGCATGCCGCCTTCGCCGTAGCAGTGAGTGGCGTAGTCCGGAAGCATTGCGCAGAACTCCTTGAAACGGCCCTGCTTCCACAGCTCGACCACCCGCATGTCCATCTGCTTGTCGAATTCGCGGGTCCAGTTGTGGATGTTGGCTTCGGCGTTGCGGTCGTCCGAGAAGCGGTGCGACAACGACCCGGACGCCAGCACCAGGACCTTGCGGTCGCTCTTTTCGATGGCCCGGCGCACGGCGGCGCCGAAGGCGAAGCTATCTTCCAGGCGGTGCCAGGCGCACCAGGCGGCGATCGACACGACCTTGAGCTTTTGCGCCTCCGGTACATCCATGTGCATGTAGCGCATCGGTACCAGGGTGCCGTACTCAAGCTCCAGGCTCGGGATGTTGTGGGCCAGGGTGCGCACGTCGGCGGCATTGGCCTCAAGGCCGATCAGCTCGCCCAGCTCCGGGCAGCCGGGGTACTCGAAGTCCATGTTCTTGATGAAGTGCGGCAGCTCGTTGCTGGTGTAAGTGCCCTTGAAGTGCTCGCCACAGTTGATGTGGTAGCCGCTGTTGACCAGCCAGTGGACGTCGAACACCACGGCGGTGTCGGCGCCCAGTTCGCGGGCGCGGCGGCCGATTTCCTTGTGTCCGGCGATCGCCGCCTCGCGGCAGCCATGATGCTTGCCGGGCAGTTCGGACAGGTACATCGAGGGTACGTGGCAGACTTTGGCTGCCAGGACGACTTCGCCCATGATGGAACTCCTGGAGATTGTTGTTCTTGTGTGCTGTCAGTGCCATCGCTATCGCCGGCAAGCCGGCTCCCACAGGTTTTGAGGTGACATCAGACCTGTGGGAGCTGGCTTGCCAGCGATGACGTCAGACGCCCCAGCGCGGAATATGATGACTGCCCATCGAGATACACACGTTCTTGATCTCGGCAAACACCTCGAAGCTGTATTGCCCGCCTTCACGGCCAGTGCCCGAACCCTTGATCCCGCCGAACGGCTGGCGCAGGTCGCGCACGTTCTGGCTGTTGATGAACACCATGCCGGCCTCGATGCCGCGGGCCAGACGATGCGCCTTGCCGATGTCCTGCGTCCAGATGTACGAGGCCAGGCCATACTCGGTGTCATTGGCCAGTCGCAGCGCCTCGGCTTCGTCCTTGAACGGAATCAGGCACACCACCGGCCCGAAGATTTCTTCCTGGGCGATGCGCATGTTGTTGTTCACGTCGGCAAACACCGTCGGCTGGATGAACTGCCCACGGGCCAGGTGCGCCGGCAGGTTGGCCGGGCGCTCCAGGCCGCCAGCGAGCAGGGTCGCGCCTTCCTCGATGCCGATCCTGATGTAACCGGTGACCTTGTCATAGTGGGCTTGAGTGATCATCGAGCCTACCTGGGTTTTCGGGTCTTGCGGGTCACCGACGATCAGCCGTTTGGCCCGTGCGGCGAACTCGGCGACGAACTGCGGATAGACGCTTTCCTGGATGAAGATACGGCTACCGGCGGTGCAGCGCTCGCCATTGAGCGAGAAGATGGTGAACAGCGCCGCATCGAGGGCGCGCTCCAGGTCGGCGTCTTCGAAGATCAGCACCGGCGACTTGCCGCCCAGCTCCATGGAGTACTTCTTCAGGCCTGCGGTCTGCATGATCTTCTTGCCGGTGGCGGTGCCGCCGGTAAAGGAGATCGCACGTACGTCCGGGTGACGCACCAGGGCATCACCGGCGGTGGCGCCGTAGCCCTGGATGACGTTGAGCACGCCGTTGGGGATGCCGGCCTCGACGGCCAGGCGGCCCAGTTCGTTGGCGGTCAATGGCGACAGCTCGCTCATCTTCAGCACCGCGGTGTTGCCCAGGGCCAGGCACGGCGCAGTCTTCCAGGTGGCGGTCATGAACGGTACGTTCCACGGCGACACCAGCCCGCACACGCCCACCGGCTGGTACAGGGTGTAGTTGAGCATCTGGTCGTCGACCGGGTAGGTGTGGCCGTCCATGCGCGTGCAGACTTCGGCGAAGAAGTCGAAGTTGTGCGAAGCACGGGGGATCAGCACGTTCTTGGTCTGGTGGATCGGCAAGCCGGTGTCGAGGGTTTCCAGTTCGGCCAGCTGCGGCACGTTCTGCTCGATCAGCTCACCAAGCTTGCGCATCAGCCGGGCGCGTTCCCTGGCCGGGGTGTTGGCCCATTTCGGGAAGGCTTCCTTTGCCGCCGCAACAGCCTGGGCAACCTCGTCGGCGCCGCCGCTGGCGACTTCGCCAATGGCCTCGCCGGTGGCCGGGTTGTAGTTGACGAACACGTCTTTGCTTTCGACCTCGCGGCCGTTGATCCAGTGTTTGATCATGTTGCTCATGCCTCTTGGCGGTTGAGGGCGAAGAACTCGGCTTCGCTGACAATACGGTTGACCAGGCGCCCGACGCCTTCGACTTCGACCACCACTTCATCGCCCCGCACCACGTCGGCCAGGCCCTCGGGGGTGCCGGTGGCGATCATGTCGCCCGGCTGCAGGGTCATGAAGCTGGACAGGTATTCGATCAGGTAGGGGATGTCGAAAATCATGTCCTTGGTACTGCCTTGCTGCTTGAGCTCACCGTTGATCCAGGTGCGCAAGGTCAGGTTGGAGGCATCCGGCACCTCGGCGACGTCGACGATCCACGGCCCGACGGGGGTGGTGGCGTCGCGGTTTTTCACCCGCAAGTTGGGCCGGTAGTAGTTTTCCAGGTAATCGCGGATGGCGTAGTCGTTGCACACCGTGTAGCCGGCCAGGTACTCAAGGGCATCCTCGCGCTTGACGTTGCGCGCAGGCTTGCCGATCACCGCCACCAGCTCGCACTCGTAGTGCATGTAGGCGACGTTGTCCGGGCGCCAGCTCACCTGGTTGTGGCCGGTGTAGGTGCCCACCGACTTGACGAACGCCAGCGGTTCGGTGGGCGGTGTGAAGGCCAGCTCGGCGGCGTGGTCGGCGTAGTTCAGGCCCAGGGCGAACATGTTGCCGGTGGCCGGCGGCAACCACTCGACCTGCTGCTCTTGCAACAGCCGGCCATCAGCCAGGCGCACGGCGTTGTCGGCCTCGACGGTGACGGCGTGGACTTCGCCCTGGTAGCGGATACGTGCGTGTTTCATCAGCGCTTCTCCTGCGCGGCAACGATGCTGTTGGTCAGGCGCCCGAGGCCGCTGATCTCGACTTCAACCTGATCCCCGGGCAGCACATCGACGCGGCCTTCGGGGGTGCCGGTGATCAGCACATCACCTTCGTGCAGGGTCATGAACTCGCTGATCTCGGCAATCAGCTGGGCAACGCTGCGGACCATGTTGGCGGTGCTGTTCTGCTGGCGCAGCTGGCCATTAATGAACAGCTTGATGCTCAGCTGCTGCGGGTCGGCGACTTGCGCGGCCGGCACCAGTTCAGGGCCCAGGGCGCAGAAGCCGTCGCGGCACTTGGCCTTGACCGCCGGGCGGTAGTAGCTGTCTTCCGGCAAGCTGAATTCATTGACGATGGTGTAGCCGGCGACATGGCTGAGGGCATTGTCGACGCTGACCCGGGTGGCACGCTTGCCGATCACCACGCCCAGGGCCGGGCCCGGTTGCAGTTGTTCGATGCCTTGCGGATAGACCACGGGCTGGCCGTGGCCATTGCGGGTGTTGGGGGTCTTGATGAACAGCACCGGCTTGACCGGCGGCTTTTGATACGGCGGCTGTTCGAATTCGGCGAGACGCTGGTTCAGCAAACCCTGGTAGTTCAGCGCAACGCCGAACAGGGTACCGCTGGCAGCATCGTGCAAGGCACGGCTCATGGGGTTCTCCTGGCTGGGGCAGGGGCAGGGTCCCTGCTCGAATAATTGTTAATGTGTTAACGTTATAATTAAGATGTTAACGAAATGCAAGCGGCTTGCTGCAGGAGTAAGCTGGCGACAGAACAACAAGAGTGAGCAGGGCCATGAGCGAGCGCCAGCCAATCCCCAACATCAACATCGGTCAGGTCTATGACCAGCGCTACAGCGATGCCGAGGTGCACTACGACAAGCTCGGCAACCTGGCCGGGTTCTTCGGCCGCAACATGCCGGTGCACCGCCATGACCGGTTTTTCCAGGTGCATTACGTCAAGAGCGGCACGGTGCGGGTGTACCTGGACGACCAGCAGTACGTCGAATCGGGGCCGATGTTCTTCCTCACGCCGCCGACCATCCCGCATTCCTTCGTCACCGAGCCCGATGCCGATGGCCATGTGCTGACCGTGCGCCAGCAACTGGTCTGGCAGTTGCTCGAAGCTGATCCGGGGTTGGCGCCGGGGCCGCAGGTGGCGCCGGCCTGCGTGGCCTTGAGCGGCCTGGAGCCGAGCTATGCCGCCGAGGCGCGGCGCCTGGCCCTGCTGTTCGATGAGCTGCACAGTGAAATCAACGCCAGCGCAGCCGGGCGCGGGGCGGCGCTGGAAAGCCTGACGCGGCTGATCATGACCAGCCTGCTGCGCCTGTGCGCGCGCTCGCTGCCCGCACGGCAAACCCGTCATGAAGACTTGCAGGTGTTCCACCGCTTCAACGAACTGATCGAGGCCCACTACCTCGAACACTGGCCGTTGGCGCGCTACGCCCAGGGCATCGGCGTCACCGAGGCGCGGCTCAATGAAGTGTGCCGGCGCATCGCCGACCTGCCGTCCAAGCGGCTGATCCTCGAACGGCTGATGCAGGAGGCGCGGCGCCTGCTGCTGTACACCGGCAGCTCGGCCAACGAGATCTGCTACAGCCTGGGCTTCAAGGACCCGGCGTATTTCAGCCGGTTCTTTTTGCGCTATGCGCAGCTCACGCCGGGGGAATATCGTCAGCGTCAGGCGGGGTTGCGCTGATGTCAGGGGGGGGGCAGGTCAGGCTCTGTCGCCGATAGTGAATTTCCAGCAACTGACGGTGATGCTCTTGTGAGCATCCAGCACTGTGAAGTCGAAGCGGCCTACGAGGTACAGGCTGTTCTGATCCTGATTAATTTCATCAATTGTCAGCGTGCCATTGCTTATTTCAAAGGATGGCTGGCCGTACTTTCCGAACTCCATGGTTACTTGTACCTGGTCGCCCAATCCTTGTTCATCTACATCAGCGTCCACAGGAAACAGGTAATCTCTTGCCTTGGGTTTCCCCCAGCAGCTCAAGGTCAACAGGTACTCCTCAGCCTTGGAACCAGCGGAAACCTCAAACGTGTCTTCGGTGAAAATGGGTTTCCACATCGTCAGGTTCAACGGCTTGCTACCGCTCGTTGTCTCCAGAATCAGGTCGATGCCCACAAAAGCATTCTCGATATCGTCCATCATGACGCGGCTCTCCAGCAGAGGGGGGGCGCTAAACCGACGTGTAACCGTCGTTCCTTAACCTAGGGGGCCTGCCCCAACCCGTCTACTGGCAAAAATGCTAGGTGCGTAGCCAGAGGTTGTCGAAACGCCAGGTGCTGAACAGCGTCTGCTCGGCTGCGGCGCCACCGACCTGGCGCGAGAAGGCGTCGAGCAAATTCACGTAGCCCCAGATCAGCAAGCCGCCGCGCTCGTACTGGATCTGCTGGGCCTGGTGCACCAGGGCACTGCGCTTGGCCAGGTCCGGCTGGGCCATGGCCTGGAGGAACAGTTCGCTGAACTGCGGGTCGTTGAATTGGGTCTTGTTGGCCACGGCAAAGGGCGCATCGATGTGCATGGCGCTGGCCAGAAACGGCGCGCCGATGGTACCGCCAGTGCTCAGTTGCCACTGGTCGTGCTGCGGGCCGTCGAAGGTGGCCTGGTCGACCTGGCGCACCTTGAGGCCCACGCCGATGCGCTTGGCCTGTTCGGCGAACACCAGTGCCGAAGCCAGGGCCGGGCCGCTGGTGGTCACCAGCTCGACTTCGAGCTGTTCGTGGCCGGCTTCGCGCAGCAGTGTTGCCGCCCGTTGCGGGTCATGCGGGCGTGGGCCGAGGCGGTGGTTGAAGGTCGGGTCGTTCGGTGCGTACAGGTCGTTGGCCACCCGGCCCTGGCCATTCAAGGCACGGCGCACCAGCTCCGGGCGGTCGGCCAGCAGGCGGAAGGCTTCGCGTACCTTCGGGTTGTCGAACGGTGGCTTGCTGGTGTTCATCTCGAACGACAGCCAGTTGCCGCTGACCGAGGTCACCAGTTGCAGGCGCGGGTCGCGTTCGATGATCTGCAACTGTTCGCTGGGCAGCCCGTTGGCCATGTCGATCTGCCCGGCGCGCAAGGCGGCCAGGCGCGAGACCTGGTCCTTGAAGTCGATGATCTCCAGCTCGTCGGCGTAGGGTTTGCCGTCCTTGTAGTAGTTTTCGAAGCGGCTGAACACCGAGCGCTGGCCGGGTGTGAAGCTTTTCAACTTGTAGGGGCCGGCGCCGACCGGGTTGGTCAGCGGGTGGTAATCGACCGGGACGATGCCGCCGAAGTTGACCCAGGTTTCTGCCAGCGGCAGGTAGCTGCGCCCGTCCTTGAAGCGGATGCGCACGGTGCGCGCGTCGAGCTTTTCCAGGTTGTCGCGGTCGACCCAGTGCAGCAGCGCAGCATAGGGCGAGGCCAGTTGCGGGTCGGTCAGGCGGCGAATGGAGAAGATCAGGTCGTCGGCATCGATAGTCTTGCCGTTGTGAAACTCAAGGCCCTGGCGCAGGCGTACGGTCCAGCTGCTGGCGTCGGCGCTGGCCTCGGCTTCTTCGGCCAGGGCCAGGCGCGGTTGCATCTGCTCGTCCCATTCCCACAGCTTGCTGTACAGGGCAAAGCCGCGGACGATGCCGCTGCCGATGGGTTTGTGGGCGTCGAGGTTGCCGACCTGGCCGCCGGACAGCACGCCCAGGCGCAGGCGCCCGCCATGGCGCGGCTGGTCGCTGGCCAGGTTGCTGGCAGCAGGTGTATCGGGGCCGCAGCCGCTGAGCAGCATGCCGCCGCCCAGCGCCAGGCTATAGCCGAGAAAACGCCGGCGCTGGTAATCAAAAGGGTCCATGGCCTCAGCCTCCTGCCGCACGCAGGGCCGGCGCCTGGGTGTCGATCCGCCGTAATGGCGCTCGCTCGCCGCGAAAGTGCGGGAGGATGTGCTCGCCCAGGCGGTAGGCTTCTTCCAGGTGCGGGTAGCCGGCGAGGAAGAACAGGTCGATGCCTAACTGGTTGTACTCGCGAATCCGTGCCACCACGTTCTCGTAGCTGCCGACCAACGCCAGGCCCGGCGGGATGCCGATGTAGCCGAAGCCGGCCCAGACATTGGGGTAGATGAAAAAGTCGTCGAACGGCCGGGTTTCATCCTTGGCCGCGTATTCATTTTCGTAGCTCAGCTTGCGTGCGCTGCGCAGCCCGGCATGGGCGGCCACGGCCTTGACCGCGCCCTTGGCCACGCCTTCGTCGAAGAAGCGCTTGGCCTCGGCCAGGGCCTGGGCTTCGGTCTCGCGGGTGATCACATCGATCGACAGGCCGAAGCGGATGTTGCTGCGACCGTGCTTGAGCGCCCGCTCGCGAATGTCGGCGATCAGCGTGCGGATCTCGTCCGGGTGCTCGGCGCGCATCAGGTAGAAGTCGGCGTGGCGGGCGGCGAACTCCCGCGCTGCGATCGACGAGCCGGCAGTGCAGATCAGCGGCAGCTCGGCCTTTTTCTGCGGGCCGCGCAGGCCGCCGCCTTCGGCCTGGTAGAAGCGCCCCTGGTAGTGGAAGTTCTCCGAGTGCCAGTAGCCCTTGACCACGTCCATGAACTCGATGGCGCGCGCGTAGCGTTCATCGTGGTCGCTGAAGTCGCCGACCTGGCGCTGGACCGCGTCGGAGCCGCCGTTGATGATGTTCCACACCAGGCGGTTGCCGGTGGCGCGCTGGTAGGTGGCGGCCTGCTGCACGGCGACCCAGGGCGTGTAGTGGTAGGGCTGGAAGGCGGTGACGTAACTCAGGGTGCGGGTCTCGCGGGCGAGCAGCGAGCACACCGTCCACGGCTCTTCGCCGGACGGCGCGTTGACCATCAGCGCGCCGCCAAAGCCGTTGATCTCGGCGGCGCGGGCAATTTGCCCGAGGTAGTCGATGTAGGTGAAGTGATCGCCCACGGCGAAGTTCGACACGGCGCCGGTGCTGTCACTGCCGCTATGCCAGTCGCCGCGGTTGCGCGGGTCGCCAGGGAGGAACTGGGTTTCGCCGTGCAAGGGCAGGCGGGTAAAGAATTCGATGCTCACGGTGATAGTCCTTATTGCACGGTGGGGTTGCAGATCGGAGCGATGGGCTGGTCGCTGAACACCTTGCGGGCGAAGGGCAGCGAGTCCTTGAGCGAGGCGTTGACCGTCTCGCTGTGGCCCAGCCCCTTGTACAGGTGGCCTTCGACGATCGAACCGGTCTTGCAGGCGTCCTGCATCAACGCCACCTGGGTGGCGGCGGCCGGGGTCTTGTCTTCGGCGCCGGTGCCGATGAAGATCGGCTGCTTGAGTTTCAGGGTCGGGTAGGACACCTGCGCCAGCCACGGCTTGAGCTGCTCGCCGCTGTTGGTCTTGCGGGTGTTGGCCGGGGTCAGGCCGGTGCCGACCACATCGGCCACCAGTGACGACAGGCAGGTGCTGCGCGCCTGTTCGAACAGCGGCAGGGCCTTGTCGGTGTAGAAGTCGCGCGGGTCGATGCGCGGGTCGTACTGCTGGGCCGCCAGCAGGGTGTAGAAGCCGTAGGCCAGGGAGGCGTCGACCTGGTCCGGGTCCTGCTCGCCGACGTTTTTCGCACCCACGGTGTAGATCACCCCGGTGCCGACGCTGCCCTTCAGGCCCAGGTCCGGGGCGTAGGTCGGCGCATAGGCGGCCGAGGCAAAGGCGCCGGCGCCGCCCTGGGACTGGCCGACCACCAGCACCTTGTTGGCCAGCCCCGGCACCCCGGCAATCACTGCGCGAGCGGCGTCGAGGATGCCGTAGGCGGCCATGCGGTTGTTCAGCAGCGGGTGGCCGCCGGGCACGCCCAGGCCCTGGTAGTCGGTGGCGACGATGGCGTAGCCCTCGTTGAGCCAGCGCGCCAGGTACTGCACGTCGCGGTACGAACGCCCGGCCCAGGACGGCGCGCAGACATCCGCCACGCCCACGGTGCCATGGCCCCAGGTCACCACCGGCCAGCCGCCTGCTGGCGCCGTGCCCTGGGGAATGAACAGCGCACCGGAGACTGCCACCGGAGTCTTGCCGTCGATACCGTCGGTGGAGCTGTAGAGGATGCGCAACTGCGACGCCGCGCCGGGCAGGCTCAGGGTCTGTTCCAGCGGCTCGCTGCGCAGCAGTTTGCCGGGGCTGGCGGGGATGGCCTGGTTCCAGCTGTAGAACGCCGAGACCCGGCCATCGCCTTGCAGCGGGTCGGGTTTGGGCGCGAAGGTTTGCGCGGCCACGGCGCTGAACGACAGGGCCAGCAGGCTCAGGCCGAAGGCGAATGTTTTCTGCAGTTTCATCGAGAGGTCCTTGCACGGTGCGTGTGCCAGGCTTGAGCGAAATGCGTGCCAGAGCGCTGCAGGCCCTGCATTTGCGGGACTTCGTTGTCATCAAGGGGGATCTCGGGGGGCGTCGATGCTGGCCAGCAGCCACGGATTGCTGGGCGACTGCTGCTGGGGCAGCAGTGCCAATCGCATATCTCTTTATGGAATATATAAATACTAATTAATAATTATTTGTTCTAATTTGTTTCGGGCACTATGGCCCTGCGCTTTCACTGCCAGGAATGCACCATGTCGCTGATAACCCATCCCCATGCCCGGGAACTGACCAAATCCGTTCGCGCCACCGTTCTGGTGTTCAAGGACCCGCGCTCCCAGGAACTGCTCAGCCGCATCGAACGCCTGGCGCCGAGTGAAGCCAACACCCTGATCATCGGCGAGACCGGCACCGGCAAGGAGCTGGTCGCCCGCCACATCCATCAACTCAGCCGCCGCGGGCGCGAGCCGTTCGTGGCGGTTAACTGCGGCGCCTTTGCCGAAACCCTGGTCGAGAGCGAACTGTTCGGTCACGAGAAGGGCGCCTTTACCGGCGCCACCAACAGCAAGGCCGGCTGGTTCGAAGCGGCCAATGGCGGCACGTTGTTCCTCGATGAAATCGGCGACCTGCCGCTGAACATGCAGGTGAAACTGCTGCGGGTGCTGCAGGAGCGCGAAGTGGTGCGCCTGGGCTCGCGCACGCCGATCCCGATCAACGTGCGCCTGGTGGCGGCGACCAACGTCAACCTCGCCGATGCGGTGGTGGCCGGGCATTTTCGCGAAGACCTGTTCTACCGCCTGCACGTGGCAACCATCCGCCTGCCGCCGCTGCGCGAACGGCCGGGGGACATCCTGCCGCTGGCCGAGTTCTTCCTCGAAGAACACTGCCAGCGCCTGGGCTACAGCCGCGCCAGCCTGAGCCTGGAGAGCGAACGCAAACTGCTCTCGCACAGCTGGCCGGGGAATATTCGCGAGCTGGAGAACGCCATTCACCATGCCTTGCTGGTGTGCCGGCAACAGGTGGTGCAGCCGGCCGACCTGCACCTGGTGGACATGCGTTCGGTGGGCATTCGCCAGGAGGAACACAGCCAGCCGCTGCGCCTGGCCAGCGAGCCGCCGAACCTTGAGGCGGCGCTGACGGCGCTGTTCGAGCAGAACATTCCAGACTTGTACGAGCATATCGAGGAAACGGTGTTTCGCACCGCGTACCGCTTCTGCCATGGCAACCAGTTGCAGACCGGGCGCTTGCTGAACATCAGCCGCAACATCGTGCGGGCGCGGTTGGAGAAGATTGGCGAGTTGAAGCGCACGGACGGTGTCGCCCTTTAAGGCCTCATCGCTGGCAAGCCAGCTCCCACAGGGGCCGGTGCATACAGTTCTTGTGGGAGCTGGCTTGCCAGCGATAGGGGCAGCGCAATTTGAGCATCTGATCCGTATAAATACCCCCAACCTGAATCTGTAACCCAGTACACCCAAAAGCCATAGTAACGGCCTCCCTGATGAGGTCCGAACCATGTATCACTATGACGAGTATGACCGTGCGCTGGTGTTCGAACGCGTGGCGCAGTTTCGCGATCAGGTGCGCCGGTTCATGGCTGGCGAACTGAGTGAAGAAGAGTTCCTGCCCCTGCGCCTGCAAAACGGCCTGTACCTGCAAAAGCATGCCTACATGCTGCGCGTGGCCATCCCCTACGGCACCCTGGGTGCCCGGCAGATGCGCACCCTGGCGCAGATCGCCCGCGAGTACGACCGCGGCTACGGCCACTTCACCACGCGCCAGAACATCCAGTTCAACTGGATCGAACTGGCTCAGGTGCCGGACATTCTCCAGCGCCTGGCCGAGGTCGAGATGCATGCGATCCAGACCTCCGGCAACTGCGTGCGCAACATCACCACCGAAGCCTTTGCCGGTGTTGCCGCCGACGAGCTGCTCGACCCGCGGCCGCTGGCCGAGATCCTCCGGCAGTGGTCGACCATCAACCCGGAATTCCTGTTTTTGCCGCGCAAGTTCAAGATCGCCATCTGCTCGGCGATCGAGGACCGCGCAGCAATCATGATGCATGACATCGGCCTCTACCTGTACCGCGACGGCCGTGGCCAGATGTGCCTGCGGGTGATGGTCGGCGGCGGCCTGGGGCGCACGCCGATCCTCGGTTTGCAGATCCGCGAAGGGCTGCCGTGGCAGCACCTGTTGTCCTATGTCGAAGCCATTTTGCGCGTGTACAACCGCCATGGCCGGCGCGATAACAAGTACAAGGCGCGGATCAAGATCCTGGTCAAGGCGCTGGGCATCGAGGCGTTCTCCCGCGAGGTGGAGGAGGAGTGGCAACACATCAAGGACGGTCCGGCGCAACTCACCGAGGACGAGTTCCAGCGGGTCGCCGCCGCCTTCGAGCCACCGGCCTACGACAGCGTCATCGACGATGAGCTGGCCTACGACACCCACCTGGCCCAGGACCACGCCTTCGCCCGCTGGGTAGCCTGTTGCGTCAAGCCGCACAAGGTCCCCGGTTATGCCAGCGTGGTGCTGTCGACCAAGCCGGGTGACGCGTCGCCACCGGGCGACCTGACCGATGCGCAGATGGATGCAGTGGCCGACTGGTCTGAGCAGTTCGGCTTCGGCGAGATCCGCATTGCCCATGAGCAGAACCTGATCCTCCCGGACGTGCGCAAGCGTGACCTGCACGCGCTCTGGCGCCTGGCCTGCGAACGTGACTTGGGCACGGCCAACATTGGTCTGCTGACCGACATCATCGCCTGCCCGGGCGGCGACTTCTGCGCCCTGGCCAACGCCACCTCGATCCCTATCGCGCAGTCGATCCAGCGCCGCTTCGACGACCTCGACTACCTGCACGACCTGGGCGAGCTGAGCCTGAACATCTCCGGCTGTATCAACGCCTGTGGCCACCACCACATCGGCAACATCGGCATCCTCGGCGTCGATAAAAACGGCAGCGAGTGGTACCAGGTGACCCTCGGTGGCGCCCAGGGCAAGCACAGCACCCTGGGCAAGGTCATCGGCCCGTCGTTCAGCGCCGCCGAGATCCCCCAGGTGATCGAGCAGATCATCGCCACCTACTGCGCCTATCGCGAGCAGGACGAACCCTTTGTCGACACCGTGCGCCGGGTCGGCCTGGAACCCTTCAAGGAGCGGGTCTATGCCAAGCGCCCGGAGGAGCTGATATGCGTAATGTGATTGGCCTGCGCAATGGTGAGGCGCAGTTGATCGAGCACGATCCCTGGCAGCTGTTGCGCGAACCCGGCGAGGTGCTGCCCGACGGTCTGCTGATTTTGCCGCTGGCCACCTGGATTGCCCGCCGCGCCCAGCGGCCCGTGGGCCGTGACGGCTTGTGGCTGGGGCCTGACGATGAGATCGAGCCACTGCGCGCCTGGCTGCCCCAGGTGCCGCTGATCGCGGTGGACTTCCCCAGCTTTCGCGACGGCCGTGGCTACAGCCAGGCTTACCTGCTGCGCAGCCGCCTGGGTTGGCATGGTGAACTGCGCGCGGTGGGCGATGTACTGCGTGACCAGCTCAGCCATATGCGCCAGTGCGGTTTTGACAGCTACGCCGTGCGTGAAGACAAATGCGCCGAGGATGCCCTCAAGGGCCTTGCCGGCATGAGCGTGCTGTATGGGCGTTCGGTGATCGAACCACGGCCGCTGTTTCGTCGCCGCTGACTGGTACGGCGCCGGCGCTGGTCTATCGTTTAGCTTTTGTTCGCCCGGCAACGCCGCGCCTCAGGAGCCGCCATGAACCAGGATCAGGAAAGCCGCCGCCGTTTCATCGCCGCCAGTTCCGTGCTTGGCGCCGCCGGGGCCATGTACTCGACGGCGCCGCTGGCCGCGGGGGCCATTCTGCGCGGTACCGAAACGGCCGTGCCGGCCGAGCTGATCCTGCACAATGGCCGCTTGCACACGGTGGACCGCGAGCGGCCGCAAGCAAGCGCCGTGGCCATTCGCGACGGACGCTTCGTGGCGGTGGGTGATGACGCCCAGGTCATGGCCTTGCGCGGGCCGGCGACCCAGGTCATCGACCTCAAGCAACGCACGGTGATCCCCGGGCTCAACGATTCGCACCTGCACCTGATCCGCGGCGGCCTGAACTACAACCTGGAGTTGCGCTGGGAAGGCGTGCCGTCCCTGGCCGATGCCTTGCGCATGCTCAAGGACCAGGCCCTGCGCACGCCAGCGCCGCAGTGGGTGAGGGTGGTCGGTGGCTGGAACGAGTTCCAGTTCGCCGAGCGCCGTTTGCCGAGCCTCGACGAGCTGAACCAGGCGGCGCCAGACACGCCGGTGTTCGTCCTGCACCTGTACGACCGCGCCTTGCTCAACCGCGCCGCCCTGCGCGTGGTCGGCTTTGACCGCAACACGCCCAATCCGCCGGGTGGCGAGATCCAGCGCGACGCCAACGGCAACCCGACCGGCATGCTGATCGCCCGGCCCAATGCGATGATCCTTTATTCGACCCTGGCCAAGGGGCCGAAGCTGCCGCTGGAATATCAGGTCAACTCGACCCGCCAGTTCATGCGCGAGCTCAACCGTCTGGGCCTGACCAGCGCCATCGATGCCGGCGGTGGTTATCAGAACTACCCCGACGACTATGCGGTGATCGAGCAACTGGCCAAGACCCGGCAGTTGACCGTGCGCATCGCCTACAACCTGTTTACCCAGAAGCCCAAGGAAGAACTGGCCGACTTTAAAAACTGGACCCGCAGCGTCAGGTACGGCCAGGGCGACGACTTTCTGCGGCACAACGGCGCCGGCGAGATGCTGGTGTTCTCTGCCGCCGACTTCGAGGACTTCCTCGAACCGCGCCCGGACCTGCCCGGCAGCATGGAGGGCGACCTGGAACCGGTGGTGCGGCATCTGCTCGAGCAACGCTGGCCGTTTCGCCTGCACGCCACCTACGATGAGTCGATCTCGCGCATGCTCGACGTGTTCGAGAAGGTCGACCGCGACATTCCCTTCAACGGACTGCCGTGGTTCTTCGACCATGCCGAGACCATCAGCCCGAAGAACATCGAGCGGGTACGGGCGCTGGGCGGCGGCATTGCCATTCAGGACCGCATGGCCTTCCAGGGCGAATACTTCGTTGAACGCTACGGCGCCAAGGCCGCGCAGCACACACCACCGATCAAGCGCATGCTCGGTGAAGGCATCCCGGTCGGCGCCGGCACCGACGCCACCCGGGTGTCCAGCTACAACCCCTGGACCTCGCTGTACTGGCTGGTCAGCGGGCGCACCGTGGGCGGGCTGGAGCTGTACCCGCAGGGCCTGGACCGCGATACCGCGTTGTCGTTGTTCACCCACGGCAGCGCCTGGTTCTCCAGCGAGCAGGGCAAGAAGGGCCAGATCAAGGTCGGCCAGCTGGCAGACCTGACGGCCTTGAGCGCCGACTATTTCAGCATCGACGCCGAGGCGATCAAAAGCCTGGAGTCGGTGCTGACCCTGGTTGATGGCAAGGTGGTGTACGGCGCCGCCGAGTTCGCCCGGCTCGACCCGCCGACTTTGCCGGTGTTGCCCGACTGGTCGCCGGTGGCCAAGGTGCCCGGGCACTGGCGCCAGGGTGCGCCGCTGACCGCGCAAATACATCAGTGCGTCGGTGCCTGTGCGGTGCATGCCCATGCGCACCAGCGCGCGCGGCAAGCATCGGTGCCGGTCAGTGATTTTCAGGGCTTTTGGGGCGCGTTTGGTTGTTCCTGTTTTGCCTTCTGAGGGATCGGGCTACCATGCCGGTTCGCCCGTTGGACAGGATGTTGCTGCATGCCATTCACTACCCGTGTTGCCCGGCCCAGTGATGCCGAGGCGCTCAGCCATGTTGCCGGCCAGACCTTCGCCCTGGCCAGCCCGCCGGATTCTGCTGCCCAGGCTTTGCAGGAATACATCGACACCCGGCTGCAGCCCGAGCACTTCGTGCTGCACCTGCTCAATCCGCGAAAGCGCCTGCGGGTGCTTGAGCACCTGGGTAAAGTGGTGGGTTACAGCCTGGTCGACAGCGCGCCGGGATCCTTGGGGATTGCCGAGGCCGATGGCGTGCCGGAGCTGAGCCGCTGCTATGTGCTGCCCGAGCACCATGGCCTCGGCGGCGCCCAGCTGTTGCTCGACGACACCCTGGCGCCGGTGCGCGGCGGCATTCGCCTGACCGTCAATGAACAGAACACCCGGGCCATCCGTTTTTATCAGCGCAATGGTTTTAGCAAGGTCGGCGAGGCCGTGTTCGAATGTGGCCCGGAGCGTCACCGCGACTGGGTGATGGTCGCGCGGCGGTGACAAAACTGGTTACAGTGTCTGCCTCAATTTCTTGCTCAAGGTTCTGTTCATGACCGATCTCAGTGCATTCCCGATCACCCGTAAATGGCCGGCCAAACAGCCCGAGCTGCTGCAGCTGTACTCGCTGGCCACGCCCAACGGCGTGAAGGTGTCGATCATGCTCGAGGAGATCGGCCTGGCCTACGAGGTGCATAAGGTCAGCTTCGAGACCAACGACCAGTTGACCCCGGAATTCATCTCCCTGAGCGCCAACAACAAGATCCCGGCGATCCTCGACCCCAATGGCCCGGGTGGCGAGCCGCTGGCGTTGTTCGAGTCCGGGGCGATCCTGGTTTACCTGGCAGAGAAGAGCGGGCAACTGCTGTCGGCGGACCCGGCCCAGCGCTACGAGACCCTGCAGTGGCTGATGTTCCAGATGGGCGGGATCGGGCCGATGTTTGGCCAGGTGGGTTTTTTCCACAAATTCGCCGGCAAGGCGTACGAAGACAAGCGTCCGCGCGACCGTTACGTGGCCGAGTCGCGGCGCTTGCTCGGGGTGCTGGACCAGCGCCTGCAAGGGCGTGAGTGGGTGATGGATGCTTACAGCATTGCCGATATCGCCATTCTGCCCTGGGTGCGCAACCTGGTCGGTTTTTATGAGGCGGGCGAGCTGGTGGGCTTTGATGACTTTGCCAACGTCAAGCGGGTGCTGGCGGCGTTCGTGCAGCGGCCGGCGGTGGCGCGCGGGTTGAAGATACCTGCATAGGCCTCATCGCGGGTCAAGCCCGCTCCCACAGGATTGGCACTGTTCTCAGGATTGGGGCAGTACTTGTGGGAGCTGGCTTGCCAGCGATGAGGCAGGTACATTCAAATCAGAACACCTGCCGAAACAACCAGTACAACCCCCCCGCCAGCACAATCGCCGCCGGCAAGGTCAGCACCCAGGCCATCAGCAGGTTGAAGAGGGTACGCATCTGCAAGCCCGAGCCATTGGCGACCATGCTCCCGGCCACCCCGGACGACAGCACATGGGTGGTCGACACCGGCAGCCCGTACATGTCCGCCGCACCAATGGTGCACATCGCCACCAGCTCCGCCGAAGCGCCCTGGGCGTAGGTCAGGTGGGTCTTGCCGATCTTCTCGCCAACGGTCACTACGATGCGCCGCCAGCCGACCATGGTGCCCAGCCCCAGGGCAATGGCCACGGCAATCTTCACCCACAGCGGAATGTAGTGGGTGGCGCTGTCGATCTGCTGCTTGAACACTTGCACCTTGGCCTGGGTATCGGCATTGAACTGCGCCAGTTGGTGCTTGTCGATCAGGCGAATGGCTTCGGAGGTCAGGTACATGTCGTTACGCACGTTGGCCATGGCCTCTGCGGGCACCCGGTTGAGCGAACCATAGCTTTTGACCTCGGTGCCGATCATCCCGGCCAGCGCTGCCAGCGCCGGCAGCAGTTCTTCACTGGCCTGCGGCTCGCGGATGAACGCGCTGAGGGTCTGTCGCGGATCCGCCGGTGCGGCCTGCGGGGCGCTGCGCTGCAAGGCCTGCTGAGTGACCTCGGCCACCGCGGCGAACTGCAGCGACTGGTCAGCCGGCATGGTGCGGTTCAGGGCATAGGCCATGGGCAGGGTGCCGACCAGGATCAGCATGATCAGGCCCATGCCTTTTTGCCCGTCGTTGGAACCATGGGCGAAAGATACCCCGGTGCAGGTGAGGATCAGCAGCCCGCGAATCCACCAGGGCGGTGGCGTGTTGCCGACCGGCGCCTGGTACAGCTCGCGGCGCTTGACCAGCATGCGCAGGGCCAGCAGCAACAGCGCCGCGCAGGCAAAGCCCACCAGCGGCGACAGCAACAGCGAATAGCCAACCTTGCTGGCCTGGGTCCAGTCCACGCCACTGGTGCCGTCGCGCCCGTGCATCAAGGCGTTGGCGATACCGACGCCAATGATCGAGCCGATCAACGTATGCGATGACGAGGCCGGCAAGCCCAGCCACCAGGTGCCCAGGTTCCAGATGATCGCCGACAGCAGCAGGGCGAAGACCATGGAGAAGCCTGCCGAGGAGCCGACCTGCAAGATCAGCTCCACCGGCAGCAAGGCGATGATGCCGAAGGCCACGGCACCGCTGGACAGCAGCACGCCGAGAAAATTGAAACAGCCGGACCAGACCACGGCGACTGACGGTGGCAGCGAATGGGTGTAGATCACCGTGGCCACGGCGTTGGCGGTGTCGTGAAAACCGTTGACGAACTCGAAGCCCAGGGCAATCAGCAACGCCAGGCCGAGCAGCAAAAATGGGGTCCAGGTGGTGACCACGGTGCCGGTGGCGTCGATGTCGCGAAACAGGCTCCAGGCGGTGTACAACAGCCCGCCCACCAGCAGGCTGAAAAACAGGGTCAGGGTGGTGCGGCCGGGTTTGTGGTTGAGACGGGGGCGGGGGTCAAGGTTGGCCAGCGATGGGCTGCCAGCCAGGGTCGGGGTGGTCATGATGACGGGTCCGGGTTACCAGGAAGGGTCGAGCCTTGCCCGGCCATGATAAAAACAATCGCTGACTTCATCGTGACCTCGGTCAAGGAAAGCCCTAGGATCAAGGGACCTGCCGATGGAGCGAAGCGATGATCCGCTGCAAACGCGTTTATGATCCGCTGCAAGCCAGCGATGGCCAGCGCGTGCTGGTCGACCGCCTGTGGCCGCGCAACCGGCGCAAGGACCAGTTGCAGGCCTTGTGGCTGCCGGAGGTGGCGCCGTCAACGGCGTTGCGTCAGGCTTTTCATGCCGGTGAAGTGGATTTTGCCGGGTTTGCCGAGCGCTACCGCCAGGAGCTGACGGCGCGGCCCGAGCATTGGTGGAAGTTGCTGGGCATGGCCGGGCAGGGCGATGTGACCTTGCTGTATGCCGGCAAGGACACCGAGCACAACAATGCGATGGTGCTGGCGCAATGGCTCGAGGATGAGCTGGAGCGCCAGGGGCCGGGTAGTTCGCCGGTGTGTTATGCCGACGAATTCAAATCTTGAGTCAATGGGGCTGCTTTGCAGCCCATCGCCGGCAACGCCAGCTCCCACATATCCTGGCCCTTGTGGGAGCCGGCTTTGCCGGCGATGCAAGGCGCAGCCTTGCTGAATGAGAACGACTAGAATGACTGTGCAACTGACCCCCGCCACCGACCAGCACCGCACCTTCGCCCGCGACCTCACCCGCCGGGCCATGCTGCCGTATTACCGCGAGTTCGACCTGCTCTGGCAGGAAGAAGCCTTCGACCAGGCCTGGGGGTGGCGCGAGCAGTGGTTGATCAGCGAAGCCCAGCAACCGCTGGGCTACTTCAGCCTCAGCCAGGACCGCCAGGCCCTGTTCATCCGTGAACTGCACCTGCTCGAAGGCTTTCGCGGCCGTGGCATCGGCAGTTGGGTATTAACGCAACTGGTGGACTGGACCCGCCAACGGCAATTGCCGCTGCTGCGCCTGATGGTGTTCAAGAGCAACCCGGCACGGTTCCTGTACCTGCGCGAGGGTTTTGTCTGTGTCGGCGAAGACGAGTGCTTTTTGCGTATGCAGCGCACGCTCGCCTAGCTCGACCCGCACCACGCAGCCCCGGCGCTGGGTGGCGTCGAGCAGCAGGCCCTGCACCGGCAACAAGTCACCAATCAGCAGGTTCTGCAAAATCGGCTTGCCCTCGAAAGTGTTCGGCCCCAGCACCACCTGCTGCAAGCCCTCGACCCGTACCACCGCCTTGCCGACCTTGCCCAGGGTGTTGCCGCTCAAGGTCAGCGGCCCGGGCAGCGGCGCGGCATTGCGCAGGCTGACGGCGTATTCCGGGCTGTTGCCGATGCGGTTGCCGATCAGGCTGACGGCGCCGACCTCGCTGGCGTCCACCGCGCTGCCCTGGCTGTTGCCGATCAGGTTGTCGCTGATCAACAGCGGCGCGGCAGCCGTCGGCGCCAGGTTGCGCAGCTGGATGCCGTTGCCACGGCTGTCGCCGATCAGGTTGCCGGTCAGCAGCAGGGCGCCCTGTTGCTCGCTGACCTCGATGGCCGCCTTGTGCGCGCCGAGGATCAGGTTGTGCTCGATGCGCCCGCGGGTCTGGCCGCGCAGGCGGATGCCGCTGTTGTTGTCGATGCCGCGCAACTGGTTGTTGCGCAGCGTCACCTGGCTGTCACGCACGTCGATGGCGTACTGCTGGGACTGGCCGAACTGGCTGTTGTCGATCTGCGCCTGGCTGTGTTGCAGCTCCACCGCGCTGGACAGCTCATTGAACTGGCTGTCGCGGATGATCAGCGTGGCCGGGCGGGTCGACGCGGCCTGTTGGCTGCTCAGGGCGGTGGTCAGGCCGCGCGAGAGGTTGGCGTTGTAGCCGAGGCGGTTGAGGGTCGAGCCCAGCACCTGGGTATGGCTGCCGGCCCAGGCCACCACGAACGGCCGCCAGGCACGGTCGGTACTGCCGGGTTTGTCGCCGGCGACACTCTCCAGGCGTGACTGGTTCAGGCCCAGCCAGCCCTGGTTGATCAGCGCCGTACCGGAGTAGCTGTACAGGTACAGGCTGGTGCCTTCGAGCAGCAGGCCGCCATCGCTGGCGATCACCAGCGGGTAGCTGAGCAGGTAGCCGTCCTTGTAGCGCTTGATGATCTTTGGGTCGTTGAGGGCGTCGTGCAGTTGCGCCAGGCTGATGCTGCCGCCGCGCACCATTACCGCTTGCGGGTGATGCGCCTGGTAGCCGGCGATGGCGCGGAACAGGCCGTTGTTGACGAACGGCTCGAACGGCCAGCTGCCAGCCTGGGACGAGAACATCGGTTGCAGGCTGACACTGGCGCGACCCGCTGGGCGCGGGCGTTCGTTGACCTGCAACTGCACGGCCTGGCTGACCTGTTGCTGCAACTGCTGCAGGTCGCGCTGGTGTTCGGCGCTGCTCACGGCGCTCAGCGATTGCTGCAACGGCAAGCTCTGGCTGGCAGCCTGGGCCATCGCGCTGAACAGCAACGCGAGGCAGGAAAGGGTAAGCGGGCGGGCAAGCATGGCCATGACGGTTCGTCCTTGATTACGGCAGTTTGGGATAGAACGGCTTGAGCGGGCCGCCGATCTGGCTGTAGTTGTCGACCTCGCCATCCTCGCTGTCATACAGCTGGCGGGCCAGGCGGTTGCCCGGGGCGCGCTGCAGGAAGGGGATCAGCCAGGCCAGTTTGTACGGGGCGACGTCGGTCTGCGACTTGCCCTTGAGCTCGGGCAGGTTGTCGGGGTCGAGGATGCTGCGGGCGGCGAAGTTGGCCAGCAGTTCCAGGGTCTGCTGATCGTCGCTGCTCCACGGCAGGCCGTTGGCCCGCGCCGACTCGGCCAGCAGCACCAGCGGCACCAGGGCGTACTGGCTGTAGGTGGCGGCCAGCTTGCTGCGCGCCACTTCCAGTGGCAGGTAGGCGTAGCTGCCATCGCTGGCTTTCACTGCTTGCTGCAGGCCACGGCGCAGGTTGCCGTCGGCCCACTGGATGAAGTCGTCGCGCTGCACCAGCATGCCGGTCGCCGCCACGGCCCAGGCCGCCCAGTAGTCATGGTTGTTGAACCAGGTAAAGCCCGGCGTACGGCGCGGCTGGTACTCGGCGATGATGCGTTCGCCCAATTGGTTGAACCAGGCCTTCTGGGCCGGCGACAATTGCAGCTTGGCGTCGCTGGCCGCCTGGGTCATCAGCAGGGTCGAGGCCATGGCCGCTACCGCCCATTTGCGTGCAGCCATGCCGGTGCTGCTGGCGTCGGGGTTGAGCAGCGCACCGGCCTGGGCCCAGCGCTCCAGCCACTGGTCCTGGCAGGCCAGGGCCATGTTCGCCTCCTGCGGATTCTTGGCCCGCTGGAAGCGCTTGCTGGCGTAGATCAGGCCGCCGATGAACTGTTTGACCTGCTTGCCGATCTGTTCGCTGTTGGCGTCCGGGCTGCTGCGCAGGGTCGACTTGCTGGCGTCGCGCTGGTCGTACTTGCTTTGCAACTGCAAGCTGCCGGTGTAGGGCGCGGGCACTTCCTTGCTGCAGCTCAGGGTCCGGTAGTCGGCAATCATCGCCGACTGCGCGGTGCCCCGCGGCGGCCAGATCGAGCTGGCCGCCAGGCTGTCGGCCAACTGCAGGCTGGCGCACAGTCCCAGGCCCAGCGCTGTCCAGGTCTTTACAGGCATACACGGGTTTCCACTTGGGTGGCGGCGGTGCCGGGCTTGGTCGGTTCCATGAACACCGACAGCAGGTTGGCGCCGGCAAACGCCTTGGCCCGGCTCAACTCAAGGTAGTACTGGCCGCCGGTGACCACCGCTTCGCGGCGGAACCAGACTTTGTCGCGGGCACCGTTGTCGTAATAGACGATCACGTAGAAATCCTTGACGTTCTTGTCGCTGATACGGATATCGAGAAAGCCCTGGCCGTTGCTGAGGTTCCTGCGCCCTTCACCGGCGTTGCTGAGCAGCTCGATGCGCTCGTTGACCCGCAGCGGCGGGCGCTGCACACGGTTGGCCAAGACCTCGGTGGACACCGGGCAGCCGCCCTTGATCGCCGGGATCAGCTGGCGGTACATCTGCTCGGACTCCAGCTGGTAGTTGGCCGGCAGCTCCCAGATGATCAGCTTCGGCGGCGCCTTGGGTTTGTAGTTTTCCGACAGCAGGTATTCGAGCAGCGAGCCGTCCTGGCCGACGCCGGGCAGGGCGTAGTTGAGGATGTCGACCTCCAGGTACTGCTTGAGGTAGCCGTCGAAGTTGAACTGCTTGCTTTCGTCTTCACGGGCGGCGGCGTTACTGTCGCCGACCAGGATCACCTCCGGGTCCGGCGCGTCGTCGAACAGCGCGTCGGCGCCGTCGGCTTCGGGGATGGTCTGGTAGCCGCGCACGTACTGGAAACCATAGTTGTTGCCGCAGATATAACTCAGCGCCAGGTTCATCGTGCCGTCCTTGGGCACCATGACGCCGGGTTCGGTGCGGTAGCGCTTTTTGCTCAGCTGGGCATAGAACGGCTGGCGCCGTACTTCTTCGGCGACCAGCCGCGCCGTGGCTTCGGCGCCGGCCGGGGTCCAGTGGTGGTCACGACGAAAGAAGAACTCGCCCTTGGGCGGGGTGTGCACCAGTTGCATCAACGGCGGCACCACCGCGCCAGCGGCGCGCAGTTGCTGCAGGTAGCTCTCCAGGTTGCCGCTGGCGCGGGCAAAGTCGAAGCCGTGCAGCTTGTCGGCGTAGAGCTTGTCGCGGTGCATCAGGCCGCGGGTCGGTTGTACCGCCATGGCCACGTGGATGCCCTGCTGGCGAAAGGCGGCCATCAAGCGGGCGAACTCCGGACGCATGGGCGCCGGGATGCCGAAATCGTTGGTCAGGTCGACCGCCGAACGGAACAGCCAGCGGTCCTTGGCCGGGACGATTTCGCGCATCAGCTTCATGCGCCCTTCGGCGTAGTTCTGCGGGTCGCTCAGGCCCGGGCAGACCATGCACTCAAGGCTGGTGCAGTTGGCCTTGCCTGGTTCGGCGGCCATGCCTGGCGCACTGAGCAGCGGGCCCAGCAATGCGGCCAGGCCAAGGGGAAGAAAGCGCTTCATGGCCATGCGTCACTCGCTCGGGTCGATGCTGTTGGCCAGGCTCATGCTCTGATAGCCGGCGCCCTTGGGCAGCAGCACGTAGCTGTAGGAGCGGCCTTTTTTCAGGAACAGCTCATCGAACCTGGCCACGTTCTGTTCATCGACGTAGGCGGCAAAGCCGATCTTGATCTCGTTGACCATGCGGCTGCCGGTCTGGTCCTTGCCCAGCGGGTCGACGATCACGTGCTTGCCGTCGACGGTCTTCAGCGCCGCCTGGGCCGGGGTCAGGTTATAGAAGGCGACCTGGGCTTTCTTCGGCTCGTTGACATACTTGTCGGCGATCAGGGTCAGCTTGTTGCCATCGTAGACCACGGTGCTGGCGGCGTTGGCCTTGAGCTGCGGCTCGATGGCGGTGCCGCCAACGGCGATCTTGTGCGCACCGGCCGGGGTGAAGCGGTAGCCGCTGAGCTGGCCGGCGGCGACCCGTTGCGGGGTGATCTTGCCGCTCAGGGTCACGTCGATGTTGGCGCCGGACAGGTTGAGCACGCGGACGAAGGCCGAGTCGGCCGGGGCCACGGCGTCATACAGGTCGGCGTTGCCTTCGGCAGCATGAGCGGCGCTGCTGCCCAGCAGCAGGGCGGAAGTGGCGAGCAGGCGTTGCAGTGCAATGTTCATCAGTCTCTCCTTAGAAATGTTGGGTCTGGCCGGGGCGGCTCAGGGAGCCGAGGCGGTGGGCGAGCAGGGTGCGCAGGGGGAATTCCCAGACCACGGTGTCGATCTCGGGGTTGCTCAACTGGTCGCTGGCGAGGAACTGGCTCATGGCTTCGAACGGCCCGCGGGCTTCCACCGAAACACTGAGCAGGTCGCGGTTGAGCGCCTCCTTGAGGAAGCCGACGAAGTTCCAGTCATCGATCTTGCTGTAGCTGGTCCCCACCAGCATCAGGCTCTGTTGTTCGCTGGCGAACAGGTCGCTGGCGCTTTGCTCGGCCTTGAGGGTTTCGTACAGGGCGATCTGGTTGGGGCCGAACTGCGGCGCCAGTTGCGCGTGGTTGAACTGGATATAGTTCATCAGGTCGCCCTTGACCGTCTTGTCGGCGACCTTGTGCGACAGGTAGCGCTCGTCGCCGAGCAGTTCCGGGCGCTGGCGCGCCAGCTCGTAGGCGCTCAGGCGCGCGCCTTCCGGGCTCCAGTGAGTGTCGGACTTGAGGAACAGCCCGGGGCCGGCGAGGTTGGCCAGGAACGCCGAACGCAGCGGCGTGACCGCAATGTTCTGCGCCTGCAGGCGCTCGACGAAGCGGTCGTACAGGCTGATCGCCCGCGGGTCGACAGCGCGCTCGGTGTGGGCGGCATACACGTCGACTTTCATTGGCAGCGGCAGCAGGATCAGGCGCTTGTTGTGGGCCTTGAGGCGTTGCTCGATCTCGGCGATCTGCTTGAGCTGGCTGTCGAGGTTGGCCTCAAGATTGTTCGGTACGCGGTATTCCTGGTTGGTGTAGAGCCAGCCGTCCTTGCCCAGCACCACGCCTTTGGTGCCTTCGTCGAACAGCCGGTACTGGGCATTGGCCCACAGCTGCACCGACGGTTCACGGAGGAAAAAGCGCTTCTCGTAGACCTGCTCGAACTTGCGCAGCAGCTTGCCGTCGACGAACAGGTTCCAGGCGTCGGTCTGGTTGCGGGCAAAACTGAACACTGGCGGCAGCGAGTAGACGAACATGCCCGCCAGCAGGACGCCGAAGGCAATGCCGTTGACCTTGCTGGCCGAATTCATGACCGGGTACATGGCGGTCTCCTAGAACTGAAAGTACAGAAAGGGCGAGAACGAATGCGCCGCCAGGCTGCTCAGCGCCAGGGCGAACCCGGCCCACAGCAGCAGGGCCTTGAGGCCGCCGACATGGCGCATGAAGTACTGCTCCTTGTTGCCGGCGTAAAAACGCACGTTGTTGCTGCCGGCCAGCACCAGCCAGCACAGGGCAATGGCGGCGAACGACATGGCCATCTTCGAGGCGCCGAGCACGTACAGGTCCAGCGAGCCCAGGCCGTTGAGGCCGAACAGCGCCTGGTAGATGTCGATGCTGTGGCGCAGGTCGTTGGTGAAGAACAGCGGCATGCTCAGGATGATCAGCACGAAGGTGCGCAGGTTGCGGCCCAGGTGGTAGGGCGTGGTGACCTTGGTGGCGAGGTTGAACTTGCGCTCGATGACCATGCCGAAACCGAAGAACAGCCCCCAGCAGATAAAGGCGAAACTGGCGCCATGCCACAGGCCCGACAGCAGCATGGTGTAGACCAGCGCCGGCAGCGCCCCGGCGATGCGCTTGCGCACCAGCGGCATGTACACGTAGTCGCGCAGAAAATGCGCCAGGGTCATGTGCCAGCGGGCCCAGAACTCGGTGATGCTCTGCGACACATAGGGTTGGTTGAAGTTTTCCGGAAAACGGAAGCCCATCATCAAGGCCAGGCCCAGGGCCATGTGGCTGTAGCCGGCGAAGTCGAAGTACAGCTGCAGGGTCGAGACCACCAGGCCGAACCAGGCATCGCTCAACTGCAGGGTGCCTTCGCCGATGAACAGCACGTTGATCGGCGCCAGCTGGTCGGCGATCAGCACCTTCATGATGAAGCCGAGCATGAAGCGGCACACGCCCAGGGAGAACAGCTCCAGCGAGTGAGTGCGCTGGCGCAGCTGCGGCGCCAACTGGCTGTAGCGCAGGATCGGCCCGGCCACCAGGTGCGGGAACAGCGCGACGAAGGCGGCGAAGTCGATGAAGTTGTTGGTCGGCGTAGCGTCCTTGCGGTAGATATCGACGATGTAGCTCAGGGCATGGAAGACATAGAAGGAGATGCCCAGCGGCAGGAAAATCGTCTCCAGGGTGAAGGTGTTGATACCCAGCGGCGCGAGCAGGGCGGCCAGCACGTCGGCGCCGAAGTTGGCGTACTTGAAGTAACCCAGGGTCGACAGGTTGCCGATGATGCCGATCCACAGCAGGCGAAAGGCCCAGCGCTTGTCGCCGGCATCCAGGCGTGCCTTGATGCGCAGGCCGAACCAGTAGTTCCAGTAGGTAATGGCCACGAACAGCAGGAGAAAGTCCGGCCGCCACCAGGCATAGAAGATGTAGCTGGCGGCGACGATCACCGTCGAGCGCCACGGCGCCCGGGCGAGGAAGTACACGGCCAGGAACAGCGGCAGGTAGAGGAACAGGAAGACGTTGGAGGCGAAGATCATCTCGGGTTCCGTCCTTAGTAGCTGACCACGACGCCGAAGGTCAGCTGGTAGTCATCACCACTGTCCAGGGCGTTGCCGGCGTTGAGGTAGCTGGCGCTGACCAGGGCGTTGACGTCCAGGTGCTTGCCGTCGATGGCCACCGGAAACATCTTCCAGTAGTAGTTGAGGTCGAGCATCTGCCCGACGTCCTTGCCGCCGCCGTGGGTACCCTGGGCAATGGCGCGGTTGCGCTCGCTGCGCTGGTCGCCTTCGAGGCGGATCGGCAGGGTGCCGTTGGCGTCGCGCAGCTTGAGGTCGGTAACCCGAAAATCCAGGGCGCTGCGCGGCGTCGGGTTGGTTTCCAGGGCGATGCCGTAGTAGCTCAGGTTGCGCAGGTCGAGGCTGACGAAGGAGCTGGCCAGGCGCGTGCTGTAGCTGCCCTGGCGGGTGATGCGATCCGACTGGATGGCATTCAGGCGAAAGCCGTCGTTGTCGTTGCTCGGCTTGTCGGTCAGGCCGCCGCGCAGGGCCACCCGGGGCGTCCACGGCAGGTCGTGGAAGCGTTTGCCGATCTCGCCCAGGGCCGCCCAGCCGCTGGCGTTGTGGCCGCTGCTGGTGACGCCGTTGACGTCGGTGTTGTCGACCTTGCCGTCCAGGCCTGCGAGCTCCAGGTGGTAGTCGCTGAACAGCGGCGTCACGTCGAGGTCGTCAGCCTTGAAGAACAGCCCGTAGCGCATGCCCTTGAAGTCGTAGCGGTCTTCGGCATCGTGGCCGCTGTGGTCGTTCTCGTGCATCAGGCGCACGCCGGCCCAGTTGTGCTCGCTCCAGCGGTAGGCGTATTCGCCCATCAGGTAGGTGGTGCGCTCCTCGCTGTCGGCCAGGCGGTTGACGTCGCTGTTGTAGTTGTAGAACTTCTGCGCCACGGCCACGAAGCCGCGGGAGAAGGTGTCGTTGTAGTTGAAACGCAGCGACTCGATGCTGTCGTCCCACCAGATGCCGTAGTCGTCGAAATAGCGCTGGCGCCCGGCCGACAGCGAGAAGCGCGGGTCGTCGCCGAGCAGGTTGCGTTTCACATACAGCTCGCGCAGTTCGGCGTACCAGCCTTCGGGCTGTTCGCGGTAGAGGTTGTTGGCGTTTTCGTTCTGCACGCTGGCCGACTCGCTGGAGTCGTAGTTCAGCCAGACGCGGCCATAGACCATCCACTTGGCCCAGCGTTTTTCCGGCGAGTACCAGGCGAACGACGGCTCGTAGCGCAAACTGTAGAACATCTCGCGGTTGCGGCCGACTTCGGCGTTCTCCGGGCCGTAGCCGGTCTGCACGGTGAGCTTGTTGAAGAACTCCGAAGTGATCACCGGCTCGCTGCCGTCGGCGACCCGCACCGGTTCGCTGCTGTCGGCCTCGGGGCCGGTGACTTCTTCCAGGGCTTGCGCCGGGTACAGCGGTGCCAGGGTCAGCAGGGCGCCGAACAGGGTGTGGTGGGCTTTCACAGGGTTGCCTCCTTCAACAGATCGTTGCGTGCCGCCAGGGCACGGGCGATGTCATCCTTTTTCAGGGTCTTTTCCAGGCGCTTGACCAGGCTGCGGGCACCGTTCTCGCCCAGCGCCAGGGCCACCTGGGCATAGGTGTAGGCCTTGACCGGGTCATGGCAGATGGCACGGCCGTAAGCGTGCAAGGTGGCCATGCGGTACCAGGCGGCGGTAGAGCCGGCCCGGGCCTGGGCCTGGAAAATCGCCAGGGCCTGGTCCTGGTCGGGCTGGTCGGCCACGCCCTTGCTGTAGTACTCGGCCAGCAGCAGTTCGGCGTCGGGGTAGCGGTTGGCGAGCAGCTCGTCGATCAATGCGCGGGCCTTGTCCGGATCCAGGGTCAGCCAGTTGTTGACCATGTAGAACGAGGCCTGCAGCGCCTTGGCCCGGGTCGCTTCGCGGGCCCGGACCTGGTCGATCAGCGCCTGGGTCTCTTCGGCGTTGTGCTCGGTGGGGTTGGAAATCATGTAGTTGGCCTTGGACACCATCGCCGGCACAAAGCCGCGTTCGACGGCGTTGTCGCGCCAGCGATGGGCTTCGCCGCGGGCCAGGTCCAGGGCATCGCTGCGCTGCTTGTCCGCAGCCAGTTGCGCGGCGTCCGGTTGCACCCGCGCCGGGCCCATGGCGCTGGCCTGGCGCTCGTAGCGGTCGGCTTCCTGCTCGGCGCGCTGCACGCTGTTGATGCTGTCGAGCAACGAGCCGATTCGGTGCACGATCTCCACGGCCAGGGTCGGGCGCAGCGCTTCGAGGCTGCGGGCAAAGGCCGGGAAGGCGCGGTCCTGATCGTCGCCGAGGAAGCGGTAGTAGCGATCGATCGCCCGCACATCCACCCGCACCGCCTGCTGGTACCAGCGCTCGGCGCCGGCGCGGTCACCCTGGCGCTCGGCCAGCACTGCCTGGTACAGCTCGGGGCGGCAGTTGAGCAGGCACGACTGCTGGTACAGCGCCAGCAACTGCGCCGCTTGCTCGGTGGAGACCAGTTGCGGGTACACCAGGAACACCTCCAGGGTGGTGCTGGCATTGCGCGGGTCGAGGGTCGCCGGGTAGCGCGTCAGGGCCTGGGCCATCCACTCGCGCTGACTGTTTTGCAGGCTCGGGGTGCGGTCCAGCAGGCGCGCCAGCGAGGCCAGCGCCGGGACCTGGCCGCGGCCATCGGCAAACGCCTCTTTGTACAGGCCGATGATTTCCGGGCGGCTGGCGCCATCGCTGTTGGCCAGCACATCACCGAGCAACAGCTTGGACGCCAGGTCACCGCGGTCGGCCAGGGCGCGCAGGTCGGCACTGACATTGGCGCCGGGATCTTTGTACAGCGCGTAGCGGATCTGCTCCAGGCTTTGCCCGGCCAGGGCGCTGCTGGCGCAGGCCAGGCCGATGCTGGCCAGCAGCAGGCGGGAGGGCGTCTTCGCATTCATTGCCTATTCCTTCCTTGGTGGGGCTTAGCGCGAAGCCGTGAACGGCAGGCCCAGGTACAGGTCCACCGCCACCGGCTTCTGGTACGCGGCGCGGGGCAGCGGGCTGTCGGGGGCGATGGTCAGGGCCAGGTTCTTGTTGGCTTCATCGACATGGGAGTCGACGACCTTGCCGCTGAAGGTCTCATCCAGGCCGAACACCTTGAGGTCCACCGAGGTCACCCGGCCGATGTCGGCGAGCTTGTCGAACGGCACGTTGGCGGTGACGAACAGGCCTTCATCCCTGGGCAGCAAATGCACCAGTGGCGCCTGCTTGTAGCCGTAGCCGTCCAGTGGCTTGCTCGGGAAGTACACCTCGCAGTCGCACGGGCTGTTGATCACCGTCTCGATGGTGGCGCGCCCGAGCAGGGTCTGCAGGTCGCCGGGCGAGAGGTCGGCCACTGCCTTCATGTCGGCCGGGCTGGTGAAGCTGGTGGCCAGCTGGGTGGAAATGCTCGCCACCGGCGTGCCGGCCTTGACCTCGGTCTGCCCCGGCGCCAGGAGGAACTTCACATAGCCGTTGTCGGGCATGCTGATGACCTGGGCATTGGCCGAAACCTGGGCCTGCACGGCAGGGATGCGGAAGAACAGCAGGTAGCACTTGTAGGCGACAAAGCCCAGCGCGGCGACACCTGCGGCGGCATACAGCAGGGTGCCGAGGGTGGCCTTGAGACGCTCGCCGGAGCTGCGCGCGCTGGCGTACTTGTGCTTGCGTTCCTTGATGTAGTTTTCCCGCTGCATCACGTTGAACAGGCCGTTGATGTCGGCGATCTCGCCCGACAGGTAGGCGCTGATGATGTAGCGCAGGATGTCGCGCTTCTGCGAGTCGAGCTCGACGAACTGGGCGCCGACTTCCTGGCCGCGCTGGGAGACGATCTTGATCTGGCTGTCGATGTTCAGGTCGACCTGGTTCAGGCGCAGCTGGATCGAGGCGTGGTACAGGCTGCCGATCTTCAGCGGCTCGGGGTGGAGCAGGCCGATGCCACCCAGGGAGATGTCCTGCAGGGTGCTGTCGAACGGCGGCTGGCCGGCCGCGCTGAGCTTGACCCGGGCATTGAGTTTGGTGCGCACGTACTGGCGTTCGTCGATGGCTTCGTGGACGACGTTCGCGGGTACTGCGGGTGTGCTTGAACTACTCATGGCAGGCGCCTTTCCTTAACGTTGCGTGAGTTCGAGAAGAACCGAGATGACCCCGAAGAAAATCGCGATGGATGAAAACAGCATCGCCTTGGAAGACCAGCGGTTCAGGGCGGCATCGAAGTTGACGGTGCCGTTGCTTAATGTGGTTTTTTGCCGGGTCCAGCTCTGCTGGTCCATGTGGAACAGGGCGTAGACTTTCATCAGCGAGCCGATGATCTGGTTGTAATAAAGAACGAACGGGTACACCGGGCTGACCGGGTGGCCGGCGAACAGAAACAGCACGGTGACGATGCTGCGCGACAGCAGTACCCAGAACAGGTACACCAGCAGGTACTGGATGCCGAACAAGATGCCGGCGACCACCGAGGCGGTCAGGCCCATCAGGCAAGTCCACATCGACACCCGCTGATCGAGCAGTACGTACAGGGTGAACAGGCCCAGGCGGGCGCGGCCGAGCAGGGCGGTGGCGCGAAAGTTCTGGCGCAGCGAGTTGCCGTACCAGCGGAACATCAGTTGGCGGGTGGCGCGCCAGAAACTGTTGTCTGGCGGATGCTCGACGGTCAGGGTGTTGCTGTCGGGCACGTAGAAGGTGTCCCAGCCGGCGCGCATCAGGCTCAGCCACGACGACTTGTCGTCACCGGTGAGAAACTGAAACCGCCCAAGGCGCCAGTGCTGGAGAAAATCCGCCTCGACGTCGCGGATGAAGTCCGGGTCGGTCATGACACTGGCGCGAAAGAACGACAGCCGCCCGGTCAGGGTCAGCACCCGGTGCGACAAGGCCATCGAGCACATGTTGATGTGCCGCTGGACGAAGCGCATCGAGTGCCACTGGCGCATCAGGTTGCTGCCTTCGACTTCGCAGAACTCGTTGGTGGTCAGGCCGCCGACGTTGGGCAGGTAGGCGAACAGCTTGACCGCGCGCTCGACGCAACCGGGCAGCATCATGGTGTCGCCGTCGACCACGCCGACCACCGAGTCCTGCAGCGGCATCTGCCGCGACAGGGCGCGGAAGGCATGGGCCAGGCCATCACGCTTGCCGGTGCCGCGGGCGCGGACGATCACCAGCTTGATGTCGTCGCGGTCCTTGACCTCGTTGCGCATGATCTCCTTGATGAACTGCTCGTCGCCCTTCTCGACGATCGAGGCGATCACCGTGCACGGCACCTTCAGCCGCTGTACCTCCTGGAACACCGACTGGTAGACCTTGAAGGTGGTGTGGGTGGGGATGCGAAAACTGGTCACCACCATGAACATGTGCGCCGGCAGCGCCGCATCGCCCATGCGCTCGACCGCCTTGCGCATGCGTGGGAACTTCCAGTGCAGGAAGTACATGCCGCGCAGGTAGTGGACGATGGCATTGCCATAGCGCCACATGCCCAGCGCACCGATGATGAAGATGAACTTGTGGTGTGCAGGGTCGAGGTACTGCGGTGCGACCATCTCCGACGCCAGCGCGATCAGGCCGAACAGGCAGGCCCAGGCGCAAAAACGCGCGCCTGCCTGCAGGTAGTCCGGCTGCCCTCGGGGCGGCTGTTGCTGTCGTTCCATGTAGTCGTTGCTCCTGTGTTCGGGCCACGCCCGGCTGAATGACATGCGCACTTTTCGCGCCTGGCCATGACAGGGTCGGCCGGGCAGTTGGCAGGTGTGCAGTCAATCAGGCGGGGTGCCTGGGTGAATCGCCGGGTACTCTCTGGGTGGAGTACTTTCTGGCTGGAGTGCTCTCTGCTGGAGGACGGGGCCTTACCAGCAGATACCCTCACGCTGGGCATCGCTGCCGTGGGCCATGAAGCCCACCAGGTCGATGATCTGCTTGTCGCTGCTGGCATCCAGGGCCTGGGCGAAACGGTCATCGTTGTTGCCCAGCACCACCACGTCGGCTTCGCGGATCACCTGCTGCAGGTCGTTGCACAGCAGCGACGAAACGTGCGGGATCTTCGACTCGATGTACTCGCGGTTGGCGCCGAACACCCGGGCATACTCGACGTTGGCGTCGTAGATGGTGAGGTCGTAGCCTTTGCCGATGAGCATTTCCGCCAGCTCCACCAGCGGGCTTTCGCGCAGGTCATCGCTGCCGGCCTTGAAACTCAGGCCCAGCAGGCCGATACGGCGCTTGTCCTGACGGGTGATCAGCTCGAAGGCGTTCTTCACCTGGTTGCGGTTACTGGCCATGATCGAGGCCAGCAGCGGGTGCTCGACGTCCAGCTGGCCGGCACGGTAGGTGAGGGCGCGCACGTCCTTGGGCAGGCACGAGCCACCGAAGGCGAAGCCGGGGCGCAGGTAGTAGCGCGACAGGTTGAGCTTGTAGTCCTGGCAGACCACATCCATCACCTCGCGGCCATCGACGCCGGAAGCCTTGGCAATGTTGCCGATCTCGTTGGCAAAACTGACCTTGGTCGCGTGCCAGACGTTGCAGGTGTACTTGATCATCTCGGCGACTTCGATCGACTTGCGGATCACCGGCGCGTCCAGGCCCTGGTACAGCGACTGCAGCAGGTCGCCCGATTGCGGGTCCAGCTCGCCGATCACGGTCATGGCCGGGAAGTCGTAGTCCTGGATCGCGGTGCTTTCACGCAGGAATTCGGGGTTGACCGCCACGCCGAAGTCGATGCCGGCGCGCTTGCCCGAGCTTTGCTCGAGGATCGGGATGACCACGTTCTTCACCGTGCCGGGCAGCACGGTACTGCGCACCACCACGGTGTGGCGGCTGGCCTTGTCGCGCATGGCGGTGCCGATTTCGCGGCATACCGCTTCCATGTAGACCAGGTCCAGGTCGCCGTTTTTCTTGCTCGGGGTACCGACGCACAGCAGCGACATCTCGGTGGCCAGCACGGCGGCCTGGACATCCGTAGTGCCGCGCAGGCGGCCGTGGCGCACGCCGTCGAGCAGCAACTGTTCAAGGCCCGGCTCGACAATGGGCGACTTGCCCTGGTTGATCATGTCGATCTTGGCCGGCGAAATATCCACGCCCAGCACCTGGTGCCCACGAGCGGACAAACAACCGGCACAGACAGCGCCCACATAACCCAATCCAAAGATACTGATATTCATAGTTCCCTCTCCCAAGGTTCAGCAAAAGCTGACCGAGATAGTCAGTTAAACGGCATAGTCGACGCGGCAGACGCGCAAGAAAAAGCAGCGCGCTAAAAGGAGGCGATGCAGGCGTTTTTCGTTGTCTTATTACATCCTAAGGGAGTTTTTTTAACTTCGGCAAGCTGTCTCTAACTTTGAGTTGGATAAAGTTTAAAATCGCTGTGTTAAAGTTAAAAAACCGTTATAAATCAACAAGTTAAAGTTTGTTATTAGTTCGGCGTCAAAAATCCGATATCAACATTTTGCCGTGAAAATGGCGTCAGAAAGCCGTTGTCTCAATGGCTTTTGGCGATTTTCATGGTTTTTTTGACGGGCATTTTGCATGTTCTCTTGAGCTTCTTTATTATCCGTAAGCTGTTGTGTTCCAACGCTAATAGTCGCCAGGTGATGGCACTTTAGCTATTAACGGAAGTTGTTTGCTTATTAGTGCGCTGTGTAAGAACTGCGGGCGAGATCCGTAACCGTCTCGGCGGTTGTCCTGACAATCCCGGACAGGTAGAGCGGGCTTCGACTTGTGCAGCGGACCTGATCGCGGCATAGTTCGGGCTTCGTTCGAGGCACGCCATTGAAGGCTGTGTGCTCATCCATCCGGATGCTGGATAAGAGATGTCAGACAGATGAATGGAATCGGTTCGCGTATCAGGGAAGAAAGAGAACGGCTGGGCCTGACCCAGCGCGCCTTTGGCGATATCGGCGGGGTAGAGCCCAACGCCCAGGGCAAATACGAAAGCGGTGAGCGCACCCCCAAGGCCGACTACCTGGCCGCCGTGGCGGCGCGTGGGGTCGATGCGTTGTATGTGTTGAGCGGGGTGCATACCCCGGTTGAGCACAGCAGCCTGAGCGCTGAGGAAGAACAGCTGCTCGGCAGCTTTCGCCTGCTGCAGGCGGCCGACCAGGTTGCCGTCCAGCAATTGCTGGGCAGCCTTGCCGAGCGTGGCCAGCGCCCGCCGGTAAGGGCCGGTGGCTATGAGCGGGAGATGTATGGGCGCCTGTCAGGAAAGTGAAAAAATGACGTCAGGCAAATGACGTGTTCCGTTAGGTCTACGGCTATATTTTTTGCTAAGGTGGCGGGATCCAATTACCGCCGCAGTGCGAGGTGTCTGCTTGATTAGGGTGCTGGTGGTCGATGACCACGATCTGGTGCGTACGGGCATCACGCGCATGCTGGCCGATATCGATGGCTTGCAGGTGGTGGGCGAGGCCGACTCCGGCGAGGCATCGCTGAAGGTCGCGCGCGAGCTCAAGCCCGACGTGGTCCTGATGGATGTGAAAATGCCCGGTATCGGCGGCCTGGAGGCGACGCGCAAACTGCTGCGCAGCCACCCGGACGTGAAAGTGGTGGCGGTGACCGTTTGTGAAGAAGACCCGTTCCCCACCCGCCTGTTGCAGGCCGGCGCCGCCGGTTACCTGACCAAGGGTGCAGGGCTCGATGAAATGGTCCAGGCCATTCGCCTGGTGTTTGCCGGCCAGCGCTATATCAGCCCGCAGATCGCCCAGCAGCTGGCACTCAAGTCGTTCCAGCCGCAAGGCTCGCCGTTCGATGCGTTGTCGGAGCGGGAAATCCAGATCGCGCTGATGATCGTTGGCTGCCAGAAGGTGCAGATCATCTCCGACAAGCTGTGCCTGTCACCGAAAACGGTCAATACTTACCGTTACCGGATCTTCGAAAAACTCTCGGTCACCAGCGACGTCGAGCTGACGCTGCTGGCCGTCCGCCACGGCATGGTTGACGCCAGTCTCTGAGCGCACTCATGACACCTGTGTTCGATTCAAGCGCATTCCTGGCGACCTGCAGCGGTCGCCCGGGCGTCTACCGGATGTTCGACGGTGAGGCCCGGCTGCTGTATGTGGGCAAGGCCAAGAACCTCAAGAAGCGCCTCGCCAGCTATTTTCGCAAGACTGGCCTGGCGCCGAAGACGGCTGCCCTGGTGGCGCGCATCGTCCAGGTCGAGACCACCATCACCGCCAACGAGACCGAGGCGCTGCTGCTCGAGCAGACCCTGATCAAGGAATGGCGCCCGCCGTACAACATCCTGTTGCGCGACGACAAATCCTACCCCTATGTGTTTCTCTCCGATGGCGACTACCCGCGTCTGGGCATCCATCGTGGGGCCAAGAAACAGAAGGGCAAGTATTTCGGGCCGTACCCCAGTGCCGGAGCGATCCGCGAGAGCCTGAGCCTGCTGCAGAAGACCTTCTTCGTCCGCCAGTGCGAAGACAGCTATTACAGCAACCGTACCCGGCCGTGCCTGCAATACCAGATCAAGCGTTGCAAGGCGCCCTGTGTCGGCCTGGTCGAGCCGGAGGAATACGCAGTCGATGTGCGCCACTCAGTGATGTTCCTCGAAGGCCGCAGCCACCAGCTGACCAACGAGCTGAACGCCGAGATGGAGCAGGCGGCCATGTCCCTGGAGTTCGAGAAGGCTGCCGAGCTGCGCGACCAGATCGCCTTGCTGCGCCGGGTCCAGGACCAGCAGAGCATGGAAGGCGGCAGCGGCGATGTCGACGTGGTCGCAGCCTTCGTCAATCCCGGTGGCGCCTGTGTGCACCTGATCAGCGTGCGTGGCGGGCGGGTGCTGGGCAGCAAGAACTTCTTCCCGCAAGTGGGCATCGAGGAGGAGGTGGCCGAGGTCATGGCCGCGTTCCTCTCGCAGTACTACGTGGGCAATGCCGAGCGCGAGCTGCCGGGCGAACTGATCGTCAACGTGGTGCACGAGGATTTCGCCGCGATCAGCGCTGCCATCGAAACCCTGCGCGGCCGTGACCTGACCATCAGCCACCGAGTGCGCGGCACCCGTGCGCGCTGGCAGCAACTGGCGGTGACCAACGCCGAGCAGGCGCTGAGCGCACGCCTGGCCAACCGTCAGCACATGGCTTCACGCTTCGAGGCCCTGGCCCAGGTCCTGGCCCTGGATGAAACCCCGCAACGCCTGGAATGCTACGACATCAGCCATTCCAGCGGCGAAGCCACCGTGGCCTCGTGCGTGGTGTTCGGCCCGGAAGGGCCGCTCAAGTCCGACTACCGGCGCTACAACATCGAAGGCGTGACCCCGGGCGACGACTACGCGGCCATGCACCAGGCCCTGACCCGGCGCTTTGGCCGGCTCAAGGACGGCGAGGGCAAGCTGCCCGACGTGCTGCTGGTGGACGGCGGCAAGGGCCAGCTGAACATGGCCCGTGAGGTGCTGCAGGAACTGGCGGTGCCCGACCTGATCCTGCTCGGGGTGGCCAAGGGCACCACGCGCAAGGCCGGATTCGAAACCCTGTACCTGAATGACGTGGCCCACGAGTTCACGCTCAAGGGCGACTCACCGGCGCTGCACCTGATCCAGCAGATCCGCGACGAAGCCCACCGCTTTGCCATCACCGGTCACCGTGCCCGCCGTGGCAAGACGCGCCGCACCTCGACCCTCGAAGGCGTCGCCGGCGTCGGCCCGAAACGCCGCCGCGACCTGCTCAAGCACTTCGGTGGCCTGCAGGAACTGACCCGCGCGAGCATCGAAGAAATCGCCAAAGCACCGGGAATCAGTAAAAAGCTTGCCGAGTCGATTTATGCCAACCTGCATAGCGAGTAGAATGCCTGCTCACTTTGCAGCCAGTTGTGCCGATGAATATTCCAAATCTGCTTACCGTTCTTCGCGTCCTGCTCATTCCGATCTTCATTTTGCTGTTCTATGTTCCGTATCACTGGAGCTATATCGCAGCGAGCAGTGTCTTCGCCATCGCCGCGGCCACTGACTGGCTGGACGGTTACCTGGCCCGTCGCCTGCAGCAGAGCACGCCGTTCGGCGCCTTCCTCGACCCGGTAGCCGACAAGCTGATGGTCGCCGTGGCCCTGGTATTGCTGGTGCAAGTGCACGCCAACTTCTGGCTGACCCTGCCGGCGGCGGTGATCATCGGCCGCGAGATCGTGGTCTCGGCCCTGCGCGAGTGGATGGCCGAGCTGGGGGCGAGGGCGCACGTCGCGGTGTCGAACCTGGGCAAGTGGAAGACCGCGGCGCAGATGCTCGCCCTGGTGATTTTGCTGGCCAACCCGCCGGTGCTGACGTTCTGGGTGATTTTGGGCTACGCCTTGCTGATGATCTCGGCCGGCCTGACCCTGTGGTCGATGGTGCACTACCTGCGCGCCGCCTGGCCGCACCTGCGCGAAGGCTCGGAGCAGAAATAAAGCTTTTTTGAATCAAGGGCTTGACGAGATTTATTGAATCGTTACAATAGCCCCCATCACGACGCGGGAATAGCTCAGTTGGTAGAGCACGACCTTGCCAAGGTCGGGGTCGCGAGTTCGAGTCTCGTTTCCCGCTCCAAATATGGCGCTTCAGCATTCAGCAGAGTGCTGTAGTGATAGAAAAAAGGCCCTTAGGGGCCTTTTTTCGTTTCTGCGCAAAAGCACTGACATCCAGTGCAGGCCAGTACGTTCAAGTCTCGTTGTTTCAGTTGCATTTCCCTGGCATGGGTACTCATTGCTGGCCACGGTTACGTCGCCCCTTCGGGACGCCACGGCTCAGTGACACCCCGTTGGTTGTCGCCCCATGCGTACTGCAGGCGTACGGTAATGATCGTGTGAACTGACGCCGGGCACGCTGAAACACGTTGGCTTACTCCGCTCGGCATCCAGAGGCGAACGGCCATGCTGGTAGGTTTACTTGTTAATTAACAAGTAGCCCTCGGTCCACCGGATGTCCATGTTTTCAATTTTCTTTAGCGCTGTAATTTGTCCATCTTTCAAGTTTAGGTGGTCGTAGAGGATGTTATAAGCAAATACCCCGTTTGCACATTTGTTTTCTGGCTGGTATTTGTCTTTTGAACTGTCATTCTTGATGGCGTCTTCAATGTATTTGTAACTCTCGCAGCTGTGCGTAATTCCATGTTTTAATGTCTGTCGGGTTGGTGTGTCATTGTTGAAAAAGTTGAGTGTGTAGTAAAGTGCGCTCAAGCCGATGAAGTGGGTGTGACTGAAGTCGTTTGAGTTGACAATGTGTTCGAGCTTCTGGATTTCAGATTTGCCATTAGTCGCAATGGCTTTGTCATAAGTACTGTCGCACGCGGTGAAGTTAAATGAGCCTGGCGTGGATAAGCCCTCGGGGTAGCAACTCTGATCTTGCTGTTGTACCCTGTCCATAGCAAGTCTGGCCTCATTAGCACCCAGGCCAAGCAGGCTTTCACTCACAATATGATAGGTTTGTTTATTCCACTGTACAGTATGGGTGGTGTCAGTCTGCGGATCGTTGCTGGCAAAAGTAATCTGGCTTGAGGCTCCGCCCATCTCAATTATCCCTAGGGTCTTGTCAGACCCTGTAAGTCCTATTAAGTAATTAAGGTGTACCCAAGCGAATGCCCCTTCTTCCCATCCTTCAATCGTACGCACCTGACCTGTCATTAATCCCTTGCCATGGATTGCCTCGTTGACAGACTGATAAATAGATAGTTGCTGAGATGGAGACAACTCGCGCATGCCTGCTGTTCCGAGAACGCTCACGAGGACATTGTTTTTTTCCAGGGTATATCCTTTGTCATCGGCGAGCTTAATCAATGCGTCAAGCAAAGGGCTTATGAGCTGGGTGTCTGCATTTTCAGGAAAATTCACATGGCTGGCCAATGGGTTTTTGGTGCTGTTTTCCACAATGGGGGTAATCGTATCGGAGGATAATTTATAAAGAATTCCGCGGGTCTTGCTACTTCCGGCGTCAACGACAATTTGCCATGTCTCTGAACGCGCTTCTGCGTTAATGTTTTCTACCATCGTGCCGAAAACGCACAGTGCTAGAATAATGTTTTTCAGGGTGCTAACGCGGTAGGGTAAAGACAAGGCAAGTGCTCCATGGATAGTGGGAGTGAAAAAATACAATTCATGGCTTCAGAGGTGGTTGTAATAATTACTCTCTATGCTAAGCGTTACTGACAGCCTGAGGTGACGCCAGCATTGGGATGGGCCTTTGCATTGTTGATCTATAGTGTCGGCAAAGCTACTGGCAAAAATGATAGGTATCGATGATGTGTTGTGTGGTGATAGGGTCATGTATTCAGCATGGGAGTCTCCCCTGTTTTTGGTGAAATACACGACGGGTTCGCTCTGAACAACTGAATGCACTGGTTCGCCAAGGGGGCAGAACCAGGTCTGTACTATCAGCAACTGCACCTGTTGCAGGCAGCGCGACTCACGCTTTCATGCCGACAGAGAACTATCAATTTTGTCAGTAGACAGCTGCTGCTTCGCGTAAGTAGTGTCTATGCCAATGTCGTTGGATCGGAAAATGTGAGCAGGTATGGCTGCGGGTTAACGGGTTGGACGTTTGTTACATTGGGGGCATCAATGGGCGACGATGAAATCAGAGGCTTATACGAACGTCTCAGCCAGAACCGTTCTGGCGTTCCTTCATTTGACGGGGTGCTGGAGGAACTGAAGCAATTTGGATTTCCTTTGCAGGAGATGGATGAAGGTGGCGTAAGGGTGATTCTGTTAAATGCTCTGCAGGCTGCTAGGCGGGTATGCCGCTGTCTTGACTATCAGGAGTAGGTACGGGCGGATAGCAACGTCCAATGGCGTTGGCTCATGAACATATCATCAGGCAGATAGCGTTTACTGGTGCGCTGTCTGGTTCTGAACTTTTGAGCGATGAGGTGAGTAGCGCATGAACAATTTGAACTTGGCTCGCCTGAATCTGTATCGCACTCGTGAGCGCATCCAAATTGAGCTTGAGGTCGGCGAAACGGTGGAAGGGCTGCTCAAGTCGATCGACTGGAAGCACAAGACGATCAGGATCCATCGTCCCAAGCCTGGCGTAGATTGGGTACTCCAGTTCTCTGACGTTCAAACAATAGCGCCGCATTCTTGCGAAGCGACAGAATTGGACGAAGATTATTGGGGGCTTTCCTGTTTGTAGCCTTTGCCAGGCGCAAGCGGCGGTTAATGCCTGCTGATGATCTGACCATCCGTATCTACCGCGATACGGTCCATCTTTCTCTGAATGTCCTTCACGATTTCACCGATCTTGTTCGCTTCCTGCGCGTGTCTTTTGGCTGCCAACAGGGTAAGAGGTGCGACGGGGTGAAATCTGAAGGGGCGAGGGCGTGGGACATCGTGGCTTTGCTTAATGCTTTCAGCCAAGGCTCTGGCGCGTCACTCAACGACATGACACTGGCAAGGCTGGCCGGTCGCCTGGACATATTTTCTTGCGAATTAGGTGCTTGGTAACCTGAAAATCCAGTCGGGCCAAGGCAGCGGTCGATCAACCAATTCAGCGATTCCCGGGATGTCCTTGGCAGAGTGATTAAGCAACTGCTCAATAGCCCGAGCCTGTTGGACATCGAGCTGAAAGCGACGCTGGTCAAGCCTCCCCGGAAGGGGGGGCGAGGATTTGCTCCAGCGTGCGTTGCAGGACGCGCCGGGGCGGGCACTCGGCATCAGCAGGGACCGAAGCTAGGCAGGAACAGAACAAGCCTCGTCATGCGCCGCGCGCGGATTGAGCCGTACCCGCAGGGTTAGGCGACTGTCATTTTTGTCAGTATCGGCAAATCGTTGAGCGCCGTATCGTTCCGGGTGTCACGACAGTTCAGGGTGGTTCCAGAGCTGGACACTTGGAGATGAGACTCGATGGACTTGATTGCTTTGCCCGCCAGCACAAAGGATCGAGTGACTGTCGGTGTTGACTCTATGGTCGAGAGGATGGCGGTCCAGCGTCCCTATTTTGCATTCGACACCCTCTACCAGACGGCAGACGCTGATTGGGACATCTGGGGAAATTTCAAACCTGAGCAGCCCCTCGGTGCTGAGGCGGGACCTCTAACCCTGTCCGAATGCATTCGTCACCTGTCCACGCTCGGCGCTTGCGCGGCAGCCCTGGTCCAACATCCGGATGAGCGTATCCATTATTTGGCTGATCATGCGATCTGGACGATGCACAGGGCTGGGCTGAATACAGATCGAGCCATGCTGTTTGCTGCACGTGCACGGGTGTCAGCACGCTCCGGTAAGCGCGTAGAGGCAAACGCCGAACTGCTCACGGCGGGTGGGGTCAGTGCCGATCTCACCGTCAGCTACCAAGCTTTACCTGCGCAAGTCTTCGATCTCGCATTTGCCGACCATGGCAATGCCGGTTGTTCTCCAGCAACGCGTTCGCCATACCGGCGAATGTTTCCATTGCTCGTGCTTTCGCTCAAGCGTCATGCGATCACTGCTTGCAGCGTGGATTACTCGGCAGAACGTTGTGCCGGCCATTTTCCGGACCACCCGATGTGGCCTGTGTCAGTCGTCCTGTCCGGGCTATGCGAAGTGATGTCGCAGTTGTTGGCCCATGAGTTCCAACGTTCCGTGGAATACACGGTGATGCATGCCGAGATGCGCGCATTACGCCTGGTGGCGGCCTCAGAGCAGTTGCTGTTCAGTGCCACGCTGATGTCCGTGTCGCTTGAAGGACGGGTGTACAGCATGAGCTGTAGCGCCACTCACGGCAGAGCGGTTGTTGTCATGTTGGATGCGGTGGTGGTGATTCGTCGGGATTGAGTTCGCCGGGCGGCGCTAGCAGCACAGAAAGCGGAGGTCGGCAGCCATTATCCAGCAGCTGGAAGCTCCTGCACCAGCAGCTCCATTCTGTACCGCGCGCGGATCGCGATGGACGTTGATGGACAACCATTGATTTTTATGGAATCGAGCACCCCGACAAAACCTTCATCGGCAAGGTCGAGAAAGGCTTTGACTGGATGGGGTTTGTTTTTACGGCTGAGGGGTGCGCCGCCGTGGCACCGCGCGCATTCACCCAGCATGCCCTGAAACTCCGCCGGCTTTACGAGAGCGCGCGACACCCAGATCTCGCCAGAGGGAAGTGTCGCATGGCGGAATATCGCGCACGGTGGGCCGCCTGGGTAAAGTCAGGCGCTCCGTGCGACACGCGAGTTGCGGGATTGGTTACGGCTGCGCGAGATGGTGAGCCGAATACTTGGCACCAGGCACGGCACGCTTCCCTCCTACTGATTCGTATTCACGTTCGTGGGAGTTGCGTTCGCCTTTATAATCTCTGGAGTCGTTGACCCCGCTTGCGCCGGGTCGTTCACCTCAGTGACGGTGACCACGATAGTATCGAATCCCTCGTCCCCATACTGGCGTTCTTTCTCCAGCCAATCGCAGATTGCCTTGCGGATATCCGCCGCCATCGTAGGTACTTGCTTCAATCTGTTCTCGCATTGTACTTTATACTCCGCCTCGTCCAGATCCGTCTTCCTGGAATAAATGCCGTATTTCCAGCCCGCAATGCTCTGCACTAATTTTTCTGTAACATTCCAGTCAATGTAGGGTGGCAGCCCTTTTATCGTAATAGTCAGCATCTTGTCACCTTTGCAGGTTAATGAATGTTCCCGTGTATCAGTACAGTTCACAGTGAACTCATCCAGAACTTACTGGCCGCTGTCAGAAATACTAGTTTTCTAGATCATTACGAAATATAAAATCGCCATTAAAATTCCAATCTCTCTCGGGCACTACGTCGCCGAGAGAAGAAATGGTTTTATCGCGGCGGATGGCTGAGCGCGGTGTATCTGGAGTCGACAGGGTACTGTGGCGATAATGCCTGGAAGGCGATGAAGCGTTTGCGCAAACAAGAGCAACCGCTCAATGAACTGCAGACGAAGCGTTTTCAGCAGGCTGTTCGGGAGGTGTCCGAGGCAGTAAATGCCACGGGCGAAGCGAAGAAGGTGACGGTGTCCTATCTCTTCAAGTCAGGCAGCGGTACGCCTCAGGTGACGATGATCAAAGGTTCGGGCAAGCTGGAGATCCGGGCGCCGATTGAGTTTCCGCTTCTGGACGCTCAAAAGCTGGTTGGGATGTGCGGGTCAAGGCCCTGTAGTTGATGCACCTGTCGATCGCCTGGCTTCGCCAAACGCTCCACGCAGCCTCCCAGCCCGACTCATGAGTCGCAACAGGGATGATCACCAGTTGATTGCAGGCACGCGATCGAAGGTCCCCACGAAAGCTGCTTGCAATGTCACCAGGAATCACCGCGTCGCGACCACCCAGCAGATGGCGCTGGGGCAATGATTTCAGGCGGTCCCGATAGACCATCGGGTCCAGCGAACCGTTCAGGGGCGACAAGCCTTTGAGCTGTACCCATAAGCCTGGATCAAGATTGCCGGCGATGGTCTGGATCTGCGTGACATCGTCCCGTTGCCCGGCCAGCAGCACCGCCAACGCCGCGCCACCTGAATACCCCACCAACTCGAACTCGCGATTGCCAACGCGCTGCTTGAGCCGGTCCAGCGCCTGGCTGAGACTGCTGACCACTTCCTGGGAGAAGCGTCGATCAGTCCACAGCGCAGAGCTACAGCCTGCTGCGGTGACGAACTGGCAAGGCCGTGCGAGGTAGGCATTCGGGGTCGGATCCTCAAGCGCCAGTCGCGCCACCAGCAGGTTGCGCGGGCTTGGGTCGAGGCTCGGCTGGCTGGCCGTGGCCCAGGCATGGCCGTCGCCTTCCAGGTACACCCGCAGACGCTCGGTTGCACGCTGGTCAGGTGGTGCCAGCATGGCGAGCGGGAACGGCTGCCCCGGCACAACCTCCAGGTGTCGACCGTGCTGTTCAGCCAGTTGTTGCAGCGCTTGATAGGGGGATTGGCAGGCACAGAGAAGGGCGCTGGCCAGCAGCGCCCCCACGGTTCGCCAGACGCCGGCCCACGGGCGTGGGCCGGCAAGACGTTTGCTCATCAGAAGTCGTAACGCACTTTCGCCGAGAACACGTCGGCATCGAAGCCGGACTTGCCGATGTAGTCGTAGTTGACGCCCAAGGTCACCGCGCCCAGTTTGTAGTCGGCACCCACGCCGGCTTCATAGCTGTCACGCGCCGCCTTGGCACCGCTGGTCACGAACGGTGTGCTGCCGAGGAGGAAGGTCGAGGTGCTTTTCGCTTCGTCGGCGGCGAAGTCGTGATACGCCATCAGCTTGGCTTGCGGCTCCAGGGTACCGGCGCCCAGGGCCATGCTGCCGGCCACGCGCAGGCCTGCACCCAGTTCGATGGCTTCGTAACGCTGGTCTTCAACTTTCAGCGCTGCCGAAGAGCCTTTTTCACGGTAGCCGTCGATGTTCACCAGGCTGTAGCGGGCCGCCAGGCGCGGCTCGACCAGTACCTGCGGGTTGATGTGGTAGGTGTAGCCACCGATCAGGTTCAGGCCCAGCAGGTCGCTGTCATAGTCGGCCTTGGCTTGCGTGCCGGCAATGCTGCGCTTGCTCTGGTTGTCGTTGAAGCCGTAGGTCAGGCTGGCATCGACGAAGTAGTTGCCGTGCTCGAACCCGCCGTAGAGGGTAAAGGCATGGCTGTCGACTTCGGTCTGGTTGCCGCTTTTGCCGTTCACGTCGGTGTTGATGAAGCTGTACGCCAGGCCCAGGGTCAGGTTGTCGTTGAGCTTGCCATCGGCACCCACGGCGATACCGCGGCTGTAGGCGTTATAACCGGCAACGCCGTCACGCAGGTCCTGGCTGGCGTCGCTGTACAGCGACTGCACCCAGACACCGGCTTCCTTGAAGCCCTCGCCCGAGGAGGCGCCGCGCAGCGAACTGGTGCGGCTGCCGGTGACGTTGCTCACCAGGTTCTGGCTGGTGGTGGCGGCCTGGGTGGCGCCGCCATTGGTTTCCGGGGTCAGTTCCGAGGCCAGCTTGGCGACCTGGGCTTCGTCGGCGTTGAGCAGGGCCTGCTTGAACGGGTCGTTACTGGCCAGCTTGCCGATCATGCCGTCGGCGGTCAGGCTGCCCAGGGCTTTCTGGCTGTTGGCCGAACCACCCTGGTTGGTGATGATCTGCTCGACTTCTTCCTTGCCCTTGCCGGTGACCACGGCCACCACCTGATTGTTGTCGACGGTGAAGCTGTCGACCTTGAGCAGCGCCGAGCTGCTGACCAGGTTGAGTTTGCCGTTCGGGTCGACGCTTTCGCCGTCGGCGGCCAGCAGTTCGATCTGGCCGGCTTCGAGCAGTTTGTAGGTGCTGCCATTGGCGTTGAAGTCTTCGCCTTTGGCCGCCAGTTGCACCTGGGCGCCCTGGCCGAACTGGGTGGTGCCGCTGACCTTGAGCACAGCCGTGTTGGCGTCGGTGGCGCTGCTCAGGTTCAGGCCCAGGGCCGAATTGCCGGCGACGTACAGGTTGCCGTCGATGCTGGTGTGCGGGGCTTCGAAGGTCAGGGTGGTTTTCAGGTTGTCGCTGACGCTGCCGACATCGATCCAGCCGCCGTCCTTCATACGAATGTTGGCGCCGTCAGCGCGGCTGTCGGTACCGGTGAACGAGGTGTCGCCTTCGATTTCGATGTTGCTCAGGTCGATCAGGTTACCGACGATCACGCTGCCTTTGCGCAGGATCAGCTCGACCGGGCGGTTGCTTTCCGAGGCGTCGATGGCCTCGTCGGCAGAAATGATCGAACCGCTGTTGAAGATGTTGAAATCGCCTTCTTCTTTGTACCAGGGCTGGGCGCCCGGGCTGTCGAAGTCGCTGAAGCCGATGGCGATGGCGGCGTCTTCGGCACGGATGGTGCCGGTGTTGACCAGGTGGTTGTTCATACCGGTGAAGCTGGCGCCGTCGATGCGGATGCCCTCGGCATCGTCGCCGCTGGCAATGATGGTGCCGTGGTTCTCGATGCCGGCCAGGTCGACCATGTCGGTGTACGCGCCCGAGCCGCTGGTGGTGGCGTCGATGGCGGTGGCGCCTGCGCCGGTGACTTCGATCAGGCCGCGGTTGATGACCTTGCCGACGATCTCGCCGCCTTCAAGGTTGATGCCTTTGGCATCTTCACCCTTGGCGATGATCTTGCCGCCGGCGGCATTGAGCAGGTCGCCCTTGATCACCGAAGAGCCGGAGAAATCCACGGCGCGGGCGACATCGCGGCCGCCGTCGTCGTTCAGTGGTGCACCTTCTGCGTAGAGCAGGCCTTCGTTGATGACGCTGCCGCCGATCTTCGCCGGGTCGATCATCAGCGCGTTGGCACCACCGCCGATGGCCGAAATGCTGCCCTTGTTGATCACGTCGCCGCCAACGCTGTTGGCGACCCACGGCTGCGTGCCTTCCCACACGTCCATGTCGACGCCGCCGGCGAAGTTGCCGGTGCTGTTGATGGTGGCGTTGAGAATCAGGTCTTTCTCGATGCTCGAGCCATTGAGCTCGATGGCATCTTCGTCGCTGCCGCCGGTATAGGCGCCGTTGATCTCGAGATTGCCGCTGTAGCGCTGGTGCTCGCTTTTAAAACCGGCGTTGGTCAGCTGGACAGTTTCAGCGAGGGCGGGCAAGGCAGTGGCGGTTACGGCCAGGGCGAGCAGGGTCTTGCGGAACATCACGGGGTTCACGGTTCATTCCTTTAACGGTGTTTTGTGTGCTTCGCTTGCGTGCGGGCTGGACCTTGCAGCGACAAAAAAAGGCGGGGCCACGCAGAAGGGCGCGGCGATGGTAAATGAGTTGACATCAAAATGATATCACTGGCGTGTGCAACCGCTATTTGACCCGAAACGGTTGAGCCGCCATGAACGCCACCGGCAGCAGCGGCGCGGCGAGGATCATCAGCACGCCGTCAGCAGTGACGGTGACCGGCGTCAGCAGTACCTGAGTGACCTTGCTCTTTTTTCGGTAGGCCGAAACCTGAAGGGGATAGGTGCTGTTCAGCGTACTGCCCTGAAGGGCGCTGATGTCCTTGCTGGACTTGAAGCGGCTGCCTTGAATTTTGTAGCGATGCAGCAGGGCGTCCTGTTGCGCCGATGCCACGAAGCCCAGCGCTTTTGCCTCGTTGACCTCGCCTGCTGCAAGTTGCCCCAGCCCGGGGATCTTCAGTTCGAATTCGCCGTCCAGGGTTTCATACATGCTGACGTGGACCGGCAGAAACTCGGCCTGCATCTTGGCATGCAGCCCTGAGCGAATCGCCTGCAATAGCTCGGGTTCGACCAGGATGAAGTAGTGGTACTTTTTGCCCAGCACCACAAAGCTCTTCTGGTCAGCCGTCACATAGAGCTGGCCTACCTGCTCTGTATAGACTTCGTCGCTGGCCCGCGGCTCATACAGCTCGCTGGTCAGGCAGCCACTGATGCTGGCGAGGGTCAGTGCAGACACTGCCAGCAGTGTGGCCCTGAGCAATCTTGGCCGGGGCGAGGTCTTTTGCATGTTTGATCCAATCCATGGAGGGGCGGTGGTGGATCATAACCTGCAAGTGGTGTGATAGCGCTGAAGAAGCGGCGTAAGCCGATCAACCCGGCGAGCCCGCTACAACAGCGGGCCCGCCGGACGTGTCAGAGCTTGGGCAGTTGTCCCACACGCCCCATCATTTCCGTTACGACCTGCAGGTCCAGAAGGAACTGCTCCACCGTCTTGAACTCGTTGTCGTTATGCCCGGTGTACTTGACGTCGGGCATGGCCAGGCCGAACTGCACGCCGTTGGGCAGTTCATGCACCGAGGTCGCGCCGGCGGAGGTGCCGAACTCCTGCTTCATCCCCAGGTTTTCGCTGGCGACTGCGAGCAGCGCCTTGACCCATTCACCCTCGGGGTTGCGGTACATCGGTTCGGCGATCGAGTAGTCGAAGGTCGGTGTGATGCGGCTCTGCTTGCTCCACGCGTCCAGCTTGCCGGCGATTTCGCTTTTCAGGGCTTCCGGGCTCTTACCCTTAGGCACACGCAGGTTGACGGCCAGTTTCAAGGCCTTGTCGTCCAGGCCGACGTAGGTCAGCGAGGTGGTCAGCGGGCCCATGAACTTGTCCGAGAAACCGACACCCAGTTTGCCGCCCAGGTAGTCCAGGCCCCAGTTGTCGGCGGCGTAGCGGGCGGCGTCGGTGATGTGGTTGTGCTTGAGCGCGACCTTGCCGTCGAGGCTGTTGATAAAGTCGAGCATCCGCGCCACCGGGTTGACCCCGGACTCAGGTTCAGAGGAGTGCGCCGAGACGCCGGTGACGGTCAGTTTGACGTCCTTGCCATCGACCTTGGCGCTGACCTCGAAGTTGCCGCCATTGGCCTTGGCATACTCAGCGCCGGCTTTTTGCAGGGTGGCAGCCAGCTCGGCGGGCTTGTCGGTCACCAGGGTCGCCACCGAGGTCGAAGGGATCTGGTTGGTGGCCAGGCCGCCGGTCAGGGTGGTGATTTCAGCGCCTTGGCCATCGCCTGCGCGCCGGGCAAAGCTGGCCATGACCGTGCCGTAGCCTTTCTCGGCAATCACCACCGGGTAGCCACCGTCCAGTGCCAGGTTGTAATTAGGCGTCGGGTTGCGCTCGAAGTAGTAGGGGATGGCGTCGCCGGTGGTCTCTTCGGTGGTGTCGACCAGCAGCTTGAAGTTGCGTGCCAGCGGCAGCTTCTCTTCCTTGATGATTTTCATGGCGTACATCGCCACGACGATACCGTTCTTGTCGTCTTCGGTGCCGCGACCGTACATGCGGTCGCCAACCAGGGTGACCTTGAACGGGTCGAGACGGGTGCCGTCCTTGAGTACCCAGTTCTCCGGCGTCACCGGCACCACGTCGGCGTGGGCGTGAATACCGACCACTTCATCGCCTTGGCCTTCCAGGGAAATTTCATAGACACGGTTGTCGATGTTGCGAAAGTTCAGGTTGAAGGCCTGGGCCAGGCTCTTGATCTTCTCGGCGATCTTGATGAATTCGGGGTTGTCGTGCTGATCGACGCCGTCGACGCGGAAGGTCGGAATAGCCACCAGTTCACGCAGGGTCTGGGTGGCCGCATCGCCGTACTTCAGCCGGGCATAGATCCCCAGCAGGCGATGGATTTCGTTCTGCTGTTCAGCCGTCAGCTGCTTGTTGGCCAGGAAGGCGGCGATGCTCTGGTCGAGCTTGTCGGCCTTGCCGAGTTCGCTTTTCGCCACACTGGCCAGGAACTGGCGGAAATCCTTGACCGAAGCGTCGCTGAAGCTCTTGAGAATGGCCGCGCTCTGCTGTGGGGTGATGTTGGCATAGGCAGGCGAGGTGATCGATGCCAGGCCAGCGAGCATCAGGGTGGCCGCAGCCAGTTTTTTCAGGGCGAAGTTCATTGCGGGGGGCATTCCTTTGCAGGCAAATGATGAGAAAGGATGGGTGCAACAAAACATTTCCAAGCTACCACTTAGAGGGGCTGGTACGGGAGTACCTGAAGTGGGATGTGTCGCACAGAACTGCAAAAGCGGCGCAGAAACGAAAAAGCCCCGGGAGAGGCTGGCTTGCAGTTTTCAGCTAAGGGGGCACGGGGCGAAATCGAAGCAGGCTTCCAGTGCGCAAATGTCGTCCGGGCGGGGCAGGCTGATCCGGTGAGTCAACGACAAGGTCATGGCATCGGTATCGATATGCAGGGTGTCGGTGAATAGCGGCAGCGGCAGCAACTCGCCACTGTGCAGGCGCATCAGCACAAAGGGCCGGTGCTCGGGCAGTTCCACGCAGAGTTGGCCGTTGTGGCTGAGTGCAGGCGGGGTAAGGTTGAACAGTTCGATGCGAAGGTTCGCGGGCAGAAAGGCGATTTGCTGGTCGACGGGGGCAGCGTTCCAGTAGGCAAAGTCGAAGTCGGCGGGTAACCCCGGCCAGGGTTTTTTCTGCCAGGCTTTGTCGTAGGTGCCGGCCAGGGCCAGGCGAGGCGCCCAGGCCCGGCCCACCACCCCAAACCCTGCCGGGCAGTAGCCGTAGGTGGCGGACAGCTGGGCCATGTCGGCGGCGCTGATGTCGCCGTCCGGATGGTGGGTGACGTGCAGGTGGGTGACCGGCCTGTCGAGCGCCTCGATTTGCGGGGCCGCCAGGCGCTGGAGTGGCGCGTCCATGGACCAGGCGTGTTTCTCATGGCGTTTTTCGATCCAGCCCCGGCCCAATGGATTGCTGTAGCAGACCTGATGGAGCAGGTACGGCTCGGCGCAATTGTCCGGATAGTCGGGGTTGGGCAGCACACTGCTGCCGCCGAAGGCGTACTCCCAGCGCAAGGGCACGCGGATGGCCGGCTCGGCAGCAGACAAGCGCCAGCCGCTGAACAGACCATGCTCAAAGTGTCGAGGGCCGCTGAAGCGCAGGTGCTTGTCGAGCAGAATGCCCCGCGCCTCATGGTGTTTTTTACGGGAAATGCTCGGCAGTGATCGCTTCACAACCCCGGCCCTGGTGCGCGGGGTGTATTTCTCATCGGTCTATCAGCAGGGCACGCTGATCAACGCCTTCGTCAACGAAGCCGGCAAGTCCTATCAACTGCTGCCACCGGCCGCCGAGGTCAAGCCCGCCGGTGGCGAGGCCGTCTATTTTGCCCAGCAGTTGTTCCAGCGCGTGATCTACCCGGAGGCGGGTCTGGCTGGCGACAACATCAAGGTTGCGCGCAGCAAGCGCCGGCTGTTGATCGCCGGGTTTGCCGTCGCTTCCGTGGGCTGCTTGCTGGCGGTCGGGCTGTGGCAGCTGTACTTCACCATCAACCGTGACAAGGCTGCCAGTGTCCTGGCCAAGAGCCAGGAGTTCAGTGCTCGGGATATCGATGCCCGTGTCGATACCACAGGCCGCAACTTGCTGGCGCCACTGGATCAGATCCGCGAGGCGGTCGCGGTGTATGGCGACTATCGCGAGGCCTGGCCGCTGTTGTCCGACATGGGGCTGTACCAAGGTAAAAAGATCGGCCCGACGGTGGACGAAGCCTACTTGAACCTGCTGTCCAAACGCTTTTTACCAGCCATTGCCAACCGCGCCCTGGACGCAATCAATGCGGCGCCTCCTGGCAGCGATGAGCAGCTGGCAGCGTTGCGTGTGTACCGTATGATCGAAGATCGTGGCAACCGCCAACCGGCCATTGTCGAAGAGTGGGCCGCCAGGCAATGGCAGCGCGCCTATCCGGGGCAGGGGCAGGTACAAGCCGACTTGATGCGTCACCTCGACTACGCGCTGAAATATGCCGACGCCGACTTGCCGCAGCACCACGAACAGATCGCCCAGGTGCAACAGGCCTTGCGCCAGCGCCCCATGGCCGAGCGGGTCTATCTTGCCCTCAAGCGCCAGGCGCATGCACGCCTGCAGCCGGCGCTGGACCTGCGCAGCGAAGTGGGTGCGGCCTTCGACATCATCTACCAGGTGCCCTCGGTCAGTGAAGGAGAAAGCCTGGTGCTGGCTCCGCTGCTCACGGCCAAAGGCTACAAGGCATACTTCGAGTCGGGTAGCCGTAACCTCATCGAGCTGGCAATGATCGATCAATGGGTACTCGGCGAACGCCAGCGGCTGGATTTCTCCGAGCATGACCGCGAGGTGCTGGGCCAGCGCATTCGAGCCCTGTACCACGCCGACTATGTGGACAGTTGGCGACGGGCACTGAACCAGATTTCGGTTGTCGATTTTCGCGACCTGGGCCATGGCGTCGCGGTGCTGGAACAGGTGACCGGGCCGGGTGCACCGATACGCCGCCTGCTGGAGACCCTGCGCGACAATACGGTGATCTATCCGTCGCTGCCGGTGGCCGAGGTTCAAGCCACAAGCGGCTCGGAACAAGCGGCGGACGGTCCGCTCCAGGCAATGGCGATCCGCCGGGCATTCTCCGGCCTGTCGGAGTTGCTCACTGCCCAGGCTGATCGACCGTCTTACTATGAAGAAACCCTGCGTGCGGTCAGTGCGGTCTACGACTACAGCAAAACCGTGCACGACAGCCCCGACCCGGGCAAAGCTGCATTGAAAGCCGTGCTGCAGCGCTTTTCGCTGGGCGGCGCCGACCCGATTGCCAACTTGCAACGTATCGCCGCCGGCTTGCCCGAGCCGCTCAACCAGCAGGCCAGCAAGCTCGCCGACCAGACCGCCCAGGTGTTGATGATTGCTGCCCTGGGCGAGCTGGAAAAGCGCTGGGACAGCGAGGTCTACAGTTTCTACCATGAGCGTCTGGCCAATCGTTACCCGTTCAGGCCCGCTGGCGAGGATGCCTCGCTGGAAGACTTCGAAACTTTCTTCGGGCCGAAGGGGCGCTTGCAACAGTTTCAGGAGCAGTACCTGAGCGTGTTCCTCAAGGACAACCTCGACGCGCTGTACTCCGATGCCCTCGGCGGCTACCTGGTACGCAGCGACGTGCTGGAGCAACTGAACCATGCCGAGCGCATCCGTGACACGTTTTTCAACAACCGCGGCCACCTGGCGGTGCAACTGAGCATCGAGCCCCTGGCCTTGAGCAGCAGTCGCCTGAGCAGCCTGCTGAGCATCGATGGCCAGTTGGTGCCTTACCGGCATGGCGCGCCACAGCGCACCGGCTTGGTCTGGCCCAATGACCTGAACAGTGCCAGCGCCAGCCAGCTGACGCTGGTGCACAGCAGCGGCAACACCGCCAGTCTCAGTTATCGTGGGCCCTGGTCGCTGTTTCGCCTGCTCAGCCGCGCCCAGCTCAACGGCCGGACCGACACCAGCGTCGACCTGACCTTTGCCGTGGCTGATGGCCTGATGCGCTACCGCGTCGGTGTGCACAAGGCCAACAACCCGGTCACCCAGCGCAGTTTTGAAGGGTTTGCCTTGCCCAGGACGTTGCTGGAAGCACGTCGCGGCCCGCCCATCGATGACGAGTCATAGGTGCGCACCTGCCTGGAGTGGGTGGGAGCGGGCTTGCCCCGCGATGAGGCCAGTACAACCAGCACATCATGCGGCGCCTGGATTACGACCGCTGCGCGCTCGATCGCCGGCAAGTCCGGCTCCCACAGGATTGGCTGTGCTCCCAGGGGCAGTGCAAGACCTGTGGGAGCTGGCTTGCCAGCGATGAGGCCAGTCCAGCCAACACATCATGCGGCGCCTGGATTACGACCGCTGCGCGCTCGATCGCCGGCAAGTCCGGCTCCCACAGGATTGGCTGTGCTCCCAGGGGCAGTGCAAGACCTGTGGGAGCTGGCTTGCCAGCGATGAGGCCAGTCCAGCCAACACATCATGCGGCGCCTGGATTACGACCGCTGCGCGCTCGATCGCCGGCAAGTCCGGCTCCCACAGGATTGGCTGTGGTCCCAGGGGCAGTGCAAGACCTGTGGGAGCTGGCTTGCCAGCGATGAGGCCAGTCCAGCCAACACATCATGCGGCGTCTGGATTACGACCGCTGCGCGCTCGATCGCCGGCAAGTCCGGCTCCCACAGGATTGGCTGTGCTCCCAGGGGCAGTGCAAGACCTGTGGGAGCTGGCTTGCCAGCGATGAGGCCAGTCCAGCCAACACATCATGCGGCGTCTGGATTACGACCGCTGCGCGCTCGATCGCCGGCAAGTCCGGCTCCCACAGGATTGGCTGTGCTCCCAGGGGCAGTGCAAGACCTGTGGGAGCTGGCTTGCCAGCGATGAGGCCAGTACAGCCAACACATCATGCGGCGCCTGGATTACGACCGCTGCGCGCTCTATCGCCGGCAAGCCCGCTCCCACAGGGCCGGCGTACACAAACCCACTGTGGGATCGGGCTTTGTTGATTGCCGTCAACCACCACACCCCGCCATCGCGCTAGTCTCGAGCCCAGTGCCAGACTCACGCCGAGGCCCCGATGCTCTACCCGCTGCTGTTATCCCTGCACCTGTTCGCCGCGGTGATCTTCATCGGTACGGTGTTCTTCGAGGTGCTGTTCCTTGAACACATCCGCAAGCAGTTGCCGGCCAAGCTCATGCTGCTACTGGAACAGGCCATCGGCCAGCGCGCCCGGCAGTTGATGCCCTGGGTGCTGCTGGTGCTGTTCGGGGCCGGGGTAGGGATGGTCTGGCTGCGCTATGTGCCGCTGCTGGAGACGCCCCTGCGCTCGTCGTTCGGCACCTTGTTGCTGGTGAAAATCATGCTTGCCGCCAGCGTGCTGGGGCATTTTCTCGTGGCCATGCTGTGGTTTCGCAACGGGCAGATGAACAGCGGCCGGGTGAAGTTCATTCATCACAGTGTGTTCGTTCATCTGCTACTGATCCTGCTGCTGGCCAAGGCCATGTTCTACCTGACATGGTAGCCAGCCGCGCCGCGCTTGATGCAAATCAAGGCCCCTGGGCCGCTCCGGGCGGACACTGATGCTCCGTAGCCCGTCTCGGAGCCCCGCCATGCTTGACTCACTCCATCGCCACCGGCAGCAGATCACCCCGCACGGGCAGTGGCCGGGAGAGCCCGGCAGGCATGCCGATACCCGCAGGTTTCATGCCGGCATCGGCTCGCTGGATGTGTTGCGCGCCCTGCGCGCCAGCCGTCAGCAGCACCGGCCGTTGTCCTTGGGCGTGCAGCTGCCGGCCGGGCTCGACAGTCAGGAGCAAGACGCCTATCTGCGCGGCCTGCAACGGGAGATCGCGCTGGTCGGCTGCCACCTGGGAGCCGACCAGAGCATTGAGCAGTTCCAGTTGAGCGGCGCTACCCCAGGGCCCGAGGTGCTGCAGCAGTTGATGGGGCAACTGCGCCAACGCTTCAATTTTCTGCAACACGAACTGGGTGACTACGGCGTTGAAGTCGATCTGCATCACACCGACTGGGCGACCATGGGCCTGTTGCGTGACCAGGGGTTCAACCATGTCAGCATCGGTGTGCCCGATGGCGGCCAGGGTGGTGTGCCGTCGGCAGCCCGTTGCCAGAACCCGGCGCCGATTCATTCGCTGATCGATGCTGCGCGCACCTTCGATTTTCGCTCGGTGAGTGTCGACCTTGGCTATGGCCACGCCTGGCAGACCCCGGACAGCTTCGCCCGCAAGCTTGCCACCCTGATCGAGCTCGAGCCCGACCGCCTGCAGGTGTTCGATTATGCCCAGGCGCCGGCGCGCTACGCCCACAGCGCCCGGCAAGCGCCCTGCAGCGAGCAGGACAAGGCGCTGATGCGGCGCATCTGTTTTGAGCAACTGCCGGCAGCGGGGTACCAGCACATCGGCCTGGGCCAGTTCGTGCGCGCCGACGACGATCTGGCCATCGCCCAGGAACGCGGGCGCCTGCGCCGCAATTGCCAGGGTTTTACCCGGCACGGCTACTGCGACCATGTCGGCTTGGGCCTGGGCGCGATCAGCCAGTTCGACGAACTCTATGCGCAGAATGCCCTGAGCCTCGCGCACTACCTGCAACAGCTGGGCAACGACCAGTTGGCCACCTGCCGAGGCTGGCGCTGCGAGGCGGATGACCAGTTGCGCCAGCGGGTAACCGAGCGCCTGGCCTGTGACCTGGAGCTGGATATCCAGGCCATCGAGGCCCGTTACGGCGTGGATTTTCGCCAGTACTTTGCAAGCGCCTGGCGCCAGCTGGAGGCCATGAGTCGGGCCGGGCTGGTCGAGTTGTCAGCGCGTTACATCAGCATATTGCCCGCCGGCCGGGTGGAAGTGGATGCCATCTGCCAGCTGTTCGAACAGAGCAGCCCGGGGCTTTCCCTCCATCAGCAATGGGTCGATCACGATGCCAGCCTTTGAATTCAACCGCGCCCTGGTGAAAAAGTACGACCGTCCAGGGCCGCGCTATACCTCGTACCCGACCGCGCCGCAGTTTCACCCGGCCTTCGCCGTCGATGACTACCTGCAGGCCGTGCAGGCCAGCAACCAGGCGCCGAGGCCCAAGCCGCTGTCGGCCTATATCCATATCCCGTTCTGCCAGAGCCTTTGCTATTACTGCGCCTGCAACAAGATCATCACCCGCAAGACCCATCGCGCGGCCGAGTACCTGGGCTACCTGAAGCGTGAGATTGCCCTGCAGGGCGCGCTGTTCGAGCGCAGTCGCAAGCTGACCCAGCTGCACCTGGGGGGCGGCACGCCGACCTACCTGAGCAACGCGCAACTGGCCGAACTGATGGACTGCCTGCACCAGGCGTTCAACCTCGATGACAGCGACGATCACGAGTTTTCCATCGAGGTCGATCCGCGCACCGTCAGTACCGGGCAAATCCAGATGCTGCGCGGCCTGGGCTTCAATCGCCTGAGTTTCGGCGTGCAGGATTTCGACGCCGCTGTGCAGGCGGCGGTCAATCGCCGGCAAAGCGAAGAACAGATCTACGCGTTGGTGGCCGCAGCACGCGAGGCGCGCTTCAAGTCGGTCAGCGTCGATCTGATTTACGGCCTGCCGCTGCAAACGGTGCAGAGCTTCGACGTGACCTTGGGCAAGATCATCGCCCTGCGCCCGGACCGCATCGCCGCCTACAGCTATGCCCACCTGCCCGAGCAAGTGCGGGCGCAGCGGATGATCCGCCGCGAAGACATGCCGCCGCCGGAGCGCAAGCTGGAGCTGCTGGAGCTGACCATCCAGCGCCTGACCGACGCCGGTTACGTGTACATCGGCATGGATCACTTCGCCTTGCCGGACGACGAATTGGCCCTGGCCCGGGCCAATGGCACCCTGCAGCGCAACTTTCAGGGCTACTCGACCCATGCCGACTGCGACCTGATCGGCCTGGGCGTGTCGGCCATCGGCAAGGTAGGTGACAGCTACAGCCAGAGCGTCAAGCTGCTGTCCCAGTACTATGCGTGGCTCGATCAGGGCCTGCTGCCGATCCAGCGTGGCTACCGCCTGAATGCCGACGACCTGCTGCGCCGCGAGGTGATCAACCAGCTGATGTGCCATGGCCGCATCGATTTTGACCGGTTCCAGGCCGCGCACGGTATCTGCTTCAACGACTACTTCGCCGAAGCCCTGGAGCAGTTGGCCGAGCAGGTGGATGACCAGTTGCTGGCGCTTGATCAACACGCCTTGCAGTTGCTGCCCCAGGGCCACTTGATGATGCGCAACACCGCCATGGCCTTTGACGCCTACCTGGGCGGTGGGCGTAAAGGCCAGTTTTCGCGCACCGTTTAGTGCGAAGTGCCCTCGGCAAACTCGATCTTGTTGCCGACGTTGTACTTGCCCGAGGGCTTGTTCATGGGAATGCGCTTGACCTCCTCGAGGGTCTGGCTGTCGTAGACGATCAGCGCGCCGTCGTTGGCCCAGATGCTCAGCAGCAAATAGCGGCCGTCGTGGCTGAACTCGACATGGGCAGCGGTCTTGCCCGGCATCGGCCGCAGGGTGTGGGCGATTTCCAGGGTCTGCTTGTCGATCAGGTGGATGGCGTCGTTGTCGGGGCCGAAGAACACATCGGTCCAGGCATAGGCCGAGTTGGCGTGGCTGCGCATGAAAAAGCCCGGGCCCAGGGTGGGGATCTCCTTGATCAGGCGCCAGGTCTTGAGGTCGATCACCGAGATCAGGCCCTGGCTGATGTTCGGTGTGGCGAACACCCAGTCGCCGTTGCGCCGCCACCAGGTGCCGGAGCCCAGGTGCGGCATGCCGGGCAGGGCAATGCGGCTGAGCACCTGGCCGCTGTCGAGGTCAATCACCTGGCCGCCGTTGGCCTTGCGGGAGGTGGCCAGCAGTTGCCGGTAGTCCGGCGAGAAGGAGAAATCGTCGAGAAAATCCTCGGCCGCAATCCTTCGCGGCACGAAGTCGGGCTGGCCGGCGCTGGACAGTTCCCAGACCTCTTTCACGTCCTTGAGCGCCACGATGAAACTGTCCCGTGGCGGTGCCGTGTACACCGCGCTGACCCGCGACGGCGTGCCGTCCTGGCCAACCGCAGCGATGGTTTTCACTGGCGTCAGGTCGCGGGCATCGAGCAGCACCAGGTTGCCTGGCAGGTAGTTGCCCACCAGCACCCAGCGCCCGTCCTTGCTCACCGCCAGGTTGCGGGTATTGAGCCCGGCGCGCACCTCGGCGATCAGTTTCAGGTTGTGCAAGTCGTACTGGCTGACCCAGCCGTCGCGGGAGGCAAAGTAGACGAAGCGGCCATCGGGAGAGAACTTCGGACCGCCGTGCACGGCAAAATGCGAGGCAAAGCGTGCCAGCACGGTGAAGCGGTCGCCGTCGAGGATATTGATGTGGTGATCGCCGGCTTCAACGACCACGAACAGGTTCAGGGGGTCGGCAGCGTGCTGGGGTGTGCCTGGAAGACTGTCGACGGCATTGAGCACCTGGTGGCTGGCGCGGATCTCGGCATCGCTCCAGGTCGGTGGTATGGCCGGGGGCTGTTGCAGGTAGGTCACCAGGCCGTCGATCCGGGCTGAGCTCAATACCTTGGCAAAGCCGCTCATCTGGCTGGCCGGGCGGCCGGAGGCGATCACCTGGCGAATCTCGGCGGGCTTGATCCGGCTCAGGCTTTCCGGCAGCAGGGCCGGGCCGCTGGCACCGAAACGATTGGCGCCATGGCACTGCTGGCAATGCTGCTGATAGTCCAGGGCGGCCTGGTCGAGGGCCGCGCTGCCCTGCGCCGAAGCCATCCATAACAGCGGGACAAGGGCCAGGGCTTTCATGGTGCGACCTCGGCGGCAAGCGCGGCACCGGCAAAGTGCGCCGGGTGGCGCAGCGCCTGTTCGGCGAACAACCCGACCACCTTGCCGATCACCGTCAGCGTCGGCGTGGCGGCGGGGCATTGCCGCGCCAGCATTGGCAAGTGTGCGAGGGTGCCGCGCAGCACCTGCTGGTCGGCGCAAGTGCCGCGGCTGATCAGGGCCGCCGGGGTATCGGCGGCAAGCCCGGCAGCGATCAACTGCTCGGTGATCAGCCGCAGATTGGCCAGGCCCATATAGAACACCAGGGTCTGGCTGCTGTCGGCCAGGCTCTGCCAGGGCAGGTTGAGCGCGCCGTCGTGTTGCAGGTGGCCGGTGATGAAACGGCAGGAGTTGACCAGGTCGCGGTGGGTCAGGGGGATCCCGGCATAGGCGCTGCAGCCGGCGGCGGCAGTGATGCCCGGTACCACCTGACAATCGATGCCGTGCTGCAGGAGGAAGTCGAGTTCTTCGGCGCCCCGGCCGAAGATGAACGGGTCGCCGCCCTTGAGCCGCACCACCCGCTGGCCCTGGGCCGCCAGGTCGACCAGCAACTGGTTGATCTGTGCCTGGGGCAGGCTGTGGTAGCCGCTGATCTTGCCAACGTAATGGCGGCGGCAAGCGGGCGGGATCAGGGCCAGCAGTTCACTGCTGATCAAGCGGTCATAGACCACGGCATCGGCCTGCATCAGCAGGCTCCAGGCGCGCAGGGTGAGCAGGCGCGGATCGCCGGGCCCGGCACCGACCAGGGCGACTTCGCCGGGGCTGAAGGGCGAGTGCAGGGCGGCAGGTAGAACGGAGGCACAATGCATGAGGGCGTTCCTTGTTCCATCATCAGGGGCGCCGGGTCGCCGCCTGTGTCGGCGGCTTGCCCGGTCAGGTTGTCAATGCGTGACGCAAGGAATGCGCGCCGATGGCGGCAGGCCGATTTCTTCATCGCTCAGGTGGCAGCCGGGGTCCTGGCCCCAGAGGTCACCGGCGGCCCAGGCGCGGGTGCGGGTGTTGCCGTTGCAGATGCTCAGCCAATGGCAGGCGGCGCAGCGCCCGGTCACGGCCCGGGGATGCTCGCGCAGGCGCAACAGCAGAGGATCGGGCTGCTCCAGCCACAGGGTGCGGAACGGCGTGCGGCGCACGTTGCCTACCGAGTGCTGCCACCAGTAGGTGTCGGGGTGCACTTCGCCGGTGTTGTCGATATTGGCGATGGCGCAGCCCGAGGCATTGCCGCCCCAGGCGCGCAGCATCTGCTCCAGTTGCGGGTAGTGCTCGGGTAGATGACGCGCAGTCCACTGCAGCAACAGGATGGCATCGGCATCGTTGTTACCGCTGACGAAGTCGCTGTCGCGGCCGTGCTGGATATCATCCCAGGCTTGATCAAACAGCAGGTTCATCGCCTCACGGCTCATCTGCTGCAGCGCGTCGAGCTTGCGGCTGCGCTTGCCGCGGCCGCTGTAGTTCAGGTGCGAGAGGTAGAACTTGCCCACGTCACAGTCGCGCATCAGCGCCAGTAAAGCCGGCAGCTGGGCGTGGTTGTCCTGGGTCAGGGTGGTGCGCATGCCGACGCGAATGCCCTGTTCGCGGCACAGGCGCATGGCCTTCAGCGAACTGGCGAAGCTGCCTTTGAGCTGGCGAAAGGCATCGTGGGTGGCCTCAAGGCCATCGATGCTGATGCCGACGTAGTCGAAGCGGGCCGCGCGAACCTGGGCGATGTTGCGCTCATCGATCAGCGTGCCGTTGCTCGACAGGGCGACGAACATGCCTTGGTCGCGGGCATGGGCACTGAGCAGGAACAGGTCGCCGCGCAGCAGCGGCTCGCCGCCGGAGAGAATCAGCACCTTGACCCCGGCATCGGCCAGGTCATCGATCACTTGCAGGGCCGCTTCGGTATCCAGCTCGTCACGAAACACGCTGTCGGCCGAGGTGGCGTAGCAGTGCTTGCAGGTCAGGTTGCAACGCCTGAGCAGGTTCCAGATCACCACCGGCGGGCGCGGGCTGCCCGGTGGGCTGGTGCGCGGGGCAGGGCCGTGGCCGGCCAGGGCGCGCAGGTACTGGCTGATTCTCAACATGCGACGCTCCTTGCTCAGTGGCTGGTGGGCAGGCGTAAACCGGTTTTCTTCAGGATGCGGCTGCTGACCAGCATGTCGTCGGCCCGGCAGGCATCACCCAGCAGGTAGCGCAGGTGTTCGCGGTAGCTGTCGATTTCGGTGGCGCTGCGGCCATGGACCATGGCGAACAGGTTGTAGCGCCAACTGCCGTTGCGCGGGCGCCGGTAGCAGTGGCTGACGAAGGGCTGGGCGCCGATAAGCCGGCCCAGGCGGGGCATCTGCGCGTCGTCGACATCCCAGACGGTCATGCCGTTGAAGCGATAGCCCAGGCGGTAATGGTTGGGCACGGCAGCGATGCGGCGAATGGCGCCGTCAGCCTGCAGGCGCTTGAGCAGGGCCAGGGTTGCCTCGACGCTCAGGTGCAGCTGCCCGGCCAGCCAGCCCCAGGGATCGTCCACCAGCGGCAGGCCGGCCTGGGTCAGTTGTACCAGGCGCAGGGCCAGGGCCTGTTCAGACCGGGAAGTACAAACCGACATGGTAGGTCTCCTCCTTGGGCAGGTTGAGCGGGGTCAGGCCGGTGCGCTGCTGGATGCGCTGCAGGGTTTGGTCCAGGTGCTCGAGGCTGGCGCAGCCGAGGACGAACCACATGTTGAAGGGGTGTTCGCGGCGGTAGTTGTGAGCGACTTCGGGCATCGCCGCAAGCTCGGCGGCAACGGCCTCGAAGCGTGCTTCAGGCACCGTCAGCGCCGCCAAGGTAAAGGCGCCGCCCAGCCGTTCGATGTCGAACATTGGCCCGAAGCGGGTCAGGGTGCCGTCGTCGAGCAGGCGTTGCAGGCGTTCACGCAGTTGCTGGCTGCTGCTGCCCAATTCCTCGGCCAGCACCTGCCAGGGCTGGGGCACCAGCGGCAGGCCCAATTGCAGGCGGTTGATCAGGCGGCGGTCGAGTTCATCCATGGGCGCTTGCTCCGCTGCTGGCGGGGGCGAAGCGGCCACCGCACTGTTTGAAAGCCTGGGTGCTGAACAAGACCTGGTAGGGCAGGTCGCTGAGCAGGTGCTGCTCGAGCAACGCCGCGATCTGCGCCTCGACCCGCTCGCGCTGGCGGCCATGGACCATGCAGAACAGGTTGTAGCGCCATTGCGGCAAGCGCCGTGGCCGCTGGTAGCAGAGGCTGACCAGCGGCTCACGGCCCAGGCGCTGGCCGACTTCGTCGATCAGGGCGTCGGGGATGTCCAGCACCAGCATGGCGTTGGCAGTAAAGCCCAGGGCGCGGTGGTTGAGCACCAGGCCCAGGCGGCGGAACAGGCCTTGCTGCTGCCATTGGTTGATCTGTGCCAGCACCTGCTGTTCTTCGGCGCCGATCTGCCGGGCGAGGTGCTGGTAGGGGCGCGCAAGCAGGGGCAGGCCGCTTTCAAGCAAGCGCCGCAGGGCCAGGCTTTGCGCGGGATCGAGAATACAGCTCATGGCGCGTCTCCCAGGGCAAAGCCGAGGTCGATGCGGTAGGCGGTGAGCATCGGCAGGTCGAGCGGGGTCAGGCCGGTATCGGCTTGCAGTTCGTCGAGGATGCGCTGCAGGTGCGGGCGGTCGGGCCCGGTCAGTACGAACCAGAGGTTGTAGTGGTGCTCGCGGGCATAGTTGTGGTTGACCTCGGGGTACTGGCTGATGCGCTCGGCCACCTGTTGCAGGCGCTCGGCGGGCACGGCCAGGGCGGCGAGGGTGCTGGCGCCGGCGCGGCGGTGTTCGAACACCGGGCCGATGCGCGACAGGCGGCCATGCCCGGCCATCCGCTGCAGGCAGGCGATGACCTGATCCTCGCTGCAGCCGAGCGCCTGGGCCATCTCCAGGTAGGGTTCGGCGCAGATCGGCATGCCATGTTGGTAGTGTTGGATGAGGCGCCGTTCGAGAGTGTCTAGCGGCATCTCAGTACCCCATCTGCTGGGCGCGGCTGCTGAAGAAGATGCCGCTGGGGGCGGTGGCCGGCAGGGTGGCGAGCCGCTTGAGGCTGTACGGGTCCCAGACCTGCACCTGGTTGGCGTCACGCACCGACAGCCACAACTGGTCGCCACGGGCGGTGAACTCCATGTGCAGCACGGCGGGGCCTGGCTTGAGGTCGGCAATGACGTTGTGGGTTTCGGTATCGATGACCTGCACCCGGTCATTGTCCGGGTAGGCGAAGTTGACCCACAGCTGGCGCCCGTCCGGACGGGCGCTGACGAACACCGGTTGCCCGGCGACGGCGATGGCGTCGGTCTGCTGCCAGGTGCGCGCATCCATCACCAGTACCTGATGGCGCCCGACCGCCGGCACGAAAGCCTGGTTATCGGCCACCGCCCAGCCTTCCAGGTGCGGCATCTTGTACACCGGCAACTTGGCCTGGCCGCGACCGTAGTCGCCGAGCACGCGCTTGACCCCATGCTCCGGGTGCCAGAGGTCGAGCTGGGCCATGCCGTCTTCGCCGAACAGCCCGGCCATGTAATAGCGGCCATCGGCGGTGATGAACGCGTCGTAGGGTTGCTGGCCGATACCTGTAAACCGGGTGATCTGCGGCGTATTGCCGTGGCTGAAGTCGGCGCTCCAGATCTCGCCGCTGTCGAACAGGCTGAACACGAAGCGCTGGCCGGGCGCGTCAACCAGGCCGACCACCCGCGAGCGCTTGGTGCCGTCGGCGAGCAGGGTGGCGGGGATGTCGGCGACCAGCTCAAGGCTGTGCGCATCGAAGACCTTGACCCCGCCAGGCACGTAGTTGGACACCGCGATCAGCTTGCCGTCCTGGCTGATCGCACCACCGATGCTGTTGCCGCCCTGGATCAGGCGTTTGTCGATGCGCTGCTGGAGCAGATCGACCTTGGTCAGGCCGCCGTCACGGCCGAACACATAGGCGTAGCGCTGGTCGCGGGAAAACACCGCCGAGGCATGGGACAGATCGCCCAGCCCGTCGATGCGCGCCAGGGCTTTGCCGGCGCTGCTGTCGATGATCTGCACGCTGGCGCTGGCGCGTTCCACCACCAGGCCCAGGTCGCCAGTGCCGCGCAGCGGTGCCTGGGTACAGGCGGACAACAGCAGCGCGCAGGTGGCGGGTAACAGTACGTGTCGGATCATGGGGCAGATGCTCCTTGCAAAAGATGATCGACCAGCCAGCCGATGTCGTCGGCGCTCAGCAGCGCCTCCCAGGCGGGCATCGCGGTGCCGGGGCGGCCCAGGCGCACGGTGGCGAGCAGACCATCGCGGGGTTTGCCGGCAAGGGCCGCCGGCGTCAGTTCCGGGCCCAGGCCGCCGGTCAGGTGCAGGCCATGGCAGGCGCCGCAGTCCTGGGCCAGCAGGTGTTCGAGCTGCGCCTGGCGCTGGGCGTCAGGCGCGGCGAAAGCAGGGGGAACAAGCAGGAGGGACGCCAGGCTTACAACACAGCGGTAAGTATTCATGACGCCCTCCGTGGGTGGGTTACTTGAGGCTCAAGACCCAGTTGGCCAACTGTTTTGCTTCTTCATCACTGACCGCATTGGCCGGCATCGGGATCGGCCCCCAGTTGCCTTGGGTACCGTTCTTGATATGGCTGGCCAGCGTATCGGCGGCGCCACTGATGCCGGCATTCTTTGCTGCCACCTCCTTGAGCGCCGGGCCTACCAGCTTGGCGTCGACGGCATGGCAGGCCACACAGGACTTGCTCTGGAACAACGCCAGTGCGTCATCGGCCAGGGCCGGTTGCAGGCTCAACGCAGTGGCCAGGGTGCAGAGTGAAAGCAGGGTATTTTTCATGACGACTCCTTGCGTTGATGAAGCTCAATAAATGTCGTGTTGGGTGTTGTAGACATTGAACTTGCCGGTCGGGGTGATCAGCCGCTTGTCCTTGATCACCTGCTTGAGCGCCAGGGTCTTGTCGTCGATCACCACCAGTGCCGACTCCTCGGTCTGGCCGTTCCACACCGAGAACCACACCTCGTCACCGGCCTTGTTGTACTCGGGCTGGACCACGCGCAGGGCGCCTTGCTTGATCCCCGAATACTCGGCAATCGGCAGCACCTTGTAGCCGGCATCGAGCTTGTCGATGTCGAACACCGCCACCGACTGGCTGAGCTTGGTGTCCGGGTTCAGGGTGGTGTCAACGTACAGGTGGCGCGAGTCGGGGTGGGTCTTGATGAACAGCGAGCCGCCGCCCTGGCCCTTGAGCGAGCCGACCTGTTTCCAGGCGTACTGCGGGTACTTCAGTGGGTCGGTACCGATCATCGAGATGCCGGCATCGCCCAGGTGGCTGGTGGCCCACACCGGGCCGAACTGCGGGTGCACGAAGTTGGCGCCACGGCCGGGGTGCGGGGTCTTGCCGACGTCGACCAGGGCGGTCAGGCGGCGCTCTTTGGAGTCGATCACCGCCACCTTGTTGGCGTTGTTGGCCGCGGTCATGAAGTAGCGATGGCTGCTGTCCCAGCCACCGTCATGCAGGAACGGCGCGGCGTCGATGCTGGTGATGGTGAGGTTCTTGATGTCTTCGTAGTTGACCAGCATGACCTTGCCGGTTTCCTTGACGTTGACGATGAACTCCGGCCATTCGTGGGAGGCGATGATCGCCGCCACCCGTGGCTCGGGGTGGTACTCCTGCTTGTCGACGGTCATGCCGCGGGTCGAGACGATCTGCTTGGGCTCCAGGGTCTCGCCGTCCATGATGGTGAACTGCGGCGGCCAGTAGGAGCCGGCGATGGTGTACTTGTCTTCGAAGCCCTTGAACTTGGAGGTTTCCACCGAGCGCGCCTCGATGCCGACCTTGATTTCGGCCACCTTGGTCGGCTCTTTGGGCCACAGGTCGATCATGTCGATGCGCGCATCGCGGCCGATCACCAGCAGATAGCGGCCGGACGCCGAGATCCGCGAGATGTGCACGGCGTAGCCGGTCTCGATGAGCTTGACGATCTGCTTGCTGTCGCCGTCGATCAGGGCGATCTTGCCGTCGTCGCGCAGGGTCACCGAGAACAGGTTCTGCAGGTTGAGCTTGTTCAACTGGTGAGTGGGGCGGTCTTCGGGTTTGACCAGCAGCTTCCAGGTGTTGCGGGTTTCGGCCATGCCCCATTCCGGCGGGGTGGGCGGGGTGTGCTGGATGAAGTGGGCCATGCTGGTGATCTGCGCCTTGGTCAGCGCATTGGAGGTGCCCCAGTTCGGCATGCCGGCCGGCGAGCCGTAGCTGATCAGCGCTTCCAGGTAGGCCTGGCCACGGGCCTGGGTGATGTCCGGGGTCAGCGGCTTGCCGGTGGCGCCCTTGCGCAGCACGCCGTGGCAACCGGCGCAGCGCTGGAAGTAGATCTCCTTGGCGGCATCGAAATCGGCCTGGGTCATGTCCGGCGCGCCGGCCGTGGTGACCATGGCCGGTTGCGCGGCAGCGCTTTTCTGCTCGGCGCCGACGCTGGTGGGCAACGCCAGCGCCAGCGCCGAACAGAGGCTGGCGAGGCTCAGGGCAAAGGTTTTTCGGTTACTGATCAGCATTCCTTCTCTCCTCAGGCTAGACCTTTGCGATGTGCTGGAATGCCAGGACAGAGCGCAGGTTCTTGGTGCCTGGAAAGGCTATGCCGGAGCAGGCCGCGGACCGCTTGACGGCGATCAAGTTTGCCGGCCATGGCGCTTGCCAGGTTGTCGCAGGGGCTCTTAGCGTGGTCGTCGAACCCGCTGTCTATCCAGGTAAGCCATGGACCTCACAGAACCCCGCTGCGAACCCTTCTACCAAGCGCAAGGCAACGAACTGGCATTGTTCGAACAGGCCTGGCGCCACGGCATGCCGGTGCTGATCAAAGGCCCCACCGGTTGTGGCAAGACCCGCTTTGTCCAGCACATGGCCCATCGCCTGAAACTGCCCCTGCACACCGTGGCCTGCCACGACGACCTCAGCGCTGCCGACCTGATCGGCCGACACCTGATCGGCGCCCAGGGCACCTGGTGGCAGGACGGGCCATTGACCCGGGCAGTGCGCGAGGGCGGCATCTGCTACCTCGACGAAGTGGTCGAAGCACGCCAGGACACCGTGGTGGTGCTGCACCCGCTGGCCGATGGCCGCCGCGAGCTGTTTCTCGAACGCACCGGCGAAGTGCTGCAGGCGCCGCCGTCGTTCATGCTGGTGGTGTCCTATAACCCCGGTTACCAGAACCTGCTCAAGGGCATGAAGCCCAGCACCCGCCAGCGTTTCGTGGCCCTGCGGTTCGACTATCCGCCCGCCGCCGAAGAAGCGCGCATCGTGCGCCGCGAGGCCGGGGTCGATGGCGCCCTGGCCAACCAGATCGTCAAGCTCGGCCAGGCCTTGCGGCGCCTGGACCAGCATGACCTGGAAGAGGTGGCCTCGACCCGCCTGCTGATTTTCACCGCACGGATGATCGGCGCCGGCATGAACCCGAGGCAGGCCTGCCTGGCTTGCCTGGCCGAGCCGCTCAGCGATGACCCGGTGACGGTGGCGGCGTTGATGGACGTGGTCGATGTCCACTTCGGCTGAGCAACTGCCCCGGCAGTTGCCGGGCGACCTGGCGATGTGGCTGTTCATCCTCGCCGAGCTGTCGGTGTTCGCCATCCTGATCCTGGCCTTTGCCGTGACCCATCACCTCAAGCCGCAGCTGTTTGCCGCCAGCCGCGCCTTGCTCGACGCCTCCACGGGCCTGGCCATGACCCTGAGCCTGCTCAGTGCCGGGGCGCTGGCGGCGCTGGCCCAGGTGCAGGTGCGCCAGGGGCAGCCGAGGCGGGCGGCATTGTTGCTGCTCGCCGCCTTACTGGTCGCCTGCGTCTACGTGTGGCTCAAGCTCGGCGAATACCGCCACCTGCTCGGCGCTGGGCTGGGTATCGAGCGCAACACCTTCTTCACCTTGTACTGGATTCTCACGGGCTTTCATTTTCTCCATGTGCTGCTCGGCATGCTGATCCTGGCCTGGCTGGCGCTGACGGCCTGGCATCGCGGCTATGGCCCTGGCCAGTGCAGCGGCTTCGAATCCGGGGTGCTGTACTGGCACATGGTCGATCTGGTCTGGGTGCTGCTGTTCCCGCTGGTTTACCTGCTGGGTTGAGGAGGGCGCATGCCCACATCGATAGTTCTTTTGCTGTGCTGGCTTGCCCTGGCGTGCCTGAGCCTGGGCACGGTGATGCTCGGCCAGGGCACGGTCATCCTGCTACTGGCGGCGGCCAAGGCCTGGCTGATCACCGACGGCTTCATGGAACTGCGCCACGGCCCGCAGCGTTGGCGCTGGCTGTTGCTGAGCTGGGCCCTGGTGCTGGCGGCGCTGGTGGGCCTTGGCCTGCACCTGCGCGGCTAATACCTGAGTAAAACCATCGGCGTTTCTTGATCGCCATCAAGCAGGTTTTTGCCCCGCGCTTTCTATCATGGCCAGGCCAAGCAATGAGGAAGCGACCATGTCAGAGACCTTCACCAAGGGCATGGCCAGGAACATCTATTTCGGGGGAAGCGTGTTCTTCTTCCTGATATTCCTGGCTTTGACCTACCACACCGAACAGACCTTTCCCGAACGCAGCAACGTCGCGCAATTGACCGACGCGGTGGTGCGCGGCAAGACGGTCTGGGAGCAGAACAACTGCGTCGGCTGCCACACCCTGTTGGGCGAGGGCGCGTACTTTGCGCCGGAGCTGGGCAACGTGTTCAAGCGCCGCGGCGGCGAGGAGGGCTTCAAGCCGTTCATGCATGCCTGGATGAAAATGCAGCCGCTGGGCGTGCCCGGCCGCCGGGCCATGCCGCAGTTCAACCTGAGCGAACAGGAAGTCGACGACATCGCCGAATTCCTCAAATGGAGCTCGAACATCAATACCAATGGCTGGCCGCCAAACCAGGAGGGCTGAGTGATGAACGTTGCCAATCCGCATCTTAAATTTGCCTCCCAGGCCGTTGCCAAACCCTACTTCGTGTTCGCCCTGATCCTGTTCCTCGGCCAGGTGCTGTTCGGTTTGATCATGGGCCTGCAATACGTGATCGGGGACTTCCTGTTCCCGGCCATTCCGTTCAACGTGGCGCGCATGGTGCACACCAACCTGCTGATCGTCTGGCTGCTGTTCGGCTTCATGGGCGCCGCCTACTACCTGGTGCCGGAGGAGGCCGACCGCGAGCTGCACAGCCCGAAGCTGGCGATTTTGCTGTTCTGGGTGTTCGCCGCCGCCGGGGTGCTGACTATCCTCGGCTACCTGCTGGTGCCCTATGCCGGCCTTGCGCGGCTGACTCACAACGAGCTGCTGCCGACCATGGGGCGCGAGTTCCTCGAGCAGCCGACCATCACCAAGCTGGGCATCGTCGTGGTCTGCCTGGGCTTTCTCTACAACATCGGCATGACCCTGCTCAAGGGCCGCAAGACCACCGTGAGCATGGTGATGATGACCGGCCTGATTGGCCTGGCGGTGTTCTTCCTGTTCTCCTTCTACAACCCGGGGAACCTTGCCCGCGACAAGTTCTACTGGTGGTGGGTGGTGCATCTTTGGGTCGAGGGCGTGTGGGAACTGATCATGGGCTCGATGCTGGCCTTCGTGCTGATCAAGATCACCGGGGTCGACCGCGAAGTGGTGGAAAAATGGCTGTATGTGATCATCGCCATGGCGCTGATTACCGGCATCATCGGTACCGGCCACCACTTCTTCTGGATCGGTGCGCCCGAGGTGTGGCTGTGGGTCGGTTCGATCTTCTCGGCGCTGGAGCCGCTGCCGTTCCTGGCCATGGTCATGTTCGCCTTCAGCATGGTGAAAAACCGCCGCCGCCAGCACCCCAACCGCGCCGCCACATTGTGGGCCAAAGGCACCACGGTGACCGCGTTCTTCGGTGCCGGGGTCTGGGGTTTCCTGCACACCCTGGCCCCGGTCAACTTTTACACCCATGGCACGCAACTGACCGCCGCCCACGGCCACCTGGCCTTCTACGGTGCCTACGCGATGATCGTCATGACCCTGATCAGCTACGCCATGCCGCGCCTGCGCGGGCTCGGCGAGGCCGCCGATGAGCGTTCGCAGACCCTTGAAGTGTGGGGCTTCTGGCTGATGACCCTGTCGATGGTGATGATCACCTTGCTGCTCACCGCCGCCGGCGTGGTCCAGGTGCTGTTGCAGCGCTGGGCCGAAGACGGCACGGCCTTGCCGTTCATGTCCACCACCGATCAGTTGCGCGGGCTGTTCTGGGCGCGGCTGGTCAGCGGCGTGGGCTTTCTCGCGGGCCTGTTGTGCTACCTGCTGAGCTTTCGTCAGCGCGGGCGTGCAGCGCTGCGCGCGCCAGCCAGGGTAGTGCCGTCATGACCCCGGCGGTTGCTTGATCATGTGCGGCCCGGCTGATCCAGCGGGCCGCTTTCTGCTTTGTGCAAAGGAGGCAACATGGCCTTCACGGTTGAAATGGAAGAGTGGGTTGGCAGTGTCTGGCATCGTTTCATCACCCGCCGGGCGAGTGCCGATTTCCCCGCGGCGCAAGTAGCGCTGGCGCCGCGACAACGGGCCCTGGCCCTGTTGTTCAGGGCCATGGGCGGGGCGGGCGGCATGGGGGTGGAGGCGGCCAGCGAGCGTGACCTGCTGCTGCGCCGCAGCCTGTTGCAGCAGATCGCCGGCACCTGCAAGCAGGCGCCGCTGGCCTGGTGTGACGGGCATAATCTGCGCTTGCCGGCGCAGCTTGCGGTGTTCGCGGATGCTGCCTTGAACCAGGAGCTGTACCGCTGGCTGGCCATGCTCGCGGCGCAATCGGGGCCGATGCGTCATTGGGGGCGGGACAATCAGCGCTGGACGCGCGAGCTGCTGCAACGCTTTCCGGGGTTGGTGGGCCGTTACCAACGGCTGGTCGATGCCCACCTGCAACTGCGTCCGGATCCGGCCGCGCTGAGCGCCGATGAAGCGCGGCTTGAGCGCGCCTTGCGCCAGGCCCTGCGCGAGCCGGGCAGCGTCGAGGATTTTCCGCGCAGCGAACGGGCGGCCTGGCCACTGCCGCTGTGGCTGTATCCACCCCTGCAGCTTGCCAGCGCCCAGGCTGGCGACCTTGAAGACGCCCAAAACGAGCTGCCCAATACCCCCGGCGAGCAGCAGGGCGGACGCAAGCGCGCCACCCGCATCGAGGAGCGCCCGGCCAAGGGCGGCCTGTTGATCGTGCGCCTGGAGAACCTGTTCAGCTGGACCGAACACGTCGACCTCGACCGCTGGGCAGATGACAGCCAGGACCCGGATGCCGCCCGGGTGGCCGAGGACCTCGATCAGCTGACCTTGTCGCGCACCCGTATCCGCAAGGGCGGCGGCCTGAAACTGCACCTGGACCTGCCGCCGGCCCAGGTCGACGACATTCCCCTGGGCGACGGCATCAAGCTGCCGGAGTGGGACTATCGCCAGGGGCGCTTGCAGGCCAACTTCGTCAACCTGCAACTGCTTGAGCCCCGCGACTGCGAGCCCCAGCCACTGCCAGCACGGCTGCAAACCTCGGCACGGCGCTTGCGCCGGCAGTTCGAGCAACTGCGCACCGATCGCCAATGGTTGCGCCAGCAGCCTCAGGGCAGCGAGCTGGATTTGCAGGCCTGGCTGGATTTTCATGTCGAGCGCGTGCATGGCCAGTGTGCCGAGCGCGGCTTGTTCATGGAACAGCGCCACACGCGCCGGGACCTCGCCTGCCTGCTGCTGGCGGATGTGTCGATGTCCACCGATGCGCACCTGAACGATGAACAGCGGGTGATCGAAGTGATCCGCGACAGCTTGCTGCTGTTCGGCGAAACCTTGTCAGCAGTGGGGGATGACTTTGCCTTGTACGGCTTCTCGTCGCTGCGTCGCCAACAGGTGCGCCTGCAGCAACTGAAAGCCTTCGAGCAACGCTACAACGATGTCACGCGCGGCAAGATTCAGGGCCTCAAACCCGGTTACTACACCCGCATGGGCGCGGCGATTCGCCAGGCCAGCCAGTTGCTCGGCGGCTGCAAACGGCGGCGCAAGCTGTTGCTGCTGCTCACCGATGGCAAGCCCAATGACCTGGACCTCTATGAAGGGCGTTATGGCGTTGAAGACACCCGCGAAGCCGTGCACGAAGCCCGGCGCATGGGCTTGACGCCCTTTTGCATCACCATCGACCGCCAAGCCGGTGCTTATTTGCCGTACATGTTCGGCAGCAACGGCTACGCGCTGATTCGCCAGCCTGAGCAACTGCCGCTGCGTTTGCCGCAGCTGTATCGGCAGTTGACCCAGCCTTAGCGCGGTAACCAGAACACCATCGCCACGCAGAACAGCGTCAGGCCGATGCAAATCCACAGAAAGCGCAGTTGCTGGCGTGCCCCGGCCAACGCCGCGGTGGCCGGCAGCGGCATGCCGCAGTGCTCGCAAGTGCTGGCCCGGGCCGGGTTGGTGTGTTCGCAATACAGGCATACGGGCAGGGCGTTCATTCGATTTGCTCCAGCCGTGGCCGATCGAGAATGACGATGCGCCGCCCCTCCTGGGTGATGATCTTTTCATCGATCAGGCGGCGGATGATTCTTGAGAAGGTTTCCGGCTGGATCGACAAATGCCCGGCGATCAGCTGCTTGGCCATCGGCAGTTCGAACTGGCGTTCCACCGGCTGCGCGTGCATCAGTTGCGTCAGCAGGTAGCGCACCACCCGGTGGGTGGCATTCTTCAGCGACAGCGTTTCGATTTCATTGACCCGTTGGTGCAGGCGTACGCACAGCTTGCCGAGCAGGGCGAAGGTCAGCCGGCTGTTGCTCTGCAGCAGGCGCATGTAGGTGCTGGTCGACAGCCGATACAATTGCGATTGCCCGACCGCTTCGGCCGATGCCACATAGTTGGGGGTGTCCATCAGCATCATCGCTTCGGCAAAGGTCTGCCGCGGGCCGATGACTTCGAAGACCTTCTCCTGGCCGTCCGGGGTCAAACGGTAGATTTTCACCGCGCCGGCGATCACGAAGTAGAACGCCTCGGCCGGCTCACCCTGGCGGAACAGCGGCTCGCCCTTGTCGACGCTCAGCAGCTGGCTGTTGCCCATCAGTTCGTCGAGCTGCTCGTCGTTCAACGGCTCGAACAAGTGGTGGCTGCGCAGGATCTGGTGGTGGACGCGGTGAAGCACCATGGCGATTCATCCTCAAGCGGGAAAGGGGCACGGACCAGGAGGTTCTGATCGAGCAAGAGCCGGGCCAGGCGACGAGCCCCGGGGTTTCTGACGCGCTGATGCTGGTGGGTGAAAAATACCCTGGGCAAATGGGTTGAATTGACCATTCAAGGGTCATTTCTACCCTTGTTCTATCGACTTCAGCCTGCAATCACGTCAGGGCACAACCCTTGCACTAGCGTATTCAACAGCGATTGGCAGCCTACGCCGTTACACGTCGCGCGCCTTGACGTGCGACAAGGGCGGCAGCCTGCCGATGGCAGATGATGACGCCGGTTCAGTACCACCCGGCAACAAGGTAAGGAGAGGCTTGATGCAAGTACTTGATCGCCGTAAAGCGCTGGCCATCGTGCCGCTCTTGCGCCTGGCGTTCCGGCCGATGTTCCTCGCGGGCTGTGCGCTGGCGGTGCTGGCGATACCGCTGTGGCTGGCGGCCCTGAACGGCGCCCTGGGCAACTGGCAGCCGGCCGGCGGCTGGCTGGCCTGGCACCGCCATGAACTGGTGTTCGGTTTTGGCCTGGCGATCATTGCCGGCTTTCTGCTCACGGCGGTGCAGACCTGGACCGGGCAGCCGGGCCTGAGCGGCAAGCCGCTGGCGGGCCTGGCGTTGTTGTGGCTGGCGGGGCGAGTGGCGTGGCTGGCGAATGTGCCCTGGCCGTTGCTGGCGCTGCTGGAGCTGGGTTTCCCGTTGCTGGTGGCCGTATTGATGGGCCGCACCCTGTGGCGGGTGCGGCAGAAGCGCAATTACCCGATAGTGATGGTCTTGCTGCTGCTGACGGCGGTCGATGGCCTGGCGGTGTATGGCCTGGTGCAAGGCCACGATGGCTGGCAGCGCCAGGGCGTGCTCGGCGGCATCTGGCTGGTGGCGGCGATGATGGGCCTGATTGGCGGGCGGGTGATTCCATTCTTCACCCAGCGCGGGTTGGGGCGGACCGAGGCAGTCGTGCCCTGGCCCTGGCTCGACTGGCTGTTGCTGGCAGGGTCGGCGCTGGTGGCGGTGTTGTATGCGGTGGGGCCTGCCTTGACGGCGAATGCCGGGATCGGCCTGTTGTTTGCCGCCCTGGCGCTCGGGCATGTAGTGCGCCTGTGGCGCTGGCATGACCGCGGGATTTGGCAAGTGCCGCTGCTGTGGTCGTTGCACCTGGCCTACGCTTGGTTGGCCCTGGCCTGCCTGGGCATGGCCCTGTGGCATTTCGGCGTGCCATTGAACCCGAGCCTGGCGGTGCATTGCCTGACTATCGGCGCCATGGCCGGGTTGATCCTGGCGATGATTGCCCGCGTCAGCCTTGGCCATACCGGGCGGGCGTTGCTGCCACCGACGGGGATGACCCTGGCGTTCGTTCTGCTCAACCTGGCGGCTGTCAGCCGGGTGGTGCTGGTGCTGTGGATGCCGCTGGGCGGCTTGTGGCTGGCGGGTATGTGCTGGGTACTGGCGTTTGCCTTGTATGCCTGGCGCTATGCACCGATGCTGCTGCGCGCCCGGGTTGACGGGCACCCTGGTTAAGCGCCTGGAGGCGAAGTATGTGGTATCCGTATTTACTGGTGATTCATCTACTGGCGGCGATTGCCTTTATCGGCACGCTGTTTTTTGAAGTCGTCATCTGGCAGACGGCGCGGCGGCAAGTGCCGGCTGCGGCGCAGGCCGGGGTCGACCAGGCGCTGTCGGTGCGTTCGCGCAAGGTGCTGCATGGCGTGGTGTTGCTGCTGTATGGCGCCGGTGTTGGCCTTGCCTGGCATCACCGCGCGGCCTTGAGCCAGCCGTTGGCCAGCAGCTTTGCCAGCCTGCTGAGCCTGAAGATCGTCCTGGCCCTGAGCATCATTGGTCATTACCTGTTGCTGGCGTTCTGGCTCAAACGCGGACGCTTGAGCGAGGGGCGTGCGCGTTGGATTCGCTGCAGCATTCTTGGCCATATGTTGGTGATCGTGGTACTGGCCAAGGCGATGTTCTATTGGCATTAGCCCGCGCCGTACTCAGGCGGGCCCTACTTGTAGGAGCGGGCTTGACCCGCGATGAGGCCAGTACAGCCAGTACATCAGGTGTCGTCTGGATTGCGACCTCTGTGGGAGCTGGCTTGCCAGCGATGAGGCCAGTACAGCCAGCACATCAAGTGTTGTCTGGATTACGACCTCTGCGCGCTCGATCGCTGGCAAGACCAGCTCCCACAAGTCCGGCGTACACAGATCCACTGTGGGAGCTGGCTTGAACTGGTCAACAGATTTTGGACACCGGTTTAGGTTCATGCCGCAACCTTGAGCTTTTTCTCCATGGCTACCGGGGTTTCATAGCCGTTGTAGCTGTGGAGACGCTTAAGGTTGTAACGCATCAGATAAGCCTGGATGTCTAACTGTGCTTGCGCTTCGGTTTCGTAACCCTCTGCTGGTATCCACTCAGACTTCAATGCACCGAAGAAGCGCTCCATGACGGCGTTATCCCAGCACTGGCCTCGGTGACTCATGCTCTGTTCCAGACCGTACTCCTCAAGAGCAGCCCTGAATTTATGGCTGGTGTACTGACAGCCCTGATCCGAGTGGAACATCACTCCAGCCGGTCTACCTCTAGATTCGGCCGCCATTCGTAGCGCCTCGCAGGCAAGCCGGGCATCGGCGATCATTGAGAAAGCCCAGCCCACCACTCGGCGAGCATACAAGTCGATCACAGCCGCCAAGTACAGCCAACGCTTGCCTACCTGGATGTAGGTGACATCGCCGCACCACACCTGGTTGACCGTCGAGACGTTGAAGTTTCGCTTGAGCTGGTTACTCGCGATCAATGCTTCTGTGCCCGATGATCGGTAACGATGCGGCCTGCGTTGCTTGCATTGCAGACCGGCTTCCTTCATCAGCATACGTACCTTGTATCGCCCGGCTTTATGGCCAGCACGACGCAATTCCCGAACCAGCGTTCGCGACCCAGCAGAGCTACGAGAGGCCTTGAAAAGGCTGGCCATCGTTGAACGCAGATCCTCTCTGACCGGATCCTTTCGTCCCTGGCGTTTTCGCCATGCGTAGAAACTGCTGCGCCGAACTCCAAGGACGCGACAGCAGTCGAAAACACCAAATTGCTCACTCAGTTCGTTGATCAACGAGAACGATC
>NZ_UIDD01000007.1 GCF_900497695.1 Pseudomonas wadenswilerensis | reverse complement strand
TGAACTGGTCAACAGATTTTGGACACCGGTTTAGGTTCATGCCGCAACCTTGAGCTTTTTCTCCATGGCTACCGGGGTTTCATAGCCGTTGTAGCTGTGGAGACGCTTAAGGTTGTAACGCATCAGATAAGCCTGGATGTCTAACTGTGCTTGCGCTTCGGTTTCGTAACCTTCTGCTGGCATCCACTCAGACTTCAATGCACCGAAGAAGCGCTCCATGACGGCGTTATCCCAGCACTGGCCTCGGTGACTCATGCTCTGTTCCAGACCGTACTCCTCAAGAGCAGCCCTGAATTTATGGCTGGTGTACTGACAGCCCTGATCCGAGTGGAACATCACTCCAGCCGGTCTACCTCTAGATTCGGCCGCCATTCGTAGCGCCTCGCAGGCAAGCCGGGCATCGGCGATCATTGAGAAAGCCCAGCCCACCACTCGGCGAGCATACAAGTCGATCACAGCCGCCAAGTACAGCCAACGCTTGCCTACCTGGATGTAGGTGACATCGCCGCACCACACCTGGTTGACCGTCGAGACGTTGAAGTTTCGCTTGAGCTGGTTACTCGCGATCAATGCTTCTGTGCCCGATGATCGGTAACGATGCGGCCTGCGTTGCTTGCATTGCAGACCGGCTTCCTTCATCAGCATACGTACCTTGTATCGCCCGGCTTTATGGCCAGCACGACGCAATTCCCGAACCAGCGTTCGCGACCCAGCAGAGCTACGAGAGGCCTTGAAAAGGCTGGCCATCGTTGAACGCAGATCCTCTCTGACCGGATCCTTTCGTCCCTGGCGTTTTCGCCATGCGTAGAAACTGCTGCGCCGAACTCCAAGGACGCGACAGCAGTCGAAAACACCAAATTGCTCACTCAGTTCGTTGATCAACGAGAACGATCCTTGGAGTCCCGAAGCAGGAGAGCACTGGCCTTTTTTAGGATTTCGATATCCCGGTCCTTTTGCCGGACTAGCGCTTCCAGCTCCTGGATTCGCTGCTGCTCTGGAGTGATGGCCTTGGCGCCGACTGGTGTTTGACCTTCTCGTTCCTGGCGCAGTTGCTCGACCCAGCGACGAAGCGCGGTCCGCCCTAGACCAAGGCTCTCGCAGACATCAGGGACTGACTCACCATCGTCCAGCACCATCTCGGCAGCTTTGATTTTGAATTCGTTCGAGTAAGATTTTCGCACTGATTTTGCCTCCAATTGGGCGCCATAATAGCGCCCGACGAAGGTGTCCAAAATCATTAGGCCAGTTCAAGCCAGCTCCCACAGGGTCGGTGTGTACAGTTCCATTGTGGGAGCGGGCTTGCCCGCGATCGAGCGCGAAGCGCTCGTAATTCAGGCAACACCTGGTGTGCTGGCTGTACCGGCCTCATCGCTGGCAAGCCAGCTCCCACAGGGTCGGTGCGTACAGTTCCATTGTGGGAGCGGGCTTGCCCGCGATCGAGCGCGAAGCGCTCGTAATTCAGGCAACACTACCGGCCTCATCGCTGGCAAGCCAGCTCCCACAGGGTCGGTGTGTACAGTTCCATTGTGGGAGCGGGCTTGCCCCGCGATCGAGCGCGAAGCGCTCGCAGTTCAGGCGTTACTGAACGTTGTTCAGCTTGACCACATCACCCGACACCCGGGTGGTGTAACCGGTCAGTACCCAGGCCCAGAACCAGTTTTCCTGGACCTGGGTGTTGATCATCGCGTCGCCGCCCTTGGCCTTGATCGCGGCATTTTGTGCACGGACAAAGCGGCTGTTCTGACGCACCGGGATCATGCCCAGTACCAACAGGCCGGTGGCGCTCGCTTCGCTGTGGCCGATCACCGTGTACTGGTCGGCGTTGTAGTGCTGGGTTTTCATCGGGGTGCCGGTGCAACCTGCCAGGGCCAGGACGAACAGGCCGGAGGCGACAACTTTGCTCAGGTTTTTCACTGCATAACTCCATGACAATTGGCCCGGGATCCATCTCTCGAGCGGCGCGTACTGTACCGGATCAGCCAGCATGACGCTCGTCTGCTGGCGCGCGGGCTACAGCTGCGCGGCGTAAAATAATGGGTTGCGACACGCCCCGGGAGAAGCAGCCATGAAAATCGTCGTGATCGGTGGTACCGGCCTGATCGGCACCCAGCTGTGCAACAACCTGCGCGCCAACGGCCACAAGGTGCTCGCCGCCTCGCCCAAGACCGGCGTCGATACCCTCACCGGCGAAGGCCTGGAGCAGGCGTTGCAGGGCACCGATGTGGTGGTGGATGTCGCCAACTCACCGTCTTTCGAAGACGCCGCGGTGCTGGCGTTTTTCCAGACTTCAGGGCGCAACCTGCTGGCCGCTGAACAGAAGGCCGGGGTTCGTCACCATATCGCCCTGTCGGTGGTCGGCACCGAGCGCATGCAGGACAGCGGATACTTCCGCGCCAAGCTGGCCCAGGAGCAACTGATCAGGGCCTCGGGCATGCCCTATACCATCCTGCGCGCCACGCAGTTCTTCGAGTTCATGGGCGCCATTGCCTATTCCGGCGCCGACGGCAACCGCGTGCGCCTCACCGCCGCCGCGCTGCAGCCGGTGGCCTCATCCGACGTGGCCCTGACATTGGCCAACCTCGCCGAGCAAGCGCCGGCCAACCGTACCCTCGAAGTCGCCGGCCCCGATCGACTGCCGCTTGCCGATTTCGTGCGCAGCTACCTGCAACACAATCAAGATGCCCGGGAAGTGATTGCCGACCCTGCAGCCACCTATTTCGGCGCGCCGATCGACGACCGTTCACTGACCCCGGATGCCGATGCCATCGTCGGCTCGCTGCACTTTCAGACCTGGCTGAAAACCACCGCCGTGCAACGCTGACCCCGTGCACAGGGACGTGACATGCGCCCCGCGAAACCCAGGAGCGCATCGCCGGAGTTTTTACCCGCGCCACACCGGCCACAGGTCGCGGTCCAGCGCCCAGTGACCTTGCCCGGCCAGCACGCGCACACCACCGACCCAGCGCTCGGGGGCCTGTTGGTCAAGCCAGTTGGCCTGGCCCGCCAGCACCCGCTCGCCCAAAGGGGTGAGGCTCAAAGGTTGACGCGGCCATTCCAGCTCGGCCTGCGCTTCGATGAGCAGCGGCGTGGGCGAATCGATCAGCGGCCGCAGCAGGGCATGGAACATCATGTCACCCAGATAGGGCAGCGGCTCGCGCTTGCCCATCAGTTCGGCAAATACCCGGCCGAACGGCACCTGGCCGAACTCGCTGATGATCTGCAGCGCCAGGCGTTCGCTGAGCGACAGGCCATCCTCCACGCCCGGCAGTTCCTGCAACTGGCGCAACAGCGCAGCGGCGAGCAAGGGCAGGGCCAGGTCCTGGCGATGGGCCAACTGCGCCCAGGCGTGTGGCGACGGTGCGCTATAAGCAGCCCAGGCCTCGCGCGCCAGTTGCAGCATTGGCACATCCACTGCCCGGCGCTGCGGCCACAACCAGGCCAGCACATCGGGGGCCAATTGGCCGATGCCGATAAAGCGCTCGACCCCGGGCATGCGGTCGATCTCGATCAGCTCCAAGCACTGCGGCGGGTTGTGCAAGCCGGCCAGCACGCGGATCAGGAACAGCTGGTCATAGGCATCCGCCTCGCACCAGAGCACCGCGCCGGGGCAGCCGTCGAGCCGAGCCAGATCGGCGTATTCGTCCTCCATCTTGCGCTGCACCTCAGGGTGCTCCAGGCCATAGGCCTGGCTGATGTAGTCGCAGCGCAGGGCGCGGTAAGGCGCTGCCGGCACATCACGCACCGGGCCCATGACCAGGGGGTCGCTGAGCATGTGAAAGGCGCCGGTGAACCCGGCCAGGCGCAAGCCGTGGCTGATGTCGTTGCCGCAGCGCCAATGCTGGGTAGCGGCTTCGTCATCGGCGATGAATTGCGGGTGGCGGGCGGCAAAGTCGATGGCGTCGATATGCGCCTTGAGCTTGGGCCAGCTGGCAAAGCCCAGGTCGCGGGCGATCAGCCACTGGGCATCGGCCAGGCGTGGTGAGGCAGGGCTGAGTTGTGCCAGCTGTGCGGGCGCGGCACCCGAGCGCAGGCGCTGGAGCAGCTCCTTGGCGCGCTTGCGTTGTTGTTCGAGGTTGATGCGCCCGTCATGGGACGGCGACGACAGTCGAGCGGACATACGAACTCCTTGTGCGAGCCTTGTCCGCTGTCAGGCCGGGAGTCGTAGACAAGAATGTGGGGTGTACAGCCTGGGCGCAGCCCTTTCCGCGGACGGGTGGCGTGGATGACGCCGGCTGCGACTATAGGCCCGGCGCCCGGCAAAAGACAATCGTCAGCTCCAGGCTGACGGCCAGCGCTCCTGTAGCAGATCGCTGAACACCTTCAGGCGCGGCGAATGCTGGCGTGACGGTGGATACACCAACGCCAGTTCACGACAGCGGCCGGCGAATGGCTCCAGCACTGGTATCAGGCGCCCGTCGGCCAGGGCCTGGCGGGCGACGAAATCCATCACCTGAACGATGCCGAAACCCTGTAACGCCGCATCGATCAGCGGGTCGCCGACATCGAACAGCATTTGCCCGCTGACCTGCAGATCGACCAGCCGACCGTGCTGCACGAACTGCCAGTCAACCCGGCGCCCGAGGTAGGGGTTATGCACCACCAGGCAGTTGTGCCGGGCCAGGTCTTCGAGGGTCTGCGGCACTCCGTGGCGGGCAAGGTAGGCGGGGGCGGCGACGGTCACCCAGTGCATCGGCGCCAGGGGCCGGGCCACCAGGCGCACATCGCTCAACGGGCCGATGCGCACGGCGGCGTCGAAGCCTTCTTCGGTCAGATCAACCAGGCGGTCGGTCATGGTCGCGTCCACCACCAGCTCGGGATGGCGCTGGGTCAGCTCACCCAGCAGCGGCAGGATGACGATGCGGCCAAAGGCCGACGGCAGGCTCAGGCGCAGGGTGCCGCTGGGCTCGCAGCGGCGGTCAAGCAGCAGTTGCTCGACCTCCTCGAACCCGGCCAGCAACGGTGCGCAACGCTCGCGCAACAGCAGGCCGTCGGCGGTCAGGCTGACGCTGCGGGTGTTGCGGTGCAGCAGCTTGACCCCCAGTTGTTCTTCCAGGCGGCGAATTGCCCGCGACAGCCCGGACTGGGTCAAGCCGGTGCTGGCGGCCGCAGCGGTGAAGCTGCGCAGCTCGGCGACCTTGAGCAGCAGGGCAACGGTGTTCAGGTCCATGATTAAAGTCATTACTGAAAGGACTGGCAGCGTATTTATCATGCCTGGCGCATGAATGACACTGGCGCCTTCTTGCCAAGGATGCCCCGCATGTCGATTCCAATCCCGCGCCACCCCGCATTGATGCTGCTGTTGCTGGCCTGCGCCCAGCTGATCATTGCCCTGGACTACACCATCGTCTTCGTCGCCTTGCCGACCATTGGCGAGCAACTGGCCATCGGCCCGCGCCAACTGCAGTGGATCATCAGCGCTTTCGGCGTGGCCTTTGGCGGTTGCCTGCTGCTCGGCGGCCGTGCAGCAGACCTGCTGGGCCGGCGGCGTCTGTATCGGCTCGGCCAGGCCTTGTTCGCCATCGCCTCGCTGGCCGGCGGCCTCACCGACCAGGCTGAAGTGCTGGTTCTGGCGCGGGCGCTGCAAGGGCTGGCGGGCGCCTTGCTGTTCCCCGCCACCCTGGCGCTGATCAACAGCCAGTACGCCGAAGGGGCGCCGCGTACCCGCGCCCTGGCCATCTGGAGCGCCGCCTCGGCAGCAGGCCTGGCCCTCGGTGCCTTGCTCGGCGGGGTCCTCACCCAGTGGCTAGGCTGGCAGGCGGTGTTCCTGGTCAACGTACCGCTGGCGGGCGCCTGTGCCTGGGCCGCCGGGTACTGGATTCCAGCCGATCCAGCACCGGCGCAAGGCCGCTCGTTCGACCTGGCCGGCGCCCTCACCATCACCCTGGGTGGCAGCCTGCTGGTGCTGGCGCTGATCGAAGGGCCGAGCTGGGGCTGGCAACGGCCGCTGTTCTGGACGGTGCTGGCGGCTGCACTCATCTGCCTGGCGGTGTTCGTGGTGATCGAAACCCGCAGCCGCGATCCCTTGATGCCGCTGCGCCTGTTGCGCACCCCGGGCTTGCGCGCGGCCATGGGCTTGACCGCAGTGTTCATGGCCAGCTTCAGCGTGCAGTACTACTTCCTGGCCCTGTACTTCCAGCAGATCTACGGCTACAGCGTGCTTGCCAGTGGCCTGGCGTTTTTGCCGGCGACGCTGGTGTGCACCCTGGGCATTGGCATAGCCGAACAGGCGTTGGCCCGCCTGGGTTTGCGCAGCACCTTGATCATCGGCTTGCTGGCCGGTGGCGTGGGTATTCTCTGGCTTGGCTGGATGTTGCCCAGCGATGGCGCTTTCGTTCGCCTGTTGACGCCGATTGCCTTGCTCAGCATCGGCCAGGGCATGACCTGGACCGCCATGTGGGTGTGCGCCGGGCAGGGCGTTGCAGCAGGCGAACAAGGCGTGGCTTCGGGCATGGCCTCCACCGTCCAGCAGATCGGTGGGGCATTGGGCCTGGCGCTGCTGGTGGGGCTGGCCAACCAGGGCCTCGATGGCTTGAGCGGGGCCGCCTGGCAGCAAGGGTATGCGCTGGGCCTGCAGCGGGCAGTACTGGTCAGCGGCGGGATCGCCCTGTTCGGCGTGCTGATTGCCCTGGCGCTGCCCGGCAAGCTGCGAGGCACCTCGGTAGTGGCTGAAACTACCGCTGGTTCGCCTCCCTGAACACACGGCACACTGGCGCTCCGACACTGCCTCACGGAACGAGCCGATGACCTTGCACATTCGCCCCGCCACGCCTGCCGACGCCACTGCCATCAGCGCGGTGATCATCCAGTCCTTGCAGCAAAGCAACGCCGCCGACTACTCGGCGGCGCTGATTGCCCAGGTCGAGCAGAGCTTTACTCCGGAACGGATATTGGCCTTGCTCGAGCAACGCCAGGTGCTGGTAGCGGTGCTCGACCAACAGGTGGTCGCCACCGCCAGCCTGCAAGGCAATGTGGTGCGCAGCGTGTTTGTGGTGCCAGGGTTGCAAGGCACCGGCGTTGGCCGTGCCCTGATGCAGGCGATTGAAGATCTGGCCCGGCAAACGGGGCAGGCGCTGTTGCGAGTGCCGTCATCGATTACCGCAGAGGCGTTCTATGCCCGGTTGGGCTATGCCAAGGTCCGCGAGGTGATGGAGGGGGAGGAGCGGATCATTGTCATGGAACGCGTTTTCTAGGCTGCTGAATGTATGGCGCAATAGCGGTATTCGCAGCCGTTTGCACCCCTGGTGCAGCACTTCTGGCCCGTCAGTTTTGCCACAGCCCGATCGCCAGAGACATGAGCGCAAAAGCGCGAAGGGCAGTGCGCTCAACGACGCGCAGCGGCAATCTGCCTGAGGTTTGCACAGATACATTTGTGGGAGCTGGCTTGCCAGCGATGAGGCCAGTGCAGTCAGCACATGAAGTGTTGTCTGGATTACGACCGCTGCGCGCTCGATCGCGGGCAAGACCCGCTCCCACAGGATTGGCGCAGTACCTGTAGGAGCGGGCTTGCCCCGCGATGAGGCCATCCCGGACGGCATAGCACTTGACAGCCCACCCCCATCTCGTTTCCAATCCGCACCCTCAGATCCACCCCTCATTATTTAGGTGAAGCCAGTGCCCCACGCCAACCAACACGCCTGATGCCGACGACGGACGTTTAAGCCTGTTGGTGCCTGCCTGCGCACGCACTTTCACCTGCCCGCTGTCGTCGGTTTTCCCCCTTTTGGAGAAGACCCATGACACTCGATATCCGCGAGCTCGCGCAGCTCGACCTGTACAAGTACCCGCGCACCCCACACCTGCAAAGTTCCCGCCTGCAAGCCGGCGATAGCGACCATGATCAGTTGCCCTACAGCCGTCTGAACGGTCAGTACCTGGTGGTCGAGGAAAAGCTCGACGGCGCCAATGCCGCGATCAGTTTTTCCGCCGCCGGCGAGCTGCTGTTGCAGTCGCGTGGCCATTACCTGGCCGGTGGCAGCCGCGAGCGCCAGTTCAGCCAGTTCAAGCAATGGGCGGCCTGTCACGAAGACTGGCTGCTCGAGCACCTGGAAGACCGCTACGTGCTGTTTGGCGAGGTGATGAGCAAGCGCCACAGCGTGTTCTACGACCAGTTGCCGCACCTGTTCTTCGAGTTCGATATCTGGGACCGCGCGGAGCAGGTGTTCCTCTCTACGGCGCGGCGCCAGCAGTTGCTCGCGGGTGGTCCGGTGCTGTCGGTGCCGGTGCTGTTCGAAGGCATCGCACCGCCACGGCTGAAGGACCTGCTGGCCCTGGTCGGCCATTCGCAGGCCAAGTCCCGGCGCTGGAAAGACGCCTTCGCCGAAGTCATCGCCCGTCAGCAACTGGACTTTGCCAAGGCCTGGAACCAGGGCGACCGCTCCGACCTGATGGAGGGCCTGTACCTGAAAATCGAAACCGCCGAGCACACCACCGGGCGGATCAAATGGGTGCGCCACGACTTCGTCCAGGCCATCCTCGAAGCTGATGAACACCACCTGCGCCAGCCGTACATCCCCAACCTGCTGGCCGCCGGTGTCGACCTGTATGCGCCCGAGCCCCAGGTCACCTGGGCCAGCCTGCAGGCCGCCGAACAAGGAGTTGAATGATATGGACATGAACACATTGCAAGGGCTGATGCCCAGCCCCGGCCGCGCGGTCGACTACCCGGCGCTGCTGGAGGCGATTCCGTCGCTGCGCGCCTTGGCGGCAACCCCCCAGGACCCGGTCTTCCACCAGGAAGGCGACGTCTGGACCCACACCATGATGGTGGTCGATGCCTTGCTCGCCGACCCGGTATACCAACGCGCCAACCCCGAGCAGCAGTTCGTGCTGTTCTACGCCGCAGTCCTGCACGACATCGCCAAGCCGTCGTGCACGGTGATCGATGAAATCACCGGCAAGATCGGCCAGCCCGGGCACTCACGCCGGGGAGCAGTGGATGCGCGAATCCTGCTGTGGCAGGCCGGTGTGCCGTTTGAGCTGCGCGAAACCATCTGCCGGATCATCAACGTGCACCAGTTGCCGTTCTTTGCCCTGGCCGGGGACAAGAGCGGGCGTTCGGCCGAGCAGATTCTCCATCGCCTGTCGTGGGAGGTGCCGGTGTGGATGCTCTGCGCAGTGGCCAGCGCCGACATGCAGGGCCGCGGCTTTGCCGGCAAGCAGGGGGTACTCGACGACATCGAAGTGTTCCGCCTGCTGGCCGAGGACGAGGGCTGCCTGGATCAACCCAAGGCCTTTGCCGACGACTACACCCGGCGCAGTTACTTTCGCGGGGCCTCGGTGCTGCCGCAGTACAGCCTGTACCGCGAAGTGCGGGGCTCGCAGGTGATCGTGCTGGCGGGGCTGCCGGCCAGCGGCAAGGACACCTGGGTCAACGAGCATGCGCCCAAGCTTGCCGTGGTGTCGTTCGACGATGCCCGCCAGGAGCTGGGCCTGAGCCACGGTGACAAGGGGCCGGTGGCGCAGTACGCGATCGACAAGGCCAAGGCCTTGCTGCGCCGCCGCGAACCTTTCGTGTGGAACAGCACGCACCTGTCGCAGCAGATGCGCAAGAAGACCCTCGACCTGCTCTACAGCTATGACGCCGACGTGCAACTGGTGTACCTGGAACAAAGCGAGCGCGAGCTGATGCGTCGCAATGCCCGCCGGGACACCACGCTGCGCAACAAGGACATCGAACGCATGTATTTTCGCTGGGAAGTGCCGACGCCGGTGGAGGCGGATCGGGTCGAGTATCAGGTGTGAGGCAGCGGGCATCACTGCCCGCTGACGGTTCGGACTCAGGTGTTGTCCTTGATGGTCTTGCTGCTGCCGTTGCTCTTCACCGAAGCGATGCCCGCGTCGCGCGACTGCGTCGATGCGTACATCTGGCTAGTGCCGATGACCTGGTGATTGGCGGCCTTGAGGTTGAAGTGGAACTTGCCATTGCTGGCCTCTTTTTTCTCGTAGCGCTCGTCCACGCCACTGTTGGCCTGGACCGAGGCGATGCCGCTTTCGGCTGAGCCTTTGGCCTTGTACAACTCGCTGGTAAGAATGATTTCGCCATTACCCGCCTTGAGGACAAAGCGGTACTGACCGTCACTGCTGGTGTTCAACTCGAACCAACCTGCCATGGGAACTCCTTATTTCGCAGATAAGCCTGGGTAGGCTGCGGGCGTACTTGTCCGCAGTGACGACTCAGTATGGTGGGCTTTGTGCGCTTGTCCAACGGCGCTAAGATCAACGCCGCGCTGCCGCCGCTGTTGCAGGCCTTCAAGGCATACCGGTAACCCGCTTCAGGTACTGGACTCTGGCTTGCGTCTGCTTCAGCAGGCAATGGGTATGGATTGTAGCGAAGCCACTGCCGCCAACGGACTCGTACGTCTCTAACTCACAACTGGCATCACGAAAGGCAATCCAGGCGCGCTGGGCTTTTTTCAGCGCCAGGTCCTGGGTGGGTTGTCCGGGCGCCGAACCCTCCGCCTTGAAGCGTGCGACCAAGGCCTGATAGAGCTCATTCAATTGCCGATCGGATTTTTTCAACGACTGCTGCATGCATTCAAGCATCTGCGTTTCGGTGTTGGCGCCAGGGCACAGGTTGCTTGCCTGAACCGTGCTAGTCAGCGCCATGAATGCGCCGATGCAGGGGTAGATCAAACGATACATGGGGCGTCCTTGCTTTGATGTTTTACGGGTCACTGGTGTTGCGGCCATGAATCGCCAATCACCAGCCAGCAGGCCTTGGACTGCACATGCACATGTTTTTGTCGGGTGGGTTCGAAAGGTGTGTCCAGGGTGCCCAGCGCAACACTGATCCAGTCTGGATAATCGCCACTGGCATTGGCCCAGAACAAACTCGTCCCGCAGGCTGAACAAAAGCTGCGGCTGACGGTTGGCGATGACTTGAACACCCGCAATAGACGTTGCGGATCGCTGCAGCTCAAGGCCGAAGCAGGCACACTGCCATAGGTGGCAAAGGCTGCGCCATGGGCCTTGCGGCACTGGCTGCAATGGCAATGGGTGACGGCCTTGATCTGGGTGTCGATATGATAGCTGACGGCGCCGCACAGGCAGCTGCCGTGATAATCAATGGTCGTCAGCGCAGATTTGTCGTTGTTCATCCTTGGAGCCCGGTAGAATCTCGCCCGCGATCATAAACCAAGGACAGGAACACCACGATGCGTGAGCGAAAATCAGCCCGGCTTTTGGTCATCAGCCCCTCCCGAAGCGTATTGCTGTTTCGCTTCGTCCATCGCAACGGCGCGCTGGCCGGCGACGATTACTGGGCAACACCGGGGGGCGGCGTGGAGGAGGGGGAAACCTTCGAGCAAGCCGCGATTCGTGAGCTACGCGAAGAAACCGGCATCCAGGTCGACGCCGTGGGCGCACCCTTGAACGAGCGCCGCTTCGCCATGCAGTTGCCCAGCGGCGAGTGGGTCACGTCGGTCGAGCAGTACTACCTGATCCAGGCGCAGGACCAGCAACTGTGCCGCCAGGGATGGACGCCTTCGGAGGTCGAGGTAATGGCCGATCATCGCTGGTGGTCGGCCGAGGAACTGCGGCAAACCACCGACACGGTGTGGCCGGAGCGGTTGATTGAAACCCTCGAATCAGCCGGCGTGTTCAGCGCCGCGCCAGCGCATGGCTGACGCATTGCTCGTAGTAGGTCTGCTTGATGGCCGCAGGCTTGAGGCGTGACTGGCTGTTGTAGGTCTGTTCGGTGATGCCCATGGCGGTCATGCGCATCCACGGCTTGCTGAATTTACGCACTTGCAGGCGTTTGCGCGCGGCGTACAGGGTCACCCCGGAGAGCTTCGACTGCTGGGCGCCGGCGGCAATGTCCGAACCCCAACTGCACATGTAGCGGTCATTGTTGCCCAGGGCCTTGGCCTGGGCGCCGAGCGGGAGTGCGACAAGAAAAAACGCTGCCAGGGTCAATCCATAAGCCCGCATAGCACCTACCTAACTCGCTGAAAAGAAAGCGAGTTTGCCTACGAAGCGGGTAGCAGGGGGCCAGCAATTTGCCTTATTTGCGCCTGAATTTCACAGCAGTTGTGTTTGTGATTTGCGGCCCAGCAACAGGCCTTCTGCGGCAACGGCGAAGGTGTTTCCCTGCAGCCAGAAGGCGTCGTGCACCTGGCTCATGAGGTAGCAGGCGCCCCGGCTGTCGACAAACAGCGCGCCATGGCCGTGGTGCACATCGCCGATGCACACCAGGGTGGTATTCAGTTTGTGTTGCATCGCCACGATGACTTTTTCGTCGTGCAGGCCGGGCTTGGGCCTGAACTCGATGTCGCCGGCGGCGCATTCTTCACCGGCGCCGCAGTGGCCGACGCACAGGCCATTGAACGCCCTGAGCAAGTCGTTGGCGGGGTGGCCTTTGGGCCCGATGTCCGCCTCTGGGGCAGTCACTTGGGCAGGCCAGCCGGCGGCAATGAACAGCGGGCGGATGGTTTCAGGTAGGTCTATGGGCATGTCTGCTCTCTGGTCGAATCCGTGCGAAGGGCTACATTAACACGGCAGTCGTCATTGATCCTTGAGGAGGGCGAGCCATGAGCAATGAGACTTTACCCGCTGCAGCCCACATCGCTGGCAAGCCAGCTCCCACAGGGTCGATGTACACAGGTTCATTGTGGGAGCTGGCTTGCCAGCGATCCAGCGCGCAGCGCTGGCAACATCAGGCTTGACCTCTACTTAGGTCGAGGTTTGATACTCGCCGCTCCCACCATTCGGAGCAGCACCATGACCGCAGCTTTCCACCTGTCCAACCCCGAAGGCCTCTACGACCCCAGTGCCAATGCCTACTCCCATGTCGCCGAGGTCGCCGCCAATGCCCGGCTGCTGTACATCGCCGGGCAGGGCGGGGAAGACCTCGAGGGCCGGCTGTCGAGCGATTTTGCCGAACAGGCGCGCCAGGCCCTGGCCAACCTGCAGATCGCCCTGGCGTCAAAAGGCGCAACCCTGGCCGATGTGTTCAAGCTGACCCTGCTGATCGTCGATCACGACGAAAGCAAGTTGCGCCTGTGGGGCGCCGAAGCCCAGCGCGCCTGGGGCGCCAACATGACCCCGACCTGCACGCTGATCCCGGTGCCGCGCCTGGCCCTGGATGGCATGCAGATCGAAATCGACGCGGTCGCCGCGCTGCCGGCCAGGTAACGCGTTTTAGCGATGGCATTGGCCCCGGCTTTTGTAAACAATAGCGCCCGCAAAACGCGCTGTTCGTTCACTTATCGAGATACCAATGCCGTCGATTTTTCCGCTGTATGAGGTCCTGTCATGAGCGACCTCACTGTCGAGCTCTTGCAAACCGGCCCCGAGCAGGCCGAGCTGATTCGCAACCTCTACCAGTTCTACGCCTACGAGTCTTCGGACTGGGAACAGGAAGACGTCGAGGTCGACGGCCGTTTCTACGTGCACGACGAGCACCTGCAACGCTACTGGCAAGAGCCGCAATGGAGCGCCAACCTGATCCTGGTCGACGGCTACATCGCCGGCTTTTTGCTGATCGAACGCAGTGAGCTGCCCGGGCTCGATGCCCTGGAGCTGGCCGACCTGTTCATCCTCAAGCGCTACCGGCGCAAGGGTATCGGCAGCGCCCTGGCCAGCCAGGTGCTGGCGAGCGGGCAGAACCAGTGGCTGGTGCGCTATTACGACCAGGACGAAACCGCTCACGCCTTCTGGCGCACGGTGCTCGACAACCTGCCGCGCCCGGTGCGTTCGATCGAACTGGACGACGAGCCGGAGTTGGTTAACTTCCTGGTGACGCGGGCGTTGCACTGAGCTGGCACCAACGTTTCATGGCGAGATCAGACACAGCGAACGGCGCGCTCAGGCAAATCCGCCGTCAAGCAGCACAGGTAAGGTGACGCCAGCAGTCAATGCCATGCGTTCCGATCACAAGAGAATAAATATAATGATCAGCCTGGGCTCCAAGGATTCGAGCGGTCAGTTGGCGCAGGGTTTCAAGCCACGCCATGTCACCATGCTTTCCATCGCCGGCATCATTGGCGCCGGCCTGTTCGTCGGCTCCGGGCATGCAATTGCCGCCGCCGGGCCCGCGGCAATCCTGGCCTATGTGCTGTCGGGCCTGCTGGTGATCCTGGTAATGCGCATGCTCGGCGAGATGGCCGTGGCCAACCCCGACACCGGTTCGTTTTCGACCTACGCCGACCAGGCCATCGGGCCCTGGGCCGGTTTTACCATCGGCTGGATGTACTGGTGGTTCTGGGTGCTGGTGATCCCCATCGAAGCCCTGGCCGCCGGGCATGTGCTGAACACCTGGATGCCCATGGTCGATGCCTGGCTGTTTGCCCTGTTGTCGATCATCGCCCTGGCCGCGACCAACCTGTTCAGCGTGTCCAAGTACGGTGAGTTCGAGTTCTGGTTCGCCATGTTCAAGGTCGTGGCAATCATCGCCTTCATCTCCCTTGGCGCTGCGGTGCTGATGGGCTGGGTGCCGGAACGCGAGGTCAGCGGCCTGGGCCATTTGCTCGAAACCCATGGTGGCTTTGCGCCCAACGGCGTGTCGGCGGTGGTCGGTGCCTTCATTACCGTGATGTTCAGCTTTATCGGCACCGAGGCGGTGACCATTGCCGCCGCCGAATCCCAGAGCCCGGCGAAGAACATCGCCAGGGCCACCCGCTCGGTAATCTGGCGCATCGGCGTGTTCTACCTGCTGTCGATTGCCGTGATCATTTCCATCGTGCCCTGGAACGACCCGCAGCTGGCCTCGGTGGGCTCTTACCAGCGGGCCCTGGAACTGATGAACATTCCCCACGCCAAGCTGATGATGGATGTGGTGGTGCTGGTAGCGGTGGCCAGCTGCATGAACTCCTCGATCTACATTGCCTCGCGCATGCTGTTTTCCCTCGGCAAGCGCGGTGAGGCGCCCCGGCAGGTCAAGCTGACCTCGGCGGTCGGCGTGCCGCGCGCCGCAGTCATCGCCAGCACCGTGCTGGGCGCGGTGATCACCGTGGTCAGCTACTTTGCCCCGGCCGGCCTGTTCCAGTTCCTGCTCGCCAGCTCCGGTGCCATTGCCTTGCTGGTGTACCTGGTGATTGCCGTGTCGCAGTTGCGCATGCGCCGGATGCTGCTCAAGCAGAAGGTCGAGCTGACCTTTCGCATGTGGCTGTTCCCCTGGCTGACCTACCTGGTCATCGCCTTCATCAGCGCCGCCCTTGGGGTCATGCTGGTGACCCCGGAGCACCGCGCCGAGGTCACCACCACCATCGGCCTGGCGCTGGTGATTTCCTTCATTGGCATCATCACCACCCGCCAGCATGGCCAGCCGGCCAAGGTGCCGTCGGTGGGCTGATGCGTTTATCGCGGCGCACGGCGAGGCGACGCACCGCCGCTCCCACGGCTGCGCGGCGGGATATCCAGGGTTGCCAGTGGATTGGTAAGCCGCTGTGGTGTTTCGCCGGTCAACTGGCACAGCAGCCCGATCAGCGCATCGCCATCCACCGTTCCCCGGTCTCGCAGCAGTTCGGCGACCGTGCGCAACGCAGGCCAGTAGTGGCGCACCAGGTTGTGGCAGCGCATCAGTGCAATCGACTCGGCATGAAGCACTTGGCGCGGAGGGAGCAGGGCGATCAGCTCGCAGGCCCGGCGCCGGTCACCGGCACCGCTGGTGGTGAGAAAGCGATTATCCGGACCGTGCCGGTAAACCGCTTCGGCCACGGGGCCGGCGAAGCAGTTGAGCAGATCGCGTTCGATCAGCTCGATCATCGACGGCAGGTACTCGGCGATGCCCGGCGGCTCGAAGGCGGGCAGAGGCACCAGGTAGTCCGCTTCGACCAGGCCCTTGACCGGCTGCAGGTTGCCGCGCAAATCGACCATCGGCCCGATCAGCGCTTCGGCCCGGGTGCGCACCGTCACCCGCCTGATCGCCAGGCCGTTCCACCAGAAGGCCAGGGCATGGCCGGCTTCGTGGAAGGCGGTGCGACGCGGACGGCTGTGCATGATCTGAACCTCAGGGGGAGGCGGCTACACCTACGATCTGCTCCATCCCTGGGGTTGGTATAAGAGATTATGGCTATCAGCGGGTAATACTGCGTCTATTTGCTGACTACCGGGGCCGGGACTAGCCTTTATGATGCGCTGGCATGTGCCGGCCGGACCTGATGTGGAGATAACTAAAACGCTGGACTCAAAGGTAGCTCACCCATGTCTACTGAATCGAAATGCCCGTTCAGTCATGCCGCTGGCGGTGGTACGACGAACCGCGACTGGTGGCCGAACCAACTGAACCTGAAGATCCTGCACCAGCACTCGCCGCAGTCCGATCCCCAAGGCGATGGCTTCAACTATGCCGAAGCATTCAAAAGCCTGAACTTTCAAGCCCTCAAACAAGACCTGCAAGCGCTGATGACCGATTCCCAGGACTGGTGGCCGGCGGATTTCGGCCATTACGGGCCGCTGTTCATCCGCATGGCCTGGCACAGCGCCGGCACTTACCGCACCGGTGATGGGCGGGGTGGCGCAGGTTCCGGTCAACAACGTTTCGCCCCGCTCAACAGCTGGCCCGACAACGTCAGCCTGGACAAGGCCCGGCGGCTGCTGTGGCCAATCAAGCAGAAGTATGGCCGGAGCATTTCCTGGGCCGACCTGATCGTGCTCACCGGCAACGTGGCGCTGGAATCCATGGGCTTCAAGACCTTCGGCTTTTCCGGCGGTCGCCCGGATGTCTGGGAGCCGGATGAAGACGTGTACTGGGGCTCGGAAAACAAGTGGCTGGGTGGCGATACCCGTTACGGCAAGGGCCCTCAGCCGATGCAGGAGCCTGGCGAAGGCACCCTGGTGGCCGAGCCCGAGCAGCATGGCAACGAAGAAAGCCGCACCGACCAGGGGCGCAACCTGGAAGCCCCGCTGGCCGCAGTGCAAATGGGCCTGATCTACGTGAACCCGGAAGGCCCGGAAGGCAACCCCGACCCGGTCGCCGCCGCCAAGGACATCCGCGAAACTTTCGCGCGCATGGCCATGAACGATGAAGAAACCGTGGCGCTGATCGCTGGCGGCCATGCCTTCGGCAAAACCCATGGCGCCGGCCCCGCCAACAACGTTGGCCCCGAGCCTGAAGCCGCCGGCCTGGAGGAGCAGGGCCTGGGCTGGCGCAACAGCTTCGGTAGCGGCAAGGGCGCCGACACCATCACCAGCGGCCTGGAAGTGACCTGGACCACCACGCCGACCCGCTGGAGCAACAATTACCTCGAAAACCTCTTCGGCTTCGAATGGGAACTGACCAAGAGCCCGGCCGGGGCCAATCAGTGGACGCCGAAAAACGGCGCCGGCGCCGGGATCATTCCCGATGCCCACGACCCGGCCAAACGCCGCAACCCGACCATGCTCACCACTGACCTGTCGCTGCGCTTCGACCCGATCTACGAGAAGATCTCCCGGCGCTTCCTGGAAAACCCCGAGCAATTGAGCGACGCCTTCGCCCGTGCCTGGTTCAAGCTGATCCACCGCGACATGGGGCCGCTGTCGCGCTACCTGGGCCCGGAAATGCCCAGCGAAGAACTGCTCTGGCAAGACCCGATCCCGGAGGTCAATCACCCCCTGGTCGACGACAGCGACGTTACCGCACTGAAGGCCAAGCTACTGGCCTCGGGGCTGTCGGTGGCCGATCTGGTGTCTACCGCCTGGGCGGCGGCGTCGACCTTCCGCGGCTCCGACAAGCGCGGTGGCGCCAACGGTGGGCGCCTGCGCCTGGCGCCGCAGAAGTTCTGGCAAGCCAACCAGCCCGAGCAACTGGCCAAGGTGCTGAGCACCCTGGAAGGCATCCAGAACGACTTCAACGGTGCCCAGGGCGGTGGCAAGAAAATCTCCCTGGCCGACCTGATCGTGCTGGCGGGCAGTGCGGCGGTTGAACAGGCCGCGAAAAACGCCGGGGTCAACATTGCCGTGCCGTTTACCCCAGGGCGAATGGATGCCTCCCAGGAGCAGACCGACGTCGAGTCGTTCGGCTTCCTGGAGCCGGTTGCCGATGGTTTCCGTAACTACCTGAAGAACAGCTATCGGGTACCAGCCGAGGCCCTGTTGATCGACAAGGCGCAACTGCTGACCCTGAGCGCCCCGGAAATGACCGTGCTGGTGGGCGGCCTGCGGGTGCTGGGGGCCAATGGCGGGCAGAGCAAGCACGGCGTCTTCACCCAACAGCCGGGCACGCTGAGCAACGACTTCTTCGTCAACTTGCTGGACATGGGCGTGGAGTGGAAACCGGTATCGGCGGCCAACGAGGCGTTCGAAGGGCGTGACCGCAAGACCGGTGCGGTGAAGTGGACCGGCACCCGGGTTGACCTGGTGTTTGGCTCCAACTCGCAGCTGCGGGCGCTGTCGGAGTTCTATGCCAGCGCCGACGCCAAGGAGCAGTTCGTCACGGATTTCGTTGCTGCGTGGACGAAAGTGATGAACCTGGATCGGTTTGACCTCAAGTGAGTTGAGGCGGGGAGGGGCACCGCTCCCACAGGTATAGCGCCGAACCTGTGGGAGCTGGCCTTGCCAGCGATCGAGCGCGCAGCGGTCGCAATCCAGGCGACACCTGATGTGCTGGCTGTACCGGCCTCATCGCTGGCAAGCCAGCTCCCACAATGGATTTGTGTACGCCGAACCTGTGGGAGCTGGCCTTGCCAGCGATCGAGCGCGCAGCGGTCGCAATCCAGGCGACACCTGAAGTGCTGGCTGTACCGGCCTCATCGCTGGCAAGCCAGCTCCCACAATGGATTTGTGTACGCCGAACCTGTGGGAGCTGGCCTTGCCAGCGATCGAGCGCGCAGCGGTCGCAATCCAGGCGACACCTGAAGTGCTGGCTGTACCGGCCTCATCGCTGGCAAGCCAGCTCCCACAGTGGATTTGTGTGCGCCGAACCTGTGGGAGCTGGCCTTGCCAGCGATCGAGCGCGCAGCGGTCGCAATCCAGGCGACACCTGATGTGCTGGCTGTACTGGCCTCATCGCTGGCAAGCCAGCTCCCACAGTGGATTTGTGTACGCCGAACCTGTGGGAGCTGGCCTTGCCAGCGATCGAGCGCGCAGCGGTCGTAATCCAGACACCACCTGATGTGCTGGCTGTACCGGCCTCATCGCTGGCAAGCCAGCTCCCACAATGGATTTGTGTACGCCGAACCTGTGGGAGCTGGCCTTGCCAGCGATCGAGCGCGTAGCGGTCGTAATCCAGGCGACACCTGATGTGCTGGCTGTACTGGCCTCATCGCTGGCAAGCCAGCTCCCACAATGGATTTGTGTACGCCGAACCTGTGGGAGCTGGCCTTGCCAGCGATCGAGCGCGCAGCGGTCGCAATCCAGGCGACACCTGATGTGCTGGCTGTACCGGCCTCATCGCTGGCAAGCCAGCTCCCACAATGGATTTGTGTACGCCGAACCTGTGGGAGCTGGCCTTGCCAGCGATCGAGCGCGCAGCGGTCGTAATCCAGACACCACCTGATGTGCTGGCTGTACCGGCCTCATCGCTGGCAAGCCAGCTCCCACAGTGGATTTGTGTACGCCGAACCTGTGGGAGCTGGCCTTGCCAGCGATCGAGCGCGCAGCGGTCGTAATCCAGACACCACCTGATGTGCTGGCTGTACCGGCCTCATCGCCGGCAAGGCCAGCTCCCACAGCGGTCGCAATCCAGGCGACACAGGCACAAGCGTTCTAGCGCTGCGCCAGCCAGTAGTCATGCAACGCCCGCGCCGCCGGGGCAATCGCCACTACCCGCTGACGGTGCAAGGTCACGTCCAGATCCGCCGGCAGCTCGAATTCATCCTGCTCGGCCCACCCGGTAATCACCTGCAACGCCTGCGCCTGTGGCGCCGGTAGCGCAGGCCAGTTGGCGATGGCCATGCCGCGCAGGTAACCAAAGCACCATTCCTCCGCCAGCGGCAGTGGCTGGCCCAGGTGTTCAGTCTGCTCCAGACGAGGCGCAAACGCCTGTGGCGCCTCAACCAGCTGGGTCGCCAGGCTGTTCAAATGACGGGCACACAGTTCGACAAAGCGCTGGCACTCCTGCGCGCTTTGCCATTCCGGGTTCTGGCCACCCCAGATGGCCGGGAACCACTCGCTGATGTCCACCTGCACCGGGCTCGAAACCAGCGCGGTGAAATAACCGTCGAGCTCCGAGGCGTTGAGCACCGAATGGTCATCGCCGTACCTCTGCAAGGTAGCTTCGAGGAACTCGAAGTCGGCGGCGGCAAGTGGCAGGTCGTGCATGGGAATCTCCTTGGCAGGTCAGGCGCGCAGGCAAAAGGCGGGGAGGATGGCGCTTTGTGCCACTTTTATCCAGCCCCAGCTCATCGCTGGCCTCGCCCAGGGCCGCTCGCATCAGTTGGCTGCCCACCGCCAGGACCAGGCGGTGGCCGACGGTTTTAGCCTGGGCATCGTACGGTCTGCAGGTCCAACTGCCACGCCGCCGTCCACAACGCCGTTTATTCACCCATGGGCGTCAGTTGGCTCAACTGCTCGGCGCTGGGAAAACCGAGGGTGCGAAAGCGTGGTGGATAGAGCTCGCCGTCTTTAGTCAGCAGCTCGCCCAGCAGCGACTCGACCTCATGCCAGGCAACCACCCGGGTGTGTGCCGAACCGTCTGCCTGAGGCTGGACCAGGATCACCCGGTCGGTTTTCGGCAACGAGGTGAACACGCCCTCGGTCCAGGCCGCTATCGAAAAGCTGCCGCCGGGGTGGTCGGCATCGCTGTAGAGCCTGTGGGTGGCGACGAAGATGTCCTCCGGATGGGCTTCGTGGATCTTGTCGAGAAACTCTTTCTGCGAGCTATAGATGCCGTGGCGCAACAGGCGCTGCAAGTCGCCGAGGCGCGCTTGCAGGTGCGCATCCTGCACCTGGAACGGGACGATCCGGCGGTCGTGATAGGTGTAGATCTGGCTGGACTGCGCACGGCCGTTCTCCAGCGCGTGGAAGCTCAGCTCGACCATCTGGCGCAAGCCTTCGTCATCTTTGTCACCAGTGACCATCAACACATCACGACTGGGCATCATGAACACCGGCTGGCCCAAAACCGGCGCGCGCTGCAGCACGTCGGGCAGCAGCACCCGGCTGGTGTCGTAGCCGTCCTTCCAGGCGCCCTGGTACAAACCGGGCAGGATCGGTTCGAAGGCATCGGGGCTGGCGTCGCGCAGGTTGTCGAGAGCGATTGCCAATGCTTGCTCAAGGGTAATGCCCCAATCCTTTGGCGGGCCCATGGTCTGGGTCGAGGTGGTGTCGGGGTGATCGACTGCCAGCAAGGTCGCGCAATCCTCCGAGAGCGGTTGCCAGGCCAGCGGGCAGGGCGAGTCCCAGCCTTCGCTTCGCACATGGTGCAGGCGGATCTCTTCGAGCATGGCCAGGTTGCGGATCACCGGCCGCAGCAGCGGGCGAACCTGCTCCAGGGTCTGTGCTGCACTGGTGTTGCGGGTGTCGATCAGGGCGCGCAGGTAACTGTTGAGCACGTCGGCTTTGCGCGATTTGTCGGCGTTCAGGTAGTCGCGGTAGGCGTTGTGCAGGTTGAAGTAGCCGCTGTCGCCGTAGTGCAGGCGAAATTCATCTGCCAGGTACTCGAGAGGCTCGCCATAACCACCTGTGCGAGCGGCCTTGATGAAGGTCCGGGCAAACTCATCCTCGGTAGGTGTGCGCTTGAAGAGCCTGTCAAAAAGTGCCCTGAACATGTGCGAAATCCTCCGTGAGCGTGAACTGTGCATGATGCTTGTTGCGTCGGGAGGGGTAAAGCTGAACATGCCGAACTCTGGTGGCTTAAACCGTACGCCATTGCAGGGTTGAATACTGGCGCAAGCAAAATGCACTTACTGGCATTTAGCTATTACTTGTGGCACGCTTGTGTTCGGTGATTACGGTCGTGCTGTTGCATTGGAATACTCCGCGTTTGAACAATGGCTCCAGATTTGCCCGTGGGTCGTGATTTGATTGTTGTTGGATGTTGGAGCCTTTGTGCGTTTAATTCCCAAGCGTTTTTTGATTCTGGCTTTTCTCGGGACGGCCATCCTTACGTTTGTCCTGAGTCGCGGTTGTGCCCAAGGTTGGTGGTTGCCGTGTTTTTCAAGTTATCTGTGTGGCGCGAATCAGTTTTTTATCGAAGAGGCGTTGGATGCGAAGGTCGCCGCGATAATACTTAATATCTGCATGTTGCCAGGGTTGGTCATTACTGCGTTGCTGTATGGCATTAACAAGCGGGACCCGAAACATTTTGCGCAGTGTCGAGCTGTATTGCGGGCTAATAAGGACTTTTCATTCGGCATGCTCTTTCCGCTGAGCAAAGCAAAAGTGTTGGGTAAGGCCACCTATGCGTTGCTTTCTCTCTTCTGGCTCTTTGAGTGGTTGTCGGCCAAGGCCGGGACGGCCGTGACAGGTGTTGTACTTGGCGTCGCATTGGACTTGCATTTCTTTGGAAGCAAGGACTACGCCTTGGTGCTCGGATGTTTTGGTATTGCTTATGTGGTCGCTCTTCTGCCTCAGTATGTCTATTGGCGTGCTACTCGTTGAACCGTACGGTCTTCTGACGCGAAGTCACCCCGCTAGATCGCGCTTGGGCTGATTGTGCAGCCTCGCACTTGGCTCAATGCACCGCTGCCCACTGGGCCCCCGTTCCTCTGTGGGCATTTTTGGTGCTAAATAGGCCGCTCAGGTAATTCGTCCAGACCCTGCCGCGTCATGCCGTGCAATGAGAACAACTATGACAACCCATCTTGAAATTCGTGAAGTCCCTGTGCTCCAGACCCCTTGTGATGGAAGCCTTCATCCAGTCACCCATCAACAGTCGGCGGTAGCAGCATGATCGAAGTCACAGAGGTTTCCATTGCCCAGCTGCGCGCTGCGCTCGAGTCCGGCCAGACCACCGCGGTTGAACTGGTCCAGGCCTATCTGGCGCGCATCGACGCCTACGACGGCCCGAATACCGCCACCAAGCTCAACGCCGTGGTGGTGCGCAACCTCGAAGCCCTGAAAGAAGCACAAGCTAGCGACGAACGCCGCGCCAAGGGCCAGACCCTCGGCCCGCTCGACGGCATTCCTTACACCGCCAAGGACAGCTACCTGGTCAAGGGCCTGACTGCCGCCTCCGGCAGCCCGGCCTTCGCTGACCTTGTGGCCTATCGCGACGCCTTCACCATTGAACGCCTGCGCGCTGTCGGCGCCATCTGCCTGGGCAAGACCAACATGCCGCCGATGGCTAACGGCGGCATGCAGCGCGGGGTCTACGGCCGCGCCGAAAGCCCGTACAACGCCGACTACCTGACGGCACCCTTTGCCTCGGGCTCGTCCAACGGTGCCGGTACCGCCACCGCCGCCAGCTTCGCGGCTTTCGGCCTGGCGGAAGAAACCTGGTCGAGCGGCCGCGGCCCGGCCTCGAACAACGGCCTGTGCGCCTACACGCCATCGCGCGGGGTGATCTCGGTGCGCGGCAACTGGCCGCTGACGCCGACGATGGACGTGGTGGTGCCCTTTGCGCGGACCATGGCCGATCTGCTGGAAGTGCTCGACATCGTCGTCGCCGAAGACCCGGACAAACGCGGCGACCTGTGGCGCCTGCAGCCCTGGGTGCCAATCCCCAGCGTCGACTCGGTGCGCCCGGCGTCCTATCACGAGCTGGCGGCCGATGCCGAAGCGCTCAAGGGCAAGCGTTTCGGCGTGCCGCGCATGTACATCAACGCCGACCCTGAAGCCGGCACCAGCGAAGCCCCCGGCATCGGTGGCCCGACCGGGCAGCGGATCAACACCCGGCCATCGGTGATCGCCCTGTGGGAGCAGGCGCGCAAGGCGCTGGAAGCGGCCGGCGCCGAAGTGATCGAAGTCGACTTCCCGCTGGTGTCCAACTGCGAGGGCGACCGCCCGGGCGCGCCGACCGTATTCAACCGCGGCCTGGTGTCCAAGGAATTCCTCCACCATGAACTATGGGACCTGACCGCCTGGGCCTTCGATGATTTCCTCCAGGCCAACGGCGACCCCAAACTCAACCGCCTGGTCGACGTCGACGGGCCGAAGATTTTCCCGCATGATCCGGGCACGCTGCCCAACCGCGAAGGCGACCTGGCCGCTGGTATGGACGAGTACGTGCGCATGGCCGAGCGCGGCATCACCCCGTGGGACCAGATCAGCACCGTGCCGGATGGCCTGCGCGGCCTGGAACAGACCCGCCGCATTGACCTTGAAGACTGGATGGATGCGCTCAAGCTCGACGTGGTGATCTTCCCGACCGTCGCCGACGTTGGCCCGGCCAACGCCGATGTCGACCCGGCGTCCGCCGACATTGCCTGGAGCAACGGCGTGTGGGTGGCCAACGGCAACCTGGCGATCCGTCACCTGGGCGTGCCGACGGTGACCGTGCCGATGGGCGTGATGGCCGATATCGGCATGCCGGTGGGCTTGACCTTTGCCGGTCGCGCCTACGACGATTCGTCGTTGCTGCGCCTGGCGGCTGCATTCGAGTCGACCGGGTCCAAGCGCCTGGTGCCTCCGCGTACGCCAGCGCTGGCCAGCGGCAAGTAACAAAAAGGGGCGGGCGACCGCCCTTTTTATTTCCCCAGACACGAGATACCCATGGCTAACCAAGACATCAGCTTCATCCCCGACCCGGACGCCGACTCGATCTCCTCCGACGTTGCCGGTTTCGGTGGCATCCTGGTCTCGACCCAGATCCCCACCCGTGCCGACGGCAGCCTGGAACTGGGTGACATCACTGCCCAGAGCGAGTGCACCCTGCAGGCGCTGAAAGTCGCCCTGGAGCGCGCCGGCAGCTCCATGGACCGGGTATTGCACCTGACCATCTACCTCACCGACATGGCCGAGCGGGCCGCCTTCAACGAGGTGTACCAGCGCTTCTTCGCCAAGCCCTGGCCGGTACGCGCCGCGGTTGGCGTGGCTTCGCTGGCGGTTGAAGGGATGCGTGTGGAAGTGACGGCGATGGCGGCCAAGGCCTGAGTTGTTGCGGCGGCTGGGCTGGCCTCTTCGCGGGTCAAGCCCGCTCCTACAGGTCTTGCGCCCGCCGAACCTGTGGGAGCTGGCTTGCCAGCGATTGGCCTACACAGGCCACCGGGCAGGCTACGGGTGCCGATCGGGCGTTTCGCCGCTACAATGCGCGCCTCGACCGTGACAGCCTGACTAAAAAAACATGTCCCTGCCCAAGCATCACCTGGAATTGCTCAGCCCCGCCCGCGATGTCGCCATCGCCCGCGAGGCCATCCTGCATGGCGCCGACGCCGTGTACCTCGGCGGCCCGAGCTTTGGCGCCCGCCATAACGCCTGCAACGAAGTCAGCGATATCGCCCAACTGGTGGAATTCGCCCGTCGCTACCACGCCCGGGTGTTCACCACCATCAACACCATCCTCCACGACAACGAGCTGGAGCCGGCGCGCAAGCTGATTCACGAACTGTACGATGCCGGCGTCGACGCGCTGATCGTCCAGGACCTGGGGGTGATGGAACTGGACATCCCGCCGATCGAGCTGCACGCCAGCACCCAGACCGACATCCGTACCCTGGCCCGGGCCAAGTTCCTCGACCAGGCCGGCTTTTCCCAGCTGGTGCTGGCCCGTGAGCTGAACCTGCAGGAAATCCGTGCCATCGCCGACGAAACCGAAGCGGCGATCGAGTTCTTCATCCACGGCGCGCTGTGCGTGGCCTTCTCCGGCCAGTGCAACATCTCCCACGCCCAGACCGGCCGCAGCGCCAACCGTGGCGACTGCTCCCAGGCCTGCCGTCTGCCGTACACCCTCAAGGACGAAAAGGGCGGGGTGATCGCCTACGAAAAGCACCTGCTGTCGATGAAGGACAACAACCAGAGCGCCAACATTCGCGCCCTGGTCGAAGCCGGCGTGCGCTCGTTCAAGATCGAAGGGCGCTACAAGGACATGGGCTATGTGAAGAACATCACCGCCTACTACCGCCAGCGCCTGGACGCCGTGCTCGAAGACCGCCCGGACCTGGCCCGCGCCTCCAGCGGGCGCACCGCGCACTTCTTCCTGCCCGACCCGGACAAGACCTTCCACCGCGGCAGCACCGACTACTTTGTCAGCGAGCGCAAGATCGACATCGGCGCCTTCGACTCGCCGACCTTCACCGGCCTGCCGGTGGGCGTGGTCGAGAAAGTCGGCAAGCGCGACCTGCAGGTGGTCACCCATGAGCCGCTGTCCAACGGCGACGGCCTCAATGTGCTGGTCAAGCGCGAAGTGGTGGGGTTCCGTGCCAACATCGCCGAGGCCAAAGGCGAGTTCGATGAAGACGGCGAGAAGCGCTACCGCTACCGCGTCGAACCCAACGAGATGCCCAAGGGCATGCACCAGCTGCGGCCCAACCATCCGCTGAGCCGCAACCTCGACCACAACTGGCAGCAGGCCCTGCAGAAGACTTCGGCCGAGCGCCGTATCGGCCTGGCCTGGGTCGCCAAGCTGGACGAACAGCGTCTGGCCCTGACCGCCACCAGCGAGGAGGGCATCAGTGCCAGCGTCGCCCTGGACGGCCCGTTCGGCCTGGCCAACAAGCCGGAGCAGGCGCTGGAGCAACTGCGCGACCTGCTCGGCCAGCTGGGGACCACCGAGTATCACGCCACCGCCGTTCAGCTCGATGCACCGCAGGCGTACTTCATCCCCAATTCGCAGCTCAAGGCGCTGCGCCGCGAGGTCATCGAAGCACTGACTGCAGCGCGTATCCAGGCCCACCCGCGTGGCGGCCGCAAGGCCGAGACCAACCCGCCGCCGGTGTACCCGGAGTCGCACCTGTCGTTCCTGGCCAACGTCTACAACCAGAAGGCCCGCGACTTCTATCACCGTCACGGGGTCAAGCTGATCGACGCCGCCTACGAGGCCCACGAAGAGGCGGGCGAAGTGCCGGTGATGATCACCAAGCACTGCCTGCGTTTCTCCTTCAACCTGTGCCCCAAGCAGGCCAAGGGCGTCACCGGCGTGCGCACCAAGGTGGCGCCGATGCAGCTGATTCACGGCGATGAAGTGCTGACCCTGAAGTTCGACTGCAAGCCGTGCGAGATGCACGTGATCGGCAAGATGAAAGGCCACATTCTTGGCCTGCCGCAACCGGGCAGCGTGCAGCAGGTGGTCGGGCATATCAGCCCTGAAGACCTGCTCAAGACCATCCCGCGCGCACCGCACTGAGTGAGGCATCGCGGGGCCTGTGGGAGCGGGCTTGCCCCGCGATCGTCCTAAGGTGCTGGCTGCCCTGGCAACGCCGCATGCGCCTTTAGCTCTTCCTCGATGAAGGCCGCGATCATCGCCCGATAAACCTGCTCGACCACGTCACCGGGCGCGCCAGATTCCGTGGCCAGGGCGCGCACTTTGGTGATCACCTGCTCGACCCGCGCCGGGGCGCGGACGTCGTCGCGGGTTTTCTTGAACGCCGCCGCCTGGTTGACCAGGTTGCCGCGCCGGGCGAGCAGGGCGACCAGTTCGCGGTCGATGCGATCAATGTGCTCGCGAACTTCTTCAATCGATGTGCAGCGTACGTCCATGTGAACCCCTTCCCGTTGACAGCGTGGCAGTGGCCGGCTGATTTCCAGTAGTATGCCTGAACGGACTCTGGCCCCTGAAGTGTGGGGCCGACAGCCAGGAAGGTATCGTGACTCTACAACTGCAAATCCAGCACATTTTCAGCGGCCTGGCCTTCGCCAGGCCGCTTTTCTATACCTACCCGCAAGGCCTGCGCTTCGAGCTGGCCGAAGGCGGTAGCGACATCGAACGGTTTCTGCTGGCGGTCAGCAAGGCAACCACGGTGTGCCGCGACCTGTTTGCCGGCGAGCAATCGATGGTGGTGTGCCTGCGCGTGCACTCCAACGGTAACGGTTTTGCCCATCGCGACGTGTTGCGCGACCTGCGTGCCGCCGGTATTCGCATCCCCGCCCAGCGCTCGCTGTGGAGCCAGCGGCTGGACCCGGACGACTGGTTCGAAGAGCATCAGCCCGAGTACTGGCTGCACCTCGCCTTCGAGGCGCCACTGTCGCTGCTGCAACCGGTGCTCTGGTGCGCATTGGCCGATAATCCGGGGACCATTCGCCCGAGCCCTTGCTGCGGTGTCTACCTGTTCAACCTCAACCAGCGGCTGATGGCCTTGCCCTATGACGATCGGGGCATGGATGTGGTGGGCCCCAACCACGACGTGCTCTCGCTGTTGTACCGCCAGCACCAGCCGTGGCTGCTGGACTACGACCGCGAGCGCATGGACGCGACTTTCGCCACCGTCCTGCATTGACTCACTGCAGCGACTCGATTTTCCAGCGCCAGGTGCCCAGCGGGTTGTCTTCTCGGGTACGGACGAACACGCCATAGTCGCTCAGGTAGCTGTAGCCTTCGACCCAACGGTTGCCGCGTGGGCTCTGCCAGGTGCAGGTCAACGGCTTGGCGCTGCCCTGCAGGGCCGGGTGCAAGGTGCTGGCCGGTCGCGCCTTGCCGACCTGGCAGTGGGTGGTGCGGGTAATGCTCGCGGTTTGCCCGGCATAGCTGATGGTGTAGCTCAGTTGCGCATGGGCGGGCAGGGTTTGCCAGGCGCCGGTGAATGACAGCGCGGTCAAGCTGTCGCTGGCGTCCTGTTCCTGCCCGGTCATGATGTCGATACCGCGTGCGGCCAGATCGAACAGGCCGCGAAAGCTCAGTTGCAGCTGTTGCGCTATCGTCGGGTCCACGGCCTGTAGCAACAACTGGCCGGAGCGGCTGTCGTTGCTGAGGAACACCTGGCGCGGCCTGTCGACGGTAGCGTTCCCGTCGGTCAGCTTCGCCTCGTAGCGATAGTCCAGCCTGTGCAGGGTCAGGCGTGGCGCCGGCAGCTGCAGGGCGGCGATGGCCGCAAGCACTTCAGGCCTGGCCCTGGGCGGCAGGAACGGCGGCGGCAACGGCGTACGGGCTTTGAGCGGCGCAAGCTTGGCAAGCTCGGCCGGCGGTTGGCAGGCGGCGTTGAACAACTGCTGATAGTACAGCGGGGCCTGCCGGTAGAACTCGCTGAAGGGCTGCGACTTGAGCCGGGTGCTGTCTACGCGGTTGTCGTTGTCGAGGAAGAACTGGCTTTGCCGGCTGATGAGCTGGCGCTCGCAATAAAACGCCAGGTGCTCGCGGCTGTGCAGGGCCATCACCGCGTGGCCGTATTGCATCGGATAGCGGTGGCGCTGGATGCCGGTCCAGGCGTAGGTAATGCCGCCCTCATGCTGCAGGCTGTTTAGGTCGATCAGCAGCCAGTCCTGATCCGCGTCCAGGTTCAGGGCTCGCCAGTCGGGGGCCTGACGCTGGTGCATGGGCAGGTGGCCGTCGCCTGTCGGCTCGGTCTCGCCACCTGCTGGGATGAGACTGCAAGCGGCCAGCGTGAACACACCGAGGCCCGCAGCAAGCGGCTTGAGGACGAAGCGGGCGAAGGCATCCATGCGCATGAGCTCTAGGGTCAAAGCGCGGAGTGTACCGAATGCCTGCGCCAAGCTGTATGCCTGGCGCTATCCCTCGGTACGCCAGATCTGTGGCCAATGGGCGGTATCGACACTGTCGCACCAGCTCATCCGGCTGAATGCCTTGAGCTGCATCACCGCGCCGTCATAGCGCCAGGTTGCATTGGCGCCGCAGTAGCGCCCTCCCGGCTGCAACTGGGTCAGCTCGCCGCGGGCCGGGTCGAACTTGAAAAAGCCATACATCTCGCCGCCCAGTACATCATGTTTGGGGACCGAGATGTGCAGCGCGGTGGGTTGATAGGGCGCTGTTCGCAAGGCGCGGTAGTAGCTGTACATGCAGCCCTGGGTCCCACAGCCGTAACGCAGGCCTACCAGCACATGGGTCGCGTCCAGCGGCGAGACCTCGGCTTCGGCTTGCCAGTTGTCATGCTCGGGCTCGCTCCACTCAAGCCGGGTGATGGCAATGACTGCGTCAGCGATGGCTTGTTGCTCGGCGTCGCTCAAGCCTGGCGAAGGGGTGAAGGGGGCAAGCATGGGCGTCGGCGGTGCTGGCGGCAGTTGACTGTCTGGCCGCGTGCCGGGGTTTACAAAGGCGCTGGGGTGACCGATACGTCCTTGCAGCGAATCGATAAACAGCAAGGATGCACTCAGGCCCTGCAGTGATACCGGGTGCTGGCCGTTGGTAGTGTCCAAGGTCAGGGTCTGGCCGTTGCGCAGTTGGCGCAACAACCGTACCGCGACGTCGCCTTTTGCGTGATAGCGCATTTGCCCTTGGGAGCCTGGGCGAAATCCCGTTGGCGCCGGGCCGCCGTCGACCAGCAGCCTGGCGCCCAGGTCGACACTGGCGTCGGTGAACAGGGTCAAGGCGGTGGCACCTTCGGCCCCGGCTTCGCGCACAAGCTCAAGGCCCGCGCCCTGGTCGACGCTACGTGAAACGGCGGTACAGCGCAGGGTGTTGTCGCAGCCCACGACCCATTCCTTGAACTGCTTGAGCACCGGCTCCGGTTCGGGCGCGGCCAGGGTCAGGGCGGGCAGGAGCATCAAGGGCAGCCAGTTCCATCTTGCGTCAACCATTGGGTTTCAATCCTGCGGGGTAAGCGAACGTGCGTTTTGGCCGCGCATCATCGCAGAAGCCTGGCCAACTTCAAGCCGTTGCCGATGAGAACTCCGAGGCTGGCGTGCTATCCAACGGGTATGACACGGGAGGTAACTGCAATGAACAGCCATGACCGCGACAAGCCCGCCAACGAGACGGACAAGCCTGCTGAAGAAAACGACCCTGCCAACCGGCCGATCACCCCGACCACCCATCGTACCCAGGCAGACGCCGCCGAAGAGCTCAGCCGCAAGATCGCCGAGATTGAACGCAAGGTAGCTGATGGCAATTAACTATCATCCTTGTATATAGAACGAAGGGCCGCAATGGCCCTTCGCTTACTTCAAACTCATATAATCGCTGAGTTTATTTGCACATGGTGTAACTGCCCTGATGGGCGCCGCCTTTGTACAAGTCAAAGCGGTAACCGGCGCCAGCGCCGAAGTTGTAGGAACCACCGGTCAGTGTCCAGGAGCCTGCGCTGACGGAAAATCCGCCGCTTACCTGGTCTACTTCCTGATCGTCCAGCACCCGCAGGGCGGCTGGCGTGGCGGTGGTCATGTCGATGTTTTGGGCATGGGTCATGAGATAGTTACCTCGTTGATACAGTGGGTTCGTCCTAGGTTGATCCCCCCCAGGAGAGGGCCTGGGCGCAACGTATTACTCATTTAAAAATGAGAGACCGATCACAGTTTTAATTACAGTTGTTCGCTGTTTCGATCCCCGGACAAGTTAGTGATGCCCCGGATCAAAGTGCAATAGTACAAGTGTGCTAGTGCCTGCGGATTAATCCGCCGTTATGCTGCTACGGACTCAGCTGAATGGTCTGTTCAGTGTTATTAACGTTATCCGCCGGGTCATGGATTGGCATGTTATTCAGGAGCGAAGCCGTGCATGCACGGCGTGACAAGGAGTTGGGCAGTGTGCTGCTGGTGGCGCCCGTGCCCCTGCGCTGGGCGGCACTTGCTGCGCTGCTGTTCAGCGTGTTGTTGATTGTGTTTCTGGCCTGCGCCACCTATACCCGCCGCGCCACCGTGACCGGCGTGCTGGTGCCCCAGGGTGGCCTGATCAAGGTATTTGCGCCACAGCCGGGAGTTGTCCAAGACCTTGCCGCAGCCGAGGGGCAGACCGTTGCCGCGGGCGCTACGCTGATGGCGCTGGGCAGTGACCTGTACGCCGAGGCCGGTGGTGCGCACGTCGCCATCAGCCGCTTGATCAAGCGCCGTAACGACAGCCTGACAGACGAAATCGCTACCACCCGCGCGCTGCACCTGCAGGAGCTGGAGGGCAAGCGCCGACGCCTGGCGGTGCTGGAAAGCGAGCAGCAGAAAATCGTCACGCAAATGGACATCAGCCGCCAGCGCCTGGGGCTGGCCCAGGGTATTGCCGCGCGCTATGCCGACCTGCAACGTCAGGACTATGTGTCCCGCGACCAGTTGCAGGAAAAGCAGGATGCCGTGCTGGAAGTGCGCCTGCGTAGCGAGGAACTGAGCCGTTCGTTGTTGTCGTTGCGTAACGATATCGCGACCTTGCGCGCCGAACTTGCCGAGTTGCCGTTCAACCAGGGCAAGCAACTGGCCGAGCTTGAGCGGCGCTTGTCGGAGAGCCAGGGCAGCCTGCTGGAAAGCGAAGTCAAACGCCAGGTGGTGATTACCGCGCCGGCCAGTGGTGAGGTGACGGCCGTTGGCGTGGTCAATGGCACCCGCGCCGACAGCAACCGGCCGTTGCTGAGCATCGTGCCCACGGATGCCCAGCTGTATGCCGAACTCTATGTGCCCAGCCGTGCGGCGGGCTTCGTACGTGCCGGCGATGCGGTGCTGCTGCGCTATCATGCCTATCCCTACCAGCACTTCGGCCTGGCCCGCGGCACGGTAGCGTCGGTGTCACGCAGCGCGCTGCCGGCCGATGAAATCATGAGCGTGGGCGGCGTCTCCGAGCAGCAGCGCGAGCTGGGCCCGATGTACCGGGTCAGGGTCACCCTCGAACAACAAGACATGCGCGGGCGCGGGCTGAACGAGCGCTTGCGTTCGGGCATGCAACTGGACGCAGACATCCTGCAGGAAAACATGCCCCTCTACGAGTGGCTGCTTGAACCCCTGCGCGGCATAGGGAAACGCCTTTGAACATTCGCCAACCGCTGGCTTTCGGCATCGGCCGCAAGCTGCCCATGGTGCTCCAGGCCGAAGCCGCCGAGTGCGGCCAGGCCTGTCTGGTGATGATCGCCGGCTTCCACGGCCAGCGCCACGACCTGTTCTCGCTGCGCCAGAAACTGTCGCCGTCGATGAAGGGCGCAACCCTCAAGCAGTTGATGGCCATGGCCAGCCAGTTGGGCCTGGCCAGCCGGCCGTTGCGTCTGGAATTGCAAGCGCTGGGGCAATTGCGCTTGCCCTGTGTGCTGCACTGGAACTTCAACCACTTCGTGGTGCTCAAGGAGGTCGGCCCGCGCGGGGTGACCCTGCACGATCCGGGGCGCGGCGTTTGCCAACTGTCGTTCGATGAAGTCTCGGCAGCCTTCACCGGCGTGGCCCTGGAGTTGTGGCCACAGAGCGATTTCCAGCCGGGGCCGGCCAACCCGCCGCTGCGGTTGCGTCAGTTGCTGGGCCGGGTGCAAGGCTTTGGCGGGGTACTGAGCCATGTGCTGTTGCTGGCGGCGGCGCTGGAGCTGTGCATGGTGCTCAGCCCGTTTTTTTTGCAAACGGTGATCGACAAGGTGCTGGTCAGCGCCGACCTGGACCTGCTGGCGGTGCTGGCGATCGGCTTCGGCCTGTTGCTGGTAATGCAGCAAACCCTGGCGCTGGGCCGTTCCTGGGCATTGATGTACCTGGGCACCATGCTCAGCGCGCAATGGCAGATCAACGTCTTCAGCCACCTGGTGCGCTTACCCGTGGCCTTCTTCGAGCGCCGCCACCTGGGCGATATCGTCTCGCGCTTTGGCTCGTTGAAATCGATCCAGCACACCCTGACCACCTCGTTTGTCGAAGCCCTGCTCGACGGCCTGATGACCCTGGTGACCCTCGGCCTGATGTTCGCCTACAGCCCGCCGTTGGCACTGATCGCGCTGCTGGCCATGGTTGTCTATGCGCTGGCCCGCTGGGCCTGGTTCGGCCCGTTGCGGCGCGCCAGCGAAGAGCAACTGGTGCATGCCGCCCGGCAGCAGAGCTACTTTCTGGAAAGCATGCGCGGGGTGCGCACCATCAAGTTGTTCGGCCATCAGGAGCAACGCGCCAGCGCCTGGGGCAGCCTGTTGGTCGAGGAAATCAACGCCGGTTTGCGCCCGCAAAAGCTGGAGCTGGCCTACCGTGCCTTCAATGGCCTGCTGTTCGGCCTGGTGACCGTGCTGGTGATCTGGCTCGGCGCCAGGCTGGTGCTCGATGGCCAGTTCAGCGCCGGCATGCTGATTGCCTTCAACGCCTACAAGGAGCAGTTCAACAGCCGTGTGGCCGGGCTGATCGACAAGCTGGTGGATGTGCTGATGCTGCGCCTGCATGGCGAGCGCCTGGCCGATATCCTCCTGCAGGTGCCCGAGCCCAGGCAGTCCCCGTCCGTTGACGACAATGACGCCGTCGACAGCGTGCCGAGCCTGGAAGTGCGCCAGCTCAAGTTCCGTTATTCCGAGCACGAGCCCTATGTGCTCGATGACGTGTCGGTGCGTATCGAAGCCGGGGACTCGCTGGCGATTGTCGGCCCTTCGGGTGGCGGCAAGACCACCTTGCTCAACGTCATGCTCGGCATTCTGGCCCCCAGCAGCGGCAGCGTGCTGCTCGACGGTGTTGCCATCGATAGCCATAACCTGGAGCGGCTGCGACGGGTCAGCGCCACGGTGCTGCAGGATGACGTGCTGTTTGCCGGCTCGATTGCCGACAACATCAGTTTTTTCAGCGCCGAGGCCGACCCGCGCTGGGTCGAGCAGTGCGCGCGCATGGCGGCGGTGCATGACGACATCGCGCAGATGCCCATGGCCTACAACACCCTGGTGGGCGACATGGGCACGGTGCTGTCGGGTGGGCAGAAGCAACGCATCCTGCTGGCCCGGGCGCTGTACCGGCGGCCCAAGCTTCTGTTTCTCGACGAGGCCACCAGCCACCTCGACATCGCCAGGGAGGCGGCGGTCAATCATGCCCTGCAAGCGCTGAACATCACCCGCATCATTGTCGCCCATCGCCCCGATACCATTCGCTCGGCACGCCGGGTGCTGGCGCTGGACAACGGCCGAGTGGTCTATGACGGGCCGCTGATCGAGGCGGATGAGCAGGCGCCAGCCGAGCCAGGTGAAGTTGCCCGTGGTGCGGCGTCTTCGTCATGAACCACCACCTGCTGAGGTTGTGTCTGGCTGCCTTGCTGGCAGTCTGGAGGGTCGCGCCGGGCATGGCCGCCGAACCCCTCGATGCCTGCCCGGGCAGGTTAAGCCCGGCAGAGCCGCTGGCGTTGTCCAGTGCCGTGGCCATCGCCCTGTGCGCCGATCCTGAAGTGCGTGAAGCCTGGCTGTCGCAACTGAGCAGCCAGGCCAGCCTCGATGCCGAGTACTCGGCCTACTGGCCGACCGTGCAAGCCCAGGCCAGCAGCGGACGAGCAAGCCGCAAGACGCGCTTTGACAACTTTCCCGAAGCTGACTCGACCTTGAACACCCGCACCAACAGCTATGGCCTGAATCTGAGCTGGGTGCTGTATGACTTTGGCCTGCGGGCGGCGAAAGTCGAGGGCGCCCGCCAGTTGTTGAACGCTGCCAGCAGCAGTCGCGTGGAGAAAATCCAGGCCACGGTGCTCGACACCAGCAAAGCCTTCTACCAGGTCCAGGCCAACGCCGCGTTGCTCGAGGCCAAGCGCAGCGCCGAATCCCTGGCGGCCAACAGCCTCAAGGCGGCCACGGCCAAATACCAGGCCGGGGCCGGCGAGCAGACCGACCGCCTGCAGGCCCAGGCCACCCACGACCAGGCGCAGCTTGAACGGGTGCTGGCCGAGGGTGAGTACGCTGCGGCCCAGGGCGCCCTGGCCAGTGCCCTCGGGCTGTCACCCTCGGCACCGCTGACGCTCAGCGCCATGAACGAGCCGGCGGGGCAGGAGGGCGAGTTCATGGCCAGTGTCGATGCCCTGATGGCGCAGGCCAAGGCCCAGCATCCGGCCATCGAAAAGGCCCGCGCGGACTGGTTCGCCACGCGCGCCAAGGCGGATGAAGCGCGTGCCGAAGGGCGCCCGAAGGTGTCGCTGTTCAGCAGCTACCAGCAGGAGGACACGCCGATCGACCAGGTGTCGACGCGCCAGCAGATCGAGACCTGGAGCGTGGGTGTACAGATCACCGTGCCGATCTTCGACGGCTTTCTCAGCCGTCGTCGTGCCCGCGCCGCCGACTACGAAGCCGGCGCCCGCGAGCAGGCGCTGGAGCAGACCGAACGCAGCGTCGCTCTCAACGTCTGGAAAAGCCGCCAGGCCCTGGATGCGCGCACCCGCGCCCTGGCGCTCAGCCGCAGCTTCGTCGCCAGTGCCGGACAATCCCATCAGGTCGCGTTGGGGCGCTACAAGGCCGGGGTGGGCAGCATTATCGAACTGCTCAGGGCGCAGAATGAACTGGCCATCGCCGAGCAGCGGCGAGTGGAGTCGCTGGTCAACTGGTACACCGCCAGGTTGCAACTGGCGGCGGACCTGGGGCAGTTGAATGGCGCGTTGTGAACCCCGCGCTAGCAGTAACGCCCTTGGGCCGCATCCAGCGCATTGAGCAGGTGCTCTTCGGCGATTGAGTATTGCTCCAGATCCTCTGCAGGCAGCGCCTCCGGCGCCTGGCCCTCGTCGCTTTCAACCAGCAGCAGGGGCAGTTGCTGTTGCCGGAAGAAGGCGAGGATGTCGCGAATGTCCTGATCGCGCTGGACATGATCATTGCCATAGAGTTCGGCGCTGAAGAAACAGCCCTGGGCGCCGCTGGCCAGCAGTTGGCGTGCGCCGCTGATCGACATCTTCAAGCGTTGATGCAGAAATTTGGCGATTTCCAGGTCACTGCTGGGTGAGGCGCAGGCAATGCTGATTCTGGTCATGCTGTATAAATCCTCACGTATGTCCGCTGTCTTCCTGACTAGAATCAACCTGCCATTCACCAACCGTGGAGAACCAGGATGAGCCATAAAACGACCCTCTGCCTCTGGTACGACGGCACCGCACTGGAGGCTGCGACCTTTTACGCGCAAACCTTCCCCGACAGCAAGGTCGGTGCGGTGCACCGGGCGCCGGGCGACTTCCCCTCAGGCAAGGAGGGGGATGTGCTGACCGTGGAGTTTACCGTGTTGGGCATCCCCTGCGTGGGGCTCAACGGTGGCCCGATGTTCCAGCATAACGAGGCGTTCTCGTTCCAGGTCGCGACAGAAGACCAGGCGGAAACCGATCGCTTGTGGAATGCCATTGTCGGCAATGGCGGCCAGGAAAGCGCCTGCGGCTGGTGCAAGGACAAGTGGGGGCTGTCGTGGCAGATCTCGCCACGGGTGCTGGTCGAGGCGGTGACCAGCCCAGACCGCGCCGCGGCCAAGCGTGCCTTTGAGGCGATGATGGGAATGCGCAAGATTGATATTGCGGTGATTGAGGCGGCGGTCAGGGGTTGAACTGTGGGAGCTGGCTTGCCAGCGATCGAGCGCGCAGCGGTCGTAGTCCGGTCAGCACTTGATGTATTGACTGGACCGGCCTCATCGCTGGCAAGCCAGCTCCCACAGGGATCCTGTTGCAGCTAACCGCTGTGCCCTCAAAAACCCAGAGTCGCTGACACCAGGTAGGTCCGCGGCGTCGACAGGGTCAGCCCCGCCTCACTGTCATCCGAGGCACCCGCCGAAGCCCAGTAGCGGTCGTCCAGCACGTTCTCGACACTGGCGCGCAGGGTGATGTCCTTGTCATCGACCTTGAAGGCATAGCGCGCACCGAGGTCGTAGCGCTCCCAGCCGTCGATCTGCTTGCTGTTGGCCTGGTCCAGGTATTGCGAGCTGGAATGCAGGCCACGAGCCGTCAGGGTCAGGCCGGCGAGGGCAGGCACGTCATACTCGGCGCCCAGGCTGACGTTGTACTCCGGTGTTGCCGGGGCGCGGTTGCCGTCGAAGCTGCCGCCGACGGTGTCGGTCAGTTCGCTGTCGATGTACATCACCCCACCCAGCAAGCGAAAGCCCCTGAGCGGCTCGCCAAACACGTTGAGCTCGACGCCCTTGTTCTCGCGCTTGCCGTTGGGCCCGAACACCCGGGTAGTGGCGTTGGTCTCGTAGGCCGGCTGCTTGATGCGAAAGGCGCTGGCGGTCAGGGCGAAGCTGCCCAGGTCATACTTGGCGCCGACTTCCACCTGGCGGCTGATGAACGGCGCAAAGATCTGGTCTTCGTTGATCGAAGTCGACGGGGCGATCTTGCCCTGGCTCAGGCCTTCCATATAGTTGGCATACAGCGAGAGCTGGTCGGTGAGTTTGAACAGGATGCCGCCCGAGGGCGAGAGCTTCTCCTCATCATAGGCAGTGTCGCCCTTGATGCCGTCGCTCCAGTCATCGACCTGGACCCGCTGCCAGCGCGCGCCCAGGGTCAGCAACAGGCGCTGGTCGAAAAAGCCCAGGGTGTCGGACAACGCCACGCCGCTGAAGCGGTTCTCGGTATAGACCTTGGGGTCCGAGCGCAGCAGGGTGCCGGGGGTGGGGGTAGGGCGCGGGTTGTAGAGGTTGCTCGGGCCGGCCGCATAACGCCCACCGCCGTTCTCGAAGTCCATGTAGAAATAGTTGGCCGCCAGGTTGACCTCGTGGCTCACCGGGCCGGTTTCGAACCAGTTGCGCAGGCCGGCGGTGGCGGTGCGCACGTTTTCGTCGCGGGTGAAGTCGCGCGGCTGGACGCTGAAGTCGCCGGCATCGTTGGAGACCGGCACGTTATGGCGGAGGAAGTCGTGGTTGCTCTTGCGCGCGCCGACCGCGCCGTAGGCCATCAGCGAGTCGTTGATGTCGTATTCGGCGTTCACTGTGCCGAAGGTATCGTTGGTGCGCGCCTTGCTCCAGGCCTGGGCGTAGTTGCGCCGCACCTCCTCGGCATCCGGCACCTTGGCATTGGCGCCAACGATCACCCGCTCCTGGGGCGCATCGGTGTTGCGCTCGGTATGGCCGATATCGGTGGACAGGCGCAGCCGCTCGCCACGAAAGTCCAGGCCGAGCACGGCCATCTCGCGGTCGACGCTCTGCTGGTCCCACTCGGTGTCGCCAGCTTGCTTGACGCCATTGAAGCGCAGGCCGAACTTGCCGTCCTCACCAAAGCGCCGGCCGATGTCCACGGCGCCGCCGACTTGGCTGTCTGAGGCGTAGCTGCCGGTGAGCTCGGTGATCGGTTTGTCGCTGGCGCGCTTGGGCACCACGTTGATACCGCCGCCGACGCTGCCCCGCGGCGAGATGCCGTTGATCAGTTGGCTGGGGCCTTTGATGATGTCGACGCGGTCGGCCATTTCCATGTCGATGGAATAGGTCGGCAGGATGCCATACAGGCCGTTGTAGGCCACATCGCTGTTGAACAGGCTGAAGCCGCGAATGGTGAATTGCTCGAAGCGCCCACCGGCGGGGTTGGTGGCGCGCACCGACGGGTCGCTGGCGATCAGGTCGCCGAGGGTCCGCGCCTGCTGGCCCTTGATCGCCTCGCTGGTATAGGTGGTCATGCTGAAGGGCGTTTCCATGAAGTCCCGCGAGCCCAGCAAACCTTGCGAACCACGGCGGGCGACCTGGCCACCGGCATAGCGCTGGCCATCGTCGTCAGCACCGTTATGGGCCCCGAGGATGCTGGTCGGGGCGATTTCCACGGCGTCGCCACTTTGCGGGGCAGGCACCAGGGTGTAGGCGCCCGCAGCCACCGGTTGCAGTTGCAGGCCAGAGCCCTGCAGCAGCCGGGCAAAACCTTCATCCACACTGAAACTGCCATTCAGACCGGCACTGCGCCGGCCATTGACCAGGCCCGGGTCCACCGACAGGCTGACCCCGGCCTGGGCGGCGAAACGGGTCAGCGCCGCGCCCAGTTCGCCAGCCGGTACCTGGTAGCTGCGGGTGGCGCTGTCGGCCAGCGCCGCTAGCGGGGCCAACGACGCCAGGCCGAGCATCAGGCACAGGGTAGGGGACGAAAACGAAGACGCCAGGCGCGTTCGGTGGCGTGTCAGTGCGGGCATTGTTGCGCTCTCTTTTAGGTTCACATGCCCTTGATGACAAGCGAGCGAACAAAAGGGGACAGAGGTTTGCGCAAATAATGCCACGCATGACGAGGGCGGGTCTGATCGCGGTTCAGGCCGGGACGTACGGGGCGTAGTCCAGGTAACCCTTGGCGCCGCCACCGTAGTAGGTGTCGCGATCCGGCGCGGTCAACGGCCAGCCGTTTTTCAGACGGGCAACCAGGTCGGGGTTGGCGATGAACGGCTGGCCAAAGCCCGCCAGGTCGATCAAGCCTGCGTCCACCAGGTCCTGGGCACGCTCCAGGGTCATGTCCCCGGCCAGGATCAGCGCGGTCTGGCCCAGTTGCGCCTTGCACTGCGCCAGCAGCTCACGCAGTGCCTGCTCCTGGGCCACCGCGCCTTCGCTGGCGAGGAAGAAGTGGGTCTGGTCCATCACATGCACATAGGCGATGCCGCGTTGACCCATGCCGGCGCAGAGGGCCGAGTAGGTCTCGTCGATTTGCGCGTAGATCGGCATGTCGAACAGCTGGCCGTACGGCGAGATGCGGATGCCGACCTTGTCGGCGCCGATGCGCCTGACGACGGCATCGACCACTTCAAAAACGAAGCGCAGGCGGTTTTCCAGGGTGTCTGCGGCGTAACGGTCGTTGCGGTCGTTGACCAGCGGGTTGAGGAACTGCTCGATCAAGTAACCGTTGGCGCCGTGGATTTCCACGCCGTCGAAGCCTGCGGCAATGGCGTTGGCGGCGGCCTGGGCGAAGTCTTCGACTACCCGGCCGACCTCTTCAGTGTTCAGCGGGCGCGGTGTCGAAGTCGAGACAAAGCCGGGCTCGCCGCTGTCGGTGTAGCCGAAGGCAATCGCGCCCTGGGCGACCTTGCTGGTGGCGCTGACCGGGGCCTGGCCATCGCGCTGGATCGAGGTGTGCGACACCCGGCCGACATGCCACAGCTGGGCAAAGATCTTGCCGCCGACGCTGTGCACCGAGTCGGTCACCAGCTTCCAGCCCTGGACTTGCTGCTCGGTGAAAATGCCCGGGTTGAACAGGTAACCCTGGCCTTCGCGGGAAATTGGCGTGCCTTCGGAGACGATCAAGCCGGCGGTGCCGCGTTGGGTGTAATGCAGGGCAATCTGTTCGGTGGCGATGTCTTCGGGGGCGCGTGAGCGAGTCATCGGCGCCATGACGAAACGGTTGCTCAGTTGCAGCGAGCCGAGGTCATAAGGGGCAAACAGGTCATTCATGAGTGGGGCCTCTCGGTGGGATGGCGCCATCCTAGGATCTTGCGAAAACAGCCACAATCAAGGCAAATTGCAAAACACTATTGCTGCTACAGCAATTTATGCCCCTATACTGGGCGGATTTCCCGTCGCAGGGGCCGCCCATGCACCTCAAAGCCCACCGCTTTTTCGCCATGGTGGCGGTAACCGGCAGCTTCTCCGCCACCGCCCGGCACTTTCAGGTGCCGGCCTCATCGGTGTCACGCTTCATCGCCGCGCTTGAGCGCGAGGTCGGGCAGCAGTTGCTGTACCGCAACACCCGCGCGGTCAAGTTGACTGACGCCGGCGAGCGCTATTACCTGCAGATTCGCGAAGTGCTGGAGCTGCTGGATGCCGCCGACGAATCGATCAGCGGCAAGACCGGCGACATTCGCGGCCTGGTGCGGATCAACGCGCCGGTGGCCTTCGCCCATTTGCACATCGTCCGGCTGCTCAATGGCTTGCATGAGCAGTACCCGGAGCTGACCGTTGAACTGACGGCCACCGATGCCTATATCGACCCGGTGCAGGAGGGCGCCGACATCACCTTCCGCGTCGGCCACCTGGAGGATTCGGGGCTGATCGGGCGGCAGATCTGCACCCAGCGGTATGTGCTGTGCGCAAGTCCCGATTACCTGCACAGATATGGCCAGCCGACGTCCGCGCAGGACCTGCGCCAGCACTGCTGCCTGGTCTACAAAGGCACCGGCGGGGCGCAGCGCTGGCACTTGCGCCGCCCGGGCAGCGATACCGTTGAAGTGGTCGACGTGCACGGGCCGCTGCGCAGCAACAATGCCCAGGTGCTGGTCGAGGCGGCCCTGGCCGGGCGGGGTATCGTGTTCTTTCCGTCCTGGCTGTTCAGCAAGCACAGCTTTACCAGCAAGGCCCTGGTGCAACTGTTGCCCGACTGGGAAGGCGCCGTGGAGGCGACGCCGAGCCAGATCCACCTGCTGTCACCGGAAAACCGCCTGCGCTCGCAGAAGGTGCGGCGGGTGTGGGACTACTTTCTCGACGCCATCGGCACGCCGCCGTACTGGGATGACCTGGGCGCTTGAGTCAACCCTTGGCGCGCCAGGTCACCGGCCAATAGTCCTCGTTGATGCTGTCGCAGCGCCACATGGTCCGGCGGTCCTTGAGCTGCATGGCCGTACCGTCGTATTGCCAGATCGAGCTATCGCCGCAGTCCTTGCCCATCTCGCGGAAAATCTTCAACTGGCCGCTGACCGGGTTGAAGCTGATCTGCCCGTACAGTTCAGGGGCAACATCAGCCTCGGGGGCCGCTTTGAGCTCAAGCGGCGTCGCCTGGTAAGGCGCCGTGCGCGAGACGCGGTAGAGGCTGTGGTTGCAGCCGTCCTCGGCGCAGCCGTAACGCAGGCGCACCAGGGCGTGGGTCGGGTCCAGAGAGTAAACCTCGGCCTGGGCCTGCCAGTTTTGATGAGGCGCGGCGCTCAACTCGTCTTTGCTCAGGGCAATCATGTAGTCGCCGATGGCCTGTTGCTCGGCCTCGCTCAAGGCCGGCGCCAGGGTGAAGCGTGGCAGCTTGGGAATGGCCGGGGCCGGCGGCACCCGGCTGTCCGCCTGGTAGCCGGGGCGCACGAAGGCACTGGGGTGGCCGATGCGGCCTTGCACCGAATCCATCAGCAACAAGGCGGCACTCAAGCCCTGCAGCGATACCCGGCGTTCGCCAAAGTTGCTGTTGGAACTCAGGGTGTCGCTGTTGCGCAGCTCGCGCAGCTTCTCAACGGCGGCGTCGTTTTCCAGGTAATAGTACTCACGGCCCTTCGAGCCGTATTTCCAGGGTTCGGTGGGGCGGCCATCGAGGTGAAATTCGTAACGCAGGGCGACGTCGTCGTAGCTGATCGCGCTGAGCCGGGTGCTGCCCTTGGCACCGGCTTCGCGAACGATGTACAGGCCCATCCCCGGATTGTCGGTGCTGCCCGATACGGCGGTGCAGCGGCGGGTGTTGTCGCAGGCCACGCGCCAGTCCTGGAACACCCGGGTCAGTGGCACCGGTTCCGGTGTTGCGGCCTGGGTCAGGGCGGGTAACAGGGTAAGGGCCAGCCAGGTCCATCTTGCTGAAAACATCGTGGGTTGATCCTGCGGTGTCGATGAAGGACGGCATGATCGCACCTTGGTGGTAGTCTGGCAGCTGTTTAGGGGCAATCAGCGCAGGAAGCCTTGTGATCTCCATCCGTCCCGTTTTACCCCATGAATGGCCAACCTACCGCGACCTGCGCCTGCAGGCATTGCAGGATTCGCCGGATGCGTTTGGCAGCACCTTCGCAGCAGAGTCGCAACGAACCGATGAAAACTGGGCGGCGCGGATTGCGGCGGCCCATGCCAGCGGCAACGACCGGCCGTTTTTCGCGGTTAATGGCGACGTGGTATGCGGGCTGGTCTGGTGCAAATTGTCCGCCGCCGAGCCGGGTGTGGCTGACATCTATCAGATGTGGGTCGACCCGGCTGCGCGCGGCCTGGGCGCTGGCGGTGCCTTGCTCAAGGCGGCATTGGACTGGGCTACCAGCGTTGCGGTGCGCCGGGTTGGCCTGGGCGTGACCCTCGCCGATAGCCCGGCGATGCGCTTGTACCAGGCCCATGGCTTTCAGCCGGTTGGCGCGCCGGAGCCACTGCGCGAGGGTTCCAGCCTGATGTCGCAGGGGATGCAGCGACAGCTGAGCGCTTAATCCTCGAAGCGCCCTGAAGGGTCGCGATCCCGTTCATAGTGCCTGCTGAGCGGGAAGGGCGGCAGCCAGGACTCGCGGCGCAGGGTCCAGCTTTCGTAGGTGGGCGTGAGCAGGTCCGGGGCATCCAGCGAGCCGAGGTTCACTTCGACTTCATCGCCTGAGCGGGCGAACACCGACGAGCCGCAACGGGGGCAAAAATAGCGCCCGGCGTAGTCACGGGTTTCGCCTTCGATGCTGAGCGCATCCTCGGGGAAGATCGCCGAAGCATGAAAAAGCGCGCCGTGGTGTTTGCGGCAGTCCAGGCAGTGACAAAGGCCGACCCGATAGGGACGTCCCGAGGCTGCAAATCGCACGTTGCCGCACAGGCAACCGCCGGTGAAGTGGTCCATGGTGCGTCTCCTGTTGTGTGTTCGTGGCTCTCACGGGCTATGGTTCGCAGATCTTGTACAACCCGACACTCATGATCATCAACACGAACCCAATAGCGATCAGCCTGCCGGAAACAAGCAAGCGACGCCGGAGCCGCCGGGGGAAGTTGCGCACTTGCACTGCGTCGAGCTGGCCTTGGCGTATATGTTTTTGTGGGTAGGCCAGTAAGCCACTGATCACTCCGACAAGCACCCAACGCGCCACTAGGCTTGATGTCCCCCAAACGCGAATCTGCTGCTCCAGCCAGGTACTGCTTTGCAGCGCTGAAAGCGACCTCGCAAAATCTCGGCCATTTGCGATGCACGCGCTTATCAAGACCCCAGTCAGCATGATGATCCACGGGCCAAGGATCAGCACCATCTGTAATCCCAGAGGCCAGGAACGAGGGTCAATACTCATAAGCCTGTCCAGTTGTAGAATAGTTCTCCAGCAAGATCACCAGATGTGTTGCCAATCATGCTTCCCACATAAGTGCCCATGCCTACCAGGACTATGCCGCAAACGGCGCCGCCGTGCGGTCCGATGCCTACGCACACCGAAGCGGCGGCCCGGCCGCCTGCGTATGCTCCAGCCAGCCCGCCTCCAAGCCCGCCGGTGAAGCTGCCGGTCTCGGTAAAGCGGATTTTCCTGCATTCTTCTGTCGCTCCAGCGCGACATGCTGCCTGCACGTTTAACCAGGATGCCGTGCCACCCAGCCCAACTCCGACGTAACCACCATATTTGAGATACTTCGCCGTCTTTGCCACCTGTTCCAGATGCGTAGCATAGCCAGGAATCTGTCCAGCTCCACCGGCGCGGCTCCAGTGGTGCACCAGGCTTCGGGTCGAAATTCCCAGGCTCTTGCGCAAGCGCTCGTGGTCTCCAAGATTGAGTTGCTTGTTGAGAAAAATGCTCTTCAATTGCGCATCAAGCTGCTGGAAGAGCGCGCGTCGGGCATTGAAGAATGCCGAGCTGTTCAGCCTGCCACTACGACCGAATTCACGCTGGTGCAACTGTTCGATACTGCGCAAAGTACCGTCAACCTGTCTTAAGCCCTTCTCCAGCATATCTTTGCCGATGCCCATCGACAGACTTGCTGTGCCCAGCATACCGGCGATTTCGGGCAGGTTGCGCATCATGAAGTCTGCTTCCTGGGAAGTGAGCGTGGCCAGGCTTTCGCGTACCTGGGTTGCTGAATTCATCAGTTTGGCTTCTTCGCGAGTACAGGCACTTTCGATGTTCGGGTCACCAATGACGAAGATTTCGCCTGCCTTGAAGCCGCTGGCAAAGGTCGGGTTGAGCCGCTGTAGCCGGGCGATCAATTGCGGTCCATGTGCCGTAGTCAGCGAAGCCACTACCTGACCGCCAGTCATGCTGCGCGGTACGATGTAGAAGCCGGGCTCCAGCGATTCGGAGGTAGAAATTATCGAGGGAGCAGGGGAAGTAGTTGAAGGTGGCATCCTTGTCATGCGCAGGTTCCTTGGGCAATGAGGGCCGGAACCTAGCACCGACGCCCACGGTGTAACGTACCGCCGGGCGGAATCGGAAACGTCCCACAGTAAAAGCCGAGTCGCTTAAGCAGGCGTACGAGAATGCCTGGTCAAGAACCCAGTGGGAGCGGGCTTGCCCCGCGATGCGATGTGGCTGACACAATGCTGTTGCGGGGCAAGCCCGCTCCTGCAAAGTCAGTAGCCGGTCATCTCCAGGTAGCCCTTGCCGCTCACACTTCCATTAAAGCGCACCGGCCCCTCCCAGTACGGAAAGCGCGTAGACATCCATGCGTTCGGCTCCAGTGCATCGACCTGCACATCCACGTCATGCGCCGGCACCTGCACGCGCCAGCGGGTAGGCACCTCGCGGCCGTTTTCCTGCTTGCTCCAGGCCAGCTCCTGCAGCTGGATCTGCTCACCCTGCAGTGCCTGGGCGCTACCCTCGGCACTGATCCAGGTACCTGCGCGGTAAGGTGTGCCTTGGGTCTCGCGCACGCGAAACAGCATCAGTTTGGCGCCGCTGTCCAGGTGCAGGGAAAACCAGTCCCAACCCGACTGCCCGGCCGCCAGGGGCTGGCTGCTCCACTCGCGGTCGAGCCAGGCGTTGCCGGTGACCGTCAGGCGTTGGCCGTCGCGTTCCACCTCGCCGCTGACCTGGTAGAACGGCTGGCTGTAATAGTACGACGCCTGGCCCTTGCCGGATTTTTCGCTGTAGCCCCGGGCGCCATGCAGCACCAGCGGGCCGGGGCTGACCAGGTTCAGGCGGTAGGCAAAGCCCTTGCCGCTTGCGGTCATCTGCAAGTGGCTGATGTCGTCGCTGCCTTGCAGTGACCAATCGTTGATCCAGGCCCGGAATGGCTGGGCTTCGACCCCCGCCTGGCCTATACCGCCCCGAGCCAGGCTTTCGCTGACCTGGTGGCCGCCGGGGCCGGTCAGTGCCGCATGGCCCATCCACAGGTTCGGGCTGTCCCAGTCGCTAGTTTCCGGGCCCGCTCGCAGGGCCGAGCGGAACAGCGTCCACTGCGCGCCCCAGTCACGCCCCTGGCGATCCCTGAGGTTGGCGGTGACGTACCACCACTCGATGCGAAAGCCATTGTGGGCAGCGTGGTCGAGGGGGAACACCAGCGGATGATTGCGCGTCACCTGCTTGAAGGCCGCAGCGTCCTGACCCAACCCGGCAAAACTTTTGGGCACTGGCGCAGGCGGGTCACATCCGCCCAGCAGCAACAGGCCGATCAACACGCAGACGTTAAATTTCATCGGCAAATTGCCTCAACAGCTCGCTGGGCTGGCGTCGCGCCAGTTGCCACAGCGGCCAGGCGCTGGCCAGCAGGCTGGTCAACAGGCCGAGCACCGCCAGCTGCAGCAGTTGCGCGGCAAATACATGCAGCGGCAGGCGCCAGCCGAAGGCCTGGACATTCACCACCGCCACCAGGCACCAGGCCAGCAACAGCCCCAGGGGGATTGCCAACAGCACGGTCAGGCTGCTCAGCATCAGGGTCTGTCCCAGCGACAACCACACCAGTTGCGTTCGCCGCACGCCCAACGCCCAGAGCGGTGCCAACTGGCCCAGGCGGCTCTGGCTCAAGGTCAGCAGGCTGATGAACAAGGCGATGCCCGCCACCCCCAGGGTCAGGCTGTTGAGCGCCGTGGTGGCGGCGAAGGTGCGGCTGAAGATCTCGCTGGACCAGCGCTTCAAGGTGGCTTGCTCGACCACGCGGCTGTCGTCCAGGGCGAAGCGTTGTTGCAAGTCGGCCCTCAGCGCCGCAACGCGATCGGGCGCAAGGTTCAGGCTGATATTGCTCAGCTTCGCCTGCGCCAGGTGCCCGCGCAGCCAGTCGGCATTGACCAGCAGGTGGCCCTTGGGGTTGCCATAGTCGGCATAGAGGCCTACGACGGTCATGGCTTGATTGGCTAACTGTAGTTTGTCGCCCAGGTGCAAGTTCAGGCGCCGGGCCAGTTGTTCACTGAGCATGACTGCCCGCCCGCTGGCCAGTTGCGCCCAGGCCTGCGGGCTTTGTTCCAGCAATGGCCAGCGCGCGGGGTAGGCGGGGTGATCGATGATGCCCTGGACCTGCACCGGCCACTGTTGCAAGCGTATTTCTGCACGCCAGCTGGGCAACAGTGTAGTGACGGCCGGTTGCCGGGCGAGCCAGTCGGTGATTTGCAGGGCTTGTGTCGTGTCCTGCGGAGTGAGGTAAAGATCGGCTGAAAGGCGCTGGTCGAGCCAACCGCTGAAGGTCTTGCGAAAGCCCTCGGTCATGCTGCCCACGCCGACGCTGGCGGCCAAGGCCAACAACAGCGCCATCAGCGCCAGGCTCAGCGCGGGGAGCTGCTGGCGGCTGTCGGCGATAAACCATTCCTTCAGCGGGCCGTGGCACACGCGTGCCAGCCAGGCCAGTGTGCCGTCGAGCAGGGCGGGCAGCAGCAACGCTGCCGCCAACAACAGCGCCGCAAGCAGGATCAAGGCGCTGGTCAGGCTGTTGCCCCATTGCCAGCAACCCAGCGCAACCACCAGCAAAAATGCCGCTACCAGTGCCTGACGGTGCAACCAGGGCCCTTGAGCCAGGCGCCAGGCCTGCGGCTGGGCCAGGGCCAGCAGCGGCAAACGGGCGGCGCGCAGCACGCTGCTGGCGCCGGCCAGCAAGGCGCCAAGCACGCTCACCACGATCCCTGCCAGCCACCACCAGGCCGGCAGGCTCAGTTGCCCGGCAACCTGCGCGCCGTACAGGCCACGCAAGCTGGCGGCGACATCGGGCAGCAACAAGGCGGCGAGCCCATACCCGCTGGCGACCCCGGCCAGGCCGCCGAGTACGGCGAAAACGCCTAGCTCCAGCGCCAGGCCGAGCAACAGGGTTTTCAGGCTGATGCCGCAGGTGCGCAGGTTGCGAATCAGGCCACGGCGCTGTTCGAGGGCCAGGCCGATGGCGGCGTGGGCAATGAATAGCCCGACGACGAAGGCCAGCAGGCCGAGGGCGGTGAGGTTGAGGTGAAAGCTGTCGGTCAGGCGCTGCAGGTCGCCGTCGTCGCTGGGCGCTTGCAGGGTCAGGCGCTCGGCGATCTCTGCCGGCAAGGGCCTGGCCTCATCGCTCGACAGTAATCGCGACAGTTGCCCCGAAGCGTGCAGCAACGCTTGTGCATGGCCGATATCCACGACAATCACGCCCGGTGCCAACTGTGGCTGCACAACCAACGGAGGCAATCTCTGGCCGTCACTGCTGGTCGCTTGCCCGGCAGTGACGGCCAGTTGCCGCAGGGTATCGGGGCCAATCCAGGCTTGCCCGGGCGTGCCAATGAATGCCTGCAAGTCGAACCCTTGCAACGGGGTGCCGGCGACGGTCATTGCCGGTGGCAGGCTCAGCGGCTCAATACCGATCAAGCGTACCGTCAGCGGCTGCTCCCCGGCGAAGCGCAAGCGGCCTTCCAGCACCGGCGATACCTGCCAACCGAGCTTGCGCAGTTGCAGATACAGCGATTGCTCGAAGCGTTCACCGCTGCGGGCCACCAGCTGCGCTTGCGCGGGTCCGGTCAACACCGCGCTGGCGCGGGCGTAGTCGGCCCGGGCCTGACTGTTGAGCGCCTGTACCCCGGTCCATAGCGCGGTGGCCAGCCACAAGCCGGTAAAGATGCTGAAAAACTGCAAGCGATGGCGCCGCCAGTGGCTGAGCAGCGCCTGCAAGGCAATCAGCAGCGGGCTCATCAGCGCGCCTCGACCTGCACACGCCCGGCGCGCAGGACGCAGCGCTGCTCAAGACGCGCAGCCAGGCGCGGGCTGTGGGTCACCATCAGCAGGCTGCTGCCGGCCTCGCCGACCAGCTGCAGCATCAGCGCCAGCACTTCATCGCTGGTGGCCTCGTCGAGGCTGCCGGTGGGTTCGTCGGCCAGCACCAGCGCCGGGCGGGCGGCCAGCGCCCGGCCAATGGCGACCCGCTGCTGCTGGCCGCCGGACAACTGCTCCGGGTAACGCGGCAACAGGCTGGCGAGGCCCAGGCGGGTTGTCAGGTAATCCAGCCACTGGCGGTCAAGCCGCGCCGCCAGCCTGGCCTGAAAGGCAAGATTGGCCGCCACGTCGAGGCTGCTGATCAGGTTGTACTGCTGGAACACCAGGCCCATGCCGTGCCGGCGCCAGCGTGACAAGGCTGACTCCGAATGACCGTCGAGGGCCTGGCCATCGATCAGGATGCGCCCGCGGTCGGCGCGATCGAGGCCGGCGACCAGGTGCAGCAGGGTGCTTTTGCCGCTGCCGGACTCGCCCATCAACGCCAGGCTGCCGCCCTGGGCCAACTGCAAGTCGACGCCCTGCAAAACCGCTAGCGGGCCTTGGGCGGTGCTGAAGGACTTGTACAGTTGTTCGATGACCAGCATTGGCTGGGGTTCCTTGCGAAGGCCCATCTGGTGCGGGGCTGCGGTTGTTGCGCAGATCCGCCACCCACAGTTTAGCTTTCGCCGCCGATCCGGGGCGGCCAAGGATCGACAGTAAGAGTGCGGCACATCGGTCATGACGCCCAGCGTTGTGCCGACCGGTTGATTGACCTCTTCTAGCGATGGCTTGTCGCCTCCCGGTCAATGCGCGAAAAGCGCTTTCAGCAAGCATTGACCGGGGGGCGCGGCAGCCAACCTTCAGCCCTTTTTAGCGGCTGCCAGAAAGTGCGCAACCAGCGCATTGGCATGGCCATGGCCCATGCCATGTTCGGCCTTGAGCCAGGCCACCATCTCCATATGCTTCCTGGCGCTGACTGAGCCGAGCAGCGTCAGCCAGTGGCTTATGGGTTGCCCGTACTTCTTCTCGATCGAAGGGAAGTACGAGGCGGGTCCTTTTACTTTTTGCTCCTCACTCATGATCCAGGCTCCTTTCAAGCGAATTGACTGGCAGTGTCGCCTCAGCCACCAACAACAATGACTGCGGCACGGCGCTTTGCGGATGTTGCGGCTCTTGCAAACCGACCCATTTGAAACCCGCCATGTCCAGCGCATTGAACCAGCTGGACAGGGTGCGCAGGTACCAGGGCATGGGTTGCCACTGGCCCTGGAAACCGGCGAAGTCCTCCTTGCGCCAGCCATCCTGGTAGACCTCTGCGGCTGCCGTCCACGGGTGCAGGGTCTGGATCACCAGGGCACCGCCAGGGGCGAGCAGGGCGTTCATGGCGGCGAGCAGGGGGATGATGTCCTGGTGCAGCAGGGCGAAATTGGCGCAGATCACATGGTAGTTGCTGCCGATATCCACCTTTGCGTCTGCCAATGCCTGGTAGCTGGCCAGATGCACCGATGAATTGCCTGCCGCTCGTGCGGCCTCGACCAGCGTCGGGTCGCCATCCACCCCCACGGCCTCGATGCCCCGTTCGGCCAGCGCCCGCAACAGCCAACCTTCGCCGCAGCCCAGGTCGAGCACGCGCTCGGGCTGGCGGCAGAGCACGGCCAGCAGAATTGCCTGGTCGGTGACCTTGAGGCGGCTTTCGATGGCGCCGCTACGGACGGCCTCTATCCAGGCGCGGGCATTGTGTTGCCAGCTCTGCAGAAGTTCGGCATCGGGGGTGGCCATGGCGCTGTCCGGGGTGGAGTTGCCCACAAGGATAGGACAACTATGGAGGACCTTCGACGAACATTTGCGTCAGTAAGCGCAGCAGGCTTGCCCCGTGATCAAGGCAACGCCGGTTGACACACCAGCGGCACGCGCTCGTAGTTCAGTGCCGGGTTGCGCTCGGGGAGCGCGTAGGACGTCGTGCATTGCTGGTCATTCCATTTGATCAGGAGCGTGGCCGAATCCTTTTCGACCAGGGCCAGGGCGTTGCCGCCAGGGTCAGAGATTGCCAGCTGTTTGCCAGCTTGGTCTTCAACCGAGGCGCCGAACGGGATGCGCTGGTGCTGAGCATCGAACAGCTCGAATTGCACCCGTCTGCCGCTCTTGCTGGCGTAGCGGGCCAGCACCACGGCACCGCGCCTTGGCACCACTTGCCGGGTGGCGTTGTCCATCTCGATGTCGGCGCCCAGGTCGCGGGTATCCAGGCTGATCCAGTTGACCCGATAGGGTTGCGCGTTCGGCACCACGGCAAAGCCGTTGGCGCCGGTTTGCGCGCCGCTGTAACTGCCGATCTTGACCCCTGCAACACCGGGAACTTCAGCCAGGGCGAAGGTTTCACCCACCGTCTGGCCAAGGTTGATGCCGCCGGCATGGGCGACGACGGAACCGGCCAGGTTGAGGTTTTGCGAGTTGTAGCCACGTCCCTGGCTGTAGCCGACACCGATATCGGCAACGCTGGTGCGGGTGGTGATGTTGGCTGAAGCCGAGCTGCCGCCAGTGCTGCTGTTGCCGCCTTGCAGCGAGTAGTAAGTGTCGCTGTCTTGCGACAGGTAGCCGTTGATGCCAACTTGCGTGCTGTCGCTGTTCTTCTGGGTGCTGGCCGAGACGAAGGCGCGCGGCGCCCGGGGCTTGGAGCCCAGCGGGAAGGACACGGACAGGTTGACCAGGGTGTCATTGTTCGAGGGGCCGTAATCACCGACATCTTTGCTGTAGGTGGCGCCAAGGTTGTAGCTCAGCTCACCCCAATAGTTGCTGTAACCGGCGGACAGGCTCTGGGAACCGCCCCGGCCCCAATAGCGCTGATCGCTGGCATTGAGGTAGACGCTGCCATATTGCTGGTTGCGGCCGAGGCTCTGGTTGATGGTGAGGTCGGTACGGGTTTTCGAGTTGCCGGTACGCTTGGGGCTATCGGTATCGAGCTCTTCGACATGGTTGGTCAGGGTCCGGTAGCCCTCGGTCGAGTAACGGTAGGCGGCCAGGGTGAAGCTGGTGTCGGTACCGGTGAAGGTTTTCGCGTACAGCGCCCGCAGGCTATTGCCCCGGACCGACTGGCCCGGGGTACGGCTGGAGGAGTGGGTCAGGTCGACCGAGACCGCGCCAATGGCAGTGTTGCGCCCGGCACCGAGTGCCAGCGCCTGGAAGTTGTCGCTGGCCTGGACGCCGACGATGCCACTCAGGTTGCTGCTGATGCCATAGGCCAGGGTACTGCTGACAAATTTCGGCGACGCCAGGCCCTCGCTGTTGCTGTTGTACTTGCCCGCCGAGACGCTGTACTTCAGCTGGCCTTCACGAACCATGATCGGCAAGCTGGAGAACGCCTGCACGCTAACCCGACGACTGCCATCGGCCTCGATGATGGTCACTTGCAGGTCACCGTTCGAGCCGCTGGGATAGATATCACTGATTTCAAACGGGCCCGGCGGTACGTTGGCGGTGTAGAGGATGTAGTTGTTCTGGCGGATCTCGACCGTGGCGCTGGTTTGCGCCACGCCGCGGATGATCGGCGCGTAGCCGCGCTCGCTGTCGGCGCGCATGCCTTCGTCCGAGGCCAGTTTCAGGCCGCGATAGCGCACGCTGTCGAACAGGTCGGCGTCGGAGAAGATATCGCCGGCACTGAATTGCCCCTTCAACGCGGTCACATCATGCTGAACGTAGCTGCGGTTGCTCTTGAACTTGTTGGGCTGATCGGTACTGCTGCTGAAGTTCGACTCATTACGCAGTCGCCAGGCGCCCAGGTTGATACCGTTGCGCAGGCCCAGGTTGTTGGACAGCGTGGTGGCGGTGTCCGTACTGTTGCGGTTGCTGCTCAACTGGTAATTGATGAACGCCGCCGATACGCCGTCATCCCACAGCGCCGGGTCGACATACCCGCGCATGCCGCGTTGCATGGCGACTTGCGGCACGCTCACCATCAAGCGCAGCCGGCTGACGTCATAGCGCTGGGTGGCTTTGTCGATCAGCGCGGACAGGTCGTAGCAGGCCTCTGGCTCAGCCGGGGTGAGCTTGTTCGTGGCTTCCAGCTTTTTCATGTCGATGCCCAGTTGCCGGAGCAGGTCCAGGGTCAGGCAGGCCTCGACTTTGCCGGTGCTGGGTGTGCGCCGGAATTCAATATCTCGACGGCCAACCAGTACTTCGTTGCTGTAAAGGTCGACCCGGTAGTTACCCGGTAGCACGCTGTTGGCCGAGAGTAGCAATTGCAGGTCCACCGACGACTGGGCGCCCTGGAGGAACGAGGTGTTGAACTGTTCCTGCTCAATATCGCTGGCTGCGGGGGTGGCTGCGCCCGCTGTCGTGGGCAGGCATGAGACGATGGCGATGAGCAGGGGGCAAAGGGTCGACGGGTGTAATAGGGTGGGGGGCGTTGCCGGTCGCTTTTGCTGGTTTACGCCATGATCGTGTTTGCTGCCAGTGAGTAAAGACATGCAAATAACCTATATCACCCCCGATACGAGTAACGGTGCGGAGCGAAGTAAAGTGCGGTGGAAGTACGATGAATAGTCAAACCGGTGGCTCAAGGTGACGCTTTCGTCAGGCTGGCCTTTGTTGCCGTGGCATTGACAAGTTGCGTGGTGTAATGCTCTTGGGCGCCATAATCGTTAATACTGGTGAATGACAAGTTTGCCGTGCCGGCTGCGTTGAGTTGCTTTACCGCTAACTCTTTGTGTTCACCCGGGGCGATCATCATGGAATCAACGACGATTTCCGTTGATTGGCCGGATTGCAGTTTTATATCCCCCATGGACACGTGGTAGAGGCCGGGGTTATCAATCCCCAGGACGGTTTTCCCTGCGCGCTCGCGCAATTGCCATTGCAGTTCTGTGGGGGCCAGATAGGCGTTGGCGGTCAGGCCTGATGGGCGAAAGAACACTTTGATGCGCTGGCGAACCGCGAGCTGCAAGGTGTTTTCGGTTTTTGCCGCCTGGGGGATTTCCTGGACGTTGAGCCAGACCACAGACTCTTTATCCGACGGCATGCCGGTGCCTTCATAGATCACCCGCAACAACTGCTGCTCGTTGCCGGTGACCCGCGCCAGGGGCGGCGTAACCGCGAACGGCACTGGCGTCGAGTCAGGGCCATCGCTGTCGACCCACGACTGGATCAGCACGTCATCACCGGTGTTGCGCACGGTAATGCCGGCCTCTTTGTGCTTGCCATCAAAGACCAGGCGAGTGCCGCTCAAAGAGATGCCGGCCGAGGCCTGGGCAACCGCGAGCATGCCGAGGATGCCCAGGCAGAAGGAAAGGGGTTGACGAACCAACATGATAATTACCGCGTCATTGCCAAGAAAAAAGCGGGGCGAGTTGCCCCGCTCCGGGTCAGAGCCTGCTCTGGAGTTATTCGTATTGCAGAACGAATGGCAGGGTGGCGTCACCGCGACCGGCAACGACAGTGTCCAGGGCCCCGGTGGTGACGTAGGCAGCGGAGAATTTCAGGGTGGTGTTGCCATCCTGCAGGGTGTTCTCGACGCGGGCGGTGGCGTCGGAAGTCAGGTCGATCAGCGCGCCATTGGCGTCGAGCAGGGCAATACCGACGTTTTTCGCCGCGCCCAGACCATCAATCAGTCTCAGTACTTTGGTGCCTTCGACCAGGCCAGAACCGTCGGCTTTTTTCGGTTGGAAGATCATCGACACTTTGGTGCCCTTGTTGCAGTTGATCTTCATGTCGAAGTTTTCCGCGCTCAGCTTGCCGCTGCCAATCGGCGCGGCGGCGGTGCCCATGTCTTTGATCGACACTTCACCCATGGGCACGGAAATAGTCTTGCTCATGTCCGAGCTTTCAACGGAGCAGGCGTCGTTGTTGATTTTGCCAGTGAAGTTGATGGTGCCGGAACCGGCTTTGGTCGGCACGGGGTCGGCGGCGAGCGCGTGACCAGTGGCGGCGAGGATCGAGAGGGTCATAAAGGCCAGGGTGAACTTCTTCATTCTGATTTCCATAGGTGTTTTAAGTGCTGCATGAAAGTGCAGTTACACAATACGGAGGCCAATCGGAAGAAAGAATCAGACGATCCTTATAAGCACTAACGGCGGGTTTCGGCAGGCTCGATAACGCCAGTTAATTGAACAGTTTGCGCTCCAGGCAGTACGCCAATAAGTCCTGGTCACTGGCAACTTCCAGTTTGCGCATGGCCGCAACCTTCTGCGCACTGATCGTCTTGGCGCTTCTATTCTGGCTGCGGGCAATTTCATTGACACTCAGCCCGGCGACAAACAGGCGCAATATTTCATGTTCCTTGGGCGACAGCCGGGCAAAGCGTTCGTCCAGGGCGGTGCTGGACTCCACCACCGACGTGGGGGCGGCCCCGGCGCTGTGAAACGGCTTGCCGCTGGCGACGGCCTTGAGCGCGATTTCAATTTCGTTGTGCAACTGGCTCTTCTGGATAACCCCGAGTACACCCAGCTCATGGAGCCGGGTCAGGATCAACGGGTTGGAGATCATGGTCAGCACCAGGACCTGCACGTTCGGGAAGTGTCGCTGTAAATACCCCACGAGCTTCAGGCCATCGCCGTAGGGGGAGTCGGCGGGCATGTTGAAGTCGGTGATCACCAGGTCGACCGGCTGCTGTTCCAGCAGCTCGATCAGGCCGACGGAGCTGACGGCTTCGCCGACCACGCTGAAATGCACATCGCGCTCTACCAGTTCGCGTACGCCGAGCAACACGATAGGGTGATCGTCAGCGATGACAACGTTTAGTTTTTTCATGACCGGTCGTCCGTAAGGTTTGCTGAAAAAGTGGGGGTAGTCATTCGACGGCGAGCAGCACAGCGCCCAGCGCTTCAAGGACGTCAAGCACCTCCTGCGCCAGGGCCGGGGTGATGGTCAGCCCGGTCAGCCGGCACTCGAGCTCGGCGCAGGTCTGCGCCAGGGCAAGGGCCTGCACCACGGCCAATGACCCGGCGATGCTGTGAAGTTTCTGCGCCACGCCGTCGGCATCGCCACGCTCAAGCGCGGTGCGGGTGTCCTGCATGTCCTGTTGCAGGGTACTGACAAACAGCGCCCGCATCTTCGCTGACAACTGCAGCGGTGTTGCAGGCGCTTGCGGGAGCGGGGGGAGGGTGGCACCGATGGCATGCGCCGACTGGTTCGCTCTGCAGTGCTTGAGCAATTGCGTGCGCAAGGTCTGCAGGTTCAGCGGCTTGACCAGCCAGGCATTCATGCCCACGGCCGCGCAGCGTTCACCTTCCTCGCGCAGGGCATTGGCAGTGACGCCGATAATGGGCACCTGAGTATCCCGTTGGCGCAAGGCCGAGGCCAGTTCGTAGCCATTGGTGATTGGCATGTTGACGTCGGTCAGGACCAGGTCGAACCGCCCGGGCAGCCATTGGGCCAGCGCCTGTTCACCATTGTCGGCAACCGTGACGGTACAACCCAGCGCTTCCAGTTGTTCCTTGATGATCGCCTGGTTGATCGGATTGTCTTCAGCCACCAGTACCCGCAGGTTCAGGGCCAGGGCCTGGTGCGGCACCGGTGCCTGGTGTTGGGGGTTGCCCCCTTGCTGCGCCAGGTAGACCGCCCAGGCGATAGCGCGCACATCGTGGGCATCGACTTCCCAGCCTTGGGCCGAATGCTGCGGCGGGTTACGGGCGCCTGCGGCGGCGATAATCCGCGCTCCGGGCCAGGGCGTTTCGTTGCCCAGCGGCAACATATCCACCAACAGTGTCGAGGCCGCTGCCGGTTTCATCTCGGCACCTGCGGGCCAGGCTTGTGCGCCCAGGCGATTGAGCCAGGTGCACAGGTGCTGCGCCAGCTCCTGGGTCGGAGCACGCACGCAAACCGGCGCAGCGCCCGGCTCGAACGCCGGGCAATCGGCCAGCTCGCCCGGTCGGCACTCAAGTGCCAGTTGCAGGGAAAAACTGCTGCCCAGGCCAGGTTCGCTGACGACCTTGAGCTGGCCGGCCATCAATTCACACAGCCACCAGCAAATTGCCAGGCCCAACCCTGCACCGGCTTCACTGGAGGCGTCGCGCACCTGGTAGAACGGATCGAACAACTGCGCCTGCTGGGCCTGGGAAATACCGATGCCCGAGTCGCTGACCTGCCACTGCAGGCTGGCTTCCTCGCCACTGCGTTGCAGTACCCGCAGGCGCAGCACCACCCGGCCGTGATCGGTGAACTTGATCGCGTTGCTCAAGAGGTTATTGAGGATTTGCCGGATGCGCAGCGGATCGCCGCGCACCCGGTCAGGGAGTGTGGCGTCAATGCAGGCATAGAGCTGCAACCCCTTGGCCTGGGCGGAGGCGCTGTAGGTGCGCACGGTGTCTTCGGTCAGTTCCAGGGGGCAGAAGTCCTGGGCTTCCAGGGTCATTTGCCCGGACTCGATCTTCGACACGTCCAGTACATCGCTGATCAACTGGAACAAGGTTGCCGAGGAACGCTGGATGGTGTCCAGGTACTGCTGCTGACGCGGCTCGAGCGCCGTCAGCCCCAGCAGTTCGAGGGTGCCCAGCACGCCGTACAGCGGCGTGCGGATCTCGTGGCTCATGGTCGCCAGGAACCGGGTCTTGGCTTCGTTGGCCGAGTCGGCGGCTTTGCGTGCCTGTTCCAGCGCCACGGCGTCCTCGACCCGGCGGGTGACATCATGGATGGCGCACAGCCAGACATCCTGGCCGTGATAGCGGGTGGAAATGAAATCGACGTGCAGGTGACGGCCGTCGACCTCAAGGTCGGTCTGCCCGGAGCGGGTAAGGTCGTGCTGGCGGTTGAGGGCGTTGATCAGCTTGGCACTGTCCTGCCATTGCTGGGCGCGCGGGTTCTCCATCAACACCTGATGATCGCTGCGGCGGACCACGCACAGGCCGGTCGGCGCGGTGTCGATGACAGTGCGGCTGAACGCCTCGCTTTCGGCGATGCTCTCATGGGCCTGGTGGGCCGGCAGCACCACCCGGCGTTTGTACCAGCGGTTGAAGGCCCAGCCGCCGCCCAGCGCCGCCAGCAGCGCCAGCAACAGGCCAAGCAACGGCCAACGGGCGTAATTGAGGAAACTCTTGATACTGATGACGTAGATCCCCGTCCAGGGTTGCCCCTGGGTGCTGGATACCTTGAACACCAGCCCGTCACTGTTGAAGTTCAGCCCTTCATGCAGGTGCAGTTCAGGCTTCACCGCACCGATCAGCGCTTCGCCGGAGGGGGCGATCAGGGTGAAATGGTCGTAGATCGTCCACTGCATGATCCGCTCGACGTCGTTGACCTGGGACAGGTTCAGCAGTGACGCGACCACCACCCAGGGGCTGGCACCCTGGATGTTCAGATGGGTCGAGGACAGGTCGAGATTGACGTAGCCGAGCACGGACGGGATGGCAACGTTATCGGATGCTTCGTTGTACTGCACCCAGTGAACCTGGTTGTCCAGCGGCTTGGGATTGTTGTCGTGCAGCCGCTGCAGCACCTGCTTCATCACTGCGACGAACTCGCCACCCTGTATCTGACCTGCGTCGCGCAAGCGTCCGGCGGCGGGCACGGCAATGTCGAAGTTGTCCGGAACGTTGAACAGGAACACCTGTGGTGACTGAAAGTGCGAGGCAGACCAGAAGGCGCTGTAGTAATCGGCCAGGTGCGCCCCGAGGGTAAAGACTTTCGCCTGTTGGCTCGGTGCAACACTGTCCGGGTTGATCTTCACGCTGAACGGCAACGAGAACGAAAACTGTTGCCCCTGATAGATGTCAGGGCCTTCATCGGGCAGTGCCTTTTGCAGCGATATGGGTGAGACCAGTGAGTCCAGCAGCTCACCTTTGGCACTCTGCGCAGACACCGTGTCGAGAAAGGCTTCCTGCTCGCGCAGGTTTTCCAGCACCCGGGCAAAGTGGAACCGCACCGTGTCGTGCTGTTCTTCGAGCGTGCGCTGCACCCCCCAATAGCTGATGCCCATCAACAGCAGTACGGTGGTGCACAGCACGGTCAGGCCTCTGTTCAGGCGCAGCGAGCTGTTGGCCAGCTTCTCGAAGAAAGCGTTGGGATGATTCATCGCGGGGCCACCCGGTAGGTGAGCGCAAAGCGGTTGTGCACGGAGACCTCGAAGCAAGAGACGTTCAAACGCACATGCCTGCGGGTCAATACGCGCTTGCCGGACCGTCATGGGTCAACAACTGCTGGAACTGACTCGAAGACACGGCTTGGGAAATCAGGAAACCCTGGACCTGAGTGCAGTCGATTTTACGCAACAGAGCAAGTTCCTGCGCGGTTTCTACACCTTCGGCCACGACGGTCAGCCCCAATTGCCGGCCCAGTGCGACAATGCTGGTCAACGCCTGGGCCAGCTCTTCGTTCTCGTTGCAGCCCTGGACCAGCGCCCGATCGATCTTCAGCTCGGTAAAAGGCGTCGACACCAGGTTCATGTAGGAGCTGTAGCCCTTGCCGAAATCATCTTGCGACAGGCCGAACCCCATGATCCGCAGCCGGCAGGCGCCGGCGTAGAAATTGCTGATGTCCTGCGGTACCGAGCACTCCATCAGCTCGAAGCAGATTTTCCCCGGTACCCCTTGCTGATCGTGAACAAACGCCAGAATGCGATCGGCCAGGTCATGGCTGTTGAGCAGGTGGGTGGGCAGGTTGATGGACACCGGAATGTCATAGCCCTGCTCACGCCACTGCGCCTGGGCCTTGATCGCCTGGCCCAGCACGTGCCACAACAGGGGTTCTTCCAGGCCGTAAAGCTTGAGCGCGGTGAGGAACATGCCCGGCAACAGCACCCCGTACTCGGGGTGCATCCAGCGCACCAGTGCCTCGGCGGCGACGATGCGACCATTGGCCAGGGCCTTCTTGGGTTGAAACCAGGCCTGCAGCTGACCGTTGTCGAGGGCATCGAGGATCGCCTGGCGCTCGAAGCCCGGGGTGGGCTCGGGCTGCGCGGCATTGCGCAAGCCCATGAGTTGATCGGTCAGGCTGCGCAGGGCGGCGGCCTTGACCGGTTTCGAGATCAGGCCGATGACCTTCACTCCCAGGTTGCGCGCCACCAGGCTGGCCGCCATCAGCATACGCCGCGAGGTTGCACTCATGATTGCCAGGGCTGGCCTGCAGCGCAGGGCTGCCAGGCCCTGGATGAACTGCACGCCATCCATGCCGGGCATCAGCAGGTCGGTGAGGACCAGGTCGAACTGACGTCGTTTCAAGCGCGCGAGCGCTTCGGCGCCATCGCATGCCACCTCCAGATGGAAATCACCCAGTTCGCTGAACAGGTGTTGCAGGTACAGGTGCTGGAAGGGGTGGTCTTCGACAATCAAAATGCTACAGGGCTTCATGGGGAGTTCTTTCATAAGGCGCCAGGTAATTGAACAGGGCTCTGAGCGTGAAAGGCTTGACCAGGCAGTGATTCATACCCGCCGCCAGGCACAAGGCCGCTTCACCGCGCAGGGCGTTGGCGGTGGCACCGATGATGGGCGCCGTGCAGCCCAGGCGACGCAGCTCCCGAGCCAGCTCGTAACCATTGAGCCCAGGCATGTTGATGTCGCTGAGGACCGCGTCGAATTTTCCGTTGTCCCAGAGCGACAAGGCCTCGTTGCCATTGGCGGCCAGCTCCACGGTGCAGCCGAGCTCTTCCAGTTGATCGCGCAGGATCAGTTGATTGATCACGTTGTCTTCGGCGACCAGGATGTGCAGGTTCAGCTGCTTGAGGTCGTACGGATCGAACGCCTCCCGGGGGCTTGCCACCCACAGCCCTTGGGCCAGGCTGACGGCCTGGTGAATGGCCGGCAAGTCGTTGAGGTTGACCTTCCAGGCGCCGGACATGATCTGCGGTTCGTTGCTGCCATCGCCGCAGGCCAGCACCAGCGGGCCGAGCCAATGAGGCTCCAGGCGCTGCTCGAAAGCGTTGGCGTGCAGTTCGATCAGGACACTTTGCGTGGCAAGGTCGGCGCTGGGCGGGCGACCGATTTGCGGACGGGCGCCCCAGCGACGCAACCAGCCACTGATGACCTCGGCCAGTTCGCGGATCGGTGAAACCACATGGACGATCTCCGGCAGCAGGCTGGGCATGGTGCTTGGCAGGGTATTGCCCGAGGGTTGCTCCAGTGGCAGGGTCAGGGAAAAACTGCTGCCCAGCCCCAGTTCGCTGACCATGCGGATACTGCCGTTCATCAAATGGGTCAGGCGCTGGCAGATGGGCAGGCCAAGCCCCGTACCCGCCACCACATTGGTGTTGCCATCGATCTGGTAGAACGGATCGAAAATCAACGCCTGATCGTCCTGGCTGATCCCTTTGCCGGTGTCCGAGACTTGCCATTGCAAGGTAGCGCGCTCGCCTTCGCGGCACAGCAGCCTGACCCGCAGGACCACCCGTCCGGCGTCGGTGAACTTCACGGCGTTGTTCAGCAGGTTGTTGAGGATCTGGCGGATTCTCGTGGCATCGCCGATAACCCGCTCCGGCAACTGCGGGTCCAGGCAGGCATACAGCTGCAAGCCTTTGCTGCGGGCGGCGGCGGCATAGCTCTGGATGACTTCCTGTACCAGCCCCAGCGGGCAGAACTCGCTCGACTCCAGCACCAACTGGCCCGCTTCGATTTTCGACACGTCCAGCACATCGCAGATCAACTGCAACAAGGTTGCCGAGGAGCCTTCGATCGCCCGCAGATAGTCGCGCTGCTGGACGTCCAGTGGCGTACGCGCGAGCAGTTCCAGGGTGCCCAGCACACCGTACAGCGGGGTGCGGATTTCGTGGCTCATGGTTGCCAGGAACAACGTCTTGGCTTCGTTGGCGGCATCGGCCAGTTGCCGCGCCTGTTGCAGCGCCTCTTCGATCTGGGTACGGGCGCTGATGTCGCTGAAGGCGCACAACAGCACGTCCTCGCCCTTGTAGCGGGTGGGCGAGCTGCTCAAGTACAGGTGGCGGCCATCGGCGGTTTCAAAATAGTCGGTGAAGGTCGCCGACGTGCCAGCAAAGGCCTGGCAAATCCAGCCGGGGCACAACTGCTCGCGCTCACCGCCCTGGCCCAGCCACTGTTGGGACAGGGTGTTTTCCAGCACCACCTGGCCATCGGCGCGGCGCAGTACGCACAGCGCCACAGGGGCGGTCTGGATCACGTCGCGGCTGAACAGCTCGCTTTCGACCACGGCCTGGATCCGGTGGATCGTCGGGGTGATGAAACGATGCTCCAGGCGCCGGATCAGCAGCCACACCAGGCTGATACTCAGCAGGCAGAACAGCAGGGCGCCCAACAGTTGCGATACCAGCGCGGCGAGCAGCGCCTGCAGACTGATGGAATACACCAGTTGCCAGTCGGATGACTTGAGTTGTTTGCGAATCACCAGGTGATCGGGCAGCCAGCGTTCGCCAACCAGCCCGAAGAAGTTCTCGCGCTGCAGTTGCAACAGGTTCTGGCTCAAGTGTGCGCTGTGGCTATTGGTAAACAACAGCATGCCCTGGGCGTTGAACATCATGAACTCGCCGGCGCTCTGGTCGTTCAAGGCGCTGGAGACTTTACGGCCATCCATTTCCAGGCCCAGCCAGCCGGAGTCCACGTCACGTTCGTCCAGGCGGATGAAAATGTACAGCTGTGCATGCTTGGCCGATTGATGAGTCAGCCAAAGCTCTTCATGGGGTGAGTTGTTTTCGCGCTTCAAGGTTTCCAGGCTTTTGAGCATCGCCTGAGGAAAGGTTCTCGGCATCGGCGTCGCGGTGTACAGGCGTTTTACCTGTGCGTCGGTGCCGCTGCTGACGTAAATCAGATTGACCTGCTTGGCTTTCAAGTTGTCGCGCATGCGCTGGGTCAGCCCGATGCGCCACTGCTTGCCGGGCGTGGTGCCCAGCAGCAGGTGGATTTCTTCATCGGACATCGGTGGCACGCTTCGGGATTTACGCGTGGCCGACAGGCTGAGGCTCTCGAGCAGGGCCTGGCGGGTGGTGAAAAACGTATGGGCCTCGGCGATCGCGCTGCTCATGTAGCCACGACGCTGCGACACTTCATTGGTGAAGGTGAACAACAAAAAGTTGTACACCCCGCCCAGAATGCCGATCAGCAACACCACAGCGAAAATGCGCAACAAGCGTCGCGCCGCATGGGGGGTGGAAAGGATCGGGTTGATCTGATGCAGGTACGTCTTCAATCTCATGCCGGCACTTTAGGCACGCGGGGGTGCCGGCGATATAAGACGATCCTTAATTGACTACAGGTAGCTCATGATGAAGGTCACGGCAGTGTTGGCGCTGCCTGCTTCAAGGTGATCTTCGGCCAGGCGGTAGTAGGCGGCGGCCAAGGGGATTTTGAAGTCGGTACCCAAGGGGTCGAAGCCATTGAACGGATACGAGGTGTCCAGGGCAATGGGTTGTCCTGAATCGTTCATCAACTGCAAGCCGATGCCCTTGGCCGTGGATTCGCCATTCAGTGCCACGACACCGTTTTTTGCATCGATGACCCGAGTGGTGGCCTTGAGTTGGTACGTCACTTTCTTGATGCCGCGCTGGCACTGGTTCAGGGCAGTGTTGAACTTGATGAACACCAGGTCAGTAACTTGCAGGTTGCCCAGAAAACCGGCGGGAATTTCGTTGGTCGCTGACAAATCGCCGGATTTGAACACTTCGAGCGTGTAGTTACCGCCGTTGGTTGTATAGGTCCCTGCGCCCACGTTAAACGGCGGTGGCATGTAGGAGATGTTCGGGTTGGGGGTGCCCACGCGAAATGAAAGCCCGCTCTTGCCCAGGGGGTAAGTACTGTCTACCGGTATACCCAGTGCAGGGTTCATGGCGAATCCGTATCGTGTTGCTGCCGCACACGTGAAGACATGCTCTGCTGAGTTAAGGCTTTGCTGATAAACGATAGTGCCAATGGGGGCGTCCTGGGGGATCGTCAAGCTGTCAGCGGTCAAACCGGCGCCGAAGTTCACCGTGGTCTCTTTGTTGTGCTTGTCACTAAAGGTAAAGGTGCAATTGGCAGCCATTGCATCGGGGCCAACTGCCCATGCAACTACGCAAGCGATGCCCAATAAAATGCGCTGCCAGGTTGAAAAATCCATGGTGATGACGGTACACGGTGATGAAGATGCGATGCACTCTAGTGTCCATGCCCAGACGCGAACATCAGGCGATTCTTAGAGTGCATCGCCGCTGTTGGCGCAACTAGGCAAACGACCCCGTGCGTACCTCGCCGCCCCGTACATAACGCGCCACCAGCACACCGCTGGGCAAGGGTGAAATCGACAGCGCGCCGATCATCTGTGTACTATCGCGCCCAGGCCAATGCTGCCTGCCGCTCGCGCCCACAAGGGCATGGTGAAAGCATGTAAAGAAGCACCCGAACCCTGTCGCTTTTCTTGCAGTCGAGGTTTGGCAACGCGAGCACCACACGGCCTCGGCTTCAGGAGGAACGATGATTTCAAACGAGCAAGCCAAACAGATGGCCAAGCGCCTGCGCGTGTCGCTGCAAGCGCATAGCCCAGCGCTTTCACACGCTGCTGCGCTGGAACTGGTGGCGCAGCAACTGGGCTACAAGGACTGGAACACCGCCGCCGCGCTGTTGCCCCCAGACACCCCGCCAGCGGCGATCCGCTTCGACAAGCCCATCCCCATCCTGCGCAGTTTCGATGAAGCCAAGGCCCGCGAGTTCTACCTGGGTTTTCTCGGTTTCAGCGTCGAGTTCGAGCACCGCTTCGAGGCCGATTTGCCGCTGTACCTGGGCATCAACCGCGATGGCCTGCAGTTGCACCTGTCCGAGCATCACGGCGATGCCAGCCCGGGGGCGACGATCTTCGTGCCCATGCACAATATCGAGCAACTGCGCGACGAACTGCAGGCCAAGCGCTACGGCTATGGCCGGCCGGACATCGTCGAGCAGGGCTGGGGCAAGGTGCTGGAGGTCTATGATCCGTTTGGCAACCGGATTCGCTTCTGCCAGAGCTGATGGACCCTGATAGAGCTGTGCTGGCCTCATCGCGGGTCAAGCCCGCTCCTACAGGAGCGAGCTTGACCCGCGATTGAGCGCGAAGTGGCTCAACGCACGCGCTGGGCAATCCACTGCCGGTACTGGCGGGCGCGCAGCGCATTGCCCAGTTGCTGGCCGATCAGCGCCCACAGCGGCGATACCTGCGGGCGGGGCGCCTTGCCCTGGCTGAGCTTGCGCAGCTGGAACTTGACCAGGGCCATGTTGGCCAGCGATGCCAGCGGCTTGTTCTTCCAGGTGATCGGCGCCAGCGCCGGCGCCGTGCCCTTGCCTTGCTGCCAGGCGCGGGGCAGGTTGGGGTCGATGGCCAGCGCCGTGCCGATGCCGACCATGGCCACGCCACTGTCGACCACCTGCTGGGCCACCGGCAGGCGACGGATGCCGCCAGTGACCATCAGCGGCATGCTCGCCACCTTCTGTACGTCGCGGGCGAACTCCAGGAAGTAGGCTTCCCGGGCCAGGGTGCGTCCGTCGCGAGCCTCGCCCTGCATGGCCGGGGCTTCGTAACTGCCACCGGACAATTCCACCAGGTCGACGCCCCGGCCGTTGAGCAGTTGCACCACCTGGCGGGCATCGTCGGCACTGAAGCCGCCGCGTTGAAAGTCGGCGGAGTTGAGCTTGACCGCCACGGCAAACTGCGGCGCCACCACGGCGCGCACCGCCTTGACGATCTCCAGCAGCAGCCGTGCACGGTTTTCCAGCGAGCCGCCCCAGGCGTCGTTGCGCTTGTTGCTCAGCGGCGAGAGGAACTGGCTCAGCAGGTAACCATGCGCGGCATGAATCTCAACCCCGGTGAAGCCGGCCTGTTCGGCCAGTTGCGCGGTACGGGCAAAGCGCTGGATGACCTCGACGATCACCGCTTCGGTCATCGCCTGGGGCGTGTTGAAGTGTTTGGACAGTTTGCCCATTTCCAGCGCCACCGCCGAAGGTGCCCAGGTCGGTTGACCGAGGTTGGCCGGCATCTGCCGCCCGGGGTGGTTGATCTGCAGCCAGAACTGCGCCCCATGGCTACGGCCGACGCTGGCCCAGCGCTTGAACTTGGCCAGTTGCCGGTCATCTTCGAGCACCACACCGCCCGGGCCGGTCATGGCGCGGCTGTCGACCATCACATTGCCGCTGATCAGCAGGCCCGCGCCACCGTCGGCCCAGGCCTGGTACAAGCGCAGCAACTCTGCGGACGGCGCCTGGTCGGCGTCGGCCATGTTCTCTTCCATCGCGGCCTTGGCCAGGCGGTTGGGGATCACGCTTGCGTTGGGCAATGTCAGCTTGTCGAACACGTTCATGGGGAGTGCCTCGTTTGATCGTGTTCAAACCATAACCTTAAAGTTAACTTTAATGTCAACAGGCTTTTTCAGGGGGTGAAGCAGGGTGCCAGGGCAGGGCCCTGGCACCGCAGTATCAGCTGCGTATGAAGGCCAGCAGGTCGGCGTTGATGATATCGGCATGGGTGGTGGGCATGCCGTGGGGGTAGCCCTTGTAGGTTTTCAGGGTGCTGTTGCTGAGCAGCCTGGCCGACAGCAGGCCTGAATTTTCATAGGGCACGATCTGGTCATCGTCGCCGTGCATCACCAGCACTGGCAGGGTGAGGCGCTTCAAGTCCTCGGTAAAGTCGGTCTGCGAGAAGGCGACGATGCCGTCGTAGTGGGCCTTGGCGCTGCCCATCATGCCCTGGCGCCACCAGTTGAGGATCACCCCTTGCGAAGGTGTTGCCCCGGGGCGGTTGTAGCCGTAAAACGGCCCGGCGGGAATGTCGTGGTAGAACTGCGCGCGGTTGGCCGCCAGTTGCGCCTGCAGGTCGTCGAACACCGACTTGGGCAGGCCGCCGGGGTTGCTGGCGGTCTGCACCATCAACGGTGGCACCGCCGCCAGGATCGCCGCCTTGCTGGCGCGGTCCTGGCCGTGGCGGGCCAGGTAATGCACCACCTCGCCGCCGCCGGTGGAATGTCCGACATGCACTGCGCCGCGTACCCCCAGGTGATCGACCACCGCCGCCACGTCATCGGCGTAATGGTCCATGTCGTGGCCATCCCAGACCTGGCTGGAGCGCCCGTGGCCGCGGCGGTCATGGGCGATAACCCGATAACCCTGGGCCAGGAAGAACAGCATCTGCGCATCCCAGTCGTCACCGCTGAGCGGCCAACCGTGGTGGAAGAAAATCACCTGGGCATCGCGCGGGCCCCAGTCTTTATAGAAGATTTCAACGCCGTCTTTGGTTGTGACGAATGCCATGTTCGTTGCTCCTCTGTGATGTGTTTGCTGCGTCCTAGGGTTAAAGTAAGGTTTAAGGTCACTGCCCTGTTGAAGGCGAGCTATGAGAATAGGAGAACTGGCGAAACGCAGCGGCCTGAGTGCCTCGCGAATTCGCTTTTACGAGACCAGCGGCCTGATCAGATCGGTGGCGCGCAAGGCCAACGGCTATCGCGACTACGCCCCGCAAGCGCTGTGGACCCTGCAGATCATCACCAGCGCCCAGGGCGCAGGGTTTAGCCTTGAGGAGATTCGTCAGCTGCTGCCGGCCAATGCCGACGGCTGGCAGCATGACGCGCTGCTGGCCGGGCTCAAGCGCAAGGTCGCCGAGATCGAAGTACTGCAAGCGCAACTGGCGCAGAACCGCGAGCAGTTGCTGGTGGCCATCGACAGTATCGAAAACCGCCCCGAGGACCGCGACTGCACCGACAATGCCAGGATGCTGATGGAACGGCTGCTGGAACAGGGGCGAGCGGGGCAGGCGTGAATGCTTTGGGGATCAGCGCTGACGCTGCAGCCCCTCTGCGCCAACCGCGTCAGCCGGCAACCCTTCGACAAATGCCGCAATCTGGCGGCTGCCGCGCACATGCACCACCGGTACCTGCGGGCCGATGGCCTCGCGCACCGCCTCGATCCCCGGGCGATAACCGCGATTGAAGGTCCAGACAAACTTCAAGAAAGTCAGAAACGCCCGGTCGAGCTTTTCGCTGCAGCCGTCCGCCAGGTCAGGCCGAGGGCGATTCAACACACTGCGCTTGATCACCCGCATCAAGCAGGTCAGGCGCGGCGTATCCAGCCAGATCACCAGGTCAGCCCGGGGCAGGCGCAGGTCGAACGTGCGTCGCGCATAGTTGCCTTCACACACCCAGGTGTCCTGCGACACCGCCTCACGTACCCGCGAGCGGAACTGCTCGGCATCGGGTTCGACCCAGCCGGGTTCCCAGAACAGCCTGTCCAGGTGCACCACCGGCAACCCCAGTTGTTTGCCGAGGGCGCGGGCGAGGGTGGACTTTCCGCTGCCGGCGTTGCCCAGAATGACGATCCGTTGCATGAGGGACTACCTTGTCGGGAAAAAAAGCCGGCGATTGTGCCGGTTTTGCCGGGGAAATTAAACAAGGACCGGCGGCAGGCCATCGCCGCTGTGGTGGTGTGATGCCGTTGCGCTAACGATGAAAGTCCCATGCACGTCGGCGCGAATATGGGCTTTAATGTCCGTGCAACGCACCTGTGCTCAACATTGGATTTCGACCGCATGCGAGATGGGCCCAACAGCCTGCTTCAGATTGCTATGCGCTTGTCCGATCAAGGAAGATAACAACATTGAAAACAGCTTTCGGCGCCCTGTTTCTGATCTGCCTGACTGCCAGCGCATTCGCTGACGATAACCCGGTTGGCTTCCAGTCCTCCACGCTGCTGGACACGCATGATAATCGCACGCTGGAGATGGTTGTCTGGTACCCCAGTGCAACCACCGCCACCACGCAATTGATCGCCGATAATGCGGTGTTTGTCGGTGCTTCTGCCGTTCGTAACACGCCACCGGCTGCTGGCGAACACCCATTGGTAGTGCTCTCCCATGGTTTCGGGGGCAACTGGGGCAACCAGACCTGGCTTGCCAGTGCGCTGGCCCACAAGGGTTACATCGTCGCCGCGGTCAACCACCCCGGCACCACTAGCCGTGACCGTAGCCCTCAAGCAGCGGCGCAGTTATGGCAACGGCCCGTGGATCTGAGCCGAGCCATTGAAGCGGTCACGACTCAACCTGAAAAATTTGGCCAGGTCGCGAAGCGCCGAATTGCGGTAGTGGGCCATTCACTGGGTGGCTGGACCGCCATGGAGATCGTCGGGGCTCGTTTCGACCCAGACCGATTTGCCCGTGACTGCAAAGCCCACCCGCAGTTGGTCAGTTGCACCGTTTATCAACAGATGAACGCCGAAAGCACTTCAGCATTGAAGGCCGGGTTGGCCGGTGATTTGCGCGATAAACGCGTCACTGCGGTGGTTACACTGGACCTGGGCCTTTCACGCGGGCTGACCGATGAAAGCCTTGCGGCGCTGCCGGTACCAGCGCTAGTGATCGCTGCCGGCGTACCGTCGCAAGAGCTCCCCGCTCAGTTGGAGTCCGCCAACTTGGCCAAACGCCTGCCCCAAGCGTCAAGCCGTTACGTCGAAATCAGCGACGCAAGCCACTTCAGCTTCATGTCGGTGTGCAAACCTGGTGCGGTGGCAGTGCTCGAAGAAGCAGTACCAGGCGATGGCATCATCTGCCGAGATGGCGACAACGGCCGCCCACGTGGGTTGATCCAGCAGCAGATTACCTCGCTGATCACTGAGTTTCTGACGCAGTCATCTGGCAACAGCGAGGACATGTTGTAAACCATCAGTATTAGTGGGGGGCGGTGCTTGTCTACAAAGCCTGCACTGCAGGCTGGGAACCTGGCGAATAGCCTTGATTGTTGACGGGTAACCACTAGCCTTTACACAGCTTCGCGTCACCCCCTCAAGGCAGGAGAGCACCCATGAGCAAGCCAGGCAATACCGTGATGCTGCGCTTTGATCCGGCATTTGCGTCATTGCGTGACGGCCTTTCGGTTGCCTTGCAGATCGGCGACACGCTGTGGCTGGCCAACGACGAAACCACCAGCCTGGAACGCCTGACCATCCAGTCCGCAGCACCCGGCGAGGCTGTGATGTGCGATGAGCACCACGCCTTCCCGCTCATGGAATACCTGAGCCTGCCCATACCCGATCCAGACGCCGAGATCGACATCGAGGGCCTGGCCTATGCCCCTGACGGGGGGTATCTCTGGGTCGTCGGCTCCCATAGCCTCAAGCGCAAGAAGGCGGATGCCGACAAATCCGCGCAGAAGAACATCAAGCGCCTGTCGACCGTAGAGGCTGACGGCAATCGCTTTCTGCTGGCGCGTCTCCCTGTGGTGCAGCAGAACGACCGCTATGAGCTCGCCGAAAAGGTGGATGGCGATGGACGTACGGCGGCGCAGTTGCATGGCAACGCGCTCGGCAACGACCTGACCGCGGAAATCGCCAAGGACGATCAGCTACGCGACTTTCTGCGCATCCCGGGCAAAGACAACGGTTTCGACATTGAAGGCTTGGCCGTCATCGGCTCGCGCCTGCTGTTGGGGCTTCGGGGGCCAGTGCTGCGCGGCTGGACCGTGCTGCTGGAGATCGAACCCGAAGCCGACGGCGACTCGACCGACACCCTGGTGCTGAAGAAGATCGGCCCGGGTGGGCGTCGCTACCGCAAACACTTTTTTTCGCTCAATGGCCTGGGGGTGCGAGACCTGTGCACCCGCGGCGACGACCTGCTGATTCTGGCGGGGCCGACCATGGACCTGGACGGCCCGGTCACGGTGTTCCGTTGGCGCGGCGGCTTCGCAGCCGATGAAGAGCAGGTGGTGTTCGCCGATCAATTGGAGACGGTGCTGGAGGTGCCGTTCGGCAAAGGCGACGACCATGCAGAGGGCATGTGTTTGTTCAAATCGGCTGAGGAGAGCAGGGAGCTTTTGCTGATCGTCTACGACGCTGCCGCGCAGCGTCGTAAACACGGTGACCGGAGTGTCGAAGGGGACCTGTTTACCCTCGATTAACGGCGGCGCACTCGCCAGGCAAGGTCGGAGCGCCGCACACTATCGTGCTAGCGCTATTCGTCCACGCTGACACCCGATCCGCCTAATTCGCTAGGGACATCCTTCAGCTTGGGCAACCCGTCTTTGATGCGCAGGTGGGTCTCCTGATAGTGGACGTGAACGCCTGGCGAATACGCGAAATCCGGGATGACGGCGGCATACACGTCGATGAGCCCCATCCCCGGGTGTTCGGTGAAAATATGCCCGCCGCAATGCTTGCACCATTTGCGAAAACTCTGCGGTGTCTTGTTGTAAGTGCCAATGTTCTCAGCCCCCCGCGTTACTTGCACTGCCTCGGGTTTCCACAGCGTGAAGGCATTGACCGGCGCGGCTGACCAATGTCGACACGACTCGCAATGGCAATAGCCCATTGCGGCTGGCTCACCGCTGACGGTGAACTCGACTGCGCCGCAAAAACAACTGCCCTTGTAAGACTTTTGAATGCTCATGGAATGACTCCTTGATCAGTTGCTACACACATCGCTGAAGTGGGAATGGATCGCCTGAGGGTCGGTTAGCTTCATCCGTCGGTGAAGCGCACCGCTGTCGCCGGCGTGCGTCGCACCTGCAACTGGAAAATGTCAGGGCGCGCATAGTGCCCGGTGACGTCAAGCGCCCGCCGCGCCGGCGCCACGAGTGACACGTCAATGTCTGCATACAGAATGCCTGCCTCTCGGTGTAATGGACCGGCTGTGATCCGGCCTTGCGGGTTGACCACCACCGAGTCGCCGTCGTTGATCCACTCTTGCGGATCGGGAAACAGTTGCGTGCGCGCCGGAAAGTCATCGGGAATGTCGCTGCCGCGCAACGCGGTGCCACTGCCGAGCACCCAGCATCGACCTTCGAGTGCAATGTGACGCATCGTGCTGATCCAGCCCTCGCCGGTGTCGTACGTGGGGGCGACGTAGATTTCCACTCCTTGGGCATACAAAGAATAGCGCGCCAAGGGCATGTAGTTTTCCCAGCAGATGAGCGCACCAATGCGCCCGACGGGTGTATCGACCGTACGCAACCCTGACGCATCACCGAAACCATGGACCATGCGCTCGGGGTTCGTTGGCATCAGCTTGCGATGCCGGTTGAGCACTTCGCCGTTCGTACCGATAACGACTACGCTGTTGTAGAGCGTGCCGCCGCCATTACGCCGGTCGCATTCATTGATACCGCATACGATTGTCACGGCGTGAGCGCTGGCGGCCTCGCACAAATCGTTCAGGTCGCCGTTGGCGATATCAACGGCGTTGGCCAGCAGACGCGTGTGCAACTGGCCGATTACAGCCCCGTCTTTTCCCGCCGCCAGCCGCCAGATCCACGACGGGTAACCTGGAATGTACGATTCGGGCAAAACGATCAGCGAGGCGCCCGCCGCCGCGGCCTCAGCGACCGATTGCACGGCCCGGGCGATGGTCGCGCTGCGATCGAGCAGCACGGGCGGACGCTGAATGATGGCTATCTTGGTCATGGCGTTCTCCTGAGGCGGTGGCTTTCACAGGTTTCAGCGTGCACGCGTCGAAGGCACGAGGCTAGTTCAGAATCTGAAGCGTTGTAGTTGCGGAGTACAGGCGATGGATGAAAGCTACGGTCAGTTCTGCACGGTCGCGCGCGGTGCTGAAGCACTGTGCGAGCGCTGGACGCCTTTGGTCGTGCGCGAGCTGCTATGCGGCAGCAAGCGCTTCAATGAACTGCACCGCGGCGTACCACGGATGTCCACCAGCTTGCTGGCACAGCGGCTGCGCCACTTGGAAGCTATCGGTGTCGTACATCGCACGGCCGCTGGCAAAGTCTGGGAGTACAGCCTGACCGAGGCAGGCGAGGATTTGCGCCCCATCATAATGGCGCTAGGCCATTGGGGGGCGCGCTGGATAGGGAGTCGCCTTCGCGATAACGAACTCGACGCGGGCCTGCTCATGTGGGACGTGCGCCGGTTTGCGCGCATCGAGCTGTTCCCGTCCCAGTCGGTGGTCATCCACTTCAGGTTCCGAGACGCGCGCTCCGGCGAGCAAGCGTGGTGGCTGGTGGTCGAACAGGGTGTGGCAGATCTGTGCCGCGACGACCCGGGACGCGAACTCACGCTCGTCGTGGACTCAAGCGTGCGCGCGTTGACCGAAGTGTGGACAGGCGACCGCACGCCCAGGGAGGTGCTTCAGTCGCGGGAGTTGCGTGTAGACGGCGCTGAGCAGGATGCGGAAAACTTGTGGCGCTGGCTTGGCACGAGTGCGTTCGCCGGTACCCGGAGCGCTGCAATCCAGCCTGTGCAATAGCCATCGAGAAAGGTAAGCGTTCGACCGTCCGCTTCTGGCCGTTAGCAGCCTGTCACGACTGCTCGCCAACACCCCTTGGCTGCCCATCACCCACAGCAGTTTCTGCAAATCGCTGCCCGGGTATGCAGAACACCCGCTAGCGGCTTCCCGATCATGCACTTTGCATGATGGGAATGCTCTGCAATCGCTGCAACATATTGAATTCACAGGCATTACCAATTGAGCAGGCTTGGCACAGGGCATGCACCCGTTCTACTGAACATTCGATGTTCCTCACGGGAGCTCAAAAACAATGATTACAACATCAGAAACCCACTCGACCACCATCGCCGAAGTGGAAAACCGCTCCGGCGTGTCATGGCCGGCAATTTTTGCAGGCGCGGCAGGTGCGGCGGCGTTGTCGCTGATACTGGTACTGCTCGGTTTTGGGCTGGGCTTTTCGGCCGTTTCTCCGTGGCCTGGCGACGGAATGAGCGCCAAGAGCCTGGGAATATCCACGATTGTCTGGCTGGCGCTGACCCAGATTATCGCTTCCGGCCTGGGGGGGTACCTGGCGGGTCGCCTGCGGGTCAAGTGGGCGAGCGTGCAGGGTGATGAGGTTTACTTTCGCGATACGGCCCATGGCTTTCTGGCATGGGCCGTTGCCACGCTGGTAACGGCAACGCTGGTGGTCGGTTCGGTCAGCAGTATTGTGGGCGGCGGGGTGCAGGCAGGTGCTCAAGTTGCAGCGGGTGCCGCAGGCGGCATCACGTCAGCAGCGTCGGCTGCCGCTAGCACCACGGACAGCGACCCCTATGGCTACTTTGTCGACAGCCTTTTTCGTGGCGATAGCACTGTAGCGGTCAATGAGGATGCAACCCAGGGGGTGGTAACCCGGATCATGACTCGCTCGTTGCGCAGCGGCGGGCAGCTTAAGGCCGAAGACCGACTGTACCTGGCGCAACTGGTCAGCCAGCGCACCAACCTGACCCCGGCCCAAGCCGAGCAGCGGGTCGACGAGGTGTTCGCCCAGGCGCGTCAGGCAATAGACGACGCCAAAAGGGTTGCCCGTGAAACGGCCGACGCCGCCAGCAAGGTGGCTGCGGTGTCGGCATTGTGGATGTTCATCGCTTTGTTGTGCGGGGCATTTTTCGCCAGTCTCGCCGCAACCTATGGTGGCCGCCGTCGCGATGCGGTGATGCCGGTCGATGACTATATCAACGCCCGAGTCCGTTGAACCGAGGAGAACTATCATGCGTTCGCTACTGTTGTTCATGTTGGGTGTGCCTATTCCCGTGATCATCCTGATCGCACTGTTTATGCATTGATTGCCAGGCGATGTCGGCGGCCTTGCCGCCGACACCTGTACTCCCGCGCCATCCCTCAAAAAAACTGCAGCCACCCCTCACTTTTTTGAATTACCACCCGCCAGCCCAACCCCGGCAAAATCCCCGCCCACGCAACACCCAAAAAATTCCATCTCCACGGACGGAGCCCATTGGTATTGCCCCTCGCAATACTCAGCCCAGCCATTTTGGCCGGGCTTTTTTTACTGCCCAGGTGCCCGATTTACCCATGTCTACCCGCGGTCTGAACAACTGGTTCAGCCGGCTGCTGCCGGCCTCTCTGAACATCCCCCCGAAAGAATGGCTACGTGCAGGTGTCGGTGCGTTGCTCGGTCTGTTTCTCGCAGGTTTTGCCTGCAGCCTGGCCTTTGGCCCGACAGTGGCACTGCACCTGCTCGGGCCGCTGGCGGCGTCGGCAGTGCTGCTGTTTGCCGTGCACTCCGGGGCGCTGGCGCAGCCCTGGCCCTTTGTTGGCAGCTATGCCAGCGCGACAGCGGTGGGGCTGGTGCTGCATCACTGCTTTGGTTCGGCCTTGTGGGTCGCGGCGCTGGCCCTGGGCGTGGCGATCCTGGTGATGTGCCTGCTGCGCTGCCTGCACCCGCCGGGTGGCGGCGTGGCGGTGAGTGTGGTGTTGGCGGACTCATCGCTGGCGGCGCTGGGTGACCAGGTGTTCGAGCCGATCATGCTCAATGCCCTGGTACTGGTAGCGGTTGCGGTGATCTACAACCGCCTGACCGGGGTGCGCTACCCGAAAACCGCCGCGCCGCGCAAAGACCTGCACCACACCGCCGATGTGTTGCCGGGTGAGCGGGTTGGGGTCAGTGGCGAGGACCTCGACCAGGCGCTGGAAGAGCTCGGCGAGTTTGTCGACGTCACCCGCGATGAGCTCGAACGCATCATCATGGCCACCGAGCAACACGCGCTCAAGCGCAGCCTGGGCGGCATTACCGCCGCTTCGGTGATGTCGCGGGACGTGCAGTTGGCGACGCCGCAGACCACCTTGCAGCAGGCCTGGCAGCTGTTGTCGAGCCACCATTTGCACACCTTGCCGGTGCTGGATGACGCGCGGCGGCTGGTGGGGATTGTCAGCCTGACGGACCTGGTCGGCCCGGCCATGACTTTGGGGCGTTTCAGCTGGCGCGGGTTGTTCGGGCGCCGGCCCAAGGTGCTGCTGGAGCAGATCATGAGCCGGCCGGTGATCACCGTGCGCAGTGACGAGCCGGCGGTGGCGCTGATTCCGTTGCTCAGCGAGCAGGGCCTGCATTGTTTGCCGGTAATGGACGGCGAGGTGCTGGTGGGGGTGATTACCCAGACTGATCTGATTGCCGGGCTCAAGCGACAGTTGTTGAGTGAGGTGGCGCGCTCAGATCACCGGATCCCAGCGCTGTGACCAGTCACTCTCACCGGCCACCACTTCGCGCAGCACCCTGAACGCCTGCTGCAATGCCTCGCTGTCGCGCTCGCGGGCATACACCAGGTAGGTGGGGTAGGTGAACTCCGGTGCTTGCGGCACGCGTTCGAATACGCCGCTGTCCAGGTATGCCTGCACTACGCGGGTCCGGAAGTAGCCGCTGCCGCCGTGTTCGAGGATGTACTGCAGCGCCAGCGGTCCGAGGTTGAAGCTCAGTGCCGGGCGCGCGCATTCGGGCAGGGCGGCGTCGTGGCGGCGGCGGAAGGCCTGGCCCCAGTCGATGTACACGTAGGGCTCGGGTTTGTCCTTGCGGCGGATCCGGATGAGCTTTTCTTCCATCAACTGCTCCACCTGCAGGCCCGGGCCGTAGGTGGGCTGGTAGACCAGCACGGCATCGAGCACGCCCATTTCCACTTTGTGCAGCAAGGATTCGCCGTCGCTGACTTCGCTACGAATGGCGTGGCCGGGCATTTCCCGGTGCAGGGCGCTGACCCAGCCAAGCACCATGGGGTTGCCGAGGCTGACTTCGCCGCCGATGTGCAGCACCTGGTGGCAGCCTTCGGGCAAGGGCAGGTCGCGGCGCGCGGCTTCCCAGGTTTGCACCAGCTGGTTGGCGTAAACCACGAAGGCCTCGCCGTCAGCGGTGAGGCTGGCGCCGCTGCGGCTGCGGATGAACAGCTGGCAGGCGAGTTGCTGTTCGAGCTTTTGTACCCGGGCGGTGATGGCCGTCTGGGTCACGTGCAGGCGCTCGGCGGCGGACACCAGGCTGCCGGTGCGAACGATTTCAAGGAAGGTGCGGGCCAGCTCGATATCCATGGGGGCAGCCTGGTTCTGGGGTGGCTTATTCTAGTGGTATTGCACCGGTTTGGGGCGAGACAAGTACTAGGCACTAGATCGCGGGACAAGCCCGCTCCTGCCTCCAGGAATGGCCACGCGGTGGGTGGACTTGACCTCGCGCAGGGCCAGGCTCGACTGGATCGAGGCAATGCCCAGTTGTCGGCGCAGCACCTGCTCGATGAAGTCGCTGTAGGCGTCCAGGTCGGTGGCCAGTACTTGCAGCAGGTAGTCGGCATCGCCGGTGATCTTGTGGCAGGCGATCACCTCCGGCAGTTGCAGTACCACCGCTTCGAAATCATCCGGCGCCTGGTCGCTGTGGGTGGCGAAACGGACCTGGACGAAGGCCATGATTTCCAGGCCCAGCAAACGCCGGTCGAGGTTGGCCTGGTAGTCCTTGATCACGCCTTCTTCTTCCAGACGCCTGCGCCTGCGCCAGCAGGGGGTGAGGCTCAATGACAAGCGCTCGCTGAGTTCGGCGTTGGACATGCTCGCGTCCGCCTGGAGCAAGGCGAGGATGGCGCGGTCGGTGTCGTCTAGGGTGACGCTTCTGGATGATTTTTTCGCCATGGTTGCCTCAAGGGGATAATTCGCCTCAAAACGCTAACACGACGAGAAGATAAAGCAAAAAAAGATCAGTGCCGTCGGAATAGGCTATTTGCACACCCACTGATCAAGGCACCTGCGCCATGCTGACCATCTTCAGCCCCGACCACCGCCTGCACCACGGCACCGAACTCAAGGACGGGGTGCTCAAACCTTCGTTCGAACAACCCAGCCGCGCCGATACCGTGTGCGAACGGGTCAGGCTCACTGGCCTGGGCGATGTCGTCTCGCCGCGCGCGTTCGACCGCGCCTGTTACGTCGCAGCGCATAGCGAGCGTTATGTCGCCTTTCTCGAAAATGCCTGGAGCGAATGGACCGCCATCGGTCGCAGCCACGACGCCTTGCCGCTGGTGTGGCCGGTGCGTGATCTGGCCAACGACCGGGTACCGGCGTTCATCGACGGCAAGCTGGGTTTTTTCGCCATGGATGCCGGCGCACCGATTACCGCCACTACCTGGCAGGCGGTGAAAACCAGCGCCGACCTGGCCCTGACCGGCCTGGCCCTGATCAACGAAGGCCAGCACAGCGCCTTTGCCCTGTGCCGGCCACCGGGGCACCACGCCGCACGGGAATACATGGGCGGCTACTGCTATCTGAACAACGCCGCCATCGCCGCCCAGCATAGCCTGACCCTCGGCGCCAAACGGGTGGCGGTGCTGGATGTGGACTTTCACCACGGCAACGGCACGCAGAACATTTTCTATGCACGCAGCGATGTGCTGTTCGCCTCGATCCATGGCGATCCGGCGGTGTCGTACCCGTATTTTTCCGGCGCGACCAGTGAACGAGGTAGCGGCGCAGGCGAAGGCTTCAACCTCAACTATCCGTTGGCCAAAGGCACCCGCTGGTCCGCCTATCAGCAGGCGCTGGAAGATGCCTGCCAGCGCCTGCGCGCCTATGCCCCCGAGCTGCTGGTGATTTCCCTCGGCGTCGACACCTTCAAGGACGACCCCATCAGCCATTTTTTGCTGGAAAGCGAGGACTACTTCGCCATGGGTGCAGCCATCGCCAAAGTCGGGGTGCCGACGCTGTTCGTGATGGAGGGCGGTTACATGGTTGATGAAATCGGCATCAATGCGGTGAACGTGCTGCAGGGCTTCGAAGGCGCTTGCGCCTGAACAACAAAAAAAGATTGCTTCCTTACTGCCTCGACTCGACAACAAAAACCAAGAGATTGAGCTATGAAACCAGTGACCCACGGCCCCCGGCACAGGGGGCTGCAGCGCACCCTGAGCAACCGCCACATTCAGTTGATTTCCCTCGGTGGCGCCATCGGCACCGGGCTGTTCATGGGCTCGGGCAAGGTCATCGCCTTGTCCGGCACCTCGATTCTGCTGATTTACATGATCATCGGATTCTTTCTGTATTTCGTCATGCGGGCGATGGGCGAGTTGCTGCTGTCGGACCTGAAGTTCAAGTCGTTCGCCGATTTTGCCGGCGCTTACATCGGCCCGCGGGCGGCGTTCTTTCTCGGCTGGTCGTACTGGCTGAGCTGGTGCGTGGCGGTGGTGGGCGATGCGGTGGTGGTCGGCGGTTTCTTCCAGCACTGGTACCCGGACCTGCCGGCCTGGATACCGGCAGTCGGCATGATGCTGACCTTGTTCGCCCTCAACGTACTGACAGTGAAGCTGTTCGGCGAGGTGGAATTCTGGTTCGCGATCATCAAGATCATCGCCGTGCTGACGCTGATTGGCGTGAGTGTGGTGCTGGTGGCGACCTCGTTTGTTTCGCCCACCGGGGTGACGGCGTCGCTGGGGCATCTGTTCCAGGCCGAGGCAGCGTTCCCGCATGGCATCAGCGGCTTTTTCGCGGGTTTCCAGATCGCGATTTTCTCCTTTGCCGGTACCGAGCTGATCGGTACCACGGCAGCAGAAACCAGGTCGCCGGAGCAGGTACTGCCCAAGGCGATCAATGCCATCCCGATCCGTATCATCCTGTTTTATGTGGTGTCGCTGGCGTGCATTATTGCGGTGACGTCATATGCCCATGTGTCGCCGAACAAGAGCCCGTTTGTGGAGCTGTTTCTGGTTGCGGGGTTTCCCGCGGCGGCAGGGATCGTCAACTTCGTGGTGCTGACCTCGGCGGCCTCGTCGGCCAACAGCGGGGTGTTCTCCACCAGCCGGATGTTGTTCGGCCTGGCCGGTCAGGGCAATGCGCCGGGGGTGTTCAAGCGTCTTTCCGGTGATAGCGTGCCGCTGGCGAGCCTGGGCTTTTCGACGCTGTTGATGTTGTTCGGGGTGATGCTGCTGTTCATCTTCCCGGAGGTGATGACGGTGTTCACTATCGTCTCGACCATCTCGGCGATCCTGGTGATTTTTACCTGGTCGACGATTCTGGTCGCCTACCTGTGCTATCGCCGCGCACGGCCGGATCTGCATGCGCGCTCGATCTACAAGATGCCCGGCGGGGTGGTGATGGCCTGGGTGGCGTTGGGGTTCCTGCTGTTTGTGCTGTCGTTGCTGGCACTGAAGCCGGACACCCGCTTGGCGTTGTGTGTGATGCCGTTGTGGTTTGTCGGGTTGGCGCTGGCGTACTGGCGGGTGCAGGGCAGGGGTGTGGTGGTTCGTGCGTAATCGCGGGGCAAGCCCGCTCCCACACGACCTGTGGGAGCGGGCTTGCCCCGCGATGCTGTCAGTCAGTAACGAATCATCACCGACTTGAGCTCGGTATAGTCCTCGATAAACGCGCCACCAAACTCCCGTCCAATCCCCGACGCCTTCACTCCGCCAAACGGCACCGCCGGGTCCAGCAGGGTATGCATGTTCACCCACACCGTGCCGGCCTGCACCTGCGGTACCAGGCGCAAGGCCTTGCTCAGGTCGTTGGTCCACAGGCTGGCGCTCAGGCCATAGGGGCTGTCGTTCATCAGCGCGATCAGTTGCTCTTCATCGTCGTAGGGCAGGAAAGTCGCCACCGGGCCGAAGGTCTCTTCATTGAGCAGGCTGTCGTTCACTGAATTGGCCAGGATCACCGTCGGCTCCACGTAGCACCCCGGGCCTTCGAGCAAGCGGCCGCCATGAATGATCTGGCTGTTCTCGCTGCGTGCCTTGGCAAACAACGCGCCGAGTCTGGCCTGGTGCTGCTTGTTGCTCACCGGGCCGAATTCGCTGGTTTCATCCAGCGGCGAGCCGATCTTCAACTTTGCCAGGCGCTCGCTCAAGGCCCCGGTCACCGCCTCGATCTGCGAGCGATGCACATAGAAGCGCTCGGCTGCCGCGCAGATCTGCCCGGAATGCAAAAAGCCCGCTTCGATGATGCCGTCTACTGCTTTGCTCAAGGCTACATCGCGCAGGAACCCGGCCGCGTTCTTGCCGCCCAGTTCCAGGGTGGTGCGGGTCAGGTTGGCGGCCATGGCGCTCTGGCCGACGGCAAGGCCGGTGGGCACGGAGCCTGTGAACGAGACCTTGTCGGTGCCTGGGTGTTCGATCAGCGCCTTGCCGGCCATGCCGCCACCGGTCACCACATTCAACGCCCCTGCGGGCAGGCCGGCGTCAATGGCCAGTTCGGCAATGCGCAGGATGGTCAGCGGGGTGAATTCGCTGGGCTTGATGATGATGCTGCAACCGGTGACCAGTGCCGAGCCGAGCTTCCACAGGGCGATCATGGTCGAGAAGTTCCAGGGCACGATGCCGACTACCACGCCGACCGGCTCGCGCAGGGTGAAGGCGGTGTAGCGCTCGCCGTTGAACGAGGGCAGCGACGGGGTGAGGGTCTGGCCGCTGAGCTTGGTCGCCCAGCCGGCGTAGTAACGCAGGAAGTGCGCGGCCTGATCGACCTCGAAATTGCGCGAGATATTGATCAGCTTGCCCGACTGGCAAGTCTCCAGCTGCGCCAGCTCTTCCCGGTGTTGTTCGATGAGATCGGCGAGTTTCAGCAGCACGCTGGCACGCACGGCAGGGGCGGCCTGTGACCACTGGGCAAAGCCGCGACGGGAAGATGCGACGGCATCGTCGACAGTGTGCACGCAGGCTTCGGCCACACGGCTGATGACCTGGTCGCTGGCCGGGTCGATCACCTCAAGGTAGTGGGGATTGTCTGCAGGCTGCTGGCGACCGTCGATAAAGCTGCTGTGCTCACGTTGAAGAAACCCGCGCACCTGGGGCAAAAGGCTGATGTTGCTCATGGGACGAACCTCAAGGAAAAGCAAAGCCTCGACCCTAGCGCAGCCTACCCGCGCCGGCTTGACTGAGCCTGCCGCCGGCCATGCACCGGCCTGCCAGGTGCTTTGTAATCTGCAGGTTTTGCCCGTAGGCTGCGGCATCCGCCTGTGCAGGAGCGCCCCTTGAACCCGATTTTCGCTTCCCTGAGCATCGCCCACCTGCGTGCGCTGCAAAGCATGCTGCAACTGAAAAACCTCAGCCATGCCGCCGAGCGCCTGGGCAGCAGCCAGTCGGTGCTCAGCCGTCAGCTGGCACATATGCGCGAGGCGTTCGACGACCCGCTGCTGGTGCGTCAGGGCCGCGGCTATGTGTTGAGCGAACGCGGCGAAAGCCTGCTCGTGCCGCTGGGCCAGGTGCTGGCCGAGCTTGAGGCCTTGCGCCAACCGCAGGCCTTCGACCCCCAACGCTGCGAGCGGCGCTTTTGCCTGGCGGCCTCGGACTATATCGCCGAGCACATGCTGCCATTGTTGGTCAGCACCCTGGAGCTCGAAGCGCCGGGGGTGTCTATCGAGTACCGCACCTGGCAGCCGGGGCAGTATGAACTGCTCGCCAGTGGCGAAGTCGACCTGGCCACTACGCTGTTCGACGACGCCCCGGCCAACCTCCACGGGCGTATGCTCGGTGAAGACCGCGCCGTGTGCCTGATGCACCGCGAGCACCCATTGGCGAGCAAAACCGAACTGACCCAGGACGATTACCGGGCCTGGAACCATGTGCGCATTTCCGGCGGTGGCGACAAGGACAGCTTTATCGACCGCCACCTGCGCGAGCAGGGCCTGAGCCGGCGCATCAGTCTGCAGGTGCCGTTCTACTCGGCGGCGGTGCAGGTGGTCGGCAGCAGCCAGGCGCTGGTCACCGTGCCCGAGCACATCGCCCGCCAGCTCAGCCGCTTGCACCCGTTGACCTGGCGGCCGCTGGCTTTTGTCGAGCACACCCAGCGCTACTGGGTGGTCTGGCATCAACGCCTGCACGCCTCGGCCGAGCACCGCTGGTTGCGCAACCTGGTGTTCGAGCAGTGGCAGCGGTCACAGTTCGGCGTGCACGGCGGCCATGCGCATTCGCCATAGCAGCTATGCGCCGGGCGGCGTTTTTTGTCGGTTGGCCAGGGCCTAGACTCAGGCCCACTTACCGACAACAACAGGAGCCGCTGCATGAGCCCGGAAGAATTTCGCAAACATGGCCACCAACTGATCGACCTGATCGCCGACTACCGCCAGGGTGTCGGCGAATTGCCGGTCATGGCCCAGGTTGAGCCCGGTTACCTCAAGGCGGCATTGCCAACCTCGGCGCCGGCTCAGGGTGAGCCGTTCGAGCAGATCCTCAAGGACGTCGACCAACTGGTCATGCCCGGCCTGTCCCACTGGCAGCATCCGGATTTTTTCGGTTACTTCCCCTCCAACGGCACCTTGTCGTCGGTGCTCGGCGATTTCCTCAGCACCGGCCTTGGCGTACTCGGCCTGTCGTGGCAATCCAGCCCGGCGTTGAGCGAACTGGAAGAAACCACCGTCGACTGGCTGCGGCAGATGGTCGGCCTGTCGGATCAGTGGAGCGGGGTGATCCAGGACACCGCCTCCACCAGTACCCTGGTGGCGCTGATCAGCGCCCGCGAGCGCAGTAGCGATTACGCCCTGGCCAAGGGCGGCCTGCAAGGGCAGGGCAAGCCGTTGATGATCTACACCAGCGCCCAGGCCCACAGCTCGGTGGACAAGGCCGCGCTGCTGGCAGGCTTTGGCAAGGACAACATCCGCTATATCGAAACCGATGAACACTTCGCCATGCGCCCGCAGGCACTGGCCGCGGCCATCGAAGAGGACCTGGCCAACGGCCTGCAGCCCTGCGCGGTGGTGGCAACCACCGGTACCACGACGACCACCGCCCTCGATCCACTGCAGCCAATCGGTGAGATCGCGCGCCAGTTTGGCCTGTGGCTGCACGTCGATTCGGCCATGGCCGGTTCCGCGATGATCCTTCCGGAATGCCGCTGGATGTGGGATGGCATCGAACAGGCCGATTCCATCGTGGTCAACGCGCACAAGTGGCTGGGCGTGGCCTTTGATTGCTCGCTGTATTTCGTCCGTGATCCGCAGCACCTGATCCGGGTCATGAGCACCAACCCCAGCTACTTGCAGTCGGCGGTCGACAGCAAGGTCAAGAACCTGCGCGACTGGGGCATTCCGTTGGGGCGGCGCTTCCGTGCCTTGAAACTGTGGTTCATGCTGCGCAGCGAAGGCATCGAGAATCTGCAGCAGCGCTTGCGCCGCGACCTGGACAATGCCCAATGGCTGGCCGAGCAGGTGCGTAATGCCCAGGGCTGGGAATTGCTGGCGCCGGTGCAGTTGCAGACCCTGTGCATTCGCCATCGGGGTGATGGCCTGGAAGGTGAGGCGCTGGATGCGCATACCCGCCGTTGGGCTGATCGGCTCAATGCGTCAGGGGTGGCCTATGTCACCCCGGCGACCTTGAATGGCCGCTGGATGGTACGGGTGTCGGTGGGGGCGTTGCCGACCGAGCGTGAGCATGTGGCTGAGCTTTGGCGGAATTTGCAGCAGGTGGTTCAAGGGTAACCTTCAGGGCCCAATCGCTGGCAAGCCAGCTCCCACAGGGGCCGGTGCATGCTGACCCTGTGGGAGCTGGCTTGCCAGCGATGAGGCCCTTGAACCCACAAAAAACGCTATGAAAAGTACAATCTTGCCTGTGGAAGTTGCATTTTCCCCCTGAGCCAAGCCTCCCATACTGGCCCCTGCATCCGCTGCCACCTGCCACTTCGCAGGCCTCGGCGGACATCCAATAATAAGCAGGGCCCCTCATGAAAAAGCCAAATCCGCTGCTCGAAGACCTCCGTTCGATTCTGCCCACCATCGCCACCAATGCCGCCCGTGCCGAGCAAGACCGCAAGGTTCCGGCCGAAAACATTGCCCTGCTCAAAAGCATCGGCCTGCACCGCGCCTTCCTGCCTAAACCCTATGGCGGCCTGGAAATTTCCCTGCCGCAATTTGCCGACTGCATCGCCTTGCTCGCCGGCGCGTGCGCCAGTACCGCCTGGGCCATGAGCCTGCTGTGTACCCACAGCCATCAGCTGGCGATGTTCCCGGCCAAGCTCCAGGACGAAATCTGGGGCGACAACCCCGACGCCACCGCCAGCAGCAGTATCGCCCCGTTCGGCAAGGTCGAGGAGGTCGAGGGCGGTGTGCTGTTCAGCGGCGAGATGGGCTGGAGCAGCGGCAGCGACCATGCCGAATGGGCCATTGTCGGCTGCCGTCGGGTCAACGCCGAAGGCAGCCAGGATTACTGCTTCGCCGTGCTGCCGCGCAGCGATTACGAGATTCGTGACGACTGGTTCGCCGCCGGCATGAAAGGCAGCGGCACCAAGACCCTGGTGATCGACAAGGTGTTCGTCCCCGAGCACCGCATCCAGAAAGCCAAGGACATGATGGAAGGCAAGTCGGCAGGCTTTGGCCTGTACCCGGACAGCAAGGTGTTCTACTCGCCGTACCGGCCGTATTTCGCCAGTGGCTTTTCGACCGTCAGCCTCGGCATTGCCGAGCGCATGCTTGAAGCCTTCCGCGAAAAGACCAAGAACCGTGTGCGCGCCTACACCGGGGTCAATGTCGGTGCCGCCACCCCCGCACTGATGCGCCTGGCCGAATCCACCCACCAGGTTGCCGCCGCCCGCGCGTTTCTGGAAAAAACCTGGCAGGAACACGCCGAGCACAGCGAGCGTCACCAATATCCGACGCGCGAGACCCTGGCGTTCTGGCGCACCAACCAGGGCTATGCGGTGAAGATGTGCATCCAGGCGGTCGACCGGTTGTTCGAAGCCGCTGGCGGCACCGCCTGGTTCGACAGCAACGAGATGCAGCGGCTGTGGCGCGATGCACACATGACCGGCGCCCATGCCTACACCGACTACGACGTTTGCGCACAGATCCTCGGCCGCGAACTGATGGGCCTGGAGCCCGATCCGAGCATGGTCTGAAGTACACCGCCAATAACAACAATGACGGCTGCCGCTCTAGGCAGCCGGGGAGTCTTGCATGTCTACTGCAACCGCAACGGCCTTCGACAGCCGCGCCTTTCGCCGCGCCCTGGGCAATTTCGCCACTGGCGTTACCGTGGTCACCGCCGCCGACCCGCAGGGCAATCTGGTCGGGGTCACTGCCAACAGCTTCAACTCGGTGTCCCTCGACCCGCCGCTGATTCTCTGGAGCCTCGATAAGCGCTCCAGCAGCCTGGCGGTGTTCGAGGCGGCCAGCCATTTTGCGGTGAACGTTCTCGCCGCCGACCAGATCGATCTGTCCAATAACTTCGCCAAGCCCAAGGACGATCGCTTTGCCGGCATCCGCTATCAGGCCGGCGAGGGCGGGGCGCCGATCCTGGCGGATTGCTCGGCGTGCTTCCAGTGTGAAACCCACCAGATCCTCGATGGCGGCGATCACTGGATCATGCTCGGCAAGGTGCTGGCCTTCGATGATTGCGGCCGTTCACCGTTGCTCTATCACCAGGGTGCCTATTCCATGGTGCTGCCGCACACCCGCATGACCCGCCGTGAAGAAGGCCAGCCGCCGAGCAGCCATTTCCAGGGGCGCCTGAGCCACAACCTCTACTACCTGATGACCCAGGCCCTGCGCGCCTACCAGGCCAGTTACCAGCCGCGGCAGCTGTCCAGTGGCCTGCGCACCAGCGAGGCGCGGATGCTCATGGTGCTGGAGAACGACGCCGGGCTGAACCTGGCCGAGCTGCAGCGCGAAGTGGCCATGCCGGCGCGGGAAATCGACGAGGCGGTGGCCAACCTCAAGCGCAAGGGCCTGGTGTGCGACAGCGAAGCGGCCGGGCATGTGCGCCTGACCATCGCCGGCATCGACCAGACCGAGGGCCTGTGGAGTATCGCCCGCGAGCAGCAGGACAAGGTGTTCGGGACGTTCAGCGAGGAGCAGATTGCGACCTTCAAGACCGTGCTGCAGGCGGTGATTCGCAGCTGTTGAGGTTTGATCGCGGGGCAAGCCCGCTCCTGCAGGAGCGCTTGCGTCGCGATGCTTTTATATTTCTCCTTAAATTGTTATGTTATTACATATATTTTAAGGAGCCCCCATGAACTACCCCGTAGGAAGGTTATCCCTGGGCCTGTCCGCCTCGCTGCTCGCCCTGCCAGCCGTTGCCGCCGACGCCGTAGTACTCGATGCCCTCAACGTCAACGAGCGCCATTACGAAGAAACTGCGACCGGGCCGGTGCAGGGCTATCGCGCAAGCCGCTCGAGCACCGCGACCAAAACGGACACTGACATCCGCGACACCCCGCAAAGCATTGCCGTGGTGCCCAGCCAAGTGCTCGAGGACCTGAACAGCACGCGCATCGACCGCGCCCTGGACTTTGCCGGCGGTGTCAGCCGGCAGAACAACTTTGGTGGCCTGACCTTCCTCAACTACAGCGTGCGCGGCTTTACCACCGGCGAGTTGTACAAGAACGGCTTTGCCGTCAATCGCGGTAGCTACAGCGCCCCGGATACCTCCAACATCGAACGCATCGAAGTGCTCAAGGGCCCGGCGGCCAGTTTGTATGGGCGCGGCGATCCGGGTGGGCTGGTGAACATCGTCACCAAGCGCCCGCAAGCCGAAGCCTTTACCCAGTTCAAGGCCAGCGCCGGCAGTTGGGACCGCTACCGCAGCAGCCTGGACGTGAATACGCCGCTGAGTGAAGACGGCCGGGTGCTGTCGCGGGTGAACATGGCGGTGGAGGATAACGGCAGCTTCCGTGATTACGTCGGCAGTGAGCGGCGCATCGTCAGCCCGTCGCTGAGCTGGCAGTTGAGCCCCGAGACCCTGCTGTCGATCGACACCGAGTTCTCGCGCACCGAGTCGGTGTTCGACCGTGGTATCCCGGCGGTCAACAATGAGCTGGGCTCGGTCAGCCGTTCGACCTTTCTGGGCGAGCCCAACGACGGGCGCATTCGCAACGACAACCAGACCCTCGACCTGACCCTGGAACACCACCTCAACGACAGCTGGAAGCTGCGCCTGGCCAATCACTACACCCAGGGCCGGCTCAAGGGCAACAGCTCGGAACCATCGCGGGTGGTCGGTACCACCATCAGCCGGTTCTACCGGGAGCGCGATTTCGAGTGGAACGACAACATTACCCAGGCTGAACTGCATGGCCAGTTCCAGTTTGCCGGCTGGGAGCACCAGAGCCTGATCGGCCTGGAATACGAGAACTACCGCAACAGCCAGAAGTACCCGCAAAGCGCCACCTCGCTCGGCTATGGCCTGGACATCTACAACCCGGCGTACGGTCAGGCAAAACCGCCGCTGATCAACCCCAATGACTTCTTCGAGCGCACCGAAAGCTATGCCCTCAACCTGCAGGACCAGATTGCCTTTACCGACCGTTTGCGCGGCCTGGTGGGCGTGCGCCTGGAGCACATCGAGCAGACCGCGCAAAACCGCACTACACAACTGAGCAACAGCCAGGAAAAAGACGTTGCCACGCCGCGTGTCGGCCTGCTGTACCAACTGACGCCAGAAGTTGGCGTGTTCGCCAATGCCTCGACCTCGTTCAAGCCCAACAGCATCGGTACCCGGGGCCAGATCTACAAACCGGAAAAAGGCCTGGGTTATGAAACCGGGCTCAAGCTGGATCTGTTCGACAGCCGCCTGGGGGCGACCATCGCGCTGTTCCAGATCGACAAGGAAAACGTCATCACCACCGATGCCTTCGGTGACAGCATCGCCGCCGGCAAGGCGCGCAGCCAGGGTGTCGACCTGCAGTTCAGCGGCCAGCTCAGCGACGCCGTGCGCGTGATCGGCGCCTATGCCTATATCGATGCCGAAGTGACCAAGGGCGATGCCGCCTTGCCCAAAGGCAGCGACCTGCTGGGCATCCCGCAGCACAGCGGCAGCCTGATGGCGGTGTATGAGTTCCAGAGCGGTCCATTGCTCGGCTCGGATTTCGGCGCGGCGGCCAACTACGTGGGCGAGCGTTCAGGCCAGACCGGCAGTAGCTTCCGTCTGCCAAGCTACAGCACTGTCGACCTGCTGGCCCACTACAAGGTCAGTGAGCAGGCAACCATCGGCCTGAACCTGAACAACCTGTTCGACCGCAAGTACTACGAACGCGGCTACAACGCGGCGTGGAACCTGCCGGGTGAGCCGCGCAACGTCATGGTCAGCCTGAGCCTGGCGCTGTAAGCCGACGGTGCTTTATTGCACGCACCACCAGCGCGGCAGCTGGTCGTTGAACGAGTGAGTTATCGGTGCCAGGGCCTGGTGCTGGTTGCTGTCGAAGCTGCCCAGCAGCAGGGCCACCGTTGGCTGATCATCGATGGCGCCCAGCGAACTGCCGCAGCTGGGGCAGAAGGCCCGGCTGGAATAGTCCGAGGAGCGAAAAGTTGCCGGCGCTGCGCCGGGGCCGGTCCAGCGTATTTGCTCGCGGGCAAACTCAACCCAGGTGGCCGTCAGCGCGCCCGTATGGCGCTGGCACCACTTGCACGAGCAGCAATGGGGGTTTAGTGCCGGGCCCGTGGCTTCAAAGCGGATCGCCCCGCACAGGCAGCCACCGCTGTAGGTTGCAACATCCATTGTCACGTCTCCGGGCTAGTTGCCTACGGGGGTGCACAGCTCCACCAAGGTGCCATCGGGGCAGCGCACATACGACAGTGTTTGCCCCCATGGCTTGGCTTCAGGTGTTTTCAGCTCGACGGCGCCCGCCGCCACGGCGCGGGCATGGGCGGCTGCGACGTCGTCGGTGACCAGGGCGATTTCCATGCCCAATGGTTTTGGCGATTCGCTGGCCGCCAGCACGCCGCCCGGGAAGTGGCTGTTACCCAGTGCCAGGGCGGCGAAAGCGAGGGTGGTGGCGCCGGTGTCCAGCTCGCCATAGTCGCCCGACTCGTGCAGAAACCGCCGGCTCAGGCCGAAGGCCTGTTCAAAGAACGTCAGCGAGGCAGCGACATCCGGGACGTAGACGATGGTGTATCCGAGTTTCATCAATGCTTCCTTGATTGAAGAGGGCGTGGGCGGTTTATACCGTACTTGCCGGATGCTTGGGTACATCGCTATGGTTGCGTCTGCAATGGAGAGCCATGATGACTGATCCGATTGAACTCAATCGCCGCAACTGGGATGAGCGTGCGCCACTGCATGCCGCATCCACCGACTATGAAGTGGAAAAATTCGTCGCAGACCCCGCACACCTTTCCGAAGTGGTGCGTTTCGACCTGCCGCGCCTGGGTGATATCCAGGGCCTGCGCGCTGTGCACCTGCAGTGTCATATCGGTACCGACACCTTGTCGCTATCGCGCCTGGGCGCCGAAGTCAGCGGGCTGGATTTCTCTTCGCAGTCTCTGGCCCAGGCGCGGGCTTTGGCTGAACGCTGTGGGGCAAGGATTGATTACGTCGAGGCGGATGTGTATGCCGCTGACCGGGTGCTGGCACCCAATTCTTTCGACCTGGTATACACCGGTATCGGCGCGCTGATCTGGCTGCCGAGCATCGAGCGCTGGGCGCGTACCGTGGCGGCCTTGCTCAAGCCGGGTGGACGGCTGTTCCTGCGCGAAGGTCATCCGATGCTGCTGGCGGTGAACGAGGACTATCAGGACAAACTGGTCATCGAGTACCCGTACTTCGAGCGCGAGGCGCCAACGGTGTGGGACAGCGGCGAGACTTATGTCGAGACCGACAGATTGCTGGAGCAGACTGTCACCCATGAGTGGAACCATGGCCTGGGCGAGATCATCAGCGCCTTGCTCAAGCATGGGCTGCAGATCACCGCGTTGGTGGAGCATGACAGCATTCCCTGGGAGGCGTTGCCGGGGCAGATGAGTACAGACGCAGCAGGTGAGTGGTCGCTGGACAAGGATCGCTGGCGCTTACCGTTGAGTTATACCCTGCAGGCGGTCAAGCAGGGCTAACGGCTGTGGACCTTGAGGGCCTCATCGCCGGCAAGAGCGGCTCCCACAATGGCTTGGTAGACGCCGATCTTATGGGAGCTGGCCTTGCCAGCGATGAGGCCGGCAGCCTCATTGCGCTGCCGTCTTCGGCTTACGGGTTCGTTTACCCGCCGCAGTACCGCTCTTGCGCTTTTTCTTCCACGGCGTACCACTACGCCCCGCCGGAGTCGCCGGGCCGCTGATGGTCAGGCGCAGGCCGGCACAACGCTCGACCTGCTTGCTCATCCACGCCGACTGCTTGGCGACAAACTCTTCCAGGCTCATCTCGCCGCTTTGCACCATGTCCAGCGCCTGCTCCCAGATCGCCGTGGTGCCCGGGTCGGCAATCGCCCTTGGCACGGCATCGATCAGGCTGAAGGCCGCCGGGGTGGCACTCAGGGCCTTGCCGTGCTTGACCAGGTAACCGCGATCGAGCAGGCCCTGGATGATCCCCGCACGAGTAGCCTCAGTACCAATACCGGTGGTGTCCTTGAGCTTTTGCTTGAGGCGCGGGTCGTCCACCAGCTTGGCGACGTTCTTCATCGCCTTGATCAGGTCGCCTTCGGTGAATGGCTTGGGCGGCTGGGTCCAGAGGTCCTTGAGGTTGACCCCGGCCACCGTGCAATCCTGGCCTTCGTGCAGCAGCGGCAGCACCTGGGCTACCGGCGCTTCACGGCCTTTGGCCGGGGTCAGGGCTTCAGGCAGGGCGCGGCGCCAGCCCGGTTCGACAATTTGCTTGCCCACTGCACGCAAGGCAAAACCTGCGCAATCGAACTCGGCCTGGGTGCGGTCATATTCGTGGTTGGGCAGGAACTGCGCCAGGTAGCGGGCGCGGATCAGGGTATAGACCGCCTTGTGCTTGGCCGGCAAGCGCGACGGGTCGCTGGCGGCGGCCGTGGGGATAATGCCATGGTGGGCGCTGACCTTGGCGTCGTTCCAGGCCCTTGAACGGCGCTGGGGCTGCAGGTGCGGCTGCAAGGGCGCAAGGCTGGTATCCGCGCGCTGCAAGGCGGCGAGAATGGCCGGGGCCTCGCTGTGCTGGCTCAACGGCAGGTAGCCGCAGTCGCTGCGCGGGTAGGTGATCAGCTTGTGGGTTTCGTACAGGGCCTGGGCGATGTCCAGGGTCTCCTGGGCGCCGAGGCCGAACTTCTTCGAGCACAGCTCCTGCAGGGTGCCGAGGTCGAAGGGCAGCGGCGCTGCTTCGCGAACCCGTTCGGTGGCCACTTTCATCGCCCGGGCACTGCTGGCGGCACCGATGGCTGCGGCGGCCTGCTGGGCCAGGGCCTGGTTCAGGCAGCGGCCCTGATCGTCGCAGGCATCCTCGGGTGCCCGCCACTGTGCGGTGAACTGTTCGCCAGCGCTTTGCAACTGCACGTCGATGGCCCAGTAAGCCACCGGCACGAAATCGGCGATGCTGCGGTCGCGGTCAACCACCAGGCGCAACGTCGGTGTTTGCACCCGGCCCACCGGCAGTACGCCCTGGTAGCCGGACTGGCGGCCGAGCAGGGTGAACAGGCGGCTCATGTTCATACCGATCAGCCAGTCGGCCCGCGAGCGACCCAGGGCCGAATGGTAAAGGCTGAAGGTTTCGGTACCGGGCTTGAGCGCTGCCAGCGCCTTGCGGATGGAGGCGTCGTCCAGCGCCGACAGCCACAACCGGCTGATCGGCCCGCGATAGCGGCAATGCTCGACCAACTCGCGGGCGATCATCTCGCCTTCACGGTCGGCGTCGGTGGCGATGACCAGCTCGCGGGCTTCGCTGAGCAGGCGTTTGACTGCCTTGAACTGGCTGGCGGTCTTGGGTTTGACCAGCATCTTCCACTTCTCGGGAATGATCGGCAGGTCGGCCAGCACCCAGCGCTTGTACCGAGCGTCGTAGCTGTCGGGTGGGGCGGTCTCGAGCAAATGGCCGATGCACCAGGTAACGGTAACGTCGGTGCCGACCCAGCAGCCGTCGCCGCGGCGGTTGGCACCGAGGACTTTGGCGATGTCTTTGGCCTGGGAGGGCTTTTCGCAGAGAAACAGGCGCATGCCGTTCGATCTATGGCTGGAAAAGGCCATAGGATGCGCAGGATTGACAGGCATGGCAAGTTTTATCTGTATGGATATACAGCTCGATGTTGCCATCGATGACAACGAAAACTCCTCGCATTTGGCCAGCTTGCCCTCGACGTTGCCATGGACGGGCAATTTACCGTTGTGGCAGCGTTTGACCTTGCCCACGGGTGTGTCAACGGACGCTGTCGCCAGGGTTTTCTGCCACCTGCACAAGGATGTATGCCATGCCTGTTTTCGATTATCGCAACCTCGACAGCACCGCTTCCAAAGCCCTGTACAGCGACGCCATGGCGCTGAGCCTGTATGCCTACCACGGCATCGACAACGGCTTCGCCGTTGGCTACCAGCAGTACGGTTTCGGCCTCGGCTTGCCCGCCACCTTGATCAAGGCGTTGATTGGCGGCACCGACAGCCAGGGCGCGATCCCCGGTCTCCCCTGGAACCCCGACTCCGAAGCCCAGGCCCTGGCCGCAGTCAAGGCCGCAGGCTGGACGCCGATCAGCGCCCAGCAACTGGGCTATCAGGGCAGCACGGATTTTCGTGGCACCATCCATGGCGAAACCGCCGGCTACACCAGTGCCCAGGTCGAGATCCTCGGCAAGTATGACGCTGCTGGCCAGTTGAGCGGCCTGGGCATCGCCTTTCGCGGCACCAGCGGCCCGCGGGAAAACCTGATTGGCGACACCATCAGCGACGCCATCAACGACCTTATGGCCGCCATTGGCCCGGCTGACTATGCCAAGAACTACGCCGCCAATGCCTTCGGCAGGCTGTTCGAGGATGTCGCCAGATTCGCCAAGGCCAACGGCCTGAGCGGCACCGACATCACCGTCAGCGGCCACAGCCTTGGCGGCCTCGGCGTCAACAGCCTGGCCGAGCTCAGCAACGAAAAGTGGGGCGGTTTTTATAAAGATGCCCGTTATGTTGCTTTTGCTTCACCTACCCAGGCCAGCGACAGCAGCAAGGTGCTGAACATCGGCTACGAGAACGACCCGGTGTTCCGCGCCCTCAACGGCTCGAAAGCCGACTGGGCAACCTTCGGCGTACATGATGCCGCCAAGCCCTCGAGCACCGACAACATCGTCAACTTCAACGACCACTACGCCTCGGATGCCTGGAACCTGCTGCCGTACTCGATTGCCAACATCGTCACCTGGCTGTCGCATTTGCCCACCGCTTACGGCGATGGCCTGGGCCGGGTGCTGAACTCGACATTCTATGAATGGACGGCGAAGGACTCGACCATCATCGTCAGCAACCTGTCCGACGTCACCCGTGGCTCGACCTGGGTCGAGGATCTGAACCGCAACGCCGAAACCCACAAGGGCAGCACCTTTATCATCGGTTCCGAAGCCGGCGACCTGATTCAAGGCGGGCGTGGCAACGACTACCTCGAAGGGCGCGGCGGCAATGACACCTTCCGTGACGAAGGCGGCTACAACCTGATCGACGGCGGCGCCGGCCACGACACCTTGACGCTCGGCCAGGCGCTGGGCAACGTCGACATCGCCCGCGATGGCAATGGCACGCTGTACCTGCGCGACGCAGCGGGCGGCATCAGCCTGGTCAACCAGGTCGAGACCCTGGTCAGCAAGGAGTCCAGCCTGGTGTTCTTCAGCAAGGAGGTCAGCCACCAGATCGACCCGGCGGGGCTGCTGAGCAGCGGCAAGCTGCATGCCTACGCCGCCAGCCAGAGCGGCACGGCGGGCAATGACGGCCTGACCGCGAGCGCCCAGGGCGACTGGCTGTTTGGCCTCGATGGCAATGACCACCTGCAGGGTGGCCGTAGCAACGATGTGTTCGTCGGCGGCGCCGGTAATGATGTACTGGTGTCAGGCGGCGGCCGGGACACCTTCCTGTTCAGCGGCCATTTCGGCCAGGATCAGGTTCAGGGCTTTGGCGCTGATGACCGTCTGGTGTTCATGGGGGTTGATGGCGGCACCGCGCAAGCAGATTTTCGTCAGCACCTGAACCAGGTGGGCAACGATACCGTGCTGCATTTTGGTACTGACAGCGTGACCCTGGTGGGGGTATCGGCAGACAGCCTTGGCGCGGCGCAGGTCGTCATCGCCTGAGTGAACCGGTGCTGGCCGGCAAGCCCTGAGCGGTCTTGCGGGCCAGCACCGAGTAGGTGTGCCAGTGTTTGCTGCGGCCCAGCAGGGTCTTGCCGGGTTGGTTGTATTCATAAAGATCGAGCAGCTCGAAGCCGTCGAACAATTGTTCGGTCTGTGCACGGTCATGCACGCTCAAGTCGCGACGTTCCAGCTGTACCCAGGAGTCCATCGGCCCCATGAAGTGTCCGCAAAATATCCCGCCTGTGCGTAACGCCTGAACGATCCGCCGCCAGGCTTCATCGAAGTGTTGCGCTTGGCAAAAAAACAGACTGGAGCTGGCGGTGATCAACGCCGCCTGCGGGTAGTCGAAGGACTCGAAACTGCTGCAGGCAGTGAACAGTTGCGGCTGGTTGCCCAAGGCGCGGGTATGTTCCAGGGCCTCGGGATTATTGTCATAGGCATGCACGACAAAACCGCGTTGCAGCAAAAAACGCGTGTTTCGGCCCGCGCCGCAGCCGACATCCACGGCAATGTTGCCTGCATTTGCGGCGACCAGGTCAACCGCCTGACGCAGGTGCGGGTACACCGCAGCCTCGCGTGAAGCTGCGTAGTAGTCTGACTGCTTCACCCGCGGCTGGCCTCCAGTGCCTGGCTCAGGTCGGCAATGATGTCATCGCTGTGCTCGATGCCGATCGACAGGCGCACCATGTCCCGTGGTACACCGGCCCGTTCAAGCTCTTCGTCGTTGAGCTGGCGGTGAGTGGTGGAAGCGGGGTGGCAGGCCAGTGATTTGGCATCGCCGATATTGACCAGACGCACCACCAGCTGTAGCGCATCGATGAAACGCGCGCCAGCTTGCTGGCCGCCCTTGATCCCGAACGACAGGATCGAGGCCGGTTTGCCTTCGGTGTAGCGTCGGGCCAGTTCGTGTTCGGGATGATCGGGCAGGCCTGCGTACTTCACCCAGGCGACCTGCTCATGGTCTTGCAGGTAGCGGGCGACCTTCAGCGCATTCTCGGTGTGACGCTCCATGCGCAGGGCCAGCGTCTCCAGGCCTTGCAGAATAAGGAAGGCGTTGAATGGCGATAGCGCAGCCCCTGTATTGCGTAGCGGCACCACCCGGCAGCGGCCGATAAAGGCGGCAGGGCCAAAGGCTTCGGTGTAGGTCACGCCGTGGTAGGACGGGTCCGGGGTGTTGAGCAGGGCGAAGCGCTCTTTGTTTTCGGCCCAGGGGAACTTGCCCGAGTCAATGACGATGCCGCCGATGCTGGTGCCGTGGCCGCCGATGTACTTGGTCAGCGAGTGCACGACGATATCGGCGCCGTGCTCGAACGGGCGGCAGAGGATCGGCGTGGCGACGGTGTTGTCGACGATCAACGGCACGCCATGGCGGTGCGCGGCATCGGCAAGGGCCTGCAGGTCGACGATATTGCCGGCCGGGTTGCCGATCGACTCGCAGAACACTGCCTTGGTGCGGCTGTCGATCAGCGCTTCGAGGGCGGCGATGTCGTCATGGGCGGCGAAGCGGGTCTGGATGCCGAAGCGCGGCAAGGTATGGGCCAGCAGGTTGTAGGTACCGCCGTAGAGCTTGGCCACCGAGACGATATTGTCGCCGGCTTCGGCCACGGTCTGGATCGCGTAGGTGATCGCCGCCATGCCCGAGGCCACGGCCAAGGCACCGACACCGCCTTCGAGCGCCGCCATGCGCTGCTCGAGTACGTCGTTGGTAGGGTTCATGATCCGGCTATAGATGTTGCCGGCGACTTTCAGGTCGAACAGATCGGCGCCGTGCTGGGTGTCGTCGAAAGCAAACGAGGTGGTCTGGTAGATCGGTACCGCGACGGCCTTGGTGGTCGGGTCGGGGCTGAAGCCCGCGTGGATGGCCAGGGTTTCCAGCTTCATGCAATCTTCCTTGAAAGTCGGGGGAGGGGCTAGAGCATGGAGCGGGTAGGGAGTGACGGTCAAGGCCCGTGGAACGGGCTCAGTGTCCCAGTACAAATTCGCCCACGGCTTCGGCCAAACCTTCCGACAATGGCAAACGCGGATCGCTGTAAGCCATGAGATTGGCCAGCCGGTCACCCTCGGGCACATCCTTGAATACATGGTTGGCGCGCTCCAGCAAGACCAGCCGCGCCTTCGGCTGGCCCTGCTGCAAGGCCTTGGCATCGGCCGCCGTGATCTGCAAATCCTGACCTGCCTGGATGATCAGCACGGGCTGCTTCAGGGGCGCGATCAGTTGCGCCGGGTCGTGGGCCATTTCACTGCGGATCAGGCCTTGCACCTCCTGGCGCAGCAGCGGTTTGAGCTCATCGGGGATCTGTGAGTTCGACACCGTCTCGCCCGCCTCGAGGCGGCGGATGAGGGCTATTCCAGGCTCGACCAGTGGCGCGTTTTCAGGGTGGGCCTGGAGTTGCTCGACCAGGATCGTCGCGATTGGCCGCCCGGCACTGGCCGCCAGCACCAGGCCACTGACATCGGGGTTGTCCCGGGCTGCGAGCATGGCAATCAGGCCGCCCTGGCTATGCCCCAGCAGCCACACCGGCGCCTGCGGCTGACGCTCGCGCAAGGCTGCGACCCAGGCGCGGACATCGCTGGCATAGTCGTCGATGGTCACCTGATCGGCATCGGCAACCGCTCCGGCACTGTCACGCACGCCACGCTTGTCGATGCGCAGGCTGCTGATGCCTTGGGCAGCGAGGCTTTCGGCCAGTAATTTATAGGTGAAAGGGCGCAAACCTGCGCCCTTGTGGTTGCCATTACGGTCGGTGGCACCGGAACCCGGGATGACCACCACCACCGGCGCGGTACTCTGGGCCTTGAGCCAGGTTGCGCTCAGTGGGCCTTGAGGGCCAGGGATCTGCAGGGTCGCTTCCTCACCGGCCATGGCTACGCAGCACGGCAGGGCGACGATCAGGGCCAGGGCTTTGATCCATTGCATGGCGAGCAAGACTCCTGTCAGTGCGGATAATCATTCCATTATCGATAGGTGCTGCGCGTGGGGTTGTGAGGTTTTGTAAAACATAGACCTCAGCCTGCCTTACGCAAGGTCAGGTTGATCCGCCGGCCGCTTAGCAGCGGATGACTGCCCGGTTTGAGTGGCAGTACCCCATGAAAGCGCAGACGGTCTTCACCACCCCACACCATCACATCGCCATGACGCAGGCCGATGCGCCGTGTCGATTCGTTGCGGGCATGCCCGCCGAACTGGAACACCGCTGGCAAACCCAGCGACACAGAGACGATCGGCTGGCTGTAATCGCGCTCATCACGGTCCTGATGCAGGCTCAGGCGATTGCCGGGTTTATAGCAGTTGATCAGGCAAGCGTCCGGCCGGAAATCGGCAAAGCCTGCGGCCGAAGCGGCGAGGGCCGCCAGTTCGATGAATGCAGGTGGCAGCGCGGGCCAGGGCTGCTGACTGAGCGGATCGACCGGGCTGTACCGATAGCCGCGACGGTCACTGATCCACCCCAGCGCCCCACAGTTGGTCAAACCCACGGCCATGTTCAGGCCGCCGGGGGTGAGCATATGCCGGAACGGCGCGCGGGCGATGATCTGGCGCAGCTCAGGCAGCAGCACGTCTACCCAGGCCAGGGCAAAACCGGGCAGCACCACCGCCTGTTTACCGATCCATTGTGGTTCGGCGGGGCTGGCGGGGTTGAACAGATCCAGTTCGGTTTGCATCATGATCGGCAATTCAGGCAGCGGGCAGGGGGTAGAGCCTGTATAGTAACGCGCTTTGGCAATGGGGGCTGTCACCCTGTTTGTTGCGGCCAAAGCCCGCACTTCGGGGCCCGTAGCGTCTCTCGAATAAAAAAATAAAACTTTTTGAATTCAAGGGGTTGCCAGAGCTGGGGAATGAGTACATAATTGCGTCCATCGAAAACGAGGCACGAAAAAAGCCTAGCGTTTTCAAGGAGATAGCGGTTTTAGCGAGTTGTTTCCTTAAAGAGTTGTATATGTTTGAGACCGCAGTATCAGGGTCTCGGGCATTTGAGGCCGAGTAGCAAAGTGGTTATGCTCCGGATTGCAAATCCGTCTACGCCGGTTCGATTCCGACCTCGGCCTCCATTATTGAAAGCCCCGCAGATTAACGTCTGCGGGGTTTTTCTTTGTGGGCCGGAAAAGCCGATCATTTCCGCATAATCAGGCGCCGTTTCCGCATCAGCGTATTACTTGGTCGGGCTGACCACCTCGCCAACGCGACGTCCTCGATCTTTGAGGCCGCCTTCGGCCTGATAACGCGAGACTGGAACTGCCGCACTTTGACAGCCAGGTCCGCATTGCCGTCGGCAGTTAGCTTCCGCGCCACCTTGTCCCCGCGCCTCGCTAAACCGAGACGTCCGCCGACTGCCGATGCCAGCGCAGGTACCGGCAGCAATATTGATTGGCGATGCCAATGGGCCTGACTTGATGAGTTACGAAGGCGATTGACTGGGCCCTGGGAAAGATTTTTTTAACAATACTTAGCAATGTTCATCAAGTTATCAAGTGGTCGCTCTTGCTAAGGTGCGCTCCCATTCGCCGTACTTCGAGCTCTTCATGAAAACCACCCCCCTGCTTCGTCTGCTCTGCCTGGTCGGTTGCCTGGTAGGCGCCCATGCGCAGGCCACCAGCTTCGTGATGACCACGGACCTCAGCGTAAGCCTGAGTATGAGTGCCAGCAAAGGTACCAGCAGTTCGTTCAAGGACGACAAAATCGTTCTGGCCGCCAAGGAGGACGCCGCCGCCTTCGTCGCCAGCGATGGAGACATTCGAGGCGTTCGCCTTGAAGCAGCATTTGTCAGGATTCGCGAGGTGCTTGATGTCCCCCGCATATCGGACCAGCAACTTGCGTGCACCATCTTAACGCTCTGACCTGATCTGGCCGGGGGTGATTGTTGTTCGTGGTTGAAGGGTGCCAAATAGCAATTTTCGAGCACCTTACTAACACCGCTCTACATCCAGGGACGATGACGCCAATTAACGATCTGACCAAGCTCAGGGGCATCGACGTCCAGCAGTGTAACTGACGCAATTTGGAAAAATGTATGCAGTCCAGCATTGACTTACTCAACCCTGAACTTATAAATATTCGGCGTTTGTTTGCGACCCCTTTGGCCAGTATTCACTACCCTGACGCAGAAAGACTCAATGTCGAGCTGAAAAACCTAATCAGCCGCCGTATGGCGGAAAATCGAAACGGTGTTAAGCATAGCAATGAAGGCGGTTGGCAGTCGGCAAGCGACTTCACTGAATGGGGTGGGGAAGCCTGTGATGCGTTAGTGCGATTTGCTAGAGCGTTTGCCGTTCAATTGACAGCGGTCCATAGTGAGAAGTTCGGATTTATTGAACCCCGCTTCGAATGGACGATTAATGCATGGGTGAATGTTACTGAGGCTGGCGACAGTAATGCTCTTCATGGGCATCCTGGTGCATTTTGGTCAGGCGTTTACTGGGTCGACAACGGCGGCCGAGAGGAAGATCCGGCTGTTGGCGGTGATATAGAGTTTATGGACCCGCGCGGCATGATCGCCTCGACATACAATCCGGCACTACGGATGAGAGTTGAAGACTGTCTTACTGCAGGGTTTAGTAGTGCGTGTGTTGCAGAAAGTGGAAAATTCATTATGTTTCCATCGTGGCTTATGCATTCTGTACAACGCTTTGAAGGCACCAGGCCACGCATATCCATAGCCTTTAATTTTGGACTTTAAAGACTTTCTGGTCAATTGAGCAACGGTGAATGACATAGCGATCCAAAAATAGCTGCGTTGGGTTGAAGCGGCCATCGATGCGCAGCGCCGATACCACGCTGCCCAGGATTCAGGTCAGTCTTCCCAGGAAGTCGAGCGCCTGCGCCTAAGCGTTGCAGCCTAATCAATCAAAGTATCAATAAAGCCACCAAGTGTGGAGGTTTCAACCATGATGTTTATAAAAACATCGTCTTCCAGGCGAATGACCCACATCAGTCTGACGTTATAAGGCTGATGGTACAGCAAGGAATTTGCCATCGGTCGCAATGGATATAGAACCATGCATCTCATTGGCTGTCGGCGGGAAAAGTGGTTGGTAAACAGCTGCGTATCTGAAGCAAGTTCATAGCGCGCTGCGTACCTGGCTGTATGGCATTACGCCAGCCGTCAATTGGCTAAATCTTGATTTGCGTCATTATTGAGCCTTTGTTAAGGCACATAATTGAGTGTTTAGTGGGTGGTTTACTTGGCCAGAATGGCAGGTTGAAAATTTTGTTAGCGGCCTTGATTTACTGTTTTTTTGTGCTAGAAATAGAGGCGGCCAGTGGTTGCTTACAGGGATGAGTAAGCCTCTACTCATGCGCAGCCATTGCAATGGATGAATACTTCAAACAAGGACGTTATATGAAGATAGTTGGGCTGTCTGGGTTGCTTCCGTCACGCGTCGTCACCAATCAGGACGTTATCAACCTGGTCGAGGAGCACTCAAGAAATACGTTTCAGGATGACTTGCCAAAAACATTGAAGACCATCGGCAAGCTGCTTGAGAAAAGTGGCAGCGAAACACGGCATTGGCTGGCGGCCAACGAGAAGCCGATGGAGCTGATGGAAGCAGCATTCAATTCGGCGCTCGCGCAAGCTGATATCAACAAGGCAGACCTGGATTTATTGATTTATCCGAACGTAACGCGAGGGTTTATCGAGCCTGCCAACAGTACCTTCATTGCCAAGGCGCTGGGCCTGAACTGCAGAAATTTTGATGTTGTCGACGCCTGCAACGGTTGGGTGACGGCCATGGATGTGATCAATAGCAAAATGGAAGCGGGGGAGATCCGCTACGCAGCCATCGTTAACATGGAATTTGGCATGTCGGATGGCGGGCCGGTCATGCCAAAGAACTTTTCTTTGCAGTCACCGGCAGAACTGGCTTACAAGTTCCCCAGTTTTACCATCGGTGAAGCGGCCACCGTCACCATCCTCAGTAATGAAGCCCCGGGGAATTTTAAATTTTCGTACATCAACAGGCCTGACCTGAGCGACTTGTCGACTATTTCCCTGCCGGACTGGAAGCTGTTTTGCAATGAGGAGGATATTGCGCGTATCGCACCAACCGGTGGGCAGTATCTGTTCAACTCCTACGCAGCAGCCTTGCATGAAGATGGTCGAAATGAAGCGATAAAAGTGTTCAATCTGCAAAACGTCTCGGCTGCGGATGTCCATAAAGTATTCATTCATACCGGCTCGCCAAAAATGTGGGAGCACATTGGCCAGTTGATTGGTATTGATAGCAAGCTGCATCACGTTGGACATAAAACAGGTAATATTATTACTGCGTCGATCCCCTTTGGTATTTTTGATGCGGTTAGCCGAGGGGAGGCCGAGAAAGGGCAGTTCTGCATGGGCTGGGCAGGAAGTGGCGGAATGGTGTTTTCTGCGCTGTCATTTACCTTGTAGGGTGCTATTGCAAAGGGCATTGCGGGGGCGATTTTCTAGCTGAAAGTCGTCGTTCCGAAATCCGCTGTTGAGCTTCCTCAGCAAGCACCTATCAACTTGCCGCATCCGTGCGGCAAGTTGAGCATCCAGGCGAAACCCGTCTACGCCGGTTCGATTGCGTACCGCTTGGGCAAGCTGATTACGTACAACACTTGTTCGCCAACCTGCGGCAGTAACCGCCGCTACTCGAAACGTGCCTTTTGAATATCTCCGTGCTCGTTCTGCAGGTAGATGGAGTAGGGCAACACTACGGTATCTGCTACGCCAGACAGGGCCAGGTCGAAAAGTATCAACGGCGCGGCAGGGTACCCATCAAAGCCGACAGAACGGCGGGGCGCTGCGTCCAGTGTGCAGTAATTCAATGCCGCACCGCTGTAGATTCGTGGAATGGAATCGCAATTGGAGTGCCAACGGGCAAGCTTGTTGCTGGAGATCATGTCATCCCTGAAGACCGTGTTGATCGTCCCGCAACCGGTTAACGAGATCGAGATCAGTAGAGTGCTGAAGAATTTCATGTGGCGCGTCCGTGCTGAAGTTGGCGGTGATTATTACCGAAATTCAAGACGCCAGGGGCCATGCACGCCCATTTCAACGTTCACATTCGGCATGATTGCCTGTTGGTTATGCCCCCGTGGCGTCGTCCCGCCTCCCCGCGGCGCCGAGGTTTTTCCTGACGCCTTACTGGCGACGAAATACTGTTTAAATTGGTATATGGAACCTGTATTTTGACGGCACATCCCACTTCTTTTTAAGTTCAATTCATGCTCAAAGCGTTCATTCTCCTGTTGACGTCAGCAATTGTGTTTGATTCCGCTTTGGCGGGGGAGTCCGTGCAGGATACGAGGGGCGCAAAAATTCTTGCTGCTGGCGACATCGAGCCCTACTCGTGTCCTGGCCTTGGGTTGTACGATTGCACGGGCTGGCCTTCTAACCTGTACCGCTTTACCGGTCAGGACACATGCTTCACGACCCGCGAGTCCTGTGCTTTCGGCTGTGCCGCGCTGTTGATTGACATGGGAGGGCAGCAATCCCTTCTCTTGGCTGGCATGCGCTACCGTGAAAAGATGGTTCGAGTGGCGGGACAGGCTCAGGCGTGTCCGCAAAACTTTGCCCGGTAGGCATCTGCCGGAGCGCTGGCGATCTGCTCGGTCAATACAGACAAGGAGGTTTGTAATGCTTGCGAAGTTGCTGGTAACGATCGGCATCGTCTTTTACGCCGTTGTGGTTCCTCTTCTTGAGGTCAACCAGACTCACGTTTTCAACCCGGCGTGGGAGCCTCACGCGCGGCTACATGAAACCTGGCAACTGTTTACCAACACCGCAATTGGCGTTTATAGCGTCTGGCTGGTGTGGATCAAAGACCATCTCAAACTTGCGAGCCTGCTCACCCTGTTCGTCACCGGTGGCTTCTTGATCGCGTACTGGTTGCGCGATGGTTACGGTGGATCGATGGTGCTCAGCGACGGTTCAGAGAAGATGATCCTGGGGATCAATCTCGGCCTGTTTGCCTACACGCTGGCCATTGTGCTGGCGGTGCTGGCCGTTGTCCTCGAACAACGCAGGAGCGCGCGGGGCTAGTGGCTGTTTGTCGTTGTGCTGGTAGCGAAGGGTTGCAGGGCTTTCAACGACAAACGGTATTACGAAGCATTCTCAAAACTTTCGTTCTCCTGTAATCTCGCCGCCGCTCAGGTGGCGACCCGGTCGCGCACCTGTTTTCAGTGCACGTGGGGGCGGGAATGGAGACGAAGAAAGGGATGGCGGCGATTCTGGAGTGGAGGGCCCGCTTCCTGGATGAAGGTACTTTGCAGGAGGCTGATTACGACCAGGCTCTGGTGGCAGCGCAGCAGCTCGAGCAGTCCGGTCTGGTCAGCCCGGGGGAGTGGGTGGCTATGGTCCGTCAAGCGAATGCGGCATTGCTGGGCCAGCGGTAGAATCAGGTTTGGTTCACATCCAGGCAGGAGGCCGAATGAGCGCAACACAAGAGCTGACCCTTGTCCGTCAGGCCACGCCCGACGACCTGAGCGCAATGCTCGCATTTGATACCTACGCCAGTACTAACCCTGGGCGTCGGCATTTTCTTGAAGAGTCCGTCGGCAAGCACCAGTGCCTGGTTGCGCTTTGTTCAGGGGCTGTGATCGGCTATGTGGTGCTGACCTACCATTTTTTTGATTACGGTTTCGTTGCCCTGGTGGTGGTTGCCCCTGCTCATCGGCGCCAGGGTGTAGCTTTTCAGCTTCTTGCCGCAGCCGAAGCGGCGTGCAAGACAGCAAAGCTGTTCATCTCGACCAACCAGTCCAACCTGCCGTCGCGCAGGCTCATTCTGAAAGCCGGTTTTGTGCCCAGTGGCGTCATCGAAAACCTCGATGAGCAGGACCCGGAGCTGGTCTACTTCAAACGCATTCGCGGTTGACCTGCGGCCAGGGAACTTGAGTTTGTCTATTCGGTCTGAGCTGACTTTCAAGGCTCTCTTTTTATGGACAACAGTGCAGCACGAAGTGTGCTCGACGCGCTCCCCACCCTCATTCTCGGGCTCGCCCTGGCGCTGGTCGGCTGGCTGGTGTTCAGCGTGGTGATCGTCGAACTCACAGACGCCATTACCGATGATTCCAGTGCCTACACCAGCGATGTGCAGGAGTGCTCGTCAGAGCCCGTCCAGATCTTGTTCGGCCAGGAGGTGGGCAAGGAGGTACTGCTGATTGCCAAGATGTTATCGGGTGTCAGTTCGGTGCGTGTGTTGTCGGCGCCCGGTCGCGACCTGAGTTACGTACCCGATCGGCTGAATCTTGAGGTGAATGGACAGCGCCGGATTTTTGCAGCCTTCTGCGGTTAGCGCGTGCCGGTGCAGGGCTTAGGTGACTCACCGGTTATAGCAGCGTCTATGTATCGACAGCTCAATAGCGATAAGGACATTGCGTGGTACGTAAACTCATCTTGATGGTCGCCCTTTCACAGCTGAACGGCTGCGCCTGGCTGGCCGCCGTCGGCAATCGCGACCGTTCATACGATTGCTATGGCGGGCTGGAAACCGAGTACCAGCTCGCGCAATTCATCGGGCCATTCGTGCTTGTCGACCTGCCTTTCACGCTTGTGGCGGATACCGCTTCCCTGCCTTTTTGCTGGCTCTGAAAGGTAACATTTTCCCTCCCAGTCAAGTGAAGGCCTCAGGCTCATGGCGCTGTGGGGCTTTTTTGCATGCTTGCCCTAGGTGAGCACGTCCCGGTGGTCTATGTTAAACGCCAGGCGCTGTTGGACAGTCTGGAGGTGGTTTATCACAGTGGTGGGAGTTTTATGGAACAGGGACCTGTATGCACCCATCCGATGACCTGAACGGGGACGAAGCCGCAGAATCGTTCTCGCCACGCGAAGGGCGTTCGGCGCCACTGTTCCGCCTGATCCTGAGTTTCATGCTGGTGGTCGTGCTGCTGTTCGTCGGCATTGAAGGCTGGCGGATCTGGCGCGACTACCGGCACGCCTTTGCCAGCGCCCATGACTCGGTGACCAACCTTGCCAGCGCCACCGCCCAGCATGCCGAAGATGCTATCCGCCAGGTCGATGTGGTGACCGCGATGCTTGGCGAGCGGCTTGAAGGTGACGGCTTTGCGCGGATGAATATTCCGCGGCTGCACAGGCTGCTCAAGCAGCAGGCGGCGTTGATGCCACAGTTGCACGGGTTGTTTGTGTATGGCTCGGACGGTCACTGGATCGTCACCGACAAGAGCGAAACGCCGACCAATGCCAATAACGCCGACCGCGATTATTTCGAGTATCACCGCACCCATGTGGACCGTGGCGTATACATCGGCGCCGTGGTGAAAAGCCGCTCTACCGGCGAGTTGATCATTCCCGTTTCCAGGCGCCTCGATAACCCCGACGGGTCTTTTTTCGGGGTGCTGCTGGGCACCGTCAAGGTCGATTATTTCGTCGAGTTCTACGGTGCGTTCAAGATCGATGACCGTGGCGCGCTGGTGCTGGCCAAACGGGACGGCACCATCCTGCTCCGCCGGCCTTTTGTCGAGCGGGTGATTGGCGGCAGCCTGGCCGGCAGCGAGATCTTCCAGGAGTACCTGCCGCACTCATCCGAGGGCGTGGTCGAAACCACCGCAGTGGTCGACGGTACCCAGCGGTTGTACGCCTACAAGGCCCTGGACGCCTATCCATTGGTGGTCGAAGCCGGGCTCTCCCGGGCCTCGATCATTGGCCCCTGGCGTGATGATCTGATCAAGACCGCCATGGTCTTGCTGTTGTTGCTGGTGGGCTTGAGCGGTTTCGGCGCCCTGGTGCTCAGGCAACTGCGCGAGCGAATCGTGATGGAGACCGCGCTGCGGCGTGCACACCAGACGGTCCGTGACCTGGCGTTGAGCGACAGCCTGACGGGCCTGGGTAACCGCCGGCGGCTGGACACTGCCCTGGCTGAGGAAATTCGTCGGGCCAGGCGTCAGGGGTATCCGTTGGCGCTGGTGATGATGGATCTGGACTACTTCAAGCGGTACAACGACAACTATGGACATCCCGCCGGGGATGACTGCCTGCGCGCCGTGGGCACTGCCATTCAGGGCAGCCTCAAGCGTCCCGGCGACCTGGCCGTGCGCTACGGTGGCGAAGAGTTCACCCTGCTGCTGCCCAACACCGATGCGGCGGGGGCCAGCAGGATTGTCGAGGACATTCTCGAGGCGATCCGCCAGTTGCACATCGAGCATGTGAAAAGCCCCTCGGGCAGGGTGACCGCCAGTGCCGGCATTGCCCTCGGCTACCCGGGCAAGGAGGCGGTTGGCGCAGACATGCTGATGGGCGCGGCCGACTCGGCGCTGTACCTGGCCAAGGACAAGGGCCGCAACGGTTGGTGCCTGGTTGACGGCCTGGGCGAAGGGCGGGCGAGCTCCAAGCTCTAGCCATTCGTCGCTCGAACGGCACGCTGCCCACAGCGTACCGCTCGAATGAATACGGCCCAGACCTCCTGTGCCTTGCAACCGAGGTGCTTATGCCTAATGTCTCGATGCAAATACCCCCACGGCCCGAATCTGAGCCTGACGAAGAATACGATCCCTTGACCCGGCCTCAGGTTATTCCGCAGGAGCGCCCAGGCGATTGGCAAGAGGGCGACAATGAGGAACAGTATCCCGACGACAAGGATATGCCGTTGCCCAACGACTAGGCAGTCGGCTGCCTGGAGCGCGTTGATGGGGCCGTGCGTGATAAAACGCCAACGCATGGGTAAGATGCCCGCCTCGTAAATGCAAAGGACTGATCATGGACGACCCTTCTCTGGCGCAACGCTTGTTTGCATTGGCCGCGATCATTGTCGCGGCAATAGGTGGCGGCATTTTCGTGTTTTTTCTGTTAGCCCCTGGAGGTCCTTTTCCCAGCCTTGGACGCGCGCTGGCAATATTTACCCTGGGTGTAACCAATGGTTTGTGCCTGCCGCTGGTCGGCACTTATTGGGTGCTCGCCGGGAAGCCGGCAGGTGCCGGTACGCTATTGATTTTGCAGGCGATAGGGCTGATCGCCTTTATTGGATGGTATCTTTCGCTGATGTGAAGTTGTGCCTGCCTGCTTTATAGCGACTGGCTCTATTGCACACTGTCCAACACCTAATTGAGTTCTTCTGTTTCATACTTTTTTTATATATCTTTCGTGTGCTGCCGACTCACAAGGAAAATAATAATGAGGTACAGAGGCGCACACTATTGGGCTTGGGCAGACTGCCAACTGCACAGCCAGGAGCATGAAGAATCGCTGGAGTCGGGAATCACACTTGATGTCAAGGCGCGGCTGTCGCGCAGCGGTTGCACCCAGTTGTTTCTCGGGGTTTACACCAGTGCCGGTCTACCCATCGTGGAGGAGTATCACGACCATCTCGATGAAGTCACCCTGACCCGGGCGATTATCTGGGGCGTAAAACGTTGTCGCGCAATTGCCGCCGACGTCATCGAACTCAATGAGCTACCTGCCATCAGCCACTACCCCGGGATGCGGGCGATCAATTCGGCGCCCTGATTACGCACATTGCCGATCGCAGCGCTGACCGGGTACCACTCGAACTGCGCTGCCGGCTCACCCAGATTCAAGGCCATCTGCTCGGCGTGTTCGCCAGCGGTGGCCGGGTCCAGCCATTGCCGGGCAAAAGCCGGCGCCAGCACGATTGGACGGCGGTCATGCACGTCGAGCAGACCGCCTTCACTGTCAGCCGTGAGGATGACGAACCCCGCATGCTCGCCGCTGCACTGGCCGATCGCGGCGCACAGGGCAGGGCGGCCATCGCCGCGGCGGATCAGGTAGGGTTGCTTTTTCGGGCCGCCTTCATCGACCCATTCGAACCAGTTGTCGATCGGCACGATGGCCCGGTGTGGCCAGATGGCGCGGAAGAAGGCGCCATGGGCGACCTTTTCCACCCGCGCGTTGATGGGGGCGGCGCGATCCCTGGCCCAGTGCGGGCGCCAGCCCCAGGGCAGCAGGTCGGCGTGGAGGATGTCAGCCTCGATATGCAGCAGCGCCACGCGGGTGGTCGGCGCCACGTTGTAGTGGCCAAGCGGCTGATCACCGACGCTGTTGACCAGGGCGCCGGGCATGCTCAGGGCCTCGACGAAATCGTGGATGCCATGGTATTGGGATAACCTGCCGCACATGCTGCGAAGCTCCGCGAGGTGCCTACCGGTGGAGGATAGACGCTATCGGGGGGCAAGCCCGCTCCTGCGACGGTCAGCTCAGCACCCAGACCAAGAGCGATACCACCAGAGCCAACAATGTGCCCAGCCAGGCGCAGGCTTCGAATTTCGAACGTTGCACGCTGGCGCGAACTTCGCGCAGGTATTGCGCCTTGGTCGGCGCCCGCTCGCGATAGCGCAGGTGCTCGGCCAGGTCATGCAAGCGGGCCTCGATGATCGAGCCGACCACGAAGAATGTCGCGCCATAGCTGGCGATGAAAATCAGCAGGTACTTCATTGTCGCTCCTTGGCTTGCCCGTCCCTGGTGCCATTACCCTGTCACGGAACCTTGTGCCTGCACAACGTCTAAGCTGATGTGGGATGTCCCATTCTTGAGCACATCATCATGTTCAGATCGCGCTTGCTGGTTGTCGTCGCCACCTCGTTGAGCCTGGCACTCGGTTCACTTGGCGCTGTTGCCGATCCGGGCAATGGCAAAGGTAATCCGGGGCATGGCCAGGGCAAGCAGGGTGGTCAGGGTGCCAGCCAGAAAGGTGGCAAGAGCGCTGACCAATGGAGTCATGGCCCGGCCATCGATCGCAGCCGTGTCATCAATGTGCTGCTGGGCTATCCCGATTACTGGAGTCGTGGCGCCGACCTGCCCCCGGGTGTGCGCAAGAACCTGGCGCGCGGCAAACCCCTGCCACCCGGCATCGCGAAAAAGCTCGATGACCGCCTGATCGGCAGGCTGCCGCACTACGATGGCTACGAATGGCGCCAGGCCGGGACCGACCTGATTCTGGTAGCGATCGCCACCGGCATCATCTACGAAGTGCTGACTCACGTGCTCGATTGAAACCGTAGTTGACGGCGGGGCAGAGTGCGCTTATACAGGCGCCCCCACACCGGCAAGGCAGGCCCTGCAATGAACGACGACGATCTGGACATTCACGAACCTGAGCATGATCACCTGCTCGACCATGACTTCGCCGAGGATGATTACGAAGCGCAGGAAGAGGTCAACCCGTTGTTCGATCCGCAGGATGACGACGAGCCGAATGCCAGCGATTGTGCAGGTGATGACGATGCATTCTGGGATGAAGGCGTAGACACCCTCGACGACCTCTAGGCGCCAGCAGCGGCGCTGGCGCCTGGAGGCGGTTGCGGGTTAACGCCCATCCACCGAGAAGCGCCCGGCACCGGTAACCGACAGCAGCAGCAGGCCGCCGACGATGCTCATGTTCTTGAAGAACTGCACGGTGTTGGCCGCCTTGGCCGGGTCGACCATATTCCAGAATGGGTGGCCGATAACGGCGGTACCGATCACGAACAGGGCAAACAGGAAGGCCAGCGGGCGAGTGTAGAAGCCGAGGATGAGAATGATGGCGACAAAAAACTCCATCACCACCGCCACCGCAGCTGCGACTGTTGGCACCGGAGCTCCCAGGGATGCCAGATAGTCAACCGTGCCGTCGAAGCCGGTGAGCTTGCTCCAGCCAGACATCACGAACAGGATCATCAGCAGTATCCGCGCCAGCAGGATGATGACGTCGCGCTGGTTGTCGAACAGGGTATAGCGCATGGCGGCCTTCCTTTGTTGTTGGGCAATTTTACCTTAGCAGTTGCCGGAAGGATTTGCGGCCAGCCCAGCATAAAAAGGGCATAAGGGTTGTTTGGGCGAACGCCAGACAGCAAAAAGGCGCCGCTAAGGCGCCTTCTCAGAAGATGGTGCGAGTGGCGGGACTCGAACCCGCAAGGCTCACGCCGGCAGATTTTAAGTCTGCTGTGTATACCAATTCCACCACACTCGCACTGGGTTGAGGAAAATGCATTTGCTCCCTCAATCAAGCGAGCTTTATAACCCATCGTTATATTCGAGTCAACCGCGTGCAGGGCTCTGGACGGCGCCTCCGTGCCGAAATCGGCAATGGCCGTCATTCAGTATGTCGCAGTCGCCGCCAGCGCCACGCAGTGTTCGTGATCAGTAGCTGATCGTTTCGGCGACGCCGCGCAAGTCATCCACCGACGATTGCAGGCCCGCGATTCTACCCAGCACTGCGGCGGCGTCAGCCTGGTGTACCGAGTGCTGCAGGTACAGCACGTGCCCGCGCAGGTCGAGCGACACCCGCTCAAGGTCGGCGGCGGTGTGCTGCAGGTCATCATGGATAGCTTTCATTCGTAGGTCTGCGGCCACGCGTCGTTCCCTCGAGGTAGGTGGCAGGTCTGAAGTGCCGGGCGACTATAGAGCAATTGATTCCTTGCTGTCATTGGGCCACTGTTGCTTTCACCACGCCGTCGACTGGCAGTGCCTGAAGAATCCGACTAAGTTTTAGACCAGCGCAGGGAATCGCTTGCAGCGTATGCTGTCATATCCAGACAAGCCATCTACGGCTTCGTGGGGCAGCCATGGTCTCATCCGACTCCGAACTTCATGTGATGCATGCCAGTCGCTTCGAGCAACTGGTACAAACGGTGGTTGATTACGCTATCTACATGCTCGACCTCGAAGGTCACGTGGTGTCCTGGAATGCCGGCGCACAGCGCATCAAGGGCTACCGTGCCGATGAAGTGATCGGCAAGCATTTCTCGATGTTCTTCACCCCTCAGGATTGTGCCGACGGCAAGCCGGACTGGCTGCTTGAGCGTGCCTTGAGTACTGGCGGTGCCCAGGATGAAGGCTGGCGCATGCGCAAGGACGGCACGCTGTTCTGGGCACTGGTGGCGCTGGACGTGATCAGGGCACCCGATGGCGAAGTCGTGGGGCTGGCGAAGATAACCCGCGACATTACCGACCGCCGCGAGGCCGCACTGCAACTCGATGAAATGCGCGCCCAGCTGTTCCAGTCGCAAAAGCTTGAAGCCCTCGGGCAATTGACCGGGGGCATGGCGCATGACTTCAACAACCTGCTGACCATCATCATCGGCTCGGCTCGCCTGGCCCTTAACAGCCGAGACCCGCAACGTACCCAGCGCCTGCTCGAACACATCCTCGATGCGGGCGAGCGCGGTAGCCAGATGACCCAGCAACTGCTCAGTTTCGCCCGGCACAAGGCCTTGAAGTTCGGTCGCGTCAAAGTACCGGAACTGATCGAGTCGACGCGCGTGCTGCTCGGCCAGACCCTGCCCGCGTCGGTGGAACTGCAGGTGCTGCTGGCCGACAACCTGTGGGATGTCGAAGTCGATGCCGGGCAGTTGCAGATGGTATTGCTCAACCTGATCTTCAATGCCCGCGACGCCATCGACGGCGAGGGGCTGATCAGCATGCAGGCGCAAAACTGCACGCTTACAGGCCGCCCCGAGGGCCTGGTGGGGCGCTTTGTCTGCATCAGCATCAGCGACACCGGCCGCGGCATCGACAGCAAGGTGCTGCCGCGCATCTTCGAGCCTTTTTTCACTACCAAGAGCTTTGGCAAGGGCACCGGGCTGGGCCTGAGCCAGGTCTATGGTTTTGCCAAGCAGAGCAATGGCGCGGTCAGCGTCAGCAGCGAGCCGGGCAAGGGTACCTGCATGAGTGTCTACCTGCCGGTGTACACAGCCTCCATTGACCCCGTCCCTGAACACGGAGGTGCATAGCATCGTGGAACCACTCAAACGCCTCGCCACTGGTATCCCCGGGCTCGACGAACTGCTCAAGGGCGGGCTGGTGGTCGGTGCTTCCTATATCGTTCAAGGGCGGCCCGGTTCAGGTAAGACCATCCTGGCCAATCAGTTGGCGTTCAACCATGTGGCGCACGGCGGACGGGTGCTGGTGGCGACGCTGTTGAGCGAGTCCCACGAGCGTCTGTTCCAGTACCTGTCGACCTTGAGCTTTTTCGATCCGGCGAAAATCGGCGCGCAACTGCAGTTCGTCAGTGCTTTCGACACCATGGAGCAGGAGGGGCTGGACGAAGTGGTGAAACTGCTGCGCGGGGAAATCAGCCGCCATCAGGCCAGCCTGCTGATCGTCGATGGCCTGCTCAATGCCCGCTCGCGGGCGGAAACCCCGCTGGACACCAAGAAATTCATCGCCGAGCTGCATGGCCATGCGGCGTTTGCCGGTTGCACCGTGCTGTTTCTGACCAGCTCGCGGCTGGAGGACGGCAGCCCGGAACACACCATGGTCGATGGTGTCATCGAACTGGGTGACGAGCTGTTCGGCAGCCGCTCGGTGCGCCGCATCCAGTTGCGCAAGACCCGCGGCAGCGGCGCCCTGTCGGGTATCCACGAGTGTGAAATCACCGAGGACGGCATCCAGGTGTACCCGCGCCTGGAGTCGCTGTACAGCCACCCGACCGGGCTTGGCACGGGCGAGCTGACCCGCGTCCCCAGCGGCGTGCCGGTGTTTGACAGCATGCTCGGAGGCGGGCTGCCCGCTGCCTCGGTGACCCTGGCAATGGGCCCGTCGGGCATCGGTAAAACCTCCCTGGGCGTGAGCTTTCTGGGCGCGGCGACAGCCGCAGAACCCGGTCTGCATTTCGGCTTTTATGAAACGCCGCATCGCTTGCGCCTGAAGGCCGGCGCCCTGGGCTACGACTTTGCCGCCATGGAGCGCGCCGGGGCCTTGCGTATTGCCTGGCAACCGACCACCGAAGGCGTGCTTGATGATGTCGGCATGCGCTTGCTGCGCTTGGTCGAGCAGCACAACATCAAGCGTGTGCTGATCGACAGCCTCGGTGCTTTCACCCGCCTGGCAAGCAATCCGATGCGGCTGAACGAATTCTTTCGCGCCCTGACCGGCGAGCTGCGCGCCCGTGACGTCAGTGTCCTGGCCACCTGGGAAATGCGCGATATCTTCGGTTCGGAAATCAACGCACCGGCGCCCGACCTCTCGAGCATCGTCGACAACCTGCTGTTGATGCGCTTTGTCGAGATGGAGTCCGAGCTCAAGCGATTGCTGTCGATCCTCAAGGTGCGCGACAGCTATTACGATCCGGCGCTGCTGGAACTGATCATCAGCGACCACGGTATCGATCTGCAAAAGGCCTTTTCCCAGGCCACGGGGGTGATGTCCGGGACGCCCTCGCAGGTGCCTGGATCATGAGAATGGGGCCGGCAACACCATGAGTACCATTCTGGTCGTCGACGACGAGTACCTGATCGCCAATATCCTGGGCTGGGCCCTGGAGGACGAAGGTTTCGACGTGGAACTGGCCGGTAATGGGCAAAAGGCCCTGGACTTGCTGAAAGGCAAACGAGTGGAGTTGGTGATCACCGATTACATGATGCCGGTGATGGATGGCGAGGCACTGGCCGTCAGTATTCGTGCAGAGCCGCTGCTACAGGCCTTGCCGATTATATTGATGAGCGGGGCACAGGCTCACAAGGGGCGGGATAATCCCAGGCTGTTCGCTGCCGTGTTCGACAAACCCTTTGACATTGATCAACTGATTGCCAAAGTGAAGGAACTGGTTGGCGCGCCTGAGGCGCCTTGAGACCTGCGACTGCAACCTGGAGGGTTGTCAGGGTCAGGATCAAGCGCATCCGTGCGGCTTGAGTGAGCTGGGGGCTACTTAGTGCTCGTCGCCTCCTTTTTCCGGTGCCGGGCTACCGGCCTGAATGCGTTTGAAAATCTCCTCGCGGTGCACCTGTACATCTTTCGGTGCATCGATGCCGATCCTCACTTGCATCCCTTTGACGCCCAGAATGGTGACTTTGATGTCATCGTTGATGACGATGCTTTCGCCAACCTTGCGGGTGAGTATCAGCATGTATTTCTCCTTGGTAACGTAAGTTGCCTTGCAGGCGTAGCCCGCAGAAGCCGGGATCACACAGGGGGTGCATCCCTCTTTCCCTTCATTAAAGACGCTTTCGGCGGATATTAATTCCCCCGAACACAGATTCTGTAGTGAGTCTTTAGTCGCAGGTGCCGATTGGCTGGATGAGCGCTCCCGAACAGCGAGTACTGCTCATACCCGCAAGCATAGGGGGGTTGAAGGAATATGGGAAATTTCTCTGCATGATAGTGAAGGTGGGTTTCGCTGAATGGCTTTTCAAGGGGCAGGGAGGTTTTGCAGAAACAACGCCAGGGCCACTTCCTCGGCCTCCAGCCCCTTGCGGGTGCGTGGCCGTGGTAGCTTGGCCAGCCCGCCCAGGGTGAAATGCTCCAGCAGCGCCGGATGGATATAGCAGCGCCGGCATACTGCCGGGGTATTGCCCAGGCGGCTGGCGACCTGTTTGACGGTCTCGACGATCTGCCGCTTGGCTTCCTGCTCCGGCTGCCACTCAAGCTGGCGCAACAGGCTCAAGGCCAGGGCGCTGCCGGCCCAGGTACGGTAGTCCTTGGCGGTGAAATCGCTGCCGGTCAGTTCCTGCAGGTAGGCGTTGACGTCGGCCGAGCCGACGCTGTGGCGCTGGCCCTGTTCATCCTGGTACTGGAACAGGTCCTGGCCGGGCAGGTCCATGCAGCGTTTGACCAGGTTGGCCAGACGCCGGTTCTTCAGGGTCACCCGATGTTCGATGCCGCTCTTGCCGCGAAACTGAAAGCGGATGGCGCTGCCGTTGACCTTGACGTGACGGTTGCGCAGGGTGGTCAGACCGAAGGACTTGTTGTCGCGGGCGTACTGGCGATTGCCGATGCGGATCAAGGTGCTGTCGAGCAGGCTGACCACCAGGGCCATGACCTTCTGTCGATCAAGCCCCGGCCGCGCCAGATGACTGTCCAGTTGCCGGCGCACCTTGGGCAAGAGGCTGGCGAAGGCCAGCATGCGTGAGTACTTGTGGCTGTCGCGATAGCTGCGCCAGTCGGCATGGTAGCGGTACTGCTTGCGTCCGCGGGCATCACGGCCGGTAGCCTGCAGGTGGCCTCGCGGGTCGGCACAGATCCATACATCGGTGTAGGCCGGCGGGATCACCAGGGCCTTGATCCGCTCGAGGGTGGCCGGGTCGGTGACCCGGTTGCCTTGTGCATCGAGGTAGACGAACCTGCCGCGCAGCGTCTTGCGGCGCAGGCCGGGCTGGGTGTCATCGACATACTGCAAGGCGGCGGGCAGGGCGGTGTCGGGCATGGCGCGGGTCCAGTGACGGGGCTTGTACTATGGACCGCAACGTCAACCCAACAGTGCCACCGACTTGATCTGTGCCCATAGCGACTGCCCGGCATGCAACTTGAGCTGGTCGGCGGAATAGCGGGTGATGCGCGCCAGCAAGGTGGTGCCGGCCGCGTCCAGGCTGACCAGCACATGGGCGCTGTTGTCGGCCGGGCGGTGGCCGCTGACCGTCACCGGCAGGCGATTGAGGATGCTCGATTGCTGATCGGCGCCCAGGCTCAGGCTGACGTCACGCGCCTGGACCTTCAGGCGCAACGGCATGCCGACGGCCAGCGGTTCGTGGGCAACGCGCACCTGCAAGTCGCTGTGCGGCAGTTGCAGGCTGAGCAACTGGTAGTCGCTGTTGTAGGCGCTGACCTGGCCTTCGATGATCACCCCGGCATCATCGCCCTGGGCCAGGGGCAGATCGAGGCGGGCGAGGGTGGCGGCGATCGGGCCGCTGGCCTGGACCTTGCCCTGTTCCAATAGCACCAGGTGATCGGCCAGGCGCGCGACTTCGTCCTGGGCATGGCTGACGTAGATCAGCGGAATCTCCAGTTCGCTGTGCAGGCGCTCAAGGTACGGCAGGATCTCGCGCTTGCGCGGGCCATCGAGGGCCGCCAGCGGCTCGTCCATCAACAACAGTTGCGGGCTGCTCAGCAGCGCCCGGGCAATGCCCACGCGCTGGGCTTCGCCGCCGGAAAGCGTCGCAGGCTTGCGCTCCAGCAGGTGCTCGATGCCGAGCAGTTCGCAGGCCTGCTCAAGGCTGACCTTGCGCAGCTGGGCGGGGATGCGTTTGTAGCCGAAGGTCAGGTTGGCGAGCACCGACAGGTGCGCAAACAAGCTGGCCTCCTGGAAGACATAGCCGATCGGGCGTTGATGCGGGGCGACGAAATGTTCGCGGCGCGAGTCCTGCCAGATTTCGCCGTTGACCTCGATGTAAGCCTCGGTCGCGCGCTCAAGCCCGGCCAGGCAGCGCAGGCACGTGGTCTTGCCCGAGCCGGAATGGCCGAACAGGGCGCTGATGCCGCGCCCGGGCAGTTGCAGGTCGACATCCAGGCTGAAGTCGTCGCGCGCCAGTTTCAAGCGGGCGTGAATCATCGCTGCCATGCTCAGCTCCAGGCCGATTTGCCGCGGCGGCTGGAATACAGCGCCAGCAGCACGAGGAAAGAGAACACCAGCATGGCCCCGGCCAGCCAGTGGGCCTGCAGGTACTCCATGGCCTCGACATGGTCGAAGATCTGCACCGACACCACCCGGGTCTTGTCGGGAATATTGCCGCCGATCATCAGCACCACGCCGAACTCGCCGACGGTGTGGGCAAAGCCGAGGATGCTGGCGGTGATGAAGCCAGGGCGCGCCAAGGGCAACACCACATGAACGAAACAGTCCCAGGGGCTGGCGCGCAAGGTCGCAGCCACCTCCAGCGGCCGTTCACCAATGGCGCTGAAGGCGTTCTGCAAGGGTTGCACGACGAAGGGCATCGAATAAACCACCGAACCGATCACCAGGCCGCTGAAGCTGAACACCACGGTGCCCAGCCCCAGCGCTTCGGTGGTCTGGCCGATCCAGCCGTTGGGCCCCAGGGCCAGCAACAGGTAGAAGCCGATCACCGTCGGTGGCAGCACCAAGGGCAGGGCCACCACCGCGCCCACCGGCCCGCGCAGCCACGAGCGTGTGCGCGCCAGCCACCAGGCGATGGGAGTACCGATGAGCAACAGGATCAGCGTGGTCAGGCTGGCCAGTTTGAAGGTCAGCCAGATGGCGCCGAGGTCGCTGGCATCCAGTGGCATCAGATTTCGTAACCGTAGGACTTGATCACGGCAGCGGCTTTCGGGCCTTTGAGGTATTCAACCAGGGCTTTGGCTGCGGTGCTGTCCTTGCCTTTGTTGAGGATCACCGCGTCCTGCTTGATTGGCTCATGCAGGTTGGACGGCACGATCCAGGCCGAACCGCTGCTGACCTTGCCGTCCTTGTAGATCTGCGACAGGGCGACAAAGCCCAGTTCGGCATTGCCGGTGGAGACGAACTGGAAGGCCTGGGTGATGTTCTGGCCTTCGACGATCTTGGCCTTGGTGGCCTCGATCAGTTGCAGTTTGTCCAGCACCTGAGTCGCCGCCAGGCCATAAGGTGCGGCTTTCGGGTTGGCAATCGACAGGTGCTTGAACTGGTTTTTCTTCAGCACATCGCCCTTGCCATCGACATAGTCATCCTTGGCCGACCACAGCGCCAGGGTGCCGATGGCGTAGGTGAAGCGCGAGCCCTTGACCGTGTCGCCTTCTTTTTCGAGTTTTTCCGGCGTGCTGTCATCGGCGGCGAGGAACACCTCGAACGGCGCGCCGTTCTTGATCTGCGCATAGAACTGGCCGGTAGCGCCATAGGCGGCAACCAGCGTGTGGCCGGTGTCTTTCTCGAAGTCCTTGGCAATCGCCTGGATCGGTGCGGTGAAGTTGGCGGCAACAGCCACCTGTACCTCATCGGCCCAGGCGCTGTTCAAGGTCATGAAGGTGGCCAGGGCGGCCAGGGCAAAACGCGGTGCGCACTTACTCATGAAAAACAGCTCCACAGGCTGAGGGGTATTCGTTATATAGGTGAATATATAGCGAATGCCCGGCCAACGGGAAGTACTGCTTCAGCGTTTGAGCTGGGCGAGGGCGTTTTCAGCCAGTGTGCGCGTCAGTTCACCGGCCGGCAGGGCCTGGCCCAGGCGTAGCGCCTGGCCCGACCAGAGGTTGCTGAAATCGCTGTTGCCTTTCGGCTCGCTGATCGCCCGCAGCGGCATCAGCGCACCACCAGCCAGGGGGAAGCGGGGCGCAAGGTCACTCATGGGCCCCAGTTCGCGCATGATTCGCGTGCGGATACCGCGTGCCGGGCGCCCGGTAAACAGGTTGGTGACTGCCGTGTCGCTTTCCTTGGCGCTGTGCAGGGCCTGGCGATGGGCCGCCGAGACCTTGGCTTCCGGGCAGAACAGGTAGGCGGTACCCAGTTGCACCGCCGAAGCGCCCAGGGCCAGGGCGGCGACGATACCGCGATGGTCGCCAATGCCGCCGGCGGCAATCACCGGCACGTTCACCGCATCGACAATCTGCGGCACCAGCGCCAGCGTACCGACCTGGGTATTGAGGTCGCTGCTGAGGAACATCCCGCGATGGCCGCCGGCTTCATAGCCCATGGCAATGATTGCGTCGCAGCCGTGATCTTCCAGCCACAGGGCTTCATCCACCGTAGTGGCGCTGGACAGCACCTTGGCGCCAGTGGCCTTGACCCGCTTGAGCAGGCTGGCTTCGGGCAGGCCAAAGTGGAAGCTGACCACCGCCGGCTTGAATTGCTCGAGCAACTGGCAGGTGGCGTCGTCGAAGGGCGCACGATTGGAGACCGGCGTCGGTGCCTCGAAATCGGCACCCAGCTCTTCATAGTACGGTTTGAGCGCCAGCTTCCAGGCTGCGTCGCGGGCCGGGTCTGGCTCGGGCGGCTGATGGCAGAAGAAGTTGACGTTGAGCGGGCCGTTGCTTGCCTCGCGAAAGGCTTGAAGCTCGGCGCGGATCTGTTCCAGGCTCAGGGTGGCACAAGGCAGTGAACCCAGGCCGCCAGCGTTGCTCACGGCAATGGCCATGGCCGAACCGGTGGAGCCGGCCATGGGCGCCTGAAGGATCGGCAGTTCGATGCCGAACAGATCGAGGAGGCGGGTGTCCGGCCATTGGCTCATGCCTGGGGTTCCTTGTGCTGAGGTGGTTTTACAGCGCTTTGCTCACCTTGATATCAGTGATCTTCTTGGCGTCTTCGCCGTGGAGCTGTTGCAGCGCTGCCTGCACTTGCTCGGGAGCATCGCTGGTCAACTGGGCGAAGTCGAAACGTCGCTCGCCATCGATCTTGTACTTGATCACGAACTTGGTGGTCTGGCTCATGGGCTTATCTCAGTTTCGACGACGAACGACGGATGATCTTCACCGTGTGGGTGAAGGTTGGCTTGGTGACTGCCGATAATGCACGCGGGCCCACGGTGTCGATAGTGATGTTCCAGAAGCCGGTGCTGGGCACGGTGATCTTGGCCGGGAAGTCGACGAAGGCGCCGCCATGATAGGTGTGGCGGCCGCCGTTCTTGAAGCTGCGGAAGTTGGCGTCGTTCATCAGGCGGATATTGCAGCGCTGGGAGCAATGGATGACCACGATGTCATCTTCGTTGAGGTGCTCGCGCTGGTGTACGAATTTCATGTTGCACTCCGCATTGGATCTGTCAGCAAATCAAAACGATACCATGATGTCGGTTACACTGTCGGCCTTCGTGCCAGGCCCAGGATAAAACTGCCAATCAAGGGAGCGAAATGGTCTGCGCGTGGTCATATCTTTTTTCCGTGGTGGAGGTGTGCTTGATGAAGTGGGTCGTAGCAGCGTTGGCAGTAACGCTGGGTGGCTGTGTAAGTGTGTCGGAGCTGGAGCGCAGCCCGGAAACCCTCAATGTGATTTCTGGCAAGAAACCCCAGGAATATGCCGACTGCGTGCAGCAGCAGTTGAGTGAGTCGCGTGGGCAGCTGGCCGTGGAGGAACGCCACGACGGTTTGCGCCTGGTCGTGCCGCAAAAGGTGGGTGCCGGCCCGGCCGCGCTGGTGGATATCGACAAGCGTGGCAGCGGCAGCAGCATCAAGCTGTATGAGCGGTTGAATAATTTCCCGCTGCGCCTGGGTGATGTGAAGACCGCGGCGACGCGCTGCATCTCCGGGTAATTTCTTCAGCAGCTAACCGATTCAGCTGGCATCTCGCCATCTTTCTGCGTTGTAGCTCACGGCGTATAGGCCTACTATCCATAGGCTTATATCTATTAAGCCTAAGCTTATAACAAGAAAATGGAGTCCGTGATGATCCCACTGGATCGAATCCTGATCAGCAGCCTGCTGCTGTTTTCACTGCCTGCCGTCCACGCCGCCGACGGCCAGAAAGTATTTGCCCAGGGTGGCCAGAACCCTGCCGCCATGGCCTGCCTGGGTTGCCATGGCCCGGATGCCAAGGGCATCGCCGCAGCCGGCTTTCCACGCTTGGCCGGCCTGCCGGCAGCCTACCTGAGCAAGCAGTTGCATGACTTTCAGTCCGGCAGCCGCAAGCATCCGATCATGGAGCCGCTGGCCAAGGCCTTGAGTGCTGAAGAAATCCAGGCGGTCACCGCCACCCTGGCCGCCATGCCCAGTGAACCGGCCAGCGCCAGCCATCGCCAGCAAATGGCCGCAGATCCGGTACAGAAGCTGGCGTTGTATGGCGACTGGAACCGCAAAATCCCCGGTTGCGTGCAGTGCCACGGCCCCGGTGGTGCAGGTGTCGGCGAACATTTCCCGCCATTGGCGCATCAACCTGCCAGCTATCTGGTTGCCCAGCTCAACGCCTGGCGCGACGGCAGCCGCAGCAACGACCCCAACCAGCTGATGGTCGGTGTGGCCAAGGCCATGACCGATGACGAGATTAAGGCCGTGGCCAATTACTTCGCCAACCCTGTCAGCCCGGAGGTCAAGCCATGAAGCCGATGATCCTCGCCGCCCTGGCCCTGAGCCTGGGCAACGTCCATGCTGCACCCATTGCCATGGAAGACCAGTCGCAGCTCAAGTCCGCGCCTGCTGCCGCGCCAGGCTTCACCCCGCCAGCGGAAAGCGAACTGCCCGACAATGCCTACGGCAAGATGGTCCGCGATGGCCATGCCTTGTTCGTCGACACGCGCAGGTTGATGCCCGAATACGTCGGTAACGGCCTTAACTGCAGCAACTGTCACCTCGATCAGGGTCGCCTGGGCAACTCGGCGCCGCTGTGGGGCGCGTATCCCATGTATCCGGCCTATCGCAAGAAAAACGACAAGGTCAACACCTTCGCCGAGCGTATCCAGGGCTGCTTTCAGTTCAGTATGAACGGCAAGCCACCGGCGGCTGACAGCCCGCAGATGACTGCCTTGTCGGTATATGCCTACTGGCTGGCAAGCAAGGCGCCGATTGGTGTCGAGAGCGCTGGCCGCGGCTACCCGGACGTACCGCAATCGGCCGAAGGCTATGACTTCAAACGGGGTGAGCAGGTGTACCAGGCCCAGTGCTCCATTTGCCACGGCGCCAATGGCGAAGGGCAGAAAGTGGCCAAGGACTACGTGATGCCGCCGTTGTGGGGCAAGGACTCCTACAACTGGGGCGCCGGCATGCACCGGATCAATACGGCCGCATCTTTCATCAAGCACAATATGCCCCTGGGCAAGCCCGGCAGCCTGAGCGACCAGCAGGCCTGGGACGTGGCCGCTTACATCAACCGCCACGAGCGGCCGCAGGATCCGCGTCTGGTAGACGGCTCGATCGAGAAAACCCGGCTGAAGTTCCACGCCAATGATGGCGTCAACCTCTATGGCCAGAAGGTTGACGGGGTACTGGTCGGGCAGGGCCTGTAAGGACCTCGATGCCCCCGGATTTACGTGCCGGTGGTCAGCCACCGGCGCAATATTTATGATCCGGGGGAACTATCCACCCCAGGATTTCTCTATGATGGCATTGGCCGCCCGGTGGTGGGGCATTGTAAGGTGACCGCCGCCTGATTAGACTGCGCCGAATTTCGTACGCAAAGCCCTTGTTAAGGACGTATATGATCAAGAAATGCTTGTTCCCGGCAGCCGGTTACGGCACTCGCTTCCTGCCTGCTACCAAAGCCATGCCCAAGGAAATGCTGCCGGTGGTGAACAAGCCACTGATCCAGTACGGCGTTGAAGAAGCGCTGGAAGCTGGATTGAACGAGATTTCCATCGTCACCGGTCGCGGCAAGCGCGCCCTGGAAGACCACTTCGACATCAGCTACGAGCTGGAAAACCAGATCAAGGGCACCGACAAGGAAAAATACCTGGTCGGCATCCGTCGTCTGCTCGACGAGTGCTCGTTCTCCTACACCCGTCAGACCGAAATGAAAGGCCTGGGCCACGCGATCCTTACCGGTCGCCCGCTGATCGGCGACGAGCCGTTCGCCGTGGTGCTGGCGGACGACCTGTGCGTCCACCTCGAAGGTGACGGCGTGCTCAAGCAGATGGTCAAGCTGTACAAACAGTACCGCTGCACCATTGTTGCCATCATGGAAGTCGACCCGCAGGAAACCAGCAAATACGGTGTGATCGCCGGTGACCTGATCGGCGACGACCTGTACCGTGTACGCAACATGGTCGAGAAGCCAAAGCCTGAAGATGCCCCGTCGAACCTGGCGATCATCGGCCGCTACATCATGACCCCGGACATTTTCAAACTGATCGAAGAAACCGAGCCGGGCAAGGGCGGTGAAATCCAGATCACCGACGCCCTGATGAAACAGGCCCAGGATGGCTGTGTCATTGCCTACAAGTTCAAAGGCAAGCGTTTCGACTGCGGTGGCGCCGAAGGTTACATCGAAGCGACCAACTTCTGCTTCGAGAACTTCTACAAGACCGGCAAAGCGTACTGAGCCTGGTAGCTAGCGGTTTGATAAAGCCACCTTCGGGTGGCTTTTTCTTGTAGCTTGTAGCTTGAGACTTGCAGCTTGAGAGCATCGAGATGACCTACGATTTTGATCTGTTCGTGATTGGTGCCGGGTCTGGCGGTGTGCGCGCTGCGCGCTTTGCCGCAGGCTTCGGTGCAAAAGTGGCGGTTGCCGAAAGCCGCTACCTGGGCGGTACCTGTGTCAACGTTGGCTGCGTGCCGAAAAAACTGCTGGTCTACGGCGCGCACTTTGCCGACGACTTCGAGCAGGCCGCAGGCTTTGGCTGGTCGCTGGAAGATGCCCAGTTCGACTGGGGCCAGCTGATCGCCAACAAGAACCGCGAGATCGAGCGGCTCAACGGTATCTACCGCAACCTGCTGGTCAACAGCGGTGTGACCCTGCTCGAAGGGCACGCCAAACTGACGGGGGCCCATGAGGTGGAAGTCGATGGCCAGCGCTACAGCGCCGAGCACATCCTCATTGCCACTGGCGGCTGGCCGCAGATCCCGGACATTCCGGGCAAGGAGCTGGCGATCAGCTCCAACGAGGCGTTCTACCTCAAGGATCTGCCCAAGCGCGTGCTGGTGGTCGGCGGCGGTTATATCGCCGTGGAGTTTGCCGGGATCTTCCAGGGCCTGGGCGCCAAGACCTCGCTGCTGTACCGCGGCGACCTGTTCCTGCGCGGCTTCGACGGCGGGGTGCGCGATCACCTCAAGGAGGAGCTGGAAAAACGCGGCATGGACCTGCAGTTCAACAGCGACATCCAGCGCATCGAGCGCCAGGATGATGGCAGCCTCAAGGCCACGCTCAAGGACGGTCGCGAGCTGGTTGCCGATTGCGTGTTCTACGCCACCGGCCGGCGGCCGATGCTCGACAACCTGGGCCTGGAAAACACCGGCGTCGAGCTCGACCCTCGTGGATTTATCCGTGTCGATGACCTGTACCAGACCACCGCGCCGTCGATCCTGGCCATTGGCGACGTGATCGGCCGCGTGCAGCTGACCCCGGTGGCCCTGGCCGAAGGCATGGCAGTGGCCCGGCGCCTGTTCAAGCCTGAGCAGTACCGCCCGGTGGATTACCTGAACATCCCCACGGCGGTGTTCAGCCAGCCACCGATCGGCACCGTTGGCCTGACCGAAGAGCAGGCGCTGGAGCAGGGGCACAAGGTGCAGATCTTCGAAAGTCGCTTCCGGCCGATGAAGCTGACCCTCACCGATGTACAGGAAAAGACCCTGATGAAGCTGGTGGTCGATGCCGACACCGACCGCGTGCTGGGTTGCCATATGGTCGGTCCGGACGCCGGCGAGATCATCCAGGGCCTGGGCATCGCCCTCAAGGCCGGGGCGACCAAGCAGCAGTTCGACGAGACCATTGGCGTGCATCCTACGGCGGCGGAAGAGTTCGTCACCCTGCGTACGCCTTCGCGTTAAGCGGCGTAAGTTATCGCCGGCAAGGCCGGCTCCCACAGGTACAGGTACAACTGGCTTTGTGGGAGCTGGCTTGCCAGCGATAGGCTGCACAGCAGCCTCAGTATCATTCCCTTCTATTAATATCCCCGCCTTATAGCCAAAACCAATCAACAACATGAGCTTTGCCAATGAGCATTAATCCAATGCATTGGCTACGATTCTCCCATCAGTTTTTTCAACCCCCTGAAGGAGCGTCACTCATGCCTATCATCAACAGCCAGGTCAAACCGTTCAAAGCTACCGCTTACCACCAGGGCAAGTTCGTCGAAGTCTCGGATGCCGATCTGAAAGGCAAATGGTCCGTGGTGTTCTTCTACCCGGCCGACTTCACCTTCGTCTGCCCGACCGAGCTGGGCGACCTGGCCGACAACTACGCGCAGTTCAAAGACCTGGGCGTGGAAATCTACGGCGTGTCCACCGACACCCACTTCACCCACAAAGCCTGGCACGACACTTCGGACACCATCGGCAAGATCCAGTACCCGCTGATCGGTGACCCGACCCACGTCATCTCGCGCAACTTCGACGTGCTGATCGAAGAAGCCGGTATCGCTGACCGTGGCACCTTCGTGATCAACCCTGAAGGTCAGATCAAGATCGTCGAACTCAACGACGGTGGTGTAGGCCGTGACGCCAGCGAGCTGCTGCGCAAGGTCAAGGCTGCCCAGTACGTTGCCGCCCACCCAGGCGAAGTCTGCCCGGCCAAGTGGAAAGAAGGCGAAGCGACCCTGGCGCCATCGCTGGACCTGGTCGGCAAGATCTAAGACCGTGAGCCAGCCGAGGGCGGTGGTCTACCGCACCTGACGTTGTCACCGCCCCGCAAAACGCCCGGGCGCTTTCGCCCGGGCGTTGTTATTTCTACCGTTTGAAAAAGGAATCGCCCGTATGTTGGACGCCACGCTTAAAACTCAGTTGAAAGCCTACCTGGAGCGGGTCACTCAGCCGATCGAGATCGTTGCTTCCCTCGATGACGGCGCGAAGTCCCGCGAATTGCGCGACCTGCTGGTGGAAATCGCCGGCCTGTCGAGCCTGATTACCCTGCGCGAAGATGGCCGCGACGCCCGTCGTCCGTCGTTCTCGCTCAATCGCCCCGGAGCTGACATTAGCCTGCGCTTTGCCGGCATCCCCATGGGCCACGAGTTCACCTCGCTGGTGCTCGCCCTGCTGCAGGTCGGCGGTCATCCGTCCAAAGCCAGCGCAGAGGTGATCGAGCAGATCAGCGCGCTCAAGGGTGAGTTCAACTTTGAAACCTACTTCTCGCTGTCGTGCCAGAACTGCCCGGACGTGGTTCAGGCGCTGAACCTGATGGCGGTGCTCAACCCCAATATTCGCCACGTCGCCATCGACGGTGCGCTGTTCCAGGCCGAAGTCGAGAGCCGCAAGGTCATGGCCGTGCCCAGCGTCTACCTCAACGGCGAAGTGTTCGGCCAGGGCCGCATGGGCCTGGAAGAAATCCTCGCCAAGCTCGATACCAGCGCCGGTGAGCGTCAGGCCGAGAAGATCAACGCCAAGGACGCCTTTGACGTTCTCGTGGTCGGTGGTGGCCCGGCGGGCGCCGCAGCGGCGATCTATGCCGCCCGTAAAGGCATCCGCACCGGTGTTGCCGCCGAGCGTTTCGGCGGTCAGGTGCTCGACACCATGGCGATCGAGAACTTCATCTCGGTGCAGGAAACCGAAGGGCCGAAGCTGGCCATGGCCCTTGAGGAGCACGTCAAGCAGTACGACGTCGACATCATGAACCTGCAGCGCGGTGAAGCCTTGATTCCAGCCACCGACGGCGGCCTGCACGAAGTGCGCCTGGCCAGCGGTGCCTCGCTCAAGGCCAAGACCGTGATCCTCGCCACCGGTGCGCGCTGGCGCGAAATGAACGTGCCGGGCGAGCAGCAATACCGTAGCCGCGGCGTTGCCTACTGCCCGCACTGCGATGGCCCGCTGTTCAAGGGCAAGCGCGTGGCGGTGATCGGTGGCGGTAACTCGGGGGTGGAAGCGGCCATTGACCTGGCCGGTATCGTCGCCCAGGTGACCCTGATCGAGTTCGACAGCCAGTTGCGTGCCGACGCGGTGCTGCAGCGCAAGCTGCACAGCTTGCCGAACGTCAAGGTGATCACCAGTGCGCTGACCACCGAAGTGCTCGGTGACGGCGAGAAGGTCAACGGCCTGCGCTACAAGGACCGCAACAGTGATGAGCTGCATGACCTCGCGCTGGAAGGGATCTTCGTGCAGATCGGCCTGCTGCCCAATACCGACTGGCTCAAAGGCACGGTCGAACTGACCCCGCGCGGCGAGATCATCGTCGATGCCCGCGGCCAGACCAACTTGCCGGGTGTGTTCGCTGCCGGTGACGTGACCACCGTGCCGTACAAGCAGATCGTGATTGCGCTGGGCGAGGGCGCCAAGGCTTCGTTGGCGGCGTTTGATCACTTGATCCGCACCTCGGCGCCAGCCTGACCGATTGTGGGGCCGCTTTGCGGCCCATCGCTGGCAAGGCCAGCTCCCACATGTCATGCGTGCACACATCCACTGTGGGAGCCGGCCTTGCCGGCGATGGCTTCAATGCGCCCCAGCGGCCTTGTTCAGGTCACTTTCCGCCCACTGGGTATACACGCAAGCATCCGCCACCGCCCAGCGTACCTTCACCGTATCGCCCGGCTGCATCGGCATCCCCGCCGCTGACAGCGCCTTGACCGTCATCGCCGTGCCGCCCGCGGTCACCACGCTGCAGGTCTGGCTCTCGCCCAGGAACAACACTTCCCCGACCCTGGCCGTCACCTCGTTCCAGCCCGCTGGCAATGCCTCGCGCGCCGCTTGCTCGACACTCAGGGCCAGGGCTTTTTCCGGGCGGACCATCAGCAGCACTTCCTGACCCTCAGCCAGCCCCGGGGTAAGGCGCATCGCCACCGGCTGCCCCTCGAAACTCGCCGCGCCATTGCCATGAGCCTTGACCCGCAAGAAGTTGGAGTTGCCCAGAAACGAGGCGACAAAGGCATTCGGCGGGTTCTGGTAGAGGTCGTAGCCGGTGCCCAGGCCGACGATCTTGCCGTGGCTGAAAATGGCGATGCGCTGGGACAGGCGCATGGCTTCTTCCTGATCGTGGGTGACGTAGACGATGGTGATGCCCAGGCGCCGGTGCAACTGGCGCAGTTCATCCTGCAGGTCTTCGCGCAGCTTCTTGTCCAGCGCCCCCAGCGGTTCATCCATCAACAGGATGCGTGGCTCATAGACCAGCGCCCGGGCGATCGCCACCCGCTGTTGCTGGCCGCCGGACAGTTGCGCCGGGCGACGGTGGGCAAAGCTGTCCAGTTGCACCAGCTTGAGCATCGCATCGACCTGCTTGTCGCGTTCGGCGGCGCTGCGTTTGCGGATGGCCAGGGGGAAGGCGATGTTGTCGCGCACCGACAGGTGCGGGAACAGCGAGTAACGCTGGAACACCATGCCGATGTCGCGCTTGTGCGGCGGCACGTTGACCAGCGAGGCGCCATTGACCAGGATCTCGCCGCTGCTCGGCGTTTCGAAGCCGGCGAGCATCGACAGGGTGGTGCTCTTGCCCGAGCCGCTGGAGCCGAGGAAGGTGAGGAATTCACCGTCCTGGATGTCCAGGCTGATGTCGTCCACGGCGGCAAAGTCGCCGTAGTGCTTGTTCAGGTTGCGCAGGCTGACCAGGGTCCTGGCCTGTTGGCCGTCGTTGAGGACTGCACTCATCTTGTTATTCTCCAGGCGCTCAGGCGCTGACCGGGTTGCGCCGGCGCAGAGCGGCGGCAATCATCATCACCAGCACCGACAGGCCGATCAGCAGCGTCGAAGCGACGGCGATCACCGGGGTCAGGTCCTGGCGCAGGGTGGTCCACATTTTTACCGGCAGGGTCTGCAGGTTGGGGCTGGCCATCATCACGCTGAGCACTACCTCGTCCCACGACACCAGGAAGGCGAACAGCGCGCCGGCGATCATCCCCGGGCGAATCGCCGGGAAGGTCACCTTGACGATCGCCTGCAGGCGCGAGGCGCCGCAGATCACCGCGGCGTCTTCGATCGACTGGTCGAACAGCTTCAGCGAGTTGATGATCGAGATGATGGTAAAGGGCAGGGCGACGATCACGTGGCTGACCACGAAGGAAAACAGCGTGCCGGTGTAGCCGAGCTTGAGGAACAGGGCATACACCGCCACGGCGATGATCACCAACGGCACGATCATCGGCAGGGTGAACAGGCCGTAGAGCATCTCCCGGCCAGGGAAACGCCCGCGCACCAGGGCGAAGGCGGTGGGCAGGCCGAGGGCCACGGCAAACACCGTGGTCAGCAGCGCGACCTTGAGGCTGGCCAGGGCCGCTTCCATCCACTCGGCGTTGGAGAAGAACTGCTCGTACCACTTGAGCGTCCAGCCCGGTGGCGGGAACACCAGCCATTGCGACGAGCCGAACGACAGCAGGACGATGAACACGATCGGCAGCAGCAAAAACAGCGCGATCACCCCGGTGGTGGTGTACAGGCCGAAGCGCAGGCGCCGGCTCATGGCATTGGGCGTCAGGAGCATCTTGGCTTACCTCGCGTTACTGTTGCCGACCGGGGATTCCGGTTGCAGCTTCAGGTAGAAGTAGAACAGCACCAGGGTGATGGCGATCAGCAACGCGGCGGCGGCACTGGCCAGGCCCCAGTTGAGGAACGACTGCACCTGCTGGACGATGAACTCGGGCAGCATCATGTTTTGCGCGCCACCGAGCAGCGCCGGGGTCACGTAGTAACCCAGGGACATGACGAACACCATCAAGGCCCCGGAGAACAACCCGGAACGGCACAGCGGCAGGAACACCTTGAAGAAGTTGTTCCAGGGGCTGGCGCCGCAGATGGAGCCGGCCTGCAGCACCATCGGGTCGATGGCCTGCATGGTCGCCTGCAGCGGCAGGACGATGAACGGGATCATGATGTAGCTCATGCCGATCACCACGCCGGTGAGGTTGTGCACCATTTCCAGCGGCGCATCGACGATGCCGAGGGCCATCAGCGCTTTGTTGATCACCCCCGAGGCCTGCAGCAGCACCAGCCAGGAGTAGGTACGGGCGAGCAGGCTGGTCCACATCGACAGCAGCACGATGTTCAGCAGCCAGCGGCCCCAGCCGCGTGGCACCAGGGTGATCGCCCAGGCCAGGGGAAAGCCCAGCAGCACGCTGATCAGGGTGACCAGGCCGGCCACCGAGAAGGTGTTGAACAGTACCCGGGCGTAGGCCGAGTTGGCGAACAGTTGCTCGTAGTTGCCCAGGCCCGGGACGGGCTCGAGCACGCCGCGCAGCAGCAGGCCGATCAGCGGCGCGAAAAAGAACAGGCCGAGGAACAACAGGGCCGGCAGCAGGTTGCGGCTGCCGCGCCAGCGTTCACGCAGGGGTGGCGTGTGCTTCATCGCTGCTCCCTTGGCGCCGGCCGCAGCGCCGGACGGGGTTTGCAGGGCATTGATGGCGACTTTCATTTGACCAGCCACTCATTCCAGCGGGTGGCGATGGCCGGGCCGTTCTTGGCCCAGTAGGCGAAATCGAGGGTCACCTGATCCTGAGCGTAGGCGGTCGGCAGGTTGGGCGCGAGCTCGGGCTTGAGCAGGCTGATGCTGTCGAGGTTGACCGGGGCATAGGCGGTGAGGTTGGCAAAGTCGGCCTGGCCCTGAGCGCCGCTGGCATTGGCCAGGAACTTCATTGCCGCGTCCTTGTTCTTTGCGCCCTTGGGGATGACCAGGAAGTCGGCCATGACCAGGTTCTGCTTCCAGCTCACGCCGACTGGCGCGCCATCCTGTTGCAGGGCGTAGACCCGGCCGTTCCAGAACTGGCCCAGGCTCGCCTCACCGGAGGCCAGCAACTGCTGCGACTGGGCGCCGCCGCCCCACCAGACGATGTCTTTCTTGATGGTGTCGAGCTTTTTGAAGGCGCGGTCCAGGTCCAGCGGGTAGAGCTTGTCGGCAGCGACGCCGTCGGCCAGCAGGGCCAGTTCGAGCACGCCGGGGCTCGGCCACTTGTACAGGGCGCGTTTGCCGGGGTAGGTCTTGGTGTCGAACAGTGCGGTCCAATCTTGTGGCTTGTTGGCGCCGAGCTTGCCTTCGTTGTAGCCGAGGACGAAGGAGAAGAAGAACGATCCTACACCGTGATCGGAGACGAAACGCGGGTCGAGGCGATCACGCTTGATGGTGGTGAAGTCCAGCGGTTCGAGCAGGCCTTCGCTTGCCGCACGCAGGGCGAAATCCGCTTCGACATCGACCACATCCCACTGCACGTTGCCGCTTTCGACCATGGCCTTGAGCTTGCCATAGTCGGTGGGGCCGTCCTGGACCACGCGGATCTTGCTGCTGGCACTGAAGGGCTCGGCCCACGCCTGCTTCTGCGCATCCTGGGTGGTACCGCCCCAGCTGACGAAGTTCAGGCTATCGGCGGCCAGGGCGGCCTGGCAGGTCAATGTCAGCAGGCTGGCAGCCAGCACTGCGCTTGCGCGTTTGGAGAACAGCATAGGTACGCCCTCGTTTCTTGTGTTTTGAGCGGGCTTTGTGTTGCCCGCCTTGTAGTGGGGAGCATCAATTGTTTTTCGGTCTACGGGATATCATATTATGGTATTCCAAACTTTTGACAAGAGGCTGCAGGCTACCGGCTATCACCCGGGTCACTTGTACGGGTAGGGAGGCCCGGGCCAGAGCCTTCGGAACTCACCGTCTATAGTGAAGTAATGTGTTTCAGCGAGAGCCATTGCCATGGAATTGATCAGTCGCGAACCCTGGTGGCGCAATCCGCCCAAGCCCGGTCAGCATGAACAGGACCTGGAATGGGGCTATCTGGAGATCTACAAGGATGGCCGCGCCGTGTTCGTGGCGCAGCGTCCGAGCGACAAGGAGCTGGCCGAGCGCAAGAGTTGCCGCAATTTCCCCGAGGCTGAGGACTCGCCCGGGGATCCACACTGTGGGAGCGGGCTTGCCCCGCGATAGGCCCTACAAGGCAGCGCCGAACGGGATGCTCTGCACCACTTCCAGGTTATAGCCGGTAAGTCCTGCATACTTCAGCGGCGGGCCCAGGTGACGCAGTTTGCCCACGCCCAGGTCCTGGAGAATCTGCGCACCGGTACCCACCTCCGAATAGGTGCGCGATTGACCACGCTGGTAGGGGCGCGGTGGCTGGGTCAGGTGAGGGACACGTTCAAGCAGGGCTTGCGAGGACTCATGGTTGGCGAGGATCACCACCACCCCGCAGCCCTCGTCAGCCACCTTCTGCAGCGCCGCCCACAGGGTCCAGTTGGCGGGGCCGGTGTACTCGGCACCGACCAGGTCGCGCAGCGGGTCGATCACATGCACCCGCACCAGCGTTGGCTGTTCGCGGCGGATATCGCCCATGACCATGGCCATGTGCACGCCGCCTTCGACGCAATCCTCATAGGTCACCAGACGAAAGACACCGTGCACGGTAGGCAGCTCGCGCTCACCGATGCGTTTGACCGTCTGCTCGGTACTCAGGCGGTAGTGAATCAGGTCGGCGATGGTGCCGATCTTGATCCCGTGGCGGGCGGCGAACACTTCCAGGTCCGGGCGCCGGGCCATGGTGCCGTCGTCATTGAGCACTTCGACGATGACCGAGGCGGGGCTGAAGCCGGCCAGGCGTGCCAGGTCGCAACCGGCTTCTGTGTGCCCGGCGCGAGTCAGCACGCCGCCTTCGCGGGCGCGCAGGGGGAAGATATGCCCGGGTTGCACCAGGTCTTCGGCGCGGGCACCGGGCGCTACGGCAGCCGCGACCGTGCAGGCGCGGTCGGCGGCGGAAATGCCGGTGGTCACCCCGCGCGCCGCCTCGATCGACACGGTAAAGGCGGTGCTGAAGGCGCTGCCATTGGCCGGCACCATCTGCTCAAGGCCCAGGCGCTGGCAGTGCTCCTCGGTCAGGGTCAGGCAGATCAGCCCCCGTGCTTCACGGGCCATGAAGCTGATGGCCTGGGCGTCGCAGCGTTCGGCGGCGATCAGCAGGTCGCCTTCGTTTTCGCGGTCTTCGTCGTCCACCAGCAGGACCATCTTGCCCTGGCGGTAGTCCTCGAGAATGTCTTCGATGCTGTTGAAGGGCATTGCGGCGTGCTCGCTGTCTGGGTTAGATTTTATGGTATACCATAATACAAATTAACCTGAGACGGGAGCGTGCAATGAAGGCTTACTGGATTGCTCATGTCGATGTCAGCGACCCCGAGCAGTATCAGCAGTACACCCAGCGGGCACCGGCAGCCTTTGCCGCGTTTGGCGGCAAGCTGCTGGCCCGGGGTGGGCGCAGCGAGGCCGTGGAGGGCAGGGTGACGCCGCAGCGCAGTGTGGTGATCGAATTCGAATCCTATGAGCGGGCGCTGGCGTGTTACCGGTCGGATGAGTATCAACAGGCGTGCGCGTTCAGGCAGGGAGTGGCGAGGGCCGAGGTGATTATTGTCGAGGGGGTGTGAAAATCACTCATCGCGGGGCAAGCCCGCTCCAACCATGGGAGCGGGCTTGCCCTGCGATGGGTTACTGGCTCAAGAACGCCAGGACGGCCCCGGACGCGGTTCGCCGCTTTGCTGCTGGTAAGCACTGAGCAACGGCGTGCTCAGCTCGATCATGGCTTGCTCGACCAAGGTGGCCAGTACCTCGTAGGCTCGGGTGTATTGGACTGAGTTCAGCCGTAGACCGACGGGAAGTGCCTCCGCTACTGGCACGCCGCGTACTTGGGCCAGCACCCGGCTCAGTTGCAGGTGCTCGAACTCGGGCAGTTCGCCAGGCAGTTCTGCTTCGCTGGCCAGGCTATCCAGATAACCCCCCACCTGCGCGCGCCAGGTGTCGATCAACGACATCTGGCGCGCGTGGGCGAATCGCAGGTAGCGTTGCCAGAACGCCTGCCTGACCAGATAGAGCTCAAGCAGGTTCTGCTGCTCGGCGATCACGCTGCGGGCCGCCTGCTCAAGCATGTTCGGGGTTACCCAGCGGGTGTAGACACTGAAGGCCTGCTCGGTGGGCGGGTGCCTCAGGCCCAGGCGCTCGGCCAGGTGCCGGCGAAAGTACAGCTCAACCTCCACCGGGTCGCTGACATCAAAGCCCTGGCGACGCCAGGCGCCAGTACTTTCGGCCACATACTCCTGCAGCCGCGCCGAACGCCATTGGCTGATGGCAAAGCCGAGCATCTCATGGGGTGTGCTGTCTTCCGGGATGCCGGACATGATCCGTGCGGCTTCGGCCAGGTTCTGCATTTGCGAGAACATCAGTGCATCCCGGTCGATGCAGGTGATTTCGTCGACCACTTCAAACAGCGCGCGGCGTACCTCGTCGCTGAATGCCGCGCGAAGCACGGCCTGGATGTCAGCCAGCCGCGTGCGATTGCGCCCGTGCATGCGCCACAGAACCGCGAAAAAATTCGCCGCCGCCGGGTCGGCGCGCAGGGTGTCTGCTTGCTGGCGGTCCTGCGGTGAAAGGCCGACGAGCAGCTGTGCAGCGAGGCGCTCGGGGGGGCAGGTGTCCGCCACTCCCGGAGCCACTGCTCTCTGAACCGGCACTCGAGGCGCTGGAGTGATCCGCCAGCAAAAAATCCCCGCCGGCGGCCTCCAGTTCACTGCGAAAACGCACGCGATCCTCCTCGGGGATCGACTCTTCACGGATCTGCAGGGCGGCATTGCTCCCGGCACCCAGTGGCACGCTGTAGAAGAACAACCCGCGCAGATCCACTTCGGCCAGATGCCCAAGCCGCTCCAGGCCGACAGGCCAATGGGTAAGGCCGGTGTTGCGCAGGTTGAGATCCTCCAGGTCGCTCATCTGGCTGAAGTCAGGTGCGGCAACCAGTGTATTGCCAGACAGATCAAGCATGCGCAAGCGGGTCATCCGGGCCAGTGCCGCTACTTCGCTTGCCCCCAGGTGCAAGTGGCTTTCGCCCAGTCTGAGGGCAACAAGGCTGGGCGCACGGCTCAGCACCTCGAAGACCCCGTCGGCGAATGAGGTGTCGGTGCGCTCTATCGTCAGGGTACTCAAGACCGGGCTTGTGCTGACAGCGGCCATGTCCTGCGCAGTCCAGTGGAAGCCATTGACGTTCATGTCATTGAGGTAAAGATTCTGCAGATGGCGCGCCCGGCTCAGCATGTGCAAGGTCCCGGGCAGCACTTGCGTGCGTGACAGATCCAGGTGCGTCAGGTGCGCCAGGTCGCCAAGGGATTGCGGCAGGTTGGCAAGCGTGGGGCTATTGAGGTCGATATGGCGCAGGTTGGGCAGGCGTTGCAGGAAGCCATCGCCGACTGTGGTGATGGGCACCTCGCTGATGGTCAGCGCTTCGACAGCCGGCAATGGCACTGGAACAGGTGGCAACTCGTCCAGATTCGCGTCAGTCAGATCGAGTTGGACCATGCGCAGGTTGAGTTGCGATTCCCAGGCAAACCTCACCCGGTCTGCCGCATTGGCACGGGCAGCCCGGGTCCGAATGTCCGCTCCGCCTGCGACCCAGGCCTGCAAGCTGCGCAGGGCGTGATGTTCGCGTTCCAGTTGCTGGACCCGCTCCAGAACCGGTTCATCACGCCTGAGCAGTTCCCGAATGAAGTCTTCGGCGAAGGGGGCGCTCAGCACGAACATGCCTTGGCCGCTGTGCAGCGCGCGCAGACGCACGGCGACAGATTCACGTTCGAACAGGCCGGGGCCGCCGCCTTGCGGGTCGCTGCGCTGGGCTGGATCCAGGGCTACGGGAGTGAGCCAGGGGCGATGCACCGGCATTCCCAACAGCAGTCGCGCGCGCACCGGGCGGGCCATGGCCAGCTCGCCAAGCTGCTGGTACAGCCGTTCAGGCTCGTTCAGGCCAAAGCCCAGGCCCTGGCTGAGTGATTCACCCAGGGCGTACAGCACGCTGCGGTAAAAGCCCAGCGCGGTGGAGTCCTGACTATGCAGGACCTGATGCGCACTGCTGGCGAACCAGCCTTCTTCCTCGTCCCGGTACACACTGGTGGAATCTACGTGTACCGGCCCGACCGAAGCCTGGACGGGCCCCAGGTACCTTTCGCGCAGGACCAGGCCGGTGCCCGGTGGCCAGCCCTGCAGATATTCGAGCAAGCCCACAGCCAGCCGATAGGTGTCCCAGTTGGCGGTCGATGGGTTGATGAAGCCCTCCAGTGCCCGGGTCATGCGCAGGTCTTCCTGCAACGGGTCGAAGTCTTCGCTCAGGCTGCGCAGCAGACCCTGGCCGGGGGCGCGCAACGCATTGCGCACTTCTGCCCTGACGCGGTTGAGGGCAAAGCGGGTCAGGGTCAGAGGGATGTCCGGGTAGTGGCGTTGCAGTTCCACCACGGCGATGTCGACGTTGACCTGCGCCAGTTCGTAGTGGTGGTTGAAAATGGCCGCGTTCAGGCGGCTGACCCACTCCTGGTAGACGTCCTCGGGTGGCCTGTTGCAGGCCTGATCGGCCGAGCAGGTACCCGTCGGCGGGGCATCTCCCGGGCTGCGCCGCGGGCGGCTGTACGTCGGGCCGCGGTCCAGGCGAATGTCCACTAATTGCCGGAAGCTGTACAGCACGGGCACTTCATCGCCGTCGGGCAGGGGTTTGCCTTCTTTGATCAGTTGCAGGGTTTCGGTCACCGAGGCGTGGATGCGCGCGCGCAGCAGGGTTTCGCGCAACATTGCCGGCGGCGTTTCGTCGAGGCTGTAGACCCGGCGCAGTTGGGCGTTGCTGACGCCACTGATGCAGGCGAAATCCAGCAGTTGATCATCGCTGAAGCCCTGCACCATCGGCCCCAGGCGCCGCAGCAGCGCCAGCCTGCTCCAATGCTGCGGCTGCTCCAGGCTATGGTGCCAGGCACCGTGCTGGTTGTGCTCGAGGATCGGCGCGTAGCGGTTTTCTTCGGTCCGGCTGGTGATACGCCATTTTTTCAGTGCGTTGTGCCACTCGACCAGGTAGAAGCGCCCGTTGATGCAGATCGCAGTGTCGCCGTTGATCTGGTAGAGGCCTTGCTCATCAGGCTCGCCGGCCTCGACATCGCCGCGCAGACGGTAGCGGCTCAGGTCCACAGGCCAGCGCTCGAGGCTGCCGTCGGGCAAGCGCACCCAGCGCAGGGGGGCGATGCTGTCGGAGGGGCTGCGTCCTTCCGCTTCTTCGCCTGCGCTGACGCCGACTCCCGCACCCAACATCAGGTGGCTCTGAATCAGCGTGGAAAAATTGCGCATCTCGCCGCTGCTACCCAGGCCATCCGGCAAGGTGGCCCGCACCAGGGTCCAGGCATCGTCGGTGATACGTTCGACCATCTTGTCGAACGCCCAGCCGCGCAACCCGGATGCCACTGCTGCGGTGGCCAGCGCCGGGCCGGTGGCGGCATCGCTGGTGGCGTGCAAGCCGGCCCAGAAGGCCGAATGATGACGCACGGGGATGAAACGTTCGAAGAATGCCTGGTACTCGGCGTTCTCCAGTTCCCGCTGCAGGCTGGCAAGGAAGTGCCGGCGGTTGGGGTATTCCTTCAGCGGGTGTTGCGGGTGGCCCGGCACGAAGGCAACGCAGTGGCTATCGTCGCTGCTGTCGTGGCAGATCAACAGGATCTGCGGCACGGCGATGCTACCCAGCACATTCAGGTGCAGCAGCGGATGACGAGTGCTCAAGAGCGCCTGGGAGGGTGTTTCCCCTTGCTTGTCTTGCGCCAGATTGGCCAGGACCTGGTTGAGGCAACTCGAACCGCTCGCCTGTACATGGCCCTGGATCTGCGCAATCAGCGCTTCTTCACGCAGGCTCGCCTCGAAGGCATCCATTTTGGCCTCGCGCAGCGATGCCAGGCGAAAATACGGCTTCAGGTAATCGGTATAAGTCACAAGGTCGGCGTTGCTGTGCCTGGCCAGGTCGGCGGGGGTGATGTCCTTGCTGTCCTTGATGCCGAAGTCATCGAATTGCCTGGCGTAGTCGTACACGGTGGAAAGCCTGGCAAAGTGTTCCATGGCCGCCTTGCGGGCCTGGCGACCGTGCTGCTGCAGTTTGGCGAGCAAACGCTTCTGGGGCGGGGTTGCCGCCAGCAACCATTGTGGTTGCTCGGCGGTTTCAAGCGGGGAGAGCAGGGTGCGAAAATGGCGCACGGTACTTTCAGAGGAGGAAGTTTGGGAGGAGGACATGATCACAAGCATCTCGTGGTGAGTGAGGTGGCATGGAATCATCGAGACAGGGGCGGCCTGCGGTAGTTAATTGTCGGGTGAGGCCATCGCGGGGCAAGTCGAGTCGTCGCACCGCCGCGCCCACTGTGCCGAGTTCGTCATCACTCGGGGCTAAAGCGATCAAGTCGGCGCAGCTGGGCTTAGGGCAGGCTGGACAGTCAGCCCAAGGAGATGACCATGATCCGACTGACCCTGTCCGAAGCCCATTCGCTTGCCTGTTCGATCCTCTTGCACAACGGCTTTTGTGCCGACCACGCCAAGGCGGTGAGCGACACCATCGTCGCCGGCGAACGCGATGGCTGCGCATCCCATGGCCTGTACCGGGTACTGGGGTGCGTCAGCTCGCTCAAGGCCGGCAAGGTGGTTGCCGATGCCCGCCCCGAGGTCGTTGACCAGGCGCCTTCTATCGTGCGCGTGGACGCCGGCGGCGGGTTCTCCCAGCTGGCGTTCCAGGCCGGCTTGCCGTTGTTGCAAGCCAAGACCCACAGCAATGGCATCGCGGCCCTGGCGATCAACCGCTGTGTGCACTTTTCCGCATTATGGGTCGAGATCGAGCAACTGGCCGAGGCCGGCCTGGTGGCCCTGGCGTTCACCCCCAGCCATGCCTGGGTCGCGCCGGCCGGCGGGCATCGGCCGGTGTTCGGCACCAACCCCATCGCCTTCGGCTGGCCGCGGGCGGGCCAGCATCCTTATGTCTTCGACTTCGCCACCAGTGCCATCGCCCGGGGTGACATCGAACTGCATCGGCGTGCGGGCAAGGCCATTCCCGAAGGCTGGGGCGTCGACGAGCACGGCCAGCCCAGCACCGACCCCAACGTCGTGCTGGATCGGGGTGCGATGCTGACCTTCGGCGGGCACAAGGGCTCGGCGCTGGCGGCAATGGTCGAGCTGATCGCCGGTCCCTTGATCGGCGACTTGACCAGTGCCGAATCCCTGGCCCATGCCGACGGCAGCAAAGCCTCGCCGTACCACGGCGAATTGCTGATCGCCCTGGACCCGCGCAGGTTTCTGGGCGATGCCGCCGATCAGCACCTGGCCCGCGCCGAAGCGGTATTCGAGAGCATCGAAGGGCAGGGCGCGCGGCTGCCGTCTGCGCGCCGTTATGCAGCACGCGCGCGCAGCCTGGTGGAGGGCGTGGAGATCCCGCAGGCCCTGTACCACGATCTCAGGGCGCTGCTGGCCTGAGCCCCTGTTCGGGTCGCCGCCGCTCCTACAAAGCGGCGCGACTGCTCTGGCCATCGACCAGGCGAGCGATGCCCAGCGGGTTGGCATTCTGCAGGGCCGGCGGCAGCAGCGCATCCGGGCAGTTCTGGTAACACACCGGGCGCAGGAAACGTTCGATGGCCAGGCTGCCGACCGAGGTGCCGCGGGCATCCGAGGTGGCCGGGTACGGCCCGCCATGCACCATCGCATCACAGACTTCGACGCCGGTCGGGTAGCCGTTGAACAGCACGCGACCGACTTTTTGCTCCAGCAGCGGCACCAGCCCGGCGTGGGCGTGCAGGTCCGCAGCTTCGGCGATCAGGGTGGCGGTGAGCTGACCGTGCAGGCCGTGCAAGGCCTGCTGCAATTGCTCGTTGTCGGCCACCTCGACCAAAATGGTGGCCGGCCCGAAAACCTCTTCCTGCAACAGCGCATCGCCCTCGATCAGCAGGCGCGCATCCGCCTTGAACAGCTGCGGCTGCGCCTGGTTGCCCTGTTGCGGGTGCCCCGTCAGGTGGCGGATACCCGGATGTGCGAGCAGCGTCTCGACGCCCTTGCGGTAACTGGCGAGGGTGCCGGCATTGAGCATGGTTTGTGCCGGTTGCTCGGCCAGTTGTGCGGTCAGTTGTTCGGTAAATGCACTGAACGCCTGCGAGCGCAGGCCGATGACCAGCCCCGGATTGGTACAGAACTGCCCGCAGCCGAGTACCACCGAGGCGGCCAGCTCGCGGGCAATCTGCGCGCTACGTTGGGCCAGTGCCTGGGGCAATACCAGCACCGGGTTGATGCTGCTCATTTCGGCGAATACCGGGATCGGTTGCGCCCGCGCGGCCGCCATGTCGCATAGCGCACGGCCGCCCTTGAGCGAGCCGGTAAAGCCCACGGCCTGGATGGCCGGATGCTTGACCAGCGCTTCGCCGACGCCGGCGCCGTAGATCATGTTGAACACGCCCTTGGGCATATCGGTGAGATCGGCTGCGCGGATGATCGCGTCGGCGACCCGCTCGGCGGTGGCCATGTGGCCGCTATGGGCCTTGAACACCACCGGGCAACCGGCGGCCAGCGCGGCGGCGGTGTCGCCGCCGGCGGTGGAAAAGGCCAGCGGAAAGTTGCTGGCGCCGAACACGGCGACCGGGCCGACGCCCAGGCGATATTGGCGCAGGTCGGCGCGTGGCAGCGGTTGGCGATCCGGCTGCGCGCGGTCGATCCGCGCAGCGAGAAAATCGCCCCGGCGCAGCACCTGGGCGAACAGGCGCATCTGCCCGCAAGTGCGCCCGCGCTCGCCGCGGATCCGGGCAGCGGGCAGCGCCGTTTCGCGGCTCACCAGCTCAATGAAATCATCCCCCAGGGCCTCCAGTTGCGCGGCGATGGCCTCAAGAAACTGCGCTCGCCGCTCTGGCGACAGGCTGCGCAGCACCGGGTAAGCGTGGGCAGCCGCGTTGGCGGCGGCATTCACTTCGTCGGCTGTGGCCTGGTGGAATTGATAGGGCAAGGCCTCGCCGCTGACCGCGTCGTGGCTCTGCAGGGTGAGGGTGCCAGCGGCGCTGCGCGCGCCGCCGATGTAGTTGTGGCCGATGATATCCGGCATGGAACACTCCTGAAAAAATGGGGGGTCAGGCCAGCGAACGGCCTTGGCGAACAGGCGCGGCTTGCCCGGCAGCGATGCGCGCGGCGGCCTCGGCGTCTACCTGGTGCAGCGACTTGCCGCGGGTCTCGCGGGTCAGGCCGACGGCGACGATCGAGATCAACGCGGCGCCGACCAGGTACCAGGCGATCGGCGTCGAGCTGTGGAACTCATTGAGCAGGCTGATGGCGATCAGCGGCGCCAGGGAACCGGCGAAAATCGGTGCCACCTGGTAGCACAGCGACAGCGCGGTGTAGCGCACATGGGTGGGGAACAGCTCGGCCATCAGCGCGGAGTAGGGCGCATAGGTCATCGACTCGATGGCCAGGCCCAGGGTGATCGCGGCCATGATCAGCCAGTTGTTGCCGGTGTCCATCAGCGGGAAACCGACGAAGCCCCAGAACGCCGTGAGCACCGCGCCGGTCAGGTACACCGGCTTGCGCCCGACCAGGTCGGACAGGTAACCCATCAGCGGGATCATGAAGAAGTGCAGCAGGTGCGCGCCGAACATCAGCAGGAGGATCTGCGAGGTGTCCTTGTGCACCACCAGCTTGAGGTAGGTGATGGAGAAGGTCACCACGGTGTAATAGAGAATGTTCTCGGCAAAGCGCGCACCGATCCCCACCAGCACCGCGCGCCAGTGATGGCGCAACACTTCGACCACGCCCAGTTGCTGCTCGGTTTTCTGTGCCTGGCGGGCCTGGGCCTCTTTGAAAATCGGCGCGTCGTCGACACTGGTGCGGATCCAGTAGCCGATCAGCACCACCACCGCCGAGAACCAGAAGGCGACACGCCAGCCCCAGGCCAGGAACTGCTCTTCCGACAGGTTGCTCGACAACAGCAGCAAGGCGACGGTTGCCACCAGGTTGCCGGCCGGCACCCCGGCCTGCGGCCAGCTGGCCCAGAAGCCGCGGCGGTTGTCCGGGCAGTGCTCGGACACCAGCAGGATAGCGCCACCCCATTCGCCGCCGAAGGCGAAACCCTGGATCAGCCGCAGCAGCACCAGCAACACCGGCGCGGCATACCCGATGCTGTCGAAGCCCGGCAGGCAGCCCATCAGGAAAGTGGTGATGCCGACCACCACTAGGCTCAGTTGCAGCAGGCGCTTGCGGCCGAACTTGTCACCGTAGTGACCAAACACCAGGCCGCCCAGCGGGCGGGCGAGAAAGCCCACGGCATAGAGGGCGAAGGCGGCGATGATGCCGTCGACGGGGCTGTCGGTCTGGCGGAAGAACAGCTGGCCGAAGACCAGGGCCGAGGCGGTGCCGTAGAGGAAGAATTCATACCATTCGGCGACGGTGCCGGCCATGGCCGCGGCCACGACACGTTTCAATCCCGAAGGGCTGGTTGCGCTGGAAGGGTGACTGGACATGCTGACGTTTCCTGTATGGGCGCAAAACAGGCAGGCCGGTCTCCAGGACGGAGCCGGCCCGGCAATCACTCAGAGGCCGACGTCCGGCAGCTGCGGACGGTTGGCCAGGGCCTTGGCCATGATCTGCTCGACGTAGACGCGATCCGCTTCCGGCAAGGCCAGGCGTGGCGGACGGGTCAGCGCGCTGCCGCGACCGGCGATGGCTTCGCACAACTTGATGCACTGCACCAGGTCGGCGCGGGCGTCCAGGTGCAGGATCGGCATCAGCCATTCGTAGATCGGCATGGCCTCGGCGAAGCGCCCGGCCTTGGCCAGGCGGAAGATCGTCTCGCCCTCTTTGGGGAACACGTTGGACATGCCCGAGACCCAGCCCTGGGCGCCGACCGCGATGCTTTCCAGGACCACGTCGTCCAGGCCCGCGAACAGCACGAAGCGATCGCCCACTTCATTGCGCACGTCGATGAAGCGGCGGGTGTCGCCGGAGGAGTCCTTGAAGCACACCACATTGTCGCAGTCGGCCAGGGAAATCAGGATGTCCGGGGTGACGTCGTTTTTGTAGATCGGCGGGTTGTTGTAGACCATCAGCGGCACGTCGGTGTGCTTGGCCACGTAACGGTAGTGCTCGGCGGTCTCGAACGGCTTGGAGCCATAGACCAGCGCCGGCATCAGCATCACCCCGTCGACGCCAACCTGGCGCACCGCGTTGGCCACCTTGGCGGCCTGCACGCTGGTGAACTCGGCCACGCCGCAGATCACCGGAACCCGGCCGCGGGAGGCATCGACGGCGACCTCGGTGACGGCGATTTTCTCTTCGGCGCTCAGCGAGGTGTTCTCACCCACCGAACCGCAGACCACCAGGCCCGAGACGCCGTCGCGGATCACGTTGGAAATCACCTCGTGGGTCTTTTCCAGGTTGATCGAGAAATCGTCGTTGAATTGAGTGGTGACCGCAGGGAAGACGCCGCTCCAGTTTACGTACTTGCTCATGGTGTTCTCCAGTTGTTTATTGTATTTCGTATACGATATTTCAAGTGATTGATGTGGACCAGCATTTTTTCACGGCTGTGGCTGATCGGTTTTCAAGGGTGTTTCGAAATCAAGGGGTTAGGCTTCAGGCACCGGGCCAGGTGTCCGACAACCGGTAGCCTTGCGGCCAGGGATCGCTTGGATCGAGCAGCAATTGATGGGTGCCGGTGATCCAGGCACGACCGGAAATGCACGGGTAGATGGCCGGGCGCCCGGCTATTTCGGTCAGTGATTCGATGCGGCAGTCGAACTGCGAGCCGATGATCGAGCGGCCGATGAAACGCTCGCCAACCTTCATCAGGCCTTTGGCCTGCAGCACCGCCATGCGCGCCGAGCAACCGGTGCCGCAGGGCGAGCGGTCGATCTTGCCGGGGCGGATGACCACCGCGTTGGCGCCACTGGCGACGCCGTCCTGGTACTCGACGGGCGCGGCGATCTGGCAGAAGGAAATGTGCGCCCAGTCCGGGTTCAGCGGGTGGCTGAAACCCAGTTGTTCGTTGGCGGCGCGGGTGATCTTCAGGCCGATCTCGACAATGTCCTTGGCTTCGTCGGGGCGGATCGCAAAGCCCAGCTGCCGGGCATCGGCAATGACGAAGCTGTCGCCGCCGTAGGCAGTGTCGACCTGCAGGGAGCCGTGGCCTTCGACCTCGATCCAGGCGTCGAGGCGGTCGGCGAAGGACGGTACGTTTTTTACCTCCACCCGCTGCACCTTGCCGTCGCGGCATTGGGCGACGGCCTCGATCAGGCCGCCGGGGGCCTCGAGCACCAGGCGTGTTTCGGGCTCGGTCATCGGCAGGATGCCGCTGTCGAGCAGCACGGTGGACACGCACAGCGAGTTGGAGCCGGACATCGGCGGGGTGTCGGCCGGCTCCATGATGATCCAGGCCATTTGCGCGCGCGGGTCCTTGGGCGGCACCAGCAGGTTGACGTGGCGGAACACGCCGCCGCGTGGTTCGTTGAGGACGAAGTTGCGCAGGGTCTGGTCTGCGGCGATCCAGCGCGATTGCTCCCAGACGGTGGCGCCGGGGGGCGGGGCGACGCCGCCAACGATGACGTCGCCGACTTCGCCTTCGGCGTGGCAATTGACGATGTGGATGATCTTGGATGAACGCATTCACAGGACTCCTTGTGTTGGAAGGGCAGGCCTCATCGCTGGCAAGCCAGCTCCCACAGAGATCCCTGTAGGAGCGGGCTTGCCCCGCGATGCTTCTATTTCACCGACTTCAAGAACGCCGCCGTCTCCGGCTGCAACGGGTTGCCGATCACCTGGTCCGGCGAGCCGATTTCGTGCACCAGGCCGTTGCGGAAGAACGCCACCCGGTCCGACACATCCCGGGCAAATCGTATCTCGTGGGTCACCAGGACCATGGTCATGCCGTCCTCGGCCAGCATGCGCATGGTGTCGAGCACCTCGCCCACCAGCTGCGGGTCGAGCGCCGAGGTGGCCTCGTCGAACAGCATGTAGTCCGGCGACATCGCCAGCGCCCGGGCAATCGCCATGCGCTGTTGCTGCCCGCCGGACAGTTTGCCGGGGAAGGTCTTGAGCTTGTCGCCCAGGCCCACGTGGGTCAGTTGTTTCACTGCCAGCGCCTCGGCGTCTTCCTTGTTCTTGCCGAGCACCTTGCGCGGCGCGAGCATGACGTTTTCCAGCACCGTCAGGTGCGGGAAGGCGTTCCACTGCTGGAACACGATGCCGATCTTCTGGCGCAGGCGGTTGAGGTCCGTGGCGCGGTGGTGGACCTCGACGCCGTCGACGCGGATGTTGCCTTTCTGGATCGGCTCCAGGCCGTTGATGCACATCAGCAAGGTCGACTTGCCCGAGCCCGAACCGCCGATGATCGACACCACCTCGCCCTTGTCCACGGTCAGGCTCACGCCCTTGACCACTTCGAGGTCGCCGAAGGATTTGTGTACGTTCTCGATCTCAATCATTTTCCTGCCACCTTCTTTCCAGACGGGCGCCCAGGCGGGCAACCACCAGGCTCATGACGTAGTAGATGAGGCCCGCGATGCACAGCACCAGCAGGGGTTCCTGAATCCGCGTAACGATGGTCTGCGAGGCGCGCAGCAGTTCGACGATGCCGATCCACATCACCAGCGCCGTGTCTTTCATCACCCCCAGGACCAGGTTCAGCCAGCCGGGAAACGCCACCCGGGTGGCCATCGGCAGGACGATCCAGCGCAGGTCCTGCAGGTAACTCATGCCCAGCGAACGGCTGGCCCGGCGCACGCTCAGCGACACCGCCAGGACGCCACCGCGGACGATCTCGGTGAAGTACGCGGCGGTGTAGACGCCGAGCACGATGCAGCCGACGCTGAAGGCGCTGATGTCGAGGCCGACGATGCTCTTGAACGAGTTGAACAGTACGAACTGGATCAGCAGCGGCACGCTGCGAAACACATCCAGCACCCACGCCAGCGGCAGGCTGAGCCTTGGCCACAGGGCCCGGGCCAGGCCGAACAGCAGCCCGGCGAAGGTACCCAGCAGGATCGCCCAGAAGGTCAGTTGCAAGGTGATGCGGGCCCCGTCGAGCAGGAACACGAAGTCGTTCCAGGTAAAACCGGTGGAAAACATGCCGAGCTCCTCAGTAACGGAACAGCCGCCAGGCCATCAGCCGGGCCAGCGCGACGATCGCCTTGGCAATCACGTAGTACAGCGCCGCCGCCAGGGCGAAGTATTCGAAGGTGCGGAAGGTCTTGACGTTGTAGTCCTGGGTCACGCCGGTCAGGTCGTTGTTCAGGCCGACGATCACCCCCAGCGACGTCATCAACACCGCCCAGACCATCTGGTTGGTCAAGGGGTAGAACACCACCCGCAGCAGTTGCGGGATGACGATCATCCGGTAGGTCTGGAAGGCGCTCATGCCCAGCGAGCGCGCCGCGCGCATTTGCGTGGTCGGTACGGCCTTGAGGCCGCCGCGAAAGTTCTCCGCCAGGTACCCCGCGTTGTTGAAGGTGATCCCTGCCAGCAGGGCGATCCAGGAACTGACATGCAGGCCCAGGGAGCCCAGGCCGAAGTACAGGATGTAGATCTGGAACAGCGACGGCGTGTTGCGCGCGATCGACACCCAGCCATTGGCAAAGCCGCGCAGCAGCGGCTGCTTGCCTTCGCGCATCACGGTCAGGGCCAGGGCGATCAGCACCCCGAAGATCATCGACAGCGCGGCGGTCTCGAAGGTCACCCAGGCGCCGGCCAGCATGTCTGGCAGGGCGCGCAGTGCCGAGCGCCACTGGAAGGTGTAGTCAAACATGTGCGGGGCCCTCCTTGCAGGCAGCCGGTTGCAGCCAGGCCGGCAAGCGGCCGCTGGCCTGGCCGCTGCAGGCCGACTCGACGCATTCGGCGAGGCTGGCGAAATGCACCGGGCGACCGGCCAGGCCCGGCCCGTAGTGGGCGTACTTGCCAGAGTTGGTCATCAGCGTGCGCGCCGCTGGCGGGATCACCGGCTCACCGAGCATGCACCAGCAGGTGTCGGTGACCAGGGTCACGCCGAAGCGTTCGAGCCCGGCGATCAGCCCGGCGGCGCGGGCCTGTTCGAGCACCGCGCGGCCGCAGGTAATGGCCACGACCACCTCCGGGTGTTTGTGCCGGCCCTGGCACAGGTGCGCGAGCGCCGTGAATTCGCTCAAGGAAAAATGCGGGTTGCCCAGGGAAACCACATCCACCTGCGGCTCACGGGCGCTGTTGAGCGCGCGCCAGCTGTGCAGCAGGCCCTTCAGTTCAATACGCTCGGTGGCCAGGCTGGCGCCAGGCTCGAGTACCTGCGCCGGGTCCAGCGCTTCGGGGGTGACCCCGGCGATATGAAACAGCGGCGCGGCCGAGGTGGTGGCAAAGGCGGCGCCGAAGGCCTTGAGGTCGTCCAGGCTCGGCTGCGCCTGCTCCAGCCCGCGCACCAGGGGAATGCGCGAGCCGGCCAGGGCGCCGATGTGATAGCCGAGCAGGGGGTAGAAGCTGTCGTCCAGCGCCGCCAGCGCCGGCACTTCGACAATCAGCTGGGCCTTGCGCTGGCTGTCCAGGTGGCAGCCGATGCGCGGCGCGCGTCCGGTCAGGGCGATGCAGATATCGAGGTAGTCGGGGTACTTGAGGGTGCGCGCACCCAGCACGCTGTTGGCGTAGACCACGGCGTTGGATTCGGCCCAGACGATCTGTTCGCCCTGGCTCGGCGCGTTGTCCAGCAGGTAGGGCGCGCAGGTGAAGCTCATCTGCGCACCCATGGCCATGTAGGCATCGCCCAGGGCGCTGGCCGGCTCGCCCAGCGCCGGGTCGATACCCAGCTCGCGCCAGCGGCGCTGGTCGACCGAGATGGCGTTGAGCGTGGTCGGCACCCGCACCTTCGCGCCCCAGCGCAGCAGTTGCTCGGCAAAGCCGAGGCTGGCGGGGCCGGTGTAGATGCAGCCGTCGATGTGTGCCCGGGTGACGTCCAGCAACTGCTCGGCGCCTTGCAGTTCGGCCATGCGCAGGACGATCTGCATCGCCATCTGCGCCGCCTTGCCGTGGCTGCCGTCGAGCAGCGCCTGGTCCTGTGGCTCCAGGCTCAGGCGGGTGCTGAAAGGCTGGTCGCCCTGGGCCGGTGACGGGGCCTGCCAGTGATCGCCTGGCGCCTGGGCATACAGGCTCAGGCGCTCGCCTTCGACCCGCGCCCAGCCGGCACCGCGCAAGCCGGCGAAGGCTTCCTTGCCGATGCACAGCACCGGCAGGGAGCGCTGGAACAGCGTCTGGGCGACCAGCACGCCGAGGGTCAGGATCTCGTCGGCTTCGGCCAGCACCAGTGCCGCCGGTGCGTGGCCGTTGCTGATCAGTTCCATCATCACGCTGCTGCCGGTGCACGAGCCGCGCCCGCTGGGAATCGCCAGCACGCGCCCGGCGATGCGCTGGCCGCTCAGTGGATGATGACGGTCGATGACTTCGCCACTTGAGGCGTCGACCCCGCCCCAGAAGCTCAGCCCGGTATCGGCGAACAGCAAGGGGCCCTGGGCCGCGCCCGCGACCAGGCTGCGCCCGGTCAGGGGGATGGGGGTGCTGGTCATGCTGCCCACCTCAGTAGTAGACCTGTGGCACGGTCAGGTCGGTCGGGGCGATTTCAGTGCCTACCCACTTGGTGAACAGCTCCTTGTAGCGCCCGGTACGCACCTGCTGGTTGACGAACAGGTCCAGGTAGCGCAGCAGGCCGTACTCGTTGCGCTTGGCGCCCAGCGACACGTAATCGATCACGTAGGGCGCGTTACCGGCGACCTTGAGGTTCTTGTACTTGCCGGACTTGAGGGTGGCCGCGGCGACGGTGTTGGTGACCACGGTGGCGTCGATGTGCCCCTGGGCGACGGCCAGCAGGGTGTCGTTCTGCGACTGGTAGGCGCGGAAGGTGCCGCTGCCCCAGCTCTTCACATCTTTTTCCAGGGCAATGGCTTCGTAGGTGCCGCTGGTGTTGCCCAGCGCTTTGCCCTTGAGGTCATCGAAGCTGTTGATGCCCGTGTTGTCGCGGGTCAGCACCACCATCTGGAACGCGAAGTAGGGCACGGTCAGGCCGACGGTCTTGGCCCGCTCCAGGGTGTCGGAGGTGGACGCCACGATCACGTCGGCGCGGCCGGAGACCAGCGCCGGGATGCGGTCGGGGAAGGGCGTTTCGACCACTTCGGGCTCGACTCCCAGCACCTTCGCCAGGTCGCTGCAGTAGTCGACGTCGAACCCGGCGGGTTTGTTGGCTTCATCGCGAAAGCCCATCGGTGGGAAGTCCAGGGTCACGGCGCAGCGCAGCTTGCCGGAGCCGATGATGTCGTCGAGTTTGTCGGCCTGGGCATTGGCAATGCAGGCGGTACTGAGAACAGCGCTGAGGGCTACGGCAAATGTGCGGTTTTTCATAGGTGCCTCGTGGTCGGAGAAGTGCTGTTAGATATCGTATTGGAGATTTCGTATACGATATTTTTTAGTGCAATGGCCGTGCCTGTTTTGTTCTTGCTGTAGGAATAATCCCTCGACCCATGGGCTAGGGCGTCTGAAGCAAAGGAGGGCTGTTGTAGGCGGTTTCACCGCTGCAAGATGGGCACCGCGCAGGTGTTACATATCGGAGCACTGCCTGCGCGCAGCGCCCGATAAAGGAACACTCAGCGCTGGCTGTCGCGGTACTGGCTGGGTGAAAGCCCGGTGAGGGCGCGAAACTGGCGGCTGAAGGCACTGTGGTCGGTGTAACCGCAGCGCAGGGCGATGTCGGTGATGGGCAGGTCGAGGTCTTGCAGCAGGCGCGAGGCTTCTTCCAGCCGTGCCTTGTGGATCATCTGCCGCGGCGTGAGCTGGAAGATGCGTTTGCAGTGGCGCTCCAGTTGCGCCACCGACAGCCCGGCGATCGCGGTCAGTTCGGCGAGGCTGATCGGGCGGGTGAAGTGGGCGCGGATATGCGCGTCGACGGCGGCAAGCTTGTGGAACGCCGGGTGGTTCGACTGGGGCAATTGCAGGTCGCGGGAAATACCGGCGAGCCCGACAATGTTGCCCTCGGCATCCTTGAGCGCCCGTTTGTGGGTCAGGCACCAGATGGGCTGGTTGCCGAAGTAAAGGTGCAGTTCGAGCTGGTCGGTCAGTTCCCGGCCACTGCTGAGCACGCGGCGATCCTGCTCGGTGTAGAGCGGGCCGAAGCGAGCGGGGAATACGTGCTCGGCGGTGAGCCCGAGCAACTCTTCGCGGTGCTTGCGCCCGCAGCGCCGGGCCAGGGTCTGGTTGACGAAGGCGTAGCGCGCCTCGCGGTCCTTGATGAAGAACACCACATCGTTGAGCGTGTCGAGCAGCGGCGCGATGGGCTGCAGGCTGCTGAGCAGGGTCGGCAGGTCGCAGGGCGCGAAGTGGTTGAGCGTGGCGTGCATGGCGCTGACGTTCCGGGGGCGACCGTCGGGATCATAGAGCGCCCCCGGCGTTTATCTCAAGCGTCGCCGGTTTCGTCCAGGCTCAGCAGGGTGTCGATGCGCGCCGGGCTGAACGGCGGGCGTGGCGCCGAAGGTTGCCAGCCGAACAGGTGCGCGGTGGCCGCGCCGCACACCCGGCCCTGGCAGGCGCCCATGCCGCACCGGCTGGCAAGCTTGGCCTGGCGCCAGTCGCTATGGCCGACGAGGGCGGCATAGGGCACGTCTTCGCAGCGGCACACCAGGGTGTCGGCAGTGGCCAGCGATTTGAGCGCAGGGTCCAGGGCGAAGGCGTTGTTCAGCGCGTTGGCAAAAGCGTGCCAGCGCGCGCGGCGGCGCCACAGCCGCTGCGCCGCCTGACGATTGCCGGTGGCGGCACAACCGGCAATCGCGCCTTCAACCAGAGCGCGCTCGCTGCCGCCGAAACCGGTGCATTCGCCTGCCGCGTAGACACCGGGCTGCGAGGTTGCCTGCCAGGCGTCCACGGCAATCGCCTGCTGCTCCACGGTGCAGCCCAATGCCTGGGCGAGCTGGATGTTGGGGATCAGGCCGAAGCCGCAGGCCAGTCGGTCGCACGCCATTTCCACCACCTTGCCATTGTACTTCAGGCGCACGCCTTCGAGCCGGTCGGTGCCCAGTGCGGCCAGTACATGGCTGGCGGTGCGGTACTGGCGGTCGAACAGGCTGAGCGATTGCAGCAGCTTGTGCGGCCAGCGCGGCAGTTGCGCGGCGAAGCCGGCGACGGCAGCGCGCGAGGCCTGTTCGGCGATGCGCAGCACCCGGGCGCCGTTAGCCTTGGCGGTGGCGGCGCTGGCCAGCAGCAAGGGGCCGCTGCCGGCGATGACGATGCGCTGGTTGCGCACCGGTATCCCGCCCTTGATCAGCGCCTGCAAGCCACCGGCACCGGTCACGCCAGGGAGCGTCCAGCCGGGGAAGGGCAGCAGCAGTTCACGGGCGCCGGTGCAGAGGATCAACCGGTCGTAGCGGATCTGCCAGCCGCGCTCGGCGTCTTCCACCAGCAGGGTGTCCGGGCCGGGTTGGGCGATCACCCGTGTGCCGCTGTAGTACTGCACATTGGCACAGGCGAGTACCTGTTCGCGCAGTTGTCGGGCCTGGGCAGGCAGCTTGGCCTGCGGCCCGTCGCGCCAGATCTGCCCGCCCGGCAGCGGGTTGTCGTCGAGCAGCACGATGCGCGCGGCCCGCGGCGCGGCGGCCAGTGCCGCGGCCAGCCCGGCGGGGCCGGCGCCAATGATCAGCAGGTTGGTGTATTCGTTCATGCGCGGGTCTCCACCTGCATGCCGTCGCGGCACAGGGTCTGGCAGGTCAGGCGCTGGCGGCCGTCGATGCGCACCCGGCATTCCTGGCAAATGCCCATGCCGCACAGCGGTGCGCGGCGCTGGCCGCTGACCGAGATGCGCGAGCAGCCATCGCCGCCCAGGGCCAGGGCGGCGGCAACGCTGGTGCCGTCGGCCACGTGCAGCGGGCGGCCATCGAGGGTCAGGTCAGGCATGGGCGAGTGCTCCCAGGAAACGATCTGGCAGGTAGGGGCTGGCCGCCAGCGGCGGCGTTTCGGCGAACAGTTGCGCGCTCAGCAGGTCGGCGGTCGCCGGGGCGGTGGTGACCCCCAGCCCTTCATGGCCGACCGCCAGCCACAGGCCGTCCTGGTGCGGATGGCGGCCCACCAGCGGCAGGCCGTCGGGGCTGGCGGCGCGAAAGCCGGTCCAGGCGCGGATGCCGTTCAAGTGTGCCAGGCCTGGCATGTACTCAGTCGCGCGCTTGAGCATACGCGCGAGCATCCAGCCTTCCACGGCCGGGTCGGTGGTGCCGAACTGGCGCGAAGCGCCGATGAACAGCTGGCCGGTCGGGCGCGGCTGGATATTGCACGCGGTGGACGGGCCGCTGGCAGTGTGGGCGCTGGTCACGTAACCCAGCTCCACCAGGGTGTGGGTGACGGTGCCGGGGTAGCGGTCGGTGATCAGCAGGTGGCCTTTCTTCGGTTCGATCGGCAATTCCGGGCATAGGTCAACGGCCTGGATGCCGTTGGCCAGCACCACGGCCTCGGCGCTCAGCCACTGGCCGTTATCCAGGCGCACGCGCTTGCCTTGCAGCGCAGTGACCCGCGCCCGGCGCTGTTCGATACGTGGCGATTGCAGCATCCAGCGGGCGGTGGCCGGCGCGTAGAGGATGCCGTCGCCGTTGATCAGCAGCCCCCCTTCGAGCCCCTTGCGCAGCGCTGGTTCGCGCTGGCGCAGGGCGTGCCCGGCGACCAGCTCGCAGGTCACCCCCTGTGCTTGCAGGACGTTGAACTTGTGCTCGGCCACGGCCATCTCTTCGGCGTTGGCCGCCAGCCACAGGGTGCCGTTGCTGCGGTAGGCGCAGTCCGCGGGTAGCCGTGGGGCCAGTTCGCGCCAGCGTTGCAGCGAATATTGGCTCAGCGCCAGCTCCGCAGGGTTGTCGTCGAGCACCAGCAGGTGGCCCATGCCGGCTGCCGTGGCGCCATGCAGCCCGGCGTCCAGCACCAGCACGCGCAAGCCCCGGGCGGCCAGCGACTGCGCGCAGGCCGCGCCGATGATCCCGGCGCCGATCACGATCACATCGGCCACGGCAGCGCCGCTCACGGGCGAATGCCCCAGGCGAACGGGTCGTCTTCCTCGAGGATGAGCGTGGCTTCGGCGCTGATGTGCGCGCGGCCGCGAATGGTCGGGATGATGCGCTCGCCGTCGACCTCGAACGAGCCCTCGAAGGTGCTGCCGATCACGCTGGCCTGGCGCCAGCTCTGACCTGGCTGCAGCTTGCCGTCGGCGGCCAGGCAGGCGAGCTTGGCGCTGGTGCCGGTGCCGCAGGGCGAGCGGTCGTAGGCCTTGCCGGGGCAGAGCACGAAGTTGCGGCTGTCGGCGTCGGGGTCGTCGGCGAACAGTTCGATATGGTCGATCAGGCCACCGTCCTCGCCGCGGATGCCCTGATGCTCCAGCGCCTGTTGCACGGCGTAGGTGTAGGCCGTCAGTGCTTCGATGTTGTCGCCGGCGACCTTCTGGCCGTGGTCGACGATCAGGAAGAACCAGTTGCCGCCCCAGGCCACATCGCCAACCACCCGGCCGAGGCCCGGCACCTCCAGCGCCAGGTCCTTGCGGTAACGGTAGGCCGGCACGTTGCGCACGCTGACCGAGTGGTCCTCGTGCAGGGTCGCCTGCACGGTGCCGACCGGGGTTTCGATGCGGTGCACACCCGGCCTGATCCGGCCCAGGTGCGCCAGCGACACCACCAGGCCGATGGTGCCGTGGCCGCACATGCCCAGGTAACCGGTGTTGTTGAAGAAAATCACCCCGGCGCAGGCGCTCGGGTCCACCGGCTCGCACAGCAGTGCGCCGACCAGCACATCGCTGCCGCGCGGCTCCAGCATGCAGGCAGTGCGCCATTGATCGTGTTCCTGGGCAAGGCGCTGGCGGCGCTGGGCCATGCTGGCGTTGCCAAGGTCGGGGAATCCGTCGGTGACCAGGCGGGTCGGTTCGCCGCCGGTATGGGAGTCGATCACGGTAATGCGTTTCATCGAAGGCCGCGTCCGTTCAGGGAAGTGAACGACAGAGTGGCCTGTCCCCCAGTGCACAGGCTTGATGCCTTTACGCCACGCCCATGACGAAATCGGCACAGCGGCCGAGCCCTGCCAGAACCTGTAGGAGCGGGCTTGCCCCGCGATGAGGCCAGTCCATCCAACACAACAGATGGCGCTTGGATGGCGACCGCTTCGCGCTCGATCGCGGGGCAAGCCCGCTCCCACAGGTCCGGCCTACACAGATCTATTGTCTTGGTCAGTCTGTTGTTCGCGCCTCTGGCAACGGCAGCGCTCGCCGCCCATCGCTGGCAAGGCCAGCTTGTAGGGTAAGACTTGAAGGGGCGGTGGCGGCTTGCGCGTTTTATCGATGGGTTGCACCAGGACATGAATGGCTTGAATGGCCGTAATGGAGTCGACGATTAGACGTAAGTGGAATGAAGTTATCCTGATCGAACAGTAAAAACTCTAAAAAGATCCCCAAGCCTGATATTTTTATCAGGTTCATTAAAGGGCTACGATCGCTATGCTGGGAATGTTATTAAACCTATAGCACTATGGAGGATCTGACGATGGGCACCCCCAGTATTGATATAGCTTGTCCTACCAACGATGAATACACTTTCTACAGAAACGGGCAGAGAATGTGTACGTTAAGGTGTACTGATTATTGTCGAATAAATGACTTTGGAGGCTATGTTAAATTTGAAGTGAATCCGGTGCTGATGACGGATGAAGGTAAACCTGCAGCAGTAAAATTTCGAATCAAGAACACCAGTGGTTATGATGTTGTTTTGCGCTCACGCAAGGGAGAAATGTGGCCGCTGCGTGGCGAAAGGCAGGAGTACGAAGTTGATCTCGTGCCGGAGGAGGAGTATGAATACCTTTCTGCAACTGAAGTGTTCGGTGAATATAAAACCGACTCCTGACAAGTTTAGACTCTGCAGGGTTCAATAAATAACTGGAATCGTTGAATGCTGATGTCAGCTGTCGCCGAGGAGGTCCTGAGTGATGACTAACACTTCATCATTTGGTCCGCCTGGCGCTGTCATCCCGGATATCAAGTCACCCCGCAAATCGCCAGCACGTTGCATCAAACCGGTATTGGACCGGTGCATGACCGTGCCTGTGGGAGCGGCGGTTCGACACCTCGACTTGACCCGTAATGAGACCTGCACAACAGCTGGCGCCTGGATGGCGACCGCTTCGCGCTCGATCGCGGGGCAAGCTGAACTGGTCAACAGATTTTGGACACCGGTTTAGGTTCATGCCGCAACCTTGAGCTTTTTCTCCATGGCTACCGGGGTTTCATAGCCGTTGTAGCTGTGGAGACGCTTAAGGTTGTAACGCATCAGATAAGCCTGGATGTCTAACTGTGCTTGCGCTTCGGTTTCGTAACCTTCTGCTGGCATCCACTCAGACTTCAATGCACCGAAGAAGCGCTCCATGACGGCGTTATCCCAGCACTGGCCTCGGTGACTCATGCTCTGTTCCAGACCGTACTCCTCAAGAGCAGCCCTGAATTTATGGCTGGTGTACTGACAGCCCTGATCCGAGTGGAACATCACTCCAGCCGGTCTACCTCTAGATTCGGCCGCCATTCGTAGCGCCTCGCAGGCAAGCCGGGCATCGGCGATCATTGAGAAAGCCCAGCCCACCACTCGGCGAGCATACAAGTCGATCACAGCCGCAAAGTACAGCCAACGCTTGCCTACCTGGATGTAGGTGACATCGCCGCACCACACCTGGTTGACCGTCGAGACGTTGAAGTTTCGCTTGAGCTGGTTACTCGCGATCAATGCTTCTGTGCCCGATGATCGGTAACGATGCGGCCTGCGTTGCTTGCATTGCAGACCGGCTTCCTTCATCAGCATACGTACCTTGTATCGCCCGGCTTTATGGCCAGCACGACGCAATTCCCGAACCAGCGTTCGCGACCCAGCAGAGCTACGAGAGGCCTTGAAAAGGCTGGCCATCGTTGAACGCAGATCCTCTCTGACCGGATCCTTTCGTCCCTGGCGTTTTCGCCATGCGTAGAAACTGCTGCGCCGAACTCCAAGGACGCGACAGCAGTCGAAAACACCAAATTGCTCACTCAGTTCGTTGATCAACGAGAACGATCCTTGGAGTCCCGAAGCAGGAGAGCACTGGCCTTTTTTAGGATTTCGATATCCCGGTCCTTTTGCCGGACTAGCGCTTCCAGCTCCTGGATTCGCTGCTGCTCTGGAGTGATGGCCTTGGCGCCGACTGGTGTTTGACCTTCTCGTTCCTGGCGCAGTTGCTCGACCCAGCGACGAAGCGCGGTCCGCCCTAGACCAAGGCTCTCGCAGACATCAGGGACTGACTCACCATCGTCCAGCACCATCTCGGCAGCTTTGATTTTGAATTCGTTCGAGTAAGATTTTCGCACTGATTTTGCCTCCAATTGGGCGCCATAATAGCGCCCGACGAAGGTGTCCAAAATCATTAGGCCAGTTCAAGCCAGCTCCCACAGGTCCACCAGGTTGCCATTATTTGGTGGGAGGCAGGTGCTCGAACAGGGTCTTGCAGACACCGGCGATATGTTCGTCGAGCAGCCTGACCGCGAGTTCGACATCCTTGGCCCGGCAGGCGTCGAGGATGTCGCGGTGTTCGTGGTCGGCGCGTTCCTTGCCTGCCGACAGGCTCATCTGCATGCGCAGGTAGCGCTCCAGCTTGTCGTTCACCGAGCGGATCATGTTGACCAGGAACGGCCGCTGCGCAGGCTCGTACAGGCAGGCGTGCAGCTCCCAGTTGAGCTCGGCCCAACGGCCGACGTCGTTCTCGCCGACGAACTCCTGGCAGATGCCTTCGGCGCGGGCGAAGGTCGCTTCGGTCATGTTCGGGATGGCCAGGCGCAGGGCCTTGTCTTCGAGCAGCATGCGCACTTCGAACATCTGCGCCAATTCCGATTCGGACATGCGCGTGACCATCGCCCCGCGATTGCGCTGGAACATCACCAGGCCTTCGGCCTCCAGGCGCTTGAGCGCTTCGCGCACCGGGATCTTGCTGACGTTGAACTGGCGGGCGATGTCGTCCTGGCGGATCGGTTCATCTTCGGCGAAGTGCCCGGCAATGATGGCATCGCGCAGGTGACGGGTGATGATTTCCGAGGTCGAAGGCGTATTGCCCAGGTCCGGGGCGTTGAGGCGGGGTACGGTCACGGTGGCGTCGTCCGAAGTTATTTCTGGATATGGTATACGAAACTATCCAGGTACGGCGCCAGACATGCCCGATGGACAGCGCTGGGGTAAGGCTAACGGATGAAATGCACCTTGCCGGTGTCGTCATTGCCCATGTAGATCCCGTACACCCCGGCCTGGCGCTCTTCGATGTAGCGCTCGAGAATCTGCCGGATCGCCGGGTAGTAGATCTCGTCCCAGGGGATGTCTTCGGGGGCGAAGAAGCGGTAGTCGAGGGTCTCCGGCCCGTACTGACCGGTGATCTCCAGGGCGATGGCGCGAAAGATGATGTACACCTCGCTGATGGTCGGCACGCTGAAGATCGAGTAGGGCGAGATGACCTCGCCGCGCACGCCGCTTTCTTCCCAGACCTCGCGCAGCGCCGCCTGTTCGGTGGTCTCGCCGCTTTCCATGAAGCCTGCCGGCAGGGTCCAGGTGCCCGGCCGCGGCGGGATCGCCCGCTGGCACAGCAGGTACTTGCCGTCCTGCTCGATGATGCAACCGGCGATGATCTTCGGGTTCACATAGTGGATGTAGCCACAGGCGCTGCACAGCAAGCGCTCGTGGGTATCGCCGCTGGGCCGTCCCTGGTGCAGCTCGGCAGTGCAATGCGGGCAGTAACGCGGGACGGCGGCGGGCATGGTCAGCGGCCTATGCGGGGTTCTTTGAGGGCAATCGGCGCGGCGATGTCGCGCACCTTGCTGTTGTCGTTCTGTTTCAGGCGCAGGTAGTCCAGCGCCACCTTGGCGGCGGCGCGCACGTGATCGACCGAGGCCTGGTGGGCGGCCAGCGGGTCGCCGCTCTTGATTGCCTCGACGATCTTTTCCATTTCCTGGTTGCTGGCGCCGCGGCGGTTTTCCTGGGACACCGAAGTCGCCCGCAGGTAGCTGATGCGCGCCTGCAACTGGCGCAGCTGGGTGGCGGCGACGTGGTTGCCCGAGCCTTCGAGCAGCACGTCGTAGAAGCCCTGCACCGAGTCGATCACCTGTTGCAGTTCGCCTTCTTCCAGGGATTTGCGGTTCACTTCCAGGGCCTTTTCCAGGGCGCGGATGTCCTTGGCCTTGGCGTTCAAGGTGAACAGCTGAACGATCAGGCCTTCGAGCACGCAGCGCAGCTCATAGATGTCGCGGGCGTCTTCGAGGGTGATGATCGCTACCCGTGGGCCCTTGGCGTCGGCGAACTCCACCAGGCCTTCGGATTCGAGGTGGCGCAGGGCTTCACGCACCGAGGTGCGGCTGACGCCGAGGCGGTCGCAGAGGTCGCGCTCGACCAGGCGGTCGCCCGGCAGCAACTGGAAGCTCATGATCGCCCCGCGCAGTTTGTCGAGGACGATTTCACGCAGGGTGACGGGGTTGCGGTTGACCTTGAAGCTGTCGTCGAGGGGCTGGCGTTTCATCATCGGTGCTCTGCAGAGGGCTGTTGCGGTTGTACAGCCCGTCGTTATCGGGTGGGCTCCGAGTCGGCCTCGGCGAAGGCTTCGCGGGCCAGCCGGAAACTGTCCACGGCTGCGGGCACACCGCAATAGATACCGACTTGAAGCAGGATTTCGCGTATTTGCTCACGACTCAGACCGTTACGCAAGGCGCCACGTATATGCAGCTTGAGTTCGTGAGGGCGGTTGAGCGCGGAAATCATTGCCAGGTTGATCATGCTGCGCTCCTTGAGCGACAGGCCGTCGCGGCCCCAGACATGCCCCCAGCAGTACTCGGTGACCAGCTCCTGTAAGGGCCGGTTGAAGTCATCGGCGTTCTCGATCGACTTGTTGACGTAGTCCTGGCCCAGCACCTGGGTGCGGATCTGCAGGCCTTTTTCGTACTTCTCGTTGTTCATCGCTGCGCTCCCAATCAATCAGGCCAGCGGCGGCAGGGCGCCGAGCTTGCCTTTGTGGTAGATCATCGGTGTTGCCGGTTGCTCGGGCAGGATCAGGTGCTTGACCGCGCCGACGATGATGGCGTGGTCGCCGCCGTCGTACTCGCGCCACAGTTCGCACTCGATGATCGCCGTGGCGTTGCCTAGCAGCGGGTTGCCCAGCTCGCTCAGGTGCCAGTCGATGCCCTTGGCCTTGTCTTTACCCTTGCCGGCGAACGCGTAGGCTTCGGCGGTTTGCCCGGCGGCCAGCAGGTGAATGGCGAACTGCTTGCTGTCGCGCAGGATCGGGTAGGTATCGGAGGCGTAGTTGGGGCAGAACAGCACCAGCGCCGGGTCGATCGACAGTGCACTGAAGGCACTGGCGGTGATGCCGACGATGCCGCCGTCGGCGTCCAGGGTGGTGACCACCGTGACGCCGGACGGAAAGGAGCCCATCACGTCTTTGTAAATGCCGGGTTCGATCATGGACTGGCGCTCCTAACGCATGACAAAGGGGTCGGGCATGGGCGCGGTGGAGAGGTTGATCCACACCGTTTTCAGCTCGGTATACGCCAGCACCGAATCGATGCCGCTTTCACGGCCGTAGCCGCTGTTCTTGAAACCGCCGATCGGTGCCATGGCCGACACCGCACGGTAGGTGTTGACCCAGATGATCCCCGAACGCACGTCCCGGGCCAGGCGATGGGCCCGCCCCAGGTCGCGGGTCCAGATGCCGGCGGCAAGGCCGAACTGCGAATCGTTGGCCATGGCCAGGGCCTCGGCCTCGGTCTTGAAGCGGATCACCGCCGCCACCGGGCCAAAGACTTCTTCCTGCATGATCTTCAGTGAGTGGCTGTCGCATTCGAACAGGGTCGGCTGGTAGTACCAGCCAGCGCCTTCGACCTCGGCGCGCTGGCCGCCCAGGCGCAGTTTGGCGCCCTCGGCCTTGGCCGCCGCTACCAGGCCTTCGACCACGGCCAGTTGCTGGGCGGTGGCCATCGGGCCCATTTCGCTGCTTTCATCCTGCGGGTTGCCGATCTTGATGCGCTTGGCGCGTTCGATCAGGCGCTCGACGAACTCATCGAAGATCTCGTCCTGCACCAGCAAGCGCGAGCCGGCTACACAGCTCTGCCCGGAGGCGGCGTAGATGCCGGCCACCGCGCCATTGATGGCGCTGTCCAGGTCGGCGTCGGCGAAGATGATGTTCGGCGACTTGCCGCCCAGCTCCAGCGACAGCCTGGCGAAGTTCTCGGCGCTGCTGCGCACCACATGGCGGGCGGTGGCGGCGCCGCCGGTGAAGGCGATCTTGCGCACCAGCGGGTGGCGGGTCAGGGCGGCGCCGGTGCTCGGGCCGTAGCCGGTGACGACGTTGACCACCCCCGGCGGGAAGCCGGCCTCAAGGGCCAGGCGCGCCAGTTCGAGGATGGTCGCCGAGGCATGCTCGGACGGCTTGATGACGATGGTGTTGCCGGCTGCCAGGGCCGGTGCCAGCTTGATCGCGGTCAGGTACAGCGGGCTGTTCCAGGGAATGATCGCCGCCACCACGCCGATCGGCTCGTGCACCGTGTAGGCAAACAGGTCGGGCTTGTCCAGCGGCAGGGTGCCGCCTTCAAGCTTGTCGGCCAGGCCCGCGGTGTAGTGGAAAAACTCCGGCAGGTAGCCGACCTGGCCGCGGGTCTCACGGATCAGTTTGCCGTTGTCGCGGCTTTCCAGCTGGGCCAGGCGCTCTTTGTTGTCGCTGATCAGGTCGCCGAGGCGGCGCAGCAGCTTGCCCCGGGCGGTGGCGGTGATGCCACGCCAGGCGGGGCTTTCGAAGGCTTTTTGCGCGGCCTGTACCGCCAGTTCGACATCGGCTTCAGCGGCATCGGGCAGCTGCGCCCAGGCTTGCGCGGTGGACGGGTCGAGGCTGTCGAAGGTCTTGCCGCTGACGGCATCGCGCCACTGGCCGTCGATGCACATCTGGAAGGGTACAAGTGTCATGCAACGATCCCCTTGGCTGAATCGGAGAGGGTTCGGGCGTGCCCGAGAAAGTCCAGGAGCATCTGGTTGACCAGGCGCGGCGACTCTACCGGCATCATATGCCGTTGCTCGGCCAGCACCACGCTCTGGGCCCCGGGAATGCGCTGGGCCAGTTGCACGGTCATGTCCGGGGTCGAGCCCAGGTCCCATTCGCCGGTGGCGATCAGGGTTGGCACCTGGATGCTCGCCAGGTCATCGGCGCGGTACATGTCCTGGGTGGCGAACAGTTCGTAGGTGGTCAGGTAACCCTGCGGATCGTTGCTGGCCAGGATCTGGCGAATAGCGGCGATCTGCGCCGGGTTGGCCGCCTGGTATTCGCGGCTGAACCAGCGTGCCAGGGCTGCTTCGGCATTGGCGTCGGGGCCGTGTTCGGCCGCCTGGGCAGTGCGTGCGATCACCCCGGCGCGCTGTTCGGCGCTGCGGTTGAACACGCTGTTGAGCACCACCAGCGCGGCCAGGCGCTGTGGGTAATGCAGGGCGAAGGCGCGGGCCACCAGGCCGCCCATGGAGAAGCCGATGATGGTTGCCTGAGGCACTTGCAGGTGCTCGAGCAGCTCGGCCAGTTGCGCGGCATAGCCGGGCAGGCCGGTGCCGGATGCCGGACGCGGGCTCTGGCCGTGGCCGAGCATGTCGTAGGCAATGACCCGGTAATCGCTGGCCAGGCCAACAATCTGCCCGCCCCACATTTCTTTGTTCAGGCCCACGCCGTGGATCAGGACCACGGGTTGGCCTTGGCCGGTCGCCAGGTAACTGGTGCCGGCCGGGGTGCGTTCAGCAACAGGCTGAATCATCGGTCGCTCCTAGGGCGTAATTATTGTTATTGCGCTTTTTCAGCGGCCAGCTCTTCCAGGTCGATGTAGCGGTTGCCGATGCGCGGGTGCAGGCGGCCGCCGTCGGCGCAACCGAGCACCACGACGATCTCGTCGGCACGCGGGGCGTCTTCGATCTGCATTTCCAGAGTGATGTAGTGCGAGCGCAGGCCTTCGTCGTCCTTGTGCATCATCGGGATCTGGATCGAGGTGCCAGGGCCGCCGCGCTTGTTGGTGAAGCTCAGGTAGCTCTTGGCCTGGACCGCTTCGCGGTAATGGTTGCCAAAGCGCAGGGTGTGGATCACTGCCGAGGCGTGTTCGATCTCGCCATCGGCGCCGACCACGGCGGCCTTGCCGTAAGCCTCGATCTTGTCGGCACCACCGATGGCCGCGCACAGGCGCTCGACCATCTGCGCACCGAGGTCCGAGCAGTTGGCGCGAATCTCTGGCTTCAAGTCTTCGACAAAACCGCGACCCAGCCACGGGTTCTTGATCACCACAGCCAGGCCGACCATGGTCACCGGCTTGTCGGTGGCCTTGCCGCCTTCAATCAGGGTTTGTTCGGTGTAGGTGACGATCTTGCGGATTTCGAAACTCATTAGCAGCTCCCGTGCAGGGTGGGTTGGTCTTGTTGTCTGATGGTATACCATAATATTTGACGCGCAAGGGCTTGCTGCAAATTTCTCTGCCTGGGGGACGGGTGGGAGGTAGAAAAGCATCGCGGGGCAAGTCGAGTCGACTTGACCCGCGATCAGCGCTTACTTGCGCGCTTCGAGGATCAAATTGAACGGCGTCTCGGTCGCCCGGCGAAAGCGCTTGAACCCGGCTTCCTCGAACACCGCTCGCAGCCTGCCTTCACCCGCTTGTGCACCCAGCCCCAGGCCAACTTCCTGAGACAGCGAGTTCGGCGTACAGATAAAGGTCGAGGCGGCATAGAACAGCCGCCCGACCGGCGTGCTGTTTTCATCCAGGGTGTCGTTGGCATACGGCTCGACCAAAAGCACCGTGCCGTCGGCTTTCAGCGACTCATAGGCATGCCGGGCGGCGCCGACCGGGTCGCCCATGTCGTGCAGGCAGTCGAAGTAGCAGATCAGGTCGTAGTCGTTGCCGGGGAAGTTCTTGGCGCTGGCCTGGACAAACTCCGTGCGTTCGGTCACGCCCCCTTCGGCAGCACGTTCGCTGGCGATGCTGATCGATGGGCCATGGTAGTCAAAGCCGCTGAAGCGCGAGGCCGGGAAGGCCTGGGCCATGATCACCGTCGAGGCGCCATGGCCGCAGCCGACATCGGCGACCTTGGCCCCGGCCTGCAGTTTGTCGATCACGCCGGTCAGGCTCGGCAGCCATTCGGCCACCAGATGGGCGCGGTAACCAGGGCGGAAGAAGCGCTCGGTGCCGCTGAACATGCACGGGTGATGATCGCCCCAGGCCAGGGCACCATCGCCGCGCATGGCGGCAACCAGTTTGTCTTTGTCGTGAAACAGCGCGGCAATCACCGAGGCACCGCCAGCGACATACACCGGTGAGTCTTCGATGGCCAGGGCCATGGCCTGTTCTTCCGGCAGGCGAAAGCGCCCATCGCTGTGTTCCATGTAGCCGGAAGCGGCCTGGGCGCTCAGCCATTCGCGCAGCAGGCGGGGATTGCAGCCGGTCTTGTCGGCCAGTTGTTCGGGTGTGATGAATTGGCTGTCGGCCATGGCCCGGTACAAACCGAGCTCATCGCCGAGGATCAGGTTGGCAAGCATGGCCGCGGCACCCATGTCGGTGACCAGCTTGCCCATGAAGTCATTGAGTCTGGCTTCGTCCATTGCGTGTTCTCCTGCAAGAAGTCCAACGTCAACGGGGTTGCCAGCGGGGCCGGCAACCTCGGGCCAATGTGTTGCGGGGGCAACTCTTAAGTCTAGTTCGCTTCGAAGAACGCCAGCACTTGTGCGCTGAACGCTTCGTCCGCTTCTTCCATGACGAAGTGCCCGCAGTCGGCGATGACGCTGCCGCGCAGGTTGTCGGCATGGGCTTGCAAGGTCTGCAACGGCACCTCGCCGGTAGCATGCTCGGCGCCGATGGCCAGCACTGGCATGTTCAGGCGTTTGCCGGCGCGCTGGCGGTTCTGGGCGATGGTCTGGCTGATCGAGCGGTAGTAGGCCAGCCCGCCACTCAAGCCGCCGGGCTTGCTGTAGGCCTTGATGTAGGTATCGACGGCAACGCGGTCGACATGGTGCGCCCAGCGCTCGAACATGAAGGTCAGGTAGCGGTCCTCACGGCCACTGATCAAGGCTTCGGGCAAGTCCTGCAACTGGTTGAACAAGAAGTGCCAGATGAAAATGTTCTGCTCGGCGCTGACAAAGATCGGCGGCGCCTCGGCCAGGCCCGGAATCACCGCCTCGCTGAGCACCAGTTGGCTGACCGCGTCGGGGTAATCGCTGGCCAGCGCATAACCGACCCACATGCCCACGTCGTGGCCCGCCAGCCGGTAGCGTTGGTGGCCCAGTTGGCCCATGGCCCGGTGCAGCAGCGCGGCGATGTTGCCGGTGTCATGGCCTTCGGCGGCCGGGTCGGAGAGGCCGGTGCCCGGCAGGTCGACGGCAATGGCCTGGTAACCCTGGCGGGCCAGGGCTTTCATCACATGCCGCCAGGTGTACCAGGTCTGCGGCCAGCCCGGGATCAGCAGCACCGGCTGGCCACTGCCCAGTTGTACGCAGTGCAGGCGGCGGCCAGGCTCGAGGATCAGGTAGCGATGTTCGAAGTCGGTTTCGGGGGTTGCTGACATGTGTTGCACTCCATGTGAAAAGGGCATTCAAACCAGGCCCAGCAGGGTCTGGATCTGTTGCGGGTCGACCGGCGCGCCGGCAAAGTCGTCGAAGGTGCGAGTGGTGACCTGGATGATGTGCTCACGGATGAACGCTGCGCCTTCGCGGGCGCCGTCTTCCTGATCCTTGAGGCAGCACTCCCATTCCAGGGTGGCCCAGCCGGGGAAGTCGTATTGCGCCAGCTTGGAGAAGATCGCCTTGAAATCGACCTGGCCGTCGCCCAGGGAACGGAAGCGTCCGGCCCGCTCGGTCCAGTCGCAGTAACCGCCGTAGGTGCCCTGGCGGCCAGTTGGGTTGAACTCGGCATCCTTGACGTGAAACATGCGGATGCGCGCGTGGTAAATGTCCAGGTAGTCCAGGTAGTTCAGTTGCTGCAGGACGAAATGGCTGGGGTCGAACAGCAGGTTGCAGCGCGGGTGCTGATCCACCAGGTCGAGGAAGCGTTCAAAGCTGCTGCCGTCGTGCAGGTCTTCACTGGGGTGGATCTCGTAGCAGAGGTTGATGCCATGGTCTTCGCAGGCATCGAGGACCGGCCGCCAGCGCCGCGCCAGCTCTTCGAAGGCCGCCTCGATCAGGCCGGCCGGGCGCTGCGGGAAGGGGAACAGGTAAGGCCAGGCCAGCGAGCCGGAGAACGTGCCCATGTCGGTCAGGCCCAGGCGTTGCGAGGCCTTGATTGCCAGGTGCAATTGTTCCAGCGCCCAGGCCGTGCGCGCCTGGGGTTTGCCGTGCAGGGCCGGCGGGGCGAAGTTGTCGCACAGGGCGTCGTACGCCGGGTGTACCGCGACCAGCTGGCCGAGCAGATGGGTGCTCAGCTCGCTGACCTGCAGGCCGTGCTCGGCGAGCATGCCACGCAGCTCATCGCAGTAGCCCTGGCTTTCGGCAGCCAGTTCCAGGTCAATCAGGCGCCGGTCCCAGGCCGGCACCTGCAAGGCCTTGAAACCATGGCCGGCCGCCCAGCGGGCGATCTCGGGGAGGCTGTTGAAAGGGGCTTGCTCAGCGCTGAACTGGGCCAGGTGCAGGCTGGGTCCTTTGAGGGTACGCATGGTGACTTCCTATTGTTTGTCGATCGACAAACAATAGGTCGGCAACAGGCTTGCGTCAACTGTTTTGCAGGGTAGAATCCGCCACACCTGATTTGATGGACACACAACCCATGGCCGGACGTCCCCGGGAATTCGATCGCGACCAGGCCTTGCACAAGGCCCTGGCGACCTTCTGGCAATACGGTTACGAAGGCACTTCGATGGCCCTGCTGGTCAGTGCCCTAGGCATTGCCTCGGCGCGCATCTACGCCGCCTTTGGCAGCAAGGAGCAGCTGTTTCGCGAAGTGGTGGCGCTGTACCTGGCCGAGCAGGGCGGCTTTGCCGAGCGGGTCATCCACCGCGACCTGGCAGTGGGCCAGGCCGTGGAGCAAATCCTCCTTGAGGCCATCGCCACCTACACCGCGGCGGACGGCCCGCGCGGTTGCCTGGCGGTGTCATCGACCGCCAGCGGCGGGCCGGATATCAGCGGCGTGCTCGACTGGATGAGCGAGCTGCGCCGCCAGCGCACCCAGTCGATCATCGACTTGCTGCAGCAGGCCCATGGGCGTGGCGAGCTCAAGGCCGATGCCGATCCGCAGGCACTGGGCGACCTGTTCGCCACCTTGCTGCACGGCATTGCCATCCAGGCCCGCGACGGCATTGCCACGGCGCGCCTGCAGGCGATGATCAAACCGGCACTAAGCGCACTGCGCGCGGCCCAGGCCTGATTCAGCGCGCCTGGCCGGAGGCCCGCTCACGCAGGGCCTTGCTGACCTTTGCCTGGATTTCGTAGGCCGGCGTTTCGACGGCGTCGAAGTCGCGCGAGTAGCGCCGGGCGAACTCCGCCACTCCCCATTGCTGGTACTGCTGCACATGGTGCAGTTCGTGGGCCCAGAGCGCGACGTTGTCCTGGGCGTCGGCTTCGTTGCGAAAGACGATGATGTCGATCAGGGTCACGGCGTTGACGTCGGGGTTCTGCAGCAGGGCATTGGCGCTGTCCAGGGCCTGTTGATCGCCGACCTTGTAGCGCGCCGCGTCGAGCACCTGGAAGTCATAGAACGGTTCGAGCTGGGCGCGGATGTGCAGGGGGATCGGCAGCACCGTGCCGGCCGCCGCAGTATCGCGCGCCTGCTGCAAGGCCAGGGCCAGGGAACTGCTGGCCATGCGCCCGAGGTCGTCGAGCACGGTGCCGGCCTGGCCCGGGTCGATGGGCGAGCAGATGCAACTGCCCAGGCAGATTTCGTACTGGCCGGCCGGGCAGGCGGCGAGGGCGGTGAGCGGGGCAGTCAGGGCAAAGCTCAGCAATAGCGACTCAAGAGGCTTCATGCAAAGCCCCGGCAATAAAGTCGCGGGAGGCCTTGAGCACCTGTTCCTGAATCGGCTCGCTGGCGAGCATGCGCGCAATCACCAGTGCGCCCACGCACTGGCTGATCAGCGCCCAGGCCAGGCCCGGGTCTTCGAGGGTTTGCGCCCAGGCTTGCTGCAGGCTGCACAGCCAGTGTTCGGCTTCTGCACGCACCGGTTGCTCGGCACGGGCGATTTCCGCGCCCAGGGTTGGTATCGCGCAACCGCCTTCGACATTGTGCAGATGAGCCATGCTCAGGTATTGATCCAGGCAGCGCTCCAGCCGCGCACGGTTCATCGGCTGCTGGGCGATGGGGCTCTGGGACAGCTCGCGGCGTACCACTTCGCTGAACAGGTCGTCCTTGGACGGGAAGTGGTTGTAGAAAGCGCCACCGGTCAGGCCGATGGCCTTCATCAGCCCGGCCACACCCGTGGCAGCGAAGCCGCCGCGCTTGGCCAGGGCGCCGCTGCTCTCCAGCAACTTTTGCCGGGTTTGTTCCTTGTGCTGGGTGGAATAGCGCACGCCGGCAATCTCCGCAGGGCTGGCTTGACGAAGCCTGAATCATAGCATAGCGTTCGTTTACTAAATGATCGTTTACTAATGGAGGCGACAGATGACCCAAGGCAAGAAGGTGGTACTGGTGGTAGGGGCCGGCGATGCAACCGGCGGCGCGATTGCCAAGCGTTTTGCCCGCGAAGGTTATGTCGCCTGTGTGACCCGGCGCAGTGCCGACAAGCTGCAGCCGCTGGTGGATGAGATCCGCGCCGCCGGCGGCGAGGCTCATGGTTTTGCCTCGGACGCGCGTAAGGAAGAGGAGGTGGCCGCGCTGGTTGAGGAGATCGAAAGCACCCTCGGCCCGATCGAAGCCTTTGTCTTCAACATCGGCGCCAATGTGCCCTGCAGCATTCTCGACGAGACCGCGCGCAAGTACTTCAAGATCTGGGAAATGGCCTGTTTCGCCGGCTTCTTGACCGCTCAGGCCGTCGCGCGGCGCATGGTCACCCGTGAGCGCGGGACTATCCTGTTTACCGGTGCCACCGCCGGCTTGCGCGGCGCTGCCGGGTTTGCCGCCTTCGCCGGCGCCAAGCATGGCATTCGCGCCCTGGCCCAGAGCATGGCCCGCGAGCTTGGGCCGCGCAATATTCATGTCGCCCATGTGGTGGTGGACGGAGCCATCGATACCGCGTTCATCCGCGACAGCTTCCCCGAGCGCTATGCACTCAAGGACCAGGACGGCATTCTCGACCCGCAGCATATCGCCGACAGCTACTGGTTCCTGCACAGCCAGCCCCGCGATGCCTGGACCTTCGAACTCGACCTGCGGCCGTGGATGGAACGCTGGTAAGCCCTCTCACAACAACCCGTATAACAACAAGAAAGGAACTGCTGCACATGAGCAAGACTGTCGAATTCTTCTTTGATCTGGGCAGCCCGGCCAGCTACCTGGCCTGGACCCAACTGCCAAGCCTCTGCGCCCGGCACGATGCGCAACTGGTGTACCGGCCGATGTTGCTGGGCGGGGTGTTTCAGGCCACCGGCAATGCCTCGCCGGTGATGGTGCCGGCCAAGGCCCGGCATGTGTTCGTCGACTTTCAGCGCTACGCCAAGCGCTATGGCGTGACCCTGGCGTTGCCACCGGGTTTTCCGATCAATACCCTGGGCCTGATGCGCGGCACCGTTGCCGTGCAGCGCTATCAACCGCAGCGTTTCGAGGCTTACCTGAGTGCGATGTTCCAGGCCCTGTGGGTGCAGCAGCGTAATCTTGGCGACCTGCAGGTATTGGCGGGTGTGCTGCAAGCGGCCGGTTTCGACCCCGAGCAGTACCAGGCCTGGACGGCCGAGCCCGAGGTCAAGGCCGCGCTCAAGGATGCGACTGAAGAAGCGGTGCGCCGAGGCGTGTTCGGTGCCCCCACGTGTTTTGTCGGCGAGCAGATGTTCTTCGGCCAGGACCGCCTGGAGTTCGTAGTGGAAGCGTTGGGCTAAGCAGGACAGTCAAGTGTAGCGGCATTATTTTCACTAACTGTATGGTCGAGGCGGGTCGGGACTCCGATAGTGTCAGTGCAGCCCAATAAAAAAACCGGATGCCTGCCATGCTCAGCTCACTGGACCTGATCACTGCCTTCGTACTGTTCGCCTTCGTTTCCTCGATCACCCCGGGGCCCAACAACACCATGTTGCTGGCCTCCGGAGTGAACTTCGGCGTGCGCCGTTCGATTCCCCATGCACTGGGCATCAGCGTGGGCTTCATGGTCATGGTCCTGGCGGTGGGTTTCGGCCTGGGCGAAGTGTTCAAGGCCTACCCGCCGATCTACACCGTGCTGCGCTATGTCGGCGCCGCCTACCTGCTGTACCTGGCGTGGAAGATTGCCACATCCGGGCCGCTGTCGGTCAGCGACTCGGCCAGCCGCAAGCCCCTGGGCTTCTGGGGCGCGGCGGCATTCCAGTGGGTCAACCCGAAAGCCTGGGTCATGGCCGTGGGCGCAATTACCACCTACACCCCGGCCCAGGGCTACGTCACCAACGTCATCGTCATCGCCACCGTGTTCGCCCTGGTCAACCTGCCCAGCGTGTGCGTCTGGGTGATGTTTGGCAGCGCCTTGCGCACGGTGCTGCAGAACCCGCGCTGGCTGATGCTGTTCAATTTGCTGATGGCGGCGCTGCTGGTGATATCCCTGTACCCCTTGCTGTTTGTAGAATCGAGTTTTTCCTGACGTGAGTACGCTGGCACATGCAGTTGATTCCCTGGTCCCATGACACAAGTGCTGGCTTCACCCTGCGCGGCTGGCGCTCCCCGGCCAGTGGCAAACCGTTGCTGCATTTTCTGCACGGCAACGGCTTTTGCTGCCTGGCCTACCAGCCGTTGCTGGCGCGCCTGGCCGAACAGTTCGACCTATGGCTGTGCGATGTCCAGGGCCATGGCGACAGTGACCATGGCGGCCCGTTTGCTGGCTGGAATCGCACTGCGCAGCTGGCCATCGAGGCCTTCGAAGCGGGCCGTGGCGAGTACGGCGAGGTGCCGCGTTTTGCCGTCGGCCACAGTTTTGGCGGGGTGCTCACCGGCTTGATGCTGGCGCAGCAGCCACAGCTGTTCCAGCGCGCGGTGCTGCTCGACCCGGTGCTGTTTACCCGGGCGATGATGGGCATCATGGGGGCCGCCGCGCTGGTCGGCCTGCACCGTCGTCATGCCCTGGCACGCAAGGCCGCCACCCGTCGCAGCCATTGGCCTGATCGCGGCACGGCACGGGCGTCGCTGGAGGGGCGGGGGATCTTCAAGGGCTGGAGCGAATCGGCGTTGCAGTCCTATATCGAACACGCCATCGGCGATTGCGGTGAAGGCGTGGTGCTCAAGTGCCGGCCCAGCCGTGAAGTGGAAATCTTCAGCTCCTTCCCCCGGCGCATGTGGGCTTCGTTGACCCAGGTGGCCACTCCGAGCCTGGTGCTCTATGGCGAATCCACCTATCCCTTCGTGCCGCAATCGGTACAACGCTGGGCCCAGGTCAATCGCCAGGTGACCGCGACCCAGGTGCCGGGCGGGCACTGCTTCATGCAGGAAGATCCGGCGGCGTGCAGTGAGCGGGTCGAGGCCTTCCTGCTGGGTTGATCTGGCTGTTGTCCATTTTGCGACGATAGCTGGCCTTATCGCGAGCGAACGACAGCGCGCCTTTGCCTAAGCTGCTCCTCCAATGACAACAACAGGAGAAGCAGCATGGGACAGGCGCGTTGGCCGTTGCTGTGCGTGGGAGCCGTGCTGAGCGGTGCGTGTAGTCATTTCGACGAGGGCCGGGTGCTGACCGCGGCGCAGCGGCCTGCAGTCGAGCTGAGCCGCACCGCGGATACGCGTGCGGATGCGTTACCGCAGGATTGGTGGTCGCTGTACCAGGACCCGCAGCTGGATCGCCTGGTAAACGCAGCCCTTGCGCATAACCGCGAGCTGGCCGCTGCCCAGGCGAATGTGCAGGTGTTGCTTGGCGGCCTGCGTGGTGCCGCCGCCGGGCGCTGGCCAACCACACGGCTGGGTTATGGCTACCGCTACGGCCGTGATGGGGATGACCAGACCCTGGCAGACGCCACCGCCAGCCATGCGGACAGCCAGTTCAAGCATGAAGCGCAATGGGGCCTGGATTACGAGCTTGATCTGTGGGGCCGGGTTGCCGCTGGCATCGTTGCGGCCCGCGCCGATGCTGAAGCGGCGCAGGCCGCCCGTGACCTGTTGCGGGTCAGCGTCGCGGCGCAAACCACGCGTGCGTATTTGCGGGTGTGTGCCCTGGGCGCTCGCCGCGAGGTGCAGCAGCAGTCAGTGGCGTTGCTGCAAAGCAGCCTGGACCTGACGCGCCGGCAACAAGCCGCCGGGGTCCTCACCGAGCTGGATGTCAGCCGCCAGCAAAGCCTGCTGGAGCAGACCCGCGCGTTGTTGCCCCGGTTGCAGGGCCAGCGCCAGGCCGCCTTGTTCGAGCTGGCGGTACTCAGTGGCCAGCCGCCGCAACACCTGGATCAACAGGCCAGCCATTGCCAGCGCCTGCCCAGCATTGCCCGGCCATTGCCAGTGGGCGACGCCTGGAGCCTGCTGCAACGCCGCCCGGATATCCGCCAGGCCGAACGCCAATTGTTCGCCGCTCGGGCACGGATCGACACCGCCAAAGCCGAACTGTATCCGCAGGTGCACTTTGGCGCGGCACTGGAATCTTCAGCGGCATCCTTCGGTGCGATGGGTGACAGCAAGGCGCTGACCTTTGCCATCGGCCCCTTGATCAGTTGGCGCTTTCCCAACCGCGAGCAGGCCCATGCCCGGGTCGAGCAAGCGCAAGCGAGCAGCGAGGGTGCCCTGGCGCGTTTCGACAGCGTGGTGCTGGAAGCCTTGCGCGACACCGAGCAGGCCTTGGCGCTGTATGCCGGAGAACGCCAGCAGCGCGCGGCATTGGCCCGCGCCACGGCCCAGAGCCAGCGCGCCTATGAACTGGCCCGGCTGAGCCTGGACGCCGGCGCCGTGGATGGCCTGGAGCTGCTCGACAGTCAACGCACCCTGGTCCGCCAGCAGGCCGAACTGGCCGAAGCCGACTTGCGCCTGCTGGAGCGCCAGGTCGCGCTGTTCCGTGCCCTCGGTGGCGGCTGGCAGCGTGTCCACACCCCTCGATCCCTTGCCTTGCACACCGGAGCCCGCCCATGAACCAGGCCGTTAGCCCTGATCCGCAGATTGTCAGCGTGAAACTGACCCGCCGCCGGCAAGCCATCCATGTGCTCGGCGCTGCCGGGTTGTTGGCCGTGCTGGCCTATGGCGGTTACTGGTGGAGCAGCGCGCGCTTCTTTGAACAGACCGACGACGCCTATGTGCGTGCCGACTGGGCACCGGTCAGCGCGCGGGTGGCAGGCTATGTCACCGAGGTGCGCGTGGCCGACAACGCCAGGGTCAAGGCCGGCGACGTGCTGGTGCGCCTGGACGATCGCGACTACCGGCAGCGCTTGCGCCAGGCCCGCGCGCAACAGGCCGCCAGCGCAGCGGCAGTGCAGGCACAACAGGCGCACCTGGTTACCTTTGGCGCGCAACTTGATGAGCAGCGCCAGGCCATCGCCCGTGCCCAGGCCGAACGCGCTGCCAGTGAAGGCGAGGCCCGGCGTGCGCAACTCGACTGGCAGCGCTACCGGCAACTGGCCGGGCAACAAGCCGCCAGCGCCCAACGCCTGGAAAGCGCCACCGCCAGCCGGGTCAAAGCCCAGGCGCTGTTACGCGGGGCCGCTGCCGAGCTTGAGCGCCAGCAGGCGCGGCAACAGGTGCTGAGCAGCCAGCGGCAACAGGCTCGGGCCGACCTGGCTTCGCGCCAGGCTGCGCTGGAGCAGGCCGAAGCGGAGTTGGGTCTGGCCGAGAATGCCCTGGCCGACACCGAGATTCGCGCGCCTTTCGATGGCGTGGTCGGCCAGCGCAAGGTTCGCCAGCAGCAGTACGTCACCCCCGGTTTGCCGTTGCTGGCGGTGGTGCCGGTGGCTCAGGCCTATGTGGTCGCCAACTACAAGGAAACCCAGCTTGAGCACTTGCGCCCCGGCCAGCGGGTCACCCTGGAAGTCGACACGTTTGGCCGTCACTGGCAGGGGACCGTCGACAGCGTGTCGCCCGGCTCCGGCGCGGTGTTCGCGCTGCTGCCGCCCGACAACGCCACTGGCAACTTCACCAAGATCGTCCAGCGCTTCCCGGTACGCATCCAGCTCGATGCGCCGCCCGCCGGTGAAGCGCAACTGCTGCCCGGTATGTCGGTGATCGCCACGGTCGATACCCGCGAGGCTCGCCATGGCAGTTGAAGACAAGGTCTCGTTACGCGCCTGGGTGGCGGTAATCGGCGGCTTGTTCGGCTGCTTCATGGCCGGGATGAACGTGCACGTCACCAGCGCCGCCTTGCCGGAGATCGAAGGTGCGCTGGGTGCCAGTTTCGAGGAAGGTTCGTGGATCTCAACGGCCTATCTGGTCGCCGAAATTACCATGATCCCGCTCACCGCCTGGCTGGTGCAGGTGTTCTCCCTGCGCCGGGTAATGCTGGTGGGCTCGGTGGTGTTTCTGCTCAGTTCGGTCAGTTGCGCCCTGGCGCCAAGCCTGCAGGCGATGATCGCCATCCGGGTCATCCAGGGCGCCTCGGGAGCGGTGCTGATTCCGCTGTCGATGCAACTGATCATCACCGAACTGCCGGCCAGCAAGATCCCCCTGGGCATGGCCTTGTTCAGCCTGTCCAACAGCGTTGCCCAGGCGGCCGGGCCGTCGATTGGCGGTTGGCTCACCGACGCTTATTCATGGCGCTGGATTTTCCTGTTGCAGTTGCTCCCGGGGGTGGCGCTGATTGCGGCGGTGGCCTGGTCGATCGGCGCCCAGGCCGGGGACCGGCGCAAGCTGCGCCAGGCCGACTGGCTGGGCATCGCCGCCATGGCCCTGGGCCTGGGGGCGTTGCAGATCGTGCTGGAAGAGGGCGGGCGCAAGGACTGGTTCGATTCTTCGTTCATCATCGCCTTCAGCCTGGTTGCCGGTTTTGCCCTGGCGCTGTTCATCCAGCGGCAGTTATGGGGGGATCGCCCGTTCATCAACCTGCGTCTGCTGGCCAGCTACAACTTTGGCGTCGCCAGCCTGGCCATGGCAGTGTTCGGCGCGGCGACGTTCGGCCTGGTATTTTTGGTGCCCAACTACTTGTCGCTGGTGCAGGGTTACAACGCCCGCGAGATCGGCATCAGCCTGATCGCCTACGGCATGGTCCAGCTGCTGTTGGCGCCGTTGCTGCCGCGGTTGATGCGCTGGCTCAACGCTAAACTGCTGGTCGCCAGTGGCTTCGCGATCATGGCCCTGGGCTGCTGGCTGGGGGCGCACCTGTCGGACGATGCCGCCGCCAACGTGATCATCCCCTCTACCGTGGTGCGCGGTATCGGCCAGCCGCTGATCATGGTGGCGCTCTCGGTGCTGGCGGTCAAAGGCCTGGACAAGGCCCAGGCGGGCTCGGCCTCGGCGCTGATCTCGATGCTGCGTAACCTCGGTGGCGCGGTGGGCACGGCGTTGCTTACGCAACTGGTGTCCCAGCGTGAGCGTTTTCATTCCGAGCGTATCGGCGAGGGCTTGACGATGTTCGATGGCGCCTTGCAGCAGCGCCTGCCGGACGGGCTGGTCGATGTGCAGTCGCCGGCGGTGATGCAGACGCTGAGCCTGATTGACCACAGTGTGCGCCAGCAGGCCTACCTGATGGCCTACTCGGATGCCTTCTACCTGGCCTGCCTGGCCCTGGCCGTCTGCGCCCTGGCTGCATTGCTGCTGCGCCAGAAGGACGGTTGATCAGTCCGGCTGTGCCGTGCCATAGGCCTGGGCCTTGCCGAAATAGGCCGAGGGCGAAACCCCCAGGGTGCGGCGGAACATGGCGCTGAAGGCGCTGGGGCTGTCGTAGCCCAGGTCCAGCGCCACATCAAGAATCGGATGCCCGGCGGCCAGGGAGTCGAGGCTGGCCAGCAGGCGCATGCGCCGCAGCCATTGGATGAAGCTCAAGCCGGTCTCGCGCTGAAAGGCGCGGGTCAGGGTGCGCGCGCTGCTGCCGATCAGGCGGGCGGCGCGGGCAAGGTTCCAGTCTTCACTGGGGGCATCCCGCAGGGCCTGGCACAGCTCGGCCAACTGCGGGTCGCGGGGGGTGGGCACATGCAGGGCCATGATCGGCAGCACGCGGATCTCATCGAGGATCAGCTGCATCACCCGCTCATCGCGACCGCCGGGCGGGTAGTCGGCGGGAATGTCCATGGCACTGATGATCAGTTGGCGCAGCAGCGGCGAGATGTCGATCACCTGGCAGTCCTGTGGCAGGTCGGTGCGGGCTTTCTGGTCGATGAACAGGGTTCGCATGCGTACTGCTCCGGCCATCTTCAGGTCGTGTTCGACTGCGCTCGGCACCCACACCCCACGCCCGGGCGGCACCACCCAGCTGCCCTGCAGCGAATTGACCGTGATCACCCCGCTCAGGGCATGGATCAACTGCGCGCGGTTGTGGCAGTGCGCGGCAATGCGTTCGCCGTGGCGGTAGTTTTCGGCCAGGGTGAGGATGGGCTTTTCCTGGCGGGCGGCAGGCGACATGAGCAAGGGCCGTGTTGAGCGGGAAGCGCGATGGTAGCAAAAAGGGCGTTGACTGCGACCGCTGCGCGCTCGATCGCCGGCACGCCAGCCCCCCACAGTCAGGCGATATCACTGGCCTCGAACTCCGCCGCGAGAAAATCCAGCAAGCTGCGCACCGACGGCAGCAACCCGCGCCGCGAGGCGAATACCGCGTGCACCACGCCGCACTCCGGTGCCCAGTTCGGCGTGGCTTGCACCAGCCGCCCGGCTTCGAGTTCTTCGCGTATGACCACCAGCGGCAAATGCACCACCCCCACGCCAGCCACCGCCGCCTGGCGCAAGACGATCAGGTCATCGGTCACCAGCCGCGGGTTGTGCCGCAGGCTGGCACGGGCGCCGTCGGGGCCGAGCAGGTGCCAGTGGTAATCGCGCTGCGGGTAACCCCAGTGCAGGCTGGGCAGGGCGCTCAGGTCAGCCGGCACCGGGCGCTGTGGCAGGCGCTCGAGCAAGGAGGGCGCGGCCACCAGGTATTGGGTGCTACGCGCCAGCACCTTCATCACCAGGTCGCTGCTTTCCAGTGGCGGCACGCGTACGCGCAGGGCGATGTCGATACCTTCCTGGATCAGGTCGACCTGGCGGTTGGTACTTTCGATATGCAACTGCACCAGCGGGCACTGGACCATGAAGCGGGTGAGCATGGCCCCGACCCAGAAATCCAGCAGGGCAGTGGGGCAGCTCAAGCGCACGATGCCTTGCGGCTCGGCGCGGTTGCGCTCGATCAACTCGGCGGCGCCTTCGGCTTCCACCAGCATGGCCACGCAATGGCGGTAGTAGGCCTGGCCGATTTCGGTCACCGAGAAGTGCCGGGTCGAGCGCTGGATCAGGCGCACGCCCAGGCGTTCTTCCAGCCCGGCGATGCGCCGGCTGAGCTTGGATTTGGGCATGTCCAGGGCGCGACCGGCCGGGGCGAAGCCGCTGTGATCGACCACCTGGGCAAAGTAGTAAAGGTCGTTGAGGTCTTCCACCAGTGTTCTCCATATGGAACGCTGAAGGCAGTTTAACTGATCTACCGCCGATGTCGTTGCGCTCGTATGGTTATAGCCATGCACGAGAGGAGGCATCTGATGAAAAAGATCCAAGGCGTCTACAGCAGCCCGCACCCACATTGGGTGGGTGATGGCTTCCCGGTCCGTAGCCTGTTCACCTACGACAACCTGGCCCAGCACATCAGCCCGTTCCTGCTGCTGGACTATGCCGGCCCCCACGACTTCACCCCGACCACGGCGCGTCGCGGGGTCGGCCAGCACCCCCATCGCGGTTTCGAAACCGTGACCATCGTCTACCAGGGCGAACTGGAGCACCGCGACTCCACCGGCGCCGGCGGCCTGATCGGCCCGGGCGATGTGCAGTGGATGACCGCCGCCGGCGGGATTCTCCATGAGGAGTTCCACTCGCCAGCCTTCGCCGCCCAAGGCGGCACCCTCGAGATGGTCCAGTTGTGGGTCAACCTGCCGGCCAAGGACAAATCGGCGCCCGCCGGCTACCAGACCTTGCTCGGCACCGACATTCCGGTGGTGCCGCTGGGCAACGGCGCCGGCAGCCTGCGGGTGATTGCCGGTGCGTTCCGCGGCCACCAGGGCCCGGCCCAGACCTTCTCGCCCATGGATGTCTGGGACCTGCAGCTCAAGGCCGGCGCGCCCGTGCGCCTGCCCAGTGCCGCCGGGCGCAGTACCGCGCTGGTGGTGTTGCGCGGTCAGTTGCTGGTCAACGGCGAGCGTCAGGTCGGTGCCGCGCAACTGGTGCTGTTCGACCGCGCCGGTGACGAGCTGCTGCTCGAAGCGCAAAGCGATGTGTCGGTGCTGCTGCTCAGCGGCGAGCCGCTGGATGAGCCAATTGTCGGTTACGGCCCGTTCGTGATGAACAGTGATGCCGAAATCGCCGAAGCCTTCGACGATTTCCGCGCCGGGCGCTTCGGCCAGATGAGCGGGCAGGCCGGTCCGCGACACCACAACTAGTCTCATTAACCCGAAGGTCGGCCGCAGGGTCGGCCTTCGACCCGGGCTGCGCGCAAAACGCCCAGCCTGATCCCGAAGGAGAACGTGCCATGAGTACTTTTGCCAACGTTGCCAACTTCAACGGCCAGGTGCCGCGCATCGACCCCGATGACGCCGCGATGCTGTTGATCGACCATCAGAGCGGCCTGTTCCAGACGGTCAAGGACATGCCCATGACCGAGCTGCGGGCCAACGCCATTACCCTGGCAAAGATCGCATCGCTCGCCAAGATCCCGGTCATCACCACCGCTTCCGTGCCGCAAGGTCCCAACGGCCCGCTGATCCCGGAAATCCATGAAGCCGCCCCCCACGCCCGGTACGTGGCACGCAAAGGTGAAATCAACGCCTGGGACAATCCCGAGTTCGTTGCCGCGGTAGAGCAGACCGGACGCAAGACGTTGATCATCGCCGGCACCATCACCAGTGTGTGCATGGCCTTCCCGAGCATCAGCGCGGTCAATGCGGGCTATAAGGTATTTGCGGTGATCGATGCCAGCGGCACCTATTCGAAGATGGCTCAGGAAATCACCCTGGCGCGCATCATGCAGGCCGGCGTGGTGCCGATGGACACCGCCGCGGTGTGCTCGGAAGTCCAGCGTACCTGGAACCGTGAAGACGCCCAGCAATGGGCCGAAGCCTACAGCGCTGTGTTCCCGCATTACCAGTTGCTGATCGAAAGCTATCTCAAGGCGCAACAGGTCGCACGCGACAACGAACTGCTCGATTCCCAACGCTGATCCCTCATGTCCGGTGCCCGGCACCGGCGTCTCAATGCAAGGAGTAAGACCATGACCAAGCCCTACGTCCGCCTGGACAAGAACAACGCCGCCGTCCTGCTGGTCGACCACCAGACCGGCCTGCTGTCGCTGGTTCGAGACATCGACCCGGACCGGTTCAAGAACAACGTGCTGGCCGTTGGCGACCTGGCCAAGTACTTCAAGCTGCCGACCATCCTCACCACCAGCTTCGAAACCGGCCCCAACGGCCCGCTGGTGCCCGAGCTCAAGGCGCAGTTCCCCGAAGCGCCGTACATCGCTCGTCCGGGGCAGATCAACGCCTGGGACAACGAAGACTTCGTCAAGGCGGTCAAGGCCACCGGCAAGAAGCAACTGATCATCGCCGGTGTGGTAACTGAAGTATGCGTGGCGTTCCCGGCGCTGTCGGCCCTGGAAGAAGGCTTTGACGTGTTCGTGGTCACCGATGCCTCCGGCACCTTCAACGAGTTGACCCGCGACTCGGCCTGGAATCGCATGTCGCAAGCCGGCGCCCAACTGATGACCTGGTTCGGCCTGGCCTGTGAGCTGCACCGCGACTGGCGCAACGACATCGAAGGCCTGGGTACCTTGTTCTCCAACCACATCCCCGACTACCGCAACCTGATGACCAGCTACAACACCCTCACCAACGGCAAGTAACGCCGTTAACCGATCGGCGGCCGGGCGCTAGCGTAGCCCGGCCGTCGTCGTCTCGACATCGCCCTGAAGGGCAGACCTTTGCGGTGCCGAAATTCTGCGAAACCGCTGGTGTGGTGACGTTTGCGCAGGTGATGATCAGCGCATGAAACCTGCTCCCACCTTCGCTGGCCATCGTCGCACCGTGCGGCCCGGCAGCGTCATCAGCTTCTGGCTGCCCTATCAGCCACCGTTGCACTGGCCATCGCTGCTGGGGTTTCTTGCCGCGCGGGCGATCACCGGGGTCGAGACGGTGGCGGCGGGGGTGTATACGCGCAGTTTTGATCTCGCCCAGGGCCAGGGCATCGTCCAGGTGTCTCAGGCGCGTGGGTCCCGGCTGAAGGTCACCGTGGTCGGTGCTTCTGCGCGAGCACTGCCGGGTTTGCTGGCCAGGGTCCGACGGGTGTTTGATCTGGATGCCGAACTGCACAAGATCCAGGCACAGCTCAGTCGAGACCCGTTGATGGCGCAACTGATCAACCTGCGTCCGGGGCTGCGTGTGCCGCGGGGCTGGGACGCGTTCGAGCAGGCCATGCGCACCGTGCTGGGCCAGCAGATCAGTGTGGCCGGGGCTATCACCCTGGCCGGGCGCCTGGTGGCGGGTTACGGCCAGCGACTACCCGCGCATGTCCAGCAGTGGCCCGGCTTGACCCATGTGTTCCCCAGGGCCGAGGCCATTGTAGACGTCGACCTCAGTGGCCTGGGCATGCCGCGCTCGCGGGCCTTGACCTTGTCGACCCTGGCCCGGGCATTGCTGGAGGACCCGCAGCTGTTACGCCCTGAGCGCAATCTGGAGGCCTGGGTCCAGCGGCTGTGCCGCTTGCGCGGCATCGGCCCGTGGAGCGCCCACTATCTGGCCCTGCGCCAGATGGGCGCGGCCGACGCCTTGCCGCTGGGGGATGTGGCCCTGATCAAGGCCTTGCGCCTGCTTGAAGGCGCCGACGCACAACTGGCCCAGCGTGCTCAGGCCTGGAGCCCGTGGCGCGCCTATGCCGCCCAGCACCTGTGGGCGTCATTGAGCTGACTTAGCTGGACTGGCGCCACTTCACATCGGTAATGCCGTAGCGCTCGGCCAGGGGCTTGCTGACTTTCCTGACCTTCTCGCGGCCGTAGCGGCCTATTCGACCGAGCCCGGCGTCGCAGCTTGCCCAGTGCCAGGCTTCGGCGTTGTCCATCGTCTCGGCGCGGATGATGAAAGACTTGTGATCGCCGTGCAGCTGATAGTCGATGACGAATAGTTTTGCGTTGTTCATGGGGCTGGCAGGATCCTTACAGAGCAGTGACCAAGAAAATCCCTTCAATGCCTCTAGTGAGTGCTGGGCGATGGAAAAAATTCCATCGGATTTCCCTGGTCAATGGGCGCCGCTGACGGTCAGGTGCCGGGCGTCCTTTTCAAACACCACCTGCTCCAGGCGATGGGCAATGCCGTAGGGCAGCGAGTCGTAGGCGGGGATGACCTTTTCTTCGGTCGACAGGCAATGAAAGATGTCCAGCTTGCGCTCGGCCTGGGCGGTCTCCAGTTCGAATATACGCACGTAGCGCTCCAGGTCGTTGTTCAGGCTCGACAGGTATTCACGCAGGCGCGAATGGTCCACCGCGCTCTGGCTGAAGTGCCAGGTCATGGGATGGATGAGAAAGCGAGAATGGGGAGCGGCGACACGCTCGGCGGCGGCCAGGTACATGATGATGCCCATGGACTCGATGTTGCCGGCATTGACTGCGCAAAGCGGCACCGGCAAGGACTTGAGAAAGCTGTACAGCGAGAATCCGAAGTTGGTGCTGCCGCCAGTGGTCGAGAGAAACAGCAGCAACGAGGTAGCGCCGTCATCGACGGCCTGCAGGCACCGGTCGCGAAAGCGCTCGGTGGTGTCCTGGTCGATCTGGCAATGAAAGTGGATCACCTGTTGGCTCATTGCAGTGCCTCAGGACCGACGCACGTGCAGTGCGCCGGTCTTTCGTCCGTTAGCTACGGCCGCCACCACTTGGTTTGCGGGCCTGGTCTTTGTCCATGTCAGGCTTGCGGGTCTGGCCACCTGCGGTACCGCCGGAGGCCTGGCCACCTTTTTTCCCGGCATCAGACGCTTTTTGCTTGTCGTTAGCGAAATTCCCGGGATTCGAAGTGCCTTTGTTAGCCATGATTCTCTTCCTCTTGTGAATATTCGCAAGGCGTTTGCCTTACACAGGTTGGGAGGCGGCCGCCGTGGGCAAAGTTTTAAATATTTCAGCGATGCGAGACGAACGGTAAAGGCATGCCGTTCATCTGCCACAGGCCCGAATACCTGGAACTTGGCCAAGGGCAGACGGCTCTTCCGAGAGATCATTGCTGCACTGCATGGGGGCAACGGCGCGGCATCGGCAAATTCAATTGGCATCGAGGACTGGCTGGGTACTAACTCAATAGTCGGGCCCTCCGATACGAGGATCGCAGCATGTCACTGATTGGAGTTTCCACCCTTGAGTTGTGCCATCTGATCGAACAGGCGTTCCTGCCTGATCGCTGTGTCGTATCCTGCGCCGATGGCGAGCACCTGACCATTCAATTGGGGCAGGGCGATAGCCTGGGCGATTGCCTGACTGTCACAGGTATCCATGTGCACAGCCTGACCACCTGCCACGAGCTTGCCACCCTGGTTGCCCAGGTGCGCGAAGAACAGCGCCTGGGGCGTAGCCAAATTCCGTTCAAACCCCAGGCGATGGCCTGAACCACGCAGTCTGCCACCGGTTAGCCAAGGCTGGCCGGGCGCAGGTATTCAGGGCTGAGCACGTTGAACCAGAACAGAATCATCGACACCAGGATGGTCACCAGCACCAGCAGCCCGACCGCCCACACACTGGTCGAATACAACAGGCCGTCTTCCTTGCGCAGGCGCAGGAAGGTTGGCAGGCCGACGTAGAGCAGGAAGGTCGCATAGGCCGAAGCCGCGCCCAGCACGATCAGCGCCAGCCAGCGTCCGGGATAGAGCCCGGCGATACCGGCAACGAAATACGGCGTGGCGGTATAGGCGGCAAAGCCGATGCACTGGTTCAGGCTTGGCCGCGCATCGAAGGTGCGCGACATCCAGCGAATGAACCCGCCCATGATCATCACCCCGACCACGCTGCAGGCGTACAGCAACACGCCGAGCTCGGCGGCGCTGGCCACGCTCAGGCGTACCCGCTCGGTACCGGCCAGGCTCCAGCCCACGCTGGTGGTACCGATGAACAGGCACAAGGCAGGAATCAGCGCCATCAGCAGCAGGTGCGGCAGGTAGTGACGCGGGTGCAGTTCTTCTTCCTGGCGGATTTCCATCCAGGCGTCATCGGGGTGGGTGAACAGTTGAACCAGATGGGTACTCATGGTGACCTCCGGGTAAGCAGGGCAGGAAACACCTCTCCCTGTTCTATGGAGGCCTGGGCGGCGTTGGGGTTTCATTTTTTTTGAACCACTCACCGCAGCGTCCGGTCACTGACAAGTGACGACCACCATCTGTCCGGCAGGCCGTGCAACGGCAGTGGTTGTGGCTGTGCGGCCAAGCCGCAGGGCTGACGACCACGCTGGGCCCATCGCTGGCAAGGCCAGCTCCCACAATCGGTTTGTGTAAGCCGGACCTGTGGGGGCTGGCTTGCCAGCGAAGCGGTTACTGCAGTTCCAGCTGCAGCTGCAAGCCGCCGTCATCACAGCGCCGGTGATACTGGACGATCCCGCGATAGGTACGGCCTTCCCAGACAAACGCCACGCTGTGCGAGCGCTCGAGCTTGGCGGGCACGGGCGCCCGCACCTGCATGCGCAAACCCGGCAGGCCGTTGATGTTCAGCGGCGCCAGTTGCACCTCGCATTCGGCGCTGTGGGCCACGGGGCCGAACAGCGTGTCCTGGACAAAATCGATCTGCAGGCAGGTCGGGCAGGCCGGGCTGACCTTTCTCATACCAGAGGCCTCCTTCAGTTCGGGCGGTGCGCGTTCTGCTCGTCAGGGTCCGAGGTGGACCGGCTCTCTTCATCGAACAGGCGCACCGCCTGTTCATGGGCGTCATCCGGGACGCTGAAATCGTGCTGTTTGGCAAGATCGAGCAGGTGCTGATTGGCTTTAGTGTGATCCTTGATCATCTGCGGGGCAAACGCCTTTACTTCAGCCGATTCGGTTTTTTCCAAAGGCAGCTGGCGGGTCTGGATCTTGTGGCCCTGGTGCGGGCTGCGGCAAACCTTCACGGCCCGGCGCAGTCAGACTGACAAAGGGCCTTTCAATTGCCTGTGGGAGAACGTCATGGCCAGAGCCATCTGGAAAGGTGCAATCAGCTTCGGCCTGGTGCACATCCCGGTGTCGTTGAGTACCGCGATCAGCAGCGACCGGGTCGACTTCGACTGGCTCGACGAGCGCAGCATGGAGCCGGTGGGCTACAAGCGGGTGAACAAGGTCACTGGCAAGGAGATCGCCCGTGAGCATATCGTCAAGGGCGTGCAGTACCGGAAGGGCCAGTACGTGGTGATCAGCGAAGAGGAGATCCGCCAGGCCCGGCCGGAGGCGACCCAGACCATCGATATCTTTTCTTTCGTCGACAGCGGCGAAGTCCCCCTGCAGCAGTTTGCTACCCCGTACTACCTGAGCCCCGACCGTCGCGGCGGCAAGGTGTACGCGTTGCTGCGCGAAACCCTCGAGAGCACCGGTAAGGTCGCCCTGGCCAAGGTGGTGCTGCACACCCAGCAGCACCTCGCGCTGCTGCGCCCGCTGGAGGATGCCATGGTGATGATCATCCTGCGCTGGCCTGAGGAAGTGCGTGGTCTGGACAGCCTGGAACTGGATGCCAGCGTGCGCGACGCGAGTATCGACAAGCGCGAGCTGCAGATGGCCAAGCGCTTGGTCGAGGACATGAGCGGGCACTGGACGCCGGAGGATTACCGCAATGACTTCAAGGACACCATCATGAGCCTGGTCGAAGAAAAAGCCAGCCAGGGCAAGATCGCCACGGTCGAGCCGCTGGAAGGCGAAGGCGAACAGAAAAGCGCCGACATCATCGACCTCACCGAACTGCTCAAACGCAGCCTGGGTGGGCGCAAGCCGGCGGCGAAGAAAGCGGCGCCAGCGGCGAAAAAGCCCGCGGGCACCAGCAAGCCGCGCAAAAAGGCCTGATCAGCCGGATGCCTGCGTTTCGTGCAGATGGCGCCAGCGCAAGGCGCCATTGGCGCGTTCAAACACCACGGTCGAACGGCGTACTGAGCGGTTGCCTGCGGCATCGGCCTGCCACTCGCGATAACCGACCACCGCCAGGCTCGGGCCTTCGGCGATCAGGTGCAGTTCATCGATGCTTATTTCCAGACCTGCACGCTTGCCGTGGGCTTGCTGAAACAGCGCGCGCAGGCCTTGGTAATCGAGCACCTGGCCGGGCAGGGTGATCATCGAATACAGCGGGCTGAAACGCGCCATCAGCGCATCGAGCCGATCGGCCGGGGCAGTGCCGGACAACCATTGCTGGATGGCGACGTGGGCGTCGAGGACTTCCTTGAAGGCGGGGTTGCGTTGGCTCATGGGCAGGTCTCAGTGAGTGCGGGTGATAAGCCCCAGGGCGCGAGTCCCGGGCAGTTTGAAAACCATTGGCAGCGGTAGCAGGGTTAGCAGCGCGGCCAGGATGAACGTGTGCGCAAACGCTTGCGGCGCCGGCAGCAGCTGATTGAGCACAGCGCCGAGCACGGCCACACCGAGACAGAAACTCAGTTGCCGGTTGAGGTTCCACAGGGCGCTGGCCTGGCCCATTTGCTCCGGCGCTATGGCCAGGAATGCCAGGCTTTGCGCACTGCTGCTGCACAGGCTGCTGCCCAGGCCAAGCAGGGCGAAGATCAGCGCCAGCCAGGCGTGATGCGCGGCTACCCAGGGCAAGGCCAGCCACAGGAGTGCGGCGCACTGGATCAGTATGCCGGCGCTCAGCAGCCACTTGGGCCCGGTCAGGTTGAAACGCCAGCGCACAAAAGCAATGGCGCCCAGGGCGCCCAGCGACCAGGGCAACATCAGCGCTCCGGTGGCCGTGGCGCTAAGCCCAAGGCGTTGTTGCAGGTACAGGGCTGCGACCAGGTTGGCGCCGATGAACACGCCCGGCACGCACAGGTAGACCAGCATCGCCGTACGCAGCAGCGGCTGGCCGAGCAGGTGCAGGTCAAGGATTGGCTGAGGGGCCGGTAACGGCTGGTTTGCAGGCAGCCAGGCCAGCACCAGTACGCCAGCCATTAACGTCAGCGGCAGCATGGCAAAGAAGATCCACCGCCACGAGCCCTGATCGACCACCACGCCACCCAGTGTCGGCGACAACGCCGGTACCAGCAGGGCTACCATCATTACCAGCGAGGTCAGGTGGTGGCGTTGCTCAGGCGCATACAAGCGATAAGCCATGGCCTGGCCTACCGGAATCAACAAGCCACCACCGAGCCCTTGCAACAACCGCCAGCCAAGCAGGCTGTCGATGGTGCCGGCGCTGCCGGCGAGTGCCGAGCCCAGGCCGAACAGCGCCAGCGACAGCAGCAGTGTCTGGCGTTCGCCCAGCCGCGCGGCCATCCAGGTGCCCAGCGGTATCACCAGGGTCAGGCCGAGCATGTACAGGTTGTTGGTCCAGCTCAGTTGCGCCACCGAGGCGTGCAGTTCCTGGCCCAGCGCCGGGTAGGCGGCGTTGAGGGCGAACATGTTGAGCAGGTCGAGGGTGAAACCCAGCAAATAGATCAGGGTGACTTTCGAGCGATAGGGCATGAGCAGTTCGACGGGCCGGAGAAAGGCGCAGTCTAGAGGCTTGCAGGTGCTTGAATAAGACGCAAAAAACCGGCAGATTGGTCAAATTATTTTGACAATGGCGAAGGCATTGCATGGTCAGTCTCGACCGATTCGAACTGTTCTGCGCGGTGGTCCAGGCCGGCTCCTTCACCGGCGCCGCCGAGCGCCTGCAGCAAACCCGCGCCGCCGTCAGCTTCAGCATCAAGCAGCTGGAAGCTGAACTGGGCGTGACCTTGCTGACCCGCACCACCCGCCGAATTGCCCTCACTGATGCCGGCGAGCGCTTTTACCAGCGCTGCCTGCAGGTGGTCGAAGATGCGCGCGTCGCCATCGACGAGGCGCGCGCCGAGCATGCTGGCTTGCAGGGCAGCCTGCGCATTACCTCCACCGTCGAGTACGGGCTGAAAGTCCTCGCCCCGGCGTTGCAGGCGTTCTGCCGGTTGCACCCTGACCTGAGCGTGCGCCTGGAAACCCACACCTCCCAGGTCGACCTGGTGCGCGAGCGTTTCGATGTCGCCATCCGCCTGGGCCAGGCCCAGGATTCCAGCTACCGTGGCGTGTGCCTGGCCACTTACGACGTGCGCCTGGTGCTGGCGCCCAGCCTGCTGGCCGCCCATGGCCCGCAGATCATCGACTCACCTTCGCACCTGGCCGCCGTGGCGCAGCTGGTGCACAGCCGCTTCGAGCAGAACAGTCGCTGGGAACTGCAGGGGGACGCTGGTCGCAGTGCGGTGTTTGAGACGCACGGCACGCCCTTGCTGGTGACCGATAACGCGTCAATCCTGCGTGCTTTCGCCGTGCAAGGTGCGGGTGTCGCCTTGCTGCCGGAATGGCTGGTGGCCGATGACCTGGCGAGTGGACAGTTGCTCGATGCGTTGCCCGCTTACCGCTTCGCCCGGCAAAGTGTCTACGCGTTGTATCCGGCAAGCCGCCATGTACCGCGCAAGGTCCGTGCCTGGATCGATTTCATCAAGGCTTACCTCGCCGAAACGGGCGCGGGGACCTGAGGCGAACCTGCTGCCAGCAGCAGGTAGTCGTCAGCCTTGAAGCGATGGGCGATTGCCCAATACTGAGTACTGAAACCAGGCCAGAGCGTGGTGACCTTGCCGCTGGCCTTGTCCTGGTACCAGCTCTTGCAGCCGGTCACCCAGACCGATTTTTCCAGGCGCCGCTGCAGATTCTGGTTGTAGCGCGCCTGGACCTCACGCTTGACCTCTACTACCTGGGCATCGGCTTGCCGGGCAGCTTTCAGCGCACCGACGATGTGTGCCACGTTTGCCTCGATCATGAACACCATCGAGTTATGCCCCAACCCGGTGTTCGGCCCGGTGATCAGGAACAGGTTGGGAAAGCCGTTGACGCTGGCGCCGACATAGGCTTCGGCACCCTGGGCCCAGACCTCGTTCAGTTCACGTCCCAGGCGCCCGCGAATACGCAGCTTGCCGAGCGCTTCGGTGGCCTGGAAGCCGGTACCGAAGATGATCGCGTCGACCTCGTGCAAGCGGCCATCGCAGGTCAAGACGCCGGTGGGGGTGATGCGTTCGATGGCATCGCTCACCAGCGAGGTATTGGCCCGTTGCAGGGCGGGGTACCAGTCATCAGAGATCAGGATGCGCTTGCAACCCATCACATAGTCGGGCGTGAGGCGGGCCCGCAGCTGGGGATCGGCGACTTGCCGGTGCAGGTGTTGAAGCGCGATTTTCTCACCCAGGGCCATGTACTTGGGGTCGACCACCGTGCCAAGGGCCTGCACTTCGTTCAGCCAGTGAATGCCCCAGCGCTTGAGCCGCATCACCCCCGGCAGGTAGCGGTAAAGCGCTTTTTGCAAGGCGCTGAACGGGCGGTCCTGGCGCGGTACGATCCACGCCGGGGTGCGTTGGAACACACTGAGCCGCTCGACGCGCGGCGCAATCTGCGGCACGAACTGGATGGCGCTGGCTCCGCTGCCGATCACCGCCACGCGCTTGCCTTGCAGGGCATAGTCGTGGTCCCAGCGCGCCGAGTGGAAGGTGCGTCCCGCAAAGGTGTCCAGCCCCGCCAGGCGGGGTACCACAGGCTCGCTCAAACCGCCGGTACCCAGGATCAGGAAGCGGCAGCGTAGTGGCCCACCGTCGGTTTCTACCTGCCAGGTCAGGCGGCCCGCATCAAAGCTTGCGCCGCTGACGAGGGTGTTGAAACGCATGTGTTCGAGCAACCCGTGCCGTTCGGCAGTGGCATGCAGATAACCGAGGATTTCGGCCTGGCCCGGATAGGTGCGTGACCAGTTCGGGTTGAGCATGAACGAGAAGGAATACAGGTGCGAAGGGATGTCGCAGGCTGCGCCGGGGTAGTGATTGTCACGCCAGGTGCCGCCCACCGTGGCGCCGCGCTCCAGAAGCAATACGGAGTGGAAACCGGCCTCGCGAAGCTTGATCGCCATGCACTGCCCGGAGAAGCCGCTGCCGACGATGATCACGTCGGCGTCCAGTTCCGTCGAAAGCTTGGCTCTTGGTTGATTGATCACAGCGTTCTCCGTTATCGAGCATCTTATTGTTTGATCATCATTGTTATGATGTGCGACGAGTCGAACCTGCCAACAGCGAGATCAATGCCCATGGCGATATCCCGAGAAGCCCCGGCCCGCACCCGACGCAAGGCGGGCGCTGCGGTTTCCAACAATGAACGCAAGCGCCAGGAGGTGCTGGAGGCCACGTGGCGAGCGATTCTTCGTGTGGGGGTCGAGAACGTCACGATCCGCGAGATAGCAGGTGAACTGCAGGCCACCACCGGGGCGGTCGTGCACTACTTCAGGACCAAGGACGAAGTGCTGCTGTATGCGCTGGACCACCTCATTACCGGCATGGTCGAGGAGGTGACCGAGTGCCTTGAAGGTGTCGAGGGTATCGCTCGCCTGGAGTGCATCCTGCACGCTTCGTTGCCGCTCGATGAGGCCGGTGAAACTGCCTGGCGTATCTGGTTGGCGTTCCTGCGTACGTGCGTGGGCAATGAAAAACTGGGTGCCGAACACCAACGGCGGTATGCCTTCATGCGCAGTGCGCTGGTCGACGAACTGACCCGCCTGCAGGCGCAAAAGGCGATCCGGGCCGGCCTCGACCTGAAGCTCGAAGCCGATGCCATGGTTGCCCTGGCCGATGGCCTGGGCGTTGGGCGAGTCATCGATCCCGAGCGTTTTGACCCTGAGCAGCAGCGCATGCTGGTCAAGCGCCACATCGCGGCGTTTCTCACCCCACAGGCCTGAGGCGTACGCTTCAGTGGTGCGCATCGCAAGCCTCCCTGGCAGGCCGCATCAGCACCCGCACGTCGCGCCAACGGCCCCACACGTAAAAGCGCCCGATGTCGGTGTCCAGGCGGTCTATCGCAAAGCCCATCAGTTGCGCATTCAGCGCCAATGAACCCTTGATGCGCCGCTCCAGGCGTTCGGGCCTGGCGCTGAAGAGCCGGCGATGAAACACCAGCAGTTCACCATTCAACGTCTGTACCAGCAGGCGATGGCCACGGCCGGCCAGCGTCAAGGCGAGCTGGATGGCCGTGTCGAGCAGAAACCACAGCAGCAGCGGCGAGATGATTTCAAACAGGGTGCGCTCGATGCCGTAGCGGCCACGCGCCTCGAAAAGCTCGTAGATGATGAGTTCGTTGATGACCTGTGAAGTCATGAAGCTGACGAACAGTAGCCAGCCGGGGTGGATCTGGCGAAAGGCCCAGACATAGGCGTGCACCGGCTGTCCCAGCAGTTGTTCAAGCTCCGTCAGCATGGCTTGACGTTCGCGGGTCAACACCAGCCCCGGCGGCGCGCCTTTCACAGTACGACCTCACGTAGCGTGATCACCGGTTGCTGGGTATCCTCGGCCTTGATGAAGGGCTGCAGCAAGGTGAAAAACTGGTCGGCATCGATGCCGGCCTCGGGGGCGAACGCACCTTTGCGGCTGATTTTGCCCTGCACCAGCATGAGCAGGGCCACTGCCGTCGGAATGCAGGTGTTGGGCCCCATGCCGCCGGGGATTTCGCCATTGATCCAGGCGCTGCACACATGTCGCCGGCCCTGGCTCAGGCCTTCGGCGATAGCGGACATTTCCGCTGGAATGTAACGCCGGCCAAACAGACTTTCTTTTGCCGAACCCACTAGCAGGGACAGGGACTCACCCAGGCTCAGGCCCGAAAGGTCGTTGTTCAGCGCGACTTTGCGCAATTCGGACGCCGCTTGGCTGACACTGTGGCCGCGCTGGTCGACGCGGGCCTGGATCAACTTCAGCAGGCTGATCAGGCTGTTGGAAAACACCATCGCGTTGGCGCATTCGCGGATCGAGGCGAAAGTCGTCGGCAAGGTCACAGGTTCCGGATGCCCCACCGTATGGGCGCGCACCGCACCGATGCCGGGCACCAGCAGGTCTATTTCGGTCAATGGCAGGCCGCTGGCGATGCGACCACCGCGAAACACCGGGATGTTGCCGGTCAGTTGTTCGACCCAGTGATCGAGTGCCGCGCCCATGTCGGTATCGTGACTGGCTGCTTCCTTGGCACGCGAGGCGCTGCCCCAGGTGGTGACCACGCGGTGCGGGGCACCGACCTGGCGGATGGCTTTGCTGGCCAGCAGGTTGGCCACGCCTGGGCTGGCGCCCATGCCGACGATGGCGGTGATGTTCGCGGCTTGTGCACGCGCATCGAGGTCGAGCATTGCCAGGGTGGGTTCGGGGTCATCACAGATATCGATGTAGTGACAGCCCGCGTCGATGGCGCATTGCAGCACCGTCGTACCAAACAGGTAGTAAGGCCCGATGGTCGAGACCACCACATCGTAGTTGCGCAAGACCCGGGTGAGGGCCTCGGGATTGCGCGCATCGACCTGCAGCGCATCAATGTTCGATCGGCCCAGGCTGGCCACGTAGCGTAGCGCCTCCTCGGCGTTGCGGTCGGCTACCGTCAGCCAGGAAAAGGCCTGGAGCTGGATCGCCGTCTCGACAAAGTGCCGGCCCATATGGCCACAGCCGCCTAATGCAATCACCTTCATGGTCGTGTTCCTGTCAGTTGGTTTTGTTGTAGGTCAGGGGCTTGGCGCACTGCCGCGACTGCAGAGGGGGCAGCTGTGCGCGAACGGCTTGGCGAAAATGCTTGAGCAGGCGCTCAGCCAGTGTCGGCAGGAGTGCCGCTGGAAGGTCGTGACCCATTCCGGCGATGCTTTCGAACACCGCACCGGGGATGTGCTCGGCGGTGCTGCGTCCGGCCTCGAAAGGTATGAGCGGGTCTTCCAGGCCATGCAGCACCAGGGTGGGGGTGTCGATCTGCGACAGCAACGGCACGCGCGACCCCGAGGCCAGGATCGCGGCGAACTGTCGTTCGATGCCTCCGGCCGCAGGTACGTTGCGCCTGAGATCGTCTTCAAGCCGCGCTCGCAATTGTTCGCGTGGTGTCGGGTAGCCTGGGCTGGCGATCAGCTCCCAAAGCTGCAGGTTATGGTCGATCTCGCGCTGCAAGGAGGTTTGGCGCACCGGGTTGAGCAACAGCTTGCGCACGTCGGCACGGGCGTTGGGCAGGCGTCGATCACCGGAGCTGGACATGATCGAGGTCAGTGAACGCACCGCATAGGGAAAACGCGCGGCGACGATCTGGGCAATCATGCCGCCCATCGATGCGCCGACCAGGTGCACCGGGCCCAGCTTGAGACTGTCGATCAAGCCCAGCGTGTCATGGGCCATGTCATCCAGCGAGTAGGGCGCGCGGCTGCGGCGGCCAACCTGTGCGTTCAGGTAGTGCCAGGCCAGGCGCGGTGTACCGCACATGCGGCTGGACTTGCCGATGTCGCGGTTGTCGAAACGGATCACCCGAAAGCCCGCTTTGACAAGGCTGTGTACCAGCGCGTCGGGCCATGCGGTCAGCTGCTGGGCAAGGCCATGGACCAACAGCACCGGTGGCGCATGTTCGGGCCCGAGGGTCTCGTAGGCGAGGGTGATGCGGCCGATGCGGGCAAATCTCGGGTGAGGGGTCAATGGCGTTCTCCGCTGTGGATGGACAACACGGCTCAACAAAAAAGATCATAACGGTTATTATGTTTTGCGCAAGCAGCAGGCCAAACATCTCAAGCCGGCCGGCAAGGGCCATGGTCAAACGGCAAGGCTGGCAGCGGCCCTGACGGCCTGGGGGCGGGGCAGGTAATCAGCCGCCGAGCTGCCACAAGGCGTGGCAGGCCGGCGGTTCATGGCTGAGCAACAGATTCAGGGCGCCTGCTTAACGCGCGCTGGCCCACTTTTCCACGGCCAGTACATCGGCGATTTTCTCGCTGTAGGTTGCGGCATCGAGGTCTTCTGCGTTGCACAGGACTGCGACGGTGATATGGGCGTCGGGGAAATCCAGGAACTGAGTCGAGTAACCGGCCCAGCCGCCTGAGTGTTCGAGCAGCCGCGTCCCTTTGTACAGTTTGGGCGACAAGCCCATCGCATAATCCTCATGATCGATGGCGACCCGTGGGCCGGCTCTGGACATGACGGCCAACAGGTTGGGGCCACCGACAGTACCGTTTTGCAGATTGGCGCCCCATTTCATCAAGTCACCGACGGTGGAGTGCACTTGTCCGTCGCCGGTCACCTCCCACGGGCTTTCATACAATCGAGCGCCCCCCCAGAACGAGCGCTTGTAGCCGCGGGCGACCTCGAAGGTCAAAGGGTAGGTGTCGACGATCTGGGTGTGGTTCATCTCCAGCGGCTTGAAGATGGCCTGTTCGGAGAACTGGCGAATGCTTTTTCCGCTGACCCTCTCGACCACCAGCGACAACATGAAGTAGCCGGTATTGCTGTACGAAAACCGGGTGCCGGGAGCGAATAACGGTTGTTTCTCCGCTGCCAGCAATTGCAACGCCGTGGCCTGGCTCAGTGGCTTGGTATCAGGTATGCCTTGCGCCTCGGCCGCGTCCTCGTAGCTTGGCAGGCCACCGGTGTGATGGAGTAAATGGCGCAGGGTCACCGGATCGGCGTAGCTGCCCAGTTCAGGAACGTACTGGCGAACAGAGTCATCCAGCGACAGTTTTTTCTCAGTGGCCAAGAGGTGAATGGCAAACGCGGTGAATTGCTTGGACACGGACGCGAGGTTGAATACCGAATCTGCAGTCAGCGGCTTTTTCTTCTCGATGTCAGCAAACCCTGTCGCGCCTTGTATGACAAAGGCATTCTCTTTCTCGGCACTGAACACACAACCTGGGCCAGCTTTTCTGGAGAGCTCCTTGAAAATTCGGCCCATGTCGTTTTTGACTTGCGCAGGTGTGGTCTGAACCACCTGGCTAAAATGTTCGGCTGCCGGCGTACTCAGAAACAGCCAACTGACATCCATGGTGTTCTCCCTTACGATTTTTTACAGGTGCAACGATCAGAATTGCAGGTCGTTGGTTAACAACCTGAGAAACTTCAACCTGCTGCCTGTCGTGTCGGTTCAATGCTGCGCAACCGTCGGACAGGCGTCAGGCAAGCGAAAAAATCATAATGGTTATGATGGTTTTTAACCTGAGGGATTTTGTGAAGAAGTGCACCGCGCGGTTATGGCTTCTACGCTGTGCTGTTCACGACGCCTGGGTCGGATCACCCAGTTGCTCGAAATAGCTCGCCGATACGCTCATGTGAATACCAGCTCGAAAGGTTGCTGCAGCCGTGCCAGCGCCTCGCGGTCGAGTACCGGCGGTGTCTGCTCGTCGGCCTGCAGCTGGCTGGTATGGGCAGCGATGGCCTGCTGCTTGAGGGCCAGCACCGCGCGGTCGAGAAACAGCTTGTGGGCGCGCTGCCAGGGCAGCCGCGGATCGCTCGGACGGGCCCAGTGCCAGGCCCGGACCGGCACCTCGATCAAGCGCGCGCCGACGGTTTCACAGGCCCGGGCACAGGCGCGGCCCACAGCCTCATGATCGCAATGGCCGTCCAGGCGCCAGGTGGTCAGTACCTGATCGCTGGCGCTTAACAGCTGCACCAGGCGTTCAGCCAGCCAGCGTTCATGGTTGGCCACGGCGCTATCAGCCAGGCCCAGGCGCAGCCAGGTCAAGCGGGTCAGATCCAGGCCCAGGCGACGCAGGGCGTCGGCACTTTCCCGCGGGCGTTGCTGGCGCAGGCGTTCACTGGTCCAGTGGCGCGAATCAGGGTGGCTGGCTTCGCCATCGCTGACCGAGATCAGCAGCAGATCCTGCTCGCGGCCACGCATGCCGGCCAGCACGCCGCCGCAGCCGAGCACCTCGTCATCGGGGTGTGGGGCGACCACCACCAGGCGGCGGCCAACCGGTACCAGTTGAGCATGGGTGATGGCCGGCACCGCCTGCAGCGTCGCCGAGGATTGCCAGTGCACCAGCGGCGTACCGGGTGCGCGCATCGGATTTTGCGATTGCTGCAGGGTCATAGCTGCCAGCCTCCGTCGGGTGCTGCACTCAATTGCCGGCCCAGGTGAGCATCGTTCATGAAGTCGACTCCCGGGGCGAAGGGGGGGTGCCGTTGGTGTTCTTTTTCAGGCCGCGCAGGTTCATCGCGCACAGGCATACCTGCAGCACGATCAGCGCCCAGGCCTGGGCGTGCCAGCCCCAGACTGCCCACAGCAGGTTGCTGGCGATGAAGCAGACAAAACCGATCCGCCGCCGCCGCGGTTGACGCGAGCCGATCCACCAGGCGGCCAGGATCGTTGCGAACATGGCCGGCCATTGCAGCAGGTCGATCCAGTCCAGGTCGTCCATTATTCAAGCCCCAGGCGGCGGCGCAGGTCCTTGCTGATCGACTGGCGTACCTGACCGTAGTCGGCCCAGGGGTCATCGCCCTCGGCCAGGCGTTCGCCGAGGTTGAGCAGGTGCCATTGGTTGGCGCCCTTGAGCGCGGTCAGCTCTTCCCGGCGAATCGGCACCGACACCGCCAGGCCTTCGCGGGCGCGGATTGAATAGGCGCAGACCGTGGTCGCGCCTTTGCCGTTGCGCAGGTAATCGATGAAGATTCGTCCGACCCGGTTCTTCGGCCCGGACACCGCCGACAGGCGCTCGGGGAATAGCCCGGCCAGGTGCTGGACCATGGCCTGGCTGAAGCCCTTGACCTCGTCCCAGCCGGCACGGCGGGTCAGCGGCACGACAATGTGCATGCCCTTGCCGCCGCTGGTCTTGAGGAAAGACTGCAGCCCCAGTTCGTCGAGCAGCGCCAGGGTCAGTTGGGTGGCTTCGAGCATGGCCTTCCACGGCAACGCCGGGTCCGGGTCGAGGTCGAGGATCAGCCGGTCGGGCTTGTCGAAGTCCTTGGCGGTGGCGTTCCAGGTGTGCAGTTCGAGGGTGTTCATCTGCACTGCGCCCAGCAGGGTTTCAGCCTGGTCGATGATCATCAGCGCCTGGCCGGCTTCGGCCTTGTCGTGGCTTTCAAGGCCGGGGATGTTCAGTTGCGCGGCGTTCTTCTGGAAGAACAGCTCGCCGGCCAGGCCATCGGGTGCCCGTACCAGGGCCACGGGGCGGCGCTTGAGATGGGGCAGGATCCACTCGGCGACCTGGGCGTAGTACTCGGCCACCTGGCGCTTGGTAATGCCGGTGCTGGCATCGATGACGCGTTCCGGGTGGGTCAGGTGCAGGTTGGAGGGGTGGCTTGCCGGGGTTTTCACGGGCTGCTCCAGGCCGATGGCCTTGGCCGGTTTGTCGTCGCGCAGGCCATGGAACACCGAATGGCGCACCACGCCGTCGCGGGTCATCTGCGCATAGGCGACCTCGGCCAGCAGCGTTGGCTTGAGCCAGTGCACACCTTTGGCCTCGGCGCCGGTTGGCGGCCTGCGGAACTGCGGCTTGGCGACTTCAAGCGGCGCCAGGCGCTGGTGAATCTGCGCCAGGGTCGCGCTGTTGAAACCGGTGCCGACCTTGCCGGCATAGCGCAGCTCGCCACGCTCATCGTGCAGGGCCAGCAGCAGTGCGCCGAAGGCCTCGCGCGAACCCTTGGGGTCGGTAAAACCGACGATCACGAACTCCTGGCGCTGCTTGCACTTGAGCTTGATCCAGTCGCTGCTGCGCCGGTTCAGGTAACTGCTGCCCAGGCGCTTGCCGATCAGGCCCTCCAGCGCCATCTTGCAGGCGCTGTCGAGCAGCGACTCGACGGTCTGGTCAAAGTCGGCAGAAAAGCGCAGGCGTTTTTCATCGGCTTTCTCCAGCACCTTCGCCAGCGCCGCGCGGCGCTGCTCCAGCGGGCACTGGCGCAGGTCCATGCCGTTGAGGTACGGCAGGTCGAACAGGTAGTAGAGGATCTGCTCGTCGCGGGCCTGGTCGAAGGCATTTTGCAGGGCCTGGAAATCCGCCACGCCATGTTCGTTGGCCACCACCATCTCGCCATCGAGCCAGGCCGATTGCACGCCGAGCTTGGCCAGGGCCTTGGCCTGTTTGGGCAGCTTGGCGGTCCAGTCATGGCCGTTGCGGGTGAACAGGCGCACCGCGTCGCCGTCGATGCGGGCGAGGATGCGGTAACCGTCGAATTTCACTTCGTAGCGCCAGTCGCCCTCGGGCGGAGTTTCCACCAGGGTCGCCAGCTCCGGCTTGAGCGAATCGGGCAGGGCGGCTTTCCTGGCGCCGCTGAGTTCGGTTTTGCTCGCGGGCCTGGTCTTGCTTGTGGCTTTGCTCGTCGCGGCCTTGGGTTTGCGCGCGATCAGCGTACGTTCGCTGAGCACGCTGTCCGGTTCGGCCTCGAGGATGTCGTAGTCCGCCTGCGGGCGCGCCTGGGCATCGTCGGACTTGATCAGCAGCCACTGCTCCTGCTTGCCGGCCAGGTGGGTGCGAAACAGGTTCCAGATCCCCGAGAGTTTCTCGCCCTGCAGGCGAAAGCGCAGCTTGCCCTTGGCATAGGCCGTGTGCGGATCTTCTTCGGGGATCCACACACCACGGTCCCAGACAATCACGTCACCGGCGCCATAATGGCCTTCGGGGATTTGCCCTTCGAAGTTGGCGTAGTCCAGCGGGTGGTCTTCGACGTGCACGGCCAGGCGCCGGACCTTTGGGTCCAGCGACGGGCCCTTGGGGATGGCCCAGCTTTTCAGGGTACCGTCCAGCTCCAGGCGAAAGTCGTAGTGCAGGTGGCTGGCGTCGTGTTTCTGGATGCAGTATTGCAGGGCGTGGGCGGTTTTTTTGCCTCGGACAGGGTTACCAGCCGGCTCCGGTGTGGCGTCGAAATTGCGCTTGCGCGCGTACTCCTGCAACGGCTTGGCCATGGCGGTGTCCTGCGGCTTTTGGACGGGTCCTAAGCATTGGGATTGGGCGGCAGGGCTGGGAGTTCAATCGGCTTTTGTTCGAGGTGGGGCTGCTGCGCACCCCATCGCCGGCAAGGCCGGTTCCCACAGGATTCGAGTGCGCCGCTATCCTGTGGGAGCCGGCTTGCCGGCGATCGACCGCGAAGCGGTCGCCGTATCAGCCCTGTTTCTTGATAATCGCCTCACTGATGCTCGCCGGCGCTTCGGCGTACTTGGTGAACTCCATGGTGTAGCTGGCGCGGCCCTGGGTCATGGAGCGCATTTGGGTGGAGTAACCGAACATCTCGCCCAATGGCACCTCGGCGCGTACCACTTTGCCCGCCGGGGTCTCGCCGCCTTCCTGGATCATCCCGCGCCGGCGACTCAGGTCACCCATGATGTCGCCCTGGTACTCCTCGGGAGTCACCACTTCGACTTTCATCACCGGCTCCAGCAGCACCGCGCCGCCTTTTTGCGCCAGTTGCTTGGTGGCCATTGACGCCGCGACCTTGAAGGCCATTTCGTTGGAGTCGACGTCGTGGTACGAGCCATCGAACACCGTGGCCTTGAGGCCAATCAGCGGATAGCCGGCCAGCACGCCGTTCTGCATCTGCTCTTCGATACCTTTCTGGATCGCCGGGATGTACTCGCGCGGCACTACGCCGCCGACCACTTCGTTGACGAATTCCAGGCCCTCTTTGCCTTCCTCGCCCGGGGCGAAGCGGATCCAGCAGTGGCCGTACTGGCCGCGCCCGCCAGACTGGCGAACGAACTTGCCTTCGATCTCGCAGGTGTTGCGGATCTTCTCGCGGTAGGCCACCTGGGGCTTGCCGATATTGGCCTCGACGCCGAACTCGCGGCGCATGCGGTCGACGATGATGTCCAGGTGCAATTCGCCCATGCCGGAGATGATGGTCTGCGCGGTCTCTTCATCGGTGCGCACCCGGAACGACGGGTCTTCCTGGGCCAGCTTGCTCAGGGCGATGCCCATTTTCTCCTGGTCGGCCTTGGTCTTCGGCTCGACCGCCACCGAGATCACCGGGTCCGGGAAGTCCATGCGTTCGAGGATGATCGGCTGGTTGATGTCGCACAGGGTGTCGCCGGTAGTGACGTCCTTCATGCCGATCAGCGCGGCGATGTCGCCGGCGCATACGTCCTTGATCTCGGCGCGCTGGTTGGCGTGCATCTGCACCATGCGGCCGATGCGTTCCTTCTTGCCCTTGACCGAGTTGAGCACGGCGTTGCCGGAGCTGAGCACGCCGGAGTAGACCCGGGCGAAGGTCAGGGTACCGACGAAGGGGTCGGTGGCGATCTTGAACGCCAGCGCCGAGAACGGTTCGTTGTCGTCAGCGTGGCGCTCCAGGTGCTTGTCTTCGTGGTCCGGGTCGGTGCCGTTGATCGCCGGGATTTCCGACGGCGCCGGCAGGTAGTCGATGACCGCGTCGAGCATCAGCGGCACGCCCTTGTTCTTGAATGACGAGCCGCAGATCGCCGGCACGATCTGATTGGCCAGGGTACGTTGGCGCAGGCCGGCCTTGATCTGTTCGTTGCTCAGCTCCTGGCCGTTGAGGTACAGCTCCATGAACTCGTCATTGGCCTCGGCAGCAGCTTCGATCATGTGCGCGCGCCACTCGTTGGCAAGCTCGAGCATGTCGGCCGGAATCTCTTCTTCGCGGTAGCTGGTGCCCTGGTCGTCTTCGTTCCAGTAGATGGCCTTCATCTTCACCAGGTCGATCTGCCCGGCGAAGTGCTCCTCGGCGCCGATCGACAGCTGGATCGGCACCGGGTGGTGACCCAGGCGCTGGTCGATCTGCTTGACCACGCGCAGAAAATCCGCGCCCTGGCGGTCCATCTTGTTGACGTAGGCCAGGCGCGGCACATGGTACTTGTTGGCCTGGCGCCAGACCGTCTCCGATTGCGGCTCGACGCCGTCGGCGCCGCTGAACACCACCACTGCGCCGTCGAGCACGCGCAGCGAGCGCTCCACCTCGATGGTGAAGTCGACGTGGCCGGGGGTGTCGATGATATTGAAGCGGTACTTGTCGGCGAACTGTTTGCTTGAGCCCTGCCAGAACGCCGTGGTCGCCGCCGAGGTGATGGTGATGCCGCGCTCCTGCTCCTGGGCCATCCAGTCCATGGTCGCGGCGCCGTCGTGCACCTCGCCCATCTTGTGGTTGACCCCGGTGTAAAACAGGATGCGTTCGGTGGTCGTGGTCTTGCCGGCGTCAACATGGGCGACGATGCCGATGTTGCGGTACAGCTCGATGGGGGTGGTGCGCGCCATGAGGGGTCACCTGTGTGTGATGCGGATGAAGAGGGTACTCCCAAGGTAGCAGAAGTGCGCCGGCTTGCACGGCGCGGCATGGCTGAACAGGCTTCATCCATGGCCTGAGTAACCATCGGTTGTAAAGCCAGTGGTGCTGACGCTTAATCGTTCTATTCGATGCCTGCTGGAGTACGACAATGCCGCTGGAAAAATCCGTGAACGCCTGGTGCCAGAGCCATCCGCTGATCGCCGAACTGGTGGCGTTGCGCCCGACCAGCTGGTTCAACCCGGCCCTGGCGCCGAGCGCCGAAGCCCTGGGTGATGTGGCGCTGAGCGCTGAAGATATTCACGAGGCCAGCGCCAGGCTCGAACGCTTTGCCCCGTTCATCGCCTCGGCCTTCCCCGAGACCGCAGCCGTTGCCGGCATCATCGAATCGCCGTTGTTGCCGCTGCATGCCCTGCAGGCGGTGCTCTGTGCCGAACAGCAACTGCCGCCAACCGGCGCCCTGTGGCTCAAGGCCGACAACCTGCTGCCGATTTCCGGCTCGATCAAGGCCCGCGGCGGCATCTATGAAGTGCTCAAGCACGCCGAAGACCTGGCCCTGGCCGGTGGCCTGCTGCAGCCGGGCGATAGCTACGCCAAGCTCGACAGCGATCAGGCCCGGGCCTTTTTTAGCCAGTACAGTGTGGCGGTCGGCTCCACCGGCAACCTGGGCCTGTCGATCGGCATCATCAGTGCGCGCCTGGGCTTCAAGGCCACGGTGCACATGTCCGCCGATGCCCGCCAGTGGAAGAAGGATCGCCTGCGCGCCTGCGGTGTCGAGGTGCGTGAGTACAGCGCCGACTACAGCGTGGCGGTGGAGCAGGGGCGCCAGGAGGCCGAGGCCGACCCGCACTGCCATTTTGTCGATGATGAAAACTCGCTGAACCTGTTCCTCGGTTACGCCGTGGCGGCCGAGCGCCTGCAGCGCCAGCTGGCAGCGCAGGGCATACAGGTCGACGCCGAGCATCCGCTGTTCGTCTACCTGCCCTGTGGCGTCGGCGGTGGCCCTGGCGGCGTGGCCTTCGGTCTCAAGCATATCTTCGGCGATGCGGTGCATTGCCTGTTCGCCGAGCCGACCCATTCACCGTGCATGTTCCTTGGCGTGTACACCGGCTTGCACGACGGTTTGTCGGTGTATGACTTCGGCATCGACAACCAGACTGCCGCCGACGGTCTGGCGGTGGGGCGGCCCTCGGGCTTTGTCGGGCGCTCGCTGCAGCGCCTGATCGACGGCTACTACACCGTCAGCGATGCCACCCTGTACCGCCAGCTCGCACAAATGCAGGCGTGTGAAGGCATCGAGCTGGAACCGTCGGCACTGGCCGGGCTGGCGGGCATGTTCAGTGTGTTGCAAGAGCAGCAAGGCTACCGTCAGCGTCTGGGTCTGAGCGATGAGCGCATGGCCCGCGCCACCCACCTGGTCTGGGGTACCGGCGGCAGCATGGTGCCGCGCGACGAGATGGACCGCTACCTGGCCAAGGGCCGCGCCGTGCTGGCCGGCAATTGAGCATGCTCAACCTGCCCGATCGCCTCGGCACCCGCTTGAGCGGCGCCCAGTTCGCCAATCTGCACACCTTCCTCGCGGTCGCCCGGCACCTGAGCTTCAGCCTGGCGGCGCAGGAGCTGTGCCTGACCGCCAGCGCCGTCAGCCATCGTATCGCCCGCCTGGAGCAGGCCCTGGCGCTACGCCTGTTCGAACGCCTGACCCGGCGCATCCGCCTGACCGTCGAAGGCGAGCGGCTCTATCAGGTGCTGCAAGGCTTCGAAGCGCAACTGCAGGAAGCCCTGCAGCCTTCGACGCAGGAAGTCAGCGGATCCCTGAGCCTCTATGTGCGGCCTTCGGTGGCCCAGCACTGGCTGGTGCCGCGCCTGGCGGATTTTCAGCAGCGCTATCCGCAGGTCAGCCTGGACATACGCACCGGCAACGACCCGGTGGATTTTCGCACCCGTCCGGTGGACCTGGCCTTGCTGTATGGCGACGGCGAGTTTCCGGGGCTGGTCAGCCAATTGTTGATGGACGAGCGGGTCGCCCCGGTGTGCAGCCCGAAGTACGCCGAACGCCACGGCCTGATCGGCCACCCCGAGCGTCTGGCCCAGTGCACCTTGCTGCACGATGCCCTGGCCTGGGAACACGCCGCCTTTGACGCCGAGTGGCAACGCTGGGCCCGCGAGCAGGGCGTGCAGCAGCACCTGCCCGCCAGCCACCTGACCTTCGACCGCTCCGACCTGTGCAGCGCCGCCGCCAGCCACCATGCCGGTGTGGCCATGGGGCGCCAGCGCCTGGTGCAGCCGTTGCTTGATCAGGGCGCGCTGATCCTGCCCCTGGTCGGCTTCAGCCAGACGCCGGGGCAGGGCTATTACCTGGTGCATCCGCCGCACGATCCTTTGCCGCTGCGCTTGCGGGTGATGATTGAGTGGTTGCAGGGGTGTGTGCTCAGCTGACCTCGGCCGTCGTGCACAGGCGTGCCAATGGCGTGAGCTCGCGGGCAAAATGTTCGATCGCCAGCACATAGCCGTGGCTGCCGAAGCCGGCCAGCACTGCCTTGGCCACCAGCGACACATAGGAGTGGTGGCGGAAGGCTTCACGGCGGTGGACGTTGGAGATGTGCACCTCGATCACCGGCACCTCGGCGGCAATCAAGGCGTCATGAATCGCCACCGAAGTATGGGTCCAGGCCCCGGGGTTGATGACAATCCCGGCGACCCGGCCCCGGGCCTGGTGAATCCAGTCGATCAGCTGGCCTTCGTGGTTGGTCTGCTGGAATTCCAGCTTCAGTTCCAGCCGGCTGGCCGCCTGCTGGCAGAGGCTTTCGACATCGGCCAGGGTCTCGCGGCCGTAGACCTCCGGTTGGCGCAGGCCGAGCATGTTCAGGTTGGGGCCGTTGAGCACGAGCAGGGTTTTCATGGTGCAGGTTTCCAGTCAGGGTGTTGGCGCACAGGGCGTCGTAGGCGGGTAAAAAGGGCTCAGAGGCTGGCGGTGTGGACGATCTGGCCGCTGCGCGCGGCGCTGCTGATGGCTTCGACGATCTGCAAATTGCGCAGACCGTCACGCACGGTTACCAGTGGTTGTTGCTCGCCGCGAATCACCTGGCAGAAGTGCGCCAGCTGGCGGGCCAGCGGATCGGCGTTTTGCCGCGGCGCCACGGCAGTGCTGAAGGGCTTCCACCACGAGCGCTCGGCCCGCTGCTCGTAGAACTTCAGGCGCATGGTCGGGATTGACAGCGTGCCCCGGGTGCCGCTGATCACGTAGCAGTCTTCGTCGGCGTAGCTGGGGTAATCGGGGTTCTCCCGTGCGGTCTGTTCCCAGCTGCGGGCGCAGGCGGCGGTGTCGGACAGCATGAAAGTGCCCAGGGCGCCGCTGGCAAAGCGCAGGCTGATGGCGACGCTGTCCTCGACGGCAAAGCCGCGGGTGGTGCTGGAAGCCTGGGCCTGCACGGCGACGATCTCGCCGCACAGCGAACGCAGGTTGCCGATTTCGTGGATCATGTTGATCAACACTGGCCCGCCACCGATCTGGCGGCGCCAGGGCGCAGCGTCGAAATAGTCGTCGGGTTTGTAGAACAGCGCGCTGCCCATGACCGCCACCAGCTTGCCGAGCAGGCCCTCGGCGATCACTTCGCGGGCCTTGGCGAGGATCGCACTGTGGGCGCGATGATGGCCGACCAGCAGCCGCGCCCCGGTTTGCTCGGCGATGGCCAGCAGGCGCTTGCCTTCCTCCAGGGTGTGGGCCACGGGTTTTTCGATCAGCGCGGCGACACCGTGTTCAACGCAGGCCAGGGCGCCTTCGACATGCAGGTGATTGGGCGTGGCCAGGATCACGCCGTCCGGGCGTTGCTCGGCGAACAACTGCTCAAGGCAAGGGTAGAGGGCAACGCCGTGGGCGGCAGCCAATTCGGCGGTGGCCGGGGCCGGGTCGACCAGGGCGGCCAGATCGCACTCGGCGCTGGCCTGGATCAGTTCGATATGCCGGCGGCCGATCAGCCCGGCACCGGCGACGGCAATACGGATCTTGTGCATGGCGCTCTCATTATTGTTATGCGGACCGCGACAGCGGTTTTGTGAGAGGCTAATAAAAAAATCCCAGGAGATAATCGGGCCAGATGAAGATTCAGAATGCGCTACTAGCGAATAATGAACCGCTGTTGCGCGACCTGCAGTTGTTCTGCGAAGTGGCGCGGCGCTCCAGCTTCATCGCGGCGGCTACCGAGATCGGCCTGTCGCCGGCCCACGTCAGCAAGCGCATCGCCACCCTCGAGACGTTGCTCGGGGTCAAGCTGTTCAACCGCACCACGCGGCGGGTGAACATCACCAGCGATGGCGAGGCGGCGTTCATCTGGGCGCAGAAGATTCTCGAGAACGTCGAGTCGATGCTCGAGTCGCTGTCCGGGGCGCACAGCGAGCCGCGCGGCACCTTGCGCATCAGCACCAGCCTGCGCCTGGGTCGTGAGCACATCGCGCCGATCCTGTCGCTGTTGCGCAAGCGTTATCCGACCCTGGATATCTGGCTGGAGCTGCTCGACCGGCGGGTTGACCTGATTGGCGAAAATTTCGATATCGACATTCGCGTCGGTGAGGTGCAGGAAAAACACCTGATCGCCCATCGCATTGCCGAGAACAAGCGGGTGCTGGCGGCATCGCCGGAGTACCTGGCCCGGCGCGGCCCGGTGCGGGTAGCGGCGGAACTGGCCCAGCATGATTGCTTGCTGTTTCGCAGCCGCGACGATCGTTTCGGCGTGTGGCGGCTGGTTGGCCCGGGCGGGCCGGAAACGGTCAAGGTTACCGGGCCCATGGCCGCCAACCACAGCGATATCGTGCGCCAGTGGGCCATGGACGGGCACGGCATCATCATGGCCTCGTATTGGGACGTGGCGGGCAGCTTGCAGGAGGGCTCATTGCTGAGGGTGCTGCCGGCGTATCACCAGCCTGCGGATGTCTGGGCGGTGACGGCGGCGCGTTCGAGCCGTTCGGCGAAGGTGCGCAGTTGCGTGGCGTTCTTGCGTGAGCAACTGGCTGAGGGGCCGTTTGCGTTGGCGGTGGGCGGGTGAGGGCGCATTTGGCAGGACAGGCCTAATCGCTGGCAAGCCAGCTCCCACAGGTGCCACAGAACTGTGGGAGCCGGACTTGCCGGCGATGGGCTGCGAAGAGCAGCCCCGGGTACTCAATCGCCGGCCTGCACCTGCAGCATCCATTGCCCGTCAACCTCACGCACCAGGCCGCTGGCCAGGAACAACGGCAGCAAGCGCTTGTGCAGCTGCGGTTCGACGAAGCCTTTCACTGCCGTCAGGTCCAGCGCACCCAGCGCCGGCAGGTCGGCCTTGGTGTACGAGAGCCAGGCTTTCTTCAACGCATTGAGCACATCGCTGCCCGCCGTGTTGGCAAAGCGGCGGTTGAGGGTCTGGCCGTCGAGGACGAAGGTATGCTGGTACTCGTAGCCCGTTTCGTCACCGCCGCTGGTGCGGCAGCGGATGCAGGTGCACGGACCATCACCGAAGGCTTTGCCCAGGTAGTTGTTGAAATCCACCACGGGCTTGAGCCCCAGGCGCTTGTCGACCTCGAACATGTCCGAGGTCAGGTTCTGTTCAGCACTCAATGTCATTCCTCTGACAGGTTTTTACCGGGGGGCACAATACCAGCCGGGGCGGGCCGAGGGTACCTTCGTGCGTCGCCTCGTCGAAGGGCGCGGGCTTTTTCCGTGCTGCTCCATTACCCTATGCGCCCGTGAGCGTCAGCAGACGCCGATAGAATTGTCGTTGGAGTTCGACCATGTACAACTACACAGCCACCGTGACCGTCAGCGACGACCTGCATGCAGACGTTGAAGCCGTGGAAAACGTTGCGATTCGGGTGGGTCTTGAAGCCGTTACCGAGTCGCTGAAGAAGGTCCACTTTGTCGGTGCCCTGGCCGCTCCGGACAAGGCGACGCACATCTGTGTGACCCTCGACAACGGCCTGAGCTACTACGGCCCGATCGTTAACGGCCATGCCGAGCTGGAAGGCGGCTGGATCGCCTTTGAATGCGACATGCTTACTCCGCAAGAACTGGGCCTGTAATCCGTTGGGCTACAGCACAGCAGCCCAGAACAACCCGGCCAGGTACAAGGCCACGCCGAACACCCCATGAGCCAGCAGGCTGCGGCCCCGCGCCGCATTTGGCTTGGGGGTTTTCGAGGCGAAGAAGCCCGCGCCCATGCCGGGCTGCATGATCAGGTAGGGCGCCGCTACGGTCGCCAGGCCAAGCACGAACGCCGGCACAAAGCGTGGCTGCTGCGCCCACTCCAGCCCACAGAGGGCGAGCAGCAACGCGGCGAAAATCACCCCGATGGTGTAATGCGCACTCCAGCCAATCAGCCGTTCATTGGCCAGTGCCGGCGCCTTGGCGATGCTCTGATGGGTGAACTGCCCCTGTGGCATATGGCCGATCCAGCGTCCGACCAAACCCCAATTCGGCCCAGCCATGCCCAGCACGCGCTGCTGGAACAGCGACCAGAGGTCGGCCAGGGCGGTGGCCGTCAGGCCAATCAGTACCGCTAGGGTTAATCCTTCAAGCATGGCGTGCTCCAGTTGTCATCATTCAATAGATTGATTGAATGATTGGCCAATGCTACCTTCCTGTCAATGACCGATATGAAAACCCAGCAGCACCAGCACATCGCCGAACTGGCGCGGACCCTTGGCCACGCCCATCGCCTCAATCTGCTCGAACAGATCGCCGCCGGCGAGCTTGCCGTCGAGCAACTGGCCCAGCAGTGCGAGCTGTCGGTGGCCAATGCTTCCCAGCATCTGCAGCACTTGCGTCGCGCCGGCTTCGTGCAGACCCGCCGCGATGGCAAGCGCGTGTTCTACCGGCTCAGTCCCGGGCCGATCCCGCAAGTACTGGCGGCGCTCGGCCAGTTGGCGGCGTTCAACCGCGCGGCGATCCGTGAGCTGATGAGCGATAGCGTGAGCGCGCCCGAGCACTTGGAGGCGATCAGCAGGGAAGAGCTGCTGGAGCGTTTGCAGGATCACAGCGTGACCCTGCTCGATGTGCGCCCGGCCGAGGAGTTTGCCCAGGGGCATTTGCCGGGGGCGATCAACATTCCCTTCACTGAACTGCAGCAGCGCCTGGGCGAGTTGCCGGCCAGCCACGAAGTGGTCGCGTATTGCCGCGGGCCCTGGTGCGTGTTTTCCCGTGATGCGGTGACGGCCCTGAAAGCCGGGGGCTTCAGGGCGCGGCACTATCTTCAGGGTGTCGAACAGTGGCCGGGGCTACTGCAGGACTAGCCCAGCTCGGCGAGGCAGCGTTCGAGGATGTCCAGGCCCTCTTCGAACACTTCAGGCTCGATGGTCAGTGGCGCCAACAAACGGATGATGTGCCGGGCGCTGCCGCTGGGCATCAGCAGCAGGCCGGCGCTCCTGGCCGCTGCCAACAGCTGCGCCAGCTGCTCGGTGGCCGGTGTGCCGTCGGCCTTGAGCAGTTCGATGCCGCGCATGGCCCCGGTGCCGGTCAGGCGGCCCAGGTAAGGCGAGAGCTTGCTGGCCTGCCAGCGCTCGAAGCGGCTGACCAGTGCGGCTTCCTGGCGTTCGCCCCAGGTCGAAAGGTTGGCGTCGCTCATTTCATCCAGGGTCGCCAGGGCTGCCGCACACGCCATCGGGTTGCCGGAGTAGGTGCCGCCAAGGCCGCCTTTGGGCAGGTTGTCGACCAGCGCCTTGCGGCCGACCACTGCGCCCAGCGGCATGCCGCCGGCGATGCTCTTGGCCAGCAACAGCAGGTCCGGCTCGATGCCCAGGCGCGGGAAGGCGAAGCGCTGGCCGGTGCGGCCAAACCCCGACTGGATCTCATCGACGATGATCAGGATGCCGTGCTGGTCACAGAAGCTGCGCAAGGCTTTGGCGAAGTCTGGTTCCATTGCCAGGAAGCCGGCTTCACCCTGCACCGGTTCGAAGATGAATGCAGCCACATCGTTGACGTCGATCTCGACGCTGAACAACCGCGCCAAGGCCTGAAGCGCCTGCTCGCTGCTGACGCCGGTGTCCCGGCTGGGGTAGGGCAGGTGATACACCGGCCCCGGCAACACGCCGACCCGCTGCTTGTAGGGCGCAACCTTGCCGTTAAGGTTGAGGGTCGCCAGGGTGCGGCCATGGAAGCCGCCGTCGAAGGCGATGATCGCGGTCTTGCCGGTGGCACCGCGGGCGATCTTCAGGGCGTTTTCTGCCGCTTCCGCACCGCTGTTGGTGAGCATGCCGCTGAGCGGGTAGGACACCGGTACGAACTGCGCCAGGCGGTTCATCAATTCGAGGTAGGGTTCATGCCCGGCGGCGTTGAAAGCGTAGTGAGTCAGACGCGTGGCCTGCTGCTGGATGGCGGCGACAATCCGCGGGTGACAATGGCCCAGGTTCAACACGCCAATGCCGCCAACGAAATCAATATAACGTTTGCCGTCGGTGTCCCAGACTTCCGCGTTTTTACCGTGGGACAGTGTAATAGGGTGAACTACGGAAATAGACTGGCTGATAGTTTCGTGACTCATTTACCCGTGCCCTCGCTGCAGTTTCTTATTATCTAAGCGAGGCACGGTAATTGAGTGCAAACGAAATAAAGGATTGCAATCATTCCTTCAAGTCGGGAACTTGCCCGGCCACACGTACACGTGCGGCAATCCACTCGACAAAGGCACGTACCTTGGGCACCTCGGCAGCATGCTCGGCATGGGCGATGAAGTGCGAGCCTTCACTGGTTTTGGGGTGGTTCCAGGGGATCACCAGTTTGCCCTCGGCCAGCTCTTCGGCCACCAGGTAGCGCGGGATCAGGGCGATGCCGCAGCCGGCCTGGGCGGCGCGGATGCACATGTAGAAGGTGTCGAAGCGCGGGCCGTGGTAGCTGTTCTGCGTGTGCAGGCCCTGGCCGAGGAACCACTCGTGCCAGGCCTCGGGCCGCGAGGTGCACTGCAGCAGGCGGTGTTCGGTGAGCGATTCGGCGCTGTCGAAACGCTGTCGGGCCAGCAGCTCCGGCGCGCACACCGGCACTACCTGCTCCTTGAACAGCTCGATGCAGGTTGCCCCGGGCCAGGTGCCCTGGCCGAAAAAGAAGGCGATGTCGGCCTTGGCCTGGACCAGGTCGAAGGGCTCCAGTTCGTTACGAATGTCCAGGTGGATCCGCGGATGGCGCTCGCCGAAACCCTTGAGGTTGGGCACCAGCCAGCGCTCGCCGAAGGTCGGCTGGGTGGCAATGCGCAGCACCTCGGTTTCGCCGCCGTAGCTGAGGATGTAGCGGCTGGACATGTCCAGTTGCACCAGGATCTTGTTCACCTCGGCCAGGTACAGGGCGCCGGCCGGGGTCAGGTGCAGGCGCCGGCGGATACGCTGGAACAGCGGGTGCGAAAGCATCTCTTCAAGCTGCGCGACCTGCTTGCTCACCGCGCTCTGGGTCAGGTGCAGCTCTTGCGCGGCGCGGGTAAAGCTCAGGTGCCGGGCGGCGGCTTCGAAGCACTGCAGGGCGGTGGTGGAGGGCATCAGGCGTTTGGACATGGGCGGGATCAACCGGGCGAAAAAGAGATAAGGTCATTCCGTTACGGAATCATGTGCTTCTAAAAGGTCGTTTGTGAGCAGCGGCCCTATAGATTAATACTGACCTGCATCAATGATTTCAACCCGTATCCGCTGTAGGAGAATAATAAGATGGTTGCTGAACTACTTACCCGTTTGGGCGTGCCCGAAAGTTTATATAACGGCGGCACTCATGCTGTTTTTACGCCCATCGACGGCAGCCAGATCGCAGCGCTTACCCTGGAGAGCAAAGAGGCGGTCACCCGCCGAATCGACGCCGCCCATGCGGCCTTTTTGCACTGGCGCGATGTGCCGGCGCCGCGCCGTGGCGAACTGGTGCGCCTGTTTGGCGAAGTACTGCGCAAGCACAAGGCCGAACTCGGTGAGCTGGTGTCGATCGAAGCCGGCAAGATCACCCAGGAAGGCCTGGGCGAAGTGCAGGAAATGATCGATATCTGCGACTTCGCCGTCGGTCTGTCGCGTCAGCTGTACGGCCTGACCATCGCCTCCGAGCGCCCGGGCCACCACATGCGTGAAACCTGGCATCCGCTGGGGGTGGTAGGGGTGATCAGCGCCTTCAACTTCCCGGTCGCGGTCTGGGCCTGGAACACCACCCTGGCACTGGTGTGCGGCAACGCCGTGGTGTGGAAGCCGTCGGAGAAAACCCCGCTGACCGCGCTGGCCTGCCAGGCGCTGTTCGAAAAAGCCCTGAAAGCCTTTGGCGAAGCGCCAGAAGGCCTGAGCCAGCTGATCATCGGTGATCGCGATGCCGGCGAAGCCCTGGTCGACGACCCGCGCGTGCCGCTGGTCAGCGCCACCGGCAGCACCCGCATGGGCCGTGAAGTCGGCCCGCGTGTGGCCGCGCGTTTCGGTCGCAGCATCCTCGAGCTGGGTGGCAACAACGCGATGATCCTCGCGCCCAGCGCCGACCTCGACCTGGCCGTGCGCGGCATCCTGTTCAGCGCCGTCGGCACCGCTGGCCAGCGTTGCACCACCCTGCGCCGGCTGATCGTTCATCGTTCGATCAAGGACGAAGTGGTGGCCCGGGTCAAAGCCGCGTACGCCAAGGTGCGTATCGGTGATCCACGTAAAGACAACCTGGTCGGCCCGCTGATCGACAAGGCTTCGTTCGCAGGCATGCAGGATGCGTTGGCCCGTGCCCGCGATGAAGGCGGCCAGGTGTTTGGTGGTGAGCGGCAGCTTGAGGACCAGTACCCGAATGCCTACTACGTTTCTCCAGCTATTGCCGAGATGCCCGCGCAGAGCGCCGTGGTTCGTCATGAAACCTTCGCCCCGATCCTCTACGTGCTGGCCTACGACGAATTCGACGAAGCCCTGCGCCTGAACAACGAAGTGCCGCAAGGCTTGTCGTCGTGCATCTTCACCACCGACCTGCGTGAAGCCGAGCGCTTCCAGAGTGCGGCAGGCAGTGACTGCGGGATTGCCAACGTCAACATCGGCACCAGCGGTGCGGAGATTGGCGGGGCGTTTGGCGGTGAGAAGGAAACCGGCGGTGGCCGTGAGTCGGGCTCGGATTCGTGGAAGGCCTACATGCGTCGGCAGACCAATACCGTGAACTATTCCCGCGAGCTGCCGTTGGCGCAGGGGATTGTGTTCGACTGATTACCGAGTCGGCCCCATCGCTGGCAAGCCAGCTCCCACAAGGACTCTGTGGGAGCTGGCTTGCCAGCGATGGCCGCGCCACCGATCCCGCCAGTGGAACAATAAAAACCGCTTTCACCCTACCAGTTGAGGGTTACCCATGGCATCGCTACAACAAAAGAAACAGCGTTCGCTGCAACACGGTCTGACCTCGCGCCAGGTGTCGATGATCTCCATTGCCGGGATCATCGGTGCCGGGTTGTTCATTGGCTCGTCCACCGCCATCGCCACGGCCGGGCCGGCCATTCTGATCTCTTACACCATGACCGGCCTGCTGGTGCTGCTGGTCATGCGCATGCTCGGGGAAATGGCCATCGCCAATCCCAACAGCGGCTCGTTCTCCACCTACGCCAGCCAGGCCATCGGGCCCTGGGCCGGGTTTACCATTGGCTGGTTGTACTGGTGGTTCTGGGTGCTGATCATTCCGGTCGAGGCGATCGCCGGCGCCGATATCCTGCATGCGTACTTTCCCGGTGTGCCGTCGTGGCTGTTCGCCTTCCTGATCATGATCGTGCTGTCGGGCACCAACCTGATCAGCGTGAAGAACTTCGGTGAATTCGAATACTGGTTCGCCCTGATCAAGGTCATTGCCATTCTCGCCTTCATCGGCGTCTGCACCCTGGCGGTGTTCGGCTTCTGGCCACTGGCCGAAGTCTCGGGCGTGCAGCAACTGTGGGCGACCGGGGGCTTCATGCCCAATGGCTTTGGCGCGGTGCTCGGTGGTGTGCTGGTGACCATCTTCTCGTTCTTCGGCGCCGAGATCGTCACCATCGCTGCCGACGAAACCTCCAACCCCAAGGACAAGATCCGCAAGGCCACCAACCTGGTGGTGTACCGCATCGCGATCTTCTACATCGTCTCGATCTTCTTCATCGTTTCGCTGGTGGCCTGGAACGACCCGGGCCTCAAGGCGGTGGGTTCGTTCCAGCGCGTGCTGGAAGTGCTCAATGTGCCGGGCGCCAAACTGATGGTCGACCTGGTGGTGCTGGTGGCGGTGACCAGCTGCATGAACTCGGGCCTCTACACCGCCTCGCGCATGCTCTACTCGCTGGGCTCGCGCGGCGAAGCGCTGAAGATCACCAAGCGCATCTCCGGCAATGGCGTGCCGACCGTGGCAGTGATCCTTTCGACCTTCGCCGGGTTCGCCGGTTGCCTGGTCAACTACGTGTTCCCCGGCAAGGTCTTCGGCTTCCTGCTGTCGACCACCGGCGCCATCGCCTTGCTGGTGTACCTGGTGATCGCTGTGTCGCAGCTGCGCATGCGCGCCATTACTGATCGCCAGGGCACCGAGCTTGCGTTCAAGATGTGGCTGTTCCCGTGGCTGACCTGGCTGGTGATCGGCCTGATCACGCTGGTGCTCGGCTACATGCTGATCAGCCCGGCCTACCGCTATGAAACCCTGATGACCGCCGGTGTGACCCTGGCCATCCTGCTGATCTCGCTGACCCGGCGCAAAACGCCGGCCAACGAGCCGGCCGGCAGCCCGGCGGTATCGGGCAAAGGCCTCTAGCGCTGCGCCTGGCAAGGCAAAAGCCCATGACCGGTTCATGGGCTTTTTCGTTGTGCGGCGTTACTATCGGGGTCGCTTTCCCACCAATAACAGACAATCAGGAAGCCTATGAGTACCCAAGCCTTATCCCTGCAGGAACTGGCCGCCCCCGAAGGCGTCTGCTACGGCTGCGGCTGTTCCCACCCCAGCGGCCTGCACCTGAAGAGTCACTGGGACGCCGACGGTATCCACCTGCTGTGCCGCCATTCGCCGGACAGCACCTTCCTTGGTTGGCCGGGGCTGGTGTATGGCGGCTTGCTCGCCATGCTGGTCGACTGCCATTCCAACTGGACCGCCATGGCCTACCACTACCGTGCCGAAGGCCGGGAGCCCGGCAGCCTGCCGCGCATCGACTGCGTCACTGGCCAGCTCAACCTGACTTACCTCAAGCCCACGCCCATGGGCGTCGAACTGCTGCTCAAGGCCCGGGTCGAAGGCGAAGTCGGGCGCAAGACCCGGGTGATCTGCGAAGTCTGGGCCGACGACGTGATGACCGTCACCGCTGACTCGGTGTTCGTCCGCGTCGATACTGAAAGACTCAAGCACAAGGCTCACGGCACCGCTTAAAACGGCACGGCAATGGTCAACTGGCTGTAGACGTTGGTGCCGTTGCCGCCCACCTGGTTGCCACCGTTATCGCTGCTCTTGCGCGGCTGGTACAGGCCCAGCAGCGGGCTGATGATCAGGTGCTCGCTTACCGCCCATTCGGCGTACAGGTCCAGCTCGCGACCATCGAGGTTGAGGCTGTCGCGCTCGTGCAGGGTCTTGTAGTTGAACAGCAGCACGCCGAGGGTCAGCGCCTCGACCGGGGTAGCCTTGAGGCCGACAAAGTGCACATCGTTGTTGCTGTTGAACGGGCCTGAATAGTTGCCTGTGACCTCGCCCTGGAACCAGGTGCCGTAGCCGCGGTTCATGCCGTTGAACATCGCGTCCCAACCTTCGGAATAACGGCTGTAGCGGTAGGTCAGGTCCGGGCGCCAGGGCAGTTCGGCGAAGGTGTAGCCGGCTTCGGCATACCAGGCTTTCTCCGGCCCTGCGTCCTTGTTTTGCCAGGCGTACTCGAAGGCAAAATGCGCGTTATCGACCCCGGCGTCACCGGCGCCGCGCAGGCTGTAGATGTCCATGCCTTCGCGCTGTTTCTGCAATTCGCTGGCGTAACGATCATCGACATTCAAGCCGCGGATGTAGGTCAGCTCCAGGGTGCCGGGGGCGGCGCTGTAGGCCAGGGTGCTGGCAGCCAGTTCGCTGTTGGCCTGGGCGCGGTTGTCCGACTTCATCCACAGCAGGCTGCCGTGCAGGCCATCCTTGCCACCCAGGCGCAGCACTGCGGTCTTGTCGAAGGCGTGGCGGGCGGCCAGGTAATAGGCGCCGCCGCGATTGAGCTCGCCATCGGCCGGGCCCTTGCCGAAGTTCAGGCCGTCGTCGTTGATGATGAAACCATCGCCGAGGGTGATGACCTGGCGGCCGAACGACAGGTCCAGGCCATCGTCACCCAGGGCCGGGATCAGCTTGCCCGAGCGCCAGCCGGCGAAGGCTTCGTCGAACTTGGTGGTGCGTTCGCTGCCATCGCTGATGCCGGCGGCATCGCCGTCGCCCCAGGTGGCCGAGCTGACCAGGTTGGCGGTGCCGTAGACCGTGCCCAGCTCGCCCAGGCGTTGGTCGGCGCTGAGGCCATATTTGATGAAGCCCTCGCGCCAGGTCGAGCCGCCGCCGGTGCCGTCGTAGTTCTTGCGGCTGTTGAACAGGCCATACACGGCGAGGAAGTTGGCATTCAGGTGTGTATCGTCATCGGCATACAGCTCAAGGGCCTGAACCGGGGGCAGGACAAGCAGCAGGCACAGGCCGGTTGCCTTGAGCGAAGGGAGGAGGCGGGTGGTCATGGCACGGGTTCCTAAACGGCGGCGTTGGTGGCCGTCATTTAGGGTGGGAAGGCCCTGGCAGGTCTTTGCTTTGCCTGCCAGGGCGGTTGATCCTGCTCGCCAGCAGGGTTAGCGCAGGGTGCCGGCCATCTGCCCGAACACATCGAGCACGGCGCTGGCCAGGTCCTTGCTGCGCAGGCCGTTCCAGCCGGTCTCGGCATTGGGTGCGTCGTCGTGGTCCTTGAACGGCATTTCCAGGGTCAGCGACAGGCAGTCATGGGCCTGGCCGACGCTGTTGCAGGCCAGGGTCATGTTGGCCTGGCCAGGAGCGGAAAGCGGATAGCCATGCACCTGCTGAAAGTCCACGGTGCGCTTGCACAGGCTGTCGCGGAAGGTGGCTTCCAGTGCGGCGATACGCGCGTTGTAGCCGGGGTTGCCTTCGCAGCCAGCGGTGAACACGTGGGGGATTTCTTCGTCGCCATGCACGTCGAGGAACAGGTCGACGCCATGCAGCTTCATTTGCTGCTGGGCGAAGAACACTTCCGGGCTTTTGTCGATGCTTGCATCCTGCCAGGCGCGGTTCAGGTCCTGGCCCTTGGCATTGGTGCGCAGGTGGCCATGGATGGCGCCGTCGGGGTTCATGTTGGCAATCAGGTACAGGTCGGCTTCCTGGAGCAATGCCTGGATGGTCGGGTCATTGTGTTGCAGACGGTCGATCACCCCTTCCATGAACCATTCGGCCATGTGCTCGCCCGGGTGCTGCTGGGCGATGATCCACAGTTTGCGCTTGCCCGGCGCACCGCTGCCGGCACGCAGCAACTGGATGTCGCGGCCTTCGACACTGCGGCCGGTGGCCAGCAGTTCGACACCTGGGAGGGTGCTGGCACGCTCGATCAACTGGTTGTGGCGCGCGCGCGGGTAGGGCTCGAAGTAGGCGAACCAGGCCTGGGGCTGCTCGGCCTTGAGGCTGAAGTTCAGGGCCTTGCCATCGAAAGTAGTGGGCACCCGGAACCACTGTTGCTGGTCGTAGGAGGCCACGGCCTGGTAACCGCTCCAGGCCTCGTGGTAGGACGAGGCGCCGGCGTTTTCCAGGCTGAACCCATGGGTCTGGCCCGGGGTCAGCCCCGCAGCCTTGAAGTGGAACCACTGGAAGTGGTCGCTGCTGGTGTCGGGGCGGATATCCAGGCGCACCCGCTTGGGGTCACTGGCATCCTTGACGAGGATGTTGCCGGAATCGAAATCGCAGTCGATGTGCAGGGGGGACAGCGTCACGGTCATCACCAGGCTCCATGTAGAGTTGTTGTGGCAACTACTCTACACGCCTGGCTCAGGACCAGAAACCGATCGCTGCCAAGGCGGCCAGGCCCAGGCCGATGGCCACCGAGCAACCACCCAGCGACAAGGCTGCCCGTGGTTGCCGGTACCAGCCGTCCTCGCCCAGCTGGCGGGCCGGGGCCAGCAAGGTGCGCCAGCGCAGCTCGGTGGCATGGAAGGCTTCGCGGTGCTCGGGGGCGCTATCGAGCCAGCGGCGAAAATCGATGCGCTCACTGGCGGTCACCTGCGGGCTTTGCAGGCGCACGTACCATTGGCCGGCGATGCTCGCCAGGGCGTCGCGTTCTTCGCGGGCAATCTGCAGCGCCTGGTTCATGTGGCGCTCAACGGTGATCGCGGGCAGGTCGAGGCGCTCGGCGATGCTGGCGAACGACAGTTGGTCGAGGCGGCTGAGCAGGAATACCTGTTGAACGCGACGCGGCAGTTTTTTCAGACGCTGCAGCAAGGCATCGTCGGCAAGCTCGTGGGAAAGGGGAGTGTGTTCAAGGGGCAGCAACAGACGGGTCATGTACAAGCTCCTTGCTGGTCAGTGGAGTGGGGGCGTCTTCCGTGACGCTGCACCAGCTTATTCGTAACGAGATTGATTCTCAAGTGCTAATTCTGCAAAGCGCTGTTACAACCATTCACTGCGCGACATACATTTGCTATCATCGCGGCCATTCGAGCAACACCCATCTTCATTAGCCTGAAGACCAAAAAAAAGACCCGGCAAAAAGCCGGGTCAAAAACCGTGATTAGCCTGATGAGGAGATAATCTGAGAGTCCGACCTAAGGGCTTTCAGGTTATCCAACCAGTCTCGCGACCAGTTGTGAGCAATAATAATCGTTATCATTTGCAAGTCAAATGAATTTTCTGTCATTCCGTAAAAATCTTTTACCGAATGCGCTCCCTCCTGACCGGCGGACACCAACACCCGCTTTTGGTCGACTCTCCACGTAACTTGCAGAAATATGCTCAGGCCTGGTCCTGATTGGCCGCTGTGCGCTCGAGCATGGCCCTGGCCATGTTGATCATGTGCATCGACGCCAGCGCCAGGTCGCGCGGCACCCCTTGCAGGCCGTCAGCTGATTCGCAGGCGGTGGCGGCGGCGCAGCGCAACAGGTTGGTGGCATGGGCGGTCGCCTGGGCATCGCTGAGGCCTTGACGGGCGACCAGCAGCGGTTCGTCGGGGCCAAACGTCACCGGTGCCGGGTTGAGGTAGTAGTCCAGCGCACGCCGGGCGGCATCACTGTTACTTAATGCTTCGGAATCAAGGCTGAGGTCCGTTTCAGGAAATGTCGGTTTCATTCGGCTGCCTGCTATCTGGGTAAGCAATGAAAGGTGCCGACAGATATTAATACGCTCTGTAGTTATGACTATTGTTTAAATACTACAATATGTGTATTGAGCGCCAGGAGGCAGTCCGTATCGTGCCAGCGATGGATAAATGGACTGACCTGGTCAAAGCCAGGATGCGTGAGCTGAAGGTCACGCAGGAAAATCTCGCCGAACGCATCGGGGTCACCCAGGGCGCCGTGGGCCACTGGCTGCGCGAGGAGCGCGAGCCGAAACTCAGGGTGCTCAACCAGATTCTGGTGGAAGTGGGCCTGCCGCCGCTGCAAATGGTCTTCCCTCACCAGGTGGCGGAAAACAACGGTTCCTACGCAGTCGCGGGCAACCCGACTACTGTTACTGGCGCCGATGGCCTACAGCACGAACTGTATTTTCGCTATCCGATTCTGGCTTGGGGCAATCTCGACGAGGTCGAGGTGGCCGAAGACCGTGCGCTGCAGTCAACTGACTATAAAGCACAGGGGAGGGCGTTCTGGCTCAAGGTCGAAGGCGATGCGATGACGGCGCCGCTGGGCTTGAGCGTGCCGGAAGGTATGTTGATCCTGGTCGATACCGGGCTTGAGGCCGAAACCGGCAAGCTGGTGATCGCGCGTTCGCCCGACAGCACGGCGACGAGTTTTCGCCAGTTGAGCGAGGAGGGTGGCCAGCGCTATTTGCGCCCGCTCAACCCGACCTATCCCAAGGCCTTGTGCACCGAGCAGTGTGAGTTGCTGGGGGTGGTGGTGCAGGCATTGGTCAAGTTTTGAGGTGAATCTGATCGCGGGGCAAGCCCGCTCCCACACCGGACTGTGGGAGCGGGCTTGCCCCGCGATGAGGCCCTCAAGCCTCTTCCAGCTCCACCAGCACAGCCCCTTCACTGACCATCTCGCCTTCCTGGCAGAACAGTGCCTTGACCGTCCCGGCATGGGGCGCGCGGATGCTGTGTTCCATCTTCATGGCCTCCAGCACCACCAGTTGCGTACCGGCTTCGACTGCCTGACCAACCTCCACCAGCACCCGCACGATGCTGCCGTTCATGGGCGCGCCCAGGCCGCCCTGATGGCTGTGGCTGGCGTCGGCTTCGGCAATCGGGTCATAGCGGTTGACGCTGTGCAGCTCACCATCCCATTGCAGGTACAGGGTCTCGCCACGGCGGATCGCCAGGTGCCGACGGCGCAGGCCGTCCTGGTCGATCAGCAGTTGCTCGCCGTCAAGCTTCAGGTTCGAGGCCGCCGCCTGGTTCAGGTTGATGGCCTGGGCTTCACCGTTGCAGGTCAGGTGCAGGCTGATCTGCAACGGAACGCCGGCACGAAAGCCGCTGTTGGCTGCCCACGGCGAATAACGATCATCTGTCCGCGGTTGCAACGGCTGGCTTTGGATGAAAGCTTCGGCCGCTGCCTGCCAGAACGCCGCTGGCAAGGCTTGTGGCGCAGGCAGTAGCTGCTCCTGGTAGCGCGGGATGAACCCGGTATCCAGCTCGGCCTCGGCAAATGCCGGGTGGGCAAGGATGCGCCGCAGGAAGGCGATGTTGCTCTTCAGCCCGCCAATGGCGAACTCATCGAGCATCGCCAGCAAGCGCAAGCGGGCCTGCTCGCGGGTTTCGCCCCAGGCGATCAGTTTGCCGAGCATCGGGTCGTAGAACGGCGAGACGTCGTCGCCTTCGCTGACGCCGCTGTCGACCCGCCGTCCTTCGCCCGGTGCCGACTCGCGGTACAGCGCCAGGTGACCGGTGGCCGGCAGAAAATCATTGGCCGGGTCTTCGGCATACAAGCGCACTTCGATGGCGTGGCCATTGAGCGGCACCTGGTTCTGGGTGATCGGCAGCGGCTCGCCACAGGCGACGCGGATCTGCCAGGCCACCAGGTCGAGGCCGGTGATCGCCTCGGTAACCGGGTGTTCGACCTGCAGGCGCGTGTTCATCTCCATGAAGAAGAATTCGCCACGGGCATCGAGCAGGAACTCCACGGTGCCGGCGCCGACATAGCCGATCGCCTGGGCCGCCTTGACCGCCGCTTCGCCCATGGCCTGGCGCTGGGCGCTGCTCAGGCCCGGGGCAGGGGCTTCTTCGACAACCTTTTGGTGCCGACGCTGGATCGAGCAGTCGCGCTCGTTGAGGTACAGGCAGTTGCCGTGCTGGTCGGCGAATACCTGGATCTCCACGTGGCGGGGCTTGAGCACGTATTTTTCCACCAGCATGCGCGCATCGCCGAACGACGACTGCGCTTCACGCTGGGCCGAGGCCAGGGCTTCGCCGAGCTGGCTTTCGTGTTCGACTACCTTCATGCCCTTGCCACCGCCCCCGGCGGTGGCCTTGAGCAGCACCGGGTAGCCGATCTTCTCGGCGGCGGCGCGGAAGGTTTCCAGGTCCTGGGCCTCGCCGTGATAGCCCGGCACCAGTGGCACGCCGGCCTGTTCCATCAGGGCCTTGGCCGCCGACTTGCTGCCCATGGCATCGATGGCGCTGGCCGGTGGGCCGAGGAAGATCAGCCCGGCCTGTTCGATTGCGCGGGCGAAGCCGGCGTTTTCGGACAAAAAGCCGTAGCCGGGGTGGATCGCTTGGGCGCCGCTGGCTTTTGCCGCGGCCAGCAGCTTGTCGATGTCCAGGTAGCTTTCAGCCGCCTTGGCACCGCCGAGGTCGACGCGGATATCAGCCTCGCGGCTGTGCCGCGCTTCACGGTCGATGGCGCTGTGCACGGCGACAGTGGTCAGGCCCAGGGCCTTGGCGGTGCGCATCACCCGGCAGGCGATCTCGCCGCGGTTGGCAACCAGCAGGGTGGTCAACGGGGTGCGGCTCATGGGCGCGGCTCCTTGTTCGACGGTTCGCTCTGCCAGGCCGGGCTGCGTTTTTCCAGGAAAGCGCGCAAGCCTTCCTGGCCTTCGGGGCTGACGCGGATGCGGGCGATGGCGTTCTCGCAGTAGCGGCGGATGGCCGGGGTCAGTTCGCCGTGGCCGACTTCACGCAACAGCTCCTTGCTGGCACGCATGGCCTGCGGGCTGTTGAGCAGCAGGTTGTCGATCCATATGCCGACCTGCTGTTCCAGTTCCGCGGCCGGGTAGGCTTCGGCCAGCAGGCCCAGCTCACGGGCGCGGTCGCCACTGAAGCGTTCGGCGGTCAGCGCGTAGCGGCGCGCGGCGCGCTCGCCCATGGCCTGGACCACGAACGGGCTGATCACTGCCGGCGCCAGGCCGATGCGCACCTCGGACAGGCACAGCTGCGCGTCACTGGCGCCAATGGCCATGTCACAGCAACTGATCAAGCCCAGGGCGCCGCCAAAGGCTGCGCCTTGCACCACGGCCAACGTCGGCACCTTGAGCCGGGCCAGGTTGTACATCAGCTCGGCCAGCTCGCGGGCGTCATCAAGATTGGTGTTGTAGTCCAGCGCTGCCGACTGCTGCATCCAGGCCAGATCGGCGCCGGCGCTGAAGTGCCGGCCACGGCCACGCAGCAATACGAAACGCAGGCTGCTGTCGGCGCCGATGTGGTCGATGGCGATGATCAGCTCGCGGATCATCTGCGCGTTGAAAGCGTTGTTCTTGTCTTCCCGGCTCAGCCACAGGGTGGCGAAACCACGGGGGTCCTTGATCAGTTCAAGGGTACTGAAGTCGCTCATGGTCACATCCGGAAAATGCCGAAACGGCTCTGTTCGATCGGTGCGTTGAGGGCAGCAGACAACGCCAGGCCAAGGATCTCGCGGGTTTGCGCCGGGTCGATGACGCCGTCGTCCCACAGCCGCGCGCTGGAGTAGTAGGGGTGGCCCTGGTGTTCGTACTGGTCGAGGATCGGCTGCTTGAGGCGCGCTTCGTCTTCGGCGCTGAAGGCCTGGCCACTGCGCTCGCTCTGCTCGCGCTTGACCTGGGCCAGCACGCCGGCCGCCTGTTCGGCGCCCATCACGCCGATTCGCGCGTTCGGCCACATCCACAGGAAGCGCGGGTCGTAGGCGCGGCCGCACATGCCGTAGTTACCGGCGCCGAAACTGCCGCCGATGATCACCGTGAACTTCGGCACCTGGGCGCAGGCCACGGCGGTAACCAGCTTGGCGCCGTGCTTGGCGATGCCGCCGGCTTCGTACTTCTGGCCGACCATGAAACCGGTGATGTTCTGCAGGAACAACAGCGGGATGCCACGCTGGCAGGCCAGTTCGATGAAGTGCGCGCCTTTTTGCGCCGCTTCCGCGAAGAGGATGCCGTTGTTGGCCAGGATCGCCACGGGGTATCCGTGCAGGTGGGCAAAGCCGCACACCAGGGTGGTACCAAACAGCGCCTTGAATTCATCGAACACCGAGCCGTCGACCAGCCGCGCGATCACCTCGCGCACATCGAAGGGCTGCTTGGCGTCGGCCGGGACCACGCCGTACAGCTCTTCGCTGCTGTACAGCGGCGCCACCGGGGCGCGTTGCTGCAGCTCGCCGAGCTTGTGCCAGTTGAGGTTGGCCACGCAGCGCCGGGCGATGGCCAGGGCGTGCTCGTCGTTGTCGGCATAGTGGTCGGCCACGCCGCTGGTCTTGCAGTGCACGTCGGCGCCACCGAGGTCTTCGGCGCTGACCACTTCACCCGTAGCGGCCTTGACCAGCGGGGGGCCGGCGAGAAAGATCGTCGCCTGCTGGCGGACCATGATCGCTTCGTCGGCCATCGCCGGCACATAGGCGCCACCGGCGGTGCACGAGCCCATGACCACGGCGATCTGCGGAATGCCGAGCGCGCTCATGTTGGCCTGGTTGAAGAAGATCCGCCCGAAGTGCTCGCGGTCGGGGAACACTTCATCCTGGCGCGGCAGGTTGGCGCCGCCGGAGTCCACCAGGTACAGGCACGGCAGGCGGTTCTGCAGGGCGATGGCCTGGGCGCGCAGGTGTTTTTTCACCGTCAGCGGGTAGTAGGAGCCGCCTTTGACCGTAGCGTCGTTGGCGACGATCATGCATTCGACGCCTTCGACCCGGCCGATGCCGGCGATCACGCCAGCGGCCGGGACGTCTTCGCCGTACACCTCATGGGCGGCCAGCTGGCCGATTTCGAGGAACGGCGAGCCGGCGTCGAGCAGGCGGTCGATCCGATCGCGCGGCAGCAGTTTGCCCCGCGAGGTGTGCCGCTCCTGGGCCTTGGGCCCGCCGCCCTGGTGAACCTGGGCGATCAGGCTGCGCAAGGCGTTGACCTGTTCAAGCATGGCCGCGCTGTTGGTGGCGAATTCCGCCGAGCGCGGGTTGATGTGGGTGTGCAAGGTAGCCATGGCGCGATTCCTTGTGCTCAGCGGGTTTCGTTGAACAGTTCGCGGCCGATCAGCATCCGGCGGATTTCACTGGTGCCGGCGCCGATCTCGTAGAGCTTGGCATCGCGCAGCAGGCGGCCGGCCGGGAATTCATTGATGTAGCCGTTGCCCCCCAGGATCTGGATTGCCTCAAGGGCCATCTGGGTGGCGCGCTCGGCGGTATAGAGGATGACCCCGGCGGCGTCCTTGCGCGTGGTTTCGGCGCGATCGCAGGCCTGGGCCACGGCGTACAGGTAGGCGCGGCCGGCGTTGAGCTGGGTGTACATGTCGGCGATCTTGCCCTGGATCAGCTGGAACTCGCCGATGCTCTGGCCGAACTGCTTGCGGTCGTGGATGTAGGGCACCACCAGGTCCATGCAGGCCTGCATGATCCCGGTCGGGCCGCCGGAGAGCACCACGCGCTCGTAGTCCAGGCCACTCATCAGCACTTTGACGCCGCCGTTGAGCACGCCGAGGATGTTCTCCTTGGGCACTTCGACGTTGTCGAAGAACAGCTCGCAGGTGTTGGAGCCGCGCATGCCGAGCTTGTCGAACTTGTTGCTGCGGCTGAAGCCCTTCCAGTCGCGCTCGACGATAAAGGCGGTGATGCCGTGGGCGCCTTTCTCAAGGTCGGTCTTGGCGTAGATCACATAGGTGTTGGCGTCGGGGCCGTTGGTGATCCAGGTCTTGCTGCCGTTGAGGACGAAATGGTCGCCGCGCTGTTCGGCGCGCAGTTTCATCGACACCACGTCGGAGCCGGCGTTGGGTTCGCTCATGGCCAGGGCGCCGATGTGCTCGCCGCTGATCAGCTTGGGCAGGTACTTGGCTTTCTGCTCGGCGTTGCCGTTGCGGTTGATCTGGTTGACGCAGAGGTTGGAGTGGGCGCCGTAGGAGAGGGCGACCGAGGCCGAGCCGCGGCTGATTTCTTCCATGGCCACCACGTGGGCCAGGTAACCGAGACCGGCGCCGCCGTATTCTTCCGGGACGGTGATGCCGAGCAGGCCCATGTCGCCGAACTTGCGCCACATGTCGGCGGGGAACAGGTTGTCCTGGTCGATCTGCGCGGCGCGCGGCGCCAGTTCAGCGGCGACGAAGGACTGGACCTGGTCGCGAAGCATGTCGATGGTTTCGCCCAGGGCGAAGTTCAGGGTCGGATAACGCATGCTGGCACCTTCTATTTGTTCTTGGATCAGGGTGTGGTGTCTGCCCTCATCGCTGGCAAGCCAGCTCCCACAAGTAGCGAGTGCACCGAACACTGTGGGAGCTGGCTTGCCAGCGATGGGGCTTATAACCTTTACGTTAACGTAAACCTGCCGCCGGATGCTGTCAATCTCGCCATGACCTTTACGTTAACGTAAATATGGGCCAGAGTAAGACCCGCTTGAATCAGCTCCCAGAACAACCACAAAAAGGGACCGCCATGAATCAACCGAGCTATACCCAGGGCCGCCAGGACAAGCCGTTGCTGGCCATGACCATCGGCCAGGCGTTCGACCAGACCGTGTCACGCTTTGCCGAGCGCGAGGCACTGGTGGTACGTCATCAACAGCAGCGCTACACCTGGCAGGCGCTGGCCGCCAGCGTCGACCTGCATGCCCGGGCGCTGATGGCGCTGGGGTTGAAAACCGGTGATCGCTTGGGCATCTGGGCGCCGAACTGCGCACAGTGGTGCATCAGCCAGTTCGCCAGCGCCAAGATCGGCGTGATCCTGGTCAACATCAACCCGGCCTACCGCACCAGCGAGCTTGAATACGTGCTCAAGCAGTCGGGTTGCCAATGGCTGATCAGCGCCGGCGCCTTCAAGACCTCCGATTACCACGCCATGCTCGGTGAACTGCTGCCGGACCTGGCCCAGCAAGCACCCGGTCAACTGCGCAGCGAGCGCCTGCCGGAGCTGCGCGGGCTGATCAGCCTCGACCCGCAGCCGCCAGCCGGCTTTCTGCCCTGGGAGCGCCTGGGCTGGCTGGCCAGCGAAACCGCTCCCGCTGATTTCCAGGCCCGCCAGCAAAGCCTGCAGTTCGACCAGCCGGTGAACATCCAGTACACCTCCGGCACCACCGGCTTCCCCAAGGGTGCCACGCTCAGCCACTACAATATCCTCAACAACGGCTACATGGTCGGCGAGAGCCTGGGCCTGAGCGAGCACGACCGCATGGTGATCCCGGTGCCGCTGTACCACTGCTTCGGCATGGTCATGGGTAACCTCGGTTGCATCACCCATGGCAGCACCATGATCTACCCCAACGATGCCTTCGACCCGCTTTTGACCTTGAGCTGCGTCGCCGAGGAGAAGGCCACGGCGCTGTATGGCGTCCCGACCATGTTCATCGCCATGCTCGACCATCCGCAACGGCCTGACATGGACCTGTCGACCCTGCGCACCGGGATCATGGCCGGCGCCACCTGCCCGATCGAGGTGATGCGCCGGGTGATCGGCGAGATGCACATGAGCGAGGTGCAAATCGCCTACGGCATGACCGAAACCAGCCCGGTGTCGATGCAGACCGGCCCGGATGACGACCTGGAACTGCGTGTGACCACGGTCGGGCGCACCCAGCCGCAGCTGGAAAGCAAGATCATCGACGAGCAGGGCTGCATCGTGCCGCGCGGGCAGATCGGCGAGCTGTGCACTCGCGGTTACAGCGTGATGCTTGGCTACTGGGGCAACCCGGCGGCGACCAGCGAAGCCATCGACCCGGCGGGCTGGATGCGCACCGGCGACCTGGCGACCATGAACGAGGCGGGCTATGTCTGCATCGCCGGGCGCAACAAGGACATGATCATCCGGGGTGGCGAGAATATCTATCCGCGGGAGTTGGAGGAGTTCTTCTTTACCCACCCGGCGGTGGCGGACGTGCAGGTGATCGGTATTCCCGATGAGCGTTACGGCGAAGAGATCGTCGCCTGGATCAAGTTCCACCCCGGCCACAGCGCCAGCGAGATCGAGCTGCAACAGTGGTGCAAGAGCCGCATTGCCCACTTCAAGACCCCGCGTTACTTCCGCTTTGTCGAAGAGTTTCCGATGACGGTAACTGGCAAGGTGCAGAAGTTCAGGATGCGCGAGATCAGCATTGAAGAGCTGATCAAGCGCTGAGTCCGCGGCGCTGCTATCGCTGGCAAGCCAGCTCCCACAGGTGCAGCAGAGCCCTTGAGTGCTCTGAGAACCTTGTGGGAGCTGGCTTGCCAGCGATTGGATACTACTCTTTCAGCGGTGTTGGCCGTGTCGGCTCGGGGTTTCGACCCTGGCCTTGGCCAATCGCTCATTTTTTTTGAACCCCGGGCCGCGCCCCCGCTCTGAACCTTTAGTGCCACTTCATAACGGAGCAACGTTCGATGACCCGCGATGAGCCCTTCGAAACCGACCGCATGACCCCGGCAAACGACCACCCGGACCAGGCCCTGAGCCTGTCCCAGGCCTTGCTCGAACCGCGGATCGTGATCGAGAACACCTTGCCGGTGCTCGATGGCGGGCTGTTTGCGGTCAAGGCGGTGGTGGGCGAGCCGGTGCAGGTCAGCAGCAAGGTCTATGCCGATGGCCATGACGCCCTGGTGGTGATGCTCAACTGGCGCCAGGCCCACAGCCGGCGCTGGCATTGCCTGCCGATGCAGTTTGCCGGCAACGACCTGTGGCAGGCCGAATTCACCGTCAGCGAGCAGGGTCGCCACCTGTTCAGCATTGAGGCCTGGATCGACCCGTTCGCCACCTATTGCCATGACCTGGAGAAGAAGTTCAACGCCGGCATCGCGGTGCCCTTGGAGCTGCAGGAGGGGCAACTGTTGATCGAAAACAATATCGGCCGCAGCAACGGGCCGTTGCGCGATCAGTTGCAGGCCTTGCACCGGCACCTGCCGGGCCTGTCCGCCGACGAGCAGGTGGCCTTGCTGCTGCACCCGGACACGGCGCTGCTGATGGCCGAAGCCGAGCACCGCACCTACCTCAGCCGCAGCCCCGAATACCCGCTGGATGTCGAGCGTATCCAGGCGCAGTTTGCCAGCTGGTACGAGCTGTTTCCCCGTTCGGTCACCGACGACCCTGAGCGCCACGGCACCTTCAATGACGTGCACGAACGCCTGCCGATGATCCGTGACATGGGCTTTGACGTTTTGTACTTCCCGCCCATCCACCCCATCGGCGTGCGCCACCGCAAGGGCCGCAACAATGCCTTGCAGGCCGAGCCGGATGACCCCGGCAGCCCCTATGCCATCGGCGGTGCCGAAGGCGGGCACGAGGCGATTCATCCGCAACTGGGCAGCCGCGAGGATTTTCGCCGGCTGGTGGCTGCCGCTGCCGAGCATGGCCTGGAAATCGCCCTGGATTTTGCCATTCAGTGTTCCCAGGACCACCCCTGGCTCAAGGAGCACCCGGGCTGGTTTTCCTGGCGCCCGGACGGCAGCATTCGCTATGCCGAGAATCCGCCGAAAAAATACCAGGACATCGTCAATGTCGACTTCTACGCCGCCGATGCGGTACCGGCGTTGTGGCTGGCCCTGCGCGACGTGGTGGTGGGTTGGGTCAAGGAGGGGGTCAAGAGCTTTCGGGTCGATAACCCGCACACCAAACCCTTGCCGTTCTGGCACTGGCTGATCGCCAATGTCCGCAGCCAGTACCCGGAGGTGATCTTCCTCGCCGAAGCCTTCACCAAGCCTGCGATGATGGCGCGCCTGGGCAAGGTCGGTTATTCCCAGAGCTACAGCTACTTCACCTGGCGCAACACCAAGGCCGAGCTGCAAAGCTACTTCGAAGAGCTCAACCAGCCACCCTGGCGCTACTGCTACCGGCCGAACTTCTTCGTCAATACACCGGACATCAACCCGTACTTTCTGCATGAGTCCGGGCGCGCCGGGTTTCTCATCCGCGCCGCCCTGGCGACCATGGGCTCGGGCCTGTGGGGCATGTACTCGGGCTTCGAGCTGTGCGAGGCGACGCCGGTGCCGGGCAAGGAGGAATACCTCGATTCCGAGAAGTACGAGATCCGCCCGCGGGACTTTACCCAGCCCGGCAACATCATTGCCGAAATCGCCCAGCTCAATCGTATCCGTCGGCAGAACCCTGCGTTGCAAACCCACCTGGGCGTGGCTTTTTATCACGCCTGGAACGACAACATCCTGTACTTCGGCAAACGCACCGCCGAGCGCGACAACTTCATCCTCGTCGCCGTCAGCCTCGATCCGCACAACGCTCAGGAGGCGCATTTCGAACTGCCGCTGTGGGAGCTGGGGCTGGACGACACTGCCGACACCCTCGGCGAAGACCTGATGAGCGGCCATCGCTGGACCTGGCACGGCAAGACCCAATGGATGCGCATCGAGCCCTGGCACCTGCCGTTTGCTATCTGGCGTATCGAAAAAGCCCTCTAGAAAGGAGTCGAGCATGGCCAAGCGCGCCCGCCCAGCCGCCTTTATCGATGATCCACTGTGGTACAAAGACGCGATCATCTACCAGGTACACGTCAAGTCCTTCTTCGATTCCAACAACGACGGCATCGGTGACTTTCCCGGCCTGATCGCCAAGCTCGACTACATCGCCGAGCTTGGGGTCAACACCCTGTGGCTGCTGCCGTTCTACCCTTCGCCTCGCCGCGACGATGGCTACGACATCGCCGAGTACAAGGCGGTGCACCCCGACTACGGCACCCTGGCCGACGTCAAACGCTTCATTGCCGAGGCGCACAAACGCGGCCTGCGGGTAATCACCGAGCTGGTCATCAACCACACCTCCGACCAGCACCCGTGGTTCCAGAAGGCCCGGCGCGCCAAGCCGGGGAGCAAGGCCCGGGACTTTTATGTGTGGTCCGACAGCGACCAGAAGTACGACGGTACGCGGATCATCTTCCTCGACACCGAGAAATCCAACTGGACCTGGGACCCGGTGGCCGGCCAGTACTTCTGGCACCGTTTCTACTCGCACCAGCCGGACCTCAACTTCGACAACCCGCAAGTGCTCAAGGCGGTGCTCGGGGTCATGCGCTACTGGCTCGACCTGGGCGTCGACGGCCTGCGCCTGGACGCCATCCCGTACCTGATCGAGCGTGACGGCACCAACAACGAGAACCTGCCCGAAACCCATCAGGTGCTGAAGAAGATCCGCGCCGAAATCGACGCCAACTACCCCGACCGCATGCTCCTGGCCGAAGCCAACCAGTGGCCTGAAGACACTCAGCTGTATTTTGGCGAAGGGCAGGGCGACGAATGCCACATGGCCTTTCACTTCCCGCTGATGCCGCGCATGTACATGGCCGTGGCCCAGGAAGACCGCTTCCCGATCACCGACATCCTGCGCCAGACCCCGGAGATTCCGGCCAACTGCCAGTGGGCGATCTTCTTGCGCAACCATGATGAGCTGACCCTGGAAATGGTCACTGATCGCGAGCGCGATTACCTGTGGAACTACTACGCCGAGGACCGCCGCGCGCGGATCAACCTCGGCATTCGCCGGCGTCTGGCGCCGTTGCTGCAACGGGACCGGCGGCGGGTCGAGCTGCTGTGCAGCCTGCTGCTGTCGATGCCCGGCACGCCGACCTTGTATTACGGCGACGAGATCGGCATGGGCGACAACATCTACCTGGGCGACCGCGATGGCGTACGCACGCCAATGCAGTGGTCGATCGACCGCAACGGTGGTTTCTCCCGTGCCGACCCTGCGCGCCTGGTGCTGCCGCCGATCATGGACCCGCTGTACGGCTTCCAGGCGGTCAACGTCGAAGCTCAGGCCCATGACCCGCACTCGCTGCTGAACTGGAACCGGCGCCTGCTGGCGGTCCGCAAGCAGCAGAAGGCCTTTGGCCGCGGCACCCTGAAGATGCTCACGCCGAGCAACCGGCGGATCCTCGCCTATATCCGTGAGTACACCGGCCCTGATGGCAAGAGCGAGATCATCCTCTGCGTCGCCAACGTATCGCGCGCTGCGCAGGCGGCGGAGCTTGAGCTGCAGCAGTACGCCGACAAGGTGCCGGTGGAAATGCTCGGTGGCAGTGCCTTCCCGCCAATCGGCCAGTTGCCGTTCCTGCTGACCCTGCCGCCCTATGGTTTTTACTGGTTCCTGCTGGCTGACAAGGACCAGATGCCCAGTTGGCATGTGGAACCGGCCCAGAGCCTGCCGGAGTTCACCACCCTGGTGCTGAAAAAACGCATGGAAGAGCTGCTGGAAGCGCCGTCACGGGTCACCTTGCAAGACGGCATCCTGCCCCAGTACCTGCCCAAGCGCCGCTGGTTCGCCGGCAAGGAAACCCGCATCGAACAGGTGCAGATCATCTATGGCGTGCGCTTTGGCGCCGCGACCAGCCCGGTGCTGCTTAGCGAGATCGAAGTGCAGGGCGGTGGCCAGAGCAGCCGCTATCAATTGCCATTCGGCTTGATCGCCGAAGAGCACATCAACAGCCCGGCGCCGCAGCAACTGGCCCTGGCCCGGGTCCGTCGCGGTCGTCAGGTGGGCTTGATCACCGATGGCTTCGTCCTGGAGAGCTTCGTGCGCGCCGTGCTCAGCGGCTGCCGGGACGGCTTGCGTCTGCCCTGCAGCGAGGGTGAGCTGCGTTTTGAGGCCACCGGGCAGCTGGCGGCGCTGAACCTGGGGGACGACGCGGTAGTCCGCTACCTGAGCGCCGAGCAGTCCAACAGTTCGGTGGTGGTCGGCGCCAGCCTGGTGCTCAAGCTGATCCGCCGGGTCAACCCCGGGGTGCACCCGGAACTGGAAATGAGCGCCTACCTGACCACCGCCGGTTTTGCCAATATCTCGCCGCTGCTGGGCTGGGTCAGCCGCGTGGACGCCCAGGCCCAGCCGCATCTGCTGATGATCGCGCAGGGCTACCTGAGCAACCAGGGCGACGCCTGGGACTGGACTCAGAACAACCTGGAACGGGCCATTCGCGACGAGATGGAGCCTTCGAGCAAAGACCAGGATGTGCACACCGATGCCCTGCAGGATCTGGCCGACTTCGCCGCCTTGCTCGGCCAGCGCCTGGGCGAGATGCACCTGCTGCTGGCCGCGCCCAGCGCCGACCCTGCGTTCCAGCCGCGGGCCAGCACCCGCCGCGACAGCCAGGCCTGGAACAAACAGGTCGGTGCCCAGCTGACCCGCGCCCTGGACCTGCTGCTGGAACACCGTGCCAGCCTCGACAGCGACAGCCAGGCCCTGATCGACGATCTGCAACAGCAGCGCAAGAGCTTGCTCAAGCACATTGCCGAACTCAGCAAGCAAGCGGTGGGTGGGCTGTTGATGCGCGTGCATGGTGACCTGCACCTGGGCCAGGTGCTGGTGGTTCAGGGCGATGCCTACCTGATCGATTTCGAGGGTGAACCGGCGCGGCCACTCGATGAGCGCCGGGCCAAGCACAGCCCGTACAAGGACGTCAGCGGCGTGCTGCGTTCCTTCGACTATGCTGCAGCGATGGTGCTGCGCAGTGCTTCCGCTGTCGACCTTTCCGAGGCTGCCCGCCAGGCACGTCAACGCGTCGCCCGGCGTTACCTGCACCAGGCCCGGCATGCTTTTGTCGAGGCTTATGGTCTGGCCAGTGCGGCCATGCCCCATGCCTGGGAGCATGGCGACGGCGAGCAGGCGGCGCTGGCGTTGTTCAGTCTCGAGAAGGCCGCCTACGAAATCCTCTACGAAGCCGAGAACCGTCCGAATTGGCTGGCCGTGCCTTTGCATGGCCTGCATGGTCTGATCAGTACCTGGGGAGAGCAGTAAATGATTCAACGCAAGCGCGAGGAAGGAGGACTGGGGCAGCGCGATATCGATGCCCTGGTAAGAGCCGAACACACCGACCCGTTCGCGGTGCTCGGCCCGCACCCGGATGGTGCTGGTGGCCAGTTTGTCCGCGCCTATCTGCCCAATGCCCTGAACGTGCGGGTGTTGGCTCGCGACGGCAGTCGCGTATTGGCAGAGCTGGAGCAGGGCCCGGTACCGGGGTTGTTCATCACTCATCTGCGGGAGCCGCAGCCGTACCTGTTGCAGATCAACTGGGCGGGCGGTGAGCAGATCACTGAAGATCCGTACAGCTTCGGGCCACTGCTCGGCGACATGGACCTGTACTTGTTCGCCGAGGGCAATCATCGAGACCTGTCCGGTGCCATGGGGGCGCAACCGGTGACGGTCGAAGGTGTCGACGGCGTGCGCTTTTCGGTGTGGGCGCCGAATGCGCGGCGGGTCTCGGTGGTGGGCGATTTCAACAACTGGGACGGGCGCCGTCACCCCCTGCGCCTGCGCCATCCGTCCGGGGTCTGGGAGCTGTTCGTGCCGCGCCTGCAGGCTGGCGAAGCCTACAAATACGAAGTGCTCGGGCGCGAAGGCATCCTGCCGCTCAAGGCCGACCCGCTGGCCCGTGCCACCGAGTTGCCGCCGAGCACCGCCTCGAGGGTCGCCGGCCCCCTGGCCCATGACTGGCAGGATCAGACTTGGATGCAGCAGCGCGGCGAACGCCAGGTCACCAGCGCGCCGCTGTCTATCTACGAACTGCACGCCGGCTCCTGGCAGTGCGAGCTGGACGACAACGGTGAAGTGGCACGCTTCTACAACTGGCGCGAACTGGCCGAGCGCCTGGTGCCGTATATCCAGCAACTGGGCTTCACCCATATCGAGCTGATGCCGATCATGGAGCATCCCTTTGGCGGCTCCTGGGGTTACCAGCCATTGTCGATGTTCGCGCCGACCGCGCGCTACGGCAGCGCCGAAGACTTTGCCGCGTTCATCGATGCCTGCCATCAGGCGAGCATCGGGGTGATTCTCGACTGGGTGCCGGCGCATTTTCCGACCGACACCCACGGCCTGGCGCGCTTCGACGGCACCGCCTTGTACGAGTACGACAACCCGCTGGAGGGTTTCCACCAGGACTGGGACACGCTGATCTACAACCTTGGCCGCACCGAAGTGCACGGTTTCATGCTGGCCTCGGCGCTGCACTGGCTCAAGCATTTCCATATCGACGGCCTGCGTGTCGATGCCGTGGCGTCGATGCTCTACCGCGACTATTCACGCAAGGCTGGGGAGTGGGTGCCCAACCGCCACGGCGGCCGCGAGAACCTGGAAGCCATCGACTTCTTGCGTCACCTCAACGACGTGGTGGCGCTGGAAGCCCCCGGTGCCCTGGTGATCGCCGAAGAGTCCACGGCCTGGCCGGGCGTCAGCCAGCCGACCCAGCAGGGCGGCCTGGGCTTTGCCTACAAGTGGAACATGGGCTGGATGCACGACACCCTGCACTACATCCAGAACGACCCGATCCACCGCACCTATCACCACAACGAGATGAGCTTCGGCCTGATCTATGCCTATTCCGAGCATTTCATCCTGCCGATTTCCCATGACGAGGTGGTGCACGGCAAGCACTCTCTGATCGACAAGATGCCTGGCGATCGCTGGCAGAAGTTCGCCAACCTGCGCGCCTACCTGACCTTCATGTGGACCCATCCGGGCAAGAAGCTGCTGTTCATGGGCTGCGAGTTCGGCCAGTGGCGCGAGTGGAACCATGACAGCGAACTGGACTGGTACCTGCTCAAGTACCCCGAGCACCTGGGCGTGCAGCGCCTGGTCAGCGACCTCAACCGTTTGTACCGCGACGAGCGGGCCCTGCACCAGCAGGACTGCCTGCCGCAAGGCTTTCAGTGGCTGATCGGCGATGATGCGCACAACAGCGTCTATGCCTGGCTGCGCTGGAGCGCTGACGGCGAGCCGTTGCTGGTGGTGGCCAACTTCACTCCGGTGCCGCGCGAGAGTTATCGCATCGGTGTGCCGTTTGGCGAGCGCTGGGTCGAGGTGTTCAACAGCGATGCCGAGGGTTATGCCGGGTCCAATTACGGCAACCTCGGTGAAGTGGCCAGCCAGGCGTTGTCCAGCCATGGCCAGCCGTTGTCGCTGGGGTTGAACCTGCCGCCGCTGGGGGTGTTGATTTTGCGCCCGCAATGACGGCTTGAGCGTTCTGTACAAGCCCGGGGCCGGGTATCGGTGTCTACTGCGCTTCCGGTTTTTCATGGAAGCGCAGCCATGCCCTTGGTCTCCAACCCACCACTGAACCGTCAGTACACACCGACCGAGTACCTTGTCAGCGAACAACGGCCGGCGGCGGTTGCGAATCTGTCCGGCACGAACCTGCAACGTGTTGCCCAGGCCCTGCGCACGGCCGCGGTTGAAGAAAACATTGCCATGACCCTGCTACCGGGGCTACTGGTGGCCAGTGGTGTGCTCGAATGCAACACCCTGGTGCTCGAGGGTGTGGATGGCCAGGTGCTGTACGGGGTCGACATTACCGATCCGGCTTGCCTGCTGGAGCCTGGACAACTGGACGCTGTGCAGCTGGAGCAGGCTGCCAGGATCAGGCTGGAGCCTACGCGTATCGGTGCAGTAAGCCGCGGTGAATACCGTTCACTCGACCTTGAGGGCGATGCTTTCTTCAAGGTGGTGGTAGCCATGGTCAACGACTGTGATCCGCAGTTGATCACTGATCAGCAAGTAGCAGAGCTGCGCAATGAATTGGCCGAGCGGGTACTGGCGGATCCGCTGATGGCACGGATCTGGGCGCAGGCGCACCCCGCGGTTGAGGAGGTGAACCCGCAAGGCGCGCCGCTCAACCCGGCAAGCCTGGTGATGCGCGCTAGCGTCCTGGCTGCAATCCCCGCCAGCTTCGGGGTGTTCGGTGCCTTTGGCTTGCCGGTGGTGCTTGGTGCCTGGTATCTGGGGTTGCCGATGGCGGCAGCGGTGCAGTTGGGTAACCAGTCACAGCGGGACACCCGCGAGGCGCTGGTGTTGACGCTCGCCAGGAAACTGCCCGGGCTCGACGATGCTCAGTTGCACATCCTGCTGCAGGCACTTGACGGGAAGCTGGCCGATCTGGATCTTGAAGTCGTTGTCGACAACCTCAGGAGCCAGTTCGCACAGCGCGCCCCGAACATGACGGGCAATGAGCTGCTGGAGCGCATCAATCCCTGGGACTGGTTGCGCGATACCCGCGAAAAGGAACAGTCCAGACCCGACCTGAGCCTGAAGCCGACGCTCTTGGGGGCAGGGCTTGAGTTACTGGTGGGCTGGGGTGCGCCAGGCTTTATACCGGGTGAAAAATACTATGCCGGCAAGCCCCCTTTGAATTTGAAGCAGCTTACCCAGGTTGTTCGCGAGCAGGATGGCAGCGAGCGTGTCGTCACCCAAGCAAAGGATTCGGCAGTCGCGTATTCCTCAGCAGGATCATTCGTCGCAGCAGAGGAATATACTCAACCGGCGGTCCAACTGCCCTGGCGTTCGGAGCCTTGGCAGGTGCCGCTGGTTGAGGCGCAAGGCAAAAGGCGACAAGCACGCGAAGCCCCCACCTCGACGTCTCAGGCCCAATTGCTAGCGGATATCCAGCGCTTGCAAAAGCACAATCAGCAATTGGAGCGTCAGGCCACGCGGCTACGCAAGCGCGCCGCAGCAGCGCCCGCCTATGCCAAGCAAGCGGTTCCTGACCTGTTGGGGCTGGTCACGGTAAAAGCCGTGCTATCGCTTAAGGCAGAAAAGTTGCAGCGCGAGGCGCTCAGGGCTGCGTTCACCATCAGCGAGCGCTACCGACAACTGCAGGGCTTGAAGCAGCCGCAGCCGAAAGACACTGGCACTGTGGCGGCTCCCGCGCTGGACACTTCCCAAACCACGGGGCTGGTCCTCGGCCAGGCGCAGCATATCGACGAGACCATCATCCGCTGTTTGCAGCAGGATGCGCAGGCAGCAGGTATGGATCCGCGGTCCATCAACCTGGCGCTGCTGAACCAGACGCTGTCCTTTCAGCCGAAAACGCCGGTGACTTTCCTGGGCAGCGCCAGTCATTCACGCAAGGAAGTGTTCAGCGTCCGTCAGGTAGCCTTGGGTGAGCATCAACGCAACCTCGTAAACTACGTCGATCAATTGCCGTCAGCCTCACCTGGGCTACCCGCGCCGCTGCTGCCACTGGTCCTCGATGCTCAACTGCGTACTCGCGTGCAGGCCGCGGTGATGGAGGACTTTGTCCAGTTGGCGAGTGATGACGCGTTCAAGCAGCAATACCAGAGCTTTGCCCATCACCGTTTCAATGGCGTAATGACACGACTGCTCGCCAGCACCAATGGCCCCTTGCGCCATGTTCTTGATCGTTGGGTGTCGGGTGATCTGGTTGCCGAGGTGGTAAAGGTCACGGACAAGGTTGTACCCAATCTACTGGCGGTGAGAGACCACGCTGGCGGCTTTCTGGTTTCACTGACCACTGGCAGTGTATATCCGTGGGTGGCCGACGATACCTCGGTTGCCCTGGAGCGGTTCATCCGCTCGCATCTGTCGGATTTTGACAACGGCGTGATCGAGCGCACCGCCATTATCGCCAAGCGCTCGCTCAGGCTGACCGATGTGACTTTTTATCAATCGCAGTTGACCTTTGGCGGTGGTGAGGTCATGCCACAGTTGCTTGCGGCTGATCTGGAGATGATCAAAAGCAACCTCAATAGCGCGGTCTTCACTGCCCAGGAAGAGAATCAGCAACGCTGGACGCAGGCTGCAGAACGCCTGATGCAGTTCGGCACGACCTTGGTCTCGATGGTGGTAATGGTGCCATTCGAAGGCTTGGCGATGCCGATGGCACTTGCCTCGATGGACGTGGCACTGGCGGCGGGCACTCTGTACTTCGATGAGCGGATGCTGGACGTTGCTGATCGGGGCGATGTCTACCGCCAGGCCCAGGCGGATATTGCCCTGGGCAAGCTGACGTTGGTTTTCGTCGGCGCTGGCGATCTGGCGGTCCTGGCCAGGCCTGTGGCTCGCGCGGTGTCGGCAGCGGCGCACTTGGCCGCCGACGTGCGCAACCTGGTCGCGCTGATTCGTTCATCTTCGCTAACCGAAGGCTACAGCAAGTCGCTGGACCTGTTGATCAGCCTGTCGCCCCGCCAGCGTGCGCTGATGCTGGCGCAACTGAATTTGGTGCCGGCTGCCATCAGTGACGCTGCCGGCCCGCTGGAAGGCGTTCTGCATCTGCAGCAACGCGCCGGGGTGATTGATGCGCAGACGCTGCAACGGCTGGTGAGCCTGCCCGGGGCCGATACTGTCGAGGGGTTTCTGGGGGGGAGCGGTCAACAGCTTTATTGCCTGGATGACATCAAGCGCCTGCCAGCCGGTTACCGCGTAGTGGTATTGGCAAAGGACAGCAACAAGGTGCTGCAGGCGGGTTTGAGCCTGGGCGAGGGTAAGGTCATCAGCCTCGATAACAGTGCGCTCACCTTGGGTGAATCGGTCAAAGGCTGGCATGAGCTGAACCTGGCGGATGCTCGGTTGCTGAGGTTCGAGCGACAGGCGGGCAAGCTGGCGGACGGCCGCGACGTACGGATTGTTGTCGAGCACGCTGCGCCCGAATTCAGGGCCGAGGAGCTGCGCAGTGCACAAGCAGCCAGTCTCAGTGAGTCGCAAACATTGCTTGAGCAGGGCTTCCTCGCCGATTTGCGCAAGTATCCGAAAGTCTCGCGCTTGCTCGCCACCGGCAAGCAACGCCCTGGCCCGCTTTTGCGAACAGTCAGAGCCTACATGGCAAAGCACGGCTTCTTCGATATCAAGGTCAGGGTGGTGCACAGCTGGGACAAGGTCAACAAGGCCAGTAGCAGCCATTTCCTGTTGGTAGGTCGTCACCCGGAGCACGGTCACATGGCTTTCGACCTGATGGCTGCCCGGCGCACCCGCCTGGACCTGGAGCCGATGGTTGTCCCCGAGCCGGTCTGGGCGGCCCGCTTTCAACAGGCTGGCGGCAACCGGCTGATGAAATACCAGGATTTCGTCGATCTACCCAGTGCCAGGACGTCGGCGCGGTTGGCACGCAGCACGGCAGCCACTGCGTATCAGGAACGGTCCGTCTTGTTGATGGCTCCGGATTTCTACAAAGTCGAGTCGGGGCGTGAATGGGTACGAACAGAAGAGCTGCTCGGGGGAGGGAATTTTGCCCGTCACGAGCTCATGCCGGCAAAGCAGGTGGAGCAACGTTACGCCAAGCTGTGCAAGGACTGGCAAAACCTCAGCAACAAGAAGACGGAGTTTCAACAGGGACTGCGGGATTACGGAATGCTTACCGTCCCCGGTGTGGATCTGCGCGCCCGGCGTGATCTGGTGCATTTGAAACGGCTGTTCATACGTCCCGATTCGAACCTCACACCTCATCAACTTGGCGCACTGGCAGGCAGGATCAATCGCTTGGAGCTTGAGCAGCACTGGCAGCAAGCCTTCGCCCGTGCCGGAGCTCATGGCAGAAAGCTGCGTCTGCATGGGGCGAGGAGTTACCGGCCGGCGCCGCAAATCCTGGTGACCCGCCCGGACAACGGCCGCTGTCTGCCATTGGCACGCACCATGGCTGTAGCACTGGAAGGGGGCAGCGAACACGCGCTGATGGACAGGATGTATCTGGTGGCGGCGGATGCCCAGAGCAGCGAAGCGGTTCTGTTCAGCAAAGCGCTTGGGGTGCTGCACGGTAGCGGTGGGTCTGCAGTGAGGACCCTGCCAGGCAACCTTGAGCTGGAGGCAGTCATCAAACGCCTGGCGGATGAGCGACACAACGCCTATCTGCAGATCAATACCCCCAACCATTCCATGCTGATGGCCGTGCGTCAGGAACAAGGGCGCTCGGTATTCCACTTCTATGACCCCAACATCGGCCTGATCTCGGCCGATTCCTTGTCGGGTTACAGCTCGGTACTTAAGCACTACTTTTCCCAAAGACCCATGCTTAGTGCTTATGGGCTTGCTGTGCCTGAGTCGCTGCCACACTTTCGCGTCGAGGTCATAGACCCGGCGGCCATGCAGGCGGTGCCGCTGAATCAGGGCCTGACGGTCAAGGACCTGGGTGCGGCACCGGCGCTGTACAGTCGCACGCGCTGGTAATAGCGCGCCTTTACCAGCGCACCCTGATCCCCAGGTTGCCGATCAAGCCATTCAAGTCATTGTCGTCCACATCGCTGCTGTAATCGGCACTGACAAACAGCGCGACCTTCGGCGTTACCCGCGCCACCAGGCCCAACCCCAACTCGACGGTGGCGGAGTTGCGTCCGCTACTGATCTTGTCGACCTGGCCCAGGCTCACGGTTTCAGCGTTGGTGAAGTCATACCAGACGTTGGTACGTACGAACGGCTCGATCGGCATGCCGTGCACGTTGTAGCGTGCCGACAACCTGGCACCGACCCGCCCGGTCCAGTTCGGTTGCTGGTCGAACGCTTCCTGGGTGTCAGTCTGGCTCTGGCTGCCCGGAAAGTACTGCTGGTTGATCAACTGCGCTTGCGGCTCCAGGGTCCAGTTGCTGCCCAGGCTGATGGGGTAGCCGCCTTCGATCGACAGCGTCAGGGCATGGCCGTTGCCGTCCAGGCGCTGGCCGGTTTCGCTGCGGCCATTGATATCGAAGCGTGTACCCATGGCCACTGCATCCAGGTGCCAGCCCTGGTCGTGGGTCATGCTCCAGTACACACCCAGGCTTTCACCGTCGAGGTTGACGACGGTCTTCTGGTCACCGACCTGGGGTCTGCGCAGGCCGTCAAAACCGCTTTGCAGGGTGCTGTGGCCGACGAAGAAACCGGCACGGTGAGTATTGCCGCCGGCTGTTTCACGAATGAACAGGTCCGGGCTGATCTGCAGGCTCTGGTTCGGGGTATCGAGTTGATCGATTTCCGGGCCCGGGGTACGCACCGGCGTCGGGAAAAACTGCGCCCACTGGCTGGCGATGCTGTCGGTGGCGGCGGGGGCGTTGCGCTCGGCCAGGCGCTCGGAAAAGGCGCCAAGGGCACCGAGGCCCAAGCCGCTGGCGCTGACCGGGGTCAGCGAGAGTACAGGCTGGGCTTGCACAAGATTAATCAACGGGTCGTTATCCTCCAGGCCCAATGCATGGGTTTCCAACGGGGTTGCCAAGAGCAGCGACGTGGAAACCGCATAGAAAACATACTCAAAGCCCGTAGGATTTGGAGTTTTTTTCATGGCGGATCTCCTCTGTGTTTAACAGCCAAGGTCTGGCCTGATGTCACGGCTGTAAGGCATAACCAGAGGGCGACCCAAACCAGCAAACCGCTCCCTGCCACGCGCTGAAAAGCGCGAGCTAGAGGTTCGGAATGGAGTCTGCAGTTGCTGCATTACTTCTAGCTAAGGAGAGGACGGGGCGTGCGTCAAGAAAGCGTGAAACAACCGTTATCAAGCTATTGGAAGCGCCAATAGGCTGAAATCAAACAAAAATATATATCTGATAGCCGCAACCGCTCTTTCCAGGGTCGCGGCTATGCCGAATCATTGCTAAAGCTGCACTTCCACCGCCAATGGCAGATGATCGGAGAGGTGACTCCAGGGCTTGTTGCCGAGGATTTGCGGGGCATGGCTGTTGGCATTGCGCAGGTAAATGCGGTCCAGACGCAGCAGTGGCAGGCGGGCAGGGTAGGTTCGTGCGAGCAGGCCGTGATGGCGCTCGAAGGCTTCGTGCAGGTCGCGGTGCAGGTTCAGGGTGCGATTGCCGCGCAGTTTCCAGTCGTTGAAGTCACCCGCGATGATCACCGGGGCGTCGGCCGGCAGCGAGTCCAGCAGCCGCCGCAGCAGTTGCAGCTGTTTTTGCCGATGACTTTCGAGCAACGACAGGTGCACGCAAATGGCGTGCACCTCGCTCTGCCCGGGCACGTCCAGCACGCAGTGCAGCAGCCCGCGGCGCTCGGGGCCGGTAATCGAGACATCAAGGTTGCGGTGTTCGATGATCGGGTACTTGGACAACAGCGCATTGCCGTGATGGCCGTCCGGGTACACGGCATTACGCCCGTAGGCGAAATCGCTCCACATGCTATCGGCCAGGAATTCGTACTGCGAGGTCTGCGGCCAGCCGGCGTAGCGCGCGGCATGGCGGTCGTGGGAACCGAGCACTTCCTGGAGGAAGACGATGTCGGCGCGGGTACTGCGCACCGCTTCACGCAGTTCGGGGAGGATGAAGCGGCGGTTGAAGGCGGTAAAGCCCTTGTGGGTATTGACGGTCAGTACCCGCAGGCGCTTGATCGCAGCAGCCTGGCGGGCAGTGGCGGTGTTGCTGGTGTCCGATTCGACGCTCACGGTTACTCCTAGTCGACAAATCTATAGCATCGGACTTGCCGGGGAACCTCCAGTTCCCCGGCATTCAGGCATCGTCGTCGCGGTACAGCTCGAGCAACAGCAGCGAGCGCCCGCTGACCTGAAACTCGCTGCCAAAGTCATGATGCTCGCCTTTGCGCAATTGTGGTCGGTCGGTGTCGATCAGGCAGTTCCAGTATTCGCCCTCCGGCACCTCGGGCAGGGTGAAGGCGACCGCTTCGTGATGAGCGTTGACGATCAGCAGCAAGGTGGCATCGGCGCCGGGGCGCAGAATACCGCTGACCTGGGCACGGCCATCCATCAGCATGCCCAGGCAGCGCCCGTGGGCGTCTTGCCATTGCTCGACGCTCATCTCGCTGGCGTCCGGCGCCAGCCAGGTGACGTCCTTGACCCCGATCGCCTCATTGTAGTCACCGACCAGAAAACGCGAGCGGCGCAGCACCGGATAGGCCAGGCGCAGCTTGGTCAGGCGCTTGACGAACTTGAGCAGCGCCGCGCCATCGTCATCCAGTTCCCAGTTGACCCAGCCGATTTCGCTGTCCTGGCAGTAGGCATTGTTGTTGCCGTGCTGGGTACGGCTGAACTCGTCGCCAGCGACGATCATCGGCGTGCCCTGGGCCAGCAGCAGGGTGGCGAAGAAGTTGCGCATCTGGCGCAGGCGCAGGGCCTTGATCTCGGGGTCGTCGGTGGGGCCTTCGACGCCATGGTTCCAGGACAGGTTGTTGTTGCTGCCATCCTGGTTGTCTTCGTCGTTGTCCTGGTTGTGCTTGTCGTTGTATGACACCAGGTCACGCAGGGTGAACCCGTCGTGGGCGGTGATGAAGTTGACCGAAGCATAGGGCCTGCGCCCGCGGCGGTTGAACAGCTCGCCGGAGGCGGTCATGCGCGCGGAGAAGTCGGCCAGTTGGCCTTCGTCGCCTTTCCAGAAGGCCCGCACGGTATCGCGAAAGCGATCATTCCATTCCGCCCAGCCGGGGGCGAAGTTGCCCACCTGATAACCTCCCGGGCCGCAGTCCCAGGGTTCGGCGATCAGTTTGACCTGGCTGAGCAACGGGTCCTGACGACAGGCGACGAGGAAGCTGTGACGTTCGTCAAAGCCCTCGTGATAACGCCCGAGAATGGTCGCCAGGTCGAAGCGGAAACCGTCCACGTGCATCTCGCCGGCCCAGTAACGCAGCGAGTCGGTAACCAGTTGCAGCACGCAGGGGTGGCTGAGGTCGAGGGTGTTACCGGTGCCGGAATCGTTGATGTAGAAGCGTTTGTCGTCGGGCATCAGGCGGTAATAGGACGAGTTGTCTATGCCGCGCATGGACAGGGTCGGTCCTAGCTCGTTGCCCTCGGCAGTGTGGTTGTAGACCACGTCGAGAATCACCTCGAGGCCGGCGTCATGCAGGTGCGCGACCATCTCCTTGAACTCGGCGATCTTGCCATTGGCCAGGTAGCGCGGGTGTGGGGCAAAAAACGCAATGCTGTTATAGCCCCAGTAATTGTTCAGGCCTTTTTGCAGCAGGTGCTGGTCGTTGACGAAGGCATGAATCGGCAGCAGCTCGATCGACGATACCCCGAGCTGCTTGATATGGCCGAGCAACTCGTCGCACATCAGCCCGGCAAAGGTACCGCGGTTGGCCTCCGGCACCGCCGGGTGGCGCATGCTGATGCCGCGCACATGGGCTTCGTAGAGGATGGTGCGCTCCCAGGGGATGCCCACGCGCTGGTCGCGGCCCCAGGTGTAGGCCGGATCGATGACCTTGCACTTGGGTACGAACGGCGCGCTGTCGCGCTCATCGAAGCTGAGGTCGCCATCGGGGTGGCCGATGGTGTAGCCGAACAGTGCTTCGGACCATTTCAGGCTACCGACCAGTTGCTTGGCGTAGGGGTCGATCAGCAGCTTGTTGGGATTGAAGCGGTGGCCGTTTTCCGGGGCGTACGGGCCGTGTACCCGGTAGCCGTAGATTTGCCCGGGGTGGGCGTCGGGCAGGTAGCCGTGGAAGATCTCATCGGTGTATTCCGGCAGCTCGATACGTTCGAGCTCGACCTCGCCGCTGGCATCGAACAGGCACAGCTCGACCTTGGTGGCGTTGGCCGAGAACAGCGCGAAGTTGACCCCCAGCCCATCCCAGGTAGCCCCCAGGGGGAAGGGCAGGCCTTCGCGGATGCGCGAGGGTTCGAGGTGAACTTCGGCGGTAGGCTTGGCTTTGCGGATGGTCATTTGTGCTCCTTGATGAGGCTGGGACTGCTCTGCAGCCCATCGCCGGCAAGCCGGCTCCCACAGGATTCGGTGCAAGCAGCCCCTGTGGGAGCTGGCTTGCCAGCGATGCTTTCAACGGCTTAAGCCACCGGTGGCTTGTTGGCTGCCCTGGGCTTTTTCGGCGCCGCCGCCGCGCTGGCCGGTTTGGCCTTGCTGGTGCTGGCCGCCGGCGTCTTGGCTGGCTTGCGTGGCGTCACCTTGGGTGCCAGCGCTTCGGCTTCGGCGAGCTTGCGCGCCATCGCCCAGTGCCGCTCTTCCTGGCCTTCGGGCTTACCTTCCGACTCCCAGATCTGATAGGCGAATTCACGGATACGTTTTTCTTCGACACTCATCTCTACGCTCCTGAGGACTTAAGTATGTTCAACGAACAGATTGACCGGAAACTCCTTGAGTGCAGTGCTCAGCCACAGCTCCTTTGAGGCTGTGACTGCGCCCGTGGCAAAAAGTCCCGAGCAAGTGGCAGGCGACAAGGCAAACGGCAGGATCAGCCGGGTATCGTCCCAGTTCTGTGCCGGGATCAGGGGGATCGGGGACTGTGCAAGCAAGCCCCAGGCCAGGCGCGGCACGACGACAATGGCGCGTTCGCCAGCCGTCACGCGGGCAAACGCCAGGACCCGGTCGGCGTGTCTGCCGCGCACTTCGAGCGGCAGGTACTGACCGCGCAGGAACAGCTGCGGGTATTGTTGACGCCACTCCAGCACCTGGTTGATCAGCGCCTGTTTGATCCGGCCGCTGCGCCAGTCCTGCAGCCGCTGCGCCGTTGTGGTGCCGTCCACCAGCGCCTGACGGCGGCTGGCAAAATCCACCGGGCGGCGGTTGTCGGGGTCGACCAGGCTGAAATCCCAGAATTCGTTGCCCTGGTACAGGTCGGGCACGCCTGGCGCGGTCATGCGCAGCAGGCACTGCGCCAGGCTGTTGAGGGCGCCCGGGCAAGCGATCGCCTGCGCCGCCTCGGCCAGTGAGTGCCGCAACTGCTGGCTGGCGCGCTCCAGCAACAGGGTGTCGATGAAGTCCAGGCAAGCCCGCTCATAGGCCTCGTTGGGTGCGCTCCAGCTGCTGCGCAACTTGGCCTCGCGCAGGGCCTTGCGCTGCCACTGGCACAAGCGTTGGGCATAGGCTTCGAGCGCCGTCGGATCGTTCTCGTCCAGGTCCAGCGGCCAACTCCCGAGCAGGGTCTGGTACAGCAGCAGTTCATCAGCGGCGCCCGGTGCCTCGCCGTCGGCCAGCGTGCTGCGCAAGGGACTGGCAAGTTCACGCCAGTGTTCGACCCGGCTGGCAAACCAGCTGCTGCGTTCGCTGAGCACCGCCAGGCGCGCACGGGTGTCTTCACCGCGTTTGTGGTCATGGGTGGCGGTGGCCAGCAGGTTGTCCGGGAACTGCTCCAGGCGCACAAGACAATGCTGATGGAAGTCTTCGATCGGCGCACTGAAACGCTCGGCATCAAAGCCGACATCGTTACGCGACAGCAGCAGCGCCGAGCGGTAGAAGGCGGTGTCTTCCACGGCCTTGGCGGCCGTGGGTGAAGTCAGCTGCTGAAAGCGTACGCAGGCATGGCGCAGGTGCTTGCGCGGGCGTCCTGGCGGCAAGCGGCACCAGGGTTCACCACCGAGCCAACGTTGCAGGTAATCGAGCACCGGCCAGTCGGCCTCGCTCAGGCACTGGCGGGCACCGCGCATGGCCTGCTGGAAGAACGCTTCGTCTTCTGCGGGACGGCCGCAAGCATTGATGTAGGTGCGGTACACCGGATAGTGCTCGATCAGTGCCTGCAGGGCGCGGCGAATGGCGCCGAAGGTCAGGTCGCGGCTCATCAGGTCGTCACGGGCAACCTGCAACAATGCCTGGGACACCGATTCGAAATCGCCGGCCAGGCTGGCGCTGAGGATCTGCTGGCGAGCCAGGCGCACTTCCTCGGTAAACTCCGGGCGGTCGCTCACCGCGCTCCACAGCGCTGCCAGTTCGCCTTCGCCGTCCGGGTCGTGCTGCAACAGCGAGACCTGGTTCATGAACTCGTAGCCGGTGGTGCCGTCGACTTGCCAGTCGCGGTGCAACTGCTCGTCGGCACCGAGGATCTTCTCGACAAAAATCGGAAAGTGCTCCAGCGCCGCCTCAAGCGGGCGCTGGGCCAGCAGCCCGTCGACCCGGCGGCGCAGCTTGCGGCAGTAGCCACGGGGGTCGGCCAGACCGTCAATGTGGTCAACCCGCAGGCCGTCGACCAGGCCGCGGCCGATCAGCTCGAACACCTTGCTGTGGGTGGCCTCGAACACCGCCGCACGCTCCACCCGCAGGCCGCCCAGCTCATTGACGTCGAAGAAGCGTCGCCAGTTGATATCGTCGCCGGCGGTGCGCCAGCTGGCCAGGCGATAGGGCTGGCGTTCGAGTAGGGCGTGCAGGCGCTTGAAGCCTTCAGGCGTACGACTGTCGAACGCAGTGAACACATCGTCCAGAGGCTGCTGCCGGGCCACTGCTGCCAGCTCAGCCAGCAGTGGCCTGGCCCGCAGCGGCGCATCGGCACCGCTGCGCAAACCACTCAAGCGTGTACCCAGCTCCTGCAGGGCGGCGCCGCCGTTGGTGAGAATCACCCCATAATCTGCGGGGCAGATCGGAAAACGGTGTTCGTGGTGCTGGATATGAAACTGGCCCGTAGCGGCATCGAACCGCAGGGGGATTTCTCCGGCCTGTAGCACCGCACCGTAGTCACTGGCCAAAAACGGCAGCAACAGCTGGCCTTCGAGCAACGGGTCCGGCGAGTGCCACTGGATGTCGAAGAATTCGGCATAACGGCTGCGCCGGCCCCAGGCCAGCAGGTCCTGCCACCAGGGATTGTCGCTGCCGACAGCCATATGGTTGGAGACCATGTCGAGGATCAGCCCCATGCCATGCAGGCGTAGCGCTGCCACCAGCCGCTCCAGCGCCGCTTCGCCGCCCAGCTCCGGGCTGACCTGGCCGGGGTCGACCACATCGTAGCCATGACGCGAGCCGGGGCGGGCGCGCAGCAGCGGCGAGGCGTACAGGTGGCTGATACCTAAGCGGGCGAAGTAGGGCACCAGAGGCACGGCATCGTCGAGGCTGAAGTCGGCATGAAACTGCAGGCGCAGGGTCGCCGTCAGGGCTTTCATCGGTCACGCTCCCAGGCTTGTTCGCGGGCTTGCGCCAGCAGCTCCAGGCGCCGCGCCGCGTCCTCGTCGTCGAGCAGGCCGGTAGCGGTCAGGGCAAAACGCCGGCGCCAGTTCGGGTGGCTGTCGGTGGTGCCCGGCAGGTTGGGTTGCTCGTCGATGCCCAGCAGGTCTTCCAGCGGCACCAGCACCAGCGGCGCGCGGGTATGGCCGAGGTAGCGGATGCTGGCATCGATCAGGGCGTCGCTGTCTTGCAGGGGCTGGCCGTAGTTCTGCTCAAGGATCCGCCGCAGGCCCTGGCGTTCGTGTTGGCGCGTTTCGCGCCAGTGGCGTTCGGTGATGCCGTCGATCAGGGTCAGGCGCTGGTTCCAGTCGATATCGCGCGCCTGCAGCCAGCCGGCCAACGGCGGCAAGTCATGGGTGCTGGTGGTGGCCAGGGCACTGTCGGGCCAGTCGAGGATGGGTTTGAAATGGCCGGGCGGGTCCTGTTCGAACAACAGTACGCGCATACCAAGGATCGCCCGTGCGGCGAGCTTTTCGCGCAGGCCGTCGGGCACGGTGCCCAGGTCTTCGCCGAGGACGATGGCCTGGTGGCGCACCGACTCAAGGCTCAGCAGGCGCAGCAGATCATCGAGCGGGTAATGCAAATAGGCGCCTTCGGCCGGGGTGGCGCCTTGGGGAATCAGCCACAGGCGTTGCAGGCCCATCACGTGGTCGATGCGCAAGCCGCCAGCATGGGCGAAGTTGGCCCGCAGCATTTCGATAAAGGCGCGGTAGCCGTTGCGCCGCAGACCTTCGGGCGAGAACGCGCAGATGCCCCAGTTCTGCCCGGCGCGATTGAGGATGTCGGGCGGGGCACCGACGTTGAGGCCGGCCAGCAGCTCGTCCTGGCGGCTCCAGGCCTGGCTGCCGGCGCCGTCGGCCCCCACCGCCAGATCGGCGATCAGGCCGATGCTCATGCCATTGCTGCGTGCCGCATCCTGGGCGCGCTGCAGGCTGCGTTCGATCAACCATTGGCAAAAGGCGTGAAACTCCACCTCTTCGCTGTGCTGGCGGGCGAACGCACTCACCTCCGGGCTGTGCGGGTCGTGCCAGGCGGCGGGCCAGTCGCGCCAGTCCTGGCCGATATCGCGCTTGAGCGCGTGTTCCAGCAGCACCTCGAAACGGCAATGACGTTCAAGGGCGGGACCTGCGTGCTGGCGATAGCTGTCGAAATCGGCGAACAACGGGTGCTCGGCGGCGATAAAGTCGCGATACAGCGCCCGCAGCAGGCGCTGGCGGAACGACGCTGCCTGGGGCCAGTCGATCAGCGGCAGCTGTTCAAGCTGCTCCAGTGGGCCATGCAACTGACAGGCTTCAATGGCCATGCGCACGGCGCGATCACCGAGCAGCGCCGCGGGGCTGGCATAGAGGCTGTTGAGAAACAGCCGGCTGGACGGCGAGTAAGGGCTGTAGCGCTGGGTGTCGCTGGCGAACATGGCGTGCAGGGGGCTGATCGCCAGGGCATCGGCACCGCGCTCGGCGGCGCTGCGCACCAGCGCTTCGAGGGCCAGGCAGTCACCATAGCCACCGTCGTCGGGGCGACGCAGGCTGTACAGCTGGGCACTCAGGCCCCAGCAGCGCGGCGTCGGTGTGTCGAGGGCATCGGCAATGCTGTAGCAGCGTGCCGGTGCTACGGCCAGGGTAAAGTGCTGCCGGTCGATCTGCACCTGGTGATAGCCGATGGGCAACCCGGCGGGAAGCCTGGCCTGAGCGTCCAATTGCAGCAACTGTTCGCTGCCATCCTCAAGCTGCACCCGGCAATCCATCGCGGCAGGGAAATAGCCGGACAGCTCAAGTGCCAGGTCCTGGTCGACCGTCAACAGCGGCGGCAGGTGGCGGGCATCGTGGGCGCTGAGCAGGGCCTGGATGCTGACTTCGATCGCTTCAGTGCTGCCTGCCGGGTGGCCAAGCCCTGCCAGAACCCGTTGCAGCGCCGGGTCGTTGACTCGCTGGGCACGGCCATTGGCGTCGATCCAGTCCACTGCCAGGCCTGCCAGTTCGGCCAGTTGCTGCAAGCGTGGGTCAGTCATGGGCAGGCTCCGCTGGTGTGGTCGGCGTCAGGCTGACCAGGGTGGTGTAAGGCGGTAGTTGTGTAGTGCCGACACTGGCCTGGCTGCAGGTGAACAGCCGCGAAGGGCCATCGGGAAGATCGGCAAGTTGCGCAGTCGGGCCCAGGTTCAGGTCGATACGCAGCTCGCCACCCTGCTGTAATTGCCAGCGCACACTCAGGGCCTGTGGCCCCAGCACATGTGCGCCGAGGGCATGGATACCCGGCAGGTGCGGGACGATGTGCCGGGCGCGCAGAGCCAGCAACTGCCGGTAGAACTGTAGCCAGGGTCGCTGGCGCGATTCAGGCGGGCGTGGCCGTGAGGCGTTAAAGGTATTGATGGCGTTGGGGTCGGGAATGCGTGCCCGGGTGGCTGCGTCCTGGAAGGCGGCAAAGCCGGCAAATTCGGCCCGTCGCCCTTCGCGCACGGCGTCGGCGAGTTCGTCGTGATGGTCGGTGAAAAATACGAAAGGTTGCTCGCAGCCCCATTCATCGCCCATGAACAACAGCGGGATCATCGGCGACAGTAACAACAGGGTGGTGGCTGCCCGCAAGGCCTGTGGCGGACACAGCTGGTTCAGGCGCTCACCGAACGCGCGGTTGCCGATCTGGTCGTGGTTCTGCAGGAACAGCACGAAGGCTGTGGGCGGCAAGTGCCCGCTGGGCTCGCCGCGGGGACGGCCGTTGCGGTCGGGTTGGCCCTGGAAGACAAAGCCCTGGCTCAGGCAGCGCGCCAGCTTCTCGATGGTCGACTCGCTGTAGTCGGCGTAATACGCCTCCTGTTCGCCGGTGAGCAGCACGTGCAGGGCGTTGTGACCGTCGTCGTTCCACTGCGCATCGAAGCCCTGTTCAAGCAGGTGCGCCTGGTTGTGTTCGTTCTCAAGGTTCAGCCATACCTGACGCCCCGGGGTGATCTGGCTGCGCACCCGGCGCGCCAGTTCGGCGAGAAAGTCCGGATCGTCGATGGCATGCACGGCGTCCAGGCGCAAGCCATCGACGCGGTAGTCCTGCAGCCACATCAGGGCGTTCTCGATAAAGAAATCGCGCACCTGGCGGCGGCGAAAATCGATCGCCGCGCCCCAGGGGGTCTGGCGATCCTCACGGAAAAACCCGCTGGCGTAGCGGCCGAGGTAATTGCCATCCGGGCCGAAGTGGTTGTAGACCACATCCAGCACGACCATCAGGCCATGCCCGTGCGCCTGGTCAATCAGTTGGCGCAGTTGGTCCGGGGTGCCATAGCTGTGCTGCGGGGCGAACGGCAGCACGCCGTCATAGCCCCAGTTGCGATTCCCGGGGAGCTGCCCGATCGGCATCAGTTCGATCGCGGTAATACCCAGCTCGGCCAGGGCCGGCAAGCGCTCGATGACCCCGGCATAGCCGCCGCACAGGCCGACGTGCAGCTCATAGATGACCGCTTCGTGCCAGGGGCGGCCGTGCCAGTTCGGATGTTGCCAGCGGTAGGCCGCCTGGTCCACCAGCTCGCTGGGGCCGTGCACGCCTTCGGGCTGGTAGCGCGATGCCGGGTCGGCGACCGTCTGCTCAGCGTCAATCCGGTAGCGGTACCGGCTACCGGCCTTGCAGGCGAGGCGGCCGACGAACCAGCCGTCGGCCTGTGCCTGCAAAGGTTCACGCGGGCCCGCTTCGAACTCGACTTCAACCCGTTGCGCGTCCGGTGCCCAGAGGGCAAACCGGGCGCTGCTACTGTCCAGCATCGCGGCCCCGTGGGTCGCTTGTTCCTGTGACCTCAAGGGCATACCTGCCACCTCGCGTCAGCGTGGGGTTACACGGGCGTTTTCAACCAATTCCTCGTAGAGACGGGCATAAGGCTCGACGGCCTGGCACCAGTTGAAGGGTTGGGTCATGGCCAGGCAACGCATGGCGTTGAGCAGGTTCTGCTTGCCGTACACGTAAAACGCCCGGCTCAGGGCTTCGCGGTAGCTGTCGACAGTGGACTCATCGAACAGAAAACCGGTGACGCCGTTCTCGATGGTGTCGGCCAGGCCCCCGGTGTTGCGTGCCACCGGCAGCGAACCGAAGCGCTGGGCATACATCTGGCTCAGGCCGCAGGGTTCGTAGCGAGATGGCATCAAGAGGAAATCGCTGCCGGCGAACATGCGCCGGGCATCGGTTTCGTTGAAGCCGATGCGCACGCCGATCTGCCCGGGATAGCGCAGGGCGAGTTCGCTCATGGCTTGCTCTTCTTCTGGCTCGCCGCGGCCGATGATCGCGATCTGGCCGCCTTGGCGAACAATGTAGTCGGCCACCCCCAGCGTCAGGTCCAGGCCTTTCTGGTACACCAGGCGCGAGACCACGGCGAACAGCGGCCCGGTCGAGGGCTGCAGCTCGAACAGCGCGCGGACCTGCCGGGCGTTGACGGCTTTGCCCTCCCAGTCGTTGAGGCTGAAGGGGTGGGCCAGGTGCGGGTCGCTGGCCGAGTCCCAGCTTTCGTCGATGCCGTTGGGAATGCCGCTGAGCAGGCCTTGCTGAGCCTTGCTGGCTAGAAAGCCATCCAGCCCGCAGCCGAACGACGGCGTGGTGATCTCTCGGGCGTAGGTGGCGCTGACCGTGGTGATATGGCTGGAATAGGCAAGGCCGGCCTTGAGGAACGACAGCTTGCCGTAGAACTCCATGCCTTCCTGCTGCAGGGCATGGTTGGGAATCGCCAGCTCCGGGCAGCAGGCGCGGCTGACCACGCCCTGGTAGGCCAGGTTGTGAATGGTGAACAGGGTCGGGGTCTGCAGGCCGCGCCAGTGCATGTAGGCCGGGGCCAGGCCGGCGGGCCAGTCGTGGGCGTGGACCAGGTCGGGCTTCCAGTGGACCATGCCTTCACCGGCAGCGATTTCCGCGGCGGCCAGGCCCAGGCGGGCGAAGCGGATATGGTTGTCGGGCCAGTCGCGGCCGTTGTTGGCACCGTAGGGGGTGCCTTCACGCTGGTACAACTCGGGACAGATCAGCACGTAGATCACCAGGCCGTCGGCCAGGTCCATGCGGCCGATCTTGCATGGCGGCAGCGCTGCGTGGCCGCCCAGTTCGCCGACCAGGTGGATCGGGTTGTCGCTCTCCAGCACTTGCGGGTAACCGGGGATCAGCACCCGCACATCGTGCAAGTGGCGCATGGCTCGTGGCAATGCCGCCGAGACATCGCCCAGGCCGCCGGTCTTGACCAGGTCGGCGATTTCCGAGGTAACGAACAACACTTTGCGCTTCTTCGATGAATGTCTGGGGTCAGCACCCAGTGCCTTGGCTGTCGGCGTGAAATCCGCTCCAAGCGACTCACGCGTATCCGGGGTGAAATGCTCTACATGAGGTTCGACAGCGGCACTGATCATACTTCTCTCCGTCCCTATGTTGTGCGGGCGTGGGCGCCCGTTGTTGTTTCTCTGCTGATACTTCTCTCTATAAGTGGTCTTGCCTTGCATTCCATGCCCCGAAGCCAAGCGCACAAGCGCTACGCAAGCCGGCGTCCTGCCGACGGCGTGGTGACGATATGGGATGGGTGGGCCGCGTCCGTTGAAGCGGAATCGATGGCCTACTTAGTTCCTGACCTACCGCGATTCCAGAAGTTTCGACTAATTTCAGTCGAGTTTTCCGGGCGATGTCTGGCCGAATACCGAGTGTAGGAGAGATATCGTGAAATATGTGACCCGCTGGTCACTTTTGCTGGCGGGAATACCTGCAGCATTTGTACCGCAGGTCATGGCGCAAATTCAGCCGCGCGGCAACAGCGAGGAATGGTGGCTGCTGATCAGCCACTGCTGGCCATTCCAACGATAGAGGCGGCGCCGTCAGGCGCGAGCGGGCACCTGGCCATCCTGCGCTTGCTGCAGCAGCAGGTTGAGCCGGGCGACTTGTTGTTGCAACTGGTCGCGTTCTTCTTTGAGGCGACGCAACTCGTCGCGGTGAACCGTCACGTAGAGGGTCTGGGCAGGCATTTTCGGCAGAAGGGTTCCCATTGCACACCTCGCATAGGGTGGGTCGTTTTTCTAACAGCGTAGCTGCTTGATCGGCGGCGATTCTGAATTCTTTTGTCGGTCATGGGAACTTTTTTGTTTCTGGGTGTCTTGCCGTTCGTCGCTGAACCAAGTGGGCGATGGCTGGACTAACCTTGAAGGCCTGAACCGGCATTTTTCATTCCAGGGGAGCATCGCACATGCAATTGGGAATCGTGGGGCTGGGCCGCATGGGCGGCAATATTGCACGGCGCTTGATGCGTGGCGGGCACCGGATGGTGGTGCATGACCGTGATCGCCAGGCGGTGGAAACCCTGGTCAAGGAAGGTGCCAATGGCGCCCACGACCTTGGCGCACTGGTGGGCAAGCTGGAGAAACCACGCGCGGTGTGGGTGATGTTGCCGGCCGGTGAGCCGACCGAGCAGACCATTGCGCAACTGGCCGACCTGCTGGATGCCGACGATGTGATCATCGATGGCGGCAACACCTTCTACAAGGACGATATGCGCCGTGCCGCCGAGCTGGGCACGCGCAACCTGCACTATATCGACGTCGGCACCTCGGGCGGTGTCTGGGGCCTGGAACGGGGCTACTGCATGATGATCGGCGGCGAAAAGGCCGTGGTCGATCGTCTCGATCCGCTGTTCGCAACCCTCGCCCCCGGGGTCGGTGACATCCCTCGCACCCGGGGCCGCCAGGGCCCGGCCGAACGTGCCGAGCAAGGCTATATCCATGCCGGCCCTGCAGGTGCCGGACACTACGTGAAGATGATCCACAACGGCATCGAGTACGGCCTGATGCAGGCCTATGCCGAAGGTTTCGACCTGCTCAAGAGCAAGGGCAGCGATGCCTTGCCGGCCGAGCAGCGCTTTGACCTGAACCTGGCCGAAATCGCTGAAGTCTGGCGCCGTGGCAGCGTGGTCACCTCCTGGCTGCTCGACCTCACCGCCGATGCCCTGGTGGCCGATCCGCAACTGGGCGGCTACAGCGGCTCGGTGGCCGACAGCGGTGAAGGGCGCTGGACCATCGATGCGGCGGTGGAGCAGGCGGTGCCGGTGCCGGTGTTGTCCAGCGCCCTGTTCGCCCGCTTTCGTTCGCGCCAGCAGCAGGGCACCTATGCCGACCGCATGCTGTCGGCCATGCGCTTCGGCTTTGGTGGTCATGTCGAGAAGAACGCCGAATGAGCAAAACACAAATCGAAGCGGCCCCGCCTTGCAACCTGTTCCTGTTTGGCGCCAACGGCGACCTGGTCAAACGCCTGTTGATGCCGGCGCTGTACAACCTGAGCCGCGACGGCTTGCTCGACAAGGGCCTGCGGATCATCGGCGTCGACCATAACGCCGCCACCGACCGTGAATTCGCCGCGCGCCTGGAAGCCTTCATGCGCGAGCGCGACAAGGCCAGTGAAGGCGCCAGCAAGTGCCTGGATGACAAGCTCTGGGCACGCCTGGCCAAGCGCATCGGCTACCTGACCGGCGACTTTCTCGACGAAGCCACCTACCAGGCCATCGCCGAACGCATCCGCAGCAACCCCAGTGCCAACGCGGTGTTCTACCTGGCCACCTCGCCGCGCTTTTTCAGCGAAGTGGTGCAGCGCCTGGGCGCCGCCGGCCTGCTCGACGAAACCGATGGCTTTCGCCGGGTGGTGGTGGAAAAACCCTTCGGCTCGGACCTGGCCAGTGCCGAAGCGCTCAACGCCTGCCTGCTCAAGGTCATGAGCGAAAAGCAGATCTATCGCATCGACCACTACCTGGGCAAAGAGACGGTGCAGAACATCCTCGTCAGCCGCTTTTCCAACGGCCTGTTCGAAGCGTTCTGGAACAACCACTACATCGATCATGTGCAGATTACCGCTGCCGAAACCGTCGGCGTCGAAAGCCGCGGCGCCTTCTACGACAATACCGGCGCATTACGGGACATGGTGCCCAACCACTTGTTCCAGTTACTGGCCATGGTCGCCATGGAGCCGCCGGCAGCCTTTGGCGCCGATGCGGTCCGAAGCGAGAAAGCCAAGGTCATCGGCGCGATCCGGCCCTGGTCGAAAAACATGGCCCTGAAGCACTCGGTGCGCGGCCAGTACACGGCGGGCAAGCAGGGGCGCAAGAACGTGCCCGGTTACCGCGAAGAGCCGCGGGTCGAGCCCGACAGCAACACCGAAACCTTCGTCGCGCTCAAGGTGATGATCGACAATTGGCGCTGGGTCGGCGTGCCGTTCTACCTGCGCACCGGCAAGCGCATGAGCGTGCGCGATACCGAGATTGCCATCTGCTTCAAGCCAGCGCCCTATGCCCAGTTTCGTGACACCGAGGTCGAGCGGCTCAAGCCCAACTACCTGAAGATCCAGATCCAGCCCAACGAAGGCATGTGGTTCGACCTGCAGGCCAAGCGCCCGGGCCCGGCCCTGGCCATGGAGAACGTCGAGCTGGGTTTTGCCTACAAGGACTTTTTCAAGATGCAGCCGTCCACGGGCTACGAGACGCTGATCTACGATTGCCTGACCGGCGACCAGACGTTGTTCCAGCGCGCCGACAACATCGAGAACGGCTGGCGCGCAGTGCAACCGTTTCTCGATGCCTGGAAGGAGGGCGGCGAGGTGCAGCCCTATGCCGCCGGCGAAAATGGCCCGACGGCGGCGGATGAGTTGCTGGCCCGGGACCGGAGGGTCTGGCACCGCATCGGGTGAAACCCATCGCGGGACAAGCCCGCTCCTACAACCAGTAAGTCACCGCCCACCACCCCAGCCCACCCATGACCACGGTGTAGGGCAGCGCCATCCACACCATCCGCCCATACGACAGGCGAATCAGCGGGGCGATCGCCGAAGTCAGCAGGAACAGGAACGCCGCCTGGCCATTGGGCGTGGCCACGCTTGGCAGGTTGGTGCCGGTATTGATCGCCACCGCCAGGGTCTCGAAGTGCTCGCGACTCATGCCACCGTTGACAAACGCCTGCTTGACCTCGGTGATATAGATGGTGGCGACGAACACGTTGTCGCTGATCGCCGACAACAGGCCGTTGGCGATAAACAGCATGCCCGGCTGCTGATCCGCCGGCAGCGCCAGCACCCACTGGATCAGCGGGGTAAACAGCTGCTGCTGGTGAATCACCGCCACCACGGCAAAGAACACCACCAGCAGCGAAGTAAACGGCATGGCGTCCTGGAACGCGCGGCCCAGGCGGTGTTCGTCGGTGATGCCGGTAAAGGCGGTGATCAATACGATCACCAGCAGGCCGATCAGGCCGACTTCGGCCACATGCAGGCCCAGGCCGATGATCAGGATCAGCGCCGCCAGGCCTTGCACCACTAAGGCGGCACGTTGATGAGTCGTGCGCTGGGCGTCGTCTTCGGCGGCATAGGCGGCCAGCACCTGGCGCACGTTGTCCGGCAGCAGGGTGCCATAGCCGAACCAGCGCAGTTTCTCCAGCAGTACGCAGGTCACCAGGCCGGCGGCCAGCACCGGCAGCGACACCGGCGCAACCTTGAGGAAGAACTCGGCGAAGTGCCAGCCCATCTCGTGGCCGATCAGCAGGTTCTGCGGTTCACCCACCAGGGTGCACACACCGCCCAGGGCAGTACCGACGGCGCCATGCATCAGCAGGCTGCGCAAAAAGGCGCGGAACTGCTGCAGGTCGTCACGGTGCAGGTGAGCGATCTGCTGGTCGCTGTCCAGGTCCGAGTCTTCCCGCGGGTTGCCGCCGGAAGCGACCCGGTGATACACCGAGTAGAAGCCCACCGCCGCGCTGATGATCACCGCCGTGACCGTCAGGGCATCGAGAAACGCCGAGAGAAACGCCGAGAGAAAGCAGAAGAGCAAGGCCAGCAGGGTCTTGGACTTTACCCCGAGCAGGATGCGCGAAAACACGAACAGCAGCAGGTCTTTCATGAAGTAGATGCCGGCGACCATGAACATCAGCAGCAGGATCACCGGAAAGTTGTGCTGCAGCTCTTCATACAGCGCTTGCGGCGTGGTCATGCCCAGCAGCAGGGCTTCGACCATCAGCAGGCCGCCGGGCATCAGCGGGTAGCACTTGAGCGCCATGCCGAGGGTAAAGATGAACTCGATCACCAGCACCCAGCCGGCCACCACGGGGCCAAGGGTGAACAGCAGCAGGGGATTGAGCAGCAGGAACAGGCACAAGGTGGCCTTGTACCAGCGCGGCGACTGCCCGAGAAAATTGTGGGCCAGGGCGCCGGCCAGGGAGCGGGACATGAAAATGTATCCTTATGATTCAACAGCTGGGCAAAGTGCCGCATGTGCGAAAGGAGATCAAGGTAAAAGTCCCGGTTTTGGCACAAGCGCGGCCTTGGCGCCGACGGCCACCTTGTTATAGTCCTGCGATCAACCTCGCCGCCATCAAGGAAAGCACCGTGACTGACTACCAAGCGTTCAAGGTCGAACTGATTCACCACATCGCCCACGTGCAGATCAACCGCCCGGAAAAGTACAACGCCATGAACGCGGCGTTCTGGAGCGAAATCGTCGAGATCTTCCGCTGGATCGATGAAACCGACGAAGTGCGCGCGGTGGTGATCAGCGGCGCGGGCAAGCATTTCTCCGCGGGTATCGACCTGATGCTGCTGGCCTCGGTGGCCAACGAGCTGGGCAAGGACGTCGGCCGCAACGCACGCCTGCTGCGCCGGACCATCCTGCGCATGCAAGCGTCGTTCAATGCCGTGGACAACTGCCGCAAGCCGGTGCTGGCGGCGATTCAGGGCTATTGCATCGGCGGCGCCATCGACCTGGTCTCGGCCTGTGACATGCGCTACTGCAGCAGTGACGCGCAGTTCTCGATCAAGGAGGTCGACATGGGCATGGCCGCCGACGTCGGCACCCTGCAGCGCCTGCCACGGATCATCGGCGACGGCATCATGCGCGAGCTGGCCTACACCGGGCGCAATGTCGCGGCTGACGAAGCCCTGCGCATCGGCCTGGTCAACCGGGTGTTCGACACGAATGAGGCGCTGCTTGACGGAGTCTTTGCCATTGCCGCTGAAATTGCGGGAAAATCGCCGCTTGCCGTGGCCGGCACCAAGCACATGATCAGCTACATGCGCGATCACCGCATCGACGATGGCCTGGAGTACATCGCCACCTGGAACGCCGCCATGCTGCAGTCCACCGATCTGCGGGTGGCGGTTGCCGCCCACATGAGCAAACAGAAACCCGAGTTCGCCGACTGACGCCCGGCGGCGAACCCCCGCAAGGAACCGCACGATGTCAGCGCGCTGGATCACCGCAGTACTGGATACGAACATCAGCGGCGGCTGGGCAGTAGCCCGCAGCAGCGAAGGGTTCCTGGTCGATGACAATGGTGCGCTGTTCCCGCGCGACTGGCTCAGGCGTCAGGAACTGGACGTACTGTGCGAGCACGGCATTGGCCATTTCGATGGCCAGCCGGTGTTCCTTCTCGAGCTGCGCAGCCCGCAGGCGGTAGCGGGCTGCAGCTGGCGCGGCTTGCGTCAGTTCATGCTCGAAGGCGACTTCGATACCTACAAGATCCTCGGCTACGCCGCGCAGATCGGCACCTGGGCCCGCGAGCACCGCTTCTGCGGCAGCTGCGGCCAGCCCATGGCGCAGATCCACTGGGAGCGGGCCATGTACTGCGCGCCGTGCGAGCTGCGCAGCTACCCACGCATCTCGCCGAGCATGATCGTGCTGGTCACCCGTGGCGATGAAATCCTCCTGGCCCGTTCTCCACGCTTTGTCACCGGCGTGTACAGCACCTTGGCCGGCTTTGCCGAGCCGGGTGAGTCGGCTGAGGATTGCCTGGTGCGCGAGGTGCGCGAAGAGGTGGCGATCGAGGTGCAGAACATCCAGTATGTCGGTAGCCAGTGCTGGCCGTTCCCGCATTCGATGATGCTCGGCTTTCATGCCGAGTACGCCGGCGGCGAGATCATCATGCAGGCGGACGAGATCGAGGACGCCCAGTGGTTCCGGGTCGATGCGCTGCCGCCGTTGCCGGCGGGGCGCTCGATTGCCCGTTACCTGATCGACTTGTATGTGGCGCGGCGCTTGGGGTTGCAGGAGCCGGTGCTGCTCAGCTGACACAAGCTGACAGGGAAAGTATTCCCTCTAGGTGCCTGGACCCTATCAGAAGAAACTGCCCGACTTTACTAACCAGCCGGGAAAGATCGTCGTGGAGTTGAATCCAGCAGCCAGCAGCTACAGTCATTCTGTTGACCTTCAGGCAGAGTCGCCGGGCGCTTATGAACTACGCGAGCAGCTGGAGCAGGCTTGCGTGGCGTTGGGCGAGGGCCGAGGTTCACGTCCCGAGGCCTATCAAAATCTATTGGCGTTTCTGGCGGCAAGTATCAGCGAAACGCAAATGTCGTCAGAGCAGCAGACGCTGGCTGAGCAGATACTGCATCAGGCAGGGCTCTCTGGCACTGACGCCAACCCCTTCGAACTGCTACCCCGACTTCTGCCCCGTAACGTGTCGGCACCTGCGCAGGAGGGGTCGCCTGAACATCAGCTTGGGGTGGCGGTATTTGAGGACAGCGATCTGGGGGCGTGCGTGTATTTCGATCGTACCGGCGGCGCGGACGCGTTCTCGGGTGCAGATGCCCTGTTGGAGAGCTTCCCCTGGGAGCTTGAAGTCCGCCCATCGCCACCGGGTAATCCATTCAGCGCACTGCTTGATATCCCGGTCCAGCGCCTGGAGCGGCGCAATGCGGTAATTATTGAAAGTGGCCGCCTTCTGCTGGGCCCTGATGAGGGGTGGGGAGCGATTGAGCGAAAAGGCCAGGACAACATGCTTGCTGAGCTGACGCAGCTTGCACAGGCTTTCAGAATGGACGAGCGACAACTCAAGGCCGCTGTGCCGGAGTTTCTGCTTGATGCACAAAGCGAGTGGCAAGGGTTCTTCAGAGAGGAGCATCCCACGCGTTTTCGCGAGCATGACGCAGTCTTCAACGAACGCTTTGAAGACCTTGAAGCAGCCCAGCCCCATCTGGAGGACGGGCTGTACCGCTTTTATATCGAGCAGTTGAGCTGTGACAAGGCCAAAGACGAGATCGACGTGTTCAAACAGTTGGTGATCGATCATTTCGCCGGTGTCGAAATTACCCGCCTTTGATCCAGCGCCTGCCTATTGCATTCAATGGGCGGGCGCAGGGCTTACACCTGCCCGAACCAATGCTGCCACGCTAGACGAACGGTCAATGCCAGCACCACGGTGATGAACACCGGGCGGATGAACTTGCTGCCGCCGCTGATGGCGGTGCGCGCGCCGAAAAATGCGCCGACCATCAGCGCCGAGCCCATCGACAGACCGACCAGCCAGTCGACCTGGCCGGAGAAGATGAACACCGACAGGGCTGCAGCGTTGCTGACGAAGTTCATGCTGCGCGCCACGCCGCTGGCCTTGACCAGGTCGATGGGGTAGAGCAGCAGCGTGCTGACGGTCCAGAATGCCCCGGTGCCGGGGCCGGCCACGCCGTCATAGAAGCCCAGGGTGAAGCCCTGGGGGATCTGCCACTTCTTTTTCACCGGTGCGTCGGCGTCCAGCGGCGCCTTGGGCGTGCCGCCGAACAGCAGGTACACGCCGCAGAGGAAGACGATCACCGGCAGCATCTTGTTCAGCCATTCGGCTGGCAGGTAGTGGGCCACCACCGCGCCAATCAAGGCGCCGATAAACGTGCCGACCAGGGCGTGGCGCCATTGCGCCGGATGAAACAGCTTGCGCCGGTAATAGGTGAAGCCGGCGGTGGCCGAGCCGAAGGTCGAGCTGAGCTTGTTGGTGCCCAGCACCAGGTGCGGTGGCATGCCGGCGGTGAGCAGGGCGGGGGTGGTGAGCAGGCCGCCGCCTCCGGCAATGGCATCGATGAAGCCGGCAACGAAAGCGACGGCGGCAAGAATCGCGAGGGTGGTGAGGTCTACGCTGAGTTCGAAAGGCATGGTCTGGGCTTAATCGACTGGGCGCAGAAGGGCTGCGCCGAAGGGTCGATATGGTAATGGAGATCGAGGCCGTCTGTCAGGCGCCTCATCGATCCTGAAGGCAGCCGCGAACGTGTGGGAGCGGGACTTGCCCGCGATCGAGCGCGAAGCGGTCGTAGGCTGCAATGGCCTCATCGCTGGCAAGCCAGCTCCCACACGGTACTCAGGACAAAAACCCACCATCGACATTCAACGCCACACCGGTGGTATAGCTCGACGCATCACTGGCCAGGTAGAGCACCGCGCCGGCCATCTCCTTCGGATCGGCCACGCGCTTGAGCGGGATCTGCTGCAGGGCGGTGTTGAGGATCGCATCGTTCTTGACCAGCGCCGAGGCGAACTTGGTGTCGGTCAGGCCCGGCAGCAGGGCGTTGCAGCGGATACCGAACGGCGCGCATTCCTTGGCGAAGACCTTGGTCATGTTGATCACCGCCGCCTTGGTCACCGAGTAGATACCCTGGAAGATCCCCGGCGACACGCCGTTGATCGAGGCGACGTTGATGATGCTGCCGCCACCGTTGTCGCGCATCAGCTTGCCGGCTTCCACCGACATGAAGAAATAACCGCGGATGTTGACGTCGACGGTCTTCTGGAAGGCGCCAAGATCAGTGTCCAGCACATTGCAGAACTGCGGGTTGGTGGCAGCGTTGTTGACCAGGATGTCCAGGCGCCCGAACTGCTCGCGAATGCCGGCGAAGACTTGGCCGATCTGCTCCATCTCACCGATATGGCAGGCAACCGCAGTGGCCTTGCCACCGGCGGCGATGATTGCATCGGCAACCTGCTGGCAGCCCTCTAGCTTGCGGCTGGAGACGATCACGTGGGCGCCTTGCTGGGCCAGCAGGTGGGCGATGGCTTCGCCGATGCCGCGACTGGCGCCGGAAACGAAGGCGACTTTGCCGTCGAGGTCGAACAGGTGAGTCTTGGACATGGTCTTTTCCTTGTTGTAGTCGTCAGAGTGGGGACTTGGCGATGACCTGCAGGCTCATGTGCTCCAGCAGCTTGTTCATGTGAATGAACTGGGCGAAGCGCTTGTCCTGGGTCTGGCCGTGGAAGAACCGGTAGTAGATCTGCTGGACAATGCCGGCCAGGCGGAACAGGCCGTAGGTGTAATAGAAGTCATAGTTGTCGATTTTGATGCCGGCGCGTTCAGCGTAGTAGTCGACGAACTGCTGGCGGGTCAGCATGCCCGGGGCATTGCTCGGTTGGCGGCGCATCAGTTGCACCGGCGCCGGGTCGTCGGCTTGAATCCAGTAGGCCAGGGTGTTGCCCAGGTCCATCAGCGGGTCGCCGAGGGTGGTCATTTCCCAGTCGAGCACACCGATGATGCGCATGGGGTTGTCGGCATCGAGGATGACGTTGTCGAAGCGATAGTCGTTGTGCACGATCGCAGGCTTGGGGTGGTCGGCGGGCATCTTCTCGCGCAGCCAGGCGATGACCTTTTCCCAGCGTGGCGCATCCGCGGTCAGGGCTTTTTCGTAGCGGCTGGCCCAGCCCTCGATCTGGCGTTGCACATAGCCTTCGGGTTTACCCAGGTCACCCAGGCCGCAAGCGTTGTAGTCCACCTGGTGGAGTTCGACCATGCGCTCGATGAAGCTCTTGCACAGCGCCTCGGTACGCTGCGCATCCAGGCCCAGCTCCGGTGGCAGGTCCGAGCGCAGGATGATGCCCTTGACCCGGTCCATGACGTAGAACTCACCGCCGATCAGCGCCTCGTCGGTGCAGTGCACGTAAGCCTTGGGGCAGTAGGGGAAACCGCTGTTGAGCTGGTTGAGGATGCGAAACTCGCGGCCCATGTCATGGGCGGATTTGGCCTTGTGGCCAAAGGGTGGCCGACGCAGCACGAACTCGCGCCCGGGGTACTGCACCAGGTAGGTCAGGTTCGAGGCGCCGCCGGGGAACTGGCTGATGCTCGGCGAGCCGCTCAGGCCCGGGATATGCGCCTTCAGATAAGGGTCGATCACCGCAGCGTCGAGTTCTTCGCCGGGGCGGACCTGGGTGGACTGGTCGGTGAGCGTCATTCGTTTCCCTTATGATCGGTGGGGCGGATCATTGGCAATTTAATAGGTTGCCCATCCCCTAACAAGCGTTGCCCAGCTGTTATAGACCGCTGTGTTGCGCTGCGATCACTGTGCCTGATGTGCCTGCGCCGCCATGACCGGCAAGGCTACATATATCTAACGCACCGAAGCGGGCGGGTTGAATTCAACTGGCCTATCCCAAACCGCTGGAGTGACGTACACCATGACATCCTCTCACCCTAACGTCGCCTTTCTACAGGCGCGCGTCCCCTCCTGGATCGCGCGGCTCAAACGCTCGGAGCTGGCGGCCGTGCTGCCCGACAGTGCAACCTCCAGCCAGCCGCAATGGTTGCGCAGCGCCTCCCGGCCAATGCGCAACGCCTTGCATGCCAGCCAGGCCCGCAGCCATGCTTCGCGCCACGAAGCTGCCCGGGCCTTCGCCGACCTGCAAAGCGCCTATGAATTTTGCGAACCTGTACTTGAAAACTGGCTCCAGACCCGCTTCAACGTGACTGTTGATATCCTCGAGGCCCGTTTTGTGAGGCGCGCCGCCGGCTTTCGAATTTCCAGCGTTTCGCTGTTCGAGGCAGCGTTGAAGAACTTCAGCCGCGATGAACTGATCGCGCTGGCAAGCGACAAGACCAGCGTGCTGACCGCAACCGACAGTGAAGCTCCCTATCCTGACCTGCTCTCGATCTCTGCGGCTGATTTCGCTGAGGGTTGTCGCGAGCTGGACCTGGGCAAACGCTATCAGGAACACCTGGAAAACGTGCTGCTCATGGGCGGCGACAAGGATGTTCTGCGCAGCAAGAAAAAGACCGCTATGCGCGACCTGATGGAGGTGCAAGCCAACATTGCCCGTATCAGGGACGATCTCGACGAACAGGGGTATGCAACGGTGCGGGCGTTGCTGAGGCAGTCCGCTGACGCACCGGCCGATGCGCCCCTGAAAGTTGCCTTGGCCCAGGGCAATGTTTTCGACGCCAGCCTGTGTACCCGTCTGGCGCTGTTCGGTGTGGCGTTGACGCAGATCGTGATCATAGCGCCTTCCACAGTCGACTCGACTGAGATTGTCCCCTGCATTGTCTACATCCCGGGCGATCCGCTGCATCCGTTCAAGCAGTATGCATCGCTCGAGGCCTTCAAGACTGACCTGATCAGTCGACTGGCGGATCGGGGGTTTCGGCGGTTTCTCGCCAGCTTTGCCACAATCAAGGAACGGCCAGGTTTTCTTGACCTGCTGGTGGACCCGCAAAGTCTGCGCCGTGCCCAGCATTGGCAGCAGGTTGACGTACGCCGCGAGCTGTTCGATGTGCTCTATAACGAAAGCGTTCAGTACATCAAGGATCAGTCTCGTGCGCTGGTGGTGAGCAGTCAGGACTGTGATGAGATGCTTCGTGGTGATCTGGACGCAGGCTACAACACCACTTTGGCGGTTCTGGGGGGCGCGACGCTGTTCATGCCCGTGATGGGGGTAGCCTTCACTGTCGTTCTGGCGGCAAAACTGCTGGCGAGACTCTTCCATGGCGCCGATCACTGGAATGTAAGGGTGCAGGAGACCGGGCAAGCTTTCTTGCGCGCGATCTTGCTCAACGCCGCGATTGCCGATGGCGAAGAAGAGGATGAGCTGACGGTGCCTTCAGCCATGGCCCGCCTGGTTGTGGTACGCCTGGACGATGGCCGTGAACAGCTATGGCATCCCGACCTGTTGCCTTATGCGCAGGACGTGCGCTGGAAGAACCAGTTGGCGCCGAACCGTCAGAACGGAATCTATGATGCCGACGGTAAACAGTGGGTACGGATCGACAACGATATCTACCAGGTCGAGAAAGACACCGAACTGGATAAATGGCGAATCCTGTCGCCCAGGGACCCGTCGTTGTTCCGCCCGGTGCTGGAACATAATGGTCAGGGCGCCTGGCACCATGTGATGGAGAAACCGCAACGCTGGAGCAAAGCGACCTTGCTGCGCCGCCTGGGAACTGTCGTTGAGCGGTTCGCAGCAGCAGAACTGCAACTGCTTGGCGACATCAGCGGCGTGACGATCGATGAACTGCGTCAGGTTTTCCGAGACGACCTGCCACTACCTATCGTGCTGCACGAAACGCTGTTGCGCCTTGCCGCGGATCGTCAGGTGCTGGGTTTGATCAGCCGGGCTCGCCGGGGAAGCCTGCTGGCTGAGGACTACTCGCCCGTCGTGCAAATTCTGGTGAAGCTGCCGAACTGGCCACCTGGTAAAACCATAGAGCTCTATGACAGCGTCGAGTATTGGGGGGCGCCGTTGCAAGTGCACGGTGATGGCCAAGAAGGGGTAGAGCCCTTGAAGGTGTCTCGCGCTGATCTGCAGCATAATCGCCTGATCGACCGGGTAGTCGAGGTGCTGGCGGATGCGCCACGGCGTCGACGTGACCTGAGCGACGACGAGGAAGAACCGCAGGAGGGTAACGCATCCCGGTGGGCTTCAGTGTGCGCCGACCTGGCGAACGGCCTGGAGCGCGTGCGTCGAGCCCTTTTCGAACAGTTCTACCACCATTCTGCGCCCTCCTTGCTGGATGTACCGGTGGATGACGAGCAGGTACTGATGACCTTGCAGCGACTGTTCCCCGGCTTGACCCGGTCGGTAGCGGCGCAGGTGCTACGTACGGTGGATGTACGCGAGCGAGCACTTTGGCAAGCCAGACAAGAGCCATCCATGGAATTGACCGAGCGTGTGGTGGAAGTCTCGCGCCGTGTTCGGCTGAGTCAGGCTTTCACCGACTTCGAGCTTGGCTATCTGCACAACGAAGACACCCAGCGACTGGCATTGAACCTCCTGGAGCATCTACCCGGCTGGCCTGGGCAATTGCGCCTGGAGTTACGTGAGTCCACCCGCACTGGCCGCCTGGTAGCGAGCGTGGGCGAGGTAAGCGCTACCAACAGCCGTGTGCTGGTGCGCACCGAACAGAACTGGCACCTGTATGACGCCGGCGGCCTGGGCCTTGGTACCACCAGCAGCGCACGCTATGGGTTTTTTGCCGGCCTGTTCGCCGCCTTGCCGGCACTCACGAGAAACGCCTTGCCGACCTCCATGGCCAGTGCCGAAGCGTTGCGCCGCAGGCTGCGTGACCTGGCGACCGAGCAGCCGGAGCGCGCGCGCAGGCTGCTGGGGATCGCGGCACCGCCGCGCTGGCTTGAAGCCAGTCTGCCGGCTGTGGCGGGGCGCCGGGCCTACCCGGGCCATAGCGTGGTCAACAGGTTGTTCGGCTCGCGCACACTGCAACAGCGCCTGGAGGCCATGTTCGTCGACGACACGCCCGAGCAGATCGCCGTGCGGCTTGAACGCCTGGCCGGCAGTCAGGAGCAGAGTGAACAAGCCGTGGCAGCGCTTGAGCGAGCATCGATTGCATTCAGCGTTTCACTGGACAACTGGGTAGAGGGCCGTGCATTCGATATCGTGCTGCACGGGCATGACCAGCATTACTGGGTGAGGAGTCAGCAACGCCAGCAAATTGCCCAACTGCTTAGCGCTGCGTGGCGCTTGCGCGCGGTCGACAACCGGGTGATCAGGCTGCCATCGGGCGGCATCCAGTTGCGTCTGAGCGGGCTGGCGCTCGACAGCCTGCCAGTATTGAACGGCGAGCTGGCGGGGGTGGAGATTCTGGTGCTCAGCGCCCTGGACATCACCAGCATTCCCGATGGATTTCTGCGGGCGTTTCCCAATCTGCGCGACCTGCAGATCGAAGGTATTGCGCTGCAATCCTTGCCCACCGACATCGGTCAGTTGCCGGCGCTGGAGTATCTGCTCCTTACCTGTCCGGGTATGAGCCCCGAAGCCTTGGCGCCATTGCGCCACTCAACCAGTCTTACAGCGTTGTACATCGAGTTTGCCACACCTGCCCCGACGCTCTGGACCACGGAGCATCTTGCGGCACTGGCTGCCATCGATACCCTCAGGGAGTTGTCCATTTTTGCCAGTCAGGCTCGGTTCGAAGCTGGGGCATTGGTGTCGTTGGCGCAGTTGCACCGACTAATGCTGATCAACAACCAGATCACCCTCGACGCCGACACCGTGGGCCAGTGGCAGGGTTTGACCCGCCTGCAGCACCTTGACCTCTCCGGCAACCCTCTGGGGAGGGCGCCTCAGCTGGGCAGCCTGACGGGGCTGCAGCGACTGCGCCTGGACCAGACCGGGATCACCGAGTGGCCGCAGGGCCTGGAAACCTTGCCCTCGTTGACCCTGGTATCGCTGCTGGGTAACCGTTTCACACAAGTCCCGGCGGGGGCTGGGCGGGTGCCGGGATTGAGGCTGACGCTGCCGTACCTGCCGCAGGCTGAACGCGCCAGGGTGGAGGGGGAAATGATCGCAGCGGGCAACCCCCATCGTGCGATGGAGTGGGCGCAGCACGAACCGGTCATGAACCTGGTCGAAGGTGGTAATGCTTTGCAAAGAGTCAATTGGCAGATCATGCGCGAGAATCAGGGCGTTGGCATGCGTCTGCTCTTCGATGTCCTTGAACGCATGAGTCGTACCGAGTCCGCCTGGCTCAACCGCGATGCATTCTTGCAAACAGTGCATTCTCTGTTTGACCAGATGTATGAGCGGCAGGTGCTGCGCGAAGCGATTGGTAGAGCCGTGGTGCTCTACACCAACGAGGCGCGTGATGACTTCTACATCCTTGACCAGGTGCTGGAGTACGCGCAGGCGCAACGAGCCATCCAGCAGAGGGGGGACGCACGCAGCGTATTGATCACTCAAGGGCGTTTGCGCGGCCGCTCGCGCGCCTTGTTTCGTTACGTCGAGGCGCATTTTCATGAGTGGCGCCAGCCTGGGCGGGCAATCGAACTGTACGAGGTGTTCGAGGACTTCCACTTCAGGTTGGCCCAGCGTTTGCCGATGACCCTGCCATTGCTGGGGCGGGCGATTCGCACCCCCCACGACTGGATCACAGAGACCCACTTGCAAGCGGCGCTGGATGCGGTGTCGAGCAGCGAAGCCCGTGAACTGGGCAATTGGCTTCGCACTGAAGGCTACTGGGCCGGCTACCTGCGAGCGGTGTTTGCAGAGCGTTATGGGTTGCTCAATGAGCGCGCACGAATGGCCAGGGATTACCTCAATGCGCTGGCTGAAGGGCGCGAGCAACCAGAGGCGCTGGACGATGAAGTGAGAGATCTGCTGGCGATGGCCATGCAAGTGCAGCCGGCATCGGTTGCGACGGTGGCTCATGATCCTGAGCGTATGACGCAATGGCGTGACAGGTTGGAGACCCTTGTCGGTCAGCAGCGTGCAGCGCTGTCTGTGACATTGACCGAGGAAGTCATCACACCGGTGGCGCCGGCCTGACACTGCGATGTACGGCAAAAAAAAACCGAAGCCCAGGCTTCGGTTTTTTATCGCTGCAAGCCGATCAGGCCGGGAACAGCTCGCTCAGTTTCATCGACAGCATCATGTCGCCTTCAACGCGCAGCTTGCCGCCCATGAAAGCCTGCATGCCGTCGGTGTCGCCGCTGACGATACCCTTGAGGGTTTCGCTGTCCAGCACCAGGGTGCAGTTGGCGTCGGCGTTTTCGCCTTCCTGGATTTCGCAGGTGCCATCCTTGACGATGAGGGCGTAGTGCTTGTCTTCGTCAGTGATGTTGAAACCGAAAACCAGGTCCAGGCCGGCGGCAGCGGCTGGGTTGAATTTGGCTTTCATCGCTTCGACGGCTTTTGCTACATCGCTCATGGTGTGTTCCTTATTAAGTGATTTGCGTGACGGTTGAGGTCACAACGAGCCGGGGTTCATCGGTAGGTGATGAGCTCCGGCGCCTTCAACAGCTGCACATGGGCCTGGCTGTTGAAGGAAGCCAGGGCCACCTCGCGGCCACGAAACTTCAATTGGCTGAGCGAGGTGTTGATGATCTGCCAGTTCAGCTCGAAAGCCTGGCCGGCAGTGATACGGGTCACCAGGTGGAGCAGGGCGGCGATGGTGCCGCCCGAAGTAAAGATCGCAATGTTGTCGCCGTTGCCGGCCTGTTGCAGCACCCGCTGCAGGCCGCCGTCGACACGCTGGACAAACCCCTGCCAGCTCTCGGCGCCTTCGCAGGCATGTTCGCCAGCGTGCCAGCGCTGCACCAGCAAGGCGAACAGGCGCTGGAACTCGCTGCGGTTCTGCGTGCCGTTGCGCAACACGTGCAAGGCCTCAGGCTCGTCCGGCAACAGGCCGGGCAGCAGGCCGCGGATTACACCATCGGCATCGAATTCGTTGAAGGCGTTGTCCGTTTCCAGCGCCGGTACCGCAGCACCGGCTGCCTGCAGGCGTGCCAGGGCCAGGCGCGCGGTATCCTGCTGGCGGCGCAGGTCGCCGGCCAGGCAGCGGTCCAGGCGCAGGCCCAGTTGCGCCAGATGCTCGCCGAGGGCCTCGCTCTGGCGCATGCCCACGGGCGAGAGGACGTCATAGTCGTCTGCACCAAATGAAGCCTGGCCATGTCGAATCAGGTAGATACTGCCCACGTCGTCCGCCTGCGCTAAGGATGAGCCGAGGTTAGGTTGCCACCGTCGGGCTGTCAACGAAAAAACATACAAGCGTTTGAAAAGAGCGTTTGAACTGCATTGCCGAACATTTCCTACGCTGGCAGGGGCAGGGCGGCCTCGGTATGCTTGACTATCGGTTCGCGCCGTACGGGCGCAGGCATGTTAAGGAGTTACTGTGGAGTTTCTTGCAGAGTACGCAAGCTTTCTCGCCAAGACCGCGACCCTGGTGATCGCATTTCTGATTGTCCTATCGGCGATTGCCGGTTTGCGCGGCAAGGGCCGGCGCAAGGGCGGCGGGCAGTTGCAGGTCAACAAGCTCAACGAGTTCTACAAGGACTTGCGCGAGCGCCTGGAAAGCAGCCTGCTGGACAAGGCCCAGCTCAAGGCCTTGCGCAAGCAGCAGGCCAAGGCCGAAAAACAGCAGAAGAAAAAGCCCGAAGAAAAAAGCCGGGTGTTCGTCCTCGACTTTGACGGCGACATCAAGGCCTCGGCCACCGAGAGCCTGCGCCATGAAATCAGCGCCGTGCTGAGCCTGGCCACGGCCCAGGACGAGGTGGTGCTGCGCCTGGAAAGCGGCGGCGGCATGGTTCACAGCTATGGCCTGGCCGCTTCGCAACTGGCGCGAATTCGCCAGGCCGGCGTGCCATTGACGGTGTGCATCGACAAGGTCGCTGCCAGTGGTGGTTACATGATGGCCTGCATCGGCGACAAGATCGTCAGCGCGCCGTTTGCCATCCTCGGTTCGATCGGCGTGGTGGCGCAGTTGCCCAACGTCAACCGCCTGCTGAAAAAGCACGATGTCGACTTCGAGGTGTTCACCGCCGGTGAATACAAACGCACCGTGACCGTATTTGGCGAGAACACCGAGAAGGGCCGGGAAAAGTTCCAGGAAGACCTGGATATCACCCACCAGCTGTTCAAGGATTTTGTTTCGCGCTATCGCCCGCAGTTGCACATTGATGATGTGGCTACCGGTGAAGTCTGGCTGGGTGTAGCTGCGCTGAACAAACAGCTGGTCGACCAGTTGATGACCAGCGATGAGTACCTGAGTCAGCGAGCCCGCGAAGCCAACCTCTACCACCTGCACTTTGCCGAACGCAAAAGCCTGCAGGAGCGCGTCGGCCTGGCGGCCAGTGGTTCGCTCGAGCATCTGGCGGTCAAGCTCTGGAGCCGTCTCAGTGGGCGTCTTTGGTAACCGGCAACCCCCGCGGCGCGCAATGCGCAAGCATTAATTAGCACCCAGGTGGTGCTGCCGGCAGGTCTCCTAGGCGTTCAAGCCAACAGGAGACCTGCCATGACCACCCCCCCTCCAGTATCCGTTCCCGGCCTGCATGGCCCCTTCATCTTGCAACGCCTGCCCGCCTGGATCAGGCACGCCAGGCCCGAAAACTTCGACCAGATGGGTGCCCACCTGCTGCCGGAACAGCATGGTCGCGACCAGGGCGACTGGTTTGCGAGCGCCAGCGAAGTTGAAAAAAAACTGTTGGCCGATTACCAGGTGCGCAGCCGCCGTTCCGGGCAGCGCCTGGCCCGTGAGCTGAAGGACTTCAAGGGCATTGGCGCGTTTTGCGAACCCTTGCTCAAGGCCCGCCTCAAGGCTGACCTCGGTGTCGAGCCTGATATCGACAACGATGAGTTCGTGCGTATCGAGCGCGAATCGGTGTTGCTGGGGTCAATGCTCAAGACCGTCCCGCGCCGCCAGCGCCTGATGCAGGCCGCGTTGCAGAACTTTGCCGCCGACAGCGAGTTTGAAGACGGTACCGCGCTGGCCCCCAAGGATGCGTTCTTCCTTGAGCGGGTGCCGGGTAGCGAGCAGGGCTACCCGCGTTTTCGCTATCGCTACTCGCAAAAGCTCGATATCGAACCCCAGGCGTTTGCCCGCTTGTGCCATGACCTGGATCTGGGTGGGCAGTACCAGCGCCACCTGGGCGAGGTGTTCGAGCATCCGCGCAGCAGCACCAGGCGCCGTAGCCTGGCCATCGAACTGAACAAGGACCTGCTGCGGGTCCGTCTGCAGGTCGCTTTTCTCAAACAGCAGATCAGCGAGCAGGCCCGCGCGGTGCTGCTGGAGCTGGTCCAGGACGGGCGGGCACCACGCTGGGGTGGCAAGCCGGTGCGCTGCAGCCAGCTGAGCATGTTTGGCGTGCCGTTGTCCGAGGTGCTGGTGATCGGTCCCGAGCGTGACGACAATGGCGTCGAGCCGGTGCTCCTCTACCTGCCGGGGGCGCCTGACGCGCCGCTCAAGGAGTACCCGTCGGTGCGCGCGGCCAGGGATGACCTCAAGGTCAGATTACGCCAACCCGCCTACCAGGCACTGCTGCGCAGCTATGTGCCGCACTCGTCGCAAGAACATGTGTTGTCGCGGCTGCAGGATACCCTGTATCACCTGGTCAATGATGGCGATGGCCTGTACTGGCGGCGGCCGAACCCGGGCGCCAACCTGCATGTGCGCGAGACGTTCATCGACCAGGAGCTGTTTGGCTATTTGCAGGATCGCCATGTGCAGAAGATCAAGGATGACGCCCGTGCCCTGGCGGTGCCGAGTGCTGACGTCGACGACCAGGCCTGGCGCGCCCGTCTCGCTTACTGGGAGTCGATCGGTTTCAACCTGCTCAATGCCGCCGCGTTCTTTGTCCCGTCGCTCGGTGCCGTGATGGCTGCAGTGGCTGCGGCGCAACTGATCGGCGAGGTGGTCGAAGGGGCCCATGCCTGGGAGGCTGGCGATCTGGACGAAGCCTGGGCGCACCTCAAGTCGGTCGGCCTCAACATCGCCGTCGTCGCCGGGCTGGGCGTCGCCGGCAGGGCGCTCGAGCCGGTCGCGGCGAGCGAGACGATCAATGGCCTGGTCAAGGTCAGGCTTCCAGACGGTCAGCAGCGATTGTGGCAGCCTGCGCTGGACGACTACGCCCGTGAAGTTAATCTGCAAGGGATCGAACCTGATGCCAATGGCCATTACCTGGCAGATGGCAAGCGCTACATCCGCCTGGGCAGCGACACCTTCGAGGTTGCCCAGGCAGGCGACGGCCAGTGGCAGGTCTTGCACCCATCTGACCCAACGGCCTACCGCCCCTTGCTCGATCACAATAGCGACGGTGCCTGGCTGGCCCATGGCGAGCAGCCATTGGCCTGGAGCCGTCTGCAGCTGCTGCGCCGTTCAGGACACGCAACCGAGGGGCTGACTGACACTGAGTTGCTGCAGGCGGGCGAAATCAGTGGTATCGATGACAATACCTTGCGTGCGGTCCATGCTGGCCAGCGGGCGCTGCCGCCGCTGCTGGCCGATACCCTGCAGCGTTTGCGCCTGGACCGTCAGCTCGATACCTGGATCGGCAAGCTGCGCAGCGGCTCGCCAGGAGGTATTGGCCGCGGATTCAGTGCGGTACTGGCGACAGAGCTGCCAGGCTGGCTGAACCTGCCGATCGAAGTATTTCGAGGCGCCGGGTTATCGGGCGACTCAGCGATCTACGGCCTCGATCGGTGGCCCGATACCGAGACGTTCAAGGTGTTGATGAGTGAGCTGCACGACAACCGCTTGCCGGAAGTGATCCTGCAGCGTCTGGATGAACCGGCGATCAAGCGCCTGGTGGGTGTCCATGTGCCGCGAAGCGAACGACTGCAGGTGCTGCGCGACGCCTTGGCGACCCGTGCTGAACAACGGCGCGTGGCCATTTTCGACAGTATCTATGCCACCCCAGGCGAGCAGGCCAGCGCTGAAGTGCGCCTGCTGCAGCGAAGCTTCCCTGCGCTGGCGCTGCAAGCCGCCGAAGAGCTGGTTGGCCATGCGACCCCGGCTGAGCGGGAGCAAATGCGCCAAGTGCTTGCCCGGGTTCCCCTGCGCCTGGCGGAGGAAGCCCGGCTGTACCAGCGCCAGGTTCGCCTGAACCGCGCCATGGAAGGGATGTTCGAGCCCAGGCTGGCGAGCCTGGACAGTGACCGGCTGATGGTCGGCCTGCTGGAGCACTTGCCCGGCTGGAGTGGCCAGGTGCGCCTGCAGGTGCATGAAGGTTCGGCTGATGGCCAGTTGCTTATGGCCGCCGGAGAGCCTGACGCAACACTGAAGACCTTGCTGCGCAAAGACGGCCGTTACAGTGCCTATGATGCCGAAGGTAACGAGTTGACGGTCAACGACGATATGGCCGGCGCACTGCTCAAGACCCTGCCTGACAGTGAGCGTCAGGCGCTGGGGCTGCAGCTTTACCAACCCATGCGCCTGCGTACGCAATTGACGGCACTGGCGAGCGGTGACCGGCTTCGGGCCGCGAAATTAATCGGCCAGCAACCTGTGCGCCCCTGGCTGCGTACGCCCATGCGCCTGGCCGATGGCCGTATCGGCTATCCGCTCAGCGGTCGCGGTGCTGCCGACCGCCGTTTCGACAGTGGCTTGCTCAATCAGCTGCGCAGCCTCTACCCGATCCTGGAGCCGGAACAGGCTGAACGCTTCCTTGAAGAGCTGGGGCTGACCGATGCCGAAAGGCTCGCAGCACTGGAACGTCGTCGCAGTGAATACAGTCAGCTGACCGATGCCTTGAATCAGTGGGTCGAGCGTGGGCAATACACGGATGCGGGCAACGATCGCATCGAAGTTGTCGATGAACGGGTGTTGCGTCAGGTTGCCGAGAAAATCAGGAAAGCCTGGCGCCGGGAAACCGCCAGCGTGCGTGCCGGCGACGGGCGTTTCATCGGTTACCGCCTGGATCTGAGCAACCTGCGCCTCGGCGCGCTGCCGACGTTGACGGCAGACTTCAGTCATGTGGCTGACGTGCGCCTTTCAGGCATGAACCTGCAATCGGTGCCGTCGGGGTTTTTGCAGGTGTTCACCAGGCTGCGCTGGCTCAACCTCAGCAATAATCGCCTGACCGGGCTTGCCGATGCGCTGGCTGAGTTGCAGGGTTTGACCAAGTTGGAGCTGCAACGCAACCGTCTGGTGATGAACGAGGCGATGAGCGCGGTACTTTCGCGATTGCCGGGGTTGAAGCTGCTGTACTTGAACGACAACCCGCTTGGTCAGCCACCCGCTGTTGCGACGATGCCGGAGCTGATCAACCTGTCCTTGAAAAACACCGCTATCAGTACTTGGCCAGTCGGCGTGTTCGAGCTTGAAAACCTGGCGGTACTGGACCTGCGCGACAACCGTATCATCCACATCCCCGACACCGTTTTCGAGCCGGCCGGCCAGGCGCAGCGAGTCGAGCGGATCAATGGCATCACCAGTCTGCATGGCAACCCGCTGGATGCAGGCAGCCTCGAACGCCTGGAGGCCTATCGTCAGCGCACGGGCGTGACCCTGGGGGTGCTGCCGACGGTGCGCGGTGCGCATCTGCAGGCGCCTGCATCAACGGCGCAAGCCTCGGCGCGCTGGCTGGAGGGGGCGGACGCGAGCCGAGCGGCGCAGATCCGCGACTACTGGCAGGCGTTGTCGGAAGACCCGGCCAGTGGCGAGTTCTTCCGCTTGCTCAATGACCTGGGTGAGAGTACCGATTTCACTCAGGCTTACCGGGCGTTGTGTGAGCGGGTCTGGCGGATGCTCAAGGCCGCCAGCGACAGTACCCGTCTGCGTGAAGAGCTGTTCGAGTTCGTGGCGCATCCGAATACCTGTTCAGACGGCGTCATCCTGGTGTTCAGCCAGCTGGAGGTACTGGTGCTGGTGCAAGAGGCCTACGAGGCAGGCACTGCGGTGGGCACGGAATATGCGCTGATCGACCTGGCGCGTGGCCTGGGTCGCCTGGACAGTGTCGAGCGCATTGCCTTGCGCGACATCGCCGCGCGCCGTGCAGCCAGAATTCGCGTGGACGAGGTGGAAGTGCGCCTGTTCTATCGAATAAAGCTGGCGCAGCGTCTGGGGCTTCCGGGGCAACCGCAAACCATGCGGTTCGCGAACATGGCCAATGTCACTGCGGCGCAACTGGACAGCGCCGCAGCCGAAGTGCTGGCAGCGGAGACCCCCGAGGCCATGAAAAGCGCGATTGCCAGTCGGGACTTCTGGATAACCTTTCTCAAATCGCGCTACGGTGAGCGTTTCGACGAGGTCAACAAGCCTTTCTTTGCCCGGCTCGAAGCGCTGGAGGCAGACAAGGGTTCAATGCGCGATCAGGTTTATCGCACGCGAGTGGAAACCATCCAGCAACGTCGCGGCGCCGATGAGCAGCGTTTGATCGAGACCTTGACCACGCAGATCTGGAACAGCATCCCCGATCAGGTCACCCGTCTGTAAATAGCCGGCTGCCGTGCCTGGCAATTGAAGTTGATCGCGGGGTAAACCCGCTCCCACCAGATGACATCGGTAGGAGCGGGCTTGCCCCGCGATGCATTCAGCGACGGCGGAACAGCGGTTGCGGTTCGTCAGTGGCGGCCTGGTAGGTCACCGAAAAGTCTTGCAGGCTTTGCAGCGCTTCGACCGGGTCCTTGTCGGCACGCAGGGCGAAGGCATCGAAGCCGCAACGCTTCATGTAGAACAGCTGGTCACGCAGCACGTCGCCAATGGCGCGCAGCTCGCCGGTGAACTTGTAGCGGTCGCGCAGCAGGCGCGCATTGGAGTAGTTGCGCCCGTCGGTGAAGGCCGGGAAGTTCAGGGCAATGACCTGGAACTGGTTGGCGACTTCGCCGATCTCTTCCGCTTCTTCATCGGCGTCCAGCCATACGCCCAGGCCGCCGTCGCGGGCCATGAGCATATGGCCGTGTTCACGCCACAGCTGCAGCGGAACAATGTAGTCGTCGCAGTTGGTCACTTCGTCGATGCTGAAGTCCTTGGGCAGCAGGTGCCAGGTTTCATCGACAATCTCGTTGTTCTTAATGATTCGCTGCATAGACGCGTTCCTTGAATGGGTCGATGCCAATACGTTGGTAGGTGTCGATGAAGCGCTCGTCTTCGGTACGTCTTTCAACGTAGACGTCGATCAGCTTCTCGATCACATCCGGCATGTCGTCCTGGGCAAAGGAAGGGCCGAGGATCTTGCCCAGGCTGGCGTCGCGGCTGGCGCTGCCACCCAGGGAGACCTGGTAGAACTCTTCGCCTTTCTTGTCCACCCCGAGGATGCCGATATGGCCGACGTGGTGGTGACCACAGGCGTTCATGCAACCGGAGATGTTCAGGTCCAGCTCTCCGATGTCGAACAGGTAATCGAGGTCGTCGAAACGGCGCTGGATGGATTCGGCGATCGGGATCGACTTGGCGTTGGCCAGGGAGCAGAAGTCACCGCCCGGGCAGCAGATGATGTCGGTCAGCAGGCCGATGTTCGGCGTGGCCAGGCCATTTTCGCGCAGCTCCAGCCACAGGGCGTGCAACTGGCTCTGCTCGACGTCGGCGAGGATGATGTTCTGCTCGTGGGAGGTGCGCAGCTGGCCGAAGCTGTAGCGCTCGGCGAGGTCGGCAACGGCATCCAGTTGCTTGTCGGTCAGGTCGCCTGGCGCCACGCCGGTGGGCTTGAGCGACAGGGTCACGGCCACGTAGCCGGGCTTCTTGTGCGCCAGCACGTTGCGCGTGCGCCAGCGGGCAAAGCCCGGGTGCTGTTGTTCGAGTTCGCTGAAGTCGAGGTTGTCCAGCGCCTTGTAGTCCGGGTCGACGAAGTGCTTGGCCACGCGGTGCACTTCGGCTTCGGTCAGGGTGCTGCTGCCGCCGCGCAGGTGGACCATCTCGGCCTCGACCTTCTCGGCAAACACTTCAGGGGTGAGCGCCTTGACCAGGATCTTGATCCGCGCCTTGTACTTGTTGTCGCGACGGCCGTAGCGGTTGTACACCCGCAGGATCGCGTCAAGGTAGCTGAGCAGGTCCTGCCAGGGCAGGAACTCGTTGATGAAGGCGCCGACCACCGGGGTACGGCCCAGGCCGCCACCGACCAGTACGCGGAAACCCAGTTCGCCGGCTGCGTTGTACACCGGCTCCAGGCCGATATCGTGCACTTCGATGGCCGCGCGGTCGCTGCTCGAGCCATTGATGGCGATCTTGAACTTGCGCGGCAGGTAGGCGAATTCCGGGTGGAAGGTGGTCCACTGGCGGACGATCTCGCACCATGGACGCGGGTCGATCACTTCATCGGCAGCGACACCGGCGAACTGGTCGGTGGTGACGTTGCGCAGGCAGTTGCCGCTGGTCTGGATCGCGTGCATCTGCACGGTGGCCAGCTCTGCCAGAATTTCCGGGATGTCTTCCAGGGCTGGCCAGTTGTATTGCACGTTCTGCCGGGTGCTGATGTGGGCGTAGCCCTTGTCGTAGTCGCGCGCGATCTTCGCCAGCATCCGTGTCTGGCGCGACGTCAGCTGGCCATACGGCACGGCGACCCGCAACATCGGGGCAAAACGTTGGACATAGAGGCCATTTTGCAGGCGCAGGGGGCGGAACTCTTCTTCGCTCAGTTCACCGGCCAGGTAGCGGCGGGTCTGATCACGGAACTGCTTGACGCGGTCCTCGATGATCCGCTGATCGTACTCGTCGTATACGTACATAGGGGTCCTGTTCTCAAGCTGCTTGCAGCTAATCGCGCGCACGGCCGCGCACTCCGATGCGGAGCCGAAGAAAGATAGCAGTTTGCGTTTATGCGCAAAAGTGAAGTTTTTGCATATGAAAAGAACCATTTGGACTAAGTGAGACTGAATGGCGTTTAGCCAATGTGCCACTACGGCCGGTTATAATGAGTGGTTTGAATAGCGGGAGCGTCAACGCATGCTCAAGGCCTTGTGCCAAAGCCTTTGCCTGAGCCTGCCACTGGTGGCTGGCGCGCAGGCGGCTTCAGTGGTGTTTCTCAATCCGGGCTATTCCAACGAGACCTTCTGGGTCAGTTATTCGCGTTTCATGCAGGCCGCCGCCGACGACCTGGGCATGCAGTTGAGTATCAGGTACAGCGAGCGCCGGCCGGAGCTGGCACTGACCCAGGCCGTTGAAGTGCTCGAAGGCCAGCAGCGCCCGGACTACCTGGTGCTGGTCAACGAACAGTACATCGCTCCGGAGATTATCCGCCTGTCCCGCGGCAGCGGGGTCAAGCTGTTTCTGGTCAACAACGGCCTGACGCCGAACCAGGCCGAGCTGATCGACAACAACCCGGACAAGTACCCGCCGTTGCTCGGGACCCTGGTGGGCAATGACGAGCAGGCCGGCTACCAGATGCTCAAGATGCTGATAGCCTTGCGTGCCCAGCCGGGCCTGACCCGGCCGCTGGAATTACTGGCGTTTTCCGGGCTCAAGAACACTCCGGCTTCGCAGCTGCGCGAGCAAGGCATGCGCCGCGCCCTGGCCGAGCACCCTGAAGTGCGCCTGCGCCAGGTGGTGTATGGCGGCTGGGGCAGGCAGCGCGCGTACGAGCAGGCAACGCAACTGTTGCAGCGTTACCCGAAGATCGAGCTGGTGTGGTCGGCCAACGACGAGATGGCCTTGGGTGCCATGCAGGCGTTTGAAGAAGTAGGGCGCGTGCCGGGCAAGGACGTGCTGTTCAGCGCCGTCAACAGTTCGCAGGCGGCCTTGCAGGCGCGCATTGACGGGCGCCTGAGCGTGCTGATGGGTGGGCACTTCTCGCTGGGCGGCTGGGCTATGGTGTTACTGCACGATGATGCGCTGAAACTGCCAAGCGAGCTCGATGGCCGTCGCGAATTTCAGGTACCGGTCCTGCAGTTGATCGACCCGCTGCGGGCGCGGCGCTGGTTGAACCTGCAGGAGCAGGCCGACTACGGCCTGGATTTCAACCGCTACAGCGCCCAGGGGCATCCGGCCGATTACCGTTATCCGTTTCTCAAGGCCCCCGTCGATTATTGAAAAGCCCCTGCTTGAGCAATGGGCATTGCTGGACTTAACTGCAACGGGTGACATGCATTCCCATAACCACTACAAGAGGCGATGCAATGGGAAACTCGACCAAAGCGGGTAAGAATGACAGCAGTGTCGATGCCTGGGCGATACTCTGTCTGATCATCCTGGTTGTGGTGACCGCGGTGTATTGGGTCAGCCACCAGTGACATCACGCGATGGGTAACAGTAAACCGCCCGCAGAATGGACATCTGCGGGCGGACTGCTGTTCAGCGGGCGGTAAGGTGCATGGCCAGTTGCACCAGCCCGATCAGTACCAGAATGAAGAGCAAGGTGAACACGGTGCCCAGCGCAATGAAGTGGCTGGCCTTGCCGTGGTTGAAGTCGCGGGCGCGGTTCTTGCCGCTCTGCACCCCGAAGGCTGCTGCCAGGATGCTTTGCAGCATCTGCCAGAAAGTCGGGGGTTTGCCTTGGGCGGGTTCGTCCATGAGGGGCTCCTTGTAGAAGGCATCTCCCCCAGTGTAGACGGAAGCTGCAAGCTATGAGCCTCAAGCTACAAGAGGCTGATGCGCCCGCTTGCAGCTTGCAGCTTGTAGCTTGCAGCTTGCAGCTTCAGATGTCATAGCCGAGGTTAGGCGCCAACCAGCGTTCACTCACGCTCAGGTCCTGCCCCTTGCGCGCCGTGTAGCTCTGCACCTGGTCCTTGTCGACCTTGCCCACGGCAAAGTACTGCGCCTGCGGGTGGGCGAAGTACCAGCCGCTGACCGCCGCCGCCGGGAACATGGCGAAGTGCTCGGTGAGGAACACGCCGCTCGGCCCGGTTTCGCCGATGGCGGTGCCGTCGAGCAGGCGGAACAGGGTTTCCTTCTCGGTATGGTCCGGGCAGGCCGGGTAGCCCGGGGCAGGGCGGATACCCGAGTACTGTTCCTTGATCAGCGCTTCGTTGTTCAGGTGCTCGTCCTTGGCGTAACCCCAATAGGTTTTACGCACCTGTTCGTGCAGCCACTCGGCGCAGGCCTCGGCCAGGCGGTCGGCGAGGGCCTTGACCATGATCGAGTTGTAGTCGTCGCCCTTGTCCTGGTAAGCCTTGGCCACTTCCTCGGCGCCGATGCCGGCGGTGGTGATGAAGCCACCGACGTAGTCGGTGATACCGGTTTCCTTTGGCGCGACGAAGTCGGCCAGGGAGAAGTTCGGCTTGTTGTCCGGCTTGATGGTCTGCTGGCGCAGGTGGTGCAGTTGCGCCAGCGGCTGGCCGTCGGCGCCATAGACTTCGATGTCGTCATGGTTGACCTGGTTGGCCGGCCAGAAGCCGAACACCGCGCGGGCGCTGATCAGCTTCTCGTCGATCAGCTTGGCGAGCATGTCCTGGGCATCCTTGAACAGCGCAGTGGCCGCTTCACCGACCACTTCGTCGGTGAGGATGCGCGGGTACTTGCCGGCCAGGTCCCAGGAGATGAAGAACGGCGTCCAGTCGATGTATTCGGCCAGCACCTTGAGGTCGATGTCCTCCAGCACTTTCACCCCGGTGAAGCTCGGTACCACCGGCTGATAAGCGGCCCAGTCGTATTGTGGCTTGGCGGCAATCGACTGTTCGTAGCTCAGGCGCTCGGTGCGGGCGCTGCGGTTGGCGGTGCGCTCGCGGACTTCAACGTAGTCCTGGCGGGTCTTTTCGACGAAGCCCGGCTTGAGCTCCTTGGACAGCAACTGGGTGGCGACCCCCACGGCACGCGAGGCGTCGGTGACGTAGATCACCGCGTCGTTGCTGTACTTGGGCTCGATCTTCACCGCCGTGTGCGCCTTGGAGGTGGTGGCGCCGCCGATCATCAGCGGCAGGTGGAAGTCCTGGCGCTGCATCTCGCGGGCAACATGGACCATCTCGTCCAGCGACGGGGTGATCAGCCCGGACAGGCCGATGATGTCGCACTTCTGCTCGCGGGCGGTCTGCAGGATCTTCTCGGCCGGCACCATGACGCCGAGGTCGACGATGTCATAACCGTTGCAACCCAGCACCACGCCGACGATGTTCTTGCCGATGTCGTGCACGTCACCCTTGACCGTGGCCATGAGGATCTTGCCCTTGGCTTGGGGCTTGTCGCCTTTTTCCAGTTCGATGAACGGGATCAGGTGGGCCACCGCCTGCTTCATTACCCGCGCCGATTTGACCACCTGGGGCAGGAACATCTTGCCGGCGCCGAACAGGTCGCCGACCACGTTCATGCCGCTCATCAGCGGGCCTTCAATCACCTCGATGGGGCGCGCGCACTGCTGGCGGCATTCTTCGGTGTCTTCGACGATGAAGGCGGTGATGCCCTTGACCAGCGCGTGTTCCAGGCGCTTGCCAACCGGCAGCGAGCGCCATTCCTCGTTCTCGACTTCCTTGACCGCGCCGCCGCCCTTGTAGTCGTCGGCGATAGCGAGCAGGGCGTCGGTGCCATGCGGGGTGCGGTTGAGCACCACGTCCTCGACCTTCTCGCGCAAGGCTGGCGGGATCTCGTCGTAGATCTCCAGCTGCCCGGCGTTGACGATACCCATGGTCAGGCCATTCTGGATCGCGTGGTAGAGGAACACCGAGTGGATCGCCTCGCGCACCGGGTTGTTGCCACGGAACGAGAACGACACGTTGGATACCCCGCCCGAGGTCAGGGCGTAGGGCAGATGGTCGCGAATGTAGGCGCAGGCTTCGATGAAGTCGACGGCGTAGTTGTTGTGCTCTTCGATGCCGGTGGCGACGGCGAAGATGTTCGGGTCGAAGATGATGTCTTCCGGCGGGAAGCCCACTTCATTGACCAGGATGTCGTAGCTGCGCTGGCAGATCTCGCGCTTGCGCGCGGCGGTGTCGGCTTGGCCGACCTCGTCGAAGGCCATCACCACCACGGCGGCGCCGTAGCGCTTGCACAGCTTGGCGTGATGCTTGAAGGCCTCGACGCCTTCCTTCATCGAGATCGAGTTGACGATGCCCTTGCCCTGGATGCACTTGAGACCGGCTTCGATCACTTCCCATTTGGAGGAGTCGATCATGATCGGTACGCGGGAGATGTCCGGCTCACCGGCGATCAGGTTGAGGAACTTGACCATGGCCGCCTGGGAATCGAGCATCCCTTCGTCCATGTTGATGTCGATCACCTGGGCGCCGGCCTCGACCTGCTGCAGGGCGACTTCCAGGGCTTCGGTGTAGTTCTCTTCGCGGATCAGCCGGGCGAACTTGGCGGAACCGGTGATGTTGGTGCGCTCACCGACGTTGACGAACAACGAGTTGCGGTCAATGGTGAACGGCTCCAGACCCGACAGCCGGCACGCCTTGGGAATGTCCGGAATGGCCCGTGGCGGGTACTTGCTGACCGCCTCGGCAATCGCCTGGATATGCCCCGGCGTGGTGCCGCAGCAGCCGCCGATGATGTTCAAGAAGCCGCTGGCGGCGAATTCCTCGACCACCTCGGCCATCTCGGCCGGGGTTTCGTCGTACTCACCGAAGGCGTTGGGCAGGCCGGCGTTGGGGTGCGCCGAAACATGGGTGCCGGCCTTGGTCGACAGCTCTTCGAGGTACGGCCGCAGGTCCTTGGCGCCGAGGGCGCAGTTCAGGCCCACCGAGATCGGGTTGGCATGGCGCACCGAGTTCCAGAAAGCTTCGGTGGTCTGCCCGGACAGGGTACGGCCGGAGGCGTCGGTGATGGTCCCGGAAATCATGATCGGCAATTCGACGCCGTCTTCTTCGAACACCTGCTGCACGGCGAAGATCGCCGCCTTGGCGTTGAGGGTGTCGAAGATGGTCTCGATCAGGATCAGGTCGGCGCCGCCCTCGATCAGGCCACGGGTCGCCTCGATGTAGTTTTCTACCAACAGATCGAAGGTGACGTTGCGGTAGCCCGGGTCGTTGACGTCGGGGGAGATCGAGCAGGTGCGGCTGGTCGGGCCGAGCACGCCGGCGACGAAGCGCGGTTTGTCCGGGGTTTCGAGGGTCTTGGCGTCGGCCACCTGGCGGGCGATGCGCGCGCCTTGCACGTTGAGCTCGTAGACCAGCGCTTCCATGCCGTAGTCGGCCTGGGAAATCTGCGTGGCGTTGAAGGTGTTGGTTTCGAGAATGTCGGCGCCGGCGTCCAGGTAGGCCTTCTCGATGGCGGCGATGACGTCGGGGCGCGACAGCAGCAACAGGTCGTTGTTGCCTTTGACATCGCTTGGCCAATCGGCGAAGCGCGTGCCACGATAGTCGTGTTCCTCGAGGCGGTAGCTTTGGATCATAGTACCCATGCCGCCATCGAGAATCAGGATGCGCTCTTTGAGTGCTTGCTGAAGTGCTTGGAAACGAGCGCTGCGGTCAGACATAGGACTACCTGGTCGGGCAAATACAAAAGTTGCGGAATAATAACAAAGCTGCGCGGTTTTTAGACGTGTTGAAGATTTACATGAATTTCATTCATGTTGGCACGCCGCCAGCACCGGTAGAATCGTGAAGCTATCAATACCCAGGACATTCGGCACATGGTGCATCGCTTACTTGCCGGCGCTTTCGCTCTGTTCATCAGCGGCGTGGCGTTGGGGCAAGCCCCTCAATCAAGCTCGGCTATTTCGTATACCCGGGACATCCAACCGATCTTCACCGAGAAATGCGTGGCCTGCCACGCCTGCAACGACGCGGCCTGCCAGCTGAACCTGGGCAGTGCCGAGGGTGCCTCGCGGGGCGCTTCGAAAGTGCCGGTGTACCAGGGCGACCGCAGCACGGCGGTGGCGCCGACGCGGCTGTTCTACGACGCCAACAGCATGCAAGCCTGGCAGCGCAAGGGCTTTTACTCGGTACTCGACAACCAGGGCAGCCAGGCTGCGCTGATGGCGCGGATGCTCGAGCTGGGGCACAAGACCCCGCTGACGCCCAACGCCAAGCTGCCCGAAGAGATCGTCCTGGGCCTGAACCGCAACAACATGTGCCCGCTGCCCGGCGAGTTCGACGCCTATGCCGGCGCGCACCCGAAAGAGGGCATGCCGCTGGCGGTCACCGGCCTCACCGATGCCCAGTACCAGACCCTGCAACGCTGGCTGGCGGCCGGTGCGCCGGTGGAGCACAACCCGATTCAGCCGAGCGCCAACGAGGCCGCGCAGATCGCCGACTGGGAAGCGCTGCTCAACCGCCCGGGTTCGACCGAAGCGCTGGTCGGCCGCTGGCTGTACGAGCACCTGTTCCTCGCCCACATTCATTTTGTCGGCGGCGAGCAGGGGCACTTCTTCCAGTGGGTGCGTTCGCGCACGCCAAGCGGCCAGCCGATCGACCTGATTGCCACGCGCCGGCCCAACGACCCGCCGGGCACCGACTTCTATTACCGGCTGATGCCGGTGCAGGGCGTGATCGTGCATAAAACCCACATCACCTACCCGATGGGCCCGCACAAGCTCAAGCGCGTCAAGCAGCTGTTCTACAGCGGCGACTGGCACGCCAATGCGCTGCCCGGCTACGGCCCGCGCCACCGTGCCAACCCGTTCGAGACCTTCGAAGCGATTCCGGCGGTGGCTCGTTACCAGTTCATGCTCGATAACGCCGAGTACTTCGTACGCACCTTCATCCGTGGCCCGGTGTGCCGTGGCCAGATCGCCACCGACGTGATCCGCGACAACTTCTGGACGCTGTTCCAGGAACCGGCCCACGACCGCTACCTGACCGATGCCGAGTATCGCGGCCAGGCCACACCGCTGCTGGCCATGCCCGGGCAGATCGACGACGTCGGCAGCATCCTGACCCTCTGGCATGCCTACCGCGACAAGCGCAACGAGTACGAAAAGCTGCGCCGCGATGCCTATGCCGAAGCCCCGCCGCCGAGCTGGTCGACCCTGTGGGCCGGCAATGACAACGCGCTGCTGACCATCTTCCGCCACTTCGACAGCGCCTCGGTGAGCAAGGGCCTGATCGGTGACGTGCCGAAGACCATCTGGCTGTTCGACTACCCGCTGTTCGAGCGCACCTATTACCAGCTGGCGGTCAACTTCGACGTCTATGGCAACGTCTCGCACCAGGCGCAGACGCGGCTGTACTTCGACCTGATCCGCAATGGCGCCGAGGTCAACTTCCTGCGCCTGATGCCGGCCGATGCCCGTGGTGCGATCCTCGGCGACTGGTACCAGAACAGCGGCAAGGTGAAGATGTGGATGGACTATGAGGACATTGACACCGACACCCCGAGCGCGCTGAAGCTGGATAAACGCGACCCCAAACGCGACTTCGGCCTCAAGCTGATCCAGCGCACCGGCAGCCTCAATGCCGCGCCCGACCCGATCAACCGTTGCCAGGGCGCCTACTGCTCGCGCCCGCAGATGAGCGAAACGTTCCGCGATGTCGAACAGGCCCTGAGCCGCCTGGTATCACGCCCGGCGGCCGGCCTTAAGGTGATCAACCAGTTGCCGGAAGCGACCATGCTGCGCATCGAAGGGCCGGGTGGCCAGCGTCAGGTCTACAGCCTGCTGCGCAACCGCGCCCATAGCAACGTCGCCTTCATGCTCGGCGAGGCCTACCGTTACCAGCCGGGCCTGGACACCCTGACCCTGGTGCCGGGCGTGCTCAGCAGCTACCCGAACTTCATCTTCAACGTCCCGGCCAGTGATGTGCCGGAGTTCGTCGAGGACCTGGAAGCCGCCCGCGACGACACCGCCAGGTTCGAGCGCATCGTCATGCGCTGGGGCGTGCGCCGCAGCCATCCGCAGTTCTGGCAGTACTTCCATGACCTCAATAGCTACATCAAGGAGACCGATGCGGTGGAGTCGGGCGTGCTCGACATGAACCGCTACGAGAACCTGTGAAGATGACCGCCGGGAAGGTCGCCTGACCTTTCCCGGCAACTTGTGGTCCGAGCACTCATGCGGCCCCGGTTCCGGCCGGGGCTTGAGTGGGACTTGAGACGCAGGTAACCGGATGCTGTATTCGCTTCAGGCTTTAAGGGCGCTTGCCGCCTGGGTGGTGGTCTGCCATCACTTCATGCAGATTTTTTTCGACTTCCATGCCAGCGGCCCGATTGGCCAGTTTCTGACTGACCGCGGTGCAGTGGGCGTGGATGTGTTCTTCGTGATCAGTGGCTTGGTGATTTACCTGTCGACCCGCGACAAGGCCATGCCGGCCCGGCGCTTTCTGCTCAACCGGGCGCTGCGCATCGCTCCGGCCTACTGGTTCTATACCGCGCTGATGGCCCTGCTGCTGGTTTCTGCCAGCCAGTGGATGCCGCACCAGGCCATCGAGCTTGAGCATTTTGTCTTGTCGCTGCTGTTCATTCCGGCGGAGAACCCGGGTGGTTATGGCCAATACCCGACCTTGAATGTCGGCTGGACGTTGAACTACGAGATGTTCTTCTACCTGCTGTTCTCCCTGGTGTTCGTGGTGCGCCAGCAACACCGCCTGCTTTTGCTGGCGGCGGCCTTGCTGCTGGTCAGCGAGGTGCTGACCCGGGCCGGGCTGCTCAACCACTTCTATCGCAACAACATCGTCTACGAGTTTCTGCTTGGCATCGGCATCGGTGTGCTCTATTGCCGGGGCTGGATTACCCAGGGCCTGTGGCTGCCGCTGGCGATCCTGGTGGCGGCGGGGCTGGCGATCTATCACCTGGATGCCTCGATGCGCCTGCTGCACTGGGGCCTGCCCAGTGCGCTGATCGTGTTCGCCTGCATTGCCCTGGAGCCGTACTTCAAGGGCAACCGCTTGCTCAAGGCGCTGGGTGATTGCTCGTATTCGGTGTACCTGATCCACGTGCTGGTGCTGTATGCCGGCTGGTTTGCCAGCGAGCGCCTGAACCTCAGCCCGTATGCGGTATTCGCCCTGTGCGTACCGTTGATCGCCGGGCTGTCGTGGGCCAGTTATCTGCTGCTGGAACAGCGTTTGTACCGGCGCATGAGCGACTGGTTCGAGGCGCGGCGCAGCACGCCGGTGGCGGTAACCCTTTCCTGACAGAATTACTAGGACTTTGTTCGGCGGCCAGGTTGGCGTAAACTGCCGACAAGTCTGTGAGGAACTTCCATGAGCGCCATAACTATTACCGACGCCGCGCATGATTACCTGGCCGATCTGCTGGAAAAGCAGAACACCCCGGGTATTGGCATTCGCATTTTCATTACCCAACCGGGCACCACCTACGCTGAGACTTGCATTGCCTACTGCAAGCCGGGCGAAGAGAAGCCGGAAGACGAAGCGGTCGGTCTCAAGACCTTCACCGCTTACCTCGACGCGGTCAGCGTGCCGTTTCTCGAGGACGCCGTGGTTGACTACGCCACCGACCGCATGGGCGGCCAGCTGACGATCAAGGCGCCGAACGCCAAGGTGCCGATGGTCAACGAAGACAGCCCGATCAACGAGCGTATCAACTACTACCTGCAAACCGAGATCAACCCGGGGCTGGCCAGCCACGGCGGCCAGGTCAGCCTGATCGAAGTGGTCGAGGACGGCATCGCCGTGCTGCAGTTCGGTGGCGGCTGCCAGGGTTGCGGCCAGGCCGACGTGACCTTGAAGGAAGGCATCGAGCGGACCTTGCTCGAGCGTATTCCGCAGCTCAAGGGTGTGCGTGATGTGACTGACCACAGTCAGAAAGAGAACGCCTACTACTAGCTCCATAGGCCCCATCGCTGGCAAGCCAGCTCCCACAAGGTTCGGTGCATGCTGTACCTGTGGGAGCTGGCTTGCCAGCGATGGCGGTCTTCAAGCCTCAAAAGTCATAACTGACACTCGCATAGTAAAACGCCCCCTGCGCCCCCTCCGGCGACGTAATCGAATACTTCGGCACCCCGTACAACTGCGGCCCTTCGAGCTTGTCCGGATGGCTGTCGAACAGGTTGATCGCGCCCACCGACAGTTTCAGCCCCTGGTCGAAGCTATAGCTCAGGTCCAGGTCGGTGATCCACTGCGGGCTGAAGGTCTGGTCCAGGTTCGGGTTGCTGCTGTTCAGGCTCTGCCACTCGCCATAACGGCGCTGGGTCAGGGTCACGCCCCAGTTCTCATACAGCCAGTTGGCGCTCAAGGTCAGCTTGTCTTCCGGTGTGCCGTGTTCGATCAGGCCCTGGGTGGCGCGGCCGACGATTTGCTCGCCGCTGATACCGCCGACATCGCGCAGCTCGGTGATCCGTGTGCGGGTCTTGGCAAAGCCCGCGTTGAGGTTGAGCCGGCCGAACCGCTGCAGGTCCCATTGGTATTGCCCGGCCAGCTCGACGCCATCGGTGCGGGTGTCGGCGATGTTGGTGTAGAACGCCGCACTCTGGATGTTGGCGTAGGGCGTGCCGGCAAAGATCGGCCCGACCACGTTGCTCGGCAACTGGTCGGAGAGGGTGATGCGGTTGTCGATGTCGATGCGGTAGGCATCCAGGGTCACCGAAGCGTTGTTCAGCGGGCGCCAGACCAGGCCCAGGGACAGGTTGGTGGACTCCTCGGGCTTCAACGTGCGGCCACCGAGCAAGGCCGCCTCCGGGCTGTCGGCGCGCAGGGTGCGCTGCTGCACTTCGACCCAGTTGCCACTGCCTGAAGGCTGTTCGACCACCTGCACGCTGAACGACGACAGGCCGCTCTGCACCAGCGATGGCGCGCGGTAACCGGAACTGATGCTGCCGCGTGCGGCGATTTGCGGGGTGAAGTCGTAGCGCAGCGACAGCTTGCCGTTGGTGGTGTCGCCAAAGTCCGAATAATGCTCGGAACGCACCGCAACCCCGGCCTGGAACTTGTCGGTGATCTGCCCTTCGACATCGACATAGGCACCGAACACCTTGCGCTCAAGCGACGCGGCATCGACCTGGGTGATGCCTGAGTAGTAACCGGGAATGCGCCGGCCACTCAGTGGATCGAGGGTATTGAACAGCGGTCCGTTCTGCCAGCCAGCCGCTTCGCCGGCACTCAGGCTGTAGTGCTCCTTGCGCCAGGCCAGGCCCGCCGACAGGGTCAGCGGCTTGGCCAGCAGGTCGGTGGGGAAGTCGCGCACCCAGTCCAGGGTCAGGTTGGTCTGTTCGTTCTCGCGCTCGCCGGTGTAGATCTTCTGCGGGCTGGCGTTGCCCCAGCTGGGGTTGATGGCATTGCGGTCGGTGGACTTCAGCGTGTCGTTGCCGTAGTTGGCCGCCAGGTCGAACTTGCCCAGTTGCTCGTCTTCGTAACGCACCCCACCGGTCACGGCATAGTCTTCAAGGTTGTAGCGGGTGATCGGCAAACGACCGTCCGGGTAGCGCTGCAGGGCCACGCTGCCGTAGTTGTTGCGCAGGGTTGTCGGCGGGTCGAAGAAGCCTTCGGCGTCGGTGTTCTTGTGCGCGTAGGTGGCAAAGCCGTAGGCGGTCAGGCCGTCGCCGATGCCGAGCTCGCTGTTGGCCACCAGGTTGTACTGGTCGGAGACATTGCCCGAGCCCCAGTTCCAGGTGCGGTAGCGGTTGTTCTGTTCGCGCTCGCTGTTGATGCTCGGGGAGCCGGGGTAGAAGATGCGGTTGTCCGGGCGGGTGTCGCTGGCCGGGTCCTGGCTGCCGGCGTCGAAACTCAGGTTGAGAAAACCATCGTTGGGCAGGGCCAGGCCTTTCCAGCCGCTGAGCTTGCGCTGCAGGCCGTCGCCCTTGGCGTAGCCGCCAAAGCGATAGCCGATGTTGCCGCCGGCGTCGTTCTCCTTGAGCACGATATTGATCACCCCGGCGATGGCATCCGAGCCGTACTGGGCGGCAGCACCGTCACGCAGGATCTCCACCCGCGAGATGGCGCTCAGCGGGATCAGGCTCAAATCCACCGCCGCCGCACCGCGGCCGTTGGCCAGGCCCTGGCGGGTGACGTTGGCACTGCTGTGCCGGCGCTTGCCGTTGACCAGCACCAGCACCTGGTCGGAAGCCAGGCCGCGCAACGAAGCGCCCTGGGCGATGGAGCCGGCAAAGGCCCCTTGCGGCGACTGCGGGAAGCTGAACGACGGCGACAGCGCGGTGAGCGCACCGGACAAATCCTGGGCGCCGGTTTCCTGCAACTGCTCGGCGCTGAGCACATCCACCGGGGCGGCGCTCTCCAGGGCGGTGACATCGCTGCGACGGGTGCCGACCACCACCACGGTGTCGAGCTTGCTGTCGCTGGCGCCCGGCGCCTGGGCGTAAACGCCGGGCGCGCCGAAGCCGCCGATGACCAGCGCGATGGCGCTGGCCTTGGAGGTAGGTCGGAACATGGCAACGGACTCCTGTAAGGCGAAAGAGGTGCAGCGATCAGAACCGGCTGGTGACACTCAGGCCCACGGTGCGCGGGTCGCCATAGGTGATCACGTACTGGCCGGCGGTGCCGTTGGGGCGGCCGTGGACCTGGTAGCGGCGGTCGGTGAGGTTGTTGACGAAGCCGGTGACGCTGAGTTTTTCATCCGGGCTGAACCAGGTCAGGCGGGTGTTGGCCAGGGTGTAGTGCGGCTGGTTGAGGGGCTGGTCGGCGCTGCTCTGGCGATCGGCGAGAAAGTACTCGCGGTCACGGAAGCTGACATCGGCACCGGCCACCAGCTTGCCGCCGACTTCCAGCGGGATGGTGTAGTCGCCCCCCAGCGACACCACGTAGCGTGGTGAACGGACGAAGCTGTTGCCGCTGTAGTCGGCGGTTACCGCGCCGGTGGTGGGGTTGGTGTTCTTGAAGTCGGTGTATTCGGTGTCGAGGAACGACAGCGCCGCACGCAGGTGCAGGGCGTCGGTTGGTTGGCCCTCGATTTCGAGCTCGGCGCCCTTGACCTTGCCCTTGGCGCCGTTGGTCAGCGCCGTGGTGAGGATGCCGTTGTTGACCGTCAGCAGGTTGACCTGGATGTCCTGGTAGTCGTAGTAGAACAGGTTGGCGTTGACCGTCAGGCGATGGTCGAGCCATTCGGATTTAAGCCCCAGCTCGTAGGCGTCCAGCTCTTCCGGATCGACCGTGGTCAACTGCGCGAGGCTGGTCGACAGCCCGGTGTTGAACCCACCGGAACGAAAGCCATGGGCGTAGCGGAAGAACACCCGCAGGTTGTCGTTGATACGGTACTCGGGGGTCAGGTCGTAGGTCCAGGCATCCCAGCGCTTGGCTTCTTCCTGGGAGCCGTTGCTGCCATTGGCGGTCAGCGGGATCAGCGGGCCGTTGGCGGTGGCGCGGGTCAGTTGCACCAGGTCCAGGTCGATGTCCTTTTTCTCGGTGGTCCAGCGCAGGCCGCCGGTCACCGTCAGGTTGTCGGTGACGTCGTAAGCCAGGTTGCCGAACAGCGCGTAGCTGTCGGTTTTGTGGGTGTAGCTCAGGTCGCGAAAGTCCACCACGCCGCCAGTCTGGTTGGAACCAGTGCCATTAGGAGTCGGCCCCGGGGTGACGGTGCGCAGGGCGCTGCTGTCGAGGGTTTCGTGGAAGTAGTGGGCGCCGAGCATCCAGCGCAGGGTTTCCTGCTGCGGCGAGGCCAGGCGAAATTCCTGGGAATACTGGTCGTAGCGGTTGTCGCTGTCGGCGGCGCCGTTGACTTCATAGGGGGTGTAGTCGGCGTCGCTGAGCTGCTGGTTGCGGATGTAGTCGTAGGCGCTGATCGAGGTCAGCGTGTAGTCGCCGATGTCCCAGTTCAGGGTCAGCGAGGTGCCGTTGTGGTCGAGCTTGGCATCTTCATCGACGTTCAGCTCGATGCGCCGGCCTTCCGGGCGCTGGTAACCGACGTTGTAGTAACGGCCCAGGGGCAGCGAGCCGCTGCTGCCATCACCCTTGAACTGGCGGCCGTGGATCTTCCACAGCGCTTCCAGGTCGGGGTTGAGCCTGGCCAGGAACTGCACGCGTACGGCTTTCTTGTTGACGTCGCCGTAGGTCTGGTCGTTGGTCAGGTTATGGGTGAAGCCATCGCGCTCTTCTGAGTACAGCGACACCCGCGCCGCCAGGCGTTCATCGACCAGGGCGCCGCCGATGGCGCCACTGAGGATGCGCTCGTTCTTGCTGCCAAAACCGATTGTGCCGAAGCCGTCGGTCTCGAAGCCCGGCTTCTTGGAGATGATGTTCACCGCGCCGGCGGTGGTGTTCTTGCCGTACAGGGTGCCTTGCGGGCCGCGCAGGATCTCGATGCGCTCCAGGTCGAACAGCGGGCCGCCGCCTGCCACCGGTGCATTGAGGTAGACGTCGTCGGCGTAGATGCCCACCGGGTAGACGGTGGCGGCGCCGGTGTCACCGGTGCCCAGGCCGCGAATGTACCAGCGCGGGCGGCCGTCGCCGTCGGGGTTCTTCGCCGAGGCGTTGGGGATGAAGGTGGTGATATCGCCCATGGCGCGAACGCCGTCGGCGGTGATGCTAGTGCCTTGCACGGCAGTGACCGCAACAGGTACTTCCTGCAGGGTTTCTTCGCGGTGCTGGGCGGTGACCGTGACGGTCTTCAGAGCCGGTGTGCTGCTGGTGCCGTCCTCGGCCCTGAGCAGTTCCGACTGGCTGGCCAGGAGGATGCTCAGGCCGATGCCTTTGGCGATTGGGTTAAGTGTGTGCATGCTGCTGGTCTCCCCGGATGTGCAGTTGAAGGGGATAGAGCAGGGTTTGTGCCATGTTTGTAAGGCACTGTATTTAAAGGGTTTTATCGGTTTTTTGGTGGGTGATTGCTAGCTATCCAGCAGGGCGCTGTGGAATGCCTGTTGCTCCAGCAGCAATCGCCAACCCTGTGGAAGCTGGCTTGCCAGCGATGAGTCCGGTACAGCCAGTACATCAGGTGTCGGCCTAATTACGACCGCTTCGCGCTCGATCGCCGGCAAGTCCGGCTCCCACAGAAGTGGGTGATTGCAGGACCTCTGTGTGTGCTGGCTTTGCCAGCGATGAGGCCGGTACAGCCAGTACATCAGGTGTCGGCCTAATTACGACCGCTTCGCGCTCGATCGCCGGCAAGTCCGGCTCCCACAGAAGTGGGTGATTGCAGGACCTCTGTGGGAGCTGGCTTGCCAGCGATGGGCTGCAAAGCAGCCCCAAAAAACCTCAGGTCGCCACCCGCGAAGTGGAGCCGATCACCGCCTCCAGCACCCTGAAATCAATCCACTCACGCACATCGAAGCGCCGCGGTATAAAGTCCCAGCGATGGAGGAAATCGGTGAAATCCTGCAACGCCTCGATCGAGCGGCTATCGAGCGTGGTGCGCAAGCGCCGATGGGCATCCTCGCCATAGGCCGCTGCCACCCAATACTCGCTGGTGTTCAGCTCACGGGCCAGGTAGCGCCGGGTTTCATCGGCATTGGCCCAGGCCCACTGCTCGGTACGCAGCAACACATCAACGATGCGCTTGCAGGCACCGAAGTGCTGCTCCAGCAGGTTGATATCCACGGTCAGGGTGCGCGGCGTGCCGTTGTTCGAGCGAATCAGCGGGTCAGGGTGGGAGCCGGTGTCGATCACCACCCGCAAGCCGAACTCGTGGGCTAGTTGCAGGGCGGCGGCGCCTTTCAAAAAGATCGCGTCGATATCGCCGCGCAGCAGGCCGATCAGCTCGTTGTTACGGCGGCTGACCCGGTTGACGCCGAGGGTCACCGCGGCGCCATGCACATGGGTTACCTGCTCATCACTGTGGGTGCCGCCATAGGGGTAGTCGACCAGCTCGACATCGGCGACGTTCAGGCCTTCGAGCTTCAGCGCGTTCTCCAGCCCGCGCAGGGCCTGGGCGCGGGTGAAGTCGATCTGCACGTTGGCCCATTTCGGTAGGCCGAAGCGGCGGTTCTTCAGGTCGCGCACAGTGCGCACGCCACTGTCTTCTGTGGTCAGGATCAACTGCACCTCATCGGCCCAGCTCAGGCCCAGCACGCGGGTCTGCACGCCGCTGGCGTAGGCCCAGATCGCCGGAATGTTGCCGCCGTGGCGCACCGAGTTGCGCAGGTGATGGTCGTAATGGGCTTCGCGCACTTCGCGTTCGCTGGATTCGCGCAGCGACTGGATCGAGGTGCCCAGGGGCTGGAAGGCTTCGGCCAGGCGCCCGCTTTGCACGGCGATGCCAAGGCCGGTAGGCACCGGGCTGTGGGTGTACCAGAGGGTGTCGAGGGGTGTGCTCATCGTCGGTTCTAGTCCTTGTCTGGTGGCCGGTTAGCCGGCCAGTGCGGTATGCAGCCCGTCCATGGGGCGGCGGTCGATCCATTGGCGTACATCGAACGCCGTGCGGATAAAGCGCCAGCGCTGCAGGAAGGCAACGAAGTCCTGCAGGGCGGCGATGGCTTGTTCGTCGAGGGTGGTGTGCAGGCGCTTGTGGGCGTCTTCACCGTAGGCGCGGCTGACCCAGTACTCGCTGCTGTTGGTTTCCAGGGCCAGGTAGCGGCGGGTCTGTTCGGGGTGCTGGTGGGCCCAGGCTTCGGCGCGCAGCACGCTGTCGAGCACCTGGGTGGCGACCGGCAGGTGCTGGTCGAGCAGTTCCTGATCGACGCTGAGGGTGCGCGGCGTACCGTTGTTGCTGCGGATCAGCGGGTCGGGGTGGGCGCCAACATCCAGCAGCGTGCGCAGGCCGAAATCATGGGCCTGCTGTACGGCGCTGGCGCCTTTGAGGAAGATCGCGTCGACTTCGCCGCGCAGCAGGCCGATCAGCTCCAGGTTGCGCGCCTCTTCACTGCTGGCCACTGTGCTGCCGGCGACGTTGCGCACCGGGCTGTCGCTGAAGCCGCTGTCGTAGCGGTAGTTGACCAGTTGCAGGTCGCCGACCTGCAAACCATCGAGTTTCAGCGCGTTCTCCAGCCCGCGCAGGGCCTGGGCGCGGGTGAAGTCGATCTGCGCGCGGGCGCGGTCGGGCAAGCCGAAACGCTTGCCGGCCAGTTGCTTGATGCTGTGAATGCCGCTGTCGGCACGGGTCAGGATCAACTGCGCCTCATCGGCCCAGGACAGCCCGATCAGGCGCGTGGCGCGGCCCTGGGCGCGGGCCCAGATCGCCGGAATGCTGCCGCCATGGCGCACCGAATGGCGCAGGCTGTGATCGAAGTGCGACTCGCGCACCGCAGCATCGTCGGCTTCGCGGATCGATTGCACCTGGGTGCCGAGGGTGCGCAGGCTGTCCTGCAGCCAGCCTTGCTGAACGGCGATGCCCAGGCCCGTGGGCACCGGGCAGCGGGTGTACCAGAGGGTATCGAGGGGTGTGTTCATGAAAGGCTCCGGTCAGGCGCTGGCGGTCAGGGGCAGGCTGGCGACCGGCGCCTGACGCACCAGCGGCAGCACCTCCTGGCCGATGCGCAGGGCCTCTTCCAGGTGCGGGTTGCCGGCCAGGATGAAGGTCGAGAAGCCGGCGTCGCGGTATTCGGCCAGGCGTTCGGCGATGTTCTCGTGGCTGCCCACCAGGCCCACGGTCGGCCCCGGCTTGGCCTTGGCAAATCCGGCCCAGAGGTTGGGACCGATGATCAGGTCGTCGAAGCGCTGGATGTTCTGGTGATAGGCCGTTTGCCGTGCGCCGCCGACCGAGTCGCTGGTGCTGGTGAAGGCCTTGGAGAGGGTGCTGGGCTTGCCGTCGAGTTTGTCGAACTGGCGGCGCAGGTCGCGCCAGGCGGCGTCTTCGGTTTCACGGGCGAACAGGTCGACACGCAGGCCGAAACGCACCGTGCGACCTTGCTTGTCGGCCAGTTCGCGCACCCGTTCGATATGCGGTTTGAGCTGCTCAACAGGCTCTGCCCAGTTCAGGTAGACATCGGCGTGACGGGCGGCCACGTCCAGCGCCGGGTCGGAGAAACCGGAGAAGTACACGCCGGGTTTGCGTTCGTTGCCCAGGTGCGGCGGCAGGGCGCCGTTCTCCAGGCGGTAGATGTTGCCGTTGTAGGAGAAGCGTTCGTTGTTCCACAGCCCTTGGATGATGTCGAGGAACTCGCCAGTGCGCTGGTAGCGCTGGTCGTGGTCGAGAAAGTCGCCCTGGGCACGCTGGCTGGCCGGGTTGCCGCCGGTGATGATGTTCCAGTCCAGGCGCCCGTGGCTCAGGTGCTGGAGGATCGCTGCCTGCTGGGCGGCGTAGGCGGGCAGGGTCCAGGTGGCCTGGAAGGCGATCAGAAAGCGCAGCCGGCGGGTTTCCCGGGCCAGGGCCGCGGCGGCGATCCACGGCTCGGGGCCGGTGGGCAACAGCGCGCCTTCGAAGCCTGCAAGTTCCGCGGCCTTGGCCACCTGGGCGATGTAGTCGATGTAGGTGAAACCGTCGGCGCTGCCGTCCTGCAGCAGGCCGGGGGCGATATGCCCGGGCGTGCGGCTGAAGCTGCCGCGGTTGTGTTTGTCGGTGCTCAGTTGCGGGCCGTCGGTGCCCAGGGGCAGACGCCAGAAGAATTCGGTGCTCATGGCTGTTCCTCGGTGAATGTAAGGGCAGTGGTGCAACGCCCATGCCACGCCGCGCGGGCCCGGAATCACTGGGGGTTGAGGGCAGGGGTGTTGCCAGGGCAGCAATCGGTCAGCAGTGGCTGCGGCGGTTGCAGCACAACAGCATCGCTGGCAAGCCAGCTCCCACAGGTTTGGTGTACACAGATCCACTCTGGGAGCCGGTCTTGCCGGCGATGGAAGGCAAAGCCTTCCTGCTTGTCAGCAAGCTTCCCCCTGTAACTCGGCACTGTGCTGATAGCGCCGGTACAACGCTGCATATTCGCCACCTTTTTCCAGCAGCTGCTGATGCGGCCCTTGTTCCACCAGCTTGCCCTCGCGAATCAGCACGATCCGCTCGGCATCGCGGATGGTCGCCAGGCGGTGGGCGATGATGATCGCCGTGCGCCCCTCGCACAGCCGCCGCAGCGCTCGCTGGATGCGCCGCTCGGTGTGCACATCGACCGCCGAGGTGGCCTCGTCGAGCACCAGCACCGCCGGGTCGGCCAGGTAGGCGCGCACCAGGCACACCAGCTGGCGCTGGCCCTGGCTCAGGTGGCTGCCCAGCGGCCCGACCTGGGTGTCGTAGCGATGCGGCAGGCGCTCCAGCACCTCGTCGGCACCGAGCTCGCGCACCGCAGCAATCAGGGTTTGATCATCAGCAGCAGGTGCGGCCAGGCGCAGGTTGTCGAGAATGCTGCCGTTGAACAACACGTTGTCCTGCAGTACCACGCCTACATGCCGGCGCAGTTGCTGCTGGCTGAGCTGGCGGATATCGACGCCATCCAGGGTCACGCGGCCCTGGTCGACTTCGTAGAAGCGCGTGAGCAATTGCACCAGGGTACTTTTGCCATGCCCGGACGGGCCGACAATGGCCAGCACTTCACCGGCATCGATGTGCAGGTCGAGGCCGTCGATCACCGGGCGGGTGGGTTGTGGCAGATAGGCAAAACGCACCTGCTGGAAATGCACCTCGCCACGGGCCCGGGGCAAGTCAACCGGCTCAAGCGGGTCGAGGATCTGCGGCGCCGTGTCGAGCAACAGGAAGATCCGCTGGGCCGAGGCGGAACCGGTGGCATAGCGTTCGAACAGGTCGGTCAGCTCTTGCAAGGGGCCCAGGAACAGCATCACGTAGAACAGGCTCTCGCCCACCTGGCCGACTGTGACGGTGTCCGCGGCCAGGCTGTAGCCGCCGACCAGCACCAGCACCGCCATGCCGGCCGCGGTAAGCAGGGCGGTAAAGGGTGCGAACCAGCCCGAGCGCAAACTGCCGACGATCAGCGCGTTGTTGAAGGCGTGCAGCAACTGCTGGTAGCGCGCCAGGTTCGGCGCTTGCTGGCCGGTCTGCTGCAACAGGCGCACGCCGCTGACGCTCTCGACCAGGTGCGCGGTAAAGCGGCTGCGTTGTTCGGCGACCTTCGCCCAGTTGCGCTGGGCGATGCGTTTGAAGGCCCAGGTCGCCGCCAGCAGCAAGGGCACGCTACCGATCAGGCTGAAGAAGAACAGCGGTTCGATCAGCCACAGCATCACGGCCGCCAGGCTACAGCGCAGCAGGGCGCCGAGCAGCTCGGGCGGGCCCTGGATGAGTAGCGGCTCCAGGGCATCGACGTCGCGGTCGGCGCGGGAAATGATGCGCCCGGCGCGGGTGCGATCGAAGTAGCCGACGCTCAAGGCCTGGACATGGGCAAACACCCGCACCCGCAACTGGTTGAGCACGCCGATGGCGGCGCTGCCGGCAATGTACTGCGACACCCCGGCGAGCAAAAAGCGCCCCAGCCAACTGGCCGCCAGACCCAACCCCAACCACAGCACCAGCGGCTGGTCGAGCAGCCAGCGGTTGCCGTCGTGGATCAGGCCGCGGTCGAGCAGTTCACGGACGAACCAGGGGCGCAGGAACACGGTGAACACCAGCACCAGCTCCAGGACAATCACCCAGGCGATCTGCTTGCGCACCGGCCGCAGCAACGGCAGCAGGCGCTGGAACATGCTGCGGTCGAGGGCTTTTTTGGCCAGCAGTTCTTCGATTTCGATATCGCTCAGGGCGTTGCCCGGCAGTGGCTTAGCCATGGTCGATCCCCAGCAGGTCACGGTAGGTCGGATTGCGTTGCAACAGTTGCGCGTGGGTACCGCTGTCGGCGATGGCGCCGTTGTCGAGCAGCAGCACGCGGTCGGCGCGTTGCACGGTGGAAACCTTGCTGGCGATCAACAGCAGGGTGGTGGCCTGTGGTTGCCGGCGCAGGTTGTCCAGCACCCGGCCTTCGCTGTGCGCGTCGAGGGCGCTGGTGGCGTCGTCCAGGCAGAGGATGGCGGGCGCTGCGAGCAATGCCCGGGCCAGGCACAAGCGCTGGCGCTGGCCGCCGGAGAGGGTCACGCCGCGATCGCCGAGCGGGCTGTCGAGGCCATCGGGCAGGCGTTCGAGGATATCCTCGGCGGCGGCCTGGTGCAGGGCCTGGAGCAGTTGTTCATCGCTGGCGCCGGGTGCGCTCAGGCGCAGGTTGGCGGCCAGGCTGTCGGCGAACAGGAAGCTCTCCTGGGGCAGTACGTGCACGCGCCGGCGCAGGTCGCTCAGGTCCAGTTCGCGAATGTCCTGCCAGCCTGACTGCGGATTGCCCAGCAGTACACGCCCCCCGGCAACGTCGCTCAGGCGCGGCAGCAGGCTTGCCAGCAGGCTCTTGCCGGTGCCGGTGGCGCCGACCAGGGCGACGGTTTCACCCGGCGCCAGCTGGAAAGAGCAGTGGCGCAGGATCGCCTGGCCACCGCCGGGGGCGGCAACGCTGACGTTTTCCAGCTTCAGCCCCAACGGTCCTTCGGGGAGGCGCTGACGCCCCCCGACAATCAGCGCCGGTGCATCCAGCAACTGCCAGATACGCCCGGCCGAGGCGCGGGCGTCGGCGAAGGTCTGCATCACCCGGCCTACGCCTTCGATGCGAAACACCAGGGTGGTGGCGATCAGCAGCGAGGTCACCAGTTCGCCAATGCCGATCCGGCCTTCTGCGACCAATCGTGCACCGATCACGAGTATCCACACATGCCCCAGCGCCACCACCGCCTGCGGCAGCGGAATCCGCGAGCTGGCATAGGCCAGGGCCTGGCGCGCCAGGGCGCTGAACTGCACAACCTGGCGCTCGAAGCCGTCGATGCGCTGGGCCTGCAGGCCGAACGACTTGATCACCCGCACCGCGCCAATGCCTTCGGCCAGGTCCTGGTTGACCCGGTCGTAGGCGGCGCCGACCGCGCGGTCGAGGTTGACCAGGCGCTCGGTCTGCAACACGAAAATCCACACCCCGACCACCGTCAGCAGCAGCGGCCCGAGTGCCAGCAACGGGTCGTACCAGGCCAGCAGGCCGACGGTGGCCAGTATCACCAGCGGCGTTTCGACCAGTTGCCGCCAGAAGCTCACCAGCGCATCGCGAACCTTGTCGGCATCGCGGGTGGTGCGGGTGACCATCTCGCCCATGCCGTGTTGCCAGTGATAACCCAGGTGCAGGCGCAGCACTTGTTCGAGCAGGCGCTCGCGCAGGCGCGTCAGCAACGCCTGGCCAAGGATCAGCGAGCCGATGGCGGCGGCGTACTGCAACAGCGCCCGGCCCAGGGCCACGCCGAGGATCAGCCAGAACCAGCCCCAGGCGCGCTGGCCGTCGAGGCTGCCATCGGCCAGGCGCTGCACCGCCGTGCCGGCGCTGACGTCGTTGAGGGCGTGGCCGATCAGCCATTGCTGCCAGACCAGCCCGAGGTTGATGGAAACGAACAGCCCGGCGACCAGGGCGAAACGCCAGGGCATTTCGCGGTAGATCGCCAGGCTGCGCAGCAGCGGGTGTCGAGGGCTCATGAAGGACTCGCGGCAGAAGGAAAGTGTGTGCTCAGCGGCTGGCGCCGGCCTTTTGCTTGGCATTGAGGATGGCGGTGTATTCGCCCGGGTCGATGCCGTTGAGGTAGTAGTTGCCGACGTGGTGCAGGCGCCAGCGGATCGGGTCGTGGGTGGTGTGCACCCGGGCGTTGCGCCAGAAGCGGTCGAGGTTCCACTTGCTCAAGGAGGAGCTGGCACCGAGCAGCGAGAAGATGTCGCTGGAGATCTTCAGCGAAGCGCCATCGGAATGGGCGCGGGCGGTGGCCACCGAAAGGATCAGCTCATCTTGCAGGGCCTTGTTGTCCGGGGCCTGCTCATGGGCGTCGAAGGTCCGCGCGGCGTCGCGCAGCAACGATTCGGCGGCGCGCAGGGCCACCGCGTACTCGCCGATCTGGCGGATGATATGCGGCTCTTCACTGGCCCGTTCCACCTCGCTCTCGACCCACGGCCGGGCGTGCTGGTTGAGGTAGTCGATGCCGGCCTGCAGGGCACCGGCGGCGATGCCGGTGTCGATGGCGGCGTGGAGGATCTGCGGGAAGGTCAGGCCGGTGCGCTTCATCGGGCCCTGGCGGCGCAGCACGTAGCGCTCGTCCAGTTCGATGTTGTCGAAGATCACCGTGCCGCTGACCGAGTTGTTCTGGCCGAAGGCGTCCCAGTCGTCGACCAGGGTCAGGCCGGGCGTGTCGCGGTGCAGCAGCACGCCGGCGCCGCCGTCATCGCTGGCGGCGGTCAGCGAGATCCACTCGGCGAGATAAGAGCCGGTGGAGTAGAACTTGCTGCCGTTGAGGATCAGCTTGCCATCGGCGCGGCGCTCGACCCGGGTCTTGAGGGCGAACTTGTTCTTGCCACCGACCTCGGCCAGGGCATTGCCCAGGCGTTTGCCGGCCAGCACGTCGCTGACGACGCGATCGCGCACTTCGTCCGGATAGCCGCTGAGCACGCCGCGCAGCATGACGTTGTGAATCTGCAGCAACTGGCCGACGCCGCCGTCGGCGCGGGAGACGATGCGCACGGTTTCAACGATCGTCGCCACCGACGCGCCAAGGCCACCCAGCGCCGCGGGCACGCCGATGGCGGTGATGCCGCTGTCGGACAGCAACTGCGCCTGGCGCCGGGGCAGTTCGCGGTTGAGCAACGGGTCGGCGGCGAGGGCGGCGATTTCCTCGGCAATCTCATGGGCCGCGGCGATGGCCTGGGCGGGGTTGTGCAGGCGACGGGGCAGGGTACTCACGATAGGGCTTCCTTGAATGAACGGGTACCCAGGGCCTTGAGCAGGTTCTGTGCCAGTGGCCGCAAAGCCCCGTGCAGCAAGGCTTACGCCGAATTTGCCGAAGGCGGGTGTTGCTGGGGCAGCAATCGGCTGCCGATTGTTGCTCTGGCAGCAGCAGGGCTGCGCCAGCACTGCTGGCAGATCAGCAGTCAACCTTCAAGCAAAGGCGCAAAGCCCAATGAATTCAGGGCTTTGCCGAGTTGGCACGGGCGCTGCAATACCTCAGGCAAAGGCCAGCCGGCCGATTCGATCCGCTTGATGGAGCATGCCCATGACAATCGCCGCCACCTTGCCGCTGCCCACCGCAACGGCGCTGGAGCAACTCTGGTTCACCCGCTGCCCGGTGCCGACCGCTTCCGGTATCGCCTACACCCTGGGCTGGCTCACGGCAGAGTTCGCCGCCGACGGCCTGCCGGTGGAAACCCTGCAGGAAGCCCGGCAGCTGGGCCATCACCACTACGATCACCAACTGCCCGGGCTGTTTCGCGAGGGCGGTAATGTCCCGGCCCTGGCGGCGCGCGCTGCTGGCGCCCCGAGCCGGCTGATCGGCCTGACCTGGATCGAGGAATGGCAGACTATCCTGGTTCGCCCCGACTCAGGCATTCGCAGCGCCGCCGACCTTAAAGGCAAGCGTCTGGCCCTGCCGGCCTGGGGCGCCAACCGCCCCGGCAGCATCGCCCGGGCCATGAGCCTGCACGGCTACAAAGGCGCCCTGAGTCTGGCCGGGCTGAGCTTCGATGATGTCCAGCTGGTGGAAGTGGCGCTGCAATCCCAGGACGATGCGCCGACCCCGCAGCAGGGGTTGCAGCGTCTGTGGTCGGGCCTGGATTACCTGGTGCGCGGCGAGGTCGATGCGGTCTACGTCAAGGGCGCTGCCGCCGCCGATGCGGCCCGGCGCCTGGGCCTGGTGGTGGGGATCGACCTGGACCAGATCGCAGACCCGCGCTTGCGCATCAACAACGGCACGCCACGGCCGATCACCGTGCACCAGAGCCTGCTCGACGATCACTTCGACCTGGTGGTGCGCTTTCTCGCCCAGACCCTGCGCGCCGCCGACTGGGCCCGCGACAACCGCGACGGCCTGCTGCGCATCCTTCAGGACGAAACCCGCGCCGGCGCCCAGGGCGTCGATCAAGCCTACCGCGGCGACTTCCATACCACCCTGGCCCCGGACCTCTCGAGCGAGCGCCTGGCGTTTCTCGATATCCAGAAAACCTTCCTCAACCTGCACGGCTTTCTCGAAGCCGATTTTGCCCTGGCCGACTGGGTCGACCCGCGCCCACTGCAAGCTGCCCAGCAACTGCTGGCCGAACGCCGCGCCCACGCTTAAAGGAGCAATGCCATGACCGTACTGACTACCGAACACCTGATCGATGCCGCGCTGAACACCTTCATCGAGCAGGTGATCAACGAGGCCGACCAGGCCTTCACCGTGTTCCGTGAAACCAACACCATCACCGCCAACGGCACCGTCGGCTTTATCGAACGGGTACCGGGCCGCGAGTTGCTGGTATCGGTCAACTACCCGGGGCCGTGGGAGTACCGCAAGCCGCTGCAGGCCACGGTCAGCGACCTGGCCGGCAACCTGGTGCATGGCCAGGGCAAGGGTGGCCTGGGCCGTTACGCCAAGCTGTTTCGCGAACAACCGCAGATCACCACGGTGTCGCATGTGCACTCGCCGTACCTCGGTGCCTGGGCCCAGACCCAGCGTACCTTGCCGTTCAACTACGTGCCGGTGCAGCGCTTCCAGCTGGCCCGCGAGCTGCCGACCTACATCGACCGGCGCCAGGACGAGGTGGATTTCATCCTCGAACGCCTGGCCGAGAACCCGTTCACCCCGGCCATCCTCGAAGCCAACGGTGGCGCCACGGTCTGGGGCCAGCAGGGCCTGCGCGCGACCGCCGAGTTCATCGTGCTGCTGGAGGAGGGGGCGCAACTGCAACTGCTGGCCGAAGCCATCGGCGGCTCGCGGCCCTTCGGCCCGGGCGTGCTCACCCAGCAATGGCGGATGAGCAAGCTGATCGACAAGGCCAACGAGCTGGGCCTGATTCCCGCCACCGACCGCATTCGCGCCTGAGGAAAGACCATGGCTGTCAAGATTCTCTGGTACCTCACCAGCCCCGATGGTCCCTATCCGTGGGAGCCGCAAGGACGCTGGAAAACCGATTTCGCCCACCTCAAGCAACTGGCGGTGGCCAGCGACCGCCTGGGCTATTACGGCTCGCTGCTGGGCTCGAGCCCCAACGAGAGCCTGGCGGTGGCTGCCGCGCTGATCGACGCCACCGAGCGCCTGCGCTTTCTGGTGGCCCAGCATCCGGGCGAGTTATCGCCGGCGGTACTGGCCAAGTGGGCGCTGACTTTTGATGAGTTCTCCAACGGCCGCCTGTTGTTCAACGTGGTCAACGGCAGCGACGCCGGCCTGGCCCCCCTGGGCGTGCATTACCCGCACGATGAGCGCTACCAGTTCAGCCTGGAGTACTGGCGCGCCTTCCAGAGTATTTATGCCGGTGAAACCGCAGGCTTTGACGGCCAGTACGTCAAGCTGGCGCCACGTCCGGCTGCGGCGGCACGTCACCCGCTGGGCGGCTGGCATCCGCCACAACGCGCCTCCGTGCCGCTGTGGGGGGCGGGCACTTCCGGCCCGGGCGTGGCCCATTCGGTGCAGTTGCTGGATGTCTACCTGAGCTTCGCCGACACCCCGCCAAGGCTGGGCGAGAAGTTCCGCCGGGTAGCGGCAGAGGCCGCGAAGATCGGCCGCGAACTGAGCTTCGGCACGCGCCTGCAGATCATCGTCCGCGAAACCGCAGAAGAGGCCTGGGCCCACGCTGAAAAGCTGCTGCAACAGACCTCGCTGGCAACCGCCCGCGCCGCCATTGAACGCCAACTGCCTGCGGGCCAGACCCTGGAGACCTTCAGCAGCGACAATCCGCAAATCCAGCGCAATGTGCAGAGCATCCGCGACGGCCGCCTGCCCACGGCCCGCGAGCTTGAGATCTACCCCAACGTCTGGACCGGCCCGAGCCTGTTCGGCTTCAACATCCTCGGTCCTGCGGCCGGCACCTACCTGGTCGGCAGCGCCGAGCAGGTGGCCGCACGGATTCGCGAGTACGAAGCCCAGGGCACCTCGGCGTTCATCCTCTCGGGTTTCCCGCTGATCGATGAAGCCCACCGGGTCGCCGACCTGCTGTTCCCCTTGCTCGACCTGGACCACGGTTTTGACATTCCGCGCCTGAGTGCGCGCACGGTTGCCGAACCGGCTTAAGGAGTTGCCCATGCCAAACGAATTTTCCCGCCGGGTGTTCCTCGGCAACAGCCTGGCCGTCGGTGGCGGCCTGTTGCTCGGCTCCAGCCTGCTCACAGGTTGCGGCGGTGCTGAACCGGCCGCAGGCGCAGCCATCGCCCGGCCGACCCAGCCGGTGCGTGGCGGGCGCCTGCGCGTCGGCATCATCGACGGCGACCAGGCCGGCAACCTCGATGCGCACAAGCCGTCTGGCGGCGGGATCATTCGCGGCTGGGCGCTGTACAGCAAGTTCTGGGAGTGGAACGACGACGTCAGCACGCGCCTGGGCCTGGCCGAATTCGCCGAGCCCAACGCCGATGCCAGCGCCTGGACCATCCGCATCAAGCCGGGCCTGGAGTTCCACCACGGCAAGAGCATCACCGCCGATGACATGCTGTTCTCGATCCTGCGCCTGACCGACCCAAAACTGGCCTCGCCGTTTGCCGGGCTGGTCGGCGCCATCGACCGCCAGGCCTTGCGCAAGCTCGACGAGCGCACCATCGAGATCCGCTTCAAGCAGGGCCGCAGCTTCTTCCCGCTGGATGAAACCCTGATCGCCTTCGGCGGCATCGTGCCGACCGATTACGACCCGGTGAGCAACCCGGTGGGGGCGGGGCCGTACCGGCTGAAAAGCTTCGTGCCGGGCCAGCGCGCGCTGTTCACCCGGTTCGAGAACTATTTCAAACCCAACCAACCGTATGCCGACGAGCTGGAGATCATCGAATTCAAGGACCAGGTGTCGCGGGTTGCGGCGTTGCGCGCCGGGCAGATCGACGTTGCCAGCGGCGTGCAGGCCGAGCACAGCGCCTTGATCAAGGCCGACCCGCGGCTGCAACTGGTGGTGTCGCCGAGCACTTCGTTCAGCGGCTTCAACCTCAACACCGCCAAGGCGCCGTTCCAGGACGAACGGGTACGCCAGGCCTTCCGCCTGCTGGCCGATCGTCAGGAGCTGATCGGCCGTGGCCTCAATGGCTTCGGGCGCATCGCCAACGACCTGTACTCGCCGCAGGACCCGACCTACAACCACGCCATTGCCCAGCGCGGCTATGACCTCGACCAGGCCCGCTCGCTGCTGCGCCAGGCCGGCGCCAGCGACCTGCGGGTCGAGCTGACCACCACCGCCAACGAAGTCAACGCCGCCCTGGTGTTCGCCCAGCAGGCGAAGAAGGCCGGGGTCGAGGTCAAGGTCACCCCGGTGGACAGCTCGGTGTTCAACGGCCCGCAGAAAGAGCAGTGGCTGATGTCGCCAGGCTCCACGCCGGCCCGTGGCTTCCTGGCCACCGGCCTGCACAACGACGCGCCGCTGGCGATCTACAACCGCAGCAATTTTCGCGACGAGCGTTTCTCTGAGCTGTTCACCCAGGCCCTCGGCCAGCCTGACCTTGAGCGACGCAAGCAACTGGTGCACGAGGCCCAGACCATCCAGCACCAGCGCGGCGGCTTGCTGATCTGGGGCTTTACCGACGTGCTCGATGCCGCCTCCAGCAAGGTCGGCGGCTTGCACGGCGAACAGACCACTTTCGCCTCCTGGCGCTTTGACAGCCTGTGGTTGAACCATGCCTGAACCTTGCGCACGCACTTCCCGACTCCCTGCCTGGTTGCCGTGGTTCATCGGCCGCCTGGGCTACGGCCTGCTCACCGCCTGGGTCATCAGCCTGGTGGTGTTCATCGCCACCCAGGCGCTGCCCTCGGACCCGGCGCGGGTCATCCTCGGCCCCGAGGCACCGCTGGAAAGCGTGCTGACCCTGCGCGAGCAACTGGGCCTGAACCGGCCGATCCTGGTGCAGTACTTCAGCTGGCTCGGCCAGGTGCTGCGCGGCGACCTGGGGGTTTCCCTGGACTCCAACCAGCCGGTGGCGGCGATCATCTTCAGCCGCTTCGGCAATACCCTGGCGCTGCTGGCCGGGGTGCTGGTGCTGGTGGTGCCGCTGGCCTTGAGCATCGGCGTCAGCCTGGCCCTGCGCCGCGACAGCCGCCTGGACCGCTTTGGCCTGTCGGCGCTGATTTTCCTCAAGGCCACGCCGGGCTTTCTGCTCGCCATCGGCCTGGTGCTGCTGTTCTCCATGCCCCAGGTCAACCTGCTGCCGGCGGTGTCGATCCTCGATCCGGACAAAGCCCTGTGGCAGCAGCTTGAATACCTGTTGCTGCCGATCTTCGCCCTGAGCCTGTCGTCGCTGCCGTACCTGGTGCGCATGGTCCGCGCCTCGATGATCGAAGCGCTGGACTCGGACTACGTCAGCGCGGCGCGCCTGCGCGGCATCGCCGAATGGCGCATCGTCTGGCGCCACACCTTGCCCAATGCCCTGGTGCCAGCGATCCAGGGCGTGGCCCTGACCCTGCGCACGCTGATCGGCGGCGCCTTGCTGGCCGAGGTGATCTTCAGCTACCCGGGCATCGGCACCCAGCTCAACAGCGCGATCCAGATGCGCGACCTGCCGCTGGTGCAGGGCGTGGTGCTGGTCATCACCCTGGGGGTGGTGCTGATCAACCTGGTGGCTGACCTGCTCACCGTCTTGCTCACCCCGAAACTGCGCACCGCCCGCCGCGCCACGCTGATCCAGCGCAACCGCCGCGGCATCCAGAGCTGGTGGCGGCGCCCGGCGGCCAAAGCCCCTTGAGAGGAGTAGTCCATGTTCAATGCACGCTGGTGGCGTGAGCCACAGATTCGCCGCGGCGGCCTGGTGACCCTGGCCATCGTCCTCCTGGCCCTGGTCGGTCCCTGGCTGGCGCCCCATGCCCCCACCGACATGGTGGGCGGGGTGTATGGCGCCCCCGCCGGCGACGCACCGCTGGGCCATGATTTTCTCGGCCATGACGTGCTGTCGCGGTTGCTCAATGGCGGGCTGTCGATCTTGTGGATGTCGCTGGCGGCGGCCGCCATCGCGCTGATTGCCGGTACCGTGCTGGGGCTGCTGGCCGGTTTGTCGCGCCAGCGCCTGGATCAGGCGATCACTTGGCTGGCGGATATCTGGCTGGCGTTTCCCGACCTGATCCTGGTGCTGTTGATTGTCTCGATGCTGGGCCGGGCGCCGTGGCTGATCGTGCTCACCGTGGCCATCGCCTTCACCCCCGGGGTGATCCGCCTGGCCCGTGGCAGCGCGGTGGCGGTGGCCAGCCAGGAGTTCGTCGAGGCAGCGCAGATGATGGGTTTCTCGCGCACGCGCATCCTCTTGCGCGAGATCCTGCCCAACGTGTTGACGCCGTTGCTGGTGCACTTTGGCAACATGCTCACCTGGGGCATCGGCATGCTCTCGGGGCTGAGCTACCTGGGTTACGGCGTGGCGCCACCGGCCGCCGACTGGGGCCTGATGATCAATGAAAACCAGGCTGGCCTGCTGGTCCAGCCCTGGGCGGTGTTGGCCCCGGCGCTGCTGATCGGGGTGTTCGCCTACGGCACCAATATCTTCGCCGAAGGCATTGCCCGGCACAGCGCGGGAGAACGTCGATGAACTCATATGCCCCACTGGCCCCATCGCTGGCAAGCCAGCTCCCACAGGATCCTTGGCCTGCTGCCGAACCTGTGGGAGCCGGTCTTGCCAGCGAGAGGCCGGCCCTGCAAGTGCAAAACCTGCGGGTTGAACTCAACACTGGCGCCGACATCATCGACCACATCAACTTCACCCTGGCCCCCGGCGAAATCCTCGGCCTGGTCGGTGAGTCCGGCTCGGGCAAGACCACCCTGGCCACCGCCTTGCTGGCCCATGCCCGGCGCGGTGCGCGCATCGCCGCAGGCCGCATCCAGGTCGCCGACGCCAGCCTGCTCGAGCTGCGCGGCGAGGCCTTGCGCCAAGCCCGTGGCGGGCTGATCGGCTATGTCGCCCAGGACCCGGCGCAAGCCCTGAACCCGGCCCTGCGCATCGGGCCTTTATTACTGGAAACCCTGCACGCCCATGAACCGCAGTTGCAAAAAAATGCGCAGCAACAGCGCCTGCAACAGACCCTGATCGACGTCGGCCTGCCCGGCGACGCGGAATTCCTGCGGCGCTTCCCCCATCAACTGTCCGGCGGCCAGCAGCAGCGGGTGATGCTCGCCCTGGCGTTCGTCCTGCGCCCGCGGCTGATTGTCCTCGACGAACCGACCACGGCACTGGACGTCAGCACCCAGGCGCACATCCTGCAAACCCTGCGCCGGCTGTGCAAGGAGCAGGGCGTGGCGGCGGTGTATGTGTCCCACGACCTGGCGGTAATCAAGGACCTGGTCGACCGGGTGATGGTCATGTACGCCGGGCGCATCGTTGAAGTCGCCAGTCGCCAACGGCTGTTCGCCCGTCCCAGCCATCCCTACACCTTGGGCTTGCTGGCGGCGATCCCGGATGTTGCCCGCCAGCACCCGCTGCAGGCGATTCCCGGCCATGCCCCGGCGCCGGGCCAGCGCCCCAACGGCTGTGCTTTCGCGCCACGCTGCCCGCGGCGTACGGCGGCCTGCGAGCAGGCTGAGCCGGGCCTGCAAACACTTGAGCCCCATCAGCAAGTGGCTTGCCTGCATCCACAGCTTGAGGCGCCGGCGCCCACAGCGGCGCTGCAGGTACGGGCGACGCGGGTGGATCAGGCGCCATTAATGGCGATCAGCAACCTGAACCTGACCTACGACCGCCAGGTGCTGTTTGACCTGGCCCTCGAAGTACAGGCCGGGGAATGCCTGGCAGTGGTCGGCGAGTCTGGCTCGGGCAAGACCAGCCTGGCCCGCACCCTGGCAGGCCTGGGCGACAATGCCAGCGGTGAGCTGAGCTTCGAGGGCCAGCCGCTGAGCCTGCTGGCCCGGCAACGTCCCGGCACAACCCGTCATCGCATCCAGTACATCTTCCAGAACCCGTACCGGGCCTTGAACCCCCGGCAGACTGTGGCCCAGTGCCTGCAGGCACCGCTGGAGCACTTCTTCAAGCTCAAGGGCCAGGCGTGCCGGGCGCGTATCGAGGCGGCGCTGCAGCGGGTGGCCTTGCCGGTTTCGGTGGCCGCCAAGTATCCCCATCACCTCTCCGGTGGCGAGCGCCAGCGGGTGGCGATTGCCCGCGCGCTGGTGTGCGAACCGAGCGTGCTGATCTGCGATGAAGTGACTTCGGCACTGGACGTTTCAGTCCAGGCGGCGATCCTGGCCCTGCTCAAGCAATTGCAAGGTGAGGGCATGACCCTGGTGTTCGTCACCCACGACCTGGGTGTGGTGCGGGCGATTGCCGATCGGCTGGTGGTGATCCAGCAAGGACGGATTGTCGAGCAGGGCCCTGTGGATGAGGTGCTGGACCGGCCCGTCGACGGCTACACCCAGAGCCTGCTCGCCCATACGCCGAGATTGGCAGCAGCGCTTTAGCGGCTGCGCCAGGGCGCGCCGTTGGCAAAACGCGCCTCGATCCACTGCTTGAAGGCGAGGGTCGCGGCACTGTTGTAGCGGGCGCCCGGGCGCACCAGGTAAATGCCGGCGTCGGCATCCAGTTGCCAGTCGGGCAGCACCGGCAGCAGGCGGCCGCTGTCCAGGTCGTGCTGCATCAGCCAGTCGCCGCCGGCGAGGATGCCGACCCCGGCGCGGGCGGCGGCCAGTAGCGCTTCGTTGTCGTTGCTGACCAGCGAGCCGCGCACCTTCACCGTCTGCTGCTGGCCCTGGCTGGCCAGGCGCCATTCCGGGTACGAGCGCAGCCCGGTAAACCCCAGGCAGTTATGGTTGGCAAGGTCGGCCGGTGTCTGCGGCTGGCCGTGCTGTTGCAGGTAGGCCGGCGCCGCGCAGAGGATGCGCCGATGCTCACAGAGCTTGCGCGCCACCAGGCGGCTGTCGGCCAGTTCGCCAATGCGGATCGCGGCATCGAAGCCTTCGGCGACGATATCGACAAAGCGTTCGGCGTATTCGGTCTCCAGCTGTACCTGGGGAAACGCCAGGGCAAACTCGGCGAGCAGCGGGCTCAGCCACAGGCGGCCCATGGACGAGGGCAGGGCGATGCGCAGCCGCCCGCGAATCTGCGTAGCGCCTTGGGCTGCTTCGCGTTCGGCCTCGCTGATCAGGCTCGCGGCCTGGCGCAGGCGCTCTACCAGCCGCGCGCCTTCATCGGTGAAACGCAACTGGCGGGTGGTTCGCTCGACCAGGCGAATACCCAGGCGCTGCTCCAGTGCGCCAAGGCGCTTGGACAGCACTGAGGGATGGCGCTGCAGCAGGCGCCCGGCAGCGGCAAAGGAGCCTTGCTCGAACAACGCCAGGAGGGTGGCAAGCTCATCGGCCTGGCGACTGTCGAACGGGTCCATGGGGGTTACCTCGGTGGGTCAGGGCGTCAGGATGACCGCGCCCTGTGAGCGTCCTTGTTGCAAGTCGTCATGGGCCATGGCGGCGTCGGCCAGTGCATAACGCTTCCAGATCTGCGGCCGAATGATACCTGTCGCCACCGCCGCCAGCACCTCCCCGGCACGTTGCTGGTACTCGCCGGCAGTTGCCGTGTGCGCGGCCAGCGACGGGCGGGTGATGAACAACGAACCCTTGGCGTTGAGGGTACTGAGCTCGATGGCCGGCGGCGCGCCCGAGGCCATGCCGCAAGACACCAGCAGGCCGCGCGGCCGCAAGCTGTCCAGCGAAGCCTCGAAGGACACCCGGCCGATCGGGTCGTAGACCACATCGAGTTTTTGCCCGTGGGTCACGTCCAGCACCTGCGCGGCCAGGGTGGCGGCGTCGAACACCAGCACTTCATCGCAGCCGGAGGCGCGGGCGCGGGCGACACTTTGCGGCTTCGATACCACGCCGATGACAAACGCGCCCAGATGTTTGGCCCAGGGCACCAGCAACTGCCCCAGCGCGCCTGCCGCGCCGTAGATCATCAGCCGCGTGCCGGGCCCGACCGGGTAGGTGCTGTGAAGCAGGTAGTGGGCGGTGATGCCCTTGAACAGCAGGGCGGCCGCTTCGTCCAGGCCGAGATTGTCCGGGAGTTTGACCAGGCGCTCGGCGGGGTACAGCCGGGCGCTGGCGTAGGCGCCGAGCGGGCCGGTGGCATAGCCGACGCGGTCGCCGACATTGATCCCGGTGACCTGCGCGCCGATTGCGGCCACGGTCCCGGCACCTTCCAGGCCAAGGCCTGAAGGCAAGGCAATAGGCACATCGCCCTTGCGCTGGCTGACGTCCAGCGGGTTGACGCCGATGGCCGCCTGTTCGAGCCAGACCTCGCCGGGGCCGGGTGCTTGCGCGGTGGTCTGTTCGAGGTGCAGGACGGTGGGGGCACCGGTTTGCTGAAGGCGGATTTGCATGACCATGATCGGGTTCCTGGAGCACAGTGTGAGTGTGCTCGAGGGTATTGATCCGGTCATGGCGCAGCAATCGGGTTGATTGCAGATCATTGCTGCACCTGATGCATGGGTTGTGACCCTATCGCGGGGCAAGTCGAAGCCCCGCGATGCTCAACCCAGCACCTCGACAATCCGCCGGGCAATGTGCGCCGCATGGGTCTCCAGGGCAAAGTGGCCGGTATCCAGCAGCTCCACCACGGCGTTGGGGTTGTCACGCTTGTAGGCCTCAGCCCCTGGTGGAATGAAGAACGGGTCATGCTTGCCCCAGATGATCAGCGACGGCACCTGATACTCGCGGAAAAACGCCTGGAACTGCGGGTAGCGCCCAAGGTTGTTGGCGTAGTCGAGGAACAGGTCGAGCTGGATCTCCTTGTTGCCCGGGCGCTCCAGCAACAGTGCATCGAGGGTGTAGGACTCCGGGGCGACCAGGGTCGGATCGGCCACGCCATGCAGGTACTGCCAGCGAGTGCCTTCCAGATGCAGAACCGCATCGCCAACGGTCTTGCGGTTGGCCGCCGACGGGTCAGCCCAGTACTGGCGAATCGGCGCCCAGGCATCGCCCAGTCCTTCGAGATAGGCGTTGCCATTTTGCGACACGAACCCCGTGACCCGCTGCGGGTGCGCCACGGCCAGGCGCAGGCCGGTGGGCGCGCCGTAGTCGAACACATACATTGCATAGCGCTTGAGGTTCAGCGCATCGACAAAGGCGCCCAGGGTCTGCGCCAGGGCATCGAAGCTGTAACGGTACTCGCGTTCGGCCGGTACTTCAGTGAAGCCGAAACCCGGCAGGTCCGGGGCGATCAGGTGAAAGTGCGCGGCCAGCAGCGGGATCAGGTCGCGAAACTGATGGGATGAACTGGGGAAGCCATGCAGCAGGAGCAACACCGGGGCACCGGGCTCGCCGGCTTCACGGTAGAACACGCGAACGCCGTCGGCGTCGACGAACTGGTAGCGCACGGTTGGGGTAGGAGTGCTCATCGGACTGGTCCTCTGTAACCGGGTAAATTGATTTATTAGGTTACTGCGCAAGCAAATCTTGCATGGAGTTTGTAACCTGTCAAATACAATTTAAGAGGTTACCAGGGTGCGGTGATGATCGGCCGTGTAACTTGAAACGCTGAAAATAAGGGTTACCATGGAGCAACGCCCGCTGCCGAGAACGGCCATGACCGACGCCATCACCGAACCCTATGTCCTTGCCGACCACCCGGTGCTGGACATGCTCAACACCGTCGCCATCGTCGACGGCCAGCGCACCGATTTCTGGCACAGCGATGCCGACGTACTGGCCTGGCTGCAACGTATGGGCGTGCTAGAGGGACCCGCGCCACGCCTGGCCAAGGGCGCGTTGCTGGAGGCGGCAGTGACCTTGCGCGAGTCGTTGCGCGCGCTGGTCGAGCAACGCAAGGCGGGCGGGCGCGGCGATCCGGCTACCCTGAACCGCTTCCTGGCCCAGGGCGCCAGCCATGCGCAACTGGTGTGGGACAAGGACGACCAGCCGAAGCTGAGGCGAGTGGCCGAGCAGCGTTCGGCCGAGCAACTGTTGGCGCCCCTGGCCGAGCAAGCAGCCGAGCTGCTGGCGGGCGGCGACTTCAGCCTGGTCAGAACCTGCGAACACCCGGACTGCATCCTCTGGTTCTACGACCGCACCAAATCCCACCGCCGGCGCTGGTGCAGCATGGCGGTGTGCGGCAACCGGCATAAGGTCGCCGAACACCGTAAGCGCCTGCGCCAGGCGTAGCCGCCCGTAGGCAGGGTCTGATGCCCAGGTTTAAACACGCGGCAACCGGGCAGCGCTAAACCGGTGCATGCCCGCTGTTTGAACAAACCCCTCCAGCGCGCCATCTTGGCCCGCTATGTGCTTTGCCTCACCCATCGATTACTGATCGATTGGTCAAACCTGCACGTCGCCGCATTCGCTTGAGCGCGCAGGTTGTTTCTTGCAAATGCGTCTGCACCCGGAGAGGTGCAGCGTTTACTGGAACCTGAGGCATGTCGCTCCCCGAAACCCCCGACCTGGTCACCGCTGACGCCGGCTGGCGCGCCGAGCTGAGGCTGCGTTTCGTCCGGTGCGAGAGCAAGACCTGTATTGGTGCGCGGCGGCATTTCGGTCCTCTTTTGGTGCAGCGACCGTTCTATCCCGAGGGTGCGCCGTGCCACGTCTATGTACTGCACCCGCCTGGCGGTGTGGTCGGTGGCGACAAACTGCTGCTCGATGTGCACCTGGAGCCAAGTAGCCATGCGCTGCTGACCATGCCCGGGGCGACCAAGTTCTACCGCAGTGGCGGCCCGACCTCGGTTCTCCAGCAGCATTTTTACCTGGGCGAAGCCAGCATTCTCGAATGGCTGCCCCAGGGCAGCATCTGCTTTGCCGGCGCCAGAGTGCGCCTGGAAAACCGTTTTAGCCTGGCGCCCGGCGCCCGCCTGCTGGCCTGGGAGACCCTGTGCCTGGGCCGCCCGGTGATGGGTGAGACTTTCAGTCACGGCGCGCTCGACAGCCGCCTGCAGATAGAAGTGCCCGATGACCCGGGCCTGCACGAGCGCCTGCGCATCGAAGGCGGGCACCTGGAAAAACTCGCCGGCTTCCCCCTGCAGGCGACCTTTTGCGCCTATCCAGCCAGTACCGAACTGCTTGAGCAGAGCCGCGCACTGATTGAAGACCTTGGCGCCCCCGCCGGCGCGACCCTGCTCGGCCAACTGCTGGTGGTGCGCCTGCTCGACCACGACAACCAACGCCTGCAATCCACCTTGCAGCGGCTCTGGTATGCCTTGCGACCCGCCGTGGTCGGCCTGGCGCCATGCCCGCCGCGTATCTGGGCCACTTGAGAGAGCACCATGGAGCTGACCCCGCGAGAGAAAGACAAACTGCTGCTGTTCACCGCCGCGCTGCTGGCCGAGCGGCGCCTGGCCCGTGGCCTGAAGCTCAACTACCCGGAGGCGGTGGCATTGATCAGCGCCACGGTGATGGAAGGCGCCCGCGATGGGCGCACGGTGGCCGAGCTGATGAACCTGGGCCGCGAGGTGCTGCGTCGCGACCAGGTGATGGCAGGGGTCAGCGAAATGATCCCCGATGTGCAGGTGGAAGCGACCTTTCCCGACGGCACCAAGCTGGTCACCGTCCATGACCCGATCGTCTAGGAGCACAGGATGATTCCCGGAGAAATACAGGTTGCCGACGGCGACATCGAACTCAATGCCGGCCTGGCGCTGATCAGCGTCACCGTTGCCAACCACGGCGACCGTCCGGTGCAGGTCGGCTCGCACTATCACTTTTTTGAGGTGAACAACGCCCTGGTGTTCGAGCGCGAGCCCACCCGCGGCTTTCGCCTGGACATCGCCGCTGGCACCGCCGTGCGTTTCGAGCCGGGTCAGGCGCGCACCGTCAACCTGGTGCCGTATCGCGGCAAGCGCGAGGTCTACGGCTTTCAGGGCAAGGTCATGGGCAAGCTGGAGGCGCAGGCATGAGCCGGATTTCCCGCAGGGCCTATGCCGACATGTTCGGCCCCACGGTCGGCGACCGCGTGCGCCTGGCCGACACCGAACTGTGGGTCGAGGTCGAGAAGGACTTCACGATCTATGGCGAGGAGGTCAAGTTCGGCGGCGGCAAGGTCATCCGCGACGGCATGGGCCAGGGCCAGATGCTCGCCAGCGAGGCGCTGGACCTGGTGTTGACCAACGCGCTGATCATCGACCACTGGGGCATCGTCAAGGCTGATATCGGCATCAAGAACGGGCGCATCGTCGGCGTCGGCAAGGCCGGCAACCCCGATGTGCAACCGGGGGTGACCCTGCCGGTGGGGCCGGGCACCGAGGTGATCGCCGCCGAAGGCAAGATCGTCACCGCTGGCGGCATCGACTCGCACATTCACTTCATCTGCCCGCAGCAGGTTGAAGAGGCGCTGACCTCGGGCATTACCACCTTCATCGGGGGCGGCACCGGGCCGGCCACGGGCACCAATGCCACCACCTGCACCTCCGGGCCCTGGTACCTGGCGCGCATGCTCCAGGCCGCCGACCAGTTGCCGATCAATATCGGCTTGCTGGGCAAGGGCAACGCCTCGCGGCCCGAAGCCCTGCGCGAGCAGATCGAAGCCGGGGCCGTGGGCCTGAAGCTGCACGAAGACTGGGGGTCGACCCCGGCGGCCATCGACTGCTGCCTGAGCGTGGCTGAGGAACATGACGTGCAGGTGGCGATCCACACCGACACCCTCAACGAGTCCGGCTGCATCGAGGACACCCTGGCGGCCATCGGCGATCGCACCATCCATACCTTCCACACCGAAGGCGCGGGCGGTGGCCATGCGCCGGACATCATCCGCGCCGCGGCCTTTGCCAACGTGCTGCCGTCCTCGACCAACCCGACCTTGCCCTACACCCAGAACACTGTCGATGAGCACCTGGACATGCTCATGGTCTGCCACCACCTGGACCCGAGCATTGCCGAGGACGTGGCCTTCGCCGAGTCGCGCATCCGCCGCGAGACGATTGCCGCCGAAGACATCCTCCACGACCTGGGCGCGTTCTCCATGACCTCGTCCGACTCCCAGGCCATGGGCCGTGTCGGCGAAGTGGTGCTGCGCACCTGGCAGGTGGCCCACCAGATGAAACTGCGCCGTGGGCCCCTGGCACCGGATAGCGCACGCAGCGACAACTTCCGGGTCAAGCGCTACATCGCCAAGTACACCATCAACCCGGCGCTGACCCATGGCATCGCCCACGAAGTGGGTTCGGTGGAGGCTGGCAAGCTGGCCGACCTGGTGCTCTGGGCCCCGGCGTTCTTCGGGGTCAAGCCTGCGCTGGTGATCAAGGGCGGGATGATCGCCATGGCGCCCATGGGCGATATCAACGGTTCGATCCCGACCCCGCAACCGGTGCATTACCGGCCGATGTTCGGCGCCCTCGGTGCCGCGCGCCATGCCACGCGCATGACGTTTCTGTCCAAGGCGGCGATCGACCGTGGCGTGCACCGGCAACTGGGGCTGCACAGCCTGATCGGCGAGGCCCGGGGCTGCCGCACGGTGCGCAAGGGCGACATGGTCCATAACGGCCTGTTGCCGATGATCGAGGTCGACTCGCAAACCTACGAGGTGCGCGCCGACGGTGAACTGCTGGTGTGCGAACCCGCCACGGTGCTGCCGATGGCCCAGCGTTATTTTCTGTTTTAAGGAGCGAGCATGATCCTGTTGACCCGTCGCCTGAGCGACGCCGCCACGGTAAGCGGCACCGTCACCCTCACTGTCGACACGCGCATCAAGAGCCGTGTGCGCGTCACCCTCGACGATGGCCGCGAGGCCGGCTTGATGCTTGAGCGCGGTCAGTTGCTGCGCGGTGGCGAACTGCTCGGCGAGGCGCAGGGCGGCGAGGTGATCCGCGTGCTGGCGGCGGCCGAGCAGGTGTCCAGCGTGCGCTGCGCCGATCCGCTGTTGCTGACCCGCGCCGCCTATCACCTGGGCAACCGCCATGTACCGCTGCAGATCGAGGCCGGGCTGGTGCGTTATCAGCACGACCATGTGCTGGACGAGATGGTCCGTGGCCTGGGCCTGCAGGTGACGGTCGAGCAGGCGCCGTTCGAGCCTGAAGCCGGTGCCTACCAGAGTGCACCGCACAGCCACGCCCACAGTGACCACCTGTTCGTTCGCGTCGCTCACCACTGATTACTGATAAGGAGATTGCCCCATGAAAAAACTCGTCCCCCTCGTACTGCTGCTGGTGGCCGTACCGGCTTTCGCCCACCCTGGCCATGACGCCAACCCGCTGCAGGACGGTTTGCTGCACCCGCTGACCGGCCTTGATCACCTGTTGATGCTGCTCGGTACCGGCGTGCTCGCGGCCCTGACCGGGCGCACCCTGGCACTGCCGTTGCTGACCTTGGGCGCGATGTTCGGCGGGGCGCTGATGGGCCACCTGTTCGGTGATGTGATCGGCATGGAAGCAATGATCATCGGTTCACTGTTGGTGGCCGCCGCCGCGCTGCTGTTGCCCAGCCGTCAGGTATTGCTGGCCCTGGCCATGCCGCTGTTTGCCCTGTTCCATGGCTGGGCCCATGGCGTTGAAGCCAGCCCGGGTGCGTTCTGGGTGTTCAGCGCAGGTTTCGTCACTGTCAGTGGCTTGTTGCTGCTGGTCGGCTTTGGCGCCGGTTGCCTGCTGCGCCGGCACCAGGGCCTGCAGAAAGCCTTCGCTGGCGGGCTGCTGGCCGGTGCCGCGTTCGTGCTGGCTGGCTGATGGGCAACGACCTCAAGCTGCTGCGCCTGCTGCAACTGGCCAGCCCGAGTCTGCCGGTGGGTGGTTTTACCTATTCGCAAGGCCTGGAGTGGGCGGTGGAGGCCGGCTGGGTGCAGGGCGCCGAAGGCTTTCGCGCCTGGCAACGCCAGCAGGTCGAGGACACCCTGTGCCACCTCGACTGGCCGCTGCTGGCGCGGCTGTATCAAGCCTGCCTCGATGACGATGCCGAGGCGTTCGCGCGCTGGAGCCGCTTTTTGCTGGCCAACCGCGAAACCGCCGAACTGCGCCTGGAAGAGCGCCAGCGTGGCATGGCCCTGACCCGCCTGCTCGATGGCTGGCAACTGGGCCAGGCGCCCGAATGGCGTGCGTCGCTGGAGCTCAGCCAGCTTGGCGGCATGGCCTGGCTGGCGGTGCACTGGCGGCTCCCGTTGCCTGATCTGGCCCTCGCTCACGGCTATGCCTGGCTCGAAGGTGCAGTGATGGCCGGGGTCAAGCTGGTGCCGTTCGGCCAGCAAGCGGCGCAAACCCTGTTGCGTGATCTGAGCGAAGCCTTGCCCGATGCCCTGGCAACCGCCCTGGCCCTCGGCGATGACCAGCTCGGCGGCGGCCTGCCGTTGCTGGCCATCGCCTCGGCGCGGCACGAAACCCAATACACCCGATTGTTCCGATCCTGAGGAAAGCCCCATGCAAAGCTATCAGCAACCCCTGCGCGTCGGTGTCGGCGGCCCGGTCGGCTCCGGCAAGACCGCGCTGCTCGAAGCGCTGTGCAAGGCCATGCGCGACCATTATGAAATCGCCGTGGTGACTAACGACATCTATACCAAGGAAGACCAGCGCATCCTCACCGAGGCCGGCGCCCTGGAGCCGGAACGTATCGTCGGGGTGGAAACCGGCGGTTGCCCGCATACGGCGATCCGCGAAGACGCCTCGATGAACCTGGCGGCGGTGGAAGCGCTGGCGCGCAAGTTCGGCAACCTCGAAGTGATCTTCGTCGAGAGCGGCGGCGACAACCTCAGCGCCACCTTCAGCCCGGAACTGGCGGACCTGACCGTGTATGTGATCGACGTCGCCGAGGGCGAGAAGATCCCGCGCAAGGGCGGGCCGGGCATCACCAAGTCGGATTTCCTGGTGATCAACAAGATCGACCTGGCACCTTACGTCGGTGCTTCGCTGGAGGTGATGGAAAAAGACACCCAGCGCATGCGCCCGGAACGGCCGTGGACGTTCACCAACCTCAAGACCGGGCAGGGCTTGCAGCGGGTGATCGATTTCATCGTCGAGCGGGGGATGTTGAAAGTGCCGGTGTAGCCAAAAGCATCGCGGGGCCGCGCAATCCTGTGGGAACGGGCTTGCCCCGCGATAAATCTATCTACGCCCCAGAAACGGCAACAACATCCCGACCTTGCGCTGATACTGCCGATACTGCTCGCCAAACAACTGCACCAGGTCCTTCTCCTCCAGCAGCGTGCCAATCAGGATGTACAAGGTACCCACCCCGGCAAACAGCAAGTGGCCAACCGTCATGTGCGGTGTCGCCCAGAAGGTCATGACAAATCCCAGGTACAGCGGATGACGCACCAGCTTGTACAGCCAGGGCGTCTTGAAGGTGCGGGATTCACCCCGGTGCGGGCGAAAAACGTCCAGCGCCTGCTTGAGGCCGAACAGTTCGAAGTGGCTGAGCAGGAAGGTGGCCAGCAGGGCGATGATCCAGCCGAGCCAGTAAAGGCCGTTGATCAGCCCGCGCGCCGCAGGTGTCTCGATATCCCAAAGGGTCAGCGAGATCGGTTGCCAGAGCAGGAACATCAGGCTCAGCGCCAGGCTGCTGAACAGCACATAGGTGGCCCTTTCGATGGGGGCCGCTACCCACTGCAACCAGAATGATTTGAAGCTTTTGCGCGCCATGCCACTGTGTTGCAGAGCGAACAGGCTGATCAGCGCTACGTCGATCAAAGCCGCGAAATACCAGGCAGTCGCCGGTCCCGAGTCGATGTCCTTGGGCACCTGCGGCGGCCCGATGAAGCCCACGAAATACACCAGCACCAGCATCGAGTAGACATAGCAGAACAGGCTGTAGAGCAATCCGAGGCATTTATGCAGCAGCGGTTTCTCGTCCATGAGGCATTCCTTTCAATAAGCACCTGGGCGTCCTGCGCAGGTGGGTTGCAAGGGCTGAACCTTTAACCATAGACCAGAAAACCGGCGGCTTGCCGAGTAGGGCAATCAGCCGCAGCTCAACATTGCGCTGCCGGCCTGATAAAGTCGCCCCCCTGATGACTCGACCCATTGCAGGAGGCAGCTTTGAACACGTGCAGTCAGTGCGGCAAGGACCATGCGGATGACCTGGGGGAACTGGCGTTTCGCCGCCCCGATGCGCTATTCGAACTTTCCCCCGAAGAACGCGAGCACAACGTCAAGCAAAGCAACGACTGGTGCGTGATCGCCGGCGAGCGGTTTTTCCTGCGGGCATTACTGCCACTGAGCGTGGTGGAGCTTAACGACAGCTACTGCATCGGCATCTGGGTCGAACTGCAGCCGAGCGCTTTTGAGCGCGTCTGCGAGCTGTGGCGCGATGAACGCCAGGCGGCCGAGCCGCCCTTTACCGTGCGCCTGGCCAACAGTATCCCGACCCTGCCACAGACCCTGGGGCTCGAAGGCCTGCTGCAATTGAGCGGCCCGACCTCGCGCCCCAGTGTGACGCTGAGCACCAGCAGCCACCCGTTGGCCGTGGAGCAGGCCAAGGGCATTTCCCTGCACCGCGCTCATGAGTACAGCGTGGTGTTCGCCTGAAGGGCTCAGGCCTTTAGCGTGGCCATGTCAATCACGAAGCGGTACTTCACATCGCCGGCAATCATGCGGCTGAAAGCCTCGTTGATGTTGCCGATATCAAGCATCTCGATATCGCAGCTGATGCCGTGTTCGGCGCAGAACTCCAGCACTTCCTGGGTTTCAGCGATGCCGCCGATCAACGAACCGGCCAGTACCCGGCGCTTCATTACCAGGTTGGCCGCATGCAGCGCCGGGTCGACCGGTTCGATCAGGCCGACGAGGATGTGCACGCCGTCGAACGTGAGGGTTTCCAGGTAGGGGTTGAGATCGTGCTGGACCGGGATGGTGTCGAGGAGAAAATCAAAGCAGCCGGCGGCGGCCTGCATCTGCGCTGCGTCAGTGGACACGATCACATGGTCGGCACCCTGGCGCCGCGCTTCTTCGGCCTTGCCCGGTGAACGGGTGAAGAGGGTGACTTCGGCGCCCATGGCTTTGGCGAACTTGATGCCCATATGGCCCAGGCCGCCCATGCCGAGGATGCCGACGCGGTCGCCGGCCTTGACCCCGTAATGCTTGAGCGGCGAGTAGGTGGTGATGCCGGCGCAGAGGATCGGCGCGGCGCTGGGCAGGTCCAGGCCTTGCGGAATGCGCACGACGAAGTGCTCGCTGACCACGATGCTGCTGGAGTAACCGCCCATGGTGTTGCTGCCGTCGACCCGGTCGGGGGTGGCGTAGGTCATGGTCGGGCCTTCCAGGCAGTATTGCTCAAGGTCCGCCTGGCATGCTTCACAGTGACGGCAGGAGTCGACCATGCAGCCGACGCCGACCAGGTCACCGACCTGATAGCGGCTGACGTTGGCGCCGACGGCGGTGACCTTGCCGACGATTTCGTGGCCGGGCATCAGCGGGTAGACGGCGATGCCCCATTCGTTGCGGGCCTGGTGAATGTCGGAGTGGCACACGCCACAGTAGAGAATCTCGATCGCCACATCGTCGGCACGCGGGCTGCGGCGCTGGAAGGTCATGGGCGCCAGGGGCGCGGTGGCAGACTGGGCGGCGTAACCGATGGCTGTGTACATAGGGCCTCAAAAACGGTGATCAGTGAAGGCTGCGCATTCTGCGCATCAAGCGCCGCGCCGCCCATCGTCATTCCTCCGCCTGTCATGCCTAAAACTCCGTAGTTGGTCGCCGGGCCCTGGCGCCTGGCTGTGAAGCTGCGATGATGTCAGTGTCCAATCCTCCGTGCGGTTCTCCATGCAGCTCACTCGCCACTCCGATGCCAACGCCACCCTGTGCTCCCTGATCCGCTCCCTGGCGCTGCGCCCGGGCTTCGTCGACACGCGCCTGGCGCAGGTGCAGGTGCTGTCGGCCAGTCACTACGTGGCCAGCAGCCCGCAGATCTACGAACCGAGCCTGATGATCCTCGCCCAGGGCAGCAAACTGGCGCGCCTCGGGCCGCGTACCCTGGAATACGGCGCCGGGCATTACCTGGTGCAGGCGCTGTCGGTGCCGTTCATGTGCGAGACCTTCGCCACCCCGCAAGAGCCGTTGCTGGGGGTGTCGGTGGCCATTGACCGAATCGTCCTGGGTGAGCTGGTGCAGAGCATGGGCCTGGCGCCGGACCGGGCGATCAAGGCGCAGACCCCGGAGTCGATGACTTCGGCGGCGCTGGATGAGGCCATGCGCGACAGTGTCGAGCGTTTGCTGCGCTGCCTGCACGACCCGCTGGACTGCCAGGTGATGGGCCAGGCGCGGGTGAGGGAAGTGCTGTATGTGGCCTTGCGCGGGCCGCAATCCGGGGTGTTGCGGGCACTGGTGGAGCAGCAGGGCCACTTTGCCCGCATCGCGGCGGCGCTCAGCTACTTGCGCGAGCACTATGCCGAGCCGCTGAGCGTCGAAGCCCTGGCGGCGTGTGCAAACATGAGTGCCTCGACCTTTCACGAGCATTTCAAGCGCAGCACCTTGCTGTCGCCGATGCAGTACCTCAAGCGCCTGCGCTTGCTCAAGGCCCAGCAGATGCTGATTGGTGAAGGCCTGGGCGTGGCCCAGGCGGCGCACCGGGTGGGCTACCAGAGCACATCGCAGTTCAGCCGCGAGTACAAACGCCATTTCGAGCGCAGCCCGGGGGAAGAACAGCTGTATCGGTAGCGCTACACCTGTGGGAGCGGGACTTGCCCGCGATCGAGCGCGAAGCGGTCGCAATCCAGGCGACAGATGATGTGCTGGTTGCACGGGCCTCATCGCGGGGCAAGCCCGCTCCTACCCATCAGTCATAATGCACGGCGAGCCACACCGTGGCCTGGGTGCTGTCGGTCCACTCCACCCGATGCCGGCAATGCGCCGGAATCTCGACAAAATCCCCCGGCCGCAGCACTCGCTCGGCAGGCTCATGCTCCAGCCGCAACCCGGCAGACCCTGCCAGCAACACCACCCATTCCCCCTGCGCCTGGTTGTACCAGAACCCCGGCGGGCTGGCCTGGCCATGGGAGACGATACGCTCGATGCGCAGCCCCGGCCGGGCCAGCAGGGCTTCGAAGTGCTCTTGCGCGCCGGGAGTGGGGAGGGGGTTGAACAGGTTGTCGAGCATGGCGGCCTGGCTCTCGTCTGGTTGCAGATTGTGGTTTAAGGTGGGCACCTGCTTCTCATGACAGGGATCGATCATGAAACACCCGCTTTTGCAGCCCCTCGTTGTCGCGATGTTGCTGGGCACTGCGCTGCCAGCCCTGGCGGCCTTGCCCAGCGCACCGTCCTACATCGACGATAGCCTGTATTCGCCGGCTGCCAAGCAGCGCATCCTGCCGCCGATGTTCGCCCAGACCCTGGCCAGCACCCGCTACCTTGCCAAGCCGGACAACCCGCTGATCACCCAGGCCGAAGCCAGCGAATTCCGCCAGACCAGCAACTACGATGAAACCCGCGCCTACATGACCCGCCTGGCCGCCGCCTCCGGTGGCAGCATCGTGCTCAACGACCTGCCGGAGAAAAGCGCCGAAGGCCACCCGATGTTGATGGCCATTGCCTCCCTTGAGGTCGACAAATCACCCGCCGGGTTGAATGAGTCCGGCAAGCCGACGATCTTCGTCGAAGCCGAAATTCACCCGGGCGAGGCCAATGGCAAGGACGCGATGTTCATGCTCCTGCGTGACATGACCACCGGTGACAAGCCGCTGGCCGCCTTGCTGGAGAAGGTCAATATCCTGTTCATCCCCACCGTCAACGTTGATGGCGACCTGCGCCGCAGCGCCTACGGGCGGATCAACCAGAATGGCCCGGACGAAACCGGCTGGCGGGTCAATGGCCTGAACTACAACCTCAACCGTGACTTCACCAAGCTCGACAGCGCCGAGATCCGTAACGTCGCCTGGGTGTTCAACACCTACCAGCTGAGTTTTTTTGCCGACACCCATTCCACCGACGGCGCCATGTACCCCTACGACAGTTCCTATTGCCACAACGGCAACGGCTGGTCGCCGGCCAGCAGCGCCTGGATGGACAACGTCATGCGTGCGCCGGTGTACCAGGCGCTGGAGGCCGACGGCCATGTGGTGCATGAGTGCATCAGCCTCAACAGCAACCAGGACCCGGGCCAGGGTTACTACCCGTACCGCACCGACTATGCGCGCTTTTCCAACCAGTACGGCGACATTCGCAACGTACCGTCGATCCTGATCGAGCAACACGCCTTGCACCCTTACCAGACCCAGGTGCTGGGTAACTACGTGATGCTCAAGAGCATGTTCCAGGTGATCGGCGATCAGGCAGTGTCGCTCAACGAAGCCATCCGCCAGGACCGCGAGCGCCTGGAGGCCCAGGAGCAGGTGACCCTGACCTGGAAACCGGGCAAGGCCCAGACCACGGCGTTCACCGTCGGTGACTACCGCTATGAGCAGTCGCCGATCACCGGCGCCAGGACTATCGTCTGGAGCAACACACCGAAAAAACTCAACGTGCCGGTCACCGGCAACACCGAGCCCGACCTGGTGGTCAAACGGCCCCGGCAGTACGTGGTGCCGGGGCAGTGGCGCGAGGTGATTGCCCGGCTCAAGGCCCATGGCATTCACATGACTACCCTCGACAAACCGACGCCGATTGCGGTGACGCTGTATCGCATGGATGAGGTGAAAGTGGCAGGTGGCTTCGAGCCCGATCGCACGCAAAGCAACCAGATCCCGGGTTACGAAGGGCGTTTGCTGGTCAGCGGCGTGGCCAAACCGCTGGAGCGCTTGCAGACCTTCCCGGCGGGTTCGGTGGTGATCGATACCGACCAGCCGTTGGGCGTGCTGGCGGTCAACCTGCTGTACCCCGAAAGCCCGGACTCGTTCTGGGCCTGGGGCTTTTTCAACGCGACCCTGGTGGCGGCTGAAGAGCCCGAGGAATACGTGATGGAGCCAATGGCGCGCAAGATGCTCGCCGAGAGTCCGGACTTGAAGGCCGAGTTCGACAAGAAACTCAAGAGCGACAAGGCCTTCGCCGCCAGCCCCAGCGCCCGCCTGCACTGGTTCTACCAGCGCACGCCGTTCTATGACGTCAATGCGTTCGTCTATCCGGTGGGCGCGGTGTACTGATTCCGGTATCAATCGGTCTGAAATCGGTATTGGTGTTCAGCAAAACCTGTGGTCTATAAAGGCTCTGGTCTTCCGGCCAGAGCCTTCACTGCATGAACATCCGTTGCCGTTCACTGTTCGCCGCGAGCATGGCCCACGCCGTGCACGATGGCCTCACCGACGTCATCTACGTATTGCTGCCGCTGTGGCAGGCGCAGTTTGCCCTGAGCTTCGTCCAGGTCGGCCTGCTGCGTGGCGCCTATGCCGGGATGATGGCTGGCCTGCAGCTGCTGGCCAGCCGCGCAGCGAAACGCTGGGGCCGGGAGCGGCTGTTAGTGGGCGGCACCGCCCTGGCCGGGCTGGCTTACCTGGTTGTCGGGCAGGCCGGTGGCCTGGGCATGCTGCTGTTCGCGTTGTTGCTGGGCGGCCTTGGCGCCAGTACCCAACACCCCCTGGCGTCCTCGTTGGTCACCGACACCCATGAGGCCGGGGGCGGGGTCAAGGAGGCGCTGGCGCATTACAATTTTGCCGGTGATATCGGCAAGATGCTGGTGCCCGCCGGGGTCGGCTTGCTGTTGCTGGTGACCAGCTGGCAAACCAGTGTGACCGTGCTGGGCCTGCTAGGCCTGGCTGTCGCTGCCGTGCTCTGGTGGCTGGTTGCACCGCAGACCTCGTTGGCGTCGAGCCCGCGCAAACCCGTCATTGCCAGTGGCAACGAGTCCAGCAATGGCCTGGCCGCATTGCTGCTGACCGGCACCCTCGATAGCGCAGTGCGCATGGGTTTTCTGACCTTTCTGCCGTTCCTGCTGCAAGGCAAGGGCGCAGGCTCTGCGGGTATCGGCCTGGCGTTGATGCTGCTGTTCGTCGGCGGCGCTTTCGGCAAGCTGCTGTGCGGCTACCTGGGCGCGCGCATCGGCATGATGAAAACCGTGTGGTGCACCGAGTCGCTGACCGCGCTGCTGATCGTGTTGATGCTGTTTTTGCCGCTGACGGCGATGCTGGCGCTGTTGCCGCTGCTGGGCCTGGTGCTCAATGGCACTTCGTCAGTGCTGTACGGGGTGGTGCCGGAACTGACGGGGGCGGGCAAGCGCGATCAGGCCTTTGCCTTGTTCTACACCGGCACCATCGGCGGTGGCGCGCTGGCACCGGTGGTGTTTGGGCGGGTAGGCGATGGGGCCGGCATCACGGCGGCAGTGATGACGCTCGCGGCAATCCTGCTGCTGACCCTGCCGCTGTCCTGGTGGGTAGAGCGGCAACTGCAATCGGGTTTGCCGACGACCGTTTAGCCACAGCGGCGCAGGCTGGACGCTATCCCACCCCCTGTGGCACTGTCGGCGCCACAGATCGGCAGCAAGCGGGGTTGGCCAATGCTCAGCAGTACCCAGTTCAAGGCATTCAATCGTTGTGTCCTGCAACTGGCCAGCCTTGCCCGCGAGCGCGGCGGTTCGCATTTCATCGCCGAGGGCCTGCAGGCGTTTCGCGCGCTCGTGCCGTTCGCCTCGGCCTGGTGGGGCGAGATGTCCGGCGCTGTCGCCAGTGCGCCGCCGCAAAGCTGGATGCACGGGCGCATCGACCTGCCGCCGGCCTTTGCCCGCGAATGGAGCGAAGTCGCCGGCATCGACTGCTTCGCCCACACCACCCTGGAGCGGCCGGGGCAGGTCGTGCGCGACAGCGAGTTCACCGACCCCAACGAAGCGGTCAATGTGTTCGCCCGCCGTTACGACCTCTACCACCTGATGTGCATCACCTTCGAGTTGCCACAGAGCGGTCTGAATTTCTACGTCTGCCTGTACCGAGGCCAGCACGATGCTGCTTTCAGCGACAGCGAGGATGAACTGTTCGCCGCCTTCTGCGAGCAGCTGCTGCAACTGTGGCGCTTTCAGGTGCAGGACATGATCCGTCTCGATACCGGCAACGCTGCTGCCGATTTTGGCATTGCCCGTCTGGATGGCAGCCTGCTGTATGTGGGCGCGCGCGTGTGCGCGGCGATCGAGCAAGCGCTGCCGGGCTGGAGCGGCTCGCTGCTGCCGCCGCAGGTGAGCGCGCAACTTGCCAGGGCGCCCTGCGTGATGCGCCTGGGCCGCAGCAGCCTGACCCTCAGTGGCAACGGCGAGCATGTAATCCTGTCGCTGGAGGCGCCACCCCCAGGGGTGCTGTTGGCCCCCCGCGAGCGCACCGCAGCCATGCTGTTCGCTGCCGGTCACTCCTACAAGGAAATCGCCCGGATCCTGTCCTTGAGCCCGGCAACCGTGCGCACCTACCTGCGCAATTGCTACGTGCAACTGGGGGTCAAGAGCAAGGTGGAACTGGGCGCGGCCTTGCGTGCGGCGCTGCCGGTGGCGGAAAAAACTGCCTGACCCTCCTCATTTGCAGAGGTCCCTTGCCTTGCTGCGCTCTATAGGGTGTGACCAGCCCCGATAACAACAAGAGAGCGCTGCAATGCAACGATTGATTCCCACGCTGTTGGCCACTGCGCTGGCCTGTTCTGCGCTGCCGGCATTGGCCGCTGCGGACCTGGTGCTGTTCAACGGCAAGGTGTTCACCGCCGAACCCGGCCAGGGCCTGATGCAAGCGGTCGCGGTCAAGGATGGCAAGGTCCTGCAAGTGGGCAGCGACGCACAGATCCAGGCCCTGGCCGATGCCCACACGCAACGTATCGACCTGGCGGGCAAGGTGCTGATGCCCGGCATGATCGACAGCCACAGCCACCCGGTGGTGGCGGCCTTCGACAGCCTCGGGGCCAACCTGCAGGATGAGGTCAAGCCGCTGCCCGAGCTTGAGCAGTGGATCCTGGCCGAGGTCGGGCAAGGCCGCGGCAAGGCGGGTGAGGTGATCAGTATCGCCGGGGTGAGTTCGGCCTACTGGGACAACAGCCGCGAGCTTGGCCAGCTGTTCAACCAGGGCCGCTGGGCCCGCCAGCCGCTGGTGCTCAGTGGCATCGACGGCCACACCGGCTGGGCCAACCAGGCCATGCTCAAGCGTTTGCAGATCGATGCTGCGCTGGTCAAGGGCCTGTCCGAACAGGACCGCAGCTATGTCGGGCATGACGTCGACTTCACCCCCAACGGCTACTTTGCCGAAGCGCGCTGGGACCAGGTACGCAGCCAGATTCCTGCGGCCAGCCAGGAAGTGATGCTCAAGGCCGCGCGCGAGGCGGTCAGGGTCAACAACCAGTACGGCGTCACCGCCTGGATGGATGCCGCGGCCAATGCCGGCAGCGGTGACTCGCTGTTCGACTTCAAGGCCACCGCGCAGACGGTTGGCGTGCTTCCGTTGTACCGGGCACTGGCCGAACGGGGCGAGCTCAATGCCCATGTCGCGGCGCTGATGATCACCAACCCCAAGAGCCGGCCGGCGGACCTTGAGGTGCTGGCCAAGGTCGTGAAGCAGTTCGAAGGCGTGCCCAACCTGAGCTTTCCGGGCATCAAGGTGTTCGTCGATGGCGTGCTGGAATACCCCGGGCAGACGGCGGCGGTGATCACCCCGTACAGCAACAGCCACAAGAATGGCCAACTGCTGATCGAGCCGCAGCACTTCGGCGAGTTGGTGGCGGCGGCCGAGCAGCGTGACTGGATCGTGCACATGCATGCGGTCGGCGACCGGGCGGTGCGCGAGTCGCTCAATGGCGTCGCCTATGCGCGCACGCTGCAGGGCACGCCGCTCGCCCACAGCATCAGCCACCTGCAATTGGTCGACCCCAAGGACTTTGCGCGCTTCAAGCAACTGGGGGTAATCGCCTCCATGCAACTGCTGTGGGCAACCGGCGAGAACTACACGGTCGAGCTGGTCAAACCTTACGTCAGCGCCCAGGCCTACGCCTACCAATACCCGGCGCACTCGCTGCAACAGGCCGGTGCAGTGATCGCCGGCGCCAGCGACTGGCCGGTGTCCAGCCCCAACCCGTGGAACGCCATTGCCCAGGCCATGACCCGCAAGGGCCCGCTGGGTGTGCTCAACGCCGGGGAAAGCGTCGATCGCCAGGTCATGTTCCAGGCCTACACCCTCAATGCCGCCAAAGCCCTGCGCCTGGAGCGGCAGATCGGCTCGCTGGCGCCCGGCAAGCAGGCCGACCTGATCGTGCTCGATCGCGATGTGTTCAAGGTCAGCGCCGAGGACCTGTTCGAGACCCGGGTGCTCAAGACCTACTTCGCCGGCAAGCAGGTTTACGCCAGCGAGTCCTGAAACCGCCGTTACCCGCACACTCATAACAACAGGGGTCTGGTATGAACACACGCTTGCTCATTGCTTTCGCCTGCCTGGCGCCGCTGACGGCCCAGGCACTGCCACTCAACGATGACTTCAGCCTCGACATGAGCCTTGCCGCCACCAGCGACTACCGCTCCCGTGGCATCTCGCAAAGCCTCGGCGACCCGGCGCTGCAGGCCGGTGCCACGCTGATGCACAGCAGTGGCCTGTACGTCGGCGCCTGGGCCTCGACGGTGGATTACGGCTTCGACTACAAGACCCGCCAGGAAATCGAGTACTACGCCGGCTGGTACTGGCAGGCTACCGAGGCCATCAGCCTGGACCTTGGTTATCTCAAGTACAGCTACCCCAAGGAAGGCCAGTTCAACATGAGCGAGGTTTACGCCATTGTTGACCTCTATGGGCTCAAGCTTGGCGCCTACTATTCCAATGATGCGCCAAATGCCTTTGGCAAGGACCAGGACACGTTGTACAGCTATGTTGCCTACAGTTTCGCCTTGCCGGCCGAGGTTGGCCTGGAGTTGCGGGCAGGGCGCAACGATGTCAAGGACCCGGCGTTCTGGTCGGCCAGTGGTGATGAGCGCAATACGTACTATGAGTGGGAGGCCAGGCTGAGTCGCGAGTTCGTCGGCGTGACCTGGGGCTTGAGCTATATCGATACCGACCTGTCCAAAAGCGAATGCAGCAGTTGGTATGGCTATGACGACCTGTGCTCGGCGACCGTGGTGGTGAGTGCCAGCAAGGCGTTCTGAGCCAGCATCAATCCAATCCTGTAGGTAGCGCCAAACCTGTGGGAGCGGGCTTGCCCCGCGATCGAGCGCGCAGCGCTCGTAATTTGCTGGCTGCACAAAGCCCATCGCTGGCAAGATGGGCGCAGTCCGGTAAAACGAGCGTCGTATGCCCCACGCCAACGATCACACGCCATGGCAGATATTCCTGATCTTCCTGCGCCTGGGCCTGACCTCCTTCGGCGGCCCCATCGCCCATCTTGGCTACTTTCGCGACGAGTTCGTCAGCCGCCGTCGCTGGCTGAGCGAGCGCAGTTATGCCGATCTTGTGACGCTTTGCCAGTTTCTGCCGGGGCCGGCCAGCAGCCAGGTCGGCATCGCCCTGGGGCTGTCGCGCGCAGGTTATGCCGGAGCGCTGGCTGCGTGGGCCGGGTTTACGCTGCCCTCGGCACTGGCGCTGATCCTGCTTGCCCTGGGGCTGGCCGGTTACGCTGAAGCGGTACCCGCCGGCATCCTCCATGGTTTGAAAGTGGTGGCTGTGGCGATCGTCGCCCAGGCGGTCTGGGGCATGGCACGCAACCTGTGCCCGGATGTGCCACGGATCTCCCTGATGGCAATTGCCACCTGCCTGGTGCTACTGGTGCCTGCGGCCTGGGCCCAGGTAGCGATAATTGCCGCCGCTGGCGTCGCCGGCCTGTTGCTGTTCAAGCCGGGCAACAGCGTCGAACACGATCCCTTGCCGATCGCCATCGGCCACCGCGCGGGCAGCCTCTGGCTGCTGCTGTTTTTTGCCCTGTTGCTAGGTTTGCCACTGTTGGCCGAACTCTGGGCCAGCCCGACCCTGAACATGATCGATGCCTTCTACCGCACCGGCTCCCTGGTGTTCGGTGGCGGTCACGTGATGCTGCCGTTGCTGCAGGCCGAGGTGGTGCCCACTGGCTGGGTCAGCAACGAGACGTTTCTGGCGGGGTACGGCGCCACCCAGGCAGTCCCCGGCCCGCTGTTCACCTTTGCCGCCTTTCTCGGTGCCTCGATGCACGGGCCGCAGTCCGGCTGGCCGGGGGCCGTCCTGTGCCTGCTGGCAATCTTCCTGCCGTCGTTTTTGCTGGTGCTCGGTGCGCTGCCGTTCTGGGAGCGCTTGCGCACCAACCAGCGCATGCAGGCGGCGATGCTCGGCATCAATGCGGCGGTGGTGGGGCTGTTGCTGGCGGCGCTTTATCAGCCGGTGTGGACCAGCGCCATCCTCCAGCCCCTGGACTTTGGCCTGGCGCTGCTGGCACTGGTGGCGCTGCTGTTCTGGAAACTGCCGCCCTGGCTGGTGGTGATTGCTTGTGGCCTGGGCGGCCAGTTGTTGAGCCTGCTCAGATGAAGATCGTACCGCGCATGAACAGCGCAGCCTGACCGCTGATGATCACCCGGCCGTTGTCCTGCACTTCACAGTGCAACTGGCCCTTGCGCGCACCGCCTTGCTCGGCTGTCAGGCTGCGCTTGCCCAGGCGCTCGGCCCAGTAGGGCGCGAGCGAAGTGTGGGCGGAACCGGTGACCGGGTCTTCGTTGACGCCTACCCGCGGGCCGAACCAGCGCGAGACGAAGTCGAAGTGCGTGCCGGCGGCAGTGACCGCAATGCCGCGCACGTCAAACGCGGCCAGCGCTGCAAAGTCGGGTTCAAGACCGGCAATCAGCGCTTGATCCTCGACCACCACCAGGTAGTCATCGGTGCGGTACAGCGCCTCGATCCGCTCCAGGCCCAGGGCCTGCAACAAGCCATCGGGCACTGCCACGGCTTGTGGCTGCTTGGCCGGGAAGTCCATGGCCAGGCGAGCACCGTCACGGCGAACCCGCAATTCGCCGCTACGGGTGGCAAAGCGCAGGGTGTCGCACTGTTCACCCAGTTGCTCGAACAATACCCAGGCGGTCGCCAGGGTGGCGTGGCCGCACAGGTCGACCTCTACCGTCGGGGTAAACCAGCGCAGCTCGAACAGCTCGCCGTTGCCTACTACATAGGCGGTTTCCGACAGGTTGTTCTCGGCAGCAATCTGCTGCAGCGTGGCATCCGGCAGCCAGGCTTCCAATGGGCACACCGCGGCCGGATTGCCGCCAAACGCCGTGGCCGAGAAAGCGTCTACCTGGAACATTTCAAGTTGCATGCTGATCATTCCTGTCCGTTATCTGCTGCCCGGATCTGCTCCAGGTAGTTGTAGATGGTGTAGCGGGTTACGCCGAGTGTGGCGGCGGCCTTTTCGATGCCGCCCTTGACGATGAACAGGCCGCGCTCCTGCATTTGCCGCACGGCCTCGATTTTTTGCGCTTTCTTCATGCCGAGCACGCCACCGGGGCAGGCGTCCTGGATGATCTCGGCCATCAGCTGCGTCATGTCTCTGGATTCATCCGGTGCTGGCGCAGGTGCGCTCGCCAGCCCCAGTAGCCCACCGAGCACTTGATGCGCGGCAGCGATTGCGCTGAGGTCAGTGTTGATGCACAGGCTGGCAAACGGCTGCCCGCTGCTGTCGCGATACACCACGGTAGCGCTGCGCAAGGGACGGCCGTCGGGGGCGAGGGTGGCGTAGTTCTCGATCACGACGGGATCGCTACTTGAGCGATCGTCCATAGCCCGGCGCACGGCGGCGAAACCCAGGTCATGGCGTGGCCCACCCAATACCGAACCACCGACCTGGCGCCCGGTGACATGGCCGTTGGCGATGGCGAGGATGGAGCGCTGCGGCTTGAGCAGGTCATGCAGGACAATTTCGGTGTGGGAGCCGAGTGCATGGCTGAGCATTTTCAGCGTGCTGTGCAGTACACCAAGAATCAGCCGTCGTTCGCTGCTCAATGCGCTGGAAACCTTCATCAGGACCTTCGAGAGAGTTGAATAATGGCGATCAAGCTATCAACAGATAGTTGAAATATCAACTTACTGTAGAATATTTAACCTGCATTTCCATCCGGTAGGGCCCTGGCGGATTGCGTCCGCCCGGCTCAGGCACTTAAGATATAACCATTCTCATTTAATGCCTGCGCCAATGAACGTGCCTCCTCCTGCTGACAGTCTCGACACCTTGTACAAGGGCTATCACGGCTGGTTGCTGGGGTGGCTGCGGCGACGCCTGGACTGTCCGCACAATGCCGCCGACCTGGCGCAGGACACCTTCGTGCGCCTGCTCAGTGCGGGTGCCTACGTGGCGCCGCGCGAGCCGCGGGCGTTTCTGGCCACGGTGGCGCGACGGCTGCTGGTCGACCGCAGCCGTCGGCAAAAGCTCGAACAAGCTTACCGTGAAGAACTTGCCCGGTACGTCGAGCACCTCGACCAGGCCCCATCCCCCGAACAACTGCTGGCGGCGGTAAATGCCCTTGAACACATTGCCCGCGCCCTGGAACAGATGAGCTCTCGCGTACGTCAGGTGTTCATCCTGCGTCACCTGGAAGGCCTGAGCCATGCGCAAATCGCCGAGCGCTTTCAGGTCTCGAGCAAAACCGTGCAGAACGATCTGGTCCAGGCTCTGTTGCAGTGTCACGCCGCCAGCGAGTCGGCACGATGAGCCCGTCACCCAGCGCCGCGGTATTGCGCGAGGCTGCCGAATGGTTGGTGCGCCTGGACGATGAGCCGAGCGCTGCCGACCAGCAGGCGTTCGGCGCCTGGTTGGCTGAATCCGACGAACACCTGGACGCCGTGCAACGCTTGCAAGGTAGCCTCGCGTCGCTGCGCCAGCTGCCTCGTGCCCCGGCCCGCGCTGCCTTGCAGCGGGTGACGGCAGCAAGCCCCGGCAAGCACGCACTCAAGGCGCTGGCCGTCGGCCTGGCACTGTTGTTGCCGGCCACGGCGTTGCTCCAGCATTATCCGCCAGCCTACCTGATGGCCGATCTGCGCACGGGCACTGGCCAGTGGCGCAGCGAGCAATTGCCGGACGGCAGCCGCATCAGCCTGGAGGGCCGTTCGGCGGTCGACCTGCAGTTCGATGCACAGACCCGCACCTTGCGCCTGGTCAGTGGCGAGATCCTCGTGGAAGTGGCCAAGGACGCCACTCGGCCATTCAAGGTGGTCACCGAGCACGGCAGTATTCGCGCGCTGGGCACGCGCTTCGTAGTGGAGCGCCTGGGCGATAGCACGCGCCTGGTGATGATCGAGTCGAGCACCGAAGTGCGCAGCGGCGCCAGCACCCAGACGGTGAGTGCCGGGCAGCAGGTGCAGTTCAGTGCCGCGGGCATGCAGGCGCTGCAGGCAGTGGATGCCTCGGGCCTGGAGCAGGCATGGGCCAGGCAGCAGATGCTGGTGCGCGAACAACCCTTGAGCGAGGTGCTGGAGCGCCTGGCCCGCAATCATCAGGGCTACCTGCTGTTCGACGCCAAGGCCCTGGCGCACCTGAACGTCACTGCGGTGCTGCCTGCCGACGACAGTGAGCGGGCCTTGCGCCTGCTGGCGCGCAGTTTCCCGATCCGGGTGGAGCACTACACGCCTTGGCTGACCCGTGTCAGACTCGAATAAAAATTATTATCAAGCGCTTCCAGTTCTTGTTACCCGAGCGTCCTTGTATTAGCCCAATACATCGGAGAGTCGGGAACATGTTTTCACCCAAGCCATTCAAGCCCTGCCGTGCGTTGACCCTGGCGGTCCATTTCGCCCTTGGCGCCGTGCCTCTGCTGGCAGCCCAGCCGCTACAGGCCCAGCAGCAGATAAAACGCTACGACATTCCTGGCGGCCCTTTGGGTGACGTGCTGAGCCGCTTTGCCCGCGAGAGCGGCCTGGCCATCTCGTTCAATGCCGGGCAAGTGGCAGGCCTTGCCAGTGCCGGTCTGCAGGGCAGTTACGCGGTGCAGGAAGGGTTCGCCCAGGTCCTGCGGGGCCATGCATTGCAGGCACAGGCGAGCAGCGATGGCTATGTGCTGGTCGAGGTGCCCGCCGCCAATGGGGCATTGGAACTGGGCGCCACCAGTATCAATGGACAGATGCTGGGAAGCATCACCGAAGACAGTGGTTCCTACACCACCGGGCCGATGCAGACGGCGACCAAACTGCCGCTGACTATCCGCGAGACGCCGCAGTCAGTGACGGTGATCACCCGTCAGCGCATGGACGACCAGAACCTGCGCAGCCTTGAAGATGTGCTCAAGAGCACCCCGGGCATGTCGATGACCAAGGATGGCCCGCAGCGCCCGACGTTCTACGCGCGTGGCTTTACCGTGGAAAACCTGATGAACGACGGGCTGTCCAACGACCTGTCGCATTACCTGTCGCGGGACATGAACTCGGCGCCGGACATGGCCATCTACGACCACGTCGAAGTGGTGCGCGGCGCCACCGGGTTGATGCAGGGGGCGGGTACGCCGTCGGCGGCCATCAACATGGTGCGCAAGCGCCCGACCGCGGACCCGCGCGTGAGCATCACCGCCAGCGCCGGTAGCTGGGACAACTACCGCAGCGAAGTGGATGCTTCCGGGCCACTCAACGACAACGCCACCTTGCGCGGGCGGGTAGTCACGGCGTACCAGACGCGCAACAGCTTTCAGGATGTCACCGACAGCGAGCGTTCGGTGTTCTACGCCATTGGCGAAGCCGACCTCAGCGACAACAGCACCCTGACCCTCGGCGTCTCCAACCAGCGTGTCAACAACACCGCGACCTGGGGCGGCTTGCCAACGGCCATCGATGGCAGCGACCTGCATTTGTCCCGCAAGACCTACCTGGGCAATGACTGGGAGTACTGGGACCAGGACAACACCACGGTGTTCAGCCGCCTGGATTACCGCTTCGACAACGACTGGAAACTGCTGTTGGCCGCCAGCCGCACCTGGTCGGACCTGAAGATGCTGGGCACCATGACCGAACGCATGGGCGACGGGGGCGAGGTGTTCGGTCAGTACCTGGGCCAGTACCACTATGACGATGAGCAGAGCAGTTACGACGCCTACGCATCGGGGCCTTTCCAGTTGCTCGGGCGGACCCATGAACTGGTGGTCGGGGCCAGCCGGCGTGAGCTGACCTTCGAAGGCAAGGGCAACTACAGCGACGACGCAATCGGCATGGATATCTACAACTGGGACCCGGGCTCGCTGCCCAAGCGCGAGCTGGACCTGAGCTACTGGCATCAGGACCGCGAGACCTCGCAGACCGGCGCCTACCTGACCACCCGCTTCAACCTGGCCGATGACCTGAAGCTGATCCTCGGCGGGCGCCTGGACTGGTACGACAACGACACCAGCACCCGCAACGGCAGCCGCGCGCCAACCGGCAGCGACTACTCGGTGACGCGCCATGTCACGCGTTACGCCGGCATCATCTATGACCTGGATGTGCACCATTCGCTATACGCCAGCTACACCGACATCTTCAAGCCGCAGTCGGAACTGGACGCGGCGGGCGCCGCGATCGAGCCGATGGAGGGCAAGAACTATGAGCTCGGGATCAAGGGCGAGTACTTCGACGGCAGCTTGAATGCCAGTGCCGCAGTGTTTCGCATCGACCAGCAAAACCGCGCCAAGACGCTTGAGCTCAATGAGTGCTCGGCGCTGGTGCCCAGTTGCGCGGAGGCTGCCGGCAAATTGCGCAGCGAAGGGATCGAACTTGAGCTCAACGGCACCGTTCTGCCGGGCTGGGAGTTGGGCGCGGGCTATACCTTTGCCCAGGTCAAATACGTCAAGGACAGCAACCCGGCCAACGAGGGACGCCTGTTCGATACTGACATTCCCCGGCATGTGTTCAAGGCCTTCACCACCTATCAACTGCCGGGTGAACTGCAACGCTGGAAGGTCGGTGGCGGCCTGTACCGGCAGAACCAGATCTACAACAAGGGCAACAATTTCTATGCCACCGAGAGCCGTTACCGTATCGAGCAGGAGGCCTATACCCTGGTCGATCTGATGCTCAACTACCAGGCTTCCGAGCACCTCGATGTGCGCTTGAACCTCAACAACGTGTTCGACAAGAAGTACTACCAGAGCATTGCCGGCAATACCGGCTACGGCGGCAACCTGTACGGCGATCCGCGCAACTTCATGCTGACCACGCGCTGGAGCTTCTAAGGCCAGGGCTGGTGCCAAGATGAGGCCGGTGCAGCCAGCACATCAGCTTCGGTGCATGCCGCGCTCAAGTTTCGCCATCTTGCGCCGAAGCACTCTGGCCCTCCGCTCAAAAATAAGGACATCCCGTGTTGAGAAAGCTGCTCCAGGCCACCGCTATCATCGCCACCCTGTCGATGACTGGCTGCGTGTCCTACAACGTCACCGGCCCATTGGGCGCCCCGCAACATCCTGCCGCCAGCACCAGCCCGCGCACGGCGCAAGTGGCCGATGTGGCGGTCACCGCACCGGGTATCGACGAGGCCACGCGCAAGGCCATCAGCCGCTCGCTGACTGCGCAGCTCGACCAGTACGTCGAGGCCGGCAAGTACTTCAAGCAGGTCAGCGAATACCCGACCCGCCTGGATGAGCAGGACGTGATGCTCAAGTTCAACATGACCTCGCTCAAGGGCCATCGCGGGCCACATCCAGGCTACGTGCCGGGGGCCTTGCTGACCCTGACCGTGTGGATCTGGGTCAACGGCCCGATCTATGTCGACAGCTTCGACGTCGCCGGTGACCTGGTGATCGAGGATCGCAACGGCAAGACCCTGGCCAGCTCCCGCCAGGCGCTCAAGCTCGAGCGCAATGTCGGCCTCTACCGCCGCGAATACTGGGCCCCGACCCTGGGTGCGCCGCAACTCAACGAAGTGGTTGCCAAGCTGCTTGACGACGCCACGCTGAAACTGGCCAAACAGTAATTTCCAGGAAGACTCCCATGCTGCGTATCATCAAGGCCAACCTGCTGCTCGGCGCTGTGCTGCTGACTGGCTGCGTCTCTTACTCGCAACACGAATTGGCGCCGGTCCAGAGCTGGCCGCCACAGGCACAAGCGCAGGCGGTTAAGCCGACCGCCTACGTACGTACCACCGCCCAGTACCAGGTCAATCGCGGCCAGCCCAATGCCACCGCCGGCGGGCCGGCCGAAGCCTGGGAGAAAGCGCTGGTCGAGACCTACAATCAGTCCGGGCGCTTCGCCCGGGTGAGCACCGAGAAAGTCGCGGCGGATATCTACGCCGAATCGACCCTGACCAACCATGAGCAGTACAGCGTGGCGTCGGCGATCATTACCGGGGCGACCTTCTTCATCATCCCGTCGACGGCGCGCAATACCTTTACCCTCGACACGGTGTTCAAGGACAAGGACGGCAAGGAGCTGGGGCGCATCAGCAAAAGCGAGTCGGTACGCACCTGGATGCACCTGGTGCTGATCGTCGGGATTCCGTTCCAGCAGGACACCCGCGAACTGGTCCGCCAGTTGACCCAAAGCACGCTGGACGAGGCGGTCAAGCGCCAGTTGTTGTAAGGCCTCATTGCTGCAAGCCAGCTCCTACAGGCCCTGCACCAACCCTGTGGGAGCCGGCCTTGCCGGCGATGGGCTACGCAGTAGCCCCGCGCAACAAGCGCTCGACCTGCGCCAGCTCCCAGGTGCTGAGCAAACTCACCGGATCGGTGCCCCATTGCCAACGGTCCAGCGTGCCCTCACGGCCGTCACTGCTGCAGCACTTGAGGCAATGGTGCAGGTGGGTACCGTCGAAATCCAGGCTCAGGCGCCAACCGTCGATGTCGACTTCAGTGCCGACACGCCGCAACGGACGAACGCCCAGGGCGGCATCACGCAGTTGCTGGCAAACCTCACGGGCGCTCAGGGCTGGCATCGGTTCCCCCTCTCAAGGTGCATGGCATAGGCAAAATGGGGTTCGAGCATAAAGCCTGCCGGCGCCAGTGTCAGCCAGTGCGCCAGGGCTTGATCTGCCGCGGCCAAGTGCGTAGCGTCCGCGCCTTGGCCTTTTGAGTAACCGCTATGACCCTGATGGAACGACTCTTCACCTGCGCGTTTGGATTGAGCGCAATGGCCCCGGCCCTGGCTGCCGACAACCTGGCCATTCAACACTGGACCCAGCCCAGTGGCGCGCGGGTCTACCTGTTGCCTCAAAGCCAGGCCAGCGACCTGCAGATCCAGGTTGACTTCGATGCCGGCAGCCGCCGCGACCCACTGGACCAACCGGGCCTGGCGGTGCTTGGCGCAGCGCTTGCGGTGGAAGGTATCCATGCCCAGGGCGATGCCCCGGAGCTGAACGGCAACGCGCTGCGAATGGCCTGGATGCGCCTGGACAGTGAACTGAATACCCAGGTCGATGCCGACCGCTTCAGCTACATCCTGAAGATCACCGACACCAGTGCCCAGCGCCAGGCCGAGGCCACGGCGTTGCTCGGTCGGCAGATTGCCGAACCGGCCTTTGCCGGCAGCATCTGGTTCCGGGCCAAGCCGTATTACATTCGCCAGGTCAACGGCGAAACCACCCGGCGTTTTGCCGGGGTAGGGCAACGCTTTGCCCAGGCGGTGTATGGCGACCATCCCTATGGCCGCGAACTGACCCGCCCAGGGCTGCAGCGCAACAAGCAGATTGACCTGGACGAGTACGCGCTACCGTTCGGCTATGCTCTGACCCCGGCCATGCTCGAGCGCACCCGCATGGAAGATTTGCGCACGCATTACCGTGCAATGATGCTGCCATGCCGGGCCACGGTCAGCCTGGTCGGCAATCTTGACCGGGCTCAGGCCGATGCCGTGGCCAATGCAGTGCTTGGGCGCTTGCCGAGCGGTGATTGCACCGCGTTGCCAGCGCTGCCCAAAGTGCAGGCGTTGAGCCAGGCCAGCCGCGAGCAACTGGAACCGCAGCAAGGTACGATCTGGATACAGATCGGCCAGCCGGCAGTGCCACGCAGCGACCCGGACTTTTTCCCGTTGCTGCTGGGCAGCGACATTCTCGGTGGCGAGCACTGGCCGACGCGGCTCAATCGGGCCGTGGGCGCTGAGCTTGGCGGCGATGTCAGCTGGGAATCGGCCAGCTACTTCGCCATGGGCCAACAGGCCGGGGCCTTCGTGATCTCGCTGGAAGTCCCTGCCGGGCATCAGGAGCAGGCACAGAAGGCGGCCCATCAGGCGTTGACGCGCTTTGTCAGCGAGGGCCCGAGCGCCGAGGAACTGGCTGAGGCCAAGGCGCGGCTACTCGAGCTTTTTGCCGGCACCAGCCGCCACCGCCTGCTTGAGCATGTTGCGCAGATCGCCTTGAACGGCTTGCCGGACGATACCCTGGTGACCTGGCGCCAACAGCTTGAGGCGGTGACGCCTGCGCAAGTCAAGGCGGCGTTTAAACGCGTCGTTCAGCCACAGAAGCTGGCGACCGTGGTGGCGGGGCAAGATCTGTAGGAGCGGCGGTGCGGCGATCCGACTTGCCCCGCGAAAAGGGGATTGTGAAATTTCCCACGCATCATGATAATGAGAGTAATTACCATTAATGTGTGATCACCCTCGTGCCGAGCTCTGTCCACTCCAAGGCTATCGTCGCCCACCTCTATAGCGACCATCATCGCTGGTTGCGCGCCTGGCTGTACCGCCGGCTGAACTGCCCGCACGATGCAGCGGACCTGGCCCAGGACACCTTTGTCCGGGCCATGACCAGCAGCGCCTTGCCCGCCCTTGAAGAACCCCGCGCCTTTCTCGCCACCGTCGCCCGCCGCCTGCTGAGCAACTTGTTTCGGCGTCGTGCGCTGGAGCAGGCCTACCTCGACGAGCTGGCGTGCCTGCCCGAACACTGCATGCCCTCGGCCGAAGACGTGGTGCTGGTGCGTGAAGCGCTGGCCGAAATCGACCGCGTGCTCGATGGCCTGCCGGTGCGGGTGCGTCACGCCTTTATCCTGCATCGCCTCGAAGGCATGAGCCAGCCGAGCATTGCCGAGCATCTGGGGGTGTCGCTGGCCACGGTCGAGCGCGACCTGCGCCGGGCCTTCGTGCATTGCCTGAGCGCGAGGCCGGAATGAGCAACACACAACTGGACCGCGCCACCCACGAAGCAGTGGACTGGCTGCTCAAGCTGGAGAATGTTGCTGCCGGCAGCCCGTTGCTGGTGGCGTTCAACAGCTGGCTCGAACAGTCTCCCGGCCATCAGGCCGCTTGGCAGCGGGTCAATGCCTTGCTCGGCGACCCCCTGGCCGATCTGCAGCAAGCCGAACAGCGCAACCCCGGCCAGTTGGCCATGGCCAGCCGCAGTTTGCGTGCCTTGCCTTCGCCGTCGCGGCGCAAGGCACTGGGCGGCGGTCTGGCGATGTTGTTGCTGGGGCTGGGCGCCGGGGCAATTGGTAATCGGGTGGCGCCGCTGGGCGATTTGCTTGCCGACCTGCGCACCGGCACCGGTGAACGGCGTACCTTCACCCTGGCCGATGGTTCGCGCCTGTGCCTGAACGCGCGCAGCGCGGTGGATGTGCGTTTCAGCGCCGGGCAGCGGCTGGTGCTGCTGCGCGACGGTGAGCTGCAAGCCGATGTGGCCGCAGAGCCGGGCCGGCCCTTTATCGTCGCTACCCGCGAAGGCCAGGTGCAAGCCCTGGGCACGCGCTTTAGCGTGCGCCAGGAAGAGCGCCAGAGCCTGGTTTCGGTGCAACAGCACAGCGTCATGCTCAGCAGCGGCAGCGCGCCAGCCCAGCGTGTGGAAGAGGGCCAGGCCTTCCGCTTTGATGGCCACGGCAGTCAGCCTGTGGCGGCCTCACTGCGCACCCGGGCGAGCTGGGCCGATGGCCGCATCGATGTCCGCGACGAGCCTCTGGGCGAGCTGATCGAGGCCTTGCGCCCGTACCGCGCCGGGCTGTTGCGCATCAGCCCGCAGGCCGCGCAGGTACGCGTCTATGGCAGCTTCCCGCTGGATGACAGCGAGCGCACCTTGCGCTCCCTGGCCGAGACCCTGCCGATCCGGGTCGACAGCTTTGGCGGCTGGCTGACCCGTATCGATGTGATCTGAATAAAAATAATTACGATTTCGCTGAGGGGATTCGGTCACTGGCGTGTCCTCGTTATGGACAACAACCTCGAACGAGCCAACACCTCCATGCCCGACTCCATGATCCGCCCCAGCCTGCTGGCCCTTGCCATCGCCCTGGGCAGCAGTGCGCCGCTGTACGCGCAGGCGCAAACCGACAGCAGCGTCAGCGCCAGCCAGCGTTTTGATATCCCGGCCGGGGACCTGGGCGAAGCCTTGAGCCACATTGCCCGCCAGTCCGGCCGGGTGCTGTCGGTCAAGCCGGCACTGTTGCAGGGCAAGCGCTCGGCAGCGGTCAGCGGTCAGTTCACTCCCGAGCAAGCGGCAACCCAGGCCCTCAATGGCAGCGGTCTCAACCTCAACATCACCGCCGGCGGCACCTGGAACCTGGTGCCGGCCGAGCAGAGCGGGGCGCTGGAACTGGGCCTGACCCAGATCGTTTCCAACGCCGGCGAAGAGGCCTGGGGGCCGGTCCAGGGCTATGTGGCCAAGCGCACCGGCACTGCGACCAAGACCGACACCTCAGTACTGGAAGTGCCGCAGACCATCAACGTCATCACCCAGGATGAAATCAAGGCGCTTGGCTCGCAGACGGTCACCCAGGCCCTGCGCTACACCCCGGGTATCACCGGTGGTGGTTTCTCCGACCGGGTCGGGATTTTCGACGAGCCGACCTCCCGCGGCTTCAGCCCGACGCCGCTGTACCTGGACGGCCTGCACCTGCCTTACGGCGGCGGCAGTACCGGCGGTGCGCTGCAGATCGATCCGTACGCGCTGGAACGTATCGAGGTGATGAAGGGCCCGGCCTCGGTGCTCTATGGCCAGAACCAGCCAGGTGGCCTGATCAACATGGTCTCCAAGCGCCCGACCGCGACGCCGCTGCATGAAGTCAAACTCGGTGGCGGCAGCCAGGACCGGCGTTACGGCGCGTTCGATTTTGCCGGCCCGGTGGATGACCAGGGCGAGTACCAGTACCGCGTGACCGGCATGGGCCTGGACAAGAACGGCGAGGCCGACTACGTCGAACAGCAGCGCTACATGATCGCCCCGAGCCTGACCTGGAACCCCAACGAGCAGACGCGCCTGACCGTTTACGGCCACTACCAGCGCGACAACGGCGTGCCGGAAGCCCAGGGCCTGCCGGCGGTGGGCACGGTGTTTGCCAGCCCCAATGGGCGGATCAAGCGCAGCCGATTCATCGGCGAGCCGGGGGTCAACTCCTACGATCGCGAGCAGTACACCTTTGGCTATGAAGTCAGTCATGAGCTGGACGACGTCTGGACCCTCAAGCAGAACACCCGCTACGCCTACGTCGATGACAAATACCGGGCGCCGCTGCACGGCTACGCCTTCGTGCCCAACCCGGTCACCGGGGCCGACGACCAGAGCGCGATGACCCGCTACGGGGTCGACTGGGCCCAGCGCAACAAGGTGTTTGGCATCGATAACATGGCCCAGGCCAAGTTCAACACTTTCGACGTCGCCCACACCCTGTTGATCGGCGTTGATTACTACCACTCCAACTCCAAATTCCTCGGCCTGTACGACCGCAATCCGCCGGTCATCGACCTGTACAACCCGGTGTACGGCAAGCCAATGAACTTCGGCCAGCCGTTCAAGTGGGACCGCACCATCAATCAGACCGGCCTGTACGTGCAGGATCAGCTCAAGTGGGACAACTGGTTCCTGACCCTCGGTGGCCGCTACGACTGGGCCGAGGCCGATAACAAGGAGCCGATCGCTGGCACCCATACCACCGTCAAGGACGAGAAGTTCACCGGCCGCGCGGGGCTTGGCTATGCCTTCGACAATGGCGTGACGCCTTATGTCAGCTACTCCGAGTCGTTCCTGCCGCTGAGCGGTGCCGACTACGCGGGCAAGGCGTTCGAGCCGTCCACCGGCAAGCAGGTCGAGGCGGGTATCAAGTACCAACCGCCTGGCCAGGACAGCTTCATTCAGTTGTCGGTGTACGAGATCAACCAGCAGAACATCCTCACCGCCGACGTCGGCAACCCCGGCTTCAACAGCCAGGTCGGCGAACTGCGCTCGCGCGGCGTCGAGCTTGAAGGCAAGGCCAACCTCACCGATAACCTGGGCCTGATCGCTTCGGTATCGCGCAACGACGTGGTTTACACCAAGGACAACGATGGCCGTGAAGGTCGTCATCCGTCGGGCACCCCGCCGATGACCGCATCGCTGTGGCTGGACTATCACTTCACCGGTGATACCCCGATTGCCGGCCTGGGCATGGGGTTGGGTGCACGTTATGTGCGCGGCAGTGACGGCACCGATTTTGCCGATGGCCACTTCAGCATCCCGTCCTACACCGTGTACGACGGCATGGTCTCCTACGACTTGCAGCAGTCGCCATTGCGCCTGAAAGGGGTGAAGTTGCAGGTCAACCTGCAGAACCTGGAAGACAAGGTGTATGTCAGCCGTTGCACCAGTGACGTGGATTGCTACTACGGCGAAGGGCGGACCATTACCACTGACCTGACCTATAACTGGTAAGACCGACTTGCCCGGCGATGGGCTGCAAAGCAATCCCTGCTAGCGACAAGCCAGCAACCACTGACGAAACCCGGCCACCTGCGGCCGTTCCAGTGCCGTCGCCGGGTACACCAGGTAATACGCCAGCTCACTGGCGATGCCCTGTGCAAAGGGCGTCACCAGCATGCCTTCATCCAGCTCCCGCTGCACAAAGCCGCGGCGCACCAGCGCCACGCCCAGCCCCGCTTTGGCCGCTTCAATCGCGCCGTTGCTGTCTACGAACAAGGTACCGCCACTGGCCTCCACCTGTGGCGCCCCGGCTGCATCCAGCCACATCCGCCAGTCGTGGCGGTGCTCATCGTGCAGCAGGTGCACGCTGGCAAGGTCGCCGGGTTGGTGCAGGGCGTGGATGTTGCGCAAGTGCGGGCTGCACACCGGCACCAGATCATCATCCAGCAAGCGTTCGGCGACCAGCCCGTCATAGCGGCCATAGCCATGACGCACCGCCAGGTCGATGCCGTCGCGGGCGAAATCCACCAGGCGCTTGCAGGCGCTGATGCGTACATCGACACCGCTTTGCTGCGCCTCGAAACCGCCTAGCCGTGGCAGCAGCCACTGTACGGCAAACCCGGGTGTGCAACTGAGCGTCAGTACCTGTTGTCTGGCGCGAGCAGTGAGGGCACTGGTGGCCTCACGAATCATGCGAAAGGCGCTGCGCAGGGTCGCGAAATAGTCCTCGCCCTCCGGGGTGAGGCTGAGGCTGCGCGGGCGGCGGACGAACAACTGCACGCCCAGGGCCGCTTCCAGTTCCTTGATCTGCAGGCTGACCGCACCGGGGGTGACGCACAACTCGCGGGCGGCAAGGGTGATACTGACATGCCGGGCAGCGGCTTCGAAGGCGCGCAAGGCGCTGAGTGAGGGGAGGGTCATGACGCTTTAGTTCACCTCAATCATCTGGCGAAAAATGCTCGTTTGTCGTGGTGCTGGTGCCCATGAATACTGGCATTGAAGGGCTCCAGAGGCTGCCAATTGACCTTAGCAGAGCTCAATCTCGATCGCCCGTTTGAGGAGTTAGCCACGATGAACAAAGTCATGAGCCTGAGGGAGTGGGGCCTGTTGATTGCCCTGTCGCTACTGTGGGGTGGTTCGTTCTTCTTCAATGGTATTGCCGTAAAGGAACTGCCGCCTTTCACCCTGGTGATGCTGCGCGTGGGGCTGGCGGCGCTGGTACTGCTTGCGCTGGTACGGCTGCTGGGGCTGTACATGCCGCGAGAGTGGCGGATCTGGCGGGCGTTTTTGGCCATGGGGCTGCTCAACAACCTGCTGCCATTCTGCCTGATCGTCTGGGGCCAGGCCCGCATCGGCAGCGGCCTGGCCTCGATCCTCAATGCCACCACGCCGCTGTTTGCGGTGATCGTTGCGCACCTGCTGACCGAGGACGAAAACATCAGCGTCAACAAGCTGGCCGGTGTTGCGCTGGGCTTTGTCGGAGTGGCGATCATGATTGGCTCGGCGGCTTGGTCCGGCCTGGACGGCAACCTGTGGGCACAACTGGCAGTGTTGGCGGCGGCCTTGTCATACGCCGTGGCCGGGGTTTACGGGCGGCGCTTCAAGGTCATGGGGGTGGCGCCGCTGATCACTGCCGCCGGACAGATCAGTGCGTCGGCCGTCTTGTTGGTGCCGCTGGCGTTGCTGATCGACCTACCCTGGAAGCTGGCCGCGCCAAGCCTGACAACCTGGGCGGCGGTGGCCGGTTTGGTGTTGCTTTCCACCGCGCTGGCCTATGTGGTGTTCTTTCGTATCCTGGCCACGGCCGGGGCGACCAACCTGATGCTGGTGACCTTCCTGATTCCGCTCAGTGCCATCGTGCTTGGCGTGCTGGTGCTGGGGGAGCGTCTGGAGACCAGGCACTTTATCGGTATGGGGCTGATTGCCCTGGGGTTGGCGGCGATCGATGGGCGCTTGCTGAAGTGGCGGCGGGTGGCGGCGGAGGATCCGGACAGTTTTATCGGCCGGGATATTTAGGTCGCAGTCAGCTTGCCGCGCTGCTGTGTCAGGCATCGCGCAACAGGTCATGGGCATCGAGCAGCCGGTAGGCAATCTCCGGTTGCTTCTCCAGCGCCCGCCGGATCGCCGCCGGAATATTCTGCCGGGTCTTGCGACACAAGCCCGGCAGGTCCTCGATTTGAATATTGATGCCACGCATGGTCCGCACTTCATTGAAGCTCGGGGTGATCTGCACGCGAATGCCCAACTGCTCATACAAGCGTCGTTGCATGTGCTCCAGGTCCGCCAGGCTCTGCAGGTTTTCCAGGCGTTCGAGCAGGCGCTTTTCTTCCTGGCGGGTCAGCAGCAGGATGCGCGGGTCCTGCAGCGTCTCGCGGCCGCAATCGCAGGCGCCGGGCGGGCAGGGGGTGCGGGTGGGCAGGGTGGCGTTCATGCCTTGCAGCATAGCGAGGCAAAGGGCGTTCTGCCTACGTGAGCGTGATCAAACCCAGGGCTGGGCTAATCCTGTTTCAATTTGGAAGCACAGGCCGCACGGGGTTGGCAACCTGCCGCTATATAGAGGTTGGCGTTTATTCGAAAAACAATAAGGAAAAAATAATGACGCAAAAAATAAAGCTGCTTTACTTAACTTCATATCCGTCTGTCATGGATCCAAAGCATTCAGTAAAGGTGCCAGAAATCAGTTTATATTGATCGGTATTTACGCTTTTATACTTGGAGGGTTCGACAATGAAACTTGCTGTCGGAGTGACCTGTGCGATGCTGCTTGCGATGACTTCGTTGGCCCGGGCTGAGCACCTTGAAGGCCAAGTTCGCGAAGCCATAGAAGCGGCGATGCAAGGTGAATGTTCGGAGGTATTGAGTACAATGGTAAAGGCAAGCTGTGAGGGCCAGATAGATCGCATGACGCAGGCTTTATCCCAGTTGGGCCCGTTGGCCAGCGTCGAGTTCAAAGGTAATGAAGATACGCCCTCAGGTTCGGCCGAGGTCTACCAGGCCACTCACGCCAATGGCAAGATGCTGTGGCTGGCGATCAAGGCACCCAGCGGAAAGTTGAGTATGTTCTGGTCGCCAGGCCCTCAATAACGGGGTGTTAAATATGCGCTGCCTGATGGTATTGGGTATGCTGTTCTTATTTCTTCCCGCGTGGTGTGTTGCCGGCAGTGAAGCCACGTTGATATGGGATGCTCATCATCAAAAAATAGTGCATGTCGAAGTAATTGGAAAGTTGGCGAACGGTACCAGTGAGTTGGTTCAGGCCGCCTCAGGGTTCCGCGTGGCGCAACCTTACGTTGTCACCAATGCCCACTTGTTTAGTTCGATCGGTAACTATGACTCTGTGCAGATCAATGTACGTTTGGAGTCGCGTAATACCAATCCCTACTCGGCTCACCTGGAAATTACCGACACGGATGTGGATGTTGCCCTGCTAAAGGTCGACGGTCTGCCTGTAGAAGCCGGTTGTCCGTACTTTCTGGTCACGGATTCCAACGCAGTCCGCCCGGGGGCTGACCTGTTTTTTCTGGGATTCCCTATCGATGACGTGCTGCGCATATCAGTCGGCATCCTTTCGATCAATGCCGATCCGACGCTTGCGTTATGGCAAACCGACGCCAATTTGAATGTCGGCAACAGTGGAGGGCCAGGCTTTACCAGTGGCGGCTATCTGGTCGGGATTGTCAAAGGCGCTGTAACTGGCTTCCAGGTAGGTGAGCAAACCAGTAACGTGCAAGGTATTGCGCAGTTCGTACCTTCCATCCGCTTCCAGCAGAGCCAGGTCGGTAAACGCGTGCTGGAAGAGCAGGAGGATGTCAGGTGCTTGCGCGCGGTCGCCATGAACGCTGACGGATCGTTCGGCCTTGGCAGCGATCCACTGGCGCCCATCGACAAGCCCACGCCATTGACGCTGGCCCTGCCGGTTGCGCTGAACTGGAAGGATGGTTCGCCGTTACCGACACCACGCAAGTTCAGCGCCAGCGACAACTATAGAATTACTCGTTGCAAGTTTGAAGGTGTGTCGGTTGAGGGGGCTGAAGTCTGGTGCACTGCCAGCGAATCGGGAACTTATGCCACGCTGGATCTCAAGCCTGTAGGTGCACAAGAGCCAGGTAAAGCACGACGGGTGGTCGGACGGGTAGTGTTGGATCAGATCCCGACGGCAATGGGGTCAGTTGCCCGGCTCCAGTCGCCGGTGGCGAAATGAACAGGGGACCACGAGTGCTGCTGATTCTGTTGAGCGTGATCGCCGCGACGCAGGCTGTTGCGCAGGACTGGTCGAAGCAAGCGATTCGCGTCGAACACAGCACGGATAGGCTGGCCCGTTTGCACGACAAGATTCAGAGCCAAGGGACTGCAGCGCTCAAAGACATCGCAAGCCAGGTCGAGTGGGTGATTTCAGTCAATTCCAGCAGTGAGCCAAACTCGATCTATAACGCTCAAGGGCGCAAAGTTGAGATTCCTGACGCTTTTGTTGCCAGGACTATAAACCTGGCTCGCATGGCAACCCTGGCTACCCAAAGTGGGGAGCTCAACTGCATCGCTCGCTACCGCAAGCACATGGATAGGACTGGGTCGCGCACGGTTCCTGAGAAGTACCTTGAACAGACAGGCGCCGATTGCAGCGCGATGCGGGCACGCTTGCCGCTTGGTGCGCTTCAAGAGGCCCGGGCCGAACAAGAGCTTGATGCGACGCTTGAGTTTGCTTATCTGCATGAACTCGGACACCAATATCACAACCACTATCGCGTGCCTTTACCACCTGATGTCGCGACCCCGCAACACCAGTGCGACTATCTGCGCATCAAGGCACTGTATCGGGCTATGGAGTACGAAGCCGATGATTTCGCGGTCGATGCCCTGGCCAGCCTTGGGGATTCGGCGATTGTTCTATCGATGGCCAACATGTGGTTGCCAGAGCCCGTAGACCCCGACCCGGGGAACATTGCGCGCAGCGAAATGCTCTCGCAACGGCTATCGGAGCATCCGGTTTCGATCTTGCGCTACATCCGGGTCCTGGATCGAACCTCCGGGGTGCTGGCGCGCCAACCTAACGTCAACCCCGAGATTCTGCAGATTATCCAGCAGTTCATCGACGTGCAGAAACGCGCCGAGCAATTTATTGCCGAGAGCGACGAAGAGCTCTCGCCATGTTGAGTCGCATGGCCGGGGTTGCGATAGGTCTGAGTGTTGTTCTGCTGAACCAGACAGGCGCAGCGCTCGCTCAGCCGGCTTTACCCGCAGGAAAGATCATAGAGCAGGACTTCGGCACCATAGTGCGATTGAGCAAGTGGCCCGGCACAACCATCGCGGTGTGCTGGGAGAGCCCCCAAAGTACGGACAGGCAGTTGCGGGAAGTGGTCAAACGTGCCGTTGAAGACACCTGGCAGCGTAACAGTGCGTTGCATTTCGAGGGCTGGCAAGCCTGCCAGGCTGCCAGTCCGGGCATACATATCAGAGTTGCTGAGGATCACCCCCATACCAAGCGAGTAGGCAGATACCTGGATCAGATGCAGGACGGCATGGTGCTCAACTTTCGCCCCGAACGCTGGAGACCTTCCTGTCACTGGCAACTGGAATTTTGTGTGGCGGCCATCGCGGTACATGAGTTCGGCCATGCCATTGGCTTTACCCATGAGCAGAACCGACCGGATGCTCCTGAAGAGTGCAAGGCCGATTCGCAGGGGATCCGTGGCGACTACCTGGTCACTCGCTATGACCCATCGTCGATCATGAACTATTGCAATCCGGTTTGGATTGGAGACGGAAAACTCAGCCAGCTGGACATAGCATCCGTGCGGACAGTCTATGGGGCACCTGTGGTTTCAGCTGTGCACCCAAGCCCATAACGCAGAGGGAAATGAAATGATGACCCGACGTACAACACTGGCGTGTCTTGGCGGCGCCCTGATCATGCCGATGCTTGCCTGCACAGCGAGGAAAGCCGACACAGCGGTGGACTATGCGGATCAGGGAGTGGCTGATGAGTGGATGCGTCAGTGGATGAACGAAGCTGGTAAACGCTCGCCCACTGGTGAGCAGGTACCGGTGGGGCCGTTGTTCATTGGGCGATTCGCCGACCCAGTGTACTACTTGAGGGAGCCCATCGGCTGGAGGCCTGGGCGGGGCGAAATCGGCAAGCATGAGGCGGTCGAAGTGCCTGTCGGTTTTGTGACTGATTTTGCCAGTATTCCCAGGGAGTTTTATTCACTCCTGCGACCGGACGGTCTTTATGCGTATGCAGCGGTTATTCATGACTATCTGTATTGGGACCAATCCCTTGAACGGGACGCTTGCGATGAGATCCTCAAACTGTGCATGAAGGATTTCAGGATTGACTTCGCTACGGTTACTACGATCTATACCGGCGTTCGTACCGGTGGCTGGAAAGCCTGGGCTGACAACGCTGAACTCAAGCGCCGAGGTGAAAAACGCATTCTCAAGCGTTTTCCCATGGATCCGACGATCCGCTGGGCACAGTGGAAGGTGCAGCCAGGTGTCTACCGTTGACGCTTGTTGCCAATTGAGTAACCAGGCTGTAATAGAGACAGTCTTGACATCTGTATAAGAGTGAACCCATGCAGAAGCAGCAACTGACCCTAGACAACGTATTGACCGGCCGTGCCGTGCCCTTCACCCGACCGGGTTCAGCCAGCGCCATCGCCAAGCTACCGCGCGACGGTGAGGTAGCAGTGACCGCGCTGGGCCTGGCCGGCGACGAGCAGGGTGATTTGCGCGTGCATGGCGGGATCGAAAAGGCCATCCACCACTATCCGCGTGAGCACTATGCCGCCTGGGCTGCGGAGTTGGGCGAGCAACCGCTGCTGCAAGCACCGGGCGCTTTCGGCGAAAACCTCAGCACGAGTGGCTGGACCGAACAGACCGTCTGCCTGGGCGACCGTTTTCGCGCTGGCAGCGCCCTGCTGGAAATCTCCCAGGGTCGCATGCCGTGCTGGAAGCTCAATGACCGCTTTGGCGTGAAGGACATGTCGCTGCGGGTGCAGCAAAGCGGCCGCACCGGCTGGTACTACCGGGTGTTGGAGGAGGGCGTGCTGGCCGCCGGTATGGACATCGCGCTGATCGAGCGGCCGCATCCGCAGTGGTCGGTGGCACGCTTGTCGTCAGTGCTGTTCGACAAGCAGGTCGACCTTGAGGTCATTCGCCAGTGCCTGGAACTGCCGTTGGCTGCCTCCTGGCGCCGGACACTTTCGCGGCGTCTGGAAAAGGCCGAAGTCGAGGACTGGGCACCGCGTTTGCAGGGGCCTGTACAGGGATGACGTAGCAACTCACAGCTGCGTGGTTACATCCTTGGAATCTTTTCCGCGGCTGCGGTCTTTAGAGTGTGCCGCCAGTCGGCACCTCTCGATTCCACAGGATCTGGAATACCCCATGAAGAAAGTCATGCAATCGCTGCTGGGTGCAGTCGTACTCGGCCTGGGCACTGCTGTGTTTGCGGCAGGTGGTCCGTAAACCGGAGACATGCTTTACAGGTCTTTCCCTAGCTGGGATAACCAGGATCAATCCTTCGTGAATGTCAGAGAAGTCGCATTTCGACAAATCTGAATATCGAATAGGCTCAGCGCCTCCTGCCTCTGGCCCCGCCTGGTCCTTCCATGTCGCCTTTAGAGTCCGTAACGACAAAGTCTAAGCAGCTAATAGGCAACAGCAACTTACTTGCGATCATCGCTGGGGTGGGCGCCAATATCTGGTTGGGAGGGTCGGCACTGTACTGGAAGGCGCTGCGGGAAATTTCACCCTTGGTGCTCGTTGCGTACCGGGTGTTCCTTTCGCTGGCTGTGTTGATGCTGGTGCTGGTGGTACTGGGCAAGCTGATTACGCTCTACCGGAATTTAACGCCCAAGAGTGTGGTCGTTCACGGGGTAGCTGGATTACTCCTGGCGACGAACTGGGGAGTATTTATTTACGCCTCCATCCAGGGCTACGTTCTGGAGTCTGGTCTGGGGTACTTGATCGCTCCCTGCATCACGGTAGCGGCCAGCGTGTTGATGCTGAGCGAGCGATTAAGCAGGCTGCACTCCGTTGCCTTTCTCCTGATTGGCATCGCACTGGTCTATTTGGTGGTGTACGCAGAGGGGCTGAATACTGGCATCTATCTGGCGATAGCACTTACGTGGGGCGGGTATGTGTGTCTGAAAAGGTTTTCGATGATTGATGCCTTTTGTGGCACTACGCTGGAAACGTTACTGTTATCACTGATCTGTCTCGGAGCGATGTTTTTTACTTCGTGGGATATGGCACTACCTAGGACGTTGCCTCAGTCGACGTCGATTATCCTGCTACTTGCCGGGTTCGTGTCGGTCTTGCCTTTACTGCTGATCGCTTTTTCGGCCAAACACTTAGCGTTGACGACAATGAGCGCATTCCAGTTTCTGTTACCAACCACTCAGTTCGTACTGGCTGTAGTCGTGTACAAGCAGCCGATCAACGTTACCGTCGCGACAGTTATAGTGTTTGTCTGGATACTATTGGCACTGCTCGTGGCCATGCCAGCGATGAAAAAAATGTGTCAGCAGTGATTTGAACTGGTCCCAACGAATCACGAAGGAACCAGTTCAATCAACAATCAGGCAGCCGTACCCAGCTTCTTCACCGCCTGACCCTTGGCAGCCTGCTTGCGGCAGGCTTCACCAAAGGCCTGGAACATCTTCACCGAGTCCGGGTTTTTCGCCGCTTGCCATTCCGGGTGCCATTGCACCGCGAAGAGGAAAGGCGACAGGCTCGGGGCATGGATGGCTTCGACCAGGCCGTCTTCGGCGCGGGCCAGGGGTTCGATGCCTTCGCCGAGGTTTTTCAGGCCCTGGCCGTGCAGCGAGTTGACGCGGATTTCATCGCTCTGCAGCAGCTTTTGCAGCCAGCTGCCTTGCTCCAGTTTGACGCTGTGAACAGCGCTGTACTGCACGTCGACCGGATCGTCCGGGTTTTCCCGGTGGTCGTTGAAGCCTGGCTCGGCGTAGACCTTCTGGTAGATGTCACCACCCAGGGCCACGTTGATTTCCTGCATGCCACGGCAGATGCCGAAGATCGGCAGGCCACGGGCGATGGCCAGTTGCACCAGCGGCAGGTCGAACAGGTCGCGGTCACGGTCCTGGGCCTTGCCTGGGGTTTCATTCTCCTGGCCATAAAGGGCCGGGTCGATGTTGCTGCCGGCGCCGGTCAGGTAAACACCGTCAGCCATGTCCAGGTAGGCTTCGAGGTCGTCTGTACCGCAGCAGGTCGGCACCAGCACAGGTACGCAACCGGCGTGTTCAACCAGCGGTACGATGTATTTGTGGGTCATTACCTGATAGTCGTGGCCTTTGCGCTCCTGGGAGCCCATGGTCATCAGCACGACGGGTTTGCGAGAGGTTTGATTCTTATTGCCAATGTTGCTGTTGGGCATATGTCACCTTGGGACAGGCGCAGCCTGTCATTATTGTGCAGGCGCGCCGCTGAAACCTTTGCGCTGCCTGAGGTTTCGAGCACTGCCGGTACGCCAAGCAAGGGGCTGTATCCGGTCGAAACCTGTCATATAGCTTGCCAGAGCCGTTTAATATGTCAAACGACTTCAGATTGCACGGGCGAAGCTTGAGATTGCCTGAATGCAATTATTGGCTGCAGGCCCCGGTAACCGGTGTGGCGCCTGCTACGGCCAGTTAATTATATTTAACAAGCGTCCGGTGTATGGCCGAAGCAGCGCCCGTGCAGCTTTGCTGCATCGCGCAGTTTCTCTTAAGCTGGCTGTCACCGATGACTACCAGCCTGAACCATGCCCACTCCAAGACCGTCCCTGACCCTGACCCTGTTGCAAGCCCGCGAAGCCGCCATGGCCTTCTTCCGCCCCTCGCTCAATGCCCATGGCCTGACCGAACAACAATGGCGGGTAATCCGCATCCTGCGCCAGCAAGGCGAACTGGAAAGCCATCAACTGGCCGAGCAGGCCTGCATCCTCAAGCCGAGCATGACCGGCGTGCTGGCGCGTCTGGAACGCGATGGCCTGGTGCGGCGCAAGAAGTCGACCCAGGACCAGCGCCGGGTGTTCGTAGGCCTGACCGAACAGGGCCAGCAATGCTTCGTCGACATGAGCGAAGACATGGAGCACAACTACCAGCGCATCCTCGAACAGTTCGGCGAAGACAAACTGCAAGCACTGCTGGGGCTGCTCAATAGCCTGAAGAACATCAAGCCCTGAGCGCCGTTTTGGCGCGCTGGCCGCTTGCTACCTATACTGTGCCCATCCGCAACAGCGTGCCGTCGTTGACCGGAGCCAGGCGCCTCTGTTCCCGTGGTCGTGACTTTCTGTAGTAGCCGGACGCGAGTCGTCAATTCATAACGCTACAAAGGGGTTGGATCATGGATATTGTCAGTCTGATCATTCAGATTGTTGCCGGTGTGGTGGGCGGCAACGCAGCCGGTATGAGCAAGCAGAGCATGGGCCCGTTACTCAACTCGATTTTCGGTGGGGTTGGCGGGGTGATCGTCGGGCAGATACTCGCGGCCTTGACCGGTGAACCCGGCGCTGCAGTGGCGGCGGGCGGTTCACTCGATCTGCCGGCGCTGATCAGCAGTATCGTCGGCGGCGGTGTCGGCGGCGCGGTGCTGACCTTCATTGCCGGTTTTATAAAGTCGAAAATGCATACCCAGTAAGCGGTGACGGGGCTGCCCCTGCTTGCAGGGGCACGCCTTGGCTCAGAAGTATTTGAGCCAGCCGATATCCCGGCGCCGGGCCTTGAGCCTGGCGAACCAGCAAACCGGCGGATAGAGCGCAATGCTCAAGACAATTGCCGTCAGCCATATCGCCCAGACCCCGTCGAAACCAAAGTAACTGTCCTGGTTCAGGCCAAAGCAGGCGACGGCGATCAGGTACAGCAACTTCAGTACGTACAGGTGCAGCAGGTAGAAGAACATCGGTGCTGCGCCGAACACGCTCAGCACCTGTATCGCGCGGTTGCTTTGCAGGTGCTCGAACCTGCGCAGCAGCAACACGCCGACGCCCAGGGTCAGGGCCAGGAACAGTAGCGACGGCGGGTATTTGGTGATGTTGAAGACGCTCATCAGGGTGCGCAGCGTGGTTTCACCGACCTGCCACTGCGCTTCGCCGTAACCGTTTAGCAGGCGCAGCAGCACAAAGCCGACGAGGGCGCCCAGGCCGGTGACTAGCAATTTGCGCTGACGTGCCAGCGCGTCCGCACCCCCGGCAAACCAGGGGCCCATGGCATAGCCCAAGGCAATTACGCCGATCCACGGCAGCAGTGGGTACGAGGTGCGCAGGCGCAAGCTGTCCGACACTTCGATCCAGCCGCGGTCATGCAAGATCGCCCAAGGGATGTGCATCGCCGAACCTGCAGCGAAGTGCAGCGGATCGAGCAGGTTGTGCCCGGCGACGATCAGCGCGCCGAGCACCAGCACCAGCGATCGCGGCAGCCACACCAGGCCGGCCAGGGCGATCATGCTCAGGCCGATGGCCCAGATCACCTGCAGGTAGATCACCTTGGGTGGCAGCTCCAGGGTCCAGGCCAGGCTGACCAGGGTAAATTCCAGTAGCACCAGCACCAGTCCGCGCTTGAACAGGAAGGCCGAGAGCGTGGCCTTGCCCTGGTGCTTTTCACCATACAGATAAGCCGACAGGCCGGTGAGCAGGACGAACACCGGGGCGCACAGGTGGGCGAGGGTGCGGCTGAGGAACAGCCAGGGGTCGGTGTTGGCGACGTCCATCGGGTCGCTGACCTGACGGTGCAGGAAGAAGGTTTCGCGCACGTGGTCGAGCAGCATGAAGACAATGACCAGGCCGCGCAGGGCGTCGATGCAGAGCAGGCGTTGGTTGGCGGGTGGGGCGGTTGGCATGGGTGAGGTCGCTGGCGTGGAATTGCTAAGTTATGCGTTATAACATAACTAATATGCCAGACAATGAACAAGGGCTGCTGCGCAGCCCATCGCCGGCAAGGCCGGCTCCCACAGGATTGGCGCTGGCCTTGAGAGCTGCGCAGAACTTGTGGGAGCTGGCTTTGCCGGCGATGCAAGGCGAAGCCTTGCCCAAAGGCCTCAGTGCAGTATCTGCGCCAGAAACCCTTTGGCCCGCGCACTCTGCGGGTTGTTGAAGAACGCCTCGGGGCTGGCGTCTTCAATGATCTGCCCACCATCGAGAAACAGCACCCGTTCCGCCACCTGGCGGGCAAAGCCCATTTCATGGGTGACGCAGAGCATGGTCATGCCGGTATCGGCCAGTTTCACCAGCACATCCAGCACTTCGGCGACCATCTCCGGGTCCAGCGCCGAGGTCGGTTCGTCGAACAGCATGATCTTCGGTTTCATGCACAGCGCCCGGGCTATCGCCACCCGTTGCTGCTGGCCGCCGGACAGCTGGCTGGGGTATTTGCCGGCCTGGCTTTCGATCCCCACCTTGTTCAGGTAGAAACGCGCTCGATCTTCGGCTTCCTTGCGCGACAGGCCGCGTACGCTCATGGGGGCCAGGGTGCAGTTGTCGAGCACGCTCATGTGCGGGAACAGGTTGAAGTGCTGGAACACCATGCCGATTTCGCTGCGCACGTCGGCAGCCTGGCGAGTGGTCAGGGCAAGGTCGGTGTCGTTGACACGGATGTTGCCCTGTTCGGCAATTTCCAGGCGGTTGATGCAGCGGATCAGTGTCGATTTACCCGACCCGGAAGGCCCGCACAGGACGATGCGTTCGCCTTCACGCACGTTGAGGTTGATGTCGCGCAGCACATGGAAGGCGCCGTAGTGCTTGTTCAGGCCCTCAATGGTCACCACGATCTTGCGTGGATCAACCTGAGGGGCAGGGGAAGGGCTAGCAAGGCTCAGTGAAGCGGTCATGTTGTTATTCTCCCGCGATCAGTTGAAGCGGTCCGCGCGGTACGGCGCAGGATCGGTGAATGGGGTTTCGCCGGTCATCATTTCTGCCAGCAGGCGGCCGGTCACCGGGCCCAGGGTCAGGCCGTGGTGGGCATGGCCGAAGTTGAACCACAGGCCTTTGTGGCGAGCGGCCGGGCCGATCACCGGGCGCATGTCCGGCAGGCACGGGCGGCGGCCCAGCCAGGGCTCGGCATCGACCCGCTCACCCAGCGGGAAGACCTTGCGCGCCAAGGCTTCGCAGCGCTGCAGCTGGATCTGGTTGGCAGCATCGGTGCTGGCGGCGAACTCGATGCCGGTGGTCAGGCGGATGCCCATGGCCATCGGCGCGAGCACGTAACCGCCCTGGGCATCGCAGATCGAATGCTTGAGTTCGGCGCCGTCACGCGCCCGGTAGTGCATGTGATAACCGCGCTTGATCTCCAGCGGAATGCGATAACCCAGCGGCTTGAACAGCTCGGCCGACTGTGGCCCGAGGGCGACCACCACCTCGGGTGCGGTGATTGGCCCCTGGCGGCTGTCGACCTGCCACTCGCTGCCGATCTGGCGCAGGGTGCGGGCGTCGCCGTGGATGAACTGGCCGCCACGCTGCACGAACAGCGCCGCATAGCCGCGGGTCAGGCCGCCGGGGTTGCTGACGGTCTTGGGGTCGAGCCAGTGGATGCCGCCGACCGCATTGTCGCTCAGGTCGACCTCGCGCTCGTGCAGCTGCTGGCGGTCGAGGATTTCGTATTTCAAACCATATGACTTCAGCGCGTGGGCACCGGCCACGGCGTTGTTGTAGGCGTCCTCATTGCGGTACACCTCGATCCAGCCGTTGGCCTTGACCAGTTCGCCGAGGCCCGCTGCGTCGATCAGCGCGTCGTGTTCTTCGACGCAACGCTGCACCAGTGGCAGCATGGCCTGCGTGGCCACGGCCAGGCCCGCTGGCGAGGAGTTTTTCCAGTACTTGAACAGCCACGGGCCGATCTTCGGCAAGTGGGTGAAACTGTAGCGCACGTCGGGCTGGCGGTTCAGGCCATAGCGCAGCAGGCTCGACAGATCATGGGGGAAGGCATAGGGGATGACGCTGGAGCGCTCGATCAGCCCGGCGTTGCCGTGGCTGGTGCCGCTGCCGGGCTCTTCGCGGTCGATGAGGATCACCTTGCGCCCGCGTGCCTGCAGATGAAGGGCCGTGGAGATACCGACGATGCCGGCGCCCAGAACAATGGTTTGGCAATGCATTGGAACGTTCCTCACAAGCAGGCGGTCAGCGCAGGTGGCGGCCCAGGCGGGCTTCTATGTGTTTGAGGCTGCGGCGCACGATCTCGACGATCAGCAGGTAGAGCACGGCGGCCCACAGGTAGATCTGGAAGTCGAAACTGCGCGAGAACGCCAGCTTGGTCACCCCCATCAGGTCGTAGATGGTCACCAGCGAGGCGATGGCGCTGGCCTTGATCATCAGGATCAGTTCGTTGCCCAGCGGGCCGATGGCGACGATCAGTGATTGCGGCAGGATCACCTTGAAGAACGTGGTCGAACGCTTCAGGCTGAGGGCCTTGGCTGCCTCGTACTGACCGGGAGCGACCGCCATCAGGCTGCCGCGGAAGATCTCGGCCTGGTAAGCGGCGGTGTTGAGGGTGAAGGCCAGCACCGTGCAGTACCAGGCATCCCGGAAGAACCACCACAGACCGACGTCCTGCCAGAAGCCCTTGAGCGAGCCCAGGCCGTAGTACAGCAAGAACAGCTGGGCGAGCAGCGGCGAGCCGCGGAAGAAGTAGATGTAACCTGCGCTCAGGCGTTGCAGCACCAGGTTGTTCGACAGCCTGGCCAGGGCCAGCAGCATGCCAAGCAGGGCGCCGAGGGTGAAGGACAGTGCCACCAGCTTGCCGGTCACCAGCAGGCCGTCGATAAAGCGCGGGCCGTAGCGTTCCAGCAGGTCGGGGTCGAGCACCAGGGCCAGCAGTTGATCGAAGCTCATGTACGTGCCCCCCGCAGATGACGGCTGAAGTACTGCTCGATGAAATTGAACACCCGGCCCGACAACGCCGAGAACAGCAGATAACCCAGGCAGGCAACGCCGTAGAAGAACATCGGCTCCTTGGTCACGCTGACCGCAAGGTTGGTCTGGCGCATCAGGTCGACCAGGGAGATGGTCGACACCAGCGAAGTGTCCTTGAGCAGCGACAGCCAGTTGTTCGACAGGCCCGGCAGGGCGATGCGCACCAGCTGTGGAAAGACCACCTTGCGAAAGGTAGTGGCCTTGCTCAGGCCCAGCGCCGCCGAGGCTTCGTACTGGCCTTTGGCGACAGTCTTGAACGCCGCCAGCCAGATCTCGCTGGAGAACGCGGCAAACACCAGGCTGAAGGCGATCATCGCCGCCAGGAAGGTGTTGATCAGCACTTCACCTTCGTAGCCCATGGCGGCAAGAATTTTCTGCGCGGCAATCTGGCAGCCGTAATAGATGATCAGCAGGGTCAGAAGCTCCGGCAGGCCACGAAACACGGTGGAGAACACCGTGGCGGCAGCACGCGGGAAGCGCTTGGAGGAACGGGCGGCGAGCGCGACGCCCAGGCCCAGCGGCAAGCCGATGGGCAGGCAGGCCAGGGCCAGGGAAATGGTCACCAGGGCGCCGGCCAGCAGAGCCTGGCCCCAGCCGCCGCTGGCGAAGGAAAGCAGTGACAGTTGTTCGAGCATGCTCAAACCCTCTCGCAAGACAGACACACAGCCCCGTGGGAGCCGGCCTTGCCGGCGATGGCATCGACACGCATTCAGTCAGTGCGCGGCGTCTGCATCGCTGGCAAGGCCAGCGCCCACAGGTCCCTCACAGGACGTGAGATTTACTGGTAGATATCGAAGTCGAAGTAACGACTGGCGATCTTCTGGTAGGTGCCGTTGGCGACGATTGCGTCCAGGGCCTTGTTCAGGCGTTCGCGCAGGGCTTCATCTTCCTTGCGCACGGCAATCGAGGCGTCGGCCTTGGTGCCGTTGACGTCGCCAAGGATCTTGCAGCAGTCCTTGCCGGCCTTGCCCAGCCATTCGGTCAGCGGGAACTTGTCGGCAATCACCCCGTCCAGGCGCCCGGCGGCGAGGTCGGCATTGGCTTCATCGAGGGTCGGGTAGAGTTTGACGTCGGCGCCGGCCTTGCCGTAGACGTCCTCGGCATAGATAGCCTGGGTCGAGGAGGATTGCGCGCCGACCGTGTAGCCTTTGAAGTCGGTTTGCGCGTCGGTGATTTCACTGTCCTTGGCCACGGCCACCGACAACGGGGTCTTGTAGTAGTGGTTGGTGAAGGCGATCTTCTTGCGCCGTTCTTCGGTATTGATCATCGACGCCACCACGGCGTCGTATTTCTTCGCCATCAAGGCCGGGATGATGCCTTCCCAGTCCTGGGCCACCAGGGTGCATTCGACCTTCATCTGCTCGCACAGGGCGTGGGTGATGTCGACGTCGAAGCCGTGCAGTTTGTTGTCTGAATCGACGTAGTTGAACGGAGGGTAAGCGCCTTCGGTGGCGATCTTCAGGGTTTCGGCCTGGGCCATGGTCGAGCCGGCGAGCAGCAGGGCGCAAGCCCCTGCGAAGCGGATAACGGGTTTCATGACACACCTCGATCTGTTGTTGTTTGCACTCTTGCTATTGTTTGCTCGTTGACGTGTAGCCAACGAATTCGTTGTGTAGAGCTGCAGTTGCTTCCAAGCGTTTTTCAACATCCGGTCCTAGCTTCTTGCAGACCTCGTTGACCATCAGGTGTACCCACGACAGCATCGTCGCGGTGGACTCCCAGAACAGATTGAATTCGGTGGGGATGCGAAACACCTCACTGGCGTTGGCATCGGCCCAGTCACAAAAAGTGTCGGTAACCAGGGTTACCGGAATGCCTGCCGCATGCGCCTTGCGACACAGGGTCAGGGCATGGCGGGAATAGCGGCGCGCCTCGAACACCACCAGGGCGCAATCGGCCGGAGCGCTGAGCAGTACCTCGCCAAAATGCCCGGCACTGCCATCGACCACCTGCACGCCATCGCGCAGGTATTGCAGCAGGTGGGCCATGCACTGGGCGATGCCGCGCTCGGTCTGAAAGCCGGCGACGAATACCTTGCGTCGCTGCGCCAGGCGCTGGCTGACGGTGTCCCACGCCGCGGTGCGGCTGTATTCGTAAACCCGCACCAGCGCGCCAACTTCCTGTTCAAGGCTGCGCGCAAGGCCGGCGGCGTCCTTGCCGTGCTGCTGGCGAAATTCTTGCAGACGATCACCGACCAGCCACGGGCCTTCACCCAGATCGTCCTTGAGGTCATGTTTGAGGGCCTTGAGGTGCTCGTAACCCAACGAGCGGCAGAAGCGCCCGACACTCGACTCGCTGACGCCGATTTTTGCCGCAAGGCTTGCGGAGGTTTCGAAGGGCAGGTCGGTGAGGTTGGCGAGCATGTGGCTGGCGATCTTGCGCCCGGACGCTGCTGCGTTGTGCAGGCTGTGTTCCAGGCGCTGTTTGATCGGTTGGCTCACAGGGCGATTCTCGAAGGCGGCGGCAGGTGAATCAGAAAATGAATGTTTTCTGTCATCAAGTCAATATTTGACAGTTTGCTGTCACTGGAGGAAAGTCTGGCCATTGCCCATCGCTGTCGCCCACTCCAAATCCAATAAGGGAGCTTCAGATGTCCGCACGTCCCGACACTGCTGTCGCGCAGATTGCTTTTGCCGACCTGCAGGCCTTGTTGCAGCGCATTTTCGTCCGTCATGGTTGCAGCGAAGTGGTGGCCCGGGTCCTGGCCTTCAACTGCGCCAGCGCCCAGCGCGATGGCGCGCACAGCCACGGTGTGTTCCGTATTCCCGGTTATGTCTCGACCCTGGCCAGCCATTGGGTCAATGGCCAGGCCGTACCCGAAGTCGAAGATGTTGCCAGCGGTTATGTGCGCGTCGACGCCAAGGGCGGTTTTGCCCAGCCGGCCCTGGCGGCAGCCCGCACGCTGCTGGTAGAGAAGGCTCGCAGTGCCGGGATTGCCGTACTGGCGATCCACAACTCCCACCATTTCGCCGCCTTGTGGCCGGACGTCGAGCCCTTTGCCGATGAAGGCCTGGTGGCCCTGAGCGTGGTCAACAGCATGACTTGCGTGGTGCCCCATGGTGCCCAGCAACCGTTGTTCGGCACCAACCCGATCGCCTTTGCCGCGCCGTGCGCCGGCAGCGACCCGATCGTCTTCGACATGGCCACCAGCGCCATGGCTCACGGCGATGTGCAGATCGCCGCGCGCAAGGGTGAACTGCTGCCTGAAGGCATGGGCGTCGACAACAAAGGCGAGCCGACCCGCGACCCGCAGGCGATTCTCGACGGCGGTGCGCTGCTGCCGTTTGGCGGGCACAAGGGCTCGGCGCTGTCGATGATGGTCGAACTGCTGGCGGCGGCGCTGACCGGCGGCAATTTCTCGTTCGAGTTCGACTGGTCGCAGCACCCGGGGGCGAAGACGCCCTGGACCGGGCAACTGATCATCGTCATCGACCCGGCCAGGTCGGTGGGCAACCGCTTTGCCGAACGCAGCCGTGACCTGGTGCGGCAGATGCAGGCGGTGGGCTTGCAGCGCCTGCCGGGCGAGCGCCGCTTCCGTGAGCGTGAGCAGTCGGCAAAGCAGGGCGTGACGCTGACAGTGGCGGAGCTTGAGCAGTTGCAGGGCTTGGCCCAGTAGTGAACTTGAGCACGCTATCGCTGGCAAGCCAGCTCCCACAGGGTTTTTGCTGATCATTGTGGGAGCTGGCTTGCCAGCGATAGCTGTGCACACATGCACTGATCAGTTGCACCAGAGGTAATGTTCCTCGGCCTCAGGTACAGGTATCCTCGACACAGCTTTTAGTCCGAACTGTCCTGACCCAAGGAGCTGTGCGCTGTGTTCAAACATGTCGATGCCTATGCCGGCGATCCGATTCTTTCCCTGATGGAGACCTTCAAGGCCGATCCCCGCGCCGCCAAGGTCAACCTGAGTATCGGCCTGTATTACGATGCCGCAGGCGTGGTGCCACAGTTGGCCGCGGTGCGCGAAGCCGAGCAGCGCTTTGCCGCCCAGCCTCACGAAGCCTCGATGTACCTGCCGATGGAAGGCCTGAGCAGCTACCGCCAGGCGATCCAGGCGTTGTTGTTCGGTGCTGGCCATCCAGCCGTTGAAAGCGGCCGCGTCGCCACCGTGCAGACGGTCGGCGGTTCCGGCGCGCTGAAAGTCGGTGCCGACTTCCTCAAGCGCTACTTCCCCGAGTCGCAGGTGTGGGTCAGTGATCCGACCTGGGACAACCACCGGGCGATCTTCGAAGGCGCAGGTTTCAAGGTCAACAGCTACCCGTACTTCGACCCGGCCAGCCGCGGCGTCAACTTCGACGGCATGCTCGGCACCCTCAAGGGCTTGCCGGCCAACAGCGTCGTCCTGTTGCACCCGTGCTGCCACAACCCCACCGGGGTCGACCTGAGCCAGGCGCAATGGCAGCAAGTAATTGAAGTGGTCAAGGCGCGCAACCTGATCCCGTTCCTCGACATCGCCTACCAGGGCTTTGGCGAAGGCCTGGCTGAAGATGCCTATGCCATTCGCGAAGTGGCCCGCGCCGGCGTGCCGTGTCTGGTGAGCAACTCGTTCTCGAAGATCTTCTCGCTGTATGGCGAGCGGGTCGGCGGCCTGTCGGTGGTCTGTGATGACGCCGACACCGCGCAAAGCGTGCTCGGCCAGCTCAAGGCCACCGTGCGCCGCAACTACTCCAGCCCGCCAAGCTTCGGTGCCCAGTTGGTGGCCGCGGTGCTCGGTGATGCTGAGCTCAACGCCCAGTGGGAAGCGGAAGTGGAGAAGATGCGCCTGCGTATCCTCGATATGCGCCAGGCCCTGGTCGATACCCTGGCCGAGCTGCTGCCGGGGCAGGACTTCCAGTTCTTCCTGCGCCAGCGCGGCATGTTCAGCTACACCGGCTTCAGCGTCGAGCAGGTGCGGCGCCTGCGTGACGAGTTCGGGGTGTACCTGATCGACAGCGGCCGGGTGTGCATGGCCGGCTTGCGTCCGGACAACCTGCAGCAAGTGGCCAAGGCGTTCGCTGCGGTTCAGTAAGTCACTTCAATCGCGGGGCAAGCCCGCTCCCACCGCTACTCACCTGATTTCAAGGATGGGGTAGTTCCGGTGGGAGCAGGCTTGCCCCGCGATGCTTTCAGCCCAAGGTGCAACCACTCCTCGGCCAGGGCTTTGCAAGTGCAACCAAACGGCGCACAATCGCGCCCCTCTTTGTATGGCTAAGAGGGGTGAGGCGTCTGTTTCGCCACTCTCAGCCCTGTTGCAGTCTTGCGAGTGGAGTTGCACCCGGATGAATGAGCAGGCCCCAAGCGTTGAACAACGCTTCGAATCGACCCCCGCCGCCCTCGGCAGCTGGGCCCGTCAGGACACTACCTGGATGCTGGGCCTGTTTGGCACGGCGATTGGCGCGGGGACCCTGTTCCTGCCGATCAACGCCGGCCTCGGCGGCTTCTGGCCGCTGCTGATCCTGGCGCTGCTGGCGTTCCCGATGACCTTCTACGCGCACCGCGGCCTGACCCGCTTCGTGCTCTCCGGGCGCGACGGCACCGACATCACCGACGTGGTCGAGGAGCATTTCGGCCTCAGCGCCGGTGCCCTGATCACCCTGCTGTATTTCCTTGCCATCTTCCCGATCCTGCTGATCTATAGCGTGGCCCTGACCAACACCGTCGGCAGCTTCATGGAGCACCAGCTGCACATCGAGCCGCCACCGCGCGCGGTATTGTCCTTTGTGCTGATCCTCGGCCTGCTGGCCATCGTGCGCTGTGGCGAACAGGCCACGGTCAAGGTCATGAGCTGGCTGGTCTATCCGTTCATCGTCGCCCTGGCGTTCCTGGCGGTGTTCCTGATTCCGCACTGGAACGGCGGCATCCTCAGCACTGCTACCGAACTGCCATCGGGCTCGGCGTTCCTGCACACCCTGTGGCTGGCGATCCCGGTGATGGTCTTCTCGTTCAACCATTCGCCGATCATCTCGGCCTTTGCCGTTGATCAGAAGCGCCGTTATGGCGTGCACGCCGACGAACGCAGCGGGCAGATCCTGTGCCGTGCCCACCTGCTGATGGTGGCCATGGTGATGTTCTTCGTGTTCAGTTGCGTATTGACCCTGACCCCGGCGCAACTGGCCGAGGCCAAGGCGCAGAACCTGTCGATCCTGTCGTACCTGGCCAACCACTTCAGTAACCCGACTATCGCCTTCGCCGCGCCGCTGATTGCCTTCATCGCCATCGCCAAGTCGTTCCTGGGCCACTACATTGGCGCCAGCGAAGGCCTCAAGGGCCTGGTCGTCAAGACCGGCAAGCGCCCTGGCGCCAAGGCCCTGGATCGCATGACCGCGGCCTTCATGCTGGTCATCTGCTGGATCGTCGCCACCCTCAACCCGAGCATTCTCGGCATGATCGAAAGCTTCGGCGGCCCGGTCATTGCCGCGATCCTGTTCCTGATGCCGATGTACGCCATCCGCAAGGTGCCGGCCATGAGCAAGTACCGCGGGCAGATGTCCAACGTCTTCGTCGTCGCCGTGGGCCTGGTGGCCATTTCGGCGCTGGTTTACTCGCTGCTGAGTTAAACCGCTGGGTTCGGGAGCCGGCAATCGGCTCCCGAACAACTAAAGATTGTCCACAAAAGTTGTCTGGCAATTCAACAATTTAACACTGGCCCATAGGTAGACGGGCACTTTCATGGTTAACTCTGGTCCTTTACTCACCCCCGCATAAGGACTTCGTTCATGGCTCAAGTGACTCTCAAAGGCAACCCGGTTCAGGTCAAAGGCGAACTGCCGAAAGTAGGCGCCCAGGCACCTGCGTTTTCCCTGGTTGGTGCTGGCCTGGCCGACGTGACCCTGGCCTCCCTGGCCGGCAAGCGCAAAGTGCTGAACATCTTCCCAAGCGTCGATACCCCGACCTGCGCGACTTCCGTGCGCACCTTCAACAAGAAGGCTGGTGAACTGAACAACACCGTCGTGCTGTGCATCTCCGCTGACCTGCCATTCGCTCAAGCGCGCTTCTGCGGTGCTGAAGGCCTGGAGAACGTACAGAACCTGTCGCTGCTGCGCGGCCGTGAGTTCTTCGGCAACTACGGCGTTGAAATCGCCGACGGCCCGCTGGCCGGCCTGACTGCCCGTGCCGTGGTGGTGCTGGATGAGAACGACAAGGTGCTGCACAGCGAGCTGGTTGGCGAAATCGCCGAAGAACCAAACTATGAGGCTGCTTTGGCAGTCCTGAAGTAATAGCGACCCCGCCGGGGCTGCTGCGCAGCCCATCGCTGGCAAGGCCAGCTCCCACAATGCACCTGCGTACGCTGTTCCTGTGGGAGCCGGCCTTGCCGGCGATGAAGGCGACGCGATTATTGTTAATAATTGCTAAGAGTTGTTGCGGCCTGGCCCTCGTCCAGGCCGTTTTTATTTATAGTTCATTACTTTAGCAACGTAAGCTCAAGGTAAAGTGCCGGTAAAGGCGCTTTGCTTATCCGTCTTCAGTGCTTATCGTTCAGCCTCCTCAAAAGAATTCTTTCCCGCACAATGGTCGATCACCCGATGCTTTCTCGTTCCCGTTCCCCTCGTCGCTGGCTTGTCGGCCTGCTGATCCTGTTGCTGGTCGCCGGCCTGTGCTGGTGGCTGTGGCCGTCGCCGGCCGCGCAAAAGGCCGGCGCTGCGCCAGGCGGCAAGGGCGGACGGCCGGGCTTTGGCGCGTTCGGTGGGCCGGTGCCGGTACGGGTCGAATCGGCGACGGTGGGTGATTTCCCGGTGTACCTCAAGGCCCTGGGTACGGTGACCGCGACCAACACGGTGAATGTGCGCAGCCGGGTGGGCGGCGAGCTGGTCAAGGTCAATTTCCAGGAAGGGCAGAAGGTCAAGGCCGGTGATCTGCTGGCCGAGATCGACCCGCGCACTTACCAGATCGCCCTGCAACAGGCCGAAGGCACGCTGGCGCAGAACCAGGCGCAGTTGAAAAACGCCCAGATCGACCTGCAGCGTTATAAAGGCCTGTACGCCGAAGACAGCATCGCCAAGCAGACGCTGGACACCCAGGAAGCACTGGTCGGCCAGTACCAGGGCACGATCAAGACCAACCAGGCGGCGGTGGGTGACGCCAAGCTCAACCTCGACTTCACCCGTATCCGCGCGCCGATCAACGGCCGCCTGGGCTTGCGCCAGCTTGACGTCGGCAACCTGGTGGCGGCCAACGACACCACCGCCTTGGTGGTCATCACCCAGACCCAGCCGATCACCGTGGCCTTCACCTTGCCTGAAACGGAGCTGAACACGGTGCTGGCGCGTTATCGCAGCGGCGCTCAGCTGCCCGTTGAAGCCTGGGACCGTGGCGATATCAAGCAACAGGCAGTCGGCGTGCTGCGCAGCCTCGACAACCAGATCGACACCACCACCGGCACCCTGAAGTTCAAGGCCTTCTTCGAGAACCAGGACGAAGCGCTGTTCCCCAACCAGTTCGTCAACGTGCGGCTGCTGGCCGATACCCTGAAGGGCGTGGTGCTGGCACCGTCAGCGGCGATCCAGTTCGGCACCGACGGCTCGTTCGTCTATGTCATGGAAGGCGACAACAAGGTGCGTATCCGCAAACTTACCCTCGGCGCCAGCGATGGCGACCACACCGTGGTCAACGAGGGCCTGGCCCAGGGCGAGCGGGTAGTGCTCGAAGGCACCGACCGCCTGCGTGATGGCAGTGACGTCGAGGTGGTCAACGACAGCGCCGAAGTACCGGTCACCCCCGGCCAGCACCTGCAGGGCCAGGATAAAAAAGACGCCTCCGTCGCTCCCGCTGAACAGGGCAAGGCCGGCGCATGAACCTCTCGCGGCTGTTCATCCTGCGCCCGGTGGCGACCACCCTGAGCATGCTGGCCATCGTTCTGGCCGGCTTGATCGCCTACAAGATGCTGCCGGTGGCGGCACTGCCCCAGGTCGATTATCCGACCATCCGGGTCATGACCCTGTACCCCGGCGCCAGCCCGCAGGTGATGACCAGCGCGGTCACCGCGCCGCTTGAGCGCCAGTTCGGGCAGATGCCCGGGCTGACCCAGATGGCCTCGACCAGCTCCGGTGGCGCCTCGGTGCTGACCCTGCGCTTCAGCCTGGACATGAACATGGACGTTGCCGAGCAACAGGTGCAGGCGGCGATCAACGCTGCCAGCAACCTGCTGCCCAGCGACCTGCCGGCACCGCCGGTGTACAACAAGGTCAACCCGGCAGACACACCGGTGCTGACCCTGGCGATTTCGTCGAAAACCATGCCGTTGCCCAAGCTCAACGACCTGGTCGACACCCGGGTGGCACAGAAGATCGCCCAGATTGGCGGCGTCGGCATGGTCAGCATCGCCGGCGGCCAGCGCCAGGCGGTGCGGATCAAGGTCAACCCCGACGCCCTGGCTTCGGCCGGGCTGAACCTGGCTGACGTGCGCACCCTGATCGGCGCTTCCAACGTCAACCAGCCCAAAGGCAACTTCGATGGCCCGACCCGGGTATCGATGCTCGACGCCAACGACCAGCTGCGTTCGCCCGAGGAATACGCCAACCTGATCCTCGCCTACAACAACGGCGCGCCGCTGCGCCTGAAAGACGTCGCCGAGATCGTCGACGGCGCCGAGAACGAGCGCCTGGCGGCCTGGGCCAACCAGAACCAGGCAGTGCTGCTGAACATCCAGCGCCAACCCGGGGCCAATGTCATCGAGGTGGTCGACCGGATCAAGGCCATGCTGCCGTCGATCACCGACAACCTGCCGGCGGGCCTCGACGTCAGTGTGCTTACCGACCGCACCCAGACCATCCGCGCCTCGGTCAAGGACGTACGCCACGAGCTGTTGATCGCCATTGTCCTGGTGGTCATGGTCACTTTCGTGTTCCTGCGCCGCTTCAGTGCCACCCTCATTCCCTCGGTGGCCGTGCCGCTGTCGCTGATTGGCACCTTTGCGGTCATGCACCTGGCCGGCTTTTCGATCAACAACCTGACCCTGATGGCCCTGACCATTGCCACCGGCTTTGTGGTCGACGATGCCATCGTCATGCTGGAGAACATCTCGCGGCATATCGAAGAGGGCGAAACGCCGATGCAAGCCGCGCTCAAGGGCGCCCGGCAAATCGGTTTCACCCTGATTTCGCTGACCTTCTCATTGATCGCGGTACTGATCCCGCTGCTGTTCATGGCCGACGTGGTCGGCCGGCTGTTCCGCGAGTTCGCCATTACCCTGGCGGTGGCGATCCTGATTTCCCTGGTGGTGTCGCTGACCCTGACGCCGATGATGTGCGCGCGCTTGCTCAAGCGCGAGCCCAAGGAAGAAGAACAAGGGCGCTTCTACCGGGCCAGCGGTGCCTGGATCGACTGGATGATCGACTACTACGGCCGCGGCCTGCAGTGGGTGCTCAAGCACCAGCCGCTGACCCTGCTGGTGGCCGTGGCGACCCTGGGGCTGACCGTGCTGCTGTACCTGGTGGTGCCCAAGGGCTTTTTCCCGGTGCAGGACACCGGGGTGATCCAGGGTATTTCCGAGGCACCGCAGTCGGTGTCGTTCACCGCCATGAGCCAGCGCCAGCAGGAGCTCAGCGCAGTGATCCTCAAGGACCCGGCGGTGCAGAGCCTGTCGTCCTATATTGGCGTCGATGGTGACAACGCCACCCTCAACAGCGGCCGCCTGCTGATCAACCTCAAGCCCCATGGCGAGCGTGACCTCACTGCTACCCAGGTAATTGCCCGCTTGCAGGGGGAGGTCGACAAGCTGGTCGGCATCCGTCTGTTCATGCAGCCGGTGCAGGACTTGAGCATCGAAGACCGGGTCAGCCGCACCCAGTACCAGTTCAGTTTGTCATCGCCCGATGCCGAGCTGCTGGCGCAGTGGAGCGGCAAGCTGGTCGATGCCCTGCAGCAGCGCCCGGAGCTGACGGATGTCGCCAGCGACCTGCAGGACAAGGGCCTGCAGGTGTTCCTGGTGATCGACCGCGACGCTGCCAGCCGCCTGGGCATCAACGTCGCCGACATCACCAACGCCCTGTACGACGCCTTCGGTCAGCGGCAGATCTCGACCATTTACACCCAGGCCAGCCAGTACCGCGTGGTGCTGCAGGCCGAGGCCGCGTCCAGCATCGGCCCGCAGGTGCTGGAGCAGATTCACGTCAAGGCCAGCGACGGCGGCCAGGTGCGGCTGTCGAGCCTGGCGCGCATCGAGCAGCGCCAGGCGCAACTGGCGATTGCCCATATCGGCCAGTTCCCGGCGGTGATGATGTCGTTCAACCTGGGCGATGGCGTGGCCCTGGGTGAGGCGGTCAAGGTCATCGAGCAGGTGCAGCAGGACATCGGCATGCCGGTGGGCGTGCAAACCCGCTTCCAGGGCGCGGCAGAAGCCTTCCAGGCCTCGCTGTCGAGCACCTTGCTGCTGATCCTGGCGGCGGTGGTGACCATGTACATCGTGCTCGGTGTGCTGTACGAGAGCTACATCCACCCGGTGACCATCCTTTCGACCTTGCCGTCGGCGGCGGTGGGCGCCTTGCTGGCGTTGATCCTCTCGGGCAACGACCTGGGCATGATCGCCATCATCGGCATCATTTTGCTCATTGGTATCGTCAAGAAGAACGCGATCATGATGATCGACTTCGCCCTGGAGGCCGAGCGCAACCAGGGCATGGCGCCCGAGGCGGCGATCTACCAGGCGGCGCTGCTGCGCTTCCGGCCGATCCTGATGACCACCCTGGCAGCGTTGTTCGGCGCCATCCCGCTGATGCTCGCCACCGGTTCCGGCGCCGAACTGCGCCAGCCGCTGGGCCTGGTGATGGTCGGTGGGCTGCTGGTCAGCCAGGTGCTGACGCTGTTCACTACGCCGGTCATCTACTTGTACTTCGATCGGTTGTCGAGGCGCCTTCGCTCCCGTGGCTTGACCGGAGACTTGGTATGATCGGCGCCAGCTACAAGCCGCAAGCTGCAAGCTGCAAGCGGTCCGGTGTTCGATCTGTGCATCGAAGGTCACCTCAAGTTGCTTGCAGCTTGCAGCTTGCAGCTTGCAACTGGAGCCACCCATGAACCTCTCAGCTCCGTTCATCGCCCGCCCAGTGGCGACGATGCTGCTGAGCCTGGCAATCATGCTGCTGGGTGGCGTCAGCTTCGGCCTGTTGCCGGTGGCGCCGCTGCCGCAGATCGAGTTCCCGGTGATCGTGGTCCAGGCCAGCCTGCCGGGCGCCAGCCCCGAGGTCATGGCCTCGACCGTGGCCACGCCGCTGGAGCGCTCCATGGGCGCGATCTCCGGGGTCAACACCCTGACCAGCAGTTCCAGCCAGGGCTCGACCCGGGTAATCCTCGGCTTCGACCAGGGCCGTGACATCGACGCGGCGGCGCGCGAGGTGCAGGCTGCCATCAACGCCTCGCGCAACCTGTTGCCCAGCGGCATGCGCAGCATGCCCACCTACAAGAAATACAATCCGTCCCAGGCGCCGATCATGGTCCTGGCACTGACCTCCAGCGTGCTGCAGAAGGGCCAGTTGTACGACCTGGCCTCGACCATCCTGTCCCAGAGCCTGTCCCAGGTGCCGGGGGTAGGCGAGGTGCAGATCGGCGGCAGTTCGCTGCCGGCGGTGCGCGTCGAACTCGAGCCGCAGTTGCTCAACCAGTATGGCGTGGCCCTCGATGACGTGCGCCAGACCATCGCCAATGCCAACCAGCGCCGGCCCAAGGGCTTTATCGAAGATGGCCAGCGCAACTGGCAGGTGCAGGCCAACGACCAACTGGAGAAAGCCAAGGACTACGAGCCCCTGGTGATTCGCTACCAGGACGGCGCGGTGCTGCGCCTGAGCCACGTGGCCAAGCTCAGCGACGCGGTGGAGAACCGCTACAACAGCGGGTTCTTCAACGATCAGGACGCGGTGCTGCTGGTGATCAATCGCCAGACCGGCGCCAACATCATCGAGACCGTAAGCAAGATCAAGGAGCAGCTGCCGGCCCTGGAGTCGCTGATGCCCGCCAGCGTCAAGCTGGACGTGGCCATGGACCGCTCGCCGGTGATCAAGGCGACCCTCAAGGAAGCCGAGCACACCCTGATCATCGCCGTGGTGCTGGTGATCCTGGTGGTGTTCCTGTTCCTTGGCAACCTGCGCGCATCGTTGATCCCGACCCTGGCGGTGCCGGTGTCGCTGGTCGGCACGTTTGCGGCCATGTACCTGTGCGGCTTCTCGCTGAACAACCTGTCGCTGATGGCCCTGATTCTCGCCACCGGCCTGGTGGTCGACGACGCCATCGTGGTGCTGGAGAACATCTCCCGGCATATCGACGAGGGCGTGCCGCCGATGCGCGCCGCGTACCTGGGCTCCAAGGAAGTCGGCTTCACCTTGCTGTCGATGAACCTGTCGCTGGTGGTGGTGTTCGTCTCGATCCTGTTCATGGGCGGTATCGTCGGTTCGCTGTTTCGCGAGTTCTCCATCACCCTGGCGGTGGCGATCCTGGTGTCGCTGCTGGTCTCCCTGACCCTCACGCCGATGCTCTGCGCACGCTGGCTCAAAGCCCAGCCAGAGGGCGAGCAGACTCGCCTGCAACGCTGGAGCGCGCAGCTCAACCAGCGCATGATGGCCGGTTACGGGCGCAGCCTGGACTGGGTGATGCGCCACCGGCGCCTGACCCTCCTGAGCCTGCTGGTGACCATCGCGGTCAACATTGCCTTGTACGTGGTGGTGCCCAAGACCTTCCTGCCGCAGCAGGACACCGGCCAGCTGATGGGCTTTGTCCGCGGCGACGACGGCCTGTCGTTCCAAGTGATGCAGCCGAAGATGGAAATCTACCGCCGCGCCTTGCTGGCCGACCCGGCGGTGGAAAGCGTCGCCGGCTTCATCGGCGGCAACAGCGGCACCAACAACGCCATGGTGATCGTGCGCCTCAAACCGCTCAGCGAGCGCAAGGTGTCGGCGCAGAAGATCATCGAGCGCCTGCGCAAAGAGATGCCCAAGGTGCCCGGCGGGCGGCTGTTCCTGATGGCCGACCAGGACCTGCAGTTCGGCGGCGGCCGCGACCAGAGCAGCTCGCAGTTCCTCTATACCCTGCAAAGCAGCGAACTGTCGGCCCTGCGCGAGTGGTACCCGAAGGTGGTCGCCGCGTTCAAGGCGCTGCCGGAGCTGACTGCCATCGACGCCCGCGAGGGGGGTGGCACCCAGCAGATAACCCTGGTGGTCGACCGCGAGCAGGCCAAGCGCCTGGGCATCGACATGAGCATGGTCACCTCGGTGCTCAACAACGCCTACAGCCAGCGGCAGATCTCGACCATCTACGACAGCCTCAACCAGTATCAGGTGGTGATGGAGATCAACCCCAGGTACGCCCAGGACCCGCGTACCCTGGAGCAGGTCCAGGTGATTACTGCCGATGGCGCAAGGGTGCCGCTGGCCACCTTCGCCCATTACGAGAACAGCCTGGCCGACGACCGCGTCAGTCACGAGGACCAGTTCGCCTCCGAGAGCATCAACTTCGACATCGCCGAAGGCTACAGCCAGGACCAGGCCCTGGCTGCGGTGGAGCGGGCGGTGGCCAAGGTCGGCCTGCCCGAGGACGTGATCGCCAAGCTCGGCGGTACCGGCGATGCCTTCGCCGAAAGCCAGAAGGGCCAGCCGTTCATGATCCTCGGCGCCTTGCTGGCGGTGTACCTGGTGCTGGGCATCCTCTACGAAAGCTACATTCACCCGCTGACCATCCTCTCGACGCTGCCATCGGCCGGGGTAGGGGCCTTGCTGACCCTTTACGTGGTCGGCAGCGAGTTCAGCCTGATCTCCCTGCTCGGCTTGTTCCTGCTGATCGGCGTGGTGAAGAAGAACGCGATCATGATGATCGACCTGGCCCTGCAACTGGAGCGTCACGAGCACCTGAGCCCGGAGGAGTCGATCCGCCGTGCCTGCCTGCTGCGCCTGCGGCCGATCCTGATGACTACCCTGGCGGCCATCCTCGGCGCCTTGCCGCTGCTGCTCAGCCACGCTGAAGGCGCCGAGATGCGCCAGCCACTGGGCCTGACCATCATCGGCGGGCTGGTCTTCAGCCAGATCCTCACGCTTTACACCACCCCGGTGGTCTACCTCTATCTGGACCGCCTGCGCCATCGCTTCAACCGCTGGCGCGGCGTGCGTACCGACGCTGCTTTGGAAACCCCGCTATGACCCGACGTCCGCTTTTTTCCGACCGTTCGCTGCAGCCGCTGCTGGCTGCCCGCGGCTCGCGCCTGCTGGCCTCGGCCCTGTGCCTGGCGATGCTCAGCGCTTGTACCCTGAGCCCGGATTACCACCGGCCCGAGACCCCGGCGCCGGTGGCGTTCAAGCACGCCGAAGGCTGGACCCAGGCCAACCCTTCGGACGCCATTGCCCGCGGCGCCTGGTGGGAGCTGTACGGCGACGCCCAGCTCAATGGCCTGGTCGAGCAGCTCAATGCCAGCAACCAGACCGTCGCCCAGTACGAAGCCCAGTACCGCCAGGCCCAGGCCCTGGTGCGCAGCGCCCGTGGCGCACTGTTCCCAAGCCTCGACCTGTCGGCCGGCAAGACCCGTTCCAGCCAGGGCACCGGCAGCTCAAGCTCGAGCCTGAGCAACAACAGCAGCGGCATCCGCAACACCTATAGCACCCAGCTGGGGGTGAGCTGGGAGGCCGACCTGTGGGGCAAGCTGCGTGACGGCCTGGCCGCCAACCAGGCCAGCGCCGAGGCCAGCCTTGCCGACATGGCGGCGATCCGCCTGAGCCTGCAGTCGGAGCTGGTGCAGAACTACCTGCAGCTGCGGGTGCTCGACGAGCAGAAGCGCCTGCTCGAGGCCACCGTCGAGGCCTATGAGCGTTCGCTGAAAATGACCGAGAACCAGTACCGTGCCGGCGTCTCGGGCAAGGACGCGGTAGCCCAGGCGCAAACCCAGCTGAAAAGCACCCAGGCCGACCTGATCGACCTGGTGTGGCAGCGCGCGCAACTGGAAAACGCTATCGCCGTGCTGCTGGGCAAGGCCCCGGCCGAGTTCGCCCTGGCCGACAGCAAGGACATCCCGGCACTGCCGCAGGTACCGCTGGCCTTGCCCTCGCAACTGCTGGAACGCCGCCCCGACATCGCCAAGGCCGAGCGCAACGTGATGTCGGCCAACGCCAGCATCGGCGTGGCCCGCGCCGCCTACTTCCCGGACCTGACCCTGAGCATGAGCGGCGGCTACAGCAGTAGCCGCTTCAGCGACTGGATCAGCCTGCCGAATCGCTTCTGGTCGGTCGGCCCGCAGTTGGCCATGACCCTGTTCGACGCCGGCCAGCGCGCCGCCGAAGTGGACCGCAGCGAAGCGGTCTACGACCAGACCGTGGCCCAGTACCGCCAGACCGTGCTCGACGGCTTCAAGGAAGTGGAAAACTACCTGGTGCAGCTCAAGGTCTACGAAGACGAAGCCCGGGTGCGCAGCGAAGCCCTGGACTCGGCCCGCGAATCCCTGCGCCTGACCAACAACCAGTACAAGGCCGGGCTGATCGCCTACCTGGACGTGGTCAACGTGCAGACCACCGCCCTGAGCAACGAGCGCAGCGTGCTCAACCTGCTGCAGGGGCGGCTGGTGGCCAGCGTGCAGTTGATTGCGGCGCTGGGCGGTGGCTGGGACTCGCAGGCGGCGTTTGTTGAGCAGGAAGATGAAGATAAATCCTTATAAAACAAGTGAATAGATAAACTTGTTAAAGTCGTATGTTCGGTATGGCGGCTTTCGATGCAGATTGCATTGAATGCTGCCATATAGCTTTAATTTATGATCTTAACTTACTGTTTTATATGATAAATATATTCTAGAAATCATCTGAAGAGGCGATGATTCGTTATTGCCATCTTCCACCGAAACTCCGTGCGTTTCGCCAAAGGTTGAGTACAATCATCGGCTTTTATCCGGGCCTTGCCAGTGCCCGGTCTACGGGTTGTGGAAGGCCTCATGCTGATCGGTAGTTACTCTTCTTCGCTGGTATTGATTTCGCTGTGTGTGGCCATCCTTGCTTCGTATACCGCCCTTGACCTGACCGGCCGGATCACCACCGCCAAGGGCCGTGCGGTGTACCTGTGGATCGCTGGCGGGGCGCTGGCCATGGGCACCGGGATCTGGTCGATGCACTTTATCGGCATGCTCGCCCTGAGCCTGCCGATCGAGCTGGGCTATGACATTACCCTGACCTTGCTGTCGCTGCTGATCGCCGGGCTGTCGTCGGGCTTTGCCCTGTGGCTGGTCAGCCAGCCGACCTTGCCCTGGTTGCAGCTGGGTTTTGGCGCACTGATCATGGGCACCGGTATCAGCAGCATGCATTACACCGGCATGGCCGCGCTGCGCATGGCGCCGGGCATCGACTACGACCCCACGTTGTTCAGCGCCTCGTTGCTGATCGCCGTCGGCGCTTCGGCGGCGGCCTTGTGGATCGCCTTCCGCCTGCGCCAGCAGACCCTCTACGTGCGGCAGATCCGTGGCGGCGCGGCGATCGTCATGGGCGTGGCAATCGTCGGCATGCATTACACCGGCATGGCCGCGGCGAACTTCCCTGAAGGCAGTTACTGCGGCGCCCTGGGTAATGGCCTGAGCGGCAACGGCCTGGATTACCTGGTGCTGATTACCACCCTGGCGGTGCTGGCCGCGGCCTTGCTGACCTCGGTGCTGGATGCTCGCCTGGAAGCCCGGACCGCCGAACTTGCCCGTTCGCTGACCCTGGCCAATCAGGAACTCACCCAACTGGCCCTGCACGACACGCTCACCGGCTTGCCCAACCGCACGCTGCTGGCCGACCGAATCGACCAGGCGATCAGCAAGGTGGCCGAGCAGGGTGGCTGTTTCGCCCTGATGTTCATCGACCTGGATGGCTTCAAGCCGGTCAACGATGCCTTCGGCCACCATATGGGCGACCAGTTGCTCAAGGAAGTCGCCCTGCGCCTGCGCGGACATCTGCATAGCCAGGACACCCTGGCGCGGATCGGCGGCGATGAGTTCGTGCTGCTGGTGGACCTGCAGGAAGCCGATGACGCCGTGGGCGTGGCGGCCAAGCAGGTCAACCTGATCTCGCGCAGCTTTCGCGTTGCCGAGCAGAACCTGCAGATCTCGGCGAGCATCGGTATCGTCCTGTACCCGGGTAATGGCATCGACCAGCACGAGCTGCTGCGCAACGCCGATGCCGCCATGTACCACGCCAAGAGCGCCGGCAAGAACGGCTACAGCTTCTTCGACGTGTCAATGAACAGCAACGCGCGCCTGCAGTTGCAACTGCTGCAGGATTTGCGCGTGGCCCTGGAGCAGGGCCAGTTCCGCCTGTATTACCAGCCCAAGTTCGATGCCCACAACTGCCAGCCGATCGGTGCCGAAGCGCTGCTGCGCTGGGAACACCCGCAGCACGGCCTGCTGCTGCCGGACCGCTTTATCGTCCAGGCGGAGAAAACCGGGTTGATCATCCCCATTGGCGAGTGGGTACTGGACGAGGCCTGTCGGCAGATGCGCATCTGGATCGACCAGGGCCACAGCGACTGGCGCATCGCCGTGAACCTCTCGGCCATCCAGTTCTGCCACAGCGGGTTGGTCGAGAGCGTGGCCAAGGTCCTGGAGCGCCATCAGTTGCCGGCCAACAGCCTGACCCTGGAGATCACCGAAACCACCGCCATGCGCGATGCCGACGCCAGCATGCAAGTGTTGCAACAGCTTGCAGACATGGGGGTGGACCTGTCCATCGACGACTTCGGCACCGGCTATTCGAGCCTGATGTACCTCAAGCGTCTGCCGGCCAACGAGCTGAAGATCGACCGTGGCTTTGTTCGCGACCTGGAGCAGGACAGCGACGATGCCGCCATCGTCTCGGCGATTGTCGCGCTAGGGCAGGCATTGGGGTTGCGGATTGTTGCCGAAGGCGTAGAGACCGATCGCCAGCAGAGCTTCCTGACCCGGCTGGGTTGTGATTCCTTGCAAGGGTACCTGCTCGGCCAGCCACAGCCGGCCGAGCGCTTCATTGCCGATATCGAGCGAGGGCGCGAGCCCCTGGCCGCCAGCTGATCAGCCGACGGCGCGCAGGTTGCAGGAGGGTTCGAAGGCGTCGAGTTCCGCCTCCACCGCTTCGATGATGCGTTCGACGTCAGCCGCCTGCATCAGCGTGGCACAGGGAATGCCGGCAATCGCCAGCAGGGTTTCGCCGGTGGCCCGGTCGAACAGGCGCGCAACCATGCTTCGCGGAGCGTCCATGCTGGCCTCGAAGCCCAGCGGATGAAAATGCCAGCGCATCATCTGGCAGGCGTTGGGGAACGTCAGCTTGTTCATGCCGGCCTCCTTGTACGGTGAACCTCACGCAAGAGTGGGCGGGCCGAGGTGACCCGGACAGAAACCTAAACATAGCATCACCGGCATCAGTGTCCGCCGCCGATCATGACGGTTTTTCGTTTGTTTGACCCAGGTCACGCGCGGTGCAGGGCAGGGCGAACACATTTGTTTGCCAGGCAAACGTTTGCACGGAATATTTCCCCGCGTCGAGCAATACCGTTCTGCTATTTTTACCGGCAGTCGGCTGGGATGCTTGCCAGGGAGTTTCAGACCAATGGCGCGTCCAGGTTCAGTCAAGGAGACCGTCCATGCGTTATTCCGCGCTCACCCAACGTATCGCCGGTGACGGTGCTGCAGCCTGGAACATTCACTACCGCGCCGTCGAACTGCAAGGCCAGGGCCGGGATATCATCCTGCTATCGATCGGTGACCCGGATTTCGATACGCCACAACCCATCGTCGACGCCGCCATCGACAGCCTGCGTGCCGGCCATACCCATTATTCCGACGTGCGCGGCAGCGAGGCTTTGCGCAGCGCCATCGCCGCTCACCACACCCGCCGCAGTGGGCAGCCGGTCGACCCGCTGGAAGTCGTGGTGCTGGCCGGTGCGCAATGCGCGCTGTATGGCGTGGCCCAGTGCCTGTTCGACCCGGGTGACGAAGTCATCGTCGCCGAGCCGATGTACGTCACCTATGAGGCCGTGTTCGGCGCCTGCGCCGCGAGGGTGGTACCGGTGCCGGTGCACCCGGAGCAGGGCTTTCGGGTCGACCCCGACGATGTCGCCCGGCTGATCACCGCACGCACGCGCGCCTTGCTGCTCAACAGTCCGCACAACCCCTCCGGCGCGAGCCTGCCCAAGGCCACCTGGCAGCGCCTGGCGCAGTTGTGCATCGACCACGACCTGTGGCTGATCTCCGATGAGGTGTACAGCGAGCTGCTGTTTGAGGGCGAGCATTTCAGCCCGGCGAGCCTGCCGGGCATGGCCGCACGCAGCGCGACCATCAACAGCCTGTCCAAGTCCCACGCGATGTCCGGTTGGCGGGTAGGCTGGGTGATTGGTCCGCAGGTATTGGCCGAGCACCTGGGCAACCTGGCCCTGTGCATGCTCTATGGCTTGCCGGACTTTATCCAGAACGCCGCCCAGGTGGCGTTGGAGCAGGATCTGCCCGAGGTGCGGCAGATGCGCGAAACCTACCGCGAGCGGCGCGACCGGGTTTGCGCCAGCCTCGAAGGCTGCCCGGGTATCCGCGTGCACAAGCCCGATGGCGGCATGTTCGTGATGATTGATATCCGCGAGACCGGAATCGGCGCCCAGGCCTTTGCCGAGCGCCTGCTGGAGGAACATGGGGTGTCGGTGCTGGCCGGTGATGCTTTCGGCCCCAGCGCCGCTGGGCACCTGCGCTTTGGCCTGGTACTTGATAGCGAACGCCTGGAGCAGGCCTGCCAGCGCATTGCCCGCTGCGCCGTACAAGTCCTTGAAGGCTTGCCGTCAGTTCAGCAAACCGGCCGCGATGTTGATGGTAAAGCCCAGAATCGCGGTATTGAACACGAAGCCTACCAGGGAGTGGGCCAGGACGATGCGGCGCATCTGCCGATCGGCAACCCCCACGTCCGAAGTCTGCACCGCGACGTTGAGGGTGAACGAGAAATAATGAAAGTCCCAGTAATCGGGGTTCAGCTCGCCGTCGGCAAAGCGCAGTAAAGGCTCCTTGCTGCCGGCGGTGTAGAACAGCCTGGCGTAGTGCAGGCTGAAGATCATGCCGATCATCAGCCAGGAGCCCGCGACGGTGAAGCCGGTGTAGGCGTAGTGCAGCAGTTGCGGGCCACCGGCCAGCCCTCGGCTGGCGGCCAGTTGCAGGGTCACTGCGGCGAGGCTGGCGATCGCCGCGATGCTGACGGTGAACAGCACCAGGCCGGCGTTTTCATCCTCGATGCAGGCGACTTCGCGAACCTTCTCGGGGCTGGCGCGCAAGGTCAGCCACAGCACCAGCAGCAGGTACAGCCAGACGCCGATGTTCCAGCCGGTAAGAATATGCTGGACCAGGTTGTCGGCGGGAATCAGCCAGCCCCCCAGGCAACCGGCGACGGCAGAAAAGCTCAGGCGCGGGTGGGTGCGGGTCAGTCGATGGAAAGCCATGGTGCCTCAGGTCGGGGGGTACCTGGGCAACTGTAGCCCATTGCTGCGGCCACCGGACACGGAAATGCTTGCTGGCAGGCGTGGCCTTGGGCATCCTTGCGCGCCTTGTATGCTCATGGATGACGCCGCCTTTGTTTGCCCCTTCTTTTCGCCTGGCCGCTTGTGCCCTGGGCGCTGCACTGTCGCTCGGCGGTTGCAGCCACGGTATCGAATCGATGCCGCTGGAGTTCAGCTCCTTCACCTATCACGACGGCTCCTATTACCTGCGCTTTCGCAGCGACGAAGAGATTGTCAGCCTGTTCAAACGGCACACCGGCGATGGCCAGATCGGTGAGTGGCTCAAGTGCGCCCTGGGTGACGACCAGGACTTCACTGTCGGTCATGCAATGATCTACAACCTGGGTGGCGGGGTGGACTTCGAGGGCATTTCTGAAATTCGGGGCTACAACTATGTGGTCTGGGCACGTTTCAACAAGACCACCCCGGACCGTTCTACCGAGACGGCGCTGCTCAAGCCGGCAATCCATCGCCTGCTGGAGGGCAAGACCAGCATCCCCTGCAAGCTGAGCATTACCGCCTTTGCCTACAACGCCTACTACTCGAAAACCATGCAACTGCCGGTCGCCCAGGTGCTCAGCGAAGTGGCCAAGCACCGCGACCGGCTGCCGGAGTGGGTGCCCGACCCGATAGTGGTCGGTCGTGCGCCCCTGGTGCCGCTGATCGACCCGTTGCCGCTCTACAGTGACCGGATGCAGATCATCGACACCGACACCGGCAAGCCGCGCGGCTATGTGCCCTACGTGGTCAAACGCAGTGACGGCTACCTGGAGCATGGCGAGAGCGATTTCGACGGCCTGACCCATGAAGTGCTGTCGCTGACCCGGGAGACGGTAAAGCTGTACGTGGAAGATCCGGTGCCATGAAATTGCCCTCAATCGATTCCGGGGGCATCGATGAGGTACTATCGGGATTCTTGCCGTGGCTAAAAAGACTTGCCAATCAATGACCTGATTGTGATGCAGGTCAGTTGCCGCGGCGTTGTGACGAGTCAGACTGGCCCGTTGCAGGCCCCTGACCTCTGTTGCGCTCTACAGGATTCCCGGTTTGTCCGATTCACTGCAAAACCCCTTGCTGCAATACCTCGCGCGCCTGGCGCCCTCCAGCCAGCTGACCATGAAGTACATCCTCCAGGATGCCGCCGACCGCCTGGGTTTCGAGGATTGCGATATTGCCGAGGTGCCCTGGCACCAGCTTGAACCCGGGCATGTCACCGCGTTGGTGGCGGCCTTGCGCGCCGACGGCTATGCGCCGAACACCTCGTCGCTGTACGTCAACGCGGTGCGTGGGGTAATGAACGAGGCGTGGCGCCTGAGCCTGATCAGCCAGGAGCAGTTGCTCAAGATTCGCACGGTCAAGCCGACCCAGGGCACGCGCCTGCCGGCCGGGCGCAACCTCAAGCGCAGCCTGATCCGCGAACTGATGGATGCCTGCGCCGCCGACCCGCGGCCCCAGGGCCTGCGTGATGCGGCGGTAATCGCCTTGCTGTACGGCACCGGCATGCGCAAGTCCGAGTCGGTCAACCTGACGTTAAGCCAGGTGGATTTCGACGAACGTAGCCTGCAGGTGCTGGGCAAAGGCAACAAGCAACTGATCAAGTACGCACCGCCCTGGGCCTTCGAGAAGCTCAATGCCTGGCTGGCGTTTCGCCGCGAGCAGTTGCCTGAAGGGCAGGCTGACGATGAGTTCCTGTTCAACCGCATCCGCCGCGGCAGCCACATCACCCGCGAGCGCATCACCAAGCACGCGATCTACTACATTGCCCGTCAGCGCGGCACCCAGGTCGGCGTGAAGATCATGCCCCATGATTTTCGCCGCTCGTTCATCACCCGGGTGATCGAGGAACATGACCTGTCGATCGCGCAAAAGCTTGCCCATCACACCAACATCCAGACCACCGCCAACTACGACATGCGCGATGACAACGAGCGGCGGCGGGCGGTAGATCGCTACGATTACTGACCTGTGGGCCCTGCAGCCTACGCCCCCTGTGGGAGCTGGTGCAGTATTACGGCCTCGCGGCCTCCAGCCCCATCTGCCAGAAGTCCGCTTCCAGCCGCGAGGCCTGGGCGAAGACCTTGACCAGTTCCTCGAAACGCCGTTCGGTCATGGTCCGTGAAGCCAGGTCATCCAGGTGCGCGCGGGCAGCGGTGGCCACGCCCTGGTAACCGGCGCCGGCGTATTCGCCAATCCACTCGCGATAAGGATGATCGCCCAGCGCCTCAACGCCATTGGGGGTCAGGTTGCGGCCGATCTCGGCGTAACCGATCACGCACGGCGCCAGGGCCACGTGCAGGTCGAGCAGGTCACCGGCGGCGCCGCAGTCCAGCACGAAACGGGTGTAGGCCACGGTGGCCTGGTGCTCTGGCGTCGCCGCGAGGTCTTCGGGCGACAGGCCCCAGCGTTGGCACAGACGCACGTGCAGCTCGGTTTCGTCGAGGATCGCCGCAAGCCCGGCCTGGGCGGCGCGGATATCGGCGAGGGTGCGGCTCTTGTAGGCGGCCAGGGCCCAGGAGCGGGCGAACTGGATCAGGAACAGGTAGTCCTGCACCAGGTACTTGCGAAACGCCGCTTGCGCCAGGTTGCCGGCGCCCATCTGGCGAACGAAATCGTGCTCTACATAGCTGTGCCAATCGGCGCTGGCGGCCTGTTTCAGGCGCTCGAAGATATCCATGGCTTACCCCTCGATGTCGTAGGCTGCGTCGAAAAACGCCTGCTCCAGCGCCACAGTGCGCAGGAAGAAGTCGCTGCTGATTTGCGGGTGATCGGGCCCGACCCGGTCCAGCTCGGCACGCAGGAAGGCGACGAAGTCCTGGAAGGCCGGGTTGTCGTGCAGGGTGATCCACTCGGCATGCTCGAAGCGCGGCGGCAGCTGCTGGTTGGCCCGCAGGGCCCAGTCCAGGTACAGGCCTTCGGCAACGTTGAGCACCGCCAGGGCGGCGGCGTAGGAGCGGGTGGCCGCGGCTTCGCGCATGATCGCCTTGAAGCCGGCAGTCGGTACTGAATCCGGCGCTTCGAGGCGCCGGGCCTCGCTGACGCCAAGGGCTTCGAAGGCCCGCAGGAAGTAGGTGTTCTCTTCACCGGCAATCACCCCGGTAAAGCGCCCCAGGCGAATGCGCGCCTCGAAGGTATCCGCCGTGGCGATGGCTGCACCGAGCAGGGTCAGGAAGGCATCGATGAAACGGTGGTCCTGGATCAGGTAGTTGACCAGTACCGGGTCGGCCAAACGGCCCTCGAGCAGTTCGTTGACGAAGCGGTGCTCGATGCACTGGGTCCAGCTTGGCTCGCTTTGCTGGCGAAGGCTGTCGGTGAAGCGCGCGCTCATGCTGCTGTCCTTTTTAGAGTGACGACAGCGGAGCCGGCAATGTCAGGCATGGTCGGCCCCGCAGTGAGGCCGGCAAAAAGGCAGGTGCACAATACCCATCCCTTCGCCGGCATGATCCGGATCAGGTTCGAAGGGTCACCGCGCTGCAAGTGCCAGCGGTTTCTCAGCCCGTTGCCGGGCTCCCCTTGGTGGCCGAATCTATACAGCAAGGGCCGATGATTGTCACGTCGCGTGCTAGTGGATGCTCGAGGCCAGTTCGAAGATCGGCATGTACATGAGGATCACGATCAGGCCGATCAGCAGGCCGATGAAGGTCATCAGCAGCGGCTCGAACAGGCGCACGAACCACTCGATCCAGCGGCTGATTTCCGCGTCGTAGAAGTCGGCACTGCGCTCCATCATCTGCCCGAGGTTGCCGGACTGCTCGCCAGCGCGCAGCAGGCGCAATGACACGGGCGTCACCAGTTGCCCGGCTTCCAGCGCCGCCGACAGCGACAGGCCCTCAGTGACCCGTTCACAGGCCTGCTCCAGGCGCTGCGCGCCGGCTGCACCGAGCAGGCCGCGAGCCATGGCCATGGCGGTGAGGATCGGGATGCCGCCTTGCAGGAGGATCCCCAGCGAGCGGTAGAAACGCGCCAGTTCGTACATCACCAGGCGCTTGTGCAGGGCCGGCAGGCGCTCCAGCTGGCGGTTCAGCCAGCGGCGTACCCGTGGCTCGCGGCGCATGACAAACAGCAGCACCATCAGCAGCACGAAACCGCTGCCCATGGCCATCTGATGGGCGTGCAGGAACATCCCGGCCTGCATCAGCCAGCGCGACATCCACGGCAGTTCGGTGCCCAGGCCTTCGAACACCAGGCTGAAGCGCGGTACCACATACCCCAGCAGAAACAGCACCACGCCACCACCGACCAGCAACAGCAGCAGCGGGTAGATCGAGGCGCTGATGATCTTCTGGCGCACTTCGTCCATGCGCTGGCGGTAGGCGACATAGCGGCCGAGGGCATCGCCCAGGGCGCCGGTCTTCTCGCTCGACTGCACCAGGGCCACGTACAGCGGCGGGAACACGCTGGGCAACTGCGCCAGGGCCTGGGACAACGACTTGCCTTCGTACAGCAGGCGCACCAGCTCACCGAGGGTCTTGCACGCCTGGGGCGCGGTCTCTTTCTCGGCCAGGCTCTCGAGGGCGTCAATCAGCGGCAGGCCGGCGTTGATCAGGGTGGTCAGCTCCTGGCTGAACAGCACCAGGTCGAACACCTCGCCACGCCGCCAGCGCAAGCCGGCCAGGCGCTGGCAACTGCGCACGCTGACCACCCGCAAGCCCTGTTGCTCGACCTGCTCGCGGGCGAGGCCTGCGTCCTGGGCGTCGACCTGCAGCAAGACCACGCCGGCCTTGCCCAGTGCCTTGAGTTCGTAGCGCATGTGCAGCCCCTCCCGACTATTGCCAACTGGTGATCTCGGCGTTCTCGCCATCGCCGCCGGGTTGGCCGTCCTTGCCCATCGACAGCAGGTCGTACTCGCCGTTTTCACCGGGCTGGCGGTAGATGTAGTTACGCCCCCAGGGGTCTTGCGGGACCTTTTTCTGCAAGTACGGGCCTGACCAGCGCACCTCATCGCTGGGGGGGACCACCAGCGCCTGCAAGCCTTGTTCTGAGTTGGGGTAGTGCCCCACCTCCAGCCGGTACAGGTCCAGGGCCTTGCCCAGGCCTTCGATCTGGGCCCGGGCCACCTTGGCCTCCGAGCGCCCCAGCTGACTGAAGTACTTGGGTGCGACGATGCCGGCCAGCAGCCCCAGCACCACCAGGACCACCAACAGTTCAAGCAGGGTGAAGCCACGTTGCGCGCGATGGTTGTTGTTCATTGCCAGGCCCTCCGTAGGTGCGCTGCAAGGGCTTATGCAAATGCCGTGCGCGTCTGCGCCGGGCCTTTGCCGCACGGCCCCGGCAAGGCGGCACAGTGCTTGCGTCAGGAGGGTGAAGCCCTGGCAATCGGGGCATATGCCCCACTTTCTGGGGGACGCAACGGGGAGGGTGGCACGATGCGCTGGCTCACTGCGGGAATCCTGGCCTGGTTGGCCACAAGCAATCCGGCTCAGGCCGATGTGTACATCTCGGTCAAGGCCGATGGCAGCTATGTGTTGAGCAACGTCCACCGGCCGGGCCGAACGTACCAGCGGGTGGTCAGCGAGACAGCGCCGAGCCTGGCCGGCAATGGTCGGCAATTGATCACCGGCATGCCATACGCCGAAGTCGTGGCGGCCGCCGCTAGAACCCATGACCTGCCAGCCGCGTTGCTGCATGCAGTGATCCAGGCCGAATCGCGCTACGACCCCAATGCCCGCTCCACCAGTGGCGCGGCGGGGCTGATGCAGTTGATGCCGGACACCGCCAAGGAGATGGGGGTGAAGAATGTCCTCGACCCGGCCGCGAACGTGCAGGGTGGGGCGCGCTACCTCAAACGCATGCTCACCCTGTTCGACAACGACATCACCCTGGCAGTGGCCGCCTATAACGCCGGGCCCGACGCGGTGCTGCGCCGCGGCCGGGTGGTACCGCCGTTCGCCGAAACCCAGCGCTATGTGCCCAAGGTGTTGCGCCAGTACCGGCGGCTGCAGGGCCTGGCGGTGGATGCGCCTTTGTGAACGGCAAGGCTATGCCGGCTCCCACAGTAGTCCTGTCCCGTGGGAGCCGGCGTTGCCGGCGATCGAGCGCGCAGCGGTCGCAACCCAGAGGCAACCCCCGATTAGTGGGGAATACCGGGGAATCACCCCCAATCAGGATTCACTAATCTTTGTAAGTAACTGAAAAACAACAATAAAAAATATGGCATGGGCCTTGCTCCAGCCCCTCCAGAGTTCCCTTGCACCACAGAGGCACGCCATGATGACTCCAATCAAAGGCTCAGTCCTGACTTCACTGCTGATCGCCGCCGCCAGCTTGGGCTGGCAGCCGCTCAGCGAAGCCGCCGTGCGCTGCGAGCGCAACCTGGTGGCCAATGTGGTGGCGATCGATCAGCCACTGATGTTCAACCGCCTGGGTGCGCAGAATGCCAACGGCATGATGTTCGCCCTGCGCCGCGATGTGGTCGACGAGCACCAGGTGTCGCTGGCCAGTGGCGGAGCGGCAGTGCCGGGTAAAGTCAGCCTGCGCCCGGACAAGCGCCCGCGGCCGATCGTGCTGCGGGTGGCGGCGGGCGACTGCCTGACCATCAACCTGCAGAACCTGCTGGCCTACCAGGCCAACCCGAACAAGCACGGTATCGACCACGAAGAAGAGAACGAGGTCGAAGGCGAGGAAAACGAAGCTGAAGAGAACGAAGCCGCCGCAGGCAACGAGCCAGGCGGCGAGCATTTTGTCGCCGACGAACAGGTTACCGACCGCCATGTCGGCTTTCAGGTCAACGGCATGCAGGCGGTCAACAGCATCGCCGACATCGCCGCCAACACCGGGCGCAATGGCAACTTCCTGATCGCCCCCGGCGCCAGCCGCTCCTACACCTTGTATGCCGAACGCGAAGGTGCGTTTGCCGCCACCAGCCAGGGCGCGACCTTTGGCGGTGAAGGCGCTGCCGGCAACGTCGCCAACGGCCTGTTCGGCCAGGTCGTGGTGCTGCCCAAAGGTGGGCGCACCTTCCGCAATACCCTCACCGAAGAAGAAATGCGCCTGAGCAGCAGCGGCCGCACCCCCACTGGCCAGCCGATCGTCGACTACCAGGCGCGCTACCCGCAGCAGGAACCCTGGATCAGCGAGGGCAAGGCCGGCGCGCCGATCATTGCCATGACCGACGGCAACGAGATCATCTCCAGTGAGTCCGACGCCATCGTCATGGGGCCCAACGCCGATGGCAGCTTCCCGGCCTCGACCTACCCGCTGGAAAGCCTCGGCAAACGTAACCCGGCCATCCCCAACCGCCTGGAGCCGTTTCGCGATTTCGCCGCGCAGTTCACCGATGAAGCCGCCTCGACCCAGGCCTTTCCCGCTTACTGGGCCGACCCGGTGATGGGGCATGTTCTGGAGCCGACCCGCGATTCGTTCATGATCAACTACGGCTCCGGCGGCATGGGCGCCGAGGTGGTGGCCAACCGTCTGGGCGTGGGACCGATGCATGACTGCCTGTCCTGCGCCTACGAAGAGTTCTTCTTGAGTTCGCACACCGTCGGCGACGTGGCGATGCTGGTGGACGTACCGGCCAACGTCGGCCTTGAGAACATTCGCCCGGGCCAGACCCCGAGCGCCGAGCAGGTCGGGGTCAAGGCCACCATGGCCCTTTACCCGGCGGAACCGGCCAACGTCAACCACAGCTACATCGGCGACATGGTCAAGTTCCGCAACACCCATAACGGCCACGAGCAGCATATCTTCCACCTGCACGGTCACCAGTGGCTGTTCAACCCCAATGACGACAACTCCGACTATGTCGATGCCCAGGGCATCGGCCCGGGTGTCGGCTACACCTACGAAATCGCCAACGGCGGCTCGGGCAACCGCAACCGCGTGGCCGGCGACGCTATCTACCATTGCCACTTCTACCCGCACTTTGCCCAGGGCATGTGGAGCATGTGGCGGGTCCACGATGTGTTCGAGGAAGGCACCCGCCTGGAAGTGTCGGGCCAGAGCGAGAGCGGTTTTCACAGCGTGCCGTTCGCCTTGCGCAGCGGCAAGCCTGCCGCGGGCGCCCGGGCCTTGCCGGACGGTGAGATCATCGCCGGTACACCCATCCCGGCCATCGTACCGTTGCCAGGCAAGGCCATGGCGCCGATGCCGGGCAAGGTCGCGGTGATTCCGAAGCTGGCGCAAACCCTGGTCGCGAAAAACGATGACGACGAGCAAGAGGAGGGCGATGACGACTCCGGCCATCACGACGCCGCGCCACGCGCTGTCGGTTCCCTGGCCCTGGTCGATCGCAGCGAAGCCAACCGCAACGCCGACGGCAGCCTGAAGAACCCGGGCTTCCCGTTCTGGATCGGCGGCATGGAAAACACCGTCGGCCAACGCCCGCCAACTCCACCGCTGGACATGCTCGATCCGGCCAAGGCGCAACAGCTGAAGAACTCCGGCAACGCCCTGTGGGCCAACCTCGACCCGGCCCAGGTCGGTGGCTGGGACGGCGGCTTGCCACGGCATGCCCTGGATGGACTGTCTGCCGGTGGCGAAGCCGTGGTCACGACCACCGCACTGGACTTCACCAAGGCGATCACCAAGGCCAAGGCGGTGTTCCTGCCCGAGGAGGGCACCGACGTCGAACAGGCGGCGATGAGCTTCCATTCCAAGCTGGAACACCCAAGCTATGCCGTGCTGCCGGGCAAGCAGACCGTGGCGCGTAACTTTCGCACCAACGGCGCGGCGCCCACCGCCGGTGCACCGTACTACGAGCCGTGCATGGACGACCGCGCCAAGCGTCTGACCCAGTTCTCCGGGGCCGGTGAGTTCAACAGTGGCGAGCGCCTGGACGGCATGAGCTTTACCGGCAGCTCGACCTTTACCGCCGACCGCCCGCGCATCTACAAGGGCGCCAACATCCAGTTCGACGCGGTGTACAACAAGGTCGGCTACCACTTCCCGCAAGCGCGGATCATCAGCCTCTGGGAAGACGCCTGGCCGGTGATCAACAAGCAGCGCCCACCTGAGCCGCTGGTGATGCGCATGAACACCTTCGACTGCGTGATGTACCAGCACACCAACCTGATCCCCTCGTACTACGAGATGGACGACTACCAGGTGCGCACGCCGACCGACGTCATCGGCCAGCATATCCACCTGCCGAAATGGGACCTGACCGCCGCCGACGGCTCGGCCAACGGCTGGAACTACGAAGACGGCATTCTTTCCCCAGGCACCGTGGTCGAGCGCATTCATGCGATTCGCGAGTTCAATCAATGCCGCGCCGGCGACCCCCGCGAAGGCACGGCCGAGTGCCCGGTGGCCAAGGCTCACCCGTTCTTCGGCCGCTACGGGCGCGCCGACTGGCTGGGCGCACGTACCGCCATGCAGCGCTGGTTCGTCGACCCGGTGGTCAACGTGCATAACGTCGACCGTGGCCTGGGCACCATCTTCACCCACGACCACCTCGGCCCATCGACCCACCAGCAACTGGGCCTGTACGCCACCGTACTGGCGGAGCCGGCCGGTTCCACCTGGTACCACGCCGAAACCGGCGAGCTGCTGTACAACAGCGCCCTGCGCGAAGACGGCGGGCCGACGTCCTGGCAGGCGGTGGTGAAAACCGGCGACCTCGACGGTGACGGACGCAACGACAGCTACCGCGAGTTCTTCCTTGAGTACAGCGACTTCCAGCACGCCTATGAAGCCGGGGTGTATGTCGGTGCAGGCCCGAATGGCATCCCCAATGCCCAGGCGTACCCGGCCAGTGCCGACAGCTTCCGCTATGCGATCAACCCGCCGGTACGGCAGAAGGCCTCGAACCTGCTGGAGTCGGTGGTCGAATCGCGCGGCGGCCTGAACCCGGGCTGCCCGAGCCGGCCGTGCCCGCAGGCTATCTCGGTGGACGATCCAGGCATGTTCGTCGTCAACTACCGCAACGAACCGCTGGCCCTGCGCGTCTACGACCCCAACAAGGTGGCCCCGGACGGCAAGCGCGGCATGCAGGCCGATGGCCTGGCCGGTGACCTGGCCTACGCCATGCAAAGTCGCACCGACCGCGCCATCCCGGCGATGAACCTGTCGCCGGCGGCGATTACCTCGGCGGTCGGCCCGACCGGTGGCACCACGCGGTTCCCGCCGCACATCAATACCGCCGGGGCAGAGCCGGGCGACCCGTTCACGCCGATGCTGCGCACTTACTCCGGTGACAACGTGCGCCTGCGCATGCATGCCGGTGGCCATGAAGAAGAGCACAACGTGACCCTGCACGGCGTCAAGTGGCTGCAGAACGGCTCGGGCTTCGGCAACAGCTCGAACTCCGGCTGGAAAGCCTCGCAGATGGTGGGCATTTCCGAACAGCTGGGCTTCATGGCGCCGGTGTCGATGATCTCCAGCGCGTCTGCGCCCAACGGCGATTACCTGTACTCGCTCGATGCCGCCCACGAAGGCTACTGGAACGGTATCTGGGGGGTAATGCGCAACTACACCAGCAGCCGCAACGACCTGTTTGCCTTGCCCAACAACCCGCTGCCGATGGCGGCGCGCAACACCGTGGCGTTTGACGGGATCTGCCCACGCTTTACCGCCAACAGCAACGGCATCGGCACCCGGCCGACGGTGCAGCGCAGCTATGAAATCGTCGCCGCCCTGGCCAACGACATCCTCGGCAACGCGTTGGGTGTGAGCATCAACGACCCGGCCGGTGTCGGCCAGCATGTCGGCGGCCCGCTCAAGGCCAACGGCGGTACCCTGGTGTACAACAGCCGGCGTACCAGCATCCCGCAGGTGACGGTGACCGACCCGGAAGATGGCGAGACCTTCACCATCGGCGGCCATAGCGGGCCACTGCATGACCCGACCGCGATCCTCTATGTGCGCAAGGCCGACCTCGACCCCGGCACCGGCAAACTCAAGCCCGGTGTGCCGGTGGAACCGCTGGTGCTGCGCGCCGCTGCCGGCGAGTGCCTGAAGGTCACCCTGGAGAACCGCCTGCCGCTGGTCATGCCGGACCTGGCCAGCACCGCCGTGATGCAGAACGTGGTCAAGCGCGACCGCAATGGCAGTGAAGGCTCCACCGCCTTCAACAACAACCTGATGCGTCCTTCCAGCCATGTCGGCCTGCATACCCAATTGCTGGCCTACGACATCACCAAGTCGGACGGCGCCAACGTCGGCCAGAACCCGGTACAGACCGTGCCGCCCCGCGCAGGCAACAGCGGCGCGTACCCGAACAAGGTCTACCAGTACTACGCCGGGCATCTGGAGCGCGAAGGCAAGCCGGTGCTGCAGATGGGCCGCGCGGTGGACAACATCAACACCACCGCCATCGAGTTCGGCGGCCTGAACATCACCCCGGCCGATGTCATCAAGCAGGGGCAGAAGGGCCTGATCGGCGCCATGAGCATCCTGCCGCTCAACGCCACCTGGAGCGAAGACACGGCAAGCCGGGCCTCGGCCACGGTGCAGGTACCGGGGCAAACCGCCTACCGCGACTTCGCCACGCTGTGGCAGCGCTCGCTGAACATGCGCTGGGCCGATGGCCGGCCGGTGGAAGGCATTGCCACTGAAGGCAACGGCGTGCCGGGTGATCCGAAGGACAACTCGAACATGGCCATCAACTACAAGACCGAGCCGTTGTGGTTCCGCTTCGGCCTGGCCCCGGATGCGCCGTTCGGCCATGCCGATGGCAATGGCTGGGCCGACGTGCCCAACGCCCACATGGCCTACAGCAATGCCCTGGTCGGCGGCGACCCACAAACCCCGGTGCTCTGGGCCAAGCCTGGCCAGCCGTTGCGCAACCATGTGCTGATGCCCACCGGCGGCAGCCGCGGCATCACCTACCAGCTCGACGGGCACCTGTGGCCGCTGCATGCCTACCAGCCGGAGAAGGCCGACCCGGGCGGCTACCCGATGTACCTGCCGGGTATCGGTTCGGTGCGCTTTGGCTACAACCCGCAGGCCATGTACATCGGCGCCCAGGAGAGCGTGCTGCCGGCCGCGCACTTCAGCTTCATGCTGCCCAGCGCCGGCGGCAGCAACGCGGTGCCGGGCGACTACCTGTTCCGCGACTACGCCGCCTACGGCAACGTGTCCGGCTTGTGGGGGATCCTGCGGGTGACCAACGAAACACCACCGGCCACGCCGCCAGCACAGTGAGTGAGGGGAAGGGTCATGACCAAGAAGAATCGACCGCTGTACCTGGGCCTGCTGGCGGGCCTGACCCTGATGGGCCTGGGGGTGAGTTACGAAAGCCTGTGGTGCGACCCGCGCAGCGAGCTGGCCGAGAGTGACCCGCAGGGCTTGCATAGCCTCAGCCGCGACGGTGTCACCGTCGAGTTCGAGGCGCGGCCGTTGGGCTCGGGCGGGACGCTGACCGAAGGCAGCTTCGCCAATGTGCGCTTCACCATCACCGAGCAGAACAGCGGTCAGCCATTGTCGGGGCTTTCCCCCGGCGCCTGGCTGGACCCGGCGCTGACCGGGGATGCCGCCAAGGACCGCAGCAACAGCTGCAAGGCGCGGGTGGCGCTGTTCCTCAAAAGCAGCATCGGCGCGCGGCCGTTGCTGGACCTCAACAGCTACTTCCTGCTGGTGCTGAACAAGGATGCCAGCCTCACCGTGATCGACCCGTCGGTGTCGGTGGGCGGCGTCACCAGCACCCTGGCGCGCATCGAGCTGCCAGGCACGCCGATGGACTGGGTGGCGAGCAAGGATGACAAGCAGGTCTACGTGTCTATCCCCGAGCGCGGTGAAGTGGCGCTGATCGACACCGAGACCTTCCAGCGCGTCGCCAACCTGCCGGCCGGCAAGCAACCGCTGCGCCTGGCCATGCAGCCCGACCAGCGCCTGCTGTGGGTCGGCAACAACGCCAGCGATCCTGAGAACAGCGGGGTGACGGTCATCGATGTGCCCAGCCGCACGACCTTGAAGTTTTTCGCCACGGGCGCCGGCCACCATGAAATCGCCTTCAGCGCCGACTCGCGCTACGCCTTTGTCAGCAACCGCGACAGCGCCACCCTGAGCGTGATCGACGCCAGCGAGATGCGCCTGGTGAAAACCCTCAAGGTGGGCTCGCACCCCTTGTCGGTGGCTTATTCGCCGCTGTCCCAGGCGGTGTATGTGGCCGATGGGCGTGACGGCAGCATCAGCGTCATCGATGCCCGCAGCCACACCCAGCGTCACCTGATCGCAGGCCAGCAGGGCCTGGGGCCGATGCGCTTCAGCAATGACGGGCGCTTCGGCATCGTCCTCAACACCCTGGAAAGCCAGGCCATGGTCATCGACGCCAGTACCGACCGGTTGATCCACAGCCTGCCGGTGGCCGCCGAACCCTACCAGCTGACCTTCACCCAGGCCTACGCCTACATCCGTGGCCTGGCGTCGCCCAAGGTCAGCATGATCAACCTCGGCAGCCTGGGCGAAGGCCGCCAGCCGATCGTCCAGGGCTTTGAAGCCGGGCCTGCGGCGCCGCGCCGGGCCGGTGACCTGCCGCTGGCCCAGGGCCTGACCGTGGCCCGTGACGAGAACTCGGTGTTCGTGGTCAACCCGGTGGACAACACCACCTACTTCTACGCCGAAGGCATGAACGCGCCGATGTCCGGCTACGCCAACCGTGGCCACAGCGCCCGCGCCGCGCTGGTCATCGACCGCAGCCTGCGCGAGGTGGCGCCGGGGGTGTACAGCTCGACGGTCAAGCTGCCGGCCGCCGGTACCTTCGATGTCGCCTTCCTGCTCAACCAGCCACAGATCATCCACTGCTTCAGCACTGAAGTGGCGGCCTCCAGCAGCGCACCGCACCGGCAGACGCCGCAGGTGGAATTCCTCATCGGCGCCTCGGTGGTGGACCAGGGCCGGCCCGTTGTCGCGCGCTTTCGCATCAGCGAGGGCAACGGCACGCCGCGTACCGGAATCAAGGACCTGAGCCTGCGCTACTTCCTCGCACCCACCTCGCGGGCCCGCACCAGCGTGGTCAGGGAAGTGGGCGAGGGCATCTACGAGGCGCCCCTGGAGCAACTGGAAGCGGGCGCCTGGTACCTGCATGTGCAGGCGCCCTCGCTGGGCAAGCGCTTTGCCGAGAACAACTACACCAGCTTGCGGGTACTGCCCGCTGGCGCACAGCAAGCATCCGACGCCGGACCAAGGAGTGTGCAATGAAACTGCTCGATCGCTGCAGACTGTTCAGCCTCTGCCTGCTCGCCGCCAGCTGCGGCCTCGCCCAGGCCCATAACGGTGTCGACCACAGTGCCCACGGGGCGCCCGCCGCCCATCAGGAAAAGACCTCGGTGCGCTTTGCCGATGTCTCGCTGCTCGATCAGAACGGCATGCCGGTGCGCCTGGAACAGGACCTGGTAGCCGATCACCTGGTGGTCATGGGCTTTATCTACACCAGCTGCACCACGGTGTGCCCGGTGGTCTCGTCGATCATGGCCAAGGTGCAGAAGCAGCTGGGTGGCCGGGTCGGCACCGAGGTGCAACTGGTGTCGATCAGCGTTGACCCGCAGCGCGATGATCCCAAACGCTTGCTCGGCTACGCACAGATCTTCCAGAACGGGCCGGGCTGGAGCTGGCTGACCGGCACCCCGTATGCGATCAACGAAACCCTCAAGGGCCTGCTCAGCTTCAGTGCCGACCTGGGCCAGCACCCGCCGTTGATCCTCGTCGGCGATGGCCACAGCGGCCACTGGACCCGTTTCTACGGCTTCACCGACCCGCAACTGCTGATTAGCGAGATCGACCGCCTCAGCGCTCGCCGGGTGCATGCCAAACACACCGCCATTGCCCAGGAGGTGCAACCATGAGCGCCGCCAGCCGTGGCATGCGCAGCACCGACTGGTTGGCCCTGGCGCTGTGCCTGTGGATCCTCAGCTCCGTGGCCCTGGCCCATGAGGGCCACGCTTCGCCGACCCCGAGCGCCACCCCGGTAACCACCGAGGGCGGTACCCGCGACGCCCGCAGCTACTTCACCGACACCGTGCTGCAGGACCAGAACGGCCGCAGCCTGCGCTTCTACGAAGATGTCCTGAAAGACCGGGTGGTGCTGCTCAATGTGATCTTCACCCACTGCAACGATGCCTGCCCGCTGATCACCCGCAAGTTGCGTGAAGTGCGCGAAGCCCTGGGCGAGGAGGCGGCCAGCAAGGTCACGTTCATTTCGTTGAGCAGCGACCCGCAGAACGACACCCCGGCGGTGCTCAAGGCCTTCGCCGAAAAACAGGGAGTAGATGGCCCCAACTGGCTGTTCCTCACCGGCGACAAAGCGCAGATGGATCGGGTGCTGGCACGCCTGGGCCACCTGATTCCCAGCCCCGAGCAGCACTCGACCCAGTTGATTGCCGGCGACGTGGCCAACAAGCGCTGGAGCAAGATCCGCCCTGACGCGCCGGCGCCAGCCATCGCCCAGCGCCTGCAGTTGCTGTCGCAACCTTTGGCGGGGCGCTGAGTCATGTCCGCGCGCCTGCGCACCGGTCTGCTGTTGAGCGTGCTGCTGGTCAGCCCGCTGGCCAGCGCCCTCGCTCTCAACCCGCAGGAGCAGGCCGGCAAGCGCCTGTACCGCGAAGGCCTGTCGAGCAGCGATGCCCAGGTCTCGGCACGGGTCGGCGCCGCCGACATGCGGGTGCCGGCCAGTGTCGTGCCCTGTGCCAGTTGTCACGGCAACGATGGCCTCGGCCGGGCCGAGGGCGGGGTACGCCCGCCGTCGCTGAACTGGCAGCGCCTGGCCGGCGGGCAGGGCGCGCGGCAGGCCAACGGGCGCAGCTATCCGGCCTATTCCCAGGCCAGCCTTGCCCGGGCCATCCAGGAGGGCCGCGACCCTGCCGGTAACCGCCTCGACCCGGCGATGCCGCGCTTCGTCCTGAGCATGGCCGACCAGCGCAACCTCAGCGCCTACCTCAAGCGCCTGGCCGATGACCGCGACCCGGGGCTTGAGGAGCAGACCCTGCGCCTGGGCACCTTGCTGCCGACCCGCGGCGCCCTGGCGGAGCCGGCGCGGGTGGTGGCGGCGGTATTGAATGACCGCATCGCCCAGATCAACCGCCAGGGCGGTATTCATGGTCGCGCCTTGCAGTTGATCAACCTCGATCCCGGCCCCGATCAGGCCAGTGCCGAGCAGGCGCTGGGGCAACTGATCGGGCAGGAGCGGGTGTTTGCTTTGATCGCGCCCATGGCGCCGGGGCTGGAGGCCACGCTGGTCTCCCGCCTGGAACAGGCGCGCCTGCCCTTGATCGGCGCAGCGCCGCAGTTGGCCAGCAGCCGCCAGGTGTTCGACCCGTTGCCCGGTTTGCGCGAACAACTGCTGAGCCTGGCCGACTACGCCCAGGGCAGCCTGTCGTTGCAGGGGGCCGAGGTCAACATCGTATATGCCGACGCAAGTTTTGCCGCCCTGGCGGCCAACCTGCGTCAGGCATTGCTTGAGCGTGGCTGGCGCAACGTCAGCGCCGAGCCATTCGAGCAGCAGGCACCGGCGGCGCAGGCGCTGTTTTACCTGGGCAAGGCTTCGGGCTTCAGCCGGTTGACCGAAGCCCTGCAACAGGCGGGGCGCACGCCTTACCTGTTCGCGTCTTCAAACCAGGTCGCCAGTGAGCTGCTGCTGGTGCCGCCAGCCTGGTCGCGGCGCGTGTTTCTCGCCTATCCGTTTATTCCCGGCGACTGGACAGCGCAAGGCCGCGCGGCGCTCACCGCCATGCGCCAGCGCCAGGGCCTGGATGGCCGCCAGGGCTTGTTGCAGGTCAGCACCTGGTGCGCCATGCAACTGCTGGAAGAAGCGCTCAAGCGCGCCGGGCGCGATGCCAGCCGCGAGAAACTCACCCAGGCTTTGGAAGGCCTGCACGACGTGCAGACCGGCCTGACCCCGGCCCTGGGCTTTGGCCCGGGCCGGCGCCAGGGCCTTAACGGGGCCCATGTGGTAACGGTTGAAATGCCCGGCCCGGTGTTCTACCCGGTCGCCGCCTACCAGAGTGTCCTTGAGACGAGGTCGCCATGAACCGCCTGATGCCGTTGCTGCTGTGCCTGTTGGCCCTTTCGCTGCACGCCGCAGACGCTCCGCCCGCGGCGCGGGTCAACGGCGTGGAAATCAGCCAGCTGCGCCTGGAGCGCTATTTTGCCGAATACCTGCAAGACCAGGGCAGGGCGCTGACCAGCATCCGCAACCCCAGCGTGTACAAACGCCTGCGCGAACAGGCGCTGAACGACCTGATCGACCGCGAGCTGCTGTGGCAGGAAGCCCAGCGCCAGGGCGTGACGGTCAGCAATGACGAAGTCCAGGCGCGTATCGGCCACCTGCGCCAGGCCTTCGGCTCAAATGAAGTGTTCGAACGGCGCCTGGCCGAAGCCGGCTTCGATGTACAGAGCTTTGCCGCCTATACCCGTCAGGAGCTGGCGGCGCAGCAGGTGTTCCTTGCCGCCAGCCGCGTGCCAGAGCCCAGCCAGGCTCAGGTCCTGGCCTTCTATGCGGCCAATGGCAAAACCTTTGCCGGCGCGCAGAACCAAAGCCAGCAAGGCCCTGTCCAACGCGAGCAGGGACTTGCACTGGCTAAAACCCTTCTTATCGATCAGCTGCAGGCGCAGGCGCGTCAGGCGTTGTTGCAACGCCTGCGCGACAGCGGCCAACTGCAGCGTATCGACTGAGCGCCAGGCCGCCCCCCAATGTTGGGGCAGGCCAAGGGGCAAAACGCCATCTACCCCCCGGGATTGGGGAAGGGGCTAGCGCCCGTTTGCGTCTATGCTTACAGAATCAACGACATAGCACAGCGATTTGCGCGGTATCACGCCTGGCACGAAGCATGCGTAAGCCTCTACAAGGCCGCACTTCTGCCGGGTCGGGAAACCGGGTCAGCAATGCTTCAGGGAGTGGACCTTGGTGAACACAGTATTGGTAGTCGATGACGAACAGACCCTTGCCGGCAATATCCAGGCGTACCTGGAAGCCCAAGGCCTGAACGTCCATGTTGCCCACGACGGAGCAAGTGCCATCGGCCTGGCCGAGCGCACCACCCCTGACGTGATCGTGCTGGATTATCGCTTGCCCGATATGGAGGGTTTTCAGGTTCTGGACGCTGTGCGCAAACGCAGGGACTGTCATTTCGTGCTGATCACCGCCCACCCGACCGCCGAGGTCCGTGAGCGGGCCGGCCAACTGGGTGTCAGTCATATCCTGTTCAAGCCGTTTCCCCTGGCGGAACTGGCCCGCGCAGTCCTCGACCTGATGGGCATCAAGCGAGAAAACCGACGCGTAGCCGACACGGACACAGGGTTCGTCGAACGACGCCAAAGCAGGAGTGAGAGTTTCCCCCTGCAGCTGTTCGACGGTAGCTGGGTCCTGGCCGATCGCCGACGTAATGGCGCACGGCCGCCGGGGCCCGACGACGACCAGCTGCTCACCGGGGAATGACGCGCGAGCAGGGCTGAACCAGGCTCTCCGCGCCCCGCGTTGGAGAGCAAGCCATGGAACCGTTGTCGCTCGTTCCTTCCGTTGTTGCCAGCACCCCGGCGCCCCTTGGCCGCGCGTTGCTGGCCCAGGCCAGGGCCAGTGCCGAACTCAGCGGCGAGCGCCTGCTCGATACCCTGCAAGCACTCAGCGGTCTTGAACCTGCCGATTTCGTCCAGTGCCTGGGCGCCACCCTGCATTACCCGGTGCTCGATGGCCCGTCGCTGTTTGCCGCCATGCCCTTGTTCGAACGGGTCAGCCTGGCGCAGTGCCTGAAACGCGAATTCATCCTCCTGCAACATGCCGGCATGACCCTCGGAGTGTTCGCCGACCCCTTCGACAACGCCCGCCTGGCCTGGATCGACGAGTGCCTGCAAGGTGCGCCGCTGTACCTGGTGCAAGCCGCCGAACTCAAGGGCTTTCTCGCCCGCCACGAAGAAAGCTTTCACGCCGTCGATTCACTGGACACCGAAAACGAAACGGTCAACGAGCTCGACAGCCTGCAGAGCCTGTCGTTGGCCAGCATCAGCGAAGACCAGAGCCGGGTGGTCAAGCTGGTCAACTCGACCCTGTACGACGCCCTGAAGATGCACGCCAGCGACATCCACCTGGGCGTGACCGGCAGCGGCCTGGTGATCAAGTACCGCATCGATGGCGTGCTCAACAGCATCAGCAAGGTCAGCGGCAGTGAGTTCGCCGATCAGGTGATCTCGCGGATCAAGGTCATGGCCGAGCTGGACATCGGCGAAAAACGCGTGCCCCAGGACGGCCGCTTCAAGATCGGCATCAGCGCCCGGCAGATCGACTTCCGGGTCTCGATCATGCCGAGCATCTTCGGTGAAGACGCGGTGCTGCGGGTGCTCGACAAACAGGACCTGGCCGACCGCGTCAGCGGCGTGCAACTGCAGGCTCTGGGCTTTGAAGAGCAGACCCTGCGCAGCCTGCGCCGCCTGGCCAGCGAACCCTACGGCATGATCCTGGTCACCGGCCCCACCGGCAGCGGCAAGACCACCACCCTCTACGCCATGATCAGCGAGATCAACCATGGCGTGGACAAGATCATCACCATCGAAGACCCGGTCGAATACCAGTTGCCGGGGGTGCTGCAGATCCCGGTCAACGAGAAGAAGGGCCTGACCTTCGCCCGCGGGCTGCGCTCGATCCTGCGCCACGACCCGGACAAGATCATGGTCGGTGAGATCCGCGACCCGGACACCGCGCAGATCGCCGTGCAGTCGGCGCTGACCGGGCACCTGGTGTTCACCACCATTCATGCCAACAACGTCTTCGATGTGATCGGCCGCTTCAGCCAGATGCAGGTCGACCCCTACAGCTTCGTCTCGGCGCTCAACGCGGTGCTGGCCCAGCGCCTGATTCGCCTGGTCTGCCCGCACTGCGCCGCCCCTCAGCAACCCACGGATGACGAACTCGGCGCCTCGGGCCTGGAGCCCGGCCAGGTCGGCCATTACCGCTTCGTTCACGGCAGCGGCTGCGGCCAGTGCCGGGGCAGCGGTTACCGCGGGCGCACGGCGATTGCCGAGCTGCTGCACCTGGACGACGACCTGCGCCAGATGATCGTCGAGCGCAAGCCCCTGGCCCAGATCAAGACCCTGGCCTGTCAACGCGGCCTGCGCCTGCTGCGCAGCTCGGCGCTGGAACTGGTGCGTGATGGCCGGACCACCCTGGAGGAGATCAATCGTGTCACTTTTATCGCCTGATCGCTTTATCGCCGTGCTCGGCGCCCAAGGTGTGGGTTTGGGCCAACGCCAGGGCACCCGGCAACAGTGGCTCGGCAGCCTGGACTTTAGCGCCGAACGCAGCCAGGTCTGGGCGGTTGCACTGGAGTCGCTGCAGCACCTGCTGGCTGAACAACCGTGCAAAGGCGCACAGTTGCAAGTGTTGCTCTCGGCCCAGTACAGCCGCTTCTGCCTGGTGCCCTGGAGCGCCGCCATCAGCCGTCCGGACGAGCTCCAGCAGTACGCCCGCGCCTGTTTCGAGGCGCATTACGGGCAGAGCCTGGAAGGCTGGCGCATCGTCGTCTCGCCCGAAGCCGCCGGTTGCCCGCGCATCGCCAGCGTTACGCCGCAAGGCTTGCTCGATCAGCTCGATGCCCTGTGCCGCAGCCTGGGGCTGCGCCTGCGCTCGGCACGGCCTTACCTGATGGCGGCCTATAACCACTTTGCCGAGCAACTGGGGCAGGGCGACTTTCTCTTCGTCCTGGCCGAGCCGCAACGCAGTGTCTGCCTGCTGGCACAGAACGGCGCCTGGCAACAGGTCAGCGCCCAGGGCTGTGCTGACAGCGACCAGGCCCTGCACGCCTTGATTGCCCGCCAGGCCGAGCTGCACCAGGGCCAAGGGCAGTTGCCGGTGTACCTGCATGCGCCCGGTCGCCTGGAACAACCGCCAGCGCTGCAGGGTGTGCAGCTGTGCGAGCTGGCGCCCACCCCGTTAGCGGTACGCGACGTGCTGTGCAGCATGTCCCGGGCGGTGGCCTGAGATGCGCCGCCTGATGCTGGATTTGCAGCCCGCTCGCACCGGCCTGCCAGCCTGGGTGCTGTTGGCTTGTGGGCTGAGCCTGCTGCTCGGCGCCGTGCTACTGCAGCACGGCCTCGATCAACAACAGGCCGACCTTGAGCAGCACCTCGAACAGCTCGACCGCCAACTGGGTAAACGTCCGCAGGCCGGGCAACCGCTCAATGCCGCGCAAAGCCGCGAGCAGGCCGAGAAACTGGCGCAGATGCGTAGCGTCTCGCAGCAACTGCAACGGCCTTGGGAGCGGCTGTTCGGCATGCTCGAAGGTCTGCCGCAAGACGACATCGCCTTGCTCACCCTGACCCCCGACGCGCGCAAGGGCCAGCTGCGCATCAGCGCCGAGGCCCGCGACCTGGAAGCCATGCTGGCCTTCCACAAGCGCCTGGAAGCCAGTGCCGAGCTGCGCGATGTGTCGCTGCTCAACCACGAAATCATCGCCAAGCAGGCCGAGCATCCGGTGCAGTTCAACCTGTCGGCCATCTGGGAGAACGGCAATGCGCATCCCTAGCCTGATCCTGCATGAACGCGCCCGCCAGCTCGGTGTAGTCGGCCTGGCCGGTGCCGGGCTGCTGGCCCTGGCGCTGCTGTACGGCGTCACCGTGCTGCTGGCGCAATGGCAACAGCTGCAACAGCTGGAGCAACAACGCGATCAGGCCCTGGCGCAGGTCGCGCAGTTCAAGCAGGGCACGCGGAAGCTGCCGCAGGTGCCACAGCACGAGCTGGAAGATTTCCACAAGCAGCTGCCGGCCCAGCCCCAGGCCACCGTGGCCATCGACCGCATCTACGCCCTGGCCAAGGCCGAGCAGATCACCCTGGCCCGCGGCGAGTACGCCCTGGGTGTCGACCCCAAGACCCAGCTGGCGCGTTACCAGATCCTCCTGCCGGTGCGCGGCAGCTACCCGCAGATCCGCCGCTACGTGCATGCCTTGCTCGGCCAGCTGCCGGCGCTGGTGCTGGAAGACATCGACCTGCAACGCAAGAAGATCGGCGACCGCGAATTGACCGGGCGCCTGCGTATGACCCTTTACCTGTCGAGGTCATGATGAACACTCAACGCAGCCTGGCCTGGCTGGTTTTTCTCGGCACCGCCGCGGTGCTGGCCTGGGGGCCAGGGTACTTCTTCGAAGAGGCGGCTGAAGACGGCGAGGCAGGTATTGTCGTTACCAGCAAGGCCGTAGCAACCGAGACAGCGCTGGCGCAGAAAGACGCCAAACCCGCAGCCCTCAAGCCTCGCGACCTGTTCCCGAGCAAAAGCTGGAAGCCGGCGGTGCAGATGACCACGGTCACCGAGCAACCCGTCGCCATGGCCCCGGTGGCCTTGGCGCCTGCCGTGCCAGCCCTGCCATTCCAGTTCGTTGGCCGCCTGGATGATCGCGACGATCAGCAGGTGTTCCTGCAAAGCGGCGAAAAACTCTACGTCGTGCGTCGCGGCGACGTGATCGATGACACCTACCGGATCGAGCAGATCTCCGCCACGGAGCTGAGCCTGGTCTACCTGCCGTTGCACCTGTCCCAGACTTTGTCTGTAGGGAGCGCACCATGAATTTGCCAAGGCTCAGCCACAAAGCGCCGTACCTGATGCTTGCCCTGTGTGTCGCCCTGGCCGGTTGCGGCACCGCCGGTGTGCGCAAGGACGCCCAGGCCCTGATCGGTGAAGGGCAATATGAGGCCGGGATCGCTCAGCTCGAAGAAGCGCTCAAGCAACACCCGCGCGACACCGAGCTGAACATCGCCCTGATCCAGGGCCGGCGCCAGGCAATCGAAGCGCTGCTGACCCAGGCCGACAGCGACCGCAGCCGCCATGATTTCGGCGGTGCGCGCAGCGGCTACGGCCGGGTGCTGACGCTGGAGCCGAACAACCGCCGGGCCCTGGATGCGGTACGCCAGATCGAACAGATGCGCAATCTTGGCGAGCGCATCGCCCTGGGCCAGGCGGCGCTGCGTGGGGGCGATCTGTTCGGCGCCGAGCGGCACATGCGCGAAGTGCTGCTGCTCGACCCGCAGAACGAAGGCGGCCTGGCCCTGCGCAAGGACATCGAGCTGGTGCAAAGCCGCACCGCCCGGCCCAACCCACAACTGCGCAGCAAGCTCGAACGGCCGGTGACCCTGGAATTTCGCGACGCCAACCTGAAGACCATCTTCGAGGTGCTGTCGCAGGTGGCGGGGCTGAACTTCATCTTCGACAAGGACCTGCGCCCGGACATGAAGGCAACCATCTTCGTCCGTGACGTGCGTATCGAAGACGCCGTGGCCCTGCTGCTGGAGCAGAACCAGTTGCACCAGAAGGTGGTGAACGACAACACCCTGCTGATCTACCCGGACTCGCCACAGAAGACCAAGGATTACCAGGAACTGGTGATGCGTACCTTCTACCTGACCAGCATCGATTCCAACACTGCACTGAACCTGGTCAAGACCATGCTCAAGACCCGCGACGTATTCGTCGACGAGCGCCTCAATACCCTGACCATGCGCGACACCCCCGATGCCGTGCGCATGGCCGAGAAACTGTTGCAGTCCCAGGATCAGTCCAACCCGGAAGTGGTGCTGGAAGTGCAGGTGATGGAAGTGGCCCGCTCGCGGATCCTCGAGCTCGGCCTGCAATGGCCCAACACCTTCGGCTTGCTCAACGCCGACGGCAACCCGGTGGGCATTCTCGACCAGCTGCGCGGCATCAACTCCTCGCGCATCAGCATCGCGCCGGCACCGCAAGCCAAGATCAATGCCCAGGACAACGACATCAACACCCTGGCAAGCCCGGTGATCCGCGTCAGCAACCGTGAGCAGGCGCGCATCCACATCGGCCAGCGGGTACCGATCATCAGTGCCACCTCGGTGCCCTCGACCCAGGGCCCGGTGATCACCGAAAGCGTCACCTACCTGGATGTCGGCCTCAAGCTCGAAGTGACCCCGGTGGTGCACCTGAACAACGAAGTGGCGATCAAGGTGGCCCTGGAAGTCAGCAACGCCAAGCCGCTGGAGCCGACCCGCCAGGGCACCATCCCGGTCCAGGTCGACACCCGCAACGCCCAGACCAGCCTGCGCCTGCACGACGGCGAAACCCAGGTACTGGCGGGCCTGGTGCGTAACGACCAGGGCGCCAGCGGCAACAAGATCCCCGGCCTTGGCGACATTCCCGGCCTGGGCCGGCTGTTCGGCAGCAACCGCAGCGACAACAGCCAGTCGGAGCTGGTGCTGTCGATCACCCCGCGAATCATCCGCAACCTGCCGTACCAGAGCCCGTCGGACATGGAATTTGCCACCGGTACCGAAACCAGCATGCAGATCCGCAACCTCAACCGCAGCGTCGAGGTGGAGGACGAACAGACGCTGGTGGCGGTACCTGGCGCGGTGAGGCCCTGAATCATGAAACGGCCGATGGCAGGTTTCAGCCTGATCGAAGTGATGCTGACCCTGGCGCTGCTCGGGTTGCTGGCCTCGATTGCCGCGCCGCTGACCGAGACCCTGGTGCGGCGCAACAAGGAGCAGGCGCTGCGCACCGCGCTGTACCAGCTGCGCGATGCCATCGATGCCTACAAGCGTGCCTTCGACGCCGGCTACATCGAGAAATCCCTCGATGCCAGCGGCTATCCGCCGAACCTGCAGGTACTGGTCGATGGCGTGCGCGATGTGCGTAGCGCCAAAGGTGCGAAGTTCTACTTCCTGCGCCGGATTCCCCAGGACCCGCTGGTAGCAGCGCGCAAGGACGATGAGCAGGGCGGCTGGGGGCTACGCGCCTACGACAGCTCGGCGCAGAACCCGCGCGACGGCCAGGATGTTTTCGACGTGTATTCCAGGGCCCGTGGCAAGGGCCTCAACGGCATCGCCTACGGGCAGTGGTGAGCATGATGAAACGCAGCCAGGGCTTTACCTTGATCGAGTTGCTGGTGGTGATGGCGATCATCGCCACCCTGATGACCATCGCCATGCCGCGCTACTTCAACAGCCTCGAAACCTCGCGCGAGACCACCCTGCGCCAGAGCCTGGCGGTGATGCGCGAGGCGCTGGACCACTACTACGGCGACTCCGGCCGCTACCCCGAGTCGCTTGAACAGTTGGTGGAGCAACGCTACCTGCGCAGCGCACCGCTGGACCCGATCACCGAACGCCGCGACCTCTGGCAGGTGGTGGCGCCGCCCGAAGGCGTTGCCGGTTCCGTCGCCGACATCAAGAGCGGTTCAACCGGGAGGGCCCGTGATGGCAGCCTTTATGCCGAGTGGTAATGCCGGGCAGGCAGGCTTCACCTACCTGGGCGTGCTGCTGCTGATCGCCGTCACCGGCATGGCCCTGGCGGCCACCGGCACGCTGTGGTCGACCGTCGCCCAGCGCGAGCGCGAACGCGAGCTGCTATGGGTCGGCGGCCAGTATGCCCAGGCCCTGCGCAGCTACTTTCGCAGTTCCCCGGGCCTGGCCCAGTACCCGCAGAGCCTTGAGGAACTGCTGGAAGATGCCCGCTATCCCGAGCCTAAGCGGCACTTGCGCAGGCTGTACCTGGACCCGATCACCGTCAGCGACGACTGGGGCCTGCTGCGTTCGATCGACGGGCGCATCACCGGCGTCTACAGCCGCTCACAGGCCATGCCGCTCAAGCAAACCGGCTTTGCCGCCCAGTGGTCGGAGTTCGAGGGCCTGGAGCACTACAGCGACTGGCAGTTCGTTGCCGAGAAGGCCTTTGCCGAGACCGCCGCCGGCGCACGCAAGGGCCTGGCCCAGGGAGCCGGGCAATGAACCGCCGCCTGAGTGCCTTGGCCCTGGCCCTGGTGCTGCTGGCCGGCAGCGCCAGGGGCGGCGCCGAGGACGAGATGATGGGCTTTATCGTCGACAACACCATTTCGCACATCGGCCACGACTTCTATTACAGCTTCGCCGAGCGGCTGCGTGCCACCAGCCGCCTGGATTTCAACCTGGTGGTACGCGAACGGCCCGACCCGCGCTGGGGCAGCCTGGTGACGGTCGAGTACGAGCAACGGGTGGTGTACCGGCGCTTTCTGCCACCCAACACAACTGAGCTCAAGGACGCCGCCTATGAGGCTGCGGACCTGGTCAAGGCGCAGATTATCCAGCGCAAGCTGCAGATGCTGCTGCAGGACACCACTGATCTGGAGAGGGATGAGTTATGAACAACAACAAAACCTGCAGCCTGGCCTCCCTGGTATTGCTGGCGGCCCTCGCCAGCCAGGCCAGTGCCACCGAACTGGTCTACACCCCGGTCAACCCGGCGTTTGGCGGCAACCCGCTGAACGGCACCTGGCTGCTCAACAACGCCCAGGCGCAGAACGATCATGAAGACCCGGCCATCAAGGACCGCGCCTCGGCGTTCGCCAGCACCTCGGCGCTGGAGCGCTTCACCAGCCAGCTGGAGTCGCGCCTGCTGTCGCAGCTGCTGACCAACATCAACAACGGCAACACCGGCAGCCTGCAGACCGACGCCTTCATCATCAACGTCATCGACGACTCGGGGGCCCTGAGCATTCAGGTGACCGACCGGGTGACCGGTGAGATTTCGGAAATTCAGGTCAACGGCCTGAACCCTTGAAGGGCACAGGACAACGGGGAGAAACAGCCATGAAACGATTTCTGAGCACACTGCTGATCCTGGCCGCCTTGCAAGGCTGCAGCCTGCGCGAACCGATGCCGGCCGAACAGGACAGCGAAAGCCCGACCCTGACGCCGCGGGCCTCGACCTACTACGACCTGCTCAACATGCCGCGGCCCAAGGGCCGGCTGATGGCAGTGGTGTATGGCTTTCGCGACCAGACCGGGCAATACAAGCCGACCCCGGCCAGTTCGTTTTCCACCAGCGTCACCCAGGGGGCGGCGAGCATGCTGATGGATGCCCTACAGGCCAGCGGCTGGTTCGTGGTGCTCGAACGCGAAGGGCTGCAGAACCTGCTGACCGAACGCAAGATCATCCGCGCCTCGCAGAAAAAGCCCGATACGCCGGTGAATATCCTGGGTGAACTGCCGCCCCTGCAGGCGGCCAACCTGATGCTCGAAGGCGGTATCATCGCCTACGACACCAACGTGCGCAGCGGCGGTGAGGGCGCGCGTTACCTGGGCATCGACCTGTCGCGTGAGTACCGGGTCGACCAGGTCTCGGTCAACTTGCGGGCGGTGGATGTGCGCAGCGGCCAGGTGCTGGCCAACGTCATGACCAGCAAGACCATCTACTCGGTCGGGCGCAGCGCCGGGGTGTTCAAGTTCATCGAGTTCAAGAAGCTGCTGGAAGCCGAGGTCGGCTACACCACCAACGAGCCCGCGCAGCTCTGCGTGCTGTCGGCGATCGAGGCGGCGGTCGGGCACTTGCTGGCCCAGGGCATTGAACGGCGCTTGTGGCAGGTGGCCGGGGATGGTGCGGGGGACAAGGCGGTGCTGGATAAATACCTGAGCCAGTACCAGAGCCCATGAAACCCATCGCTGGCAAGCCAGCTCCCACAGGTTCGGCGGCGTACACAGATCAATTGTGGGAGCCGGCCTTGCCGGCGATGCAAGGCAAAGCGTTGCCAGTCGGGTTTACCTCAATGGCTCGGGCAGCCCTGTTCCTTGACGATCCGCTGGGTCGACGCCGGGTTGTTGACCAGCTTGGCCGCCGAGCGCGCCGGGCGCTTGACCAGCTCACCGCCGCAATTGGGACACTGGCCCTTGAGCTGACGCTCATTGCAGTCGCGGCAAAAGGTACATTCAAACGAGCAGATCAACGCGTCCGGGCTCTCGCCGGGTAGATCAGTGCCACAGCATTCACAGTTCGGGCGCAGTTCGAGCATGGTCAGGTCCTCGCAGGCGGATCGGAATCGTCAGTGTATACGCTCAGGGCCGGTACAGGTGGGCATGCCCGGCGCGGTACAGCGCCGACTCCGAGAAGGTGTCGTTACCCAGCACCCGGCCCACCAGAATCAGCGCGGTACGGCGAAAATCCTTGGCCGCGGCCAGCTCGACAATCGTCTCCAGGGTCCCCAGCACCCAGTCCTGATCCGGCCAGGTCGCCCGGTGCACCACGGCAATCGGGCAGTCAGCGCCATAGTGCGGGCGCAGTTCTTCGACGATTTTTGCCAGGTGCTTGACCCCCAGGTGCACGGCCAGGGTGGTCTGGTGGCGGGCAAGATCGGCCAGTTGTTCTCCAGCGGGCATCGGTGATTTGTCGGCGTAGCGAGTGAGGATCACGCTCTGGGCGATGTCCGGCAAGGTCAGCTCGCAGCCGAGCAGGGCGGCGCTGGCTGCAACGGCGGTGACGCCGGGGACGATCTCGTAGGGAATGCCCAGCTCGCGCAGGTAGCGGATCTGCTCGCCGATCGCGCCATACAGGCTGGGGTCGCCGCTGTGCACCCGGGCCACATCATGGCCCTGATCATGGGCGCGCTTGATCGCCTCGATGATCTGCGCCAGGTGCAGTTCGGCGCTGTTGATCAGGGTCTCGGCGCGGTGACCTTCCAGCACTGCGGCCGGGACCAGGGAGCCGGCGTAGATGATCACCGGGCAGCGCTGGATCAGGCGCTGGCCCTTGACGGTGATCAGCTCCGGATCGCCGGGGCCGGCGCCGATGAAATAGACGGTCATGGGGAGTCCTTGCGGGGAAAGTGCAGATTATCAGCGAAAACCGCTGGTGCAGGCCAATGCCAGGCTGGCGTCGGCCTGCAGGGTGCGGGGTACCAGTAGGCGGGCCGGGCTGCCAAGCTGCTCGGCCAGGGCCAGGGCGGCGCTCTCGGCCACGCCATAACAGCCACTGTGCCGGTAAGCCACCGCAGAACGATGGCTCAGGCGTTGTTCGAAAACAGCCAGTTGCGCCGCACTGAAGAACAGCAGCGGCACGCCCAGGCACCGGGCCAGTTCATGCAGGCCGGGTTCGTCGTGCTTGAGGTCGATGCTGGCTAGGCCCATGACCGCGCCGGGCGGCAGGTCATGGGCGAGCAGGGTACGCGTGAGCAGGTCGCTCAGGGCGTCGGCCGGGCAGCCGCGACGGCAACCCAGGCCGAGGTACAGCTGCATCCGTTCAGGCCTGGCTCGAACGGCGATACAGCCAGGCACTGATCAGGCCCAGGGCCAGCCAGAACGCGGCGTTGGTCAGCAGCGAAGCGACCTTGAACTCGGCTTCCAGGGCTTCTGGGGCGAGCATCTGGTGGACTTCAGGCTGCGGCGCGCCAATCACGTGAGGCACCACCAGCAACACTGCACCGACTATCTTCAGCAGCCAGTTGTGGGCGAACACGATCAAGGCCAGACCGACGGCGGTGGCGGCAGCCGTGCCGACCCACCAGGCTTGGCGCTGGGCCAGGTCGGCGGCAGCAGTACCCGGCAGCTCCGGGGGCAGGCCCAGGGTCGGCGCCAGGCAGAACACGGCAAAGCCGCCCAGGCCCCAGAGCGCGCCGCTGATCACGGTCTTCGGTGCGCGCAGGGTGTAGAGCGCGGCGAGGATCAGGGCGAAACCGACCGCCACCACCAGGTTGCCGCCGGTGGTCGACAGCACCCGCTGCCAGCCGTCTTCCGGCGACCAGGCTTCGCTGTCGTGATGATGCTCGGCGGTACCGGCCGCATGTTCATGGGGCGCCTCGACCGCAGGCGCGGCGCTTTCATAGGTTTCCGCCTGGAGAATCAGCGGCGCGACCCAGAAGCTTTGCAGCAGGGTCAGCAGCAGGGCGGCCAGCAGGCCGGTAAAGCCTGCAGTACTGGCGATACGCTTGATCATCGGGGCAGCACTCAGTGGCAAGGGAAGGCGGCGCTGTGGCGGGTATCGTGGGCGGCGTTATGCACCGCTTCGATGTGCGAGAAACCGGCGAAGTAGACCAGGCACAGGCCCAGCAGCGAGGCGCCGACAGCAACCAGCAGGCGCTGGCTGAGGCTTGAAGGGGTAACGGCTTCATTACTGGCGGTACTGGTACGCATGGCGCTTTCCTCTTGGTGTTGTCGGCAACAGGCAAGCGCAGCCAACCCCTGCACGAGGATCGCCCAGGGGGTGTAACAGCGCCCGCCCACCGCGGGTTTGTTCGGTCAAGCGTCGGGCCGGTCTCCGGGCTGGTGAGGGTTGGCAGCTGGCCACACCACAGGCGCCACCTTCCCATGCCAGGCAGCGGGCACAGTGGTTCTGACGCTTTTCTCACTTACCGTTGCGGGGGCAGCACCGGACTTGTCGTACACCTAATAAAGAAGTGTATGACGCACCGGTTTCCCAGTTTCACCCTCAAGGGGCACCCAAACGAATGGCGTTAGCAAATCACGGGCGCGGGCAGGCGTCAATCGTGACAGCAGTTGACCGCTCACCGGGCACTGCGTAGCCTAGCCGCTTCGAGGTTCTTCGGCGCTGGCCGAAGCTAAGACGGGAACGCGGTTGAAGCCGCGGCTGCCCCCGCAACTGTAAGCATTGAAGCGTTCGACACAGCCACTGCACCGCGTGCGGGAAGGCGTCGTTCGACTGGCCCTGGCGCCGGTGCAATGCAAGCCAGGAGACCTGCCTCGGACAGTTTCCGACATTCAACCGGGCGGGGTGATCCGGTGGCGAACAGGCCAGGTGCGTGACACCTTTGGCGCTCGTCCCGCATGCCCGCCATCCTGCCAAGGGCATCGACATGAAAACACTGGCCAAACTCCCCGTCACCATCGTTACCGGCTTCCTCGGCTCGGGCAAGACCACGCTGCTGCGGCATATGCTCGACAACGCCCAGGGGCGGCGCATCGCGGTGATCGTCAACGAGTTTGGCGAGCTGGGCATCGACGGCGAAATCCTCAAACAGTGCAGCATCGGTTGCAGCGAAGAAGAGGCCAACGGCCGCGTCTATGAGCTGGCCAACGGCTGCCTGTGCTGCACCGTGCAGGAAGAGTTCTTCCCGGTGATGCGCGAATTGGTGGCCCGTCGCGGCGACCTCGACCATATCCTCATCGAAACCAGCGGCCTGGCCCTGCCCAAGCCCCTGGTGCAAGCCTTCCAGTGGCCAGAGATTCGTAACGCCTGCACGGTCGACGCGGTGATCACCGTGGTCGACAGCCCGGCCGTCGCCGCCGGCACCTTTGCCGCCTACCCGGACCAGGTCGATGCCCAACGCAAGCTCGACCCCAACCTGGACCACGAATCGCCGCTGCACGAGCTGTTCGCCGACCAGTTGGCCAGCGCCGACCTGGTGGTCCTGAACAAGGCCGACCTGATCGCTGCCGACGACCTGGCCAAGGTGCGCGCCGAAGTTGTAGAAGAGCTGCCACCGGCGGTGAAGGTGATCGAAGCCAGCAGCGGCCGTCTGCCGCTGGACGTGCTGCTGGGCCTGGGCGCCGAATCCGAGGCGCATATCGATGGCCGCCGCACCCACCACGATTCGCACCACGACGGTGACGATCACGACGACCATGATCACGACGCCTTCGACTCGATCTCCATCGAGCTGCCGCAAGCCGACGAAAGCCTGTTGCTCGATGCCCTGACCCAGTTGGTCGTGCAGCACGGCATCCTGCGGGTCAAGGGCTTTGCCGCTATCCCGGGCAAGCCGATGCGCCTGCTGATCCAGGGCGTGGGCACCCGTTTCGACAAGCACTTCGACCGCGCCTGGCGCAGCGAAGAGCCGCGCACCACGCGCCTGGTGCTGATTGGCCAGGAACTGGATGCGGCACAACTGGAAGCGAGCCTGCGCGCCGCCCTGGGCGCTTGACCGATGCACCTGCTGCGGACCCAGCCCGGTGGTTTTGTACCGGACGACAGCATTGCCGACCTCGGCCAGACCCCGGCCGAGCTGGTAATCCTCTGCAGCGGTGACTCGCACCTGGCGCTGCTGGCCGAAACCGCCCAGCAGTTGCCCGAGGATTTCCCCAGCCTGCGTCTGGCCAACCCGATGCAGGTACAGAATCACGCCTCGGTCGACCTGTATGTCGACCAAGTGCTGCGCCATGCCAAGGTCATCCTGGTGTCGCTGCACGGTGGCGTCGGCTATTGGCGCTATGGTGTGGAACAGCTGCTGGAACTGGCCGCCCGTGGTGTACAACTGATCCTGGTGCCGGGCGACGACCGTCCGGACCCGGAGCTGACCAGCCTCAGCACGGTGCCGGCCGAGCAGGCCGAACGGCTCTGGCACTTTCTGCGCCAGGGCGGCAAGGCCAATGCCCTGAACCTGTTCAACTGCCTCGCCAGCCAGTACTTGAATTGCGCCTACTCCTGGAGCGAGCCGCAACAACTGCCGCGCACTGCGGTGTATCACCCGCGCAAGGCGGCTGCGGCGCTGGAGGACTGGTTCGGCGAGTGGCAGGTCGAGCAGCCGGTGGTGCCGATCCTGTTCTATCGCTCGCACCTGCAGGCGGCCAACACCGCCTTCATCGATACATTCTGCGAGCGTTTGCAGCTGGCCGGGCTCAACCCCTTGCCGATTGCCGTGGCCAGCCTCAAGGAGGCCGGTTGCCTGCAGCAGGTCGAGGACTGGCTGGACCAGGTCGACGCTGCACTGATCATCAACACCACAGGCTTTGCCCAGTCGAGCCCCGAGCAGCCGCACCTGCGGCCGTTTCGCCGCGATATCCCGGTGTTGCAGGCGATCTGCGCCCAGGACAACGAGCCGGCCTGGCAGGCCAGCGAGCAGGGCCTGGGTGCCCGCGACCTGGCCATGCACATCGCCTTGCCGGAGCTGGACGGGCGCATCATCACCCGGCCGATCAGCTTCAAGGACCTGGCCTGGCGCAGCGAGCGCAGCCAGTCCGACGTGGTCTGCTACCGTGCCCAGCCCGAGCGCATGGACTTTGTCGCCGAGCTGGCGCGGCGCTGGTGTGACCTGGCGCAGCTACCCAACGCACAGAAGCGTGTGGCGCTGATCCTCGCCAACTACCCGACCCGCGATGGCCGCATCGGCAATGGCGTGGGGCTCGACACCCCGGCCGCAGCGCTGAATATCCTGCGCGCCTTGCAGGCGCAGGGCTATCCCCTGGCCCCCTTGCCCGCCAGCGGTACGGCGCTGATCCAGGCCTTGCTCGGTGGCGTCAGCAATGACCTGGACAGCCTCGACCTGCGCCCGTGCATGCAGAGCATGGCCCTGGACGATTACCTGGCGGCGTTTGCCGCCTTGCCCGAGGCCAACCAGATAGCCGTGCGCGAACGCTGGGGCGAGCCGAGCCAGGACCCGATGTTCCGCAGCGGGCGGATGATGATCGCCGGCCTGCGCTACGGCCTGACCTTCGTCGGCATCCAGCCGGCCCGTGGTTACCAACTGGACCAGAGCGCGGTCTACCATGACCCCGACCTGGTGCCGCCGCACGCTTACCTGGCGTTCTACTTCTGGCTGCGTCACGGCTTTGCCGCCGATGTGCTGATCCATGTCGGCAAGCACGGCAACCTGGAATGGCTGCCGGGCAAGGGCGTCGGCTTGTCCGACAGCTGCTGGCCGGACGCCTTGCTCGGCCCGCTGCCGAACATCTACCCGTTTATCGTCAACGACCCGGGTGAGGGCGCCCAGGCCAAGCGGCGCACCCAGGCGGTGATCATCGACCACCTGATGCCGCCGCTGACCCGCGCCGAAACCTATGGGCCCTTGCGTCACCTGGAACTGCTGGCCGACGAGTACTACGAGGCGCAGTTGCTCGACCCGCGCCGGGCCCGCGAGCTGCAGCGCGACATCCTGGCGCTGGTGCGCGACAACCATATCGACCGCGAGCTGCAGATCGAAGGTGCGCTGGACGATGCCGCGGTGTGGCTGCCGCGCCTGGACACCTACCTGTGCGACCTCAAGGAGTCGCAGATCCGCGATGGCCTGCATGTGTTCGGCGAGTCGCCTGCCGGGCGTTTGCGCACCGATACCTTGCTGGCCCTGTTGCGGGTGGAGCGCGGTGATGGGCGCGGGGCCAACGGCAGTTTGTTGCGGGCCCTGGCCAGGGCGCTGAACCTGGGCTTCGATCCGCTCGATTGCGACCTTGGCCAACCCTGGCAGGGCCCGAGGCCTTCACTGCTGGCTACATTGGACGAGGCATGGCGCACGGCGGGCGATACCCGCGAGCGCCTGGAGCTGTATGCCAGCCAGTTGATCGAGCAGATGCTCGACGGCACCGTGCAGCTTGCCGGCGGCCCGGAATGGGCGCAAGTGCAGGCCATTCTCGAGGCGCTGGAGCAGCAGGTCGCACCGCGACTGGACGGCTGCGGCCCGGCAGAAATGCACGGCCTGCTCGCTGCCCTCGACGGCCGTTTCGTGCCCGCTGGCCCGAGTGGCGCGCCAAGCCGCGGGCGCCTGGACGTGCTGCCGACCGGGCGCAACTTCTATACTGTCGATGTGCGCAACCTGCCGACCACCACCGCCTGGCGCATCGGCTTTGCCTCGGCCAACCTGATCCTCGAGCGTCATCTGCAGGACCATGGCGATCACCTGCGCCAACTGGGCCTGTCGGTGTGGGGTACGGCGACCATGCGCACCGGTGGTGACGATATCGCCCAGGCCATGGCCTTGCTCGGTGTGCGACCGGTGTGGGCCAGCGGCAGCCAGCGGGTCGACGATTTCGAAATCCTGCCCTTGAGCCTGCTCGACCGGCCGCGGGTGGACGTCACCTTGCGCGTCTCGGGTTTTTTCCGCGATGCCTTCGGCAACCTGATCAAGCTGTTCGACGCTGCTGTGCAAGCGGTGGCGGCACTGGATGAACCGGATGACCTCAACCCCCTGGCGGCCAAGGTCCGTAGCGAACGTACTGAATTGCTGGCCCAGGGTGTGGATGCCGAACAGGCGGGCCGTCAGGCCGGCTGGCGGGTGTTCGGGGCCAAGCCGGGCGCCTATGGCGCTGGCGTGCAGAATGCCATCGACGGGCGCCTGTGGAATGACCGCCAGGACCTGGCCGAGGTTTACCTGAACCACGGTGGCTATGCCTACGGCGCTGCCGATGACGGCACGCCGGCGCGCGCCCACTTTGCCCGGCGCCTGAGCCAGGTGCAGGCGGTGGTGCAGAACCAGGACAACCACGAGCACGATCTGCTCGATTCCAACGACTACTACCAGTTCCAGGGCGGCATGCTCGCCGCCGTGGAAAGCCTGGGCGGCAGCAGCGTCGCCAGCTACCACGGCGATCATAGCCAGCCGGATCGGCCGCGCATCCGCACGCTGAAAGAAGAGCTGAACCGGGTGATCCGTGCCCGGGCGCTGAACCCCAAGTGGATCGACGGGGTCAAGCGCCACGGCTATAAAGGTGCCTTCGAACTGGCTGCCACCGTCGACAATCTGTTCGCGTTCGATGCCACCACGCAGTTGATCGACGACCACCATTACCAGTCGCTGGCCGACGCCTATGTGCTCGATGGCCCGACCCGCGACTTTATCCGCCAGCACAACCCCGAGGCGCTGCGCGACATCACCGAGCGCCTGCTCGAAGCCCAGCAACGCGGGCTCTGGCAGGAGCCCGGCGAGTACCGCGAAGCCCTGGAAGAACAGCTGCTGGACGGCGAAGAAGAGAATTGAAATGAGTGAACCTGCACACTTCCCCCTGGCTGCCGTGGTCGGCGCCGATGAGCTGAAACTGGCGCTGTGCCTGACCGCCATCGACCCGAAGATCGGCGGCGTGCTGATCGAAGGCCCGCGCGGCATGGCCAAGAGCACCCTGGCCCGGGGCCTGGCGGATTTGCTCGGAGCGGGGCCGTTCGTGACCTTGCCGCTGGGTGCCAGCGAAGAGCGCCTGGTCGGCACCCTCGACCTGGATGCGGCGTTGGGCCAGGGCAAGGCGCAGTTTTCCCCCGGGGTGCTGGCCAAGGCCGACGGCGGCGTGCTGTATGTCGATGAAGTCAATCTTCTGGCGGATCATCTGGTCGACCTGTTGCTGGACGTCGCCGCCAGTGGCACCAACCGGGTCGAGCGCGACGGCATTTCCCACCGCCACAGTGCCCGTTTCGTGCTGATTGGCACCATGAACCCGGAAGAGGGCGAGTTGCGCCCGCAATTGCTCGACCGCTTCGGCCTCAATGTGCTGCTCGAGGGCCAGCCGTTGCCCGAAGCCCGTGGCCAGATCATTCGCAGGCGCCTGGATTTCGACAGTGATCCCGAGGCGTTCTGTGCCCAGTGGGCACCCGCTCAGGCGGCCCTGCGCGAGCGTTGCCATGGCGCCCGTGAACGCCTGCAACAGATTGCCCTGGACGACCTGGCCCTGGCGCAGATTACCGAGCGCTGCTTTGCCGCTGGCGTCGATGGCCTGCGTGCCGACCTGGTCTGGCTGCGTGCGGCCCGGGCCCACGCAGCCTGGCGCGGAGCGCTGGCGATCGAAGCCGAGGATATCGATGCCGTGGCCGAATTCGCCTTGCGCCATCGCCGCCGTGAAGCCCCGGCGCCACAATCGCAAGCGCCAGACAACGGTGCGGCGATGCCGCCATCGGCCGGCCAGCAAGGCCAGGGTCAATGGGGCGAACTGCCGCCACAAGCCACCCCGAGCGGCGCCCGGCGCGAGGTACCGAACTGGGCAAAAAAGCCCTGAGCATCCGTCGGCACACCAGCGCGGATGCCAGACCCCGACCCGGTGCACTGACTGCGGGCCCGCGTGGGCGCGGCAAACAGGCGGCATCCGGCGCGGTGGCCTGGCCGGCGACCTTGCTCAAGGGCCGCCCGCGCACGCGCAACGACCTGTGCTGGCAGCAGCGCACGGCCAGCGCCCAAGAGCTGTGGCTGGTGATTGTCGATGCTTCGGCGTCAACCCGCCGTCACCAGGCCCTGAACCGGGCCAAGGGCATGCTGGCGGGGTTTTTCGATCAGGCCTACCGCAACCGCGCGCGACTGACCCTGCTCACCGCCAGCGGCAAAGCGCCGCGCTGGCAACGTCACGGGCTAAAAGCCTCGGCGAGCTTGCAGCCGTGGCTGGAGGCGTTGGGGGCGGGGGGCGGTACGCCATTGCTGGCGGCACTGGAGCAGGCACGGAATTGGCTGCAGGAGCGTCAACGACGCTATCCGGCAGAACTGCAGCGATGCCTGATCGTGACCGATGGCCGGCTCAAGGCTTGGCAGGCGCTGCAGCCGCTGCCTTGCCAATCGCTGTTGGTGGATATCGAAAGTTCGCCGGTCAAGCTGGGAAGGGCACAGTTACTTGCGCAACAACTGCATGCCGATTACCAGCACCTGGAGACACTGGCACTGCTCGGCGGATAACCTGGTATCAATAAAAACAACTGCGGCCAAGTGTCGCAGTTTGTCCAGCGAGTTATAGCAAAGTTGCCAAAGGCGTGCGCGAATACAGCGCCTTTGGCAATTAACCGCTATTACTTGGGCATCGACCAAGGCTGCAGCGTATAACCTTTCTCGCTCAACTCGGCACGAACTTCTTCAATCAAATGAGCCAGTTGCGCAGGGTCGGAATAGGTGCTGCAAGGGACTTGCTTGCTGCCAATGCGGGTGCTGGTCCGGTCGATGACTGCCAGGCTCAACTCGCCGGTACCGTTGGGTACATCCCAGGCAACACACTGGAAAGGTTCAAAGGCGTGGTCGGCAATCAGCAGGGCATCGTTGACACGCAGCGGGGCGTTCATGGGTTCGGTCTCTCTGTGGGCCCAAACATGGAATAAACCCGCGCGCCTGTTTGCGCAGCGGTGAGTTACTTGTACTGATGCACCCGACCGGGGGGTAAGTCACACTTCTTTGGAAAATATTTTAATACCGTTTATCGGTTCATACCGGGGTACCTGGCATTTTTGTCAGTAGCGGCCAGGTTGGGAGGGGAGTTGAATAAGCTCCCGGCCGCAGGGCACTAATGATGACAGGGGGAGGTATGAGCCAAGGAACATCAGCGAGGCAGGGCTTGCAGTCTCCGGTTGTACTCGAGGCCGTGGGAAACAACCTCGTCGATACACTTGAGCGTGCGACAGTGCAAATTCCTGCGTACTCGCAAATGGCCGCCCAGCAGCTGGTGCGAATGATCTGGGATGGCCGGCGGGCGAACAACCAGCACTATTTTCATAGCGAGGACCGTGTCATTGAAGCCGATGAGGTGGGAGGGGCCATCGATTTCATCGTGCTGGCGGAACATATCGCTCCGCTCAACAACGGTACAGTGTCGGTGCACTATCGAGTGTTCGATTATGACAGCGGCTGGCACGAGTCTGAATACCTTGACCTGGAGGTGGGTAGCCTTGAACTGGTACTTCCCCCTCCGTTGGTGGACGAATCCGAGAACGGCAGGCTGGATCCTGTCGGCCTGACGGCCGCCACCGTGCGGGTTGGAATCTACGATGGCATGTTATCTGGGCAGACGGTGTACCTGGAGTGTGTGAGAACAGGTGTCGGCGGAAGCCATTCCCAGCATATCCAGGTTACCGACATACAAGATCTGACCTTTGCCGTACCTGTCGACTTCATCACCCCGGCCGTTAGCCACAACATTATTTTCCGTTACTGGGTGGTTGAAGCGGGTGTACGAGCCAGGCACTCGTGGTTTCTGTTGCTGCAGATCAGGCTAAAGACCCTGGAGCTACAGTTACCCTCGGTTGTCCAGGCCTGTGGTGGCCAACTTGATCCGCTGCTGGCGTTGTCTGGCGTCAGGATCAAGATTCGCTATGCGCATATGACCACGCAGGAAAGAATCACCTTGCACTGGACAGGCACGGCTTTGGGGTCGACCACGCTGGGGCCGCTTACGGGCGATCCTGCCGGTGAGCTTGAGTTCACCGTTCCCCCTGACGTTGTAGGCGCAAACATTGGCCCTAGCCAGCGCGAAGTGGCGGTCCGCTATGGCGTGACTCGCCTGGGGGCTGAAGCGCAGGAGTCACCGCTACTGAGACTCGGTATACAGCCCCTGGCAGGCTTGCCACTACCCGAGGTCGCGGGTGCAGTCGGGTCGACTCTGGACCTTGATCGTTTTGTCGGCGACTCGGCTGTCTCGTTAATACTTTGGCGTTTCGCCCGGGCGGGTCAAAGGGTCTGGCTACGCTGTCATGGTACGAAGCTCAATGGTGAGCCGGATCTCATCGAGTTGATCAGCGCAGGCGAGCTCAATGAAGATGAAGCTGCGAGTGGCCTCAGCAGGGTACTTGCCCGCAATCGTTTGTTGCTGCTACGGGACAACTCCGAGTTTCGGGTTGAATTCAAAGTCAGCTTCGATCAGACGCCGCAGGAAAGTAATGCGGTAACCTTCCCCTTGCTTTGCCTGACCCTGCGCACTGGGCTTAGGTGTACGGTCCCAGAATGAGATGGTGCGGATTAATTGTGAAACGGTCCGGTTCTTGAGTCCAGGCCTCACAGATCACCTTATGCGCTTGACTGCATAATCCCCCACGGTGGCCGCAGTGATACCGCCCCGGTATTCAGCCCGTTGCGGCGCCGCTTTTGACCCGAAATCCGCGACCAATGCGCCCTCTCAACAGACAGACGGTAGTGGGATATTGACGCATCGTTGCTACTGTTAAAACGGGCCTGCCAACACCCTGTTTCTACTTAAAATTCCAACTATTGGCGCCAAGGAAAAGGTCATGCTAGAGCCTGCATCCAACCGCCGCCTGCTGATCGTCGATCCGTGCGATGACTGTCATCGCCTGTTGCCAGGCTTGCGCAGTGTGGGCTGGGATGTGCATAGCTGTACCTTGTCTTCGGCCCTTGAGCATCCCTGCGACGTAGGCCTGTTGCGCTTGCAGGCTTCGCACCTGCAGCCCCCGGATGCGGTCAAGGACCTGATCAGCCGCAGCAACACCGAATGGATCGCGGTCTTGAGCGCCGAAGAGCTGCGAGCGCAGAATGTCGGCGATTTTGTCTGTGAATGGTTTTTTGACTTTCATACCTTGCCGTTCGATGTCTCGCGGGTGCAGGTCACCCTCGGCCGCGCCTTTGGCATGGCGCGCCTGCGAGGCAAGGGCAATGTGCATGTCGACGAGACCGAGCATGAGCTGTTGGGCGATAGCCGTCCGATCCGCGAACTGCGCAAGCTGCTGAGCAAGCTGGCGCCTACCGAGTCGCCGGTGCTGATTCGTGGCGAAAGCGGCACGGGCAAGGAGCTGGTCGCGCGGACCTTGCACCGCCAGTCCCAGCGCCGCGACAAACCCTTCGTGCCGATCAACTGTGGTGCCATCCCCGAACACCTGATCCAGTCCGAGCTGTTCGGCCATGAGAAAGGCGCCTTTACCGGCGCCCATCAACGCAAGATCGGCCGTATCGAAGTGGCCAACGGCGGCACCTTGTTTCTCGACGAAATCGGCGACCTGCCGCTGGAGCTGCAAGCCAACCTGCTGCGGTTTTTGCAGGAAAAGCACATCGAGCGGGTCGGCGGCAGCCAACCGATTGCCGTGGATGTGCGGGTATTGGCGGCAACCCACGTGGACCTGGAAAAGGCCATTGATAGCGGCCGCTTTCGCGAAGACCTGTACTATCGCCTCAATGTGCTGCAGGTCGTGACCGCGCCGCTGCGCGACCGGCATGGCGACCTGTCGATGCTGGCCAGCCATTTTTCGCACTTCTACAGCCTGGAAACCGGCCGCCGGCCACGTTCGTTCAGCGAGGAAGCCCTGGCGGCCATGGGCAAGCATGACTGGCCGGGCAATGTGCGCGAGCTGGCCAACCGGGTGAGGCGGGGCCTGGTACTGGCCGAAGGCCGGCAGATCGAGGCGCAGGACCTGGGGTTGCACAGCCAGCAGAATTTCGAAGCGAGCATGGGCACCCTGGAAGACTACAAACATCGGGCCGAGCGCCAGGCCTTGTGCGATGTGCTCAACCGGCACAGCGATAACCTGAGCATTGCCGCCAAGGTACTCGGGGTTTCCCGGCCGACCTTCTACCGGCTGCTGCACAAGCACCAGATCCGCTAAGCCTGGCAGATACCACAAGCCCGCCGAAGCGGGCTTTTTGCTTAGAAGTAGTAAGGGAATTTCAGGCTGAAGGAGAAGTCCGGCGAGTCGTCGGTCAGGCCAATGGAGAGGTTGGGGACGATGGTCAGGTTATCGGTGGCCGCCAGGGTCATGCCGATGTTGAAGTTTGCCGAGTTGTAGTCGCTGCTGGGAACCGACTGCCAGTCGCCGCCATCAGGCTTGATCTTGCTTTTGCTGGCAAATTGGTCGGAGAACGAAAACGACATACTCATCTTCTCGTTCAAGGCAAAGGCAATACCGGCGCCGATCTGCCAGGAGTCGCCGAGTTTCACGTCACCCGGGACCTTGGTGTTGACGGTAGGGCTGATGTCGCTGAAGGAGTCCTGCATGTTGTAGGTATAGGACAGGCTGCCGAACAGCACGGCAGGGTCGAAGGTCTTGACCAGCGAGATACCCGGGGTGATGGCCCAGACCCCGTTGCCGGTAGGGAGGCTTTCAGGTACCGACAGGTTGTCGTTGGTGGGATCGTTGACCAGTTTGATGCCATAGGGCTCCTCACCGGTGGGGGCCTTGATCCGCAAGGTGGCGACTGCGTCGGGCCAGTTTTCCGATTCGTCCAGGAACTTGTAGGCTATGCCGACGTTGACATCGCCGATTGTGGGATCGCGTCTGACGGTTGCGTCGGATGACACCGGCCCGGCGCCACCCGCGCCGCCAGAGGAATACGTGGATTGGCGGTAGACCACCGGGACGTTGATGTCGAACTGCCAACGTTGATCCAGGTTGTAGCGGGCGGTCAGGTCCAGGGTCCAGTTATCCGCCTTGATGCGGTCGAGGTTGATGTTACCGAGGAAAATAGAGTCCAGGGCCAGGAACCCGTTGAGCACCAGCGCCCGGGTATCGTAATGGGTGTAGGTCAGGCCGGTTTCGACGCTGAACTTGCCGCCACCGAAGAATCCGCTGGCCTCGTCATACAGGTTGGAAACGCTTTGCGCGGGCTCCGAATCTTCCTTCAGTGACTGGCCGTATGAGCTGCCTGTGGTGCCCGGCGCGCCTGCGGCCACTGTCTGGCCACCCTTGACCGTCTCAGCCGGGGATTTGGTCAGACGTTTGGGAGCAGGTGTCGCAGGTGTTTCTTCGACTTGGCGAACGCGTTGTTCGAGGACCATCAGTGCTTGCTGCTGTACTTCGTAACGCTGTTTCAACTCCATGAGTTCTTGTTTTAATGCTTCTACCTGAGGGTCGGCGGCTGCGTAAAGCATTGTGGCCGGAGTCAGGCTACTCAAACAGACGATAGCTCTGAACGTTAACGATCGATGCATGGGTTGGCCGTCCCTTCTGACTACATTTGATGAGACTGAGCGTAGATCAGAATCCGAGAGTGCGAAGACCTTTGAGCTGATCCAGGTTGCCGTTGACCGACCCTGCGGTCGGTGCGTTGTCACGCAGCACGACATTGAGGGACGTGAGGTTGCTGACCCGGTTGCCACCGCCGAGCAAGGTGGTGTTCTGCATCAGCCTACCCTGGGCCAGGCGTTGCGCGGTGCTGCCCTGGTTGTTGTTGGCGACGATATTCATTTGCACGCCGGTACCGCTCGAGGAAACGCTCAGCGAGCCCGCGCCGTTGGCGCCGACCAGGGTCGAGCCAGCGGCCAGTACCTGGCCCTGCTGCTGCGTTGCTGGCGCCTGGTTAGCCTTGGTGACGTTGATATCAACGTTGTTGTAGGCCGTGTTGTTGTCTCCGGCAGCCCGCACGACCTGCGTGACGCCCTCGGTACTGTTGAGGCCGCTGCCGCCCGTGATGGTACCGGTACCGCTGCTTTGCGAGTGTGCCGAGGCATGACCTTTTTCGTCGATCATCGACACATAGAACTGCGGTTTGATCGTCGATTGTTGAATTTGCATCGACGACGTGGCGCCGATCACTTCACCGTTGGCATTTTGCCAGGTGCTGGTCATGACAATGCCGAAACTGATGATTCGCCCCGGCATGACATAGCGGCCTCGCAGGTTCGCCAGTTCCTGATCCTTCAGTTCAATCGGCTTGAGCGTCTGTGCCTGGGTCGGCAGGCTGGCGGCCAGGCAAACGGCCGCTAGCCAGATTGGGGTCTTCATTGGATGCTCCCGGAGCCTCGTGCTCCCTTGTCATTAGAAGAAGTCGCTTTGGATGAATCCGAAATCCATCAGCTCGGCGTCTTGCACCGGGGTGAAGTTGTTGATGCGGTTCTTGGCGGTCAGCGGCAGAGGCGGGTCGAGCAGGGCATTGGTCTTGTCGTAACCCTGGCCGATGACGGCGAAGATGATGCCGTTCCAGCCTTTGACGAAGTCGTCGACCTTGAAGCGCTTATGGCCAAGTACCGGGTCACCGATGTATACCCAGCCGTTGGCGACTTTTTGCATGACCACAAAATGCTTGTAGCCACGGATGTCCATCAGTACCACCACCGGAATGCGGATGGTGTGCAAGGTCTCGACGGCCACCCGGTAACCACGGGCACGCATGCCCAGGCTTTCCACGTAACGCTTCATGTCGAGCATGGAGAAGCCCTGGGTACGGACCAGGTCCTGATCGGCATGGGCCAGCATGCCTTCGATGATCTGTTGTTCATCCACGTCCAGCCAATAGGCCTGGCGCAATATGGTCGCCAGGGCCGCGGCGCCGCAACTGAAGTCGGTTTTCTGTTGCACCAGGTCGGCGAATTTGCGCTCGCGTATGCTCTGGATGGGCTTGAATATCACCGCACCACCCGGCAATACGGAAAGTGGCATTTGTGCAGCTTCACTCAGACTGGCCAGGCAAAGCAGAAACGCCAAAGCGATAATGCGCATGTTCGATGCCCCCCTGCTGGTAGTGAAAAAAGGCCCCCCGAAGGGGGCCTCCAGGCCACGGCAATTACATCGAGGTGTTGGAGATGGCCAGCGAGTTGCTTTGTTGGTTGCCCACACCGGCAGCTACGTTGACGCCCAGGTTGCCACTGCCACCATTAACCGAACCGTTCAGGGTTGCAGTGTTGGTCACAGGGTTTGCCCAGCCAATTGGAGTCAGCACTTGGAAGGAAACACTGTTGCTCAGCTCAAACGAGTCGGCTTCGCTGTAGCTTTTCGAGATGGAGCTCGAAGACTCAGAAGCTTTTTCGTAGGCTTTCTCGAACGAGGAGGACGACGATTTATCGTACGAAGATTCACGGGACTTATCGTAAGAAGAGTCACGGGACTTATCGTAAGAAGAATCACGGGATCTATCGTAGGAAGAATCACGCGATTTGTCGTACGCATAGTCACGCGATTTATCCCACGACGAGTCGCGCGATCTGTCGAACGAAGAGTCGAACGAAGTTTCGCGCGATGCATCGATCGATGCATTAAGCGTTACATCAAGCGATGCACTGGCTTCTTCGCTGCGGGTGCGTTCGCGACGGCCATCATCCGTGGTGACGGACCTGGCAGCCTCGGCGGCGGCGTTCAGCGCGACGTCCAGCGAAGCACTGCTGGTTGCGCTGGTATCGCGGCTGTTGGAACCACTGGCATTCGAGCTGTGGGAACCGCTGGCACTCGAGCTGCCCGAACCGCTGGCACTCGAGCTGTTGGAGCCGCTGGCACTCGAGCTGTTGGAACCGCTGGCAGTCATGCTGTTGGAACCGCTGGCACTCCAGCTCTTCGAACCGCTGGCCTCAGAGCTGCGCGAACCGCTGGCACTGGAGCTCGACGAAGCGCTCTTATCAACACTGGCGTCGAAGGTGCCTTCGCGAGAAGACGAACCGCTGATGGTTTTGGTAAAGGTCAGCGTATCCAGACGGGTTTCCCGATCGGCGTAGTTGTTGACAGTCAGGCCAGGGCCGTTTTGATTGGCAGAGGCGGTGGCCCTTGCGTTACCGAGTGGCGCATTGGTATTGGCAATGGCCATGGTGTTTTTCTGTTGGTTAAGGTCGCCACCAGCAATGTTGATACCGACGTTGCCGTTGGCACCACTTGCAGATCCGCTCATGACCGCAGAGTTTTGCGTCGACCAGTTGTTGACCTTGTTGTTGTTGCTGTATTGCGTGACGCGGGCGGTAGCTTCGGCAGTGCCGAACACGAAGGTGTTGTCGACGCTCGATTCGGACTGAGCGTTGGCGATGGCCGCGGCGTTGTCTTGTTGGTTGCCGTTACCGGCCGCCACGTTGACACCGACGTTGCCGCTCGAGCCTTCGGCGGAATCGGTCATCTCGGCTGAGTTCTCGGTCCCTTCGTTGTGGATCCGGTTGCCGGTGCTGCGCTGACTGTCATAGGCATTGGCAGTCGCATAGACAGGGATCTTGGTTGGAGGAGGGGTGTGGTGGCCGTTGTTATGATGACCATTATTATGGTGATCATTGCCACGCCGATCGTTCTGCCCAGCTTGTACAGCAACAGCCATGACCGCAGCAATTGCGAAAACCAGAGGCTTTAATGCCATCGAGGGTTTCATGGTGATTCTCCGTACTTTATTTTAGGTTAAGTGTTGTTCCTACCTGTTTGGGTCAGTCCGCGACCCGTATGCTCAGGGTGTTGGCCGTTCGATTTCCCACCCCGGCACTCTGATTCAACTGAATCACCCCACGGCTACCGGTGAAAGCCTGGTCACTTGTAGTGACCTGGCGATAGCCGGGTGCAGAGTCGGTTGGATCGGAGTTGTTGAGCAGCGCCACGTTCTGTTGCAGGAGGACGCTGTCGTCGATACTTTGCGGCTGAGCACCGATGCTGATGCGCAGTGCGTTGGCTTGCTGGTTACTGGCGCCCGCGCTCTGGTTGACTCCCAGCGCACCGTTGCCGTGACTGAAGGCGTCGCCCTGGATGCCGGACCGGGCATCCATCGCCGGGTCGACATGGGTGCGCAAGCGTTGACGAATCTGTGTGGTTGCGCTGGCGCCATGGCCAACCGCGATGGCCCGGGCGTTAGCCTGCTGCTGTTGATCGCCGGCAGCCTGGTTGACCGTGAGGTTGCCCTGGTATTGCTTGCCGGAACTGTCGATGTTGGCGTTATTGATTACTGGGGGTTGGGCGAAGGCCGGTGCACTGCAAAACGTGGCCAGAATCAGCAGCGTGTGCCTCATCTCACTGGCCTCCGGTCAAGATCTGCAGGGGGGCAAGGCCTTTCTGGATGTTGGAGTTGACCATGTTGGAAATGCCATTGCCGGAGCCCCCGGAACGTCCGCCAGCCAGGTTGGGCAGTTGGGTCTGATTACCGAAGTTGCCGCCCAGGTTGTTGGTCTGTTGCGTGATCAGGGGGGTAATGCCTGCACCGCTGCTGATGCTGGCAAAGTCACCATCGCTCAACTCGTTGGTTTGTTTGATGACATGTGCGGACGGGTTGGTATTGACGGTGACCGGGTAGGGGTCGGGAACCAGGGGGGGACGCATTGCGTTGCGCGGTTGCACATCGCGGGTGATGACGATGATCCCGTTTTCGGCCTGAACCGGCAGGCTGACGCTCGGTGTCAGTACCCATCCGAGCAACAGGAGGCGATACATGCCTTTACCAATATTTCCCACGATGGCAATTCCTTCTTCGGTGCGCAGGCCTGTTCAGCGTTGCGAGGAAGAGAGCAGAAGGTGTGCCGGTTTTTATTTGTCATGGAAAAACAACGGTTTGAGTTTATTCACCGCAATTGTGAAAAATTCGTGTAACGCCGTTGAGACAAAGGCATCGTACAAACCTGGATCCAGTGGGCGCCCGCGCTCATCAAGGGGCCCGGAGGTCGGCTGTTTCAGGTGTTTAACACTTTTGCGTACACGCGCCGGGCCCGCTTTAGATCGCGGGTTTGCGCCGTGAGCAGTGTTTCAGGAATGGACATCTGGCCGCATTGGGCGGCCATTTATACCTTGAGCAAGCGCGTTACCGCTGCAAAGGCTGCGCACCTGCGCTGCTCCCAGTCGCCTTGGACTACCTGACAAGGCTGCCGGTGCCGTACCAGCCAGTCACCGGTGGCCTGGAAAAACGCCTGGCGCTCAGACAACTGCGGCTGGCAGCGTTGCCCATCGTCGTGCCAGGCGATGGACTCGGGGCTGAGCAGCAGGTGCAGGTCATAATGGCGTGCCAACAATGCTTGTTCCAGCCACGCCGGGCAATCGTCAAACAGCGTACGGCTCCAGAGCATGTTGCTTAGCAGGTGCGTGTCGAGAATCAGCAGTTGCGGTTGCCGGGCGCGGGCCGCGTCTTCCCAGGCCAGTTGTCCGCGGGCAATGGTCGGAATGTCGGCATAGCAGGTATCGCGTGCCTGTTCGTCAATGAAGTGACGTACGAACTCGCCCACCAGCTCGCCACCGAAGTGCGCCTGGATTTCGTTGCCGAGCCAGCTTTTGCCGCTGGATTCAGGGCCTGTGAGTACCAGTACCTTCATGTGTACGCCAGCGCCGGATCGCGCCGCCAATCGCGCCAGCCCTGCACCGCGATCAGGGTGAACAGCGCATACAGCGCGGCAGTCAGGTACATGGCCTTGGACAGGAACAGGCCAACGAAAATCACATCCAGCACGATCCACAGCGGCCAGCACTGCAGACGTTTTTGCGCCATCCACAGCTGCGCGACCAGGCTGAAGCCGGTCAGGGCGGCGTCCAGCCAAGGGTGGGCGGCGTCGGTCCAGGTGGCCATGGCCGCACCCAGGCCCAGACTGCCGAGCAAGCCTATGCCCAGGCCAAAGGCAACCGCCTGCGGCGTCAGCAGGCTGACCTCGCGCGCCTCGCGCACGCTGTCCGGACGCGTCCATTGCCACCAGCCATAGAGCTGCAGCACGGCATACACCAGTTGCAGGAGCATGTCCGAATACAGCTTCACGTCATAGAAGACCCAGGTGTAGAGCAGCACCATCACCAGGCCGATCGGCCAGCACCAGGGGTTCTGCTTGGCAGTCAGCCAGACGGCGATGACGCCGAGCACGGCGGCGAACAGTTCGAGGCCGGACATCGGCGTTCCTTGGTAGTTTGCACAAGGGTGCGATTGTACCTGTTGGCGCCACTTCTGGCATACGCGCGGGACGCCCAGGCATGAGGTTCGGACTGCCACCTAGCATTTTTGTCAGTTGTTGGCCTCGATAACGAGGTATTGAATAAGGGTCGACTCTCACCCAGTCGGCCCTTTTTCATGGCGGTAAGCACGCAGGGCCGAAACGCTGTTTCCCCTGCTACCGAGGCTGTCTGCCATGAATGACATGCAAACCGATACCATCGAATCCACTACCACCAGCGAGCTGCCTGCGCTGTCGCTGTTCGCCTCGGTGACGCCGGTCAGCGGCTATGACGCGGGCGTCAACCTCCATACCCTCAGCACCAGCCTGCAAGGCGTGCTGGCGACCGTGCCGGCGTTCGCCGACGTGCGTGCCGGCGACGAGCTGCGGGTGTACATGGACGCGGACAGCACCCCGGTTGTTGCGCCGCTGGTGCTCGAGGGTTTCGATCTCGGCCGGCCCCTGCACCTGCACCTGCCCACCGAGCGGTTTACCCCGGGCGCGCATGCGCTGCGCTACCGCTTCAGCCGCAACACTATCGAGTATGGCAATTCCCGCGACCTCTCAGTGCTGGTCAAGCTGGACCGCCCGGGCGGTTCCGAGCCCGGGCACCAAGGCCTGGTGGCGGCGGATGTCGCAGTCAATCCGGTGACCGCTGAACACCTGGAGAACGGCGTCCAGGTGCAGGTCTATTTCTACGAGCACCGCGCCGTTGGCGATGTGATCCGCCTGAGCTGGGGCGGCGTGATGTTGAGCTATACCCTGGTCGAGGCCGATCTCAATCAGCCGGTGGTGTTCACGGTGCCCGGCAGCGTCATTCGCCAGGCCGGTGACAGCCCCAACCTGGTGGTGACCTGGGAAGTGCACGATATTGTCCACAACACCAGCCAGAGCTGGGCGCCCCATGTGTCGGTGGTGGTCGATACCGGCCAGGCGCAATTGCCGGCTGTTTCGGTACCGGGGCTCGATAACGAGGGCTATATCAACCTCGAGGTGCTGGGTAGCGATGACCTGCTGATACATGTGCTGGCCAGCGCACCGGCGTTCGCCATCGGCGACACAGTCAGGTTGCGCTTTACCGGCTACATCGATTCGGGCCAGCTGACCCAAATCGACCTGGACCAGACCCTCCGCGGGACGTTGCCGCAAACCCTGACCTTCAGCATTGTCAATGACAAAGCCTGGGCCCTGGCCAGCGGCCTGGCGGTCGTGGGCTACACGCTGGTGAAGGCTGGCGGCGAGCAGCACTCGCAGCGCCTGAGCATCGGTTTCAAAGGGCAGCCCAAAGCGTTGAGCGTGCCGAGGGTGGCGCAGGCTGTGGCGGGCGTACTGCCTTACGATGTTGCCCGGGCTGCCGTGATGATCCCCAAGTACCAGGGGCGCACGGCAGGCCACCAGCTTACCCTGGTGTGGCAGGGCACCCAACTTGGCGGCAGACCAACCCTGCATGAAGTCCGGCGTGTGGTGACCGCCTCGGAGGGGGCAGGGGACCGCGAGCTGGCGATCAATGTCGGCACGGAACACATCCGCCTGCTGGAGTCGGGCTCGGTCAAGGTCTACTACCAGGTGCGCATGCTCAGCACGCGCAGCGTCGGCTTTCGGCAATCGGAACCGCTGGAGCTGCGCATCAGCGCCGCCGGATTGTTGCCGGCGCCGGAGGTGGACGAGCCGGTCAATGAACTGGACCCGCATTTCTACCCTCTCGGGGTGCAGGTGACGGTCAACTACCCGGGCAAGCAGGTAGGCGACAAGGTCACGTTCACCTGGCAAGGCGCCGGACCGGAGAGCAGCTACAGCGAAACCAAGGCAGTCGACAGCAGCGGCGCGCTGCCAACGTTCCGTGTACCCCAGGCCATCGCCAACGTCGGCCTGGGTAGCACGGTATTGATGCGCTACGAGGTCGAGCCGGCGCTGGGCGGGCGGCCGTTGCCGTCCCAGGAGCGGGCGCTGGCGTTGCGCTCCGTCGCCCCAGTGCCGCAACTGCCGCAACTGACGGGCGCGCAGAACGGCAGCTACGACCCGATGCTCGGGCTGCATGGCGCCCAGGTGCTGATCAGCTACCCGGGCATGCGCGACAGTGATCGGATTGTCTTGTTCTGGAAAGGCGCTGCGGGCGCTGGCACCCCGGTGCTGCCTGAGCGTGCGGGCAGTGACACCGGCAGCATCACCATCAGCGTGCCGGCGGCGGCGGTGGCGGCGAACTTCAACGGTTCGGTGCAGTTGTATTATGAGGTGCTGCGCAATGAACTGGCGGCGCTCGAATCGCCCAGGCAAACCGTGCAAATTGGCGCGCCGAGCGCCGAAGATTTGCCGCGCCCGAGGATCGATGAGGCTAACGGCAGCGAACTGGACCTGGACCTGTTCGAGGGTGATGCCCGCATCAGTGTCAGCGCCTGGCCATTCATTGCCCTGGGCCAGCGGCTGTGGCTGGAGGTGCGCAGCGCCAATGCCACGCTGCCGCTGTTGGTGGACAGCCCGGTAGAGCAGGTGGCGGGGCTGAACGTGGCGCTGCCGCGCGAGTTTCTCGACGAGCTCGACGATGGCAGCGCGTTGTCGCTGCACCTGAGGGTCAACTTCGGTGGCGCTGCGACGCTGGATTTCCCGGTCAGAACCTACACCGTGCGCCAGGGGCAACTGCACATCGGTGTCTCCGATTCGGGCCTGGCCCGTTCCGCCTTGCCCGAGGACTGGACGCTGCCGACCCAGACCTGTGCGGTGACCCTGGTCGGGCGGCCGGGCGCGCAAGGCAGCCTCAGCGTCAATGGCTCGGCGCAATTCGACAACGACAGCCAGCAGTTGGACTTCACCCTGGATGCCAAGGGTGAGTTCATTGCCTGGCTGGGCGACCCCTACGCCGAGACGGTACTGGTCAGCGCGGTGATCGGCACGGGCCAGGCCCAGCATGTGCCGGTGCGCTTTACCGATGTCTTCCCGTTCGATCAACAGCAGGAAGATCAACGCGTGCGCGCCCGCGCGGCCAGCGGTGCGCTGGCCAACGGCCGTGCCGCCAACCGCGTGTGTTTTGATGCTGGCGGCTTCACCGATGTCACTTACGTGCAGGTTGAACTGAGCGGCAGTGCACGGATTGTCGGCCACCCTGGCCAGGTGGTCAGCCTGCCGTTGATGGTACTGAGCGGTGATTGCCAGTTCGACGTGGTCGACAGCGTCGCCGAAGAAGTGACGGTGACCTTTCTGTTGCCCCAGGGCGGCAGCTGGACCCGCTTCAGCAAGACCCTGTACTTCTCCAGCCTGGCTTCACGCTATGCGGCCCGGGGTGTGGCGGCCGACGGCATTCCCTGGTTCATGCGCGTCAACCAGATCAGCAGCGTCGAAACCAGCCATGTGCGCATCCCGCACATGCGCGAGTTCAGCGATCATCCCGCAGGCCTTGATGGCGGCATTGGCGTGGGGGCCATGGAAGCCGACAGCAAGGGGTTGCTGGTGCTGGTCGAGCCTTACCTGCAAATGGCCGCCGGCGACAAGATTCACGTGCACTTCGGCGACGAAGAGGTGCCTGCCACGCCATTGCCGATCGTGGTATTGCCCGAGGAAGTGAACAACCTGGTCACCCTGTTCGTGCCGGCTGCCCGCATTCCCAAAGGCGTCAGCGAGGTATGGTTCACGGTCGAGCCGCTCAGCGGCAACAAACGGGCGTCTGCGCGCTTGCGGGTCAAGGTCAAGGTCACCTTGCCCGGCGGGCCCAATCCGACCCCAGGCAGCCCTCATCATGCCGGCTTGATGTCGCCGGACGTGCCCTTCGGCCTGATTGACTGGGAGATGGCCCAGGACGGCGTGACGGTGTACGTCAATCCCTGGTACTACATGGAAGTCGGCGACACCCTCAATTTGAGCTGGGGTGGCGCCAAGGTCACACACGTGGTCCAGGAAGGCGAGGTGCGCAAAGTCATACCGGTGTTCGTCGACTTTGCCACCATCGAGGCGGGCGGCGATGATGAGCGCCTGCTGGTCCTGTACTGGCTGGAAGACGAGGTGGGCAACGACTCCGATGGCGCCTCGTTGCCCAGCTATGCCTTTGTCGAAGTCAGCCTGCTGTTGTTGCCACGGCCAGGGGTGGCCGGGATTGACGAGGAAGGTTTCCTCGACCTGGGGGCGCTGCAGGGCGCCGATGTCGGCATATCGGTTATCGCCGATCGGCCCGACTTCCGGGCCGGTGATCGGGTGGTGTTCACCTTTCGCGGTTATACCGAAGACGTCGTGGAAATCCCGCCGCATGTTTCGCCTGAATACCCGGTGGGCATCATGCCGCCACCTCGTCCCATTAGGCACGAGGTACCCAACAGCATCGCCGAGTCGATCGCCGGTGGCCTGGCCTATGTCTCCTACAAGGTGACTCGCGACGGGCAGCAGATACCGTCCAGAACCACTGCCGTCGGTGTCAGGGGCAAGGCGGCCGATTTGCTGCCGCCGGATGTGGATAGTCGTGAGGAAGACTTCCTGCCCGATACCCTGTCGCGAGCCGTGGTGCGGATCCCGCCGTGGGTGGGTATGTTCGCCGGTCAGCAGGTACGCCTGGTCTGGCAAGGCAAACGGGAGAGCGGTCATGCTTATGTCCATATGACCGACCGGTTCATGACCGGTGCCCAGGTGGGCAATCCGGTAGTGATTATTGTGGAGGACATACATATTGCCGCGCTGTCTGGCGGTCGCCTGGAGTTGTTCTACCGGGTGTACTTCGGCAGCAGCGAGCCGCGGGAGTCGCAGGTGTTGCCGCTGTGGGTCGGTGAGCCAGCCCCCGAGCTGGTCCGCCCGACCGTGCCGGAGGCGGAGAACGACACCCTTGATCCGATCGGCATCGTGGTGGCCACCGTCGAGGCTCCCTTGTACGACGGCATGGCACCCGGGCAGACGGTGTTTATGGAGTGGCTGAGCCCGGTAGAGGACGCGGACATCTTCGATAGCTTCCCGGTGCAAATTGCCGATGACGTGGCGTTCCCCGTCTACGAGGAAGACATCGTGCCCAGCCTGGGGCATGAGGTGCGCGTCCGTTACTTCGTTACTGAGCCTGCGGAACGCCGACGCTATTCGGACTTCCTGCACCTGGGCATCGGGCCGGTGCTGAGCAACCCGCCACGGCCACGGATCGAGGAGGCCAATGGTGATGTGCTCGATCTACGGAGTTTTCAGGGCAATGCGCTGGCCACGGTGGCGAAATGGAATGGGATCAATCTGCGCCAGCGGTATTGGTTCCGTTGCCGGGGGGTAGACCATGAGGGTAACGACAAGACCATTGTCCTTGCCGAGCGCCAGCTTGTGGCGCCTGGCGAAGTGGACCTGGGTATCCGCGCTACGCTGACGCGCTTTGAACTCCAAGGCTTTGCTGATCTCAGCGAGATTGTTCTGGAGATGCTGGTTGGGCTGCGGGAGGATGCTGAGGAGGCCGAGGCAATCAGGTTCCCACTGCGCAGGTACCAGATTCGCCAGCTCAGTGTCGCTCTGACCGCCCCTGAAATAACTGAAGCCCGGGGCGCCGTGCTGGATCTTGCATACTTCAATGGTGATGCCACCGTTTGGATGCCCCCATGGGCGGGCATAGCTGAAGGTCAGACTATCTGGATTAGTGTGATAGGGCGTCTGGCTAGTAACCAGGAGTTGAAGGTTTGGCTGGCCGAGGCAGCGCCTGTAACACGACAGGAACTTGGCAGCGGTGTCAGCAGGGCGCTCTCGCGCCAGACACTGAACACACTGGTGCATGATTCAAGTCTGACGATTCATGTACAGGTTGATCCACGCGGTACAGGTGACCTGGAAAATGCCATCGACGCGCCGGTGCGCGGGTATCAGCTCTTGACCAGATCGCTCGCCGCGCTGGCGGTATCCACGGGAGGTATAACGAGCAATTTGCTGTCTTCATACTGGGATTTTGCGAGAGAGACAAATGCCGTCACCGTCATTGGTGTGGCGGGTAGTGCCATTACTCTAAAACTGTCTGGTAGTGCAAGTTTCGCTGATGATAGCCAAGAACGTGACGTGACACTGGACGGCTACGGCGAGGCACGAGTCACTGTTAAAAGTACAATGCCTAATGCAACAATCACAGCGTCTCAAACTGGGTATTCCGATGTTATTGCCAATCTCAATTTCCGAACCAGCTTTCCAGTAGATGATAATGATGGGCTGTACAATCTGAGATTTAATGTTGCTAGCGGAGCGCGGGGTGACAATCGTAGTATCAATCGATGTGTCTTTGAGGGCAATTTTTACACGTCAAATCCGAATGCGACTGTCAGTGTGTCGGGCAATGCCAGATTGGTGGGCTACCCAGAGCAAACCGCAATAATACGCCTGCCCGTTACAGGGGGATTAACAGGTGTGTTCTTTGATGTGACGAATAATCTTAGACAAACCGTCGTCGTTACCGTGGCCCATGGCTCCCTGCGCATTAGCAAAACCATGACGTTTACTTAAAAGTTATCGGGTTTTAACAGACCGTTCCACTTGGAGCGGTCTTTTTGTTTTCAGTTTTGCAAAATTGTAACGCGAGAATATTTTGGTGTGGTTGTTGAAGGTCGACAGTTTGCGCAAGGGTTTGAGCTGTTCGAGGTGCTCAAGGTCGAGGATTGCACCGAGGTCGTCCAGTTGGCTCATCGCCTCTGGCTGCCATCCAGTCCTTCGCGGATGAGTCCTACGACATGGACTGCCCCCAACCTGAGCCCTGTCGACTACGGGGCGCAGGCTGCCGCCCAACTTTGGGAGCGTCCAGCTGAGGGGCGCGCTGCAGGGCATTGCATTGGCCGCTGGACAGATTCTTAACGCTAACAGCGTTCGTCGTGCTGATTTCAAACTAGAATTTTGCTCAGTTTCGGCAGGACGCCGTACTTGGCAGATTGACGTTTGCAACGGCTCGCCGTCGCTGAAGCTGCTTCAGATACACGCCCATACGCTGTGAGCTTGGCTAATCAGGGAGATGCACGCCATGCAAAGACGTTTGAACAAGATCATCCCGGTACTCGTGTTTCCGTTGCTCTTGCAAGCGACCTCGGCCTATGCCGAGTCATGCGCAGAGACGCTCAAACAGGTCGAGACGTTGTACAACAAGACCGTGTCCAGTTGCGGGGAAGACCCTGCATCGGATTGTTCGGGGTTGCTGGTCAGGGGCACCCACCGTGCGGACCCTGCGAAGGGCCAGCAATGGGATGTGTGGAACCCCAGCCCGAAAGCCAAGGAACTGGGCACGTTCGCCGCTTCCTGGATGCGCGCGGACGGCATCAGCTATGAAGACCCCGGCATGAGTACGCAGAACGGCTACCTTATTACACCGGTCGACCTGGTTCGCAAACCCGAGACCCCGGTGCACGTTTACTGCGCCTTTCCAAATGATGCCTGGACCGACTTTCGTGACGACCGTGGTTGTGGCAACAACAGGAATACAACCCAGACCGAGGCCGTTTGCCAGGCCATGAACCCTCCGATCAGCAGTGCCAATGCCTGGGTCGCGCATTTCACCAGGTTCAACAACGACAGGAAGCAGGATCAGTTGCAGTGCGGCTTCAACATGCGCAACCCGATGAGCAGCAAGGAGCGGGTGGACGCGTTTAAAAACTTCATGGGCGCCCGGCAGGTCATCAATACCCGCGAGTTCCAGACCCAGACGGAGTTTCGCCTGGGCAACCCGAAAGAAGATGAACTGCCGATACTGGCCTTTTTCTACAGCGACTCACGCGGCTTGAGGGATGCCCAGCTCAACCAGCAGGACTATGAAAGAAAAACCGGCAAGCAGCGCAATATCATCAAGATCGACTTTCCGAGAACCCCCAATGGCAAGGCGACGTTCTCCTGCGCCGCAGCACCGCAACCGCCCGCCAAGCCGTTCTGTGACAAGTACATCCAGTCCAGCAGCTGGGTACAACGTCCTGACCCGAAACTTGGCCCCAACACCTGGTCGCTTCAGGTAGTACCGACCGAGTGCGGACGCCAGATCGCCGATAATGAAACCGACAGGATGTTTGCCGAACTGTACAACGCCCACAAAAACGACGATCAATGGAGGCAATACAGCATCAATGGTGGCTCCCTCCGCCGGCAACTGGTTTGCCATCTGGCGGCGGTCTACGATGGCCGGCCGGTACGCAACAAGCCCGAGTGGAACCTGGAACCGGCGCGTCCCTATGTCGATCAGCAGAAAGCCGTGGCCATGCAGTGCAACCCGTACTGAGCCGGGTTGACTGACATAAACCGGGCTTTGTCAGCCTGAACGCTGTTGCCTGCCGAGCCCTTCAGGGGTGTCGGCAGGCTTTTTTGCTACAGGCGCAGTTGCCTAGACCGGATTGCACCCCTGCGCCCTGGTTTGCTCCTTGCCGGCTGCCCGGCGATAGGGTTCAAGGTTCCACTCCGCCTTGGCCCGGTAGTTGTTTTGCAAGCAATCGAGTTGTTCGCGCATGCTGCCCGGGCCGCCTTCCTGCCACTGCGGATCGTTGCCACGCAGACGCAGCAGTTCAGCATAGAGCTGCTCGCCAGAGGCCGTGCGTCCCGCGGCGGTCGGCACCACGCGCAAGCCCCAGACCTGCCTGCCGCTGACCGAGTCTTTGAACTGCGACCAGGACGAGGCGGCAATCAGCCCTGACGTTGTCGGCGCAAAGGGGTTGCAGCCTGCCTTGGCGGCCTCGCTGTCACTGACCTTCGGCCGGAACGGCTCGATGTTCCATTGGCTCTTGGCCGGGTAGTTGCCGATCAGGCAGGCCAGCTGCTGGCGCATGCTGCCCGCGCTGGTTTCCTGCTGCTGCCATTGCGGGTCGGCGCCGCGCAAGCTGAACAGCTCGTCATAAAGCGCCTGCTGGTCGCTGGCCTGACGGGCCTTGCCCAGCGCAGTAGGGATGACTACCAGGGTCCACTCCTGGCGGCCGCTGCCCGGGTCCAGGCGCAGTTCCCAGTTCGCCGACTGGATGTACGTTTGCTCGATCACACCGCTGATACCGAGGCTGACCACCTGGTCGCTGGCGAGGTAGGCGAAGCGGTTTTCTGCAGGCTGCTGAAAGTCCATCCTGAGCACCGGCACCGCATAGCCCTGGGCGAACAGCTTGCGCTGGAAGCTGCGGGCCACTTCCAGGCCATTAGTGGGCACCGGCCTTTTCACGTCGCCGCGGGTTGGCGCAACAAAGGTGCTGTTGGGGTCGTACACTAACGCGTCGATGTGAGGCAGGCGCGCGCTGCCGTCACCCGTATCGGTGGCGGTACGGATCAGGAACTCGTTGAACTGGTCCTTGGCGATCCAGGCTTCGCCTTGCTTGCCGGGGTTCTGGTGGACATCGATCATCGCGTCCCAGTCGGTCGGCTGCTCGGCGTTCCATGAGCATTGCCCCTGCTGGATACCGTTACGGTACTTGGCCCGCCATTGGCCGGCGGTGTCGACGCCGCTGATATCGCAGCTACCGAACGCCAGGTTGCGGTTCTTGTTGGGCTGGTTGGGGGTCGGCGCCGCACCCGCCGGGATTGGCTGGTTGTACAGGCCGCAACCGTGCCATTGGCGTTCGGTGCCGGTGTAGCCGTCAAAGGCGAAGATGCACAGGTAGCCGGTTTCCATGACGGGTTGCTTCAACGTCCAGGCATCGGCAGGGGTGCGCAGGATGAAACCGGCCGGGCGCACCAGTTTGCTGATGCTGAGGTCTTTGCGAATCCAGGTGAATGAGCTCGCGCCGAGCTTTTTCGCGAACTCGCTGTAATCCCAGAAGTTGAACGGCCCGTCGTCGACCATGCGCACGGTCACGCCGCTGCAGTAGTTGTGCCCGCGCGGCGCTCCGGTGTCGGGCTCCTTGCACGGCGCGGCGGCGTTGATGACGGTGTTGTAGTTGCGGTTGATCCGCTCAAGGGTCTGGGCTGGATCGAGTGCGCTGGTAACGGATTGTGCTGCGTGTGCCGCCGGCAGGCAAAGCAGCAAGGCGATTGCCAAGGGGTGCTTGTGCATGGGTGTAGCCTCCTTCCATGGGGGAGGCTTTACCTTAGGGGCAATTTCGTCAGGCAGTCTATTGGCAAAAGTCTTACATGATTTGCGTTAAACCCGGAACTGTCGCAGTAGTTGTTCAAGCTGCGTGCTCAGCCGCGCAAGTGCTTTGCCCGAGTCGCTGGAGTGCTGCGCCGCCAGGGCGGTTTGCTGGGACAGGTCTGCCGTTTCGGTCACGTTGCGGTTGATCTCCTCGACCACATGGGACTGCTGCAAGGTGGCACTGGCAATCGAGGCGTTAAGCGCCGTCAGGTTGTGCAGCGCCTGGCTGATGGCATCCAGGCTCACCCCGGCTTCGCTGGCCTGCTCGACGGTCTGGCGCGAGGCCTCGCTGCTGGCGTCGATGGCCTTGACGGCCGCTTCGGACTGGCCCTGCAGGTGCTCGATCATGCTCTGGATTTCTGCGGTGGACTGTTGGGTGCGCTGGGCCAGCAAGCGCACCTCGTCGGCCACCACGGCAAAGCCGCGACCCTGTTCGCCAGCACGGGCCGCTTCGATCGCCGCGTTGAGGGCCAGCAGGTTGGTCTGCTCGGCAATCGAGCGAATTACTTCAAGCACGCTGCCGATGCGTGTGCTCTGGCCGGCCAGGGCACGAATGACCTGCACGGCTTCATCGATGGTCGCCGACAGCTGATCGATACGCTGCAGGCTGCCATGGATACTGTGCTGCCCTTGTTCGGCGCGCAGTTGGGCATCGTGCATCTCGCTGGAGGCTTGTTCGGCGTTCTTGGCCACATCCTGCACCGCGTAGGTGACTTCGTTGATTGCCGTGGCCACCTGTTCCATCTGCTGCGACTGCTGCTCGCTACGCTGCTGGGCCTGGCCGGCGTTGTTGCCAACGTCCGTGGCCGACTGCCCCAAGGCATGCACTGCGCCCTGCAACTGGCTGACCACGCCCTGCAACTTGCCGGTAAAGCTGTTGAAGTGGGTACCCAGCTGGGTCACTTCATCGTTGCCGTGGGTATCCAGGCGCCGGGTCAGGTCGCTCTCACCACTGGCGATGGTGGCCATGGCATCGACCGCCTCCTGCAGCGGCCGGGCAATGCTGCGGGCGATCAGCACCACCAGCAGAGTCATCACCAGGGCGATACCCAGGCCGAGAATCGAGGCGTCGCGCAACTGGCGGATGAACTCGGCCTGCATGTCGTCGATGTAGACGCCCGAGCCGATCACCCAGCCCCACGGCTCGAACAGTTGAACGTAGGAGGTTTTTTTCACCGGCTCGCTGGCACCCGGCTTCGGCCAGCGGTAGTCGATGCTGCCGGCACCCTTGGCCTTGGCCAGGGCGGCCATCTCGTTGAACAGGGCAAAGCCGTCCGGGTCGCGAATCGCCGACAGGTCCTGGCCGTCGAGCTTGGGGTTGGTCGGGTGCATGATCATCTTCGGCCCAAGGTCATTGATCCAGAAGTAGTCATTCTGGTCATAACGCAGGCCGCGCACCGCGCTCAAGGCTTGTTGCTGGGCGGCATCGCGGCTGAGGGTACCGGCCGCTTCCAGGCCCTGGTAATACGCCAGGACCCCGGCGGCGGTCTCGACCACGTGGCGGGTCTTTTCGGCCTTGGCCTGGTACAGGTCACCGTGGATCTGGCGCAGCATCAGCAGCCCCAGGGTTACCAGCATCACCACTGCCACCACCAGGATCAGCCACAAGCGCCGGCTGATCGACATACTGCGAAGAGTTTTCATGGAATGCTTACCCCGAATTCTTTTTATTGTTGCCTACATCCAAGCATGCTTTGCCCCCCGAACCTACTCGACCAAGGGCTAAGTGCTTGATTCGTTGAGGTCTGTTGCGTCGTCCCAGCAGCGTTTATCCGAGAGGTCTGATAGGATTTCGGCCTCGACGGGGTAAACCTGAAGGCCGCGTGAACTTTTCTGCTGGCTTTGCGACCAACTGTCGCTGTAAAACGGCCAGGCGCTGAACAGCCATTGGCAACTAAAAGACTATAAAGGGGCATGCCGCAGGCATTGCCTCACGGGGGAAGCATGGATCTTTGGACCGGCCTGCAGGCTGTCATTCTAGGTATTGTCGAAGGCTTGACGGAGTTCTTGCCGATTTCCAGTACCGGCCACCAGATCGTCGTGGCCGACCTGATCAACTTCGGTGGTGAGCGGGCCATGGCCTTCAACATCATCATCCAGCTGGGCGCGATCCTGGCGGTGGTCTGGGAGTTTCGCCGCAAGATCTTCGACGTGGTGGTGGGGCTGCCACGTCAGCGTGAAGCACAGCGCTTTACCGTCAACCTGTTGATCGCCTTCATGCCGGCGGTGGTCCTGGGGGTGTTGTTCGCCGACCTGATCCACGAGTACCTGTTCAACCCCATCACCGTGGCCGCAGCCCTGGTGGTCGGTGGTGTGATCATGCTCTGGGCCGAGCGCCGCGAGCATGTGATCCGCGTTGACCAGGTCGACGACATGCGCTGGAGCGATGCCCTGAAGATTGGTTGCGCCCAGTGCCTGGCGATGATCCCGGGTACCTCGCGCTCCGGCTCGACCATCATTGGTGGCTTGCTGTTCGGCCTGTCGCGCAAGGCGGCCACCGAGTTCTCGTTCTTCCTGGCCATGCCGACCATGGTCGGTGCCGCCGTGTACTCGGGCTACAAATACCGCGAGCTGTTCCAGCCCGACGACTTCCCGGTATTTGCCATCGGCTTCGTGGTGTCGTTCATTTTCGCCATGATCGCGGTACGTGGCCTGCTCAAGTTCATCGCCAACCACAGCTATGCGGCCTTCGCCTGGTACCGCATCGGGTTCGGCCTGATCATTCTCGGCACCTGGCTGTTCGGTTGGGTCGACTGGACCACGGCGCACGGTTGAGATGAGCCGTAGCCAGAGCCAACAGCGCCGCGCAGCCTCGGCCAGCGGCGCCATGCAAAACCCGCGCAGCAAGCTGCTGGTTTTTGTCGCCCTGTGCCTGCTGCCCGTGGGCGGGGCACTGCAGATGCTGCTGAGCGGGCAGTCCTGGGTGCCGGCGCTGGCCTATCCGCTGACCAGCCTGGTGAGCTTTGTACTGTATTGGCGCGACAAGCAGCAGGCCCGCAACCAGGCCTGGCGCACGCCGGAGAAGGTTTTGCACGCCAGTGAGCTGTGTGGCGGCTGGCCGGGCGCCTTGCTCGCCCAGCAACGCTTTCGGCACAAGACCCGCAAGCTGTCGTTCCAGCTGAGCTTTTGGGCCATTGTCGCCGTGCATCAGCTGTTCTGGGTCGACCACCTGCTGCTCGACGGCCGTTGGTTGGGTGCGGCGTTGGCGCCAGTGCTCAGATAAGCAAACCCGGTTGCAGGCGCTTGGGCAGGCGCCTGACCACCAGTTGGTGGGAGCGTTGCAGCAGCTCGCTCAGTTCAGCGCGGCCCATGGGGTAGGGCGGCGCCATGCTGATCCAGTGCGCTCGCGCCAGATAAGGCGCCGGGCGCACGCCGGGGCGGTCGGCGTAACCCAGAAACAGATCGCTATCGACCTTGAACGACAACCCGGCGCCGGCCAGGTCAAGCACGGCGAACATCTTGTTGCCGGCCACCGAGAACACGCGCACGCCGCCCCACTTGTAGTCTTCCCGCGCACCCGGCAGGCTCAGGCACAAGGCCGCGACCTGGGCTTCGGTGATTTTCCCTTCAGACATAACGTTCCCCGCATTGGGCGAATTCCGCCACCAGATGATCGATCCACACCCGCACCGCCGGCAGCAGCCCGCGCCGATGTGGGTAGACTGCCTGCAGATAACCGCCGGGCAGCGACCAGTCTGGCAGCAGCCGCACCAGCTCGCCACGGTCGAGTTCTTCTTCGCAGTGCATGATCGGCAGGGCGGTAAAGCCCAGCCCGGCAATGGCGGCGGCCTTGCGCACGACAAAGTCGTCGATCGCCAGCCGTGCCTCCATGGCCAGCTCATGCTTGTGACCCTTGGCGTCGAGCAGGCGCAGATGCACCAGGCGGTCGGCGTCCACCGCGCCAAGTACCGGCAGGCTGGCCAGGTCTTGCGGGTGATTGAGCACCTGCGCGGCGGCGAATTGCGGTGCGGCCACCAGGAGCATCTGCGCCTGACGCAGGCGGCGGGTGACCAGGGCCGGGTCTTCATCACCCAGGTCGCGCACGCGCAGGGCTACGTCGACGCCCTCGGTGATCAGGTCGACGCGGCGGTTGAGCAGGATCATGTCCAGTTGCACCTGCGGGTATTGCTGCAGGAAGCGGCTGATCACATCGGGCAAGAACTCATGGGCCAGGCCCACCGGGCACGACACCCGCAAGCGCCCGCGTGGTTCGCTGGTCATGCTGGCCACCGCTTCGTCGGCCATTTCCGCCTCCAGCAGCATGGCCTGGCAGTGGCGCAGGTAGCGTTCGCCCACGGCCGTCAGCTTCAGCTGGCGCGTGGTGCGTTGCAGCAGACGCGTACCCAGGCGTTCTTCGAGCTCGGCGATACGCCGGGACAGGCGTGATTTGGGAATACCGAGCAGACGGCCGGCGGCAGCAAAACCGCCGGCTTCGACCACGCGGGCAAAGTAGAAAAGATCGTTGAGGTCTTGCATGGGATCACCATTGTCCTGCCAGTAGGACAAACTAACGCATTTTTGCTTACTTATCAGCTATTCGCCACCCAAGTAGGATTCTCCCCATCGTGATCGCCCACTCGCGGTCTTCATTCAGGAGAGTCCCATGAAACTGTTGCATATCGATTCGAGCATTCTGGGCGACAATTCCGCCTCCCGTCAGCTGAGCCGCAGCGTGGTTGAAGCCTGGAAAGCCGCCGACCCGTCGCTGCAGGTGACCTACCGTGACCTGGCCGGCGACGCCATCAGCCACTTCTCGGCCGCGACCCTGGTGGCTGCCGGTACCCCGGAAGAACTGCGCGATGCCGCGCAACAGCACGAGGCCAAACTCAGCGCCGAGACCCTGCAGGAATTCCTCGACGCCGACGCCGTGGTGCTGGCTGCGCCGATGTACAACTTCACCGTGCCGACCCAGCTCAAGGCCTGGATCGACCGTGTCGCCGTGGCAGGCAAGACCTTCCGCTACACCGAAGCCGGCCCTGAAGGCCTGTGCGGCAACAAGAAAGTGATCCTGGTATCGACCGCCGGCGGCCTGCATGCCGGCCAGCCTACCGCGGTCGGGCATGAAGAGTTCCTCAAGGTGTTCCTCGGCTTCATCGGCATTACCGACCTGGAAATCGTCCGCGCCCATGGCCTGGCCTATGGCGATGAGCACCGGGTCAAGGCCCTGAACGCCGCGCAGTTGCAGATCAGCAACGACCTGTTCGCCGCTGCCTGATTGCACTAGCGCCACCCAAACCGACTGCAGGCATGGCCTGCAGTCGGTTTTTTCATGGAGTCTTCATCTGCGCCGATCCGGCCCGTTCTATGCTGCGCACTGTCAGCATTGATCGACAGCGTTGGGTAAGGTGCAAAACGATGCGGCGTCTTGGCGCGTTATTCCTGCTTGTGCTGCTGGGCGGCCCACTGACGGTGCACGCCGAGCCGGCTGCGCACTGGAGTGTCGGCGTGCACCGGTTGAGCTTTGCCGACCCGCTGGATGCGCAACCGGTGCAGGCACTGGCGTTCTATCCGTCCAGCGGCCCCGAGCGCAGCAGCCGAATCGACGGCTATCGGATCCAGGCCTGGGAAGGCGCACCGATGGTCATGGGCCGCTATCCGCTGTTGATGCTTTCCCACGGCAACACCGGTACGCCCCTGGCCTTGCATGACCTGGCGACCGCCCTGGCACGTCGCGGCTTCATCGTCGTCGCCGTGACCCATCCGGGCGACAATGCCCGCGACCATAGCCGCCTGGGGACCCTGAGCAACCTCTACGGACGTCCCTTGCAGATCAGCGCGGCGATCACTGCCAGCCTGAGCGATGCCTTTCTGGCGCCTTACATCAATGGCCCGCAGGTGGGTGTGATCGGCTACTCGGCCGGTGGCGAGACCGCCTTGATCCTGTCCGGCGCGCAACCGGACCTGGAACGTCTGCAACGTTACTGTCGGGAGCGCCCGCTGGACGCCGATGCCTGCAAGACCCAGGGGATTCTGATCGCCGATCGTGCCGACCTGCGGGCTGCGCCTGATCCGCGGGTCAAGGCGCTGCTGCTGATGGCGCCCCTGAGCCTGATGTTCGGCCGTCATGCCCTGGCCGAGGTCAAGGTGCCGGCGTTGATCTACAGCGGCGACCAGGACCAGTTGCTGGCCATCGACAAGAACGCCCAGGCCCTGGCGCGCAAACTGCCGGTCACACCCAACTACAAGCTGCTGGCCGGCGCCGGGCATTTTGTCTTCATGGCGCCGTGCGACGACGAACAGCGGCAGAAGATGGCCGCCTTGTGCAACGACCCGGACGGCGTCGACCGGGAGGATATTCACCTGTCGTTGCAGGCGGAGGCCGCACGGTTTTTCAACCACACCCTGGGTGACCGCCACCGGGGCGGGCTGCCTATGGCCGATCAGTGAGCGTTGGCGCGACGCGACAGCAGCACGGTCAGGCCGACCCCTAGCAGGGACAGCAAGGCCGCCACGCAGAAGATCCAGGCATAGCCCAGGTACAGGGTCACCGCGCCCATCACCGGCCCGGCAATCGCCAGGGCCAGGTCGAAGAACACCGCATAGGCGCCCAGGCCCGCGCCGCGGCTGGAGCTGGGTACCTGTTTGATCGCCTCCACACCCAGCGCCGGATACACCAGCGACAGGCCAAAGCCCGCAAGCCCGGCGCCAATCAGCGCCAGCGCCGGGCTTGGCGCCAGCCACAGCAAGGCCAGGCCGAGGGCTTCGGTGGCCATGCAGGCCACCGCCACCTGATAGCCGCCGAAGCGGTTGACCGCGTTGACGAACAGCAGTCGCGAAAGAATGAAGCACACGCCGAAAGCACTCAGGCACCAGGCCGCACCGCTCCAGCCCTGCTCAAGATAGAACAGGGTGACAAAGGTGGTCAGGGTGCCGTAGCCGATCGATGCCAGGGTCAGGCTGACGCCGCACGGCGCCACTCGGCCGAATGCGGCCCAGAACGGCAGGCGTTCGCCGCGCACCACCGGCGTCGACGGCTTGTTGCGGATTACCAGCAACGCCAACAGTGCCAGGCCACTCAAGGCCAGGCCCAGGGTGGCGAAATTGACCTGGTCGACCAGCATCACCCCCAGCGGCGCGCCGATGGCGATGGCGCCGTACGAGGCAATCCCGTTCCAGGAAATCACCCGCGCAGTCTGCTCGGCGCCTACCGCACCGATGCCCCAGCTCAAGGTGCCTACACCAATCAGCCCTTGGGCAACCCCCAGCAGCACGCGCCCGCCCAGAAGTGCCAGCAGGCTCAGCAGCGGCACAGTTACAGTCAGCGCCGAAGTAAAGGTCAGCACACCACTGGCGGCGATCCCGATCAGCCCGTAGATGATTGCCCGTTTGCTGCCCAGGCTGTCCGCCGCCCGCCCGGCAAAGGGCCGGCTGAGCAGGGTGGCCAGGTACTGCAGGCCGATGGTGATACCGGCGATGACCGCACTGAAACCCAATTGATCATGCACATAGCTGGGCAGTACCGCGATCGGCAGGCCGATGCAGAGGAAGGCGATGAAGGTGTAGAAGACAATCGAGAGGATTTGCCGGGTGATCGACCTGGTGTCGACGGGAGCGGGTTGTTGCGCGGACATGAGCTCGTTCGCTGGCGTGCGGTGGGAGAGGGCCCATGATCGCTGGGTGTGAAGAGAAAAGGAAGCAGGCTAACGGATTTTCCAGCATCGCGGGGCAAGCCCTCTCCTACAGGATTGTAGGAGCGGGCTTGCCCCGCGATCAGGTCTGGATCAGATCACCACACCCTGGCTACGCAGGTAGTCATCGTAGGTACCGCTGAAGTCCACCACACCGCTCGGGCTCAGCTCGATGATGCGGGTGGCCAGCGACGACACGAACTCACGGTCGTGGCTGACGAAGACCAGCGTACCCGGGTAGTTTTCCAGCGCCAGGTTGAGCGCCTCGATCGATTCCATGTCCAGGTGGTTGGTCGGTTCGTCCATCACCAGTACGTTGGGCTTTTGCAGGATCAGCTTGCCGAACAGCATGCGGCCTTGCTCACCACCGGAGATCACCTTCACCGACTTGAGGATCTCGTCGTTGGAGAACAGCATGCGCCCCAGGGTGCCACGGATCACTTGCTCGCCCTGGGTCCACTGGCCCATCCAGTCGAACAGGCTGAGGTCTTCTTCGAAGTCGTGGGCGTGGTCCTGGGCGTAGTAGCCCAGTTCGGCGCTTTCGGTCCATTTCACCGCACCGGCATCCGGGGCCAGTTCACCGACCAGGGTGCGCAGCAGGGTGGTCTTGCCGATACCGTTGGGGCCGATGATCGCCACGCGCTCGCCGGCTTCAACGGTGAAGCTGAAGTTCTCGAACAGGGTCTTGCCGTCGAAGCCCTTGGACATCTTCTCGATGGTCACGGCCTGGCGGTGCAGTTTTTTGGTCTGCTCGAAGCGGATGAACGGGCTGACCCGGCTCGATGGCTTGACCTCGGCCAGCTGGATCTTGTCGATCTGCTTGGCCCGCGAAGTGGCCTGCTTGGCTTTCGAGGCGTTGGCCGAGAAGCGGCTGACGAAGGTCTGCAGCTCGGCGATCTGGGCTTTCTTCTTGGCGTTGTCCGACAGCAGCTGCTCGCGCGACTGGGTCGCGGCGGTCATGTACTCGTCGTAGTTGCCCGGGAACAGGCGCAGCTCACCGTAGTCCAGGTCGGCCATGTGGGTGCAGACGCTGTTGAGGAAGTGCCGGTCGTGGGAAATGATGATCATGGTGCTGTTACGCGCCGTGAGAATGTTTTCCAGCCAGCGGATGGTGTTGATGTCCAGGTGGTTGGTTGGTTCGTCGAGCAGCAGCACTTCCGGGTTCGAGAACAGCGCCTGGGCCAGCAGTACACGCAGCTTCCAGCCTGGCGCGACTTCGGTCATCGGGCCGAAATGCTGTTCCAGCGGGATACCCAGGCCCAGCAGCAGCTCACCGGCGCGGGATTCGGCGGTGTAGCCGTCCATCTCGGCGAACTCGGTTTCCAGCTCGGCAACGGCCATGCCGTCTTCTTCGGTCATTTCCGGCAGCGAGTAGATGCGATCGCGCTCGGCCTTGACCTTCCACAGCTCCTCGTGGCCCATGATCACGGTGTCGATCACGGTGAATTCTTCGTAGGCGAACTGATCCTGGCGCAGCTTGCCCAGGCGTACGTTCGGCTCGAGCATGACCTGGCCGGCGGACGGTTCCAGGTCGTTGCCGAGGATTTTCATGAAGGTCGACTTGCCGCAGCCGTTGGCGCCGATCAGGCCGTAGCGGTTGCCGTTGTTGAACTTGACCGAGACGTTCTCGAACAAGGGCTTGGCGCCGAACTGCATGGTGATGTTAGCGGTGGAGATCAAAGGGCTTACCTATCAATAACTTATGTGACGCTTTCACAGCCTGAGACCAATTTGAGACCAATCTGGAGCTTTTCAAGCTCCTGCCAATCCGAGGTCGAGTTGATCCAACGTGCATAAGTCGATAAGAGCATCTGCACGCTATGCCCGAGCTGTTGGGCGATAAATGCGGGGTTGAGGCCAGACATTAAGCATATTGTCGCATAGGTGTGACGGCAGTTGTATGGCCGCCGGTAGCCGATCCCCAATTCCTTGAGGATTGGCCGCCATTGGTGATGCAGATCGGACGTTTGCTGCACAAATTCTGCGTTTTTCGACGGTGGGAAGATGTACGGCGTCTCAGTCACCTTTCCTTTGCCCAGCTTGCGCCGCTCCGCATACTGCCTGGCGAACTCCAGCGCGTGCAGCGCACGCTCATTTAGCAGTACAAAACGATCCTTTCCTGTCTTGGTGCGTTCCACCACCTTTCCTAATGCAACGGTGCGCTTCACATGCGCCGTTCGCTTCTCAATATCCACCGCGTCCCAACGAAGGGCCAACGCTTCGGATAACCTCATTCCAGTGAAAAATACGAACTCGTAGAACGCGGCATAGATCGAGCTGGGCCAGTGCTTTCCCGCGTACATCCTCGCGACGATGCGGTTTGCCTCGTCCAGGGTGAAAGGTTCGATCTCTTTTCTGCTTCGCTTGGGCAGCTGCACCGACTCTGCAGGGTTGCGCAGTATCAGTCCGTCACCCACGGCTGCCTTGAGGATGGTCGACAGCTTCACCAGTGCGTTGCGCTTGACCGAAGGTGAGGTCCATTTCGTTGTGCTGACGATTTGGCGAACCCGCGTCGTTGACAGCAGGTCGATCCGGACCAGCGCAAGGTGCGGCATCCAGTAAAGGTTGAGCGCGCTCTTGTAGCCATTGCGCGTGCCGTCGACGATCTCGCGACTATCCAGCCACAGCTGAGCGTACTCACCGAATACCGGCACCCCACCGACGACGGTGGCGGAGTTTGGGAACAACTCCGCGTATTTGTCCTGGTCAAGCAGGCCGTACTTGATGAGGCTTATTACCTGATCGCGAAGCTGGGATGCAGCTTTGAGGCCTTTCGATGTCGCGGGGTAGGGAAGGGTTTCGGTGCGTCGAGTAAGCAGCCGGTGGATAACACCCTGTTGTCTCTGGCGGCGCTGAGCACTGCAGCAAACCAGATTATTTTCAGCACCGGGGTCGATCAGTTTGCTATGGCGCCGCTGTCGGTGTTCATGCGCGGCCTGCTTGCTTCCGCTGATATGAGCCAAGCTCGCTCTTCTCTGGGCGCGGCCGCGATGTCGCATACCCATGCCATGACGGATATCACAGGCCTGGCTGCAGCACTCACGGCGGCCAGTGGCATGAACCAAGGTCCGGTCGAGCAGGACCCTAATTTGGCAGTGAATCAGGTCATCTTGACTAGACATGCCAACGCCCCGGCGCCTAACGTCTACTGGCATATCACCACGACTTTTTTTCATTCTGTAGCTTCAAACGGCAATCGTTCCCAGCTGGCCATCCAGTACAACGAAGGTGTGTCGGTCTATGCGCGTTCTTGCTTTCAGGAGGTGTGGACAGGCTGGACGCGACTTGATAACAGCACGCCCCCTGGAACCATTGTGTACTTCCCCGGCTTTAATCCGCCGCCTGGATTCCTCAAGGCCAACGGGGCGGTAGTCAGTCGAACCACTTACGCGGCGTTGTTCGCGGCAGTCGGCACCTTCGGTGGCGTTGGTGATGGCGCCACTACTTTCAACGTGCCAGATTTCCGCGGCGAGTTTATCCGCTGCCTTGATGAAGGTCGTGGGGTTGACCCAGGCCGTGCGCTTGGATCGGTACAGGGCTCTCAGAACGCATGGCATACCCACGGTGCTGCAACGGGTGCAGCTGGTGGGCACGCACACCCCTTTAACGGTCTTGCCACCGCCTCGGGCGGCCACACGCACGCACAAACGGTTTACGGGGGCTGGGCAGACGGTGCGCCGGCAGTGCTAGCGGGGCGTAGTTCTGGCGGCACGGGCGTAAGCACATTGATTACTGGCGCGCTCGACGGCGTACATACCCACGCGGTAACCGGCACTGTCGGCGTCGATGGCGCGCACGTCCACCCAGTCACCGTTTCCGCAGAGGGCGGCACCGAATCGCGGCCGCGCAACGTTGCGCTGCTCGCTTGCATCAAATATTGACGAGACTTCAAATGAACGCACCTGTTATCTACAACGCCCACCCTCAAACCCTGGAGTACATCGGCCAGGGAGTGGCAGACCCTGACCCGCTCGATGCTGAGCACTGGTTGATTCCTGGCTATGCCTATACCGATTCGCCGCCGGAGCCTGTGCCAGGCCATACCGTTGTGCGCGACCTGGCCCGCCAAGCCTGGGCCCTAGTCGAGGACAACCGAGGCACGGTTTACGACGTTGCGACCGGCGAGCCCAAGCAGCACCAAGCGCTGGGTGCATTGCCGCCTGAGCTTACCCGCCAGCCTTTTCCGGGGGACTTCCACTACTGGGACGGCAGCGCCTGGGTTCTTGACGTTGACGCGCAGAAGGAGAGCATCCGCACCAAAGGTCTGTCCCTTCGTGACGAGAGGCTGGCCAATGCCTCTATGCGTATCGCCCCCCTGCAGGATGCGGTCGACCTCGGCGAGGCATCAGCGCATGAGCAGGAAGCGCTGCTGGCCTGGAAGCGCTACCGCATCGCCCTGAATCGCCTGGATCAGCAGCCCGGTTATCCCTTGTCGATCGACTGGCCGTCAAGCCCCGAGGATGCCACCGCGCCGCCGCCACAAGAGGCGGAACACACCCAATAAAGCCCCGCACTGTCGGGGCTTTTTTCTTTCCTGTAATTCGAGGTTTGAAGTCCATGCCAATTACAATGCAGCAGTTGCTGCAGATCCTCCCGAACGCCCGCCCAGTTGCGGGCATTTTTTTGCCTGCGCTGAACCGGGCCATGGGCCGCTACAAGATCGACAGCCGGGTGCGCGTGGCTGCGTTCTTGGCCCAGGTCGGCCATGAGTCCGGCCAGTTGCGCAACCTGGTGGAGAACCTGAACTACAGCGCCGAAGCGTTAGTGCGCACCTGGCCCAGCCGGTTCACTCCGGAGTCGGCGGCCGCCTGCGCGCGACAGCCGGAGAAGATCGCCAACACTGTGTACAGCGGGCGCATGGGTAACTCTCGCGTAGGCGACGGCTGGCGGTACCGTGGGCGTGGCCTGATCCAGCTTACCGGCCGGGCGAACTACGCCGTCGCTGGCGCGGGCTTGGGCCAGCCGCTGGAGGAGAAGCCTGAACTGCTCGAGCAGCCGGAGCATGCCGCCATATCCGCCGCCTGGTGGTGGTCGACCCACGGACTGAACGAACTAGCCGATGCCGGCCGCTTCCAGGATATCGGCAGCGTGATCAACACCGGCAAGCCTGGCCGTGTGCCCCATGGCGCCGCTGAGCGGAAAGCGCTGTATGACCGTGCGCTGAAGGTGCTGGTGTGATCAGCGGGCGCACGATCGGCGCCGCGGTATCGCTGGCGCTGGTGGTCTGGGCGTTCTGGGGTGCCTACGAGCATGGCCGTTTGACCATGGATGCCGAGTGGCAGGCGCGCTGGGCCATCCGCGACGGCGGCGACAAACAGGCCTGGGCCCTGGCCGAGGAGGCCGAGCGTGAAAAAGAGCAGACCCGGCAGAACTCAATCAACAAGGCAGTGCAAGATGGCCAACGGAAAATCGATCAAGTTGCAGCTGATGCTGTTACCGCTCGCGCTACTGCTAGGAGCCTGCAGCGTACAGTCGACGACCTTGCCGGCCGTCTCGCAGCCCAAGGCCGCAGCAATTCCTGCACTGCCGCCGCAAGCCAGGCAGCAACCCGCACCGCCCTGGTGTTTGCCGACTTGTTCAAGCGCGTTGAGCAGCGAGCGGGAGACCTGGCGGCAGATGCTGATCAAAGCCGGAGCAGGGGAGTGACGTGTGAGCAGGCCTATGATGGACTCGGGGGATGATACTAGGAGGGCAGCCTTCAGAGCGAAGTTGCGATTGCCAGGGCCAGCTGTTCATCGGTCATGTGCGGCTGGCCATAGGCCGAGTGGTAGTACCGAACTGCTTGCTCAAATTGAGCGCCGCGAATCTCGCCATCTGAGCCGATGAACGCAAGCGCGTCAGCCTTTGCCGATTTCATATTCGCAGGGCCATAGATCGTTAGTGCAGTGGTTCCGCTAACAACAAGGAGGGGAGCAATCGTCGTGATGAACATCGCTTTTTCGATTGGATCATTATTCTCGTGCGCCACAACTGTAGTGCTGGCCAATGCCAGTAAGATCACGCCCAGTGTTTTCATTGAATCCATTCCTGACTACTTCCTACCATCTGGTTGAAGGGCGCAACATAGCAGGGAAAAGGGAGGGCTGACACAAGAAGCCCGGGCTTGGAGGGGAGGCCTGTCAGTGATCAGCCGTTGTTTGCCGCATCACCAGCAGTGGGCTTGGTCATGGCCCTATCAGTTCCGCTCCGCGATTCCTGACGTTGCCGAGGGCGGTGTTTACCTTAAACCACTCGAAGGCCTCGGCCGGCTCTCCCTGGTTGAGTGCCATCTGCTCAACCTGCTCGCTCGGCATGCCCGTCGTCATCCACTCCAATGCTCTAGCAACCCAGGCTCGCCTTCGCGATCGCCTCGCTACTTTTGATCTCCGGCTGTCGTCCTACTCGCCGCCCCAGTCCAGGGTAGTGGCTGTGGGGTGTCAGCCACCACCGCCCCCGGCGGCGTGGTTTATGGAGCCGCGCGAGGCGAACTTGACCCAGCGGCTGCTCAACGAATTGTCGCCATCACCGATGCCGGTGACCAGGGATTGATTGCCTTGCGAGCATGCCAGGACTGCGTCCGAGACACCGGCCGATGAGCTGGAAGGGCAAAACTCTGAGGCAGCTTTCGACCCAGAGCTGCCGTTCGGGAAGGGCGGCAACCGGCCAGAAGCGGCCTTCAGACGGTGGGAGCGGGCTTGTCCCGCGATAGGCTCATGGCAGCATGACAGTCAATTTTCAGAGTCAGAATCGCGGGGCAAGCCCGCTCCCACCTGGACGCCATACACCGACAGCTCTGGGTCGAAAGCAGCCGGTCATGAATGACCGCTTTCACAAGGAGCGGACCAGGTCAATGGAGCGCATCATCAACTGGTATCGGTTAGAATCCGCAGCTTATTTCAACAATGCTTGCTACAAACAAGGAAATTCCATGACAAGGATGGCTGCTGTTTTCACTTTACTGAGTTGCATGGCCTCGGCATTGGCGGCGTCTGATTGTCCGTTTCCGCAGGGAATGCAGGCATCCATCGGTGCGTCGAAGGAAGCTATTGCGGCCAGGCAAGCGGGCGTCGCCAAGGATGATCTGCTCACCAGGATTTCCCCCGCGGCCAACGGGCAGATGTCCCAGATGCTAAAGAGTATCGTCGACGAGGTTTACGATTATCCGGCACTGCTGCCCGAGGTGTATGCCGCCTTCCGGTTCGAGCACTGCTTTGTTTCGCAGCAGCACGCCGAACAAGTAGCGGCTATGAAGTTTGCCGATGCCTATCCGCTGCTGAAGAAATGCGAACAGCTCGACCCGCAAGGGGCTCGACCGCCTTGTGCAATGCGTGTAGTGCATACGTTGACCGGAATTCCCGAGTAAACGATCCGTTAATTTGCTAGCGGGAATGCATGCTGTGTTGTTGCGTCCTGAAATCGAGAGCAAGAAGTCGTCTCCATCCTTGTCCGCATCGAATGTCCGCTTCTGGCCGGAAGGTGACACTGGTGGTCGTCGCTGATCTGATTGATCCGTAGCGAAGCCCGAATGGCCGTTGACCTATACTGCTCTGGTCAAATAACCGGGGCAGCAGCGTGAAGAAGACCCTGACGGAGTTATCGAGGCGGGTGAGCCGCTGATTCAGCAAGCCATCGATGCGCTACGCCGCTACCATGCAGCCCAGGATGCCGGTCAACCAGCAAAGGAAGTCGAACGCCTGCGGCTGGAGGCCGAGTCCTTGTACCAGGCGGTCACTGAGTATCAGCTCCGAGCGCTTGGTGGACCGGCGCGCTCACTCCATTGAATAGTCCGACACCTGCGGCGTGGTTCATGGAGCCGCGCGAGGCGAACTTGACCCAGCGCATGCTCAACGAGTTATCAGAATCACCGGTGACGGCGACCAAGGACTGATCGCACTGACTGCATGCCAGGACTATATCCTGGCTCTAAAGCGTTAATAAACCACCGGATTTTAACGTAGGGCCATTTCAGTACAGGACAAACGCCCTGTGCTTGCTTGATCAGAGAAACCTTACTGTCTATAGTGGCTTTTCGCATTCGACCGTCACGGTGCGCATGAGGCTTGTTCTTACTAATGGAAGATTCAAAAACATGGAGTTTTCATGAAAAACCTATTCTCAAGTGCTGCGCTTGTTTCATTTGTCATGCTCGCTTCTTCGCAAGTTATGGCGAAGCAAGACTATACGGTGCACTTCAAGAATGCGAGTAATCAGACAAAGTACGTGAGGCAAATCGGCAGCCAGTGTATGTACGGTCCGAAGAACGGTAGTGCCTATACCGTTCCGCCTCAGGGAGATGTTTCATTCGGAATGACGGACTCAGATAACATTTTTAGCCTTTGCACGAATGGGCCAAAGGAAATCAGCTGGGCTGTAGAAGACGATAAAGGCATCAGGCTTGGCAATTTGACTTTTAGGCATATAAAGGACGGTGGTACGTGGTATACGAAAGTTGTCCCTTCTCTTGGGTTGTCCGCGACTATCACTTGCAATAATGGAGGCTGTTCAACATCTGGCACTCCTGGTATGCCTGGTGAGCCTTCCCCTATTGTTGTTACGTTTAAATAATAATCTTTCGCTCTGCCCCTGGACATGTTCAAGTGTCTGGGGGGGTCTAGTTTTATCTGGAATCATCTTGTTGAGTCTAGCAGGTGGACACCTTGGTTTCGCGTGTTGCCCACAGCAACTCCAACACGGTTCCACTCAAATGTCTCTGGTCCCTCGCCAAGGTTCAAGACCAACTGCTCGGTTTGCTCCTTTGGCATTGTCAGGCCGGCCCACTGCCGTGCAAGTTCGGACGACAGCACGACAGGCCGGCGATCGTGTACATCAACCATCCCACCCTGGGCATCGGCGGTGATGATCCCGAATCCGTCATGCTCGTGACCAGTGAACTGGCCAATGCTTGCGCATAGCGATGGTTGCCCGTCTCGCCTCCGGATGTAATAGGGCTGCTTCTTCGGTCTCCCCTCATCAACCCACTCATACCACCCGTCGACTGGCGTTATCGCTCGATGCGGCCAAATCGCACGGAAGAACGCACCGTGCGCTACCTTCTCGACCCGGGCATTGATCGGTGCGGCGCGGTCCTTGGCCCAGTGCGGCCGCCAACCCCAACGCACCAGATCGGCATGGAGCACTCCATCCTCGAGGCGTAGCAGTGCTACCCGGGTGGTTGGCGCCACGTTGTACCGCTCAAGCGGTTGGTCGCCGACGCTATTGGCAAGCGGGCAGGGTATGCTCAGGGCATCGACGAAGTCGTGGATGCGGTGGTACTGGCTCAGTCTTCCGCACATAGATCTCACTCCCCAATGCCCTCAGCCTCCGTAGCCGTTCAAAGTCAAAGGACGGCCTATACTCCTTTGACTAAACCACCGGAGTGGCAGAGCGTGAAGAAGACTCTGACGGGAGTAATCGAGGCCGGCGAGCCGCTGATTCAGCAGGCCATCGATGCGCAGCGGCGTTACCAGACTGCCAACGAGTATCAGCTGCGTTCGAATCTAATCTCGGCCGTAGGGCAGCAGGGCGCCGCGAAAGTCAGACGCTCCTTGAATGCCTCACAGGTAATTCACGATAAAGGTCACTTCGGAGTTGGCGCTGCCCGCCTGGAGTTCTTCAGTGCCCAGGCGGTAGTAGGCTGCGGACAGCGGAATCTTGAAGTTGAGGCCGGTCGTGGTGAAGGCGTCGAACGGGTAGCTGGTATTGAGTGCGATTGGCTGGCCGAGTGCATTCATCAATTGCAGGCCGATGCCTTTAGCCGTGGACCCGGCGTTGAGCGCAACAATGCCGTTCGGGCCGTCGATGACCGGGGTGTTGGCCTTGAGCGAGTAGGTCACTTTCTTGATGCCGGTCTGGCATTGATTCAAGGCAATGTCGAAAGGCACCGTTCGCGGCTTGGCGCCAGCCTCGCGAAATTCGTGGAGTTGATAGTCGTCACCCATGGCTACGGAGACGGCAGGAGTCTGGCAGGAGGCAGCATTCACTACCAGAGCATTGGCCAGGTTGAATTTATTCAGAATCAGCTCGCCTGATTGCAGGTTGCCCAGATTACCGGCAGCAATATTGACTTGCGATGCCAATGGGCCTGACTTGATGATTTCCAGGCGGACCGTGCCGGATGCAATACCATAGCCTTTTGGGCTGATCGCAAATAAAGAAGGCTCATATCGACTTAACATGTCCATCCAGATACGGAACGAGAGCCCCGTTTTACCTAAGGGGAAGGTCGTTGCGTTACTGGCCGGGGTGCCTAGCGCTGGATTTACTGCCACGCCATATTGCGAGGTCGAATTGCACGACCAACTGTGCGATGTCGATTGCTGCGCGGTGTCCTGGTAGACCACTGTGCCATCCGGCGTGTCGGCGGGGATTGTCAGGCCACCACTGGCCAGGCCTGCGCCGAAGTTGAGGCTTTGAGTGGTGGGGGAAGAGTTGAATGTGCAATTCGCCGCTATCGCGTCCGACGCGCAGGCCAGCAACGTCGTCGCGACAATGCCGAGCAGGGGATTCTGTAGAGTCAAATGCTTCATGAAGAGGGCTACACGGGGCGGAAGGAGCGTTGCAGCCTAATCAGTCAAAGTATCAATGGACATCAGGCGATTCTGAATCATAGAGCCGCGCGAGGCGAACTTGACTCAGCGGCGGCTCAACGAATTGTCGCCATCACTGACGACGGCGATCAAGGATTGATTGCCCTACGAGTGGCACGAGGTATCGGGAGGTAAGCTGTAAAAAGACTGCTTTCGACCCATTGCTGCCCTTCATTGGAGAACCTGAATCAGTACGAAAGGGACGTCTGCGTCCCTTGGTTTCAAAAGGGGAAGCCTGTACTCAATAACCGGAGAAGCCTCGACCGAACCCTCATTGGCGGTGTATGAGCCGGTCCAGGCTTCGACAGCAGGAAGAATCTCAGCGGGCTTGGGCAGCTCAATTCGTTCAACGCGACCAATTGTCCGTTGAATGCATCAAGAGAGTGAATCGTCGGATTCCAAAGTGCGATGCCCAATCCTGAGCGGGCGGCTTCGATTGCCTGGGCGTAGTCACCCATCACCCTGTCGATGGGCTTCGAAGTCAGGCGTTTGCCATGATGGCTCATCCACGCTCGCCACAGTGTCGTGTCGCCGGTGTGTAGCAGCGCAGTATCCTGTATTAAAGACAACGGCTGTTCGTTCATGGCGAGAACTTCGGGTGACACCACGGGGCAAAGCGACTCCTCGAATAGTGGCTCCTCGTCTCCGTCATTCCATTGTCCGCGCCCGTATCTGATGGCCAGATCGACCTCCCCTGAGGAAAGGCTGGCATTCAATGCAGAGGTGACCAGTTCGATACGTAAATCCTGAGTCGTACCTTCGAGTTCGGTCAGGCGCGGGATCAACCAGAAACGCGCGAAGGACGGCGTAGTGGCCAATTTGACGATGGGCAAGGTATGGCCGACGGGCCGGGGCTGTCGCGCTTGTTTCAGTTGGTCAAAGGCATGGGCGACTTTGGCCAGCGCGATTTGTCCAGTGGCCGTCACGGTGACACCGCGCGCATGGCGGTCGAACAGGGAGCATTGAAACCATTTTTCAGCCATTTCCACACGTCGGCTGATGGTCGCATGTGTAACTTCCAGTTCCGCTGCTGCAGCAGTGAAGGAACCTGTACTGGCGGCGGCAAGGGCAGCTTGCAGGGCTTCGAAAGGAGGGAAAATATCGTCTGAGCTGTACGTCATATGCACAGCTTATGGATAGGTAGTGCTATAGGTCAACAGCCCGGGGGTTTCTATGCTGCGCTGCCATATTTATTGAGATAGCAGCATGTCGTGTTTGAAAGCGCTCATTTCGCCATTGGTGTTCATCGCTCAAGTGGCAGGGCTTTGGGCGGGCAATTATTGTTATGCCGCCTCGAGCTTGGAAAGGCCAATCGTACGAGGTTATGAAGGGAATGGAGGCGTCACCGTTGAACTGGTCATGTCTGGCTCACCTGGAAAAGAATGTGCATTGCTCAGGATTCGAGGAACGGAAGCGGGGGCCGTGGTACATCAGGCAAACGTTCAGCGCTCACCGGTTTCGACATCCTTTGTAGAAATTATCAACGGGGTTTCACGGACAATTTTTGAGGTACGAATGCATCAGGGTTTTCTTCCGCGTAAAGACCAGGAGCCTTATGTCTTGGGAGAAAGCGCCCGCTTGGAGAGACTGAGTAATATCGGCATGGAGCTACAGAGGTTTGGAACTGAGGAATTTGCCGCTCATCAAGCTGGGACACAGACCGCCTTGTGCGAAGATTTGACCGGAAACCGTCCTTGATCGAACGGATTCTTTTGGCCGGAAGGTGAAACTGGTGGTCGTCGCTGATCTGGTTGATCCATAGCGAAGCCTGAATAGCCGTTGGCCTATACTGCGCTGACCAAATATCCGGAGCAGCAGTGTGAAGAAGACCCTGGTGGGAGTTATCGAGGCGGGAGAGCCGCTGATACAACAGGCCATCAATGCGCAGCGACGCTACCACGCCGCCCAGGACGCCGGCCAGCCGGCACAGGAGGTCGAACGCCTGCGGCTGGAGGCCGAGTCGCTGTACCAGGCTGTCACCGAGTACCAGCTGCGGTCGCTCGGCGGGCCTGCACGCTCGTTGCACTAATTTCAACTTATCTCCGGCCGTCTGGCGCCGGCGGCATGCCGCCGTAGGTGCGAGGAATGCCGCCGATCTGCCGATTCTTCAGCTCTGTATTTTCCACGAGTGCGTCGGACAGCTCCCAGGTCATGCGCTCGATCCTGGCGTTCAGCCTGGTGATTTCGACGGCCTGGGCTTGATGGATGGCCACCAGCTTTTCGATGTTCTCCCGGGCCCGGTCGAGTTCGTGCCGCAATTGCTCGCACTCGGCTTCGACCAGGCGCGCATGCTGGCGCAACATTTGGACAGGCGTGGGCATGCCCAGCGCGAAGCTGTCGTCTTCGATGATCACGGTGCAACCCACCAATGCTGTTTGGATGTACAGTAATTGATGTGGGTCGACTCTAGCTAATCGATCTGACGACCTGCAGATCAGAGGGGGCGAGACGTGCTACTGATTGGCGGCCGCCACAGTATCTCTGCACACCACATCGGAAATGGCTCGGGCTAGCGAACCCTTGAACCACGGCGTTGCCTCATCGTCTGCTTTAACATTCTCGAGATCGGCAACAGAGGTGCTCGAGCCCATAAACAACACCTTGCGGTTCGCGCAATCGAATTCGCGCTTGGAATAGCTGAAGCCGCTGATGCCTTTCCTTTGCGTAGTCACTTCGAGACCTGCGTCGGTTTCAGAAACGCTGATGATCGAATACTGGGCATCTGGGTCAGACGGCACTGTAAGGGTTCCTGCAACGGCCGATGAACAGACGGCAAACATCGCACAGATAGCTATGTGATTCCCTGTCATGACAATTTCCCTGGCCATTTGGACGGTGCAGGGAATATACAGTAGTGCATATTTTTCGGGCTTGAAGGTGCCAGGTTATTTATTTGACGAACTGTAGGAGGAGGGGGATTGTGTTCGTTCGGCAGGACGCCGTGATATGTCGAAACGGCATGAGGGAGGGGGATATCCTGCCGGACCAATTTACGGACCAGCAGGTGTGTTTCAGTGGGTAGGCGTGAGGGGTTTAACCCAGTAAAACCTACTCACTGGAACCCGCTAACACCTCTTTTATAGCGCATGGTGATGTTAGCGGTAGAAATCAAGTGCTTATCCTGCGGGGGTTCCAGAGGTGTGTTTAGGTGCCGTCGCCTGATCGGGGCCAATTCTGGGCCGATCAGACGCTAGCCGGCAGCTTCTCCAGCTCCCTCCAATCCGAGGAGGAGCTGATCCATTTTGCGTAAGTAGAGAGCAACATCTCGACGCTATGGCCGAGCTGGTTCGCGATGAACGCGGGGTTCATCCCAGCCATCAGGCACATGGTTGCGTAGGTGTGGCGCGTGTCGTACTGCCGACGTTCACGGATGCCCAGCGCCTTGAGCGCGAGCTTGAAGTGCTTGATTGTAACACTTGGCTCTCTGATCCACATCCCGCCTTTGCCCGGTTGGAACACAAATGGGCTGGTGGGAGTCGCGGACTTCGAAGCAATCCGACGCAGATCGGCCGGGCGCCGGGCCGGGCGCAGGGCGTGGAGCGCGCGCTCATTGAGCAGGATAAACCCGGTGGTGCTTTGTCTTGGTTCGGTCTTCTGGCCGGCCATCGACGATAATGCGCCGGATGCTTCGGCGTGTTCATCGTTACCCCAGAATCGGCCGGAAGGATCGACCCAACCTGTCACGGTCCGGATGCTGGTGGCTTCAGAGGATTCGTACATCACCACTTTTTCTTCAGACATGACTTCGTCCTTGCCGCCATATCACGGCTGTTCAATAGAGGGGAGAGGGGTTAAAGCGGGAGGGGTGCAAATGTACTCCTTGCATCAAAAGCTACTGCGGCAGCGGTAATGCGCGGATGGCCTGGGCCAACTCTGGGAAGGAGCGACCCGCCACTCGGTCAGTTGCTCACACGGCACGCTGACCATCTGTTCGGTATTGCTGGATCGGTTTTCTGTGGGCATGGAGATACCTCGCTGAGAAGCGACTAAAATTGAGATTTTTTGGCACAAACAACGGGTGAAGCATGGAATGCTTAATCTGCGGTGAGAAGGCGAGGGCACTGTCTACAGCTGCTGTATTTGTCGAAGTTGATTGCCCCGCGTGTGGCTACTACGGAGTTCCGAGGTTCTTAGTCCAACAGATCCTGAGAGGAGAGTGGCGGCTCGATAAGGACAGAACGAGGACCTACCTGGCGATGCGAGCGGTGAATAAGCAACTACCTTGGATAACGAAGATTGATATCAATATTCATCTTCTACGTCAGGTGACTGTCCCTGGTCGATAAGCAGCAGGTGATTCGATGAAGCAGCTACTGTTGGGCGCTTTGCTGGTTTCCGTCGCCGGCATTGCCAATGCGGACATCCCACTGGTGAATGCAACTTGCCCAGGAAACATTGAGGTGCATGCCGATGAAGGCGGCCCGATCTACATCAATGGCAAAGAGGCGAAGCTGAAGAAATTCAACGACAACTATTTCGAGGCCAAAGGCAGCGGGGTAACTATCTCGCTCACCATCAAGCCCGATGGCTCGCCCGATGTGTCGTACACCGGCAAGGGTGGTGCGAATGGAGTGTGCGAGCTGACAGATCAGGACTGATATACCAGTGTGCTGGCGGGTAGCAGACGAGGGGCAGGCAAGCCGTGCTTTGAAGTAACACATCGCCTTGCTTGTCCTGCAACTCTTGGTAGGCCAGGTACTTCGCCTGCGAGCGCGTCGCGCCCCATACCTGTTGCACCCAGTGGTGGTCGTCGCCAACCCAGTGTTCGACGTTGAACCAGTCGCACCAGGGCGGGATGACTTTCCATTCCTTCAGCGGTAGCTTCTCGGCCATTTCGCCGTATGACCACTCCAGGCTCGCCGTTGGCAATTGCGCGGCGCTCGATCTCGGCCGGCACATTGTAGTGGCGGCGAACGTAGTCGCAGTTGTAGCAGCTCGTGGCTTTCTCCATGCATGCGCCGTCCTCCGTGGCCGGATGCGGCATGGTGGCAATGTGGTTTGGGATGGGGTATTACGGGGGATCGGCATGGGGCCGGGTCAAGGAGCGAGAATGGCCTACAAGACTCGCGTCAAATTCATCGTTAAGGAAAGCGGAAATGGTATTCCCTCCCAGAGCGGGGAGGCGCTTGATGAAATCCCAACGTTTCCGAAAGCGCCGCTGACTTTTGAGCGTCGCCCAGGTACAAGCATTGAAAAGGCGAAGGAGATAGCTTCGTCTCTGAATGAAAATCTGGCCGGATATCAGCCTGACCCATTCTAGGGCCTGCTTAGTCCCTGGTCGAACCTTCAAGCGCAGGTCTTCTTCCTGCAGCTTCGCGGACTTCTCGCGCCTGCGCCGGTCGCGCTCGGCCTGGTCCATCGCCATGTGACGCCTCCTTTAATCCGCTTGGCGGCAAGTGAACATGCAGTTGCCGACGGCGCTGCTGGGTGATCTTCTGGATGCGTCTCATGGGTGGCACACCTCGATTGGCTTCTTGTTTGTAGAGCCAGAGGGCATGACCACTAGTAGACGCTTGTTTGCGCAATACACGCCCCAGGCTGACCAGTGGACGTGGCCATGGCCGCCGCGTACTTCACGGCGGGGATGGGCGGGGCGATTGTGGCGATCATGGCTACGCCCCAGCCACTCGCGCTCCGACACCCACAGGCCGCCCTGACACTGCCCTCCAGTTCATGGCCACGGATGGTTGCCTTGGTCTGGAATGGAGTCTCGCCGCTGCCATGGATAGGGGGACGCAAGTGGTTCGGCTGTCCGTCGCTCATCGCAAGACAGGTACTTTTTGAATTTTTCAGGCTTGTCCTAAAGATTCCGGGCAAAGCCTCGGTTAATTTTTACTCGTTCGCCCGGCACATTGGCTCTATGCCAACGCTTGGATTAAAGGCCCTGCGCGTCAAGCGATCAGCCCCAATCAATGCGTAACGTTTTAGGAGAAGTTCGCTATGGACAAGGCTTTTAATCGCTCCTCATTTGTATCCGGTCTTCTGCTTTTGCTGGCCGGGACAGGGATGGCCATAAACTTTTTTCTGAGGTCGAAGAGAATTGATATTCCCGTGATTTCTCTTCTGGTTATTGGTGTCGCCATGACCTATTCAGGGTGGAAGAGAAGTCGCAGAGAATAGTCAACCCACGCCGTGCATGGCGGCAGATAACTTCATAGGGTGAACTGAGCGACCACTTCATCCGATGACATGACATCGGCATACTCATCACCCAATATAGCCAAGGTCAATTCATGGACAGTTATGGCGTCCCATGACTTTCCATGCGCCCCAATGACGGGCACAGCTGTCGTGGCGTCTGAGGGAAGGATGATGCTGTATCCGAGTGCTTTTCCCGCACGGACTGTGGCATCCATGCTGTTGTGAATGACAACACCCGTCAGCACCAATCGCGTAATCTGCATCCGTTTAAGAATGGCGTCTAGTTCGGTGCCAATGAAAGCGCAGTTTTCCTGTTTGGTGATGATGGTTTCTCCCTTTATAGGGGCGACGTCCTTCTTAATGCCATTCCATGGGCCATGGACGTAATAGCTGGATGTAGGAGTCTGCTCATCGTGCTTCACGTGAAGAACCGGCCAACCGATCAATCGCCAGTGATTGAGAAGGCGTAGGATGACCAGCAAATAGTCAGGATTATTTTTGCCATCCCAGTTCGGCCGATCAATGGCATCTTGGACGTCAAGGATAACAAGTGGGATAGGGCCAGATTGATCTTTCATGCCATCTCATCTCCTTTGAGTAGTGCACCAGCCCAGTGTGCTGAAACGAGGTTTTGGGGCATGTTCGCGGTCATGATGTTGCCGAATATCGCTTTTGGAGTGCTTTGGGGTGTCCGGTGTCGCGCAACCGACTGAGATCTCCCGTCAGTTCTTCCTTGCCCGTGCTGTCGAGCGTTCAAGGCAGGGCACTTAGCCCATCATCCTGGCAAAGAAAAGCCCGCAGAGGAAGGCGGGCCAAAGGTGTCACGAGGAGTGGCAAGACTATGCACCCTGGCTTGTGAAAGGATTGTGAATGCCACTGCAACAGAGAGCCCGCCGAAACGGGCTGAAGCCGATCGCAAGCAAGGAAAAAGGAGGGGTGATACTGATGCCGCGCTGTTGTAGACTCGCGCAGCTTGGCCCCTGAACCTGCCATGGAGATCCCGATGTTCACGATGAACGCCCTGGTGCCCGAACTGATCGTAAGCGACCTGCAGCGCAGTCTGCAGTTCTACTGCAGCACCGCGGGTTTCACCCTGGAATACCAGCGCCCTGAAGACAAATTCGCCTTCCTGTCGTTTGGCCAAAGTCAGCTGATGCTGGAGCAGGATTGGCACAGCGACTCGCCCTGGCGCGTGGAACCGCTGGAACAACCGTTCGGACGAGGCCTCAATCTGCAGATCCTGTGCGATAACGCCCAGGACCTGGCAGATGCCTTCGAAACAGCGGGGTACCCCTTGCGCCGGGCGGTCGAGGCGCATTGGTACCGCAGTAACGACCGCCTGAACGGTCAGCGCAACTTCCTCATCCAGGACCCGGATGGCTACCTGTTACGTTTCAGCGAGAACCTGGGAATGCGAAACTGCCAGTAAGGGCACTTGCAGATGAACCAACTGATCAATGCCTGTGCTGTACCTGCCAACTCGCAGATCCACCCGCAACTGCCCGGCGCCGACTTCGTTGACGCCCACCGAGCCGCAGTCGGCAATATCGAACGCTCGGCGCTGGGGCATTTTCTGACGTTGATGAGCAGCATGCCGCGCTGGATCGACAACCTTATGGTGCTGCGCAATCGCCTGGTTCGACTGTGCGGCCTGAAAGACCTGGGGCGTTTGTCGAGAGTCGACCTTCAGCGCGACGAGGCGTCTTACCAGGTCAATGAGCGCGTCGGGATTTTCACCCTGATCAGCAATAGCCCGGATGAAGTGCTGCTGGTCGACCGCGACAAGCACCTGGACGTCTACATCTCGTTGCTGCGGCTACCCTTGAACGCCGACAACCGCCGCGAGATCGTGGTGTCCACCGTGGTGCACACCCACAATCGTCTCGGCCGGTTGTACATGCTGCCGGTCGCGCCGTTTCACCGATTTATCGCGCCCATCGCCCTCAAGCGCTTGATCCGCGCCAGGTAAAGGCTTGCCTCAGACGAAGCCTTGGCCGGCGAACCCGCGTGGCAAACGCTGCCGGCCGGGCAGGGCGCTCAGGCGCTCGACCCAGGCGCTGCGCCAGTCAGTGCCGGTGTGTTGAGTTCTGGCCTTGCGTGCGCTGCGCCGTGCGGCATTGCGCTGGTCCTTGCGGGCAGTCTTGAACGCCTCGGTGTTGCGACAGCTGCGGCATTTGACCCGATTGAGTTCGGTGGTCGTGACCAGGTTCTTGCCGTGGTGACCGCAAGCAAGGTGGCCGGCGGTCTTGTAGTGGGTGACCATTGGTATCCTCCTCGGCACTGTTGCTTGACAACAGGCTCTTAGGATTGGACCGCTTGGGCACGGGCAGGTTCGGCGCTACTCTCTGGTGCCCAACAGCGTCATCCATAGTCAGCGCGGCGAAGGCAAGGGCGAGGAGGCTCAGGGTGTGGCTATCCCGGGGGCGGGTGGTTTTGTGCATAAGCATCCGTGCTTGCAGTCATCATCGGACGGCTGGAAATTGGCGAGCATGACAGCTGTGCCTGAGGCTGTTGCAGCCTGTACATTCTGTGTTGCCTGAACTACGACCGCTGCGCGGTCGATCGCGGGCAAGTCCCGCTCCCACAGGTCCGGCATACACAGACCCACTGGAGTTGGCTAAAAACCCGAGGTCTGTTGCTGCACGCTGAACTGCTTGCGAAACCACTCCTGGAGCATGGCCTTCTCGGCATACAGGCGGTCGGTGTCGGCGCGCCGGCCCGGACGCTGCAGGTAGAACTTGTCGCTCAGGTGCGCGTCGGCCTGGCTGAGCACCTGGCCGGGTTGCGACAGGGTGTAGTGCAGGTCGATACTGGGCCAGGTGACGTCGCGCAGGATCCGTACCGAGTAGGCATTGCTGCGCCAAGGCTCGTAGTGCCCGGCCAGGTCGATGTCGCGGATGTCGATGCGCAGGGTCTGGCCCGCGGGCAGGTAGCGTTGGCCCAGTTTGACCAGGTAGGCGCTCAGCTCCTTCATGACGTAAGCATCGGCGCCGCGCTGGTAGCCGTTGCTGTCCAGGCTGGCGTCGCGAAAGTGTTCGGGTTTGTCGAAGGTGACTTCGACGTTGGGCGTGGCTGCGGTTTGCGCCAGGCTGTTGAAGGCCACCAGGCTCAATGTGGCCAAGGTCAGGGCAGGGCGCATGATTCACCTCCAGGTGCAGCCTTGCGCAGTTCGCTGCACAGGCTTCATTGTACGCCTGTGGCGATTGAAAGCAGAGGAGTGGGTAGTGCGCAGGATCGAGCGATTCACCGCCAATCGGCGCGGCAGGGACATCGCCGTGGGTGACATCCACGGGTATTTCTCGCGCCTGCAGGAACGGCTGACGGCGATCGGTTTCGATCCGGCGGCGGACCGCCTGTTCAGCGTTGGCGACCTGGTCGACCGCGGGCCGGAGTGCCCGCAGGCGCTGCAGTGGCTGGCGCAACCCTGGTTCCACGCCGTGCAAGGCAATCACGAGGCGCTGGCGATCACCCACGTTGATGGCGGCCTGCTTGATTACAGCCAGTACCGCGCAGCGGGCGGCGGCTGGTTCCTGGCCCTGAGCGAGGCTGAACAGGTGCGCTTTGCCGAACGCTTTCGGCGCATGCCACTGGCAATCGAGGTCGAAACCGCAGGGGGGCTGATCGGCCTGCTGCATGCCGATAGCCCTTACCGCCGTTGGGCCGACTTGCGTGAGCTACTGGCGAGCACCCCGCCGAGCGAGGTCCAGGAGGTCTGCCAATGGTCGCGCAAGCGCCTGTATGTCGGCGATGTCACGCCCATCGACGGGCTGCGCGCATTGATTGTCGGCCATACCCCCCAGCGGCAAGTAAAGGTGCTGGGCAATATATGGCATATCGATACCGGTGGCTGGGCCAGCGGCCAGTTCAGCCTGCTGGACCTGGCCAGCCTGACCGCGCTCAGCGCCAGCCCAGGTGAATGATCACTGCCAGTGCCAATAAGATCAGCACGGCGCCGGACACCCGCTCAAGCCACGGCAGTGCCCGGGAAAAGCGCCGGCGTACTCGCAGGTTGCCGATGGCTGCGGCGACCAGAACATCCCACAGCAGCACGGCGCTGAACATCCACAGGCCGTAGACCAGCTTCCAGCCCAGGCTGGTGTGGCTGCCACTGACCATGCTTGCCAGACTGACATAGAACAGGGCGTTTTTCGGGTTGAGAATGCCGGACACAAAGCCCATCAGCAAACCCTGAATCCAGGGGCTCGCCAGCCCGTCATTCGCTGCGGTTACCTGAATCAGCGAGGTGCTGCCGGCATGGCGAATGAACAACACGCCGATGTACAGCAGGTAGGCGCAACCGGCCAGTTGGATGGCGACGAACAGCGCACTGTCCGGGCGCAGCGCCGAGACTCCGCTGAAAGCGGCAAGAATGAACACGCCGTTGGCCAGGGCGATACCCAGGCAGGCGCCGGTCGCCTTTAGCCAGCCGGCGCTCATCGAGGTGCGCGCAACCAGGAAATAATCAGGGCCGGGGGACAGCAGGGCAAGAAAATGCGCTGCCGCCACGATCAGAAACTGCTCCATGAATGACGGACTTCTTCAGCGAGAGGGGGGCTGATTGTCGGTGCCGTGCGAGGGGCCTGTATTGAACGAAATTGCGTGTTCAGCCGCGGTACAGCCCAGGTGTTACGCCGGTGTGGGCCTTGAACACGCGCTGGAAGTGGCTCTGGTCGGCAAAGCCCAGGCGATAGGCGATGTCAGCCATGTCCTGGCCCTTGCGCAACCACTGGCGCGCGCGGTTGATGCGCAGGTTCAATTGCCAGGCATGGGGGGTAAGGCCGGTCGCGGCACGGAACGCCCGGATCAGTTGGTATCGGCCCATGCCGACGCTGTCCGCCAGTTCGCCCAGCGACACGCTGCGGGCGTCTTCCTGGGCAAGCCGTTGGAGCAACGCTTCAAGGTTGCGCTCAAGGCGTTGCGGTGGCGGCGACAAGGTCTGGGTTGGCGGGCTGTAGTGATCGCCAATGAACGCGATCAAAGTGGCTTCTTTCTCATGGGCACTGGCCGCAGAGAACAACAGATCGTTGAGCCGGGTAAAACGGGCGTAGGTCGACCGGTTGCACGTGACGTGCGCCGGCGTTCCCTCTACCTGCGCCGCCAGTGCCGACTCCAGGCGCAAGGTCTGCAGCCAGGCGGCGTCCAGATGGATCATCTGGTAACTCCAGCTCAGCCCGGGTTCGGGGTTGCAGGCATGCACGCAGTGCGCCGGAACGAACACCAGCGTGCCAGGGTGAAGGCGTGTTTGCGCTTTGTTCGCGCCGCTAAACACACTGCTGCCCTGATCGACCGCACCAATGGAGAACGTTGGATGGCTGTGCGCCTTGTAGCAGGCACGGCTGTCGCAGGCGCGGCGGCTTTCGATATAGGGCAAGGCCGGGTCGCGCCAGAACGCTGTACGGGCGGCGTCAGTTGGCTGGGGCATGTGCAGGAGCCGATGAAAACGTGGCCAGAAGTCTATCACTGCATGGCCCGCCAGGGGCTGCACAGTTTTGCCGTCCAGCTGTACCTTGACGCGGGTACAGCGGCGAGCGGAACCTTGTGTTCTTTGCCACCGGAGCGCCCCCATGGACCTGACCACCCTGGCCCTGTTCATCCCGGCCTGCTTTGCCCTGAACATGGCCCCCGGGCCGAACAACCTGTTGTCGCTGAACAATGCCAGCCGGTATGGCCTGCGAACGGCCTGTGTGGCGGGGATTGGCCGGTTGTTCGCCTTTGCCGGGATGATCGTGCTGGCGGCCATGGGCCTGGCGGTGGTGCTGCATACCAGCGAGTACCTGTTCCTGGCCATCAAGGTGCTGGGCGCTGCGTACCTGTTCTACATCGCCTGGCAGTTATGGCGGGCACCTGTGGGCGAGGCGGCGCTGGTCAGCGAACGCCGCCGCGGTACGTTGCGCCTGGCGCGCCAGGAGTTCTGGGTGGCGGCCGGCAACCCCAAGGCGATTCTGATCTTCACTGCCTTTTTGCCGCAGTTCATCAGCGTCGGCAGCCCGCTGCCGGTGGCCGAACAGTTCACCTGGCTGGGCGGTATGTTCCTGCTGCTGGAGTGGCTGGCCATCGCCATCTACGCCTGGCTGGGCGCCTACCTGCAGCGCTGGTTCAACCAGCCCGGGCCGCGGCGGCTGTTCAATCGGGTCAGTGCCACGCTGCTCAGCTGCGCCGGGATTGGCTTGCTGGCAGCGCGGCGGGCTTAGAAACTGAAGCGCACACCGGCGTTAGCGCCAGTGCCTTCCAGTTGCGAGCTATCGAGGTTGCGACGATGGTTGAGGCTGAACTGAACAGCGAAATTACTGGTCAGTTGGGCGACGAGACCAGCTTCGATTTCCAGTGAAGTGCCTTTGAAATCGGTCTCGATCTTGTCGCTATCATCAAAGGTCACAGTGTCCTGGCCACCGTCAACGTGCCAGATGTTGGCTTGCAGGAAAGGACGCCAGTCTGCGGTTTGCGCCTTGAAGTCACCCTCCAGGCGCAGCCCGAGGCGACCGGTCAGCTCGGTATCACTGTCAAAGTCAACCTTGGATACCTGATCACGTTGGCCTTTGAGTGACACTTTCTGGGCAATCAACTGTGCCTGGGGCTCCAGTGTCCAGGCCGTCGACAGCAGGAAGGGGTAGCCGAATTCGAGCGAGCCGGTCCAGGCATCGCCGTCCAGGTCGAGCTTATCGCCTCGATCGGTGCGGGCGCGGCCATCAAGGTCGGTGTATTGCACCACTGCATCAACATACCACTGCAGGGGAGCGATCAGGGTCCAGTAGGCACCGACACTGTCGCCGTCCAGCTTCAGGTCGCCAACCGAGCGGTCCTGGATGCCCTGGGCATAGCCCTTGACGTCGCCGTCCAGGCGGCTGTGGCTGACGTAAAAGCCGATATGCTGGCGGTAGCCGCTTTCGCTGACCTGCGCGTAGAGGTCCTGCCCGACCTTGAAGCCGTAGAGATTGCCATCCAGGCTCGGGCTTACCGTGCCGGACCAGCGCTGGTGAAAGTTATAGCCATATGCCTGGCCCCAACTGGCTGAGAAAGCACCTTGCTCCCGGAGCGACGTCTGGTCGCCGTGGCGCTGGTGGAAGGTGCCCAGGTTGAATCGCGATACCAGCGCGGCGGCCCGCGGCGCGACAGCATATACCGGTACTGCCGGGCGGTAGATCACCAGGCTCTGGCCAGCCGGAGGAATGGACAGGACGGGTTGATTGGGTGCGGGAGCCAATACCGGCGGGGTAACTGCCGGTGGCACTACCGGTGGCGGCTGGTCGACCGGAGGAGGTTGATCCACCGGCGGCGGCGCGGGCGGGGCGGTGATACTCGAGACCAGAAACCAGCTCTGCTCACTACCGGCAGTGGAGCCGCCCTTGACCAGGCGATAATCGAAGGCACCAGCTGACAGTACCTGGGTCTGAACAAATGCTCCATTGGTACTGGTAGCGCCATTGGCGGCGATCACCACGGGAATACCGTTGACGTTAGTGGCGGCCCCGGTACCTCCAAAGTTATTGATCAGCAGATTGGTCGAGCCGGAAATCAGCCCACCGTTTACCACCAGGTGATCGGAAGGCGCGTCATCGCCGGCCAGCACCGTGTTGAGTGCAAGCGTGCCGCCGTTGCCGGTGTAGTTGCCGTTGATAGTCAGGCTGCCTTGGGCATTGCCGCCACTGCTGAGGTCGATCAGCCCGGCGTTGGTCACGGTGACAGGCTGTCCGTTGGTGAACGGGCTGATAACACCCGTTTGCGATACCAGGCTGCTGCTGGCATCGATGTTCACCACGCCGCTAGCACTGGCGGCGTCGCCAAGGGCCAGGGTGTCATTGAGGGTGAAGGCACTGCCGTTGTTGAGGTTGAACGTTTCCCAGTTGGTATAGAGGGCGCCACCGACAGGCTTGCTGTTGTCGAAGGTCAGGGTGTCCTGGCCGGCGCCACCGTTGACCGTGATGTTCAGGACGCTGGCCTCCAGGCCGCTCAACGTGGCCTGGTCGTTATCACCGCCCATGTCCACCGTGCCATGTATAACCCCGCCACCTTGCCAGGTAAGCACGTCGTTGCCGACACTGGCCAGCAGGTTGCCCAGCAGCTCGCCGCCGGTGATGGTGAACGTGTCGGTGCCGCCACTGGTGCTGATGTTGCCGCCGATGGTGCCGCCGCTAAGAATGATGGTGTCGTTGCCAAAGCCGGTGACCAGATTACCGTCGATGGTGCCGCCGGACATGTCGAAGGTGTTGTCGTCCAGCTTCATGTTGACGCGGCCAATACGTCCGCCCGTGAAGATTGCAAAGTCCCCGTCTTCGAAGAAATTGATGATCCATCCCTGAGACATGAAAAAGGTATCAAGACCGTCGCCTTGAGCCAGCGACTGGATAGTCCCGCCGGTCATGCGAAAGTCATCGATTCCCGATGTCTGGACCTGGGCGCCTAGAGTCTGGCCTTGGCCGACAACAAGGTTTTGTGCCAAGGCAGTCAAAGGCAGGGCGCTAAGTACCACGATAAGCGAGGCTCGCATCAGGCAGGCTCCATTTCCATACAGGGCGCTGACCACTGCAGATCCAGCTTCCCTGTGAGCGCTGGACGGGGTCTGCGTTGATGTATAGAGCAAACAGAAATATCGACAACTGGCAAAAATGCTAGGTGGCGAATGGCCGCTACTGCCCCGCAGCCGGCAAAAGCCTCAGGTGCTTATAGTGAAAGGGTCTGATTCGATTGGGAAATATGACCTAGTCTTGCAGCTGGACCGGGCAACACGGAACCGCTGTCCGCCACCTGCCAAGGAGACGTACCGATGCTCTCGACCCTGGAGTTGCGCAACATCATAGAAAGCAGTTTTTTACCCACCCGCTGCCAGTGCACCCTGGCCGCCGACCGTTCACTGACCGTGCGGGTGTTCGACCGCAGCTGCGAGCGGGTCGACCTGTTGGTCACCGGCATCAGTGCCGAGCAACTGACCAGCAGCCGGGCGATTTCCAACCTGATCGTCGGCCTGCGCAATGACCTTGAAGATCAGCGTAATCAACGCTCGCAGCGGCGCCGCGACAGCCTTTAATCGCGGTAGAACACCTGCACCAGGTGATAGCCGAACTTGCTCTTGATCGGGCCGTGCACGGTACGCAGCGGTTTCTTGAAAATGACCTGGTCGATGGCGCCGACCATCTGCCCCGGCCGCACTTCGCCCAGGTCGCCGCCGCGCTTGCCTGACGGGCACGTGGAGTACTTCTTGGCCAGCACATCGAATGCCTCGCCCTTGGCGATGCGTTGCTTGAGCTGTTCGGCCTCTTCAGCGGTCTTGACCAGAATATGCCGGGCCTGTGCTTTCATCTCAACCTACCTTCGCAAAGGGTAAAAACCGCGCATTATGCCTGATCGCGCAATTCTTCGCGGTCACGAAATTGCCCCAGGGCCTCGGGGTTGGCCAGGGCATCGGTGTTCTTCACCGGCTCGCCGTGCACCACGTTGCGTATCGCCAGTTCAACGATCTTGCCGCTGATAGTACGGGGGATGTCCGTCACGGCCGCGATCACTGCCGGCACATGGCGCGGCGTGGTGTTGCTGCGAATCACCTGACGGATGCGTGCCTGCAAGGCGTCATCCAGTTGCAGGCCGTCGCGCAGGCGCACGAACAGTACCACGCGCACATCGTTATGCCAGCGCTGGCCGATGGCGACGCTTTCGACCACCTCATGGATCTTCTCGACCTGGCGGTAGATTTCCGCCGTGCCGATGCGCACGCCGCCTGGATTCAACACCGCGTCCGAGCGGCCATGGATCAACATGCCGCCATCGGCCAGCTCCTCGGCATAATCGCCCTGGGCCCAGACCCCGGGGAACTGGCTGAAGTAAGCGGCATGGAAGCGTTCGCCTTGCGGGTCATTCCAGAAACCCAGGGGGATGGCCGGGAAGTGCCGGGTGCAGACCAGTTCGCCTTTTTCACCAATCAGCGCATGACCCGCGTCATCCCAGACCTCAACCGCCATGCCCAGGCTCTTGCACTGGATCTGGCCGCGGCGCACCGGCAACAGCGGGTTGCCGATAACGAAGCAAGAGACAATATCGGTACCGCCCGACATCGACGCCAGGCACAGGTCGCGCTTGAATTCGCGGTAGACGTAGTCGTAGCTTTCCGGCGACAACGGCGAGCCGGTCGACAGCAGCAACTTCAGCGAGTCCAGGCGATGACTCAGGCGTGGCTGCAGGCCGGCTTGTTCCAGGGCGGCCAGGTACTTGGCGCTGGTGCCGAATGCGCTGATGCGCTCGCTGTCGATCAGGTCGAGCAGGCGTTCGGGGCCCGGATGAAAAGGCGAGCCGTCGTACAGCACCAGGGTTGCCCCCACGGCCAGGCCGCTGACCAGCCAGTTCCACATCATCCAGCCGCAGGTGGTGTAGTAGAACAGCACGTCATCATCGCCCAGGTCGTTGTGCAGGCCGTGCTCCTTGAGGTGCTGCAGCAACACGCCGCCGGCGCTGTGGACAATGCACTTGGGCACGCCGGTGGTGCCGCTGGAATAGAGGATGTACAGCGGGTGATTGAACGGTAGCGGGGTGAACTGGGGTTCGCCGCCGGATTGGTAGAAGTCGTCCCAGAGGCTGACCCGGGCCTGACTGTTGAATTCATCGGTGCGGGTGTGCGCGCGGGTGTAGGGCACCACCAGCAGGTGTTGCAGGGTCGGCAGCTGTGCCAGTACCTGGTTGATCTTGTCGACTTGATCGATCTGTTTGCCGGCGTATTGGTAACCGGCGCAGATCATCAGCAGCTTTGGCTCGATCTGGCCGAAGCGGTCGATGATGCCGTGGGTGCCGAACTCGGGCGACGAGCACGACCAGATCGCCCCAAGGCTGGTGCAGGCCAGCATTGCCACCAGGGTTTGCCAGGTGTTCGGCATGCAGGCGGCAACCCGGTCGCCAACGCCGATGCCTGCAGCCTTGAAACTGCGTTGCAGGCCGGCCACCTGTGCGGCCAGCTCGGCATGGCTGATGACCCGTTGCTCACCGTCTTCACGCACGACGATCAATGCCGGATGAGTATCGCGACGGCGCAGCAGGTGTTCGGCAAAGTTCAGAGTGGCGCCGGGGAACCAGCGCGCATCGGGCATCTGCGGGCCTTCGTCGAGCACCTGGGTGGCCGGCTGCTGCCAGCGCACCTGGAAGTAGTCGGCAAGGGTTTGCCAGAACGCGGGACGCTGTTCGATGCTCCAGCGGTGCAGGTCGGCGTAGTTGCTGAGCGCAAGGCCAAACTGCTGATTGACCTGCCGGCGAAAGGCATCCATCCGACTGGCCTGAATACGCGCCTTGCTCGGGCGCCAGAGCACTTCGTTCATGGGCGTTCCTTTTTGCGGTTGGCCAGGGCTGCTCGCACCCCATCGCTGGCAACGTCGGCTCCCACAAGATCTGGGTTCACTCGATTCCTGTGGGAGCTGGCATTGCCAGCGATCAGCAGTGCTTTATTCCACTGTAGCTTTTTTCACTTTGTTCGAGGCCGACCAGACGCGGTAACGCACTTCAACGCCTTCCGGCACGTACACCACCACCGGCAACTTGCTGTTGTAACGCAGCATAAAACCTTCGCCGACCACCGGCACGAATGCCTGTTTTTTCTTGCCGTCCGGGCAGGCCATCAAGGTCGAGGCCGGGCCCATGACTTTTTCCAGACGGTAGTAGTTGTAACCCCAACCTTGCAGGGTCTGCTCTTCGAGGTTGCCGCCCAGGTGCTGGCGGTTGCAGTCGACTTCCAGTTGCTTGCCAGCCAGCACTTCGAGTTTGTAGGCCGACTCGTCAGCCTGCTTTGGCAGGTGGATCACCTGGCGGGTAAAGCCTTTTTCGGCCTCGGGGTAGGGCGCCACGTCCTTGAGGCTGGCGGCCTGTACCGAAGTACCGACTGCCAGGGTCAGGGTGAACAACGCGGTGAGGGAGAGTGGGCGCATAAGGCCTCCTTGCAGGTCAAAAAACACGATGCCGCAGCCAGGTTGCCAGGCTGCCCGTCACTGGGCCAGCCAGCCGCCATCGATGTTCCAGGCAGCGCCACGAACCTGACTGCCAGCCTCGCTACAGAGGAACAATACCAGCTCACCCAGGTGTTCGGGAGTGACGAAGGCCAAAGACGGCTGCTTCTCGGCCAGCAGATCGTGCTGGGCCTGCTGCGGATCGACACCGTTGGCGGCACGGTCATCGATCTGTTTCTGCACCAGCGGCGTCAGCACCCAACCCGGGCAAATCGCGTTGCAGGTAATGTTGCTGGTGGCGGTTTCCAGCCCGACCACCTTGGTCAGGCCCACCACCCCGTGCTTGGCCGCCACATACGCAGCCTTGCCGGTGGAGCCGACCTGGCCATGCACCGACGCGATGTTGACGATCCGCCCCCAGTTGCGCGCGCGCATGCCCGGCAGCACCAGGCGGGTACCATGGAACACGGCCGACAGGTTGACGGCGATGATCGAATCCCAGCGCTCCACCGGGAAGTCTTCGACCGCCGCCACATGCTGGATGCCGGCATTGTTGACGAGAATGTCGACGCCGCCGAACTCGCGCATCGCGTAGGTGAACAGGTCCTGGATTTGCGCCACGTCGCTGAGGTCCGCCGGGTGATGGCCGACCCGGGTACCGTGGCGGGCGACTTCGGCAATCGCCGCGCTGGCATCGCCAAAGCCATTGAGGATCAGGTTGGCGCCGGCCTTGGCCAATACCTGGGCAATGCCCAGGCCGATGCCGCTGGTAGAGCCGGTGACGACTGCTGTCTTGCCGATGAGACTCATAGGGTGCTCCTTAAACGATACCGGTGGCATAGAACGTAGCAATCACCACGAACACCGCCAGGGTCTTGATCAGGGTAATGCCGAAAATATCCTTGTAGGCCTCGCGGTGGGTCAGGCCGGTGACCGCCAGCAGGGTGATCACCGCGCCGTTGTGCGGCAGGGTGTCCATGCCGCCGCTGGCCATGGCTGCGACCCGGTGCAGCACTTCAAGGGGAATGTTGGCGGCGTTGGCGGCGGCAATAAAACTGTCGGACATCGCCGCCAGGGCGATGCTCATGCCGCCAGAAGCGGAGCCGGTGATACCGGCCAGCAAGGTCACGGTAATCGCTTCGTTGACCAGCGGGTTAGGGATGGCCCGCAGTGCATCGGCCAGCACCAGAAACCCCGGCAGCGAGGCGATCACCGCGCCAAAGCCATATTCGGAGGCCGTGTTCATCGCTGCCAGCAAGGCGCCGCTCACCGCGCTTTTGCTGCCCTCGGCCAGGCGGTTCTTGATCGCGCCGAAACCTGCCACCAGCACCAGCAGGATGCCCAGCAGCAACGCCGCTTCCACCGCCCAGATCGCCGTGAGCTTGGCGATATCGGTCTGCACCGGCGTGCTCATGCCCGGCAGGCTGAGGCTATGGGTCTTGCCGTACCAGGCCGGAATCCAGTGGGTGAACAGCAGGTTCATCACCCCCACCAGCAGCAGCGGCGACAACGCCAGCAGCGGGTTGGGCAGGGTGAGGTCGGCGGCGGTTTCCGGCTCGTTGCGCAGCTCGCTGCCATAGCCTTCACCGGCGCGCTGGGCCTTGTTGCGCTGGCGCTGCAGGTAGAGCATGCCGGTGCAGAACACGAACAGGGTGCCGATCAGGCCCAGCCAGGGCGCGGCCCAGGCGGTGGTGTTGAAGAAGGTGCTGGGGATGATGTTCTGGATCTGCGGGGTGCCGGGCAGCGCATCCATGGTGAAGGAAAACGCCCCCAGGGCGATGGTGGCCGGGATCAGGCGCTTGGGGATATTGCTCTGGCAGAACATCTCGGCGGCAAACGGGTACACCGCAAACACCACCACGAACAGCGACACACCGCCGTAGGTGAGCAGGGCGCAGACCAGCACGATCACCAGCATCGCCTGACGGGTGCCGAGCAGGCGGATGGCGGCGGCGACGATCGAACGCGAGAAGCCCGACAGCTCGATCAGCTTGCCGAACACGGCGCCGAGCAGGAACACCGGAAAGTACAGTTTGATGAAACCGACCATCTTTTCCATGAACACCCCGGTAAAGGCCGGGGCGACTGCGGAAGGGTCAGTCAACAGCACCGCGCCAAGGGCGGCAATGGGGGCGAAGAGGATAACGCTATAACCACGGTAGGCAGCCAGCATCAGCAGCGCCAGGGCTGCCAGGGCGATGATCACACTCATCGAGTGTCTCCTTGGGTGCATCTTGTTTTTGTTGGTTAGGAGGAGATAGCGGGAATCGTGCCATGTTTATAAGCTATTGAATTTAAAGGTAAAAAGTGAATTCTTTAATGAATTTAATTGAATTTGTCTCTATGTTGAGACAAGCCCTGTGGGAGCCGGCCTTGCCGGCGATGGGCTGCAAAGCAGCCCCAAGCCTGGCAAGGCCGGCTCCCATAGGGATAGGCATAAGTCTCTAATAAGAGACTTGATTCCAGTTATTGGGACTTGATTCCCAGCGCCACCAGTTTCTTGTACAGCGTCGACCGCCCCAACCCCAGCTGCCGCGCCGCTTCCGGTACATTCCCGGCACAGCGCGCCAGGGTGTTTTCGAGTAACTGCCGCTCAAACTCGGCACAGGCCTGTTTATAGTTCACTTGCGGCGCCTGGACCTGCAGCGGCGCCAGGTTGCCCAGCGCCGCCTGCACATCCCGCACCCCCAAACGCAATTGATCCGTCAGCAAGGTCGTTCGTTCCAGCACATTGCGCAGCTCACGGATATTGCCCGGCCAGGCATGCCGGGCCAGCAGCGCCTGGGCTTCATCTTCCAGCTCGTGCTGGCTGCCCAGCTCTTCAAGAATGGCTTCGCTCAGTGCCGGCAAATCGTCCAGCCGCTCACGCAACGGCGGCACCTGGATCGGCAGCACATTGAGCCGGTAGTACAGGTCGGCACGGAACTCGCCACGGGCCATGGCCGCCTGCAGGTCGGTGGAGGTCGCGGCGATGATCCGCACATCGCTCTGGATCATCTGGTTGGAACCCACCGGCTCGTATTCCTTTTCCTGCAGCACCCGCAGCAACTTGCTTTGCAGGGGCAAGGGCATGTCGCCGATCTCATCGAGGAACAAGGTACCGCCCTCGGCAATCTGCAATTTGCCCGGGCGGCCCTTGCGCTCGGCACCGGTAAAGGCACCCGGGGCGGTACCGAAGAACTCGGCTTCGAGCAGGGTTTCGGGAATCGCCGCACTGTTGATGCTGACAAACGCCTTGTGCGCCCGCGGCGAGGCAGCATGGATGGCGTGGGCCAGCAGCTCCTTGCCGGTGCCGGTCTCGCCCAGCAGCAACACCGGGGAATCACTGCTGGCGCCACGCCGGGCGCGGCGCTTGACCTCAAGGCTGGCGGCGCTGGTGCCGATGAACTGGGCAAAGCTGTATTTGGCCTGGCGGGCGCGCAGCAACGAGCGGGTCGAGGCCAGTTCCTGCTGCATGCTGGCGTAGCGCTTGAGCAGCGGCGAGAGGCTGCGCAGCTCGTCGAACAGGGCAAAACCGATGGCGCCGATCAGCTTGCCGGCAGCGTCGTGCACCGGCAGGCGCATCACCACCAGCGGCTCCTTGGGGGTGTCGAGCATGTCCAACAGGATCGGTCGGCCGTTGTTCACCACGTCGCGCATCAGGCTGCCGGGGATGACACTTTCGCACGGTTGGCCGATGGCGCTGCTGGCGTCTTCAAGGCCAAAGCGCCGGGCATAGCGCTCGTTCATCCAGACGATGCGCGCATCACGGTCGACGATGATCGTGCCTTCGCTGGACTGCTCGATGATCTCGAACAGCGAACGAATCGCCAGCAGGCGCACCTGCTGATAGTCCTTGAGGCTGTCACTGTCCTGCATGGGCCGCTCCGCCGGGGTAAAGGCTGCGATTATGCCCGTGGATCGAAGGCTTCGCGCAAGGCATCGCCTATGAACACCAACAGCGACAATATCAATGCCAGGGCAAAGAACGCGGTAAAGCCCAGCCACGGAGCCTGCAAATGCTGCTTGCCCTGGGTCACCAGCTCACCCAGCGACGCGCTGCCGGCCGGCATGCCGAAGCCGAGAAAATCCAGGGCGGTGAGGGTGGTGATCGCGCCGGTAAGGATGAACGGCAGGTAGGTCAGGGTGGCGTTCATGGCGTTGGGCAGGATGTGCCGCAGGATCACCCAACGGTCCGGCAGGCCCAGGGCGCGGGCGGCCAGCACGTACTCGAGGTTGCGTCCACGGAGGAACTCGGCGCGCACCACATCCACCAGCGCCAGCCAGGAAAACAGCGCCATGATCCCCAGCAGCCACCAGAAATTCGGCTCGACAAAGCCGCTGAGGATGATCAGCAGATACAACACCGGCAGGCCCGACCAGACTTCCAGCAGACGCTGCCCGATCAGATCGACCCAACCACCGTGGTAGCCCTGCAAGGCGCCGGCGGCGATGCCGATCAGCGTGCTGATCGCCGTCAGCGCCAGGGCAAACAGTATCGATACCCGGGTGCCATACAGTACCCGCGCCAGCACATCCCGGGCCTGGTCGTCGGTGCCCAGCCAGTTGACCGCAGACGGCGGGCTGGGTGCGGGTACCAACAAATCGTAATTCGGCGTATCGGCGCTGAAGGGCACCGGTGCAAACAGCATCCAGCCGCCCTGACCCTCGATTAGCTGGCGTACGTACTGGCTGCGATAGTCCGGCTGAAACGGTAGCTGGCCGCCGAATTGCTGTTCGCTGTAGCGCTTGAATGCCGGGAGATACAGCTGGCCCTGATAGCCCAGCAGCAACGGCTTGTCGTTGGCCACCAGTTCCGCGCCCAGGCTCACCAGCAGCAACAAGGCAAACAGCCACAGCGAAACCCAGCCCCGGCGATTGCGCCGAAAGCGCTGCAGGCGCCTGCGCGAAACCGGCGACAGGCTGAACATCAGTGCGCCCTCGTGGCAAAGTCGATGCGCGGGTCGACCAGGGTGTAGCACAGGTCACCGATCAGCCTCACCAGCAGGCCGAACAGGGTGAAGATGAACAGCGAGCCGAACACCACTGGATAGTCCCGCGACACTGCCGCCTCGTAGCTCATGCGCCCCAGGCCGTCGAGGGAGAAAATCACCTCGATCAGCAGGGAGCCGGCGAAGAACACGCTGATCAGCGCCTGGGGAATGCCGGCCACCACCAGCAGGATGGCATTGCGAAACACATGCCCATACAGCACCCGCTGCTCGCTCAGCCCCTTGGCCCGGGCGGTGATCACGTACTGGCGGGTGATCTCGTTGAGAAAGGCGTTTTTGGTCAGTAGGGTCAGGGTGGCAAAACCGCCGATCACCAGCGCACCCACCGGTAGCACCAGGTGCCAGAAGTAGTCGGCGATCTTGCCCAGCAGGCTGAGCTGGCCGAAGTCTTCCGAAACCAGCCCGCGCACCGGAAACCAGTTCAGCGAGGTACCGCCAGCAAACAACACGATCAGCAGCAGGGCGAACAGGAACGAAGGCAGGGCATAGCCAATGACGATCAGGCTGCTGCTCCAGGCATCGAACGCCGTGCCGTGGCGCACCGCCTTGCGGATCCCCAAAGGAATCGACACCAGGTAGGTGATCAACGTGGCCCAGAAGCCGAGCGACAGGGTCACCGGCATCTTCTCCAGGATCAGGTCGGTAACCTTGGCGCCGCGAAAGAAGCTGGAACCGAAGTCCAGCCGGGCATATTGGCTGAGCATCAGCCACAGGCGTTCGGGCGCGGACTTGTCGAAGCCGTACTGGCGCTTGATGTCTTCCAGCAACTTGGGGTCCAGGCCGCGGCTGGCGCGCGAGCTGGCGTGCAGGGTTTCGGCGCTGGCCCCGGGCGCACCGCCGCCAATGCCCTGCAGGCGCGCAACCGCCTGCTCGACCGGGCCGCCCGGCGCGGCCTGGACGATGACGAAATTGACCAACAGGATGATCAACAAGGTCGGGATGATCAGCAGCAGACGGCGCAGGATGTAGCCGATCATGGCGGGCTCCCCAGGCGCTCGGCCATCTGCGCGTTGGTCAGCGGCGTCGGGCTGACTTCCCACCAGCTGTCCAGGCCTTCGTCGTAGCTCGGCTGCACCTTGGGCAGGCCGAAGCGGTTCCACCAGACGGTGGATGAGCCAGGCGGGTAATAGTTGGGGATCCAGTAGTAGTTCCAGCTCAGCACCCGGTCCAGGGCATGGGCATGGTGGAGCATGTCGGCCTTGCTCGCCGCCTTGACCAGGCCGTCGAGCAGGCGGTCCACCGCCGGGTCCTGCAGCACCATGTAGTTGTTCGAGCCGGGGTCGTTGGCTGCCGCCGAGCCAAAATAGTTGTACAGCTCAAGCCCCGGCGACGGCGACACCGGGTAGCCGGTGACGATCAGGTCATAGTCGCGGGCCATCAGCCGGTTGACGTACTGCGAGGCGTCGATGCGGCGGATCTCCAGGGTGATGCCGATCTGCGCCAGGTTGCGCTTCCACGGCAACAGCAGGCGTTCGAAACCGGCCTGGCCATTGAGGAAGGTGAAGGTCAGCGGTTCCCCCTGGGCGTTGACCAGCTGATCGCCCCGGGGTTTCCAGCCAGCCGCCTCGAGCAGTGCCAGCGCTTGCAGTTGCTTGTCGCGAATCAGCCCCGAACCGTCGGTGCGCGGCGCTTCGAACACCTGGTTGAAGACTTCGTCGGGCACCTGCCCGCGCAACGGTTCGAGCAACTTGAGCTCCTGCACATCGGGCACGCTGCGCGCCGCCAGGTCACTGTTGGCGAAAAAGCTCTGCTGGCGAATGTACAGGTTGCGCATCATCTGCCGGTTGCTCCACTCGAAGTCCCACAGCAGCGCCAGCGCCTGGCGTACCCGGCGGTCCTTGAACACCGGGCGCTGCAGGTTGAAGACAAAACCCTGGGCGGTCTGCGGCGCATCCTTGGCCAGGTGCGCGCGTTGCAGGCGGCCATCGTCCAGGGCCGGGCTGGCATAGCCGAGGGTATAGGCGGTGGCGGAGAACTCGCGGTTGTAGTCGAAGCCGCCGCCGCGCAGCACCTGGCGCGCCACCTCGGTGTCGCCGAAGTATTCGATGCGCAATTGGTCGAAGTTGTAGCGGCCACGGTTGACCGGCAGGTCGCGGCCCCACCAGCTTTTGTCGCGCTCGAAAGTGATGCTGCGGCCGTTGTCGACCCGGCCGACCTTGTACGGGCCGCTGCCCAGCGGTGCTTCGAAGCCGGCACCATTGGCAAAGTCGCGGTCCTTCCACCAGTGCTCGGGCAGTACCGGCAAGGTCGCCAGGTCCAGGGGCAGCGTGCGGTTCTGGTTGCTTTTGAAGTGGAAGATGATCTGCCGCGGGTTCTCTACCGTGACCTCATCAACATCGGCGAATTGAGTGCGGTACCTGAGATTGCCCGCACGCATGAACAGCTCGAAGGTGTAGCGCACATCCTCGGCGCGGATCGGCTGGCCATCGGCAAAGCGTGCTCGAGGGTCAAGATAGAAGCGCAGCCAGTGCCCGTCGGGATCGCGTTCAAGCTTTTGCGCCACCAGCCCATACACCGTGTAGGGCTCGTCCTGCGAGCGCACGGCCAGCGGCGAGTACAGCCAGCCATCGACCTCGGCAACGCCGATGCCCTTGTCGATATAGGGAATGAGGTGGTCGAACTGGCCGATCTCGATGGCCGAGCGGCGCAACGTTCCGCCTTTCGACGCGTTGGGATTGGCGTAAGTGAAGTGCTGGAAGCCGGCCGGGTAGCGCGGCGCTTCACCGTAGACGGTCAGGGCGTGAACGGGTGCTGACGTGGCGGCGCATGACCAGGCAAGTGCCAGGCCGAAGACGAACAACAGGAAGGGGAAGGGAGCAATTCGCAAGCGCCTGACCACCTGAACCACGACTGTGGCTGAAGCTTAGCAGGTCACTCGGGTGAACAAACCGGCCCTGAGGGCCGGCTTGTCAGCCAGCGATCAATCCTGACGGCTGGTCACTTCCAGCAGGTGATAACCGAACTGGGTTTTCACCGGGCCTTGCACGGTGTTGACCGGTGCGCTGAACACCACGGTATCGAACTCTTTGACCATCTGGCCCGGGCCGAACGAGCCCAGGTCGCCGCCCTGGCGGCTCGATGGGCAGGTGGAGTTGGCCTTGGCGATTTCGGCGAAATCGGCGCCAGCTTCGATCTGGGCTTTCAGTTCGTTGCACTTGTCTTCAGTGGCAACCAGGATGTGACGGGCAGTGGCTTTGGCCATGGGAGTGGCTCCTTGGGGTAAAACCCCAAGCCTAACGCAAATGAGGGTTGGCTGATAGTAATCGCGGGGCAAGTGGGAGGGGCGGTGCGGCGACCCGACTTGCCCCCGCGATAAGGCTCACAACCGCTCAGCCGCCTCACGCAGCAAACGTTCGGTCGAATCCCAGCCCAGGCAACCATCGGTAATCGACACACCGTATTTCAGCGGCTGCGCGCCCAGCGCCTGGCAGCCGTCGAACAGGTGGCTCTCAAGCATCATGCCGACCAGCGAGGTGTCGCCCTGCAGGCGCTGCTCGAGCACGTCGTTGAACACCGCCGGTTGGCGCAATGGGTCCTTGCCGCTGTTGGCGTGGCTGCAATCGACCATGATGCGCGCCGCGACCCCGGCCTTGGCCAGGCCCTGGCGAGCCAGGGCGATACTTTGCGGGTCGTAGTTCGGCCCCTTGTTGCCGCCGCGCAGCACCAGGTGGGTGTCGGCGTTGCCCAGGGTTTCGACAATCGCCGGGTAGCCTTGCACGTCCATGCCGAAATGCCGATGACTGTGGGCGGCGCTGCGGATCGCGTCGCAGGCGATGCCAACGCCGCCGTCGGTGCCGTTCTTGAAACCGACCGGCAGGCCCAGGCCGCTGACCATCTCGCGGTGAATCTGCGATTCGGTGGTGCGCGCACCAATCGCCGCCCAGCTCAGCAGGTCATCGAAGTAGCCGGCCGCCATCGGCTGCAGCAGCTCGGTGGCTACCGGCAGGCCGCATTCGAGCATGGCCAGCATCAGCCCGCGGGACAGCGCGATGCCGCCGTGCATGTCGTCGCTGCCATCCAGGTGCGGATCGTAGGCCAGGCCTTTCCAGCCGACGGTGGTGCGCGGTTTTTCCACGTAGGCGCGCATCACCAGGAGCATCTTGTCACTGACCTCAGCGGCCAGGCGCGCCAGACGCTGGGCGTACTCGCGGGCCGAGCGGGGGTCGTGCAGCGAGCAAGGGCCGACGATCAGCAGCAGGCGCTTATCTTTGCCGTCGAGAATGGCGCGTACGGCCTGGCGATGGGCTTCGACCTGGGCGGCGAGGGCGGGGGACAGCGGCATTTGCTGCTTGAGCAGCAACGGGCTCGGCAGACGTTGGCTGACAGCGCTGTTGGCAGCGCAAGGTTCGGACAGTGGCAGAGCGAGGGTGGACGATTGCATGTTCTGGATTCCTGGGCGGCTGGCGGGGTCTGGCCCGCGCTGTCGGCCCTATCGAGGTGTTCGACAGTTGGCCGGATTGACGTCATGTGTGTGCGTGCCACCAACAAGTGACCGATCGGAGGCGGCAGGCTGGCCCGAACGGGATTGGCTAAATCGCCAGAAGCTGAAGCGTTGGTAACGGTGGTAGGTGGCGTAGTTCATGTTCTGTTCCTCAATGTAATTCGGTAATTGCCGGGGCCTTGAAACGCAAAACCCCCGGTCGGGGGGCCGACCGGGGGTTGAGTATTCTCGTGTTCGGCGGCCCCTTGAAAGTGGGCGCCGGTGTGGGTATCAGCGGCGCCTGTGGCTAAACCAATACCCAAAATAAAACGCTGCCGGGGAGGCGGTCGCGCACTCGACAGCCGCCACAGGGCGCGACAGGCGACCGGTGCTGCATGCGTGAGTGAGGGGTGTGTGCGACATGTGACTCTCCAGTTGATGTTCCCGAGCTTACTTCAGGCGTTACCGTGGTTTCAATGGCTAATTTGCATGAATGCGATATGCCAGGGCTATCGCCGCAGGTAGGCGGTGAAGTCGATGTCGCCGGCACTGAGGATCGCCTGCACGCGGTTGTGCACATTGAGCTTGCGCAGAATCGCCGACACGTGAGCCTTGACCGTGGTTTCGGCGATGTCGAGGTTGTAGGCGATCTGCTTGTTCGATTCACCCTTGGTCATGCGTTCGAGCACCAGCAATTGCTTGCGGGTCAGGGCTTGCAGCAGTTCCGGGGCAAAGCCCTGGTGTTCGCCATGGCTGCGCCGGCTGCTACTTTTCTGGGTACGGATGATGTCCGGTGGCAGGTAGACGTTGCCGTTGAGGATCTGCTCGATGGCCTCGGTCATCTGCGAGCGCGGCGAGGACTTGGTGATAAAGCCGACGGCGCCGTAAGTGATGGCCTGCAGTACCACCTGCTTGTCCTGTTCGGCCGAAACGATCACCACCGGGATGGTCGGCGCCTCGTTGCGCAGGTTGATCAGCCCGCCCAGGCCGTGCATGCCGGGCATGTTCAGGTCGAGCAGGATCAGGTCGAGGTCATCGTGATCGCCGGTGATCGCCAGGGCGCTGTCGAGGTCGGCGGTTTCCATCACCTCGCTGCCGGGAAAGCCGTCGCTGATGACATTGTGGATGGCCTCGCGAAACAACGGGTGGTCGTCGGCGATCAGGATCTTGTACATGGCTTTGCACCTTATTGTTGTGGTTGTGCTGCACCCCTGTATTACAGGCCAGGTGCAACGCTTTGGGAATGCGACCATCGACAAGCAAAACAGTACCAAAGTAGTAGTCGGGCGCCCAGATGGGCGATCTAGCATGGGAAAAACCCGCAGGAGCACGTTGAGATGGCCATTTTACTGGTCGATGATCACCCCATGCTGCGTCTGGGCCTGGCCGCTGCGCTGCAACAGGGCCTGGAGGGCATGGCGATCATTGAGGCGGCCAGCGGCGAAGAGGCCCTGCACAAGGTCGGCGAGCAGTTGCCGGGGCTGGTGATCATGGACTTCGACCTGCCCGGGATCAGCGGCCTGGAAACCACCCGGCGCCTGCGCCAGCGCCTGCCGCAACTGCGTGTGCTGTTTTTCAGCGAGCACACTGACCTGGGCCTGGTGCGCCAGGCCATGGAGGCGGGCGCCTGTGGCTTTCTGTCCAAGGCCGCGGGGCCTGCGGTGTTGCTGGAAGCCGTGCGCCGGGTGCTGTCCGGGCATGCCTACATCGAACAGGCATTGGCCACCGACCTGGCCTGCCAAGGGCGTCATACCCGTGTGCAAGGCCTGACCCCGCGCGAAACCGAAATCTTCCTGATGCTGGCCAAGGGTACGCCGACCCGGCTGATCGCCGAGCAGTTGTGCATCAGCGCCAAGACTGTGTCCAACTGCCTGACCCTGCTCAAGAGCAAACTGCAGGTCGCCTCCCAGGCCGAGATGGTGCACCTGGCGATCGAGGCGGGCCTGTTGCGCATTGCCGCTTAATCCCAGGTTTTCGGGCAACCCTGGCAGCCTTCCATGTTGCTGTCCTGAAAGTTGGCGTAGTGCTGACGGCTGCCGCGCAGGTCGGCCTGTTCCAGGTTGCTTTCGCCGAACTTGGCTTCCTGCAGGTTGGCGTCGGCAAGGTTGGCGCCCTTGAGGTCGGCCTTGCTCAACCAGGTCATTTCCAGGTCGGCGGCCTGCAATTTGCTGTTGTGCAGTTTGGCCCCGGAGAGGCGGGCGAACTCCAGGTAGGCGGCGCTCAAGTCGGCGTTCTCGAAGTTGGCGCCCTGGGCGAACATGCCCCAGGCTTGTACGGCAACCAGCTTGGCGTCACGCAGGTCGGCCAGGCGCAGGTTGCTTTGCTGCAGGCTGGCACGGGTGAGGTTGGCGCCTTGCAGCTGGGCCTTTTCCAGGTTGGCCAGGTCCAGGCGTGCATGACGCAAATTCGCCCCGCGCAGGTCGGCACCGGCCAGGTTCATCTTGCGCAGGTCCTGGTTGCTCAGGTCGGCGTTGCGCAGGTTGGCGTTGGGGCACTGACTCTCTTGGGCGATGGTGCAGCCGTTGATGGTCAATGAGGCGTCGTCATCGGCGAGGGCGGGGGTGCAGGCCAGGGTGAGCAGTAGCGGGAGGTATTTCATGGGGATCTCCTGGGGCTGGGCGATAGCAATCGCTGGCAAGCCAGCTCCCACAGGGTTTGGTATGCACCGATCCACTGTGGGAGCCGGCCTTGCCGGCGAGAGGGCGTCAAATCAGCGCTGGGCTGTCTTGGTGTCCCAGGCCGGGATCTTGAACACCCAGAACGAGCCACCCTGAGCCACCGGCTTGGTCAGCTCGGCCATGTCGCCACCCCACAGCGGTACCGCGCCGCCATAGCCGACCGTCACGCCGATGTACTGCTCACCGTCCTGTTCCCAGGTGATCGGCGGCGAGACGATGCCGCTGCCGGTCTGGAATTTCCACAGCTCTTCGCCCGTCTTGGCGTTGAAGGCCTTGAAGTAGCCGTCACCGGTGCCGGTGAACACCAGGTTGCCCTTGGTCGCCAGCACCCCGGCCCACAGTGGCAGGCGCTCCTTGTGCTCCCAGACCATCTTGCCGGTGGTCGGGTCCATGGCCCGCAGCGAGCCGACGTGATCCTCGTACATGCGCTTGATGCGAAAACCCATGCCCAGGTAGGCCGAACCTTTCTTGTAGTTGACCTCTTCGGTCCAGTATTCCTCTTTCCACTGGTTCGACGGCACATAGAACAGGCCAGTGTCCTGGCTGTAGGCCATGGGGTTCCAGTTCTTGCCACCGAGGAACGGCGGCGACACTTCCACTGGCTTGCCCTTGGTCTGCCCTGGCTCGGGCTTGGCCGGGCGCTGGCCGGGGTTTTCTACCGGGCGGCCGGTCTTGAGGTCGATATGGCTGGCCCAGGTGATGTTGTCGGCGAACGGGAAGGCGTTCTTCAGCTTGCCGTCGGTGCGGTCGACGACGTAGAAGAAGCCGTTGCGGTCGGCATGGGCGGTGGCCTTGTACTGCTTGCCGTCCTTGTCCTTGTAGTCGAACAGCACCAACTCGTTGTTGCCGGAGAAGTCCCAGGCGTCATTGGGGGTGTGCTGGTAGAACCACTTGACCTCGCCGGTGCTCGGGTCGACACCGACCTGGCCGGAGGTGTAAAGGCTGTCGTAGTCGTGCGGGTTGCCGTCTTTGGATGTGCGCGCCCAGGTGTTCCAGGGGCCGGGGTTGCCGGCGCCGACGATGATGGTGTTGGTCTCGGCATCGAAACTTGCGCTTTGCCACGGGGCACCGCCGCCATGGCTCCAGGCCTCGACCTTGCCGGTCTCGGTGGTCGGGTCGTTGGGCCAGGATGGCGCCTTGACGTCGCCGGTGGGGGTACTGTCCTTGCCGTTCAGGCGGCCCATATGGCCTTCGACGAAGGGCCGCATCCATACCTCGTCACCGGTCTCCGGGTCGCGGGCATACAACTGGCCGACCACGCCGAACTCATCGCCGGAGCTGCCGTGAATCAGCAGCACCTTGCCACTCTTCTGGTCCTTGATCAGGGTCGGGGCGCCGGTCATGGTGTAGCCGGCGCTGTGGTCGCCGAACTTCTTCTTCCACACCACCTTGCCGGTGTCCTTGTTCAGGGCAATGACCTGGGCATCGAGGGTGCCGAAGTAGATCTTGTCGTCATAGATGGCGGCGCCGCGGTTGACCACGTCGCAGCACGGGCGAATGTTGTCCGGCAGGCGATGGTTGTAGGTCCACAGGCGCTTGCCGGTCTTGGCGTCGAGGGCAAATACCCGCGAGTAGGAGCCGGTGACGTAGATCACCCCGTCATTGACGATGGCCTGGGACTCCTGGCCGCGCTGCTTCTCATCACCAAAGGAGTACGACCAGGCCGGGGTCAGCTTGAACACGTTCTGGTCGTTGACCTGGGCCAGCGGGCTCCAGCGCTGGGCATTGGTGCCCATGCCGTACTGCAGCACGTTGCCGGTGCTCTTGTGGTCGTCGGCGATGTCTTCCCAGCTCACCGGTTTTGCCAGGGCATGCGGGGCCAGGGCCAGGCTGCCGAGCAGGAGGACGGTGTGCACGGCGGCAGACAGCGGAGAAAGGGCGGCGGGTAACGATCTTATTGTCATGGTTGGAGTTCCCAATGAAGGTTTTGGCCTGTATAGCCTGGAACGCCAAGGGTGGGATCGATACGGAAAATCTCCCGGCTTTCACGGGAGAATTTCCCAAGTCGGACATGATTTGGCACTGCCCCACAAGCGCTACTACCAAGGGAGGAGGCTGCGACCACCAAAGCAGCATGGGGCCCTTGCCAGGGCCTTCCTAAGATGCCGGCACAACCTTTCAGCCGAGAGGTTCTTGCGTGCAAACAGCAGTCGAGGGCAGAACAATGAAAACAGCAAAACACGCCTGGTTGAGCCTGATCGTCGGTGTCGGCCTGATGAGCAGCGCCGGGGCTTTCGCCCATGGCAACGTCACGCCGACCGCGGTCAATACCGGCAACCTGGAAAAGCTCGGTGATCAGTGGCGCGCAGAAAACCCTTACCGCAACAGCAAGGACCACGACGAGGCGGTGTCGATCGGCGCTTCGGCCTACAACCAGAACTGCGCCGCCTGCCACGGCCTGGAGGCCAAGTCCGGTGGCATCGCGCCGGACCTGCGCCTGCTCGATGAAGGCGCCGCCGGTGATGAGTGGTTCGTTGAGCGGGTGCGCAATGGCGCGGTACGCGATGGCCGGGTGTACATGCCGAAGATGGCCGACTACCTCAGCCAGGAGGCGTTATGGGCGGTGCGCAGCTACCTCGACAGTGTGCACGTCGAGGAGTGACTGCAGGAGCGGGCTTGTCCCGCGATGCGATATCACGGTTGAATCGCTATCGCGGGGCAAGCCCGCTCCTACAGTAGGCCGTGTTTACAAGGTGTAGTGCTTCAACTCCCGCGCAATCAGCATGCGCTGGATCTCGCTGGAGCCTTCGTAGATCTGGGTAATGCGCGCATCCCGGTAGTAGCGCTCGACCGGGTAGTCCTCCAGATACCCATAACCGCCATGTACCTGAATCGCCTTGGAGCACACCCGCTCGGCCATTTCCGAGGCGAACAGCTTGGCCTGTGAGGCTTCGCTCAGGCATGGCTTGCCGGCGCTGCGCAGGCGCGCGGCGTGGAGGATCAACAGCCGTGCGGCGTTGATCTGCACCTGCATGTCGGCCAGCAGGTTGGCGATGCTCTGGTGCTCGTTGATCGGCTTGCCGAACTGGATGCGGTCACGCGAATACACCAGCGCCGCCTCGAACGCCGCGCGGGCAATGCCCAGGGCCTGGGCGGCGATGCCGATACGCCCGCCTTCGAGGTTGGACAGGGCAATGGCCAGGCCCTTGCCGCGTTCGCCGAGCATGTTGGCGGCGGGGATGCGGCAATTGTTCAGGGTCACCGCGCAGGTGTCGGAGGCGCGGATGCCCATCTTGTGTTCGCTGCGATCGACCACGAAGCCTTCGTTATCGGTGGGTACCAGAAAGGCCGAGATGCCTTTTTTGCCCAGCTCCGGGTCGGTGACGGCGAAGACGATGGCCAGCCCGGCACGCCGGGCATTGCTGACGAACTGCTTGGCGCCGTTGATCACCCAGTGCTCGCCCTGCAGCTCGGCGCGGGTGCGCAGGTTGTGGGCTTCGGAGCCGGCCTGCGGCTCGGTCAGGCAGAAGCAGCCAATCACTTGCCCGCTGGCCAGGCGTTCGAGCCAGGTCTGTTGCTGCTCGGCGTTGCCATAGGCGAGCAGGGGGCCGCAGCCCACCGAATTGTGGATGCTCATCAGTGCGCCGGTGGCGCCATCGCCGGCGGCGATCTCCTCGACCGCCAGGGCATAGGCGACATAGTCGGTGTAGCTGCCGCCCCATTGCTCGGGCACGACCATGCCGAGCAGGCCCAGCTCGCCCATCTTCTGCACCACGCCGTCATCGATCCAGCCGGCCTTTTCCCAGGCCTGGGCATGGGGGGCGATTTCGCCGCGGGCGAAATCCCGGGCCATGTCGCGGATCATGATCTGTTCTTCAGTCAGTTCCAGGTCTTGCATCTGCGTACTCCAGGCCTCAGAGGCCTTCGAAGAATTGTTCCACGCGCTGGCGGCTGAGGCCGGCGAGGGTGGCGGGGTTCCAGCGTGGCTGCTTGTCCTTGTCGATGATCAGCGCACGCACGCCTTCGATCAGGTCGCCATGCTCGAACCACTGGCGGTCCAGATGCAGCTCCATGGCAAAGCAGTCTTCCAGGCTCAGGTGGCGGCCACGGCGGAGCATCTCCAGGGTCACGGCCACAGCCAGCGGCGAGCGGCTGTCCAGCAGGTCGGCGGTTTTCACCGCCCAGTCGTGGCTGTCGGCCACGGTGACTGCCCGCAACTGCTCCACGATACTGCCAACATCGGGCAGGGCGAAGAAGTGATCGATGGCCGGACGCAGCTTGGCCAGCGGCGCGTCTTCGAGCACCTGGGTGCCGAGTTTGGCCAGCGCCCCTTGCAGGTCCTTGAGCGGGTGTTCACCAAAGCTCAGGGTGTTCAGGCGTTCATCGAGGCTGGCGAGCTTGCTGCTGTCCAGGTACCAGTCGGCCAGGCCGCAGTACAGCGCATCGGCCGCCTGCACCTGCACGCCGCTGACCCCCAGGTAGGTGCCCAGCTCGCCGGGAATGCGCGAGAGAAAATAGCTGCCGCCCACATCAGGGAAGTAGCCGATGGCGGTTTCCGGCATGGCCAGGCGGCTGCGCTCGGTGACCACCCGCAGGTCGGCGCCCTGGGCCAGGCCCATGCCGCCGCCGAGGGTGAAGCCGTCCATCAGGGCGAGGATCGGCTTGGGGTAATGGTGGATGCACAGGTCGAGGGCGTATTCCTCGACGAAGAAATCCCGGTGCAGGCTGTCGCCGGCCTTGTAGCTGTCGTACAGCGAACGGATGTCGCCACCGGCGCAGAAGCCTTTCGGGCCTTCGCCACGCAGCACCACGGCGTGCACCTGGGTATCGGCGGCCCAGGCGTCCAGTTGGCGCTGCAGGCTGCGGACCATGTCCAGGGTCAGGGCGTTGAGGCCGGCGGGGCGGTTGAGGGTCAAGTGACCGATATGATTGCGAACCTCGGCCAGTACATGGGCTTCGGTTGGCGCTTGAGCGTGCGCGGTCATCGCTGTCTCCCTGCTTTGTTATTGATTTTCCACGTGTTTTAACACGGTCTGGATAGGCGCTAGAGGATCGAAGGATCGTATCAGTGCAAATTTGCCCAATACAATCCGTAAATCTGCAGGCTGAGTCTGCATTTTTGCATGGGTAGGCGCGCCTAACGCACCGGGTCTTGCCACTTTAGCCTTGTGACACCGGCGAACAAGGTATTAGTTCCGCCTGCGGGGAGCCAGGCCCGCGGCGCCAAAGCAGCACTCTGTACGTTCCAAGGCAGCGTATGGCTGCCTGGCGCGCATTTCGATAATCCCCTCCGACATTCGTCCCCCCGTTTGCGGAGAGCGCCATGCACAACAATAAAAACGCCAATCGCCGTTTCCTGCCTTTGCTGACCAGCCTCGTGGCCCTGGGCCTGAGCCCCTTGGCCGATGCCGAAATCATGCTCTACGACAAGGAGCAGACGACCTTTTCCACCGACGGCTACATCAACGCCTTCTACGTCAACAGCGACGTCGATCGGGCAGGGGAGCAGTATGATCGTCGCCAGTCGCGGGTGAAGATGGGCTTTCTGCCCAACTACCTGGGCTTCAACATGACCCGCCAGGTGGATGACCTCAAGCTCGGTGGCCGCGCCTCGTTCTGGGTGACCATCAACGACAGCGAAACCAACGGCACCGACACCGCCATCGACGTGCGGCAGTTCTACGGCACCGTCGCCAACCCGGAGTGGGGCGAGGTGCTGATCGGCAAGGACTTCGGCCTGTTCGCCCGCTCCAACATCCTCCTCGACGAGCTGCTGGCAGGCTATGGCCAGGTCAGTGACACCCTGGGCCTGGTGGATGGCGGCGGCGTGTCGTTCGGCAATATCGGCAGTGGCTACCCGTACCCGTTCCCGACCTCGCAGATCACCTACCGCACACCGCTAATGGAAGGCCTGCGCATCGCCGTGGGGATCATGGACCCGGTCGACACCAACGACGACAGCGCGGTGGGCAAGGCCTATCAGGAAAACCCGCGCACCGAGAGCGAGATCACCTACCAGTTCGACCTGGGCGGGGCGCAGGTCTACAGCTGGCTCAACGGCACCTACCAGACTTCGGACAATACCGACAGCAGTGTCGACTCGGTCACCTCCAAAGGTCTCGGCTATGGCGTGCAGGCAAAGATGGGCGGGTTCTCGCTGACCGGTTCGGGTTTTACCGCCAAGGGCATCAACCCGTTCTTCACCAACAATGCCGGCGAGGCGACCTTGCGCGAAGTGGACAGCAAGGGTTACCTGCTGCAGGGCTCGTACAAGGTCGGCAAGAACCGCCTGGCGCTGTCGTATGGCAAGACCAAGGATGACGGCAATGGCGCGGTGAACACCGGCGCCGACTACGAAACCCGTGGTATTGCGTTGTTTCATGACATCAACGACAACCTCAAGCTGGTGGCCGAGTACAACCAGTTCGAGATCGACGGGCATGAGGGCGATGCGCAGAATGAAGACACCGATACCTTTGCCGTGGGGGCAGTGCTGACCTGGTAAACACCAGACCTGAGCGCACAGCCAATCCTGTGGGAGCCATCGAGCGCGCAGCGGTCGTAATCCAGGCGCCGCATGATGTGCTGGCTGTACTGGCCTCATCGCTGGCAAGCCAGCTCCCACAGGTCTTGCACCGCCCCTGGGAGCACTGCCAATCCTGTGGGAGCCGGACTTGCCGGCGATCGAGCGCGCAGCGGTCGCAATCCAGGCGCCGCATGATGTGCTGGTTGTACTGGCCTCATCGCTGGCAAGCCAGCTCCCACAGGTCTTGCACTGCCCCTGGGACCACAGCCAATCCTGTGGGAGCCGGACTTGCCGGCGATCGAGCGCGCAGCGGTCGTAATCCAGGCGACGCATGATGTGCTGGCTGTACTGGCCCCATCGCTGGCAAGCCAGCTCCCACAGGTCTTGCACCGCCCCTGGGAGCACTGCCAATCCTGTGGGAGCCGGACTTGCCGGCGATCGAGCGCGCAGCGGTCGTAATCCAGGCGACGCGTCATGTGCATGGCAAGCCAGCTCCCACAGGTTCCGTTCTACAACCAATGCCACCCACACCCAGTACCCAAGTAGCATTCGGCCCGCTCCCGAGCCTCCATAAACTGCCTGCATCCATCAATGCCCACCCAGGAGGCAGCCATGCAGCAGTTTCAAGCCGAGGGGGTGATCAGTGCCGTGTCGCGGGCCAGCGCCGCCGAGCTCGCCGCCCAGGAGCTGGCCAGCCAGCTGCTGCACCCGCACCTGGGCTTTGTGCTGTTCTTCTGCTCCGCCGAGTACGACCTGCCAGCCCTGGCCCAGGCCCTGCAACAGAGCTTCGGGGGCATCCGCCTGGCCGGTTGCACCAGTGCCGGTGAACTGACCCCCGACGGCTATGGCCGGGGCTGCATTACCGCCCTGGGTTTCGATCACCGGCAGTTTTCCATCGCCGCCGAACTGATCGACGCCATGCCGCAGTTCAGCCTAATCCAGGCCCAAGCCACGGTCGAGCGGCTGGTGGGCGAGTGCCGCAGCAACACCCTGGCGCCGATCAAGGGCCACAGCTTTGCCCTGACCCTGCTCGATGGCCTGTCGAGTCGCGAAGAAACCGTGCTGGCAGCGCTCAGCGCGGCGCTGGGCGACATCCCGCATTTTGGCGGCTCGGCGGGTGATGACAACTACCTCAACCACACCCACGTTTACTTCGACGGCGCCTTCCGCACGGGCGCCGCCGTGGTGCTGCTGGTCAATACCTGGCTGGAGTTCGAGGTGTTCACCACCCATCACATCGAGCCGCGCAGCGAAAAACTGGTGGTCACCCGCGCCGACCGCAACCTGCGCCGGGTCTACGAACTCAATGCCGAGCCGGCGGCGCTGGAATACGCACAACTGATCAATGTGCCGGTCAGCCAGATCAACCACCGCACCTTTGCCGCCCACCCGCTGGCGGTGCGCATCAACGAACGTTATTACGTGCGCGCTATCCAGCAGGTGCACGAGGACCTGAGCCTGAGTTTTTACTGCGCAGTAGAGAATGGCATCGTCCTTACCGCCATGCGCCCAGGGCCCTTGCTGCCCAATCTGGAAAACCTGTTCGAAGGGCTGCAACAGCGCCTTGGCCCCTTGCTGCTGACCATCGGTTGCGACTGTTTCCTGCGCCGCCTGGAACTGGAGGGCAGCGACAGCCTGGCCGAGGTCGGCAGCTTCCTGCGCCAACAGCGGGTGCTGGGTTTCAACTCCTATGGAGAACAGTTCAATGGCATGCACATCAACCAGACCTTCACCGGCGTTGCCATCGGACGGCCCCGTGGCCAGCTTGAACAGTGACCAGCGGCTGGCCGAGCTGCAAAGGGCCAACCACAAGCTGCTACGGATCAACGCCGCACTGATCGAACGCCTGGAGTCCGGCGCGGCGCGGCCGGACGACTCCTATGCGGCGTTCCAGCACTCGGTGGTGCTGGCCGAGCAGGTGCGCGAGCGTACCGATGCGCTGAACCAGACCCTGGTCGAGCTCAAGGCCAGCAACCACCTGCTCAGCGATGCCCGCTTGCGTGCGGAAACCGCTCACCAGCACCTGGTCGATGCCATCGAGAGTATCTCCGACGCGTTCGTACTGTTCGATCCGGACTTGCGCATCGTGCTGTTCAACAGCCGCTTCAAAGCGTTCTGGGCCAACAGTCGCATCCGCATCATCAGCGGCATGCGCCTGGCCGAGGTCAAGCGCCTGATGCACAGCAGCGGCCTGTTCCGCGAAGAGCAGCGCGGTGCCAGCGACGAGCACCTGCTGTATCGCCTGCAAGGTGGACGCTGGCTGCAGGTCAGCGAACGGCCGACCCAGGACGGCGGGCGGGTGATGCTGTTCACCGATATCACCGAGGTCAAGCACAGCGAAACCCGCCGCCGCGAGCAGGCGGTGGCGCAGAAGTCCTACTTGCTGCAACGGGCGGTCGACAACCTGTCCCAGGGCGTGGCCATGGTCAATGCCGATGGCGTGCTGGAGTTGTGGAACCGGCGCTTTCTCGAACTCAGCGGCCTGGCGCCGATCGCCGCGCACCGCAGTTTTACCGAGGTGATCGCCGACAGCGAACTGGCGCTGCTGACCCCGGCCAGCCGCGACGGCAACGGCCGCTGCGTGCATGAGCTGGAACAACGTCTGTTCGATGGCCGCATGTTGGAGATTCGCACCCACCCGCTGCCTACCGGCGGCTTCGTCAATACCTTCACCGACATCACCGAACGCTACCAGCACGCCGAGGCCCTGAGCGAAAGCGAACGCTGGATCCGGCTGATCACCGACCATGTACCGGCACTGATCGCCTACCTCAATGCCGAACTGGTCTACGAGTTCACCAACAAGGTCTACGAGCAGTGGTACTGCTGGCCGCCGGGGGTGATGCTCGGGCAAAAACTGCGCGAGGTGCACAGCCCCGAGCACTACCAGCGCCTGGAGGGCTACATCGAGCGGGCGCTGGCCGGCGAGAGCGTGACCTTCGAGTGCGCCGAAACTCACGTCAACGGCCAGCAGCGCTACATGCTGCGCTCCTACGTGCCCAACCGCCTGGCCGGTGGCGAGGTGGTGGGGATCTTCGTGCTGATCCGCGACATCACCGAACGCCGGCGCACTGCGGAGGCCCTGCACCAGGCCTACCAGAACCTCGAAGTGCGGGTGCGCGAACGCACCGCCGAACTGAGCCAGGCCAAGCAGGAGGCCGAGCAGGCCAACCTGTCGAAGACCAAGTTCCTCGCTGCCGTCAGCCATGACCTGTTGCAACCCTTGAATGCGGCGCGGCTGTTCACCAGTGCCTTGCTCGAACAGAGCAGCGCCAACCCGGCGCTGGTGCGCAACGTCAGCAACTCGCTGGATGACGTCGAGAACCTGCTCGGCACCCTGGTGGACATCTCCAAGCTCGATGCCGGGGTGATCAAGGCAGACCTGGCCAGCTTCGCCGTCAGCGACCTGCTCGACAATCTTGCCGCCGAATATGCCCATGCCGCCGCCAGTGAGGGCTTGCGGATGGCGTACGTGCCGTGCGGCCTGAGCGTGCACAGCGATATCCAGCTGTTGGCGCGGATCCTGCGCAACCTGCTCAGCAATGCCATACGCTACACCCCTGGTGGCCGCGTGTTGCTCGGCTGCCGGCGACGTGGCAAGGCACTGTGGATCGAAGTCTGGGACACCGGCATCGGCATCGCCGAAGACCGCCGCGAGGAAGTCTTCCAGGAGTTCAAGCGCGGTGACGTCCAGCGTCCGGATCAGGATCGCGGCCTGGGGCTCGGGCTGGCCATCGTCGACAAGATCGCCGGGATCCTCGGCCATCGCCTGCAGTTGCGTTCAGTGCCCGGCAAGGGCTCGATGTTTGCCATTGAAGTGCCGCGCAGCCGGCAAGCGCCGGAGCGGGTGGCGGAGCCTGACCTGAGCGAGCCGCTGCGCGAACGCCTGGAAGGCGCACGTATCTGGGTGCTGGATAACGATGCGGCGATCTGCGCAGGTATGCGTACGCTGCTTGAGCAGTGGGGCTGCGAAGTGGTGACGGCCCTGAGCGAGCAGGACCTGGCGCGACAGGTGGCAACCGACAGCGCCGAAGCCGACCTGCTGATTGCCGATTATCATCTGGACAACGGCCGCAATGGCGTCGACGCAGTGGCGGCGATCAACGCCCAACGGCGTACACCGCTAGCGGCGCTGATGATCACCGCCAACTATAGCAACGAGCTCAAGCAGCAGGTGCGCGAACTGGGCCACACCCTGATGCACAAGCCGGTGCGGCCGATGAGGCTCAAGGCCGCGATCAGCCACCTGCTGGGGACCGAACTCAGCGTGGCAAGCGCCCGCTGACGAAGTGCGCGCTGTCGTTGTAGCCGTGAGTCGAGGCGTGGCCGGGGGTGACCAGCGAATCGATGAAGGCTTCGTCTTCAGCGCTGATTTTCACCTCAAGGGCGCCGCTGTAGGTGTCCCACTGGGCCTCGGTGCGCGGGCCGACAATCGCCGAGCTGATCAGCGTGTTATTGAGTACCCAGGCAATCGCGAACTCGACCATGCCAACGCCCTTGGCCTGGGTATAGGCGTGGATCTTCTGGGCGATTTCCAGGGATTCAGGGCGCCATTCGGTTTCCAGGATGCGCTTGTCCTGGCGCCCGGCGCGGCTGTTGGCGTCGGGGCTGGCATTGGGCGCGTACTTGCCGCTGAGCACGCCCCGAGCCAGTGGGCTGAACGGCACGATACCCAGGCCGTGGTAGGCGGCCGCGGTGAACTGCTCGGGTTCGGCCTGGCGGTTGACGATGTTGTACAGCGGCTGGCTGACCACCGGCTTGGCCACGCCCAGGCGCTCGGCCAGGTTGCAGATCTCGGCGATGCGCCAGCCACGGAAGTTGGACACCCCCCAGTGGCGGATCTTGCCCTGGCGCAGCAGGTCGCCAATGGCGCTGACGGTGACCTCAAGCGGGGTGTTGTGGTCTTCGCGGTGCAGGTAGTAGATGTCCAGGTAGTCGCTACCCAGACGGGTCAGGCTGGCTTCGATGGCGTTGAAAATATGCTTGCGGCTCAGGCCGCTGCGGTTGGGCAGGCCCTCGGCAGGGCCGAAACCGACCTTGGAGGCGAGGATCCAGTCCTGGCGGTTGCGGGCGATGGCCTCGCCGACGATTTCTTCGCTGCGCCCGGCGTTGTACACGTCGGCAGTGTCGATGAAATTGATGCCCTGATCCCAGGCCTTGTCGATGATGCGCAGCGAGTCTTCGGTGCTGGTCTGCTCGCCGAACATCATGCTGCCCAGGGTCAGTGCAGACACCTGCAGGCCGCTTTGGCCCAGAGGACGGTAGATCATGATCGAAAGTCCCTTCGCGGTTGGAATTCGATCTGTTTTACACAGTTCCACCTCCGATTTAAAGCATCGCGGGGCAAGCCCGCTCCCACCTATTGCAGGAGCGGGCTTGCCCCGCGATGGGGGTGCCTCAGTTCACCGGTTCAGCCACCGCCCCGGCAGCCCGCACTCGCGAAACCCGCAACGCCACCAGGCTGCCAAACACAATCAAGCCCGCCAGCGAATACAACGCCGCATCGGTCGAGCCGGTCTGGTCCTTGATGAACCCGACCAGGTACGGGCTGAGAAAGCCCGCCATCTGCCCGACCGAGTTGATGATCGCCAGGCCCGCCACTGCGGTGCCGGCGCTCAGCAGCGCGGTGGGCATGGGCCAGAACATCGGCAGGCCGGTGAGGGCGCCCATGGTGGCGATGCTCAGGCCGATGATAGCGATCACCGGGCTGTGGGCGAAGTTGACCGCAATCACCAGGCCCAGGGCACCCATCAGCATCGGTACCACCAAATGCCAGCGGCGCTCGTTGCGCAGGTCCGCCGAGCGCCCGACCAGCAACATGAACACCCCGGCCAGCAGGTAGGGGATCGCGCTCAGCCAGCCGATCAGCAGGGCATCGTTGAAGCCCAGGTTCTTGATGATCGACGGCAGCCAGAAGTTGATCGCGTAAACCCCGCTCTGGATACAGAAGTAGACGAAACCGAAGGTCCAGATCAGCGGGTTGGCGAACACCGACAGTACGCTGTCGCTGGTGGTCGGCGGTTTGCTGGCGGCATCGGCCTTGAGGTCGGCCTCGATCATCTGCCGTTCAGCAGGGCTCAGCCACTTGGCTTTGGCGTAGCCGTCACTGAGCAGGAAAATTGCCAGAAAGCCGAGCAGTACGGTGGGCAGGCCCTGGATCAGGAACATCCACTGCCAGCCGGCCAGGCCATGCTGGCCGGCGGCGAAGTGATTGAGAATCCAGCCCGAGAACGGCCCGCCGAGCAAGCCGGACACCGGGATCGCCGACATGAACAGGGCCATGATCCGCCCGCGCCGGGTCGCCGGGAACCAGCGCGAAAGGTACAGCACGATGCCGGGGAAGAAGCCCGCTTCGGCGGCGCCGGTGAACAGGCGCAGCACGTAGAACTCCATGGGCGTGGTGACGAACAGCAGGCAGGTCGACAGCGTGCCCCAGGCGATCATCATCAGCGCGATCCAGCGCCGCGGGCCGAAGCGGTTGAGCGCCAGGTTGCTGGGCAGCCCGCAGAGCACATAGCCGATGAAGAAAATCCCGGCACCCAGGCCGTAGATGGTTTCGCTGAACTTGAGCGCATCGAGCATCTGCAACTTGGCGAAGCCGACGTTGACCCGGTCCAGGTAGTTGAACAGGTAGCAGATGAAGATGAATGGAATCAGCCGCAGGGTAATGCGCCGATACAGCGCATTGCGGGTGGCGTCTTGGCCTTGGTCAGGGGCAGGGCTGTATGACATGATTCTCTCTCTGTTGTTATGTTTATCGCCGCAGCCTGCATCGAGGCGGCTGCTGCTGCGAGTCTCGGTGAGCGGGCCGTGGCTGTCTTTGTGCTTTTGCACAGCATTTTGCCTGGCCTGCTGTGCCCCGGACCAATCATTGCGACAACAAGGATCCTCCCATGTTCGAACTGGACCATGACCTGGCACAAGACATCGTCGAGCGGGCGATGGCGATTTTGCCGTGCAACGTCAACGTCATGGACAGCCAGGGCCTGATCCTCGGCAGTGGCGAGCCGGAGCGCATCAACACCCGCCACGAAGGCGCGCAACTGGTATTGGCCAATGGTCGTATCGTCGAACTGGATGTGGAAGCAGCCAAGTGCCTCAAGGGCGTGCAGCCCGGGGTCAACCTGCCGCTGCTGCTCGACGGTCGGCTGATCGGTGTGCTTGGCCTGACCGGCGATCCCCAGCAGTTGCGCACCTATGGCGAGCTGGTGCGCATGACCGCCGAAATGCTCCTGGCCCAGCGTCACCTGCAGGTCGAGCAGCAATGGCGGCGCCAGCGCTGCGATGACTTGCTGGCGTTGCTGCTGGGTGGCTCCGGCGATTCACCGCGCCTGGTCGACGAGGCCCGGCAACTGGGGCTCAAGCCACAGCTGCCGCGCATTCCCTGCCTGTTCGAACTGGATGCCGGGCCCGCAGCCGAAGCGCTGGCCAGCTGGTTGATGAGTCGTTATCCGGACAGCTGGTGCGTCAGCCCGGCGCGGCAATCACTGCTCTGGTGCCGGCCCGCCACGGTGGTGCTCGATGAATCGAAGTTGCTGGATCGGCTGCAGCGTCACGGCTGGCAGGTCCAGCGCCTGGCCGCAGGGTCGGCGGCGCAAGGCCTGGAGCAGCTGCGCCGCGGTTATCGCCGGGTTCGCGACCTTCTGGCTTATGGGCGTGAAGTGCTGCCAGCCGAGCGCCTGCTGACCCTGAGCCGCTATCGGCTACCGGCCTTGCTGTGGCGCCACCGCAACGATGACGCCCTGGATGAGTTGCTCGAGCCGCTGCAGCGGATTCGCGCCAAGGACAACAGCGGCCAGTTACTGGCAACCCTGCGTGCCTGGTGCGCCCATGATGGCCAGAGCCAGGCCTGCGCCGATGCCCTGGGCATTCATCGCAACAGCCTGCGCTACCGCCTGGAGCGCATCGCCGAACTGAGCGAAGTCGACCCGCTGCGGCTGGAGGGGATGCTCAGCCTGTACCTGGGGTTGCAATTGCTGCCGGCCGGTAGCTGACTCGACTTTGGCCAAGTGCCAAACAAAGGCCGCCGGTTTTTGTGCATTCGACTGACGAACAATCAAGGCCCAACTGTCAGCATGCAGGCATCTGGATCAGGAGAATCCCCATGAAAATCGTCATCGCCCCCGACTCGTTCAAGGACAGCCTCAGCGCCGAAGGTGTCGCCGACGCCATTGCTGCAGGTTTTGCCCAGGTGTTGCCCCAGGCGCAACTGGTCAAGTGCCCGATGGCCGACGGTGGCGAGGGCACCATGGAGGCCATCGTTGCCGCCTGTGCTGGCGAGCTGCGCAGCCAGCGCGTGCGCGGGCCACTGGGGGAGGCGCTCGAGGCCGGTTGGGGGTGGCTGGGCGACAGTCACACGGCGATTATCGAAATGGCCACTGCCAGTGGCCTGCAGTTGCTCACGCTGGGCCAGCGCGATGCCTGCCGCAGCAGCACCTACGGGACCGGGCAACTGATCAGCGCGGCGCTGGACGCCGGCGCCCGGCGGATCATTCTGGCCATTGGCGGCAGTGCGACCAATGATGCGGGCAGCGGTATGCTGCGTGCGCTTGGCCTGCAGTTGTTTGATGCTGAGAATCAGCCGCTGGCTGAAGGCGGGCTGGCGTTGTCCCGGCTAGCCCGCATCGATGCCAGCGCGCTGGACTCGCGCCTGGCAGAGGTGCAGCTGGAAGTCGCCGCCGATGTCGACAACCCCCTGTGTGGCAGCAATGGGGCCTCGGCCATCTTCGGTCCGCAAAAAGGCGCCAGCCCCGAGCAGGTACAAGCCCTCGACCAGGCCCTGGGTCACTTTGCCGATCACTGCGCGCAACTGTTGGGCACTGACGTGCGTGATTTTCCCGGATGTGGCGCGGCGGGCGGTATGGGGTTCGCCGCCAAAGCCTTCCTGCAGGCCGCCTTCCGTCCCGGGATTGAGGTCGTGGCCGAACTGGCCGGTCTCGAGGCGGCGGTGCAGGGCGCTGACCTGGTGATTACCGGCGAAGGCCGCTTCGATGCCCAGACCCTGCGCGGCAAGACGCCGTTCGGCGTGGCCCGGGTAGCGCGGCGTCACGCCGTACCCGTGGTGGTGATTGCCGGCACCCTGGGCGAGGGCTACGAGCAGCTGTATGCCCATGGCATCGACGCCGCGTTTGCCTTGACCAGCGGCCCGATGAGCCTGGAAGCGGCCTGTGCCAACGCACCAGCCTTGCTCCAGGCGCGTGCTCGCGACATTGCCCGCCTGTGGAATTGCGCCCGCCAGACCTGTGGGAGCGGGCTTGCCCCGCGATGAGGCCAGCACCTTCACTATTTGTGTCAAGCCTGATCCGTCAGTAGCCCAGCGCTGCTGCCACCTTCGAGCAGCGCCAGTTCGCCAAACGACACCGACGCATCGATATAGCGCAGTGCCGACTTGGCATCCTTCCAGCCGACATAATTCATCAGGGCCTTGAGCTCCCAGCCATTGCTGGTCGCCCAGGTAGCAAAACCGCGGCGCAGTGAGTGACCGGTATATAAAGCCGCCGGTACACCCGCGCGCTCAAGGATGCGCCGCAACAGGCCGATCAGGCTGTTGCTGTTGAGCGCCTGTTCGCTCAGGTTGCCCCAGCGGTCGAGCTTGCGAAACACCGGCCCATGGGCAATGCCCGCCACCTCTAGCCATTGCAGGTAAGCCTGTACCGGGCACAGCACCTTCAGCGCCGGCGCCCGGTGACGCACGCCCAGCGCCTGGCGGTCGCCCTTGCTGCGGGGCAGGAAGATCGTCATGCCGACGCCTGCCTGCGCCTGGATATGCTCGACCTGCAGACGCGCCAGCTCATCGCCGCGGAACCCACGCCAGAAACCGATCAACAGCAAGGCCTTGTCACGACTGGCGCGCAGCAGCGCAGGCAGGTCGTGCCGGGCGCGGGCCTGGACAGCGTCATGCTCAATTGCCGCAACGGCTGTTTGCAGATGCTGTATCAGCAGCGGCGCTGCCTGCTTCGGTTCGCCAGGGTGGAGCGTGCGGATGCCCTTCAGCAGTTGGCGCACCATCGGCGCCTTGGTCGGGTCGGGAAAGCCCTGGCTGACATGCCATTGCCCGAGCGCTGCCAGGCGCTGCTTGAGGGTGCTGATCGAGTGGGTCTGGGCGTGGTCGGCGAGGTAGCGGGCGATGCTGTCTGCTGTCGCCGGCAAAAAGCCTCCCCAGCTCACTTCGAAGTGCTCAACGGCGGCCTGATAACTGCGCCGGGTGTTCTCCCGGGTGGCGGCCTGCAGATAGCGTTCGATGGGGTTCATGGCGGTGCTCCTGGCCAAACGTACCGACCTCGGCACTTCAGGCCGACATTTTAACCCTTAACATGCGATAAGCCGTGATTATTTCATCTTAGCACCAGATTCATCGATCACAGAATCAATGAATGAGATAGTATGTAAATACATGGTACGTAACACAGTATGAAATAGTAGGAGCTCACATGGCCCGTGGCGGTATCAATAAAGCATTAGTGCACAAGGCGCGGCAGGCGCTGCTGGCCCGTGGCGAGCATCCAAGTATCGATGCGGTACGTATCGAACTGGGCAATACCGGCTCGAAAACCACCATTCACCGCTATCTGAAAGAACTGGAAAGCCTGCAGCCAGCCGCGCCTACCACCGCGCCAAACCTCAGCGAGGCTCTGGCGACGCTGGTCGAGCAACTGGCTGAGCAGCTGCAGCAGGAGGGCGAGGCGCGCATCGAGCAAGCCCGTAGCGCCTTCGAACACGAGCGCCAGACGCTGCTGGCCCAGGTACAGATCAGCCAGCAGGCATTGGCGGCGCTGCAACAGCAGCATGAGATCCAGGCCGCGGCACTGGCCAGCGAATCAGAAGCTTTGGCCACTACCCGCAGCACCCTGCAAAGCGAGCAGACACGTAACGCCACGCTCAACCAGGCCGTGGGTGAGCTGAACCTGCGCCTGGCGGACAAGGACGAGCAGATCCGCTCGCTGGAAGACAAGCATCAGCATGCCCGCGACGCCCTGGAGCATTACCGCAACGCCAGTCGCGAACAGCGCGATCAGGATCAGCGTCGCCATGAGGCGCAGGTGCAGCTGCTGCAAGTGGAAGTGCGCCAGTTGCAGCAGACCCTGATCGTCAAACAGGACGAGCTGACCCGGCTCAACCGCGACAACGAAGGCTTGCTGGTACAGATCCGCGCGCTCAAGGATGCCCAGCGCGGCTTCAAGACCCAGGGCGAACGTCAGCAGGCGCAAATCCACGGATTGGAGGTGAAGCTTGCGCAGCTCAGCGGATCACGTGACGAACTGGAGAAACAGAACAAGGACCTGGCCTTGAGCCTGGCCGAGCGAGTCTCGGAGCTGCGCCGCCAGTTGCAGCTGATCGGCAAGCAGGAAGCGCAGCTGCGCCAGTTAGAGAAAAAAATTGAGCAACATCGGGACGCTGGATGAGTTTCACCCGCCAGGCAGGTGCGCGGTGGGGACTTTTCCTCATTCTCAGCGATTGGAACCTGAGATTAGCTTGATGGGGCGCGCTTTGCGCTTAGATCAAACTGAAGAACAGAGGAAATTGCCAATGCCGACGTATGATTACCAACCCGAGCGCTCATTTGTTGCCTATGTCCGTTCCACTACAGAGGGGCACGCGGGCACATTGGACACTTGGGAGTATCAGGAGGATTACCGCAATATAAATCCCGAAAAGCGCCTCAAGCAAAGTGACGGTTGGCTGACCTTCAATCTGCCACGGGACGCTGCGGCCCCCATGGGCTTTCTCTTTGCGTGCTTTTTTAACCCTGAAGAACAAAAACTTCTCTACCAGATCTGCGCTTACAATCCTGCAAGCGCCTTCCACGGCTGGTCAGTGGATATCAGTACCAATGACTATCTGGGGCTTTACCGCACGCCATTAGCCTATGGCAAAGGGCAATTCTGGAGCTTGCTCAGCAATGGCAAAGAGGTCGAGGCTCAACGCGGAGTACTATCGCCCGTCAGCCTTGTGCCGGAAGGAAAAAAAGCCATTAGGGTAGACAAACAACAAAAAGGCCCTGCGGTTCACAACACGCATAATCTTTATGCCAGCGTTGGCCGAGGGCAAACAGTCGACTTGGTGCTGGATATCATCGCTGTCAATGTTCCCGATATCCCGATGCCACGCTAGTCTGGCTCGGTATTAGCGAAGGGCAAGCGACATGGCGCAGCGCGCACTCGAATGCTGAGCGACTTCCACTTCCAGTAGCTGCGCAAGCGCGCCGTCCAGGTCGCCATCAGCGAGGCGCGTAAAGCCTAAGCGTGCATAAAAGGGGGCGTTCCAAGGGACGTGGGTAAAGGTCGTGAGCGTCAGTGCAACAAAGCCTTGAGTGCCGGCCCAGTCGCCCACGGCAGCGATCAGTCGCCGACCGTAGCCCAACCCTTGATAAGCCTGAGCCACTGACAATTCAACGATGTGCAGGTTGTGCCCCATGGCTTTCGTACAAATGAATCCTTGGGGCTCATCCTGTTGATCGACCACCACCCACTCCTGGTTTGAGGTGATGAATGCCATGTGCTCGGCGCTACTGAGCAGCGGTCCTTCGGCAATCCATTCCAGTCCTGGATGACAGGCAAAGGCCTGCGCTGCCGAACGTTCGACTGCGGGTAGTAAAGGTGCGTCTTCAGCGCGGGAAAGGCGGATGTTCAGGGACATGACGGCAACTGTGCAGGGTAAAGCTGCAGTGTCGTCAATCGTCGGCCGGTCCGCAACCGCGCTCGATCGCTGGCAAGCCAGCTCCCACAGGAGTTGTGGTGTGCAACATCTCTGTGGGAGCTGGCTTGCCAGCGATGGGCTGCAAAGCCGCCCCAGTTTTTTACTCTCTAACAACCATAAAAATCATAATTTCGCGTTTTCCCGCGCGCTCCCAGAATGCGACCTACACCCTCCCACGGCCATCCGCGTGGGACAACTCAGTAGGGCGCAGACATGACAACCAATAAAACCAAAATCGATACGCTTGTAGTTGGCGCCGGGCAAGCCGGTGTGGCCATGAGTGAACACCTGAGCCGCCTGGGCGTGCCGCACCTGGTGCTGGAGCGCAAGCGCATTGCCGAAGCCTGGCGCACTGGCCGCTGGGATTCGCTGGTCGCCAACGGCCCGGCCTGGCACGACCGCTTCCCGGGCCTGGAATTCGAAGGCCTGGACCCGGACGCCTTCGCCGGCAAGGACCAGGTTGCCGATTACTTCGAAGCCTACGCCCGCACGTTCAACGCGCCGATCCGCACCGGCGTCGATGTCACCCAGGTGGTGCGCAACAGCGATCGCCCGGGTTTCACTGTGCAAACCAGCGACGGGGTGATCGAAGCGCAGCAGGTGGTGGTCGCCACCGGCCCGTTCCAGCGCCCGGTGATCCCGCCGATTGCCGTGCAAGCGTCGAGCGTGCAACAGATGCACTCGGCCGCTTACCGCAACCCGCAGCAGCTGCCTGAAGGCGCGGTGCTGGTGGTGGGTGCCGGTTCCTCGGGCGTGCAGATCGCCGATGAACTGCAGCGCGCCGGCAAGCAGGTTTACCTCTCGGTCGGTGCCCACGACCGGCCGCCACGGGCTTATCGCAACCGTGATTTCTGCTGGTGGCTGGGCGTGCTCGGCGAGTGGGATGCCGAGACCATGCAGCCGGGCAAGGAGCATGTGACCATCGCCGTCAGCGGCGCCCGTGGCGGCCACACCGTCGATTTTCGCAAGCTGGCCCAGCAGGGCATGACCCTGGTCGGCCTGACCAAGGGCTTCGACAACGGGGTGGTCAGCTTCGAGGCCAACCTGGCCGAGAACATCGCCCGCGGTGACGAAAACTACCTGGCGTTGCTCGATGCGGCCGACGCTTACATCGCCCGCAATGGCCTGAACCTGCCGGAAGAACCGCAGGCGCGGGAGATTCTTCCCGACCCGCAGTGCCTGACCCAGCCGCTGCTGGAACTCGACCTGGCCAAGGCCGGCGTCAGCACCATCATCTGGGCCACCGGCTATTCGGTGGACTACAGCTGGCTGCAGGTCGACGCCTTCAAGGACAACGGCAAACCCAAGCACCAGCGCGGCGTGTCCAGCGAGCCAGGGGTCTATTTCGTCGGCCTGCCTTGGCTGTCGCGACGCGGCTCGGCCTTTATCTGGGGGGTGTGGCACGACGCCAAGCACGTCGCCGACCACATCGTAAAACAGCGCACCTACCTCAATTATCGCGACGCTTCGCAGCGCCAAGCCGAGCACCAAGCGTCCAGCCAACCTGTCAGCCTCATGGGAGCCCGTTGATGCCTACTCATACCCGTATTCGCATGTTCAACACTAAAGACACCTACCCCAACCAGACCCTGGACAACGACCTGTGCCAGGCCGTGCGTGCCGGCAACACCGTGTATGTACGGGGTCAGGTGGGCACCGATTTCAACGGCCAACTGGTCGGCCTCGGCGACCCACGGGCCCAGGCCGAGCAGGCCATGCGCAACGTCAAGCAACTGCTGGAGGAAGCTGGCAGCGACCTCAGTCATATCGTCAAGACCACCACCTACCTGATCGACCCGCGCTACCGCGAACCGGTGTACCAGGAGGTCGGCAAATGGCTCAAGGGCGTGTTCCCGATCTCTACGGGATTGGTGGTCAGCGCTCTCGGCCAGCCGCAGTGGTTGATGGAAATCGACGTGATTGCGGTCATCCCCGAATAAGGAGCGTGCCATGACCTTCTCCATCGTTGGGCGCTGCGCCGAAACCGGCCAGCTGGGCATAGCCATCAGCTCATCCAGCATCGCCGTCGGCGCCCGCTGCCCGTGGCTGCGCACCGGCGTGGGTGCGGTGTCGAGCCAGAACATCACCTTGCCGGCCCTCGGCCCGCAAATACTCGACGGCCTCGACGAAGGCCTGGCGCCACACCAGGCCCTGGACCGCGCTTTGACGCGCAACGGCTACAGCCAGTACCGCCAGGTGGCGGTGGTCGATGCCCAGGGCCGCACGGCGCTGTTCAGCGGCAACCATGCGCTGGGCATCAATAACGCCGTGGCCGGTGAGCAATGCGTGGCCGCGGGCAACCTGCTGGCCAACAGCGCGGTGATCGAGCGCATGGTCGAGGCCTTCGAAAACAGCGAGGGCTGCCTGGCCGCCCGCTTGCTGAGCGCGCTGCAGGCCGGCCAGGACGCCGGCGGCGAAGCCGGGGCGGTGCATTCGGCGGCGCTGTCGGTGGTCGGCGAGCTGGTCTGGCCGATCGTTGACCTGCGCGTGGACTGGGCCGAGGAAAACCCCATTGGCGAGCTGAACAAACTCTGGGCCGCTTATCAGCCGCAGTTGCAGGACTACCTGACCCGCGCCCTCAACCCGACCCTGGCGCCGAGCTACGGAGTGCCGGGCGATGAGTGAGCTGCGCAGCCGTGCATTGCTGGCCAGGCTGATTGGCTTTGCCACGGTCAGCCGCGATTCGAACCTGGCCCTGATCGAGTTCGTCCGCGACTACCTGCACGGCCTGGGCGTGAGCTGCGAGCTGATCTACAACACGGAGCGGACCAAGGCCAACCTGCTGGCCAGCATTGGCCCGGCAGTGGCGGGCGGTGTGGTGTTGTCGGGGCATACCGACGTGGTGCCGATCGACGGTCAGCCGTGGACGCTCGAGCCGTTCAGCCTCACCGAGCGCGACGGCAAGCTGTACGGCCGTGGCGCCGCCGACATGAAAGGCTACCTGGCCTCGGTGCTGGCGGCAGTGCCGGTGTTTCTCGCCAGCCCCCTGCGCCGGCCGGTGCACCTGGCGTTCTCCTATGACGAGGAGGTCGGTTGCCTGGGCGTGCGCAGCTTGCTGGACGGGCTGCCCCAGCGCATCCCGCAACCGGCGCTGTGCCTGATCGGCGAACCCACCGAGCTCAAACCGGTGCTCGGCCACAAGGGCAAGCTGGCCATGCGTTGCCATGTGCACGGTGCGCCGTGCCATTCGGCCTATGCGCCTTATGGCGTCAACGCCATCGAGCAGGCGGCGCGGCTGATCGGGCGCCTGGGCGAGATCGGCCAGCGCCTGGCGGCGCCGGAGCATCACGATGCGCGCTTTGATCCGGCGTTCTCGACCGTGCAGGTCGGGGTGATCCACGGCGGCACGGCGCTGAACATCGTCCCGGCCGATTGCCGCTTCGACTTTGAAGTGCGTGCCTTGCCGGCCTTCGCGCCGCAGGCGGTGGTGGACGAGCTGCAAGCCTACGCAGAGCAAACGCTGCTGCCGGCCATGCAAGCGGTCAAGGCCGACACGGCGATTCGCTTCGAAGCGATTTCGGCCTATCCGGGCCTGGCCACCGCGCCTGAAAGCGCGGCGGCGCGACTGGTGGCGCAGCTGTGCGGCAGCGACGCCTTCAGCACCGTGGCCTTTGGTACCGAAGGCGGCTTGTTCGACCAGGCCGGGATCCCGGCCGTGGTGTGCGGGCCGGGCAGCATGGACCAGGGCCACAAGCCGGATGAATTTGTCAGCGTCGAGCAGATGGCGGCCTGTGACCGCTTGATGGACCGCCTGGCCGAATACCTCTCCAACAACGGATAACAACAAGGAGTCTGCGGTGAAGCATTTCAACGAGTGGACAACCCTGGCGCAACAGCAGCGCCTGATCGACAGCGCGTTTATCGAAGGCGAGGCCTGTCAGGCCGCAAGCGGGGCGCGATTCGATGTCATCAACCCGGCCTCCGGCAAGCTGCTGGCCCAGGTTGCCGCCTGCGGCCAGATCGAGGTCGACCAGGCCGTGCACAGTGCTCGCCAGGCGTTCGAGCAAGGCTCCTGGGCGAAGCGCGCACCGGCCGAGCGCAAGGCCGTGCTGCTGCGCCTGGCGCAACTGATGCTGGAGCACCGCGACGAGCTGGCCTTGCTCGACTCGCTGAGCATGGGCAAGCCGGTGATGGATGCCTGGAACATCGACGTGCCGGGCGCCGCCCATGTGTTTGCCTGGTACGGCGAAAGCCTCGACAAGCTCTACGACCAGGTGGCGCCGACTGCCAGCAATGCCCTGGCAACCATCACCCGGGTGCCGCTGGGGGTGATCGGTGCGGTGGTGCCGTGGAATTTCCCGCTGGACATGGCCGCCTGGAAGCTCGCCCCGGCATTGGCTGCGGGCAATAGCGTGGTGCTCAAGCCCGCCGAGCAATCGCCGTTCTCGGCGCTGCGCCTGGCCGAGCTGGCGATTGAAGCGGGCATTCCCAAGGGCGTGCTCAACGTCGTGCCGGGCCTGGGTGAAGAGGCCGGTCGCGCCCTGGGCCTGCACATGGACGTCGATGCCCTGGTGTTTACCGGCTCCACCGAGGTCGGCAAGTACTTCATGCAGTACGCCGCGCAGTCGAACCTCAAGCAGGTGTGGCTGGAATGCGGCGGCAAGAGCCCGAACCTGGTGTTCGCCGATTGCCAGGACCTGGACCTGGCGGCCGAGAAAGCCGCGTTCGGCATCTTCTTCAACCAGGGCGAAGTCTGCTCGGCCAACTCGCGCCTGCTGGTGCAGCGCTCGATTGCCGATGAGTTCATTCAGCGCCTGATCGACAAAGCGCGCCAATGGCTACCGGGCAATCCGCTGAACCCGGCGAGCCGCGCCGGGGCCATTGTCGACTCTCGCCAGGCGCAGCGGATCATGCACTACATCGCGCAGGCCCAGGCCGAGGGCGCCCAATTGGTCTGTGGCGGACGGCAACTGAACTTCGACGGCTCGAGCAACTTCATCGAGCCGACGATTTTTACTGGTGTCACAGCCGACATGACCCTGGCCCGCGAAGAGGTATTCGGCCCGGTGCTGGCGGTCAGCGTGTTCGATGACGAAGACCAGGCGGTGGCCATGGCCAATGACCATATCTATGGCTTGGCGGCTTCGCTGTGGAGCGACGACCTCAACCGCGCCCACCGCGTCGCCCGGCGGCTGAATGCTGGCACGGTGTCGGTGAATACCGTCGATGCCCTGGATGTGACCGTGCCCTTTGGCGGCGGCAAGCAGTCGGGCTTTGGGCGGGATCTGTCGCTGCATTCGTTCGACAAGTACACGCAGTTGAAGACGACCTGGATTCAGCTGCGTGGCTGAGGGCCTGTGGGAGCGGGCTTGACCCGCGATGACGCCAGCACAGGCAACAACTCTGTTCTTCCAATAACAACAACTCGGAGCAACCGATGAACAGCAATGCAAGCGTGCAAACCGGCGCCCTGGCGCCGCCTGCAAGTCGCAAGAAACTCGGCCTCACTGCGCTGTTGGCGGTGGCCATCGGCCTGGTGGTGTCCCAGGGCGTGATGGTGCTGATGCTGCAGGGCGTCGGCATCGCCGGCCTGGGCTTTATCGTGCCCCTGGGCCTGGCCTACCTGCTGGCCCTGAGTTACGCCTGTTCGTTCTCGGAACTGGCGCTGATGATCCCACGCGCCGGCAGCCTGAGCACCTACACCGAAGTTGCCATCGGCCAGTTCCCGGCGATCCTCGCGACCTTTTCCGGCTACATCGTGGTGGCGATGTTCGCGCTGTCGGCCGAACTGCTGCTGATGGAGTTCATCATCGACAAGGTCTACCCGCACTCGATGCCGCCGTTGACCGTGGCCTTGGCGGTACTGGCGCTGTTCACGGTGCTCAACCTGTTCAACATCGACATCTTCGCCCGCCTGCAAACGGTGCTGGCGGTGGTGATGACCGTGGTGTTGCTGGTGATGGGCCTGAGCGCGATGAACAGCGATATTGTCGCGCCCAACCCGGCCCTGTTCGACAGTGCCCACTGGAACCCGTTGGGCCTGGGGGTGATTGCTCTGACGGCGATGGCGGTGTGGGGTTTTGTCGGCGCCGAGTTCGTCTGCCCGCTGGTAGAAGAAACCCGCCGTCCGGAGCGCAACATCCCGGGCTCGATGATGCTCGGCCTGACCATCATCTTCGTGATCATCAGCCTGTACGGGCTGGGCGCCTTGCTCACCGTGCCGCAGGCGGAACTGGCCAGTAACGGCCTGCCACATTACCTGTTCGCCACCACCGTTTTCGGTGAGGCCGGCAAGGTGTTCCTGGTCACCGCCGCGATTACCGCCACCTGCAGCACCCTCAACAGCTCGCTGGCCGCCATCCCGCGCATGCTCTTCGGCATGGCGCGCAACGGCCAGGCCTTCGGCATCTTCAAGCGTCAGGGCAAGCGCACCGGCGCGCCGTGGGTGGCGGTGCTGTTCATCGCTGCGGTCACCGGCCTGCCGTTGCTGCTGATGCACGACCATGCCGATGCGATCAACCAGCTGCTGCTGTCCGCCGCCCTGGCCTGGTTGCTGGCGTACATCATCACCCATGTCAACGTCATTGCCCTGCGCCGGCGTTACCCGCAGGTGGCGCGGCCGTTCCGTACGCCGTTCTACCCGTTGCCGCAGCTGTTCGGCATCGCCGGCATGCTGTTTGCGATCTGGAACGTCTCGCCCAGCCCGGACATGACCTTCTCGATTTTTGCCTACGCCGGCCTGGTGCTGCTGATCGTCTCGATCATCGCCGTGCTGTGGATCAAGGGCGTGATGGGCAAGCCGCTGTTCAAGCCCGAGCCGCTGGAAAGCGTGCTGGGCACTCAAAACGATAAAAACCCGCAAGGAGACTCGCAATGACCGCTCAAGTGAAACCTGTCCGTAGCACCGGCGATTACCAGGCAGCGGATGCCGCGCACCACATTCATGCCTTCCTCGACCAGAAAGCGCTGAACGCCGAAGGCCCGCGGGTGATCGTCCGTGGCGAAGGCCTGGCCTTGTGGGACAACGACGGCAAGCGCTACCTGGACGGCATGTCGGGGCTGTGGTGCACCAACCTCGGCTATGGCCGCAAGGACCTGGCCGCGGCTGCCAGCCAGCAGCTTGAGCAGCTGCCGTACTACAACATGTTCTTCCACACCACCCACCCGGCGGTGGTCGAGCTGTCCGAGCTGCTGTTCAGCCTGTTGCCCGCGCACTACAGCCACGCGATCTACACCAACTCCGGCTCCGAAGCCAACGAGGTGCTGATCCGTACCGTGCGCCGCTACTGGCAGATCCTCGGCAAGCCGCAGAAGAAGATCATGATCGGCCGCTGGAACGGCTACCACGGCTCGACCCTGGGCGCCACGGCGCTGGGCGGGATGAAATTCATGCACGACATGGGCGGGGTGATCCCCGATGTCGCGCACATCGACGAGCCGTACTGGTTCGCCCACGAAGGCGACCTGACCCCGGCCGAGTTCGGCCTGCGCGCGGCGCGCCAGCTGGAAGAAAAGATCCTCGAACTTGGCGCCGAGAACGTTGCGGCTTTCGTTGCCGAACCGTTCCAGGGCGCTGGCGGCATGATCTTCCCGCCAGAAAGCTACTGGCCGGAAATCCAGCGTATCTGCCGCCAGTACGACGTGCTGCTGTGCGCTGATGAAGTGATCGGAGGCTTTGGCCGTACCGGCGAGTGGTTCGCCCACCAGCACTTCGGTTTCGAGCCCGACACCCTGTCGATCGCCAAGGGCCTGACCAGCGGCTACATCCCCATGGGCGGCCTGATCCTGTCCAAACGCATGGCGCAAGTGCTGGTGGAGCAGGGCGGGGTGTTCGCCCACGGCCTGACCTATTCCGGCCACCCGGTGGCGGCGGCGGTGGCGATTGCCAACCTCAAGGCCTTGCGCGACGAAGGCATCGTCAGCCGGGTCAAGCACGAGACCGGCCCGTACCTGCAGCGCTGCCTGCGCGAAGTGTTCGGCAACCATCCGTTGATTGGCGAGGTGCAGGGCACCGGCCTGGTTGCCGCCTTGCAGTTCGCCGAAGACAAGGCCAGCCGCAAGCGTTTCGCCAACGAAAACGACATGGCCTGGCGTTGCCGCACCCTCGGTTTTGAAGAAGGCCTGATCATCCGCTCGACCCTGGGCCGAATGATCATGGCCCCGGCCCTGGTGGCCAGCCACGCCGACATCGATGAACTGGTCGACAAGACCCGTACCGCCGTAGACCGTACCGCCCGCGAATTCGGTCGCCTGTAAGCCCAAAAGCGGCCGGCGCGCGCGGGCGTGCCGGCCTATTAGAGGAACCGCTTCATGTCCAGATCCTTGCGTTGCTGTGTTCCCTTTGCCCTGGTTTTGCTGTGCAGCGCGGTGTCGGCTGCGCCGCAGAACCTCACTGTCATCTCCTTTGGCGGTGCCACCAAGCAGGCCCAGGACAAGGCCTACTTCCAACCTTTCAACGCCAGCGGCGCAGGACGCGTGGTTGCCGGCGAGTACAACGGTGAACTGTCGAAAATCAAGGCCATGGTCGATGTCGGCCATACCAGTTGGGACGTGGTCGAAGTCGAAAGCCCGGAGTTGCTGCGCGGCTGTGACGAGGGCCTGTTCGAGCGCCTCGATCCGGCGCGCTTCGGCGACCCGGCGCAGTTCGTCCCAGGCACCCTCAGCGAGTGCGGGGTGGCCACCTATGTGTGGTCGATGGTCATGGCGTATGACAACGGCAAGCTGGCCAGGGCGCCGAGTTCCTGGGCGGACTTCTGGAACGTCGCCGACTTCCCCGGCAAGCGCGGCTTGCGCAAGGGCGCCAAGTACACCCTGGAAATCGCCTTGCTCGCCGACGGCGTCAAACCCGAGCAGTTGTATGAAGTGCTGGGCACCGCCGAGGGCGTCAGCCGCGCCTTTGCCAAGCTGGACCAGATCAAGGGCAATATCCAGTGGTGGGAGGCCGGCGCACAACCGGCGCAGTGGCTGATCGCCGGAGACGTGGTCATGAGCGCGGCCTACAACGGCCGGATTGCCTCGGCGCAGAAGGAGGGCATGAAGCTCAGTATCGTCTGGCCGCAGAGCCTGTACGATCCGGAATACTGGGCGGTGGTCAAGGGCACGCCGAACAAGGCCCTGGCCGAGGACTTCATCGCCTTTGCCAGCCAGCCACAGACCCAGAAGGTGTTCTCCGAGGAGATCCCCTACGGGCCGGTACACCGCGAGGCGTTGAAGCTGCTGCCGGCGACTGTCCAGCAGCAGTTGCCGACCGCCGAAGCCAACCTGGCCGGGGCGCGGGCGGTGGATGCCGGGTTCTGGGTGGACCATGGCGAGGAGCTGGAGCAGCGCTTTAACGCCTGGGCTGCGCGCTGAGGCTGATTGGCAAGGCTTTGCCTTGCATCGCCGGCAAAGCCAGCTCCCACAGGTCAGGTGTACACCGATCCCTTGTGGGAGCCCGCGTTGCCGGCGATGAGTGCTTCAGTTCAGCCAGGCGGCAAACTGCTCCTTGCAGTAATCGACAAACAGCTGCGCAGGCTTGGTCAGCTGCGCACGCTTGAGCCAGCCGGCCACCAGTGCCGATCCGGTGACATCCTCGGCAATCTCCACACAGACCACTTCCTGGCCGTCATAGGTGCTGTGGCCATGGGGCTTGGTCACCAGCAGGGCAAAGCCAAAGCCCTGACCCACCATGCCGCGCACCATCTCGATCGATGGCGAGCTGAAGACGATGTTCGGGCTCAGTTGCAGCTCTTCGAAAATACTCACGAAATACGTCCGGCTCGGCTGCACATCCAGCAGGATCATCGGCTCCAGGGCCAGGTCACGGATCGACACCTGGGCCTGTCCGGCAAAGCGATGGCCGGCCGGCACCAGCGCATAGGGGCGCTGCGGTGCGGTCAGGGCTTCGGTCTCGATGGTGCTGTCGAGGTCGTGTTCGTAGAAGATCGCCAGGTCAAAACGCCCACCCGTCAGGCCTTGCACCAGTTCCTGCTGCTCGCCGTCCTGCAGGCGGATCTCCACGCCCGGAAAGCGCTCGCGAAAGCCGGCGATCAGGCGCGGCAGGTAGAGCGGGGCGACGGTTTCGAAGCAGCCGATGTCGATTTGGCCGCAGACCACGTCGTTGTCGGCCAGGGCGTTCTGCTCGAACTCGCGGGCCATGCGCAGCAGCTCCTGGGCCTTGCGGTAAAAACGCGCGCCACCGGGTGTCAGCGACACGCCCTGGGCGTGATGGCGGATGAACAGCTGTACGCCGAAGTTGTCTTCCAGGCCTTTGATCGCCGTGGAAATCGACGGCTGGGCAATGTACAGCTTGCGCGATGCCTCGGCGACGCTGCCGCATTCTACGGTGGTGACGAAATACTTCAGTTGTCGCAAGGTATAGGACGCCACAGTGCACCTCTGGCTGATTATTTTGCTACACGATACCCCTTGAGCGGCTGGGTGCTGCAGCGGATTTTGCTGGCCATTGAGCATATTTTCGCGGGTGTACCGTTGATCGCCTGGAAGGCACTGCGGGCCAGTGCCAAGCCTCGAAACTGTACGGCGCGCATTTGCTTGCGCCGCTTTTGCGAGGTAGTTGTCATGAGTCAGCCACGTCCCGAAGATGATCCGCTCTGGAAAGATCCGCTTATCAACCCGCAACGTGAACATGATCCGGTCACCGACCCGAATGTTCCCGGCGAACCGCAGCGGCGCGACCAGCCCCAGGACATCGAGCGCCTGCCCGATGCTCCGGACCAGGATGGCCGCTTGCCCGAGCCGGATCAGCCCACGCCGCTGTCGGACGAACGCCGTTAGTCCGCCGTCAGCTCCTGCACTTGCCAGCGCACCGAGCTGACGCCTTTCTCCAGGCTCACCCGGCTGACCAGGCGTTCCAGCTGGGTGGGTGCATCGGGGCTGCCCATCAGCTCGGCGCGCACTTCCAGCTTGGCCGGGTTGGCCAGGTCTTCGCTGTGCAACGACTGCAGGCGCAGGCCGTCGTTGCCGAAGCTGTGCAGCATCAGGCTGCGCACCTGGATCTCGTCCTCGGCACGGCAGGTAATACGCACTTCGAAACGTTGCTCGGCCTCGTTGGCCGGCAGCACGTCCTGATGATTCAGGCGCTGGGCGATGTCGCGCAGCAGGATGTTGGCGCACAGCACCACGCAGCTGCCCAGCGCCGCCTCCAGCAGCAGCCCCAGGCTGCACAGCACGCCGATGGCGGCGGTGCACCAGAGGGTGGCGGCGGTGTTCAGGCCGCGCACGTTGAGGCCATCGCGCATGATCACGCCGCCGCCGAGAAAGCCGATGCCCGAGACCACATAGGCAGCGACGCGCGAGGCGTCGGTCGCGGCCATGCCCGGCACCGCCTGGGTCATCAGCACGAACAGGCAGGCGCCGGTGCTGACCAGGGCGTTGGTGCGCAGGCCGGTCAGGCGCTGGCGCAGTTGACGTTCGGCGCCGATCAGCGCCCCGAGTACCAGCGCGACGGTGACGCGCAGCAGAAATACTTTCCAATCCATAGCAAACCTCGAATCCACGGCAATACGCCGCTTTGGCACCGAACCCCGGGGGTGATGCACGTGAATAAAGAGAATGCGCAGGGCCACGAACCTTCATCACCATTGAAGGTGCAAGGTGTGCGGGAGGGAGAATGAGGATTTGTCATCCGCAAGGGATGCGAATCGCCACTAACCGCCGTGTTCGGCGTGCCAGTGGCAGAAGGAACCTGCTGAACTAGCGCGCCGTGTGGACCTGTCGCAATCGACTAGAGCTACTGTCCAATGCAGGACTCCTGTGTAGGCATGCAAAAATGCGGGCGAGAAACTAACTCTCGGGCAGCGCAGGGTCAAGGTTAAAAGCATGACAATTTTTGCATCCGCAGCGGATCGTTCCAGATATGCAACGCTGAGGGTCATCTCGTTGTCTTTCCCTGATGGGCTTCAATAGCTACTGTTTCCCTCAAAGGACTTTCGAGAGACCTGTGTGCAACCTTTGATCAATTACTGGCGACTGGTGCTGCACCCAGGCGCAGACACCTTGCGCTTCGCCCTGCGGACCATCGTCGCCTGCCTGTTGACCCTGTACCTGGCGTTCATCTTTGACCTGGACCAACCCAAGTGGTCGATCATGGCGGTGTTCATCGTCAGTCAGCCCCTGGGCGGCATGACCTTGCAGCGCAGCTTCGCCCAGGTGGTCGGCACTACTCTGGGGGCGGCGGTGGCGGTGCTGATCATGGCGTTGTTCCCGCAGGCGCCGTTGCCGTTCATCATTACCCTGGCGCTGTGGCTGGCCCTGTGTACCGCCGGCGGCACCTTGCTGCGCTACACCAGTTCGCATGCCTTCGTGCTCAGCGGTTTTACCGCCGTAGTGGTCGCGATGCTGGCGATCCCGGAACAGGACAACACCCTGATGCTGGCGATTACCCGGGTCACTGAAACCCTGCTGGCAGTGGCCTGCGTATGTGCGGTCAGCCTGCTCAGTGCGCGGCCGCAGGCGGTGGCCAGCGGGTACTTTGCCAAGGTCGACAACCTGATCAAACTCATGGCCAGCCATGCCGCGGCGGCGATTCGCGGCGAAGAGAGCGCTGCCGAGTTCAGCCAGCGGCAGATGCAGATCCTCGGCGAGATCAGCGCCCTGGAAGGCTTGCGTCGGCACCTGTACTTCGACGCGCCGCATTTGCGCGGGGCCAATGGCCTGGTGCAACTGCTGGGCAACCAACTGGTGCTGCTCAGCTCGCGGCTGACGGTGCTGCGTAACCAGAAGCTGATGATCGCCGAGCGCTGGCAAGGCGATTACCCGCAATTCATCAGCCGCCTGCTGGCCGATGAGCTGGCCTTCCTTGACCTGCTGGCGCAACAGGGCCGGGCCTTGCCAGCGGAGGCCCGCGAGCACTTCAGTGCCTTGCAGCGGCGCTTCGACCAGGCCGCGCTGCAAGCCGAGCAACTGCAAAGCGACCTGCCAACCCCGCTGCGCTCGCTGGCCTGGGCCTTGCGCTGGGAGCAGGCGCGCCTGCTTGAACAGCTGGGCGAAATGCTCGAGCTCAGCGATGCCATCCAGGAAGGCCGGCCCGGAGACTGCCTGTACCGCCAAGGGCGCACCAATCCCTTGCACCTGGACTGGCGCCTGGCGGCAATGAACGCCAGCCGCGCCTTTATCGCCCTGGTTGCTGCCGGGCTGATCTGGATAGAGACCGCCTGGGACGGTGCCCGCGCCGGAATGATCCTGGTGGGGATTCTGTGCTCGCTGATGGCGACCTTTCCGCGCCCGCTGATGGCCGCGCAGAACTATGCCCGCGGCCTGGGGTTGGCATTGGTGGTGTCGGCGCTGTACCAGTTCTGGCTGATCCCCCAGGTAGTCGACTTCGAAATGCTCGCACTGCTGTTGTTGCCTTTGCTGTATGTGGTGGCGGTGGGGTTGTCGGGGCCGATGACCGCAGGGATCGGCATGGGCCTGGGGCTGTCGAGCTTTTTGCTGTTCGGCCCGCAGAACATCGGCGCCTGGCAAAACACCGCCATCCAGTGGTTCGAGTTTGCTGGCGCGTATGTCTGTGGCGCGGCGCTGTCGCTGATGGTGTATGCCTGGATTTTCCCGTTTAACCCACAATTACGCATCGAGCGCCTGTTTCGCGAAACCCGTGAACAGGTGTATGCCTTGCTCAAGGGCCCGGCGTCGGATGAACGCCAGTTCGCCTTTGAAAGCCGCATGGTCGACCGCCTGACCCTGATTATCGGCCTGCTGCCGGCGACCCGCGACGAACGCTCGCGGGCACTGTTCGAGGTCAACCTGGGTTGCATGGCCCTGGGCGTTGCCATGCGCCAGTTGCAGGAGCAGGGCAGGGCCAACCCGTTGCTGCCAGAGGCATTGCGCGTGCAGCTTGAGCAGGTGCTGCGCAATGCCGGCCGATACATCGCCGGGCGCACCTCGGTGGTGCTGCCGAGCTTGCTGCAGACCCTGCAGGCGCTGGGTGAAAGCCTCGACAACCTGCACGGCGAACAGCTGCAGGCGCCTGCCGAGCAGCTACGCTCGCTGTTCCGTATCCGTGTCGCCTTGCTGGTGATTGCCGGCTTCTTGCGCCACTACAGCCCCTATCTTGAACCTGCTGCAGAAGGAGCCCCGGCCCTTGCCCATTGATTTCGAGATTGGCGGCGTCTACCTGCCGCCGATTGCCCAGGCCTTGTTGCTGGCGGTGCCGCTGTTGATTGCCGTGCTTTGGCTGCTGCAAAAGCTGGGGGTCATGCAGCGGGTCTGGCATCCGGCCCTGTTTGAAGGCGCGCTGTACGCCTGCCTGTGCGCGTTGATCATCCTGTACATGGGGAGCTGAACCTTGAACGAACGTGTAGCCCAGGTCTCGACCCTGGTTGTGGTGGTGCTGGCGCTGGTGCTCGGCTGGTTTGCCTGGGAGCATTACACCCGTGCGCCGTGGACCCGCGATGCGCGGGTGCGCGCCGATGTAGTGACGCTGTCGGCAGATGTCGCCGGGCGCATCGTCAGCCTCAAGGTGGCGGACAACCAGCACGTGGACAAGGGCGAGCTGCTGCTGGAGATCGACCCCGAACGTTACGCCCTGGCGGTCGAGCATGCGCGCCGCGCCATCGAGGTGGCGCGGGCCAGCGAAGGCCTGGCCCAGGCTGCGATCATCTCCAGCCAGGCCCTGCTCAAGCAGCGCCAGAGCGAAGAGCAACGGCGGCGTACCTTGAAGCAGGGCTTTGCCATCTCCGGTGAAGAATGGGAGAAATCCAGCACCGACGTTGCCGTGGCCCAGGCCGAATTGATGCGCGGCCAGGCCAACCTGAGCCTGGCAACGGCAAACGTGCAACTGGCCAGCGCCGCCTTGACCCAGGCCGAGCTGGACCTGCAACGCACGCGGATCTACGCGCCGGTCAGCGGATATGTGACCAATCTGCTGACCCGTCAGGGGGATTACGCCACTGCCGGCGGGCCGCTGCTGGCGCTGGTCGATAGCGGCTCGTTCCATATCAGCGGTTATTTCGAGGAAACCAAGCTGCCGCGCATTCACCCCGGCAGCAAGGTGGATATCGCCCTGATGAGCGGCGAATGCTTCCAGGGCACGGTGCAGAGCATCGCCTATGCCATTACCGACCGCGAAAACGCCCCCGGCAACCGCCTGCTGGCCAATATCAACCCCAGTTACACCTGGGTAAAACTGGCCCAGCGCATCCCGGTGCGCATCGAGATCGACCCGGACTATGCCGGCAAGGCCAACCTGCGTGCCGGTACCACGGCCACGGTGACGGTGCGCGAATAGGGCCGAGGTGGTAGGCTTTGTGGCGTTTCTGCCCAGCCACGCGAACCTCGACGCATGATCCTCAACCTCGCTGTATTTCTCTGCACCCTGACGGCCATGGAGGGCATCGGCTACCTGGCGCATCGTTACATCATGCACGGCTGGGGCTGGTTCCTGCATCGCTCGCACCATGAGCCGCACCTGGGGGCGCTGGAAACCAACGATGTCTACCTGCTGGCCTTGGCCCTGATCGCCTTGGCCCTGGTGGCGCTGGGCCGGGCCGGGCATGCGCCGTTGCAGTGGGTGGGGGCGGGAGTGGCGGCGTTCGGGGTGATCTACGTGATCGTCCATGACGGCATCGTCCACCGGCACTGGCCGTTCCGGCCACGGCCGCGCAACCGCTACCTCAAGCGTCTGTACCGCGCGCATATGCTGCACCATGCGTTGAAGGGGCGGGACAACAACGTGTCGTTCGGCTTTTTGTACGCGCCGCCGCTGCGCAGGTTGAAGCAGCAGCTGCGGGCGCGGCAGCGCGGCTGAGATTTTCGCCGGCAAGGCCGGCTCCCACAGGGGATCTGTGCACGCCGGACCTGCCAGCGATCGAGCGCAATTTCATACAAGATTCCCACAGCCCAGTAGCAGTAGGCTGGCCAGGTTCCCTTCTCAAGGCCACCTGCCATGTCCGTATCCCCTCATCAGCGCCTCGAACAACTGGGCATCACCCTCACGCCGCCCAGCCCACCGGCCGCCGCCTATCTGCCCTGGGTGCAGAGCGGCAATCTGTTGTTCATCTCCGGCCATATCGCCAAGCACAACGGTGCCCCCTGGGTCGGCCAGCTCGGCCGCGAACTGGACACCGCCACCGGGCACATGGCCGCGCGCAGGGTCGGCCTCGACTTGCTCGGCACCTTGCTTGCGGCCACGGGTGACTTGAACCGCATCGCCAAAGTGGTCAAGCTGCTGTGCCTGGTCAACAGCAGCAGTGAGTACACCGAACAGCACCTGGTCGCCAACGGCTGCTCGGAACTGTTCGAAGAAGTCTTCGGCGAGCGTGGCAAGCATGCCCGTAGCGCTTTCGGTGCCAGCCAGATCCCGCTGGGCGCCTGTGTCGAAATAGAACTGATCGTTGAATTGACCAGTGGAGAAACCTTATGAGCCTGCACATCGAAACCCCGCTGGTGGCGTCACGCCCGTTGAGCCTGGCCAGTGGCCTGGACATCTGGCTCAAGCTCGACGCGCTGCAGCCGTCCGGTTCGTTCAAGCTGCGCGGCATCGGGGCCGCCTGTGAAGCCTATGCCAGGCAGGGCAAGCGCCGTTTCGTCTCCTCGTCTGGCGGTAATGCCGGGATTGCCGTGGCCGTTGCCGGGCGCATTCTGGGCCTGCCGGTAACGGTGGTGGTGCCAGAGACCACCACCGAGCGGGCCAAGCAGCTGATCCGTCAGGAACAGGCCGAGGTAATCGTGCATGGCAAGGCCTGGCACGAGGCCAACGCCCTGGCGCTGTCGCTGATGGGCGAGGACGACGCCTATATCCATCCCTTCGATGACCCGCTGCTGTGGCAGGGCCACGCGACCATGATCGATGAAGTCGCCGCCACGGGTTTCAAGCCTGATGCGGTGGTGGTCGCGGTCGGTGGCGGTGGTTTGTTGTCCGGGGTTTGCGAAGGCTTGGCGCGCAATGGCTGGGGCCAGGTGCCGGTATTCGCCGTCGAGACCGCCGGCGCCGCGTCGCTGGCAGCTTCCATGGCGAAAAAGCAGTTGGTGGCGCTGGACGGCGTCAACACCGTGGCTACTTCGCTGGCGGCCAAACAGGTGTGCCAGCGGGCCTTCGAGTGGAGTCAGCAGCGGCCGGTGTACAGCCATGTGGTCAGTGATCAGGCGGCGCTGGATGCCTGCGAGCAGTTCCTGCTGGACCAGCGCATCCTGGTTGAGCCCGCCTGTGGTGCGGCTTTGGCCCTGGCTTACGCACCAACGGCCGAACTCAAGCGCCACCAGAAAGTGCTGGTGATCGTATGTGGTGGCGTGACCGCAACCCTCGACCAGATCCGCCAATGGCGGGCGGCCTGCTAGTTGGATAGCGTCGTCCATCAGGCCCCCGGGCATCCAGGCGTGCGCCTGATCGATGCCCGCTACCAGCAATTTGCCTTTCCCCGGCATTTTCACCTGGAGTACCACATCGGCCTGATCGTCACCGGCCAGCAGCGCTACGCCGCCGGTGGCACGCGCCAGCTGGCCGGAGCCGGGGACATCCTGCTGATGGCCCCGGAGCATGTGCACGACGGTGCCAGTGCCGATGACCAGGGCTACGGCATCCGCATCCTGACCCTCGACCCAGCCTGGCTGGCCGAGGTGAGTCGCGATCTGAGCGACGGCCGACAAGGTTTGCCCAACCTCAATGCCCTGCAGCTGCGCCATCCGCAGTTGCAGCAGTTGCTCGATGGCCTGCACCGGCAACGCGACCCGCTGGCGTTCCAGAGCCAATTGTGGGAAACCCTGGCGCTGTTGCTCGGGCTGGGCTCGACCCTCAAGGTCAGCGAACACGGGCAGGGCTTCGATCCGCTGCTTTGGCGGCAACTGCGCGAATGGCTGGAGTCGCGCCTGGACCTGCCGCCAAGCCTGGAAGAGATGGCCGCTTTCGCCGACCTCAGCCCCTGGCAGTTGCTGCGCCGCTTTCGCAACCATTGCGGCCTGCCACCGCAGCAATGGCTGACCCAACTGCGCCTGGAACGGGCCTTGCCCAGGGTGCTGGCCGGCCAGCCGTTAAGTGCCATCGCCCTGGACCTGGGCTTCTACGATCAGGCCCATTTCAGCCGCTTGTTCCGCCGAACCTATGGCGCGCCACCCCGCGGCCTGGCGCAGGGCAAAGGCGTTGGCAGGCTGGCGCGCGCTGAAGGGTAGGCGTCGCGGTCAATCGCGAGTCAAGTCGGGGCGCTGCTGCGCCGCTCTTGCCGTCAGGGGCTCATGCCCACGGCTCACCCACCAGCCAAACCCAGCCGCGGTAAAGAACATGATCAAACTGTAAATCGCCGCCGGTATCGCCATGGTCGAGTTGTTCAGCAGGGTTGGGCTCAGCGCCAGGGCAATCGCCAAGGTGCCGTTGTGAATGCCGATCTCCATGCCGATGGCAATCGCCTGACGTTTGGGGATTTTCAGCAGGCGCGGCAGCCAGTAGCCGATGCTCAGGCTCAACAGGTTGAACAACAGCGCGGCGCCGCCTACCACCGGGGCATAGTCGACGACGGTCTGCCAGTCCTTGACCATCGCCAGGACAATCGTGAATACCAGAAACAGTGCGGCAATGATTTTCATCGGCCGCTCCATGCGCGTTGCAAATCCCGGCGCCAGATAGCGAATCAGCATCCCCAGGGCCACCGGCACCAGGACGATGGCAAACACCTGCAGCACCTTGGCGAACTGCAACGGGATGGCCTGGTCGGCGGCCATGAAGTAGGCCAGCGACAGGTTGACCAGCAGCGGCATGGTCAGGATCGCGATCAGCGAGTTGACCGCCGTCAGGGTCACGTTCAAGGCCACATCGCCATGGGCCAGGTGGCTGAACAGGTTGGCGGTGGTGCCACCCGGCGAGGCCGCCAGCAGCATCAGCCCGACCGCCAGCGCAGGCGCCAGGCCAAAGCCGTTGGCGATCAGGAAGCAGATAAACGGCAGCAGCAGGATCTGGCAGGCCAGGCCAATCAGCACGGGCCTGGGGAACTTCACCACCCGGGCAAAATCGGCCAGGGTCAGGGTCAGCCCCAGACCGAGCATGATGAAGCCCAGGGCAATGGGCAGGAAGGCACTGAGCAAGGGTGATGCAGTCATGGCGCAGACTCTTAAAAGGGGCGATGTACGCCAGTGTAGGAAAGGATTTCAATATCCATTACTTATCTTGCGGTTTATGCCCAGCAGACAGTAGCATCGCCGCTTTTACCCCAGGACCCGATTCCCGATGCAGTTTCAGCCAGGCATTCTCGCCGCCCCCGTTCCCGCCCAGGCCCGCCACCTGTTTTTCACCTTGCACTCGCCAGCTGCGCTGCCGGGCGTGCTCGATGCGCTGCTGCAACAGGTCGATGGCAGCCGTGTGGTGGCCGGTTTCGGTGCGCCGCTGGTGCAGGCCCTGGGCCGCAGCATCGACGGCCTGCGCGAGTTCCCACGCCTGACTGCGGCGGTCGACAACCCCTGCACCCAGCACGATCTGTGGCTGTGGCTGCGCGGTGAAGACCGCGGCGACCTGTGGCTGCTCAGCCAGGAGCTGGAGCAACTGCTGGCACCGGCCTTCACCCTGGCCGAGGCCACCGATGCCTTCCGCCACAAGACCGGCCATGACCTGACCGGCTACGAAGATGGCACCGAGAACCCGGTGGAAGACGCCGCCATCGAAGCGGCGATCCTCTCCAGCGATGTGCCGGGCCTGAACGGCTCGAGCTTCGCCGCCTTCCAGCTGTGGCGCCACGACTTGAATTGTTTCAAAGCTTTGCCGCAGGCCGAGCAGGACGACATCATCGGCCGGCGCAAAGCCGACAACGAAGAACTCGACGACGCGCCGGAATCGGCCCACGTCAAGCGCACCGCCCAGGAAAGCTTCGCGCCTGAGGCCTTTATCGTCCGTCGCTCGATGCCCTGGGCAGACGAGCGCGGCGCCGGCCTGGCCTTCCTCGCCTTCGGTCACTCCTTCGACGCCTTCGAAGTACAGCTGCGGCGCATGAGCGGCCTGGAAGACGGCGTGGTCGACGCCCTGTACCGCTTCAGCCGGCCGCTCACCGGCGGCTACTACTGGTGCCCGCCACTGGGCGCCCACGGGCTTGACCTGAGCGCCGTGCTCACGGGTTGAACAGCCCCTCCTTAAGGATGAAAGCATGACAATGACTGTCGCTTGCGCTCAAACCGTTGCCATTGCCCGGGACATTACCGGCAATGTGCAGCGTCATCTGCAGATGATGCAGTTGGCCGCTGAACAGGGCGTGCAGTTTCTGCTGTTCCCGGAACTGTCGCTGACCGGCTATGAACTTGACGCCGCGCCCGACCTGGCCCTGAGCTCGGACGATCCGCGCCTGGACCCGTTGCGCGAACTTGCCCGTAAACAGGCGATGTACAGCGTGGTCGGTGCACCGGTGCGCGTGCCCGGCAGTGGTCAGGTGTTGCTGGCGGCACTGATCTTTCGCCCCGACGGCAGTGTTGGCTTGTACAGCAAGCAGTATCTGCACCCCGGTGAAGACCTGGTGTTCACCCCGGGCAGCGGTGGCGATCTGCTGCCGCTCGGGGGCCAGCGGCTGGCGTTGGCCATCTGCGCCGATGCCATGCAACCCAGCCACCCGGCCCATGCCGCCAGGCTCGGTGCAGATGTCTATGCGGCGGGGATGCTGATTTCCCACAGGGGCATCGTTGCCGAGAGCCAGCAGATGGCCGGTTATGCCGTCGAACATCAGATGATGGTGATGCTGGCCAACCATGGCGGTGAAACCGGTGGCTGGCAGGCGGCGGGGCAGAGTGCGATCTGGGGCAGGGAGGGTGCGTTGATCGGCAGGGCGCAGGGGGCAGGGGAGTGTCTGGTGATTGCTCGGCAGGACGATGGCGGCGCGTGGGCCGGGACGGTGATCGGGCTGTAGATCGATCGCGGGGCAAGCCCGCTCCCACAGTAGATAGGTGTACGTCAGACCTGTGGGAGCTGGCTTGCCAGCGATGAGGCCAGTCCAGCCAGCCGACAAATGTAAAAAAATTTTACGGACTTTTTACGAAGACGCGTTACGCAGAAAGGGATACTGCCCGTGCATTTCTTCGAGACGTCCTACCGTGAGCCAAGCCGCAACTTCCGCAAGCGCCCATCCCCCCGTAAAAACCTCGTCACTGAGCCTGTTGATCGCCGCTGCCGGCGTGGTCTATGGCGATATCGGTACCAGCCCGTTGTACACCCTCAAGGAGGTCTTCGCCGGCCATTACGGCGTACAGGCCAACCATGACGGCGTGCTCGGCATTCTGTCGCTGGTGTTCTGGTCGCTGATCTGGGTTGTCACCATCAAGTACGTGCTGTTTGTGCTGCGCGCCGATAACCAGGGCGAAGGCGGCATCATGGCCCTGACGGCCCTGGCCCGGCGTGCGGCGGCGCCGTATCCGCGCTTGAGCCGGGTGCTGGTGCTGCTCGGGCTGTTCGGTGCTGCGCTGTTCTATGGCGACAGCATGATCACCCCGGCGATCTCGGTGCTGTCGGCGGTAGAGGGGCTGCAACTGGCCTTTGACGGCATCGACCACTGGGTCGTGCCCCTGGCGGTGGTGGTGCTGGTGGCGCTGTTTCTGATCCAGAAGCATGGCACCGCACGCATCGGTATCATTTTCGGCCCTGTCATGGTGTTGTGGTTCAGCGTGCTCGGTGCGCTGGGTATCTATGGCATCGTCCAGCGTCCGGAAGTGCTGCTGGCGATGAACCCGGCCTGGGCGGTGAACTTCTTTATCGTGCACCCGGGCATCGGCGTGGCGATTCTCGGTGCAGTGGTGCTGGCCCTGACGGGCGCCGAGGCGCTGTATGCCGACATGGGCCATTTTGGCCGCAAGCCCATCGCCCGCGCCTGGATCCTGCTGGTGCTGCCGGGCCTGGTGCTCAACTATTTCGGCCAGGGTGCGCTGATCCTCGGCAACCCCGAGGCGGTGCGCAACCCGTTCTACCTGCTGGCCCCGGACTGGGCGCTGCTGCCGATGATCGCCCTGGCCACCCTGGCGACCATCATTGCTTCCCAGGCAGTGATCTCCGGTGCGTTCTCGCTCACCCGCCAGGCCATTCAACTGGGTTATGTGCCGCGCATGTTCATCCAGCACACCTCCAGCCAGGAGCAGGGGCAGATCTACATCGGTACGGTGAACTGGGCGCTTATGGTCGGTGTGGTGCTGCTGGTGATCGGCTTCGAGTCGTCCGGCGCACTGGCGGCGGCCTATGGTGTGGCGGTGACCGGCACCATGCTGATTACCACCTTGCTGTCCTCGGCGGTGGTCTTGTTGCTGTGGAAGGCGCCGCGCTGGCTGGCGGTGCCGTTGTTGCTGGGCTTTTTGCTGGTCGACAGCCTGTACTTTGCCGCCAACGCGCCGAAAATCTTCCAGGGTGGTGCCTTCCCGGTGATCGCCGGCATTGTCTTGTTCATCCTCATGACCACCTGGAAACGCGGGCGCAAGATCATCGTCGAGCGCCTCGACGAGTCGGCCTTGCCGCTGCCGCTGTTCATCAGCAGCCTGGCCGCACAGCCGCCGCACCGGGTGCAGGGCACTGCGGTGTTCCTCACCGCCCGTGCCGACGCCGTGCCCCATGCGCTGTTGCATAACCTTCTGCACAACCAGGTGTTGCACGAGCGGGTGGTGCTGCTCACCGTGGTGTCCCAGGATCGCCCACGGGTGCCAGTGGCCCAGCGTTTTGAAGTACAGGCATTTGGTGAGGGCTTCTACCGGGTCAACCTCAACTTCGGCTTTATCGAAGAACCCGACGTACCGGCGGCGCTGCAGCTGTGCCACCTCAAGGACCTGGATTTCAGCCCGATGGCCACCACCTACTTCCTTAGCCGCGAGACGGTGATCCCGACCAAGCGCATCGGTATGGCGCGCTGGCGCGAGGCGCTGTTCGCGTTCCTGCTCAAGAACGCCAACAGCAACCTCAAGTACTTCAACCTGCCGCTGAACCGGGTGATCGAGCTGGGCACCCAGGTCGAGATGTAACCCGGGCCCTAGGCGGTGGCCGCTGCCGTCAGCGGCGCCGCCTTGCGCACCAGGCGCTGCAGGCGGCTGGCGATGGCAAAGCCGATCAGCGCCAGCAGCATCATGGCGATGAACACGTAGTTGTAGCCTTGCTGGCCGGGGAAGTGGTCAAGGATTGCGCCGTAGCCGACGTAGGCGAACATCCCCGGTGCATAGCCGATCAGGCAGCCGATGCCAAACGCAGAACCGGTGATGTGCGGGGCAATCCCGACTTCGCCCATCGGCGCCCAGAACACCCCGCGCATGGAAAACACGATGAAGGCGAACGACAGCGTCGCGGCCATGCCGGCATAGATGAAGCCCGGGCTCTTGGGCACCAGGAGAATGATCGCCATCATCGGCAGCAACGCCAGAAACGCCCACTTCAGGTAGCGGCTGGGGCTCTTGAAGTGTTTGTCGGCGATGAAACCGCCCGCCGGCCCGCCGAGAATTTTCAGCATGTACTGGTTGATGATGCCGTAGGCGCCGACCAGGGCCACCGGCAGGCCGTAGACTTCCTTCAGGTAGGGGATGAAGTAGGTCAAACCGCAGTAGACGATATAGACCATGAACACGTTGAAGCTGACCAGCCAGATCGCCGGCACCTTGATTGCCTCCATAAGGTTGGCCAGCGGGTTCTTGGCGCTGGTCTGGGCCTGCGCCGGATTGCCTTTGAGCAAGAACCAGGTCAGCACCCCGGCGGCGATGTCGATCAGCGCGTAGAACAGGATCGCCGCTTTCAGGCCGTGTTCGCCGCTGCCCAGGGCAATGAACACGCCCAGCGCGGAAAACGCCACCAGGGTGTCGACCACGCCGCGCCCGCCTTCGAGCAGGCCGAACATGCGCCCTTGTTCCTGGTCGTTGCCCAGGCCGCGAATGGCTTTGAGCAGCGCCGGCCAGTAGATGCAGTCGGCGCACACCGCCAGCAGGCAGAACACCAGCATCAGGCTGCTGAACGGCGGGAAGGTGGCCAGGTACAGGCCCAGGGCGCCGGTACCGATCAGGCCCAGGGGGATCAGCTTGCGGGTGTCGTAGCGGTCAGCCAGCATGCCGCCGACCACGAACAGGCCGGTGGCGATGATGGCGTTGGCGCTGAGCAGCAAGCCGATCTGGGTGTGCGAGAGGCCCATGAACTCCTGCATGGGTACGTAGAACGCGTCCTTGAGGTTGGCCAGCTTGTAGACGGTGCCGCCACCCAGGATCAGTATCAGGAACTTGAACCATTTGGCCTTGTTGTGCGCAGTCATTGTTATTCTCCAGGCGTAGTGGGGTAGGGCTCAAAGGCTGGCAGGGCTGGCCAGGGTCAACTCGGCGAGGGTGCGCAGCTCGGCCAGCAAGGTCTTCACGTAGCTGACCTGGTTGTTGGCCCAGCGTTGTTCGCCGGCCAGCATCTGCTCGAGGGTCAGGCCTGCGGGCAGGGGCGTGTCGCTCATTTCCCGGTAGGCAATGAACGGATCGGCCGGCTCGTTGTGTTGACGGAAGGCCGGGGCGAGGTAGTGGTTTTCCTGTTCGAGGATGAAGGCGATCACTTGGGGCTGCTGTTCACCGAGCATCAGCAACTCGAACAGCATGCGCGCGCCGGGCAGCTCGTCCTCGGCGCTGCCTTGCAGTACCCCGCAGTGGCCAAAGCCCTGGTCTTCGGCCACCACCCGCACGCCCTTGAGGTGGCTCTGGCGAATATGCGGGGCGAGGTTGTGCAGGGCCTGCAGCGGTTGTTCGCAGGCGTTGATCATGTTGCCGAAATCGAACAGGGCATTGAGCCGTGGATGGTTGGCCTGGCGCAGCAACTGGGCGATCTCGTCGCTCTTGAGCTCCTCATGCTGCTCGAAATCAAAATTCAGGTCGTGGGCATCGGCCAGCCGGGCCAGGTACAGCAGGTCGCCACCGATCTGGTCCATGACCTGTGACAGCAGGCCTTCATAACGTGAGTACACGCGAATGTTGCGGCTGCCGATGACCTTGGCCACGGCCACCACCGCATCGACGTCGGCCTTGCGCGTGCTGCTGATTTCCAGGTGCACATCAAGTTGCAGGGCCCGGGCCTTTTCAGCAAAGGCGCACAATTGCGTCGTGTTCATTTGCCCCAGGCTGTTGTGCTCACCGTCGAGCATGTGCAGGCTCAGGCCGGCCAGTTCATGGCGGTAGGCGAAGTCGAGCAGGTCGAACGGGGTGACGCGCCCGTGGGTGAGGTTGGTCAGCAGCGGGTAGGCGTGGGCAAACAGCCGCGCCTGGTCGAGGCGTTCAAGCAGGCGGCTGGCCAGCTCGCGGGTCAGCAGTGGCGCCTGGGCACCCTGGGCATTGTGGTTCAGTAACGTAGCGAAGCGTTCTTGTAATGTGTTCATTCGAGTCGTTCCTGGTGCGGACACCGGTTCTACCGGCGCGTTCTTTATCGCGCCGCGGAGCAACACTCGATAGATCCATTACCAATCAATTGATAAGGCCACTGCTCAGACCTGGTGGCCAATCGCCCTGAGGGCCTGCACCAGCGCCTCGACCTTGGCTTCGGCCTGATCCTGGGGCGTGCCGGCAAAGCCGAGCAGCAGCGCCGGTGGCAAGTAGCGTGTGAGGCAGTAGTCACTCAAGGCGTAGGTATGCACGCCATGCCCGGCCAACTGCCGGGCCAGTGCCTGGTCATCCAGCTGCGGCGGGAGCCAGGCAATCAGGTGCATGCCGGCTTCGACCGGGGCAACCTGCAAAAAGCCGCCCAGGCGCCGTTGCAACACCTCCAGCAAGCACTGCTGGCGGGCCTGGTACAACGTCCGCATGCGACGGATATGGCCAATGAAGTGGCCTTCACTCATGAAATCGGCGGTCACTGCCTGCAACAGGGTCGGCGGGCTGCGGTCGAGCACCGCGCGCAAGGTGCAGAACGGTTCGACCAGTGCCGGGGGCAGAATCACGTAACCCAGGCGCAGGGAAGGGAACAGCACCTTGCTGAAGGTGCCGACGTAGATCACCCGGTCGCCTCGGTCCATGGCGTACAGCGCCGGCAATTGCCGGCCGCGGTAGCGCAGTTCGCTGTCGCAGTCGTCTTCGATAATCCAGCTGCCACTGGCCGCCGCCCAGTCAATCAGTTCCAGGCGCCGGTTGTGGCTGAGGGTCATACCCAGCGGGTGTTGCCGTGACGGGGTGGTGAACACCAGGCGCGCCTCGGGGCATTCGCCAATGGCGTGTTGCACATCGAGGCCCTGATCGTCGATGGGGACGGGCACCACCCGGCAGCCATGGGCCTGAAAGGCGATACGCGCGGCGATATGACCAGGGTCTTCCATCCATACCGGCTCGTCCGGGTTGAGCAGCAGCATCGCCAGCAGGTTGAAGGCCTGCTGGGCGCCGGAGACGATCACCACTTGCTCGGCGTTGCAGTCGATGCCGCGGGCGTCGAACACGTACTCGGCAATCGCCTGGCGCAGCGTCTGCAGGCCTTGCAACTCGCCGTAACCGAGCATGGCCTTGCTCGGCTTTTGCCCGTGGCGGTTGAGCAGGCGCTTCCACAATGCCTGGGGAAAGGCTTCGAAAGCGCCATGACTGGGCAGGAACGAGGTCGGTGCTTGATCGCCGCAGTGGGCGTAGGACACCCCGCGAAAATGATCGCTGCGCAGCGACAGCATCGTCCGGCTCAAGTCCGAGAGCTTGGGCGCGGCCGCTGCTGGCGGCTCGGCGCCGGCGCTGCGCTGCCACTCGTCACTGACATAGGTGCCAGCGCCGGTGCGCGAGACCAGAAAGCCTTCGGCAATCAACTGGTCGAAGGCATTGAGCAGGGTGATGCGCGATAGTTGCAGCTCCTGGCTCAGGGTGCGCGTCGAGGGCAAGCGAATGCCGCCCTGCAGGCGACCGGTAAGAATCTGCTTGCGAATCTGCAGGTACAGCTGGCGGTAGAGCGGGGTGCTGCTGTCACGGTCCAGCTCAATACCTGCAAACAGCAAACCGGCGGGGGACTTCATCGAGCTCTCGCAGACACTAAGAAGGGCCTGGACATGCTACGAGAAAGCCCGCCAGGCGGCCAGCCCAGGGCGCTTGTCATCAAATGAAAACAGCTTGTCGTCCGATGCGAAGCACCTGCCTGGCGTAGGGCATAGAGTCCAGTCAACAAGAATTGACGCACGGCGTCAGGATGACTGGAGTGACATGCATGGCCAAAGTCGTACGCTTCTATGAAACCGGTGGCCCCGAGGTACTGCGCTACGAGGACGCCGAGGTCGGCGAGCCGGGCCCGGGCCAGGTGCGCCTGCGCCAGGTGGCGGTGGGTCTGAACTACGCCGACACCTACTTTCGCAACGGCACCTATCCGATCCCGTTGCCCAACGGCATGGGCGTGGAAGCCTCAGGGGTGGTGCAGGCGGTGGGCGAGGGCGTGACCCAGGTCGCCGTTGGCGACCGGGTGACCTACACCGGTTTTCTCAACACCCTGGGCGCTTATTGCACCGAGCGGTTGATTCCGGCGGCAGCCTTGATCAAGTTGCCGGAAACCATCGCCTTCGAAACCGCCGCAGCGATGACCATGCGCGGCCTGACCTCGGCCTACCTGATGCGCCGCCTGTATGACTTCAAGTCCGGTGACACGGTGCTGCTGCACGCCGCTGCCGGCGGTGTCGGCCTGATTGTCTCGCAGTGGGCGCGCCTGCTCGGGCTGACGGTGATCGGCACGGTGTCCACCGAGGCCAAGGCTGAAGTGGCCCGCGCCCATGGTTGCAACCACACCATCAACTACAGCCATGAAGACGTGGCCAAGCGCGTGCGCGAGCTGACTGATGGCGTCGGCGTCAATGTGGTGTTCGACAGCGTCGGCAAGAGTACTTTCATGGCCTCGCTGGACTCGCTCAAGCGCCGTGGCCTGATGGTCTGCGTCGGCACTGCCTCCGGCACCATCACGCCGTTCGACCCGCAGATCCTGGCGATCAAAGGCTCATTGCACCTGACCCGCCCGGCGCTGGCCGACTACATCGCCGACCCGGCCGAGAAGGCCGACCTTGCCGGCGAGCTGTTCGAGCATGTCAGCAGCGGGCGGATCAAGATCGAGATCAATCAGCACTACGCGTTGCAGGATGCGGTCCAGGCCCACCGTGACCTGGAAGCGCGCAAGACCACCGGCTCGTCGATCTTCGTCATCTGAAGAGGGCAACAGCATGCACATCGAACAACTGACCTGCGCTCTCGGTGCCGAAGTCACCGGGGTCAATCTGGCAGATGCGATTCATGACGACGACCTGTTCGAGCAACTGCGTGCGCAGTTGCTCAAGCACCGGGTGCTGTTCCTGCGCGATCAGACCTTCAGCCGCGCCGAGCACGTCGCTTTTGCCCGGCGCTTTGGCGAGCTGGAAGACCACCCGGTGGCCGGCAGCGACCCCGAGCACCCGGGCCTGGTACAGATCTACAAGCGCCCGGACCAGCCCGCCGACCGCTACGAAAACGCCTGGCACACCGACGCCACCTGGCGCGAGGCACCGCCCATGGGCTGCGTGTTGCGCTGTGTGGAATGCCCGCCGGTAGGCGGCGACACTATGTGGGCGAACATGGTGCTGGCTTACCAGAACCTGCCGGAGGATGTGAAAGCCAAGATCGAGGGCCTGCGCGCCCGGCACAGCATCGAGGCCAGTTTTGGCGCCGCGATGCCGATGGAAAAACGCCTGGCGCTCAAGGCGCAGTTCCCCGATGCCGAACACCCGGTGGTGCGTACCCACCCGCAAACCGGTGAGCAGGTGCTGTTCGTCAATGCTTTCACCACCCACTTCAGCAACTACCACACCCCGCAGCGGGTGCGTTTCGGCCAGGACGCCAACCCCGGTGCCAGTGATCTGCTGCGCTACCTGATCAGCCAGGCCTACCTGCCCGAATACCAGGTGCGCTGGCGCTGGAAGCCCAACAGCGTGGCGATCTGGGACAACCGCAGCACCCAGCACTACGCGGTGATGGACTACCCGCCTTGCCACCGCAAGATGGAGCGCGCCGGGATCAAGGGCGACCGCACCTTCTGAAGGCCCGCAACACCCCAGGACAATAACAAGACCGAGGACTACAGCATGCAATTCTTCGACGATTCGTTGCACCCGGAAAACATGGAAAAGGTGGTGATCACCGTCGCCCCTTATGGCCCGGAATGGATGCCAGAGGACTTTCCCGAAGACATCCCGCTGACCATGGACGAACAGGTGCAAAAGGCAGTCGACTGCTATGACGCCGGCGCCACCGTACTCCACCTGCACGTGCGCGAACTGGACGGCAAGGGCTCCAAGCGCCTGTCGAAATTCAACGAACTGATTGCCGGCGTGCGCGAAGCGGTGCCGGAGATGATCATCCAGGTCGGCGGTTCGATCTCGTTCGCCCCGGAAAGCGATGGCGAGGCGGCCAAGTGGCTGTCCGATGACACCCGGCACATGCTCGCAGAGCTGACGCCCAAGCCCGATCAGGTCACCGTGGCGATCAACACCACGCAGATGAACATCATGGAGCTGCTGTATCCGCAGTACCTGGAAGGCACCTCCCTGGCCCATCCGGCGATTCAGGCCGCCTACAGCGAAATGACCGTACCGGCCGGTCCCGCCTGGGTGCGCGAACACCTGCGCCGTTTGCAGGCGAGCGGTATCCAGCCGCATTTCCAGCTGACCGGCATGCACGCCCTGGAAACCCTCGAACGCATTGTGCGCAAGGGTGACTACATGGGCCCGCTGAACCTGACCTGGATCGGCATTGGTGGCGGCTTCGACGGCCCCAACCCGTTCAACTTCTTCAACTTCATTCACCGTGCACCCAACGGCTGCACGCTGACCGCCGAATCGCTGCTGAAAAACGTGCTGCCGTTCAACACCATGGCCCTGGCCATGGGGCTGCACCCGCGTTGCGGCAACGAAGACACCATCATCGACCAGCACGGCAAGCGCTTCGGTTCGGTGCAGCAGATCCAGCAGACCGTGCGCGTGGCCCATGAACTGGGCCGTGAGATTGCCAACGGCAAGGAAGCGCGGGCCATCTACCGCATTGGCGAGCAGTACAGCAGCATCGAGCAGACCCTCCAGGCCAACGGCATGGCGCCTAACCGCCAGCCGGGCCAGAAGGGTGTGCCGCAGCGCGCCTGATTGGCCAGGCCCGGTACGTGTTTACGTGCCGGGCCGCCGATCCGCAGCGCTGACCGTCGGGCTTTTCAAAAACAATAAAACTCATGCCAGACAACCCCAAGGAGGCAGCATGGCCGCCTATCTCGCCAGCGCCACAGACGACGGCGCCGACACTTCACGGGGCATTCCACGGCGATATGCCTGGATTGTCTTTGCCTTGACCTTCGGCCTGCTGATTTCCGACTACATGTCGCGGCAGGTACTCAACGCGGTATTTCCGCTGCTCAAGGCCGAATGGGCCCTGAGCGACAGCCAGTTGGGCCTGCTCAGCGGCATTGTCGCGCTGATGGTCGGCCTGCTGACCTTTCCCTTGTCGCTACTGGCCGACCGCTTCGGGCGGATCAGGAGCCTGGTGCTGATGGCCGTGCTCTGGAGCCTGGCCACCCTCGGCTGCGCCCTGGCCGACAACTACCCGCAGATGTTCGCCGCGCGCTTTCTGGTCGGCGTCGGTGAGGCGGCCTATGGCAGCGTCGGCATTGCCGTGGTGGTCGCAGTGTTCCCCCGTGACATGCGCGCCACCCTGGCCGGTGCCTTCATGGCCGGCGGCATGTTCGGCTCAGTACTGGGCATGGCCCTGGGCGGCTTGATGGCCCAGCACTTTGGCTGGCGCTGGGCGTTTGCCGGCATGGCCTTGTTCGGCCTGTTGCTGGCGTTGCTGTACCCGCTGATCGTCAAGGAGGCGAAGATCGCCCCGCAGCGCGTCAACGCCCCCGCGTGCAAGATCGCCCGGCCACTGCACACCCTGTACGGCAGCCGTTCGGTGATCGCCGCTTACGTGGGCAGTGGCTTGCAGTTGTTCGTTGGCGGCACGGTGATCGTCTGGATGCCCAGCTACCTGAATCGCTACTACGCCATGGGCACCGACCAGGCCGGCGTGGTGGCGGCAATCATCGTGCTGTGCAGCGGCATTGGCATGATCCTCTGCGCCATGCTCTGCGACCGCCTCGGCCGCCAGCGCCCGGACCGCAAGATCAGCCTGGCCATCGGCTATTGCCTGGGTAGCTGCCTGTTGCTGTCGCTGGCCTTCGCGCTGCCCTCGGGCACGGCGCAACTGGTGCTGATCTGCCTGGGAATGATGGTTGCCGCCGGCACCAACGGCCCGTCCAGCGCCATGGTCGCCAACCTCACCCATTACTCGGTGCACGGCACCGCCTTTGCCACCCTGACCCTGGCCAACAACCTGCTTGGCCTGGCGACCGGGCCTTTGATTACCGGTCGGGTATCCGACCTGATCGGCCTGCACGCCGCCTTTCAGCTGGTGCCGCTGATCAGCATCGGCGCCGCCGCGGTGTTCTTCATCGCCAAGCGTCATTACCACCGTGACATGGCCCGCCTCGACAACCCGCATGCGGTTGAACCCGGTGCGGCCGAGGAGTTGAAACCGTGAAAGAAGTGTTGTCGATCGAAGTGTTCTTTGACTTTATCTGCCCCTGGTGCCTGATCGGCCAGGCTCATCTGCAGCGGGCCCTGGAGCAGTTGCGGCGCGAGCAGCCGGAAGTTGAGGTGAGCCTGCACTGGCGCGGGGTGCAGTTGCTGCCGCAGATCGCCAGGACCGGGCAGCCGTTCGAGGCCTTCTACCGCAAGCGCCTGGGCAGCGATGAGGCGGTACGCCTGCGCCAGGCGCAGGTGCGCGCCGCCGCCGAGGCTGCCGGGGTGGATATCGATTTTGCCCGTATCAGTCGCATGCCCAATACCGCCGACGCCCATCGTCTGCTGCAGCGCGCCGTGGCGCTGGGCTCGCCGGAACGGGCTGAAGCCCTGCTGGCCAAGCTGTTTGCCGCCTACTTTCAGCAGGGCAAGGACCTGGGCGATCCGATTACCTTGCTGCACATCGCCCGCGCCTGTGGCCTGGAGCCGGCCCAGGTTGCCGATTGCCTGCGCGGCGATGCCAGCCCGTTCATTGGCGCCAATGATCGCGCCGCGGATGGCGTGCCGTGTTTTCGTTTCAATCAGCGCCTGCGGGTATCGGGCGCCCAGCCGGTCGCGGTGCTGCTGCAGGCCATGGGCGACGCCTTGGAAGAAGTGGTCCCGGCATGAGCCTGCGCTATCCGGTACCGGCCGACAAAGTGCCGGCGCGTGACGGGCGGGTGCTGCTCGAATGGCAAGGCAAGAGTGTGGCGCTGTTCAACGTCGCTGACACCTTTTACGCCATCGACGACAGTTGCCCGCACCAGGGCGCCTCGCTGTGCGGCGGGCGCCTGGACGGGCGGGTGATCCAGTGCTGCGCCCATGGCTTGCGCTTTGATCTGGCCAGCGGCTACTTGCTCAACTCCAATCAACTCAAGGTTGCCAGCTACCCGGTCGAGCGCCAGGGCGAGCAACTGTTCATCGTCTTAGCGTGCAAGGAACCGGGCCAATGAGCGTGATCGCAATTGCCGCCGTCAACCACCGTGCCCGGGAACTGGCGCCGGGCTTTATCGTCAGCCTGATCGCCGCGGCGGCGGCCAGCTTTCTCAGTGAGCACTACGATGCCCCGGTGATGCTGTTTGCCTTGTTGCTGGGCATGGCCCTGAACTTTCTCGCGGCCGATGGCCGTTGCAAGGCCGGGATTGAATTTACCGCGCGCACAGTGTTGCGCCTGGGGGTGGCGCTGCTGGGCATGCGCATTACCCTGAGCCAGATCGCCAGCCTGGGCTGGAAACCGGTGGCGCTGGTGGTGATCCTGGTGGTGGTGACCATCCTGGTTTCGGTGGTGGCGGCACGTGCCCTGGGCTTTCAGCGCTTGTTCGGCATGCTTACCGGCGGTGCCACGGCGATCTGCGGGGCTTCGGCGGCTCTGGCCCTGGCCGCGGCCTTGCCCCATCACCCGCAAAAAGAGCGCGCCACGTTGTTTACCGTGATCGGCGTGTCGGCGTTGTCGACCCTGGCGATGATCCTCTACCCGATGATTGCCGGCTGGCTGCAGTTGTCGCCGCAACAGGCCGGGGTGTTTCTCGGTGCGACCATTCACGACGTGGCACAGGTGGTGGGGGCGGGGTACAGCATGTCGACCGAGACCGGGGACGTGGCGACCGTGGTCAAGCTGATGCGCGTGGCCATGTTGCTGCCGGTGATCGTCTGTGCGGCGATGATTACCCGGCGGGCCGGCGGGGATGCGAGCGGGCAGCGGCCGCCGTTGCTGCCGTGGTTTGCGGTCGGTTTTGTGCTGCTGGCCTGCGTCAACAGTACCGGCTGGGTGTCGGCGGCGGTGCAGGGTGGGGTCAACGATCTGTCCCGCTGGTGCCTGGTGGTGGCGATCAGCGCCCTGGGAATGAAGACTCAGCTCAAGGAGCTGGCAGCGGTGGGCTTCAAGCCGATTGCGCTGATGGTGGGTGAGACGGTGTTCCTGGTGCTGCTGGTGTTGGCGTTGATGCACTGGGGGTTGTAGACGGTTGCCCACAACCGTTCTGCATGCTCCGCGAACTTGTGGGAGCTGGCTTGCCAGCGATGGTAGTCCAGGCAACGCCTGATGTGCCGGCTGAACTGGCCTCATCGCTGGCAAGCCAGCTCCCACAATGTATCTGTGTACGCCGAACCTGTAGGAGCTGGCTTGCCCCGCGATCGCAATCCATTCAGTGCTGCTCTTGCCGGCGATCATGCTGCGCCCGCCAACTGGCCGGCGGCATGCCGAACTGGGCGATGAACCAGCGGGTAAATGAGCTGGGCATCGAGTACCCCAGCATGTCGGCAATCCGTCCCAGCGAGTAGCTGGGGTTTTCCAGGTAACGGATCACCAGGTCACGGCGCACGCCGTTGATCAGGTCGCTGAAGGTCACCCCGCATTCTTCCAGGCGCCGCTGCAAGGTGCGCACGTTCATGCCCTGGGTCTGTGCCACTTGCTCGATGGTCGCCCGGCCCATGGGCAGCAGCAGGTAGATGGTCTTGCGCATTTCCAGCTCCAGCGACAGCTTGCCACCGGCCTGCAAGGTGTCCAGGTAACGCTGCGCCAGGCGCGCCATGGCCTCGTTGGCCAAGGGGTTGGCGGTGTCGAGGTCGGTAGCCGGGCAGACGATGCCATTGAATTCGCTGCCAAACACCAGCTTGCAGCCAAAAATGCGCCGATGAATCGCCAGGTCCGCCGGGGCGGTATGGGTGAAATTGGCGCTGATCGGGTGCCAGTGAGCCCCCAGCAGCGCGGCGCACAAACGCAACATCACGCCAATCGCCAGTTCCGTTGCCTGCCGGCCGCGCTGGGGCTGGTCGGTGACCACTTCTTCACGAATGATCACGGTCTTGCCGGCTTCTTCGATATGGATGGCCAGGGCGTCGTTGAGCAAGTGCCGGTACTGGACGATCACCTGCAGGGCATCGCGCAGGGTGCGCTGGTGGCTGAGCAGCAGGCTGATTTCGCCAAAATCCGAGAGCTGGCGCAGCTCGGCCATGCGCAGGCCGAAGGTTTCGCAGCCACTGACCCGCGCCGACTCTTCCAGCAGGGTCACCACGCTGGACACCGCAATGCGTTGGTTAGGATCGTCGAGCAGGGCGGTGCTGAGGCCGACCTGGGCCAACAGGGCGTGGGGGTTGAGCCCAAGGTGGCGAGACACCTCAAGGTAGTTGGTCAGGCTTGCAGCACGTACGAGGGCGGTCATTGTTGTTGTTTTCCACGCGTGGTCATCGGGCGTCCCGCTTCTGTGGCGGGTCACTCGTTATAGCGCGGGTGTCGTCAAATGAGAAGCCGCCTGCAGCAGCGCTCCGTCGGCCAACCCCCGCTATTGCTGAGCGCCCGGTCGTTTGCCGACGGCGCTGTCACCAAATGAAAAGTTGCTGACGCGCAATGTAAAGCGCCAGGGGGGAGGGCTGATTACTGTGGCTGTGCAAGCGCTCGAGATTACCTGCGAGCGGACTGTCTTGAGCATAGGTGCCGACGTGGAAAAACTGCATACCCGCGCAACTGTCCTGATCGTCCCCGGCCTGCGCGAGCACGTTGCCGAACACTGGCAGACCCTGCTGGCGGCGCGCCTGGCCAAGGTGCACACGGTGCCACCGCTGCAGCGCAACGGCCTGGACTGCAATGCCCGGGTCGAGGCCATCGAGCAGGTGCTGCAGCAGATCGACGGCGAGGTAGTGCTGGTAGCGCACAGCGCCGGGGTGCTGATGGTGGCCCATTGGGCCGCGCGCTATCAGCGGCCGATCAAGGGCGCGCTGCTGGCGGCGCCGCCGGACCTGCAAGCGGCGTGGCCCGCCGCCTACCCAAGCCCGGACAGCCTGCGCGCCAACGGCTGGAGCCCGCTGCCGATCACGCCGCTGCCGTTCCCCAGCATCGTCGCCGCCAGTAGCGATGATCATCTGGCCAGCCTCGAGGCGGTCAGCACCATGGCGCGCGGCTGGGGCAGCCAGTTGCTCGAACTGGGCGCCGTCGGCCACCTCAACCCGGCAGCCGGCTACGGCCCCTGGCCCCTGGCTGAAACCCTGATCCAGGCCCTGGATCGCTAATGCTGCAGTAGCGCACGGACGCTTGAGCCAAGCCCGCAAACGACGGGCAGCGAAAAAAAACAATAACAATAAGTGGAGTCATCGCGATGCCAAACCCTCGCATTCACCGTGCTGTGAAGCCACAGCGCTGCCTGCTGGCCTGCGCCATCGGCCTGCTGGCGCTACCCGGCGCCCAGGCGTTTGAGGTCGATACCGGCAGTGAAGACTGGGCCGTGCGCCTGGATAATACGGTCAAGTACAACTATGGCGTGCGCACCGAAAGCGCCGACAAGCGCCTGCTGGCGACCCCCAACAACAACGACGGCAACTACAACTTCCGCAAGGCCGGGACCACGGTCACCAATCGCGTGGACCTGCTCACAGAACTGGACGTGATCTACCAGGGCAACATGGGCTTTCGTGTCAGCGCCGCCAGTTGGTACGACAAGGCCTATGACAACACCGGCTCCAACTCCAACCCGTTCGTCAACGGCAACGGTGGCCAGTCGGGCATCAACCCCAGCCTCAACGGCTTGCCTGGCACCGGCGTGCCCTTGGGCAGCCCGCACCTGAGCAACTACGCCCAGCGCTACTACAGCGGCCCGTCCGGGGAAGTGCTCGATGCCTTCGTGTTCATGCGCCGTGAAGTGGGCGACTTATCCGAGATCAGCGGCAAGCTTGGCCAGCACAACCTGTTCTGGGGCGAAACCCTGCTCAACCCGGTGCATTCGCTGAGCTATGGGCAGTCGGGCCTGGACCTGGCCAAGCTGGCCGCGTCTCCCGGCACCGAAGCCAAGGAACTGTTCGTGCCGCGCAACCAGCTCTCGACGGCGTTTCTGGTCAACCCCGAGCTCAGCGTCGGCGCGCAGTACTTCCTCGACTGGGATGCCGCGCGGCTGCCGGAAGCGGGCACCTACTACGGGGGCTCGGACCTGGTGGGCGAGGGCGCTCAGAGCTTCCTGCTCGGCCATACCGGCACTCCGGGGCTGATCCCGGTGCGCGGCGCGCTGACCAACATCCGCCGTGGCCACGACCTGACCCCGGACAAACGCGGCGATTGGGGCGTCATGGCCAAGTGGTCGCCCGACTGGCTGGGCGGCACCCTGGGCTTCTACTACCGCAAGACCTCGGAAATCCTGCCCCAGGCCTGGCTTGATGCCCGTGGCCTGACCGTCGCCAACGGCCCGTTCGGCAACCCGCCGGGCAGCGCCCAGGGCGCGGTGGGCAACCTCTACAACTCGCTGCAAAGCGCTACGTATCAGTTCGCCTATGCCGACAACATCGACATCTACGGCTTGAGCCTGTCCAAGGATGTCGGCGGTATCAGCGTCGGCAGCGACCTGAACATTCGCCACAACATGCCCCTGGCGAGTATTCCGGCGATTCTCAGTGCACCGGGGCAGGCCGGCCTGGGCGGGGGCTTCGGCCTGCTGCCTGCGCGTTTGCCAAGCAGCGGCGTGGTGTATGAACTGCCGTCGGACGGCGACAGCATGAGCGCCACCGGCGACACCCTGCACTGGACCCTCAACGGCCTGATGACCCTTGGCGATACGCCGCTGTTCGATTCGGCGACCCTGCTGGGCGAGCTGTTCTACAGCAACCTGCTCAAGCTCGATAGCCACAACGAGGCCCTGTACAAGGGCAAGGGCAGCTACCGCGGCATCGACCAGCCGACCCGCGACAACTGGGGGATCGCGGTCAACTTCACCCCGACCTGGTACCAGGTGTTCCCTGGCATGGACCTGAGCATGCCGTTGTCGATCAACCTCGGCCTGGACGGCGTATCGCCGGTGCAGGGCGGTGGCGCCGAGAACACCGGCAACTACGCCGTGGGCCTGAGCGCGGCGATCTACAACCAGTACTTCGTCGACCTCAAGTACGTCGATGGCTTTGGCAAGACCCAGTCCTGCGACAACGGCCAGACCGACGGCACTACCCCCAACGCCCTGGACGGCGAACAGGACTACACCTGCTACGGCGGCGGTTACGCCGCGTTCTCTGGCGGCGCTGCTACCACCGAGGACCGTGGCGCGCTGTACCTGACCCTGAAAACCACCTTCTGAGTCACACAGGAAAACAACAATCATGAACTACGTGCACACCCTGTTGGCCACGTGCCTGTCGCTGGCTGCCCTGAACGCGGCTCACGCCGCTGTCTCCACCGAACAGGCCGCGCGCCTGGGCACCAGCCTGACGCCCATCGGCGCAGATAAGGCCGCCAACGCCGACGGTTCGATCCCCGCCTACCAGGGCGGCCTGGTCACCCCACCCGCGGCGTTCAAGAGCGGTGCAAGCATGCGCCCGGACCCGTTCGCCGAGGAAAAACCGCTGCGGGTCATCGATGGCAAGAATGCCGAGCAGTACAAGGGGCAACTGACCGCCACCACCCAGGAACTGCTCAAGCGTTTCCCGAGCTTTCGCGTCGATGTCTACCCCACCCATCGCAGCGTGGCACTGCCGCAGCCGGTGCTCGACAACACCCTGAAGAATGCCGTCGGCGCTCGCAGCCAGGAGGGCGGAAGTGCGGTCGACAACGTGCTGCCGGGTATTCCGTTCCCGATCCCGCAGACCGGCGCCGAGGCCATGTGGAACTTCCTCCTGCGCTACCAGGGCGTGAGCATGACCGCCAAGTACGACTCGTGGAACGTCGATGCTGCCGGCAACGCGACCTTGAGCACCACCGGCCAGGCCAACATCAGCTACCCGATCTACGAAGACATGGCCAAGCCGATCGGCGCCAAGGACACCTACTACCAGATGAAGCTCACCTACACCGCGCCAGCCCGGCGCGCCGGTGAGGCGATGATGCTGCGCGATGCCGCCAACCCGCTGGTGCAGCCGCGCAGCGCCTGGCAGTACCTGCCGGGGCAGCGCCGGGTCAAGCTGGCGCCGAACCTGGCCTATGACACGCCCAACCCGGGCACGTCGGGCTCGGGCACCTACGATGACGTGTTCGTCTTCAACGGCGCCCTGGACCGCTACGACTGGACCCTGGTCGGCAAGCAGGAAATGTACGTGCCCTACAACACCTACCGGCTGACCTACAACACCGACGTCAAGCAGCTGACCACGGCCAATCACCTGGCCCCGCAATTCGTGCGCTGGGAAAAACACCGGGTCTGGGTGGTGGAAGGCAAGCTCAAGGACGGCGCCCGGCATATCTATCACAAGCGCCGCTTCTACCTCGACGAGGACAGCTGGATTGCCCTGGCCTCGGACCAGTATGACGCCCGTGGCCAGCTGTACCGCGGCTCCTTCGCCTTCCTCAGCCAGAGCTACGACAAACAGACCCCGGATGCCACGCCGTTCATGATCTACGACCTGATCGGCGGCACCTACAACCTCAATGGCGTGGTCGGTGCCTACGGCGGCATTCGTTATATCGAGCCGCTGTCGCGCACCCAGTGGTCGCCCGAGTCCCTGGCCGGGGCCGGCATTCGCTGAGCCTGTCGAGCACGCATTTGAGGAGGATCAGGGATGGATATGTTCAAACGCTGCAGCGTGCTGCTGCTGGCCTGGGCCGCGCTGCAGGGCGCGGTCCAGGCCGAGCCTTACGTCGACGTGCTCGACCTGCCAGCGCTGCCCAGTGCGCTTGCCGCGAGCAGCGCCTTGCGCGATGTCACCCGTGCCGGCGCACGGATGGTCGCGGTGGGGCCGCGCGGGCACATCCTGTACTCGGATGACCATGGCAGTCACTGGCAACAGGCACAGGTGCCGGTCAGCGCCGACCTCAATGCGTTGACCTTCGCGACGCCGGAGCTTGGGTGGGCGGTGGGTAACGACGGGGTGATCCTGCACAGCCGCGATGGCGGCCTGAGCTGGGAAAAGCAACTGGACGGCCGGGTGCTCGGTGACCAGGTGCTGGCGTATTACCAGGCCAAAGCCCTGGCCGCGCCCGCGGACCCTGTCTGGGCGAGCTGGGTAGGCGAGGGCGAGCGCCTGGTGGCAGAGGGCGCCGACAAGCCGTTGCTCGACGTGTGGTTCGCCGATGCCCGCCACGGCTATGCAGTCGGGGTGTTCAACCTGCTGCTGCACACCCGTGACGGCGGCCAGCACTGGACGCCCTGGCTCGAGCGCAGTGACAACCCGCAGGGCCTGCACCTGACCGGCCTGGCCAGCGTCGACGGCGCGCTGTACATCAGCGGCGAGCAGGGCCTGCTGCTCAAGTTGAGCGCCGATGGCGAACGCTTCCAGCGGCTGTCCACGCCGTATGCCGGCACTTACTTCGGCGTCATTGGCAAGCCTGGGACGCTGCTGGCCTACGGGCTGCGCGGCCATGTGTTGCGCAGCACCGACGGCGGTGCCCAGTGGCAAGCGGTCAAAACTGATCTGACCAGCAGCATCACCGCCGCCAGCCTCGACGCCAGCGGGCGTTTCTGGCTGGCGAGCCAGGCCGGCGATCTGCTGGTCAGCGGTGACGACGGCGCCAGCTTCAGCCCCGTGGCGCAAACCCAGCGCGCCCCGGTCAGCGGCGCGGCCTTCGATAGCGCCGCCGACCTGGTGCTGGTCGGTGAGCGTGGCATTCGCACCCTGGCCCTCGAACAACCGCAGCAGCCATAACAAGAGAAAACCCTGATGGCCGACATCCAACAAGACACCTTGCCGGTGATCCGCAACCTCGGCGACTTCGACGCGCGCTCCGGCAATCGTCTCGAACGCCTGGTGTTCAACCATCGGCTGCCGTTCATGCTGTGCATGCTGCTGGTCACCGTGGTGCTGGGCTACATGGCCCTGACCCGCCTGGAACTGCGGCCCAGCTTCGAGAAAATGATCCCGCAGGGCCATCCCTACATCCAGAATTACCTGGACAACCGCCAGTCCCTGCGCGGCCTGGGCAATTCATTGCGGGTGGTGGTGGAAAATACCCGTGGCGATATCTTCGACCCGGCTTACCTGCAGACCCTGCGCCAGATCAACGACGAGCTGTTCCTCAGCCAGGGGGTCGACCGCGCCTGGATGAAGTCGCTGTGGAGCCCGGCGGTGCGCTGGACCGAAGTCACCGAAGAGGGCTTCCAGGGCGGGCCGGTGATGCCCGATGCCTACCAGGGCTCGGCCGCCGACATCCAGCAGCTGCGCCAGAACATCGAGCGGGCCAACATCGTCGGCAGCCTGGTGGCCCGCGACTTCAAATCAAGCATGCTCATCGTGCCGCTGCTCGACCAGGCCTCGGCGACCGGCGCCGGCATCGACTACCACGGGTTCTCGGTCAAGCTCGAGCAATTGCGCGCGCACTACGAAGCGGGTGGTGTCTATAAGCTGCACGTGATCGGCTTCGCCAAGCTGATGGGCGACCTGATCGACGGGCTGCTGCAGGTGATGCTGTTCTTCGCCCTGGCGGTGCTGACCACGCTGCTGATCATCTACCTCTACACCCGCTGCGTGCGCAGTACCTTGCTGGTGGTGCTGTGCTCGTTGACGGCGGTGGTCTGGCAGCTGGGTATCGTCGCCTGGCTGGGCTATGCCATCGACCCGTATTCGATCCTGGTGCCGTTCCTGATCTTCGCCATTGGCGTGTCCCACGCGGCGCAGAAGATGAACGGCATCATGCAGGACATCGGTCGCGGCACCCACCGGCAAATCGCTGCGCGCTACACCTTCCGGCGCCTGTTCGTCGCCGGCGTTACCGCCTTGCTGGCCGATGCGGTGGGTTTTGCCGTGCTGATGCTGATCGATATCCCGGTGATCCAGGACCTGGCGATTACCGCCAGCATCGGCGTCGCCGTGCTGATCTTCACCTCGCTGCTGTTGATGCCGGTGGCGCTGTCGTACGTGGGCGTCGGGCGCAAGGCGGCGGAACGGGCCTTGCGTATCGACCTGCGCGCGGCCGAGCACCGTGGCTTCGGCAAACTCTGGGACGTGCTCGACCGCTTCACCGAACGCAAATGGGCCAGCGCCGCGGTGCTGGTGGCCGCATTGCTCGGTGCCGGCGGTTTCTGGCTGAGCCTGCAACTGAAGATCGGCGACCTCGACAGCGGTGCCCCGGAGCTGCACGCCGACTCGCGCTATAACCGCGACAACGCCTACATCACCAGCCATTACGCGCTGTCCAGCGACACCTTTGCGGTGATGATCAAGACCGCCCCGGAAGGCTGCCTGCGCTACCAGACCCTGGTGCTCGCCGACCGCCTGGCCTGGGCGCTACAGCAGAACCCGCAAGTGCAGACCACCCTGTCGCTGACCAACGCGGTCCGGCAGATAACCGCAGGCACCTACGAGGGCAACCCCAAGCTGAGCAGCATCCAGCGCAACCAGGACGTGCTCAACTACGCCGCCCAGCAAGCCTCGGTCAATGCCCCGGAACTGTTCAACAACGATTGCTCGCTGATGCCGGTGATCGCCTACCTCAAGGACCACAAGGCCGACACCCTCGATCAGGTGGTGGCGATTGCCGAGCGCTTTGCCCAGGCCAACAGCGGCGAGGATCGCCAGTTCCTGCTGGCGGCCGGCAGCGCCGGGATCGAGGCGGCGACCAATATCGTGGTGCGCGACGCCAACCGCAGCATGCTGTTGCTGGTGTACCTGGCAGTGACGCTGTTCTGCCTGATCACCTTTCGTAGCTGGCGCGCGACCCTGGTGGCGGTATTGCCACTGATGCTCACCTCGGTGCTGTGCGAGGCGCTGATGGTGACCATGGGTATTGGCGTCAAGGTCGCCACCTTGCCGGTGATCGCCCTGGGCGTGGGCATTGGCGTGGATTACGCGCTGTACCTGCTCAGCGTGCAGTTGCATTACCAGCGCCAGGGCCTGTCGCTGGCCCAGGCCTACAAGAATGCCGTGGCCTTTACCGGCCGGGTGGTGGGCCTGGTCGGCATCACCCTGGCCGCCGGGGTGGTGGGCTGGGCCTGGTCGCCGATCAAGTTCCAGGCCGACATGGGCATCCTGCTGACCTTCATGTTCCTCTGGAACATGCTCGGTGCGCTGATCCTGATCCCGGCGCTGTCGCACTTCCTGTTGCCCGCCAGCAAGGCACGGGCGCCTTCACCCAGCCCCACGGACGTCGAGGGGCTGCACGTCAACAACCCAAAAGCCGAGTGTTCATCGCATGTCTGATTACCTACCACCGTTGCGCGACATGGATTTTCTGTTCAACGAAGTATTCGACATCCCCGGCCAGTGGGCGCGGATCCCGGCCCTCGCCGAGCAGGTCGATAGCGACACCGCGCGGGCAATTCTCGAGCAGGCCGGCAAGCTCATCGCCCAGCAGGTGGCGCCGCTCAACCGCAGTGGCGACGAGCAGGGTTGCCGCTGGCAAGACGGTCGCGTGAGCACCCCGGACGGTTTTGCCCAGGCCTATCGCAATTACGCCGAAGACGGCTGGGTCGGCGTGGCCGGGGCCAGCGAATACGGCGGCATGGGCATGCCCAAGGTCATTGCCGCCCAGGTCGAGGAGATGCTCAACGCCGCCAACCTGTCATTCGCCCTCTACCCGATGCTCACCGCCGGGGCCTGTCTGTCGCTGCTCAATCACGCCAGCGAGACGCTCAAGGCGCGCTTCCTGCCGCCTATGTATGAAGGGCGCTGGTCGGGGTCGATGTGCCTGACCGAACCTCATGCCGGCACCGACCTGGGGCTGATCCGTACCCGTGCCGAACCTGCGGCCGATGGCAGCTACCGGATCACTGGCACGAAAATCTTCATCACCGGCGGCGAGCAGGACCTGACCGAGAACATCATTCACCTGGTGCTGGCCAAGCTGCCGGATGCACCGGCCGGCGCCAAGGGCATCTCGCTGTTCCTGGTCCCCAAGCTGATGGTCGAGGAAGACGGCGGGTTGGGCCAGGCCAACGCGGTGAGTTGCGGCTCCATCGAGCACAAGATGGGTATCAAGGCTTCGGCCACCTGCGTGATGAACTTCGACGGCGCTACCGGCTACCTGGTGGGCGAGGCCAATAAAGGTCTCAACGCCATGTTCACGATGATGAACTACGAGCGCCTGGGCGTGGGTATCCAGGGCCTGGCGTTGGGCGAGCGCTCGTACCAGAACGCCGTTGCCTATGCCCGCGAACGCCTGCAAAGCCGCGCATCTACCGGGCCGCAGGCGCCTGAACAGGCGGCCGACCCGATCATCGTGCACCCGGATGTACGGCGCATGCTGCTGACCATGAAGGCGCTGAACGAAGGCGGGCGGGCGTTCTCCACCTACGTTGCACTGCAACTGGACCTGGCCAAGTACAGTGAAAAAGCCGATGAGCGTGCCCAGGCCGAAGCACGGGTGGCGCTGCTGACCCCGGTGGCCAAGGCATTTTTGACCGATATGGGCCTGGAAACCACCGTGCACGGTCAACAGGTGTTCGGCGGCCACGGTTACATTCGCGAATGGGGCCAGGAGCAGCTGATTCGCGATTGCCGTATCACCCAGATCTACGAAGGCACCAATGGCATCCAGGCCCTGGACCTGCTCGGGCGCAAGCTGGTTGCCGACGGTGGCCGCAGCTACGCGGCGCTGGCGCAGGAGATCAAGGCATTTGCCCAGGCTCTGACGCCGTCACGCGCCGAGTTCAAGACGCCGTTGTTGCTCGCGCTGGCCAACCTGGACGACCTGACCGCCTGGGTGCTCGATCGCGCCCAGGGCAACCCCCAGGAAATCGGCGCGGCGGCGGTGGAGTATCTGCAAGTGTTTGGCTACACGCTGTATGCCTACTTGTGGGCACAGATGGCTGACGTCGTCCTGGATCAGCACGGCACCTTCTACCAGAGCAAGCTGGGCACCGCACGCTTCTATTTTGCGCGCTTGCTGCCGCGCATCCATTCGCTCAGCGCTAGCGTCAAGGCCGGCAGCCAAAGCCTGTACCTGCTGAAGGCCGAGCAACTGTGAAGGACGCGCCCATGACCACCACCCGCATCATGCAACCGGCCCCCGGGGCCTACAGCTACCCGTTGCTGATCAAGCGCCTGCTGCTGTCAGGCGTGCGCTATCAGCCCAGCCAGGAAATCGTCTACGCCGACAAACTGCGCTACAGCTATACCACCTTGCTCGAACGCATCCAGCGCCTGGCCAATGTGCTCACCCGGGCCGGAGTCAAACCCGGCGACACCGTGGCCTTGCTCGACTGGGACAGCCACCGCGCGCTGGAGTGCTTCTTTGCCGTGCCGATGCTCGGCGCGGTGCTGCATACCGTCAACGTGCGGCTGTCACCCGAGCAGGTGCGCTACACCATGAACCATGCCGAGGATCACCTGGTGCTGGTGCATGACGACTTTGTGCCGCTGATCGTCCAGTTGCGCGACCAGTTGCCGACGGTAAAAGGCTACATCCGCCTGAGCGACGGCGTTGATATCAGCAGTGAACTGCCACTGCTGGGCGAGTACGAAACACTGCTGGCCGGCGCGGGCACGCACTTCGACTTCGCCGATTTCGACGAGAACTCGATGGCGACCCTGTTCTACACCACCGGCACCACCGGCAACCCCAAGGGCGTGTACTTCAGCCATCGCCAGCTGGTGCTGCACACCCTCAACGAACTGGGCACCTTCGCTGCCTGCGGGGGCGAGCCGTTGCTGCGCTCGGGCGATGTGTACATGCCCATTACGCCGATGTTCCATGTGCATGCCTGGGGGGTGCCCTACGTGGCCACGGCCCTGGGCATCAAGCAGGTCTATCCCGGCCGTTACGAACCCAACCAGCTGGTGAGGCTGATGCGTGAAGAGCAGGTGACCTTTTCGCACTGCGTGCCGACCCTGTTGCAGATGATGCTCGACTGCGAAGAAGGCCGGCGCACCGACCTCAGTGGCTGGAAAATGCTGCTGGGCGGCAGCGCACTGACCCAGGGCCTGGCGGCGCGGGCCAGCGCCAGGGGTATTCGCGTGCACTGCGGTTATGGCATGTCCGAGACCTGCCCGTTGCTCAGCGTCACCCGCCTCAGCGCTGAAGACCTGGCGCTGCCCATGCAAGCGCAACTGCCCTTGCGCATCAACGCCGGGGTGCCGATCCCGCTGGTTGACCTGCGCATCGTCGACGAACAAGGCGAAGACGTTGCCCATGATGGCGAATGCCTCGGCGAAATCGTCGTCCGCGCGCCATGGCTGACCCAGGGCTACCTCAAGGAGCCGGAGCAGGGTGCCGCACTCTGGGCCGGCGGCTGGCTGCACACCGGCGACATGGCCTGCATCAATGAGCGCGGCATGCTGCAGATCCGCGACCGGATCAAGGACGTGATCAAGACCGGCGGCGAATGGATCAGTTCGGTGGAGCTGGAAAGCCTGATCAGCCAGCACAGCGGGGTCGATTCGGTGGCGGTGGTCGGGGTGGCCGATGCGCAATGGGGCGAGCAGCCCCTGGCCCTGGTGGTCTGCGTAGCCGGTGTCGAGCTGGACCAGCCAGCGCTGGCTCGGCACCTGCAGCCTTTCGTCGACAGCGGTCACCTGAACAAATGGGCAATCCCGCGGCTGGTGCGCTTTGTCAGCGAGATTCCGAAAACCAGTGTCGGCAAGATCGACAAGAAGCTGATTCGCCAACGCCACTGCAGGGCCTGAACATAGCGTGTGGGTATTTTGACGTGCCCCGCGATGGGCTTGACTGGCCTCATCGCGGGGCAAGCCCGCTCCTACTGTCAGACTTCGGTCAGGTCCGAGGTTAGCGGCTGGACGGCATTGATGCAGTGCAGTTGTTGGTCAGCCAGGTCCTGGGCCAGGGCCACCATGGTCATGGTCGGGTTCCACGAACCGCTGGCCGGCCACAGCGCGCCGCCGGTGACGTAGACGTTTTCCACGCCATGGGGACGGTAATCCAGGCCAACGACGCCTTCGTCCTTGTCGCCAATCCACAGCGTCGAGCCTTCGTGCACCAGCCCGGCCACCCGGCGCTCAGGAATGCTTGGCCGCTCGCTGGTCCAATGGCCCAGGTTCGGGTCGCCATGCCAGTATTCGACCTTGCCCTCGGGGGCAAACACCCGTTCCATCATCTGGAAGGTCCCTTGATCCATGGTGTCCCAGGTTTGCCGATCGGTTTCGCTGGCCAGCACCTGCAGGTTGACGTTGGTGGTGGGGTCGGCCTGGCCGTTGAGGTGGAAGTGGTTTTCCGGGTTGCGGAAGTCGATCTCGCCGAGCACGGCGCAAACGAACACCAGGTAATCCTTCGACGATTCCAGTTGTGCCATGGATGCGGTGGCCACCACGTCAGGCATGTAGCGCGCGGCTTTCTGCGCGTTCTTTGCAGGCTCGCGGTCAGACAGCACCGACAGCTGCACGTGATACTGCATGCCGTTGTCCTGGTTCTTGCCGGCCAGGTAGATCGCCGCCAGTTCCAGCTCGGCCAGCTTGGCGGCGAACGGGTAGTCCTTGCGCGGCACCCGCGCCACCACCGAGGTGATGAAGTGCGCGGTAAAGCGATCGCCAGCACGCTTGACCTGCGGGAACGAGTTCATCAGCAAGGTCGCCGGCGGCAGGGTGCCCATGGCCAGGATCAGCTTGGCATTGCCGATGTTGACCACCCCGCGCGAGGTTTGCAGCGCAGTGGCCACGCCATCCTGCTGGTGGATACGTTCGACAATGCACTCGGTAATGATGCGCAGCGGGCTGCCGGTGCCGGCGGCGGCAAGGTCGGCCTGTTTGCCCGCCAGTTCCATGATCGAGGCCGGGGTCGAAAACTTGGCGAAGTCAACGCCGCCAGCACGGTCGGCAGCGGCGGCGAGTGGCGCCGGTAGCCAGCGCGTGGCCGAGTCGATCTTGCCGATGTTGTGCTCGAGCATATTCTGCAACTCAAGCTGCAGGGTGCCGTAGACCGGGCGCTGCTCGGTTACATGGGCGCGCACCTGCGGGTCGAGCTGGGTGTCGATCTTGTCGGCCGGGATCACGTTGAGCAGCCTCTCGGCCGACTCGAAGCGGGCCTCGGCGGCAGCGATGGTCTGCTCGGGCCAGAAGGCCATTTCATCTTTGGTTGGCCGTGGGCACCAGGCACTCCACATGATGCTGCGCCCGCCAAAGAACGGCACCATGCCGTGCTGCCAGCCGATGTTGCCCGGTGGCTGGTTGGCGGTGCGGGCCGAGAGGGTCCAGGGGAAGGTTTCGGAAAAGCCACCGAGGGTTTTCTGGTAGGGGATCGGCAGGTTCTGGAAGTGCTCGGGGAGGAAGAACGGCCCGCGTTCGACCATCAGGATCCGCGCCTTGGGGTTGCTGCTCAGGATCCGCTCGGCGAAGGCCAGGGAGCAGAAGCCGGTACCGATAATGATGAAGTCGAACTGCTCCTCTTCGCGGACCTGTTTCCAGGCGGACTCGGAGAGAAAGAACACATGGTCCAGCACCTTCTGTGCGTTGGGTGTTTGTGGGCCGGGGGTGGGGTAGCCATGACCGAAATTGGTCGAACTGGTGACTGCGCTCATTGTTGCCTCCAATCATTGTTGGCAGAGGGTCTATCGTCCTTGTACCGCAGTTGCATCCCGCGAACGCGGGGATGCGCTGGTGCGCTGCTAACGCTAGCAGAGCAAAGTGGCATTTCAAGATCACTTGGTCGGGGTGGGAAGGGTCATGCAGTCCAGCCGGATGGACCGGCATCCGACTTCCGGATGGCCGAAAAGATTGATAGCATCCGGCCATAACCGCAAGGATGCAGCAACATGAAGCGATCAGCGTGGTGGATGGTGCTGGTGATGGCCAGCGGATGGGCTCAGGCCGCAACGGACCCTGACCCGTTGCTCGAAGGTGCTACCTCCACCGCCAGCGAGGTCCGTGGCGTGTTGCGGGCGCGCTCCCAGGCGCTGTTGGCCAGTGAACTGGCCGGGCGGGTGGTGGAAATACCCTATGCCGAAGGCCAATCGTTCAATAAGGGCGATGTGCTGGTGCGCTTCGACTGCAGCGCCTACCAGGCGCAGCAGAGTGCTGCCGGTGCTGCGGTGCGAGCCACCCGTGAAGAGCTGCGCAACAAGCAGCAACTGGCTGCGCTCAATTCAGTAGGGCGTTTCGAGGTGGCCCTGGCCGAGGCCCGCCAGGCCCAGGCTCAGGCTGAAGCCCAGGTGTACCAGGTGCAGGTTCAGCGTTGCCAGGTCAAGGCCCCTTTCGATGGGCAGGTGGTCGCCCGCAAGGTCCAGGCCCATGAAAGTGTCGCCAGTGGCACGCCACTGCTGGAGATCGTCGACAACCGCTCCCTGGAAGTCCACCTGTTGGTGCCCTCGCGCTGGCTGGGGCGGCTCAAGCCGGAGCAGAAGTTCAGCTTTACCCCCGACGAAACCGGCAAACCCCTCGATGCCTCGGTCAAGCGCCTCGGCGCTCGGATTGATGAAGGCAGCCAGACCTTGTTGTTGATCGGCACGCTGCCGGCCAACAGCCCGGGCTTGCTGGCGGGAATGAGCGGTACCGCGCATTTTGCCGACCAGCCATGAACGCCCCCGTCCCGGGTGTGCTCGAACAACTGCTGGCCCATTACCTGGGCCTGGAGCGCCAGGCCCGGGCCGCTGCCACGGTCGAGGCCCTGGCTTTCGCCATGGTCAACGATGGCCAGGCATTGTTCGGCTACCGCCATGCCGTGTTGCTGATCGCTGGCAAGGTCCGGGCGCTCACCGGCATCAGTGTGGTCGAACCCAATGCGCCGTTCGTGGCGTTCATCGAGCGTGCGGTCGGCTGCCTGGAAGCCGCTAAGCACTTGGCCAATGCCGCGCCGGTGCGCGCCCAGGCGCTGGATGCCGCCAGCCGCGAGGACTGGCAGGCACTGTCGGCGGCCGAAGCGTTCTGGCTACCGCTCAAGGACCGTCGAGGTGAAGTGTTCGGCGGCCTCTGGCTGGCCCGCGACACGCCCTGGAGCGAGGCTGAACAAGCACTGCTGGTGCAGTTGGGGGATTGCTACAGCCATGCCTGGCGGGCCTTGCAGCCTGGCAAGCCGTGGCGCCTGCGCTGGCCGCTACGGACCCGCTGGGCGCTTGCCAGCATCGTGCTGCTGTTGCTGTTCGTGCCTGTGCGCCAGTCGGTGCTGGCGCCGGCCGAAGTCGTGCCGCGCAACGGCCAGGTGGTGGCGGCGCCACTGGATGGGGTGATCGCCGAGTTCCTGGTCAAACCCAACCAGCGCGTGACCATCGGCCAGCTGTTGCTGCGCTTTGACGCCACCAGCCTCAAGGCGCAGGCGGATGTGGCTGAACGCACCCTCGGCGTCGCCGAGGCCGAACTCAAGGCCAATACCCAGCGGGCCTTCTCCGATGCCGAATCCGGTGCCCGGCTTGACCTGCTGGCCGCACGGGTCGAACAGAAACGCGCTGAATACGACTACGCCCGCGATCTGCTGGCGCGCACTGAAGTGCGTGCCGAACGCGAGGGCATCGCAGTTTTTGCAGACGCCCAGCGCTTAACCGGCAAACCGGTGCAAACCGGTGAACGCCTGCTGGAAATCGCCGACCCGGCCGAGGCCGAACTGCGTATCGAATTGCCCGTTGCCGATGCCATCGACCTAGCACCGGGCGCCGAGGTGGCGCTGTTTCTCGATAGCGATCCGTTGCATCGTCATAGCGCACAGCTTGAACGCGCCGCCTATCAGGCCCAGACCACGCCGGCCGGGCAGCTGGCCTACCGGCTGGACGCACGCTTCAGTGCCGGGCCACCGCGGATCGGCTTGCGTGGCACGGCCAAGGTCTTCGGTCAGCGCGCCCCGCTGGCCCTGTACCTGTTGCGCCGACCGTTGGCGGCGCTGCGCCAGGCGGTGGGGGTGTGAGCCTGCCCGCCCTGCGCCCGGACCTGCAGCTCTCGTCCAGCTCAGCGGGGCTGGACGGCGCGCCACAATGGACCCTGGCCGACCCGTTGCGCGGGCGCTATTTCAAGCTCGGTGCCCCGGCAATGCGCCTGTTGCGCCACTGGGCACTGGGCGACCCGGCACAAGTCCTGGCCGCCGCTAATAGCGAAGCGGGGGTGCCGTTGCCGGCGGCGGCCGTGGAAGAATTGCTGCGCTTCTTGCGTGGCCACGACCTGGTCACGCCCGGCGATGATGAACAACGCGGCAGCTACGCGCTCAAGGCCGCGAACCAGCGCCAGGGGATCTGGACCCAGCTGCTGCACAAGTACCTGTTTTTCCGCATTCCGCTCTGGCGCCCGGATGCCTTCCTCAATCGCACCTGGCCGTGGCTGGCGCGCTTCGGGCCCAGGCTTCTGCGCTATGGCCTGCCGCTGGTACTGGGGCTGGGGGTCTTGCTGGTGATGCGTGACTGGGAGCGCTTTCTGGCGACCTTTCCGCACCTGCTCAGCCTCGGCGGCGTGATCGCCTTCGCCATCGCCCTGGGTTTCGCCAAGCTGTGTCACGAGTTCGGTCACGCCTACATGGCCAAACGCGCCGGCTGCCGGGTGCCGAGCATGGGCCTGGCGTTCATGGTGCTGTTACCGATGCTGTATACCGACGTCAGCGATGCCTGGCGCGTGCAGGATCGCCGCACCCGGCTGCTGATCGGCGCCGGCGGAGTCCTTGCCGAGCTGCTGTTGGCCTGCATTGCCTTGCTGGCCTGGTCGTTGCTGCCGGACGGCGCAGGGCGCACGGCGGCCTTCATGCTGGCCACCGCCACCTGGCTTACCACCCTGGCAATCAACCTCAATCCGTTGATGCGCTTTGACGGATACTTCCTGCTCAGTGACCTGTGGGCGGTGGACAACCTGCAGGGCCGGGCCTACGCCCTGTGCCGCTGGCATCTGCGCGAGGCACTGTTCGGCTATCGCGAGCCGGCCCCCGAACCCTGGTCGGCCGGCATGCGTCGGCGCCTGCTGGTCTGGGGCTATGCCTCGTGGCTATGGCGGGCCGTGCTGTTCTTTGGCATCGCTTTGGCGGTCTATCACCTGTTCTTCAAGGTGTTGGGTATTTTCCTGATGCTGGTGGAGCTGGTCTGGTTTATCGGTTTGCCGGTCTGGCGCGAAGGCCGGCACTGGTGGCAACAGCGTGAGCAGGCCCAACCCAGGCGGGTGATGCTGCTAGGGCTGGGGCTTCTGGCATTGCTGGCGGTGTTGCTGGTGCCCTGGCGCAGTGACGTCGAAGCACCGGCGATGCTCGAGGCATCGCGCAGCAGCGCGTTGCATGCGCCGACGGCGGCGCGTATCCGCCAGGTGCGGGTGCATGACGGCCAGCGCGTGGCGAAGGATGAGCTGCTGGTGGAGCTGGAGTCCCCGGACCTGGATTCGCGCCTGCGCATCATTCGCCGCGAAATCGAGATTCTGCAGTTGCAGTTGCGTCGTCAGGCCGGGCGCAGCGAAACCGCTGGCGACAGTGGCATCTTTGAGCAGCGCCTGGCCGAGGCTGTTGCCGAGTACCGCGGCTTTGTCGCCCAACGTGAACGGCTGAAGCTGCGCGCACCGCATGCCGGGATCGTGCGCGATCTGCTCGGCGATCTGGGGCCGGGCCGCTGGGTGGCGGCGCGCTTGCCCCTGGCCGAAGTGGTGGAGCAGGGCACGCGCCTGCGCGGCTACCTGGCCGAAGCCGATCTGTGGCGGGTCCAGCCCGGTGCGCCCGGGCGCTTTGTCGCAGACGACCCGTTGCGCGCCTCGCTGAAAGTGCAGCTGGATGATATCGACACCACCGGAGTCGCCTATATTGACCAGGAAGCGCTGGTTTCCGAGCATCGGGGGCCAATTGCCGTGCGCCGCGATGAGGACAACCGCGCCCAGCCATTGCAGGCGCAATACGGGGTGCGGTTTACCCTTCAAGACGGCGCGCAAACAGGTGTTTCACAGCCTGTCCGTGGCCTTGTGGTGCTTGAAGGTAGTGGCGAATCGCTGGTGGCGACGGCCTGGCGACGAGTAGCCGCACTAGGTGTAAGGGAAAGTGGATTTTAAGCGTGCGATTGTTCAACAATTGGACTAATCTGCCATCAGTTTAATGCCACACTGATCAGCCGATCATTTTGCTCCAGGTCCAAGCGTTCCAACCAAACAGGGAAGTTTGCGTTCATGATGAAGTTCGCGGTGTCCCTTCGAGGGATGGAAGCTGCCGACCTGGATTTCCTGCGGATGCTCTACGCCAGCACTCGCAGCGAGGAAATGGCCCCTAGCGGCTGGTCTGCCGAGGCCATTGCGGTCTTTCTCGACCAGCAGTTCCAGGCTCAGCACCAGTACTATCAAGTACATTTTCACGACGCCGAATTCTACCTCATCGAACAAGACGGGCAGCCCATCGGCCGCTTGTACCTGTTCTGGGGCCAGACCACCCTCAACCTCATCGATATCGCCCTGCTGCCGGCTTGCCGCGGCCAGGGGCTTGGCACCCGCTTGCTCACGGACCTGCTCCAGCGCGCCGATGAACGCGGGCTGGCCGTCGAGTTGTCGGTCGAGCCCTACAACCCGGCGCTGCGCTTGTATGCCCGGTTCGGTTTTGAGGCCATCAATACTTCCGGTGTCTACCTGCGCATGCGCCGCCAGGCACCGGTGCGCGCCGACAGGATTGCCTCATGAGCGAACAGAATCTCTACCTCATCCCCAGCCGCGACGAACTGGCCCAGGCACCCGTGCAGGGTTTCGTACTCTGGCTCGCCGCGGACCAGGCGCTGCCGCTGACGTTGCTGCAAGTGCTCGACGGTACGCCGATGAGCGCGCGTTATGAATGCTATAGCGCGGTTTTTGCCTTGCCTCCCGCCGTGCGGCTGCCCCAGGCGGTGTATCGCCTGGGTGGCCCGGCGGGGCAGCAGTGGGTGTTGCTGATGACCCCGACACTGCCTGAGGCAGACGGGCGCCACACCCTCGAAGTGGTGATCCATCGCGAATGCCAAGCACCGCCCCAGGCGGTCTGCGGCTAGGCCCGAGATTCCAACAACGCAACGTAAGGAAATGCCCGATGAGCGAACCATTTCTCGGTGAAATCAAGATGTTCGGCGGCAATTTCGCGCCTCGCGGATATGCCCTCTGCCAGGCCCAGATCCTGCCTATCGCGCAGAACGCGGCGCTGTTTTCGATCCTTGGCACGATCTACGGCGGCAATGGCCAGAACACCTTCGGCCTGCCGGACCTGCGCGGGCGTAGCCCGATTGGAACCGGGCAGGGGCCGGGCCTGAGCGATATCGATCTGGGCGAGGTGGGCGGGGTCGAGAACATTGCCTTGACCTACAACCAGCTGCCGAGTCACGGCCATGCGCAGGTGATCTCGACGGTTGGCGGCAGCAGCGACGTGGGCAGCGAATCGTTGTACCTGGCGCGCGCGGCCGATACCGCCGGCAACACCGTGAACATCTACGGTAGCGACATGACCGGTGCGGTGACCCTGGCCCCCAACTCGCTGAGCCTGGCCGGCGGCGGCCAGCCATTCGGCAACCGTAATCCGTACCTGGGCGTCACCTACATCATTGCGCTAGAAGGCACCTTCCCTACGCGTAGCTGATCAGCGCAGTTCGGTGGCGGCCCCGCTGGGCCGCCGCCACTTTCCACCGTTTGCTGCCTGTGGGCAGGGCGGTTGCACAGCAGGAGGCGGGGCATGAAGTTCATCGAGCGATTCAAGCGTCAGGCGGCGCAGCAATCCACGCCACTTGCGGGCAGCGGCCAGGCACCATTGCTGTTCGCCCTGGAGCCGCGGATCATGTTCGATGCCTCCGTAGCGGTCGTTGCCCAGGAGGCCGTGGCCGAGGCGACAGCCGAGCCGGCCAAGGACAGCGCTTCTGCCGAGCACAACGCACAGGCTGCGCCGGCCTCCGCCGACATTGGCAGCCAACAGGCCGGACAACGCCACGAAGTGGTGTTCGTCGATGGCCAGGTCAAGGACTCGCAACAGTTAATCAACGGCCTGCTTGCCGGCACCGAGGTGGTAATCCTCGACCCGAGCAAGGACGGCCTGCAACAGATGGCCGACTACCTGAAAGGGCGCGACGGCCTGGATACCATCCACCTGCTGTCCCACGGGGCATCGGGCACCGTACAGCTCGGCAATGTCTGGCTCGACAGCAGCAACCTGGCCGAGCACAGCGCAGCCCTGCAAGGCATCGGCTCGGCGCTCAAGGCCGATGGCGACCTGATGCTGTATGGCTGTCGCGTCGGCAAGGACAGCGCCGGCCAGGCGTTCGTCGATCAGCTGGCGGCGTTGACCGGCGCCGATATCGCGGCCTCCGTCGATGACACCGGGGCCCAGGCCCTGGGCGGCAACTGGACCCTGGAGCGCAGCAGCGGGGTGCTGCAAAGCGCCTCCCTGGGCACCCAGTTGAGCGGCTACCAGAGCCTGCTGGCCACCAGCTTCAGCTCCGGTTCTACCGCTACCTTTCCGGCGCCGCTGTTCGGTGTGCGTACCGTGGCGGGCGATTTTGACGGTGATGGCGATGCCGACATCCTCTACCAGACCGGCGGCAACGGTACGGCCTGGCAGTATGCGCGCAGCAACGGCGACGGCACCTTTACCCTCCTGGCCCAGGCCGCCTCGCCCTTTGCCGGCCTGAGCCTGGGCGACACCGCGGGTAACAACGTGTTCGCCGAGGATTTTGACGGCGATGGCGATATCGACCTGCTGGTCGGGGTGAACGGCGGCCAAGGCAACTACTTTCGCAACGACGGTGGCAGTTTCAGCAGCCAATCGAACGCCACCTTTCCGTCGCTGAGTTTCGCCGTGCGCATGGTAGTGGGCGACTACGACAACGACGGCGACGCCGACATCCTCTACCAGACCGGCGGCAATGGCTCGGCGTGGCAGTATGCGCTCAACAATGGCAACGCTACCTTCACCCACATGGCCCAGGCCGTTTCGCCGTTTGCCGGCCTGAGCTTCGCCGACCACAACAGCAACGCCTACCGGGTCGGCGATTTCGACGGTGACGGTGATCTGGACATCCTCACCGGGGTCAACGGCGCCACCGGCAACTACTACCGCAACGACGGCGGCAGCTTCAGCAGCCAGTCGAGCGCCACCTTCCCGGCACCGGTCTTTGGTGCGCGCCTGGTGGTGGGCGACTTCGACAGCGACGGCGATACCGACATCCTCTACCAGACCGGCGGCAACGGCACGGCCTGGCAGTATGCGCGCAGCAATGGCGACGGCACGTTCAGCATCATGGCCCAGGCCGCTTCGCCGTTTGCCGGCGTGAGCCTGACCGACACCAGCGGCACCAACTACCGGGTCGCCGATTTCGACGGCGACGGTGACGTCGACCTGTATGCCGGGATCAACACCTCCACCGGCACCTACGTCATTCAGAACGACCGCCCGCCCATCGTGGTCAGCTCCACCCCGAGCGACAACGGGGTGAACGTTTCGCCCACGGCCAACATCGTGCTGACCTTCAACGAAAGTGTGGTCAAGGGCAGCGGCAACCTCTATATCGTGCGCACCTCCGACAACGCCATTGTCGAAACCATTGCAGTCGGCAGTGGGCAGATCACCGGTTCCGGCTCGACCTGGACCATCGACCCGTCGATCACCCTGGCGATGGGGACCGGCTACGCCATTCGCTTCGACAGCAAGACCTTCGCCGACCTCGATGGCGCGATTTTCAAGGGCATCAAGAACAACACCACGCTGAACTTCACCACCCTCAGCAATGCCGTGCCGGTGGTCGGCAACCTCAATGGCGATTCGGTCGGTTTCAACGAAGGCGGCACTGCGGTGCTGATCGATGCTGGTAGCAATGCCACCCTCAGCGATGCCGATTCGGCGGACTTCAACGGCGGCAACGTCACCGTAGCGATCGTCGCCAACGGCGTGGCGGGGGAGGACGTGCTCAGTGTCCACAACCAGGGCTCGGGTGCCGGCCAGATCGGCGTATCGGGCAGCAACATCACCTATGCCGGCGTGACCATCGGCACCTGGGCCGGCGGCACCGGGGGCAGCAACCTGGTCATCAGCCTCAACGCCAGCGCGACGCCCGCCGTCGTCGAAGCGCTGCTGCGCAACCTGACCTACAGCAACAGCAATACCGGTGACATCGCCAGCGCCAGCCGGACCGTGCGCGTCACCGTCAACGATGGCGACGGCGGTACCAGCAGCAACGCCAACGTCACCGTCGCCATCACCGCGATCAACGATGCGCCGACGGTAGTGGCGACGCCGAACAACCCGACCTTTACCGAGGGCGGTGGCGCGGCGGACCTGTTCAGCGGCGTCACCGTCAGTGCGCTGGAGGCGGGGCAGAATATCGACCAGTTGATCCTCACGGTCGGCAACCTGGGCAATGGCAGCGACGAGCTGCTGGTGGTCGACGGCACCACCATTGTCCTGCTCAACGGCACGACCGGCACCACCGCCGGCAATAGCATGAGCTACCTGGTGAACATTACCGGCAGCACCGCTACCGTGACCCTGAGCAAGGTTGGCGGTATCACCACGGCGGCGACTCAGACCCTGGTCGACGGCCTGGCCTACCGCAACAGCAGCCAGACCCCTGACACCACCAGCCGGGTGGTGACCCTGACCAGCATCCGCGACACCGGCGGCACCAGCAATGGCGGCGTCGACACCCAGGTGCTGGCGATCGCCAGCACAGTGACGGTGGTGGCGGTCAACGATGCGCCGACGCTGTCCGGCGGGCCGTACGCACTGCCCGGCACCGACGAGAACACAACGACCTCCGGCGTGCTGGTCTCGACCATCCTCGGCGGGCTGACCTATGCAGATGACGATGCCGGTGCGCTGTCCGGGATTGCCCTGACCGGTAGTAGCGGCAACGGCACCTGGCAGTACTCCACCGATGGCCTGACCTGGAACGCGGTGGGCGCAGTCGCGGGCAATGCCGCCTTGCTGCTGTCGAGCAGCAGCTACCTGCGCTATGTGCCCGACCAGGGCAATGGCGAGAACGTCAGCCTGTCGTTCCGCGCCTGGGACCGGAGCAGCGGCACGGCGTCGACCAACAGCACCCGCAATACCGCCGACACCAGCAGCAATGGTGGCAGCCTCGCGTTTTCCAGCGGCATCGCCCAGGCCACGCTGAGCGTCACCACACTCAACGATGCACCGGTGCTGACCCCGGCCGCACCGTCGCTCACACCGTTGAGCGACGGTGCGATCAACAACGCCGGGCAGACGGTTGCCAGCGTGGTCGGGGCCAGCATCAGCGATGTCGACAGCGGCGCGCTGCAGGGTATCGCCATCACCGGGCTCACCAGCGGCAACGGCACCTGGCAGTACAGCCTCGACGGCAGCACCTGGAACGCCGTCGGTAGCGTGGCAGCCAACAGCGCACTGCTGTTGCGGGCCACCGACAAGGTCCGTTTCGTCCCGGACGGTGCCAATGGCACCACGGCCACCCTGACCTACCGGGCCTGGGACCAGTCCGGCCTGACGGCAGGGCAGCAGGGCACCAAGGTGGACACCGCGCTGTCCGGTGGTACCGGCGCCTTTTCGGTCGCCAGCGACACGGCCAGTGTGACCGTCACCGCAGTCAACGATGCCCCGCAGGTCACCACCAGCGGCGGCACCACCGCGTTCAGCGAAGGCAATAATGTCGTCTCGACCCCGGTGATCATCGACAGCGGGTTGACGCTGGCGGATTCCGACAACGCCACCCTGGCCAGCGCCACGGTAAGCATCACCGGCAACCTGCAGACCGCCGAGGACCGCCTGGCGTTTAGCAACAACCCGGCGACCATGGGCAATATCTCCGCCAGCTACAACGTTGCCACCGGCGAGCTGACCCTGACCTCGGCAGGGGCCTCGGCCACGCTGGCGCAATGGCAGGCGGCGCTGCGCGCGGTGAACTACACCAACCTGTCCGACGCGCCAAGCACCGCTAACCGTACGGTCAGCTTCCAGATCAACGACGGCAGCCTGGACAGCACCGTGGCGACCAAGACGGTCAGCGTCACGGCGGTCAATGACACGCCGCAGGTCAGCGCTCCGGCGACGCTGTCGGTCAGCGAAGACACGGCTACCCCAGTCACCGGCATCAGCTTCAGCGATGCCGATTCAAGCACGGCCACGGTAACCTTCTCGGTGGGTTCCGGTACCTTGTCGGCCATCAGTGGCGGCGGGGTGGTGGTCGGTGGCACGGGCTCGGCCCGTACCCTGACCGGCACTATCGCCAATATCAACACCTTCATTGCCGGCAGCAACCTGAGCTTCACCACCGCCAGCAACGCCACTGCCAATGTGACCCTGATGGTGAGCATCGACACCGCCAGCAGCGCCACGGCCTCGACCATCACGACCTTGCAGGTCACGGCGGTCAACGACGCACCGAGTATCAGCGCGCCGGGCAGCATTGCCGTGAACGAGGACCAGCCTGGCGCCATCACCGGCATCAGCTTTACCGACGTCGACGCCGGCAGCGGCGCGGTCACGGTCGTCCTCTCGGTGCCCAGTGGCAGCCTGAACGCAACCAGCGGCAGCGGTGTTACGGTGGGCGGTTCCGGCACCGGCAGCCTGACCCTGGTGGGCGGCCTGGCCGATATCAACGCCTTCATCGCCGCCAGCCAGGTGAATTTCCTCACCGCCGCCAACTCGGTCGCCAACGTCACCCTGACGGTGGCCATCGACGACGGCGGCAACACCGGCATCGACCCCGGCAACTCCGGTACCGGTACCTCCGAGGCGAGTAGCACCACGCTGACCCTGGCGGTGACGGCAATCAACGATGCGCCGTTCAACTCGGTACCAGGCACCCAGTCCTTCGCCCAGGACAGCGTGCTGGTGTTCAATGCCGGCAACGGCAACCTGATCAGCATCAGTGACGTGGATGCCGGCAGCAGTGCGCTGCAGGTCACGCTTGTGGCCAACAACGGGCTGATCACGCTCTCCGGGATTGCCGGCCTGAGCTTCACCACCGGTGACGGGTCAGCCGATGCGACGATGATCTTCACCGGTAGCCTGGCCAGCATCAATGCCGCGCTCAACGGCCTGAGCTTCAGCCCAACCCCGGGCTTCAACGGCCCGGCGTCATTGCAGATCATCAGCAACGACCAGGGCTTTAACGGTAGCGGCGGCGCGCAGATCGACACCGACACCATCAACCTGAACGTGAACCCGCTCAATCCGTTGGTGAGCAACGTCCAGGTCAGCAACCCCAATGGCGGCTACAAGGTGGGCGACGTCATCAATGTGACCGTCACCTTCGACCAGACGGTGGTTGTCGATACCACGGGCGGCGCGCCGAGCCTGTTGCTGGAAACCGGCCTGGTCGACCGCCTGGCGTCCTATGTTTCGGGCTCCGGCAGCAACACCCTGACCTTCAGTTATGTGGTCCAGGCCGGCGACCTGAGCGCCGACCTGGATTACACCTCCACCGGCGCGTTGAGCCTCAACGGCGCGACGATCAAAAGCGTGCACAGCGACGATGCGGTGCTGACCCTGCCCACCGTGGGTGGCGCCAACTCCATCGGCGGCCAGGACAGCATCGTCATCGATGGCGTGGCGCCGACAGTCACCAGTGTCGGCGTGCCGGCCAATGGCAGCTATGTCGCCGGCCAACACCTGGATTTCACCGTCAATTTCAGCGAGAACATGCTGGTCGACACCAGCGGCGGTACGCCACGCCTGGCGATCACCCTGGATACCGGCGCCACGGTCTACGCCAACTACCTGTCCGGTTCCGGTACCGGCGCCCTGGTGTTCCGCCTGACCGTCGCCAGCGGGCAACTGGACAGCAACGGTATCAGCGTGGCCGGTGCCATCGACAGCAACGGCGGGGCCTTGCGTGACAGCGTCGGCAACACTGCAGTGCCCACGCTCAACGGCGTGGGCAGCACCAGCGGCGTATTGGTCGATGCCATCGTGCCGAGCGTGGCCACGGTCTCGGTGCCGGCCGCCGGCGCGTACAACAGTGGCGACGTGCTGAGCTTTACGGTCAATACCAGTGAAGCGGTGAGCGTCGATACCAGCGGGGGGACGCCACGCTTGCTGCTCGACATTGGTGGCGTGACCCGTTATGCAACCTATGTGTCAGGCTCCGGCAGCGGCGCGTTGCTGTTCCAGTACACCGTGCAGGCCGGCGACAACGACAGCAACGGTATCAGCGTGGCGGGCAGCCTGGACCTGAACGGCGCAACCGTGGGCGATGCGGCGGCCAACCCGCTGACGCTGACGCTCAACAACCTGGGCAGTACAGCCTCGGTGCTGGTCGATACCGTTGTCCCACAAGCCACCGGCATCGTGCGCGTCGATGCCAGCCCGAGCGCTGCCGATTCGGTGCGCTACACGGTGACGTTCGACGAAAACGTCAGCGGCGTGGATGTCGCCGATTTCACCCTGGTGTTGACCGGCAACGCTGCCGCTAGCATCGCCAGTGTTACCCAGGTCGATGGCCATACCTACACGGTACTGGTCAACGGCCTGAGCGGGGCGGGCAGCGTGCGCCTGGACCTCAATGGCAGCGCTACCGGCATTGCCGATGCCGCCGGCAACGGCCTGAGCGGTGGCCTGGCTGGCGCTGTCTACAGCATTGACCGGGTCGCGCCGAGCATCACCCATGTCGAGGTACCCGGTAATGGCAGCTACGTTGCCGGACAGAACCTGGACTTCACCGTCCACCTCGACGAAACCGTGGTGGTCGATACGACGGGGGGCACACCGCGTATTGCCGTAACCCTGGATACCGGCGGCACCGTCTATGCCAATTATGTGTCGGGCTCGGGCAGCACCGCCCTGGTGTTCCGCCTGACCGTCGCCAGCGGGCAGCTGGACAGCAATGGCATTAGCGTCGCCGGCACTCTCCAGCTCAACGGCGCCACTCTGCGCGACGGGCTTGGCAACGATGCCGGTACCCCCCTCAACGGCCTGCCCAGCACCAGCGGGGTGTTGGTCGATGCCATCGTGCCGAGCGTGGCCACGGTTTCGGTGCCGGCCGCCGGCGCGTACAACAGCGGTGATGTGCTGAGTTTCACGGTCAATACCAGTGAAGCGGTGATCGTCGATACTTCCGCTGGCACGCCACGGCTGCTGCTGAACATCGGCGGGGTAACCCGGCACGCGACCTATGTGTCAGGCTCCGGCACTGGCGCGCTGCTGTTCCAGTACACCGTGCAGGCGGGCAATAACGACGCCAACGGCATTGGCGTGGCGGGCACCCTGGACCTGAACGGCGGGGCCGTGCGCGACGGGGCGGGCAACAGCCTGAATCTTTCACTCAACAACCTGGGCAGCACCTTGTCGGTGCGGGTGGATACCGTGGCGCCGCAGGTGGCCGATATCGTGCGGGTCGACGTCAGCCCCGTCGCCAGCAGTTCGGTCCGTTACACCGTGACCTTCGATGAAAGCGTCAGCGGCGTCGACAACCCCGACTTCGAACTGATGTTCAGCGGCACGGCCAGCGGGCATATCGCCAGCGTGACCCAACTCAACGGCCGCACCTACACCGTACTGGTCGACGGCCTCACCGGGGTCGGTACGCTGCGCCTTGATCTCAAAGACAGCGGCACCGCTATCGTCGACCTCGCCGGCAACGACCTCAGCGGTGGCCTGCAAGGCAGTGTCTATAGCATCGATCGGGTAGCCCCCTCGGTGACGGCGGTGGAGGTTCCGGCCAGCGGCACCTATGTCGCCGGTCAGTCCCTGGATTTCACCGTGCACCTGGACGAAGCCGTGCTGGTCGATACCGCTGACGGGCTGCCGCGCCTTGCTATCAACCTGGGCAACGGCAAGGTCGCCTATGCCGATTATCTCTCCGGCTCCGGCAGCACGGCATTGGTGTTCCGCATGACCGTCAGCAGCGGCCAACAGGGCAACAACGGCATCAGTGTCGGCTCGCTCATCGAGCTCAACGGTGGCAGCCTGCGCGATGCGCTTGGCAATGACCTCAAGGCTGAACTCAACAACATCGGCAGTACCGGTGCGGTGCTGATTGACGCGCGGGCGCCGCGGCCAAGCACGATCACCCTCGATGGCCCTTCGCCGACGGCGGAACAGACCCTGAGCTTCACCCTGACCTTCGACGAAGCGGTCAGCGGCGTGGACGCCGGCGATTTCAGTGTGGCCAGCACCGGCAGTGCCAGCGGTAACGTGCAGTCGCTGGTGCAAGTCGATGCCCGCACCTACCGCATCAGTGTGGCCAATATCAGCGGCCAGGGCAGCCTTGGCCTGCGCCTGAATGCGCTGGGAAGCGGCATTCAGGACCAGGCCGGCAACGCCTTGGCGGTGTCGCTGACCGGCCCGGCCTATGTCATCAATGCGCAGGATGCCGGCGACCCGGAGTACCGGATCAAGGTCCCCGAGCCGAGCACCGTGCCTCCGAGCACCTTGGCGCAACCACAAGTACCGCTGCTGCCAACGCAGCCGACGACCTCACCCTTGTTGCCGACGCCGTTGTTCGAGGTGCGCACGCTGGGCAGCGGCATCGCCCCGTTGGGTAGCCTCTTCATACACAACGGCGCCAGCGCACCGAGCTTCATCGCCCAGGTATTTGCCAGCAGCAACAATCCTGGCGAGGGCACGGGCACCGGGTTCCTGGGTTTTGGCGGTGGCGATGGCGGGGTGTTTGGCAGTAGCAGCTTCTCGGATATTTTCACCCGGCAAATACCGTCAGAGGCGACCGAGTTGAGCGTTTTCGATGGCAAGCAGTGGCGCGGCGGCGAAGGCCGCGGTGCCCCCGGGGCACCGACCCTGGGCCAGCAGCTGCAGGCAATGAACGAGGCTGACCAGCGTCCTGTACGCGAGTTGGCCCTGGCCCTGGCACAACCGACACAGATCGGACCGCGGGCATGATGTACGGCACCAACACTTTCAAGATCAAGCCGTACCAGGGGGCGGCCCAAGGATGAAAAAAAACCACAAGTTGCTCGGGGTCAGCGTCTTGGCATTAGCTATCAGCGGCTGTGCAGTCACCAGCCAGCCCATCGACCGACAGGTCAGTGAGGACCGGGCACGCACCGATCTCAGCGCCATGTTCAAGGACCAGGAACCGCTGCGGGGGCCATTGACCTTGCATCAGGCGATGGCCCGGGCAGTGAAATACAACCTTGAGGCGCGACTGAAAGTCATGGAAGAAGCGCTGGCCAAGCGCCAGGTCGACCTGGCGAGCTTCGATATGCTGCCGCGCATGGCACTGGAAGCCGGTTATGCCGGGCGTAACAATGTCAGTGCATCCAGCAGCCAGAGTGTGCGAACCGGCACCCAGTCCCTGGAACCCTCGACCTCCCAGGACCGCGATCGTGAGGTGGCCGACCTGACCATGGTCTGGAACGTCCTCGACTTCGGCGTCAGTTATGTCAGCGCCAAGCAGCAGGCCGACCAGCGCCTGATCCTTCAGGAGCGTCGGCGCAAGGTCATCCATACCATCACCCAGGATGTACGCTCGGCCTACTGGCGCGCGGTAGCGGCGCAGCGTCTGCTGTCGCAGATCGACAGCCTCATGGGCCGCATCGCCGAGGCGCGCAACAACAGCCAGCACATGAGCGAGCAGCGCCTGGGCGATCCGGTGCAGGTGCTCAGCTATCAGCGTGCGCTGATCGAAGCGACGCGCCAGCTGGAAGAGCAGCGCCGCGCCTTGTCGCTGGCCAAGACCGAACTGGCGGCCTTGATCAACCTGCCGTTGAACGCCGATTTCAGCCTGGCGCCGCAGGACGGCTATGCGCTGCCGCAGTTCACAGGCGATTTCGCCAAGCTTGAGCAGCAGGCCCTGGCCAGCCGGCCGGAACTGCGCGAGCAGGATTACCAGGCACGCATCAGCGCGGCAGAAACCCGCAAGGCCATGCTGCGCTTGCTGCCGGGGCTGGAGTTTTCCGCCGGCGGGCATTACGACAGCAACTCCTTCCTGGTCAATCAGAGCTGGGCGGACTACGGCGTCAAGGTCACCTGGAACCTGTTCAACGTGCTCTCGGCACCGGCTGCGATCAAGGTTGCCAAGGCCGGTGAGGATGTAGCGGCAGCCCGTCGCCAGGCAATGTCGATAGCGGTGCTGGCGCAACTGTATGTGGCCAATGCCAACTTCAACGAGGCGACCCGGCAGTTCCGTACCAGCGAAGAGCTGGCAAGCCTGGACGGGCAGATTGCCGAGCAACTGCGCAACCGCTATCAGACGCAGAATATCGGTGAGCTGGAACTGATCCAGGGCGAGCTCAACAACCTGCAGACCCAGCTCAAGCGCGACCTGGCCTATGCCGAACTGCGCAATGCCCACGCGCAGCTGTTCGTCAGCGCCGGGACCGATCTGCTGCCCGAGACCCTGCCGGACAACCGCCTCGACACCATTGCCGCGGCATTGCAGAGCAGCGAGTCGCGCTGGGTGCGTTGATGGCTGGATGATTTCGCATACGACTGTGCAGGAGCGGATTTGCCCCGCGTTGAGCCATGCTGCAGTACCGGCCTCATCGCGGGGCGAGCCGGCCCCTATGGGGTGACCGAATACTTCACCGCTGCCGCCGCCCGCGACGGCACGTTGAGGGTGCGCAGCAACGACGACACATGAATACGCACGGTAAACGGCGAGATATCCAGCTCGCGGGCGATTTCCTTGTTGGTCTTGCCCTGGGCGATCAGGCGCAACACCTCTTGCTGGCGCGCGGTCAGGGCGGCGGCGACGGCACTGGTATCGAGCGGCAGCAGCCCGGACGGGGCAAAACGTACCAGCACTTCGCCTTCGCGAATGGCCAGGATGGCTTCACCGATCTGGTCGGGGGCGATGTTCTTGCCGATAAAGCCGTCGATGCCGGCGGCCATCACCTCACCGATCAACTCTTCGTCATCGACCATCGACACCACGATCAAGGTGGTGCGCCGCAGCTGCTGGCGCAGCTCGACCAACTGGCTGATGCAGGTAAGCCCGGGGAAGCGCAGGTCGAGGATCAGGGTGTCTGGTGCTTCGCCGGTGGCGACCAGGCCCAGTACGCTGTCCATGTCGCCAGCCTCTTCGAGATCGGCATCGGGCAACAGGCGCTGGACAGTACGCACCATCGCTTCGCGAAACAGCGGGTGGTCGTCAGCTATGATGATCCGGCATGCCATGTCGAGTGCCTCCCTGGGCCTGGCGTTCCTTACAGGCGTGCTACTTTACCACCGGGCACGGACGCTGCCCGGTGTACGTACTGGATATGACGACTGTCGCACAAGGATGTTCCCGATGAAGTTCGAGAAAAACACCGAGCTCGACCAGGCCAACCTGCGGATCATTGTTGCCGGCCTTGCCATGGTCTATATCAGCGTGTTGGGTTTTCTGCCCGGGCAGCAGGTCAACGCTTACCTGCCGATCATGATCTACATCGTCCTGTTCCTGCTGCTGTCGATCGTCCTGCGCCAGGTCATCGTGCGCTGGCCGGGCGTGTATCCGGCACGGCGCATCTTCAGCATGGTCCAGGACTACACCGGCACCTGTTTCGGCCTGGTGGTGGGCGGCGAGGCGGCGCTGCCGCTGTACGCGGTGATGGTCTGGGTCAACCTGGGCAACGGCATGCGCTACGGCTCGCGCTATCTGGCGATCGCCACCGCACTGGCATTGTTGGCGCTGCTGTGCGTCTATCGGCTGACACCCTACTGGCAGGCGCAGCCGTTCATGGTGCTGATGCTGATGATCACCAGCACGGTCATCCCCATGTACGCGCACCTGTTGCTCGAACGCACGCGCAAGGCCTCCGAAGAGGCTACCGCGGCCAACCTGGAAAAATCGCGCTTTCTGGCCCAGGCCAGTCACGACCTGCGCCAGCCCATTCACTCCATCGGGCTGTTTACCGCCTGCCTGCGCGAAGCACGCCTGGGCGAGGAGGAGCGGCGCCTGGTCGACAACATCGACCGCTCGCTGCACAACGTCTCGCAACTGTTTCGCTCGATTCTCGACCTCTACACCCTCGACAGCGGCCGCCTGCAGCCACGCTTGCAGCGCATACAGCTGGGCGAGTTTCTTCACGACCTGCTGCGCCAGAACGCCGAAGCGGCCCGCTGGGCCGGGGTTGAACTGCGCCTGCGCGCTGGCGAACACTGGGTACAGGTAGACCCGGCGCTGCTGGCCACCATGGTCCAGAACGTGCTGTCCAATTGCTTCAAGTACGCGCCGCAGCGGCCGGTACTGATCGGCGTGCGCAAGCGTGGGGAAGGGCTGGCCATTGTCATTCATGACCAGGGCCGCGGCATTGAAGCCGACGAATTGCCGAAGGTTTTCGAAGAGTTCTACCGCGTGCGTCAGTTGCGCGACAAAGACGTCGAAGGCGTGGGCCTGGGCCTGTCGATTGTCAGGCGCCTGGGGCGGATGATGGGCATGGAAGTGGCGATACGTTCGCGGGTCGGCCATGGTACGGCCGTGAGCCTGCAGGGACTGCGCAAGATTGAGCCACCCAAGCAGCAGATCTACCGTGAAGAGCCGAGCCAGGTCGGCTTGTTGACCGGTCTGAAAGTGTGCCTGGTGGAGGACGATCGCAACGTGCTGCTGGCCACCAAGGCCTTGCTTGAGCGCTGGGGCTGTGAAGTGCAGGCCGAACTGAGCGGCAAGGACCTGGCCAGCGACTGCGACATCATCGTCGCCGACTATGACCTGGGCAACCACGCCACCGGTATCGAGTGCATCGACCGCTTGCGTGCGCAACGGGGCAGGGCCGTGCCGGCGCTGATTCTCACCGGGCACGAAGTGGAGAAGATCCAGGCGGCCCTGCACGACCGCCAGATCGCCATTCTGTCCAAGCCGGTGCGCCCGGCGGAGTTACGTGCCACCCTGCGGGCATTGCGTGAGGCCTCGACAGTGTCGGTTTAGTTCAGGATCAGTAGCGCTGCAGCGGATTCTGCGGCCGGCCACTGTTCTTGTTGTAGCAATGCGCGCTCATGCCCATACCCATGGAGGCGATCCCGATCATGACGCCGCTTGGCAGCTCGCAGTTGTAGTCACCCGAAGCGGTGCTGGCGATGTAATAGGTGGAGCTATGGTCGCTGCGCACGTTGGAAATCCTGGTCACCGGCTCGCCGATGGTGGTCTGCGCAGTGGACTTGAGACGGTCTTCGTTGGGTTTCATGGTCTGGCAACCGGCAAGGGCGACCAGCAGGGCGCTGAGCAGGGTGATCTTGGTGAATGCTGGTTTCATGGTGCATCTTCCTTGGTGTTGTTCTGTTTTACGGGCACAACGATCCCTCACGCCGCATCATCACGGCGTTGGGGAACACTGGGGTTGCCGAGGAATATAGCGCCAGGGAGGAGGGGGGTCGATTAGCACAAATGGGCTAATGGCACGTAGCCATCCGTCAGCGGTTGGCACCCAGTCGCAGGCTTTCGACGACCTCCGAGAGTGCTTCCGTTGAAGTCGATTCTGCTCCGGAGCTTTCAGCTCGAGGGAGCTGCCGATACTCGCTGGGTGTACACCCGACGAATTGCTTGAAGGCACGGGCAAAATAGGAAGGGTCCTTGAACCCGACTTCGTAACCGATGCTGGTGATGGGCATCTGGCTGTTGTCGAGCAGCTCCCTGGCAAAGTCCATCCGTTTGCTCAGGATGTACTCCATGAACCCCACGCCATTGACTTCCTTGAACAGGCGGCTGAAGCGAAAGGTGGTCATGCCGCAGCGCTTTGCCAGTTCTTTCTGGTCGATGCTGTCGCGTAAGTGCTGGTCGATGTAGAGCAATACGTTACTGAGCGCCTGGTGCTTGTGGTGTTCTGCGGTCAGCCGGATGCTGTCCGGCAGCGACGGGCCATGTTCGATCAGTGGCTTCTTGGCATGAATGTGAGTGCTGCGGCGCAGTTCGCAGAGTTGCTGCAGTGCGTGCAGAAAGCGGCTTTTTTCGCTATTGCACAGGGGCAGCACGATGTACTCCCAGACACGCGAGCGCATGGCCCATACGGCAAGCTCCTCGGAGTGCTGTACGGTGAACATGGCGATCGGTATCGAGGGGGACTTGTGCTTGATCTCCAGCAGCAGGTTGAGGCCAGGCATGTCGGGGCGGTCATAGTGAATGCAGACCATGTCTGGCTGGCGCTCCGCCGCAAGCTCGGACAACGAGGCGTTCTTGGCGATACGGCATTCACAGGTCGGGCGAAAATGCGCGACCAACGCCTCGGCCGATCGATCCCGGGTGCGATCGAACCACAGCAGAAATGGCGGGTTGGCCGATTCAGGTTTCATCTTCTCATTCCTTCCTTGCTTCTGTTTTCTCAACCTCGCCGGGCAGTCAGCGCTGCAAAATAATCCTAGTGTTCAATAAAAAACTCCTAACCCCTCGTTATGTCTCCTGACTAGGATTCAAACAGGCGGCACACTAAGTCTCCGCCTCGGCCAATAGAACTTAGATGAGGTGAATAAAATGAATCTGCAATCGATCAAAACGTCGGTGCTGAAATTCATCAAGGACGAAGAAGGCCTGACTATTGTGGAATACGCGGTAGCGGGTGGTTTGATTACACTGGGTGCCGTGGCCGCTTTCGTGACACTGGGGGGTAACGTGAGTACCGCCATTACCAGTTTGGGTTGTGCAGTCAAAGGCACCCCTTGCTAGTGCCACAACACGCATCGTCGGCCCCGCCCGGAGCGCAAGCAGCTTGCTAGCCTCTGGGCCGTGGCGGCGACGAACACCTGGCCACAGGCTGAGGGACGTGTCGCGAGGATAAAAACGCATCATATGGACTCTGCCTGGTTGGTTAACCATGATCCCGTTCGGACAAGGTGGAGTCTTCTCAGCCGCGGCGCTGCAGGCTAAAGGCCTGCGTGCCGAGCCCCCCCAACAATCCAGTCTCTTGGCGCGTCAGACTTCACTGTCCTGGCCCCGCTCCTGATATTTCTTCCTCGTTGACCAGTATCGTCGTTGTGTTGCCTGCGAGCAGATCAAATCCTGATAAGAAAACGCTGGCTTAGACCGTATTGGCGAGATTTGTTTCTCGGCGTATTGGCACTGTTTCGGGTCTTTGCCGGGTAGCGGGAAGCGACCGAGTTTCGCCTGCGATTAGGTTGCAGCGTTATGTAAGTTATTTCCTATTGATCGCTTGCGTTAGGGTTTCAGACGGTGTGCTTAGTGTTTTTTTCTTACGCGGTTAATACCGCAAAAAACTCGCAAAAAACTCCTAGCGTTGAGCAAAAAACTCCTAACCCCTGGGTTGTACTACTGACTAATGTTCACCCAGGCAGTACGAAAAGTGCTGCTCTAAAAAAACAAACTGAATGAGGTGAGCAAAATGAATCTGCAATCGATCAAGACGTCGGTAGTGAAGTTCCTCAAAGACGAAGATGGCCTGACCATTGTGGAATATGCGGTGGCGGGTGGGTTGATCACCCTGGGCGCGGTCACCGCATTCACCACGCTGGGAACTAACGTAAAAACTGCCATTACCAGCCTGGGCTGCGCAGTCACAGGCAAAACTTGCTAACACCCCACCGTCCACAGAGGGTTGCAGTCATGAGCATGGAGCAATCAGTCGCAATTGCATCGTTGCTGGGGCTGCTGGGTATAGCGGTGCTGAGCGATCTTCGCCATCACCGCATACCCAACCTCTTGGTCTTGCTGGGCTTGGGTCTGGGTTTGGCCGGCCAGGTTTACACCTTGGGTGTCATCGGGTTCGGTTATGGGGCGCTGGGCATGCTGATCGGTTTTGCCGTTTTTCTCCCGATGTATGCCTTTGGGGGGATGGCGGCCGGTGACGTCAAATTAATGGCCATGGTCGGCGCCTTTCTTACTCCGCTTGACGCCCTTTGGGCCGCGCTGTTCAGCCTGATAGCCGGCGGTCTATGCGGAATATTGATTGTCCTCGTGCGTGGTCAAGTACAGCAGACCATGGGGCGCTACTGGCTGATGTTGAGAGCCAGGGCCTATTTCTCGCCAGCGGTTGATGAAGTGGCAGGCAAGCCCTTTCCCTATTCAGTCGCAGTCCTGCTCGGCACTTTGACCAGTGTCTTCTGGCTGCCCTTCGGCCAGTAGGTCAGGAGAACACTATGTACGCCATCAGCAACAGCAGCGTCACTCACGATGAGCGCGAACAAGTCGTGCAGCGGTTGGCGCCACAGCCACGCACCATCCGTGAAACCGGGCTGGCGGACAACTTGCTCGGTGATCTGGTCTGCAAGCATCTGCACGATGCCGGCGTGCTGGACATGTCGCGGCTGGTGGAACGCCTGGCACTGACAGGCGCGGTACTTGAAGAAATACTGACCTTCCTGCGCAAGGACGGTCGGGTCGAAATTCTCGGGCAAGCCGGTGGTCAAGCCTTGCGCTACGGGCTGACTGAACGCGGTCGCAGCGCCGCCCGTGATGCATTGGCGCGCAGCGGGTACATCGGTGCGGCACCCTTTCCGGTGAGTAACTATCGCACGCTGCTGAAAATGCAGACCATTCACCACGGTCGTATCAACGCCCAAGACATGCAACAGGCCTTTGGCGGGGTGGTCCTGGCGCAAAGCATGCTCGACCAACTGGGGGTGGCGCTCAATTCTGGCCGCGCAATCATGATTTACGGGCCGGCGGGCACTGGCAAAACCTATGTCAGCAGCCGCCTGATTCGCCTGTTTGATGAAGCCATCTGGGTACCACATGCCATTGCGATCAACGATTCGGTGATCGAGATTTACGATCCGCAGGTACACCGGCGCCTGGGTGGCGACGATGAACTGCAGAACAATCTGCTGCTCGATGAAGGGGTCGATCGCCGGCTACTGCGCTGTGAACGCCCGGTCATCATTACCGGCGGCGAGTTGAGCATGGACCAGCTGGATGTGCGCTACGACCCTTCCACGCGTCAGTACCAGGCACCCTTGCAGCTCAAAGCCAGCAATGGCCTGTTTGTCATCGATGACATGGGGCGTCAACGCATGTCGCCGGCCGAGCTGTTCAACCGCTGGATCGTGCCGATGGAGGAGAAACGCGACTTCCTCAACCTCGGCGGTGGGCGGCACTGTGAGCTGCCATTCGACCTGATCCTGGTGTTTTCCACCAACCTCAATCCGCTGGAGCTGGCCGACGAAGCGTTTTTACGGCGCATTGGCTACAAGCTGCAGTTCGGTTACCTGAAACCCGAAGAATACGAACGCATCTGGCGCCAGGAGAGTGAGCGACTGGGTGTTTCTTACGATCCGCAGCTACTGCATTACGTGCTGCAGGAACTCTACGGCGTTGAAAACATGCCGCTGGTGCCTTGCCACCCACGTGACCTGTTGAACATGGCCATCGACCGCCAGCGTTACCTGGGCGGCAGCGGGCCGTTATCGGCGCAGGAACTGGAGTGGGCATGGCACAACTATTTCGTACAGCTCGACTTCCTTGGATAGATAAGGAGACACCGCCATGAGTTCTCGTACTTTCATCTTGATTGCCTTGTCCGTGATCCTGGGGTTGGGCGCCGCGTGGATGGCCAACACCTGGCTCAGTGCCCGACTCAACGCCAGCCCCGACGATAATCAGCAGAACGTGGTGGTGGCCACCGTGGAAATCGCTTTCGGGCAAATGGTCGAGGCGCAGCAGGTGACACTGGTGCGCATGCCCAAGGACACGGTACCCGACGATGCCTTTGACGCCATCGACAAGGTCGTCGGCAAAATCGCCACGTTCTCCATGTTGAACGGCGATATCGTGCGCGGTGCGCGTCTGGCCGCGCACCTGGGCGGGAGCACGCTGGCCTCGCTGATCGAACCCACCAAGCGTGCGATTTCGGTACGCGTGGATGATGTGGTGGGGGTGGGTGGGTTCCTCTTGCCGGGTAATCGGGTCGATGTCCTGGCGACCAAGCAGACAGGTAACACCGGCAACGCCGAGTCCCGCACCATTCTGGAGGACTTGCGGGTACTGGCCGTGGACCAGACCGCCAGTACCGACAAGACCCAGCCGGTGGTGGTACGTGCAGTCACCCTGGAAATGACCCCCGATCAGGCAGAACTGCTGGTCAAGGGCATGACGGACGGGAAGCTGCAACTGGCCCTGCGCAATCCACTGGACAACAACAAACTGCCCGCGGTCGCCAAGCCAGTGGAGCTGGCCCAGGTTGCGCCAGTGCCACCGGTCAAGCAGATCGTCCAGCGCAAGAGCGAACCTGGCGTAAGTGGCATCACGCTGATCCGCGGTATCGAAGTCAAACGTGTGAACACCCTGTAGCTGACAGGCGCAACCGTTGAAGGCATCGCCCGCCAGGTAGCGTCGTCGCTTGGCGGTGGTGGGCGACGGCACCCTGCAGATCAAGGTCGGCAGAACTCTGGAGGGCTTGATGATGAGAGCACGTATCCACCAACCACTCCGTGCGTTTCCAGGGCAACAGCGCGGAACGATTATTGTGCTGGCGGTGATCGCCATGGCCGCCATCTTGTTGATGGGGGCTCTGGCGCTGGACGGCGGCCATATGCTGGTAAACAAGGCCCGGCTGCAAAATGCTGTCGATGCCGCAGCCCTGAGCGGGGCCAAGACGCTCAGCGAGGTGCACGGTGCGACCGGCGCCGCCAGCCTCACGCAAGCCGCTGCCCTGGACACACTGACACTTAATGCCAATGCCAGTGGCAACAAGGAACTGGCCAACGCGGTTGGTAATAATGCTTCCGGCTTCGCCACGGTGGAGCTGTCTGCCAGTGTCTATGGGCCTTTTTCCTTTCCGGGCCCGGCCAATGCGAGCTATGTACGGGTATCGGTCGCCAGTTACCCGCTGAGCGGTTTTTTCTGGGGCATGCTGAAGGCAATCGGCGACGGCGTTGCCCCGAACAAGGCCGTGGCCGCGGTGGCCACCGCCGGCCCCAGCCCTGCCAGCCCTTGTAATATCACGCCGCTGATGGTGTGTGGCGACCCGAGCAAGAACGACCCCGCTGCCGGGATGTTCTGGGGGTTCAAGTACGGTGATTTGCAAGTGTTGAAAACGGCGGCGAACAACAGCTCGGCAATCGGCCCCGGCAATTTTCAGCTGCTCGACTTCGGCTCGGGTGGCAACACCGTGAGGCAAGGCCTGGCGGGCGGCATCAATCAGTGCAATAGCGTCGGCGACAACGTCCTGACCAAACCGGGCAACACCGTCGGGCCTGCCTCGCAAGGCCTGAATACGCGCTTCAACCAATATTCAGGTGGCCTCAGCGCAGCAGAGTATCCGCCGGACCTGGTGATTACGGCCAACGACAAGTCGTTGACGTACACCGGTACACCGGAACAGATCCAGTACAACAATCAGACCATCACCTCCACCAATGGCAACCTGGTCACGGCCAGTGGTGAAGCCCTGTACGACTACAACGACTGGGTACGGGCCTCTGCCGCTTGTGTTGCCGGCACAGGCGGCGGCTGCCTCGGCAACGGCGCGTTCGAGCGGCGGATTCTGAAAGTGGTGATCGGTAATTGCTCTGGCAAGAACGACGGGGCGTCGTCGATTCCGGTGTTGAGTTTCGGCTGCTATTACGTGATGCAACCGGCCAATCAACAGGGCAACTCGGCGCAGATATTCGGCCAGTTCGTCAAACAGTGCGAGGGCGACAATGTGCCCGGCCCCAATCCTGTCAACGACGCCGGCCCGCAGATCATTCAGTTGTACAAAACCTATATCGATAACAGCCAGACACCGAGTACCGACTCTTAGGAGGCCTTATGGGACACCGTGGACGCAAGCCGCCGAAGGCCCAGCGTGGGCTGGCGATGGTGGAAATGGTGATTACGCTGCCGCTGCTGTTGCTGATGCTGTTCGCCTTCGGTGAGTTCGGGCGCATGTTGTTCCAGTACAACAGCCTGATGCAAGCCAGTCGTGATGCCGGACGTTTTGTCGCCGGCCAGGCCTGGAATGCAACCTTGGGCAAGGTCGAAGTGAGCGACGCGCTTCGCGCCCAGGCCCGGAGCGTCGCGGTGTACGGCGTGCCGGCCAACCCCAACGGCTACCCGGCGGTGGTACCGGGGCTGACCACCGGAAATGTCTCGGTGACGGCGGTGGGCACTGATCACATCCAGGTCAGTATCAACTACACCTTCTTGCCGGTGATCGGTAGCGCAATCCCTGCGTTCTATGGCCAGAGCGAACCGCTTGGCCTGACGTTGACCTCTACCGTGGTGATGAGGGCCTTATGATGAATCTCAAGCGTATGCGCGGTGTGTATGTCGTTGAGTTCGCGATTACCAGCCTGGTGTTTTTCACCTTGCTGTTCGGCGTGCTGGAAATGGGTCGGCTGTACTTCACCGTCAACGCGCTGAATGAAAGCGTACGCCGCGGTGCCCGCCTGGCGGCGGTGTGCGATATCCACGATCCGGTCATTTTGCGTCGGGCCATTTTCAATGCGGCCGGTAACAGTGGCACGAGCAGTCTGATCGGCAACCTGGCCACGGCCAACCTGAACCTGGTCTACCTGGACGAGGACGGTGCGGTGGTCGCCAGCCCCGGCGATCTCAGCGGCGCCAGCGGCTTTCGAGCCATTCGCTACATCCAGTTACAGCTGAGCAACTTCACCTTCAAGCTGTTGATCCCCGGGTTCGGTCAGGGGTTCACCCTGCCGGTGTACAGGTCGACCGTGCCGCGTGAAAGCCTTGGTCGGCAACCCGAGGCGGGAGTCACCCCGGAGATTACGCCATGCTAAATACCAAAGAAGCTCCCGTCGCCAGCGTGACTGAAAAAACAGGCATGCGCCTATTGATCAGTGGACGTGACGTGACTGCGTTGAACCATCTGAAAACGTTGAGCCAGTGCCTGCCCAACCTGAACGTCAACACGCGCCTGGTCAGCAACGGTCACACCGACCCGCTGTATGGGCTGGAACAGATGCCTGATCTGTTGCTGTTGCGGGTCAGCCACTTGTGGCGTGAGGAGCTGGCGGCCCTGCTACAGCATCCGCTCAAAGAGCGACCGCCACTGTTGGTCTGCGGCCCGCTGGATGAACGTGAAGGCATGCGCATGGCGATGCAGGCCGGCGCCCGGGATTTCTTGCCCGAGCCAGTGGCGGCTGACGACCTGCAGGCGGCAATCAACCGCATGTTGCTGGAGGTCCATGCCGAACAGGGCACAGGCGGCAAGCTGGTGGCGGTGATGAATGCCAAGGGCGGATCGGGCGCCACCATGCTGGCCTGTAATCTGGCCCATCAGCTGAGCATCCGCGGTGGCAGAACCCTGCTGCTGGACCTGGACCTGCAGTTCGGCACGGTGGCCCACTGCCTGGATGTACTGCCGACACACAGCCACATGGAAGTGTTGAAACAGGTCGACGAGCTGGACAGCATCGCCTTGCGCGGTTTCTGCAGCCACTTCAGCCCGACCCTGCATGTCCTCAGTGGCCGTACGGGTGAACTGTGCCTGTCGCAGGATGTGCGCCTGGAGCAACTGGAAAGCCTGTTGCGGCTGGCGCGCAGTACCTATGACTGGGTGGTGGTGGATTTGCCGCGGCAAATCGACCACCTCACAGGCGTCACGCTGGAGCAGGCGGACCGGATCTACATCGTGATGCAACAGAGTCTCAGCCACCTGAAAGACGGCACGCGCCTGACACGCATCCTGCGCGACGACTTGGGTGTGCAGGGCAATCGCTTGCAGGTGGTGGTCAATCGCTACAACAAAACCTCGCCGGTCAGCCTCAAGGACATTACCGAGGCCCTGCGCTGCACCGACGTGCAGAAGCTCCCCAACGACTATTCGGTGGTCAGTGAAAGCCAGAACAGCGGTGTACCGCTGGAGGTCCATGCGCCGCGTGCAGCCGTGACTTTAGCCTTGCGTGAGCTGAACCAGAACCTGATCGGGGTGGTGGCCAGCGAGCGGGGGCTGTTTAAACGTACCTTTAGCCGTTTGTTCGGAGGGTAAGCCATGCTCAGCGACTTTCGTAATCGCCTGCGTCAGCATGCCGGCAAAAATGCTCCGGCAGACGCTCAGGATGTACAGACCGGCAGTGAAAACTGCGCCAGTGTGCTCATGGCCTGGGAGGCCGCCATACCGGACGTGCTCTACGAAACCCGGACCAAGCTCAATCAGGTGGAGACCGAGTGGCGGGAGAAGATCTACCAATTACTGCTCAAGGTCATGGACCTGTCATTGCTCGATTCCCTGGAGCCTGCCGAAGCGACGCGGCAGATCCGCGAGATCTGTCAGCGCCTGCTCGACGAGCACTCGGCGCCGGTCAGTGCCAGCAGCCGTCAAATGATCATCAAGCAGATCACGGACGAAGTGCTTGGCCTTGGCCCCCTGGAACCGCTGTTGGCCGACCACAGCGTGTCCGACATCCTGGTCAACGGGTTTGACTCGGTGTATGTCGAGCGGTTTGGCAAGTTGCAGAGAACCGATGTGCATTTTCGCGACAATCACCACCTGCTGAACATCATTGACCGTATCGTCTCCAGCCTGGGCCGGCGCATTGATGAGTCGTCACCGCTGGTGGACGCCCGGCTGAAGGACGGTTCCCGGGTCAACGCCATTATCCCGCCCCTGGCCATCGACGGGCCGAGCATGTCGATCCGGCGCTTTGCCGTGGACCTGCTCAACACTGAGAGCCTGGTGAAAATGGGCACTCTGACGCCCTCCATTGCCCTGATGCTCAAGGCAATCGTTCGTGGCCGCATGAATGTGCTGATCTCGGGCGGTACCGGCAGTGGCAAGACCACCATGCTCAACGTGCTGTCCAGCTTCATCCCGCACAACGAGCGGATCGTTACCATCGAAGACTCGGCCGAGTTGCAATTGCAACAGCCCCATGTGGTACGCCTTGAAACCCGTCCCGCGAATATCGAGGGCAGGGGCGAGGTGAGCCAGCGCGAACTGGTGCGTAACAGCCTGCGTATGCGCCCTGACCGCATCGTGATCGGCGAGGTGCGTGGCGCCGAAGCGCTGGATATGTTGACGGCAATGAACACCGGACACGACGGTTCGCTCACCACCATTCATGCCAACACCGCGCGCGACGCCCTGGGCCGGATCGAGAACATGGTCTCGATGACCGGTGCGACCTTTCCGATCAAGGCCATGCGTCAGCAGATAGCTTCGGCCCTCAGCGTCGTCATCCAGCTGGAGCGCCAGGAGGATGGCACACGGCGCCTGGTCAGCGTCCAGGAGATCAACGGCATGGAGGGAGAAATCATCACCATGACCGAGATTTTCGCCTTCGTGCGCAACGGTATTGGTGAGCACGGTGAAGTCCTCGGTGAATTTCGCCCCACCGGCATGGTGCCGGCGTTTCGCGATGTGCTCGCCAGGCGCGGTATCGAACTGCCGCTGAGCCTGTTTCGGCCTGACTGGATGGAGGGATAAACATGAGCCAAATTCCCAGTGAATTTATTCTGGCGTTCCTCGGCATGGTGTTCACCGCCATGTTCCTGCTCAGTCAGGGCCTGGCGGTTCCGGTGTTTGGTGAGGCCAGCAAGGTACGCAAGCGTATCCGCAGCCGCCTGAACCTGCTGGAAACCGCCAACAACCAGGTGAACATGCAGTCGGTGCTGCGCCAGAAATACCTGCGCCGCTTGTCACCGTTGGAAGCCCGTCTGGAGCAGTTGCCGGCGATGGAGTCGCTGGCACAGATGATCGAGCAAGCCGGGCATGACTATCGCGCCTACCGGGTACTGTTGCTTGGGTTGGTCCTGGCGCTGGCAAGCGGGATCTTGGCTTGGCTGTTCAGCCAACTCTGGTGGTTGGCTGTCCCTGCGGCCATGCTGGCGTTCTGGCTGCCGGTGCTGAAGATATCCCGCGACCGTGGCAAACGCTTCGCCCAGTTCGAGGAAGGCCTGCCCGATGCACTGGATGCGATGTGCCGGGCGTTGCGTGCCGGTCATCCGTTCAACGAAACCCTGCAGTTGGTGGCCGAGGAGCACAAGGGGCCGGTCGCCCATGAGTTCGGCCTGACCTTCGCCGATATCAACTACGGCAACGATGTGCGTCGGGCCATGCTCGGCCTGCTCGAACGCATGCCGAGCATGACCGTGATGATGCTGGTGACCACGGTGCTGATCCACCGCGAAACCGGCGGCAACCTGACGGAAGTACTGGAACGGTTGAGCAGCCTGATTCGTGGGCGCTTTCGCTTTCAACGCAAGATCAAGACATTGTCGGCCGAAGGGCGCATGTCGGGTTGGATACTGGTCTCCGTGCCTTTTGTATTGTCTGCGGCGATTGTACTGTCCAGCCCGACGTACCTGCCCATGCTGCTCAACGAACCCCTGGGCCAGAAAATGGTGATCGGGGCATTTGTGGCGATGCTGATCGGGATTTTCTGGATCCGCAAAATCATCCGCATCCAGGTTTGAACATCGCCAGGTGTCGAGGAGGGGGTCATGAACTATCTGCTGAGTCTGATCAACAGTGCGGTGGGCGACGAGCAACTGGCGCGCCTGTTGTTCGCGGGGGCCATCGGTTTGAGCGTAGTGCTCGCGGTGGCAACGCTGGTGTTGCTGGTGCAGGGGTTGCAAGACCCGGTACAGCGCCGTCTTTTGCTGATTAAACGCGGTCATGGCGGGGAGAGCTACGGGCAAAGCGCGCCCAGCAACCTGCAGCTGTTGCTGGAGCAAGTCGGCCAGCGCTTTTCTTCGGTAGAGGAGGGCCAGCCCTCGGCGACCCGAACGCTGCTGACCCATGCCGGCTATCGTTCGCACGCAGCGGTGCAGATGTACTGGGCGATTCGCCTGTTGTTGCCATTGGCCATGGTGGGCCTTACGGTGCTGGCATTGCCGCTGATTCCAAAACTGTCGCTGACCGTGGGCATCGTCGTGCTGATCACGGCGCTGGGTGTGGCGTGGCTGTTGCCGTCCATTTACGTCAACGCGCGCAAACAGGCACGGATGACCCGATTGCTCGTCGCCTTCCCGGATGCCCTGGACCTGATGGTGGTGTGTGTCGAGTCGGGCCTGGCCTTGCCCCAGGCGATCGAGCGGGTATCCGAGGAAATGGCGGTCAGCCAACCCGATCTGGCCGTGGAGCTGGCGCTGGTCAATTCCGAGATCCGCGCGGGGATCCCCAGTACCGAAGCGCTCAAGCGCCTGGCCGAACGTACCGGCCTGGAAGACATTCGCGGGCTGGTCAGCTTGCTCGCGCAGAGCATCCGCTTTGGTACCAGTGTCGGGGCCACCTTGCGTATCTACGCTGAAGAGTTTCGCGACCGGCGCACCCAGTTGGCGGAAGAGAAAGCGGCTAAGATCGGCACAAAACTGATGTTCCCACTGATTTTCTGCCTGTGGCCGAGCTTTTTCCTGGTGGCTATCGGCCCAGCAATCATTGGCGTGTTCAAGGTCTTCGGAAAGCTGTAAGCAGAGGCGGGCAAGCCTCAACGACATGGGGCCTCTGCCTCCAGCGGGTAAACCCGCTGGAGGCAGAGGCCCCATTGCTGTTAAGGGTTACTTCCTCTGTCCGCCGGAGTACTCCTTGTAGAACGGAGGGATGGGATGTTTGTAACTCTCCAGCCAGCGTTGCAGGCTCAGGTCGCGCTCGCTGGCCGCGGCTGTTTGCCGGATAGGCGAAGCGGCCTGACCGCGAGACTGCAGCAGTAACCAGGCTTCGGTTTCCTGCTGTTGTGGCGATGAAGGACCGGGTTCGATGGCCTGGGCGGCGAGCGGAAGAAGCAACAGTCCCAGGCAGCTGAGTATGTTCTGTTTCATCACTACCTCTGCGTTGTTGGCGGATTGACACCGGATGGCGACGGATCGAGCACCGTTGCTACCCGATCACTGGGTACTGCTACGGCCTTGGCCGAACTTTTGAGTTTTTCGGCGCGTACCTGGGCTTCGCTGACTTGCTCGGGGCTCAAGCCCATGCGACTGACCAACTCCGAGGCTTGCTTCCAGTTGCCTTGATAAATCAGCAAGGTCACCAGGTTGACGGCCGCCAACTGATCGGACTGCTTCAATTCCATGGCGGTAATGAACTCGAAACGTGCCTCTTTGAGTTTCAGTTGCTTGAGGTAGACCACGCCCAGGTCGTTGCGAATTTTCTCGTCAGTGGGGGACAGTTGCGCGGCCCGCTGCAAGTGCTTTAGCGCCTGCTCGGTGTCGGTGTGCGCGGCGGCCAACTGGCCCAGGCCGTGTTCCCCTTCGGCGGCGAGGCAAGTCCCCAGCAAACTGCGGTACAACGGCTCGGCCTCGTTTTGCCCAAGCATGCGGTAGATCTTGGCCTTGCGCAGGCGCACGGCCGCGAGGTCAGGCGGCAGGTTTTGCAGATTGGCCAAGCCTGCGTGCAACTTGCCGTCACTGATCATGTCATCGGCCATGCTCAGCGACAGCTCCTGATCCGGGCTCGGCTTGGCGCACGAGGCCGAGCCCATGCCCGACCATCGTGCGCCTCCATCGGTGGCGCAGCCGCTGAGCATCACCAGTCCCAACGCCGCAATCATTGTCTTCATGCTGTGCTCCTGCAATGTCCTGGTGCTCATTTCGACAAGCCGCTGAGCTTGTCGAAGTTACCGTCTTCGAGGAAATACATACGGAACCAGTTCGGGTCGTAATTACGCAGTTTTTCACCCGGCAATGTAGGCAGTCGGGCACCCGCCGCCAGCGGTTGTACCAGGCGCGGGGTCACGATCATCAGCAGCTCCTTTTCCTCGCGACTGATGGTGGAGTCGCGAAAGAACGCCCCAAGAATCGGAACGTCGCCCAGGCCAGGGAACTTGCTCACCGATGAGGTATTGGTCGAACTGATCAAGCCGCTGATCACGAAGCTCTCACCGTCAGCCAGGGAAATACTGGTGTCAGTGCGGCGCACCCTCAACCCGGGAACGATAAAGTCCTGGATCCTCACGCCGTTTTCATAGTCGAGTTCACTGACTTCCGGTGCCACCTTCAAGGCGATGCGATCGCGGCCAATGATGGTTGGCGTCAGGGTCAGGCGAATCCCGAACTCTTTGTACTCAATGGTGACCGTGTCGCTGCCACTGCTGGGTACCGGGATAGGTATCTCGCCGCCGGCCAGGAAGCTCGCACTCTGACCACTCAACGCCACCAGGCTCGGACGCGCCAGGGTGTAGGCAAAGCCACTGCCTTCGAGCGCGTTGATCAAGCCAAGCACGTTGCCGCCACCGAAACCGATATTGAAACTGCCGTTATCCAGCGGGATACGGGCTGCCGTGTTGCCAAGCTGGCCGGGCGACACGGTCACCAGGGGGACGGTGCCGGGGGAGCCAAACAGGAAACTGCCGCCTTTGCCGAAGATCGACGTGCTGGCCTCTTTCAATTTGGTACGGCTGACCTCGACAAAGCGGATATCGGTCTGTACCTGGCTGGGCAGCGTTGGGTCTTCCGAGGGCGGCATCACCGTGCTCACCAGCGAACCGGCCCCTTTGCCCTGGACAAACACCATGCTCTGGCGAGGTGAGCTGGAACATGCGGTCCAGACCATCAGGCTGGTAGCGCCGGGGGCAATACCGGTCACCAGGAAGTCTTTATTGTCATTGAGGTGCACGTCGGCGATTTTCGGATCGCCGACAGCCAATCGAGTGATGGCCACATCCGAGCTCATCACCGTTTGCATGCCTTCACCGACTTCGAGGACGGCGGGTAGGGGGGCTAGTGTTGCACAGTTGCCGGGGGCTGCCAGGGCCATGCTGGCAGGTAATCCAGTGAAAACCAAAGTCCACGCAGCTCGCTTGAGTACTTGCACGTAATCATTGTTCATTCACTGCTTCCTTGTCTGGTTTAGGTCCGCTTGTACGGATCGTTCACACCTATTGGTCGCCTGGCGATCCCGAGAGGGGACTGCTCTTTTGGTTTGAATAACTGTCGTTGTTATTTGACGTTAGCGCAGAAAGGTCAAAATGCTATGAATTGTAAAAAAACGATTTCCAGTAGCGCCCAGGCCACCCTAAACAGGAGGAGCAGGGGGGCTGTGGCTATCCACCAAAGCCCTTTTTATGCTCGTCACTTATAACTCAACTAAATAGTTATTTAGTTGAGTTATATTTTAAGCTTATAAGAGAGCAGGGCAGTAGAGTGCTTTCCGGCTCAGTCGTGTTCAACGGCCGCGTGGGGAAACTCCTCGCGCAAGGCCTGATTCAACCACTCGATAAACCACACGGCATCTTCCGAAAGTGGTTGTTGCGGTGTCAGTACTTGATAGGTTTCAAGTGCGACCGCCGCATCGGTACAGCGCACCAGGGAGCCGTCTGCCAGCTCATGCTTGACCAGCACATCGGTCGCCAGAGCAATCCCATGCCCACGTCGGGCCAGGTTCAAGGCAATGTCGTTGCTCATGTGCGAGGCATTGGACCTGACCTTGAGCGTTAACGTCAGCGCCGCGAACCAGCTGGTCCACCAGGTACCGTCGTCGACGTGGATCAGGTCACAGGTTGGCAGGTCCTGCACCTGGAGGGTTTCGCGCTGCAATTTCGCCAGGTACGCCGGCGAACAGACCGGGAAAACTGCAGGTTTGATCATGGTCAGAAATACCCCGGCGTGTTCACCTGGCAAGCCATAGCCAATACCCAGGTCGGCTTGACGGGCATCCACCGAAGTGAACGAGGCGTTGGGTTCGATGGCCAGCTTCAGGCCCGGCCGCAGGCTGCGCAAAGCGTCGATATGCGGCGTAAGCCAGCGCGAAGCGAACGCCGGCACGCAGAGGATGCGCAGCCAGCGTTCCTGTTGCCGGCATGCGATCTTCGAGCCGGCATCGGCCAGTATCTTCAGTGCCAGGGTCGCTGCCTGATGCAACTCAAGCCCGGGCGCGGTGAGGGTAACGCCGCGTGGTGTGCGCTCCAGCAGCTTTACGCCAAGCCAGTCTTCAAGGTTTTTCACGTGCCGGCCGATTGCGGGCTGGGTCACGTGCAGGGCCCGGGAAGCGGCGACATAACTGCCCAGGCGAGCAGCCGCCTCGAAGGCACGAATGGCATTGAGCGGAGGAAGCCGGTCGCTTGGCATGGCATTCACTGTTGTTAGTTTTTTTAATATCGACCCGGACTTTATTGTTCTTTTCCAGTTCCAGCAAGTTGATAAGCTCGAAAGCGACTGGCGGAAATTCATTGAACGTCGAGGAAGCGCTGATGTTACGCAGAACAATAAAAAAACAATCCACCCAGGCTTTTTCGGTGCTGGCACTGGCCATCGCCACACTGGGTTTAACTCATAGCAGCGCTAGCCTGGCAGCTGTCGCCCAAGCAGTAGACTGCGGCGTTCCGGGGCTGAAAGTCTGCCCGCAACCCTACGACGAAACGCTGCCCGATCCCCACAACATGCTGACCTGGGACCAGGCCACGCGGGTAGTGGGTTTTCGTAATACCTACCGCCTGTACGAAGGCGATGTATTCAGTAACCAAGGCGCCACACCATCGCCGTTAGCACCGGCCGGCAGCCCGATGCCAGCCATTCACTATGCAATGAACGGCAATAACTACAACATCGATAACTACATCGCCAACCAGAACGTCACCGCCCTGTTGATCCTCAAGGACGGCAAGATTGCCTACGAGTATTACGGCAAGGGCAATACCGAAAATACCCTGTGGACCTCGCGTTCAGTGGCCAAGTCAGTGGTCAGCGTGCTGGTGGGCGTGGCGATAAAGGAAGGCAAGATCAAATCGGTGGACGACAAGATCACCCTGTATATCCCTGAACTCAAAGGCACGGCGTGGCAAGACGTAACCTTGCATCAACTGATGCAGCACACCTCAGGCGTGATCTGGGATGAAAACTACGCATCACCTGACTCCGATTTTTCCCATATGACCCAGTGTGAGGCCAAGCCTGCGCCATACGACTGCGTGCTCAACCTGGTCAAATCGGTCAAACGCAAACCCGGGGTCAAGCCGGGCGAAGTCTGGTCCTATAACACCGGCGGCGCCTGGCTGGTGGGCCGCGTGCTGGAAAACGCCACGGGCATGACCATTGCCAAGTACCTGGAAAGCCGCGTGTGGAGCCGTTACGGCATGCAGCAGGATGGCATCTGGCACGCCTTGGTCAAAGACAAGGTCGACATGGGCGGCCACGGTTTCAACGCCGCATTGCGTGACTGGGGCCGCTTTGGCCAGTTTGTGCTCAGCGGTGGTCAGCTGCCATCCGGTGAGAAAATACTGCCGGATGACTGGATTGCACGTTCGACGCACTGGACGACTGCCAAGGGTTCGGTGACACCATCGGCACCTAATGGTCAGTACGGCTATCAATGGTGGTACTCGGCGCCGGCACCGGACGCCAATGCCGAGCCGAAGAAAACCGCCACCAGCGAGCAAACGTTCTGGGCGCTGGGGATTTACGGCCAGACCATCGCAATCAATCCAGCGGAGAAACTGGTGATGGTGCAGTGGTCGACCTGGAAGAACGCAGAGACACCAAGCTCGCTGTATGACGAGCAGGCGTTGTTCGTGAATGCCGTGAGTCAAGCGCTGGGCGCCGAGCACTGAAGTCGTAGAGGCTGGAGTCGGGTGGTGGCAGGATTGAAATCTGTCCTGCCACCACCCGCGTGCTTCTATAGTTGACTACGCATAATGTATATTATGTTAAATGAGGTGCTATGTTAGAAATGTTCATGAGGCTCGTAAAACACTGATTCGACTCGCGACTGCGGAAATTCGAGACTTTCCTTGCGAAACTCGCACGCACCTACGGTTAATTCGTAGAAATTTAGAACAGCCTCGCCCTAAAATTCTCAATTTCAAAATTTCCTCGCCCTAGGAGCAACCTTCAGATCGTATGTCTTGCGTGTTGAATCCAGCTAGGCTCTAGCAGCACGCATAAACCGGCGTATTACCAAGCAAAGGCGGCAACAATTGTGGCCGCCTCGATATGGCAGCCACAGTAAATCTCGACCCATCTTCCCGAGCGTAAATGCGTCAAACGTTCAATTTTTCAAACCGCTTGCGCAGGCTCGTCAATTCTCGACTCTTGCCGAACTTGTCGGCGATGACTTTCAAATCACTTTCACCCAGCGAAGCTGCATCGACAGTCTTAAGCACGGCCGAGGAGCCTAGCTGGTAAGCCAGCACGGCCAAGTGAGCCTTGACGGCCATCGATGCGCATCGAGGGAGATGAAGCAGCAATACTTTCGCGATATCGTAGCGCTGGGCCTGATCGCTAAAGCGCTCGGCTATTTGTTTAAGATCTGTAATGACGGCAGAGCCTGTCTCCGGAGCGTCAGCCAACTCAAGCAGGAGCACCGCCACCTCGAGCAACTCAAGATCATTCGGCCTCTCCGCCAGTGAAGTGATCTGACGCCACAAGCGACGACGACCATCGTCTGCGACGGCGCCAGCAAGCAGCGCCTGTTTGACGATTTGGAATGCCTGCTTGCCGAGAGATCTCGTCCAAAGTGTGAGACACTGGTCTGGCAAGTTCGACCTGCGAAGCTGTCCTTTGCCCAAAATCAGGTACGTCGCACCGACTTGCTCAACTGCAGTCAACTTGGTCGCAAGATTGCCCCACACCTTCTCCAAGCGCGCGATCTCCTCATCGCTGCTCCACTGGATAGTATCGGGCAACGCAGCCACTTGAGCCCCCGTAAATGTTGCTTTGCAGTTGACCAAGAACGTCTCTGCTTCCGCGGCATGGGTCTGCCAGACAGCGCAGGCCAGTGACGTCAGAACGCTTTGTTGAGCGGAGTCGACTATTCCGTCGTCGATCATGGATTGCAGAGACCGCAGCACGCCCGACTTGGCCTCCGCAGGATACGAAGTCATCGTGGAGATTGCGTCGTTGAAAATGCTCAGCGGCGTATAGCCCGGTGCGTTTTCTGCTGTAGGCCACGTCGTTGCGAAGAACTGATGGAGCAGGTTGAGAAGTGCTGGATAGCTGTTGGCTGTTTTGAAGGTGTCTCGCAGACAGGCACCAACCGTTGCCGGATCGCCGAAAAGGTAGATTTGGCTTAGGCTAGGGAGGATTGCTTTCAAGTCTTCGTCCCCTCGGTTGAGGAACGTCGGCAAGCGGCTCAATACAGCGTTCAAATGAGCCTGCAACTCAGGCTCCTTCCAGTAGCGCTCGGGGATCAGCATCGCCACCTGCTGGTAAATTTGAGAGAAGCGCGGAGACAGGGGCGCCCCTGTCGAACCCGTTTCGAGGAAGTTCGCTATAGCTGCTTTGACCGCCACTGGAAGCCGATCGTAGCACCGGAACATTGCCTCGCAGCATTTCAGTGGAAGCTTTTGAGCTAGTGATTCTGCCCAAGATTCAGAAACTGTGGCCAAAAGACTGCCATCTCGCCGTATCACGCCTTCATAGAGCGGTACCGCATAATCCGCATAGTGCTCACCCGCCAGATTCTGAGCCAGTGCCGCCAGACGCGCTTTGACTTCGTCATCCAGTTCGTCAAACCGACTGCTGGCGCACTGCATCAACCACTTGAAACCCCGGTCGAAGTCAATCTCTGGTTCGGGATGTTTGATGAGCAGGTCAATGACTATGCTCATACAAATCAACAACGCCTCACTGCTCATCAGTTTTTGATGCTGCTCAATAACGGCAAATGCACAGGCGCTCAACTCAACTTCCGGTAGCGTCAGATAACCACCAATGATCTGCCACAGTTCTGCTCTGCTCTCTTCCCCGGCCTGAGCCATTTCTTCAAACTGCGCGGTTACACGGGACGCCGCACGCTTCATGTCAATGTCCTTGCCCCGCCCCGCCTCTACTTCGATACCCAGGAGGGTGACGTAATCAACGCCCAATGTCTTCATCAGCATGGTTTCATGACTGACGATCCAGCTTTCAAGCGTACTGAAAGGAAATGAGTACGACACACCAGCGACAGTGATGTTGCGCTCCTGAAGCCATTTCACGAACGTGCGATCCTGCGTTGCAGAAAGGCCATGCTCTTCCCGCACCGGCAGAATAATCTCCACAGCCCCGGCGGCCATGGATTTTGCGTCATCCAGGCTCGGGGTCTGCATGTTCTCAAGGCTCAACCCAAACTGTTTATCGACCGTACATACATCCGCAACAAGCGCCGCGGCGACTTGACGCTGATCATCACGATTGGCGCTCTTTAGAACAGAAGCAATCTTGGAGACCCCGATCATGGATCTCAGATCGCTCGAAGCGGCTAGCTCGGTACACAGCGGACCGAGTACCAAACGCACAGTACGCTGGGGTAGATCACCCATGAGGTTTGCGAGGACACGCAGGGCATTATGTCGACGGCTCACCGATTCCAGGTGCAGGTCGCTGACCATCTGGTGCAGCAGATGCGCCTGGTCGTCATTGAGCACGATCTTGTCGGCACGCGGGGAAAGGTGTTCAACGATGCCTTTCGTGTCACCCGACATCAAGAGGCCATAGATCACGCTGGTGCCTGCACCAAACTTGCGACTGATGGGGTCTTCCGACAAGAGCAAGAGACTCTGCAGCGAATCAGGCCAGCGGATTCCGACGAGGCTCGACAAGAATTGACGAAGCTCTCTGCATCCTTCCCTGATTCTTGTTGTTTTTCCGTCCTTGCCATCATCTTCGAGCATTACGTACCGCTTGAGCAGCAGTGGCCGTGTGTCTGAAGGAAGCTCAAGGATTGATACATCATGCACGAGCACTGACGTCAGCCGACTCAGTAGTTGCGGGTCATCCTGTAGGTCTCGATGGCATCCCTTTAACATCAAATCCCGCAAAGATTCGGCTGCAGAAACTCCCAACATACAGGAGTATCATGCCGCGAACGGAACATTGAACCAGGTGTATACGGTCTGTAGCCGATTCTATGAGTTTCAAGTTGAAGACGGCTTCGCCCAAACTAACCCATTTCGGCTGCTTAAAAAAGGTAACCGATTCTCCACGCAAGAACTTGAAGTTTCTTCTTCACGGGCACTCACGCCGTTGCAATGGGACTTTGTACTGGATACCGTTGAGGAGATGGCGAATGTCGAGCCTGAGCGGCATGAGCGAACACTATTTATTGTTGCCACGCTGTTCGCTATGTACCTGCGCGTTTCGGATCTCGCGGGACGAAAGAACTGGAAACCCACCATGGGTGACTTCCGCTTAGATGATGAAGGCAACTGGTGGTACCACGCGATTGGCAAAGGCAACAAGTCGGCTAAGATTGCGGTGCGAGACATCTACGTGGAGCGCTATTTAAAGCGTTATCGGCGATTCCTGGGTCTCCCCGAATTACCTCATCCGGGAGAAAGCACGCCGCTGATAAAAACGCTCAATGGTCGAGCTGGCTTGTCTGACCGACAGATCCGCGCCCTCCTCCAAGCTGTTTTTGATAAAACCTTGGAGAGGATGCGCAACGAAGGCCGCGCTAATCATGAGATGGAAAGTCTGCGCTGTGCTTCTGCGCACTGGCTGCGTCACACCTCAGCTACGTTTGACGCCCCGCTACGCAACCCTAAGGACCTGCAGGAGGACTTGCGTCACAGCAACCTCAGTACGACCCAGAACACCTATTATCATTCGCATGACCAAGAGCGCGCTCATTCGGTCAAGCGCATCGGCATGCGAGATCGCGGTTGAGCTTGAATTGCCTAGTCGTCGATGGCCAGCTTGCCGTCCAACATGGATCGAAACCATTTTCTAGGAGCCAACAGTGAAAATTACCGGCTTAGTCAAGGTTGAGGCCATTACTGACGTCAGTTGTGACGTCTGCGGTTGTTCTACGCGCATGACTGCTGGCGGTTACCAGTATGGGACCCTCCAAGCCCATTGGGGTATGGCAGCGACCACGACGGACAGCGATTTGAGGTACACCTCTGCGAGCACTGCTTTTTTCAGACCTTGGCGTACATTAAGCAAGAGCGACGCGTTCAGCACACGTTCAGTCTGGAATCGTCAGGTGAGACTGATGATTTGGGCCTGGTTGCCCAGGACGATTACTTCGAGGACACAGGCCGGCGTTGATTGGTCGACCATTGACCAGCCAGCGGAGAGGTTTCCGTGAAAGTGAGCAACTTGAGCCCACTCTTCGCCTGGCCTCGCCCTTATGAGCGGGCTTCCGAGAGTGCCGGTCACTTTGGGCAAACGGTCGACCAGGACTAGCGTTAAAAAGAAGCCGAATAAGCGGTGATCTATCTCTCGGCGGCCAAATCAGAATTGGCTCGTGGTATCCCCTCCCCCTAATGCTAAGGGAGCGTCTCGCAGAATGCGTGTAACTCGAAAGGCGAGGATTGTTTCCCGCCGAGAGGCCATTTTTCAGTCCAAGGCACAATCCAGGGTCATGGCCAGCGGAGACTGGCTCACCTGGCCAGAGCTAAATGCGCTGTTGCCGGCGGTGGCTAAGGGGCGGAGCGACAGCTCTCCTGGCCGGTATTTAGAAGGTGCGATATTCTCTATTAACTACGAAGGGGTGGAGTATTTCCCACGTTACGCCATCGAATCACGCACCTTGGTTATAGCGCCGCAGGGAATGCAGCGCGTCATAGCTGTGCTGGCCACCAGGATGAGTGGCTGGGGCATGGCTTTATGGTTCGAATCATCCAATTCGTATTTGGGGGGTAAGCTGCCGAAGGACGTCATATCCTCCGACCCCGACACGGTTGTCAAAGCCGCTCTGGACGAGATAGGTGGCAGTTCGCATGGGTAGCACTGCTAGGGGTTGGAGGCTTGGCCGATGAGTGCGCCTCGCTCGCTATACCTGAGAGACAAAACCGCATTATTTAGCTACGCCCTCCTCCATCCATGCTCCCAGCCTGCAGTCTTCGCCAGTGCTAGTCAGGAATCTTCCACGATTCTCGACACGGTGTCCTGTACAGGCCAATGGAAAAACGGGGAGCAGCGGCGGTGGCCATAGGCATTTGGATGTAGAAGGGGCCACCTTAGCCATGGAATGATCTACGCATGACTACGCTGCTCCCCGAAGCGGGTTTCAGTGAGCAGCGATGGTAGTCGATTCAGGGCGGCATGAATACTATAGCGCTCATTTTCGGAGCCGGATCGACGGTCAAGGCTTGAGCGCCTCTTTTTTCACCTGTTTGATCAGCCCGTCGAATCCCACATCCGGGTTCTGGATAAGGTACGCAGATACGATGAGGCTAAGTGGGTGGATACCTATGCGGCCGGCCAGCTCTTCAATTTTTTGAATAGTCGGCGACTTGAGTCCGCGTTCGAGGGAGCTTACGTAGGTTCGACTACTGACTACGGCGAAATCTTCCTGGGTCAGGTCGTGAAGAATGCGCATGCGCCGCAGTGCCTCACCCAGGGATTCACGGATTTCCATCATCATTCCTCAGAAAAGGAATGATGAAGCGCTATCGAATACGATAGGGCTACAATCTATAGTGTTCATTGTGGGATAATTTGAGGTTTACAGCCCTGGTGACTGGTCGCCTAGGGGTATGCAGCGCTCAGTGGAGCCCGTTTTGATCTATTTGTCCGAATCTCACACCCGTACTGTCCGTACGGGTTCCTATTGTGAAATTGAAGGGATGTGCTTTTGGGTAACCTTGCGGCCGCTTTTCAACGGTGAAAGCGAGCGCGCAGCTGTTGTGGAAGATGCCTACGAACTCAACGTCTTTCTCTCCCAGGCAACAGGCGTCGAGATCGCGCAGGTACAAATGCTATGCCCTCCATCCATCAGCGGACGTCCGCACTGGAGCCTGGAAGAGCTTCGTAAAATTGTGATTCACCGTGGGCTTGAGTGCTCGCAAAGCGCAGTGATTTACGAGACCGCGGTGGCCACCTACAAATTAGGGGATCTCGATTTACGCCTGCGGAAACGGTCACACGCGTTGTACTCGGCGCGAAACCTGAAAGCGCGGATCACCAGCGCGGCCCCTCCACCTAAGTCTGCTGACGAACCTCAGTTGTACGCGCACTTTTGATGCAGGAACGCCCACCGTTGTGGATCGGTGAAGTCTGTCCACAATACGGCTTCGGCTTTCCGAGCGTGAGCCTTGCTTTTTCGGCACGAGGCCCCCGAATTGGCTGTTCACTTTCGATGGCGCCAGCAGCCGTTCTCCTGACAGCCTTCCCTGCCCCACGCTAGGATGAGGAGTACCCATGGACACCCTAGCAAAAGCCGCTGAGGCACTGCGGTCTGCGCAACATATCATGGTGTTTACCGGCGCGGGCATTTCTGCCGGCAGTGGCATTCCGACTTTCCGCGACCGACTGACCGGGTTGTGGGAGCGCCAAGACCCGCAGCGTTTAGAAACTGCGAAGGCATTCCGGGAGAATCCGGCGCTGGTTTGGGGCTGGTACCTATGGCGGCGGCAGCAGGTCATGCAAGCGCAGCCCAACGCGGCACATCAGGCGATCCATCGGTTATCTGGCAGCGGTCGAAGTGTGACTGTGGTGACTCAGAACGTTGATGATCTCCACGAGCGGGCGGGCAATCAAGACGTGCGTCATCTCCATGGCAGCTTGATGGTCCCCAAATGTTTCGCCTGTCATCGCTTTGTCGCGGAGTCGCTGGTTTTCCCAATCATCCCAGCGGAGGGCGCATTTATAGAACCGCCCCGCTGCCGTCGATGCAACGGTCGCTTGCGTCCTGCTCTGGTGTGGTTTGGCGAGGATCTTCCGCCAGGCAAATGGAAAACCGCCAATCGAGCAGCACGACAGTGTGATGTGTTGCTTTCAATTGGCACGTCTGGCGTGGTCCGGCCTGCTGCTGACTTACCAGATATAGCGTTGGAGTCTGGAGCAGTAGTCATACACGTCAATACTCTAGATGTATCCATGAACGGGCCGAGTGAAATCATGCTGATAGGCCCCGCCGAGAAAGTACTGCCACATCTGATTGCTCTAGCGCTGCCGAACTGAGTCATGGCAGCGCTTAAGTGTTCGACAGCAACCCACCACGACAAGGGCTTGCCTTTTTGGTACGGGCGGGAATGAAACCATGACCATTATCTAACCGGCGAGGAGGAAGCTCTAAGAACGCGCTAAAACTTTATCACTAGGCTTGCATTAAGGACTCAAGCGGCAAATGGCATTTACCCCGTACATCAACAAGACGCTCCTCTCCCTTGGTGATCAGCGACGCGACGATATCCATGCTCGCCTTGGTGTCAGTGAACGCACTACGCACAGCCTGCTGAGCCAGATGTGTAGAGAGGGGCTGATCACTTTGGAGCGTCGCCAACCGGTATCCCTCAAGCTTTCGCGGCACTCAATAGATTTTCTATTTCCGTCTCTCTGGTAGCTCAGACTGACCCCGAGCATTGCTGGTTATCGAGTAACTAATTCAAAGCCAAGCCGTTGAAGCGTGGTTCGCTCGGAGGCTTTCAATTTCCTCACTGCCCAGACCAAAAGTTTTTTGGGTCGAGAGCTCGCGACATAAGCGAGCCTTGCCGTTTCCGAGTTCTTTGTCACTAATCCAATCTGCCCAACGTGACTGATCCCCGCGACGGGAAGCTGAGACCAGCATAGTGGCTTCGCGGGTTTCACCTTTGACCTCATGTAACGTCGCCAGCCGAGTGCGGCGCTGATGCAGTGCCACTAACGGAAGTCTCTGAGTGACCAGTCGCTCAGAGAGTCCAGCGGGGAATGTAACCCGAGTCTCGCCAATGGTGTAATTGCCGCAGCAATATCCGCGCTGACAAAGGCCTGCATTGGCAGTCCATTCAGAATGACCTTGGCAACGTGAGCGGCGTTTCAAAATTACGCTCAACTCGACCAGCAAACTTGCGCCAATACGATACAGTCATGCCTATTACGTCCTTGTCTACCACTAAGAATTAGCTTAAAGCTGAACAGAGCGCGCCACAGTGCACCCCATCGCATCAATTTAAAAATGGTACTTTTCGAATCGCCGCTTGAAAGCCTCTGCTGACCCTTCCATGATATTTAATACTGCATTGGCGGTATCAGACTGATCGAGCCCGCCTACGGCTAACCGCTCTCCGCGGCCGTTTTTAATATCCAGTGCAAAGATCAAATCAGTGTCAGCATTGACGGGTAGATTGGCATTATGGGTAGCCAAAATCAGTTGCAGACGATTCTTGACCTTACGCAGCAAGGGCACTAGCTCATGGTAGATAAAGTTCGAATCAAGCTCGTCTTCTGGCTGGTCGATGACGATAGGGCCATCACCCTGCGCCAGTAACAGCTTCAGCACGGCCGTGTTCCGCTGTCCCTCTGAAAGCGCACGACTTTGAATGCTTCCGACTAGAGTGCCATCGGCGCGGTACAGTTCTAGATCAACCTGATCCTCGATGCGAGTCAGCCAGCACATCCACGCCGAAGTAACGACGACCTTACCATTACATACATGCATCAGAGAGCTGGATGGCTTCTGCTTGAAGCAATCCAGCTCTTCCAGTACGGCCGTTGCGCAGCGATCGCAAAGCGGACCTGCCGGCGGGACGCCGACCTGGTACCAGCGTTGGTCCCGCATTCGGTGCAGTCAGCTGCACGAACTCGCTGTTTCGTTTCCAGCCGCCTACAGGCGTCCTCCCAGCTTTCGCCAGGACGTGCGCCCGCCTGTATCTGCACGTCAGTGAGTGTGTATTGCGACACACGGCCTCCTACAAATCGGCGCCAGCACCTGATCGAGGCCTGGCTGTGCCGATCACGGCATTAAGTCACAACATCACAAAAGGGGCGGTGCGCGTTTATTCGGCCAAGCGTCCCGGTCCCAGGACGAGGTCGGCAGAACTGCGCGCACGATGCTGCGCTACAACTCAGTCGTCATAGTGTTTGAAGCATTGCATAATGGTGAGTACGTCGGCCTCGTAAAAGTAGACCAGGCGGTGTACTTGGGTAATGCGGCGGGACCAGAGGCCAGCATAGTCGCCCTTCAAGGCTTCAGGTTTGCCGGTGCCTTTGAAGGGAGTGCGGCGGCACTCGTTGATCAGTCGATTAATGCTCTCGTGAATTTGAGGATCTGCTTTCAGCCAGTGGCAGTAGTCATCCCAAGCTTCGTCGGACCATTTCAGCCCTGCGATCTTGCGGGCTTCATCTTTGTTGCTCTGCTTCTTCTTGCTCATTGGTGATCAATTCCTTGGTAACGGCTTTGCCGGCCCGGAGCTGAGCAATGGATGAGCGAAGGCGTGAGGCGTTCTTTGCCGAGGACGTTAGGTACAGTGTCTCGGTCAGTCCGTTGTAATCCTCCAGGGAGAGCATTACGACGGGTTCGCCACGCTGGCGCGTAATGATGGCAGGTTCGTGGTCCCGGCACACATCATCCATTGTCTGCTTCAGTTCGGCGCGAGCCTGGCTAAAAGTCAGTACGTGCATTTCTTTGAAGTCCTTGCTGGGCATGCCCAGACCAGGTGGATACCCCTTAAAGGCGACTGCACGCCGCCTTTAAGGGGTGAGAGATCAATTGGTCATCAGGTCCGCGTCCTTGAACGCGAACGGACCATGTGATGGATAAGCTTTCTGTGCCATGACGTCTATACGACATCTTAAAAAGGTACAGAAGCAAAAGGCCACCTTTCGCTCCAGTGGCAATTATATGGTACAAAACGTCGTACAATCTTGGCAAGGCATATTTTACTGTACGCCACCTAGCTTTCTAAACATCCGCCCTTGGATTTGGCTGCCTTCAGCTGCGTGGTTTTGCAGCAGCTCCCGCACACAGCTCGCATTGCTCCTGAGCGCGTTTTGCTTGAGCGGCCCGCCACACCGACACTTGTTAGCCTCCAGGAAGCTGGCCATCGCTGCGTTGATAGCTGCTCTGTTGTTGCGCCTTTGCCCTTCTCGTACAGGCCATACACCAGCGCGCCGGCAGCGGTCTTGCTCATGCGCAGGCTGAGCCTGGTACGGCGGATGTTGTCCGGTGTGGGTTGCAGCTCCGGCCTGATCGTCATACCTCACCACTGTTGTCCAATGCCGCGATCTGGGTCGCGCTGTCAGCCATGGCTGCACACTGCGCTTTGGTCTTCTCCAGCGCCCAGGCATAGCGTGCGCCTAGCTCATCCTGGGACACAACCGTGGCCACAGGAACTACCGGCCCAATATTCATGCTGAAGATCCGGCCCAGCAGGGTCAGGTACGGCAGCTGGTCGCCTACCTTCACCTCTATGCTGTCGTCTTTGTTGATCTTCACCCCGTTGAACAGGCCAAGCACTGCGCTGGGGGCCTTTTATAGACGCCTTGCGGCTCGAATCGGAAAAGCCAAAGCAGTCACCACCACCGCCCGAAAGATTGTGATCCTGTTCTACAACGCCATGCGTTTCGGCATGAGTTATCGAGATCCGGGAGCGGATCAATACGAACAGAGATATCGGGAGAGAGTAGTGAAAGGCCTGCATCGGCGTGCGGCTGAATTTGGCTACACTCTTCAACCGGCAGAGGGTGTTTCTTAGGAAGGCCACCGCGCTCTTGATGGCCGGGGAGCACGAGCGTTCGCGTTAATTGATCAACTTCGTTCTGAAGAGGCTGTTGATCTGTTGTGCTCGGTATTTGAAGTCACTCCATCTTCCTATTACGCGCACTGCCGCAAGCGCCGATCTCCGGACGTTTAGCGGTTGGTTTTACGTAGCTGCGTGAACGAGCTGCTCACTCAAAGCCGCAGCGCAGCGGGCATCTGCTGGGCTGAGGCCGTAGGAGAGGCGCAATTTTTTGCCTCCAGTTCAAAGGATGAAGTCAATGGCGAAATACAAAGTTGAGCAATTTTCGAGCACGATCAAGGACAACGGTCGTGGCTGCGACAAAATGCCACGACAGTGCTGCTGCAGAGAGCGTTTTCCAGTTATTGAAGCGGGAGCGAGCTCGACGAAAGATCTACGGAACACGTGAAGAAGCCCGCAGTGATTTTCGATTACATCGAGATGTTCAATAACTCTAAACGCCGGCACAGCAGTGCCATGCAGCTGTCGGCAATAGAGTATGAGAAACGCTATTTCCTGAGCTTAGAGAGTGTCTAGGAAACCAGGAGCGATTCAAACCTCGGCGGGTGGAATTTGGAGATTTTGCAAAAGCAGGAAGCCTTCTTCAGGACTTTCTCAAAGCTTCTACCTTAAGTCATTAACATATTGAAACATTTAGCGAAAAAATTTTCAAAGCCCCAAAAAAACCGCTGTGTTATCCTTTCTAAACGCACGCCCTTCGTAGGACTTGCAATACATTTAGACTTTGCGTAAGAACCAGAATTTCCCCTCAAGTTTTTGCTCTATCGAAGCTCTATCCCAGCCCATCGGTTAACTAATTTTAACCTTCGCTGTAACGTTTACCCCTCGACGCACTCAGTTAATTTGCCACAGCCAAACGATATTGGTCGCTCCTGCATTAGATCAGAAGTCTTCATTCCGTAAACTTAAGCCCAATTACTCGATACTACTATCGGTGACCCTCAATACTCATAGAGTGGCACTAAGGCCGAAATCACTAGTCGATCCCGCCTTTCGTAGATCATCTATACACATTGAGTTCTCTTAACCGTAAGGATGCCAAGTGCACCATTCATCACGCACTGAACACCCATTTTCCACCAGCGTCCGTACCTTGTGCCTCGGGTCATTACTGGGCCTGTTGCATATCGCGCCAGCGCATGCCGACGGCTTCCTTTCCGGCCAAGAGACCCTACGTTTGCAACAACAGCAACAACGAGACGTGCAGCAGTTGCAACTGGAGCAGCGCCAGCGGCAGATGCAGCGCGGCAGCTTCAGTAGCACCCCGGCCACGCCCACCCTGCCGGAGCAGACCGCCAGCGACAGCCGCTGCTGGCCCCTGATCGGCACCCGCATCGGTGGCGTCAGTCTGTTTGCCAAGACCCGGCTCAATGACTACATCAAGCCGTACGTGGCGCCGTGCATGGGGGGCAATCAGATCAACCAGCTGCTGGCAGCCATCACCCGTCTCTACGTCGAGGCCGGCTACATCGCCAGCCGCCCCTACCTGGCCAGCACCCCGGCTGCCGGCCACAGCCTGGATATCCTGGTGGAAGAAGGCTACGTCGAAACCATCGAACTGGCCGACCAGAGCCTGCCAGTCTCATTGGGCGGGGCTTTCCCGGGCATGCTCGGCAAGCCCCTGAACCTGCGAGACCTGGAGCAGGGCCTGGATCAACTGAACCGCCTGCGCTCCCTGGACCTGACCGCCGACATCGCCCCAGGCAGCCAGCCCGGTGCCTCGCGGATCATCCTGCGTTCGCGCAGCAGCGCCGCGCGCTGGGGCCTCGGGCTGGGTGTGGATAACCTCGGCAGCGCCAGCACCGGCCGCGACCGGCAGTTGATCAACCTCAATCTGGACAGCCCGTTGCAGATCAATGACGCGCTGAACCTGAACTACAGTGACACCCTCAATCACGGCCCGCGCTACAGCCGCAGCAGCAGCCTGTTCTACTCGGTGCCCTACGGTTATTGGACCTACAGCCTGTTCGCAAGCCACGCCGAATACCGCGCCCCGCTCAAGCTGGTCCGCACCACCCTGTACAACAGCGGCCGCACCGACATGGTCAGCGGCCGCGCCGACCGGGTGCTGTGGCGCGACCAGAGCCACCAGCTCAGCGCCAACCTGCAACTGGCCTACAAGGATGTGGACAGCTACCTGCAAAAAGCCCACCTGCAGATCCAGAGCCCGACCCTGACCGTGGCCGAGGCCGGGCTCAACCTGTTCTGGCTCAACAGCGCGGTATGGAACTTGGATGTCAATTACGCCCAGGGCCTGACCTGGTTCGGCGCCGATCGCGACTCGCAACAGCTGCAACGCAACCTGCCCCAGGCGCAGTTCCGCAAGTACCGCGCCGGCCTCAGCCAGTGGCGCAACGGCCAGTGGGGCGAGCAGCGCTGGCAATGGCAGAGCCAGCTCTCGGCCCAGTACAGCCCGGACCCGCTGCCGGCCATCGAGCAACTGCTGGGCACCGACGATTCCGCGGTGCGCGGCTACCGCATCAACAGTGCCTCCGGCGCCATCGGCGCGGTCTGGCGCAACACCCTGCGCCTGCCCCTGAACAGCGACCTGCCGGTCAAGATCACCCCACGCCTGGGCCTGGACAACGGCTGGCTCAAGGCCGAGCACGGCGCCCAGAGCCGCCATCTCGGCGGTGCCGGCCTGGGCCTCAACCTGGCGTGGAAAAAACTCCAGGTCGACCTGGATTACCAACGCAGCCTCACCACCCCGCAGGGCTTTCGCACGGAGCCGGAAGTCTGGCTGGCCAGGCTCAGCCTGCAAATTTAAACCACCACTGATTAGCCTGAAACCAACGACAAACCTGAGCGCTATTAAGTTCTGCACCCGATAGAGCAATGCCAGGCTCAACCACTCAGAACGAGATTCTCATGTCTGACAACACTTATAGATTCAACCTTTCACCCCAGGGCAAATTACGCTGGACCATCGCCAGCCTGCTGCTAGCGTCCCATCTGCCTCTGGCCGTGGCCGACGGCATCACCGTGGTCGAAGGCCCCGGCGGCACCCCGCAGTTGCAAAACCAGGGTGGCGTGCCCATCGTCAACATTGTTGCGCCTAATACCGGCGGCATGTCCCATAACCAGTTCCTGGACTACAACGTCGGGCAACAAGGCGTGGTCTTGAACAACGCCCTACAGGCTGGGCAATCGCAACTGGCCGGACAACTGGCGGCCAACGCGCAGCTTCAGGGCCAGGCGGCCAGCGTGATCCTCAACGAAGTGATCAGTCGCAACGCCTCGCAACTCAATGGTGCCCAGGAAATCTTCGGTCGCGCCGCCGATTTCGTGCTGGCCAACCCCAATGGCATCTCGGTCAATGGCGGCAGCTTCATCAACACCCCCAACGCCAGCCTGGTGGTGGGCCGCCCGGAACTCCAGGACGGCAAGCTGCAGGGACTCAACACCCAGGGCGCTCGGGGCCAGTTGGATATCCACGGCGGCGGTCTGCGCAATGCCGAAGGCTCGATCAACCTGATCGCCCCACGCATCGACAGCAAGGGCAGCCTCACCGCCCGGGACCAGTTGAACGTTACCGTGGGCCGCAATCAGCTCGACTACCCCAGCGGCAAGGTGCTGAAGGTTGACCCAACCAGCCACACCCAGGATCAACGCATCGATGCCAGCCTGTTCGGCGCTATGCAGGCCGGGCGGATCAACATCGTCAGCACCGCCGAAGGTGCTGGAGTCCGGGTGGGCGCCGTCCAAGTGGATGGCCGCGACGGAGTCAAGCTGAGCTCCGCCGGTGATCTGGACATCCGCGGCGAGGCCGTGGCCAACAGCCTCGACGCCACGCGCACCGGAGTCCGCAGCCAGGGCGATATCGAACTCCACGGCGCCAAGGACCTGACCCTGGCCGCCACCGACGTCAGCGGCCGCAACGTCAAGCTCGACGCTGGGCGCAACCTGACTCTGAGCAGCATCGAAAGCCGCACGCTCCGGGAAAAACGCCAGCAGTGGGACGAGAGCACCATCGGCATCACCTGGGAAACCTACGATCGTACCGAAACCGACAGCGACAGCCGCCAGCACGGCACCAAAGTAGTGGCCCAAAACGACGCCGTACTGAACTCCGGCGCCGAGACTGAAATCCAGGGGAGCAACGTCAAAGCACATAACCGCCTGAGCGCCGACAGCAAGGGCGACTTGCGCCTGACCGCGGCCACCGAAACCCACACCCAGAGCGACCAAGGCAAGCATCGCAAGCACCTGTGGAAAGAAAACTGGGACAGCGCCAGCAGTGAGCAACGCACTGTCGCCAGCCAGCTCAAGGGCGACAAGCAGCTGGATCTGACCAGCAAGCAGAAACTGCAGCTGCAGGGCGCTGAACTGCACAGCCAGGGTGACATCACACTTGCCGCCCAGGATGTGGACATCAACAGCGCCAGCCGCCAGCTGAGCCAGAACAACCAGCGCTACTCCGGCGACCTGGTGGGCGGTGGCTTTTTCGGCAAGAACGCCGACGGCGACCAGGGCAAAACCGAGAACCAGGGCAGCAAGGTCAATGCCGACGGCAAGCTGATCGTGCGCGCCGCCAGCGTGCGCATCAGCGGCAGCCAGGCACGGGGCGGTACCGAGGCCAGCGTCATCAGCGAACAGGGCTCACTGACCATCGATGGCTTGCAGGACACGTCCCACAGCAACAGCCACAGCAATGACAGCAAGTTCTTCGGCATCGCCAAAGACGAAAGCCGTCAGCAGCACAAGGACAAGACCACCGTCAGCAGCCAACTGCGCTCGGACAGCAACCTCACACTGAAAAGTGCAGAGGACCTGAACGTTAGCGGTTCCCAGGTCACCGCGCAGGGCGATCTAAAGGCAAGCGCTAAGGGCACTGTCAAGGTCGTGGCTGGCGAAAACACCCAGCACAACAGCACCAGCACACGAGTCCGCGGCTTAGAGGCCTACGCTAAGGAAAACGCAGCGGATACCGACCAGTACCGAGCCGGCGTTCGCTACCAGGATAAGCAGCAAAACGAGAGCACCACCCGTACTCAGCAACAGGCCTCCAGCCTCACCGGCGGCACCCTGACGGTCAAGGCAGACGAGGATCTGCGTATTGAAAGCAGCGCCCTAAAGGCTACGGCCGGTGAAGGTAACCTGAGCGGGAAAAATGTCCAACTGCTGGCTTCGGACGACAAACAAGAGAAACACAGCGACACCACTACCACTGGCGGCGGTTTCTATTACACAGGCGGCATCGAGCGTGCTGGCAATGGTATCGAAGTTGCCCACAACAAGACTCAGGACAGCAGCAGCAAAAGCACTGCGCAAACCAGCAATATTGAGGCAAAGGGCAACCTGACCATCAACGCCGACAACCGCCTTAGCACTGAAGGTGCAAAAGTTAAGGCCCAAGGCACACTGCTGGTCAACGCCACCGAAATCGACAACAAAGCCGCCCGCAGCAGCGAAACCAGCGACCACAAGGAGAACAACTGGAGTGTGGATGTCGGCGCCAACGCTGAATACAAAGGGCTCACCAAGCCTGTAGCGAAAGCCATTCAAGACATTGCCCAAGGCAATCTTCATGAACTCAGCCTGTTCGATGACTTGGAGCAACCCAACGCTGGTCTCGATATCGACATCGGTCACCAGAACCGTCAACTCAACGAAAGTAGCAACACAGCAGTAGTCAGCCAACTCAGCGGCAGCCAGGTAGAAGTTAATGCAAATGGCCAGCTGAGCGATCAAGGCACCCAGTACCAAGCAACAGATGGCGCTCTGAAGATAAGTGCGCGTAGCCTGCAAGCCAGCGCGACCAGCAATACCCAGCACAGCAGCGAACAGAGCGTGGACGCCACCGTCGGTGTGCGGGTTTATACCAACACCCTCAAAGACGTGAGTATCCGCGGCAGCGGTGCTGGCGGCAGTAGTAACGTAACCAGCAGCACCGAAACAGCCCAAGTGGGCAGCTATGCCGGCAGCCAGGGGGTCAACATTGATCTTAAAGGCGACGGGCGCTTCGAAGGCAGTCAGTTCGACGGGAAACTGGGTGGCGTAAGCATCAAGACCGGCGGTGAACTGGCACTGGAGCAAGCCAACGACCGTAAGAGTAGCAGTGAGTCCAGCTTGACTGGCAACGCCTCATTGAGTTTGGGCCTCAAGCCGGGCGCCAACGAGAAGGACTTCAATCTGGGCGCCAGTCTGCAGTTGGACCACAAGGCCAACAATCAACAGGACACTCAGGCGCGGATCGCTAGCATCCAGGGCCAAGGACCGGTCGAGCTTACCAGTATCAGCAATCTGACATTACAAGGTACCCAGATCGGCAATGCCGAACACCCCACCGGCGATATCAGTCTGAATGCCGGTGGCAAGCTTGACCTGCAGGCCGCTGTCGATACTCACAGTAGCAATGCCAGCAACCTGGGTGGTGGCTTCACGGCTGGTGGCGGTAAAACCAGCGGCGAAGAGAGCAGTAGCAAAAACGTCAACTTCAGCGCCAATTTCAACATTGGCCAGGGCGTAGAAAATGACCAGACCCAACTCGGCTCAAAGCTGTACAGCAACGGTCAAGTTCTGCTGAAGAGCAACGCTAAAGGCGACAATGCGATTCACCTTCAAGGCACGCAGATTGAGGCGCCTGAGGTAACCCTGACAGCCACTCAAGGAGGCATCTACCAAGAGTCAGCGCAGTCCAGACAATCACACTCCAACTGGGGCGTAGACCTAGGTGGCGGTATCAAACTCGGCAAAACCACCATGGCCGATGCACTCGCACATGACTCGCCGAAGGTCGACCTTGGAATCAACGCCTCTGCCAAAGTCGATGTCGACTTCACTCAAGGCGTCACTCAGCATAACAGCGTAATCAAGGCCAACCAGGTCACACTTAACAGCGACGGCGACGTCTATCTGGCTGGTGCACGCATCGATGCACAACAGGTCAACGGAGCCATCATTGGCAATCTGAATATCCTGAGCCGTCAAGACTATCTGAACAGCACCCAGGTCGATTTCGACGCCAAACTGGAGGTGGAGAAAAATCAGCCTGGGCTGGTGAACAAGATAACCGGCGCGACAGGTCCTCTTGAGGACACCTTGCAAGCCAAGGCAGAGGAAGCTTTCCAGTCAAATCGCGAGAAGCTGGAAAACACAGTCGACACGGGCGTCGACAAACTCGGCTCGGCCAAGGACAGCCTGGTCGCCAAGGCCAGCAACGCGAAGGAGCGCCTGGGGGAGAAACTCAGCCGCAGCGGCAGCTACGACGTCAACCCTGAACCACGCGGCGCCATTGGCAACGGCGTGGACAAGGCCAAGAACTACCTTGCCGACAAAGCCGACGCCGTGGGCGACCATCTCTCCAGTCTGAAAGAGCGTTTCTGGCCAAAAACCAGCGACAGCTATTCGGTCAGCGAGAAGAACACAGCCGGCAGCAAGGTGGCCAATATCGCTGAAGACGTGCTGTTTGGCGACAAAAGTGGTAAGACCTCCTATACCCCGAGCTTGAACCTGAACGTCAGCCACGAGAGCAAGAACCGCGTGGAACAGGCCTCGGGGATCAAGGCTCAGCAGGGAATCAACCTGCAGGTCGGCGGCGAAACTTGGCTCACCGCTGCGCGCATCGGAGCCAGCGAGGGTCAGGTCGACCTGGGCGGTTCCAAGGTCACGAGCACGGCTCTGGCCGGTTCGGACTACCGCGCGAATGTCGGGCTCAACCTGTCCAAGTCGCTGCTCACCCAGACTACGGGCAGCATCAAGGAATTGACCCGCAACCAGGACGAAGCCACCCAAAAGGACCAGTTGTTCAACCTCGGCCCGCTGCGTGTAGGCGGCCACAGTGACAGCCAGTTGCTACAAGCCGGTATCGACCAGACAATACCATGAGGCTAGGGCCGCCCTCCTGTTCGGCGGGCGGCCTTAATTGACCCGTGCAATCAGTTCTGCCGACTGATCACTGCGACCCGATGAGCTCTGGCAATCGACGCCTAGGATTGCAGCGACCTTCTCTCGTGGCAGCTGCTCAGCGAGCAGAGCCTCAAGTTTGCCGAGCCGCTCCAGGACGACGTGGGCACGGTCCCACCGAATGCTGAACCGCTTGGCCGCGACCTTCTGCTCGACAAGTACTCGATGACGGCTGCGGTCGTAAGTATAGCGCATGGAGATCTTGCTCGACGATCCGTCATCATCTGCCTCTAGGGAGGTCAGATCGAACACCAGCCCCTGCGAGGTTTTGCGTGCAGAGGACTCGACATAGTCGTCTTCGAAGAGATTGTCGATTCATCATTCAGCTTCTCAATGCTCAGATCGATAACGTCCATCGACCATTCGGTAGACAGGGCTACGCTGCGCTCTACCTATTCTCGGTCCTTGAACTCGAGGACTTGCTCCCTTAGCCACATTGAGTGACGACGTAGAACCCAGCTGTCGAACCGGCCTGTTGATACCTAAAGAACGTTCAATAATATGGACAACTGCCCCGGCGATTACATCAGGGCTTAGAGCGCTGTTCTTGAAGTCTGCGGGGAGGATTTATTCTGACGGGGAAATCACCAAACTCGTCGATGATGCCCAAGTAGTCAGGATGTAAGGCCTTTAGGCCGAGGCGGTTATCTAACCAAGCATTCAACTCAAACAACTTTACTGGAGCGGCGCATAAAAAGTCGCGAAGCGCTGCGGTCACTTCGTTGCGAAATCCGGCATCGGATTGCACGCCCCTGCTTTCGACATACTGATTGATAAAGCAACCAATTGAGCAATGTTCGGAGCTCGAGATGATGATTTGACCTACGCTGCTCGTATAAGGCCTTGCGGGGTGAGGTGACACCGTGAACTCCTGTGCTGAACGTCCGTAAGATGGGGCGGCTTCCAAATCGTCGACCAAAAATGGATCAGAAAAGCGCGGCGCACATTTTACTTAATTCCCTATAAAAAGCATGACAAAGCAGACTCCTCCGATAGGCGGCATCTCAAACACCATTTCCAAGTCCTAAGTGCTGACCTTTTGCTTTTCATTCCCACGCTCCAAAACGGAGGAGCTCGAGTTGGCCCATATGCATATGAAAGATCCTAGCCTTGGGCAACCGTATCCATTTGGATACTAGCCCACCAGTTGCAGAAATTTCGGTCTGTAAGCTACATGAGGCGGTCACTCGAACCCAGTAATGCATCGCTGTGTTGCTGGAGCTCCAACGCATACCTGTCGTTGCTCTCAGCGATGGTTTGCCCCCCGCAGAAGCTCCCCTACCGAAGACTGCAGCACTCAATCGCCACAGTTTCCCTGAGCAGTTTCCGAAGGCATTCGCTACACAGAAAACGACCGAACTTTCAGTGGGCCTCACCTTCAGACTTCGTTAAGAAATACCCTGGATACTCCTCCCCAATCTATACAGGGAGGCGATCTGCCCATGCCCCATTTCGACTGGAACACCCCCCTGCCCCTGCGCTTCGGCCAAGCCGAGACGCCGCAGCTGACATTGACCGGTGCCATTCCAGGCGACAGCCTGCGACCCGCATTCGAAGCGTTTATTCAGCAACGCTTTCGCAAGGCTCACGGCGCCGACATCCGTCATTTCATGCCACAGCTGTTTGGCATGAGCAAAGCCTATGGCGAGTTATGTGCGGTCGCCGGGGTGCGCCTTGCACATGACGAACCACTGTTCCTGGAACGTTACCTGGACGAGCCCATCGATCCGCTGATCAGTGCTACTGCCGGATACCCGGTGGGTCGGGCCAGCATTGTCGAGGTCGGTAACCTGGCTGCCTGCGATACCGGCAGTGCAAGACTGAGCATCATCGCCATCACCTGGCTACTGGCCATGGGCGGCCTGGAATGGGTGGCATTTACCGGCAACATCGGCTTGGTCAATAGCTTCCATCGCCTCGGTCTGAAACCGGTGACGTTGTGTGCAGCCGACCCGGGCCGACTGGGTGACGATCGCTACAGTTGGGGCAGCTATTACGAGAGCAAACCCTGGGTACACGTCGGTAACATTCGCGCGGGATTCATCCATTTGCGCAACAGTGGTCTGTTCACTCGGCTGGGTCTGCCGTCATCCATTGAGGGCACTAGCCATGTCGCTTGAGTTACAACGTTTCCAGAAGATCCTGCATAGCCATATGGAACGCAACCCACACGCGATTGCACTTTGGGATGATCGGGTGAGACTCGATTACGCCACTCTTTACGCCGAAGTGTCGTACCGCCAGCAACGACTACGCGACGAACACGTTCAGGTTATAGCCCTGGCACTGGATAACGGCGTTGAAGCAATACTCTGGGATCTTGCCGCGCTGTTCGAGGGCTTGACTTGCGTAACCTTGCCGCCCTTCTTTAGCCCTACACAGCGCGCCCATTGCCTGGAGCAAAGTCAGGCGACAAGGGTGATTTCGGAACCGGAGCTGGATGCTGAATTGCTTGCCTTGGGCTATGAAAAAAGCGGCGAGTTCTGGCGCCGTACATTCGCCGGCCCGAACCGGATGCCCCCAGGCACGGCCAAACTGACCTTCACCTCCGGTACCACCGGTACCCCTAAAGGCGTGTGCCTGAGTGCTGAAAACCTACTACAAGTAGCAAGAGAGCTGGATCAAGCCAGTAAACCTGCTGACCCGCAGCATCACTTGGCATTGTTGCCACTAGCAATCCTGCTGGAAAACCTCGGTTGCTACGCCGCACTGTACGCTGGCGCAACCTTGAGCTTACCGAGTCAGAAAGCTTTGGGCATTCAAGGCGCCAGCGGCGTCAACTTACCCCGGCTACTCGAGCACCTTACCAAGCGCGCACCCGAGAGTCTGATTTTGGTGCCGCAGTTGCTGCAGATGTTGGTCAGCGCCACTGAGCAGAAAGCCTTCGACCCACAGAAATTGCGCTTTGCTGCTGTAGGAGGAGCGCGCGTCTCTGAGGACTTGTTGCTCCGAGCTGAGCGCGTCGGTCTGCCGGTTTACGAAGGTTACGGATTATCTGAGTGCGCCTCGGTGGTGTGCCTCAATCGTCCCGGTGCACAGCGCCCGGGAAGCGTTGGTAGACCCTTGCCTCACATCCAGGTGAAGCTGGCAGACGATGGTGAAGTACTGATCAAGGGCTCGGCACTGCTCGGCTATCTGGGCGATGCACCTTACGCCGAGGATTGGTGGCCCAGCGGCGACCTCGGAGAGCTAGATCCGGAAGGCTTCCTTTACCTCAAAGGTCGCAAGAAGCATCAATTTGTCACTAGTTTCGGACGCAACGTCAACCCGGAATGGGTAGAGGCCGAACTCACCCAACGCTGCCACATTGCCCAAGCCTTTGTGTACGGGGAATCGCTTCCACGCAATCACGCCCTGTTGTGGCCCCATCGTACCGATTGTACGGATGCAGAACTTGCTGGGGCTGTAGCGGAAGCAAATGACGCATTGCCCGACTACGCCCAAGTTCATAGCTGGACGCGCCTGCCCTATCCCTTCACGGCTGCCAACGGCTTGCTGACTGCCAATGGCCGACCGCGCCGCGACGCTATTGTCGAGACGTTTCACGCGCAACTTACCGAATCTGCCGTATCTGAGGAGTCTGCATCATGAGTTTTTTCGACACGCTTCAAGAAGCTACACATCAAGAGCGCCACGAACTGTTCAACCTGCCGATAATCCTCGACGCACTTGAAGGTAAGGTCAGCCTTGAGAGCTATCGGGCATTTCTTGCGCAAGCCTACTACCACGTCCGCCACACTGTGCCACTGATGATGGCCTGCGGCGCGCGACTGCCAAGCCACCTCGAATGGCTACGCAAAGCGGTATGCGAGTACATCGAAGAAGAATACGGCCATGAGCAGTGGGTGCTTAACGATATAGCGGCCTGCGGTGGCGACCGTGACGCCGTGCGCGACGGCCAACCCTCAATGCCGATTGAACTGATGGTCAGCTTTCTGTACGACTTGATTGCCCGAGGCAACCCGGTAGGCCTGTTCGGCATGGTCAATGTGCTGGAAGGCACAAGCATTGCCCTGGCCACCCATGCAGCGGGCAGCATCCGCGAGCATCTGGGTCTTCCAGAAAGCGCCTTCAGCTATCTCAGTTCCCACGGTTCACTGGATATCGAGCATATGCAGACCTACCGCCGCCTGATGAACAGGCTGGAAGACCCCGCAGACCAGGCGGCTGTCATCCATGCGTCAAAAGTGGTGTATCGGCTGTACATCGATATGTTTCGTGGCTTGCCCCGGGCTGCGGAGGTTCATCATGCAGCTGCATGATGCCCGGGTAGTTTTGACTGGCGCCAGCGGTGGGATCGGCCAGGAAATTGCCAGGGCTCTGTGCGCCGCCGGCGCCCAGGTGCTGGCGGTAGCTCGACATCAGGAATCCCTGATGCCGTTGCTTGAGCGCTATCCGCAAAACTTGTTCTGGGTAGCCGCCGACCTCACGCTCCTCAATGATCGTCGCAAAGTACTGGCCGCCGCCGAAGCCATTGATGGCATCAACTTGTTGATCAATGCTGCCGGCGTCAACCACTTCGCCATGCTCGAACAGCTGGATGACAATGAAATCAACGCGATGTTGAGCGTGAACGTCAGCGCCCCAATTTGCCTGACCAAACTGCTTCTACCGTTGCTCAAGCAGGCCGACAGCGCCATGGTGGTCAACGTCGGTTCAACCTATGGCTCGATTGGCTACCCTGGATATGCCAGTTACTGTGCCAGCAAGTTTGCACTTCGCGGCTTTTCCGAAGCCCTGCGCCGGGAGCTTGCCGACACCCGGGTCGGCGTCCTCTATGTCGCACCACGCGCCACCCGTACCTCGATGAACAGCTCTGCCGCCCAAGCGCTCAACGATGCACTCAAGGCAAGCGTCGATGATCCACAGGCGGTGGCAGCGGCGGTGATCCACGCCATTGCTGGTGACCGTCGCGATCTCTATCTGGGGTGGCCGGAGCGATTTTTTGTGCGGTTGAACAGCCTGTTGCCCAACTTGGTGGATCGTGGCCTGCGCAAGCAATTGCCGCTGATCCGGCGCCTTAGTCACACCCACGAAAATGAGCACCTCAAACCATGAAAAAGACCGTTGCCTGCCTGCTGCTCGGCATGTTGAGCCAAGGCGTCTGGGCGCTCGACAACGCGGATCAGCAACGCCTTAATGGCATTCAGCAAAGCTGGGCGCACATACAATATGAACTGCCAGAGCAACAGCGCGTAGCGGCGTTCGCGCAATTGGCGGCACAAACATCGTCGTTCACGCGAGATCGCCCAGTGTTAGCCGAAGCGTGGATCTGGTCAGGAATCGTTACCAGCAGTTGGGCGGGTGCTCAAGGCGGGCTGGGTGCCCTAGGCAAGGTCAAAGATGCCAAGACCGATCTGGAAAAAGCCCTAACTCTAGACGCCGATGCCTTACAAGGCTCGGCCTATACCAGCCTTGCTGCACTCTACGACAGAGTACCCGGCTGGCCGATCGGTTTCGGTGATGCTGACAAGGCAGAGCAACTGCTTCAGAAAGCGTTGCAACTCAATCCTGCCGGCATCGATAGCCTATATTTCTGGGGCGATCACCTCTACCGCCAGAAGCGCTACGCTGAAGCCAAGGTTGCCCTGCAAAAGGCACTACAAGCGCCTCCACGGCTGGGCCGGGAAAGTGCTGACGTTGGACGGCGCAAAGAAATCGCCGCGCTACTGGAAGACGTTAACAAGAAACTCGACTGACTGGAGTTTGCGTGCGTTTATTGCTGATCGAAGATGATGTCGCCCTGGGCGAGGGTATTCATCAAGCGCTAGGGCGTGAAGGTTACACTGTCGATTGGCTCAAGGACGGGAGTAGTGCTCTGCACGCCATGCTCAGTGAGACCTTCGACTTGGCAGTGCTTGACCTTGGTTTGCCACGTATGGACGGACTAGAAGTACTCAGGCGCCTGCGCGATAGCGGTTCCAACCTGCCGGTGCTGATCCTCACGGCCCGTGATGCAACAGAAGACCGTATCGCCGGGCTGGACGCAGGCGCCGACGACTATCTGATCAAACCGTTCGACCTGGCCGAACTGAAGGCCCGTCTACGTGCGTTGTTACGCCGCAGTGCCGGACGAGCACAGATGTTGATCGAGCATGCGGGCATCTGTCTGAACCCTGGCACCCAGCAAGTCAGCTACCAGGGCCTGCCTGTAGCCCTGACACCCAAGGAATATCAGTTGCTGCATGAATTGCTGTCACCTCCTGGTCGCGTGATGACCCGAGATCAACTGATGCAATTGTTGTACGGCTGGAACGAAGAAGCCGAAAGCAACACGCTGGAAGTACACATCCATCACCTGCGCAAGAAGTTCTCGACTGATCTGATTCGCACAGTTCGCGGCGTGGGATATCTGGTGGAGGAGCGTCGATGACGTCAATCCGACGTCGCACACTCACCCTGATAATCGGCTTGATGCTCTTGGGGTTTGCGGTGATCAGTGCGCTTAATTTTCACGACAGTAATCACGAAATCACGGAAGTCTACGACGCTCAGCTCGCACAAAACGCACGGCTTCTACAGGGTGTCATGCGCATGCCGCTACAGAGAAAGGAGTACGCCGAGCTCTATCAGGCCTTCAATACAGCATTAGGCGAAGCCGTACCCAGAGTCGACGGACATCCTTACGAAAGCAAAATCGCGTTCCAAGTCTGGAACAGCCAAGGTGAGCTCCTTGTGCATACGGCGAGCGCCCCCTCTTTTCACACTCTGCCTGGCAAGCCCGGTTTCAGCGATGTCGTGGATCTGAACAATCGGAATTGGCGCGCTTTCATGTTGGAAGACAAACGCAACGGTATGCGGATTTGGGTGGGCGAGCGCGATGATGTGCGAGCTGACCTCGTTGAGCGTATTGTGCGCCACACCTTGTGGCCCAACGTTTTGGGCAGTTTGATTCTTGCGGCAATGGTTTGGCTTGCCATTGGATGGGGTCTCAGGCCGCTCGCGAATATGGCTTCTACCCTTCGTGCTAGACACAGCGGGTCACTGGAGCCACTTCAATTGCCCCCCCTTCCGAGCGAGCTGGAGCCAATGCAGGCAGCGCTCAACCGTATGCTGGCGCAAATTCAGGAAGTGCTTGGGCGTGAGCGACGTTTCATTGCCGACGCTGCGCATGAAATGCGCACCCCCCTGGCGGTGCTAAAGGTACATGCCCAGAACTTGTTGGAAACACAGAGTGAAGAAAGTCGGCGCGAGTCACTAGAGCATTTGATTGCAGGTGTGGATCGTACCAGTCGATTGGTCAACCAGTTGCTGACGATGGCTCGTATCGAGCCGCAATCAGTATCCACTACGCCATCAACCATTGATCTTGCAGCCACTGTCCGCGACAGCCTGGTTCAATTGACGCCTTGGCTGCTGAGCCAGGGACTTGAACTGGTATTCGATGTCAGCGACGACACCTACAACGTCAGAGTTGATCCGACTGCCATCAATATTGCGTTAAACAATCTGGTAACCAATGCGGCAAATTTTTCTCCGGCACACGGCCTGATCACGGTGCGTCTTGGAAGAAAAGGCGACCACTACGAACTGTCTGTCGAAGACGACGGCCCGGGTATCGATGAGTCCGAGTATGGCCGGCTCCTTGAACGTTTCTATAGTCGAGGTAATGACCAGGGAGCAGGACTGGGGCTCGCTATCGTGAAAACAATTGCAGATCGTATGGGAGGGCAGATAACGCTAGAAAATCGTAGTCAGGGAGGTATGCGTGCAACGTTAGACCTACCCTTCAAGTAATAGTCTCGGATTCGCAATCAGTCTCCCGTCGGTGGGCCCAGTGGCTGGGCGCGCGTCGGACAAAGCCTTGAAAGTAGCCACCCGTAAATTGGTTGGGAAGACTCATGTTTGACATACATCAAACGGGGGCGCCCCGACAGGTGTAGATAAGAATGATGATTTACGAACCTCTCCATCCCTTCGGAGTAAATCCCATGGCACCTGTTCAATCTAACGCGCAAACACCATCTACTCCCGCCTTTCCTCCTGAAAAAGGCGAACACTGGATCGAGCCGCTAAAGGATGGCGGGCACGTCCTCATCAGACCTCTGCGTGCAGAGGATCGCGAGCGAGAAAAGGCCTTCATCATGCGCCTTTCACCAGAGTCGCGACACTTTCGCTTTTTGTGCCAAATCAAAGAGCCAGGTGAAGCCATGCTTGATCAGTTGATGACCGTCGATCAGCGGGAGAAAATGGCATATGTGGCTTTGGCACATGTAAAAGGCGAGCTCATAGAGGTCGGTATTAGTCGTTACGCAGCCGGCGCCCAACCAGATGAATGTGAGTGTGCGGTTACCGTTGATGATCAATGGAAGCATCGCGGCCTAGGAGCACTGCTACTTAGCCACCTGATCGATAAGGCTCGGGCGAATGGGTACAAAGAGATGTACTCAATCGACTCGGCGGCCAATACGGCGATGCATGATCTAGCTCGTGACCTCGGCTTTTCCACTGCACGTGATCCCAGCGATGCCTGCCAGGTTATCCATCGCCTTTCATTGACTTGATGAGCGCTGCGGAGCTGCAGACTGTCCACCTGAAATCACACGGTTCAAACATTGCTGCTCGTCCTCCTCAGTGATGCCTTGGAAATCACTTACTTCAAAGACTGAAGTGTTGAACAGGGCGAGCCGCAATACACCATTTCTTTCCAGAAACACCTCAGACAAACACAAGCAGATGGGCGAAGAAATAGATACCGACCTCCCATCCTCCCCCAGGAACGCAAGCTGATCGTTGAGGTTCGTTTCGCAGGCAGCGACGATGGTACGAATTGATCGAGCTGCGTAGTACAACGTTGTGGGATATCCCACCCCTATGGCTATCAGAAAACACAAAACCAGGTTCGATTCCTTAGCGTAGGTCGAGATACGATCAACCTTATGCCGCCACCCTGTTGAGCCAGGACTGAAAATAGCTTTACCAACAAGCAGGGTGTAACGATGTTGCACAATGGCCCCAACGCACAGACTGATCGCAACAAAGCCCAGTAAGATCCAGGGCTTGGCCGTAAGCAACTCAACAGCACCATCGAACCAGCCTGCAATAGATACCAACACTACGAAGCTCACCACTCCAGCAATTATGCCGAAGCTAGCTCGTGGCCTTTTCAACCAGGCTTTAAGCTTCTCTTTACTGGTTGCGTTCATGGTCAATACCCTCACATTAGTCCGTGCCAAAGTAGGCTATACGGTGCTGGGCAACTAAAGCTCTACGGTTTCAAGGTGCTCTGACACTGACACCGACCAACCAAGCTCAAGGCTGATTCGGCGCCGCAGCGTATCAGCTGCATGGGGTTCACCATGCACCACAAAGGTATGCCGAGGGGGCCTCTTGAAGCCCCGCAACCACTGCATGATTTCATCAGCATCGGCATGCGCCGACAGACTCTCCATGGCAGAAACCTGAGCGCGTATCGGGACATCCTCACCGTGCATACGGATTGTCCTAACTCCAGCAATGATGTCCGCTCCGCGAGTACCACCGGCCTGAAACCCAGAAAACAACAACGTATTGCGGGGGTTGGGAGCCAGCGCCTTCAGGTGATGCAGTACCCTGCCCCCGGTTGCCATGCCACTGGCTGCGATGATCACCGCAGGGTCGCGAAGCTGGTCAAGGTGTTTTGATTCGTCGACTGTACGAATGATATGGGTGCTACGGCACATCGCTGCGCACTCCTCGGCAGACAGGCGATGCTCTTGGTGAAAGCGCTGATACAGGGCGGTGGTATCTGATGCCATTGGACTATTGAGGTAAACCGGAATGTCTGGGATTCGATGCTCTCTTTTGAGCGCATACAGGTAGTACATCAATAATTGCGCACGCCCAACGGCAAATGACGGAACCAGGGTGATGCCGTGCCTTAGCAGTGTTTGATTAATGACATTGGCGAGATACGTCTCTGGAGCCTCCTTCGGGTGCTGTCGGTCACCATACGTAGATTCGACCAAAAGAATGTCTGCGTTCTCGATCAGCTCCGGGGCTCGCATGATAGGGTCGTTGGGGCGCCCTAGGTCACCAGAAAACACTATGGTTTGGTCTCCTGCATTTATTTCGACAGTCGCGGCACCTAAAATGTGACCTGCAGAGCGAAGATAGACCTGCAGACCGTCGACGATTTCAACCGAGTGATGTAGTTCCAGTGGGCGGAGATGTGCAAGTGCTCGCTTCGCCTCCTCTTCAGTGTACAGCGCCTGGGCGGGGTGGTGCTTGGAGTAGCCACGTCGGTTTGCATAGTCGGCTTCCTCTTCCTGTAGACGACCACTGTCGAGCAACAGGATCCTCACCAGCTCACAAGTGGCCGCAGTCGCATAAATCGGCCCACGAAACCCATTCCGAACCAGAACTGGAAGGTAACCGCTGTGATCGAGGTGCGCATGGGTAAGGACTACCGCATCGATTTCATCCACTGGTATAGGCAAAGATTGCCAGTTGCGTAAGCGCAACTGCTTGTATCCTTGGAACAGTCCACAATCGACAAGCACCTGCGTCGAGTTGTGCTGGAGTAGATACTTGCTTCCGGTAACCGTACCCGTCGCACCGAGAAATGTGAGCTGCATGATTCTGACCTCGATTGCTGGCTGGAGGGCTCTAGTTGCCGGAATTAACTGCCAGTACGCTGCAATGTGCCGAGTTCACTATCCGGTCTGTCGTATCACCGAGCAGTTTGCCCAAGCCTTTAGGTTGCACTATCCCCATAACCACAACATCAACAGCCAAATCGCGCACCAGATCGCTGATAGCGATCACTGGCGGCCCTTGGACAAAATGTCGACATTCAGTAGGAACGCCGTAGAAGTCGGCCAGTTCATCATAAGGTTCGCGTAATACAGCAATTAGCTCCTCAACCCAGTCCAAAGCCGCATTCGAATCGGCAACAAAGATTGGTGAAATGTCATAGGCAGAAAGTAGGTGCAACTGAGCATTGCATTGCAGCGCCATGGCCGTGGCTGCGCGGATTATTTTGTGATTGAAGTCGTTTCCTTGCTCCGAATTGGCCGTATCGACGGCTGCAAGGATTACGTTGGGAAGAGGCACATTGCCATGCTGGACAAAATGTACAGGTACCGGACTGGCGTGCATCAGCTCGCTATCGAAAGAGACCCCAAACACCCGCTTGAGCACTGAAACCTCATCAATGTCCTTGATGACCATGTCGGGACGAAGCGTGTGAATGCAGTCAACCACGTCCTTGACGGGATCGTCGGTCAATGCTGCCTGGCTGGTAGCGCACGCATCGTCTATGTGTATTGCCCCAACCGTTTCCGTCAATCGATCACGGTATTGTGAGAACTGCTCGGCGATTTGCTGTTCAACCTCTACTTCTTCTCGCCAGTTGCTAAGCCCATGAGGTTCAAATAAACCCAAGACATGCAACCCTGCCCCCGTCGTTCTCGCCAAAGCCTTGGCGCGTTGTGCCGCTGGCGAGGTCAAATCGGCATCCAGGGCAAGCAGCAACAATTGTTGGTACTGACTCATCGCAAACCTCCAATCATGTCATCGCCTACCGGAAATTGAAGCTCAGGTACTAAATTCTGTGCCTTGACCCCGCTTCAGACTTGATTCAGATCAGAAAGGCTGCGACACGCAACGAACTTGATTCAAGTCAGAACGAGGATGCTGGTGAGCAGTACAACAGTAATCGGCAAGCTCCCTTTGATGACTGTAAGCCCGGAGAGCGCGATGAATAACGATATCGATTTTGGCGATCTGTCCAAGGAGCACTGGATAGAGTCGTTGAGCGACGGTACTCCTGTACTGATTCGACCACTGCGTGAGCCCGACCGTGAGAGGGATCATGAGTTTGTAGGGCATGTGTCTTACGAGTTGAGACGCTTTCGCTTCCTAGCAGGGTTTAGCGGGGAGGCATCATCGTTTTTCGAACGGTTGATGAATGTGGACTACCACCACCGCATGGCTTACGTTGCGTTGATGCATGACGGTGGCCAACTATGTGAAATTGGCGAAAGCCGCTATGCGGCAGTCCCCGGCAGCAAGAACTGCGAGTGTGCGGTTGCCGTGAGCGAGCCATGGCAGCGCAAAGGCTTGGGTAGACTGTTAATGAATCACCTGATCATCGCCGCACGCAGCAATGGCTATGAGCGCATGATCTCGCGGGATCTCTCGAACAACTACGGGATGCATCGACTTGCGAAAGCGCTCGGCTTTTCCTCGCACTACCTGGCTGGAGATGTAACTGAAATCATCCATGAGCTCGACCTACATGGATGAACATTTACCTCAGCGCGGCATTATCCGGGCCCCGAAACCGCGCTGAGGCAAGCCCTATGTCAGATCACTGGAGATTCCGGGGTGATGACCAGGACACTGCTAGGCATCTTGTAAAGTACCCTTTCAACCGTGCTGCCGATGTACTTGGCTAAACCACGGTGGTGCACCCGCCCCATCACTACGATATCGGTACCTTGGGCTTCGCAGAAGATGCTCAAGACTTTTGCTGGGTCGCCCATGATCATATGGCAACTCTCCGGATCAATGCCGTTGCGCTCAGCCAGCTCGCGAAAGGCATCGCTTTGGGCTTCATGCAGACTTTCGGCAACATTTGAGCCAAACAAAAATGATTTACGCCCGAGGTTCTCTGCATCCGTTTGCATAGAGGTCAGATCATAGGCATACAAGATCTCCACCTGCGCCTTACATTGCATGGCCAATTTCAACGCTTCATTGATGATGCGGTCGTTGAACCCTTGGTACTGATCCTCGGGACGCGATAGGTCAACGGCAGCGAGGACTTTGCGAGGCATAGCATGGCTGGCCTTGTCGACAAAATGCAGTGGCTCCGAACACTCCCGTAACAGCCGGATATCAAGTGTCGTGAACATCGCCCGCATCAGGCGCGACTCATGCTCTATGTCCTTGACCACCATTGCAAACGGCTGCTCCCTTAGATGGGTCAGGATTTCATCCAGGACATCGTTCACCCAGACAACCTCTGTGGTTACCGTAAGCCCGTTCCTACGCAGGGGTACGGCTTGGGTTTCAAGCCACTGGCGGTGCTTTTCGACATAGGCCTGGCGCATCACTGCCAGTGCCTGTTCATTGACCAGCCCTGCGGTGGCAAGCCCCTCAAGGTAATCAAAAGCCACTATATGTAATGCAATGCCTTTGGCTTTTGCCAAAGCAGCAGCACGGTCAAAGGCGTCAGTGCGCTGCATCAAAGGGGGGGCGATGAACAACAAGCGTTGATAGTCGTACATGACACACCTCGCACTAAGCGATGAGTAGGTACGCACCATCCTGCATCCGTCCAAGGCTGTGTGTTTGACTTGCATCAAAATCGGATGCACACCACCTCAAAAGGACACGGAGATTGGCTGTAGCACACGACCATCGGCGCAGTCCGACGCACGGTAACCTAACTACAAAAAATGGATTTGATTCCTTGATCCCGGTCAATTGATTCAATGATTTTCAGCGCACGCTAAGCAAAAGTGAATGCCACCATCCCAAAGAGGAACCGCTGCCATGGCTACCATGAAAGCTGCAATTTTTGTGGAGAAAAACCGGATAGTACTGGACGAAAAGCCAATTCCGGACATTGGCCCTGCCGATGCGTTGGTGCGGCTCACAACCACGACGATCTGCGGAACCGACATCCATATCCTCCGTGGTGAATACCCTGTCGCTAAAGGGTTGACCATAGGTCATGAACCCGTTGGTATCATTGAAAAGCTCGGCGCCCAGGTTCAAGGCTTTAGCGAAGGACAGCGGGTCATTGCTGGCGCAATAACCCCAAGCGGCCACAGTAATGCGTGCCTGTGTGGATGCTCATCCCAGGATGGGCCGGGCACCCTTCATGGATTCAAGGCTATTGGTGGTTGGAAGTTCGGCAACACGATTGATGGCTGCCAGGCCGAGTATGTTCGGGTGCCTGACGCCATGGCCAACCTTTCACTGATCCCCGATAACCTTAGTGACGAGCAAGTTTTGATGTGCCCAGACATCATGTCTACCGGGTTCAGCGGTGCAGAACGGGGTGATGTAAAAATCGGTGATACGGTCGCCGTATTTGCGCTAGGGCCCATTGGTCTTTGCGCGGTGGCCGGTGCCCGCTTGAAAGGTGCAGGCACGATCATCGGTGTCGATACCGTAAATACGCGTATGACCGTTGCCCGTCAGCTAGGTGCTACACACGTAATCGACTTCACACAAGGCAATGTCGTCGAGCAGATCATGGCGATAACTTACGGCCGTGGGGTCGATGTCGCAATTGAAGCACTTGGAACCCAATCGACATTTGAATCAGCGCTGCGGGTGCTACGTCCCGGAGGAACCTTATCCAGCCTTGGCGTTTACTCTTCAGACTTGCGGATTCCCCTCGATGCCTTTGCTGCTGGCCTAGGCGACTACAACATCGTGAGCACATTGTGCCCCGGCGGCAAAGAGCGTATGCGACGCTTGATGGAAGTCATCGCCAGCGGGCGCATTGATCTGGCGCCACTGGTGACGCACCGGTTCAAGTTGGACGACATTGAAGCCGCCTACGAACTATTTGGACATCAACGGGACGGTGTCATGAAAGTAGCCATTACGCCCTGAATTACATGTGCTTTCAGCAGCTTGAACACCTGATGGCATGGACGCCGTTCCTGATTCGATCGAATGTGGAGCGCGTCAAATGTTCAAATTACTCCTTCTGGCCATCCTGCCGCGACTAGCCCCTGGTGCAATGCTCAACCAGACTAGAAAACGCTTGCTTGGTCTCGTCGGCGGCAAACGGAGCTACCGCGCCCCAGACCTAGAACTCATGTTGCGCCGCGAAGTGGGATTTCCCTACCAACCTGTCCTGTTCGCCAGGAACATCGGGGATCAGTTCATCGTCACCGCAGACTTGCAGTCTGTAGGTATCGACAGATTGCAGATTGGGATTACAACGCAGCAATTCACCTTAAGCGGTTGGGTGGTGCCGGATGCTGCCGACGCCTCGACGACAGCTATCTCATCTGAGTGTGGGTGGTTTAGTTCTTCACGAACCATTCCGCCGTCAATGGATCTTGACCATTTCACTCTCAATTACCATCAGGGTTTGTTGGTATTCAGCGTACCTAGAAAGCACTCACTAAACCGGCGTCCTTTGCATTCCACTGCATCGATTACGGAGTAGCATCAATGAACGTCTACATTGAAAATCATCCGCGTCAAAACCGTTGGTGGGTTCACCTGGACGTATGGATGGTGAGTTTTCGCAGTATTGACGAAGCGACAGCCTTCGTTGATCGACTTAATACTCGATTGAACGCCCCACACTCCCTGGCGATGATTGCTAGCTATCCTCTGGTACCTGGCAAGCTCATAAATCGCGACCTGCATGACCCTATTGCCCCATCAGGATCTGCTACCCCGGTATCGGAGGTGAGAAATGCATAGCCTCCTGAACGTTGCCACTGACCTAGAGGAACGTAATCCCATAGGGGTGGTACCCCCCATCAATGTAAACCCATACAGGGCGGCTTGCGTGGATTGCAGGGTCAGTTCGTTGTGTCTTCCAACTGGCTTGTGCAAACACGGAAACGACCGTTTCAGTGAGCTGATCAGACAGCGCATACGGATCAAGAAAGGTTACGGCTTGTATCACGCCAACGACCCGTTGGAATACCTCTATGCAGTACGCCTCGGAAGTTTTAAGACCTGCTTTGCAAATGCGGAAGGACAAGGGCTGGTAACCAACTTCTGGATGCCAGGAGACACAATGGGGTGCGATGCGATCAGCACCAACCGGCATGTATGCAGTGCGTTTGCTCTTGAGGACAGTGAAGTTTGCCTTATTCCTTATCAACGCCTGGAGTCGTTAGCCCATGAGTTCCCGTTCCTACAACAAAGCCTCAATAGGCTGCTCAGCAGTGAAATTGTTCGAGAGCATAAGCGGCTGTTAATGATGTGCAACCTCACCGCAGAAGAACGAATGGCCAGCTTTCTACTAGGCTTGTCCAAACGATACGTAGAACGCGGGTTTTCCGCCCATAGCTTTGTTTTGCGCATGTCGAGAGATGACATTGCGTCCTACCTGGGGTTGAGACTTGAAACCGTCTGTAGATGCATAGCACACCTGCGCCACCTGGACATAGTGCAGTTCAGCGGACGTACAGTGGAAATTTTGAATTTGCCTGGCTTGAAGGTTCTAGAACATGGCTACAGTAAAGGCTCAGCGGCAAATCAATAAGCTGGGATGTATTTCAGCCCGTCCCAAGCAGCCTCGACAACTGCCCTCCCCCGCGCATCGATGCAGCAGTCATGCTTGAAACCCTGGACATTACCCATCTCGCTGCTGCCTTGGGTATAGGTATGCTCGTAGGCCTGGAGCGTGAACGCAAAAAAGGTACCGGGGAGCATCGTGCGTTTGCCGGACTTAGAACCTTTGCCATCACGTCTGTACTGGGTTACGTATGCATGGCCGTAGCGGGTACGATGTTGGTCGCCATCATGAGTATTGCCTTGGCAATCATCGTTGCAGTCGCCTACTGGAAACACTCTGGCAAGGATCCAGGCATCACCAGTGAAATTGCTCTGCTTTTCGTCTTGCTACTCGGCGCCTTGAGTTATGACCAGCCCGAACTGGCTGTCGCTGTCGGGGTCGTGCTTACGGTTGTTCTCGCATTCAGGCAAGAACTGCATCGATTTGTCCGCAATCAACTGACTGAAAGCGAAGTCCGCGATGGGTTGGTACTGCTGATAGCCGTGTTGGTCATTCTCCCCTTGGCACCCGATCGCTTCGTCGGCCCATTTGGTGCCATCAATCCCCGCACAATCTGTACCCTGACCGTACTGCTGATGGGGGCTGGGGCATTGGGTCATATTGCCTTACGTGTGGTAGGCAAGCGCTATGGCTATACCCTCAGTGCCATCGCATCTGGGTTTGCTTCAGGCTCGGCGACCATCGCCCTGATGGGACATCTGGCCCGAAGTGAACAGTCGTCTGTCAAAGCGTTCAGCGCCGCAGCGATATTCTCTAACCTAGCGACTATAGCGATGTTGGGTCTGGTGCTGGGTACAGTCGATCCGGCTTTTTTGGGGGAATTATGGGCTTCTATTTTGCTGGCTGCGTTCACAACAGTGGCATATGGTTCGCTGCTCCTCGCCCCATGGAACCCTGCGCTTGTGCAGGCCGCAACCCAAGTCGGCGACAGTGCTTTCAATCTCAAGGTCGCCCTCGTTGTGACTGTGGCCGTAACGGGCATCACGTTGCTGTCCTCGGCACTGCTGCATGCCTTTGGACACAATGGTGTACTGATTGCGTCGGTATTTAGCGGCCTGGCTGATGCTCACGCAACGGCAGCATCTATCGCGTCGGTGGTAAAGTCCGGGCAACTATCAATGGCCCACATTGCGGTGCCCGCGCTGACCGCAATGAGCAGCAATACACTTACCAAATGTGTTCTAGCCTGGATCAGCGGGGGCGCAAAATTTGCCGCTTATGTCATAGTCGGTCAGTTGGCGATCATTACTTCGATGTGGGCTGGATTGCTGCTCCAGTAAAGGATCCGCCCCCTTCTCTCAAGGCTGAGACACGATGACACTCATGGATCTTTAACGAGCACGCCAGCTTTCAAGCAGGCTGAAGAGCGCCATTCCCACCAACATCGCAAGTACGAATACTAGTATTTGCCAGTGGCCACTTAACACCAGGGCGAGTGCAGGCCCCGGGCAGATACCGGCAATACCCCAACCGACACCAAATACCAGGCTGCCCACCACCAACTGCCGATCTAGTGCCCGCATCCGAGGCATTTGCATCGGCAAACCAAGCATCGAGCGTGTTTGTTTGCTGCTCCACTGCATGGGCAAAAGTGCCACCCCGATAGCACCCACCATTACCAACCCGAGTGATGGATCCCAGCTTCCTGCCAGATCCAGAAAGCCGATTACCTTGGCTGGATTAACCATGCCCGCCAACAACAAGCCAAGGCCAAACACCACACCGCAGATAAAAGCCATTACCCATCGCATGCTCATACTCCTGCCAGGTGACGGCTAACGAATACAACTGCAAATCCCGCGCACATAAAGCACAGTGTTGCGACAAGTGAACGAGGCGACAGACGCGCCAGTCCACAGACACCATGCCCACTGGTGCAACCTGCCGCGTAACGTGTTCCCAGGCCAACCAGCAAACCGGCCACAAGCAACCCTACCCAGTCTGTCTGAAACTGTACGACCGGCCGACCCGCAAATAACCACCACACTAGGGGGGCGACCAACACCCCCAGGAGAAACAGTGCTTTCTCGCCTCTGCCCTCGCCCTTCTTTTGCAGCAAACTGCCCAGCAGCCCGCTAATACCGGCAATACGGCCATTCACAAGTGCAAACAGGCTCACGGCAAGCCCGATCAACGCACCGCCGAGCAAGGCCGACCAAGGTGTGAAATTGACCCAGTCGATAGTCATTTCGGCTCCTTCGCACAGAACCATTGATACAAGGTTTTAATCACCGCCAGGGCAGCTGGACTATCGATGCGATAGAAAATCTGCTTACCTTCACGCCTTGTCGCCACCAGATCTTCGCGCCTCAAAACCCCTAATTGCTGAGACAAGGTGGGCTGCTGAATGCCAAGCAGGGACTCCAGCTCACTTACACTGCGCTCACCTTCAGACAACTGGCATAGCAACAGCAGTCGCTCTGGATTTCCCAGGGTTTTAAGCAACTGAGCTGCTGCTTCGGTGTTGCCGCGTAACTGCTGAACATCCATCGCCAGTCCTTCTATGACTGTAATCTCGCTCACATGATACATCTAAATATATTATATAAAATAATATAATATAATACAAAACCTGCAAGTACCACGACCGATCAGGTTCCGACGATATGCCCCGGCGACGTTGGTGCCGAAGGTCTCAAAGGGCCTGCCCATGCCTTGGAAGGCCAATAGAAATTAGCGCAGCCAACAGCACGAATGCCGAGGAAACCAACCTTCCGAGGCACCGGGTATCGAGCGTGTCCTCGCCGGCTTGAGAGAGTGCATCGGCGATGACGATCAACTGACAACTGAATCGCCCCGGGCTTTCTAGACACCTTGCAAGCTCTTTTGGACTGCCCCCGGAAAGGTAGACATCCCCGGCCTATGCTTTGAGCATAGGAGGAAGTCTATGAGTACCCAGCGATACACCCCGGAATTCAAGGCGGAAGCCGTCAGGCAGGTGGTTGAACGCGGCTATTCAGTCGCGGAGATTGCCGCACGCCTCGGCGTCTCGACTCACAGCCTCTATAAATGGGTGAGCGCCGTCACCCCTGATAAATCAGAAAAGCAGGCCAGCGAACTGCTCGAAGCCAAGAGTGAAATCCTGCGGCTACGGGCCCAAATGCGCCGCCTTGAAGAAGAGCGGGATATCTTAAAATAAGCCGCGCGGTACTTTGCCAGAGAGCCCGAGTGAAGTACCGCTTCATGAACGAGCATCGTCATCAGTATGCAATTACCACGATGTGCAGGGTATTGCGGATCGCTCGTGCCGGGTTCTACCAATGGCTACACAAGCCCGTTTCTGAGCGCGACCAGGATAACGACCGCTTGCTGAAACTGATCCGCGATTCCTATGCGGCTAGCCGAGGGGTTTACGGTGCTCTACGCGTCTATGGCGACTTGCGGGAAGCCGGCGAGAGTTGCGGCAAACACCGCGTTGCGCGGTTGATGCGTGCCAACCGGATCAAGGCGTTGAGGGGCTATAAGGCGCCGCGCCCAATTGCCGGGCGGCCGTCGATCATTGCACCCAATCATCTCAACCGAGCATTCACAGTTGATGCCCCCAACAAGGCTTGGGTGACCGACATCACCTACATCCGCACATGGCAGGGTTGGCTGTATTTGGCCGTGGTGGTGGATCTCTATGCGCGCAAGGTCGTGGGCTGGTCGATGAAGCCGACATTAGCCCGTGAACTCGCGCTGGACGCGTTATTGATGGCGCTCTGGCGCCGTCGGCCCAAGGAGCGCGTACTGGTGCATTCCGATCAGGGCAGCCAGTACGGCTGTGATGACTGGAAGCGCTTTTGCTTGGCCAATAACCTTGAGCAGAGCATGAGTCGGCGTGGCAACTGCTGGGATAATGCCGTGGCCGAATCGTTTTTCAGCAGTTTGAAGAAAGAACGGATCCGTAAGCGCATCTACAAAACCCGTGACTTGGCCAGGGCCGATGTGTTCGATTACATCGAAGTGTTTTACAACCGTACTCGCCGTCATAGTCACTTGGGCGGCGTCAGTCCTGAGGCCTTTGAAAGCGCCTCGTTATGAGGCCGGAAAATGTCTATTGGAATGGGGGTAGTCCAGTTTAAGGCAAAGAGGTGTCTACGAAACCCGGGGGGATTCAGACCGATGGATGGCTTAATAGCAAATCAGGAGCCCTGAGGGCATTTTTTAGTACCCCGGAATTCAGTCCTTGGCACCCTAGATGCACTGCAGTTACGTTAAAAATGGCTTATCTACGGACAGTCCCCAACGCACCCAAGACGTTTGTCAAGACCCATCAGACCCGCTGGGAGCAGGTTTGAACTGGCCTAATGATTTTGGACACCTTCGTCGGGCGCTATTATGGCGCCCAATTGGAGGCAAAATCAGTGCGAAAATCTTACTCGAACGAATTCAAAATCAAAGCTGCCGAGATGGTGCTGGACGATGGTGAGTCAGTCCCTGATGTCTGCGAGAGCCTTGGCCTAGGGCGGACCGCGCTTCGTCGCTGGGTCGAGCAACTGCGCCAGGAACGAGAAGGTCAAACACCAGTCGGCGCCAAGGCCATCACTCCAGAGCAGCAGCGAATCCAGGCGCTGGAAGCGCTAGTCCGGCAAAAGGACCGGGATATCGAAATCCTAAAAAAGGCCAGTGCTCTCCTGCTTCGGGACTCCAAGGATCGTTCTCGTTGATCAACGAACTGAGTGAGCAATTTGGTGTTTTCGACTGCTGTCGCGTCCTTGGAGTTCGGCGCAGCAGTTTCTACGCATGGCGAAAACGCCAGGGACGAAAGGATCCGGTCAGAGAGGATCTGCGTTCAACGATGGCCAGCCTTTTCAAGGCCTCTCGTAGCTCTGCTGGGTCGCGAACGCTGGTTCGGGAATTGCGTCGTGCTGGCCATAAAGCCGGGCGATACAAGGTACGTATGCTGATGAAGGAAGCCGGTCTGCAATGCAAGCAACGCAGGCCGCATCGTTACCGATCATCGGGCACAGAAGCATTGATCGCGAGTAACCAGCTCAAGCGAAACTTCAACGTCTCGACGGTCAACCAGGTGTGGTGCGGCGATGTCACCTACATCCAGGTAGGCAAGCGTTGGCTGTACTTGGCGGCTGTGATCGACTTGTATGCTCGCCGAGTGGTGGGCTGGGCTTTCTCAATGATCGCCGATGCCCGGCTTGCCTGCGAGGCGCTACGAATGGCGGCCGAATCTAGAGGTAGACCGGCTGGAGTGATGTTCCACTCGGATCAGGGCTGTCAGTACACCAGCCATAAATTCAGGGCTGCTCTTGAGGAGTACGGTCTGGAACAGAGCATGAGTCACCGAGGCCAGTGCTGGGATAACGCCGTCATGGAGCGCTTCTTCGGTGCATTGAAGTCTGAGTGGATGCCAGCAGAAGGTTACGAAACCGAAGCGCAAGCACAGTTAGACATCCAGGCTTATCTGATGCGTTACAACCTTAAGCGTCTCCACAGCTACAACGGCTATGAAACCCCGGTAGCCATGGAGAAAAAGCTCAAGGTTGCGGCATGAACCTAAACCGGTGTCCAAAATCTGTTGACCAGTTCAGCTTGCCAGCGATGAGGCCAGCAGCCAATGCACCCTCTCACCGCCGCCGATAACTCTTCTTGCCACTGGGCGTCAGGCAATACACCCCACCCCGCGGCCCAGTGCAGAAGTTCCCGGTCCCACAACCACAACCCTCACTCGCCCCGCGCAACGGCTGCAACGCAGGCCGTGCAGCACTGCCGCCCATGTACGCCGTGCAACTACGTTTCGACGCACTGATCGACCCGTCATTACACAAAAACAGATCGCCATCACACCCGGCAATCCCACCCTTGCGCCCGGAGCAAGGCGTGTTGGCCGCCAACGCCGTGGACGCCACCAACACCAGTACCAGGGCCAACCCTACCCGCCCGGAAAAACAACGCGCCACAGCATTCCCTCCCTAGAATATGGCCCAATGCTATCAGCCTTGCCATAGCACAGCAAAACTCACCCATCCGTGCCCCCAGCGCAAAACTGATTGTCCCCAACCCGGCTGTTTCCCCGGCCCCACCTTGCACAGAATCGGCCCCCTCAATTGCACAGGACCGACTCATGAAGCCTCTCAAGCCCCTGCTCCTCGCCACCGCCCTGGCCATCACCAGCCAAACCACCCTGGCCGCCGACTGGTACCCTTCCGCCTACGGCGCCAACGACGAAATCGGCGCCGCCAACCTGCTCACCCCTGAAGTGGTCAAAAACGCCATCGGCCTGGTCACCACCGGCAAGACCTACGCTCTCGGCGTACCGGTCAGCAAAGACCTCCCGGCCTTCCGCCACCGTAGCTTCCACCTCTACAACGTCCAGCCGGGTGAACAAGCCGGGCAGACCCTGGGCAAAAACAAATTCACCTTCAACGACGAACTGGTCAACGGCTGGACCGGTGTCGGCACCCAGCTCAACGGCATCGGCCATATCGGTATCGACAACGTCTACTACAACGGCCACAAGTCCGCCGACTTCGTCACCGTCGAAGGCGTCACTAAGCTTGGCATCGAAAAAGTCCCACCCATGGTCACCCGCGGCGTGGTACTGGACATGACCGCCCACTACGGCAAAGCCATCGTCCCGGGCGGCACGGTATTCACCGTGGAAGACGTCAAAGCGGTGCTGAAGCAACAGAACATCACCCTGCGCAAGGGCGATGTGGTGCTGTTCAACACCGGCTGGCTAGAGCTGATCGGCAAGGACCACCAGCAGTTCCTCGCCACCGAACCCGGCATCGACATGCCCTCCGCGCAGTGGCTGGCCGACCAGGGCATCGTCGCCTTTGGCGGTGATACCTGGGCTTCGGAGGTGTACCCGAACCCGTCGGGCGAAGAGTTCCCGGTCAACCAGTTCATGCTGGCCAAACGCGGCATCTACAACCTCGAACTGATCGACACCCGCGCGCTGGTGCGCGACAAGGCCTGGGAGTTTCTGTTTGTGCTGGGCCAACCGCTGTACAAAGGCTCGACCCAGGTGAATATCAACCCGGTGGCGATCCGCTAAGGAAACGCCGAAGCAGTTGCTCAGCAAACGGCAGTGAGCGGTTTGCTGATTCAGGCCAACTCGCTTTCGGGCGCTGAGCGTCAGTTGGACAAACTGGTGCATCAAGGTGAGTTCGTACAGCGCTTCCTGCCGATTCAGGATCGCGGAAATGACCTTGCAAAACGCTGCGTTGCACTTATTCTATGAATTCAGGACGTTTATTTCCGTTTTCTCTAGCGCCCCCTAATGGCCTAGCGCGTGTTTCTGTCAAGCGCTAGAAATGGAGGCATTTACCAGGGTAAGCCGGCGATATATCCCCGATGTTGCTCAATACAAGTGAAGGAACACTTATGTACATTGAGTCAGATGGTGCAAGGTACGAGTTTGCAAAGTCACGCTCCGATAATTATAGAGCGGCCGTTGGGTCGATAGGGCGTGTGTGGGATGAGGATCTGGATGCCATGTATGCGTATCTCGATCCGGAACCTGGTGACAATATTCTGGAGGTGGGAGCAGGCTCTGGATTCTTTAGCTTCCCCATCTCGCGTGGGATTGGCGAGCAAGGGCTGTTGTATGTAACAGACCCCTCCATTGAGCAACTTCAATCTGTGCTGGAACAACAATCGGCCAACATGATCATTCTGGCGCAGGGCGCGGAAGAGATTGCTCTGGGGGAAGGTGCTCCTGCCATCGACAAGATCTGGTCACGGGGTGCGTTTCATCACGTGCGTGACAAGACCGAAACATTCTCTCGCTGGAGGCGTTTGGTTCACGGAAACTCGAGGATGGCCATTTTCGACATCTTCAGCCATAACCGTACCGCCAGATTCTTCGATGGGTTCGTCGCGAGGTCTTGCGTGACGGGCCATGAAGTCTCTTACCTGAGCAAAGACTTCGCGACCAGCCTGTGTGCAAATACCGGCTGGCGTGAACCCGAGTTTCATGACATCGACTTGAAGTGGAGCTTTGAAAACGAACAGCACCTGGGGCGTTTTCTGGGGCTGCTGTTGGCCAATAAAGCTTCCTTCTCCGAGGCTGACTCGGTCGCTGCGGCCAAGCACTATCTTGGCGTGCGGGATACCGATGACGGCTTGAGCCTGGATTGGCCGATGACGATGATGACCAGCTCTGCGCTGCCAGGTTACGAATGATGCTTGCGTCAACACTTCTGACCTACTTCCTGACCTGTGCAGTGGCGGCAGCCACCCCAGGCCCTGGGACAATCAGCGTGATTACCTACAGCGCCTTCCTCGGGTGGCGTAGAACCCTTCCGGTCATCCTCGGTATTCAGGTTGGCATGCTGGCCATGGCGGGACTGGCGCTTTCCGGTGTTGCCGCTGTGTTGATTTCGTCTCCGCTGTTGTTCGTTACCCTGCAACTGGTGGGGGCCTTGTACATTGCTTATCTGGGCGTTTCCTCCATCCGCTATGCCCGGCAGGGTGTTGAAATCATTGCCCAGCATGACGACAGTGGTAACTGGCGAAATTTCAGGCACGGAGCGGTTGTAACCTTTGCCAGCCCGAAAACGCTGTTGTTCTTCACGTCGTTCTTCCCGGTGTTCATCGATCCGACAAAAAGTGCGCTCTCGCAAATGCTGTTGCTGTTGGCGCTACTGTTGCTGATCACCTTGCTGGTTCATCTCGTTTATGCGTATTTCATGAAGTACCTGAAGGACATATTGGTACGTTACAGTTATACGTTTAACGTGGTGGTCGGCGTGACGTTCATCTCCTTGGCGGTGTATATGGGCGTGCAGTCGTTGAAATGACGTTCTCTCGGAAATGGGTCGAACCTTGCCAATGATCGCTTTTTGGCGGTGTCGGGGTCATGCAGCACAGGTCAGATGGCCTGTGCTGACTTGATCGGCGTATCCCTAAAGGCGTAATGAGTAACGTTCACAGCAAAGTCCAGCGAAATATTCAACTTTATTCGCTAAGCGATTGATCCATATCAATATTTAACTAGTTAACCAGTTAAGAGATGTCCGCAATTGCCCACTTAATGTCGACAATGTCTCCACCCTTTACGGTGGAGAGTAGAGTTGAAGCGCATCAAGATAGTGTTGTGGACGTTGTTCATCGGGTTAACCCTGCTATGGGCACTGGCAGATACCTTTGTGCCCACCCCACTGACTTATTTCTCGCTACGTTCGGTACTGGTGCAATACACCGGCGTCATCGCCATCGCCGCCATGAGCGTGGCGATGATGCTGGCCGTGCGCCCGCGCCGCCCGGAGCCGCTGCTGGGCGGGCTCGACAAGATGTACCGGCTGCACAAGTGGCTCGGCATCAGCGCCCTGCTGTTCGCCAGCGTGCACTGGGTCTGGGCCAAGGGCACCAAGTGGGCGGTCGGCTGGGGCTGGCTGGTCAAGCCGGCCAAGGGCGGCGGTGCGGCGCCGGAACTCGGCGCGATCGAGCAGGCGCTGCGCAGCCAGCGCGGCCTGGCCGAAACCCTGGGGGAATGGGCGTTCTACGCCATCGGCGTGCTGATCATCCTGGCCCTGATCAAGCGCTTCCCGTACCACTGGTTTGCCAAGACCCACACTGTGCTGGCGGCACTCTATCTGGTGCTGGTGTTCCACACCGTGGTGCTGCTCAAGTTCGACTACTGGCTGCAACCTATCGGCATCGTCACCGCCCTGCTGCTGATCGGCGGCACGCTGGCGGCATTGCAGGCGTTGTTCAAGCGCATCGGCAAGCAGCGCAAGGTCCAGGGCCACATCCAGACCCTGATCCGCTACCCAGAGGCGAACCTGCTGGAAACCCATATCGCCCTGCAAGCGGGCTGGCCCGGGCACCAGGCCGGCCAGTTCGCCTTCGTGACCTCATCCGAGTCGGAGGGGCCGCACCCTTACACCATCGCCTCAGCCTGGGACCCGCAAGCGGCGCAACTGCGCTTTATCACCAAAGGCCTGGGCGATCACACCCGCCGGCTGCCAACGCGCCTGAAAGAAGGCGACCGGGTGACGGTGGAAGGCCCGTACGGCTGCTTCACCTTCGAAGACCAAAAGCCGCGGCAGGTCTGGATCGGTGCCGGCATTGGCATCACGCCCTTCATGGCCCGGCTGAAGCAACTGGCGCTGGAGCCGGACCGGCAACACAGTATCGACCTGTTCCATCCGTGCGGCGTGTATGCAGCCGACGCCATCGACAACCTGCGCGCCGACGCAACGGCTGCGGGCGTGCGTTTGCATGTGTTGGTGTCGGGCCAGGATGGCCGGCTCAATGGCGAACGCCTGCGCCAGGAAGTTGCCGACTGGCAACAGGCGAGTTTCTGGTACTGCGGGCCTGCGGACTTTGGCCAGGCCCTGCGTGACGACCTGGTGGCCCATGGTCTGAAGCCGAAAGACTTCCATCAGGAACTGTTCCAGATGCGCTAGGCCACCAATCGCACACCGCCCCGGTAGGAGCGGGCTTGCCCCGCGATGAGGCCATCAAATCACCTACCAGCCTTACGCAACCGCAACCGCCGCACCACCGCAAAGCGCTTACAAAACTGCCGATGGTGATGACTGTTCAGCAAAACCAGCGCCACCAACGGCAGCGCAATCGACGTCGCGGTAAACAACGGGTGGATTCCGGCTGCAACACTTGCGATGGCCATGAGCAGACTCGTCACCGCAACCGCGACGAGACACCACACTCCCCAGGCAAAACCGTTGGCGATCAGACCGGCGCCTACGCCACACACAGCCGCCCCGACCAGAATCACAATCACCACATACCCCATGTTCTCGAGATGCTGGGCAAAATAGGCGTACTCCACCTGTACCGTTGCCAGCGCAATGGAGGCCATGGTCAAGAAAAATGCGGCGAAAGATCGGCCCATGAAACGCCTTAAAAACGCCGCCATCCCCGGATACCGCAGCACATCCACAGGTTCACCCGGCAAGCGCTTGGCGCGGGGCGCCTTGCTGATCTCGACGAGCCTTGCATATATCCGTCGATAACCCTGGCTGTTGAGCACCAGCAGGCCAGCCAGGGGACAGAAAAGCGCCAGGTAATAAATCAGCCCAGGTGGACGCTGGGTATACAACCCCAAAGTGACCAGCAAGCAACACACCAGCAGTGCCGCCAGCCACCAGATCAACCGGGTGCTCCCCCACACCAGCAAGAGGTGCAGCATGGTCGGGATAACCACACCGTTTTTCACGTTGCGCAGGATGTCGGATGAACTCATGGAGCTCGGTGAGTGTGTGCCGTTAATCACCAGCATCAGGCTCATGAGGGAGGCAACTGCCAGCAACCAGCTCAAGGTCAGGAGCGGGAAATTGCGGCGTAGACAGGCGTTGATTTGTTCTTGGTGATTCATCCGTGAACCTTTGTTGTTGGGGTTCGATTTTATCGTTTGCCAGACACAGGCTTGAAGTGATTGCGCCGGATATCCGACAGGGTTTTGCTCATCTCCCGATAACGGCGGCTGTTATACGCCAGCAACGACAACAAGGGGGCGATCACTGAAACCACTGCCAGGAGTGAATCGTGAGAAAAGGGATAGGTCAGCACGCCGGCAATAAGGCAAATGAGCAACAGCCCAACCACTGCACGGTTCCCGGCCGAATAGCCACGGATTACGACGAACTGGCCGATGCCGAGGGTGAATGAGCCTAGAATGAGCATAATAACGATGTATATCGGCCGATTAGGGTCACCTGCGAAATAGGTCTCTCCCAGGCGGATGAACGCAGCGGTGAAGGAAATGACAGCTAGGAAAAATCCGGTCCATAGCGTGAGGTAGTAGCGACGTATACTCGCCTGACGCCCTGGTAGGCGACGACGGCCTCACCGAGATCAAGACCAAGCTGCCCAAGTTTCAGGTCGGCGTGATCTTGGCAGGCGATGTTCCAAAGGAGCACGTCGCCCAGTGCCAGGGCGGCCTCTGGGTATCCGAGCGCGAGTGGCTGGACTTCATCAGCTACTGGCCCGGAATGCCGCTCTTCGTCAAACGCGTGTATCGCGACGAAGCCATGATCCGCAAGCTCACCGAACGGGTGAAGACTTTCTACGAAATCCTCGACGAGCGCATGAACAAGGTGCTCGGCCTGGCCGCATAACCAAGGAATCACGATGCCTACTCTTACCGATATCGGCCGCCTGGGCCGCGACGCTGAACTGCGCTACACGCCTGAAGGGAATGCCGTCTGCAACCTGGCTCTGGCCTGCGAATATGGCCGCAAAGGCCAAGGTGGTAATCGCCCCACTCAGTGGGTCGACGCCACGCTCTGGGGCAAACAGGCCGAAGCCATGGCGCCATACTTGCTCAAGGGCCAGCAGCTGCACTTCACCATCGACGACGCCCACGTCGAGACCTACACCAAGGCCGACCACTCCCAGGGCGTGAAGCTCACCGGCCGCGTGATCATCATCAAGTTCGCCGGCAGCCCACCACAACAGGCGCAGCAAGGAAGCCAGCAGCAACAGTCTCGGCCTCAACCTCAGCGCCAGCAGAGCCGCCCGCAGGCCCAGCAGCAGAACCAGCAAGGCGCCCCGGGCCCGGACTACGACAGCTTCGACGACGACATCCCCTTCGCCCCGCTGCATCACCTGGCCGGGGCGTAGCCATGAAGGCCCGACGGCTCCGCCTCATCTACCCCACGGCCTATTACCAGGGCCGGGCCTGCCGCCAAGACGGAAAGTGCCGCCTCTCCCAGCCCTACGGAAACATGACCGTAGACGGCGGGTGGTGGCTTGCGGGCTGGCATGACACTGATATGGAGCTATCCCATGAAACTCAAACGAATGGCCCTGCAGCGCCACCAGCGCCGGGTACAGGTTCACTTGCCGCCTAGCGGATTGAAGGAGGTGATGTATGGCGATGACGCCGCAGGAGCGCGACGAGAAGCGCAAGAAGAAGGAGGCCAAGGCCGGTATCGAAGACCTGCGGATGAAAGCCGGACGAGGCACCCGCCAGGCCCTGACAGAGATCATGCAGTGGGCCGAGGTTGAGGAAAACGGTGAGGCCATGACCCTGCTGATCCACCGAATCCATGAACTAGGGCCTGAAGCGGCCCGCCACTTCCTCAGTGCGCCGCGCCACGAAATCGTCATATCGGATTTTGTGGCGCGAAGACTTGACCAGTTCCGCCTCGGTCGAGAGCTGCGCGCGCCGGACCTGATGCTTGGCGACGACCCGGACGACAAGGGCGTTTACGTGATTGAGCACATGCAGAGCGCCTGAGCCCATCCAAACCAAATCGCCGTGTGGCGTCAGGATAGATTGCCGTCCCCACTGACACCCCGCTCGAAGACGCACAGACTGCGCCGGTCTTCGCAGCAGTCGGTGCCTTGAGCCAGCAGAAGGCAGCATGAGCTCAGTTTCTGACTTCTGGCCGATGTACCTATAGAGTTCGCTTCAGGATTCACTTCGTTGCTGGGCTGCCAACAAGTCCGCATACGCCTTGTGGAGTTCGGCAGTTGCCATTGCTCCCAGTTCGCCCCTTTCGAAATGCTGGGAAGCTTTCGAGATAAGAGCTGCAGTATGGTCCACAAAAACCTTTAGGTCTAAGCCCTGCAGCGTTGCTGTAGTCAGCAGCATTCCGAGCGCAAGCTCCAATGCACTTTCACGATCATCAGTCATGCAACCCCCTCATGATGTCGCCATGCGAGAAAATCAGTTGGTGCTGACCCGCCTCAAAACTCGATATAAGCGGCGAAGGTGTTGTGACCTTGTTAGTCGCGATCCATGCCCTAGTGCGAGCGACGTCAAACAACTGTTTCCGCCCCGCCATTGTGTCAACCAATGTTCTTGAAACCCTGTAGCGGCCGCAGCGAGCACAGTTTCGCTCATGCCAGTCCCCTCCAGAGTCGTACGTTTCCGCAGCACCGCTGCAAATCAAACAAGTCACCTCTCGTTCCTCCTTGCGAATGACAATTCAACTGTAGTTGATCCTTCGCCACTCATTACATCCGGGCATCGCCCGGCGAGGTATCGCAATGGCCGAGAAGAAGACAGGGGCAGCCAAGCACTCAGCGGACTACCGCGACAGGGAGAAGAAGGAGGCGGAACGGCTGGGCATCGAGAAGATGACGCGGGTTACCGCTACACGCACCAAGCTGGGCATGTCCGAAGCGATGCAGGTCTACGGTTTCAGTCAGTTGCAGGAGCTGCTGCAGGACCTACATCTATCGCTCCTGGCGTGCGACCGTGAAGAGCAAGCTCGCCGACTGAAACGGCCTGACGCGCCAGCGTTTGAGCTATTGCCAAAGCTAGCGCGACAGTTCGAGGAAGCCACTAGGGCTGAGCTAAAACGTGACCCTGGCGACGAAGTTATTACGCCCTTGTTGGCAGCCGGGTGAGCGCCTCGGCGTGGGCGTTGCTGATTTCACGGATCGCGTTACCGACATGCGGATGCTCAACATATCGCAGACTGTTGTTGCCCAATAGCAGCGCAGTGGCGCGCTCGACGATGTTCCTCTCGTCCAGGCCGTCGAATTTCGCAGCTCCAATTACTGCGACAAGTGCCTGCTCCAAAGCAATTTCACGATCAGTTGTCATTTCAATTCCTTTTGACCCGGCCCCATGCCGGTCACCCGTAATACCCCATCCCAAACCAAATTGCCATCGGTCACAACTGGCTACTACGAACGCTCGTACTCAAAGCCTTCTTTCGTTTTTTTGAACTTCGTACCAGGTTCTGTAAGGCGATGGACTGCGTAGCAAGTTCCTGCTATGGCGGCGATGCCTAGTGCTACCTTCGGATTCTTGCCGATGAAGCTAAGAACCTTTGTCACCACCTTGACTGTGTCCGCACTCTTCAATACGACGGGGACGGCCACCGCAGCACCAGTGGCAGCTGCAATTTTTCCAGCATTTTTTTCCAAGAAACCTTCACCAACTGCTTCACCAGTTTCGTGGTCATAAGTCCTGCTCATAACTCGTCCTCCTGCATTGAGAGCTCAAGTTTAGGACATCTCTGAGCAGCGGAACAGGCTGATCATGCCATTTTGCCACTATGCCGCATCCGGCCACGGAGGGCGGCGCATGCATGGAGAAAGCCATGGACAAGCACACCAAGATCCTAATCGCCGAGATCCCTGGCGAATGGACAGAGCGCACCCGCTCCGGCCACACCAACATCTGGAACGGGAAGAATCACGACCGGCCGCACCGCAACGGCTTGCCGGAAGTGAAGCTTGAGCCGCCGGAAAAAGGCCTGTACGCCGAGCGCATCGACGGCGCCTGGTACTGGATTTCGGGCTGCAACAAGTGCAACGGCACAACGGGAAAGTGGAGCTACATCGTCTGCGACAAGCACAACGCCTGTCACCACTGCGGAATCCATCGCTCGAAGCTCACCGAGACTCCCTGGGGACATTCCGAAGGCTTCACCTGCAAGCCTTGCCAGGATCGCATCGACGCTGCAACCAAGGCGGAGGCCCTGGCCAAGTTTGCCGAAGCGGAGTTCGGCGACTCGGACTTCGAATATCAGGACGAGTGCAAATGCCCGCACTGCGCGACGGCCATTCACTTGGAATCGGAAGACCACAAAGACCAGGAAATGACCTGCGACGTATGCGGAGGCCGCTTCGAGGTGACCCTGAACTACGAGGTCACCTATAGCACTGCCGTCATCGGCGAGCGCGTCACAGCCTGATCAAGGAGCGATCCATGAGCAACTACAACTGCGACTACGTTCGCCGCACCTATGACGTGCCAGCCGAGGTCGGTCGACGTGTGATCGCCAACGGCGAGCCCGGCATCATCATGGCGGACCGCGGCCACTACATCGGCGTCATTCTCGACAGCGACCCGAAGAAGCGCATCCGCAGCTACCACCCGACTTGGGAGATGCAATACGGCGAGATGGCCGACAAGCTTCCACTCAAACGCTACCAGGTGCTGGTCAACGGCTGGGGTTGGTGGGGCATCACCAATCGCACAATCGTCGATGTTTTTGCCAGCACGCCTTCCCAGGCCAAGTACAAGGCATACGAGCGGTGCGAGTACCACGACATAGAGTGCATGTTCGGGTTCAAGGTCCGCCGGGCCTAACACGGGGCTCTGGATGCTAGTCACCCGTTCCGTATATTTCCTCCGATGAAGGCCGAGGCGCACCAGTGTCTGCGGCGGACTCAATCTGGCGAGTCGCAATTTGAAGATGATCGCGAATATCAGACACCGAGCCGGCCCACTGCTTGTAAGTCTCCCGCTTTACCATCACTTCGCTTTGAGTCCATCTAGGCTGACTTAGCCTGTATTTCGTCTGCCCGGAAAAGATATGTATCAAGCCAAGGGCTCGAGCAAGCCGCTTCGCTGCATGACTAGGCAGGCCCAACACCTGATAAAGATCATCAGTTGTGATCGTCGATGCAGCCGATTCGATCTCGCCCAGCAGAGTCAACAGGTGCGGGTCACTTTTCTCGTACTCGTCATCATTAAATACAAGCCAGGCGTATAGGAGTGAGACTGAACTGGCCTAATGATTTTGGACACCTTCGTCGGGCGCTATTATGGCGCCCAATTGGAGGCAAAATCAGTGCGAAAATCTTACTCGAACGAATTCAAAATCAAAGCTGCCGAGATGGTGCTGGACGATGGTGAGTCAGTCCCTGATGTCTGCGAGAGCCTTGGCCTAGGGCGGACCGCGCTTCGTCGCTGGGTCGAGCAACTGCGCCAGGAACGAGAAGGTCAAACACCAGTCGGCGCCAAGGCCATCACTCCAGAGCAGCAGCGAATCCAGGAGCTGGAAGCGCTAGTCCGGCAAAAGGACCGGGATATCGAAATCCTAAAAAAGGCCAGTGCTCTCCTGCTTCGGGACTCCAAGGATCGTTCTCGTTGATCAACGAACTGAGTGAGCAATTTGGTGTTTTCGACTGCTGTCGCGTCCTTGGAGTTCGGCGCAGCAGTTTCTACGCATGGCGAAAACGCCAGGGACGAAAGGATCCGGTCAGAGAGGATCTGCGTTCAACGATGGCCAGCCTTTTCAAGGCCTCTCGTAGCTCTGCTGGGTCGCGAACGCTGGTTCGGGAATTGCGTCGTGCTGGCCATAAAGCCGGGCGATACAAGGTACGTATGCTGATGAAGGAAGCCGGTCTGCAATGCAAGCAACGCAGGCCGCATCGTTACCGATCATCGGGCACAGAAGCATTGATCGCGAGTAACCAGCTCAAGCGAAACTTCAACGTCTCGACGGTCAACCAGGTGTGGTGCGGCGATGTCACCTACATCCAGGTAGGCAAGCGTTGGCTGTACTTGGCGGCTGTGATCGACTTGTATGCTCGCCGAGTGGTGGGCTGGGCTTTCTCAATGATCGCCGATGCCCGGCTTGCCTGCGAGGCGCTACGAATGGCGGCCGAATCTAGAGGTAGACCGGCTGGAGTGATGTTCCACTCGGATCAGGGCTGTCAGTACACCAGCCATAAATTCAGGGCTGCTCTTGAGGAGTACGGTCTGGAACAGAGCATGAGTCACCGAGGCCAGTGCTGGGATAACGCCGTCATGGAGCGCTTCTTCGGTGCATTGAAGTCTGAGTGGATACCAGCAGAGGGTTACGAAACCGAAGCGCAAGCACAGTTAGACATCCAGGCTTATCTGATGCGTTACAACCTTAAGCGTCTCCACAGCTACAACGGCTATGAAACCCCGGTAGCCATGGAGAAAAAGCTCAAGGTTGCGGCATGAACCTAAACCGGTGTCCAAAATCTGTTGACCAGTTCAGACCGGCTCCCACAAGGTCGGCGCAATACCTGTGGGAGCTGGCTTGCCAGCGATGGGGCCACTGAAACCAGCACATCAGTTGTGGGTTGAGTTACGACCGCTTCGCGCTCGATCGCCGGCAAGACCGGCTCCCACAAGGTCGGCGCAATACCTGTGGGAGCTGGCTTGCCAGCGATGGGGCCACTGAAACCAGCACATCAGCTGTGGGTTGAGTTACGACCGCTTCGCGCTCGATCGCCGGCAAGACCGGCTCCCACAAGGTCGGCGCAATACCTGTGGGAGCTGGCTTGCCAGCGATGAGGCCACTGAAACCAGCACATCAGCTGTGGGTTGAGCTACGACCGCTTCGCGCTCGATCGCCGGCAAGACCGGCTCCCACAAGGTCGGCGCAAGACCTGTGGGAGCGGTGCCCCGCGATTAGTTCACTGGCGCGATTCGCACAGCTTGCCAGGCTTGAGGTGGGCAACGAAGTTGCAAGGCCGATGGCGGGCATCCAGTTGTTCGGCGAGGATGCCTTCCCAGGCGGTGCGACAGGCGCCGGTGGAGCCCGGCAGGCAGCACACCAGGGTGCCATTGGCCAGGCCCGCCAGGGCGCGGGTCTGTACGGTGGAGGTGCCGATGTCGAGGATCGACAAGGCGCGGAACAGCTCGCCAAAACCGTCGATGTGCTTGTCGAACAAACAGGCCACCGCCTCCGGGGTACTGTCGCGGCCGGTAAAGCCGGTACCGCCGGTGATCAGCACCACCTGCACGTCGTCTTCGGCAATCCAGCCCGCCACCTGGGCGCGAATCTTGTACAGGTCATCTTTGAGCAACACCCGATCAACCAACCGGTGACCCATCTCCACCGCGCGGCTGGCGAGCAGTTCGCCAGAGGTGTCGTTGTCAAAGCTGCGGGTGTCACTGACGGTCAGCACGGCGATATTCAGCGGCACAAAGGCCGCGTCCAGTTTGATACTCATGCAAAGCCCCTTGGCAGCAGTCAGGAAGTTGCGAGCAACGCTAGAACTAAACACCGACAGCGTCCAATCGATAGATCCGACCGGCTTATCGAGTGGGTCTATCGTCTACTGATCAAGCGCCTCTATCACCCGGTCACTAATGCTCATTGGACGGGCCTGGCCCTTTGCTTTACCGTTTTCCCACCCGCCCCCACTGACTTGCCAGGCTGTGCCATGGATATCAAACAACTCAAGTTTCTCCTCGCCCTGGACCAGACCCGCCACTTCGGCCAGGCCGCGGCGCTGTGCCATATCACCCAGCCGACGTTGTCGATGCGTCTGCGCAACCTGGAAGACGAACTGAACCTGGTGCTGGTAACCCGTGGCCAGCGTTTTGAGGGCTTCACTGAGGCCGGCGAGCGCATCCTGGCCTGGGCCCGCACCTTGCTTGCCGCCTATGACGGCTTGCAGGCCGAAGCCGCCAGTTGCCGCGGGCAGATCGTCGGCAGCCTGCGCCTGGGCATGGTGCCGCTGTCGAGCTTCAACCCCATGCAGTTTCTCCAGCCCCTGGCCCAGCGCTATCCGGAGCTGCAGTTCCAGCTGTCATCCTTGAGCTCGGAGCAGATCACCGATGGCCTGAGCCGCAACCAGCTGGACCTGGGTATCTGCTACCTGGACCAGATCAACAGCGCCTATTTCGACGTGATCGAACTGGGCACCACGCGCATGGGCCTGTTGTACGACGTGCGTCATTTCCAGTTCGAGCAGGCTGAACTCCCCTGGGAAGCGGTCAGCGAAGTGCCCCTGGGGCTGTTGAGCAAGGGCATGCATTATCGCCAGTCGGTCGACCTGAGCTTTCGCAGCCGCGGCCTGCAGCCCCATGCGGTGCTGGAAAGCGATTCCAGCTACCAGTTGATCCAGGCCGCCTGCGCCGGCATGTGCTGCGCGATCATGCCGCTGGATTACGGCCTGGAAGGCTTGAGCGAGCACCTGCGCATCGTGCCGATCAGTGCTGCCAGCGTGCATGCCCCCATCGGCTTGCTGCTGCGGCGTACCGAGCCGCGTTCGGCAATCGCGGAGAAGTGCTTTGCCGAGGTTAAATCACTGCTCGACAGCGAATTGAAACCGGCGTAGGCACTAGTCTGGTGTCCGCTCGGCCAGGTCTTCGAGCAGCTCGGCCGAGGGCACGAAGAACAGCCCGCCGGTGACCGCCGTGCTGAAATCCAGCAGGCGGTCATAGTTGCCGACCGGACGGCCGACGAACATGTTCTCGAGCATCAGTTCGATCGGTGCCGGCGAACGTGCATAGCCGATGAAGTAAGTACCGAACTCACCCGCGCCGGGGCGGCCGAACGGCATGTTGTCCCGCAGGATCTTCAGCTCTTCGCCGTCCGCGCCGGTGATGGTGGTCAGGGCGCTGTGGGAGTTGCTGGGCTTGACCTCGTCACCGAGCTCGATGTCCGACAGCTTGGTGCGGCCGATGACCCGCTCCTGCGCCTCCACCGGCAGCGCGTTCCAGGCGGTCATGTTGTGCAGGTACTTTTGCACCAGCACATAGCTGCCGCCACTGAAGGCCGGGTCTTCATCACCGATCAGGGTGAACTTGGGTACCTGGCGACCGACCGGGTTCTCGGTGCCATCGACGAAGCCGACGATGCTGCGCATGTCGAAATAGCGAAAGCCCTGCACTTCATCCACCACCTTGACCGCATCGCCCAAGGCCGTCATCAGCTGGGTGGCCAGTTCAAAGCACAGGTCCATCTGGTCGGCGCGGATGTGCAGGAGGATGTCGCCGGGGGTGGCCGGTGCGCGGCGCCCTTCTACGCCAAACTCACGGAACGGGTGCAAGGCCGCTGGCCGCGGCCCGCCGAACAGCTGGTCCCAGGCACTGGCGGCAAAACCGCACACGCACGACAGGTTGCCCGCCGGCACGCGCTTGCCGACCGAGCGGGTCAGGCCGGCGATATCGGCGCACCATTCGCGCACGGTGTGCAGCGCGTCACGGTCGGGCGCCAGGGTGGCGACCATGAAAATCGCGCTGCTGGTGATCGGGCTGCACACCGCTTGGGGTTCAGGAATATCGTTGTTCATGGCTGCCTGCACACGGATCAAAGCCAGCAGACTAGCAGATCAACGGCGCCTATGGCGTGACCTGGTACCCCCTGTTCTGCAGGCAACTGGTGTAGGCCGAGGCGCTGGTTGCCTCGCTGGTGCGCCGGTCCTCGCGGCGTTCCTGACGCTGCCGGGCGCCGCCGACTACCGCACCGGCAGCGGCGGTTTCACCGGCACGGTTCTGCCGGTATTGCTGTTTGACATCGTCGTCGACCCGGTCGTACACCTCATCGTGCTGACGACCCCGCACCTCAGCGCCTGCAGCTCCGGCGGCAGCGCCCACGGCCGCGCCGCGTACCCGGCCACCGACATGGGGCTGGCTGGTCGTGGAACTGGCGGCGACGTTATGGCAATCGTTGATATCAGTCTGTACCTGCTGGGCGCTCTGGCCCTTGATCGGCACCACGGTTTCGGCCCAGCCCTGGGCACACACAGCCGACAAAGCCAGGCACAGGCCAATGGATGGCAACCTGTTCATGATGGACTCCGGAATCAGACAGTAGAAACAGTGTAGCTGGCAACTTGTGGGAGCGGGCTTGACCCGCGATGGGGCCGGTTCAGCCAGCACATCAATGGCGCCCATCCTCGCGCCGGCGCTGCTGACGCCCCAGCCACCATCCGGTCCCCGCCCAGCCCAAGGCAATACCCGCGCCGATCAACATCGCCAGTTGCGGATGATCGCCCATGACATCCAGCCCACGCTTGAGCCAGCCACTCACGGCATCGCCGCCGCGATAGACCACGGTGTCGGTAAAATTCTTGGCCTTGTACTTCTGCTCCGGCTCCACCACGGTGTAGAGCATCTCGCGCCCCGGCCGCACCAGCGCGTACTCACCCACCCGGCGCACCACCATGACCAGCACGAACACGGCAAACAGCGGCGTCAGGGCCAGCCAGATAAACCCCAGCACCATCACCAATGGCACCGCCACCAGCAACACCCCGACCCCGAGCTTGCGCGCAATATGCCCGGTGACGAACACCTGGGTAAGAATCGCCAGGGCCTGCACGGCGCTGTCGATCAGGCCGAACACCTGGGTCTGTTCGGTGCGGCTGGTAAAGTGCTCGGCCACCAGCCGCGCCTGCTCGAAGTACAGGAAGGTGCTAACGCTGGCCAGCAACACCACGAACACCGCGATGCCCAGCAGGTAGGGCGAACGCAACACCTCGCTGGCACCCGCAAAAGGATTGCCGCCCAACGGTTTTGAACGGGGATGCTCAGTTTGCGCCGGTAACGGATACAGGTCGCGCCAGTGCTGCAGGTACATGGCCGCGACCACGCTACCGAGCAGGAACACCGTGGCCAGCACCACCAGCCCTGCATGGCCGATCAGCCCCACCAGCAAGGTCCCGAGCAACGGCCCGAGCAAGCCGCCGAAACTTGCCCCCGCCGCCAGCAAACCAAACAGACGCTTGGCCTGCTCGCTGGAGAACAGGTCGGCGAGCACGCTCCAGGCCAGCGAGATGGTCAGCAGGTTGAACATCGACAACCAGATGTAGAACGCCCGCGCGCCCCACAGGTTGTCGGGTTGCACGGCAAACAAGGTGGCGAACAGCAGCAGGTTGCTGGCCATGAACGCATAGGTCCAGGGCAGGATACGCCGGCGCTGTACCTTGGAAGCCAGCCAGCCGAACAACGGCAAGGCAATCAGGGTGACGATGAAGGTGCCGGTGAACAGCCATTGCAGGTTCTCGACGCCACCGGCCACGCCCATGGTCTCGCGCACCGGGCGCAACATGAAGTAGCCGGCGAACAACAGAAAGAACAAGGCCAGGCCAGCGACCACCGCCGGCGATTCGCCGGGCCTGACATTCAACAGCCGGGTGCTCAGGCGTTTCATGACCTTAGCCGAACTGCTTGATCAGTTCTTGTTGTTGCTGGGCCCCGAGCAGCGGCCCGCTGCCGGCCTTGAGCTGATCCAGTTGGCGATCCGGGCGGCTGGTGGCCGGGATCACGGTGGTCACTGCCGGGTGGCTGATGGCGAACTTGAGAAACAGCTGCGCCCAGCTGCCGATCCCCGCCTCCGTCGCCCAGCCGGGCAAGGCCTGGCCCTTGACCCTGGCAAATAGCCGGCCGTCGTCGAAAGCGCGGTTGATCAATACCGCCACGCCCTTGTCCTGGGCCAGAGGCAGTACCGTACGCGCGGCATTGGGAGCATTGACCGAATAATGGATCTGGATGAAGTCCAGGGCTTCACTGCGCAGGATCTGCTCCAGCTCATCCAGGCCGCTGTCAATGTAGTGGGTTACGCCGACATAGCGGGTCAGGCCCTGGGCCTTGAGTTCGCGGGCATAGGGCAATTGGTGCCGCCAGTCGCGCAGGTTGTGGATCTGCAGCAGGTCGACCTTGTCGGTACGCAGCTTTTGCAGGGACCCGGCCCACTGCGCTTCGGCCCCCGCGCGGCTGTCAGCAGCGATCTTGGTGGCGATGAAGGTGTTATCCCGCCAGCCACCCTCCTCCAGCAACTGGCCAAGCATTGCATCGGCGCCGCCGTAGTTGGGCGAGGTGTCGATCACTCGGCCGCCGCCGTTAAAGAACACCTTGAGCACTTCCTTGAGCTGTTGGTACTCGGCGGAACCGGCCTCGACCTCGAAACTGCCGGAGGTACCGGCACCGATTACCGGCAGCGCCTCGCCCGTTGCAGGAATCTTGCGGGTCAGCAATCCCGTGCGGGGCTGGGCAAAGGCCGCGCGGGTGAAAGCCAGCCCTGCGGCCAGGGTGGCACTGGCCGCGAGAAAGTGGCGACGGGTAGGCATGGCACACCTCCTGAGAAGACCTGAGCTCAAGGGCTAAAAGCTTAGTGCCACCTGCATAAGCATGCCGAAAGCAGTGCACCGGCATTCGTTACTGCATGTAAAACCGCCACGGAGTACATTTGTACTCCACCGTATCAAGCCGTGGTTTGCGCAACGGCAGGCAATACCAGTTCCTCGGGAGCTTTGACGAAAACACTGTACTTGCCGCCCTCCATCTCTTCGAAGGCGATCAGCTTGTCCACCAGTGCCGCGCTCAGCACTTTGCCGGCATTGAGCAGGAGCATGCCGTTGTCGGCATTGAGATTGCGCGCCAGCACCATGCCGCCAGCCAGATCGCGGGTGCTCAGCACCTTGACCGTCGGATCGGCCAGGGTCACATCACTGAGGAACTCGGCGCAGACCTTGACGAAATCCTCCACCAGCCCCGGGTCGTATAGCTTGCCGGCGTACCTGCGGATATACACCAGCGCTTCATCGCTGTTCATTTGCCGTTCAAGGATCAAGCCGCGTTGCAGCTCGATGAAATCCACCGCCAGTTTCAGCCAGCGCGCATCCTGGGGAATGGCCTCACCCTTGAGACGGCCGGGAAAGCCGCTGCCATCCCAGCGTTCCTGGTGGTGAAGGATGATGCGCGCCGCTTCCTTCATCGGCTCCAGGGTCATTACCAGCGACTCGCTGTGCTTCGGATAGGCCCGGTACAGATCGCGCTCGGTATGCGGCAGCAGGTCCGCCGGGCACGTCAGCATGCTGTCGCTCCAGCTCATCTTGCCGATGTTGTACAGCGCCGCCGCCATGGTCAGGTCGCGGCTGCGGCCTTCGTCCAGACGGTGGCGGGTGCAGCACACGCGGATCAGTTCGATGACCTGGCGGTTGGTCTGCTTGGCTTTAGGCAGGCGCAGGTTGGCCAGCAGCGAGAACACTTCGGTGCCGGTCACGTAACTGCGCTTGAGTTCTTCGTAGGCCAGGTCGAGCATGTCGGCGGTCTGCTGCAGTTCGGCGGTACGCGCCGCAACGCGCTGTTCGAGGCTGGCGTTGAGCGCCTTGAGTTGCTGGTTCTGCGTCTGGGCCAGCTGTTCCAGGCGTCGCCGTTCGCTTTCCGAATGCTGGTAGGCCAGCGCCTGGCGCAGGGTTACCAGCAATTCTTCGTCATTCCAGGGTTTGCTGATATAGCGATGGATCTGACCGTCGTTGATGGCTTTGGCGATGGTGTCCATGTCGGCATAGCCAGTGAGCAGGATGCGCAAGGTCGCGGGAAAACGCTGATGGATGTGCGCCAGCAAGGTGGCGCCGTCCATGTTGGGCATGCGCGCATCGCTGATCACCAGGCTGACCGGGCGCTGTTCAAGCACTTCCAGGGCCTGGGCGCCGCTTTCAGCCAGCAACACCTCGTAAGGCTGGTTGCGCAGCAGGCGGCGCAAGCTGTTGAGAATCGAGGTTTCGTCGTCGACCAGCAACACGACGGGTTTATCCGCTACGGGTTCTTCCATGGTCCCCTCCCTGCACCTTGGGCCTGCGCACCAGCTCCTGAACACAGGCTAGATGACATTTGCCGAAACGGTCGACCTTTGTGCCCGGGTTCGCGCATGGGCATTTGCCTGACTATGCTGACCCTGAAGGTGTTCCATGAGCATTGCTACCAGGGAGGGTTGCCCGATGCACGTCCACTTGCCGGTTGCGCGCGCCATCGGAGCGTTGCGATGAGCCAGCCACCGACCGACATCAATCGCCGGATTCTGATCGTCGACGATACGCCGTCAATTCATGAGGACTTTCGCAAGATCCTCGACGCCGGCTCCTGCACCCACGACGCGCTAGGGGAAACCGAGCACGCGCTGTTCGGCGCCCCGCCGACGGCGCCAGCCCAGCACTTCGACCTCGATTCAGCCTTCCAGGGCGAGCAGGCGCTGGCCAAGGTCGAGGCGGCCCTGAATGCCCAGGCGCCCTATGCCATGGCGTTCATCGATATGCGCATGCCGCCCGGCTGGGACGGCCTGCAGACCATCGCACGGCTCTGGCAGGTCGATCCCAAATTGCAGGTTGCGCTCTGCACCGCCTATTCCGACTATTCATGGGAAGACATCGCCGGCCAGCTTGACCTGGGTGACCGCCTGCTGATCCTGAAAAAGCCTTTCGATGCCATCGAGATCCGGCAAATGGCCAATGCCCTGACGGTCAAATGGCAGATGACCGAACAGGCCGCACTCAAGGCCGAACGCCTGGAGCAGGCGGTCGAAGCGCGCACCCGCGAGCTGGCCGATGCCAATATCATCGTGCAGAACAGCCCGACCATTCTCTACCGGCTAAGGGGCGAGCCGCCCTTTGCCCTGATGTACATCTCGCACAACATCACCAAGTTCGGTCACTCGGCAGCCCGGCTGGTCGGTGCTGCGGATTGGGCCAGCACCCTGGTGCATGCCGATGACCTGGGCAAACTCGACGAGGCCATGGCGCGGGTACTGGACCGTGATGCCGCCGCAGCCTCCATCGAGTTCCGCCTGCGCACCGCCGATGACACCCTGCGCTGGGTCGAGAACCGCTATATCCCGGTACGCAACGCCCAGGGCCAGCTGGTGGAAATCGAAGGCATCATCCTCGACATTACCGAGCGCCGCCTGGCCGAAGAGAAATTCGCCCTGATGGCACGTACCGATGGCCTCACCGGCCTTGCCAACCGGGCCATGCTGATCGAGCGCCTGCACCAGGCGTTTGCCGCCGCCAGGCGCGGTGCAACGCCATTTGCGATGTTCTACCTGGACCTGGATCATTTCAAACGGGTCAATGACACCCTCGGCCATCCGGTCGGTGACTTGCTGTTGCAGGAGGTGGCACGACGGCTCAGCGCCTGCACCCGCGAGAACGACGTGGTTGCCCGCCTGGGTGGCGACGAGTTTGCCATTCTGCAACTGGACGTCGACGAGCCGACCCGCTGTGCCGCCCTGGCCAGCAAGGTCTGCGATGCCCTGGCCCAGCCCTACTACCTGGACAACAATGCCGTGCGCCTGTCGTCGAGCATCGGCATCAGCCTGTACACCCCCCAGTGCCTGAGCGCCGATGGCTTGCTGGCACAATCGGACATGGCCTTGTACCGGGCCAAGGAAAAAGGCCGCAACCAGTTCCAGTTCCATAGCGAGGAGATCACCCGCGAAGTCGGCGAGCGGGTAACCCTGGCCAACGACCTCAAGCACGCGCTGGAGCACGACGAGCTGCAGTTGCAGTTCCTGCCGGAGATCGACCTGGGGAGTGGCAAGGTGCTCGGCATGGCGGCCCGGGTGCGCTGGCTGCACCCCGAGCGCGGCTGGCTGGCACCCGAGGTGTTCATGCCGGCGGCGGAAAAAACCGGTGTCAGCATCGCCCTTGGCCATTGGCTGCTGGACCAGGCGTGTCGGCAGATGCGCCAGTGGCATGACCAGGGCATCGCGCCACCGTTGATCGCCATGGAGGTTTCACTGACCCAGCTCAAGTCGGGCGCGGACCTGATCTACGACGTGTTGCGCACCACCGCCCGCTGGAACATCTGCCCCTGGGAATTGCGCTTCGACGTCACCGAAGCGACCCTGGCGCAAACCAAGTGGACCCACAACGATATCCTTCCCCGGCTGTGCCAATTGGGGGTGAAGATCGCCATCGACAATTTCGGCAGCGAGTATTCCTCGTTCGACTACCTCAAGACCTACCGGGTCAACCATCTCAAACTGGCCCCGCAACTACTCGACTGCGCCAGCAACGACCCCGATTGCGCGCAGACCTTGCGCGCCATCATCAACTTTGCCCGTGACGTCGGTATCGGCATCATCGCCGACCGGCATGAACTGTCGCAGCCACATGACCTCCTCGGAAGCGACGCTGCCCAGCCGATCAGCCATGCCTTCAGCCGCTCGCTGGACAGCGCCCAGGCGCTGGAACTGCTGAAGCTCGACAGCATGCCACTGCCGCAGGTGAGGCGATGAACCCGCTCAGCCAACCCGCCAACCGGCGAATCCTGATCATCGACGACACCCCGGCAATCCATCAGGATTTTCGCAAGATCCTCAGCCCCGAGCCGCTGGGCCGGGAGTCGCTGGAAGCTACCGAGGCGCTGCTGTTCGGCTCATCCGCCAGGCGACGCCTGCAGTTCGAACTCGATTCCGCCTACCGGGGTGAAGACGCGCTGGAGCTGGTCACCCGCGCACGTGCGCAAGGCCGTCCCTACGCCATGGCATTCACCGACATGCGCATGCCCCCTGGCTGGGATGGCCTGGAAACCGTCAAGGCATTGTGGAAGGCCGACCCGCACCTGCAAATTGCCCTGTGCACGGCGTTCTCGGACTACTCCTGGGACGAACTGGCCGAGCACATCGAGTTCGGCGACCAGTTGCTGATCCTGAAAAAGCCCTTCGACAGTCTGGAAATCCGCCAGATGGCCAATGCCCTGAGCTGGAAGTGGCAACTGGCCCAGGACGCCACGCGCAAGCTGCATGATCTGCAACGCACCGTCGAGGAGCGGGTGCAGGAGCTGCTGCAGGTGTCCCGACTGCTGCACTACGACGCCCTTACCGGTTTGCCCAACAGCACACTGCTCGGTGACCGCCTGACCCAGCATCTGTTGCATGCGCGTCGTCACGAGCGCAAGGCCGCGGTGATGTTCCTTGGCCTGGACCGCTTCAAGCGCATCAACAATGCCCTTGGCCATCCGGTCGGCGACGAAGTGCTCAAACAGGTCGCAGCACGGCTGACCAGCAGCGTACGCGAGTCGGACTCGGTGTTCCGCTACGGCGCCGACGAGTTCGTGGTGATCCTCTGCGACATTGTCCATCCGCAGCAAACCCAGGGCGTCGCCGAAAAGCTCCTGGCCTCGATCAGCATGCCGCATGCCCTGGCGGGCCATGACCTGACGGTGACCGCGAGCATGGGTATCAGCCTTTATCCCGATGACGGTAGCGACCCGGTGTGGCTGATCAAGAAGGCCGAGACCGCGATGCGCAATGTCAAGGACAGCGGCCCCAACGATTTCAACTTTTTCATCGACGACATGAACCTGCGCGCGCGCCGCCAGCAGTCTATGGAAAGCGGCCTGCGCCTGGCCCTCAAGCGTGACGAGTTTGTCCTGCACTATCAGCCCAAGGTGGACTTGCGCCACGGCACCATCGTCGGTGCCGAGGCGCTGGTGCGCTGGCAGCGTCCCGACCACGGCTGGGTGTACCCCGCCGATTTCATTCCGGTGGCCGAGGACAGCGGCCTGATTATCGCCCTCAGCCAGTGGGTGCTACGCCAGGCCTGTGGCCAGGCACGCGCGTGGCAAGCGCAAGGAATGGCGCCATTGCGCGTTTCGGTGAATGTCTCGGCCATGGACTTTCGCCAGCGCGGCTTTGTCGACAACCTGGCCGGCGTGCTCAATGACACCGGCCTTGACCCGTCGCTACTCGAACTGGAAATCACCGAAAGCGTGCTGATGCGCAACGTCGACGCCACGGTCGTCACCCTGCAGGCGATCAAGCAACTGGGTGTGCGCCTGGCCATCGATGACTTCGGCACCGGGTATTCGAGCCTCAGCTATCTGCAGAAATTCCCCGTCGATGTGTTGAAGATCGACAAGTCTTTTGTCCGCGAGATGGGCAGCGACAACAACGATGCCCGGCTGGTCAGCAGCATCATCAGCCTGGGCAAGAGCCTGAACCTGAACATTATCGCCGAAGGGGTTGAAACCGCCGAGCAACTGAGTTTCCTCAAAGCCCAGGACTGTGAGCAAGGCCAGGGCTACTACTTCAGCAAACCGCTAGACCCTGCAGCGTTCGCCCGGCTGCTGCACACCTACCCACAACGCATCGCACCCCACGATTGAGAGCGCATGGATGGCACAACCCCTCCCCTTGCTGGTAGTTGCAGCAACCCTTGGCGCCAGCGCCGTGGCCCTGGCACAAAGCGTTGGCGGGCCGTTCATGCCGCTGCCGGCCCTACCGGTACTGGCTGCCGAGCGGGTCGAACTGGGCCGCAAGCTGTTCAACGATCCACGTCTGTCGAGCAACAACAGCCTGTCCTGCGCCAGTTGTCATCAACTCGACCATGGCGGTGCCGACCGTTTGCCGCGCTCGCTCGGCGTCGATGCCAAGCCCTTGCCGGTCAATACCCCCAGTGTATTCAACGCCAGCCTGAATTTTCGCCAGTTCTGGGATGGCCGCGCGCAAACCCTGGAGCAGCAAGCGCACCTGGTGGTGCAAAGCCCGACGGAAATGGGCAGCGACTGGACGGTAGTGGTGCAACGCATTGCCGCCGACCCGCAGTACCGCAGCGGCTTTGCCCAGGCCTACAGCGAAGGCGTGAGCGAGCACAGCATCCAGAATGCCCTGGCCACCTTCCAGCGCACCTTGCTCACCCCCGGCTCGCGCTTCGACCGTTACCTGCAAGGCAACACCGAGGCCCTCACAACCGAAGAAAAATACGGCTATCAGCGCTTTCAGGAGTATGGCTGCATCGCCTGTCACCAGGGGGTGAACATCGGCGGCAACATGTTCCAGAAATTCGGTGTGCTGGGTGACTACTTCAAAGACCGCGGCAACCCGAGCGAGGCAGACCTGGGGCGCTACAACGTCACCGGTGACGAGGACGACCGGCATGTGTTCAAAGTGCCCAGCCTGCGCAATGTCGCGGTCACCGCACCGTACTTTCATGACGGCTCGGCAGCGACCCTGGAAGCGGCGGTCGAGGTCATGTTCCGCTATCAGCTCGGGCGCACGCCAAGCGCCGAGGACCAGGCGCTGATCGTCCAGTTCCTCAAGACCCTGACCGGTGAATGGGAGGGCAAACCGTTATGAGACTGACCCACCGGCACGGTCTGTTCCTGTTGGGCGCCAGTGCGGCGCTGTTGGCCTCGGTACTGGTGTACCTGTACATCATGTCCAAGGCCGATGAAACCGAAACCTACGCCCGGGCCCGCGACCTGGTCCGGCAGATCAAGCAATACGACTCGCAATGGGAAAACGAGATCCTCAAGGCGCGCATCACCATCAGCTACAACTATGACCCGCTGGTGTCGCCGCTGGTGGAGATGACGCGCCTGTGGCAGGCGTTCGAAACCACAGAGGCCCTGCATGGCCACAGCGATACACCCGCCTGGCGCACGGCCTACGCCGATTACCAGGGCGCCCTGGCGCAGAAGTCGCGGCTGGTGGAACAGTTCAAGTCGCATAACGCCGTGCTGCGCAATTCCCTGGCCTTTTTACCGACCGCCGAAGATGGTATCCAGGCCCAGCTAGGGCAGCTTGCAGATGCCGACAAACTGCGCCTGCACAACATTGCCACCGACACCTACGACCTGATGCTCAGCAGCCTCGAGTTCGCCCAGATGACCACCGATGACAAGGCCGCCGACATACTGGTCGGGTTGAACAAGCTGGCCATCAACAAAGAGCGCCTGCCTGTCGAGTTCCACGCCCCCATCGATATCCTCAGCAACCACATTGCCTTGATCCTGCGCGAGCAACCCAAGGTCAACCAACTGCTTGAACAGATCGAGGCAGTGCCGGTGGCCGAACGCCTGGACGACATCACGTTGATGCTCGATCGCGACGAGCGTGCCGCCACCCTGGTCGACCAGCAGTACCATTTCTACCTGCTGGTGTTCTCCACCCTGCTGGTCCTGCTGTTGATCTACATGGGCATACGCCTGATGCGCAGCTTTGGCGAGATCAACCGGGTCAACCGCGCGCTGGTCAGTGCCAACGACGAGCTCGAGCAACGGGTCGAGGAGCGCACCCGCCAGCTCAAGGACACCCAGAGCGAACTGCTCGACACCGCGCGCCAGGCCGGCATGGCGGAAATCGCCACCAACGTTCTGCATAATGTCGGCAACGTGCTCAACAGCGTGAACATTTCCGCCGACCTGGTGACCCGCAAGCTGCGCAACAGCAAGGCTCTGGGCCTGGGCAAGGCCATGCAGCTGATCAATGAGCACCCCGACGACCTGGGGCGTTACCTGAGCGAAGACGCCAAAGGCAAAATGCTCCCTGGTTACCTCAACCAGCTGGTCGAGGCGATCAGCCTGGAGCAGAAGGAAATGGCCGATGAGCTGACCCAGTTGAGCAAGAGCGTCGATCACATCAAGGACATCGTCGCCACCCAGCAATCCTATGCCGGGGCCAGCACGTTGCTGGAGCCGCTGGTGGTCAGCACGCTGCTCGAAGATGCCCTGCGCATGAACGCCGGCGCCCTCACCCGCCACCACGTTACGGTGCTCAAGGAGTACGACGAAGTACCGCGGATCATGGGCGATAAACACCGCCTGCTGCTGATTCTGATCAACCTGATCAGCAACGCCAAATACGCTATGTCGGACGTGTGCAATCACGCCCGCAACATGACCCTGGGGGTCAACCGGCTCGACGACACCCTGCAGATCAGCGTCACCGACGAAGGCGAAGGCATTGCCCCGGAAAACATGACGCGGATCTTTGCCCACGGCTTTACCACCCGCAAGGAAGGCCATGGTTTCGGCCTGCACAGCTGCGCCCTGGCCGCGGTGGAAATGAACGGCCACCTGGCGGCCTACAGCGACGGGCCGGGCAAGGGTGCCCGCTTCGTCCTGCAAATCCCGTTGATAATCGCCGAAGGTGAATCATGACCGAGCCCTGCAACCGGCGCATCCTGCTGATCGACGACACGCCGGCGATCCATGACGATTTTCGCAAGATCCTGGCCCCGGAATGCGCCTCCAACCCCGATCTCGATGCCCTGGAAAACGCCCTGTTCGGCGAAGCACCCAAGGCCGTCACCACCGTGTTCGAACTCGATTCGGCCTACGGTGGCCAGGAAGGCCTGGGCAAACTGCTCGATGCAGCGAGCCACCAGCGGCCCTACGCCCTGGCCTTCGTCGACATGCGCATGCCCGATGGCTGGGATGGCGCGCAGACCATTGAAGCGCTGTGGCAACACGACCCGTTGCTGCAGGTGGTGGTGTGCACGGCGTATTCGGACTACTCCTGGGACGAGTTGCTCGACCGCCTGAACGGCCATGACCGCCTGCTCATCCTGAAAAAACCGTTCGACAACATCGAAGTCCTGCAGATGGCCAACACCCTCACCACCAAGTGGGAAATGACCGCCCGTGCCCAGTTGCAGATGAACCAACTGGAACAGCGGGTCGAGCAGCGCACCCTGGCATTGACCCAGGCCAGCGCCGCGCTGCAACGGGAGATCGACGAGCGCAAGCTGCTGGAAAGCCAACTGGTGCAATCGGAGAAACTTGCGTCCCTGGGCCAGTTGGCGGCAGGCGTCGCCCACGAGGTCAACAACCCGATTGGCTTCGTATCATCCAACCTGGGGGCGCTGGACGACTATTTCAGCCGCTTGCAGGACATGCTCAAGGCCTACCGCGACGCCGAGACGGCCATCGACCCGACAGCGCTGAGTGCAAGCCTGGCGAAACTGCGCACCGAGATCGAACTGGACTACATCCTCGAGGACATTCCCCAGCTGATCCGCGAGTCCAAGGACGGCATCAGCCGCGTTGGCCAGATCGTCAAGGACCTCAAGGACTTCTCCCGGGTGGACTCCAGCCAGGACTGGCAGTGGACCAATCTGCAGCAGGGTATCGAGTCGACCCTGAACATCGTTGCCAGCGAACTCAAGTACAAGGCCGATGTGCTCAAGGACTATGCGCCGTTGCCCGAGGTCGAATGCCTGCCCTCGCAGATCAACCAGGTGATCATGAACCTGGTGGTCAATGCCGCCCAGGCCATTGGCCCGGAGCGCGGCACCATCACCCTGCGTACCGGCTGCGAGGGCGAGCAGGTATGGATTGAAGTGGCCGACAATGGCTCGGGCATAGCCGCCGACAGCCTGCAAAAGATCTTCGACCCCTTCTACACCACCAAGCCGGTTGGCCAGGGTACGGGGCTGGGATTGTCGTTGTCGTACGGGATCATCAAGCGCCATCGAGGGGAAATCCGCGTGCACAGCGAGCTCGGTGCCGGCACTACATTCAGGATCGAACTGCCAATACGTCAGGCGCGGGCGGCCTAGCGCTGCAGCAATGGCCTCATCGCGGGGCAAGCCCGCTCCTACAGATATAGCGCCAATCCTGTGGGAGCTGGCCTTGCCAGCGATCGAGCGCGAAGCGGTCGTAATCCAGGCGACACCTGATGTGCTGGCTGTACCGGCCTCATCGCTGGCAAGCCAGCTCCCACAGTGGATCCGTGTACGCCGGACTTGTGGGAGCTGGCCTTGCCAGCGATCGAGCGCGAAGCGGTCGTAATCCAGGCGACACCTGATGTGCTGGCTGTACCAGCCTCATCGCTGGCAAGCCAGCTCCCACAGTGGATTTCTGTACGCCGGACTTGTGGGAGCTGGCCTTGCCAGCGATCGAGCGCGCAGCGGTCGTAATCCAGACGACACTTGATGTGCTGGCTGTACCGGCCTCATCGCTGGCAAGCCAGCTCCCACAGTGGATCCGTGTACGCCGGACTTGTGGGAGCTGGCCTTGCCAGCGATCGAGCGCGCAGCGGTCGTAATCCAGGCGACACTTGATGTGTTGGCTGTACCGGCCTCATCGCCGGCAAGGCCAGCTCCCACAGAGGTCGTAATCCAGGCGACACCTGATGTGCTGGCTGTACCGGCCTCATCGCTGGCAAAGCCCGCTCCCACAGGTCGCACATTTGCACGCCGTCAGTGGAACGGGAAGATGTAGTTCATCCACGCGGCCATGCGCAGGAGGATCTTGCGCATGGTGGCGATATGCGGAAAGTGCTTGCTGTACAGCGCTGCCTGGCCATAGGCACCGCCGGGCATCTGCTTGGCGTACTGGGCGAACGCCGGGTCGTCGATTTCGATGATCACCGGTACCCGCCCTGCCGGGGGGGAGCCTGTGTAGCTGACCAGGTTGCCGGAGGGCTGGACCTGGCCTTCGCCTATCACCGCGATGACATTCTTGACCTTGCCGTGAAACACCTTGCCCGGAATGCCGTCGAAGGCCACTTCCGCGTCATCGCCGGGCACCAGGCGCAACAGGCTGTTCTGGCGCATCCAGGCGGCGAAGTACTGGCCCTCTTCAGGGATGAACACCATCGACGGGCGCAGCGGCAAGGCACTGGCCATCATCCCGGCGCGCAACGATACATGGGTGACATAGCCCTTGCTCGGCGCCCGCACCACGGTGCTGTCGAGTTCGAACTGGGCGTTGTCCAGCTGCGCCTGCAGGTCGTCGACCCGGGCGATGGCCGCTTCCTGCTCGCGGCGGGTGCCGAAGTTGCGTTTGATCAGCTCGTTGATGCGGTACAGATCCCCCCTGGCGGCGACGATCTGCGCCTTGAGCGAGCGCAAGCGGTGCTCGAACGGCGCCGGGTCGATGCGAAACAGCACATCGCCCTTCTCCAGCGGCTGGTTGCCCTTGACCGGCACCTCGATCACTTTGCCGGTGACCACCGGGATCACCGGCACCGAGACGAAATACGAACGCGCTACCTCCGAATACGGGTGGTTGTAGTTCATGGTGAAGATCAGCGCACCGATCATGACGATGCCACCGAGTACCGCAGTGGGCACGGTCCATTTGTTCAGCGGGATGCGAAACAGCTTGAAGATCGCCACGCAGATCGCGGCGTAGGTAAGGATCAGTAGCAGGTCCATGGCTCAGATGCCTTCGCCGCGTTCGTCAGCGGCGGATGTTCCTTCGAGTCGGTCGAGGCGTTGTTGCAGTTCGAGTACCTGTTGTTCCAGGCGCAGCACATGGTTTTGCGGCGACTTGCCGTCGCCGAACCCCCAGCCGCGATCTTCGCGGTAGAGCATCGCCCAGATCCACAGGAACGGCCACAGCGCATGCAGGGTGAACAGGCTGACCCAGCCGGTGGCATGGATCGCATCCTGGTGCGGATGATTGCGGTGCACGGCAATTTCGTAGGGGATGTCGTGCAACACAATGATCCCGTAGAACAGCACCAGGCCGACGAAAATCAACAAACCCAAGGCGAAGTAATCGAGCATGATCGCTTACCGGCGCTGTGCTGTGAGCAGTGGCTTGAGTGTAGATCACCGATTGCCTTGTCAAGCTGCAGGCCGTGTATACCGTTGGTCGCGCCACACGGCCGGCGCATGGAAGGCTGGACTAGGCTCAGTTCACTTTCGACTGGAGATCGCTCCATGTCACTGGCTGAAGAACAGAAGATTGCGCGCAGAAAGGAAACCCTGCTGTTCGTGTTTCTGGTTGTCTGCCTGTTCCCCTTGCTCTCGGTCGCCATTGTCGGCGGCTATGGCTTTCTCGTCTGGTTTTACCAGCTGCTCTACGGCCCGCCCGGCCCACCCAACGGATAGCCCGCGCCCGCAGACTACTGGAGCCAGCCCATGGATGAAGCCCTGCACATTGCCAGCCTGGTGGTACACGCCCGCCCCGAACTGCTCGAGGCGGTGAAAGCCAACCTGCGCCTGCTCGACCACCTCGAACTGCACCGGCAAAGCGCCGCCGGCAAGCTGGTGGTGGTGCTCGAGGCAAGCGATGAACAGCAGATCCTGCAACGCATCGAACAGATCAACAGCCTGCCCGGCGTGCTCAACGCCGCCCTGATCTACCACGAACTCCTCGCCCCAGAAGGAGACAGCCCATGAGCATGACCCGCCGTGAATTCGCCAAGGCCCAGGCCGCCGCCATCGCTGCCGCCGCAGCCGGCCTGCCGATCTTTACCGATGCCAGCAACCTGGTGACCGAGGCCGACCTGGTCACCCTGAACTGGAACAAGGCGCCGTGCCGGTTTTGCGGCACCGGCTGCAGCGTGATGGTCGCCACCCGCGACAACCGCGTGGTGGCGACCCATGGCGACGTCAAGGCGGAGGTCAATCGCGGCCTCAACTGCGTCAAGGGCTACTTCCTGTCGAAGATCATGTACGGCAACGACCGCCTGACCCAGCCGTTGCTGCGCATGCGCAACGGCCAGTACGACAAGCAGGGCGAGTTCCAGCCGATCAGTTGGGACAAGGCCTTCGACATCATGGCCGCCAAGTACAAGGAAGCACTGAAAAACAAGGGCCCGGAAGCGATCGGCATGTTCGGCTCCGGGCAATGGACGGTGTGGGAAGGCTACGCCGCCAACAAGCTGATGAAGGCCGGCTTTCGCAGCAACAACATCGACCCCAACGCCCGCCACTGCATGGCCTCGGCGGTGATGGGCTTCATGCGCACCTTCGGCATGGACGAGCCGATGGGCTGCTATGACGACATCGAAGCCACCGACGCCTTCGTGCTCTGGGGCTCGAACATGGCCGAGATGCACCCGATCCTCTGGAGCCGGGTCACCGACCGCCGCCTGAGCCAGCCGCAGGTCAAGGTGGCGGTGCTGTCGACCTTCGAGCACCGCAGCTTCGACCTGGCCGACATCCCCATGGTGTTCAAACCACAAACCGACCTGCTGATCCTCAACTACATCGCCAACCACATCATCGAAAGCGGCGCAGTGAACAAGGACTTCATCAGCAAGCACACACGCTTTGCCCGGGGCGCCGACGATATCGGCTACGGCCTGCGCGCCGACGATCCACGGGAAGCCAAGGCCAAGAACGCCGACAAGGCCAACACCTGGAGCGATATCGACTTCGAGCAGTTCGCCGCGTTCGTGCGGCCCTACACCCTGGAGCGCGCGGCGAAGGAATCGGGCGTGCCAGAGGAGCGCCTGAAGGCGCTGGCCGAGCTATACGCCGACCCCAAGCGCAAAGTGGTGTCGTTCTGGACCATGGGCTTCAACCAGCACACCCGTGGGGTGTGGGCCAACAACCTGATCTACAACATCCACCTGCTCACCGGCAAGATCAGCGAGCCGGGCAACAGCCCCTTCTCGCTCACCGGCCAGCCCTCGGCCTGTGGCACCGCCCGCGAGGTCGGGACCTTCTCGCACCGTTTGCCCGCTGACCTGGTGGTGACCAACCCCAAGCACCGCGCCACCGCCGAAAAGATCTGGAAGCTGCCTGCCGGGACCCTCCAGGAAAAGGTCGGTTTTCACGCCGTGCAGCAGAGCCGCATGCTCAAGGACGGCGTGCTCAATGTGTACTGGACCCAGGCCAGCAACAACATGCACGCCGGGCCCAATATCATGCAGGAGGTGTTGCCGGGCTGGCGCAAGCCGGAGAACTTCGTGATCGTCTCGGATGTCTACCCGACCGTGTCGGCCCAGGCCGCCGACCTGATCCTGCCCAGTGCCATGTGGGTGGAGAAGGAAGGCGCGTTCGGCAACGCTGAACGCCGCACCCAGTTCTGGCATCAACTGGTGACGGCCCCGGGCGAGGCCCGTTCGGACCTGTGGCAGCTGATGGAGTTTTCCAAGCGCTTTACCACCGACGAGGTCTGGCCCGCCGAGTTGCTGGCCAAGGCCCCCGAATACAAGGGCAAGACCCTGTTCGAGGTGCTGTATAAAAATGGCCAGGTCGATCAGTTCCCGGTCGAGCAAATGGAGGCCGGCTACCAGAACGATGAAGCCAAGGCCTTTGGTTTCTACCCGCAAAAAGGCCTGTTCGAAGAGTACGCCCAGTTTGGCCGTGGCCACGGCCATGACCTGGCCGCCTTCGACCGCTACCACAGCGAGCGCGGCTTGCGCTGGCCGGTGGTCGACGGCAAGGAAACCCGCTGGCGCTACCGCGAAGGCCTCGACCCCTATGTCGAGGCAGGCAGCGGCGTGCAGTTCTACGGCTACCCGGACAAGAAGGCGATCATCTTCGCCCTGCCCTACGAGCCGCCGGCCGAAGCGCCGGATGCCGACTATCCGTTCTGGCTCAGCACCGGCCGGGTACTCGAACACTGGCACACCGGGACCATGACCCAGCGCGTCGAAGAGCTGTACAAGGCGGTGCCGGATGCCTTGGTGTACATGCATCCGGAGGACGCCAAGGCCCTCAACGCCCGGCGTGGCAGCGAAGTGAAGCTGGTCAGCCGGCGCGGCGAGATTCGTGCACGGATCGAGACCCGTGGCCGTAACAAACCGCCACGGGGGCTGGTGTTCGTGCCGTTCTTCGACGCCAACAAGCTGATCAACAAAGTCACCCTGGACGCCACCGACCCGATCTCCAAGCAAACCGACTACAAGAAATGCGCCATACGCATCGAGCTGATCAGCGTGGCCTGAGGAGAACCGTCATGCCTATTCGCAGCCTGCCCTTGCTGATGTTTGCGGTGATCGGCCTGGTGGTCGCCGCCGAGGTCGACTACCCCCTCGATGCCCCAGGTCCGGACGGTCGCCGCCCTGGCGGTACCCTGACCCAGAGCATGCCGGCGCCGCCGCTGGCCAACGACGAGAACAAGGACCTCAAGCGCGAACGCAACTATCCCGACCAGCCACCGACCATTCCCCACACCATTCGTGGCTATCAGGTCGACATCAACGGCAACAAGTGCCTGTCCTGCCATAGCCGCGCCAACAGCGCGCGCAGCCAGGCGACCATGATCAGCATCACCCACTATATGGACCGCGATGGCCAGGCCCTGGCGGCGGTATCGCCGCGGCGCTACTTCTGCACCCAGTGCCACGTCGCGCAAAAAGAGGTGCAGCCGCTGGTGGGCAACAGCTTCGAAACCATCGACAAGCTGCTGCAAGACGATGCCAACGCCGCGCAGAAACCCTGAGGAGGCGCCATGCAAGCACTGTTCAGGCTATTCAAGGAATACTGGGGCATTCTCTGGCGGCCAAGCGTCTACTACAGCCTGGGTTTTCTGACCCTGGGCGGGTTCGTCGCCGGGATCATCTTCTGGGGCGGCTTCAACACCGCCCTGGAAGTGACCAACACCGAAAAATTCTGCACCTCCTGCCATGAGATGCGCGACAACGTCTTCGTCGAGCTCAAGGACACCATCCACTACAGCAACCGCTCCGGCGTGCGCGCCAGTTGCCCGGATTGCCACGTGCCGCACGAGTGGACGCACAAGATCGCGCGCAAGATGCAGGCCTCCAAGGAGGTCTGGGGCAAGCTGTTCGGCACCATTGACACCCGCGAGAAATTCCTCGCTCATCGCCGCGAGCTGGCCGAACACGAATGGGCGCGGCTCAAGGCCAACGACTCGCGCGAATGCCGCAACTGCCACAACTTCGAGTTCATGGATTTCACCCGCCAGAGCAAGCGTGCCGCAGCCATGCACTCGACCTCGCTGGCCAGTGGGCAGGCGACCTGCATCGATTGCCACAAGGGCATTGCCCATAAGCTGCCGGACATGCGCGGGGTGCCGGGTTGGTAACTCAGCGCGCCACACAGGCCTCATCGCGGGGCAAGCCCGCTCCCACAGGTTGGGTGTACACACATCCATTGTGGGAGCTGGCTTGCCAGCGATGAGGCCAGCCCAGCCAACACGTCAGGCGGCGCCTGGATTACGACCGCTACGCGCTCGATCGCCGGCAAGTCCGGCTCCCACAAGTCCGGCGTACACAGCACTACTGTGGGAGCTGGCTTGCCAGCGATGAGGCCAGCCCAGCCAACACATCAGGCGGCGCCCGGATTGCGACCGCTTCGCGCTCGATCGCCGGCAAGGCCAGCTCCCACAGGTCCGGTGTACACAGCACTACTGTGGGAGCTCCAGCCAACACATCAGGCGGCGCCTGGATTACGAGCGCTGCGCGCTCGATCGCCGGCAAGGCCAGCTCCCACAGGTCCGGTGTACACAGCACTACTGTGGGAGCTCCAGCCAACACATCAGGCGGCGCCTGGATTACGACCGCTACGCGCTCGATCGCCGGCAAGTCCGGCTCCCACAAGTCCGGCGTACACAGCACTACTGTGGGAGCTCCAGCCAACACATCAGGCGGCGCCCGGATTGCGACCGCTACGCGCTCGATCGCCGGCAAGGCCAGCTCCCACAGGTCCGGTGTACACAGCACTACTGTGGGAGCTGGCTTGCCAGCGATGAGGCCAGCCCAGCCAACACATCAGGCGGCGCCTGGATTGCGACCGCTACGCGCTCGATCGCCGGCAAGGCCAGTTCCCACAAGTCCGGCGTACACAGCACTACTGTGGGAGCTGGCTTGCCAGCGATGAGGCCAGCCCAGCCAACACATCAAGCGGCGCCTGGATTGCGACCGCTACGCGCTCGATCGCCGGCAAGGCCAGCTCCCACAAGTCCGGCGTACACAGCACTACTGTGGGAGCTGGCTTGCCAGCGATGAGGCCAACACAACCAGCACACCAGGCAGCGCCTGGATTACAAGCGCCGGCAAGCCCGCTCCCTCAGAGGTTAAATAATCCGCAGTCCCGCGCCAGCGCCGACTATATTGAGCTAGTCCCCGCCCGCAGCCAGAGCGCGCGCCATGCTGGATACCCATCAGCTGATCATCTGCGAACATTGCGATTGCGTGTACCAGAAGGTCAGCCTCGGCAAACACCAGAAAGCCCTGTGCCAGTGCTGCGGCGCCGTGCTGCAGCGCTATAACGGCCTGAGCGTGCAGCAACGCCTGGCCCTGAGCGTCACCGCGCTGATCCTCTGGGTGTTCGCCAATTTCTACCCGATCATGAGCATCAGCCTCAAAGGCTTGCACAACAGCGCCACCCTGTGGGACTCGGTCCGGGCCCTGGCCACCGGCCCCATCACCTTTATTGCCCTGGTGGCGGCCATCTCGATCATCATCGCCCCGGTGTTCCAGCTGCTGCTGTTGATCTGGGTACTGGGCTTTGCCCTGGCCGGCGGCCGTGCCCCGGGCTTCAGCCTGTGCATGCGCTGGCTGGAAACCCTGCGCCCGTGGAGCATGCTCGAAGTGTGCCTGCTCGGCGCCATGGTCGCGGTGTTCAAGCTGGCCGGCATGCTCGATGTGCTGCCGGGCATCGGCCTGGTGGCGCTGGCAGTGCTGAGCCTGCTGATACTGCGCATCGCCGGGCGCGATATACGCGAACTCTGGGACCTGCTGCCATGAGCCGCCCACCGCGCGCCGCCGAGCTCAACCTGGTGCTCTGTCACGCCTGCGGCATGGCCTGCGACAACAGCAACCAGCCGCACGACTGCGAACGCTGCGGCGCCCCCCTGCATGCGCACAAGCCCGATTCCCTGACCCGCACCTGGGCCTACCTGATCGCCTCGCTGGTGTTCTACATCCCCGCCAACCTGCTGCCGGTGATGAACACCACGCTGTTCGGCAGCGGCGCCGACAGCACCATCATGAGCGGGGTCATGGAGTTCTGGGAGCATGGCGCCTGGGACATCGCCCTGATCATCTTCATCGCCAGCATTGCGGTACCGGCGACCAAGTTCGTCGCCCTGGCCCTGCTGCTGATCACCGTGCAACGCCGCAGCACCTGGGCGCAGAGCCAACGGGCGCGACTGTTTCGCTTCGTCGAGCTGATCGGCTACTGGTCGATGCTCGATGTGCTGGTGGTGGCCCTGGTAGCGGCGCTGGTCAAGTTTCAGGCCCTGGGCGATATCGAACCGCGTCCGGGCATTCTGTTTTTCGGCATGGTGGTGGTGCTGACCATGCTCGCGGCAATGAGTTTCGACCCTAGACTGATCTGGCAGCGCGACAAGGAGCAGGCCGATGACTGATACCCGCCAAGACAGCCCACAACCCGGCCAGCCCGGGGTCAAGACCCGCCGTTTCAGCATCTCGCTGGTGTGGATCGTGCCGCTGGTGGCGGTGCTGGTGGGCTTGTCGCTGGTGGTGCACAACGTCATGCAGCAAGGCCCGACCATCGAGATCACCTTCAAGACCGGTCAGGGCCTGGAAGCCAACAAGACCGCGGTCAAGTACCGCAATGTGGTGATCGGCCAGGTCACCGCCGTGGAGTTGAGCAAGGACCAGAAGAGCGTCACCGCCACGGTCAAGCTGGTCAAGCAGGCCGACAATTTCACCCGGGTGGATTCCAAGTTCTGGGTGGTGCGGGCACGCATCGGCGCCGGCGGCGTGTCGGGTATCGATACCCTGCTGTCCGGTGATTTCATCGGCGCCGACTCCGGCGAATCGAACACCCGCGCCAAGGCCTTCATCGGCCTCGAATCGCCACCGCCGATCACCTATGGCGAACCGGGCAAGCGCTTTTTCCTGCACGCCAGCGATCTCGGTTCGCTGGGGGTCGGTTCGCCGGTGTACTACCGCAAGATCCCGGTGGGCCAGGTGGTCGCCTACGGCCTGGATGAAAACGGCAAAGGCGTCAGTATCGAAGTGTTCATCAACTCGCCCAACGACGCCTTCGTCACTGACAACACCCGCTTCTGGAACGCCAGCGGTGTCGATGTCGAAGTCGGCGCCAACGGCTTTGCCTTTCGCACCGAGTCGCTGTCGTCGGTGATCGTTGGCGGTATCGCCTTTCGCGCCCCGGACTACAGCCCCGACGATCAGGTGGCCGCCGAAGACCGCCAGTTCGAGCTGTTCGACGACCGCGCCCGGGCGCTCGCCCCGCCCCATGGCAAGGCACAGTACCTGAGCCTGCGCTTCGACCAGGCCCTGCGCGGCCTCAAGGTCGGTGCCCCGGTGGAATTCCTCGGGGTGGAAATCGGCTCGGTGGTTTCGGTGAACCTCGACTTCGACGTCGAAAAACGCACCTTCCCGGTCAATGTCGGCATCGTCATCTATCCGCAACGCCTGGGCCGGGCCCACACCAAGTTGCTCAAGGCACTGAACCACGACCCCGACGACGAAAAGGCCGCCGCGCAGTTGCTCGGCTCCTTCGTCGACAACGGCCTGCGCGCCCAGGCCCGCAGTGGCAACCTGCTCACCGGGCAGCTGTACATCGCCCTGGACTTCGACCCCAAGGCGCCCAAAGTGGTGTTCGACCCGACGGCCCGGCCGATTACCATCCCCACCGTGCCGGGTAGCCTGGAGCAACTGCAGGAGCAGTTCCAGGTCATGGTCGAGCGGCTCAACCGCCTGCCCATCGAGCGCATCGCCAACAACCTCGATGCCAACCTGGTGGAGCTGCGCAAAGGTTTGCAGCAGTTCAACAGCCGCACCTTGCCGGGCGTCCAGGGCACCTTGCAGGAGGTCAGCAAGACCCTGCAGTCGGCCAACTCGACCCTGGCCGAGGATTCGCCCCAGCGTGAGCAGCTGACCCAGACCCTCGACGAGCTGGGGCGCATGTCGCGCTCGCTGCGCGAGTTGGCCGATTACCTGGGGCGCAACCCCGAGTCGCTGCTGCGTGGCCGGCCCAAGGATGCACCCGCTGACTCGCTAAAACCTTCGTCGCGCAATTGACCGCAGGAGCACACCCATGGCGCATGCCTCCCCGTTTGCAGTGTTGAGCCTGGCGGTGTTGCTGGCCGCCTGCCGCAGCGACCCGATCCACTACCACACACTGATCCCGCAGCAACCGGTGCCGGCCAGCAGTGTCGATGTGCAACTGGAGCAGGTCAGCGTGCCGCCCCAGGTCGATCGGCCGCAGGTGGTGATTCGCCAGGGCAACAGCGGCCTGGCGATCCTCGAGACCGAATGGTGGGGCGCAAGTCTCGCCGACGAGTTGCGCAATGCTCTGGTCAACCAGTTCGTCAGCAGCACTGCCCAGCCGCGTCTGGGCTTGCGCGTGGAGGTGCAGCGCTTTGACTCGGTGCCGGGGCAATACGCCCTGTTCGATGCCCGCTGGCGTTTGCGTGCCGGCAACGGCAGCGCGCTGCTGAACTGCCGCAGCGTGATCCAGAGCCCGGCCGGCGCCAGCATCGACGAACTGGTGCTGGCCCATCAACAGAACCTCAAGCGTTTCACCGAACTGGTCAGCCAGGCGGCCCGCGGCGGTGCCAGCCGTTGCCCGGCCGTTCACTGAAACCCGCTCGCCTGCCCGAGGGCCCACTCATGGCCAATAATCGCCCGGTTCACCTGGGCACTGCCCGGGAACTGCTCGACGTGCTGATCCGCGCCGGGCTGATCGCCGTGCTGGTGCTGTTCTGCTTCGACATCTTCAAGCCGTTCCTCAACCTGATGCTGTGGGCGGTGATCCTGGCGATCACCCTCTATCCGCTGAGTCAGCGCCTCGGTGGCTGGCTCGGCGGGCGCCCGCGCTGGGCTGCCGTCGTCCTGGTGATCATCGGCCTGGCCTGCCTGATCGGGCCGCTGAGCCTGCTGGGCGCTTCGGTGGCCGACACCGTGCAACAAGGCATCACCGGCTTCGAGGATCAGCGCATCGAAATCCCGCCGCCACCGGCCAACGTCCGTGACTGGCCGCTGATCGGCGCGCCGCTGTACGGCATTTGGGCCCATGCCAGCAGTGACCTGAGCTGGGCGGCGACCCAGGTCGCGCCGCACCTCAAAGGCCTGAGCAAGACCCTGCTGACACAACTGGCCGGGATTGGCTCGGGCATCCTGATGTTCCTTGTGGCCCTGGTCGTCGCCGGCCTGATCATGGCCAAGGGTGCAACCGGCCAACGCGCGGCGGTGGCGATTGCCACCCGCGTCGCCGGCCCGCAGCGCGGCGAACAACTGGCCGCATTGTGCACCGCTACCATCCGCGCCGTAGCCCAGGGCGTGGTCGGCATCGCCTTCATCCAGATGCTGCTGGTGGGTGTCGCCCTGGTCATTATGGGGGTTCCTGCTGCCGGGGTGCTGGCCCTGCTGGTGCTGCTGCTGGGCATCACCCAGCTGCCGGTGTTGTTGATCACCCTGCCGGTGGCGATCTACGTGCTGGCCCATGACGGCGTCAGTGCCAGCACGGTGATCTTTGTCATCTGGATCTTGCTTGCCGGGCTCGCCGACAACGTCCTCAAGCCCATGCTGCTGGGTCGCGGCGTGGCCGTACCGATGCCGGTGGTGTTGATCGGCGCCCTGGGCGGCATGCTGACCAACGGCATCATCGGCCTGTTCATCGGCCCGGTGGTGCTGGCCGTGGGCTACGAGCTGTTCATGAGCTGGGTGGCGCAGCCGCTGGCCGTCGACAGCCCGGCCGAGGAGCCTGCACCGGACCCGCCAGGCACTTCGGGCAGCACCATGGACTAGACTTCAAGCACGGGGGGGCTGGCAACACAACGCTACCGGAGGTGCCCCATGAGCCAGTACCAACGCCTATTCCTGATGGTCGGCTGCGACCTGCGCCACACACCGGCACTGGAACGTGCCGCCGCCCTGGCCCGCGCCACGGGTGCCGCCTTGCATATCTGCGCCTTTATCGACGAGATCGACACCCTCGGCCTGATGAGCGGCGACGAACACCACCTCGACACCCTGATGCTGGACAACCGCCAGTGGCTGGCCGATGAGGCGACCTTGCTGCATGAAAACGGCATTCGCGTCAGTACCGAAGTGATCCTGGCCCGAGACGTGCTTCAAGCGGCCTTGACCCAGGTCGCCGAGATCGACCCCGACCTGTTGATCAAGGATGTACAACACGAACCGCTGCTCAAGCGCCTGGTGGTCGCGCCGCTGGACTGGCAACTGCTGCGCGAATGCCCGTGCCCGGTGCACCTGGTAACCGACGTGCATTGCCCGCTGCCACGTATTGTCGTTGCCGCCGTCGACCCGACCCACCCCGAGCACCCGCACAACGACCTCAACGAAACCGTGATCGAAGCCGCGGCCGACCTTGCCCGCCAGTGCAACGCCGAGCTGCACCTGTTGCATGTGTGTGACAGCGCCCACACCCATATCGCCGACTTCGGCGCAGGGACCGTGACCATGCCGGGCTTTGGTGATGATGTACGCAAGTCGATCCACAAGGCCTTCGAGCACTTGGCCCAGCGTCACGCAATACCCGTGGAGCGCCAGCACTTTTTGTCGGCGCCGATTACCCGCAGCATCGCCGAGTTCGTCAGCCACAGCCGCGCCGACGTGCTGGTGATGGGCAACCACCCGCGCAAGCTGCTCGAACGCCTGACCGGCAGCACCACCGAGCACGTGCTGGAACACCGGCTGTGCAACGTGCTGGCAATCCGCGGGGCGAGCTGAGGCTCAGTCGTACTCGGTTTCGGCGTGTTCGCCCAGCAAGCGGCGCTGGCGTGGCGTGGCAGCGGCCAGCACCGCCGGGTTGAACTGAAAGTGCAGGTAGGGCGAGAACTTCTGCGCGACCATGCGTCGGCCGTAATGCACCTGCAGCAGGTAGCGGCTGCGGTCTGCGCTGCGGTTGTCGCTGCCGGCGTGCCACAGCTCACTGCGAAACACCAGGGCGTCGCCGGCCTGGCATAGCACCACCTGCGGCGGACGGCCCTGCCAGCTCTGCTCATTCTTGCGCGGCGCGCGCCCTGCCCTGTGGCTGCCCGGTACCACCCGGGTCGGACACAGGTCGGCGTCGATGTCATCCAGGTACAACTGCACGGTGCAGATCTGCATTGGCAGCTCGAAGGCCGGGTCGGCCATCAGCGCCGGGGCAACGTCCATCATCAGGTAGTCCAGGTGCAAGGACATGCCCTGGTAGCCCGGATGACAGCGCCAGGCGGTCTGGCCGATGATATGGCAATCCTCACCCAACGCCGCCTCGGCCAGCTCGATCACCCCGGGCAGGTCGAGGAACGCCAGCCACAGCGGGTCGCGGTTGAACACGCACTTGTAGTGTTCGATCAGGCCGCCGCTGTAGTCCCAATGAAACGCCTGGAGCCCGTCGATGGCATGACGCAGCAGCTTGACCTGGGCACTGTCGAGCACGCCCGGCAGCAAGACGAAGCCGTCGTTGCCCAAGGCCTGCAGGTGTTGCTCGGTAGAGCGGTTCATCAGGGCCTCCACAAGGCCGAGGGTCAGCCTTGGCGCAACCAGTCGATAAAGCGCGCAAACAGCTCGGACTGGGAGTTTATCTCCAGTTTAAGGTAGAGGTTCTTGCGGTGCATGCGCACGGTTTCCGGGGAGATGCCCATCTCGCCAGCGGTGGATTTCACCGAGTGGCCGCGCAGGATCATCTGCGCCACTTCACGCTCGCGTTCGGTCAGCACGTTGCAGCCAAAGCTGTCGAAGGCCGCCTGGACGCTGCCCTGGCCAGTGGCTGCGCTGTTCTGCTCAAGGCCGTGCTGGGCGAAGCGGCTGATCAGTTCACGCACCATGGGCTCCACCGCCTGCAGCAGGTGCAGTTGTTCGACGCTCAGGCTGCTGCCACCGCAGCCCTGGAACAGGCTCAGGGAGATCTTGCTGTGGTGGTCGATATCGACGATGTAGTAGCTGTCTTCGGTGCAGCCAGTGCCCAGGTAGTAGGTCTTGTAGTAGTCGCTGTCGAAGAAGTGGTCCGGGGCGATGTCCTGCAGGTGGTAAAAGCCTTGCGCCAGGCCCTTCTCCACCGCCAGGCAGAACGGGTCGAGCAGGTAGCCGGCGGTGAAGTAGCGGTTGAGGATGGCGTCGCGGTGACGCTCGGGGATGCCTTGCTGGTAGAGCAGTTGCGGCGGCTGGCCCTGGCGTTCGAGGCTGACCATCATCGACTCGACCGCCACCAGCTGGCTCAGGGCGGCGGCGAGGCTTGCCAGGGCGTCGGCCTCGCCGCTGCGGGCAAAGGCGTGCTGCAGCGCTGCATGCCATTGCTGCAGGGCAGAGAAAGACAGGCAGATCGGAGTGTCGGCGGTGGCTCGGCTCATGCCCGGCAGTCTAACCCGCCTGGGGGCTGCGATGCAGCCCATCGCCGGCAAGGCCGGCTCCCACAGTGGGTTGGTGTACACCGCACCTGTGGGAGCTGGCTTTGCCTGCGATGGCTGCTCATGCACCCACGTGCACCCCTTCCTGGCGCAGCTCTTCTGCCGTTTCGACAATGCACTGGCGCAAGGTCTCGACGATTTCGTCCACCTGCTGACGGGTGATGATCAGCGGCGGCGACATCACGTTCAGGTGCATGATCGGCCGTACCAGCAAACCCTTGGCCTGGGCCCGGCGGTGGATGCGCTCGCCGATGTTCACTTGATCGGCAAACAGCGCCTTGCTGCGCTTGTCGGCGACGAACTCGACACAGGCCATCAGCTTCATGCAGCGCACCTCGCCCACCAGCGGCAGCCCGGCCAGGGTCTGCAGGCGCTGCTCCAGGTAGCCGCCGACCTCATCGACATGGGCCAGCAGGTTCTCCCGCTCGATGATCTCGATGTTCTTCAGCGCCGCGGTGCAGCACACCGGATGGCCGCTGTAGGTAAAACCGTGGGTAAAGCAGCGGCCCTTGCCCGGTTCGGCGATGACCTTCCAGATGCGCGCGGAGAAGATGCACGCGCCCAGCGGCAGGTAGGCCGAGGTCAGGCCCTTGGCAGTGGTGATGATGTCCGGCTGCACGCCGAACAGCGCCTCGGACGCAAAGAACTTGCCCAGGCGCCCAAAGGAGGTCACCACCTCGTCGGCAACGAAGAGGATGTCGTAGGTCTGGCATACCTGCCACATGCGCAGGAAGTAGTCCTTGGGCGGAATGATCACCCCGCCCGAGCCCATGATCGGCTCGGCAAAGAACGCCGCGACATTGTCGGCGCCCAAGGAGAGGATCTTGTCCTCGAACTCGGCCACCAGAAAATCCAGAAACTCCGCCGCGTCCATGTCATCCGGTGCCCGATACGGGTTCGGGTTGGAGACGTGGTGGATCAACTCATGGGCGTAGTCGAATTCGGGCACCCGGTCGGCGGCCTTGTTGCCGATCGACATGGTCAGGCAGGTGGAGCCGTGATAAGCGTTGTAGCGGGCGATCACGTGCTTTTTTTGCGGCTTGCCGCGGCAGTTCTGGTAGTACTGGATCAGCCGGTAGGCGGTATCGACCGCCGTCGAGCCGCCGGTGGTGAGGAACACATGATCGAGATCGCCCGGAGCGAGGCTGGCGAGTTTTGCGCACAGTTCGATAGCGACGTTGTTGGCCATGTCCGAAAACGGGTTGGAATAGGCCAGCTGGCGCACCTGATCGGCGATGGCCAGGGCCATCTCTTCGCGGCCCAGGCCGATGTTGGTGCACCACATGCCGCCGACGGCATCGAGGAAGCGGTTGCCATCGGTGTCGTAGATGTAGGCGCCCTCGCCTTCGACGATATTCAGCGCGCCTTGCTCGGCATGCTCATCGAACACGTGGTAGCCGTGCAGGTAGTGGGCTTTGTCGGCCGCCACCAGGGCATCATTGGCGGCGGGTGCTACGAAGGCTTTGTTTGGCGTGGCCATGGCAGTGTCCTTGGCTAGGGGAAAATAGAAATCAGCTACCGGTCTTGACCGTGCTCCAGACCCGGGTAATGGCGCGCATGTCCTTGCCGCTCTGGGTTTTCTGCGCGAACAGGCGCTGGCGGGTGACGTCGTCCGGGTAGATCGCCGGATCGTCGCGAATCTCGGCCCGCACCAGCGGCGTGGCAGCGGCATTGCTGTTGGCGTAGTGGATGTAGTTGGTGACCTGGGCGATGTTCTGCGGCTGCAGGAGAAACTCGATGAAGCGATGGGCATTGGCCGCGTGCGGCGCGTCACTGGGCAGGTAGAGGTTGTCGAACCAGATCAGCGAGCCTTCCTGGGGGATGAAGAACGCCAGCTTGATGTTCTTCTTCGCCTCCTGCGCCCTTGCCTGGGCGGTGGCGTAGTCGCCGGACCAGGTCAGGGCCAGGCAGGTATCGCCATTGGGCAGGCTGGTCAGGTAATTGACCGAGTCGAATTTCTTGATGTATGGCCGCACGCCGAGCAGCAGTTCCTGGGCGGCCTTGAGGTCATCCGCTGTGGCGCTGTTGGGGTCGCGCCCGAGGTATTTGAGGGCCAGCGGGATCACTTCGCTGGGCGCGTCCATCAGGGTCACGCCGCAATCGGCAAAACGCGAGACGATCTTCGGGTCGAAGAGCATGGCCAGCGAACCGATGGGCGCATCGGGCATGCGCGCCTTGATCTTGTCGACGTTGTAGGTCACCCCGGAGCTGCCCCAGGTGTAGGGCGCCGAATAGGCAAGGCCGGGGTCGTAGCCTTGCAGGTCACTGAGCACTTGCGGGTCGAGGTTGTTCCAGCTCGGCAGCTGCTTTTTGTCCAGCGGCTGGAACACCTGGGCCTTGATCAGCGGCGGGACCAGGGAGGCGTTGAGCACCACCAGGTCGTAGCCCGAGCGCCCGGTCAGCAGTTTGGTCTGAACCGTTTCGTAGCCGTCGAAGGTGTCGTAGATCACCTTGATGCCGGTGGCTTTTTCAAAGTCGGCGAGGGTCGTTTCGCCGATGTAATCCGTCCAGTTGTACAGCCTGAGTGTGTTGGCCGCCTCCCCGCCGGCGGCGAGCGCCGCCGTTGCCAGGGGCGCGAGCAACAGACTGGAAATCACCTTCAGTGTCTTTCGCATAGCCACTCCGTCGTGTCACCAGGATCTGCTCGGTGTGAGCCGACGGGGTTACTATCGAGGGAGCCGGTGATGGCGACCATACCCCGAATGGGTAGGTGCGCAGCATTTACCTTACGGCCAATCGCCGGCAAGGCCGGCTCCCACAGTTTGAGTGACCTGCACTACCCCTGTGGGAGCCGGCCTTGCCGGCGATGAGGCCACTGCATCCACCCTCAACCCAACGGATACAACGCCTCGTCAAACTGCGCCAGGCGCGGAAACACCAGCGGCTGCTCATCGGACAAATGCGCCAGGCGCTGCTGGTAGCTACGCAAAAAGTCCTTGCGCGCCTCGTCGCTGATGTACGGCACATGCCAGGCCACGAACGGCTCCAGCACCTCGAAGCCGACGTAGGCCAGGGTGCCACGCAAGATCGGCCGCAGCATGTCCTCCAGCGGCCCGTGAATCGCCCCTTCGCCGAACATGTGCTCACGCCCGCCGAGGGTGACGGTCACCAGCGCCTGCTTGCCCACCAACCCGCCCTGGTCATAGAAACGCTTGCCGCCATAGCACACCCCCGAGACCAGCACCCGGTCGATCCAGCCCTTGAGCATGGCCGGCGCCGAGAACCAGAAGATCGGGAAATTCAGCACCACCAGGTCGGCCCACAGCAGCTTGTCCAGCTCCTGCTGAATGTCGGCGGCAATCGACTGGCTCTTGACCCCCAGGCGCTGCTCCAGGGCATACACCAGGTAATCCGGGTTCTCGCGGCTGACGAAGTCATCGGCGCTGGCCACCGGATTCCAGTTCATCGCATACAGGTCGCTGACCTGCACCTGATGGCCCTGGGCAGTAAAGGTTTCGACAGCCTGGTCACGCAAGGCGGCGGTGAAGGATTGCGGCTCGGGGTGAGCGTGAACGATCAGTACATTCATGGGGAGTCCTTAAACGGTTTGCACAGTGGAAGTCAGCGCCCGCTTGGCCAGCAGGCGGTCGAGCCAGTCCGGGTCCATTTCCGGCTCGCTGGAGAACAGCAGGCCGGTGTAGTCGCGGTGCGGCGGGGTGAAGATCGCCTCACGGCTGCCGTGATCGACCACCTGCCCGCGCTGCATCACCAGCACCTCGTCGGCAATGGCGCGCACCGTGGCCACGTCGTGGGTGATGAACAGGTAAGCCACGCCCAGTTGCTGCTGGATACGGTTGAGCAGCTTCAAAACACCTTCGGCCACCAGTTGGTCGAGGGCCGAGGTGACCTCGTCGCAGATGATCAACTGCGGCTCGGCAGCCAGCGCCCGGGCGATGCAGATGCGCTGCTTCTGCCCGCCGGACAGCTCGCGGGGTTGACGCTCCATATACAGCGCCGGGTCCAGCTCGATCATTTCCAGCAATTCTGCGACCCGCTGGCGCAGGGCCTGGCCCTTGAGGCCGAGGTAGAAACTCAGCGGCCGGCCGATGATGTCGACGATCCGCTGGCGCGGATTGAGCGCGGTGTCGGGGATCTGGTAGATCATCTGCACCCGGCGCAACTGCTCTTTGCTGCGCTGGCGATAATCGGCCGGCAGGGCTTCACCGTCATACAGCACCTGGCCTGCAGTCGGCGGCAACAGGCCGGTGATCAACCGTGCGGTAGAGCTCTTGCCACTGCCCGACTCGCCGATCACTGCCAGGGTCTGGCCGCGATGGAGCTTGAGCGAGACCTCCTGCAGCACCGGCTGGTGGCCGTAACTGGCGCTGGCCTTGCGCACCTCAAGCAGCGGTGTCGCCTGTTGCGGGCACGGCTTGGGTTCAGTGCGAAAACTGCGTACCGCCCACAACGATTTGGTGTAGTCCTGCTGCGGGGCGTCAAGCATGCTGCGGGTGTCGGCCTCTTCGACCAGCTTGCCGTGGCGCAGCACCATGATGCGGTCGGCCATCTGCGCCACCACCGCCAGGTCGTGGCTGATGTACAGGGCGGCGCTGCCGTAGGTTTTCACCGCATCGCGAATCGCCGCCAGCACTTCGATCTGGGTGGTGACGTCGAGGGCGGTGGTCGGCTCGTCGAAAATGATCAGGTCCGGGTGGCAGGCCATGGCCATGGCGGTCATGACCCGTTGCAACTGGCCGCCGGAGACCTGGTGGGGGTAACGCTGGCCGATCTGTTCGGGGTTGGGCAGGCGCAGCACGCGGTACAGCTCCACCGCTTCGGCTTCGGCCCGGACGCGGTCGATACCGCCGTTCCTGACCGCCGTCTCGACATGCTGGTCAATCAGCCGGTGCGCCGGGTTGAACGACGCGGCGGCGCTTTGTGCGACATAGGCGATGCGCAGGCCGCGCAGCGTGCGCAAGGCTTCAGGTTTGGCGCCGACCAGCTCCTGGCCGTCGAAACGCACCGAGCCGCCAGTGATGCGGCAACCGTCGCGCACATAGCCCATGGAGGCCAGGCCCAGGGTCGACTTGCCCGCCCCCGACTCACCAATCAGGCCCAGTACTTCACCCCGCTGCAAGGTCAGGTCGATGCCCTTGATCAGCGGATGCCAGGCGTCCTGGTAATGGCCTTCGATGTGCAGGTCGCGGATTTCCAGCAGCGGCTTTTCACTCATGGTCATACTCAGCACTCCTTCAGGCCGCTGGACTTATGCAGCACCCAGTCCACGACAAAGTTGACGCTGACGGTGATCAGCGCCACCGCCAGGGCCGGCAACAGCGGGCTGATATCGCCGAAGGTGATCAGCACGGCGTTGTCGCGGACCATGCTGCCCCAGTCGGCAGTCGGCGGCTGGATGCCCAGGCCGAGGAACGACAGCGCACTGATGAACAGAAAGACAAAGCAAAAGCGCAGGCCGAACTCGGCAATCAGCGGCGCTGCGGCATTGGGCAGCACCTCGCGGCTGACCAGCCACCACAGCCCCTCCCCGCGCAGGCGCGCGGCCTCGACAAAGTCCTGGACCACCACGGTCATCGCCACCGCCCGCGACAGGCGAAACACCCGGGTGGCGTCGAGCAGCGCGATCACCAGCACCAGCGACGTGGCGTTGGTGCCGACCACGCTGAGGATCAGCAAAGCGAAGATCAGCTGCGGGATGGCCATGAGGATATCCACCAGCCGCGACAAGCCCTGGTCGATCCAGCCGCCCCTGATCGCCGCCACCAGGCCGCAGAAACCGCCGACGGCAAAGGCCAGCAGCGTGGTCAGGAAGGCAATCCCCAGGGTGTTGCGCGCGCCATACACCAGGCGGCTGAACATGTCGCGGCCAAGGTTGTCGGTACCCAGCAGGAACTGCCCGCCCCAAGGTGCAAAGCCCTCGCCGACCACTTCGGTCTCGCCAAACGGCGCCAGCACCGGCGCAAACAGCGCCACCAGGATGTACAGGACGATCACCAGCAGGCCGAACTGGGCGCTCAAGGGGGCCCGCAACAACGGTTTGATCAGGCTCATGGCTTACCCCTTCGGATGCATCAGGCGTGGGTTGCTGGCAATCGACAGCACGTCGGCCGTGGTATTGAGCAGGATGTAGGTGGCCGCGAAGATCAGGCTGCAGGCCTGCACCACCGGGATGTCGCGCTTGGCCACCGAGTCGACCAGCAACTGGCCGAGCCCCGGGTAGACGAACACCACTTCGACCACCACCACGCCGACCACCAGGTAGGCCAGGTTCAGCGCCACCACGTTGATGATCGGTGCCAGGGCATTGGGCAAGGCGTGGTGGAAGATGATCCGCGCCTGGCTGATGCCCTTGAGCCGGGCCATCTCGATATACGGGCTGGCCAGCAGGTTGATCAGCGCCGCACGGGTCATGCGCATCATCTGCGCGATCACCACCAGGCTCAGGGTCAGTACCGGCAGCAGCGAACGCTCCAGCACCTCGGCGAAGGACGCGCCCGGGGCCAGGTTGGAGATGCTCGGCAACCAGTTGAGCTTGACCGCAAACACCAGGATCAGGATGTAGGCGACGAAGAACTCCGGGAACGACACTGCGCTCAGGGCGCTGGTGTTGAGCAGGCGGTCGAACCAGCTGTTGCGGTACAGCGCCGCGAGCATGCCCAGCAGCAAGGCCGCCGGTACCGACACCAGCGCCGCCAGCAAGGCCAGGGTAAAGGTGTTGCCCAGGCGTGCGCCGATCAGCTCGGCGATCGGCCGCTGGTTGGCCAGCGACAGGCCCAGGTCCCCGTGCAGCAGTTGCCAGGCCCAGTGGCCGAAGCGGGTCAGCGGCGGCAGGTCCAGGCCCAGTTGGGCGCGGAACGCCGCGACGGTCTCGGGAGTTGCCGCCTGGCCGAGCATGGCCTGGGCGACGTCGCCCGGGAGCATGCCAACGGCCAGGAAGATGATCACCGACACCGCGAACAGCGACAACAGGCCCAGGGCCAGGCGCTGGAGCAGCAGTTTGCAAAGACTATTCACCGTACAGCTCCTCGAACAGGCTCAACCAAGAAAGGTGCAATCCGCTCGTGCGGCTTACGCCTGCCACCAGCGCTCGATCAGCCGCAAGCCGTCGAGTTCGCCGTAGGGCGCGGTCAGCCCGCCGTGGGCCACACGCTTGGAGCGCGCGGCCACGGAGCTGGCGAACAGCGGCACGATCGCCCCGCCCTCGTCCCGGCACAGGGCCTGCATTTCGTTGTACATCTCCTGGCGCAGCGGCGCGTTCATCTCGCCGCGGGCGGCATTGAGCAGCTGGTTGAAGCGGGCGTTGTCCCAGTGGGTCTCGTTCCAGGCCGCGCCCTTGGCGTAGCCGATACTGAACATGCGGTCGGCGGTCAGGCTGCTGTACCAGAACGAGGTGGTGAATGGCTGTTTCATCCACACATTGGAGAAAAAACCATCGGCCGGTTCGCGCACCACGTCGATGTCGATGCCGGCCTGGCGCGCCTGTTCCTTGAACAGCACCGAGGCGTCCACCGCACCGGTGTAGGCGGCGTCCGAAGCCTGCAGGCGCACCTTGAGCGAATCGACCCCGGCCTGGCGCAGGTAAAAGCGCGCCTTGTCCGGGTCATAGCCACGCTGCTCCAGGGCGCTGTTGATGAAGCGGCTGCCGGGCTGGATCGGGTGATCGTTGCCGATCTGGCCATAGCCGTAGAGCACCGAGGCCAGCAGGGTTTCGCGGTTGATCGCGTGCTTGAGCGCCAGGCGGATGTTGTTGTCCTGGAACTGCTGGCTGTCGGTGAGCATCGGGAAGGTGTAGTGCTGGGCGCCCTTGGTCTCTTCGATGACCAGGTTGGGATTACGCTTGAGCAGCGCGACGGTTTTCAGGTCGACCTTGTTGATCACATCGACCTGGCCGGTGACCAGGGCATTGACCCGCGCCGCGCCGTCGGCGATGGCCAGCAACTCGGCACTGGCGAAATGCGCGCGGCCGGCTTTCCAGTAATCCGGGCTGCGTTCGAGGTCCATGCGCACGCCGGGCTCGAAGCCCTTGAGGCGATAGCCGCCGGTGCCAACCCCGGCCTGCCAGTCGGCACCGCCGTCCTTGGCCGGCATGATCACCAGGTGATAATCGGCGACCACATAGGCGAAGTCGGCGTTACCCGAGTGCAGTACGAACACCACCGCATCGTTGCCCTGGGCCTGGACCTTGGCGACATCGCCAAGCACGGTCTTGGCCGCCGAGGTGGATTTGTCGCCCAGGTGATGCTGGATCGAGGCAACCACGTCGCCGGCATCGAGGGTCTTGCCGTTGTGGAAGGTCACGCCCTGGCGCAGGGTGAAGGTCCAGATGCGGGCATCGGGGCTGGACTCCCAGCGCTCGGCAAGCTCGGGGATCGCCGTGCCGTCGACGCTGATTTCGCTCAGGGTGTTGTACACCGCCGAGAAGCCGACAAAGGTAAAGGTGTCGCTCCACGAGCCCGGGTCGCGGGAGTCGGTGGTACTGCCCCCGGCCAGGCCCATGCGCAGCACGCCGCCGGCCTTGGGCGTGGCCTCCTCGGCCCAACCGTGCAGCGGCAGGCCGAGCGAGAACGCACCGGCAATGGCCGCCGCCGTCGCGCTGTACTTGAGAAAATCCCGACGCGGCAAACCGCTGTCGTGCATCGCTTGAGTAATCTTGTTGTTGTTATCGCTCATGGCATTGCCCCTGTAGAACTGCAGAGAAAAGGATTCAGCCAACCTCGCACGCATCGATGCAAATATTTGTAATTGTCATCGTGACAAATACATTAAACTCAAAATCAGTTCGCTGCCAATCCCCTTCCTCTGTAGGAGCGGGCTTGCCCCGCGATAGCGTTTTGTCTGTAACATCGATCGCGGGGCAAGCCCGCTCCTACAGGGATTTTCGCCAGATGAGCCAGTCGACCCGCCTGATCACCGCCTCGTACATCCTCTCGTTCGTGGCCGCCAACGCGCCGCAAAAACTGCGTACCGAGACCATCGCCAAGTGGGTCAAGACCCATCCCACGCGGGTGCGCAGCCTGGTGTCGCTGATGGTCAAGGCCAACATCCTCAAGTCCTGGCGCGGCGCCCATGGCGGCCTGACCCTGGCCCGCCCGGCCAGCGAAATCACCCTGCGCGAGGTCTACGACGCGGTGCAGGAAAGCTCGCTGATCGCCGAGAAGATCGACAACCCGTTCTCCGGCCTGGAAGACCACTGCAAGGTGTTCGAGGTGTTCACCCGCCTGTTCGCCATGCTCGAAGCCAACATGCGCCTGGACCTGGGCGCTATCACCGCCGACCAGTTGTTCGTGGCCTTCGACAAACCGCAGGACAACGTCGGGCAGGCCTGAACCTGCCCGCCACTTCAGAGCTGAATAGCCTTGGTCTCGACGAACTCGGCCAGACCCTCCTCGCCCCACTCGCGACCATTGCCCGAGGTCTTGTAGCCGCCAAACGGCGCCTGGTAGTTGAACGCCGCACCATTGATGAAGCACTGCCCGGCGCGCAGTTGCCGGCCCAGTTGCAGGGCCCGCTCGCGGTCCGCCGCCCACACCGCGCTGGACAGGCCGAAGGGTGAGTCGTTGGCCAGGGCAACCCCTTGCGCCTCATCGGCATAGGGAATCAGGCACAGCACCGGGCCGAAGATCTCTTCCTGGGCAATCCGCATGCGGTTGTCGACGTCGGCGAACAGGGTCGGCGCCACGTAGAAACCGCGCTCAAGGCCTGACACGGTGTCACCGCCACACAGCAGCCGTGCGCCCTCCTCCTGGCCAATGCGGATGTAGTCCAGCACGGTGCGCCGCTGCGCCGCCGAACACATGGGGCCGAGGAAGCTGTTCGGGTCTTGCGGGTCGCCCATGACCAGTTGGCGGGTTTCATCCAGGGCGATTGCCAGGGCCTCTTCATAGCGGCTGGCGGGCAGCAGCATGCGGGTCAGGGCCGTGCAGGTCTGCCCGGAGTTGATCATCACGTCCTGCACGCCATAGCGCACCGCGGCGTCGAGGTCGGCATCGGCGGTGATCAGCAGCGGCGACTTGCCGCCCAGTTCCAGGCACACGCGCTTGACCGACGGCGCCGCGGCCTGGGCCACGCGCACGCCAGCACCGGTGGAGCCGGTGAACGAGACCATGTCCACCTGCGGGTGACGGGCCAGCGCCTCACCGACCTTGGAGCCCGGCCCGCTGACCAGGTTGAACACCCCGGCCGGCAAGCCAATGGCCTCGATCATTTCGGCCAGTAAAAACGCGTGCAGCGGGGTTTCCTGGCTCGGCTTGACCACCACCGTGCAACCCGCGGCCAACGCCGGGGCCAGTTTGCCGATCAACTGGTGCAGGGGGTAGTTCCAGGGGTTGATGAACGCACAAACGCCCACCGCCTCGCGCACTACCAGCGAATTGCCGACTTCGCGTACCTCGTCCATCAGCCCGGCCAGTTCGATGTACTGCTCAAGGCCGACAATCGGCCCGTCGACCTGCACCGCCCGGCACCACTGCACCGGCATGCCCAGCTCGCGGGTGATGACGGCCGCCATCTCATCGGCGCGGGCCTTGAGCTGTTCGGCCAGGGCGCGAATGTAGCCGGCGCGCACACTGGACGGGGTTTGCGACCAGCTGCCAAAGGCGTTGCGCGCCGCTGCCACCGCCCGGTTGACGTCTTGCTCGTCGCCCAGCGGCACCCGGCCTGCCACTGCTTCGGTGGCCGGGTTGATCACTTCGGCCAGGCCCTGGCCCGACGGCAACTGCCAGCTGCCATCGATAAACAGCCGCGGGTAGTCACGCATGGGCTTTGCCCTCCATCAGTTCAGCCGCGCAACGGGCAATGCGCTGGCAGGCCTCGCGCAGCGGTTCGGCGCCGAGCACCAGGCCCAGGCGGATATGCCCGGCGGCGCTGGGGCCGAAGGCTTCGCCGGCGAGCACCGAGACGCCGTGGTGATCGAGCAGGCGATAAGAGAACGCCTGGGCGCTGAGGCCGGTTTCACGGATGTCGACCATCACGAACATGCCGCCATCGGGCTTGAGCGCACGCAGGCCCGGGCAGTCGGCCAGGCACGCGCAGACCAGGTCGCGGCGCTGGCGGTACGCTTCACGCATGGCCGCCAGCTCCGGCAGTTGTTGCTCCAGGGCGACCACTGCCGCGTCCTGGATGAAGTCCGGCGAGCCGTAGAGCATGCACAGCGCCAGGTTCTCCAGGTGCGTGGCCAGCGCTGGCGAGCCCACTACCCAGCCGACCCGCCAGCCAGTCATGGCATGGGACTTGGACAGGCTGTTGAGGGTCGCCGTGCGCTCGGCCATGCCCGGCAGGCTGCCGGGGCTGATGTGCTCGCCGTCGTACAGCAGCTCGCTGTAGACCTCATCGGAGATCAACCACAGGTCATGGGCAATGCACAACTCGGCCAGCGCCTCCCAGGTAGTGCGCGGCAGGCTGGCGCCGGAGGGGTTGTGCGGGCTGTTCAGGGCCAGGGCGCGGGTCTTGCTGGTGATGCGCGCGGCGACATCTTCGGCCTGGACCCGGAAGCCGTGCTCCGGGCGCACCGGCACCGGGATCACCGTGGCGCCACAGGCGCCGAACACGGCCTCATAGGTGACGTACATGGGCTCGGCGACAATCACTTCGTCGCCGGGGTTGAGCACGCACTGGGCCACGCAGAACAGCGCACACTGGGCCCCGGCCAGTACCGTCACCTGATCGGCACCGGTCGGCTGGCCGCTGCGTTGCTGATGCCGGCGGGCAATCGCCTGGCGCAGGGCCAGCTTGCCGCGTACGTCGGAGTAATGCGTGTGGCCGTTCTGCAGGCTGTCGATGGCGGCCTGGACGATCGGCGCCGGGGTGTCGAAATCCGGGTCGCCAACCGACAGCAACAGCACGTCTTCGCCTTTTTCCAGCAGTTCCAGGGCGCGGTAGTGGATGTCCCAGGCAGCGGCGCCGTCACCGGCGATACGTTGGGTCAGATCGGAAAAGCGCATGGCAGTCTCCCAAAAAAGCGGTTGAAGCTCAGCGCGCGCAAGCGTGCTTGAGCTCGATCAGGGTTACGCCGTTGCGGGCAAAGCCGCTGCGCAGTTCCCGTTGCAGGTCATCCAGGCTGTGCGGCTGCGCCACGCTGCAACCAAAGGCCCGGGCCAGGCCGATGAAGTCCGGGTTGCGCGGCAGCACGCCGATCGGCTCGATATCCAAACCGAGCATGTCATCGCGAATCTGCCCCAGGGCATCGTTGTTCCACAGCAGCACCACCAGCGGGCGCTCCAGCTCTTCGACCGCGGTGGCCAGTTCCTGGGCGGTGTAGAGGAAACCGCCATCGCCGACCAGCACCAGGCCTGGGCGATCATCCGTGGCGAACATGCCGCCAATCCCGGCCGGCAAGCCGTAACCGAGGGTGCCGTAGCCGGTCGGGTGCAGCCAACTGCGGGGGGCGCGGCTGGCATAGACATAGTTGCCGGTGTAGGCCAGCTGGGTCATGTCGGTGCTGATGAACGCATTGGCCGGCAGCTCGGCCGCGACCCGGTCAAGGATCGCCTGGTGAATCGCCTGCAGCGGGCCATGGCTGGCCTTGACCGCCTGGCGCAGGCTGGCGACAGCACCCATGGCAGCGCCGGCATCGCGCGACGTTTGCGGCAAACGCTCGAGCAAGGCGGCGACGGTCTGCCGGGCATCGCCCTGCAGGGCCACGGCGCAGGGATAGAAATCGTTGAACTTGCGCGGATCGATATCCACCCGCAGCAACTCGCCATTGAGCTGCAGCCGCTCGCGCCAGAAGTCGGTGTCGGCCATTTCGGTGCCGACCGCGAGGATCACGTCGGCCTCGGCAATCAGTTGCCAGCCCGGCTCCACGCACAAGGACGAACCGGCATTGAGCGGCGCATCCGGTGGCAGCAGACCTTTACCGGCAACGCTGGTGAACAGCGGCGCGGCCAGGCGCGTGCTCAGTTGTTGCAGTTCCTGGCCAGCGGCCAGGGCACCGCCACCGGCGATGATCATCGGCCGCCTGGCGCCTGCCAGTTTGCCGGCTGCCTGATCCAGCACACTGCTGGCCGGCACGCCCCGGCCCGGGCGGCGCACCACTTCATTGCTCCAGTCGCGGGCGACCGGTGCGGCCAGCACATCCAGCGGCACCGAGATATGCACCGGACGCGGGCGTTCGCTGTCAAATACCGCATAGGCTCGGGCGATCAGCCCAGGCAGGTCCTCGGCGCTCAACGCCACGGCAGAAAACGCCGTGATCGGCGCGGTCATGGCGCGCTGGTCCTGGGTTTCGTGCAGGCAGCCCCAGCCTTTGCCCAGGCTGGCGGTGTGGTTGACGCTGGAAATCACCAGCATCGGGATCGAGTCGGCATAGGCCTGGCCGATGGCGGTGGCGGCGTTGGTAACGCCGGGGCCGGTGATGACGAAGCACACCCCCGGCTTGCCGCTGACCCGCGCATAACCGTCGGCCATGAAGCCCGCGCCCTGTTCATGGCGGGTCAGCACGTGGCGGATGCCGCTGCCGGGCAGGCCACGGTACAACTCCAGGGTGTGCACCCCGGGAATGCCGAACACGGTATCGACGCCGTAGTTGGCCAACAGGCGCACCAGGGCCTGGCCACCGGTCAATGAGCTGTTGTGCATGTTCATCTCCTTACACCTGGCCGAGGCGAATCAACGCATCGACCGCGGTGGTGCCCTGGGCACCGACCATTAATGGGTTCACATCCAGTTCCAGCAATTGCGCAGCGTTTTCGCAGGCGTAGTCGGCGACCGCACGGATCGCTGCCACCAGCGCCTCCAGGTCAGCCGCCTCGCGGCCACGAAAACCCTGGAGCAAGGCCGCGCTGCGCAGGCCGAGCACGGCCTTGCGGATGGCGCCGTCGGTGGTCGGCAGCAACAGGCTCTTGCTGTCCTTGAGCAGCTCGACGAGGATCCCGCCGGCACCGATCACCAGGGCCAGGCCGAAGTCGTTCTCGCGCTTGATGCCGACGATCAGCTCGGCCAGCGGCGCGCTGGCCATGGGCTCGAGCAGCAGCTGATCGAACGCGACACCCGGCGCATAGGCGCCGATCCGTGCGCGCATCTGCTCCAGCGCCGCGCCCAGGGCCTGGGCGTCGCGCAGGTTGAGGGCGACGGCACCGGCTTCGGTCTTGTGCGGCAGTTGCGCACTGACCGCCTTGAGCACCAGCGGGTAGCCGACTTGCTGCGCATTGGCCAGGGCCTGCTCCGGCGTGCTCAACACGCCCTTGGGTACCGGCAGGCCAAACGCCTGCAAGGCTTGTTTCGATTGCCATTCGTTGAGCAGCTCGCTCTCGCCTTGCAGCGCCTGCGGGCACAACGGCGGCAACGCTGACTCGCCCAGGTCGAGCAGCGCCTGGCGTTGGCCCTGGTATGCGGCAATCCGCCCCCAGGCCGCCAGGCCATCCTCGACGCCCTGCAGCGCGGCAATGCCATGGGCATGCAGGCGCTCGCGGGCGAAGGCCGGCAGCAGTTCGGGCAAGGCCGAGGTGACAAAGCCGGTCTTGCCGTGACGCTTGAGCGCCGCGCAGTACAGCTCCAGCAGCAGGTCGCACTCCTTGCGCTCGCCGGTAAACTCCGCCGGGTAGTCGAGCACCAGCATGGCGGCATCGGCCTCGGTGCGCAGGGCGCTGTCGAGCATGCGCTCAAGCGCGGCGCCGTCGCCCCAGATCGCCGTGGTGAAGTCCAGCGGGTTGACCAGGTTGGCATAGGTTGGCAGCACCTGGGCCAGCTCGCGGACCTGGCCATCATCCAGCTTCGGCAGGCTCAGATCGTTGCGTTCGGCATAGTCGGCGATCAGCCCGGCATCGCCACCGGAGCAAGCCAGGGCGATCAGGCTGCCGCCCTTGGGCAAGTGGCCGCAGGCGGCGGCCTTGAGGGTTTCGACAAAGCTCACCGGGCCGCTGACGCGGATCACCCCCAGGCGCTCGAACAGGCTGTCGTACAGCGCATCGGAGCCGGACAGCGAGCTGGTGTGGCTCAGCGCCAGTTCCGCACCGATTTGCGACACCCCGGTTTTCAGGGCGATGATCGGGATGCCCTTCTCCAGCGCCTTGTGCGCCGCGCGGGCAAAACCCGGCACATTCTTCAGGCCTTCCAGGTGCAGGCCGATGGCAGTGACCCGCGGCTCATCGAGCAGCGCGTCCATCAGTTCGGCAATGCCGATCTGCGCCTGGTTGCCCACCGAAGCCATGTAGGCCACCGGCAGCGAGCGGTCGCTCATGGACAGGTTGTAGGCAAAATTGCCGCTCTGGGTCAGCACCGCCACGCCCTTCTCTACTGCCTTGCCGCCATGGGCCACCGGCCACAGCGCAGCGCTGTGCAGGTAATCGAGCAGGCCATAACAGTTAGGGCCGAGCAGCGCCATGTCGCCGGCGGCCTCAAGCAGTTGCTGTTGCAGGGCCTGGCCTTCGGCGCCGGTTTCGGCAAAGCCCGAGGCGTAGCAGATCGCCCCGCCGGCACCCTTGGCCGCCAGCTCGGCCACGCAGGTCAGGGTCAGCTCGCGGTTGGTGGCGATGAACACCGCATCCGGTGCACAGGGCAGTTCGCCGACGCTGCGCACGCACGGCACGCCATCGAGGCTGTCGTGCTGCGGGTTGACCAGCCACATCTGCCCCTGGTAACCGCCCTCGGCGCAGCGCTTGAGCGCCCGGGCCATGCTGCGCCCGCCGACAAACGCCAGGTGGCGCGGGGCGAGCAGGCGTTTGAGATTGTCTCGTAACATGAGCAGGCTCCTGATCAGCGCAACAGCGGGCGTAGCAGTTCACGGGAAATGATGTGCCGCTGGATCTCCGAGGTACCCTCCCAGACCCGCTCGATCCGCGCATTGCGCCAGATCCGCTCGACCGGCCCTTCGTCCATCAGGCCCATGCCGCCGTAGATCTGCACCGCCTCGTCGGCAACCTTGCCCAGCACTTCACTGGCAAACAGCTTGGCCATGCCCGCCTCGCCATCGGTCATCGTGCCCTGGTCCATCTTCCAGGCCGTGTGCAGGGTCAACAGTTCGGCGGCGCGGATCTGCGTGGCCATGTCGGCGAGCTTGAACGAGATACCCTGGTAGGTGCCGATCGGTTGGCCGAACTGCTTGCGGTCGGCCGCCCATTGCAGCGACACGTCCAGGGCGCGCTGGGCCTGGCCAACACAGTTGGCGGCGACCATCACCCGCCCGGCGGTGAGCCAGGCGTTGGCCACTTCCCAACCCTTGCCGACTTCACCCAGCACCTTGCTGGCCGGCACCGTGCAGTCATCGAAGAACAGCTCGAAGGTGTGATAACCGCGGTTGCTCACGCACTTGGGCCCGCGGCGGATGGTCATGCCCGGGGTGCCGCGGTCGACCAGGAAGGCGGTCACCGCGTTGCGCGTCTTGCCGTTGTGCTCGTAGGTGTCGGTGACGGCAAAGACAATGGCGAAATCGGCGTGGCCGGCATGGCTGATGAAGTGCTTGCTGCCGTTCAGTACGAAGTTGTCACCCTCGCGCACGGCGCGGGTCTTGATCGCATTGGCATCGGAGCCGGCACCCGGTTCGGTGAGGGCAAAGCAGTCGGTCTTCTCGCCCTGGATGCACGGCAGCAGGTAGTCGTTGATCTGTTCGTCCTTGCAGGCCATGAGGATCTTCGACGGCCGCGCGACAAACACATGCAGGGCCCACGACACCTTCGACAGCTCGCGCTCGATCAGCGCCTGGGACAGGTAATCGAGACCGCCACCGCCGACTTCCTCAGGCATGTTGAAGGCATAGAAGCCAGCGGCGATGGCCTTGCCGCGAATCTGCGCGGCGAGCTCCGGCGACACCTCGTCGGCGCGGTCGACCGCCTCTTCATGGGGCAATAACTCCTTGGCGACAAAACTGCGTACCGCTTCCACCAACATTTGTTGTTCTTGGGTCAGTTGGAAATTCATGAGTCGATCCTGAAGAAGTGCTTGTAAGTTGTTATTTACCAACGAAATTAGCGGTGCGCTTTTCGACGGCAGCACGCAACGCTTCGGCGCCATCCTCGCTACGCCCGCACAGCAGCCCGGCAGCAAGCTCGGCCTGTAGCTGCTCGCCCAGGGTGCGCTGGGCGCCGTCGCGAATCAGCCGTTTGGTCTGGGCGAAGGCGAAGGTCGGGCCCTTGGCCAGGCGCCCGGCCAGCTCGGCGGTCACCGCCAGCAACTGCTCATCGGCGCACACCTCGCCCACCAGTCCCGCTGCCAGGGCGCGCTCGGCCCCCCAGAGTTCATCGAGAAACAGCAGGCGCTTGGCCTGTTCGCTGCCGATCAACCGTGGCAGGTGCCAGCTGGCGCCGGCATCCGGGCTGTAGGCCATGCTGGTGTAGCCGGCCTTGAACCGCGCCGAGGCGGCGGCCACGCGCAGGTCGCAGCACAGGGTCAGGTCCATGCCGGCGCCGACGGCAGTGCCGTTGATGGCGGCGATGGTCGGTTTGTCGAGGCTGTGCAGGCGCTGCATCAGGGCGTGGGCGGTTTCGGTCCAGCCGTAGCTTTCAAGCGCGCCGCGGGCTTCGGCCTCGGCCCACTCGGCAAGGTCGGCGCCTGCGCAGAAGCTGCGGCCGGTGCCGGTCAGCACCACCACGCGCACCGCCGGGTCGGCGTTATGGGCCTCGAGCAAGGCATGCAGGTTTTTCAGGCTGGGGATGTCCAGCGCGTTGCGCTGATCCGGACGGTTGAGGGTGATCCAGGCAATGCCGGCTTCGACCTGGCTGAGCAGCGACGCAGGAGGGGTCATGGGGGGCCTCGAATTATTGTGGTTGGCGTGAGAGGTATGACGTGAGGCCATACTAAACGAGTGTTCAACAAGGAGACAATCGGCTGGATTACTTGCTGTAACAGATGAAGTTACAGAGCTAATTGCTTGTTTTTATAAGATTTAAATATTTACTTTGAGAAGTAATGGCCGCGCCTGTTACAACTTTGTACAACCTATCGCGGGGCAAGCCCGCTCCTACATTTACAGGTAGGAGCGGGCTTGCCCCGCGATGGGCTTACACCGACGGCGCCAACACCACCTGGCGCTTGCGGTGAATGATGAAGTACGCCGCGTAACACACTGCGATGAAACCAAAACCCCAGTACAGCGACGGCCGCTGGGTCTCATCCAGGGCCAGGAACACGAACAGCGAACTGCACAGGGCGATGCACAGCAGCGGCACCAGCGGGAACAGCGGCGCGCGGTACTTGAGGTCGCTGAGCTTGCCGCCGCCCTGCAGGTAGGCGCGGCGGAACTTGTACTGGGCCAGGGCAATGACGATCCAGGTCACCGTGCCGGACATGCCGCTCACCGCCATCAGCACCATGAACAAGGTGTCGGCGGCGACAAAACTGGTCATCAGCGACACCAGGGCAAAGCACAGGGTGATGCTCAGCGCCCGCAACGGCACGCCGCGCTTGCTCAGCGGCGACAGGCTTTTCGGCGCCATGCCGGTCTTGGACATGGCCCAGAGAATGCGCGTGGAGGCATACAAGCCGGAGTTGCCCACCGACAGAATCGCGGTAAGGATGACGAAGTTCATCAGGTCCGCCGCGTAGGGAATGCCGACCATGTCGAACACCTGCACGAACGGGCTCTCCATCAGGCCGGCCTGTTGCCACGGCACAATCGCCGAGAGCACGACGATGGCCAGCACGTAGAAGATCAGCACACGGAACACCACGTTGCGCACTGCGCGGGGGATGCTTTTTTCCGGCTGGTCGGTTTCACCGGCGGCCACGCCCATGATCTCGCAGCCCTGGAAGGCATAGACCACGGTCATCATCACCGCGAACACCGCCGACAGGCCGTTGGGGAACATCGAGTCGCCGATCAGGTTGTTCATCATCGGCGCCGGCTCGCCACTGGTCAGCGGGATCGCGCCGAAGATCACCAGCACGCCAACGATGATGAAGCCGAGGATCGCCGCCACCTTGATCCCCGAGAACCAGTATTCGGCTTCGCCAAAGGCGCGGGTGGCCAGGGCATTGAGGCCGAACAGCACCACCACGAACAGCGCCGACCAGTACCAGATCGGCACCTCGGGGAACCAGCGCACCATCAGCATGCCGGCGGCGGTGAACTCCAGGCCCACGGTGGTGGCCCAGCTCATCCAGTACACCCAGCCGATCATGAAGCCGGTGGCCGGGCCGATGAACTTGGTGGCGTGGGTCTGGAACGAGCCGGACACCGGCATCTGCACCGACAGCTCGCCCAGGCAGACCATCACCAGGTACATCAGAAAACCCGCCACCAGGTAGGCGAGGATCGCGCCCATGGGCCCGCCCTGGTTGATGGTCACCCCCGAGCCCATGAACAGCCCGGTGCCGATCACCCCGCCCAGCGACAGCATGAAGATATGCCGGCTTTTCAGCGCGCGGGTCAGGTGGATGCCTTTACGTTCGGTAGAGTCAGTCATGTCGGCACCTCAACAGTGGTTGAAGCGCGGGAGGGACAGGCGATGGTGCGGGGACGGCTGAGCTTTACGGCAGTTCATTATTATTATCTCCAATAAGCTTCGAAGACCGCGGGCAGCGGTTGCCGTCGATTATTGGAAAGCGATGTAAGGTGGCGTTGTACGTAAAGATCGAAGATGTAAAAAGTCGTAAGGTTTTTGTACGTCAGCGCTGGATCAGCTGTTTCAGGGTTTCGTCGGCCAGGCGCAACTGCTCGGCCAAGGGCGTTTGCAGGACCTGCAAGGCTGCCGGGGCCTTGTTCAACGCCGCCTCTTCCAGTTCCCGCAGTACCGTCGCCAGGCCGCGAAAACCGAGGGAATCACTACTGCCGGCGAGGCGATGAGCCAGATGCGCGACGTCGGTGCAGTCGCCGGCCTTGAGCGCTTCGGCCAGGGCATCCTGATGCTGCTCGATAGCGTCGCGCAGCACCGTCAGCAAACCCTGGACTTTCTGTTCACCGAGCAAGCTGCGATGGGTATCGAGCAGCGCCCAGTCCATGCCCTGCCCGGCCACCGGGGCCTCGACCACCTGCCGCTGTTGCGCCAATGCCTGGCGCAAACTGTCGAGCTTCAGCGGCTTGGCGAGGATGCCCTGCATGCCCGCCGCCAGGTAACCGCGCACCAGCGCCGGCTGCACGCTGGCGGTCAGCGCCAGGATCCGGCAAGCGCGGTTTGGCCCGGGGGTGCGGCGGATCTGCCGGCACAGCTCGACCCCGCTGATACCCGGCAGATGCACGTCGAGCAGGATCAGGTCGTAGCACCGCTGCGCACAGAGGACCATGGCCTGTTCCCCGTCCTCGGCCATCCACAACCGGTGCCCGTCGCGCTGCAACAGGCCGCGCACCACCTCGCGGTTCAGTTCGACGTCTTCGACCACGAGGATATCCAGGGCGTGCACCGGCTCTACCGGCGGCACGGTTGCAGCTTCGGCTGCCGCCGTGTGCAGGCTCAATTCGAACCAGAAACAACTGCCCTGCCCCTCGGCACTGTCCAGGCCGATGCGCCCGCCGAGCAGTTCCACCAGGTGTTTGCAGATCGCCAGGCCCAGGCCAGTGCCGCCATAGCGCCGGGCCACGGCTTCGCTGGCCTGGACGAAGCGATCGAAAATCCGCCCTTGCACCGCCGGGTCGATGCCGATGCCGTTGTCGCGAACACTGACCCGCAGCTGCTGCTGGCCTTGCTCCTGGCCCAGCACCTGGACCTCGACACTCACCTCACCGGCCTCGGTGAACTTGATGGCGTTGGCCAGCAGGTTGCTGAGCACCTGGCGCAGGAACTGTTCGGCGCCGTGTTGACGTGGCGCCAACTGGGTATCGATGCGACAGCGCAACACCGTGTCGTTGTTCAGGGCCCGCGGTTCGAGCAGGGTCATGACCTCGTCGCACAGTTGGCGCAGGGAGAAATCCACCGCTTCCGGGTGGCTTTCGCCCTCCTCCAGGCGGGCAAAGTACAGCACTTCGTTGAGGATGGTCAGCAAGCCTTCGCCGGCCTTGTACAGGGCATCCAGGCGCTTGCGGTCCTGGGCGTCGAGATCAGCCTCGCGCAGTAATTCGGCCATGCCGAGGATGCCGTTGAGCGGGGTGCGCAGTTCATGGCTCATGGTCGCCAGGAAGCGCGACTTGGCCAGGTTCGCCGCTTCGGCATCATCCTTGGCGCGCATCAGGCTGGCAGTGCGCCGCTCGACCATCTTCTGCAGCTCGTCGCGCTTGTCCTGCAAGGCCAGGCGGTCGACTTCACGGCGGTCGATATCACTGAGAATGGCCCGGCGCATGTCGTCCAGGGCGTGGGCCACGGTGTCGATTTCGTCTGCGCGGGCCGAGCGGCGTTTGTCCAGGCGCAGCGGCTCTTGCCAGTCGCCCGCGCCGATGCGCCGGGCAAACTCGGCCATCACCTGCAAATGGCGAGTGACCAGGCGGTAAAACAAGCCCGACAACGCCACCGCCAGGCCGCAGAGGAACACGCTCATCCACAGCAGGCTGGTCAGCCCGGTGGCGAACAGGCGCCGGTGCACCGCACCCAGGTCGATGCTGACCTCCAGCTCGCCAAGGTGGCGCAACGGCCCGGAAGGCGGTTGATAGTCCAGGGCGAAACGCTCGATGCGCAGCGGCCCTTGTGGCGTCGCTTCGCCCTGCAGCAAGTCGAAGTCGGCACTGCTCAGGCGTACCCGCGCCACATCTGAGAAGTCCACCAGGCCGCGCAACTGCACCTTCAACTGCTCCTGGTTGAGGTCCCAGAGGCTGCGTTCAAGGCTTGCCAGGTAACCGGCGCGAATCAACGCCATGCGCGCGTCGATGTCGCGCATCTCGCGGCGGTACTCGAAATACAGCTGCACGGTGCTGGCCAGCACGGTAAAGCACAGGCTGAACAACAGGATGAACAATAGCAGGCGCCGCAGCAGGCCACCGGGTTGCAGGCGCATCATTTGGCGTCTGCCGGCAGGTTGACCATGTCGCGGTAGGTGACTTCGCTCTGCTCCAGCCAGCGCTGGATCTCGCCGTTGTCGGTCATGCGCTGCAGTTGCTCGTCGATCTGCGCCATGTGCTGGCTCAAGGGCGAATGCCGCGATACCGCCACCCGCAGGTAGTCGACGCTCAGCGCGGTGGGCAAGGCCTGGATCTCCTCGGCGCCGGGCAAATGCTCGACGAATAGCTGGCCGGTGCGCCGTTCCTGGATGACGAAGTCGATACGCCCGCGAATCAGCTTGCCGAAGTTCTGCTGGCTGTCGGAGACCCATTCGATGTTCTGGTGACGGGCGACGAAGCGGTCGAAGTCAGGCCCGTAGCTTTCGCCGAACAACAGCCCGCCGCGGTAGCTGGCCAGGTCTTCAAGGCGCTCGAAGGTCACCGGCCGCTGGCGATTGAAGAACACTGCCACCTCCTCGCGCAGCACCGGCACCGTGGAAAAGCGCATGCCCTGGTCGCGCTGGTCGCTGTTGTAGGCCAGCACCACGTCGACCCGGCCTTCGGCGGCATCGAGCAGGCAGCGCTTCCAGTTGCCCAGCACGACGATCTCCACCTCATAGCCCAGGCGCGCGAACAGCTGGCGCACCACGGTCGGCGCCAGGCCGCGCACCTGTTTGCCGTCGCTCCAGGAAATCGGCGGGTACACCGGGTAGTCGCAATAGCGGATGCGCTCGGCCGCCTGGGCCTGGGCGCCGGGCATCAGCATGGCGAGCCAGAGCAGCCGCCACATGTGATCAGGCCGCCACGCTGGCAGTAAACAGGTAACCGGCGCCGTGAATGGTAATGATCAGCTGCGGTTCGGCCGGGTCGTCGTGCAGCTTGCGCCGCAGGCGGCCGACCAGCACGTCGATGGAGCGGTCGTTGGGCACCCATTCGCGGTTGCGGATCTGGTCCATCAACTGGTCGCGGCTCAGGGTATGGCCGCTGTTGCGCAGGAACACGCTGAGCAGCTGAAATTCGCCGTGGGTCAGCAAGGTTTCGCCGCCCTGCGGGTCGATCAGGCGCCGCCGGTCGGTGTCCAGGGCCCAGTCGGCAAACTGCTTGAGCGGGTGATTGGCGGCGCCGGGCGGCTTGCCGGCCTGGGCATGGCGCACCCGGCGCACCAGGTTCTTGGCCCGTGACACCAGCTCGCGCGGGTTCAGCGGTTTGATCACGTAGTCGTCGGCGCCGCATTCCAGACCGACGATACGGTCGATGTCGTCGTTGCGCCCGGTGATGAGGATGATGCCGACTTCCGAGCGCACCCGCAGTTCGCGAGTCAGGGTCAGGCCGTCCTTGCCCGGCAGGCGGATGTCGAGCATGACCAGGTCGACAGCCTGCTCGGCGAGAAAATGCTCGGCCTGCTCCGCCGTGGCGGCGCAGTGCACGTCGTAGCCTTCCTGGGACAGGTAGGCGTGCAGCAAGTCGCGAATAAGCGGATCGTCATCGACGACCAGTACCCGAGGCGTCATTGCGTGTTGTCTCTTGTTATAGGTGTTGTTGTGAAACCCGCGACAGCAGCGTACCCATTACTGAACGACCGATCAACAGCCCTCGGTCAGGGTGAAGCGCCGGCGGCCACCGGCCTGCAGGCCATCGACCCAGGCCTCGCAGATTTGCACGCCCTGCTCCGGGGTGAAGGTGCCCGGGTTGAGCCCGGATTCCAGCCACAGACCGTCGAGCAAGGCGCTCAGGCTGATGGCTGCCAGGTCGGCGTTGAAGGCCTGCCAGCCCTCTTCCGCGGCCAGCTCAGCCAGCAGCCGGCCCAGTTCGTTGCGGTATTCGCCGTAGGAGTGATCGTGCACCTGGTTGATCGCTTCGGCGGTTTTCACCGCGCCCCAGAACGCCAGCCAGGCATCCAGCAACTGCGGGTCGAGCAGTTCGGCGCAGAAGGAGGCGCGAAAGAACGCCGACAGCCGCTCGCGGGCATTGGGCGCGGCTTGGGCCATGGCTTCGCGGATCAGGCCCATGACCCGGCCGGTGACCGCCATGTAAGCCTCGGCGACCAGTTCGTCCTTGCCTGAATAGTGGTGGCTGATCAGCCCCACCGAGACGCCGGCCTCGGCGGAGATCTTGCGAATCGAGGCGCCCTGGAAGCCGTGCCGCTTCAAACACACCAGGGTCGCTTCGACCAGGTTGGCCTTGCGTAGCTCTGGGACCATGCGGCTGTAACGGGCTTCCTGGGTCATGGGGTTCTCATCGGCAGTGGTATTGAACGACTGTACAACAAGTGCGAGCCACGAACCATGTGGGAGCCGGTCTTGCCGGCGATGGCTGGGTTGCGACCGCTGCGCGCTCGATCGCTGGCAAGCCAGCTCCCACAGGGTATGTGTGTCAGTCGCGATAGCCCGGCGCCACCCGCTCGAGCAAGCGCAGCAACGCCGACCAGGCCAGCTGCATGCCGTCCGGATCACTCAACTCGCCTTCCTTCAAGGCCCGCGCCGGCTCGTTGAACTGGCGTTCGGTGTGGGCGCAGACTTCTTCCGTCGGCAACACCAGCTCGCCGGCGGCCATCGCCGTCAGCTGGATCTCGCAGGCTTTTTCCAGGTAATACATGCGCAGGAACGCCTCGCTGACACTGCGCCCGACGCTGAGCAAGCCATGGTTGCGCAAAATCAGCACCGCCTTGTCACCCAGGTCATCGACCAGACGCGCTTGCTCGGCCATGTCCAGGGCGATGCCTTCGTAGTCGTGGTAGGCGACCTTGCCATGGAACTCCATGGAAATCTGGTTCACCGGCAGCAACCCGCACTTGAGCGCCGCCAGCGCGCAACCGGCCTTGGTGTGGGTGTGCAACACGCACTGGGCATCCTCGCGGGCACCATGGATGGCACTGTGAATGACGAAACCGGCCGGGTTGACCGGGTACGGCGACGCCTCCACCGCCTTGCCCTGCAGGTCGATCTTGACCAGGTTGGAGGCGCTGATTTCATCGAACATCAAGCCGTAGGGGTTGATCAGAAAATGATGCTCGGGGCCGGGAATGCGCACCGAGATATGGGTAAAGATCAGGTCGGTCATGCGAAAGTGCGCGATCAACCGGTAGCAGGCGGCCAGTTCCTGGCGCAGGTGGATTTCGGTCTCGGTCATTATTGTTGTCCTCAGGCGAAAGGCTGGCCAGACAATAGGGCTGGACATCGTTCGATGTCCAGCCGCAGCGAGGGTTCAGCGGCTGGCCCAGGCGTTGAAACGCTCCTCGAGCTCATCGCCATGGTCGACCCAGAACTCGACATTCATCGACAACGCGCCTTCAAGGTTTTGCCTGGAGGTCGGCACCCAGCTGGCCAGCTTCGGATCAAGTTCGGCAGCGGCCTGAGTGTTGGTCGGCCCGTAAGGGATTTCCTTGACGTAGCGCACCTGGGTGTCGGGCTGGTTGGCGAAGGCGATCAGGCGCTTGGCCTGGTCAACATGCCTGGAGCCCTTGATGATCGCCCAGTAGTCCATGCCATACAGGCTGCCGGGCCACACCAGGGCCAGCGGGCTGCCCTCCTGGGCGGCGACGGCGACCCGGCCGCTGTAGGTCGAGGTCATGACCACGTCACCGGCGCTCAGCCACTGCGCCGGTTGCGCGCCGGCTTCCCACCACTGGATGTAGGGCTTGAGCTCGCTGAGCTTGTTGAAGGCGCGGTCGACCCCCTCGGGGGTGGCCAGGACCTTGTACACGTCCTCGACCTTGACCCCGTCGGCCATCAGCGCGAACTCCAGGTTGTACACCGCACGCTTGCGCAGGCCGCGCTTGCCGGGGGTTTTCTTGACGTCCCAGAAATCCGCCCACGAGGTCGGTGCCTGGGCCAGCTTGTTGCGGTCGTAGGCGATCGCCACGCTCCACACCAGCACCGCCGAGCCACACTCCTGGGCGGCATCGGGGATCAACTGCTCGGCGCGGCCGAGCTGGGTCCAGTCGAGGCGCTCGTACATGCCCTCGTCGCAGCCGCGCATCAGGTCCGGGCCTTCGATCTGCACCAGGTCCCAGTCGACGTTGCCGGTATCGACCATGACCTTGATCCGGGCCATTTCGCCGTTGTACTCGCTCTGGATCAACGTGCTGCCGTCCTGGGCACTGAAAGGCTTGAAGATCGCCGCATCCTGGGCTTTCTGGCCGGCGCCGCCGTAGGCGACCACGACCATGTCCGGTGCTGCCTGGACGGCGCCGACAGCAAGGGCGAACAACCAGGGAGAGCGCTTGAGCAGGTTCGATTTCATCAATGGTTCCTCTTGCCGGTACCACGTGATGCGTGGCCCGTTTTCTTGTTGTTGTGAGGTGTGCCCCAGGACCCGGGGTGATTGCACGCTAGTCAAAGGCCAGTAAAAAAACAAGTTGATTTTTTACTGGCGGTACACTTCTATAGAAAAATAATAACAACACCCCGCTGGAGCCTGACCCGCATGTCGACCTTCGCGCACCTGTTCGAACCGCTGCAAATCCGTGGCAAACGCCTGAAGAACCGCATCATGTCCAGCGGACACGACACCTCGATGCCCACCGACAACCTGGTCAACGAGCGCCTGATCGCCTACCACCAGGCCCGCGCCGCCGGCGGCGTCGGCCTGATCGTGCTGCAGGTGGCCGGGGTGCACGACAGCGCCCGCTACACCTCCCACGTGCTGATGGCCACCGACGACGCCTGCATCGAGGGTTACCGCCAGCTGGCCGAGACCTGCCATGCCCATGGCACCGTGGTGCTGTCGCAGATCTTCCACCCGGGGCGGGAAATCATGGAGTCCAGTGATGGCCTGCTGGCGGTGGCCTACTCGGCATCGGCGGTGCCCAACGAGCGCTTTCGGGTGATGCCGCGGGCACTGGACCAGGGGATGATCGACGAGATCGTCGCCGGTTACGCCGCCGCGGCCCGGCGCCTGCACCAGGCCGGCATCGATGGCGTCGAGGTGGTTGCCAGCCACGGTTACCTGCCCGCGCAATTCATCAACCCACGGGTCAACCGCCGCAGCGATGGCTACAACGGCGAGTTGCAGCAGCGGCTGCGCTTTGTCCGCGAAGTGATCGCGGCGGTACGTGCGGCGACGGCAGACGATTTCATCATCGGCCTGCGCATCAGCGCCGATGAGCGCGATGCCGAGGGCCTGACCGAGGATGAATCGCTGGCGGCGGTGAAGATGCTGCAGGCCGAGCTGGATTATGTGCATATCGTCGCCGGCACCTCGGCGTCGCTGGGGGGCGCGGTACATATCGTCCCGCCCATGGCCATCGAAGCGGCGTACCTGGCGCGTGAGGCCGGGACCTTCAAGGCGCAACTGAGCATTCCGCTGTTCGTCACCGGGCGCATCAACCAGCCCCAGGAAGCGGAGCTGATCCTCGCCCGTGGCCAGGCCGATGTCTGCGGCATGACCCGCGCGCTGATCTGCGACCCGCAGATGCCCAACAAAACCCGCAGCGATCGCGCCGAAGACGTGCGCGCCTGCATCGCCTGCAACCAGGCGTGCATCGGACATTTTCACAAGGGCCTGCCAATCTCGTGCATCCAGCATCCGGAAACCGGGCGCGAGCAGCAGTTCGGCACCCTGCAGGCAGCGACTACACGCAAGCGGGTGATGATCGCCGGTGGCGGCCCGGCCGGCATGAAAGCCGCGGCGGTGGCCGCAGCGCGTGGCCACGACGTCACTTTGTATGAAGCCAGCGCCCAGCTCGGCGGCCAGGTGTTGCTCGCGCAACTGCTGCCGCGCCGGGCCGAGTTCGGCGGTGCCAGCACCAACCTGCAACGGGAGATGCACCTGGCCGGGGTCAAGGTGGTGCGCAACACGCGCGTGGATCGCGCCCTGGTCGAGCGCGAGCAGCCCGACCTGGTGATCGTCGCCACCGGCGCCGAACCTTACTGGCCGGCCTTCGAGCGCGGCGGCGAACTGCAGGTGGTCGACGCTTGGCAAATCCTGCGCGGCGAGGCCAAGCCCGGGCGCTCGGTGCTGGTGGTCGACTGGCGCTGCGACTGGATCGGCCCGGGCATCGCCGAGCGCCTGGTGCGTGAAGGCCACCAGGTGCAACTGGCGGTCAACGGCACCCACTGCGGCGAAAGCCTGCCACTGTACGTACGCGACCAGATGGCCGGCGAGCTGCACAAGCTGGGCATCCCGATCACCCCCTATGCACGCCTGTACGGCTGCGACGACAACACCGTGTACCTGCAACACACCGCCAGCGGCGAACCGATGATCTTCGAAGACATCGACACCCTGGTGCTGTGTCAGGGCCATCAGCCGGTCGATAGCCTCGCCGCCGAGCTGCACGGCCTGGTCGAGGTGAAACGCATTGGCGACTGCCTGGCCCCGCGCACGGTGGAAGAAGCCGTCTACGACGGTTTGAAGGTCGCCTGGAGCCTGTAAGCCTGTTTATACTCCGGGGCTTTGACAGTGCGGTTCGGAGCACGCCATGAGCAACAGCAGCAAGACGCCGCCCGCCGCCAGCCAGGAAGGCACCAGCGCCCCGCATTTTCTCGGCACCCGCATCCGCGGCCTGCGTAAGCGCCGCGGCATGACCCTGGCCGAGCTTGCCGAGCAAAGCGAGCTGACTGCCGGCTACATCAGCCAGCTGGAGCGCAACCTTTCCTACCCGTCGATCCCGGCGCTGTTCAATATTGCCCGCAGCCTCGGCGTGACCATCCAGTGGTTCTTCGCCAGCGAAGCCAGCACCGCCCCGGAAGACAACGGCTACGTGGTGCGCAAGAACAGCCGCCTGAGCGTGCATTACGAAGACGGTATCGTCGACCAGTTGCTGACCCCGCAACCCAACCGCCAGCTGGAGATTCTGCATTCGCGCTTCCCGCCGGGCACCTACAGCCAGCAAAGCTACAGCCACGACGGCGAAGAAGCCGGCTACCTGCTGTCCGGCAGTTTCGAGCTGTGGGTCGGCGAGCGGCATTTTCAGCTGAGCGAAGGCGACAGCTTCAGTTTTTCCAGCCAGGAGCCGCACCGTTACGGCAACCCTGGCGAGGTGGATGCGGTGGTGATCTGGGTGATCACCCCGCCGACGTTCTGATACCTACAACAACAAAGGCAAGCCATGAACGAGTTGATCACACGGGACCTGCACCAGGGCCTGCTGACCCTGACCTTCAACCGCCCAGACAAGCTCAATGCGCTGAACACCGCGATGTATACGCAACTGGGCGATCAGTTGCTGGCAGCGACTGAGGACGCTGAAGTCGAGGTTATCCTGCTGACCGGTGGCCCGCAGTGCTTTTGCGCCGGCAACGACCTGAAGGACTTTCTCGACAACCCGCCCAGCGACATGGACAGCCCGGTGTTCCGCCTGATGCGGCTGGTCATGGCCCTGGACAAGCCATTGATTGCGGCGGTGGCGGGGCCGGCCATCGGCATCGGCACCACCCTGCTGCTGCACTGCGACCAGGTGCTGGTGAGTCGTTCGGCCAAGCTGCGCATGCCGTTCGTGCCACTGGGCTTGTGCCCGGAGTTTGGTTCCAGCCTGTTGCTACCGCGGCTGCTCGGCCATGCGCGTGCGGCGCGGTTGTTGCTATGCAATGAACTGCTCACGGGCGAACAGGCCGTTGAATGGGGCCTGGCCAATGAACTGCATGAGGATGGTGAGCAGTGCCTGGCAGCGGCGCGCAAACTGGCCGAGCGCCTGCAGGCCTTGCCGCAGGATGCGCTACGGATCAGCAAGCGCTTGCTCAAGGATGCCCATCGGCAGGAGCTGGAGGTCACTGTTCAACGTGAAGGCTTGCTGTTTATCGAGCGTCTGCACACGCCCGAGGCGAAAGCGGCGTTGCGGGCGTTGGTCAAGGATTGACGATTGCGGCCTCATCGCGGGGCAAGCCCGCTCCCACCGGTTTGATGTGATCCTGTAGGAGTGGGCTTGCCCCGCGATGCTATACCGAGTCCACCCGAAGACTTGGACATCTCACGCAAGATTACTGACAAAATCGATATAACGCTGCTTGGCTTCATCTTGAGCGGTGCCCTTCAAACTATTCCAGGCATCCCATTTCGCCTTGCCGCTAAAGTCCAGCATTCCAGGACGGAGCGTATTGTTATCCCCGTCGATGGCTTGTTTGCTCAACCCGTAGAGTTCAAGCAACTGACCATCCGTTGGCCTCGATTCTAAGTTAGATACTTTGTACTTTGCTTCATTGAACTGATCATCCAGAACACTCATCACCCACCTCACAGAAATCAATTGCCCAGGCCCACGCCGAGGTCCCCAGTATCAATGCCTGGGGCTTAAGCACAACTGACAAAAGTGATAGTTCTTTACAGTAAAGCTGAATACCCCTTATCGCCAGACAACGACAGAATTAACATCATCGCGGGGTCAGCACCACCCGGTGGGAGCAGGCTTGCCCCGCGATCCAGGCAACGCCGAATCAGTCTTTCATCACCCTCAACTCAATCCCATCCAACAACGCATCCACCAGCGCCCTGGCCAGCTCCACCGATTGCTGGGCCGACCAGACAAACCCTCGTCCTTCCTCACTGCAGTGCTGCACCGCCTGGCCAATAGTGGCGCTGGCGCTCTTGAGGTACAGCAAGGCATGCACCAGCGCGTCTTCGGCGCTGACACCTGCGCACACGCTGAACAAGGGTGGGTGCTCCGGGCAACTATTGACAGGGGTTTCGACGGTTTCAGCGAGGTGCAGGCTTGGGGGATCGGGGACGAGCTTTTTCATGGTCAACTCCTAACTTGTGGAGCCGCCACGCTTTCGTCGCCAAACAAAATGGGTGGCAGCTGTACGCGGGTTGGCGAACCGGTAAGTTAGGAACCCGGCAGGGCCGAAGCCCTCCCGCGCACAGCCACCATAGAGAGTCATGGTGATGTCTTAACTTGTCCGGGTCGCCAAACCCGATCACCGAACATTCAGTGACCGAGCGAGCCTAGTGTGCAGACCTTCCCCGGGCAAGCGCGTGATATCGACAGACTGCGTAGGATAGGTCCTAGGACCTGAGATTGGCTAGCGCTGTGCCGGCCTCATCGCTGGCAAGCCAGCTCCCACAGTGGCCGGCGTGACGCTGAACTTGTGGGAGCTGGCCTTGCCAGCGATCGAGCGCGAAGCGCTCGTAATCCAGGCAACGCCGACTTTGAATCAGCACCTCAACTCATACCGCAACCGCGCATTCGCCCCACCCGCCGCAGCCACCCGCCTGAACCCCAGCCCTTCCGCCAGCCGCTGACAGGCCACATTCGCCGGCGACGTGGTCAGCCACAGCAGCGAACCTTCCAGCACCGGCAACAGCGTTTCCAGCGCCTCGGTCATCAAGCCCTGCCGGGCATGGCCCTCGGCGATCCAGTAGCCCAAGCCGACCTTGCCCTGAGCATCCGGCCGCACGCCCAGGCAGCCGATCAGTTCGCCGCTGGCCAGGAACAGGTAATAGCGTTTTTCGCCCTGGGGCGCTGCCCAGTTCTGCCGGGCCTGAAGCAGGCTTTGTCGCGCTTGTTCCAGGGTCCAGTCGTCGCGGGCCCAGGGCAGAAATTCACGGTGGAAGCCGTAGTTGGCGTTGAGCACAGCCTGCAGTTGCGCGGCAAAGGTCAGTTCCGGGGCGTGGAGTTTCAGCTGTTTGCTGCGCAGGCGGCGGGGCAAGTCCATTGCGGGGTCCTGAGGCGGGTAAGGACCGACAAGTATTGCATAGACCTATCCTTTACGAGCGCTTTGCGCTTGATCGCTGGCGACCTGGCCAAGAGCTGCTAGCGTTGTTCAGGCGATCAATCCCCTGCCCCGTGCGGTCATTGCCAAGGATACGAAAGTCGATGAAACCCACCTTGCGCTCCACCCTGCTCTGCTCCGCCCTTATCGTATTGGCCGGTTGCGCCAGCTCCCGGGTCGACCCCAGCCAGTATTCCGGGTTTCTCAAGGACTATAGCCGCCTCAAGCCCGCCGAAAGCATCTCCGGCCAGCCGGTGATGCGCTGGATCGACCCGCAGGTGAAAGCCGCGCGCTTCACCAAGGTGTATATCGAGCCCAGCCAGTTCTACCCCAAGCCCCAGCCCACTGCGGCGATATCGCCGCAGACCCTGGGGCAGATCACCCAGTACTACAACACCGCGCTCAAGCGTGAACTGGGTGCCGAGCTGCCCTTGGCTCAGGGTCCGGGCCCGGGTGTGCTGGTGGTGCGCCCGGCGATCACCGCCGTGTCGACCAAGACCGAAGGCCTCAAGCCCTACGAAGTGATCCCCATCGCCCTGGTGGCCGCCGCCGTCAACACTGCCGCCGGTGGCCGCGACCAGGAAGTGGACATCGCCACCGAGGCGGCCTTCCTCGACGGTAGCAACAACAAGGTGATCGCTCAGGTGGTACGCAAAGGCACCGGCGAGGCCTTGGAAAACAACACCTCCAAGCTGGCCCTGGAGAACGTCAAGCCAGTGCTGGACGGCTGGGCCAGCGACCTGCGCAAAAGCTTCGCCAAGCTCAAGAGCGAATCACGCTAGTCGCTCAGTTCACTGTCGATGACGATGCTGCCGCTGAGCAGCTTGTGCACCGGACAGGCATTGGCCACGCCCAGCAGGCGCTCGCGCTGGGCCGCATCGAGATCACCGTGCAGTTCGATCACACGCTTGATCTCGGTGCGCACTTCAGGGCTTTTCACCTCACTGACGATGTCCAGCTGCACATGCACATGGTGCAGCGGCCACTCCTTGCGTTTTGCATACATCGACAAGGTGATTGCGGTGCAGGCGCCAAGGGCCGACAGCAGCAATTGATGCGGATTGGGACCGCTGTCGTGGCCGCCCAGCTCGCGGCCCTCATCAGCCAGCCACTGCTGGGCACCGGCAGCCAGGCTTACCTGATACGGGACATCGCCAAGGTCGGCGTAAACGGTTGATGCGCTCATGAGCTTCCTTAATCGGAGATGGGTACACCCGCCTACCCTAGCGCCCAAGACCCGCCGCCGCCAGTCGCGCGGTTGAACTTCAGCGTCCTGCGCGCAGAACGACGCACAATGGCAGAACCAGGCCAATCCGCTTTACTTGCCGGAACAACAACTTGACCTGATAAGGAAATCGACCATGTCCCAGCTCCTGGACCCCACCTCCAACGAAAGCAAGTACGCCAAGCTGGCCAGCGCCGCGATCATCGGTGCGATCACGCCAACCAGCGTTCGCTTGTGGTTTCGCGTGTACATGCCCGGCGAGTGGGTGCTGGTGGTCACCACCACGCCGTTGAGCGGCGACCTGCAGCGCCTGGATGAGCTGCCCGTGGCCGATTTCCTGAAAAAACACAAGATCAAGCCGGTGTTCGTCCAGGCGCAAAAATTCAGCTTCGACAGCGACCTCACCGGTGTCTTTGCAGTGACAGGCCTGAAGGCGCAAAGCACCTATTACTACGCGCTGATCAGCAGCGAAACCGACCACCAGATCATTCGTCGGCGCACCGAAATCGGCGCCGACTCGCCGAAAAACTTCATCACCCCGGCGATCAATCCCGAAACCCTGACCTTCGGCTTCTACAGCTGCCACGACCCGATCAGCGCCGACGGCAGTGCCGGCGCCTGGCCGCTGCTGCACCAGCAACTGATCGACCAGCGCGCGCAGTTCGTCATCGGCGGTGGCGACCAGATGTACGTCGACACCAACAAGAAAAACGGCTTCCTGGATATCTGGGAATGGCTGAAAGAAAACAAGCAGGCCCTGCTGGCCCATTACAAGAAAGGCAACAGCTACGACAAACCCGGCATCGAGCAGTACCTGCTGAACATCTACCGCTGGTATTACCGGGTGTACTGGAACATCCCGACCCTGCGCGAGGTGTACGAGCAGTTCCCGCAGTACATGATCTGGGACGATCACGAGATCATGGACGGTTGGGGCTCGCTGACCAACAAGGAGCGGCAAAAACGCATCTCGCTGCTGTTTGAAAGCACCAGCAACGGCCCCACCAACCAGATGCTCGTCGATCTCATGTGGCGCGCCGCCTGCCGCGCCTATTACGAATACGAGCACAGCCACAACCCGGTGACCTCGATCAACCTCGACAAGCCCGACGACTGCCACTGGGACTACGCCTTCGAGCAAGGCGGCTCGGCCTTCTATGTGCTGGACATGCGCGGCCATCACGATATCGAGGCCAACGACCCGCACAAGATCCTCGGCAGCGCGCAAATGAAGCGCTTCAAGGACTGGTTGAACAGTGCCGTGGTGCAGAGCGCCAAGGCGGTGTTCATTGTCTCGCCGGTGCCGGTGATGCACTGGAAGAACGCGGTCACCAACGGCGCCGATTTCGGCTCGCTCAAGGACGATTGCATGGATGAGTGGGACCACAAGACCAACCGCGCCGAACGCAAGGTGCTGCTCGATCAGGTCTACGCGGCGCTGGGCAAGAGTGCCAAGCCGGTGGTGTTTCTCAGTGGCGACGTGCACTGCGCGGCGGTGTTTCGCCTGTTGCACAAGCAATACCCGGCGGCCAAGGTGTACCAGGTCACCTCCAGTGCCATTTCGCGCATACCGGCGCCGGACATGCTGAAGTTGGCCATCAGCGGCGGTGGCGAGATGCCGGGCATTGCCAACATGGTCTGCGAGCGCTGGTACGCCATGGCCGGTTCAAAGAACTTCGCCCTGCTCAGCGTGCGCCCGTCACTGGACGGCAAACAGACCGAAGTGCTGGTGGAGCTGCACTGGCCCAGTGGCGAGGATGGTGAGCTGACCAAGCGACGGGTGTTGCTCAAGTAGCACTACACTGAGGTGATGTCACCTTTGCCCGACTCCAGTGGCGTGCCATGCGACCTATTCTCAAGCCAACCAGCCATGCACATTACTTGCTGCCCCAGAGCCTTGACTTCGGCGGTGCGGTCTCAGGCTTACTGCAGCAGGTTGTGGCTATCAAAGCACCTACCGCGATGTACAGAGTGTCTCTGATATATGTGTTGAAATTGCTGCTCAAACACTCCCGAGGTTTGAAACTCAGCAATCTTACGCCAATGCAACAGGACGCCCTGATTACCGGCCTCAAACAACGAGTTGCGCAAATCTACAAGACAGCAGCGGCCCCCTTGGCACAAGAGCTTGGCGCCTTTTGTGCCTATTGCGGGACAGCCTTGCCTGGCCTGGTCGAAGTAGAACATGCCGTACCAAAAGCGCATTACCCAATGTTCGCCACGAGCTGGGAAAATTTTCTGCCCGCCTGCAGTCCATGCAATACAGCAAAAGGTAATACGCCTGATCGCATCAAGGCGGCCAGGTCGACAGGCATACATGCCCCTGGCGAACAGGACTTGCGCAACGCCATTCGCCGACGCAACTACATCTGGCCCGACCTGGCCGCCGACAGCTGGCAGCGGTTTCCCAACAAACTGCGCTATCACGATCCAGCGCGTCCCGGCTGGGTTGAGCTGAATATTCAAGACTCCGTTGCCAGTGGCAACCAGCTTATTGCCTATGACGTCATACAGCACCAGGTACTGGCCGACCTCATGGTCAACAACATCTTGCTCAGCAACGTTCAAGTTGCAGTATTCGTCGATTGTGATCCGCACGACGCTGTGGCGGTCGAAACTATCGACCTTATCGGTTTCAATGACGACTCTCCCGGCACCTATGACCGACGCCAGATGAATCGCACGCGTGCCTGGTTCGACGCCCTTGAGGAATGCCGACTGCTGCTGCAAGCAAATGGTCCGTTAGCGCGCGATCAACTGTGGGAGAACACACCTCGACGTGCAGCAAGCTCCGGATTTTATGCAGTATGGCTGAGTGTGATGAGCGCCTTCGACGCCACGTATGGATGCCGATACGCGTCACGCTTCGTCCTCGCCACCAAAGACCCGCTCTACTATCCCGGCACAAATACCCAGCAACTCCCCTGAACGAGGTGCCTATGCGTCCCCTTGATCGCCCAACGTTGCCCGCACAGTTGCTCCAGGTTCCAGCCGCGAGGCTGCTGGTAAGCGCATTTGGCAACTTCTGTGCGTTCTGCGAACGGCCGCTGCTGGATAACCTCTGGGTATGGAATGCCCGAACCGGCCACAGCCTGGAGGGCGACAGCTGCGGAGCCGAGGATTGGGAGCATCTCTACCTGCTCGACCATAATTGCCATGCAGCACAGCAGCACGCCGATCCTGCGGACTTGCCGCTACTGCTACTGCCGACTGATCCTGAAGCGCGTTACCGCGCTGGGGAAACACCAGCACTGCAATATTCGCTGAAAAAACTGCAACAGGTACTGATCGACGAACATCAGCACATAATCCGCAATGACCAGGTCCATTGTGTGGTGGTTGGTGCAACCCACCCCCGCGCCCAGGCAACAATTCGCTATTTTGCCCTTAACACAACGTATCTGGATGAAGACAGACTGGTAATCCCCTGGGAGGATCATCAGTCATTGCTCGATCGGCGGATGCATCAACGCACCGACGCTTGGCATAAAGCGACCAAGGTGGCTGACCTTTTGAGGGAACACATCACGCCTGGTGTGGCCGATGCCATGAGCGAGCAACTGCGTCAGATCATCGGCTCAACTGGATTTTGGGCAAGCTGTTGGGCAAGTGTTGCTCAAGTTATTTGGGACCAGCAAAGGCTGCAGCAGATATTCGCTGCGAATCAGCCTGCCACTCCGCCGCCAATTGCCTGTCTTCCTGCGAAACACGCCGTTCACTTTCTGGGCAACGGCCCGCATCAGCCCTTCCCCGGCACCGCCCCGTTCTAGGCAGTCGGCTGCACACAGCATCAAGCGGTGTGCAGCCGTTCACTCAGGCAAAGAACGAATACAGAATCGCCGACAGGGTAATCAATCCGATCAGCACCACAAACACGTTCGAGGCCTTGCCCGAGTATTTGCGCAGCGACGGCACTTTGTGGATGGCGTACATCGGCATCAGGAACAGCAGGCAGGCGATGATCGGCCCGCCGAGGTTCTCGATCATGCCGAGGATGCTCGGGTTCAGGGTCGCCACGGCCCAGCAGGTAACCACCATGAACAGCGCGGTCATCTGCTCCAGGCGCTTGGCCGACACTTGTTTGCCACGGCTGCGCAGGGTTTTCACGATCATGCCCTGGAACCCTTCACTGGCACCGATGTAGTGGCCGAGGAACGACTTTGTGATTGCCACCAGGGCAATCAGCGGCGCGACGAAGGCGATCACCGGGGTCTGGAAGTGGTTGGCCAGGTACGACAGGATCGAGATGTTCTGTTGCTTGGCGGCAGCCAGGTCTGCCGGGCTCAGGGCCAGCACGCAGCTGAAGCAGAAAAACATCACCGTCAGCACCATCATCACATGAGCGCTGGCGAGGATCTTGCCGCTCTTGGCATCGGCCTGCTCGCCATAGCGGTGCTTCTGGTCAACGGCAAAGGCGGAGATGATCGGCGAATGGTTGAACGAGAACACCATCACCGGGATGGCCAGCCACAAGGTCTTGAAGAACAGGTCCAGGGGCATGCCTTCGCTGGCCTGGGCGAAGAAGGCGCCGTTCCAGTTGGGGATCAGGCTCACGGCCAGCAGCAACAGCGCGGCCACGAACGGGTAGACCAGCAGGCTCATGACCTTGACGATGATGCCCTGGCCGCTGCGCACCACGATCATCAGCCCGCAGATCAGCAACAGGGCCAGCAGCGCCCGCGGCGGCGGGGTCATGTGCAGCTGGTGTTCCATGAAGTTGCCCAGGGTGTTGGTCAGGGCGACGCTGTACACCAGCAGGATCGGGAAGATGGCGAGGAAGTACAGCAGAGTGATCAGCTTGCCGGCGCCGACGCCGAAGTGTTCTTCGACCACTTCGGTGATGTCTTCACTGGCGCCGCGCTTGCCCGAGAGCACGAAGCGGGTCAGGCCGCGGTGGGCGTAGAAGGTCATGGGGAAGGCCAATACTGCCAGGACCAGCAGCGGCCAGAAGCCCCCTACCCCGGCGTTGATCGGCAGGAACAGGGTGCCGGCGCCGATGGCGGTGCCATACAGGCCCAGAACCCAGGTGGTGTCGTAACGTCTCCAGGCACGGCTTTGCGCAGGCGCAGCCGATTCCACACGAACGGTCGTGGTGCTATTTACATCAGTCATCGATATTGCCTTGTAGTTGTTTTTGTTGCGTATGAACGAACTGCTTTGTTGCTGGGTAAAACCTGGGGCTGCTGTGCAGCCCATCGCCGGCAAGACCGGCTCCCACAGGAATGGTGCAATCCCTGTGGGAGCTGGTTTGCCAGCGAAGCCTTGCTTTTTAAGCGATCAACACTCGACGAACGCGACCGCCAGGCCGCCGCGCGAAGTCTCCTTGTAGTTGGCATGCATGTCGGCACCGGTATCGCGCATGGTGCGGATCACCCGGTCGAGGGAAATAAAGTGCTCGCCATCACCACGCAAGGCCATCTGCACGGCGTTGATGGCCTTGACCGCGGCAATCGCGTTGCGCTCGATGCACGGCACCTGGACCAGGCCGCCAACCGGGTCACAGGTCAGCCCGAGGTTGTGCTCCAGGGCGATTTCAGCGGCGTTTTCCACTTGCATCGGCGTGGCCCCGAGCACATCGGCCAGGCCCGCAGCGGCCATGGCGCAGGCCGAACCCACCTCACCCTGGCACCCCACTTCCGCGCCGGAGATCGACGCGTTCTTCTTGCACAGGATGCCCACGGCGGCAGCGCTGAGCAGGAAGTCGACCACGTCGTTGTCGCAGGCATCGGGGTTGAATTTCATGTAGTAATGCAGCACTGCCGGGATGATGCCGGCCGCGCCGTTGGTCGGCGCGGTGACCATGCGCCCGCCGGCAGCGTTCTCTTCGTTGACCGCCAGGGCGAACAGGTTGACCCATTCCATGGCGCTCAGGGTCGAGCCAATGACGTTGGGCTTGCCCAGTTCCTGCAGGCTGCGGTGCAGCTTGGCGGCGCGGCGCTTGACCTTGAGCCCGCCCGGCAGGATGCCCTCGTTGCGCAGGCCGTTGTCGACGCACTCGCGCATGGCCGCCCATAATTTGAGCAGGCCGCTGCGCACCTCGGCTTCCTCGCGCCAGGCCAGTTCGTTGGCCATCATCACCTGGCTGACCCGCAACTGGTGCTGCTTGCACAGCGCCAGCAGCTCGGCGGCGCTGTCGAAGTCATAGGGCAATTGCACCTGCTCGGCGCCGTTGCCCGCCTCGCCCACTTGCGCCGCCTCGACGATAAAACCGCCACCAACCGAATAATAGGTTTGCTGCAGCAACGAACCCGTTGCACTGCTGGCTTCCAGGGTCATGGCGTTGGGGTGATACGGCAGGCTTTCATCGAGCAGCAGCAAGTCGGTTGCGCAATCGAACGGGATCGCCCGGCTGCCGTCGAGCATCAGCACCTGGCTCTGCTGCAACTGGGCGATCAGCGGCTCGATGCTCTGCGGGTCGATCTGGTCCGGCCATTCGCCCATCAGCCCGAGCAGGCAGGCGCGGTCGGTGGCGTGGCCAACACCGGTGGCCGACAACGAACCGTACAGGCGCACCTCGACCCGGCTCACCTGCGCCAGCACACCTTGCTCACGCAGGGCCTGGGCAAAGGTTGCCGCCGCACGCATGGGGCCTACGGTATGGGAACTGGAGGGCCCGATGCCAATCTTGAAAAGGTCGAAAACACTGATAGCCATGCTAATGCCTGACCGAGGCAACAATCCATGTCACGCAACGGCACTGTTAAAAAATTGATGGATGTCGCGAAGTTGCGCGATACTGCCCGGTCACTGCCGTGTTGACCAACGAAACTTTCTAAGCAAGCCTTTAGCAGAACTAAACAATGAAGCGACAAATGAATGGCCAGATGTACGTCTGGCTGCATGTGTTTGCCTGTGCGGCGCGGCATCTGTCGTTCACCCGCTGCGCCGAAGAACTGCACATCACCCCGGGCGCGGTCAGCCAGCAGATCCGCCAGCTGGAAGAGCGCCTGGGCTTTCGCCTGTTCCTGCGCCGCGCCCGCGGCGTGGAGCTGACCGCCGAAGGCCAGCGCCTGGCGCAAACCGTCAGCGAAGCCTATGGCAGCATCGATGCCGAGCTGCGCCGCCTGGACGCTGGCGAAATCCGCGGCACCCTGCGCCTGCGCTCGATTCCTTCGTTTTTGGCCAAATGGCTGACCCCGCGCCTGCCGCGCCTGCAGCAACGCTACCCGGATATCCAGCTGCGCCTGGTGGCCGAAGACAGCAGCCAGGCCCTGCACGAAGGCGACTTCGACCTGGCCATCGACCTCAACGACGGCAGCTACCCGGGCATGCACTCAACGCCCCTGCTTGACGAGCAGATCTTCCCGGTCTGCGCCCCCTCCCTGCTGCGCGGCCGCCCACCGCTGCACGGCCCGGCGGACCTCGCGCACTACCCGTTGCTGCACGACATCACCGCCTGGCGCGGCAGTTCGGAATACGCCGAGTGGGAGTTCTACCTGGAGGGGATTGGTGCCAGCGGCCTGGACGTGCGCCGTGGGCACACCTTCAACCGCAATCACCTGACCATCGAGGCGGCGATTGCCGGCATCGGCGTGGCCATTGCCCGTCGCACCCTGCTCAATGACGAGCTGGAACGCGGCGCCTTGATCGTGCCGTTCGGCCTGCCGATCGCCAACCACAAGCGCTATGTGCTGCTTTACCCGCCCGGTGGCCTGGCGCACCCGGGGGCACGGGCAGTGCACGACTGGCTGGTGGAGGAAGCCGAAGGGTTTCGGGCGCTTCACGCCCAGGACGGGGCACCTGCAAACGCGCTTGCCTCCCGCTGAAATTGCGCCAGCGGGAGGCAAGGCCGTTCTACAACCTTACACTTCGCTGCTGCGCGTCAGCTCAAGGATGAGCCCGTGCTCGGCGGCGCTGCTGACTTCTTTCAACTGGCGTTCAGCCATGAAGTAACGCCCTTCCGAAAGCGGCAACCGTTGCAGTTGCCCCTGCCCGTCCACCGGCGCATCGGGCAGGATCTGCTGCACGGCACTGCGCACCTCGGGCGCCAGCGGCCCGTCGAACTCGTGCCAGTCGTACAGGCAGCTCAACAGGTAATCCGCTGCATCTCGCCATTTTTGCTCGAACGTTTCGAAGCGTTGCCCGTGCAGGTTGCGCAAGTAACGTTTCCAGCCCTGCTGCAGCGCCATCCACTCCTGCCTTGGTTCCAGCTGACTGCTCAGGCGTCGGACTTCACGCGCGACGTTCTTGATGATGCGCTCATCGACATCCGCCCTGTGCGCAAACAGCATGCCGCTGGACGGCTCGGGGAAGTCGAGCTTGTCGGCCAGTTGCTGACGCAACCTCAGGCGGATCTCCACCGGATCGGATTCATGCTCCAGATCCAGGTCGGTAATGTTATCCAGCGGATCGAAGGCAGGAAGTGGCCGAGTACCGGCACGAATGCCATTGCGGCGCAGGTCACGCGCCAGGCCGATACGCTGGGCCAGGGAATTGACCAGGTCGCGGCGGTAGAGCTGCTTGTACAACCCGACCACGGCCGCAGTGCGCTGCAGCGGATCGAGCGCCTCCTGGCTCCGACGATAGGCGAGGAACTCGATCTCCAGGGCACTGAAGCCGTCAGCCCCGGCGTCACCGCAGGTTGGCGGATAGGCTTCGGCCACCGCCTGCAGATCACTGAACAGCTGATCGGAACGTGCCGCCGCTCGCAATAGCTTCCAAACCCTGGCGGATATATTGGCGAAATCGAACCTGCCCTCGCTGGACTCCAATGCCCGGTCAAGCACCAGCAACAGCGGACGATGCGTGTCGTCATCCGGGAACAAGGTGTCCCACAGTTGTTGCTGATCGACGCTGGCCTCGCGCAGCCAGCCGGCTGCCAGGCCGCTGGCGCGACGACTGAACGGCATGCCCAGGCCGCGCAAGTGAGCAGCAGCGGCTTCACTGAGCGGATTCTGGTTCAACTGGATCCAGCGGCTGCGCTGGCCGTCGGCACGCAGGTCCGCTCCATAGGCCGTGGTTGCCAGGTCGGGGAGCTGGGTCAGCGCGTTGTTGCTCAGGTCGACCGTGCGCAACCGATACCCCCGCGGCTGCATCAATTCCACAAGCCCCTCGGGCCAGTCTTCGAGTTGGCAGCCACTCAGGCTCAGGTGCTCCAATGCCTTCAGGGTACCCAGCCGCGGAGCTCGGCCCAGGGGGTTGTCGGCCAGGTTGAGTTTGCGCACCCGCACCAAGCCTGCAAAGGCTTCGGCAGCGGCCGCGTCCAGCTGGATGTTGTTATGGCCAAGGTCCAGTTCCTGCAACGGGATTGCCGCCAGGGCCTGCAGTTGCTCGGCATCAAGGGTCGCGCCATTGGCACGCAGGCTCAGGGTGCTCAGTCTGTCGAGCTTGCCCAGCGTGCCGATGGCTTCCATGGGCAGCGTGGCCATCTGGTTGCCGGTGAGGCTGAGCCCGCGCAAGGCCCGCAAGGTTTGCAGCGGGTCGAACATACGGGCATTGACGCTGACCTGATTGCCCTCAAGGCTGAGCAAGCGCAGCTTGGTCCTGGTGCCGAGCGCAGCGGGAATTTCAGTCAAACGGTTGTGATCCAGATTCAGCTCCCTGAGTTCAGAGAACGCCGAGAGGAAATGCTCCGGCACTGCCGTCAGCTCCATTCGATGCAAAAACAACCGGGTGACATGGCTGAATCGCGCTTCAATGACAGGTAAACCGCCAGGCACCCAGGCGGACAGCTCCAGCTCATGCTTGTGCTCGCCCCCTACCTGGCGCCAGGCGGCCTTGAGCCGGTCGCGCAGCCGCTCACGGTCCACCCGCTCGCGAGCGCCGGAAGTTTGCGCCACCCAGTGATCGAGGCTTTGCCCGAGCTGGCGATACTCATCCTCCAGGCGCTGGATGGCAGCGGCGAGGTCTTCATTCTCGACTCTCAGCCGATGCTTGATCTCGGTGATTTCGCTTTCGCGAAGCTCAGGGTACAGCGCGCTCAAGCGACGATACTCGGTAGAGCGCAACGTCCCCACTGCCCCACCCAACGGATAGCCGCGACGCCCGTCGGCCAGTTTAAGCGGCGAGTGCAGCCAGGGACGCGAGGGTTGCTGGCCGATCAGCGTCGAACTGCGTGCGCGATCGCCCAGGGCTTGCCGGGCAAGGCGCTGGCGCAGTTGCGTGGACTCGTAGATCTCTACCCCCAGTGACCTTCGCACGGTGTCTGGCAGCGCACGCAACAGCGCGGCAAAAAAATCATCGCTCACGCCCAGCTCATTGCCCCGGGCATCGAAGACGCGATAGCCACCGTCGTACTTGAGCAACGACCTGAGCTCTGCCCCGGCGTCACCGACGCTGGCCAGCACTTCGCTGCCCAGCGTTTGCTCGTGCAACTCAAGGCGAACATCGGCGTTCCAACCCGGCAAATCTGCCAGCAATTGCAGCCCCAAGCGCTCGCTGTCCAGCGCCAGGTGCGCTGGGAACACCAGCCCTTCCAGCGCACGATTCAGGCGCAGCTGACGCTGATAGGCCCGGGCTTCTTCTGCCAGGCGCCGAGGCACCCGCGCCTGCTCGCCGATCAATTGCGCACGCTCCTGGGCAGTGGCATGCCGGGCGATCTCTTGCGCCAGTGAATCAGGCAGCAGCGCAAAGTCGCGCTGCAGGGTCTTGACCCCCGGATCGGACGAACCTTCGACACTGGCATACAGGCTGTCGAACACCGCGCTGCGCCTGCGTTCCGCCAGCTCGGCCATTTGTTCGCGCAAGGCCGGCACACGCGCAGGTTGCGGCAGGTGCTGGCCCAGCAGCTCGCTGCCTTGCACCTCGCTCAAGGCCTGCAACAGCACTTCGGCCAGCCTGCCGCTGCGTACATCACCGGCCAGGACCTTGATTGCGTGGCCCTGCGGCCAGCGTTCCAGGCCGTAGGTCTGCGATTGCCCCCAAAGCTCCGGCCCGTTGAACACTTGCAGTACGCGGTTGGCTGGCCAGTTGGGTAGCTCGACCAGCAACGCCACCGGGTAGGTCATGCCCGGCTCCAGCGCCGCACCACTGCGAATATCGGCGACCATCCGGGCGATGCGCCGGTCCAGTTGCAGGCGCTGCAAGGTATCGGCCAGCAGCGGTGCGAGCGGCCCCTGCTCGACATGCATATGCCGCAGCATATCGTCGTCGATACCGCTGATATCGGCAGCCTGTGCCAGGGTGGCATCGTCCAGCCCCTCGGCCAGAACGCCGATACGCCGCAACAGCTGGCTGCGTTCCCAGTGCAGCGGTTGCTCGCCCTGGAACTGCCAGGCGCCGTCGCCATATTGCTTGAGCACAGGCTGGAAGGCATCACCCTGGCGCGGGTGTTTGAGGCGCCATTGCTGGCCATCGGCATCGTAGCGCTGCTCATACAGCTTGCCGTCCAGGCGAATGTACAGCCGCTCGTTCAGCGCGTATTGCCCCAGGTCATTGGGTGCCAGGCGCTCGGGCAGTTGCACCGGGCTTTCATAGCCGCTCAAATCGGGCTTCCACAGACGCACTTGGCCATTAGGCAATTCGATGCGCTCAAGACCATCGACAAACAGCGACGGCTCGACCGCGCTGCCGGCCGCACCCAGCGCAGCGATCAACCCCAGGTTGACTGCCAGCGACTCGACCTGGGCCAGGGCTTCAGCGGCTTCGCCGGCCTCCCAGGCTTCTACCCCATGGAACACATTGCCCATCAGTTGCGCGCCGGTAACCGCCAGCATCAGCGGGTTGAGCGCCGGGATGACAAAGGCCGCGGCGTTGAGCACGTTCAAGCCGATGTCCAGCCAGTGCTCCAGGCGCGCCAGGCGCGTGGCGCGATCTTCATCGTCGGTGGGTACCGCCAGCACCCGGGCATTGGCCTTCAGTCTGCGCACTTGCAGGCGCTGCAAGCGGCTCCACAGTTCGCCGCCGAGCGCATGCTCCTGCACCTGCAGGCGCAGATTGAGGATCGGCTGGCGGACTTTTTCCTCGCCCTGATAGCGTTCGACGAACAGCGCAGCGTCCAGGGCGCGTGTGAATACCGGGCGCTCAGCCTGGGGGACGCAGTTGAGGATCGCCTGGCGATAACCGTCGCTTTGCAGGCTGGTGGCCAGGTCGTGGGCAAAGGTGCGGGTCGATGAGTACTCCTTGATCGGGTACAACGGCGCACCGGCAATCCAGGCCACGCAGCGCTCGGTCACGTTGCTCGCCGCCGGATCCGGCCCGATCAACAGCACGCCCTGCAGTACACTGCCCAGCACACTGACCTGGCGACACACCACAGGTTTGCCGTCGAAGGTGGGCACGGCACCCGGCGTACCGTTGGCCAGCGCCAGCAACAGGGCGTGAACCTGCCCGGTGATTTCGCCGTTGCCGCGTGCGCGGTGCACCTGCTCGACAAAATCGGCCCGGGCCGCCTCCATCATGCCGGCGTCCGTACCAGGGCTCTCCAGCACCTGCAGCAGATGGTCCTGGTAGTGCCGGCCAAGGTCGAGCTCGCGGCACAGCGCGACGAATTGGCCGCAGGTCAGGTTCAGAGGTTGATTCTGCCCGTCAGTCAGGTAGCTGAAGGGGCCCAGGTCTTCGTTGTCGCTGAAATTCTGCAGGGCCGCCTCAAGCAGGCTGCTGCTGCGGGTACGGCCCTTGGGAAAGGTGCGCCCGCCACTGGTTTCAAAACCGACGTAGTGCAGTTGCGCCGTCAGCACATCAAGGTCGAGCCTGTAGGTCTCGCGCAACGTGCGGGCCAGCAACGGTGCACAGAACGCGCTGATGCCCTTGAGCCCGGCAAGCTGCCCGGCAAGCGCCTGACGCGCTGACTGCGAGGCCATGATCGCGGCCCGCAGTTGCGGCTCGGTCGAGGACGGCAATTGCTGGCTATGCAGCAGGGCCTGAAAATCCTTGGCCGCCAGATGGCCGACCCAGGCGGGAATGGCCGCGCCGATCAAGGCGCGATGATAGATCAGTGGCGAGGTTTGCGTTACAGGTGTCATCGGGAAAGCTCCTGACAGTGGGGGCTGTCAGGAGACCAGCACCGTCAGTCGCGACGGTGCTAGATAAGTAGTGCATCAACCAGACTGGCGCGTGAGCTGCAACAACAGTGCGCGTTCGGCGGCTGCCTGCCCCCTGGCCAGCACGTTGAGGAACACCGTGTACTGGTGGTCATTGAACGCCTGCCGGTGCAAAGCACCCGCCTCATCAGGGCTGAGGGCCGTGATCTGGGCCCCGATGAAGTCCGCTTCAGCGGCCTGCGTATTCAGAAAGCTGGTCAGGCTGACATCGAGCATCGGTACGGAGGGGTTGCTCGGGTCAAGGCAATGCTCGGCGTACTCCGCACCCTGATACCAACGATCGGTCAACGCATCGAACTGCGGCTTGAAGCGTTGCTTGAGAAACCTTGCCCAGCCCGGCTGCTCGAGCATCCATTGCTGACGGTTGGCGGCACTGTCGAGGCTGCGCACTTCTTGCGCGACCCGGTTGGCCAGGCTATCGCTGACATAGGCCAGGTGGCGGTAGAGCATTCCGGCCGAAGGCTCGGGAAAGTCCAGGCGGGTCGCCAGGGTTCGGCGCAATGCCAGGCGAACTTCAATGTCGTCGACCGTGAACCCCAGGTCGGCGTCGCTGATGTCGTCCAGCGGATCCAGCGCCGGCAATGCCTCGCCGCTGTCCAGCGCATTTTTGCGCAGTTGGCGCAAACTGGAGATGCGGTCGGCAATTCGCTCCACCTCATGGCGGCGATACAGCCGCTGGTAAAGCCCCAGCAACTCACCGCTACGCCCCTGGTCATCCAGCACCTGCCCGGCAAGACGGTTGGCCATGACCTCGACCTCCAGCGCGGCAAACACATCCGCCCCGGCATCGCCGCAGGTGTCGGGAAAACTGCCCGCAATGTCATTGAGGTCGTTGCGCAGCACTTCATCCTGCGCTGCCAGTTCGAGCAAGTTCCACACCCGTCGGGTCAGGTGCGCGGCATCGATCTGCGCCGCTTGCGAGCGCTCCAGGGTGCTCAGGGCGATGAACAGTGGGCGGTTACGCTCACTGTCGAACAGGTCCTGCCATAAACCCTGTTGCGCCTCGCTGCTACCTTCGAGCCACAGCCGGTTGCCGATAGCGTCACCATAGAACACATGGCTAAGGCCCAGCGCCTGCAGGCGCAAGATACCCTGGACATTGAGCGGGTTGTTGGTCAGGCGCAGCGCCAGATCACCACGAGGCCCTATGCGACGCAGGGTCTGGCCGAAGCGGGTTTGCGCCAGGTGCGGTAGCTGTTCAATCTGGTTGTCGGCCAGGTTGATCGAACTCAGTTGGAACTGGTGTTGATTCATCAGCCCGGTGAGCCCGCTTGGCCATTCGCGCAGCTGGCAGGAGCTCAGATCGACGGCTTGCAGCCAGGGCATGATAATCAGGTCGGGGGCACGCATCAGCGGGTTTACGCTCAGGTCCAGATTGCACAGGTAAATAAGGCGCTGAAACGCCGCCGCCCCGGCTTCATCAAGGGTAATCCGGTTGTGCGCCAGGTTCAGATTGCTCAGTCTAAGGTTGGCCAACTGCTCCAGGTGGCGGGTTTCAAGCACCAGGCTGTTGCTGCTCATGTCCAGGTACGTCAACGCAGTCAGCCCCGACAGCGCGTCGATTGCGGCATCGGGCAATTGCCCGAGTTGATTGTTGGCCAGGGTCAGGATTCGTAGCCTGGGCAGGGCCTGGAGCGGCTGGAACATGGTGTCTGTGACCTGCAGCCTGTTGAGGCCCAGGGCCAGTTCTTCCAGTTCTCCACAGTGCCTGATCGACAGCGGAATCTCCGGTAAGTGGTTACCCACCAGGCCCAGGGCCAGCAACTTCGGAAAGCTGCTGAACAGATGTGCCGGAATTTCACCGCCACGCACGCCAGTAGGCCCGACCACGCCGCGCAGGTTAAGTTCGGTGATGTGTTTGAACTGCACCTCCAGCGTCGGCAGGCCGGTGATATCCAGTTCCTGGAGTTCAAGCCTGTGGCTTTCCGAGCCCCCTCCCCGCTGCCAGGCCCGTTTCAGCCGGGAAGCCGCCAGGCGCCGGGTCGGGCTGCCGGGCACCGACCGCTGCCAGTAGTCGAGCTTGAGCTGCAACTGGCGGTACTCTGTCTCCAGCCCCTCGACGATCTCGGCCAGGTCGCGGCCACTCTGGCGCAACTCAGCGACCAGGCGGGTGATCTGGTCCCGGTTCAACTCCGGGTACAGTACGCCAAGGCGTCGGTGGGTTTCCGGCCGCAAGGTACTGGAGGCACCACCCAGGGTATAACCGCTGCGCCCATCTGCCAGGCGCAGCGGTGCGCGGTGCCAGGATTTACGCGGTTGCTGGCCGAGCAGACGCGAGGCCCGGGCGCGATCTTCGATCGCCAGCTGCCGCAGCCTCGCGCGCAACGGCTCAGCATCAAAAATATCCACCCTCAATGCCTGGCGCTCGGCGTCCGGTAAGGCCCTGAGGATGGCGGCAACGTAATCCTCACCACTGAACAACTCGTTACCCAGACCATCATAGGCACGATAGCGCTCGGCGCTGGCGACCAGGATCTTGAGCTCGCCATCGGCGCGGCCGATGCTAGCCAGCAGGCGACCGCTAGCGACCTCCTCACGCAGCTCGATACGCACCTCACCCGTCCAGCCCGGCACCGACTCCAGCAGCCCCAGGGCCAGGCGCTGGCTGTCCGGGTTGTGCGGGGCCGACCACTGCAGCCCTTCCAGGGCACGGCTCAGGCGCACTTGTTGCTGATACAGGCGCGCCTCTTCAGCCAGGCGCAATGGCAGGCGGGCCTCGGCCTGATTGAGCTGGGCATGTTCCGCCAGGCTGGCCTGGCTCTCGATCTCCCGGGCGATGCTTTCGGGCAGCTCGGGGAAGTCCCTGAGCAGCAGCGCAACACCCGGTGAAGGCTGCCCTGCTGTACTTTGCCGCAAGCTGTCGAAGATGGCGGCGCGGCGTTTGTGTACTTGCTTGGCCAGGGCCTCGCGCAAGGCCTGCAGGCGATCACCGGTTGCCACGCTGCTGCCCAGCAGCGAGTTGATTTCGTCCTCGCCGAGCGCCGCCAGGACCTTCTCCGGCAATCGGCCTTGACGGAGCTCGTGGGCCAGCAGCTTGATCGGGCGCCCTTGCGGCCAGCGCTCCAGGCCGTAGGTGGATGAAGCGCCCCAGAGCTCAGCCCCCTTGAACACCTCCAGCACCCGGTTGGCGGGCCAGTTCGGCAAATCGACCAGCAAGGCTACCGGGTAGGTCATGCCTGACTGCGGCGCCAGGCCGGCGCGCACATCGCTGATCAACCGGGTGATGCGCTGTTCGAACTGCATGCGCTGCAGGGTATCGGCCAGCAGCGCAGGTATTGGCGACTGGTGAACGTGGGCACTGCGCAGCGCCTGTTCCTCGACGCCACTGATGTGCAGCGCCTGCTCGAGCTGTGCGTCATCCAGGCCGTCGGCCAGTGCACCGATGCGCCTGAGCAACTGGCCGCGTGGCCAGTGCAGCGGTTGCTCGCCCTGATACTGCCAGGCGCCCTGGCCGTTGTGGCTGAGCACAGGCTCATAGGCCGCCGGGTCAGTCGGGTGCACCAGGCGCCACTGCCCGCTGTCGACGTGCAGGCGCTGCTCGTACCAGTGCTCCTGCAGACGCAGGTAGTAGCGCCCCTCGTGCAGGTACTGGCCGAGGTCGTTGACCTGGACGCTGTCGGGGATCTGCACCTTGCAGGCATAGCCGCCGAGGTCGGCTTTCCACAGACGTGTCTGGCCGTCGGCCAGTTCGACCCTGCGCAGGCTGTCGACGAAGGCCGATGGCTGCAAGGCGCCAGCCGCGGCGCCCAGGCCGGCGAACAGCCCCAGGTTGAGGGCCAGCGACTCCAGTTGCGCGAGCGCCTCGGCGGTTTCATGCACTTCCCAGGCGTGGACGCCATGGAACAGGTTGCCCATCAACTGCGCGCCAGTAACCGCCAGCATCACCTCATTCAGGCCGGGCACCACGAACGCGGCGGCGTTGAGTACATCCAGGGCAATTCCCAGCCAGCTGTCCAGGCGCCGCAGCCGTGCCTGGTAGTCTTCATCACTGGTCGGCACTGCCAGCACCCGGGCATTGGCCTGGAGCCTGCTTACCTGCAAGGTTTGCAGCTTCGCCCACAGCGGCCCTTGAAGAATGCGCTCGCTGACCTCCAGGCGCGGCTGGGCAATGGCCTGGCGAATCTGTTCGTTGCCGTGGAAACGCACCTCGAACAGGGTGCGCTCCAGGCGGCGGAGGAATTGCCCCTTGAGCGCCTGCGGCACCTTGGCCGCCAGGGCACGGCTGTACTCGGTGGATTGCAGACTGATCGCCAGGTCCTTGGCGAAGGCGCTGGCCGAGCTGTACTCCTTCAACGGTGCCAGGGGCGCACCGGCGATCCAGGCCACACAACGTTCTGTCGATTCGCTGCCGGCCGTTTGTGGCCCGATCAACAGCACGTCGGCCAGCTCGCAGCCGAGGATGGCCAGGCGACGGCAGACTACCGGCCTGCCGTCGAGCATGGCCGGGATCCCCTTGAGCAGCGCCTGCAGCATTGCATGGGCCGAGGCACTGATTTCGCGTTTCATCCTGGCCCGTTGCACCAGCAGCTGGAAATCGGCGCGGGTGGCTTCGCTCATCTGCTCACGCAGTTGCTGCGTATTGCCCGCCTCGTCAAAGACCTGTTGCAAGTGCTGCTGATAACGCTGGCCCAGATCGAGGTCACGGCACAGGGCGGCGAAATCCTCGCCGGCCAAGGCCAGCGTATCGGCCACCTGGCCCTCGCGGGTGAGATAGCTGAAGTGGAAGTCCTCATTGGCTGCGAAGTTCTGCAACGCGGCTTCCAGCAGGCTGGCGCGTCGCTCCGGCCCCTTGATCACTGGCCGTCCGTCCACCAATTCGCGGGCCCAACGGTGCAGCTGGGCACGGGTCACGTCCAATTGCAGGCCGTGCTGGTCAAGCAATGCCCGGGTCAGCAAGGGGGTGGCGAACTTGGTGATGCTCTGCAGCCCGGACAATGTCCCGGCCAGGCGCCAGCGCGCGTCTTGTTGCGCCTTCGCTGCATCGAGCAGGGCCTTGCGCTGCTGTGGCTCGCTGTCATTGAACCAGGCATGGGGCTGGCCCTGGCGGTCAGCATGAATCGCCTGCTGGCTGTGCAGCAGCGCTTGAAGGTTGTTGCGATTGAAATGCTCGAGCCTGGGGCGCAAGCCAGCGGCCAGGCGCTTGTGGTGAAAGAGGACGGCGGATGGTTCAGGGGTATCGGACATGGCCAGGTTACCTGCGGATGGAATGGATCCGCAGGTAACCCGATTCGATGGGTTCCCAGGCGTTACATAACTACTGCCCGCGTTTTAATCGGGTCTTCACGCAATCCCGGGGGCTATGAGCCTTGGGTTGGGTTGGGATGTTGAGGCTACGGCTGTGGGCTTATCCATTCGATGTGGCGCCGCTACCGGCCCCTTCCGCCCTTACGGCGGGTCCCTTTTGTCTTACGCCGTAAAGGCGGAAGGGGCCAGCAGCAGCCCCACACTGAATGGATAAGCCCGCAGCCTCAACATCCCAACCCAACCCAAGGCTCATAGTCCCCGGGATTCCGCGAAGAGCCTTTTAATCAGCCTTGCCCACCGGCATCTGGGACGGCGGCAAGCCCTGGCCCGGCGTGACCACCTCGCTCAGGTCGATATGCTTGAACACCGGCTTCGCCCCCAGCCGCGCATTGAAGCGGGTATTGAAGCTGAACGGGTCATCGGTCGGCACCGCCAGCGAGCGCCCGTACACCGCGGCGATCCCGGCCGGGTCGTAACCAAGCAGCTGCAACAGGGTCGGGAAGATGTTGTAGTGGCTGGAGCGGTCTTTGTTGGCCGCCAGTTGCGCCTGCCAATCGAGGGTCTGCAAACCCTGGCCCTGGATCACCACCAGCGGCACCAGGCCCTCCTCTTCCACCGGGTTGCTGTCGCAGTGCGTATTCAGGCCGGGGTTGCCGCGTTCGTGCAGGTCCTGGCCGTGGTCGGAGGTGTAGATGAGTACCGCCTGGCTAAGATCAGCTTGGGCGAACAGGCGATTGAAGAACTCGCCGACATTCCACAACAGGCTGTTCATGTACGAATTGCGGTACAGCACCCAGTCTTCGGGCTGACCGGAAAACCCATCGCGCCGGCCGGTATCGGTGATGTCGGTGTACTGCCCGCGCGGCAAGGCCGGGCGGTAGGTCATGAAGTCGTCCGGGTACTTGTCGTGCACGGGGAAATGCACGCCAACCTTGTTGATCACGATCAGCTGCGCCTTTTCATCGCCCAACAGTTCAGTGAGCTTGGCCGCTGCGGCCATGTCGCGGTCGCGCACCGGGGTGCTGTCGAACTGGATGAACTGGTCGATGTCGCGTTTTTCCGCCGCATTCATCAGGTTCTGCAGGTTGCCGCCCGTGCGCTGGGCATCGATGTACACGGTGCCAAGCCCTGCGACCTTGGCGTATTGCCAGATCGACGGCAGGGTCGAGTTGATGCGCAGGTAGTCGTCGCGGGTGCCGCCATAGCGCAGGGTGACGTTGGTGTCGGAGCTGCAATTGGCAATCGAGGCGGCGTAGCCATAGTTGAAGATACTGACCCCGGGGCGCGCCTGGTTGAGCTGGCTGCGTACGCCATGGGCGGTGTTCAGGTCCAGGTAATTGCCCGAGACGCTTTCGTCGATGATCAGCACGATGTCGCGGGCCAGGGCCGGGCCGCTGCGGGCCAGGGTCACCGGTTCGCGCGGGCCGACGCTGTCGTGCAGCGATTCGTAGAGCATCAGGTTGGCGTAGGCCAGTGGCGTGTACATGATCGGCAGGCCACGGGCCCCCTCGCCAGCGCGCACGAACAGGATCGCGGTGAGCAAGGCGATGCCCAGCAGCGGCGCGGCCCACGGCAGTGCCCTGGGCCCTGGCACCCTGTGCCGTGGTGCGAGCCCCAGGCCCAGCAGCAACAGCAACGACCTGCCCAGCACCTGCAGGATCACGCTGTGGTACTGCTCGATGGCTTCACCGACAAAACCACCGGAATACACCATCGAGATAAAGCCGCTGTAGGTCAGGTAGTCGGCGGTAATGCGCGTGTAGGCATCGAAAAACACCGCGCTGGCGCTGAACACCAGGGCCAGGCCCCAGCGCAGCCAGGCCTGGCGGATGTTGGCGCACAGCAGCAAGGCCAGCACCAGCAGCACCAGTACACCGACATACAACAGCAACGCCGGGCTCAGGCCGATGGCCTGAAAGCGCTCGATGTAGTACGGGTAGTTGCTCAGCAGGTACAGCGCGAGCAGCAGTTCCTTGAAATATCTGTGCATCTCTCCCTCGCCAGCAACGCTTGCAACTGCCCCGGACACTGACACGTTAGCAGTGCCTCGACAAAGCGCAAACCGGAACAACGTCAATTTTATGACTCAACTTGGCGGCGCCAATTCTGACAGTTCAAAAATGCGAAAACGTTGCATTCGTGAAACAGTGATATCCGTTAAGCCCTTGTTTACCGGGGGCTGCGACCGTTCATCGTTTTGCTATGCGGCAATTGGCCAGTGCTTACTCAAGCTAACTCACGGATTTAGAACGGCTTGATGGCAAAAAGCCTAAAACTTAGCCTGTGTAAATCAGACGAAACATGCCATTTCATTGACACGACTTCCTACGGGTGGGCTATACCGAAATCACACCACTGTTTCATCCTCATTACTCCATACGAGGCACGCCGACATGGACGTGAGCGTATTTGGCACCGGCTATGTCGGTCTTGTACAAGCTGCAGCCCTCGCAGACGTAGGACACCGGGTTCTGTGCATCGATATTGATGCGCACAAGATCAGTCAACTGCGTCAGGGCGTACCGCCAATCAGCGAACCCGGCCTTTCGAGCATGCTCGAAGAAAACATCAAGGAAGGCCGCCTGCTGTTCAGTACCCAGGCCAGTGACGCCGTCAACCACGCCGAACTGATCTTCATTGCCGTCGGCACGCCGCCGGACGAAGACGGCTCGGCCGACCTCTCCCATGTCCTCGGGGTAACCCGGCAGATCGCCGGGCTGATGGACGCCGACCGCACCCTGATCATCAAGTCCACCGTGCCGGTCGGCACCGCCGACAAGGTCGCCGCCTTGGCCCGCGACGAACTGGAGCGCCTGGGCAAAGGTGCGCTGAAGGTACGGGTGGTGTCCAACCCCGAGTTCCTTAAAGAAGGCAGCGCGTTGGCCGACTGCATGCGCCCGGACCGGATCATCGTCGGCACCGCCGACAGCCAGGCCCATGACCAGCTTGCCGAGCTCTACGCGCCCTTCTGCCGCAATCATGAAAAGCTCATGTTCATGGACAACCGCAGCGCCGAGCTGACCAAGTACGCGGCCAACGCCATGCTCGCCACGCGCATCAGCTTCATGAACGAGCTGGCCAACCTCACCGAGCACCTGGGCGCCGACATCGAAGCCGTGCGCAAGGGCATCGGCTCCGACCCGCGCATCGGCTATCACTTTATCTACCCGGGTTGCGGCTTTGGCGGTTCGTGCTTTCCCAAGGACCTGCGCGCCCTGCTGCACACTGCCGAGCATAGCGGCATGCCGCTGCGCTTGCTGCAAAGTGTCAGCGAGGTCAACGACGCGCAACGGCAGATCCTCTTCGCCAAGCTCAAGCAACGCTTCCCCGGCAGCCTGGCGGGCAAGTCGATTGCCGTCTGGGGCCTGGCCTTCAAGCCCAACACCGACGACATGCGCGAAGCGCCCAGCCGCTACCTGATGGAAGCGCTGTGGGCCGAAGGCGCCACCGTGTGCGCCTTCGATCCGGAGGCGATGTCCGAATGCCGGCGCCTCTACGGCTACCGCAAAGACCTGCAACTGTGCGCCACCCGCGACGACACCCTGGAAGACGCCGATGCCCTGGTGATCTGCACCGAGTGGAAGACCTTTCGTGTGGTCGACTTCGCCCTGCTGGCCAAGAAGCTGCGCAGCCGCCTGATCATCGACGGGCGCAACCTGTACAACCCCGATCAGGTCGCCACCTTCGGCCTGAGCTACATTGGCATCGGCCTGCGCCAGGTCCAGCCGGAGGTGCCGGCGCCATGAAGATCCTGGTCACCGGCGCTGCCGGTTTCATTGGCGCTCATTGCAGCCTGCGACTGTTGCGCGACGGCCATCAGGTGATCGGCCTGGACAACTTCAACGACTACTACGACCCGGCGCTCAAAGAAGCACGGGTGCGCTGGGTCGAAGCCGAAGCGGGTCCGTTGACCCTGTACCGCCTGGACCTCAACGATGCCGCCGGCATGGCCGAACTGTTCGCCAGCGAGCAACCCGACGTGGTGATTCACCTGGCCGCGCAAGCCGGGGTGCGCTACTCGCTGGAGAACCCGCGGGCCTATATCGACAGCAACCTCTGCGGCTTTCTCAACATTCTCGAAGGCTGCCGCCGCCATCCCGTGCAGCACCTGCTGTATGCCTCGTCGAGCTCGGTGTACGGCGCCAACCAGCACACCCCGTACCGGGTCGAGGATGCCGTCGACCATCCGTTGTCGCTGTACGCCGCGACCAAAAAGGCCAACGAGGCCATGGCCCACAGCTACAGCCACCTGTTCGGCATTCCCGCCAGCGGCTTGCGTTTCTTTACCGTGTACGGCCCCTGGGGCCGTCCGGACATGTCGCCGATCCAGTTTGCCCGGGCGATTGCCGAGGGCCGGCCGATCCCGCTGTTCAACTATGGCCAGCACCAGCGCGACTTCACCTACATCGACGACATCGTCGAAAGCCTGGTGCGCCTGATTCCCCTGGCGCCACAGGCCAACCCGGGCTGGGACCGCGATCAACCGGACGCGGCCAGCAGCCATGCACCGTGGCGCTTGTTCAACATCGGCGGCCAGCGCCCGGTGGAGCTCACCGACTACGTCGCGCTGCTGGAAAAACACCTGCAGCGCAAGGCAGCCATCGAACTGCTGCCGCTGCAACCGGGCGATGTGCTAGCCACCTGTGCCGATGGCAGCGCCCTGGAACGGATCACCGGCTTCACCCCCCAGGTTTCGCTGGATGAAGGGCTCGGGCGCTTTATTGCCTGGTTTCATCAGTACTACTCGCACACTGGCAAGGACGCCAAACGCGATAACGGGCAGGCGCCCGAGCATCAACGGAGGGCGGTATGACAGGACAACCTAAAAGTGCGCAACTGCAGGCACTGTACCAAGACAAGCGCATGGACCCTGCGCATCGCCAACGCATCGACGCGGCCATTCACATGCAAGGCCGTGGCTGGCTGACCGGCCGCGCTGGCGGGCGTCCCTGGACCCTGTCGCGGACCAACCGGGTGCTGGCCTGTTTCGGCGCCCTGTGCATCCTGGTGCTGATTTCGCCGCTGCTGGTGCCACTGGCCGTACTGGTCAAGCTCAGCAGCCCCGGCCCGGTGTTCTTCGTGCAAAAGCGCACCGGCTACCGCGGCCGCACCTTTGGCATGTACAAGTTCCGCACCATGGTCGCCAACGCCGAAGCCTTGAAGGATTCGGTGCGCCACCTGAACAAGCACGGCGCCGATGCCATCGATTTCAAGATCGACAAGGACCCGCGCGTCACCCCGATCGGCCGCTGGCTGCGGCGCAGCAGCCTGGACGAGTTACCCAACCTGTTCAACGTGGTGCGCGGTGACATGCGCCTGGTCGGCCCCCGCCCCACCTCGTTCAACGCCTATCGCTACAAAGACAACCACCTCGCCCGCCTGAGCATCCACCCCGGCATGACCGGCCTGTGGCAGATCTCCGGACGCAGCGACATAGACTTCGACCAGCGAGTCGAACTGGACCTGAGCTACATCAACGAACAGAGCTTGATGCTGGATCTGAAAATCCTCTTCAAGACTCCTTTCAAAGTCTTCAGCGGCCACGGAGCAAGTTGAATGGACGGTTCTACTTCTAGAAGTCTGACGATCGCCACCCCGAGCGAAACCAACCTGACCTCCACGGTGCTCGATGAAGACCAGCGCATCCTGCTGCTAACCGCCGCCAACACCGGCAGCGGTACCAGCACCAGCGCCCTGGCCTTTGCCAGCCAGTTGGCGTTGATGAGCGGCGGCCCGGTATTGCTGGTCGACAGCAGCCCCAGCAACAACAACCTCAGCCAGCAGTTGAGCCTGCACAAACTGCGCGGTTTCAACGACCTGATGTTCAACCAGGACACCCCGCCGTTGATGCAGGACTGCATCGTGCGCCTGTCCGACCAGCCGTTCGACGTGCTGCCGGCCGGCACCTACAAGCGCGGCAAGGAGCGCCTGAACCCCGACCTGCTGCGCGTGCTGCTCAAGCACATGGGCGAGCACTACCGCTTTGTGGTGGTCGACGGCGAGGCGGTGTACGCCAGCGCCGACAGCCTGATCATCGGCACCCTGGTCGATGGCGTGGTGCTGGTGGTGTGCGCCGAGGAAACCCGGTGGGAAGTGGCCCAGGCAGCCGCCCAGCGCCTGACCCAGGCCGGCGCCAGGCTGATCGGCAGCGTGTTCAACCGGCGCAAGTACTACATGCCCAAGTGGCTGTACAACAACCTTTAGGCCAGCAGCCCAGGAGCCTCACATGAAATACACGACGTTCGCGCTGTGCCTGCTGACCCTGGCCGGCTGCGCCAATCAGGACACCCGGCAGATGCCGGTACAGATCATGACCGCCGCCCCGGCCAACGCCCAGGATGCCGAGTTGCCGCGCAGCGAGCAGGTGCTGCGCCCGCAGGACGTGCTCGATGTGATCTTCCACATCAGCACCAGCGGATCGGCGTCGTACCGCATCCAGTCCGGCGACACCGTCGGCCTGGCCTTCCCCGCCGCCAGTTCGCTCAATGGTAACCAGCTGGTGCTGCCCGACGGCACCATCGAGCTGCCACGGGCCAACACCTCGGTGAACATCGCCGGGCAAACCCCGGATGAAGCCCGGCGCACCATCCAGCAGGCGTACCGCAACAAACGCCTGTTCCAGCCGGGGCGTGACAACGTCACCGTGCAGGTGATCAGCCCGCTGACCAACGAGCAGAACCTCAAGAGCGCCCTCAACCACCCGGCCACCGGCATGAGCCGCGAGATCACCGTGGGCAGCGATGGCCAGGCCAGCTTTCCGGAAATCGGCTCGGTACCGCTGCAGGGCATGACCGTCACGCAACTGCAGACCTACCTGAACAAACGCTACGCCGACCTGCCCGGGCGGATGACCGTGGACGTGATGCTCAAGTCCACTGCGGTCAACGAGATCTACGTGCTGGGTGAAGTCGGCCAGCCCGGCGCCTACCCGATCCGCCGCCCGGTATCGGTGCTCGAAGCCCTGACCCTGGCCCGTGGCCCGAACGTCAAGGCCCGGCTCGATTCGGTGGTGATCATGCGCCGCAACGGCAACCAGGTGCAGGCCGTGCCGTACAACGTCGACAAGGCCCTGGATGCCAGCGCGGCGCAAGTGGCTTATCTGCAGCCGGACGACATGCTTTACGTGCCCAAGACCAAGCTCGCCAGCGCCGGCGACCTGGCCCGGCAACTGGCTGACGTGGTGCTGTTCCAGGGAGTGGGCTTCAGCTTCGGTTATCGCGTTGACAACAAAGACAGCGACAACAACTAATCCCAGGCGGGTATCCGAGCATGAATACAAAAGAAAACTACCTGCATGAATTCTTCAGGATCTTCTTCGCCAACCGCCAATTGGTGAAACGAGTCTTCCTGGTGTTCGCAGTGATCGCCTTGCTGTTGCCCCTGGTGCTCAAACAGAGCTTCGATATCACTGCGGAAGTGATCGTGCAGTCGAAGAAACTGTCCCAGAGCGATACCAACACCGCCCTGGCCCAGGAGACCGACAAGTTCATCCCGCCGTCGCTGGCCGACATGGAAACCGAGAGCAACATCCTGCGCTCGCCGACCCTGATCCGCGAAACCATCAGCCAGCTGCGCGAAGAAGGCAAGTATGAGGTGCCGCCAAGCCTGATGCAGCGTGTGGTGTTCGACCCGCTGCGCACGGCGGTGATCAACCCGCTGCGCGAGCACGTGATCAACCCGTTGCGGGCGCGGTTCGGCCTGGAAGTCGACCCGGTGCGCGACACCCAGCTCGATGCCCTCACCGATGACGCCATCAAGGACCTGAAGATCGAGACCCTGCCGGGCTCCAACGTGGTCTCGGTGACCTACAGCTTCCCCGAGCCGAAACTCGGCACGCTGTTCGTCAGCCGCCTGCTCGACAACTACCTGCGCAACCGCCAGAACCTGCAGTCCAACGAGCTGCCCGAGCAGTTCTACGAGCAGAAGAAACTGCAGTACCAGGTGCGCATGGATGACCTCGAAGGCAAGCGCCTGGGGATGCTCGAAAAGATCGGCTCCTCGGACCCCAAAGAAGAGATCACCTTCCGTCTCAACGCCATCAACACCGAAGAACAGGCGCTGAACCTGTACCGCGACCGCCTGCTGCAAAGCCAGCAGTGGCTGGAGTACCTGAAAACCAGCCTGGCCGCGGCCAGCAACGCCAACATGCGCGATTTCGCCTTCCCCTACACCTTCACCACCACGGTCGACAACGTGGCCTTCGAAGACCGCGAGATCAAGCAGCTCGGTGAACAGCTGACCACCCTGGTGCTGACCTACGTCAGCGACCTGGCGGTGTTCCAGCCCGGCAGCGAGCAGATGCTGCTGCAACGCGAGCAGATCGCCAAGACCCGCCAGCAGTTCCTCAAGATCGTCGCCAACCGCATCAAGGAGCGCGAAAAAGACCTGGCCGTGGTGCAGAACGTGATCGCCCAGAAGACCGCGCGCATTGCTGACTTCAAAGGCCGCGTGCACCAGTTGCAAGAGACCCAGAGCAAGGCGCGCCAGCTCGACACCGAGATCGACGCCCTGCACAAGGCCTACTTCACCTACACCCAGCGCTACGAAGAATCGCGCGGTGCCGACCTGCTGGACGGTCTGTCCAACGCGCGGATCCTCAGCGCCCCGTACGAGCCTGCCGAGGCGGCGTTTCCCAAGCCGCTGCTGATCGTACCGTTCGGCATGCTCACCGGCCTGCTGCTGGCGATTGCCCTGGTGTACGTCAAAGAGTTCTTTGACCGGCGCTTCAAGCACCCGGCGCAAATCAGCCATCAACTGGACCTGCCGGTACTGCTGGTGATCAACGACCAGACACCGGAAACCCCCAACCCCTACAAAGGCTGGTCGCTGCCGCGGCTGGTGCACTGGGTGCGCAATTGAACGCAGCCCTGACCCCGCCGCGGCCGATCCTGCACCTGCTCAGCAGTGGTGGTTTCTACGGCGCCGAGCGGATGCTGCTGGACCACTGCCAGGCCACCCCGGGGCAGCACCAAGTGCTGTTTCTCGGGGCCCCGGAGCAACTGGTGGCGCGCTTTCGCGCCGCCGGCGTGGCCTGCCAGACCTGCGACGGGGTGGGCGAGCTGCTCAGCGTACTGCGCCAGCGTCACGATCAGCAGCCGCTGATCAACAGCCACAACTTCAAGGGCCTGCTGTTCGGCTGGCTGGGCGCCAGGTTGTGGCGCCTGCCGATGGTCGCCACCCAGCATGGTTTTACCCCCACCAGCCGCAAACAGCGCCTGTACACCTGGATCAGCCTGCAACTGTGCCGCACCGCCACCATCGAACGGGTGGTCTGCGTGGCCGAGAGCATCAAGCGCATCCATCGCCAGGCAGGGGTTGCCGAAGCCAAGCTGCAGGTGATCCCCAACGGCTTGCCCGAGGCCGACGCCCTGCCCGCGCGCAATCATGGCGATGGCCGCTGGCTGGCCGGTTATGTCGGGCGATTGAGCAGTGAAAAAGGCCCGGACCTGTTTCTCGATACCCTGATCCCGCTGTGCCAGCGCCACCCGCAGCTCGATGCGGTGATGCTCGGCGACGGCCCGGAGCGCGACGCGCTGCAAGCGCGCATCGACGCCGCGGAGTTGAGCCAGCGCATCCGCCTGCCGGGGTTTCAGGCCGACATGCGCCAGTGGATGGCGCGCCTGGATACCCTGGTGATCAGCTCGCGTACCGAAGGCACGCCGATGATCCTGCTCGAAGCCATGCAGGATGGCGTGCCGGTGGTGGCCTTTGGCGTCGGTGGTATCCCCGATGTGATCGAACACGGGCATAGCGGCCTGCTGGCCCGGCCCCTGGCGGTGCAAGAGCTGGCGGCGCAGCTGGAGGCGCTGATGCTCGACCCGGCCCAGGCCGGCGAGCTGATCGCCCAGGCGCGGCGCACCCAACGCGAACGTTATCACCTGCCGACGCTGGCGCAACGCTGGGCCCGAGTGTACCTGGGCGCAGCCAAGGAGACCTGCGCATGATCATCCCCCTGTCGCTGATCGGCCTGCTGGCCATTGCCTGCCTGGCGCTGCTGGCCAGCCCCTACCCGTTCCTCGCCCCCGGCGCGGTCATCGGCCTGGCCGGTTTGCTGGCGCTGTACAAACGCCCGGCCTGGGGCCTGCTGGCGATCATCACCCTGGTACCGCTGGAAGGCCTGTTCAAGGACAGCCAACTGACCGCCACCAAACTGATCGGCGCGGCCCTGGCCCTGGTGCTGGTGCTGCAACTGGCAGTCAAGCACCTGCCCGCCGAGCGCCTGCGCAGCCCCATGTGGCGGCTGTTGCTGGGTTTTCTGGCGCTGTACCTGCTGAGTTTGTGGGCCAGCGACAGCAGCGAGATGTCCCTGGGGCATTTTCGTGAACTGGCGGTGGGCCTGCTGCTGTTCGGCATCACCCTGCTGATCGGCCGCGACCTCAACCTGCCGATGATGTACCGGCTGGTGACCTTAAGCGTCGGCCTGACCTGCATCATGGCCATGGTCTCGGCCAAGTACCAGGACGAAGGCCGCGCCGCCGGCCTTTTGGAAGACCCCAACCTATTCGCCATGCTCATCGCCATTGCCGTACCGATGGCCCTGTGGCTGGTGTTCAACAGCCCCCGACGGCTGCACAAGCTGTTCTGGATCGCCTGCTGCATCCTCCTGCTGGCGGGCATGACCAAGACCAACTCACGCTCCGGCCTGGTGGTGCTGTTGATCAGCCTGGGGATCGTCCTGGTGCACTACCGCACCCAGGTCGCCCACCTGCGCCCGCGGCACCTGGGCTTCGCCATGCTCGGCCTGGCGATCCTGCTGCCGACCCTGGTGGCGCTGATGCCGGAAAGCTACGTGGCGCGCATCCAGTCGCTGGCACTGCTCAAGTCCGGGGTCAATGCCTTCAAGGATGACTCCCTGGGCCGGCGCTCCTCCTACATCGTGGTCGGCAGCAAGATGATCCGCGAGCATCCAGTGCTGGGCACCGGCCCGGGTACCTTCCCCCTGCACTACGCCACCACCGGTTATGCCAAGGCCTTCTCGGCCAACCGCAAGGTCGGCGACCTGTACCGCCGGGCACACAACACCTACCTGGAGATTTTCAGCGAAGTCGGCATACCGGCCGGCATCCTCTTCGTCGGCCTGGTGCTGATGGCGCTGTACAACGTCTGGTACGCCCGGCGCCTGTGGCTGCGCCAGGGTGATCACGCCCAGGCGGATCTATTGACGCACCTGTGCATGAGCATGCTCGCCATCAGTCTGTTCCTGATGTTCCTCAGTGCGCCCAACCACAAATACCTGTGGATCATGCTGGCGCTGTCCAGCGTGCTGCGCCTGAAGGCTGAACAGGCACAACTGGCGCAGGTGAAAGCATGAAAGTCAGCGTCGTGGTGCCGATGTTCAACGAGGCGCGGCACATTGCCCGGACCCTGCAGTCGGCCATGCAAGCCGCCGCCGATGCCGGCCTCGAATGCGAGTTGGTGGTGGTCGACAACGGCTCCAGCGATGACGGCCCGCAGATCGCCCGCAGCCTCGGTGCCCAGGTGCTGAGCCTGCCGGGGCTGACCATCGGCGCCCTGCGCAACCGTGGCGTGCAGGCCAGCAGCGGTGAGTGGCTGGCGTTCCTCGATGCCGATATCGAAGTGCCGGAGCACTGGCTGAGCCTGCTGCTCGACCTGCATGCCGAAGGCCGTGGCGATGTGTTTGCCCTGGACTGCGACACCCCGCGCCTGGCGCCCTGGTTCGCCCGCGCCTGGCAACGGCGCACCCTGCGCGCAGGCTTGCCGGCGCTGCACCGCATGCAATGGCTGCCGACGCCCAACCTGCTGATGCAGCGCCACTGGTTCGACCAGGTCGGCGGCTTTAGCGAAACCCTGCGCACCGGCGAAGACAAGGACTTTACCTGGCACCTGAACAAGGCCGGCGCACGCCTGCTGGCCCTGCGCGACCCGGTGGTGCTGCACTGGGGTTTCGAGGGCAGCTGGAGCGAGTGGCTGGGCAAGGAGCTGTGGCGCCAGGGCAGCAACCTGCAACTGCTGCGCTGCAATGGCTTGAGCCTGCGCCTGCTGCGCTTCCCGCTGTTGTCACTGGCTGCCTGGTTGCTCGATGCCCTGGCCTTGTTGGCGCTGCTCGATGGTTACCCGCACGTGGCGCTATTCATGCTATTCGTCACCAGTGTCCCGGCGCTGGTGCTGAGCCTGCGCCAGAGCCTGAAACACCGCGACCTGCTGTTCGCCCTGCAGCTCTGGGGCCTGCACTGGATCCGCCTGCACCTGGCCGGCGCGGCCTTCGTGCTCAGCCTGTTCAACTGGAGCGCAAGGAGGCCCGCCCGTGGCTGAATTCATTTTTTGGTTGTGCCTGTTGCTGCCGTTTTATGCCTGGCTAGGCTACCCCCTGCTGCTCACCGTGCTGGGGCCGTTGTTCCCGCGCCACACACCGGCAGCGCTGCCACCGCAACGGGTTAGCGTGGTGGTGGCAGCGCACAACGAGGAACGCAACATCGACAACAAGCTGCGCAACCTGCTGGCCCAGGATTATCACGCTGAAAGCCTGCAGATCGTCGTCGCCAGCGATGGCTCCAGCGACCGCACCGTGGCCCTGGCACGCAGCTTCGACGACCCGCGCATTCGGGTCCTGGACCTGCCGCGGATGGGCAAGAACAGCGTGCTCAACGTCGCCGTCACCCAGTGCACGGGCGACATCGTGGTGTTCACCGATGCCGATGTGCACTGGATCGACGGCACCCTGGCGGCGTTGCTGGCGCCCTTTGCCGACCCGCAGGTCGGCGGCACGGTGGGCAAGATGATCATCCCGGTGGCCGGCAAGGGCCTGAGCCTGGGCGAAAGCCTGTACCGCCACTACGAAGCCTGGCTGCGGCGGGTGGAAAGCCGCACCGGTTGCACGGTGTCCGCCGACGGCGCCCTGCAGGCCGTGCGCCGCGAGCTGTACCAGCCGATCCCGGCGCGGGTCAACGACGACTTCTACATCAATACCTGTGCGCCGGTCGCCGGCAAGCGCGTGGTGTATGTCGACGAGGCCCAGGTCCTCGACCAGGGCGTGGACGAAGCCGACCGCCAGTTCAGCCGTCGCCAGCGGGTCACCGTCGGCGGCCTGATCAGCCTGGCCGCCCGCCGCGAACTGCTCAACCCGCTGCGCCATGGCTTGTACGCCATTGCCCTGATCAGCCACAAGCTGATCCGCCGCCTGGCGCCGGTGCTGTTGCTGCCCTTGCTGCTGGCCAACCTGTGGTTGTTCGACGGCCACGGCTTTTACCAACTGACCCTGGCCGCGCAACTGCTTGGCTATGCCATTGCCATCGCCGGCCTGCTGGATGTGCGCCAACGCCTGCCCAAACCGTTTCGCCTGGCGGCCTTCGTGCTGGTGACCCTGGCCGGCATGAGCGTCGGCCTGTGGCAGTTCTTGCGCGGGCACAGCTACAACCAATGGAACCCCGACCAGACTCGATGAGCACCTGACATGCCGATAAAAACCAGTATCAAGCGTGCCAGCGGTTGGTTTTACCTCAACTCGCCCAAGGGTCGCAGCCAGTTGCGCGGCGCCGGCGTAATCCTCATGTTGCACCGGGTGCTGGCCGACGACAGCAGCGCCGCCCTGCCCCATCGCAACGAACTGTGCGTCGGCCCCCAGGCCTTCGAGCGTTTGCTGCGCTGGCTGCAACGCCACTTTGACTGCGTGCACCTGATGGACCTGCTGAAAACCCACGAGCAGCCGCGCAACGGCGGCCGGCCCAAGGTCGCCCTGACCTTCGACGACGGCTGGCGCGACAATGCCCTCAATGCCTTCCCGCTGCTGCAGCAATACCAGGTGCCGGCGAGCATCTTTTTGTCCACCGACTACATCGGCAGCCGCCAGCGCTTCTGGTGGGAAAGCCTGGGCGAAACCCTCTGGGGCAGCCACGGCGAAACATCGCGCCGGGCGTTGATCGAGCAATTGCGCAAGATCGGCCGGCCGCTGCCGGCCGCCTACTTCATGAGCGATCGGTCCCATGCCCGCAGCCAGGCCCTGGGCAAATACCTGCAAAGCCTGAAAACCCTGAGCCCCATGGCCCTGCATCACCTCACCGATGCCTGCCCGGCCGAATCCCTGCCCCAGGCCCTGGACTGGAACCAGGTGCGTCACCTGGAGAATTCCGGCTTGATCAGCTTCGGCCCCCACGGCGCCAGCCACGCACTGCTGCCTGGCCTGGACGACCAGCGCCTGGAAGAAGAACTGAGCCGCAGCCACTACGCCCTGCAACAAGGCTGCAAACAACCGCTGCCGGTGTACTGCTACCCCAATGGCGACCACGATGCGCGGGTGCGCGAACGCCTGGCCGCGCACCGGTACCCGTTTGCCCTGAGCACCCGCGCCGGGATCTGCCAGGGCCATGACGACCCCCTGGCCCTGCCGCGCATCAGCGTCAGCCAGCGCACCGCCAGCCGGCCTTCCTTGCTGGCCTGGCGCATCAGCCGCGGGGGCCGCCCATGAGCCGCAGCCACTATGTTCGCCACCTGCTGCTGAGCATGGGCACGCGCCTGGCGATGATCGCCCTGCGGCTGATGCGCAACGTGCTGCTGGCGCGCATTCTCGGCCCTAGCGAGCGTGGCCTGTTCGCCCTGCTCAGCACCCTGCCCGACCTGATCAGCGCCGCCACCAGCGGCGGCCTCAATACAGCCGTCGGTTACCAGGCGGCCAAGCAGCGCAGCATGGGCCTGCTACTGAGCCAGGTGCTGATCTACGGCTGCCTGGTGGCCGGCGCCCTGACCCTGATCTGCGTGGCCCTGGCCCGGGCGTTCGGCAACGAACTTGAAGTGACCACCCAGCTCGGCCTGCTGGCCTGGCTGTTGCTGCTGGCGGTGCCGCTGACGGTGCTCAAAAGCGGCCTGCTGACCCTGCACAACGCCACCGGCGGCGTTGGCGCCTTCAACGCCTTGCGCCTGACCGAGTCGCTGGTGCCGCTGCTGCTGTTTGTCGGGATGTTCTGGATGTGGCAGAACGCGGCGCTGGAAGCGGCGCTGATCAGCTGGCTGCTGGGCCTGAGCCTGGTGGTGCTGCTGGGCCTGTACTGGCTCGGCCGGCAACATGCAATCCGCCTGTGCTGGGACCGCAGCGGCCAGCGCGAGCTGCTCTCCTACAGTGCCAAGAGCCATCCGGACCTGTTGTTCCAGCAAGTGATCCTGCGTTCGGACTACCTGTTCATCAGCGCCATGCTCGGCAGTGCGGCGCTGGGCCATTACGCCATGGCCAGCGCTGCCGCCGAACTGTTGCTGATCGTCCCCGAAGCGGTGACCACGCCCTTGATGAAACGCCTGCTGCAGCAGGACGCCGGCATGGACAAACTGACCCCGCTGGCCCTGCGCCTGACCGCCACGGTGATGCTCGGCGCCTGCCTGAGCATGGCGCTGATCGGCGAGTGGCTGATCGTCACCCTGTTCGGCGCCGAATACCAGCCGGCCTACCCGGCCTTGCTGGCCTTGCTGCCCGGGCTGTTCGGCCTGTGCTACGCGAGCATCCTGCGCCTCGACCTGCTGGGCAAGAACCGCCCCGGCACGGTATCGCTGCTGATGGGCCTGGGTGCGGCATTGAACCTGGTGCTCAACGTGCTGCTGATTCCCGTCTACGGCATCGTCGGCGCCGCCATGGCCTCGTCCATTGCCTACCTGGCGGTGACCCTGGCGATGTTGCTGCTGTACTGCAAACTTAGCGGCGTGCCGTTCTGGCAAACCTTGCTGGTACTGCCCAGCGACCTGGCGCCCCTGCGGCAGATGCTGCAACGGCGGCCGGCATGAAACGCGCCGGCCTGGTGTTCGCCACCCTGGTGCTCAGTGCCACGCTGCAGGCTGCGCCCTTGCAATGGGGCGACATTCGCGACGGCAGCCTGTACTTGCAGGCGGCCAAGGCCGACACCGTGACGGTCAGTTGGCAACCGGCCTGGCAGGCCGACGCCAACCCCGAACACATCTTCCTGCTCAATGGCCAGGGCCAGTTGCAGACCGATCGCCCGATCAAGGCCGATGAACCCCGTGGCCGGGTGCAGTGGCCACTGGCGGCGAGCAACAGCGACTACCAACTGGAAATCCCCGGCTACAGCTTCCGGCGTTACCGCATCGAGCACGCCGACAGCACCCGCGCCCTGTTCGCCCCGGCCAAGGTGCATTTCAGCGCCGAGGTTGGGCCCAACGTCGAGCTGTACTTCAAAGTGCCCGCGGGCGAGAAAGCCAGCCTGGCCGGCAAGTACCACGGCGGCGTGCGCGGCCTGCAGGTGCAGCGCCTGGGCGATGCTCAACAGCTGAGCCTGGCGCTCAAGCCCTACCCCGCCTACTGGCAGTTCGATCGCCTGGCGCTACCGCAGTCGAGTAAAGAGCAGACCTTCCGCCTGCAACTGCAAGGGCGCGGCAAGGTGGCGTTCTGGCTCGACGGCAGCGCCAACCTGTTCGCCCAGCAGCCCGGGCAACTGCGGCCGCTGCACAACAGCGACGGCAAGGTCGCGCTAACCCTCGGCCACACGGTGCTGGGCCGCACCCCGGACCTGGGCGTCAACCTGCCCTATGTGCTGCCGCCGCCGTCCAGCTACGCCGTGCTCGATGCATTGCAGCCGCAAGCCGCCGGCTACTACAGCTTTGCCGACCTGCTCGCGCGCAAGCCGGGGTACGAAACGGCATTCCGCAGCTTTTACCAGCAACGCTACACCATCAAACAGGACATCACCCTGCTGGCCGGCACCGGCCGCGAATCGGTACTGGCCGCCGACCGCACCAGCCACGACGGCCTCGACGACTGGCTGAACACCACCCGCAAGCTGGGCGGCAGCACCCTGCACTACCTGGCCTTCGCCGACGAGCCCAACCTCAACTACAGCGACTACCCGACCTTCAGCCGCTACTTCCAGGCCATGGCCGAGCGCGTGCAACGCAGCCCCGGCGCCCGCGAAGCCGGGGTGCGCATCGCCATGCCGGCCAGCTCCCGGCTGGTCAATGGCCCCCTGCACGGCAGCAGCGAAAAACGCATCGGCCTGGACTGGGCGCGGCGCCTGCTCAAGGAGCATGGCAGCCAGATCGACGCCCTGGCCTGGCACGAATGGATGGTCCGCGACCTGCTGGCCACCCGCAGCTACCGCGATTCGGTGCGCCAGGCGGCCAACCTGGTCGGCCTCAACGCCCAGGGCCGGCCAAACAAGGCCCTGCTGCTCGACCAGACCAACCTTTCCAGCGGTTCGAGCCTGAGCCCCTACGACCAGGAAACCCACTTCACCGCCCTGTGGTGGACCTCGGTGGTGATCAACGCCTCCCAGGACGGCCTGCTCGACATGCTCAACTGGTTCCATGTCGCCGACGAACCCGAGTGGCCCAAAGGCATGGTCCGGGTGCTCGGCGAGAACCGCTTTGAGCTCAAGCCGGTGGGCCTGGCCCAGCAGTTCATCCAGCAGCACTGGCTCGACCAGGTGCTGGCCCTGGACAACGACGCCTTCGAGGTCGACGCCCTGGCCATGGCCCGCGGCAAGCAGCGCAGCCTGCTGGGGGTGAACAAGGGCGAGCGCCTGCAGCAGGTAAGCCTGGCCACCGAGCAAGCCTGCCCGCAAGGCGCGCTGAGCTTCTTCGGCCCGGACAACAAGACCCGCAGCGCGCCGTTCGCCTGCGAGCAAGGCCGCATCCACTTTCAATTGCCGGGGCAAACCCTGTTCGCCCTGACCTGGAGCGCGTCATGAGCGCGCACCTCACCTGCTGGAAACAGGAGGCACCATGAGTGCTTTGAGCAAAATCCAGGACCGTATAAAGCGCAAAGGACTGCGCAATACCCTTAACGCCGGGGTCAAGCGTTACCTGTTCTACCACTGGGAACTGCTGTGGATGGAACGCGACCTGGTCAGCCCCGTGCCACCGCACAAACTCAGACCCTACCCGGCGCTGCGCATCGAAACCATCACCGTGCACAACGTGCGGGCCTTTGCCAAACACTTCGGCGACCGGATCGAGACCATGCGCGAACTGGCCGTCGAAGGCCACACCGGGTTGATGTTTCTCGATGACGCCGGCGACACCGTGGCCTTTATCTGGGGCAGCCAGCGCCATTACCACGACCGCCACTTCTACGGCTGCTGGTTCCCGGTGGAACCCGGGCAGTTTTTCGAATTTGGTGGCGAGCTGACGCGCAAATACTGGGGCACCCTGCTCTCGGTCGATTTGCAGCTGGAACTGTGGAAGGCCATGGCCGCCCAGGGTTGCGACACCGTGGTCGACGTGTGCGAGAGCCACAACATCCCGGCGCTGAAACTGCACCTGCGCATGGGCTATCAGGAACAGGGGCGGATCATGCACGTGTACTGCCTGTTCGGGCGCTGGAAGTTCTTCCGCGAAACGCGCTACAGCGAGTCGCGCCTGGAGCCCCTGCGCAAACCTGAAGCCAGCCCGGCCCCGGCCACGGTGACCTGAGCCCATGAGCCTTGAATTGCAGTGGTACCCGTCGTTGGCGGCGGCGGACTTCCCCGCCGCCGAGTACGAGCAGCTGCGCCAGCGACTGGCCGACAGCACACCGTTCAACCACCTGGGCTGGATGCAGGCGGCCGAAGCGGCGCTGGCAGTCGGGCAACAGTTGCAGGTACTGGTTGGCCGCGATCAGGGCCGGCTGTGCCTGTGCCTGCCGCTGATCCGCAGCAACGAGCGCTTCGGCCCACTGACGGTACCGGTGGTACGCCACCTGGGGTATCCGCTCAGTGACCGCATCGCCCTGCTCTGCGACCTGCCCGCCAAGGCTGCCGCGCCGGTGCTGCGGGCGATCCGCACACACCTGCCCCACGCCCTGCTGCAACTGGACGAAGTGCCCGACGGCTCGGCGGCCCACACGCTGCTGCGCCGTTGGGCACGGCGCAGCTCCACCCATCAACAGCGCCTGAGCTGCCGGGTACCGGTGCACCGCATCGCCCCTGAAGACCGCCAGGAAATCAGCGGCGACCCGCGCTACAAACTGCGCCGCGCACGCAAGCGCATTGCCGCCTGCGGCGCCCAGGTACGCCGGGTGACGCCCGACGCCGAGACCATCAGCGCACTGCTCGATGCCGTCAGCGCCGTGGAACACCTCAGCTGGAAAGGCGACGACGACGTCGGCATCTTTTCCGGGCGCCTGCGCCGTCAATGGATGTACCAGGCCTTCACCGCCCTGGCGGCCCAGGGCCTGGTGCGCGTGGTGCTGCTGGAGCTCGATGGCCGCTGCATCAGCTACCGCCTGGGCGTGTTCGAGCGCGGCCGGGTGTACGACTACAACCTCGCCTTCGTCCCCGCCCATGCCGAACTTGGCAGTGGCCGCGTGCTGCTGGAGGAATGGATTCACTGGGGCCTGGACGAGGGTTGGGAATGGGTCGACGCCTCGCGGGTGAGCCTGAACAACTCCAGCCACCAACTGCACGAACGCATGACCGGCACCCTCGAACACCACCGCCAAAGCTTCTACAGCTGGCGCCCCAGCGGCCTGGCCCTGGGCCTGGCCTTGCGCCTGTGGCAACGCTTCAAGCCGCAGCTGCAGCGCCTGCGCCGCCCACCCTCGGTAACGACTGCCGAGCCCGACTCGCCACAGGAGAACCCGGATGCCCTCACAGGTCATAGTCAACGCTGACGACTTCGGCCTCAGCGCCCACACCAACGCGGTCATCCTGCATGCCTTCCAGGCCGGGCTGATCAGCTCGGCCACGGCCATGGCCAACATGCCGGCGTTCAGCGCGGCGTGCAGCCTGGCGCAGTTGCCGGCCTTGCGCGGGCGCATCGGCCTGCACTTCAACCTCACCTATGGCCGGCCGTTGAGCGAAGCCATCGCCAAGCAGCCGCGCTTCTGCGCGCCCAATGGCGAATTCGACCTGCGCCTGAAACAGCGCACCCTGCGCCTGAGCCGGGCCGAGCGCGAAGCCGTCGAACAGGAATTGCAGGCGCAGTGGCAGCACTGCCTGAACCAGGGCCTGACGCCCAGCCACCTGGACTCGCACCAGCATGTGCACAACATCTGGCCCATTGGCGTCATCGTCGCCCGGTTTGCGGCGCGTGAAGGCGTGGCGGTGAGGTTGGCGCGCAACCTTGGGCATAACATCGGGCCGCTGAAGCGGGTGTTCAAGACGTTGCTTAATCGAAGGTTGAAGCAGTTGGCGGGGGCGACGGCGGATTATGTGTGTACGCCTGCTGATCTAAGGGCGGGGTTGGCGCCGGCTGAAGGGTTGCTGGAGGTGGTGGCGCACCCGAGTGCGTTGGGGGGGCATGATTTTGGTGATGCGTATTTGGGGAGTGGGGAGTCGTTGAAGGCGTTGGTGGAGCAGCGGTTGGGGGGGGTGCCGCGGGTTGGGTATAGTGTGCTTACTGTGGAAAGAAATATGCTGGCACCATCTTAGGATGCTTGAGTGTAAGCAGTCAGCGCATAGCCGTTGCGCTGACTGGGCTGTCGATTCCCCTGTCAATAGGTCCGGTTACTGAAAGCGAGTGATTTTATCCAATAGAGCAGGATCTAATTCGTACCCGCTTTCAGCTATGGCTCAGACCTGGAGCTGTCGAGCTTCGACTCCATCTAGCAAGGCGTCCATGAGCGCGCTGGCCATTTCAACAGAGTGCTGCGAAGACCATACAAAAGCACGCCCTGCCTCACCGGTATGCTGAGCAGCCTGCGAGATTGTCGCGCTTGCACATTTCAGGTAAAGGAGCGCATGAACTAATGCATCCTCTGCACACACACCAGCTCGAACATTGAAAAGTGGTGGATGATCTGGACAACTATTGACACTGGTTTCTATGGTTTCGACAAGATGAAGTGATGGTGGGTCGGGTACTGGCTTTTTCATCGATAGGCTCCTGGTTGAGTGGAGCTACCACGAACTCGTCGCCAAACGAGATTAGGTGGCAGCTGTACGCGGGTTGGCGAACCGGATCAACGCAGGAAACCCCGGCAGGGCCTAAGCCCTCCCGCGTACAGCCACCATAAAAGACATACGGGCATGAAAACGCCCGCCTTTCTTCAGGGACATATCTGCATATAGATCCCGGGTCGCCAAACCCGATCACCAAAAATTTAGTGACCGAGCGAGCCTAGTTTGAACATTTAGCCCAAGCAAGCGACTGAAGGCGACAGAGCGCGTAGGATAAATCCTAGGAACCATTTGAACTAGCTTAAAAAGGCTTGACGGGCGAATTTTCAAGTAAATCTAGGAAGTCCTCTATCTACTAACAGCAGTAACGCCGTCACCTGTGAGCACAGACATTTCAGCCAAATTAGGCGCCACGAAGCGAGTCAATGACGAACGAAAGCGTATCCGCCCAATTTTCTTAGGTAGAACTCTTGCAACCTAGCGAATTGCAACTCGGCTTCAACACGAAGAATCTCGACCTCTTGCTCAGAGAGCTTCCCTTTCGAATCGTTATATCTACATAAAGAACTTATAGCGCTTAGGCATAAGCCTTGGTCATTCAATATTTGAATCGCATCGTAAGAATTTAGGGTTGATGTTCCGTCGCGTCGCATTTTTTTACTCCACCCCAGTGGCATGTTCACCGAGTATAGGAAAAGCCAAGCGATCTGCTATCACATCTCAGCCGAAATTCGACAATCTTAAATTCACCGAGTCAAAATGCCTTTATCCGCTACTTTTGTTTCCAGCCAGCTGTCGAATTCAGCCACCGGCATCGGCCGGCCCATCCAGAAACCCTGGCCCTGGTCGCAGCCAGCGTTGCGCAAAAAGGCATATTGCTCGGCGGTCTCGATGCCCTCCGCGGTGATCTTGAAGCCCAGGGCATGGCCCAGGTCGATGATCGCCCGGGTAATCGCCGCGCCATCGTCGTCTTCGGGCAAATCCTTGATGAAGGCGCGGTCGATCTTCAGGTGGTCGATCGGCAGCATCTTCAGGTAGGCCAGTGACGAGTAACCGGTGCCGAAGTCGTCCACCGCCGTGGTCACGCCCAGTTCCTGCAACTGCGCCAGCACCGCGCAGGCATGCTGCTGGCTTTCCATCAGCAGGCTTTCGGTAATTTCCACCTCCAGCAGGGTTGGCGCCAGGTCGTAGCGTTTGAGGCTGCGCTTGAGGCTGGCGACATAGTCGCTGCGCTCGATCTGCAGGGCCGCGACGTTGATTGCCACCGGCCCGGGCAGGCGCTCGGCGGCGCGCCAGGCGGCGATCTGCGCGCAGGCCAGATCCAGCACCTTCTCCCCCAAGGGGATGATCAGCCCCGTGCGTTCGGCCAGGGGGATGAACTGCGCTGGCGATACCAGCCCGTGCTCTGGATCACGCCAGCGCAGCAGCGCTTCGGCGCCTTCGACGCGGCCACTGAACAGGTCGATCTTGGGTTGGTACCAGAGCTCGAATTCGTTGTGCTTCAGCGCACGGCGCAGGTTGTGTTCCAGGTCCAGGCGCTGCTGCAGGCGCTGGGTCATCTCCGGCTGGTACAGGCGGTAGGCGTTGCGCCCGCTCTCCTTGGCCGCGTACATCGCGGTGTCGGCATGGCGCAGCAGGCGGTCGGCGCTCTGGCCGTGTTCCGGGCACCAGGCCAGGCCAATGCTGCCGGTGACCAGGGCAGCGTTGCCCTTGAGGTCGAAGGGCAACTGCAGGGTTTGCAGCAACGCCTGGATGCGCTCGATGCACCGGCCATCCGGCCCTTTGAAAACAAAGGCAAATTCATCGCCGCCCAGCCGGCACAGGCAATCCTGCGGTTCGATGATCTGCATGAAGCGCGCCGTGGCCTGCTGCAGCAGCAGGTCGCCCATGGCATGGCCGAGGCTGTCATTGACCTGCTTGAAGCCGTCGATATCCAGCACCAGCACCGCCAGGCGCTGGCCCTGGTTGATTTCATCGAGCAGTTGCTGATGAAAGCGCAGGCGGTTGGGCAAGCCGGTGATCGCATCGAAATGCGCCAGGCGCTCCAGTTGCGCCTGGGACAGCTTGAGTTCACGGTTACGCAGGTTGATCAGGTGGTTGCTGCGGTTGAGCTGGGCGACGAACACGCTGAACAGGCCGGTGCAGGTCAGGGCAAACAGGAACAACGGCGAGGCAAACAGGCTCATCGATGGCCAGCCGCCCAGGGGGCTGGCCGCCAGTTGCCAGAGCCCGCCGGGGACGTCGACGTTGACGGTGACCGGGTGCTGCTCGAACAGCTTCGGGTCGCCCCAGATCATGCCGCCGATCGAACCCTGGCCGTCGGCGCCGCGCAGGGCCAGCTCGAAGCCCGGGTCGAGGTCGAGCCCGGCGGTACTGAGCAAACGGTCGATATCGGCGACGATCGAGACATTGCCCCAGTACAGCTGCACGCCCTTGTGGCCCTTGAGGAACACCGGGCGCCGGTAGATCAGCCCGCGCCCGCCCTGGAACAGTTGCACCGGGCCGGCCAGCACCGGGCTGTAGTTGTCGCGGGCGCGCTGCAGCAGCGGGTATTGGTCCGGCAACTGACGGTAGTCCATGCCCAGCACGCTCTGGTTGCCGTGCAGCGGGTAGACGTCGGCGATCACATCGCCCGGGGCCAGGGAGATATGCCGGATGTGCGGCACCGAGGCGATGGCCTGGCGGGCCATGTCGTGAAAATGCTCGGGGCTGATTTCGCCGTCGGCGCTCAGCAGTTGGGCAATGCCCTCGGTCTCACCGAACGCCGAGCGCAATTGCGCTTCGATACTGGCGCGCACACCGGACAGGCGCGCGCTGGCATTGGCGATCACTTCGGCTTCCTGGCGCTGCACGTCCAGACGCCCGAGCACCACCGACAGGCCGATACCGATCAGGGCAAAACCTACCGGCAGCAGGCGATTGAGGGTGGTGCGCAGGTTCTTTGGCAGGACCAGATTGTCATCAAGGGCGAGGGTTCTTGTGCTCATAGGTCCGTTATTCGCATCGGATTACTGCTTTATCGGCGCCTTGGGCGCAATGTTGAGCGAGGCTGGCTTTTTTTAGCGCCCTGGCGTTATGCTCGGACTGAAACGTTTCACCCATTACAGAAAAAGAGGTGCTGCGCCCATGGACCGTCTGCTCGATTCGCTGTTTCCCACTGCCAACGAGATCCCCGAGGCGTACCGCCTGGGTGAACCGCTGGTGCAACGCGAGTACCTGGTCAACGGCCAGTTGCAGCAATGGGACGGGCCCCTGGCCACGGTGCGCAGCCCGGTGTGGCTCAAGGAAGGTAACGAAGAGCGCCAGGTGACCCTCGGCAATACGCCGCTGCTGGACGCCGATACCGCCCTCACCGCCCTGGACGCCGCCGTACATGCCTACGACAAAGGCCGTGGCGCCTGGCCGACGATGCGGGTGGCCGAACGCATCCAGCATGTCGAGACCTTCCTGGGCAAGATGCGCGAACAGCGCGAGGCGGTGGTCAAGCTGCTGATGTGGGAAATCGGCAAGAACCTCAAGGATTCGGAAAAAGAGTTCGACCGCACCTGTGACTACATCGTCGACACCATCGGTGCGCTCAAGGAGCTGGACCGCCGTTCCAGCCGCTTCGAACTGGAGCAGGACACCCTCGGCCAGATCCGCCGCGCGCCGCTGGGCGTGGCCTTGTGCATGGGCCCCTACAACTACCCGCTGAACGAAACCTTCACCACCCTGATCCCGGCGCTGATCATGGGCAACACCGTGGTGTTCAAGCCGGCCAAGTTCGGCGTGCTGCTGATCCGTCCGCTGCTTGAGGCCTTTCGCGACAGTTTCCCGGCCGGGGTGATCAACGTCATCTATGGCCGTGGCCGCGAGACCGTCAGTGCGCTGATGGCCAGCGGCAAGATCGATGTGTTCGCCTTCATCGGCACCAACAAGGCCGCCAGCGACCTGAAAAAACTCCACCCGCGCCCGCACCGCCTGCGCGCCGCCCTCGGCCTGGATGCCAAGAACCCGGGGATCGTGCTGCCCGAGGTCGACCTCGACAACGCGGTGAACGAGGCGGTCACCGGCGCCCTGTCGTTCAACGGCCAGCGCTGCACGGCGCTGAAGATTCTCTTCGTCCATGAAGACGTGGTCGCAAGCTTTCTCGACAAGTTCCAGCGCAAGCTGGCCGCGCTCAAGCCGGGCATGCCCTGGGAGCCGGGCGTGGCCCTGACGCCGCTGCCGGAAGCGGGCAAGATCGACTACCTCAACGGCCTGGTGGCCGATGCCGTCGACAAGGGTGCAAAAGTCATCAATGAAGGCGGTGGCGCCAGCCGTGGCTCGTTCTTCTACCCCGCCCTGCTGTACCCGGTGAATGCGCAGATGCGCGTGTACCATGAAGAGCAGTTCGGCCCGCTGGTGCCGGTGGTGCCTTATCGCGACCTGCAGACGGTGATCGACTATGTGCTCGATTCCGACTTCGGCCAGCAGCTGAGCATCTTCGGCAGCAACTCGGCTGAAGTCGGCATGCTGGTCGATACCTTCGCCAACCAGGTCGGCCGTATCAACCTCAATGCCCAGTGCCAGCGCGGCCCGGACACCTACCCGTTCAACGGGCGCAAGAACTCGGCCGAAGGCACCCTGTCGGTGCACGACGCACTGCGCGTGTTCTCCATTCGCACGCTGGTGGCGACCAGGTTCCAGGAGAGCAACAAGCAGCTGATCAGCGACATCATCCGCAACCGCGAGTCGAGCTTCCTGACCACCGATTACATTTTCTGACGACCTTCTGTCCAGCGCTGTGAATTTTGATTTGCCGAATCGCCGAAACTGTATAAATATACAGTTTCGCGCCATTCCCCTGCGGCGCTTTAAAGGAGGATCAATAAAATGGCAGTCAAACCAATCCCCGAAGGACAACACAGCATTACCCCCTACCTGGGCATCAAGGATGCCGCCAAGGCCATCGATTTCTACAAGAAGGCCTTCGGTGCGATCGAGATGTTCCGCCTCGACAGCCCCGACGGGCGCGTCGGCCATGCCGAGCTTAAAATCGGCGACTCCTCGCTGATGCTCGCCGACCCGTGCGAGCAGTCTGGCGGGCTGACCAGCAGCCAATCGCTCAATGGCACCGCCATCGGCCTGCACCTGTATGTCGAAAATGCCGATGCCACCTATGCCCAGGCCCTCGCCGCCGGTGCCACCCAGGTCACTGAAGTCAAAGACCAGTTCTACGGCGACCGTAGCGGCACCTTGAAAGACCCGTTCGGCAACCTGTGGTTCGTCTCCACCCACCAGGAAGACCTCTCCGTGGAAGAGATCCGCGCCCGCGCCGCCAAGCTGTTTAGCGGCCAGTAAGCAGCGCTTGGTTCGGCTGGCGGGCATGTTCGCCAGCCGGGCTTTGCATTAAGGTGGCAGGCAAAGGAAGGCTGGCCAGGATTGTCCATGCGAATCATCGAAAAAAACATCGCGCTGGTGCGCACCCTCACCCCTGCTGAAGACGAGCTGTTGCGTGGCTTTGTCCAGGGTAGTCTTGAGGGCCCGCGCCTGTTGCAGGCCAACCAGCTGTTGATGAAGGTGCGCGCCGCCGGCCACTGGCTGGCCTGCGATTGCCAGCCCAGGGCAATGCCGGTGCTCAACGTCAACCTCAATGGCAACACCGGCACCCTGTTCCTCAAGAACAACCCGGGCACGGCCGAGCACGCGCCAGACTGCGCGTTCATCAAGGATGAGCGTGAAAGTGGCAGCCGCGACAGCGACAACGATTCGCCACCGGCGGCCTGGCTCGCGCCCGACGCGCCGTTGCGCCTGATCGGCGATTTCAAGCGTGCCAGCGATGGCGCAGGCGAATCCGCAGGCAGTGGCGACAAACGCGAACAGCACCGGCTGCTGTCGCTGCTGCTGACCCTGATCGAGGCCAGTGGCCTGAACGTCTACGCCACTCACCTGAAAAAAGACCTCACCGGGCAGTTCGCCGAATTGCGCGGGGTGGCCAGCCGTTACCCCTTGATCGAGCGGGTGCCGGCCAGCAACTACCTGGAAACCCGCCTGGACATGAAGCACATGATGATGCTCAAGGGGCGCTTGCGTGAGTCCACGGCCTTTGGCAACCATCGCCGGCATGGCCTGCTGCTCGACTGTGTCAGCCAGGTCAAGGCGCGCAAGGTGTTCAACGACCGCAGTGAAGACGGCTTCGACTTCCAGGGCCATCACCTGCTCTGGGGCGGCAGCAAAACCCCGGGGCCGTTGCTGGCCCTGGCGATCTACTCGCCGGCCAGTGCCGGCAGTCATTTCTATGAGCTGATTCATGTCGCCAGCGTGCCGGTGTTGTCCCGCGGGCAGCTGTTTCCGGTGTATCGCGATGAAGAGCGAGAGCCGTTGAAGATGCTCATCTCGCTGATTGACTGGATGGCCAGCAAGGGCGTCAAGGTGATCATGCGCCGGCCGGTGCTGGGTGGTCAGGGCATGGATGCACTGGTGCTCAGCTCCGACCAGGACCGGGTGCTGTCGGTGTCGCTGACCGAGCAGCCGCTGGGGCCGGAGCCAGAGGGTGAAACGTTCAAGCGTTATGCCGACTTCAAGAGCCTGGATACCTTCCGCAAGTACGTGGCGGGGTTCTTCATGCGCGGGCGCGAGTAGCGCCGTTGGTCGAGTGCAAACAGCCTGATCAAGACAGTTGCTCCCACAATGGACCTGTGGGAGCTGGCGTTGCCAGCGATCGAGCGCGCAGCGGTCGCCATTCCCCACAGGGTTGTGCATGCTCCGATCACCCCAGGGGTCTAGAGCCAGATGGCATCCCAATGCGGGTAGTCGCCAATGCGGGACACCAATCCCGCTCTCAATGGGTTCGCAACGATGTAACGTGCCACCGCCTGAATATCCTCTTCCCGGCGCAACGCCCGGTCATGGAAGCCTTGTTGCCATAAGCGCCCCGTGCGCCGGCTGGCCTTGTTGATCAGGCAGGTACTGCGGGATTTGACCCGACGTACCAAGGATGCAAGGGTTCCCTGCTGCAGCTCGATCAACCAGTGCAGATGATCGGGCATGATCACCCAGGCCAGGGATTTCGCCAGGGCTTGTTGCTGTGCATATTGCAGCTGTTCAACCATCAGCCGAGCCAGGTGAAAATCAGTAAAAACCGGTTGGCGGTTTTCAGTGATGCTGGTCAGCAGGTACAAGCCGCCAGGTGTCGATACTCGCCCACGTCTCAGGCGGTGGGAGGCTGGGCTGTCCATGTCGGGTCTCCTGAAGATGAACTTTCAGGCTAGCCCGGTCATTACATTGGGGTATCAGTACAGTTAAACCTGATGTGTCTGGGGTATGCACAACCCTGTGGGAGCCAGCGTTGCCGGCGAAGGGCTGCGCAGCAGCCCCAACGCTACCACTGGCGCTTGTCAGGCCGGGTCAGTCCAAGTTTCTCGATCCGGTAACGCAACATATCCCGGCTCAAACCCAGCAGCCGCGCCGACTTGGTGACGTTCCAGTCGGTGCGATCAAGCATCTTGCGCACCATGTCGCGCTCCACTTCCGGCAGGCTCGCCGATGCCTGGGCATCGCCATTGCCGTACGCCTCGTGCACGGCAAGCGCCGGCATCTCCAGCGGCTCATCCACCAGGCTCATGCACACGTTGAGCTGGTGCGGGGCGATCAGCTCCTGGGGCGCCAGCAACACCGTCTGCTCAAGCATGTTGCGCAATTCGCGCACGTTGCCCGGCCAGCTGTAGTTGAGCATCAACTCCTCGGCCTCGTCGCTGAAGCGCAGGTTCGGCTTGCCATAGCGTTTGCCGTGCTGGGCAAGAAAGTGCCGAGCCAGCAACAGGATGTCTTCACCACGGGCATACAGCCTGGGCACCTTGATCGAGATGATGCGCAGGCGGAAAAACAGGTCACGACGAAACTTGCCCTGCTGGACCATCTGCTCCAGGTTGCAGTTGGTGGCGCTGATGATGCGCAGGTCGACCTTGCGTTCTTTCACCGCGCCAATGCGGCGGATGGTGCGGTCTTCCAGCAGCTTGAGCAGCTTGGCCTGCAACAGCAGGTCCATCTCGCCGATCTCGTCGAGAAACAAGGTACCGCCGTCCGCCGCCTCGACCAGGCCAACGCGGCGATCCTTGGCATCGGTAAACGCGCCCTTCTCATGGCCGAACAGCTCGGCTTCCAGCAGGTTGGCCGGGATCGACGCGCAGTTGAATTCGATAAACGGCCCCTTGCTGCGCACCCCGTCAAAATGCAGGGCGCGGGCTACCAGCTCCTTGCCGGTGCCGGTCTCGCCTTCTACCAGCACCGGCGGCAGGTCGCCGCTGGCCATGCGCCGCTCGGCGTCGAGCAACTGGCGGATGGTGTGCTTGAGGCCAAGCATGGCCGGTGACTCGCCAATCAGTGCCTGCCCACCGGATTTTTGCGCCTCGCGCTCCTGGTAAAACGACAAGGTGCGCTCCATGCGCTCGGTGGCCAGGGCCTTTTCCAGCATCAGCTTGAGTTCGGCCAGCACCACCGGTTTGGTCAGGTAGTGGAACGCGCCCTCTTTCATCGCCAGCACGGCATCTTCGACGTTGCCATAGCCGGTCATCATGATCACCTTGAGCTCCGGCTCGCGCTGGGCCAAGACCTTGAGCAGTTCGTGGCCGTTCATGCCGGGCAGCGAGTTGTCGGTCAACACCGCATCGGGCTGGCAGCGTGGCAATTGTTCCAGGGCCTCTTCTGCGCTATGGCAGACAGTGACCTCGAAGCCTTTGCGCTCAAGGTAGGTCTGGATGTTCTCGGCAAGGATTTCATCATCCTCGACTACCAGGATGCTCTGTTCCATGGTCCCCTCCCGCTGCAACATTGAAAATCAGGCAGACACGGGTTCCTTCCTCTTCACGGCTGGCCAGGCTCACCGAGCCGCCAAAACGTTCCATGATCCGCTTGACCAGCACCAGGCCGACCCCGAGGCCGCCCTGCTTGGTGGTGAAAAAAGGCTTGAAGACCATCCGTTCCTGCTGCTGGGTCATGCCCTTGCCGGTATCGCTCAGGGTCAGTTGCAGCTGCCGGCGGTCTTCCAGCACCTGCACCGCCACGTTCAAGCGCCCCCCCGTGGGCATGGCCTCCAGGGCGTTGGCGAACAGGCTGTTGAGGATCTGCGTCAGCAACACCGGCTGGCTGACCACCCAGGCCAGCGCCGGTGTGTCGATCTGTACCTGGACCTTGTTGCGATCCAGTTGCTGGGCGAATGCATGGCGGGTGTCGTCGATGGCTGCCACCAGTTCCACCGCTTCGGCATCGTCATTCATCGGCCGCAACGACACCAGCAGATCACGCACCCAGCGCGACATACGGTCAACCTGGCTGATGATGTCGCCGATGTTTTTCTGCGCCGGTGCGCTGGCGATGTCCTGGGCCAGTTCCGCGCTTGAGCGGATGTTGGCCAGCGGGTTGCGCAAGCTGTGGGCCACCGCCGAGGACATCTCGCCCAGGGCGGCAAAGGTCTCGCTGGCCACCAGTTGGGTTTCCTGGGTGCGCAGCATGCTCGCCGCGCGGCGCACGATCCAGAACAGGCCGAAGTAGATCAGCGCGCCGCCGAGGATGGTCGAGGTCCAGATCAGCACATACCCACGCTGGATGCGCCGCACCAGATCATGGGGCTCCTTGTAGATTTCCACCATCGACACCACCCGGGTGCCGGAAGCGTCGAACATCGGCAGGTAGTTCTCGATGAACAGGTACTCGGGCTCACGCTGGAATTTCTGCTCTTCGCGCTCTTCATCGGCCCGGTGGTAGCTGGCCGACACCGGCACTTTCGACGCGAACGACTCGTCCAGGTCCGCGTCCCCCTCGATCTGCTGCCCGATCAACTGCGGATTGGTCGACCAGACAATGGTCCGGTCCAGGGCGTAGACATTGGTCAGCAGGGTATCGGGCAGGCTGTCGACATGATCGAGGAACTCGGTGCGCGTCGCCGCCGCCACCTGCGCACTGACCTGGCTGTGCTGGCTGTCCTGGCGCGGGTCGAGCAGTTCGGCCATGGTCGTGCCCGGCGCAATACGCGAATGGCGCACTTCGGCCTGGGCCATGGCCTGGATGAACTGGGCGGTGAGCATGGCATCACGCTCGACGCTGTCATTGACGACAAACCGCGTCGACACGTAGCCAAGGCCCACGGCAACCGAGGCGATGATCAGCAGGCTGACCACGGAGAACCAGCGCAGCAGGTTGAACTGGCGCGGCGGTTTGTGTTGTGCAGCCTGGGATTGCTGGCCTTCATCGGCCAACTGGCGGTTGAGCATCTGCATCGGATGGTTTCCTTCCGGGATGCTTTTTTTCTTCAAATGTATAGCTCAGGCCATCCGGGGCGCCTGACATCAATACTAATGAGCGAAGATGCAGTGATAGTATTTAGCCATGCCTGTACGGCAGTATCAGCGCCGTTCACGGGCGGCCCTGGCCAGCCTGAAACTCAGCTGCACACAGGTGCCCTTGCCTTCACGACTGCTCAGGCGCACCGTGCCGCCAAAACTCTCCATGATCCGCCTGACCAGCACCAGGCCAACCCCCAGGCCACCTTGCTTGGTGCTGTAGAACGGTTTGAAGGCCATGCGCTGCTGCTGGTCGCTCATGCCCTTGCCGGTGTCGCACAGGCGCAGGATCAGGCTGTGGCGGTTGTGCCGCACAGGCTCGATGCGCAACGTACCGCCCTCGGGCATGGCTTCCAGGCCATTGGCGATCAGGCTGTTGAAAATCTGCCCGAGCAGTACCGGCTGGCTGAACACCTGCACCGCCGGCACGGCGTCGATCTGCACCTTGACCCCCTGGCGCAGCAGTTGTGGTTCGAATGCCTGCAGGCTGTCTTGCAGGATGCGCAGCAACTCCACAGGTTCGGCTGCATCACTGAGGGGACGCAATGATTGCAGGAGCTGGCGCACCCAATGCGACATGCGGTCGACCTGGCTGATGATGTCGCCGATGTTCTTCTGCGCCGGGCCCTCCTCGATCTCCTGGGCCAGCTCGGCGCTGGAGCGGATGCTGGCCAAGGGGTTGCGCAGGCTGTGGGCGACGGCCGAAGACATCTCGCCCAGGGCGACGAAGGTTTCATTGCTGATCAGTTGCTTTTGCTGGATGGCCAGTTGCCGGGCGGCGCGGTGCATGATCCAGAACAGGCCGAGGTACACCACCCCGGCGCCCACGGCAATCGCCAGCCAGATCAGCAGCAGGCCACGTTCGATGCGCACGATCAGGTCACGGGGTTCCTTGTAGATCTCGACCATGGCCGTGACATTCTCGCCGTCGGCGTCGAACAGCGGAATGTAGTTCTCGATGAACAGTTGCTCGGGCGGGGTGACGAACTTCTGCTCGCTGCGGGCTTGATCAACCGTGTGGTAGCTGGCCGATACCCGCCGCTTGTAGAGGAACGCCTGATCGAGGTCGTCATCAGCGTCGATCATCTTGCCGATCAGGGCCGGGTTGGTCGACCAGATCACCATGCGGTCCGGGGCGTAGATATTGGCCAGGAGCATGTCCGGCAAATGCGCGATGTGGTCGAGGAACTCGCCACGGGCAGCACGCCGGGCCTCGGGGCTGACATCGGCAAAGGCCTGGTCCAGGCGGGGGTCGAGCAGGTCGCCCATGGTCCGCACATTGGGGATGGCCACGCTGCGCACTTCGGCTGAAGCAATCGCCTGGATGAACTGGGCCGTGAGCAAGGCGTCGCGTTCGACACTTTCGTTGATGACAAAGCGGCTGGAGATCAGCCCCAGGCCGACCGCCACCGAAAGAATGATCGCCAGGCTGACGAAGGCGTACCAGCGCAGCAGGTCGAACGGTTTGCGCACGGCGGCGGGGGCCGGGCTTGCGACCTGCAAGGATGACGAATCGAGGCGTGGCTGGCTGCTCATCACTGACTCCCGAATGAACGCTCCATAGGTTATAGCCCAGCCCGGGGAATTCCCCCGCAGGCTTGCCCCACTTGCCCCCAACCCTGGGGCCCACGCCCCGTGACGGTGAACCCGCCCGGCACCCGTTGACCGCTCTCCAGGCCTTGCCGGCAGCGGCCTGCAGGCCGCTGACAAACTGTTGGTACGGATGTTGCCGATGCCTGTGCAGACGACCCAAGTCCATGGGCCCGATTGCAAGAGGGAAGACTCATGCACCGTCCAACGCCCCACCCACTGGCTTTGCTGATCCTGGCGAGCATTCTCCAGACGCCGGCCCAGGCCGCCCTGTTCGAAGTAGACCCCGGCCCTTACCTGCCGGCCACTGGCGGCTTTGCGGCCTGGTACCAGGACACCCACGGCCGGGTGCTCGATCTGTGCCTGTCCAAGGCGGTCAGTTCGCGGGTGCCCGGCGCCCCCGGTGCGCCGTCGTACATGTGCGTGCTCAACCCCGCCCCCGGGGTGTTCGATGACACTCAGCCGATCAGCTTCCCCAGCAACTACCCCGACGAGACCTTCTGGTTCACCGCCGATGCCGCGATTGTTGACGCTGCCCGTGGCATCGACCTGAGCTACGGCACCGCCATCGAGGCCGCCTTTGCCGCCGAGGAAGTGGTCGACGGCGACCAGGTCAGCTTTGCCCGGGTGCGTATCCGCGTCGACGTCCCCACCGCCGGTACCTACATCGTCACCCACCCTTACGGCGTCGAAGTGTTCGATGTACCCGCGGCCGGGGGACGGGCGATCAACATGACCCGCGACATCGGCATCGGCACGCCGAAGACCTACATGGGCGCGCTCAAAGGTGATGTCGGCCCGTTCCTGCGCGGCGTTGGCGGCCCTTACACCGAAACCAACCCGGCCACCGGCGCCAGCGAGCGCTTTATCGGCGACCCGAACCTGGAAGAAGCCGTGACCGGCAGCCCGTTCAATACCAACTTCGTGCGCATCGAAGGGCCCAACGGCCTGGACCTGCGCACCGAGCTGTTCTCGGTCTCGGGCAAGCTCTCCGACGTCGTCCGCCCAACCCCGGTAATCGCCCAGCGCAGCACCTACTCGCGCCACAGCGAGAACGGCGACCTGCGGGCCCAGCAGGACGTCTTCGTGCAGGCCCCGCCGCCACCGGCAAGCGCCACCCTGATCAGCCAGACCCCCAACCTCACCCTCACCGAGGCCAACACCACCGGCGCCTGGTACGCCCAGTCGGTGCTCAACCCGGCCCTGCCGATGAACCTGCAGGTGACCGCCGACAACCACCTGGCGATCCCCAGCAGCACGCCCACCACCCTGACCCTGCCGCTGACCGACCTGGTGGTGATCCAGCGCGCCGAGTACAGCCTGGCCTCCGGGCAGTTGACCCTGGTCGCCAGCACCAGCGACGAAACCAGCCCGCCGATGCTCAGCGCCCGCACCGGCAACGGCGCCACGATTGGCACCCTGAGCGGCAATGGCGCGGTCAAGACCCTCACCACCGGCCTGTCGCCGATTCCGCCCGCCAAGGTCACGGTGACCAGCGCCAACGGCGGTAGCGACAGCGAAGAAGTGGTGCTCGTGCCATGAACACTCTTACGCCACGTCCCGTAGCAGGAGGCAGCATGAACAACTGGCCACGCCTGGCGCTCTGCGCAGCCGGGCTTTCCCTCTCGCTGGCCGGCACTGCCTGGGCCGGCCTCAAGGCGGTCGATCCCGGCCCCTACACCCTGGCCACCGGGCGTTACCCGATGTGGTACCAGGACCACGGCAACCTGTCGCTGGAACTGTGCCAGTCGCGAGCGGCAAGTTCGCGGGTGCCGGCTTCGGTGCCACCGAACTACATGTGCACCCTGCTGCCCGAGCCTGGCGTCTACGACGACAGCCTGCCGCTGGTGTTCCCCGACAACTGGCCACCGGAGATGTTCTGGTACCTGGCCGAAACCGCGATCCCCGAGGTGGGCAACAGCGGTTACGAGCTGGAGGTCTATGTCGCCGGCATCGAAGCGGCGTTCGCCAGCGAGAACCCGGTGGACGGCGACCAGCAAAGCTTCGCGCGCATCCGCATTCGTGCCTCGGTGCCGCGTACCGGTACCTATGTGATCACCCACCCGTACGGGGTCGAGACGGTCAACGTCACCACCGCCGGGCGGCGCGCGATCAACATCACCCGTGACATCGGCATCGGTGCCCCGGGGGATTTCAGTGGCGTACTCAACGGTGCGGTCGGGCCGTTCCTGCGCGGTGTCGGCGGCCCCTACACCGAGATCAACCCCGATACCGGCGCCAGCGAAACCTACATCGGCGACCCGAACCTTACCGAAGCCGTGACCGGCAGCCCCAACAACACCAACTTCGTGCGAATGCAGGGCCCGGCCGGGACCCTCCAGACCAACCTGTTCACGGTCTCCGGCAAGGTCCTCGACCCGCGCAAGCAAACCCCTGCCGAGCTGCAGCGGGCCAGCTACCGGCGCACTGCGGCCGGCACCCGCGTCGAGGTGTTCGCCAAGGCGCCGAACAACGCCACGCTGTGCATGCGCGACACCCTGGCGCTGGTACCGGGCACCCCGCCCTCGCCCTGCCAGTTCAACCTGCTGGCCGACAATAACGGCCTGTTCTTCGCCCATCACCTGAGCAGCGCCGCACCGCCCGCGGTGATCGTGGTCACCGCCACCGACCCGACCGGCGCCACCCGCCCCACCGCGCTGTCGAGCAAGCTCAGCGATGTGGTCAAGGTCACCACCGCCCGTTATGACTGGGCCAACAAACGCCTGCGCATCGAGGCCAGCTCCAGCGATGAAGTGCAGGTGCCCGACCTGGTCGCCCAGGGTTACGGCCGGCTGTCGAAGTCCGGCACGCTGCAAACCCTGACGGTCAACGACCTGCCTCAGCCACCGGCAATCGTCACGGTGAAATCCGCCGCGGGCGGCAGTGACAGCGAGCCGGTGGTGGTGGTCGGCAATGCACCGGTCGAAGCCGATAACCAGGCACCGGTGGCGCAAGCCGATACCGGCAGTACCAGCTTCGGCGTGCCACTGACCCTGAGCCTGCTGGCCAACGACAGCGACCCGGACGACGACGTGCCGCTGAGCATCAGCGAGCTTACCCAGCCGGCCAGCGGCCAGGGCAGCGTGGTGCTCAACGGTAGCACCGCGGTCACCTACACCCCACCGGCCGTGGTCAACACGCCGCTGGTGGCCACCTTCACTTACCGAGCCCAGGACAACAAAGGGCTGCAATCGGCGGTAACCACAGTGACGGTCAACGTCGCCCCGAACCAGCTGCCAACTGCCGTCAACGACACGGCCGCGACCCTGGGCGTGGCCTTGCCGATCAACGTCCTGGGCAACGACAGCGATCCGGAAGGCAACGTGCCGTTGACGGTCGCCAGCGTCACCCAGCCTGCGACCGGACGCGGCACGGCGAGCACCGATGGCAGCCAGGTCACCTACACCCCACCGGCCACCGTGACCACGGCCTTTACCGCCACCTTCAGCTATGTCGCCCGCGACAGCCTCGGCGCGCTGTCGGCACCGGCCACGGTCACGGTGCAGGTGTCGCCACGGCCAGCGGCGGAAACCTTCGCGGTGACGGCGGCAACGGTCACCGCGCGCTCCAACAACCGCTTCAACTGGGACATCTCCGGCACTTCGTCGGTGACCACCGGCAACACCATCACCGTGCAGGTCACCACCCCGACCGGCCTGGTCACCCTCGGCAGCACCGCGGTGCCGCTGACCGGACGCTGGCGGCTGACGGTGAGCAACAGCACCACGGTGATCCCGACTGCGGCGCCGACGGCAACCGTGCGCAGCAGCCAGGGCACCGTGCGTACCGTGCCGGTCACCGTGCAGTAACAACAGGAGAACGACCATGGCGCGCCTGACCACCTTGCTGCTTTGCCTGACCCTGAGCGGTCAGGCCGCCCTGGCCGACGACCTGATGGACAACGCCGACCTGGCCGTGGGCAGTGACCTGGGCGAAATGTCGATGCAGGCGCTGGCGCCTTCGAGCGGCCAGCAGGCCCTGGTCGAACAGAACGGCCAGAGCAACCGCGCCGCCATCGGCCAGGACGGCCAGGCCCTGCTCGGGCGCATCGTCCAGCAAGGCGGGGCGCAGGAGGCGTTCATCCTGCAACAAGGCAACGACCTGATGGCCTCGATCAGCCAGCAGGGCTATGGCAACAGCGCCTCGATCAGCCAGAGCGGCAGCAACAACCGCGCGCAGATCGAGCAGTACGGCAACAGCAACAGCGCCAGCATCGAACAGGCCGGCAGCGGGCTTTCAAGCTCGGTGATCCAGGCCGGCAACGGTCAGCGCGTGCAGGTCAACCAATACCGTTAAACCTGGAGGCACCACCATGTTCAAGCTCGCTCCTTTAAGCGCCGCCATTGTCCTGGCCGTTGCCGGCCAGGCCATGGCCGACGACAGCCTGTCGACCCAGAACCAGTTCGGTACCGAGAACATCGCCGAGGTCAAACAGATCGCCGCGCCGCTCAGTATCACCACCCAGAACCAACTGGGCCAGGGCAACAACCACGCTGCCAAGCAGGAAGGCGGCAACAGCCAGATCCAGCAAAGCGGCGCCGGTGACTACAACGCCGGGTACGCCGAGCAATTGTTCGAGTTCGGCAGCCAGATCAACCAGCAGAACGCCGGGGCCCTGAACAACACCCACGCCAGCCAGTCGCTGGGCGTCGAGAACACCGCCCAGCAGACCCAGGAAGGCACCGGCAACTTCTCGTTCGTCTACCAGGACACCCAGACCGGCAGCCAGGGCACCACCCTGCAGTACGGTGACAACAACCGCGCCTTCGTCGAGCAGCAGTACGGTGGCGCCGGCAACAATGCCCTGAGCATCCAGGCCGGTAGCGGCAACTACAGCGCCGCCGAGCACCTCAACCACCTCAACGGGCAGATCGGCATCTTCCAGGCCGGCGACGACAACTGGGCCTATGGCGACCAGCGCGAGGGCCAGGGCGGCACGGTGACCATCAGCCAGAATGGCAGCGCCAACTCCAGTGAAGTCTGGCAGGACACCCAGCTTGGCAGCCAGGCCACGGTGACCCAGTACGGGCAAACCAACGAAAGTGTGATCGACCAGAGCTTCGGCGACGGCAACATCGCCAGCATCACCCAGCTCGGCGGCCTCAACGCCATCTACGCCGACCAGTACGAGTCGCTGCAGTCGACCACCACGCTGTTGCAGAACGGCCAAGGCAACGTCTACTACACCTACCAGAATGGCGACAATCATGTGCTGACGGTGACCTCCACCGGCGATGGCAACAAGATCCTCGCCAGCAACTGGAAGGGCGACAAGCCCGGTGGCCAGTTCGGCAGTGCCCAGCGCGCCGAGATCAACCAGACCGGCAACGGCAACAGCGCCAACCTGACCCAGGCCGACAGCAACAACGAGCTGTATTTCGAACAGAACGGCAGCGACAACCTGCTCATCGCCGACCAGCGCGGCACCGTCAACTACGCCACGGGCTTGAGCAACGGCGTTGGCAACAGTATCAAGGTCGAGCAGTCGGGTAGCGGCAACCAGAGCTACACCTGGCAGCTGTATGGCGACAACAACCAGGCCAGCATCAAGCAGGCCGATGGCGTCAACGTCGCCTACGTGACCCAGGGCGGCTCGGCCAACCAGGCGCTGGTCGACCAGAGCGGCGCCAACATGACCGCGAACATCCAGCAGTTTGGTGCGGGTAACCAGGCGACAGTGTTGCAGCAGTAACCATGTTGGGGCTGCTACGCAGCCTATCGCTGGCAAGCCAGCTCCCACAGAGACCGCATGCACCTTGTGGGAGCTGGCTTGCCAGCGATGCGGCCGCCGCAATCTGATTCTCCCCCCACTTGACCGTGACTCACCGACAGGGTGGTCACGGTTCCTTTTTTACCCCTATAATGCGAACAATTCGCAACTGCATCTTTCATGTTTCAGGATCTCCGGGTGCCTCCTACCTCCCTCGCCCCCCAGCAACAGCTCCATGGCCTCTATCGCGATCACCACGGCTGGCTGCAGGCCTGGCTGCGCAAGCGCCTGGGCGACCGTGAGCGCGCCGCCGACATTGCCCACGACACCTTTCTGCGCCTGTTGGTCAGCGGCCGCCTGCCCGGTCACGACGAGGGCCGCAGCTACCTGGTGCAACTGGCGCGCAACCTGGTGATCGACCAATGGCGCCGGCAACGTATCGAGCAGGCTTACCTGGCCAGCATCGCTCACCTGGACGAACCGCAGACGCCTTCGCTGGAGACCCGCGCGATGATCCTGCAGACCCTGCAACAGATCGACCAGATGCTCGACAGCATGCCGGCCAAAGTGCGCAGCGCCTTCCTGTTGTCGCGCTTCGAAGGCCTGGGCTACGCCGACATCGCCGAGCGCCTGGGGGTGACCGTCAGTTCGGTACAGAAGTACATGATCCGTGCCATCCAGGCCTGCTATCAGGTGCTCTACAGCGAATGAACCCGGCAAGCGATGCACCGATCGACGCGGCGATCGTCGAGCAAGCCAGCCACTGGCTGATGCTGCACTGGGACGGGCCGCTGGATGCGCAACAACGTCTGGCGTTTGCCCACTGGCAAGCGGCAGACCCGGAGCACCAGCGCGCCTGGCAACGCCTGCAAACCCTGCAGCAGACCCTCGCCGCGGTGCCCGCGCAAACCGCCCGCAGCGTGCTCGAAGAGCGCCAGAGCCGGCGCACCCTGCTCCGGCAGCTGTGCGTCTTGCTGCTGGTGGGCGGCAGTGGTTACCTGGGCCAGCGCCACCTGCCCTGGCGGGAGGCCATGGCCGATCAGCGTACCGCCGCCGGCGAAGTGCGCCGCCTGCAACTGGCCGATGGCAGCCAGTTGCTGCTCAACAGCCGCAGCAGCGTGAACATCCGGTTCAGCAACCACGAAAGACGCATCCGCCTGCTCGAAGGCGAACTGCTGCTGAGCAGCGCCAGGGACCCGAGGCCGCTCAAGGTCGATACCCCTGCCGGTGAAGTGCAGGCGCTGGGCACCCGCTTTGCCGTGCGCGAAGTGCAGGGCGGCAGCCGTGTCGAGCTGTTCGAAGGCGCGTTGATGATTCGCCCCAAGGCGGGCAATGAGCAGTTGCTCAAGGCCGGCAATGGCCTGTGGTTCAACGCGCAAGGCTGCGGCCCGCAGCATGCCGCCGACAGCAACAGCATCGCCTGGGAACACGGCCGGCTGATCGCCGAGCGCCAGCCGCTGGGACAATTCCTCGATGAGCTGAGCCGGCATCGGCGCGGGATCATCCGCTGCGAGCCGGCAATCGCCGAGCTGCCGATTACCGGCGTGTTTGCCCTGGCCGACAGCGAGCGCACCCTGACTGCCCTGCAGGACAGCCTGCCGATTCAGGTGCACTACCTGAGCCGCTACTGGGTGACCGTCAAGGCGCGTTGACCCTCCTCCCATCCGCTTTTGCAAAATTAATTGCGCTGACCTTTGTCGGTTTGCGGCGCTCGTTCGGGTTAGTCATCAAAGCTAACCAATAAGCATTCTCAAAGGAGCCTTCGGGATGCCGAACCTGCTGCCACCCTGCCCGTCCACCCTGAGCCTGGCGATCCGCACCGGATTGTTCGGCGGCCTGCTCAGCGCTGTACTCTGTACCCTGGCAACGCCGGTTCAGGCTGAACCTGCCCGCCAGGAGCAACGCCTGTACCAGATTCCGCCCGGCAACCTCGACCAGGCCCTGACCCAGTTTGCCGCCAGCGCCGGCCTGCTGCTGTCGGTGGATGCACGCCTGACCGCCGGCAAGCCGTCGCTGGGCCTGCAGGGCCATTATTCGCCCGCCCAGGCCCTGGGCAAACTGCTGGCCGGCAGCGGCTTGAGCGCGTACTTCAGTGACGATGGCCGGGTGCTGATCGAAAGGGCCGCGCAAGCCAGCGATGCCCTGGAGCTCGGCGCCACCCGGGTCAAGGGCCAGGCAGAGGACGACGCGCTCAAGGACTACGGCGTGCCGCGTTCGGTGGAAACCCGCGACCTGGAACAACTGGAGCGCTTTCGCGGCCGCTCCAATGCCGACATGCTCGCCGGCATCGCCGGTGTGCAGACCTCCGACGGGCGCAACGGTGGCGGTATCGAAGTGAACATCCGCGGTATCCAGGGCCAGGGCCGGGTGCCGGTCAAGGTCGACGGCAGCCAGCAATCGCTGGATGTCTATCGCGGTTACGCCGGCACTGCGCAGCGCGCCTACATCGACCCGGACCTGATCAGCAGCGTCACCGTCAACAAGGGCCCGAGCCTGGACGCCGGCGCTTCCGGTGCCATCGGCGGCTCGGTCGAGATGCAGACCCTGACCGTCGATGACATCCTCAAGCCTGGCCAAACCACCGGCTGGCGCCTGCGCGGCTCGCTGTCGGACAACAGCACAGCCGATGTCCCCAGCGATTACCGGGTACGCCCACGCACCGAGCGCAACGACCTGCTGCACCCGCACGACTGGTCGCGCAGCCTGGCCTTCGCTCACAAGGACGAAGCCTTCGACGTGGTCGCCGCCTACGCCGAGCGACGCAACAACAACTACTTCGCCGGCAAGCACGGCTACTCGCGCTACGACACCTCGGTGAGCAGCGGCGGCGCCCTGGTCGATGCCAACACCGTGGCGCGCAACTACTGGCCCGGCGAAGAGGTGCTCAACTCCAGCACCCACAACAAATCCTTCATGCTCAAGGGCACCCTGTACCGCGACAACGGCCTGGAACTGGGCCTGGGCTACCGCTACATGGATTCGAGCTTCGGCGAAATCATGCCCTCGCAGATTGGCCGGACCGGCCCGTCGATGACCTGGCCACTGGGCGACTTCAAAAAAGACATCGACCGCTACGACGAAGAATTCTGGATGCGCGCCAACCCCGAGTATTACCAGCAGTGCTCGGCCATCGATGCACCGGTGCCGGATGGCGACAACCGCTGGGACAGCACCGGTTGCTACGTGCGCGAGACGCTGGACCCGGTGTACGACTACACCGACGCCAACCAGATGATCCAGTTCAAGCCCGGCAACATGAAGCTGCACACCCTCACCAGCGAGTTGAAGTGGCGCCCCGAGGACGACAGCCTGGCGCGCTATATCGACCTCAACGGCCATGCCTGGGCGACCTTCGGCCGCAGCATCATGTACAACAATGTCGGCTTTACCGCGCCGCAACGGGGCCAGGGTTACCAGGACGAGCAAAGCGAGAACTACCGCAAATCGCTCAAGTCCGACCTGAGCAACCTCAAGGTCGGCACCGACATCAGCAACACCAGCCGCTTCGTTACCGGCACCGGCGACTACGCCCTGACCTATGGTGCCTCGTACCTCTATGAAACCATCGACCCGACCCGCAAGCCCTGGCAGGACGACCTGGAAAACAACCGCATCGAACGCAATGGCTACCGTCACGAATACAGCCTCAGCACCGCCCTGGAATACAAGCCGATCCCTGAACTGACCTTCACTGCGGGCGGACGCTACAGCGGTTATCGTATCCATGATCGCAACCGCCAGGCGCTGTTTGCCGCACCGGCTGGCGCCGACCCGGACGCACCGTGGTGGAACGCGGAGTTTGCCGGCTTTGCCGACAACGCCGAGCTGTCCGGCCACGGCTTCGCCCCGGCCTACAGCGTCAGTTATGCCTTTACCCCCAACGTCATGGCCTATGCCCTGTACAACCAGGGCATGCGCATGCCGTCGCTGTTCGAGACCACCCTCGGCAGCTGGTCGGCAGAACCCAACTACGACCTGCGCCCGGAGCGGATGAAAACCTTCGAGGTCGGTGCCTCGTTCAAGGGCAGCAACCTGCTGCTGGACAACGACCAGGCCGGCGTCAAGCTGGCCTACTTCCACAACACCATCGACGACATGGTCACCCGCAATTACCGCTACAACCCCAAAGGCCGCCCGGGGTTCAACGGCGAGCTGAAAATCCGCAACGTCGACAGCTTCACCACCCAGGGCGTCGAGCTGCAGAGCCACTACGACAGCCACTGGTGGTTCGCCGACGCTTCGTACGTCTACAACATCAAGGCCGAAACCTGCGACCGTGCCTTTGCCCAGGCCCTGCGCGAGGGTGGCAAGTCAGAGACGCCCAACTGCACGACCGGCGGCTTCCAGGGCTCTTACACCAACACCCAGAACCCACCGCGCTACAGCGTCAACCTGGTGCTGGGGGCCAAGGCCTTCGAGCAGAAACTGGCTACTGGCGTGCGCATGCGCTACACCAGCGGGCCGATGTATGTGCTGGACAAGAGCTGGCATGTGGGCACCACCACACCGCAGCAACATTACCTGGAAGCGCGTATTTACGACTTCTTCGCCGACTACCAGGTCAGCGACGAACTCAAGGTCAGTTTCAATGTTTACAACTTTACCGACCAGTACTACCTCGACCCAATGTCGCAAAGCATGATGCCGGCACCCGGCCGTACCTCAAGCCTGGCAGCATCCCTACAATTCTAAAGGCCTTTGGCCAGTAACTCGTCGCAACCTGCGTAGCAGGGTTTTACCGCCCTGCTTCGTTAATATTTTATTTTTCTTCTAAAGGGTTTACTCGCGAATGTTAATTCTTATCATTCTCGACTCCCGAGCGACTCTGGCCTTTCCGTCCAGCCCGTTCACCCTTTGTTTCAGGAGAAATCTGACATGGTGTCGCGCTTCAACCTCAGCCCCATGAGCATTGCCCTGCTGGCTGCCCTGGGTTCCACGGCGATTGCCGCAGCCCCGCTGGAACTTCAACCGGACGAAGTCCAGGTGCAGCCCACCGACCTGCCAGTGGACGGCAGCCGACAGGCGATCGAGCTGGAAAACACCCGCGTGCTGGGCACTGCCGAAGAGGAACTCAAGCAGGCGCCCGGCGTGTCGATCATTACCGCTGAAGACATCAAGAAGCGCCCGCCGGTCAACGACCTCTCCGATATCATTCGCCGCGAGCCCGGGGTCAACCTCACGGGCAACAGCAGCAGCGGCGCCCGCGGCAACAACCGCCAGATCGACCTGCGCGGCATGGGCCCGGAGAACACCCTGATCCTCATCGACGGCAAGCCGTCCACCTCGCGCAACGCCGTGCGCTACGGCTGGAGCGGCGACCGTGACACCCGTGGCGAAACCAACTGGGTACCGGCCGAAGAAGTCGAACGCATCGAGATCCTTCGCGGCCCGGCTGCCGCGCGCTACGGCTCTGGCGCCATGGGCGGTGTGGTGAACATCATCACCAAGCGCCCGACCCAGGACCTGCGCGGCTCGATGACCCTGTACACCATGCTCCCCGAGGACGATTCCGAAGGCACCGGCAAGCGGGTCAACTTCAGTTTGAGCGGGCCGCTCACCGACAGCCTGATCTTTCGCGTGTACGGCAACCTGAACAAGACCGACGCCGACGACATGAAGATCAACTCGGCGCACCAGGCCTATGCCGAATCCTTGATGGCCGGCCGCGAAGGCGTGCGCAACAAGGACATCAACGGCCTGCTGAGCTGGAAGATCGACCCGGCCAACACCGTCGACCTGGAGTCGAGCTACAGCCGCCAGGGCAACATCTTTGCCGGCGACACCATGCTCAACGCCGGCGGCGAGTTCGTCGAAAGCCAGGTGGGCAAGGAAACCAACGTCATGCAGCGCTCAAGCTTTGCCGTGACCCACCGCGGCGACTACGACTGGGGCACCTCGACCGCCTCGCTATCCTACGACCTGACCCGCAACGGCCGCCTCAATGAAGGCCTGGCCGGCTGGGGCGAAGGTGCGCCATCGGGCGGTGCCGGGCGCTTTGAATCACGTCTGCGCAACACCCGGGCCACCGGCGAGGTCAACCTGCCGTTGAGCATGGGCCTTGAGCAGGTGCTGACCCTGGGCGGCGAGTACCTGTACGAGTCGCTCAACGACCCGGGCTCGCTGCGCCCGCAAAGCTATGACCCGGGAGCCGAGCTGCCGAACTTCGACCGCACCCAGACCAAATCCACCGCACGCAGCTTTGCCCTGTACGCTGAGGACAACATCGAAGTCGGTGAGAACACCATCGTCACCCCCGGCCTGCGCCTGGATCATCACGAAGACTATGGCGACAACTGGAGCCCGAGCCTGAACGCCTCGCACCAGATCACCGACGCCCTGAGCATCAAGGGCGGCATCGCCCGCGCCTACAAGACCCCGAACCTGTACCAGGCCAACCCCAACTACCTGCTGTACAGCCGTGGCGGCGGCTGCAACTCCGGCGAGCTCAACGAAGGCGGCTGCTACCTGCTGGGCAACGCCAACCTCGACCCGGAAACCAGCGTCAACAAGGAGCTGGGCCTGGCCTACGACAAGGGCACCTGGCGCACCAGCGCTACCTACTTCCGTAACGACTACAAGAACAAGATCGAGGCAGGCAACCAGACCTTGTTCCGCCTGCCCAACGGCCGCCGTATCCTGCGCTGGGAAAACACCGGCAAGGCCGTCGTGCAAGGGGTCGAGGGCAACCTGTTCGTCGAGCTGACCCCGGCGCTGGACTGGAACACCAACTTCACCTACATGATCGAGTCCGAGGACAAGAAAACCGGCGAGCCGCTGAGCATCATCCCCGAGTACACGGTCAACTCGACCCTGGACTGGAATGCCACCGACAAGCTGTCGTTCCAGCTCAACGGCACCTACTACGGCAAGCAGGAAGCACCGACCTACAACGCCCGGGCCAATGAAACCCTGGACAAGAAGGTGCAGAAGGATGTCGATCCCTATGGCATTGTCGGCATCAGCAGTGGTTACGAGTTCACCAAGAACCTGAGCATGCGCGTGGGGGTGAACAACCTGTTCGACAAGCGCCTGTACCGCGAAGGCAACTCGGATGAAGCCGGGGCCTTGACCTACAACGAAGCTGGCCGGGCGTACTTCGCGTCGTTTACTACTTCGTTCTGAGTCAGCGGGCAGCTTCGCTGCCATCGCCGGCAAGGCCGGCGATAGGCCGCGCAGCGGCCTTTATCTAGCTGACGCGTAGGAATTTTCGACAATACCTACCACAATTTTCAACGCCTCTATACTTCCCATACTTTTGCAACCTGATTCGACGTATCGTTGGCGACTCGCCGGCTCCGGCCCGATTCGTCTTCCTGAATGATTCAGGAAACGGCTTACCCTCTTCGTCAAGGAGTTGCGCCAATGCCTACGGTACTGATCGTCGATGATCACCCCACGATTCGTCTTGCGGTGCGTATGTTGCTGGAGCGCGAACGCTATGAAGTCGTGGGGGAAACCGGCGACGGCGTGGCCGCCGTACAGATGGCCCGCGAGTTGCGCCCCGACGTGGTCATCCTCGATATCGGCCTGCCCGGCCTCGATGGCCTGAGCGTGATCAAACGCCTGCACCTGCTGGAAAACACCCCGAAAATCATGGTCCTCACGGGGCAACCGGCCGGCTTGTTCGCCCGTCGCTGCCTGGATGCCGGCAGCTCGGCCTTCGTGCACAAGGACGAAGACCTGGAGGCGCTGATCTTCGCCTTGAAAGCCATGGTCAAGGGCTACTCGACCTTCCCTGACATGTCGGCCAACCGCGGCCCGCTGGGCTCGGAAGAAGAACGCCTGAGCAGCCTGTCCCACCGCGAGATGGAAGTGCTGCGCATGCTTGCGGCCGGCCTGTCGAACAACGATATCGGTGAGCGCATGCTGCTGAGTCCCAAGACCATCAGCACCTACAAAAGTCGGATCATGGAGAAGCTACAGGTAGGATCTTTCGTTGATCTCATGGGTCTGGCCCATCGCAATCAGGTGATCTGAGCCGCCAATGAACATCCGCCCCGCTCTACCGGCCCTGGTGCTGGGCTTGCTGTCGGCGTTGTTGGTCAACAGCGCCATGGCCAATGAACCGGGTGAGCCACGCACGTTGCTGGCCCGTTCAGTCGTTGGCGGCGAAGGCGTAGCCCTGGCGCCGGCTGACAGGCGCTGGCTGAAGGAAAAAACCGTGCTGCGCCTGGGGACCTCCAGCCCGGATTACCCGCCCTTCGATATCAATGTCAGCCACAGCGAGTATGAAGGGCTGACCGCCGACTATGCCGGCCTGATCGGCGAACTGTTGAGCATCCCTATTGAAGTGCGCCGCTTCAGCAGCCGTAAAGAGGCGATCACCGCCCTGCACGCCGGGGCCATTGACCTGCTCGGCAGCTCCAACGGCTTTGAAGCCGCTGACGCCCAACTGGTGCTGAGCCAACCCTATGCCGATGATCTGCCGGTGATCGTCACGCCACAGGGCAAGACCCGCGCCGTCGATGATGAGCTGGATGGGCTGCGCCTGGCGATGGTCGATCACTATCTGCCGGACGAAGAAGTCCGGCACCTGTTCCCCAAGGCCCGCCTGCAGTTGTACACCTCGACCATGGCCGGCTTGTCGGCCGTCTCGCTGGGCCAGGCCGACGCCTTTCTCGGTGATGCGATCAGCAGTGATTACCTGATCGGCAAGAGCTTTCAGGACAGCGTGCAGATTTCCCACTTCGTCAAACACGAGCGGGAAACCTTCGCCTTTGCCCTGGCCCGCGGCAACGACAAGCTGTTGCACCTGCTCAACCGTTCACTGGGCGTCACCAGTGAAACCGAACGCCTGAACATCCTGCGCCGCTGGAGCAGCGGCAGCACCAGCATGTTGCTTGATCGCGGCGCCTTGACCCTGAGCCACGAGGAGCGGCGCTGGATCGAACAGCACCCGGTTACCCGTGTGCTGGTGAACAAATACTTTGCGCCGTTGAGTTTCTACGATGACCAGCAGCAGGTTCGCGGCATAACCGCCGACGTCCTGGAGCAGATCAGCCTGCGCACGGGGCTGAAGTTCGAGTTCATCGAGACCGATGCCGGTGCGACCATGATCGCGTTGCTGCAACAGGGCAAAGCCGACCTGGCCGGTACGCTGGTCTATAGCCCCGAGCGCGCCAGACGGGTCAACTTCAGTCGGCCATACCTGACCGATCCGTGGGTGCTGGTGTGCCGTACCGACAGCGAGTTCGGGCAAAACCCCGAACAGCTGGATGGCAAACGCGTGGCGGTCATTCGCGACTCCCCCTTGAAGGCGCAATTGCTGCAGCGTTACCCGACGCTGACGCTGATCGAGGTCGATAACCCGCTGGCATTGATGGAAGCCCTGGAGGATAAACAGGTCGACCTGGTGCTGAGCTCGCGCATCAACGCGGCCTATTTCATCAGCCGCCTGTTCAAGGATCGGTTGCGTATCGCCTCCCAGTATGGCGACCGGCCGATTACCGCCTCGTTTGCAACGCCCAAGGACGCCAGGGTGCTGCACTCGATCCTCGATAAGGCCTTGCTCAGCATCCCGCCCGACGAACTGGCGCAACTGACCAACCGCTGGCGCACCAACGCACTGATCAGCGACAGCCCCTGGTACAACTACCGCTCGCTGATCCTGCAGATCCTTATCGTCGCCAGTTTGCTGATCGCCGCCGTGGTGTTCTGGAACCGCTACCTGCGCAACCTGATCCGCCAGCGAAGCGAAGCCCAGCAAGCGCTGCAACACGAACTGGGGTTCAGCAAGCGCCTGCTCGAAGAACTGCGCCTGGCCAAGGACCAGGCCGACGACGCCAGCCGGGCCAAAAGCACCTTCCTGGCGACCATGAGCCATGAAATCCGCACGCCGATGAACGCGGTGATCGGCCTGCTTGAGCTTGCGCTCAAGGATGCCGAGCAGGGCCTTGCCGATCGCGCCTCGCTGCAGGTCGCCTTCGACTCGGCCAATGGCCTGTTGGCGCTGATCGGTGACATTCTCGACATCGCCCGTATCGAGTCCGGGCACATGGAGCTGAACGACGAAGCCACCAACCTGACCTCGCTGGTCGCCGCCACCGTCCGGGTGTTCGAGGGCAATGCACGGCTCAAGGGCCTGGCCCTGCAGACCGACCTGCAGGCCATGGCCGACGGCGTCATGGTCGACCCGCTGCGGCTCAAGCAAGTGCTGTCGAACCTGCTCGGCAATGCCCTCAAGTTCACCAAACAGGGCCAGGTGAAAGTGACCCTGCGCTATGGCCCGCAGCAGCCCGGGCAGCTACGGCGGGTACTGCTGAGCGTGGAAGACAGCGGCGTCGGCATCAGCGCCGAAGACCAGGCGCGGTTGTTCCGAAACTTCGCTCAGGTGGGCGACCAACCGGTGCGCCAGGGCACCGGCCTGGGCCTGGTGATCAGCCGCACCCTGTGCGAATTGATGGGTGGCCGCCTGGGCCTGACCAGCAAGCCGGGTAGCGGCACGCGGGTCGACATCGAACTGCAGTTGCCGGTGGCGGCCGTGCAGCAAGCCACCCTGCCGGCAAGCGAACCAGCAGCAGCCGGTCGGGCATTGAACATACTGGTGGTGGACGACTACCCCGCCAACCTGATGCTGCTGGAACGCCAGCTCCACGTCCTCGGCCACCAGGTCAGCCAGGCCGGTGATGGCCAGGCGGCGCTGGAGCTGTGGCTGCAAGGGCACTTCGATGTGGTCATCACCGATTGCCACATGCCCGGCATGGACGGCCACCAGCTGTCGCGCCGCCTGCGCAGCGAGGAGCAACAACAGCAACGCCCGGCCTGCCTGATTCTCGGCCTGACCGCCAACGCCCAGGTCGAGGCGCGCGAACGTTGCCTGGCCAGCGGTATGAACGATTGCCTGTTCAAGCCGATCGGCCTCAATGAACTGCGCCGTCACCTGGCCGGTTTCGACACCCCGGCCGCGCCGGCGCTGGCCAATGATGCCCTTGAAGCGCATGCCAGCGGCTTCGACGTCGACAACCTCAGGTACCTGACCCTGGGTGATCCACAGCTGGTCGAGCGCTTGCTACGGGAACTGGCCCTGAGCAACAGCGAAGACCTCAAGGCCCTGCGCGCCCTCGGCCCGGCACCTGCGCGCGATGCCTTGCGCAGCCTGGCCCACCGCATCAAGGGCGGTGCCAAGATGCTCAAGGCCCGTGGCGTGGTGCAGCGCTGCGAAGCGCTCGAGCAAGCCTGCATCGGCGACGCCGGCATCGAGCAACTGCAGGCACTGGCCAACGACCTGGAACTGAGCCTGCAGACCCTCGACGGCCAGCTCGTCCAGCGGGTCAGTGCAACTGCAAGGTCGAGTTGATCTGGCTGATCGCATCGACCACGTGCTGCGAGCCCTGCTGGATTTCCAGGATCACCTCGCCGGCTTCATTGGCCAGCTCCACGCCAAGGCCGGTGCGGCTCAGGCTCGACTGCATGCTGGCCACGGCGGTCAACGACAGGTCGTGGTTCTGCCGCACCACCTCGACAATCTCCAGGGTCGCCTTGCTGGTGCGCGCCGCGAGGTTACGCACCTCATCGGCCACCACCGCAAACCCGCGCCCGTGCTCGCCGGCCCGGGCTGCCTCGATGGCGGCGTTGAGCGCCAGCAGGTTGGTCTGATCGGCAATGCTGCGGATGGTCTGGACGATCTGCCCGATCAGCTCCGACTGCTTGCTCACCGCATCGATGCTGCGCGCTGCGGCGTTGAGGTCCTGGGAGATTTCCTCGATCACTTGCACGGTTTGCTGCACCACCTGCGAGCCTTTGCGTGCGCAGGCGTCGTTCTGCACCGAGGTGGCGTGGGCCGATTCGGCGGCGGTCTGCTGGGTGCTGACCTGGCGGGTGATATCGCTGGCGAACTTGACCACCTTGTACAGGCGCCCACGGGTGTCGAAGATCGGGTTGTAGGAAGCCTCCAGGTAGACCATCTGCCCCAGTTTGTTGATCCGTTCAAAACGGTGGGAATGGTACTCGCCACGGTTGAGCGACGCCCAGAATGCCTTGTAGGCCGCTGACTCGCTTTCGCTTTTGTGGCAGAACAGGCTGTGGTGCTTGCCGACCACTTCGTCGAGGCGGTAATGCATGGTGTCGAGGAAATTCTGGTTGGCTTCGATAACCTTGCCATCCGGAGTGAACGCGACCATCGCCATGGAGCGGCTGATCGCGTTGATCAGGCTTTCGGTCTCGTGCTCGTGCTGCACCCGCTGGGTGATATCGGAGGCGACCTTGATCACGCTGGTGACCTGTTGCTGGGCACCCAGCACCGGCATGTAGCTGGCCTCGAGCCAGACTTCGCGGCCCCGCTTGTCAACACGGGCAAAGGTGCCGCTGCGCGCTTCACCACGACCCAAATCGCGCCATAGCTGGCGGTACTCCTCGCTCTTGCTGAAGGCTTCGTCGCAGAACATCCGATGGTGCTTGCCGCGAATCTCTTCGACGCCGTAGCCCATGGTCTTGCAGAAGTGCTCGTTGGCGTCGAGGATGATCCCGTCGGGGCTGAACTCGATCATCGCCATCGAGCGGCTGATCGCCGCCAACTTGGCAGTCATATGGCCCAAGGCCTGGGTGCAACGCTCGATTTCAGCCAGATCGGACTTACGATGCAAATCAAACATTTTGCAACACTCCATGCTCGGGATTTGCTGAGCATAGATGGCGATTGGCGCCATGCAAGCACTATGACATCACCGTGCAACGCCCGCCGACTGGCGGTTTCAGCTGCTTTCGCGAACCATCAGCTCAAAGCCCAGGTCCTGGCTTTGCACTTGCCCACGTTTGCCATCGAGCAGGCCCAACAGCGCCTGCGCGGCGCAACGGCCAATGGCGGCGCGCGGGGTGCGAATCGAGGTCAGGCGCGGGACCATGTGCGCCGAGGCAGGCAAGTCGTTGAACCCGACCATCGCCACTTGCTGCGGCACTTTGATGCCCTGGCGCAGGGCTTCGAGAATGGCGCCCTGGGCCAGGTCGTCGTTGCAGAAGAAGATGCCGTCGACGTCGGCATGGCGCTGCAGCAACTGCGCGAACAGCTCACCACCCAGGCCGATTGACGAAGGCTGCGGCGCCAGCATTTCCCGGGCGTGGGCATCCATACCGGCCTCGGCAAGGGCCTGGCGAAAGCCCTCGGCGCGCTGCATTACCCGCGGATCAAGCTGCGCGGCGATGAAGCCCGGGCGCTTGCAGCCGCGCTCAAGCAGATGCCGCGCCGCCGCCCTGCCCGCTTCTTGCTGAGAGAAACCCACCGACATGGCCTGGGCCTCACCGCCCAGCTCCATCATGTGCACACAGGGCACGCCGCTGGCGGCCAGCATCTGCTTGGCCACGTCGCTGCGATCAAAACCGGTGAGCAGGATGCCACGCGGCTGGTAGGCCAGGTAGTTGCGGATCAGGTTCTCTTCTTCGGCGATATCGTAGTGATAGTTACCGATCAGCACCTCAAGCCCACGGGGCCGCATCACCTCGTGGATGGCCTCCAGGGTGTCGATGAACAGGTGGTTGGACAACGACGGGATCAATACCACGATCGATTGGCTTTGTGCCGAGGCCAGTGCCCGTGCTGCCGGGTTGGCCACGTAGCCAAGGCTGGCGGCGGCGACCTGGACCTTCTCGACCAGCTCCGGTGCCACCGTGCTGACCCCGCGCAACGCACGCGAAGCAGTAATCGGGGAAACCCCGGAAAGCCTGGCCACTTCAGCCAGGGTGGGACGACCGGTAGTACGGGAGCCGATGCGGGTCATGACAGGTTTTATTTTCGACTTGCAAAGAATGGGGAACGGGCACTAAGGTAGCGCTGTCTCAGACCACAGGCAATGCAAAACTGCATGAGCCCAGGAATGAGCATCCAGACTGCTTTTACAAGATCAATAACATCTGGGTGGGAAGCGCTCGAGACATTAGCCGTCTCGCTTCAAGATAGCGCTATCTTGCCCTGCAGGAGGTACCGATGAATCCCCCCTTGTCCGCAATCGTGGTAATGGGCGTAGCTGGCTGCGGCAAGAGCTGCGTCGGTGCCGCCATCGCCAGCCATAGCGGCGGCCGCCTGATCGAAGGCGATGCCTTTCACCCTGCTGCCAACATCCAGAAAATGAGCGCCGGCATTCCCCTGGACGACGACGACCGCGCTGGCTGGTTGATCCTCCTCGGTGAAGAACTGCAACGCACCCTCAAAAGCGGCGCACGGCCGATCCTCACGTGCTCGGCGCTGAAGAAGCGCTACCGCGATGCCCTGCGCCACGCCGTGCCGGACCTGGGCTTCGTGTTCCTCGAACTCACCCCGCAAGAAGCCGAACGCCGGGTACTGGCCCGCCCCGGCCACTTCATGCCCGCCAGCCTGATCGAAAGCCAGTTCGCCGCCCTCGAACCGCCTCATGGCGAGCCGCTGACCCTGCCCCTGGACGCCACCCTACCGGTGGACAAGCTGGCCATCGAGGTAGACCAGTGGCTAAAGCCCTGCGGTGAACCGCTGCTGGCGCGAACGGCCTGACCCTGGCTGTTTTCTCGGCTCACCCAAGATAGCGCTGTCTCGACCCGTAAACGCTGCAAATGTTCCGCCCACAAAAATGACAATACGAGGCACTGAACCATGTTTGGTTTGGCAACTGATACCTACCTGCTGCTCGATGCAGTCGTCACCATCATCGGCCTGGTGCTGCTGATTACCCACTTCAAGGTCCACCCTTTTGTCGCCCTGACCCTGGCCGCCGGCTTTCTCGGCCTGACCTCCGGCATGCCGGTGGCCAAGGTGATGAAATCGTTCCAGGACGGTTTCGGCGGCGTGCTCGGCTTTGTCGGCATCGTCCTGGCCCTGGGCACCATGCTCGGCAAGCTGATGGCCGACTCTGGCGGCGCCGACCAGATCGCCCAGACGCTGATCCGCGCTTTCGGCAAACAGAAAGTGCACTGGGCAATGATGTTCGCCGCCTTCCTGGTGGGCATTCCGCTGTTCTTCGAAATCGGCTTCGTATTGCTGATTCCATTGGTGTTCATCGTCGCCCGGCGTTCCGGGGTGTCGCTGATCAAGATCGGCATTCCGCTGCTGGCCGGGTTGTCGGTGGTCCACGGGCTGGTGCCGCCGCACCCGGGGCCGCTGCTGGCCATCGGCATCTTCAATGCCGACATCGGCAAGACCATTTTCTACGGGCTGATCGTCGCCCTGCCCACGGCGATCATCGCAGGTCCCCTGTACGGTAACTTCATCTCCAAGTACATCCCGGGCAATCCGAACAAGGAACTGATGGACCAGATCGCCCGCGAGTCCGACCAGCAGAACCTGCCAAGCTTCAGCATCACCCTGATCACCGTGCTGCTGCCGGTGTTCCTGATGCTGCTGAAAACCTTCGCCGACGTGGTACTGCCGGCCGAGCATATCGTCCGTCAGTGGATGGACCTGATCGGCCACCCGATCAGCGCCCTGCTTGCGGCCCTGCTGCTGGCGTTCTACACCTTTGGCGCGGCGCGCGGGTTTTCCCGGCAGCAGATCATGAAGCTGCTCGATCAAAGCCTTGCGCCCACCGCGGCGATTATCCTGATCGTCGGTGCCGGTGGTGGCTTCAAGCAGATGCTGGTGGATACCGGCGTGGGTAATGTGATCGGGCAGATGGCCGTGCAGGCCGAGATTTCACCGATCATGCTGGCCTGGCTGGTGGCGGCGGTGATTCGTATCGCCACGGGCTCGGCGACGGTGGCAACCATCACCGGGGCCGGGATCGTCGCGCCGGTGATCGGCATGATGCCGGGGGTCAACCGTGAGTTGCTGGTGCTGGCGACCGGCGCGGGATCGTTGATTCTGTCGCACGTCAACGATGCCGGCTTCTGGCTGGTGAAGCAGTACTTCAACATGACCGTGGCCGAGACCTTCAAGACCTGGAGCATGATGGAGACCATCCTGTCGGTGGTCGGGATCATCTTTATCATGCTGCTGTCGTTGGTGGTCTGAATATCTGCGGGCTGCTGCGCAGCCCATCGCTGGCAAGCCAGCTCCCACAGGTTCGGTGTGGGAGCTGGCTTGCCAGCGATGCAAGGCAACGCCTTGCTAGTACATCAGATCAAAAAGCTGCCTTGAAGATCGCCTCGATCTCCCCCTGACTGGCCACCCGCGGGTTGGTCAGGCCGCAGGCGTCCTTCAGGGCATTGCTGGCCAACGTCGGAATGTCCGCCTCCTTCGCCCCCAGCACCGCCAACCCCGCCGGGATATCAATGGCCCGCGACAGGTTCTCGATCGCCGCCAAGGCCGCAGCGCTGCCCTGCTCGGCATTCATGGCGCCGACCTCCACGCCCATGGCCTTGGCCACATCACGCAAGCGCGCCGCACTGACGCTGGCGTTGAAGCGTTGCACATGGGGCAACAGCACCGCATTGCAGACACCATGGGGCAAGTCATAGAAACCGCCCAACTGGTGGGCCATGGCATGCACGTAACCCAGGGAGGCATTGTTGAAGGCCATGCCGGCGAGGAACTGGGCGTAGGCCATGTTCTCCCGGGCCTTGAGGTCGCTGCCGTCGGCCACGGCCTGGCGCAGGTTGGCGCTGATCAGCTCGATGGCCTTGATGGCGCAGGCATCGGTGATCGGCGTGGCGGCCGTCGAGACGTAGGCTTCAATGGCGTGGGTCAGCGCATCCATGCCGGTGGCCGCCGTCAGGCCCTTGGGCATGCCGACCATCAGGGCCGGGTCGTTGACCGACAGCAGTGGCGTGACGTTGCGGTCGACGATGGCCATTTTCACGTGGCGCGCTTCGTCGGTGATGATGCAGAAACGGGTCATTTCGCTGGCCGTACCGGCCGTGGTGTTGATGGCAATCAACGGCAACTGCGGCTTGGCCGACTGATCAACCCCTTCGTAGTCACGGATATGCCCGCCGTTGGTGGCGCACAGGGCAATGCCCTTGGCGCAGTCATGGGGCGAGCCACCGCCCAGGGAGATCACGCAGTCGCAACGCTCGCGTTGCAACAGCGCCAGGCCCTGCTCGACGTTGGCGATGCTCGGGTTGGGCTTGGCGCCATCGAAGATCGCCGAGTCGATGTCGCGCATCGCCAGCATTTCGGCAATGCGCTCGGCAATCCCGGCCTTGGCCAGGCCCGCGTCGGTGACGATCAGGGCCTTGCGCAGGCCGTATCCGGCAATGGCAGCCATCGCCTCTTCGAGGCAATCGATGCCCATGATGTTGACGGCGGGGATGAAAAACGTGCTGCTCATGGCGAGATCCTCATGCAATGTACCTTTGCCTTGAGGATCCGCCTGTCTGCCCTGCTCCGTGTTGATCTGAGTCAGCCGAGGAACAGCCGGTAGGCCGGGTTGTCGCTTTCGTCCCAGTAGCGGTAGCCCATGGCGTCCAGCGCCTCGGGCAGGCTGGCCTGTTCGTCCTGCGGCACTTCCAGGGCGGCAAACACCCGCGCCTCGGCGGCGCCGTGGTTGCGATAGTGGAACAGGCTGATGTTCCAGCGTTTGCCCAGGCGCTCGAGAAAGCCCAGCAAAGCCCCCGGACGCTCGGGGAATTCAAAGCGCAGCACGCGCTCGTCCGCCCCCGGCCCGGCATGCCCGCCCACGGTGTGGCGCACATGCAGCTTGGCCAGTTCGTTGTCGGTCAGATCGAGCACCGTGTAGCCCTGCTCGCGCAGGCTGGCCAGCAGCTTGTCGCGCGGGTCGGTTTGCGGATGGGTCTGCACGCCAACGAACAGCCGCGCCTCTTTGCCCGGGTAGTAGCGGTAGTTGAACTCGGTGATCTGGCGCTTGCCCAGGGCCTGGCAAAAGGCGCGAAAGCTGCCCGGCTGCTCGGGGATGGTCACGGCGATGATCGCTTCGCGCTGCTCGCCAAGTTCCGCCCGCTCGGCCACATGACGCAGGCGGTCGAAGTTGACATTGGCACCGGAGTCGATGGCCACCAGGGTCTGGCCCTGCACGCCTTCGCGGGCCACGTACTTCTTGATCCCGGCCACCGCCAGGGCACCGGACGGCTCGGTGATCGAACGGGTGTCGTCGTAGATGTCCTTGATTGCCGCGCACAGCTCATCGCTGCTGACGGTGATGACCTCGTCGACATAGTGGCGGCACAGCTCAAAGCAATGCGCGCCGATCTGCGCCACCGCCACGCCCTCGGCAAAGCTGCCGACCTGGGCCAGCACCACCCGCTCGCCGGCGGCCATAGCGGCCTGCAGACAGTTGGAATCATGCGGCTCGACGCCGATCACCTTGACCTCGGGGCGCAGGTATTTGACGTAGGCAGCGATGCCGGCGATCAAGCCGCCGCCACCGACCGGCACGAAGATCGCATCCAGCTCGCCCGGTTGCTGGCGGAGGATCTCCATGGCCACGGTGCCTTGGCCGGCGATCACGTCCGGGTCGTCGAACGGCGGCACGAAGGTCGCGCCTTCGCTGTCGGCCAGCTTCAGGGCATGGGCCAGGGCGTGGGGGAAGCTTTCGCCGTGCAACACCACCTGGCCACCGCGCGAACGCACGCCTTCAACCTTGAGTTCAGGGGTGGTGGTCGGCATAACGATGGTGGCGCGCATGCCCAGCTCGCGAGCCGCCAGGGCGACACCCTGGGCATGGTTGCCGGCCGAAGCGGTGATCACCCCGCGCTGGCGCTGGGCCGGGCTCAGGCGACTGAGGCGGGTATAGGCACCGCGGATCTTGAAGGAAAAGGTCGGTTGCAGGTCTTCCCGCTTGAGCAGCACCTGGTTGCCCAGGCTGCGCGACAGGGCCGGCGCCGCTTGCAGGGGCGTTTCGATCGCCAGGTCGTAAACCGGGGCCGCAAGAATGCGCCGCACGTAGTCGGACAGCAGGCTCAGCGGCGCGGACGGTGTACGGGGGCTAACGGCAAGGCTGGTCATCGGTGACTCCTGGTTTTTTTAAGTGCCCAGGAGAGAGAGAAAGAACCCGCCTCCAGGGCGGGTTCGGTGCAAGTGTCAGCTAGCCCGCCAAAACGATAATGGCGGTAATAATGCTGTGCTGAGACGACTGCAGGAATGTGTTCATGCCCACGAAACTAGCGCAGCCGCCCGGGCAAAGTCAAGCCGGCTCACGCGCAGAATCGGGCACATCGAACACCCGGTCGAAGGCCCACTGGAAGACAAAGGCATAGCCGAAGAAGAACACGAACAGCGCCAGGTTGGTCAACAGCGCCGCCCACAGGCTTATCTGCAGCCAGCCGGCCACCACCGGCAAGAGGATCAGCACCAGCCCGCCTTCAAAGCCCAGCGCGTGGAGAAAACGCCGCCACAGCGTGCGCTGGCGTTGGGCCTGGCGCGCCTCCCAGTACTCGAACGCCCAGTTGTAGAACATGTTCCAGGCCAGGGCCACCGCCGAGAGAATCAGCGACAGCACCGTGGAGTGGGCCATGCCGGCATCGAAGGCCCAGGACAAGACCGGCGCCACGCACAGCACGGCGATGGTTTCGTAGAGAATGGCCTGGACGATCTTGCGCGCCTTGCCTTGCATGTCCGGCTCCCTGAGCGTCAATGAAGCCCCACCCTAGCCGCGTTGAGGCGCCGGTTCAATTGAGCTAAATTGAGCCTCCCTCAATTGGCTTGAGCACCGTGTTCGCCAAACTGCCCCTGACTGCCCTGCGCACCTTCGAATCGGCGGCCCGCCTGGGCGGCTTCAAGGCTGCCAGCGACGAACTGGCGGTCACCCCGGCGGCGGTGTCGCACCAGATCAAACGCCTGGAGTCGCACCTCGGCCTGCTGCTGTTCGAGCGCAGCAGCCAAGGTGTCAGGCTCAGCGAAGCCGGCGAGCGTCTGTACCTGCAGGTGCACCAGGGCCTGGCCAACCTGCAGCGCAGCGTCGATGCCCTGCAACCGCCGTGCGATCGCCAGCAACTGACCTTGACCACTACCGCGGCCTTTGCCAGCGCGTGGCTGATCCCGCGGCTGGGTGATTTCCATCGCCGCCACGCTGACATTCAAGTGCGGGTGCTGACCGGCAGCGAGGTGGTCGACCTGCAGCGCGAGCACCGTTTCGACCTGGCCTTGCGTGCCGAATTCAATCCTGACCCGACGTTGCAGCGGTTGCCGTTGCTGGCCGAGCATTTCTCGGTATACACCCCGCCCGGCTGGCAGCCGCTGCCTGCCAATCTGCCCCTGTCGTTGATCGAGGTGCCGTGGGTTTCGGTCAGTGGCGTGGTCATCGACTGGGCCCGCTGGTGTGCATTGGCCGGGTGTGAAGACTGGCTGCAGCGGGCGCGTTTTCATCACTATGACGATGAGCACCATGCCCTGCAGGCGGCCGCTGCCGGCTATGGGTTGGTGCTGGCCAGCAACGTGCTGGTGGCCGACAGCGTGCGCCAGGGTTTGCTGCAACCGTGGCGCGCGGAGGTGCGCTTGCCGGCCGCGCAGTACAGCGCGGTGTGGTTGCCGGGCCGCGAGCGCGAGCCTGCGCTGCGGGCGTTTCTGGATTGGCTGGGCAGCGCTATTTGCTCCGCACCGAATTAAATCCGTTCAAACTCGCGCACAAATTGATTACCCTGCTGCGCCTCTCGGCTTGCAACCCCCCTATCCCAGCCCCTTGGCAGAAGGAGGAGACCCGGCTCATGCTCGCGGTTCTCGACATGCATCAGGACGATGCCGCGCTACCTAAGCGGGTCAGTCATCACTCTATCAACCAGCACCTGCGTGGGCCGATGCAACTGGCCAGCGTCCTGCTGTGGTTTTACGCCGCTCCCAGCCTGGCCGACAGCGGCCCGTGCGAGCAACTGCGTCAGACAACGCCCGCTTACCCTGTCGACGTCAGTCAGTTGCGCGCCCTGGGCGACTGCGCCATGCCCGAGCGCCCCGGTGAAGCGGTGGTCTACTACCAGGCCGCCGAAGACCTCGGCGACAGCGGCAGCCGCCTGCCGCTGGCCCAAGCCCTGGAAGCCTCGGGTGATTCCATTGCCGCCTTGGCGATCTGGAAAAGCCTGGCCGACAGCGAGTGGACCGCCAGCGCCCGCCTTACTGCCGCGCGCAGTGCGCTGAATGCCGACAATTCTTACCTGGCGCACACCTATTGGAAACAGGCAACGCCTGTAACGGCCGATGACTGGGCGCTAGGCGCCGCCATCGCCCAGCGCGAACTCCAGGAGCAGGATGCCATGGACTACCAGCGCCAGGTCCTCAAGCAGCAGCCCCGCGCCGATCGTTACTACGCCGCAGCGGTAACCGCAGCGCAATCTGGCCACCTGCAGCAAAGCACCGCCTGGCTCGCCGAAGCCGTGCGCCTGGCACCGCAGCAGCCGCGCTACAGCGCCGACTACGGCATGCGCCTGGCAGGCGCCGAAGATCAAGCGACCCGAGCCCGCTCGATCCCCTACCTTGAGCGCGCCACCCGCGCCCTTCCCGAGGACTACCGGATCGGCGAAGCCCTGGCCTGGCGTTATGTCGAAGTGGAAAACAACCGCGCTGCACGCAAGGCGCTGCGCCGGGTACTGGATGTCGAACAGGAACTGGTCGACGGTGACCAGGTGTTCGGCAGCCTGGCCGCGCGCACGTACCATCAGCGCCGGGTTCACGAGGCATTGTCGCGGCGCGACAGTATTACCCTGGCAAGCACCTGGGCACCCGCCGGGATGCCGACCAACGACAACGTTCGCGATGACCGCAAAGAGCGCCGTGGCACCTCGCAGAACGTGCAAATGGCGATGTGGGATCACGCTCTGGGCGACGAGCCGAGTCGCAACGGCAGGACGCTTTCGGTCTATGGCCGGGTGCTGTTCGCAGGCACTGGCCGCACCGACTACGCGCACAGCATGGGCACCGGTGTCGGCCTGCGCTACAAGCCCTTCGGTACCCGCAACATCAACCTGTACAGCGAGCTTTATCACCAGCGCCAGATCGACGATGCCCAGTACGGCGGCCTGACCCTCGGCCAGTTGATCAGCCCGAGCAAGGTCGGCGACAACTATGGCGACCTGCGCGGCCACGCCGAAACGAGTAACGACCTGCTGCTGCGCGCGACCGCCTCGTTCCTTGACCAGGGCAAATGGCGCAACGACTGGCGGGCTGACGAGGACGAGTGGGACGAGCGCTTCCTTTACCACGACGCCGCCTGGTGGACCCGCGCAGGCGATCACCAATGGCTGTCGCGCTACCAGCGCGGGCACACCTGGAAGCTGCCCAGCGACACGGCGCAAACCCTGATGCCGTACGGTTTTCTCGAGTTCTCAAGCCAGGACCCGAGCAACGACTGGCGACAGGACCTGCGCACGGGTCTGGGCCTGCGCTGGCAGTGGTGGTTCGACGATGACCGCTACAACGCCTATCGCGGCTCGCTGAAAGTACGCGCCGAATACCAGCAATCGCTGGGCGGCAATCTTTATGAACATGCCAACGGCCTGTTGCTGGGTGCGGAGTTGACCATTTGATGCGCCGCTTGATCGCTGTGCTGCTGTTCGCCCTGAGCCTGTCGGCAACGGCTGACGAACACCTGTTCTACCAACCGCTGGAGCGCGACGCGCAGCTGAGCCAGGCGCAATGGCGCACACTGTGGAAAGCCGCCGCGGCCCAGGGCGGCAAGACCCTGATCGTGCAATGGAGCGCCTACGGCGCCAACGACTTCGGGGGCGCCCAGGGATGGCTGGCCAACACCTTGCGCCTGGCCCACGAACAAGGCCTGCAGTTGGTGCTGGGGCTGTACCGGGACGCGGCCTACGATCAGCACATCGACGAACTGGACGGTGTCGGCCTGATGGCTTACTGGCAAACCCAGCTGGGCAAGTCCCTGGCCCAGCAACGCAAAGTGCGCGAACAGTGGCAACTGCCTGTTACAGGCTGGTACCTACCGATGACGGTAGACGACCTGCACTTTCACAGTGCTGATCGCCGCCAGGCGCTATACACCCAGTTGCAGGCCTTCAACCGCCGCCTCGATGCGCCCCTGCATATCAGCGCTTTCAGTGCCGGACGCCTGAGCCCGGCAGTCAACGCCCGCTGGCTCGAGCAACTGGCCAGCCTCAAGCTGCGGGTCTGGTGGCAGGATGGCCTCGGCAGCTCACGCCTGGCTCCATTGGTACGCCAGGGTTACCTGGACGCCCTGCCCGCGAGCATCGATATCGTCACTGCGCAAGCAACCCTTGTTCCACACTGAGGCCAGGACATCCCATCAACCGCGTGGCAGCCTGATCTTGAACTGCGCGCCACCCAGCGCCGACTGCCCCACCGTCAGCGTGCCACCCTGGCCTTCAATGGCCCGGCGGCTGATCGCCAGGCCCAGGCCGAAGCCGCCGGTGGTGCGGTCGCGGCTGCGGTCCAGGCGGTAGAACGGCTGGAAGATCAGCTCGCGCTGGTCGTGGGGGATGCCGATGCCGTTATCCTCCACGGTCAGCAGGCAATGGCCCTGGGGGTCGAGGCTCAGGCGCAGGAGGATCTGCCCGTCGCAGTAGCGCATGGCGTTGCGCACCAGGTTCTGTAAAGCGCGGGCGGTCAGGCGCGGGTCGAGGATGAAACGCGGCAGGTTGTCGTCGGCGCGCACCTGCCACTCGATGCCGCGGCCATCGAGTTCCTCGGCAAAGCTGCCGAGGATGCTGTCGACCAGTTCCAGCAGCGACACCTCGACCCGCTCGCGGGCCTGATCGACGTTCTGCAGGCGGCTGTAGGACAGCAGTTCAAGCACCAGTTCATCCAGCTCGCGCACATGCCCGACCAGTTCCAGCAGGCGCTTGCGGCAGTTCGGCGGCACCTCGTCGAACAGCAGCACCAGGCCGAAGTCCAGGCGGGTCAGTGGCGTGCGCAGTTCATGGGACACGGCATTGAGCAGCTCGCGCTGCTGGGTCAGCAGGCGCTCGACGTCCTGGGCCATGGTGTCGAACACCTGGGCCAGTTCGCCGATGTTCGAGCGCGGCGGAATATGGGTGCGCTCCGACAACTGGCCCTGGCCCAGGCGTCGGGCGGTTTCCTTGAGCCGTTCGAGGTCGCGCCAGTGCGGCCAGACCCAGAACAGCAGGCAACCGAGCAGGGCGGCGCCAATCAGGACGGTCACTACCCAGGACAGCAGGCTGATGTCCAGCGGGTCGGGCGGGTTGCTCAGCTCCACCAGCCAGGTGTCGTCCAGCGGCGCCAGGGCGGTTTCGTAATAGCCCCAATCCCCCAGGCGCACGACGTTCTGGCCGGCGTTGAGACGGTCACGCTCCTCGTACGACAGGCCGATCTGATCCTGGCGGCGCAACTCGATCTGCAGCGGCGCGAAATCCGCCGCCAGCTCCCTGGCCTTGGCCGGCCATTCACTGGGCGGCACCTGCTCGAACTGCTTGACGATCAACCGCTGCACGCCCCGCGCCTGGTCGAGGTTGTAGGCGATGAAGCGCTGGTGAAAGGCGCCGACGATGGCATCCGGGATCAGGAAGATCGCCCCGGCATAGGCAACGATGGTGATCAGGTACAGGCGGATGAGGATCTTCAGCATGGGCCGCTAGAACTCCCACTCGACGCGGCTGAACAAGTAGCCCTTGCCCCACACGGTCTTGATCTTGCGCGCTTCGCCGGCGCTGTCGTCAAACTTGCGCCGCAACTTGGAAATCGCCACGTCCACCGAGCGGTCGGTGCCGTTGAACTCGATGCCGCGCAATTGCTGGAGGATGCGGTCGCGGCTGAGCACCACGCCGGCATTGCGCGCCAGCACCACCAGCAGGTTGAACTCGCCGCTGGACAGCTCCACCGGCTGTTCGCGCCAGAACACGTTGCGCTCGGCCAGGTCGATGCGCAGGCCTCCGACCACGATCAGGTCGCTCTCAAGTCGCGGTTCGTTGATGCAACTGCGGCGCAGCAAGGTGCGCACCCGGGCCAGCAGCACCCGCGGCTCGCAAGGTTTGGTCACGTAGTCGTCGGCGCCCATTTCCAGGCCCAGCACCTGGTCGTGGCTGTCATCGCGGGCGGTCAGCATCAGGATCGGCAGGGCCTGGGACTCAGCGCGCAGCAAGCGGCATACCTGCAGGCCATCGAGGCCCGGCAGCATCAGGTCGAGGATCACCAGGTCCGGCTTGTTGCGCCGGGCTTCGGCCAGGACATGATCGCCACGGGCAATCACGCTGACGCTGAAGTCGTTGCGCTGCAGGTAGCTGGCGATCAGTTCGGACAGGGCGCAGTCATCTTCGACCAGGAGAATATTGGGCATGGGTAGTTTGACAGGCTGGGAAAGTCAGGCAGGATATAAGAGCTCAAGCGCTCGCTGGGTAAAGCTTCACACTTTTTTACATATGGCCTACACAGCTTAACTGTTGCCCGTCGGTCGCCTGCCTTAGCATTGCCGGGTCATTTTCGGAAGATCCGCATGTCCAGTACAAGTCCCGTCCGTCTGCGCGCCCTGGTGCCGCTGTTGTTGATCACCTTCGCCCTGAGCGCCTGCGACGATAAATCGCCTGCCGAAGAAAAGGCCCCGCCAAGCGCAGTCAAGGTCGAGACCGTGCGCGTCCAGCCGCTGGCGATCACCACCGAGCTCAATGGCCGCATCCTGGCCCCACGGACCGCCGAGGTGCGCGCGCGGGTCGCAGGCGTGGTGCTCAAGCGCGTGTACCGTGAAGGCAGCGACATCAAACAGGGCGATGTGCTGTTTCGCATCGACCCGGCGCCGTTCCAGGCCGACTTCGACAGCGCCCGCGCAAGCCTGGCCCGCGCCGAAGCCACGCTGTTCCAGGCCCGCTTGCAGGACCAGCGCTATCGCGAACTGATCGGTATCAATGCGATCAGCCGCCAGGAGCATGACAACGCCCGCGCCGCCTTCCTGCAGGCCGACGCCGATGTCGCCGCAGCCAAGGCCGCCCTGGAGCGGGCCAAGCTCAACCTGGGCTACGCCACCGTCACCGCGCCGATTTCCGGACGCATCGGCCGTGCCCTGGTCACCGAAGGCGCCCTGGTGGGACAGAACGAAACCACGCCGCTGGCAACCATCCAGCAACTGGACCCGATCCATGCCGACGTTACCCAGTCGACCCGCGAGCTCAATGCCCTGCGCCGCGCCTTGCGTGCAGGTGAGCTGCAGCAGGTGGGCCAGGACCAGGCCAGCGCAACGCTGATCCAGGACGACGGCACCCCCTACCCGCTGCCGGGCAAGCTGTTGTTCTCGGACATCAGCGTCGACCCGAGCACCGGGCAGATCACCCTGCGCAGCGAGTTCCCCAACCCGGACCTCGACCTGTTGCCGGGCAGCTTCATCCGCGTGCGCCTGGAGCAGGCGGTCAAGCAGCTAGGCATCAGTGTGCCGCAGCGGGCCATCCTGCGTGACAGCGCCGGCAATCCGAAGGTAATGCTGGTGGATGCCGAACAACGCATCAGCGAGCGTTCGGTGGTCCTGGGCAGCGTGCAGGAAGACCGCTGGATCGTCAGCGACGGCCTGGCCCCCGGTGACCGGGTGGTGGTCGAAGGCCTGCAGCACATCAGCGCCGGCGACCAGGTAGAGGTCGATAACGCGGGCAAGGACGCCCTCCCCATCGTTCAGTCCAACGGCCAGTGAGGGCCTGATTCATGCCGCAGTTTTTCATTGACCGCCCGGTCTTCGCCTGGGTGGTCGCCTTGTTCATCCTGCTTGCCGGCGCCCTGGCCATCCCGCAGTTGCCGGTGGCCCAGTACCCCGACGTGGCGCCGCCGCAGGTGGAAATCTACGCCGTGTACCCGGGCGCCTCGGCGCAGACCATCGACGACAGCGTGGTCAGCCTGATCGAGGAAGAGCTCAACGGTGCCGACAACCTGCTCTACTTCAGCTCGCAAAGCAGCCTGGGCAGCGCCACCATCACCGCCACCTTCGAGCCGGGCACCAACCCGGACCTGGCCCAGGTCGACGTGCAGAACCGCCTGAAAGTGGTCGAGTCGCGCCTGCCGCGCCCGGTCACCCAGCAAGGCCTGCAGGTGGAGAAAGTCTCCACCGGCTTCCTGCTGATGGTGACCCTCACCGCCATGGACGGCAGCCTCGACGAAGTGACCCTGAGCGACTTTCTCGCCCGGAACGTGATGAACGAGATCCGCCGCCTCAAGGGTGTCGGCAAGGCGCAGCTGTATGGTTCGGAACGGGCCATGCGCATCTGGATCGACCCGGCCAAGCTGATTGGCTTCAACCTGACCCCGGATGACGTCAACGACGCGATCGCGGCGCAGAACGCCCAGGTGGCGCCAGGCAGCATTGGCGATCTGCCGGGTACCGGCACTCAGGAAATCACCGCCAACGTGGTGATCAAGGGCCAGTTGAGCACCGTGCAGGAGTTCAAGGACATCGTCCTGCGCGCCAACCCGGATGGCTCGACCGTGACCATCGGCGATGTCGCCCGGGTCGAGATCGGCAGCCAGGAATACCAGTACGGCACCCGCCTCAACGGCAAGCCGACCAGCGCCTTCAGCGTGCAGCTGTCGCCCGGTGCCAACGCCATGGAAACCGCGACCCTGGTGCAAGCCAAGCTCAACGAGCTGTCGCGCTACCTGCCGCCGGGGGCCAAGTTCGACATCCCCTACGACACCTCGCCGTTCGTCAAGGTCTCGATCCAGCAGGTCATCACCACCCTGCTCGAAGCCATGGCCCTGGTGTTCGCGGTGATGTTCCTGTTCCTGCAGAACATCCGCTACACCCTGATCCCGACCCTGGTGGTGCCGGTGGCGCTGATGGGGACCTTCGCGGTGATGCTCTCGCTGGGCTTCTCGGTCAACGTGCTGACCCTGTTCGGCATGGTCCTGGCCATCGGTATCCTGGTCGACGACGCCATCGTCGTGGTGGAGAACGTCGAGCGGATCATGAGCGAGGAAGGCCTGGCGCCGCGCGAGGCGACGAAAAAGGCCATGAGCCAGATCAGCGGCGCCATCGTCGGCATCACCCTGGTGCTGGTGGCGGTGTTCCTGCCGATGGCCTTCATGAAAGGCTCGGTGGGGGTGATCTACCAGCAGTTCTCGGTGTCGATGGCGGTGTCGATCCTGTTCTCGGCGTTCCTCGCCCTGAGCCTGACCCCGGCCCTGTGCGCGACCCTGCTCAAGCCGATCGCCAAGGGCTCGCACCACGAGAAAACCGGCTTCTTCGGCTGGTTCAACCGCCGCTTCGAAAGCCTGACCAATGGCTACCAGCGCTGGGTCATCCAGGCGCTCAAGCGCAGCGGCCGCTATCTGCTGGTGTACGTGGTGCTGGTAGCCGGGCTGGTGTACGGCTTCAGCCAACTGCCCTCCTCGTTCCTGCCCACCGAAGACCAGGGTTACACCATTACCGACATCCAGCTGCCGCCGGGGGCCAGCCGTGCCCGCACCGAACAGGTGGCAGCGCAGATCGAGGCGCATAACGCTACGGAACCTGGCGTCGGCAACAGCACCCTGATTCTCGGTTTCAGCTTCTCTGGCAACGGCCAGAACGCGGCGCTGGCGTTCACCACCCTCAAGGACTGGTCCGAGCGCGGTAGCGATGACAGCGCCCAGTCCATTGCCGACCGCGCCAACGCCGCCTTCAGCCAGCTCAAGGACGCCATCGCCTACTCGGTGCTGCCACCGCCGGTGGATGGCCTGGGTACCTCCAGCGGTTTCGAGTTCCGCCTGCAGGACCGTGGTGGCCTCGGCCACGCCGGCCTGATGGCTGCGCGTGACCAGTTGCTCGCCGCCGCCGAAAAGAGCCCGGTGCTGGTCAACGTACGCGAAAGCGCCCTGGCCGAAAGCCCGCAGGTGCAGCTGGAAGTCGACCGCAAACAGGCCAACGCCCTGGGCGTATCGTTTGCCGATATCGGCAACGTGCTCAACACCGCGGTAGGCTCCAACTACGTCAACGACTTCCCCAACCAGGGGCGCATGCAGCGCGTGGTGGTGCAGGCCGAAGGCGACCAGCGCAGCCAGGTCGACGACCTGTTGAAGATTCACGTGCGCAACAGCAACGGCAAGATGGTGCCCCTGTCGGCGTTCGTCCAGGCCAAGTGGATCACCGGCCCCGTGCAACTGACCCGCTATAACGGCTACCCGGCCATTGCCGTGTCGGGCGAGCCGGCACCGGGCCACAGCTCCGGTGAGGCGATGAACGAGATCCAGCGCCTGGTCGATCAACTGCCTCAGGGCATGGGCCTGGAATGGACCGGATTGTCGCTGCAGGAGCGCCTGTCCGGGGCTCAGGCGCCGATCCTCATGGGCCTGTCGCTGCTGGTGGTGTTCCTGTGCCTCGCGGCGCTGTACGAGAGCTGGTCGATCCCGACCTCGGTACTGCTGGTGGTGCCGCTGGGCGTGCTTGGCGCGGTGATTGCGGTCAGCCTGCGCGGGATGCCCAATGATGTGTTCTTCAAGGTCGGCCTGATCACCCTGATCGGTCTGTCGGCGAAGAACGCCATCCTCATCATCGAGTTCGCCAAGAGCCTGGTCGATGAAGGCCACGACCTGGTCGACGCCACCGTGAAGGCCGCGCGTTTGCGCTTGCGGCCGATCGTCATGACCTCGCTGGCGTTCATTCTCGGCGTGGTGCCCCTGGCGATAGCCAGCGGTGCCAGCTCGGCCAGCCAGCAGGCAATCGGTACCGGGGTGATCGGCGGCATGCTCAGCGCCACCCTGGCGGTGGTGTTCGTGCCGGTGTTCTTTGTCGTGGTGATGCGCCTGACCGGCAAGCGCCGGGCCAGGGGCCAGACGCCTGCGCCAGTGGCCAGCGACAGCTGATCTGGACAGACCGCGGCGTGCATGGGAAGGTGATCGGCTGATACCGCCAGGAACCCTGACCATGCCCGCCGCCCCTCCCCCCTGCTCCATCCTCATCCTTGCCGGTGGCCGCGGCCAGCGCATGGGCGGCCAGGACAAGGGCCTGCTCGACTGGCAGGGCCAACCGCTGATCGCCCACATCCACGCCGTGGTGCGGCCCCTGACCGACGACCTGATCATTTCCTGCAACCGCAACCAGGACCGCTACCGGCCCTATGCCGACCAGTTGGTGGGGGATGCCGAAGCGGACTTTCCCGGGCCCCTGGCCGGGGTATTGGCGGGGCTGGCGGTGGCACGGCATGACTGGCTGCTGGTGCTGGCCTGTGACGCGCCGTTGATCGACAGTGCGTTGATACTCGAGCTGATGAGCCTGGCCAATGACCAGCAGCAACCGGCGATGGTTCGCCAGGGTGGTTACTGGCAGCCGATGTTCAGCCTGATTCCCCGTGCCTTGCGCGCTGATTTTCAGCAGGCCTGGGCTGATGGGGATCGGGGCGTGCAGCGCACCTTGCGCCAGCATCCGGTGCGGGCGCTGGAGTGCGCCGAGGGAGACCCGCGCCTGAGCAATTTCAATACTCCGGAGTTTTTGCGCAACTAGTCATCGCGGGGCAAGCCCGCTCCCACAGAGGTTGTGTGGTCCTGTGGGAGCGGGCTTGCCCCGCGATGAGGCCAGCTTCAGCGCAACCGCGACCGGATCCGGTGGCACACATCCAGCACCTGTTCCACCTCCCCCTCGCCCAGGTCGATCTTGCAGGCCATGTTGCTGAACACCTGTGCGGCCTCGGCCTTGAGCTCGCGGCCCTTGTCGGTCAGCAGCAGGTTGCGCCGGCGGCGGTCATTGGGGTCGAGGTAGACGGTGAGGAAGCCGTTGTCGGCCAGGCGCTTGACGATCGGCGTCAGGGTGCCGAGGTCGAACAGCGTCAGCTCGCTCAGGGCGCTGATCGAGACATCGTCCTGGCCCCATAACCCGGCCATCACCAGCAGTTGCGGGTAGGTCACGCCGCGCTTCTTCAGCGGCTCGGCGTAGTCACGGACCATGGCGTTGGCCGTCGAGTACAACGAGAAGCACAACATCCGGTCGAAGTCGAAGGTCGGGTCAAGCATAGGCACCTCCGCGCACACGGCTGAATTCATGCACGGCATTCACCAGCGTTGCCACCGCCTCTGGCGAGGTGGCCGGCGAGATCCCGTGGCCCAGGTTGAACACATGGCCAAAGCCCGCGGCCGGCGGCCCGAAGGCCTGCAAGGTACGCTGCACTTCACGGCGGATACAGGCTTCATCGCCCAGCAAGACGCTGGGGTCGAGATTACCCTGCAAAGCCACGCTGTTGCCCACCAGCTGCCGGGCCATGCCCAGGTCGCAGGTCCAGTCCAGGCTCAGGGCGTCGGCGCCGCTGTCGGCCATCTCGGCCAGCCACGGGCTGCCGCCCTTGGTGTAGAGGATCGACGGCACCCGCTGGCCGTGGTGGGTCTTGTGCAGGCGCGCCAGCACCTCGCGCAGATAGAACAGCGAAAAACGCTGGTAGGCGCCATCGGCCAGGGCCCCGCCCCAGGTGTCGAAGATCATCACTGCCTGTGCGCCGGACTCGATCTGCGCATTGAGGCTGCTCGCCACTGCCTGGCTGGTGACCTGGAGTATGCGCTGGAGCAGTTCCGGGCGGCGGTAGAGCATCTTCTTGATCAATTGGAAATCACCCGGCGGACCGCCTTCGACCATGTAACAGGCCAGGGTCCAGGGGCTGCCGGCAAAGCCGATCAGCGCCACCTTGGGGTCCAGCGCCCGGCGGGCCTGGGCGACAGTCTGGTACAGGTAGTCCAGTGCTTCGGGCTCGGGCACGCGCAGGCGCTTGATGGCCTGCTCGTCACGCAATGGATGACGAAAACGCGGGCCTTCGCCCGCGCCGAAGTACAGGCCCAGGCCCATGGCATCGGGCACGGTGAGGATGTCGGAGAACACGATTGCCGCGTCCAGGTTGAAGCGGCGCAACGGTTGCAGGGTGGCTTCGGTAGCGAAGTCCGGGGTTTTCGCCAGGCTCAGGAATGACCCGGCGCGGGCCCGCAGCTCACGGTACTCGGGCAGGTAGCGCCCGGCCTGGCGCATCAGCCAGACCGGCGTATGCGCTGTCGGCTGACGCAGCAAGGCCTTGATTAAGGTTGTAGTGTGCAAGGACAGGTAACTCGTACTGGATTCGCGAGAATCGTTGGAAAGACCGCCTATCAGTGGCGGTTGGGCAAAGCGTGGGCAATCTCGCGGCGCAAGGCCTCGATGGTAGCGCGATAATCGCTCTGGGCAAAAATCGCTGTTCCGGCGACGAACATGTCGGCCCCGGCGGCAGCCACCTGGCCGATGGTTTCTAGGTTGACGCCGCCGTCCACCTCCAGACGGATCGCCCGGCCACTGTCGTCGATCAGCTTGCGCGCTGCGGCAATCTTGGGCAATACCGAAGGGATGAACTTCTGCCCGCCAAAGCCCGGATTGACCGACATCAGCAGGATCAGGTCGAGCTTGTCGAGCACGTATTTCGCGGCGTCCAGGGTACTGGCCGGGTTGAACACCAGGCCCGCCTTGCACCCCAGGTCCTTGATCAGCTGCAGCGAGCGGTCCAGATGCAGGGTGGCCTCGGGATGGATCGAGATGTAGTCGGCGCCGGCCTCGGCGAAGGCCTGGATCATCGCGTCCACCGGGGTGACCATCAGGTGCACATCGATCGGCGCGGTAATCCCGTGGCTGCGCAGTGCCTTGCAGAACTGCGGCCCCATGGTCAGGTTGGGCACATAGTGGTTATCCATCACATCGATATGGATGACATCGGCACCGGCGGCCAGTACCTGCTCGGCTTCAGCGCCAAGGCGGGCAAAATCGGCTGCCAGAATCGACGGTGCAATCCAGAACTCTTTCACGGGTGTACTCCATTACTCATTGACTAATCGTTGCCGCGGCCCCGCTTCACGTTGAAGCAGCGCGGCGTTGATCTGCTCGATCAAGGCCGTGGTGGGCTCCTCCAGGTGAAAATGATGACCGCCATCGTGCCAGTGCACCTGGGTGGCCCAGGGCAAGGCGTTTTTTCGTTTATCGAACGGGGTACCGGCAAACAGCCCCTGGCGCCCGAGCAGCAGGTGCAGCGGGCATGTGATCTGGCGCAGGAAATCGCAGGCCTGGCGCTCGGTCAGTGGCATGGCTTCGGGCAGCACCAGGCGCGGGTCATGGCGCCAGCGGTAACCGTCGCCGACGCTGAGCAGATCGCGCATGGCCAACAGTCGCGCGCCCTCGGCGCAGAGGGCGCCGTCGATGCTGTTGCGCCGCTCGCTGATTGCCGCTTCAAGGCTTGCGAACTGCGCCGTCTGCGGCGCCGAAAAACCATGCAGGCGGGTGCGCAAGGCCAGGCGCAGCAGGCGCTGGGACTTTTTCAGGTGCTCGACGGTGTCTTCCTCGGCGATGGTAAAAGGCGCGCCCATTCCATCGATGAACACCATGCAATCGATCGACTTGTTCATCGCCGCCAGAATCGACGCCACGCCGGTACCCATGGAGTGGCCCAACACCGAAAAGCGCTTCCAGCCCAGGCTTTCGACCAGGGCGTTCATGTCGTCGGCGTGCTCCCACAGGTAGTAGCCGCTGTCACCGCGGCGATGCTCGGAACGCCCATGGCCGGCCAGGTCCGGGGCCACCACGAAGCATTCCTCGAGCAGCGGCGCGATCCGCTCGAACGATGCCGCGTTGTCCAGCCAGCCATGCACGGCGAGCACCGGGTGGCCGCTTTCATTGCCCCAGATGCGCAAGGCGAAATGGTTGCCGTTGACGTCCAACGATTGATCGCGACCTCTGTTGCCCAGACTCATATCCGTACATCCTGTATGACTGAATCACCCATGAAAGGCGCCGCTCAACCGGCCAGGGCCAGTTGCGCAGCGCGCGCCGTCTGCTGCAGTTGCCGCAGGTCGAACTTGCCGTTGGCGGTGCGCGGCAAGTTGCCTTCAACGCTGATCGACAGGGGTACCTTGTGTGGTTCAAGGCCCTGTCGGCAACGTTCGAGCAACTGTTCCACGCTCAGGGTCACACCTTGGCCCAAGGTCACGAATGCCCATAGCCCCTCGCCGACCGATGCATGTTCGATACCGACCACAGCCGCCGCTTCGACGCCATCGATGGCGTAGAGGAAGCTCTCGACCTCGCTGGGGCTGACCTTCATCCCGCGCGACTTGATCACATGGTCCATGCGCCCCTGGAAGTACAGGTAGCCATCCTGATCGAGGCTGCAATAGTCGCCGGTGTAGAGCACGCTTTCCCCCGGGTACGGGCCTGGCTTGAGCTTCTGCGCCGTGGCCTGGGGGTTGCGCCAGTAACCGGCCATGACCGTGGCGCCGCGAATCACCAGCTGGCCGACCTGGTGGGGCTGATTGATGCGCCTGCCCTCGTCGTCCACCAGCCACAGTTCGGTGTTGGGGATGGCGATGCCGACACTGCCGGGCTTGTCGTCGATGTCTTCCGGTGGCAGGTAGGTGCAGCGCTTGCACTCGGTCAGGCCGTACATCGAGAAGATCAGCGCCTGGGGGAACAGGCCCTTCATCTGCGCGATGTGGGTCGGCTTCAATGCCGCGCCGGTGTTGGTCACCATGCGCACCTGGGGGAAGGTCGCCTCGCGCTTGTGCGCATACTCGTGCAGGAGCATGAGCATGGTCGGCACGAACGGGATCACGGTGATCTGGTACTGGCGAATCTTCTTGATCAGGAAGATTGGCCAGGTGAACTCCTTCTCCAGCACCAGGGTGGCACCGGTGCTCAGGGCCATGATCATCTGGTAAAGGCCGTAGTCGAACGACAGCGGCAGCGAGCACAGCACATTGTCGCTGGCCTGGTAACCCAGGTAGGTGTGCAGCGAATTGAGCGCCGCGAGCATGTTGCGGTGGGTGAGCATCACGCCCTTGGGCGCGCCGGTGGAGCCGGAGGTATAGATGATCGCCGCCAGGTCCAGGTCGAGGTTGCCACACGGCAGCGGCACACCGGCGCCCTGCCCTAGCAGGCTTTCGACCGTGAGGGTATCGGGTGAGTCGGCCTCGCCGTCGAGCAGCACGATGGCTTTGAGGTAACTCAGCTCGGCGGTGCTGGCGGGCAGGCTGGCGAATTTCTCCGAGGTGGTGATCAGCACCGAGGCTTCGGCATCGCGAATGATGTAATCGAGGCTGTCGGCCGGCGTTTCCAGGCCGACGTTGACCATCACCCCGCCAGCCCTGAGCACGCCCCAGAAGGCACAGACGGTTTCTACCCGGTTGCCCAGGCACACCACCACCCGCTCCTGGCGTTGCAGGCCATTGACCTGCAGGCCGGCGGCCAGGCGCCCACTGGCTTCGTCAAGCTGCGCATAGGTATAGGTTTCATCGGCGTAGATGACCGCCGCCTTGTCCGGGTGCAAGCCGTTGGGGCCGTCCAGCACGTGCTGCAAAAGGACGTCAGACGCCTTCATGCTGCACCTCGAGACGTGCCCGACGCACAGCCGCCGGTTGACGATGGGCATCGATATAACCGGCCAGGGTCGCCACGGTATTGAAGTGGCCCGGAGCGATGGTGTCGGGGTTGACGAAGAAGCCTTCGATGTCGTCTTCGAGGTTGACCAGCAGCTCCATGGAGGTCAGCGAGTCCAGGCCCAAGTCATCGCGCAGGTGCGAATCGGCACTGATCACGGTGTTCTCCGGCAGCTTGAGCACCACCCGCAGGATCTCGCCGAGCTGGCGCTGGGTGGCGGCCTGGGCGATCGGCGTTGGTTCGGCAACCGCCGGTGCGCCAGCGAGCATGGCCGCCAGCGGCACGTCGGCATGGCTGTCGCGGATGTCCAGGGCGGTTTGCCGGGCGCGGGCGAGGAACAACTGACCGTTGCTGACGATCACCTCGGCCGGGTGGCCATGGCTGTGGAACAGGGTTGGCGAGGCGGACGGGCCGTAGGCGCCGGAGGCGGTGACGGCGAGGATGTCGCCTTCGTGCAGGGTTTCGATCTGCAGGTCACGGGCCAGCAGGTCGTCGGGACTACAGAGCGGCCCGGAGATATGGTACTCGCGCAGCGGTGCGCCGGTGCTGCCGGTGGCATGCACAATGCGGAAGTTGCGCTTGAGCACCTGGCCACTGCCTGCGGCGGCGCCATGGCAGTTGGTGCCGCCATCGGTGACGGCAAAGGTCTTGCCGTGGTTTTCCTTGATGTTGTCGACCGTCACCAGCATGGCGCCGCACTTGCCGGCGACGAAGCGCCCGGATTCGACAATGATGCGGGTCTGCGGGAACTGCTGGTTGAAGGCTTCGAACAGCGGCGCCAGCAGTTGCTTGAGCTGGCGGGTGTCGAGCTCGCTCTCGTTCTCGTAGTACTTGATGCCCAGGCCGCCACCGACATCGACCATGGTCATGTCCAGGTTGTAGCGCCGGGTCAGGCTGCGGTACAGGCCAAGGATGTACTTGGCGTTGTCGTATACCGACTGGGCGTCGAGGATCTTGGTGCCGTTATAGACGTGGATGCCCTTGATCTTCAGGTTCGCCAGGGCGGCGTAGTCGCCGAAGTTGGCTACTGCGGTGTCTTCTTCGATACCGAAGTGGGTCGGCCGCCCGCCCATCTTCCACGGCGAGCCGGAGGCGGAGAAGTTCGGGTTGATGCGGATTGCCACCGGTGCCACGCAGTTCAGTTCGCCCGCCAGGGCCGAGAGCTTGCGCAGTTCGGTCTCGGACTCGACGACGATGGCAAACACCCCGACTTCCAGGGCTCGCCGATGTTCTTCGGGCTTCTTGTAAGGACCGAGGAAAATGATGTCCTGGGGATCGACGCCGGCCTTGAGGGCAATTTCCAGTTCGCCCAGCGAACACACTTCGGTGTTACCGCCATAAGAGCGGATCAGTTTCACCAGGGACAGGTTCGGGTTGACCTTCAGTGCATAGAAGATGTCCACGCAGTCCGGCAATGCATCGCGCAACTCGTTGAAACTGCTGCGCAGCACGGCTTCATCGTAGAGGTAGGTCGGTGTCCCGAACGTCGCTTTTGCCTGGAGGACCAGTTCCTTGGAAAGCTTCATCTGTTGCTCCCTTCGTTCTTATAGTGTGCCGCCGCTGCGCGCGTACCCCGTCCCGGCTTGAGAGCACCGTCACGGGGGGCGTATAGCGGGATGGCGTCAAGGTTGGTTGCGCACCACTGCCGGGCTCGTGCTGTCGCCCGACACAAAACTTTGCGCGCAAAGTTTGTGAAATTCTGCGGCCGCATTTAAGGTGATGTCAAGATAATTCCACGGGGTTTTGTGTGCGACACAGCGACACGCTTTTGCCGGCACGATCAATGCAGAACAGAGGTAAATCGCCACACCATGCCCATAACAGGTGCTGTATCAGCCAATGAATACGGGGGTTTAATCTGATCCGGTGTTAACGCTGGTTTCTGAGTCTGTTTTGTATGCCGGCAGCTTCCTAGAGTCTGCGCCTGTGCCCCTGCCCCACGGCAGGGCGAGCCATACAGGAACTGTGGAAACTAGCCATGAGCACACATCAACAGGCGCAGGCCTATAACTACAAGGTGGTCCGGCAATTCGTCATCATGACGGTGGTCTGGGGTATCGTCGGCATGGCCATGGGCGTCTGGATCGCCTCGCAACTGGTCTGGCCCGAGCTTAACCTCGACCTGCCGTGGACCTCGTTCGGTCGCCTGCGCCCCTTGCACACCAGCCTGGTGATCTTCGGCTTTGCCGGTAGCGCGCAATTTGCCGCCAGCTATTACGCCGTGCAGCGTACCTGCCAGGTGCGGCTGTTCAGCGACAAGCTCGCCGCCTTCACCTTCTGGGGCTGGCAGGCGACCATCGTGATCATGCTGGTGAGCCTGCCCCTGGGCTTGACCACCACCAAGGAATACGCCGAGATCGAATTTACCGGCGCGGTGTGGATGGCCATCGTCTGGGTCGCCTATGGGATCGTCTTCTTCGCCACCCTGATGCGCCGCAAGGCCAAGCATATCTACGTCGGCAACTGGTTCTTCGGTGCCTTCATCGTGGTGATCGCCATGCTTCACGTGGTCAACCACCTGTCTATTCCGGTGAGCTGGTTCAAGTCGTACCCGGTGTACTCCGGTGCCACTGACGCCATGGTGCAATGGTGGTACGGCCACAACGCCGTGGGCTTCTTCCTGACCACGGGTTTCCTGGGGATGATGTACTACTTCGTGCCCAAGCAAGTGGGCCGGCCGGTGTACAGCTATCGCCTGTCGATCGTGCACTTCTGGGCGCTGATCACCCTGTACATCTGGGCCGGCCCGCACCACCTGCACTACACCGCCCTGCCCGACTGGGCACAATCGCTGGGCATGGCCATGTCGCTGATCCTCCTGGCGCCAAGCTGGGGCGGCATGATCAACGGCATGATGACCCTCTCCGGCGCCTGGCATAAGCTGCGCAGCGACCCGATCCTGCGCTTTCTGGTGCTGTCGCTGGCGTTCTACGGCATGTCGACCTTCGAAGGGCCGATGATGGCGATCAAGACCGTCAACGCCCTGTCGCACTACACCGACTGGACCATCGGCCACGTCCACGCCGGTGCCCTGGGCTGGGTGGCGATGATCACCTTCGGCTCGCTGTACCACATGATCCCGAAAGTGTTTGGCCGCGAGCAGATGTACAGCGTCGGCCTGATCAACCTGCACTTCTGGCTGGCGACCATCGGCACCGTGCTGTACATCGCCTCGATGTGGGTCAACGGTATCGCCCAGGGCCTGATGTGGCGCGCCACCAACGACGACGGCACCCTCACCTACTCGTTCGTCGAAGCACTGGTGGCCAGCCATCCGGGCTTTATCGTGCGCTTTGTCGGTGGCGTGTGCTTCTTGAGCGGCATGCTGCTGATGGCCTATAACACCTGGCGCACCGTGCGGGTGGCCGATGAAAGACTGGCGCTGAACAACGCCAGCCTGGCCTAGGAGGCACGGACATGGATGACTGGTTGTATGCGCTTTACTGCCTGAGCGGCGTACTGTTCTTCTACCTGGTCACCAGCGCCTGCCTGCAGCGGCACACCGGCGAAGTGGACGATCAGGCCAGCCTGATCCCCTTCGCCGACGACCCGGCAGTAGCGCGTCGCGTCGAGGCCGCCACCGGCAAGCCGGTGCCGGCGGTGGCGCCGGATGCGGCACTGAAGGCCTGATTCACGCCTCATCGCTGGCAAGCCAGCTCCCACATTGGATCTGTGTCTGCACAACCTGTGGGAGCTGGCCTTGCCAGCGATCGAGCGCGCAGCGGTCGTAATCCAGGCAGCGCCAGAATCAGCTGCCGGCCATTTCCCGCCCATCCTCGAAGAACACCTTGCGCCCATCCACCTGGCTCGACGCCCGTGGCAGGTTGGCCGCCTCTGCCGTCGGCTTCTCGACATACCAGTAACAATGCTTCGCCGCCCGGGTAATGGCGACGTAAGCCAGACGCAACACTTCATCCTTCTGCGCGTTGTCGAACGCCTGGGCATCGCCGTTGCGGCCTAGACCTGCCTGGCGATACACCTGGTTCTTGTAGGGTGAGTTGGTCAGGTGCTGACAATCGCCGAGCATGAACACCGCATCGGCCTGTAGCCCCTTGGCGCTGTGATAAGTCAGCTGGCGCAGGCGCCGTTGTGCCGCCGGCAACCCGGCCTCGTGGTTGACCAATGCCTGCAAATGGTCGGCAATCGCCGCCTTGTCGCTGCTCTTGCGGTACAGCAGCATCACCGACTCGCCGTTGCGGTAGTGCTCAAGCAGGGTCTCGGCGAGACTGGCCTCGTCGCGCTCGAGCACCTTGACCGGCAGCGGTGTCTCGGCCGCCGGGCCACAGGCCCTGGCCTTCTTGCCGCTGATGGCCGGCGCCGATTTCACAATGTGCTCGGCGGCATCGATGATGTGCTGGTGGCTGCGGTAGTTGTCGGCGAGCATCACCCGGGTGCTGCTCGGTGCCGGGAATTCCTTGGCGAACTCCATGAAGTACTTGGGCGAACTGCCGCGCCAGCCGTAGATCGACTGCCAGTCGTCGCCCACGCACAGCAACGACGAATGCTGCGCCACCCGCCCGACCTGCATGGCCGGGCCACGACGGCGGATCTCGCGCAGGCAGGCGCGCAGCCAGGAAACGATCTGCGGTGATACATCCTGGAACTCGTCGATCATCAGGTGCGCGAGCGGGCGCAGCAGCGGGTCGGGCAACAGCTGCAGGTTCTCCGGATTGTTTTCGCCGAACAGGGCGAACATGCGGTTGTAGCTCATGATCGGTGGCGACTGGCCCAGCAGGTGCGCTTCCAGGGCTTTCCAGTACAGGCCCAGGGCTTCGAAGAACAGCGCATCGCTGTCACCCGCCGGGAAGCTCATGGCGCCGACCGCCTTGTTGACCTCAAGCCCGAGGTTCTCGATAAAGCCGGCGGCGCCGACAAAGGCATCCAGCAGCGGCGCGGCGGCCAGCTCGCCCTTGACCTTGTAATCGAAGCCGGGGCCGGCCACGGCATCACCCGCCAGGGAGGAAGTCAGGCGCTTGGCAGCGGAGTAATTTTCTAGCCAAATCACAGGCTTATCGCAGAAAGCTTGAAACAGGGTGCGCTTTATCACCCACTCCGCCCACACCGGCAGCTTGGCCCCTGGGCGCTTGTACTGCTGGTTTTCCTTGGGGTCGAAGCCGAGCACCACGTACGCGTCCAGCTCGGCGATATGGCCGTGGAAGTGAAAACGGCTGCCGTTGATCTCGACCGTTTCGCGGCTCGGCTCGATGCCCTTGATCGGCCAGGCGCCCGCGGCAAACCACAGGTCTTCGATCGTGTCGCAGAGCTCTTCGTCGCGACTGGCAGACAGCTGGGTCACCGCCACGCGCTTTTGCACGTCGGGGTGATCGCGGTCCAGCGCCTTGAGCTGCAGGGCTTCGCGGCGCAGGCTGGCAATCAGCTCGGCAAAGCGCGGGCTGCTGCCCAGCAGGTCGCGGTAGCAGAGGTTGAGCTGCTGGCGCTGGGCGTCGTTGATGCGCAGGTCGAACGGGTTGCTCTCGGCGTTGGCTTCACTGCCGCCGGGCATTTCGCTGCCCAGGGTCTCGAACGCGCGCACCTGGCTGAAACCCGGCAGGCTGCGCACCAGCGGCAGGATGCGTGAATGGAAGGTGCGCACCAGCTCGCGGGCCTGAACCTGGCTGAGGTCGAGCTGCCACAAGGCAAACACCTGCAGCAGGCGGCTGATGAAGTCCTTGCGCGATTCGCGGGTGAAGGTCACCACGGTCATGGCGTCCAGCTCGTAGCCCAGGTAATGGCGCAGCAACAGGATACGCAGCACCAGCGAGGTGGACTTGCCGGCACCGGCACCGGCGATCACGCAGGTCGACGGCGTGTCGCTGAAGATCATCTTCCACTGCGCCGCGCTTGGCTGGGCATGGGCCGGCAGGCGCTGGGCGACGTCGGCCTTGAAACGCTTTTTAAGCTCGGCGCTCAGCGGCAGGCGCCAGTCGTCGAACAGGGCGTCGTCCAGCCCGGGAACGCCGTGGCCGTCGGGGCGAGTGTCGCGGATCACCAGGACCTGGCGCCCGGCCTCGTAGCCGTCGATCCGCCCTTCTTCGTAGCCTTCGCGCAGGCCATCGGCGTGACCGGTGCGCTGACCGCTGGCATGGCCCTGGAACCAGGAATCGCGATGCTGCGCCTGCAAGCGGCTCAGGCTGCGCCCGAGCAGGCGAGCGGTGAGGCGACGCAGCCACGGCAACTGCGCAGGCGCAATCAACTCCAGGGGTAGCTTGGGACGCTCTTCAGACACACCGACTCCAACAGAATAAAAACCAGCGGCCATGTTCGCTCCATCGGGCAAAAATCACCAGCCGATTGCTTGCAGATCAGTGAATTAGGCGATGAAGCGCACAAATCACCGTAGCTCTATATATCGACAGATATGATGATAATCAGCCGAAATTTACGCTTATTTTCGATCATTGTTTGATGGATCATCTGCCCCATCCACTCCCTTTCGAGGACAGCCAACATGCTGCAACTGCGCCCGTTCAAGAGCCTTGGCCATGCCAACCATGGTTGGCTCGACGCCCATCACCACTTCTCGTTCGCCGAATACCACAACCCGGCGCGCATGCACTGGGGCAACCTGCGGGTCTGGAACGACGACCTGATCGCCGCCGGCAGTGGCTTCCCGCCGCACCCGCACCGCGACATGGAAATCATCACCTATGTGCGTGAAGGCGCCATCAGCCACCAGGACAACCTTGGCAACAAGGGCCGTACCGAGGCCGGTGACGTGCAAGTGATGAGTGCCGGTACCGGCATCACCCACAGCGAGTACAACCTGGAGAAGGTCGATACGCGGATTTTCCAGATCTGGATCATCCCTGAGCGCGTTGGCCAGCCGCCGTCCTGGGGTACCCGGCCGTTCCCCAAGGGCGAGCGCGGCGAAGGCTTCGTGACCCTGGCCAGTGGCCGTGAGGGCGATGAGCAGGCCTTGCAGATCCGCGCCGATGCTCGTCTGCTGGCGGCGACCTTGCAGGCTGGGGAGACCGCCGAATACCGCTTCGAGGCGGGGCGCCGTGGCTATCTGGTGCCGGCCAAGGGCCTGGTTGAAGTCAACGGTGTGCGCGCCGAAGCCCGTGACGGCGTGGCGATCGAGGATGAGCAGGTGCTCAGGGTGATGGCGGTGCAGGACAGTGAGATTGTGCTGGTCGATGTAGCCTAGGGCCGCTATGCGGCCCATCGCTGGCAAGACCAGCTCCCACAGGTCAGGTGATATCTCTCAGATATTTGCAACACCTGTGGGAGCTGGCTTGCCAGCGATGCTGTCAGCGGTCAGGCAATCGCCGCATCCACCAGCTCCTGGGCTTCAGCCACCAGGCGCTGCAAATGCGCTTCATCGATGAAGCTCTCGGCGTAGATCTTGTAGATATCCTCGGTACCCGACGGCCGCGCGGCGAACCAGCCGTTGGCAGTCATCACCTTGAGGCCGCCAATGGCCTGGTTGTTGCCCGGTGCATGGCTGAGGATCTGCTCGATCGGCTCGCCGGCCAGCATCGTCGACTTGACCTGCTCGGGCGCCAGCTTGCTCAGCAGGGCCTTTTGCTGTGGGTTGGCCTTGGCCTCGACGCGGGTGGCGAACGGCTCACCCAGCTTGGCGGTGAGCTCGGCGTAGGCCTGGCTCGGGTCGCGGCCGGTACGGGCGGTGATTTCTGCCGCCAGCAGCGCCGGGATCAGGCCGTCCTTGTCGGTGGTCCAGACGCTGCCGTCCTTGCGCAGGAACGAGGCACCGGCACTCTCCTCGCCACCAAAGCCGAGGGAGCCATCGAACAGGCCGTCGGCGAAGAACTTGAAGCCCACCGGCACCTCAAACAGGCGACGCCCCAGACGCGCGGTGACGCGGTCAATCAGGCCGCTGCTGACCACAGTCTTGCCCACTGCGGCGTCGTTGCGCCACTGCGGACGGTGCTGGAACAGGTAGTCGATGGCCACCGCCAGGTAGTTGTTCGGGGCCAGCAGGCCGTTCTGGGTAACGATGCCGTGGCGGTCGTGGTCCGGGTCGCAGGCGAAGGCCACGTCGAAGCGCTCGCGCAGGCCGATCAGGCCCTGCATGGCATACGGCGAAGACGGGTCCATGCGGATCTGTCCGTCCCAGTCGACGCACATGAAGCGGAAGGTCGGATCGACCTCGGTGTTGACCACTTCCAGGTTCAGCTTGTAGTGCTCGGCAATCGCCGACCAGTAGCGCACCCCTGCCCCACCCAGCGGGTCGACGCCCAGGCGCAGGTTGGCGCTGCGGATCACGTCGAAATCGATGACGTTTTCCAGATCGGCGACATAGCTGGCGACATAGTCATGACGATGGGTGGTGCTGGCTGCCAGCGCCTGTTCATGGGAGATGCGCTTGACGCCTTCCAGCCCCGCGGCCAGAAGGTCGTTGGCCTTGGCCTCGATCCACTTGGTGACATCGCTGTCGGCCGGGCCGCCATTGGGCGGGTTGTACTTGAAGCCACCGCTTTGCGGCGGGTTGTGCGACGGGGTGATGACGATACCGTCGGCCAGGCCGCTGCTGCGGCCGCGGTTGTAACAGATGATGGCGTGGGACACCGCCGGGGTCGGGGTGTACTCGTCATCCTTGGACAGCATTACCTCGACGCCATTGGCGGCCAGCACCTGCAGCGCGCTGGCCGCTGCCGGGGTCGACAGCGCATGGGTGTCGGCGCCGATGAACAACGGGCCGTCGATACCCTTGGCCTGACGGTACAGGCAGATCGCCTGACTGATCGCCAGCACGTGGTTTTCGTTGAAGCTCAGGTCCAGGGAGCTGCCACGGTGCCCGGAGGTGCCGAACGCAACGCGCTGGGTTGCGACGCTGGCATCGGGCTGGCCGGTGTAATAGGCGGTCAACAGTTGCGGGATATCCACCAGCACGGAGGCTGGGGCCGGTTTGCCCGCCAAAGGACTGAGCTTCATGCAAAACCTCAAGAAAGGATGTTCAGGGTGATAAAAACACGCAGTTTACTGGCACTTTGACCAGCAAGCGACCGTGGCTATCCCCAAGGCCGCGATTATTTCTGCTGCGGCGCCCACCAGGCCGGAAACATGCGCTGTACCCGGGCTTCGGCGAAGCGGTCATCGATCAGCAGCACTGTGCCGCGGTCTTCGGTGCCACGGATCACCCGGCCCGCCGCCTGGATGACCTTCTGCACCCCGGGATACAGGTAGGTGTAGTCGAACCCGGCGCTGAACAGCCGGGCCATGCGCTGCTTGATCTGTTCATTGACCGGGTTGACCTGGGGCAGCCCGAGGGTGGCGACAAAGGCGCCGATCAGGCGCGTACCCGGCAAGTCGACGCCTTCGGCAAAGGCGCCGCCCAGCACAGCGAAACCGACGCCCTGGCCCTCGGGAGCAAAACGTTCGAGAAAGCCCTGGCGCTGCAACTCATCCATGCCCGGTGCCTGGCTCCATTGGCGGATGGCCGGATAACGCGCGGCCAACAGGGTCGAGACCTGCTGCAGGTATTCAAAACTGCTGAAAAACGCCAGGTAATTGCCCGGTGCGCGGCCATACTGCCCGGCAATCAGCTCGACGATCGGCGCCAGCGACGCTTCCCGGTGCTGGTAACGGGTCGAGACGCTGCTAATCACCTGCACCTGCAATTGCTCGGCGGCAAAGGGTGAGGCGACCTCGAGCCAGGCGCAGTCGGGCGGCATGCCGAGCAGGTCGGCGTAGTAGTGGCGCGGACTGAGGGTGGCGGAAAACAGCGTGGCACTGCGCGCCGCCGCCAGTCGCGGGCCGATCAGCGCTGCGGGCACCACATTGCGCAGGCACAGGGTCGACAAGGCGCGTTTGCCCGGGCCCGGGCGCTTGCTGATATCGAACAGAAAGTGTTCGTCGAACAACTCGCTGACGCGGGTGAACTGCAGCGCCTGAAAGAAGAACTGCAACACCGCCGGATCAATACCGCTCGGCGTCTGGTTGAGTTGCTCCTGGATCACCCCGACGCACTGCTGCAAGGCTTTGAGCAAGGCTTCAGGCAGGCCGTCGACCACTCGGTAAGGCGCCAGCTGTTCCTTGTGCAGGGCATTCCATTGACGGTTGAGGCGGTCCAGGGCGTTGCTCAGCCCCGCGGGTTTCAGTTTGCGCAGGGCCAGCAGCTGGCCTTGGTCGAGGCTGGCGCTGTACATCTGTCGGGCCCGCTCGACCAGGTTGTGCGCCTCGTCCACCAACAGCGCCAGGCGCCACTGGTTGACCTGCGCCAGGCCGAACAGCAAGGCGCTCTGGTCGAAGTAGTAGTTGTAGTCGGCCACCAGCACGTCGACCCAACGAGCCATCTCCTGGCCCAGGTAATACGGGCAGACCTGATGGGCCAGGGCCACCTCGCGCAGGGCCGCTTTGTCCAGCACCGCCACGGCGTGCGCCGCCTGGCGCGCCGCTGGCAGGCGGTCGTAAAAACCCTTGGCCAGCGGACAGGCATCGCCATGACAGGCCGCACCAGGGTATTCACAGGCTTTGTCGCGAGCCACCAGTTCCAGGCTGCGCAGCGCGGGCTGGGTGCCGCTGGCCATCACCTGCTGCAGCGCCTCCAGTCCCAGGGCGCGGCCGGGGGTCTTGGCGGTGAGGAAGAGAATCTTGTCCAGTTGCTGCGGGACCATGGCCTTGAGCAGCGGGAACAAGGTGCCGAGGGTCTTGCCGATGCCGGTGGTGGCCTGGGCCATCAGGCAGCGGCCGGTGCTGACCGCCTTGTACACGGTTTCGGCCAGTTCGCGCTGTCCGTGGCGAAACTGCCCGTGGGGGAATGCCAGGGCCTGCAAGCCCTCATTGCGCAAGGCCTGGCGCTGCAACTGCTGCTCGGCCCAGTGCAGGAAGATCGCGCATTGGGCATTGAAAAACTGCTCGAGCTCCTGAGCGCTGCGCTGCTCCTCGACCAGGGTCTGTTCATCGCTGTCGACATTCAAGTAGACCAGCGCCAGGCGCAGCGCCGGCAACTGGCGCTGCTGGCACAGCAACCAGCCGTAAACCCGGGCCTGGGCCCAGTGCAGCTGGCGGTGGTTGTCGGGCTGGCGCGCCAGGTCGCCACGGTAGGTCTTGATTTCTTCGAGACGGTTGAGCCGCGGGTCGTAACCGTCGGCGCGGCCGCGCACCTGCAATGCCGCATACTGGCCTTCGAGACTGACTTCGGCCTCATAGCCCTGGCCGCGCCCGGCCACCACCCGACGGTGCCCGCTGATGCCCTCCTGGGCCGTGGGCGACGGGGTGAAACGCAGGTCGAGATCGCCGACCTTGGCGCTGAATTCGCACAGCGCCCGCACCGCCACACTGTAGCTCATGGCGCCCATTGCACGTGGCAGACTTCCACCGGCAGGCCGTGCCCGGCGCAGAACTCGATCCAGCGCAGCTGGCTGTCCTGCAGGCGGTCGCCCGGGCCCTTGACCTCGATCATGCGGTAGCGCTGCTGCTCGGGCCAGAACTGGATCAGGTCGGGCATGCCCGAACGGTTGGCCTGGATGTCTTCGAGCAGGCGCTCGAAGCAGCTTTTCAGGTGCGCTGCTGGCAGGCAGGCCAGGGCTTGTTCAAGCAGCTCTTCGCTGAGCACCTGCCAATAAACGAAAGGCGACTGCAGCCCCTGCTTGCTGATGAAATGGCGGCGGATGGTCTGCCGGTAGCTGCCGTCGTCCAGTTGCCCCAGGCACCGGGCGAACAGCGCGCTGCGCCGGCCATGAAACTCGGCGTCATGCAGATCCTGCGGTGCGCTCTGGAACGGGTGGAAAAACGCGCCGGGCAACGGCGCGAATATCGCCTCCCAGCACAACAGGCCGAACAAGCTGTTAAACAGGCTGTTCTCGACATAATGCACCTGCCCGCCGCCCTGCCCCAGGTGCAACTGCACGGCCTGCTCGACACCCAGGGCGGCCAGTTCGGCCGGCAACTGCAGCTCGACCAGGCAGACCTGCGGCTTGGCTCGCCGTGGCTGCGGCGGCCCGCCCAGCTTGCGCTGCAAACGCGGCAACATCCGCGCCAGGGCCTGGACCTCAAGGCCATTGGCCGGTTGCCGGGCAATCTGTGAGGCCAGCTCGAACGCCGCCGACCACTGCTCGCTACGCTCCAGCACCCGCACATGACGGATGCGCGCCTGCGGATGCTGGCTACGCGGGTAGATGCGCAAGGCCAGTTGCCAGTCGGCCAGGCGCTCGCTGTGCTGGCCGAGCTGATACAGCAGCCGTGAGCGTCGGCGCAGCAACCAGGGGTTGTCGCTGTCCAGGCACTCGATGTGTTCGACCACCTGCTCAAGGGCCACGCCCTGCTCCAGCAGCTCGGCGCACTGGTGCAAGGCCAGCGCCACATCGATATCGCTGCGCTTGCGCAAGGCCCGCGAGTCGTCGCTGAAGGCCACTTGTTCGTAGCGCAGCAAACCAAGGTCGGCCAGCACGAACTCCGACCAGTCCTGGTACAGGTTGCCGAAAAACAGCAGGCGCAGGCGGTCGCACAAGGCCTGCAGGCGCAGTTCGATGATCGGTTCGGCGAAGCCCGGCAGCCATTCCTGCAACGGCCGCGGTTGCAGCTCAAGCGACTGCAACTGGGCCAGCAGTTCACCCTTGGCCGCCCGTGGCCGCTCGAGCTGGTCGGCAAAGCCGCTGGCCAGCTCGTCCTTGCGCAACAGCTGGAACAGTTGCTCAAGGCTCAGCGGGCTGTCATCGACCACCCAGCCCTCGGTCAGCAATGGCGCCAGGGCGGTCGGCGTCGAGCCGATTTCGGCGTAGTCGAGCTTGCTTGGGCGAAACAGCAGGCCCTTGCGCATCACCATGCGCACCAGCAAGGCCCGGGCGGCCTGCGGCTGCTGACGGAACCGGCTGATGAAGGCCTGCTCCTGATCGTCGAGCAGGTCGGCATAGCGCAGCTCGATCCAGTCGAGCACTTGCTGGAAGTTGTGCAGGTAATAGAACGGGTCGTCGACGGAATGGGCGATCACAGCAGGCTACGGGCAGAGGGCTGAAACACTGGTTATACATACAGATCGCTTTGCTTGGCAAGCCTGCTCGCGACCGCTGATCGTTTAGGAGGCGCTCTGCATGCGCTGCAGTTCGTCGCTGAGCACACTCAGGCCATATTGCAGGTCACCCTGGGGCCCTGCCGGACAGCCCAGGCGCAGGTGCTGGCGGAAGTCGCCAGACAAACTGAACAGTTCCCCCGGAGCGATCACCAGGCCTTGTTGCAACAAGCGGTGGAACAATGGCCGGGTATCCACCGGTGCCCGCACCCGCGCCCAGATACAGGCGCCCCCGGCCGGCATCCGGAAATCGAGCTGGCTGCCCAGGTGCAGCTGCATTTGCCGGTACAGGTGGCTCAAACGCTCGTGCAGACGCTGGCGCAGTTGCTCCAGGTGCAGGTCGATGCGCCCCTTGTTGAACAAACGTGCCACCGCTTGCTGGCGCAATGGCGGCAGGCGAAAACCGCGCAGCAGGAAGTGCCGGTGCAGGGAGCCCTGCCATTGCCGGGACAGCAGATAGGCATACGGCGCCTCGGCACCGACACTGCGCTCCAGCGATGAAAACACCAGCAACCGCTGCGGGTCGACCAGCTCGCGCAGGTAGCCTGCAGCGGCTGGCCGATAGCACAGCTCGGCATCCAGGTCGTTCTCCAGCAGCCACACCCCATGCTGATCAAGCAGCCGTGCCACGGCCTGCCGATCGGCTTCGGGCATCAGGCTGCCGTGCGGCACGCTCAAGCGTGAAGCCAGCATGGCCAGACGCACCGGCTCGTCGCGCAACAGCCGGGCGAAACGCTCCAGGTCCAGCCCGCCCTCAGGCCCCAGGGGCAGCTCGATGACCCGTATGCGCGCGGCCTGGAACACTCGCAACAACCGCCAGGAACAGGGCGTGGTCACCAGTACCGCGCTGTTGTGCAGCTCCAGGGCCGCCAGGGTGGTTTCCAGCAGCGAGCGCACATCCAGCGCCAGGTAGACGTCCTCGGCACTCCAGTACAACTGCGCCGAACGGGTGTAACGTGCTGCCAGCGCGGTGCGCAGCTCCAGCTCGCCACAGGGCTGCGGCGCACCGGCCAGGCGCGGATATTGACGCAGCAATTGACGCTCGATGCCCAACAGAGCGGATTCAAGCGATTGCAAGGCTTGCGCCTGGCTGCCACTGAGCACCAGCATCCGCGGTGAGTTGCCATGCTGCTGCAGGTCCTGAAGCAAATCACCGCCACTGCGTGGCTGAATGTCCGAATTGGGCACTTTGGCGAAATAGCCCGACTTGGGCACCGGCTGCACCCGTCCTTCGTGCTCAAGCAACGAATAGGCGTACTGCACCGTGGAAATCGACACATCCAGGCGCTGGGCCAGGTCGCGCAACGACGGCAACCTGCTGTAGCTACCTGGTGCCATCTGCTCAATCAATTCGACCAGGTAGCGATACACCGCCCGATAGGCGAACTCGCCATTGTCCGAGGTTTTCATCAGCGCCAGCCAGGCTGCTCGGCCATGAGCCACGACCACGCCGTGGGCGGCAGGCGCAGGTGTCGCAGATCCGCCCCGCGGCCCTGGATTCGCGCCAGCAGCGAGCGTGGCCGGGCACAGATTTGCGGCTCTCGCTGGTACAGCATCTGCAGCAGCGGCAGGCTCAGGCCACTGATATCGACCATCCACTGCACCACAGGCTCGGGGGCCGGCAATTGCTGCAATGCCTTGTGCAGATAGGGCAAGGCCACCAGCATGCCCGGATGACAGCGGCGCAGAAAGATTTCCAGGCGCATGCCGCGGGAGACGAACGGCGCAAACAGCTGGCACACCAGCTGCGCTTCGCTCAGGCCATAGGCCTGCAAGGCAAATTCATCCGCCTGGGTGCGCCGCTGCTGCAACTGCTCGGCATTCTGCCAGCGCCCCAGCACGCGATTTTGCAGGGCCCGTGGCAGCCCCTTGCGCTGCATCTGCTGGCGCGCCTGACGCAGGTGGGCATCAACGCCCTCACGGTAGTCACTGTTTTCGATGAACTGCGCGTGCAGCCCGCGCAAATGCGCCAGCAACAGCGGGTTTGCCGTGCCCGAGCGGTCGCAGGCGAAGTACTGCTCGTCAAAGCGACAACCCAGAAAGCGGTTCAGGCGCTCGTCATGGGGGACCTCGGGGTCGTGTACCAGGTCATCGATGGTGATGAAACGCATCGCCGGCGCGCAGTAATCGCCGATCGGCGTTGAGCTGACGCCTTGCACCTGCCCGTACAACTGCTCAAGGTAGCGCCGGCGCAGTTCGCTCAGCCCTTCGCACAGCGAGGCGGCGCAGCTGTGAATAGGCCGGATGCTGAACAGGTCCTCCTCACGCAGGGCCCTGCGGCTCCAGGCCAGGTAACGCCTGCGTTCAGGCAGCGGCTGGGCACTGATGATCGCATCGACGCCGCCGCGCCAGCCCAGCGCCTGGCGGCACAGATCGGCCAGGCGCAGGTAGCCATGGCTGCCAAAGCCGGCGCGCGGCAATCCGGCCAGCAAGTGACCGAACAACAGCAGCTCGTGACGCTCGGCTTGTTGCTGGTTCGGCGAAGGGCTGTGACGGCTGTCGAAGGGCAGCAACTGCTGGTCATCGAGCATCAGCAGTTCAACCCGCGGATCATCATGCAGGAACAACGCGGAAAACCCGTATTGAGGTTGCTCAGCGCCGTGGTGCTCATGCCGGGCTGGCGCACCACCGCGACACGCAGCTGAAAAGTGCCCGGTGTACGGGCGGCGATGCTCAGTTGTGCCGCCCGCAAGCAAGCCAGTGCATGGCTGGCGTTCTGGCTACCATCATGGGCGAACATCAACTTGAAACCGTTGATGCGTTCGATACCGCCGGCGGCGACTATCAAGCGCTGTATCAGCAACTGCAAGGACGCCTTTTGGGCTTGTGACAAGTGATCCAGCAAGCGTTGCAGGACTTGCTGATAAATGTATTGCATGGCTTGGTCGTGAATGCTGCTCATAACGCGTACCCGATATTCAGAAACGGCCACCTGAAAGAAAAATATTCCTTTGAAGAACTTTCAATCAGCAAAGTAAGGACAAACAGAGTTAATCCTAAGAAACTTCCTACAACTTCCTACGAAAAACCACTTCAGAAGCTTTTGCTGATCATCGTCCTTCCCTCCTCCAGCCTGGCAGCACGACACCTTTAACCCCTGGCTTGCGACCCATCTTGCCTCGCTCCGTGAGACGACAGTTGACGAACTATTATCGGGCGTTGCCCAGCGAATAAAAGATACAGATCAGGGTAAAAAAACCATTCAGGTTCGACCAACATAAAGTCGCTAATCAGACAGGCAGTTCTTGTTTTTCCTATTGCACAAACATAGCGCAAGCATGCCGGACGCATCGGGAAAAGTTACCCCGGAAACATCCTAAACAGGCCTGGGAAATACCCACAAAAAAGCCCGAGTCAATGCTCGGGCTTGGCGGCTGTGGCTTATTTGGCCAGGCGTTACGCCGGCAGCGACAGGTCCAGTACCAGCCTGCCGCCGCAAGGGCATTCGTCCATGTAGCGGTGCGCCTCGACCACCTTCTCGAACGGATAGGTCTTGATGATCAGCGGGGTCAGCAGCTTGTCGGCGGTGAACTGGTTGATATCACGCAAGGCACGCTGCAGCGCCACCTGGTCCTGGCTGATACCCAGCTCCGGCTTGCCGGTGAAGTTGCCGATGCAATGGACGAAGAACTGGATGTTCTTCTGGAACGCCGCGCAGGCCGGGAACGGCGTTTGGTTGCCGCCTTGCAGGCCATACAGCACCAGGCTGCCACGCGGCGCCAGGGCATCACCGAGCAGGGCCATTTGCGGGCCGCCGAGGCCGTCGAGGACCATGTCGACACCACGGTTGTCGGTGTACTTGTTGATCTGCATGAGCAGGTCCTGCTCTTCGGTGACGATCACCCGGTCGGCGCCGAGCTTGATCAGGTAGTCGCGCTGATCGGCCTCTTTGGTCGCGGCAATGACCTTCAGGCCCAGGGCTTTACCCAGCTGCACGAAGGCGGGGCCGGCGCAATGGCTGGCGTCGGTGATCAGCGCCGTTTGCCCGGCCTTGGCCCGCGCCAGGTCGACGAAGGCGAAATAGGCGATCAGCAGCGGCGTGTAGTGCACACTGGCCTCGACCGGCGAGAGAATCTCCGGGTAACGGGTCAGGGCGTTGCGCGGCATGACGATGACTTCACCGTAGACTGGGTGCTCATTGGCACTGCTGGCCGGGAAGCTGGCGACCTTGTCACCGACTGCAAGATCGTCGACACCCTCGCCCACGGCCGTGACCACGCCCGCCATCTCGTGTCCGATACCGGCAGGCAGGCGTGCCTGTGACGGTGCCAGGTTCTGCCGCCAGAGCACGTCGTACCAGCTGATGCCGATCGCTTCAACGCGAATCTGCACCTCGCCAGCCGCCGGTTGCGCCTGGGCCTGCTCTTCGATCTTGAGCACCTCGGCCGGGCCGAACTTGTGGAAACGGATCATGCGGGACATCGCAAACCTCGCCAATTGAACCTCTAATGCCCTGAACTCTATCCGGGCTTTGATGGTTAGACCATCAGTGGCCATTAATAGTCAACATGCCTGTCATTGATTGATGGTAATGAAGCCTCCATCAATTTATGCGGTGCAGGGTACCAGCCTTTACCCGTAAGATTCACCCCTGCCCCAACCGCCTTGTGAAGCCGAGCCGATGAACCGTAACGACTTGCGTCGCGTCGACCTGAACCTGCTGATCGTCTTCGAGACCCTGATGCACGAGCGTAGCGTGACCCGTGCGGCGGAGAAACTGTTTCTTGGCCAGCCGGCCATCAGCGCCGCCCTGTCGCGCCTGCGCAACCTGTTCGACGACCCGTTGTTCGTGCGTACCGGGCGCAGCATGGAACCGTCGGCGCGGGCGGTGGAGATCTTCGCCCTGCTCTCGCCAGCGCTGGATTCGATCTCCACCGCGGTCAGCCGCGCTGCCGACTTCGATCCAGCCACCAGCACCGCGGTGTTTCGCATCGGCCTGTCGGACGACGCCGAATTCGCCCTGCTGCCGCAATTGCTCAAGCGCGTGCGCGCCGAAGCCCCGGGCATCGTCCTGGTGGTGCGCCGGGTCAACTACCTGCTGATGCCGGCGCTGCTGGCCTCGGGGGAAATCTCCGTCGGCGTGAGCTGGACCAACGACCTGCCGGCCAACGCCAAGCGCAAGGTGCTGCGGCGTAGCAAACCCAAGGTGCTGCGTGCCGACAGCATGCCGGGGAGCCTGAGCCTGGACGACTTCTGCGCCCGCCCCCACGCGCTGGTATCGTTTGCCGGCGACCTGGGCGGGTTCATGGACGAGATCCTGGAAAAGGTCGGGCGCAAGCGCCATGTGGTCCTGGCCGTGCCGCAATTCAACGGCCTGGGCAGCCTGCTGACCGGCACCGACATCATCGCCACCGTGCCCGACTATACCGCCGAGGTCCTGACCGCCGCCGGCGGCCTGCGCGCCGAGGATCCGCCGCTGGAGGTGCAGACCTTCGAGCTGCACATGGCCTGGCGCGGGTCGCAGGATAATGATCCGGGGGAGCGCTGGTTGCGGTCGCGGATTCAGATGTTTTTTGGGGATCCTGAGAGTCTTTAGGCGTCGTCGGGCAGGCTGTTCAACTGATCACTTCTGTCTTTTCATAGACCGTGAAGCTCCATTCACTTCCAGTGGATTGCTACATTTGGGGCACATCTGAGGGTATGCTTTGGATGGTTTGAAAATGATACCCCCAGTCTAAGGTCCAACTGTAAGGGGCCGGCGACCACACCTTCCCGACTCCGCCGCCGAAAGCCATGGTGTTCACTTAATACGCGGGCACCATCGCCCTTAATGCAGGAGTTCGGAAGGTGACTTTGCCGAACGAATGCGCCACATCCTCCATCAGCTCCTTCGCTATCCCACTCAGGTAATAGCTGCCCACACCAAGGTCACCTTCCTGCCCTGTAACTGCCTACTACATCCAGGCCCTTGTAGTGCTCGTAGTTAACTCACACTTTCGCCCTTCAGCCTGCATTTTTCACCCCGTCCGGCGGGCAGGCCAGCGATAACTCGCATGCACCGCCTAGCAACATAAGGGTTCAGGCTAGTGCCAAGAAGGGTCTTTGCTGGTCGCTACGTTCGGGTGCAGCGAGGCAGCCGCGCTCGCCTTGATAGGGCTCGGCAAGACTGTCAGTTGGGACTTTTATAGCCTGGGGCAAGCTTGGCGCTTTTAACACCATAAAGAGCTAGAGGGTCGCTCAACCAGAGTCGATATGCCTCGTCTGCAATGCTGTGATCAGTCGAGCAGTCTACGTGGTACTGCTGCAGTACATACCCAGCCATTGCTGCACGCACACGCAGCTTGAGCACACCATCAGGCATGTCGTAGTCCCGCATCATGATCTGAGAGCAATTTTTATCCGGGTGTGGGACCAGGGGTAGATCCAGCATCCGATTCCACTGGTCGTCATTTCTTAGATTTTCGTTCTCCAGAGGCTTCTGCCCCTGCTGAATCTGAGCAGCACCGATTCTGGCTAGAACAAAGTCCACAAAATCTTTGCGCTTTCTATCGTAAGCCCGAACATGCCAGCGCAGGCCATCACAGCTAATGGCGAAGGGCACAATTTCACGCTCAGATTCACCCGATGCCGACGTGTAGCTGATTCTCACTACCTGATTCAGGCTAATCGCGCGCGCGATCGGCGCCAGGATCTCCACCTTAGGCTGGCTGAGCAGCGAAACGGACTCGTTGAGAATGAGCGGCTTCTCACCATCCAGGCTGTATCCGTATCCCTGCGTTAGAGCAGTGAGTACTCGCTCAGGCGGATGCTCTACCAGCGGAGAGAATGTATCTCGGATTACATAAAGCTTGCTGACGGTGTCGAGCTCAGTGTTGGTCGGAGCTATCTCACGATACTGAGCAAAATCTCGAGTAGCAGCCGCAGCGCCCAAACCAAATCGATCCATCAGGTCATTATGCTGCTGGCCTACGTGGCCGATGAAAATTTCGTTAAGGAGTTTGGCGACTTCCTTGCGGTACTGCTTTATCTCTTCACGCCCTGGACGGCGATTAACCTGGTTGATTTCTACGCTGTTCGGCACGGTAAATATTCGATCAGCGAAATATTCAACCCAAACGGTATTTATGGGCGATGGAATTGGAGAGGGATTGGCTCGTACATCGTTGGTTTCGCAGTGATGCTGCCATTCTCGAATACGGGGTTGTACACCGGTTATTTCGCAGAGCAGTTGGGAGGCGCTGATATCAGTATGCCAATAGGTCTTGCCGTCTCGGCCCTGGTGTATCTGTGGCTTTGTCGCTCACAGAATATCCAGTCTGAGCTTACTCAGGTGCGAGCCTTGGACATCAACCTGGAAAATGGCACTGCTCACTGATAATCGAATGTCCCTCGCAGGCCTTGTGCTTGGCTGACGAACCCGCTTTTGATGCGCTAGAGCGGTTGAGGTCGACTTCAGCCGCTCCTGATGCTTCGACGCCAGGTTGGCTGGAGCAATAGCCAAGCGCATCGGGCCGACTGTGTTGCCAGGGATAACCGGCTTTTGCGTCAGGTAGGTCGGGTTATATAGCCCCAAAGGCAAAAACCGAGGGATCGAACCGATCGGTCGTGTCCATCCGAACACTTCGCAGGCCCACTGTTTCCAGGTGTGACGCGTATAGAGACTCAGAAAAGTAGCTAATCAGAAGGGAGCGACGGCGTGCGCCGATTGAGTTCAGACTGCCCGCATGCACTAAATCGACATCAAACACCAAGATGTCGCCAGCGGAGCCTGAAAGCTGCACAGACCGGGACTCGTCACTGAAGTCGAATGGCGGCTGTCCCTGCTCAGGGCGATGGCTGCCGGGGACGATACGTGTCGCGCCGTTCTCGGGACCATAATCGTCGAAATAAGCCAGAGCGCTCACCATGTCGCCCGGCCGTTGGGCCGACAAGTCGCGGTGCAGCTGCTGATGACCGCCACCTGCAAGGGGTTCGCGCCCCTCCACCTGCGAGAGAAAGAACCGTTCTCCGATCAGCTCACCAACCGCCGCCAGCACCTCCGGCAGACGACACACAGCCTGAACCCTCGAATCAGAGTCCAACAGCGAATAGCGCCAGCCCATGCCGCGCGGCACTGGCCATTGGCCCGATGGTTTCACCCCCGCATCGAACACGGCACGAAGGTCACCCAGCCACTCGGCCGGGATAGCTCGACGGAGCAGCACATAGCCCTCTCGATGGAGTTGTTCGCGGTCAGTCATAGCGTCCTCAATTCCCTTACCACCCATGCGTCTTGCAGAAGTGCGGCTGTCGCGACATTGTAGCGATCAACGGATCGGAGAATGTTGTGGAGCTGTTCAAGGGCGTCGCCACGCGCTGCGCAAATACTTTATTTCCGGGTCAGGCCATTGATACCCAATTGCAGGCCGAGCATTATGCGCGCCGAATTGCCTACACAAGGACCGTCCCGTGCATTCCTCCGCGCCCACCTACCCAACACCCTCCACGCCCACCGCTGCGCCCTACAATATCTTCAAGCGCGTCGGCATGCTGCTCCTGGCCCTGCTCATCGTCAGCCTGGGTATCATGGTCATCGTGCTCCAGTCCTTTCCCAACATGCCCACCAACCAACAGAACATCAACTCCCTGGGCCTGGCCGGCAGCCGCGTACTCAGTGGCGGGTTGATCGTGCCGGTACTACTGCACGCGTCGACCGAGGTTATCGCGTTGATCCTCAACTACATCCAGATTCCTGGTTGAAGCCCAACAACGCAATGAAAAGGCCGCCTTGCTTGGGCAAGGCGGCCTGGGCCGACCTCGCCTGGCAGACTCAAGACCGCGGATCAACCAACCGCAGCCCAGGCGCACTCTCCTCCCGCCTGACCTCATGCCCACAGGCAACAAAATCCTCCTTGCGCAACACCACCAACGCCACCAGCGAGGCAACCCCGGTCGCCACATAGAAATACCAGGGCGCAGTAATGTCCCCGGTCACCTTGATCAGCCAGGTGGAGATCAGCGGCGCGCTGCCGCCAAACACCGCCACCGGGATGTTGTAGGCCACGGCGATGCCGGTGGAGCGGATGCGAGTGGGCAGCAGCTCGCTCATCAGCGCGTAGGTCGAGGATGCGTACAGCCCGAACAGGATCGCCACGGCCATCAACGGCCAGAACAAGGTGGCCGGGGTGGCGCCGGGCGCGGTCTTGAAGAACCAGTACATAGCCAGGGTCGCCAGGGTGCCGATGACCATCAGGAACGGCTTGCGCCCGTAACGATCGGTGAAGGCGCCGCCCAGGGGCATGACCAGCGCCGCCGAGAGGCTGGCGACGAATACGTAGAGCAAGGTGGTGCCGCTGTCGAACTTGAGGGTGTTGGACATGTAGGTCGAGGCGAAGGTCAGCACCAGGTAGAAGATCGAGCTGTGCAGGGTAATGATGAAGAACACCAGGGCGATCGAGCGCTTCCACTGCCAGACCTCGCGCAGCGGCGCTTTGGAGGTCTGCCCGGCCTCGACCAGGGCGAGGAACTCTGGGCTGTCTTCAAGCTTCAGGCGGATGTACATCGAGATGAAGCCCAGGGGCCCGGCGATCAGGAACGGAATGCGCCAGCCCCACTCCTGCATCAGCTCGGCGCCCAGGGCCCAGGTCATGCCGTTGGCCACGGCGCCGCCCAGCAGCAGGCCGAGCACGGCGGTAACCATCAGCCAACAGGTAGCAAAGCCCCGACGCCCGGGCCCGGCGTATTCAGAAATGAAGCTGGTGATGGTGCCGATCTCGCCGCCGGCGGAGAAGCCCTGCACACAGCGGATCAGCACCAGGATCACCGGCGCGGCGATGCCGATGCTGGCGTAGGTTGGCAGCAGCCCCAGCAGGAAGGTGGAGCCGGCCATCATCACCAGCACGGTGATCAGGGTTTTGCGCCGGCCGATCTTGTCGGCCAGGGGGCCGAAGAACAGGCCGCCCAGGGGCCGGATGAAGAAGCTCAGGGCAAAGGCCGCGAAGCTCGCCAGCAGGCTGCTGGTGGGATCGTCAGAGACGAAAAAGGCCTTGCCGATGTACACGGCCAAAAAGCCGTAGACGCCATAGTCGTACCACTCGATCAAGTGGCCGGAAGTGGCGCCGATGAAGGCCCGGCGCCGCTGGCGCTGGGAGTTGGAAGGTGACACGCCCATAGTGGGGACTCCTGTCGTGGTGCTATCCATGTAATGCAGCGCTTCAGAGGTTGTTCAAGGGCCCGGTGGGATCCTGCAACCACTGGCGCAGCCGGGTCTTGAGAATCTTGCCATAGCTGTTCTTCGGCAGCTCGGCGCAAAACAGGTATTTTTTCGGTTTCTTGAACGAGGCCATGCGCGCCAGGAACCAGTGGTTGAGCGCCTGCGCATCGAGGCTGTGGGGCGTGCGCAAGACCACGAAGGCCACCACCGACTCGCCCCACTCAGCGTCAGCCTCCCCCACCACGCACACTTCGAATACCTCGGGGTGCTGCATCAGCACTTCCTCGACTTCGCGCGGGTAGATATTGCTGCCGCCGGAGATGATCACATCCTTGCTGCGATCGGTAAGGGTCAGGTAGCCCCGCTCGTTGAGGAAACCGATGTCGCCGGTAAGCAGCCAGCCGTCCACCAGGGCCTCCCGGGTGGCTTGCGGGTTGTCCCAGTAGCCCTGCATCACCGCCGCCCCGCGCACGGCGATCTGCCCAGGTTCGCCAGGGGTCAGGGGCTGGCCTTGCGCATCCACCACGCGCACCTCGACGCAGGCGTGGGCACGCCCGACCGACGCGGCGATCAGCGGCCAGTCGGGATGCCCACGGTCGGCGATGGCCTCCCGCGACAGCGCGCTGATGGTCATCGGGCATTCGCCCTGGCCGTAGATTTGCACCAGGCGCGGGCCGAAGGTGTCCAGGGCCTGGGTGAGGTCAGCCAGGTACATCGGCGCCCCGCCGTAGACGATGGTCTTGATCCCTTCGCCGCCATAGCCCTGCTGCCGGGCCTGGTCGACCATGCGCTTGACCATGGTCGGCGCGGCAAACAGGCTGACCTGGCCCAGCGCCTGCGCCAGCTCGAACAGCTCCGCCGCCTGGAAGCCCCGCGACGCCGGCACCACGTGGCGGGCGCCACAGCGCACATGGATGAAATTGTACAGGCCGGCACCGTGAGACATCGGCGCGGCATAAACCACCGCGTCTTCAGCGGTCACCGGGTCCACGTCCAGTGGATAGCACAAAGACATGGCGATCAGGTTGCCATGGGACAGCATCACGCCCTTCGAACGCCCGGTGGTACCGGAGGTGTAGAACAACCAGGCCAGGTCGCTGTCTTGCCGCGGATGCGGCTCCAGCAGTTCATCGCCCGGCACCGGGCCTTGATCGGCCGCCCCGGGTGCGGTCAGTTCGCGGCAGCCGACCGGCAGCGACGCGCCGTCGAACACCCGGCCCTCATCGGTATAGACCAGCCGGGCCCCGGCGTTGTCAGCAATCCAGGCGGCTTCCAGTGCGTGCAGCTTGCTGTTGATCGGCACCGCCACCGCCCCGCTCCACCAGATGGCGTACAACAATTCGAGATAAGCGCAGCTGTTCTTCATCAGCAGCGCCACCCGGTCGCCCGGCACGATGCCGTATTCGTCGCGCAGTTGCAGGGCGCGTGCCCGCGCCTGCGCGGCGAACGCCTGGTAGTCGGCGACCTGGCGGCACCCCTCGAACAGCGCCGGCCGCCGCGGCCAGCGCTGGGCCGCATCGCGCAGCCAATGGGCGATGTTCATCCTCAGGCCTTGACCGCTTGCAGGACGCTGGCGTAGTTGGCCACGGCCATGCCGCCCATGTTGAACAGCAAGCCGAATTCGGCACCGGGCACGCCCAGGCCAATGGGTTCACCGACCAGTTGGGCAAAGCCCAGGGCATGCATCGAGACCCCGGTGGCCCCCACCGGATGCCCCTTGGCCTTGAGCCCGCCGGACAGGTTCACCGGCAGGCGCCCGCCCTGGCGCACGATGCCCTCGTCCAGGGCCCGGTGCCCCTCGCCCCTGGGCGCCAGGCCCATGGCTTCGTAGATCAGCAGTTCGGCGATGGTGAAGCAGTCGTGGACCTCGGCAAAACTCAGGTCGCCCAGGGTCACGCCGGCCTCGCGCAGGGCGCCCTGGATGGCCCGTTGCGGTCCCTCGAAGGCCAGCACGTCGCGGCGCGACAAGGGCAGGAAGTCGTTCACCTGGGTCATGGCGCGGATCGCCACCTGGCGCCGCATCGAACGGGCGCGCTGCGGCGAGGCCAGAATGATCGCCGCCGCCCCGTCACTGATCAGCGAGCAGTCGGTCAGGCGCAGTGGCGGTGCGATCAGCGGGTTGCCCTGGGACACGTTGTTGCAGTGCTCGAAGTCCATCACCCGGTGCATCTGCGCCAGGGGGTTGGCCATGGCGTTGGCGTGGTTCTTCACCGCGATCGCGGCCATCGAGGCCAAGGGGCTGTGGTAGCGCTCGGCGTACTGTTGCGCCACCTGGCCGAACAGCTGGGCGAAGCTCAGGCCGGCCTCCTGCATGGCGTTCTGGTAGCCGGCGCCGGCCAGGGCGCGGGTGACTTCGACGGTGCTGTTGCCGGTCATTTTCTCCGCGCCGACCACCAGTACCAGCTCGGCGGCACCGCTGCGGATCGCGTTGATCCCGGCCTGGATCGCCGCAGATCCCGAGGCGCAGGCATTCTCACAGCGCGTGGCAGGCTTGAAGCGCAGTTGCGGGTCGGCCTGGAGCATCAGCGAGGCGGGGAAACCATCGGCCACCAGGCCGGAGTTGAAGTGACCGAGAAACAGCGCGTCGATTTGTGCGGCGTCGATCTCAGCGTCCGCCAGGACCTCGCGGGTAACCTTGACGATCAGGTCCTCGAGGTTCAGGCCGTCCAGGCGACCGAAAGGGCTGTGGGCGGCAGCGACGATGGATACGGAGTCGTGAGTCATGGTGATTTTCTTCTGTCCTTGAAGCGCGTATTCCATACAATGATTCAGCGCCCGAATCACACGCTAGTTGGGGCAACTACTTACGCCAGTAAGTAGTACCCAGGGGGCGCGCCGATAAATCCGAGGCAGGATGCCTGATGACCGTAGATGCCCAGCACTTCCAGGACCTCGAGCGCCTGGCCTTCCAGGTTTCCCCCGCGCCGCAGATGATCACCGGCCATCGGCGGATGCTCGACTGCAACCAGGCGTTCGTCCGCCTGTTCGGCTACGAGCGCGAGCATTTGCAGGGCCACCTGACCCTGCTGCTGTACCCCTCCCAAGCCGACTACCAGAGCATCGGCGAGCGCAGCGAGCACTGGCTGCGCAACGGCCCCGGCGCCTTCTACTCCGACGAGCGCTTCATGCAGCATCGCAACGGCGAGGTGTTCTGGGCCCGGGCCCACGGGTTTTCCCTGACGGTGGAAGACCCGTTCAAACTGATGGTCTGGCATTTCGAGCGCCTGGATCGCCAGCCGGCGCCGACCATCCAGCTGACTCCGCGCGAACGGGAGATTTCGCTGCATATCGTCAATGGCCTGACCTGCAAGGAAGTGGCGCGCAAGCTGGGCATTTCCCACCGCACCGTGGAGGTCCACCGCGCCCGCCTGATGAAGAAGCTTCAGGCCAAGAACAGCGCAGAGCTGGTGTCGAAAATTATCTTCATCAGTTGAGCACCAGTGCAGGTCAGGTAAAATCGCGTTTTTTTTTGACCAAGAGCTTTTTTGCATGGATGCCCGTTTCTCGCTTTCATTAGCCCTGCCGCTCGCCCTCGCCGCCTGCAGCACCCCGCCCAAGCTGCAACCACCGGCCAAGCACCCTGGCCTTGAAGTGTTCGAGAAAGTGATCGACGAACCGGCCGCGCCCGATTCGATCATCCGTCAAGGCGACCAGATCACCTACATGATCGCGCCCTCCGCGAGCAACCCCTGGGTCGCCCGCTTTGACGCCTCCTGCAGCCAGCCCAGCGGCAGCATGTTCTATCCCACCAAACGGGGCATGCAGGCGTTTTCTGACAACGACGATTCCAGCAACCTTCCGCAACCACAGTTGCAGGTGCTGCAGCGCAGCGAACAACTCAAAAATGCCTGCGCCTATCGCGCCGTGCCTGACTGGCGAGCGCTGGACACCGCGCCAGTTCAAGACTGGCTGGTGTTGGACCGTAACAGCGCGATTCACGAGGATGGCGTACTCAAGATCTGGACGAGCATTCAACTTGCCAACTATCAAGCAGTCAAAGGGTACGGCCAGATTGCACAACTGCATGAGCGCCTGGCCATCGACTGCAAGCAGCGCACTTTCAAGCCGTTGAGCGACTTCAAGGTGGACGACAATGGCCGGGTGTACAACGGCAAGGTCAATCTGGACACCCCAATGATGCCGCAGGCACAGGCCGACAGCGGACAACAACGCCTGATCGAAGCTGCCTGCCAGCCCGCTGCCACCTGGGCCCAGATGGCGATGCCCCCTGTGCGCACGCCACTGCCGCCGCAGCTCGATACACCCAAGACGGCGCCAGCCGTGCTGGCGGCGATCAATACCCTGCAACTGCCCGAACCGCGCTTGACGCTACAGGCTTTGCACTATCGCTACGACGCCTTGGTGCTCAACGGCATGAAGATCACCGGCGTGCAGCGCAAGGACATCTTCAGCCGTGACCCGCAGAGCGGCCAGCTGCTGCTGCAGCCAGTGGATTCGGTGCTGGGCACCAAGCTGCTGCTGACTTTCCGCGGCCTGATCGAGCTGGCCAACCGCTCGTTCGACCGCAACAACGGCAACCAGGTAGAAGACTCCTTGCACGTCATCGGCTTGAGCTTCACAGGCGACTGGCAACGCCTGCCGGAACACAGCGAAGTGGCCTATGACCTGGTCCAGGCCACCACCACGGGGCCTTTCACCACTACCGTCACCTGCAAGGTCGGCGCCGCGCTGCCAGCCAGTCAGATAAACCCCGCCTTGCAAGGCATGGCCAAGCCGCTGAGCTGCTCCAAGCACAAAACGGCTACTTCTGAATGGACCGAGGGCTACCACTATCTCGAAGACTACGGGGTGTTTGTGCAGGCGGCGCAGAACAGCCCGTTGGGGCGCTGGACATGGCGAGTGGAGTCGGTCCGCTAGGACAGCTGTCGGTCAAAAGCGCCTACCAGTGCCTGTGATAGAGTGCGGACTATTCCATTTAGGGAGTCCTCACTCCTCAGCGAACTCAGGCCTTGGCGCTACCCCCCGAAGCGCGAAATGCAGTTTGGGGAATGGCTGCGCAACGACATAGAGGCCGGCCGCTTTGAATCGGCCATGGTCGCCCCCGACCTCGCTATCCTGATGAGCAAGCTTCGGCTTCACAGCACGCCCTTGCACGGCCCCGAAGCCGTGTGCCTTTTCGAGGCCGTGCCAGCGGCCGACTTCGTGACGGCATTGACCGACACCTTTGCTCAGTGGAAAGCGCAGTCAGACTGGAATGGGGACGAGAAAAACGTCCTATTGGCTTTGACTTTGCGCCAAGCGAGAGGCCGCCTCGGGTCGATAGTTGTCAGGCATATTCAACGGAATGTTCCATTTACAAACTTTCTGCCTCGGGCGCACAGAAGGCCTTACTGTAGTAGCCGGACGGGTCGAAACAGCAAACCTGCTTCTTGCCGGAGGCAAGCATATCGCAGGCACTGCCAATTCGTTTTGCGCGCGTCTTCAGTTGCTTGGCTGAAGTAATCCAGTGTATCCAGTCTACTCGTGCGAGGGTCGTCGTATTGTTCCAGGCTATACGAGCCTCAGGAGTGGCTACCAGTGCCTCCTGAAAATCTGCCGGGATGTCAGGCTCGGGTTCACTCTTCACTGGGGTCAGCGCTAGTGTAACGATATCCCCAACGGCCACACCTGCGGCTTCGAGTAACTCTGTACTTACCTGCAACCAATGGCTCAGCTGACCATCCGGTTCAAGGGTTGCCTGAAAGTGGTGTCCATTGATTGTGCCTTCAACTGTCGTCCTTCCTCGCCTCGGAAGCTGTTCACTCGCGTCTCTTGGCAGTACTACGAACGCCCACGACGTATCATTACCAGGCTTTGCCGGACGAAGAAGCTTTGCTTCGAATCGGGATTTCACATCGATTGTTGTCATTGCAACGTTCTTCGTGAGTCGGTGGGAACGGGCTTGTCCCGCGATAGGGTCATGGCAGCATGACAGACAATTTTCATGGTCAGAATCGCGGGGCAAGCCCGCTCCCACCTGATTGATGAAGAGCGCAGGCATCTCAGCCCGGTCAGGCGACGCCCTTGGCCTGCTGTTCCAGGTGCACCTGCAATGTCGGATCGATTTGCAGTGCGCCGGCCAGTTCATCAAGGTAGGCCCGCTCTGCGTCCTGCTGGTCATCCACCAGCATCACGCTGGCCAGGTACATTTCCGCAGCCATGGCCGGGTCCTGGGCCGACTGAGCCACCTGGGCAGCATCGAGTGGCTTGCTGACTTCCTCATCCAGCCATTGCTGCAGTTGCGGGTCGCTGGTGTGACGTTTGATTTCAGCGTAAATCAAAGTTTCTTCTTGCTTGTCGATGCGACCGTCAGCCTTGGCTGCCGCAATCAGCGCGCGCAAGATTGCATGGCTGTGATCCTCGGCCTCGGGGCCGGACAATTGATCGACAGTACGCAGCGCCTGTTGCGGGGCTGCCGCCTGGCTGCGCTGCCAGCTTTGATAAGCCTGGAACGCCATCATGCCCAACGACGCCAGGGCCGCGTAATTGGTGCCACCAGCGGAGCGCCCCTGGGTGGAGCCACCCGCGCTGCCACCCAACAGGCCGCCCAGTAAACCACCCAGGCCATTACCGCCACCCGTTGCACTGCCGCCGCCAAGCAGACCGCCCAGCAAGCCGCCCAAACCGCCCAGGCCGTCTTGCGCTGACATGCCGCCGCGCCCTTGTTGCGCTTGCGAGCCCTGCCCGGCCCGAAGTAACTGCTCGAGTAAATCACTGGTGTTCATGGCACCGCCCTCGGTCGGTAGTTGTTGCCCAGACAAGCAACGATAGCCCCCTCAAGGCGATCCGCCATGACCGTCTGGCCGACGGGGACCCCGGGGCTTACCGAGCAGGCAGGTTTATGTGAGCATATCCACCCCGCCCTGCCCCATGCCCCATGCCCCACGAGAGGCTGTATGTCGATTTTCAACAAAACAACCCTGACGCTGACCCTGGCCGTCGTCGGCCTGTTGGGCCTGTCGAATCTGCATGCCGCCAGCAAACCCAGCACCCAGCCGAAACCTGAAATAAAGGTCGCGGTGCTCGGCGGCAAGTTCAGCTTCAACCTGCCGGCAGGCTTCATCGCCAGCCCCCTGAGCGCTGACGAACAGAACAGCGAAGGCGCCGGCGCCGTGGGTACCCTGTATGCCAATGCGCAGGAAAAGCGTGTGGTCATGGTGATCGAGAAACCCCTCCCCGAAGCGTCTCGCACTGGCGACAACGACGATGCCTTCCTCGACGGCGCCGTCAGTGGTTTCGTCGACCGCCAGAGCGCCGGGCTGCCGGACTTTCGACAAACCGGCGAATCGCGCCTTAACCGCAACGGCCTGGGTGTGCGACAAATCGACAGTACGGCGACCCTGGGCGGCGGCAAAACGTTGAACAGCACCTTTATCGCAGGCTCCGGCGATCGCATGGCCGTCATCCAGGTCATTTCCCGCAGCGACGAAGCCAGCGGTCATGCTGCGCTGGTCAAGCGAATCGCGGGTGAATCCTCGATGCCAGTTTCGGAATCTCGCAAAAATCAGGGTAAATAGCATGCAAGCGCCCTAAGGCTTGCAATGCTTAGGCAGCGCTCGGAACCAAGGCCTCTCGGCACGGAGAATCGCCCCAGGTTTCGAAGGGCTCTGGGGTTGAATCCACCGGTTGAATCCACAGCCAAAAGCGGCCTTCGGAATAATGTGCTGAACGCTGCACCACCCAGACTACGAATGCGAGAAATGCTTTGGACCCTATTTCAACGCCTGACCCGGTCGAAACAGCTGGACAACTGATGTCCCGTCAAGAGGCGATGCAGGCTGAGGCGGCATCGTTACTCGGACAGATGCTCTTCGCATTCTCTTCCATGGATATGAATCTAGGGCTCTGTTTAGTGTGGTTGGACAACGGCAACAAATTGGAAATAACATCGAATTCGATCGAAGGACAGAATATCCATACGAAACTCGAAACGCTTTCGAAGCGAGTCACAGAGAGGTTACCGGCCGGCTCCGAACATCGTGCGGCCTATGAACGCTGGATTGAGCGTGTGCATGCAGCTCGGCTGCAGCGCAATCAGATGGTCCACGGCCGATGGGGTGTCGAGGCCCACCGTCACAAGATCGTCAATGTCATTGGACTTCCCTCCGGTGTGCAGCAATGCTTTGAATACAGCCTTGCGGAGTTGGCCGCGTTCAACAAAGAGTTGTGTGCATTAGGGCGAGAGCTAGCCAGACTACGAACACACTGGCCCCTCTAGACAGCTCGCCTGAAAGAGGCGGAATCACCGACTTGAGTGTCTAGCGAAAACTGGGATCCGGTACCCGCACGGACGCGTTAGCCGCCGCGTCGACAGGCTTTCTCAACGTCTGCTCTCGGGATACAGCTACTTCCGCTTTGGGTCGATTGCTGCCATTAGCGACTGTCGGCTTCTGACCCGTTGCTGCTTATGTGCCAGGGGTAGGGCTAGCCCACTGGTGGATAAAGTCGCCGACTCTCTGAACAATGTCACTCTCGACTGTCCGCAGCCGCAGGATGGGAATGCCACTTCTAGCCAAAATATCATTCTTCAAGGCGTCCCGAGCCGCCTGCTCAGGTCGGTCGTGGTACCCGCCATCGACCTCAATCACCCCTAGCGGGGTCTTGCCCACTTTGAAATAGATCACGAAATCGCAACTGGCGCGCCTCATGAAAGCCCGCTGGCGCTCCGTCCATTCGGGGTTACCTGGCGATGCGAGCTGACCCAGCTTGATCTGAGCGTGGTACTTCAATGCCAGGAACGCCGGGGCGGACAGTGCCTCGCGCAGCAGTTGCGCCACGATCTGCTCGGACTTGTAGCGCGAATCCTCGGGCCGCAGGCGGGCATTCAAGCGCGCCAGGGACTGGTCGTACTCGCGGTACAGCAAATCGAATGCCGACACTACCGGCGCGCGTACGATCTGCTCGTCCTGCGTGTAATAGCTGATGTAGCGGATCAGGGCGGCGATGTGGCCATTGTTGTCGGTGAACACCTCATCGCCGGTCACCAGGGTGAAGCGATGTTTGGCCCGCGACACTGCCACATTGATCATGCGTGGATCGTCGACGAAATCCAGACGTCTTCGCGCTTGGTTGTAGCGCTTCTTGTCCAGCACGGTGGAGAAGACGATCTCGTCGCACTCCCGCCCCTGAAACTTGTGCACGGTGTCCTTGACGAAATCCGCCGGTAGGCGCGTGCCGGAGAGGTTGACCTGTGCCCGGAACGGGGCGATGTAACCGCGGCCTTCGCCGTCCATTCCGAAGGGCTGCCCCTCGTCCTCAAGCACCTTGAGCAGGGAGTCCAACTCCCGAAGGTTGGTGTTCTGCCGTGCGTGGTTGCCCTTGGCCGTCACCACCAGACGCAGGGGAGCTTCGCCCTTGTCCTCGGTCATCGGCACCAGTGTGTTGTCGTAGAACTGCTGGTTGCAGAACTGGATGATCCTGGGGTGGCAACGGTAATGCTCTTTCAGCAGGGTCCTGGGCAGCGCGTCCTGGAAAACGGCGATGCACGAATCCAGTAGGCTGTAATGCTCGCAATCGTAGGCCTCGGCAGGCGCCTGAAGTCCCAGTGTCACGGGGATGTGCGGTAACTGGCGGTTGTCTCCAACAACGATCAGGTTCTTTGCGCAGCCCAGTGGCAGGATGCCCGGCACGATGTCCTGCAAAGAGGCTTCGTCGATGATCACGTAGTCGAGGATCGCCCCCGGCGCGATCGAATTGACGATGGAGTGCGTGCCGCTGCCCAGGATAGGGAAGCGCTGCACGAAGGCATCGAAATGCCTGCAGTAAGTTTTGACATCAAAGCTGTCCGACGGCGGTACCTGAAGATGCAGATGCTGCTTCAGATGGTGCATCGACGCTGTTGTCAGTTCTTTCAGCAGAGCCGTGAAATTCGCGCGCGCCAACGATTCACGGCACGCCCGCAGCTCCGCTTCCTTGTCCCGTAGCGACTTGTCGTAGTAATGCATCTGCAGTGCATGGAAAACGGCCATGCGCGCCTCGCCCTCGGCGAATGGCTTGGTGCGAAAGATTCTGAATTTTAACAGTAGCTCGATGCGGTCTTTGAGATGAATGCGCTGCTCGCCGAGGTAAGCCAGATAGGCCATGAGATCCGCAGTCTTGTGCGGTGTCAGCCCGTACTTATCGAGCGAGCCTGTGGCCTGCACATCGCTTTCTGCCTGCCACTGCTGCAGGTAGCGCCGCTCGATGACCAGCTCGTCCAGCTCGATTTGCAGTTGTGCCGCCCTGTTGTGGTCTTGCAGGTGCTGCTTCAAACGGGTCAGCAAGGCCTGGATCTCATCCAGGGAGGGTGCCGGCTCGGGCGCGCTTGATGGCCACGCAGGCAGGTCGGCGAAGAAGGCCTTACGTTTGTCCTGGTTGCCAAGCTTGGCGACCAAGTGGCCCAAGCCATATTTCTCCAGCTTTTCGTAGACGTTTTCCACGGCAGCATTGTTGTTGGACAGCACCGCTACCGTCTGCCCACGTAACAGAATATTGGCGAGGATGTTGAGGATCGTCTGGGTTTTGCCGGTCCCTGGCGGGCCTTCGATCACGCTGATTTGCGCGCTGAACGCCCGCTCCACCGCCTGAAGCTGACTCTCGTTAAGCCCGAACGGATAGATGAGCCCCTGACCCAGCGCCAGCGTGCCGTTGCGCCCCGTACAATAGGCTTGCAAGGCAGTGCCAGCAATGGCGGGCAGTTTTCCGAGCTGGCGCACCACATTGTCGGCAATTTCACGATCAGTCTTCGACTCAGCGTGATCCTGTCGGGCATTCGCCACGGTAGTGAAATAGCGGAAGACCGGCGTGTCCTTCATCGATGTCGGGGCGGTAAAGCCGATGCCGTCCATCTTGTAGACATAGGGCTTTTCGGCGCCCGGGTAGTGCACGACGGCATATCGCTCGCCGTAAATCGTAGCTTTGGCAATGGGCGTGGCGATCGTGCTGCCGGGCTTGTGCAGCAATACATTGGTCAACTCGCGGGTGGGCGAAACTTGGCAGTTACTGAGCGGGCGGATGTATTTTTTCTTGGAGGGGAAGTGACAGGTCAGTTCCAGGGTTTCGTACTTGTCGCTCCAGCGAATCGCCCAGTCGCTGATTTTTGCGGTCTTGTCCTCACCATCCACCTGAACCGAAACCATATTCCTTATCCCTATGCACATGACATCCGGCTTCGCCTCGCGCCGAATGCTACTTTCTCCAAGAGGAGTCATATTGCCATCATTACGTGCAGGGTCGATAGCCGGTTCATGCGTTTAGTCATCTTCCGTGCTTCTCGTCGAGAGCAGCTCATCGCAAACGGCAGCAATCGACTGTGAATTCAACCGGTCGATGCAACACAACTAAATTCTGTGTAAGCAGAAGGAGTGTTGCAGATGAAGCAGAGACCTCGGATCTATTACACCGAAAGCCAGAAAAAACTGATGTGGGATCACTGGCAAAAAGGCGACTCTCTTCAGCACATCGCCCAACTATTTGATCGAAACCACTCATCGATACAGCGCATCTTGGCGGAGACCGGGGGCATCAGACCCGCTGTACGGCGCAGGTCCAGATTGGCCCTGACGTTGGCTGAACGCGAAGATATTTCGCGTGCAGTGGTGGCAGGTAACTCGATCCGTTCCATAGCCGCGCTTCTAGGGCGAGCAGCCTCTACGATCAGTCGTGAGATCAGACGCAACGGTGGCCAAGGCAGCTATCGGGCTAATCGAGCTGATCAGTCTGCCTGGGATCGCGCCCATCGACCCAAGGTCTGCAAGCTTGTTGAGAACCGAGCGGTGGCGCAAATTGTTGCAGACAAGCTTCAACTGCAGTGGTCACCGGAACAAATTGCCGGCTGGCTGAAACGCACCTACCCGGACGATACGAGCTATCAGGTGTCACACGAGACGATCTATCGCACCCTCTTCATACAGGCTCGCGGGGCTCTGAAGAAGGAGTTGCTTGAGCATTTACGGCGAACGCGAGCCATGCGTCGCTCGCGCCATCACACGCAGAAGAAAGAAAATCACGGTGGAATCACAGACGCGGTATCGATCCGCGAACGCCCGGCCGCGGCTCAGGATCGGGCGGTACCAGGTCAATGGGAAGGTGACCTGCTGTGCGGTAGCAGGAACATCCAAATTGCCACTCTTGTGGAGCGTCATACACGTTACGTAATGCTGGTGAAGTTGGCTGGTAAGGATACCGAGACGGTCATCAGCGCCCTGATCGAAAACGCCCGCGAACTTCCCGAGGGACTCTACCAATCGCTGACGTGGGATCGCGGCAAAGAGATGGCTGACCATAAGCGCTTTACGGTGGCTACCGACATCAAGGTCTACTTCTGCGACCCTCATCGCCCCTGGCAACGGGGATCGAATGAGAACACCAACGGGTTGTTAAGGCAGTACTTCCCGAAAGGGACCGACCTTGCGGAGCACTCGCAAGCCACGCTCAATGAAGTGGCAAGGCAGCTGAACAGCCGCCCCCGGAAAACACTAAACTACGAAACGCCCACTGAACGATTTAGCCAATCTGTTGCATCGACCGGTTGAATCCACAACCCAGAGCGGTCATTCATGTAGGTCAGCTAACGGCCAAAAGCGGTCAAAAACAATCATCCAACAATGTCGTCCCGGTCAACAGCTTCGGAGTGCTTAGCTACGCTCTAGGGCGTATATGCCATGACCAGCGTTGAAGTCGTAGCGTATCCGTTGAAGAGCGGATGCGTGCGCCGCGATCGCTGTATGGCGCGTTTTTATTCAATCTGTGTCTAACATTCTCCTATTGACCGCCCTACCATCGGCCGCTCCGTCCAGGTGCATACGATGAAAGATATTCCCGGCAACATCGATTTTTCAGGCTTGACGGCCCGTCGGCTAGGGCCAAATGACCGTGAGATCATTTGTGTGCACCGTGAAACGATGTTCCTTGAGGCGGGAGGAGACCCATCGGAGTTGCGGGTGATGACTGAGCACTTCCGGCCCTGGTTGCACCAGCGCCTATTCGATGGCCGCTACTACGGTTTTGCGCTGATGGACACGGGGCAGCCTGTGGCGGCGATAGGTCTGATGAATATCGACTGGCCACCTCATCCGTCCCATCCGGCCTTAGACCAGCGCGGCTATGTGCTAAATGTTTTCGTCGAACCTGCTTACCGGCGCCGGGGCCTGGCTTCAACCCTGATGAAGTTGGCTGAAGCCGAATTTGCGCAACGCGGAATGAGTTTTGCCGTGCTACACGCGACCAAGGCCGGCAAGCCGGTGTATGAAGGACTGGGCTGGGCGAATACATCTGAGATGGCAAAAACCGTTTCGTGATTTGACTGCCTATCTAGGAGCCTGGTCGCCGATTCTAGCTGTTGATGAAAGGCTGCTTTGGGTCGTTAGCTGCCGGTCGTGGGTGACTGCTTTCGACCCAGAGCTGCCGGTGTATGGCATCCAGGTGGGAGCGGGCTTGCCCCGCGATCCGGGCCATGGGCATTGTCTATCACGCGGCCATGACCCTATCGCGGGGCAAGCCCGCTCCCACCGTCTAATCGCCGTTCGAGCGGACGATCCCCCTACTCAGCGATAACCCGATACCGCGCCAGATTCAGCGCAACCAGCAACGCCACCATCGCCATCAGCGCCCCTGCCAGAAACCCGCCGCTGTAACCGGCCTGCGCGGTCAACCCCAGCAACAGCGAGGATGACAGCATCTCGCCCAGGTCGCGGGTGCTTTGCACGGCGGTCATGTCGGTGCCGGCCTGGTCGCTTTGCCCGGCAAACGCCATCGATGCGGTCATGATCGCCACCGAGCTAGCGCCGGTGGCAAACGAGCCCAGCCCTACCGCCAGCCAGATCAACCCGACCTGGGTCGCCACTACCCCGCTGGCCTGCAGCAGCCAGACCAGTGCGGCCACCCCGGCCATGGCCACCGCCAGCATGAACGCCGGCCACAAGCCCAGCACGCGGATCAGCCAGGCACCACCGCCGCAACCCAGGACGATGGTCACCACCCCGCCGCTCATGCCCAGTTGGCCGATGGCCTGCAAGGACCAGCCGGCATCGTTGAGGAACAGTTTCGACAAGCCGAACCCGGAGACCGCGGTCATGGCCGAGAGCAGCGCCAGCACCACCAGCGACACGGCCTTGGGCCGTTTGATAAAGCGCAGCAGGCTCGCGTGCGCTACGTCCGGCTGTTTTTTCTTCGCGGGTGCTACGTGCAGCCAGGCTACGCAGCACAGGCTCGCCAACGGCACCAGCGCCAACAGGCCAAAGGCCGTGGTTTGCCCGAAGTGGCCACTGAGCAACAGCGCCCCGGCACCACCGACGAAGAAGCCGAACATGGTGCCGCCGACCTGGATCGCGTTGATCCGCGCCAGCATGTTCTCACTGAAATACTCGGCGGCCATGCCGTCGGTGGCGATGTCCTGGGTGGCGCTGGCGAACGAGGCAAGGATCAGCAGGCCCACGGCCCAGCCTGCGGTGTCGACACTCAGGCCAATGCTCGCCAGGGTCACCAGGCACAGCAGCACCAGGATCTGCATCGGCATGATCCAGCTGCGCCGCCGCCCCAGGCGCGGGTTCCAGAGGTTGTCCACTTGCGGTGCCCAGATGAATTTCACCACCCACGGCAGGCCCACCAGCGGCAGGAAGGCCAGGGCATCAAGTGCAGCACCGTCGTGGCGCAACAGCGTGGGCAAGGCATCCATGGCGATGCCGAAGCAAATGCCCTGGGAGAGGTACAACAGGGCGAACGTCAGCACCATGCGCCAATGTTTCAACAGATCCAGCATTTGAGTCTCCAATCAAACAGCGTTGGCGTCGGCAGCCCGTGCCGTACGCGTAAAAAGAGTCAGGCGGCGCACCGCCCACAGGGCACTGGCGCCACCGAGCAGCAGCACCAGGTCGATCGGCCAGACGACCAGGTTGGCGTGCACCAGGCTGCCAGCCAGGTGCAAGGCGCCGGCGCTCAGGTAAGCCAGGCCGGCCACGCTCAACAGCAGGCGCAACGGTTGCCGCTGAGGCGGCATGAGCGCCGCCAGCAGCAGGCTGGCGGTCCAGCTGCCCCAGAAGCACCCCGGCAGCACGCTGGGCGGCAACAGCCCCAGATTGGCCAGCGCTCCGGCGCACAGCAGTACAGCGCTGGCAGCCAGCAGCCCGCCGCCGCCACCGACGACCATTCGCAGCAGCACTTGCCAACCCGCGCCTGCCTTGAGCCGCCGGCGCTCCAGCCACAGGTACAGGCCGCTGAGGACCAGCACCGCCGCCGCCAATGCCATGCCGAAATGCACCGCGCGCAACAGCGGCCCCGCGTGGGGCAGCCAGCGATAGTCGGCAAAGTGCAGCGGCTGCACCGCAATGAACGCCTGCAACCAGAACCCACGCCCACTCGCGCTGCTGGTGCCCAGGGGCTGGCCGTCATCGCCGCGGTAGGCATGCCGCTCGAACACGGCGGTACTGGGCAGCCCCTGCTCGATGCCGGCCACTTCCACCCAGGCCCCGGGTTCACCCCAGCGATGCAGCGTGACGCTCTGGGCGGCAAAGCCTGGGTGCGCCGCCGCGTCGTTGTGCAGCAGTTGATCGAGATCGAGCGCCTGGGTCGTGGCGGCCTGCGGCTCGACCTGCGGCGGGGCGCCGAGCAACTGCATGAACGCTTGCTGCGGGGCCCCGGGAAACGCCTGCCCAGCCAGGGCCACCGTGCCGAGGGCGCCGAGGCCGGACAGCGCCCCGGTGACCCCGAACAACAGCAGCCACGGCCCGGCCCAGCGGCCGATCAGGCTGTGCAGGTCATGGGCCAGCACCCGCAGGCCGCGGTCGCGGCGCAAGCGCTTGAGGTCCTGCAAACGCCCGCTGTGCAGCGCGCTGCCCGCCCAGATCATCAGCAACAACACCACGCCCAGCAGGCTGATCAGGATCCGCCCGGGGAACCCGCTAAACAGGCTCTTGTGCAGGTTGAAGAGGATGTCGGCTGCATTTACCGGCGCCAACTCCCGGCCAGTGGCCGGGTCCAGTTCCAGAGTGCACTGGTTGGCTGAAGCGCATAGTTCAACCACCGCACGCTGACCATCGGGCAAGCGGATGTGCAACGCCTCCGGCGTCAGGCCATGCCGGCTCGCCACCTCCAGCCACTGCGTCAGGGGCAGTGTTGGCCCTGGTGCCAAGGCTGCCGGGCCGCGAAACCAGGTGCGCAAGTCTTCATGGGCCATGCTCCAGGCCCCGCTGAGCAGAATCACGAACAGCAGCAGGCCAAACACGCCTCCAGCGCCGGAATGCACGCGCTGCACCAGCGCCCGCGGTGCCCCCATCATGTCCGGGTCCCTTCCCACAACAGCCATGGGGTGAACAGCAACAGCCAGACGCCGGAGCGATAGACCACACGCTGGCGATCTGGCGCCAGTAGCACCCACAGCAGCACCGTCACGAGAAAGCCCAAGCCGAGAAAAATCCCGGCGTAGAGCCGCTCAAGCCCGCCGCCCCAGGGATAGTGCCGGGCCAGCAGCACCGCCAGTTGCAGGCTGCTCAGCACACTGCCGGCCAGCGCAAGACAGATGCGCAGTGGCCATGGCCCGAGGCCGGGGGTTGCCATCAGAACGTGCCTCGCAGGGTCATGTTGAGGCTGCGCGGCTCACCGTAGCGGTTGTTCCAGTTGGGGGTGGACAGGCTCTGGTAGTACTTGCGGTCGGCCAGGTTGTTGCCATTGAGCGAGGCCGTCCAGTGCTCGTCGATGCGATAGGCAACCCGCGCGTTGAGCAACGCATAACCGCCCTGCTCCATCGACACGGCGCCCGATTGCGCAGAGAAATCACTTTGCGCCTGCACCCCGGCACCAACACTCCAGCGCCGGTCCTGCCACGGCAGCTCGTACTGGCTCCAGAGTCGCAGCATGTGCCGGGGAGTGAACTCGGCATAGCGGTCGCCCGAAGTGCTGCGGGTGTCTTTAAGGTACTCGGTGGTGGTGTAGGTATAGCCGGCGAACAGGCTCCAGTCCGGGGTGATGTAGCCGGTACTTTCCAGCTCGAAGCCCTGGCTGCGCACCTTGCCGCCGCTGATGTAATAGGTGTTTGGCCCGGCACCTGGGTGTTCGGGGTCAACCTGCGGATTGTTTTCCAGGTCGATGCGAAACGCTGCCAGGGAAACGTTCAGGCGCCCCTCCAGCAACTCGCCCTTGATCCCGGTCTCATAGGTCTTGCCTTCCACCGGCTTGAGCAGTTCACCGCTCCAGGTCTGCCCGGTCTGCGGCTGGAAGACTTCGGCATAGCTGGCGTACCACGACCAGTCCTGGGCGAAGTCCCAGATCAGCCCGCCGTAGGGGGTGATCTCGCGCCCGGGTTTGAAGTGATCGCCCGGCGCGTCCTGGTCCCACCAGCTGGCCCGGGCGCCGACCACCAGGGTCAGCGGATCGAGCAGCTTGAAACGGGTCAGCGCGTAGACGCCCTTGGACGTGGTCGTGGTCGAGCCCGGCGAGGTATAGGCGCCGATACCCGGCTTGGGCACGCTGTGCGGGTCCCAGCGATAGACGTTCACCGGCACGTTCAGCGGCGTGGTGAAGTTCGCCATGCGCTGTTCGGTTTCACCCTGGCTGTAGTTGCTGCCCAGCAGCAACTCATGGCTGCGGCCGAACAACGTAAACGGCCCGTTGAGCGATGCATCAACGCTCTTCTGGGTACTCTCGAACTTGTATGCGGCGCCCATCAGATGCCCGCCGTCGCCGGTAAGCGGATCAATTGCACCAAAGGCCCCGGCATAGCGCAGGCTGGAATCTGCGTCCTGGTACTCGGCAGCGATTTTGGCTTTCCAGTCGTGGTCCAGTTGCTGTTCCAGCGAGCCGAACACCCGGCGCGTGGTCCACTTGAAGCGATCCCAGTCGACATCCAGGTAAGTGGAGCGCGGCAGGTTCAGGCTCGACCCATCTTTGGCCATCGGCACGCCGGCCATGTTGGTCACCGAATCGATGGTCTGGTACTGCGCGCCCAGGGTCAGCAGGGTGTCCGGGCTCAGGTCGAATTCGCTGATGCCGTAGAGCAGCTGGGTGTCCTGCTTGCCGATATCGTAGAAGTAGTCACGGTCCTCGTAGGCCGCAACCATCCGCCCACGCACATTGCCGGAGTCGGTCAACGGCCCGCCGACGTCGATCTCACCGCGGTAACGGTCCCAGCTACCGCCACTCAAGGTAGTGCTGGCGGCAAAGTCCTTTTGCGGGCGCTTGCGCACCAGGTTGACGGTGGCTGCCGGGTTGCCACTGCCATGCAGCAGGCCGTTGGAGCCGCGCAGGATCTCGACCCGTTCATACACCGCCATGTCCTGCGGTGAACTGGCGGTGTCGCCGAGCAAGGCCGGCACCCCATCGAGCTCGAAGGAGTTGATCTTGAAGCCGCGCACGTAATAGGCGGTGGTCAGCAACTGGAACGGCTGCACAGTGACCCCGGTGGCCTGCTGCATCACTTCATCGAGGCTGAACAGGTTCTGTTGCTCGATACGCTCGTGGTCGATCACGCTCACCGATTGCGGGGTCTCGCGCAACTTGAGCGGCATCTTGCCAATGGTGGTGACACCGGGTGCGGTCACGCTACTTGCGCTGTCCTTGCCGGTGATCTCGATGTTGCCCAGCTGCAGCGTCCCGCTGCCACTCTCTGCAGCAATGGCCAGCGCCAGGGGATTCAAGCCCAGCACCAGCACCATCCCCAGATGCGCCCGGCGATGCTGGCCACCCCGTCCTGCCTTTGCGACTCCCAGATGTAACATTGCCCCGCCCCATTTCGATAATAATTCTCATTAGTATCCTTCAAACGAGTGGGTGAACTTTTCGATTTAGTGACTTTTTCAATTGATGCCCGGCACCAATGCCCTTAGCCGTCGACACGCTGCTGCTCGACGAACTGCGCATACCAAGGGTGGGTGGCGAGCAACTGTTCGTGGCTGCCGCAGCCGCTCAAGCGTCCGGCCTCAAGCACCAGGATCTGATCGGCGTCACGCACCAGCGCCGGGTTGTGCGACACCAGCACCAGTGTGCGCCGGCCACGCAACGCCCGCAGGCTGCGATTGACCCGCGCCTCGCTGCGCGCATCGAGGCTGGCGGTGGGTTCGTCGAGCAACACGATCGGCGCTTCGGACAGCAGCGCCCGCGCCAGGCCCACTCGCTGGCGCTGACCACCCGACAGCAAGGCACCGCCCGGGCCGACTTCGCAGTGCCAGCCGTCCGCCAGGCTGGCGAGCACCTCATCCAGCGCAGCCGCTTCGGCGGCCTGCTGCAGTTGCGCCGGTGTCGCCTGTGGCCGCGCCATGCTGACATTCCACAGCAGGCTGCCGGCGAACAGGCCGCTGTCCTGGAACACCTGGGTCAGCTGCGCGGCGAGGGTTTGCTCGCTCAATTGGCGGATGTCCACCTGGCCCAGGCGCACTTCGCCGGCCTGGGCATCCATCCCGCGGCCAAGCAAGGCCAGCAGCGTGCTTTTACCGGCCCCCGAAGGCCCGACAATGGCCGTGAAGGTGCCGGGCGCGCAGTGCAGGTCGAGGTCCTTGAGCAGGTGCTCGCCGTGTTCGCCGTAGCTGTTCAGACCCTGGCCCTGAAGGCTGGCATCCCGTGGTTGCAGGCCGGGTTGCGGGCTGAACAGTGTTGGTTCGCCCAGCACCCCCAGCACCTGCGCCAAGGCCTGCCAGGCCATGCGCAAGGCCTGGTCCAGTTGCGCCAGCTGCGACAGCGGCTCGACAAAGCGCACCAGCAAGACCAGCACTGCCACCAGCAGCGCCCCCGGCAAGTGCCCGGCAGCCACCGCCAGCACCCCGCCGACGAGCACCGCCGAAAACACCAGTTGCACTGCGCTGGCAAAGCCCAGGCTGGCGGGCAGTGCCCGGCGATTGAGCGAACGGGTCGCCTGATGTTGTTGCTGCAGGGCCTCGCGCAGGGCTACCTGGCCCTGACTGGCATCAGCACTGCTGCGCATCAGCGGCTGCTGCTCGGCGAAGGCTTGCAGCAGTTGCCCGGCATGACGATCCACCGCCTGGCGCTGTTGCTCCAGCTCCAGGCTGCGCCGCCCGGCCCAGCGCAGCAGGCCGAACAACGGCAGGTAGGCCAGCGCCAGCAGCAGCGCCAGCCGAGGCGCGATGGCGAACAGGCCGAGGACCACCACCGTCGGCGTGACCAACGCGGTTATCAACGGTGCCAACAGGTGCGCCGGGATGCTCATGCTATTGAACACCGGCCCGCGAACCAGGTCCTCAAGATGACGCTGCCGGCCCAGCGGCAGCCGTGGCAAATGCGCCAGCAGACGCGACACCAGCCCCGTCGCCAGCCCCGCCCCGGCCAGGTAACCACGACGCTGGGCGATGTAGCTGACCAGGGCGTGCAGCAGCGTCAGGCCGAGCAATAGCCACACAGGCTGCAGCGCATCAGGAGCCGCAGGGTCGAACCAGGCCAGCATCAGCGGCACCAGTGCCAGCCCGGCCAGGCCATCGAGCACGGCGGCCAGCACCATCCAGATCAAGGCCCCGCGCAGGGTTTGCCAGGTGCGCAGTGGCAGTTGGCGCAGGGACGAAAAAACGCTCATGACACAGGCTCCATTTGATCGGCGCTCGACATTTGTTCACGCCACAACTGACGGTAAAGGCCGTCCGTGGCCAGCAACTGCTGGTGACAGCCGCGCTGCACAATCCGGCCTTCGTTCAGCACCAGGATCTGCTCGGCATGGCAGATGCTCTGCAACCGGTGGGCAACGATCAGCCGGGTACGCCCGGCCGCCCCCTCATGCAAGGCAGTGCGCAAGGCCCGCTCGGTTTGCGGATCGGTCGCCGAGGTCGGCTCGTCCAAGAGCATGATCGGCGCGCTCGAGAGCAGCGCGCGGGCGATGGCCAGGCGTTGCAGCTCGCCGCCAGAGAGCCTTACGTCGTCACCAGCGATGCTCGCGTAGCCCTTGGGCAAGGCCATGATCCGGCTGTCCAGGCACGCCGCCCGCGCGGCCTGGCGAATCTGCGCCAGGCTCGCGTCGGGCTGGTACAGGGCGATGTTCTGCGCCAGGGACAAACGCAGCGCGCCGGCGTGCTGGAACACCAGCGCCAGATGACGTTGCAGTTGCTGGCTGGCGACCTGGCGAACATCCACCCCGCCCACCAGCACCTGCCCGCTGTCGACGTCCATGAACCGTGCAATCAACCCGGCCAGGGTGCTTTTGCCCGCGCCCGACGGCCCCACCAGCGCCGTGGTGGTGCCCGGTTCCAGGCGCAGGTTGATCGCCGCCAGCACCGGGACCGAGCCATGGGCGAAGTACACCTCACGCATTTCCACGCTGGCGTCCCTGGGCACTTGCGGCGCGTCGGGTTCGGCCAACGGCGGCGTACTCAACACCGCCTGCAGGCGCTGCGCGCTGACCCGCGCACTGTTGAGGGCATCGAGGCCGTGCCCCATCGCCAACACTGGCGCGGCCATGGCCCGTACCAGCAACAGGAAGGCGCACAACTGCGCCGCGCCCACCTCGGTCAGTCCCGCCAGCAAAGCCCCGAGCACCACCCAGGCCAGCAGCCAGGGTGCGCCGAGCAGCACCTGGATCAGCGCAGCGAGATGACCGGCGCGGCTCACCCAGTGGCTGAAGCGTTGGTCGAATTGGTGTACCGCCTGTTGCAGGCTGCGGTGGATGCCCGCACCCGGAAACTGGCGCACCAGTCCCAGGTTCGCGGCAAACTGACTGTAAGCGCTGAACAACTGCTGGATCGCAGCATTACGCCGTTCGACATCTTCGCGGTAATGCGCCGAGCCCAGCCGCCAGTAACCCAGCACTCCCAACCCCAGTGGTAGCAGGCACCAGAGCGCCAAACCGCTGTCGCTCCACAGCAGGTAGCTCAGGGTGGCCAGAGGAATCAGCAGCAGGTTGACCAGATCGGTCGGGGCATGGCCGACCAGTTGGTGCAGCGCCCGCACATCCTGTTCGGCATAACGGGTGACGCCGTCGGCCCCCAGCCGCGCGAACCAGCCCAGGGGCAAGCGTTGCAGATGCTCGGCCAGGCGCACCCGCAAGCGGTTGCACAGGTCGGCATCCACGCTGTGGGTGAGGTGCAGTGCCAGGGTCTGACCACACAGCCACAGGGCCGAGCCGAACACCGCCAGCAGCACCCAGCCCATCACCCCAGGCGCCAACGGCGGCGCCTGGTGCAGGCCGTCGGCCAGATGCGCCAGGGCTATCAACGGCACCAGCGAACTGATCCCGGCGATGGCCTGCACCGCCACCGCTAGCCACAAGCGCGCGCGAAAAGGCTGCAACAATGCCCGCAATTCGGGCCCCAGAAAGTTCATCGGCAACCCTCCAGGGCCTGCGCCAGGCTTGCCGCCGGCAGCGCCTGGGGTGGCGTTTCGGGAAAGCCGATGGCCGCCGTCACCTGCTGCCAGAGCCCGACCACTTCCAGGCTGCGCTGTTGCCGACGCACCAGGCCGACGCCGTCGAGCAACGGTTGCAGGGCACTGGCCGCCGCCTGTGGCCAGACCTGGCGATAGACCTGCCCCCAATCGGTGGCGGCGTCCTGCAGCACTTCGACACACGGCAAGGCGACGCCAGTCAGATCGAACAACCCGTGCACATCCTCGCTCGGCGCACGCACCGCCGGCATCCACAGCAGCGGCCCATGGGGCGAGGCCAGCAGCAGGGTGCCGCTGTCGGTGGCGAGGCTGATGCGCTGGAGCATCTGCATGCGCCCGTCATCGGCCGCCGCCAGTTCGTTGAGCACGCGTAACGACACCGGTACCTCAGCCATGATCAGGCTGATATCGCGCCACGGCGACAGCGCCGGCGCCAGATTGTCCAGCGACCACGGCCCCACCGACTCCAGTAGCGCCGCCAGCAAATCCAGGGTCGCGTAGCTGACCTGCACCGCGCAGTTGGCCTCGATGTGGCGAATCCCCTGCTGGCGATGCAACTGCCGGCCGAGCTCGATAAAGCGCGCCACCCACGGCAATTGCGGATAGAAGCTGTTGAGCAGGCAACGCCGCTGCAAGCGCGCCGCAGTACGCAACAGCTCGTGCAACTCCTGGGGCAACAGCGGGTGTTCGATCAGCACATCCATGCCACGCGCCATCAACGCTTGCGCCAGGGCCGGGCCCTGCTCGCCGCGTGCCGCGCCGCCCACCGCCACGCAGGCCAGGCGGGTATCGTCGGGCACCTGTTCGAGGGCGTCGAAACACGGCACCTGCAGGTGCCGGGCCAGGGCCTGTGAGCGGCGACTGCCCTGCCCCAGCACCCCCACCAGTTCGAGGTTGTCGGCGGCAGCGACACCGGCGGCATAGAACTGGCCGAAGCGCGAGCCCACCACCAGGGTTTTGACGGGGTTGTTCATGGACGGTGTTCCTCCAGCAAGTGACGACTGAGCCCGGCGCTCAGGCAATCGAAGTGATTGCCGCGCAGGGTCTGCACGGTGAGCGGCGCCAGCGATGCCGCCTGCCACCAAGCCTGCAGGCTGGCCTGGTGATTGGCGATCAAGGGGTTGCTGACGCTCGGCACGAACAGGCGCACGGCGCCGACATAAGGCACGCTGTCGCTGTAGTGACTGGCCCGCACCGAATGGGCGAACACCCGGTACAGCTGCTCATCGGCGATGCCACGGGCGGCGGCCAGCACCCGGGACTTGAGCTGCGCTGCGTCGAAATGTGGCAGGCCCTCACTCAGGCTGCCCGCGGCCAGGTGCTGCGGCGAATCCTTCAGCCCCTGGGCCAGTGCGGCGTGCAGTTGTTCGGCAGACGGCAAGCCCAGCGCCTGCGCATCCAGGCCAAGGGTGGCGGCGAAGCTGTAGAGAATCAGCAGCTCATCGTCCACCCGATAGGGAATGCGGTAGCTGGAGACAATGTCCACCTGGCGCACCTCGGCCCCCAGTTGCAGCAATGCCTTGGCCAGTTCCAGGGTCACCAGCCCGCCGGAGCAGTAGCCCAGCAGGTCGAAGCTGCGCCGGCCGCTGTCCCACAAGGCCTGGGCATAGCGTTTGCCGAGGGTCGCATTCACGTGTTGCGCAGGCAGGCGCAGGTAGCCCTCGCTGTCGTGCACCGCGAGCCCCAGCAGCGGGCCGCTGCCCGCCAGTTCCGCGATCAACCCGCGATAAGGCAGCAACGTGCCGAGGCCCTCATGCACCAGCACCCGGGCAACGCCCTCGCCAGCGGCCAGTTCGCTCAGGGTATCCAGCCGCACGCGCCCGGTCAACGGCGCTCGGGTCGTATCCAGGGCGGGCGTTGCCGGTTGTTCCGGGGCCGGCGCCTCAGTGCACGATTCGCTGCGCAGGCGCTGCGCCAGGCCGGCCGGGGTCGGCTGGCTGAGGGCCCAGCGCAGCAGGCGGTCGAAGGGGTGCGCACGGGCCAGGGGTTCCTGTTCGCGCACGCCGGCGATCAATTGGGCGATCAGCAGCGAGTCACCACCGGCGGCGAAGAAATCCTGCTCGGCCGACAGGTCGCTGCAGTCGAGCACTCGCTGCCAGTGACCGATCAGGCGCTGCACCAGCTCATCACCCACCTCGGCCCGTACCTGGCGCACCGGTTCCAATTGGCGCTGCTGCGCCTGCGTGGTCAGGGCGCGGCGGTCGATCTTGCCGTTGGCGGTCACCGGCAGGCGGTCCAGCACTCGCACCTGGGCCGGCACCATGTAACGCGGCACCCGCTCGGCAATAAACGTCAGCAAGGTCTGGGCAGGCAACAGTGGCCGGTCGGTTTTCATCCGCGCCACCAACAGGTCATAGCCCAGCACCGCCAGCACACTGGCCGGTGAAGCCAGGGCCTGGGCATGGTCCCCTGCTTCACCGTTGAGCCAATCCAGCCACTGTTGCCGGTGCACGAACAACTGCCCGTTGGCCACGCGCAAGTCCTCGGGCGTCTCCATCATCAGGCTTTGGCTGATACTGATTTCCCGGTGCTCGCGGGTCAGCTCCTGGATCACCAGCCAGGCATCGGCTTGCAACAACTGGCGCAGGCCGGCCAGCAGGCGTGGGGTATCGAGGGCATTGTTCAAGGCCCCGGAACTGAGCACAAGGTCCACCGAGCCTGCATGCAGGCCCTGCTCGCAGGCGGGCTTGTTCATGTCAAAGTGCATGAAGCGCACCCATGGGTACTCGGCAAAGCGTTCCCGTGCTGCATTGAGGAAGTAGCTGGAAACATCGGAGAACAGGTAGTCGATCTGCACACCGGCTGCCACCAACGGTGCCAGCGCCGGAATGACCGAGGCACTGGCCGCGCCAGTGCCAGCACCGACTTCAAGAATGCGCCAGCTACGCTGCCCTTCACGGGCAACAATCGCGCTCACCGCCTCGGCCATGGCCTGGTGCAGCACCTGTGCATGCAGGCCGCGGCTGTACATGGCTTCGGCAATATGCGCCGAACCTTGCGGGAACATCAGGCTCGCCGGGCTCAGCCGGCCGTCCAGTTGCTCGGCCAGGCGCATGGCGCTGCCCCGCAGGTAATCCACCAGTTCCACCGGCCAAAGCCCCGCCGGCGCCCGTTCAGCGAAGTGCGCCCAGGCTGCTGCTTGATCGACCTCGCCCGGGTCCACGGCGCAGCGCCAGCCCGTGCCCTGGCGTTGCAGAAAGCCGCTGTAGGTCAACAGGGTCAGCCAATGGCGCAACAGGCGTTGCTGGCCTGGCTCCAGTTTCAGGGCCTGACACAGCGGGGCAAACTCTACGTCCTGCGCCAACGCCAGCAAACCACTGCCGGCCAGCCAGTGCAGCAGCGATGCATCTGCCGCCCGGTCCAGCGCCGCCAGGGCGGCCTGAATTTCCTCACGGGGGCCGAAATCGGCCTGCTCCAGGGTGTCGCGCGCCTTGGCCACAACCCGGGCCAGTTCCTCGCCCACCCGCTGGGTATCGCTGGCCGAAGCCTGCAAGGTGACAAAGCTGCACAACGAACGCTCGTGGCGCTCGCCCAGCAGTACCGTGGTGCTGGCTGCAATCTGTGGATGGGCCAGCCAGCCGGCGTCGATTTCCGCCAGTTCGATGCGATGGCCACGGATCTTCACCTGATCGTCCTGGCGTCCGAGAAACTCGATCAGGCCGTCCTCATCCAGGTAACGTCCCAGGTCCCCGGTACGATACAGGCGCCGTCCGCTGGCATGGGTGATGAAGCGTTCGGCGGTACGCTGCGGGTCTTCGGCGTAGCCGAGGGCCAGGCCAAGGCCACCGATATGAATCTCGCCGCGTACCCCCGGCGGGCATTGCCTGCCGAGGCTGTCGAGCACTTCCAGGGTCTGGCCGTTGAGGGCGCGGCCATAGGGGATGCTCGGCAAGGCCGTGTCGGCGGGACGGATGGGATGCTCTACCGACCAGATGGCCGCCTCGGTCGCGCCTCCCAGGCTGAACAGCTGGCTGTCGGGCCAGCGCTGCCACCAGCGGGTCGGCAAGGTGGTGGGGATCCAGTCGCCGGACCACATCACGCAACGCGGCCCGGGAATCACAGCCGGCTCGGTCTCCAGGTAATCGATCAGCATCTGGCCCTGGGCCGGCACCGAGTTCCACAAGGTCACGCCGTGCTCACGCATCAGTTGCGCCCAGTGGGAGGGATCGGCGCCGCGTTCGGGGTCTGGCAGCACCACCTGCGCGCCGACCGCCGTAGCCCCGAAGAAGTCATACACCGACAGGTCGAAACTCAGCTCCGCCAGCCCCAGCACCCGGTCCTGGGCGTTGACGCCGTAGCGCTGGTTGATGTCGTCGAGGGTGTTGACCACCGCGCCATGGCTGAGCATCACGCCCTTGGGCGTACCGGTGGAGCCGGAGGTGTAGATGATGTAGGCCAGGTCACCGGCTTGCACCGCCAGCGGTTCGCGCGGCGGCCAGTGGCTGGCGGCGGCGAGGCTGTCGATGGCGATACGCGGCAGCTCAAGGCCCGCCGGCAAGGCCTCGGCCTCCAGGCTGATGACGGCGGCAATCCCGGCGTCACGCAAAATGGCTTCGCGGCGCAGGGCCGGTTGCCGGATATCAATGGGCACATAGGCGGCGCCCATCTGGTTGATACCCAGCACCGCCATCAGTTGCCAGGCGCTCTTGGGCAGCATCACCGCCACCCGCGCGCCGGGCGCTACCTCAAGCGCCTCCAGCGCCGCGCGTACGGCGTCGGCGTGCTGGGCAACCTGACGGTAGCTGTAATGCCCGGCGCGGTCGCTGATCACCGGCGCGTCCGGGGTGCGCAGCGCCTGGCGGGCAAAGCCGCTGGCAATGTTGCGGTCCAGGGCCTTGTGCGCCGAGAGCCGCGGCGGCCGTTGTTGGGTCAACACGATGTCGCCGCGCACTTGCCACAGCTGCGCATCTGCGGACAGGCGCTGCAGCAGGTCGACATAAGCGTCGAACATCTGCGCGGCCATGCCTTGCGGCAGCACGCCGACGCGCACGTCCCAGCCGATCTGCAAACCACCGTACTGGTCGCTGACCTGGCAATCGATCCACACCTGGGACGTCTGGCTGATCATGTAGCTCGGCGGCTGCAACAAGCGTCCGCAATCCCCCAGCAGGCGCTCGACGCTGCCAATGCCGCTGGTGAACACCACCGGCATCAGGTCGGCGCCACGCCCCTGGACCCGTGCCAGCTCGCGCAATACCTCGACCCCGGTAAAGCGGCTGTGATCCAGGTCATCGAACAACTGCGCGCCGATACGCCGCGCCCGCTGGACAAAGTTCGCGCCGCTGGCGCCGTGCACCGCCAGCAGGCTCAGGGCGGTGAAGTCGCCCAGCACCTGGCCCAGTTGCGGGTGCAGGTCCGGCCGGTTGAGTACGGTGAGGTTCAGGCAGAAATCGGCGCTCTGGCTCCAGCGCCCGATCACCTCGGCGAACGCCGCCAGGGTGACGCCCGCAGCGCTTAAGCCCTGGGCGCTGGCCAGGGCACAGAGGGCGTTCCACTGGGCCGCGCTCAATGCGCCATGGTGGTGCTCGAAGCGGCGCGAGGCGATCCCGGCGTCATCGCTCAGGGGCAGGTCCGGACGCCCGGGCAGGCTATCGAGGCGCGCCAGCCACCAGGCCTTGTCACGTTGCCAGGCGGCGCTTTCACGCACCTCATGTTCATGCTGCAGGTAGTCGCGATAGGTCGCCTCCAGCACCGGCCAATGCCGCGTTGGCTCCAGGTAGCGCTGGGTCAGTTCCACCAGCAACAGTTGCAGGCTGGCGTAATCGAGCAAGGTGAAATCCACCGAACAATGCAGGATCGCCCGTTCCGCGCCCAGGCTCACTTCCGGCAACAGGATCGGCCATTGGTCGAGGGCATGGCAGGCATGATCCAGGCGCTCGCGCACCTGCTGCAGATGCGCTTCGAACGCCAGCGGCGAGGCCTGGCGCAGGTCATGCAGCGGCAAGCGTTGCCAGGGCACCTGGGCCTGCACGCACTGGCGGCTGTTGTCGTGCACCACCGCGCGCAACATCGGGTGGCGCTGTACCAGGGCGTTCCAGGCCTGGTTCAGTTGCTCGATGTCGACATTGGCCGGCCAGGGGTACTCGACGTACAGGTGGCAGGCGTTGCCGCCATAGTCGAACGCCGGGTTGCGCCCCAGCACATAGGCGCCCTGCACCGCGCTCAGGGCAAAAGGTTGCAGCGCCTGCCCGGGTTGCGAGCGCCACTGCGCGCGTGGCGACAGATGGACCATCAGTGCTTCACGCTGGGCGCGGATGCGCTCGGCCAGGGCCGGGTCCAGCGCCCCTTGCGGCGCGCGAAAACGCAGCTGGCCTTCAGTGGCCCAGAGTTCGATCTGGCGTTCACGACAGATGTGCAACAGGTCATCCAGGCTCATAGCACGCCCTCCTCAATGGCAGCACTGCTCGCCAGCAGCGCGGCCATGCCCGCCAATGTCGGCTGCAGGTAGAAATCACTCATGCGCAGGCTGACACCCATCTGCTCGCGCACGCTGGCCAACAGACGGGTAGCCAGCAGGCTGTCGCCACCCAGGCTGAAAAAGCTGCCTTGGGCATTGCGCACCGGGCGTCCCAGCACCGCCTCCCAGCACACGGCCAAAGGTTGCAATGCCGGGCTCAGCTCGCCCTCTTCGCTGCTGGCCGGCTGGCGGCGTTGCAACGCCTGAGTCATGCAGGCCTGCAGGCGGCTGCGGTCGATCTTGGCGTTGGCATTGAGCGCCAGACGCGGCAGGCACCAGAGGTGTTCGGGGCGCATCGCTTGCGGCAAGCGCTGTTGCAGCCAGTGCTGCAGGCTGTCGCCGGTCAAGGCGTCGGCCGCGGCCGTGGCGCTGACCAGCAGCATCGCCGGGTTCTGCCACAGGCAGTGCAGGTCGGCAAAGCCGCTGTGCCCGAGCATGCGCGCGATCTGCACGGCGTCGGCCAACACCGGTGTGCGGCTGTCGAGCAGTGCCGCGCTGACCAGGCGTAGCGGCGAATCGCGCAACAGCTCGGCCAGCAGCAGGCGGCCGCCTGGCTTGAGCAGCGCCTGGGCCAGGTTCAGGCAGTCGGCGGGCTGGGCATAGCCGTGCAAGGCGGCGAAGCTGATCACCAGGTCGTATTGGCAGCAATGCTCAACGGGCAACAGGCTGTCCAGCAGCAGTTGGCTGGCAGCACCCTGGCGCTTGCCGGCGGTGGCAGCCAGCAGGCCGGGGCTGGTTTCGAACAGGGTCACTTGCAGGTCGCAGTGGCTCAGGTGATCGAGCCATTGCTCGAGCAACTGCCCGCCGCGCACATCCAGCACCGCGACCCTCAGCGGCCCGGCCTGGGCACTGCACTGCTGCTGCACAGCCTGGCTCATGGCATCCAGCAACTGGCGCCCGGCCGGCAGGTTGAGGGCCATGGCCTGGGGGGCCAACAACGGATCGAACAACACCTGCGTGGCGCCGCCTTCGCTGCACAACAGCGACTGCAGCGCGCCGACCATGGCCTGCAGGTCGGCCTCCCGCCAGCCCAGTTGTGCCAATGCATCACCGAGGCTCAGCGACTCGGCGGGTTGCTCGCGCAACCACTGGCGCCAGGTGTCCAGCAGTGGCAGCGCCGGCAACGCTTGCCCGTGCAGCAGACGTTGCAGCAGTTCATCGGTAACCCGGGCTTCAGCTTGCGGCGTGTCGTCCAGCAATGACCGGCCTTGCCATGCATCCGCGGCGACCTTGACCGGCGCTGCGTTCAGCACCAGCACCGCGCCGAGGCTGGCCACCGTCCCCGGCAATACCGCCGCGCAGGCGCTGTCGATCAGCGGATGGGCGCTCAGCGCTGCCTCGATTTCGCCCAGTTCGATACGTTGCCCGCGAACCTTCACCTGCTGGTCGATACGGCCGAGAAACTCGATAGTGCCGTCGCCCCAGAAGCGCCCGCGATCCCCGGTGTGGTACCAGCGCCCGCGCTCGTCGCTGCGAAAACGTTGCGCGGTCAGTTGCGGATCGTTGCGGTAGCCTCGCGCCAGGCTGCCACCGCCAATCAGCAATTGTCCCACCACCTGGTCGGGCACATCCCGACCGCTGTCATCGACCACCCGATAGGCCTGGCCGGCCAGGGGCTTGCCATAGGGGATCGAGGTCCAGTGGCCCGGCACTTCGTCGATGCTGTGCAGGTTCGACCAGATCCCGGCCTCGGTGGCGCCGCCCAGGCCATACACCCGGCACTGCGCTGTGGCCTGTCGGCGCAAGCGTGCGGCGAGGTCCAGGGCAATCCAGTCGCCCGACAGCAACACCGCCCGCAGGCTCTGGTAGTGACAGTCGCCCGCAGCAATGCCCAGGGCCATTTCCAGCAGCGCCGGCGCCGAGTTCCACAGGCTCACCCGGTGCTCGGCAATCAATTGCGCCCAGCGCGCCGCGTCGCGGGTTTCCTCGGGTTGCAGCAGCACCAGGCGGGCGCCCTGCCCCAGCACGCCGAACAGGTCGAACACCGACAGGTCGAAATCCAGCGCCGACACCGCCAGCAAGCAGTCATCGCGGTCGATCCCGAGCTCGGCCTGCAATGCGTCGATGGTATTCATTGCCGCGCCATGACTCACCTCGACCCCCTTGGGCACGCCGGTGGAGCCGGAGGTGTAGATCACATAGGCGCTGGCCTGCGGCGCCTGCACGCGTGGCGCAGCCAGGGGCGCGGACTGCTCCAGGCGCGCCAGGTCCAGCCAGCGCAACGACGGGCTATCAGGCGTAAGCGTCGGCGGCGCCTCGGCAATCACCAGGCTTATGCCCGCTGCCGACTCGATCAGGCTACGGCGCGCTGGCGGTTGCGCAGTATCGACGGGGACGTAGCAGCCACCGGCCGCCAGCACGCCGAACACCGCGACGATCTGCCCGAGCCCGCGCGGCAGGCAGACTTCCACCGCCTCGCCCTGGCGCATGCCGGCTTCCAGCAAGCCGGCGGCCACCCGTAGCGAACGCGTGGCCAGTTCACCGTAGGTGCAGCGTTGAGCGCCACAGATCAGCGCCAGGTCTTCCGGCCGCTGCCCGCTGTGGCGGAAGAAATCTTCCAGCAAGCCACGCCCCGGGGCGAGCGCCGGGACGCTGTTCTGGCGCGCGCTCCGGGCCTGTTGCGCCAGCGGCAGGAGTACCGGTTGCGGCAGGCTCCAGTCGCTGTCGGCAAGGCGCTGCAGCAGCTCGATGTAGGCCTGGAACATCGCCTCGAGCACGCCGTCGGCGAACAGTTCACTGATGCTGTCCCAGGCCAGCAACAGGCCGTCTTCGACCCGGTACAGCTGGTGGTCGAGCCACACCTGCGGGGTTTGCGAGAGCATATCGTGCAGGTCGCCAAACACTTCGCGAAAGCTCGCCGGGACAAACCCCGACTCGCTCAGGTTGCTGGAAAACACCACCGGCGCCGAACGCGGATGGCCCTGGCGCCGGCCTTCGCGCAGCACTTCCAGTGCGGGAAACGCCGAGCGGTCGATGGTGCCATGGAGGCTGCACTGGAACTGCCGCACCGCTTCGGCGAAGGGCAATTGCGGTGCGTCCTGACACTCCACCAGCAGCAAAGTGGTGAAGTCGGCTATTACCTGATCGATGCCGGGCTGATCATCGTGACGGTCGAACAACGGCACGTTGAGCAGGAAGTTCGACTGCCCGCTCCAGCGCGCCAACACCGCATTGAAGGCGGTGGCGAACACGCAGGACAAGGTCAGGCCGTGGCCGGTAGCCTGGCGCTGCAAGCGCTCGGCTTCCGCGCCGCTGAGGACAAACGCCTGGCGGCTGAAGCGCGGTTCGCGGATCGACTCGGGCGCGCAGGCCAGCGGCAGCGCCGGGCCATCGGGCAACTGCGCCAGGCGTTGGCACCAGTACTCGCGGTCACGGGCATAAGCTTCGGCGCGGCGTAGCTGACGGCGCTTCAGATAGTCGGCAAAGTGCAGGGTCGGCGGCGCCGGCAACAACGCTGGCGCCAGGTAGGCCTGGCCCAGGTCCGCCATCAACAGGCGCAGGCTTTCCACGTCGACCGCCAGCAGGTCGACACTCAGCCAGACCCGGTCACGGCCGTCGGGCATCTGCACCAGGCCCACCAGCATCACTTGCCCAGCCTCCACCGCCAGGCATTGGTGCGAGCGCCAGCGGCGCAGTTCGGCCCAGGCTGGTTGCGCCGCTTGTGGTGAATGTTGGCGCCAGTCCTGATGGTCAAACACTGGCTGTGTCGGCGACGCCAGAATGCGTTGGCGGCCCTCGTTGAAACTGGCCCGCAGCATCGGGTGCCGGGCCTGCACCAGGCTCACAGCGGCTTCAAGGCGTCGCGGTTCGATGCCCTGGCAGTCGAACTCGAGCCAAGCGTGACAACTGATATTGCCCAGCACTTCAGCGGCGCCACGGCCCAGCCAGTAGGCCTGTTGCACGGCACTGAGTTCGAAGCTCTCCGCGCCTGCTGATGCAGGTGCAACGGCAGGCGCCAGCGTAGGTTGCAAGGTTTGCCCGCGCAACAGCGCCAGCCAGGCAGCCACGCTCGGCTCGGCACTCAACTGGGCAAAATCGACCTGTAGCCCGTGGCTGCGCAGGCGCTCTTGCAGATACATCAGGCGAATTGAATCCAGCCCGCAGCCGAGCAGGTTTTCCTCGTCGCCCAGGCTGTCGATTTCATCCACGGTGGCACCCAGCAACTGGGCGAGGTGTTCGATCAGCCAGGGGCGCAGCGGGTTGGCCGGGGGGGTGTCTGCTGTTGTCAGCTCGCTCATGAAAAGCTTCCTGTGACCCTTGAAAATAAAGTCTGCGCGGCTCACAAAGATGCAAGCCATTATCAAATGAGACTTTATCGCAAGCAGGTTTTCAGGAAGCGCTCAAGGCTTTAGATGCACAGGCCTTTTCATTCGATTCAGAGTCAGCGAGCCGTCAGCGGATCTCGCTGGGCGATACGCCGTAGCGTTTGCGAAAGGCGATGGAAAAATGCGCCGGGCTGTAACCCACGCCATAGGCGACGGTCGAGACGTTGCTCTCTTCATCGCTGAGCATGCGGTGCGCTTCACTCAGGCGATGTTCGTGCAGGTAGCCAAACACGCTGGTGCCAAACACCTTGCGAAACCCTGCGGTGAGTTTGCGTGGGCTCATGCCGACATGGGCGGCCAGGGCATTCAGGCTTGGCGGCTCCAGCAGCGAGCGCACCAGCCGATCGCGCGCCGCGTGCACGCGCTCGACATCCGATGAGGTGATGCGCAGCTTCTGTTCCGGCTGCGCGCGTTCGTCCAGCAGGAACTGCGCACTCAGGGCGGTCAATTCCAGGGCCTTGCCGCCCAGGTACAGCGAGCGGCTGGGGCCCTGCATCGGACAGGTGGCAATCTGCGTCGCCAGCGCCTGCATCGCCCGGGGCGCCGGGCGCACCATCATGTAGGGATCGCCCCCCCTGGCGGCCAGCAGCTTGCGCGGGGCCATGCCCAGGTGCCGGTCGAGAGACTCCAGGTCCAGCTGCACGATGGTGTAGCGCAGCGGCGTCGAGGTGCCGTAGATCTGCGAAGAGGTGAACTCGCCGTCATTGACGATGGTGCACAGGCTCGGGCCGCGGATCGATTGCTCGGCGTGCCCGGGGATCCGGCAGGACAACTCGCCACTCTGCACCAGGATCAGCTTGAGACCACGCTCCAGCGGGTCTTCGACCCAGGCCTCGCTCTCCGACCACAGGGTGCCGGTGACCAGGGTCATGTGCGGTTCCAGGTAGACCGTTCCGGGTTGGTTGCCCTTGGGGGCGGCCTGCTTCTCTGGGTGAGTTGGGGCGATGATCGTAATAGTCATTGGGTTTTCCCTTTTCCTGAGGCCATTACGTGGGGCCTGACCTGAAGTAACGGGAGGCTTGTAAGCCTTGAGCCTCCCTGTTTGAAGCCACTGCGCATTTCATCTAATGAAAAAGTCGCGGTACCGAAAGCCTTGGCGTTGAGATGCCCTCGGCAAAAGACAATGATAATAGATCTCATTTAGCCATTTGTAGCCAATTATTTCTGCAAATAGGAGATTCCATGTCATTGAGTACCTCCATCCTTGTGCCAGATGCCTCCGACGACGCCCCCGACTGGCCGGCCGCATTTGCCGAACGCTACCGCCAGGCCGGCTACTGGCAAGAGCAGACGTTCGCCCAGGCCCTCGACGCTGCCGCTGCCCGAAACCCTGCAGCAATCGCAATTACCGACGGCCCCTTGCACCTGAGTTATGCCAGCCTCGCGGACCGCTGCCGGCGCCTGGCCGGTGGCTTGCGTGCCCTTGGCCTGCAGGCCGGTGACAATGTGGTCGTGCACCTGCCCAACGGCAGCGCCTTTGTCGAAGTGTGTTTTGCCCTGTTTCGCCTGGGCGCGCGGCCGATCCTCGCCCTGCCCGCCCACCGCCAGCATGAGATCGGCGGCTTCTGCAGCTTTGCCCAGGCCACGGCCTACATCGGCTGCGATCAGCTGGAAGGCTTCGACTGTCGGCAGATGGCGCGCCAGTTGCGCGCCGCCAACCCCTGCCTGCAACACGTGGTGATCGAGGGTGTCGCCGAGGAATTCACCGCCCTAGGCGAGCTGTACCGCAGCGAAGCACTGGAGCATGACGCCGGTCAGGCCGAGGCAGTGGCCTGCTTCCAGCTGTCGGGCGGCACCACCGGCACCCCCAAGCTGATTCCGCGCCGGCACGCTGAATACCTCTACAACGTGCGCGCCAGCAGCGCCGTCTGCGGCCTGGACCAGCACACCGTGTACCTTGCCGCCCTGCCCATGGCGCACAACTTCACCCTGTGCTGCCCCGGCGTGATCGGTACCTTGCTGGCGGGTGGCCGGGTGGTGTGCAGCCGGCGCCCCGACCCGGACACCTGCTTCGCCCTGATCAGCGCAGAGCGGGTGACCGTCACCGCGTTGGTGCCACCGCTGGCAATGCTCTGGCTCGACGCCCAGGCCCAGCGCCAGGCCGATCTGTCGAGCCTGCGTGTGCTCCAGGTCGGCGGGGCGAAGCTGCTGAGCACCGCGGCGGCGCGGGTCACGCCGATACTCGGCTGCACCTTGCAACAAGTGCTGGGCATGGCTGAGGGGCTGCTCTGCTACACGCGCCTGGATGACCGCCAGGAGCTGATCCTGCACACCCAGGGCCGGCCGCTGAGCGCCGATGACGAAGTGCGCATCGTCGACGAACAGGGGCAAGCGGTGCCCGACGGTGAAGTCGGCGAACTGCAAGTGCGTGGGCCTTACACCATTCGCGGCTATTACCGCCTGCCGGCACACAATGCCAAGGCCTTCACCGACGACGGTTTCTATTGCAGCGGCGACCGGGTGCGGCGTACCGCCGAGGGTTACCTGGTGGTCGAGGGGCGGGACAAGGACCAGATCAACCGCGGCGGCGAGAAAGTCGCCGCCGAAGAAGTGGAAAACCTGCTGATCAATCATCCCCAGGTGCATGACGCGGCCCTGGTGGCGATGCCCGATGCACTGTTGGGCGAATCCACCTGTGCCTTCATCGTCGCCCGCAATCCGGCGCCGTCGACGTTTGCTCTCAAGCAGCATCTGCGCAGCCAGGGCCTGGCCGCATTCAAGGTGCCGGACCGCATCGAGTTTGTGCCGCAGTTCCCGCAGACCGGGGTCGGCAAGGTCAGCCGCAAGGACCTGCGCGAAAGCCTGCGCCTGGCCTGGCTCGACGCCAACCGCGGGAGCAGCGCCTCGTGATCGCTGACCTGCTGACCCAGACCGAGCGCTGGGTGCGCCCCTATCGATTGTCGCCGATGCCGCGCTGGCGCCTGGTGTGCTTCGCCCATGCCGGCGGCAGTGCGAGTTTTTTCCGCGACTGGGCCTGCACCCTGCCCGCCGATATCGACCTGTTGGCGATCCAGTACCCGGGGCGCGAAGACCGCTTCAGCGAACCCTGCCTGACCGACATGCACAGCCTCGCCGAGGCCGCCAGCCAAGCGTTGCGCGGTTACGCCGATCGCCCCCTGGCCCTGTTCGGCCATAGCCTCGGTGCCGTGGTGGCGTATGAGGTGGCGACGCGCTTGGAGCAACAGGCAATCGCCGTCGGCCACCTGTTCGTTTCCGCCCACCCGGCTCCGCAGCGCCAGCGTGGCGGGCAGTTGCACAGCGGGCCGGACCAAGCGCTGCTGGACGATGTACAGCGCCTGTCCAGCCGGCCCAATCCGCTGCTGGAAGACCCGGCCCTGCGCGAGATGTTCATGCCCAGCCTGCGCAATGACTACCGCATTGTCGAAACCTACGGCTGCGCTGCGCCGCAACCGCTGAGCAGCCGGATCGCGGTGTTCTACCCCGAGCAGGATCCGGAGATCGACCTCGACGAAGCCTTGGCCTGGCAAGCCGCGAGCCTCCAGCCACTGCACCTGCAGCGCTGGCAAGGCGAACACTTCTACCTGATCGAGCAGCGCCAGGCGTTGCTCGATGCCCTGGCGGCCACGCTGCTTGGCTGTCGCCCGCTCACATCGCCCGCCCTTGAGGAATCCCTCTGATGAAATCCCCTGACGCTTGCGAAGGCCTCCCGGACATCCGGATCGCCATCGATTCACTGGACCACCAGATCATCGAACTCATGCGCCAACGCATGGCTTACGTCAAAGCCGCTGCCCGGTTCAAGCCGACCGAAAGCAGCATCGCCGCACCCGAGCGCGTCGCCCAGATGCTCCCGCAACGGCGCCAGTGGGCCGAAGAAGCCGGGCTGGATGCGCATTTTGTCGAAACCCTGTTCGCCCAGATCATCCACTGGTACATCGCCCAGCAAGTACGGCACTGGCGCACCATGAGAGTCCCGGCATGAGGGCCTTTACCCGGCTGGAAGAACACACCGCGGGGCTGACCCAGGTGTTCGAACAGGCTCGCCAGCGCGCCGCCGTGCAAGGCGCGCCGGTGCTGGCCAGCTACGCCCTGGCGATCGTCGAGCTGGACCTGCTGGAGCTGTTTTGCCGCGTCGACCAGCCCGACGCCGAGAGCCTGTTCTGGCGCGCGGCCGATGGCGGCAAGAGCCTGTTCGGCTGGGGCGTGGCGGCAGAACTGAGCGGCGCTGGCGGGCAGCGCTTCGCCATGGTGGAGCAGCAATGGCAGCAATGGCTGCACAGCGCGGTGATCCATGGCCCACAGCCTCCAGCGCTCTGCGGCGGCTTTCGATTCGATCATCAGGTCGAGGCCAGCAGCGCCTGGCAAGGTTTCGGCGATGCATCGATGCTGTTGATGACCTTGCTGCTGATACGCGACGGCGATCAATGCTGGCTGGTGTGCCAGCAGCGGATCGGCCCCTCGGACAATGCCGACAGCCGCTGCGAGCATGTGCTCAATGAATGGAACGGCCTGATGGATCGCTATCTGTCGCCGCCGGTCACCTTGGCGCCGCCGCAGCATACCCGTGACCAGTGCCTGCCGCGGGCATGCTGGGAAAGCAAAATCGCCCATGCCCTGGACGTACTGCGCGACAGCCCGATGAAAAAGGTGGTGCTGGCGCGTGAAGTAATCAGCGAGTACTCCCATGCCATCAGCCCTGGCCGAACCCTGGTACGCCTGGCCAGCAACGATCCCTCGGCGTACCTGTTCGCCTTTCGCCGGCAGCAGAGCTGCTTCCTCGGTGCTTCGCCGGAGCGCCTGGTAAAACTACACGACGGCCGCCTGCAAACCCAGGCATTGGCCGGTACCATCCGCCGCGACCCGGACCCGCAGCAAGACGCCCAGCTGGCGCAAGCGCTGATGGACTGCGAGAAGAACCGCCACGAGCATGCGCTGGTGGTGCAGATCATCCAGAGTGGCCTGGCCCCGTGGGCAAGCCAGTTACAGGTACCGTCGACGCCCGCTATACAGCGCCTGAGCCGGGTCCAGCACCTGAGCACGCTGATTGAAGGCCGCCTGCGCCCGCAAGCAGGCCTGCTGCAAGTGGTCGCGACGCTGCACCCGACACCCGCCGTCGGCGGCCACGAACGTCGCCAGGCCATGGAGCATATTCGCCGCTTCGAGGGTTTCGACCGTGGCTGGTACGCCGCGCCGCTGGGCTGGCTGGATGCCCGGGGCAACGGCGAATTCATCGTCGGCCTGCGCTCGGCACTGGTGAATGGCAAGCACGCCCGTTTGTTCGCCGGTTGCGGCATCGTGCACTGCTCGGAGCCTGCCAGCGAATACGAGGAAACCTGCATCAAGCTGGCCGGCATGCAGTTGGCCTTGCAGGCGTGAGCGTGGCAACAATCCCTGCCAGGCCAAAATAGCCGACAGGGATTGTTGCCCACTGCCTATAATTGGGTGGACCGGGGGCCAACCCGGGTACAGCCCTCTTCGGCGATCCGGACAGCCTTTGATATGAACAGCACCGCCATAACCACCTGCCTGCTCGCCCTCTGCCTGGCGCTGACAGCCGGTTGTTCGAGCAAACCCAAAGCACGTTACCTGGCGGCCAACGCCGGTTCCAACTGCCACGCCAAAGCCGTCCCCACTGCCGGCGAAGGCGGCCTGGCCTGGGGCGCGACCCTGCAGATCGCCCGGCAAAAATCCATGAACAACTGCATCCGCTATGCCGGGCGTTCCGGCGGCCTGCCCAACACCTGCAAAGTGGTGCTGGCCGAGTGCAAGCGCTAGCCATTCTGTAATCCATTCGCTATATAAATTTATATATAGCGTTGTCAATTTCCGCGCCTGGCTCTAGTATCTGCGGCGTTCTGCCGGTGCGCGTGTTCGCTTGATCGATTCGACCTGATAGCCCCTGGGGAGGGTGCTGTCGGCCGTTTTGCGCCACACGCTATATAATAAAATATATAACGATACCAACAAAGGAGCGTCATGACGCCGTTCGCCCCCCGTACCCTGCTGCTCGCCCTGGCCGCGATCAGTGCCGAGGCCGCCGTGGCCGAGCAGAAAAAAACCTTCAGCCTGGGTGAAATCCAGATTTCCGCACCGCAGGATGATGCCCTGGCAACCGGCAGCAGCGTCGTCGAGCTGGATGACATGCGCCTGCACGACCGCGAGACCGTCGACCGCGCCCTGGCCCTGGCCCCCGGGGTGAATCTCGCCTACATGGGCGCGCGTGCCGAACAGGTGGTGTACGTGCGTGGCTTCGACCGTCTGCAGGTGCCGGTCTATATCGATGGCATTCCCACCTACGTACCCTACGACGGCAATATCGACCTGGGACGCTTCACCACCTACGACCTGTCGCGCATTGAAGTGGCCAAGGGCTTCGCCTCGTTGCTGTACGGCCCCAACACCCTGGGCGGGGCGATCAACCTGATCACCCGACGGCCCACCGAGGCCTTCGAAGGTGAAGTGGGCGGCGGCCTGGAGCTGACCGACCACGGCAACGTCAACGCTTATCGCAGCTATGCCAACCTCGGCTCCAACCAGGGCAATTGGTGGATGCAGGGCGGCGTGTCCTATGTCGACTATGACTACACGATGCTGCCGGACGACTTCGAGCCGACCAACAACCAGCAAGGCGAGGGTCGCCGCGAAAACAGCAACAAGCGTGACGGCAAGTTCAGCTTCAAGCTTGGCTTTACCCCCAACGACACCGACGAGTACGTCCTCGGCTATGTCCAGCAGCAAGGCCGCAAGGGCCAGCCGCCCTACGCCGGCGACCTGCCCGCCACCGGCCAGCGCAAGCGCTGGTGGCAATGGCCGAAATGGGACAAGACCAGCCTGTTCCTGGCCACCAATACCCGCTTCGGCGAGCACGGCCTGAAGACCCGGGTGTACCGCGATACCTTCAAGAACTCGCTGGAAAGCTTCGTCTACAACAATGGCATCCCCGGCGCGATGCAGCCTGGTTTCCCGAGCAAGTACGATGATGAGTCCACGGGTTTCTCGGTCGAAGGCGACCTGGCCCTGAGCGAGGGCAACCGCCTGGGCATCGCCTACCACTTCAAGGAAGACGTGCACCGCTCGCGCGATGGCAGCGACCCGCAAACCCACTTTCGCGATCAGACCCAGTCCATCGCCGTGGAAGACACACTGCGCCTGAACGAGATTTTCAGCGTGGTCGGCGGCGTGTCGTACAACTACCGCAAGAGCCTTGAGGCCGAGAACTTCGGCACCAGCGCCGCCTCGCCGAGGGTCAAGACCCTGTATGACGAGCCCACCGGCAGCGATGATGCGGTCAACAGCCAGTTGGGCCTGTTCATGAACACCGGGCCGCTGCTGAACATCGATCACAACGGCCAGGTGCGCCTGACGGTGGCCCGCAAGAGCCGCTTTGCGACCATCAAGGACCGCTACTCGACCCGCTTTGGCACGGTGATCCCCAGCCCCGACCTGAAATCCGAACGTGCCACCCACTACGAGCTGGGGTACAGCGGCGCGGTCAACCAGCAATGGACCCTGGACACGGCGCTGTTCGTCAGCAATATCGAAGACTCCATCCAGCAGGTCACCGTCGCCCCGGTAGCCGGTTGCGCGGCGCCGTGCGGCCAGTACCAGAACATCGCCAAGGCACGTAACCAGGGCGTTGAACTGGGCCTGCGCGGTGACCTGGGCAACTGGGAATTCAACACCAGCTACACCTACCTGGACCGGAGAAACCGCAGCAACCCCGAGCTGCACCCGATCGACACACCGCGCCACAACCTGTTTGCCTCGGCCAGCTTGAACCTCGATGCCTGGCGCCACACCGCCGGCGTCGAAGCCGCGTCGCGGCGCTACAACATGTCCGATGGCAGCCAGATGAGCGGCGGCTACGCGGTATACAACCTCAAGAGCGGCTACCGCTTCAGCAACGACGTCCGCATCGAAGCGGGCATCCGCAACCTGTTCGATCGCCTTTATGCATACAGCGAGGGGTACCCGGAAAGTGGCCGCAGCTACTTCGTACAGTTCAATGTGCCGCTCTAAGGCCTGGCTGCTGGCCCTGCTGCTGGGCGCGGCCAGCGTCCAGGCGGCAGCGCCGCAGCCGGTGGTGGTGTTGACCAGCTACCCCGAGGAGATGATGACGCGCTTCGAAGAAGCCTTCGAGCGCGCCAACCCCGGCTATCGCCTGCAGATCCTCTGGCGCCAGGGCTTCGATGCCCTGCCCTATTTGCGTCAGGCCGATCAGGGCGGGGTCGATGTCTACTGGGCGCCGTCACCGGGCAACTTCAAGCGTTTGGCCCGGGACGCCGGCTGGCAGCCGCTGGGTGTCGACCTGGACGGTTTGCCGCCGCGCATTGGCGCCATCGCCCTGCGCGATCGCGCGGCTCGCTATCAGGCCACCGAGCTTGCCGGTTACGGCTTTGCCATCAATCCGGTCGAACTGGCCAAGCTGAACATGCCCGCCCCGCGAGACTGGCCGGACCTGCTCGATGCCCGCCTGCGCGGGCGCATCGCCCTGCCCGACCCGGCGCGGGTCGGCTTTGCCCCGGTACTGCTGGATATCGTCCTGCAGGCCTACGGCTGGGACAAGGGCTGGGCCCTGTGGAGCGAGCTTGCCGGGCAATCGCGGCTGGTCAGCCGTGGCGGCACCCTGGTCAGTGACGAGGTGGCCAGCGGGCGCTCGGCGGTGGGCGTATCGATCGACTTCTTCGTTGCCTCGGCGGTGAGCAATGGCGAAGCGGTCGAGTTCATCTATCCCGCCCATGGCGGGCTCAACCCGGCGCATATTGCCATCCCCCGCCAGGCCAGGCAGGTCGAGGGCGCGCGGGCCTTTGTGCGCTTCGTGTTGTCGTCTGAAGGGCAACGCCTGCTGGCCGATCCGGACATCCGCAAACTGCCGGTGCGCCCCAGCGTTTATGCCGATCTGCCAGCGGGCTATCACGACCCCTTTGCCGCCGCCCGCCAGGGTGCCTATGCCTACACCGACGACCGTTCGCGCGAGCGCCTGGCGCTGATCACCTCATTGTTCGAGCAATGGCTTGGCCAACCCCATGAGCGCCTCGGCGCGTTGTGGGCGCGGGTGCATGCCGGTGAAGCACAGGGCCGGGACCTGACCGCCGTGCGCGAGTTCCTCAGCGTGCCGCCCATCGACGAGGAGCAAGCCATGTCGGCGCCGTTGCTGGCGCTGTTTGCTCAACGTCAGGACCAGGGCATGCAACGTCAGTCGGCCAGCGACCAGGACGCCCTGGGCCGCGAGGAGATCGCCTGGCAGTTCCATAGCGCCAGGCAACAGGCGCAAGCCGAGCGCCTGCTTGCGGCCATGGGCCTGTGAAGCGCTATGGCCTTTGGCTGTTGCTCGGCATGCTGGTGAGCCTGCCCGCCAGCGCCGAGCACGCCGCCGTCAACCGTGAAGCCTTCGCCCAGCCCTTGCCGGGGCTGGATGACGACCTGCAACGGGAGCGCTTCTTCCACGGCCGCAGCCTGTTCCGCCAGGCCTGGGTGGTCGCGCCCTCGCGGGACGAAGCGGTCGATGGCCTGGGGCCGCTGTACAACCGCATCAGTTGCATTGCCTGCCACCCGAAAAATGGCCGTGGCCAGGCCCCGGCCAGCGACCACGAGCCCCTGCGCACGCTACTGGTGCGGCTGTCGCGGCCCGGACGCGATGCCCATGGCGGGCCACTGCCGCATCCGGCCTATGGAGATCAGCTCAACGAATCGGCCATTCCCGGTGTGGCCGGCGAAGGCCGGGCGCATGTCCGCTGGCAAGAGCAGTTTGTGACCCTGGCGGATGGTGAGCGCATCGGCCTGCGTTCGCCACGGCTGAGCTTCAGCGAGCTGAACTATGGTCCATTGGATAACGTGCACACCTCGATGCGGGTTGGCTCACCGGTGTTCGGCCTGGGCCTGCTCGAAGCCATCGAGGCCAGCACCCTGCAAGCGCTGGCCGACGCGCCTAAACCTGATGGCGTGAAAGGCCGCGTCAACCAGGTGTGGAGCGTCGAGCGCCAGCGCCTTGAGGCCGGGCGCTTCGGCCTCAAATCGAACCAGCCGGACCTGCGTCAGCAGATTGCCAGCGCCCTGCACGGCGACCTGGGGATTACTTCGCCGCTGTACCCTGAACAGAACTGCACGTCGATGCAACAGGACTGTCGCCAGGCGGTCAGTGGCGGTGCGCCGGAGCTCGATGCCCTGCAACTGGGTGACCTGCACTTCTACCTGGCGCATCTGGCGCCACCGCCGCGGCGAGGCCTGGACAATCCCGAGGTGCAGCGTGGCGAGCGGCTGTTCAATGAAGCGGGATGCGCCCAGTGCCATCGCCCGCGCCTGACCACGGGCCAGCATCCGCTGTACCCGCTGTTATCAGCGCGGCAGATCGAACCTTACAGCGACCTGTTGCTGCATGACATGGGGCCGGGCCTGGCCGATGGGCGCGACGACTACCTGGCCAGCGGCCGCGAGTGGCGTACCGCGCCGCTGTGGGGGCTGGGGCTGATCGAGCGGATCAACCCCGGCGCCGGGTACCTGCATGACGGCCGGGCGCGTACGCTTGAGGAGGCGGTGTTGTGGCATGGCGGTGAAGCGCAAGTGGCGCGCGAGCGCTTCAAGGCACTGGTGGCCGATGATCGCCGGGCGCTGCGGGCGTTTTTGCAGTCGCTGTAATCTCTGGATCGCTGGCAAGCCAGCTCCCACAGGGTCGGCATACACAGGTCCAATGTGGGAGCTGGCTTGCCAGCGATGAGGCCACCGCCGATTCCCTCATATCATTCCCGATGATAATAACCTTCGCGCCATTCGATTCGTTGTTAATAGTTACAAATCGCAGAATCCGCCCACTATCAATAAATTGGCGGACTCCCCATGGAACAGTCACTCAAACCTTTGCGTTACCCCCTTGCTCTATTGGCTGTATTGGTGATGAGTGCCTGCGGTCGCACCCCGGAGGCCGTGCAGGCGCCGGCGGCGACCAAGGTCAGCGTGGCCAAGGTACTGGAACAACCGATCAACGAATGGGACGAGTTCACCGGCCGCCTGGAGGCACCGGAAACCGTCGAGGTGCGCCCGCGCGTCTCCGGGCAGATCGACCAGGTGGCCTTCACCGAAGGCGCCCAGGTGAAAAAAGGCGATCTGCTGTTCCAGATCGACCCACGTCCGTTCCAGGCTGAGGTCCGCCGCCTCGAAGCCCAGCTGCAACAAGCCCGCGCCACCGCCATCCGCAGCGAAAACGAAGCCCAGCGCGGCGAGCGCCTGCGCAGCAGCAACGCGATTTCCGCCGAGCTGGCCGAATCGCGCACCAGCGCCGCCGCCGAAGCGCGTGCCGGTGTCGCCGCGATCCAGGCCCAACTTGATCTGGCACGCCTGAACCTGAGCTTCACCCGCGTTACCGCACCGATCAGCGGCCGGGTCAGCCGCGCCCAGTTCACCGCCGGCAACATCGTCACCGCCGATGTGACGCCGCTGACCAGCGTGGTCTCCACCGACAAGGTCTACGCCTACTTCGACGCCGACGAGCGCGTGTACCTCAAGTACACCCAGCTGGCGCGCGACGGCCAGCGCGGCCAGAGCACCCCGGTGTACCTGGGCCTGTCGAACGAAAGCGGCAACCCGCACCTGGGCCAGATGAACTTCGTCGACAACCAGGTCAACCCCAAGACCGGCACCATCCGTGGCCGCGCAGTGTTCGACAACACCGACGGCCAGTTCACCCCGGGCCTGTATGCACGCCTGAAGCTGGTCGGCAGCGCCACCTACTCGGCGGTGCTGATCAACGACGAAGCGGTGGGCACCGACCTTGGCAAGAAGTTCGTGCTGGTCATGGACAAGGACAACAAGGCCGCGTACCGCGCCGTTGAACTGGGGCCGAAACTCGAAGGCCTGCGCATCGTGCGCAATGGCCTGAGCAAGGATGACCGCATCGTCGTCAAGGGCCTGCAACGGGTGCGCCCGGGCTCGCCGGTCGACCCGCAGGACACGCCGATGGCCAGTGAAGCGACCATCGCCGCCCTCGCCCAACAACGCCAGGTGCTCGAGGCCAGTGTCCAGGGCAAAGCCGTGGCCACCCCCAGCGTAAAACTCGCCAGTGCCTCGGCACCGCGCGGTTAAGGGATCAGTCCGATGAATTTTTCCAAGTTTTTTATTACCCGGCCGATCTTCGCCGCGGTGCTGTCGCTGTTGATCCTGATCGCCGGCAGCATCTCGCTGTTCCAGCTGCCGATCAGCGAATACCCGGAAGTGGTACCGCCCACCGTGGTGGTGCGCGCCAACTTCCCCGGTGCCAACCCGAAAGTGATCGGCGAAACCGTCGCCGCACCGCTTGAGCAAGCGATTACCGGGGTGGAGAACATGCTTTACATGTCCTCCCAGTCCACCGCGGATGGCAAGCTGACCCTGACCATCACCTTTGCCCTGGGCACCGATCTGGACAACGCTCAGGTGCAGGTGCAGAACCGTGTGACCCGGACCCAGCCCAAGCTGCCCGAGGAAGTGACGCGGATCGGCATCACCGTCGACAAGGCTTCGCCCGACCTGACCATGGTCGTGCACCTGACCTCGCCGGACAACCGCTACGACATGCTCTACCTGTCCAACTACGCCATCCTTAACATCAAGGACGAACTGGCCCGCCTGGGCGGCGTCGGTGACGTGCAGCTGTTCGGCATGGGCGACTATTCGCTGCGGGTCTGGCTTGATCCAAACAAGACCGCATCGCGCAACCTGACGGCCAGCGACGTGGTTGCGGCCATTCGCGAGCAGAACCGTCAGGTGGCTGCCGGTCAACTCGGTGCCCCACCCGCACCGGGGACCACCAGCTTCCAGTTGTCGGTGAACACCCAGGGCCGCCTGGTCAGTGAAGAAGAGTTCGAGAACATCATCATCCGCTCAGGCGCCGATGGCGAAATCACTCGCCTGAAGGACATTGCCCGGGTCGAGCTCGGCTCCAGCCAGTACGCCCTGCGTTCGCTGCTCAACAACCAGCCGGCCGTGGCCATCCCGATCTTCCAGCGCCCAGGTTCCAACGCCATCGAGATCTCCGATGAGGTCCGTGGGAAAATGGCCGAGCTGAAGAAGGACTTCCCCGAAGGCATGGACTACAGCATCGTCTATGACCCGACGGTGTTCGTCCGCGGTTCGATCGAAGCCGTGGTACATACCCTGTTCGAAGCACTGATCCTGGTGGTACTGGTCGTTATCCTGTTCCTGCAGACCTGGCGCGCCTCGATCATTCCGCTGGTGGCCGTACCAGTGTCGCTGATCGGCACCTTTGCGGTGATGCACCTGTTCGGCTTCTCGCTCAACGCCCTGTCGCTGTTCGGCCTGGTACTGGCCATCGGGATCGTGGTGGACGACGCCATCGTCGTGGTGGAGAACGTCGAGCGTAATATCGGCCTGGGCCTCAAGCCGCTGGAAGCCACGCAAAAGGCCATGGGCGAAGTGACCGGGCCGATCATCGCCACTGCGCTGGTACTGTGCGCAGTGTTCGTGCCAGCCGCGTTCATTTCCGGCCTTACCGGGCAGTTCTACAAGCAGTTCGCCCTGACCATTGCCATCTCGACGGTGATCTCGGCGTTCAACTCCCTGACCCTGTCGCCGGCCCTGGCCGCCGTACTGCTCAAGGAGCACCACGCCCCGAAAGACCGCTTCTCGAAAGTGCTTGAGCGCCTGCTCGGTGGCTGGCTGTTCGGCCCGTTCAACCGCTTCTTCGACCGGGCCAGCCATGGCTACGTCGGCGCGGTCGGCCGGGTCATCCGCAGCAGCGGCATCGCCCTGTTCGTCTACGGTGGCCTGATCATCATGACCTGGCTGGGCTTTTCTTCGACGCCGACCGGTTTCGTGCCGGCGCAAGACAAACAGTACCTGGTCGCCTTCGCGCAACTGCCGGATGCCGCCAGCCTCGACCGCACGGAAGCGGTGATCAAGAAGATGAGCGAGATCGCCCTCAAGCAACCTGGCGTGGCCGACTCGGTGGCCTTCCCGGGCCTGTCGATCAACGGCTTCACCAACAGCCCGAACAGCGGCATCGTGTTTACCCCGCTCAAGCCGTTCAATGAGCGTAAAGACCCGAGCCAGTCGGCCGCGGCGATTGCCGCCGCGCTGAACGCGCAGTTCGCCGGTATCGAAGACGCCTACATCGCCATCTTCCCACCGCCGCCGGTACAAGGGCTGGGCACCATCGGTGGTTTCCGCCTGCAGATCGAAGACCGTGGCAACCTGGGTTATGAAGCGCTGTACAAGGAAACCCAGAACATCATCGCCAAGAGCCACAACGTGCCGGAACTGGCCGGGCTGTTCACCAGTTACCAGGTCAACGTGCCGCAGGTCGATGCCGCCATCGACCGCGAGAAAGCCAAGACCCACGGTGTCGCCATCAGCGATATCTTCGACACCCTGCAGATCTACCTGGGTTCGTTGTACGCCAACGACTTCAACCGCTTTGGCCGCACCTACCAGGTCAACGTCCAGGCCGAGCAGCAGTTCCGTCTCGAAGCCGAGCAGATCGGCCAGTTGAAGGTGCGCAACAACCAGGGCGAGATGATCCCGCTGGCGACCTTCATCAAGGTCAGCGATACCTCGGGGCCGGACCGAGTCATGCACTACAACGGTTTCATCACCGCCGAGATCAATGGCGCCGCCGCCCCGGGCTACAGCTCCGGGCAAGCGGAAAAGGCCATCGAGAAGCTGCTCAAGGATGAACTGCCCAACGGCATGACCTTCGAATGGACCGAGCTGACCTACCAGCAGATCCTTTCCGGCAATACCGCGCTGTTCGTCTTCCCGCTCTGCGTACTGCTGGCCTTCCTGGTGCTGGCCGCCCAGTACGAAAGCTGGAGCCTGCCGCTGGCGGTGATCCTGATCGTACCGATGACCCTGCTGTCGGCGATTACCGGGGTGATCCTGTCCGGTGGCGACAACAACATCTTTACCCAGATCGGCTTGATCGTACTGGTGGGGCTGGCGTGCAAGAACGCCATCCTGATCGTCGAGTTTGCCAAGGATAAACAGGCCGAAGGCCTCGACCCGCTGGCTGCGGTACTGGAAGCCTGCCGCCTGCGTCTGCGACCGATCCTGATGACGTCGATCGCCTTCATCATGGGGGTGGTGCCGCTGGTGTTCTCTTCCGGTGCCGGTGCTGAAATGCGTCATGCCATGGGTGTAGCGGTGTTCTCCGGGATGATCGGGGTGACCTTCTTCGGTCTGCTGCTGACGCCGGTGTTCTTTGTCCTGATCCGCCGTTACGTGGAACGCAGCGAGGCCCGCAAAGCGGCGCGTGCGCTGAAGCTGGAGAGTCATGCATGAACCGCAATCTGAAACTCTTTATGCCGAGCCTGTTGGTCCTGGCCCTGGCCGCCTGTGCGGTAGGCCCGGACTACCAGGCGCCGGACACCGCGGCGGCGCAGTTGAGCGCGGCCAATGAACCGAGCGCCAAGGCGTCGTTCGACCGCAGCCGCTTCGAAAGCATCTGGTGGAAGCAGTTCGACGACCCGGTACTCAACAAGCTGGTCAGCCAGTCGCTGGACGGCAACCGTGAACTGCGCGTGGCCTTCGCCCGCCTGAAAGCGGCGCGGGCGATCCGTGACGATGTCAGCAACGACGCCCTGCCAACCGTGACCAGCCGTGCCAGCGCCGACCTGGGCAAGGGCCAGGTCCCTGGCCAGACCGAGGACCGGGTCAACAGCGAACGCTATGACCTGGGCCTGGACATGGCCTGGGAACTGGACCTGTTCGGCCGCATCCAGCGCCAACTGGAAGCCAGCGATGCCGAGCAGGACGCCGCGCAGGCCGACCTGCAGCAGCTGCAGGTCAGCCTGATCGCCGAACTGGTCGATGCCTATGGCCAGCTGCGCGGTGCACAGTTGCGCGAGAAGATCGCCCTGGCCAACCTCAAGACCCAGCAGGATTCGCGTGGCATCACCGTAACCCTGCGTGACGCCGGGGTCGGCAACGACCTTGACGTGGTGCGTGCCGATGCCCGCCTGGCGGCGGTCGAGGCCAGCGTGCCGCAACTGCAGGCCGAACAGGTGCGGGCGCGTAATCGCATCGCCACCCTGCTTGGCCAGCGCCCGGACGCCTTGGCCATCGACCTCTCGCCGGCGCAGTTGCCGGCCATCGCCAAGGCCTTGCCGGTGGGTGACCCCGGCGAGCTGCTCAAGCGCCGCCCGGATATCCGCAGCGCCGAGCGCCAGTTGGCAGCCGCCACGGCCAACATCGGCGTGGCCACGGCCGACCTGTTCCCACGGGTCAGCCTCAGCGGCTTCCTTGGCTTTACCGCCGGGCGCGGCTCGCAACTGGGCTCCTCGGCCGCCAAGGCCTGGGCCCTGGGCCCGAGCATCACCTGGGCGGCCTTCGACCTGGGCAGCGTGCGCGCCCGCCTGCGCGGTGCCAATGCCGATGCCGAGGGTGCGCTGGCCAACTATGAACAGCAGGTGCTGCTGGCCCTGGAAGAGTCGGAAAACGCCTTCAGCGACTACAGCAAACGCCAGGAACGCCTGCTGGCCCTGCTGCGCCAGAGCGAAGCCAGTCGCAAGGCGGCGGACCTGGCCTCGATTCGCTACCGCGAAGGCACCGTCGATTACCTGGTGCTGCTCGACGCCGAACGCGAGCGCCTGAGCGCCGAAGATGCCCAGGCCCAGGGCGAAGTGGACCTGTACCGCGGCATCGTCGCCATCTACAAGGCCCTCGGTGGCGGCTGGCAGGCCGAGAGCGTGGCCGCGGCGAACTGATTCAACGGCTCCTTTGGTTGGTTTCTGACCGGCCCTTTGCCCCGCTGGCTCACGCTGGCGGGGCTTTTTTGTGTCTGACGATTCCAGGGGCTGCTTTGCAGCCCATCGCTGGCAAGGCCAGCTCCCACAGGTGCTGCATACGCTGGACCTTGTGGGAGCCGGCCTTGCCGGCGATGCAGTCAGCGCATAACCACGCATTGCATTTGACGCCACCGGCCCTCGTGACCCAAGCTCAACCCTTTGCAGCCGCGACACGCTTCGGATTCACCATGTCGAAACAGCGCCAGTACACGCTCATCAGCCTGACCTTGCTCATCATCCTCGGCCTGGGTGGCTATTTCTGGCGTGACGACAGCCCTGCTCCCACCCCGGCCCTCAAGCACAGCTACACCAAGGCACTGACCATGGCCCATGACGGCCAGCCTGGGGCCGCACGGGTGCTCTACCAGCAATTGGGCCGCGCTGACCTGTCGTCCATCCGCCGCGCCAGCCTGTACGCCGAACTGCCCAATTACCCCTCGCCCCTGGCCCTGAAACTGGCCAACCGCGACCTGCAGCATGAAGACCCGCTGGTGCGCCGCGCCGCCGTCGCCAGCATCCAGGCGATGCTGCCCGGTACCCAGCGCAGCCTGGTGCTCGGCCCGTTGCTCGATGACGAAGAGCAAAGCGTACGCTTTGCCGTGGTCGATGCCCTGCTCGGGCTGAGCGCGGACGATATCGGCCTGTATTACGGACCGCTGCAGGAAGTGCTGGAGCAGTACCAGCAGCTCCTGGCCAAGCGCAGCGACGATGCCAGCGCCCAGTTGCACCTGGCCCAGCTGTACCTGCACGAGAACAGCTATCAGGAGGCCGGGCAAGCACTGGAACGCACCCTGCAACTGGCCCCGGACAATCTCGAAGCGCTGGCCGCCCAGGTCCAGCTGCTGGAGCGCCAGGGCCAGACCGACGCCTCACGCCAGGTGTTGGCTAAAGCGCTGCAGAAGCGCCCCGACTCTGCCTTCCTGCAACACGAACTGGGGCGCTGGCTGCTGCGCCACGGCCAGGACGAATACGCCCTGCTGGCCTTCGCCCGGGCCCTGGAACTGGAACCGGACAACCACGACTACCGCTACACCCTGGCCACCAGCCTGCACCAGCTGGAGCAGGTCGATGCCGCGCAAAAGCAGCTGGAAACCATCCTTGCCCGGCAACCGGCCAACCGCAAGGCGCGGGTGCTGCTGATCGAGTACTGGAAAGAAACCGGCCAGTTGCAGAATGTGCAGGTGCTGCTGGCCCAGCTGGAGCAGCAGAACCCGGACGATCCGCTGGTGCAGCAAGGCCTTTGAACGCTCCCGACAACCGTCCGCCAACCCGGTTGAACCCCCACGCAACGGCTGTGGTCCAGAGATAGTGCGAGGACAGCAGGCACCGGCGGTGCTTGCCTGAGCGTTATCAAAGGAGACCACCCGTGGGCAACGCGTTAGCCAATGCCGAACGAGCGCTGATTCTGGCGCCGGCCCAGCTCAGCCAGCTGGCCCAGCGCCTGCTCGACAAGGCCGGCATTCAGGCGCTGCAAGCCGCCACCATGGAAGACCTCGGGCTTGCCCTGGAACAGGGCGTAGGCCTGGCGATCATCGCCGACACCTGCCTGGACGGCAGCACCCGCTCGCCCTTGCATCTCTACCTTGGCAAGCAGCCGTTGTGGTCGGACCTGCCCGTGCTGCTGCTGACGGGGCCGCCGATACAAGGTCAAAGCCCGCCGCAAAGCCGACACGCTGCCCTTGGCAACCTGTTCCTGCTGCAATGTCCGTTCGAACCCGACACTCTTCTCGCCCTGACCCACGCCTCGTTGCGCGCGCGGCGCCGACAGTACCAGGCACGTAACCAGAGCCAGGAACTGGAGCGTCAGACGCACCGGGTCGAAGCGCAGCTGCGCCAGTTACGCGAGGAAGAACATTACCTGCGCCAGTCGCAGAAAATGGAAGCCATCGGCCAACTGGCCGGCGGTGTGGCCCACGACTTCAACAACTTGCTGACCGGCATCGGCGGCAGCCTGGAAATGATCGGCAAACGCTTGCAGCAAGGCCGCACCGACACCCTGCCGGCCCTGCTCAGCCTCAGCCAGGAAGCGGTCAAGCGCGCAGCCAGCATGACCCACCGCCTGCTGGCGTTCTCCAGTCGGCAGTCACTGGATGCGCACCCGGTGCAGGTCGCTGCACTGTTGACGGCAGAGCAACTGAAGTCGGTGCTCGGTCCACAGATCAAGCTGCAAGTACGCATCGAGCCCGAGTTATGGGCTGTGGAAGCAGACCCGGTGCAACTGCAGGAAGCACTCGGCAACCTGCTGAGCAATGCCCATGATGCCATGCCCAATGGCGGACGCCTTACCGTCAGCGCCAGTAACCAGCGCCTCGACGGTACCCTGTTTGGTGGTCACTCCCTGGCCGCCGGCGACTATGTGCTGATCAGTCTGCATGACAATGGCTGTGGCATGCCGCAGAGCACCCTGGACCGCGCCTTCGACCCGTTCTTCACCACCAAGCCGATCGGCCAGGGCACGGGCCTGGGGTTGTCGATGGTGTACGGCTTCAGCAAGCAGTCCCAGGGCCACGTGGCCTTGCACAGCCGCATCGGCCACGGCACGCGCGTCGATGTTTACCTGCCACGGCATGCAGCACAACGACTCGAGTCTGAGGTCGAAGTACCGCAGCCTTCCGCCGCTACCGCCAGTCAGAACGTGTTGATCGTCGAAGATGACCCCACCGTTCGCCTGCTGGTGCACCAGGCGCTGGATGAGCAGGGTTACCAGTGCACGGTGGCCGAAGATGCCAATATCGCCCTGGCGATCCTGCAGGCCGGGGAGCCGGTCGACCTGTTGGTCAGCGACGTCGGGTTGCCGGGCATGAACGGCCGCCAGTTGGCAGAGATCGGTCGTCAGTTGCGGCCCAAGCTCAAGGTGCTGTTCATCACCGGCTACGCCGAAACCGCAGTGGCCCGCGGCGGCTTCCTCGACGCTGGCATGCAGATGATCTGCAAGCCTTTCGAATTCGCCCAGTTGACCGACAAGGTCGCGCAGATTCTCGGCAAGGGCAGCCGACCATGAGCCAGATGCAGCCCGACGGCCCCCTCGCCGCGGCACCGGCGGTACACACGTTGCGGGTGCTGACGGTCAATGCCCACAAGGGTTTCAGCCCGCTGAACCGCCATTACGTATTGCCTGAGCTGCGTGAAGCGGTGCGCAGCGAGGACGCCGATCTGGTGTTCCTCCAGGAAGTGCTCGGCAGCCATCGCCACCACGGCCTGCGCCACCGCAACTGGTCGGATGTGCCGCAATACGAGTTTCTCGCCGACAGCCTCTGGCCGGTGTTCGCCTATGGCCGCAACGCCGTGTATCCGGAAGGCGAACACGGCAATGCGCTGCTGTCCAAGTACCCGATCCTGCGCCATGACAATCTTGACGTCAGCGTCCATGGCAGCGAACAACGTGGCTTGCTGCATGCAGTGCTGGCCTTGCCGGCGGACACCGAACTGCATACGGTCTGCGTGCACCTGGGCCTGGACGAACGTCAGCGCCGGCGGCAATTGCACCTGCTGTGCGAGTTGCTGCACAGCCTGCCCGGCGATGCCCCGGTGATCGTTGCCGGCGACTTCAACGACTGGCGCCAGCGCGCCGACGGGGTGCTGGCCGAGTGCGGGTTACATGAAGTGTTCAGCCAGGCTCATGGCCGCCCTGCGCGCAGTTTTCCGGCGCGCTGGCCGCTGCTGTGCCTGGACCGCATCTACCTGCGCAACGCCCGGGCGCATGCCCCCAAGGTCATGGCCCGCAAGCCCTGGACCCACCTTTCCGATCACCTGCCATTGGCAGTGGAGGTGCACCTGTGAACAGCCAGTGGCGACCCGACAACCAGGTTCAACTGCTGATCAATGGCGAGGAATACTTCGACAGCGCCTTTGCCGCCATCGAGCAGGCGCGGGTGGAAATCCTCCTGGAGACCTTCATCATCTATGAGGACAAGGTCGGCAAGCAGTTGCAGCAACTGTTGATCGCTGCCGCCAAGCGCGGAGTGAAAGTCGAAATGCTGGTCGATGGCTACGGCACCGCCGACCTGAGCCTTGATTACCTGCGCGAACTCAGCGAGGCCGGTGTCCATTTGCAAGCCTTCGACCCCAGCCCGAAACGCCTGGGCATGCGCACCAACCTGTTTCGCCGCCTGCACCGCAAGATCCTGGTGGTCGATGGCGAGGTCGGCTTTGTCGGCGGTATCAATTACTGCGCCGATCACCTGGCCGATTTCGGGCCGATGGCCAAACAGGACTACGCCGTGCAGGTGCGCGGGCCGATCGTCGCCGACCTGCAGCGCGCCACCCTTCGCTTGCTCGAACAACAGAGCGTGCTCAGGCCGGGCACCCGGCGCTGGTGGCAACGCCGGGTGCCGATCAATCCGGACAGCGAACAGGCCAGCATGACCCTGTGCATTCGCGACAACCAGGACCACCCCAATGACATCGAGCAACACTACCTCAGGGCGCTGCGTGCGGCCCGTGAACGTATCACCATCGCCAACGCCTACTTCTTTCCCGGTTACCGGCTGCTGCGGGCGATTCGCAATGCCGCCCGTCGGGGCGTCAGGGTCACCCTGGTATTGCAGGGCATGCCCGACATGCCCTGGGTACGGCTGTGCTCACGCTTGCTCTACAACTACCTGATCAGGGACGGCGTGCGCATTTTCGAGTATTGCGAACGGCCGCTGCACGGCAAAGTGGCGCTGGTTGACCGGCACTGGTCGACGGTCGGTTCAAGCAACCTCGACCCCTTGAGCCTGGCCCTGAACCTTGAGGCCAACCTGATCATCCGCGATGAGACCTTCAACACCCGCCTGCATGAACACCTGCAGGAGCTTACCGCCCATCGCTGCAAAGCAGTCAGCCTGCAGCGGGCACTGCGCGGCTACTGGTGGCGGGCGCCGCTGATCTTCCTGACCTTTCATTTCATCCGTCATTTCCCGGCCCTGATGGGCTGGCTGCCGGCCCATGTACCGCGCCTGAAACCGCTGTACGAAGGTAGCGAAGCAACAGGCAAGCCGACATGAACCCGCACAGGAAACTCTGGCGTCGCGCCCGCCAGGCGCTGACCCTGGGTTTTTTCATCCTGGTGCCGGTGCTGCTGTTTACCGTGCTGAAAAACCTCGACTGGCAGGAGGTACGGCAAGCGCTGGCCGCCTATCACTGGAGCACCCTGGGCATGGCCGCCGGGGTGGCGTGGTGCAGCTTTGCCCTGTTCAGCAGCTTCGACCTGCTCGGGCGCCACTACACCGGGCACCACTTGCCGGCGCGTCAGGTGCTGCCGCTGGCGTTCGTGTGCTATGCCTTCAACCTCAACCTGAGCGCCTGGGTCGGTGGCATTGCACTGCGCTACCGGTTGTATACCCGCCTTGGCCTGAAGGTCTCGACCATTACCCGAATCCTCAGCCTGGGGCTATTGACCAACTGGGTGGGCTATTTCGCAGTGGCGGGCAGCTTGTTTGTCTGTGGTCTGCCGAGGTTGCCGGCCGGCATGGAGATCGGCAACACCGGCTTGCGCCTGATCGGTGCCGTGTTGCTGCTGGTGGCCATCGCCTACCTGCTGGCCTGCGCCTTCGCCACACGCCGCACCTGGCGCTTTCGCAAGCACCCGATCACCCTGCCGGGCATCCGCCTGGCTGCGCTGCAAGTGCTGATGGGCGCCTGCAACTGGTCGTTGATGGCGCTGGTGGTGTTCACCCTGCTGCCCGAAGGGGCGGACTACCCGACCGTGCTGGCGGTGCTGATGATCAGCAGCATCGCCGGGGTCATTACCCATATCCCGGCCGGGCTGGGCGTACTGGAAACGGTGTTCCTGACCCTGCTGCAGGGGACTTACGGCAAAGGCACGCTGCTTGCCGCGTTGATTGGCTACCGGGCGATCTACTTTCTGCTGCCGCTGCTGATCGCCACGCTGGTGTATCTGTTGCTCGAACGCCTGGCCAGTCAGCGCAGTGCCGGGGAAAGGTCGAGGAGCACCGGCTGAACCGCTTCAAGCATCTCGTGCACCTGGTGGACAAGGTCTTCCAGGGCAAAGGGCTTGGTCATCAGCGCAACACCGGGCTCAAGCACTTGCTCTTCGGTCACCTGTTGTTCTGCGAAACCGGTAATCAACAGCACCTTTTGCTGCGGCTGGATCGTGTGCACGGCGTTGGCCAGCTGTCGACCGCTGACGCCGCGCGGCAGGCCGATATCGGTGATCAGCAGGTCGACCGTGCCCAACTGGCGAAACTGCTGCAACGCCGCCTCGGCATCGCCCGCCTCGAACACTTCGAAGCCCTCTTCTTCAAGGGCCTCCTTGATCAGCAAGCGCAAGGTGCTCTCGTCGTCGACCAGCAGGATGCGTTCACCCTTGGCGCGCGCGTAAGCCTTGCGGGAAGGCTCCCCAGCTGCAGGCTCCGGCAGTTCATCCAGGTAACGTGGCAGGAGTATCTTCACCCGGGTACCCTGCCCGGGACTGGAATCGATCCATACCCGCCCGCCCGACTGACGGACGAACCCGTAGACCATCGACAAACCAAGCCCGGTGCCCTGCCCCACCGGCTTGGTGGTGAAAAACGGGTCGAAAGCCCGCGCGACGATATCGGCGTTCATGCCATGGCCGTTGTCCTGTACCTGCAGTGAAAAGTAGTCCCCGGGGGCCAGGCCGTCTTCACCTTCGGAGGGCAGTTCATGCCGTTCGTTACCGGTAGTGATGCGCAGGCAACCGCCTGCGCTCATGGCGTCGCGGGCATTGATGCACAGGTTGATCAGGGCGTTCTCCAGCTGATTGGCGTCGATCAGCACCCACCAGGGGGCAGGTTCGACCTGGACCTGCAAATCGATATGAGTACCGACGGTCTGCTGTATCAACTGCTCGATGTCCAGTACCAGTTGATTGATACAGGCAGGCTTGGGATCGAGCGCCTGGCGCCGGGAAAAAGCCAGCAGTCGATGGGTCAGTGTCGCCGCGCGCTTGGCCGCGCCGCGGGCGGCATCGAGGTAGACGTGCAGGTTTTCCAGGTGCCCTTGGGCAATGCGCCGTTCAAGCAGTTCAAGGCTGCCGCTTATGCCGGTCAGCAGGTTGTTGAAGTCATGGGCCATACCGCCGGAAAGCTGCCCGATGGCCTCCATCTTCTGGCTTTGGCGCAGCAACTCTTCAGCGTGGCGCAATGTTTCTTCGCGTTCGCGCTCCTGGGTGATGTCGTTGCCAACGGCGGTAAAGCCAAGCTCCGAAGGCACCGCAGCCCAGTTGAACCAACGATAATGCCCGTCCTTGTGACGCAAGCGGCTGACCGTATTTTCAGTGCCTTGGCCGGCCCGCAGGCGTTCGACCACCGACACGACCTCCTGGTGATCGTCGGCGTGTACCAAGGTCATGACCGAGGTTTGCAGCACCTCGTCTTCGTGCCAGCCCAGGACCTGGGTCCAGGCCGGATTGACGGCGCTGATGCGCAAGTCCGGCAAGACAACCAGCATGATATCGCTGGACAACTGCCAGAACCGGTTGCGGTCAGCCGTACGCTCCTGCACCTGGCGCTCGAAGGTGTTGGTCAGGTGGCGCCACTGCAACTCGGCTTCGACGCTGGCGGTGGTCTCGATCACCGTGTCGAGGAAACCGGCCACCGCCCCGCGCTCATCACGGATGGGGCTGTAGCAGAACGTGAAGTAGGTCTGTTCCATCGAGCCGTTGCGATTGATCATCAGCGGGAAGTTCTCGATGAAGATCGCCTCGCCCGACAGCGTGCGAAACACCAGGGCACCGATGCTGTCCCACGCCTCGCTCCAGACCTCGTCAAAACCGCGCCCCAGCGCTTCAGGCTTGGCCCCGAGGATCGGCTTGAAGGCATCGTTGTAGATAGTCACCAATTGCGGCCCCCAGACCAGGCAACCGGGGAATTTCGATGCCAGCAGCATGTCCACGGCAATGCGCAATGACGCGGGCCACAGGTGCAAAGGCCCGAGGGCCGTACTGGCCCAGTCATGGTTGCGAACCTTTACACTCATTGATCCTGACATGGGCGAGCTCGGCTAACGGTTGGGGGCCTGAACAATCGGACCTAGACGCCGATATCTTCGTTCCAGAGCTCGGGATGCTTCTGGATAAAATCGCTCATCATCTTGACGCAGTTATCATTGTGCAGCACCTGCACGTCGACACCACGGGCCTTGAGCAGGTCTTCCTCGCCCATGAAGGTCTGGTTTTCGCCAACAATGACGCGCTTGATGCCGTACAGCAGGATCGCCCCGCTGCACATCGGGCACGGCGACAAGGTGGTGTACAGGGTGGCCTCGGCATAGAGGCTGGCGGGCTGGCGCCCGGCGTTTTCCAGGGCGTCCATTTCGCCGTGCAGGATCGCGCTGCCCTGTTGCACGCGGCGGTTATGGCCGCGTCCGATGATCCGGTTGTCGTGCACCAGCACAGAACCGATCGGTATGCCGCCCTCATTACGGCCCTGTTGGGCCTCTTCGATGGCTGCCTGCATGAACGCATCCACGGTTTGGGTCATAGTGCTCATCCGTTGGTCGACTCCCTGTAGCGTTGCGGACTATCTTCGCAGGCTAGCATATCGCCAGCCGGGAATGGCATCCATGCCAGCCGCTACTATGCTGAACAGGTTTCTCCTCTGCGGCCCGGGCAGTCCGGGTCCGTTCCAGTACAGGGAGCGTTGCGATGAGCAAGAAAATACTGGTGGTGCTGACCAATACGGCCAAATACCCGACACTGAAGCGCGCCACGGGTCTGTGGCTGGGTGAAGCGGTGCATTTTGTCGATAAAGTCGAAAAGGCTGGCTACAAGGTCGACTACCTGAGCCCCGGCGGCGGCTACGTACCCATCGACCCGCACAGCCTGCAAATGGCCGCAGATATCGATTGGGAGTGGTACCAGAACAAGGCGTTCATGAACCGCCTGGGCAAGACCCTCAGCCCCGGAGAGGTCAAGGCCCAGGATTACAGCGTCATCTACTATACCGGCGGTCACGGTGTCATCTGGGACTTTCCCGACAACACCGAACTGCAGGACCTGGCCCGGCGCATCTTCGAGGCCGGTGGCGTGGTGGCATCGGTGTGTCATGGCGCGGTCGGCCTGCTCAACATCAAGCTCAGTGACAACACCTTGCTGGTCAAGGACCGCGAAGTCACCGGCTTTTCCGACACTGAAGAGAAACTGGCTGAACTGGACAAGGTCGTACCTTATCTGACCGAAACCGAGCTCAAAGCCCGTGGCGGGCTGTATCTCAAGGCTGAGGAGCCGTGGCTGCCCTTCGCCATTGCCGACCAGAAAGAGGGACGCTTGATCACCGGTCAGAACCCCGCCTCCGCTGGCGTGGTGGCTGACCTGGTAGTGGCCGCGCTGAAAAAGCGTTGAGGCGCTTACCCGGATTGCCGATTGGTACTTCATCTACGGTAAACGTGGCCTACAGCCGCCGCTGATTGCACTCTTTATGCTGGCGAGTATCACCCGACCAGGAAGATCGGGTTCTCGTTCAGCATAGAGGTGCAATCATGGCTCCATCCCGTCTTGCCGGCCGCAGTTTGCTCGAGTTTCTGATAACCCTGCTGATCGGCCTGGCGCCTGTGGCCTGTGGCCTTCTGGTGCTGGCACTGCAGGTTGAGCGCAAGCAGGAAGAAACCGCCAAAGTGTCTGCTGTTGAGGCCGTTTATGCCATTGACCGGGTAATCGATACCCTGCACGGCGCCAGCGGATCAGTGCTGGGGCTGGCTGGGCGAACGTGCGAGGAGGTCCTGCCTGCCCTGCGTCAGGAAGCCTTCAAGCAACCCAACGTGCGCTCGCTGGTGCTGGTCAGAGAGAACCGAGGCTACTGTAGCTCCCTGCTCGGTAACGTTGACAGGCAGATCGACCCCGGTGAATACCTCAACCAGCGCCTGCGCCTGGATCTGCGCAACGTCGTCACGCCAGACGTTCCTGTATTGCATTACCGCATACAGGAATACCCTTTTGGCGTCATCGCCCTCAACGATGCCCGCAGTTTGCAAGCCGAATTGCTGGGCTTCAAAAACTCCATCGTGCTGGCCCTGCAGTTCGGCTCCGACTACCTCTGGGCAACCGGCAGTGGCATCGAATCACAAATACCCAACCATGCCGAGGACTCGCAGCGCCTGGTCTCCGAGAAATATGGCTACACGGTGCACGCTGGCTACCCGCATGGCCATACCTGGCGAATGATCCGCCAGGCCTCGGCTTCAACCGCGCCGTCATTGCTGCTGGTTGGCATCATTACGGCGGCGGTGGCGTACTGGGGCTTGTTCCGTAGACGCCGCACACCTGCGCCTCCTACCGTTTGAACGCCTGCATAAAAAAGCCCTTCACGGAATCCCGGGGCTATGAGCCTTGGGTTGGGATGTTGAGGCTACGGCTGCGGGCTTATCCATTCGCTGTGGCGCCGCTGCCGGCCCCTTTCGCCCTTACGGCGGGTCCCTTTTGTCTTGGCAAAAGGAACCAAAACCGCTCGCTCCAGCATACGGCCCTACGCTGCGCTCCGGGTTCCTTCGCTACGGTGCCTCCTGAAGTCGCGAAGTTACGGGCGGCGCCTGCACTGACGTATCTGTGAAATCAGATGTTGGCGCAGCCATGCTGACGCAGGAGCGGGACAAGCCCGCTGGTAAAACGAGTACCAACTTGCTTGGTCTTGATCTTGATCTTGATCTTGATGTTCATGCACGTACTTCCAGGCGCCGCGAAAGGCGACTTCAGGAGGCCGAGCGAAGGTGCCGTAGCGAGGGGACCCGAAGCGCAGCGTAGGGCCGTATGCAGGAGCGAGCGGTTTTGCCTACCTTTTCCCAAGAGAAAAGTAGGCCGCCGTAAGGGCGGAAGGGGCCAGCAGCAGCGCCACAGCGAATGGATAAGCCCGCAGCCTCAACATCCCAACCCAACCGAAGAATCATAGCCTCCGGGATTCCGTGGAGAACCTAAAAAAAAAGGCCATTGAGCATACGCCCAATGGCCTTTTCAGTAGCGATGCAGATCAGTCAGTGCTCAGAACACCGCGACGCACCTGGTCTCGCTCGATCGACTCGAACAGGGCCTTGAAGTTGCCTTCACCGAAGCCATCGTCACCCTTGCGCTGGATGAACTCGAAGAACACCGGGCCCATCAGGGTTTCCGAGAAGATCTGCAGCAGCAGGCGCTTGTCACCGGACTCGGAGGAGCCGTCAAGCAGGATGCCACGGGCCTGCAGCTCGCCGACCGGCTCGCCGTGACCCGGCAGACGGCCTTCGAGCATCTCGTAGTAGGTCTCCGGCGGCGCGGTCATGAAGCGCATGCCGAGTTTTTTCAGGGCGTCCCAGCTCTCGAGCAGGTTGTCGCTGAGGAAGGCCACGTGCTGGATGCCCTCGCCATTGAACTGCATGAGGAACTCTTCGATCTGCCCGGCACCCTTGGACGATTCCTCGTTCAGCGGGATTCGGATCATGCCGTCAGGTGCGGTCATGGCCTTGGAGGTCAGGCCGGTGTACTCACCCTTGATGTCGAAGTAACGGATCTCGCGGAAGTTGAACAGTTTCTCGTAGAAACCGGCCCAGTAGGCCATGCGCCCGCGGTAAACGTTGTGGGTCAGGTGATCGATGATCTTGAGGCCGGCACCGACTGGATGACGATCAACGCCCTCAATGAAGTTGAAGTCGATGTCATAGATCGAGCTGCCTTCTTCAAAGCGGTCGATCAGGTACAGCGGCGCACCACCGATACCTTTGATCGCCGGCAGACGCAGCTCCATCGGACCGGTTTCGATTTCCACCGGCTGGGCCCCCAGTTCCAGGGCGCGGGCATAGGCTTCGTGGGCGTTACGCACACGGAAGGCCATGCCGCATACCGAAGGGCCATGCTCGGCGGCAAAGTACGAAGCGACGCTTTTCGGTTCGTTGTTCAGGATCAGGTTGATACCGCCCTGGCGGTACAGGTGCACGTCCTTGGAACGGTGGGTAGCCACCTTGGTGAAACCCATGATCTGGAAGATCGGTTCCAGGGCGCCCGGGGTCGGCGATGCGAACTCGATGAATTCAAAGCCCATCAGGCCCATCGGGTTTTCAAAGATATCAGCCATGCTCGTTTCCTCATCATCAAAGCGGGTAAATAACGGTTGTTAATTGCTATCGATGTCGAGCAGGCGTGGTGGCGCGCAAGAGATGCCCCTCACACTTCTGGCGAGGAAGTCACCATAGATCAGCTTGAACCCATGACACTTCATATGGACCCATTCTCGGCGGGTTGATTCCCCGAAGGTGGAGAACCTTATTATTGTATGCGTAACGGGATTCTACAGTGCGTAAACCGATTTGTCCGCACTTAAGTTGACGCCCGACGGCCGACGAACGGCTATCCTAGGCGCACAGCCGTTTTCCTTCTCCGCCAGTACAGGTTAGCCGCCATGCCTTTCACGGTAAAACGCCCCGGACGCTGGACCTTGCGTGCCCTGCTGCCCTGGGCCGTCGGCGCGGTACCGGTGCTGTGCGGCCTGGTGATCATGTTCTGGCAAGCCGAGCGCGAGCTCGAGGCCCGCAGCAGCGCCACCGCACAGCATGTGGTGGCCCAGGTCGAGCTGATCCTGGACAACATCTCCGGCGCGGCGCAATCGCTGCTGCCACTGGCCGGGCTGCCGTGCATGGAAGAAAAACTGGCCCTGCGCGACCAGGTCACCCGCCGCTCCTTCGTGCGCTCCACCAACCTGGTCTACCGCAACGAGCTGTATTGCAGTTCGCTGTTCGGCCCGTACAGCGAACCGGTCAATGCCAGCGACTATGTCGACGGCAAACTCTGGCTGATGAACGGCAACTCGGTGACCCCGGGCCATCCGCTGCTGGTGTATCGGGTCAGCGAAGGCGAGCGCGGCGCCATCAGCACCGTCGATGGCGACCACCTGCTCACCGCCCTGCGCCTGATCGGCCCGCACACCCGGTTGTTGCTGCAGGTGGGCCGTTACTGGATGGGCAAGGACGGCCTGGTGCATGAAGGTATCGCCCCCGCCGCCGCGGTGGCGCCGGTGCGGCTCACCTCCAGCTACTACCCTTTCTCGATCCACAGCGGTTATGAAGCGGGCAAGGTCGGCCAGGTGATGCGCGATGAATACCCTGCCCTGTTCGGCTTGCTGGTGTTTCTCGGGGTGATTGCCGGCGCCGTGTGCCGCTGGATGCTGCGTCGCGCCAGTTCGCCACGGGCCGAGTTGCAGCGGGCCATGGAAGCCAACGAATTTTTGCCGTACTTCCAGCCAGTGGTGCGCAAGGGCGACTATCGCTGGGCCGGCGCCGAAGTGCTGATGCGCTGGCAGCACCCGCGCGAAGGCCTGGTACGCCCCGACCTGTTCATCCCCTACGCCGAGCACAGCGGCCAGATCGTGCCGATGACGCGCATCCTCATGCGCCGCACCGCCGAACTGCTGGCGCCCCATGCGGCGCTGATGGAGGACGGTTTTCATGTCGGCATCAACATCACCGCCGATCATTGCCAGGACCTGGCCCTGTACGACGACTGCCGGGACTTTCTCGCCGCCTTCCCGCCCGGGCGCGTGCTGCTGACCCTGGAACTGACCGAACGCAAGCTGATCGCCCCCAGCGAAGTCACCCAGGACCTGTTCGCCAAGCTGCACGAACTGGGGGTAATGATTGCCATCGACGACTTCGGCACCGGCCAGTCCAGCCTCAGCTACCTGCGCCAGTTCAAGGTCGACTACCTGAAGATCGACCAGAGCTTCGTCGCCCTGATCGGGGTCGATGCCCTGTCATTGCATATTCTCGACAGCATCATCGAACTGTCGGCCAAGCTTGAACTGGGCATCGTCGCAGAAGGCGTCGAAAACGAAACCCAGCGCGATTACCTGGCGCACCACAATGTCGATTTCCAGCAGGGTTACCTGTTCGCCCGGCCCATGCCGATCGAGGGTTTTGTCGCCGCCCTGGCGGCCCAGGCCGAACCCGCGTCGCAGGTGGCGGAGGTTGCCGGTTAGGCCTGCGGCCTGAGATCATCGCGGGTTACCCGCTCTGTTTTCTTCTGCAACCGAGGCATTTGTGTCAAAAGGCATCATTACATCGGTCACGGCGTCGTTCCTGTTTGCCGTGATGTACTACTACACCTCGCTGCTCACCCCGCTCGACGGCGAGGAGGTGTTCGGCTGGCGCATGCTCCTGACCCTGCCGTGCGTCACCCTGTTCATGCTGTTTACCCGCGACTGGCCGCTGGTCACCGGCTTGCTCGCACGGGTGCGGCGCACACCGCTGCTGTTGCTCGGCCTGCTGGGGACTTCGTCGCTGATGGGCGTGCAGCTCTGGCTGTTCCTCTGGGCGCCGTTGCACGGGCGCAGCCTGGAAGTATCGCTGGGCTATTTCCTCTTGCCGCTGACCATGGTTCTGACCGGCCGCCTGATCTATGGAGAACGCCTGTCGCGACTGCAGAAAGTGGCGGTGGCCTGTGCGATCACCGGCGTCGGTCATGAGCTTTACCAACATGGCAGTTTTGCCTGGGAAACCCTGTTGGTGGCCGGTGGCTATCCGTTGTACTTCGTGCTGCGGCGCAAATGTGGCACTGACCATCTTGGCGGGCTGTGGGCCGACATGTGCCTGCTGCTGCCAGCGGCGCTGTACTTTGTCATCCAGGGCCCGCTGTCGGCCCAGGACCTGGCCGAACATCCGGGGTTGTACGGCCTGATTCCACTGCTTGGGGTGATCAGCGCACTGGCGCTGATCTGTTATGTACTGGCCAGCCGCCTGCTGGCCTTCAGCCTGTTCGGCCTGCTCAGCTATGTCGAACCGGTGCTGCTGGTGGCCGTGGCCCTGCTCCTGGGCGAGACCATCGGCCCCGACCAGTGGCTGACTTACCTGCCGATCTGGCTGGCGGTGCTGGTGCTGATCGCTGAAGGCGTCAGGCACCTGCTGCGTCAACGGCGGCGCTCGGTGTAAGGCGCACCTGGCGCACCCGTCTTTCCTCCACCGCGACCACAGTCATCTTCCAGTTGTCCCACACCAGGCTGTCGCCGACCATCGGCAAGCGGTCAAGCAGACTCATGACCAGGCCGGCGAGGGTCTGGTAGTCCTCCGTGGGCTTGGCGGCAAAACCGGTGCGCGCCTGGATCTGGCTGAGGTTCAGGGCGCCGCTGACGACAAAGCCCTGCTCGTCTTCGACGATCCCCGGCCCCTCCACTTCACTGGCATCGGGCAATTCACCGGCGATGGACTCGAGGATATCGGTCATGGTCAGCACCCCGGTGAAATCACCGAACTCGTTGACCACGAAGGCAATGTGCGTCGACTGGCCGCGCATCTGCTCCAGGGCGTTGAGGATGCTGAAACTCTCCAGCAGGTTCAGCGGCGCCCGGGCGAGGCTCTCCAGGTCCGGCTGATTACCGGCCAACAACTCCTTGAGCAGTTCCTTCTTGTGCACGAAGCCCAAGGGTTCTTCGATGCGGCCGTCACGAATCAGCGGCAGGCGCGAGTAGGACGAATGCATCAGCGCGGTACGAATTGCTTCAGCCGGCTGCGCCAGGTCGATGGTATCGACCTTGGCACGTACCGTCATCACGGTCTTGACCGGCCGCTCGGCCAGGTTCAGTACGCCGCTGATCATCACCCGCTCGCGGCGGTCGAACAGCACCTGCTCTTCGCCACCCTCGACCAGATCGGCAATCTCCTCGCCGACGTCGTCGGCCTCGACCCGGCGCCCGCCCAGCAGGCGCATTACCGCGTGGGCGGTGCGTTCGCGCAGCGGACGGTGTTGCTGCAGGCTCCGCTTGCGGCGGGCACGGGCCAGCTGGTTGAACAGCTCGATGAGGATCGAGAAACCGATGGCGGCATACAGGTAGCCTTTCGGAATATGGAAGCCCAGGCCCTCGGCGGTGAGGCTGAAGCCGATCATCATCAAGAAACCCAGGCACAGCATGATCACCGTCGGGTGATTGTTGACGAAACGGGTCAACGGCTTGCTGGCAACGATCATGATGCCGATGGAGAAGATCACGGCGATCATCATGATCGACAATTCTTCGACCATACCCACGGCGGTGATGACCGCGTCCAGGGAGAACACCGCATCAAGCACCACGATCTGCGCGACGATCGGCCAGAACGCGGCGTGACGCACGCTGCCGGTGTTTTGCGCAACGTGGCCTTCCAGGCGCTCGTGCAGTTCCATGGTCGCCTTGAACAACAGGAACACACCACCGAACAGCATGATCAGGTCGCGTCCGGAGAAGCTCTTGTCGAACACCTCGAACAGCGGCGCAGTGAGGGTCACCATCCACGAGATACTGGCCAGCAGGCCCAGGCGCATGATCAGCGCCAGCGACAGGCCGATCACCCGCGCACGGTCGCGCTGATGGGGCGGCAGTTTATCGGCGAGGATGGCGATGAACACCAGGTTATCGATACCCAGTACCAGTTCCAGCACAATCAGCGTGGCAAGGCCCAGCCAGGCCGTGGGGTCGGCTAGCCATTCCATGGGCGATCACTCATGTGCGAGAACGGACGGAAAACGTCACAAAGACGGGAGAATGGCCGGGACGGCCGGGTACTGGGAGGCTCCGAGAACGAAGTCATATCAACCTGAAATCAATTGGGGATGTGATCCTACAATTGCAGCAGGCTTTTCTCACAGCATGAAACTATTTCAAATTCTGTAAATCGCAGGGCAAGCCCGCTCCTGCCGGTGAGCGGTGAGCGTATTGCCTGTGTTGGGTAATTTTCTTCAATACCCGAGGGTTTGCCGAGCCGTAGGCTGTGCCGGTCTCCCCTGTTCTGGATGAACTTCCCATGAGCCTGATGCTATCAATGGCCGCCTTTGCGCTGGCCGCTTCTATCTCACCCGGCCCGGTCAATATCGTCGCCCTTGGCGCCGGTGCCCGCCACGGCCTGCGCGCCAGCCTGCGGCATGTCACCGGAGCAACAGTGGGTTTTACCCTGCTGCTGTTGCTGATTGGCCTCGGCCTGCACCAACTGCTGCGCTACTGGCCGGCCCTGACCCAGATACTGCACTGGGCAGGCGTGCTGTTTTTGCTGTACATGGCCTGGAAACTGGCCTGGGACAATGGCCAACTGGGTTCGGCCAGCCACGAGGCCGCACCTTCGATGCTTGCCGGCGCCACCCTGCAGTGGCTCAACCCGAAAGCCTGGCTGGCCTGCGTGGCCGGGATTGGCGCCTATGTCGGCGATGGCGAAACCCGGCTGTTATGGCAATTCAGCGCTGTCTATTTCGTCATCTGCTATCTGTCGATCGCCACCTGGGCCTGGGCTGGCAGCGTGATCAGTCAGTACCTCAACAATCCGCAGCGCATGCGCCTGTTCAACCGCAGCCTGGCACTGCTGCTGGTGGCCAGCGCCCTGTACCTGCTACTGGGCTGAACGGTAATGCCCCGGCGTCGCCGCCAGGTGGCGTTTGAAGGCGCGCTGCAAATGCGCCTGATCGGCAAAACCGGCCTCCATGGCGACCACGGCGATCTGCCGGCCGCGCCGCAACTGAGCGCGGGCGTATTGCACGCGCTGGTCGAGCAGGTAACCATGGGGCGTCAGGCCAAACTGCTGCTTGAACGCCCGGATCAGGTAGGACGTAGACAGCCCGGCAGCCTGGCTGATGTCCTCCAGGCGCAATGGCTCGGTGCAATGGCCGCGAATGAATGCCGCAGCCGCCAGCAGCCGCTGGTCAGCCTTGGTCGCCGGTTGCTCGCCAGCCCCCAGGTGCTGGCTCAATCCGCGGAAAAACACCCGTAAGGCTGCCTCTTTGCCAGCGGCCGGTTGCTGCTCATCCAGCAGCAGATGGAACAACTGCCGCAGATCGTCGAACAGCGCCGCCAACGTGCTGCTGATCGCCGTTGGCGCTGAGAACCCGAGGGCCTGCAACCAGGACCAGTCGACATACAGCATCAGGTAGGACCAGGGCTCACCGTCGATGGGATTGCAGGTATGCACCACCCCTGGGTTCATCAGCACCACGGTACCGGCGGCCACGTTCTGATGGCTGTCGCCACTGAGGTAGGTACTGCGCCCCGCCGTGATTGCGCCAATCGAAAAACTCTCGTGCGAATGCGCCGCGTAGCAGACCTTGCGGCCATCGGCGACGCTGCGCGCCTCGATGAAAGGCAGCGCCGGGTCACGCCAGAATCGGGAGTTTGCGCGCATTGGCATCAGCCCTCGGCGTCGTGCACCACCACCAGCAACTGGGCCTGTACTTCACCCAGCGAGCGCAGGCGGTGTGGGGTCTGAGCGTTGAAATACAGCGCATCCCCACGTTCGAGGATCACCCGCTCGTTCATGAAGTCGACCTCTACCTGCCCCTCATGGACGAACAGGAACTCCTCGCCCAGGTGCTCCTTGAACGAAGCATCGCTGAACTCGGGCGGCGGGCTGATGATGAAGGGCAACAGGCTGCGGCTGCCGATCTGCTTGGTCAGCACCGTATAACCTGGCCCCGGCCCCGCTACCGCCTGACGTTCGTGGTTGCGCACCAGGCTGTAGCGGGCCTGGCCTGGCTGGTCTTCGGCAAACAGCTCCTCGACATTGACGTTCAAGGCACGCGCCAGCTTCAACGCAGCCGCTATCGACGGGGTGTTCAGCCCGCGCTCGACCTTGGACAGGTAACTCTTGGTCATGCCCGACATCTCAGCCAGCGCATCCAGGGTAATACCCAGTTTTTTTCTCAACAATTTCAATCGGATAGACATGTGACGCGATTTTCCCAATGCCATGGGCAAGTTTTTTCTTGCTAATGACACTTTGTGTCATATAGCCTTGATTGTGTCATGAGATTGACCACCCCGTCACCTTCCAAGCAACCGGGGTGGGCCAGCCGTGACAATCCATCACGCCACCGAGGATAGCCCCATGGCCAAGACAATGGCACTCCCCAAGGACCAACTGATCCAGAAGGCCCTTAAGCAGATGCAAGGCTCGCTTGCCGATAATACGTGGACTGTGCGCGAAAAGCTGGCATTGACCTGCCGGATTCTGTTCGACAACGGCCACGACTCCGGCCTTGCCGGGCAAATCAGCGCCCGCGGTCCGCAACCGGGCACCTTCTACACCCAGCAACTGGGCCTGGGATTCGACGAAATCACTGCCAGCAACCTGTTGCTGGTCAACGAAGACCTGGAAGTGCTCGAAGGACAGGGCATGCCCAACCCGGCCAACCGCTTCCACAGCTGGGTGTACCGCGCGCGGCCGGATGTGAACTGCATCATCCACACCCACCCGACCCACGTCGCCGCCCTGTCGATGCTCGAAGTGCCGCTTGAGGTGTCGCACATGGACCTCTGCCCGCTGTACGACGATTGCGCGTTTCTCGAAGCCTGGCCCGGCGTGCCGGTGGGCAACGAAGAAGGCGAGATCATCAGTGCAGCCCTGGGCGACAAGCGCGCCATCCTGCTCTCGCACCACGGCCAGTTGTCGACCGGCGCCAGCATCGAGGAAGCCTGCGTGATTGCCCAGTTGATCGAGCGCGCCGCCAAGCTGCAACTGCTGGCCATGGCCGCCGGCAGCATCAAGCCGATTGCCCCTGAGCTGGGCCGTGAAGCCCATGACTGGATCTCCCGGCCCAAACGCCACAGCGCTGCCTTTAACTACTATGCGCGCCAGTGCCTGCGGGTGCATGGCGACTGCCTGAACTGATCCGAGCTTTTTTACTTACCTTGCGGAGTAGATTTCATGTCCAAGACTTTTCACGGCATCATCGGCTACACCATCACCCCGTTCAGTGCCGACGGCGAGCAGCTTGACCTCGACGCCCTCGGCCGCTCGATCGACCGCCTGATCGACGGCGGCGTGCATGCCATCGCCCCCCTCGGCAGCACCGGCGAAGGCGCCTACCTGAGCGACCTGGAATGGCAACAGGTGGCCGCGTTCAGCCTGCGCCACATTGCCGGGCGGGTACCGACCATCGTCAGCGTCTCCGACCTGACCACCGCCGGCGCCATTCGCCGTGCGCGCTTTGCCCAGGAACACGGCGCCGATGCGGTGATGGTGCTGCCGGCGGCCTACTGGAAGCTCACCGAAGCGGAGATTTTCGAGCACTACCGAGCGATTGGCGCCAGCATCAAGCTGCCGATCATGCTCTACAACAACCCGGCCACCAGCGGTACCGACATGTCGGTGGAGCTGATCCTGCGCATCGTGCGCGAGGTCGAGAACGTCACCATGGTCAAGGAGAGCACCGGCGACATCCAGCGCATGCACAAGCTGCAGTTGCTCGGCGAGGGCAAGGTACCGTTCTACAACGGTTGCAACCCGTTGGCCCTGGAGGCATTCGTGGCCGGCGCCAGCGGCTGGTGCACCGCCGCACCGAACCTGATCCCCACGCTGAACCAGCAGCTGTACCAGGCCGTGCAGGCCAACGACCTGAACGCGGCCAAGGCGGTGTTCTACCGTCAACTGCCACTGTTGGAGTTCATCCTCAAGGGTGGCCTGCCGGCAACCATCAAGGCCGGGCTGGGCATGACCGGTTTGCCGGTGGGTGAACCGCGGCGGCCGGTATTCGCCCTCGACACTGCAGGCCAGGCGCGCTTGCAGCAGTTGCTCAAGCAAATGCCGTAGCGGCGCTGCAGCAACCCGGCACTGAGGCAGTGTCGGGTCCCCCCCCCCATAGTCGCCAGCCAGTTAGGGAGAAGTCTGACGCCGCGTAATGAAAACCCATCTGGGTACACTGTCCCGTCGTTTCTATCATCGGCTGCTCCCCTTCCATGACAGGACAGTCATCATGAGCACCCGCAGTTTTTCAGGCTACACATTGGGCATACTCGCCTCGGCCGTGCTGATTGCCAGCAGCGCCCTCGCCGCTCCGCTGACCCGCGACAACGGCGCCCCGGTAGGCGACAACCAGAACTCGCAGACTGCCGGCGGCACTGGCCCCGCCCTGCTGCAGGATGTGCAGTTGATCCAGAAGCTTCAGCGCTTCGACCGCGAGCGCATACCTGAGCGTGTCGTTCATGCCCGCGGTACCGGTGCCCATGGCGAGTTCATCGCCTCCAGCGACATTTCCGAGCTGACCCGGGCCAAGGTGTTCACCCCGGGGGAGCGAACCCCGGTGTTCGTGCGCTTCTCTTCGGTGGTGCACGGCCTGCATTCACCAGAAACCCTGCGCGACCCGCGCGGTTTTGCCACCCGTTTTTACACCGCCGATGGCAACTGGGACCTGGTCGGCAACAACTTCCCGACCTTCTTCATCCGCGATGCGATCAAGTTCCCCGACATGGTCCACGCCTTCAAGCCCGACCCGCGCACCAACCTGGGCAACGACGCCCGGCGCTTCGACCTGCTCTCGCATATGCCCGAAGCCACCCGCACCCTGACCCTGCTCTACTCCAACGAAGGCACGCCACTGAGCTACCGGCACATGGACGGCAACAGTGTTCACGCCTACAAGTTCGTCAACAGGGATGGCGAAACCACCTACGTGAAGTTCCGCTGGAAAACCTTGCAAGGTCAGAAGAACCTCAACCCCGGCGAAGTGGCCAAGCTGCAGGGCCATGACTTCAGCCACATGACCACCGACCTGGTCAATTCCATCAACCGCGGCGACCATCCGAAGTGGGACCTGTATATCCAGACCCTCAAGCCCGAGCAACTGGCAGGTTTTGACTTCGATCCGCTGGACCCTACCAAGATCTGGCCAGGGGTTCCTGAGCGCAAAGTCGGGCAGATGGTGCTCAAGCGCAATGTCGGCAACTACTTCCAGGAAACCGAACAGGTGGCGCTGGCGCCTTCGAACCTGATTCCGGGCATCGAGCCCTCGGAAGACCGCCTGCTACAGGGCCGGCTGTTCTCCTATGCCGACACCCAGATGTACCGGGTTGGCGCCAACGCCGCCGGCTTGCCGATCAACCAGCCCAGGGTCAAGGTCAACAACGGCAACCAGGATGGCGCCCTGAACGCGTCGCGCACGGTCGGCGGGGTCAATTACGAGCCCAGCCGCCTGATGCCGCGCCCGTCGACCGAGTCAGCGCGCTACAGCCCGTTGCCCTTGAGCGGCAATACCCAGCAACAGGGCATCGAGCGTCAGCAGAACTTCAGGCAGGCTGGCGAGCTGTTCCGTTCTTACGACAGCAAAAACCGCCGCGACCTGATCAACAGCTTCGGCCAGTCGCTGGCCAGCAGCGATGACGAAAGCAAGCACACCATCCTCTCGTACCTGTACAAGGCCGACCCGGAGTATGGCAAGGGGGTGGCCAAGGTTGCCGGTGGCGACCTGGTCAGGGTCAAGCAACTGGCGGCGCACCTGCAGGACTGAGCATGCGCTGGCGGTAACTGCCGGGGCTCTCGCCGGTCCACTTCTTGAACGCCCGGTGAAACGCACTGGGCTCCTGGAAACCGGTGTGCTCGGCGACTTCGGCAATACTCAGGTGCGTCTGGCGCAGGCATTCGAACGCCATGGCCCGGCGCACCTCGTCCTTGATCTGCTGGTACGAGCGGCCCTCACGCTCCAGTTGGCGGCGAAAGCTGCTGGGGCTCAGGCCCTGGCGTTCGGCCATGGCCAGCAGGGTCGGCCACTGGCCATACTGGCGGGCGCGCAGGTAGCGATACACCTGGGCCACCTGGCCATTCTGGTTGCGGTAGCGAATCACCAGCCATTGCGGGGCGCTGCGCAGGAAGGTCTTAAGCGCCGCCAGGTCCTGGACCACCGGCAAGCGCAGGTAATCGGCAGCAAACTCGATCTCGGTACGGCCACTGCCCAGTTGCACGTTGGCGCCCCACAGCAATGGGTCATCCTCCTGGGCCGGGCGCGTGTCGGCCAGCGCCGTACGGTCGATCACGATGCGTCGCCCGGCCAGCCAGCACAGCAGGCTGATCACCAGGGCGAGGAAGGTTTCTTCGGCGTACACCCGGGTCAGCGGATCTTCGATGCCGGTGCGCAGGCTGATCACTGCGCGCCCGCCCTTGATCGTCAACTGCCCGCGAATATCGCGCAGGAACAGCGCAAAGTTGTTCAGGCACTGGCGCAGGGCCTTTTCCAGGGTCGGCTCCTGGATCAGCCCCCGGCAGATCAGGGCAAAGCTGCCCTGGGGCATGCCATGGCTGTCGAGGTTGAAGAACTCGTCGTTCAATGCTTCGATCAGCAGCAACCACAGTCGTGCAAACGCCGGTGCCGGTACGCGCGCAACGGACGATTCCAAGACCGCCTGATCGATACCGGCCTCGGCCAGCAACGCGGCCGCCCGCTCAGGCTGGGCGCGCAAAGCATGGAGCATGGTACGAACGAAATAAACGGCGACTGTATCGTTTTCCCGCATGGCGGTTTCCGCAAGGGTGTGGCAAAAAATACCAGTGTCACTGGACAGTTATGGCATAGGCCCGCGCGCAGGCTTTGCCTAGACTCAAAGCCAACCTGAAGGTGGCTGTGGGCAGCATTCTGGCAGACGCCGGCCCTGCCCCGCCACGCTTTCGCACACTGGAGTCGCTCATGAATACCCCGGACATCTATGTAGTCAGCGCCGTACGCTCGGCCATTGGCAGCTTCGGCGGCGCCCTCAAGGACCTGCCCCTGGCGGACCTGGCCAGCAGCGTGACCCGCGCCGCCATCGAACGCGCAGGCGTGGCGCCTGAGCAGATCGGCCATGTGGTCATGGGCAACGTAATCCCTACCGAGGCGCGCGACGCCTACCTGGCGCGGGTCGCGGCAATGAATGCCGGCATCCCCAAGGAGACCCCGGCATTCAACGTCAACCGCCTGTGCGGCTCGGGCCTGCAGGCCATCGTTTCGGCGGCGCAAAGCCTGCTGCTGGGCGACGCTGAAGCAGTCGTCGCCGCGGGCGCCGAATCCATGAGCCGCGGCCCTTACCTGCTGCCGCAAGCCCGCTGGGGCGCGCGCATGGGTGATCTGCAGGGTATCGACTACATGCTCGGCATCCTCCACGACCCCTTCGCCGGCTTCCATATGGGTATCACTGCCGAGAACGTTGCCGAACGCAATGGCATCACCCGGCAGATGCAGGACGAACTGGCCCTGACCAGCCAGCGCCGCGCTGCCCGCGCCATCGCCGAGGGCCGCTTCGCCAGCCAGATCGTGCCGATCGAGATTCCCAGCCGCAAAGGCCCGGTACGCTTCGAAGTCGATGAGCACGTGCGTGGCGAGGTGACTGCCGAGCAACTGGCCGGCATGAAGGCTGTATTCAAGAAAGACGGCACGGTCACCGCCGGCAACGCCAGCGGCCTGAACGACGGCGCCGGTGCCCTGGTGCTGGCCACCGGTGACTTCGTCAAACGCCATAACCTGCAGCCCTTGGCCCGCCTGGTGGCCTACGCGCACGCTGGCGTCGAGCCGGAGCTGATGGGCCTGGGCCCGGTACCGGCGACCCGCAAGGTACTCGACAAGGCCGGCCTGAGCGTTGCCGACCTCGACGTGATCGAGTCCAACGAAGCCTTCGCCGCGCAAGCCTGCGCCGTCGCCGGTGAACTGGGCTTCGACCCGGAAAAGGTCAACCCCAACGGTTCGGGCATTTCCCTCGGCCACCCGGTCGGCGCCACCGGGGCGATCATCGCCACCAAGGCCATTCATGAACTGCAGCGCATCCAGGGCCGTTACGCCCTGGCAACCATGTGCATCGGCGGTGGCCAGGGTATCGCCATCGTCTTCGAACGCGTCTGAGCAAGGAGTACAAGGTGAGTATTGAGAATATTGCGGTGATCGGCGCTGGCACCATGGGCAACGGCATTGCCCAGGTGTGTGCGGTGGCCGGTTACCAGGTGACCCTGATCGATGTCTCCGACGCCGCCCTCGAGCGTGGTGTAGCCACCCTGCGCAAGAACCTCGAGCGTCAGGTCAGCAAGCAGACCCTGGCCGCTGAAGATGCCGAGGCCGCCGTGGCGCGCATCCGCACCAGCACCGACTACGCGCAACTGCAACAGGCCGAGCTGGTGATCGAGGCTGCCACCGAGAACCTCGACCTGAAGCTGCGCATCCTCAAGCAGATCGCCGCCAGCGTCAGCGACCAGTGCGTGATTGCCACCAACACTTCGTCGCTGTCGATCACCCAGTTGGGCGCGGCGGTCAGCCAGCCTGAGCGCTTCATTGGCGTGCACTTCTTCAACCCGGTGCCGATGATGGCCCTGGTCGAGATCATCCGCGGCCTGCAAACCAATGATGCCACCTACGCCAAGGCCCTGGCCCTGACCGAAAAGGTCGGCAAGACGCCGATCAGCGCCGGCAACCGCCCGGGCTTTGTGGTCAACCGCATTCTGGTGCCGATGATCAACGAAGCGATCTTCGTGCTCCAGGAAGGCCTGGCCAGCGCCGAAGACATCGACACCGGCATGCGCCTGGGCTGCAACCAGCCGATCGGCCCGCTGGCCCTGGCCGACCTGATCGGCCTGGACACCCTGCTGGCGATCATCGAGGCCTTCCACGAAGGCTACAACGACAGCAAATATCGCCCTGCTCCGCTGCTCAAGGAAATGGTTGCCGCCGGCTACCTGGGGCGCAAGAGCGGTCGCGGTTTCTTCACCTACTAGGGAGCCCTGCCATGGACGCCGCTTTGCGCTGTGCGAACTTTGAAGAGCGGCGTGACAAGGCCCTGGAACTGTTCGCCGAGAAGGGTTTCGGCCAGGTCAGCATGCGTGAACTGGCCGCCCACCTGGGGCTGACGGCAGGCTCCTTGTACCACCACTTTCCGAGCAAGCAGCACTTGCTGTTCGATCTGATCGAGGAGTTGTTCGAGGAGCTGCTGGCGACCCTTAACCCGGGGCGGCGCAGCCAGCAGCAGACCCTGGGCGAAGTGATTGCCGCCCACTGGAGCTTGCATGCTGAGCGGCCGTTGCAGTTTCGACTGGCCGAGCGTGACCTGTGTTGTTTGAGTATCGAGCAACAGGCGCGCATCGGCCAACTGCGTCACCAGTATGAAGGCGCCCTGCTGCGTCTGCTGGTGCCCAAGGCAACCCTGCGCGGCAAGGCATTGCAAGCCACCGCCCATGTCATCGCCAACCTGCTCAACAGCCTGCCCGGCTGGCTGCAAACCTCACAACTGCCCCAGGCCCAGGGCCTGGCGCTAATGGAAAGCATGCTCCTGGGCGGGATCGAGCGAACCCTGCGCGGTGAAAGCCTGAACTCGATGGCCTGAGTCACCAGGCGCCGTAGGGGATGCCATGGGTGTCGATGTAGGTTTGGGACTCGGGTTCCAGTGGTGGGTAGCCGCTGCTGGAGCGGCCTAGATCCGGGCCCAACGGCACAATTCGGCCGACCGTTCGGGTGACCTTGATGCGGTCCAGGCAAACACCCCGTAGCCAGGTTTGGGCGATGCCGCCGGGGGCCAGGCCGATGGTGACATACGTACGGTGATTAACAATGACTCGATCATCCAATCGACAGTAGGCGCGTACAGGTTCCAACATGCTCTGGCGCGTTGCCTCGGGAATCTCAATGACGACTTCGTAGGTCTGTGCTTCGGCTAATGATTGCCAGCGCACGTAGATCAATTTGGGCAAATCACTGCCCGATACGTATTTTCCCGACCCAAATCCCGTACGGGTTGACCAGCCATCCTCAGGCTTGAATGTAAAATCCATCCTGGCGTTCCCGCCCATGACTCGTCTAAACCCTCGATCCTTGATATCCAGTACATCGGCAGTTTCAATCCATACAGCCATATGGGTAGGCGCCACAAAACCCAAATACCACGCATCATAAGGCAGCCCAGCGCCACCTTGACCTGCACAACCTGCCAGCAGCAGAGCGGTGTGCAGCAGCATGACTCGCCAGACACTACTCATTGGGGAATACGCTGCGTTGACCGTTTTCATTCGGCCTATGAATAAACACCACTTCTGCACTGTCGCGCACTAAATAACCCATGGGATTCCAGTGACTGGACAGATGAATGTAGCGCGTGCGCAACAATGTCTCTTCATCAGGATCAAGCCCATGACTGGCTCGGTCGCCTAACGCATAAGCGGTCAATTTCGCTGCAATGCCTTGAAGCTCATCGGGCAAGCCCTGTTGATCACGAAGCTCGTGGAACGGCACACCATTTCGCATACCAAGTTCACGCATAATACGGAAATAGACTTGCGACAAGTCGGCAAATACATCGCGTTCACAACGTATAAAAGCAAACACGCGCTTTTGCGGGTGTGCGTCTCGATTTGGAACAAAGGGTAGGTCCATTGACCAGGTAACTATATTGATTTGCAATTGCAGTCGCTCCCACTTTGAGCGATTTCGCAAGTAATCTTCCTGGGCTCTTAGATAGGACTGGCTCCGTTCGTTGGCCACGCTGCGTAGTTCGACACTGCTACGCGGCCTAGACAGCAAGACTTTTTCTCGCATGTGTGGCAGGTAACCTCCACCTACATCAGAGTGCGCGCCAGGCACCTCGATATCGTTGTCGGTTCGGGTCAGCGGGAAATTTTTGCGCCACTCATCCCGTGCCACCAGGTGCACGACCTTATGGGCAACACCAGCCTTGAGGCCCATTTCCACCCCAGAGTAGTTAGCGTTCGCCGGACTGAAATTACCGCGAAATACCGCCACTATCGCCGCAACAGAATCAAACAGACCAATAAACTGAATGTTCAAATGATGTTTGGAATTCCAGTCGAAGTCATCAGAAAGCATGACGTGCACCGGCCAGCGTGCAGCCAGACCACTGCGCTTGCCCCTGTGCAGATCGTTAGCAAAGTGCCTTGGTGCGGCGGCGCCCCGGCTGAAACCAAATAGGTCAAATTGCAACTCGTATACTTTTGCCTGAGGATTCTCGTCAAACCAGATGTTGACCTGATTCAAAACCTCATCATGTGCCTGTTCTGCCCGAGCAATCACCCCCGTCCCGTAACGACCGGTTGCCTGAGACAAGGCTGAATCCTTGCCCCCGCTCGTAGTACCTATCCCTTGGATATAGACTTTGAGCACAGCCAGACGCCTGCCTTGGTGTTTATCACTGCGTACCCGATCCTGATACAACTCATACAACCGCGCCACATTGGTCATATCATTGCCATAGCTGTTATCCGGCACATTCCCCTGCCCGTCATAGCCATACCTGGCGCAATGGCGACGCACTTCTTCGGCCTCTTCTTCCAGTTCTACATCCCGGGCAAAGCACTGGGCGACGGTGGCGCTGTTGGCCAGGTTGTTGCCCGTGCCATCAAAGAACACGCCGATGCGCAGGGTGACGCCATCGTCCACCTCGACTTCTTCCTCCTCTTCTTCGAGGGCAATTGCCGGCGGCAGCGATCGCCCGGTGGTGGTCAAGCCCATGCGCGCCCGCTGTTGGCTGGCGATCAGCGTGTGGCTGCCATAGGGGCAGGCGCAGCGCACCAGGTGACCTTCGCCGGCCACCGGTTGGCCGCTTACCTTGTAGGCCGGGTTGCCCTGGGCAATTTCGCCGGTACGCTGGCAGCGAGGGCAATAGACCGGGTCGCCCATGCGTGCGATGGGCCGACCGCCAAGCGGATGCTTTGCGCAGCCGCCGCGTACTTCACCACCGGTGCTGGTGGCGTCTCCTTTGCGAACGATAAAGCGCATGCGCCGATTCCCTGTGGCGACTCACAAGGATGTTATCGGACGCTTTTTGCACGGAGGGGAACATCAGCCACCCATGCTCGATGGCGTGGGAAGTGTCAGCAGGCTCCTAGCGCAATTGCTCCTGAATCTGGTCACGCAAGCTGTCCAGATCAAAGGGCTTGGCCAGGATCGGCGCCTTGAAGGCGATCGGGCTGCCTGATTCGCGGATTTCCGCCGGATAGCCGCTGATGAAAATCACCTTAAGGTCCGGGCGCATCTTGACCGCAGGTTCGGCGATCTGCACCCCGGAGATCCCTCCCGGCAAACGAAAATCGGTGACAATCAGGTCCAGGTGCGGCTTGCTTGCCAGAATCTTGAAGGCTTGCTCACCGTTCTCCGCCACCAGCACGTGGTAACCCTCACCCTTGAGGTAGTCCTCGAGAATCATGCGAATCACCGGTTCGTCTTCGACCACCAGTACTACGTCTTGCGCATCTTCACTCATGCCAATGCCTTGTTCTATAAATCGTTTGGTTACATCGCAGTATGACCCCGGCCTCATGCAGAGGTTGCCTGCTACCGGTCATTTTCTCGCAGTGACTGCGGCAACGGCAGACACACGGTAAAAGTCGCGCCCTCGCCTTCGACGCTGTGCACGCTGATGCCGCCGCCATGGGCCAGGACGATCTGCTCGGAGATGTACAGGCCAAGGCCAAGGCCTGCACTGCTCTGGCTGGAAGCGACCCGTTCGAACTGCTGGAAGATCCGTTGCTGGTTGTGCTCGCTGATGCCGATGCCGTGGTCACGCACCTCGACACAGGCCATGCCGCCTTGCTCGAAGGTGCGCACCTGCACCGGGCTTTTCGCCCCGTAGCGCAGGGCATTGGTCAGCAGGTTGGCGACCACCTGTTCGATCCGAAACTCGTCCCAGACACCTGCCAGCGGCACGCCCGCCTCGAACTCGATGCGTGACTCGGCAGCCGCCGCCTGGGCTTCGAAGTTCTCGATCAAGCCGCCCACCAGTTGCCCCAGGTCGAACTGACTGGGGCGGATCGACAGCTTGCCGGTGCGGATCCGCGACACGTCGAGCATGTCCTCGATCAGGCGGATCAGGCTGTTGATCTGCCGCTCGTCGCGCTCGACCATGGCGCGCATCTTGTCCAGGGTAAAGGCATCGGCGTTGTCCTTGGCCAGGTGCAGCTTGCGCAGTTGGGTTTCCAGGATCAGGCCGTTCAGGGGCGTACGCACCTCATGGGAGACGATCGACATGAAGTCATCGCGCATGCGCACCGCGTGTTCCAGTTCGCGGCGGGTCACCTGCAACTGCGCCAGCAGCAGTTCCTGTTCTTCGCGGCTGCGTTCGAGAGCTTCCAGTTGCTGGCCGAGGGCCTTGCGCTGGCGAAACAGGTCGACGAACACCGCCACCTTGCTTTTCACCGCCAGGCTGTCCAGCGGCTTGTGCAGGAAGTCCACCGCGCCGCTTTCGTAGCCCTTGAAGGCGTAGTTCATCTCGCGCCCGGCGGCGCTGACAAAGACAATCGGGATATTCTTGGTCTTCTCGGTGCCGCGCATCAGCTCGGCCAGTTCGAAGCCGTTCATGCCGGGCATCTGCACGTCGAGGATAGCCAGGGCGAACTCGTGCTCGAGCAACAGTGCCAGGGCCTGGTCGGCGGACTGAGCCTGGTGCACCTCGCGGTCTTCGCCCTTGATCAACGCGTCCAGGGCCAGCAGGTTCTCCGGCAGGTCGTCGACGATCAGCAGTTTTGCATGGATGTGGCTTAGCATTCAGGGGCTTCCAGGCTGGCGAGCAATTGCCCGATGCCATTCAAAGGGAGTATGTAATCGGGCTGGTGCAGAGCCAGTGCCGCGCGCGGCATGGTCGACACTTGCGCCTCATGGGGGTCCTGGATAATGGTCCGGCCACCTTGGCGCTTGATCGATGCAAGGCCACGAGCACCGTCTTCATTGGCGCCGGTCAGTAGTACACCGAGCAAGCCCGGGCCATAGGCATCAGCCGCCGACTCGAACAGAACGTCGATCGAGGGCCGGGAAAAATGCACGCGCTCCTCCTGGCTCAGGGACAGGCTATGGTCGCGCTCCACTGACAGGTGGTAGCCGGGGCCCGCCACATAAATGGAGCCGGGCGCGATGTCTTCCTTGTCACGGGCTTCACGCACCGGACGCTTGAGTCTGCGGGCAAAGACCTCGGCCAGGTGGCTGTGGCGATCATCCGGCAGATGCAGCACGCACACCAGCGGAATGCGAAACGCCGGCGGCAAGGCCTGGAACACCGCAAGCAAGGCGCTGACGCCCCCCGCCGAGGCACCAAGGGCAATCGCCTGGACCCCCTTCATGATTTACGGTAGATCCGTTCGGGCTTGACCAGCGCCTCGAACTGGTCGGCATAGGCCGAGAAATCCAGGGTTTCCTTGCTGCCCAGGACCAGAAAACCGCGATGGCACAGCGACTCGTGGAACAGGCCGAAGGCACGGTCCTGCAGGGCCTTGTTGAAGTAGATCAGCACATTGCGGCAGGAGATCAACTGGGTTTCGGAGAATACGCTGTCGGTGGCCAGGCTGTGGTCGGCGAAGGTCACGTTGTCGCGCAGGCTGCTGTCGACGATGGCATTGCCATAGGCCGAGGTGTAGTAGTCGCTGAGCTCGCCGCGGCCCCCGGCCTTGCGGTAGTTCTCGGCATACAGGCGCATGTTCTGCATGCTGTAGATGCCCTGCTTGGCCTTCTCCAGGGAGCTGGGATTGATGTCGGTGGCGTAGATGATGGTGCGTTCCAGCAAGCCTTCTTCGCGCAGCAGGATGGCCATCGAATAGACCTCTTCGCCGGTACTGCAACCGGCGATCCAGATCTTGATCGAAGGCCAGGTGCGCAGCAGCGGCACCACTTCCTGGCGCACCGCGAGAAAGTGCTCGGGGTCGCGGAACATCTCGCTGACCGGGATGGTCAGGAACTGCAGCAACTGCATGAACATGCCTGGATCGTGCAACACCCGCTCCTGCAGGGCCGACACCGTCTTGCAGTCGAACTGGCGCAGTGCGTGCTGGATCCGGCGCTTGATCGAGGCGCCGGAGTAATCGCGAAAGTCATAGCTGTACTTGAGGTAGATCGCCTCGATCAGCAGCCGGATTTCAATGTCGGTGTTGCGTTCGATACTCAAATTCGCTCCAGTTGCGGCAGCCAGACACGGATCAGCGAGAACAGACGGTCAAGGTCGATGGGCTTGGCGAGATAGTCGTTGGCCCCGGCTTGCAGGCAACGCTCCTGGTCATCCTTCATCGCCTTGGCGGTGACGGCGATGATCGGCAGCTTGCGCCAGCGCGGGTCCTTGCGGATCAAACGGGTGGCCTCATAGCCGTCCATCTCCGGCATCATCACGTCCATCAGCACCAGGTCGATGTCCTCGTGCTGTTCCAGGCGCTCGATGGCTTCGCGGCCATTGCGCCCGATCTCGACGATCGCGCCCTTGTGTTCCAGGGCGCTGGTCAGGGCAAAGATGTTACGCACGTCGTCATCCACCAGCAGCAACTTGCGCCCCTCGAAGACCTTGTCGCGGCTGCGCGCGGTCTTGAGCATGCGCTGCCTTTCATGGGACAGCTTGGATTCGACTTTGTGCAGAAAAAGCGTGACTTCATCGAGCAGGCGCTCGGGTGAGCGCGCGCCCTTGATGATGATCGAGCGCGAGTACTTGAGCAGGTCGGCTTCTTCTTCGCGGGTCAGGTTGCGCCCGGTGTAGACGATCACCGGCGGGAACGCGCGGATGTCGTCGTCGGACATGCGCTTGAGCAGCTCGTTGCCAAGCATGTCCGGCAGTTTGAGGTCAATGATCATGCAGTCATAGATGTTCTCGCGCAGCAGGTCCAAGGCCTGCTGGGCCATGCCTACGGCGGTGATCTCGATGTCTTCGTCGCCGATCAGGCGGGCGATGCTTTCGCGCTGCAGGTCGTCATCCTCGACCAGCAGGATGTGCTTGAGCTTCTGGGTCAGCTTGGCCTCCAGGCGGGCGAACACCTGCTTGAGTTCCTCGCGGGTCGCCGGCTTGACCGCATAGCCGATGGCGCCCATGTGCAACGCCGCCTCGACCCGGTCCTCGACCGAGATCACATGCACCGGAATGTGCCGGGTGCTGGCCTGCTCCTTGAGCCGTTGCAGCACGGTCAGGCCGGAATGGTCCGGCAGGCGCATGTCCAGCAGCACCGCATCGGGAATGAAGCTTGCCGCCAGTTCGAAGCCTTCGTCGGCGGCCTGCGCGACGAGGCAGCTGTAGCCCAGCTCATGGGCCAGGTCGTAGAGGATGCGGGCGAAATTCGGCTCGTCCTCGATCACCAGGATGCAGCGGTTGCTGAAGGGTGCCTTGTCGCGGTCGTCGGCGAAGCTTGGCGTCTGGCGTGGCGCCGGTGCTGGCACCACTTCCGGCACGGGTGCTGCGACCACCAGCGCCGGCTGATGAACGATCGCCGCCGGGCGTTGCTCGACAATCGGCTCGTAGCGCTCCGGCAGGATCAGGCTGAACACGCTGCCCTTGCCCAGGCTGCTGTCGACGCTGATCTGGCCACCGAGCAACTGCGCCAGGTCGCGCGAGATCGACAAGCCCAGGCCAGTACCGCCATAACGACGGTTGGTGGTGCCATCGGCCTGATGGAAGGCCTCGAAGATGCTCTGCTGCTGGTCGGCAGCAATACCGATGCCGCTGTCGCGCACCGAGAAGACGATACCGCTGCCCGCCTGCCAGCCAACGCTCAGGCTGACTTCGCCGCGCTCGGTGAACTTGACCGCATTGGACAGCAGGTTCTTGAGGATCTGTTCCAGGCGTTGGCGATCGGTATACAGGGTTGGCGGCACCTGCGCCTCGACCGAGACCTTGAAGCTCAGGTGCTTTTCGTCGGCCAGTGGTTCGAACAGGTTACGCAGGCCTTCGGCAAGACGCGCCACGTGGGTGGTTTCCGGGCGCACCTCGAGTTTGCCGGCCTCGACCTTGGCGATGTCGAGAATATCGTTGATCAGGTTGAGCAGGTCATTGCCCGCCGAATAGATCGACTCGGCAAACTTGACCTGCTCGCCGGTGAGGTTTTCTTCGGCGTTCTCGGCCAGCAGCTTGGCCAGGATCAGCGAACTGTTGAGCGGCGTGCGCAGCTCGTGGGACATGTTGGCAAGGAACTCGGACTTGTACTTGCTCGAGCGTTGCAAGTCTTCGGCGCGCTCCTGCAGCTCGACCTGGGCCTGGTTCAACTCGCTGTTCTTGCGGTCCAGGGCATCGCGCTGTTCGGCCAGGGCTTCGGTGCGCTCGGCCAGTTGCTCGTTGGTCTGCTCGAGTTCGGCCTGTTGGGTTTCCAGGTTGGCCTGGGACTCCTTGAGCACCCGCGACTGTTCTTCAAGCTCTTCGTTGGCGGTTTTCAGCTCTTCCTGCTGCACCTGCAACTCTTCGTTGAGCTGCTGGGTTTCGGCCAATACCTCCTGCAGGCGCTGACGGTAGCGGGCGCTTTCGATCGACGTCCCCATGTTGGCGGCCACCAGTTCCAGGAACTCGATATCGCGCTCATCCAGGGTGCGCAGGAACCCCAGCTCGACCACGCCGTTGATCTGCCCATCGTTGCTGGTCGGCATCACCAGCACGCTGCGAGGCAAGCCCTCGCCCAAGCCGCTGCTGACCTTGAAATAGTCGCCCGGCAGATCGTCCAGGCGCAGCAGGCGCTCCTGCATGACGGCCTGGGCCAGAATACCTTCCTGGCTGCCGACCACCTGGTCCCGCGCGGCCTGCTCGGCCGACAGCCCATAGGTGGCGACCCGGCGCAAGCCGCCGTGTTCGTCGCGGGCGTACAGGGCGCCCACGGCGCTGCCCAGGTAGCCGGCAAAAAAGCGCAGGATATTGTTGCCGAGCATCGGCAGGGTCAACTGCCCCAGCACCTGGCCGGCCAGTTCGGTCTGCCCGGTGCGCAGCCAGGCCTGGCGCTCCAGGCGCTGGTTGGCACGTTGCTGGGACTCAAGGCCGCTGGCATAGCTGCTGGACAACGCCAGCAGGTCGCGGCGACCCAGGTAGGCCAGCAGGCCGCTGAGCAGGATGACAAACACCAGGTAGACGGAAATCGACACCACGGTGGTGGTATTCACCGTTTCGTTGCGCGCGACCCGTAGCTGGTGCTCCATGGCAATGAAGGCGTCGAACTCCTTGCGGATCTCGTCGGTCAGGCGCTTGCCCCTTCCCGAGCCAATGGCCTCGCGAAAGTTGCCGTTGTCGCGGCGCAGGCTGATCATCGTGCTGGCAAAGGTGTTCCACTCCTCCTGCAGACCGAGCAGGCGCTCCAGGCGGTCAACCTGCTGCGGGTTGTCCGCCACCATCTGCTCCAGGCCCTTGATACCGGCGACCACCTGCGGCTTGGCCACCTCATAGGGATCGAGAAAGCGTTCTTCGCCGGTGAGCAGGAAGCCGCGCATGCCGGTTTCCATGTCGATCGACAGCTTGACCGTCTCGTTGGCGTTGTTGATCACCCGATCGGTGTGCTCGACCCACTGGATGGCCGCCAGCAGGTAGCTGATGATGGTGACGAACACCACCGCACTGAGCAGTCCGACCCCCAGGGGCAGGCCGATGTTGCGGGTCAGCAGCTTGCGAAAGCTGCGCTGATCGATTGAGGCTGGTTGAATCATCTCAAGACGCCCGAGCAAAGGTAGCAAACGAAGGAGTGTGGCGGATTTTTCGAGTAATCGTTCTATTTTCCGTGGGAACGGCCATTCTGCCAGCCTTCCCTACTCCGAGTCTAAACGCCTTTGGCCATTCTGGCAGGGCATTTAGCCAGCATTTGAGAGGTGTCTTGCGCAAACGTTCCCTGCTTTTTCAATGACCGCTATGCTGTTCATTCGGGGGGCTTTTTTCAGCACAGAGGGAACTTCGGAGCGCACCCGGCTTACAGATAATGAACAGACTTTTGTACAGGAATCCCCCAATGTCCCAGACACCCCAGCCCCTGCTCGTCGTCGAAGATGACGCTATCGTGCGCATGCTGATGGTCGAGGTGCTTGAAGAGCTGGGCTATCAGGTGCTGCAGGCTGCCGATGCAGAAGCGGCGCTGAAGGTTTTGAAAGACACGCAACAATCCCTGGCCTTGCTGCTGACCGACGTCGGCCTGCCGGACATGAACGGCAAGGACCTGGCAGTAAAAGCCCGGGAGCTGCGTCCGGCGCTGCCGGTGCTGTTTGCCAGTGGCTATGGCGACAACCTCGATGTACCGGCCGACCTGCACCAGATCGCCAAGCCGTTCAGCATCGACCAGTTGCGTGACAAGGTGCAGGGTATTCTCCAGGCCTTTTATGAATGAGTGGGGGTGGGAGCGCAGAATCTGCTTTAATACGCGCTTTTGCCAAGGTCCCCGATACCCATGTCCGCCCCTGCCCTCAACGTCCTGGTCATTGGCTACGTCTGGCCCGAGCCGCGCTCTTCGGCCGCCGGTTCGCACATGATGCAGATCCTTGAAAGCTTCGTGCAGCGCGGTTGGCGCATCACCTTCAGCAGCCCTGCAGCCATTGGCGAGCACACGGCCGACCTGGCAAGCCTGGGTATCGCCGAGCAGGCCATCACCCTCAACGACAGCAGCTTCGACCGCTTTGTCGGCGAACTGGCCCCGGACGTCGTGCTGTTCGACCGTTTCATGATGGAAGAGCAGTTCGGCTGGCGCGTGGAAAAACACTGCCCCAACGCCCTGCGCGTGCTGGAAACCTCCGACCTGCAAAGCCTGCGCGATGCTCGCCAGCAACTGCTGCGCCGGCGCCTGATCGAGGGCCTGGACCCGAATGATTTTCGCGCGCTGTTCAACACCTCCGGCCCCGACCTCTATCGGCAGATGGCCAGCGCCGACCTGACCCTGCGCGAACTCGCCGCCATCTACCGCAGCGACCTGAGCCTGATGATCTCCGACGTCGAGATCGACCTGCTGCTCAACGGCTTCGGCGTGCCCGAGCACCTGCTGCACTGGTGCCCGCTGATGCTCGACGCGCCCAGCGAGCCGTTCAAACCGTTCGCCGAGCGCGCGCACTTCCTCAGCATCGGCAACTTCCGCCATGCGCCGAACTGGGACGCGGTGCTGTGGATGAAGAACAGCCTGTGGCCGATGATCCGTCGGCGCCTGCCGCAGGCGCAGTTGCACATCTACGGCGCCTACACCCCGCCCAAGGCCACGGCGCTGCACAAACCGGCCGAGGGCTTTCACATCATGAACTGGGCTGAAGATGCCCTGGAAGTGATGAGCAATGCGCGCATCTGCCTGGCCCCCCTGCGCTTTGGCGCCGGGATCAAGGGCAAGCTCACCGACGCCATGCAATGCGGCACGCCCAGCGTGACCACGCCGATCGGCGCCGAAGCCATGCACGGCGCCCTGCCCTGGCCCGGAGCGATCGCCGAGACCGCCGAAGGCCTGGCCGAAGCCGCGGCGACGCTATACAGCGACGAAGCGCGCTGGAACCAGGCGCAGCAGGACGCGCGCCGGCTGTTGAGCGCTCGCTACGACCGTCGCCAGCACGCCAACGCCTTGGTCGAACGCATCGAATACGCCCTGGCCGACCTCGACCAGCACCGCCTGTTCAACTTCACCGGCGCCATGCTCCGCCACCACCAGCACAAAAGCACCCAGTACATGGCCCAGTGGATCGAGGCCAAGAATCGCCTGGCTACAGCGGCCGACGCAGCAGATAAGTGTCCATGATCCAGCCTTTGCGCGCCCGTGCCTGTTCACGGGCGGCGAGGATCTGCGCCTTGACCTCAAGCAGCGGCCCGGCAATCAGGATCTGGTCTGCCGTGCCCAGGTAAGCGCCCCAATAGATGTGCAACTGCGGATCATCCAGCGCCGCGAAGGCGCACTGGCCATCGAGCATGACCACCAGGTTGTCGATGCGCGGCTGTTCGGCCAGACGCCGCCCGGGCAGCACGGTCAGGGGCTCGCCAATACGGTTCAAGGCAATGCGGTGGCCGGCGGCCAGGGCCTGCACGCTGCTGATGCCGGGGATCACTTCAAGCGCCAGTGACACGCCTCGGGCCTGCACCAGATCGAGAATACGCAGGGTACTGTCGTACAGGGTCGGCTCCCCCCACAGCAGGAAAGCGCCACATTCACCGTCCGCCAGTTCGTTTTCGATCAGGCTGGCGTACAGCGCCGCACGCTGCTGGTGCCAGTCCTGCACTGCACCGACATAGTCGCTGGCCGCGCCATCGCGCAGCGGGTCATCGACCTGCACCAGGCGATACCCGGGTTGATCGATGTAACGTTCGAGAATGTTCTTGCGCAGTTGCAGCAACTCATCCTTGACCGCGCCCTTGTCGAGCACGAAGAACACCTGGGCACGGTTCAGCCCGTCGATGGCTTCAAGGGTGATCTGGCGCGGATTGCCCGGCCCGATACCAATCAACAGCAGTTGTTTCATTGCAAGTCGCTTCCATGGCCCGGCCAGCCCCTATAGTCGGCTGGCCGAAGCACAATGGCAACGTACTGTTGTTTAGAAGATCGAGAAGTTGTAGCTGACGATCACCCGGGTTTCGTCCATGTCGCGGGCATACTTCTCGTAGTTGCTGCGGTAGGTGGAGTTACGCAGGCGCACGCTGACATCCTTGAAGGTGCCGCCCTGGATCTGGTACTTGAGCTCGCTGTCGCGTTCCCACTCCTTGCCCTCGGCCAGGCTGCCCGGGACCTTGATATGGTCACCGTTGATGTAGCGGGTAAAGAAACTCAAGCCCGGTACACCCATGGCCTTGAAGTCGTAGTCGTAGCGCAGTTGCCAGGAGCGCTCCTGGGCTGCAGCGAAGTCGTTGACCTGGGCGTAGTTGACCAGGTACGGGTTGCTGCCATCCAGGTACGGCATGGCGTTCTCGCCATACATGCGCTGCCAGCCGGCGCTGACCTTGTGCCCACCCAGGCTATAACCGAGCATGCCGCTCAAGGCGCGGTGATCGATATCGCCCGCGCGCGCACGGCCGATGTCGTCGCTCTTGATCAGGCGCAGGTCGGCCGACAGGCTGCCGACGCTCAACGGCTGGCTGGCCACCAGGCCCAGGAAGTGCTGGCGGTAGATGTTCTCAAGTTTGGCCACCTGGTACTGCGCACTCAGGCGGTCATTGAACTTGTAGTCGACCCCAGCCATGTCGAAATGGTCGGCAGTGGTATTGCAGGCGTAGCGTTTGTTCTTGCAATGAACGCGGATGTCCTGACGGTCGGTTGAATCCCGCGCGGTGTACTTGTCCAGGCGGGCAACGGTGAACTTCAGGCCCTTGATTTCTTCGGAGGTCAGCAGCGTGCCCTGAAACATCGTCGGCAACAAACGCCCGTCGTTGTACTTGAGCAGCGGCATGTCCGGCATCATCGAGCCGACCTTGAGCACCGTCTGCGAATAACGCATCTTGCCGGCCACGCCCATCTTCGCGTACTGGTCTACCGAACCGCGCGGGTCATGTCCGCTGGACGGCAACAGACCACTGTTGCTGTCGGCCGGGCTGGAGTCGAGTTTGAAGCCGAGCATGCCCAGTGCATCAACACCAAATCCTACAGTGCCTTCGGTGTAGCCGGACTGCACATTGAGAATAAAGCCCTGGGCCCACTCTTCGCGTTTCGAGGCTCCCTGACTGGAACTGGTATGACCATCACGGAAGTCACGGTTGAAGTAGACGTTGCGTGCTTCGACTTTGGCGCTGCTGTCTTCAAGAAAACCAGCGGCTTGAGTCGATACAGCAGCAAACATCGCGAGCAGGCCGATAAGGCTGCGCCCGGGCGCGAGAGGGTATGGGGCAAACATGAGAAGCGAAATCCGAAAGAAAGGCAAAAAACAACCGGCGCCGGTCCCGGCGCCGACAATGCTCCCAGCGCCGATGGCAGTCGACGGTGACCGTCTATCATCTCGCAACCGCTCTAGACCGGCCCATTGGACCATGGTCTAAGGCGCCAGGCACAGTGTCGACTAGTTCTTTGGCCACGGTGTGGGGTTAATTAAGAAAGTTCCATAAGCGGTAATATAAAAGTTTAATGTTTACCCGCCTCGTACAGACTACTACACTCTTTATTAGTGCGATGTTGTACCCAACCCGGTGGCGGCTGCGTTATACAGAATGTTGCTGATCTTCACGCATGCCGGGCCACTGCAGACTTAAAGGAGTGATGACAGTGTCCAGACTTGCAGAGTTCCGCGCTGCCGAAAAGGCCCTTCAGGAACAAATGGCGCAATTGGAGGCGCTTAAAAAGGATGCCGGCCTGAAGCGCGAAATCGAGTTCGAAAAGAAACTTGTCGACCTGATGAAACACTACGACAAGGGCCTGCGCGATATTATCGCCATCCTCGATCCAAAAGCGTCCCACAAAGGCCCGGTCAGCGCGCCGAAACAGCGCCGCGCGCGGGTCGTAAAGGTCTATGAAAACCCGCACACCGGCGAGCTGATCGAGACCAAGGGCGGCAACCACCGGGGCCTGAAAGCCTGGAAGGAACAGTACGGCGCCAAGACAGTCGACAGCTGGTTGCGTAAGTGAAAAACACCTTCACACTTTTTTCACATCGACTGGCTCAGGATGAAGGCTGCTAACGGACTAGCGCCCCATACGCCCGCTTCGGCGGGCTTCTAATTCTTGCGCCCCGCCCTGTAAAGGCGGGGCGCAAATCGTTTGCGCAATCGCTTCAGTTCCGTATCATGACGCCCTGACTGTTTTGCTGGCAGCACTGTTGCCAGCCTCAAATGCGGAGAGCCCATGAGCCTGAACCATCTCGACACCCTCCCTGGTGTCACCGCGCAACCGGATGCCGCGACCCACAACTTCGTTTTCAACCACACCATGCTGCGGGTCAAGGACGTTGCCAAGTCCCTGGACTTCTACACCCGTGTGCTGGGCTTCAGCCTGGTAGAAAAACGCGACTTCCCGGAAGCCGAGTTCAGCCTGTACTTCCTCGCCCTGGTCGACAAGGCGCAAATCCCGGCTGACGCCGCCAAGCGCACCGAGTGGATGAAGTCGATCCCTGGCATCCTCGAACTGACCCACAACCACGGTACCGAGAACGACGCCGACTTTGCCTACCACAACGGCAACACCGACCCGCGTGGTTTCGGTCATATCTGCATCTCGGTGCCGGATATCCGTGCAGCCTGCGAGCGTTTCGAGCAACTGGGCGTCACCTTCCAGAAACGCCTGAGCGACGGCCGCATGAAGCACCTGGCGTTCATCAAGGACCCGGATGATTACTGGGTCGAGATCATTCAGCCGACCGCGTTCTGATCAAGGCCTTTCGATACTGTACTGGCCTCATCGCTGGCAAGCCAGCTCCCACAATGGATCTGTGTACGCCGGACTTGTGGGAGCTGGCCTTGCCGGCGATCGAGCGCGCAGCGGTCGCAATCCAGACAACACTTGATGTGCTGGCTGTACCGGCCTCATCGCGGGTCTAGCCCGCTCCTGCATTGGATCTGTACCAACTGACCCCGCCCCCGCGTCGCCAGGCAGTAATACAACGGGCACGTCACCAACAGCCCCACCAGCCACGACAAGTCCGCACCCTCCACCAGATTGGCATACGGCCCGACATACAGCGACGTATTGGCAAACGGCAGTTGCACCAGGATCCCACAGGCATAAGCGATGATCGCATGGGCATTGAAGCGCCCGTAGACGCCGCCATCGGCACGAAAGATCGAGGCAATGTCGTAGCTACCGCGCTTGATCAGGTAGAAGTCGATCAGGTTGATCGACGCCCAGGGCACCAGTACCAGCAACAGCGCCAGGATCAGGCCGATGAAATGACCAATGAAGTCCGCCGAGGCGCTCAACGCCACCAGGCAGCAGCCCAACAGAATCACACTGGCCAGCACCACACGCACCTTGATGCTCGGGGTCCAGCGGCTGGCAAAGGTCTGGATCGAGGTGACGATCGATAACACCGCGCCATACAGGTTAAGGGCGTTGTGGCTGATGATGTTGAGCAGGAACAGCACCATCAGGATCGGCCCCAACCAGCCGGTGGCCTGCTCCACCGCCGCCATCGCCTCGGTCCCCTCCGGCACCGCCAGTACGGCAACGACGCCAAAGCTGAACGACAGAATAGTGCCCAGGGTAGCGCCGAAATAGGTTGCCCAGAACGGCCGCGCAATACCCACTTCACGCGGCAGGTAGCGTGAATAGTCGGACACGTAGGGTGAAAAGCTGATCTGCCAGATCACCCCCAGCGACAAGGTCGCAACCCAGCCCGACAGGTTGAAGCCGCCACGGCTGAAGAAATCGGCCGGCAGCTCCTGGGCGAAGATCATTGCAAAGCCCGCCAGCAACGCCGTACCCATCACCCAGGTACCGATGCGGTTGAGGCTATGGATGAATCGGTAGCCGATCACGCCAATGGCGGTGGCGCTGAGGGCGCCGATGATGATCGCCGCCGGCATCGGCACGCTCGGCGCAATGCCGTGGATCGACTTGCCGGCCAGGACGATGTTGGAAATAAAGAAGCCGACATAGATGATGGCGGCAAAGAACACGATCAGCAGCGCGCCATAACGGCCGAACTGACCACGGCTCTGGACCATCTGCGGAATGCCCATCTGCGGCCCTTGGGCCGAGGCCAGGGCAATGACAATACCTCCGAGCATATGGCCGAGAACAATAGCCAGCATTCCCCAGAACAAATTGAGATGGAACACCTGAACCACCATGGCCCCGGTGACAATCGGCAGCGGCGCAATGTTGGTGCTGAACCACAAGGTGAACAGATCGCGCGCCTGACCATGGCGCTCGGCGGGCGGTACGTAATCGACCGTATGGTTTTCGATCAACTGCTGTTGCGAAGACGACTGGGACATGGGCAATAAGCTCGAAAGGTTCTGTTTTTATCTTTGTAGGAAACCGCTTGCGGAGCGCTCGAAACGAGCAACTTAGCTGCGCACCATATTATGGTATTCCATCTTTTTCACAAGACTGATCCGGCCGTTTTGCCTGCAACTGATCTGATTTTTTGCTCGCCCTCTTCCTTCCATATTCGCTCAAACCCCCGTATTTGCGGGCGCTTAAGGCAATGCTGGGCCGTTCGTCCCGACTGAAAATTCCACTTGCAAATTAGGTATTACGGTATACCATCAGACACATCAAACAAAAACGCGGACCACCGCTGCTTCCGAGGACCACGCCATGATCGACGCAACCGTCTACAAGAACGTCCTGGGCTCCTTCCCGTCCGGCGTTACGGTGATTACCACCCTGGACGACGACGGCCAGGTCGTCGGCCTGACCGCCAGCGCGTTCAGTTCGCTGTCCATGGACCCGCCGCTGGTACTGTTCTGCCCCAACTACAGCTCCGATTCCTACCCGGTGCTGATCCGCAACAAGCGCTTCGCCATCCACTTGCTGTCCGGCGCACAACAGGCCGAAGCCTATGCCTTTGCGCGCAAGGGCAAGGACAAGGCCCAGGGCATCGACTGGACCCTGAGCGCACTGGGCAATCCGTTGCTGGCCAACGCCACGGCAATCATCGAATGCGAGCTGTGGCGCGAATATGAAGGCGGCGACCACGCGATCATGGTCGGCGCAGTGAAAAACCTCATCGTCCCCGAGCAGGCCCCCAGCCCGCTGGTGTACTGCCGCGGCAAGATGGCCGAACTGCCAGCCTTGGCCTGAGCCCCGCTATTCTTACGACAGGCGCCAGGCGCAGGTCGAGAGTCATGCCGCCTGACTCGACAGGCGACCTACAACAAGATCCGAGGAATGCGTCATGAAATTTTCGTTGTTCGTACACATGGAACGTTGGGATGAACAGGTCAGCCACCGCCAGCTGTTCGAAGACCTCACCGAACTGACCCTGATGGCCGAAGACGGCGGTTTCAGCACCGTGTGGATCGGCGAACACCACGCCATGGAATACACCATCTCGCCCAGCCCGATGCCGCTGCTGGCCTACCTCGCGGCGCGCACCACGACCATCCACCTCGGTGCCGGGACCATCATTGCGCCGTTCTGGCACCCGCTACGGGTGGCCGGTGAATGCGCCCTGCTCGATGTGATCAGCAACGGCCGCATGGAAGTCGGCCTGGCCCGCGGCGCCTACCAGTTCGAGTTCGACCGCATGGCTGGGGGCATGCCCGCCTCCGAGGGCGGTCAGGCCCTGCGTGAGATGGTCCCGGTGATCCGTGCCTTGTGGCAAGGCGACTACGCCCACGACGGCGAGATCTGGAAGTTCCCCACCTCGACCTGCGTGCCCAAGCCGCTGCACAAGCCCATGCCGCCGATGTGGATCGCCGCGCGCGACCCGGACTCGCACAACTTCGCGGTCAAGAACGGCTGCAACGTGATGGTCACGCCGCTGATGAAAGGCGATGAAGAAGTCCTCGACCTTAAAAACAAGTTCGATGCGGCCCTGGCCAACAACCCCGAGGTACCGCGCCCGCAACTGATGGTGCTACGCCACACCCACGTGCATGCCGCGGATGACGCCGACGGCTGGAAAGTCGGCGCCCAGGCCATCTCGCGCTTCTACCGGACCTTCGATGCCTGGTTCGGCAACAAGCAGGTGCCGGAGAACGGCTTTTTGGCCCCCAGCCCGGAAGAGAAATTCAAGGAACGCCCGGAGTTCGAACTGGACAACATCCGCAAGAACACCATGATCGGCACCCCGGCAGAAATCATCGCGCGCATTCGTTACTACCAGCAACTGGGGGTCGACGAGTTCAGCTTCTGGTGCGACAACAGCCTGTCCCACGCCGAGAAGAAAAAGTCGCTGGCGCTGTTTATCAACGAAGTGGTGCCGGCGTTCCGCTGACCGTCACGTTCGTCGGCCCGGATCCAACCGGGCCGACGCTGTGGTATACCCGAAAAAGCAACCTGACTGATGCGCTTTCGATACCACAGCAGCGAGGTAAGGATGATGAAAACCCTTCAATGCGTGCATCGCAACCACACCATCACCGCAAGCGTCGAAACCCACCCGGGCATTCCCACGCCCTTCAACGCCGGATGCCTGATTACCGATCCCGAGGGCCACACCAGCCGGCGCTTGTCGCTGCCGGTGAAGATGGCCTACCTGGCCGACCTTGATAACGCCCAGCATGCATCACTGGCGCACGGCAAATGGCTGGTCGACCAGCAACTGGATAAGCGTCAACAGCTGTTTTGACTGAACAACCGTGCACCTATGTGGCCCCCTGATCCTGAGCGGGGCCCTGCTGCTCCGGCAACGCCAGCCCGTAATCACCTTGCTCGTTCCAGTCATCACCGAACACTTCCGCCGGGTGCATGGTGCGGTCGGCGCCGTTACCGCAGGCCAGGGCGTTGGCCGCGCAGTAGCGGTCACAACCCCAGCAGATGCGCTCGGGGTGCTTGGGGCTGATGGGAAAAGGCTTGGCCATGAGATGCCTCGGACGGGCAATGGGCGAGCTTCCACGCTACTGCGCAGCTAAAATCCTGCCCTTGATGCAGATCAAGGGTGCGGCCGGATCGCCGGTAAAATTGATAATAATCATTATTATTCGCTTAAAGGCTTCCTAGACTCGGGCTTCCACTGCCCAGCCCCGGAAGCCATCATGCGTACGCCCCTCTCGTTGTCACTCGCCTTGCTCCTGATCACCCCGCAGGCGTTCGCCAAGGAATACCCCATCGGCGAGCCGCAACTGTGCCCGGGCCTTGAAGTCGGCGCGGTGTACCTGCAGCCGATCGAAATGGCCCCGGCCGGGATGATGCGCGCGACCGTCGACTCCGATATCCACCTGGAAGCCGACGTGCGCGCCACTGAAAACAACCGCCAGGGCTTTCAGGAAGGCAGTTTCGTGCCCTACCTGAATGTCGCCTTCAGCCTGCAGAAACAGGGCAGCGACACGCCCATCAGCGGTAACTTCCACGCCATGGTCGCCAACGACGGGCCTCACTATGGCGATAACGTCAAGCTGCAGGGGCCAGGCAAATACCAGTTGACCTTCACCCTGCTGCCGCCGGCCGGCCACGGCTCGCTCGGACGCCATACCGACAAGGAAACCGGCGTCGAACCCTGGTTCGAGCGCTGCGAACTGCACTACGAATTCGTTTATGCCGGGATCGGCAAGAAAGGCGGTTATTGAATGAAGGCCATGGCCCTGTTGCTCGCTTGTGCGGCCTTGCCGCTGAGCGCCGCGCCGCTGCCGAGTTTCGAGCTGATCCTGCGCGACGGCCACTTCACCCCTGCGCTGCTCGAGGTGCCGGCCGGTCAGCGTTTCAAGATCGTCCTGAAAAACCTCGGCGAGGGCCCGGCGGAATTCGAAAGCACGCCGCTGCGGGTGGAGAAAGTGCTGTCGCCCGGGGTGACCAGCTTTGTCGTCATTCACCCGTTGCGCCCCGGCCACTATCCGTTCTTCGACGAATTCAATCCGCAGTTGCCCGAGGGCGGCATCCTCGCCAAATAACGCTGCTGCAGGGAGTTTCCATGAATCAAGCCTTGTTCATCGTCTGGCGCGAAAGCGTCGAGGCGCTGCTGGTGATCGGCATTCTCCAGGCCTGGGCCGACCAGCAACAACGCGCTCAGCGCCTGCTCGGGTTTCTGTGGGCTGGCGTGGCCCTGGGCCTGCTGCTGTCGGCGCTGCTGGCGCTGCTGATCCTGTTTGCCGGCGAGGCCATGAGTGGCGCCGGCAACGAATGGTTCCAGGCCGGCATGGCGCTGGTCGCCAGTCTGCTGATGGTGCAGATGGTCGGCTGGATGCATCGCCACGCCCGCTCACTCAAGGATGACTTGCGCCGCCATGCTGATCGGCAACTGGCGCGCCAGGGCGGCATCGGCCTGTTGCTTCTGGCCATGCTGGCAGTCAGCCGGGAAGGCAGCGAAACCGTGGTCTTTCTGTATGGGGCCGGCGCACGCCTGCACGGCACGCAACTGGGCCTGTTTGCCATCGGCGGGGTTGCCGGGCTGGTGTTGTCGGGCTTGTCCATCGCCCTGCTGCACAGCAGCCGGCGATTTGTTTCCTGGCGGCGTTTCTTTGCCATCAGCGAAGCGCTGTTGCTGCTGCTGGCTGCCGGGCTGCTGGTCAGTGCGAGCGAACGCATCGGCGGCCAGTTGCTGGCTTGGGACCTGCCGGAGATGGCTTACAGCCTGGTCGGCGACGCCCTTTGGGACAGCAGCGCCTGGCTCAGCGACAGTCACGGCCCGGGCAGTTTTCTCGCAGGTTTCGCCGGCTACCGGGCGAGCCCCAGCGCGCTCACCCTGCTGGTGCTCTGCGGCTACTGGCTGAGTGTCGGCTGCTGGTTGCTGCAGCGCAGGACAGGCGCCCAAGCATGTCCAGCCTGAGCTTGCACAATCGCTGGCTACAACGCCTGGGCGACGGCATGCGGCGCAACGCCGGGGTGATCAGGGTACTTCAATGGGCGGTTGTGCTGTTCTACGCCCTGCTGCTAGTGCTGCCGGCATTTCTACCTTTACCGAACAGCCAGGCACGCATGCTGGATAACCTGACCCTGCTCGCCCAGTTCCTGTTCTGGGGTATCTGGTGGCCATTCGTGCTGCTGTCGATCGTGCTGTTCGGCAGGCTCTGGTGCGGCGTGCTCTGCCCGGAAGGCGCGCTGAGCGAATGGGCCAGCCAGTATGGCCGGGGCATGGGCGTGCCACGCTGGCTGCGCTGGGGCGGCTGGCCGACCCTGGCGTTCTGCCTGACCACCCTCTACGGCCAATTGATCAGCGTCTATGACTACGCCCAGGCGGCGCTGCTGATTCTCGGTGGCTCGACCCTGGCGGCGGTGCTGGTCGGTGTGCTGTTCGTGCGTGGCAAGCGCATCTGGTGCCGCTACCTGTGCCCGGTCAGCGGGGTCTTCGCCCTGCTCGCCCGGCTGGCGCCGGTGCACTTTCAGGTCGATGAACAGCGCTGGCAAGCCAACGCCGGGCCACGCCTGCCACCGCCCAACTGCGCCCCGCTGCTGGACATCCGGCGGATGCGCGGCGCCCGTGATTGCCATGCCTGTGGCCGCTGCAGCGGGCAACGCGGCGCGGTGCAACTGATCGCCCGTTCCAGCAACCAGGAGATCCTTGAATCGGCCACCCACACCCCCTCGCCCTGGGACACCCGCTTGCTGCTGTTCGGGGTGATCGGCCTGGCCATGGGCGCCTTCCAATGGACAGTCAGCCCCTGGTTCATCGCCCTCAAGCAATGGCTGGCCAACTGGCTGGTGGAGCATGAGCTGCTCTGGCCGCTACAGGACAACGCGCCCTGGTGGCTGCTGACCCATTACCCGCAACTCAACGACAGTTTCAGCTGGCTCGACGGCTTCAGTATCGTCGTGTACCTGTGTGGCAGTGCCCTGCTGCTCGGCGGCGGGCTGCTGATCCTGCTACGCCTGGCCGCGCGGCTGGCGGGCAATCCTGCCCTGTATTGGCCCCTGAGCCTGTGCCTGACGCCCCTGGGTGGTGCAGGGCTGTTCCTTGGCTTGTCGGCCACCACGGTGAAGTTGCTGCGCTTTGAGGGCTTGCTGCTGGACTGGGTACAGCCGGCCAGGGCCACGTTGTTGATCGCGGCCTTGGGCTGGAGCCTGTTGTTGGCGAGCAAGCTGCTGGCAGCGCAACACATCCGTGGCTGGCGCCGTTGCGGCGCCAGCGCTTGCCTGTTGCTGGCCGTCGCCGCAGTGGGCTATGGCGGGTGGTTGCAGTTCTGGGGCTGGAGCTAGACCTTGAAGCGCGCCACGGTCTGGCTCAGGCTGCCGGCCATCTGCGCCAGGTCCTGGCCGGCGGTGTCGGTGTGTTGCGCACCGAGCAGCACCTGTTCGGACAGGTTGCGGATGCCCACCAGGTTGCGGTCCACTTCGCGGGCCACCAGGGCCTGCTCTTCGGTGGCGCTGGCGATCATCATGTTGCGCTCGTTGATCTGCGAGATCGACTGGGTGATCGCCTCCAGCGCTTCACCGGCACGCTGCGCCACCTCCAGGGTGGTGTGTACCCGCTCGCTGCTGCTGAGCATGGCGGTCACCGCCTGGCCGGTGTCCTGGCGGATATTGCCGATCATCTGCTCAATCTCCTGGGTCGAGACCTGGGTGCGATGGGCCAAGGCCCGCACCTCATCGGCAACCACGGCAAAGCCGCGCCCGGCATCGCCGGCCCGGGCCGCTTCGATCGCAGCGTTGAGCGCCAGCAGGTTGGTCTGTTCGGCAATGCTGCGGATCACATCCAGCACGGTGCTGATGTCCTGCACGCGCCCGGCCAGTTGCTGGATGCGCCCGGAGGTATCGTTGACGTCATCGGCCAGGGCGGTGATCGAGGCTACCGTCTCGCGCACCTGTTCACGACCACGCTGGGCGGTTTGCTCGGAGACCTTCGAGGCTTCGCTGGTGCTCACCGCGTTGCGCGCCACCTCGTCCACCGCAGCAGTCATCTCGTTGACCGCTGCCGCTGCCTGCTCGATTTCCAGGCCCTGCAACTGCAGGCTGCTGCTGGTCTGGCTACTGACCGCACTGAGCTCCTCGGAGGAGCTGGCAACGCGCTCCACCGAGGCGGCGATGTGCTTGACCATGCCATTGAGGCTCTGCTGCATTTCATGCATGTTGAGCATCACGCTGCCGTCGGCACTGGCGTGGGTCGGCACCTCGATGGTCAGGTCGCCCTGGGCGATCTGGCTCAGCACCCGTGCGGCGGTATCCGGCTCGCCACCCAGCGGCCGGGTCACACTGCGGGTCACCACCAGCGCGGCGGCGAGCACCGCCACCAGGCACAACGCGAACAGCCCGAGCATGTTCAACCGGGCATCGTTGTAGAGCGCCTGCGCAGCTTGTTCGCGCTCGACGAAAATCTGCCCCTGCAGGGCCATCAGGGTTTCCAGGTTCTTGTAGACCTCGCGCTCGGCGGGCACCACCTGCTGCTTGAGCTGGGCCATCGCCGCTTGCCCATCGCCCTGGCGAATCAGGGTCTGCACCTGGGTGAAGGCAGCGACATACGCTTCGCGGCTGGCTTTCAGCGCGGCATAGGCGGCCTTGCCTTCGGGCAGGTAGAACAACGGCTCGAGCGTCGCCAGGGCCTGGCTGATGCGCTGCTTGGTGGTGTCGATGGCCTGCTGCACCTGCAGGTTGTCCTTGTCGATCAGCAGGTCGCGGGTGTTGCGCGCGTTGTCGCGCACGCCGGTGGCAATGACCATGATCGGCTCGATCTTCGGCCAGTCCTGTTTGACGATCACCACCGCCTGCTCCTTGAGCGTGGCCAGATCGTGCAGTGCATAGAAAGCCAGGCCAAGGAGCGCCAGGGGCGCGATGGCAAAGCCGATGAGGATACGTTGTGCTGTGGTCAATCTGGTCATTTCAAAGCCTTACTAGTCGCGTACTTCAAACACGGGAAACAGCGCGTGGAGGGTGCCCCACAGCTCGGGCAGCAAGCTTTGTGCCGAAGCACTGGGCAATTGCGCATCGAGCATGCGTGCCGTGCGCACCAACTGCACGACGAAGCGTTTGACCCCGAGCGCGTTCAAGCGCCGGGCCAGGGTGATGAGTCGGAGGGGATCGATCAGGTGCCAGTGCACCGTGGTGCGGCATTCATAGTCGACGCCGCTGGCCAGCAGGTAGTCGAGGCTGCGCCAGTTGGCCTGGCCGCTGCCGCGCACGCCGGTGACCGCCTGGCCGTCCTCGGCCAGCGCCTTGACGTCAAAGCCCACCCAATCGGTGCCGGGCAATACCCGGGCAAAGGCCTCGGGCTTGATCCCGGCACTGTGCAGGCCGATGGCAAAGCCCATGGCCCGCACCTGGGCCATGGCCTCTGCCAGGCTGTCCTGCAAGGTCGGTTCGCCGCCGCTGAACACCACGGCGTCGAGCAGGCCCCGACGCCGCTGCAAAAACTCCAGCACCTGCGCCCAGGGCAGTTCATCACTACCCCGGGGCGGGATCAGTTGCGGGTTGTGGCAATAACGGCAACGCCAGGCGCAGCCCTGGCAGAACAGCACACAGGCCAGCCTGCCGGGGTAATCGAGGGTGGTCAGGGGCACCATGCCCCCGACCCGCAGCACTCGATTCATCGGTGCCCGGCCGTTGCCGCGCCCTCATTGAAATGCAGCCGTTCCTGGTGCTCGGACTGTTTACCGGGGTTGAACGCCGACACCGGGCGGTGATAGCCCATGACCCGGGTCCAGACTTCGCACCGTTGGCGTTGCGCCACGGGCAGGGATTGCTGTGCAGTCATGTTGAAGCTCCTTGCAGTTGGGGGTAAAGCGGGGTCAATGCACGCTGCCCTGCTGCTGAGCCAGCAACAGCGCCTCGTCGCACTTGGGGCAGAACTCATGTTCGCCATCCAGGTAGCCGTGTACCGGGCAGATGGAAAACGTCGGGGTGATCGTCAGGTACGGCAGGCGGAAGCGCTCCAGGGCCCTGCGCACCAGTTGCTTGCAGGCCTGGGCCGAGGAGATCCGCTCGGCCATGTACAGGTGCAGCACGGTGCCGCCGGTGTACTTGCATTGCAGCTCGTCCTGCAGCTCCAGAGCCTCGAACGGATCGTCGGTGTAACCCACCGGCAGCTGCGATGAGTTGGTGTAGTACGGAGCCTGGCTGCAACCGGCCTGGAGGATGTCGGGGAAGCGCTTGAGGTCTTCCTTGGCGAAGCGGTAGGTGGTGCCTTCGGCCGGGGTCGCTTCGAGGTTGTACAGGTGGCCGGTTTCTTCCTGGAAGCGCACCAGGGTGGCACGCACGTGGTCCAGCAGGTTGAGGGCGAAGCGCCGGCCCTGGGCGCTGTGCAGGCCCATCTGGTCGTCGCTGAAGTTGCGCAGCATCTCGTGCAGGCCGTTGACGCCAATGGTCGAGAAGTGATTGCGCAAGGTACCCAGGTAGCGTTTGGTGTACGGGTACAAACCGGCATCCATGTGATGCTGGATCACCTTGCGCTTGACCTCCAGGCTCTCCATGGCCAGTTCCATCAGGGCATCCAGGCGCTGCAGCAGGCCGCTGACATCACCTTTGAACAGGTAGCCCAGACGCGCGCAGTTGATCGTAACCACGCCCAGCGAGCCGGTCTGCTCGGCCGAGCCGAACAGGCCGCCGCCGCGCTTGAGCAGCTCGCGCACATCCAGCTGCAGGCGACAGCACATCGAGCGCACCTGGTTGGGCTGCATGTCCGAGTTGAGGAAGTTCTGGAAATACGGCAGGCCGTAGCGGGCGGTCATTTCGAACAGGCGCTCGGCGTTGTCGCTGTCCCAGGGAAAATCATGGGTGATGTTGTAGGTCGGGATCGGGAAGGTAAACACCCGGCCCTTGGCGTCGCCGGCCTGCATCACCTCGATGTAGGCCCGGTTGAGCAGGTCCATTTCGGCCTGCAGCTCGCCATAGGCAAAGGGCATCTCCTCGCCGCCGATCACCGGGATCTGTTCGCGCAGGTCCTGCGGGCAGACCCAGTCAAAGGTCAGGTTGGTAAAGGGCGTTTGCGTGCCCCAGCGCGACGGCACGTTGAGGTTGTAGATGAACTCCTGGATGGCCTGGCGCACCTCTTCAAAGCTCAGCTGGTCCTTGCGCACGTAGGGCGCGAGGTAAGTGTCGAACGAACTGAACGCCTGGGCCCCGGCCCATTCGTTCTGCAGGGTGCCGAGAAAGTTGACCATCTGCCCCAGGGCGCTGCTCAAGTGCTTGGGCGGCCCGGCCTCAACCCGCCCGGGCACGCCATTGAGGCCCTCGTGCAGCAGGCTGCGCAGCGACCAGCCGGCGCAGTAGCCGGCGAGCATGTCGAGGTCATGGATGTGCAGGTCGGCCTCGCGGTGGGCGCGGCCGATGGCTTCGCTGTAGACCTCGTCGAGCCAATAGTTGGCAGTGACCTTGCCGGAGACGTTGAGCACCAGCCCGCCGAGGGAATAACCCTGGTTGGCGTTGGCCTGCACCCGCCAGTCTTCGCGGTTGAGGTATTCGTTCATCGAGGTCGCGACTTCGACCAGGGTCTTGCGGTCACGGCGCAAGCGCCCATGCTGTTCGCGGTAGACGATATAGGCGCGTAGCGAAAGGAAGTGGCCGGCGTCCATCAGCACCCGCTCGACCCGGTCCTGGATCTGCTCGACGTGCAGCTTGGAGTAGCCCTCAAGGTGGGCAAGGACTGCTTCAAGCAAACCGTCTGCCTCAGCTTCGGCATACTCGCCAGTGGCCTTGCCGGCGGCGATCAACGCCTGGCGGATCTTGTCCGCCTCGAAGGCCACCAGGCTGCCGTCGCGCTTGTGCAACCGGTTATGCCCTACCCTGATCAGCGTGCTGTGCATTTGCCCTCCAGACACTACATATAGATGTTTATTAATTTAGAAACACAATATGCAGTGAAGGCTACGGGTAAAGCGGGTGGAAGAAATTGATCGATATCAAGGTTGCCAGGTTGTGCAATCAACCCGGGCTGCTGCGCAGCCATCGCTGGCAAGCCAGCTCCCACAAAGTTCAGTGTATACAGTCCCTGTGGGAGCTGGCTTGCCAGCGATGAGGCCAGAACCGCCACCCTCACCCGCCGCTCATGTTCATGAACCGCAAGATCTGCACCTCCCCCTGCGCACTGAAATCATGGCGCAACGGCTTGCGCCGCAACGCCTGTTGCAGGGCGTTGATGATCGGCTGGTCATCCAGCGGATAGCGGCGCAACAAGCCACGCAAATCCAGCGAATCCTCCTGCCCCAGGCACAGCAACAAGCGCCCTTCCACGGTCATCCGCACCCGATTGCAGCTGGCGCAGAAGTTGTGACTGTTGGGCGAGATAAAGCCGATACGCGTATCGGGATGCCGGGCCAGACGCATGTAGCGCGCCGGCCCACCGCTGTTTTCGGCGCTGTCGAGCAGGGCATGCCGGCTGGCAATCAGCGCCCGCACCTCATCACTGGAACAGAACGACTCGCCGCGCGAACGGCCGACTTCGCCCAAGGGCATCTCCTCGATGAAGGTGATGTCGATGCGCTGCTCGATGGCGTACTGCAGCAAAGGCAGCACTTCATCGAAGTTGCGCCCTTTCATCACCACGCAGTTGAGTTTGATGCCCTCGAACCCGGCATCACGCGCCGCCTCGATGCCGCACAGCACCTGGTCGAGGTCGCCATTGCGGGTAATCGCCCGGAAGCGCTCGCCGTCCAGGCTATCGAGGCTGATGTTCATGCGCTTGACCCCGGCGTCTACCAGCGGCCGGGCCAGGCGCTGCAGTTGCGAGCCGTTGCTGGTCATCACCAGTTCACGCAGGCCCGGCAAGGCGGCAATGTGACGGCACAGTTCGACGATGCCCGGACGAATCAGCGGCTCGCCACCGGTCAGGCGGATCTTGCGCACGCCCTGGCCAACGAACAGCGTGGCCAGGCGTTGCAATTCCTCCAGGGTCAGCACCTGCTGGCGTGGCAGGAAGGTCATGTGCTTGGCCATGCAGTACACACAGCGAAAATCACAGCGATCGGTCACCGACATGCGCAAGTAATCGATCTGCCGCCCGAAGCCGTCCTGCATCACAGTGCTCATCACCTTCCCCTTATTGCACCAGCGGTGAATCGGCGCCCTGCAAGCGGATGCCGCGAATATCGGCGGCACCGATCAGGGTTTGCAGGTACTGCACCAGGGCCTTTTGCCACACGCCCTGCTGCAACTGGGTGCGAATCGCCGTGGCCACCGCCTCATAAGGCAAGGCCTGGCCTTCGATACGCAGGTCGACACTGACCAGGTGCCAGCCGTAGCGGCTTTCCAGCGGCTTGCCGGCCAGCCCCGGGGCCAGGGTGAACAGCTGGCGCTCCAGCTCCGGCACGGTCTGGCCTTTGCTGATCTGCCCCAGCTCACCGCCCTGGGCCTTCGACGGGCAGGCCGAATACTTCTGCGCAAGCTCGGCGAACTGCTCGGGAAACTGCATCAGGCGCTCATGGAGGATCTCGGCCTGTGCCAGCGCCAGGCTGCGCGCTTCGGCATCATCCGGCGCACACTCCAGCAGGATGTGCCGCACCGCCAGCAGCGGCGCGCTGTGAAAGCGCGCGCGGTTGCTGTGGTAGTAGCGTTGGCAGGTGGCCTCGTCACACACCGGTACCTGCACTTCGCGCTCCAGCAGCAAGCGGGTGGCCGCCTCCTCCTGGTTCTCGCCGGCGCCGACCTGCAATTGCAGCCCCAGCTCGGCAATCCGCTGCTGCATCAGCTCGCGGATCACCAACGCGCGGGCGGCCATGTACACCGCCTCTTCGCGATCCGCTGCCGGGTGGTATTGCAGCTCCTGGGCCAACGCCTCGGGGCTGAGGGATACACCGTTGACGCTGATGATCGGCCATTCCTGTTCACTGCTGGCGATCAGTTGCGCCGGCGGCTCGAGCTCCACCGCCAGGGCACTTGGCGCGGTTTCAAGGACCGTCGAAGACGCGCAACCACCGCCACCGCCGTTACCGCCACCACATCCACATCCGCTAGTCATGGCAACCTCCTCAGGCTTTCTGCCGAACGATTTGATAGCGCCGCCCCAGGTACCACACCGGCGCGCTGACGATGTGCACCAGGCGGGTGAAGGGGAACAGCACGAACAGGGTCAGGCCCAGCAGCACGTGCAGCTTGTACACCAGGCTGACCGGGGCAATCGCTGCCGCCGCTTCAACCGGGCGCAGCAGCACGGTGTTCTGCGCCCAGTCGGCGAGCATCACCATCACCGAGCCGTCCATATGGCCGGTGGAGGCGACGATGGTCAGCAAGCCGAGCACCAGTTGCGCCAGCAATACCAGCAAAATCAGGATGTCCGAGGTGCTGGAGGTGGCGCGTACCCGCGGCTCGGTCAGGCGCCGGTGCAGCAGCATGATCAGGCCGATCAGGCACAGCAGGCCGAAGAAGCCCCCGGAGACCATTGCCAGCAGCTGCTTGTGCTCGGTGCTGATCACGTGGTGATAGACCGACGCCGGGGTCAGCAGGCCGACAAAATGCCCGGCCAGGACGAACAGCACGCCGATGTGAAAGAAGTTGCTCGCCACGCGCATGCCGCGCTTGTCGAGCATCTGGCTGGAGCCGGCCTTCCAGCTGTACTGCGACAGGTCGAATCGCGCCCAGCTGCCAAGCAAGCAAATCGCCAGCGCCACATAGGGATACACCCCGAACAACAACAGGTTCCACTTAGACATTGCTCACCTCCCCGGCCGGCGCGCTGGCCTGGCCCTGATGCTGAAAATCGACCCAGTGCAGCGGTACCGCGCTCTCTTCCCGGGCCTTGCCCGGCGCGCTTGGCATTGAGCTGCAGCGCTCCTGCTGCTCAGCCTTGAGAAAGTCCACCGCCTCCTCTTCCCAGATCTTGTCCAGGGCTTCGAGGGAGTCATCGCGTTGCTCGGCGGCCACCTGTTCGCGCAGGTCGGCCACCGCCTGGTGCGGCTCGGCGCCGGCAATCTGCAGCAGCGCACGGAAGCAACTGGCGTAGGCGCTCTCGCGCTCCTCCAGGCGTGCGGCAAGCAGCGCCAGCAGGTGCGCGACATCGGCGAGGCCCTCGCGGGCCTCGAGGTCTTCGCGGGTCGAGAGGTATTCCAGGTACAGCGGGATGTAGTCCGGCAGCTCCTTGACGTCGATGGCAAAGCCCGCGTCTTCGTACTGGGCGAGCATGTCGACCATGGCCTGGCCGCGGTCGCGGGACTCGCCATGCACATGCTCGAACAGCAACAGCGACAACGAACGGCCACGGCCGAACAGCGCGCCGTAGTGTTCCTGGCCATCCATCAGGTCGTTGTTGCAGATCAGCTCCAGCAGCTCGAACAGGGCGCCGCGCTGGCGCGGGCTGATTTCCCGCGCCTGGATGATCGCCTGCTCCAGCTCGTCGCGGCCGGCAACCAGGGTTTCGCTCGGGTAATCGAGCAGCAGCGAAATCACTTTAAGGATGCGCATGCTCATTCCTCCCACAGCTGTACGGTTTTGAGGATGTCGCGGCGGTTGGCCTTCTTCGCCCCGAACATGTTGGTGTCGGAGCTGCCGCTGCAGCCGCTGCCGAAGCTGAAGCCACAACCGGAGCGCTCGGCGAAGGCGTCGCTCATGGCCTCTTCGCGGTGGGCACTCGGTACGACATAACGGTCTTCGTAGTTGGCGATGGCCAGGTAGCGGTACATCTCCTCGACCTGGTTCACGCTCAAGCCGACGTCGCTGAGCACCTTGAGGTCCTGGACGCCTTCGACCTGCTCGGCACGCTTGTAGGCGCGCATGGCCAGCAGGCGCTTGAGGGCGCGCTTCACCGGTTTTTCGTCGCCGGCGGTCAGCAGGTTGGCCAGGTAGCGCAGCGGAATGCGCAGGCTGTCGACATCCGGGATCACCCCGTTCATGCCCACGGTGCCAGCGGCCGCAGCGTTCTGGATCGGCGACAGCGGCGGCACGTACCAGACCATCGGCAAGGTGCGGTATTCCGGGTGCAGCGGCAGTGCCAGCTTCCAGTCGACGGCCATCTTGTACACCGGCGAGCGTTGCGCGGCGTCGATCACCGACTGCGGTACGCCGTCCTCCAGGGCCTGGCGGATCACCGCCGGGTCGTTGGGGTCGAGGAAGATCTCCAGCTGCTTCTCGTACAAGTCGTGCTCGTTGGCGGTGCTCGCCACTTCCGCGATGCGGTCGGCGTCATACAGCAGCACACCGAGGTAGCGGATACGGCCCACGCAGGTTTCGGCACACACGGTGGGCATGCCGGCCTCGATGCGCGGGTAGCAGAAGATGCACTTCTCGGACTTGCCGCTCTTCCAGTTGAAGTAGATCTTCTTGTACGGGCAGCCACTGATGCACATGCGCCAGCCGCGGCATTTTTCCTGGTCGATGAGGACGATACCGTCCTCTTCGCGCTTGTAGATCGCCCCGCTCGGGCAGGACGCCGCGCACGCCGGGTTCAGGCAGTGCTCGCACAAGCGCGGCAGGTACATCATGAAGGTGTTTTCGTACTCACCGTAAATGTCGGCCTGGATCTGGTCGAAGTTCTTGTCCTTGCGCCGCTTGGCGAACTCGGTGCCGAGGATCTCTTCCCAGTTCGGGCCCCACTCGATCTTCTCCATGCGCTTGCCGGACACCACCGAGCGCGGCCGCGCCGTCGGCTGGTGCTCGCCCAGGGGCGCGGTGTGCAGGTGCTGGTAGTCGAAGTCGAACGGCTCGTAATAGTCATCCAGGCTCGGCAGGTCGGGGTTGGCGAAGATGTTCGCCAGCACCCGGAACTTGCCGCCGATGCGCGGGTTGATCGAGCCGTTGGCGTTGCGCACCCAGCCGCCCTTCCACTTGTCCTGGTTTTCCCACTCTTTCGGGTAGCCGACCCCGGGCTTGGATTCAACGTTGTTGAACCAGGCGTACTCCATGCCTTCACGGCTGGTCCAGACGTTCTTGCAGGTGATCGAACAAGTGTGGCAACCGATGCATTTGTCCAGGTTCAGGACCATGCCAATTTGTGAACGGATCTTCATGACAGCACTCCTTATTCCATCTCGGTCGGCAGCGGACCTGGCAGCTCATCGCCGCGCGAACCGTCGAGCCAGTCGACCTTGGCCATCTTGCGCACCACGACGAATTCGTCGCGGTTGCAGCCGACCGTGCCGTAATAGTTGAAGCCATAGGCCTGTTGGGCATAACCGCCGATCATGTGGGTCGGCTTGAGCACCACGCGGGTGACCGAGTTGTGGTGGCCGCCGCGGGTCTTGGTGGTCTCCGCGCCCGGCACGTTCACGATCCGTTCCTGGGCGTGGTACATCATCACCATGCCCTCCTTGACCCGCTGGCTGACCACCGCCCGCGCGGTCAGCGCGCCGTTGGCGTTGAAGCACTCGATCCAGTCGTTGTCCTCGATGCCGGCCTTCTTCGCGTCGATTTCCGAGAGCCAGACGATCGGCCCGCCACGGCTGAGGGTGAGCATCAGCAGGTTGTCGCTGTAGGTGCTGTGGATGCCCCACTTCTGGTGCGGGGTGATCCAGTTGAGAACGATCTCGGTCTCGCCGTTGCTGCGCTTGCCTTTCACCCCGGCGATGGTGCGGGTGTTGACCGGTGGCCGGTAGCTCATCAACTGCTCGCCGAACGCCTGCATCCACGGGTGATCCTGGTAGAACTGCTGGCGGCCGGTGATGGTCCGCCACGGGATGTTCTCGTGAACGTTGGTGTAGCCGGCGTTGTAGCTGACATGATCATCCTCGAGCCCCGACCAGGTCGGGCTGGAGATGATCTTGCGCGGCTGCGCCTGGATATCGCGAAAGCGGATCGCTTCGTGGGCCTTGGACAGCGCCAGGTGGCTGTGGTCGATGCCGGTGAACTGCGACAGTGCCGCCCAGGCCTTGACTGCGACATGGCCGTTGGTTTCCGGCGCCAGCGAGAGGATCACCTCGGCGGCGTCGATGGCGGTGTCGATTTTCGGCCGGCCCTGGCTGATGCCCGCCTCGACTTCGCGGTAGTTCAGCTCACCGAGGAATTTCACTTCCTCATCGGTGTTCCAGTTGATGCCCTTGCCGCCGTTGCCGAGTTTTTCCAGCAGCGGGCCCAGCGAGGTGAACTGCTTGTAGATGTTCGGGTAATCACGCTCGACCACCTGCAGGTTCGGCGCGTTCTTGCCCGGCTGCGGGGCGACACCGGCGGTTTTCCAGTCGGTGCCGCCAAACGGCTGGGCCAGTTCGCCGACGCTGTCATGCATCAGCGGCACGGTGACCAGGTCCTGCTCGATGCCCAGGTGCCCTTCGGCCATGGCCGAGAAGGCCTTGGCGATGCCCTTGTAGATCTCCCAGTCCGAACGCGATTCCCAGGCCGGATCAATTGCTGCCGACAGCGGGTGGATGAACGGGTGCATGTCCGAAGTGTTCATGTCGTCCTTCTCGTACCAGGTTGCGGTCGGCAGGACGATGTCGGAGTACACGCAGGTCGAAGACATGCGGAAATCCAGGGTGGTGACCAGGTCGAGCTTGCCGATGGCGCCCTCGTCGACCCATTCGGCCTCTTGCGGCTTGCAGTCGCCGACCTGGCCGATGTCTTCGTTCATCACGCCGTTGCGGGTGCCCAGCAGGTACTTGAGCATGTACTCGTGGCCCTTGCCCGACGAGCCCAGCAGGTTGGAACGCCAGATGAACATGTTGCGCGGGAAGTTGACCGGGTTGTCCGGCTGCTCGCAGGCAAAGCGCAGGCTGCCTTCGTGCAGGCCCTTGACCACGTAGTCCTTGGGCGCCATGCCGGCAGCGGCGGCGTCGCGGCAGATGTGCAGCGGGTTGGTGTTGAGCTGCGGCGCGCTGGGCAGCCAGCCGGCGCGTTCGGCGCGGATGTTGTAGTCCAGGGCGTGTTCGGGGAACTCGCGCTTGTCGGCCAGCGGCGAGAGCACGTCGTGCATGCTCATCTTCTCGTGGCGCCATTGCGAGCTGTGGGCGTAGAAGAAGCTGGTGCCGTTCATCTGCCGTGGCGGCCGGCTCCAGTCCAGGCCGAAGGCCAGGGGCAGCCAGCCGCACTGCGGGCGCAGTTTCTCCTGGCCGACGTAGTGGGCCCAGCCGCCACCGGTCTGGCCGACACAACCGCAGAGCATGAGCATGTTGATCAGCCCGCGGTAGTTCATGTCCATGTGGTACCAGTGGTTCATCGCCGCGCCGACGATGATCATCGAGCGGCCACGGGTCTTGTCGGCGTTGTCGGCGAACTCGCGGGCGATCTGGATGGCTTTCTCGCGGCTGACGCCGGTGATCTGCTCCTGCCAGGCCGGCGTGCCGGGCACGCTGGCGTCATCGTAGTCGCGGGCCACGTTGGCGCCGCCCAGGCCACGGTCGATGGCCAGGTTGGCCGCCGACAGGTCGAACACCGTGGCCACCTTGGCCTGGCTGCCGTCGGCCAGGGTCAGGCTGCGCACCGGTACGCGGCGGTACTGCACGGCGTCACCGGCGACATGCTGGAAGTGCTCGTGGCTTTCGCCGGCAAAGTACGGGAAGGCCACTTCGGCAACATCGCCACCCATCAGGCTCAGGGTCAGGTCGATCTCGCGGCCTTCGCCACCCTCACGGGCCAGGATGTTCCACTTGCCCTGCTCGCCCCAGCGGTAGCCGATCGAGCCCTGGGGCGAGACCAGCTCGCCGTCGGCATTGACGGCGATGGTTTTCCATTCCGGGTTGTTGTCCTGGCCAAGGTTGTCGGCCAGGTCAGAGGCACGCAGGAAGCGGTCCGGCTGATAACCGTTGCCCGGCGCGGTACCGAGCATCGGCTTGAGCAGCACCAGTACCGGCAGGTCGGTGTAGCGCTTGGCGTAATCGGTGAAATAGGCGCTTGGCTGGTCCAGGTGAAACTCTTTGAAGATCACATGGTTGAAGGCCTGGGCCAGGGCGGCGTCGGTGCCCTGCTTGGGGTTGAGCCAGAGGTCGGTGAGCTTGGCCACTTCCGAATAGTCGGGGGTGATGGCCACGGTCTTGGTGCCCTTGTAGCGCACCTCGGTGAAAAAATGCGCGTCGGGGGTACGGGTCTGCGGAACGTTCGAGCCCCAGGCGATGATGTAGTTGGAGTTGTACCAGTCGGCCGACTCCGGCACGTCGGTCTGCTCGCCCCAGACCATTGGCGAGGCCGGCGGCAGGTCGCAGTACCAGTCGTAGAAGCTCAGGCAGGTGCCGCCCAGCAGCGACAGGTAACGGGCACCGGCGGCGTAGCTGACCATCGACATCGCCGGGATCGGCGAGAAGCCCACCACCCGGTCGGGGCCGTACTGCTTGATGGTGTAGACGTTGGCGGCAGCGATGATCTCGGTGACTTCATCCCAGCTGGAGCGAATGAAGCCGCCCATGCCGCGCTTGCTCTTGTAGCTGTCGGCCTTGGCCTTGTTCTCGACAATGCTCGCCCAGGCTTCGACCGGCGCCAGGCTCTGGCGCGCCTCGCGCCACAGCTTGAGCAGCGGCTTGCGGATCTTCGGGTACTTCAGGCGGTTGGCGCTGTAGATGTACCAGCTGTAGCTGGCACCCCGCGGGCAGCCGCGCGGCTCGTGGTTGGGCAGGTCGTTGCGGGTACGCGGGTAGTCGGTCTGCTGGGTTTCCCAGGTAATCAGGCCGTTCTTCACGTAGATCTTCCACGAGCAGGAGCCGGTGCAGTTGACCCCGTGGGTGGAGCGCACGATCTTGTCGTACTGCCAGCGCGAACGGTAGACGTTCTCCCAGTCGCGCGACTCTTTGCGGGTCTCGCCATGACCGTCGGCAAACTCGCCTTGCTTGCGATTGAAGAACCGCAGTTGATCCAGTAGATGACTCATGGTGCTTTCCTCTCAGGCTTGCTGCTGCGGGGTTCTGTGCCCCGCCCGTGCAAGGTGTGAATTCGGGGTTCTGTCAGCAGGGCGTCGCGGCGCCTTTGCGCGCGTACCACCACCAGGTCACGACGATGCAGCTCAGGTAAAAACCGACGAACATGTAGAAGGCCATCTGCGGGCTACCGGTCAGGGCCATGGAAGTGCCGAAGGTCTTGGGAATGAAGAACGCGCCGAAGGCACCCATGGCCGAACTGAAGCCGAGTACCGCGGCCGATTCCTTGCCGGCGTTTTTCAGCGCCTGTTCGCGGGCGGCGGCGCCTTTGCCGCTGGCAGCCTGTTCGTGCAGGGTGCGGAAGATCACCGGGATCATGCGGAAGGTCGAACCGTTGCCGATGCCGGTGGTGATGAACAGCAGCATGAACATGCCGAGGAAGCCGTAGAAGTTGCCGCTCTCGCCCTGCTGGGGGATGAACGCCAGCACGCCGAAGACCATGACGATCATCAGCACGAAGTTCCACAGGGTCACCCGTGCGCCGCCGAGCTTGTCCGCCAGCCAGCCACCCAGCGGCCGTACCAGGGCGCCGACCAGCGGGCCGAGGAAGGCGAACGTCAGGGCGTTGACCTGCGGGAAGGCGGTCTTGATCAGCAGCGGAAAGGCGGCCGAGAAGCCGATGAACGAGCCGAAGGTGGCCAGGTACAACCAGCACATCAGCCAGTTGTGCTTGCGCTTGAAGATCACCGCCTGCTCGCTGAACGAGGCCTTGGCGCTGGACAGGTCATTCATGCCGAACCAGGCCAGCAAGGTGACGATGATGATGAACGGCACCCAGATGAAACCGGCGTTCTGCAGCCACAGCTGACCGCCATCGGCCAGCACCTGCGGCTGGCCACCGAGCACGCCGAACAGGCCGAAGGTAATCACCAGCGGTACGCAGAACTGCATGACCGAGACGCCGAGGTTACCCAGGCCGGCATTCAGGCCCAGGGCCGTGCCCTGCTGCGACTTGGGGTAGAAGAAACTGATGTTGGACATGCTCGAGGCGAAGTTGCCGCCGCCAAAGCCGCACAGCAGCGCAATCATCACGAACACGCTGTAGGGCGTGCTCGGGTCTTGCACGGCAAAGCCCATCCACAGCGATGGCGCCAGCAGCGAGGCGGTGCTCAGGGCGGTCCAGCGCCGACCGCCGAAGATCGGCACCATGAACGAATAGAACACCCGGAAGGTCGCCCCCGAGAGCCCCGGCAAGGCCGCCAGCCAGAACAGCTGGTCGGTGCTGAAAGTAAAGCCGATGGCGTTCAGGCGCACGATCACCGTGCTCCACACCATCCACACGGCAAAGGCCAGCAGCAGTGCGGGAATCGAGATCCACAGGTTGCGGGTGGCGGTCTTCTTGCCGCTACGGCCCCAGAACGCGGGATCTTCCGGGCGCCAGTCGTGAATCACCGGGCCTTTGTCAGGCGTGTTAAGAACCGACATGGTCTTCTCCTTGGGCAATGCTGGAAAACGGGGAGGCGGCCGCTGGAGGCTGTTTGCCCAGCAGCGGGCGCTTGCGGATTTCGCTGAAGTACATCCAGGTGAGCGACACCCAGACCACGCCGTACATCAACATGAAGCAGGAGGAACGCACGCCGGTGAGGTCGACCAGCGCGCCGAACAGGATCGGCAGGATGAAGCCGCCCAGGCCACCGGCCAGGCCGACGATGCCGGACACTGCGCCCATGTTCTGCGGGTAGTCGTTGGCGATGTACTTGAACACCGAGGCCTTGCCGAAGGCGAAGGCGATGCCCATGACGAACAGCAGCACGGTAAACAGCGCCGGGTTCAGGCCAATGTGAAAGTCCAGCGGGCCGTTGATGGTCTGCACCTGCAGCTGGGTTTGCGGGTACGACAGCAGGAACAGGCAGATCCAGCTCACCCACAGCACCCACCAGGTCACGCTCTGCGCGCCCCAGCGGTCCGACATCCAGCCGCCGACCGCGCGCAGCACGCCGCCCGGCAACGAGAAGCAGGCGGCCAGCAGCGCTGCGCTTTGCAGGCTGAAGCCATATTCCTGGACGTAGTACTTGGTCATCCACAGCGCCAGGGCCACGTAGCCGCCGAAGACGATCGAGTAGTACTGGCAGTAGCGCCACACCGCAGGTTCGGCCAGGGCCTTGAGCTGTTCGCTCAGGCTCGCGCCGCTGGCACTGCGATGGGCCTTGTTTTCGGCGCTGAGAAACCAGAACAGCACGGCGGTGATGAACAGGATGGCGCTGAACACTTTCGGTACCAACTGCCAGCTGCCGGCGGCAATCAGCGCCGGGGCGAGGAACTTGGTCACCGCCGCCCCGGCGTTGCCGGCGCCGAAGATGCCCATGGCCAGGCCCTGGTTGTCTTGTTCGAACCACTTGGCAACGTAGGCAATGCCCACCGAGAACGAGCCGCCGGCAAGGCCGACGAACAAGCCCAGCACCAGGAACTGCCAGTAAGCCGTGGCGTGGCTGATCAGGTACAGCGGCAGCACGCAGGCCAGCATCAGCAGGAAGAACACGCTGCGCCCGCCGAAGCGGTCGGTGAGCATGCCCAGCGGCAGGCGCACCAGCGAGCCGGTCAGCACCGGGGTGGCGGCCAGCAGGCCGAACTGGGTTTCGTTGAGCTGGAGCAGGTCCTTGATCGGTACGCCTAGCACGGCAAACATCATCCAGACCATGAAGCAGACGGTGAAGGCCAGCGTACTCATGCCCAGCACCAGGCCTTGGCGTATTCGCGGTTGAGTCATCTCGGGTCTCCAGTCAGGTAGCCATGGCCCGCAGACTAGAGAGGCAAACCCCGATAAAACTTGACGCCGATCAAAGAAGCCCTGGCGCTCATAGGCCTATGCTTGCACTGCCTACCTCCAACGAGGTAGAGCCGAAAAACCTCTAAACCCTTTGTTTATCAGGGTGTTGTCAGTTTTCCACCTGGTTTGGCGGTAAAACTGGCAGTTGCAAACTCTTTAGAGGTAGAGCGCCAGGGACAGGCTGCGAAACGATCAGCTGCAACACCTTGGAGTGCTCCATGTGCCGTTTTCCCCTTTTTGCCCCCGGCTGCCGTCCATGATCGGCTGGCTGCGCAGTTCGCTGCCCGCGCGCGCAGGCCTGGCGGTGATCCTGATCGCCGTGCTGGCCCTGGCCAGTTCGCTCAGCGCCGGGTTGATCGCCTGGTTCAGCCAGGGCGATGCGGCGGCGATCAACACCGCCGGTTCCGTGCGCATGGAGACCTACCACCTGAGCTGGAAGCTGGCCGCCGGGGCCGAACCCGTCGAGCTCGAGCGCATCCGCGACAGCCTGCAGCAGCGGCTCAACAGCCCGGCACTGGAAGCGGTGCTCGAAGACGGCAAGAACCTCGAGCTGCAGGCCAGTTACCAGCAATTGCAGGACTACTGGCAGCAAACCTTGCTGCCCGCCTTGCAGCGTGGCGACGCCGCCGGCTTTCAGGCCAGCACCCTGCCCTTCGTCAACCAGCTCAACCAGTTCGTCAGCCTGCTGCAACGCCAGAGCGAACATAAACAGGGCTGGCAGCAAGTGATCCAGGGTGCGGCGCTGTTCACCACCATGATCGTCCTGCTGTTCGGCCTGTATGAATTGCAATACAACGTGATCACGCCGTTGAAGGAACTGGTGGATGCCACCCAGCGCTTTCGCCGCGGCGAGTTCCAGGCACGGGTCAATCACCAGTCCGAAGACGAGCTCGGCGAGCTGGCCACCAGCTTCAACGCCATGGCCGAAACCATCGAACAATCCCACCGCACCCTGGAAACCCAGGTGCAGCATAAAACCCTCAACCTGCAGCAGGCCAACGCCGCCCTGGAGCTGCTGTACCAAAGCAGCCGCAGCCTGGCCACGCGGCTGGCCAACGCCGAGGGCCTCGATGAGCTGATCCGCCGCTTCCAGCAGCGCTTGCCGGGCCTGCGCCTGTCGCTGTGCCTGCAAGGCCAGTTGCAGGCCCCGGCCCAGCAACTGCTGGCCCTGCATGGCGCCGACAGCCGCAAGATCTGCGCCAGCAGCGATTGCGCCAGTTGCCAACGGCACCAGCGCACCAACCGCCACACCTTCAGCATCAGCAACCAGGGCAGCACCCTAGGCGAGCTGAAGGCGCACTTTATCGACGGCCACGAGCCGCAAGCCTGGGAGACCGAACTGATCCAGGCCCTGGCCAACCTGATCGGCACCTCGCTGTCGCTCAAACGCCAGCGCGAACAGGACCACCGCCTGGTGCTGCTCGAAGAGCGCGCAATCATCGCCCGCGAGCTGCACGACTCCCTGGCCCAGGCGCTGTCGTACATGAAGCTGCAAGTCAGCCGCATGCAAACGCTGATGCGCCGTGGCGAGCCGGTGGCGACCCTGGAGAACGTCACCGCCGAGCTGCGCGAAGGCTTGAACAACGCTTACCGCCAGTTGCGCGAACTGCTCACCACCTTTCGCCTGCAGATCCACGATGCCGGGCTGGTGCAGGAGCTCAAGGACACCGCCGAGGAGTTCTCCCGCCGGGGCGAATTCCAGGTGCACCTGCATGTCGACAGCCTGGCCTTCGAACTGTCGGCCAGCGAGCAGATCCACATCCTGCAGATCACCCGCGAGGCGCTGTCCAACTGCCTGCGCCACGCCCACGCGCAGAACGCCTGGCTGCAGTTGCGCCAGCATGGCGAGAACGTCTGCCTGTCGATCGAGGACGATGGCCGCGGCTTCAGCGGTACCCATGACCTGCGCGAACACCACGGCCTGAACATCATGGACGAACGCGCCCGCAGCCTGCGCGGCCAGTTGCAGATTGTTGGCCGGGAGCCGCAAGGCACCCGGGTCCAGATGGAATTTCGCCCGGAGTTTCTCGGGCACCTGACAGAAGGTAACCCTGTATGACCCCCTCCCCGCGCTACCGGATATTACTGGTCGACGACCACCCGATGATGCGCCGCGGCATTCGCCAGATGCTCGAACTGGAAGACGACTTCGAAATCGTCGGCGAAGCCAGCCACGGCGAAGAAGCCCTGGCCCTGATCCCGACACTGCAACCGGACCTGGTCCTGCTCGATAACAACATGCCGCAGATGAACGGCATCGAAACCCTGCGCCACCTGCGCAGCCAGGGCTTTGCCGGCAAGGTGCTGCTGTTCACCGTGTCCGATGCCGAAGACGACATTCGCGATGCCCTGCGCCTGGACGCCGACGGCTACCTGCTCAAGGACATGGAACCGGAGCTGCTGATCCAGTACATCCGCGACGCCATGAACGGCGCCCTGGTGATCAGCCCCGGCCTGACCCGCGTCATGGCCCAGGCCCTGCGCTCACCACCGCGCCAGCCGGAAGTAGAACTGACCGAACGCGAGCGCCAGGTACTGAAAACCATCGCCAGCGGCTACAGCAACAAGGTCATCGGGCACAAGCTGGGCATCACCGAAGGTACGGTCAAGGTGCATGTGAAGAACCTGCTGCACAAGCTCGGCCTGCGCTCGCGGGTGGAAGCGGCGGTGTGGGCCATGGAGCACCTGCGCCAAAGCGCCTGAGCCCCCTTTGCCGACTGCCCCTTTGGAGGTAGACCGGCAGAGGCATAGGCCGCCGGCGCCGCGGGTTTTACCATAGGCGCCAGCGGAGGTACGCCATGCTGACCCACCCTTCTACCGTTCTGGTTTTACGTCGCCACCACCTGTTCAGCCAACTGCCGGACAAAGTCTTCGAAGCTGTCTGCGGCCTGGCCATGCTCCGGCGCCTGAGCTGTCATGACACGCTCATGCACCAGGGCGATCCGGCCAAGCGTTTTTTCCTGCTGGTCAGTGGCCAGATCAAGCTGTACCGGCTCAGTGCCGAGGGCCAGGAGCACCTGGTGGAGATCATCCAGCCGGGCCAGACCTTTGCCGAAGCGCTGCTGTTCAGCCAGGCGCGCAGCTACCCGGTGACGGCCACGGCGCTCAAGGACTGCGTGCTGATCAGCATCGACGGCGGCCATTACCGTAATGCCCTGGAAGACCAGCCGCAGGTGTGCCTGGCCATTCTGGCGAGCATGAGCATCCACCTGCACCAGCGCCTCAAGGACATCGACACGCTGACCTCGGCCAGTGCCAGCCGGCGGGTGATCAACTTCCTGCTGCAGGAATGCGACCCGGACAGTGGCCGGGTCGAGCTGCAGGTGTCCAAGCGCCTGGTGGCCTCCAAACTGGGCATCCAGCCGGAGACCTTTTCGCGCACCCTGCATCGCCTGGTGGAGCGCGGCCTGATCGCCATGGAGCGGCGCAGCATCCATATCCTCGCCGCCGATGAGCTGGCCGACTACTCGGGATAGCCCGGGGTAGCCGGCCCTGCCCTCAACAGGCCGCCAGGCCCTTGCCGGCCCGCTCCAGGTTGCGCCACAACCACACCGGCAACACCTCGGGGTCGAGGCTGTCGATCAGGTTCTTCAGGGTCAGGCCCAGCTCGGTGTCGCCCTCGATCACCAGGCGGCGGCGGAAGAACAGCGTGTCCGGGTCTTCCTGACGGCTGGCCAGCAAGAGGAACTCGCGCCAGTTGCCGCGAATGGTCACGTCGGCCTTGGCCCGCTCGGCGATCTGCAGGCCATCGCGGTTGCGGGTCAGGTACCAGGCCAGGTCCAGGTCGGGGATGCGCAGGCACAACCAGCGCCCACGCAGCAGGTCGAACTCGCCGTCGCGCAAAGGCTCGGCCAGGCAGCGGTTGAGCGCCTGCTGCAGGGCCACCCGCTGGATCACGAACGGCACCCGGCGGATCAGCGGCAGGACCCGGTCGGCACCTTTCAACAGCCATTGCGTGCGGTTCAGCACAGGCCCACCTCCTCGACCCGCAACATGCCCGCCTGGCCGTGCCAGTAGCCGTTGCAACCCTCGACAAACAACGGCGGCGCCTCGCCCTGGCGCACCCGGGCAAAAGCCTCAACCACCTCGACCATGCCCTGGGCCCGCGGGCTCAGGCGCAACAGGTCGGCGCCGCAGGCTTCAAGGCCCGGATAGTCGGCCAGCAGGTTGGTGACCTCGGCCGACATGGTCTGGATGCCGTTCAGGGTGAACAGCGCCTGGCCTTCCTGGCTGCTCAGGGCCAGGCCGTCGGGGTAATTGATGCAGCAGAACTGGCAATCGTCCTTGGGCCGGTTTTCTGCCCGCGCGGTAAAGCAGCGCGCCGAGTAAGCCAGCGGCAGATGCCCATAGGCAAAGACTTCCACCTGCGGCAGTTCACAGCCCAGCTCGGCGGCCTGGTCGAGCACCGCGCGGATCAGCGCCGCCGAACACTCCACCGGCGGCACCCAGCGGATCATCCCGCACTCGAGCAGCTTGGCCAGGGCGTGGCCGTTGTACAGGTTGAGCGCCGGCCCGGCCACAAATGGCAGCTTGCGCTCGGCCAGGTACTGCACCGCGCCCATGTCGTTGGCTTCCACCAGCAGTTCGCCGTTGTCGCACAAACGGCGCAGGCTGGAGAGCTCGGACGCGGCCTCGATCAAGGTCAGGCCCGACAGCACGATCTGCGCCGGGCTACAGGCCTGCAGCTCGCGGCCCAGGCCAAGCCAGTGGTCGAGGTTCATCGCCCGGCGCTTCGAACACACGGTTTCACCCAGATAAATCACATCCAAGGGCAAGGCCGACATTTCGCTGTAGAAACGCCCCAATTGTTCCTTGTCCCAGTAATACAGGACGGGTCCCAGGCTGAGCTTCATGTCCAGTCCCTCATTGCCATGATCGATGGTAAGCACCCAGGGTGGTCTGGCTGCCTTCGGACAAACCGGCCAGCACCTGGCGCCACTGGTCCTTGACCGTGAAGCGTTGCGGCGCCAGGCGATGGGCGTCGAGCGCGGCGCGCCAGACCTGGGTGACCTGTTCGACATAGGCCGGGCTGCGCTGGCGGCCCTCGATCTTCACCGCCTCGACGCCCATGGCGGCGAGCTCCGGCAGCAGGTCGAGGGTGTCGAGGCTGGTGGGCTCTTCCAGGGCGTGGAAGCGCTTGCCATCGACCATAAAACGGCCCTTGCACAGGGTCGGGTAACCGGCGGGTTCATCTGCTTGATAGCGGTCGATCAGCACTTCGCTCAGGCGCGCACTCAAACCCTCGGCGTCTTCGCTCCAGCGCACGGCCTTGGCCGGCGAGCAGACGCCGCACAGGTTCGGCGACTCGCCGGTGATGTACGACGACAAATGGCAACGCCCTTCGGCCATGATGCACAGGCTGCCGAAGGCGAAGACCTCGATGGGCACCGTGCTGTTGGCCGCCACCTGGCGCACCTGGGCCAGCGACAGCACCCGCGGCAACACGGCGCGGCGGATGTTGTAGTGCTGGACGTAGAACGCCAGGGCGCTGGCATTGGTGGCCGAGCCTTGCACCGAGAGGTGCAGGCTCAACTGCGGGTGGCGCTGGGCCGCGTAGCCAAGCACGCCGGGGTCAGCGGCGATCAACGCGTCGACGCCATGGTCGGCGGCGCGGTCCACCGCCCGCTGCCAACGCTCCCAGCCCTGGGGTTGCGGATAGGTATTGACCGCGACATAGAGCTTGCGTTGGTGTTGGCGGATATGGGCAACAGCCGCGTCGAACTGCTTGTCGTCCATGTTCAGGCCGGCGAAATGCCGGGCGTTGGTGTCATCGCGAAAGCCGACGTAGACCGCATCGGCGCCTTGGCGCACCGCGGCTTTGAGCGCAGGCAGGTTGCCTGCCGGGCAGACCAGTTGCATGGGTTTTCCTCATCAAAGAAACCTATCTCCACTGGCCAGCACGGTAAACATTCGCGCAGGCCCGGAGCACTGGAAAAAGCGCTGCCAGTCTAGCCAGCGCACCCAGTAGAGCCTTGACGGCAATCAAGGTCGCTCACTGCATCAGCTCGGCAAATGACAGGAACTGCACGCTGTCGTGCTTGTGCAGCTGTTGCTCGCACTCCACCACCGCCAGGCCATCGGCCCAGCAGGCGGCGCTGAGCATCGCCGAGCTTTGCTGCGGGTGCAGTTGCACGCTGGACTGGCCGTTGGCCTCGGGCAGCAAGCGCGCCCGCAGGTACTGGCGGCGCTTGTTGCGTTGCAGCCAGTCGAAGCCCGCCGGCAGCGCCACGGGCCGTGGCAGCACATCGCGCACGCCCTGGGCGCGCAGCAAGAATGGCCGTACCACCACCAGCGCAGTGATCAGTGCCGATGCCGGGTTGCCCGGCATGCCGATCCACGGCCGGCCCGCCACCTCGCCAAAGGCCAGGGGCTTGCCCGGCTGGATCGCCAGGCGCCAGAAGTCGACACTGCCCAGGTCCTGGATGGCCTGCTTGAGGTGGTCTTCCTCACCCACCGAAACACCACCGGAGGTCAGCAGCAAGTCGCACTCGGCCGCAGCCAGGTTCAGCGCGTGCTTGCTGGCCGCCAGTTCGTCGGCCATCACCCCGTAGTCATGCACCTCCACGCCCCAGCCGTGCAACAAGGCCGTCAGGCAATAGCGGTTGCTGTTGTAGATCTGCCCCGGGGCCAGGGGTTGGCCGGGTTCGCGCAGCTCGTCGCCGCTGCTCAGCAGGCCGATGCGCAAGGGCCGATGAACCTCGACCCAGGCGACGCCCGAGGCCGCCAGCAGGCCCAGTTCCTGGGCGCGCAGGCGCTTGCCGGCTTGCAGCAACAGATGGCCCTCGCGCACCTCCTCGCCGGCCTTGCGCACGTGATCGCCAAGGCTCGCGGCCGGCAGCCAGACCTGCTCGCCTTCCACCCGGCACAGCTCCTGGGGGGCGACAGTGTCGGCGCCAGGCGGCAAGGGTGCACCGGTGAAGATCCGCACCGCCTGCCCCGCCTGCAACGCGGTGCTGGCCTGCTGGCCGGCGGCGATGCGCCCGGCCAGGTTCAGGCAGCCGCCAGCAGCTGGCAGGTCGGCCGCCCTGAAGGCAAAACCGTCCATGGCGCTGTTGTCCCAGCCCGGCAGGCTGCGCGGGGCATGGATATCAACCGCCAGCACCCGGCCCAGGGCTTTGTCCAGCAACACCATCTGTGCGGCGGGCGGCGGTGGCGCCTGTTCGAGCAAATGGCGGATGGCCTGGTCGACCGGGATCAGCTTGCCGCTGTCGCATACCCGGCCGCTCATGGCCGCGCTCCACAGGCCTCGATGACCTGCTCGGCCTGGGCCTTGAGGTGCGGGGCGAAATTGCACGGGCCGGTGCGGCTGTCGAGCTGGCTATGCAGGATCTGCGTCCAGGCGGTGCGGCAGGCGCCGGGCGACCCCGGCACGCAGCACACCAGCACGCCATTGCTCATGCCCGCCAACGCACGGGACTGCAGGCTGGACATGCCGATTTCGGCCAGCGAGACCTGGCGGAACAACTCGCCAAAGCCTTCGACGTGTTTGTCGAGCAATGGCAGTACCGCTTGCGGGGTGTTGTCGCGGGCGGTAAAGCCGGTGCCGCCGGTGGTCAGCACTACCTGCACTTTAGGGTCGGCGATCCAGCGCGAAAGCGTGGCGCGGATCTGGTAGATATCGTCCTTGACCAGGTCGCGCTCGACCAGCACATGCCCAGCCGCCTGCAGCAGATCGATGAGGGTCTGCCCGGAGCTGTCGGTGTCGAAGGTGCGCGTGTCGCTGATGGTCAGCACGGCGATGTTCAGGGGTTCAAACGTGCGTTGCGCCAGATGGGCCATGGCCTGGGCTTCCCGTGAAATGTGGATGGGCCCAAGCCTGAACCTAAAGCCTGGGCGAACCTATTCCTCCTTGGAGGTATCTCTTCGGGTTCAGGGTGCCAGGCGCTGGCGCGCCCATTGCCCGCCCCGGCTGCGGTAGTCGAGACGGTCATGCAGGCGGTCGGCACGGCCCTGCCAGAACTCCATGCGTTCAGGCGTCAGGCAATAGCCGCCCCAGTGTTCGGGGCGCTGCAGCGGTTGCTCGACGAAGCGGCGAATGGTCTGCGCCAGCAAGGCCTGCAGTTCGCCGCGGTCGGCCAGCGGCCGGCTTTGCGGCGAAGCCCAGGCACCCAGGCGGCTGGCTTCGGGGCGCGAATCGAAGTAGGCATCGCTGAGCTGCGGATCAAGCCGCGTCACCGGCCCTTCAATGCGTACCTGGCGCTCCAGCCCTGGCCAGAAGAAGGTCATCGCCGCATAGGGGTTGGCTGCCAGCTCCTGGCCCTTGGCACTTTGGTAATTGCCAAAAAAGGTAAAGCCCCCCTCGTCAAAGCCTTTGAGCAACAGCACCCGACAGTGCGGCCGGCCCTCGCGGTCGACGGTGGCCAGGTGCATGCTGTTGGCCTCCACCGGCTCGCGCTCGGTTTCGCGCGCCTGCTGCAACCACTGCGCGAACAGGGCCAGCGGGTCGAGCGGCGCTTCAGCTTCCTGCAGGCCACCGAGGGTGTAGTTGCGACGCATCTGGGCAAGGGACAGCGGCATGGCGGTGATCTCCTGTGAAGTTGTGCGCAGTCTGTAAGCACCACCGTGCCCGCACCTTGATCACCATCAACGCTAACGGCGTTACTTGAGGCGCAAACGCCTGGCCAGTTTGTGCAGGTTGCTCGGGTCGACCGCCAGCAAGCGCGCGGCGCTGGCCCAGTTGTCGCCGCTCAGGCGCAGGGCCTGGACAATGGCCTGGCGCTGGCAGGCGTCGACGGCATCGTTCAGGGATGCAAACGGCAGACCGGGCTCTGCCTGTGGGTCCGGCTGCGGCGTCACTGTCGGCGCGCTGTCCAGGTCAAGCACCTGCGGTTCCAGGGTGATGATCAGGTTGCGGCTGCCCTCACGGCTCAGTTGCTTGAGCGCGGCGCGACTGATCACATGCTCGAGTTCGCGCACATTACCCGGCCAGTGGTAGGCCAGCAGCGCCCGCTCGGCCGCTGCCGACAGGCGTAAACCACGCAAGCCCAGGCGGGTACGGTTGAGCTCGAGAAACTGCCCGGCAATCATCAACACATCGTTGCCACGCTCGCGCAGCGGCGGGATCGGCAACGGGTACACCGACAGGCGATGGTACAGGTCGGCACGAAACAGGCCGTCGCGAATGCTGTCCGGCAAGTGCCGGTTGGTGGCGGCGATGATGCGCACATCCACGTGCAGCGGCTTGTCGGCGCCCAGGCGCTGGATCTCGCCGTTCTGCAGGGTGCGCAACAGCTTGGCCTGAACGCTCAGCGGCAGCTCGCCGACTTCATCGAGAAACAGCGTGCCGCCATTGGCTGCATCGAAGCGCCCGGCGCGGTCGCTGCTGGCGCCGGAGAATGCGCCTTTGACATGGCCGAACAACTCGCTCTCGGCCAGGGACTCGGGCAAGGCCGCGCAGTTGACCTGGATCAGCGGCTTGTGGCTGCGCCGCGACAAGCGATGCAGACGACGGGCGAACAGCTCCTTGCCGACCCCGGTCTCGCCCAGCAGCAATACCGGCAACTCGGCGTCGGCCAGTACTTCAATCTCGCTGAGCAACTGCTGCAGCACGGCGCTGTGGCCTAGGATCTCACCCTCTTCAACGGGCCTGCGCAGGTCCTGGGGTTCGCTGCGCGACAGGCGCAGGCTGCGGTTTTCCTGCTCCAGACGCGTGACCCGCAGGGCGGCTTCGATCTGCAGGGTGCAGCGCTTGAGCTCATCGCGGGCATCGCTGTCGAAGGTTCCGGGCTGCAGCGCATCGAGGGTGATCGCGCCCCAGACCTGCCCCTCCACATAGAGGCTGACGCCCATGCAGTCGTGGACTGCCAGGGGTTCGTGCAGTGCCGTGTCGAGCAGGCCATCGTAGGGGTCCGGCAGGCGGCTGTCGGGCTCGAACCAGGTCGGCTCGCGCGAGGCCATGATGGCTGCCAGGCGCGGATGCTGGGCGATCACGAAGCGCCTGCCGAGGGCTTCGTGGACCAGGCCGACGCAGGCCTGCGGGCGCAGGCTGTCGCCCTCCAGACGCAACAGGCCGACGGCGCCGCAGTTGAAGTATTCGCGCAGCGTCTGTACCAGACGTTGCAAGCGCACAGCATTGGGCAGCTCGACGATCAGGTCGGCGGCCAGGCTTTCACGCAGCATGGTAGTCATCACCCTCTGTGGTTATCGCTACCCTGAGGTATTCGGGTACATTTCACCACAACCGCAGTAATGGCCCTTGATTTCGGGCAATTAAAGCTGGCATGGGCGATGCAATCACCCTGGGGATCCTTTGCAACCAGAGCAGGAACCCTGATGAACCCGACACTGTCCCCGAGCGAACTGATCGCCCACATCCTCTCGCGCTACCACGACCGCCACCGCCAGCAACTGCCGGAACTGATCCGCCTGGCCCGGCGTGTGGAGCAGGTCCACGGCGGCCACGACCAGTGCCCCAACGGCCTGGCCGATCACCTGCAGGACATGCAGCAGGAACTTGAAGGGCACATGCTCAAGGAAGAACAGGTGCTGTTCCCTTTACTGCAACGAGGCATGGGTCGCCAGGCTTCGGCGCCGATCCAGGTGATGCGCCTGGAGCATGACCAGCATGGCGAGGCGCTGGAGCGTTTGAGCTTGCTGACCGACGACATCAGCGCGCCGGAAGGTGCCTGCAACACATGGCGTACCCTGTACCGTGGGCTGGCGGAATTTCGCGAGGATTTGCTGCAGCATATTCATCTGGAGAACGATGTGCTGTTCGTCAGCGCACTGGCTTGATGGCTGGCCTTTGTGGGAGCTGGCCTTTAATCCAGACGCCACCTGATGTGCTGGCTGTACCGGCCTCATCGCGGGTCTAGCCCGCTCCTACAATGGATCTGTGTACGCCGGACTTGTGGGAGCTGGCCTTGCCAGCGATCGAGCGCGAAGCGGTCGTAATCCAGACGCCACCTGATGTACTGGCTGTACTGGCCTCATCGCCGGCAAGCCAGCTCCCACAGTGGATCTGTGTACGCCGGACTTGTGGGAGCTGGTCTTGCCAGCGATCGAGCGCGCAGAGGTCGTAATCCAGACAACACTTGATGTGCTGGCTGTACTGGCCTCATCGCCGGCAAGCCAGCTCCCACAGTGGATCTGTGTACGCCGGACTTGTGGGAGCTGGCCTTGCCAGCGATCAAGCGCGCAGCGGTCGTAATCCAGACGCCACCTGATGTACTGGCTGTACTGGCCTCATCGCCGGCAAGCCAGCTCCCACAGTGGATCTGTGTACGCCGGACTTGTGGGAGCTGGCCTTGCCAGCGATCGAGCGCGCAGCGGTCGTAATCCAGACAACACCTGATGTGCTGGCTGTACCGGCCTCATCGCCGGCAAGCCAGCTCCCACAGTGGATCTGTGTACGCCGGACTTGTGGGAGCTGGTCTTGCCAGCGATCGAGCGCGCAGAGGTCGCAATCCAGACGCCACCTGATGTACTGGCTGTACTGGCCTCATCGCCGGCAAGCTGAACTGGCCTAATGATTTTGGACACCTTCGTCGGGCGCTATTATGGCGCCCAATTGGAGGCAAAATCAGTGCGAAAATCTTACTCGAACGAATTCAAAATCAAAGCTGCCGAGATGGTGCTGGACGATGGTGAGTCAGTCCCTGATGTCTGCGAGAGCCTTGGCCTAGGGCGGACCGCGCTTCGTCGCTGGGTCGAGCAACTGCGCCAGGAACGAGAAGGTCAAACACCAGTCGGCGCCAAGGCCATCACTCCAGAGCAGCAGCGAATCCAGGAGCTGGAAGCGCTAGTCCGGCAAAAGGACCGGGATATCGAAATCCTAAAAAAGGCCAGTGCTCTCCTGCTTCGGGACTCCAAGGATCGTTCTCGTTGATCAACGAACTGAGTGAGCAATTTGGTGTTTTCGACTGCTGTCGCGTCCTTGGAGTTCGGCGCAGCAGTTTCTACGCATGGCGAAAACGCCAGGGACGAAAGGATCCGGTCAGAGAGGATCTGCGTTCAACGATGGCCAGCCTTTTCAAGGCCTCTCGTAGCTCTGCTGGGTCGCGAACGCTGGTTCGGGAATTGCGTCGTGCTGGCCATAAAGCCGGGCGATACAAGGTACGTATGCTGATGAAGGAAGCCGGTCTGCAATGCAAGCAACGCAGGCCGCATCGTTACCGATCATCGGGCACAGAAGCATTGATCGCGAGTAACCAGCTCAAGCGAAACTTCAACGTCTCGACGGTCAACCAGGTGTGGTGCGGCGATGTCACCTACATCCAGGTAGGCAAGCGTTGGCTGTACTTGGCGGCTGTGATCGACTTGTATGCTCGCCGAGTGGTGGGCTGGGCTTTCTCAATGATCGCCGATGCCCGGCTTGCCTGCGAGGCGCTACGAATGGCGGCCGAATCTAGAGGTAGACCGGCTGGAGTGATGTTCCAC
>NZ_UIDD01000017.1 GCF_900497695.1 Pseudomonas wadenswilerensis | reverse complement strand
GTTATGGTGGGCACTCTAAGGAGACTGCCGGTGACAAACCGGAGGAAGGTGGGGATGACGTCAAGTCATCATGGCCCTTACGGCCTGGGCTACACACGTGCTACAATGGTCGGTACAGAGGGTTGCCAAGCCGCGAGGTGGAGCTAATCTCACAAAACCGATCGTAGTCCGGATCGCAGTCTGCAACTCGACTGCGTGAAGTCGGAATCGCTAGTAATCGCGAATCAGAATGTCGCGGTGAATACGTTCCCGGGCCTTGTACACACCGCCCGTCACACCATGGGAGTGGGTTGCACCAGAAGTAGCTAGTCTAACCTTCGGGAGGACGGTTACCACGGTGTGATTCATGACTGGGGTGAAGTCGTAACAAGGTAGCCGTAGGGGAACCTGCGGCTGGATCACCTCCTTAATCGACAGACATCAGCTGTCTTATGAGCTCCCACACGAATTGCTTGATTCATTGAAGAAGACGATATCGGTAACAGCTCTTAACTGGGTCTGTAGCTCAGTTGGTTAGAGCGCACCCCTGATAAGGGTGAGGTCGGCAGTTCGAATCTGCCCAGACCCACCAGTTTCTTGTTGGGGCCATAGCTCAGCTGGGAGAGCGCCTGCCTTGCACGCAGGAGGTCAGCGGTTCGATCCCGCTTGGCTCCACCACCCCTTGCTACCGTGTCAAAGCTTAGAAATGAATATTCGGCTCGAATATTGATTTCTGAACTTTTTCAGAATCGTTCTTTAAAAATTTGGGTATGTGATAGAAAGATAGACTGGACAGCACTTTCACTGGTGTGTGTTCAGGCTAAGGTAAAATTTGTGAGTAATTACAAGTTTTCGGCGAATGTTGTCTTCACAGTATAACCAGATTGCTTGGGGTTATATGGTCAAGTGAAGAAGCGCATACGGTGGATGCCTTGGCAGTCAGAGGCGATGAAAGACGTGGTAGCCTGCGATAAGCTTCGGGGAGTCGGCAAACAGACTTTGATCCGGAGATCTCTGAATGGGGGAACCCACTCAGCATAAGCTGAGTATCTTGTACTGAATACATAGGTGCAAGAGGCGAACCAGGGGAACTGAAACATCTAAGTACCCTGAGGAAAAGAAATCAACCGAGATTCCCTTAGTAGTGGCGAGCGAACGGGGACTAGCCCTTAAGTGGCTTTGAGATTAGCGGAACGCTCTGGAAAGTGCGGCCATAGTGGGTGATAGCCCTGTACGCGAAAATCTCTTAGTCATGAAATCGAGTAGGACGGAGCACGAGAAACTTTGTCTGAATATGGGGGGACCATCCTCCAAGGCTAAATACTACTGACTGACCGATAGTGAACCAGTACCGTGAGGGAAAGGCGAAAAGAACCCCGGAGAGGGGAGTGAAATAGATCCTGAAACCGTATGCGTACAAGCAGTGGGAGCCTACTTTGTTAGGTGACTGCGTACCTTTTGTATAATGGGTCAGCGACTTATATTCAGTGGCGAGCTTAACCGAATAGGGGAGGCGTAGCGAAAGCGAGTGTTAATAGCGCGTTTAGTCGCTGGGTATAGACCCGAAACCGGGCGATCTATCCATGGGCAGGTTGAAGGTTAGGTAACACTGACTGGAGGACCGAACCGACTACCGTTGAAAAGTTAGCGGATGACCTGTGGATCGGAGTGAAAGGCTAATCAAGCTCGGAGATAGCTGGTTCTCCTCGAAAGCTATTTAGGTAGCGCCTCATGTATCACTGTAGGGGGTAGAGCACTGTTTCGGCTAGGGGGTCATCCCGACTTACCAAACCGATGCAAACTCCGAATACCTACAAGTGCCGAGCATGGGAGACACACGGCGGGTGCTAACGTCCGTCGTGAAAAGGGAAACAACCCAGACCGTCAGCTAAGGTCCCAAAGTTATGGTTAAGTGGGAAACGATGTGGGAAGGCTTAGACAGCTAGGAGGTTGGCTTAGAAGCAGCCACCCTTTAAAGAAAGCGTAATAGCTCACTAGTCGAGTCGGCCTGCGCGGAAGATGTAACGGGGCTCAAACCATACACCGAAGCTACGGGTGTCACTTAGGTGACGCGGTAGAGGAGCGTTCTGTAAGCCTGTGAAGGTGAGTTGAGAAGCTTGCTGGAGGTATCAGAAGTGCGAATGCTGACATGAGTAACGACAATGGGAGTGAAAAACTCCCACGCCGAAAGACCAAGGTTTCCTGCGCAACGTTAATCGACGCAGGGTTAGTCGGTCCCTAAGGCGAGGCTGAAAAGCGTAGTCGATGGAAAACAGGTTAATATTCCTGTACTTCTAGTTATTGCGATGGAGGGACGGAGAAGGCTAGGCCAGCTTGGCGTTGGTTGTCCAAGTTTAAGGTGGTAGGCTGAGATCTTAGGTAAATCCGGGATCTTAAGGCCGAGAGCTGATGACGAGTTGCCTTTAGGCGACGAAGTGGTTGATGCCATGCTTCCAAGAAAAGCTTCTAAGCTTCAGATAACTAGGAACCGTACCCCAAACCGACACAGGTGGTTGGGTAGAGAATACCAAGGCGCTTGAGAGAACTCGGGTGAAGGAACTAGGCAAAATGGCACCGTAACTTCGGGAGAAGGTGCGCCGGTGAGGGTGAAGGACTTGCTCCGTAAGCCCATGCCGGTCGAAGATACCAGGCCGCTGCGACTGTTTATTAAAAACACAGCACTCTGCAAACACGAAAGTGGACGTATAGGGTGTGACGCCTGCCCGGTGCCGGAAGGTTAATTGATGGGGTTAGCTAACGCGAAGCTCTTGATCGAAGCCCCGGTAAACGGCGGCCGTAACTATAACGGTCCTAAGGTAGCGAAATTCCTTGTCGGGTAAGTTCCGACCTGCACGAATGGCGTAACGATGGCGGCGCTGTCTCCACCCGAGACTCAGTGAAATTGAAATCGCTGTGAAGATGCAGTGTATCCGCGGCTAGACGGAAAGACCCCGTGAACCTTTACTATAGCTTTGCACTGGACTTTGAATTTGCTTGTGTAGGATAGGTG
>NZ_UIDD01000005.1 GCF_900497695.1 Pseudomonas wadenswilerensis | reverse complement strand
TCCCAGCACTGGCCTCGGTGACTCATGCTCTGTTCCAGACCGTACTCCTCAAGAGCAGCCCTGAATTTATGGCTGGTGTACTGACAGCCCTGATCCGAGTGGAACATCACTCCAGCCGGTCTACCTCTAGATTCGGCCGCCATTCGTAGCGCCTCGCAGGCAAGCCGGGCATCGGCGATCATTGAGAAAGCCCAGCCCACCACTCGGCGAGCATACAAGTCGATCACAGCCGCCAAGTACAGCCAACGCTTGCCTACCTGGATGTAGGTGACATCGCCGCACCACACCTGGTTGACCGTCGAGACGTTGAAGTTTCGCTTGAGCTGGTTACTCGCGATCAATGCTTCTGTGCCCGATGATCGGTAACGATGCGGCCTGCGTTGCTTGCATTGCAGACCGGCTTCCTTCATCAGCATACGTACCTTGTATCGCCCGGCTTTATGGCCAGCACGACGCAATTCCCGAACCAGCGTTCGCGACCCAGCAGAGCTACGAGAGGCCTTGAAAAGGCTGGCCATCGTTGAACGCAGATCCTCTCTGACCGGATCCTTTCGTCCCTGGCGTTTTCGCCATGCGTAGAAACTGCTGCGCCGAACTCCAAGGACGCGACAGCAGTCGAAAACACCAAATTGCTCACTCAGTTCGTTGATCAACGAGAACGATCCTTGGAGTCCCGAAGCAGGAGAGCACTGGCCTTTTTTAGGATTTCGATATCCCGGTCCTTTTGCCGGACTAGCGCTTCCAGCTCCTGGATTCGCTGCTGCTCTGGAATGATGGCCTTGGCGCCGACTGGTGTTTGACCTTCTCGTTCCTGGCGCAGTTGCTCGACCCAGCGACGAAGCGCGGTCCGCCCTAGACCAAGGCTCTCGCAGACATCAGGGACTGACTCACCATCGTCCAGCACCATCTCGGCAGCTTTGATTTTGAATTCGTTCGAGTAAGATTTTCGCACTGATTTTGCCTCCAATTGGGCGCCATAATAGCGCCCGACGAAGGTGTCCAAAATCATTAGGCCAGTTCAGCTTGCCAGCGATAGGGCCAGTGCTGCCAGCCCATAAATGCAAAAAACCGCGCCACCCTCGCGGATGGCGCGGCCCGCCTCATCGGCGCAAAACCTCAATCAACTGCCATAGACTTTCTGTGCTGGCAGCGACTCAGCCAATAGGTGCTCCACCGCTGCGCCCACATCAGCCAGCGCCCAGCGCCCCTGGTTATCCACCTGGGGCCCGCGCCGCCAGCCGTCGGCAATCGACAACTTGCCGCCCTCGACTTCAAACATCTGCCCGGTCACCGCCTGGGACGCCGCCGAACCGAGCCACACCACCAATGGCGCGACATTCTCCGGGGCGAAGTAGTCAAAGCCCTGCTCCGGCCGCTTCATCACCTCGGCAAACACTGCTTCGGTCATACCGGTACGCGCCGCCGGTGCCAGGGCGTTGGCGGTGATGCCGTAGCGCCCCAGCTCCGCCGCCTGCACCAGGGTCAGCGAAGCAATCCCGCCCTTGGCCGCAGCATAGTTGGACTGGCCAATCGAGCCCTGCAAGCCGGCGCCGGAACTGGTGTTGATGATCCGCGCGGTGAGCTTGGCGCCGCCCTTGACCTGCTCGCGCCAGTAGCGCACGGCATGGCTGGCCAGGCAAAAGTGGCCCTTGAGGTGCACGGCCATCACCGCATCCCAGTCCGCCTCGGTGAGGCTGGCGAACATCCGGTCGCGGCAGATGCCGGCGTTGTTGACCAGCACATCCAGGCCACCAAAGGTCTCGATGGCCTGGCGCACGATCAGCCCGGCGTCGTCATAGCGGGTGATGTCGTCGCTGTTGGCCGCCGCCACGCCGCCTGCCGCCTGGATCTGCGCCACCACCGCCTGGGCCGCATCACGGTTGATATCGTTGACCAGCACCTTCGCGCCTTCGCTGGCAAAGGCCTGGGCATAGGCGCGGCCGAGCCCGCCGCCGGCGCCGGTGATGATCACTACGCGGTTCTTACAGCTGTGCATTGTCGCTCTCCCCTGTGTGGTTGCTGGCGCCTACAGGCGCTCGATAATGGTCACGTTGGCCTGGCCGCCGCCTTCGCACATGGTCTGCAGGCCATAGCGGCCGCCACTGCGCTCCAGCTCATGGAGCAGGCTGCACATCAGCCGCGTGCCGGTGGCGCCGAGCGGGTGGCCGAGGGCGATGGCGCCGCCATTGACGTTGGTCTGCGCGTGGGGGTAGCCGGTCTCCTTGAGCCAGGCCATGGCCACCGAGGCGAAGGCTTCGTTGATTTCCACCCGGTCGATGTCGGCCAGGGTCATGCCGGCGCGCTTGAGCGCATGGGCGGTGGCCGGGATCGGTGCGGTGAGCATCCACACCGGGTCGTCGCCGCGTACGCTGAGGTGATGAATGCGCGCCCGCGGCGTCAGGCCGTAGCGCTTCAAGGCCGTCCCCGAGACGATCAGCAAGGCACTGGCAGCATCGCAGGTCTGGCTCGACACCGCCGCCGTCACCCGGTCACAACCAAACAGGTATTCCAGCTCGGCCATCTTCGCCAGGCTGGTGTGGCGCGGCGTCTCGTCATGCTCGACCCCCGCCAGCGGGACGATCTCGCGCTCGAAGTAACCGTGCTCAATGGCACGCAAGGCCCGCTGGTGAGATTCCAGCGCGTAGGCCTCAAGTTCGCCGCGGCTCAGGTCCCAGTGCTCGGCAATCATCTGCGCTGCGCGGAACTGGGTCGGTGGCTGCGCGCCGTAACGCCGCACCCAGCCCTCGGAGCCGCTAAACGGGTCTTGAAAACCCAGGGGTCCGGCGGCGGTCATGGCCGAGGAAATCGGGATCTGGGTCATGGTCTGCACGCCCCCGGCGATCACCACGTCCTGGGTGCCGCTCATCACCGCTTGCGCAGCAAAGTGCACGGCCTGCTGGGACGAACCGCACTGGCGGTCGATGGTGGTACCGGGGACCTGCTCGGAGAGCCCGGCAGCCAGCCAGCTGGTGCGGGCGATGTCGCCGGCCAGCGGGCCGATGGTGTCGACGCAACCGAAAATCACGTCGTCGTAGTCGTCTTCGGGGATGCCGTTACGCTCGACCAGCGCACGCAGCACATGGGCGCCCAGGTCGGCGGCGTGAATCTGGCTCAGGCCGCCCTTGCGCCGCCCGGTGGGCGTGCGCAGGGCGTCGACGATATAGGCTTCAGGCATGGTCTACCTCAACAAGACAGGATCAGAATGTGCTGCCGGCGCCAATCGCCAGGCCAGTGTCGAATAGCGCGGCGCGTACCCGCGCCTTGTGCAGGCCACGGTCGCCCCAGCATTTGTCCAGGGCCCAGGCACGCTTCATGAACAGCTGCAGGTCGACCTCCCAGGTGTAACCCATGGCGCCGTGCACCTGGATGGCGTTCTTCGCCGCCAGCGCCGCCGCTTCGGCGCAAGCAAGCTTGGCGTGGGACACCTGCACGGCCTGGCCCGGCAGGTTATGGGCAACGGCATGGGCGGCGCGGTACAGCGGGCCCTTGGCGAACTCGATCTGCACTGCGACATTAGCCATCAGGTGCTTGACCGCCTGGAACGAGCCCACCGGTTTGCCGAACTGCTTGCGCTCGAAGCTGTAGTCCACCGCCAGGTCGACCATGCGCTTGGCCAGCCCCAGCAGTTGCGCGGCATTGCCCAGGGCGCCGCGGTTGAACGCGCCAGCCCACAAGTGCTGCGCCTGTTCAGCGCTGGCCACGCAGGTAGAAGCACTCGGTGTCCACTGCACCTGGAACAACTGGCGGCTGGGGTCTACCGACGCATTACGGATGAGGCTCACCGCGCTGCGCTCCACGGCATGCACCTCGTCGCCATGGGCCAGCAACAGCAGGTCGGCGACATGTGCATCGCTGACCAGCGGATTGCCCGGTTCGGCCACCGCCAGGCGCGCCCGGCCCTCGGCAATCCGCGCCAGCCAGCGCTGCTGGAGCGGCGCATGCTGCGCATCAAGGCCGGCGAGCAGCGGCACGCCAACCAGCATGGTGTCCACCAGCGGCTCGGGTAACCCGGCGTACCCGCACTCCTGGGCCAGGAGGATGAAATCCAGTTCGTTCATGCCCATGCCGCCGCAGGCTTCCGGCACGGTGATGGCGCTCAGGCCCAGTTCCACCAATTGCCCCCACAGCGCAGCGCAGCGCCCGCTGTCGCTCTGCCACAGTTCACGCAGGCGTTCCGGGGTCACTTCGTTGAGCAGAAAGCTGCGCACGTTGTCCTGGAACAGCAATTGATCGCTGCTGAAACTAAAGTCCATGGTCTGCTCCTCAGGCGCGGGGCATGCCGAGCATGCGCTCGGCGATGATGTTGCGCTGGATCTCGTTGGTGCCGGCATAGATCGGCCCGGCCTGGGCAAACAGGAAACCGTCCAGCCACTGGCCGACATCGCCGGCAGCCGGCGCCTCGGGCAGCAGCTCGGCGCGCAGGCCAAGGATGCTCAGGGCGGTTTCGTGCATGCGCTGGTCGAGCTCCGACCAGAAAATCTTGTTGGTCGAGGATTCCGGGCCGATCTTGCCGCCCTTGACCAGTTGCGAGGCGGTCATGTAGGTCGCCAGGGTGTAGGCCTCGGCGTCCAGCCAGGCGCGCATCACCGCCTCGGCAATGGCCGGGTCTCGGTCGGCGGCCTCGCGGTTGGCCAGGTACAGCTGTACCAGGCGCCGGGCGGTTTCCTGAAAGCGTGCCGGCGAGCGCAGCATCAGCCCGCGCTCGAAACCGGCAGTAGACATCGCCACGTGCCAGCCCATGCCCTCGCCGCCCAGGGCGTTCTCCACCGGCACCTTGACGTCATCGAAGAAGATTTCGCCAAAACCCGGCAAGCCATTGAGCTGCGGGATCGGCCGTACACTGATACCGGGGGTGTCGAGCGGCAACAGGATGAAGGTCAGGCCATGGTGGCGCTGGGAGTTGGGGTCGGTGCGAAAGATGCCGAACACCCAATCAGCCCAGACCGCCCGGGTCGACCAGGTTTTCTGGCCGTTGATCACATAGTGATCGCCGACCCGCTCGGCTTTTGAGCGGATCGCCGCCATGTCGGAACCGGCACCCGGCTCCGACCAGCCCTGGGCCCAGATGTCCTGGCCGGTGGCCATGCGCGGCAGAAAGCGTGCTTTCTGCGCTTCGCTGCCGTACTCCATCAGGGTCGGGCCGAGCAGGAAGATGCCGTTCTGGTTGACCCGCGCTGGCGCCCCGGCGCGGTAGTACTCTTCTTCGAAAATCAGCCATTCGATCAGGTCGCAGCCACGCCCGCCCAGCTCGGTCGGCCAAGTGACCATGCCCCAGCGGCCTTCGTTGAGCCGGGCCTCCCAGGCCCGATGCTGGGCAAAGCCAAGCTCTGTGTCGAATGATTGCAGCGGTTGCGCTGGTACGTTGGCCGCAAGCCAGGCCCGTGCCTCGGCGCGGAAAGCCTGTTGGGCCGCAGTGTAAGTCAGGTCCATGGCGGTGCCTTCAGCCGTTGAAGTGGGCATCGCGCTTCTCGACGAACGAGTCACGCGCTTCCTGGGAATCCTGGGTGCGGTAGGCTTCGAGGGTGAAGCCCTGCTCCCAGCGGTATTTGTCTTCCAGATTGCCGTCCTCGATGCCGTTGAGCGCTTCTTTGGCCAGGGCGATCATCGCCGGGCTCTTGGCGGCAATGCTGCGGGCGATCTGCAGGGCGGTCTCGCGCAACGCCTCGCGCTTGACCACCCGTTCGACGGCGCCCAGGCGGTAGGCTTGGGCGGCATCGATCATCTCGCCGGTGAAGTACATGTGGCGCACCTTCTGCACCGGGAACAGGCGCTGCAGGTGGGCACCGCCGCCCATGGCGCCGCGGTCCACCTCAGGCACGCCAAAGCGCGCGCAGTCGGCGGCGACGACGATGTCGGCGGCGCCGCAGATACCGATACCACCACCCAGGACAAAGCCGTGCACGGCGACGATCACCGGTTTCGGGTTGCGGTGAATGGCCTTGAAACTGTCGTAGTTACCCTTGTTGACCGCGACGATCAGGTTGCCGTCGGCGGCCAGTTCCTTGATATCGACGCCGGCGCAGAAGCCGCGGCCTTCGGCGCGGATGACGATCACCCGCACCTGCGCATCGCGGCCCAGCGCTTCGATGGCGCTGGCGATCGCCGCCCAGCCCTGGCAGTCGAAGGCATTGACCGGTGGCCGGTCGAAGACCAGCTCGGCGATGCCGTTGTCGATAGTGACGCTAAATGTGCTCATGCCTTTCCCCTTCATGAAATACGGCGGCTCAGTTCGCCCAGGCGCGCTTCGGCGTCACGGACGATCTGTTCGATCAGTTCGGCGCAGCTCGGCAGGCTATGAATGCTCGCGGCCACTTGCCCGGCCGGCAGTACGCCCTCGGCCGGCAGGCCATCGACCATGGCCTTCTGGATCACCATCGGCGCGTTGGCGGCCATCAGCGCCTGCGCCGCGCTCAGTTCGCCGCTGCCGCGCATTTTCAGGGCGCTGGCGAGCAACTGCGCCAGGCTGGTGCCGCTGTGGCGGCGGTAGGCCAGGCCGCTTTTGAGCGCCAGCAACCAGCGTTTGAGGCCGCCGCTGGCTTCCAGCGCATCGAGCAGCTCGTTGCGGATCATCCGTTGCGGCATGCCGTCGATGGCGCGGCTGACAATCACGGCCGCCGGGTCCTTGACCGCCAGGTAACGGGCCAGGGTTGCGGTTGGCACCGGGCTTTCTGCACTCATCAAAAAGCGCGTGCCCATGGCAATGCCCGCCGCGCCATAGGCCAGGGCCGCGACCAGGCCTTGGCCGTCCTTGAAACCGCCGGCGGCCACCACCGGCACCTTGAGCGCATCGACCACCTGGCCGAGCAGCAGCGAGGTCGGCACCGAACCGGTATGCCCGCCGCCCTCGCCGCCCTGGATGGTCACTGCATCGGCGCCCATTTCCACGGCTTTCTGCGCATGCTTGAGGGCGCCGACCGTGGGTATGCACACTACGCCGGCGTCCTTGAGCCGGGCGATCATCTGCTTGCCCGGCGAGCGGCTGTAACTCACCGCCTTGACCTTGTGGCGCAGCACCAGCTCGACGATGTCGGCGGCATTGGCCTGGTACATGTGAAAGTTGACCCCGAACGGCTGGGCGCTGAGACGCTTGGTTTCGACGATCGCCGCCTCCATGCGCGCCGGTTCAATGGTTGCCCCGGCCAGAAAGCCGAAGCCGCCGGCGTTGCCGGTGGCGGCCACCAGTTGCGGCTCGGCAACCCAGCCCATGGCGGTCTGGATGATCGGGTAGCGACAACCCAGCAGTTCGGTGAGCGGTGTTTGCAGGCAGACCGTCATGCTTACGCCCCCTCCGGCTTGCGCTGGGAACTGGCCATGGCGCGGGCGTCGTAGCCACCCAGGCGGTCGCCGGACACCAGTTCGTTGTGGGCGTGGGCGAAGTGATGCAGGCCGAATACCATGTCCATGGTCGCGCGCTTGCCCATCAGGTCCTCGGCATTGTTCACCGCCTGCTTGCTCAGTTGCAGGCCCAGGCGCGGCATCTGCGCAATGCGTTCGGCGATGGCCAGGGTTTCCTGCTCCAGGGCCTCGCGCGCCACCACCCGGTTGACCATGCCCATCTGGTAGGCGCGCGGCGCCGGCATCGGTGTGCCCATGAACAGGAACTCCTTGGCGATCCGCGGGTTGAGCTCATGCACGTGGGCAAAGTATTCGACCCCGGGGATGCCCATGCGCACCACCGGATCAGTGAAGTAGGCATCCTCGCTGGCGACGATCAGGTCGCAGACCCAGGCCAGCATCAGGCCGCCGGCAATGCACGCGCCCTGGACCATGGCGATGGTCGGCTTGGGCATCTCGCGCCAGCGCCGGCACATGCCCAGGTACACTTCCTGCTCGCGGGCATAGAGAAACTCGCCGCCCGGCTTGTCGACGTGGTCGTACCACAGGCTGACGCGCTCGAAGCTCTGGTTGACGTCGCGCTCCGGCGTGCCGATGTCGTGGCCGGCCGAAAAATGCCGGCCGGCCCCGCACAGCACGATGACCTTGATCGCGTCGTCGGCGCAGGCCCGGCGAAACGCCGCGTCCAGCGCGTAGGTCATGCGCGAGTTCTGGGCATTGTGGTACTCCGGGCGGTTCATGGTGACCATGGCCACCTCGCCACGGACCTCGTACAGCACCACCTCGGCCTGGTTGTTATTGTTCTGCTCGCTCATCGATTGCTTCTCCGGCAAGGCGTACTGCCCGGGCCCGGCTCAACGCAGGTTGCGCTGGCCGGCGGGGTTGTCTTTCAACTGGCTGGCCCGCAGGTTGTGCGGGTCGAGGCGACGGATCAGCTGCAGCTGCGCCTCGCTTGGCGCGGCGGTGACCGGGCAATCGGCGTCCACCTGCAAGGCGAAGCCGGTGTTGTCCTGGACCTCGTCGACGCTCACCCCCGGGTGCAGCGAGCGAATCCGCACCTGGTGCTGCGGGCCCTGGAAATCGAGGACACACAGGTCGGTGACGATCAGGCGGATGTCCACCTCGTCCAGCGCCCAGCCACGGGCCAGGCGCGCGGGGTTGTAGCCGATCGACGAGACCATATCGACCTCGCCTTCGACGAACACCCGGCGGTTGTGGCTGGGCACGAAAAACGAGTTGGCATGGCTGATCGAGTTGCCCGGCAGGCCGCGCACCCCGAGCATCTGCGCCTTGGGCCGGGCGTAGTCGCCGATGCACGACAGGTTGGCCTGGCCGAAGCGGTCGATCTGGATCGGACCGACCAGCGCATGGCGCTTGCCGCCCCAGACGTTGTCGAAGATTCGCGAAAAACCCATCCAGCTATCGCGCTTGGCTTGATAGCCGTTGCGCGCGCCGAGGGGTACCGGTTCAGCGACCATGTAGGCTTCCGAGTCGGTCATCAACAGCTGCGGGTTGCTGGTCAGCATGCTCAGGGAGGCGGCCAGGCGCGGGATCACCCCGATGCCGGTGGCCAGGACTTCACCGTCGTCGCGCCAGGCCTCGGAGGCGGCGCAGATCATCAGTTCGGCGAGGCTGTACGTCGTAGCTGGCGTGGTCATAGGGAAACTCGCTTAGAAAACCGGCAGGGGAAGCTGGCGGATGGCGGCCAGGCCACCGACCTGTTCCAGGTACTGCTCGTGGGAGCAGGCGACAAATTGCTCGACATAGGCCTGCCAGCCCTCCTCGGCCTGGGCCGAGGCGGTGTAGGCCTTGAAGTGCGGCACATCGAAGCCGTACAGCGGCGCGCACGACGAGGGGTGCGCACCGCCCGGCACATGGGCCACCGCGGTGGTCAGGTTGCGCTCCCAGAACACTTGATGAGCGCGCTCCGGCGCACTGTGGAAGTAGTCGCTGTCGACCAGGTGATCGCAAGTGACGTAGCTGTGGCGGGCAGCGCGGACGAACAGGTCATCCATGTAATGGTCGGGGCCGCTGATCTGGCAGACCCCGCGGGCATCGGCACGGTCGACGTGGATCAGCGCGGCGTCGAGCGTGAGCGCCGGCATCGCCACCCAGTCCTTGCCGTCGGCATAGGGCGAAGCCACCAGCTTGATCTGCGGGTTGTGGCGCAGCACATCGGTGCCCAGGCCGACCGCCGTGGGAATGAACGGCACGCCCATGGCCGCGGCGCGCAGGCCAAGCAGGAGCATGCCTTCGTCGATCTCCATCACCTCGATGGCGGCGTCCTGGCGGGCCTTGCGAAAGTACGGCTCGAGCGGAATGAAATCGAGCGAGACGAAGGCGAACACCAGCTTCTTCACCTTGCCGGCCGCGCAGAGCATGCCGACGTCGGCGCCGCCGTAGGCGACCACGGTCAGGTCCTTGAGGTCGGAACGCAGGATCTCGCGGATCAGCGCCATGGGCTTGCGCCGCGGGCCCCAGCCACCGATGCCGAGGGTCATGCCGTCACGTAGCTGGCCGACCATCTGCGCCGTGGTCATTTGTTTGTCCATCATCGTTGTCCTCATTGGCGGCCGACACTGAAGTCGTGTCCCCAGTGGCTGACCACCGTGCTTTCGAAGGGGGTGTGCTGGTTCCAGTCGACCACCAGGCCGTCACAGCCGTACTCCAGGTCAAAGCCTGCCGGGGTTTTCATGTAGAACGAGACCATCTGGTCGTTGGTGTGCTGGCCGAGGGTGGCCGAGAGCTTGACGCCGTGGGCGTGCATGCGGTCCAGGGCGCGGCCGACCTCGTCCAGGCCGTCGACCTCGACCATCATGTGCACGCAGCCATGGGGCACCGGGCATTCGAAGATCGCCAGGGAGTGGTGACGGCCGTTGTTGCAGTGCAGGAAGTGAATGCGTTTTTCCGGCTCGGCCGGGTCTGGGGTGAAGCGCACTTTCATCAGGTCCGAAAGACCAAAGCCCATGACCCGCTGATAAAAATCGCGGCAGCGCTCAAAGGTTGGCGCCGGCAGCACCACGTGGCCCATGCCCAGCTCATGGGTGACAAAGCCCTTGACCGCCACCGGCGAGACAAAGCGGGCAAAATCCTGGCGCGGGCCCCAGAACAGCTCGTGGCGATTGCCGTCCGGGTCGCAGAACTGCGCCAGGGCCTGGACCTTGCGCAGTTCAGCCTGGGCAGCGTTGCCGCGCTCAACCGCGATATCGGCCTGCTGCAGCTCGGCGATCGCCTGCTCGAACGCGGCCTCGCCGGCCAGCTCCCAACCGCAGGCACCGAAGCCGTCCTGCTCGCTGCGGAGCACCAGGATACGGTACGGGCGCTCGTCCATTTTCAGGTACAGGTGCGCGCTGTCAGCGCCCTCACCGGCCACCATCATGCCCAGCACCTGGGTTGCGTAATGACGCCATTGCGCCAGGTCGGTGGACAGCAGGGTGACGTAACCCAGACCGCGGATATCCATGCTTGTTATCCTCGCGTTGATCGACGTGTTGAGCGCTATTCAAGCCCGACGCGCAAGGCCGGGCATCGTCTGTTGGGACTAGCGGGAGCGGGCTAGTTTCGCGGGACAAGCCCGCGCCTACACAGGAGCGGCTTTGACCCGCGATGCTTCCCCTTACTGCTTGCGAAAATGCGGAATTACCTTCTCGCCGATGTTGCGCAGGGTCTCCAGCTGGGCCCATTGCGGCACGGTGCCCATCTGGCAGATGAACAGGATCTCGTCGGCGCCGGCGTCGATCAGGCGTTGCACGTAACCGATGCAATCTTCGACCGTGCCATAGGCATGGTTGGGGTTCATCATCGCCATGGTCGGGTCGGAGAAGTCGACGCTGACTTCCTCGGAGGCAAAGCGCGACTTGATCACCGCCTGGCCGTTGCCGTCGACGTAGGTATCATCCTTCCACTTTTCCGGGTCCGGACGCTCGCCGCCGCCGTACCAGTAGCCCAGCGACTCCATGAAGTAGCGCTGGCCACGGATGCCGATGCGCCGCGCCAGTTCGTTGTCGTCAAGGACGATGGCCGGGCACAGCGCGGCAATATGGCGGTTGGGACGAAAGCCCACCTGCTTCTTCTCGTCACGGTTGTCCCAGGCCTGGTGATAGACCTCGACCTTCTTGGCGATTTCTTCCGGGCCGCCGAAGCCCAGCACCAGCGCGCCCATGCCGCGGCCACCAGCGTTCTTCAGCGATTCGGTGTTGGTGCAGGCCAGGTACATCGGTGGGTGTGGGTCCTGGTACGGCTTGGGATGGATCGGCCGCTTGGGGATCTGCACGAAGTCGCCGTGGTGCTCGATCTCGTCCTGAACGAAGATTTTCGGGATCAGGTACATGGCTTCATCGATCTGCGGCTGCAGGGTCGCCAAGTCGTAGCCGAAGGTACCGGCCTCCTGCTGGGTGCCGCCCTTGCCCACGCCAAAATGCACCCGGCCCTTGGACAGCAGGTCGAGGGTAGCGATGCGCTCGGCGACCTTGACCGGGTGGTTCATCGCCGGCGGCAGGCACACCACGCCATGGCCAATGCCGATGCGCTCGGTTTTGCCGGCAACAAAGGCGAGCATGGTTTCCGGCGCCGACATGTGCGAGTAGTTGCTCAGTGCGGTGTGCTCCACGCACCAGAAGGTGTCGAAACCGAGCTGGTCGGCCAGCACCGCCTGCTCGACGGTGTCATCGAAGATCTTGCGGTCGCCTTCGCGACTGGAGTCCACCGTCTGTGCTTCGTAAATCAATGAGAATTTCATGCTTGATCCTTGTTCTTGTTAACGGCTCGGTCGGCGCCTGGGACCCGCGCCTTGCCACCATGCTCGGGGATCGCCGCGCCGCTCGAATCCCGCAAACGGACTAGCCGGTTTCTGTGTTCGACCGGTTCAGAGGAAGAAGTCGCTGCTGTCCTGGCCCATGCTCACGCCGCCCAGGTTCCAGGCGTACTTGGCCGGGTTGTTGGCGACGTGGGCGCGGCCGGTATGAATGTCGCGAAAGGCGCGGTTGATGGCGTGGCTGCGAAAGATCGTCGAGGCGCCGCTGTTGAACATCAGCTCGGCCACCGCCTTGGCGCACTTGTCGGCGACCAGCGCCGAGTCGTAGCGCATCTTCACCCGCGCCTGCATGGCCAGCGCTTCGCCGGCCTCGGCGGCCTGGAGCATGAAATCGAAATTGCGCAGCAACACCGTGCGGCACTCGTCGACGCAGACCATGGCATTGGCCAGGGCGGTTTGCGCCGCCGGGTCCTGGAGCATCTTGCGCCCGTCGTTGACGCCGACGCGGCTGCGGTTGTGCTCGACGAACAAGTCGATCGCGCCCTGCAGGGCCCCAATCGCCGAAGACGACACCGCGCGCACGAAGATCTGCCCGAACGGCAGGCGGAACAACGGCGCACTGTTGACCGCGTTACCCGGGCTGTATTGCATGAAGCCGTCGACAGCGCGGTGGGTGCGGTAGTCGGGGACGAAGGCATCGCTCACCTGGATGTCGTGAGAGCCAGTCGCCTCCAGGCCCATGACGTTCCAGTTGTCGATAATCTGGTAGTCGCTGCGCGGCACCAGGAAGGTCCGGTAGTCCGGCGCCCCGCCGGCTTCTTCGGGCGGTACCAGGGCGCCGAGAAATGCCCACTGGCAGTGCTTGCTGCCCGAGGAAAAACCCCAGCGCCCACTGAGCTTGAAGCCGCCCTCGACACGCTCGACCTTGCCCACCGGCATATAGGACGAAGAAATCAGCACGCTGGAATCCTCGCCCCAGACATCCTGGGCGGCGCGGTCGTCGAACAGCGCCAGTTGCCAGTTGTGGATGGCCACCACCCCGAGCACCCAGGCCGACGACATGCAGCCTTCGGCCAGGGTCATCTGCACCTCGAAGAAATCCCGCGGCTGCAGCTCGTAGCCTTCCCAGCGCGCCGGCTGGAGGATGCGAAAAAAGCCGGCTTCGTGGAAATCGCGCAGGGTTTCGGCCGGCAGCTGGCCAAGTTGCGCGGCACGGGCGGCACGTTCACGCAGGATCGGCACCAGCTCGCGGGCGCGCTGGGCCAGACGCTGGCGTATCAGGTCTTGGTTGAGCATGTTGTTGTTCTCCTCTGATCACCCCGTCCGCCGGGGCGCGCGTGCAGCAGAGGCGCAACCGGCCTCTACCCCGGCATTCAAGCAAGGCGCCCGGCGGCCAACATCCCTCAAACGGACCATGCAGCGACGGCGCGCCTCGACTAGTCCCCTCGGACGATGTTGGGCCTTGCGCCGGTTGCAAGAATTCATCGCACTCCAAGCCAACCAGAGGCCGTGCGATGAACAACAACAATCTCAAAGCCGACATGCTCCAGGCCATGCGCCGCCTGGCCAAATCCGTGACCATCATCAGTACCAGCAACGGCACCCAGCGCTTCGCCATGGCCGCCACCGCGGTCGATTCGCTGAGCACCGAGCCGCCGTCGCTGCTGATCTGCGTGAACACCAGCGCCTCACCGCATGCCGCCCTGGCAGACGGTGCCGACTTCTGCGTGAACATCCTCGGTGTCGAGCAGCAGGACCTTGCGCACCTGTGCAGCGGCGCGATCAAGGGCGAGGCGCGCTTCGAGCGTGGCGACTGGCAGACCAGCGAAGAAGGCATTCCGTTTCTGGCCGATGCCCAATCGTCGATTCTGTGCCGCCAGGATGGGCGCATGACCTATGGCACCCACACCATTTTCATCGGCCGCATCCTGCGCATCCGCACCAGCCCGACCATCACCCCGCTGGTGTACCTGGATGGCAGCTACACCACCACGGCGGCGCCGGCGCGCATGATTGCGGCAGCGGGCTGAGGCCGGCGCATGAGCAGCCTGAACGGGTTGATGCCACTGCGAGTGGACAGTGCCGAACAGCTGCACTGGCACGCACAGGCCGAGCTGGTGGTGGTCGGTTTTGGCGGCGCCGGTGTCTGCGCCGCCATCGAGGCCGCCAGCCGCGGGCTCAGCGTGCTGGCCCTGGACCGCTTCGCCGGTGGCGGTGCCACGGCGCTCAGCGGTGGCGTGGTCTATGCCGGCGGCGGCACGCCCTACCAGCAGCGCGCCGGGTACCCGGACAACAGCGAGGCAATGTTCAACTATTTGAACCAGGAAGTCGGCGAAGCGGTATCGGCCGGCACCTTGCGCGATTTCTGCGAGCGCAGCTGCGAGCAGCTGGCCTGGCTGGAACGCCACGGCGTGGCTTTCGAAGCCAGTGTGCCGCCGCAGAAAACCTCCTACCCCAGCGACCGATACTACCTCTATTACTCAGGCAACGAAGCGGTGCCGGCCTACGCCGCGCAGGCCAGCCCGGCACCGCGCGGCCACCGGGCCAAAGGCCCGGGCATGTCCGGTGCCAGCCTGTTTGCGCCGCTGCGCGCCAGCGCTTTGAAGCTGGGCGTGCGCCTGCGCAGCCAGTGCGAAGTCCGCCAACTGGTTCTGGACAACCACGACCGGGTAGTCGGTGTGGTGGCCTGGCAACTGCCTGCCGATAGCCGCGCTGCCCGCCGCCATGCACGCCTGGCGCGCTGGGCCAGTGCCATCCATATGTACGCCCCGGCGCTGGCCGACATGCTGCGCAAGCGCCTGCGGCAGATCGAGCAGCGCCATGCAGTGCGCACCCTGATCCGCGCCGAAAAAGGCCTGCTGCTCAGCTGTGGCGGCTTCATCTTCAACCGCGCCCTGGTAGCCCGGCATGCGCCGCAGTACCTGGCCGGCCTGCCGCTGGGCACCACCGCCTGCGATGGCAGCGGCCTGCTCCTGGGCCAGAGCGCCGGGGGCACCTTGGCACGCATGGACAAGGTCAGCGCCTGGCGCTTTATCAACCCACCGCTGGCCTGGGCCCGCGGCATGATCGTCAACGGCTTCGGCCAGCGCTACTGCAACGAAGAGGTGTACGGCGCCACCCTCGGCCATGCCATGGTCGAGGAGCAGAACGGCAAGGCCATCCTGATCCTCAATCGCGCCCTGGTGCGCCAGGCGCTCAAGCAGGTCGGCCCGGGCAAGGTGTGGAACTTCCAGCGCCTGCCGGTGCTGCTCAACCTGCTGTTCAACGCCAAACGTGGCAACAGCCTGGAACTACTGGCCGAACGCTGCGGCTTGCCCGTGGGCAACCTGCGTCAGAGCGTGGCGCAGTACAGCCGTGCGGCCCGTGGCGAAATCGCCGACCCGCTGGGCAAGTCGGCAGCCATGCTCTGCCCGCTGGACAGCGGCCCCTGGTATGCGCTGGACCTGTCCTACGACAGCCGCCTGTTCCCCTGCCCGGCCCTGACCCTGGGCGGCCTGCGCGTCGACGAGGGCAGCGGCGCGGTGCTCGACCTGCACGGCACGCCTATCGCCGGGTTGTACAGCGCCGGGCGCAATGCCGTGGGTGTCGCCTCCAACCTGTATGTCTCCGGCCTGTCCCTGGCCGACTGCATTTATTCCGGGCGGCGCGCCGCGGCGCACATCGCCGCGCGCACCGCCCCCAACCCCGCACCATCAGGAGAACAACCATGCAACGTGTAGAAGGCAAAGTCTGCATCGTCACCGGCGCCGCCAGCGGCATCGGCAGCGAGGACGCCCTGCTGCTGGCCAGCCAGGGCGCCCGGGTGGTGCTCACCGACCTCAATGAACAGGCCGGGCGCGAAGTCGCCGCGCAGATCGGCAGCAATGCGCTGTTCATCCGCCACGACATCGCCAGCGAAAGCGATTGGCAGCAGGTGATCAAGACCACCCTGGAGCACTTCGGGCGCCTCGATGTACTGGTCAACAATGCCGCCATCCTAGTGGCCGGAACCATCGAGAACACCTCGCTGGAAACCTGGCAGAAGGTGCAGAAGATCAACGGCGACGGCTATTTTCTCGGCTGCAAATATGCCATTGAAGCCATGAAGGACAGCGGCGGCGGCTCGATCGTCAACATGTCCTCGGTAGCCGCCCTCGGCGCCATGCCGATGTTCTGCGCCTACTCGGCCTCCAAGGGCGCGGTGGCGGCGATGACCCGCTCCATTGCCCTGCACTGCAAGCAGCAGGGTTATCGCATCCGCTGCAACAGCGTGCACCCGGACGGCGTCAACACGCCGATGACCCAGGCCCTGGCCGGTGGCCAGCCGATCGACCAGGCGCTGCTCGACCAGGATCCGATGAACCGCATGTGCGCGCCGCGCGATATCGCCAACGTGGTGCTGTTTTTGGCCAGCGACGAATCTCACTTCGTCAACGGTGCCGAACTGCGCGTGGACAACGCGCAATTGATCAGCGGCATCTGAGGCGAGGATGAACATGGGCATGCAAGCGCTTGGGCAGGACTCGCTGGTTTCGGCCACCGGAAGCTATCGGCTGCAGGTTTGCGCGGTCATCGACGAAACCGCCGATGCGCGTTCGCTGGTACTGGAGGTGCCGGCGCAGTTGCGCGAGCGCTTTCGCTACCAGCCGGGGCAGTTCTTGAGCTTTCGCGTGCCCTGTGCCGGCAAACTGCTGACCCGCTGCTACTCCATGGCCAGCTCGCCGCTGTGCGATGCCCGGCCCAAGGTGACCATCAAGCGGGTCGCCGGGGGCCGGGTATCGAACTGGATGAACCAGCAGGTGCAGGTCGGCGACTGGCTCGAGGTGCTGCCGCCAGCCGGGCACTTCTGCCTGGATGAAAGCCAGGCCAGCGACCCGGCGCGACCACTGGTGCTGTTCGGCGGCGGCTCGGGCATCACCCCGGTGATTTCGATCCTCAAGTCGACGCTGCACAGCAGCGAACGGCCGATCCGGCTGGTGTATGCCAACCGCGACGAAGCCTCGGTGATCTTTCGCGACGAACTGCGCCAGCTGAGCCAGGACCACCCGCAACGCCTGCAGGTGATCCACCTGCTCGATTCGCTGCAAGGTTTTTTGCGCGACGCCCAGGTGCAGCAACTGGTGGGCGAAATGCGTGGCGGCGATTACTTCATCTGCGGCCCGGGGCCGTTCATGGACACCGTCGAGCGCAGCCTGCTGGCCTTGGGCGAGGCCGCCGAGTGCATCCATGTCGAGCGTTTCGTCTCCCCGCCCGATCCCGATGAAGTCGCAGCGCAAGAAGCCATTGCCCGCGCGGCCGCCAGTGAGTCGGCCTGCGAGCTGCTGCTGGTCGAGCTCGACGGCCAGCAACACGAAGTCGCCTGCCAGCCCGGCGATACTCTGCTGCAAAGCTGCCGTGCGGCGGGCCTGGAGGTACCGTCATCCTGCGAAGAAGGTTTTTGCGGGGCCTGCATGTGTACGGTGCTCGAGGGTGAAACCCGCCTGGCGCGCAACGATGTGCTCAGCGCCCGGGAGCTGGAAGAAGGCTGGACCCTGGCTTGCCAGAGCCGGCCGCTGGGCGCGCGGGTACGCTTGAAGTTCCCCGGGTGAGGGCCTGTGCCCGCTAGTCTCATCGGACGATCACTGCGGCCCCGACTGCGGTTAGACTCGGCGCCAGAAGCCCCACAACAATAAAACAGAGGTTCAGTTATGGCTCGTTTGCACAACAAGGTCGCCGTGGTCACCGGCGGCGCATCGGGTATCGGCCTGGCGTGCGTGCGCCGCTTCATGGCCGAGGGTGCCCAGGTCGTCGGCCTGGACATTGGCGAGGCCCCGGCGGACTTTCCCGGCCTGTTCATGAGCCTGGATGTGCGCGATGAACCCCGCGTGCAGCAGGTGATGAGCGAAGTCATCAGCCGCTTCGGGCGTATCGATGTGCTGGTCAATGCCGCTGGCGTCGCCGACCAGGGCAGCGTGACCCAGACCACGACCGCCAACTGGCAGCGGGTGCTGGACATCAACCTCACCGGCAGCATGCTCACCAGCAAACACGTACTGGCGCAGATGGAGTCCCAGCGCAGCGGCTCAATCATCAACATCGGCTCGATCTTCGGCCTGCAGGGCTGCGACGGCAACGTCGCCTACAACGTCTCCAAAGGTGGCATCAACCAGCTGACTCGCTCGATGGCCATCGACTACGGCTACGCCAACATCCGCGTCAACGGCCTGTGCCCTGGCCTGATCGAAACACCGATGACCAGCATGGTCCGCGAACAACAGGCGTTCCACGCCTTCTTCGCCTCGCAGCACATGCTCAACCGTTCCGGGCAGCCGGACGAGGTGGCCAATGTCGCGCTGTTCCTCGCCTCCGACGAAGCCTCGTTCGTCAGCGGCCAGATGATTGCCGTGGACGGCGGTTTTTCCGCTGGCCGCCGCTTCGCCCCGCCTAGCGCCTGACCCCGTGTGCCGGGCACCCCGCCCGGCCCCTTCCCTGCTCATTCATCCTCAGCCTGAGGAGGCATCATGCTGCCTGTCGAAAACGCTCAGACCATCGCCCAACTGTTCGCCAACGCGGCCCGGGAATACGCCGACAAGCCGGCCATCGAAGACGGTGGGCAGATCATCAGCTACCGCCAGCTTGACCAGTTGCGCCAGCAGGCCGCCCGCGCCCTGCTGGCCCTGGAGGTACAAGTGGCCGACCGGGTGGCGGTGTGGGCGCCCAACCTGTGGGAATGGATCGTCGCCGCCGGCGCCCTGCAGAGCGTCGGCGCCACCCTGGTGCCACTGAACACGCGCATGAAGGGCAGCGAAGCCGGGCATATCCTGCGCGAAAGCGGCACCTGCGTGCTGTTTTGCATCAGCCGCTTTCTCGACACCGATTACCCCGCCATGCTCGTCGGCGAAGCGCTGCCGGCGCTGCGTGAGGTGATCAGCCTGCGACCGGTAGATCAGCCACAGAGCGGCCTGGCCTGGGAGGCCTTCATGGCCCTCGCAGAACGGGTGCCGGACGCCCTGCTGCAAGCCCGTGAGCAGCACGTCGGGCCGCAGACCCTGTCTGATCTGCTGTTCACCTCCGGCACTTCCGGCAAACCCAAGGGCGTGATGACCGCCCACGGCCAGAACCTGCAAGTGGTGCGCGACTGGAGCGAGATCGTCGGGCTGCGCCGGGGCGATCGCTACCTGATCGTCAATCCGTTCTTCCATTCCTTTGGCTACAAGGCCGGCTGGCTGGCGGCACTGATGCGCGGCTGCACCATCGTCCCGCAGCAGGTGTTCGAGGTGCAGGCCGTGCTCGACTGTGTGCAGCGCGAGCGGATCAACATCCTGCCCGGGCCGCCGACCCTTTATCAGTCACTGCTGGCCCACCCGCAACGCTTGGACTACGACCTGAGTTCGCTGCGCATCGCCGTCACCGGTGCCGCCGCGATCCCGGTAGAGATGATCGGGCGCATGCGCGAGGAGCTGGGCTTTGCCACCATCGTCACCGCCTACGGCCTGACCGAAGCCTGCGGCTTTGCCAGCATCTGCCGCCCCGGTGACAGCGCCGAACGGGTCGCCAGCACCAGCGGCCGGGCCATGCCCGGGGTTCAGATCCGTTGCGTCAACAGCAGCGGCGCCAGCGTGCCAGCCAACGTGCCCGGCGAGGTACTGATTCGTGGCTACAACCTGATGCGCGGCTACCTCAACGACCCGCAGGCCAGCCTGGAAGCGGTGGATGCCGAGGGCTGGCTGCACACCGGCGACATCGGCGTGCTCGATGAACACGGTTACCTGCGCATCACCGACCGGCTCAAGGACATGTTCATCACCGGTGGCTTCAACGTCTACCCGGCGGAGATCGAACAGACCCTGTTGCAGTACCCGGGGGTGGCCCAGGCTGCAGTGATCGGCATAGCCGATGAACGTCTGGGGGAAGTGGCCATGGCCTTTTTGCTGGCGGTGCCTGGGCAGGTGATCGACGTGGCAAAGTTCACTACCTGGTGCCGAGAGCAGATGGCCAATTACAAGGTGCCGCGGCGGGTGCAAGTGGTCGAGGCCTTGCCGCTCAATGCCACGGGCAAGGTGGCCAAGCAGGTGTTGCGCGGCTGGGTGTGAGGGCTGCTGTGCAGCCCATCGCCGGCAGGGCCGGCTCCCACAGGGGCCGGTGCATGCATATCCATTGTGGGAGCAACTGTCTTGATCAGGCTGTTTGCTCTCGCCAAGGGGTATTGTCCCGCAGCATTGCATTCAGCCTGACGATCAGCACCCGCATGCAAGCTACGAGTGCCACCTTGGCGCACTTGCCACGTGCCCGAAGTGCTTCGTAGCGTGCTTTAAATTCTGTGTTGTGACGGATGATGATCCAGCTCGACATGTACAGCACTCGCCTTACATGGGCCCGACCACCCCATATCTGGCGGTGCCCTCGATGGCTACCACTATCGTTGTTGTAAGGCGCTACGCCCACCAGAGCAGCGATCTGACGGCGGTCCAACTGCCCCAGTTCAGGCAGTGAGGCGAGCAGATTTGCGGCGGTTACTCGACCGATTCCGGTCACTGCCAATAACTGACGCGCCCTGGTATCGTCCAGTTGCACCATCGCCTGATCAATTTCTTCGTCGAGGCGTTTGATCAGCACTTTCAGGTGTTCTATGTGCTCATCAAAGTGGGCCATCGCCATTGCCGAGCGGCATTGCTGGCGACGCCGTTTGTAGTCATCACGGCTCTGCACAAATTGGGCGCGCTGCTTCACCAACTCGCGCAGCTCTTCGCGTTCCGGGCTGACCGGTTGGCCTTGAGGGGCGCTGAGGTGTGCAGCGAAGTCCGCAAGGACTTCGGCGTCGATCTTGTCGGTTTTGGCTTTTTTACCCATGGCATCGGCGAATTTTCGGGCACGGGCTGGGTTGATGCAGATGGTTTCCAGTCCTGCTGAGGCCAGGGCGATCAACACATCTTTCTCGTAGCCGCCTGTCGCTTCGATCAGCACTCGACTGATATTGAAGTCCTTCAGACGCTCAAGCAACGCCTCGAAGCCTGCGGAGTTGTTGGCCACTTCGAAGCGAATTTTCTGAGGCTTGATGCAGATTTCCAAAGTGGCTTTGGCAGTGTCGATTCCAACAGAAGACAACATGGCTGAACCCTCTTACACTCAGTTGTGAGAGCGCTCTGGCTTGGCCCACGCTTGTGATTCGAGAGGCGCTCAATCAACTGTTCGGGCTCGGGCCAGAGTGGAGAGGTGAATGGCAGCTTTGCTCCCACACGTGCTTTAAGCACTACCGGCGTACAGCTTGCCATTCACCGCTCTCACTTCTGATTCTATTCCTTCCTCAAGACACAAGCCGGCCTTGCCGGCGATGAGGCCGGTGCAGCCAACCCATTCGCAACAGCCTGGATTACGAGCGCTGCGCACTCGATCGCTGGCAAGGCCAGCTCCCACAGGATTGCGTTCTCGATCTTGATCCCCCGTCCCTGACTCAGCACCACCCTCGCCAACGGATAATCACCAAAAACCAAAGACAATAAAAAAGGGCACCCGAAGGTGCCCTCATCAACATCAACCAATCAATTCAGAGCAGGCTTGCCATCCCCATTGATCGGAATCCGTTTGGCCTTGGCCTCTTCCGGCACAATCCTCAGCAGATCGATGCTGAGCAGCCCATTAGCCAGACCAGCCGCCTTGACCTCGATATGGTCAGCCAACCGGAACGACAACTTGAACGCCCGCTGGGCAATGCCCTGATGCAGATAGGTAACGCTTTCAGCGTTGCTGTCACGCTTGCCGCCAGTCACGGTCAAGACGCCTTTTTCCACCTGCAGGTCCAGATCCTGCTCCTGGAAACCTGCCGCAGCAACGACGATTCGATAGTGGTCATCGCCATGTTTTTCAACGTTGTAGGGAGGGTAGCTGCTACCCGCCTCATTACGCGCCGCAGATTCGAACAGGTCATTGAAACGGTCGAAACCCACGGAATGACGGAACAGTGGAGCCAGAGAAAAAGCAGTAGTCATGATGCATCTCCTGAAAATCAGCGAGGTTGTGTAGTAGCGCGACCCGACTTCGGCATCGCGTACTCCCTAGATAAGGACCCTCGCCTGCTTTTCAAGCAACCCTGCGAAAATTTTTTCAGGCCGCCTCGCTGACTGGCACACCGATCAACTGCCCGACCCGATCGCAGTCGGTTTCCCGACGCAATTCGGTGAACAGCGCCACCGCCTCGGGGTAGGTGCGGGTCAGCATCGCCACCCATTGCTTCAAGCGCCCCGGCGCCTGGCGCGGGGTCATCTGCGCCCGGGCCTGGCCCCAGAAGTCCTGGATCAGCGGCAGCAGGCTCTGCCAGTCCATGGGCACGAACTCGACGCCATCGCGTTCGGCGGCAATCTGCCGGGCAAGGTCCGGGCGCGAAACCAGGCCACGCCCCAGCATGATGTCTTCGACGCCGCTGACTTCGCGGCAACGCCGCCAGTCTTCCAGGGTCCAGACCTCGCCGTTGGCATACACCGGCACCTTGACCACGTCCTGCACCCGCGCCACCCACTCCCAATGGGCGGGCGGCTTGTAGCCGTCGACCTTGGTTCGCGCGTGCACCACCAATTGCTCGGCGCCACCTTCGGCCAGGGCCAGGGCGCAGTCCAGGGCGCCGTCGGGGCTGTCGAAGCCCAGGCGCATCTTGGCCGTCACCGGGATATGCGCAGGAACTGCGCGACGCACTTCTCGCAAGATGGCGTGCAGCAACTCAGGCTCTTTGAGCAGCACCGCACCGCCACGCGACTTGTTCACGGTCTTGGCCGGGCAGCCGAAGTTGAGGTCGATCACCGGCGCGCCCAGTTCACAGGCCAGCACCGCGTTTTCGGCCAGGCACACCGGGTCGGAGCCCAGCAATTGCACACGTAACGGCACTCCGGCAGCGGTCTGGGCGCCCTGGCTCAGCTCCGGCGCGAGCTTTTCGAAGGTGGCCGCCGGCAACAAGCGGTCGCAGACCCGAATGAACTCGGTGACACACCAGTCGATGCCGCCCACCTGGGTCAGTACGTCGCGAAGAATGTCGTCGACCAGCCCCTCCATCGGGGCCAGGGCAATTTGCATGGGTTGCATCTCGGCTGGAAAAGGCCGGCAGTCTAGCAAAATCCGCGGCCTACAGCGCTCCGGCCATCAGCGCCGGCCCATAGCCGTCGATGAACTCACCCGGCATGCGCTTGGGCCGCCCTGTGGATAACTCGATGCAGACGAAGGTGGTTTGCGCACGCAGCAAGGTGGTGCCGTCGCTGGGACGAACCAGCTGGAAGCGCCGGGTCATTTTCAGCCGCTGGTCCCAGTCGACGATCCAGGTTGCCAGTTGCAACTCGTCGTCTTCGTAGGCAGCGGCCAGGTAGTCAATTTCGTGGCGGACCACGGCCATGGCCCGGTCCAGGCGCCGGTACTCGGCCAGGTCCAGGCCCAGGCGCTGGGAGTGGCGCCAGGCGCAGCGCTCCAGCCAGGTGACGTAAACCGCGTTGTTGGCGTGGCCGAGGCCGTCGATGTCGTCGGCAGCGACCCGCAGGTCGATGATGAACGGTGTTGCCAGGTCCCAACTCATGCCCGCTCCAGATCCGTGGTGAACGGGCAGAGTGTACCGGATGCTCAGGCCGATTGCCGCGCCGGTGAACTGCTGCGTTGCAGCAGTGCCAGCACCCCTTCGCGCAGTTGCGGGTCGGCCAACACCCGCAGATGGCCGCCGTCGGGCAGGCGCAGCAGGCGGCTGTCGAACCAGGCACGGTGGATAGCGTCTGATTCGTCTACCGGTACCAGTTGGTCGTCCTCGGCATGCACGATCAAGCCGGGCAGCTCCAGTTGGTAGCCGCTGACATCCAGGCGGGAAATCTGCACGCCGACATCGCGTTCAATCTGACGGATGAACGCCGCCCGCGCCCGCGCCGGCATGCCCAGGTGGCGAGCGAAACCGCGGATAACGCCAAGCAACTGCGCCGGTGCGGCGATGCTCACCGCCACTTCGGCGCGCAGGCCCCACTGCAAGGCCAGGAGCATGCTGGCGCCACCCATGGAATGGCCAACCACGGCCTTGAGCGGCGGCAGTTCGGCGGCGGCTTCCAGCAAGGCACGGGCGAACAGCACCACGTTGGCTTCGTTGCCCGGTGAGTGGCCATGGGCCGGGCCTTCCAGGGCCACGGCGGTGTAACCGGCGTCGACCAGGCTGTCGATCAGGTGGGCGAACTGGGTCGGGCGCCCTTCCCAACCGTGCATCAGCAGTACGGTCGGGCCTTGGCCCCAGCGCAGTGCCGAGAGGCCGAAACGCAAGGTGATGCGCTCGGCGCGGGCCAGCAGCGGCAGTTCCCAGTCCCGCGGCGGCCGGTTGCGCGGGGTCATGAAGGCGCGGCGCATCTTGCGCGCGACATGCTCTGGCGCCAAATGCCCGAGGGTGCCGTTAACGCTACGAATCCAGCTCAAGGTATTCATCGCTTCGCTCCGGTGGATATCGCGTGGTTCAGACAACCGCCGATTTGGCGGCGCGCAGAATGCGGTCAGACAGCTCGTCAGTGCCCAGGGCCCGGGCCAGGGCCAGGCCACCGATCATCAGGGCCATGTCGGCCAGGACCTTGTCGGCGTCTTCGGGGCTGTCGGCGAGATTGGCCATCATCAGTTCGATGTGTTCGGCCAGCACCTCACGGAAGGCCTCCGGCAGGCGCGCCAGTTCGCCCAGCGAGGTGGGCAGCGGGCAGGCGCGCTCGGTGGCGTCGCGGTGCTTGCGGGAAAGATAGAAGGCGGCAACCAGGGCACGACGCTCTTCACCCGTCATGTTCGGGTCGACTTCGGCGAGCAATGCCCGACGCTCGCCCAGCAACTGGCGAAACGCTTCGAGCATCAGCGCGTCCTTGCTGTCGAAATGGGCGTAGAAGCCACCGACGGTAAGGCCGGCCGCGCCCATCACCTGATTGACGCTAGGCTCGGCCGGACCGTGCTGGATCAGCGCACTGCAGGCCGCATCAAGAATCCGTTCGCGGGTTTTCGCCTTTTTGTCGTTCATGCTTGCCTCCAAATATTATGGCTAGAATATTATTCTCATAATATTTTTGGCAAGCAGAAAATGCTGCCGCTTGTCGCGTCAGGCAAGGAAGGGATGGGAAAAGTTTTTTTCGAGACAAAAACAAAAGGCTCATTCAATAATCGAATGAGCCTTGAAATCCCACAAAGTGGGTAAAATGGCGTCCCCTAGGGGACTCGAACCCCTGTTACCGCCGTGAAAGGGCGGTGTCCTAGGCCACTAGACGAAGGGGACTTGTAACCTTCGTGCAGATCCGTTTTCACGAATCCTGGCAAAATTGGTGGAGCTAAGCGGGATCGAACCGCTGACCTCCTGCATGCCATGCAGGCGCTCTCCCAGCTGAGCTATAGCCCCAGATTTCTAGCCTCGCGGCCCAGCGACTTCTTTCGATGTCGCTTGTGTAAAACTGGCGTCCCCTAGGGGACTCGAACCCCTGTTACCGCCGTGAAAGGGCGGTGTCCTAGGCCACTAGACGAAGGGGACGAACCTTCTTACCTTACCAACCCGGTCGCTGGAACCCGGTTGATTTCGCAGTCAGTCTAGCTGACTACGAATCGGAATTTGGTGGAGCTAAGCGGGATCGAACCGCTGACCTCCTGCATGCCATGCAGGCGCTCTCCCAGCTGAGCTATAGCCCCACAATGTCGCTTTGAACTGAACCGCTTGGCTGGGTGCTTCGCGTTTCGTTTTCGTTCATCGCTGTGGACGGGGCGCATATTAAGATCGGATGGCGAACCTGTCAAATATATTTTCAACAAAATTCAAAAAAAATTTCCGAGATAACAAACACTTACCGCCCAGAACCGGGAAACACCCCGATTTTACTGGGGTGAAACCCCATGAGAGCCGGCCTTGCCGGCGATGCAGACACCGCGCAATCACGAGCACCGCGCTGATGCCATCGCCGGCAAGGCCGGCTCCCACAGGGGAAGGAAAGCAATCAGGCGATGGTGCCCAGGAGCTTTTCCCACTCCTTGTTTTCTTTCTTCGACACACCACCGAGCAGGTCCAGGGCCTGGCGCAGGCGGTAGCGGGTCAGGTCCGGGCCAAGGATTTCCATGGCATCGAGCACCGAGACCGAGCTGGCCTGGCCGGTAATCGCAGCAAACATCAGCGGCATGGCATCACGCAACTTCAGCTCCAGGGCTTCGACCACCGCCTGGATGCATCCGGTGATGCGGTCTTTTTCCCACTGACGCAGGCTTTCGAGCTTCCACAGGATCAGCTGGATGACCTGGCGCACCTGGTCGGCCGAAAGCTTCTTGCTTTCGAACAGCTTGGCATCGAGCTTGAGGCCACCCTCAAAGAAGAAGCCCCCCAACGGTACGACCTGGCTGAAGGTCTCTACCCTGCCCTGCACATGCGGCGCGATCTGCATCATGTAGTCGCTGTTGAATGCCCACTTCTGCAGGCGTGCAGCGAACTCTTCCACCGGCAGCTCGCGCAGCCACTGGCCGTTGAGCCACGACAGCTTCTCGATATCGAAGATCGGCCCGCCGAGGGAAACGCGCGACAGGTCGAAGTGCTCGACCATCTCGGCCAGGGAGAACTTCTCGCGCTCGTCCGGCATCGACCAGCCCATGCGGCCCAGGTAGTTGAGCATGGCTTCCGGCATGAAACCCATGCGCTCGTAGAAGGTCACCGAGGTCGGGTTCTTGCGCTTGGACAGCTTGCTCTTGTCCGGGTTACGCAGCAGCGGCATGTAGCACAGGGTCGGTTGTTCCCAGCCGAAGTACTCGTACAGCTTGATCAGCTTGGGCGCCGACGGTAGCCACTCTTCGCCGCGCAGCACATGGGTGATGCCCATCAGATGGTCATCGACGACGTTGGCCAGGAAGTAGGTCGGCAGGCCGTCGGTCTTCATCAAGACCTGCATGTCCATGCGGTCCCACGGGATCTCGACGTCGCCACGGAGCATGTCCGGGACCACGCAGACGCCTTCGCTCGGCACTTTCATGCGGATCACGTGCGGCTCGCCAGCGGCCAGGCGGCGCTGTACTTCTTCAGCCGACAGCAGCAAGGCGCGACCGTCGTAGCGCGGGGTTTCGCCACGGGCCATCTGTTCGGCACGCATCTGGTCCAGCTCTTCGGCGGTGCAGAAGCACGGGAAGGCGTGACCGAGGTCGACCAGCTGCTGGGCATACTGCTTGTAGATATCGCCCCGCTCGCTCTGCCGGTAAGGGCCGTGCGGGCCGCCGACGTCCGGACCTTCGCTCCACTCGATACCGAGCCAGCGCAGGGCGTCGAAGATCTGCTGTTCCGACTCGCGGGTCGAGCGCAGCTGGTCGGTATCTTCGATACGCAGGATGAACTCGCCGCCGTGCTGCTTGGCAAAGCAGTAGTTGAACAAGGCGATGTAAGCGGTGCCGACGTGGGGATCGCCAGTAGGCGAAGGCGCGATACGCGTGCGAACGGTGGTCATGGACAGTCTCGAACTAGAGATGAAACAAAGGCTGGATGTTAACAGGGAGCGGGCACCGGGCTCCAGCAATGGGCGCGATCGGCACTTGTAAGCACGGATCCAAACGCTGTTAAATTTGCTTACATTTTTGCAACGATCATCCCCATGCCTGCCCAACTCAAGCGTCGCCTGCTGATTTTTCTCACTCTGGTTGTAGTGATTGCCCTCGCCTTTCTCGCCCATTGGTATTTCAAGGGACGCTTCTATGAAAGCACCGACAATGCCTACGTACAGGGCGAAATTACCCGGGTTTCCAGCCAGCTGAGCGCGCGCATCGATGAAGTGCTGGTGCAGGACAACCAGCACGTGGCCAAGGGCGACCTGCTGGTGCGCCTGGAGCCGGAGGATTTCCGCCTGGCCGTGGAGCGCGCCCGCGCTGCCCTCGACACCCGTGAAGCCGAACGCCAGCAGGCCGAAAGCCGGCTCACCCAGCAAGCCAGCCTGATTGCCGCCGGGCAAGCCCAGGTCGCCGCCAACCAGGCCACCCTCGGCCGCGCGCAACTGGACCTGAACCGCGCCGAAGCGCTGCGCAAACCAGGGTTTGTCTCCGAAGAACGGGTCACTACCCTGTCGGCCGAGAACCACGTCGCCCGCTCCCAGGTGAGCAAGGCCCAGGCCGACCTGCAAGGTCAGCGCCAGCAGGTCAACGCCCTGACCGCCGAGATCAAGCGCCTGGATGCGCAGATCGTCAACGCCCGTGCCGATCTGGCCCAGGCCGAACTGAACCTGACCCGCAGCGCAATCCACGCACCGATCACCGGCATCATCGGCCAGCGCGCCGCGCGCAATGGCCAGGTGGTGCAGGCCGGTGCCTACCTGCTGTCGATCGTCCCCGATCAAGACATCTGGATTCAGGCCAACTTCAAGGAGACCCAGATCGGCCACATGCAGCCCGGGCAAAAAGCCGAGCTGCTGTTCGACAGCTACCCGGACACACCGATCGAAGCGCAAGTCGACAGCCTGTTCGCCGCCTCCGGCGCGCAGTTCAGCCTGCTGCCACCGGACAACGCCACCGGCAACTTCACCAAGGTGGTGCAGCGCATCCCGGTGAAACTGACCTTCGCCAGCGACAACCCGCTGCACGGCAAGATTCGCCCAGGCATGTCGGTTACCGCTACTGTCGACATCCGCGACAGCGCCGACCATGGCCGGTGACCCGTTGATCCGTCCCGCCGGCGAACCCAGCCGGCGCGACTGGATCGCGGTAATGAGCGTGATGCTCGGCGCCTTCATGGCGGTGCTCGACATCCAGATCACCAACTCCTCGCTCAAGGACATCCAGGGCGCCCTGTCGGCGACCCTGGAGGAAGGCTCGTGGATTTCCACCTCCTACCTGGTGGCCGAGATCATCATGATCCCGCTCACCGCCTGGCTGGTGCAGCTGCTCTCGGCGCGACGCCTGGCGGTGTGGGTGTCATTGGGTTTTCTGGCTTCATCACTGTTGTGTTCCATGGCCTGGAACCTGGAGAGCATGATCATCTTCCGCGCCATGCAGGGTTTTACCGGCGGCGCGCTGATCCCCCTGGCCTTCACCCTGACCCTGATCAAACTGCCGGAACACCACCGCGCCAAAGGCATGGCCATGTTTGCCATGACCGCCACATTTGCGCCATCAATCGGCCCGACCCTGGGGGGTTGGCTGACCGAGAACTGGGGCTGGGAGTACATCTTCTATATCAACATCCCGCCGGGGCTGATCATGATCGGCGGCTTGCTGTACGGTCTGGAGAAGAAAGAAGCGCACTGGGAGCTGCTGAAAAGCACCGACTATGCCGGCATTGTTACCCTCGGCGTCGGCCTTGGCTGCCTGCAGGTGTTCCTCGAAGAGGGCCACCGCAAGGACTGGCTGGAGTCGAGCCTGATCGTCACCCTGGGCAGCATCGCCCTGCTTAGCCTGATCGCCTTCGTCATCCTGCAGTTTTCCAAGCCCAACCCGCTGATCAACCTGCGCATCCTCGGCAACCGCAACTTTGGCCTGTCGAGTATCGCCAGCCTGGGGATGGGCGTGGGTCTGTACGGTTCGATCTACCTGCTGCCGCTGTACCTGGCGCAGATCCAGAACTACAACGCCCTGCAGATCGGCGAAGTGATCATGTGGATGGGTATTCCGCAGCTGTTCCTGATTCCGCTGGTACCGCAGCTGATGAAGGTGATCTCGCCGAAGATTCTCTGCACCGTGGGTTTCGGCCTGTTCGGCCTGGCCAGCTTCAGCTCCGGGGTGCTCAACCCGGACTTTGCCGGCGAGCAGTTCAACCATATCCAGATCATCCGCGCCCTCGGCCAGCCGATGATCATGGTGACCATCTCGTTGATTGCCACGGCGTATATCCAACCCCAGGATGCCGGCTCGGCGTCCAGCCTGTTCAACATCCTGCGCAACCTGGGTGGTGCCATCGGGATCGCCTTGCTGGCAACCCTGCTGGATGCGCGGACCAAGGTGTATTTCGATTACCTGCGCGAGTCAGTGGTGCCGAGCAATCCGCAGGTGGCAGAACGCCTGGCGCAATTGGCGGAGCGTTTGGGCAGCGATGGCGCGGCGCTGGGCAAGCTGAGTGAAATCACCCACCAGCAGGCGATGATCATGGCCTATAACGACGCCTTCCATTTTGTCGGCATCGGCTTGGCGATCAGTATGCTGGCCGTGGTGATGACGCGGAAACTGCCCCAGGGGTTGAAGGCGGGGGAAGCGCACTGACCCGTTTTGGGCCTGCTTTGCAGGCCATCGCTGGCAAGCCAGCTCCCACAGGCATGTCATTCACAGGACCATGTGGGAGCTGGCTTGCCAGCGATAGGGCCCTCAGGCGGTGATCATCCGCTCGCGCAACGCGGTAATCTCGTCGCGCAACTGCGCCGCCGCCTCGAACTCCAGGTCCCGCGCCAGCTGATACATCTTCTCTTCCAACTGCTTGATACGCTTGGCGATCTCGCCCGGCGAGCGCAGTTCGGCTTCGTAACGGGCGCTCTCCTCTGCCGCCTTGGCCATGCCCTTGCGCTTCTTGCTGCGCGAGCCGGGCACGTTGGCGCCTTCCATGATGTCGGTGATGTCTTTGACCACGCCCTTGGGCACGATGCCGTTGGCGGCGTTGAAGGCTATCTGCTTGTCGCGGCGCCGTTCGGTCTCGCCAATCGCCCGCTGCATCGAGCCAGTCATGTTGTCGGCGTACAGAATTGCCCGGCCATTGAGGTTACGCGCCGCGCGGCCGATGGTCTGGATCAGCGAGCGCTCGGAGCGCAGGAAGCCTTCCTTGTCGGCATCGAGGATTGCCACCAGCGACACCTCGGGCATGTCCAGGCCTTCACGCAACAGGTTGATGCCCACCAGCACATCGAAAGTACCCAGGCGCAGGTCGCGGATGATCTCGACCCGCTCCACGGTGTCGATGTCCGAGTGCAGGTAACGCACGCGCACGTCGTGATCGGCCAGGTAGTCGGTGAGGTCTTCGGCCATGCGTTTGGTCAGGGTGGTGACCAGCACGCGCTCTTCCACCGCCACGCGCTTGCGAATCTCCGACAGCAGATCATCGACCTGGGTGGTGGCCGGGCGCACCTCGACCTGCGGGTCGACCAGGCCGGTCGGGCGTACCACCTGTTCAACCACGCGGCCGGCGTGTTCAGCCTCGTAGTTGCCCGGGGTCGCCGAGACGAAGATGGTCTGCGGGCTGACGTTTTCCCACTCGTCAAAACGCATCGGCCGGTTGTCCAGTGCCGAGGGCAGGCGAAAGCCGTACTCGACCAGGGTTTCCTTGCGCGAGCGGTCGCCCTTGTACATGGCGCCGACCTGCGGAACGCTGACGTGGGATTCGTCGATCACCAGCAGGGCGTCGTCCGGCAGGTAGTCGTAGAGGGTCGGTGGCGGCGCACCGGCCGGGCGCCCGGAGAGGTAGCGCGAGTAGTTTTCGATGCCGTTGCAGTAGCCCAGCTCGAGGATCATCTCCAGGTCGAAACGGGTGCGTTGCTCCAGGCGCTGGGCTTCGACCAGCTTGTTGCTCTTGTGCAGGTACTCAAGGCGCTGGGCCAGTTCTTCCTTGATGCCGTCCACCGCCTCGAGCAGGGTCTCGCGCGGGGTCACGTAGTGGCTCTTGGGGTAGAAGGTGAAGCGCGGCAGCTTGCGGATCACTTCGCCGGTCAGCGGATCGAAGGCGGCGATGTTCTCCACCTCGTCGTCGAACAGCTCGATGCGGATGGCTTCCAGGTCCGATTCGGCCGGGAAGATATCGATCACATCACCGCGCACGCGGAAGGTGGCGCGGGCAAAGTCCATCTCGTTGCGGGTGTACTGCAGGTCGGCCAGGCGACGCAGCAGCGCGCGCTGGTCGAGCTTGTCGCCGCGGTCCACGTGCAGGACCATCTTCAGGTAGGTTTCCGGGCTGCCCAGGCCATAGATGCAGGAAACGGTGGTGACGATGATCGCATCACGGCGCTCCAGCAGCGCCTTGGTCGCCGACAGGCGCATCTGCTCGATATGGTCGTTGATCGAGGCGTCCTTCTCGATGAAGGTATCGGACGACGGCACATAGGCTTCGGGCTGGTAGTAGTCGTAATAGGAAACGAAATATTCCACGGAGTTGTTCGGGAAGAACGACTTGAACTCGCCGTACAGCTGCGCCGCCAGGGTCTTGTTCGGCGCCAGCACCAGCGTTGGGCGCTGCACCTGGGCGATCACGTTGGCGATGCTGAAGGTCTTGCCCGAGCCGGTCACCCCGAGCAGGGTCTGGTGCGCAAGGCCCGCCTCGATTCCTTCGACCATCAGGCGAATGGCCTCGGGCTGGTCGCCGGCCGGCTGGAAACGGGTGACGAGCTGGAACTCGGACATGACAAACCTCTGTGTGATCGCGATGGTTTCATCGCTGGCGCGGGCAACTGTATTTATAGACAGTAGTTATACCGAATTTAGGGCCGGGAGCGCCAGTTTCAACTCAGTGTTGTGGGCATTTCCGACTATGGACCGATCAAATCGACTAACGGTCGAAAAATATTCGGCCAAACAGCAGGAAAAGCTGCGACAGACTGTCGCCGTGACCGACCGGTATCACTATACTGACTCCCCGTTTGTGCACCGCTCTAGTGCAAGCGACTGGAGCGTGCGACCTCTTCCACTCTCCATTCAGAGCCAAGGTAATAATGAGCCTGTTTTCCGCTGTCGAGCTGGCACCACGCGACCCCATTCTGGGCCTCAACGAAGCTTTCAACGCCGATACCCGTAGCAACAAGGTCAACCTGGGTGTAGGTGTTTACTGCAACGAAGAAGGGCGTATCCCACTGCTGCGCGCAGTGATCGAAGCCGAAACCCAGCGCGCTGCCCAGCACGCTTCCCGCGGTTACCTGCCGATCGACGGTATCGTCGCTTACGACCAGGCCGTGCAGAAGCTGCTGTTCGGTGCCGAGTCGCCGCTGCTGAGCGCCGGTCGGGTGATCACCACCCAGGCCGTCGGCGGTACCGGCGCCCTGAAGATCGGTGCCGACTTCCTCAAGCAGCTGTCGCCGAACGCCGTCGTCGCCATCAGCGACCCGAGCTGGGAAAACCACCGCGCACTGTTCGAAACCGCTGGTTTCCCGGTACAGAACTACCGCTACTACGACGCCGCCACCCATGACGTCAACCGCAGCGGCATGCTCGAAGACCTCAACGCCCTGCCATCCGGCTCGATCATTGTGCTGCACGCCTGCTGCCACAACCCGACCGGTGTCGACCTGACCCCAGAAGACTGGAAAAACGTCCTCGAAGTGGTCAAGGCCAAAGGCCACGTGCCGTTCCTCGACATGGCCTACCAGGGCTTTGGCGCCGGTATCACTGAAGACGCCGCCGCCGTACGCCTGTTCGCCGAGTCGGGCCTGAACTTCTTCGTGTCCAGCTCGTTCTCCAAATCCTTCTCGCTGTACGGCGAGCGCGTTGGCGCCCTGTCGATCGTCACCGAGTCCAAGGAAGAGGCCACGCGCGTGCTGTCGCAAGTCAAGCGCGTGATCCGCACCAACTACTCCAACCCGCCGACCCACGGCGCGACCATCGTCGCCACCGTGCTCAACAGCCCAGAGCTGCGCAAGATGTGGGAAGACGAGTTGGCCGAGATGCGCCAGCGCATCCACGGCATGCGCCAGCAGATGGTCGAGCTGCTGGCCGAGTACGGCGCCAAGCAGGACTTCAGCTTCGTCGGTCGCCAGTGCGGCATGTTCTCCTACTCCGGTCTGACCGTTGAGCAGGTGGCCCGCCTGAAGAACGAGTTCGGTATCTATGCTCTGGATACCGGCCGCATCTGCGTCGCCTCGCTGAACCAAAGCAACATCCATGTGGTGACCAAGGCGATCGTCGAGGTCCTGTAAATTACTCAATTGCATAGGGGAGGCTTGACTTCCCCTTAGCAATCAGTAAGATACGCCACAGATTCCGCGATAGCTCAGTCGGTAGAGCAAATGACTGTTAATCATTGGGTCCCAGGTTCGAGTCCTGGTCGCGGAGCCAAACACCTGAAAAACCTCCAGTTGCCCTGAGCACTGGAGGTTTTTTCGTTTCCGAGCGCACAAAAGTTGCGCCACAGGCAATGTGCGGAGGCTAATCGGCCCGGCCGATAGGGTAGAAGCTGCCGCCACTCCAGACGCCCAGCCATTGCTGGCCATCGATCTGCCGCGGCACCGCCAGCTCGACCAACTGGTAGAAGACGTTGCGATGGATCAGCGCTTCGAGGTTGCTGCGCATGTGCACATACGGCGAAGGCTCCTGGGTTTGCGCATCGATTTCAAAGCGCAGCGGATGCTCGGGGCCGGCCTCGACCTGATCGTCGACATTGCTGGTAAAGCGCAGCAGTTGCTGCTCACCCTCGCCCTGCACTTCAAGACTGACAGCAACAAAGGGCGCGTCATCAACCTTGATGCCGACCTTCTCCACCGGCGTCACCAGGAAGTAGTCGTCACCGTCGCGGCGGATGATGGTCGAGAACAGCCGCACCATCGGCTTGCGCCCGATCGGCGTACCCAGGTAGTACCAGGTGCCGTCGCGGGCAATGCGCATGTCGATGTCGCCGCAGAATTCCGGGTTCCACAGATGCACGGGCGGCAGGCCCTTTTCTGCCTTGGGAATCTGTGCCAGCAGATCACTGGCCTTGCCGGAATCTTGCATCACCCTCTCCTTAACGACTCATGCCCAACAGACTGCGAGCGTAATCCTCAAGCGGCGGCCTGAGCAAATCTTCCGGCGTGTTGTCGTGGAACGTCAGCAAACCGCCGCGGCTTTTGATGCGCGCGGTGTCGATCAGGTAACGGGTACTGGTTTCGATCAGCATCAGCTGCACGACGCCTGTATCGACGCCCAGCCGATCAACCGCCTGCTCGTCGTACCACTCATCGCCATTGCCGATGCGATCGTCAGTTCGGGCAAAGCGGGTGTACAGCAAATAATGCGCGCCGACTTCGCGCGCCTCGATCAATGCCTGCTCCAGCCCCAGCGGTGCCGGGGCACGGCGGACCATAGGGAAATACTCGATAAAGCCATTGAAGGCTTGTTCGGCCACCACATTGGGGCGTGGATACGGGCCCTTGCCCGGTGGCACGAAGGCACCCTGGCCAATGTAAATGAATGAATCAGGCTGCAGGCGCACCGACAGTGAACGGCGGGTGTCGCTGTGATCGAGCAGACCGGCATCGCTCATGTGATAACGGGCGCCCTCGCCCATATCGCTGACATTCATGCAGCCGCCCAGCGCCGTCAGCGCCAGCAGCAAAACCAGGCTACGCATCTATCCTCCAGTGGCCGGTGACGGAAAACCGGCGAACAGCTGGCAGATGCAGCTTTTGCGCCAGTCTTAGCCGCCAATGATCTTCATCACCGTCGCACCACCGGAAAATGCCACCGGCTGCTTGTCGCCAAGGGCTTTGACCAGCAAGCCCTGCAGTGCCGGCAAGGCCTGATGACGCGGTTTATCGAGCAGGTCGCCGATGTAGTGACGGTTGCTCGACGACAGACAACCGTGCAGCCAGCCGGTAGACGACAGGCGCAAGCGCGAACAGGTACGGCAGAACGGCACGCTCTCGTTGGCGATCACGCCAAAATAGCCTTGGCCCGGGATCTGATAACGCAACGCGGTGGCATCTACCGGTGCGTTGGCCTGCAAATACTCGTATTGCTCGCCAATCATCTGCAGCAGGTGTTCGAGGCTGACGAACTGCTGCAGGAAGGCATTGCTGTCGCGGGCCAGGTGACCCATGCGCATTAGCTCAATGAAGCGCAGCTCATAGCCGTGGGCCAGGCAATACTCGAGCAGCGGCAGGACCTGATCGAAGTTCTGCCCGCGCAAGGGCACCATGTTGACCTTGATCTGCATGCCGCAAGCGCGGGCCTGGCTCATGCCGTCGAGCACAGTGGCCAGGTCGCCGCCACGGGCAATACGACGGAAGGCGTCCGGGTCGAGGGTGTCGAGGGAAACGTTGAGGCGACGGATACCCGCCGCGCGCAGCAAGGGCAGCTTGCGCGCCAGCAACTGACCATTGGTGGTCAGGCTGATTTCATCCAGGCCCAGAGTGGCGATTGAGCCGAGAAAAGTTTCAAGCTTCGGACTGACCAGCGGCTCGCCGCCGGTGACACGCACCCGCTCGATACCGGCAGCCTCCACCAGGTAAGCCACGCCGCGAGCCATGGCCTCGGCCGAGAGCTCGTCCTGGGCCGCCACCAGACGCTTGCCGTCCGGCACACAATAGGTACAGGCGTAGTTGCAGGCAGCCGTCAGGCTGACACGCAAATTGCGAAAACGCCTGCCTTGGCGGTCGACGATCATGGGTGACTCCGGCATGGGTGAATCGGGCCTGCAAAACCTGACTCAAAAATCAGGTTTTTGCAAGCCTCATACCTGAGTATATTCCTCGGCAGCCGATCCCAGTAGCGCCATGGTTTGGCTGAATGTCTCAGCTACCGGCGGTATCCGTGTCGCGCTTGCGCTTGTTGCCCATGCGCACGCCGATGTCCATGAGGAACTGGAAGAAGCCTTCCTGATCTTCCAGCACATTGCTCCAGAACGGCGAGTGATAGAGCGCCACGGCCCCATGCACCAGCGCCCAGGCCGCGCAGTAGTGAAAGTACGGCGGCACGTCTTCGAGCTTGCCTTCGCTGATGCGGCCCTTGATCAGCAGGGTCAGGCGGTCGAAGTTGGAGGCGCGGATCTTGTGCAGCTCCTCGACCATCTCCGGCACCTGGTTGCCCTTGACCACCTTCTCTTCGAGGCGGTCGAACAGGCGGTAGCGCTGCGGATCACGCATACGGAATTCGAAGTAGGCGCGCGACAGGGCTTCCTTGTCGCGGTCGACGTCGGCAGAGTGCAGCAGTTCGTTCAAATCGCGCTCGTAGTCGAGCATCAGGCGCAGGTAGATCTCCGCCTTGGATTTGAAGTGCTTGTAGATCGTGCCTTTGCCGATACCGACGGCATCAGCGATCATCTCGACGGTGACGCTGTCTTCACCCTGTTCGAGAAACAGCTTGAGCGCGGTATCGAGAATTTCTTGCTCACGGCGACGAAACTCACGGACCTTACGAGGTTCTTTCTGCATAAGAAGGACTGGATCAAAATCGAAGCCGGTTATTATGCCTAACTTGCGCCAAAATGCACGGATCATCCAACCATGTCTATGTTTCTTGATGAGTTTGAACAGGCGCCGGGCCTGCGCTATCTGAACCATGCCGCCGTGGCACCCTGGCCGAAACGCGCCAGCCAGGCGGTTTCACGCTTCGCCAGCGAGAACGTTTTGCTCGGCGCAAGGGACTATCCGGACTGGATGGCCATGGAGCAACGTTTACGTGAACGCCTGATGCGCCTGACGAATGCACCGTCGACGGATGACATCGCACTGGTCAAGAACACTTCCGAGGCGCTGTCTTTCGTTGCCTTCGGTATCGACTGGCAGGCCGGCGACCAGATCGTTATCAGCGACGAAGAATTCCCCTCCAACCGGATTGTCTGGGAAGCCCTGGCCGACAAAGGCGTCAGCGTCATCCAGGTGAGCCTCAAGGGCAGCGACCCGGAAGGCGATCTGTTGGCCGCCTGCGGCCCCAAGGTTCGCCTGCTGGCAATCAGCGCCGTGCAATTCGCCAGCGGCCTGCGCCTGGACTTGCCACGTTTGGGTCAGGGCTGCCGTGACCGGGAAGTGCTGTTCTGCATCGACGCCATCCAGCAATTGGGCGCCCTGCCCTTCGACGTCCAGGCCTACCAGTGCGACTTTGCCATGGCTGACGGGCATAAATGGATGCTCGGCCCGGAAGGCCTGGGGGTATTCTATTGCCGCGCCGAGGTGCGCCCGCTGCTCAAGCTCAGCGAGTACGGCTGGCACATGCTCGAACACATGGGCGACTACACACGCAGTGAATGGCAACCGGCCCATAGCGCGCGGCGCTTTGAATGCGGCAGCCCGAACATGCTCGGCGCTGCAGCACTGGAGGCCAGCCTGTCGTTGCTCGAGGAAGTGGGCATGGAACAGGTGGCGACAGCGCTACTGGAACGGGCGCAGTGGCTCACCGAGGGCCTGGCGGCGATCCCCGGGGTACGCGTACACAGCCCGCAGGACCCGGCGCGCCGCTCGGGGATTGTTTCCTTCAGCATGGATGGCGTTGAAAACGCGCAGATCTATCAGCGACTCAAGCAGGAACAGGTGATATGCATTCCGCGGGGCCCCGGGGTGCGATTTTCTCCGCACTTCTACACACCCAAGTCGATAATCGACGAAACTCTGGCCATTGTGCGGCAGATTGCAGAGCGATGAGTGCTCAGCAGCGGCAGGCGTATTCCAAATCTGTTTAAAAAACGAGCAGCGGCCGGTGGCGGCGCGCCAATCCTGACCAATACTTCAGATGTTGGCGCAGCGCATCCCCCCATGTGGCGCCGATAAAGGTGCTCAGGGACCGCGCGCCTTTGTTTTACTCCTAATGGTCTTAACCCGGATTCACCCCCCAGAACCCGGGTTTTTTTTGTCTGCGATTTTTACCACCTGCAGGAGCCGTTCAGGCCACCCGCGCCAACGGAAACAACCGCTTGAAGTTGGCAGTGGTCTGCTCGGCCAGCTGCTCATAGCGCTCACCGCGCACCATCGCGACGAACTCCGCCACTTCCCGTACGTATTGCGGCAGGTTGGCCTTGCCGCGATAAGGAATCGGCGCCAGGTACGGCGAGTCGGTCTCGACCAGCAGGCGATCGGCCGGCACCTGCCGGGCCACATCGCGCAACGCATCGGCGTTGCGGAAGGTGACAATGCCCGACAGCGAGATGTAATAGCCCAGATCCAGCGCCGCCTTGGCCATGTCCCAGTCTTCAGTGAAGCAATGCAGCACACCGGCCTGACTCAAATCCGCTTCACGCAGCAAGGTCAGGGTGTCGGCGCGCGCCGCACGGGTGTGGATGATCACCGGCTTGCCAGTGACCTTGGCTGCCTCCAGGTGCAGGCGGAACGAGTCCTGCTGCACCTGGGCAGCCTCTGGCTCGTAGTGATAGTCCAGGCCGGTTTCGCCGATGGCCACCACGTGCGGGTGCTGAAGCTCTTTGAGCAACCAGTCCAGCGGCGGCGCGCCATCAGGGGTGAGGTCCAGCGGGTGAATACCCACCGAACAGTCGACATCGCTGTAGCGCTCGCTCAGGTCCTTGACCGCCTGGGCATTGTCGGCACTGACGCCGATGCACAGAAAGTGGCCGACGCCACGCGCGCGGGCCGCATCCAGGGCCGCATCCAGGGAGCCCTGGTGGGCAGTGAGGTCGAGACGGTCGAGGTGGCAATGGGAATCTACAAGCATGGGCGGATGACAACGCTGAAAAGTAATGAAGGAACGGCGCAGCTCAACGCTGGCCCGGCAACATCGCCCAGGACGCCAGCAGCGCCTCGAGCAACAGCACTCGATTGAGGTTGGCCTTGCCCAGCACCTTCTGGCGCTGGGCCAGAATCCAGTCCTGGATCTCCAGGACCTTGCCCTGGTTGCTCTTCTGCGCCAGGTACTGGACCACCTTGCGCATATCGCTCAAGCCTAACCCCTCCTCGTCCTGGGTCAACTGGTAACGCAGGACCAGGCTGGACCAGTCGCAGAACCAGTCGAACAGTTGCAACAAGGGAATGGCATTCCAGGCTTCGGCCAGTTGGCTGGGCGATTGCTGCTGCTTGAGCAACTTCTTCACGCCCTCGACCACCAGCGCGCGCTGCTCGCGCACACCCTGGGCCTGCAGGCTGACGGCCGCCAAAGGCGAGCCGGCGGCCAGGCTGAGCAACTCCAGGCGCTCCTGCTCATCGCAGTCGGGCAAGGCCTGCTCGAGCCAGGCCAGGCTTTGCTCGCGGCTCGGCAGCGGACAGGCTTGCTGCTGGCAGCGGCTCTTGATGGTCGGCAGCAAGCGGCTGGGCTGATGGCTGACCAAGAGCAAAACGGTATTGCCCGAGGGCTCTTCAAGGCTTTTGAGCAGGGCGTTGGCGGCATTGACGTTCATCGCCTCGGCCGGCTCGATCAACACCACTTTGCGCCCGCCCAGCTGCGCCGTCTGCACCACGAAGGACACCAGGTCGCGAACCTGGTCGACCTTGATCGGCTTGTCGGCCTCTTCCGGCTCCAGCACGTAGTTGTCGGGGTGGCTGCCTGCTGCGAGCAACAGGCACGACTTGCACTGCCCACAAGCCTGCAACCCTTCTGGACGCTGGCACAGCAGCAACGCCATCAGGCGTTCGGCCATGGCCCGCTTGCCGATGCCTTGCGGGCCATGCAGCAGGTAGGCATGGGCATGCTGGGTACGTCCGGCCAGTTGCTGCCACAAAGCCTGCTGCCAGGGGAAGGCCTCAGCCACGGCAACGCTCCAGGATTTGCGGCAGCAAGGCGCCCAGCGATTGCTGGACCTGCGCCAGCGGCAGTGCGGCATCGATCAACCGGTACTGCTGCGGCGCGGCCTTGGCCCGGGCCAGGTAGGCCTGGCGCACGGCTTCGAAGAAGGCCTGGCCTTCCTGCTCGAAACGGTCCAGGCGACCGCGCGCGGCGGCGCGGGACAAGCCGATTTCCACCGGCAGGTCGAACACCAGGGTCAAGTCCGGACGCAGGTCGCCCTGGACGAAGCTCTCCAGCATGGCGATGCGCTCCAGCGACAGGCCACGGCCACCGCCCTGATAGGCGTAAGTGGCATCGGTAAAGCGGTCACACAGGACCACCGCGCCCCGGGCCAGGGCCGGGCGAATCACTTCGGCCAGGTGCTGGGCACGCGCGGCGAACACCAGCAGAAGCTCGGTGTCGGCATCCATTTTCTCGTCACTGGGCGCCAGCAGCAGTTCGCGAATCCGCTCGGCCAGCGGTGTACCGCCGGGCTCGCGGGTCAGCACGACATCCAGGCCCGCGGCGCGCAGGTGCTCGGCGAGGTACTCGCGATTGGTGCTCTTGCCCGCGCCTTCGGGACCTTCCAGGGTGATAAACAAGCCGCTCACAGGCAGTCCTTACAGTTGATCATTGCGGGGAGGTTTCTTCGCTGGCCGGCGCCGGTTGCTCAGGCGCAGGCACAGGCACAGGGCTGACTTCCGGCGTTTGCGGAGTCTGCGGTGCAACCTCGGGTTCAGGTTCGGTGACAGGTGCCGGGCTCGAACGGTAGTCGGCGCGGCGCTTGATCTGATATTCGCGGACCGCCGAATTGTGCGCATCGAGATCATCGGAGAACACATGGCTGCCATCGCCACGGGCGACGAAGTACAAACTGCTGCCCGGCGTCGGGTTCAGCGCGGCATGAATGGCTTCGCGACCGACCATGGCGATCGGCGTCGGCGGCAGGCCGGCATTGGTGTAGGTGTTATACGGAGTCGGTTCGCGCAGGTCGGCGCGGGTGATCTTGCCGTTGTAGCGCTCGCCCATGCCGTAGATCACCGTCGGGTCAGTTTGCAGCAGCATGCCGATGCGCATGCGCCGCACGAACACCCCGGCGATCTGCCCGCGCTCCTGAGGCACGCCGGTTTCCTTCTCGACCAGCGACGCCATGATCAGCGCCTGGTACGGATCGCGATACGGCACGTCGCTGGAGCGCTCCGCCCATTCCTTGGCCAGCACTTCTTCCAGGCGCGCGTAGGCCTGCTGGAGGAACTCGACGTCGCTCATGCCGCGCACGAAGCGGTAGGTATCGGGGAAGAAGCGCCCTTCAGGGAACACTCCCGGATGGCCGAGCTTGTCCATGACCTCGGTGTCGCTGAGGCCGTCGATGGTTTTCTTGATCTTCTCGTGCCTGGCCAGCGCCGCACGTACCTGGCGGAAATTCCAGCCCTCGACCAGGGTCAGGGTGTACTGCACTACATCACCACGGCGCCAGACCTCGAACAGGTCGCGCACGGTCATGCCCGGAGTCATGCGGTATTCGCCGGTATGCAAGGGTACGCCAGCCATGTTGAAGCGCCAGTACAGGCGCAGCCAGAAGGCGTCTTCCAGCACACCGTCGCTCTGCATACGGTAGAACATGCGGTTGGGAGTAGTACCGGTGGGCACGTCGAGCAGCTGCTCCTGGGACACGTGCAGGGTCTGCTCCAGCGCCGACTTCACCTTCCAGGCCGAATAGCCCGCCATCAGGCCGGCCAGGATCAACCCGATCTCCAGCAGCACCAAGAATTTACGTCTCACAAATCAGGTATCCAGTAGCGTACGGGCAATGGCCTGCAGTTTACGGGTGAGCGGCCCCGGCGGCCAGTTCAGCGATGTAAAAGCCTGCACCGGCCAGATGCCATAGACGCTGTTGCAGACGAATACTTCGTCGGCCTGCTGCAGGTCCTGCAGGCTCAAGTCGGTTATCTGCAAGGGGATCGCGGCATCCCTGGCGTGATCGAGCAAGGCTGCACGCATCACCCCGGCCACACCACAGCGGCTCAGGTCGGCAGTCAGCAACTGACCGTCGCGCACCAGGAACAGGTTGCTATACACCCCTTCGATGATGCGCCCGGAAACATCGCGCATCAAACCTTCAGCATGCCCGGCATCCTGCCATTCGGCACGGGCCAGCACTTGCTCGAGGCGGTTGAGGTGTTTCAGGCCAGCCAGCAACGGCTGCTCGGCCAGGCGCGTCTGGCAATCGAACAGGCGAACGCCCTGCTCGGCATGTTGTGCGGGATAACCGGGCAAGGGATTGCCCTGGAGAATACGCCGTGGCGCCACGCCAGCGGCCGGCGCATAGCCGCGCTGGCTGTCGCCGCGGGTAACAATAAGCTTGAGTACGCCGTCACCCAGCAAGCTGGCGTAACGGCATAGCTCGTCGCGAATCAGGCCGTGATCGGCGCTGATCGCCAGGCGCTGGCAACCCAGCGCCAGGCGCTCGAGGTGGTACTCGAGCAACGATGGCCGACCGGCACGTACGACGAGGGTCTCGAACAGACCATCGCCATAGGCCAGCCCCCGGCTTTGCAGCGTTAGCGCATCTGCCGGCAGGCCATCGACCCAGCTGTGCATCAGCCGGCGAACCGGCGGAACACCAGCGAGCCGTTGGTGCCACCAAAACCGAAGGAGTTGGACAGCACCACCTCGATCGGCATGGTCCGCGCCTGGTGTGGCACGAAGTCGAGGTCGCAACCTTCGCTCGGCTCATCCAGGTTGATGGTCGGCGGCGCCACCTGACTGTTGATCGACAGCACGCTGAAGATTGCCTCAACAGCACCGGCAGCACCCAGCAGGTGACCGGTCATCGACTTGGTCGAGCTGACGGCCAGCTTGTAGGCGTGGTCGCCGAACACCGACTTGATCGCCGAGGACTCTGCCAGATCGCCTGCTGGCGTCGACGTGCCATGTGCGTTGATGTAATCAACGTCACTGGCGTTCAGGCCGGCATCGCGCAGGGCGTTAACCATGCAGCGCGCAGCACCGCTGCCATCTTCTGGCGGCGAGGTCATGTGGTAGGCATCGCCACTCATGCCGAAACCAACCAGCTCGGCATAGATGGTCGCGCCGCGAGCCTTGGCGTGCTCGAGCTCTTCGAGTACCAGCGCACCGGCACCGTCGGCGAGGACGAAGCCATCACGGCCCTTGTCCCACGGACGGCTGGCACGGGTCGGGTCGTCATTGCGGGTCGACAGCGCCCGCGACGCACCGAAACCGCCCATGCCCAGACCGCAGGCAGCCATTTCCGCACCGCCGGCGATCATCACGTCGGCTTCACCGAAGGCAATGTTGCGCGCGGCCATGCCGATACAGTGGGTACCGGTGGTGCAAGCGGTGGAAATAGCGTAGTTAGGCCCCTGTACACCCAGATGGATCGACAGGAAACCAGAAATCATGTTGATGATCGAACCCGGTACGAAGAATGGCGAAATGCGCCGCGGGCCCTGATCATGCAAGGTCCGGCTGGTTTCTTCGATGTTGGTCAGGCCGCCGATACCCGAGCCCATGGCCACGCCAATGCGCTCGCGGTTGGCATCGGTCACTTCCAGGCCGGCATTACGCACTGCCTGAAAACCGGCTGCCAGGCCGTACTGGATGAACAGATCGAGCTTGCGGGCTTCCTTGACCGACAGGTACTGCTCGACTTCAAAGCCCTTTACCGAGCCGCCAAAACGGGTGGAGTAGGCAGACAGGTCAGTATGCTCGATCAGACCTATGCCACTGCGGCCAGCCAGAATGCCCTGCCAACTGCTCGGCACATCCGTACCCAGTGGCGACAGCATACCCATACCGGTGACCACGACGCGTCTACGCGACACAGCACTCTCCTTATTCAATTGACTACATCTCTTGTAAAGAAAAAACCGCACGCCGGCGAAGGCAGTGCGGTTTTTCCATGACAAGAAGCGACGACTACAACGTCTTAGGCCTGGTGGCTGGTGACGTAGTCGATAGCAGCTTGAACAGTAGTGATCTTCTCGGCTTCTTCGTCAGGGATTTCGGTCTCGAATTCCTCTTCCAGAGCCATCACCAGCTCAACGGTGTCAAGGGAATCGGCACCCAGATCTTCGACGAAGGAAGCAGTGTTCACTACTTCTTCTTCTTTAACGCCCAGTTGCTCGGCGACGATTTTCTTGACGCGTTCTTCGATGGTGCTCATACCTTGTTTTCACTCCTAATGGACATATGTCAGGCAGCTGGCCGGTGTGTAAGTGTATAGAAAGACGTCTGCTTTTCAAGCGCAACACGCCTTACAAGACCACACCCGCCAACCAACTAGAATCTGATTGCAGCTTTATAACGGATTTTAGACAGCTCGTATGACATTTTTTTGAAGCAATCCGTCACATTCGATTTTACATGTACATGCCGCCGTTGACCGGAATGGTCGCGCCGGTCACATAGCCTGCACCTTCAGAGGCCAGGAAAGCCACCACATTGGCGATTTCCTGAGCCTGGCCCAGACGTCCCAGAGGGATCTGGGTCTGCAAGGCTTCACGCTGAGCTTCAGGCAGCTCGCGAGTCATGTCAGTGTCGATGAAACCCGGGGTCACCGAGTTGACGGTAATCGCGCGCGAACCGACTTCACGCGCCAGAGCGCGACTGAAACCTTCCAGGCCCGCCTTGGCAGCAGCATAGTTGACCTGGCCGACGTTACCCATGGCACCGACCACCGAGCCGATGCTGATGATACGACCCCAACGCGCCTTGGTCATGCCACGCAGAACGCCCTTGGACAGACGGTAGAGGCTGTTCAGGTTGGTGTCGATGACGTCGAACCACTCGTCGTCCTTCATGCGCAGCATGAGGTTGTCGCGGGTGATGCCAGCGTTGTTGACCAGGATGGTCGGCGCGCCGAACTGCTCCTGGATCTTGGCCAGGGTGGCGGTGACCGACTCGTCGCTGGTCACGTTCAGTTCCAGGCCGGTACCGGCGACGCCGTGCTCCTTGAGGGTCGCGGCGATACGCTCGGCGCCCGAAGCGGAGGTGGCGGTACCGATCACGGTAGCGCCCAGACGGCCCAGCTCCAGGGCGATAGCCTGGCCGATACCACGGCTGGCGCCGGTAACCAGGGCAACTTTACCTTGCAGGCTCATGCAAGTTTCTCCTAAATCAGGCCTGCGCCGCGAGGGTCGCGGCGAAAGCATCCGGGGTATTGAGGTTAGAGGTGTTGACGCCGTCGGCGCAGCGCTTGTTCAGGCCGGCCAGAACCTTGCCCGGGCCGCACTCGACCAGCTGTACCGCACCATTGGCGGCCAGGGTCTGCACGCACTCGACCCAACGCACCGGCTTGTACAGTTGCTCCAGCAGGTCGCGCTTGAGGGTGTCGAGGTCCGCCGCAACGGCGGCACTGACGTTCTGCACCAGCGGGATCTGCGGGGCCTGCCAGTCGATGGCATTGACCGACTCGGCAAAGCGCTCGGCAGCCGGGCGCATCAGTTCACAGTGCGACGGCACGCTGACCGGCAGCGGCAGTGCACGCTTGGCGCCGGCAGCCTTGCAGGCTTCCATGGCGCGCCCGACGGCCGCCTTGGCACCGGCGACCACGACCTGGCCAGGCGAGTTGAAGTTGACCGCACTGACCACTTCGCCCTGGGCAGCTTCAGCGCAGATACCCACGACGACAGCGTCGTCCAGGCCGAGAATTGCCGCCATGGCGCCCTGCCCGGCCGGAACGGCCTCTTGCATGAGTTCGCCGCGACGCTTGACCAGCTTCACAGCGTCACCCAGGCTCAGGCTGCCAGCGGCAACCAGGGCGCTGTATTCGCCCAGGCTGTGGCCGGAAACGAATGCCGGGCGCGCGCCGCCCTCGGCCAGCCACAGGCGCCACAAGGCGATCGAAGCGGTGAGGATGGCCGGCTGGGTTTTGTCGGTTTGGTTGAGTTGCTCTTCCGGACCGTTCTGGGTCAGCGCCCAGAGGTCATAGCCCAGAGCCTCGGAGGCCTCACGGAAGGTATCAATGACCAGCGGATACTGGGCGCCCAGCTCGGCGAGCATGCCGAGGGACTGCGAACCTTGACCGGGAAAGACGAATGCGAGGGATGCAGACATTGAACAAGCCCCTAGTGATCTTGTCGTCGGAAATAAAGCGCCCAGCACCAGGCTGAGCACAAGAAACTGAAGAGTTGGATGGTAACGAGGACCAAGCGGTCACATTTAACCACTTCCTGAGGCATATGCCTAAAGCAACAGGTCTTCCAGGCGACCGTGCAGGCGTTGCGGCAGGTTCTCCTGGATCTCGATCAGCGCCCGCTGGATGGCGCTCTGGAAGCCCTGCACGCCGGCAGAACCATGACTCTTGATGACGATGCCCTGCAGGCCGAGGAAGCTTGCGCCATTATGTCGCGCCGGCGCCAGGTCAGCCTGCAACCGGCGCAGCAGCGGCATGGCCACAGCCCCGGCCAGGCGCGCGCCAAGCCCGCCCTTGAACAGGGCCTCGATGCGCGAGCCGATCATGGTCGCCAGACCTTCGCTGGACTTGAGCAGGATATTGCCGACAAAGCCGTCGCACACCACCACATCCGCCTCGCCACGGTACAGTCCGTCACCTTCGACGAAGCCGATGTAGTTCAGACCGCGGGCGTTCTGCAGCAGATTGGCAGCAAGCTTGACCTGCTGATTACCCTTGATGTCTTCGGTGCCGACGTTGAGCAAGGCCACACGCGGCCGGGAGATCCCCAGGGCCTGGGCGGCCACCGAGCCCATCACGGCGAACTGGTAGAGGTTTTCCGCGCTGCAGTCGACATTGGCGCCCAGATCGAGCAGCTGACAATAACCGGTCTGGGTGGGGATGGCGGCAACCATGGCCGGGCGATCGATGCCGGGCAGGGTTTTCAATACATAGCGCGACAACGCCATCAGCGCACCGGTGTTGCCGGCACTCACGCAGGCGTGAACCTTGCCATCACGCAATAGTTCCAGGGCCACGCGCATGGACGAATCGGGCTTGCCGCGCAGCGCCTGGGACGGCCGCTCGTCCATGCCGATCACTTCGCTGGCGGCCACGATCTGCAGGCGCGCGCGATCCGCTGCCGACTGGCCAGCGATAAGATCTTCAAGGAGGGAGGGTTGACCGACGAGGGTCAGGTGCAGCGAGGGGGTAGCCGACAGGCAAGCAATACTCGCCTGAACAATGCTGCGGGGACCGAAGTCCCCGCCCATTGCGTCAATCGCGATGATCTGAGCGGACAAGGATTACTCGTCAGCGCCCTTGTCGATCACTTTACGACCACGGTATACGCCTTCTGGCGATACGTGGTGACGCAGGTGCACTTCACCAGTGGTTTTCTCTACGGACAGAGCGTTTTCCGAGAGGGCGTCGTGCGAACGGCGCATGTCACGGGCAGAGCGGGATTTTTTGTTCTGCTGAACAGCCATAATTGATTAACTCCTAAACGTTTGGGTCACGCTTTAACTGCGCCAATACACTGAACGGGTTGGACCGTGTTACCTCGTCCTTGCTCGGTTCGGGCTCATCGGCGCCCGCCGGCTGCTGGCATTCTTCCGGATGATGAGCAGGCACGATAGGCAAGGCGAGCAGAAGCTCCTCCTCGACCAAGGCCTGCAGATCCAAAGGATCTTCGCCCAGTTCCAGCACGTCATAACCTTTCGGCAACGACTGGGTATTCGCACCCTCCTTCACCACGGCGTATGTAGTTTCGCTGTGGATCGGCAGGGTGACCAGCTCAAGACAACGCTGGCAAACCATCTTGACCTCGACGTGCAGGTCGGTGTGGATAACCACAGCCTTTTGCTCGTCGCGCTCAAAATCGAATTTAGCCTGCACCGTACCGACAGTGTCGGAAAGCGGGTCGCAGAGTCTCTCCAAATCGGCGAGTTGCAGTGTTCCTTCGAGGGAAACACCACGATCGGCCAATTTGCGCGGGTCAACGTGAGGTGGAATCGGGTCATTCAACATAGGCGCAGCATTCTAGGGATGACCCCCGCCCCTGTCAAAGGAAATTCGGCCCCGTTCAGCATGTTAGAATCGTTTCACCTGCCCAGGAGTCTATCATGCTGCCTTTATTACTGGCTTCCAGCTCACCTTACCGGCGCGAACTGCTCGAACGCCTGCGCCTGCCATTTAGCTGGGCGTCCCCGGATATCGACGAACAACGCCTGATTGAAGAACCCGCCCTTGACCTGGTCAAACGCCTGGCCCGGGAGAAAGCCCAGGCCCTGGCCGACAGCCACCCCGGACACCTGATCATTGGCTCCGACCAGGTCGCCGTGCTTGGCGAGCAGATCCTCGGCAAACCCCACACCTTTGAACGCGCCTGCGAGCAACTGCTGGCCGCCAGCGGCAATCACGTCACCTTTCTAACCGGCCTGGCGCTGCTCAACAGCGCTACCGGCCACTGCCAGGTCGACTGCGTGCCCTTCACGGTGAACATGCGCGAGCTGGACCTGCCGCGCATCGAGCGCTATCTGCGCGCCGAGCAACCCTACGACTGTGCCGGCAGCTTCAAGGCCGAAGGCCTGGGTGTGAGCCTGTTCCAGAGCACCCACGGGGTGGATGCCACCAGCCTGATCGGCCTGCCGCTGATTCGCCTGGTGGATATGCTGCTGACTGAAGGCGTGAACCTGCCCTGACGCCTGCGGGAGCGAGCGGTCATATCGATATCGCGGGGCGAGCCCGCTCCTACACAAATAAAAAGCCGACCTCGAAGGGTCGGCTTTTTCAATGCACCAGACAATCAGCGCAGCGATGGCCCCTGGAAGCCCATCCACATGGCCAGGTGCTCGGCAACACTGGCACCCAGGCGCTTGGAGAAGCGGTCGAACGGCGACTCCTCGACAGTGAAGTCAACCAACTCCTTCTCCCCCACCACCTCGCGCGCCACATAGCCAGCACTGCCCAGGCCATCCACCAACCCCAGCGCCAATGCTTGCTCGCCCGACCAGATCAGGCCACTGAACAGTTCAGGGTGCTCCTTGTCCTTGAGGCGCTCGCCACGGCCCTGCTTGACGCTGGCAATGAACTGCTTGTGGGTGGTTTCCAGCACACCCTGCCAGAACGCCGTCTCCGCAGGCTTTTGCGGCTGAAACGGATCGAGGAAGGCCTTGTGCTCACCCGCGGTATAGGTACGGCGCTCGACACCCAGCTTCTCCATGGTACCGACAAAACCGTAACCGGCCGCAGTCACACCGATGGAGCCAACCAGGCTGGCCTTGTCGGCGTAGATCTGATCAGCAGCACTGGCAATGTAATAGGCACCGGAAGCCCCCAGGTCACTGATGACGGCGTACAGCTTGATTGCCGGGTATTCGGCGCGCAGACGGCGAATTTCATCGTAGATGTAACCCGACTGCACCGGACTGCCACCCGGACTGTTGATGCGCAGGATCACCGCCTTGGTTTTCGGGTCCTTGAACGCTTCACGCAGACCACCCACGATATTGTCGGCGCTGGCTGGCTCCTGGTCAGCGATCATGCCGCGCACTTCGACCAGCGCGGTATGGCTGACACTGCGCGAGGCCGTCTTGTCCATGTCCATCAATGGAGTAAACAGGGCAAGGATGCCGAACAGATAGACGAAGGTCAGCAGCTTGAAGAAAATCCCCCAGCGCCGGGCCCGACGCTGCTCCTGAACGCCGGCCAGCAGGGTTTTCTCCAGCAGCTTCCAGCTCTTCTGCTCTTCGTTGCCTTCGGCGCTGGGCGCCTTCCACTCGTCAGCCATGCTCACCTACCCTGGAATGTGCCGCCACAGGCGAACGACGAAGCCAGGCCTGCAACTGCGAAAAATGATCGATACACACCTGTGGCCCGAAGGCGCTCAAGGCCTCCAGCGACATTGCGCCGTAGCCAACCGCGACCGAATGCATGCCGGCATTGCTGGCCATCAACAGGTCGAATGATGAATCTCCGACCATCAACGCACGCTGCGGCTCGACCTGGCAATGAGCAAGGATCTCCTCGAGCATCTGCGGGTGCGGCTTGCCGCGACTCTCGTCGGCCGCCCTGGTGATGTCGAAGTAACCCTCCCAACCGTTGGCGCGCAACACCCGATCAAGCCCGCGGCGGGCCTTGCCGGTAGCCACCGCCAGGCGATAGCCCTCGGCACGAAAGCCCTCCAGCGACTCGACCACACCGTCGAACAGTGGTGAAGGCTGGTCGTCCAGAGCCATGTAGACGTCAGCGTAATGCTGGCGGAACGCAGCCACCTGGACAGCATCGAGGTGCGGATACAGCACACTGATGGCTTCGGGCAACGCCAGGCCAATTATACCCTTGACCGCCTCGTCATCGCAGGTCGCATAGCCCGCGCGACCGGCGGCCAGGTGCATGGCCTCGACAATCCGGCCAATGGAATCGGCGAGGGTGCCGTCCCAGTCAAAGATCAGCAGGTCGTAATCACGCTGCACTCAGGCGCTCCACGGTCTTGGCCCACATATCGTCCACCGGCGCCTCGAGCTTGAGCTCGCCGCCATCAGGCAGCGGCACGGTCAGGGCGTAGGCATGCAGGAACAGGCGCTTGCCACCCAGGTCGCGGATCTCGCGGGTGAAATCTTCATCGCCATACTTGCTGTCGCCGGCGATGCAATGCCCGGCATGCAGGGCATGCACGCGAATCTGGTGGGTGCGCCCAGTGATCGGCCGCGCCTCGACAATCGTCGCGAACTCGCCGAAACGGCGCAGCACACGGAAGATCGTCAGCGCCTCTTTACCCTCGTCGTTGACCTCAACCATGCGCTCGCCGGAGCGCAGGTTGCTCTTGAGCAACGGGGCATTGACCTGCTTCTTGGCGGTAGCCCAGTGACCGCGAACCAGCGCCATGTAGCGCTTGTCGACACCATCACCACGCAGGGCGGCGTGCAGGTGACGCAACATGCTGCGCTTCTTGGCGATCATCAACAGGCCAGAGGTGTCGCGGTCCAGGCGATGGACCAGCTCCAGCTCCTTGGCATCCGGACGCATCTGACGAAAGGCTTCGATCACACCAAAATTCAGGCCGCTGCCACCATGCACGGCAATGCCGGCGGGCTTGTTGAGCACAATCAGGGCCTTGTCTTCGTAGACGATCGCCGCCTCGAGACGTTGAAGCAAACCCTGGGCCACCGGCACCGGTTCGTCGCGCTCAGGCAGACGAACGGGCGGCACGCGCACGATGTCACCGGCCTGCAACTTGTACTCGGGCTTGATCCGGCCCTTGTTCACGCGCACTTCGCCTTTACGCAAAATGCGGTAAATCAAGGTCTTGGGAACACCCTTGAGCGCAGTGATGAGAAAATTATCGATTCGTTGGCCGGCAAGTTCCGGCGCGACCTCGATCAGCTGGACGCCGGAGGTCGGAGGGGCATTAGTCGTCATTTGCCAATCATAACAATTTTTTATGGATTTGAAGCACTTAATGATTGCTGCTATAGTCGCGAACGCCGCCAAAAGCGGCTGGCCAGCGGACTCACGGCTTATAGCCGGCCCTGACCGACGCAATTCTCGAGGACGCGAGGCCGTCCGACGGGGCTTTCGCCAGTTTACAGAAATGCCTGGAATCGCCACCAGCGCCGCGCAGAGAAGACCGATAAAAAACTACAAGAGCGGTATTTCACCCTCCCCCACGTTTTTTTTCGCTGCCACTCTGTCAGTGCCGTCAATTTCACGCAGTCATGGCGACGGCTTCGGAAATACCAGCCTTGGACATAAAAGGCGCGGGCTCCCGTATGGAGCTGGCGAAAATGCAACCCGTTGCGGATTCAGCGCGCGGCAGCACCCGAATTATCAGGGATACGTGTAGGGTGGAGATGCACAACCGTCGGACCGTGTAGCACTGCGTCCAGTCCACCGGCCTATTGGCCAGGCGACCGGACCCGGTCTTGATCAAGATGCCCCACGGGCGTCCACGGCCGAAGGCTGATTCCTCCTCCTGACTGAGTGCATTTGACACCACAGCAAGCAGGACGCGTCGTCGCGACTTCGGCAGTACTGGGTGACCAGTCGGACTCGAAAGTTGCTGGACACGGGGGTGGCCCGCCACCCCTTGCGCACCTGACACAGACCGTGAGAAGTCGTGTGTGCCGAACGCCGTTTCCGGCAGCCCGGAAACCGACGGTATTACATGAAAAGAATGCTGATTAACGCGACTCAACCCGAAGAGTTGCGTGTAGCTCTGGTGGACGGCCAACGTCTCTACGACCTGGACATCGAGTCCGGCGCGCGTGAGCAGAAGAAGGCCAACATCTACAAAGGCCGGATCACCCGGATCGAACCTAGCCTTGAAGCCGCTTTCGTCGACTTCGGCTCCGAGCGTCACGGCTTCCTGCCGCTGAAGGAAATCTCCCGCGAATACTTCAAGAAGTCGCCCGAAGGCCGGGTGAACATCAAGGAAGTGCTCAGCGAAGGCCAGGAAGTCATCGTCCAGGTCGAGAAAGAAGAGCGCGGCAACAAGGGCGCTGCCCTGACCACCTTCATCAGCCTGGCCGGTCGTTACCTGGTACTGATGCCGAACAACCCGCGTGCCGGTGGCATCTCCCGTCGCATCGAAGGCGAAGAGCGCAACGAACTGCGCGAGGCCCTCAACGGCCTGGTCGCCCCTGCCGACATGGGCCTGATCGTGCGCACTGCCGGCCTTGGCCGCAGCAGCGAAGAAATGCAGTGGGACCTCGACTACCTGCTGCAGCTGTGGACCGCGATCAAGGAAGCCTCCCAGGACCGCGCCGCGCCATTCCTGATCTACCAGGAAAGCAACGTCATCATCCGCGCCATCCGTGACTACCTGCGTCAGGATATCGGCGAAGTACTGATCGACAGCATCGACGCCCAGGAAGAAGCCCTGACCTTCATCCGCCAGGTGATGCCGCAGTACGCCAGCAAGATCAAGCTGTACGAAGACAGCGTGCCGCTGTTCAACCGTTTCCAGATCGAAAGCCAGATCGAAACCGCCTTCCAGCGCGTCGTCGACCTGCCGTCCGGCGGCTCGATCGTCATCGACCCGACCGAAGCCCTGGTCTCCATCGACATCAACTCGGCGCGCGCCACCAAAGGCAGCGACATCGAGGAAACCGCCCTGCAGACCAACCTGGAAGCGGCTGAGGAAATCGCCCGCCAGCTGCGTCTGCGTGACATCGGCGGCCTGATCGTGATCGACTTCATCGACATGACCCCGGCCAAGAACCAGCGCGCCGTGGAAGAAAAAGTCCGCGAATGCCTGGAAGCCGACCGTGCCCGTGTACAGGTTGGCCGCATCTCGCGCTTCGGCCTGCTGGAAATGTCCCGTCAGCGCCTGCGCCCATCGCTTGGCGAAAGCAGCGGCATCGTCTGCCCACGCTGCAGCGGCACCGGCATCATCCGTGACGTCGAATCGCTGTCGCTGGCCATCCTGCGCCTGATCGAAGAAGAAGCCCTGAAAGACCGCACCGCCGAAGTCCGCGCCCAAGTGCCGATTCCGGTTGCAGCCTTCCTGCTCAACGAAAAACGCAATTCGATCACCAAGATCGAGCTGCGCACCCGGGCCCGTATCGTCATTCTGCCGAACGATCACCTGGAAACCCCGCATTTCGAAGTCCAGCGCCTGCGCGACGACAGCCCGGAAGCCCTTAGCGGCCAGTCCAGCTACGAAATCACCGCCGCCGAGACCGAAGAAGTCCAGCCGACTGCCGCCACCCGCACCCTGGTGCGCCAGGAAGCCGCCGTCAAGACCGCTCCGGCCCGCGCCAACGCCCCGGTACCTGCCGAAGCTGCCGCACCAGTGGCCGCTCCAGTCCAGCACACACCTGAGCCAAGCCTGTTCAAAGGTCTGGTGAAGTCGCTGGTCAGCCTGTTCGCCGGCAAGGACGAACCTGCCGCCGCAGCGCCTGTGGTTGCCGAGAAGCCTGCCACCGAACGCCCGCAGCGCAACGAAGAACGCCGCAACGGTCGCCAGCAGAGCCGCAACCGCAACGGCCGCCGTGATGAAGACCGCAAACCGCGTGAAGAACGTGCCGAGCGCGCCCCACGTGAAGAGCGTCAGCCACGCGAAGCCCGCGAAGAAGCACCTGCCCGTGAAGAGCGCGCACCACGTCAACCGCGTGAAGAGCGTCAACCACGCGCACCACGTGAAGAACGCCGCCCCCGCGAGGACCGTCCGGTCCGCGAACTGCGCGAGCCACTGGACGCAGCCACCCCGGCCGTAAGCGAAGAACGCCCTGAACGCGCCCCGCGCGAAGAGCGTCAGCCTCGTGAAGAACGCGCCCCACGCGAAGAACGCGCACCACGTGAAGAGCGCGCACCGCGCGAAGAACGTGCTCCGCGTGAAGAACGTGCCCCACGTGAAGAGCGCCAACCGCGTCCGCCGCGTGAAGAGCGTCAGCCTCGCCCAGCCGAACAGGCTGCTGAAGCTGCTGAAGAGCAACTGCCGAACGAAGAGCTGCTGCAGGATGACAACCTGGAAGGCACCGAAGGCGAACGCCCTCGCCGCCGCTCCCGTGGCCAGCGTCGCCGCAGCAACCGTCGCGAGCGTCAACGCGATGCCAACGGCAACCTGGTAGAAGGTTCGGAAGAAGGCAGCGAAGAGCAGCCGCAAGCCACCGAGCTGGGTGCTGAACTGGCCGCTGGCCTGGCCGTGACTGCCGCTGTTGCCACCAGCAACATCAGCGCCGCTGCCGAAGCCGAAGCCAACCAGCAGGCCGAACGCGCCACTGCCACAATCGAAGAGCCGGCTGTTGTTGAAGTTGCTACCAGCGAAACCGTCGTCGTCGAAGCTGCTCAGCCAGTGGTTGAAGCCTCTGAAGTCGCCGAAGTGGTTGAAACCGCTCAGGCTGCTGAAGTCGCTGCCGCACCGGTTGTCGAGCAACCCTTTACTGCCCCGGTCGAAGCACCAGCAGCAGTAGAAGCCAGTATCGCTCCAGTAGTCGAAGCCCCTGTTGCTGCGCCAGCTGAAGTGGTCGAGCCTGTTGCCGCGGTCGAGCCAGAGCCTGAAGTCCAGGCACCGGTTGTGGCCGAGCCAGTGGTTGCCGTCGAAGCAGTCGAAGCGCCTGCGCCAGTTGTCGAGCCAGCACCGGTTGAAGAGCCGGCACCTGCTGTCGAAGCACCGGCCAGCGCCCTGACCAGCAGCGGTCGCGCGCCGAACGATCCACGTGAAGTACGCCGTCGCAAGCGTGAAGCCGAAGCTGCCGCAGCCGCCGCTGCAGCGGTCGCCGCCGAAGCCAGCGCTGCCGTAGTCGCTGAAGAAGCGCCTGCTGCACCGGCTGAACAAGTGCTCGAAGAGAAACTGGAAACCGCAGAAGAGCATAAACCGCTCGTCTGATCATCCAGGCTGAAAAAAAGCCCCGCCAGGTAACTGGCGGGGCTTTTTTTATGGCCTGTGGGAGCGGGCTTGCCCCGCGATATTGCCAGTGTAGCCAGCACAGCAGGCAACACCTGTACCTCAATCGCGAGGCAAGCCCGCTCCCACAGAACAACACAGCGTATTCAGTACAGGTTCGGCTCCATTTCCAGCTCAACCCCGAAGCGCTCAAGGATATCGGCCTGGATTTTCTGCGCCAGCTGATGCAACTGCACCCCGGTCGCCTGGCCATAATTGACCAGCACCAACGACTGCAAGCGGTGCACCCCGGCATCGCCTTCACGATGGCCCTTCCAGCCCGCCTGCTCGATCAACCAACCGGCAGCCAGCTTGAACTGGCCATCAGCCTGTGGATAAGCCACCAGCCCCGGATACTGCAAACGGATCCTGTCGGCCAGCACTGCAGCCACCACCGGGTTCTTGAAGAAACTCCCGGCATTACCCAGCTCAAGCGGATCGGGCAGTTTCTCTCGCCGAATGCTGCAAATCGCATCACTGACGTTTTGCGCGGTCGGCTGACTGACGCCCTGCTCGCTCAGGCGCTGACGCACCGGGCCGTAATCCAGATGGGCATGCATGACCCGACTCAAGGCAAAGCGCACACGCAGGATCACCCAGCGCCCCGGATTACGCTTGAACAGGCTGTCACGGTAGGCAAAGGCGCACTCTTCCAGGCTGAAGTCGCGCAGTTCACCGGTCTGGCGATCCAGCGCGGTAAGCCCGGCGAACACATCCTTGATCTCGACACCGTAGGCGCCAATGTTCTGCATCGGCGCAGCGCCCACCGTGCCGGGGATCAAACTGAGGTTCTCCAGCCCGGCCAGCCCCTGGGACAAGCTCCACTGCACGAACGGATGCCAGGGTTCGCCAGCTTCGGCCTCGACCACAACCCGCTCGCCGTGCTCAGTCAGGATGCGCAGGCCACGGCTGGCCATGCGCAGCACCAGCGCCTGGATATCGGCGGTCAGCAGCAGGTTGCTACCGCCACCCACCACCAGCACCGGCACACCCTGCTCACCCGCCTGGGCCAACGCCTGACGCACCTCATCGTCGTTGTGGGCTTCGGTGAAGTACCGAGCCCTCACATCGATGCCAAAGGTGTTATACGGCTTGAGCGATACCTGTTGCTGCCACTGCACGCTCATAGACGACCCTTGAGTTCGATGACCAAACGACTGCAGGCGGCTTCGATCAGGTCGAGGACCTCTTCGAAATCCTGCTCGGCGCCGTAGTAAGGATCCGGCACCTCGTCCAGCGCGCCTTCATAGCGGCGCAGGAACAGGTCCAGCTCGGCCTTGGCCCCGGCCGGGCGCATGGCCTGCAGATGGCCAAGATTGCTCTTGTCCATGGCCAGGATCAGGTCGCATTCATTGAAGTGCGCGGCCTTGATCTGCTGCGCACGCTGTTGCGACAAGTCATAGCCACGCATGCGCGCAGTGCGGCAGGTGCGGGTATCCGGCTGCTTGCCGACATGCCAGTCACCGGTACCGGCCGACGCCACTTCGATCAACTCACCCAGACCTTCAGCCTGCAATTGTTGACGCAGCACGCCTTCGGCGGTGGGCGAGCGGCAGATATTGCCCAGGCACACGAACAAAACCCGCATCAGGCCTCCAGCAAGCGCCGTACGCGCTCCAGGTCTTCAGGGGTGTCGACCCCCACCGGCGGCGCATCGATGGCATCGGCAACGTGAATACGCACGCCATGCCAGAGGGCCCGCAGTTGTTCCAGCGATTCGGTCTTCTCCAGCCAGCACGGACCCCAGGCGACGAAATCCTGCAGGAAGCCGGCCCGGTAGGCGTACATGCCGATATGACGGCGGTACGGCACACCTTGCGGCAGTTGCTCGCGGCTCTGCGCCAGGGCATCCCGCGCCCAGGGCAACGGTGCGCGGCTGAAGGTCAGGGCCAGACCGTTGCAATCGCTGACCACCTTGACCGCATTGGGGTTGAACAGCGCTTCGACGTCGCTGATCGGTTCGGCCAGGGTGGCGATACCCGCCTCCGGATGGGCAGCCAGGTTGGCCGCCACCTGATCGATGATCACCGGCGGAATCAGCGGCTCGTCACCCTGGACGTTGACCACGATGGCATCGGCAGCCAGGCCCAGCTTGGCAGCCACTTCGGCCAGGCGGTCGGTACCGGAGTCATGGTCTTCGCGGGTCATCAGCACTTCGGCGCCGAAGGCCTCGCAGACCTTGAAGATGCCCGCGTCATCGGTGGCAATTACCACGCGGCTGGCACTGCTTCTGCGCGCCTGTTCCCAGACGTGCTGGATCATCGGCTTGCCGGCGATCGGCAGCAATGGCTTGCCCGGCAAGCGCGTGGAGCGCAGCCGCGCCGGAATCACAACGGTAAAGGCCAGGCTCATTTGTCCAGACGCTCGTCATCGGTCAGGGTGCGGGCTTCGCTTTCAAGCATCACCGGGATGCCGTCGCGGATCGGGTAGGCGAGACCGGCACCCTTGCTGATCAGCTCGGTCTTGTCGGCGCTGAGCTTGAGCGGGCCCTTGCAGATCGGGCAGGCAAGGATATCGAGCAATTTGGTGTCCATGGAAATTCCTCAGGCCAGTGGCCGGAAAAAGAAACGAATCAGGAGGGCCGCGACCCGGGCAGCAAGCGTGCAAGCTGAGCATCGAACCAGGCCTGGAAGGCTGGCGAAGGCACAGCATCGACCGCAAGGTACCACCAGTCGTCGGCAGCGAAGGCGCGGCATTTGACCGCGTCCTTCTCGGTCATGACCAAAGGCAGCGCAGGGGTGAAGCTCAGGGCCTGCTCGCTGTACTCGGCATGATCGGCAAAAGGGTGTGGCACAGGCCGCCAGTTTAGCCCCTGCAGGGTATTGAAGAAACGTTGCGGGTTACCAATGCCGGCCACTGCGTGCAGGGCCTGGCCGGGCGGAAAACAGTCGAGGCCGTGACGCTCGCCACTGCGCAGATTGACCAGCGCGGTGGGCTGCAGGGCAAAGGCAAAACCATCTGCCCGGTCCGCCGTGGCGCCGTTGTAGAGCACCGCATCGACGTCCTGCAAGCGCTCCACCGGCTCGCGCAAGGGGCCGGCCGGCAGGCAGCGGCGATTGCCCAGGCCGCGGGCGGCGTCGATCAGCACCAGCTCCAGATCACGGGCCAGACGGTAGTGCTGCATGCCGTCATCACAGAGGATCAGGTCCAGCGGCTCGCTGGCCAGCAAGGCTTGCACCGCACGCGAACGGTCCGGGTCGATCATCAGCGGCACGCCGCTGCGCTGAACGATCAGCAAAGGCTCATCGCCCGCCTCGGCCGCGCTCTGCTCGGCACGCACGCGCCACGGCAGCTGCGGCGGCTTGGCGCCATAACCACGGCTGACCACGCCGACGCGCAGGCCTTGCTGGCGGCAATGCTCGATCAACCAGAGGATCATCGGGGTCTTGCCGGTACCGCCGACGGTGATGTTTCCCACCACGATCACCGGCACTGGCGCACGGTAACTCTGGCTTTCACCGCTGAGAAAACGCGCGCGCTTGCCCAGCACCACCCGCCGATAGAGGGCTTCGAGCGGACGCAGCAGCCCCAGGGCCGGATGCCCGGCGTACCAGGCATCGAGCAGGCGATCGGCAAAAGCCATCAGGGTGTCCCCTGAGCCGCCTCGACCGTGGTCATGCGCAACTGGCTGAAACCGAGCTTGCCGGCCGCATCCATGGCAGTCACCACCGCCTGATGCGGGGTCTTGCCGTCGGCGCTGATCGACAACGGCAGTTTGGTATCACCTGCGGATTCCTGCTGCAGGGCTTCGGTCAGGGTCGCCAGGTCGCTCTTGGGCAACAGGTGGTTGTTCACCGAGTAGACGCCATCGGCGCTGATGGTGATGTCCAGTTGCTTGAGCTCCGAATCCGGTGCCGGCGCGCCGCTTACCGACTCCGGCAGTTCGACGCGCAGCTGGGTTTCGCGGGTGAAGGTGGTGGTGACCACGAAGAACAACAGCAGGATGAACACCACGTCGATCAACGAGGCCAGGTTGATGTCCACGGTCTCCCGTGGCTTGCGCCGGAATTTCACGCCTTGCCCTCGGCCAGGTCGACATCGCGGTCGCCCTGCACCACTTCGACCAGCTTGATCGCTTCCTGCTCCATGCCAACCACCAGCTCATCGATACGGCGTTGCAGGAAACGGTGGAAGAACACCGCCGGGATACCGACCATCAGGCCGGCTGCCGTGGTGATCAGCGCCTTGGAGATACCACCGGCCAGTACTGCGGCGTTGGTGGACATGCCGGTGCCCATGAAGGCACTGAAGATATCGATCATGCCCAGCACGGTGCCGAGCAGGCCGAGCAACGGCGCCATGGCGGCGATGGTGCCCAGGGCATTGATGTAGCGTTCCAGTTCGTGGATGACCCGGGCGGCGGCCTCTTCGATGCATTCCTTCATGATTTCGCGGCCATGGCGCGAGTTGGCCAGGCCCGCGGCAAGGATCTCACCCAGCGGCGAGTCGGCGCGCAGGGCCTTGAGCTTGTCACTGGTGAGCTGTTTGTCCTTGATCCACATCCACACCTGGCCAAGCAGGTGCGGTGGCGTGACCCGGCTGGCGCGCAAGGTCCAGAGACGCTCGGCGACGATCGCCATGGCAGCGATGGAGCTCAGAATGATCGGCAGCATCATCCAGCCACCGGACTTGACCAATTCCCACACAGTAAGCATCCCCTCAAAAAAGTCCGCCACTTTACCATAGGACCCCAGGGGGCTCATCTGCCGAAGGTCGTCATCTCGGTTCGCGCCAGAAACGCCGTTGTGCGCGCAGGCCCTGCGGCTCGCCGAACGCCCCCAGTTGCAGGCGCAGCGCACCGTGCTCGACATTGTCGTAGGCCTGGATACCGTGCGTCCGATAGCGTGCCATCACCTCCGGGTGAGGGTGACCGAAGGCGTTGTAACGCCCGCGGGAGATCAGCACGCCACGCGGCGCAGTCGCCTTCAACAAGGCCTCGCTGGATGAGCTGCGGCTGCCGTGATGGGGCGATTGCAGCCAGTCGATCCGGCCCGCCTGCCAGTCCCGCGCCCACGCCCGCTCGCCACGGGCATCGAGATCGCCGGTCAGCAGCAGCTTCTCGCCTTGCGCCTCGACCAGCAGCACACAGGAGTCCTGGTTGCTGTCGCCGGCCTCATGCCATTGCCAGAGGGAAAAACCCACCCCGTCCCACTGCCAGTGTTCGCCACTGCTGCAAGGCTGCGCCTTCAGCACCTCAGGCAAGGCCGCGGCTTCCCCGCCAAGCACCCGCAACACCGGCAAGCCGCGCTGCACGGCGCGGGCACCACCGGCATGGTCGGCGTCAGCATGACTGAGCAACATCAGGTCAAGCTTGCGCACACCCAGCTTGCGCAAGCTGGGCAACACCACCCTCTCACCCAGATCGAAATCGCCCATGGCGGGGCCCGCGTCATAGAGCATGGCGTGGTGACGGGTGCGCAAAACAAAAGCCAGCCCCTGGCCGACATCGAGCTGCCAAACCTCGACCTGCCCCACCGGCACGCGCTCTCTCGGCGCAAACACTACCAGCAGTAGCAATGGCCAGCCGAGCACCCGCATAGGCAAGCCGCGCGGCAACAGCAGCAGGAACGCCCCCAGGCACACCAATAACCAGGCCCAGAAAGGCAGCGGTTGAGGTAGCCATGCCGGTCGCCATAAAGCGACTTCAGCCAGCAAGCGGAACAAGCCATCGAGCACGCCACCAGCCAGCCATAGCAGCCCCTCCCCCAGATACGGCACGGGCAGCAACAGGGTGCCGAGCAACGCCAAGGGCAAGACAGCAAGACTGATCCACGGTACTGCCAGCAGGTTGATCAGTGGTGCCGTCAGGCTCACCGGCAAACCTTGCGCCAGCAACACCGGCAACAAGCCGATGGCGATCAACCACTGGGCGCGACTCCAGGCCAGCCAGGGGTTCCAGGCGCCAAGGCGGCCGCTGAAGGTGAAGATCAGAATGGCCACGGCCATGAATGACAGCCAGAAACCTGGCTGCAAGCTGGCCAGTGGCTCCCACAGCAGCACCGCATTCAGCGCCAGCAACAGCGGTAAGCCAACGCCCAGGTGGCGAAAACGCAGGCGCCAGAGCAGCACCATGGCTAGCATCATGCACGCCCGCTGCACCGGCACCTGAAAACCGGCCAGCAAGCCGTAGGCCAGCGCCGCGGCAAATGCCAGCGCACACGCCCAAGGCAGCCAGGGCAGCCTTTGCGGCCACCAGCCCAGGCGCGCAAGCCCGGCAATCAAGGCGTACACCAGCCCGGCCAGCAGGCCCACGTGCTGACCAGATATCACCAGCAAGTGCACCGTGCCGGTAGCCTGCAGCACTTGCCAGTCTTGCCGCGCCAACCCGCCACCATCGCCCAGAATCAACGCCACCAGCGTCGCCTCTCGGCCCTGGGCATCGACCGCCAGCAAGCGCTGGCGCAGGCCATCACGCCATGCCGCTGTCGCTGGCAGCAGACGTTCCCCGGCCTTGACACTACCGGTCGCGCCGATACGTCGCGCCAACAGGCTGGCTTCCTGATCCGGGCCGTGAGGATTGAGCAAGCCAGAGGGGCGTTTGAGGCTGACGGCCAATCGCCAATATTCACCGCTGTTGACCGCTGGCCCACCGAACCAGCTGAGCTGCAGCCGTGGCGGCAATTGTCCGCGACGCGACTCGGCGTCGCTCAACTCGAACCGCACCGAGCGCGCCCCCTGCTCCGGCAAGCCGGTGACCCGGCCTTCTATCCACAGGGTACGGCCATCGAGCTGCGGTGCCAGGCGCTCATCCAGCGCCGATTGCGCCGAGACACAGGCCCAGCTCAGTCCCAACAGAAACAGCCCGATTGGCCAGAGCCTTGAAGGCAGACTGGAAAGCCCGATAAATGTCAGCAGGACAAGTGTCCAGACGGACGGCAAGACCGGTAGGAACCCGAGGCTGATCAGCCCGAGTGCAAGCGCCAACATCCCTGTGCGCATAAGCGTGAAGCTCCAGAAGTAAACCACCCCCTGAGGCTTAGATCAGCGACAGCAACAGCTCGCTAAATAATTGTCACAAAGTCTGAATAAGGCAGTTTTAGAATCCGTGCATACTGGCACCCTTCAGATTGCCGAGACCCCACATGCCGCGTCGTCTCTTCAAACGCTACATGCCCGATCCGACCAGCATCAGGGAACACAAATCCTTACGCTTTCTCGGCCGGCTGTTGCACGACCCCAACCTCTGGCACCTCAACCGGCATTCGGTTGCGCGCGCCATGGCCGTCGGCCTGTTCGCCGCCTTCATTCCGATTCCGATGCAGATGCTGCTGGCCGCCAGCCTGGCGATCATGGTGCGCGGCAACATGCCGATCGCGGTCAGCCTGGTGTGGCTGACCAACCCGATCACCATGCCGCCGGTGTTCTTCTGCACCTACCAGATGGGCGCCTGGCTGATGCAGATCCCGCCGCGCACCCTGCCTGAAGAACTGACCTTCGAATGGATCACCGACCAGCTGTCGACCTTGTGGCAGCCGTTCTTGCTCGGTTCGGTGGTGTGTGGCGTGTTGCTCGGCGCCCTCGCCTACTGCCTGACCATGCTCTACTGGCGCTGGTGGGTAGGCCGGCAGTGGCGCCGGCGCAAGGTCAAGCAATCAGGTGCGCATTCCTCGCCCGCTGACCAGTAGGCGCGCGCATCCGACGTACAGTACCGCAGTGGCGACCAGCATGAAGCTGATGGCGACGCCAATACGGATATCCGACACGCCGAGAATGCCATAGCGGAACGAGTTGACCATGTGCAGCACCGGGTTGGCCATCGACACGGTCTGCCAGAATGGCGGCAGCAGGGTAATCGAGTAGAACACCCCACCCAGGTAGGTCAACGGCGTGAGCACGAAGGTCGGAATGATCGAGATATCATCGAAATTGCGTGCGAACACGGCGTTGATGAAGCCCAACAGCGAGAAAATCGTCGCCGTCAGCAGCACCACGACTATGGTCACGCCCAGGTGATGCACCTGCAGGTCGGTGAAGAACAACGACAGCAAGGTCACGATCACCCCCACCGCCAGGCCGCGCAACACGCCGCCCAGGGTGTAGCCGACGAGGATGGTGTGCGGCGACACCGGCGACACCATCAACTCCTCGATCGAGCGCTGGAACTTGCTCCCGAAAAAGCTCGACACCACGTTGCCGTAGGAGTTGGTGATCACCGACATCATGATCAGCCCCGGCACGATGTACTCCATGTAGGTAAAGCCGCCCATGTCGCCGATCTGACGGCCGATCAGGTTACCAAAGATCACGAAGTACAGGACCATGGTGATCGCCGGGGGCAGCAGGGTCTGCGGCCAGATCCGGGTGAAACGACGCACTTCGCGGTAGACGATGGTGTTGAGGGCGACCAGGTTGGCGCTCAGTTCCGAACTCATACCGCCACCTTTGCCAGGTTTTTCTCAACCAGGGACACGAACAGCTCCTCGAGACGATTGGTCTTGTTGCGCAGGCTCTGCACCTCGATGTTCTGTAGTGCCAGCTGGCCGAACAGCGCAGTGATGCCCACTTCCTTGTCGACTTGCACTTCCAGGGTGTGCGGGGTGATCAACCGGCACGGATAACCGACCAGGCTTGGCGCCTGGGGCAGGTCCTGCTTGAGGTCGAGCAGGAAGGTCTCGACGTGCAGCTTGCTGAGCAATGCCCGCATGCTGGTGTTCTCGACGATGGTGCCGTGGTCGATGATGCCGATGTGACGGCACAGCTGTTCAGCCTCTTCCAGGTAATGGGTGGTGAGGATGATGGTGATGCCTTTCTGGTTGAGCTCGGTAAGAAAGCTCCACATCGAACGGCGCAGCTCGATATCGACGCCCGCGGTCGGCTCGTCGAGAATCAACAGGCGCGGCTCGTGGATCAGGGCGCGGGCGATCATCAACCGGCGCTTCATGCCGCCGGACAGCGAACGCGACGGTACATCGCGCTTGTCCCACAGACCGAGCTGGGTCAGGTACTGCTCGGCACGCTCCCTGGCCACTTTGGCCGGGATGCCGTAGTAACCGGCCTGGGTCACGACGATGTCGAAGGTCTTTTCGAACTGGTTGAAGTTGAATTCCTGCGGCACCACGCCGATGCAGCGCTTGAGCGCGGCGGGTTGGCGATCGAGGTCGTGACCGAAGATGTTCACGCTGCCACTGGTTTTGTTGACCAGGGTAGAGAGGATGCCGATGGTGGTGGACTTGCCGGCGCCATTGGGGCCGAGCAAGGCGAAGAAGTCACCTTCGGCGACATCCAGGTCAATACCCTTGAGGGCCTGGAAACCGTTGCCGTAGGTTTTGGTTAGCTGCCTTATGGACAGAGCAGAACTCATAGCGGGTCGCGTACCAGTTTGGAAGGCTCTAGACGCAGCCGGGCAAGGCCAGCCGCAGTGAATATGATCATGGTGCTTGTCCGTGCCAGACAAGTACAGTCATGTATATCGATAATAACTATCAGGTTGACCGCCTTGATCAGGTCAGCGCGGTCATCACCGCCGCCTGGTAGGCCGGACGCTCCTGCAAGCGCTCGTACCAGGCACGCAAGTGGCGCATCTCGGGGCGCTCGATGGGCATCTCGAACCAGGCGTAGGCAAAGCAGCCCAGGGGGATATCGCCCATGCCCAGGACGCTGCCGGACAGGTACGGCTTATGCGCCAGGGCCTGGTCAGCAATCGACAGCAACTGCGCGCAGGTCTTGTGCGCGGCATTGATGGCCACCCAGTCTTGCTGCTCGGCAGGCGTACGCAGGATGCCCCAGAACAACGGGCGGAACGGTGTGGCCAGGGAAGAAGTGACCCAGTCCATCCACTTGTCGGCCTCGGCGCGCTTGCGCGCATCCGCCTCATACCAGCCAGACGCGCTGCCATACTGCGCCGACAGGTAACGCACGATGGCATTGGACTCCCAGAGCACCAGGCCATTGTCTTCGATCATCGGCACCAGGCCGTTGGGGTTCAGTGCCCGGTACTGCGGTTCGTTCACCAGGCCGAAGGCGCCACCGGCATCGATCGACTCATATTCAAGACCCAGCTCTTCGGCGCACCACAGTGCTTTCCTGACATTCGACGAATTCTTCCTGCCCCAGATCTTGAGCATGATATTTCCCTGATGATTTGGCTGGTCGCCCAGTCTACTCCAGGCGGTCGCGCTGGCAATCGTTTGGCATCCAGGCGAACTCCTGAGTTCATGTCCTGTCACTGTTCAGACAAGCCGTTTAGCGGATGCGGTCTAAGCTTCGATGGATGGCGAAATGCCCCAATGTTTCACGGAGGAATTCCTATGTTGCTGTTGTGGTTAGTGGTCCTGGTGATCGGCGTGGCGTACCTGGCCCACCGTCGCATCGCCGCCTTGCCGGCGCTGGGCATCGTTGCCCTGTACCTGCTGGCGATGGGCATTTTCAGCCACGCGCCAGGCTGGCTGCTGACGATTTTCTGGCTGCTGCTGGCCGCAGTGGCTGCCCCCCTGCTGCTCCCCGACCTGCGCCGCAAAGTACTTACCGCACCGCTGTTCGGCTGGTTCCAGCGCACCCTGCCGCCGATGTCGCAGACCGAACGCGAAGCCATCGACGCCGGCACCGTGTGGTGGGACGGCGAGCTGTTCAGCGGCCGCCCGGACTGGAACACCTTGCTCGGCTACTCCAAGGCCGAACTCACGGAAGAAGAACAGGCGTTCATCGATGGCCCCACCGAAGAACTCTGCGCGATGGTCAGCGACTGGCAGATCGGCCAGGACCTGGACCTGCCGCCAGCCGCCTGGGAGCACATCAAGAGCCACGGTTTCTTCGCCCTGATCATTCCCAGGGAATACGGCGGCAAGGGCTTCTCGGCCTACGCCCACTCGCAGGTGGCGATGAAGCTTGCAACCCGTAGCGGTGACCTCGCCTCGACCGTGATGGTGCCCAACTCCCTGGGCCCGGCCGAACTGTTGCTGCACTACGGCACCGACGAGCAACGCAATCATTACCTGCCACGCCTGGCCCGCGGCGACGAGATCCCCTGCTTCGCCCTCACCGGCCCGCTGGCCGGCTCCGACGCCGGCGCCATGCCCGATACCGGGATCATCTGCAAAGGCCAATGGCAAGGCGAGGAAGTTATCGGCCTGCGCCTGAACTGGGAAAAGCGCTACATCACCCTCGGCCCGGTCGCCACCCTGCTCGGCCTGGCGTTCAAGGCCTACGACCCTGAGCACCTGCTGGGCGACAAGGAAGAGCTGGGCATCAGCCTGGCACTGATTCCCACCGACACCCCCGGTGTCGAGATCGGCAAGCGCCACCTGCCCCTGGGGGCCGCTTTCATGAACGGTCCCAACAGCGGCAAGGATGTATTTGTGCCGCTGGACTTCCTCATCGGCGGCCAGGACATGCTCGGCAAGGGCTGGATGATGCTGATGAACTGCCTGTCGGTTGGCCGCTCGATTTCCCTGCCGGCCGTGGGTACCGGCGCAGCCAAGTACACCAGCCTGGTCACCGGCCAGTACGCCCGCATCCGCGAGCAGTTCAATGTGCCGCTGGCAGCCTTCGAAGGCATCCAGGAATCCCTGGCCCGGATCGGCGGCAACGCCTTCCTGATGGATAGCGCGCGCCTGCTCACCGCCAAGGCCGTGGACCTGGGCGAGAAGCCTTCGGTACTCTCGGCGATTCTCAAGTACCACCTTACCGAGCGCGGCCGCGAATGCATCCAGCACGCCATGGATGTGCACGGCGGCAAGGGCATCATCATGGGCCCGAACAACTACCTGGGGCGCAATTGGCAGGGAGCGCCGATCTTCATCACCGTCGAGGGCGCCAACATCCTCTCGCGCAACCTGATGATCTTCGGCCAGGGGGCAATTCGCTGCCATCCGTTCGTGCTCAAGGAAATGGCCCTGGCCGGTCGCGAAGACCACGACCAGGCGCTCAAGGAGTTCGATCACCTGCTGATGCAGCACATCGGCTTCGCCGTGGGTAACGCCGCCAGCACCCTGGTGCTCGGCCTGGGCCTGGGTCACTTCGAGAAAGTCCCAGGCGACGCCTTGAGCCAGGGCTACTTCCGCGCGCTCAACCGCCAGGCGGCGGCCTTCGCCCTGCTCGCCGACCTGTGCATGATGCTCCTCGGTGGCGAGCTCAAGCGTCGCGAGCGTTTGTCGGCACGCCTGGGCGATGTGCTCAGCCACCTGTACCTGAGCTCGGCGGCGCTCAAGCGTTACCACGACCTGAATTCGCCCGAGCACCTGCAACCATTGCTGCGCTGGGCCCTGGAAGAGAGCCTCGGCCAGGCTGAAAAAGCCCTGGACCGGCTGCTCGACAACTTCCCAAACCGCTTCCTCGGCTGCGCCCTGCGCCTGGTGGTATTCCCCTTCGGCCGCCGTCACACCGGGCCAGGCGATGAACTGGACGCCGAAATCGCCGAGCTGATCGGCCGGGCCAAGGGCGACCCGGCCCTGGAAGAGCTGCTTGCCGGTTGTTACCGGCCACAAGCGGACGGTGACCCGGTTGCCGCCCTGCAACAGGCTTACGATCAACTCAGTGCAGGTGAGCCACTGCGCAAAAAATTGCATCAGGCACTCAAGAGCGGCCAGGTTGTCCCTGCTCCGGGCGAGTCGGTAATCGACGCGGCCCTGCATGCCGGCGTACTCCAGGCCAGCGAGGCGCAAAGCCTGCATGCCGCTGAGTCGGCACGCCGGCGGGTGATCGACGTCGATGCCTTCGACAAGGAGCAACTGCTACCGGCTGACGGCAAGATTCGCTAAGGGCCGGGACATCGGGCGCCGGGAGCCGTATACTCCCGCGCCCGTTTTTGCTCAAGAGGACTGCCTGCATGGCTACCGATCGCCTGGAATACCATCTCGCCCTGCTCACCCACCTGCGCACCATCCTGGTTGCCCTGGGCGAAGCCGAGCAGGTGCCGGAAGAAAGCCACGCGCTGTTTCTGGAGCGCTTCGACGATCTGATGCTGCAACTGCCCGTCGACCCGGAAAGCACCTATCTTGGCCAGGACCTGATGTGCCAGGTCATCCAGCGCTATCCACAGGTCGCGCACCTGGTGCCACGCGACCTGCTGTGGTTCTTTGGCGGCGACTGCCTGCACTTCATGCCGGAGAACGAACTGGACATGTACCAGGAACTGGAAGAGCGCCGCTTCGAAGCCGAGCAGAATGACGAACCCTTCGACTGGAACCAGGAAAAACAGCTGCTGAGCATGTCGGACGACGACAGCAAGCATTAAGCGATGAAGGTGTGCAGGGCTGACAAACAGCCCTGCCGCCCACAGCCAGCGATTAAATAATCGAGACGAAAAAAAACGCCGTTCAAACGAACGGCGTTTCTTTATTTGGAGCGGGAAACGAGACTCGAACTCGCGACCCCGACCTTGGCAAGGTCGTGCTCTACCAACTGAGCTATTCCCGCAAATTTTGTAGCGACCGGTAAACCCGGCAAGAACAAGCGCTGTTGCACTTGCTCCATCACTACAGCGTTATCAAACGCTGGAGCACCATATTTGGAGCGGGAAACGAGACTCGAACTCGCGACCCCGACCTTGGCAAGGTCGTGCTCTACCAACTGAGCTATTCCCGCAAAAAATGGCGTCCCCTAGGGGACTCGAACCCCTGTTACCGCCGTGAAAGGGCGGTGTCCTAGGCCACTAGACGAAGGGGACGACGCCCGAAACATGCAATGCATGCTTCAGTTACCAACTCAAACCATAACGATTTGACGCTGGGTTTTTACAAGCCCTGCCGTTAAGCAAAGCCTTTGTAAACTGGAGCGGGAAACGAGACTCGAACTCGCGACCCCGACCTTGGCAAGGTCGTGCTCTACCAACTGAGCTATTCCCGCATTGGCGTCCCCTAGGGGACTCGAACCCCTGTTACCGCCGTGAAAGGGCGGTGTCCTAGGCCACTAGACGAAGGGGACACGCTACAACATTCACTCCCTGCCGCGTTTCGCTGTGTGCTTTACGCTGCAAGTGGCGCGCATTCTAGGGATGCTTTGATAAGTCGTCAACCCCTCTGTATAAATTTATTTAAATCAATGACTTCGCGGCGCCTAGCGCTGTTGAACCATGACTTTGCGCGCCGGGGTCTTGACGATTATTTTCTGACACCCCTACCCGCCTGCGGCCCAGCAGCCACGGCAATCTACAAGCAAAAGGCCATCAATTGCCCACGAGCAACCGCCAAACAGCTCTATCCGGCTAAAAGCTTAGCCACTACACTCAAACAGTAAATCATCCTGTATGAGGCGTTAACGGTGACACCACTTCTGATCACCCTGCTTATAGTAGCGGGGATCGCATTATTGATCGTGATCGGCTACCTGAACAATGTGGTCGAGAACAACAAGCTCGAGCGTGCCCGGCTGAAGATCGAGCTGGCCGAGCGCTTGCGCCGTTGTGGCGAAATCACCGAAACCTTCCCCGGCCAGTTGATGACTCCAGCGCTCAAGCTGCTGCTGACCCGCCTGGAGCTCAACCTCAACCAGCGTCGGCTGACCCTGGACAAGCACAGCCGGGATATCAAGGCGCGGATTGCCGAACTCGAAGGCTTGATCGCCAAAGGCGAAGCACTGCCGGTGAACAACCCGCCAATGCCGATCCAGACCGAAGCCCGGGCCAAGGATGTGCGCTTCCTGCTCGAGGGCATGCACAACCAGATCACCCGCGCCGCCCAGGAAGGCTTCCTGCCGACCAACGAAGCCAAGTACTGGGTCAAGGAAGTCCGTCACATTCTGGTGTTGTTGCACATCGAGTTCTTCAACAACCTCGGCCAGCAGGCGCTGCAACAGAACCAGCCGGGGCATGCGCGCCTGGCGTTCGAGCGTGGCGTGCAGTACCTGCGCAAACAGCCTGACCCGGCGGTTTACCGCGAGCAGTTGGAATACATGGAGAAGCTTCTGGCCCGGGCCAATGCCCAGGTGCTGAGCCAGCTGGAACCGGCCGAGGACGAAACCAACGCCCTGACCGAAGGCTTGAAGACCGACACCACCGAAGACTGGAAGAAAAAGGTCATTTACGACTGACAAGCTTCGCGGGGCAAGTCGAGGCGTCGCACCGCCGCTCCTACAGGATTCGCACTTGTAGGAGCGGGCTTGCCCCGCGATCAAAGTTCACTCGTCAGCAATCAGTCAAACGCAGAAAAATCCCCGCCAAACGCTCCAGCCCCACCTGATCCGCCTCACTGAAACGCGCAAGCTTCGGGCTGTCCAGGTCCAGCACGCCAAGCAACCGCCCGTCCTTGACCAGCGGAATCACCAGCTCGCTGTTCGACGCACTGTCGCAGGCAATGTGCCCGGGAAACGCGTGCACATCTTCCACCCGCTGGGTTTCCTGGCTGGCCGCTGCCGCCCCGCATACTCCACGGCCGAAAGGGATGCGCACGCAGGCCACCTGCCCCTGGAACGGCCCGAGGACCAACTGCTCGTTACGATTGAGGTAGAAGCCGGCCCAGTTCAGGTCTTCGACCTGGCTGTAGAGAAACGCCGAAAACTGCGCGGCGTTGGCAATGAAGTCGCGCTCATCGGCAAGCAGGGCTTCCAGCTGTGCCGCCAGCAGGCCATAACCTTCAAGGCCGGCGCCGGTAGCGTTGAGATCGATCATGGTTTTTGCTCCAACAGTTTCAGCCCGACCCAATAGCGGGCGAACTGGTAGGCACAACGGCCGTTACGGTTGCCGCGGCCGGTGGCCCAGCGCACAGCGAGTATGTCCAGCTCTGCATCGCGGCTCCAGGCCAGGCCCGCGCTTTCGGCCAACTGGGTGATCCAGTGCTCGACCACGTTGAGGAAATGCTCCTGGGTGAAGGGGTAGAACGACAGCCACAGGCCGAAGCGGTCAGACAGGGCAATCTTGTCCTCCACCGCCTCGTTGGGGTGCAGTTCGCCGTCGACCATCTTCCAGTTTTCGTTGTCGCTCTGCTTTTCCGGCACCAGGTGCCGGCGGTTCGAGGTGGCGTACAGCAGCACGTTGTCCGGCGCCTGCTCCAGCGAGCCGTCGAGCACGCTCTTGAGCACCCGGTAGTCACCCTCCCCGGCTTCGAACGAGAGATCATCGCAAAACAGCACAAAGCGTTGCGGCAGCTTCTGCAGTTGCTCGACCACCCGCGGCAGGTCGGCCAGGTGATCACGCTCGATTTCGATCAGACGCAGGCCGGCCTTGGCATGCTCGGCCAATAACGCCCGCACCAGCGACGACTTGCCGGTACCACGCGAGCCCCACAGCAGCGCATGGTTGGCCGGCATGCCATCGAGAAACTGGCGGGTGTTGCGCCCCAGTTGTTCGCGCTGCTGATCGACACCGATCAGGTCGGACAGACGCATGTCGAGGCTGACCTCCAGCGGCAACAGATAACCGCTACGGCCATCGCGCTGCCAGCGCGCGGCCAGGCACTGCGACCAGTCGATGCTCTGGCGCGGTGCCGGCAACAAGGGTTCAAGGCGGGCGAGCACGGTTTCGGCGCGCTCCAGAAAAGCGTTCAAACGAGAGTCCACAAGACTTCCTCTAGACAGGTGCAAGGACAAAAGCACAGCTGAATGTGTGACAGGGCGTGCCAGCAGCCGGGACTGATCGGCTATGCTTGCGCAGCGCACGGAACGTGAAACTGGCTCGGGACTCATGGATATCAAGTTCACCAATCGCCTGTCCTACAAGCAAGCCCGGCTGACGGTCCTGGTCGGCTTCATCCTGGGTACATTGCTCAGTCTCATCCAGATCGGTATCGATTATGCCAGTGAAGACGCCTCCATCAACCGCGAGATGCAGGCGTTGCTGCAAATCAGCCATAACCCGGCCTCGCGCATCGCCTACAACATCGATGCCGAGCTCGCCCAGGAACTGACCCGTGGCCTGCTGCAATCACCGGCCATCACCCGCGCCCGGCTGATCGACAATAACCAAACAGTACTCGCCGACGTGCAGCGCCCGCGCCAGGAAAGCGGTTATCGCCTGATGAGCGATTTTTTGTTCGGCGACAATCGTGAATTCCAGGACCGGCTGTTTCTCAGCCACATGCCCGATGATTACCTCGGCACGCTGTTCCTGGAAGTCGACACCTTCACCTTCGGCAGCCGCTTTCTCAAGCGTGCCGAGGTCACCCTGCTCAACGGTTTCATGCGCAGCCTGATCCTTACCGGCATTCTCCTGGGTCTGTTCTACATCATGCTGACCCAGCCGCTGGTGCGGGTGATCAGCGCCCTGAGCAACAGCGACTCGCGCAATCCGGCGCAGTCCAAGCTGTCGTTCCCGCCCGGTCACGAACACGACGAGATCGGCGTGCTGGTCAAGGTTGCCAACCAGCAGTTCGTCAGCATGGCCACCGAGATCCAGCAACGGCGCAATGCCGAGAACCGCCTGACCGATTACCTCAACGAACTGGAAAACATCGTCTCGGCGCGCACCAACGAGCTCAAGGCCAGCAACACCCGCCTGAGCCAGTCCAATGAAGAGCTCGAAGAAGCCCGGCGCCGCGCCCTGGACATGGCTCAGGCCCGCGCCGCCTTTCTGGCCAACATGAGCCATGAAATCCGCACACCGCTCAATGGCCTCTTGGGCATGATCGCGCTTTCCCTGGACAGCCCGCTCAATGCCGAACAACGCCAGCAGCTGTCGATTGCCCACGACTCGGGCAAGGTGTTGGTGGAACTGCTCAACGATGTTCTCGACCTGTCCAAGTTCGATGCCGGGCAGCTGGAGCTAGAACGCATCCCCTTCGACCTTGGCGCCCTGGTCGAAGATACCGCCAACCTGCTGTCGCAGAACGCCGCACCCAGCGTCGAGCTGACCTGCCTGATCGACCCGCAGTTCCCTTCGATGGTGCTCGGCGACCCAACCCGGGTGCGGCAGATCGTCAGCAACCTGCTGTCCAATGCCTTGAAATTCACTCGCTTCGGCCGTGTCGATGTGCGCCTGAGCAGTTACCCCGGCGGCGTTCGTCTGGAGGTCTGCGATACCGGCATCGGCATCCCCAGCGAAGCCCAGGTAAGGATCTTCCAGCCCTTCACCCAGGCAGGTGCCGGCATCACTCGCCAGTACGGCGGTACCGGCCTGGGCCTGGCGCTGACCAATAACCTCTGCGAGGCCATGCAGGGGCGCCTGAGCATCAGCTCCGAAGCCGGCTTCGGCAGCCAGTTCAGCGCCGAACTGCCCTTGCCCAGCCATACGGCGGCGGTACCTGCGCAAGCCTTGCGCGGCAGTGTTGCGGCAATCAGCAATGCCAGCAGCGGCCTCGCCGAATTGCTACAGACGCTGCTGCCCGGCTGGGGCCTGGACTACCAACGTTACGACAGCCCCGAGCAACTCAAGAAGGCAACGCCAGACCTGCTGATCACCGATGACCTGGACTGCCTGTTCAACCTGCGTCCACTGATCAGCGCACCGATTCTGCTGGTTACCGCCTATGGCAACTTCCTGCCCGGTGAACAGGCAGCACACCTGGCCCCTCTACAGCAGCAGGCACGGCCGCTGGCGCGCAACGCCCTGTACCAGACCCTGCGGCGCACGTTGCACGGGGCCGACAGTATCAACCAGTCACCACTCAGCGGCGCCCAGTACAGCGAGCGCCGTGCGCGCATTCTGCTGGTCGAGGACAACCCGGTAAATCAACTGGTGGCCAAGGGCATGCTGGCCAAGCTCGGCTGCGAGGTCAGCGTCGCCGCCCATGGTGCCGACGCGCTTGAACAGCTGGAGCAGTCACCCTTCGACCTGGTACTGATGGACTGCAACATGCCAGTGATGGACGGTTATGAAGCCAGCCGGCGGATCCGCCAGAGCGGACGCTGGCCAGACCTGCCGATCGTCGCCCTGACCGCCAACGCCATGCCCGAAGAGCGCGAACGCTGCCGGGCGGCGGGAATGAGCGACTACCTGGCCAAGCCGTTTCGCCGCGAAGAGCTGCTGGCACTGATCGATCACTGGGTGCCGTTGACGACTACCTGAGCAGTTTTTCGATTGAGCCGGTCAAGGCGTCCGGCTTGGTGCTCGGCGCATAGCGGGTGACTTTGCCGGTGGCCGGGTCGAGCAGAAACTTGGTGAAGTTCCACTTGACCCCTTGCGAGCCGAAAAAGCCGGGGGCGCGCTTTTTCAACTCGACAAACAGTGGATGGGCGCCGGCGCCATTGACCTCGATCTTGCGAAACAACGGGAAACTGACGCCGAAGTTCAGCTCGCAGAACTGCGCAATTTCGTGCGCATCGCCCGGCTCCTGCTTGCCGAACTGGTTGCAGGGGAAGCCCAGCACCACCAGCCCCTGCTCGCGATAACGCTGCCAGAGCTGTTCAAGGCCTTTGTACTGCGGGGTAAAACCGCACTGGCTGGCAGTGTTGACCACCAGCAGCGCCTTGGCAGGGTAATCGGCCAGGGCTTTTTGCTCACCGGTAAGGGTAATGCAGGGAATCTTCAGCAGTGCGTCGGCCATGACCTTTCTCCTTTATCAGCGGGGAACCAGGTCCAGGCAGACCGAGTTGATGCAATAACGCAGCCCGGTCGGCGGCGGACCGTCAGGGAACACATGCCCCAGGTGGGCATCACATTTGGCGCAGGTGACCTCGGTGCGGATCATGCCGTGGGAAGTGTCGCGAATCTCGATCATCGCGCTGTCGGCAATCGGCTCATAGAAGCTGGGCCAGCCACAACCGGAATCAAATTTGGCTTGCGAATCGAACAGCGCTTCGCCGCAGCAGATACAATGGTAGACGCCATCGGTCTTGGTGCCATTGTATTTGCCACTGAACGGCCGCTCGGTGCCCTTCAGGCGGCACACGTTGTACTGCTCGGGGTCGAGCATGGCGCGCCATTCTTCCAGGGTTTTCTCGAGTTTTTCCATCATCAGGCCTCATCTGTCCAAAAACCCCGCGCCATGGCTTTTCCACAGAGCGGGTGGCACGTATATTATTGCGCCTCATCAGACATCAGTCTGGCACCCGCGTCATACGCATTTCAAACGTTTTCACAGCGCAATGCGCGGCGATCTTTTCTAATCGGGATCACATCATGCAGGTCAGCAAATCGAACAAGCTCGCCAATGTCTGCTATGACATTCGCGGCCCGGTGCTCAAGCACGCCAAACGCCTGGAAGAGGAAGGTCATCGCATCCTCAAGCTGAACATTGGCAACCCGGCACCCTTTGGTTTCGAGGCGCCGGACGAGATCCTCCAGGATGTGATACGCAACCTGCCGACCGCCCAGGGCTACAGCGACTCCAAAGGCCTGTTCAGCGCGCGCAAGGCGGTGATGCAGTACTACCAGCAAAAGCAGGTCGAAGGTGTCGGCATCGAAGACATCTACCTGGGCAACGGCGTCTCCGAACTGATCGTGATGTCGATGCAGGCGCTGCTCAACAACGGCGACGAAGTGCTGATCCCGGCCCCGGACTACCCGCTGTGGACCGCCGCAGTCAGCCTGGCCGGCGGTAACCCGGTGCATTACCTGTGCGATGAGCAGGCCGACTGGTTCCCGGACCTTGACGACATCAAGGCCAAGATCACCTCCAACACCAAGGCCCTGGTGATCATCAACCCGAACAACCCGACCGGTGCCGTGTACTCGCGCGAGCTGCTGCTGGGCATGCTTGAGCTGGCCCGCCAACATAACCTGGTGGTGTTTTCCGACGAGATCTACGACAAGATCCTCTATGACGAAGCCGTGCACATCAGCACCGCTTCGCTGGCCCCGGACCTGCTCTGCCTGACCTTCAACGGCCTGTCCAAATCCTACCGGGTAGCGGGCTTCCGCTCCGGCTGGCTGGCCATCTCGGGGCCCAAGCACCACGCCCAGAGCTACATCGAAGGCATCGACATGCTGGCCAACATGCGCCTGTGCGCCAACGTACCGAGCCAGCACGCCATCCAGACCGCCCTCGGCGGCTACCAGAGCATCAACGACCTGGTGCTGCCGCAGGGCCGCCTGCTGGAACAGCGCAACCGCACCTGGGAACTGCTCAACAGCATTCCCGGGGTCAGCTGCGTCAAGCCGATGGGTGCGCTGTATGCGTTCCCGCGCATCGACCCGAAAGTCTGTCCAATCCACAACGACGAGAAGTTCGTCCTCGACCTGCTGCTCTCGGAAAAGCTTCTGATCGTCCAGGGTACCGCCTTCAACTGGCCATGGCCGGACCACTTCCGCGTGGTGACCCTGCCACGGGTCGACGACCTGGAGCAGGCCATCGGCCGTATCGGAAACTTCCTGAAGACATATCAGCAGTAACCTACAGTTGATATCGAATCGTCTGCGCCACTCCCGGCGCAGACCTTACAGAGCAAGCGTTCAGCCCTGACATCACCCGCCGCTCTGGCGTGCGGGTTGCTGGAATTCGTCTGTAATACAGGCAAGTACACAGTTTGAAATAGTCGCCCTGTTGAATCACCGCAGCGCGCACCTTATATACCCCGCATACGTGACACTTTTATCCGTCAGGAGAACGTAACAACCATGATGCGCATCTTACTGTTTGTGGCCACCAACCTCGCGGTTGTGCTGATTGCCAGCATTACCTTGAGCCTGTTTGGCTTCAACGGGTTCATGGCGGCCAACGGGGTTGACCTCAAACTCGACCAGCTGCTGATTTTCTGTGCGGTGTTCGGCTTTGCCGGCTCGCTGATCTCGCTGTTCATCTCCAAGTGGATGGCGAAGATGAGCACTGGCACGCAAATCATCAGCCAGCCGCGCACCCGCCACGAACAATGGCTGCTGCAGACCGTCGAGGAACTGTCCCGCGAAGCCGGCATCAAGATGCCGGAAGTGGGTATCTTCCCGGCCTACGAGGCCAATGCCTTCGCCACCGGCTGGAACCGCAACGATGCACTGGTAGCGGTCAGCCAGGGACTGCTGGAGCGTTTTTCGCCCGATGAAGTACGCGCTGTACTGGCCCACGAGATTGGCCACGTAGCCAACGGCGACATGGTCACCCTCGCCCTGGTGCAAGGGGTGGTCAACACCTTCGTGATGTTCTTTGCCCGCATCATCGGCAACTTCGTCGACAAGGTGATCTTCAAGAACGAAGAAGGCCAGGGTATCGCCTACTATATCGCGACCATCGTCGCCGAACTGGTACTGGGCATCCTGGCCAGCATCATCGTCATGTGGTTCTCGCGCAAACGCGAGTTCCGCGCCGACGAAGCCGGTGCCCGCCTGGCCGGCACCAACGCAATGATCGGCGCCCTGCAGCGCCTGCGCTCGGAGCAAGGTGTACCGGTGCACATGCCCGACACCCTGAACGCCTTCGGCATCAACGGCGGCCTCAAGCAGGGCCTGGCCGGCCTGCTGATGAGCCACCCGCCGCTGGAAGACCGTATCGAAGCCCTGCGTCGTCGAGGCTGATCGGACACCCGCTACAAAAAAGGGCGACTTCGGTCGCCCTTTTGCATTTCAGCGCTGCAGCCGGTACACCCGCTCGAACAGCAGCGGCACCCCGGCCTGAACGAACTTGGGACTCTCGGCGAGAATGTCCCGCGCCTCCAGCGCCTGCGGCTGCCAGCCAGCGAACAGCTGCCGCACCTCTGCATCGACCACCGCAAAGGGCGGCCCCTCCAGCAGGGCCTGGTCGTAATCCATGGTGATCAGCAGGCCTTGGCAATCTTGCGACAGGTATCCAGTCAGCAGCGCTGCATAGCGCTCGCGCGACGCCGGCGGCAAGGCAATCACCGCCGCCCGGTCATACAGTGCACTGCAGTCGGCGATATCTTCGACCTGCAAGGCGAAGAAGTCACCACACCACACCTCCAAAGGGCCGCTTCGATAGGTCTTGAACGCGCCCCGCTGGCCGACCTCGGGCTGCAACTGCTGCTCGCTGAAAAAGTCCTCCACCGCACGCTGGGAAAGCTCGACACCGAGCACCTGATGGCCCTGCCCGGCCAGCCAGGCCAGGTCCAGGCTCTTGCCACACAAGGGCACCAGCACCTTGCTACCGGGCGCCAGGCCCAGCGTCGGCCAGAACTGCTGCAGGTAGCTGTTGACCCGGCCCTGATGAAAGCCGATCTGATTGTCCGCCCAGCGTTTGTGCCAGAACTCTGCCTGCATGGCATACCTCGAATTATTCGATGGGTTTATGCGAAAACTTATATTGGAATCAGATCAATGATCTGCCGGAAGATGGACTCATCTTAACCGCCAGGAACCCTTTCCATGCTGCCTAGCCTGTTTATTTCTCACGGCTCGCCCATGCTCGCCCTTGAACCTGGCGCCAGCGGTCCGGCCTTGGCACGCCTGGCCGCAGAGCTGGCGCGACCCAAGGCCATCGTGGTGGTCTCGGCGCACTGGGAGAGCCGTGAGCTGTGGGTGTCCGGCCACCCCCACCCCGAAACCTGGCATGACTTCGGCGGTTTTCCTGCCGCCCTGTATGCCGTGCAGTATCCCGCCCCCGGCGAACCGGCGCTGGCCGAGCGACTGACGAGCCTGTTGTGCGATGCCGGACTACCCGCGCGCCTTGACCCCAAACGCCCTTTTGACCATGGCGTGTGGGTTCCGCTGTCACTGATGTATCCAGCGGCCGACATCCCCGTGGTACAGGTCTCTCTCCCCAGCCAGATGGGCCCGCAGTTGCAGGAACGGGTGGGCAAGGCCCTGGCGCAACTGCGCGAGGAAGACATCCTGTTGATCGGCTCCGGCAGCATTACCCACAACCTGCGCGAACTGGACTGGCATGCCGGCCCGGAAAGCGTCGAGCCCTGGGCCCTGGCATTTCGTGACTGGATGATCGACAAGCTGGCAGCCGATGACACCCCTGCCCTGCACGACTACCGCCAGCAAGCGCCGTTTGCAGTGCGCAACCATCCAAGTGATGAGCACTTGTTGCCGCTGTACTTCGCCCGGGGTGCGGGTGGGCGCTTCGGGATTGCCCACCAGGGGTTTACGCTGGGGGCGCTGGGGATGGATATCTACCGGTTCGACTGATCCTGCGCGCTCGATCGCTGGCAAGACCAGCTCCCACAGGATTGGCGCAAGACCTGTAGGAGCGCTGGCAAGTCCCGCCCACAGAATTGGCGCCGCTCTTGAGAGCGGTGCCGGACCTGTGGGAGCTGGCTTGCCAGCGATGAGGCCAGCCCCGCCAGCACATCAGACGGCGCCTGGATTACGACCGCTGCGCGCTCGATCGCTGGCAAGACCAGCTCCCACAGAATTGGCGCAAGACCTGTAGGAGCGCTGGTAAGTCCCGCCCACAGAATTGGCGCCGCTCTTGAGAGCGGTGCCGGACCTGTGGGAGCTGGCTTGCCAGCGATGAGGCCAGTCCCACCAGCACATCAGACGGCGCCTGGATTACGACCGCTGCGCGCTCGATCGCTGGCAAGACCAGCTCCCACAGAATTGGCGCAAGACCTGTAGGAGCGCTGGCAAGTCCCGCCCACAGAATTGGCGCCGCTCTTGGGAGCGGTGCCGGACCTGTGGGAACTGGCTTGCCAGCGATGAGGCCAGTCCCGCCAGCACATCAGACGGCGCCTGGATTACGACCGCTGCGCGCTCGATCGCTGGCAAGACCAGCTCCCACAGGGTGGATACACCCCCACGGACAGCTCCACAGACCGGCACAGGCAAAAAAAATCCCCGAACCAGTCGGGGATTTTTTTATCGCTCGCGGATCAGTCTTCGCGGTAGCGGCGCAGCTTCAGCTGCTTGCCGGCAACACGGGTGTCCTTGAGCTTGGTCAGCAGACGCTCCAGACCTTCCTCCGGCAGCTCGACCAGGCTGAAGCTGTCGCGCACCTGGATGCGGCCGATGGCTTCGCGGGCCAGGCCGCCTTCGTTGAGGATGGCGCCCAGCAGGTTCTTGGCGGCGATACCGTCACGCGCACCCAGCGCGGTACGGCAACGGGCACGACCTTCACCCAGCGGCATCGGTGCACGACGCTCACGCTCGCCACGCTCTGGACGATCGCCAGTGCGCTCACGCGGAGTGTAGGTCGGAACCAGCGGCTGCTCTTTCTCGACCGCATCCAGGGTCAGGGCCTGACCGTTGGTAGCCTTGCGCAGCAGAGCGGCGGCCAGGGCACGTGGGCTGCAACCGATGTCGGCAGTCAGGCGATCAAGCAGATCACCGTGGGTCGACTCGGCGTCAGCAACCAGCGGCGCCAGGCTGTTGGTCAGCTTCTTGATGCGGGCATCGAGAACGGCCTGGGCGTTAGGCAGGCGAACTTCAGCCACCTTCTGACCGGTAACACGCTCGATCACCTGCAGCATGCGACGCTCGCGCGGGGTAACCAGCAGCAGCGCACGGCCTTCGCGACCGGCACGGCCAGTACGGCCGATACGGTGAACGTAGGACTCAGGGTCGTACGGCATGTCAACGTTGAACACGTGAGTGATGCGCGGTACGTCCAGGCCACGAGCAGCGACGTCGGTAGCGACGACGATGTCCAGGCGGCCATCCTTGAGCGAGTCGATGACGCGCTCGCGCTGGTTCTGGGCAATGTCACCGTTCAGCGCAGCGGCTTTGTAGCCTTTGGCTTCCAGGGCGCTGGCCAGGTCCAGGGTGGCTTGCTTGGTACGCACGAAGGCGATCAGCGCGTCGAACTCTTCCACTTCCAGCAGACGCAGGACAGCGGAAACCTTCTGGTCGGCGTGGACCATCAGGTGGGCTTGTTCGATCGCGGTAACGGTCTGGGTCTTGGTCTGGATCTTGACGTGCTTCGGCTCGCGCAGGTGGCGCTCGGCGATGGCACGGATCGAGGCTGGCAGAGTGGCCGAGAACAGTACGGTCTGACGGCTTTCCGGCATGGCCTTGAAGATTACTTCGAGGTCATCCATGAAGCCCAGCTTGAGCATTTCGTCGGCTTCGTCGAGCACCAGGTGGTTGACGGTTGCCAGGACCTTCTCGTCGCGACGCAGGTGGTCGCACAGACGGCCAGGGGTAGCAACGACGATTTGCGCGCCGTTACGGATTGCTTTCAGTTGTGGGCCCATCGGGGCACCACCGTATACAGCCACCACGGTAACGCCCGGCATCTGCTTGGCGTAGGTTTCAAAAGCGGTGGCTACTTGCAGCGCCAACTCACGGGTTGGCGCCAGGATCAGGGCTTGCGGCTCGCGCTTGCTCGGGTCGATGCGGTGCAGGATTGGCAGAGCGAAGGCGGCGGTTTTACCGGTACCTGTCTGCGCCTGACCAATCATGTCGTGACCGGCAAGAATAATCGGGATCGATTGCTGCTGAATGGCCGATGGCTCTTCGTAGCCAGTAGCCACAACGGCGGCAACAATACTTGGATGAAGATCGAGAGCGGCGAAGCCGCCGGTTTCCTGGGTCATGGGTCTGCCTCTAAGTGCATCCGCAAAGACCCATGCTCCAAAGCTGCACATGCCTTGTAAGACCCGAAGGTCACCCTGGCAGCTTTGTCGGCGGGGATTTGCGAAAACGATTGAAGAAAAAAAGGAACGTCAAGGAGAGTCCGCGATGCGGACGCGCAGCCGAAGCTGGCTTCGGGGAATTGCACTACCTTAAACGAGGTCCGGTGAAAGACCGGCGCGTACTATACCTGAATTAGCCGTTCACGGGAGATTTTTTTAATGAAACACGCCAGCGCCAGGCCACGTTGCGGCGGGCCCGGGAAGTTAACGAGGCTGGCGGCTGAATCGATTTTCCGCCAGTGACACAGTGACGCGCCTCAGGACGCCGGGCGAATCGCGCCGATCAGCGGTTGCAACGAGTAGCCCAGTTGTGGCGCCAGGGCCTCGGCCCGGGCGGTCAGGCCTGGCAGATCGAGCTGCTGATCCAGGTCAGCCGGTACCATGAGGATCACGTTGCCCTCCTTGACCGGCAGCTCCCAGTAATGACGGTGATAGAGGCCACGCAGCAACGCCGCACCCAATGGCTTGCCGTCGTCACCGGCCCATTGATTGATCACCAGCCAGCCCCCGGGGTTCAGGCGCTTCTGACAGTTTTCCAGAAAACTCCAGGCCAGGTGCGCGACGCCCGGACCATGGTCGGTATACAGGTCGACGAAGATCAGGTCGGCGCATTCGGCCGTCTCCAGCAACTCCATCGCATCACCGATGCGGATATACAGGCGCGGGTCATCATCCAGGCCCATGTACTCGATGGCCAGGCGCGGCACATCCGGGCGCAGTTCAATGGCCTCGACGTCTTCCAGCGGCAGGAACTTCAGGCAGGCCTGAGTCAGGGTGCCGGCACCCAGGCCCAGAAACAGCGCGCTTTCCGGTTCAGGGTGGGCCAGCGCACCAATCAGCATGGCACGGGTATAGTCGTACTCAAGCCAGCTCGGGTCGGCGGTGAACACGCAGCTCTGCTCGATCGCCTCGCCGAACTCGAGGAAGCGATAGTCCTCGACTTCCAGCACGCTGATAGTGCCGTACTGGTCATGCACCTGGGCCAGCAGCCGCTCTACCCGTTCCTCTGTCATGCTGTCTCCCGGCAGGCGCCGCTGTACCACGCAAAAAACCGCCATTGTCCGTCAATGGCGCCAGTGCAACAAGGCGCGCCGCAACTGTTAACATGGCAGACAGCCCTTTTCCGACCAGATCGAGCCCGTGATGAACCACCCCTGGAGTCCTGACAGCTGGCGCGCCCTGCCGATCCAGCAACAACCGAGCTACCCTGATGCTGCCCGCCTGCTCAATGTCGAGCAGACCCTGGCCAGCTATCCGCCGCTGGTATTTGCCGGCGAGGCCCGGGAACTGCGCCGTCAGTTCGCCGAGGTTACCCAGGGCCGCGCGTTCCTGTTGCAAGGCGGCGATTGCGCCGAGAGCTTCGCCGAGTTCTCGGCAGCCAAGATCCGTGACACCTTCAAGGTACTGCTGCAGATGGCCATCGTCATGACCTTTGCCGCCGGCTGCCCGGTGGTCAAGGTCGGTCGCATGGCCGGGCAGTTCGCCAAGCCGCGCTCAGCCGGCGATGAAACCATCGGTGGGGTCACCTTGCCGGCCTACCGTGGCGATATCGTCAACGGCATCGGCTTCGACCAGAAGAGCCGGGTGCCGGACCCGGAGCGCCTGCTGCAGGCCTACCATCAGTCCACCGCCAGCCTTAACCTGCTGCGCGCCTTTGCCCAGGGCGGGTTTGCCGATCTGCACCAGGTGCATAAATGGAACCTGGACTTCATCGCCAACTCGGCGCTGGCTGAAAAGTACAGCCAGCTGGCTGACCGCATCGATGAAACCCTGGCCTTCATGCGCGCCTGCGGCCTGGACAGCTCGCCGCAACTGCGCGAAACCAGTTTCTTCACCGCCCATGAGGCGCTGCTGCTGAACTACGAAGAAGCTTTCGTGCGCCGGGACAGCCTGACCAACGACTATTACGACTGCTCGGCGCATATGCTCTGGATCGGCGACCGCACCCGCCAGCTCGACGGCGCCCATGTCGAGTTCCTGCGCGGGGTGAACAACCCGATCGGGGTCAAGGTCGGACCCAGCATGAATACCGACGAGCTCATCCGCCTGATCGATGTGCTCAACCCGGACAACGACCCGGGTCGCCTCAACCTGATCGTGCGCATGGGCGCGAACAAGGTCGGCGAGCATCTGCCAGCGCTGATTCGCAGCGTCGAACGCGAAGGTCGCCAGGTGCTGTGGAGTTCCGACCCGATGCACGGCAACACCATCAAGGCCAGCAGCGGTTACAAGACTCGCGATTTCGCCCAGATTCTCAGCGAGGTCAAGCAATTCTTCCAGGTCCATCAGGCCGAAGGCAGTCACGCCGGTGGCATCCATATCGAGATGACCGGACAAAACGTCACCGAGTGCATCGGTGGCGCGCGACCGATCACCGAAGACTCCCTCTCCGACCGCTACCACACCCATTGCGATCCACGGATGAACGCCGATCAATCGCTGGAACTGGCGTTCTTGATCGCCGAGACCCTCAAGCAGGTACGTCGCTAAAGCGGCTGCTGGCCAGTGCCACGCGCAAGCGTGCGGCGCTGGCCCGCGGGCAATTCAACTGCACTTCGGCCAGGCCCAGCCAGGCGGCCATGCGTTGCAGGCTCTCGGCCAGGGCCTGCATGCCCGCTTCATCCAGCCCTGGCTGTTCCTCATGCACCGCGTGTACCGTCAGGCGCTCATGGGCACGCTCGGCACGCAGGTCTACACGGGCGGCAATGCGTTCGTTGTGCAGGAACGGCAGCACGTAATAGCCGTAGACGCGTTTGTGCGCCGGCGTGTAGATCTCCAGCCGGTAACGGAAATCAAAAAGACGCTCGGTGCGCTCGCGCTCCCACACCAATGAGTCAAAGGGCGAAAGCAACGCGCTGCTGCTCACTGTGCGCGGCACCCGCAGCGACGCCAGGCAGTACGCCGGTTGCGGCCAGGCCTGCACCGTACAGGCCTGCAAAGCGCCCTCCTCGAGCAACTCGGCCAACCGCGCACGGCTGTCGCCGGGGGCCAGGCGAAAATAGTCACGCAGGTCCTTCTCGGTGGCCACTCCCAACGCACCTGCGGCATGCAGTAAAAGCCCGCGTTGAGCGGCGGCCTCATCCATGGGCGGTTGCTCAAGCAGTGCAGCCGGCAGCACCCGCTGCGGCAAATCGTACAGGCGCTCGAAACCGCGGCGGCCGGCGACATTTACCAGCCCGGCGGCAAACAGCCATTCCAGCGCGTGTTTCTCGGCACTCCAGTCCCATCAGGGGCCGGCGCGCTCCTGGCGGGTCGACAGGCTGCCAGCGCCCAGGGCGCCCTGTTCGGTCACCGCCGCCAGCACCCGGGCGATGGTCGGTTGTTGTTCGCGGCCGAAGCGCGCCAACTGTTGATAAATGCCCTGGCCCTGGCGCGCTCGGTCCATGCGCCAACGCAGCAGCGGATACAGCTCCAGCGGCAGCAGCGAGGCCTCATGCCCCCAGTATTCGAAAAGTTTGCGTTGCCGGTTGCGCCCCCAGGCCAGTTGATCGAGCAACGCCTGTGGATAACTGCCGAGACGGGAAAACAGGGGAAGGTAGTGTGAACGCACCAGGGCATTGACCGAGTCGATCTGCACCACACCGAGGCGTTCGATCATCCGGTTCAGCTGCGCGGCACCGATCGACCTGTTCGCCTGCCGGTTGTTGAAGCCTTGGGCGGACAACGCCAGGCGGCGCGCCTGGGCCTGGGAAAAGGACTGTGTGGTGGGCATGCCCGGCTCCTTGTGAACAAGCCCACTTACATTAGTCGTGGCACTTCGATGACGCGACTCATTTTCTCAGCGGGTCATCCCAGAATGGACGCTCCACCTCGCGCAGAATATCCGCCCGGCTCAGGCCGATATCATCCAGCGCCGCATCACTCAGGCGCGCCAGTTCGCGGCGCTCGCGGTGCAATTGCCGCCAGCGCGTCAGTTGCTGACTGAAGCCTTGGGTGAATTGGTGGAACCAGCTGTGCCGGGACGTTGAGTACTGCAGAACAAGCGATTTCTGACCTTTCATCGTCTTACCCTCCTGTTGGGATGACGACAGTGTCAGACCCGGCATAAGATCAATCCAACGAATGTTTCTTATGTCATACATTTAGGAGATTGATGCCTTGTCCCAGTACCAGAGTATCGATTCCGACGTCCTGCGCACCTTTGTCGCCATCGCCGAACACGGCGGCTTCACCCGCGCTGGCGAAGTAGTCAACCGTACCCAGTCGGCGGTGAGCATGCAGATGAAGCGCCTGGAGGAGGACATCATCCAGCGCCAGCTGTTCGAGCGCGATGGCCGCCAGGTGCGCCTGACCGCCGAGGGCCAGGTGCTGCTCGGCTATGCCCGGCGCATCCTCAAGTTGCACGGCGAGGTGTTCAATACCCTGCGCATGCCGCACATGGTCGGCGTGGTGCGCATCGGCACTCCGGACGACTACGCCATGCGCTTTCTGCCAGGCATCCTTTCAAGCTTCGCCCAGGCCTATCCGCTGGTTCAGGTCGAGGTCCATTGCGAAAGTTCGCGGCAGTTGATGCAGCGCCAGGACCTGGACCTGACCATCATCACCCGTGAACCGGGCAACGAAATCGGTCAGTTGCTGCGTCGCGAGCGCGCGGTGTGGGTGCAGGCCCAGGGTTTCTGCCCGCATGAGCACAATCCTCTGCCGCTGGCGATGTTCAACTGCGATTGCTATTGCCGGACCTGGGCCTGCAATGCCCTGGATGCCATCGAGAAGGAGTACCGGATCGCCTACACCAGTGCCAGCACCGCGGCGATCATGGCCGTGGTCAGTGCCGGCCTGGCCGTTACCGCGCAGTTGCAGAGCCTGATAACCAGCGACTTGCAGATCATTGGCGAAGCCGAAGGCCTGCCGCCTTTGCCCACAGCCAGCATCATGCTGCTGCGCAATCGCACAACGCAGTCGGAAATGACCGACTGCCTGGCCGAATACATCATCGAAGGCTTCAGATCTTGAAGGCCAGCATTACCGCGCACAGCACCAAAAAGCCGCAGAACAGCGAACGTAGTGCTTTTTCCGGCAAGGCGTGAGCCAGTTTCACGCCCCAACTGATGCTCAGCAGGCCCCCGACAGCCAGCGGTATGCCCATGCTCCACTGCACATGCTGATGCAGGCCGTAGGTCAGCAAAGTGACGGCCGTGCTGGGGGCAGCCAAGGCCAGTGACAAACCTTGGGCAACCACCTGGGTGGTGCCGAACACGCTGGTCAGTACCGGCGTTGCCACCACGGCCCCACCGACGCCGAACAAACCGCCCAGCACCCCGGCACCGCTGCCCAGCACGCCCAGCCACGGCCAGGGCTGGCGCAGCTCACTGGCGGGCTGGGCAGTGCGCATGAACATCCGCGCCAGGTTCCAGGCCGCCAGCGCCCCCAGAAACAGCACAAAGCCAAAGCGCATGGCTTGGGTATCGACGCCCACGGCCCAGATCGAACCGAGCCAGGCGAAGACAAAGCCGGTCGTGGCCAGGGGCAACGCATGCTTGAGTTCGATGCGATTACGCTGGTGATACCGCCACAGCGCCAGCAGCACATTGGGCACCACCATCACCAGCGCCGTCCCCTGGGCCAATTGCTGGTCGAGACCGAACAGCACCCCCAGCGCCGGAATCGCGATCAGCCCGCCACCGATGCCGAACAACCCACCCACCGTGCCCAGTGCCGCGCCCAGCGCTATGTACATCGCCCACTCAATCATTGCCGCCTCTCTGAATTGCCAATCGCTGCATGCTACCGAGCTGGCGCTAGCGGGGAAACGCACAGCAACGCACAATGGCTGTGCCATTTACGCAAAAGCAGATTCGCAGCATGAACCCCAATGCCCTGACCGAACAACTCAGCCTGTTTCTTGATGTTCTGGAAACCGGCAGCTTCTCCGCCACCGCCCGGCGTCATCCGTTGACGCCTTCGGCGGTGGCGCGGCGTATCGACACCCTGGAAAGCGCAGTCGGCAGCCGCCTGTTCGTGCGCAGCACCCATGCGGTACGGCCAACTCCGGCCGGCAATGCCTTTGCCGAACGCGCCCGACGGATCGTCGAAGAGCTGCGCCTGGCCCGCGCGGAAGCGGTATCGCTGAGCAACGCCCCGGAAGGCCTGATCCGCATCGACGCGCCGGCCGCGTTCGGTCGCCGCCACCTGGCCCCGGCCATCGCCGATTTTCTCGTAGCCTATCCCGGGCTGGACGTGCAATTGCGCCTGATCGACAGCTTTGTCGACCTGCACGGCTCGCACCTGGGCGAAGTCGACCTGGTGTTGCGCGCCGGCCCTCTGGCAGACACCCGCCTGGTCGCCACGCCATTGGCCTACATGGTCCGTATTGCCTGCGCCAGCCCCGCCTACCTGGCCCAGCGCGGCATTCCCGCCAGCCCGGCTGAATTGCCCGAACATGACGGCCTGGACTGGGACGGCCTGGCCCCGCCCTTCGCCTGGCGCTTCGCGGTCGACGGGCAAATGCGCCTGTACCGCCCGACGCGCATGCGCATGAGCGCCAACAATGCCGAAACCCTGCTGTTCGGCGCCCTCGCCGGCTTGGGTATCGCTCACCTGCCCACCTGGCTGATCAGCGAATACCTGCTGCGTGGGGAATTACTACCGCTATTCTGTGACAACGGCCTGCCCAGCGCCGAAAGCAGCGGTATCTATGCCCTGCGCCTGGAACATGAAACGAACTCTCGCAGCCGTTTGTTGCTCGAATTCCTCAAGAGCCGCTTCAGCCCGATTCCGCCCTGGGACCTGGCGCTGCAAAGCGAGCTGCGCTGGCAGTAAGTGCGCTAATGACCTGCGTGCTAAATTTAAAGGACTTAACGAAATAAAGGATGTGCATGAACGCCGACCCGAAAGCGCCTGTTCCCTGCGACGAACTGCTCCTGGATAACCAGGTGTGCTTTGCCCTGCACTCGACCTCGCTGCTGATGACCAAGGTCTACAAGCCACTGCTGCACAAGCTCGGGCTGACTTATCCACAGTACCTGGCGATGCTAGTGCTGTGGGAACAGGATGGTTTGACAGTCGGAGAGATCAGCCAGCGTCTGCTGACCGATCCAGGCTCGCTTACACCTTTGCTCAAACGCCTGGAAGCCGAAGGCCTGCTCAAGCGCACCCGCAGCCGCGAAGATGAGCGGGTAGTACTGGTGCAGTTGACCGAACAGGGTCACGCCCTGCAAGCCCGGGCAAAGGATGTACCGCACTGCATCCTCGCCGCTAGCGGCGAGAACCTCGAACGCCTGCAACAGCTGCAGGCCGACTTGCTGGCGCTGCGCGCCAACCTGCAAAAAAGCCTCTGAGCGCTATGCTGAGAAATGACCGTTCGTAGGTCGACCGAAAAATTATCTTGCGCACTAAATAATTGCGCGCTAATTTAATTTCCGTACCCACTCAGCGCCACGGCGCAACTCACAAGCGAGGCTCAACATGCAAAAGGTCACTCCGCTGTACATTGCTGAAGCCAAATCCACCGGTGGCCGCGACGGCGGTTCGCGTTCCAGCGACGGCAAGCTGGAAGTCAAGCTGAGCACCCCCAAGGAACTGGGCGGCGCGGGTGGTGACGGCACCAACCCCGAGCAGCTGTTTGCCGCCGGCTACTCGGCCTGCTTTATCGGCGCCCTGAAGTTCGTCGCCGGCCAGCAGAAAAAAGCCCTGCCCGCAGACAGCTCGATCACCGCCAAGGTTGGCATCGGCCAGATTCCGGGTGGTTTCGGCCTGGATATCGACCTGAACATCAACCTGCCAGGCCTGGAACAGGCTGAGGCGCAAACGCTGGTCGAAGCTGCCCACCAGGTCTGCCCGTACTCCAATGCCACCCGTGGCAACGTCGACGTGCGCCTGAATGTGACGGTTTGATCGACAAGTTCCAGGCATAAAAAAACCCGGCCAAGGCCGGGTTTTTCGATTTCGCAGGTACGCCAGGCTTAGACCTTGGCACGGCCCTTGTAGGAACCACCTTCGCGAGTATCGATTTCGATCCAGTCGCCGATTTCGATGAAGTCAGCAACGCTCAGCTCGGTACCGTTCTTCAGCTTGGCTGGCTTCATGACCTTGCCCGAAGTGTCGCCGCGAGCGGAACCTTCGGTGTAGTCAACCTGACGCACGATGGTGGTTGGCAGGTCAACCGAAACCAGGCGCTCTTCGAAGAACACTGCTTCGCAGACGTCTTCCATGCCTTCTTCGATGAACGGCAGAACGGCCTCGATGTCTTCGGCGTTCAGCTCGTACATGGTGTAGTCAGTGGTGTCCATGAACGTGTAGGTGTCGCCGTTGATGAACGACAGGGTCGCTTCTTTGCGATCCAGGATCACGTCGTCCAGCTTGTCGTCGGCCGAGTAGACGGTTTCAGTCTTGTAGCCGGTCAGCAGGTTCTTCAGCTTGGTCTTCATGATCGCGCTGTTACGGCCCGACTTGGTGAACTCAGCCTTCTGAACCAGCCATGGATCGTTGTCGATACGGATCACGGTACCGGGTTTCAGTTCTTTACCAGTTTTCATTGCGATATATCCGAATTTGGATGGATTTACAAAAATCGAGGCCGCATATCATAGCCAATTTCGGTAAAACTGTACCAGCGCCGCGGCAAGGTCCGGCTGAGCGGCCTGTACCGCGCTCCAGCGGCGGGCATGCCGGTCCAGTTCGTCCCAGTGCGCCAGCACCTGTTGCCAGGCCTGGCCCATGTCGCTGTCCATGTTCCAGGCTCGCCACAATTGCACCAGCGCAGCCCCCGCCGGGGCGGACAATTCCAGGATGTACAGGTCGAGAAACGCCTCGAGTTTTTCCCAGTGGGCGTATTCTTCCTGCACATAGATATGCCAGAGCAGCGGCCGTGCCGCCCACTGCGCACGGACGAAAGAATCTTCGCCACGCACCGCGTTGAAATCGCAGCACCAGAGCAGCCGGTCGTAATCGTCCTGGCTGACGAAGGGCAGGATCTGCACGGTCAGCGCACCGCGCCGGGCAATATTGCCCACGCTCAGCGCCTGTTCGCCAAGCCAGGCCTGAACGTCACCCAGCACGCGCCCTTCGGGTACCAACAGGTGGTTGGGGCGGCTGTCGGCGGCCAGCACGTCCAGCCAACTGGCCACGCCGGGGTTTTCGTAGGCGAACAGCGAAATCAGCCGGGCATTGTTTTCTGGCGTTACGCCCAGGCCCTGCAGAAATGCCTTGAGTGCAGCCGGGTCCTGCTGGAGCGCGTCGCGCTGTGACAGCAGGTTTGCCTCACGCAGCAAGCCGCCGGTTTTCGCGCTAAAGCCCGGAAAGAAAAACACCTTGCGCAAGCCATTGGCCTGGGGCGACGGCAAGCCATGGCAACCTTCGACCCAGTCTTCGGCGCTGAGGTAGTCCAGGTTCAGCCACAATGGCGCACGGGGTTGTTCGAGCATGGCCTGCACATAGGCAGGTGGCAGCTGACAGGCGAAAGCGCCAATCACCACATCGGCTACCGCCGTGTCCTGCCATTCAGATGGCCATTGGCGCACATCCACGCCCTGCTGCCATTGCTGGGCAACGTCGGCCTGGGCTTCGGGACAGATACGCACGAACGCCTTCAGGTCATCTACCCACAGGCGCACCGCCAGGCCCTGCTCAGCCACCAACTGCCGGGCCAGGCGCCAGGTCACGCCGATGTCGCCGTAGTTATCGACGACACAACAGAAGATGTCCCAGTGCGTTTTCATCGCTGGTCCCTTGGAAAAAGCGCCGATTGTCCGGGTAAATCATCGCAGACAAAAGCGTGGCACGAAAAAAACCCGTTGCACCATGCGACAATGGCTGCCCGTGTCCTGGCCAGGAGGCCATCATGCCCCGCCCTCGCGAATTGAAGATCACTCTAAAGCCGCTGCAACTGATCCTGTGCATTGCCCTGGGCCTGTGGCTTGGCGCTGTGGCCATTGCCCTGAGCCTGTGGCTTGCCGGGCGCCTGTTGCCAGCGACGCTGCAGCCGATCGGCCAGGTGCTTGCGCCGCCAGCCAATGCTCCGGCGTCCCCGGCGACGGCAGACCCGCAAAACCAGATGTTCGAACAATACAAACAAATCCTTCGTAACCAGGAAGTACAGCAGGCCGAAGAGCAGGCGCAAGGCAGCCTGCGCAACCTGTCCAACCCCAAGTGCCAGTTCTGGCTGCAACAGAACCGCACCGCGCCGACAGAAAAAAGCCGCGCCCTCGTTCTCGAATTCTGTAACTGAACCCATGACCAAAGCCGACCTGCTGCAACGCATCATCGACACACTGAGCTTTGACCTGGACGTCGCCCAGCGCGCGGCGCAAACCGCCTATGAGGCGGCCACCGCCGAAGAGAACATCGCCGAGAACAAGTACGACACCCTGGGCCTCGAAGCTTCGTACCTGGCCACCGGGCAAGCCCGGCGCATGGAGGAAATCCGCCAGGCGCGGGCGGCGTACCAGCAGTTGTTGCTGCGCGACTATGACCCGCAACGCGGCATTCAGGTCAGCAACCTGGTGACCCTCGAGGCTGAGAACGGCAGTTGCCAGCAGTTGTTCCTCGGCCCGGAAGGCGCGGGGCTGAAAATTGGCCAGGGCGAGCAACTGGTAACGGTGATCACCCCGCGCTCGCCACTGGGTCAGTGTTTGCTCGGCAAGGTTGAAGAGGATGAGGTCAGCCTGGTGCTTGGCGGGGTACCCCAGAATTACTCCATCCTCAAGGTTCTGTGATCAGGAAGGCTGCGCCTTCCATCGCTGGCAAGGCCAGCTCCCACAGGTTCGGCGTGCCCTGATCCAGTGTGGGGTCTGCAGGAGCCCTTACTGTGGGAGCCGGCCTTGCCGGCGATGGGCTGCACAGCAGCCCCCTCATAAAGCGCCCAACGCATCAAAGCGCTGCGCCAACCCCTGCCGGGCAAACTGCTCGATGACAAAATCGACAAACACCCGTGTCTTGCCCGGCAGCAACTTGTGTTCGGCGTAGTACAGCGAAATATTGCCGTCATCCACGTACCAGTCCGGCAACACCCGCAACAGCCGGCCGGCCTGCAGGTACGGCACGGCAAACGGCATGCTCACCAGCGCTACGCCCAGGCCCTGCTCCGCTGCCGCGCAGGCTGCCTCCGAATCACTCATGGTCATGCGCAAGCGCAGGTCCAACGGGCTCTGCTCTTGCTCGCGACTGGTCAGCGGCCAGGAGCGCACGCGCCCGGTCTGCGGTGAACGAATAAGAATGCCATCCAGCTCGTGCAAATCGGCAGGCTGGGTGATTGGCCGATGCTGCTGCAGATACGTCGGCGCCGCCACCAGAATCCGGTGCGCAGGGGTCAGCTTGCGCGCCACCACGCCCTGGGGCAGATCGAAGCCGCCACCAATGGCGGCATCGAAACCCTGGCCGATCAGGTCGACCTGACGGTTATCGAAATGCCAATCGGGGCTGATCGCCGGGTAGCGCCGCAAGAACTCGGCCAACAGCGGCACGACATACAGGCGACCGAACACCGTGCCCATGCTCACTTTCAGGGTGCCGGCCGGTTGCCCTTCGGCACTGGCCAGGTTAGCCACGGCATACTGGATGGTCTGGAAACTCGCCGCCACCTCTTCAAGAAAACGCTGCCCGGCCTCAGTCAGGGTCAGGCGTCGGGTGCTGCGCTGGAACAAGCGCACGCCCAGGCGCGCCTCCAGCCGCGCGACGTTCTTGCCCACCGCCGCCGGGGTCAGGCTCAGGCGCCGCGCCGCTTCGGCGAAGCTGCCGACTTCGGCGCTGCGGACAAAACACTCGATGCTGCTGAAGGATTCCATACCGTTGATTCCATACTTCTGGTTTACACAGACTATAGCGATTACTGGCTACCGACAGGGTAATCAGCGGCCGATACTGAAGCCCATCCAAGGCATCCGGCCTTGTTCTTTCGGGAGCACAGCATGTCGACCCAATCCAGCCTCCACGGCAAAGTAGCCCTGATCCAGGGCGGTTCCCGCGGTATCGGCGCGGCCATCGTCAAACGCCTGGCCGCCGAAGGCGCCAGTGTCGCCTTCACCTACGCCAACGCCACGGCCCAGGCCGAAGCCCTGCAGCAAAGCATCATCGCCGCCGGCGGCAAGGCCCTGGCCATCAAGGCCGACAGCGCCGATGCCAGCGCCGTGCAGCAGGCGGTGCAAAGCACTGCAGAAGCCTTCGGTGGCCTGGACATCCTGGTCAACAACGCCGGAGTACTGGCGGTGGGGCCGCTTGCGGAGTTCAGCCTGGAGGACTTCGACCGCACCCTGGCGGTGAACGTGCGCAGCGTCTTCGTTGCCACGCAAGCGGCCGCGCGGCACATGGGCCAGGGCGGGCGGATCATCAACATCGGCAGCACCAATGCCGAGCGCATGCCCTTCGCCGGCGGCGGCCCCTATGCCATGAGCAAGTCGGCGCTGGTTGGCCTGACCCGGGGCCTGGCCCGTGACCTGGGGCCACTGGGCATCACCATCAACAACGTCCAGCCTGGCCCGGTGGATACCGATATGAACCCGGCCCAGGGCGAGTTCGCCGAAAGCCTGATGGGCTTCATGGCGGTGGGTCGTTATGGCCACGTCGACGAAATCGCCAGCTTCGTCGCCTACCTGGCCGGCCCGGAGGCGGCCTACATTACCGGCGCCAGCCTGAGCATCGATGGCGGCTTTGCCGCCTGAGGCACGTCAATGACTGTCCCTGCCCGCCAGGCGCTGCTCAATCAACTGGACAAAGGCCTTGGCGGCCGGGGTCGGGTGCGTCGACCAGATCGCATACACGTGACGCACCGGCGCATCCTCGACCGCCACCGACACCACGCCGTTGAAGCAGCGGGCGATCCGCGCCGGCACCAGGCCAACCGCCAGGCCGCGCTTGGCGAACTTTTCCACCAGGCGAATATTGGTCACTTCAAACTGCACCCGATGGCGCACCCCTGCAGCGGCAAAGGCCTCGTCGGTTTGCCGGCGGGCGCCGCTACCAGCCGGGAAATCCACCAGCGGCTGCGCTTCGAGATCGGCCAGGGACACGCGCGCCGCGCCCGCCAACGGATGCTCGACGGCCATGACCGCCACCAGCTCTTCTTCGGCCAGCAGGCGGTACTCAACGCCCTCCAGCCGCTCGCCCGGCCAGACTCCGATAAATCCTACGTCCAGCCGCCGCTCGCGCACATCGGCAGTCAGCAATTCGCTCTTGGCCATCAGCCAGCGGATATCCACCGACGGGTGCTGAGCATGAAAATCGGCCAGCAGGTCGACCAGGTCCAACTCGGTCAGCGAGGTGATCTCGCCGATGGACAATTGCCCCCGCACTTCACCACAGGCCGCGGCAACATCTTCGGCAATTCGCCGGGTGGCCTCCAGTGCTGGCCGAGCGCTCTGCACGAAAGCTTCGCCAGCCGGCGTCAGGCGCACGCGCCGCGAACTGCGCTCGAACAGGCTGACGCCGAGGGTCTCTTCCAGCCGGGCAATCTGATGACTCAAGGCCGACTGCACCACATGGCAGCGTTCGGCGGCTCGGGTGAAGCTGCCGGTGTCGACCACCGCCAGGGCATACTCAATCTGCTTGAGGTTCATGGGTTGATCTATTTTCAAGATGGATAGAATGAAAACGATGCATTGGCGTCATGCTAGCGCATTTCCGATACTGTCACTTCCCAACTGCCACTGATCGAGACGGTCCATGACCTCTGCCACCCATTCCCTGAGCCGCGGCCTGATTCTGCTGATGGCGACCGCCACGGGCCTTGCCGTCGCCAGCAACTACTACGCACAACCCTTGCTGCACAGCATCGCCGAACATTTTGGCCTGACCACCGCCAGCGCCGGGGCCATCGTCATCGCTGCACAACTGAGCTATGGCGCCGGCCTGTTGCTGCTGGCACCACTGGGCGACCTGTTCGAACAACGCAAACTGATCGTCAGCATGATTGCCATCAGCACCCTGGGCCTGCTGATCAGCGCGTTTTCGCCAAACCTGGCGTGGCTGCTGATCGGTACCACCCTCACCGGCCTGTTCTCGGTAGTCGCCCAGGTGCTGGTGCCCATGGCTGCAGGCCTCAGCGAGCCGTCGCAACGAGGGCGGGTGGTTGGCACCCTGATGAGCGGATTGCTGCTGGGCATCCTGCTGGCGCGCACCGCCGCCGGGTTCATGGCCGAGCTCGGCAGCTGGCGCAGCATCTACCTGCTGGCAGCGGCACTGATGGGGCTGTCGGCGATCGCCTTGTTCCGCGCCCTGCCCGAGCGTCATCAGCATGCCGGGCTCAGCTATCCGGCGCTGCTCGGTTCGGTGTTCCGCCTGTTCGTGGACGAGCCGATCCTGCGCCTGCGCTCGTTGCTGGGCCTGTTGTCCTTCAGCCTGTTCGCCTTGTTCTGGACGCCGCTGGCCTTCCTGCTGTCAGTCGAGCCATACCACTACTCCGATGCGGTGATCGGCCTGTTCGGCCTGGCCGGCGCCGCCGGTGCCCTGGCGGCCAACTGGGCCGGGCGCCTGGCCGATCGGGGCAAAGGCCCGCTGGGTACCACGGTCGGTTTGCTGGCACTGCTGCTGTCGTGGGTGCCGCTGGCTTACGCCCAGTCTTCGCTGGCGGCATTGCTGATCGGCGTCCTGTTGCTCGACCTGGCAGTTCAACTGGTGCACGTGAGCAACCAGAACGCCGTGATTGTCCTGCGCCCGGAAGCCCGCAACCGCCTGAATGCCGGCTATATCACCTGCTATTTCATCGGCGGCGCCCTTGGCTCGCTGCTCGGTACGCAACTGTTCCAGCGTCATGGCTGGGACGGCATCGTCATCGCCGGCCTGAGCATCGGCGCCCTGGCCCTGCTGGTCTGGGGCCTGGCAGAACGCCAGCGCGTCTTGCGCCTGCGCACCGCCTAACGGCGGACGAACGCTTCATCGACCCGGGCCAGGTGCTCTTCGCGCAAGGTCCCGGCGTAGTAATGCAGTTTGATCCAGGCCAGCAGGTAGTCGTAGCGGGCCTGGGCCAGGTCGCGGCGGGTGGTCGCCAGTTGCTGCTCGGCATTGAGCACATCGAGGTTGACCCGTTCGCCACCGAGCACACTCTGGCGGGTCGATTGCACCAGCGCCTCGGCCGATGTCAGCGCCCGCTGATAGGCACGCAGGCGGCTGACGCCGGACTGACAGGCGTTGTACTGACGGCGCAGCTCGATCAGGGTTGTCCGGGTGTTGCCGTCCAGTTCGTACTCGGCCTGCTCCAGGTTGCGGCTGGCCTGACGGGTGGCCGCCGACACCCCGCCGCCGGCAAACAACGGCAGGCTGACTTCGATGCCGATGGTGTTGGTGTCGTAGCGCTGGTTGTAGGTGTTGCCACTGTCGGACTGCATTTGTCGCGACGTGGCGTAGGCCGTCACCTTGGGCAGATGCCCGGCGCGGTTGCGCTCCACTTCATACTCGGCCACTTCCAGGGCCTGACGCTGGGACGCCAGTTGCGGGTTGTTGGCCAGGGCCAGCTCATGCCAAGCCTCATAGGTCGCCGGTTGCAGCGTCAACAGGGCAAAACCGTCGTTGAGCGGCGCCAGTTCGTCGATGCGCGCTGATGGCTCGCCAATCAGCGCACCCAACTCGCGCAGGGCCGCATCCTGATCGTTGCGTGCCTGGATCTCCTCGGCGTCGGCCAGCTCAAAGCGGGCCTGGGCTTCGAGAATATCGGTACGGGTGCCCTCACCCTGCTGGAACAGTTGCTGGTTCTGCTGGAACTGCTGTTGATAGGCCTGCTTGCTGGCCACGCTGATGCTGATCTGGTCTTCGGCGAACAGCGCCTGGGTATAACTGGTCATCACCCGGACCAGCAGCTCCTGGCTTTTGCCACGAAACTCCTCATCGGCAAACAGCGCCTGGGCCACCCCCTTGCGGTAACTGGCATAGGCCTCGTAGTCGAGCAACGGCTGCTGGAGGATGAAGGTGGAACCGTAGCTGTTGTAGTGGCGGTCTTCATCCTCGCGCCGCGAATCGCCCAGATAGCGAGCCTTGGAGTCGTTGCGGCCCTTGTTGTAGTTGTACGACAGGCTCGGCAGCAAGCCGGCGCGGCCGATGGCGCGGTTTTCCTGCCCGGCTTCGCGGGCCTTGAGCGCACCGAGGAACACCGGGTCCTTGCGCAGCGCTTGTTCATACACCTGAAACGGTCCCATGGCCTGCGCGCCCGCCCCTGTTGTCAGGGCGAACGCCGCCAGCAGCCCGGTCATCAAGCTTTTCATGCACGGGCTTCCTTATTGTTCGGTCAACGCGGTGCCTGCCCGGTCGAGCAGGGGTTTGAACAGGTAATTGAGCATCGAGCGCTCGCCGGTACGCACGAACAGTTCGGCGGGCATGCCCGGTTTGATTACCAAGCCGTTGAGGCGCGCCAGTGCCTGTTCGCTGACCGTGCTGCGCAGGACGTAGTACGGCTGGCCGGTCTTGTCGTCGAGCAGCTGGTCGGCGGAAATCAGCGCCACCTCGCCCGCTACCCGCGGCGTGCTGCTCTGGTTGAAGGCGGTGAAGAGGATATCCACAGGCAGCTGCACCGCGACTTTATCCACAAGGTTGACCGGCAGGCGCCCTTCGACTTCCAGGGCAGTGCCCTGGGGGACCACCTCAAGCAAGGTTTCACCGGCGCGCACCACTGCGCCCTCGGTATGCACGCCGAGGTTGACCGCGATGCCGTCGGCCGGGGCAAGAATCTCGCTGTGCTGCAGGTCGAAACCAGCCGAGGTCAGTTGCTGCTCCAAGGTCACGCTTTTCAGTTGCGCCTCGGCCAGCTGGCTGCGCACCTCTTTCTGGTATTCCTCGCGGCGTTGCTGCAGGTTGAGCCGCGACTCGACGATGCCCTGCTCAAGCCGTGCGCTATCGCCGCTGTTCTGCGCCAGGTCACGCTGGACCTGGGACAACTGCCGCTGATACTCCAGCAAGCGGTTGCGCGGAATGTAACCCTGGCTGGCCAGCGGCTTGAGGTTCTCCAGTTGCTCACGCAATGAATCGGCCTGGGCCTGCAGGTCGCCACGGGCGCGGCGCATGCCGGCCAACTGGGCGACTGCACCGTCGATACTCGCGGTCAGCCCCGCCTGTTCGCGGGCCAGGGCATCACGGCGGCTGCTGAATAGCTGACGCTGGCTCTCCAACACCAGGCTCAACTGCGGGTCGGGATTGTTGCTGAGCTCGGCCGGGAAGACGATTTCGCCGAGGTTATCGCGCTCGCTCTGCCAGCGCGCCAGGCTGGCCCAGGCCAGTCGGTACTGGGCCTGCAGCGATTGCACATCGGCCTGGACCTGGGTCTGGTCGAGGCGAAACAGCGGCTGCCCCTGCTTAACAATCTGGCCTTCACTGACCAGGATGCGGCTGACCACGCCACCGGCCAGGGACTGCACCGCCTTGCGCTTGCCGGATACCACCACCGTGCCCTGCACGGCGATGCCTTGATCGAGCGGTGCCAGGGTTGCCCAGGCAATGAAACCGCCAAAGCCGACCAGGGTCAGCAGCCAGCCCAGTCGCACGTAAAAACGCGCGCCGCGGCCTTTATCTACCTGACTCATACGCCACCTCCGGTTGCCAACGCGGCATTGGCGGGTTGACGTTGGGCCTGTTCCTGGGCGCGGCTCAGGGCCTGCATCACGTCATGCGCCGGCCCAAAGGCCTGCATCCGCCCCTCGCTGAGCACCAGCAGCTTGTCGGCCTGGGCAAGGGCTGCCGAGCGGTGGGTGACCAGTACCACGGTGCGGCCCTGGGCTTTCATCTGCGCAATGGCGGTGGCCAGCGCCGCCTCGCCACTGGTGTCGAGGTTGGAATTGGGTTCGTCGAGCACGATCAGGCTCGGCCCGCCGTAGAGGGCTCGGGCCAGGGCGATGCGCTGTTTCTGCCCGCCGGACAGGTCGCCGCCGTCTTCGCCCAGACGCGTGTCATAGCCTTGCGGCAGGCGCAGGATCAGCTCATGCACGCCGGCCTGGCGCGCGGCCTCGACCACCTTGTGGCCATCCAGATCGGCAAACCGGGCAATGTTCTCGGCAATGCTGCCGCGCAGCAGTTCGATGTTCTGTGGCAGGTAACCGATATGCGGGCCCAGGGCCTCGCGATCCCAGCGGTGCAGGTCGGCGCCGTCCAGGCGCACGGTACCGCCCAGGGTCGGCCAGACGCCAACCAGCACCTTGGCCAGGGTCGACTTGCCCGAGCCGGAGGTTCCCAAAACGCCGAGCACTTCCCCGGCGCCAAGGTTGAAACTGATCTGCTGCAAGGTGGCCACACGCTTGCCGGGCGGCCCGGCGCTGACCTGCTCGAAACCCAGGCGCCCGCTTGGCGCCGGCAAGGCCATCGGTGCTGGCGGTTCAGGAAACTCGCGCAACAGACCATCGAGACGCTGATAGGCCATGTGCGCCCCGCTCCACTGCTTCCACACCGCAATCAACTGATCGATCGGGCTAAGTACCCGCCCCATGAGGATAGAGCCGGCGATCATCATGCCCGGGGTCATCTGCCCCTCGATCACCAGCAAGGCGCCCAGCCCCAGCACCAGCGATTGCAGGCACAGGCGCAGCGACTTGCTGACCGCGGTGATCACTGCCGACGTATCGCTGGCCTGGTTCTGCAAGGTCAGAAAGCGCGAATGCAAGGCGAACCAGCGCTGGCGCAAGGCACCGAGCATGCCCATGGCCTGGATGCTCTCGGCGTTGTGCAACTGGCTGCTGGCCAGGTGTGTGGACTGCTGCTGGAAACCGCTGGCTTCGACCAGCGGCTTGTGGGTCAGGCGTTCGTTGAGCACCGCCAGGGCAATCAACAGCAACGCCCCGGCACAGGCCATGACGCCCAGCCAGACGTTGAACAGAAAAATCACCGCCAGATAAATCGGAAACCAGGGCGCGTCAAAGAAGGCGAACAACGCCGGGCCGGTGACAAATTGCCTCACCTGGGTCAGGTCGTTAAGTGCTTGCCCTGCCTGGCCATCGCCCTGACGCAAGTTGCGCTCGAAGGCGGCCCGGTACACGTTCAGGTTGAAGCCCTGTTCCAGCTGGTTGCCAACACGGATAACAATGAAACTGCGGATTGCTTCCAGCGCACCAATAAACACAAAGAAACCGACCACCATCAAGGTCAGCATCCACAGGGTTGTTTCGTTTTGCGAAGAAAGTACCCGATCATACACTTGCAGCATATAAATCGAGGGCACCAGCATGAGGAGATTAATCAACGCGGTAAAACAACCCACACTCAGAAGCGTGGACTTGTGATCTGCCAGTGCTGCCCACAAGGGCGCACCGGCCTTATTAGTCGGCCTGTTCATTGTCCGCCTTTCTATCCCTGAAAAATCGGCAATTGCCTACAAGGTTTTATTATTTATTCTTACGTTCCAATAACAGTGTCTTTCCGCTCGCTGAAGTCCATTTGAAGATACCGGGCTTATAACGGTTGAAGTGCACCAATGCAGTGCCGCTGCCGCCCATCAAGGCCAGGGTATCGGGAGTCGGCAGCCAGCCGCCGGGACGCGCGCCGATCAGCCCTTCCACGCAATCCAGATCGCCGTGCAAGGTTTGCGTTTCTTCCAGGTGCAGCTCGCAACCCGCTGCCGGATCTGCTTCGGGGTAAAGCGTCCATTCACCGGCCAGTTGCGCAGGAGTGGGGAGTATCAGGCTGCTTGCCATACCGACCTCGGTCATCAACATCAGGGGAATCGCGCCGAGCGCGATCATTCGCTTGAAAGCCATCATCTGCCCGCCTCAGAAAAAGCGGCGCATGAGCGCCGCCCTTTCAGGTTGCTATCAGACCACGATATCCGTGGCGACTGCCTGACCTACAGTAGTCACCAGGAAATCAGACAGGCTGTTGCCGGTGAAGTCGATCGACAGGCTACCGAGGTTGCTTGCCTGATCGAAGCTCAGTACCGCCTCGCCGGCATGCCCGGTAAAGGCATCAACGAACTGCAGCGGCAGCTTGTTGACAGCAAAGGCCGAGATGGCCGACAGATCGATCTTGTCCTGACCGCTGACAAAATCCATGATCCGGTCGGGATTGCTCGGGGTCGAATCGCTGCTGGCAGCGAAGACGAAGGTGTCGGAACCGGCACCACCCCAGAGTTTGTCGCCACCACCGGCGCCGTAGATGATGTCGTTGCCGGCACCACCCTTGAGCTCGTTGGCCACGGCGTTGCCGATCAGCAGGTCATTGCCCGAACCGCCGATGGCGTTCTCGACAATCGCGCCCTTGGCAATGGAAATGTTGCCAATCATGCCGCCAACGTCGGAGAACGACGCGTCATTGAGGTTGATCTTCTGGTTTTGGGTAAAACCGGAGAAGTCCAGGGTATCGTTGCCGCCACCGTCCCACACCGAGAAGACGATTTTCGACGAGGCCGAGGTGGCCGAGTAGAAATCGCGGTCGGCGGTGGAGTTGAAGCCGTATACGGTATCGCCGGAGCGGGTCGCGTAGTTGGCACCGTAGAGTTTCTGGATCGCCGCGATGTCATCCATCAGTGGCGCCGAGGAGTACACCTGCACGCCGCCCTTGGTGAAGTTCTGGCTGGTGTTGCTCTCGCCCCAGTAGCTCATGACGCTGTAGCCACGGGTATCCTGGCCGTAGGTTGCATCGGCGTAGGTTGGGTAGCCTTCCCCGGCGTTGTAGTCGCCCGGGTGGGACAGACCGAGCACGTGGCCGATCTCGTGGGTCAGGGTCTGGCGGCCGTAGTTGCCGTTCTCCGGGTTGACGTTGGCCTGGTACTGGTTGTTGATCAGGTACCAGGATTCACCCTTGTGCGAACCCGGGCGGTCGAACGGCAGATAGGCAAATGCCGCGCCACCGGTGCTGCCGTCGCTGTAGTTGCCGAAGGTCATGTGACCGTCGCCGCCTGACGCACCTTCCTTGAAGGTCACCTTGGCCACGTCTGCCCAGGACTGCATGGACAGTTTGGCCTGAGCCTTCTGCTGGCCGGAAAAGGCGCTGAACGAGCCCAGTTCCTGACTGTCGAAGCCAACAGGTGCCTTGGTCAGGAAGGTATAGGTCAGGTTGATGGTGCCGTCCTTGTTCAGGTCCTTCCAGGCGGCGCCATCGCGCAGCAACTGGGTAGCGGCCTGGTCGACCGAGAACGAAGGTTTGCCATTGACTGTCGCACTGCCGCCGCGATCATATTGATGGCCGAAACTATTGATCAGGCTGTAAGCGGAACTTGCACCGTGCGGTTGCAATACAGAGCCAGCTGAAACAATAGCGCTTTCTTTGACTTTCGACATACAGACACTTCCTTGTTTACAAAAAAGCAGTTGTTGTCCGACAGGACGCTCCCGCGGCGAGATCGTCCCATCACTCGCCTGAATGAGGCGGGGAAAAACTGACACACCAGGAATTGAACTGTCCAGCTTTTTTTGACGCCAATTTTCAATAACACTACTTGTTTATTGTCCTACAATTCAGAAGCCTTGATTTAGCGCCCTCCGCAACAATTTGCGCAAACGGTGATATATCGAGCCCAACTAAAATCGCGCCCATAGACGAAAATCGACCGAGCAGCTTTAGTTGAGAAACCGAACTTTAATTATAAGAATGCGACATTCCGTTATCCTTCAGCGGATCTACGTCTTTACTTTTTTGCGACAACTCGGCGGTGACCCTCCGTCGCCTGGCCATTGACTTGTGCCGAACCCTGGCGCTGAGTAGGGATTGGTCAATAGCCCTTTCAACCTGGACGCCACTATGACAAGACTCACGGTTCAATCCGGCGATTTCTTGCAAGGTGAAGGCGAGTACCGCAACGGATCGCTCACACTCAAGACCGCCCGCAGCCCTTCACCCGGCGAGAAGATCGCCCTTACCCGCATTTCCGATCTGATCGTTGCCAATCAGGAATCCAGTCGCAGCCTCAGCAGTGCGCTTGGCTGGGGCATGGCCGGCGCCCTGGTGGCGGGTCCGGTCGGACTGATCGCCGGCCTCTGGCTAGGTGGCAAGGAAGAAGAGGTGACCTTCCTGGCCACGTTCAAAGATGGTCGCAAGCTGATGGCCATCACCGACAAGAAGACCTGGTCGAAAATCGACGGCAACTGGCGGCGACACGCCCAGACGGCGGCGAACGGGTGAATCCGCGCCGCCCTCGCTCGTACAGAGCAGTAGAAGCCGATTGAAAACAGGGGCACCGCCAGCCGGTCGCCCCTGCTAAGATTGCGCCCCCGCCTGCCCGGCGCAATACCGGGCGGGTTACCAGTGCCCGGGCTAGTCCCCCTCTACCCATCGGGCAAAAAGCCCTATCGGACAGCAGCCGATCAATAACGGCGCGTCCGCGTTCGCCTTCAAGGAGCTCCTGCATGACCTTGCCCCGCCCTCGCCTGTCCCTGCACCTGCTCGGCCTGAGCCTGGCAATGCCGGCCTTGCACAGCCTGGCCCAGGACAGCATCACCCTGGCGCCGGTGCAGGTATCGGAGGCCTACAGCGAGGGCTATCAGGCCCGGGAAGCCGCGGTCGGCGGCTGGCAGCCAGCGCCGCTCCTGGATACTCCGGCATCGATTGCAGTGTTCAGCGAGCAATTGCTGGCTGATCGTCAGGTGCGCAAGCTCAGCGAAGTGCTGCAAAGCGATGCCTCGGTGGGCGAAAGCTACGCACCGATCGGCTACTACGAGAACTTCAATGTACGCGGCTTTGAACTCAATGCCGCCAGCAGCTACAAGATCAACGGCCAGACCATCGCCGGTGAGCAGAACGTGGCACTGGAGAACAAGCAGCAGGTCGAGTTGCTCAAGGGCCTCTCGGGCTTGCAGAGCGGCGTGTCGGAACCGGGCGGGCTGATCAACTACGTGACCAAGCGCCCGGAGGATGTGCGCACGGTCACGGTGTCGAGCAACGAGCAGGGTGAACGCTACATTGCGACCGACCTGGGCGGCTGGTTCGGCAGCGAACGCCAGTTCGGCCTGCGCGCCAACCTGGCCCACGAAGACATCCGCTCCTACGTCGATCACGCTGACGGCAAGCGCGACTTCGCGTCCCTGGCCTTCGACTGGCAAATCAACCCCGATGCGGTGCTGCAACTGGATGCCGAGTACCAGCAGCGTGAACAGCGTTCGGTGCCGGGCTATCAGTTGCTGGGTGGCAACAGCCTGCCCCACGGCATCGACCCGCATGACCGCCTGGCCTACCAGCACTGGGCCAACCCGGTAACGATCGACTCGCTGAACCTTGGCGGGCGCTTCGAGTATCGCTTCAGCGACAACTGGACGGGCAGCGTCAGTGCTTCGCGCAGCAAGGTGGTGATCGATGACTACAGTTCGTTTGCCTGGGGCTCCAGCGAAGGCGCCTACTTCAGCGAGGCAGGCGACTATGACATCTACGACTACCGCAGCCCTGACGATACCCGCCGCACAGATGAGGCACAGGGGGCGCTCAATGGCCGCTTCGATACCCTGGGCATGGGGCATGAGCTGACCATCGGCGCCAGCGCCCAGCGCCGTACGCTCGACCAGCGCCCTTACTTCAACGAGTGGATCGGCAGCGGCAACATCTATCAACAAACGCCGGCGCTGGAGCCGTCCGAGAAGACCCCGGGCCACAGCACCCGCAGGCTCGACAGCCGCCAGTATGGGATATTCGCCAGCGACCGGATCAGCTTCAACGAACAATGGCAGACCGTGCTGGGCGCGCGCCTGGTGCGTCTGGATGAGAAGACCTTTGCCGAAGATGGCAGCCCAGGCCGCCATACCCGCGACTATCAACTGCTGCCCAATGCCGCGCTGATCTACAAGCCGCGCCCGGATATCTCCCTGTACACCAGCTATAGCAAGGGCCTGTCATCCGGTGGCACGGCGCCGTGGTTCGCCACAAACACTGCCGAGATTCTTGCGCCGACCCTGTCCCACCAACTGGAAGTCGGCATCAAGCGCGACTGGCAACGCCTGAGCCTGAGCGCAGCCTTGTTCCAGCTGCGTCAGGCCTACCAGTATTCGCAACCTGACGGCGCAGGCAACTTCACTTATGTACAGCAAGGCCAGCAAAAGAACATCGGCCTGGAACTGGGCGCCAGCGGTTGGCTCACCTCCAACCTGCAGATCAATGCCAGCGCTGCGGCAATCCGTGCACGGGTCAAGAACAGCGGCACGGCTGACTACGAAGACCATCAGGCGCTGAACGTGCCGAATTTTCGCGCCGCCATTCAGGCCGACTACAGCCTGCCGATCCCGGGCCTGGCCCTGCTCGGAGGCGCCCGCTACAGCGCCAGCAAATACGCCAACCAGGCCGGTACGGTGGAGGTCGGCAGCTATGCGGTTGTCGATCTGGGGAGCCGCTACAGCACCAAGGTTGGCGGCTATGACACGGTGCTGCGGCTGATGGTGGATAACGTCTTCGACAAGCGCTACTGGCGCGATGCCGGCGAGTATCTGGGGGATGGTTATCTGTTTCAGGGGGCGCCACGGACAGCGCGGGTTTCGGCTTCTGTGAGTTTCTGAGGCCCTCATCGCGGGTCTGTGGGAGCTGGACTTGCCAGCGATCGAGCGCGAAGCGGTCGCAACTCAGGCAACACCGGGCGCGCTGACTGCCCTGGCGCCATCGCTGGCAAGCCAGCTCCCACAATGAATCTGCGTACGCCGCCGGACCTGTGGGAGCTGCGCGAAGCGGTCGTAGTCCAGGCAGCACCTGATGTGCTGACTGCACTGACCTCATCGCTGGCAAGCCAGCTCCCACCAAGCACCGCCGTCAGAATGGTTCGCTACCCTCGCGAATTTCCACTTCCAGCACCTCACCCAACGCAACCAGCTGCGCCGCCACGTCCCTGGTGGTGATGAAGCCACTGTAGCAGTCACTGTCGGTGGACCAGTTCCACAGCACCAGGCCCTGCTTGTGCAGTTCGTCGTGGGCCGTGACCATCAGCTCGGGCACCGTGGTGTCGTCGAGGAAGTCTTCATCCTCCGCATCTTCAACACCGAAGGTAACCTCGGCATCACGCGCCTCGGCCAACTGCCGCACGCTCTGCACAAACGACTCGGTGTCCTTCCAGTCGACGAAATACACCGATTCCCAGTCAGCCACATCCTTGACGATCCACATCAACTGCTGCGGGTCGTCCTCGAACTCTTCGACCTCATCTTCATCCAGCTCGATTTCGCGCAGCGCCTGAATGTGCTGGCGGGTCATCTCGGCCGATGGGCTGATCAGGGCCAACAACTGCTCGGCGGCGAGAATCTGCTGCTTGCTGAATACTTCTTTGAGCATCTGAAACATCCTTTTTCATGGGCAAAACAAAAAGCCCCCGGCCTTGTTCAGGTCGGGGGCTTTTCTAGATGTGGCGGTGAAGAAGGGATTCGAACCCTTGATACAGTTTCCTGTATACACACTTTCCAGGCGTGCTCCTTCAGCCACTCGGACACTTCACCGGTTCTCGCCAAGCAGTTCAGCCTGTCGAGGCGCGCTAATGTAGTCGAAAGAGGTTCTGATGGCAAAGGTTTTTTTCAGAATATTCATGCGCTTAAGCCATTTAATCAAAAAACCCCGGCACAGAGGGCAAAGCCGCCATTCTCTGGCGTGCTTTGGCAGCCCGGATTAACGCACTCCCGTCAGGACGAGCAAGCGGACCTGCAAGCTGACCGGTCAGTCAGTCACAGCGCTTTACCTCGGGCACTTGCCTGAGTAACGTCTGCCCCACTCCCCCTTAAGGAACCCTGTCATGAGTGAGCTGATTACCTACCACCTCGAAGACGGCATTGCGACCCTGACCCTGAACAACGGCAAGGTCAACGCTATCTCGCCCGACGTCATCAAGGCCTTCAATGCCGCCCTCGACCAGGCCGCGCAGGACCGCGCGGTGGTAATCATCACCGGCCAGCCGGGCATTCTCTCCGGCGGCTACGACCTGAAGGTCATGACCGCAGGCCCGAAAGAAGCCGTCAGCCTGGTCACCGCAGGCTCCACCCTGGCCCGACGCATGCTCTCGCACCCGTTCCCGGTCATCGTTGCCTGCCCGGGCCACGCGGTGGCCAAAGGCGCATTCCTGCTGCTCTCGGCCGACTACCGCATCGGCGTCGAAGGCCCGTTCAGCATTGGCCTCAATGAAGTGCAGATCGGCATGACCATGCACCACGCCGGCATCGAACTGGCCCGCGATCGCCTGCGCCGCTCGGCGTTCCACCGTTCGGTGATCAATGCCGAGATGTTCGACCCGGCCAGCGCCGTCGACGCCGGTTTCCTCGACAAGGTAGTGCCGGTCGAACAGCTGCAGGAAGCTGCGCTGACAGCGGCCCGCCAGTTGAAGAAGATCAACATGAACGCCCACAAGCACACCAAGCTCAAAGTGCGCAAAGCGCTGCTCGACATCCTCGACGACGCCATCATCCGCGACCAGGAACACCTGGGCTGACCCCCTACCAAGGCCTGATTGCAACTATTTGTGTAATCAGGCCTACACCGCCCCAATGAGCGTTTGCCGATAGAAGTGCACACCCGTACACTGCGCCGCGTTTGCCTGGTGTGAGTCGTACGATGCTTTTTATTATCCGCATGTTCCTGTTGGGGCTGCATTTTCTCCTGGCCGGTGTTCTCGGTGTGCTGGTTGGCTTGTGCCGACCGTTCAACCCGGACAACAGCCGAATCTGTGCACGCCTTTATGGGCTGCCCGCCACCTGGCTGATGCGCCTCGAGATCAAGGCCGAGGTCGGCCCACTGTTCGATCAGCCGCCGGGCTGCGTGATCATCGCCAACCACCAGTCCAACTACGACCTGTTCGTGCTGGGTCATGTGGTGCCGCGGCGCACCGTGTGCATCGGCAAAAAGAGCCTGAAATGGGTCCCCCTGTTCGGCCAGTTGTTCTGGCTGGGCGGCAACGTGCTGGTCGACCGCGGCAACGCCTACCAGGCGCGCCGGGCAATGCAGACCACCACCCGCACCCTGAGCGAAGACGACACCTCGATCTGGGTGTTCCCCGAAGGCACGCGCAATGCCGGCGAGCACCTGATCACCTTCAAGAAGGGGGCCTTCCACATGGCCGTCGAGGCGGGTGTGCCGATCGTGCCGGTGTGCGTCAGCCGCTATGCCAGCCGTCTTAAGCTCAACGGCTGGCGTCGCAGCAAGGTGATCATCCGTTCGCTGGCGCCGATCGCCACCAGCGGCCTGACCCAGCAGGATGTGCCGGCCCTGGCCGAGCAGTGCCGCCTGCAGATGCAACACTGCATCGATCGCATGGAAGGTGAACTGGCCCAGGCGTGAACGGTTGCCGAATCGTGCCGGTCAGACCAAGCTACTGGCACGGTTAACAGAAGAAGTGGACAACCATGGGTCGAGTCGTTGCGGCGGCGGTGTACAGCGCCGGCAGAAAAGTCACCAATATCAGCCTCGATGAAGGCAGCCAATGGGCAAGCAAACCCGGTCATTTCGTCTGGATCGGCCTGGAAGAGCCCAACGCCCAGGAGCTGGCCAACCTGCAGCGCCAGTTCAACCTGCATGAACTGGCCATCGAGGACGCGCTGGAAAAGCACAGCCGGCCCAAGCTCGAGACCTTCGGCGACGCCCTGTTCATCGTCACCTACTCGCCGGTGCGCCACGAAGGCAAACTGGAGTTCATCGAAACCCATATCTTCGCCGGCAATGGCTACATCATCACCGCGCGTAACGGTCACTCGAAATCCTATGCCCTGGTGCGCCAGCGCTGCGAAGCGCGGCCGCTGCTGCTCGAACACGGTGAGGACTTCGTGCTCTACGCCCTGCTCGACTTCGTCACCGAGAACTACCAACCGGTCAGCGAAGCCATTCATGGCGAGATCGAGGAGCTGGAGCAAAGCGTGCTCAGCGGTTCGCTCAAGGAAGAGGACATCCAGCGCATCCACAGCCTGCGCCGCGACATCCTGCGCCTGCGCCGCTACGTGGCACCGATGGTCGAGGTCAGCGAAGAGCTGCAGCGCCTGACCTTCCCCTTCATCGACAAGAACATGCGCCCGTATTTTCGCGATGTGCAGATCCACGTCACCCGACAGATGGAAGACCTGGCCGGGATTCGCGATATCGCCAGCCAGACCATCGAGATCGGCATGTTGCTGGAGTCGTCACGCCAGAGCATCGTGCAGCGCAAGTTCGCCGCCTGGGCGGCGATCCTGGCATTTCCCACGGCGGTGGCGGGGATCTACGGGATGAACTTCCAGAACATGCCGGAACTGACCTGGCATTACGGCTACTTTGCCGTGCTGGGCGGGATCGCCGTGGGCTGCACGGCGCTGTATGCCAGCTTCAAGCGCTCCGGCTGGCTGTAACGGCAGGCCTCAGGCCGAGCTGCCCTGAGGTTTGTGCGCCACAAAGCGCATCATCCATTCGGCCACCGTGCTGCCCTGGTGCTCGTGCGCCAGGCTGTCGATGCCCTTGCGGTACACCTCCTGGCCAAGGTTGTGCTGGCGCAGCTCGAGCAGCGCCCGCGAATAGTCGTGAATGAATTCCGGGTGGCCCTGGAAGCACAGCACCTGGTCACCGATGTGATAGGCCGCGTTGGGACAGAAATCGCTGGAGGCAATCACCGTGGCGTTTTCCGGCAAGCGGGTGACCTGGTCCTGATGGCTGATCAGCAGGGTCAGTTCTTCAACCTGTGGGCTCATCCACGGTGCCTTGGCGTTCATCACATAACGGTGGGTACCCACCCCCCAGCCCTGGTGCGCGCGCTCGCTCTTGCCGCCCAGCAGCAGCGCCAGCAACTGATGACCAAAACAAACGCCGAGTAATTTGTCGCCACGCTGGTAGCGCTCCAACAGGAACGTCTTGAGCTTCTGAATCCACGGATCATCACCGAACGAGTCGGCCTTGCTGCCAGTGACCAGGTAGGCATCGAACACCTGGTCATCATCGGGGTACTCGTCGTTCAACACGTTGTAGACGCGAAACTCGGCGGCGATTGGCTGGCGGCTGAACAGCTGCTCGAACATCCGTCCGTAGCCCTGATACTGCTCGACCAGCTCCGGTCGCAGGACGTCGGTTTCCAGGATGCAGATGCGTAGCGACATATAAATAGTCCTGAACGACAAAGGCGGGATTGCCCCGTAAAGCCTGCCCCGAATAAGGCGCGCAGGCAAGTATGATGCTCGGACGAACGGTCATCAGTTGTGGATCCACTTGCTGATGTGCTGCAAGCGTCTAGCAAGGGGAATGCTGCAGGATGGCCAAAGGCCTCATAGCCAAAACAACTTGTAACTGAATAAGTACAGATTAAAGCGTTCTAAAACACGGGTGACGTTGACCCTAAGGTTAGCTGTATACCCATTAGCAACGGTTCGCGTCTTAATGCTTCGCTGCGTCAAATCATGTTCGCCAGATCAATGACAAGGAAGCCTCTGGGCACTCAGGAATAACAACAAAAAGGCGGTCAGCCATGTTCAAACAACACAAAGTACGTCAAGCCGGGCTCATTCTTTTCGCCACCACGCTGCTGTTGATCCTGCCGAACCTTTCACGCCTGTTCGGCTGAGCGACATGCCCTCCTCCCATGGTTTGTGCCTGGCACAAGCCGGTTGTGTGCAGGTAATCTGCCGACCTTGATGGTTGGAGACTGCCCATGCGCCATTGCCTTACCTTGCTGCTTGCCCTGCTCTGCCTGCCCCTGCAGGCGGCGCAACTGACCCTGGACCTGGGCACTGGCAGCCGTCAATGGCAAAGCGCCGAGTTACTCAGACACCCGCTGGCGCAGGACATTCAGATCGACAACGATGTTTCCTACAAAAGGACCATGCATTACCGCGCAGTGCCGCTGGCTGCCTTGCTGCAGGGTGTCCAGGCTGAGGATCACCTGCAAGCGGTAGCGCTGGATGGCTTCGCCGCCGAGATGCCGGCCGCGCCTTTGCTCCAGGACGGTCCCGCCCGGGCCTGGCTGGCCATTGAAGACCCCGCACAGCCCTGGCCACCACTGGCCAAGGGCAAACCCGGCGCCGGGCCCTTCTATCTGGTCTGGAGTAACCCGCAAGCCGGGCGCATCAGCCCCGAGCAGTGGCCTTTCCAGGTTGCCAGCATTCGCCGCCTGGCCGCAGTAGCCGAGCGCTTCCCGGCCATGCGCCCGGCGCCCGGCCTGGCGGCCAATGACCCGATCAGTCAAGGCTTTGCCGTGTTCCAGAAGAACTGCCTGGCCTGCCATCGCCTCAACGGCGCCGGTGACGCCCAGTTCGGACCGGACCTGAACCTGCCGCACAACCCGACCGAGTACTTCCAGGCCGATTTTCTCCAGCGCTATATCCGTGACCCGCAAAGCCTGCGCCAGTGGCCCCAGGCGAAGATGCCCGGGTTTACCGAAGCGGTCATCAGCGACGGCGAGCTGGACGCGCTGCTTGCGTACCTGAGCCACATGGCCACGCGCAAACCCTGAGGCTCACTGCTGCTGGGCGTTGAGGGTCGGGGTCACCAGCACCTTGGCGTGCATTTGCTCGAAACCGCCGCCCCGGCGCATGCCGCGCACCGGACAGGCATCCAGGTAGTCCAGGCCCACCGCCAGCTTCAGGTGCCGTTCGGGCCGGGCCAGTTGGTTGGTGACATCAAAGCTGTACCAGGCATCCTCCAGCCAGGCTTCGGCCCAGGCGTGGCTGGCCATTTGCTGGCTGTTGCTGTCGAACAGGTAGCCGGACACGTAACGCGCCGGTACACCCAGGCTGCGCACGCACGCCAGAAAGGCATGGGTGTGATCCTGGCAGACCCCTGCCCCGCCGGCGAAAGCCTGTGCTGCACTGGTGTCTACAGCGGTACTGCCGGGCCGGTAGGCCATGCGCTGATTCAAGGCATTCATCAATTCGATCAACGCCGAGCGGTCACGCCGCTTGCGGCATTGCTGGCTGGCGAAGGCGCGCAGCGCTTCGTCGGCCTCGGTCAGACGGGTGAAGCGCAGGAACGGCAGCGGCGATTGCAGTTCGTGTTCAGCCTCACGGCGTTCATCGATGTCCACCAGCCCGCGAGCGCCGATGACCAGGTCCGAATGCGGCTCCTCCAGGCTCAGCACATGCAGGATGTTGCCGAACGGGTCCAGTTGCGCCCGCACCGGCCGCGGCAGGTCCAGCTGCCAACTGAGCACCTGCTGGCGCTCGCTGTCGTGGGGAGTCAGGCGCAGGTACTGGATGCTGGCGCGAACCTGGTCTTCGTAGTGGTAGGCGGTTTCGTGGCTAATGGTCAGTCTCATACGGCCTCCAGGTAGGCACTGTGAATGGCATTACCCAACTCACGCACCAGCGGAATGTAATGGGTCAACCAGGGGTGCAGGCCCTCGGCGAGGATTTCATCAATCGAGGTGTAGCGCAGGCGTGCGTCCACCTCGGCGGCCAGGCGCTGGGCCGGGCGGCCGTTGCCACCGGGCAGGCTGGCGAGGATCAGGTCGATTTCCTCGGTGCAGGCACGCAGCGAGCGCGGCACGTCGGCGCGCAACAGCAGCAGCTCGGCAACATGGCGGGCGGCCGGTGCATCACGGTAGATCTCGGTGTAGGCCTCGAACGACGACAGCGCACGCAGCAAGGCGCTCCATTGGTAGTAACCCCGCGCCGAACTGTCGCTGACCGCCTCGGCCTCGTCGCCGAGCATTTCGTAGCGGGCATCGAGCAGGCGCAGGGTGTTGTCGGCACGCTCGATGAAGGTGCCCAGGCGAATGAAGCGAAAGGCGTCGTTGCGCATGATGGTGCCGTAGGTGGCCCCCCGGAACAGGTGCGAGCGTTCCTTGATCCACTCGCAGAAACGGCTCATGCCATAGCGGCCCAGGCCCTGCTCGGCAATACCGCGAATCTCGAGCCAGGTGGCGTTGATGTTTTCCCACATGTCGGCGGTAATCCGCCCACGTACTGCATGGGCACTGGCCCGCGCGGCGCCGAGGCAACTGTAGATGCTCGCCGGGTTTTCCGGGTCCAGGGCAAAGAAGTGCAGCAGGCGCTCGGCATGCAACTGGCCGTGGCGCTCCAGGTAATCGTCGAGGGTGCCGGTGATCAGCAGCGGCATGGCCATTTCATCCAGGCCGTCGCCGCGGCCGTCCTGCGGCATCAGCGACAGCGAATAGCTGACATCGAGCATCCGTGCGAGGTTTTCCGCCCGCTCCAGGTAACGCGACATCCAGTACAAATCGGAGGCAGTTCTACTCAACATGACTTAATCCTCAACCACCCAGGTGTCCTTGGTACCGCCGCCCTGGGACGAGTTGACCACCAGCGAACCTTCACGCAGGGCGACCCGGGTCAGGCCGCCAGGCACCACCCGGGTCTCGCGCCCGGACAGCACGAAAGGCCGCAGGTCGATATGCCGCGGGGCAATGCCGTTCTCGACAAAGGTCGGGCAGGTCGACAGCGACAGCGTTGGCTGGGCGATGTAGGCCGCCGGCCGGGCCTTGATCCGTGCGGCAAACGCCTCGATCTCGGCACGGGTGGCCGCCGGACCGACCAGCATGCCGTAGCCGCCGGAACCCTGGGTTTCCTTGACCACCAGTTCCGGCAGGTGCGCCAGCACGTGGGAAAGTTCTTCAGGTTTGCGGCACTGCCAGGTCGGCACGTTCTTCAGGATCGGCTCCTCGTCGAGATAAAAGCGGATCATGTCGGTGACATAGGGGTAGATCGACTTGTCGTCGGCCACGCCAGTGCCAATGGCATTGGCCAGCACCACGTTGCCACAGCGATAGGCCGCCAGCAGCCCGGGCACACCAAGCATCGAATCGGGGTTGAACGCCAGCGGGTCGAGGAAGGCATCGTCCAGGCGCCGGTAGATCACATCCACCGCCTTGGGACCATCGGTGGTGCGCATGAACACCCGCTCATCCCGCACGAACAGGTCGGCGCCCTCGACCAGCTCGACGCCCATCTCGCGGGCGAGGAAGGCGTGCTCGAAGAACGCGCTGTTGAAACGCCCGGGCGTCAGCACCACCACGCTGGGGTTATCCAGCGGGCTGGAACTCTTGAGGGTATCGAGCAACAGGTTGGGGTAATGATCGATGGGGGCGATGCGCTGGGCGGCAAACAGCTCGGGGAACAAGCGCATCATCATCTTGCGGTCTTCGAGCATGTAGCTGACGCCGCTGGGGGTACGCAGGTTGTCTTCGAGCACGTAATAGCTGCCATCGCTGTCACGCACCAGGTCGACCCCGGAAATATGCGAATAGATGTTGCGGTGCAGGTCCAGGCCCTGCATCGCCAGCTGGTACTGGTCGTTGGCCAGGACCTGCTCGGCCGGGATGATCCCGGCGCGGATGATGCGCTGGTCGTGGTACAGGTCGGCGAGAAACAGGTTCAGCGCCTTCACCCGCTGAATGCAGCCACGCTCCACCACCCGCCATTCACTGGCCGGGATGCTGCGTGGGATGGTATCGAAAGGAATCAGGCGCTCGGTGCCCTGCTCGTCGCCATAGAGGGTGAAGGTAATGCCGGCGCGGTGGAACAGCAGGTCGGCTTCACGTCGACGCTGGGCCAGCAGTTCCGGCGGGGTTTCGGCCAGCCAGCGGGCGAACTCCCGGTAGTGCGGACGGACCTGGCCGTCAGCGGCGTACATTTCGTCATAAAAGGTGCGGATCATGCCGAACTCCTTGTCACCCGTGCACCCGAGCCATCGCAAGCCCCGTGCCAGCGGCATAATTCCTTGTTATTCAATAAGTTGCGTTTTAAGCGAAGAACGGCCGCACCAGATCTGTGCAACCGCCCCGGTTGCTTTGACGGCAGCGCTTCATTGCGAAGCGCCGAGCGGCCCACGGCAGACGGCCAGAGCCGCCCTGTGGGACCGTTTGATCAGGCCAGCTGACGCTCCTGCTTGACGCCCCAGCCTTCTATTTCTCCACCCAGCGGGGCAATCACCGCCTCGAAATCCTGTTCGAATTCGCCGATACCGCCATAGGTTGCAAACATCACCTTGCTCAGTTCCAGATGCCAGGCGCCATCATCGCGCTCATGCACTTGGGCACTGAGTGATTCGCCGCGAAACTTTCCTGCCGCTCGCCGCGCCCGTGCCTCGTCCGGAAATACCGCATAAAACTCGATGGGATGAATCTGCGCGAAGTTGAACCCCCCTTCTTTCATCCGACGCAAGACCGTGCTGCTGATGTCCTCGTATTGGCTGCTCATGAATCGTCCTCCTCATTACCGATGGATAGACTTTCAGTGCAAAACGCACCTGCCCGCCACACAAGACGTGCGGGGGCAATTCGAGCTGTTGCGTGACGTGGATCGGCAAGCCCGGACAATCAGAAGAAACTGCCCGACCTTGTCTGCAGCGTAGCGCCTGATTGCCCGGCGTGCCAGCCAGCAAGCGGGTTCAGGGGGCTTCAGTGATGGCGGTGATCTCTACCCCGTTCTGCTCTTTCAGCCATTTGGCCGTCGGTGAGGGTGTGCGGCCCTCGAAATCAGTGAGGTCCAGTTCGTCCATGACCGGAAACAGATGGGTACGAATAAGCCGCGCAGCCTCTTCGATGCTCGGCTCAAGCTCTGCGGTGAGAGGCAGCGAGGTACGCTCGCCCTTCTGATCAACAAAAGTAATGACCCAGTCTTTCATTGGACTCTCCTCTGTACCGATGTTCAGGGTGAATCTGGCCTACCTTCCGTTGACCTCGCCGCGGGGTGGTTGTTCAGTCGACTTGCGGCTCAAAGCGATGGCCGCCCGGCAGCGCACGTATGCTTTGCAGCGTGCGCAGGAATTGGTCCCTGGAGGGCTCGAACTCCAGCGGCGGCTCGGAGTGTTCATCGGTCACTCCCAGTACCACGGTGGGCTGGTAGCCGGAGCTCACGGCGCCAGCGACCATCCTGAACGTTTCAGTGGCCGCCGGCTTGAGACTGTCAGGCTCATAGACGCGAAAGCGTGCGCCACCGAACCTGCCCTTGGCGGCACCGATCCGCACGCTTGAGGGCCCGAACTTATCGACACTGATATGCATCGGAAACGGGTTGACAATCAGTCGATCCAGCAGCATCGGCACCATCTCGACGGCCTTGTCGCTGTCACTGCTCATGCTCAGGCGGTGCAGCAGTTTCGGGTTGTCTGCAGGGTTGAGGCCCAGGGTGATGGCATGCCGCGGTGTGCCATCGTCGGCAATGAAGCCGAAGGGCACACAGAAGCCGTTGTCCTGGGGAATTTCGTATTGCTTGCGGGTGCGGAACGCGGCCAGCACAGCGCGCGCCCTGGGCTCCAGCCGGGCCAGCGCAGCGGTGTCTGTAGCCGTATTGGCGCCACTGTAGAATTTGAATCGGTAGATGCGTTGATCGCGCCACAGGTAGGCAGTCAGATTACCTTCATACCAGTTTGCAGAGGCGTCCGGCACACCCAGCTCGATAAAGCGCTCATGCTCGTACTCTACATCGGTCGGCCATTGTGCCTGCTCCGCGAAGAAGGCATCGCGCTCGACCTGCAGCTTCGCCACCGGCCGCCCCTCGGCAGTAAATTGCTTGATCATGTCGTCAAGCACCACCAGCTGCGAAGTCACATAGCCTATGCGCTGGAGCTTTTCACGCAAGTCGTAGTACTGATCACTCAGGGCCCTGTAGCGCGCTTCATCGTCACGGCTCGCAGAGATGGCAGCATCCAGCGCCTCCATCTGCGCCTTCACCACCCGCTCCTGCGCCGGGCCACGGGTGAGGCTCTGCACATAGCGGATCTGTTCGTAGAGTGCACGGGTGGTCAACGGGCTGACCTCGATGTCGACCAGAAAGGGCAGCTCGCCGGTCAACCCTTCGCCGTAGGCAATCTGCTTGTCCCCAGGGGTGATCGTGGGGTCGGGGAGATCGAAATTGTAGTATTGCCAGTAACCACTGGAAACGTGCCAGGCAATGTCCTGGGGTACATCGAACTGCACCCGGCCCAAGCATTCGGTGCGCCAGCCGGGGGGCGTCTGGTAATCCGCTGAGGCAACATCGGCCACCGCCAACAGTGAATGGCACAGGCAGGCAAACAACACGAACACTCGCACGCAAAAATCCTTTTTTGATGGGCGCCATTCCAGCCCCCGCTTCCCGAGGCGCGCAATTTGAGCATCCATGGCACAAAAAGCCAAGACCCCGGCAAGCCGGGGTCCTGTTTACAGCGCTAGCAACGACGTTATTCCGGGGTGCCGTGCACTACACCCGCGGTGTTGTCCAGCAAGCTCTTGGTCGCCGTCTGGATGAACGACTCGAGCTTGTGAGTCAGGTCCTTCTGGTCCGGGGCTTCGATCAGCTCGGCCTTGAAGTTGGCGCCCAGCTCGTAGCGGTACATGCGTGGCGACATGTCCTTGGCCTCGATCAGGATGCGATCGCCCTTGACCAGGCCGACGATCTGCTCGCTGCCCGATGGTTTGATCATGCCGAAGCCCGGATCACCGGCCGGCAGGTTGAGCAGGTCACGGCCCCAGCACTGGTGACGGGTTTCGCCGCCCAGGCGGCCCATGATGGTCGGCACGATGTCGATCTGGGTACCCACGGTGTGGTTGACCGCACCGAACTTGTCCTGGATGCCCGGGGCAATCAGCAGCAGCGGCACGTTGAAGCGCCCGAGGTCGAGCTCGGTGACCTGCTGGTGGTTGCCGAAGCCATGGTCGCCAACGATGACGAACAGGGTTTCCTTGAAGTAAGGCTCCTTGCGCGCCTTCTCGAAGAACTGGCCCAGGGCCCAGTCGGAGTAGCGCATGGCGGTCAGGTGCTCGTCCAGGCGGCCCTGGCCTGTGACCTTCTCGACCGGCAGATCCTTCGGCAGCGCATACGGCGTATGGTTGGACAGGGTCTGCAGCAGCGCGTAGATCGGCTTCTTGCCATCGTGCCGGGCCAGCTCTTCGTTACCGCGGTCGAACATGTCCTGGTCGGACACGCCCCAGGTCGGGTCGGAGAACACCGGATCGACGAAGTCGTTACGGCCGATGAAGGTGGTCATGCCCTGGTTGCCGAAGAAACCGGACTGGTTGTCCCAGGCAAAGTCACCGTTGTAGACGTAGACGTCGTCGTAGTCACGGGCGCTGAGCAGCGCCGGCAGGCCCGAAAGCTTGTGGCCGCCTTCCGGGGTCTGCATCAGGTACTCGAAGCCCGGCAGGTTCGGGTAGCAGGCCATGGTGGCGAACATACCCTGGTGGGTGTGGGTGCCGTTGGAGAAGAAGCGGTCGAACAGCAAGCCCTCTTTCGCCAGTTTGTCGAAGTACGGGGTGATGTTGTTCGGGCTGCCCAGGGCGCCTACCGAATGACCGGCGAAGCTCTCCATGAGGATCACCACGACGTTCTTGATCGGCAGGGTGTTGTCCGCTGGCGGGATGAAATCACGGCGCACCGCAGCGCTGTCGGCATCGACCAGCTTGTCGTTGCCAGTCAGCAGCATGTCGCGCACGGTCTGGGTAGCCAGGCCCTGCTCGATGGTCGACTTCCAGATGTTGGCGCGGTCCTCGCCAAAACGGCTCTTGGCGGCGTCGATCAGGGTCAGGGTGCCGTTCAGGCCCAGCTGGTTGACGAAGTTCGAGTCGGTGGTGAAGGCATCGCCCCAACGCATGGGCGGGCCCTGGCGCAGGGTGCCGCGGGCAGCGATGACCGCCACCAGCAGGATCATGAAGAACACCACGCCACGCACATACCAGGGCGCTGCGCTGGCCATCTGGCTTTCATACACGTCATTAGGCCGGGTCAGGCGGTCGATGCCCTTGAACAGCAGGCTCAGCAGCCAGGTGCCAAAGGCCCAGGCCAGCAGGTAGCGCACCACCGGGAAGCCGTACCAGAGCATGCTCAGGACGGTTTTCGGGTCTTCCTTGACGTACTGGAACACCAGGCCGTTGAGGCGCTGGTGGAACTCGCGATAGAAGTCCATCTCCATCAGGCCGAGGAACATGACGATGCTCGAGGCGATGGTCAGCCAGGCCCGGAACAAGCCGCGCGCGGCCATCGCCCGGGTGCTGAGGATTGCCAGCAGCAGCGGAATGCTAAGGTACACCACAACCCGCAGGTCGAAGCGCAGGCCATTGAGGAAACCCTCGGCCACGGTCGACATCGGCGTGTCGCCGATCATGTCGTTGTTGTAGACCAGCAGGGCCAGGCGAACCAGGCTGAGCATCAGCATGATCACCAGACCGCACAGCAGGGTGTAGGCCAGATGCGATTTCAGCGTCGTTTGCAACGGGCGCGATGCAGCCCGCTGTTGACTCAAGGCGTCCGTGGTAGCCATGAATTGGAAGATCCCTAGGGTTCAGGTTCGAGGAAGGCGGTAAAACGAATCGGCAAATGTGCCCTAAACGCGAGCGCGTTGCACGGCCATTCGGCGAACGGATAATTGCGCGCGCAAATTGTCGGCAATCGATTGTGAAAATTTCGTAATAGAATCAGGGTTATCCGCAAAGAGATCATTACGCCATGTTTTATCGCTACCTCCCAAGCCCGCTTGGCCCGCTGCTATTGGCAGGTGACGATCAGGGCCTGCGCATGCTGCACATGGACGCCGCCCAACCCTGGGAACTGGCCGAGGACTGGCAGCCGGCCAGCAACCAGCTGGACGATGTGGCGCGCCAGCTGGACCAGTACTTTGCCCGTCAGCGCGAACAATTCGAAGTGCGCCTGGCCCCCCAGGGTACGCCGTTCCAGCGCGAGGTGTGGCAGGCCCTGCAGCGTATTCCCTATGGCACCACCTGCAGCTACGGCGAGCTTGCCCAGGCTATTGGCAACCCCAGATCGGTGCGGGCAGTGGGCACTGCCAATGGTGCCAACCCGATTGCAATCATCATCCCCTGCCATCGAGTGATTGGCAGCAATGGCACCCTCACCGGGTTTGCCGGGGGCATCGAGCGCAAGCAGATCCTGTTGGAACTGGAGGGGACCTGGTTGATCTGAAGATTATCGCGGGGCAAGCCCGCTCCCACAGAGCTACAGCCGCACATTGCCCCGCGGCCCGGCGATCGCCCAGATGATCAGGCCCAGTACCGGCAGCAGCAGAATCAGCAGGATCCAGAGAATCTTGGCGCCACCACTGGCACCGCTCTTGATCACATTGATGATCGCCCAGATGTCCAGGGCGAGGATGATCAGCCCAACCAGGCTATTGAAAGTAGAACCCATGGTGTTGCTCCCTTGATCGAGCCTGCCCCTCAGGATAGCTGGCTATCAGCCCCATAGAGGCGAATCGTTCGCCGCGGCCCTGTAGCGCTGGTTACACTCGTTTCATCGAATTGCGCCAGAGAGGTCCCTATGCCACCCGCCCACAGCCACAGCAGCCCCGCCCCCGTCCCACTGTGGAACGCCTGGCTGCAACAGGCACAAAGTACCCCGTGGCTTAGCGCAGGCCTGGGCCTGAGTTTGCTGGTGGTGCTCGGTCTGCTGATCGCCAGTGCCTGGAATGCCGTGCATGGCGACCACCAGCAAAACCTGCACATGGCCATGCTCGGCGGCCTCGCCGGGTTTGCCGCCACCGCACTGGGCGCGGTCATGGCCGTGGTGCTGCGTGAAATCAGCGCGCGCACCCAGGATGTGATGCTCGGGTTTGCCGCAGGCATGATGCTCGCCGCCAGTTCGTTCTCGCTGATCCTGCCGGGCCTCGACGCAGCCCGGGAGATCACCGGCAACGGCCCTTACGCGGCACTGACGGTGGTGATCGGCATGGGCCTGGGCGTGCTGCTGATGCTCGGCCTCGACCGCTTCACCCCGCACGAACACGAAAGCACCGGCCCGTGCGGCCCGCAGGCGGACCGGATCAACCGCGTGTGGCTGTTCGTGCTGGCGATCACCCTGCACAACCTGCCCGAGGGCATGGCCATTGGCGTCAGCTTTGCCAGCGGCGACCTCAATGTCGGCCTGCCGCTGACCAGCGCCATCGCTATCCAGGATATTCCCGAAGGCCTCGCTGTGGCTCTGGCGCTGCGCGCAACCGGTCTTTCGACCTTCAAGGCGGCGCTGGTGGCGATCGGCTCGGGCCTGATGGAGCCCATTGGCGCCGTGATCGGCCTGGGCATTTCCACCGGCTTTGCCATTGCCTACCCGGTGAGCATGGGCCTGGCTGCCGGGGCGATGATCTTCGTGGTATCCCACGAAGTGATCCCGGAAACCCACCGCAATGGCCACCAGACCTCGGCAACCCTGGGCCTGATGGGCGGCTTTGCAGTGATGATGTTCCTCGATACCGCTCTCGGTTAAACGTGCACGGCAACCCGCAGCGCTTCCAGGGCCGGCGCTGCGGCGATGCCGACTTCAGCGCACAGCTCCAGCACTCGCGGCAGGTCGTCGTTGCCAACCAGTACCATCTGCAGCTCATCGTCGAGCAACTGGCTGAAGTTCATCAGCACATAGCCGCCGGCTTCCTTGTTCATCGCCCCCATCTGCACCTGGATGCGGTTGAGTGCGGTCAGCGGCTCGACCTTGGCCAACTGCTTGGGCTTGAGGTTGAACGGCACGGTCTTGTCAAAGGAGTCGACGATCTGGGCGAACAGGTCCTGGTAGGTATCGGCCTGGAACAACACGGTATCGGGCAGGCTGCCGACGACAATCCATTCACCCAGCGGGATCGGGAAGCTGTCGTCGTAGTTGATGTCCGGGTTGGCGGCGAGGAACGCCTGCGGGTCGGCATAGGCCTGGGCGGCTTCGTCGGCGATGCGCGCAATGTCTTCTTCGCGCATGCAGCCAGCGCTGATTTTGCCGATGAGTTCGACCAGTTGGGATTTCATGAAGGGGCCCTGCGACGGTGAAAAAAGTCGCCAAGGATAGCCGTAAAAGGCCCCGGAGGGTTAGCCGAGCAGCTTGAGCAACTGCTCGGTAGTCTCGGGAGCCCCCATGGTTTGCGCAGCGCCCAGGGCATCGGCGCCACGGGCGTCACGATGGCGTGGGTTGGCGCCCTTGGCCAGCAGGTAATCGACGATCACGGTGCGGTTGAACATCGCCGCCATCATCAGCGCGGTGCGCCCATCAGCGGAAGTGCCATCGACCTCGGCGCCTCTATCCACCAGCAGCTGGACCATCTCCAGGTTGCCCTTGAACGCGGCGCCGGCAATGGGCAGCTGTCCCTTGTCATTGGCAATCTGCGGATCGGCACCGTACTCGAGCAACACCGCGACGGCATCCAGATGCCCGTGGTAACTGGCAAGCATCAGCAAGGTGTCGCCATTGCCATTGCGCAGGTTCACCGGCAGGCCGTTTTCCAGCAAGCGCCCGAGCATTACCGCGTCGCCCTTGCGCGCCCGGTCGAACACCTCTTCGGCGAACGCCGCAGCCTCGTCGTCGTTCATGGGCGTGGGGCTACGTTGGTCAGACATGGGGAACCTCCTGGCTATCGGAAAGGCCCAAGTCTTTGTCAGGGAGCGCGCGGGGTCAACTGGGGATAAGTCATGGCCATGACAGAAGAAATCTATTGGCCGAGGCAGCACTGCAAAATGCACTGTGCAAAATGCACGACCATGCAGAATGCACGGCGGAGCGCTTCAATGAAATTTATAAACCATTGATTAATAATAGTTTTATTTAAAACAAAAGCTGGCACAGTCGCTGCACCTGTCACTCCATGTCTGCCACTAACAGTCAGGAGCTGATATGGACCTTATCCAGGAAAAATTCGCCTCGGTATTCTCCGCCTACGACGTCACCACCCAGGCGCGCCCCGACGGTGGAATTCTGCTGACCCTGCGGGCAACGGACGGTACCCAGACCAAGCGCTCGATTTCTTATGCACAACTGCACAGTGCCGAACAGCTGTCGTGGGCGATCAGTGCGATTCGCCGCGACCTGGCTGAACAGGCCAGCGAGTTGCCGGTGATTTCGCTGTTGCAGAGCCAGCAGCGGTTTGCCTTGCCGACTTATCGGTAACTTCGCGGGGCAAGCCCGCTCCTACCTGTAGGAGCGGGCTTGCCCCGCGATGGCGTTTGTCAGTCGTCAAGCCGCGGGAAATTCTTGGCAATCGAATCGCCAGTAAACTGTGCAAGCCCACCTTCCGGCCGGTTGAACACCCGGATCGCCACGAACCGCGGCTCCTCGCCCATGTCGAGCCAGTGCCGAACCCCTGCCGGCACGCCGATCAAATCGCCCTTCTCGCACAACACCGCATAGATGTAGTCCTCGATCCGCAGGCTGACCAGCCCGCGCCCGGCGGCGAAAAAGTGCAGTCGATCTTCGTCACAGGTATGTTCGGCGAGCAAGCTGGCGTCCGCTTCGCGGGTCACCTCGACACTGGCGTAACCGGTCTCGGCCTTCAGCGCATCGATACCAGGCTGATAAGCGCCGATCAGTTGCTGATCGCTGGCGCCCGCCTGGATGGGCGCGGCTGCCTGCCAACGCTCGAAACGCACGCCCTGCTCGGCCAGGGTCGCGGCGATATCCTCCAGGTGAGTCAGTACCTTGTTGGGAATGTCCGGGGTGGACTGGTGATACACGCTAAGGCTGCTCATCGGGGCAACTCCTTACTACCGGTTTACGGCCAAGGCTCATGCCCTGTCCTCTTTCATTCGAAGTGCAATGATAACGGCTGCAGCCAGGGCTGCGACGCTGGCAATACTAAAGGTGGTAGCCGGCCCCAGCAGGTTCCAGCTGTACCCCGAGTACAAGGCGCCCAAGGCGCCGCCGGTGCCGGCGAGCGCTGCATACAGCGCTTGCCCCTGGCCTTGCTGGCGGGCGCCGAAGCTGCGTTGCACGAAGGCGATGGCGGCAGCGTGAAAGCTGCCGAAGGTGGCCGCATGCAAGACCTGGGCGAGCAACAGCACGCCCAGGTGCTCGGCAAAGTTGCCCAGCAACGCCCAGCGCACTGCCGCCAGGGCAAAACTGGCGAGCAGCACCCGGCGCAGCGACACCCGCGCCAGGATCCAGCTCATGGCCAGGAACATCAGCACCTCGGCCACCACCCCCAGCGCCCAGAGCATGCCGATGGTGCCGCGGCTGTAACCCAGGTGCTCAAGGTGCAGAGTCAGAAAGGTGTAGTACGGGCCGTGGCTCAGTTGCATCAATGCCACGCACAGGTAAAACGCGGCAACACCGGGGCTGGCCAGTTGCTTGAGAAAACCGCCGCTGGCGGTACGATCATTCTGCCCCGGTGGCTGGGCATTGGGCACCCAGACGCTGGCCAGGACGATACCGGCCATGATGATCACCAGCGTGACCGGGTAGATATCCAGGCTCAAGCCGTCGAACAGCCGGCCAAGGCCGACCACGGTGAGGATGAAGCCGATCGAGCCCCACAGACGGATCTGGCTGTAGCGTGCGGTCTGCCCTTGCAGGTGGGCCAGGGTGATGACCTCGAACTGCGGTAATACCGCATGCCAGAAGAACGCATGCAGGGCCATCACCAGCGCCAGCCAGGCATAGCTTTTGCCGAAAAAGATCAACGAAAAGGTCGCCAGGGTCGACACGGCGCCCACGCGCACGATCAGCAAGCGCTGGCCACTGCGGTCACCCAGCCAGCCCCACAGGTTGGGGGCCACGCAACGCATCAGCATGGGAATGGCGACCAGCTCGCCGATGCGCGCACTGGAAAAACCCAGGTGATCGAAATACAACGCCAGAAACGGCGCTGTCGAGCCGAGCAAGGCGAAGTAAAAGAGGTAGAAACTGGACAGCCGCCAGTAGGGAATCGGCGCCACGGCTCAGCGAGCCGCAGCGCGAATGGCAGGTGCCAGCATTACAGCTGGCCCAGCACCGGCGTCTTCACTCGCACGTCGGCGTTCTGCCCGCGGTGACGCAGCAGGTGATCCATCAGCACGATAGCCATCATTGCTTCGGCGATTGGCGTGGCACGGATACCCACGCACGGGTCGTGACGGCCTTTGGTGATCACTTCAACCGGGTTGCCATCGACGTCGATGGAACGGCCCGGGGTGGTGATGCTAGAGGTCGGCTTGAGGGCCAGGTGGGCAACGATTGGCTGACCGGAGGAAATACCGCCGAGAATGCCGCCGGCGTTGTTGCTGAGGAAACCTTCCGGGGTCAGCTCGTCACGGTGCTCGGTACCGCGCTGGGCGACGCTGGCAAAGCCTGCACCGATTTCCACGCCCTTGACCGCGTTGATGCTCATCAGCGCGTGGGCCAGCTCGGCATCCAGGCGATCAAAGATCGGCTCGCCCAGGCCAGGCATGACGCCTTCGGCCACCACGGTGATCTTCGCCCCGACCGAATCCTGGTCGCGGCGCAGCTGGTCCATGTACGCCTCAAGCTCCGGGACCTTGTCCGGGTCAGGGCTGAAGAAGGCGTTCTGCTCCACCGAGTCCCAGGTCTTGAAAGGGATTTCGATCGGGCCGAGCTGGCTCATGTAGCCACGGATGCGGATGCCCTGGCTGGCCAGGTACTTCTTGGCGATGGCGCCGGCGGCCACGCGCATGGCGGTTTCCCGCGCCGAGCTGCGGCCACCGCCGCGGTAGTCACGCTCACCATACTTGTGGTGATAGGTGTAGTCGGCGTGGGCCGGTCGGAACAGGTCCTTGATCGCCGAGTAGTCCTTGGACTTCTGGTCGGTGTTGCGAATCAGCAGGCCGATGGAGCAGCCAGTGGTGCGGCCTTCGAACACTCCCGAGAGGATTTCGACTTCGTCGGCTTCCTGGCGCTGGGTGGTGTGGCGGCTGGTGCCGGGCTTGCGCCGATCCAGGTCGTGCTGCAGGTCGGCCAGGGAAATTTCCAGGCCCGGCGGGCAGCCATCGACAATGGCGACCAACGCCGGACCATGGCTTTCGCCAGCGGTGGTGACAGTGAACAGCTTGCCGTAGGTATTGCCGGACATGCAGGACGCTCCGCGAATCAGCCAGATTTGAACAAGGCCGCCAGTATACGCAGGCTAACCATTCAGTTCATCCCTGACGGCGAACCTTCTGCGCCCGGCCCGGTCCAAACCGCACTCTCTCGATAGTGGCCTGATGATGTTGCGTATTGTTGCAGTAATCGCCCTGCTGTTCAGCGGCCTGGTCCAGGCTGCTGCCCCCACCGTATTCCAGCGCCCGGTCAGCCTCGACACCGGCAGCGGCGTGTTACATGGCAGCCTGCTGTTGCCGCGCACCGAGCAGCCGCCACCGGTGGTGCTGATCATTGCCGGCTCGGGGCCCACCGACCGCGACGGCAACAATCCTTACGGCGGCAACACCGACAACCTCAAGCAACTGGCCCTGACCCTGGCGAAAAACAATATCGCCAGCGTGCGCTACGACAAGCGCGGCGTCGCTGCGAGCCTGGCGGCCACCCCGGATGAACGCGACCTGACGGTGGAGCGCTACGTCGCCGACGCGGTGGCCTGGAGCCAGAAGATCAAGGCCGACCCGCGCTTCGGCCGCCTGATCCTGCTTGGCCACAGCGAAGGTGCGCTGATCGCCAGCCTGGCCGCCGAGCAAAGCGGCGCCAGTGCCGTAATCAGCATCGCCGGCAGCGGCTGGCCGATCGACAAGGCGTTGCGTGCACAGATCTTTGAGCGGGTACCCGGGCGCTACATGGCCAGTGCCGGGGACATCCTCGATCGCCTTAAAAACGGCAAGACCTCCTCCCGGGTGCCCCTGCCCCTGCAGGACGTACTGCGCCCGAGCGTGCAGCCCTACCTGATTTCGCTGTTCCGCCAGGACCCGGCGGATGCCTTTGCCAAGGTCAAGGTACCGGCACTGATCATCCAGGGCACCCATGACTTCCAGGTCAATGTCGACAACGCCGAAATCCTCAAGGCCGCCAAGCCGGATGCCGAGCTTGCAGTGATCAAGGGCATGAACCACATGCTGCGCATTGCCCCCGAGGAAATCAGCCAGCAACGTGACAGCTATCTTGATCCGCAACTGCCGCAAGCGGCCGAACTGGGCCAGCGCGTTATCGACTTCATTCAGCGGTTGCCTGCCAGCTGAGGCCAAATCGCAGAAATTACGCCTCCAGCCCAGGACAATCCTGCCGATATAGCGGTGCTGGCATCGTCAATGCGACCAGCCCGCTGCGCACATGAGGATTGCCGTGATGACCGAAGCCGCCCCCCAGGACACCGCCGAGACGACTGCCGAGCAGGCAGCACCGGAGGCCGCCCCACTGCCCTGGGCCGATGTTGCCCCCGAACACTTCCAGATGCTGCGCCTGGCGCCGTTGCCGACCGACCGCAACAGCGGTGCGCGGCCGCTGCGCTTTGTCCAGTACGGCTATGCCGAACGCCACAACAAGCAGACCAGCCTGCTGCGCATGGCTATCCAGCTGCCGGCGCAAAAGGTGCGCAAGGAACAGAACCACCTGGATGTGTGGGTCGACCATGAAGAAAAACGCGTAACTTTCACCCCCGATTCAGGCCTGCAGATCGAGCCGCTGAACCGTGGCCTGGGGCGCTTCCTGCTGAACCAGGCAGTGCAATGGGCGCAGCGCAAGTGGCCGCATTACCGAGTCGAAGGTGCTGCCCTGCCAAGCAAGGACGCCCTCAACGAAGACACCCGCCTGCGCCGTGACCATGTGCTGCGCAGCCATGGCCTGGAGGTCGAGTACGCCGATGCCCAGCACCTGAAGGGGCGCTTTGTCGATGTGCAGGTCGGTGAACTCAAGGGCGGCTGGAACAGTGACAAGCTGCAGCGGGTCGAGATTCTCGATGCCGCGCAGATGCTGCAACAGGCCGAGCAGAGCTTGCAGGAAAAAGAGGCGCAACTGCGCGAGCGTGATGAGCGGGTCAGCAAGTACCGCCGTGAAGACAGTGGGCTGCGTTTTACCATCACCTGCCTGGTGGCCTTTGCGGTGTTTCAGGCGGGGTTGTTGATCTGGATTGCGACTCACCGCTAAAAAGCATCGCTGGCAAGCCAGCTCCCACAAGGGCAATTGTGGGAGCTGGCTTGCCAGCGATAGATTCACTGCAAACCTGAAGCCTTACACCTTCGAGGCAAACAACCCCTGGTGCTGACGGCACTGCTCAGCCGTGAGCATGAACACCCCGTGCCCGCCCCGCTCGAACTCCAGCCAGGCGAAATCCACTTGCGGATAAAGCGCCTCGACATGCACCTGGCTGTTGCCCACCTCGACAATCAACAAGCCCTTCTCGGTCAGGTGATCCGCTGCTTCGGCCAGCATCCGCCGCACCAGGTCCAGGCCGTCATTGCCGCACGCCAGGCCCAGCTCCGGCTCGTGGTGGTATTCCTCGGGCATGTCGGCAAAGTCTTCGGCATCGACATACGGCGGGTTGGACAGGATCAGGTCGAAACGCTGACCCGGCAGACCGGCGAAACCATCGCCCTGCACGGTATAGACGCGTTCCTCCAGGCCGTGACGTTCGATGTTCTGGTTGGCGACTTCCAGCGCCTCGAAGGACAGGTCGGCGAGCACCACCTCAGCCTCGGGGAATACTTCGGCACTGACGATACCGATGCAACCGGAGCCGGTGCACAGGTCGAGGATGCGTGCCGGCTCACCGGCCAGCCATGGCTCGAAGCGCTTTTCGATCAGCTCGCCAATCGGCGAGCGCGGGATCAGCACGCGCTCATCGACAATGAACGACAAGCCGCAGAACCAGGCTTCACCCAGCAAGTAAGCCGTGGGCACGCGGTCTTCGATACGGCGCTTGAGCATACGCTGCAGGTTGACCAGCTCATCGTCTTCCAGCTGGCAGTCGAGGTAGGCGTCGGCGACTTCCCAGGGCAGGTGCACCGAGCCCAGCACCAGCAGCCGCGCTTCATCCCAGGCGTTGTCGGCGCCATGACCGAAAAACAGGCCATGCTCGTGGAAACGGCTGACGGCCCAACGGATATGATCGCGCAGGGTGCGCAAGCGAGAAGTGATCACAACAGACTCCTTGAAAGACGACCTGCGATTCTAACAGCCCGGCCAAAGAAATGATCGGCAAAAACACCTTGTAAGGATATCGCCAAGGTGGCTGCAGGCCACTAACGACGCTGGTTGTACGCGAAGCGATTCACATAAGTGCTCAGGCAGGGGACAATAGGGTAAAAGCCCTATCCAAAGGAGCCCTTGATGTCTGTTCCAACGACGATGTTCCACCTCAGCGGTCGCGGTTATCCGCCGGCCAAGCTGAACAACGCCAGCCTGGTGATTATCGATGCGCAAAAGGAGTACCTCAGCGGTCCTCTGGCGCTCTCGGGCATGGACGCGGCCGTGGCCAACATCGCTAAAATGCTCGAGGCGGCCCGCAAGGCCGGGCGCCCGATCATCCACGTGCGTCACCTGGGTACCGTCGGCGGCATGTTCGACCCGCAGGGCCCACGCGGTGAATTCATCCCGGGCCTGGAGCCACAGGGTGACGAAGTGATCATCGAAAAGCGCATGCCCAACGCCTTCAAGAACACCACCCTGCATGAGACCCTGCAGAAATACGGCCACCTGGACCTGATCGTCTGCGGCTTCATGAGTCACTCCAGCGTCAGCACCACCGTGCGCCGGGCCAAGGATTACGGCTACCGTTGCACCCTGATCGAAGATGCCTGCGCCACCCGCGACCTTCCGTTCAAGGATGGCGTCATCCCTGCGGCGCAGATCCAGCAGAGCGAAATGGCGATCATGGCCGACAACTTTGCCTGTGTGGCGCCGACTACCAGCCTGATCTGAGCGACCGCCCGGCAGCCGGGCGGAACCACCTCACGGCTTTTCGGTCCAACGCCGGATATCCATAGAGGAAATCGGAATGAAAATATCCGATGGTTTTGATGCCAAGCGCTTGCGCCCCCGCACGCCCCGTAACTGGGGCATGCGCCTGGCTGCGGCGTTTTCGGCGTTACTGGCAACTGCCGGCGTGCTGCTGGCCATGGCCGGCGCCGCCAGCCTGCTGGGCCGCCCCGCGGCCCTGGGCGAGCTCAATGCCAACCCGGCTGGCGCCAGCATCTTGCTCGGCCTTGGCCTGTTACTGCTGTACCTGGGCATCTGGTTCTGGCGCCGCAGCCGCTTGCGTCTGCGCCGCAGCCGCGAGCTCAACCTGTCACCGCACCTGATGAAAAAACACGATTGACTGCACGCCTTAGGGGAGTCGCGTAAACTACGCCGCCCAGGCGGAGGCTTACATGCAAGACGACGAATTTTCCCTGTTCAAAAGCGAGATGTGCGGCGTCAAGCCGATCACGCATGATCGCGCCGAGGTCGGCAAACCCAAGGCCGACCGCAAAAAACTGGCGAGCCTGCGCCAGGCCGCGACAGTGCGCAGCGACCAGACCGTGGTCGACGGCCTGTCGGACCAGTTTGTCATTGATGTCGGCCCCGAAGACGACCTGCATTGGAGCCGTGACGGCGTCCAGGAAAGCCAGATGCGCAAGCTCAAGCTCGGCCAGATCGGCTTTGAAGGCAGCCTCGACCTGCATGGCATGACCGTCGAAAAAGCCCGGGAAACCCTCTGGGCCTTCCTCGCCGAGGCCACCCGCTTCGAAGTGCGCTGCGTGCGCGTCACCCACGGCAAGGCGGTACGCCTGGATGGCAAGCGGCCGATGATCAAGAGCCACGTCAACACCTGGCTGCGCCAGCACCCGCAAGTACTCGGCTTTACTTCGTGCCAGGCCCGCCATGGCGGTACGGGCGCGGTGTATGTCATGCTCAAGCGAACCATGCTCGAAGGCCGTGACGAGTAACGCCGCCTGATTTTTTGTCCTCCCCATGAACGCCAACAAGAGCAAATTTAAATTGTTAACGCTTTTTGTCATGACCGAAAAAGGCTTGGCCTTTACCGAACTCGCCGTGATGCGCTTCAAGGACATTATTGCAGAAGTCGTAATCGGTCAGGATCCCTCCGTTATCGATGATTTCTCTGCGAACATTGCAAGAATCTGCGCCACGGCAGGGGTTAAGCACAGCTTCAGGAAAGACTTCGAAAAGATCACGTCTGAATATGCCATGACCATTTCATGGCGGTGGCTGATTCATCATCCAGCCGAAAAACTCATCGTTTTTCACGACTCGCTTTTGCCGCGTTACCGCGGTTTCGCCCCACTTGTGAATGCCTTGATCAATGGCGAGAAATCCGTCGGTGTCTCCGCCCTGTTCGGTGCCAGTGAATATGATCGGGGGGACATCATTCATCAATCAGCTGTTGAAATCGATTATCCCATCACCATTAGCCAGGCTATTACCCTGGTGAACACGTGCTATCTGAATACAGGCACTGCAGTATTGACCCAGCTGGCAAGCGGCGCACCCTTGAATGCCACGGCTCAAGACGAAGCGTTGGCGTCTTATAGTTTATGGCGGGACGATGCGGATTATCATATCGACTGGAATCAGTCTGCAGAGACTATCCGGCGCACAATCGATGCGCTGGGGCACCCTTACAAAGGCGCCTTCTGCCGGGTCGACGGTGTAGCAGCCAGAATTCTGCAGGCCACGGAAGTTGAGGACGTTCGGATCGAGAACAGAACGCCTGGTAAAGTGATTTTCGTGGATGACGGCCTACCTGTAGTTGTCTGCGCAAGTGGGCTATTGAAAATCACTTCGTGCATCAATGATGCCGATTGCCAAAGCCTGTTGCCGCTCGCCAAATTCAGGGTGCGCTTCAGCTAGGTCATATACACCTCACTCAGCGTTCAGGTGTCCACTCAAAGCCTGGGCGAGATGCCATCAAACTCACAACGGTGCCTGGCAACAGAACATTCGCCTCCGAGAGCAATGCAAGTGCACGCTCACATACGCTACTATGTGCCTCATGGCGAGTATGAGCCCTGCATTTATAGCCAGTCAGTTGGGTCATCGCGTGCAGATGCTTTTGTCGATCTACGCTCCATGGATCACTCCAGCGCGGATTGGAGCGCGTTCGGGAAGCTAGCAAACTGATTGGTACAAAATCGGTACAGTCTGAAACAGTACCCCTCTGAAACCCTTATGGAATCAGCCCCTGTGACACTGGAACAGAACTACACCGCGATCCTTGGCCAGCTTGGCGAGGATGTCTCCCGCGAGGGCCTGCTCGACACGCCCAAGCGGGCTGCGAAGGCCATGCAGTACCTTTGCCGCGGTTATGAGCAAACCCTGGAAGAAGTGACCAACGGCGCCCTGTTCAGCTCCGATAACAGCGAAATGGTCCTGGTCAAGGACATCGAGCTGTACTCGCTGTGCGAGCACCACATGCTGCCGTTCATCGGCAAGGCCCATGTTGCCTACATCCCTGACGGCAAGGTCCTGGGATTGTCCAAGGTGGCGCGGATCGTCGACATGTACGCCCGTCGCCTGCAGATCCAGGAAAACCTCAGCCGCCAGATCGCCGAAGCGATCCAGCAGGTCACCGGCGCCCTGGGCGTGGCGGTGGTCATCGAGGCCAAGCACATGTGCATGATGATGCGCGGTGTGGAAAAACAGAACTCGACCATGATCACTTCGGTGATGCTCGGCGAATTCCGCGAAAACGCCGCGACCCGCAGCGAGTTTCTCAGCCTGATCAAGTAATCGGGCCAGACTGCAAGCCGACCTGTCGTGGTCGGCTTTTTTTATTCTGAGGAGTTGCCATGATCGTCAAAGCACTGCGTGTGGGCCTTGGCCAGTTGATTGTGTTCGGTGACTGGATCAGCCGCCCAGCCAAGCTCAAGCGCGACCCGGCCGCCCAGGCCCAGGTCGAACAGCAAGCCAGCGGCCTGAGCCTGTATCAGTTTCACGCCTGCCCGTTCTGCGTGAAAACCCGCCGCACCCTGCACCGCCTGAACGTGCCGGTGGCGCTGCGTGATGCCAAGAACAACGAACAGGATCGCCAGACCCTGCTCGCCGAAGGTGGCAAGATCAAGGTGCCATGCCTGCGCATCGAGGAAGACGGCAAGACCACCTGGATGTATGAATCCAAGGTGATCATCGACTACCTCAACAAGCGTTTTGCCGCCTGATCGCTCAACCGAGCATGGTCACGTGACGGGGATGGCTGGCCACACGCTCCAGCCATGCCTGAACGCCCGGGTATTCATTGAGGTCGAACCCACCCTGATGGGCGACATGGGTGTAGGCGTACAGCGCCACATCGGCGATCGAGTAGGTATCGCCCACCAGGTACGGCGTTAGCTGCAGCTGTTTCTCCATCACCCGCAGGGCCTTGTAGCCGCCCTTGTGCAACGTCTTGTACTCCTCCAGCCGGTCTTGCGGCAGCCCCAGGTAGAACTGGATGAAGCGTGCTACGGCAATGTACGGCTCATGACTGTACTGCTCGAAGAACTGCCATTGCAGCACCTGGGTGCGCAAGCGCGGTTCGGTAGGCAGGAATTCGCTGCCATCGGCGAGGAAGTTGAGAATCGCATTGGATTCCCACAGATAGGTGCCATCCTCGAGCTCCAGTACCGGCACCTTGCCGTTGGGGTTCATGGCCAGGAACGCCGGGGTTTCCGTCTCGCCCTTGAGGATATCCACCGAGTGCCATTCGTAAGGCAGGTCAAGCAGGTGCAGCATGAGTTTGATCTTGTAGCAGTTGCCCGACTGGTAGTCGCCGTAAACCTTGTACATCGCTCCCCCTCTTCGTAATGCTGAATCGAACCCGCGCCCATAGTTGGCGACTGTACGGCTAATTGCAATGCCTGCTGTATGGCAAAGATCAACAGTCTGCGCGTTAGTCTGAAAAAACTGCTTACACCCAGAACAAGGAAAGCCCCATGTCCGACGCCACGTCTGCGCAATTGCGCCCTTTGGCCGACTCATCCCCTTCCGCGGTCGTGGCCGGCTTCATCGCCATGCTCACCGGCTACACCAGCTCGCTGGTGCTGATGTTTCAGGCCGGCCAGGCAGCCGGCTTGACCACCGCGCAAATCTCCTCCTGGATCTGGGCGCTGTCGATCGGCATGGCGATATGCAGCATCGGCCTGTCGCTGCGCTATCGCACGCCGATCACCGTTGCCTGGTCGACCCCCGGGGCGGCGTTGCTGATCACCAGCCTGGGCGGGGTCAGCTACGGCGAAGCCATCGGCGCTTACATCACCTGTGCGGTGCTGGTGGTGATCTGCGGAATGACCGGCAGCTTCGAGCGCCTGGTCAAACGCATTCCGGCATCATTGGCCTCGGCGCTGCTGGCCGGGATCCTGTTCAAGATCGGCAGCGAAATCTTCATTGCCGCCCAGCATCGGACCGCGTTGGTGCTGGGGATGTTCTTCAGCTACCTGCTGATCAAGCGCGTGTCGCCGCGGTACTCGGTGCTGGCCGCTTTGGTCGTGGGTACCGCCCTTTCCGGCGCCATGGGCCTGCTTGATTTCAGCGGTTTCAGCCTGGAAGTGGCCACCCCGGTGTGGACCACGCCAAGCTTCTCCCTGGCCGCCACTATCAGCATCGGCATTCCGCTGTTCGTGGTTGCCATGACTTCGCAGAACATGCCCGGTGTCGCCGTACTGCGTGCGGATGGCTACCAGGTACCCGCCTCGCCACTGATCTCGGTAACCGGCCTGGCTTCGCTGGTGCTGGCGCCGTTCGGCTCCCACGGCATCAACCTGGCGGCCATCAGCGCGGCGATCTGCACCGGGCCGCACGCCCATGAAGACCCGAGCAAGCGTTACACCGCGGCGGTCTGGTGCGGGATCTTCTACGGTATCGCTGGCGTTTTCGGCGCCACCCTCGCGGCGCTGTTCGCAGCCCTGCCCAAGGAGCTGGTGCTGTCGATCGCTGCCCTGGCGCTGTTCGGCTCGATCATGAACGGCCTGACCGTGGCGATGAACGAAGCCAAAGAGCGGGAAGCAGCGCTGATTACCTTCATGGTCACAGCGTCTGGCTTTACCCTGTTCTCGATCGGTTCGGCGTTCTGGGGGATTGTCGCCGGGGTGCTGACCTTGATGATCCTCAACTGGCGTAAATCGGCGTAGGCAAATCGCGGGGCAAGTCGGGGCACCCCAGCGCCGCTCCTACAGGCGAAAATGCCCGACCATGCCCTTCAAGTCGTTGCCCAGCTGCGCCAGCTCGATACTTGAGCTGGCGTTGCCTTGCATGGCCAATGCCGACTGATCGGCGCTGCTGCGGATCTGGGTGACGCTGCGGTTGATTTCCTCGGCCACCGAGCTCTGCTGCTGCGCTGCCGCAGCAATCTGCTGGTTCATCTGCTGGATCAACGACACCGCTGCGGCAATGCTGCCCAGTGCGCTTTCAGTGTGCAGGGCATCGCTGACGGCCAACTTGACCAGCTCGGCACTGCCCTGGATCTGCGCTACCGAAGCCTGGGCACCGCTGCGCAAGCTGCTGACCAGGCGCTCGATCTCCTCGGTCGATTGCTGGGTGCGCCGCGCCAGTGCCCGCACCTCGTCGGCAACCACGGCAAAGCCCCGGCCCTGCTCGCCGGCCCGTGCAGCTTCGATGGCGGCGTTGAGCGCCAGCAGGTTGGTCTGCTCGGCGACGCTCTTGATCACCTCCAGCACCTGACCGATGTTCTGCACTTCGCTGCTGAGGTTGTCGATGCTCTGGCTGGCCGACTCGGCGGAACTGGCCAACTGCTCGATTCGCTGCATGCTCTGGCGCACCACCTGCTGGCCGCTCTCGACCTTGTCATCCGCCGTTTGCGCCGCCAAGGCGGCTTCTTCGGCGTTGCGTGCAACATCATGCACGGTGGCGGTCATCTGCTGCATGGCGGTGGCCACCTGCTCGGTCTCGTCCTTCTGACTGTTGACCTCGCGATTGGTCTGCTCGGTGACCGCCGACAGCGACTGGGCGTTGCTGGCCAGTTGTTCGATACCGTTTTGCAGGCCACTGACGATCGCGCTCAAGCCTGTGCCCATCTGCTGCATGGCCAGCATCAGCTGGCCGACCTCGTCACGCCGATCGATACTGATTTCGCCGCGCAGGTCGCCGGCGGCAATCTGCTGGGCCCGGCCCATTACCTGCCGCAACGGCCCGACCACCGCGCGGGTGATCAACCAGGCCGCCAGCACGCCCGCCAGCAATGCCAGCAGCGAGGCAGCGAGGATCAGCACGGCGTTGCGCTGCAACTCGCCTTGCATGGCCTGGTCTTCAGCGAGATAGGCTTGATCGACCTGACGGGTGACCTGCTCGGCCCGCGCCTGCAATTGCTGCTTGAGCTGCTGCTCACGGCCAAGCAGATCGGTGTACTCGGCAAGCTTCTCGCTGAAACTGGCGATATGCGTGCTGACTTCGCCAAGCACGGTTTGATAGCCGGCGTCGGTTACCGCAGCCTTCAACTGCTCGACCAGGGCAGCGGCTTGTTCAGTCTGTTCGATGCGCCCCTGGCGCGCATCTTCGGCGCCCTTGCGGTTCTGCTCCAGGCGCACCCGCGCCTCATCCATGGCCTGCAACATCAAGCGGGCAACCTGAGCGACTTGCCCGGCCTGCTCTACGAACTCGGCGCCCTGCTGGCCCTGGGTGTCCTTGAGGGTATAGGTGCCGTCATCGGCCAGCCCCGACTGCAGCACATCGAGGTTGTTGGCAACACTGGAGACTGACCAACTGGCCATGTCCAGCGCCAGCTCCTTGGCCTGGGTCAGCTCGACGAACTGGTCGAAGGCCTGGCGGTAATCGTTCAGCGCCTGCTCGACGCCGCTCAGTTGCGGCAGCGCCCGTGCTTGCTCTTGCAGGGCTTCGAGGCGCTGGTGCACTGCTTCTACCGCCTTGGGATCGGAGCGCAGGGCGAATGCCTGTTCCTGCAAGCGAGTGTCGAGCAGCGCGGTATTGAGCGCCGCCATCTGCTTCAAACCGTCGAAGCGTTGCCCGACGCTATGCAGGGCGGCAACTCCCGCTGCCGCCACCACGGCAGTCAGCAGCAAGACCAGGGCAAACCCCAGCCCGAGCTTGCGGGCCATGCCCAGGTTGGCGAAAAAAACACGCTTGGCCGAACTCATCGCACTTCCCCCTGCTGCCCGCAAATGCATCAAGCGTGAAGAGTGGCAATGGCGTGGCTGGTGGCACAAGATCCCGGCGTCGGAATAATGGCAAAAAGCTACAGTTGCGTCGTTTTCAGGACAGCCGAGGTCGCCCGGCGCGCTGGAAGAACGTCTGTGCCCGTTGGTCCTGGGCATAGGCGACATTGATCCGCAACCAGTCGCAGGCAGCGCCCAGGGGATCGAAGGCACTGCCCGGCGCCAACAGCACCGAACAGGCCTGCGCCTCGTGGTTGAGCTCGGCAAAACTGCGCCCCGGGCAACGGGCCCAGACGAACATGCCGCCATAGGGCTCGGTGAACACTTCCCAGCCGTTGGCCTCCAGTTGCCCCAGGGCCTTGGCCATGTGCTGGGCCAGGCGCAGGCGCAGGCGTGCCGTGCTTTTTCGGTAGCTGCCGTTGCCAAGCATCTGCGCCACCACCTGCTCGGTAAAGCGCGAAGTCCCCAGCCCGCTGACCATTTTCAGTTCTGCCAGGCGGGCGACCAGCTCAGGCCCGGCCACCAGGTAGCCGACCCGTAGCGAACTGCTCAGGGTCTTGGAGAAACTGGCCAGGTAGATCACCCGCTGCTCGGCATCCAGGGTTGCCAGACGCGTGACTGTACCGTCCTGAAAGTCCGCGTAGATGTCGTCCTCGATGATCAGCAGGTCATGTTCACGGGCCAGTTCCAGCAAGCGATAGGCGACCTTGGGCGACAGGCTGCTGCCGGTGGGGTTCTGGTACAGGCTGTTGATGTACAGGCAGCGCGGGCGGTGCTGCTTGAGCAGGTCCTCCAGCACCTGCAGATCGGGACCGTGCGGGGTACGCGGCACTTCGAGCATGTCGACTTGATGCTGGCGCAACAGGCTGTACAGGTTGTAGTAACCCGGGCTTTCCACCAGCACCTTGTCACCTGGCTTGAGCAGGGTGCGCACCAGCAGGTCGAGGGCGTGGCTGGCGCCCTGAGTGGTGAGGATCTGCTCGGGCGCGGCGTGGATGCCGATCTGCCCCAGGCCCTTGTGCAATTGGGTACGCAGGCTGGCCAGGCCCAGTGGCGGGCAATAGTCGATCAGCTCATCGACCGCGCCACGGCTGACCTGACGCACTGCCTGGGCAATCGCCTCGGTGGCGCGCCAGCTGGAGGGCACCCAGCCACAGCACAGCTTGAGCAGCTCGCCCGGATCGTCCGTGAATTGCTGCCAGCGGCTGTCGAACGCTTCGTCGCGGATCGGCTGATCGACCAGAGGTGTCTTGAGGCGCTGTTCAGCGACAAAAAATCCGGCGCCATGGCGCGCCTCCAGCCAGCCTGCTGCCACCAGCCGGTCGTAGGCTTCGATCACGCAGGACTGGCTGACGCCCTGCTCCCGGGCCAACTGACGTATCGACGGCAAGCGGCTACCGGGACGCAAGCGCTGGCCTTCGATCCAGGCCTGCAGTTGCCCAGTCAATTGCTGTACCAGTGGGATGGCGGAGTGACGATCAAGGCTGAGGTGCATGGCAAAGTGTTCGCAGATTTTGTCCGAACAGTTAATCACAAAACCCTTGCCAGTGTGCCTTGTGAGGCCCTGCTGATCACCGGATAGTCGGCCCATCGACAAGGAGCCGACCATGCCCACCCAGCGCCACCCTGCCCTACTGGCTTTTGCCCTGTGCCTGATCACCTTTGCGGTCAACCTGCAGGCACCGCTGTACACCGCTTACGCCGAGCTTTCCGGTTATGGCGCCGGGGCCACGGCAATGGCGTTCTCCGGGTATGTACTGGGGGTGATTCCGGTGTTGCTGTTGCTTGGCGGCCTGGCCGATCGGGTCGGGCGTCGCCCGCTGATCCTCGTCGCCCTGGCCTTGTCGATGTTCGCCACCCTGTTGATGCTGTTGGCCCCTGGCCTTGAAACCCTGGGCCTGGCGCGCCTGCTGCTCGGCATCGGCACCGCACTGGCGTCGGCCACCGGCACCGCCTACATGAGCGAACTGATGCACAGCGGCGACAACCGTCACGCCGCCACCTGGGTCACCGCCAGCACCTCGCTGGGTTTCGGCCTGGGTGCGGCGCTGACCAGCCTGTTCCTGCTCAGTGGTCCAAGCCTGACACCGGGCAGTTTTTACCTGCATTTAGCGCTGGCCTGCCTGGCGATGCTGGCGGTATGGCAGCTGCCCGACCGGCGCCTGGACAATCCCGCCGCCCTGTTGCGCCTGCCCTACTACCCAACCGGCAGCCTGCCCTATGGCCTGGCGATCCTGCTGGCCTGGGCCTGTGTCGGCCTGGTGATCGCCTTGCTGCCGTCGATCCTCAAACAGCATGGCCTGGCCAGTTGGTCGGGGTTTTCGACTTTTTGCGTGATCAGCTGCGGATTACTGTTCCAGCCACTGGCCAAGCGCCTGGCACCGGTGCGCGCCACGGCCATTGGCCTGGTGATATTGCCCTGCAGCTATGCGCTGCTGGCCTGGGGCGCGGACAGCGGCGCGCTGGCTGCCGTGCTGCTGGGCACCATCGCCGCCAGCAGCGCCTGCTATGGCTTTGTTTACCTGGGTGGATTGTCGGCGGTGAACACCTTGGCCGGTGAGGAAAAAACCCGCGCCAGCGCCGGCTTCTTCCTCTTGGCCTACATGGGCTTCAGCCTGCCGGTGATCCTCACCGGGCTGTTGGTCGACCGCCTCGGCCCGGGCACCGCCCTGCTGCTATTCGGCCTGGTGCTGCTGGCCGGTTGCCTGCTGGTTGGCCTGGCCCTGGCACGCAGCCACAAGGCGCTTGCCGTGCCGACGCTGGCAACCGTCAAATAGCCGTGGCGCCGCCATCGACTGCCAGGGCCTGGCCGGTGGTGAACGCAGCGCCATCGCTGCACAGGTAAAGCACGGCACTGGCAATTTCCTCGACCTTGCCAATACGCCCGACCGGGTGCATGGCTGCGGCGAATTCAGCCTTGCGCGGGTCAGCCTCATAGGCGCGGCGGAACATGTCGGTGTCGATCACCGCCGGGCACACGGCGTTAACACGGATCTTCTTCTTGGCGTACTCGATGGCCGCCGATTTGCTCAGGCCGATCACCGCATGCTTGGAAGCGCTGTAGATACTCATCTTCGGCGCGGCCCCAAGACCAGCCACCGATGCCGTATTGACGATGGCGCCGCCACCCTGGGCCAGCATCAATGGCAACTGGTACTTCATGCACAACCACACACCCTTGACGTTGACGCCCATGATCGCGTCGAACTCAGCCTCGCTGCCTTCGGCCAGGCGGCCCTGCTCGATCTCGATACCGGCGTTGTTGAAGGCGTAATCCAGACGCCCGTAGGCCTCGACCGTGCGCCCCATCAGCTGCCGCACATCCGCCTCGCGGGTGACGTTGCAGCTGACGAACAAGGCCTCGCCGCCGTTATTGCGGATCAGCTCGACCGTGCCTTCGCCACCGGCGGCATCAAGGTCGGCCACCACCACTTTCAAACCCTCGGCGGCAAATGCCAGTGCCGTCGCCCGGCCAATCCCCGCAGCACCACCGGTGACCAGGGCAACCTGGCCGGAAAAACTCATGCTCATCGCTAGCTCCTGCAACAAAGTGAGGTCAGTGATCAGGAGTCTAGGCAGCGATCCGCGGCGTTGGGCAGCATCATCAGGGCGCCGGTTGAAGCACTATCGGCGTGGGTGATTGTGTTGGCCAGGATCAATCAGCGCAGTGGATTACCGTGCATTCGCCAAGCGGGTAAACCTTGCCGACTGGCCAATCAGGGTCTATCAACAAGCATTGCCCTTCAAACGAGAGCCTTGCCATGACTGCCCAGACCAACCGCCGCTTCCTCCTCGCCAAACGCCCGACCGGCGCCGTCACCCGCGACGACTTCAGCTATGAACAGGTGCCGGTGGCAGAACCGGTTGAAGGTCAGATTCTGGTGAAAAACCTCTATCTGTCCCTGGACCCGGCCATGCGCGGCTGGATGAACGAAGGCAAGTCGTACATCCCGCCGGTGGGCCTCGGCCAGGTGATGCGCGCCCTGGGCGTCGGCGAGGTGGTTGCCTCGAAACACCCGGGCTATGCCGTCGGCGATCACGTCAACGGCGCACTGGGCATCCAGGACTATTTCGTCGGCGAGCCCCAGGGCTTCTACAAGATCGATCCGAAACTGGCGCCGCTGCCGCGTTACCTGTCCGCCCTCGGCATGACCGGCATGACCGCCTACTTCGCCCTGCTCGAGGTTGGTGCACCCAAAGAAGGAGAAACCGTGGTGATCTCCGGTGCCGCGGGCGCCGTCGGCAGCATTGCCGGGCAGATCGCCAAGCTCAAGGGTTGTCGCGTGGTGGGTATCGCCGGCGGCGCCGAGAAGTGCCAGTACCTCAAGGATGACCTGGGCTTTGACGGGGTCATCGACTACAAGGCCGAAGATGTCCTGCAAGGCCTCAAGCGCGAGTGCCCGAAAGGGGTCGATGTCTACTTCGACAACGTCGGCGGCGACATTCTCGACACCGTGCTCAGTCGCCTTAACTTCAAGGCGCGGGTAGTCATTTGCGGCGCCATCAGCCAGTACAACAACAAGCAGGCGGTCAAAGGCCCGGCCAACTACCTGTCACTGCTGGTCAACCGTGCGCGCATGGAAGGCTTTGTAGTGATGGACCATGCCGCCAACTATGGCAAGGCGGCGCAAGAGATCGCCGGCTGGCTGGCAACCGGCAAGGTGAAGAGCAAGGAGGATGTGGTCGAAGGGCTGGAAACCTTCCCCGAGACACTGTTGAAGCTGTTCAGCGGGGAAAATTTCGGCAAGCTGGTGCTTAAGCCCTGATCTCGGCGACCACCGCCGCCAGCGCCTGGGCGGGATCGGCAGCCTGGCTGATCGGACGACCGATCACCAAGTAGTCGGAGCCGGCATCCAGGGCCTGGCGCGGGGTCAGGATGCGACGCTGGTCGTCCTGGGCGCTGCCGGCCGGGCGGATCCCCGGGGTGACCAGTTGCAGCGACGGGTGCGCGGCCTTCAGTGCCGGCGCTTCCAGCGCCGAGCACACCAGCCCGTCCATGCCGGCCTTCTCGGCCAGTGCCGCCAGGCGCAGCACCTGCTCTTGCGGCTCGATATCCAGGCCGATGCCGGCCAGGTCTTCACGCTCCATGCTGGTCAGCACGGTCACGCCGATCAGCAACGGCTGCGGGCCGCTGCGCTGGGCCAGCACCTCACGGCAGGCCGCCATCATGCGCAGGCCACCGGAGCAATGCACGTTGACCATCCACACGCCCATCTCCGCGGCGGCCTTGACGGCCATGGCGGTGGTGTTGGGGATATCGTGGAATTTCAGGTCGAGGAACACTTCGAAGCCCTTCTCGACCAGGGTTTCGACAATGCCCGATGCGCTGCTGGTGAACAGCTCCTTGCCGACCTTGACCCGGCACAGTGCAGGATCGAGCTGATCGGCCAGCTTCAGGGCGGCGTCACGGGTAGGGAAATCCAGGGCGACGATGATGGGCGTCTGGCAGGCGGACATGGGCGGGTCTCTTGGCAAGTCTTGAACGGCGCGCATTGTAAACGAAGCGGCGGCCCGTGGGGGGCCGATGATCGCGAAATGGCCGTGCCTCATCCTTGCCCCTATAATTGAACCAATGAATGATGTGTTTGCTCCAAATTAAAGAAGCAGCGTCATTTGCTGTTTAAAAGGAGAATTTCATGCCCTGGTATGCCTGGTTGATTCTAGTGCTTGCAATCGGCTCCATCGTCGGTGGCCTGATGCTGCTGCGCGATACTGCGAAAAAGCTGCCCCTGACCGAGGAACAGCTAAAACGTGTACATGAACGCAATGCCGAGATGGATGCCAAGGATGCGCAGGATCGCTGAGCCGTCGCGCTATGCATGACGGTGACCACCAGCGGCATCACGCAGCAATGAAAAAGCCGGTCAATGACCGGCCCCTTCCCTGACGATGATCAATTGACCCTGAGCTTGTCCCGATTGCGATCCAGCAAGGCCTTGCCGATGCCTTTGATCTCGAGCAGCTCATCCACCGAGGTGAAGGCACCGTGCTCATCACGGTAGGCGACGATGGCTTCGGCCTTGGTCTTGCCGATGCCGACCAGGGTTGATTGCAGGGTTGTAGCGTCGGCTTGGTTCAAGTTGAGCTTGGCTGCGTTCAGAGTCACCATGGCGGCCGCCGGCTCGACGTGCGGTTGAGCCGCCATTGCCGAAAGCGAGACCGCGCTGAACAGGGGCAGAAAGAGATACGACAGGACCGTGTTGCGCATGACTGAAACTCCTTGGTTATGATTTGCAGAGCAGCATTTCCTTGGCTGCTACCGAAACCTAGACCGGCAGGAGTGTCGGCGCAAATGTATTCAACGCGGATTATTTTACTAAAAAAGTCCGAACACAGTACGCGCGAGGGCGTATACGATGACACCATGAAAAAAGTCGCCCATTGGCGACTTTTTTCGGAGTACTGAAAGTAACAGAGGGTTGCCGATCAAGCGTTCTTGGTAAAACGTTCAAGGTCTCTGCCACGCTGAGCAACTGCATGCAGAATGATCGCCACCAAGATCCCTAACATAGCACCCAGCATCAGACCAGTGATAATCATCAGGGATGTTTTCGGCCAAATCGGCTTAAGAGGTTGCAACGCATATTTGTCGATAGTCACCAGGTTCAAACGCGTCACATCAAAATCAAGTTTGTTCAACCGCGCCATTTCAGCACGCAAAGGCTCGATATTCTGCAAGAACACGTCTTCATTTTCGCGCTGCTTCAATGATTCAATAAGACGATTATTCTTCAGCAGCATGAGCGCTTTATTAATCTGTGCCACCTGTGGCTCGGTAAAGTCATCGGAGGTGCGCTGGCGAAGGGCATTGCGCTCGGCTTCCAGAGCATCGGTACCCATGAAGTACAGCGGGATTTGCTGATTGTTGACCTCCGTGCGGATTACGTTGCCACCCGATTCGCCTTCGCTGGCCATGGATGAGGGGGTAGTAGGCTTCTTCAACCCCAAGGACCGAGCGATCGTGATGGCTTCGTTCAACTGGGCAATTCGCTCGGCACGCCGCGACTTTAGTTGAACACGCAACGCCCGAAGCTCATCTTGCAATTGTGCGCGATCGAGATTGTCCTTCTCCAGCAGCGTGGCGACTCTTGACGCCTTCTCCGCTTCATAGGCAGCACGGGCAGCATCCAACTTGCCGTCAAGCTCGTTCAAACGGTTCTTGATGATGACCGACAAGTCCGCAGCCATTTGCTGCCGCTCAGTTTCAATGGCGTATTTAACGAAGCCATTGAGAATTTCCACACCATCGACATTCTTTGGATAGCGCAACTCCAGGCCGATATAGGCGCTTATCAGATCAAGCTCCTTCTTGGCGTTAGGCAGCACCAGTTTGATGGAATTGCGGTTGAATTCTTCGAAGGCTTGTTCGTCCGTCTGCCCATCCTCACGCATAGGGGCAAATAGCCCCGGGTTGGCGCGGAAGTAGCCTAGACGTACATCGTAGGAATCCAGCGCAGCGCCTACGCTGATCAACGCCTTTTCGCGCGGCAGCGAATAAACGCCGGAGCGGTTAAGGGCATCTAGATCATTGAGTGCGGCAGGCCGCAGCGTGGTGCTGACTTTGTACTCTGGAGTGGTGAGCAAGGCATAGATTCCCGCCAAAGCCCCTACCGCCAGAGAAAAAGCAGCAATCAAAAACTTCTGCTTCCAAAGGCTTTGAAGCACGGTTAACAAATCGATGTCGCTACTTGGGACTACGGGAAGTACACGGGAAATGCTGGTCACGCACATGCCTGCCTGGTCGAGTATCAATGGCTCCAACGAAAGGCAAAGCGTCACCAAAATCCTTAATAGGGAGCGTTCCATACCCCATTGACCCGATCCTGGAGAAACTTCCCTACCATCAGATGATGAAGGCCAGCATTGTGACATCTTTGGCGAAGTCAAACCACTGCACGAGCAGTGTTTGTAGGAAATTTCCCACCAAAAAGACCGCGACGCAACCGCTGGAGCAGACCTCCAGATTTGGCAAAATGCATGACCTCAAACGCTCAACGCCTGATGTAGCAGATGACCTTTGCCGACGCCGAATACGCCGATAAACGCAAGCAGACAGGTAAAGAGTTGCTCCTGATTGAAAGGGATCAGGTCGTGCCACCGAAGGTGTTGATCGCTGTGAACGAGTCACCTGATGCAAAAGGCGAAGGTGATCATCCGGCGTGTCCGCTGATGCCGCTGCCGATGCTACATGTAAACCACGCCTACCAGCTTTCCTGGCTTAACGCCGAGGAAGCTGGTTCGTTCAACTGGAACGGTGAACCGGAGTCGCGGAGCTGGAAACGGGCATCCGTCAATTCAGGGAGGCCCACCACGAGCACTCAGCACAAGCATTCAAATGGAAAAACGACTGAAACCATGGTCTGCACGGTGCATAAAGCAAAGCAGGCCGCGATTAAAAATAGATAATTGAATTCGCTGCACGGTACACTACCCCGAAGATTGTGGCCGTGTCACAAACAATAGAACCGATCATCAAAGGCAGGGGGAGCCGATGATAACTAAAAGCTGGATCCGTACGAGCACAACATCCAGTCGCTTGACCGAACTAGCGGCGTACCTCACGCTGCTGGTCATCAGCGTCGTTATATTTGAACCGTTGATCAACAAGCTATCCACCATTGGTGGCGACTACGTTGCTCACTTGAAATGGGCAAGCGAAATTGAAGAGTATGGTAAGCTTATTTTGCCACACCCGCTCTATCACATTCTGGTCATTTTTGCGAAAAATCTACTGACCATCGACTATGTCGCGGCTTCAACGCTGGTGATCCTTCTGGCCATTTCCCTGCTGGCCATCTTGAACTACCGAATCCTCGCTACCAGCGTATCAATGCCCACCGCCATCCTGTTTTCAGTTTGCCTGCTTCTGGTGACCCCACTGCAAGCGTTTTTCGTTGCCGATAACCACTTGTACTTCGGTTACATCGGGATCACGGTTTACCACAGTCCCACCATGTTGTTGCTCAAACCCTTGTCGTTAATTGTATTCTGCTATGCCTTGAAAGCAGCGGACCGTCCGGCAGAAGGCCAGCGACTTCATGCCATGGCCTTTGCATTTGCGGTGTTCATCTGTGGTATTTCCAAACCGAATTTCCTGCTGATCATCCTGCCTGCATTTGTTCTTTTTCTGCTGATTACTCAGCAGCTGGCCTCCACGATGCAACGCCCATATATATACGGTGCCTTCTTTCTTCCGACCTTACTGGTACTGAGCCTTCAGTTCTTCCACACGTATTTTTTTCAAGGCCTCTCCGTCGGCACTGGCCATGAGGAAAGTCATGTTCTTTTCCTCCCTTTCGAAACGTTCTCACACTACTCCGGCTTCTTGATCGGCAAGTTATTTCTGTCCATTGCCTTCCCGCTTCTTGTACTTCTCTTTTATCCGAAAGCGAGCGCAAAAAACAAGGCCTTGATTTTAGCTTTTCTCTGTCTATTGATGGGCATGATCCTTACGTACTTCTTCGCCGAGAGTGGCTATAGAATGTATGCCGGAAACTTCTGGTGGAGCGGACAGATCGGCCTGTATCTAGCTTTCCTATTCAGCTTGACCTTTTTGCTTGGCAACATGAAATCCCTGACCACCACGTTACTCGACAAGATAAAATTTGGACTCTGCATAGCCGTTTTCTTTGCACACACCACCTGCGGAATTTTCTATTATCGGCAGGAACTACTTTTTGGTTACATGCAGTACTGGTAAACCAATTTTATTAAGAATAGAAGTCATAGAACAAGATGCCACTACAGACTGCAGAACCTCATGTTTCAGTTGTGATACCGGTTTACAAAGCCGAAAAATCGCTTGATGAATTATACAACCGGTTAAAGGCTTCACTGGAAACGATATCTCCAAATTTTGAGATCCTTTTGGTCGAAGACTGTGGTGGCGATCGCTCCTGGGAGATTATAGAACGGCTCGCAGCAGCCGACTCACGTATCCGAGGTATTCAGTTAAGTCGAAACTTTGGCCAGCACTATGGCATTACTGCAGGTCTGGATTGCTGCCGAGGGCAGTGGGTCATTGTCATGGACTGCGACCTGCAGGATCGTCCTGAGGAAATCCCACGCTTGTATGCCAAAGCCCAGGAAGGGTTCGACATTGTCCTCGCGTTGCGCGGTAAGCGCCGCGACGCTCCACTCAAACGACTTACCTCCTGGCTATTCTACAAAATGTTCAGTTATCTGGCTGATTTTGACTATGATGGCGACAGTGGTAATTTTCGAATTGTTTCCCGAAAAGTAGTCGACAATCTGTGCCAAATGCGTGAGCAGCTACGTTTTTTTGGTGCCCTGGTTCATTGGATGGGGTTCACCACCGCAGGCATACCGGTTGAACATTCCGAGCGCTTACACGGCCAGAGCACCTATACCTTTTCAAAGCTCTGGGGTCTGGCGATGGAAACTATCATTGCCTACTCGGACAAACCCCTGCGACTGGCGGTAAAGCTTGGGTTCTCCATGGCTTTCCTGTCATTTATCTATGGAGCCTACCTACTCGCTACCACGTTGCTGCATGGTGCGGTCGTTCCTGGCTGGACCAGCCTGATGGTCTCGCTATTCTTTATTGGCGGTGTGATTATTTCCATTCAGGGCGTTGTTGGCATCTACATAGGTAAAACTTTTGACGAAACCAAAAAGCGACCGTTGTACATCGTCGGGCGAAAAACATTCTGAGGCGTTTCAAGGTGAGAGCTCCCAGCCTTCCATCCCTTACCCAATTCATTCGCTACGGCATTGTCGGCGTGACTAGCAACGGCTTGATCTACCTTGGTTATTTGCTCATGATCAATGCCGGAAGCGGTAAGAAACTCTCGATGACATTCATGTACCTGATCGGCGCTGCGTTTGGGTTCTTTGCTAACCATAATTGGACATTCATGTCGGGCATAAACCGCGGCGCGGTGCTTCGATATGTGCAAATGCATGTGATCGGTTACCTGCTGAATTTTCTACTCTTGCTCATTTTCTCTGACCTACTCGGTTATCCTCACCAAGCAGTACAGGCAGTCGCCATTGCAGTGGTTGCACTCTATGGTTTCTTGGCATGCAAGTATTTTGTATTTAGTGGCGGTTCGAAATGAAAACGGGTTTTAGGGTAGATTTCTATCAGGAACTGGCCGCCTTGGAAGCCAATAATTTTTGGTTCCGCGCCAGAAATAGAATTATCGTGTGGGCGCTGAAAAAATACACCCCACACCTCACCTCATTTCATGAGATTGGCTGCGGCACCGGATTCGTAATCTCTGCTGTTGCCCGCGAGTTTCCTGATGCAGACCTGTCGGGCAGCGAGTATTTCAACGAAGGCTTGTTTTACGCGCGCCAACGGCTTCCCGACATCGACTTCAAACAAATGGATGCCAGACAGATAAGTTTCGACTCAGCTCCAGACGTCATAGGGGCCTTTGATGTGCTCGAACACATTGAAGAAGACGAAGTGGTCCTTCAGCAGGTCTCCAAGGCCCTTGCCCCCAATGGCATGTTGTTCATCACTGTCCCTCAGCACCGCTGGCTGTGGAGCGCGGTGGATGTGCATGCCTGCCATGCTCGGCGATATGAAGCCACCGAACTTCACGACAAAGTCATCCGAGCCGGATTTGAAATTGTTCGCAGCACGTCCTTTGTCAGTACTTTACTGCCCGCCATGTACCTATCGCGCTTGATGCAAAAAGATGCGGCTGGCGTGAAGCCGGATGAGATGGCGGAATTGCGCATCAACCCTGCCCTAAACAGGTGTTTTGAGTGGGTGCTGAACTTTGAACTGGCGATGATTCGCCGGGGCATCAACCTGTCGCTAGGTGGATCACGATTAGTTGTGGCTCGAAAGCTATCTGACAGTAAGGAGGAATGCGATACATGAACCCCTCCTGCTGCACGATGGGGACCCGGTTTACCGTGGCATCTCTGGCGAGCAGTTCCACGGCAGCAGTGCTTCGTACGTGTGGTAACCACTCCAGCACGTGGCGCAGCCGCCTATAGGGCTCTTGGCCGTTGCTCTTAGCGGTCTCGATCAGGCTGTAGTTCTGTGCACTGGCGGTGGCGCCCTTGAGCGTATCGCTGAACAATCAAGCCTTGCGCCCAACTGCTCGCTGGCTTCGTCACTGATGGAAAAGTGATTTTCATTAATGATGGTTTGCCAACCGTCGTATGCGGAAGTGGACGACTAGCCGGAGTACGTCTTCTTCCTTTGATAAAACTCAGAAAACGTTTCTCCTGACCCACTTGGGGGCGAACAGCGCTTCAAAGATATCATAAGTCAACACACCTCATCTTCAGGCCTGCTGCTTATGTCTTTTTTCCTCCGCATACATATAAACCGCCATCGCAAACAGCGGCATAATTTGCAGCCCTTTAAAGTTGATAATAAAAAACACCGCCAACAGAGAAAGCGCAAAAATCTTTATATCTTTACTACCAATATATTTCCCTGATAGCAGAACACCGAAAAGGAAATAGGTATTCAAGACTAGAAATACCGCAACCGACCCTACACCTGAAAAATAGAGAAGCCGCAGGTACCCCACGTCCGTTCCCATATAGAACCCAAGTTCAGACTCATCCTCAGAGTAGTATCTACCGTCCCCAAAAAGGTAAGTATCAACTGTACTGGGCAAAGCATACATTTCGGCCAATGAGTTCACACTGGCACTGCGCAACTCGCCATGACTCAGCAGGTTCCTAAAAACCTCAGTTGCCTCGTAGAATGGACCTTCGGTTACATAAAAACTCAGCCCTATCATTGCAACTACTGCCAACACCAGCACCGCTTTGAAGCCGATCCCTTTGCGAGCGGCGCCAAATATGCTAAAGGGAATAATTGCACTCCTGGCAACCGCCATAGCAACTGGAAACATCATGATCAAGACAATGTTCTTCCCAAATCCAGCAGGTGTCACCAGCAGGAAATAGAAAACTGCAATGATTAAAGTCAACGCACCATCGATATGAAACAAGCCGAATCCCAGACCACGCAATCCGAATACATGCTGAAATACATCAGCAGAGCGTGGCGAGATAAACCCTAACAGGAAATTATAAAAACCCTGATTAAAAATCGACACTAGGATCACAACACTTTGCAATGCCAGCCAGACGAGAAGAGCATTGGGTCGCAATTTGACAACCCGATAAACAACGTAACCGAAAAAAACATTAAGCAAGAGCTTTATCGAGACAACCAAATGAAAAAACAGATCTGCCGATGTACCGGATAAAGAGATCAGCGCGCCTCCTACCAGCCACCCGCCAAACAAGATCAACAATAGAACCGTGAAGGTGCCCTTTCTTGCCAAGTATCGTACGAAACCAAGCAAAAAAAAAGGAATCAAGAAAATAGCCATGGGCACTTCCGTACCGTATACACGAGGAAAGCCAATGACCAACAACAACACAGCTACAGCTACGGTTAACGACATACTTTCGCTTACCTCAACCTGCTGCCCCTCGCTTTTGTCTGACAAACCCACAGCCCCTTACCATCCATTTCAAATAACCCAAGGTCCGCTAACGAACCTTGGGCTCTTCAGCATCAATTTTTCAAGGATCCAGCCGCTGCTGCTGATAGATCCAGTCAACAATCTCCCCATCGGGAGCGTAACCGCTGACCGTCTCACGAAGCAGCTGTCGAACACGACCATAGTCATCAGCCTCGACTGCAGCCAAAATCTCTGTAAGCCGCTCTTTCAAGACATCCCACACAAGATAGTCTTCATTCGCGCTCATGATCATTGGATGCTGAGTTGCCACGACGTTATCCCCGATCAGCAACTCCTCATAGAGCTTTTCCCCAGGACGTAAACCACTGAACTCGATAGCGATGTCACCCCGTGGGCTCTTTTCGGAGCGAACGCTCAGCCCCGACAGATGAATCATTTTTTCTGCCAGCTCAACAATCCTGACCGGCTCCCCCATGTCCAGCACAAAGACGTCACCGCCGCGGCCCATAGACCCAGCCTGGATCACCAATTGAGCCGCTTCAGGAATAGTCATGAAGTACCGGGTTATCTTAGGATGGGTAACCGTCAGCGGACCGCCCGCCTTGATCTGCTTGTGAAAAAGAGGGATAACCGAGCCCGAAGAGCCCAGCACATTGCCAAAACGGACCATCGTGAATCGTGTTTTATTGACTTGGGAAACCTTGTGCGAATCCCCAAACAATACAGGTGCCAATTCACAACTGAGAGCCTGCAATGTCATTTCAGCCAGGCGCTTGGTACTTCCCATGACATTTGTCGGCCGAACGGCTTTATCTGTAGAGATAAGCACGAAATTCGAAACGCCGACCTGCAGCGCAGCCTGAGCAGTGTTCAATGTGCCAATCACATTGTTGAGCACGCCTTCTGCAATGTTGTGCTCTACCATGGGGACATGCTTATAGGCTGCGGCATGATAGACAGTGTCTACATGCCAAGTTCGCATGACTTCATAGAGCTGATGTTGATTTCTCACCGAACCAAGAATAGGCAACAAGCGCACTGAAAGTGACTCGCGCGAGACACGCTGCTCGAGTTCACTCAAGATAGAATAAAGGTTGTATTCGCTGTGTTCGAAGAGAATAAGAGTGATCGGACCAAGCATAAGAATTTGCCTGCACAGCTCCGAACCAATGGAACCTCCTGCTCCGGTAACAAGTATCGTCTGCCCTGCGATGCAACGTTGCAGCAACTCAGGTTGCGCTGGGACCGGGTCACGTCCGAGCAAGTCGGCAACATCTACCTCTTGAATATCGTCTACTTTGACTCGCCCACTCGCCAGATCCATAAAACCCGGAACACTGCGTACATGAATGGGAAAACGCTCAAGGAAGTCCAAAATTTCACGTCGACGACCACGAGCTGATGACGGAATCGCCAGCAGCACCTCTTGAGCGCCGGTCAAATCCAGCATCTGCTGAATATCCTTGGGTGCAAATACGTGCAGGCCGGAAATGACACGATCCGCAATACTGACGTCATCATCGATAAACGCCACAGGCCTCATTACCTTGGCCAGGCGTAAAGCCGCAACTAACTGATTACCTGCCGCCCCTGCGCCATAGACAGCAACTTTGAGCAGGCCATCATCACGCCGTGTAAATGGGACATGCTGAGCGGCAGCAAACCAGTCACCCAGAAAGTAATGCCGCATCGCCAAGCGCAGGCCTCCGATCAAAACAAGGCTCAACCACCAATAGTTGAAAATGATCGATCGCGGCACAACGTTTTGATGGTTACTGTACCAATACACCACCAACGCGAGAATAAGGGCGGAAAGCGAGACCGCTTTGCCAATAGCAATGAGCGCGTCATTACCAAAGTACCGCATTACCGCACGGTACATGCCAAAACGGACAAACAACGGTATGGCAACGATCGGAGCGCAGATAAACAGCCACAAATGGCTACCGAGCGGAGTGATCATCTCCTCCACGCCAAGACGGATCAAAAACGCCAAGTACAGTGCTAACCAGACCAGGAAAACGTCCGCAACGACCTGAAGAAGTCGCTTTTGCGGACGGGGCAGCTGGAGTAACCAGTTACGCATCATGACCGTTTACCTTTTCTATATAACCAAAAACACTATAAGCGATTTAGCGAGCAGCAGCTATATCAAGTCGCGCCCATACTTTCAGGCTTCTTTGCTGCCCGCCCTGAACTTAACGGCCAGAATACTCAATGGTAGATATGCGACCAACAGCCCTACACAACCATCCAGCATCCCCATCCCGACAAGCAACCCCACCGGCAGTAGCCAGAACAGATTGATTGCTGTCACCCACAACGTCACAGGCAGATGGCGCCCATACTGACGCGACGCAAACTGGTAAGCGTGGCTTCGATGGGCCTCATACACTTTCTCTCCGCGAAGCAACCGGCGCAACAGCGTCAACGTCGCATCAACGACAAAAATGCCCAGAAAAATCAACCAGCTCCAAAAAAACTGTGGAGAAACCCATGCCGCTTGCAACGCCATAAGCCCAAGCACGATACCGAGGTAGCCGCTTCCCGCATCCCCCATGAAAATCTTCGCTGGGGGAAAGTTCCAAACAAGGAACCCGGCCACCGCACAAGCAACTGTTGCCGGCAACCAGATATTCTCGTTCATTCCGGCTATCCCGTACAGCAGAGCTCCGCCCAAGCAGACGAAGATCGCTTCGACACTGGCAAGCCCGTCGATACCGTCCATGAAATTGTATAAATTCAGCACCCAAACCAGATAGACCGCTGCCAGTACATGCCCTAACCACGAAAGGTCTACAGAAAATCCAAACAATATCAGCGGCGGAAGCCCCCCAATCCACACCAGCCCCCAAATGGCAGCTGAAAAATGGCCGATTAGACGCCAACGCGCAGGGATGTGACCGTGATCATCAAGAAAGCCAATGACTGCGACAACCGCCCCCGTCCCAGAGAAAGCCATCACTTCGGACCAACTCAGGAACTCGTACCATCCAAGCAGCGGCAGCGCGAGGAGAGATACCAGGACGATTGAAAGCCCTCCACCGCGAGGCGTAGGAGTGGAATGAGAACTCCTGGCATTTGGAACATCAATCATGCTGGCGGCCAAAGCATAACGGCGCAATAGTTTAGTCAGCAGGTAGGTCAACGCGAAAACCGCAGGAAAAAGATACCAGAAGCTCATTTTTCTTTTTTGTCCATAAAGTGCCTTGCAGTCTCGCGCAAAGCGTCATCAACAGAAACTGGAGGTTCCCAGTTTAGTAGATTTCTTGTCTTATTAATATCTACCTCGAGAGAGCCGCAAAGACGTTGCGAGAGAGCGGGCTTTCTCAACAATCGAGCTGCAAAAACAAGGAAGGCCATTGGTACGGGCACCAACAATGCCTTTCGACCTAATGCACTAGCGGTTCTGCGTAGCAACTGTGTTGTCGAAAGACTTTCTCCATCACTGACAAGAAAAACCTGGTTAGCAGCAGCTGGATGCTGCATACAAATCCAAACCAAGTCAGACAGATTACCCAACGAAACCAGACTACGTTTATTATCTATTGAACCAAACGGCAGAGGAATGCGCTTGTACAGCCAGTTCATCATGGATTGAAAGTTGGCTTTGACGCCTGGACCGTAAATCAATGTTGGCCTGATGATGACTATTTCCATATTCGACCTTGTCGCCAGCTCAAGCAGTGCTTGCTCTGCTTCAAACTTCGACACACCGTACGGGTCCATAGGCGCGGGAACAGCATCCGCCGTGAACGGCTTACCAGGAAGGGTAAACTCCCCATTTACCTTTATCGAACTGATGAAAATAAAACGCCTTACGCCAGCCGACGCAGCCTGCCGGGCCAAATTCATCGTATCTTCGACATTAACCTTACGAAATTCTGAAAGTGGATCGGTGGCGACTTCGCTCATGACATGTACGCGTGCCGCAGCATGAATAACAACATCAACGCCACTGAGAACGGCCGATTGCCCGGCAAGCTCGGAAAGGTTACGAACAAAAATACTGTCTACCCTGGAAGGTAATGACGCTGGCGCCCCTCGATAAACAGCAAGAGGACGATACTTCGTCGAGGCTGACAACATCTTTACCAACGAACTTCCAACAAAGCCGCTGGCTCCCGTGACTAACACGTTGAGTCTTTCATCCATTTGCGCCCCTCCTACTTGAGAAAACTCTCGTATTTCTGAATAAGCAGTTTAGAGCATACCAACGAATCAAATTGTGCCTGCGCGCGCTGTTTAGCCTGCACCGACATTACGCCCAAACGGGCCTTGTCGTTAAGCAATGAAATAACAGCCTGTGCAAGTCGCTCTTCATCCATCACCGGCACCAGAAGCCCAGTTTCACCGTCGACAATTGCATCCGAGAGGCCATATATATCACTGCCCACCGTTGGAATGCCCATCGCAGCCGCCTCGATCACTACTGTTCCAAACCCTTCTCTATAACTTGGCAAACAGAGCAAGTCCGAAACTGCCATGTATTTTTCTGGCTCGTTCGAGAAGCCAACAATTCGAATGAAGGCACGACTCTTCGATGTTTTCAAGACGCCGGACAACCTTTCATCTTCCAAGGGCCCCACAATCAGCAAATAGGTATTAGCAACTGACTGAAGAACCTTTTCGAAAGCCCCTAGCAACTCATGAATACCTTTTTCTGGAGTCACACGCCCCACAAAAAGCAGAACATTTGCTTCAGGAGGTATAGCGAGCTCATTACGTATTACTAAACGCTCCGCATCCGTGTAGCGGCCGATACTAAAGCGTTTGGTGTCAACTCCTGCCAATGAGCCTTCACCTATAACCGAGAGCTTTTCGCTTCGAATAACACCAGAGCCTACAAGAAAATCCCGCTGACTCTTGCTATCGGTGTAATTATGTGTATTCAAGTACGATGTCAGCGTGTCACAGGCCTTGAGAATACGCCTTTTCAGCCCAGTCATCGTTACCCAAGGTTGACCAGTATATGTATGCAGGCGTACTGGCGTACGTGCCACCCAACCTGCGATAGCGCAGAGCAACCCTGCTTTTGGCGTCGTAGAGTGAACGATGTCAAACTTTTCTCGACGAAAGAGCACTATCAACCTGAACAAGCTAAGCAAATCTTTAGCCAAGTTGATCTCCCTGGAAATGTCGACAGGGAGAAATCGAACCTCCGCCAAAGCTTTCAAATTACTGCTCTGCTCATCGTTGCTGGCTACAACGCTGACCGAAGCCCCCGCGTCATGTAATTCCTTCAATTGAGCACTCAGCTGAGTGATCACAAAGAATGGAACCGTAGACACTCGGGCGATACGAATATTTTTAATAGACACTTTCCACCACCTTGCCAATCGACGACCTACGCGCCTTCAGATAGCGAACGAATTCTATCGCACCCTGATCGCAGGCCCGACCAACTTGCGCACCGATACAGCATCCAGAAAGCTGCGAATCCTAAAAAAACGAACATTCTTGAACAAGAATTTTACCGCAACGAAATTAGTCATCCTTATGGATTTAAGCATCGCAAGGAACGTAACAAGGAAATTTGAATACAGGTCACTTCGCAACTCAGGACACTGCTCAAAATAGTGATAAATATCACCAAAATAGAGATTATAAGACTTGTACTTTCCCGCACGACTCGACAAATAGGAAGCACCAGAAGTGTTACAACGATACATGACTAAACTTTTATTTATGTAGACACCTCGCCCGGCTGGAATCAACGAGTCGATCGCAAAAAACCACTCCATAAACTCTCGTTCAATTTTTGCCCGCCGTGAAGACTTCCTGTATGCATAGGAGCTATGCACCGCCGTCGTACCCCAGCGCGCAAGTTGCGACAACGAAAAAAAGGAGAACGCTTCGTTCGTTGTGCCGGGGTATAGCGTCTCGGAGCAATACGAGCGATCATCCGAAAAATAGGTAGCTTTATGGAAAACGATATTGACATCATCATGATTCGAAAAAATATCATACTGAGCCTGCAACTTTCCCGGCTCCATAATATCATCGCCATCAAAATGAAAAATAATGTCACCTGTTGCCGCCGCATGGACACCATGATAATTGAGTGCGGCCCCCACATTTTCGTCACGCAATATTAAATCAATACGCCCCGGGTGGCGCCTGCAATAGTCCCGAAGAATCTGTTGCGTAGTATCTTTCGAACAGTCATCCGAAACAATAATATCAAATTCAAAGTCGACCTGCTGCCCTAGAATACTGTCCAGACACTCTTCAATATAATCTTCCTGATTATAACAGGACACCACTACACTAGCCGACAGCATGAGAAGCCTCGCGTCTTTTTAAATAGACAAAAAAACCAATCAACATACAAAGAAAGTAGATGATATTCATTACCACATGAGCGTAAAATACTCCCTTAACCCCCCACCCCACGTTAATAGCTAACAGGCTAAGCGAGCAGAACATAAGGCCCTGTGTGATTTCACTAATTAAATACAGCTTTAGCGACGCCTTAGCCACAATGACGAAGGCAATAACGTAGCTAACCACACGAAAAAAATCGCCGGCCAGTTGATAACCTATCAGGTCTGACAACTCAAAGAACTCTGGCGACAGGAACAAGGGAATCAAGTTATCCCGCAGCACATAGAATGCCCCCCCCCCCACAAGGAAGACGCCCGCAGCGATGCGCATAAACTTGAATACCAGCCCCCCTATATAAGCGCTATCTTTCTGCGCTGAAACCAACGGCATAAAGTACGCTGCAAAAAACACCACAAAAAAGCCCATGTAGGCACTTGCCAATTTTATAGACGCCTGCCATATGCCAGCTGCCGCATAGCCCACCTCATGGACAAGCGCACTTCGAACAACGATTTCAACCAACGGAACACTTATCGCACCCACACAAGCCATCATAGAAAATGACATGAGCGATTTGAACTGCCCTCTATCAAAAGACCATCCCCTTATGTGTTGCTTAAGGGAAAAACGGTAATAGAAAAACAGTGCAGGAAAACTGTAAACTAAATAGAACAGCACCACAGAGATTGCAGCGCCCGCAAACTGGAAGTAGCGGATAAGAACCCAGGCAAGAGGGATAACCAAGAGATTACCAATAACCTGAATGAGTGCATAGGTCTTGGTATCATGTAGTCCGTTGGAGGTACCGGTAACAAGGTTACTGAAGGCAAACCCAAACTGCGCCACAGAAAGGATCAATATAATCCAGTAGTAACCCTCCTGCTTGAAGACGTAACCAGATATGGGTTTTGAGAACAGCACGCCCACAACAAAAACCAACAAACACATAAACAATGAGTAGGTTTTTGCCGCTGTAATAAATCTCACCAGCGCATGCGGTCGAAGCCGATACTCTGCAACGTATTTTATGACACCATTGACGATCCCTCCTCCTGCTAACAGCGCAAGAAAGGTAACTGCACTCATGAAGTTACCCAGCTGCCCCATTCCATCAACACCTAAATAGACAGCCACCAATTTTAAAAAAATAAAACCGATGGCGATCTTCGAAAGATGTGCGACGGACGTCAATGCGACACGATAAATCAAACGTCGGCGAGAAGAGATTGACGACATCTTACTTGGTATCACGACAAGATTCAAAAACCGCGTTTTTTACACAGTCTATGACGCATGAGACCTCTTTATCCGACATCCCAAACCAAATCGGCAGACGAACTAACCGCTCGCTCTCATTAGTGGTATGTCGATCAGAGCCGTGAAATCTTCCCAAATCTTTACCCGCGGGTGCCGAGTGCAAGGGGATATAGTGAAAAACCGCACCAACGCCTTGTTTTTTAAGCAAATCAATGACTTGGGTACGACAGTCGATGTCCTTGACCTTGATGTAAAACATATGAGCGTTCGCCACGCAATCTGTGGGAACGATTGGCATCTCAATCAGATTTTCTTCACACAGCGCAGTCAGCCCAGTGTAATAGCGCTGCCAAATAGATTGGCGCGCCTCGTTGATAACATCCGCTTTTTCTAACTGACCAAACAGATAGGCTGCCTGTAATTCACCTGGCAAGTAGCTGCTACCCACATCAACCCAAGTATACTTGTCGATCATGCCACGAAAGAATTGACTACGATTGGTTCCCTTTTCCCTAATAACCTCCGCTCGCTCAATGAACGACGGGTCATTAATCAAAAGCAGTCCACCCTCACCACCACTTGTATAGTTCTTTGTTTCATGAAAGCTAAACGCGGCCATATGCCCAATCGTCCCTAGCGGTCTCCCTTTATAGGTCGACATCATGCCCTGGGCCGCATCTTCGATAACATATAGATTGTGCCGCTCTGCGATGTCCATGATGACATCCATGTCACAGGAAACACCAGCGTAATGTACAGGCACAATAGCTTTAGTTTTATCTGTAATAGCAGCCTCGACAAGCTTCTCATCCATATTCATAGTATCTTTACGGATATCCACAAATACAATATTGGCTCCGCGCAGCACAAACGCATTCGCGGTACTCACGAATGTATAGCTAGGCATGATCACTTCATCACCCGGCCGGATATCAATCAATAGCGCGGCCATTTCCAACGCCTGAGTACACGAAGGCGTCAACAACGTTTTCTGACAATTGAAGCGTTTTTCAAACCACTGCTGGCAACGCCTACTGAACTCACCATCCCCCGACATCTTGTCGCTGCGCATCGCGGCAAGCACATAATCGTCTTCATTTCCAGTGTAGGGTGGTTTATTAAACGGTATCATTCATTGTTCCTCTAGAACATCCTGAGCTCGGCCAGCTAACCGGTGCCAATGCAGAACTGTGTTTGTAAACGTATCACTGCCGCACACCGTCCCATGCCCAGATATCAACACGAGCCCAGGCCTGACAAGAATCGGGGGCGATGGAGGAAAAACCGCAGCCAGGAAGCTAGCTAATAGAAACTCAGGCAGCCGACGCAGAATCCTTCCGGCATTGTGAGCCTCCTTTCAAGCAGCAGCTCTCGACCATGGTGCATGACGAGAAATTATACCGTGCTTAGCGGCATTTTTATATTCTTGTCATGAGCTTTTAGCCGCTCCCAGCCTGCAGGCAAATCGGGAGCAGTGGAGTATCCGAGCCATGAACCTCACCTATCGCCAGATTTGCTTCCTGTTTACTCCGGCATTTCTGGTGAGCAGTTACACGACAGCAACGCTTCATAGCCAACACCCGAGAGCATGCGGTAATCGCTCCAGTGCATGGTGCAGCCACCCTACGGGGCTCCTGGCAGTTGACCTTGGCTATCTTGACCAGACTGTAGATTTGGGCGTTGGCATACCGTTCAGGCGACGAGCCTTGGAGTCAATCCTAGATGAGGCCGGTTGCGCCAGAGGCCAAGGCCATCGAGCAACCAGCTCAGTTCCTTGACCGCCTACACAATGGCCTCGGAGGCGGCATCGGGTGATGTTTAACACGCCCAGACTCCAAGCACTTGAGCCAAAGACAGAAGCCGTTGCGCTCCCAGTAGAGGATTTTCACCCGGTTGCGGTGGTGACTCAGGAAAACAAAAAGCACCGGGTCGAACACTGCGACTTCGATATCCAACTCAACCAGAGCAGCCAAGCCGTCGATGGACTTTCAAAAGCCCACGGGCCTAGGATAGAGATACACTTTCGGGGGGTTGACCAAGAACACTGCGCCGATTGTAACGCTGTTCGCCCTGTCGACCCCGTGGATGGCGTGTCGACATTTGCTGTCGAGCACAGGAGAGGCGCACCTGTAATTCGGGAAATGGCTACTACAGAGCACCTTGACGCGACCAAGAATCGTGAAAATGAAGGAGACAGGTGAAATTTCGACATGCCTTGTTTCTGAGAAATGCTGACGGCTCGCCAGCCGGGAAATACCCGGATATTTCAGAGCCTCCAGGCACTACAACTCACTCCATTTCTCAAACTAAGAAACTTTAACTTAATTTACATCCTTAAATAACGCCCCTGCTCTATACATTAGCCTTGAGCGAATCCAATTTAAGGCATCACGATCGACACTCGATCAACTCCGACCCACTGCTTCACCGAGTGCTTTATCAGCCCTTGATTTCGTAATCACAAACAACACAATAGTGTTTTTTGCACCCGACGGCCCCTACCAAGCCCCCAACTCATCCGAACGCACAACGGGTGACGGGGGGGGGGGGACCATTCAAACCGAGGCATACTGTAACCAAGAACTAATAATCGCCAGTTGAGCAACTAAAATTATTATTTTTTCCATGAATCGCCCCTACTTTTAAACGCCAGGGGCGTATCAGTCGTCTACTAACAATCGAGACCGAAGTCCTTCTTGCCATCGGCCCTCTTGGTTACAACAGCGAATCCTCTCTCCTGCCCGCACTCGTTGCAGACCTAGCCTGCTATAACCAGCCTTTTTCTATAGAAGTACCGGGCAAGTGCACACGCCACCCCCACAATAAAGCCGACCAAGAGGCCAAGCGCAAGAAGAAGACTTACTCGCGGCTTTACCGGACTACTAGGTTGCTCGATGCTTCCATCCACCCGATAAACAGACACATCTTTGGGAACGACATCCAAGCCCTTATAAAATGCGTACCTCTCTTGAAGTCCACGGAGACTCTCCAGGAAAGGATCATCCGATTTTCTCTGTTCCAGATTATGGATCTCGGCACGTAATGCCTGTGCGCCTCGCATATAGACCAACTGCCCGCTCATACTTGCTGTCAACTCAGCTGATAGCGCCCCACCTATAATGGGTGGCTTTTCCAGGCCGACAGCCTCAGCCACGCGCAACGCTTCTTTAAGCTGAATGATCAAATTCTCTCGAGTTTTCTGGCCACTTTCACGCACTGTATTAATCTGCTGACGTAAATTGCGAGCACGGACGGCTGCTTCGTCAATTACATTTTTTATCAGCTCCAATGTAGCGACATCCTTCGCTTTTTCAGCATAAGTACGAGCCCATGCCACCGCAGTCGCAGGGTCAGTATTACGCACAGTCAGCACATACAGGTCGGGGGACTGCTTACTTTTTTGACTAACAAACACGTCATCCGAAAAGTCATCATACAGCTTCTCTCTTGCCTTATTCCGCCTCCCCTCCGCTAACGCAGGGAGGTAGTACGCTTCAAAAAAATCTGACCGAAGCGACTCAGCCTGCAAGCTCCGCAAAAAAACATCATATACATCTTTAACTGTATAAGGCTCCAGCCCTGACCCCTCGGTTCGACCATAGTTAAAATTGGCGATCCCACTGGCTGTTGGCGGAATAACAAATAGCTTGACCTCATAAACCGGCTTGGCAAAAAAAACATAAACAGCCGCGATCACAATAAAAATGGTTGTTACGAACAGGATCAACCATTTTTGCGCGTACAACCCACGAAGCACCTCAAAGAGATCAACATCATCAGGCCTAGAACCACTGGCATTTCTATACATTTATAATCTGTCCTATTCGGCTGTACTGCCTTCTTATTCCAGCGCTTCAAAAAATAGCTTACGTCATATTTTAGCCAGGCGATTCACATTAAGCAAAAGCTAGAGCAAGACACTTCCCACTACAAAGCACCAGGCCATTCAAATATTTCCACAAGGACTAAATTAAATTTTTTGAGCTTGCGTACACCCCAGAATTCCTTCTTGAAAAGAATCGCACACCCAGCGTTAGCAAAGGACCTATTCCGAGCCCGACCATCAGGGGAACAAGAACCAAAACCGATAAAGGCAACTGTGGTAATTCCCACCCGATAAATTTAAGCGGAATTAACTGCTGATTTTCCAACACAAACACCACCACCACCGCCATGATCAATAGCAAGAATACGACCAAAACCAAGAGTTTAAAGTTCCGCACAGCGACTTCCTCTCATCCGACAACCTAAACGTGCCCTTCTTCCTCATTCACCCGATCCCGCAACTCCTTGCCTGGCTTGAAGTGTGGCACAAACTTGCCATCCAGGCTGACGGACTGGCCGGTTTTCGGGTTGCGGCCTACGCGGGGGGCGCGGTAATGCAGGGAGAAGCTGCCGAAGCCGCGGATTTCAATGCGGTCGCCAGTAGCCAGGCATTGGGACATCTGCTCAAGCATGGTCTTGATGGCCAGCTCGACATCCTTGGATGAGAGCAGCCCTTGATGGGTGACAATACGTTCGATCAGCTCCGACTTCGTCATATTTTTCCCTTCTTTATCAAGCAGCTAGATCATTGCTTCGTTGTTTTTAGCACGACCTGAGGGATTTGAACAGGGCGGTTCTTGACTTAATCGGATTCTCAAAAAATGGGCGTAGGACAAATGTATAGTGGCGCTTTACCACTGCCCCCGGCAAAGCGCGCTGGCACAAGGGTTCCAGCCGCAACAAGAAATCGCAGGCACAAAAAAGGGCGACCGAAGTCGCCCTTTTTTAAACACCAGCAGAACTTAGTTCTGTTTGGCCATTGCCTGACGCAGCAGCGCAGCCATGGTGGTGTCAGCAGCTTCCGCAGGAGCTTCTTTCAGGCTCTGGATAGCTTCTTTCTCTTCAGCGTCGTCTTTCGACTTGATCGACAGCTGGATGACGCGCGATTTGCGGTCAACGCTGATGATCTTCGCTTCGATCTCTTCGCCTTCTTTCAGGACGTTACGCGCGTCTTCAACGCGGTCACGGCTGATTTCAGAAGCTTTCAGAGTGGCTTCGATGTCGTCGGCCAGGGTGATGATGGCGCCTTTGGCGTCAACTTCTTTTACAACACCCTTAACGATTGCACCCTTGTCGTTAGCAGCAACGTACTCGGAGAACGGATCGCTTTCCAGCTGCTTGATACCCAGGGAGATGCGCTCGCGCTCTGGGTCAACAGACAGGATGACGGTGTCCAGCTCGTCGCCCTTCTTGAAGCGACGTACGGCTTCTTCGCCGACTTCGTTCCAGGAGATGTCCGACAGGTGAACCAGGCCGTCGATGCCGCCGTCCAGACCAATGAAGATACCGAAATCGGTGATCGACTTGATGGTGCCGGAGATCTTGTCGCCCTTGTTGAACTGGCCAGAGAAGTCTTCCCATGGGTTGGACTTGCACTGTTTGATGCCCAGGGAGATACGACGACGCTCTTCGTCGATGTCCAGAACCATGACTTCCACTTCGTCGCCGACTTGTACGACTTTCGAAGGGTGGATGTTCTTGTTGGTCCAGTCCATTTCGGAAACGTGTACCAGGCCTTCCACGCCTTCTTCCAGCTCTGCGAAGCAGCCGTAGTCGGTCAGGTTGGTAACACGCGCCATGACGCGGGTGCTTTCTGGGTAACGAGCCTTGATAGCAACCCATGGGTCTTCACCCAGTTGCTTCAGACCCAGGGATACACGGTTACGCTCGCGATCGTACTTCAGAACCTTGACATCGATCTCGTCGCCAACGTTGACGATTTCCGATGGGTGCTTGATACGCTTCCAAGCCATGTCGGTGATGTGCAGCAGACCATCAACGCCGCCCAGGTCAACGAATGCGCCGTAGTCGGTGAGGTTCTTGACGATACCTTTGACTTGCTGGCCTTCCTGCAGGGATTCCAGCAGAGCTTCGCGCTCGGCGCTGTTCTCGGCTTCCAGGACGCTGCGACGGGAAACGACAACGTTGTTGCGCTTCTGGTCCAGTTTGATGACCTTGAATTCCAGCTCTTTGCCTTCCAGGTGGGTGGTGTCGCGCACTGGGCGGACATCAACCAGGGAACCAGGCAGGAACGCACGGATACCGTTAACGTCGACAGTGAAGCCGCCTTTAACCTTACCGTTGATAACGCCCTTGACCACTTCTTCGGCGGCGAAAGCTGCTTCCAGAACAATCCAGCACTCGGCGCGCTTGGCTTTTTCACGGGACAGTTTGGTTTCGCCAAAGCCGTCTTCGACCGCGTCCAGCGCAACGTGAACTTCGTCACCGACCTTGATGGTCAGCTCGCCAGCTTCGTTGTAGAACTGCTCGAGCGGGATGACGCCCTCGGACTTCAGGCCAGCATGTACGGTAACCCAGTCGCCGTCGATGTCGACAACGATACCGGTGATGATCGCACCCGGCTGAAGATTGAGGGTTTTCAGGCTTTCTTCAAAGAGTTCTGCAAAGCTTTCGCTCATTTTAATTCCTGTAGATTAGGGCGGGACATACGCCCATCAGCCACATTCCAGACAATGTGGGTTTCGTTCATATAAAGGAAAGCCGACAGGACGTTGACTGGTGCCCCTGCCTGCCTTCCTGGTCATCAGGCGATATCGCGCAGGGCGATCTCGCTCTTGATGCGTTGCAACACCTGCTCGATGGACAACTCCGTGGAATCCAGCTGGATCGCATCGGCCGCCGGTTTGAGCGGGGCCACTGCGCGCTGGGTGTCGCGCTCATCACGCGCACGAATCTCATCTAGCAGACTCGACAGACTAACATCTTCGCCCTTGGCCTTCAACTGCAAGTAACGGCGACGGGCACGTTCCTCGGCGCTGGCGGTCAGAAATACCTTGAGCGGTGCGTCCGGGAACACCACGGTGCCCATGTCGCGACCATCGGCAATCAGCCCCGGCGCTTCCTGGAACGCCCGCTGGCGTTGCAGCAGGGCTTCGCGCACCGCCGGCAGCGAGGCGACCATGGAGGCGCCGGCACCCACGGTTTCGGTACGGATGACATTGCTGACATCCTCGCCTTCAAGAATGATCTGCTGCAGCTTGCCCGGCTCGGCGGCGATGAACTGCACATCCAGGTGGGCAGCGATCTTGACCAGCAGCTCTTCATTGGTCAGGTCGACACCGTGGTTGCTGGCGGCAAAGGCCAGCAAGCGGTATAGCGCGCCCGAATCCAGCAGCTTCCACCGAAGCTCCCGAGCCAGCAGGCCGGCAACGGTACCCTTGCCCGAACCGCTTGGTCCGTCGATGGTGATGACCGGTGCGTTGGAGTTCACGACTTGCCCTCTTCTGCCACGCGGATACCGACTTCGGCGCACAGGGCGAGGAAGTTCGGGAACGAGGTCGCGACGTTGGCGCAGTCATGGATACGGATCGGTGCCGTAGCGCGCAACGAGGCAACGCTGAAAGCCATGGAAATGCGATGGTCGCCATGACCGTGCACTTCACCGCCACCGATCACGCCGCCGTCGATGATGATACCGTCCGGGGTCGGCTCGCACTTCACGCCCAGGGCCAGCAGGCCGTCGGCCATGACCTGGATGCGATCGGATTCCTTGACCCGCAGCTCTTCGGCGCCGCGCAGCACGGTACGGCCTTCGGCACAGGCGGCAGCGACGAACAGCACCGGGAACTCGTCGATGGCCAGCGGCACCAGATGCTCGGGGATCTCGATACCCTTGAGTTTAGCCCCGCACACGCGCAGGTCAGCCACTGGCTCGCCGCCGACCTCACGCTGGTTCTCCAGGGTGATGTCGCCGCCCATCAGGCGCAGGATGTCGATGACGCCGGTGCGGGTCGGGTTGATGCCGACGTGCTCGAGCAGCAGCTCGGAACCTTCGGCGATCGACGCCGCCACCAGGAAGAAAGCTGCCGAGGAAATGTCCGCTGGCACTTCGATATGAGTTGCCGTCAGCTTGCCGCCGGATTCCAGCGAAGCCGTAGGACCGTCGACTTTAACGCTGTAGCCGAAACCGCGGAGCATGCGCTCGGTGTGGTCACGGGTTGGCGCAGGCTCGGTGACAGTGGTCTTGCCCTGGGCATACAGGCCGGCCAGCAGCAGGCAGGATTTGACCTGGGCACTGGCCATCGGCAACGTGTAGGTCAAGGCCTTGAGCGTGTGGCCGCCACGGATGGTCATCGGCGGACGACCTTCAGCGGCGGTTTCGATCACTGCGCCCATTTCCCGCAGCGGGTTGGCCACGCGATTCATCGGCCGCTTGGACAGCGAGGCATCGCCAGTCAACACGGTGTCAAACGGCTGCGCGGCCAGCAGGCCGGAGAGCAGGCGCATCGAGGTACCGGAGTTGCCCAGGTAGATCGGGCCCGGTGGCGGCTTCAGACCATTAAGGCCAACGCCGTGGATGGTCACCCGGCCATGGTGCGGGCCTTCGATGACCACACCCATGTCACGGAAGGCCTGCAGGGTCGCCAGGGCGTCTTCGCCCTCGAGGAAACCTTCCACTTCGGTGGTGCCTTCGGCCAGGGAGCCGAGCATGATCGAGCGATGGGAAATCGATTTGTCACCTGGTACACGAATACGGCCAGACACGCGGCCACCAGGATTTGCCAGGAAAATCAGGTCGTTGGAGTTCATAGCGTCCACATAGGCCCGGCGGGCCAGGATTTTACTGAAATGCTCGCGGGCAACACGGGCGCGAGTGAAGACGCCCAGCAGTTGATGCCCATCCCCTGCATCGACCGCGTCGCGCAAGGCGTCGAGATCGCTGCGAAATGTATCGAGTGTGCGCAGGACAGCTTCGCGGTTGGCGAGAAAGATGTCGTGCCACATGACCGGGTCGCTTCCGGCGATTCTCGTGAAATCGCGGAAGCCTCCGGCAGCGTAACGGAAGATATCGAGGTTTTCATTGCGCTTGGCCAGGGAATCGACCAAGCCGAAGGCCAGCAGGTGTGGCAAGTGGCTGGTAGCGGCCAGGACTTCGTCATGGCGCTCGACCTGCATGTGCTCGACATCGGCCTCCAGCGCACGCCAGAGCTGATCGACCAGCGCCAGGGCAGCCGGATCGGTTTCGGCCAGCGGTGTAAGAATGACTTTGTGGCGGCGGAACAGAGAAGCATTGGAAGCCTCCACCCCGCTCTGCTCGGAGCCGGCAATCGGATGGCCAGGCACGAAACGCGGCAAACGCCCGGCAAGGGCCTCGCGGGCTGCGCGCACGACATTGCCCTTGGCACTGCCGACGTCGGTCAGCACCGCCTGCCCCAGATCGAGCCGAGCCAGGCGGGTGAGGAGTTTTTCCATGGCCAGGATCGGCACGGCAAGCTGAATGACATCGGCGCCGACGCAGGCGACGGCGAGATCTTCTTCGCAGCGGTCGACCACGCCCAGTTCCACCGCCAGCTTGCGCGACTGCGGGTCAAGGTCGACACCGACTACTTCGCGGCACAGGCCGCTTTCACGCAAGCCTTTGGCGAAGGACCCGCCAATCAGGCCCAACCCGACTACCACCAGGCGACCGATGACCGGCCCAGGCTTGTTTACCACGACTTCACCCACGGAGCTGGACCCTGTTCAAAACTGCATGCACGCCATTCATAGCCTCAGAGTACCGCTTTCGGGTAGGAACCCAGCACCTTCAGGGCCACGGCTTCCTGGCTGATCTGCTCGAGCACGGCCTTGATCAGCGGATCGCGGTGGTGGCCGACGAAATCGATGAAGAACACGTAGGTCCATTTGCCGCTGCGCGACGGACGGGTCTCGATACGGGTCAGGTCGATACCGTTCTCGTGGAACGGCACCAGCAACTCGTGCAAAGCGCCCGGCTTGTTGCTCATGGAGACAATGATCGAGGTCTTGTCGTCGCCGGTCGGCGGTACTTCCTGGTTACCGATCATCAGGAAGCGCGTGGAGTTGTCCGGACGGTCCTCGATCTTCTCGGCCAGACGGCTCAGGCCGTACAGGCCCGCCGCCATGTCGCCGGCGATGGCCGCCGAGTTCCACTCGCCCTTGACCCGCTTGGCCGCTTCGGCGTTGCTCGACACCGCCACGCGCTCGACATTCGGGTAGTGGGCATCCAGCCACTTGCGGCACTGGGCCAGCGACTGGGCGTGGGAGTAGATACGGCTGATGCTGTCGGTCTTGGTGTTCTCACCCACCAGCAGGTGGTGGTGAATGCGCAGCTCGACTTCGCCGCAGATCACCATGTCATGCTCGAGGAAGCTGTCGAGGGTGTGGTTGACCGCACCTTCGGTGGAATTTTCCACCGGCACCACGCCAAAGTTGACGGCACCGGCCGCCACTTCACGGAACACTTCGTCGATCGCCGCCATCGGCTTGCTGATCACCGCATGGCCGAAATGCTTCATTGCCGCAGCCTGGGTAAAGGTACCCTCAGGGCCGAGGTAAGCGATCTTGAGCGGCTGCTCCAGAGCCAGGCACGACGACATGATTTCGCGGAACAAGCGCGCCATCTCTTCGTTGCCCAGTGGCCCCTGGTTGCGCTGCATGACGCGCTTGAGCACCTGCGCCTCCCGCTCGGGGCGGTAGAACACCGGCGTCTCGCCTTCGGCCAGGGTCGCGGTCTTGACCCGCGCCACTTCCTGCGCGCAACGGGCGCGGTCACTGATCAGCTCGAGGATCTTCTCGTCGAGGCTGTCAATGCGCACCCGCAGCGCCTTGAGTTCCTGCTCCGACATCAGCCGTGCTCCTTCTCGAATTCAGCCATGTAGGCAACCAGCGCTTCGACGGCGTCCAGGCCCAGGGCGTTGTAGATCGAGGCGCGCATGCCGCCAACCGAACGGTGACCCTTGAGGTTGAGCAGGCCACGGGCATCGGCGCCAGCGAGGAAGGCTTTGTCCAGACGCTCGTCAGCCAGGCGGAACGGCACGTTCATCCACGAACGGGCGTTGACGCTGATCGGGTTGGTGTAGAAGTCGCTGTTGTCGATGAAGCCGTACAGACGGTCCTTCTTGGCCCGGTTGCGCTGCTCCATGGCCTCGACGCCGCCCTGCTCTTTCAGCCACTCGAAGACCAGCCCGGACAGGTACCAGGAATAGGTCGCCGGAGTGTTGTACATCGAGCCGTTGTCGGCCGCGACCTTGTAGTCGAGCATGGTCGGGCAGCTGCTGCGGGCACGGCCGAGCAGGTCTTCACGGACGATCACCACCACCAGGCCGCTCGGACCGATGTTCTTCTGGGCACCCGCATAGATCAGGCCGAAGTCGGAGACGTCAACCGGACGCGAGAGGATGTCCGACGACATGTCGACCACCAGCGGTACGTCACCGGTCTGCGGCACCCAGTCGAACTCCAGACCACCGATGGTCTCGTTCGAGGCGTAGTGCACATAGGCGGCGCTCTTGCTCAGGTTCCATTCGTTCTGGCCAGGGATGGCCAGGTAGTCGTAAGCCTTGGCGCTGGCAGCAACGTTGATGTTGCCGTAGCGACGGGCTTCCTCGATGGCCTTTTTCGACCAGATACCGGTTTCGATATAGTCGGCAGTGCCGTCTTCAGGCAGCAGGTTGAGCGGGATTTCAGCGAATTGCTGGCTCGCGCCGCCCTGCAGGAACAGCACCTTGTAATTGGAAGGAATGGACATCAGGTCGCGCAGATCCTGCTCGGCCTTCTCGGCGATCGCCACGTAGTCGTCGCTACGGTGACTCATCTCCATCACCGACAGGCCTTTGCCACGCCAGTTCAGCATTTCAGCCTGGGCGCGCTGCAGTACAGCGTCAGGGAGCGCAGCAGGGCCTGCGCAGAAGTTAAAGGCTCGTTTGCTCACATCCACTCTCGCTCTGCTCTCGATGTCCGCAGGAGCCGGCCGGGCAGCGAGCTGTGCTCGACTGCCGCGGCCTTCCCCCACCAGGGTTGCGCTACTAATTTATTCCGGCTGTGCCTCTTCGTCGGCAGCGGCGTCGGCCTGTGGTGCCGCATCGGCGTCCACTTCAGCGCCATCCACCTCGGCGTCGAAGTCCTCGTCGCCTTCCTCTTCGGATGGCTCCTGGACCCGCTCCAGCCCCACCAGGGTCTCGTCGCTGGCCAGTTTGATGAGGGTCACACCCTGGGTGTTACGACCCAGACTGGAGACTTCACCGACACGGGTACGCACCAGGGTGCCCTGGTCGGAAATCAGCATGATTTCCTCGCCATCCTGCACCTGCACTGCACCCACCAGGCGACCGTTACGCTCGTTGCTGACCATGGCGATAACGCCCTGACCGCCACGTTTGTACTCGGGGAACTCGGCGATTTCGGTACGCTTGCCGTAACCACGCTCGGAAGCGGTAAGGATCTGGCTGCCTTCTTCCGGGATGATCATGGAGATCAGCTTCTGCCCTTCGGTCAGACGCATGCCGCGTACACCGCGGGCGGTACGGCCCATGGCGCGAACGTCGGATTCCTTGAAGCGGGTGACCTTGCCGGCGTCGGAGAACAGCATGACCTCACGCTCGCCATCGGTGATGGCCGCGGAAATCAACACGTCGCCTTCGTCCAGCTCCAGGGCGATCAGGCCGACGCTGCGCTGACGGCTGAAGGATTCCAGCGGGGTCTTCTTCACGGTGCCGTTGGCGGTCGCCATGAAGATGAAGTGACCTTCGGTGTACTCCTCGACCGGCAACATGGTCGAAATGTACTCGCCCTCGTCCAGCGGCAGCAGGTTGACCAGCGGTCGACCGCGCGCGGCACGGGAGGCCTCGGGAATTTCATAGGTCTTGAGCCAATACACCTTGCCCTTGCTGGAGAACAGCAGCAGGGTGGTGTGGCTGTTGGCGACCAGCAGGTGCGAGATGTAGTCCTCGTCCTTGACGCCGGTAGCCGACTTGCCTTTACCACCGCGACGCTGGGCCTGGTAGGCGGCCAGCGGCTGGGTCTTGGCGTAGCCGCCATGGGAGATGGTCACGACCCGGTCTTCTTCCGGAATCATGTCACCCAGGGTCAGGTCCAGGCGTGCATCGAGGATCTCGGTGCGGCGCACGTCGCCGTATTCGGCACGGATCAGTTCCAGCTCTTCGCGGATCACTTCCATCAGGCGCTCGGCGCTGTTGAGGATGCGGATCAGCTCGCCGATCTGGTTGAGGATCTCCTGGTACTCGGCCAGCAGCTTCTCGTGCTCAAGACCGGTCAGGCGGTGCAGGCGCAGGTCGAGAATGGCCTGGGCCTGCTCCGGCGACAGGAAGTACTTGCCGTCGCGCAGACCGAACTGCGGATCGAGGTTTTCCGGGCGGCAGGAGTCGGCGCCAGCGCGCTCGACCATCACCTGCACGGCGCTGGATTCCCACGGCGTGCTGATCAGCGCTTCCTTGGCCTCGGAAGGCGTCGGCGAGGCCTTGATCAGGGCAATTACCGGGTCGATGTTGGACAGGGCAACCGCCTGGCCTTCAAGGATGTGCCCGCGCTCACGCGCCTTGCGCAGTTCGAACACGGTACGACGGGTGACCACCTCACGACGGTGACGAACGAAGGCTTCGAGCAGATCCTTGAGGTTCAGCACCCGCGGACGGCCGTCGATCAGCGCAACCACGTTGATGCCGAAAACGCTCTGCAGCTGGGTCTGGGCGTAGAGGTTGTTGAGGATCACCTCCGGCACTTCGCCACGACGCAGTTCGATGACGATGCGCATACCGTCCTTGTCGGACTCGTCGCGCAGCTCGGTGATGCCTTCGAGTTTCTTCTCCTTGACCAGCTCGGCGATCTTCTCGATCAGACGCGCCTTGTTCAGCTGGTACGGCAGCTCGGTGACGACGATCTGCTGGCGGCCACCGACCTTGTCGATGTCTTCGACCATCGAGCGGGCGCGCATGTAGATGCGGCCGCGACCGGTGCGGTAGGCCTCGATGATGCCCTGGCGGCCGTTGATGATCGCGGCGGTCGGGAAGTCGGGGCCCGGGATGAACTGCATCAGCTCATCGATGGTGATGTCGGCGTTGTCGATCAGTGCCAGGCAACCATCGATGACTTCACCGAGGTTGTGTGGCGGAATGTTGGTCGCCATGCCCACGGCGATACCGCTGGAACCGTTGACCAGCAGGTTGGGGATCTTGGTCGGCATGACCGCCGGGATCTGCTCGGTACCGTCGTAGTTGGGTACCCAGTCGACCGTCTCTTTATGCAGGTCGGCCAGCAGTTCGTGGGCCAGCTTGGTCATGCGGACTTCGGTGTATCGCATGGCGGCGGCGTTGTCGCCGTCGACCGAACCGAAGTTACCCTGGCCGTCGACCAGCAGGTAACGCAGCGAGAACGGCTGGGCCATGCGTACGATGGTGTCGTAAACGGCGGTATCACCATGCGGGTGGTACTTACCGATCACGTCACCGACCACACGGGCGGATTTCTTGTACGGTTTGTTCCAGTCGTTACCCAGTTCGCTCATCGCATACAGAACGCGGCGATGCACGGGCTTCAAGCCATCACGCGCATCGGGCAGTGCACGCCCGACAATGACGCTCATCGCGTAGTCGAGGTAGGACTGTCTCAGTTCGTCTTCGATATTGACCGGGAGGATTTCTTTGGCCAGTTCGCCCATGAGAAGCCTGATTCCTTTTTCTGGTGAAACCTCGTCACATCCATATGGGACGAACGAAGCTCGCCGCTGCAAAGTGACTCCTTGCAACGACTTACGACAAATCAACGAGTTATGCCATGGATCTGCGCAGTAAAGGCAGCCCCGCGGGGCAGCCTTGGAAACCGTCGGATGTTACCACAATCGCCCAGAGGGTGGGAGTAGGCTGCGGCACTACTACCCTACTGCTCGTCGAGAACGCCCGTTAGCCGCTACAGCAGGCCGCAGACGGGGGCAAAGTCTCAATGCAAACGCTTGCGACACATCAGTTGCGCCATCTTCACCGTGTCCGGGCGCTCGACGATGCCTTTCTCGGTGACGATCACGTCGATCAGGTCGGCCGGGGTCACGTCGAACACCGGGTTGAACGCCTCGAAAGCAGCGCCCAGCGGCTCGCCGCCAAGCGCCAGCAACTCGCTGGCGCTGCGCTCTTCGAGGAGGATGTCGTCGCCGCTCTCCAGGTTCATGTCGATGCTCGAACTCGGCGCCACGACCATGAAACGCACGCCGTGGTGCATGGCATTGACCGCCAGCTGGTAGGTACCGATCTTGCTCGCCACATCGCCATTGGCGGTGATGCGGTCGGCGCCGACGATCACCCAGGTGATGCCTTTGGTTTTCATCAGGTGGGCGGCGGCGGAATCGGCGGTAATGGTTGCCGGGATGCCCTCGCCTGCCAGTTCCCAGGCACTCAGGCGCGAACCCTGTAGCCACGGGCGGGTTTCATCGACATAGACGCGCTCGATCATGCCCTCCAGGTAAGCGGCGCGCACCACCCCGAGGGCAGTGCCGAAGCCGCCGGTGGCCAGGGCGCCGGTATTGCCGTGGGTAAGGACTGCCTGCTCGTTACCCTGGTGCTTGCGGATCAGGTCGACACCCAGCTGTGCCATGGTCAGGTTGGCTTCGCGGTCGCTTTCATGGATGGCCATGGCTTCGGCCTCCATGATGGCCAGCACGTCATCACCTTCCTTGAGCCGCAGCAAGCGCTCGCGCATGCGGTTCAGGGCCCAGAACAGGTTGGCGCCGGTCGGCCGGGCATGCACCAGCAGCTCGAAATCCTCTTCCAGGGCCATCTCCCAGTCACCACCGGCGGCCAGGCGCTGACGAATCGCCAGGGCCAGGCCATAGGCGGCGCTGATGCCAATGGCCGGCGCACCGCGCACCACCATCGAACGAATGGCCTCGGCCACTGCGGCGGCATCGCTGCAGGCCAGCCAGACCTGCGTGCCCGGCAGCGCGCGCTGGTCGAGCAGATAAAGGGTGCCATCCCGCCAATCGATGGCTTTCACCTTCTCTGCAGCCATTAGTCGATCGCGCATGCCTCACCCCATCATTCGGACATCAAAAGCGGACGATTATAGCGAGCCCCAGGCGCGGACGCTCGGGTATACTTCGCCCTCACCTTCAGTCGCCCAGGGAAACCTGTCATGCCCAAACCCGCTACGCCGCTCGACCTGCTGCTCCTGCCTACCTGGCTGGTGCCGGTCGAACCTGCCGGAGTGGTTTTGAAGGATCATGCCCTGGGCATCCGCGACGGGCAGATCGTGTTCATCGGCCCGCGCAGCCAGGCCCAGGCGTTCATCGCTGGCGAAACCCGCGAACTGCCGGGCTGCCTGCTCAGCCCGGGGCTGGTCAACGCCCACGGCCATGCGGCGATGACCCTGTTCCGCGGCCTGGCCGATGACTTGCCGCTGATGACCTGGCTCGAAGAGCACATCTGGCCGGCCGAAGGGCGCTGGGTCGATGAAGACTTCGTCCGTGATGGTACCGACCTGGCCATCGCCGAGCAGGTCAAGGGCGGCATCACCTGCTTCAGCGACATGTATTTCTACCCCAAGGTGGCCAGCGAGCGCGTGCACCACAGCGGCATCCGTGCGCAGATCGCCGTGCCCCTGCTGGATTTCCCGATCCCCGGCGCGCGCAGCACCGAAGAAGCCCTGCAACTGGGCATCGAGCTATTCGGTGACCTGCGCCACCACCCGCGCATCACCGTGGCCCTGGGCCCGCATGCGCCGTACACGGTGAGCGACGACAACCTGGAAAAGATCCGCGTCATCGCCGAAGAGCTGGACGCGCCGATCCACATGCACATCCATGAAACCGCCTTCGAGGTCGAGCAATCGCTGCAGACCCGCGGCGAGCGCCCCCTGGCCCGGCTTGCCCGCCTCGGCTTGCTCGGCCCGCGCTTGCAGGCGGTTCACATGACCCAGGTCAGCGACGAGGATCTGGCCCTGCTGGTAGAAAGCAACACCAGTGTGGTGCACTGCCCGGAGTCCAACCTCAAGCTGGCCAGCGGCTTCTGCCCGGTCGAGCGCTTGTGGCAGGCCGGCATCAACGTTGCCGTTGGTACCGACGGTGCGGCCAGCAACAATGACCTCGACCTGCTCGGCGAAACCCGTACCGCTGCCCTGCTGGCCAAGGCCGTGGCCGGCTCGGCAAGTGCCCTGGATGCCCATCGGGCGCTGCGCATGGCAACCCTCAACGGCGCCCGGGCCCTGGGCCTTGAGGCGATTACCGGCTCGCTGGAGCTGGGCAAGGCTGCCGACCTGGTCGCCTTCGATCTTTCGGGCCTGGCCCAGCAGCCGGTGTATGACCCGGTTTCGCAACTGATCTACGCCAGCGGCCGGGACTGCGTGAAGCACGTCTGGGTCGCCGGCAAGCCACTGCTTGACGACCGGCGCCTGACCCGCCTGGACGAACAGGCCCTGCACGCCACCGCCTGCGCCTGGGGCCAGCGGATCGGCGAGCACAACGAATAAGCGCCCGGCAGCCAGTGCTGGCGGGCAAGAGCAAATTATCCAAGTTTCAGAGGACTGTTCCATGAGCAACGTCGACCACGCCGAAATCGCCAAGTTCGAAGCCCTGGCCCACCGCTGGTGGGACCGCGAGAGCGAGTTCAAGCCGCTGCACGACATCAACCCGCTGCGGGTCAACTGGATCGACGAGCGGGTCAAGCTGGCCGGCAAGAAGGTCCTCGATGTCGGCTGCGGCGGCGGCATCCTCAGTGAAGCCATGGCCCTGCGTGGCGCCACCGTCACCGGCATCGACATGGGTGAAGCGCCACTGGCCGTGGCCCAGCTGCACCAGCTCGAATCCGGGGTCAACGTCGAGTACCGGCAGATCACCGCCGAGGCCCTGGCCGAAGAGCTGCCCGAGCAGTTCGACGTGGTCACCTGCCTTGAGATGCTCGAGCATGTGCCAGACCCGTCCTCGGTGATCCGCGCCTGCTTCCGCATGGTCAAGCCGGGTGGCCAGGTGTTCTTCTCGACCATCAACCGCAACCCCAAGGCTTATCTGTTCGCCATCATTGGCGCCGAATACATCATGAAACTGCTGCCGCGCGGCACCCATGACTTCAAGAAATTCATCCGCCCGTCCGAACTTGGTGCCTGGAGCCGCGACGCCGGCCTGACCGTCAAGGACATCATCGGCCTGACCTACAACCCGCTGACCAAGCACTACAAGCTGGCCAACGACGTTGACGTCAACTACATGATCCAGACCCTGCGCGAGGAATAAGCATGCGTTTGCGAGCGGTACTTTTCGACATGGACGGCACCCTGCTCGACACGGCGCCGGACTTCATCGCCATCTGCCAGGCCATGCTCGCCGAGCGCGGCCTACCGGCCATCGAGGACCAGAAAATCCGCGACGTGGTCTCCGGCGGCGCCAAGGCCATGGTCTCGGTGACCTTCAACCTCGACCCTGAAGCCGAAGGCTTCGAGGCTCTGCGCCTGGAATTCCTCGAGCGCTACCAGCAAGGTTGCGCGGTGCACAGCAAGCTTTACGACGGCATGGCCGAACTGCTGGCCGACATCGAGAAAAGCAACCTGATCTGGGGCGTGGTCACCAACAAGCCGGTGCGTTTCGCCGAGCCGATCATGCAGCAGCTGGGCCTGAGCGAGCGTTCGGCGCTGTTGATCTGCCCGGACCACGTGAAGAACAGCAAGCCGGACCCCGAGCCGCTGATCCTCGCCTGCAAGACCCTCAACCTGGACCCGGCCAGCGTGCTGTTCGTCGGCGACGACCTGCGCGACATCGAGTCGGGCCGCGATGCCGGCACCCGCACTGCGGCAGTGCGCTACGGCTACATTCATCCAGATGACAACCCCAACAACTGGGGCGCGGATGTCGTGGTCGATCATCCGCTGGAGCTGCGCAAGGTGCTCGATAACGCGCTTTGCGGCTGCTGAAACCTTCGTACTGGCAAGGCTTTGCCTTGCATCGCCGGCAAGGCCGGCTCCCACAGGCCACCATCAACCTTGTGGGAGCTGGCTTGCCAGCGATGAAGCCATCACCTACCTAGAGGTAACCCCATGTTCGATTACTCTGCCCGCCCCGACCTGCTCAAAGGCCGGACCATCCTGGTCACCGGCGCCGGTCGCGGCATCGGCGCGGCTGCGGCCAAGAGCTATGCCGCCCATGGCGCCACCGTCTTGCTGCTGGGCAAGACCGAAGCCAACCTGAGCCAGGTCTACGACGAGATCGAAGCGGCCGGCCACCCGAAACCCGCGGTCATCCCGTTCAACCTGGAGACTGCCCTGCCACATCAGTACGACGAGCTGGCAGCGATGATCGAAGCCGAGTTCGGCCATATCGACGGCCTGCTGCACAACGCCTCGATCATTGGCCCGCGCACGCCGCTGGAGCAGCTTTCGGGCGACAACTTCATGCGCGTGATGCAGGTCAACGTCAATGCCATGTTCATGCTCACCAGCACCCTGCTGCCGTTGCTCAAGCTGTCGGCGGATGGTTCGGTGATCTTCACCTCCAGCAGCGTCGGGCGCAAAGGCCGGGCCTACTGGGGTGCCTATGGAGTGTCGAAGTTCGCCACCGAGGGCCTGATGCAGACCCTCGCCGACGAGCTTGAAGGTGTGGCGCCGGTGCGTGCCAACAGTGTCAACCCGGGCGCCACCCGTACCAGCATGCGCGCCCAGGCCTACCCTGCGGAAACACCGGAAAACAATCCGCTGCCAGAGCAGATCATGCCGGTCTACCTGTACCTGATGGGTCCAGACAGCACCGGCATCAACGGCCAGGCGTTCAACGCCCAGTAAGCTCAGCCCTCGGCCAGCTCCGCCCGGGCCCGGGCGGGCTGCTGGCGCTGTTCCTGCTCTTGCTGCATGCAGCGCTCAAGGAACAGGAACATATAGTCATAGCTCTTGCAGATGGCCCGGCGCAATTCGGTTTGCAGCGCCACCGACGGGTTATTGCCGGCCAGGGTGCAGACGATCTCCAAGGCCTCCCAAGGGTGTGCGTCATCGTACTGGGCGTGCATCTTCAGCCACTTCATCGCGCGCTTGCGGCCTTCTTCCGGGAAGCCCTGGGCGTAGACGCCAGTCGAGCAAACCACCGCCGACCACTCACCGGTTGCGCCTTCGATGGCGTAGTTGGTGGCAGCAATGGCAACCACCAGCGAATCGGTCGCGCAGGTATGCCAGCACCAGTCGCTGAGGGCGTTGAGTTCGCTAGGTACTTCCTGCGCCTGCAGGTCTTCGAGGCTGACGCCATGGGCCTGGGCCCAGAACAGCCAGTAATCGGCATGGTTGAGTTCGACGCGAATGTTGCGCATCAGCCAGCGCCGCGCCATGTCTTCGCCGGGGTGGCGGGCGTACTGGGTCTTGGTGAGGTTCTTGGCCATGTACAGGGAAAACTGCTCGACCACCGGCCAACCGCCGATCAGGTACTGGCGCATGGTCCGGCCACTGAGGCGGCCATCGCGCATGCGTTGATAAAGCTCGTGCTCCACCACCCGACGCTTGCTCTCGCTGCAGTCCTTGATCAACTGCTGGGCCCAAAGCGGGTAACTGCTGGGGTCCATCAATGGACCAGTACGAATAAACGCGTCAATCACTGTCAGCTCCTTGTTCCTTGTGATTATCGGTGGATCTCAGCGAAAGGTCCCCGGCGCCTTGAACAACAGGGGCCTTGCAGCAATCCGTTTGCGCTGCAAGCTGTCACAGGTGAACACCTGTGGCCGCTCGATCAGGTATCCCTGGGCGTAGTCCACGCCTATTTCCTGCAGGGCCTGCTCGATCAACGGGGTTTCGACGAACTCGGCGATGGTGCGTTTGCCCATCACGTGACCGATGTGATTGATCACCTCTACCATGGCCCGGTTGATCGGGTCATCGAGCATGTCCTTGACGAAACTCCCGTCGATTTTCAGAAAGTCTACAGGCAAATGCTTCAAATAAGCGAACGACGACATACCGGCGCAAAAGTCATCCAGCGAGAACCGGCAACCTAGGCCCTTGAGCTCGTTGATAAAGCGGATGGCACTGCCGAGGTTGGCGATCGCGCTGGTTTCGGTGATTTCGAAACAAATCATGTGCGGCGGGATGGCGAACTCGCTGAACAGCCGCTGCAGGTACTCGAGGAACTTGTCATCACCGATGCTGCTGCCCGACAGGTTGATCGCGCACATGGCCAACGGGCCATCGCGCTGTTCGTCCAGGCACTGGCGGATGACCTTGAATACACTGCGCACCACCCAGCGGTCCAGCGCGGTCATCAGGCCATAGCGCTCGGCGGCGGGAATGAAGCTGTCAGGGAGGATGATGCGGCCGCCCTCGTCGTGCAGGCGCAGGAGGATCTCGATATGCCCGGCGCCTTCATGGGGTCCAAGGGCGGCAATTTCCTGGGCATAGAGGCAGAAACGGTTTTCTTCCAGGGCCACGTGCAGGCGCTGGATCCAAGCCATCTCGCCAAAGCGCATGGACAGCTCGCTGTCATCGGCGTGATACACCTGCACGCGGTTGCGGCCCTTCTCCTTGGCCATGTAGCAAGCCATGTCGGCGGCCCGCAGCGAGGCTTCGAGGGTGGTCGGCCCTTGGGCAATATGCACCAGGCCCAGGCTGACGGTGGTCATGAACGGCCGCCCTTTCCACACGAAGTGCAGGCTCTGCACGGCCTGGCGCAGGCTCTCGGCAATGCGCTCGGCCTGCTCCTGGGGGCAGTTCTCCAGAAGGATACCGAACTCGTCACCACCCAGCCGCGCCAGGGTGTCGCCTTCGCGTAGGCCGGCCTGGAGCACAGCACAGATATGCCGCAGCAACTCATCGCCGGCGGCATGACCGCAGGTGTCGTTGACCAGCTTGAACTGGTCCAGGTCAAGGAACATCAAGGAGTGGCGCGCCGGTTTGCGCGCCATGGCGTTGAGCGCCAGTTCCAGGCGGTATTCGAATTCGCGGCGGTTGGCCAGGCCGGTCAGGGCGTCGTGGGTCGCCTGCCAGGACAGGTTGGCGATGTACTGACGCTCCTGGGTCATGTCGTGCAGCACCAGGACGATGCCGCTGATCTTACCCTCAGCCATGATCGGCGCACCTACCAGGGTGACCGACACGGTGCTGCCGTCCAGGCGCTGGATCAGCTTGGTATGTTCACTGCCGCCCTTGAGGCCACCTTCGAGCACGCGCTCGACCAGGGTCAGGCTGTCCTTTTCGGCATTCTCGTCGAGCAGGCTGAACAGCGCAGCCAAGGGCAAGCCCTGGGCCTGGGCCGCATGCCAGTGGGTCAACTGTTCGGCGGCCGGGTTCATGTAGGCGATGCAGCCTTCGACATCGGTGGTGATGACGCCATCGCCGATCGACTCAAGGGTGATCTGCGCCCGCTCCTTCTCCACTTCGAGGGCATTGGCAAAGGCCTGGCGCTGAGCCAGCAGCTTGCTCGAACGCATCCAGGCCAGGGCAATCAGGAACAGCGCAGTGGCCAGGTTGGTGACCAGCAATACCCGCAGCAACATCCGCGACCCTTCACCCAGGGCATCGCTGAACGCCCGGGCAGCCGGGGTCACGGCATCGTTGATCGAAGCAATCTGCGCCTTCCAGCCCGCGACGCTACGGGCATCGGCACGGCCAGCACGAAAACCGCTGTACATCTGCTCGGCCACTTCATCCAGCTGGCGCAAAAATCCGTCACCGACCGCCCACAGCTCGATGGCCTTCTGCATATAGCTGACCTGATGAAAGTTCAGGTACAGCCAGATCACACTGGAAACGTCGTCGGGATGGTTGCCGCCCTGGAGGATGCCACGGCGTGCGGCGTCGATATCCGGGGTCGGCAGGTCGAGGGCCACGCGCAGGTCATGCCCGCCCTGGGGCACGGCAATCGCCTTGCGATACTTCTGAAAGGCCGCCTCGTCGCGGCTGTCAGCGTACTGGTTGAGGTAATAGATGGCGTCTTTCTGGCCCTTGGACCACAGGCTCTCCCCCGCCACATAACCACGCACTGCCGACAGCGCGTACAGGCTGATGCTCCCGAGCAAGGCCTGAAACAGCACCACAGCAACAAATGGCCAGATAATGCCCAACAACTTTGGCGCTTCGAGAGTCCGTTTTCGCTTCATGAGGTCCCTTGCAACAGAGCCGGATGAATCCCACCTACCAAAGCACAGCCTAGGCTATTTGCCATTAATACTGCAGAGCTTTTCTCACTTGCACACCAATTTGCCCTAACTCTGTTGCAAATGGCCGTACAGCTTGGCGTACAAGCCACCATCGGCGATCAGTTGCTGGTGATCGCCGTCCTCGGCGACATGGCCGCCGTCGAACACCAGCACCCGGTCGGCCTGCTTCACTGCAGATAGGCGATGGGCAATGATCAGGGTGGTACGGGCGCTGAGAAAGCGGGTCAGGGCCTGATGCAGGTTGTATTCGGTGGCCGCGTCCAGCGCCGAGGTGGCCTCGTCGAGGATCACCACCTTGGGTTCGGCCAGGACCATCCGCGCAATCGCCAGGCGCTGGCGCTGGCCACCGGACAAACGCACCCCGGAGCGGCCAACCACGCTGTCCAGGCCTTGCGGCAAGGCGGCGATGGTGGCGTCGAGCTGGGCGATGTTCAGCGCCTGCCAGCAGGCATCATCGCTGCAGTCGCGGCCCATGGTCAGGTTGGCGCGCACCGTGTCGTTGAACAGTGACGGGTGCTGCAGCACGACCGCGACATGCTCGCGCAGGGTTTCCAGGCCGATTTCCTGCAGGGTCGAGCCACCAAAGCGGATGGTCCCGGCCTGGGCGCTGTACAAGCCCAGCAGCAGTTGCACCAGGGTGCTCTTGCCGCCGCCGCTGGCGCCGACGATGGCGACCTTCTCGCCCGGGGCGATCGACAGGTTGAGCTGATCGAGCACCGGCTCGTCGTTGTAGGCAAAGCGTAAACCCTGCACTTCGATGCCGACGGTGTCGCGGCCCTTGAACGGGTCGATGCCGCCGGGATACTGCGGCTCGTCGGCACGCGCCAGCAGCTCGTTGAGCCGGCTCAGGGCGCCGCCGGCGGCGTAATAGGCGTATTGCAGGTTCAGCAGTTGCTCGACCGGGCCGATCATGAACCACAGGTAGCTGAACACCGCCAGCATCTGCCCGATCGACAAATCGGAGAACAGCACCGTGAGCATCGCCGCCGCGCGGAAAATATCGATACCGAACTGGAACAGCAAGCCACTGGCACGCCCGCTGGCATCGCTTTTCCATTGCGAGGCGACGGCGTAGTTACGCACCTCCTGGGCGCGCAGGCCGAGGCGACCGAGGAAATAGCCCTGGCGGTTACTGGCGCGGATTTCCTGGATGGCATCGAGGGTTTCGGTCAGCGCCTGGGTGAAGCGCGAGGTGCTGTCGTTCTCCAGCTTCTTCAGGTGCTTGACCCGCTTGCCCAATTGCACCGTGGCGAAGATCACCAACGGGTTGAACAGCAGAATCAGCAGCGCCAGCTTCCAGTGCATCCACATCAGGATGGCGGCGGTACCGGTCAGGGTCAGCATGGCCACCAGAAAGCGGCTGAGGGTTTCGCCGACAAACTTGTCGAGGGTGTCCAGGTCGGTGACCAGGTGGGTGGTCACGGTACCGCTACCGAGGCTCTCGTACTCGCTGAGGGAGATGCGCTTGAGGCGCTCGATCAGGCGAATGCGCAAGCGGTAGACGATGTCCTTGGCCAGGCCCGCGAACAGCTTGGCCTGCACCACGTTGAAGGCCAGGGCGGCGCAGCGCAGGGTCAGGGTGAACAGCAGCATCAGGCCGATGTAGCCAGCAGCAACCTGCCAGTTACCGGGCAGGAACTGGTTCATCCACTTCAGTGCGGCATCGCCATGGCCGAGTAGTACTTCGTCGACCAGCAACGGCAGCAGCAAGGGGATCGGCACACTGCACAATGCCGCCAGCACGGCCACGCCATTGGCGATCCACAGGGCTTTTTTATGACGCAAGGCCAGGCGGCGGATTTCTGCCCAGCTCAAGCGATCAGCATGCACAGGGCCCGGCCCTGGTACCGGGTCGGGTGAACCCGGCAGGTCAAGCACAGGCGGCCTGCTTCAGCCAGCGGCCGAGCAGCGGTTCGAGGGATTCGAGGGTCTGGTAGCCGTTGGTCAGCAAGGCCAGCTGGCCATTGCGCTCGGCCAGCAGGGTCGGGAAACCGGCGATGCCCAGGTCCTGGACCCAGGTGAAGTCTGCCGCCGTGGCCGAGCGTTGTTCGGCGCTAGTAAAGGCGTCGGCAAAGGCTGTGCGGTCGTAACCGGCCTGCTCGGCGAGCTCCACCAGCATCGGCGCGCGAGTAACATCTTCGCCACGCTGGTAGAAGGCTTGCTGGATCAGCTTGAGCAAAGCGCCGACACGCTGCGGGTCAAGGCTGCGCGCGGTGACCAGGGCCCGGCAGGCAGGCTCGGTGTCGTAGACAAAACCGTCTGGCAGCGCACCTTCGAACTGAAAATCCTGCCCGGTGGCGTCGTGCACCGCCTGCCAATGATCGAGGATGTAACCGCGCGTCGAGGCATCCAGCGCCCGGCTGCCGGAACGCAGGCCGCCAAGCACTACCTGGGTCGGCACGCCCGCAGCCTGAGCCTGGGCGATCAGGGCCTCGGCGACGGGAGCAAAGCCCCAGCACCAGGAACACATCGGGTCCATCACATAGAGCAGGCGTGCGGACATCAATCAGGCCTCGGCAGCTTTGCGGTAGTTATGACCGATCGGGTGAGGCTGATTGCGTGCCTTGGCCAGCTCGATCTGCTTCTGCCGGTCAATGGCGCTGCGACGGGTCTTTTCGCTCAGGCTGTCCCAGCAATGCGGACAGCTGATGCCTGGCGAATAGTGCTCGGACGCACGTTCTTCCACACTGATCGGGGTGCGGCAGGCATGGCACTGGTCGTAATCGCCCTCGGTCAGGTCGTGACGCACGGTGACCCGGTTGTCGAACACGAAGCAGTCGCCCTGCCAGCGGCTTTCATCCTGTGGCACCTCTTCGAGGTATTTGAGGATCCCGCCCTTAAGATGATAGACCTCTTCAAAACCCTCGCCGAGCATATAGCTGGAGGCTTTCTCGCAACGGATGCCGCCGGTGCAGAACATCGCCACTTTCTTGTGTTTGGCCGGGTCGAAATTGGCCTTGATGTACTCGGGGAACTCGCGGAAGGTGGTGGTCTTCGGGTCGATCGCACCCTCGAAGGTACCGATCGCCACTTCGTAGTCGTTGCGGGTGTCGATCAGCAGCACTTCAGGATCGCTGATCAGCGCGTTCCAGTCCTGGGGTTCGACGTAGGTGCCGACCTTGTGGTTCGGGTCCACGCCCGGCACGCCAAGGGTGACGATCTCTTTCTTGAGCTTGACCTTGGTGCGGTAGAACGGCTGTTCGTCGCAGTAGGATTCTTTATGGTCGATATCGACCAGGCGCGCATCGCTGCGCAACCAGGCCAGCAGGCCGTCGATACCTTCACGGGAAGCCGACACGGTGCCGTTGATGCCTTCTTCGGCCAACAGCAGGGTGCCTTTGACGCCATTCTTTTCCATGGCCTCGAGCAGCGGTTCGCGCAGCTCGACGTAATCTTTCAGGGTGACGAATTTGTACAACGCCGCGACGACGATAGCTTGGGACATGCAGTAAATCTCCAGGTGGTCACCCTCGCAAAGGGCGGACCGGATAACAAAAAAAACGCGCCGACGAGCGGCGCGTTTTTTATTCTAGCAAAAACCTGGCGAGGAAATCAGTGCTTGCTGCCACCGGCACAGGTAGGCGACGCCGGAGCGACCCCTACTTTTTGCCATTCCTGCGGCGTGTAGGTGTGCAGCGCCAGGGCATGGAACTGGCCCATCAAGTCGCCAAGGGTGGCGTAGACTTTCTGGTGGCGCTTGACGCTGTTCAGCCCCTCGAACTGCTCGCTCACCAGCACGGCCTTGTAGTGGGTCTGCTGACCGCGGCTGTGCATGTGGCTTTCGTCGAGCACCTGCAGGTGCTGAGGTGCCAGCGCTTGCAGGCTTTGCTCGATCTGTTGCTGCATGGTCATGTCAGGCTCCGCTCGTTACTTCTTGGCCGGCGCGGCCTTGCCGGCGTTCGGGTCGAGTTCCTTGGTCATGTCAGCCAGCAGCTTGTTGACCACCGGTACCGCGCTTTCCAGTTTCTGCTGGGTCAGCTGGGCCGATTGCTGGGTCACTTGCGGCATCTTTTCCAGGACTTTCTTGCCCAGTGGCGACTGGTAGAAGGCTACCAGGTCCTTCAGTTCGCTTTCGGTGAAAGTGCTGGTGTAGAGCTTGACCATGTCCGGCTTGAGCTTGTTCCAGCCGATGGCCTGGTCCAGGGCGGCATTGGCCTTGGCCTGGTAGCTGTCGAGCACGGATTTCTTCGAGGCTGGGGCCTTGGTTTGTTCGAAACGCTGGGCAAACATCTGCTGCACCTGCATGTAGACCGGAGTACCGAGCTTGTCGGCATGCGCCATCATGAGGAATTTTTCAGCACTGGCGTTGTGACTGGCGGTATCTGCAAGCACCTGGCCGCTGGCGCAGACCAGCGCTACAGCAGTGCAGAGGGCGCGAAGACGGGTCATCGGAATTCCTTCAATAGACAGAGGAGGTAGTACCCCAGAGTAGAGCATTCTGCGCCGACAGTGGCACAGTGCTCAAGTAGGGCGACGTGCGATGGAACCGCTACGCCAAATAAGGACCTAAACTGCGAATTCAGACCACAAGGGAGTGAGCGCAGCATGAGCCGTATCGAAACTGACAGCCTGGGGCAGGTCGAAGTTCCTGACCAGGCCTACTGGGGTGCCCAGACGCAACGCTCGCTGATCAACTTTGCCATCGGCAAGGAGCGCATGCCGCTGGCGGTTTTGCATGCCCTGGCACTGATCAAAAAAGCCGCAGCCCGGGTCAACAACCGCAACGGAGACCTTCCGGCGGATATCGCCCGACTGATCGAACAGGCCGCCGACGAAGTGCTCGACGGGCAACTGGACGACCAGTTTCCACTCGTCGTCTGGCAGACCGGCAGTGGCACTCAAAGCAACATGAACGTCAACGAAGTGATCGCCGGTCGGGCCAACGAACTGGCCGGCAAGGGCCGTGGCGGCAAAGCGCCAGTGCACCCCAACGATCACGTCAACCGCTCGCAGAGCTCCAACGACTGCTTCCCCACCGCCATGCACATCGCGGCTGCCCAGGCGGTACAGCACAAGCTGCTGCCGGCGATCATCGAGCTGTCTTCGGGGCTGGCCGAATTGGCAGTGCGCCATCAACACCTGGTGAAAACCGGCCGCACCCATATGATGGATGCCACGCCGATCACCTTCGGCCAGGAACTCTCGGCTTATGTCGCCCAGCTCGACTACGCCCAGCGCGCCATTCGCTCGGCCTTGCCGGCGGTGTGCGAGCTGGCCCAGGGCGGCACCGCCGTGGGCACCGGGTTGAACGCCCCGCACGGTTTTGCCGAAGCCATCGCCGCAGAGCTTGCCGCCCTTTCCGGCCTGCCTTTTATTACCGCGCCGAACAAGTTCGCAGCCCTCGCCGGCCATGAGCCGCTGACCACCCTCGCCGGCGGCCTGAAAACCCTGGCCGTGGCCCTGATGAAACTGGCCAACGACCTGCGCCTGCTCGGCTCCGGGCCACGCGGCGGCATTGCCGAAGTACGCCTGCCGGCCAACGAGCCGGGCAGCTCGATCATGCCCGGCAAGGTCAACCCGACCCAGTGCGAGGCCCTGTCGATGCTGGCCTGCCAGGTGCTGGGCAACGACACTGCGATCGGCTTTGCCGCAAGCCAGGGGCACTTGCAATTGAACGTGTTCAAGCCGGTGATCATCCACAACCTGCTGCAGTCCATCGAACTGCTGGCTGACGGTTGCAGTAACTTCCAGCAGCACTGCATTGCCGGCATCGAACCGGACCCCGAACAGATGGCCGCGCACCTGGAGCGCGGGCTGATGCTGGTGACCGCACTCAACCCGCACATCGGCTACGACAAGGCCGCCGAAATCGCCAAGAAGGCCTACAGCGAAGGCACCACCCTGCGCGAGGCGGCGCTGACCCTGGGCTACCTGACCAACGAGCAGTTCGACCAGTGGGTGCGCCCGGAAAAAATGCTCGAACCGGGCGGCAAAGGCTGAGTCACCGGGCCAGGCGTACGCGCCTGGCCCGCCAGCCGGCCATGATCGACGGGCCCAGGGCGGTCAGTACCGAGCCCAGCACCACCACCAGCGCCCCGATGTAACCCAGGGTGTTGATCTGCTCGGCGTGCACGTAGTCAGGCCAGAACCAGGCTGCCAGGGCCACCGCGACAAAGGTAATCAGCGGAGTGATCGCCAAGGTCGCACTGACCTTGGAGGCTTCCCAGTGCGCCAGGGCTTCGGCAAAAGCGCCATAGGCCACCAGGGTGTTCAGGCAGCAGGCGAGCAGCAGCCAGCCTTGCAGCGGGCTCAGTTCCAGCGCCTCGGACGGATGCACCCAGGGCGTCAGCAACGCCGCGCAAAACAGGTAGATCACCATCATCACCTGCACCGAATTCCACACCGTCAATAGCTGCTTCTGGCTCAGCGCATAAAACACCCAGATGGTGGTCGCCAGCAGGATGGTCAGCACGCCGGTGGTGTAGACGCTCAGGGAGGTGAGCAACTCATCCAGGCGCTGATTGAAGAACAGGCCGAAGCCCATCAGCAGGATCACCAGGCCCACGCCCTGCCCCAGGCTGAAGCGTTCCTTGAACAGGAACACACTGGCCACCAGCAACAGCACCGGGCCCATCTGCACCACCAGTTGCGCAGTCCCGGGGCTGAGAAGCTTGAGCCCGACCAGGTAGAGGACGTAGTTGCCGACCAGGCCGCAGGTGGCCAGCAATACCAATCCCCAGCCCTTGCGCCCGAGGGTTTTGAACGACGGCAGGCGCTTGCTCGCCGCCAGCCAGGCCAGCAGCAGACCACCGGAAACCAGCAGGCGAAACCAGGTCACGGTGATCGGGTCCATCACCTGCAGCACCTGTTTGAGCTTGATCGGCAGGATGCCCCAGAGCACGGCGGTCAACAGTGACAAGGACAGACCGTAGACCCAGCGTCCGGAAGAAATATGCATAACCAGCCTCGATAGCCCTTTGGTGGGGGGAAACCGGATTCTACGGGGTGGGCTGATGGGGAGACAGGCGCGATTGCGGAAAAGAATTCAGTACTTCATTCCCTGAGTTCCTGCTGGGGCCGCTACGCGCCCCATCGCCGGCAAGGCCGGCTCCCACAAGGCCAGGTTTGCACCATTTCTGTGGGAGCTGGCTTGCCAGCGATGAGGTCCTATTTCTTGTGCTTCTTGAACGCCGCCTCCAGCGCCTCATTGATAGTGCGCAACACCTTGACCCGCGCCCAGCGCTTGTCATTGGCTTCGACCAGGGTCCAGGGCGCGATCTCGGTGCTGGTCCGGTCGACCATGTCGCCCACCGCCTCCGCGTACTGCCCCCACTTGTCGCGGTTGCGCCAGTCTTCTTCGGTGATCTTGAAGCGCTTGAACGGGATCTGCTCGCGCTCCTGGAAGCGTTCGAGCTGGGTCTGCTCGTCAATCGACAACCAGAACTTCACCACCACCACACCCGCGTTGCTCAGCTGTTCTTCAAAGTCGTTGATTTCGCCATAGGCGCGCATCCAGTCGGCCTGGCTGCAAAAGCCTTCGACCCGCTCGACCAGCACCCGGCCGTACCAGGAACGGTCGAACACGGTGAACTTGCCACGCGCCGGAATATGCCGCCAGAAGCGCCACAGGTACGGCTGCGCACGCTCCTCGTCGGTGGGCGCGGCAACCGGCACGATGCGGTACTGGCGTGGGTCGAGCGCTGCCGCCACCCGGCGAATGGCGCCGCCCTTGCCCGCCGCGTCGTTGCCCTCAAACACGGCAATCAAGGCATGCCGGCGCATGCGCTTGTCACGCAACAAGCCGGCCAGGCGTGCCTGTTCGGTAATCAGTTGTTCCTGGTAGTCGTTCTTGTCCAGACGCAGACTCAGGTCGAGGCTGCCGAGCAAGCTGCGCTGGTCGATGCTTTCGCCCAGCGGGGCGATGTTGGCCTGGTGAATCGGCGCATGATTGACCTTGAGCGCGGTCTGCAGCCCTTCCAGCAGAATCTTGCCCACGGCCAGGCTGCGGTAATGCGGATCGACGCCTTCGATCACATGCCAGGGCGCGTAGTCCCGGCTGGTTTGCCGCAGCACCCGCTCACCAAAACGCACGAAACGGTCGTAGGTTTCCGACTGTTGCCAGTCCAGCGGGCTGATCCGCCAGCTGTGCAGCGGGTCGTCCTGGAGCGCCTTGAGCCGGGCTTTCATCTGCTTCTTTGACAGGTGGAACCAGAACTTGAAGATCAGCGCACCTTCATCGCAGAGCATCTCCTCCAGGCGCTCGGCGCCGCGGATAGCCTGGTCGAGCACGGCATCCTTGAACTGGCCGTGCACCCGCCCCTGAAGCATCTGGCTGTACCAGTTGCCGAAAAACACGCCCATCCGCCCCTTGGCCGGCAGCGCCCGCCAGTAACGCCAGGCGGGGGGGCGAGCGAGTTCTTCGTCGGTCTGCTGGTCGAAAGTGCGCACCTCGATCAGGCGCGGGTCCATCCATTCATTGAGCAGCTTGACCGTCTCGCCCTTGCCCGCGCCTTCGATGCCGTTGATCAGCACGATCACCGGGAACCGCGCCTGCTGCTTGAGTTCGAACTGGGCCTCGAGCAGCGCTTCACGCAGCGCCGGGACCTCGGCTTCATAGGTGTCTTTGTCGATGGCGTGACCAATTTCAGCGGATTCGAACATACCAGGCTCCCTACTTGGATAAGCAAGACTAGCGGATTGTCGAAACCTTTGTCGGCACAAAACAAAGCCTGCCACAGGTCAAACAGCCTGGCGCCGATCAGCTAAAATGGCCCTCTTGCCAATGCTGAGCCGAACATGACCGAAGTAACCCAATACGCCCAGATCGACTGGGATGACCAGGGCCGACCGCACTCGCGCCAATACGACGACATCTATTTCTCCAAGGAGCAGAGCCTGGAGGAAACCCGTCATGTGTTCATCGACCAGAACGACCTGCGCCAGCGTTTCAGCGCGCTGGGGCCGGGCCAGTGCCTGGTGATCGGCGAAACCGGCTTCGGCACCGGCTTGAATTTCTTCTGCGCCTGGCAGCTGTTTGCCGAGTGCGCCCCGGCCGATGCGCGGCTGCATTTCATCAGCGTCGAAAAATACCCCCTGACCCGCGCCGACCTCAGCCGCGCCCTGGCCCTGTGGCCGGCGCTGGCGCCGTTCAGCAGCCAGTTGCTGGCCCAATATGTGGCGGTGCACGAAGGCTTCCAGCCGTTCGAGTTCGAACAGGGCCGGGTGCGCCTGACCTTGATGATCGGTGATGTGCTGGAGCAATTGCCGCAGCTCGATGCCGAAGTCGACGCCTGGTTTCTCGACGGTTTTGCCCCGGCCAAGAATCCGGAAATGTGGACCCCGGAATTGTTCGCCCAGATCGGCCGGCTGTCATCGCCCACCGCCACCCTCGGCACCTTCACCAGTACCGGCTGGGTACGCCGCGGCCTGATTGCCGTGGGCTTTACCATGAAGCGCATTCCTGGCATCGGCAAGAAATGGGAGATCCTGCGCGGCACCTTCAACGGTTGGCCGGCCGAACAACCGCTGCCGCCCGCCAGCGCGCCGTGGTTTGCCCGCCCGCCCGCAGTGCCCGGGCCGCGCCAGGCGCTGGTGATCGGCGCCGGCCTTGCCGGTTGCGCCAGCGCCGCCAGCCTTGCTGCCCGCGGTTGGCAGGTGAAGGTGCTGGAACGCCATGCCACGCCGGCAGCAGAAGCCTCGGGTAACCCGCAAGGGGTGCTGTACCTCAAGTTGTCCGCTCACGGCACGGCGTTGTCGCGCTTGATCCTCAGCGGTTTCGGCTACACCCGGCGACTGCTCGAACGCCTGCAGCGCGGGCAGGATTGGGATGGCTGCGGGGTACTGCAACTGGCCTTCGACGCCAAGGAAGACCAACGCCAGCAACAACTGGCCGAGGCTTTCGATCCGCAATTGCTGCAACGCCTGGACCGTGAGCAGGCTGAACAACTGGCCGGGGTTGCCCTGGGCAGTGGCGGGCTGTTCTACCCCGAAGGCGGCTGGGTGCATCCGCCAGCGCTGTGCCAGGCGCAACTGCAACACCCGAACATCACCTTGCTGCCCCATCATCAAGTGCTGCAACTGCGCAAGGCCGATGGCCAGTGGCAGGCCTGGGAAAGCGACAAACTGCTGGCCAGCGCGCCGCTGGTGATACTGGCTACAGCCGCAGAAATCCAGCGTTTCGAGCCTTGCGCCGGCCTGCCGCTCAAGCGCATTCGCGGGCAGATCACCCGCCTGCCGGTCACTGGGCAAAGCCAGGCGCTGGCCACGGTGGTCTGCGCCGACGGCTATGTAGCACCGCCACGCAACGGTGAACACACCCTCGGCGCCAGCTTCGACTTCCACAATACCGACCTCACGCCCACCACCGGCGAGCACGTCGGCAACCTCGGCTTGCTCGAAGAGATCTCCAGCGACCTGGCCGAACGCCTGGGTGCCCACAGCCTCGACCCGCATGCCCTGCAAGGGCGCGCCGCCTTTCGCTGCACCAGCCCCGACTACTTGCCGATTGTCGGCCCGCTGGCTGACCAGGCGCAGTTCAACCAGGACTACGCGGTACTGGCCCGGGATGCCCGGCAAATTCCCGCCACCCCCTGCCCCTGGCTCGAAGGCCTGTTCATCAACAGCGGCCATGGCTCGCGCGGGCTGATCACCGCGCCGCTTTCAGGCGAATTGATCGCCGCCTGGGCCGACAACGCCCCCCTGCCAGTGCCCCGCGCGGTGGCCGAAGCCTGCCACCCGAATCGCTTCATGTTGCGGGAGTTGATCAGGGGGAAAAAAGCAGCGGCAAGCGGCAAGCCACACACTAAAAGCTGATTGACCCGGCGCCCTCTTGCAGCTTGAAGCTTGTCGCTTGCAGCTACAGCTTATAACCGATTGATCTAAAACTCTCGCTATCCGCACCGGTCAGTTTCCATGTGCCCGCGGTTCGGGCACTTTCCCCAACGGCAAAACCGGTAAGGACTTATGTGCGGATTAGCTGGAGAGTTTCGTTTCACCCCTGTTGCCCACCCACCACGCCCGGCGGACCTCGCCGCAGTCGAGCGGATCACCCATCACCTGGCACCTCGCGGCCCCGACGCCTGGGGCTTTTATAGCCAGGGGCCGATTGCCCTCGGCCATCGCCGACTGAAAATCATGGACCTGTCCGACGGCTCGGCCCAGCCCATGGTCGATAATCCGTTGGGCCTGTCGCTGGCCTTCAACGGTGCCATCTATAACTTCCCCGAGCTACGCAGCGAGCTGGAAAGCCTCGGTTATGCCTTCTATTCGGACGGTGATACCGAAGTGCTGCTCAAGGGTTATCACGCCTGGGGCGCCGACCTGCTGCCGCGCCTGAACGGTATGTTTGCCCTGGCGATCTGGGAGCGCGACAGCCAGCAACTGTTCCTCGCCCGCGACCGCCTCGGGGTCAAACCCCTGTACCTGTCGCGCACCGGCGAACGCCTGCGCTTTGCCTCAAGCCTACCGGCGCTGCTCAAAGGCGGCGACATCAACCCGGTGCTCGACCCGCTGGCGCTCAACCACTACCTGAACTTCCACGCCGTGGTGCCGGCGCCGCGCACCCTGCTGGCCAATGTCGAGAAATTGCCACCGGCCAGCTGGATGCGCATTGACGCCCAGGGCCGCTGCGAGCAGCAGGTCTGGTGGCAACTGCATTACGGCCCGCGCACCGATGAACAGGACCTGAGCCTGGAGGACTGGCGCGATCGTGTACTCGACAGCACCCGCGAGGCGGTGGCGATTCGTCAGCGCGCCGCCGTGGATGTCGGCGTGCTGCTCTCCGGCGGTGTCGATTCGAGCCTGCTGGTCGGCCTGCTGCGCGAGGTCGGCGTCGACGACCTGTCGACCTTCTCCATCGGCTTCGAGGATGCCGGCGGCGAACGCGGCGACGAGTTCCAGTACTCCGACCTGATCGCCCGCCATTACGGCACCCGTCATCATCAGTTGCGCATCGACGAGCGGGAGGTCATCGAGCAATTGCCGGCAGCTTTCCGCGCCATGAGCGAGCCGATGGTCAGCCACGACTGCATTGCCTTCTACCTGCTGTCGCGGGAGGTGGCCAAGCACTGCAAAGTGGTGCAAAGCGGCCAGGGCGCCGACGAGCTGTTCGCCGGTTATCACTGGTACCCGCAGGTCGACGGCGCACGCGATCCGTTCGCGGCCTATCGCGAGGCCTTCTTCGACCGCAGCTACGACGACTACGCCGCCACCGTGCAGCCGTCCTGGCTGCTCGATCACGACGCTGCCGGCGACTTCGTCCGCCAGCACTTCGCCCAGCCCGGGGCCAGCGATGCGGTGGATAAAGCCCTGCGCCTGGACAGCACGGTGATGCTGGTCGACGACCCGGTCAAACGGGTCGACAACATGACCATGGCCTGGGGCCTGGAGGCGCGCACGCCGTTCCTCGACTACCGCCTGGTCGAACTCTCGGCGCGGATTCCGGCACGCTTCAAGCTGCCCGACGGCGGCAAGCAGGTGCTCAAGGAAGCCGCGCGGCTGGTCATCCCCAGCGAAGTCATCGACCGCAAAAAGGGCTACTTCCCGGTGCCGGGCCTCAAGCACCTGCAGGGCGCAACCCTGGACTGGGTGCGTGAACTGCTGCTCGATCCCAGCCAGGACCGCGGCCTGTTCACCCCCGCCGCCCTCGACCGCCTGCTCAGCGATCCCCATGGTCAGTTGACGCCGCTGCGCGGCTCCAAGCTCTGGCAACTGGCCGCCTTGAACCTGTGGCTCAGCGAACAAGGAATCTGATCGATGAAAGCCCATGCCTCACCTTACGGCCAGCGCCTGCTGCGCGGCCAGGTGCCGTCCTATGAGCGACTGCAGGCGCAACTGGCCGGCGATGGCAGCCAGCCCCACGACCAGCCGCGTTCGCTGCATTGCGGCTGGGGTCGGCTGCTGATCGGCCACACCTACCCTGACCCGGCCAGCCTGGCCAGCGCCTTGCTCGACGAACGCCCCGGCGAGCGCGATATCGCCTTGTACGTGGCGGCGCCGCAGCAAGTGCTGGCTCAGGCGCCCCAGCAACTGTTCCTCGACCCGTCCGATACCCTGCGCCTGTGGTTCAGCGACTACCGTCCGGCGCAGCGGGTGTTTCGCGGCTTTCGTATCCGCCGGGCGCAGAGCGACAGCGACTGGCAGGCCATCAACGCCCTGTACCAGGCCCGCGGCATGCTGCCGATCGACCCCGAGCTGCTGACCCCGCGCCACCATGGCGGGCCGGTCTACTGGCTGGCCGAAGACGAAGACAGCGGCGCGATCATTGGCAGCGTCATGGGCCTGAATCATTACAAGGCCTTCGCCGATCCGGAGCATGGCTGCAGCCTCTGGTGCCTGGCGGTGGACCCACAGTGCACCCGTCCCGGTGTCGGCGAAGTGCTGGTGCGGCATTTGATCGAGCACTTCATGAGCCGCGGCCTGACCTGCCTCGACCTCTCGGTGCTGCACGACAACCGCCAGGCCAAGCGCCTGTACGCCAAGCTGGGGTTTCGCAACCTGCCGACCTTCGCGGTCAAGCGCAAGAACGGCATCAACCAGCCGCTGTTCCTCGGCCCAAGCCCTGAAACCGGGCTCAACCCCTATGCGCGGATCATCGTCGAAGAGGCGTACCGGCGCGGTATCGAGGTGCAGGTCGACGATGCCGATGGCGGCCTGTTCACCCTTATCCATGGCGGTCGGCGGGTACGTTGCCGGGAGTCGCTGAGCGACCTGACCACGGCGGTCAGTATGACCCTGTGCCAGGACAAAAGCCTGACCCACAAGGTGCTCGCCAACGCCGGCTTGCAAGTCCCCGCGCAGCAACTGGCCGGCAATGCCGACGACAACCTGGCCTTCCTCGAAGACCACGGCGCGGTGGTGGTCAAGCCGCTGGACGGCGAACAAGGCAACGGCGTGGCAGTCAATCTGACCACCCTGGAGGAAATCAATGAAGCGGTAGAGGCCGCCCGGCAATTCGACAGCCGCGTGCTGCTGGAAAGCTTCCACGCCGGCCTCGACCTGCGCATCGTGGTCATCGGTTTCGAGGTGGTGGCCGCCGCCATCCGCCATCCGGCGCAGATCGTCGGCGACGGCCAGCACGCCGTCGGCGCCCTGATCGAAGCCCAGAGCCGTCGGCGCCAGGCGGCGACCGGCGGCGAAAGCCGCATCCCCCTGGACCACGAAACCCAGCGCACCCTGCACGCCGCCGGCGTCGACTACGACACCGTGCTGCCCGCCGGCCAGCGCCTGGTGGTGCGCGGCACTGCCAACCTGCACACCGGAGGCTGCCTGGAGGACGTCAGCGAACGCCTGCACCCAGTGCTGGTGGACGCCGCCATCCGCGCCGCCCGCGCCCTGGACATTCCGGTGGTGGGCCTGGACCTGATGGTCAAGGCCGCCGACCAGCCCGACTACGTATTCATCGAAGCCAATGAGCGGGTCGGCCTGGCCAACCATGAACCGCAACCAACTGCCGAGCGCTTCGTCGACCTGTTGTTCCCCCACAGCCGACCGGCGCCATGAGCACAGGAGTTCGCATGCCAGAACAGATCCCCGAACCGGACCTCAACTACCTGCAGAAAGTCCTGCTGGAAATGCTCGCCATCCCCAGCCCCACCGGCTTCACCGACACCATCGTGCGCTACGTCGCCGAACGTCTGGAAGAGCTCGGCATCCCCTTCGAGCTGACCCGCCGCGGCACCATCCGCGCCACCCTCAAGGGCCGCAAGAGCTCGCCGGACCGTGCGGTGTCCGCGCACCTGGACACCATTGGCGCCAGCGTGCGGGCGATCCAGGACAACGGCCGGCTGTCGCTGGCAGCGGTGGGTTGCTGGTCCAGCCGCTTTGCCGAAGGCAGCCGCGTCAGTGTCTTCACCGACACTGGCGTGCTGCGCGGCAGCGTGTTGCCGCTGATGGCCAGCGGGCATGCGTTCAACACCGCCATCGACCAGATGCCGGTCAGTTGGGAGCACATCGAACTGCGCCTGGATGCCTACTGCACCACCCGCGCCGATTGCGAGTCGCTGGGCATTGGCATCGGTGACTTCGTCGCCTTCGACCCGTTGCCGGAATTTACCGAGAGCGGCCATATCAGCGCCCGCCACCTGGATGACAAGGCCGGTGTCGCAGCGCTGCTGGCATCGCTCAAGGCCGTGGTTGAAAGCGGCGCGCAGCCGTTGATCGACTGCCACCCGCTGTTCACCATCACCGAAGAGACCGGCTCGGGCGCCGCCGCAGCCCTGCCTTGGGACGTCAGTGAATTCGTCGGCATCGACATTGCCCCGGTGGCGCCCGGGCAACATTCCAGCGAGCATGCAGTCAGCGTGGCCATGCAGGACTCCGCCGGCCCCTACGACTACCACCTGTCCCGCCACCTGCTCAAGCTTGCCCGCGAGTACGAGCTGCCGGCGCGACGCGACCTGTTTCGCTACTACTTCAGCGACGCGCACTCGGCGATCACCGCCGGCCACGACATCCGCACCGCCCTGCTGGCCTTTGGTTGCGACGCCACCCACGGCTACGAGCGCACCCATATCGACAGCCTGGCGGCGCTGAGCCGCCTGCTGACCGCCTACCTGCTCAGCCCGCCGGTGTTCGCCAGCGACTCGCAAGCCACCGGCAGTTCGCTGGAAAGCTTCAGCCATCAGCTTGAGCACGATACGCAGATGGAAAGCGATACCCGCGTGCCGGCAGTCGATAGCCTGGTCGGCAACAAGCACTAGCGCCTACACAGCCAGGACAGGTTTCGCGTAGCATGGCGGTACCTTTTCGCCAGACCTGTCCTGTTCATGCTGATTCCCTACGACCAACTGGAAGCCGAAACCCTCACCCGCCTGATCGAGGATTTCGTCACCCGCGACGGCACCGACAACGGTGACGACACCCCGCTGGAAACCCGCGTGCTGCGAGTGCGCCAGGCGCTGGCAAAAAAACAGGCGTTCATCCTCTTCGATCTCGACAGCCAGCAATGCCAGCTGCTGGCCAAGCACGACGTTCCCAAGGAACTGCTCGACTGATTCAGCCCGCCTGCTTGGCCAGATGTTCGACGATGCGTTTGTAGATCTCCGCCCGGTGCACTTCGATGTGCCGTGGCGCGCTGATGCCGAAGCGCACCGTGTTGCCTTCCACCGACAACACCTTGATCTTGATGTGATCGTCGATGGCGATGATTTCACCTATTTCCCGGCCTATTACCAACATGCTCCGCTCCTCCACAAATCAGGGAATCCGGAGACTGCACGGGGTACCGGACGCCTTCAATGCTCCGGCGGCTAATTAGACAAATCCCACTTTCCCAAGCGACTTTGCCTACAGATTTCCTTGGTTTTCGCTCATTCAAGCACTCTGCAGGCGTGGCCCCAGGACGATGATGCTCGCGCCCAATACACACAGCAGCGCGCCGATCCAGTCACTGCCCAGCGGCCGGGCACGCTCGACCAGCGCCAGCCACAACAGCGACGTGACGATGTAGATACCGCCATAGGCGGCATAGGCGCGACCGGCATAAGCGGCCTCGACACGGGTGAGAATCAGGGCGAACAGGGTAAGGCTGAGCAAGGCCGGGGCAATCCACCACGCGCTCTTGCCCAGGCGCAGCCACATGTAGAAGGCATAGCAACCGGCGATCTCGAAGACCGCCGCGAGGAAAAACCACAGGTAATTGATCACACCAGGTACTCAAGGCTGTTTCAGGGATGGCCAAGAATACCTGACACCGGCGCTCACGCCTGGGAAGGCCGGGCCTTGGCGCGCATTTTCTCGGCCATGCTGGCCATTTCGTCGTAGAGCATCTGCGGGTTGCGCTGCTTGAGGTTCCAGGCTTCGCGGCCCTGCTCATGGGGCAGGATCAGGAACTCGCCGGCGGCCACTTGCTGGTGGATGTAGTCGGCAATATCGGCGGCGCTGATCGGCGAGCTTTCCAGCAGCTTGCCAACCTGGGCTTTCATCGCCGGGGTCGGGCCGCGGAACGAGTCGAGCAGGTTGGTCTGGAAGAACGACGGGCATACCACGTGCACCGCCACTTCCTGCTGGCGCAACTCGATCAGCAGGCTTTCCGACAGGGCCAGCACCCCGGCCTTGGCGACGTTGTAGTTGCTCATCGCCGGGCCCTGCATCAAGGCTGCCATCGAAGCGATGTTGATGATCTTGCCCTTGCTGCGCTCCAGCAACGGCAGGAAGGCCTTGCAGCCCTTGACCACGCCCATCAGGTTGATTGCGATCTGCCAGTCCCAGTCTTCCAGCGACAGCTCGGCGAAAAAGCCGCCAGAGGCCACCCCGGCGTTGTTGACGATGACATCGATACCGCCGAGTTTTTCTTCACAAGCCTGGGCCAGGGCGGTGAGCTGGCTGTAATCGCGCACATCGCAGCGCTGCACGAAGCCGTCGGCACCAGCCTCACGCACCAGCGCCAAGGTTTCCTTGAGGCCGGCCTCGTTGACATCGGCCAGGGCCAATTGCCAACCCTCGCGCGCCCAGCGCAAGGCTATTTCGCGCCCAAGCCCCGAGCCGGCACCGGTGATCATCATGCGCTTTTGCATAGCAGGCTGCCTTGTACTGTTCTGGAAAGTTCAGGCCAGTGTAGCGAAGGCGACGCCGCGACCCACGCAGTATCAGGATGCTGAATGGCCAGGGCAAACAAGGGTGAAAGTGCCGAGTAAAGATGCAATAAAACTTTTAGCCACTGGCAGGAGTCGGAATTAACAGGCGGGCATGAAACACATGACCGAAGAGATGGATTGCACCGTAACGCCTACTTCTCAAGTCAAACAAGGATACTGCCATGGGCACCATACTTATCATCATCCTGATTCTGCTGTTGATCGGTGGCTTACCCGTCTTTCCGCACTCCAGAAGTTGGGGCTATGGGCCGTCCGGCATCATCGGTACCGTGCTGATCATCCTGTTGATCCTGTTGTTGCTCGGCAAGATATAGAAAAGCTGCAAGCCATAAGCGGCAAGCCGCAAGTCAAAGCAGTACGCGCACGGCTTCAACTGGCGGCTTGTAGCTTGGAGCGTGCAGCTGGAAAGGCAGCCAAAGGCTGCCTTTTACTTACTTAGTGAGACACCGCACCGCTGGCACCCAGGCCAGTCTGCGAGCGCACGAACTGCGGGAAGAACAGCGCACGTTCATCGTCGGCTGCCTTGGATTTGTCGGTGATCGAGAAGAACCAGATACCGGCAAAGGCAATGATCATCGAGAACAGCGCCGGGTACTCGTACGGGTAGATCGCCTTCTCGTGACCGAGGATCTGCACCCAGATGGTCGGGCCGAGGATCATCAGCGCCACGGCACTGATCAGGCCCATCCAGCCGCCGATCATGGCGCCACGGGTGGTCAGTTTCTTCCAGTACATCGACAGCAGCAGAACCGGGAAGTTACAGCTGGCGGCGATGGAGAATGCCAGGCCGACCATGAAGGCAATGTTCTGGCTTTCGAACAGGATGCCCAGGCCGATCGCCAGCACCGCGAGGGCGATGGTGGTGATCTTCGAGACGCGGATTTCATCCTTCTCGTTGGCCTTGCCCTTCTTGATCACGCTGGCATACAGGTCGTGGGACACCGCCGAGGCACCGGCCAGGGTCAGGCCGGCAACCACTGCCAGGATGGTGGCGAAGGCTACCGCCGAGATGAAGCCGAGGAACACGCTGCCACCCACGGCATCGGCCAGGTGCACCGCCGCCATGTTGTTGCCGCCGATCAGGGCGCCGGCAGCGTCCTTGAACTCAGGGTTGGTGCTGACCAGCAGGATCGCGCCGAAGCCGATGATGAAAGTCAGGATGTAGAAGTAGCCGATGAAGCCAGTAGCGTACAGCACGCTCTTGCGCGCTTCCTTGGCGTCGCTGACAGTGAAGAAGCGCATCAGGATGTGCGGCAGGCCAGCGGTACCGAACATCAGCGCCAAGCCGAGCGAAAACGCCGAGATCGGATCCTTGACCAGGCCGCCCGGGCTCATGATCGCTTCACCTTTGGGGTGAACCTTGATCGCCTCGGAGAACAGCGCATTGAAGTCGAAGTTGACGTGCTTCATTACCATCAGCGCCATGAAGCTGGCACCGGAAAGCAGCAGCACCGCCTTGATGATCTGTACCCAGGTGGTCGCGAGCATGCCGCCAAACAGCACGTACATGCACATCAGGATGCCGACCAGAATCACCGCGACGTGGTAGTCGAGGCCGAACAACAGCTGGATCAGCTTGCCGGCACCGACCATCTGCGCGATCAGGTAGAAGGCCACCACCACCAGCGAACCCGAGGCCGACAGGGTGCGGATTTCCTTCTGCCCGAGGCGGTATGAGGCCACATCGGCAAACGTGTATTTACCCAGGTTGCGCAGGCGTTCGGCGATCAGGAAGAGGATGATCGGCCAGCCGACCAGGAAGCCGATCGAGTAGATCAGGCCGTCGTAGCCAGAGGTGAACACCAGGGCGGAAATACCCAGGAAAGAGGCTGCCGACATGTAGTCGCCGGCAATCGCCAGGCCGTTCTGGAAACCGGTGATACGCCCGCCGGCGGCATAGTAGTCGGAGGCGGACTTGTTACGTTTGGAAGCCCAATAGGTGATGCACAGGGTGGCACCGACGAAGGCGACGAACATGACGATCGCCGACACGTTCAACGGTTGTTTCTGCACCGCGCCGGTGAGGGCGTCAGCGGCCCAGACGGCGGGTGCAAAAACGCCGAAGGCCAGGGTTGCCAGTAGACGCCGGATCATTGCTGAGCCTCCTTGAGGATCGCCTTGTTCATCTCGTCAAACTCGCCGTTGGCGCGACGCACGTAGATGGCCGTGAGGATGAAGGCCGAGACGATCAGACCAACACCGAGGGGAATACCCCAGGTGATCGACGAGTCAGGGCTGAGCTTGGCACCCAATACATGCGGGCCATAGGCAATCAACAGGATGAAGGCGGAATAGAGACCGAGCATGATCGCCGAGAGAATCCAGGCGAAGCGTTCGCGTTTTGATACCAGCTCCTTGAACCGCGGGCTGTTTTGTATCGAGAGGTAAATGCTGTCGTTCATTGTTTTTGTCCTCGCAGCACAGATTAGGTAGAACCCACTCCACTTTATGCTGCCTTCGAACGCACTCCAGACGACCTTAGTCTTAGATGCAAAACTCTTTTACCGATTCGGTAACAGCCTGAAACGACAAGGCCGCGACAGCGTTTTCGCTGCCGCGGCCCTGGAAGGTGCCAGACAGAGGCTTTAAGCCATTACTTGCCGGTCCATTCCGCTACGCGTTCCGGGTGTTTGGCCACCCAGTCCTTGGCCGCGGCTTCGGGTTTTGCGCCCTCTTGAATGGCCAACATGACCTCACCGATTTCATCCTTGGACTGCCACTGGAACTTCTTCAGGAACGCCGCCACTTCCGGCGCCTTCTTGTCCAGGTCCTTGCTACCGATACTGTTGACGGTTTCCGCGGCGCCATACACGCCTTTGGGATCCTCGAGGAACTTGAGCTTCCACTTGGCGAACATCCAGTGCGGCACCCAGCCGGTCACCGCGATCGATTGCTGCTTGGCATAGGCGCGGCCCAGTTCTGCGGTCATCGCTGCGCCGGAGCTGGCCTGTAGCTTGTAACCGGCCAGGTCGTAGTCCTTGATTGCCTGGTCGGTCTTGAGCATGACGCCGGAGCCGGCGTCGATGCCGACGATTTTTTTCTTGAAGCTGTCATCGGTCTTGAGGTCGGCCAGGGAACTGGCCTTGACGTACTCGGGGACGATCAGGCCGATCTTGGCATCCTTGAAGTTGGGGCCGTAGTCGACCACGTTGTCCTTGTTCTTGGTCCAGTATTCGCCATGGGTTACCGGCAGCCAGGCCGAAAGCATGGCGTCGAGCTTGCCGGTGGCGACCCCCTGCCACATGATGCCGGTGGCCACGGCCTGCAGTTTGACGTCATAGCCGAGTTTCTGCCTGATGACTTCGGCGGCGACGTTGGTGGTCGCCACACTGTCGGACCAGCCATCGACATAGCCGATGCTCACTTCCTTGGCCAGCGCGTGCCCCGCGCCAATGGCCATTACCAGGGCGGTGCCCACCCCCAGGAGTCGTCGCATTTTCATCCAAGCATCCCCTCGTCACGTCACGGAAGCTGCATCATCAACCGCGCATGGTCGCTGACCTGCTCTGGTAACGACCTCAAGGCAACGAGAAACGACATCACATCGCCAGCAAGGCAGATCGTTACATCAAGCAACACCCACCCTGGCTAAGTTTGTAGCCCAAGGCTTTGGCCGGCGCCATTTGCGGGTACTATTGGCGGCTTTGTTCCCAGACGGTCCGATCCATGCCCTCGACTGCGCGCTTCCCGCTCCTACCCTACCTGTTCGCCTGCCTGCTGGGCCTGTTTGCCCTGGGAGGGCTGTGGTACGGCCTGGGCAAGCCGGTGGTGCTGCCGGATGCGGCCAGCGCTTCGCACAAGCTGCAATGCGCCTCCTACACCCCGTTCGACAAGGACCAATCGCCGTTCGACCAACCGTTCCAGCTGCGCCCGGCGCGCATGGACGCCGACCTGGCCCTGCTGGCCCAGCGTTTCGAGTGCATTCGCACCTACTCGATGACCGGCCTTGAGGCCATCCCGGACCTGGCCCGCAAGCATGGCCTGAAGGTGATGCTCGGCGCCTGGATCAACGCCAACCCGGTGGACTCGCAAAAAGAGGTCAAGGCCCTGATCGCCTCGGCCAACGCCAACCCGGATGTGGTCAAGGCGGTGATCGTCGGCAACGAAACCCTGCTGCGCAAGGAAGTCACCGGCCCGCAACTGGCGGCGCTGATCAACCAGGTGAAAAGCCAGGTCAGCGTGCCGGTGACCTACGCCGATGTCTGGGAATTCTGGCTGCAGCACCCGGAGATCGCCCCGACGGTGGACTTCTTGACCATCCACCTGCTGCCCTACTGGGAAGACGATCCGAAGAGCATCGACGATGCCCTGGTGCACGTCGGCGAGATTCGCCAGGTGTTCGGCAACCGCTTCGCGCCCAAGGATATCGTCATTGGCGAAACCGGCTGGCCGAGCGAAGGCCGCCAGCGCGAGACCGCCCTGCCCAGCCGGGTCAACGAGGCGCGGTTTATCCGTGGCTTCGTCGCCATGGCCGAACAACAGAGCTGGAAGTACAACCTGATCGAAGCCTTCGACCAGCCGTGGAAACGTGCCAGCGAAGGCGCCGTGGGTGGCTACTGGGGCCTGTATGACGCCGACCGTCAGGACAAGGGCATTCTTGAAGGGCCGGTGAGCAACCTGACGTTCTGGCCGCAATGGCTGGGTGCCGGTGTCGTGCTGTTCGGCATCACCCTGCTGCTGGCCGGGCGTGTGCGCGGTACCCGCGCTGCGTTGCTGCTGCCGCTGTTGGCAGCGCTGGGCGCAGCCAGCCTGGGCTTGTGGGGCGAAATGGTGCGAATCAACAGCCGTTTTGCCGGAGAGTGGCTCTGGGCGATCCTGCTGGTGGGGCTGAACCTGCTGGTGCTGGCCCATGCCGCGCTGGCATTGGCGCAGCGCCAGGGCTGGCGCGAACGGGCGTTTGCCTGGCTTGAAGCGCGTGCGGGCTGGTGGTTGCTGGCGGCAGGTTTTGCTGCGTCGGTGAGCATGCTGGCGCTGGTGTTCGACCCGCGGTACCGCAGTTTCCCGAGCCCGGCCTTGCTGTTGCCGGCGGTGGTGTACCTGCTGCGGCCGGTAGCGGCACGACGGGCTGAAGCGGCCTTGCTGGCGTTGATCATTGGTGGCGGCATTGCCCCGCAGTTATTCCTTGAGGGGCTGAGCAACCAGCAGGCGCTGGTCTGGGCCGGGGTCAGTGTACTGATGGTGGCGGCGTTGTGGCGCAGCCTGAGGGTTCGGGTTCAGCAGTGAGCCATCGCGGGGCAAGTCGAGGCGTCGCACCGCCGCTCCCACAACAGATCCTGTGGGAGCTGGCTTGCCAGCGATGGCAGCGCCGCAATGTCAGCTGGAGCGCCGCACCAAGCGCAACCCCGCCAGCACCACGGCAAACACGGCAATGCTCGCGGTGTACAGCACCAACGCCGGAATGCCGCACACCAGTGCCGCAACCGCCAGGCGCCAGCCTGCGCGTCCGGACACCAGCATGGCCAGCAACGCCAGGCCCAAAGCCGACCACGCCAGCACCCTGAAGTGAATCATCAAGCCCATCACCGAACGCGCCTGGCAGCCCCAGAGTTGCGCCTGGTCGGCGCAGGTAGCGACCCAGTGGGCATCTTCCATCAGCACATAACGCAGCCCATAGCTCGCCGCCAGCCACAAGGGCAGAAAAACCAGCAAAGCGATCAGCGGTAAACGGCGGGACATGCGACACTCCAGAAACTTGAAATCGGCGCCCAGCATAATCGTCCGGGGCGTCTATGCAAGGCAAAAGCGCCAGCCTCAGCTACTTTGTCCTATAGAGAAATGGAACCAATTGTTGCGAGCCCTCATGGGACAGCGGCAACATCTGGGACGATAAATGCCGGAGCGCCAGGCAACTTTGCCAGGGCCACCATGGTCCTAGCCTGCGTAACGCACTTTGCTGCTGCTTTTTTGGGGATCCGTCATGCTTCGTTCTCTGCGCCTCGCTGCCCTGTTGGGTGGCTTTATCTCGAGTGCGTGCGCTTGGGCACAAACCATCGACGCCGCCACTTATGGCTATCCGTTGACCAACCCGTTCGAGGCGACCATCGCCACGACGCCGCCGGAGCTACGCCCGGAACTGCCCAGCGACGACGACATCACCCAGTCCGACTACAGCCTGAACATGCGTCCGGAGCGGGCCTTCACCCTGCCGGACAACTTCTGGGCGGTGAAACAACTCAAGTACCGCCTGGCCCGCCAGGACCACGAAGCGCCGCTGATCTTCCTGATCGCCGGTACCGGCGCGCCCTACTCCAGCAGCATCAACGAATACCTGAAGAAGCTCTACTACAAGGCCGGCTACCACGTAGTGCAGTTGTCGTCGCCGACCAGCTTCGACTTCATCACCGCCGCCTCGCGCCACGCCACCCCAGGCGTAACCAAGGAAGACGCCGAAGACCTCTACCGGGTGATGCAGGGTGTGCGTGCCCAGCACCCGCGCCTGCCGGTCAGCGAGTACTACCTCAGCGGTTACAGCCTCGGCGCCCTGGACGCAGCCTTCGTAAGCCACCTGGACGAAACCCGGCGCAGCTTCAACTTCAAGCGCGTGCTGCTGCTCAACCCGCCGGTCAACCTCTACACCTCGATCAGCAACCTCGACAAGCTGGTGCAGACCGAGGTCAAGGGCGTCAACAACAGCACGACTTTTTATGAGCTGGTACTCAACAAACTGACCCGTTACTTCCAGCAGAAAGGCTACATCGACCTCAACGATGCGCTGCTCTACGACTTCCAGCAGTCGCGCCAGCACCTGTCCAATGAACAGATGGCGATGGTCATCGGCACCTCGTTCCGCTTCTCGGCGGCCGATATCGCCTTTACCTCCGACCTGATCAACCGCCGTGGCCTGATCATTCCGCCCAAGTACCCGATCACCGAAGGCAGCAGCCTCACGCCGTTCTTCAAGCGTGCCCTGCAATGCGACTTCGACTGCTACCTGACGGAGCAGGTGATCCCCATGTGGCGTGCCCGCACTGACGGCGGCAGCCTGCTGCAACTGGTCGATCAGGTCAGCCTCTATGCGCTCAAGGACTACCTGCAGAAGAGCCCGAAAATCGCCGTGATGCACAACGCCGACGACGTCATCCTCGGTCCTGGCGACCTGGGCTTCCTGCGTAGCGCCTTTGGCGACCGCCTGACCCTGTACCCTCACGGCGGCCATTGCGGCAACCTCAATTACCGCGTCAACAGCGACGACATGCTGGAGTTCTTCCGTGGTTAAACGCCTACTGATTATTAGCGCGCTGCTGGCCAGCGGCCTGGCCCAGGCAGCCGAAGAAACCGCGCCGCGCGCCAGCGTCATCGAAGCCGACAAGGTCGATACCGATGGCTTCACCGAACCGCTCAAGGAACTGAAATTCAACCCGGGCCTGGACCAGCGCGAATTCGAACGCTCGACCCTGGCGGCGCTGAACGTCTATGACCCGCTCGAGTCGATGAACCGCAGGATTTATCACTTCAACTACCGCTTTGACCAATGGGTATTCCTGCCGGTAGTCAACGGCTACCGCTACATCACCCCGCACTTCGTGCGTACCGGCGTGAGCAACTTCTTCAGCAACGTTGGCGACGTGCCCAACCTGCTCAACAGCCTGTTGCAGTTCAAGGGCAAACGCTCGATGGAAATCACCGCGCGGCTGCTGCTCAACACCACCATCGGCGTTGCCGGCCTGTGGGACCCGGCGAGCAAGATGGGCCTGCCGCACCAGAGCGAAGACTTCGGCCAGACCCTGGGTTTCTATGGCGTGCCGGATGGCCCGTACCTGATGCTGCCGATCCTCGGTCCGTCGAACCTGCGCGATACCGGGGGCCTGGCGGTGGACTACAGCGCCGAGAACTGGATCAACTTCCTCAACGTTGCCGAAGTCAGCAGCAATCATCCGGAAGTCTGGATATTGCGGGGTGTCGACAAGCGCTACACCACCAGCTTCCGTTATGGCCAGCTGAACTCGCCGTTCGAGTACGAGAAGGTGCGCTACGTCTACACCGAGGCGCGCAAGCTGCAGATCGCCGAGTAAGCTGTTCTAGGCAAGCGGCGGCAGGCCGAGAAAGCTACACAGTTCGCGGCGCTTGGCCAGCGCGTCGCGGCGCCCCAGCTCGATCAGCTCGCAGCAGTAACCGGCTTCGAACAGCAGGTAGCTGAGCACCCCGGCGCCACTGGTTTTGGTCGCTCCCGGGCCGCGCAGGAACAGGCGCAGGGCGGCCGGCAATTCACGCCGGTGGCGGGCGGCGATCTCGTCCAATGGCTGGCTGGGCGCGACGACCAGCACCTCGACCGGCGCCAGGCCCAGGCGCCGGCGTTCCAGGTGCTCGGGCATCAGGTGGCTGAGATGATTGAGCCGCTGCAGCAGTTCGATATCGTCTTCCAGGCTGTCAATGAAGGTGCTGTTGAGCATGTGCCCGCCGATCTGCGCCAGGCTCGGTTGCTGACCGCTGAAGATGCGCTGGCGCATCTCGCCTTCATTGGGCCGCTGCGGGTTGCCGCTGACCCCGACCACCAGCACCCGGCTGGCCCCTAGATGCAGCGCCGGGCTGATCGGCGCCGACTGGCGCACCGCACCGTCACCGAAGAACTCCTCACCGAGCTTGACCGGCGCGAACAGCAACGGGATCGCCGAACTTGCCAGCAGGTGCTCGACGCTCAGGCGGGTCGGCAGGCCGATACGCCGGTGGCGCAGCCAGGGGTCGATGGCGCCTCTGCCCTGGTAGAAGGTCACCGCCTGGCCGGATTCGTAACCGAAGGCCGTCACCGCCACGGCACGCAAGTGCTGTTGCTCGATGGCGTGGCCGATGCCGTTCATGTCCAGGTGTTCGCTGAGCAGCTTGCGCAAGGGTGAGCTGTCGAGCAGCGCCACCGGCACCGGTGCGCCGAGGCCGAGCAGGCTATGGCCGACGAAGCGGCTGGCCTGGCGGATTACCCCAGGCCAGTCGCTGCGCAGCACCTGATGGCTGCGAAAGCCCTGCCAGAAGCTGGTCAGGCGGCGGATTGCGTCGGCAAAGTGCAAGGCGCCGCTGGCCAGGGTCACGGCATTGATGGCGCCCGCCGAGGTGCCGACGATCACCGGGAAGGGATTGGCCGCGCCCGGCGGCAGCAGGTCGGCGATGCCGGCCAGCACACCGACCTGGTAGGCAGCGCGGGCGCCACCGCCGGAGAGGATCAAGCCGGTGATCGGTTTTGCTGCCATGGGTTCCTCCCGCCAATTGTGTCGCCCCTATCGCCGGCAAGGCCGGCTCCCACAGGTTCAGGGCTGGCTCGACCCTGTGGGAGCTGGCTTGCCAGCGATAGCCTCAACGCCGTTTTTCGTAGAGCTTGGGCGCCCCCGGGGGCCGCGACTTGAAGCGCCGGTGCGCCCACAAGTACTGCTCCGGACACTCGCGCAGCGCAGCTTCAATCCACTGATTGATGCGCAGGCAATCGGCCTCTTCGGTCTCGCCGGGGAAGTCCGCAAGCGGCGGATGAATCACCAGCCGGTAACCGCTGCCGTCGGCCAGGCGCTGCTGGGTGAAGGGAATCACCCGCGCCCTGCCCAGCCGGGCAAACTTGGTGGTGGCGGTAACGGTCGCCGCCTCGATACCGAACAGCGGCACGAACAGGCTCTGCTTGGCACCGTAGTCCTGGTCGGGTGCGTACCAGATGGCGCGTCCGGCGCGCAGCAGCTTGAGCATGCCGCGCACGTCCTCACGCTCCACCGCCAGCGAATCGAGGTTGTGCCGCTCGCGGCCCCGACGCTGGATGAAATCGAACACCGGGTTGCCGTGCTCGCGGTACATGCCGTCGATGGTATGTTCCTGGCCCAGCAGTGCGGCGCCGATCTCCAGGGTGGTGAAGTGCAGGGCCATGAGAATGGCACCCTGGCCATCACGCTGGGCAGCCTGCAGGTGTTCCAGCCCTTCGATGTGCGCCAGGCGCGCCAAGCGGGCCTTTGGCCACCACCAGCTCATGGCCATTTCGAAGAAGGCGATGCCGGTGGAAGCGAAATTTTCCTTGAGCAGACGCTGCCGTTCGACGGACGGTAGTTCGGGGAAACACAGTTCCAGGTTGCGCGCCGCAATGTAGCGGCGCTCGCCGGCCACCCGGTACATCAGCGCCCCCAGGGCACGGCCGATCACCAGCAATGCCCGGTACGGCAGCTGCACGATCAGCCACAGCAGGCCCAGTCCCAGCCACAGCAGCCAGAAGCGCGGGTGCAGAAAGTAACGACGAAAACGCGGGCGATCCATTAAAGATTCCGGAAAGACAAGGGCCGGGCATTCTACAACGGTTCGGCACGGGTTGCGGCCAACCGGTGTTCTCGTTATAAGTCTGGGCACTTTTTCGTAACAAGCCGCCCTAATGCAGACCATGAGCCAATCCCAAACGCCAGACCAAGACCCCGTGTTCCAGCTCAAGGGCAGCATGCTCGCCATTACCGTGCTCGAGCTTGCCCGGAACAACCTCGAAGGCCTCGACCGGCAGTTGGCGGCCAAGGTGGCCCAGGCACCGAATTTCTTCAGTAACACCCCGCTGGTGCTGGCCCTGGACAAGCTCCCGGCCGGCGAAGGCGCGGTCGACCTGCCCGGGCTGATGCGCGTCTGCCGCCATCACGGCCTGCGCACCCTGGCCATCCGCGCCAGCCGTATCGAAGACATCGCCGCAGCGATCGCCATCGACCTGCCGGTGCTGCCACCGTCCGGCGCCCGTGAGCGGCCGCTGGAGCCAGAGCCGGAAGTGAAGAAGCCCGAGCCTGCGCCAGCACCGCCGCCCCCGCCGGAACCGTCCATCCGCCCGACCAAGATCATCACCACGCCAGTACGTGGTGGCCAGCAGATCTACGCCCAGGGCGGCGACCTGGTCGTGGTGTCGTCGGTCAGCCCGGGGGCGGAACTTCTCGCCGATGGCAACATCCATGTGTACGGTGCAATGCGAGGACGGGCACTGGCCGGGATCAAGGGCAACACCCGCGCGCGGATCTTCTGCCAGCAGCTGACCGCCGAGATGGTCTCGATCGCCGGGCAATACAAGGTCTCCGAGGACTTGCGCCGCGATCCGCTGTGGGGGGCCGGGGTGCAGGTCAGCCTGTCCGGTGACGTGTTGAACATCACCCGTCTTTAACGGATACTTGCCGCCATTTTCTGCGCAACTTTTTTTGATGTTGCCGTTTTTTGTATTTTTAGGGACTCGACGTCCTTTTCTTTAGGGGTGAAACACCTTGGCCAAGATTCTCGTGGTTACATCCGGCAAGGGTGGTGTGGGTAAGACCACCACCAGCGCCGCTATTGGTACCGGCCTCGCACTGCGCGGCCACAAGACTGTCATCGTCGACTTCGACGTCGGCCTGCGTAACCTTGACCTGATCATGGGCTGCGAACGCCGCGTGGTGTACGACTTCGTCAACGTGGTCAACGGCGAAGCCAACCTGCAGCAAGCGCTGATCAAGGACAAGCGCCTTGAGAACCTCTACGTGCTGGCCGCCAGCCAGACCCGCGACAAGGACGCGCTGACCCAGGAAGGCGTGGAAAAAGTCCTGATGCAGCTCAAAGAGGACTTCGAATACGTGGTCTGCGACTCGCCGGCCGGTATCGAGAAAGGCGCCCACCTGGCCATGTACTTCGCGGACGAAGCGATCGTCGTGACCAACCCGGAAGTCTCCTCGGTACGTGACTCGGACCGTATGCTGGGCCTGCTGGCGAGCAAATCGCGCCGCGCCGAACGCAACGAAGACCCGATCAAGGAGCACCTGCTGATCACCCGCTACCACCCGGAGCGCGTCAGCCAGGGCGAAATGCTCGGCGTCGAAGACGTCAAGGAAATCCTCTCGGTGGCCCTGCTGGGTGTTATTCCGGAATCCCAGGCGGTGCTCAAGGCATCCAACCAGGGTGTACCGGTGATTCTTGACGACCAGAGCGATGCTGGCCAGGCCTATAGCGATACCGTTGACCGCCTGCTGGGCAAAAACGTGGAACATCGGTTCCTTGATGTGAAGAAGAAGGGATTCTTCGAGCGCCTGTTTGGAGGCAACTAACCAATGAACCTTTTTGACTTCTTTCGTGCCAGCAAAAAAGTAAGCACCGCCTCGGTCGCGAAAGAGCGTCTACAGATCATCGTGGCGCACGAGCGCGGTCAGCGCAGTACTCCGGACTACCTGCCAGCCCTGCAGAAGGAACTGGTGGAAGTGATCCGCAAGTACGTCAACATCGGCTCCGATGATGTGCAGGTCGCTCTGGAAAACCAGGGCAGCTGCTCGATCCTGGAACTCAACATCACCCTGCCCGATCGCTGATAGCGTTTTCCGGCACCCTGTGGGAGCGGGCTTGCCCCGCGATAGCGATCTGTCAGTCACATCGCATCGCGGGGCAAGCCCGCTCCCACAACTATTTTGGAACACGCAATGCCGCTGTCCAACGTTCACATCCTGCATGAAGATGACGCCATCCTGGTGGTCAACAAGCCGACCCTGCTGCTGTCCGTGCCGGGCCGGGCCGAAGACAACAAGGATTGCCTGATCACCCGCCTGCAGGAAAACGGCTACCCCGATGCCCTGATCGTCCACCGCCTGGACTGGGAAACCTCGGGGATCATCCTCCTGGCCCGCGACGCCGACAGTCACCGCGAACTGTCCCGCCAGTTTCACGACCGCGAAACCGAGAAGGCCTACACCGCCTTGTGCTGGGGCCAGCCGGCGCTGGACAGCGGCAGCATCGACCTGCCGCTGCGCTACGACCCGCCGACCAAGCCGCGGCACGTGGTCGACCATGAGCAAGGCAAGCATGCCCTGACCTTCTGGCGCATCGTCGAGCGTTGTGGCGATCATTGCCGGGTTGAGCTGACGCCGATCACCGGGCGCTCGCACCAGTTGCGTGTACACATGCTGTCGATCGGTCACCCGCTGCTGGGCGATCGCCTGTATGCCTATCCCGAGGCGCTGGCGGCCCATGAGCGGCTGTGCCTGCATGCGAGCATGCTGAGCTTTACCCATCCGGTTTCCGGGGAGCGGCTGCGCTTCGAGTGTCCGGCGCCGTTCTGACGGCGCCAGCGGCAAGCTTCAAGCTTCAAGCTTCAAGCTTCAAGCAGTCACCCTGCATCGAGTTGCGCCGCCTCTTGCAGCTTGCAGCTTGCAGCTCACCCGCTAAAATGCCGCCACTGCTGTCTGGAGTGACCTATGCGCGATGCACTGAATCAAGGCCTGATCGACTTCCTCAAGGCCTCCCCTACGCCGTTCCATGCCACCGCCGCCCTGGCCCAGCGCCTCGATGCCGCCGGTTACCAGCGCCTGGACGAGCGCGACAGCTGGGCCACCGTGGCCGGCGGTCGCTACTACCTGACCCGCAACGATTCCTCGATCATTGCCTTCAAGCTCGGCCGTCACTCGCCGCTGCTCGACGGTATCCGCCTGGTCGGCGCCCACACCGACAGCCCGTGCCTGCGGGTCAAGCCACAGCCCGAGCTGCAACGCCAGGGCTTCTGGCAACTGGGCGTGGAAGTCTACGGCGGCGCCCTGCTCGCACCGTGGTTCGACCGTGACCTGTCGCTGGCCGGGCGGGTAACCTTCCGCCGTGACGGCAAAGTCGAAAGCCAGCTGGTCGATTTCAAGCTGCCGATCGCGGTGATCCCGAACCTGGCGATCCACCTCAACCGCACCGCCAACGAAGGCTGGGCGATCAACCCGCAGACCGAACTGCCGCCGATCCTGGCCCAGGTCGCCGGTGACGAGCGCGTCGATTTCCGCGCCCTGCTTACCGACCAACTGGCCCGTGAGCACGGCCTGAACGCCGATGTGGTGCTGGACTACGAACTGAGTTTCTACGATACCCAGAGCGCCGCCCTGATCGGCCTGCACGGCGAGTTCATTGCCGGCGCCCGCCTGGACAATCTGCTGTCCTGTTATGCCGGCCTGCAGGCACTGCTCACTGCCGACAGCGATGAAACCTGCGTGCTGGTGTGCAACGACCACGAAGAGGTGGGCTCTTGCTCGGCCTGTGGCGCCGACGGCCCGATGCTCGAACAGACCCTGCGCCGCCTGCTGCCCGACGGCGACGACTTTGTCCGCGCGATCCAGCGCTCGCTGCTGGTCTCGGCCGACAACGCCCACGGCGTGCACCCCAACTACGCCGACAAGCACGACGGCAATCACGGCCCCAAGCTCAATGCCGGCCCGGTGATCAAGGTCAACAACAACCAGCGCTACGCCACCAACAGCGAAACCGCCGGCTTCTTCCGCCACCTGTGCATGGCCGAGGAAGTGCCGGTGCAGAGCTTCGTGGTGCGCAGCGACATGGGCTGCGGCTCGACCATCGGCCCGATCACCGCCAGCCACCTGGGCGTGCGCACCGTCGATATCGGCCTGCCGACCTTCGCCATGCACTCGATCCGCGAGCTGTGCGGCAGCCATGACCTGGCGCACCTGGTCAAGGTGCTGACGGCGTTCTATCGCAGCCGCGACCTGCCGTAACTGCGCGGCGCCTGCATCGCTGGCAAGCCAGCTCCCACATGCCGAACCTGTGGGAGCTGGCTTGCCAGCGATGAGGCCCGCCAGCCTGACCCCGATCAACCCTCCCCCCGGCGAATCCCGCTATGCTTGAGCCATAACTCTCAAGTAAGGACCTTGCCGCATGTCAGCCTTTGCCTCTCTGTTCCTTCCGGTCATCGCCGGCCTGATCCTGCTGACCGTGGGCTTCAACATGCGCGATCGCAATATCGGTGTACTGATGATGTGGGTCGGTACCCTGGGCATGATCGGCATCATGTGCTGGAAGATCCTCGAGAAACTCAACTGACAAATACACTACACTCGGGCGATTGATCGTTTTGAGGTTGATTGTCCGGTGCCTGTCTTTTTCCGCGTTATTCTCCTGCTTCTGCCCTTGTTCTTGGTTGCGCCAGCGCACGCCGCCGGCCTGCCGGGCCTGCTCGGTGGCGGCAGCAAGGCCCAGCCCGAAGCCACAGAACCCCTGGGCCAGTCACTGGACGAAGTGATCAAGAGCCTGGAGAACGACCAGCAACGGGCCAAGCTGCTGGCCGATCTGAAAAAGCTGCGCGACAGCACCAAGCAGGCGCAACCCAGTGCCGAACAAGGCGTGCTGGGCCTGATCGGCAGCACCTTCAACGAGCTGGAAAAACAGTTCAGCGGCGAGGCCAGCCCGTTCAACCGCTGGACCCGCGAACTGGAGCTGGCGCAGATCGAGCTCGACGCCCGCCTGGTGCCCTGGCACGAGTGGCCGCCGATCCTCTTCGGCTTTGCCGCGATCATTGCCCTGTGGAGTCTGCTGGCCTACGCCCTGAACTGGGTCGGCCACCAGGTCCGCCTGCGCTTCGGCCTCACCGAAGAACTGCCACAACATCCACGGACCTGGGACCTGGTGCGCTTCGCCCTGCGCAAGCTCGGGCCCTGGCTGGTGGCGCTGGTGATCACCGTGTACCTGAGCTTCGCCCTGCCCTCGTCACTGGGCAAGTCGATGGCCATGGTCCTGGCCTACGCGCTGGTGGTGGGTACCTGCTTCTCGGCGATCTGCGTCATCGCCTTCTCTTTGCTCGACGGCCCGCACCGCCATCGCGCCCTGCACATTCTCCGCCACCAGGCCTTTCGCCCGCTGTGGCTGATCGGCAGCTTCGCCGCCTTCGGCGAGGCCATGAACGACCCGCGCATGGCCAGCGCCCTGGGCGATCACCTGTCGCACACCCTGGCAACCCTGGCCAATATCCTTGCCGGGCTGTCTACCGGGTTGTTCATCCTGCGCTTTCGCCGGCCCATCGCCCACCTGATCCGCAACCAGCCGCTGTCACGGCGCCTGACCCGCCGGGCGTTGAGCGACACCATCGAAATCCTCGGGACCTTCTGGTACCTGCCGGCGCTGGTGCTGGTGGCGATCTCGCTGATCGCCACCTTCATCTCCGCCGGCGACACCAGCACCGCCCTGCGCCAGTCACTGATGTGCACGGTGCTGCTGATTTTGTGCATGGTCATCAACGGCCTGGTGCGCCGCCACGGGCTCAAGCCGCAGCGGGCCAACCGTCGTCAGGCGGTGTACTCGGAACGCTTGAAGAGCTTTACCTACACCCTGGTGCACCTGGCCATCTGGCTGGTGTTCATCGAACTCGGCCTGCGCGTCTGGGGCTTTTCGCTGATCGGATTTGCCGAAGGCGAAGGCCATGAAGTGGCGGTGCGCCTGTTCGGCCTGGCCGGCACCCTGATCGCCGCCTGGCTGGTGTGGATTCTCGCCGACACCGCCGTGCACCACGCCCTGACCCGCTCGCGCAAGGGCTTGGCCAATGCTCGCGCGCAAACCATGATGCCGCTGATCCGCAACGTGCTGTTCGTGGCGATCTTCATCATTGCGGTGATCGTCGCCCTGGCCAACATGGGCATGAACGTCACCCCGCTGCTGGCCGGTGCCGGTGTCATCGGCCTGGCCATCGGTTTTGGCGCGCAATCGCTGGTCGCCGACCTGATCACCGGGCTGTTCATCATCATCGAAGACTCCCTGGCCATCGACGACTACGTCGATGTCGGCGGCCACCTGGGCACGGTCGAAGGCCTGACCATCCGTACCGTGCGCCTGCGCGATATCGACGGCATCGTCCACACCATCCCGTTCAGCGAGATCAAGAGCATCAAGAACTACTCGCGCGAGTTCGGCTACGCGATCTTCCGCGTGGCCATCCCGCACAGCATGAACATCGACCAGGCGATCACCCTGATCCGCGATGTCGGCCAGAAGATGCGCAACGACCCGCTGATGCGCCGCAACATCTGGTCGCCGCTTGAACTGCAAGGCGTGGAAAGCTTCGAGTCGGGCTCGGCGATCCTGCGCGCGCGTTTCAAGACCGCGCCGATCAAACAGTGGGAAGTGTCGCGGGCCTTCAACCTGGCGCTCAAGCGTCAGCTCGATGAAGCCGGCCTGGACCTGGCCACCCCGCGCCTGAGCGTGCAGGTGATCACCGCCGATGCCAGCACGCCGTTCAGCGAAACGCCCACCAAGGCCTAACCGGCTTCGGCCTTGATGCGGATCGCATCATGGCGCCAATACTCCAGGTCACAGTCGATCAGCCGCCCGTGCTGGTCGCTGTTGACCCGGGTGATGTGCAGGCCGGGGCTGCCCGCCGACACCTTGAGCGCCAGCGCCGCCGCCACCGGCAAGGCGGTCGGCAGGATCTCGAAACGCACCCGGCCATACTCGATGGCGTAATGGCGGGCATAGAGCTCGGTCAGCGACTGGCTCAGGTCATGCTCGAGAATGCTCGGAAAGTATTCAGGGTTCAGGTAGTGCTCGGCATACAGCACCGCGCGCCCGTCAATCCGGCGTAGCCGGCAGACCTGGATCACACTCGACAACGGCGCCAGTTGCAGCCGCGCGCACACCGTTGCCGCCGCTGGCTGCAGGCGCGCCGACAATAGTTCGGTGCGCGCCTCGCGCCCTTGCTCACGGACCATGGCATGGAAGTGACTGCGCTCGTTCAGATCGTAGGTCAGCCGTGCGGGCGCGACAAACCAGCCGCGCCGCTCCTCGCGGTAAATCAGCCCGCGCGCCTCCAGTTGCACCAGCGCCTCACGCAGAGTAATGCGCGTGGTGTCGAACACCTCGCTGAGCTTGCGTTCGGCCGGCAGCTTGCAGCCGGGCGACAGGAGGCCATGCTCGATCTGCTCCTGCAGGGCATGACAGATGGCTGTTACTGCGCGTGGCGGCAGTGGCTGCATCAAAGGTTACCTATCTGGACTAGTCCAGCACCGGCAGCGCCCACATTTGGCGCCTTCAGGGCTATGAGAATAGTGCAAGCCTAGGCACTCCAGATGAATGCCAGATGACAGCCAGGGTGGTCTACGCTTGATTTTCAGGGGCGCGAGCCCTGGCTGGCAGCACGCCTGGACATCAAATTGTCATGCAACAGGCCTACCTTGGCTCAGGTATTGCTGACCTAGACCAACCGAACCGCAACAACGTCCAACAACACCATTAGCGTTTTGCAAGGCACCCATCAAGGAGCTTCGGATGAAACAGTTTTTTCTGGCGTCACTGTTAGGCTCGAGCATCGCTCTGTGCACCACGGCCATGGCCGCCGACACCGACCTCAAGGCCCTCGAGGACGCCGCTCGCAAGGAAGGCGCGGTCAACAGCGTGGGCATGCCCGATGCCTGGGCCAACTGGAAAGGCACCTGGGAAGACCTGGCGAAAAAATACGGCCTCAAGCACATGGACACCGACATGAGCTCGGCCCAGGAAGTGGCCAAGTTCGATGCCGAAAAAGACAACGCCAGTGCCGACATCGGTGACGTCGGCGCCGCCTTCGGCCCGATCGCCGTGGCCAAGGGCGTGACCCAGCCGTACAAGCCGAGCACCTGGGATCAGATCCCGGGCTGGGCCAAGGACCAGGATGGCCACTGGGCCCTGGCCTATACCGGCACCATCGCCTTCATCATCAACAAGCAACTGGTGAAGGAACAAGACATGCCGAAAACCTGGCATGACCTGGAAAAAGGCAAGTACAAGGTCGCCATCGGTGACGTCGGCACCGCCGCCCAGGCCGCCAACGGCGTACTGGCCGCAGCCATTGCCTACAAAGGTGACGAGAAGAACATCGAACCGGGCCTGCAGCTGTTCACCAAGCTGGCCCAGCAGAAGCGCCTGTCGCTGGCCAACCCGACCATCCAGACCCTGGAGAAGGGCGAGATCGAAGTCGGTGTGGTCTGGGACTTCAACGGCCTGAGCTACCGCCAGCAGATCGACCCGAAACGCTTCGAGGTGCTGATCCCGTCTGACGGTTCGGTGATCTCCGGTTACACCACGATCATCAACAAGTACGCGAAAAACCCCAACGCCGCCAAACTGACCCGCGAGTATATCTTCAGCGATGCCGGGCAGATCAACCTGGCCGAAGGTCACGCCCGGCCGATCCGTGCCGAGCACCTGAAGTTGCCGGCCGAGGTTCAGGCCAAGCTGCTGCCTAACGAGCAGTACCGCGCCGTGCAGCCGATCAAGGATGCGGCGGCGTGGGAAGCGACCTCCAAGGCCCTGCCGCAGAAGTGGCAGGAGCAAGTGATCATCGAGATGGAGTGAACCTTTGGGGGGTGTCAGGCAGCCCCTGCCGCCCCGATCGCTGGCAAGCCAGCTCCCACAAGGTCCGGTGTATGCAGTACCTGTGGGAGCTGGCTTGCCAGCGATGAGGTCAGCCACAATTGCGGAGTCCCTATGAACTACAACGTCATCCTGGTCCTGCTCGATGGCCTCAACCATCAGGTCGCGCACCACGCCATGGGCCATCTGCATGCTTATGTCGAAGCCGACCGCGCCGCGCTGTACCGGGTCGAATGCGAGCTGCCGTCGTTGTCGCGGCCGCTGTACGAATGCATCCTCACCGGTGTCGCGCCGATCGACAGCGGCATCGTCCACAACAACGTCAACCGCCTGTCCAACCAGCGCAGCGTATTCCATTACGCCCGCGAAGCCGGCCTGGGCACGGCAGCGGCGGCCTATCACTGGATGAGCGAGCTGTACAACCGCTCGCCCTTCGACCCGCTGCGCGACCGCCACACCCACGCGCCCAAGCTGCCGATCCAGCATGGGCTGTTCTACTACGCCGACCACTACCCCGACTCGCACCTGTTCGCCGACGCCGAATACCTGCGCCGCCGTCATGCACCGAACTTTCTTCTGGTGCACCCGATGAACATCGACGATGCCGGCCACCGTCACGGCCTGGACAGCAGCCAGTACCGCAACAGCGCGCGCAGCGCCGACATCCTCCTGGCCGACTACCTGCGCACCTGGCTCGAAGAGGGCTATCAAGTGCTGGTCACCGCCGACCACGGCATGAACAACGACCGCTCGCACAACGGCCTGTTGGCCGAAGAACGCGAAGTACCACTGTTTGTCTTTGGCGAGGCGTTCAGCCTCGACCCGGCAGCCAAGCCGCTGCAGACCGAACTGTGCGGCACCCTTTGCGAATTGCTCGGCGTGCCCCACGACAAACCGGTGTGCCGGGAGCTGCTCAAGTGAATTCGATCACGCGCGGCAAATGGCTGGCCCTGCTCTGCCTGGTACCTTTCGCAGTGTTTTTCATCATCTTCCAGATCGCCCCGCTGGCCTGGGTAATGCTCCACAGCGTGCAGGTGGAATCGACCTGGGGCCTGGATAATTTCAGCAAGATATTCAGCTCGAAGTTCTATCGCCAAGCGATCCAGCACAGCCTGGAAATCAGCTTCTGGTCAAGCCTGTTCGGCATCCTCATCGCCATCCTCGGCAGCTATTCCTTGCGCCGGGTCGACTCGCGCCTGCGCGATTTCGTCAATGCCTTCGCCAACATGACCAGCAACTTCTCCGGGGTGCCGCTGGCCTTTGCCTTCATCATCCTGCTCGGCTTCAACGGCGCGTTGACGATGCTGCTGAAACAGGCCGGGATCATCGAAGACTTCAACCTCTATTCCAAGACCGGGCTGATCATCCTCTACACCTATTTCCAGATCCCCCTCGGCGTGCTGTTGCTCTACCCGGCCTTCGACGCCCTGCGCGAGGACTGGCGCGAATCGGCCGAGCTGCTTGGCGCCGGCGCCTGGCAATACTGGCGGCACATCGGCCTGCCGGTGCTCACCCCGGCGCTGCTGGGCACCTTCGTGATCCTCCTGGCCAACGCCCTGGGCGCCTACGCCACGGTCTATGCGCTGACCACCGGCAACTTCAACGTACTGCCGATCCGCATCGCCGCGCTGGTGGCCGGCGACATCTCGCTGGACCCGAACCTGGCCAGCGCCCTGGCGGTCATCCTGGTCGGGCTGATGACCCTGGTGACTTTCGTCCATCAATGGCTGTTGAAGCGGAGCTACCATGTCGCGCGCTGAACCGGGCTCTGCCACGTTGTACCACCGCCTGGTGGTCTACCTGCTGTTCATCATTCTGCTGCTGCCGCTGGCCGGCACCCTGCTCTACTCGCTGGCCACCAGTTGGTCGGCCAGCCTGTTGCCCAGCGGCCTGACCTTCAAGTGGTACCTGGCGCTGTGGAGCGACCCGCGCTTTCTCGCCGCCTTCGGCCAGTCGCTGCTGGTCTGTGTCGGCGCCCTGCTGCTGTCGGTGCTGCTGATCCTGCCGCTGTTGTTCGTGGTGCATTACCACTTCCCCCGGCTCGATGCGCTGATGAACATCCTCATCCTGCTGCCCTTCGCGGTGCCGCCGGTGGTGTCGTCGGTGGGCCTGCTGCAACTCTACGGCTCGGGGCCGATGGCCATGGTCGGCACGCCGTGGATCCTGATCGGCTGCTACTTCACCGTGGCCCTGCCGTTCATGTACCGGGCGATCACCAACAACCTGCAGGCGATCAACCTGCGCGACCTGATGGACGCCGCCCAGCTGCTCGGTGCCAGCACCTTCCAGGCCGCCTTCCTGGTGGTGTTGCCGAACCTGCGCAAGGGCCTGATGGTGGCCTTGCTGCTGTCGTTCTCGTTCCTGTTCGGTGAGTTCGTGTTCGCCAACCTGCTGGTCGGCACCCGCTACGAGACCCTGCAGGTGTACCTCAATAACATGCGCAACAGCAGCGGCCACTTCAACAGTGCCCTGGTGGTTTCCTATTTCCTCTTCGTGCTGGTGCTGACCTGGGCAGCCAACCGCCTGAACAAGGACAAGTCCTGATATGAGCTTCGTCAGCGTACAGAACCTGCAAAAAAGCTATGCCGGCAGCCCGGTGTTCAACGACATCAACTGCCAGATCGAACGCGGCGAATTCGTCACCCTGCTCGGCCCTTCCGGTTGCGGCAAATCCACCCTGTTGCGCTGCATCGCCGGGCTGACCGCCGTGGACAGCGGGCGGATCTTGCTCGATGGCAACGACCTGGTGCCGCTAAGCCCGCAAAAGCGCGGGATCGGCATGGTGTTCCAGAGCTACGCGCTGTTCCCCAACATGACCGTCGAGCAGAACGTCGCGTTTGGCCTGCGCATGCAGAAGGTCAACAGCGACGATAGCCAGGCGCGGGTACGCGAGGTGCTGCAACTGGTCGAGCTGCAGGATTTTGCCCGCCGCTACCCGCACCAGCTGTCCGGCGGCCAGTGCCAGCGCGTGGCCCTGGCCCGCTCGCTGGTCACCCGCCCGCGCCTGCTGCTGCTCGACGAGCCGCTGTCGGCGCTGGACGCGCGTATTCGCAAACACCTGCGCGAGCAGATCCGTGCCATCCAGCGCGAGCTGGGCCTGACCACCATCTTCGTCACCCATGACCAGGAAGAAGCGCTGACCCTGTCTGACCGCATCTTCCTCATGAACCAGGGCCGCATCGTTCAGAGCGGCGATGCCGAAACCCTCTATACCGCGCCGGTGGACGTATTTGCCGCCGGCTTCATCGGCAACTACAACCTGCTCGATGCCGACAGCGCCAGCCGCCTGCTGCAGCGGCCGATTGGCAGCCGCCTGGCAATCCGCCCGGAAGCCATCGTCCTGAGCCTCAACGGCGAACTCGAGGGGCTGGTACGCAGTCACAGCCTGCTCGGCAACGTGATCCGCTACCGGGTCGAAGCGCGCGGGGTAGAATTGCTGGTCGATGTGCTCAACCGCTCGTCCGCCGACCTGCACCCGGATGGCCAGCGGGTATCCTTGTCGATCGATCCCACCGCCCTCTGCGAAGTCGCCTGAGGGTTGCACAGGAGTTTTTCTGAATATGGCACTAGCGATTTTCGATCTGGACGAAACCCTGATCCACGGTGACTGCGCGTCATTGTGGAGCGAGCAGATGGTCCGCCTTGGCTGGGTCGATGGCGAGTCGTTCCTGCGTCGTGACAAGGAACTGATGGATGCCTACGGCAAGGGCCATCTGGCCATGGAGGACTATATGACCTTCAGCCTGGAGCCGCTGATTGGCCGCACCCCGGAAGAAGTCGAGCATCTTGTAGCACCGTGGGTGGAAGATTTCATCGAACCGATCATCTTCAGTGACGCCACCAAAACCATTGCCGCCCACCGCAAGGCTGGCGACCGGATCCTGGTGATTTCGGCCTCTGGTACCCACCTGGTCAAGCCGATTGCCGACCGCCTGGGCATTGATGAAATTCTTGGTATCGAGCTTGAGGTTGCACACGGTGTTTACACCGGCAGCACCACTGGCGTGCTGACCTACCGCGAAGGCAAGATCATCCGCTTGCTGGAATGGCTGGACCAGGAAGAAGAAAACCTTGAAGGCGCGAGTTTCTACTCGGATTCACGCAACGATCTGCCGTTGCTGCTGAAGGTGGATTTCCCGCATGTGGTCAATCCGGACCCGGTGTTGCGTGAGCATGCCGAGAAGAACAAGTGGCCGATTCATACCTGGAAATGAAAAGCATCGCTGGCAAGCCAGCTCCCACAGGTACTGCATACACCTGACCTGTGGGAGCTGGCTTGCCAGCGATTGGCGGACTACACCAGACTCTCGTCGATCACCAGCACCAGCTTGCCCGACACCTGATTACTCGCCAGCTCGGCAAACGCCGCTTCGGCATCCTTGATCGGGAAGGCCTTGGCCAGTTGCGGCTTGAGCCGGCCTTCACTGAACAGCGGCCACACCTGTTGGCCCAGATCGCTGAGCAGGTCAGCCTTGAACTGATCATCACGGGTACGCAAAGTCGAACCCATTACCTGCACGCGCTTGCCCAGCAGTTGCGCCAGGTCCAGCTCGGCCTTGCGCCCGCCCATCAGGCCGATGATCACCCAGCGTCCGTCCCGTGCCAGCAGCTTGAGGTTGAGCTCGGCATAGTTGGCGCCGACCGGGTCGAGGATCACGTTGAATGGGGCGAAATCATTCAGCGCGTTGAGGTCTTCACCACGCACCACGCCGCCGCTGGCGCCCAGCCCTTGGCAATAAGCCAGCCGCTCGGCCGAGCCAACGCTGACCCAGCACGGGCTGCCAAAGGCCTTGCACAGCTGGATCGCCGCCGAACCGACGCCACTGGCGCCGGCATGCAGCAACACCTTCTCACCGGGCTTGAGCGCGGCCAGCTGGAACACGTTGAGCCAGGCCGTGGCATACACCTCGGGGATTGCCGCTGCTTCCTGCAGGCTGAGGCCTTCGGGTACCGGCAACACGTGGCGGCCATCGACCACCACTTCCTCGGCCATGCCGCCGCCGGCGAGCAAGGCACAGACCCGATCGCCGACCTTCCAGGAGGAACCGGCGCCCACTTCGCTGATGATCCCTGAGCATTCCAGGCCGAGAAACTCGCTGGCCCCCGGCGGTGGCGGGTAGAGCCCGGCACGCTGGAGCAGGTCGGCACGATTGAGGCCGGCTGCGGCCACGCGAATTCGTACTTGACCGATATCGCAAGCTGGACTTGTCGTCGCAACCCACTCCACATGTCCGTCAACGCCTTGCAATGCCTTCACAGTGCCTCCATAGTTGAGTCATGACTGAGCCCGGGTGCTGTAGCCCCGGGCTTTTTGCATTATGCGTCCGGTTTTCATGGAACCGGCGAATTCAAAGACGGCCTAATATGCGTGATCAATTGTCCCTACGTCGAATCAGCATGAAGCATTTTCTGCCGAGCACCACCCTCGCCCTGTTGATCGGTCTGGGCAGTCTGCCATTGGCGGGCAGTGCATGGGCCGCCAACAGCTGGGATAAGCTCCAGCCTGACCGCGATGAAGTGGTCGCCAGCCTCAATGTGGTCGAGCTGCTCAAGCGCCACCACTACAGCAAGCCGCCGCTCAACGATGCGCGCTCGGTAATCATCTACGACAGCTACCTCAAACTCCTCGATCCTGCGCGCAGCTACTTCACCGCCAGCGACATCGCCGAGTTCGACAAATGGAAGACCCAGTTCGACGATTTCCTCAAGAGCGGCAATCTCGACCCCGGGTTCACCATCTACAAGCGCTACCTGGACCGGGTCAAATCGCGTCTGGACTTCGCCCTCGCCGAGCTGAACAAGGGCGTCGACAACTTCGACTTCACCACCAAGGAGACCTTGCTGATCGACCGCAAGGACGCTCCGTGGATGAAGAACCAGGCCGAGCTCGACGACCTCTGGCGCAAACGCGTCAAGGATGAAGTGCTGCGCCTGAAAATCGCCGGCAAAGAGCCCAAGGCGATCCAGGAGCTGCTGACCAAGCGCTACAAGAATCAGCTCACGCGCCTGGACCAGACCCGCGCCGAAGACATCTTCCAGGCCTACATCAACACCTTCGCCCAGTCCTACGACCCGCACACCAACTACCTGTCGCCCGACAACGCGGAAAACTTCGATATCAACATGAGCCTGTCGCTCGAAGGTATCGGTGCCGTGCTGCAAAGCGACAACGACCAGGTCAAGATCGTGCGTCTGGTACCGGCCGGCCCTGCCGCCAAGACCAAGCTGGTGGCACCGGCCGACAAGATCATCGGCGTGGCCCAGGGCAACAAGGAAATGGTCGACGTGATCGGCTGGCGCCTGGATGAAGTGGTCAAGCTGATTCGCGGGCCGAAAGGCTCGGTGGTGCGCCTGGAAATCATCCCGGCCAGCAATGCGCCGAACGACCAGACCACCAAGATCGTGCCAATCACCCGTGAAGCGGTGAAACTCGAAGAGCAGGCCGCGAAAAAATCGGTGCTCAAGCTCAAGCAGGACGGGCGCGACTACAAGCTCGGCATCATCGAGATCCCGGCCTTCTACCTGGACTTCAAGGCCTTCCGTGCCGGCGATCCGGAGTACAAGAGCACCACCCGCGATGTGAAGAAACTGCTGACCGAACTGCAGAAGGAAAAAGTCGACGGCGTGGTCATCGACCTGCGCAACAACGGCGGCGGCTCGCTGCAGGAAGCCACCGAGCTGACCAGCCTGTTCATCGACAAGGGCCCGACGGTGCTGGTGCGCAACAGCGACGGCCGCGTCGACGTGCTTGAGGACGAGAATAGCGGCGCCTTCTACAAAGGCCCGCTGGCGCTGGTGGTCAACCGCCTGTCGGCCTCGGCGTCGGAAATTTTCGCTGGCGCCATGCAGGATTATCACCGCGCGCTGATCCTTGGCGGGCAGACCTTCGGCAAAGGCACGGTGCAGACCATCCAGCCGCTCAACCATGGCGAGCTGAAACTGACCCTGGCCAAGTTCTACCGGGTTTCCGGGCAGAGCACCCAGCATCAGGGCGTGCTGCCGGACATCGATTACCCGTCGATCATCGACACCAAGGAAATCGGCGAAAGCGCCCTGCCCGAAGCCATGCCATGGGACACCATCCGCCCGGCGATCAAGCCTGCGGTCGACCCGTTCAAGCCGTTCCTGGCCCAGCTCAAGGCCCGTCACGACACCCGTACGGCCAAGGATCCGGAGTTCGTCTATATCCGCGACCGCCTGGCCCTGACCCAGAAGCTGATGAACGAGAAAACCGTCAGCCTCAACGAAGCCGAACGCCGTGCCCAGCATGCCGATATCGAAAGCAAGCAACTGGCGCTGGAAAACACCCGACGCAAGGCCAAGGGCGAAGAGCCGCTCAAGGAACTGAAGAAGGAAGACGAAGACGCCCTGCCGGTCGAGCCGGACGATACCAAGCCGGAAGACGACGCCTACCTGAAGGAGTCCGGGCTGATCCTGCTGGATTACCTGGGCCTGAATTCGCAGGTGGCGCGGAACAACCCGTAAAACGGTGATGGCAAAATAATGTGACTGTGCGTCATTGCGTCATCAAATAGTCATCAGACTGTCGTGAAATAAGGGACTGAGCGCCGCGGGTGCTCAGTCCCTTTTTTTCAAGGTAGCCCTGCCATGACCGTCAACGAACAGCTCAGCGCGTTGAGCACCATCCTGGCTCAAAGCGGCTTGCACAGCCTGTTCCAACCCATTGTCTGCCTGTCCGAACGGCGCATCCTCGGCTACGAAGCACTGAGCCGCGGCCCGTCCAACAGCCCGTTGCACTCGCCGATCAACCTGTTCGCCGTGGCCCGCCAGGCCGGCCGCCTGACCGAGCTGGAAGTGGCCTGCCGCGAGAGCGCCTGCCGGCGCTTCAGCCAGCAGAACCTCGAAGGCAAGCTGTTCCTCAACGTCTCGCCGGAATCCTTGCTCGAGCCGCAGTACCAGTCCGGGCGTACCCTGAAGATGCTCCACGAACTTGGCGTGCCGCCCAGCCGGGTGGTGATCGAGCTCACCGAACAGACGCCGACCGACGACTTCCAGCTGCTGTTCAACGCCCTGCACCACTACCGCGACATGGGTTTTTCCATCGCCCTCGACGACCTCGGCGCCGGCTATTCGAGCCTGCGCCTGTGGTCGGAGCTGCGCCCGGACTACGTCAAGATCGACCGTCACTTCATCGACGGCATCCACCTGGATGCGGTCAAGCGCGAGTTCGTCGGCTCGATCCTGCAGATCGCCCGAGCGTCACGAGCCCAGGTGATTGCCGAAGGTATCGAACTGGCCGAAGAGCTCAAGGTGCTCACCGAGATGGGCATCGACCTGGTCCAGGGCTACCTGCTGGGCCGCCCGCAGGAACAGGCGGCGCGGGATGTGCAGGGCATGCTCGGGCAACCGGCGCAGGTGCTGCAGAGCCTCAATGAAGACAGCGGCAACCTCGCCGCGCTGCTGATCGAACAGCCCGCGGTGAACCGCGAGGCGCCCACGCCGCAGGTGCTCGAACTGTTTCGCAGCCAGGCCAATCTCAATTCCCTGGCGGTGCTCGACGCGCATGGGCAGCCATGTGGCATCGTGCATCGCCACTCGCTCTCCGAGGCCCTGCTCAAGCCGTTTGCCACTGATTTGTTCGCGCGCAAGCCGATCAGCCGGTTGATGAGCGATGATTTTCTCGCCGTGGATCTGGGCCAGTCGCTGCAACAGGTCAGCCGCCTGCTCACCAGTCGCGCCCGCCAGCGTATCGAAGAAGATTTCATCATCACCCACAACGGCCGCTACCTGGGCCTGGGGCGGGTGATCGACGTGCTCAAGCTGATCACCGAGCAGAAGATCCAGCAGGCCCGCTATGCCAACCCGCTGACCCTGCTGCCGGGCAACGTGCCGATCCAGCAGTGCCTGACCCGCCTGCTGCAACAGCAACGCGCGGCAGCGATCTGTTACGTGGATATCGACAGTTTCAAGCCGTTCAACGATATCTACGGCTATGGCCGCGGCGATGAAGTGCTGCTGTGCCTGGCCCAGTGCCTGAGCGAACGGGTCGACCCCAGCCGGGATTTCGTCGGCCATATCGGTGGCGACGATTTCATGCTGGTGCTGGGCTCGGAAGATTGGCAACAGCGCTTGCAGCTGTTGCTGGAGGACTTTCAGAAACAGTGCCGGCGCTTCTACCGTGCCGAGCACCTGCAGGCCGGGTGCTTCGTTGCCACCGACCGTCAGGGCCGGCGCCAGGAATTCGCCTTGCTATCGCTGTCGATCGGCGTGGTGCAGTTGCACCCGCAGGCCTGTGCCGGGCTCGATGCCGGGCAACTGGCCGAGCTGGCCTCACAGGCCAAGCATCAGGCCAAGGATGTGCCCGGGCACAGCCTGTACCTGATCGATACCGCGCCTGCCGTTCAGGCTTCTTCGTGTTCGGGGTAGCTGTACTCGAACACCCGCACCACTTCCGAGGCGTGCCAGGAGGCTGCGGCCATACCGTCGGACGGCCCGGAGAAACGCCCCAGGCGCTCGACGCACTCGAAGAAACCGGTGCGCGGCAAACGGCTGGCACCCTGGCTGATCACCAGCGAACTGCGCAGCGGCTGCTCGGCGCGGGCGTCAAGCGCCGCCAGGTGCTCCAGCGCCGCGGTCAGGGTCTGCATGGCCGGGCTGGGCAATTGCAGACGCTCGAGCAAGGCACGGTAAGTCAGCAGGTGACGTTGGCGGCGGGCGACATCCAGCTCGCCGAGCAGGCCTTCCCAGTGCTGGCGGCTGATCCGCACGCTCACGACGGCTCGCTCCAGCCGGCTACACCCAGCTCCCAGGCCAGGCTGCGGCGGATCGCGGCATCCGGCTGGCGTTCGCCGCTTTCGATCAGCGCCAGGTACACCGGGCTGATGCCGACGCTGCGTGCCAGCTGCTCCGGCGCCAGGCCCTTGCCCTCACGCAAACGCGCCAGCTCGCTGAAACTCGGCAAGCTGGCGCTGTCTGTGGCGCTGGATGGTGTGTTTTCGGCGGCAACCGGCTCGCCTTGCCCGGCTGCTTTAAGCAGTGCCTGGTACTGCTCCCAGGGAACAACCGCGTACTCGGGTTGACCGTCTCGGCTGATGACCTGAATACCCATTACAACCCCCTTGTAGGATTACGATATGTAATCGGTAGGCATAATCCTTATGCCAATTATATTACCAGCCAACAAGGGTGTGCAGGGTCGCGATGTGATCAGCTTTTTTCCTGTTCCAGGCGTAGCGCTTCCGGCGTGTCGGGCAGGCGTTCGACCACCCGCAGTTTTTCCGGTGCCTGACGGCTGCGCCAGGCGCTGAAAGCGGCCAGTTCATCGGATACGGCTTTCATCACCCAGGCCAGCACGGCGATGTCGTCGAGCATGCCGACGCCCAGCAACCAGTCGGGGATCGCATCCAGCGGGCTGACAAAATACAACAATCCCGCCACTACCGTGATCAGCGCCTTGGGGCTGATGGCCCGGTACTCGCCGCGCCACCAGGCCAGGCACAGGGCCTGCATCAGGCGCACGTCCTCGCGCAGCTTGCCCAGCCGCGGGCCTTTGCGCGCCACGGCAAAAATCAGCGCCGGCAGGCGCCCGCGGCTGAGCAAGCGCTCGGCCAGGGGCAGAAATCGGGCGAAATTCCACGGTGCTTTCATACGGCCTCCAGGGCCAGTGCCAAGGAAGGTTATCCACAATAATTGTGGATAACCTTGTGAACAGAGCTCAGTTTCAGGCTCAAGGCGCCCGCCCGGCAAGGGTCCGGGTTAAATCGGGCGTTTTTTACACACCTGTTTCAATCACGCAAACGTTTTGCCCGCTGCGCCATGATTCGTCAACAGCCGCAGCTTTTAAGACCCTGCATGGCCCCGAGGGTTCGTTAAACCCCAGAAACGACAACGCCCCGTCGAGACGGGGCGTTGCCGGTATCAGCTGGCCTTACTCGGCAGCAGGATCGGCAGGCTCATCAGCCTTGGCCTGGTCCTTGATACCCAGCAGTTCCAGTTCGAATACCAGCACCGAGTTGGCCGGGATCATCGGGCTCGGGCTCTGGGCGCCGTAAGCCAGGTCCGACGGGATGTACAGCTTGTACTTCTCGCCCACGTGCATCAGTTGCAGGCCTTCGACCCAACCCGGGATCACGCCGCTGACCGGCAGGTCGATCGGGCTGCCACGCTCGACGGAGCTGTCGAAGACCTTGCCGTCGATCAGCTTGCCTTCGTAGTGGACGGTTACCACGTCAGTCGGTTTTGGCTGGGCGCCATCAGCCTTCTTGATCACTTCGTACTGCAGGCCCGAAGCGGTAGTCACTACGCCAGTCTTCTTGCCGTTTTCTTCAAGGAACTTCTTGCCGGCCGCAGCCGACTCTTCGCTCATCTTGACCAGGCGCTCTTCAGCGCGCTTTTGCAAGGCTGCGAAGGCTTCAACCAGCTCTTCGTCCTTGATCTTCTGTTCTTTCTTGCCGACAGCGTCTTCGATACCTTGAGCAACAGCTTTCGAATCAAGGTCGTCCATGCCTTCCTGAGCCAGGCTTTTGCCCATGTTCAGGCCAATACCGTAGGAGGCTTTCTGTGCCGGAGTCTTCAGCTCGACGCTGGTCTGCGAATCGCAACCCGCCAGTACCAGGCTAACCAGGGCAACCGCAGCCGCCAACCGATGCTGTTTCATGCTATTTCCTTGTTCATGCGCCAATAGGGCAATCGAGTAAAGCCGCGAGCTTATCAGGCGGCCACGACCAATGGCTACCGGCATGAGAGCAAGAAAACCCGGATAAGTTCAGCCAGATTAAACCTTCTTCATCCTCGGCTGCAGCCAGTGGCCAGTATTGACGGGACCCGGCAGTTGGGCAAATCCGCCGGTGAGGTTTTGTAGCAGTTTGTATCGATGCCGTGCAGCGGGCGGTTATCATCCTGGGCAGCGCAGCAGCGGCAAGGACGGCAGCAATGTGGGACGGCAGGGTCACCTTCAGCGACTACTGGTTCGGCTATGTGGGACACAGTGAGGATTCATCGGCCCACAGCCATGTGGCCATCCAGCTTTGCATCGGGATTCGCGGCCCGGTGCGGGTCGATTTCGAACAGCACAGCCTGGAAGGCGCTGGCGTCATCATCGGGCCTTTCGTCAAACACCGCTCGGTGCAACAGCCGCAGCCGCTGGCGTTTCTGTTCATCTACCCGGAATCGCCCCTTGGGCGCGCACTCAACGCACAGTTGCCACTCAATGGCAGCGCCCTGGCCAGCCAGGCCATCGTCGACTGCTTCGCCCTGCAGCGCAGCACCGAACAGACCGTAGCGGCACTGAACCGCATCGTCGGCAGCCCAGCGGATTTCGACCCGCGCCTGGCCAGCGCCCTGTCCTTGTTGCGCGAAGACTGCGACGGCAGCGGCGCGGTCGGCCGCGCAGCCGAAGCGGTCGGGCTGTCCAGCCCGCGCCTGCGTCACGTGGCCACGCGCGACATGGGCGTGCCGCTGTCGCAGTGGATCATCTGGCGCAAGCTGGAGCGCGCCGCACACGCCCTGGCAGCCGGCCATAGCTTGAGCGAAGCGGCCGTGGATGGCGGCTTTGCCGACCAGGCGCACCTGAGCCGGATGATGCGGCGCATGCTCGGCCTGTCTCCGGCGCAAGCGGCTGGCGTGCTGATGCGCACGAGCGATTCGTTCAATACCTGACCTGCTGCACACGCCAAGCTCTGCCCTTCTTGATGACTAGAGGCGCAGTTCATGGGCAAGCCTACCTACCTGAAGCTAGTGGTCTGTACCGCAGTAATCGGCAGCCTGATGCTGCTCGGCTGGCAACGCTGGCAGTACAAACTGCAATACGTCAGCACCGATAACGCCGAGGTCGAGGGCATCATCGTGCCGATCCGCGCCAGACTTTCGGGCATCGTTGTGCAAGTGCCGGTGCAACACAACGGCCGGGTAGCCAGCGGCGACCTGTTGCTGCAGCTGCGCGATGATGAATACCTGCAACAACGAGACAAGGCCCAGGCAGCATTGAACAGGTTGCATGCGGCCACCGGCAGCCAAGGCACGCCCGGATTGCTTGATAGTCAGGCGCGCAGCGCGGCGGCCAACAGCCAGGCCGCCACCGCAACCATCGGCCAGCTCTCTGCCGGGCTTGAACAGGCCCGTAGCGACTTTCAGCGCGCCCGACGCCTGGCCGCCCAAGGCGTCCTCAGCAACCAGGACCTGGAAGCGGCCAAGGCGCAGTTCGATGCCCTCGGCCACCAGTTGCAGGGCGCGCGCAACAACGCCCAGGCCGCGGCGCAGGGCAGTCTGGCGCAACAGGCTGCGCTAAAGTTGCAAAGCTATCGAATCGATGCCGCCCGGGCCGACCTGGAACTGGCGCAGATTCGCTTGCAAGACACCCGTCACCGCGCGCCGCTGGCCGGTATCGTCGCCGACAAGCATGTCGAACCCGGGCAGTTCGTGGTGGCCGGGCAAAAGTTGCTGAGCCTGGTCGCTACCGATCATTTGTGGGTAGTGGCCAACTTCAAGGAGACCCAGATCAGCCGGGTCCGGGTTGGCCAGCCAGCACGCGTCACGCTCGACGCCTTCCCCGACAGGGTATTGCGCGGCCGGGTGCAGAGCCTGGTGCCGGCCACAGGGGCACGCTTCTCGTTGCTACCGCAGGAAAACGCCAGCGGCAACTTCACCAAGGTGGTCCAGCGCCTGCAAGCGCGGATCGAACTTGAGCCGCTTGCGCTGCCTTACCAGGCAGCCATGAGCCAGGGCATGAGCGCCTTGGTCGAAGTCGATACCGGTGATGAGCAACGCTTATGAAATCGCCCTGGCTGGTCGCCTTCAGCGTGACCCTGATCTCGATGATGGAGCTGCTCGACGTCACTATCGTCAACGTTGCCATTCCCAGCCTGATGGGCAGCTTCGGCGCCTCGGTGGATGAAATTTCCTGGGTCTCGACCAGTTACATCATCGCCAACGTGGTAATCCTCCCGGCCAGTGGCTGGCTGTCGGCCTGGTTCGGCCGGCGCAACTACTACCTGGTTTCCTCGATCCTGTTCGTACTGGCCTCGCTGGGCTGCGCGATGTCCACCGAACTCTGGCAACTGGTGGCCTTTCGGATTATCCAGGGCCTGGCCGGCGGTGGCTTGCTGGGTATCTCCCAGGCGATCATCTACGACGTGTTCCCCAAGGAAAAGGTCAGCACTGGCCTGGCCCTGTACGGGGTCGGGGTAATGATGGGACCGACCCTGGGGCCCTCGGTGGGCGGTTACCTGATTGATGAATTCTCCTGGCACTGGATCTTTCTGATCAACCTGCCGATCGGCGCTGTGGCGATCCTTCTGTCGTGGCTCTGCGTGCATGACTCGATCAACGAGAAACGCCCGCAAAGCATCGACTACATCGGCTTCGCCCTGCTCGCCCTGGGCGTCGGCAGCCTGCAGATCATGCTTGAGCGTGGCGAACACTGGGACTGGCTGGAGTCGGACCTGACTATCGCCTGCCTGTTGCTGGGCAGCTTCGGCCTGCTGGCGTTTTTCTGGTGGGAGCAGCGCGTGGCCACGCCGATCGTCAACATGGCGCTGTTTCGCAACCGCGAGTTCCTCATGGGCTCGATCTGTGCCTTTTGTGTCGGCTTCGGCCTGTACAGCACACTGTTCATGGTGCCGTTGCTGCTGCAGACGCTGCTTGAGCAGAGCGCCTACCAGAGCGGCATGGTGATCTTTCCCGGCGCCCTGGCCAGCGCCGTTAGCACCCTGGTGATCGGCAAGCTGTCCCAGGAAAACAAGGTCGATGAACGGCTGTTCGTCAGCATCGGCATCCTCATCTACGGCTATGCGATGTACCTGCACACCCAGTTCACCCTGCAAAGCAGCCCCGACACCCTGTACTGGCCGCTGATCATCCGCGGGCTTGGTCTGGGCATGATTTTCGTTCCGCTCACCAACCTGGCGATGCGCCAACTGCCTGCACAACTGATCTCGGTCGGCTCGGGGGTGCTCAACCTCATGCGCCAGCTCGGTGGCAGCGTCGGCATCGCCATTGCCGCAACTTTGCTGACGCGCTTTTCCTGGGCGCGCTACCGGCAATTATCCGAGCACGTCACCGAGTCGAGCATCATCGCCAGCGGCTGGGATGTTGCCCGCTACGACCCGCGCGTGCTTTCGCTGGGCACCAGCGATCCCGCTCAGGCGCAAGCCCTGCTGGTCCTGGTCAATACCCGTGAACAGGCACAGATGCTCGGCTTCAGCATGCTTTTCGGCCTGCTCGGCGCAGTCATGCTGATCGGTGTGCCGATGGTCCTGCTGATGCGCAACCCCAAACGAATCGCTCAACCCGAACAGGAAGCCTTGCCGTGCTCGAACAACTCTCGCGAATCCACGCAGGCCTGATGGCCCTGGCACTGCTCGGCAGCAGCCAGCAGGCCCGGGCTGAAGACCTCTACCAGCTCTATCAAAAAGCCCTGGCCCATGACATGAAATACGCCGCGGCCATCGAACAGCAACGTGCCAGCAACGAAAAAGAACCCCAAGGCCGCGCCCTGCTGTTGCCCAACCTGTCACTTGAAGGGGGCGCCGCTTGGGTCGACCGCGACGACAGCGGTGCAGCGACACGCAATCGCGACAACTCCAATGCCTACGCACTGGTGCTGATCCAGCCGCTGCTGCGCTGGCAGAACGTGATCGGCCATGACCAGAGCAAGGCCCTGGTGCTGGCCGGGGAAATCAACCTGCAGGCCGCCCGCCAGGACCTGATGCTGCGGGTCGCCGACGCCTACTTTGACCTGCTGCTGGCCGAAGACCTGCTCGGCACCAGCCGCCAGCAGGTGCGCACCCTGCAGGAGCAACGCGGCAAGGCTGAACGCTTCTACCAGGCCGGCTCCGGTACCGAAAGCGAGGTGCAGCGCATCCAGGCCCGCTACGACCTGGCCTATGCCCGGCAGATGGCCGCGCACAACGCCGTGCAATTGCACCAGGAAACCCTGGCGCAGTTGACCGGCAGCGTGCCCGCGTCCCTCGCCCGACTCGACCCGCAGGTGCGTTTTCAGGGGCCGCAACCGGCGTTGATCGGCACCTGGGCCGAGCAGGCGCAACAGCACAACCTCAAGGTCCAGGCGGCGCAGATCAAGCGCCTGGTGGCAGAAAAGGAGATCGACAAGCAACAGGCCGGGCATTTGCCCACGGTCGACCTGGTGGCCGCTCACGGGCGCTTCGCCTCGGTGGGCGGCAGCCTGTACGACGTCACCCTGCCGGAAGAAAAGTACACCCAGACCGTGGTCGGTGTGCAGGTCAGCCTGCCGTTGTACGCTGGTGGCGGCACTACCAGCCGCAGCCGCGAGGCCCGCGCCCTGCACGGTGTGGCCCTGGATGAAGTCGAAGACGCCCGCCGCGAGGCTGGCCTGATGGCGCGCCAGGCCTACCTGACCCTGACCAGCGGCATCAGCCAGTATGCGGCGCTGCAGCAGGCGCTGCGCTCGAGCCAGACCAACCTGACCTCGACCACCCGTGCCTTCGAAGCCGGTGCGCGGATCAGTGCCGATGTGCTGGATGCCGAACAGCAGGTGACCCAAACCGAGCAGCAACTGGCCGAACAGCGTTATTCAATCGTGCTGGCCCAGCTCAGGCTGCTGGCCGCCAGCGGCAGCCTCGGCGATGCCGGCCTGCAAGAAATCAACGCGCTGTTGTCAGCGGGCACTCAAGGGTAGTGGCCGTCGCGGTACTGCGCCGCCACCTCGCGCAAAACCTCGCACAGCCATTGCGCCGGCACTGCCAGGGGCAAGGCGGCGTTGCTGCAGATGCCGACCGAGCCGCCCGGCTCGCTGACGCCCAGGTCCAGCTCGCACAGCTCACCGCGGCCGAGGTCGACGCGCACCGCATCCCGAGGCGCAACCCAGACCGCATCGCTGCCTTGCACATAACGGCGGCTGAGGGCCGGCGACAGGGTTTCCAGGCGCTGCGTGGGTTGCTCGATGGCGCACTGCACGAACAGGCTGTCGGCGTGCTTGCGGATGGTCGTGCCGGCCAGCGGCAACACCAGCGGGTAGCGCCCGACCTGGCTGCGCTCGATCGGCTGGCGGCCCAGCAAGGGATGACCGGGGCGCACCACCAGCGACATCGACTCACTGTACAGGTGCTCGAACATCAGCCCCTGGATTTGCGGGCTGTCGGTCATGCGTCCGATCACCAGGTCCAGTTCACCCACATGCAATTGCCCGAGCAGGTGCGCGCTGGGGCCGGTGGCAACGCTGACCACCAGGGCGTCATGGCGCTGGTGCAGGCGGCAAAGTACTTCGGGCATCAGCAGGCTTTCGACGGTCGACAGCACGCCGACACGCACCTGGGGCGGCGCATGCTCTTCGCCGCGCAAGGTGCTGACACCTTCGCGCAGGGCCTGCACGCTGGGGCCGGCGTAGCGCATGAAACGCACCCCGGCCGGGGTCAGCTCGACGCCCTGCTTGCTGCGCTCGAACAGCCGCGTCTGCAGCAGGTCTTCAAGTTCCTTGAGGGTCTTGGAGATGGCCGGCTGACTGATCGCCATGGCGTCGGCGGCCTTGGCAAAACTGCCCTGGCGGGCAATCTCGAGAAAGCACAACAGGTGGCGGAATTTGATCCGGGTATCGAGGTTCATCCCCGGAGTTTATCGGGGCTCCGGCAAGACTGCGACCGCTTTGCGGTCGATCGCCGGCAAGACCGGCTCCCACAGGTACTGCATACCCCAGACACTGTGGGAGCTGGCTTGCCAGCGATGAGGCCATCAATAGCGCCCCAGCTCTACCTGCTCGCCACTGATCCGCACCGGCCACACCTGCAACGCCTGCTGCGGATCCTCCAGGCAACGCCCGTCACGCAAGCAGAAATGCTGCTTGTACAACGGTGCCGCCACCACCAGTTCGCCCTTGAGCTCCCCCACCAGCCCGCGGCCGATCACATTGGCCCCGGACCTGGGGTCGTGGTTGTCCACGGCAAACACCGGCGTGGCCTGCCCTGGCAGGTAGAACAGTGCCACCTGGCGGCCGTCGAACCACACCACCACCCCCGACTGGGCGACCAGGTCGGCACGGGTGCAGACCGTCTGCCAGTGTTGCGCCTGAACAGTTATCGCAGCGTTGGACTGGCTCATCAAAGCACCTCCTCGGTGGTCGGGATCAAGTGAAGTTCGCCAGCGCCGATGGGCCGGCGCTGGCCGCGTTCGCGGACAAAGTGCACACCCGGGTCCGGGCGCTGGTCGTTGACGAAGGTACGGAAGCGCTTGAGCTTGTCCGGATCCTTCAGGGCATTGGCCCACTCGCACTCGTAGCGGTCGACCACCTGTTGCATCTGCGCTTCCAGCTCGGTACCCAGGCCGAGGCTGTCGTCGAGGATCACCTGTTTGAGGTAGTCCAGCCCGCCCTCCAGGATTTCGCGCCACACCGAGGTGCGCTGCAGCTTGTCGGCGGTGCGGATGTAGAACATCAGCACGCGGTCGATGATGCGGATCAGGCTGGCGTCGTCCAGGTCGGTGGCGAACAGTTCGGCATGCCGCGGGCGCATGCCGCCGTTGCCGCAGATGTACAGGTTCCAGCCTTTCTCGGTAGCGATCACGCCGATGTCCTTGCTCTGTGCCTCGGCGCATTCGCGGGTGCAGCCGGACACCGCGAACTTGAGCTTGTGCGGCGAACGCAGGCCCTTGTAGCGGTCTTCCAGGGTCAGGGCCATCTGTACGCTGTCCTGTACGCCGTAGCGGCACCAGGTGCTGCCCACGCAGGATTTCACCGTGCGCGTCGACTTGCCGTAGGCGTGGCCGGTCTCGAAGCCTGCGGCAATCAGTTCGGCCCAGATTTCTGGCAATTCATGCAGCTGGGCGCCGAACAGGTCGATGCGCTGGCCGCCGGTGATCTTGGTGTAGAGGTCGTATTTTTTCGCCACTTCGCCGATGACGATCAGCTTCTCGGGGGTGATCTCGCCGCCGGGAATCCGCGGCACCACCGAGTAGGTGCCGTTCTTCTGCATGTTGGCCATGAACGTGTCGTTGGTGTCCTGCAGCGGCACCAGCGACGGGTCCATGATCGGCTGGTTCCAGCACGAGGCGAGGATCGAGCCGACCGTGGGTTTGCAGATATCGCAGCCGACATGGCCGCGCCCATGCTTGGCGAGCATCTCGTCAAAGCTGAGGATGCCCTCGACCCGCACCAGCGCGTACAGCTCCTGGCGGGTGTAGGCGAAGTGTTCGCACAGGCTCTTGTCGACGCTGACGCCGCGGGCGATCAGCTCATGCTCGAACACCTGCTTGAGCAATGCCGCACAACCGCCGCAACCGGTGCAGGCCTTGGTCTGCTGCTTGAGCTGGCCAAGCTCGCCGCAACCGCTGTCGATGGCGGCGCAGATCGCGCCCTTGCTGACGTTGTGGCAGGAACAGATGGTCGCGCTGGCGGGCAAGGCATCCGCGCCCAGTGCCGGCGCGCCGGCCGACTGCGGCAGGATCAGGCCGGCCGGATCGGCTGGCAGGGCAATACCGTTCTGCACGTATTGCAGCAGGGTATCGTAGTAGCTGTTGTCGCCAACCAGCACCGCACCGATCACCTGTTTGCCGCTGGCATCGACCACCAGGCGGCGGTAGGCCGAGGCAGCTTCATCGATAAAGCGATAGCTGCGCGCACCCGGGGTGGCGCCATGGGCGTCGCCAATGGAGCCGACATCGACGCCGAGCAGCTTGAGCTTGGTCGACATGTCGGCCCCGGTGAAGCTGCCAGCGTCCTCACCGGACAGCGCCGCCGCGACATTGCGTGCCATGCTGTAGCCCGGCGCTACCAGGCCGAACACGCTGCCGTTCCACGAGGCGCATTCGCCGATGGCGAAGATCCGTGGGTCGCTGCTGCGACAAGCACTGTCGATCATCACCCCGCCGCGTGGCGCGATGTCCAGACCGCTGCTGCGGCCCAGGGCATCCTGCGGGCGGATACCGGCGGAGAACACGATCAGGTCGGTTTCGAGAAATTCGCCGCCGTCGAAGTTCATCCGGTAGCGATAGTCTTCACCGGCAACGATGGCCTGGGTCGCCCGCGACAGGTGCACGCCAACCCCCAGGGCTTCGATCTGCGCACGCAAGGCCGCGCCGCCTTCGGCATCCAGTTGCACCGGCATCAAGCGCGGGGCGAACTCCACCACGTGGGCTTCCAGGCCCAGGGATTTCAAGGCATTGGCTGCCTCCAGGCCGAGCAGGCCACCGCCGACCACCACGCCCCGGCGGGCACTGTTGGCGGCGGCACGGATGGCATCGAGGTCATCGAGAGTGCGATAGACCAGGCGCGCCGCCCCGTGCGAGCCTTCGATCGGCGGCACGAACGGATAGGAGCCAGTGGCCAGGACCAGTTGATCGTAAGGATAACGCCCGAGGTGGGTGACCACTTCGCAGCGTTCGCGGTCGATCTCCAGCACCTGCTCGCCCAGGTGCAGGTGGATGCCGTGCCCGGCGTACAAACCCGCCTCGCCCAGCGCCAGGGTCTCGGCATCGCTGCCGCTGAAGTATTCCGACAGGTGCACGCGGTCGTAGGCGCGCTGGCGTTCTTCGCCGAACACCCGCACCTCGAAGCGACCCAGGGCACCGCGTTCGATCAGTTGCTCGACGCAGTGATGACCGACCATGCCGTTGCCGACGATGATCAGCTGTTGCCGCGCTTCGATGCTGGTAAACCCATTCATACCCGATCCTCACTCAAGGCCATTCACGGTGGCTTTGCTGCTGGGGGCCAACCCCGAAAAACAAAAAAAGGCGCCTGGAGCCGAAGCTCCAGGCGCCTTTGCCTGGTCGTTTTATGTAGTCCCGGTTGCGAATCGCCATTGACCCGCGAGGACGTTGTACTTAAGCAAAAGCAGGTAGCGTGCCAACTGCCAAAGCCTTTGAAACCGGGGCTTGAGGACTGTCCACCACGGCCGTTATCGACCCAGGCTGGTGCAGCCCTCCCCCTTATGGGGCACTCAGTACACGTCGCGCAGGTAGCGTTTGGCGCGGCTCAGCTCGCTGACATAGGCCTCGGCCCGCTCCACACTCATGCCGCCGTACTGATGCACCACCTGCTTGAGCGCCGCATCGACATCCCTGGCCATGCGCTCGGCGTCACCACAGATGTAGAAATGCCCACCCTCCTCCAGCCAGCGCCAAAGCTCGGCGCCCTGTTCGAGCAGGCGCTGCTGCACGTAGATCTTCTGCGCCTGATCGCGGGAGAACGCGGTGTCCAGGCGGGTCAGGTGGCCGTTGCGCTGCCAGGCCAGCAGCTCGTCGCGGTAATAGAAATCCGTAGCGGCCTGCTGTTCACCAAACAACAGCCAGTTGCGGCCTGTGGCGCCTTCAGCCTGACGCTCCTGGAGGAACGCCCTGAACGGCGCGATACCGGTACCGGGGCCGACCATGATCACTGGCGCCGTACTATCGCTGGGCAGGCGAAAGTGCGCGGTCGGTTGGCTGAAGATTTCTACGCGGCCCGGCTCACCGCGGTCGGCCAGGTAGGTCGAGCACACGCCCTTGCGCTGGCCGTAACGGACGGTGGAAACCGTCAGGTGAACCTGATCAGGGTGCAACTTCTGGCTCGAGCTGATCGAGTACAGCCGCGGCTGCAAGGGTTTGAGCAGGCTCAACCAGGTCTCCAGGCTCAGCTCGGGTGTGCAGCCGTACACCAGGTCGATCAGTTGCTTGCCCCACAGCCAGTCCTTGAGCGCGGCCTTGTTGTGCGGCTCAAGCAACTCGCGCAACTGTGGATTGCCAACCGCGAAGGCCTCGAGCAACTGCGGGGTAATCCGGGCGATCTCCAGGTGTTGCAACAGCGCCTCGGCCAGCGGCATGTCGGCCTGGCCCTTGAGGCTGACGCAGCGGCTGCCATCGAAGCGGGTGGCGCTCAGCAGTTCGTCGACCAGCGCCGGGCAGTTGCGCGGCCACACGCCCAGGGCGTCACCGGCCTGATAAGTGAAACCGCTGTCGCCCAGGTCGAATACCAGTTGGCGGGTTTCCTTGAGCGCGCCGGGGCCGTTGAGCAGGCGATTGCCGACCAGAGTCGTTGCCAGCGGCCTGGTTTTGCTGAAGCCGGTTGCGGCCGGCGCTGCCACTGGCGCTTCGAGCAGCAGCTGGCCGTGGCCCAGTTTGCCCAGCAGCGCCTGCAGCCATTGCCCGGCCGGTTCATTGAAATCGCCCTCGCAATCGACCCTGTCGAGCAAGCGCTCAGCCCCCAGTTCTGCCAGGCGCTGATCGAGCTTGCGACCAAACCCGCAGAACTGTTCATAGCTGGAATCCCCCAGGGCCAGCACCGCATAAGGCAAGCCGGCGCAGCGTTGAGAATGCTCGCCGTGCAGGCCACGCCAGAATGCCGCGCCGCTGTCCGGCGCGTCACCGTCGCCAAAGGTGCTGGCGATCAGCAGCAGGCTGGCCGGGTTGTCCAGCTGCTCCAGGGCCACGTCTTCCATACAGCTCAACTGCACCGGCAAGCCGACCTTGCGCAGGCGCTCGGCACACTGCTCGGCCAGGGCCTGACCGTTGCCGGTTTGCGAGGCCCAGAGCAGCAGGTGTTTGTCCTGCACCGAAACGGGCTGATGATCGATCTGGGCGGCGTTGATACGTTCGCCAGCGACCCGGCTCAGGGCCACCGCGCAATACTTGAAGGCCGGTTGCAGCGACAGCGGATCGACCGCGTCGCTGGTCAGCGCATTGATCGCCAGGTGTTCACCGTAGACGTCGTTCCAGTGGAACGGCGCAAAGCAGTTTCCCGCCAATACCCGGGTGGTGATCCGTGCCGGCAGTACGGCCTGCCCGCGGCGTGAACGGATCTGCACCTGGTCCTTTTCAGCAATGCCCAGGCGCTCGGCATCGTCCGGATGAATTTCCACGAACGGCCCGGGGTCAAGCTTGTTCAGCGCCGCCACCTTGCCGGTCTTGGTCAGGGTGTGCCACTGGTGCTGGACCCGGCCGGTGTTGAGCACCAGCGGGAAGTCAGCGTCCGGCAGCTCGGCGCTGGGCAGGCACGGCCGGGCAAAAAAGCGTGCCTTGCCCGTGCGGGTGGGGAAGGCAATGGCAGGTGCCTCGCCTTGCGCATCGCGCAACAGGGCCTGGCTGATACCGTCGTTGCGATAACGCAGCGGGCTGCGATCGTTCTCACGCCCGGGTTCACACGGCCATTGCTGCGGCGTCTCACGCAAAGCGGCATAGCTGACGCCGCGCACATCGTAGCCCGTGGCCGGGTTCCAGGCCTGGCGCAACTCGTTGAACACCGCTTCAGCATTGGCGTAGCTGAACGCCTCGGCATAGCCCATGGCGCAGGCGATACGGGCAATGATCTGCCAGTCGGGCAAGCTCGCGCCCGGCGCCTCGACGGCCTGGTTCATCAGGGTCAGGTTGCGCTCGGAATTGACCATCACCCCCTCGCCCTCAGCCCACAGCGCGGCGGGCAGGAGAATATCGGCGTAGCGGTTAGTCTCGGTGTCGAGGAAGGCATCCTGGGTGATCACCAGTTCCGCCGCCTGCAAACCTTCGATCACTTGCTGGCGGTTGGCGACGCTGGCCACCGGGTTGCTGCAGATGATCCAGCAAGCCTTGATCTGCCCGGCAGCGAGGTTTTCGAACAGCGCCACCGTGCCGTCACCGGCTTCGCTGCGCAGGCTGCCGGTGGGGATCTGCCACAGCTGCTCGACGAAGGCGCGATCCGCCGCGACCAGCGCCGAGCGTTGCCCTGGCAGGCCCGGGCCCATGTAGCCCATTTCGCGCCCGCCCATGGCATTGGGCTGGCCGGTCAGCGAGAACGGTCCGCTGCCCGGCCGGCAAATGGCGCCGGTGGCCAGGTGCAGGTTGCACAGGGCGTTGCTCTGCCAGGTGCCATGGATGCTCTGGTTCAGGCCCATGGTCCAGCAGCTCATCCACTCCGGGGCCTGGCCGATCCAGTTGGCGGCCTGGCGGATATCGGCTTCGCGCAGCCCGGTGATAGCAGCGACCCGCTCGGGTGTGTAGTCCTGTAAAAAGGCCGGCATATCCTCCCAGCCTTCGGTGTAGCGCTGGATGAAATCGGCGTCGCACTGACCGTTTTCCAGCAACAGGTAGAGCAGGCCATTGAGCAACGCCAGGTCGGTACCCGGCTTGATCTGCAGGAACAGGTCGGCCTTGTCGGCGGTAGCGCTGTGCCTGGGGTCGACGACGATCAGCCGGGCACCGGCCTTGAGCCGGTCGAGCAGGCGCAAAAACAGGATCGGGTGACAATCGGCCATGTTCGCGCCGATCACCAGGAACACCTCGGCGCGGTCAAAATCCTGGTAGCTGCCCGGCGGCCCATCGGCGCCCAGCGACAGCTTGTAGCCGCTGCTAGCGCTGGCCATGCACAGGCGCGAGTTGGACTCGATATGCCGGCTGCGGACAAAACCCTTGGCCAGTTTATTGATCAGGTACTGGGCCTCCAGCGACATCTGCCCGGAGACATAGAACCCCAGGGCGTCGGGCCCATGTTCATCAATGATCGCCCGCAGGCGCTGTGCTGCCTGTTCGATAGCGGTATCGATGCCGCTCTGCACCGGGTCGCGCTGACGCTGGTCGCGCAAGTAAGCGTGCTCCATGCGCCCGGACTCACGCAGCGGTTGATGGGCGGTCAGACCCTTGGTGCACAGGCGGCCAAAATTGCTGGGGTGCAGCTTGTCACCACTGACCTTGGTCACCCGCCCGCCTTCGACGCTCATGACGATGCCACAACCGACGCCACAATACGGGCACACGCTGCGCACGCTGGTGCTGCTCATCGGCCTACCTCCTGATTGCGCAAACAAAAAGGCGCCCTGCTGCCCCCGGCTTGAATGAACAAGCGGGGCAACACGGCGCCTTTGTCGTGAACGGGGCAATCTGCGTTGATTGCCGGATACTCAAGCTGTAGCAAGGGCCGCGCCAGAATGGCCGGAGCCTTGCGTTACGGGGCTCAGGCACTTGGCGGCGCCGGGCAGCCTGCACCGCAATGGGCCCGCTTGCACCATCGGATGGCACTGCCACCCGGCGAGGCTTTATCATTGGCGCACATTCCGAGAGACGAAATACCTTCCCCCATGAGCCAAGTGGTCCTCAAAAACGCCGAACAGCTGGCCCTGATGCGCAATGCCGGGCAATTGTTAAGCCAGGTGTTCGCCCACCTCGACAGCTTCATCGCCCCCGGGGTCAGCACCCTGCAGATCAACGACCGGGCCGAGGCCTTTATCGTCGATGTGCTCAAGGCGCGCCCGGCGAGCAAGGGCCAGTACGGCTTCGCCTATTCGCTGAACACCTCGGTCGACCATGTGGTGTGCCACGGCGTGCCGCATGCCGACGAGGTGCTCAAGGCCGGCTCCATCGTCAATGTCGACATCACCCTTGAGCAAGGCGGCTACATTGCCGACTCGTCGAAGATGTATTGCCTGGGGCAGATCGATGCCGCCGCCCGGCACCTGGTCGACACCACCTATGCCGCGCTCTGGCAGGGCATCCGCCAGGTACGCCCGGGAGCCACCCTGGGCGATATCGGCTACGCCATCCAGCGCCATGCCGAAGCGGCTGGCTACAACGTGGTGCGCGAGTACTGCGGCCATGGCATTGGTCGGCAGATGCACGAGGCGCCCGAGGTGCTGCACTACGGCCACAAGGGCAGCGGCCTGCAGCTCAAGCCAGGCATGGTGTTTACCATCGAACCGATGATCAACCAAGGCGGGCGCGGGGTGCGCACCCTCAAGGATGGCTGGACGGTGATCACCCGCGACCGCAGCTTGTCGGCGCAATGGGAACACACCATCGCCGTCACCGCCGAGGGCTTTGAGGTGCTGACCCTGCGCGAGGAAGAGCGCGCCATGCTGGCCAGCGCCTAAGTCGGCGAATCCGGTTTGCCGCGCACCGCGCGGCTCTCTACAATCCGCGCCATTACGGCCGGCACCCGCACATTCCCCTACCGGCCCCGGAGCTTTTTCATGGAAGAAATCGAGCAGCACTGGCTGTACGCCCTTTCCGCCCCCATGGCCGCCCTCAACGGCGCCAGCTACACCGCCGCGACCTACTTCGAGACCTACGACGAAGACGAGACCGACCTTAAAAAGTGGTGGGGCATCAACAATCGCCAGGAGTTGCTGAACATGCTCAGCATGGCCGACACCGGCCACGCCCTGGAGCTCAAGGACGCCTACTGGCAAGCCGCGCGCTGCCTGCCCAGCGAATGGCCGCAGGTGCTTGAAGCGCTGACACCGCGCAAGCGCATCCAGTACGAGTTCGCCCGGCGCACCCTGGCCGACTGCGGCCAGGGCGGCGTGCGCGCCTGGGACCTGGGGCGCATGGGTTACCTGCTGCGGGCAGGGTTGCGCAAGGGCTACCTCAGCATCGCTGAAAGCCACTGGCTGCAAGGCCGCCTGGCCCTGCGTGCACGGCACTACTACAACAGCTGGGACCGCTACCTGGCCGGCTACCTGTTTGGCAAGGCGCTGTGGAACTGCTCCAGCGCCAGCGACGAAGAACTGGCGCAGTGCCTGGAGCGCCAGGGCAGCGAACACTGGAACCGCTGCATCATGATGAACCTGAGCCAGGACGCCCTGGGCTTTTTCGCCAGCATCCCCTGGGAGCTGCCGCTGAACCTGCCGGAACGCCCCGACACCCTGCAAGGAGGCTGGTCATGAGCTGCTGGATTCGCCTGGGCATCGAGCCGACCAACGACCCCGATGTCATCCGCGGCGCTTACCGCGCGCTGTTGCCGCAGCACCACCCGGAAACCGACCCGCAGGGTTTCCAGGCCCTGCGCGAGGCTTACGAGCACGCCCTGCGCCTGGCCCGCGACGAGCAGGATGAGGCCCCTGAGCACGACGAGCCGGTGCTGGTGCGCAATGCACTGATCGAACAGACCATGAGCGACTTTTCCAAGCTGCTCGGCGACCCGACCCGCCGCTTCGACCCGCCAGCCTGGCAGGCCTTCATCGATGGTTTCGCCAGCCTGACCCTGGATGACCAGGAACAGGTCAGCTGGCACTTGCTGTACAAGCTGATGGAGACCGGCCCGTTGTCGCACGCCTGCGTGCAACTGATGGCCAGGCACCTGGGTTGGGAAAACGAGGTACTGCGCCTGGAAGATCCGCGCCAGGCTGATGAATTTCTTGAACGCATCAGCGAGCCGGACCCGTTTGACACCGGCGTGATGAAGCACTGGTCGATAGAAGCGCAAATAGAAACCCTGTGGTTCGCCAGGAACCTGGATTTCCTCTACCACACCCGGCCGCTGTTCGAGTTCGAGAGCTTCGTCACCCTGCACACCTGCCTGCCGTTCCCGGATGACCCGGCCTTTATCCAGCGCCTGATGGTCAAGCTGTGCCAGGCCGGCATCGGCAGTACCAGCTTCTTTGCCATGATCGCCGAGCAGCAACGCCAGGCACCGGACGATATCGACCTGCTGTACCTGCTCGCCTGCCAGGCCAGCGACACCGGCCAGGAAGAACTCGCCCGCCAGTGCTGGACCCGCCTGTGGTGCGAGCACCAGCACCCGGAAGCGGGACGCTGGCTGCTCAACCTGTGCGCCCAGCACCAACCGCAGCGCCTGCCGCTGTTGATCCAGGCCCTTGATCGCCTGGAGCCGGTGTACCAATGGCCACAAGACTTGAACGATCTGGCGCAGATCTGGGGCAGCCCGTCGCAGCGCCCGGAAACCCTGACACGCTGGTTCGAAGCCGCACGTGACGAGCACGAAGGCATCGCCGGGATTTTCGTCAAATGGCGCCTGGACGGCAAAGACGAACTGCCGCTGCTGGCCTGGCTGCTCGACGACCAGCCGGATCGCCAGCTGCAGCGCCTGTACCGCCACGCCTGGGCGCTGCACCGTGGTGACAGCGGCCTGCTGCGGCAGATCATGGCCGAGCCGCTGGGCGACGACCCGCTGGATCAACTGATCATCGAAGGCTTCAAGTACCAGGCCGAGCAACAGTTGCGCTGGCTCGAGCAGTCACCGCTGGCCCTGGCCCTGACCGCCTTCATCAACAGCCCTTCGCCACAGCCGCAACTGCCCGAAGTGCTCTGCGAAGGCAGCGGCCTGTCGGTAGCCCGCGACTGGCTGCGGCGGATGCGCAGCTACCCGGCCGCCACCCTGCCCAAGCTGACCGCGCTGATCAAGCCGGCCAACCTGATGCCGACGCCTTTCGGCGTGCAGCTGCTTTCGGACCTTGCCGAAGCCGGCATCGAACTGCCGCGCCCGCCTGCCGACGATGGTCTGTGGACCTGGCACCGGCAGAACCTGTTCATGCTCGCCCTGGTTGACCAGCCCCAACGCTGGCTGGCGATGGTGCCAGCGCAGTTGCTGGCCAGCCTGCCATACCCGGCCGGCCATCCGTTCGCCAGCCTGCAGCAGTTGCTGCTACGCCTGCAGGGCCAGCAAGGCAACGTCGATGGCCTGCTCGGCTGGCTGGATGACAACGACCCGCTGCAAGGCTTTATCGGCCAGCGCCTGTCGACGGTGCAGCAAGCCCTGGACAGCGCCAAGCTGCCCAGCAACCTGAAACTGTACGCCTGCCTGGAAAACGACCCGCACGCCTTCGATGATGACGTACTGGGCATGATGGTGCTGTGCGCCATTCTCTATCACGACCCGAGCCTGAACGCCGAACAGCATGGCAGCCTGCTGCGGCGCATCTCGACCCTGACCTGCCCGGATGCCTGGTTCGAACCGTTTCGCAACGGCCTGATCAAGGGCGAGCCGGTGCGCCCGCCGCGCAAGGTGCTGGAGGAAGACGAGCTGATCAACAGCACGCTGTTCTACAGCATGCTCGACAGCCTCAAGGACCTGGCGCGTTACGGCAGCGCCGGGGTGCCGCGGGCCAAGGTGCTCAAGGAATTGCAGCGCGGCAAGGATTACCCGGGCATGGACGCCGGCATTCGCGCAGCCCTGACTGCCTTGTTGTCGTGGTCCGAGCGCCTGCTGCTGGCCAATTCCGGCAGCCAACCGGTACCGGCCTCGCACGTGTGGAAAATCGGTAGCCGCCTGGGCCGCAAGGGTTACGGCGTGCAGGTAGTCGCCAGCATCCTTCTCGGGCCGATCCTGACCCTGATGGCCAGCAGTGCAGTCGAGCAGATCTTCTTCGGCCTGCTGTTCGTCGGCCTGCTCGGCAGCGCCACCCTGCGCCGCCTGCACGACATTGGCCGGGGCATCCCGATGATGATCATCTTCGTGATGCTGATCCCGTTCCTGCACTTCTTGCCGCTGGTGCTGCTGCTCCTGCCGGGCGAACCGCTGCCCAACCGCTACGGCGTGCCGCCCGTCAATCAGCCGCAGGACAACCTGCAGGGTGGCCTGCAAGCCGCCCTGCGACGGCTCAACGGTCAGTAACGCATGTCGTCCAGCGCCTCGATGAGGCGCTGGCGAGCGCCGGCGATCTCGGTCGACTCCTGGCCGGCCAGGATCGCGCTGAACTCATTGAGCCAGTCGCCGATCGCATCGCGTTCAGCCCCCAGGCTCTGCGCCCAGGCCCGCTCCAGGCGTGCCAGCAAGGTGCGGTTGGGCAAGGCATCGCGCGGGTGGATCTTCAGCCCGGCAAGGCGTTCATGGCTGGCTTGGCGCGCGTCTTCATCCAGCCCGGTGGGGCTGCGATCGATCACGTGACTGAACTGCTCGCGAGTCTGCGGCAAGGTCACATCGACTTCCAACAGGCCGTTGATGTCATAGCTGAAGCGCACGTCCAGGCGCTGGATCTTGCCGTTCGGGGTCAGCGGGATCTTGAAAGAATCGACAAAGATGTTGTCTTCGACCCAGGGCCGCTCGCCTTGATAGACGCGGATGCTGATGGCTGTCTGTTCAATATGAGTGCTGTAGAACGGCTTGATCCGTGACGTAGGGATCACGGTATTGCGGTCGATGATCGGCGCAAAGATCTCGGTCTGGTATTCGCCATCCATCGCGGCGATACCCAGTGTATAGGGGCAGACGTCGGTGAGGATCAGCTCTTCGATCGCCGAGTCGCGCGCCTTGCACGCCGCCTGGGTGGCGGCACCGAGGGCAACGATGGTATCCGGGTCGAGGTGACGGTAAGGCAGGCGGCCGAACAGGGTCGAGACCATCTGCTGGATTACCGGCATGCGCGTGGCACCGCCGACCAGCACCAGGCTGTCGAGGTCGCTGGCGCGCAGGCGTGCATCGCGCAGGGCCTGCTCGATCGGTGCACGAATCCGCGCCAGCAGCGGCGCCCAGATCTTCTGCGCACGGGCTTCATCGAGCGACCAGTGACGGCTGACGCCGTCACCGTTCCAGCTCAAGTGCTGCTCGCCCTCGCCCAGCTTGCACTTGAGCTGCTCGATGGCATCGGCAAGGCTGGCCAGGGCCTGGGGCGCAAGCGTCGCCGGCTTGAGTTGCCAGTGCTGCAGGCAGGCCTGCAGCAAGGCGCCGGTAAAATCTTCGCCGCCGAGGAAGTTGTCGCCGGTCGAGGCATGCACCTCGATCAGCGGCAGCGCGTATTCCAGTACAGTCACGTCGAAGGTGCCGCCACCGAGATCGAAGATCAATGTGCGTTCGAATTTCTGCTCGTGCAGGCCGTAGGCCATGGCTGCGGCGGTCGGTTCGTTGATCAGGCGCTGGACTTTCAGACCGGCAAGCTCGGCGGCAAAGCTGGTGCGCTTGCGCTGCTCGTCGCTGAAATAGGCCGGCACGGAAATCACCGCTTCGCTGATCGGGCAACCGAGAAACGCTTCGGCATCGGCCTTGAGTGCACCGAGCACCAGCGCCGACAGTTCTTCGGGGCTGAATACCTGGTCACCGAGGGTGATCTTTTTTTCGCTGCCCATGAAGCGCTTGAAGGCGGCGGCGGTGCGTTGCGGATGGGTAGTCAGGCGTGAGCGTGCGGCCTTGCCGACCAGGATGCTGCCGTCTTCGTCGAGGCTGACCACCGAAGGCGTGAGCACGTCGCCAAGGGCGTTGGGGATCAGTTGTGCCCGGCCATCCTGCCAGACCGCCACCAGGCTGTTGGTGGTGCCCAGGTCGATACCCAGCATTGGCGCCGGGGAAGTGCTTGCATCCTGCATGTTCGTTCTCTTGCTCAGAAGTGGTGCTGGCACGGAGCAAAACAGTAGCGTCCCAGCGTACTGGTGGATTCTGGACGAATTCCAGAAACAAAAAAAGCGACCCTAAGGTCGCTTTCTTTGTTGCTTCCGGGTGTTCAGTGGGCCCTGGAAGCTAAATATGGCGCAGCGGACGGGACTCGAACCCGCGACCCCCGGCGTGACAGGCCGGTATTCTAACCGACTGAACTACCGCTGCGCGATACACTGAGAAGTGGTGGGTGATGACGGGATCGAACCGCCGACCCTCTGCTTGTAAGGCAGATGCTCTCCCAGCTGAGCTAATCACCCTTCGTCTCGGTGTGGCGCGCATTCTACGGAGCACCGAACACTCTGGCAAGCACTTTTTTAAAAAAATTTTTGAGGCGTTCCAAAGACTTAGCGGTGCTTGGCCTGAAGTGCCCGCTCGGAGTTTAATGCCCTCCTTATGTGTTGAGGAGAGATTCACCCCATGTGGTTCAAAAACCTGCTGACCTACCGCCTGACCCAGGACATTTCGTTCGACCCCGAGGCACTGGAAACCGCTCTGGCCAGCAAGCCGGCTCGCCCATGCGCCAGCCAGGAGTTGACCACTTACGGCTTCGTCGCCCCGTTCGGCAAAGGTGAAGACGCACCGCTGGTGCATGTCAGCGGCGACTTCCTGCTGATTGCCGCGCGTAAAGAAGAGCGCATCCTGCCGGGCAGCGTCGTGCGCGATGCGGTTAAAGAGAAGATCGACGAGATCGAAGCCGAGCAGATGCGCAAGGTCTATAAGAAGGAGCGCGACCAGATCAAGGACGAGATCATCCAGGCCTTCCTGCCGCGCGCCTTTATTCGCCGCTCGATGATCTTCGCCGCCATCGCCCCCAAGCAAGGCCTGATCCTGGTCAACTCGGCCAGCGCCAAGCGTGCCGAAGACCTGCTGTCGACCCTGCGTGAAGTCATCGGCTCGCTGCCGGTGCGCCCGGTGACTGTGAAGATCGCCCCGAGCGCGACCATGACCGACTGGGTCAAGACCCAGCAGGCCGCGCCTGACTTCTATGTACTGGATGAGTGCGAGCTGCGCGACACCCACGAAGACGGCGGCATCGTCCGTTGCAAGCGCCAGGACCTGACCAGCGACGAGATCCAGCTGCACCTGGGCACCGGCAAGGTGGTCACGCAACTGTCGCTGGCCTGGCAGGACAAACTGTCGTTCGTGCTCGACGACAAGATGGTCATCAAGCGCCTGCGCTTTGAAGAGCTGCTGCAGGACCAGGCCGAAGAAGACGGCGGCGACGAGGCCCTGGGCCAGCTCGATGCCAGCTTCACCCTGATGATGCTGACCTTTGGCGAGTTCCTGCCGGCGCTGTTCGAGGCGTTGGGAGGAGAAGAAATCCCGCAGGGGATCTGAGTATTGTAGCGACCTTGCCGGCCTCATCGCCGGCAAAGCCGGCTCCCACAATGGATCTGTGTACGCCGAACCTGTGGGAGCTGGCTTTGCCAGCGATCGAGCGCGCAGCGGTCGTGATAAGAAGGACCTGCGCCATGCGTACCCTCGCTGCCCTCAGCCGCTTCGTCGGCAATACCTTCGCCTGGTGGGTGCTGTTGTTCGCCATCCTGGCCTTCTTGCAACCGCAGTGGTTCATCGGCCTTAAAAGCGCCATCGTGCCGCTACTCGGCCTGGTCATGTTCGGCATGGGCCTGACCCTCAAACTCGATGACTTCGCCGCCGTCGCCCGCCAGCCCTGGCGCGTGGCCCTGGGCGTGGTCGCGCATTTCATGATCATGCCCGGCGTGGCCTGGCTGTTGTGCCAGTTGTTCCAGCTGCCGGCGGAAATTGCCGTGGGCGTGATCCTGGTGGGCTGCTGCCCCAGCGGCACTTCATCCAACGTCATGGCCTGGCTGGCCAAGGGCGACCTGGCCCTGGCCGTGGCGATTGCCGCCGTCACCACCCTGCTCGCCCCGCTGCTGACCCCGGCGCTGATCTGGCTGCTGGCCTCGGCCTGGCTGCCGGTGTCTTTCCTCGACATGTTCTGGTCGATCCTGCAACTGGTGATGCTGCCGATCGTGCTTGGCGTGCTGGCTCAACGCCTATTGGGCGCGCGGGTACAACTGGCGGTGCAGGTGCTACCGCTGGTGTCGGTGGTCAGCATCGTGATGATCGTCTGCGCCGTGGTGGCCGCCAGCCAGGCGAAAATCGCCGAGTCCGGCGTACTGATCATGGTGGTGGTCATGCTGCACAACGGCTTTGGCTTCATGCTTGGCTACATCACTGGCAAGCTGTTCAAACTGCCGTTGGCACAGCGCAAGTCGCTGGCGCTGGAGGTCGGCATGCAGAATTCCGGGCTGGGCGCGGCCCTGGCCAGTGCACACTTTTCGCCATTGGCGGCGGTGCCCAGCGCACTGTTCAGCGTCTGGCACAATATTTCCGGGGCGTTGCTGTCGACCTGGTTTCGGCGCATGCAAGAGCCTGAGGTGGAGCTTAAAACCCAGCCGCTCGGTTAATGCCAACACTGTGGGAGCCGGTCTTGCCGGCGATGGGCCGCAACGCGGCCCAACTTGCAGTACAAAAGCAACTTGGGCACCATGTTGCCCACTGTGAGGACGGCCTCACGACGCACCGCGTGACCATTCCGGGGACGGCCCCATCACTTGATGGAGACTCTGCATGTCCTGGATCATCCTGTTTTTCGCCGGCCTGTTCGAAGTCGGCTGGGCCGTTGGCCTGAAGTACACCGACGGCTTTTCCCGCCCCCTGCCCACCGTCCTCACCGTCGGCGCCATGGTCATCAGCCTCGGCCTGCTGGGCCTGGCCATGAAAGAACTGCCGCTGGGCACCGCCTACGCGATCTGGACCGGAGTCGGCGCAGTCGGCACGGTGATCGCCGGGATCATCCTGTTCGGCGAATCCATGGCCCTGGTGCGTCTGGTCAGTGTGGCGCTGATCATCTGCGGCCTGGTCGGGCTCAAGGTCAGCGCCAGCTGACCCAGCCCTGCCCCTTCAGCGTGAGTCGCCGCGCAGCTCGCTGACCCGCTCACGCAGCAACGCCGGTTCCGCCGCTTCCACCGGGACGGCAGAACCGGCCACCAGGGTCACCCGCGACCACAAGCGGCGGAAGAACCCCTTGGCCGGGTCGCGGCTGAAGAAACTCCCCCACAAGCCCTGCAACGCCAACGGGATCACCGGCACCGGCGTCTGCTCGATGATCCGGCTCACACCGCCCTTGAACTCGTCGATTTCACCGTCGGTGGTCAGCTTGCCTTCAGGGAAGATGCACACCAGCTCTCCATCGGCCAGGTACGCAGCGATCTGCTTGAACGCGCGCTCGTAGGTCTCGGCATCTTCGCTGCGCCCGGCAATCGGAATCGCCCCGGCGGTACGGAAGATGAAATTGAGTACCGGCAAGCGGTAGATCTTGTAGTACATGACGAAGCGGATCGGCCGACGTACCGCGCCACCGATCAGCAGCGCATCGACGAACGACACGTGGTTGCACACCAACAGTGCTGCGCCCTGATCAGGAATCTGCTGCAGGTCACGGTGCTCGACGCGGTACATGGAATGGCTGAGCAGCCAGATCATGAAACGCATGGTGAACTCGGGGACGATGCGGAAGATATAGAAATTCACCGCGATGTTGAGCAGCGACACCACCAGGAACAGCTGCGGGATGCTCAGTTCCAGGAAGCTCAGCAGCACCACGCTGAAGATCGCCGAGACCACCATGAACAGTGCATTGAGGATGTTGTTGGCGGCAATCACCCGCGAGCGCTGATCCACCGGGGTACGTGACTGGATCAGTGCATACAGCGGCACGATATAGAAGCCGCCGAACACACCCAGGCCGAGAATCGACCCCAGCACCCACCAGGCCTGGCCGATGCCCAGTACCGCCAGCCAGTCGTAAGGCGCGGCCGCCGGCAGGATCTCGCCGGAGTGCCACCACCAGAGCAGGCCGAACAGGCTCAGGCCGAAGGAGCCGAACGGCACCAGGCCGATTTCCACCTTGTGCCCGCTCATGCGCTCGCACAACAGCGAACCGACGGCGATGCCCACCGAGAACAGGGTAAGGATCAGGGTCACCACGGTCTCGTCGCCGTGCAGCCATTGCTGGGCGTAACCGGGGATTTGCGTCAGGTACACCGCGCCGATGAACCAGAACCATGAGTTGCCGACGATCGAGCGCGACACCGCGGGTGTCTGCTGAAGGCCCATGCGCAGGGTGGCCAGGGTCTGGCTGGCGATGTCCCAGTTGATTTTCAGCTCCGGTGTAGAAGCTGCGGCGCGCGGGATGCTGCGACTGGCCAGGTAGCCCAGCACGGCCACCAGCACCACCGCCGACGCAGCCCAGACGCCGTAATCGGCGCTGGACATCAACACCCCGGCACAAATGGTGCCGGCGAGGATCGCCAGGAAGGTGCCCATTTCCACCAGGCCGTTGCCGCCGACCAGCTCTTCCTCGCGCAGGGCCTGGGGCATGATCGAGTACTTCACCGGGCCGAACATGGCCGAATGGGTGCCCATGCCGAACAACGCCAGGAGCATCAGCAAGGGCATCTGGGTCATGATGCCAATGGCCCCGACCGCCATGATCGCGATCTCGGCCAGCTTGATCACGCGGATCAGCGCGTCCTTGGCATATTTCTCACCGAACTGCCCGGCCAGCGCCGAGAACAGGAAGAACGGCAGGATGAACATCAAGGCGCAGGCGTTGACCCAGATGGCAGTGTCCTGGCCGTGGGGGCTGGCGATCTTGTAGAGAAACAACAGGATGACCGACTGCTTGAACAGGTTGTCGTTGAACGCACCCAGCGACTGGGTGACGAAGAACGGCAAGAAGCGCCGTTTGCCAAGCAGGCTGAATTGTGAAGATTGACTCATCGTCCGTGTACCTGAGTGGGGCTTTGTTATTGGATACGCGCAGGCCGCACAAAGCCACAAACCCCCAGGTAAATGCAATCTACTTGTTCAGACCGGCAATGCATGGCGACACGAACAGCTCACCGTGCCAGGCGCCGCGCAGGGTCAGGGCGGTGACCAGCAGCCAGAGTGCGGCCAGCGCCACCACCAGCAGCATGCCCAGCTCATGGAAGAAGCCCAGGCCCAGCCAGGCCGCCAGTTTCAGGGTGGCCAGGGTGTACACACCGAGCGGGAAGGTAAAGCCCCACCAGCCGAGGTTGAACGGCATGCCGTGGCGGATGTAGCGCAGGGTGATCAGCACCGCCGTCAGTAACCACCACAGGCCCGCACCCCACAACACGATGCCGGCAATCAGGCCCAGGCCGCGGGCGACTTCACCCAGGTTACCAAGGCCGTTTGCAGCGAAGATCGCCGGGGCATCGGCCCCCAGCAGCAACATGCCCAGGGCGCCGGTACCGATCGGCCCCAGGGCCAGCCAGCTCGACGCGGCCATGTTGGCCTGCGGCAGTTTGTGCAGGGCCATGCGCAGCATGAGGATGGTGAGGATGCTGAACGCCACCGGCAACGACACCGCCCACAGCACATAGCTGGTGATCAGCACCTGAAATTGCGCGTGCGCATCCACCAGGTGCGGCGCCAGCAGGCCGCCGCTGGCAGCGGCGACTTCCGCGGCCACTACCGGCAGCAGCCACACGGCGGTCATCTGGTCGATGCTGTGTTCCTGGCGGGTGAACATCAGGTAGGGAATGGCCACGCCGCACAGCAGTGCCAGGCCGACGTCGAACCACCACAGCGCCTCGACCCAGGGCAGGATGCCCTCGCCCCAGCGATTGATGCCGAACACCAGGCAACCGTTGAGGATGGTCGCCAGGCCCATGGGGATGGTGCCGAAGAACATCGATACGGTGGAATGGGCGAAGATCCGCCGCGCTTCATCAAAGAACAGCACCCAGCGCGCGGTGTACAGCAGGGTAAACAGCACGAACAGGCCGATGGTCAGCAACCACAGGGATTCGGCCAAGGCGTGCAGGCCGGGTACATCGACCTGCGCCAGGGCCAGGGCGAGCACGCCGGTGCCCATGGTCGCGGCGAACCAGTTGGGGGTGAACTGACGGATCACTTCACGCGGATGCGCCAGCTGGCTCAGCGGGCGTAACGGCGAGGTGCGGGTTTGGCTGCAAGGCATGATGAATTCTCCTGTCCTCCGGTGAGGTTGAGTTCATCTTATGCTGGGAAAATATATCTATATAACGGGTAATTTCTCTATCTGTTATCGGTTTTACCAATATACAAATTGCCTTGCACAAGGCGTATGCTCAGCGCCGATAACAACAAGGACGTCGTTAATGCTCACCGCCATCAAACGCTATGCACCGCAAGTTCGTCTGCTGCTGGCGACCACCTTCACCCTGACCCTGGCCCGGGCGATCACCCTGCCCTACCTGGTGGTCTACCTTGCACAGAACTTCGCCCTGGACATCAGCGGCATCGGCCTGATGATCGGCGGCGCGCTGATCGTCGCCTCCTTGCTGAGCCTGTATGGCGGCTACCTGATCGATACCCTGCGCAGCTACACGGTGATCATCGCCGCGACCCTGACCTTTACCCTGGCCTTCATTGGCGCGGTGGTCAGCCGCGAGCTGAGCCTGTTCTTCATCTGCCTGGTGCTGATCAACCTGGCCCTGGCGGTGGTGGACATCGCCGCCAAGGCCGGCTTTTGCGCGCTGCTGCCGCTGGAGGAGCGCAGCGAAGTGTTCTCGATCAAGTACACCCTGAGCAACGTCGCCTACGCGGTCGGGCCCTTCGTCGGCGTGGCGCTGGTGCTGCTGGATGATCACCTGCCGTTTTTGCTCTCGGCGCTGCTCGGCCTGGCCATGTGCCTGAGCTACCGGCGCTGGGGCGAGCGCGCGGCGCGGGCGCGGGTCGAAGGCAGCGAACAGGCCGGGTTTCTCAGTGTTGGCGTGCAACTGGTGAAAGACCGCCGGCTGATCTGCTTCACCCTCGGCGGTGCCCTCAGTGCGGTAGTGTTCGGCCAGTTCACCGCCTACCTGTCGCAGTACCTGGTGGTGACCAGCAGCGCCAGCGAAGCGGCGCGCTACATCAGCTACCTGGTGGCGACCAACGCGGTGACGGTGATTGCCTTGCAGTATGTGATTGGCCGGCGCATCAGCAGCCGCCAGCTGATGCCCTGGCTGATCGCCGGCATGACGCTGTTCCTGGTCGGCCTGCTGGGATTCTCGCTGGCCCAGTCGCTGCTGGTCTGGTGCCTGGCGATGCTGGTGTTCACCCTCGGCGAGATCATCGTCATCCCTGCCGAGTACATGTTCATCGACAGCATCGCCCCGGAGCATCTGCGCGGGGTGTATTACGGCGCGCAGAACCTGTCCAACCTCGGCGCGGCGCTGGGCCCGGTGATCTGCGGCTTTGCCCTGGCGCACCTGGTGCCGGTGGCGACCTTTTACCTGTTGATCGGTTCGGTGCTGCTGGCAGCGCTGTTTTATTACCTGGGGGCTCGGCGCTGAGGGGATTGCGACCGCTACGCGCTCGATCGCTGGCAAGGCCAGCTCCCACAGGGTCCGGTACAAGCAGATCTATTGTGGGAGCCGGCGTTGCCGGCGATGACGCCAGTACCGTCAGCCGCGGGACAAAGCCCGCACCGGCAAGCTCAGAATCGCTGCCACGGCACACAGTATGATCACCCCCAACGCATAAACCTCCCCGGTCGGCACCAGGCCGAAGCTGCGCACCATCCACCCGGCCAGCATGGCCGGCACACAGAAGGCCAGGTAGCTCAGCACATAGAATGTCGCCATCAGCCCGGCGCGCTCGTGGGCCTCGGCCAGCGGCATGATGCTGCGTAGCGCGCCCAGGAAGCTCGCGCCAAAGCCGACGCCGGTGACCACCGTGGCCATGAAAAACAGCCCCAGTTCACCGCGATGCAACGCCAGCAGGATCAACAGCATCCCAGCCGGCAACACTCCAGTGCCCAGGCGCAGGATCTGCCCGGCCGGGCGCAGTCGCAGGTGGTAGATCGCCACGGCGCCGGTCACCGTCAACGCCGCCACCAGCCCGCCGCCCACCAGGTTGGAGGTCGCCCCGGTCGCCTCGCGCGCCAGTGACGGCGCCAGCGACAGGAAGAACCCGCCCAATGCCCAACCGGCAACGTTCACCGGCAACATCCGCCACACCGCTGCTCGCGCCTGGGGCGGTACATGCAGGGCCGGGCGCAACGATGCCAGGACGCCGGGCTGGCGGCTGACGCTCTCGGGCAGATGCCACACCAGCAACGCCTGCGCCACAAACAGGCCGAGCAACAGCCCGTACGCCAGGCGCAACGGCCATGGGGCAAACTCCACCAGCAAACCAGTACCCAGCGCACCGCTGGCCATGCCGAGCAAGGGGGTCAGGCTGTTGACCAGCGGCCCCTGTTCCCGGTCGATATCCAGCAACGCGGCCCCCAGCACACTGGTGGCCATACCGGTGGCAAAGCCTTGCAGGATCCGCGCCGCGATCAACCCACTGACACTGTCGGCCTGCAGGAACAACAGCATGGCGACGCTTTCCAGTACCAGCGCGGTAAAGATCAACGGCCGCCGCCCCAGGTAGTCCGACAGCGAACCGACCGTCAACAGCGCCGCCAACAGGCTCACGGCATACACGGCGAAGATCAGCGTCAGGGTCACCGCCGAGAACTGCCACGCTTGCTGGTACAGGTGATACAAGGGCGTGGGGGTGCTCGACGCCGCGAGAAAACCAAGCAGAGCAGTGGCCAGAAACACCAGACGAAAACGCCGCGAGGCCGGGGCTTTGAACAACATGAACATGGTCAGCACTCCGCTAAAGCAATTATTTAGCTTTTGCGCAGTCTGCTCGCCTTCATTCCTTAACGCAAACCCTTTGTGTTAAGGTCGACCGATGGCGATTAAAGAAGGTATCCGCACGGGTGGGCGCAGCGCCCGTGTTCAGGCATCGGTACATGCGGCGGTACGCGAGCTGCTCAAAGAGCAGGACCGCGCGAGCCTGACCGTGCCGCAAATTGCTGCCCGCGCCGGCGTCACCCCGTCGACCATCTACCGGCGCTGGGGCGAACTGGCGGCCTTGTTGGCCGATGTCGCCGTCGAGCGTGTGCTGCCCGACGTGGCGCCGCTGGACACCGGCGAGCTACGCGCCGACCTGCGCGCCTGGACCGAGCAATACCTCGACGAAATCACCTCCGAGCCAGGCCGCAACCTGATGCGCGACGTGCTCAGCAGCGCCTGCCCGGGTTACTGCACCAACATCCTGCGCGGGCAGTTGCAGGTCATTCTCGATCGTGCCCAGGCGCGCGGCGAGGCCTTGCCAGACATCGAGCACCTGCTCGATTTGATCGTCGCGCCGACCGTCTACCGTACCTTGTTCGCCGAAGCCCCGCCGACCCTGGAACAGCTCTACCGCCTGCTTGACCTGGCCTTGCCCGGTTAAGGCCTGCGACGCTCTGCCACTGCGACCATCGTCGGCGCTGACGAAGCCTCGGCGGCGTGCCAGACTGATTGATCGAGGTTCGCTGTCAGGCTGAATCACCCTTTTGCTTCGGAGTTGTCATGTCGCTGTCCAGTGGGCTGATCGCCGTGGTCGCCCTGGCCTATATGGCCATCATGTTCGCCATCGCCTTCTACGGCGACCGCCGCAGCACACCGTTGCCGCCGCGCCTGCGTGCCTGGGTGTACAGCCTGTCGCTGGCGGTGTACTGCACCAGCTGGACCTTCTTCGGTGCCGTCGGCCAGGCCGCCGAACAACTCTGGGCGTTCCTGCCGATCTATCTCGGCCCCGTGCTGTTGCTGCTGTTCGCCCCCTGGGTGCTGCAGAAGATGGTGCTGATCAGCAAACAGGAAAACATCACCTCGATCGCCGACTTCATCGCCGCCCGCTATGGCAAGTCGCAGAGCCTGGCGGTGGTGGTGGCGCTGATCTGCCTGATCGGCGTGCTGCCGTATATCGCCCTGCAGCTCAAGGGCATCGTGCTCGGCGTCAACCTGCTGATTGGTGCCGGCGCCGACGCCACCGGCAGCCGCGTGCAGGACACCGCGCTGGTGGTGTCGCTGGTGCTGGCGCTGTTCTCGATCGTCTTCGGTACCCGCAGCCTGGACGTCACCGAACACCACCGCGGCATGGTCCTGGCCATTGCCTTCGAATCCCTGGTCAAGCTGCTGGCATTCCTTGCCGTCGGCGCCTTTGTCACCTTCGGCCTGTTCGATGGCTTCGACGACCTGTTCAGCAAGGCGCAACTGGCACCGCGCCTGGAAGGTTTCTGGAGCGAGACCATCAACTGGCCGTCGATGATCGTGCAGACCGGCGTGGCGATGATGGCGATCATCTGCCTGCCGCGACAGTTCCACGTCACCGTGGTAGAGAACATCGAACCCCAGGACCTGCGCCTGGCGCGCTGGGTGTTCCCGATGTACCTGATCCTCGCCGCGCTGTTCGTGGTGCCGATCGCCCTGGCCGGGCAGATGCTGCTGCCTGACTCGGTGCTGCCCGACTCCTTCGTCATCAGCCTGCCGCTGGCCGAGGCCCATCCGGCGCTGGCGCTGCTGGCCTTTATCGGCGGCGCCTCGGCGGCCACCGGCATGGTCATCGTCGAGGCCGTGGCGCTGTCGACCATGGTCTCCAACGACATGCTGCTGCCCTGGCTGCTACGGCGCAACAACGCCGAGCGGCCGTTCGAAGCCTTCCGCCACTGGATGCTCTCGGTGCGCCGGGTGACTATTGTCGTCATCCTCCTGCTGGCCTATGTCAGTTACCGCCTGCTTGGCTCCACCGCGAGCCTGGCGACCATCGGCCAGGTGGCCTTTGCCGCCGTGACCCAACTGACCCCGGCCATGCTTGGCGCCCTGTACTGGAAGCAGGCCAACCGCCGCGGTGTGTTCGCCGGCCTGGCCGCCGGGGTGTTCCTGTGGTTCTACACCCTGGTGCTGCCGATTGCCGCCCATAGCCTGGGCTGGTCGCTGGAGCTGTTCCCGGGCCTGGCCTGGCTGCACGGCAACCCGCTGAACCTGCCGATCACCCCGCTGACCCAGGGCGTGGTGCTGTCGCTGGCGGGCAACTTCACCCTGTTCGCCTGGGTGTCGATCCTTTCCCGCACCCGGGTGTCAGAGCACTGGCAGGCCGGGCGCTTTATCGGCCAGCAGACCAGCGCACGGCCGAGCAGCCGTTCGCTGCTGGCGGTGCAGATCGACGACCTGCTGCACCTGGCCGCACGTTTTGTCGGCGAAGAGCGCGCACGACAAAGCTTCATCCGTTTCGCCTACCGCCAGGGCAAGGGCTTCAACCCCAACCAGAACGCCGACGGTGACTGGATCGAGCACACCGAGCGCCTGCTCGCCGGCGTGCTCGGTACCTCCTCCACTCGCGCCGTGGTCAAGGCCGCCATCGAAGGCCGCGACATGCAGCTGGAAGACGTGGTGCGCATCGCCGACGAAGCCTCGGAGGTACTGCAGTTCAACCGCGCCTTGCTGCAAGGGGCGATCGAGAACATCAGCCAGGGCATCAGCGTAGTCGACCAGTCGCTGCGCCTGGTGGCCTGGAACCGCCGCTACCTGGAGCTGTTCAACTACCCCGACGGGCTGATCAGCGTCGGCCGGCCGATTGCCGACATCATCCGCTACAACGCCGAACGCGGCCTGTGTGGCCCGGGCGAGGCCCAGGTGCACGTGGCAAGGCGCCTGCACTGGATGCGCCAGGGCCGTGCACACACCTCCGAGCGCTTGTTTCCCAATGGCCGGGTAATCGAGTTGATCGGCAACCCGATGCCCGGCGGCGGCTTTGTCATGAGCTTTACCGACATTACTCCGTTCCGCGAAGCCGAACAGGCTCTCAAGGGTGCCAACGAAAGCCTGGAGCAACGGGTCGCCGAACGTACCCATGAACTCTCGCAACTGAACCAGGCGCTGACCGAAGCCAAGAGCCATGCCGAAGCGGCCAACCAGTCCAAGACCCGCTTCCTTGCCGCCGTCAGCCACGACCTGATGCAACCGCTGAACGCCGCGCGGTTGTTCTCGGCGGCGCTGTCGCATCAAGGTGACGGCCTGTCGGCCGACGCCCAGCAACTGGTCCAGCACATGGACAGCTCGCTGCGCTCGGCCGAAGAACTGATCAGCGACCTGCTGGACATTTCGCGCCTGGAAAACGGCAAGATCACCCCGGACGTCAAGCCTTTCGCCCTCAACGAGCTGTTCGACACCCTCGGCGCCGAATTCAAGGTGCTGGCCCAGCAGCAAGGCCTGGATTTCCGCCTGCGCGGCAGCCGCCTGCGGGTGCAGAGCGACATGAAGCTGCTGCGGCGCATTTTGCAGAACTTCCTCACTAACGCCTTCCGCTATGGCAAGAGCCCGATCCTGCTGGGTGTGCGCCGCCAGCATGACCGCTTGTGGCTGGAGGTCTGGGACCGTGGCAGCGGCATCGCCGATGACAAGCTGCAGGTGATTTTCGAGGAATTCAAACGCCTGGACAGCCACCAGACCCGCGCCGAAAAAGGCCTGGGCCTGGGCCTGGCGATTGCCGATGGCCTGTGCAAGGTGCTCGGGCATCCGCTTGAAGTGAAATCCTGGCCGGGCAAGGGCAGCGTGTTCCGCGTCAGCGTGCCGCTGGCCACGGCGCCGGCGGTACCGGTGGTCAGCCCCGCCGAACAGGCCGGGCAGCCATTAGCGGGCATGCAGGTGCTATGTGTCGACAATGAAGACAGCATTCTCATCGGCATGAACAGCCTGCTCAGCCGCTGGGGCTGCCAGGTGTCGACCGCGCGCAACCGCGCAGAATGCGATGCCTTGCTGGAAAACGGCCTGCGCCCGCACCTGGCGCTGGTCGACTATCACCTGGACGATGGCGAGGTCGGCACCGAGCTGATGGCCTGGCTACGCACCCGCCTCGGCGAGCCGGTACCCGGCGTGGTAATCAGCGCCGACGGGCGCAGCGAGATGGTTGCCCAGGTACATGCCGCCGGCCTCGACTACCTGGCCAAGCCGGTCAAGCCGGCGGCCCTGCGCGCCCTGCTCAATCGGCATCTGAGCCTGGTCCAGTAAGGGCACTGGCGGCCAGCGGGTCGCCTTCGCTCATGGCCCGCTCGAGCAAGTCGGCAGGCAGGCTCTTGCTGGCCCGGGCGCCGAGCAGCTTGAGCTGTTCGCTGCGGCTGATCAGGTTGCCACGGCCTTCGCAGAGTTTGTTGCGCGCCGCGCTGTAGGCTTTGTCGACCTGTTGCAAGCGGTTGCCCAGCTCGTCCAGGTCCTGGATGAACAGCACGAACTTGTCGTACAGCCAGCCGGCGCGCTCGGCGATTTCCCGGGCGTTCTGGCTCTGGCGCTCCTGCTTCCACAAGCTGTCGATGACCCGCAAGGTGGCCAGCAAGGTCGTTGGGCTGACGATCACGATCTGGCGGTCGAAGGCTTCCTGGAACAGGTTCGGTTCGGCCTGCAAGGCCGCCGAAAACGCCGCCTCGATGGGCACGAAGAGCAGGACGAAATCCAGGCTGTGCAGGCCTTCGAGGCGGTTGTAGTCCTTGCCGGACAGGCCTTTGACGTGGTTGCGCAGCGACAGCACGTGCTGCTTGAGCGCGGCCTGGGCGATCTCGCTGTCGTCGGCGGCAACGTACTGCTGATAGGCGGTCAGGCTGACCTTGGAGTCGACCACCACCTGCTTGTCGCCCGGCAGCATGATCAGCACGTCGGGCTGGAAGCGCTCGCCATCGGCACTCTTGAGGCTGACCTGGGTCTGGTACTCGCGGCCCTTCTCCAGCCCCGCGTGTTCCAGCACCCGCTCCAGAATCAGTTCGCCCCAGTTGCCCTGGGTCTTCTGACCCTTGAGCGCCTGGGTCAGGTTGGTGGCTTCATCGCTCAGGCGCAGGTTGAGCTGCTGCAGGCGTTCCAACTCCTTGGCCAGCGAGAAGCGCTCGCGGGCTTCCTGCTGGTAGCTGTCTTCGACGCGTTTTTCGAAGGCCTGGATGCGCTCCTTGAGCGGATCGAGCAATTGCCCCAGATGTTGGTGGCTGGTCTGGGCAAAGCGCTGCTCGCGCTCATCGAATATCTTGGTGGCCATTTCGGCGAATTGCGCCCGCAGCTCGTCACGCGAGCCCTGCAGGTCGTCGAGGCGTTGCTGATGGCTTTCCTGTTGTTCGCGCAGCTCGGCGCTCAGGGCTGCGCTCTGGGCGTCCAGACGGCGCAATTCGGCTTCACGGGCCGAACGCTCCAGCTGCCAGGCGTGGGCGGCATCCCGAGCGTTATCACGGTCGATCTGCAACAGCTCAAGCTCACGGGCCTGAGCGGCCAAAGTGGCCTGCTTGGCGGCGTTGGCCTGGCTCAAGTCGCTGATTTCGTCACGGCTGGCATCCAGCTGGGCGAGCAGGCCTTCCTGGGCCAATTGCACGCTGCTCAGGCGCTCTTCGAGCAAAGCCGCTTGCGCCTGGCGCGTACTCAGGCGCCGCTGCACCTGCAGCACCAGCGCCAGACACGGCACAGCCGCCACCACGATACCCAGCAGAATGCTGGTCAGATCCACTGCCATAGCCACCCCGAACTCCCTCGGCCAACAATCAACGGCTCAGCTTATCAGCCTTGGGCCTGTGCGCCGTATTCAGGCTTCAGGCAATTGCCTGAGCAGGCGCAGGGCTTCCTGCGAGCCTTGGGCTGCCGCCTGCTCCAACCAGAAGCGGCCCTGAGCGGGTTCGTTCAGTTGCCCCAGGGCGCACAGCCGGCCGTATTCAAGCTGGGCCCGGCGATCACCGGCCCGCGCCGCTTGGCGCAATAGTTCATGGCCGATACGACGGTCGCGCGCATTGCCGCAATCGCGGCAGAGCATCTGCCCCAAGCGGCTCTGGGCCACCACCACGCCCTGGCGCGCCGGCTGCTTGAGCAAGCGCCCGGCAAAGTGCTTGACGTTGGGGTTGTCACCCAGGCGCGGACTGTCGAGCAACCACAAGGCAACCTTCAAGGAGAAGCGCTTGGGCTCGGGCAGAGGCGGTTGGGCAGCTGGGTCAACGGGGATTTTGGAGCGAAACTTCATAAAAAACAGCGAAGGCAACTCGAGAGGCGCGCCACTCTACTCCATTTCTCTGACAATGGCCCGGTGCTTTTTTGCACTTTTTTTCAAAATATTTCAGCGTTTTTTCTTGACGTCAGGGCGGGCATTTTGTCCCTGACAGAAGACTGCCGAAGGATTGTCGGACACCGGCCAAAAAGCTGGCACGCCCGTCCTAGAGCAAGCGCTCGGGACAATCCACAGAAGCTGTGGATAACTCGGTGGACAACCCCCTAAACCACCCCGCAAACCCCTATGGAATGGGGCTTTCAGTCAAACTGTCGATTTTTTCACCAGCTAAAATAAGTGTTTTTTTTCATTGACTTAAGGCAACGGCCAAGTCATTAGCGGCCATGTGCCGCGTTGTTGCAGGGCTGTAACAGGGGCTGCCCCAAATGTGTACAACCGCCCTGAAGCGAGGCGTTTATCTGCACGAAACTGGCACGTTCCCTGCCTCACGACGCTACAAAGCCGGTGAAATACCACTTCACAGAGCGCCGGGAACGCGACATACTGATCGGCTCGCCAGACGAAAACCCCCAAAGCTTGCCAAGACCCGGAAAGTCCTGTAGTCTTGCCGCCGTTAGTACCAAGCTGAAAGTCAATTCTGGCCAAAGCAGTCCTTACAGTGCCCTGCCCCCTCACATCGGACAGGCCTGTTGAAACCAGGACCGGCCCACTCGATGGTTCCCCAGGTAAATCACTTCTTACTCTGACCGAACCAACCTGCAGATTGATCAGGATCTTCACCCAGCGGCATTGAACCCGACCCTGGCTGTTGCCTGTCCTCTGACGTACCTACCAGTCAGCCCCAGCGCCACATGATAAATGCGCCCAAAACTGGCTGCCCTGTTCCAGTCAGGTTCTTCGCACCGGCTTAAATGCCCGCGTTACTGGAACGTTTTATATGTGCACGGATCGAATCCGTGTCTATTGCAGGAACACCTAATAACTATGAATCACTCCAACCATACTCAGGCTGCCATTCGCACCCTTTCCCAGGCATTTGCCCCTCTGAACTGCTTGATCCTGGCGTCGCGCAAAGGCGGCTTCAGCTTCACCCTGGTCAACGAGCACGGCATTGCCCGTCACAGCGAGCGCCTGTACCCGGAGCAATACTCCGAAGCCGAGCCGCTGCAGGCCGTCATCGAGCGCACCCGTCAGGCCCTGGTGGCCTGATCCGCACGGCGCTGCAAACGCTCAAGCCCCGCCCTCTGGCGGGGTTTTTTTATGCCTGGTAAATCTGTCGAATCCCCCTGTGGGAGCTGGCTTGCCAGCGATGAGGGCAGCCCCGGCTAACGTGTTGCGGCCATCGCTGGCAAGCCAGCTCCCACAGGAATTTGGCCATTCTTAAGTGCGAATCACTAATCGCCACACGGCATATGATTTATAACTAAAAGCCGCAAATGTTTTAAAAACAGGCCTTTACAGCGCGAATATGACACTACACTTCAACTCAAGCGGCAAAGGCCGCTTCCGGCGGGCCTGACCGACTCACTAGCTGCCAAGCTCCAGCGTCCGCCGGTCAATTTCAAGTTCGAGGGCATCATGGGTATCGCCGCGAGCGAGTTGAGCCAGTTTGTCATTCGTCCGACCCTGATCTACCTGGGTCGTCATTGCGCCAGCGCCGAAGCCCTGCTGCTCGGCGTCGCCGCCAGCCAGTCAGCACTCGGTTCGGCTCTGCACGACCGTCGCGGGCACGGCCTGTACCGCATCGGCGAACTGCGCCACCAAAGCCTCTGGGACCAGTTCCTGGCCCGCGACCCGGACCTTGCCAGCCTGGTCCGCGGCCTGGCCAGCCAGCACGCCTTCCTCAGCGGCCCGCACCTGGAACTGACGGTAAACCTGCGCTACGCCACCGCCATCGCCTGGATGCTGATCGAAGAACAGGCCCCTGAACTGCCCGCCGCCGACGATTTACTGGGCCTGGCACGCATCTGGCGACAAACCTTCCAACCTCAGGGCCGGCTGCGCGATTTCACCTGCGCCTGGCAAACCTGCATCGCTCCTGTGACTCTTCAGGCCTGCTGAGAGTCACTGCTTTCCATAATCGGAAAATTCCCGCCATTTTGGTCGGATTGTCCTACAAAACCGCTCTATCTCCTGCGATACAGCCTATAGCGCTGCGGGCGAAATGTTGGTAGTTTTCGCCCCGGAGATCCCAAGGAGTTCTAATAATGAAAAAAGTCATGCTCAAAACCTCTCTTAGCCTCGCCGTCACTCTCGCTTCGACTCAACTGTTCGCCAGCGGCTTTGCCCTCAACGAACAAAGCGTCAGCGGCATGGGCACAGGTTTCGCGGGTCGTTCTTCTTCTGCCGATGATGCCAGCACCGTTTTCGGCAACCCTGCCGGCATGTCGCGCCTGAAACGCGAACAGATCACCGTTGGCGGCGCCGCCGTCATCGCCAAGTCCGACATTTCCGGTGGCGGCCGCCCAGGCGGCAGCACCGATGGTGACATGGTGCCGTTCGTTGGCGTGCCCATGGGCTACTACGTCAAGCCGATCGATGATCACTGGACCGTCGGCTTTGGTGTCTACGCACCCTTCGGCCTGGTGACCGAATACGAAGACGAAGCTGCCAGCCGCTACTGGGGCAAGAAAAGCTACGTTGAAGTCATTACCTTCCAGCCTACTGTCAGCTATGCCTTCAACGACAAGGTCTCGATCGGTTTCGGCCCGACCTTCAACCGTATCAAGGGCGAACTGAGCTCCAACGTCCTCAACCCACGCAGCCCGGGCTTCAACGACGGCGAAGTGAAGATCAAGGGCGACGATACCGCGGTCGGCTACAACATCGGCGTCATGGTGCAAGCCACCGACAAGACCCGCCTGGGCCTGACCTACCACTCGATGGTCGACTACAAGCTCGAAGGCAACACCAAGATCAACTCGGCCCTGATCGGCCCGTTCAGCGGCAGCAAGTTTGACGCCGAACTGAAGATCAAGACCCCTGAGTCGGTAGACTTCTCGGTCACCCACGAACTGGATGACCAGTGGACCCTCTACGCGGGCAGCACCTGGACCCGCTGGAGCCGTCTGGAAGCGATCACCGTAACCAACGAAGTGCCTGCGCCGATTGCCGGTCAATTCGGCACCATCAACGAAGACCAGAACTGGCACGACACCTGGGCACATGCCATCGGTGCTTCGTACAAGCTGAACAAAGAGTGGGTACTGCGCACCGGTTTCACCGTCGACCAGTCGCCGACCAACAACCACGACCGCTCGCCACGCATTCCGACTGGCGACCGCAAGGTGTTCAGCCTGGGCGCTGGCTACAGCCCTACCGAAGACATGACCATCGACCTGGCTTACTCCTACCTGTGGGAAGAAGACACCAAGGTCAACCTGGCCAGCCCGACCAAGGGTTCGTACAACGCCAAGTACGAAAACAGCGCTCACGGTATTGGCGCGTCGCTGACCTATCGCTTCTGATTGCAGCGCCACTAAAAAAACCGCCTTCATTGGCGGTTTTTTTATGCCTGATGGACCGGCCAGGCAGGCCCGACCTCAAGCTGGATGTACTCCATGAACGCCCGCACCTTGGGCGTCAGGGCAAAGCGATCGGCCACGCACAGATAGACGTCCATCGGCTCGGTCTGGGCATAGGCCATGGCGGGCTGCGAATACTCGAACAACGCCACCAGCTGGCCACGCTCAAGCAAGGGCCGGGCGACGAACTCGGCCAGCCGGGCGATGCCACCATCCTGCACGGCCATCTGGGTCAGTACATCGATGTCATCGCTGATCAGCACATTGTCGAACTCGGCATCAAAACGCAGACCCTCGCGGATAAAGCCCCAGCGTAAAAAGCGTCCGTCTACCGGGTAACGAAACACCAGGCAGCGATGCTCCTTGAGCTGCTCGGGCGATTGTGGCCAGCCGGCCGCCGCCAGATAGCCCGGGGAGGCGCAGCAAATGAACGGCACCCTGGCGATGTGCCGGGCCAGCAGGCCATCTTCGAGTTGTGGCTGGATGCGAATACTGACATCGACGCCCTCCTGGGCATGATTGACCCGCCGATCATTCGTAACCAATTCAATTGAAAGCTGCGGGTATCGCGCGCTGAACGCCGGAATCAACGGCGCCAGTACATGACGGCCAAACGCCGAAGACGAAGCGATGCACAAGCGCCCCTTGGGTTCGCAATCCGGGGTGGTGACCGCCTGCTGCGCTTGTTCAAGGTCGCGCTCGATATGCTTGACCTTGTCGTAGTACAGGCTGCCACTGGGCGTCAGCGCCATGCTACGGGTGGTGCGCGCGAGCAGGCGCACCTGCAGGTGAGCTTCCAGGCGGGCGACGTTCTGGCTCACGGCGGCGGCACTCAAACCCAGGCTACGGGCGCCACCGGCAATGCTGCCGGCTTCGACAACCTTGATGAAACTCTTGATCGAACCGAGCAGGTTCATGGCAGGCTTCCGGGCATTCGTAAGATCTTCTTTATAAAGACCTAAGCCGCAGGCGTCTACCCGAGCCAAAGGCGGCCTTGCTAGGCTGCGCCCTCCCCCACACCAATGGAGCCAGCATGACGACCCAGACCAGCGCCCGCAGCCGACGCAAACTCGGCGTTCGCGCCACCCCCTACGTGTTTGCCTTCTACATGTCGGCGATCATGGCCCTGTTGATGTGCTTCGTGATCACCGCCGCCAACGCCGGCATCGACGAGCAGTACCTGGGCAACGTGCTCAAGGCCTACCAACTGGCCATGCCGGTGGCCTTCGCCTGCGTACTGGTGGTACGCCCGATCGTGCTCAAGCTGGTGGCCTGGACCGTGCACACCAGCCACTGAGGCAGCCGCTCAGGGCTGGGAAGCGATAGCCTTTTCGATCGCTGCCTTGAACGCCGGATCATCCGGCTTGGTTCGGCTGGAGAAGTTAGCCACCACCTTGCCCTGGCGGTCGATCACGTACTTGTAGAAATTCCACTTCGGCGCGCTGCTCTGCGCGGCGAGCTCCTTGAACAGCGGCGTAGCGTCACTGCCGCGCACCGGCTGGGCCTGGGTCATGGTGAAGGTCACGCCGTAGTTGGCATAGCAAACCTTGGCGGTTTTCTCGGCATCGGCGTCTTCCTGCTTGAAGTCGTTGGAGGGCACCCCGAGCATTTCCAGGCCCTGCTCGCGGTATTCCTTATAGACGCTCTCGAGCCCTTCGAACTGCGGGGCAAAGCCGCAATAGCTGGCGGTATTGACCACCACCAGCGGTTTACCGGCAAAGCGCTCACAGAGGTCGATCTGCTCCTTGCCGCGCAGTTCCGGCAGCTTGCTGTCGAGCAGCGCCGGGCAATCGGCGGCCAGGGCATTGGCAGCGGCGGCCAGGGCATTGGCAGCGGCGGCCAGGGTCAACAGCGGAACCAACATCCAGCGTGTGCGCATCTTCTCTCTCCCTCGAACGTTCCTGGAGAAATCAGAGTACTCCTAGCACACGCCCATGCCCAACTGCATCAATGCCAGGCCGCCCTCATGCCAGCCCCACCAGGCCAACCCCAGTAGCAACAGTGCGCCAAGGCCGAGCAAGGTGCGAATAGCGACAGGGTTCATGCCGCTTGCGCCTGCAAGCGCGCGACCGGGCGCTCGCGTACCGGCCAGTTGAGTGCCGCGGCGAGCAGGCTGAGGAGGATGGAAATCTGCCAGACCAGGTCGTAGTTGCCGGTCTGGTCATACACCACCCCGCCCAGCCAGCCGCCAAGGAAAGCGCCCAACTGGTGGAAAAGGAACACGATACCGCCAAGCATCGACAGGTTGCGCACACCGAACAGGGTAGCGACGGTGCCGTTGGTCAAGGGTACGGTCGACAGCCACAGCAGGCCCATGGCAATGCCGAACAGGTAGGCGCTGAACTGGGTGATCGGCGCCCACAGGAACAGCACGATCACCACCGCACGCAACAGGTACAGGGCGGTCAGCAGGCGCGGCTTGGACATACGCCCGCCAAGCCAGCCGGCGGTGTAGGTGCCGACGATATTGAACAGCCCGACCAGCGCCAGCACCGTGGTACCGATGGTCGCCGGCAGGTGCTGGTCGACCAGGTAGGCCGGCAGGTGCACACCGATGAACACCACCTGGAAGCCACAGACGAAAAAGCCCAGGGCCAGCAGCCAGAAACCGGAATGCGTGCAAGCTTCGCGCAGGGCCTGGCCGAGGGTCTGCTCATTGCCGGTGCTGGGCAAAGGCCGATCACGCAGCAAACCCACCAACGGCACGATAAAGGCCACCAGCAAACCCAGTACCAGCAAGGCCGCCGACCAGCCCAGCCAGCCGATCAGGCCGAGGGTGCCGGGCAGCATGGCGAACTGGCCGAAGGAGCCGGCGGCGCTGGCGATGCCCATGGCCATGCTGCGTTTCTCTGGCGGCACGGCGCGGCCGACCACGCCCAGGATCACCGAGAACGAGGTGCCGGACAGGCCGATACCGATCAACAAGCCGGCACTGAGCGACAGGGTCAGGGCCGAGTCCGACATACCCATCAGCACCAGCCCGACGGCATAGAGAATACCGCCGACCATGACCACCTTGGCCGCCCCCAGGCGATCAGCCAGGGCACCGGCAAACGGCTGGGCCAGGCCCCAGATCAGGTTCTGCAAGGCGATGGCGAAGGCGAACACACCGCGGCCCCAGCCAAAATCGGCGCTCATCGGCGCCAGGAACAGGCCAAAGCCATGTCGCACGCCCAGCGACAACGCCAGGATCAGCGCCGCGCCGAGGAGAATCCAACCACTGGTTCGCCATACCGATGTCATTTTTGTTGTCTCCAAAGCGCCGCAAGGCTTATGCGGGTATATACCCGCTTATAGTTTAAAAAAGCTCAGGCCAACAGCTCCAGCAGGCGTACCAGTTCATCGCGCCGGCCCTCGCCCAGGGTATCGATCAAGTCGCTTTGCGCCTGTTCCCAGGCCGGCTCTGCCGCTTGCAGCCTGGCTTGGCCCTGCTCGGTGAGCAGAACGATCCGGTTACGCTGATCCTGCCCCTCGGCCAAAGCCACCAGGCCCTCAGCCTCCAGCACCCGCAGGTTGCGCCCGAGGGTGCTGCGGTCCAGGCCCATGGCCTCGGCCAGGGTGGAAATGCTCGGTTGGTCCAGGCGACGCAAATGCCGTAGCAAAGAAAACTGCGCGACATTGATCCCAAAGCCTTCGAGGGCCTCGTCGTAGTGTCGGCTCACCCCGCGGGCGGCGCGACGCAGGTGGGTGCAGATGCATTCGCTGGTCAACATAATGCGTGTATATACCCGCACCTGGCCAACTGCAAGCTTTTACTCGCCACTCACAGCACCAGGGCGATCAATACCGCCAGCTCCAATAGCTCAAGCATGGCCCCGGCGGTATCACCGGTGGTGCCACCCAGACGGCGAACCATCAAGCGACGCAGCCAGGCGAAGACCCCTGCGGCAACCAGCACAACCCACAGGCCCTTGAGCCCCGCCAGCAGCACACAGGCCAGCGCACTGACCAGCAATACCAGCTTGCCCGCCCCACGAGGCAGGTGGTCCGCCAGGGCCTGGCCCAGCCCACCGCTGCGCACATAGGGCGTGCTGAGGAACAAACCCAGCAATGCCGCGCGGCCGATCAGCGGCGCGAGCAACAACAGCACGCCCTGGCCGCTGTCGAGCAACGCCAGCAAGGCACAGAACTTGAGCAACAGCACCAGCACTAGCGTGACCACGGCAATCGGCCCGCTGCGCGGGTCCTTCATGATCAGCAACGTGCGCTCGCGGTCGCCGAAACCGCCCAGCCAGGCGTCGGCGCTGTCGGCCAGGCCATCCAGGTGCAAGGCGCCGCTGAGCAGCACCCAGGCACTGAGCAGCAAGGCGGCGTGCAGCAGCACCGGGCTGCCCGCCAGCAGCGCGTTCAGCCCCCAGAGCAGCCCCCCGAACAACAGCCCCACCAGCGGGTAATACAGCAGTGAGCGGCCCATTTGTTCGGGGGCCGGCATGCCCGGCAGGCGCACCGGCAAGCTGCTGAGAAATTGCAGGGCGATCCAGAACGCCAGCATGTCAGTGCACTTCCCGCAGGCTGCCGTCCGCCAGCAGCTCAAGGCGACACAGGGCACCATGGGCCACTTCGACCTGCAGCAACTGCTCACGGGGCAAGCCTCGAGCGCGGGCCAGCAACAGGCGCATCACACCGCCGTGAGTGACCAGCAACAGGCGCTTACCGGCGTGCGCCTGGTGCAAGGCGCTGATGGCTTGCAGCACGCGTGCGGAAAAGTCCGCCACCGGCTCGCCAGCAGGCGGTGTGAACGCATAGGGATCAGCCCAGAATTGCCCAAGTTCGGCTTCGTGGGTGAGCATCAGGTCTGCGGCACTACGCCCTTCCCACTCACCAAAATGCAGCTCCTGCAGACCCGGCACCCGCTGCAGCGGCAGGTTCAACTGCGCCGCCAACGCTTCGGCAAAGCGTGCGCAGCGCTGCAAGGGTGAGCTGACCAGCGCATCCCAGGGCCCCGCGCCGCTCACTGCGGCATGCATCTGCGCCCAGCCCTTGGCGGTCAGGGCATCGTCGAGGCTGCCACGCAGGCCGCCACCCAGTTCGGTTTCGCCGTGGCGCAGCAGGTCGATGATCATGCCGGGCGGTCCGCCACTGCCGCTTCGGCGAAGGTCGCCATCTGCCCGTGCAGGTCGCAGGCCAGGCGCAATACCGGCACCGCCAGCGCCGCGCCACTGCCCTCGCCCAGGCGCAGGCCCAGCTCCAGCAGCGGCTCGGCGTCGAGCTCGGCGAGCACCCGGCGATGCCCGGGCTCGGCGCCACGATGGCCGAACAGCAGCCAGTCGCGGCAACCCGGGTTGATGTGCGTCGCCACCAGCGCAGCGACCGTGCAGATAAAGCCATCCACCAGCACGGCAACACCGGCCTGGGCGCACCCCAGGTAGGCACCGACCAGTGCGGCGATCTCAAAGCCACCAAAACAGAACAGGCGCTGCAGCGGGTCGTCGCCGAGATCTGCATGCTGCTGCAACGCTCGCTCGATGACCTCGGCCTTGTGCCGTACACCGGCGGCGTCCAGCCCTGTGCCCGGGCCGCTGAGCTCCACAGCCGGGCAGCCGAGCAAGGCACAGGCCAGGGCGCTGGCGGCGGTGGTGTTGCCGATGCCCATCTCGCCGCCGATAAACAACTGGGCGCCGCTGGCGGCCGCGCGCAAGGCACTCTCGCGCCCGCCCTGCAGGGCCAGCACGCCCTGTTCATGGGTCATCGCCGGCACCTGGGCGAAGTTCGCCGTGCCGGCGCCGACGCGCAGATGGCGTACACCCGGCAGCTCCAGCGCGAGGTCGATGGTGCCCAGGTCGACCACTTCCAGCTGTGCATTCAACTGCCGCGCCAGCACGCTGATGGCGGCGCCACCGCTGACGAAGTTATGCAGCATTTGCCCGGTCACTGCTTGCGGGTAGGCCGAGATACCCTCGGCGACCACGCCGTGATCGCCGGCAAAGATTGCGATCCAGACCTGCTCAACGCTGGGCTTGAGCTGGCCTTGCAAGCCGGCCAGTTGCACCGCCAACTGCTCCAGGCGGCCCAGCGAGCCAGCCGGTTTGGTCAGTTGCTGTTGACGCGCCAGGGCCTGTTCGCGAACAGCCTGGTCAACAGGACGACAGGCTTCAAGCCACCAGGTTTGACTCATAGTGCAGGTCCTTTAAGGGTGAGCGGCAGGCCGGCGACGGTCAGCACCACGCGCTGACAGCGTTCGGCAATGGCCTGGTGCAACCAGCCGGCTTCATCGACATAACGGCGGGTCAGCTCGCCCATGGGCACCACGCCCAGGCCGGTTTCGTTGCTGACCACAATGATTTCGCCCGGCAGCTGCGCCAGGCAATCGAGCAGTGCAGTGCGTTCAGCCGCCAGGCGCTCGGGGTTGTCGAGCATCAGCAGGTTGGTCAACCACAGGGTCAGGCAGTCGACCAGCAGGCAGCGCTCGGCACTGGCATTGGCACGCAGCACCCGGGCCAGTTCCAGCGGCTCTTCGATCAATGCCCACTCCGGCGGACGCCGCTCGCGGTGCAGCTGCACCCGCGCATTCATCTCGCCGTCGAGCGGTTCGCTGGTGGCGATGTAGGTAACGGCCAGGCCGCTCTGCACCGCCAGCTGTTCGGCCAGGCGGCTCTTGCCCGAACGGGCACCGCCAAGAATCAGGTTGAGCATTTCAGTTCAGTCCGCAGAGTTGGCGCAGGCGCGCGGTGTCCAGGTGCTGCTCGACCAGATCGGCAAGGCGCTCGATGTCGCGTTCGCGCAGGGCCTGATAATCGATCTGCTCTGCCTCCTGCAGCCCGGCCCAGCGCAACAGCGCGGCGCAGCAATGCGGCACCTCGAACAGGCCATGCAGGTAGGTGGCGAGGATCTGCCCGTCGGCGCTAATGGCGCCATCGGCGCGACCATCGTCCAGCTGCACCACCGGGCGCTCCAGCGCCGGTCCCTGGGTGACGCCGGCATGAATCTCGTAGCCGTTGATGGCCGCTTGTTCCAGTTGCAGGGTACCGGCGACATTGCGCAGCTGTTTCTCGGCCTCCAGCACGGTGACAAAGTCCAGCAGCCCCAGGCCGTCGCTGACACCCGCCGGCCCTTCCAGGCCCAATGGGTCTTCCACGCGCCGGCCGAGCATTTGCAGCCCGCCGCAAATACCCAGGACCTTGCCGCCATAACGCAAATGACGGCTGATCGCCTGGTCCCAGCCGCGCTCGCGCAACTGCGCCAGATCCCCGCGCACACTCTTGGAGCCGGGCAGGATGATCAGGTCGGCCGGCGGAATCGGCTGGCCGGGGCCAATGAACTGCAGGTCGACCTGCGGGTGCAGGCGCAGCGGATCGAAATCGGTGTGGTTGCTGATACGCGGCAGCACCGGCACGATGACCTTGAGCTGGCGCCCGGCCTTGATGCCCTGGCGCTGGTCGATGCCGTCCTCGGCTTCCAGGTGCAGGTCCATCACATAGGGCAGCACGCCCAGCACCGGTTTGCCGGTACGTTCTTCGAGCCAGTCCAGGCCGGGCTGGAGCAAGGCGATGTCACCGCGAAAACGGTTGATGACAAAACCTTTGACCCGCGCCTGCTCGCTCGGCGAGAGCAATTCCAGGGTGCCGACCAGATGGGCGAAAACCCCGCCACGGTTGATGTCGGCAATCAGGATCACCGGGCAATCCACCGCCTCGGCAAAACCCATGTTGGCGATGTCGCCGGCCCGCAGGTTGATCTCGGCCGGCGAGCCGGCACCTTCAACCATCACCACCGGATAGGCTGTGCTCAGGCGCTGGTGCGAGGCCAGCACAGCCTGCATGGCGATGACCTTGTAGTCGTGATAGGCCACGGCATTCATGCTGGTGACCGCGCGGCCATGGACGATTACCTGGGCCCCGGTGTCGCTGTTGGGCTTGAGCAGCACCGGGTTCATGTCTGTGTGCGGCGCCAGGCCGGCTGCCTGGGCCTGAACCGCCTGGGCTCGGCCGATCTCGCCACCCTCGGCGGTCACTGCACTGTTGAGCGCCATGTTCTGCGGCTTGAACGGCACCACGGCAACGCCCTGACGCAGCAGCCAGCGGCACAGCGCGGTCACCAGGGTGCTTTTGCCGGCATCGGAGGTGGTGCCCTGCACCATCAAGGTGGTCATGGCTGTTCCTTGCGGTAATCGGTGAAGGCCCGGGCCAGGCGCTGGAAATCCTGCTCGCTGGCCGGCAGGCCGAAGCGCAGGCTGGGCGGCTGGTTGAACAGGCGCAGCAGGATGCCGCGCCGGGCCATGAATTCATGCAGTTGCGGCGCCTGCTCGGTGACCAGGTACTGGAACAGGTCGCAGCTGCCGTGCGCAGCGAATCCACCAGCGCTGAGCACCTCGGCCAGGCGCTGGCTGGCCACGGCGCAGCGGATAATCTGCTGCTGATGCGCGGCGCTATCGAGCAGGCACGCCTGGCCGAGGATGCGCGTCGGGCCACTGATGGTCCAGGGCCCGAGCTGTTCGGCGAGCAATTGCAGGAGTTGCCGCTCGGCAAGGACAAAGCCCAGGCGCACACCGGCCAGGCCAAAGAACTTGCCGAACGAGCGCAGCACGATCAGGCCCGGGCGCTCGGCGTGTTCGCCGATGCTGTGCTGCGGGGTGTTGTCCATGAAGGCTTCATCGACCAGCAGCCAAGCACCGCGACGGGCCAGGCGCGCATGCCATTCGAGCAGTTGCTCGGCAGGTATCAGCCGCCCAGTGGGGTTGTTGGGGTTGACCACCACCAGTATGTCGAGACTGTCGAGGTAGTAGTCAACCTGATCTTCGGCCAACTCACGCACCCGATGCCCGGCACGGCGCCAGCCCTCGGCGTGCTCGGCGTAGCATGGCGACAGTACGCCGACCGTACCGGGGCGGCGCAAGCGCGGCAACGCCTGGATCGCTGCCTGGGAACCGGCCACGGGCAGCAACTGGTTGACCTGGTAGTACTCGCAGGCAGCCTGTTCCAGGCCGTCGTCGGTCTCGGGCAAGCGTGCCCAGGCGCGCAGCGGGATCTCGGGGATTGCATAGGGCCAAGGCGCAATACCGCTGGACAGGTCCAGCCAGTCTTCGCGGGCGATACCGTATTGCTGCACTGCGCGCTGCAGGCGACCACCGTGCTCAAGCATAGAATTCAGCCCCCAGGCACAACAGCAGTAACCACAACCACACGCCCTGGCACACCAGGCGCCAGCCGCGCTCGATGGCCTCGGCATCGGCCTGCGGGCCTTCGCCCAGCTGCGGGCGCTCGTGCAGCTCGCCGTGGTACACCGCCGGGCCGCCCAGCTCGACACCCAGCGCCCCCGCTCCGGCAGCCATTACCGGGCCGGCGTTGGGGCTGTCCCACAACGGCGCCTGGCGCCGCCAGCAGTGCAGGGCCAGGCGGGTCTTGCCCAGCAGCGCGTAGGTCAGGGCCACCAGCCGCGCCGGAATGTAGTTGAGCAGGTCGTCGATCTTCGCCGCAGCCCAGCCGAAGCGTTCGAAGCGCTCATTGCGATAGCCCCACATGGCGTCCAGAGTGTTGCTCAGGCGATAGAGCACCACCCCCGGCACACCGCCAACGACGAACCAGAACAGCGCGGCAAACACCGCATCGCTGCCGTTCTCCAGCACCGACTCGGTGGCGGCGCGGGCCACGGCGGTTTCATCCAGCTCACGGGTTTCGCGGCTGACCAGGTAACCCACGCGCTGGCGGGCGTGTTCCAGGTTGCCCTGGCGCAAGGCTTCGGCCACCGGCGTCACGTGCTCGCCGAGGCTGCGCAGGCCCAGGGCGCAATACAGCGCCAGCACTTCCACCAGCCAGCCAATGTACGGCAACCAGGACAGCAGCATGGCCAGGAAGGTCAGCGGCACCACGGCCAGGAACCAGGCGGTGACGCCATGGCTGCGCCAACCGCGGCCACCGGCATTGAAGCGTTGCTCCAGGCGCCCGGCCATGCGCCCGAACGCGACCAGTGGATGCCGGCGCTTGGGCTCGCCCAGCAACGCATCCAGCGCCACCCCGGCCACAGTCAGCAACGCCACACTCATCAAGACTCTCCCCACTGGTTTTCAAACAGCATTTCGTGCAACGGACGCGCCGTGGTCCAACCTTCAAGCACCAGCATGGGCGCCGGGTAAAATTCGTGCACCGGCCCCAGGCAAAGGATTGCCAGCGGCTTGGCACCGGCCGGCATGCCCAGCAGCTCGGCCAGGGCCCGGGGTTCGAACAGCGATACCCAGCCCATGCCCAGGCCTTCGGCGCGGGCGGCCAGCCAGAGGTTCTGGATCGCACACGACAGCGATGCCAAGTCCATTTCCGGCAAGGTTCGGCGGCCGAAGATATGCGCTTCGCGCTCATCCATCAGCGCGGCAACCAGCAGTTCGGCACAGTCATTTATGCCTTCGACCTTGAGCTTCATGAAGTCGTCGGAGCGCTCGCCCAGGGCTTGGGCGGTACGCAACCGCTCCTCCTCCACCAGGGCCTGGATACGCTGGCGCAGTTCACGTCGGGTAATGCGGATAAAGCGCCAGGGCTGCATCAGGCCAACACTGGGGGCCTGATGCGCGGCTTGCAGCAGGCGTGCAAGCAGTTCAGGGGCGACTTCGCCCCCGCTGAAGTGGCGCATGTCACGGCGTTCGCCAATGGCGCGGTAGACCGCCGCGCGTTCGGCTTCGGTAAAGGCATGCTCGGTCATGGACACAACAGCGCCGCCGACGCCTGGGGGTTGGAGGCAAAGTAGAAATGCACGTAGGAAGCGGTCAGCCGGCCACAGCGATACACCGCTTCGGCACCACGGCCACCGTTGGGGCTCTGGCCACGGGCAATCGGCTCAAGCCCGGTGCTGGTCAGCGAGTGATGGTAGGTGTGCCCGCGCAAGGTACCTTCGGGCAATTCCACCGCCTGCAAGGCCAGGGCGGCCAGGCGCTTCTGCATCACCGCCTCACCAGCCAGCAACCCGAGCAATTCGGCGCGCTCACCAGCGACATCGGTCAGGGCATCGAGCAGATAGAGCATGCCGCCACATTCGGCGAGCAACGGCTTGCCGGCGTGATGATGGGCGCGAATGGCTGCGAGCATCGGCGAGTTGGCCGCCAGGGCCTGGTGATGCAGCTCCGGGTAACCACCGGGCAGGTACAGGCTGTCGGCCTGCGGCAAACTCACGTCATGCAGCGGCGAGAAGAACGCCAGCTCCGCGCCCATGGCCCGCAGCAGGTCGAGGTTGGCGCCATAGGTGAAGGCAAAGGCTTCGTCGCGGGCGACCGCGATGCGCACACCTTGCAGCAAGGGCTCGCTCACAAGCTCGGTCGGCGCGGCGAAACTCACCGCCGGCGGCAAAGCCGCGTCGCAACTGGCGCCCAGGGCGGCTGCAGCTGCATCCAGGCGTGCTTCGAGGTCGTTCAGTTCACTGGCCTGGACCAGGCCCAGGTGGCGGCTCGGCAGTTCGATGCCGGTTTCTCGCGACAGCCCGCCGTACCAGCGCAGCCCTTCGGTCAAGCTGCCTTCGAGCAATTGAGCGTGGCGCAGGGTACCGACGCGGTTGGCCAGCACCCCGGCAAACGGCAGGTCCGGCTGATAGCGCGCCAGGCCCAGGGCCAGGGCACCGAAGGTCTGGGCCATGGCTGTGCCATCGATCACCGCCAGCACCGGCACACCAAAATGACGAGCAAGGTCGGCGCTCGATGGCGTGCCATCGAACAGCCCCATGACCCCTTCGATCAGGATCAGGTCGGCCTCAGCCGCCGCTTCCCATAACAGACGGCGGCTTTCCTGCTCGCCGACCATCCACAGGTCGAGCTGATACACCGGCGCACCGCTGGCGCGCTCGAGAATCATCGGGTCGAGAAAGTCCGGGCCACACTTGAATACGCGAACCTTGCGCCCCTGGTTGCGATGCAGGCGCGCCAGAGCGGCGGTCACCGTGGTCTTGCCCTGGCCGGAGGCCGGTGCGGCGATCAATACCGCCGGGCAATGGCGCGCATCCCTCATAGCTCGACGCCCTTCTGGGCGCGGATACCGGCCTGGAAGGCGTGCTTGATCATGCCCATTTCGGTGACGGTGTCGGCCAGTTCGATCATTTCATCCTTGGCCGCACGACCGGTGACGATCACGTGCTGCATCGGCGGGCGCGCCTGCAGGTCGCTGAGGACCTGGTCCAGATCGAGGTAACCGTGCTTGAGGGCGATGTTCAGCTCATCGAGCACCACGAAGGCGATCGACGGGTCCTGAAGCATCTGCCGCGACACTGCCCAGGCGGCTTCGGCAGCAGCGATATCGCGCTGGCGGTCCTGGGTTTCCCAGGTAAAGCCCTCGCCCATCACGTGGTAGCGCACCTGTTCCGGGAAGCGTCGGAAGAACAGCTCTTCGCCGGTGCTGTTGCGGCCCTTGATGAACTGCACCACGCCGCACTGCATGCCATGGCCCATGGCCCGGGCGAGCATGCCGAAGGCCGAACTGCTCTTGCCCTTGCCATTGCCGGTGAGCACCAGCAGCAAGCCGCATTCGTTAGGCGAATTGGCGATGCGCTCGTCGATAACGGCCTTCTTGCGCTGCATGCGCGCCAGGTGGCGTTCGTCGCGCTCGGTGGATTCAGTCATGAGGTTCTCCGCAAACCACTGTCGGCCGACCCGCAACGAGCGTAGCAGTCTATGGCTGCTCAGGGTTCGCGGCGAGGAACGGCGTGACAAATGAATGGATATGGCAGACGGAAAACGCGCAGGGCTACGGCACAGGCCGGAGGAACCGCGCATCACCCTCCGTGATGCCGTTGGCTGTAACAGGCCGGTCTCCGGGCTTGTGAGCGGGGCCATGAACACCCGGGACCGCGCGCCTTCCCGGGTCGAGCACCCAGTGGCCCTGCGCGGCCTTGACTCACCTACCGTTGCGGGGGCAGCGCCGGATTCGCGCGCCTTGCGCGCCCACCGGCTTCCCTGTTTCACCCTGCCAGGCCATCGCCTGCAGAGCACCTGAAACAAGTCGCGAAGGTTAGAGGGTTGCACCCGGAGCGTCAATGAAAGGCGCTGAACTGGCCTGGATCAATGGCGCCTTTGACATCTTGTGCAACACTGACTTCAGTGATATCAAATAGCCATACCTCGGCTGTACTCAATCACAACTATAAGGGAGAGCAGCATGCAAGGCCTGATCATCAACAATGCGCGCCTGGAATTCCTGCGCCCCGCCCTGGAGCGCTGGGTCGATTGTATCGACCGCTTCAACCAGACCCTCGGTGATGGCGATGCGCCCTACTGGCACGGTGCCCAAGCCAACCTCGGCCTGCTTTCGGCCGCCGCCTGGCAAGCCGAGCTGGTGACCCTGCAGCAGCATCAGAGCAAGAAGCAGCGCGATGAAGGTGATCGTGAAGGTCGCTGCGACCTGTACATCGCCAACCGCGAAGAAGCCGCCTACCTGCAAGCCAGCCAGCGCTGGCCGAAAATTGCCAGGCTGGACCTGAACAATGCCCTGGCCGAAACCGTGTATGCCGCACGCCAGGTTGCCGCGCCCAGCCAGCTCAAGGTCGCCGCGCTGTTCGCCAGCCCCTGGAAAGCCGGCCAGCACGCCAGCCCCGAAGAACTACAGGACCTGGTCGACGACCTGCAAAAGCACAACGCCTGCGCCATTGCCTGGTACTTCCCCTACGCCTACCGCAAGCTGCACAACGAAGCCGGCCAGTACCACCCCGGGGTGGCGTTGCTGCTCAAGCAGGCCTGAACCAGGGAACCTCCCGCGCCTGATCCGCCTCTACTGGCAATAGCGGCCATCATCGCGAGGGAAACGACATGGGCATCAGCCGGATTGCACTGCTGCTGGCAGTGACTGCGGGATTAAGCGGGTGCGGCGAGAACGCGCGCCTGGAGGTCAGCGACGGGGTCGGCCCGTCGCCGCAATTGCCCGAACCCAACAAGACCCTGATTCCCACCGTCAACATCGCCCCGGCCATCGGCTGGCCCCGGGGTATGACGCCCAAGGCCGCGCCCGGCACTCAGGTGGCGGCCTTTGCCGAAGGCCTGGACCACCCGCGCTGGCTCTACGCCCTGCCCAATGGCGATATCCTGGTGGCCGAAACCAATGCCCCGCCCAAGCCCGATGACGGCAAGGGCATTCGCGGCTGGGTGATGGGCAAGGTCATGGACCGCGCCGGCGCCGGCGTCCCCAGCGCCAACCGCATCAGCCTGCTGCGCGACAGCGACCATGACGGCGTCGCGGAAACCCGCACGACCTTTATCGAAAACCTCAATTCTCCGTTTGGCATGGCCCTGGTTGGCAACGACTTCTACGTCGCCGACACCGATCGCCTGCTGCGCTTTCATTACGAATCCGGCGCCACCTCGATCAAGGGCCCGGGTACGCCGGTGGCTGATTTGCCGGGCGGCACACTGAACCATCACTGGACCAAGAACGTGATCGCCAGCCGTGACGGCAAGAAGCTCTACGTCACTGTCGGCTCCAACAGCAATGTCGGCGAGAACGGCATGGACCAGGAAAAAGGCCGTGCGGCGATCTGGGAAATCGACCCGGCCAGCGGCCAGCAGCGCATATTCGCCTCCGGCCTGCGCAACCCCAACGGCCTGGCCTGGGAACCCCATACCGGCCAGCTGTGGACCGCCGTCAACGAGCGCGACGAGATCGGCAGCGACCTGGTGCCCGACTACATTACCTCGGTCAAGGATGGCGGCTTCTACGGCTGGCCCTACAGCTACTACGGCCAGCACGTCGATCAGCGGGTAAACCCTTCTGATCCGAACCTGGTAGCCAGCGCCATTGCGCCGGACTATGCAGTGGGGCCGCACACGGCGTCGCTGGGCCTGACCTTTGCCGAGCAGGGCGTGCTACCGGCGCCTTTCGAGCAAGGCGCATTCATCGGCCAGCATGGCTCATGGAACCGCAAGCCGCACAGCGGCTACAAAGTGATCTTTGTGCCGTTCAGCACCGCAGGCAAACCTGCAGGCAAGCCAATTGACCTGCTGACCGGGTTCCTCAATGACGAGGGCAAGGCCATGGGCCGCCCGGTCGGGGTGATCAACGACCGGCGCGGAGGGTTGCTGGTGGCTGATGATGTGGGCAACAAGATCTGGCGGGTGAGCAAGGCCAAGTGACCTGGGGGCCGCTATGCGGCCCATCGCCGGCAAGGCCGGCTCCCACACAGATCGCATGCACCAATACCCTGCGCCCTCTCAGCGCTTGCGGCACAGGGTCAAGCCATCGCCAATCGGCAGCATCGACAGGTCCACCCGCGGGTCATCCTTGAGTGTGAGGTTCAATGCCTGGATCGCCCGGGTGTCTTCGCTGTCCGGCGCTCCCTGCAGCACCCGCCCGCTCCACAAGGTGTTGTCGAACAGCACCAGCCCGCCAACCCGCAGCAAGCGCAGGGCCTGTTCCAGGTAGTGTGGATAGTTGGCCTTGTCGGCATCGATGAAGATCAGGTCGTAGCGCTCTGACGGCAGCGTCGCCAGGGTCTGCAGGGCGGGCGCCAGGCGTAGTTCAATGCGCTCGGCGACCCCGGCCTCCTGCCAGTAGCGCCAGGCCACGGCGTTGTAGCTGCCTTCAAGATCACAACAGAGCAACTGCCCGTGTTCCATGGCCTGGGCCATGCAAAAGGCGCTGTAGCCGGTGAAGGTACCCACTTCAATCACCCGCTGCGCGCCGATCAGGCGTACCAGCAGTGCCAGCAGTTGCCCCTGTTCCGGTGCTACCTGCCAGCGCGCTTCGGGCATGGCCTGGGTTTCGGCACGCAAACGGGCAAGCAACGGCGTTTCGCGCAGCGACACGCTTTGCAGGTAGTGGTAGAGGGGGTCGTCGAGGTAGAGCGTCTGCGCGGTCATCATCTACCTCGCGAAGGTCAGGGGTTACGCGCCAGATGCGCTGGCTGCAGCACGCGCTTGGCATTCAGGTAGGTTTTTTGCCAGTAGCTGTTGGACAGGTAGTCCAGGCGCACCGTTCCGCCGGTGGCCGGGGCATGGACGAAGCGCCCCTCGCCGACATAGATGCCGGCATGGCTAACCTGCGAACCGCCATTGGTGGCAAAGAACACCAGGTCGCCGGACTGCAGGTCGGTGCGCTCGATGCTCGGCGCTCGGATGCCGATCATTTCCCGGGTCGAACGCGGCAGCGAAATACCGGCGGCATCGCGATAGACATAGCCAATCAGGCCGCTGCAATCGAAACCCGAATCCGGGGTGTTGCCGCCCCAGCGGTACGGCGTGCCAACCAGGCCCAGGGCGCGGAACAGCACGTCTTCGGCAACCGGGGAGAAATAGACTTGCGGGGCCATGACCGCAGGCTCGACCACTTTACGCGGGGCCGGGGCATGACTTGAGCATGCACCGAGCAGTGCTGCGAGGGAAAGTACAGCGAAGCGCGCCATCATCGCCATGGTCAGAACATCCTGTCTGAAGCCGCTTCGGCCAAGAGCCGAAAAGAGTTGAGAATTTAGATTAGACGCTTTCTGTAAACACGCACGGCGACGAGCTTTTCAGCTGCGTCGCCGTGGTCAAACCTGTCGAAGGATCAGTTGCGCGAGAGGGTGGTCGCGGCCGGAGCCATGGCCAGTGCACGCTTGGCTTCGATGAAGGTCTTGCTCCAGTAGCGATCACCGAGCTTGTCGATGCGCACACCACCGCTGCGGCGGCTGCTGGAGTGGATGAACTGGTCGTCACCGAGGTAGATCCCGGCGTGACTGACGCGGCCGCGGCCATTGGTGCTGAAGAACAGCAGGTCGCCTGGCTTGAGGTTGTTACGGGCAACCAGCGGGGCCTTGACGTTGATCATTTCGCGGGTGGAGCGCGGCAGGTTGAGGCCAGCTTCTTCGCGGAACAGGTAGCCGATGAAGCCGCTGCAATCAAAGCCGGTGTTCTCGGAGGTACCGCCGAAACGGTAGCGGGTACCGATCAGCGACATGCCGCGCTCGAGAATGTTGTCGGCCAGGGCGGGCAGTTGGTAAGGCTTGCTGCTGGCGAAATCTTGCAGCTCTGCTTCGGTGTTCAGCTCTTCCTCGAACGTCGCCTGGACGGAGGACTTGGTCAAAACCTGAGCGGTAACCGGTTGCTGCTGAACCTGCTGCTGGGATACGGGACCGGTGGTCGCGCAACCAAAAAGCAGGGTCACGAGTGCGAGGGGCACGAGGGGTGCGAAGCGATTTAGCATGGGCACGACCGTGTCTGGGATTTAAAGAAGCCGAGACTATGCCTTCTATCGCATCGATTTGCAAATTCAATCGAAAAAAATGTGACTTTTATGTGCCGAGGCTCTAGCCCCTGCCTTACCAGCCCAAAGTTTCTTTCAAAAACGGGATGGTGAGTTTGCGCTGAGCCTGCAAAGAGGCCTGATCGAGGCGCTCGAGCAGGTCGAACAAAGCACTCATGCTGCGGGTACCACGCGTGAGGATGAAGTGCCCGACCTCATCGGTCAGGTGCAAACCACGGCGCGAAGCGCGCAGTTGCAGGGCGCGCAGCTTGTCTTCATCCGACAGCGCACGCATCTGGAAGATCAGCGCCAGGGTCAGGCGCGACTTGAGGTCGGCGAGCTTGATCGGCAGTTCCCGGGGCGAGCTGGAGGCGGCGAGCAACAGGCGCCGGCCACTGTCGCGCAGGCGGTTGAAGAGGTGGAACATGGCCTCCTCCCACTCCGGCTTGCCGGCAATTACATGCAGGTCATCGAGGCACACCAGTTCGTACTGTTCGAGGTTGTCGAGCAGTTCGACGCCGCGGTCGAGCAATTGTGCCAGGGGCAGGTACACCGCCGGCTCACCCAGTTGCTCAAAGCGCAGGCAGGCGGCCTGCAGCAGGTGGGTACGGCCCACGCCTTGCTTGCCCCACAGGTAGATCAGGCTTTCGGTCCAGCCGGCGTCGGCTTCGCAGAGTCGCTCGACGTAGCCCAAAGCGGCGGCGTTGGCACCCGGATAGTAGTTGATGAAGGTGGCGTCATCACGCAGACGCACACCCAGGGGCAACTGGATCGGTTTCATGCTGGCTGGGCAGTTCCGGGGAACCGCAAGGGGCCTTTTGTGAAAAGTCTGCAAAGTTTATACCCGTGGCGCCAGTCGCACAATCGGCGCAGACCACAAGTAAAATCAAAGGCTTGCATTAGCGTCTAACGGCCAATGCAAGCCAGGTGCTATCAAGCTACAGATCCGGGTCGATTTCACCGCCGTAAATATCTGACTCTTTATACAGGTCGTGGACATGGCGCAGCAGCACCATGATCACGGCCGCCACCGGCAAGGCCAGCAATACGCCGGTAAAGCCGAACATTTCACCACCGGCGAGAATCGCGAAAATCACCGCCACCGGGTGCAGGCCGATACGATCGCCCACCAGCAACGGCGTCAGCACCATGCCTTCGAGCGCCTGACCGACCATGAACACTGCTGCAATCCCGAGCAATGGGTAGGGGTCGCCACCAAACTGGAACAGCCCGGCAATCATCGCCGCGCCGATACCGATAATGAAACCCATGTACGGCACGATCGCCGCAAGGCCCGCCAGCAGGCCGATCAACAGGCCAAGCTCCAGGCCCACCAGCATCAGCCCCGAGGCATAGATGATGCCCAGGGCCAGCATCACCAGCAGCTGGCCACGGACGAAGGCGCCGAGCACCTCGTGACATTCCCCCGCGAGCGCCACCACCCGCTCCTCGCGCTGACGCGGCAGCAGGCTGCGGATTTTGGCCATCATCAGGTCCCAGTCGCGCAGCAGGTAGAAACTCACCACCGGGATCAACACCAGATTGGCCAGCCAGCCGAGCAGGGCCAGGCCCGAGGCGGTGGCCTGGGACAGGATGACCCCGACGATGTCGGTGGTCTGGCCCATGTGCTCGCTGATGGCCGCCTTGATCTTGTCGAACTTCCAGAAACCGTCGGCCAGACCCAGGCGCGCCTGTACCCAGGGCAGGGCCTGGTGCTGCAGCCAGTCGAGCATCTGCGGCGCCAGCTCGTACAGGCGCACCAGCTGCTTGGCCAGCATCGGCACCAGCACCAGCAGCAACAAGGTCAGCAACAAGGTGAACAGGGCGAAGACCACCACCACGCCCCAGGTGCGCGACAGGCCTGCGCGCTCCAGGCGGTCGACCAGCGGGTCGGCCAGGTAGGCCAGCAGGATGCCGACCAGAAAAGGCGAAAGAATCGGGTGCAGCCAGTAAAGCAAGGCGGCGCACAGTAGCGCCCCGCCTACCCATACCCAGCGACGTGTATCAGTCATGAACGGCTCCGGCCAGGTCAGGGGTTACCAACGAAAACGCAGCCCGTTGAAGGGTTGTGGGGCGGCGGCCTGGGTTGCCCCGGGATTGGCCGGATCGACGGCGGCAGGTGCCGCTGGCGCTTCGGGCGGCAGTTCCTGCAGTTTGGCCAGGCCCAGTTGCGCGCGCAGCTGATCGCTATTGCCGGTGACCTGGTAGGTCAGGGTGTCGCCCTGCACCACCTTGAGTCGCGCACCATAAGGTTCGAGCACCCGGCCCAGTTCGGCATAACGCTCCAGGGTCATGCCCTGGACCTGCACCTGCATTTCGCTGCTGGCGCCTGGACGGGCGACGAAACGCGGGGCCAGGCGATTGCTGACGGCAAGCATCACCGCATCGGCCAGGGCAGCCTGGTCAGCAGCCTCGACAGTGCCCTGCTCGCGCTGGTCACCCAGCCACAGGCGCCATTTGCCCTGCCACTTGCCATCGGCTTCGCTGGCGTGCACCGCCAGCAAGGCATCGGCGCCATAGCGCTCGGAGGCCTCACGCAGCGGCGCCGGGTCAGTGCCTTCAAGGTTCTTGCCGGTCGCCACCAGTTGCTCCTGCAAGTCTGCCAATGGCAGCCGCAATGGCAGCCCACGGTGCTGGGCTGCACGGCGCAGCGGTTCGGCGCTGCCCTGGCCGTCGCCGACCAGGCTCGAGCCCTCGGTGCTGTCGTTCAACCACCAGCCGAGGATCGACGGCCGGTTGTTGCCCCACAGGGCCAGGCCGGCCTGGCGCAAGGCGCGCTCGGTGCTGCCGGGATCGAAGTCGACCAGCACGGTTTCCGGCGGACCGGCCTCGAAACCGAACTGGCTGATGATCTGTTGCGGGTCTTTACGCAGCGCAGCCAGGCCCGGGCTTTGCGCGGCCTTGGCATCGCCGGTCAGGCGCAGCACCAGGGTCTCGAGGGCTTTTCCGGTGGCCTGGGTACGGGCTTCGGCGCCCTGGCCGTTGACCGGCTCGCGGACCTGATACAGGCCGGAGAGGGTTTCGGCCTGAGCCGAGAGGCCGAACAGGGCCAGACAGCCGGCGGCCAGGTAGTTACGCAAACGCATGGAGGATTCCTGTCCTGGTAATAAAGAAGCGAGGGCGACAAAAACGGACGCAGCTCAGACCGCAGCACCCGGTAAAACATTCAACCGCTGGCGGTAAATTCTGCCCATCGCCTTTGCTATACCTTATACAGCCTGCGCCGTGGCAACCAGTCGCGCACTGTTAAAGCGTATTTTTCGCAAGAATAAAGGCTCTGCCCGTCGGCCTGAGGATGGCCGCTACCGGGCAACCCTGATAAAATCGCGCGCCTTCGCAGACCGGCGACGGTCAGGCAGCCGGATTCCCTCCGCCTTGCCTGGCAGGTCACGGTCGATTCCCCTGAATCCCTCCCCCCTAAAGGCCTGGATCATGAGCAAGCAACCCTCCCTGAGCTACAAGGACGCCGGTGTAGACATCGACGCCGGTGAAGCATTGGTCGAACGCATCAAAGGCGTTGCCAAGCGCACGGCGCGCCCGGAAGTCATGGGCGGCCTGGGCGGTTTTGGCGCCCTCTGCGAGATCCCGGCCGGCTACAAGCAGCCGGTTCTGGTCTCCGGCACCGACGGCGTCGGCACCAAGCTGCGCCTGGCACTGAACCTGAACAAGCACGACAGCATCGGCCAGGACCTGGTCGCCATGTGCGTCAACGACCTGGTGGTCTGCGGTGCCGAGCCGCTGTTCTTCCTCGACTACTACGCCACTGGCAAACTCAATGTCGACGTTGCCGCCACCGTGGTTACCGGTATCGGCGCTGGCTGCGAACTGGCCGGCTGCTCCCTGGTTGGCGGTGAAACCGCTGAAATGCCAGGCATGTACGAAGGCGAAGACTACGACCTGGCCGGCTTCTGCGTCGGTGTGGTGGAAAAAGCCGAAATCATCGACGGCTCCAAGGTTGCCACCGGTGATGCGCTGATCGCCCTGCCATCGTCCGGCCCACACTCCAACGGCTACTCGCTGATCCGCAAGATCATCGAAGTCTCCGGTGCCGACATCGAAACCGTGCAGCTCGACGGCAAGCCGCTGACCGAACTGCTGATGGCCCCGACCCGCATCTACGTCAAGCCACTGCTCAAGCTGATCAAGGACACCGGCGCGGTCAAGGCCATGGCCCACATCACCGGTGGCGGCCTGCTCGACAACATCCCGCGGGTACTGCCAAAAGGCGCCCAGGCCGTGGTTGACGTGGCCAGCTGGGAGCGCCCGGCGGTGTTCAACTGGTTGCAGCAGCAAGGCAACGTCGACGAGCACGAAATGCACCGTGTCCTCAACTGCGGCGTCGGCATGGTCATCTGCGTCGCCCAGGACCAGGTCGATAACGCCCTGAAGGTCCTGCGTGAAGCTGGCGAGCAGCCATGGGTCATCGGCCAGATCGGCGTCGCCGCCGAAGGCGCTGCCCAGGTCGAGCTGAAGAACGTCAAGGCACACTGATGCCGAGCAAGACCTGTGATGTCGTGGTGCTGTTGTCCGGCACCGGCAGCAACCTGCAAGCGTTGATCGACAGCACCCGCACCGGCGACAGCCCGGTGCGGATCTGCGCGGTCATCTCCAACCGCGCCGACGCCTATGGCCTGCAGCGTGCCAAAGACGCCGGCATCGCCACCGCCGTGCTCGACCACAAGGCCTTCGACGGCCGCGAGGCGTTCGACACGGCGCTGGTCGAGCTGATCGATGGCTACCAGCCGCAGCTGGTGGTGCTGGCCGGTTTCATGCGCATCCTCAGTGCCGGTTTTGTCCGTCACTACCAGGGCCGCCTGCTGAACATCCACCCTTCCCTGCTGCCCAAGTACAAAGGCCTGCACACTCATCAACGGGCGCTGGAAGCCGGTGATGCCGAGCATGGCTGCAGCGTGCACTTCGTCACCGAGGAACTCGACGGCGGGCCGCTGGTCGTACAGGCAGTAATACCGGTAGAGTTGGATGACACGCCAGAACGTCTGGCACAGCGGGTTCACAGCCAGGAACACCTGATCTATCCGCTGGCGGTGCGCTGGTTTGCCGAAGGCCGTTTGCGCCTGGGCGAACACGGTGCTCTACTGGATGGCCAGCCTCTGGCGGCCAGCGGCCACTTGATTCGACCCTAGGAGAAATTATGCGTCGCGCCCTGCTCTTCGCTCTCGCCGTGCTCGCGTTGCCGTTGCAGGCAGCCGATCTGAAGCCTTTCTCGGCCAGCTACACCGCCGACTGGAAGCAGCTGCCCATGAGCGGCACTGCCGAGCGCAGCCTGGAAAAGAACGCCAACGGTACCTGGAACCTCAATTTCAAGGCGTCGATGATGATCGCCAGCCTGATTGAGCAAAGTACCCTGACTCTGGACAAGGACACCCTGCTGCCAAAGACCTACCACTTCGAACGTGGCGGCCTGGGCAAAGCCAAGAAAGTTGACCTGGACTTCGACTGGACGACCAAGAAGATCACCGGTACTGACCGCGGCGACGCGATCAACCTGCCCCTCAACCGCGGCGTGCTGGACAAGTCCACCTATCAACTGGCCCTGCAGCATGACGTGGCAGCGGGCAAGAAGAGCGTGAGCTACCAGGTGGTCGATGGCGACGAGATCGATACCTACGACTTCCGCGTCCTGGGCACCGAAAAAGTCACCACCAAGACTGGCCAGGTCGATGCCATCAAGGTCGAGCGCGTGCGCGACCCGAGCCAGAGCAAGCGCATCACCGAGCTGTGGTTCGCCAAGGACTGGGATTACCTGCTGGTGCAACTGCGCCAGGTCGAGACCGACGGCAAGGAGTACGTGATCGTGCTGCAGGACGGCACGGTCGATGGCAAGGCGGTCAAGGGCAACTGATAGCCTGACTGCTGGTAACACCCGAAACCCCGCCAAGTGCGGGGTTTCTTTTTACACCCTTGGTAGGAGCGCGCTGCTACCGACATGAAAGATGTTTCATGCGCCAGTCATTTACTTAGCCTGCTAACAAATTCTATAAAAGAGACCTGCGACACGGTGCCGCAGTTAACTGAAAGTGGAGTTTGCAGATGACTGTCAAAGTAACTGAGCGCGACGAAAGCAAAATGTCTCACGAAGGCCTGGCTGCAGGCGTGCGCATCTGGGATGTGCATCAGCAGGGCGAGCTGGTCGGCATGTTCCACAATGAACATGAGGCCCACAGCTACCGCATCGAGCTGGAATACCTCGAGACCAGACGGCAACAGCAATAACCCCTCCAGAAAAAACAAACCCCGCCGAAGCGGGGTTTGTCGTCATTACCACATCAGATCGTCAGGGATCACGTAGGCCGCGTACGGATCGTCGGCATCCGGCTCTTCAACCTGGGTGTTGAGTAGGACGATACGCTGCGGGTCGCGCTCCTGGATCTTCAGCGCCGCCTCACGGGGGATCACCTCGTAACCGCCTCCATGGGCAACGATGGCCAGCGAACCACTGCTCAGCTTGCTGCGCATCAGGGCGTTGACCGACAGGCGCTTGACCTTCTTGTCGTCGACGAAGTTGTAGTAGTCCTCGGTGGTCAGCTTGGGCAGGCGCGAGACCTCGATCAATTGCTTGACCTGGGCGGCGCGGGCCTTCTGCTCGGCCTTCTCCTGCTGCTGGCGGTTGAGCTCCTGGTCGCGCTTGGCCTTCTCGGCCATGGCTTCCTTGGCCAGCCGCTGCTGGGTATCGTCGACCTCGACCTGGCCTTTGTGCTCCAGGCGCTTTTGTTTCTTCTGTTCTTTACTGACCTGCTTGACCTGTTTCTGGTTGACCAGACCGGCCTTGAGCAATTGGTCGCGAAGGGAAAGGCTCATCGTTCACTCACTTATGCAACAGCTCAGCCGCAGCTGGGCAGGTTCTTTTCCTGACGTTTGGCTTCGCCCCAGAGCGCATCCATGTCTTCGAGGGTGCAATCTTCAATCGGACGGCCTATGTCGCGCAATGCCTGTTCGATAAAACGGAAACGTCGCTCAAACTTTCTGTTGGCCCCGCGCAGGGCGTTTTCCGGGTCGACCTTCAGGTGCCGGGCCAGATTCACTGCGGCAAACAGCAGGTCACCGAGCTCGTCAGCCAGGGCCACGCTGTCATCGTCGGCCATGGCCTGGAGCACTTCATCGAGCTCTTCGCGGACCTTGTCCAGCACAGGCAAGGCATCCGGCCAGTCGAAACCGACCCGGGCCGCGCGCTTTTGCAGTTTGGCCGCCCGCGACAAGGCCGGCAACGCTGCCGGCACATCATCGAGCAACGACAACTGCTCGGGCTCGCCCTTCTCGGCGCGCTCCTGGGCCTTGATCTCGTCCCAGCGCTGCTTGACCTGGGTTTCGTCGAGCTTGGGTGTGTCGAGCGCGGCGTAGAGCTCGCCGGTGGGGAACACATGCGGGTGACGGCGGATCAGCTTGCGGGTGATGCTGTCGACCACTCCGTCGAATTCGAAACGGCCTTCTTCGCGCGCCAACTGGCTGTAGTAAACCACCTGGAACAGCAGGTCACCGAGTTCGCCCTGCAAGTGCTCGAAGTCGCTGCGCTCGATGGCGTCGGCGACTTCGTAGGCTTCTTCGAGGGTGTAGGGGACGATGGTCGCGTAGGTCTGCTTGAGGTCCCACGGGCAGCCATACTGCGGGTCGCGCAGGCGGGCCATGAGGTGGAGCAGGTCGTCTAGGGTGTACATCAAAAGGCTCTCTCAGGTCTGGCCTCATCGCTGGCAAGCCAGCTCCCACAGGATCGGAGCAACCTGTTTCCTGTGGGAGCCGGCTTGCCGGCGATAGGGCCTCAAGGCGTACGGTTACGCCGCGTCTCGATGATGTTCGGCAGTTGCGAAATCCGCCCCAGCAAGCGCCCGAGGGCATCCAGGCCAGGAATCTCGATGGTCAGCGACATCAATGCGGTGTTGTCTTCCTTGTTCGAGCGGGTGTTGACCGCCAGCACGTTGATCCGCTCGTTGAGCAAGACCTGGGAGACGTCTCGCAGCAAGCCCGGACGGTCGTAGGCACGGATGATGATATCCACCGGATAGGTCTGTACCGGCACCGGGCCCCAGCTGACCTGGATGATCCGCTCCGGCTCGCGCCCGGCCAGTTGCAGCACCGAGGCGCAGTCCTGGCGGTGGATGGTGACGCCGCGGCCCTGGGTGATGTAACCGACGATCGCATCGCCCGGCAGCGGCTGGCAGCAACCGGCCATCTGCGTGAGCAGGTTGCCGACGCCCTGGATCTGAATGTCGCCACGCTTGCCCGGCTTGTAGCCGGTAGCCTTGCGCGGTACCAACTCGACATGATCGCTGCGCTCCGGCTCCACCAGTTGCTGCGCGGCGTTGACCAGGTGCGCCAGGCGCAGGTCACCGGCACCCAGCGAGGCGAACATGTCCTCGGCAGCGCGCAGGTTGGCTTTTTCCGCCAGGCGTTCGAAGTCGACCTGCGGCAAGCCCAGGCGGTTGAGTTCGCGTTCGAGCAGGGTCTTGCCGGCGGCGACGTTCTGGTCGCGAGCCTGCAGCTTGAACCAGTGGACGATCTTCGCCCGCGCCCGCGAGGTGGTGACGTAGCCCAGGTTCGAGTTCAGCCAGTCGCGGCTGGGGTTGCCGTGCTTGCTGGTGATGATCTCGACCTGCTCACCGGTCTGCAGGCTGTAGTTGAGCGGCACGATACGGCCGTTGATCTTCGCCCCGCGGCAGTTGTGGCCGATCTCGGTGTGCACCCGGTAGGCGAAGTCCAGCGGCGTGGCGCCCTTGGGCAGGTCGATGGCGTGACCATCCGGGGTGAACACATAGACCCGGTCCGGCTCGATATCGACCCGCAGCTGTTCGGCCAGGCCACCGATATCGCCCAGCTCTTCGTGCCATTCCAGCACCTGGCGCAACCAGGAGATTTTCTCTTCGTAGTGGTTGGAGCTGGATTTGACGTCGGTGCCCTTGTAGCGCCAGTGCGCGCAGACGCCGAGCTCGGCCTCTTCGTGCATGGCGTGGGTGCGGATCTGCACCTCGAGGACCTTGCCCTCCGGACCGATCACCGCCGTGTGCAACGAGCGGTAGCCGTTTTCCTTGGGGTTGGCGATGTAGTCGTCGAACTCTTTGGGGATATGCCGCCACAGGGTGTGCACGATGCCCAGCGCGGTGTAGCAGTCGCGCATTTCCGGGACCAGCACGCGCACCGCGCGCACGTCGTAGATCTGGCTGAATTCCAGACCCTTGCGCTGCATTTTGCGCCAGATCGAATAGATGTGCTTGGCCCGGCCGCTGATGTCGGCGTTGACCCCGGTGGCCAGCAGCTCGTTCTGCAGCTGGTTCATCACGTCGCTGATGAAGCGCTCGCGGTCCAGCCGGCGCTCGTGCAGAAGCTTGGCGATCTGCTTGTACTGATCGGGTTCGAGGTAGCGGAAGGACAGGTCTTCCAGCTCCCACTTGATATGACCGATGCCCAGGCGATGGGCCAGCGGCGCATAGATATCGAACACTTCGCGGGCGACGCGGTTGCGTTTCTCGTCGTCGGCGCCCTTGACCGCGCGAATCGCGCAGGTGCGTTCGGCCAGCTTGATCAGCGCCACACGGACGTCGTCAACCATGGCCACGAGCATCTTGCGCAGGTTCTCGACCTGCGCCTGCGAGCCCAGCACCAGCGACTGGCGCGGGCTGAGGCTGGCGCTGATGGCGGCCATGCGCAGCACGCCGTCGATCAGCTTGGAGACTACCGGGCCAAAGCGCTGGCCGACTTCAGCCAGGGTCACCTTGCCTTCGCGTACGGCGCGGTAGATGACCGCGGCGACCAGCGAGTCCTGGTCGAGCTTGAGGTCGGCAAGGATTTCGGCGATTTCCAGGCCGGCCTGGAAACTCGACGTACCATCGGCCCAGGAATGCTTGGCCGGGTTGCCCTTCTTCTCGATGTCCTGGGCGAACTCGCAAGCGGCCTTGAGGGCCTCCCGGTCCAGCGCCAGGTCGACGCTCACCACATGATCCAGCCATGCTTCGAGATTGATACTGCCGTCGGTGTTGACCGGCTGGTGCACTCTCACCTGTACCATCTTTGTTTACCTTTCCCTACAGCGCATTCGCGATGCGCTTGAAATCACTGGTGCTGCCCCTGCCGGACCCAAGGTGCAGCGCCGAACGCGTCAGCCTGGCTAACCCGCTTCGAATAACGCCATGGCTTCGACATGCGCCGTCTGAGGAAACATGTCGAGAATCCCGGCACTTTTTAACCGGTAACCCTGCCTGACCAGTTCGACGGTGTCGCGGGCCAGGGTCGCCGGGTTGCACGATACATAAACAAGACGTTTTGCGCCGAGGTCTGCGATTTTTCGCACAACCTCGAATGCACCGTCACGCGGTGGGTCCAAGAGTACCGCAGAAAAGCCTCCTGCGGCCCAGCCCGACGCCGCCAAAGGCTGCGATAAATCGGCCTGAAAAAACTGCGTGTTATGCAAATTGTTGCTACGAGCATTGGCTGCCGCCCGCTCGACCATCGCCTGCACCCCTTCCACCGCCACCACTTCCCGCGCCTGCCGGGCCAGCGGCAGGGCAAAGTTGCCCAGACCGCAGAACAGGTCGAGCACGCGTTCATCGGCTTGCGGCGCCAACCAGGCCAAGGCCTGCTCGATCATCGCGGTGTTGACCTGGGCGTTGACCTGGACGAAATCGCCGGGCCGGTACGCCAATTCAAGGTTCCAGGGTTCAAGACGAAAACCGAGGCTCTGACCCGCATCCACCGGTGAAGGTTCACCCTCGCCTTGTAACCACAGCTGTACACCCGCCTGCGCGCAGAACGCCTGCAGGCGCGCCAGGTCGCCGTCCCCCAAGGGCCCGGTATGACGCAACAGCAGCGCCAGCGCGGTACCGCTGAACAGCTCGACGTGGCCAACCACCTGCGGTTTGCTCAAGCTGCGCAAGAGCGTGGGCAGGTGACGCATGATCGACTGCAAGGGTTGTACCAGCACCGGGCAGTCGTCGATGGCGACGATGTCCTGGCTGGCTTCGGCGCGAAATCCGACGTCGAGATGTTTCGCCTTGTTGTCCCAACGCACCGCAACCCGTGCCCGGCGCCGGTAGCCGAACTCCGGCCCGGTCAGCGGCGCAGCCCAGTGCTCGGGCTGCACGCCCGCGACCCGCTGCAACTGTTCGGCCAGCAGGCGTTGCTTGAGCGCCAGTTGATCGGCATGGGGCAAGTGCTGCAGGTTGCAGCCGCCACAGCGGTCGAAGTGCTTGCACGGGGCCTCGCGGCGCGCCGGGCTGGCATTGAACACCCGCTCCAGGCGGGCCTCGACCACCTTGCCGTGGGTATTGAGTACCCGCGCTTCGACCTCTTCCTCGGCCAGGGCGCCACTGACGAACCAGGTGCGACCGTCGAGAAAGGCAATGCCACGGCCGTCGCCAGCGAGGCGCTCGATGCTCAGGCGCTGTTTCTTGCCGGTGGGGATCTGTGGCGCGCGGGTGCCACCGGCCGGCTGAAAGCGCAGGCCGCTGTTACGTTTGTTCTTGGACATCAGTTCACTGAATCGAAAATGCCGGTCGACAGGTAACGGTCGCCACGGTCGCAAATGATCGCCACCATCACGGCGTTTTCCAGCTCGCGGGACAGGCGCAGCATGGCTGCCACTGCACCACCGGAGGACACGCCACAGAAAATGCCCTCTTCGCGGGCTAACCGGCGGGTGGTTTCTTCGGCTTCGCTCTGGGCCATGTCGACCACGCGGTCAACGCGCTCGGACTGGTAGATCTTCGGCAGGTATTCCTGCGGCCAGCGGCGGATGCCGGGGATGGCCGAGCCTTCCATCGGCTGCAGGCCGACGATCTGCACCGCCGGGTTCTGCTCCTTGAGGTAGCGCGAGCAGCCCATGATGGTGCCGGTCGTGCCCATGGAGCTGATGAAATGGGTAATGGTGCCCTGGGTCTGGCGCCAGATTTCCGGGCCGGTGCTCACATAGTGGGCTTCAGGGTTGTCGACATTGCCGAACTGGTCAAGCACCAGTCCACGGCCTTCGGCCTGCAGGCGGTCGGCCAGGTCGCGGGCACCTTCCATGCCCTCTTCCTTGCTGACCAGGATCAGTTCGGCACCGTAGGCGGTCATCGCCGCCTTGCGCTCGGCACTGGAATTGTCGGGCATGATCAGGATCATCTTGTAACCCTTGATCGCCGCCGCCATGGCCAGAGCGATGCCGGTGTTGCCCGAGGTCGCTTCGATCAGGGTGTCACCCGACTTGATCTGCCCACGCAGTTCGGCGCGGGTGATCATCGACAGCGCCGGCCGGTCCTTGACCGAGCCTGCCGGGTTGTTGCCTTCGAGCTTGAGCAGGAGGGTATTGCTGGTTTCGCCGGCAATGCGCTGCAGGCGGACCAGAGGCGTGTTGCCGACGCAATCGGCGATGGTTGGGTACTGCAAGGTCATGGCGTATTCGCAATCCAGACTGCGGGGGCGCCTATCATACCGGCAAACGGGATTTGCCCATATCACGCAATGTGTTGGGGTTATAGCTGCAAGCTATAAGCAAGAGTTTACGGCCCTATCGCTGGCAAGCCAGCTCCCACAGTGGATTTGCATGCCCCTAGTACCTGTGGGAGCCGGACTTGCCGGCGATGGGCCGCGAAGCGGCCCCAGGATCACACCGCCGGCAGTTGCATGTTCAGCCGCAGGCCCTGGCCGGTGTTTTGCGCCCACAGACGCCCGCCCTGGCGGACGATGGCATTGCGGGCAATGCTCAGGCCCAGCCCGAAGCCACCATCGCCCGGGCGCGAACCGTCCAGCCGGGTAAAGGGCGCGAAAATACGCTCAAGCTCACTTTCCGCTACCCCACCGCCCTGGTCTTCCAGCCAGATCAGCCAGTCATCGCCCTGACGCCGCCCGTCCAGGCGAATCACGCCACCGGCTGACGAATGCCGAATGGCATTACGCAAAATGTTTTCCAGGGCCTGGGCCAGGCTGTTGAGGTTACCCTGCACCCAGCACGAGGCGTCCAGCGCACAGTGCAGTTGCGCCCCGGGCCAGGCACTTTCGTAGCAGGCATCCTCAGCCAGCATCTCCCACAGAGCCTGGACCTGGATCGGCTCCTTGCTCATCGGCGCCCGCTCGGTGTCGAGCCAGGCCAGCTGCAGTGCATCCTCGACCAGGCGCTGCATGCAGTCGATTTCGCGGCCCAGGCGCTCGCGCAGCTGGCCGGCATCAGCCTCGCTGTCGCAAGCCACGCGCAAGCGGCTCAAGGGCGTGCGCAGTTCGTGGGAAAGGTCGCGCAACAGCTGCTGTTGCAGGGCCACCGTGCCCTGCAGGCGTTCGGCCATGTCATCGAAGGCGCGGCCCAGCTCGCCCAGTTCGTCCTGGCGGCTGGTGGTGCTGCTGGCGACCCGTGCCGAGAGCTGATCGGCGCGCCAGGCATTGGCCTGCTCTCGCAACTGGATCAACGGCACAATCAGCATGCGGTACAGGCCGACACATAGCAGCAAGGTAAACAGCCCGGGGATGATGCCGTTGGTCACTACTCGCCACAGTACCCGGTACTGCCCCGGCGCCAGACGTTGCGGCAGCTCCATGACCAGGGTGCCCAGGTGCGGCTGCTGCGGGAAAGGCAAGCGCATCCACGGCATGCCGATCGAGCGCGGGCTCACCGGCCAGTCGATTCCGCGCAGGAAGGTCAGGCGCCGGCTTTCAACCTCGTTGAGCGGCGTGCTGCTCAACGACTGCAGGTCCGGGCCTATCACCCCGACCCAGCCGGGCTCCTGTTCGCGAACTGCCGCCAGCCAGGCGTCGATACCTGCCTGCCCTCCTCGCGACCAGGCCTGCTCGGCCTCGCCGGCATAGCCTTGCAGGGTGGTTTTGGCCACCTCGGACAGAAAGGCATTCTGGGTTTCCATATGCCGGCCCCAGGTCCAGCTCAGGCCGATCATCAACAGGCAGAAGCCGACCAGCAGGATGGCCAGTTTCCAGAACAATGAATGACGGTTCGGCACTTCAGTTGACCTCGGCGCCGCTAAGCACATAACCCTTGCCCCACACCGTGCGCACCTCGCGCTCGAGGTAACCGATGGCCTTGAGCTTGCGGCGGATCTGGCTGACATGCATGTCCAGGCTGCGATCGTGGCGGGCATAGCCGCGCTGCAACACTTGCTGGTAAAGGAAGGCCTTGCTCAGCACCTCTTCATCGCTGCGGTGCAGGGTGTCGAGCAGGCGGTACTCGCTGAGGGTCAGCCCCGCCCACTGCTCGCCATAACAGACATCGCACGCCTCTTCATCGAAGCGCAGTTCCCCGGCCTGTACCTGTACGGGTTGTTGATGGCGCCGCTCCAGCGCCACCCGGCGCAGGATCGCCTCGATGCGCACCTGCAGCTCGATCATGCTGAAGGGCTTGGGCAGGTAGTCATCGGCACCGCGCTGGAAGCCGGTGATGCGGTCGGCCTCGGCGCCCAGCGCAGACATCAGGATCACCGGCGTCGAGCTGCTCTGGCGCAGCTGCGCCAGCACATCCAGGCCGTTGAGGCCGGGCAGCAGGATGTCCATCAGCACCACGTCAAAGCAGCTGTTTTGCGCGACCTGCAGGCCATCGCGGCCATTCTGGCACCAGGTGACCTTGAAGCCGCCGCGTTGCAGCTCCTCACGCAGGTACGCACCCAGGACCGGATCGTCCTCGATGGCAAGGATGTTGGAGGTGCTAATAGATACAGGAGTCATTGGCCGATGCTAGCAATTCTCAATCACGCGATTATTGGTTATTCACTGCGTGCAGGCAACCAGGGCTGGACCAAAGCCCCGGTTATAGTTGGCAATCGACAAAAGCAGATACAAATGAGTGCATTACGCGAGTAGGCGCGGTACTTTTCCGACTTGGTCCGTCAGCAGGAGCTGGCGGAGGCTTACAGCGCTTACCGGGCACAGGAGAGTGGCGTGCTGAATAGATTGGGGATCAGAAGCCGCGTGCTGTTGCTCGCCTTGTTACCAGCCGGCCTGATGGCGCTGGTACTGGGCGGCTACTTCACCTGGTTGCAGCAGAGCGAGCTGCAGACCCAACTGCTGCAACGCGGCAAGATGATTGCCGAGCAGCTGGCCCCGCTGGTGGCGCCAGCCCTGGCGCGACACGACCCGGCGCAGCTGGAGCGTATCGCCGCCCAGGCCCTGGAGCAGTCCGACGTGCGTGCCGTGGCCTTCCTCGGCCCCGACCGCAACGCCCTGGCCCACGCCGGCCCGAGCATGCTCAACCAGGCGCCCACCGGCGGTGGCACGCAGTTGCTGCAACGCACCGGCAATGACGCCACCCGTTACCTGCTGCCGGTGTTCGGCCGCCACCGCGACCTGGCCGGCGAGCTGATCCCAGGTGAAGCCGACCGCCTGCTCGGCTGGGTGGAAATCGAGCTGTCCCACGACGGCACCCTGCTGCGCGGCTATCGCAGCCTGTTCACCAGCCTGCTGCTGATCCTGCTGGGGCTGGCCGCCACTGCCCTGCTGGCCTTGCGCATGAGCCGCACGATCAACGGCCCGATCGGCCAGATCAAGTACGCCGTCACCCAGTTAAAAGATGGCAACCTGGAAGAACGCCTGCCGCAAATGGGCAGTTACGAACTGGACGAGCTGGCTGCGGGCATCAACCGCATGGCCGAAACCCTGCACAACGCCCATGAAGAACTGCAGCACAGTATCGACCAGGCCACCGAAGACGTACGCCAGAACCTGGAAACCATCGAGATCCAGAACATCGAGCTGGACATGGCGCGCAAGGAAGCCCTGGAGGCCAGCCGGATCAAGTCCGAGTTCCTCGCCAACATGAGCCACGAGATCCGTACGCCGCTAAACGGCATCCTCGGCTTCACTCATCTGCTGCAAAAAAGCGAACTGACCCCGCGCCAGCTCGACTACCTGGGCACCATCGAAAAGTCCGCCGGCAGCCTCCTGGGAATCATCAACGAGATCCTCGACTTCTCCAAGATCGAGGCCGGCAAGCTGGTGCTCGACAGTATCCCGTTCAACCTGCGCGACCTGATCCAGGACACCCTGACCATCCTCGCCCCGGCCGCCCATGCCAAACAGCTGGAGCTGGTCAGCCTGGTGTATCGCGATACGCCGCTGTCGCTGGTCGGCGACCCGCTGCGGCTCAAGCAGATCCTCACCAACCTGGTCAGCAACGCCATCAAGTTCACCCGCGAAGGCACCATCGTTGCCCGGGCCATGCTCGAAGAGGAACGTGAAGACAGCGTGCAACTGCGCATCAGCGTTCAGGACACCGGTATCGGCCTGTCCAGCCAGGATGTGCGGGCGCTGTTCCAGGCCTTCAGCCAGGCCGACAACTCGTTGTCGCGCCAGCCCGGCGGCACCGGTCTGGGCCTGGTAATTTCCAAGCGCCTGATCGAACAGATGGGCGGCGAGATCGGCGTCGACAGCACCCCCGGCGAAGGTTCGCAGTTCTGGGTCAGCCTGAGCCTGCCCAAGGCCCGCGACGATGCCGAAGACCTGCCCATGCAACCGCTGGTGGGCCGCCGGGTTGCGATTGTCGACAGCCACGAACTGGCACGTCAGGCCCTGGAGCATCAACTGGAAGACTGCGGCCTGAGCGTCAGCCTGTTCGCCACCGTCGAACAATTGCTGCACGCGGTCGAAGCCGCCACCCTGGCCGGGCAACCCTTCGAGCTGGCGGTGCTCGGGGTCAACCTCGACAGCGTCTCGCCGGAACGCCTCGGCCAGTACATCCAGCAACTGGAGCACCTGGCCTGCCAGGCTCTGGTGCTGTGCCCGACCACCGAACAGGCGCTCTATCATCCGTACCTGCCCAACGCCCACGGCCAATTGCAGGCCAAGCCTGCGTGCACGCGCAAGCTGCGCCGGGCGCTGGTCGAGATGGTCCAGCCGCGGCGTCCGGGCAGCGAGAGCAAGCCGGTGTCCGACCAGCCGTTGCCAAAGGTGCTGTGCGTCGACGACAATCCGGCCAACCTGCTGCTGGTACAAACCCTGCTGGAAGACCTCGGTGCCGAAGTGCTGGCGGTCGACAGCGGTTATGCGGCAGTTCAGGCGGTGCAGGACGAGCGTTTCGACCTGGTGCTGATGGACGTGCAGATGCCCGGCATGGACGGGCGCGAATGTACCGAACAGATCCGCCAGTGGGAAAGCAGCCAGAGCGGCGCGCCCCTGCCGATCGTCGCCCTCACCGCCCACGCCATGGCCAACGAAAAACGCGCCCTGCTGCACAGCGGCATGGATGACTACCTGACCAAGCCGATCAGCGAACGACAACTGGCCCAGGTGGTGCTCAAATGGACCGGCCTGGCCCTGGGCGCACCGCGCCAGGAACGCTCGCTGGAATCCACGCCGGACAGCAGCGAACTCAAGGTGCTCGACCCGGAGGAAGGCTTGCGCCTGGCAGCCGGCAAGCCGGACCTGGCCGCCGACATGCTGGCCATGCTGCTGGCGTCGCTGGAGTCCGACCGCGAAGCGATTCGTGCGGCCCGCGAGGTCGCTGACCGCAATGGCATGATCGAGCGCGTGCACCGGCTCAATGGTGCCTCGCGCTATTGCGGGGTGCCACAATTGCGTGCGGCCTGCCAACGCAGTGAAACCTTGCTCAAGCAGGATGACCCGCAAGCGCCGCAAGCCCTCGACGAACTGGACCGGGCCATCACCCGGCTCACGGCCCAGGCGCGGATGAGCGCCTGAACCCTGGCTGACCTGGGGCAAGCCTTGATCCTTGCCCCTTGGTTAAACTTTCAGGCAAAGCCTTCAGGAAGACCCCATGCGCGTATTGTTTTTCAGCAGCCAGGCCTACGACCAGGACAGCTTCACCAGCGCCACAGCCGTGCCGGGGCTTGAGCTGCACTTCCAGCCTGCACGCCTGACCGCAGACACCGCAGCGCTGGCCGCCGGCCATGAAGTGGTCTGCGCTTTCATCAACGACGACCTCGGCGCTGGCGTACTGGAACGCCTGGCGGCGGCCGGCACGCGCTTGATCGCCCTGCGTTCGGCCGGTTACAACCATGTCGACCTGGCCGCCGCCAAACGCCTGGGCCTGGCCGTGGTGCGGGTGCCCGCCTACTCGCCCCACGCCGTGGCCGAACATGCGGTGGCGCTGATCCTGGCGCTCAACCGGCGCCTGCACCGGGCCTACAACCGCACCCGCGAAGGCGACTTCACCCTGCACGGCCTGACCGGCTTCGACCTGCACGGCAAGACCGTCGGCGTGGTCGGCACCGGGCAGATAGGCGCGGCCTTTGCGCGGATCATGGCCGGTTTCGGTTGCCAGCTGCTGGCCTACGACCCCTACCCCAATCCCGAACTGCTGGCGCTGGGCGCGCGCTATCTGAGCCTGCCGGAGCTGCTACGCCAGGCGCAGGTCATCAGCCTGCACTGCCCGCTGACCGACGACACCCGTCACCTGATCAACGCCCAGAGCCTTGCCGACCTGCAACCCGGTGCCATGCTGATCAACACCGGCCGCGGCGCCCTGGTCGACACCCCGGCGCTGATCGAGGCGCTGAAAAGCGGCCAGCTCGGCTACCTGGGGCTGGATGTCTATGAAGAGGAAGCCCAGCTGTTCTTCGAAGACCGCTCCGACCTGCCATTGCAGGACGACGTGCTGGCGCGGCTGCTGACCTTCCCCAATGTGATCGTCACCGCCCACCAGGCCTTCCTCACCCGCGAGGCGCTGGCTGCCATTGCCGCCACCACCCTGGACAACATAACCCGCTGGGCGGCGGGCAATCCGCAGAACTTGGTCGAGGGTTGATGCTAGGATACGCGGCAGATTTGGAGGACCCATGGTCGAACACGATTTCCGCTACACCCTGTTTAACCCGCAACACACCCTGATCGAGTGCCGCGCCCTGGTGCCGGGCCGCTATCAAGTGACCGGCAACGGCGGCTCGATCCAGAAGAACGACGTTCTGCTGGTGACCCTCAAGGGCAGCAAGGATTTGTCCATGCGCCTGACCGTGGAATCCGTGCGCCACCTGATCAACCCGACCGGCCAATGGGTCGCGGTGGCCAGTGGCCCGGTGTTCGGCGAGCTGGCGATCCATACCTGGGACGTCAACTGCGACAGCTGCCAGGCAACCCTGAACTTCGAGTTCGCGGTCGACGCCAAACTGGGCAAAAAAGCCCAGCAACCGGCCGCCACTGCGCGCATCGCCGAACTCGGCTGGATCAGCCGCGGCGACAAACACCTGTGCCCGAAATGCAAGGAGACGGCCCAGTGAAAACGCTGTTGCTCTCAGCCCTGACCGGCACGGCCCTGCTGGGTTGCGCCGCCGAGCCGATGAAGCTGGAACAGGAACGTAGCTACCTGCTGGAGTGGATTGGCGAGCGTCCGCTAATGGACTACAGCCACCTGACCCTGACCCTGGCCACCGACGGCCGCGCCTATGGCAATGCCGGCTGCAACCACTGGTTCGCGCCTTACCAGCTGGACGGCGACAAGCTGACCTTCGGCAAGGTCGGCAGTACCCGCAAGCTGTGCGCGCCGGCGCTGATGGAGCAGGAAAAACGCTTCCTCCAGGCGCTGGAAACCGTGCAGCGTTGGGATATCTCGCCGATCGAGCAGGTGCGCTTCTGGCCGGCCGAGGGCAAGCCACTGCGTTTCTGGCCTGAGGAAGGCTGACTTAAGCGGCAAGCCACAAGCTTCAAGCAGCAAGTAAAAGCAGACTGTGCGCGGTCTTGCTCTATCTTGCAGCTTGTCGCTTGTAGCTTGAATCTGCTGTCAAGCGCCCTTGAGCGCCTTGATCTTCTGGTTCAAACCCTCAAGCGTCTGCTCGCCCATCAACTGCTCCCTTACCTTGCCCTTGTCATCGATGATGTAGGTCACCGGCAAGGCTTCACTACGCGGCAGTTGGTAACGCTCGGCCGGGTCGCTGGCCAGCACCGTGAAGCCGATGCCCAGCGCTTCGCTGGCCTTTTTCAGGTCTTCTCCCTGCAGGCCGTCGAAGTTCACCCCGAGCACCTGCACGCCCTGCCCCTGCCATTGCTTGGCAGCAGCGTTGAGTTCGGGAATTTCTATGCGGCACGGGCCGCACCATTCCGCCCAGTAGTTGAGCACCAGCCAGTGCCCTTCAATCTGCTCGGCTTTCACTGCCTGGCCGTGCTGGTCCAGACCGTAATCTGCACCGCATCCGCCGAGCAACAGGCTCGCGGTGATGGCCAGTGCTGCTGCCAAACGCCTTGTCATGGGTCAATCCTTCTCGAAGATTCAAGCAAAATGCGAAGTCGCTGCGGTTAGAATAGCCGCCACACCCTGCTGGATGCGACCCGAACATGACTGACCTGACCCTCTATCACAATCCGCGCTGCTCCAAATCCCGTGGCGCCCTCGAGCTGCTCGAAGCCCGCGGCCTGGCCCCGACCGTGGTGCGCTACCTGGAAACCCCGCCGACTGCCAGCGAACTCAAGGCCCTGCTCGGCAAGCTGAACATCAGTGCACGCCAGCTGCTGCGCAGCGGTGAAGACGAATACAAAACGCTCAACCTGGCCGACGCCAGCCTCAGCGAGGCGCAGTTGATCGAAGCCATGGTCCAGCACCCCAAGCTGATCGAGCGGCCAATCCTGATTGCCGGCGATAAAGCCGTGATCGGCCGGCCACCGGAGAAGGTGCTGGAGATCCTGCCGTGAGCGCGCCGTACATCCTGATCCTGTTCTACAGCCGTCACGGCTCGACCAGCGAGATGGCCCGGCAAATTGCCCGCGGCGTCGAGATGGCCGGCCTGGAAGCGCGCATCCGCACCGTACCGGCGATTTCCACCGAGTGCGAAGCGGTAGCCCCGGACATCCCCGATACCGGCGCGCTGTACGCTACCCTGGACGACCTGCGCCATTGCTCGGGCCTGGCCCTGGGCAGCCCGACGCGCTTTGGCAACATGGCCGCGCCGCTCAAGTACTTCATCGACGGCACCAGCAGCCTGTGGCTGAGCGGCGGCCTGGTCGGCAAGCCGGCGGCGGCGTTCACCTCCACCGCCAGCCTGCACGGCGGCCAGGAATCGACCCTGCTGTCGATGCTGCTGCCGCTGATGCACCACGGCATGCTGATCATGGGCCTGCCCTACAGCGAGTCGGCGCTGCTGGAAACCCGCGGCGGCGGCACCCCTTACGGCGCCAGCCACCATGCCGGTGCCGACGGCAAGCGCGATCTGGATGCCGACGAAATCGCCCTGTGCCGCGCCCTTGGCCAGCGCCTGGCGACCACCGCCAACCTGCTGGAGAACGGCCGTGGCTAAAAAGCCCAAGGTGCTGCCCCCGATCGCATGGCTGACGCCGCGCCTGCGCCTGACCCGGGCGCTGAGCCTGGCGAGCTTTTTCGGCCTGATCGCCTTGCTGACCCTGAACAACCTGCTGTTCGCCGACCTGCACGGTGCGCGGGTCGGGGTGATCCTGGCGATTGAACTGGTGCCGCTGGTCCTGCTGTTGCCAGGCATGCTCCTGGGCAACGCCCGCGCCCACGCCTGGACCTGCTTTGTGGTCAACCTGTACTTCATCAAGGGCGTGCTGGCCGCGTTCGACCCGGCCCGGGCACTGTTCGGCTGGCTGGAAGTGGCGATCAGCCTGGCGCTGTTCGTCAGTGCCCTGCTGTATGTGCGCTGGCGCTTTCAGTATGAGCGGCGGCTGGCGGGGGAAGGTTCGAACTAAGAGTTGAATCCATCGCTGGCAAGCCAGCTCCCACAGGGTTTTGTGGGAGCTGGCTTGCCAGCGATGATGGCACCACCGATCTCAGTGGTTGACGGTATGCGCCAGCATCACCGACAGCTGGCACAACGGCCGCCCACTCTCGGCATGCCACTGATTGAAGGCATCCTGCACCAGGGCCAGATCGCGCTGGCTGGTCGGCGGCTTGTCGATGATGTCCTGGGCGATCAACGCCGCAGCCATGTCATTGGTGGGGATGAACGTGTCCTTGCCGCACATGCGCAAGAAGCGCGGCGCCGACAGCCCGCCCAACTGGTTGCCATGCTTGGCCAGGTACTTCCACAGGCTGACGATATCGGTCACCGGCCAGTCGGCGATAAACGCACCGAAACTGCCGAATTCCTTCTCGATATCGAGGATCATCTGCGCATTGCGCGGCACGCTCTTGAGCTTGCCCAGGTGGCGGATGATCCGCGTGTCCTGCATCAGCCGCTCCAGGTGCTCGGCGCCCATCAGCACGACCTTTTCCGGGTCGAAGCCAAAGAACACCTGCTCGAAGGCCGGCCATTTGGCGTCCACCAGGCTGTGCTTCAAACCGGCGCGAAACACCCGCAGGGCCAGGGTCGACAGGTAACGGTCGGCGCCGATCGCGCGCAACTGCTCGGGGCTTTTCGCCTGGGGCAGGTGCGCTTCGAGGGCGGCGGCCGAGCCGAAGCGGTTCAGGCAGTACTCATGCAGCCAGTGGTAATCGCGCATGGCCGTCAGATGTTCAGCACGTCGACAAAGCGCGGGGTGGCGGTCTCGTCGATCTTCAGGCTGGTGAAGTCGAACAGGTTGCGGTCAGCCAGTTGCGACGGCACCACGTTCTGCAGGCCACGGAAGATGTTCTCGGTACGCCCCGGGGTCTTGCGCTCCCACTCCACCAGCATGTCCTTGACCACCTGACGCTGCAGGTTTTCCTGCGAGCCGCAGAGGTTGCACGGGATGATCGGGAATTCGCGCATGTCCGAGTAGGCCTGGATGTCCTTCTCGCTGCAGTAGGCCAGCGGGCGGATCACCACGTTGCGCCCGTCATCGGCACGCAGCTTGGGCGGCATGGCCTTGAGGGTGCCGTTGAAGAACATGTTGAGGAAGAAGGTCTCGACGATGTCGTCGCGGTGATGCCCCAGGGCCATCTTGGTCGCGCCGATCTCGTCGGCGAAGGTGTACAGGGTACCGCGACGCAGGCGCGAGCACAGCGAGCAGGTGGTCTTGCCTTCCGGGATCAATTCCTTGACCACCGAGTAGGTGTCCTTCTCGACGATGTGGTACTCGACGCCAAGCGTCTCGAGGTAGGCCGGCAGCACGTGCTCGGGGAAGCCCGGCTGCTTCTGGTCCATGTTCACCGCAACGATGTCGAACTTGATCGGCGCCACTTTCTGCAGGTGCAGCAGAACATCGAGCATGGTGTAGCTGTCTTTGCCGCCGGACAGGCAGACCATGACCTTGTCACCGTCTTCGATCATGTTGAAGTCGGTGATGGCTTCGCCGGCGAGACGACGCAGGCGTTTTTGCAGTTTGTTCTGGTTGACCGAAAGGGTGCCCATAGCGCTTGGAATCCGCGAGGTGTGACAAAAGCCGAACATTTTACCCTTAAACCGCAGGTGGGCGTAGGCCAATCCGATAAAGACTGCATTGTGATTAAGCAGGCCCCTGACAGCGCGATTTGCTCTAAAAAGCCGGCTTTGTGCGGCGAACGCCTTTCTATACTGCGACATAAGGCCACACAAAGGTGACCTCCAACCTCTGGCCCAGACTTGGGGCCGCAAGCGCTCCACTGGGGGGCGATGGCAACAACGAAGGAGTGACCGGCATGATCCATCACGTTGTTGGGCTATTTACCCATCCCGATCAGGAATGGAAAGAAATACGCGGTGAAGAAGAAAGCATCAGCCACATGTACCTGACCCACACGCTGATCCTCGCCGCGATCCCGGCGATCTCGGCGTTTATCGGTACCACCCAGGTCGGCTGGGTCATTGGCGATCGCGCCCCGGTCATGCTGACCCAGGAAAGCGCACTGTGGATGACCATCATGTCCTACCTGGCCATGCTCGGCGGCGTGGCGGTGATGGGCGCGTTCATCCACTGGATGGCCCGCACCTACGACGCCAACCCCAGCCTGGCGCGCTGCATTGCCTTTGCCACCTACACCGCAACGCCGCTGTTCATTGGCGGCCTGGCGGCGCTGTACCCGCACCTGTGGCTGGGCATGATCGTCGGCACCGCCGCGGTGTGCTACACGGTTTATCTGCTGTATGTCGGCCTGCCGACTTTCATGAACATTCCTTCCGATGAGGGCTTTCTGTTCTCGAGTTCGGTACTGGCGGTAGGGCTGGTGGTGCTGGTCGCCATCATGGCCTTTACCGTGATTGTCTGGGGACTGGGCGTGGGGCCCGTCTACACCAACTAACCCAAACCATTAGAATCAACGGCAACATAGGTGCAACAACCTTCAGGCCGCCGCAAGGCGGCCTGATGCTGTGCGCTGACAGGTGGCTCGGCAGCGCCGCCGCGGTTGCGGCATAATTATCGGCCAGGAGTGTTCCCCGATATGCCCGAACTGCTCAAATCCCGCGTCGAAACCTGTTACCAGCAAGCCGAAACCTTTTTCAAACGCCCCTTCCCGCGCCCCGAAGTCAGCTTCAAGCTGCGCGGACAGAAGGCCGGCGTCGCGCACCTGCACGAGAACCTGCTGCGCTTCAACCTGCAGCTGTACCGCGAGAACAGCGACGACTTCCTCAAACAGACGGTGCCCCACGAGGTCGCCCACCTGGTTGCGCACCAGCTGTTTGGCGACCGCATCCAGCCCCATGGCGAGGAATGGCAATTGATCATGCGCGGCGTGTACGAGCTGCCGCCGCACCGTTGCCACAACTACGCGGTCAAGCGCCGCACGGTGACCCGCTATATCTACCGCTGCCCCTGTGCCGGCAGCGACTTCCCGTTTTCGGCCCAACGCCACAGCCTGGTGCGCCAGGGGCGGCGGTACCTGTGCCGGCGCTGCCGCAATACCCTGGTGTATAGCGGCGAGACCCGGGTGGAGTAAAAGCATCGCGGGGCAAGCCCGCTCCCACCCCATCTGTAGGAGCGGGCTTGCCCCGCGACGAAGCCCCCCCGCAGACACAAAAAAGCCCATCCGAAGATGGGCTTTTTGCGTTACGCAGCCTGCCTGTTAGCGAGCAGGACCTTCAGCCACGCCCAGGTCATCCATCGGACGGGTGTCAGTCAGTGGCGAACCACCGGAAGCCAGCTCGGCCTGCAGCTTGTCTTCGTCCAGCTCGTTGACCCACTTGGCCACGACCACAGTGGCCACGGCGTTACCGATCAAGTTGGTCAGGGCGCGGGCTTCGGACATGAAGCGGTCGATGCCGAGGATCAGCGCAAGGCCGGCAACCGGCAGATGGCCAACAGCCGACAAGGTCGCGGCGAGCACGATGAAACCACTACCGGTAACGCCCGCAGCACCTTTGGAAGCCACCAGCAGCACCAGTAGCAGGGTGATCTGGTGGGTGATGTCCATGGTGGTGTCGGTCGCCTGGGCGATGAACACGGCGGCCATGGTCAGGTAGATCGAGGTACCGTCGAGGTTGAACGAGTAGCCGGTCGGGATCACCAGGCCTACCACGGATTTCTTCGCGCCCAGACGCTCCATCTTGGTCAGCATGCGTGGCAGCGCCGACTCCGAAGAAGAAGTACCCAGAACGATCATCAGCTCTTCACGGATGTAGCGGATCAGCTTGAGGATGCTGAAGCCGTGGGCGCGGGCGATGCTGCCGAGCACCACCAGGATGAACAGCACGCAGGTGACGTAGAAGCAGATCATCAGCTGGCCCAGTTGCACCAGCGAACCGACGCCGTACTGGCCGATGGTGAAGGCCATGGCACCGAAGGCACCGACTGGCGCCAGCTTCATGATCATGTTGATGATGTTGAACATGACATGGGCGAAGCGGTCGATCAGGTCCAGCAGCGGCTTGCCGTAGGCACCCAGGCGATGCAGGGCGAAGCCGAAGATCACCGAGAACATCAGCACTTGCAGGATATCGCCGTTGGCGAAGGCGCCGACCACGGTGTTGGGGATGATGTTGAGCAGGAAGCCCACGGTGGTCTGCTGCGCGCCGGCGGCGGCGTAAGCGGCCACACTGCTGGCGTTCAGGGTGCTGACGTCGATGTGCATGCCGGCGCCAGGCTTGACCACGTTGACCACGACCAGGCCGATGATCAGGGCGATGGTCGAGACGATTTCGAAGTAGAGCAGCGCGTAGCCACCGGTCTTGCCGACCGATTTCATGTTCTGCATGCCGGCGATGCCGCTGACCACGGTGCAGAAGATGATCGGGGCGATGACCATTTTGATCAGTTTGACGAACCCGTCACCCAGCGGCTTCAGGGCCACGCCGGTTTCAGGGTAGTAATGGCCCAGCAGGATACCGATGGTGATCGCTACTAACACCTGGATATACAGCGATTTGTACAGTGGCTGACGCGTCGTCATGGCTAATTCCTCAAGGGTACCGGCCCATCCTTCCCAGGATGCGGGGTACCTAAAGCGCGAACCCTCCTGCACTGGAGGGATTTGTTGTGTCGAGCTGCCTGGCAGAACTCTGATGAGTCCATAGCAAGCCCGATGCCAAAATGCGCTTTAACGGTGCAAGCCCCGGTTTTACGGGGCTGCAATGCACAACGAGGTTGCAGGTTGACGCGATGGGGTTGGCGGTTTTCCGCACGCCACGGAAAAGAATCCGACAATGATGGCGGTAATCCGCCTAGGTATTTCTTTCCAACTCGAAGCGAATGCGAAAGGCAGCACCGCCCAGTGGCGAGTCATCGAGGGTCAAGGTCGCGTCGTAGCTTTCGATGATGTCCTTGACCACCGCCAAGCCAATGCCCTGCCCCGGGTTCTGCCGGTCGAGACGCTCGCCACGCTGCAGGATGCGCTCGCGCTGATCGGGCGGCACACCCGGGCCGTCGTCCTCGATACACAGCACCACCTGCGTTTCGCCCGCCTGCAGACTGATGCGCACCTGGTTCAGGCACAGGCGGTAGGCGTTTTCCAGCAGGTTGCCAAGCAGTTCGAGCAAGGCGCCCTGCTCCACCGGCACCATCGCATTCGCCGGCACATCCACACTGATGTGCACGTGTTTGTCGCGATAGACCTTGGCCAGGGTGCTGCACAGGCTGTCGAGCAACGGCCGCAACTGCACCTGGTGGCGCACCAGGCCGCTCTTGCGCAGGCTGGCGCGTTGCAGCTGATAGTCGATCTGCTGGCTCATGCGTTCGATCTGGCTTTGCAGCACCCGCGCCTGTTCACGGTCTTCGCGGCGCTGGGCCATGCTTTCGCTGACCCCCTGGAGCACGGTCAGCGGGGTTTTCAGGCTGTGGGCCAGATCGCCCAGCGAATCGCGGTAGCGCCGGCGCTGCTCACGCTCGCTGCGCAGCAGGCGGTTGAGCGAGTCGGTCAGGCGCAGCAGTTCACGCGGATGCTCGCCGCTCAGGCCTTCGCGGGCACCGGATTCGACATCATCGAGTTCGCGGCTCATCTGCCGCAGTGAACGCAGGCCCCAGGTCAGACCGGCCCAGAGCAGCACCAGCAAAGCCAGCAACGCTGCGCCAAAGCCCAGGTAGAGCTTCTCACGCAGGCCATCGAGGGTGTGCTGGTATTCGCGCAGCGGCTGCAGGGCAACGATGCTGAAGGCGGCGGTCTTGCCGCCGAGCAGCTTGACCTCGACGTCATAGACGAAGAACTCCTCGCCATCGTCCTGGCGAATTCGCGCGAATTCGTTGCCACGGCCGTCGTAACGCGGGGTGTAGTTGATGTTCTCGTCCGCCGTGGCCCGAGAGCGCCACACCAGGTTGCCCTGGCGGTCGTAGATGTAGCCGAGCAGGCGGCTGTCGGGCAGGTTGAATTTCTCGTCGGGCAACAGCACCGGCATCTGCAGGTTGCCGCCCTCGATGCGCGCGGCGGAAATCAACGTGGTGACGTCCGACGCCAGGCGCTGCTCGATCGACTCCTGCAAGGCCAGGCTGAAGGCCTTCTGCAAGGCCGGCAGCAAGCCGAGCATGAACAGCAGCGCCAGCACCGCGGCCGCCAGCATCAGACGCAGGCGTAGCGAACGGATCATCGGCAACGCTCGGTGAACAGGTAGCCCAGGCCACGCACGGTATCGATCGGCTTGAAGCCGTTGCTGCCCTCAAGCTTGCGCCGCAAACGGCCGACCAGCACCTCGATGACGTTCGGATCGCGCTCGTCATCGTCCGGATACAGCTGCTCCATCAAGCGGTCCTTGGCCACCACCTGCTGGTGATGACGCATCAGGTATTCGAGGATGCGGTATTCATAGGCGGTCAGCGCCAGGGGCTGTTCGTCGAGGGTTGCCTGCTTGCGATTGAGGTCAAGCACCAGGGGGCCTGCGGCGATGGTCGACTGGGTAAAGCCGCTGGAGCGGCGCAGCAAGGCGTTGAGGCGGGCTTCGAGCTCTTCGAACTGGAAGGGTTTGACCACATAATCGTCGGCGCCGGCGGCCAGGCCTTCGACCTTGTCCTGCCAGTTGCCGCGGGCGGTGAGGATCAGGATCGGGAAGCTCTTGCCCTGGGACCGCAACTGGCGGATCAGGTCGAGCCCGCTCATGCCCGGCAGGCCCAGGTCGATCACCGCCAGGTCATGATTGAACTGCTCGGCCTGGTACAGGGCCTCCTCGGCATTGGCCACCGCTTCGACCACATGCCCGCTTTCCGTCAAGCGGCTGTACAAGTGATGACGCAAAAGTGCTTCATCCTCGACCACCAGCAGTTTCATACGCTCCTCCAGACCCGTGCCGGCCTTCATTGGCCAGTCAGTTTTGTAGACCGAATGCAGAATAACAGCGAACCGGCCGTGCGCATGCAGGCCGGTTCGGACATCGCCAGGCGACTTAGAACGCGTAGTTGGCCGACAGGTAGGTCTGGGCGCTGCTGTTCAGGCGCAGGCTGCCGACTTTCGGACCATCATGTTCGGACAGCTCGGTGCTGGCGTTGCTGCGCAGGTAACGGTAGCCCAGTTCCACCGAGGCATTGTCGCTGACTTGCTGCAACACGCCGGCTTGCAGGCCGATGGCGTAGCCGGTGTCGGTGTCGCGGCTGTAGCCGGAGGACTCCATGCTCATCTTGGTCAGGCCGGCGCTGGCGCCACCGAACAGCTTGGTGGTGCTGCCCAGCGGGTAGAACAGGTCGTAGCTGCCCAGCAGGTTTTCCTGGCGCACTTTCAGGCCGCTGTGGTCGTTGGAGACGTTGTCGTAGGTGAGGTAGTAGCGGCCCTGGTCGTTCATCTGGCCGACGCGGATGCCGTAGGTGCTGTCCTTGCTGATGATGCCGTCGGTGTTCAGGTGATCAGTGTTGCGGGTCAGCAGGCCGGACTTTTTCATCTTGTCGCTGGTCTGACCATAGGTGACGCCGGCGAAGGTGGTGTCAGCGGCCTGGGCGGCGGCGCTGGCGCCAAGGAAAGCAACGGTGAGCAGCAGGGTGTTGAGCTTTTTCATCGTGTGGTACTCCAGGTGATGCACTGTGTTGGTGTGGAAGCTAGAGTAAGCAAGCCGTCCTGAACCGCCGCTGAACCCAGGCTGAACCTCGGCTGAACAGCTGCACTGAGTGCAAAACCGACTGCAAGTAAGGAGTACGACCATGCGTTGTCTGCTCGCTCTGGCCCTGATCGGTGCCGCCAGCCTGGCCCAGGCGGCGGTGCAAACCCGTGAGATCCCCTACCAGGACGCCGACGGCAAGCGCCTGGTCGGCTACTACGCCTACGACGACGCCGCCGAGGGCAAGCGCCCGGGCGTGGTGGTGGTGCATGAATGGTGGGGGCTCAACGACTATGCCAAGCGCCGCGCCCGCGACCTTGCCGGGCTTGGCTACAGCGCCCTGGCCATCGACATGTATGGTGACGGCAAGACCACCGAGCACCCGGCCGATGCCCAGGCCTTCATGGCCGCCGCGCTTAAAGACCCGGATGCGGCGGCCGAGCGCTTTGATGCCGGGGTTGAGCTGCTGAAGATTCAGCCGCAGACCGATACCACGCAGATCGCCGCCATCGGCTACTGCTTCGGCGGCAAGGTGGTGCTCGACGCCGCGCGCCGCGGCGAAGCGCTGGCCGGTGTGGCCAGTTTCCATGGTGCGCTGGTGACCAACACGCCGGCGACGCCGGGCAGCGTCAAAGCCAAGGTGCTGGTCGAGCACGGCGCCAAAGACAGCATGGTGACGCCGGAGCAGGTGGAGAAATTCAAGGAAGAAATGGACGCGTCCGGGGCGAGCTATGAGTTCGTCAGTATTCCCGGAGCCAGGCATGGTTTTACCAATCCGGATGCCGACCGCCTGAGCCATGGCGGGCATGGCGGACCGGATATTGGCTATAACAAGGCCGCAGATGAAAGCTCGTGGGCGGATCTGCAGGCGTTCTTCAAGAAGATCTTCAAGTAAACCGAACACGGTGAAGCACTCTGTGGGAGCTGGCTTGCCAGCGATGTGGCCGGTGCAATCGACGCAGAATGCACTGCCTGAATCGCGAGCGCGTTGCGCTCGATCGCTGGCAAGCCAGCTCCCACAAGAACGGCCCGTGCAAGGTATCTGGTCAGCCCTCCCGCACCACGGCACAATAGCGGCCATGAATCGACTGCCCACCTGCTGCGCCCCGCTCCTGCACCACTGGCCCCTGCCGCGTCCGGTCCCCGGCGCGATTCTGGTCAGTTGCCCGTTCGACCCGGCCCTGCTCGCCAGCGACGACTTCAGCCGCGCCGGTATCGAACAGACCGCCAGCCTGCAACGCTCGGTGGCCAAGCGCCAGGCCGAGTACCTGGCTGGCCGGGTGTGCGCCCGCGCGGCCTTGATGCAGCTCGATGGCCGCGACTATGTCCCGGGCACTGACGAAGACCGCGCCCCCATCTGGCCGGCCGGTATCAGTGGCTCGATCACCCACGGCAAAGGCTGGGCCGCCGCGGTGGTGGCGCGCAACAGCGATTGCCAGGGCCTGGGCCTGGATCAGGAAAGCCTGCTCAGCGACGAACGCGCCGAGCGCCTGGCCCGGGAGATTCTCACCGAAGCCGAAATGCAGCGCATGAACCCCAGCCAGGTGGGCCTGAGCGTGACCCTGACCTTCTCGCTGAAAGAAAGCCTGTTCAAGGCGCTCTATCCGATCGTCAGGCAGCGCTTCTATTTCGAGCACGCCGAAGTGCTGGAGTGGTCCGCCGACGGCCATGCGCGCTTGCGTCTGCTGACCGACCTGTCGGCGCAGTGGCACCACGGCCGCGAGCTGGAAGGGCAGTTCTGCCTGCAGGATGATCAACTGTTGAGCCTGGTCAGCGTCTGAGCTTCAGGGCAGTAGCGGGCAGTGCTCGCAATGCCCGACCCAGTCGACCTTGTAACTCAGGCAGCAGGTACGCCGCCGACGCCGGCCCGCAGCATCCTGGCTGACAGCGGCATACAAGGGGCTGCCGGGCGTTTGCAGCAGCACCTGCAATCCTGAGCTGTCCCCCCTGCCTTGCAGCGCCTGATCCAGGCAATCGCCGGCATTGCCCCACAACACCGCCATCGAAACCGGTCCCAGCTCGGCCAGGCGCACAACCAACGGTTGCAGATGCTCAGCGAACAGGTCCTGGCACGGTGTTGCTTCGGTGACCAGCGTGACCGGCAAACCGCGCGCATCCACCTGCACCGCGGTATCGCTGAAAGCCGACAAGGGTTCGCCCTCGCCCAACATCCGCCAGACCAGTGCGAAGTAATACTTCGACCACTGCGACACCAGCACCGGCCGTTGCGCAGGCATCAACTGGGGGCCATAAAGCGCCAGCAGCAGAGGGTCGAACCGTGCTTGGTCGAGCAAAGCCTGCAGGGCAATCGGCGAACTCATGCGCCGTCCTGATTGCGCGGCCAGTTCAGGCTGAAGCAGGCGCCGCCCAGGCGCTCGCTGTGCCCCACTGACGCTCGCCCGCCATGCCAATAGATGATCCGCCGCACGATCGACAAGCCCAGGCCATGCCCGCCCGAAGCGCGGGTGCGGCTGTCATCGAGGCGGGTGAAGGGGGTGAAGATGCGCTCCCAGACGCTTTCCGGCACGCCGGGGCCATCGTCCTCGACATCGATCCGGCAACGCTGCAGACCCAACTGATAGCTGAGGCTGACCTGCGATTCGGCGTGGCGCATGGCGTTGCTGACCAGGTTTTGCAACGCCCGGTGCAGGTAGCGCGGCTCGGCCTCGACCCACGGTCCCTGCCCGTCCGGGCCTTTTTCACCGCCCTGGCACGGGCCACGCAGCACCCGCACCTCGCGGCGCAGCGGCGCCAGTTCAGCGATCACCTGGTCGAGCAAGGCATCCAGGTCGACCCGCTGGAAATGCAGGGCCGGCGCGCCCTGCTCCAGGCGCGCGTAGGTGAGCATCTCATCGACCAGCTTGTCCAGGTCCTGGATATCGCCATCCATGCCGGTCAGGTACTTGTCCCGGGCCTGGTCATTGCTGGCGCTGGCGATCATTTCCAGGCCAAAGCGCAGGCGCGCTACCGGCGTGCGCAGTTCGTGGGACACCGCCCGCACCAGCTCGCGCTGGATGGTCAGCGAGCGCTGCAGGTGTTCGGCCATGCCATTGAACGCCGCGGCCAGGCGCCCGACCGAATCGGCGTCGTCGGCGGCTACGCGGGTTTCCAGGCTGCCCTGGGCAATCAGCGTTGCGGCGGCTTCAAGCCCGGACAGGCGCCGTTCCAGCTGGCGCACCAGCAGGTAGACGATCAGGCCGATCAGGCACAGGCCCAGCACCGCAATCAGCACCAGCAGTTGCGGCGGATAGGGGTTCATCTGGTACAGCGGGCCGATTTCCAGCACCCAGGGCGTACCGACCAGGCCGGCGAACACACGGATCGAGTTGCCGTCCTTGCCCAGGGCCATCACCGTGTCGCCTTCGTCGATGCGTCGGCGCTGGTCTTCGTCCATGTTGGTCTGGCTGACCCGCTGCAGGCGCAGGTCGAAGCCAAAACCCTTGCTCTGCTTGAGTGCGGCCAGGCGCTGGGGCTGCTCGGCCACCGGGTAGCGCACCAGCTCATCGGCCAACAGGTAGATAGTGGCACGGGCCAGTTGCTCGCTGATCTGCTGCACTTCGCCAACCAGCAGCAAATCCTGGTCACCGACCTGACGCAGCACCTTGGCCGCGTGCGGGCCGGTCTTCTCGACCAATACCTGGCCGCGCTGCAACTGGCTGCGCTGGCTGCCGTCGAGGGCAGTGCTGCTCAGCACCTGCAACTCCAGCGGAATCCCCAGCAGGCGCTCCCAGATCAGCAGGGCGCGCTTGCGCTCGACAGCGTCCAGTGGCGCCAGGTTGTCAGCCATCAGGGTAAAGGTGCCGTGGGCTAGGCGCTCGCGGTACTGGCCGGCGCGCACCTCGTTGAGCAGATGCAGGCTGAGCACGCCCAGCACCGCCACCAGCACCAGGGCGGCGAGCATGCCGCCATAGATGCGCAGGAAGATCGAGTTCATTGCACCTGGCCCATGGCTTCGGCCGCTTCGCGGACGAACAGGTAACCTTTGCTGCGGATGGTCTTGATCATCCGCGGGTGCTCCGGGTCGTCGCCTATTTTCGGACGGATGCGCGAAATACGCACATCAATGGAGCGGTCCTGGCCGTCATAGCCGACGCCGCGCAGGGAAGTGAAGATCTCTTCGCGCGACAAGGTGCGCCCGGCGTTGCTCACCAGCAGCCATAAAAGGTCGAATTCGGCGCTGGTCAGTTCGATACCGCTGTCGTACAGCCAGGCCTCGCGCAGGGTGTTGTCGACCCGCAGCGGGCCGAACTGCAGGGCTTGCAGCGCTTGCGCCTCAGCCGGCGCCTCGCTGCGGCGCAACAGGGCATTGATGCGTGCCAGCAGCAAGCGCGGGCGCACCGGCTTGCATACGTAGTCGTCGGCGCCCAGGTCCAGGCCCTGGATCTGATCAAGGTCGTCGCTGCGCGCGGTCAGCATCAGGATCGGCCCGGGGTACTGTTGGCGCACCTTGCGGCAGATGCTCAGGCCGTCCTCGCCGGGCAGCATCAGGTCGAGGATCACCAGGTCCGGCTGCTCGGCAATAATCCGCGCCGCCGCCCGGGCGCCATCGCCCTCCACTTCCACGGCAAAGCCATTGGCCTGCAGGTATTCACGGGTCAGGTCGGCCAGCCGCTGGTCATCCTCGACGATCAATACCCGACTGCTCTGCTCCACGGCTCACCTCAACAGCTTGTTGTTATAAAGAGTGCCCACTTCACCAAAAGGCAACATTGGCCCCGGATACTACGTCGGGCACCCGCGCCTGCCAACCGCCGTTGCAAGCGGTTAAAAACCTGCGGGAAAGCCGCTCGGACAAGCCGATTTTTTGTGATAGGGTTCGCGCCCGCAAAATCGGCCTGCGGCCTTAAGACCTGCGAAAAAATCGGTGACAGCCGGTCATGCCGCGCTAAGACGCGGCCTACAAGGGGTTGAGTGAAATCACTCACAAAATACGCACAAGTTATCCACAGACCCCGACCTTGCATTACCCCCAAGACCGCATTATCTTGTATCCCCAGCGAAACAAAACACTACATCTTGGGGTTTCCTGAAAATCCCAAGCACAAGTCAAGCAGAGAACTCAAGCCCTCAACGGGTAGATTTTTTGCTTGAATTTTAGAAGAGATCAGCAGCCAAACCGCTCCTGCGGAGGCGACCGGTGCAAACCCCTGGAGGGTGTTGTTTCGGGTACGGGTGAGGCCAACGGCACACCCGACAGCAACAGTTTTGAGTCGTAGATTCAAGACCTTTGACTTCGGCCAGGGAGCGGCAAGCATTTGCCCTAATTCCTGAACTGTCCCGAAGTGAGTATGCCCGACCTGTGCGGCATGCCGGAACTCTCGTTCCTGCGCGCCCTCGGGGTCGGTTGTTGAGCTTTCGGACGGAACGGTTGGCGCTCACCAAGCGCCTAAACATACTTAGAGAACGTGGAGACACCCATGCAAACCGACACAACTCGCGAGAACCCGCAGGCCAAGGCGCCGCAGGCCGCTGATTCGAACCAGGATCTGGCTGCCACCGCCCCGGGCCAACTGCGCGTGATCAAGCGTAACGGCACTGTCGTCGCCTACACCGATGACAAGATCACCGTGGCCATCACCAAAGCGTTCCTCGCAGTTGAAGGCGGCACCGCTGCCGCCTCGTCGCGCATCCACGACACCGTTGCCCGCCTGACCGAACAGGTCACCGCGACCTTCAAGCGTCGCATGCCTTCGGGCGGCACCATCCACATCGAAGAAATCCAGGACCAGGTCGAACTGGCTCTGATGCGTGCCGGCGAGCAGAAAGTCGCCCGTGACTACGTGATCTACCGCGACCAGCGTGCCAAGGAGCGTGCCACCCGTGGCCACGCCGAAGACGCCAGCGTCCAGCCGCACCCAAGCATCCGCATCACCCTGGCCGACGGCAGCCTGGCGCCGCTGGACATGAACCGCCTGAACACCATCATCAGCGAAGCCTGCGAAGGCCTGGCCGAAGTCGATGGCGAGCTGATCCAGCGCGAAACCCTGAAGAACCTCTACGACGGCGTGGCCATCACCGACGTCAACACCGCCCTGGTGATGACCGCCCGCACCCTGGTCGAGCGTGAGCCGAACTACTCGTTCGTCACCGCCCGCCTGCTGATGGACACCCTGCGCGCCGAAGGCCTGGGTTTCCTCGAAGTTGCCGACAGCGCCACCCACCACGAGATGGCCGACCTGTACGCCAAGGCCCTGCCTGCCTACATCGCCAAGGGTGTCGAGTTCGAACTGCTGAACCCTGCTCTGGCCGACTTCGACCTGGAAAAACTGGGCAAGGCGATCAACCACGAGCGTGACCAGCAATTCACCTACCTGGGCCTGCAGACCCTGTACGACCGCTACTTCATCCACAAGGATGGCGTACGCTTCGAGCTGCCTCAGGTGTTCTTCATGCGCGTGGCCATGGGCCTGGCGCTGGAAGAGAAAGAAAAAGAAGCCCGTGCCATCGAGTTCTACAACCTGTTGTCGTCGTTCGACTACATGGCTTCGACCCCGACCCTGTTCAACGCCGGTACCCTGCGTCCACAGCTGTCGAGCTGCTACCTGACCACCGTGCCGGACGACCTGTCGGGCATCTACCACGCGATCCACGACAACGCCATGCTGTCGAAATTCGCCGGTGGCCTGGGCAACGACTGGACCCCTGTGCGCGCACTGGGCTCCTACATCAAGGGCACCAACGGTAAATCCCAGGGCGTCGTACCTTTCCTGAAAGTGGTCAACGACACCGCCGTCGCCGTTAACCAGGGTGGCAAGCGCAAGGGCGCTGTCTGTGCCTACCTGGAAACCTGGCACCTGGACATCGAAGAATTCATCGAGCTGCGCAAGAACACCGGTGATGACCGTCGTCGTACCCACGACATGAACACCGCCAACTGGATCCCTGACCTGTTCATGAAGCGCGTCTTCGATGACGGCAAGTGGACCCTGTTCTCGCCATCGGAAGTGCCAGACCTGCACGACCTGACCGGCAAGGCCTTCGAAGAGCGCTACGAGTACTACGAAGCCCTGACCGAGTACAACAAGATCAAGGTGTTCAAGACCATCCAGGCCAAAGACCTGTGGCGCAAGATGCTCTCGATGCTGTTCGAGACCGGCCACCCATGGCTGACCTTCAAGGATCCGTGCAACCTGCGTTCGCCGCAGCAGCACGTGGGCGTGGTCCACAGCTCGAACCTGTGCACCGAGATCACCCTGAACACCAACAAGGACGAGATCGCGGTCTGCAACCTGGGCTCGATCAACCTGCCGAACCACATCGTCGATGGCAAGCTGGACACCACCAAGCTGCAACGCACCGTCAACACCGCCGTGCGCATGCTCGACAACGTGATCGACATCAACTACTACTCGGTGCCGCAAGCGCGTAACTCGAACTTCAAGCACCGTCCGGTCGGCCTGGGCATCATGGGCTTCCAGGACGCGCTGTACCTGCAGCACATCGCTTATGGCTCCGACGCTGCCGTCGAGTTCGCCGACAAGTCGATGGAAGCGGTCAGCTACTTCGCCATCCAGGCTTCCTGTGACCTGGCCGACGAGCGTGGCGCCTACGAGACCTTCCAGGGCTCGCTGTGGTCCAAAGGCATCCTGCCGCTGGATTCGCAACAGATCCTGATCGAAGCCCGTGGCCAGAAGTACATCGACGTCGACCTGAACGAGACCCTGGACTGGGCACCGGTGCGTGCCCGTGTACAAAAAGGTATTCGTAACTCGAACATCATGGCCATCGCGCCGACCGCGACCATCGCCAACATCACCGGCGTATCGCAGTCCATCGAGCCGACCTACCAGAACCTGTACGTGAAGTCGAACCTCTCGGGCGAATTCACCGTGATCAACCCGTACCTGGTTCGCGACCTGAAAGCCCGCGGCCTGTGGGACTCGGTCATGATCAACGACCTGAAGTACTACGACGGTTCGGTGCAGCAGATCGAGCGCATCCCGCAAGAGCTCAAAGACCTCTACGCGACTGCCTTCGAAGTGGAAACCAAGTGGATCGTCGACGCCGCCAGCCGTCGTCAGAAGTGGATCGACCAGGCCCAGTCGCTGAACCTGTACATCGCCGGCGCCTCGGGCAAGAAGCTCGACGTGACCTACCGCATGGCCTGGTACCGTGGTCTGAAAACCACCTACTACCTCCGTGCCCTGGCCGCGACCAGCACCGAGAAGTCGACCATCAACACCGGCAAGCTCAACGCCGTTTCCAGCGGTGGCGACAGCGCCCCGGTACAAGCAGCGCCAGCCGGCCCTGCTCCGGTACCGAAGGCTTGCGCGATCGACGAGCCGGATTGCGAAGCCTGCCAATAAGCGCCTGAAAGCTGGCCAGCTCTCCTGTGGGAGCTGGCTTTGCCAGCGATAGGGCCGGCCCTGCCGCCCTCTTCGCCAGGCCGAACAACAAGGTCGGGGCCACCCCGACCTCCCCCGAGGGCCTCAGCCCCGGGAAGCATTCCAAGTTTTTGCGTGCACCGCAGTACCAACCGCAAGCACCGCAACCAAGATCCACCGGCCATACTGATATGGCCCTCAAGCAGGAGACCCACCATGCTGAGCTGGGACGAATTCGATAAAGACGAAGGCGAAGAAGCCGCCAAAGGCACTACCGCCACTCAAGCTGCTGCCGCAGGCATCGACAAGCTCGACAACGCCGGCGGTGTTGCTGCCCTGGAAGCTCGCGCCGTAACTGCCGAAGACTCCGAAGCGGTCAAACGCGCCAAGGCTGCCCTGGACCAACTCGACATCGCCGAAGGCCTGGCTGAGCTGGAAGGTTCCGCTGCCCGTGTCGCGGTTGACGAAAAGCGCATGATCAACTGCCGCGCCGACCTCAACCAGCTGGTGCCTTTCAAGTACGACTGGGCCTGGCAGAAGTACCTGGACGGTTGCGCCAACCACTGGATGCCGCAAGAGGTCAACATGACCGCGGACATCGCCCTGTGGAAAAACCCGGAAGGCCTGACCGACGACGAGCGTCGTATCGTCATGCGCAACCTGGGCTTCTTCTCCACCGCCGACTCCCTGGTTGCCAACAACCTGGCCCTGGCTGTGTACCGCCTGATCACCAACCCCGAGTGCCGCCAGTACATCCTGCGCCAGGCGTTCGAAGAGGCGATCCACACCCACGCCTACCAGTACTGCATCGAATCGCTGGGCATGGATGAAGGCGAAATCTTCAACATGTACCACGAGATCCCGTCGGTCGCTAAAAAAGCCGCCTGGGGCCTGAGCTACACCCGCGCGATCTCCGACCCGGAATTCAACACCGGTACCGTCGAGACCGACAAAGAGCTGCTGCGCAACCTGATCGCCTACTACTGCGTCCTGGAAGGCATCTTCTTCTACTGCGGCTTCACCCAGATCCTGTCCATGGGTCGTCGCAACAAGATGACCGGCGTTGCCGAGCAGTTCCAGTACATCCTGCGTGACGAATCCATGCACCTGAACTTCGGTATCGACGTGATCAACCAGATCAAGATCGAAAACCCGCACCTGTGGGATGCCGAAATGAAGGAAGAAGCCTCGCAGATGATCCTGCAGGGCACCCAGCTGGAAATCGAATATGCCCGCGACACCATGCCTCGCGGCGTGCTGGGCATGAACGCAGCGATGATGGAGGACTACCTCAAGTTCATCGCCAACCGTCGCCTGTCGCAGATCGGCCTGAAGGAAGAGTACCCAGGTACCACCAACCCGTTCCCATGGATGAGCGAGATCATGGACTTGAAGAAAGAGAAGAACTTCTTCGAGACTCGGGTGATTGAGTATCAGACCGGTGGGGCGTTGAGCTGGGATTGATTTCCCTGTTCATGTTCTACAAGAAAAGGCTGCCGCTAGGCAGCCTTTTTTATTTGTCCTGCTCAAGCCTCAGCGAAACGCCCAAGTACAGTCTCGACAAAGCACCGAAGCTTGGCCGTGCGCTGACGGCTTGCCGTATAGAGCAAATGCATCTGCCGGCTCGGCGGCTGGTAGTCAGCCAGCACCCGCACCAGCTCGCCACTTTGCAGCGCCGGGCGCAGAAAGTCTTCCGGCCCCAGCACAATCCCGAAGCCATCCAGCGCCGCTGACATCAGCGCCCTGCTCTCGTTGACCTGCAAACGGCTGGCGACCTGCACCTTGTGCAGCGTATCGCCCTGGACGAATTGCCATTCACGGTCGGCTGGGCGCGACCAGTAGGCGTAGCCCAGGCATTCGTGCTGTTCGAGGTCGGCTGGCGTTCGTGGGGTGCCGTGGGCGGTCAGGTAGCGCGGCGATGCGCAGGTCACCAGCCGGTAGGGCGCAAGCGGCCTGGCGGTCAAGCTGGAGGTGCCCAGTGGGCCGATGCGAAATGCCACTTCGAAGCCCTCCTCTACCAGGTCGACGAAGCGGTCGGTCAGGTGCAGGTCGATCTCGACCTCGGGGTACAGGCGCAGAAAGTCGGTCACCAGCGGCATCAGGCTGTAGGAGCCGAAGGTGACCGGCGCACTGACCTTCAGCTTGCCACGGGGCGTTTCGTTCATGATCTGCGCCAGGGAGTCGGCCGCCTGCGCCTCGCTGAGGATGTGTTTGCAACGCTCGTAGTAGGCGCTGCCAAGCTCGGTCAGGCTCTGGCGGCGGGTTGTGCGGTTGAGCAGGCGCGCGCCCAGGCGTTGCTCCAGGGCAGCTACATGCTTGGCGACCATCTGTGGCGACATGCCCAGACGCAGCGCTGCACTGGCGTAGGAGCCCGCTTCGGCCGCCATCACAAAGGCGCCCATGCTGGTCAGGCGATCCATCATTCAACACTCCTGGTAACGACACTTGATCCAGACCGCTAATTTATCTCCATCTGGTTGCCAATCATCATAAACGCTCCTATCACGCAACGGAGCAAGGACATGCGTATCGGCATTATCGGGGCAGGTTTTATCGGTCGGGCAGTAGCGCAGCTGGCGCTGGCAGCCGGGCATGAGGTGATGCTCAGTAACTCACGTGGGCCGCAGACCATGAGCAGCGTGCGCAGCGGCATTCTGGGCTGCGAGGTGGGCAGTGCAGAAGATGCGGCACGGTTTGCTGAGCTGGTACTGGTGGCGATTCCCTTCGCGCACTACCGCAGCGTGCCCGCGCAGTGGCTGGAGGGCAAGATCGTCATGGACGCCAACAACTACTACCCGGACCGCGACGGTCAGTTTCCCCCGCTGGAGCGCTTCGAGACTACGACCAGTCGCCTGCTTGCCGAGCACCTGCCGGGTTCGCGGGTGGTGAAGGTGTTCAATGCAATCCTTGCCCAGGACCTGGAGAAAGACGCACGTGTCAGGGGTGCGGCAGATCGGCGTGCCCTGCCTATTGCCGGCGATGATGATGAAGCGAAGTCAGCGGTGAGCAAGTTGCTCGACGATCTGGGCTACGACGCCGTCGATGCCGGAGGCCTGGATGAAAGCTGGCGGTTCGAACGGGCCAAGCCGGCTTACTGCATCCCCTTTGATGTAGAGGGCTTGAAGCTGGCCCTGGCGCAAGCCGAGCGTGAGGTTGAAAAGCCCGAAGGTGCCTGGCGGCGTTGAATTGCAGCGCTCCAGTTAAATCTGATCCGTATTTTGCAGCACCATCTGCATCTGTTTCGGTAACAGCGCCAGAGCGAAAATACGCCTGCGCCCCGCTCTACCGGGCGCATTTCGCGGGTGCGGCCTGGCGCTGCACCGCAAAACCTCTATCTGGAGCGCTCAATGGGTAAGCTTGCATTCTTCGTCGTAGGGTTTCTGGTGCTGGCCATTGCGATTGGCGCACTCGGTACCATTTCTCCCCTGTAAACAACGCTGTTCTCCAACCTTCTGACTCAAGCCTCCAGCATGACGTTGACGATGGCGCCGCATCCGCCGCCAACCTGTGCGAAAATAGGGGGCTTTTGTTCATATGTTTGGAGATGTACAGCTTGGTAATGCACTACTCAACCAGCGGCGACGCAGTCGCTTGCGGTCGCGCCGGTAACAACCTCACCAGCACCTCCACCCCTGACCAGGTTTCCTGCAAGTCGTGTCAGCGGTCCCTGGTCAAGACGGAATCGCCTGCGTCGGCCAAGAAATCCACCCCGTCCCTGGCAGAGCTGCGTAAACAACGCATGGCCAAGGCCAGCCCCAGCCCCAGCACGTTCTGCTTCAAGGCCAGCTGGCGTGCACGCCTGAGCGCCCTGCCCGGCAGCAACCGCCTGCCCCGCGGCGTAGTGCCTCAGCGCTTCGTCTAAGCGCCCTTGCGAGGACACGTGGGGCCGACACCCGGCCCCACGTGATCTTGCCTTCACCGCGGCTGACGATACTCCTCCAGCCAGTGCTCCAGTTCGTCATCCATCCCGCAGCCGATCAGCACCCACAGCAACACCCGGCATTTGCGCGGGCACAAGAACCCCGCCATCAGCGCGCCCTTGCGTTGCAGGTCCATTTCCCCACCCTCGAAGCCATAGGTGTGGCGCGCCGTAGGACCGGAGCCGGTTCGCGAGGCGACAATGACCGGCATTCTCGTGACGATGTATCCCACGCATTTGGCCCATGCTGCCGGCACGTGCCCGGCGCCAAAGCCGGCGATCACCAGGCCTTCGTAACCCAGGCCGGCGACTTGCTCGAGCAGCAGGGTATCTGCGGCGAAATCAGCCTCCAGCAACGCCACACGCTGATCCAGGCGCCAGGGTTCGGGCAAGGGATGGCGAGGCCTGGCGGGCTTCAGATAGCAGGCGCGCCCCTCGATCAGCAACCCTTCGCAGCCGAAGTGCGGTGAGCTGAATGCTGCCATAGCCAGGCTCTCGGTTTTGCGCACATGTTCAGCGGCGTGGATCTGATCATTGATCACCACCAGCACGCCTCGTCCACGACTCTGCGAATCCAGCGCCACCTGCACCGCCGCCAGCAGATTGGCCGGGCCATCGGCGCCGGGCTCGCTGGCCGCACGCATGGCGCCGGTCAGGATCAATGGCGCGTCAAAGGGCCAGAGCAGTTCGAGAAAGTACGCCACTTCCTCCAGGGTATCTGTGCCCTGGGTCAGCACCACAGCGTGTGCGCCCTCTTCCACCTGGGCTTTGGCCCAGTACAAGACATCGATCAGTTGAATGAACGACAACGATGCACTGGGCAGCATCTGCAGGGTTTTCGCCGAGATGCGCGCAAGGCTTGCAAGCTGCGGCGCGTCGGCCAGCATCTGCGTGCTGTCCAGGCCCGGAGTGACACCTTCGCCAGCTGCTGCCTGGAGCATGCTTAGGGTACCGCCGAGGGTTCCTATGGCTAGTGTGGGCAGGGTCATGCGTCACCTCCTGCAACCAGGCTGATGAAGGGGAGAACTAGCAAAGTGGAAATAGCCATAGACAGCACATTACCGATGAAGCCATGCATATGACTTGGCAGGCGCTGGCTGATAGAGGCCGCCAACGGTGGAGCCACAAGGGCTCCCAAGACCGCACTGAGCCCGACCACCTGCCAGTTGCCGCCGAAGGTCAGCACGGCGGCCGGGACAACTGAGACGATCGGGATATAGGTTGGATACCAGCCCTGGCGCATCCATTGCCTACGCCAGATCAACACGCCGACAAAGGATGCCAGTGCTTGCCCTGTCACTATTTCCACTACCAGCTGTGAGCCGTACGCAGGGCCAGTGGGTGACAGGATGTAGGCCAGCAATACGCCCAGCAACAAGCCGAGGCTCGCCAGTTCATTGCCGAAGAACGGTGCTTCACTGAAGTCGGCCAGCACCCGGCGCAACGTCCAGGTGATGCCGTAATCGGTTTGGATCTGGCCGAGCGCTTGTGGGGTGTAGCCCGACGCGGTTGACCTCACCAGCAGCGGAAATCGGCGGATCAAGATGAACGCCAGGACACTGGCAACCGCCATGCCGCCGACATTGCCGACTACCACTGGCAGCTTCAAGGGATAGCACAGGTAGTTGACCAACAGCAGGCTGGCTGGCGTGACCAGCAAAGCGCCCATCAGCGCGCCATTGAAAGCCACCTTCCAGCCCGCACCGAACACCAGCACCATGGCCGCCGGCAGCGAAACGAAAGCCACGAAGGTTGGTTGCCAGATGCCACTGTTCAAGGTCCAGCCCCATAGCGCATGGCTGAACCACAACCCCAGCAGCGAACTGGTCACCAGCCACGGCCACAAGCCCGTGCCGTAACAGATGGCGAAGCCTTGCCAACGCTTGCCGTTGCGGTTGGCCCAATGAGCCAGGGCCGCGCCCGCCAGCAAGCCCAGTGCCGGCAACTCATGCTTGTAGAAGGCCGCTTCACTGATATCACCGATGACCCAGCGCAAACGCGCCAAGGGCTCGCCAAGATTGGCCATCATGTGCGCATAGTCTGGCCACTGGCCAATCCAGGCGTCGGCGCGGCCGCTGATAACTTCAAGCAGCACCGTGGTGACCAACGACACCGTCAGGCACAACAACAGCAAAGGCCAGAAGGTGGAACGGGAGGTTTTGATTGAGTTGTCCATCCCCCCTCCTTAGCGCGGCAAGGCTGGGTGCAGGTCATAACCGAGCATCGAGCCGTAGAGGTCGGTCCGTCCCCAGTTGTTCAGGCTAGGGCCGTCCGCCAGAGCTTCGGCGTGAGCCCAGGCTTCGGCGCGGGTATTGAAGCTGTAGCCGGTGTTGGTCAGTTCAGGCAGGACTATCAGATTGGCGCCCTCACGAACCGCTTGTTCGGCGAGCTGCAGGCCATGGCAGAGGTTGTTGTCGCAGTGTTCAAGACCCACCTGCGGGTCGAACTGGATGACTGCGACGCGGGCGGGACTGATCGGGGCGGCATTTGCAGACATGGGCGTTGGCCTTCTTATCGTTATGGGAGGGACGCCAGTTAAGCGGACACTCGGCTAGATAAGACAGTCAGGCGGGTCTGAAGCTACTGTGGGAGCGGGCTTGCCCCGCGATGCGATGTGGCTGACAGAAGGGGATCGCGGGACAAGTCGAGGCATCGCACCGCCGCTCCCACAGTGGCAAATGCCAGAAAGACAAAACCCCTACCTGCGTACGCAGATAGGGGTTTCGGAATTTAATCTTGACGATGACCTACTCTCACATGGGGAAACCCCACACTACCATCGGCGATGCATCGTTTCACTGCTGAGTTCGGGATGGGATCAGGTGGTTCCAATGCTCTATGGTCGTCAAGAAATTCTGTTGCCAGAAGGTCTTGTTAGACACTCCAGCGAATCGGGTATGTGATGTTTGTGAGTTACAAATTCTCGGCTTTGCAGTCTTCACTACCGCAATTTGGCCTGCTCTTTATTTAGGAGCAGCAAATTGCTTGGGTGTTATATGGTCAAGCCTCACGGGCAATTAGTATTGGTTAGCTCAACGCCTCACAGCGCTTACACACCCAACCTATCAACGTCGTAGTCTTCGACGGCCCTTCAGGGAGCTCAAGGCTCCAGTGAGATCTCATCTTGAGGCAAGTTTCCCGCTTAGATGCTTTCAGCGGTTATCTCTTCCGAACATAGCTACCCGGCAATGCCACTGGCGTGACAACCGGAACACCAGAGGTTCGTCCACTCCGGTCCTCTCGTACTAGGAGCAGCCCCTCTCAAATCTCAAACGTCCACGGCAGATAGGGACCGAACTGTCTCACGACGTTCTAAACCCAGCTCGCGTACCACTTTAAATGGCGAACAGCCATACCCTTGGGACCGGCTTCAGCCCCAGGATGTGATG
>NZ_UIDD01000011.1 GCF_900497695.1 Pseudomonas wadenswilerensis | reverse complement strand
GAAATCGGTCGTAGAGTATAAAGGCAAAAGCGCGCTTGACTGCGAGACAGACACGTCGAGCAGGTACGAAAGTAGGTCTTAGTGATCCGGTGGTTCTGTATGGAAGGGCCATCGCTCAACGGATAAAAGGTACTCCGGGGATAACAGGCTGATACCGCCCAAGAGTTCATATCGACGGCGGTGTTTGGCACCTCGATGTCGGCTCATCACATCCTGGGGCTGAAGCCGGTCCCAAGGGTATGGCTGTTCGCCATTTAAAGTGGTACGCGAGCTGGGTTTAGAACGTCGTGAGACAGTTCGGTCCCTATCTGCCGTGGACGTTTGAGATTTGAGAGGGGCTGCTCCTAGTACGAGAGGACCGGAGTGGACGAACCTCTGGTGTTCCGGTTGTCACGCCAGTGGCATTGCCGGGTAGCTATGTTCGGAAGAGATAACCGCTGAAAGCATCTAAGCGGGAAACTTGCCTCAAGATGAGATCTCACTGGAGCCTTGAGCTCCCTGAAGGGCCGTCGAAGACTACGACGTTGATAGGTTGGGTGTGTAAGCGCTGTGAGGCGTTGAGCTAACCAATACTAATTGCCCGTGAGGCTTGACCATATAACACCCAAGCAATTTGCTGCTCCTAAATAAAGAGCAGGCCAAATTGCGGTAGTGAAGACTGCAAAGCCGAGAATTTGTAACTCACAAAACATCACATACCCGATTCGCTGGAGTGTCTAACAAGACCTTCTGGCAACAGAATTTCTTGACGACCATAGAGCATTGGAACCACCTGATCCCATCCCGAACTCAGCAGTGAAACGATGCATCGCCGATGGTAGTGTGGGGTTTCCCCATGTGAGAGTAGGTCATCGTCAAGATTAAATTCCGAAACCCCTATCTGCGTACGCAGGTAGGGGTTTTGTCTTTCTGGCTGTTGCACAACACAGTCAGGCTCCCCGAGCATGATAAGGTTTCCCTCTGCCCGCACAGCCTCAAGGATGCCCAATGCCGCACGCAAACCCACTCATACCAGGTTTCATGGTGGTTCACGGCAATCGCCTGGATGAACTGCGCAGTCTGGTGGTGAGCTGGATGCGGCGTTACCCGCTGGCACCGCTGGAAAACGAAATCGCCCTGGTGCAGAGCAACGGCATCGCCCAGTGGCTGAAGCTGGCCCTAGCCGAAGATCCTGAAGACGACGATCAAGGTGGCTGTGGCATCGCCGCCGCAGTCGAGGTGCAACTACCCGGCAGTTTCATGTGGCAGCTGTACCGCAAGGTGCTGGGCCGCGAAGAAATCCCCGAGGTGTCGCTGCTCGACAAGGCGCCGCTGACCTGGCGTTTGATGCGCCTGCTGCCTGAAGTCATCGACAAACCGCACTTCGAGCCCTTGCAGCGCTTTCTCACCGACGACAGCGACCTGCGCAAGCGCTACCAGTTGGCCGAACGCCTTGCCGACCTGTTCGACCAGTATCAGGTGTATCGGGCCGACTGGCTCAAGGACTGGGCCGCCGGCCGCCATGTACTCAATACCGCCCGTGGCGAATCAAAGCCGCTGCCGGCCGCCAACTGCTGGCAGGCAGAGCTATGGCGCGCCCTGTTGCTGGATGTCGGTGAAGAGGGCATGGCCCAGAGCCGCGCCGGAGTCCATCAGCGCTTTATCGAGCGGATCAATAGCCTGCAGGAGGCGCCACCTGGCTTGCCATCCCGGGTTATTGTCTTCGGCATTTCGTCGCTGCCTGCCCAGGCGCTCGAAGCGCTCGCAGGGCTGGCTCGTTTCAGCCAGGTGCTGCTCTGCGTGCACAACCCCTGCCGGCACCACTGGGCCGACATCGTTGCCGACAAGGACCTGCTGCGCCATCAATACAAGCGCCAGCAACGCAAGCAGGGCATGCCCAGCCTGATCGATGCCGAAACCCTGCATCAACACGCACATCCGTTGCTCGCCGCCTGGGGCAAGCAAGGCCGCGACTATATCAACCTGCTCGACAGCTATGACGACCCTGGCAGCTACCGCGCAGCCTTCAGCGACGGGCGTATCGACCTGTTCAGCGACAGTGCCCCGACAACACTGCTCAATCAGTTGCAGGACGACATTCTTGAGTTGCGTCCGCTGGCCGAAACCCGTGAGCTTTGGCCTGACGTCGACCTGGCCAAAGATCGCTCGGTGCGCTTCCACATCGGCCACAGCCCGCAACGTGAAGTGGAAATCCTCCACGACCAGTTGCTCGCCCGCTTCAGTGCCGACCCGACGCTGCGCCCACGGGACATCATCGTCATGCTCCCGGACATCAATACCTATGCGCCGCACATCCGCGCGGTGTTCGGCCAACTGGACCGCAATGATCCGCGCTTCATCCCCTTCACCTTGACCGACCAGGGCCAGCGTGGCCGAGATCCGCTGCTGATTGCCCTGGAGCACTTGCTGAAGCTACCTGATAGCCGCTTCGCGGTGAGCGAGGTCCTTGACCTGCTCGATGTGCCAGCCTTGCGTGCGCGCTTCGCCATCAAGGAAAGCGACCTTCCGACCTTGCACCGCTGGATCGAAGGCGCCGGCATTCGCTGGGGCCTGAACGCCGAGCAACGCGCGGGCCTCGGCTTGCCGGCGGATCTCGAACAGAACAGCTGGCGATTTGGCTTGCGGCGCATGCTGCTGGGTTACGCCGTCGGTGTCGGCGAAGGTTGCGATGGTATCGAGCCGTTCGATGAAATCGGCGGCCTGGATGCCGCCTTGATCGGCCCGTTGGTGGCCCTGCTCGACGCCCTGGAAATCGCCCACGAGCAACTTTCCCAACCGGCAACTGCTGCCGAGTGGGGCGAGCGCCTGCATGCCTTGCTGCAAGTGTTCTTCCTCGCCGACACCGAGCATGACGACTATCTGCTGGTGCAACTGCAGACCCTGCGCGAAACCTGGTTGCAGACCTGTGAATCGGTTGGCCTGCAAGACTTGCTGCCGCTCACCGTGGTTCGCGAAGCCTGGCTGGCCGGGCTCGACCAAGGGCGCTTGTCCCAGCGTTTTCTTGCAGGTTCGGTAAATTTCTGCACCTTGATGCCCATGCGTGCGATCCCGTTCAAGGTGGTCTGCCTGCTGGGCATGAACGATGGCGACTACCCGCGTGCGCAACCGCCGCTGGACTTCGACCTGATGGGCAGCGACTACCGTCCGGGTGATCGCTCGCGCCGTGAAGACGACCGCTACCTGTTGCTCGAAGCGCTGCTTTCGGCCCGTGACCAGCTGTATGTCAGCTGGGTCGGGCGCAGCATCCGCGATAACAGCGAACGCCCGGCCTCGGTGCTGATTGGCCAGTTGCGCGACCATCTGGCTACGGGTTGGCGTCTGGCCGATGCCGAGATCGGTGGCAAGCTCAATGCAGGTGAGCAGTTGCTGCATGCCCTGACGGTGGAGCATCCGTTGCAGCCGTTCAGCGCCCGCTACTTTCACAAGGGCAGCAGCCTGTTCAGTTATGCACGGGAATGGCGGACGCTGCACCTCCCTGGCGAAGAGCAGATCAATGAGGACGAGCTGCCGCCATACAACAGCGATGAACCGCTGACGCTGAGCTTGTTGCAGGACTTTCTGCGCCATCCGGTGCGGCATTTCTTCAGTCAGCGGCTGAAGGTCTTTTTCGAGTCGGCGCAAGCGCCGCTGGCCGATGAGGAGCCCTTCGTCCTCGATGCCCTGCAGCGCTACAGCCTGAGCGAAAGCCTGCTGGCCGCAGCCCTGGCCGATCCGGATGACAGCGCCCGGGCGCTTACCACCCAGGCCCGCCGCCTGCAGGGTTACGGGCTGTTGCCACTGGCCGGCTTCGGCGAATGCCTGCAGGCCGAGTTGATCGAGCCATTGCCCGACCTGTTGCAGCGTTATCAACAGTTGCTGCAGCAATGGCCGATGCCTGTGGATAACGCCTTGCCGATCCGTTTCGAGTACCGCCAGCTCAAGCTCGAAGGCTGGTTGGGCCGGGTCTATCAGCGGGAGGATCAATCCCTGCTGAGCATCACTACCTTGCCCAACGGCATCAGCAGTGGCCGCACACTGAAATGGCACCGGCTGACGCCGACCTGGGTCATGCACCTGGCCGCCTGCGCGGTTGGTTTGCCATTGCACAGTGCAGTGGTCGCCACCGATGTCACCCTGTTGCTCGCCCCCCTGGAGCAGGCCCGCGCCGCTGAACTGCTGGGCGATCTGCTGCTGGCCCGCCAGGCGGGTATGAATGCGCCGCTCCCGGTAGCAGTCAAGACCGCCTTTGCCTGGTTGGCCCAGAGCGATGCCGACAAAGCCCTGGCTGCAGCCGCCAAGGCCTACGACGGTGATGGTCAGAACACCTTCGGCGAGCGCAGCGAAAGCACCGCGCTGGCCCGACAGTTCAGCGATTTCGCGGCACTCAGTGCCAGTGAAGAATTCGAAGGCTGGTGCGAGGCCCTGTACCGCCCGATATTCGAAGCGCCCTGGCAGACGCCGGGCAAAGAGGAGAGCGCTCGATGAGCCTTGGTGTTGCCCCAGCCCCCCTGGCACTGACCTTTCCCTTGCATGGCAGCCAGTTGATCGAGGCCAGTGCCGGTACCGGCAAGACCTTCACCATCTCGGCGTTGTACCTGCGCCTGGTGCTCGGCCATGGCGGTGAACAGGGCTTTGGCCGCGAGCTGTTGCCACCACAGATCCTGGTGGTGACCTTCACCGACGCCGCTACCAAGGAGCTGCGTGAACGCATCCGCACCCGCCTGGCAGAAGCCGCGCGCTACTTCCGTGGTGAGTTGAGCGAAGCCGATCCCTTGCTCCAGCAATTGCGCGATGACTATGAGCCGTCGCTGTGGGCGGCGTGCGCCAACCGCCTGGACGTGGCCGCACAGTGGATGGACGAAGCTGCGGTGTCGACCATCCACAGTTGGTGCCAACGCATGCTGCGCGAGCACGCCTTCGACAGCGGCAGCCTGTTTACCCAGACCCTGGAAACCGACCACAGTGACCTGCTTGGCCAGGTCATGCGCGATTACTGGCGACGCTTCTGCTACAGCATGCAGGGCGATGCGCTGGCCTGGGTTCGCGCCCATTGGGTCAGCCCCGAAGCCTTGCTGCCACGGGTCCGCGCGCTGTTCGGCCGGCAGCGCATCGAGAGCGATGAGGAAGAGCCTCAGGCGCTGATCGAAGCGGTGCTGCAGCAACGTACTGAACTGCTGCGCACGCTCAAGGCGCCCTGGGCGCAATGGTCCGGCGAGTTGCTGCAGATCTGCCGTGACGGCCTGGCCGCCAAGCAGGTTGACGGGCGCAAGATGCAGGCGCGCTACTTCGAGCCCTGGTGCGAAAAACTCAAGGCCTGGGCCGAGGACGACCAGGCGCTGGAGCTGGATCTGGGCACCGGCTTCAGCCGCTTTACCCGTGCCGGCATGACCGAAGCCTGGAAGGGCGAGCCGCCAGTCCACCCGGCACTCCAGGCGATGGAGGGTCTGCGCGACCAGCTTCAGGGCCTGCCCACGCCTGATGCCTGTCTGCTCGAGCACGCGGCTGCCTGGGTCGGCGCCCGCTTTGAACAGGAAAAACGCCGCCGCGCCGAGATGGGCTTCGACGACATGCTCCTGCGTCTCGACCACGCGTTGCACGGTGATGCCGGCGAGCGCCTCGCCGGGCTGATCCGTGAACAGTTCCCGGTGGCCCTGATCGACGAGTTCCAGGACACCGACCCGGTGCAGTACCGGATCTTCCAGCGAATCTACCGGATTGAAGAGAACGCACGCGATACCGGCCTGTTCCTGATTGGCGACCCCAAGCAGGCAATCTATGCCTTCCGCGGCGCCGACATCTTCACCTACCTGGGGGCGCGGCGGGCCACGGCCGGGCGCCTGCACAGCCTCGATACCAACTACCGTTCGAGCCAGGCCATGGTCACGGCGGTCAACCATGTGTTCATGCAGGCCGAAGTGCGCGAGCAGGGCCGTGGCGCCTTCCTGTTCCGCGACGGCAGCAACAACCCGGTGCCGTTTCTCGAGGTCAAGGCCAAGGGCCGCAGCGAGCAGCTGCAGGTCGATGGCTCGCCGGTACCCGCACTCAACCTCTGGCAACTGAGCAGTGAAGAGCCGGTATCCGGCGCTGTTTATCGTCAGCAACTGGCCGCCAGCTGTGCCAGCCAGATCGTTGCCTTGCTCAATGGCGGGCAGCAGGGTCGCAGTGGTTTCGTGCAGTCCGATCGGTCGCTGCGCGGCTGCCTGCCTTCGGATATCGCCATTCTGGTGCGCGATGGCCGCGAGGCGCAGTTGATTCGTGCCGAATTGGCGGCCCGCGATGTGCGCAGCGTTTACCTGTCGGACAAGGACTCGGTGTTCGCCGCCCAGGAAGCCCATGACCTGCTGGCCTGGCTCAAAGCCTGCGCCGAGCCGGATGCCGAGCGCCTGCTCAAGGCGGCGCTGGCCAGCATTACCCTCAACCTGCCGCTCAGCGCCCTGGCAAAATTGAACCAGGATGAGCGGGTGTGGGAGCGCTGGGTCATGCAGTTCCGCCAGTACCGGCTGATCTGGCGCGGCCAGGGTGTACTGCCGATGCTGCGGCGCCTGCTGCATGACTTCGATCTGCCCCAGGTATTGATGGTCCGCAGTGATGGCGAACGGGTGCTGACCAACCTGCTGCACCTGGCCGAGCTGCTGCAGCAGGCGGCTACCGAGCTGGATGGCGAGCAGGCGTTGATTCGTCACCTGGGCGAGCACCTGGCCAGTTCCGGCCAGGCCGGCGAGGAGCAGATCCTGCGCCTGGAAAGCGACGAGCAACTGGTCAAGGTGGTGACCATCCACAAGTCCAAGGGCCTGGAATATCCCTTGGTGTTCCTGCCCTTCATCTGCACCAGCAAGCCGGTGGATGGCTCGCGCTTGCCACTGGCCTGGCACGACAGCGAAGGCCAGGCGCACCTGACCCTGACCCCGGATGCCGAACAGATCGCCCGGGCCGACGATGAGCGCCTGGCCGAAGACCTGCGCCTACTCTACGTGGCCTTGACCCGCGCCCAGCATGCCTGCTGGCTCGGCGTTGCCGACCTCAAGCGCGGCGCCGGCAAGACCTCGACCCTGCATCGTTCAGCCCTGGGTTACCTGTTGGGCGGCGGCAGCGCCCTGTCAGCCTCGACCCAGCTGGGCGATTGGCTGCAGGCCTTGCAGGCCGGTTGCCCGGCCATCGCCAGCATCGAGCTGCCAGCGCCTGATGAGCAGGCCTACAGCGCCCCGCTCAACCAGGCCGAACTGCTACCTGCGCGCCAGCCCAAACGCCGGGCTGCAGAAAACTGGTGGATCGCTTCCTACAGCGCCTTGCGCATCGGCGAAGAGGCCATGACCCTGGCGGCCGACAGCTCCCAGGCGCAACAACTGCTCGATGACGAGCGCCCCGACCTGCAGCAGTTGCGTGAAGTCATGCCCGGTAGCGGCGACATTCACCGCTTCCCCCGCGGGCCGAACCCCGGCACCTTCCTCCACGGCCTGCTCGAATGGGCCGGGCATGAAGGTTTTGCCCAGGTCAGCGCCGATCCCGAGCAATTGACCCGCACCGTTGGCCAGCGCTGCAACCGCCGCGACTGGACCGGCTGGATCCCGACCCTCAGCCAGTGGTTGCAGCAATTGCTCGAGCAACCCATGGCCCTGGCGCCCGACAGTTCGCCGTTGTCCTTGAGCCAGCTACGCCAGTACCAGATCGAAATGGAATTCTGGTTTGCCAGCCACAAGGTCGATGTAGGTCGGCTCGATCAACTGGTGTGCGAATACACCCACCAGGGCGTTGCACGCCTGGCTGCGCAACCGGCGCTGCTCAATGGCATGTTCAAGGGTTTTATCGACCTGGCCTTCGAACACGATGGCCGCTATTACGTGGCGGACTACAAATCCAACTGGCTGGGGCCTGATGACCAGGCCTACAGCGAACTGGCCATGGAAGGGGCGATTCTCGGCCACCGCTACGACCTGCAATACGTGCTCTACCTGCTGGCCCTGCACCGCCAGTTGCGCGCGCGGCTGCCCGGTTATGACTACGACCAGCATGTCGGCGGGGCGCTGTTTGTCTTCTTGCGCGGTGTCGATTCGCCATCCCGCGGCCTGTATTTCGTCAAGCCCCCGCGCGAGCTGATCGAGCAGCTCGACGCCCTGTTCCGCGGTGTCAGCACCCCGCAACAACACGACCTGTTTCTCGGAGACGCACCATGAGCCGTAGCCTCGACGACCTGCTCCCTACGCCACTGGATGCCCGCCATCTGGCCGCGCTGGAGCCGCTGAGCAAAGGCGCAGACCTGCTTGCCTTGCTCGATCGTTGGGTCGAGCGTGGCTGGTTGCGTGCCCTGGACCGGGCCTTTGTGAGTTTTCTCGGTGAGCGCGACCCGGGCGGCGAACCCTTGGTGCTGCTGGCGGCGGCACTGGCCAGTCATCAGTTGGGCCACGGCCATGTCTGCCTGGATCTGGGTGAAACCCTGGCCGAGCCGGATTTCGCCCTGTCGCTGCCACCGGAAGGCGATGCCCTGGCCGGGCCGCTGCTGTTGCCGTCGCAGCTGCTTGAGCGCCTGGAGCTCGACACCTGGCTGCAGCAACTGAACCACAGTCGGCTGGTGGCCCACGGCAGCAGTGCGGAAGACAGCGCGCGCCCGTTGGTGCTCAATGGCCGGCGCCTGTATCTGCGCCGTTACTGGGCCTACGAGCGGCGTATCGACAACGCTTTGCGCGAGCGCCTGCAGCAGGTCGAGCCGACCCCGGCGGATCTTTCGGCGCGGTTGGCGCAACTGTTCGACGGCGGCGCTCCCAGCGGTCAGGTGGATTGGCAAAAGCTGGCCTGCGCCCTGGCCACCCGCAGTGCCTTTAGCATCATTACCGGCGGCCCGGGTACCGGCAAAACCACCACGGTGGTGCGTTTGCTGGCCTTGCTGCAAGCGCCCGCCGTCGAGGCTGGCCGGCCACTGCGCATCCGCCTGGCGGCACCCACCGGCAAGGCCGCAGCGCGCCTGACCGAGTCCATCGGCCAGCAGGTCGAGCGCCTGGCGGTGGCCGCCGAGGTCCGTGAGAACATTCCCACCGACGTCTCCACCGTCCACCGCCTGCTCGGCAGTCGCCCGGGCTCGCGGCATTTCCGTCACCATGCCGGTAACCCGCTGCCGCTGGATGTGCTGGTCGTCGACGAAGCCTCGATGATCGACCTGGAAATGATGGCCAACCTGCTTGGCGCCCTGCCGCCCCATGCGCGTCTGGTGCTGCTGGGCGACAAGGACCAGCTCGCTTCGGTGGAGGCCGGCGCGGTACTCGGCGACCTGTGCCGCGATGCCGAAGCCGGGCGCTACAGCCCCGAGACGCAGGCCTGGCTGGAGCAGGTCAGTGGTGAGGCCCTGGCCGGCAGCGAGCTGCTGCCGGGCAGTGCCGGGCAGTATCCCCTGGCGCAGCAAGTGGTGATGCTGCGCTATTCGCGGCGCTTCGGCGAAGGCAGCGGCATCGGCCAGCTGGCGCGCCTGGTCAACCGCCAGGACGCCGAGCAGGCGCGGGCCTTGCTCAACCAGAAACTCAACGATGTGTTCGCTCTGAGCCTGCGCGGCGAACAGGACCGCAACTTCGATCGCTTGTTGCTCGACGGCCTGGGCCGCGGCAGCGACGGGCCACAGGGCTATCGCAGCTACCTGCAGGCCCTCCGTCAGCAGCGCCCGCCGCTCGGCACGCCGGTGGATGACCCGCGCTGGGAAAGCTGGGCCATGCAGGTGCTGCGGGGCTTCGAGACCTTCCAGCTGCTGTGCGCCGTACGCAAGGGGCCCTGGGGTGTCGAGGGTCTGAATCAACGGGTCAGCCGGGTGCTCGGTGCCGCCGGGCTGATCGACAGCGAACAGCCCTGGTACGAAGGCCGCCCGGTGCTGATGACCCGCAACGACTACGGCCTGGGCCTGATGAACGGCGATATCGGCATCGCCCTGCGCCTGCCGGATGAGCAGCATGAAGGGCAGCAGGTGCTGCGCGTGGCCTTCGCCCGCAACGACGGGCACGGCGGCGTGCGTTTCGTCCTGCCGAGCCGGCTCAACGAGGTCGAAACCGTGTTCGCCATGACCGTGCACAAGTCCCAGGGCTCGGAGTTCACCCATACTGCGCTGGTGCTGCCGGATGCCTTGAACCCGGTGTTGACCAAGGAATTGATCTACACCGGTATCACCCGGGCCAAGACCTGCTTTAGTTTGATCGAGCCGCGTCAGGGTGTGTTTGAGGACGCGGTGCGGCGCAAGGTCAAACGCATCTCGGGGCTGATGCTGGAGCAGGTATAACCACGACGATTCGGCCTTTTACCGGATCGCCGGCAGGCTGCTCCCTCGCTGGAAAATCGGGCTCTGTGCTATCGTTGCGGCATCATCCTGCGTGGTTTTAAGAGATTTCCTTCATGAATGTGGCCGCCCCGATATCGGGACGTGTGACAAACCTGACGCGTTCGCTGCTGGGCGCGTTGCTGTTGCTGTTCGGCGCACAAGCCTGCGCCGAGGCACAGGCCACTTCGAACCTGGCCGAGCAGCGGGCCAAGGCAGTGACCCAGGTCGTGCTGGGTATCCTCAGTTATGCACGCTGGCCGGTTGAGCCGGTGCAACTTCGCCTGTGCCTGATCGGCCCGACCGAATACGCCGACGACCTGGTCAAGGGGACTACCCAGGCCACAGGCCGGCCGGTGCAGGTACGCCGGCTGTTGGCCGACGACCCGCGCATCGCCAGTGAATGCGATGCGATCTATATCGGCAAGCTCAGCCAGGACGAGCGCAGCCGACTGTTTACTGCGTTGAGCGGTCATCCGGTCCTGAGCATGAGCGAAGCTGACGACCCGTGTACGGTAGGCAGCCTGTTCTGCCTGCGGGTCAGTGATCGCCAGGTGGCCTTTGACGTCAACCTCGACTCGGTGGCGCGCAGCGGCGTGCGCATTCACCCCAGCGTGCTGCAGCTATCGCGGCGGCGGGCGGCGCAACCATGATCGGCTTTGGCAAGGGGCGCGAGCGCCCGACCCTGCGTGCCGTCCTCGGCCGCCGCCACCTGAGCGTCGCGCTACTGGCTGTCGGCCTTGCCGGGGTCTCCCTGACGCTGCTCGGTGTATTGGCCCTGCGCGTGTACGCCAATCACAACCTGCATCTGATTGCTCGTTCGATCAATTACACCGTTGAAGCGGCGGTGGTGTTCAACGACGCTGGCGCGGCCAACGAGGCGCTGGCGCTGATCGCCGCCGCTGAAGAGGTGGCCGACGCCAAGGTCTTTGACGACAACGGCGAACTGTTGGCCCGCTGGCAGCGCAGCGAAAGCGGCTTGCTGGCGCAGGCCGAGCAACTGATAGTCCGCAGCCTGCTGGAAGAACCAATCATCCTGCCGGTGCTGCACCAGGGCCAGCAGGTCGGGCGCATCGAGCTGGTGGGGCAGGGCGGCAGCCTGGTGCGCTTCCTGCTCAGTGGCCTGGCCGGGATCCTGCTGTGCACGGCGCTCAGCGCCTTCAGCGCGCTGTACCTGTCGCGGCGAATGTTCGGCGATATCGTCGGGCCGCTGCGCAGCCTGGCCAATGTCGCCCATGCCGCACGCCGCGAGCGCAGCTTCGACCGCCGCGTGCCGCCGGCGCAGATCGCCGAGCTCAACGAACTGGGTAACGACTTCAACGCCTTGCTCGACGAGCTGGAGTCCTGGCAGAGCCACCTGCAGAGCGAGAATGAAAGCCTTGCCCACCAGGCCAGCCACGACAGCCTCACCGGCCTGCCCAACCGGGCGTTTTTCGAGGGCCGCCTGAGCCGCACCCTGCGCAATGCGGAAAAACACCAGGAGCACCTGGCGTTGCTGTTTCTCGACAGTGACAACTTCAAGGAGGTCAACGACAGCTTTGGTCACGCGGCTGGCGATGAGGTGTTGATCAGCGTCGCGACACGGGTGCGCGCGCAGCTGCGCGAAAATGACCTGGTGGCCCGCCTGGGGGGGGACGAGTTCGCCGTGCTGCTGGCGCCGCTGCACAAGCGCGACGATGCCCTGCGCATCGCCGAGAAGATTGCCGCCAGCATGAAACTGCCGATCCGCCTGGGCGAAGGGCAGATCATCGTCACCTCGCTGAGCATCGGCATTGCCTATTTCCCCGATGACGGCCTGACGCCGTCAGACCTGCTCAATGCCGCTGATGCGGCGATGTATCAGGCCAAGCGCAATCTGCGCGGCCAGGGGCAAATGGCAGAGACGGAGCGCTCTGCCCAACACGTAAAAAACAGGAGCTGAACCGTGATTCACCTGAGCCAACGTTTACGTTTTCACTTTATCTGCCTGGCCCTGGCGCTGTTCGCCCTGGGCGGCTGCCAGAGCGTGCCGCCCAAGGGCCTGACCGCCGAACAGATTGCCCTGCTCAAGCAAGAGGGCTTCCAGCTCACCGATGAAGGCTGGGAGTTCGGCCTGTCGAGCAAAGTGCTGTTCGGCAGCGATGTCGACACCCTCAACGCCCAGAGCAGGACTATCGTCGAGCGCATCGGCAAGTCGCTGCTGTCGGTGAACATCCAGCGCGTGCGGGTCGACGGACACACCGATGCCTCGGGCAAGGCCGCCTACAACCAGCAACTGTCCAAACGTCGGGCGCAGAGCGTAGCCAATGTCCTGGTGGGCATCGGCATGCGCCCCGAGAACGTCGAAACCCGCGGCCTCGGCAGCAGCGAGCCGGTGGCCAGCAACGACACACGCGCCGGGCGCCTGGAAAACCGCCGGGTGTCGATCGTGGTCGCCTCCGACTGATCAGTCGGCAAAGCTCATCGTGCGCGACTCGCCCATCAGCAGCGGGGTGTTGCGCTCGGTGACTTCGCGGATGTAATCCCACAACAGGGTAATCCGCTTCAACTTCCTCAAGTCCTCGCGGCAGTACATCCAGAACTGCCGGGTAATCGCCACTTCCTCGGGCAAAATCGCCACCAGGCGCGGGTCCTGCGCGGCCAGAAAACACGGCAGTATCGCCAGGCCACGACCCTGCTGGGCCGCCACGTACTGGGCGATCACGCTGGTGCTGCGCAGGTTGGCGCTGGCGGCCGGGATCAGGTTGGCCAGGTAAAGGAGCTCGGAGCTGAAGGCCAGGTCGTCGACATAGCTGATGAACTGATGCCGGGCCAGGTCGCTGCTGCGGGTGATCGGCTCGTGGCTGTCCAGGTACTCCTGGGTGGCGTACAGGCGCAGGCGGTAGTCGCACAGCTTGCAGCACACGTAAGGCCCGTGCTCCGGGCGCTCCAGGGCGATGACGATGTCGGCCTCGCGCTTGGACAGGCTGATGAAGTGCGGCAGCGGCAGGATGTCCACCGAGATCGCCGGGTAGGCGTCGACGAAATGGCTCAGCTGCGGGGTGACGAAGAAGCTGCCGAAGCCTTCGGTGCAGCCCATGCGCACATGCCCCGACAGCGCCACGCCGGAACCGGAGACCTGCTCGCAGGCCATGTGCAGGGTGCTTTCGATCGACTCGGCATAACTGAGCAGGCGCTGGCCTTCGGCAGTCAGGACAAAGCCGTTGGTCCGCGATTTTTCGAACAGCAAGGTGCCCAGCGCCACTTCCAGCGAACTGATCCGCCGCGACACCGTGGTGTAGTCGACGCCCAGGCGTTTGGCTGCGCTGCTGGCCTTGCGGGTGCGCGCCACTTCAAGAAAGAACTTCAGGTCATCCCAGTTCAACGACCCCAGGGAGGTGATGTTTTTTTGCATGTTGGTCCGGCTTTTATGTGCGTTCTTATTAGATGTTTGCACATCTATACTCCAAAAAAGCCCTGGACCCAAGCGCCCGCCGTGGCTGATCCGGTGGCGTCGATCTCTCCCTAACAACAATTTCAGGAGAACGCACATGAACGCATCCCTCACCCCCGGCCAGACCAAGGTCGAGCAGGTCAAGCTGCTGATCGACGGCCAATGGGTCGAATCGAAAACCAGCGAATGGCGCGACGTGGTCAACCCGGCCACCCAGCAAGTGCTGGCCCGCGTACCCTTCGCCACCGCCGAAGAAGTCGACGCCGCCATCGCCGCCGGCCAGCGTGCGTTCAAGACCTGGCGCGACACCCCGATCGGCGCGCGCATGCGCATCATGCTCAAGCTGCAGGCGCTGATTCGTGAACACTCCAAGCGCATCGCCGTGGTCCTCAGTGCCGAACAGGGCAAGACCATTGCCGACGCTGAAGGCGATATCTTCCGCGGCCTGGAAGTGGTCGAGCATACCTGCAGCATCGGCAGCCTGCAGATGGGCGAGTTCGCCGAGAACGTTGCCGGCGGCGTCGATACCTACACCCTGCGCCAGCCGATCGGCGTCTGCGCCGGGATCACCCCGTTCAACTTCCCGGCGATGATCCCGCTGTGGATGTTCCCGATGGCCATCGTCTGCGGCAACACCTTCGTACTCAAGCCATCCGAGCAGGACCCGCTGTCGACCATGATGCTGGTGGAGCTGGCCATCGAAGCCGGTGTGCCGGCCGGCGTGCTCAACGTCGTCCATGGTGGCAAGCAGGTGGTCGATGCGCTGTGCACCCACAGCGACATCAAGGCGATCTCCTTCGTCGGCTCCACTGAGGTCGGCACTCACGTGTACAACCTGGCTGGTCAGCACGGCAAGCGCGTGCAGTCGATGATGGGCGCGAAGAACCACGCCGTGGTGCTGCCGGACGCCAACCGTACGCAAACCCTCAATGCCCTGGTCGGTGCCGGTTTCGGCGCGGCCGGTCAGCGCTGCATGGCCACCTCGGTCGCGGTGCTGGTGGGCAAGGCCCGCGAGTGGCTGCCGGAGCTCAAAGAGCTGGCCGCCAACCTCAAGGTCAACGCCGGCAGCGAGCCGGGTACCGATGTCGGCCCGCTGATTTCAAAGCGCGCCAAGGAGCGAGTGCTGGGACTGATCGAAAGCGGCATCAAGGAAGGCGCCAAGCTTGAGCTCGATGGCCGCGAAGTCAGTGTGCCGGGCTACGAGCAAGGCAATTTCGTTGGCCCGACCCTGTTCTCCGGGGTGACCACCGACATGCAGATCTACACCCAGGAAATCTTCGGCCCGGTGCTGGTGGTGCTGGAAGTCGACACCCTCGACGAAGCTATCGCCCTGGTCAACCGCAACCCCTTCGGCAACGGCACCGGCTTGTTCACCCAGAGCGGTGCGGCGGCGCGCAAGTTCCAGAACGAAATCGACGTTGGCCAGGTCGGCATCAACATTCCGATTCCTGTACCGGTACCGTTCTTCAGCTTCACAGGCTCGCGCGGCTCCAAACTCGGCGACCTCGGCCCGTACGGCAAACAGGTGGTGCAGTTCTACACTCAGACCAAGACCGTCACCAGCCGCTGGTTCGATGATGACAGCGTCAACGATGGCGTGAACACCACCATCAGCCTGCGCTAAGGAGTTCATCATGCGTATCGCATTCATCGGCCTGGGCAACATGGGCGCGCCCATGGCCCGCAACCTGATCAAGGCCGGGCATCAGCTGAACCTGTTCGACCTGAACAAGACCGTGCTGGCTGAACTTGCCGAGCTCGGTGGGCAGATCAGCAGCTCGCCGCGCGACGCCGCGCAGCAGAGCGAGCTGGTGATCACCATGCTGCCAGCTGCTGCCCACGTGCGCGGTGTGTACCTCAACGAAGACGGTGTGCTGGCCGGTGTCAAGGCCGGTACCCCGGTGGTTGACTGCAGCACCATCGACCCGCAGACGGCCCGCGATGTAGCGGCTGCTGCGGCCAAACAGGGCGTCGACCTGGCCGATGCACCGGTGTCCGGTGGTACCGGTGGCGCTGCGGCCGGCACCCTGACCTTCATGGTTGGTGCCAGCGACGCGCTGTTCGCCACCCTGCAACCGGTGCTGGCGCAGATGGGCCGCAACATCGTCCACTGCGGCGATGTCGGCACCGGGCAAATTGCCAAGATCTGCAACAACCTGCTGCTGGGCATCTCGATGATCGGCGTGTCCGAAGCCATGGCCCTGGGCAATGCGCTGGGGATCGACATCAAGGTATTGGCCGGGATCATCAACAGCTCAACCGGCCGCTGCTGGAGTTCGGACACCTACAACCCGTGGCCGGGCATTATCGAGACGGCCCCGGCATCGCGTGGCTATACCGGTGGCTTTGGTGCCGAGCTGATGCTCAAGGACCTGGGGCTGGCGACAGAAGCCGCACGTCAGGCGCACCAGCCGGTGATTCTCGGCGCGGTGGCCCAGCAGCTGTACCAGGCCATGAGTTTGCGCGGCGAGGGTGGCAAGGATTTCTCGGCGATTGTCGAAGGTTATCGCAAGCCCGAGTAAAAAGAGCATCGCCAGCAAGGCTGGCTCCCACAGGTACTGCGCACACATCATTCTGTGGGAGCTGGCCTTGCCAGCGATGGGCTGCCAAGGCAGCCCCGGCGGTCAGGCAAAAACGAAGTACTTGCGTACCGTCTCCACCACTTCCCAGGTGCCTTTCATCCCCGGTTCGATGACGAACACATCACCGGCTTTCAGGTGCACCGGCTGCTCACCTTCCGGGGTGATCACGCAGTAGCCGTCCAGAAAATGGCAATACTCCCACTTCTCGTAATTGACCTGGAACTTGCCCGGCGTGCAGATCCAGGTGCCCATGATCTTGCTGCCATCGGCCGACACATAGGCGTTGAGGTTGACGGTGTGCGGGTCGCCGCCGATGCGTTGCCACTTGGTCGCATCCAGCACGGGGGTAGGGCAGGTCTCGCGCAGCACGGTGATGAAATCGGACATTCCAGGCTCCAGAGGATGGCTCAAAGGTCCATCACCATAGTCGCTATCGGTGCCCGGCAAATGTCTGGTCTCGACCTTCAGGTGTCTGGGAGCGCAAATCCGTGCCTATCGATCAAGGCTGTCGCCAAAGCCGCGGATCACTTCCAGCAGCGCTTTGACCCGTTGCGGCAGCGTGCCGGCCGGGTACACCGCGTGCATTTGCGGGCTGTCGCCGTTACTGGCGGTCAGCCGGTACTCGGCGCAGACCCGCTGCAGGCGCCCAGCCTGCACCTCGGGTTCGGCCAGCCAGTCGGCCAGGCGGGCGATGCCGACACCGGCCAGGGCGGCCTGGAATACGGCAACCCCGGAGCTGAAGCGAAACCTGGGGTGCACTCGCAGGCTGACGGCCTGATCGGCGCTGCGAAACTTCCACTCCTTGAGAATCCGCGGCGCGGTATGCAGGATCAGCGCATGCGCTTCCAGTGCCTCGATCGTCTCGGGTACGCCATGCCGGTGCAGGTAAGCGGGGCTGGCATACAGCGAGCGTGAGTAGCGCCACAGGGGGTAGCCGATCAGCTCGCTGTCCTGGGCGAAGGCGCCACGAATCGAGAAATCCAGTTTGCTTTTGGCCGGGTCGATCGGCTCGTCGCTGAAGATCACATCGACGTTCACCTGCGAGTAGCGCTCGCCGTACTGTGCAATCAGACCGGGCAATACCTGCGCCAGCGATTCGGGGGCGGAAAACCGCACCCAGCCGGAAGCCAGGCCGCTGAGCCCGGTCAGCTCCTCATCGGCCTCACGTTGCAGATCGAGCATTTTGTAGGCGTAGGGCAGCAAGCGTTCACCTGCCTCGGTCAGGCTTACGGCGTTGCTCGAGCGATTGAACAGCTTGGCCCCGGCGTTTTCTTCCAGGGCCTGCACGGCGCGGGTCACAGCACTGGGCGAGCGTCCCAGGGCGCGTGCTGCGGCGACGAAGCTGCGCTTGCGGGCAACCATTGCGAAGGCTTCCAGCTCCGCGAGCATATCCAGGGCCATGTGTTACCTCGTTGCAGTTTTTGCAATATGGCATTGCAACACAAAACCCGGACGTTGGTTAACCTTGGCGCGCCCGTCCTTGACTACCAGAGCCTGAAACCATGGTCGATATCGTCGTTCTTTGTGTGTTTGCCTTTGCCGCCGGGCTGATCGATGCGGCGGTGGGTGGTGGCGGGCTGATCCAGATTCCGGCGCTGTTCAACGTGCTGCCGGCATCGCCACCGGCCGCATTGCTGGGCACCAACAAGGTTGCCTCGGCGTGCGGTACGGCGTTTGCCGCACGCTCGTTCGTGCGCAAGGTGGTGATCGACTGGGGGCTGGTGATCCCGGCGGCCTGTGCAGCCTTTGCCATGGCCTTCGTCGGCGCCGCCACGGTGTCGCTGGTGCCGCAGTCGCTGATGCGCCCGGCGGTGCTGGTGCTGATTGTGCTGATGGCGATCTACACCTTCTGGAAAAAGGACTTCGGTACCCTGCACAAGCCGATGCGCATCGGCACCCGCGAGAAGCTGCTGGCGGTCGTCATCGGTGGCGCCATCGGCTTTTACGACGGCCTGTTCGGACCCGGCACCGGCAGCTTTCTGATCTTCCTGTTCATTCGCTGCTTCGCCTTCGACTTCCTGCATGCCTCGGCGTCGGCGAAACTGGTGAACATCGCCACCAACGTCGCCGCACTGATGTTCTTCATTCCCACCGGCAACGTGCTCTACCTGATCGCCATCCCCATGGCCGCCTTCAACATCCTCGGCGCGTTGACCGGCACCTGGCTGGCGGTGCACAAGGGCGTGCCCTTTGTTCGCGCGCTGTTCCTGGTGTTGCTGCTGATCTTGATCGGCAAGCTGTCCTACGACCTGTTGGTCTGACGATCAGGCCCACCAGTAACGGACGAAGTGGAAGAACACCGGCGCGGCGAAGCATACCGAGTCCATGCGGTCGAGCATGCCGCCGTGGCCTTCGATCATATGGCCCCAGTCCTTCACGCCGCGGTCGCGCTTGATCGCCGACATCACCAGGCCGCCGGCAAAGCCCATGAGGTTGACGGTCAGGGCCATCAGCGCCGCCTGCCAGAAGCTGAACGGGGTGATCCAGCACAGGGTGGCGCCGATCAGAGTGGCCAGGGCCACGCCACCGACCAGGCCTTCGACGGTCTTTGAGGGTGACAGCTTGGGCGCCACCTTGTGCTTGCCGAACAGCTTGCCGCAGACGTACTGCAGCACATCGGAGATTTGCACCACGAGGATCAGCCAGGCAATCAGCAGCAGGTTGCGGCCTTCGTATCCGGGGATATCCAGGGTCATCAAGGCCGGTACCGAGGACAGGCAGTAGACCGCGATCATCAACCCCCACTGCACCTTCGAGGCACGCTCCAAAAAGCGCGTGGTATCGCCGCCGAAGCTGGCCAGGATCGGCAGCAGCAGGAACAGATAGACCGGGATGAAAATGCTGAACAGCCCGTACCAGTCCATGGCAATCAACAGGTACTGCACCGGCAGGGCGACGTAGAACGCCGCGACCAGTGCCGGGTAGTCGCTGCGCCGGGTTGGCGTCAGGGTGAGGAACTCACGCAGGGCGTAGAACGACACGCAGTAGAACAGCAGGATCACCCCCAGCTTGCCGAACAGAAACGCCAGGCCGATGACCAGGACCATCACCCACCAGGCGTTGATCCGCGCGTTGAGGTTGTCGATTACCGCGTGGGGCGCCGGGCCGGCGCGCCATTTGAGCAGGCGGCCGATCAGGCTGGCGAGCAACAGCAGGCCGCCAATGCCGGCGAACAGCGAAAGGGTGTTGTTGTCCATCTCAGGATTCCTTCGGGGCCAGGGCCAACAGGGCCTGGCGGGCCCGGTCGAGAAACGCGTGCTTGCTTTCGTCCGCTTGCAGGTGCAGCGGCTCGCCAAAGCTCAGGGTGCACAGCAAGGGCAGCGGCAGGGCACGACCCTTGGGCATGACCCGGTTGAGGTTGGCGATCCATACCGGGATCACCTCGACCTGCGGGTGGGCGCTGGCCAGGTGGAACAGTCCGCTCTTGAACGCCAGCAACGGTTCGTCGCTGAGGTTGCGCGTGCCTTCGGGAAAGAAGATCAGCGAATCACCCTGGGCCAGCGCATCCTGGATCGGTTGCAAAGGGTTGCTTGTGGCGTCGCTGTGCTGGCGGTCGATCAGCACGCCATTGAACACCCGCTTGATCAGGAACTGGCGGATGCCGGGTTTTTGCCAGTAATCGGCACCGGCCACCGGTCGCGTGTGCTGGCGCAGGGGCTGGGGCAGCGAGGCCCAGATCAGCACGAAGTCGCCGTGGCTGCTGTGGTTGGCGTAGTACAGCCGTTGCACCGGTTGCGGCGTGCAGCCCAGCCACAGGGCGCGGGCGCCGGTGATCAGGCGGGCGACCGAGGTGATGGCAAAGGCGGTGAGGGCAGCAAGCATGGGCAAGGTCCTTATCCGGCGGAGTGAAACAAGGGCAAAAGCAGGATGCCGGCCAGCGCCAGCAGGGCCTGTACCGCAAAGCACAGGAGTTGTTTGCGCAGCAGGCCCATGGCTGCCAGGCCGCGTGACTGCCAGTCGCGGTTGTCGACCGGGTTGGCCTTCAGGCCCAGGGCGCACAACGACTGGTCCAGCGCCTGGGTGTGCTGCGCGAGCTGATCGCTGCGGGTGGCCAGGTGCGCAAACAGATCGGCATCCAGTGCTACGCGTATGGCGAAAAACTTTTGCAGCAAGCCGGCCAACAGCAACACGCTGCACAGCACGCTGCTCAACCACGGGGCGGGCGTGCCGATCAGCAGCACCGCGAGGCCAAAAAACACCGCCAGCAAGCTGATGCCGTCGGCCAGGCGCTCGACCTGCCGCCCGCGCTTGAGCAGGCTGGCGACCAGGGCCAGGTGGATTTCGCCGCTCACAGGCAAGGCTCCGTTTGCAGGCGTTCAATCACCTGCAGGTGCTGCGGATGCAGGACCACCCCGGGGCGTGCCTGGCTGATGCGTTGCTGCGCTTGCCGGGCATCGCTGCAGCGCCCGCTGAGCACCAGCCAGGCGGCCACGGCGCTGGCGCTGCGGGAGTAACCGAGGGCGCAGCAGACCAGCACCGGGCCCTGCTGGCGCAGTTGCTCGATGGCCGCTGCCGCGTCCCGGCAGCGCTCGGCCGTGGGCACGACCAGATCGAGGCTGGGCAGGGCGCAGTAGGCCTGGCCCGGGGCAAGCGACGCTGGCAGTTCGGCGCACAGATCGACAATGGCGGCGAAGTGCGCGGCTTGACCCTTGCCCGGAATTCGCCCGAGGTACACGCCATCGCACACTTCATCCGCTTGAGGATGACGCCGCGTCCACCAGCGTGAGTTGAGCCAGGCACCAATCAGGTAGGGCGCCAGCAACCAGCGCGCGGCATACGAGAGCCGGCCATCGGACCCTTTCTGAAAGCCTTCGGCGCCCAGTTGCGCATAGTTGAGCGCCACCACCAGCAGCGCGACCGCCGGCCACATCAACCACAGGGCGACGCCGCCCAGGTACAGCGCCAGTCCCACCAGCACTGCCGCCCCGGCCCCATAGCGCAGCGCCAGGCGCCAGCGCTGCGGATCGCGGGCAAGTTGCAGATGGCGCAGCACCGGCCGGCCGTCAACCGGCCACAGCCAAACGCACAGCACCCCCACCAGCGCGCCGCTGGGCAGGTCGATAAAGTGGTGTTGCCAGGTGGTCAGCACCGACAGGCCGATCAGCGCCATCCAGCCATGTACCAGCAAGCGTGGCAGCCTGGCGTGGATATGCCGGGCAAACATCGCCCAGATGATCACCAGCAAGGCGATGTGCAGCGACGGCGCCTGGTTGAACGGTTTGTCGAAGCCCATCAGCACATCGAACAACCAGCCGAACAGGCCATCCAGCGCTGGCCGTTCGACGGTGAAACGCAGCGGCCAGAGCAGAAAACCGAGGATGCAGATGACCTGCGCGCTGAGCAGGCGCAGGGCATGGCGGTCCATCTCCCGACGGCTCAGCGGCAGCAGGAACGACAGGCCGTAGAGCAGGTCGATCGACCAGTACGGGATGATGGTCCAGGGCCACAGCGGGATGCTGCCTTCCCAGGCAAACACCAGGCTGCCGACGTCGCTGCGCCCGGCGGTGTAGGTGTTGGTCAGGCCATAGCTGAGAAAGAACAGCGGGCCGAGCAACAGCAGCCAGAGCACCCCGCGCTTGATCAAGCCTGGCTCGCGCGCAGTGCTCATCAAGCGACCCGCTGGGCCAGGCTGACGCTGAAGATGCCCCACTCATCGATACGCTGGCAGACCTTGCGAAAGCCGGCCGCCTCGACCAGTTGATCCATCTCCACCTGGCTGCGCCGGCGCATCACCCAGGCCTGGCCGGCGCGGTGGCTGGTCAGGGCGCGGGCGATCATCTCCAGCTGCGGGTGCCAGGGTTGGCCGGTGTACACCAGGTAACCGCCGGGCTCCACAGCCTGGGCCAGGCCGCCCAGGGAGTCGCCAACCATCTGGTTGCTGGCGAACAGTTCATACAGGCCCGAGACCACTGCCAGGGTCGGGCGTGGGTCGAGGCTGGCCAGGCTTTGGGCATCGAAGGCATCGCCCTGGACGAAGCGGGCAATGTCGGCCAGGCCTTTTTCGGCGATCAGCGCGCTGCCCTGCTGGACGTTGAGCTCGCTGTAGTCGCGCAGCAGGATCGACTCCGGCTTGCGCTCCAGGCCCTGCAGCGCTTCGAGGATGTAGCGGCCATGGCCGGCGGCGATATCGACGATATCCACCGGCTTGCCCTGTTCGCGCAGGCGCTCGATGGCCAGGCGCAGCAGTTCCTCGACATGCAGCTTGCGCTGGCGGATGCCGCGCCAGCCGATGGCGTTGAGGTAGTTCTGGTCGATCATCCGCCCGATCGCGCCCTTGCCGGTGGGCTGGTTGCGGTAGACGTAGTCCAGGGTGCTGCCGGAGTCGAAGCCGGTGTCGAAGCCCAGCTTGACCCCGTCCGACAAGCCCTTGCCCAGCCGTAGGCTGGCGCGGGTGGCGCGCCAGTAGAGGTCGGCCGGCGAGTTGCGTGGCAGCGGCGCGGCCAGGCTTTCGGCCTCGGCGCAGCTGGCACCCAGCTGGTCGGCAGCGAGCAGGGAAGGGCGCTGCGGCGCCTGGCTGAAACAGTGCCCGATAAACCGGCGGATCCGCGCCAGGGCATGGCTGCGGTCACGTTCGCCAAGGGTGTCGTGGAAGAACCCGGGGAGGATGTGTTTTTCTTTGTGCACGCTGCCTAGGCGCTCGAAGAACTGCTCCTGGGGTTTGCGCTTGACCACGAAATCGGCGCCGGAAATCAACAGCTGGGTCGGCACCTGGATCGCCTGGGCATCGGCCACCACGCGGTCGGCGGCTTCATACAGGCCAAGCAGCATGGTCACCGAAATCGGCCGGCTGATCAGCGGGTCGCTTTCATACGAGGCGATGCGTTCGGGGTCGTGGCTGAGCAGGCGCGGCTTGACGTAGCTGTTGACGAAGAAGTTGCCGCGCCAGGCGCGCATCAGCTTCAGCCCCGGGCGGGCGAACGGCACGTACAGCTTGACCTTGAAGGCCGGCGAGGCCAGCACCAGGCAGCGCACCTTGGGCGCGTAGTCGTGGGCCCAGGTGGCGATCAGCACGGCACCGACGCTTTGCGCCAGTACCGCCATGTCCTCTTCGGCGATGCCGTGCTCGCGGGCGATATGTTCGATGAAGGTCTGCACGTCGCGCACACTGCAGGCGAAGCTCGGGCTGTCGCCACGGGCCCCGGGCGACTGGCCGTGGCCACGGGCGTCCCAGGCGAAAAAGTCGTGGTCGGGCAGCTGCAGCTCGTCGGCCAGATGGGCCATGCGCCCACCGTGTTCGTGGCCGCGGTGGAACAGCACCACGGCGCGGCGTGGCTGGCCGTCAGCGACGTTGGCGGGCCAGTGGCGGTAATGCAGTTCGACGCCGTCGTGGGTGGTGAAGTGCAGCGATTGCGCGTTGCGCATGGCAAATATCCTTATCTGGCACAAAGAGCTTCAGCGGGTTTGCGCCAGACCGCGGCTGACCCGGTTGTAGAGGGTATAGAGCGAGAGCAGCAAGATCACCAGCAGCACGCCGTTGATCCAGCTGGCAGGCAGCAGGCCTGCGGCGACGCCGGCACCGAGCACGCCGAAGACAAAAGCGCGATCGCTCTTGCCCATGGGGCCGTCGTAGCGGCGCTCGGCGCCGACCAGCGGGCCCATGACCCCGGCGTATTCGCTGATCAGCGCCGCCAGCACGACGATCACCACCAGCGCCGATGAGACGCCCGGCAGCAAGGCAAGAGGCAGGTACAGGGCGCTGTCGGCGACCAGGTCGCAGAGTTCGTTGTAGTAGGCACCGAGCTTCGATTGCTGGCCGAATTCGCGGGCGAGCATGCCGTCGATGGCATTGAGGGCCATGCGCAGCAGCATCCACACCGGCACCAGGGCGAACAGCCAGGTGAGGTGTGGCAGCCAGGCCAGCAACAGGCCGAGCAACACGGAAACCACGGCGGCGCTCAGGGTCACCTGGTTGGCGGTGACGCCGCGTTGGTACAAGCGCTCGACCGTCGGGCGCAACAGCGCCTGAAAGCGGGGTTTGAGCTGGTAGATCGACGGCACGGTGAAACTCCCTTTACGACTCGGTTGGCGATCAGTGCAGCAACAACTAGGTCCGCGGGGGCGATTGTCGGTGGATTGCCCCTGCCGGAGCAATAGCGCCGGCACTCAGGCAGTCGAGCAAGGCCTGCGCATGCCCGGGCAGGCCGGCAAAATCCCGGCTGCACAGGCGCAACTGACGGTTGGCCCACGGCTCGTTTAGCGCCAGGCTGTGCAACGGCAACACGCCCTGCCAGCGCTGTACCGCTGCCAGTGGCACGATTCCCAAACCGGCGCCATGGGCGACCATGCGGATCACCCCGTCGAAGCCTTCGGCGCGCACCCGGACTTGCAGGCGCCGGCCCAGGTGCAGGGCCTGCTCTTCAAGGTGCAGGGCGAGGGCGCTGTCGGCCTGCAGGCCGACGTAGCCGTGGCCGAGGGTGTCGGCAAAGCGCAGGCTGGCGTCGACGGCCAGTGGGTGAGCGGGCGGCATGATCAGTACCAGCGGGTCGTCGCGAAACGCCAGGGTCTGCAGGTGTTCGCTGGCCACCGCGCTGGAAATGATGCCGATATCCGCCACGCCCTGGGTGATCGCCTGAACGATGCGCAGGCTCGGCAGTTCATGGATATCGAGGTCGATGGCCGGGTACTGCTGAAGAAACCCGGCAAGCAGCTCCGGCAGGTATTCGGTCAACGCTGCGGTGTTGCACAGCAGTCGCACCTGGCCCTGCAGGCCCTGGGCGTACTGCCCGAGGTCGAACTGCAGGCGTTCGACCTGCTGGGCGATCAGCCGGGCATGCTGCAGCAGCGCCTGTCCCGCAGGCGTGGCCTGCACGCCACGGCGGTTGCGTTCGAGCAGCGGTGTGCCCAACGAACTTTCCATGGCGCGGATGCGCGCGCTGGCGGCCGGCAGCGACAGGTGGCTGCGCTGGGCGCCAGCGGTGATGTTGCCGCACTCCAGGGTGTGCTGGAACAGTCGCAGGTCAATCAGATCGAAATGCATCAGCCTCTTCCTGGGCAATAGTCTGGCTGAGTATATGGCAGATTTTCAGCCTCGGTGGCGAGGTGCAGGATAGCGCCATGACTACCTTGTTCGGCTTCTATCAGGATATCGGTCCAGCGCTGACGCTGCTGGTTCTGGCGACCTTCGTGCTGGCCGGCGCGGTGAAGGGCGTGATTGGCCTGGGCCTGCCGACCATAGCCATGGGCCTGCTCGGTATGGCTATGTCCCCGGCGCAGGCAGCGGCCTTGCTGATCGTGCCCTCGACCCTGACCAACCTCTGGCAACTGGCCTTTGGTGGACACTTGCGGGCCCTGCTGAAAAGGCTGTGGCCGATGCTGGCGATGATTTTTGTCGGCACCTTGCTGGGCAGCGCCTGGCTGGGCATCAACAGTGGCGAGTGGGCGGCGCGTGCCTTGGGCGGGGCGTTACTGGCGTATGCGTTGTACGGCCTGTTCGGCCGAGCAGTGCGCCTGGCGGCTGCACATGAACCCTGGCTTGGGCCGCTCTGCGGGCTGAGCACCGGGGTGATCACCGCTGCCACCGGGGTGTTTGTGATTCCTGCGGTGCCTTACCTGCAGAGCCTGGGCCTGAGCCGCGACGAAATGGTCCAGGCCCTGGGCCTGTCGTTCAGCGTCTCGACCCTGGCCCTGGCGATCGGCCTGGCGGGCCAGGATGCGCTGGGTGCGCAGGCCCTGGGCGCGTCATTGCTGGTGCTGGCGCCGGCGCTGCTGGGCATGCTCGGCGGCCAGTGGCTGCGTCAGCGCATCAGCGCCGTGCTGTTCAAGCGCTGCTTCTTTACCGGCCTGGCCCTGCTTGGCGCGCACCTGTTGCTCAACGGCTAGCCGAAGAGGGGCTGAGCATGTCGATCAACTGGATATCGAAGTCACGCTCCAGGTAGTCCATGCGCTTCTCGAAAAACGCCGCCATGTGCGGCAGGGCCGAGTGCACATCCAGCGCCGCCTTGCTGGCCCAGATCTCGTAGAAGACGAACAGGCTTGGGTCTTGCTGGTCGCGCAGCATGTGGTATTCGACGCAGCCCGGTTCCTCTCGGCTTGGCTCGACGTAGGCGCGAAACAGCGCTTCGAAGGCTTCGGACATTTCCGGACGGGTCTTGGCTTTGAGGATGAAACCGTATTGCTCGCTCATGAAGAGGCCTCTGAAAGGAAGGGGTGAAACGATTCTAAGGCAACAATAAGCGTGCTATTCGTGCTTTTTGGTCAAATGTATTTTGCCCCGGCGCGGCTGTTTCCCCGCGAGGCCGACCCCTATTCTGCCGCCATCAAATTCACTCGGTCACAGGCTCCGTTGCCCCTGATCGAACACAGATGAGGCACCCCATGAAAAAAGTCCTGTTGCTCAACGGTGGTAAAAAATTCGCCCACTCCGATGGCCGCCTGAACGAAACCCTGCATGAAACCGCACTGGCATTCCTTGACCGCGCCGGTTTCGACGTCAAGACCACCTACATCGACGGCGGCTACGACAACGCCGAAGAGGTGCAGAAGTTCCTCTGGGCCGACGTCATCATCTATCAGATGCCTGGCTGGTGGATGGGCGCGCCGTGGACCGTCAAGCAGTACCTGGACGAAGTCTTCACCGCCGGCCACGGTAGCCTCTACGCCAGCGACGGCCGCACCCGATCCGATGCTTCGCAAAAGTACGGCAGCGGCGGCTTGATCCAGGGCAAGCAGTACATGCTGTCGCTGACCTGGAATGCACCGCAGCAAGCCTTCGACGACCCCAGCGACTTCTTCGAAGGCAAGGGCGTGGACGCGGTGTACTTCCCGTTCCACAAGGCCAACCAGTTCCTCGGCATGAGCGGCCTGCCGACCTACCTTGCCGAGGATGTGATGAAGCGCCCCAACGTCGAAGCCGCCGTGGCCGCCTACGAGCAGCACCTGGCCGAGGTTTTCCAGGCTCAAGCCTGATGAAGCCTTGCGCTGGCCGCGCCAAGCGGCTATCTATCACGGCTGTTGCCAACCCCGGGGTACAGCTGTGAAAGCCAGGTCCGATGAATTGCAGGTGTTCGTCTCGGTGATCGAGTGCGGCTCGATTTCCGCGGCTGCCGAGCAGGGTGGGCAGACGCCGTCGGCGATCAGCCGGACCCTGTCGCGCCTGGAAACCAAGCTCGGCACCACCCTGATCAACCGCACCACCCGGCGCATGGACCTGACCGAAGAAGGGCGGTTTTTCTTCGAGCGGGCCAAGTCGATCCTGCAGCAGATGGACGAGCTCGAAGAGCATCTGTCGGTGCACCACCAGACGCCGTCCGGGCGCTTGCGCATCAACGCCGCGCTGCCGTTCATGCTGCACGCCATCGTGCCCTGGGTCGGTGAGTTCCGCGCGCTGTACCCGCAGATCCAGCTGGAGCTCAACACCAGCGATTTGATCATCGACCTGATCGAACAGAGCACCGACGTTGCCATTCGCATCGGCGAGCTGGCCGACTCCAGCCTGCATGCCCGCGCGCTCGGTTGCAGCCCGTTGAACCTGCTGGCCAGCCCCGAGTACCTGGCCCGGCATGGCACGCCCGAGCAGGTTGAAGACCTGCAAGGCCATGCGCTGCTTGGCTTCACCCAGACCGAGACCCTCAACCACTGGCCACTGCGCCATGCCGAAGGCGATCGCCTGCTGATCCGCCCGGCGCTGTCGGCCTCCAGCGGTGAAACCCTGCGCGAACTGGCCCTGGCCGGTGAAGGCATCGTCTGCCTGTCGCACTTCATGACCCATGAAGACATCCGCAGCGGGCGCCTGCAGGTGCTCCTGCCCGAGCACAACAGTGGCTATCGCCAGCCGATCAATGCGGTGTACTACCGCAACACCCAGCTGGCGCTGCGCATCCAGTGCTTTCTCGATTTCATCCAGAACAAGCTGGCGATCTACGCCTGCTGAAGCATCCATCCGCGACAGCTTCTGCCTGTGAGCGGCGAAATTTCCTGCCGTGTTTGATAACTCGTCTGACATCAGCCTTAATGGCTGTTCAACGAAAACAACACTAAGGAAGCTCTCATGCGCGTTGTGATGTTCCGATCCCTGGCCCTCGGCGCCGCGATCCTCGCCAGTAACGCGGCTTACGCGGTTAGCCTGGAGGGCGGTGCGGTCGCTGCACCCGATCAATATGGTGCACAGGTCGCCGCCGATATCCTGAAAAAAGGCGGCAACGCGGTGGACGCGGCAGTGGCCACCGCCTTCACCCTGGCGGTCACCTACCCCGAGGCGGGCAACATCGGTGGCGGTGGTTTCATGACCCTCTATGTCGACGGCAAGGCCTACTTCCTCGACTACCGCGAAACCGCGCCGAAGGCCGCCAGTCGCAACATGTACCTGGACGACAAGGGCGAGATCATCGAGAACCTCAGCCTGGTCGGCTCCCGTGCCGCTGGCGTGCCTGGCACGGTGATGGGGCTGTGGGAGGCGCATCAGAAATTCGGCAAGCTGCCCTGGGCCGAGCTGCTGACCCCGGCGGTTGGCTATGCCAAGAATGGCTTCAAGGTCGCGTCCAAGCAGTACCAGTACCGCGAAGATGCCCTGGGCCTGTTCAAGGACAGCACCAACTTCAACGACTATTTCGGCAGCATGAAAGTCGGCGAGACCTTCAAGCAGCCGGAGCTGGCACAAACCCTGGAGCGCATTGCCGACAAGGGCGTCAGCGAGTTCTACCAGGGCAAGACCGCCGACCTGCTGGTGGCGCAGATGCAGGCCGACAAGGGCCTGATCAGCAAGGACGACCTCAAGGATTACAAAGCGGTGTGGCGTGAGCCGATGAAGATCGACTGGCGTGGCAACACCGTCTACACCGCGCCGCTGCCAAGCTCGGGCGGTATCGCCCTGGCCCAGCTGCTGGGCATCAAGGAAGCGCGCGCCGCTGACTTCAAGGGTGTCGAGCTGAACTCGGCGCGCTACATCCACCTGTTGGCCGAAATCGAAAAACGCGTGTTTGCCGACCGCGCCGACTACCTCGGCGACCCGGCGTTCTCCAAGGTGCCGGTCGAGCAACTGATCGCCAAGGACTACATTGCCAAGCGCGCCCAGGAGGTAAACCCGACGGCCATCTCGGAAACCGCGAAAGTCCGCCCGGGCCTCGAACCGCACCAGACCACGCACTTCTCCATCGTCGACAAGGACGGTAACGCGGTCAGCAACACCTACACCCTGAACTGGGACTACGGCAGCGGCGTGGTGGTCAAGGGCGCGGGCTTTTTGCTCAACGACGAAATGGACGACTTCAGTTCCAAGCCGGGTGTGGCCAACGCCTTTGGTGTGGTCGGTGGCGATGCCAACGCGATCGAGCCGGGCAAACGCATGCTCTCGTCGATGAGCCCGAGCCTGGTGACTCGCGATGGCAATGTCACCCTGGTGCTGGGTACCCCGGGTGGTTCGCGGATCTTCACCTCGATCTTCCAGGTGCTGAACAACCTCTATGACTACAACCTGCCGCTGGAAAAAGCCGTGGCTGCGCAGCGCGTGCATCACCAGTTGCTGCCCAAGGACACCATTTATTTCGATGCCTTTGCACCGCTTAACGGCAAGGTCGCTGAAGAGCTGAAGAAGATGGGCTACACCCTGGAAGATCAGGGTTGGGAGATGGGCGACATCCAGGCCATCCGGGTTAATGGCACGGCGCTGGAAACCGCTTCCGATCCGCGTGGGCGGGGAGTGGGGCAGATTGTTAAATAAGTGGTGAAGCTATCGCTGGCAAGCCAGCTCCCACAGGGTTCGGTGTAAACAGATCCATTGTGGGAGCCGGACTTGCCGGCGATGGGCTGCAAAGCAGCCCCGGCTTCAGCGGGTCAGACGCGGAAGTGGCTGACCATGGTTTGCAACTGGTTACCCAGGCGCGCCAGTTCAACACTCGACGCTGCGGTCTCATCGCTGGCCGCCGCCGTCTGTTCGGACACATCGCGCACATTGAGAATGCTGCGGCTGATCTGCTCGGCCACCGCGCTCTGCTGCTCCGCCGCTGCAGCAATCTGCTGGTTCATCGACTGAATGTTCGACACGGTGCGGGTGATGCTTTCCAGCGAGGCACCGGCCTTGCGGGTGAGCTCGACGCTGCTGTCGGTCAGGTTGCGGCTGCCGAGCATCACGTTGGCCACCTGCTGGGTACCGCTCTGCAGGCCAGCGACCAGCTCTTCGATCTCTTCGGTGGATTTCTGCGTGCGCTGGGCCAGGCCGCGAACCTCGTCGGCCACCACGGCAAAACCACGACCGGCTTCACCGGCGCGGGCCGCTTCGATGGCAGCGTTGAGCGCCAGCAGGTTGGTTTGCTCGGCCACCGACTTGATCACGTCCATGACGCTGCCGATCTTCTGGCTTTCCTGCTGCAGTTGGCCCATGGCCTCGGTGGAGCGGTGCACTTCTTCGGCCAGGCGTTCAATCTGCCTGATCGCTTCGGCGACTACCTGGTCACCGGCGCGAGCCTGGCCATCAGCTTCGGTGGCAGCCTCGGAAGCATGCTCGGCATTGCGCGCGACTTCCTGAACAGTGGCAGCCATTTCGTGCATGGCGGTGGCGACCTGGTCGGTTTCAACCTTCTGGCTGTTGACCCCGGCGCTGGTTTCTTCGGTGACGGCCGACAGCTCTTCGGCGGCGCTGGCGATCTGGGTGACGCCGTCGCGGATACCGGTGATCAGGTCGCGCAGGGTCGAGCCCATGCGCTGGATGCCTTGCTGCAGCACACCCAGTTCGTCGCGGCGGGTGACGCGCAGGTTGTGGGTCAGGTCGCCGGCGGCGATCTTCTCGACCACGGCCAGGGTCTCGCGCAGCGGACGGGTGATCTGCCGGGTGATGATCACGGCGGCCAGTACACCGACCAGCAGCGCCAGCAAGGTGGCGGTCAGCTGCAGGGTGCGGGCCTGAGCGCTTTCAATGTCGCGACGGTCGAGCTGGATCTGGTACAGGGCGTCGCTGGTCTTGACGATGTCGGCACCTTGAACGGTCATCTCCTGACGTGACACGGCGATATCAGCGGTGGCGTCGCGGAACTGGCGCACGGCATCACGGTAAGCCATGACGGCAGTCTCGAACTGCTTGATGCGCGCGGCTTCGCCAGGCAGCTGGCGGTTCAGGCTGGCGATTTCGGCCAGGGCGGTGTCGAGCTGACGCAAGGCCAGTTGCTCGGTCTCGCTGCTGATGTCAGCGATGTAGCTGCGCACGGCCAGGCGTACCAGCAGCAGTTGTTCCTTGGCCTGGGTGGTGGTGCGGAACTGCTCCAGGCGGCTGGCGTCACCCTCGGGCAGGGCCAGCACGTCGCGGTTGATCGCTTCGATCAGCTCGATGGCGCGGGCCGCGGCCTGGTTCATCGAATCGCGAGCGGCCAGGCTGGTCTTGTAGCCGGCGCGCATCTTGTTGATCGACACCTGGTATTCGCTGATGGTCTGGCCCAGGTCCTGGAGCAGCTTGATGTTCTCGGGGCTCTTGAAGCTCTTCAGCAGTTTTTGCTGCTGTTCGCTGAAGGCATTGAGCTTGACCTGAACGTTACCGGCCGCCGCATCGTCGCCGTTGGTCAGCATGTACTGCAGGCGGGTGATGCGCAGGTTGGTCAAGTCGCTGTTGAGCTGGGTGATGTCACTCATCCAGTTACTGCGATTGATCAGACTGCCCAGGCTGTTCCAGCCGGTCAGGGCCAGCAGGCCGGTAAGCAACAGCACCAGGCCAAAGCCCAGGCCGAGTTTCAGGTTGACGCTGATGTTGGCAAACCAGCTATTCATGCAATCCCTCCAGGAACGTTGTGCTTCTTGATCCGAATCGGTGGAAGGTTGTTGTTATTGATGGCCAGCCGATGTTCTGAGCAGGGTTTATCGGCGGCTTGCGCCGGAGCTGAAACGCTTTTTCAGCAAAAATGATCAGCGGTAGGTAACAGGGCATTTCTGCGGCCAGCCTGAGACTTCAGGTGGCCGCGAAACGGTGGGGCAGGCGGGTCAGAGCGAGCGTGCGCTAAAGGTGTCGCACTGGTTTATATCGCCCTTGGCGAAGCCGGTCTTGAACCAGCGCTGGCGCTGTTGCGAGGTGCCGTGGGTGAACGAATCCGGGACCACCCGGCCTTGGCCCTGCTGCTGCAGACGGTCGTCGCCGATGGCGTTGGCGGCGTTCAGGGCCTCTTCGATATCGCCGGGCTCCAGCCAGTTCAAGCGTTTTTGCGCCTGGAAAGCCCAGACGCCGGCCAGGCAGTCGGCCTGCAGTTCCTGGCGCACCAGCAAGCCGTTGTCGCCTTCCATGCGCTCGCCACGCTGGCGCGCGGCCTGGACCTTGGCCGAGACGCCGAGCAGGGTTTGCACATGGTGGCCGACTTCGTGGGCGATCACGTAGGCCTGGGCGAAGTCGCCGGCGGCCGAGAAACGCTGCTCCATTTCGCGGAAGAAGCTCATGTCCAGGTAGACCTTCTGGTCGGCCGGGCAATAGAACGGGCCGACCGCCGAAGAGGCGAAGCCGCAGGCCGAGTTGATCTGGCCGCTGAACAGGATCAGGTTGGGGTCTTTGTACTGGCGGCCGGCCTGGGCGAAGATGGCCTTCCAGGTGTCTTCGGTGTCGCCCAGCACGGACCGTACGAATTCCGCCTGCTCGTCGTTGGCCGGCGGCGCCTTGCCGGTGCCAGGGCTGACCGGTGCGGTCTGTTCCTGGCCCATCTGCCCGGCCAGTTGGCCGAGGATCTGCAGCGGGTCCTGGCCGGTGATCCAGCCAATCCCGACAATCAACAGGATCGCGCCGATGCTCAGGCCTTTGCCACCGCCGAAGCGCATGCCGCCACCGCCCTCGCCACGGGCATCGACCACATTGTCGCTACGCCTGCCTTTTCGCCATTGCATGAGTGCTCTCCGGAGCTTGGAAACATGAGGACAAAGATTAGTTCACCGCGTGGGGCTCTGTCAGATTCCTGATCTATTCATAACCATTTGGTTATGTATGGTGCGGTTCTTTTCAGTATTCGCCGGGCCCCGCATACCGGAAACTGCATGCTCGCCTGCCACGCCCAGGCCCTCCAATAATTCCAAGACAGGAGAACGGCATGTCTGCGCAAGACAACAGTCGCTTCGCTATCCGTGATCGCAACTGGCACCCGAAAGCCTTCACCCCGGACTACAAGACTTCCGTCGCCCGTTCGCCGCGCCAGGCCCTGGTGAGCATCCCGCAGTCGGTCAGCGAAAGCACCGGCCCGGATTTCTCGCACCTCAAGTTCGGCCCGCACGACCACGACCTGCTGCTCAACTTCAACAACGGCGGCCTGCCGATCGGTGAGCGCATCGTCCTGGCCGGCCGCGTCTGCGACCAGCACGGCAAACCGATCCCGCACACCCTGGTCGAGATCTGGCAAGCCAACGCCGGTGGCCGCTACCGGCACAAGAACGACCGCTACCTGGCGCCGCTGGACCCCAACTTTGGTGGCGTCGGCCGGGCCCTGACCGACAGCCAAGGCTACTACAGCTTCCGCACCATCAAGCCGGGTCCGTACCCCTGGCGCAACGGCCCCAACGACTGGCGTCCGGCGCATATCCATGTGTCGATCAGCGGCCCGTCGATTGCCACGCGCTTGATCACCCAGCTGTATTTCGAAGGCGATCCGTTGATCCCGATGTGCCCGATCGTCAAGTCGATTGCCAACCCTGACGCGGTGCAGAGCCTGATCGCACGGCTGGACATGAGCAATGCCAACCCCATGGATTGCCTGGCCTACCGCTTTGACATCGTGTTGCGCGGGCAGCGCAAGACCCACTTCGAAAACTGCTGAGGAGGTGCCCCATGCCTATCGAACTGCTGCCGGAAACCCCTTCGCAGACCGCCGGCCCCTACGTGCACATCGGCCTGGCCCTGGAGGCCGCCGGCAACCCGACCCGCGACCAGGAGATCTGGAACCGCATGGCGCGGACTGACGCCCCGGGCGAGCACATCCTGGTGTTCGGCAATGTCTATGACGGCAACGGCCATCTGGTGCGCGACTCGTTCCTGGAGTTCTGGCAGGCCGACCACAATGGCGACTACCAGGGCGACTTCGATCCGGAAAAACCGTTCAACAGCTTCGGCCGCACGGCCACGACGTTCGATGCCGGTGAGTGGGCCTTGCACACCATCAAGCCGGGTGTGGCGAACAACGCCGCGGGCGTGCCGATGGCGCCGCACATCAACATCAGCCTGTTTGCCCGTGGCATCAACATCCACCTGCAGACCCGCCTGTACTTCGATGACGAAGCCGAGGCCAATGCCAAGTGCCCGGTGCTCAACCTGATCGAGCAGCCGCAGCGGCGCGAGACGCTGGTTGCGACCCGTTGCGAGGTAGACGGCAAGCTGGCGTATCGGTTTGATATCCGCATTCAGGGTGAAGGCGAGACGGTATTCTTCGATTTTTGAATGTTGAAGCGAGTGACATGAGCAAAGCCCGCCATTGGCGGGCTTTTTGTTCTGATCAGCGTGGTGTCGTAACGCCGATGGATTCAGACTTCAACAGTTTCAAGCCTTCATCGGCGTTGTAGCCATGAATCTCTTTCACATCGAGCTTGCGCATGAACGAGAGCGTTTCAGCAGTGATCACCTGCCCCGGTACCAGGATTGGAAACCCCGGCGGATAGGGGATCACGAAGTTTGCCGAGATCAGCGGCGGGCCGTTTTCCAGGCGTTCGTCGATGGTTTTGTCGAACAGACGAATATGCTCGCACGCTGCGCTGTCGTAGGCTTTGTAGTAAGCACTGCGAATGTCTCCTTCTGCCGTACTGCTGTTCGCCGACTCACGAAAAGCGGGGTAGAAACAGCTGAAGTCGGGCAGGTCCGGCACATCTTCCATGAGTGACTGGACTCGGGCATTGAAGGTGTCCCGCAGTTTGCCATCACTGGTGCGCAGGCGATCCTCCAGTTCGCGGCTGATTCGTACCAGCACCCGGATCAGGTGTGCTACGTCACTGCGAGTGTTGTTGATGTTGGTTTGCAGCAGCACGCTGTTGCGAGAGGTCTTGTTCAACTGAACATCGTAGCGGTTGGTCAGCAAGTTCTTGAACGTGGTGCCGTCAAAGCCTGCATGGCCACAGACCAGCGTCAGGCGGGTAGGGTCCAGGGCGACTTCATCGGTGTTCAGGGCATCGACGACGGTGGACCACGCAGTACCCTTGGCCAGGTAATCCTGCAGCCCTGAAGCCCGATAGACCGTTGGCACCAGGTCCTCGATCGTGAGTATCTTGAAATACTTTGATATTAGCGGGTGGCGGCTGACCTCTCGACGGATGTCGAAGGCCAACTGGGTTGCCGACATCACCAGTTCATAGCCTTCCAGCTCCATTTGCCGACGGGCAACATCAAGGGAAGCAATGATTTGCTGATTGGGGGAGGTGGACGTGTGGGTAAATACCGCCTCGCGGAACGATGCTTCGACGTGATGGAAGTCCTGATCGTCGACCAGGATCATCGAGCCCTGGCGCAGCGCCGACATAGACTTATGGGTGGAGTTGGTCTGGTAGACGCGCACGCGGGTGGTGTCCGGGTCCATCAGCAGGTGCTCCTGCAGCAGCGCAGGGTCATCGGCAGCAAGCGCTTGCAGTCGTTCGCGCTGGCATTCGAAGGCGTGCCGGTACTGCGGGCAACTGAGCGCCTGCTTGAGTTGTGCGGCGGCGCCCATGCCGGTTCGACGACGCAGCAGGGGTGAAAAGCGTGCAAAGCCAAACCAGGCTTCATCCCAGAGAAAGGCCAGGTCCGGTTTGATCGCCAGACATTCTTCCATGACCCGGAAGGTGTTGTAGACATGACCATCGAAGGTGCAGTTGGTCAACACCAGCAGTTTGACCCGATGCAGCTTTCCTTCCTTTTTCAGGTCGAGTAGCGCTTGCTTGATAGCGCTCAGTGGCACTGCGCCGTACATCGAGTATCGGGGCAGCGGGTAGGCTTCGACATACAGCGGGTAGGCGCCGGTCAGAACCATGGCGTAGTGGTGTGACTTGTGGCAGTTGCGATCGACAATCACAATGTCACTGGGCGCAAGCAGGGCTTGTTCAACGATCTTGTTCGAGGTCGAGGTGCCATTGGTGACGAAAAACGCCTGCTGTGCGCCGAACGCATGGGCTGCCCGGTCCTGGGCCTTTTTGATGTTGCCGGTGGGCTCTAGCAGGCTGTCGAGCCCGCCCGTGGTGGCGGAGCTTTCGGCCAGAAACAGGTTGATGCCGTAGAACTCGCCCATGTCGCGGATCCAGTTCGACTTGAATATCGATTTTCCGCGGGCAATGGGCAGCGCATGGAAGGTGCCGATAGGACGTTGAGCATAGTGTTTCAGGTTGTTGAAAAACGGCGTTTCATAGCGTTTTGCAACGCCTTGCAGCAGGCTCAGGTGGATCTCCAGCGGCTCCTCGACTTCGTAGAACACCCGGCTGATGAACGCGTAGTCTTCATCACCGGCAATTCGCTCAACCTGACGATCGCTGAGCAGCAGGATATCGAGCTCCGGCCTGATGGACTTGATCGCTCGGGCCAGTGGCAAGGCCAGGTTCGTGGAGTCTTCGTCGTCCGGGCTGTTGCCCAGGTGTGGGGCCAGCAGCTCACGCACCCAGGCGGCGCGACAGCTCGATGTAAAAGCGAAACCTTCGTAGATCACGACCGCTTGCAGGTTGACGTTGAGTATCACCGCGAGCAACGCATCCTCAAAGGAGCCGTCATGACGGGCTCGTAGATGAAGGGGTCCTGGTGGCGGCGCAACTGGCGAATGGCCTGAAGGTGCTGCGGCCATGTCGAGATTGGCGCGGGGCTGACAATCAGTGTTTCGAAATACGGACGATGTGCGGACGCAGCGGCGAAACTACGGGGCGCGGGTGCGTCGGGCAGGTCTTCGCTGGCCTCCCAGTCGTTTGCGTCTTGCTTGTAACTGCGGTCGAGCAGCGAACTGCTGATGCGCTGAGCCAGATGCAGGGCTCCGATGCCATTGCCCGCTGCTACGCGTTCGACCAGCAGGGCCAGCAGGCGAGGGCCCGGGTAGGCCTGGTAAGCCTCCAATTGCGCAAGCTGCTCGAGTTGGGCAAGGCATTGCTGCTGGACCTTCGCGCTAGCGGGCTGATCTTTGCAGTTGCGCCAGCGGCGACACAGGGCGTTGAGCTCACGCCACAAGTCAACGCGGGCAGTGGTACAGGAAAACAGTTGATCGATTGGCTTTGCGTCGCCATCGGGTAGGGTCAGGTTGTTCACGATTCAATTCCTTTTGAACGGTCGCCGGGGCCGTGAAGTATTGGCGTGGCGGATAATCGTGAGCAGCCTGTCTGCTTTCCCTGGGATGCCATGCTGCAAGGTACGCCTTACTCGTAATCTGTCACCCCGGCAATATGCCGCCCGGCGATATAGCCGAACGTCGCCGCCGGCCCCAGATTGATCCCGCCCGCCGGGTAGTGCCCGCCCATAATGCTGGCCATGTCAGTGCCCACCGCATACAGCCCGGCAATCGCCTGCCGCTGCTCGTCCAGTACCTGCGCATGGGCGTTGGTCCTGAGCCCGGCAAAGGTGCCGAAGCAGCCCGGTTCGACTTTCACCGCATAGAACGGCCCCTGTTCGATCGGCGCCACGCACGGATTGGGCCCGTGCAGGGCATCACCCTGTTTGCGGTTGTAAGGCGTGGAGCCGCGCCCGAACTGCGGGTCTTCGCCGTTGCGGGCATGCAGGTTGTACTCGGCGACCGTCGCGACCAGGCCCTGAGCGTCAATCCCGCAGGCCCGCGCCAGGGCTTCGAGGCTATCGCCGGTTTTCAGGTAGCCGGAATTGATCAACGGCTGCACCGGTAAAGGAAACGGCCGCGAGATGCCCAGGCCATAACGACGCTGGAAGGCATGGCTGCAGATCAACCACGACTCGACCTTGTCCCCGGGCGCCTGGGCGACCATGGCGCTGACGTAGTCGTAGTAGCCGTCGGCCTCGTTGACGAAGCGCTTGCCGTCGGCGAGCACGCCGATGATGCCGGGCTTGGCCCGATCAATGATGTGCGGGAAATGCCCAATGCTGCCGTCCGTGTGCGGCACCCGCGACACCGGCGCCCAAGCCACCGGGCTGTGCAAGTCATCGGCAACCTGGCCGCCAACGCTTTCGCCCAGGCGCAGGCCGTCACCGTTGGCGCCCAGCGGCGGCAGGGCCAGGTGCTCGTGGCCGGTGGGTGTTCGCGGGAACAGCGCCTTGCGCCGTTCGACGTCATTGGCAAAGCCGCCGGCGGCCAGTACCACGGCCTTGCGGGCATGGATGCGGATCGGCCCGCGGGTGGTTTCAATAACGGCACCGCTTACCCGGCCCTGATCCTGGATCAACTGGCGAGCCGCTGCTGACTCCCAGAGCAACACGCCAAGGTCTTCAGCCGATTTGGCCAATCGCGCAATCAGCGCTACGCCATTGACCAGTTGCAGGGCCCGGCCGTGGATCGCCAGGTCGAGCAGGTGGCGGCTGAAACGCTTGCTCACGTGCATTAGCGAACGCCAGGAACGGGTGAGGGTGAGGAAGGCACCGAGGTCCTTGCCGGCCATGATCGGCATGCCCATGAACGAGGTTTCGCGCAGGGTTTTGCGCAGGCGCTTGAGCAGCTTCTTACCCACCTGGCGCCCGTCGTAAGGCGCCGCAATTACCGAACGCCCGCCGGTGCCGGCGCCGGGGGTGTTGCCGTGAATGTCGGCAATGCCGTTGCCGTCGGCAAATTTCAGTTGGGTATGGCGCTCGAAGAACGACACCATGTTGGGCGCAGCTTCCAGGAACGCATCGATCATTGGCGCATCGAAACGCTCGCCCAGTTCATGCTCCAGGTAGCTGCGCGGCTGGGCGCGCTCTTCGATGATCCCGGCGCGCTGTGCCAGCGGGTTGCACGGCACCCACATCCAGCCGCCGGACCAGGCCGTGGCACCGCCGAACACCGGGTCTTTTTCGACCACGATGACTTTTTCACCATGCCAGGCGGCAGTCACCGCAGCGGCCAGTCCGGCGGCGCCGGAACCGATGACCAGTACATCGCATTCGACCAGCGGGGTGTCGACGGGCATGAGCAGTCTCCTCCAACAAGTTTTGTTATATTTTGGAACTTGATTCCATATTCTATGGTTCGAGAGATCGCTCAGCCAAGGCGTGCCACGACAAAGTGGGCGAAGATCGGACAGTGATTTGCGCTTTCGCCGGGGCTCTTTAGAATCGGCACAAATTTCAGGGACCATGACCATGGCCGGCAGTCAGATCGAACGCGCGTTCAACCTTCTCGAACGCCTTACCAGCGCCCCGCGCGGGCTGCCCCTGCAGACCCTGGCCGAAGAGCTGGACATCCCCAAGAGCGCCACCCACCGCATGCTCGCCGAGCTGATGCGCCTGGGCTATGTGCGCCAGAACGCCGAGAGCAGCCGCTATCACCTGAGCACTCGCCTGGTGGCCATGGGCTTTCGCTACCTGGCCAGCAGTGGCGCCGATATTGTCCAGCCGATCCTCGAGCAACTGGCGCAGCAGACTGGCGAACTGGTGCGCCTGGGGGTGATCGACGGCGAGCGTCAGACCTGGATCGCCAAGGCCCAGGGCGCCCGTTCCGGCTTGCGTTACGACCCCGACATGGGCCGTGATGCGCCGTTGTTCTACACCGCCTCCGGGCATGCCTGGCTGTCCAGCCTGAGTGATGCCCAGGCCTTGTTGCTGGTGGAACGCCAGGGGATTGCCGACCCGGCGGAGTTCGGTCCCAATGCGCCGAAATCCAATGCCGAGCTGCTCGAACGCCTGCGTATTGCCCGCGAGCATGGTTATGCCTGGGTGGTGGAAAGTTCGGCGGTGGGTACTTCGGCATTGGCGGCAGTAGTGCGTCACCCGCTCGACGGCCACGCGCTGGGGGTGCTCAGCGTCGCCGGTCCCAGTGCACGGATGAGCGAGGCGCGCATGCACGAACTGGCGCCGGTGTTGCTGGCGGCGGTAGCGGAGTTGTCGGCGGCGAGTCCTGCGTCCGAGTTGTTCGTTTAAAAGCATCGCTGGCAAGCCAGCTCCCACAGGTACTGCATACACCGAACCTGTGGGAGCTGGCTTGCCAGCGATGGGTGTCGTTTTTTTGCTTGCATTGAAATTGGAACTAAGTTCTAAATATTTCCAAATTCAACTCGCCGAGACAACAACAATGACTCAACGCGTGATGTCCCTCGCCGCCCTGACGGTACTCGAGCTGTCGCCGGTGGAAATGGTCGAGGTCGCCGCTCGCGCCGGTTACAGCCATGTCGGCTTGCGTCTGGAGCCGGCCACGGCCGAGGAGCATCACTTCCCGCTGGTGGCCGACGCCGGCCTGCGTCGGCAGACCGCTGCGCGCTTGCGTGACACCGGCATCAAGGTGCTGGATGTGGAGATCCTGCGGCTCAAGTCCGACACCCGCGTCGCCGACTTCGAAGCGCTGCTGGCAGTGGGCGCGGAATTCGGCGCCAGTGAGCTGCTGGTCGCCGGCAATGACCCCGACGAGCAGCGCCAGACCGACAACTTCGCCGCGCTGTGCGATTTGGCCGGGCAGTACGGCCTGCACCCGCACCTGGAATTCATGCCCTGGACCGATGCGAAGAACCTCACTCAGGCCTGGCGTATCGTCGAGCAAGCCGGGCGCGACAATGGCGGGGTGCTGGTCGATGCCTTTCACTTCGACCGCTCGGCTTCATCGCTGGACGAGTTGCGCCAGGTGCCGCCCTCGCGGCTACGCTATGCACAGTTGTGTGACGTGGCCGGTCCGCGTCCGGACGACATGGCCGAGATCCTGCGCCAGGCGCGCAACGAGCGGCGCTTTCCCGGTGATGGCAATTGCGACTTGCCCGGCTTGTTGCGTAGCCTGCCGCAGAACATCGCGCTGAGCCTGGAAATCCCCGTCCGCGACCAGGGCCTGAGTGCCTTGCAGCGGGCGCAGGTGGCCCTGGACAAGACCTGTCAGCTGCTCCGTCAACTCTGAACCCGCGAGCCTTTACCGATGCCCCGTCCCACTGCGCTCGACGCTGTCAGCCAACCGCTCAAGGGCATTGCCCTGGTGGTGCTGGCGACCTTGCTGTTCGCCAGCCACGACGCCTTGTCCAAGTACCTGGCGGGGTTCTATCCGATTCTCTGGGTGGTGTGGGCGCGCTATCTGGTGCACACCCTGCTGATGATGGTGATCTTCCTGCCGCAGTCGGGCCTGCGCGTGCTGCGTACGCGAAGGCCGGGGCTGCAGACCTTGCGCGCGCTGTGCCTGCTGGGCACCAGCCTGTTGTTCACCACGGCCTTGCAGTACATACCGCTGGCCGAGGCGACTGCGGTCAACTTCCTTGCCCCCTTGCTGGTCACTGCGCTGTCGCTGCCGCTGCTGGGCGAGAAGGTCACGCGCGGGCAGTGGGTGGCGGTGCTGGTGAGTTTCGTCGGGGTGACGGTGATCATTCATCCAGGTGGGGCGTTGTTCACCCCGGCGGTGTTGTTGCCGTTCGGTTCGGCCTTGTGCTTTTGCTTCTACCAGTTGCTGACGCGCAAGCTCAGCGGCACCGACAGCCCGACCACCAGCAACTTCTTCACCGGCCTGCTCAACACCCTGGTGATGAGCGCCGTGGTGCCGATGTTCTGGCAGACTCCAAGTTTGATCCACGGCCTGATGGCAGTGGCCCTGGGCACCTGCGGGATGACCGCACACCTGTTCCTGACCCAGGCCTTCCGCCATGCGCCGCCGGCCATGCTGGCGCCGTTCAGTTACTGTCAGATCGTATTCGCCGGGATTCTCGGTCTGGTGCTGTTCGGACACAGCCCGGACATGGCCGGGCTGGTGGGGATTGCCTTGATCTGCCTGAGCGGCCTGGGCGCCGCCTGGCTGCAGCGGCGTCGTTAGGCCTCGACTGTCGGCACCTTGCGCGGGGCCATGAAGTACATCCAGGTCAGGGCGATGAAGTACATGGCCGGGATCATGGTGAACAGCAGGGTGTAATTGTTGTTGGTGGTGGTGAGGATATAACCCACCAACTGGGTCATGAACATGCCGCCGATGGCCGCGCACATGCCGCCGAAACCGAACACCGTGCTCATCATGTGCTTGGGCGTGTAGTCCATCACCAGGCTCCAGATGTTGGCGGTCCAGGCCTGGTGCGCGGCGATCGCCAGCGAAATCGCCAGTACCGCGACCCACAGGCTGCTGGCGCCAGCGGCGAAGATCACGCCGATGATGGTGGTGGCAAACAACAGCATCGACAGCAGCCGCGCCTTGACCGGGGCCATGCCGCGGCCAATCAGGAACGACGAGAGAATGCCGCCGCCGACACTGCCGAAATCCGCACTCAGGTAGATGACGATCAGCGGGATGCCCATCTGCGTCACGCTGATGCCCAGGCTGTATTGCTGGTTGAGGAACGGCGGCAGCCAGTACAGGTAGAACCAGAACACCGGCGCGGTCACCGAGTAAGCCAGGGCGAAGGCCCAGGTGCCGCGCATGCGCAGGATGCGTGAGAACGGCACGCGAGCCTGATCCGCTTCTGCTTCGCCTTGCACGTAGGCCAGCTCTTCCTTGCTGACGGTCGGGTGGTCTTCCGGGTTGAAGTATTTCAGGCCCCAGAACACCACCCACACCAGGCCCAGCGCGCCCATGCCCATGAACGCCGCTTGCCAGCCCCACACGGTGAGGATCAACGGCAGCAGCATCGGTGTGAACATGGCGCCGACGTTGGTACCGGCGTTGAAGATGCCAGTGGCCACTGCCCGTTCACCGGCCGGGAACCACAAGCGGGTGGTCTTGACGCAGGCCGGGTAGTTGGCCGCTTCGGTCAGGCCAAGAATGAACCGGCAGACCATGAAGCCCACCGCCGAGGTGGCCAGGCCGTGAGCGCCGGTGGCCAGGCTCCAGAGCAGCACGGCGCAGAAGAACACGCGCTTGACCCCGACCCGGTCGATCAAGCGGCCCTGGAGCACGAAGCCGATGGCGTAGCCGACCTGGAACCAGAAGTTGATGTTGGCGTAATCCATCGCCGTCCAGCTCATTTCCTTGGCCAGGATCGGCTGCATCACCCCGAGGGCGGCGCGGTCGATGTAGTTCAAGGTGGTGGCGAAGAACACCAGGGTGAGCATGACCCAGCGGGTCTTGCCGACGGCCATGGCGCCACGCAACTTGTCGCCGATGCCGGCGTGCGGAGTACTGCCCAGGGGCTGGGCCATGCGGGTGGATTGAGTGTGGATCATCGCGGGTTACCCGTATTTTTATGTTTATGGGTCAAGCCTTGGTGTTGAAATGGTGCGCCCGTGGTCAAAAAAGGGTCAATTCGCTGAACGCTATTTTGGGCGATAATCGAACACAAAACTAACTAGTTCGTACCTTTTGCATTGAGCAAAAATTGGCCAACGCCAATAATTCCTCCACCGGTTTTTGCCTGCCCATCGGAGCCAGAATAATGCAGCGTTCGATCGCCACCGTATCCTTGAGCGGTACTTTGCCAGAAAAACTCGAAGCCATCGCCGCCGCAGGCTTCGACGGGGTCGAGATCTTCGAGAATGACCTGCTGTACTACGCCGGCAGTCCGCGCGAAATTCGCCAGCGCTGCGCCGACCTGGGTCTGGCAATTACCCTGTTCCAGCCGTTTCGCGATTTCGAGGGCTGCCGCCGCGATCGCCTGGCGCGCAACCTGGAACGGGCCGAGCGCAAATTCGATCTGATGCAGGAGCTGGGCACCGATCTGGTGCTGGTGTGCAGCAACGTCGCCGCCGATTCCCTCGGTGAGCGCCAGCTGCTGGTGGACGACCTGCGCCTGCTGGCCGAGCGCGCCGGTGCCCGTGGCCTGCGCATCGGTTACGAAGCCCTGGCCTGGGGCCGCCATGTGAATACCTGGGAGCAGGTCTGGGACATTGTCAAAACCGCCGACCATGCCAGCCTCGGGATGATCCTCGACAGTTTCCACACCCTGTCGCTCAAGGGCGACCCACGGGCCATCGCCCAGGTGCCGGGGGACAAGATCTTCTTCGTGCAGATGGCCGACGCGCCGATCCTGGCCATGGACGTGCTGGAGTGGAGCCGGCATTTTCGCTGCTTCCCGGGGCAGGGCGAGTTTGACCTGCCGGGGTTTCTGGCGCCGATCCTGGCCAGCGGTTACAGCGGCCCGCTGTCGCTGGAAATCTTCAACGATGGCTTCCGCGCCGCGCCGCCACGGGCCAATGCCGCCGATGGATTGCGCTCGCTGTTGTACCTGGAAGAGAAGACCCGTCAGCGCCTGGAGCAAGACCGCGTAGCGCCGGCCAGCGACGACCTGTTGTTCGCCCCACCGCCTGCCAGTGCCTATGACGGTATCGAGTTCCTCGAATTTGCCGTCGACGACGCCCTGGGTGCCAAGCTGGGCAACTGGCTGGAGTGCCTGGGCTTTACCCGCGCCGGCGTGCATCGTTCGAAGAATGTCAGCCTGCTGCGTCAGGGCGACATCAACCTGATCCTCAACGCCGAACCCTATTCGTTCGCCCACAACTTTTTCGAAAGCCATGGCCCGTCGCTGTGCGCCACGGCGATCCGGGTCAAGGACAGCGCCCAGGCCCTGGCCCGTGCCGTGGCCTACCATGGCCAGCCCTACCGTGGCCTGGTCGGCCCCAACGAGCGCGAGCTGGCGGCGGTGCGCGCACCGGATGGCAGCCTGATCTACCTGGTGGATCAGGACGCCCAGGGCCGGACCATCTACGACACCGACTTCAGTGTGCAGCAGCAAGCGGGCAGCAGCCTCGGCTTGACCCGCATCGATCATATGGCCCTGGCCTTGCCGGCCGACGGCCTGGACAGCTGGGCGCTGTTCTACAAGAGCGTGCTGGACTTCAGCGCCGATGACGAAGTGGTGTTGCCCGACCCCTACGGCCTGGTCAAGAGCCGCGCCTTGCGCAGCCGCTGCAGCACCATCCGCCTGCCGCTGAACATTTCGGAAAACCGCAACACGGCGATTGCCCATGCCTTGTCGCATTACCGCGGTTCGGGCGTGCACCACATCGCGTTTGATTGCGAGGATATTTTTACCGCGGTCAAACAGGCCAAGGAAGCTGGCGTGGCCTTGCTCGACATCCCGCTCAACTATTACGACGACCTTGCCGCGCGTTTTGATTTCGACGACGAGTTCCTCAGCGAGCTGGCCTACTACAACGTGCTTTACGACCGCGATGCCCAGGGCGGTGAGCTGTTTCATGTGTACACCGAGCCGTTCGAGGAGCGCTTCTTCTTCGAGGTACTGCAACGGCGTAACGGCTACAGTGGCTATGGCGCGGCCAACGTCGCCGTGCGGCTGGCCGCGATGGCCAAGGCGCGCGCCGGCTCGCCAGCGCAGGCCAAGTTGTAGGGCACAGGCTGCGAGGCTTCCTTACTCAGCACCCGGGGCTCATAATTGCCGGGTTAACCGATGGCCATGAGTCCCGTATGACGACTACCCCAGCACTCTGCGCAGCCCCTGAACCCGCGCCGCGCAAGGGCCGCAAGAACAACCCGGAAAAGACCCGCGAGAATATTCTCCAGGCGGCGATCAGCGAATTCGTCCAGCAGGGGCTGGCTGGCGCCCGGGTCGATGCGATCGCCGAGCGCACGCAAACCTCCAAGCGCATGATCTACTACTACTTCAACAGCAAGGAGCAGTTGTACGTCGAGGTGCTGGAGAAACTCTACGGCGATATCCGCAGTACCGAAAGCAACCTGCACCTGGCCGAGCTCGAGCCGCGCCTGGGCATCCGCCGGCTGGTGGAGTTCACCTTCGATCACCATGATCGCAACGTCGACTTCGTGCGCATCGTCTGCAACGAGAACATGCACCACGGCGAGTACGTCAAGCGCTCGTCGGCCATTCGCTCGATGAACAAGACGGTGCTGACAGCGCTGGATGAAGTGCTCAAGCGCGGGGCTGCCGAGGGCGTCTTCCGCCAGGGGCTGGAGGCGCTGGATGTGCACCTGTTGATCAGCTCGTTCTGTTTCTACCGAGTGTCGAACCGGCATACCTTTGGCGAGATCTTCCAGGTGGATTTCGAGGACAAGGCGGTCAAGGAACGGCATCGGCAAATGATTTGCGAGGCGGTGCTGAGGTTCTTGCAGGCCTGAGGATCCGGGGCCGCTTTGCGGCCCATCGCTGGCAAGCCAGCTCCCACAGTTGCGGCGCATGCAGATCCATTGTGGGAGCCGGCGTTGCCGGCGATGCTTTTCAGTCACCCAGGCTGTTGAAGTGCTCGATCATCCGCGCCGCATCCGGCTTCACTCCGCTGAACAGTTCAAACGCCTTCACCGCCTGGAACACCGCCATGTTTGCCCCGCTCAGGGTGCGGCAACCCAGGGCCCGGGCTGCGCATAGCAGCTCGGTTTCCAGCGGGAAATAAACGATCTCCGCCACCCACAGATCCGATCGCAGCAACGCCTTGGGCACCGGCATGCCCGGCAGCTTGGCCATGCCCATGGGCGTGGTGTTGACCAGGCCGTCGGCGCTGGCCATGGCGCTTCGCAGGTCATGGCCGACCCTGGCCCGGCTGCCTGGAAAGTGCTGGTTGAGGTTATCCACAAGGGCCTGGGCCCGGGCCAGCTCTACATCGAATACCGTCAGCTGTTCGACGCCTTCTTCCAGTAGCGCATGGGCCACTGCAGCCCCTGCGCCGCCAGCGCCCATCTGCACTACCTGACGGCGCGCCGCATCGGCCAGGCCACGGCGAAAGCCTTCGGCAAAGCCCAGGCAGTCAGTGTTGTGGCCGATGCGCTTGCCGTCCTTGAGCACCACGGTGTTGACCGCGCCGATGCCCTGGGCTTGCGGCGACAGCTCGTTGAGCAGCGGCAGGATCGCCTGTTTGCATGGGAAAGTGATGTTCAGGCCGGTGAAGCCCATGTACTCAGCTGCTGTCAGCAGCTCTTCGAGGGCGCTGCTGTCGAGTTTGAGCTGGTCCAGGTCGATCAGCCGGTACAGGTAATTCAGGCCTTGCGCGGCGCCTTCGCGCTCGTGCAGCGCCGGGGTGCGCGAGGCCTGGATGCCGGCGCCGATAAGGCCGGCGAGAATGCCGGAGGAGGGGGCCAAACTCATGCTGAAAACTCCATTGTTGTTCTTGGTGATGGGATGGGAGTGATTCAGTTAGAAAATGTACCGAATGGTTAATTTGGTCAATTGGCCGCAAGGTCGCAGGCGTGTTTTCTGTGCGCTGATCGCACAGCCTGTGCTACACCTGTTGCTTTGTACCTGACCACGGAGGGAGACATGGCAACGCCGATCAACGACCTGCAGTCGCTGGGTGAAACCTGGCCAGGCTTGGCCAACCTGACCCAGTCGATCTTCGCGGCCCTGGGTGGCCATGGTTTTCGCAATGCCTTTCGCCTTGATCATTCGCGCAGCACTTGCCTGATGCTGATCGATGGCCTGGGCTGGAACCTGCTGCAGGCCCATGCCCGGCATGCACCGTTTCTTGCCTCATTGATGCAGCCGGACAGCCACTTCAAGGTGGGTTTTCCGGCCACCACCGCGACCAGCCTGGCCTCGGTGACCTCAGGGCTGGGCAGCGGCGCCCACGGCATCGTTGGCTGCGGCTTCGCCCTGGATGAGCAGACCGAACTGTCGCCGCTGTCGTGGACCACGTCGCCTCTGCAGGTCGAGGCGCAGCCCAGCATCGCGCCGCTGCCGGAGAGCTTTATCGTGCCTGCCGATGCCTGGAGCCAGGCCGCCGCGCAGGGCATCGCCATCAGCACGGTGATGCTCGGGCGCTATGCCAGTTCCGACTTCACTCGGGCGATCTACAAGGCTGGCAGGATTCTCCCTGCGCCGGCCTATGACGCCTATCCGGAACTGGTCAATGCCGCCCTGGCGGTGCCGGAGCCGGCGTTCTGTTTTGCCTATTTCGGTGACCTGGACTTTGCCGGACACTTGTTCGGCCCCGGCTCCGAGGGCTGGCTCAAGCAACTGCAGATTGCCGACCAGCTGGCCCAGGCCATCGCCCGCCGTTTGCCCGAGCAGGCGCGGCTGATGGTGATTGCCGACCACGGCATGCTGGCGCTGGACAGCGAACAGGTGCGTGACTTTGACCAGGATCCGGTGCTGCAGGAGGGCGTGCGGGCGATGGCCGGAGATATCCGCGCGCGCTACCTGTACACCCATGAGCACCAGCAGGATCGTGTACACGAGCGTTGGCAGAATCGTCTCGGGGATCAGTACCGGATATTGAGCAAGGCCCAGGCAATTGCCAAGGGGCTGTTCGGCGATGTGTTGCTGAGCCAGGCTGAAGCGCGGATTGGCGATCTGATCGTGGTCCCGAGCGGGGCCGGCGGGATCATTCGCAGCGAGGTGGAGAAGCACGCCAGCCAGTGGCGGGGGCACCATGGGGCGTTGACCGATGAGGATCAGCTGGTGCCGTTGTTGATGTGTTCGGGGCAGGGCTGAAGGGCCCTATCGCTGGCAAGCCAGCTCCCACAGGGTGTGTGGGAGCTGGCTTGCCAGCGATGAAGCCGACGCCGACTAACGCCGAACCAGCAACACCCCACTCTCCATGTGATGGGTATACGGAAACTGGTCGAACAACGCGCAACGCTCGATGCGATGGGTGTCGTGCAACTGGGCGATATTCGCCGCCAGGGTTTCCGGGTTGCAGGAGATGTACAGGATATTGTCGAAGCGCCGGGTCAGTTCACAAGTGTCCGGGTCCATGCCGGCGCGCGGCGGGTCGACGAACACACTGCCGAACTGGTAACTCTTCAGGTCGATACCTTCCAGGCGGCGGAACGGGCGCACTTCGTTCAGCGCTTCGGTCAGCTCTTCAGCCGACAGGCGCACCAGGCGCACGTTATCCACAGCGTTGTCGTCGAGGTTGTGCAGGGCGGCATTCACCGAAGTCTTGCTGATCTCGGTGGCCAGCACCTTGCGTACCCGGGTGGCCAGCGGCAGGGTGAAGTTGCCGTTGCCGCAGTACAGCTCGAGCAGGTCGTCCTGGCGCTCGCCCAGGGCCTCATAGGCCCAGTTGAGCATCTTCTGGTTGACCGCGCCGTTAGGCTGGGTGAAGGCGCCTTCAGGCTGGCGGTAGCGGAAGGTGCGTCCGGCAATCTGCAGTTCTTCGACCGCGTAATCGCGGCCGATCACCACGCGCTTGCCCTTGGAGCGGCCGATGATGCTCACGCCCAGGTCGCTGGCCAGTTGCTGCGCCGCGGCTTCCCAGTGCTCGTCCAGTGGACGGTGGTAGCACAGGGTGATCATCGCATCGCCTGCCAGGGTGGTGAGGAACTCCACCTGGAACAGCTTGAAACTCAGCGCCGAACTGGCCTGCCAGGCGGCCTTGAGCCGCGGCATCAGGTCGTTGATCTGCTGGCTGGCAATCGGGAAGTCTTCGATCAGGATCGGCGTGTACTTCTCGCCCGGGGCGAACATTGCGTAGAAGCGCTGCTCGTTTTCACGCCACAGGCGAAACTCTGCACGCAGGCGATAGTGCTCGCGCGGCGAGTCGAACACCGCAGGCTCGGGAGCCGCGAATGGCGCCAGCAGCTCGCGCAGGCGCGCGACCTTGGCGTCGAGCTGCTGGGTGTAGGTCGAAGGGTCGAAGACAGCACTCATGCGTTGAACCAGCCCAGCTTGATGACGAACAGGATCGAGAGGATCACCAGCGCCGCGTTGAGGTCACGGGCACGGCCGGAGAGCAGCTTGATCGCGGTCCAGGCAATGAAACCGAAGGCGATGCCGTTGGCGATCGAGTAGGTCAGCGGCATGGCCAGGGCAGTGACCACCACCGGCGCGGCTTCGGTAATGTCGTCCCAGTTTATTTCAGCCAGGCCCGAAGCCATCAACACGGCGACGAACAACAGCGCAGGTGCCGTGGCGAAGGCTGGCACGCTGCCGGCCAGCGGCGCGAAGAACAGCGCCAGCAGGAACAGGATGGCCACCACGATGGCGGTCAGGCCGGTGCGGCCACCGGCGCTCACGCCCGCGGCGGATTCGATGTAGCTGGTGGTGGTCGAGGTGCCCAGCAGGGAACCGGCCATGGCCGCAGTACTGTCGGCGATCAGCGCACGTCCCATCTTCGGCATGTGGCCGTCCTTGCGCATCAGGCCGGCGCGCTTGGCGACGCCGATCAGGGTGCCGGAGTTGTCGAACAGGTCGACGAACAGGAACGCGAAGATCACGCTGATCAGGCCGACGTCCAGCGCGCCCTTGATGTCCAGCTGCAGGAAGGTCGGCGCCAGCGACGGCGGCATCGATACTACGCCGTTGAACGGGGTGACGCCCAGGGCGATCGAGGCCACGGTCACCGCCAGGATGCCGATCAGCACCGCGCCACGGACCTTCATGGCCTCCAGCGCGACGATCAGGAAGAAGCCCAGGGTGGCAAGGATCGGCGCTGGCTTCTTGAGGTCGCCGAGGCCCACCAGGGTGGCCTGGTTATCGACCACAATGCCGGCGTTGTGCAGGGCGATCAGCGCCAGGAACAGGCCGATACCGGCGGCGATTGCCGAACGCAGCGGCAACGGGATGCTGTTGACGATCCATTCACGGATGCGAAAGATCGACAGCAGGAAGAAGCACACCGCCGAGATGAACACCGCGCCCAATGCCACCTGCCAGGTGTGGCCCATGTGCAGGACCACGGTGTAGGTGAAGAAGGCGTTCAGGCCCATGCCCGGTGCCAGGGCGATCGGGTAGTTGGCGATCAGGCCCATGGTGGTCGAGCCGATGGCTGCGGCCAGGCAGGTGGCGACGAACAGCGCACCCTTGTCCATGCCGGTCTCGCCGAGGATGCTCGGGTTGACGAACAGGATGTAGGCCATGGCCAGGAAGGTGGTCACGCCCGCGAGAATCTCGGTGCGGACATTGGTGTCGTGTGCTTTTAGTTGAAACAGCCTTTCCAGCATGCCTGCTCCCCGTGGCGCTCCCGGCGCCGTGAATGTATCGACCCAGTTAGCAAAGCACAGACTGTACCGGGAGACTGTGGTTTTTCCCTGGGTCGGAAAAAAGCCGCGCATCATACCAGCATGCTCGGGCAGCGGTAATTAATGTCGCGATACACTGCAGATATCTGCAGGTTCTGCGCCGTTCCCCCCATCCCGAGTTGACCATGCTGTGCAACTGACCGACTACCGCGACCTCACCCCGGCCCAGCGCGAGCAACTGATCGACATCCAGGTGCGGCCCGAACAACAGCACTTTGCCGGCGATATGGCCAGCGCGCTGTACATCCTGCTGAGTACCGACAGCCCTGACCTGCGCGGCGTGGCGCTGCTGGTGAATAATGTGCCGAGCGCCTTCCTGCTGCTCCAGCGTGGGGCGTTCCTGGCGCCCTGGGCCCGGCCCGATGCCGCGACAATCAATGCCTTGCAGGTGGATCGGCGCCTGCAGGGCCGCGGCTTGGGGCGATTTTTCATGCAGGCGTTGCCGGACCTGGTGCGCGATTTGTGGCCCGACGTGCGCTGCTTGCAACTGTCGGTGGACCCGGGCAACCACACCGCCCTGGCGTTTTACCGGGCCACCGGCTGGGTCGACAGCGGTGACGGCTACCGCGCGCGCAAGGGCCATGAGTGTCAACTGACCCTGCTGCTATGAGCGACTAAGCTTGTTAGATACCCCGGCGGAGAGCAGTTGATGACCCACAGAGCCCTGATCGTAGTCGCCGAAGGCGTGGATGACCTGCAAAGCGTGACCTTGATCGACGTGCTGCGTCGGGCCAAGGTGGAAGTGGTGGTGGCCAGTATCGAAGGCCGGCGGATGCTCACCTGTGCCCGTGGCACGCGCTTGACCGCCGACGGCATGCTGGTGGATCTGCTGGCCCAGCCGTTTGATCTTATCGTGTTGCCCGGGGGCGAAAAAGGCGCGCAGCACATGGCTGCGCACCAACCGCTGGCGCAGCAGGTGAAGGACCAGGCCAAGACCGGGAAGTTTTTTGCCGCCATCGGCGAAGGGCCCTTGGCGTTGCAGGCCTTCGGGGTGTTGCGCCAGCGGCGCATGACCTGTGATCCGGCTGTCAGCCAGGGATTGTCCGGGTGCAGTTTTGTCGATCAGCCGGTGGTGGTGGATGGTAATTGCATCACCGCGCAGGGCTCGGCGGCGGCGCTGGAGTTTGCCTTGGTATTGGTCGAGCAACTGGCGGGCAGGGTGGTGCGCAAGCGGGTGGCAACTGAGTTGCGGGTGTGACTATCGCGGGGCAAGCCCGCTCCCACAGGTTTTGCATGCACCGGACTTGTGGGAGCTGGCTTGCCAGCGATGAGGCCCCTGAGGTCAATCCTCGGGCCTGTTCTGCATATGATCGCGTCCAGCCAAGGTCGGGAACAGCTTGATCCACACCCCCGTCACCACCAGGGTCCCGACCCCGCCCAGCACCACCGCCGGCACCGTGCCGAACCAGTGCGCCGTCACCCCCGACTCGAACTCACCGAGCTGGTTCGACGCACCGATGAACAATCCGTTCACCGCACTCACCCGGCCACGCATCTCATCCGGTGTCTCCAGTTGCACGAAGGCGCCGCGAATCACCATGCTGATCATGTCGGCGGCACCCAGCACCGCCAGCACGGCCAGGGAAAACCAGAACGAAGTGGACAGGCCAAAGGCGATGGTCGCCACACCAAACACCCCCACGGCGGTGAACATCACCCGCCCGACCTTGCGCTCCACTGGGAAGCGCGCCAGCCACAGCGACATCAGCAAAGCACCCACCGCTGGCGCCGAACGCAGCAGGCCCAGGCCCCAGGGGCCGGTCAGCAGGATGTCCTTGGCGAACACCGGCAGCAATGCAGTGGCTCCGCCCAGCAGCACGGCAAACAGGTCCAGGGAAATGGCGCCGAGAATGTCCGGGCGGCTGCGGATAAAGCGAATTCCGGCCATCAGTGATTCAAGACTGGCACGGCCCTGGTTGCTCAGCTGCTGACGCGAGACCAGGCCCAGGGTCAGTACACAGGCAATCAGGTACAGCGCCACCGTCGGGCCATAGACCCAGACGCTGCCAAAGGCATAGAGAAAACCGCCCACCGCCGGCGCGACGATGGTTGCCGCCTGCATGGCCGAAGCCGATGCCGCCACCGCGCGCGGGAACAGCTCGGAAGGCACCACATTGGGCAGCAGCGCTTGAGTCGCCGGCATCTCGAAGGAGCGTGCGCTGCCGAGCAAAAACGCCAACAGGAAGATCAGCTCGCGGCTGACACTGTTGGTGCTGCTGGCAAGTACCAGTACCAGGGCGATCATGGCCTGGGCGCTCTGGCACAGGGCGGCTACCCGACGCCGGTCATAACGGTCGGCGACGTGCCCGGTGTGCAGCATGAACAGCACCCGCGGGGCGAACTCCACCAGGCCCACCAGGCCCAGGTCGAGGACATTGCCGGTCAACTGATAGAGGTGCCAGCCGATCGCCACAGTGAGCATCTGGAAGCCGCTGGCGGTAAATACCCGGGCCAGCCAGAAAGCCAGGAAGGGACGGTGATGACGCAGCAGCAGAACAGGGTCTGACATCGGCGAAACAGAGCCTCGGCGAACGGATCGGCGGTGCAGATTAGCATCACTTTGTAACAGCGGGTTGCGAGGAATACCGCATTTGTGCGGTAAGCGCACTGTTTTGGGGCGCGGTAAAGGGGGTGAGACAACCGGTCACGCGGCAATCAACCACACAAGCGAGCAGCCCGTTCAGGACTATCCTTTCAGGCAACCGTTGATCTGGATCAATTGTTTCATTTGCAACGGTAGGGCCAGACGGCCGAATTCCCTGCGATGTGATGTTTACAGAACAATTCCAACTTGCCGCACTCAACTACCGTGGGGGCAGTTGGCGCCAAGGCCTCCGCCTGACGCCGGATTACCTGACAGAGGAAGCACTATGTTCGGATTAGAGGCTCTAGATCTCGCCCGAATTCAGTTCGCGTTTACCGTGTCCTTTCACATCCTGTTCCCGGCCATCACCATCGGCCTGGCGAGCTACCTGGCTGTTCTCGAAGGCTTGTGGCTGAAGACCAACAACAGCGTCTACCGTGACCTTTACCATTTCTGGTCGAAAATCTTTGCCGTCAACTTCGGCATGGGGGTGGTCTCCGGCCTGGTCATGGCCTACCAGTTCGGTACCAACTGGAGCAAGTTTTCCGATTTCGCCGGCTCCGTCACCGGGCCGCTGCTCACCTATGAAGTACTCACGGCCTTCTTCCTCGAGGCCGGTTTCCTTGGCGTCATGCTCTTTGGCTGGAACCGTGTCGGCCGTGGCCTGCACTTCTTTGCCACAGTGATGGTGGCCATCGGCACCTTGATCTCGACCTTCTGGATCCTCGCCTCCAACAGCTGGATGCAGACCCCGCAGGGCTACGAAATCGTCAACGGCGTGGTTGTGCCGGTGGACTGGTTCGCGGTGATCTTCAACCCGTCGTTCCCCTACCGCCTGGCACACATGGCTACTGCCGCCTTTGTTGCTACCGCGTTCTTCGTCGGCGCTTCGGCCGCCTGGCACCTGTTGCGCGGCCGCGATAATCCGGCGATCCGCAAGATGCTGTCGATGGCCATGTGGATGGCCCTGATCGTAGCGCCGGTGCAGGCAGTGATCGGCGACTTCCACGGCCTCAACACTCTTAAGCACCAGCCGGTGAAAATCGCCGCGATCGAAGGCCACTGGGAAAACGTGCCGGGCGAACCGACCCCGTTGATCCTCTTCGGCATCCCCGACATGGAAGCCGAGACCACCCGCTTCAAAGTGGAAATCCCGGCGCTGGGCAGCCTGATCCTGACCCACAGCCTGGACAAGCAAGTGCCAGCGATGAAGGAGTTTCCGAAAGAAGACCGGCCTAACTCGACCATCGTCTTCTGGTCGTTCCGGGTCATGGTCGGCCTTGGCATGTTGATGATCTTCGTCGGCCTCTGGAGCCTGTGGCTGCGCAAGAGCGACAAGCTCTACAGCTCGCGGCCGTTCCTCTACCTGACCCTGTGGATGGGCCCGTCCGGCCTGATCGCGATTCTTGCCGGCTGGTTCACCACCGAGATCGGTCGTCAGCCCTGGGTGGTCTACGGCCTGATGCGTACCGCCGATGGTGCCTCGAACCACAGCTACGGCCAGCTCGGCCTGACCCTGGTGATGTTCGTGGTGGTCTACTTCGCGCTGTTCGGCACCGGCCTTGGCTACATGATGCGCCTGGTGCGCAAAGGGCCGAAAACCGGTGAAGGCGACGAGACCAACCCGGGTGGCCCCGGCCAGCAACGCACCCCGGCACGGCCGCTGTCTGCCGCCGATGACGATCATGACAATGGCGAGCACGCCAGCCTGAACAAGGGGAACTGAATCATGGGTGTTGATCTTCCGCTTATCTGGGCCATCATCATCATCTTCGGCATCATGATGTACGTGGTCATGGACGGCTTCGACCTCGGCATCGGCATCCTCTTCCCCTTCGTCAAGGGTGAGCAGGACCGCGATGTGATGATGAACACCGTCGCCCCGGTCTGGGACGGTAACGAAACCTGGTTGGTACTCGGTGGTGCGGCGCTGTTCGGCGCCTTCCCGCTGGCCTACGCCGTGGTGCTTTCGGCGCTGTACCTGCCGTTGATGCTGATGCTGATCGGGCTGATCTTCCGTGGCGTGGCCTTCGAGTTCCGCTTCAAGGCCACTGCGGCCAAGCGTCACCTGTGGGATAAGGCGTTCATCGGCGGCTCGCTCGCGGCGACTTTCTTCCAGGGCGTGGCCCTGGGTGCCTTCATCGAAGGCTTCAAGGTGGTCGATCGCAGCTACGCCGGCGGCAGCCTCGACTGGCTGACCCCGTTCAGCCTGTTCTGCGGCCTGGGCCTGATCGTTGCCTACGCCTTGCTCGGCTGCACCTGGCTGATCATGAAGACCGAAGGCAAGCTGCAACTGCAGATGCACGACCTGGCGCGTCCGCTGGCCCTGGTGCTGCTGGCGGTGACCGGTATCGTCAGTATCTGGACGCCGCTGGCCCACCCGGACATTGCCGAGCGCTGGTTCAGCCTGCCCAACCTGTTCTGGTTCCTGCCGGTGCCGATCCTGGTGCTGGTGACCCTTTACGGTTTGCTCCGGGCGGTGGCGCGTAACGCTCACTACACCCCGTTCCTGCTGACCCTGGTGTTGATCTTCCTTGGCTACAGCGGCCTGGGCATCAGCCTGTGGCCGAACATCATCCCGCCGTCGATCTCGATCTGGGACGCTGCCGCGCCGCCGCAAAGCCAGGGCTTCATGCTGGTCGGGACCTTGTTCATCATCCCGTTCATCCTCGGTTACACCTTCTGGAGCTACTACGTGTTCCGCGGCAAGGTGACCCACGAAGATGGCTACCACTAGGGGAGCATGGCAATGACTGGCAAAGGCACGATTGACGAAGAGAAAAAACCGCTCTGGCAGCGCCTGGGCTGGTTGGCGCTGATCTGGGTGGGCAGCGTGGTGAGCCTGGCGATTGTTGCCTGGCTGATGCGCCTGTTCATGAGTGCGGCCGGACTGAGCACGCACTGAAACGCTATTTCCCATCCCGCCTTGCGGCGGATTTACAGCCCTTCGCAGCGTCAGCTGCGGAGGGTTTTTTTTAGGGCCTCATCGCTGGCAAGCCAGCTCCCACATGGCCAGTGGACACCGGTCTATTGTGGGAGCTGGCTTGCCAGCGATGCAGGCGACGCAGTGCTGGTTTATTTACGCGCCTTGAGCACCACGAACTTCGGTGTCGCCGCCACCTGTTCGACCCCGCGGAACAACCGCGCCAGCTTGCTGTGATAACCCAGATGACGGTTGCCGACGATATACAGCGCGCCACCGACCACCAGCGCCTCCCGAGCCTGCTGGAACATCCGCCAGGCGAGGAAGTCACCGACCACCTGCTGCTGGTGGAACGGCGGGTTGCACAGCACCACATCCAGCGACTGCGGCGCTTGCCCGGCCAGGCCGTCGTCGGCGCGGACAGTGACTTCCCGCTGGCCCAGTGCGGCCTGCCAGTTCTCCAGCGCCGACTGCACGGCCATGTACGACTCGTCGACCAGGGTGTACTGCGCCTGCGGGTTGGCGAGGGCGCTGGCAATGGCCAGCACACCATTGCCGCAACCCAGGTCCGCGACTCGGGCGTCGCCGAGGTCTTTGGGCAGGTGTGGCAGGAACGCCCGGGTGCCGATATCCAGGCCTTCGCGGCAAAACACGTTGGCGTGGTTGAGCAGCTCAAGGCGTGGCGCATCGAGTTGATAGCGGGTCGGGTAGGGCGAGACAAATGGCGACTTCGGCTCGAAGGTGGCAATCAACAACCGGGCCTTTTTCTTCGCCAGCGATGCCTGCACCGGGCCGATATACTTCTCCAGCAGATCGCCGGCAGCCCGTGGCAGGTGCTTGATCATGGCCCCGGCAACCACTTGCGCGCCGGGCGCCAGCTGGCCCTGCAGGCGGATCAACTGCTCTTCGAGCAAGGCCAGGGTCTTCGGCACGCGTACCAGCACGCGGTCGAACGGGCCTTGCCAGGGGCTGCTGGCCGCCACGAACGGCACTGCGTCGAAGGCCAGGCCGTTGCGTACCAGGTTCTTTTCCAGGGCCAGATGAGCCAGGTGCGAATCGCCGCTGCTGAGCACCGATACATTCGGTGCCAGGCTGATGGCCAGGGCACCGAAACTGTCATTGAGCACCAGCACCCGGGTAATTGCCGTAGGGGACTGCTCGGCCATGTGCTCCAGCAAATACTCGTCGGCAGCATCGAAGGCTTGCAGGGGGTCGTTGGCTTGCTCGGGCTGGCGAAGCAGGTCGAGTTCGGCGAAGGGGCTGGTCAGCAGGGGCATGGTGTAAGGCTCTGGGGCATTGATGTGCGTGCGCGCGGCGCGCTCTACAGGGCCGTGATTCTACCGTGCTTTGAAAGAGTGCGGGGTTGTTGCCTCAGATCAGGCCGCGCATCGCTGCAATGGCGATTGCGCCGGCTTTGTTGCTCGCGTTGGTTTTAGTGATGATGCTGCGGATGTGAAAGTTCACCGTGCTCTGCGACAGCGAAAGGATGCAGGCGATATCGGCGGCGGTCTTGCCGGCGGCAGACCATTTCAGCACTTCGGTCTCCCGCGCGGACAAATTGCAGGACGGCGTGTCGTGCCCCGGCTGCCGGTCAATCATCAGCGTGTGCAGCAGGTTGCACAGCCAGATGGTCTGGCCGGCCTTGTCGTAGAGTTCTTCGAGGCTGATTGGCTGTTGGCTGCGGACGACGCTGAGCATGCTTTCGTTGTGACGCATATCGTGTGCCGACTGGCTCCAGCCATGGCGCAGACCGTGGGATTTGGCGTCTTCCCAGAATTGAGGCGTCTCTCGGAACAGGTCATCGCACCACAGGATCGGCATCAGCGAGCGATGGCAGTGGGTGACGATGGGGTCGATGTTCAGGTAGTTGCAGCTTTGGTAGTGGTCGTTCCAGGCATCGGGATAATTGTTGAAGGTTCTTAGTTGAGGCGCCTGGGTCGCTATCTGCACACGCATGCCGAAAGCCAGGTACTCCATGTCCAGTTGCTGGGCCAGGGAAACCGCGAGCTCAAACATCCGTATTTCGTCGGTTTCGCCAAGCAACTGCTCTAGTTGCTGTTCTTTCCAGTGCGGCATGGGGCCAGTCTCTTGTTGGTGGATCCAACAACGGATAAACGTGGAGAGCAGTGTAGGAAAAGTCCGACGGTTTTGTTGGGTTTTTTTGCTATAGAAATGTGATCGTTTCGATAGGCAGGTTCTTTAAGGCGTGGCAGTTAGTTTCAAGTTGCGACGCGTTATTATTTGGTTGATATCAGTGTGAAATCATTGAGCTATTACCAGGCACTGCTTCTATTTTCGCCTCTGGCTGTTGAAATGTTGTTGCAGCGTGCCGGAGTGCGCCATCCTGGCTGATTCCCGGTTGGATCGACACAGGCCGATGCCACTACAAACCTGCGGTGTTTATCTTGCGGCGTTTGCGCGACACTGGGCTATCTGTTTTTTGGAGTAAGTCATGACTGCCAGTGCTGAAAAGTTCACCCGCCAGACGCTGCTCGACGTCCAGCCGCTGACCCCCAGCCTGTTCAGCCTGCGCACCAGCCGCGACCAGGGCTTTCGTTTTCGTGCCGGCCAGTTCGCCCGCCTGGGGGTGACCAAGGCTGACGGTAGCGTGGTCTGGCGCGCTTATTCGATGGTGTCCTCGCCGTTCGACGAGCATCTGGATTTCTTTTCCATCGTGGTGCCGGGTGGTGAATTCACCAGTGAGCTGAGCCGCCTGGGCGAAGGCGACAGCCTGCTGATCGATCGCCAGGCCTTTGGTTACCTGACCCTCGACCGCTTTGTCGACGGCCGCGACCTGTGGCTGCTGGCGACCGGCACCGGCATTGCGCCGTTCCTGTCGATCCTCCAGGACTTCGAGGTGTGGGAGCGCTTCGAGTCGATCAAGCTGGTCTATTCGGTACGTGAAGCGCGCGAGCTGGCGTACCTGGACCTGATCGCCGGCCTGGAGCAGCGCGACTACCTGGCCGAACATGCCGGCAAGCTGCAGTTCATCCCGATCGTCACCCGCGAACAACATCCTGGTGCGCTGAACCAGCGCATTACCACCCTGATCGAGAATGGCGAGCTGGAGCGCGCGGCGGGCCTGGCGCTGACCCCGGAGCATTCACGGGTGATGCTCTGCGGCAACCCGCAGATGATCGACGACACCCGCAAGGTGCTCAAACAGCGCGACATGAACCTCAGCCTCAGCCGCCGCCCCGGGCAGGTGGCTGTCGAGACCTACTGGTAAGCAGCAAGAAAAACGGCGCCCGCAGGCGCCGTTTTTTTATACCGGATCTCTGGGTTGCTGGTTTTGCGACTTGAGCAGGTCGCGGATCTCGGTGAGCAGCTCTTCTTCCTTGGTCGGTACCGGCGGCAGGGTTGGCGCCGCAGCTTCTTCGCGTTTCAGGCGGTTGATAACCTTGATGCCCATGAAGATCGCGAAGGCAACGATGATGAAGTCGAGAATGGTCTGAATGAATTTGCCGTAGGCCAGGACCACGGCCGGTATGTCGCCTTCGGCAGCCTTGAGGGTTACCGCCAGGTCACTGAAGTCGACACCGCCGATCAGCAAGCCGATTGGCGGCATGATCACGTCACCTACAAAAGATGAAACGATTTTGCCAAAGGCGGCGCCGATAATGATACCGACGGCCATATCGACGACATTCCCTTTGACCGCGAAGGCCTTGAATTCACTGAGCACGCCCATGGTTTATTCCTTGTAACAGATGAGGTTGGTAAACGCAGTGTAAATCAGCTATCCACTTCATGCCCCGCGCTGCTGCAACAGACTGCGGTTATACCGAATAGTTTTGTCGATTTCTGTGGCCGCCCATGCGGTCGAGGTCGGCTATCATGGTCCCTTTTTCCAGAGGACCGTCCCATGGCCAAGGCCAAGCGCATGTACGGCTGCACCGAGTGCGGCGCGACCTTCCCGAAGTGGGCCGGGCAATGCGGTGAATGCGGGGCCTGGAACACCCTGGTCGAGACCGTACTGGAAAGCGGTGCCGCTGCGGCCCCCAGCGGGCGCACCGGCTGGGCCGGGCAGCAGGCACAGATCAAGACCCTGGCTGAAGTCAGCGTCGAGGAGATCCCGCGCTTCACCACCGCCAGCACCGAGCTGGACCGGGTGCTCGGCGGCGGCCTGGTCGACGGCTCGGTAGTGCTGATCGGCGGCGACCCGGGTATCGGCAAGTCGACCATTCTCCTGCAGACCTTGTGCAACATCGCCACGCGCATGCCGGCGCTGTACGTCACTGGCGAAGAGTCCCAGCAACAGGTGGCCATGCGCGCCCGGCGCCTGGGCCTGCCCCAGGACAAGTTGCGGGTGATGACCGAAACCTGCATCGAGACCATCATCGCCACGGCACGGGTCGAGAAGCCCAAGGTGATGGTCATCGACTCGATCCAGACCATCTTCACCGAGCAGTTGCAGTCGGCCCCCGGCGGTGTTTCCCAGGTGCGTGAAAGTGCAGCCTTGCTGGTGCGTTATGCCAAGCAGAGCGGCACAGCGATTTTCCTGGTTGGTCACGTGACCAAGGAAGGCGCGCTGGCCGGCCCGCGGGTGCTCGAGCACATGGTCGATACCGTGCTGTATTTCGAAGGTGAATCCGACGGCCGCCTGCGCCTGCTGCGCGCAGTGAAAAACCGTTTTGGCGCGGTCAACGAACTGGGTGTGTTCGGCATGACCGACCGCGGTCTGAAGGAAGTTTCCAATCCTTCTGCAATCTTTCTCACGCGTGCCCAGGAAGAAGTGCCGGGCAGTGTGGTCATGGCCACCTGGGAAGGTACCCGGCCCATGCTGGTCGAAGTCCAGGCGCTGGTCGACGACAGCCACCTGTCCAACCCGCGGCGCGTCACCCTGGGCCTGGACCAGAACCGCCTGGCGATGCTGCTGGCGGTGCTGCATCGCCACGGCGGCATCCCTACCCATGACCAGGATGTGTTCCTCAACGTGGTCGGCGGGGTCAAGGTGCTGGAGACGGCCTCCGACCTGGCGTTGATGGCAGCGATCATGTCCAGCCTGCGCAACCGTCCGCTGGACAACGGCCTGCTGGTGTTCGGCGAGGTCGGTCTGTCCGGTGAGGTGCGGCCTGTGCCCAGCGGCCAGGAGCGCTTGAAGGAAGCGGCCAAGCATGGCTTCAAGCGTGCCATCGTGCCCAAGGGCAATGCGCCGAAAGAGGCGCCACCCGGGTTGCAGGTGATTGCCGTGACCCGTCTTGAGCAGGCGCTGGATGCGTTGTTCGAGTGACCTGAAAGCCCCGGCAAGTGCAAGGCTTGCCGGGTTGAAGTTGCAACTGATTCTCACTAACGAGTAGCATGCCGTCTTCTTTCCGGCCATCCACAGGGAGTTCGCGTGGCGGAGTCCGACTTGAAGCGGCTGTTCCTCAAGCACGCGAAAACCTTGCAGGGGTTGCTGACGCGCAAGGTGCGCGACCCGCAACTGGCCGCCGACCTGGTACAGGAAAGCTTCCTGCGCCTGGCCGAGCAACAGGGCCGTGAACGGATCGACAACACCCCGGCCTACCTCTATCGCACTGCGCACAACCTGATGATCGATCACGTGCGCCAGCAGCAACGGCGCAAGACCGATTCGGTGCCCCATGAAGCACTGGAGTCCATCGTCGAAGACAGCCCCGGCCTGGACGAAAACGCCGCCACCGAACAGCACATGCGCCGCTTGCGCAGGGCACTGGCCGACTTGCCGCCACGTACCCAGGAAGTGTTCCGTCTGAATCGGCTTGAGGGCATGACCCACGCCGAGGTGGCGCGGGCGCTGGATATTTCCGACAGCTCGGTACAGAAGCATCTGGCCAAGGCCCTGGCCTATGTGATGCAGTGTCTGCAGGAACCAGGATGACGAACGGTTTACTGGGAAATGCGCCTTCAGACGTCAGCACTCACATAACCAGAATTCGAGAGAACCGTGTGACCAGCCAGAACTCGCCAGAGCAAGCCATTCGCGAGCAGGCCGCCGAGTGGGCGGTGCTGCGCAGCGCCGGCCCGTTGAACCCCGAGCAGGAGCAGGCGCTGGCGCGGTGGTTGGCCAGTGATCCGCGCCATGCGCAGGCGTTGGATTTTGCCCAGGCGACTTGGGCCGACCTCGGCCGTCTTGGGCGTATGGACCAGCCTGTATCAATCGCGCTCCCTGCGGTGGCTCGTCCACTGGCCGGGCGCCGACGCCGTTCACGCCTGCGCTGGGCGTTGAGTACGGCGGCGCTGCTGGTGCTGGCGGTGGTGGGGGTGGAGCAGGCGCCCAGCCTTTCACTGGCATTGCGCGCTGACTACGCCACGGCCAAAGGTGAGGTTCGCCAGGTGTCCTTGCCCGATGGCAGTAAAGTCGACCTCGACAGTCACAGTGGCATCGAACTGGTCTATAGCGACAGCGAACGTCGTGTACGCCTGTTGGCCGGTGAGGCGGTGTTTACCGTTGCGCCGGTCTCCGGCAATGAGCAACGGCCGTTCGTGGTCGAGCGGGCAGGGGGCAGCAGCCGTGCCCTGGGCACGCGTTTCGTGGTGGGCCCCGAGCCTGATGGCGGCACTTGGGTCGGCATGCTCGAACACAGTGTTGCAGTCACCTTGCAGGCCACCCCGCAAGCGGGCAGCGCCGAGCAGGTGCTCAAGGAAGGTCAGAGCCTGCGCTACGACACGACCCACGGTATTCGTCCATGGCCCGAGCACGATGTACGTCGCGCTACCGCCTGGCAGCGTGGTGTGCTGGTGTTCGAGCGCGAGCCGCTGGGCGAGGTTGCCGCGCAACTCAATCGCTATCGTGGCGGGCACGTGCTGATCACCGACCAGGCCCTGGCCCGGCGTGAAGTCAGCGGCATGTTTCGCCTGGACAACCTTGATGCCGCGCTGGGCATGCTGACCGACGAGCTCAAGGCCAGCCGCCTCGACCTGCCTGGGCTGACCCTGATCTATTGAGTGCCGCATGGCCGATTGTCGGTAGCACTGTTTTCCACGAAACTGGCGTTTTGACGACGATCTGAAGGCAGGGATATGGCCAGTGGTTTTTTCGCGTGTATTGCTTCATCCATCTCCGGCGCCTTGCTGCTCGGACTGTCCAGCACCCAAGTGCTGGCGGCCGACGACCTGGTGCAGTTCAACCCCGCCACATGCGAGTTCGGCGCAAAGCTTGAGCCGTACTTCGATCAGGCTATCGCCAAACGTCAGGCGCTGCCTGTAGAAGCGCAGGAAGAGGAGGTGAGCTCTCCGGTCAATCAGCCCTTCCATGGCATCAAGGTCACTGGTGTATTCATCGGCTATGAATGGCACGGGATCTATTTTGATGCACCGCCGGATCAGGTGCGTTCGCTGTTTCGCAAGCTGGGCTACCGGGTGGCCGAAGACGGTGACATGTCGGCCAGCGGCGATGAGGTTGCGGTGACGGCGTCGATCATCGAAAACAGCGGCAAGGACCGTAAACAAGGGCAATCGGCGCTCACCTGCGGCGTCTGATGTTCACGGGTTAAAATTCTTTTGAAATTTCTTTACTGACTTTCCCCACGTTGCACGTCTGTTTGTTGAGATTGATTTTCATTACTAGAAAACGCCAACACAGCGAGCAACAGACGTGAGCAATCCACACCAACGACGCACCCGGCCGCTCGGTCGGGTAGCCCTTGCCAGCAGCCTGATGCTGGGCGCCTGGACCTTGCCGATGGGGATTGGCAGCGTCCAGGCGGCCGAGCCCGCGACACCCAGCCAGCGCACCGCACTGATCCACTTCGACATTCCCGCCCAGGCCCTGGACAGTGCTGTGCTGGCCTTCGCCGAACAGGCCGGGGTGCAGGTGTTCTTCGACAGCCGCAAGCTGGCAGGCCTGCGCAGTGAAGGCTTGCGTGGCGAGCATTCGGCACAGGAAGGGCTTGGCCTGTTGTTGCGCGGCTCGCCCGTGCGCTATCGCTTCAGCGGCTCCGACCGGGTCGGCCTGGAGCGGGTGAGCGACGACGGCCAGGCGCTGGAGCTGGGCGCCACGCATGTCGACTCGAACAGCGATGCCGATTGGGTTTATCAGACTCCCCGTTCGGTCAGCGTCATCACCCGCGAGCAGATCGACAAGCGCCCGCCACGCCATGCCGCCGACATGCTCGAAGAAACCGCCGGCGTCTACACCGCCGTCAACCAGCGTGACCCGGGCCTGTCGGTGAATATTCGCGGCGTGCAGGACTACGGCCGGGTCAACATGAACATCGACGGCATGCGCCAGAACTTCAACGTCAACGGTCACCAGCAGCGCAACGGGGTGATGTTCGTCGACCCGGAATTCATCAGCTCCATCGAGATCGAAAAAGGCACCCAGGCGGGCATGGGTGGTGCCGGCGTTATTGGCGGTATCGCCAGCTTCAATACAGTGCAGGCCAGTGATTTTCTCGGGCCCGACAAGGAATACGGTGGTCGCCTGCGCGCGGGTAATGGCATCGGCGAGCTGGGCAATGGCACAAACTTCAATGGCAGCGCATTGTTTGCCTTCGGCAATGAGCTAGGCGATGTACTGCTGGGCGTCAGTGAGCGGCACTTCGGTGATTACCGCGCCGGCACCAACAACGCCGATAACCTCGGCACCCAGATCCGCGGCAAGACCAGCTACCCCGAAGCCTGGAAGGACTGGCTGCACTCCGAGGTCGGCGAGACCGGCAGCGTCACCCGTTCGCAACTGCTCAAGCTGGGCCTGAACCTGCCCAACGACCAGCGCCTGCAGCTCAACTACATGGAAACCGACACCGACAGCAAGGACGCCTGGACCTACTACGACAACCAAACCCGGCAGTTCTATTACAAGCGTACCGGCAGCAGTGATTTCAACGCCAGGAATGCCTCGCTCGATTACAGCTACAGCCCAGACAACGACCTGGTCGATCTGAAGGCCAAGCTGTATTTCGTCTCGACCCGGCAGGATCGCTGGAATGCCGGTAACGATGCCTCCGCCAGCAGCAACAACCGCGTCGAGGCGTACGGCGATCGTTTTCAGACCGATACTTGGGGCCTGCAGCTGCAAAACACTTCGCGCTTCTACCTGGGCGATGCCGACAAGATCACCTTCAACTACGGTACCGAGCTGTTCCAGGATAGCTTCAAGCCGAACACCGACCGGGTCCCGGCCCCTAATGAACAGGCCTTGCCTTACGTTCAGGGCACCACGCCTGAAGGCAAGCGCATCATGGCCAGCCTGTTCGGCGATGTGCAGTACGAGCATGGCGACTGGCTGACGGTCGATGCCGGATTACGCTATGACCGTTATCGCCTGACGGGCGAAACCGGTATCACCACCTGGATGTACCCAAGGGGTGTCACTGGTGAGAACCTTCAACGTGTCCAGACCCACCTGATCTTTGACGAAGAACAGGAGCAGGGCCGCTTCTCGCCCACCTTCGGCATCGCGGTGAGACCCGGTGTCGACTGGATGCAGGTCTATACCCGCTGGGGACGTGGCTGGCGTCCGCCGTCGGTGACCGAAGTGTTCATGAGCGGCCGCCCCCATGGCGGTGGCAGCGAGATGCTCTATCCCAATCCGTTCCTCAAGGCCGAGGAGTCGCACAACTGGGAACTGGGGGTGAACCTGTTCAAGGAGTCGCTGTTGCAGGAAGGAGATCGTTTTGGCGCCAAGGTCGCCTATTTCGATACCCGCATCGACAATTTCTCGTTCATGGATGTCAACGCCGATCTCCCCGGGGCAACTGCGCTGGGTACTTCGCTCGGGCGCTCGGCCTACCAGAACAATCTTGAGCAGACGCGTTTTCGCGGGGTTGAGTACAGCCTCGATTACGACGCAGGGCGCTACTACAGCCAACTCAGTTACACCCACATGATCGGCAGCAATGATTTCTGCTCGAAGCAGTTGTACATGGGTGGCGGACAGCGCCTGGCCAACGCCGGAACGGTGATGCGCCCGGTACGGGTCGGCAGCCGCGTCATCATGTTGCCGGTACGCGTCTCGCGTGCCGAGGACGCCGCCGACCTCGACCAGGCCGTCAGCTGCGGCCACATCATGGGCAACGCCAGCTACATGCCGGCTGACCGTGGCTCGCTGACGGTCGGCATGCGCTTTCTTGACCGCACCCTCGATGTCGGCGCCCGCCTGCGTTACAGCAAGGGCAACGGTGAGAACCTCAACGACCACGGCTACCGCCTGATCGACCAGGCGCAATGGCCCAAATACAAGGTCTACGACCTGTACGCCAGCTACTGGATGACGCCGAGCCTGAACCTGGCGCTGTCGCTGGAGAACGCTACCGACGAAGCCTACTTCGTGGCCATGGGCGACACCGACAACCTGTCGCTGGCCCGCGGCCGGACCTTGAGCGGAATGCTCGAATACAAATTCTGATCCACACCGGGTTTGCCCATGTCGGGCGACACGAAGGCAGGGAATACGCCTTCGCAATCATGCAATGCAACGAGGAACCGTTATGACTCTTTCCGTTACTTACGATGCCGCCTTCTCCAGCTCGTCGATCGATGACTACCTGGCGTTCTGGACTTCGGGCTTCGTCACTGCAGGTCATGGACAAAGCAATACCGGCGGCTTCAGCAACGGCAGCCTGAGCGGCGACCAGTACGCTACCCACGGTAGCCAGGGCTCCGACTACGCATTCATCGCCGACAGCAACACTGCCAATGGTCTGCACTATGTGTTCGACCGCGGCCTGCCAGCCGGTGACAACCTCAACCACTACCTGTGGGGCGAGCTGGACAATGTTTCCCTGGGGCAGGTGCTGGGCGGTGGTAGCGGTAGCGACTTCACCCTGAGCAACTACGTGGTCAGCTTCAATGGCCTGGATCTGGATGCGGCGCTGGGTGCCGGTCGCGTCGGCAACGAAGTACAGAGCGTGATCTACGGCCTGATGCAGGGCAACACCTCGGCCCTGGAAGGCGTGCTGGACAACCTGCTGGCCGGTTACGGCGTGTCCACCGACGACAGCTTCGATGTGGTCAGCGCCGCGCTGGCTGCCGGTCCGCTGAGCGTGGCTTCGGCCGATGTGGTGGGTGTCCAGGCCCTGGCCGAGGACTTCGCCCTGGCCGCCTGACCCCAGGCAAAAAAAAGCGAATGGAAGATCACTCCTCCATTCGCTGCTTGCTTACCCCGCCGCCTGCGTCTTTGCCGGGCCCAGGCTGCGGTGGTGCGAATTCTGCGAGCCTGCGCCGGCGAGGTCAATCGCCCGTGGGCTTGCCCTGTTGAGGTCCTTCATGAAAGCAACCCGCTCCCGCCCTGCGAACGAGGTGTTGCAGGCGCTCAAGGCCTGCCGCGCCGGCTTTGCCAACATTGGCTTGTTCACTGCGGTGATCAACCTGCTGATGCTGGCGCCGGCGCTGTACATGCTGCAGGTCTATGACCGGGTGCTGTCTTCGGGCAACGAGATGACCCTGCTGATGCTCAGCCTGATGGTCCTCGGCCTGTTCGCCTTCATGGGCCTGCTGGAATGGGTGCGCAGCCTGGTGGTGATCCGCCTCGGCACGCAGATGGACATGCGCCTCAACCCGCGTGTGTTCGAGGCCGCCTATCATGCCAGCCTGGCCGGCCACAAGGGCGCGGCGACCCAGGTGCTCAGCGACCTGACCACCTTGCGCCAGTTCGCCACCGGCCAGGCGCTGTTCGCCTTTTTCGATGCGCCGTGGTTCCCGGTGTACCTGCTGGTGATGTTCCTGTTCAGCCCCTGGCTGGGGTTGATGGCGCTGGTTGGCGCCGTGTTGTTGACGATCCTCGCCTGGATCAACGAGCGCCTGACCCAGGCGCCGTTCGCCGAAGCCGGGCAGCTGTCGCAGCAGGCCGGACAGCAGGCTGGCGCCAACCTGCGTAATGCCGAAGTCATGGAGGCGATGGGCATGCTGGCGGCGGTGCGTCAGCGCTGGGCCAGGTTGCACCACGGTTTTCTCCTGCGCCAGAACCTCGGCAGCGAACGCACGGCAGCGATCAGCGCAGTGTCCAAGGGCCTGCGCCTGGCCCTGCAATCGCTGGTACTGGGCCTGGGCGCATGGCTGGCGATCGAGCAACTGATTACCCCGGGGATGATGATCGCCGGCTCCATTCTCATGGCCCGGGTGCTGGCGCCGATCGACCAGCTGATTGCCGTGTGGCGTCAATGGGGTTCGGCACGCCAGGCCTATGAGCGGTTGCACACCCTGCTCAGCGAGCAGCCGCCGCGCGCGGCCGGCATGCCACTGCCGACGCCGCTCGGGCACTTGCTGGTGGAGCAGTTGAGTGCGGTGCAACCGGGCACGCGCAAGCCGTGCCTGGTCAACCTTGGCTTCGAGCTGGCGGCCGGCGACAGCCTTGGCATCATTGGTGCGTCCGGCTCCGGCAAGTCGACCCTGGCACGCTTGCTGGTCGGCGTCGCCACACCTGCAGCCGGCAAGGTGCGCCTGGATGGCGCCGAGCTGCAGCAATGGGACAAGGGCCTGCTCGGCGCTCACATCGGTTACCTGCCCCAGGACGTACAACTGTTCGCTGGCAGCATTGCCGAGAACATCGCCCGGCTGGGTGAGGTCGATTCGTCGCTGGTAGTGGCCGCCGCGCGGTTAGCCGGTGTGCACGAGCTGATCCTGAAACTGCCCAACGGCTATGACACCCAGCTCGGCGAAGGCGGGGCGGGGCTCTCCGGTGGCCAGCGCCAGCGCATCGGCCTGGCCCGGGCCTTGTACGGCCTGCCGGCGCTGATCGTGCTCGATGAACCCAACTCCAACCTCGATGACTTCGGCGAGCGCGCCTTGCTGGAGGCGATCAAACAGGTCAAGGCGCAGCAGCGCACGCTGATCCTGATCACCCACAAATCCAGCCTGCTGGCGGCGGTAGACAAGTTGCTGGTGCTGCAGAACGGTCAAATGCAGGCCTTTGGCCCGACCGCGCGGGTGTTGCAGGACCTGCAGCGCAGCCACAAGCCGGCCGGCATCCCCACTCCTACTCCTACTTCGGCGCTGCGCAGCGCGGCCAGCGTCAGCATGAGCTACGGCACCCCGAGATCCTGATCATGACCGCCCCCCAGTCGCTTCACGCTCACGCCATTCCCGACAACCTGCTGACCCTCGATGCCCGCCGCCACAGCCGTTTGGGCCGCTGGCTGGTGATCGGCGGCTTTGGCGGTTTCATCCTCTGGGCCGCCTTGGCACCGCTGGACAAGGGCGTGCCGGTGTCAGGCAACGTGGTAGTCGCCGGCAGTCGCCAGGCTGTGCAGCATCCCACCGGCGGCACCATCGAGCGCCTGCTGGTACGCGACGGCGACAGCGTCAGTGCCGGGCAGGTGCTGGTGCAGATGGACGCCACCCAGGCCCAGGCCCAGCATGATTCGTTGCGGGTGCAATACGTCAACGCCCGGGCCAGCGAGGCGCGCCTGCAAGCTGAGCGTGACGGCTTGGCAAGCATCACTTTCCCGGCCGAGTTGCAGGCACTGGCCAGCGAGCCCTGGGTAACCACCGCCCTGGAACTGCAGCGTCAGTTGCGTAGCAGCCGGCGTCAGTCACTGGACATGGAACTGGCCGGCCTGCGCGAAAACATCGCCGGTGCCGAGGCCATGCTGGCCGGCGTGCAGGGCTCGATGAGCCACAAGCAGGAGCAACGCGCCGCGCTCGATGAGCAACTGCAGGGCCTGCGTGAACTGGCCCGCGACGGTTACATCCCGCGCAACCGCTTGCTCGACAGCGAACGCCTGTACGCGCAGATCAACGGGGCGATCTCGGAAGACCTGGGCAATATCGGCCGCACCCGCCGTCAGGTTCTGGAGCTGAAACTGCGCATGGCCCAGCGTCAGCAAGAGTACCAACGTGAAGTCGGCCAGCAGTTGAGCGACATGCAATCCAGCGCCGAAGACCTCGGCAATCGCCTGCGCAGCGCCGCCTTCGAACTGGCCAACGCCCAACTGCGCGCACCGGCCAGCGGCACCGTGGTGGGCCTGAGCGTGTTCACCAATGGCGGAGTGATCGCCCGCGGTCAGCAACTGATGGAGATCGTCCCCAGCGATGCGTCCTTGCTGATCGATGCGCGTGCTCCGGTGGAGCTTGTCGACCGCCTGCACCCGGGCCTGCCGGTAGAAATCATGTTTGTCGCCTTCAACCAAAGCAAAACCCCACGGGTCGAAGGCGAGCTGACCCTGGTCTCGGCCGACCGTCTGGTCGATGAGAAAACCCAGCAGCCCTACTACCAGGTACGCGCCAAGGTCAGTGACGCCGGCTTGCAGCAACTGGCCGGCCAGGACATCCGCCCGGGCATGCCGGTGGAAGCCTTCGTGCGTACTGGCGAGCGCTCGATGCTCAACTACCTGTTCAAGCCGTTGACCGACCGGGTGCATGTCGCCCTGGCGGAGGAATGATGTCGATGCGTGTGTTGTCCTGCCTGCTGTTGCTGGGCACCAGCCTGTCGGCCGCTGCGGTGGACCTTGGTGATGCCTATGCCCTGGCCCTGCGCAACGACCCGACCTTCCATGCCGCCATCGCCGAGCGCGATGCCGGCCTTGAGAGCCGCGCCATCGGCCGGGCAGCGTTGCTGCCGAACCTGTCCTACCGCTACAACAATGCCCGCAACGATTCCGAAGTGACCCAGACCAACGCCCGCGGCAACGTCACCAGCCAGCGTGACTATCGCAGCTACTCCTCGACACTGACCTTGCAACAGCCGCTGTTCGACTACGGCGCCTGGGCCGAGTACCGCCAGGGTGTGGCCAAGGCGTTGCTGGCGGACGAGCGCTTTCGTAGCCGCAGCCAGGAGCTGGCGGTGCGGGTGTTCGGCGCCTACAGCGAAGCGCTGTTCGCCAACGAGCAGATCGCCCTGGCCCAGGCCCAGCGCCGTGCCTATGCCGAGCAACTGCAATTGAACCGGCGCTTGCTCAAGGGCGGCGAGGGTACCCGTACCGACCTGCTGGAAACCCAGGCGCGCTATGAGCTGGCCCAGGCCCAGGAAATCGAGGCCAGCGACAACCTCGATGCGGCCCTGCGCGCCTTGCAGGCAATCATTGGTGAGCCGCTGGAGGTCGAGGACCTGGCACCGCTGAGCGGCCACTTTCGCGTGCAACCCTTGCAACCGCTACGTTTCGAGAGCTGGCGCGACCTGGCAGTGAGCCACAACGCCGAGCTGGCATCCCAGCGTCACGCCCTGGTAGCCGCCGACTATGCCGTCGAGCGTCAGCGCGCCGGCCACCTGCCGACCCTGAGCGCCTATGCCAGCACCGGCAAATCCAGCTCCAGTTCCGAAAGCAGCTACGACCAGCGCTATGACACCGACAGCATCGGCATCCAGATCAGCCTGCCGCTGTTCGCCGGCGGCGGGGTGTCGGCGTCCACCCGCCAGGCGGCTGCCGAGCGTGACAGTGCGCGCTTCAGCCTGGATGGGCAGATTGCCGATACCGTCAATCAATTGCGCAAGCAGTTCAACCTCTGCGCCAGCAGTACGGCGAAGATCCGTGCCTATGAACTGGCAGTGGAGTCAGCCCGTGGCTTGATTGCCGCCACGCGCAAAAGCGTTGCCGGTGGCGAACGGGTCAACCTCGACGTGCTCGATGCCGAACAGCAGCTCTACAGTGCCCGCCGCGACCTGGCCCAGGCGCGCTACGACTACCTGCGCGCCTGGTTGCAGTTGCGTTATCTGGCCGGGGTGCTGGAGCCGCAGGATTTGCAGCAGCTCAATGGCTACTTTGCTTCGCGCTGAAACAAAAAGGCCGGTGCATGTGCACCGGCCCCGAAGATTCAACCGCTAACTCATTCAGTGTTCCGAAACCGCCTCTCGTCGCGCCGGCGGCTCTCCATGCTCGCCCTCGCTCATCACCGGCACTTCTATGCCCTCGGCGTTGAACAGCTTGCCGTCTTCGAAGTAGTCGCCATCACGCAGCGCGGAAATGTCCGAGTAGTGGATGGTGCGTTCGTAGGCGGCAGCGAATACCGACTGCTGGTCGGAGTTGCCGGTGGTGAAGTGGTTGAACACCAGGTTGAGCACGATCGCCATGATCGCCGCCGAGCTGATGCCGGAGTGGAAGATGGTCTCGAACCAGTTGGGGAACTGCGCGTAGAAGTTTGGCGCAGCGATCGGGATCATGCCGAAGCCCAGGGAAGCGGCGACGATGATCAGGTTGACGTTGTTCTTGTAGCTGACTTTGGACAGGGTGCGGATACCGCTGGCGGCAACGGTGCCGAACAGCACGATGCCGGCGCCACCGAGTACCGAAGTCGGCACCGCGGCAATGACCCGGCCCATGATCGGCAGCAGGCCGAGCACCACCAGGATCACCCCGCCGGTGGCGACCACATAGCGGCTCTTGACCCCGGTCACGGCTACCAGGCCGACGTTCTGGGCGAAGGCGCTCTGGGTGAAGGAGCCGAAGATGGGGGCCAGGATGCTCGACGCCATGTCGGCACGCAGGCCATTGCCCAGGCGTTTGGAATCGACCTTGGTGTCGATGATCTCGCCAACGGCGAGGATGTCCGCCGAAGTTTCCACCAGGGTCACCATGATCACGATGCACATCGACAGGATGGCGGCGATGTGGAAGGTCGGCATGCCGAAGTGGAACGGCGTCGGCATCGCCACCAGCGGGCCGTCGAGGACCTTGCTGAAGTCAGCCATGCCCAGCGACCAGGCAATCAGGGTGCCGATGACCATGGCCAGCAGGATCGACAGCCGCGAGATGGTCGCGCTGCCCAGCTTGCTTAGCACCAGGACGATGACGAAGGTCAGCCCGGCCAGGCCGATGTTGGCCATGCTGCCGAAATCCGGGGCCTTGCTGTTGCCACCCATGACCCAGCGTGCGGCCACTGGCATCAGGGTCAGGCCGATGGTGGTGATGACGATACCGGTCACCAGCGGCGGGAAGAACTTGGTGATCCGCGAGAACACCGGGGTAATCAGAAAACCGATCAGAGAGGCCGCCATGACTGCGCCCAGTACCCCGGGCAAGCCTCCACCGCCTTCACTGCTGAGGATCGCCCCCATGGTCGCCACACCGGCGAACGACACGCCCTGCACCAGCGGCAACTGGCAACCGAACCACGGCAGTCCGAGGGTTTGCAGCAGGGTGGCGAGGCCGCCGGCAAACAGCGATGCGGCGATCAGCAGGCCGATGTCGGCAGGGCCCAGGCCGGCCGCCTGGCCGAGGATCAGCGGCACGGCGACGATACCGCCGTACATGGTCAGAACATGCTGCAGGCCATAAGCCAGGTTGGCGCCAAGGCCCAGGTTCTCGTCTTCGGGACGCTGGGCTGAAGACGTGCTAGGGGAGGACGTATTCATGGGGCAAGTTCTCAGTTTTATTGTTGTGGCGCTACTGTAGACAAGTCCTACACACGAATGCCAGAACAATTGTATACAATTTTTAGATTGGCGTAGGAACAGTCCTACTGATGGTTTGGCTTCAGGGCTGGATGCAGATTCTGTTCCAACAGCCACAGGCCAGCGCCACAGGGCCTCGTGAGGGCACCGTGGAACTGGCTGGAAAGCTGTCTAAGTGGACAAGAAAGGTGTTTGGGTGATGGTAGGTAGGAAGCTAAGAGTTTCTAAACTTCGATCAGTTCGTGGAACTCGCGCTCCAGTTCGGTGCGATCGGCCAGATTAAGCTCGATCAGGCGGCACAGATGCTCCAGCGAATGCAGGTCGATGTGCAGGCAGATAAAGCCGAGCTGGCGGTCGTCGATGTGGCGCAGTTGCACCTGCATCTCTACCTGCGCGTTTTCACCCAGGTGAATCACTGCATCGAACAGTTCTTCGAGATCGGCATCCCAGGGTTCGGGGGATTCGATCAATATGCCCTTGAGGGAGATGTCCAGCAGGCTGACCTGCCAGCGGTGTTCGCCCTGTACCAGTTCGGTGGGCGCGTCGAAGGCAATGCGTTTGAAACGTCGACGTTCTTGGTGGTCGCTCATGTTCAGACACTCCAGGGTTCTTCCTGACTATAGCTCAGCACTTGCCAAGGTCTGCGCAAGGGCGCATAACCAGATTTGCTCAGCCCGCGCTGGAGGGCTCTAGACCAACGTGGGGGCTGGCCTTTCCTGCCAGTATCGCTAGACTCGAAAGGCTGTCTTTTATCCACTAGCTGGAAGCAAACCATGAACAACAATAATAGCCTGCTACGCCACATTCCGTGGCTGGCGCTGGCAGTCATAGGAGCCTGTGCGCTGGGTGTGGTCGCCCTGCGTCGTGGTGAGGCCATCAACGCCTTGTGGATCGTCGTCGCTTCGGTGGCCATCTACCTGGTCGCCTACCGCTACTACAGCCTGTTCATCGCCACCAAGGTGATGCAGCTGGACCCGCGTCGGGCCACCCCGGCGGTGGTTAACAACGATGGTCTGGACTACGTGCCGACCAACAAACATATTCTTTTCGGTCACCACTTCGCCGCGATCGCCGGTGCCGGCCCGCTGGTCGGTCCTGTGCTGGCGGCGCAGATGGGCTACCTGCCGGGCACGCTCTGGCTGATTGCCGGGGTGGTGCTGGCCGGTGCGGTGCAGGACTTCATGATCCTGTTCCTCTCCACCCGCCGCAACGGCCGCTCGCTGGGCGACATGGTCCGCGAAGAGATGGGCCGGATCCCCGGCACCATTGCCCTGTTCGGCTGCTTCCTGATCATGATCATCATCCTCGCGGTGCTGGCGCTGATCGTGGTCAAGGCCCTGGCCGAGAGCCCATGGGGCATGTTCACGGTGATGGCGACCATCCCGATCGCGATGTTCATGGGCATCTACATGCGCTACATCCGCCCGGGGCATATCGGCGAGATCTCGCTGATCGGCGTGGTGCTGCTGTTGCTGTCGATCTGGCTGGGGGGCCAGGTTGCCGCCGATCCGGTCTGGGGCCCGGCGTTCACCTTCACTGGCGTGCAGATCACCTGGATGCTGGTGGGCTACGGTTTCGTTGCCGCGGTACTGCCGGTGTGGCTGGTGCTGGCACCGCGTGACTACCTGTCGACCTTTCTCAAGATCGGCACCATCGTCGGCCTGGCCATCGGTATCCTGATCATCGCTCCCGAGCTGAAAATGCCGGCGCTGACCCAGTTCACCGACGGTACCGGCCCGGTGTGGAAGGGCACCCTGTTCCCGTTCCTGTTCATCACCATCGCCTGTGGCGCGGTGTCGGGTTTCCATGCGCTGATCTCCTCGGGGACCACGCCCAAACTGCTGGATAACGAAGTCAACGCCCGTTACATCGGTTACGGCGGCATGCTCATGGAGTCGTTCGTGGCGATCATGGCCATGGTTGCCGCCTCGGTGATCGAACCAGGCGTGTACTTCGCCATGAACAGCCCGGCCGCAGTGGTCGGTTCTGATGTTGTCTCGGTTGCGCAAACCGTCAGTAGCTGGGGCTTTGCCATTACCCCGGATGCCCTTGAGGCGGTAGCCAAGGACATCGGCGAGCACACCATCCTGGCCCGTGCCGGTGGTGCGCCGACCCTGGCGGTGGGTATCGCGCAGATCCTCCACCAGGTGCTGCCGGGTGAGAACACCATGGCCTTCTGGTATCACTTCGCGATCCTGTTCGAGGCACTGTTCATCCTCACTGCAGTGGACGCCGGTACCCGTGCCGGGCGCTTCATGCTCCAGGACCTGCTGGGCAGCTTTGTGCCTGCGCTCAAACGCACCGAATCGTGGGGCGCCAACCTGCTCGCCACCGCCGGTTGCGTGGCGCTCTGGGGTTACCTGCTGTACCAGGGCGTGATCGATCCACTGGGCGGCATCAACACCTTGTGGCCGCTGTTCGGCATCTCCAACCAGATGCTCGCCGGTATCGCCCTGATGCTCGGCACCGTGGTACTGATCAAGATGAAGCGCCAGCGCTACATGTGGGTCACCCTGGTGCCTGCGGTCTGGCTGCTGATCTGCACCACCACCGCCGGCTTCATCAAGCTGTTCGACCCGAACCCGGCGGTCGGCTTCCTGGCCCTGGCCAACAAGTACAGCGTGGCGCTCGACGCAGGGCAGGTGCTGGCCCCGGCCAAGGACATCGGCCAGATGCAGCACGTGATCTTCAACGCCTACACCAACGCGGCCCTGACCGGCCTGTTCCTGTTCGTGGTCTTCAGCATTCTGTTCTTCGCCCTCAAGGTCGGCATCGCTGCCCTGGGCAAAAAAGAGCGGACTGACAAAGAGTCCCCGTTCCAGGCCCTGCCGGATGCGTAACCCAAGAGGAATGCAGTGATGTTCAACGATCTCGGTCGACTGGGTAAGTACCTGGGGCAGGCAGCCCGCCTGATGGTCGGCATGCCCGACTACGACAACTACGTCGAGCATATGCAGACCAAGCACCCGGACAAACCGGTAATGACCTACGAGGAGTTCTTCCGCGAACGCCAGGAGGCTCGTTACGGCGGCAAGGGTGGGCCCAAGTGCTGTTGAAAAGCGGCATGCAAGGCAAGTGACAAAGCTGTGGGAGCCCGGTTTGCGCCGGGCTCCCACAGTCATTTTCAGCGTTCAGGAGTATTCGGTTTGTTACCTCCAATTCCCGTTACCGTGCTCAGCGGCTTTCTCGGCGCCGGCAAGACCACCTTGTTGCGCCACCTGCTCAAGGCCGAGCACGGCCTGAAGATCGCCGTTATCGAAAACGAATTCAGCGATGCCGGTATCGATACCCAACTGCTCGGTGATGAACCGGTGCAGGTCATGACCCTGGCCAACGGCTGCGTGTGCTGCAGCATCCACACCGACCTGACCAAGGCGCTGTTCCTGCTGCTTGAGCGCCTGGACAGCGGCGAGATCGCCTTCGACCGCCTGGTGATCGAGTGCACGGGCCTCGCCGACCCGGCGCCGGTGGCGCAAACCTTCTTCATCGATGAAGAGCTGCGCGAGCGCTATATCCTCGACGGCATCATCACCCTGGTCGATGCCGCGCACGCCGATCTGCACCTGACCCAGACCATTGCCCAGGCACAGGTCGGTTTTGCCGACCGCCTGCTGGTGAGCAAGACCGACCTGGTCGACGCCGCCAGCTTCCAGGCACTGAGCGAGCGTCTGGGGCGGATCAACCGCCGCGCACCGATTCGGGTAGTGGACAACGGCAAGATCGATCTGGCCGAGCTGCTCGATGTCCGCGGTTTCAACCTCAATGCCGACCTGGGCGGCGGTTTGCGTCTGCGCCCGGCCGGGCAGACGGCGACGCCGGATCGAATCTCCAGCCTGGTGTTGCGCACTGATTCGCCGCTGGATATTGATCGCCTCAGCGACTTCATGAACCAGTTGCTGGAAGAGCATGGCAAGCAGCTGTTGCGCTACAAGGGCGTGCTGAACATTGCCGGGGAGGATCGGCGCCTGGTGTTCCAGGGGGTGCTCAAGCTCTATGGCTTTGATTGGGACAGCGAGTGGGCAGAGGGGGAGGCGCGCGAGAGTGTGATGGTGTTTATTGCGGATGATTTGCCGGAGGCGAAGATTCGCGCCGGATTCGCTGCGCTGACTTGAGCTCCCCCTACCGCGTTTCGGCGATAGGGGGAATGTCTCAGATCTCGTTCGGCTCGCTAAGGTAAGGCGCATTCAACTCAAGGATATTGAGGGTGATTTCCAGTGGTGCTCCCCCTTTGGTACCCAGATAGATCTGTTTGGAGTCGTGAATGGTGCGGCGGTGCGTCAAGCTGCCATTGTTCAACTTCAAGTGAATGGGAAGGCGCAGGTTGTTCAGGTGCTCGTGGCTGATTGGCCGGCCATTCGGGTTGAGCAGGCTGAAAGTGCTGGGTGGACAGCTCTCTACCGGAAAGGCACCGAGCAGACCCGTTTCATTCGCACCAAGGCGTTTGCCATGCTGGGGACCGGGGGACCGGACGTACAGCTTGTAGCCTTCCGGCGTGTGGCGAAAGTATAGGGTCAGCGGCACCATGGCCTGGTTGGCAGGCGCCTGATGGCCAAGAAAATGCGAGTCATCGCGGTACTGGATTGCACCGCTGAAGGCGCCGCCGCCTGAGCGGACCAGCGCTACTTTCACTGGCGAGCCCACCAGCTCACCGAGAAAGTTGATTGGGTGGCTGGCGGTTTCCAGTTGGGCAATGAAGGATTGTTGACGATGGGTTGGCATGGATTCACCTGAGTTGTGAGTGTCAGAAGCACAGCGGCGCTGCACCTCTTCACGGTAAGGGCGAAGGTGAGTCCTCAAGTGTTAGATAATTAGGGCAGCACAGGGGCAGATACAAAAAAGCCCGGCTCAAGAGCCGGGCTTTTTCACATCATGCCGCTGTGCTTACTTGCCGTACACCGGCAGCTTGGCGCAGATGGCCTTGACCTTCTCGCGAACGGCGTCGATCACCGCTTCGTTGTTCAGGTCGGCGAGGATGTCGCAGATCCAGCCAGCCAGTTCTTTACACTCGGCTTCTTTGAAGCCGCGAGTGGTCACAGCCGGGGTGCCGAAGCGCAGGCCGGAGGTGACGAACGGCGAACGTGGGTCGTTCGGTACCGAGTTCTTGTTGACGGTGATGAAGGCGCGACCCAGGGCGGCGTCGGCATCTTTACCGGAGATTTCCTGCTTGATCAGCGACAGCAGGAACAGGTGGTTCTCGGTACCGCCGGAAACCACGTCGAAACCGCGCTCGATGAACACGCCGGCCATGGCCTGGGCGTTTTTCACCACTTGCTGCTGGTAGGCCTTGAACTCAGGCTGCAGCGCTTCCTTGAAGCAGATGGCCTTGGCGGCGATCACGTGCTCCAGCGGGCCGCCCTGGGCGCCCGGGAATACTGCGGAGTTCAGCTTCTTCTCGATCTCGGCGTTGGCGCGAGCAAGGATCAGGCCGCCACGTGGACCGCGCAGGGTCTTGTGGGTAGTGGTGGTGACCACGTCGGCGAACGGCACCGGGTTCGGGTACACGCCTGCAGCGACCAGACCGGCTACGTGAGCCATGTCGACGAACAGGTAGGCACCGACCTTGTCGGCGATTTCGCGGAAACGCGGGAAGTCGAGGATCTGCGAGTAGGCCGAGAAACCGGCAACGATCATCTTCGGCTTGTGCTCGACCGCCAGGCGCTCGACTTCGTCGTAGTCGATCAGGCCGTTGGCGTCGATGCCGTACTGGATGGCGTTGTACAGTTTGCCCGAGGAGCTGACGTTGGCGCCGTGGGTCAGGTGACCGCCGTGGGCCAGGCTCATGCCCAGGATGGTGTCACCGGCCGACAGCAGGGCCAGGTAGACGGCGCTGTTGGCTTGGGAGCCGGCGTGCGGCTGGACGTTGGCGTAATCGGCGCCGAACAGTTCCTTGGCACGGTCGATGGCCAGTTGCTCGACCACGTCGACGTACTCGCAACCGCCGTAGTAGCGCTTGCCCGGGTAGCCTTCGGCGTACTTGTTGGTCAGCACCGAGCCCTGGGCTTCCATGACAGCGGGGCTAGTGTAGTTTTCCGAGGCGATCAGCTCGATATGTTCTTCCTGGCGCTGAGCTTCTTGCTCCATGGCGGCAAAGAGATCGGCGTCGTACTTGGCAATGGTCAAATCACGGCTGAACATGGCGGTCCTCAAGGATCGTGCTGAAATAGGCGGGCATTCTACCTCATCAGCTTTTGTCTGGCATATGAAAGGGCATCATGTCGCAGACAAGTGGGCTTCATTCAGGGATCGGTGGTGCTCCAATCGCTGGCAAGCCAGCTCCCACAAGGAACTGTGCATGCAGAACCTGTGGGAGCTGGCTTGCCAGCGATGGGGCTACTCGAACATGAACAGCGTTTCGTTGCTGAATTGCGCTTCGAACTGATGCGCCGGCATCGGCCGCCCGAACAGGTAACCCTGTACCTCGTCACAGCCGTGCTCACGCAGGAACTCCAGTTGCTCATGGGTTTCCACGCCCTCGGCGATCACCGCCAGGTTCAGGCTGTGGGCCATGGCGATGATCGCCCGGGCGATCTGCGCATCCTGTTCGCCCTCGGGCAGGCCGTCGACGAAGGTACGGTCGATCTTCAGCACGTCGATGGGGAACTGCTTGAGGTAGTTGAGCGACGAATAGCCGGTGCCGAAGTCGTCGACGGCGATGCTCAAGCCCAGGTTCTTCAGGCTGTCGAGGATCACCATGGCCTCGTTGACCTCGCGCATCAGGATACTTTCGGTCAGCTCCAGCTCCAGACACGCCGGCGGCAGGCCGGTTTCCTTGAGGATGGTGGCGATGCGTTCGCCCAATTGACCATCAGAGAACTGCCGTGCCGAGATGTTCACCGAGACCTTCGGCACCCGCACCTTGGCCTGGTGCCAGGCCTTGAGCTGGCGGCTGGCCTCCTTGAGCACCCAGTCGCCGACATCGACCACCAGGCCGAGCTCCTCGATCACCGGGATGAAATCCCCCGGCGGTACCAGCCCGCGCCGCGGATGGCGCCAGCGCAGCAGCGCTTCGGCGCCGGTCAGGCGCTTGCCGTCGCCGCTGAACTGCGGTTGGTAATAAAGGATGAATTCGTTCTGTTCCAGGGCGTGGCGCAGGTCGCTTTCCAGCTCCAGGCGCTCCAGGGCACTGGCGTTCATGTCGGCCTGGTAGAACTGGAAGTTGTTCTTGCCGCGTTCCTTGGCGTGATACATGGCGGTGTCGGCGTTCTTCATCAGCTGGCTGAGCTCGCTGCCATCTTGCGGGCTGAGGGCGATGCCGATGCTGGCGGTGACGAAGAACTCGCGGTTCTCCAGCACGAATGGCCGCACCAGGCTGCCGAGAATCTGTTCGGCCACGTGGATGGCGCGGTTCAGGGCCATTTCGCGGGTGGCGCGCGGTTGCAGCAGCAGGGTGAATTCGTCGCCGCCCATGCGCGCCACGGTGTCGTCGTCATCGACGCAGTCGAGCAGGCGCTCGGCCATGTCCTTGAGCATGCGATCGCCCGCGGCATGGCCGAGGGAGTCGTTGATCGGCTTGAAGCGGTCGAGGTCGAGGAACATCAGCACCACCCAGGCCTTCTGCCGCTCGGCCTGCTGCAGGGCCGTGTGCAGGCGGTCCTGGAACAGGGTGCGGTTGGGCAGGTGGGTCAGGGCGTCATAGTAGGCCAGGCGATGGATGCGCTGTTCGCTGGCCTTGCGCTCGCTGATGTCGGTAAAGAAGCACACGTAGCTGGCCAGGTCGCCTTCGTCATCGAGCACTGCGGTGATGCCGACCCAGGCCGGATAGTGTTCGCCGCTGCGGCGCTTGAGCCACACTTCGCCTTCCCAGGTGCCGCGCTGGTGCAGCTGCTTGAGCACGTAGCGCAGGTGGGCATCCTGATGCTCATCGACGGTCAGCAGGCTCGGCAACTGGTCCAGTACATCGGCCACGGCATAACCACTGACGCGGCTGAAGGCTTCGTTGGCCTGGACGATGTAGCCGGCCGGGTCGGTGATGAGGATTGCCGAGGTCGAGTGCTCGAATACCGTGGCGGCCATGCGCAGGTCTTTCTCGGCGCGGCGTTGCTGGCTGATGTCGCGGCCGACGCCAAGGATGCCCTCGAAACGCTCCTGGTCATCCCAGACCAGCACCAGGCGCAACTCGATAGGGATCTTGCGGCCATCGGCGCGCAGGCAGTCGAACAAAAACAGCTGGGTCGGCAGTTGGGTGCGCAACTGCTCCAGTTGCTCGGGGTCGCCCAGGGCCTTGTTGACCCGCTCGACCAGGCTGTAGATGCCGGTGAGCTGGGCCGGGTTGGCGATGGTCGAGTGCCAGCCGTTTTCGAAGATCCACTCCACTTCAAAGCCCAGGACCGCCTGGATCGACGGGCTGACGTAGTTCAACTGCAGCAGGCTGTCGGTGGAGAAGATCACGTCGCTGATGCTTTCGGCGAGCATGCGGTAGCGTTGCTCACTGTCGCGCAGGGATTCGCTGGCTTCGATCTGTTCGGTAACGTCCTTGCCGACACCGATGATCCGCGTCACGCAGCCTGCGTTATTGCGGGTCAGGGCCTGTTCGCGGATGTCGAAGCGGCGCCAGCACTGGTCGTGGTGGCGGAATCGAAGTTGGCAATGCAGTTGCTCGACATAACCCGAGTTGCGTTGCTGCTGGCGCAATTGCCGGTAAAGCTGGGCATCGTCCGGGTGCAGCAGCAACTCCCAGAAATGATCGCCCATCTGCGCCAGCTCGGTGCGACTGTAGCCCAGGGTCTGGCCCAGGTTGCGGTTGCTGAAGATCATCAGCTGGCTTTGCACGTCTTGCACGTACAGCTGGTCGGGCACGGTACGCACTACGTCCGACCAGAAGCTTTCGCGTTCGAGCAGCGACAGCTCGACCTGCTTGCGGCTGGTGATATCGCTGATGCTGAGGATCACCGCCTGGTAATCACGGCGCTGCTGCGGGAAACGCACCATCAGCCACAGGTGCAGGTCCTCGCCATCAGCCACCGGCAGGCGCACCTCCAGCTCCAGCTGTTGCTGGTTGTCGAGGATTGCCCCGAGCAGCTGGATGCCGATGCCGTCGTTGCCGGTCTGCGCGCCTTCGACCAGGCGCTGCCAGGCACTGTCGCAGCAATTGACACCGAGCAGTTGCAAGGCGACCTGGTTGACTTCGGTGACCTTCAGTTCTTGCAGCAGCGCCCGGCGCAATGGCTGGTCGAAGGCCAGGCGCTGCTCAAGGGCCGGGCGGCTGCGCAGGCGATAACGTTCGAGCTGGCCGGGCAGGCCGGAGAGGTCGAGTACGCACAGGGCGACCCCGGTGCCTTCGAAAATGTCGTGGTAGCGCCGGCGGCTTTCCTGCAGCAGGCGATGACGACGGCGCATGTTGATCAGGGCCAGCAGCGGGATGAGCGCGCAGAACAAGCCGAGCATGCATTTGCCGATCAGTGCCGGCAGCAGTTGCTGGCGGGCCAGGCCGGCATCGAACAGGCCGCGCAGTTGCCAGGTGCTGTTGTCGAGGAACGCCAGCATCACGCTTTGTAGCGGCTCGTCGCTGCCGGGCGTCGGCTGGTGACGGTTGATGATCTCGCCGGTGCGGCTGTTTTCCAGCAGCCACAAAGGATGATCCGGGCGGTCCAGGTGAGTGGTCAGGTCACTGTAGTAGCTCGGCGCCAGGCGCAGGAGCCAATAGCCGCTGGGGGCTTTCCCCGGCTGGCGCAACAACAGGTAGACCTGCTGGTTGTCGGCGCTGTTGCTGTAATAGAGGTCGCGGCCCTGGTTGAGCCGCAGCAACTCGTCCAGCGCCTGGTAATCGGGCGTACCGTTCAGGCTGTCGGCTTGCAGGCTGCCATCGGCGCCGACCCAGGCGACACTGAGCAGGTTCGGTTGTTGCTGGCGCAACTGGGCGATGACGTTCGGCAATTGCTCAGGGCCAGGCGACGAGCGGTATTGCTGGACCTGATTGAGCGCCACCTGGGCCTTGAGCGCCATGTTCAGGCTCATGTGATCGGCGAGCTCGGCACTGTCGTTCAAGCTCTGCTGATACTGGTCAGCCTGGGTATGACGGAACTGGGCAATCAACTGCCACAGCAGCAGGCCGAGCAGCAACAGGACCAACAGGGCCAGCGCGCCTTTCAATGAGCCGCGCAGCGGCGAGCCTGACGCAGTGGCCGGCTTGCGCAGGGAGGACGGCTGAGTGAGATTGGTCAAACGTTGATCCTGCGGTATGGCTGGATGGCAGGTTTAGAGCTGCTGGTTGGCAAGTGCCGCGTTCCTGGCGACGGCTCCGGTTGCGCACTATAAGCCGGACGCCCGAAGGGCGGCTAGCATGCCCGCAAACGTGGCAAAGTGCCAGCCCTGTTCGTCGGCGGTTTGCCCAACCCGGCGCATTACGGTAGCTTTGGCCCTTTCCTGGGCGCTACGGCTCCCTTCATCTGTTTCGCTTCTATTTTTTCGTCTCTGACGCTAGGTTTTCCATGGCTCAATACGTCTATACCATGCATCGGCTGGGCAAAGTTGTCCCGCCGAAGCGGGAAATTTTGAAGAACATCTCCCTGTCGTTTTTCCCAGGCGCCAAGATCGGCGTGCTCGGCCTCAACGGCTCGGGTAAATCCACCCTGCTGAAAATCATGGCGGGTGTCGACACCGAGTTCGACGGCGAAGCCCGTCCGATGCCGGAACTGAACATCGGCTACCTGCCCCAGGAGCCACAGCTGGACCCGTCCAAGACCGTGCGTGAAGTGGTCGAGGAAGCGGTCAGCGTGATCAAGGACGCCCAGGCGCGCCTGGACGAGGTCTACGCTGCCTACGCCGAGCCGGATGCCGACTTCGACAAGCTCGCCGCCGAACAGGCCAAGCTCGAAGCCATCCTCCAGGCCAGCGACGGCCACAACCTCGAGCGTCAGCTGGAAGTAGCCGCCGACGCCCTGCGCCTGCCGGCCTGGGAAGCCAAGGTCGAGCACCTGTCCGGTGGTGAAAAACGCCGTGTGGCCCTGTGCCGCCTGCTGCTGTCGGCCCCGGACATGCTCCTGCTCGACGAACCGACCAACCACCTGGATGCCGACTCCGTCGCCTGGCTGGAACACTTCCTCCACGACTTCCCGGGCACCGTGGTAGCCATTACCCACGACCGTTACTTCCTCGACAACGTCGCTGGCTGGATTCTCGAACTCGACCGCGGCGCCGGTATTCCGTACGAAGGCAACTACTCGGGCTGGCTGGAAGCCAAGTCCGATCGTCTGGCCCAGGAATCCAAGCAGCAGTCGGCCCACGAGAAGGCCATGAAGGAAGAACTGGAGTGGGTGCGCAAAGGCGCCAAGGCTCGTCAGTCCAAGTCCAAGGCCCGCCTGCAACGCTTCGAAGAAATGCAGTCGCAGGAATTCCAGAAGCGCAGCGAGACCAACGAGATCTACATCCCGGCAGGTCCGCGCCTGGGTGACAAGGTCATCGAGTTCAAGAACGTCTGCAAGGGTTATGGCGATCGCGTGCTGATCGACAACCTGTCGTTCGCCATGCCCAAAGGTGCCATCGTCGGCGTGATCGGCGGTAACGGTGCCGGTAAATCGACCCTGTTCCGCATGCTGATGGGCAAGGAACAACCGGACTCGGGCAGCATCGAGATCGGTGACACCGTGCAACTGGCCTGCGTTGACCAGAGCCGTGAAGACCTCGACGGCAACAAGACCGTGTTCCAGCAGATTTCCGACGGTTCCGACCAGTTGCGGATCGGCACCTACGAGATCCCGTCGCGCACCTATGTTGGCCGTTTCAACTTCAAGGGCGGTGACCAGCAGAAGTTCGTCAAGGACCTCTCTGGTGGTGAGCGCGGCCGTCTGCACCTGGCCCTGACCCTGAAAGAGGGCGCCAACGTCCTGCTGCTCGACGAACCGTCCAACGACCTGGACGTGGAAACCCTGCGTTCGCTGGAGGAAGCCCTGCTGGACTTCCCGGGCGCCGCCATCGTGATCTCTCACGATCGCTGGTTCCTTGACCGTGTGGCCACCCACATCCTGGCCTACGAAGACGATTCGCAGGCGGTGTTCTTCGAAGGCAACTACACCGAGTACGAAGCCGATCGCAAGAAGCGCCTGGGCGAAGCTGCTGCCCAGCCGCACCGCGTACGGCACAAAAAACTGGCATAACCCTCAGGGTTCTGCACTGGAACGGGGCCTTCGGGCCCCGTTTTTTTGCCCAAAATTTACCGCAGCCCAGTAAGAGCGGGCTTGCCCCGCGATGTGCTACAACATGTATACACTTATACAAATGCACCATTTAATTTCATAAAAACGACATGTCGCCCTGTTGCGGTGCGGTTGCTTCTTGGTAAAGTCGAGGGAAAAACATAAGTCCAACTCTATCTGGTGAATGTCTACATGATCGAATCTGTCGAAGATTTTCTCGCTCGCCTCAAGCAACGCGACCCCGCCCAGCCTGAATTCCATCAGGCCGTCGAAGAGGTGCTGCGCAGCCTCTGGCCGTTCCTCGAAGCCAATCCGCATTACCTGCAGGCCGGTATCCTCGAGCGTATGGTCGAGCCGGAGCGGGCGATCCTGTTCCGCGTGTCGTGGGTCGATGACCAGGGCAAGGTCCAGGTCAACCGCGGCTACCGCATCCAGATGAGCAGTGCCATCGGCCCGTACAAGGGCGGCCTGCGTTTCCACCGCTCGGTAAACTTGGGCGTGCTGAAATTCCTGGCCTTCGAGCAGGTGTTCAAGAACTCCCTGACCTCGCTGCCTATGGGCGGCGGCAAGGGCGGCTCGGACTTCGATCCGAAGGGCAAGAGCGATGCTGAGGTCATGCGCTTCTGTCAGGCGTTCATGAGCGAGCTGTACCGCCACATCGGTGCCGACCTCGACGTGCCGGCCGGTGACATCGGCGTCGGCGCCCGCGAAATCGGTTTCATGTTCGGCCAGTACAAGCGCCTGGCCAACCAGTTCACTTCGGTGCTGACCGGCAAGGGCATGACCTACGGCGGCAGCCTGATTCGCCCGGAGGCCACCGGCTACGGCTGCGTGTACTTCGCCGAAGAGATGCTCAAGCGTCAGGACCTGCGCATCGACGGGCGCCGGGTGGCCATCTCCGGTTCCGGCAACGTTGCCCAGTACGCCGCGCGCAAGGTCATGGACCTGGGCGGCAAGGTGATTTCGCTGTCCGACTCCGAAGGCACCCTGTACTGCGAAGCCGGCATGACCGACGAGCAGTGGGATGCGCTGATGGAGCTGAAAAACGTCAAGCGCGGCCGTATCAGCGAGCTGGCCGAGCGTTTTGGCCTGGAGTTCCGCAGAGGCCAGCGTCCCTGGAGCCTGGCGTGCGACATCGCCCTGCCATGCGCGACCCAGAACGAACTGGACGCCGAAGACGCCCGCACCCTGCTGCGCAACGGCTGCCTCTGCGTGGCCGAAGGCGCCAACATGCCGACCACCCTCGAGGCTGTGGATATCTTCATCGAGGCCGGCATCCTCTTCGCCCCGGGCAAGGCGTCCAACGCCGGCGGCGTGGCCGTCAGTGGCCTGGAGATGTCGCAGAACGCCATGCGCCTGTTGTGGACTGCCGGTGAAGTGGACAGCAAGCTGCACAACATCATGCAGTCGATCCACCACGCCTGCGTGCATTACGGCGAAGAGAACGGCCGGATCAACTACGTCAAGGGCGCCAACATCGCCGGCTTCGTCAAGGTTGCCGACGCCATGCTGGCCCAGGGCGTGGTCTAAGCCTCGGGTTCGATGGCGACGATCTCGATCGACAGATCCCCTGCCGGTCGTCGCCACAGCACCTCGTCACCGGGCGCGGCTCCCAGCAACGCCCGGCCCAGGGGTGAACCCCAGTTGATCAGGCCGCTGGCGGCATAGGCCTGGTCTTCACCGACCAGTTGCACCTGATGCTGGCGGCCCTGCTCATCGACGAACCGTACCCGGCTGCCAATCTGCACTTTTTCATGGGAAGTGGCGGGCGCGACGACCTGGGCGCTTTGCACCCGGGCGCTGAAGTAGCGCAGGTCGCGTTCGGTTTCGGCCAGACGCTGCTTGTCGGTCTGGTCGCCCTGGCTCAGGAGTTCGCTGCGCAGGCTGTTCAGTTCGGCGAGCCGTTGTTGCAGCAGGGTCAGGCCACGGGCAGTGACATGGTTGGGTTGCTCGCTGACCCGGCGCTCCACCGGCTGGTTGGCCTGGTCGGCGGCCTGGTCTTCGTTGACGAATGCTCGGCTCATGAGGGCCTCCTTTCATGGGAGACCATGCTGACAGTCCCGCAGTTGCATCGGATGTCCGATTGCGACCTACTTGCGTCGATAGGCGCGCGCGGCATCCCGATCTTTTTCTTCCTGCCACTGCTCATCACGATCCTCCCAGTGACGGGCGCGGTATTCCTGCAGGTCCTGGTTCTCCTGCATGGCGTGGCACTGGCGAAAGCCATCGTCCCAGCCGGACTCATACTGGCGGTTGTGCAGGTAACGCGGTACGTCCTTGCGAAAATCCCCGGCCATCACCCCGGCGGCCTGGCGGCCGCTGCTGCAACCGTCCTGGAAACCATCGGCGTAGGCCGGTGGATAACCCTGATTGATCAGTTGCTCGTGGGTTGTCTGGCAACCCGCAAGTACACCCATTAGCGCTACTACCAGCCAATACCGCCGCATGTTCAGACTCTCCGCTTGCCAGGGAAAGTCTAGGTGGGGAATTGTTGGTGGCGTGTCAAAAGGATGTGATCAGGGTATTGGGGCTGCTGCGCAGCCCATCGCCGGCAAGGCCGGCTCCCACACTGGACTGTGTACACCTGACCTGTGGGAGCTGGCTTTGCCAGCGATGCAAGGCGCAGCCTTGCTAATACTGGTACCACTTAAGCTCCAGCATCACCTCGTTCTGCGCCGACGCCAACTTGCTGAAGTCGCGGCTGGCACTGAGCCGCAGGCCCAGGTCACGGGACAGCTCCCACTGCTGGTTCAAACTCAGGCTACGACGCACCTCGCCATTGGTGAAGTAGTCGGCCTTGGCCTCGACACTCAGGTTGCCCAGTGGATTGCGCCACAGCAGCCCGGTATTGAAGCCCGCTGCCGGGGCAATGAAGCCGGCGAAGTCATTGTTGTGCTCGACCCGCACTGTGCCCAGGGCAAAGCCAAGCAGGTCATCGGCCAGCTGCCAGGTACCGCCGGCACCGCCGTTGACGTGGCTGACCAGCACCTCATCGCCATGCTTGCCCAGCACTCGCTCAAGCCCCCCGGCGACCTGCCACGACCAGGGTTGCAGCAGGGCATTGCGCGGGGTCAACGAGCGAATGGTGGCCAGGTCCAGGCGTTGCACCTGCCAGTCGTTGCCTTCGTACTGGCGCAGCTTGAGCTGAAGGATCTCGATCTGTGCGCCGAGGGGGAAGCCGTAGGCATTGTCGTTGAGGTCGTGATAGGCCATGCGCAGGCCATACTCGGCATAGGCGCGATCATCGCGGCTGCCCAGGCCCAACTGCCAGGTGCGCGACTGATGGCCATCTTCAGGCAGCCCCGGGCGCTCGATTTCAAGCTCCGGCGGCGGGTTGCGGTTGATTGCCCGCAGCAGCTCGAAGCTGCGTTGGGTGCGTGCCGGATCACGCTCCTGGCCGTTGGCCCGGTAACGTTCCAGGCGATAGGCGGCGTCCTGCACCAGGGCCTGGCGCTCGCGGGGCAGGGCGGTGAACGCTGGGCTTTGCAGTTGTGCGGTGTCGGCACTGACCGCCAGCACTTGCTGTTGCTCGCTGGCATCCAGCGGCTTGGCCCGCTCCAGCAGTTCACGTTCGCGTGACGGCCGATAGTCGATGCGCTCGACCAGGCCGGACTGCTTGACCGCCTTGACGGTGTCGGTGGGGATTGCGGTCAACGGGAATTGCGACGTCAGGTCCAGGCTCGGGCGCGCCACCTGCAACAGTTCGAGCAGGCGGTAGGAGCAGTTTTCGTCGAAGAAGAAGTAGTCGAACTGGATCTGCTTGAGTTCCCAGACATGCTCGACCATGCGCCCGGTTTCTTCCGGGGTCAGGTTCAGTCGGTATTCCCACAGGTCGCGGTTTTCCAGGCTGCGGTACTCGGAGAGCTTTTCCTGGTAGGGCACCAGGGCGAACAGGCCCGGATAGCCGCCCATCAGGCCTTTCCAGGCGTAGAGGATGCTGTTGTCGCTGCCTTCGATGTACGCGCCGAAGTTGATTGCGTAGCTGAGCAGGGCGGTTTCGTTGCTCTGCACATCGGCCTGGTCGATCCGCAACAAGGTGTGGCCGAACATCGACGACGGGCTGTTCAGGTAGGCGGCCGGGAAGATCATCACCGCACTGTGCGGCGAGACGTCCTTGAACCACTGGCTGTATTCCTTGCAGTCCGGGCTCGGCAGGTCGGTCAGCTGCAACTGCTCGCGCAGCCAGCGGGTACGCGCCGGGAACACGCACTGGGCGTGTTTGTCGCCGAGGCTCGCCGGTGCGTACAGCGCGTTGACGGTGGCGCGCAGTTCCTGGTCCGGGTGATGGGCGCCGTCTTCGGCGAGAAAGAAGCGCTGGTCGTCGACGTAGCTGCGCCAGCCGCCAAGCTTGGCCGTCTCGTAATGACCGAGGGCGATCCAGTAGCGGTCGGCCGCCAGTTGCTTCAGGCGTGCGTCATCGAATGAAGGGGCAGCATGCAGCGGGGCGCAGGCACAGAGCGCCAGGTAGGCAAGGCGTTTGAGCATGTCGGGCAACTAAGTCTGAATGATGCCGATAGAGGCGGACAACAACCCGCCCCGGTGACGGGGCGGGTGGGCCGAGCTTAAGCCTGGGTGGCGTATTTGGCCAGGCGCGGATCGCTTTTCAGCACCGCGAGGGTGTTGCTGTGCACGTCTTCAGCCGTTACGTCGGCGGTCTTGAAGATGTCCTGGAAGTGTTGATGGGTAACCGCGGCAAAGTGCGCGCGATCTTCCGGGGCGACGCCAAGCACCACGGCATAGGTGGTCAGTGCTTCACCTTGACCCTTGGCCATGTCTTCGGAGAGTTCGTTCATCATGCCGTTCATGGCGAACCATGATTTACCGCCATAGGTCAGCGCAGAGTTGGTCGAGCAGCCGTTGGTGCCCGAGGTCATGCCGAAAGTGGCGTTACCGGACGTGCCGTTGGTGGTGGACGCAAGGAAGTGGGCCGGTGTGCCGCGTTGGCCCTCGAACAGCATGTTGCCCCAGCCGCAGTCCGGTCCGCCAGGCGCCTGGGCCATGGCATTGAGTGAGACCGCGGTGAACAGAGTACCCAGAAGAATCCGTTTCATAGCATTGTTCTCTTTCTAGAATTACATACCAAAGGTCAGGGTTGTCTGGCATATCTGTAGGACCAGTTGCCAGGGCGGGTCGGTTATTTACCCAGCCGCGCAGTTTGGAGTTTAGGCACGATCTAACGGTTCCGTGATTTATTGCGAAAGATTGCCTGAAAATATTGACGTAGATCGGCTTTTCGCCCCTGCGACAATTAGCAGCGATGAGCCTTGCAAGGCGCACGCGCACGGCGCCAGAATGCTGACATCCGCCCCGCCGAAGTAAGGAAGCCCGATGCCCGATCCTGTCGCTGCGAGCCTGCGTCTTGCGCCCGAAGCCCTGACCCGGCCGTTTTCCGCTGAACAGTTCGCTTTTTCCACCACCAATGATCTGGAGCCTTTTCGCGGTGTGCTTGGCCAGGAACGTGCGGTCGAAGCCTTGCAGTTCGGCGTCGCCATGCCGCGTCCTGGGTACAACGTATTCGTCATGGGCGAGCCCGGTACTGGCCGCTTCTCGTTCGTCAAACGCTACCTCAAGGCCGAAGGCAAGCGCCTGCAAACGCCGTCGGACTGGGTCTATGTCAACAACTACGACGAGCCACGCGAGCCGCGCGCGCTGGAGTTGCCACCGGGCAGCGCCGGGGCGTTCATCAGCGACATCGGCGGTCTGATCGACAACCTGCTGGCAACCTTTCCAGCGGTCTTCGAGCACCCGTCCTACCAGCAGAAGAAGAGCGCCATCGACCGCGCCTTCAACCAGCGTTACGACCGCGCCCTGGATGTGATCGAGCGCGCTTCGCTGGAAAAGGACGTGGCCCTGTACCGCGACAGCAGCAATGTCGCCTTCACCCCGATGGCCGACGGCAAGGCGCTGGATGAAGCCGAATTCGCCCAGTTGCCGGAAGCCGAGCGGGAGCGTTTTCACGACGATATCGCCGTCTTGGAAGAGCGCCTCAACGAAGAGCTGGCGAGCCTGCCGCAATGGAAGCGTGAATCGAGCAACCAGCTACGCCACCTCAACGAAGAAACCATCACCCTGGCCTTGCAGCCATTGCTGGCGCCGCTGTCTGAAAAGTACGCAGAAAACGCCGCCGTCTGCGCTTATCTGCAGGCCATGCAGGTCTACCTGCTGCGCACCGTGGTCGAACAGCTGGTCGATGACAGCAAGACCGACGCCCAGGCGCGCAAGCTGCTTGAAGAGCAGTACGCGCCAAGCCTGGTGGTCGGCCATCACGTCAGCGGCGGCGCGCCGGTGGTGTTCGAGCCGCACCCGACCTACGACAACCTGTTCGGCCGTATCGAATACAGCACCGACCAGGGCGCGCTTTACACCACCTACCGGCAACTGCGCCCGGGTGCCCTGCACCGGGCCAACGGCGGTTTCCTGATCCTCGAAGCCGAGAAGATGCTCAGCGAGCCGTTTGTCTGGGACGCCCTCAAGCGCGCCTTGCAGTCACGCAAGCTGAAGATGGAGTCGCCGCTGGGCGAGTTCGGCCGCCTGGCCACCGTCACCCTCAACCCGCAGATGATCCCGCTGAACATCAAGGTGGTGATCATCGGCGCACGGCAGTTGTACTACGCCCTGCAGGATCACGATCCGGACTTCCAGGAGATGTTCCGGGTGCTGGTCGACTTCGACGAAGACATCCCCATGGTCGACGAGAGCCTGGAGCAGTTCGCCCAGTTGCTCAAGACCCGCACCAGCGAGGAGGGCATGGCGCCGCTGAGCGCCGATGCGGTGGCGCGCCTGGCCACCTACAGTGCGCGCCTGGCCGAGCACCAGGGGCGTTTGTCGGCGCGCATCGGCGACCTGTTCCAGCTGGTCAGCGAGGCGGACTTCATCCGCCACCTGGCCAACGACGAAATGACCGACGCCGGGCATATCGAGCGCGCCCTCAAGGCCAAGGCCACCCGTACCGGTCGGGTGTCGGCGCGGATTCTCGACGACATGCTGGCCGGCATCATCCTGATCGACACCGACGGCGCCGCGGTGGGCAAGTGCAACGGCCTGACCGTGCTCGAAGTCGGCGATTCGGCTTTCGGTATACCGGCGCGGATTTCCGCCACGGTCTACCCGGGTGGCAGCGGCATCGTCGACATCGAGCGCGAGGTCAACCTCGGCCAGCCGATCCACTCCAAGGGGGTGATGATCCTCACCGGTTACCTGGGCAGCCGTTATGCCCAGGAATTCCCCCTGGCGATCTCGGCGAGTATCGCCCTGGAGCAGTCCTACGGTTATGTCGACGGTGACAGTGCGTCGCTGGGCGAGGCTTGCACGCTGATCTCGGCCTTGTCGAAAACCCCGCTCAAGCAGTGCTTCGCCATCACCGGCTCGATCAACCAGTTCGGTGAAGTGCAGGCAGTGGGTGGGGTCAACGAGAAGATCGAAGGCTTCTTCCGCCTGTGCGAAGCTCGTGGCCTGACCGGCGAGCAGGGGGCAATCATCCCGCGCGCCAACGTCGCCACTTTGATGCTCGATGAGCGGGTGCTGCAGGCGGTGCGCGCCGGCATGTTTCACGTCTACGCAGTGAGCCAGGCCGACGAGGCCTTGAGCCTGCTGGTCGGTGAGCCTGCCGGTGAGCCGGATGAAGAGGGCCAGTTCCCTGAAGGCAGCGTCAACGCCCGGGTGGTGGAGCGCTTGCGGGTAATCGCCGAGATGATCAGCGAAGAGGACCTCAAGGAGGCAGAAAAGGAGCAGGCCGAACAGGCCCTGGCCCAGGTCAAACCGTCCTGATTTGAGTGGTACGAGTCAAAAAAACGGCGCTAAATGGAACATGACCATTCGGCGCCGGTTTTTCCACGCATGGGCGGAATTCTTCTATTCTTCAGTTCAGGGACAGTCGTAGGTACAGGAATGAGACAGCCTTCACCTGAGGGCTGAACAAGGGTTTACCGAGGACCTTCGCCATGCCGCGCAGCCTCAGCCTCACCCGTCAATGCCTGGGCCTGGTGACCCGCATTGAATGCAGTATCCGCCCACTGGCCGGTGACAACGGCATGTGGACCCTGCTGTTTGCCGCCGGCATGGCTGGCGAGCAGCCTTCTGCGATCAAGGCCCAGGGGCCGTTTCACGGGCCGTTCGTGGCCGAATCGGTACTCAACGCCATTGTCGACAGCCTGACTCTGCACGGTTATCAGCTGGCCGACGATCCGCAGATCTGGTGCGTGCACCTGCAAGCCCAACTGCGCCGGATCAACGGCGAACGCGTCCATCACGTCGGCGACTTCCAGTTCCATCCGGAAACCTGAGACGCCTGCGCCACGCCTGTGGCAGCGTGCCACGGGCTTTTTCTGTCATGGGTGGCTGTTATACTCGCGCTCGCTTTTTTGCCAACCTGACGAGTTTTCAATGGAACGTATTATCGAAAATGCGATGTATGCCTCGCGCTGGCTGCTCGCGCCGATCTATTTTGGTCTGTCGTTGGGCCTGCTGGCGCTGGCACTGAAGTTCTTCCAGGAGATCTTCCACGTCCTGCCCAACGTCTTCGCCCTGGCTGAAGCCGACCTGATCCTGGTGCTGCTGTCGCTGATCGACATGGCCCTGGTTGGCGGCTTGCTGGTGATGGTGATGATTTCCGGTTACGAGAACTTCGTCTCGCAACTGGACATCGACGAAGACAAGGAAAAACTCAGCTGGCTGGGCAAGATGGACTCGTCTTCGCTGAAGATGAAGGTCGCTGCCTCGATCGTGGCGATTTCCTCGATCCACCTGCTGCGGGTGTTCATGGACGCGCGCAACATCGAGACCCAGTACCTGATGTGGTACGTGATCATCCACATGACCTTTGTGGTCTCGGCCTTTGCCATGGGTTACCTGGACAAGGTCACCAAGCACTGATCAGGCGTTGAGCCGGTCAACAACCGCCCGTCCGTTGCAAAACGGACGGGCGGTTGCGTTTTTGCCTTGTGCTTTGTACACAGCTGTACAAAAAATGAACGGTCACTCGAAGTTCCAGTAATGAGGTATCGCAATGAACCTTCAACAACTGAGCACCGAGGCCAGGGCCGGTCATGTCGAAGAGCTCAATCTGATCGCCATCGAAGGTGGTGACTTTTTGATTGAGGCCCGGGTAAAAGGCCATGCGCATCCGTTAGTGGATAAGCTCGGCAAGCGTCTGCAAGTGCATTCGGTGGTCGATGCGCAACGCCTGCTTGAAGGCTTGCCCGCTGTGCCGCTGCACCTGGTGCACTGGTCGATGGACGACGAGATGTGTGGCGGCGGCGATGCCGGTGACAGCGACCTGAAAATACCGATGCCACGCCGTTCTGCCTGGTAGCTGATCTGCGCCAGCGCAGTGTGCTAGGCTGCTCGCCCTTTTCATAAAGGGCGCGGCTGTCATGCGCCCTGCAGCGGAGCAAGCAAATGTCCGAACTCAACCTGTCTACCGACGAAACTCGCGTCAGCTACGGCATCGGCCGTCAGCTGGGTGGCCAACTGCGTGACAACCCGCCACCAGGCGTAAGCCTGGACGCCATCCTGGCCGGCCTGACCGATGCCTTCGACGGCAAGGAAAGCCGCGTCAGCGAAGCCGACTTGTCGGCCAGCTTCAAGGTCATCCGCGAAATCATGCAGGCCGAAGCGGCTGCCAAGGCCGAAGCGGCCGCTGGCGAAGGCAAGGCCTTCCTGGCTGAAAACGCCAAGCGTGACGGCATCACCTCCCTGGCTTCGGGCCTGCAGTTCGAAGTGCTGACCGCAGGTGAAGGCGCCAAGCCAAGCCGCGACGACAGCGTGCGTACCCACTACCACGGCACCCTGATCGACGGCACCGTGTTCGACAGCTCCTACGAGCGCGGCCAACCAGCCGAGTTCCCGGTCAGCGGCGTGATCGCCGGCTGGACCGAAGCCCTGCAACTGATGAATGCCGGCAGCAAATGGCGCCTGTACGTTCCGAGCGAGCTGGCTTACGGCGCTCAGGGCGTTGGCAGCATCCCGCCGCACAGCGTGCTGGTGTTCGACGTCGAGCTGCTGGACGTTCTGTAAGAACGTCAGAGGGCCTTTCGGCCCTCATCGCTGGCAAGGCCAGCTCCCACAGGGTTGGTTCACACCGGTCCGTTGTGGGAGCCGGGCTTGCCCCGCGATGCTGTTCAGTTCCAATCGGTCCCACCGCCAGGGCGCAACGCCCGCGCATAGCAGAACAGGAACAGGTTCCTCACCAGTTCCTTGAGCACACTCGGCTCACTCGAATTCAGGCCATTGAGATCCAGGTCACCCTGGTCGCGCAGTTCGTCCAGTGCTTCTTCTTCAAGCACGGCACAGACCTCGCCGGTTTCCCGGTGCAGGATGCGCAGGTATGGATGGGGGCGGTCAAGCCAGGCGTCTATCAGATAAGTCATGGCTATTCTCCTTGAAAGCGTTCAATGAGAATAATTCTTATTATCAAAATAGCAAGTGCCTATTGGCGGTTTTTTCCCGGCTGTGGGCTGTCGAGGCCGCAGGGCGGCCCCGAAACCCACCAGAATCAGACCTTGCGGACGAATTCCGATTTCAGCTTCATCGGGCCGATGCCGTCGATCTTGCAGTCGATATCGTGGTCGCCATCGCACAGGCGGATGTTCTTGACCTTGGTGCCGACCTTGACCACCAGCGAGGTGCCCTTGACCTTGAGGTCCTTGATCACGGTGATGGTGTCGCCGTCCTGCAGGACGTTGCCCACTGCATCCTTTTTCACCGTTTCGTCGCTGGCCGCTTCGGCTTCACCGGCAGCCGACCACTCGTGGGCGCACTCGGGGCAGATCAGCTGGGCGCCGTCTTCGTAGGTGTATTCGGAGTTGCATTTGGGGCAGGGTGGCAAAGTGCTCACTAAGGTTCCTCAAGACGTACAGGTACAAAACCTACATTGTATAGGGTTTTGACCGTCTGAGGCTAATCGGGCCCATCGAGCGATGGGCCGGAGCAGGGGATCAGTGCGTGCGGGCGACGGCGAATTCGCTGAGCTCGACCAGCGCATCGCGGTACTCGCTGGCTGGCAGCACGTCCAGGCAGGCGATGGCGCGGGCCACGTAGTCGCGGGCCAGCTTGGCGGTGTAGTCCAGCGAACCGGACGCCTCAACGGCTGCGCGGATGCTCTCGAGGTCTTCGATGCCGCCTTTCTGGATCGCCTGACGTACCAGCGCGGCCTGTTCGGCGGTGCCTTCGCGCATGGTGTAGATCAGCGGCAGGGTCGGCTTGCCTTCGGCCAGGTCGTCACCGACGTTCTTGCCCAGGGTCTGCGCGTCGCCCTTGTAGTCGAGCAGGTCGTCGACCAGCTGGAAGGCCACGCCCAGGTGGTCACCGAAGGTGCGCAGGGCTTCGCTCTGCTCCTCGGAGGCCTGGGCCAGGGCCGCGGCGCTGTGGGTCGAAGCCTCGAACAGCATCGCGGTCTTGCCGCGGATGACGTCCATGTAGACTTCTTCGGTGGTGCTGGCGTCGCGGACCTTGGACAGTTGCAGGACTTCGCCTTCAGCGATCACCCGGGTGGCCTTGGAGAGAATCTGCATGACCGGCATCGAGCCCAGTTCGACCATCATCTCGAACGAGCGCGAGTACAGGAAGTCACCGACCAGCACGCTCGGCGCGTTGCCCCACAGGGCGTTGGCGGTCGAGCGGCCACGGCGCATGCCGGACATGTCGACGACGTCGTCATGCAGCAGGGTGGCGGTGTGCAGGAACTCGATGGTGGCGGCCAGCAGGCGCAGGTCGTCGCCTTCGCGGCCCAGGGCCTTGCCGCACAGCAGTACCAGCAGCGGGCGCAGGCGCTTGCCGCCGGCCGAGGTAATGTAGTCGCCGATTTTCGATACCAGCGGTACACGCGAAGTCAGCTGTTTCTTGATGATCTCGTCAACGGCGCTGAAGTCGTCCGCTACCGCACGGTAGAAAGCTTGGGGTTGCATCGGCCACAGGTGCTCCATAAAGGTTGCGCGGCATGCTAGGTCGCGGGTCCCGGCGTGTCAAGGCGCGCTGCCTGCGGGCCGGGGGTGGGACTTGCAAGCAAAGCGGGGCTTGCGTACAATCGCGCACCCTGAACTTCCTGGGCAGCACCTGCCTTACGCAATTGCACTGGGCCGTTCCAGCCCTATGCAGCCATGCCAGCCAATACTCTTCCTATAAAGAGCTGGGTGAGCAGGATTATCGGAGAAATACCCATGTACGCAGTAATTGTTACCGGTGGCAAGCAGTACAAAGTCGCCGAAGGTGAATACCTGAAAATCGAAAAACTGGAAATCGCCACTGGCGAATCCGTGACTTTCGACCGCGTTCTGTTGGTTGCCAATGGCGACGACGTGAACATCGGCGCTCCAGTCGTTGCTGGTGCCAAGGTTGTCGCTGAAGTGATCTCCCAAGGTCGTCACGACAAAGTTCGCATCATCAAGTTCCGCCGCCGTAAGCACCACATGAAGCGTATGGGCCACCGCCAGTGGTTCACCGAAATCAAGATCACCGGTATTTCGGCGTAATCGCCTGAATCCATTTCTGGAGAATTGAACCATGGCACACAAAAAAGCTGGTGGTAGTACCCGTAACGGTCGCGACTCAGAAGCCAAACGCCTTGGCGTGAAGATGTATGGCGGCCAGGCTATCATTCCTGGCAACATCATCGTGCGTCAGCGCGGCACCCAATTCCACGCTGGCTACGGCGTTGGCATGGGCAAGGATCACACCCTGTTCGCCAAGATCGCGGGTAAGATCAAGTTCGAAGTAAAAGGCGCCTTCGGTCGTCGTTACGTGAGCGTTGTCGCCGAGTAATCGCGCGAACGCTGGAAAAGCCCTGTCTCGCGACGGGGCTTTTTCGTTTGTGGGGTGAGTCTCTTGCAAAGCTGTTTGTATGGGCTGCCGGCGTGGGTTGTTACTGTCGTGACGGGGCCGCCGCGCTCACTTTTGCAAGAGCCTTATGTCTTTGTGTCACTCAGCTCGTCCAGCTGACGAGAGGCGGTTTTTATGAAGTTTGTTGACGAAGTATCGATCCGGGTCAAAGCCGGTGATGGCGGTAACGGTTGCATGAGCTTCCGCCGCGAAAAATTCATCGAGAACGGTGGTCCCAACGGCGGTGACGGTGGCGACGGCGGCTCCGTGTACATGGTTGCCGACGACAACCTCAACACCCTGGTCGATTACCGTTACACCCGTCATTTCGAGGCCCAGCGCGGCTCCAACGGCGGCAGCACCGACTGCACCGGCAAGAAGGGCGACGACCTGATCCTGCGCGTGCCGGTCGGCACCACGGTGATCGACTCGGCCACCCAGGAAGTCATCGGCGACCTGGTCAAGCCAGGCCAGAAGCTGATGGTGGTCCAGGGCGGCTGGCACGGCCTGGGCAACACCCGTTTCAAATCCAGTACCAACCGTGCGCCACGCCAGACCACCCCGGGCAAACCGGGTGAGCAGCGTGATCTGAAGCTGGAAATGAAAGTACTGGCTGACGTCGGCCTGCTGGGCTTGCCAAACGCCGGCAAGAGCACCTTCATCCGCTCGGTATCGGCCGCCAAGCCGAAAGTCGCCGACTACCCGTTCACCACCCTGGTGCCGAACCTGGGTGTGGTCAGTGTCGACCGCTGGAAGAGCTTCGTCATCGCCGACATTCCCGGCCTGATCGAAGGCGCCTCCGACGGTGCCGGCCTGGGTATCCGCTTCCTCAAGCACCTGGCGCGTACCCGCCTGCTGCTGCACCTCGTCGACCTTGCGCCGCTGGATGAGAGCAGCAGCGCCGATGCCGCCGAAGTCATTGTCAACGAGCTGACCCAGTTCAGCCCGTCGCTGGCCGAGCGTGACCGCTGGCTGGTGCTGAACAAGACTGACATGCTGATGGACGACGAGCGTGACGAGCGGGTCAAGGAAGTGGTCGAGCGTCTGCAGTGGGAAGGTCCGGTTTATGTGATCTCGGCCATCTCCAAGCAGGGTACCGAGCAGCTCAGCCGCGACATCATGCGCTACCTCGAAGATCGCGCCGACCGCCTGGCCAACGACCCGGCCTACGCCGAAGAACTGGCTGACCTGGATCAGCGCATCGAAGACGAAGCCCGTGCCCAGCTGCAGGCCCTGGACGACGCCCGCGCCCTGCGCCGCAGCGGCGTCAAGAGCGTGCACGACATCGGCGACGACGATGACGACTGGGATGATGAGGACGACGAAGACGGCCCGGAAATCATTTACGTGCGCGACTGATTCGTTGCAGTACACTAAACGCCGCTCTCAGGAGCGGCGTTTTGGTATCTAAAGATCTGAATAGGTTGGAAGAAGATGCGGAGCAAGGTGACGGGTGCGCAGCGCTGGGTCGTGAAAATCGGCAGTGCCCTGCTGACAGCAGATGGCAAGGGCCTGGATCGCGCGGCCATGGGTGTCTGGGTCGAGCAGATGGTGGCGTTGCATGAGGCAGGTGTCGAACTGGTGCTGGTGTCGTCCGGGGCGGTTGCCGCCGGGATGAGCCGTTTGGGCTGGGCCAAGCGACCGAGTGCGATGAATGAGCTGCAGGCGGCGGCTTCGATCGGCCAGATGGGCCTGGTGCAGGCCTGGGAGTCGAGCTTTGCCGAGCATGGCCGGCATACCGCGCAAATCCTTCTGACCCACGACGACCTGTCTGACCGCAAGCGCTACCTCAACGCCCGCAGTACCCTGCGCACCCTGGTGGAGCTGGGTGTGGTGCCGGTGATCAACGAGAACGACACGGTGGTCACCGACGAGATCCGCTTCGGCGACAACGACACCCTGGCGGCGCTGGTGGCCAACCTGGTGGAAGCCGACCTGCTGGTGATCCTTACCGACCGCGACGGCATGTTCGATGCCGACCCGCGCAACAACCCCGACGCGCAGCTCATCTACGAAGCCCGCGCCGACGATCCGGGCCTCGACGCAGTTGCCGGTGGTACCGGCGGCGCCCTGGGCCGTGGCGGCATGCAGACCAAGCTGCGTGCAGCGCGCCTGGCGGCGCGTTCCGGTGCTCACACGATCATCGTTGGTGGTCGCCTGGAGCGCGTGCTTGACCGGCTCAAGGCTGGGGAGCGCCTGGGCACCCTGCTGTCGCCCGAGCGCGGCATGCTCGCCGCGCGCAAGCAGTGGCTGGCCGGGCACCTGCAGACCCGTGGCACCCTGGTGCTCGACGAGGGTGCGGTGAAGGCGTTGCGCAAGGACAACAAGAGCCTGTTGCCGGTGGGCGTCAAGACCGTGCAGGGCAGCTTTCGCCGTGGCGAGATGGTGGTCTGCGTCGGCCCGGATGGCCTTGAAGTCGCCCGGGGCCTGGCCAACTACAGCGCCCTGGAAGCACAGAAAATCATTGGCCAGCCATCGGACGCGATCGAGACCCTGCTGGGCTATATCGCCGAGCCGGAGCTGGTGCACCGCGACAACCTGATTCTGGTCTGAGGAAATACGTGTGTTCAAAGGGATAGTTGCAGCGGCGCTGCTGGCATTGCCGGTACTGGCGTCGGCCGAGGAGATTGGCCAGGTATCGACGGTGTTCAAGATCGTCGGGCCGAATGACCGCATCGTCGTCGAAGCGTTTGATGATCCGAAGGTGGAAGGCGTGACCTGCTACCTGTCGCGGGCCAAGACCGGCGGTTTGAAAGGCGGCCTGGGCCTGGCTGAAGACCGTGCCGAAGCGTCGATCGCCTGCCGTCAGGTCGGGCCGATTCGCTTCAAGGAACAGCTCAAGGACGGCGACGAGGTGTTCAAGGAGCGCACCTCGCTGGTGTTCAAGACCATGCAGGTGGTGCGCTTTCTCGACAAGAAGCGCAATACCCTGGTCTATCTGGTGTACTCGGATCGTGTGATCGAAGGCAGTCCGCAGAACGCGGTAACGGCGATTCCGATCTTGCCGTGGGCTCAGTAAAACCGAGTTGAATGCATTGCTGGCAAGCCAGCTCCCACAAGGACCACCGTGATCCCTGTGGGAGCCGGCCTTGCCGGCGATGGGGCCTGAAAGGCCCCCAAAAGAGGCCTCAGACCGAAGCTTCTTCCTCTTCTTCCCGCACCACCGCCTTCTCCACATCACGGCGGCTGATGTACTTCCAGTCGGCCTCGTCAATGTAGATCCCGTTCGGCCCACTGCCGCCTTCCAGGTCGATGGCGACATGCGCCGAAACCTGCGGCTTCACGCTCGCCAGAATCGGTACGAAGCCCAGCTGCAAGCTGGTTTCCAGCAGCGCTGCCTGGTTGCGTTCGTCGATGTCGGCCGCCTCGTCCAGGTAGTACGGCAGGCGTACGCGGCCGGCCAGGTCGCGGTCCATCAGGTGCAGCAACAAATACATGTTGGTCAGCGCCTTGATGGTCATGGTGGTGCCGTTGGACGCCGCACCGTCGATGTCGGTGTGGATCACCGGCTGGCCACCGACCTTGGTGATCTCGAAGGCCAGTTCGAACAGATCCTTCAGGCCCAGCTGGTTGTGGTTGGCTGCCACCAGCCGCGCCAGGTACTCCTTGGCCTCTTCGTTCTTGTTGTCCTGCTCGGCGCTCTGGCTCAGGTCGAACACCGACAGGGTCTCGCCTTCCTCGTACTGGCCGGCGCTGTGGATGATCTGGTCGATGTGCTTGAGCGCTTCCTTGTTCGGCGCCAGGACGATGCGAAAGCTCTGCAGGTTGGAAACCTGGCGCTTGTTGATCTCGCGGTTGAACAGCGCCAGCTGGTGCTCGAGGCTGTCGTAGTCGCTGCGGATGTTGCGCAGGGTCCGGGCGATGTCGGTAACCGCGGCGCGGCGCGCCTTGCCCAGGGTCAGGGCTTCTTCGGTGCGGTGCGAGTAGGCGTTGATCAGCAACTGCAGACGGCGCTCCATGTCGTCTTCGCTGTCGAACTTGGCCACGCCTTTGAGGCGTACCTGGGCATACAGCGCTTCGATCTGGCCATCGACCCGCAGCAGGCCCTGCCAGCTGTCCTGGTAGTCGTTGAGCAGCGGCAGCAGGTTGTCCATGCTGTCGTCGACCGGCTCCATGAACGGCGTACCGAACGGCAGGTCGGCAGGCAGCAGCTGGCGGCGGCGCAGGGCGTCGTCGAGGGTGCGCTGCTTGGCTTCCATGTCGGCGATCTGGCGGCCGACCAGTTGCAGCTTGGCCGACAGTTGCTGGACGCGTTCGGTGAAGGCGTCGCTGGAGCGTTTGAGTTCGTCCTGGGCGGCTTCCATCTGCGCCAGCTGTTCCAGTTTGTCACCTTCTTCGGCGGACAAGGTCTGGGTGCGGCGGAAGTCTTCCAGAGCCTTTTGCGCATCCAGTACCTGCTGGTACAGGGCTTCGGTCTGGGTCTTGCTCGCGGCGCGGTCAGCGGCTACGGCCTGTTGGGTCTTGAGCTGCTTGAGCTCTTTCTCCAGGCGTTCCTTCTGGTCGCGCAGGGCGGCGCGGTCGGCCAGGGCCTGCAGCGCTGGTGGTTCGATGTGGGAGAGGTCAATGGACAGGCCCGGGGCTTCGAAACGCTCGCCCTTGAAGCCGTCGAGCACCGCTTCCAGGGATTTGACCCAGACATCGCTGTCGTCCAGCTCGATGCCGCGCTCGCCCAGCGGCAGGCTGAACAGCGCACCGTTGAACAGGCGCATCAGGCGCTCGACGTCCTGCTGCGAGAACTCTTCACGCAGGCGTGCATAGCTGTTGTTGTCGGCATGATCGAGCTGCTGCTTGACCGACTTGAGGCGTTTTTCCAGCTCGCGCAGACGCTCTTCGAGGTCTTCGGCACTGAACTGGCGCGACTGCGCCAGGGCGCCGGCCAGTTCGTCGTGGGCGTCCTTGGCGGCCAGCAGTTGCTGTTCCAGGACCTTGACGTCATCGACCAGGGCGAAGCGGTGCTTGAGCACCGACAGCTCGCCAAGCCAGCGCTGCACGCCAGTGATCTCGCGCTCCAGGCGCATCAGCTCCTGGGTGCCGCCACGCTGGTCGTTCTGCAGGCTGTCCTGTTCGTTCTTGTAGTGTTCGGCCTGGATCACCAGCTCCTCTTTGCGCGCGCTGGCGTAGTCCTGCCAGGTGCCGAGCAGCGAGTCGAGCAGTGGCGACAGGCGATGCAGTTTGCCGCGCAGGATCTCGCGCTGGGCCACGCCGTTGGCCAGGGCCTCGACCAGCGGGCCGGCGGCGACCAGCGAGTTGTAATCCTGCTCCATGCGCCGTACGTCGCGGAAGGCTTCTTCGCAGGCGGCGATGTAGTCGACGCTACCGGAACGCAGGCTGTGCTCGAAAGCATCGAGGAACAGCTGCTTGAGCTTGGCCGCGGTGATCTCGCGCATGTGCAGCAGGTTGATGAACAGGGCGCGGAAGGTCTTCAGGCTCTGCTCGCTGGTGGAGCGCAGCGGGATCAGGGTCAGGTCCAGCGGAATCGAGGTATGGCCACCCACCAGCAGGCGGCGCAGCTCGTCGGGCTTGAGCTCGTAGGCTTTCAGGCCGTTGCGCTCGAGGTTGCTGAACAGCTCTTTCTGGCGCAGGCAGGTGTCGTTTTTCTGGTAGTGGGCCAGGTCCAGCTCGCCGGCATAGGCGAAGAACTGGTGACCGAAACCGCCACCCGGGCCGCGGCCGACCACGCCGATCACGTGCGGGCCATGAGGCAGGTTGACCTCGCAGAGGATGTAGCTGGTGTCGCTGGCAAAGTAGAAGCGCCGCGACTGCTCCAGGCTGTATTTGCCGAAGCTCATGTCGGACATGCGCGCCAGGATCGGGAACTGCAGGGCGTTGATCGAGGCACTCTTGCCCAGGTTGTTGGCACCGTAGACCGACAGCGGGTGTTCCAGGGGGAACAGGCCCAGGCTGTAGCCGGCGGTGTTGAGCAGTGCGAAGCGGCGAATGCCGTAGCGTTCCTGGCTCATGCGTCAATCTCCTGTTGCTCTTGCGCAATGGCTCGGGCCAAGGCGTCTTCTTCGCTTTCTTCGAACGGGCTGAGGTCCAGTGGGTCGTCGGTACGGTTCAGCTCTTCCGGGCTCTCTTCCTCGACCAGCACCGGCGTTGGCAGCGGCAGGGCGCTGTGCAGGCTGGCGGCCAGGTCGCGGTCCTGCTGGACCGACAGGCAGACGTCGAGGAAGCGGTGCATCGGCGGCAGGAAGCGGTAGATGCCGTTCTCTTCGTGGGCAAAGCCGAGCTGGGTCATGCGGCGCATGATCTTCTCTTCCAGCTCGTCCGGGGTCTGCACTTCGGCCTGGATGAACAGGTCGCGGTACTTTTCCAGCAGCGAAGGCAGCTCGTCGCGGCCCAGGCTGCCGCCGTCGAGGACCGACATCGGGTCGCGGCCCTGGTCGGCCAGGTGTTCGACCAGGATGAAGGTGAACAGCGACAGGCGCTGGGCGGTCTTGTTGACCTGGGCGGCGGCCAGGTCCGGGACGAAGTAGTAGAAACCGCGGGTGTCGCACACCAGTTCAAAGCCCAGGGCCTTGAACAGGCCACGGTACTGGTCCTGGAAGTTCGACAGTTGGGCGTACAGCTCCGGGTCGCGGCGGCTGATGTGGAAGCCCTTGAACAGCTCGCGGAAGATCGGTGCGAGCTGGGACAGTTCGGAAAGATCAAGATGCATGGGCGGGGCTCGCAGTTGGCTCAGGCGATGGTTCGCGGCTCGATGTCAGAGCGAAGGAACGCAGGCTGACCAGGTGTTCGCGGGTGGTGTATTCACGGCGCTCGAGGCGCTCGCGGGCAAAGCGTTTTTCCCGCGACAGGCGCGAGAACCAGTACAGCAGCTCGTCGGTGGCGCCTTCGGGCTCCTGGTCGAGCAGCCAGACCATCAGGTCCGGCAGCGGCAGGGCGTCTTCGCAGCGTTCGAGCATTTCCTTGACCGTGCGCGGTGCGCGCGGGGCGTCGCCCTTGTGGCTCTTGTGGGCCTTGGGGAACTGCGCAGGCTTTGGCTCGAAACGGGCCAGGGCATAGACGTAGGCTTCGACCTGGCTGGCGCTGCCGAGGAAGGTGCTCTGCGGGCGGGTGAACAGCGGCATGGCGGCTTGCGGCACGGCGTCCAGGCCCTTGCGGCGGATCACCGACAGGGCCAGGGCGGCGCCACGGGTCACGGCGTTGTGGCGGCGGGCTTCTTCACGCAGCGGCAGCAGCAGTTCACGGGCATGGCGCAGGGTCAGCTGGGCGCTGGTCTGCATTTCGAGGATGCGCGCGTGGGTACGCAGGAGCATGTCGTCGTCGACCAGATGGCCGAGGCGGGCCTGCTCGCCGAGCAAGCGCAGCAGCACGGTCTCGACCTTGCGCACGCCTTGCTCGAAGGCGCCGTCGGCGTTGACCAGCTGGATCATCGGCTCGACGTATTCGTCCCAGGTTGCCAGGACTTCGGCGTAACGCTGGCGCAGGGGGATCTGCCGGTCGCTGGTCTTGGCTCGTTCGGCCACGGCGACCAGCGCCTGTTCGTCGTTGTCGAGCTTCTTCAGGACGTCGCGCACGCGCATGTCGAGCAGGCGCAGCTGGCGCGCCAGGTCGTTGCCGTCGCGAATCTCGAAGGCATCCTGGATATGCCCGGCCAGGCGCTCGAGGTGGCGCAGGTAGGCTTCGATCTCCAGGCACAGGCCCAGGCGGTGCTCGCGGCGCAGGTACGCCAGAAAGTCATGGATCTGGGCGTTGAGCTCGAAACGGTTCGGGCTTTTGGCCACCGGCACCAGGATATCCAGGCGGATCCACACGTCGAGCAGGCTGGTGATGTCCTGGGGCGTGCTCTCCAGCTGCTGGGTGGCCAGTTGCTGGCGCAGTTCGGCCAGGCTCAGGGTGCCCCCGTCGAAGCGCTCGCACAACGGCTCGAGCAGGGCCCAGTGTTCGGCTAGGGCGCGCAGGACGCGCTTGGGTTCGATCATTGGCGGGTCGACTCGTTGCCAAATAAAAGCGCCGATTGTACTGCATCAGACGCCTGTCGATTCACCCCCTGATCGCTTGATCCTGCTGTCGGGCGGTTTTCTGCCGATCAACAGCGGCGCCGAACGGCGAACAACGTTAGAATATCGCCCCTGACTTATCCACAGATGGCCGATCCTTCTTGTTAATCGAGTCCCGCCGCCGCGCTTATCTCAACGCCATGCAAGTGGTGCATTGGCTGCCGCGTGCCGAACTGCCGTTCGCGGCACCATCGCGCCCGGAGCTGTTGCTGCCGGTGGCGCCGCTCGAGGAACAGGCGTTAGAGCCGCTTGAGCAGGCACCAGCGGCCGCCGTCGTGGCACCGAGTGCGCCGGTGGTGCGCTCCGGCGAGCGCCCGAAGATCGAGATTCCGCGCCCTGGCAGCACCCCGAAAGTCGCGGCCAAACCGGTGGAAGAGGCCGAAAAGGCGCCGGTCGCTGCCAGGCCCGCACCGGTGCCGCCCCCGCGCTTTGCCCTGCAGTTGCTGCGCGCCGGCAATTGCCTGCTGCTGGTGGAACTGGCCACCGGCGAGCCGTTCCAGAGCCGCGACCCTTCCTATCTGTTGCTCAAGGACATGCTGCGCGCCGCCGGGCTGCCGGACAGCCCGCAGATCATCGGTGAGCCGGTGCGCTGGCCGTTGCTGGTGCGCGGCAACCTCGATCAGGGGCCGCAGGCGGCGACCGATTTCGTCCAGGGCTTTATCCAGGCCCGGCTTGAAGAAGCGCCGTGCGTCTGCCTGTGGCTGATCGGCCTGCCTGCCGTGCGCTTTGCCGGCGAGGCCAATGCCGAAGCTTATTATCGCGAGTTGCCGGTTGAAGGGCTGGGCGCTGCCTGGGCCTTGCCGGGGCTCGAACTGTTGATGGACGAGCCGCAACGCAAGGCGGACGTCTGGCAAGCCATGCGCCGGCTGATGGCGCGCTGGAAACCAAGCAATGAGTGACACGATCAGCTTCCGCCGGATGACCGAGGCGGATCTGGATGCCGTACTGAAGATCGAATACGCCGCCTTCAGTCACCCCTGGACCCGCGGGATTTTCCTCGACGGGCTCAAGTCCTATGAAATCTGGCTGATGTTCGAAGGCGAGCAGCAGGTCGGCCACGGCGTGATCAACGTGATCATCGACGAGGCGCACCTGCTCAACATTACCGTCAAGCCTGAAAGCCAGGGGCGCGGCCTGGGTCTGCGCCTGCTGGAGGAGCTGATGAGGCGCGCCTACGAGATCAACGGTCGTGAGTGCTTCCTCGAAGTGCGTGCCAGCAACCAGTCGGCCTATCGCCTGTACGAGCGCTACGGCTTCAATGAAATCGGCCGCCGGCGTGATTACTACCCGGTTGCTGGCGGTCGCGAAGATGCCCTGGTCATGGCCTGTACCCTGTTCGAGTAAGGGTTCAACGCTCCGGCTTGCCGTCCAGCGGGTCGCGCCGGGCCAGCTCTGCTTCATCCAGGCCGTTGCCGCCGCCGATGTCACTTTGGTCGACTACGCTCAAGTCCCAGTCCGCAGGGTGATTTGCTCCCGGCTCGTTGGCTGAGCGGGCGCCGTCTTCGGGGATCAGGGTTTCCGGCTCGAGGTCGTCGTCGGTTGGGTCGAAACCGACATCGACGTTGGGGGTATCCTCGTCAAAGTGCAATTCTTCAACCGAGCTCATGGGGTCTTCGTCTTCATCGCTCGGGGCGGGCTGCGGGGCGTGAAGCGGGCGGTGTTTCTGGCTCATGGTCGATCCTCCTGCAGAAGGGCCTAAACGGTTGACCTGCCATTTGGCGGAAGATTCAAAGGCGTGACCTGAACAGGCCGGCGCCTGTCACAGGATGCGCATCAACCATGAGGCTTGCACATGCACGATCTACAAGAACTGATTGATAACAACGCGCGCTGGGCCGATGCGATCAAGCAGGAAGATCCGGATTTCTTCGCCAAGCTGGCGCGTCAGCAGACACCGGAGTTCCTCTGGATCGGGTGTTCGGACGCCCGGGTACCGGCCAACGAGATCGTCGGCATGCTGCCGGGCGACCTGTTCGTTCATCGCAACGTTGCCAACGTGGTGCTGCACACTGACCTGAACTGCCTGTCGGTGATCCAGTACGCGGTGGACGTGCTCAAGGTCAAGCACATCCTGGTCACCGGCCATTACGGCTGCGGCGGGGTGCGGGCATCGATGCAGGATCGTCAGTTGGGCCTGATCGATGGCTGGCTGCGTTCGATTCGCGACCTGTACTACGAAAACCGCGTGGAACTGGCCAAGCTGCCGACCGAGGAAGAGCGGGTGGATCGCCTGTGCGAGCTGAACGTGATCCAGCAGGTGGCCAATGTCGGCCATACCACCATCGTCCAGAATGCCTGGCACCGTGGGCAGAGCCTGTCGGTGCATGGCTGCATCTATGGCATCAAGGATGGGCGCTGGAAGAGCTTGAATGCGACCATCAGCGGCATCGACCAGTTGCCGCCGCAGTACCGGTTGCGTCCGCAGGACTGAGGCCATCGTGGGGCAAGCCCGCTCCTACAGAAGTGGGAGCGGACTTGCCCCGCGACAGGCTTCACCTCAAGTCTTCTGCAAGTCCCGCAACGTCCGCGTCACCGCCCCGGTATTGCACTTGGCACTGGCCTGCTCCGGGGTCATGTTGCGAATCGTGCGAAAATACAGCTCGCAGGTCTGCTTCTTCGCCGTCACCTGCCACTTCTGCGTACAGGCGCCAAGCGTAGCCTTGGCATCCGCCCCCGGGTTACGACCCATGCCTGCCTGCCAGCAGGCGGCGCTCAGATCCTGGCCCATCATCTTCAGCCCGGCCTGGTCGGCTTTGTCCTGGTCGCCGCCATTGTTGTTTTTGTCCGCCGCATACCAGATCGCACTCGGGTGGTTGGCACCCAGCACCGGGACCTTCTGCCCGGGCGTCGGGCTGATGGTCGCCAGGCCCAGTACATAGAGCTTGGGCCCATACTGCTGTTCGATCCAGCTGCGCACCGGCGAGCCGAAGGCAACCATCGGCAAGGATGCGCCATTGCCGGTTCGCGTCACCTCCCTGACCATCTGCACCTGATAGTCCTTGAAGTAGTCATACACCCCTTCCAGATCTTTGCCGGCGCTGGCCGGGGCCGCGATCGGGGCGATGTCGACGATGGTCTGGTAGGCCGGGGTCTGTTCGGCGGGGATGCCATTGAAGGTCAGCAGCGTGGCCCAGCGGTCGGTGGTGTTGGAGCGCAGGTAGTCCTGGGCCTGGGTCAGCGAGTAATCCGGCGGGAAGTGCAAAAGCTCAATGCTGCGGCGCTTTTCCAGGGCCATGCCCAGGGGCAGGAAGAGGTTCCAGCTATAAGCCCATTTGCCTTCGCGGTTGAGCTGGCTGGCGCCTTGATAGGCCAGCTCGCCAGTGTCGAGCAGCGCTTGCAGGGGCTTGCTGTAGTCGCTCGGTACCCCCTGGATGTCAGCATGCAGTTTGTCGTTGTCACGACTGACCTTCACGGTCGCGCCTGCGTATCCGTCGCGTTGCACGCTCTGGGTCAGGTAGTGTTCCACGGTCTGCTCAAGCGTCCAGTCGCGAAAGCAGATGACGTTGCAGTTGTTGGGGTAGGCAAACAGCCGGTTCACGCGTTCCTGGTTGCCCAGGTCGATCCGGGCGTCGGCCTGGATGGCGCTGCTGAAGGCCAGTGTGGCCAGGGCGAAGGTCAATGGAGCAGTCTTGTGCATGCTTAAACTCCTTGTCAGTTTCTCCCCGCAGTCGGGAGGCTTGCCATACTGGAGGAATTTCCTGGGGATTGGGAAGGGGAGCAGGCTGATGAAACCGTGGTGCAAGGCTGGTATCGGTGCAGGATTTTTGCTGACAGTGCTCGGCGTTGTGCAGGCGCAGGCCGAAGAGCGTGACCTGTACCTGTTTGCCCAGTGGGCCGGTGATCATCAGACTCGGCCTTTTCGCCAGATGCTGGTGGATGCACGCGTGTATGGCGTAGTGCCAATCCATCAGCTGCTGCGTTCGGCCAGTGACTGGCGCTTGTGCAGGGCCGAGCCGTTTGCAGTGGCGCCAGCCTCGCAGTGGCCGGCGGTGCGTTCGACCTTGCTACTGCTCAAGACCCTGGGTGACCAGGGCGTGCTCAAGCGCTATGAGGTGGTTTCGGCTTACCGCAACCCGGTGCTCAACCGCTGTGCGGGGGGCGCCATGGGGAGCGCCCATACCCGTGCGTTCGCGGTCGACCTGCTGCTGCCGGACTGGGCCGATCCGACGCCGCTGTGCAGCTTCTGGCAGGCCCATGGCAAGGACTGGAACATGGGCCTGGGGCGTTACCCGTCGGGGCGCATTCACATCGACACGGCGGGTTACCGCACCTGGGGCGGCGACTTCAGCACCGGGTCATCCTTCTGCGCCCCGGCGGTGGCCGGCAAAGCTCAGGCCAGGTGAGCCAGGCAGGCTGCCGATTGCTCGATCACCCATTCGGCGAAGCAGCGGCTTTTGTCGTCTTCAAGAATCGCCTGGGGGCTGAGCAGGAAATAGGCCGATTGATCCTGGATGAAACCGCGCGGCGCCCGCAGTTGGCCGCTGTCGATTTCATCCTGGACCATCAGGCGCGAGGCTATGGCCACACCCAGCCCGGCAGCGGCAGCCTGGATACACAGGTAAAAGTGTTCGTAATCGGCGCGGCTGCTGCCCTGAGCCGATTCGCCGCTTTGGCGCAGCCAGGTGTTCCACGCATTGGGACGCGAAGCGCTGTGCAGCAGGCGTTGGCCGGCCAGGCCCTGTTCGGGTAGCGCATGGCCGCCACTGCACACCGGGCCGACCCATTCGTCGCAGATCTTCAGCGCATGCAGGTTGGCGTCCCAGTGAAAGTCATCGCGGCGCAGGGCCAGGTCGACACCGCTGCGGGCGAAGTCGATCGGCCCGCCGGCCGCCACCAGGTGCAGGTGAATATCCGGGTGGGCGGCATGAAAGGCCGGCAGCCGTGGGATCAGCCAGCGCATGGCGATGGTCGGTTCGCACGACAGCACCAGTACGTTCTCTCGCGCCTGTTGCTGCAGGCGGTACACCGCGCCTTCAAGTTGCTCGAACACCGACAGGGTGGTGCCGTGCAGGGCGCGGCCGGCGGCGGTGAGGAAGATCGCCCGATTGCGCCGCTCGAACAGCGGCACCCCCAGCGACTCCTCCAGCAGGCGCACCTGCCGGCTCACGGCGCCGTGGGTGACATTGAGCAGCTCGGCGGCGCGCACGAAACTCTGGGTTTGCGCGGCAACGTCGAAATAGCGAAAGGCGGACAGTGCAGGCAGTTTCATATCTGTGAGAAAAACTAGCGGATTTGCCTCACTATAAATCGCTTTTGGTCCTACCCGAAGCTTTCGATAATGGCAGCGCGCAGACGTATCTGTGCATTGGCCTAGCAGATCGAGGAGCTTTACGTGAATGAACTCATAGCCGTTGCCCTGTTCACCGTGCTGGCGGTGATCAGCCCGGGCGCCGACTTTGCCATGGTGACCCGCAGCAGCTACGCCTTTGGCCGCCGTGCGGGCCTGGCTGCGGCCCTGGGCATCGCCCTTGGCGTACAGGTGCATGTGCTGTACACCGTGCTGGGCATCGCGGTGATCATCAGCCAGAGTCCGGCGCTGTTCCTGGCCATGAAGGTGCTGGGAGCGGGGTACCTGATTTATCTTGGCTACAAGTCGCTGACCAACACCACGCGGATTTCCCTGGAGGGCGGCAGCAGCAGTCAGCTTGGCGTGCTGGCGGCCTTGCGCTCGGGCTTTCTGACCAACGCCCTGAACCCCAAGACCATGCTGTTCGTGGTCAGCGCCTATACCCAGGTGGTGCAGCCGGGCAGCTCGCTGGCGATCAACTTCGGCTACGGTGCGTTCATGTCGTTCGCCCATTGGCTGTGGTTCAGCCTGGTGGCGGTGTTTTTCTCCAGCGCGGTATTGCGTCGGGCCATGCTCGAACGCCAGCGTCTGGTTGACCGGGTGATTGGCGTGGCCTTGATTGGCCTGGGGCTGGCGGTGGTGTTCGCCAATGTGCGCTAAGCGGGAGGGGTAAAAATCGCAGGCAATAAAAAAGGGCTTACCTTGCGGTAAGCCCTTTTTAGTACTTGGTGGCTACACAGGGACTTGAACCCCGGACCCCAGCATTATGAATGCTATGCTCTAACCAACTGAGCTATGTAGCCAAGTGGCGCGCATTATTCGCCTGAAACGGATTTGTGTCAACACTCTTTTTCAAAAAAATTAACGCGCGATCAACCGCTTAGCCGTAAACGGGCTCAGAAGTCATATTTGAACGTGGTCATCAGGTTGCGTGGCGCCCCGTAGTTGCCGTACGACGACGCCATCGAGTAGTACTCGCGGTCGAAGGCGTTGTTGAGGTTGACCGTGGCGCTGAGGTTTTCGCTGATGTCGTAGCGCGCCATCAGGTTGACCAGCGCGTAGCTGCCCTGGTCGAAGCTGTGCAGGTCGAGGCCGACCTTGCTCTGCCAGTTGACGCCGCCGCCGACGGTGACTTTGTCGAGCATCCCGGGCAGGCGGTAGCTGGTGAAGGTCTTGAGGCTGTGGCGCGGATACACAGTGGCAATGCGCTCATCCTGGTTGTCGGTGGTCAGGGTGTAGGTGTATCCGGCAGACGCCTGCCAGCCCTCGGCCAGCTCGCCATTGAGCTCCATCTCCAGGCCCTTGGAGGTGGTGTCCTGCTTGGCATCGTAGACGTTGTCATGCAGCCAGATCGCCAGGTTGTCCTGTTCGAGCTTGAACAGCGCCAGGCTCGAGTTCAACTTGCCGTCGAAATGGCTGCCCTTGACGCCGACCTCGTAGCCGATGCCTTGCATCGGGTCGAGCGGCTTGTTGTTTTCGTCAGTGACCCAGGAGGCCTGCGGGTTGAAGATCTTGGTATAGCTGGCGTACAGCGCCCAGGTTTCATCAAGGTCGTAGACCACACCGGCATAGGGGATGAATACTCCGGTTTCCTTGCGGCTGACTTCGGTTTTTTCGCCGCCGTATGGACGATCTTCGGTATCGCGTTTCCAGTCGATCACCCGGCTGCCGAGAATCAGGTTGAGATCGTCGGTCAGGTGCAGGCGCGAGGAGAGGTAGGCGGCGTACTGGGTCTCCTCCATCGAGGATTTGCCGCTGATGGTCCAGTCCGGCTTGGGCTGCTTGCCGTCCCAGTCGAAGATGTTATCCACCGCCGCACCCGGCGTTGCGTTGTAGTCGTAGCGCCAGCCGCCCCAGCTCGGCACGTTTTCGTTGTACTTGGACAGGGTCACGCCGCCAATCAGTTCATGCTCACGACCGAACAGGCTGAACGGGCCGGTCAGGTACATGTCCAGGTTGTCCTGGCGCGGTGTGCCGGAAAAGCGCGTCGGCAACTGGGTCAGGCCGCTGCCGTCGGGCTGCAGGTTGCCCATGAGAAAGCCGAACACTTCGTCAAACTTGTTTTCCGAATGGCTGTACTCGATCTTGCCGCTCCAGCCATTGCCCAATTGCTGCTCCACCGAGGCGAAATAGCTGGTCTGTTCGTGGTCGTTGTAGGACCAGTCGGGGGCCATGTTGATCGAACGCTTGAGGTTGCTGCGTTCGCCGGTGCTGAAGCGGGTTGGCAAGCCGGTACGCAGCGGCGAGTCGACGTCGGTGCGCTGGTAGCTGAACCCCATGGTCAGCAGGGTGTCTTCGCTCAGGTCGAATTCGCTGATGCCATACAGCAACTGGCTTTCCATCTTGTAGCGGTCGACCCAGGCGCCTTCGGTCTTGTAGTCGGCGACCAGGCGGCCACGCACGTTGCCGCTTTCAGTCAGCGGCCCGGAGACGTCAAAGCCGGTGCCATAGCGGTCCCAGGTGCCCGCCGAGCCGGTAACGCTGGCCTGGCCCTCGGCGGTCGGGCGCTTGCGGATCAGGTTGATGGTCGCCGACGGGTTACCCATGCCGCTGATCAGGCCGCTGGCGCCGCGCACGATCTCGATGCGGTCATACATCGCCATGCTCTGGGTGTAGTTGTCCATCCGCGTGACGGTAGGGACGCCGTCGATCTCGTAGTTCTGGATGACGAAGCCGCGCGAATAATAGCTGTCGGTCTCGGCACCCAGGCCATCGCGCACGACGATCACCCCGGGGGTGGCTTCCAGCGCGTCGCTGAGGTTGGTCAGACGCTGATCATCCAAGCGTTGGCGAGTCATCACGGTCAGTGACTGCGGGGTTTCCTGCGGGGTGAGGTTAAGCCGCGTCGAGCTACTGGAGGAGTAAGTGGTATAGAGCCCGGTGCCTTCAGTGGTCGACCCCGGTGCCTTGCCGGAAATGCTTAGGGCATCCAGTTGCAAAGCGCTGCCCAGTTCCATCGGCAGGTCGATGACGAAGCTGCTGGCGTTGGGTTGGCTCAAGCGCGCGCTGCTGCCAGCGGTCAGTGCCTGCAGCGCCTGGGTCGGGCTCATGCGGCCCTTTACCCCGGGCGACGAGCGTCCGTTGAGCTGATTGGCGTCGTAGATCACCTGCAGCCCGCTCTGGGCGCTGAACTGGTCCAGGGCATCGGCCAAGGGTTGCGCCGGGATGTTGAAATCCTGCGACTGGGCCTGGGCCTGGGCAGGCTCGGCGGCCTGTACCGGTAGGCTCAGGGTGACGCAAAACAGGCTGGCCGCAAGGATGGCGCGGGCCAGCGGTTGACGGCTGAATACGAAATCGCGTGGGTACTGCATGTGTCCTCCCCCAGAGAATACAAACGATAATGCTTCTTATGTGGAGGTGTGACGCAGCAGGAACGGCAATTACCGAAAACTAAAAAAATTAATTCACCGGCTCAGCGCACGATGATCCATTGGCCGGCCAGGTGGCTGACGCTCAGGTTCTGATTGCGCGCCAGGGCATCGATCGCACTGCCGGCCTGGTCGAGGTTGAAGCTACCGCTGACCGGGCGCCGGCCGACCTGTTCGTCGATGTACAGCAGGCGACTGCCCTGATACTCGGCAAGTTGTTCCAGCACCTTGCGCAAGGGTACCTCGCGTACCCGCAGCTGCCCGTCGCGCCAGGCCAGCAGGCGTTCGGCGTCGACCTTCTCGACCTGGTCCAGGCGGCTGCCGCTCAGGGTCACCCGTTCACCGGGGGCGAGCATGCGTTTGTCGCCGGCGCTGCTGACCTCGACCTTGCCCTTGAGCAGCACCACTTCATCGTGATCGCGACCGCGGCTGACAGAGAACCGCGTGCCCAGCACCTGCACCTGAGCATCATCGATATCGACCACGAAGGGCCGGCCATCGTGGGTCACTTCAATGAACATCTGCCCTTGCACCAGGCGCAGCTTGCGCACGGGGCCGCGCAGGTCGACATCGACGGCACTGGCGCTGTCGAGGGTCAGCCGCGAGCCATCGGCCAGCTGAATCTGCCGGCGTTCGCCAACGGCGGTGGCGACATCGCTGTTCAGGCGCTGCAGCAACGGCAGTTGCAGCATCACCAGGCCGCTGATCAGCAAGACGCTGGCGGCCACTGCCCAACCGCCCCAGGAGCGTGGTGCCGCGCGGCGTTCGATCTTGTGCAGGCGGCGTGCCGGCAGTTCCAGCTGTTGCCAGAACAGCTCGACTTCGGCAAAGGTGCGGGCGTTCTCCGGGTCCTGGCGCCACTGTTCGAAGGCCTGGCGCTGCTCGGCGCCGAGGTCGTCGGCGCGCAGCCGGGTAAACCAGTCCAGGGCTTGCTGGTCCCGGTCGCCAGGTTCGGTCGGCTGGGAGGAATTTGGCGATGGGTTCATGGCAGGTCAGTCTTGTTTCGGTTATGCAGGGCAGCCGCGGCGCAATGGCTCAGGGCTTTGTTCAAATGACGCTCGACCGCACGCGGGTCGAGCCCCAGGCGTGCGCCGATGTCCTTGTAGCTTAATTGCTCGACCCGGGCGAGCAGAAACACCTCGCGGGTCGGCGAGGGCAGGCCGTCGATCAGGCGTTCAAGATGGTCAAGGGTGTTTCCGGCCACGGCACTGCGCTCGGGTGAGGTTTCGTTGAGCAGTTGCTCCAGCGCCTGCTCGTCATTGACCCCACGTACCTGGCTGCGCCGAGCATGGTCGATGCTCAGGTTGTTGGCGATGCGATACAAAAAGGCTCGCAGGTTGCCAACCTCGCCGCGCTCACTGTGCATCAGCCGGACAAAGGCATCTTGCAGAAGGTCGCGGGCGGTTTCCCGACAGCGCACGCGGCGGGTCAGAAAGGCCAGCAGTTCGCTGCGATGATGCTGATAGAGCAGCGACAGGCTGCGGTTGTCCTGGTCGTCGGACATGGCGTATGCGGGCCTCGGATAGGCAGGCAGTGGAGTCTGTGAAAACGCAGCCGATGCTAACGTTATTGAGAATTATTAACAAGTGCGTCGAAAGTACGTTGGTCGAAAAGAATAGTGCGCTTGCTAACGATTTCTGGATAATTGGATCCCGCCCACCGGATGGAAGCTTTTGTCATGGCTGTGAGCACTGCCTCGTCAACGTCACCCGCCAGCACCGCGACTGCCCAGAGCAGCCCGCTGGTGATGCGCATCATCGCCGCCTGTGCCCTGGCGCACTTGATCAACGATCTGATCCAGTCAGTACTGCCGTCGATCTACCCGCTGCTCAAGGCCAACTATGGTTTGACCTTTGCCCAGGTCGGGATGATCACCCTGACGTTCCAGATCACCGCCTCGTTGCTGCAGCCCTGGGTGGGTTTCTATACCGACCGCAAACCGATGCCGAACCTGCTGCCGCTGGGCACCCTGTGCACCCTGGTGGGTATCGTCATGCTCGCCTATGTCGCCAGCTTCCCGATGATCCTCCTGGCGGCGGCGCTGGTGGGCATTGGTTCGTCGACCTTCCACCCGGAAACCTCGCGTATCGCCCGGCTGGCCTCGGGTGGGCGTTTTGGCCTGGCGCAATCGACCTTCCAGGTCGGTGGCAACGCCGGCTCCGCCTTCGGCCCGTTGCTGGCGGCGGCGATCATCATTCCCTTCGGCCAGGGTAATGTGGTGTGGTTCGGCCTGTTCGCGGTCTGTGCCGTGCTGGTCACCTATGGCCTGAGCCGCTGGTACAAGGAACACCTGAACCTGTTCAAGGCCAAGCAGGGCCAGCGCGCCACCCACGGCCTTTCGCGCCAGCGGGTGATCGGCGCCCTGGTGGTGCTGGGGTTGCTGGTGTTCTCCAAGTACTTCTACATGTCCAGCTTCACCAGCTACTTCACGTTCTACCTGATCGAGAAGTTCGACCTCTCGGTGGCCAGCTCGCAGTTGCACCTGTTCCTGTTCCTCGGCGCGGTAGCGGCCGGGACCTTCTTCGGCGGGCCGATCGGTGACCGTATCGGGCGCAAGGCGGTGATCTGGTTCTCGATCCTCGGCGTGGCGCCCTTCACCCTGCTGCTGCCTTATGTCGACCTGTTCTGGACCAGCGTGCTCAGCGTCATCATCGGCTTCATCCTCGCCTCGGCGTTCTCGGCCATCGTCGTCTACGCGCAGGAGCTGGTGCCGGGCAATGTCGGCATGATCGCCGGGATCTTCTTCGGCCTGATGTTCGGCTTTGGCGGCATCGGTGCAGCCCTGCTGGGGTACCTGGCCGACTTCAAGGGCATCGAGTACGTCTACAGCCTGTGCTCGTACCTGCCGCTGTTCGGCCTGCTGGCAATCCTCCTGCCGTCCACCGGCAAGCGCTGAGGCCCCATCAGCGATGCCGGTGGGCGCAGCTCATCGGCTGCCCGGCCAGCTCGCCGATCAGTGCCGCCAGGCGTTCGGCTTCGGCGCGGTTCAGGCGGTCGCTGCGCAGTACTTGCTCGCCAACGCCGAAGCTGAAGTTCCAATCCAGGTCCATCAGGTAGTAGGCGGTACCCTCCACAGGGCTGCGCCATGTCGTGTGTGGCGCTTCGATGGCGTCGCCCATGAACTGCATGAAGGTTTCTTCGGCCACCTGAGCTTGCTGGTACTGCGCGGGCAAGGTGAAGTTCTCGCCGGCGCAGACAAACGGCTGGCCGGGCTCGAATTCGAAGAGGCGCACGATCTGCGCGGGGTCCGCTTCGATCCCGAGACGCCGGAACAGCTCGGCACTCGGCCGGTACAGCGGGCTGCACCAGAGGCTGTCATCACTGTCGCCGGTTTCATCCAGGGCATCGGCCGCAGCGGGCTCGAGCCAGCCGCGCGCCAGCAGCTGTCGCTCCAGGGCTTTCCAGTCCGTTGCGGGCAGGTGGCGATAGCGGGGGAAAATGAACTGATGATGCTCGGACATGCGCTGATCCTCTTCCATGATGGCGCGAGAGTAGCACGGCGAGATTGACGTCTGGCCCGGGCTTCACCTAGAGTGCCGACCTTCCTTTTTGCCTGTAGTCGACCCATGAACCGCTTTTCCCGTCCTCGCGCAATCCAGCCGGCTGTTATCCAGACCGTGGTGTGCGACTGGCCGTGTGACACGGTGCTCAAGCGTCGGCGCAGCGTGCTGTTCGCCTTTACCTTCTCGCCTCACCGTCACACCTCCTGACCTGGCGGCTGCATGCCCGGCGTTTTGCCGTGGCTGGCGCGCCTGTATCCGAATCTTTTTTACGGTCATGTATGCGCCTGCGCAGGTGCGATGTCGTGCCTGCGCCGGTGAGTCTGGAGTTGTGATGAATACGCGTTTGTTGCTGGGCTTGTTGTTTGCTGTCTCGGTGGTCGGTTTCAGCCTCGGGGCGAGCTTGCCGCTGGTGTCGCTGCGCTTGCTCGACGGCGGTGCCAGTACCTTGCAGATTGGTGTTGTCTCGGCGATTCCGGCGGCAGGGATGATGCTTTCAGCGTTCATGGTCGATGCCTGTTGCCGGCACTTGACCCGGCGCACCATCTACCTGCTGTGCTTCGGCCTGTGCACCCTGAGCATCGGCCTGCTCGAATGGGCTTTTTCTTCGATCTACCTGCTTGGCGTGTTGCGCCTGGGGCTGGGTATCGGCATGGGTATCGCGATCATCCTCGGCGAGTCGTGGGTCAACGAGCTGAGCCCGGAGCACAACCGTGGCAAGATCATGGCCCTGTACGCTACCGCATTCACCGGGTTCCAGATGCTCGGCCCGGCGATGCTGGCGTTGCTCGGGGCGCACAGTACCTGGGTGACGACAGTGGTGACTGCCTGCTACGGCCTGGCGCTGCTGTGCATTGTGCTGACGGTACCCAATGATCATGTCGAGCATGGCGAGGAGGGCGGCAAGAGCTTTTCCCTGGCAGGCTTTTTCCGCGTGGCGCCGGCCTTGTGCATGGGCGTGCTGTTCTTCTCGTTCTTCGACGCGGTGATTCTTTCGCTGCTGCCGGTGTATGCCACCAACCATGCCTACGCAGTGGGCGTCGCGGCGTTGATGGTGACGGTGATCCTCACCGGCGACATGCTTTTCCAGTTGCCGATCGGCTGGCTGGCCGACCGCTGCGAACGCACCACCGTGCACCTGGTATGTGGCGTGGTGGCGATGCTGATTGGCCTGGCGCTACCGTGGCTGATCGGCATGCAATGGTTGCTGTGGCCGGCATTGGTGGTGCTCGGCGCGGTGGCGGGCGGGGTCTATACCCTCGCGCTGGTGCTGATCGGCCAGCAGTTCAAGGGCCAGGACCTGGTCACCGCCAATGCCAGCGTTGGCTTGCTCTGGGGCGTCGGCAGCCTGCTCGGGCCATTGCTCAGCGGCGCGGCCATGGACGTTGCGCCCCATGGCCTGCCGATGGCGCTGACGGCCATGGCGGCGCTGTTCGTGGTGTTCGCTCGCAGTGCCCGGCGTCGTGCATTCCGGGCTCAGCGCGCCGATCAGGGCGCGGCGTAGAACTCGCGTGCCAGGTGCCTTTCAGAAACGCTCGGGAACCATGCGCGAGGTGTAGCGGGTGCTTTTGTAGCGCCCGATCTTGCCGCGCTTGGGCAACTCGATCTTCTGCTTTTGGGTGATGTCCTCGTAGGGCACCTGTTTGAGAAAGTGACTGATAATGTTCAGGCGCACCCGCCGCTTGTCCTCGGAAACGGCCACATACCAGGGGGCCCAGGAGGTATCGGAGGCGGCGAACATGTCATCCCGCGCACGGGTGTAGTCGTCCCAGCGGGTGAAGGACTTGAGGTCCATCGGGGTCAGTTTCCAGATCTTGCGCCCGTCGGTGATGCGCTCTTTCAGGCGCCGTTCCTGCTCTTGGGGGCTTACTTCCAGCCAGTACTTGATGAGAACGATACCGGAATCGACCAGCATCTTCTCGAACAATGGCACCACCGAAAGGAACTTGCTGGCCTGCTCCTCGGTACAGAATCCCATCACCCGCTCCACGCCGGCGCGGTTGTACCAACTGCGGTCGAAGATCACCACTTCCCCGGCCGAGGGCATGTGCTGTATGTAGCGCTGGGCGTACATCTGGCTTTTTTCCCGCTCGGTCGGCGCTGGCAGCGCCACCACGCGAAACACCCGCGGGCTGACGCGTTCGCTGATGGCCTTGATGGTGCCGCCCTTGCCGGCACCGTCGCGACCTTCGAAGACGATGCAGACTTTCAGGCCCTTGGCCACCACCCACTGCTGCAATTTGACCAGCTCGACGTGCAGGGCCTTGAGCGCTTGCTCGTACTCCTTGCGCGGGAGGCGTTCGTTGTTGCTTTGCTGTTCCTTCTTCTTAGCCATGCGCCAATACCTGGTCTGTGGACGGGAGGCGTTTGAATGCGGCTTTGAGTATAGACCTGGGTATTGGCCAGCGTTTGTACGCAACGCAGGCAAAGAAAAACCCCTTGAAGCATAGCCTCAAGGGGTTTCGGGCTCATCCGGATCCGGCAGGACCCAGGGAGCGGATCAGACGTTGAAGCGGAAGTGCATCACATCACCGTCCTTGACGATGTAGTCCTTGCCTTCCAGACGCCATTTGCCGGCTTCCTTCGCGCCGCCTTCACCCTTGTACTGGATGAAGTCGTCATAGGCGACCACTTCGGCACGGATGAAGCCTTTCTCGAAGTCGGTGTGGATCACGCCGGCTGCTTGCGGGGCGGTGGCGCCGACGCGGACGGTCCAGGCGCGGACTTCCTGCACGCCGGCAGTGAAGTAGGTCTGCAGGTTGAGCAGCGAGTAACCGGCGCGGATCACGCGGTTCAGGCCTGGCTCTTCGAGGCCCAGGGCTTCGAGGAACATGTCCTTCTCTTCACCGTCGTCGAGCTCGGCGATTTCAGCTTCGATCTTGTTGCACACCGGCACCACGATCGCGCCTTCTTCTTCGGCGATCGCGCGGACCGCGTCCAGGTGCGGGTTGTTGTCGAAACCGTCTTCGGCAACGTTGGCGATGTACATCACCGGCTTGCTGGTCAGCAGGTGGAAGCCGCGGATCAGGGCCTTCTCGTCGTCCGCCATGTTCTTCATCAGGCTGCGCGCTGGCTTGCCTTCGGTGAAGTGCGGGATCAGTTTTTCGAGGATGGCTTTCTGTGCCAGGGCATCCTTGTCACCGCCCTTGGCGTTGCGCGCAACCTTCTGCAGTTGCTTCTCGCAGCTGTCGAGGTCGGCGAAGATCAGTTCCAGGTCGATGATCTCGATGTCGCGCTTGGGGTGGACGCTGTTGGAGACGTGAATCACGTTCTCGTCTTCGAAGCAGCGCACCACGTGGGCGATGGCGTCGGTCTCGCGGATGTTGGCGAGGAACTTGTTGCCCAGGCCTTCACCTTTCGAGGCACCGGCGACCAGGCCGGCGATGTCGACGAATTCCATGGTGGTCGGCAGCACGCGGTTCGGCTTGACGATGGCCGCCAGGGCGTCCAGGCGCGCATCAGGCATCGGCACGATGCCGCTGTTCGGCTCGATGGTGCAGAACGGGAAGTTCTCAGCGGCGATGCCGGATTTGGTCAAGGCGTTGAACAGGGTGGACTTGCCGACGTTGGGCAGGCCGACGATGCCGCAATTGAAACCCATGGTGAATCCCTCTTCGTGGAGTCAGGCCTTTTGGCTGTGCAGCTCTCTCATCGCACGCGTCCAGTCGCCGGCGAGGATGTCCGGCAGCACGCCGAGGGCAAAATCGATACTGGCATCCAGCTTCTCCTGCTCGGCGCGTGGCGCCTTGCCGAGGACGAAACCGGAGACCCTGCTGCTGTCACCCGGGTGGCCGATGCCAAGCCGCAGACGGTGAAAGTCATTCTGGTTGCCGAGCTGGGCGATGATGTCGCGCAGCCCGTTGTGCCCGCCATGGCCGCCGCCCTTCTTGAGCTTGGCGACGCCGGGAGGCAGGTCGAGTTCGTCGTGGGCCACCAGGATGGCATCTGGCGGGATGCGGAAAAAATTCGCCAGTGCAGCAACGGCTTGGCCGCTGCGGTTCATGTAGGTGGTCGGAATTAGAAGACGAACGTCGTTGCCCTGATGGCTGAATTTTGCCGTCAGGCCGAAATATTTGCGATCAGCCGTCAGGTTGACGCGCTGGGCGCTGGCAATGCGTTCTACGAAAAGAGCCCCTGCGTTATGCCGGGTCTGTTCGTATTCGGGGCCGGGGTTTCCCAGGCCGACGATCAGTTGGATGGCGGTCACGTCAGGGGCTCTTCCTTGGAGTTGTGGGTTACAGCGCTGGGCGCTGTAACCCGGTCAACACCGGCGTGCCGAGTAGATTACTCAGCAGCGCCTTCTGCAGCTTCAGGCGCAACACGCGGAGCGTGAACGTTGGCAACAGCCAGGTCGTTACCGTGAGCCAGAGCGACGAATTCAACGCCTTTCGGAGCTTTGAGGTCCGACAGGTGGATGATCGCACCGACGGCGGCGTTGGCCAGGTCGACTTCGATGAACTCAGGCAGGTCTTTGGCTTCGCAGGAAACTTCGATCTCGTTGATAACGTGGGAGATCTCGCCGCCTTTCTTGACCGGAGCTTCTTCGTTGATGAAGTGCACAGGGACTTTGGCGGTCAGTTTCTGGCCAGCAACAACGCGGACGAAGTCAGCGTGCAGGATGAACTGCTTGGCTGGGTGACGCTGCATCGCTTTAACAACGACATTTTCTTTCTTGCCGTCGATGTTCAGTTCGATAACGTGGCTGTAAGCAGCTTCGTTTTCGAACAGTTTGGCGATTTCCTTGGCCACGATGGTCAGGGATTGCGCTTCTTTGTCACCACCGTAAACAACGGCAGGGATCTGGGCGGCGAGACGACGCAGGCGGCGGCTCGCACCTTTCCCCAGGTCGGTACGCGCTTGGGCGTTCAGAGTGAAATCAGTCATTTTGTATCTCCAAAATAGCCATCTCCCGCAGGCGTTTGCGACCAGCGCCAAACGGGGTGGGCAAAAAAGCCCCGCCCCAACAACCAGTGTTGGGGCGGGGCGCTTTTCGTCAACGAGAGGTTCGCGAGGGTAAAACCCTCAGCGGAACATCGCGCTGATCGATTCTTCATTGCTGATGCGGCGAACCGCTTCGGCAACAACCGGTGCGATATCCAGTTGACGGATACGGTCACAGGCTTGTGCTGCAGCGGACAGCGGGATGGTGTTGGTCACCACCAGTGCGTCCAGCACGGAGTTCTCGATATTCTCGATCGCCCGACCCGACAGGACAGGGTGCGTGCAGTAGGCGTAAACCTTGGCAGCGCCGTGTTCTTTCAGGGCCTTGGCCGCGTGGCACAGGGTGCCGGCGGTGTCGACCATGTCGTCGACGAGAATACAGGTACGTCCTTCGACGTCGCCGATGATATGCATCACTTCGGAGTGATTGGCCTTTTCACGGCGTTTGTCGATGATACCCAGATCAACGCCCAGGGACTTGGCAACAGCACGTGCACGCACGACGCCGCCGATGTCCGGGGACACGATCATGAGGTTCTCGAAACGCTGGTCTTCGATGTCATCCACCAGAACGGGGGAGCCGTAGATGTTATCTACCGGAATATCGAAGAAACCCTGGATCTGGTCAGCGTGCAGGTCGACGGTGAGAACACGGTCGATACCTACGACGGTGAGCATGTCAGCGACGACTTTGGCGCTGATAGCTACACGCGCCGAACGCGGACGGCGATCCTGGCGGGCATATCCGAAGTAAGGAATCACGGCAGTGATTCGGGAAGCTGAGGAGCGGCGGAAGGCATCGGCCATCACTACCAGTTCCATCAGGTTATCGTTGGTTGGCGCGCAAGTCGGCTGAATGATGAAAACGTCCTTACCACGAACATTTTCATTAATCTCAGTGCTGATTTCGCCGTCGGAGAATTTTCCGACAGAAACATCACCCAGTGGGATATGCAGCTGACGTACGACACGCCGAGCCAGATCGGGGTTAGCGTTCCCCGTAAAGACCATCATCTTGGACACGCGCAGTACCTGAAGGCTGAGGGTATACCTGGATGAGTATAAGGAAAATGGCAGGGGCGGCTGGATTCGAACCAACGCATGGCAGGATCAAAACCTGCTGCCTTACCGCTTGGCGACGCCCCTGTATCTGTTGCTGCGAGCACCTGGTGCTCGATTCCTAGAGCAGACTCTGCAGCGCGCGATGCAACATCGAAATGTTACTTCCCTTAGCTACAAACCCTGTTTGGGTCTCTGCAAGAAGGGCCAAAACTTTATCAGCTTCAGCTTTGTTTGGGAAGGCCCCAAACACACAACTTCCAGTTCCGGTAAGCCGAGCATCAGTGAATTCGTTTAACAAATTCAACGATTTGCGTACCTCTGGGTAACGCTGCTCTACCACCGGTTGGCAGTCATTTCGACTGTTTCCCTTGGGAACGGGGCGCATCTTAAGGGGCAAGGAATCACGTGTCAACAGCGGATCTGAAAAAATTTCTGCTGTGCTAACAAATACTTGCGGGACCAGCACGACGTACCAGGGCTCTTCGGGGTCGACCGGGGTCAGCTTCTCGCCCACGCCCTCGGCGAACGCCGCATGGCCACGGACAAAAACCGGTACGTCAGCACCCAGGGTCAGGCCCAGCTCGGCCAGTTGGTCTTCGCTCAAGCCCAGTTGCCACAAATGGTTGAGGCCGAGCAGGGTGGTGGCGGCGTCGGAGCTGCCGCCGCCAATGCCGCCGCCCATGGGCAGGATTTTCTTCAGCCAGATATCCACGCCCTGGCTGCAACCGGTCAGGGCCTTGAGCTTGCGCGCGGCCTTGACGATCAGGTTGCTGTCATGGGGAACGTTGTCGATCTCGGTGTGCAGGCGAATTTCACCGTCTTCGCGCAGGGCAAAGGAAAGCTCGTCGGCATGGTCGAGAAACTGGAACAGGGTTTCCAGCTCATGGTAACCGTCGGGGCGGCGGCCAAGAATGTGCAGCATCAGGTTGAGCTTGGCCGGTGCCGGCAGGGTCAGGGTTGCAGTGTTCATAGATCAGTGGCCCAGTTGCCGTGGTTGCCAGTCCTTGACCACCAGGGTCACGTCGAGGTTTTGCCCGTGCAGCTTGATGCGCTCGGGCAGCCAGTAGCCGTTCTGTTCGGCGTAGCTCAGGTACTGCACGTCCCAGCCGTCCTGCTTGAGGCTGGCCAGGCGGCTGTCGCCGTCGAGGGTCAGCTGGCTCTTGCTGTCGGGGGCGGGCAGGCCGCGAATCCACCAGACCAGGTGCGAAATCGGCAGCTCCCAGCCCAGTTGTTCTTCGAGCAGGGCTTCCGGGCTTTGCGCCTCGAAGCGGCCCTGGTTGGCGACTTCGAGGGTGACGCCGCCGGGGCGCCCGGTCAGGCGTGCGGCGCCGCGGCCCAGCGGTCCGGACAGGCGGATGTCGTAGTAATCCTGGCGTTGCAGCCAGAACAGCGTGCCGCTGCCGGAGTCTTTCGGCGCGCGGATACCGACCTTGCCGTTGATCTGCCAGCCATCGAGGGTGCTCAGCTGTTGCTTGTGCTCGCGCCACAGCTGTGGGCTGCCCTCGCCCCGCAGGGCCTCGCGGGAGCCGAAGCCGGCACAGCCGGCAAGCAGGGCGATCAGGCAAAAGGTGATGCAGTGGCGCAAAAACATAGGCTTATAGAGTCTCGGATCCGGTCAGGCGCAGGACGGTCTTGCGCAGGATGGGGCTGTCGGGCTGGGCTTCGAAGGCCTTGGCCCAGACCTGGCGGGCTTCGCGGCGCTTGCCGTTGGCCCAGAGTACTTCACCCAGGTGAGCGGCGACCTCGTGGTCGGGGAAACGCTCAAGGGCCTGGCGCAACAGGCGCTCGGCTTCGTCAAGGTTGCCCATGCGGTAGTTGACCCAGCCGAGGCTGTCGAGCACCGCCGGATCGTCCGGGGTGATCTGGTGAGCCTTGTCGATCAGCGCCTTGGCTTCGGCGTAACGGCTGGTGCGGTCTGCCAGGGTGTAGCCAAGGGCGTTGAGGGCCATGGCATTTTCCGGCTCGCGGCTGATGATGCTGCGCAGATCCTTTTCCATCTGGGTCAGGTCGTTGCGTTTTTCCGCCAGCATGGCCCGGGTGTAGAGCAGGTTGAGGTCGTCCGGGTACTGCTTGATCGCCTGCTGCAGAACCTGCCCGGCCTGGGCGTCCTTGTCGTTGTTGCCCAAGGCTTCGGCTTCGATCAGGTACAGCTGGATGGCGTAGTCGGGCTGGGCGTCGCGGGCTGCGGCCAGGCGCCGCGAGGCCTCGGCGCTGCGGCCGTTGGCGATGAGGATATCGGCCTGGCGCAGTTGCGCCGGCAGATAGTCGTTACCGGGGCCGACCAGGGCGTATTCGTTCAGGGCGCTTTCGGGGTCGTTGCGCTCTTCATGAATGCGGCCCAGGTTCAGGTGTGCCGAATCGACATGGCTGTCGCGGGCGATCAGCTCTTCGAGGTAGCCGGCGCCTTCGTCCCAGTCCTTGGTTTCCAGGCTGACCAGGGCCAGCGAGTAACGCAGTTCGTCGTCATCCGGGTACTGCTGGACCAGGCTGACGAATTCGGCTTTGGCGTCAGCCAGGCGATCCTGTTCGACCAGCATGCGCGCATAGGTCAGGCGCAGGCGTTTGTCGTCCGGGTACTGGCGAATGGTTTTTTGCAGCAGCGGCAGGGCTTCCTTGCCGCGCTCCAGGCCTTGCAACAGGCGGGCGCGCAGCAGTACCGGGGCAATCTCGCCAGCCTCGGGCGGGTGTTCTTCGAGCAGGTCGAGGGCGGCCTGGGCCTTGCCATCCTGTTGCAGCAGCAGGGCCTTGCCGAACACCAGCTGACCGTTGTCGGGGTATTTCACCAGCAGGCGATCGAAACTGTTTTGCAGGCCGGCGCGGGTGTCCGGGTCGGTTTCGAGCGCTGACAGCGCGAGGAAATCAAAGTGCGTGTCGCCCTGGCCCTGCAGGACCTTTTCCATGTAGACCATGGACTCGTCATAGCGGCCGCCGCGGGCCAGCTGGATAGCAGCGGCGCGCTGGGCGTCGAGGTTGTTCGGGTCGTTCTTGGCCCAGATCAGCGAGGTGTCCAGGGCGGCCTGGTCGGCGCCCAGGTACTCGGCGATGCGGTAGGCGCGCTCGGAAATGCCCGGATCCTGGGTCTTGATCGCCTGGCTGACATAGTTGTCCAGGGCGATGTCGAAACGGTCGCGCTGGCCGGCAAGTTCGGCAGTCAACAGGCTGTACACGGTGTCCTGGCTGAACGATCCGTAGACGGTGGGCTTGGCCGGTTGCACCGGAGCGGCATCTGCAGGCGCCTTGGCATCCGGTGAACTCGGAGCCAGGGTCTGGCAGCCCTGGAGCAAGGCAAGGGCAAGGAGCAACGCGTAGGATCTATTCATAATCGGGATTTGGGCGGCTTACCAGCGGTCGGATCATCATGACACAAGCGCCGGGGCAAACCCATAAGCGAAGGTCTCGGTAGGGGTAGACTATAGAGACAATAGCGAGCGGTGGTTGTTCTACGCCCTGCGAAGTAGGACAATTATCGGCTTCTCGTCACAATCAGCGACCTTGCATGGCCTTTCTTGCCCTCGGTATCAACCATAAGACTGCCTCGGTAGACGTACGCGAGCGCGTGGCGTTTACCCCTGAGCAGTTGGTGGACGCCTTGCAGCAGCTCTGCCGACTGACCGCCAGCCGCGAAGCCGCGATCCTTTCGACCTGCAACCGCAGCGAGCTTTATATAGAGCAGGACCACCTGGGCGCAGAGAGTATCCTGCGCTGGCTGGCCGAATATCATCAACTGAGCCTGGATGAACTGCGCGCCAGCGCCTACATCCATGAAGATCACGATGCCGTGCGGCACATGATGCGGGTGGCCTCCGGGCTTGACTCGCTGGTGCTCGGCGAGCCGCAGATCCTCGGGCAGATGAAGTCGGCCTATGCCGTGGCCCGCGAAGCCGGGACCATCGGCCCATTGCTCGGGCGGCTTTTCCAGGCCACCTTCAGTGCCGCCAAGCAGGTACGCACCGACACCGCCATCGGCGAAAACCCGGTGTCGGTAGCCTTTGCCGCGGTGAGCCTGGCCAAGCAGATCTTCAGTGACCTGGGTCGTAGCCAGGCGCTGCTGATCGGCGCCGGTGAAACCATTACCCTGGTCGCCCGCCACCTGCACGAGCAGGGGGTGCGCCGCATCGTCGTGGCCAACCGCACCCTGGAGCGGGCCAGCACCCTGGCCGAACAATTCGGTGCGCATGCGGTACTGCTGGCCGACATTCCCCAGGAGCTGGTCAACAGCGATATCGTCATCAGCTCCACCGCCAGCCAGTTGCCGATCCTCGGCAAGGGCGCGGTGGAAAGCGCGCTGAAGCAGCGCCGGCACAAGCCGATCTTCATGGTCGACATTGCCGTGCCGCGGGATATCGAGCCGCAGGTTGGCGAGCTGGACGACGTCTACCTGTATACCGTCGACGACCTGCATGAAGTGGTCGCCGAGAACCTCAAGAGCCGCCAGGGCGCTGCCCAGGCCGCCGAAGAGCTGGTTTCGGTGGGCGCCGAAGATTTCATGCTGCGCCTGCGCGAGCTGGCTGCGGTGGATGTACTCAAGGCTTATCGTCAGCAGAGCGAACGCCTGCGCGACGAAGAACTGCAAAAGGCCCAGCGCCTGCTGGCCAACGGTACCAGCGCCGACGAAGTGCTGGTGCAACTGGCCCGTGGCCTGACCAACAAATTGCTGCATGCGCCCAGCGTGCAGCTGAAAAAGCTCTCTGCCGAAGGCCGCCTCGATGCGCTGGCCATGGCCCAGGAACTCTTTGCCCTCTCCGAGGGTTCGACGGATAAAACCCCGCAATGAAAGCGTCGCTGCTGAATAAACTGGACACGCTCCAGGACCGTTTCGAGGAACTGACCGCCCTGCTGGGCGATGCCGAGGTGATTTCCGACCAGACTCGCTTTCGCGCCTATTCCCGTGAATATGCTGAAGTCGAGCCGGTAGCCGTTGCCTACGCCCAGTGGCGCAAGGTCCAGGATGACCTGGCCGGCGCCCAGGCGCTGCTCAAGGACAGCGACCCCGACCTGCGCGAAATGGCCGTTGAGGAAGTGCGCGAAGCCAAGGAGCAACTGGCGCTGCTGGAAAACCAGCTGCAGCGCATGTTGCTGCCCAAGGACCCCAACGACGGGCGCAACGTGTTTCTGGAGATCCGTGCCGGGACCGGCGGTGACGAAGCGGCGATCTTTTCCGGCGACCTGTTCCGCATGTATTCGCGCTACGCCGAAAAGCGTGGCTGGCGCCTGGAGATTCTCTCGGAGAACGAAGGCGAGCATGGCGGTTACAAGGAAATCATCGCCCGGGTCGAAGGCGACAGCGTCTACGGCAAGCTGAAGTTCGAGTCCGGTGCTCATCGAGTTCAGCGCGTACCGGAAACCGAATCCCAGGGCCGTATCCACACTTCGGCCTGCACCGTGGCGGTGCTGCCCGAGCCTGACGAGCAGGTAGCGATCGAGATCAACCCGGCGGACTTGCGTGTCGACACCTACCGCGCCTCCGGTGCCGGTGGTCAGCACATCAACAAGACCGACTCGGCGATCCGTATCACCCACTTGCCCACCGGCATCGTCGTCGAGTGCCAGGAAGAACGCTCCCAGCACAAGAACCGTGCCCGGGCGATGTCCTGGCTGTCGGCCAAGCTCAACGACATCCAGACCAGCGCGGCGCAGAATGCCATGGCCAGCGAGCGCAAGCTGCTGGTCGGCTCGGGTGACCGTTCCGAACGAATTCGTACCTACAACTATCCACAGGGGCGGGTGACCGATCACCGCATCAACCTGACCCTGTATTCCCTGGATGACGTTCTGGCCGGTGGGGTCGACGCGGTTATCGAGCCGTTGCTGGCCGAATACCAGGCTGACCAACTGGCTGCACTGGGTGAGTAAATGACGATTATTGCCAGCTTGCTCCGTGGTGCGGAGCTGCCGGATTCGCCGACGGCGCGTCTGGATATCGAACTGCTGTTGGCTGCGGCCATCGGCAAGTCGCGCAGCTACCTGCACACCTGGCCGGAGCGGATTGTCAGCAGCGAAGCGGCACTGACCTTTGCCGACTACCTGCAACGTCGGCGTGCCGGCGAGCCGGTGGCCTACATCCTCGGTCAGCAGGGGTTCTGGAACCTCGACCTGGAGGTGGCCCCGCATACCTTGATCCCACGGCCGGAAACCGAACTGCTGGTTGAAACCGCCCTGCAGTTGTTGCCGGCAAGCGCCGTCAAACTGCTCGATCTTGGCACCGGCACCGGCGCCATTGCTCTGGCCCTGGCCAGCGAACGTCCGCTGTGGCAGGTCACCGCCGTTGACCGCGTCCTCGAAGCCGTGGCCCTGGCCGAGCGCAACCGCCAGCGCTTGCAGTTGAACAACGTGACGGTGCGGAGCAGTCACTGGTTCGATGCCCTGGCAGGCGAGTGCTACGACCTGATCATCAGCAACCCGCCGTACATTGCCGCCGCCGACCCGCACCTGGTGGCCGGCGACGTGCGCTTTGAGCCAAGCAGCGCGCTGGTCTCCGGCGAAGACGGCCTGGATGACCTGCGCAGCATCATCAGCCAGGCGCCGGAGCACCTGCTGCCCGGTGGCTGGTTGCTGCTCGAGCACGGTTACGACCAGGCCGCCGCGGTGCGCGAGCTGCTGGCCAAACATGACTTCGAACAGATTGAAAGCCGCCTGGACCTCAACGCCCACGAGCGCATCACCCTGGGGCGGCTGTCGTGCTGACCGATCAGGAACTGTTGCGCTACAGCCGGCAGATCCTCCTGGCGCAGGTAGATATCGACGGTCAGCTGCGCCTGAAAAACAGTCGGGTGCTGATCGTCGGCCTCGGCGGCCTCGGTTCGCCCGTGGCGCTGTACCTGGCGGCGGCTGGCGTTGGCGAGTTGCACCTGGCTGACTTCGACACGGTGGACGTCACGAACCTGCAGCGCCAGGTACTGCATGACACCGCTTCGGTGGGCCTGAGCAAGGTCGACTCGGCGCTTGCACGCCTCACTGCAATAAACCCTGAAATCACCTTGCAGGCTCATCGCAGTGCCCTGGACGAAGACTCCCTGGCCGAGGCAGTCAAGGTCGTGGACCTGGTGCTGGATTGCTCGGACAACTTCGCCACCCGCGAAGCGGTCAACGCCGCCTGTGTAGCCCAGGGCAAGCCGCTGGTCAGCGGCGCGGCAATTCGTCTGGAAGGGCAGTTGTCGGTGTTCGACCCGCGCCGCCCGGAAAGCCCCTGCTACCACTGCCTGTACGGGCATGGCAGCGAAGCCGAGCTGACCTGCAGCGAAGCCGGTGTGCTTGGCCCGCTGGTCGGCCTGGTCGGCAGCCTGCAAGCACTCGAGGCCTTGAAGCTGCTGGCCGGTTTCGGTGAGCCGCTGGTGGGGCGCCTGTTGTTGATCGATGCCTTCGGTAGCCGATTCCGTGAGCTGCGGGTCAAGCGTGACCCAGGCTGCAGTGTCTGTGGCGAGCATCATGACTGAAGCTGCGGCGGCGCCGGTCGGCGTTTTCGATTCCGGGGTCGGCGGCCTGTCGGTACTGGCCGAGATCCAGCGCCTGCTGCCTAATGAGTCGCTGCTGTATGTCGGCGACTGCGGGTACATTCCCTATGGCGAGAAGTCGCCGGAATTCATCCGCCAGCGTTGCCGTGTGGTTGCCGAGTTCTTCCGTGCACAGGGCGCCAAGGCCATGGTCCTGGCCTGTAATACCGCGACAGTGGCGGCGGTGGCAGATTTGCGCGAACAGTATTCACACTGGCCGATAGTGGGTATGGAGCCGGCGGTAAAACCCGCCGCTGCCGCGACCCGCAGCGGTGTCGTTGGCGTGCTGGCCACCACCGGCACCCTGCAAAGCGCCAAATTCGTCGCCTTGCTTGATCGCTTTGCCAACGACGTTCGCGTCGTCACCCAGCCTTGCCCGGGGCTGGTGGAGTGCATCGAGGCTGGCGACTTGAACAGCCCGGTGGTGCGCGAGCTGCTGCAAGGCTATGTGAAACCCTTGCTCGATGCCGGCTGCGACACCCTGATCCTGGGCTGTACCCATTACCCCTTCCTCAAGCCTTTGCTGGCGCAAATGCTCCCGGCCTCGGTGGCGATCATCGATACCGGCGCCGCGGTTGCCCGGCAATTACAGCGCCTTCTGGGTGAGCGCGAGCTGCTGGCCACGGGACCTGCTCGGGATGCGCAATTCTGGACCAGCGCCAGCCCCGAACATATGAGAAAGATCCTTCCAATGTTGTGGAATAAATCTGACAGTGTGCGAAGCTTTGCAATGTAAAAAAAGTGTGAAAAGCACTCAACATTGACTGAACTAACGCAACGTTGCCGATTTCTATTTATTGTCTGGTGAGACAAGAAAACCAACAACAGCATTAGGAAATAGGACGTTTCTCATGAAGAAACTGCTTTGCTTGGCTGCTCTTGCAGCCGTTACCCTGGGGCAATCTTTCACAACTCAAGCAGCGGACGTTTCGTTCTCGATCGGGCAGACCGGCGACTCGACCATGACCTATCGGCTGGGCCTGCAATCGAACTGGGATGCCAGCTGGTGGCAAACCAGCGTAGGCCGTATTACCGGCTATTGGGATGGTGCCTACACCTACTGGGATGGCGACGAGACGGCAAGTAACCACAGCCTGTCGTTTGCGCCGGTGTTTGTTTATGAGTTCGCCGGTGAGTCAGTCAAGCCCTACATCGAAGCCGGTATTGGTGTCGCCGCGTTCTCCAGTACCGAAGTTGAGAGCAACAAACTTGGCTCCTCCTTCCAGTTCGAAGACCGTATCGGCTTCGGCCTGCGCTTTGCCGGTGGCCACGAAGTTGGTGTGCGCGCCATTCACTACTCCAACGCCGGGCTGCAAACGCCCAACGATGGTGTAGAAAGTTACGCATTGCACTACCGTATGCCGCTCTGACTTCAAGTACCGCCCTGTGGTTTACACAGGGCTTGAAGGTCGCTCGGGCAATGGCCAGAGGCTGTTGAGGTTGAGGGCTTCGAGCAGTAATTCCGGGGCTCGTTCGGGGAGCCGCTGGACGATCACATCGGCGGCGCTTTCCGGGGTCCACTGTTCGGGCATGACCTGAACCCCGACCAGCGGCACTTTCAAGGCCTGGGGCGCGACAAGGGTCAGGTCGATGCCTTTACTCTGCAGATTCTGCCGCTCGGCACGAAACACTTCTGCCAGGTTGTTGCTCGGTGTTGCCGGCTGGCTTGGCTCGTAGAGTTGCAGTGCGGAATAGCGGCTGAGCACCGCCAGGACTTGTGGCGCCTGGCCTTTTTCCAGTAGCGGCACTGCAACGTTCAGGCAGTGGACCGAGGCGCTCAGGTTGCTGCTGGCGATGGCTTCGAAAATTGCCGTCGGCGAGAGGCTGGCGTCCAGGTAATCGCAGGTGCCGGCATTCACCAGCAGGCAATCGAGGGCGCCCCAGTGTGCCTGGAGTTGCTGGCCGGCCTGCGCCGCTTGCACGCCATCGTCCAGACTGCCGTCGAGCAACAACAGCTGCTCGGGGTTGAGCTGCGACAGGCCCGTCAGTTCAGGCGATGCCCGGCCGCTGGCTGCGACCTTCCAGCCCTGCTCAAGCAGCTGTTGCACCAATGCCAGGCCCAGGCCGCTGCTGGCACCGGTGACCCACACTTTACGCGCGATGGGTTCGCTCACGTTACTGCCCTCTCTTCCTGCCGCGTGGGTAAATTCTTGAATGCATTCAACGCACGTTGGCGACTGCTACTGAGGTCCACAATAGGCTGTGGATAAAGGTTAGAAGCAAAAAGATCGTCAGTAATCACTGGATGGTGGATATTTTTTTCAGCTACATCCACCAGTTCCGGTAGCCATTGCCGAATGAAGCTACCACCTGCATCGAAGCGTTGCGACTGGCTGAGCGGATTGAAGATACGAAAGTACGGCGCGGCATCGGTACCGGTCGAGGCGCTCCACTGCCAGCCGCCGTTGTTAGCGGCCAGGTCTCCGTCGATCAGGTGGCGCATGAAAAAGCGTTCGCCTTCGCGCCAGTCGATCAACAGGTTCTTGGTCAGGAACATGGCGACGATCATGCGCAGGCGGTTGTGCATCCAGCCGGTGGCGTGCAATTGGCGCATGGCGGCATCGATGATCGGGATACCGGTCTGCCCTTGCTGCCAGGCCTTGAGTTCATCCGGCGCGTGGCGCCAGGGCAGGGCCTCGGTTTCCGGGCGGAAGGCGCGGTGCATCGAGACCCGCGGGTAGCCAACCAGAATATGCTTGTAGAACTCCCTCCAGAGCAGTTCGTTGATCCAGGTCACCAGGCCCCGGTTGCCACTGTCGAACTCGCCAAAGTTGTGGCTTAGCGCGGCGTGCAGGCACTGGCGCGGCGAGATCACCCCGGCAGCCAGATAGGCCGACAATTGGCTGGTGCCGGCGACCGCGGGAAAGTCGCGCTGCTCCTGGTAATCCTCGGCGCGTTCGTCGATGAAGCGTTGCAGGCGTCGCTGCGCTTCATCCTCACCGGCTGGCCAGAGGTCGCGCAAGGATTGTGGGGGCGGCTGGAAACCGGCGACTTCACTGGGCACCGGGTCGCTGGCGACAGCTGTCGGCGCTTGCGCCTTCAGCTCGTTGACCAGGCGCGGCAAGCCCAGGTGCAGGCGCTCGTAACAGACCTTGCGGAACTGGCTGAAGACCTGGAAGTAGCCGCCGCTGCGGGTAAGGATGCTGCCGGGCTTGAACAGCAGTTGGTCGAGATAGCCGTGTACGGCAATGCCTTGCTGGCCGAGGGCGGCTTGTACCGCCTGGTCGCGGACGCTTTCATTGACGCCATATTCCTCGTTGAAATGCACAGCCTGTACCTGGTGTTCACGGCACAGTCGTAGCAAGGCTTGCGGTGCCTGTTGCCAGGTGTCGGCGTGACGGATCAGCAGGGGAATGTTCAACTGCGCCAGCGCTGTGCGCAGGCTTTGCAGGTTGCGCAACCAGAAGTCGACCTTGCACGGCGCATCGTCATGGTCCAGCCATTGCCCGGGGCTGAGCAGCCATACCGCGAGGGTCGGGCCGTGTTCGCAGGCCGCTGCCAGCGCGGTGTTGTCGAGTACGCGCAGGTCGCTGCGCAGCCAGATCAGTTGCATGGTGTTCCTTTGCCATTGGCGGTGGTGTTCATGGCGCGCGTCCACTGAGTCGTTGCAGGCAGTGCAGCGCTGCCTGGGGAGAGTCGAGGGCAAACAGCGTCTCGTCCGTCCAGGCCTGCAGGGCATGCTTATGAATGCTGACTGCGCGGCCACATAGGAGTTTCGGAATTTCGACGTTGGCCAGGTTTCGTTGCAATCGGGATATGTCGACCGACTTGTCGACGCTCAGCAGCAACGCCCAGGGCTGCAGATGGCCTACAGCCAGGCTCAGCTCGTTGCCGGGCGGCGGCCAGTCGAAGACCTGCACCGGAAACCCGGCATTGCTCGCCAGCCAGGCGCTCAGCCAGAGCCGTGGGTCGAAGGCCAGGTCCGAGCCGTTGACCAGCAGCAACGGGGCTCCGCCGAGCTGATGGTTGTTGTGGTAGATCCGCGTGCCCAGTTTGCTGCGCAGCCAGGAATGAAAGAACACTTGCTCAAGCCCTGCGGCAAACTGGCCCTGCCAGCGCAGTTCCAGATCGGCAAGCAGCGGCATCAACAGGTGTTCGCAGAGCGTTGCCGCCGGGTACAGGGCCATGGCCTGGTTCAGGTGTTGCTCAAGGCGGCGCTCGGCGAGGGCGGCAATGGCCTCTTTCAGTTGCTCGCGCAGGCCTTGCCAGTCGCTGCCGGCAGGCGATTGCGCTGCACTGGGGGTGGCTTCCAGCAAGGATCTGACCTGGCTGACCGCGGCACCGCGGTTGAGCCAGGTGAGAATCTGCTGGATGCGCTGGACGTTTTCCTGGCTGTAGAGGCGATGCCCCTTGCCGGTGCGTTGCGGCACGATCAGGCCATAACGGCGTTCCCAGGCGCGCAGGGTGACCGGGTTGACGCCGGTCAGGCGCGTCACCTCGCGGATCGGCAGCAGCGCATCAGATGGCATTGCGCAGGCTCAGGTTTTCCGGGTGCGGTTGCAGGTATACCTGCTGCGCCAGGTAGGGGTCGGGGTGGTTGCGTAAGTGATGCTTGAGCAGCGTCAGAGGCACCACCAGCGGTACTACGCCGGCATGGTACTGGGCGATCAGTTGCTGGATTTCCTGCTTGTCGTCGCGGCTCAGGGCATCGCGCAGGTAACCGCTCAGGTGCAGCAGCACATTGCTGTGGGTGCCGCGGCTGGCGCAGCGGCGCAGGGCCTGCATCAGCTGGCTGAAATAGTGCGGGGCAAGCACTTCGGGGTCATCGTCACGGGTCATGCTGCCCAGCAGTTTGCCCAGCGTCTTGTACCGTTGAGGGTTGTGGGCCATCAGCTGGTACTTGTAGCGGGCATGAAAAGCGATCAGGGCGCCACGGCTGACGCCATCGGTGAGCAGTTGCTGCCAGTCGGCGTAGGCGTACACGCGGGTGATGAAGTTCTCCCGCAGTACCGGATCGCACAACCTGCCGTCTTCCTCCACCGGCAGGTCAGGATGCTGTTCGCAGAACGCGGCGGCGAACAGCCCGCGGCCGCCTTCCGCTGCCGGGTAGCCATTGGCCTGATAGACCTTGACCCGTTCCAGGCCGCAGGACGGTGATTTGTGCATGAAGATGTAGCCGCAGATGTCGCCAAGATCCTTGGCCATCTGTTGACCATAGGCGCGCAACGGACCGGACAGATCCAGGCCCGGGTCGCGACTGCACACCGCCTGCGGGTCGGCTGGATCGCCGATCAGACGGATAGGTGCGCGAGGCACGCCCAAGCCAATGGCGACTTCCGGGCACACCGGGACGAACTCGAAGTGTTCGCTGAGCACCTCGTTGCACAGTCGCGAAGCCTTGTGACCACCGTTGAAGCGCACCTCCTGACCGATCAGGCAGGCACTGACAGCGATGCGGGGTTTGCGCGGCAGGTCATGAGCGTCCATGAACAGATCCTGAAAAATATTGTACAAAAATAAAAAGCTGTACAGATAAATCTCATCATAGAGATAAACCTGTGCAAGTCAAATTACTTGTACAACCTTTGTGCAGGATGTCGAAACACGCGCAGCGGGGCTGAACAGAAGCAGCCCCGATAAGCTATTCCAGGTGTTCCAGCAAACGCCGGGCCGCTTCCTGGCCGCTCAACCAGGCACCCTCGACGCGGCCAGACAGACACCAGTCGCCGCAGGCATACAAGCCCAGGTCGGCATCCGCCAGGGCACCCCATTCGTGGTTGCTGGCCGGCCGGGCATAAAGCCAGCGATGGGCGAGGGAGAAATTCGGAGCCGGGACCACGCAGCCGACCAGCTCGGCGAAGTCGCCCCACAGCTGCTCGATGACGGCCTCCTTGGCCAGGTCGATATGGTGTTTGCTCCAGCTTGCGGTGGCATGCAGTACCCAGGTGTCCATATGTTCATCGCGCCCGGGTTTGCTGCGGTTGCGCGCCAGCCAGTCGAGGGCGCTGTCTTGCACGAAGCAGCCCTGCATCGGTGTGTCGAGCGGTGTGTCGAAGGCCAGGGCAATGGCCCAGGTCGGGTCCATCTGCACGCCGGCCGCAGTGGCGGCGAGCTTGGGGGCGGCGCTCAGCAGCTGGGTAGCCTGGGGTGCCGGCACGGCGACCACCACCCGGCTGAACGGACCGTGGCTGCAGCCGTCTGTGTCCTGCAGGTGCCAGTACTTCTGGCCGCGATAGACCTCGGCAATACGGCAACGGAAGTTCACCGTGACATCCTTGAGCAGGCCGCGGGTGATGGCGCTCATGCGCGGTACGCCGACCCAGCGCGTCTGTTCATCGGGGGAGGGGCTCAGTACACCATCCTGGTAGTGATACAGCTGCGGCTTCCATTCTGCCGCCCAGCCGGCGGCCACCCATTGTTGCAACTGGTCGACAAAACGCCGGTCACGGGCAGTGAAATACTGGGCGCCAAGGTCGAGGGCGCCGGCATCGCTGCGCTTGCTGGCCATGCGTCCCCCGCTGCCGTGGCCCTTGTCGAACAAATGAACGGTCTGCCCGGCTTTCTGCAATGCCTGGGCCGCGGAAAGGCCGGCAATACCGGCCCCGATGATGGCAATAGGTACAGTCATGATGGCCTCTTCGAACCTTATGGTTGCAGACTACGCTGCCCGGTAAACCTGTACAATGCATGAATCCTGTATAAGATGATTCCGCTCGTTACCACAGGTTGGCCTATGTTTATCCGAGAGCGATCGGTCAAAAAAGTGCCTTGTTGTTAAAAATAGACCACTGGCGCGCCATGTGAGGACACAGCCATGCATATATTGCTGACCGGCGGTACCGGGTTGATCGGCCAACACCTGTGCCAGCACTGGCTGGCCCAGGGGCATCGGCTGACGGTCTGGAGTCGTCGCCCTGAACAGGTGGGCAGGTTATGTGGTGCTGGCGTGCGCGGCATTGCCCGGCTTGACGAGCTGGCCGATGACGACACCGTGGATGCGGTGATCAATCTGGCCGGTGCACCGATAGCCGATCGGCCCTGGAGTTCCAGTCGACGGGCATTGCTCTGGGCCAGTCGGATCACCCTGACCGAACAATTGCTGGCCTGGCTGGAGGCGCGCCAGCAGCGCCCTCAAGTGCTGATTTCGGGCTCGGCGGTAGGTTGGTATGGCGATGGTGGCGAGCGTGAGCTCACCGAAGCCTCGCAGCCGGTCAAGGAGGATTTTGCCAGCCAGCTGTGCATCGCCTGGGAAGAAACCGCCATGGCTGCCCAGCCTCTGGGTATTCGTGTGGTACTGGTGCGTACCGGCTTGGTGCTGTCGAGCGAGGGCGGCTTTTTGTCGCGCCTGCGCCTGCCGTTCAAACTGGGGCTGGGCGGGCCTATTGGCGATGGTCGGCAGTGGATGCCGTGGATTCATATACACGACCAGATCGCCCTGATTGATTTTCTCTTGCAGCACAAGGATGCCAGCGGTCCTTATAATGCCTGCGCCCCGGAGCCGGTGCGCAACCGCGAGTTTGCCAGGCGTCTGGGCCGGGCCATGCATCGCCCGGCGTTCATGCCGCTGCCGGCGCTGGTGCTCAAGGCCGGGCTGGGCGAGCTGTCGACCCTGCTGCTGGGGGGGCAAAGGGCGCGGCCGGTACGTTTGCTGGCCGCCGGTTTCACCTTCCGCTTCAATGATCTGCAATCGGCCCTGGATGAACTGTCCAGCCGCCTCTGAAATAGGACGTTGCATGACCGATCACGCTTTGCTGCTGGTCAACCTGGGTTCACCGGCTTCCACCTCTGTCGCCGACGTGCGCCGGTACCTCAATCAGTTTCTCATGGACCCCTATGTCATCGACCTGCCGTGGCCGGTGCGCCGGTTGCTGGTGTCGCTGATTCTGATCAAGCGCCCGGAGCAGTCGGCCCATGCCTATGCTTCGATCTGGTGGGACGAGGGCTCGCCACTGGTGGTGCTGACCCGTCGCCTGCAGGCGGCCATGCGCGAGCAGTGGAGCCACGGCCCGGTGGAAATCGCCATGCGCTATGGCGAGCCTTCGTTGCCGACAGTACTGGCACGCTTGGCCAGCCAGGGCGTGCAGAAGGTCACCCTGGCGCCGCTGTATCCACAGTTTGCCGACAGCACCGTGACCACGGTCATCGAGCAGGCCAAGCAGGTGATTGTCGAGCAGAAGCTGCCGATTGAGATGGCGATCCTGCAGCCGTTCTACGACAAGCCTGAATACATCGATGCCCTGGCCGCCAGTGCGCAGCCTTATCTGCAGCAGGATTACGACCACCTGCTGCTGAGCTTTCATGGCCTGCCCGAGCGGCATCTGAAAAAGCTCGACCCGACCGGCAACCATTGCTTCCAGGATGCCGATTGCTGTCGAGACGCTTCGCCCGAAATGCTTGCAGTTTGTTACCGCGGCCAGTGCCTGCGCACCGCCCAGGCGTTTGCGAAGAAGATGGGCATTGCCGACGGCAAATGGTCGGTGTCATTCCAGTCACGGCTGGGGCGGGCGAAGTGGATCGAGCCCTATACCGAAACGCGCCTGGATGAGCTGGGTAAGTCAGGGGTGAAAAAGCTGCTGGTGATGTGCCCGGCATTTGTCGCCGATTGCATCGAGACCCTGGAGGAAATCGGTGATCGTGGGCGCGAGCAGTTTGTCGAGGCGGGCGGCGAAGAGCTGGTGCTGGTGCCGTGCCTGAATGATCACCCACAGTGGGTGCAGGCGTTGAAGGGGATGTGTCTGCAAGCAGATTGAATGCAAGGGGCCGCTGTGCGACCCATCGCCGGCAACGCCGGCTCCCACAATGGCAATGCATGCACTCTGTGGGAGCTGGCTTTGCCAGCGATGGGCCGCGCAGCGGCCCCATCAGGCAATCAGATCAAGGCAACTGATCGTCCAGCGCCTTGTTTTTCCAGCTGTCGTTACCCGGCAGCAGCAGGTTCAAGGCAATAGCCACCACGGCACACAGGGCGATGCCCTTCAGGCCCCAGTCGTCCGGGCCAGTGCCGCTACCGATCAGCACGCCACCGATACCGAATACCAGGGTCACCGAAACGATCACCAGGTTGCGCGCCTCGCTGAGGTCGATCTTGTGACGGATCATGGTGTTCATGCCCACTGCGGCGATCGAGCCAAACAGCAGGCAGAGGATGCCGCCCATTACCGGTACCGGAATGCTTTGCAGCAGCGCGCCGAACTTGCCGATGAAAGCCAGGGTGATGGCAAAGATTGCCGCCCAGGTCATGATCTTCGGGTTGTAGTTCTTGGTCAGCATCACTGCGCCAGTCACTTCGGCGTAGGTAGTGTTGGGCGGCCCACCGAACAGGCCGGCGGTGGTGGTGGCGATGCCGTCACCGAGCAGGGTACGGTGCAGGCCAGGCTTCTTCAGGTAATCGCGGCCAGTCACGCTGCCCACCGCAATCACGCCGCCGATGTGCTCGATCGCAGGTGCCAGGGCCACCGGCACGATGAACAGGATCGCCTGCCAGTTGAATGCTGGCGCGGTGAAGTGCGGCAGGGCCAGCCATGGCGCGGCGGCGATCTTGGCGGTGTCGACCACGCCGAAGTAGAACGACAGGCCAAAGCCCATCAGTACACCGGCGATGATCGGCACCAGACGGAAGATGCCCTTGCCGAACACCGCGACGATCAGGGTGGTCAGCAGCGCCGGCATGGAGATCATCATGGCGGTGCCGTACGGCAGCAGTTCGGTGCCGTCACCCGCCTTGCCCATGGCCATGTTGGCGGCAATCGGTGCCATGGCCAGGCCGATCGAGATGATCACCGGGCCGATCACTACCGGTGGCAGCAGGCGGTCGATAAAGCCGGTGCCTTTGATTTTTACGGCAAGGCCGAGGAAGGTGTAGACGAAACCTGCAGCCATTACCCCGCCCATGGTCTCGGCCAGGCCGAACTGGCCTTTGGCGAGGATGATCGGGGTAATGAAGGCGAAGCTGGACGCCAGGAATACCGGAACCTGACGGCCAGTTACCACCTGAAACAGCAGAGTTCCCAGACCCGCAGTGAACAGCGCGACGTTGGGGTCCAGCCCCGTAATCAGTGGCATCAATACCAGCGCGCCGAAGGCGACGAAGAGCATCTGCGCGCCGGAGACGACCTGGCGCCAGAGCGGGTCGTTGAACTCATCCTGCATGCTCAGGCGTCCTTCTGCTTGGTACCGAAGATCTTGTCACCGGCATCGCCCAGGCCAGGGATGATATAGCCGTGCTCGTTCAGGCACTTGTCGATGGAGGCGGTATAGATCTGTACGTCCGGGTGGGCTTTCTCGACGGTGTCGATGCCTTCTGGCGCGGCAACCAGGACCATCGCGCGGATGTCCTTGCAGCCGGCTTTCTTCAGCAGGTCGATGGTGGCGACCATCGAGGCGCCGGTGGCCAGCATCGGGTCGATGATCAGGGCCAGGCGCTCGTTGATTTCCGGTGCCAGCTTTTCCAGGTAGGTGTGCGCTTCGAGGGTTTCCTCGTTGCGGGCCACGCCCACGGCGCTGACCTTGGCGCCCGGAATCAGGCTGAGCACGCCGTCGAGCATGCCGATGCCGGCGCGCAGGATCGGTACTACAGTAATCTTCTTGCCAGCGATCTTCTCGACCTGGACCTTGCCGCACCAGCCATCGATTTCATAGCTTTCCAGGGGCAGGTCTTTGGTGGCTTCGTAGGTCAGGAGCGTACCGACTTCCTGGGCGAGCTCGCGAAAATTCTTGGTGCTGATATCGGCGCGGCGCATCAGGCCGAGCTTGTGGCGGATCAGCGGATGGCGGATCTCACGGGTAGGCATAGGGAAAAGCTCCGGGGGGCGGGCAAAAAACCGCGCTAGATTAATCTATTCAGCCATGCATGTCCTCAGGCTTACTGGACGTTAGTCCAGAAATGCTTGATCTGATGCGACGGGATGCGTACCTTTGCCCGCTTTTCTCAATTGCCGCCCCTTGGAGAGCGCCATGTCCGCCGATCTCGAGCACATCCGTCAAGTCATGCGCGAGGCTGACTGCCTGCACACCGAAGCCGAAGTCGAAGCAGCCATTGCCCGCGTGGGCGCGCAGATCACCGAAGTGCTGGCCGATAGCAATCCGGTAGTCTTCTGCGTGATGAACGGCGGTTTGATCTTCGCCGGCAAGTTGCTGACCCATCTGCAATTCCCGCTGGAATCGTCCTACCTGCACGCCACCCGCTACCGTAACCAGACCAGCGGCGGTGACCTGTTCTGGAAGGCCAAGCCGGAAGTCTCGTTCATTGATCGCGATGTGCTGATCATCGACGATATTCTTGACGAAGGTCATACCCTCAGTGCAATTATCGATTTCTGCAAACATGCCGGTGCTCGTGCCGTGCATACTGCCGTCTTGATCGACAAGGACCATGACCGCAAGGCCAGCGCCGACCTCAAGGCCGATTTCTGTGGCCTGAGCTGCGTTGACCGTTACGTGTTCGGTTATGGAATGGATTACAAAGGATACTGGCGCAATGCTGCTGGTATTTACGCCGTCAAAGGACTCTGACACATGCGCCAGCCCGGCTTTCTTGATCAAGCGCTGTTCGCCGAGCTGGCCGCCAAGGCTGCGGCAAATCCGCGCGGTCGCCAACATTACAACTTTCACGAGATGGAAGAGCCCTGCCATCGCATGGCTGTAGGGTTGCAGCCTTCTACCTATATTCCCCCGCACCGCCATCAAGCATTGGACAAGGCTGAGTGCCTGCTGGTGCTGCGTGGCAAGCTGGGGTTGCTGGTCTTCAATGATCAGGGCGAGGTGGTGGAGAAGCGTATTTTGCAGGCGGGCGGGGAATGCCTGGGTGTTGACCTGCCGACTGGTGTTTTCCATGGCCTGGTGGTGCTCGAGCCAGACACGGTGATGTTCGAGTGCAAGGCTGGACCTTTCCGGCCGGTGGCGCAGGGGGACTTTTCTACCTGGGCGCCGCGCGAAGGCGAACCCGGTGTTGCCGAGTATCACGCCTGGATGCGCGCGCAGTTCGATTGAAATTGCGATGACGCAGTCCCATGCTAGAGTGCCAGGCTGCCCCCAAGGAGCCTGTCATGCGTGCATTTTTCCCCTTGTTGTTCCTGCTGAGCCTGCCGGTGGCCGCGGCGCCCCTGCACAGCCAGTTCCTGCCGCCCGATGACCTTGGGGTGCGCAAGGAAGTGGCAGATTCGCAGCAGTTGCTGCAGGTCACCAGCTACTCGGTGGTGGTGGGCAATCAGCGCCAGTCCAACCAGCAACCGATCCCCGTCACTTCGCCGTTGATCCTGCGCCTCAAGGGCAAGCCGCTGAGCAAGGGTGCGACCATCAGCCAGGTGCTGATCAGCTTCGATGCCGAAAGCAAAAGCCTGAAAAAGCCGGTGTTCGACGACAAGAGCAAGACCCTGACGCTCAACTACCCGCTGGCCCAGTACCGGGTGATGCTCGACCTGCTGCGCAACGATACCGTCTATGTGCAGTTCCTCAGTTACCCCAATGGCCACATCTGGGCGGATCTGCACACTGGTAGCGTACGCGCGCGTTGAGTGCCGGCGCTGCCCGGGGGTAAACTGCCGACCCGTGAAAATGTCCGTGATGGTTCAGTTGGAGTCGGCAATGCGTAAAGACAAGAAGCAAGTGATTGGTGATGAGATCAGCGACGACTACATCAAGTCGTTCCTCCAGTACGAGCCGGCTGATGCCGTTACTTCGCCGTCGCATCACAAGCTGATCAAGGGTTACCGCGGCCTGCGCATCGATGACTTCGAGCGCTATGTCGGCTTCTTCGTCGCAGCCGGTTATGACCTGGACGGCAAGGACGAGCACGGCCAGACCTTCGTCGAGATCATCAAGGACCAGCGCAACGCCGCCGAGTACATCGAGATCATCGATAACGCCCGCGGCTGATAAAACAGCGCCCATAAAAAAACGCCCGAAGGGCGTTTTTTTATGCCGGCAAGTTACGCGTAGCTCTGTGCCGGGCTGCTTTCGACCAGGCCCAGGACCTCGTCGTTGTGCGCGCTGATCTTGTGATACAGGGCAGCGTCGGTGGCCAGGACCTTTTCCCGGGCGGGGAAAATTTCCTTGAGCTTGGCAGCCCAGGCGCCCTTGGTCTGTTCGGGGAAGCAGCGCTCGATCAGTTCCAGCATGATCGACACAGTCACCGAAGCACCCGGCGAAGCACCGAGCAGGGCGGCCAGGGAGCCGTCCTTGGCTGCGACCAGTTCGGTACCGAATTGCAGGATGCCGCCTTTTTTCGGGTCTTTCTTGATGATCTGCACGCGCTGGCCAGCCACTTCCAGGCGCCAGTCCTCGGCTTTGGCCTCGGGGTAGAAGCGGCGCAGGGAGTCCAGGCGCTGCTCCATCGACTGCATCACTTCGCTGACCAGGTACTTGGTCAGGTCCATGTTGTCGCGGGCCACGGCCAGCATCGGGCCGATGTTGCCCATGCGTACCGACAGCGGCAGGTCGAGGAACGAGCCGTGCTTGAGGAACTTGGTGGTGAAGCCGGCATACGGGCCGAACAGCAGCGAGGTCTTGCCGTCGACCACGCGGGTGTCCAGGTGCGGCACCGACATCGGTGGCGAGCCTACCGCAGCCTGGCTGTAGACCTTGGCCTGGTGGCGCTTGACCACTTCCGGATTGTCGCAACGCAGCCACTGGCCACTGACCGGGAAGCCGCCAAAGCCCTTGCTCTCCTCGATACCCGACAGTTGCAGCAGCGGCAGGGCCGCGCCACCGGCGCCGAGGAACACGAAGCGGGCGTCGACTTCACGGCTGCTGCCGCTGTTGACGTCCTTGATGCTGACGGTCCAGCCACTGCCGTTACGGCGCAGGCCGGTGACCTTCTTGCAGTACTTGACCTGTGCTTCGGGAGCGTTGGCCAGGTGCTTGAGCAGCTTGTTGGTCAGCGCGCCGAAGTTGACGTCGGTGCCTTTCATGACGCGGGTGGCAGCGATCTGCTGGTCGGCTGGGCGACCTGGCATCATCAGCGGCATCCACTCGTTCATCAGCGCCTTGTCTTCGGTGTAATCCATCTCGGCGAAGGCATGATGCTGCTTGAGCATCTCGAAGCGCTTCTTGAGGAAGCTGATGCCCTTTTCGCCCTCGACGTAGCTCAGGTGCGGCACAGGGTTGATGAACGCCCGTGGCGAGCTGAATGCGCCTTTTTTGCTCAGGTAGGCCCAGAACTGCCGGGACACCTCGAACTGGGTGTTGATGTGCACCGCTTTCTTGATATCGATGCTGCCGTCGGCGGCCTGTGGCGTGTAGTTCAGTTCACACAGCCCGGCATGGCCGGTCCCGGCGTTGTTCCACGGGTTGGAACTTTCCGCGGCACCCGAATCCATCAACTCGACGACTTCCAGCTTGATCGCCGGGTCGAGTTCCTTGAGCAGTACGGCCAGGGTGGCACTCATGATGCCTGCCCCTACCAGTACTACATCGACTGCTTCGTTCTGCGCCATTAACGCGTCTCCAAAATCTTCAGCACCAAATTGACAGCATAGGATCCCTGGCTTGCCAGGATCGCCATGTCCGATTCTTCGCAGTTTTTGCAACTTCAGCGGACACCACCAACCGGGCTTTGCGTTGCCTATGAACGCATTTTACAGCCGGTGCGGCAATTCGACTTATGGTCAAGGTATCCGTCGTGCGTTATGGACCGGTTTCAGGCACCCATTGCAAATGAGCGCTGTTGCCAGCTGTTCAGGGCTGTTCGGGACACTTTAGGTGCTTTTGCACATGCCAGACTGTTCATTGCTCGCCACACTCTCGTGAAGTTGTGAAAACCCGTTTTTTCACGCTCTTTTGGAGACGTGAACCTCAAAATGGACTGCGCGATGGCAGACCCGGCAGGTTCAGGCAGAGCAGAGGGCCGAATGACGCAGGCACACTGGCTGGTGCAAGACCTGTGTGGAAGGCTCTCTGTGGGCGGTGCGGGGGATGCGCAATGCTGGGCATTGGCGGTACTGCGAGGCCCGATCAGGAGACGTCCTTATAATCGGGGGGAGATTATAGCGATGTCGCGGGCAGAAAAGCTCTTTATTAGCGACTTTTATTGAGGCAAAACTCAGGCGGCGAGGCTGCGCTGCAGCCAGTTTCCGCTGACACGCTTTGAAACACGGGCGCTGGCGGGCAGCGGGCGGTTAAGCCAGGCCAGGCGAATTTCGTTGATTTCCACCCAGCCGCTGGTCGAAGGAGCCTGCGCACACTGCTTGAAGGCCTGGCAATGGCCCAAGGCGTCGAGGCGGGCGAAGCAGCGTTGCGGATTGCGTTTGAACAGCAAGGCCAGGAGCGAGGACATGGCGAGGTATCCCTGTGAAGAACTGAGGCAAGGATAACCGTGCAGTGATGAAACGATTGTGACAGCGAACCGGGGCTGGGCACGCCTGTCTTATTCACTAATGGCACGCCGATAGCTGGGCTGCCCCGTGCTGGTTATACTGGCGGCCTTTGCTGCCTATTCTGGAGAGATGAGCATGTTGCAACGTTTGTTGTTCGGTTTGATCGCGGTGACCAGTCTGACCCTGGCCGGTTGTGCCCACAGCCCGCAACAACTCAGCCCGCAACCGAAACTCAACGCCCAGCTGGCGCCGGTCGGCCATGGTCAGCCGGTGGTGGTCAAGGTGGTTGATGGCCGTGCTTCGCAAACCCTGGGCACCCGTGGCGGCCTGTACCCGGAAACCAGCGCCATCACCGTGGCCGGCAACGACATCCTGCCAAAACTGCAGGCCCAGGCCGAAGCGGCGGTGCGTCTGCTGGGCTTCACCCCGACGCCGAACGCCTACAACGCGCCCCAGCTGACCGTGACCCTGGCCGAACTCAAGTACCAGTCGCCAAAAGAAGGCATGTACGTGACCGAAGCCACCATCGGTGCGACCTTCAAGGCTGACGTGGCCAACGCCAACCGTCGCTACAGCGGCCGTTACGGTGCCTCGCTGGACCAGCGCTTCGGCATGGCACCCAACCAGGAGACCAACACCAAGCTGGTGGGCGATGTGCTCAGCGATGCGCTGACCCGTCTGTTCAAGGACCAGGCCATCGGGCAGATCCTCGGCGAATAAATCGCAACAGCAAAAAGCCCGATGTCTGCGTGGCAGGCATCGGGCTTTTGCGTTTCTGGGCGCTCAGGCGGCTTCGACGTAGAAGTCCAGCATGCTGATGCCGGTCGGAACGTCGACTTCGGGCAGATCATCATGAGCGTGCCCGCCCAAGGCGCAGTACACCAGCCATTGGCGGTCTTGGACGTTGAACGCCAGGCCGTCGATCAGCGCCTGCTGCTCGTCGCTCTGGGCGATCAGGTAGAGGCGGTCCTGGTTTTCGGCGTGCAGCATGACAAGCTCCGGTGGGTGGCGACGGCCGATAGAGTGGCGTGCCTAGATGACGAGCGTGTGACGGTGCGAATTAATCGTCGTTTGTCGCAAAGGGCAGGCAGGGGCACGGGGCTTGGGTAGAATGCCCGCCGTGTCGAAAGTATCGATGTACTTCTTTTGAGGTTTTGCGATGTCGTTGCAAGTGATCTGGGGGCTGTTTGCCGCCCATCCGGCCAAGCTGATCAACCTGCTGGCTCTGGTGCTGACCTGCCCGGGCGGCTTGCTGCTGCACAGCGCCCGCCGCCGCGCGGCGCAAACTCTGGCGGGCATGGCCGCCGATGAAGTGGTGGTCGATGGCATGAGCCTGCGCATCAACCGTTTCTACTACATTCTCGGTTTTGCCTTTTTGGCGCTGGCCTTGTTGCTGTCCTGGTTCAGCACCTGGGTGTGATCGGGGCTGCTTCGCAGCCCATCGCTGGCAAGCCAGCTCCCCCAGAGTGTTCCTGTGGGAGCTGGCTTGCCAGCGATGCAGGCGACGCGGTGCGACCTAAAGCGCCAACCCCGCCTTGACCCGGTACTGATTGCGTACCGGCGTCGCATACTGCTGCACCAGGTACGGCCGCTGCTCGGCCGGACAGGCGTCCAGGCGGCGTTGCCATTCGGCCTGGGCGCGGGCCAGTTCATCGGCCGGGAACACCTTGGCCGCTGCCGGCACGTCCAGCGCCGGATCGGCATCAGCCCATTGCGCATACGCCAGGTAATGCACCGGGAACAACCGGTAGCCGGCCAGGATCTGCCGATCGATCTCGGCGGCCAGTTGCTTGGTGTCCTCGACAAACGCGGTCACCGGCGGGGCAAAGTTGATGTGCACACGGCCTTTGTAGCCAGTAATGCCCTGGGCAATGCTGACGTCATCTTCACCGGGGGCCTTGCTGTAAGTGCCGGTGGTGGCGCGAATGTACAGCTCGCGGGCCTTGGCCTGGTCGCACGGGTCGTACTCGTAACTGATCGACACCGGACTCAGGTTCAGCGACTGGATCACTGCGCCGAACGGCTCGTCCTTGCGGCTCATGTGGAACATTTTCAGGATTGCCGAATCGGTACGGTCATCACCATCCTTGGCCCGGCCTTCGGCCTGGGCGATCCAGATCGACTGGCAATCATTGCGGATCGAATGGTTGATGTAGGCTGAGAGCAACTGGTAAGCAGCAAGCTTTTCCCGGCGGCCACTGATCGAGCGATGAACGATAAAGCTCTTGTTCAGGCGCATCATGTCGCTGACGAACGGCTTTTGCAGCAGGTTGTCGCCGATGGCGATCCGCGGGGTCGGCAGGCCGGCGTGGTACACGGCATAGTTGACGAACGCCGGGTCCATGACGATATCGCGGTGGTTGGCCAGGAACAGGTAGGCGGTACCCGACTTGAGCTGCTCGACGCCGGTGTAGGTCACGCCGTCGGTCGCCCGCTCGATGGTGTGGTCGACGTAGTATTCGACCTTGTCCTGCAGGGTCGAGACGCAGCTGACCCCGGCAAACTCTTTACGCAGGCGCCGGGCGATCAGCGGCTTGAGCAGCCAGCCGAAGGCCCCGGCCATGCGCGGGAAGCGGAAGTGGGTGAGGATATCGAGGAATGCCGGGTCGCTGAGCAGCCGTGCCAGAACGGCAGGGACTTCAGCGTCGTCGTACGGTCGGATGGCATCGAATTCGCCCATCATGCTCTCTTGTTGGAAACGGCTAGGGTAATAGGTAGGGGCCGGGGTCTGAAAAACGGCTCAGACACACTCAGGACCTGTAAATAGACCGGCAATTATACGCACAAGTCACTCGGGAGGCCGCGATGCTGGAGACAGCGTTGTACGATTGTCCTTATTGTGGTGAAGAAGTCGAGACGACGGTGGACCTGTCGGGCGGTGATCAGGAGTACATCGAGGACTGCCAGGTGTGCTGCAAGCCGATCAGGTTCGTGCTGCAGGTGCATGGCGAGGAATGGATGCTGGACGTTTATGGTGAGAATGACTGATGCGGCGAATCTACGATCCCGAAAGCCTGCTGGAAGCCGAAATGCTCATCGGCATGCTCGCCAGTGAAGGCATCCCCGTGCACCTGGTTGGCCGCGACCTGATGGGCGCCATGGGCGACCTGCCGATGCACGGCCTGCTGGGCCTGGCGGTCGCCGATGAGCAGGCCGACAGCGCACGCCAGCTGATCGCCGCGTACAATAGCGCCCAGCCACTTGCGGGCGACGAACCGGAGAACATCCCCGGAACCCTGATTTGCTAGGTTTTTGCCCTCATGTGTGGACGTTATGCACTGTTTCGCTGGTCTCCCGCCTTTGCTGCCTTGCCGGGATTTCCCAGTGACCAGCAGGCGCAATGGAACATCTCCCCCGGCGCTTCGGTGCTGATTCAGCGCCGCCTCGACGATGGTCAGATGGAACTGGCGCGGGCACGCTGGGGGCTGACTCCCGCCTGGCTCACCGATTTATCGCGCACCCCGGCTCATGCCCGGGCCGAGACCCTGGCCGAACAGCCGATGTTTCGTGAAGCCTTTCGCCTGCGCCGCTGCCTGCTGCCGGCCAACGGTTTCTACGAGTGGCGTGGCACCCAGCGCAAACGGCCGTACTGGCTGACGCCGGGGGAGGGCTCTTCGCTGTTTTTTGCCGCGATCTGGGAGGCGTATCCGGTGCAGGACCAGGTCTGGCTGAGCACCGCAGTGGTGACCCAGGCAGCGCTGAGCCAGCGTCGGCCGCTGATTCTCGATGCGGCCGGGCAGGCAGCCTGGCTTGATCCCGAAACCCCGCCAGCGCGCTTGTACGAGCTGCTGGCGGGCGGCCAGGCACCGCTGCGTGAGCGGGTGTTGGCCAATATGGTCAACGATCCGAAGCTTAATGGGCCGGAGTGTTTGACCCCGGCTTGAGGGGGCTTGAAAGGGCTTCGCCGGCAAGGCCGGCTCCCACAGTGGAGTGTGTGTACTGACCTTGTGGGAGCTGGCCTTGCCAGCGATGGGCTGCGAAGCAGCCCCAAGACCTTACACCCTGAACTGATTGATCAAGCGCCGCTGCTGCTCGGCCAGCTTGGTCAGCTCGGCACTGGCGGTACTCGACTCATCCGCCCCGCCAGCTACCTCGTTAGCCACCTGGCCGATATTGATCACATTGCGGTTGATGTCTTCGGCCACCGCGCTCTGCTCTTCGGCAGCGCTGGCAATCTGCGTGTTCATGTCGTTGATCACCGATACCGCCTGGGTGATGCTCTCCAGTGCCTCGGCGGCGCGGGCGGCCTGCTGCACGCTGTCGTCGGTCTTGCCCTGGCTGTCTTCCATCACCCGCACCACATCGCGGGTACCCTGCTGCAGTTGCTGGATCATCTGCTGGATTTCTTCCGTGGCCTGCTGGGTTTTCTGTGCCAGGTTACGCACCTCGTCGGCCACCACGGCAAAACCACGGCCCTGTTCACCCGCGCGGGCCGCCTCGATGGCGGCGTTGAGCGCCAGCAGGTTGGTCTGCTCGGCAATCGCGCGGATGGCGATAAGGATGGCGTTGATGTTTTCGCTGTCACGGGCCAGATTCTGCACCACGCCGACCGCACGGCCGATTTCCTCGGCCAGGGCGCTGATCGAATGGGACGTATCGCGCACGATGGCCAGGCCCTGGTGGGCCGCCTGGTCCGCATTGCTGGCGGCCTGGGCCGCATGGGTGGCGTTGCGCGCCACGTCCTGGGCAGTGGCGGTCATCTCGTGTACGGCGGTGGCCACCAGGTCGATCTCGGCCATCTGCTTGTGCACGCCCTGATTGGTGCGGATGGCGATGTCGGCGGTGTGCTCCGAGGAGTCGCTGACCTTCTGCACCGAGGCCACCACCTGGCTGATCATCGCCTGCAGCTTGCTCAGGAAAGTGTTGAAGCCCTTGGCGATCGAGCCCAGTTCGTCGGCGCGATCGCTGCTCAGGCGGCGGGTCAGGTCGCCTTCGCCCTGAGCGATGTCATCGAGCATCGCCACCATCTGCCGCAGCGGCCGGGCAATGCCGTGGGCCAGCAGCCAGATCACCAGCAGGCCAAGGGCGGCGATGCCCAGGCCGACCACGGTCATGCCAGTGATGTCGGTGCGGCGCTGGGCGCTGAGGTCGCTTTGCAGTTTTTCCACATCGGCCATCACTGCGCTGATCGGCAGCTCCAGCAGCAGGGTCCAGCGGGCGTCGGTATTGGCGATCTTGAACGGCAGGTACAGCTCGATGCGGCCAGCGGCCTGATCGACTTCGTAGTGCAGTTTTTCGCCGCTCAATTGCGCCAGGGTGCCGGCGGCATTGGCGTCGAGGACGTCGCTGGCTTTCTCGCCAAACTTGCCCGGGTCTTTGGTGAAGGCCACCAGGCGGCCGTTGCCGGACACCAGCGCCAGTTCGCCGGCGCCGTCGTACAACTGGCGGTCGGCGGTAATGAGCAGTTCCTGGATGAAGTTAACCGAGAGGTCGGCGCCGGCGATGCCCTGGAACTTGCCGTCGATCATGATCGGCTCGACGAACGAGGCGAGCATCACCACCTTGTCGCCGACCTTATAAGGCGCCGGGTCGATGACACAGGCTTTCTTCGATTCCCGCGGGCACAGGTAGTACTCACTGGCGCGCACGCCGGTGGCAAGGATGGTCTGGTCATTGACGTCGGCCAGCTTGTCCAGGCCCAGGCTGCCGTCTTCGTTGCGGAACCACCAGGGCAGGAAGCGCCCGGTGGCGCTGTCGATACCGGTGACCGAGGTACCGGCGAAGCGCGCGTCATCGTGGTCCAGGGCATTGGTTTCCCAACCCAGGTAGGTGCCGAGGATCAGCGGGTTGGTCAGCGCCGTCTGCTTGAGCAGGGCAATCAGTTGTTGGCGTTCGATCTTCAGCAGCGGATTGCCGCTGGCGTCCTGCATGCCGAGCATGGCGTTGCTGGTGGCAAGGCCGCGGGCAATCAGCAGCGGCGCTTCCAGGCCGCGCTGGATCTCGCTGACCTGAGTCCGCGCCAGGGCGGTCAGGCGCTGCTCGATCACCGCTTCGAACTGCTGCTGGGTGCGGCTTTGCACCAGCTCCTGGGTGCGTTCGCCGGAGTACACGGCATAGAGCACCAGGGCAGCGACAATACTCAGGACAATGGCGCCAGCCAGGGCGGCGACGGAAAACTGGATCGACCGGAACTTCATGTGGGGCTCCAAGCGCAAGGAAAGGCGTCTGCCTTGCGTTATCGGCCCGGCGGGGCGAAAGCATGAGCACCGTCTGGAGAAATCTTCATCAGGGATATGGCGGGCTCAACCGAGTCGGCCTAGGATACGCGGCATGTTCGAAGGGAGTGTTTTCATGCGTAAGTCATTTGTAATCGGTGCATTGAGCGCCAGCGTCCTGCTCGCTGGCTGCCAGGCGGTGAACACCACCAGCGGCGGCGCCGTGGGTGTCGAGCGTAAGCAATACATGTTCAGCATGCTGTCGACCGATGAGGTCAACCAGATGTACGCTCAGTCCTACCAGCAAACCCTGGGCGAAGCCTCGAGCAAAGGTGTGCTCGACAAGAGCAGCGCCAATGCCAAGCGCGTGCAGGCCATCGCCAACCGCCTGATTGCCCAGGCCCCGCAGTTCCGCCCGGATGCGGCACAGTGGAACTGGGAAGTGAACCTGATCAAGAGCGACGAGCTCAACGCCAACTGCGGGCCTGGCGGCAAGATCTTCGTCTACAACGGCCTGATCGACAAACTCAAGCTGACCGATGACGAACTGGCTGCGGTGATGGGGCATGAAATCGCCCACGCCCTGCGCGAGCATGGCCGTGAAGCGATGTCCAAGGCCTATGGCGTGCAGATGGCTCGCCAGGGCGCGGGAGCCTTGCTGGGCCTGGGCCAGGACAGCCTGGCGATTGCCGACACTGTAGTGCAGTACAGCCTGACCCTGCCCAACAGCCGGGCTAACGAGAATGAAGCCGACCTGATCGGCCTGGAACTGGCCGCCCGTGCCGGTTACAACCCGAATGCGGCCATCAGCCTGTGGGACAAGATGGCCCAGGCCTCGGGCGGTTCGCAGCCGGAGTTCATGAGCACTCACCCGGCCTCGGCGAGCCGCCAGGCGTCGTTGCAGGCGGCGATTCCGAAGGTGATGCCGTTGTACGAGCAGGCCCGCAAGTAAGTTATAGCCGGGGCCGCGCTGCGGCCCATCGCCGGCAAGACCGGCTCCCACAGGGTCCTGTGTATACAAGGCCTGTGGGAGCTGGCTTGCCAGCGATGAAGTCACCACCGGTCAGCCTATCCAGCCACTGACCTGCATCGCCGAATACACCGCCACAGCGGCCAGGACGAAGAACGCGGCCGAAGCCAGGCGGCGGATCAGGGTCAGCGGCAGTTTCTCCGCAGCAAAGTTACCCGCCAGTACCACCGGCACGTTGGCAATCAACATGCCCAGGGTGGTACCGATGATCACCATGATCAGGTGCGGATACTGCGCCGCCAGCATCACCGTGGCGACCTGGGTCTTGTCGCCGATTTCAGCGATGAAGAACGCGATCAGGGTGGTCAGGAACGGGCCGAAGCGCCGTGCCGTACTGGATTCGTCGTCATCCATCTTGTCCGGAATCAGCGTCCACAACGCCGTGGCAGCAAAGCTGGCCGCGAGAATCCAGTGCAGGGTAGCGGCGCTGAAGAAGGTACTGACCCAGGCACCGACAGCGCCTGCAGCCGCATGGTTGGCCAGGGTTGCAGCGATGATACCGGCGATGATCGGCCAGGGTTTGCGAAAGCGCGCGGCAAGGATCAGCGCGAGCAATTGGGTCTTGTCGCCAATTTCGGCGAGGGCCACGATCGCGGTGGGGACGAGCAATGATTCCAGCATCAGGATTCCTACGGGGGCGGGTCGACACGGCTATGACACGTACAGCCTTCCCGCCCCGGGTAAGGTGTTCGTGTCATAGGTCTTGTCAAACCCTGGGTCCGTCTGTGCGGACCGTGGGTCGCACGCGCCATGGTCTGTGGACCAAGTATGTTGACGCGTACCGGGCGAGCTGGGTGCTCGCGGGAGACTACTCCCCTAGGACGGAGCGGATTCTGCCTAGGCAAATCCGTTTCGGCAAGCGCTCTTTTTAACCGCGTGTTGCCTGGTAGATACGAAAGCCTTGCCCTTCGTCGCGGATCCTGCAGTTGCCCAGGGCCTCTTCGATCAGCGGCTGATAGCGCAGGAAGCTGTTGGCCACCAGGCGCATTTCGCCGCCTTTTTTCAGATGATCGGCAGATTTTCTCAACAGGTTCTCTGAGGCCTGATAGTTGGTGTGCACCCCGGTATGGAACGGCGGATTGCTGATGATTACGTCCAGCTCGCGCGGTGCAGCATCGATGCCGTCGCCGCTGATCACCTCACCCTCCAGGCCATTGGCGGCCAGGGTCAGGCGGCTGCTGGCGACGGCGAAGGCATCAACGTCAAGCAAAGTGATGCGGTTTTGCGGATAGCGACGTTTGATGGCCGCGCCGAGGACGCCCGCACCACAACCGAAATCCAGCACGTGGCCGGTGGGCAATTGATCGAGGTTTTCCAGCAGCAGGGCGCTGCCGCGATCCAGGCGACCGTGGCTGAACACACCCGGCAGGCTGACGATCTGCAGCGGGCCATCGGCCAGCTCCAGTTGGAAATGCTCGGCCAGGCTTTCCAGTGATTTGGCTTCAGGCGCGTGTTCCACCGTGACCTGCCACAGCTGGCAATGGCGGGCGCTGTCGAGTTTGCGCGGCTTGCCGAAGGCGTGCAGCTGCTTGGCCGCACCTTCGATGCCGCCGCGTTTCTCGCCGACCAGGTACAGCTCACGGCCGGCCAAACGCGAAGCCAGGGCGTTGAGCAGGTAATTGGCCAGGTCGCGGGACTTGGGCAAAAACAAGACGGCGGCGTCGAAGGCCTGGGCTGGCGCTTCTACGCCGAAGTGGCTGCGCCCGGCGAAGCGTGCATCGAGCGCCGCCTGATCGCCGGCATGCCAGCTCCAGCCATGGGCCGCGGGCAATTTGCCGAGCAGGTCGTCGGCAGGCAAACCGGCGAGCAACAGCGAGCCCTGGAAAAGATCGGCCTGACGAAGCAACACTTCACTGCGCGGGTCCATGGACGGCGACTCCTGAAAAAAGTGGCGCAGTTTACCAGAGCCTGGCCTGGCTTAGACCTGGCGGCGCGGGCTGCCGGCGAAAAACGCCTCGGCGTTTTCGCTCAATTGCTCAACGATACGCTGCCGTGATTCGACTGCGCCCCAGGCGCTGTGCGGGGTGACAATCAGGCGCGGGATGTCCGCAGCCAGCAGCGGGTTGCCGTTGACCGGCGGCTCGACACTGAGCACATCGGTCGCCGCGCCGCCCAGGTGGCCGGCACGCAAGGCGTCGGCCAGTGCTTGCTCGTCGATCAGGCCGCCGCGGGCGGTGTTGATCACAAAGGCGCCGGGCTTGAGCAGGGCCAGTTGCCGGGCACCGATCAGGTGGCGGGTGTGTTCGTTGAGCGGGCAGTGCAGGGTCAGGGCGTCGATCTGCGGCAGCAGCTCATCCAGCGCAATTCGATCTTCGCGGGGCGGGCGGCCGGGCAACTGGCCAAGCAATACGCGCATGCCGAAGGCTTCGGCCAGGCGCGCTACCGCACCGCCCAGTTCACCATGGCCGAGCAGGCCGAGGGTCTTGCCCTCCAGTTCGACGATGGGGAAGTCCAGCAGGCAGAACTGTTTGGCCTTTGCCCACTGGCCGTCGGCGACGGCCTTTTGATAGTCGCTCAGGCGCGTAGCCAGCGCCAGCAGCAGGGTCAGGGTGTGTTGCGCCACCGACGGCGTGCCGTAGCCCTGGCAATTGCTGACCACCACACCCTGGGCGCGGGCCGCCTGCAGGTCGACATTGTTAGTACCGGTGGCGGCCACCAGGATCAGCTTCAGCTCGGGGCAGGCCGCCAGGGTGGCGGCGTCGATCATGACCTTGTTGCTGATCGCCACGGTTGCGCCCTGCAGGCGTTCGGCGACCTGCGCCGGCGCTGTTGCCGGGTAGAGTTGCAGCTCATCGAAACAGGCCTTGAGACGATCCAGTGCCAGGTCACCCAGGTCCAGGGAGCTATGGTCGAGAAACACGGCGCGACGGGATGTGGGCATAGGGCGGCTCCAGTGAGGGCTCAAGCGGTGTAGTCGAAGCAATCGTAATGGTTTTGCTCAAGACTGCTTTGCAGCTCGAGCAGGCCTTGATGTTGGAGCTGCAGCGCCTGGATCTGCGCCTGCAACTGGGCTTTCTTGCCGGCAATCGCCTGGCGCACGCGCTCCATCGGCAGCCCGGCCTGATCATCGCCGACCAGCGCCTGCATTTCCTTGAGGCTGAAACCGAGCTTTTGCGCGCATTTGATCAGGCTCAGCAGGGCGATGCTCTGCTGATCATACAGGCGATAGCTCCCTTGACGCCTGGGCGCCGGCAACAGGCCGATGCGCTCATAGTGGCGAATGCTCTTGATGGTCGCCCCGGACAGTTGCGCGGCTTTGCCGATGTACATCAAACGTCCCTTTAGTACCGACGAGCCAGCGTGCGCGCCTGCTGCAGCCAGGTTTCGCGTTGCTGGTCGGTCGAGCTGATGATGGGGCCAAACGTTAACGTCTTTTTCGCCTTGATTCCACAGAAGCCCAGGGTGGTGCGGCGCATCTGTTGCAGAGCGGGCATGCGATAGATCCAGCGGTAGTACCAGGGCGGCGTATCCATGCTCACCAGCAGGTCGGCGCTGCGGCCCTTGAGCAGTTGCGCAGGGAAGGGCGAGCCGCTGCGGTACTTGAAGGCGAAGCCGGGCAGCAGGACCCGGTCGAAGAAGCCTTTGAGCAGGGCTGGAATACCGCCCCACCAGACCGGGAAGACGAACACCAGATGCTCGGCCCAACTGATCAATTGCTGGGCGTGCAACAGGTCGGGTTCCAGGGGTTGTACCTGTTGATAGCCGTCATGCAGGATCGGGTCGAAGGCCAGGTTGCCAAGCTCCAGCAGGCAGACGTCATGGCCTTGCTCGCGGGCGCTGGTGATGTAGCTGTCGCTTAATGCAGCGCAGAAACTGTTGCGCGAAGGGTGGCCGAGTATCACCAGGATTCGTTTGCTCATCGAAGGCGGGTCCAGGGGCAAAAGCGCTGAGGTTAACGTCTGCCCTTAGGAGGAGAGTCAAGCCCGCTCCCACCAGAGACTGTTGCCGGAAAGGACGAAAGCGTAATGTAGCGCCCCCGATTGCCTTCTTTGCCGCAAGGAGCCCCCATGTACTGGGCCGAATTTCTGACTGTCGCGTTGATTCACCTGCTGGCGGTGGCCAGCCCCGGCCCGGACTTTGCCGTGGTGGTGCGCGAGAGTGTTACTCACGGCCGGCGCGCCGGTACCTGGACCGCTTTGGGCGTCGGCACCGCGATTTTCCTGCATGTGGGCTATTCGCTGCTGGGTATCGGCCTGATCGTGTGGCAGTCGATCATGCTGTTCAACGCGCTGAAGTGGCTGGCGGCAGCCTACCTGCTGTACATCGGCTTCAAGGCCCTGCGCGCCCGCCCCGGTGCGCCTGGCAGCGAAAACGTGCAGGCCTCGACAGTCGAGCGCACGCCACGTGCGGCCTTTGTCGCAGGCTTCATGACCAACGGCCTGAATCCCAAGGCGACGCTGTTCTTCCTCTCGCTGTTCACCGTCGTCATCAACCCGCACACGCCGCTGGCGATCCAGGCCGGCTATGGTGCGTACCTGGCCGTGGCTACCGGCCTGTGGTTCTGCCTGGTGGCCATGCTGTTCAGCCAACAGCGGGTACGCGCCGCCTTTGCGCGCATGGGCCACTGGTTCGACCGCACCATGGGCGCGGTGCTGATTGCCCTGGGGGTGAAGATCGCCTTTACCGAGATGCACTAAGCGGCAATGGTTGAGCGCCACTAGTCCCTGCAGCAGCCAAATCATTCCTTTGGCTGATTTGGCTGCTGCTGTGGCGTTCTAGAGTAGGACATGTCTTGCCCAGCCTGTGCACTCTAGAAAAGGGACTCCTATGTTGCAGACTCGCGTCATCCCTCCCGCCGAGGGCGCCTATCAGTTTCCGCTGTTGATCAAGCGCCTGTTGCTGTCCGGCAGCCGCTACGAGAAAACCCGCGAAATCGTCTACCGCGATCAACTGCGCTACAGCTACCTGACCCTCAACGAGCGCATCGCGCGGCTGGCCAATGTGCTCACCGAGGCGGGAGTCAAGGCCGGTGACACCGTGGCAGTGATGGACTGGGACAGCCATCGCTACCTCGAATGCATGTTCGCCATTCCGATGATCGGCGCGGTGGTGCACACCATCAACGTGCGCCTGTCACCGGAGCAGGTCCTCTACACCATGAATCACGCCGATGACCGCTTCGTGCTGGTCAACAGCGACTTTGTCGGCCTTTACCAGGCCATCGCCGGGCAACTGACCACGGTCGAGAAAACCCTGCTGCTGACCGATGGCGAGCAGAAAACCGCCGACCTGCCCAACCTGGTCGGTGAGTACGAGCAACTCCTGGCGGCGGCCAGCCCGGTGTACGACTTCCCTGATTTCGACGAGAACTCGATCGCCACCACTTTCTACACCACTGGCACCACCGGGAACCCAAAAGGGGTGTATTTCACCCACCGGCAACTGGTGCTGCACACCCTGGCGGCAGCTTCGGTAACCGGCAGTATCGACAGCGTGCGCCTGCTCGGCAGCAACGATGTGTACATGCCCATCACCCCGATGTTCCACGTCCACGCCTGGGGCATCCCCTACGTGGCGACCATGCTCGGCATCAAGCAGGTCTACCCGGGGCGTTACGAGCCGGAGATGCTCTGTGAGCTGTGGCGCAACGAGAAGGTGACCTTCTCGCACTGCGTACCGACCATCCTGCAGATGCTGCTCAACGCCAAGGGCGCCCAGCAACAGGACTTCGGCGGCTGGAAAATCATCATTGGCGGCAGTGCCCTGAACCGCGCCCTGTACGAGGCGGCCAAGGCTCACGGGATTCAGCTGACCGCCGCCTACGGCATGTCCGAGACCTGCCCGCTGGTGGCCTGCGCCCACCTCAACGACGAGCTGCTGGCCGGTAGCGAAGACGAATGCATCACCTACCGGATCAAGGCCGGGGTACCGGTGCCGCTGGTGGAAACCGCGATTGTCGACGGCAACGGCAACTTCCTCCCGGCCGATGGCGAGAGCCAGGGCGAGCTGGTACTGCGCGCACCCTGGCTGACCATGGGTTACTTCCGCGAGCCCGAGAAAGGCGCCGAACTCTGGCAGGGCGGCTGGCTGCACACCGGTGACGTCGCCACCCTCGACAGCATGGGCGTGATCGATATCCGCGACCGCATCAAGGACGTGATCAAGACCGGCGGTGAGTGGATCTCGTCACTGGAGCTTGAAGACCTGATCAGCCGCCACCCGGCGGTCCGCGAAGTGGCGGTGGTCGGTGTCGCCGATCCGCAGTGGGGTGAGCGGCCGTTTGCCCTGCTGGTGATCCACGAAGGCCAGAGCATCGACGCCAAGGCGCTCAAGGAACACCTCAAGCCGTTCGTGGAACTGGGGCACATCAACAAGTGGGCGATCCCCAGCCAGATTGCCCTTGTTACTGAAATTCCCAAGACCAGCGTCGGCAAGCTCGACAAGAAGCGCATCCGCCTGGACATCAGCCAGTTGCAAGCCAGTAACAGCACCTTCCTCTCGACCCTATAAAAGCTGGCGGGTCGCGCCTGATTCGGCGCGACCCGCACGCCAGACGCATGGCCGCCTTGTCAAATGACAAAATTAAGCCATTCTTCCCCCTGCCAGCGTAGTGGCCGGTCATGCAGACCACGCCAGAGGGGTTGGGATGCAAATCACACTTTAGAGGGATCAAGCAGTTCAACCTGCTGGCTATAGTCGGTTCAGGGGATTTTCAGGAACGGGGGGATCGCACATGCATGTGCCCAGCCACTCGCTCGAGCAAAAAGGTGCGCTCACACCGCTCGACCGATGCGTTTCTGCAAAGGACTCACTGCCATAAAAATAAAGTACATGGAGTAGCGTCGATGACATCAGCAAATCTGTTCTGGCGCCGGGCGAAACTACCCCTGGCCGTCAGCCTCGCTTCTACGCTCGCCGGTCCTGCATTCGGCGTCAGTTTCAACATCGGTGAAATCGAAGGCTCGTTCGACTCGTCGCTGTCGGTGGGGGCGAGCTGGTCGACAGCCAGCCCGAACAAGAACCTTATCGGCGTCAACAACGGCGGCAAGGGCCTGTCGCAAACCTCCGATGACGGCCACCTGAACTTCAAGCGCGGTGAGACCTTCTCGAAGATCTTCAAGGGCATCCATGACCTGGAGCTCAAGTACGGCGATACCGGGGTATTCGTCCGTGGCAAGTACTGGTACGACTTCGAACTCAAGGATGAGCATCGCGAGTTCAAGGACATCAGCGATTCCAACCGCAAAGAGGGCGCCAAGTCGTCCGGCGGGCAGATCCTCGACGCCTTCGTCTATCACAACTACTCCATCGCCGATCAGCCGGGCTCGGTGCGTCTGGGCAAGCAGGTGGTCAGCTGGGGTGAAAGTACCTTCATTGGCAACGGTATCAACTCGATCAACCCGATCGACGTCGCCGCATTCCGTCGCCCGGGCGCCGAGGTGAAGGAAGGCCTGATTCCGGTCAACATGTTCTACGTGTCCCAGAGCCTGACCGACAATCTCTCGGCCGAAGCTTTCTACCAGATCGAATGGGACCAGACCGTCGTCGACAACTGCGGCACCTTCTTCTCCCAGCCGGACATCATTGCCGACGGCTGTACCGACAACCTGCGCGTGCTCAACAGCGCCAACGCGTTGCCAGCGGCCGCCCGCGGATTCCTCGCTACCCAGGGTGTGGACGTCAACGGCGAAGGTGTGAAGGTCGCCCGTGGCCCTGACCGCGATGCGCGTGACAGCGGCCAGTTCGGTGTGGCCTTCCGCTACATGTACGACCCGCTGGGTACCGAATTCGGCGCCTACTTCATGAACTACCACAGCCGTGCGCCGATCTTCAGCGCCCACGGTGCCGATCCGCGCGTCTATGCCGGTCTGGCCGGGCTGCCGGCAGCACTGCGTCCGTTGGCGCCGCTGATCGTCGCCGGCAACTCCAGCTACTTCGTCGAGTACCCGGAAGACATCCGCCTGTACGGCCTGAGCTTCTCCACCACCTTGCCTACCGGTACGGCGTGGAGCGGTGAAATCAGCTACCGGCCAAACGCGCCGGTGCAGCTCAACACCACCGATATCCTCTACGCCGGCGTACGCCCGATCGGCGGTACCCTGGCCAATGCCTCGCTGCTCAACGGTGTACCGGGCCAGGACCTGCACGGCTACCGTCGCAAGGAAATCACCCAGTTCCAGACCACCCTGACGCACTTCTTCGACCAGGTCATGGGCGCCAGCCGTCTGACCGTGGTGGGTGAAGTGGGCGTGACCCATGTCGGCGGCCTGGAAAGTGCCCACGATGTGCGTTACGGCCGCGACCCGGTCTATGGCCCAGGCCCGCTGCCAGCAACCCCAGGCGCCGGCAACCTCGACACCTGCTCGGCGATCATCAACACCGGCACCATCAACGGTGCAGGCCCTGGTGCTTCGGGTGCCAACCGTAGCCGCAACTGCGAAAACGACGGTTACACCACCAGCACCGCGTGGGGCTACCGTGCCCGGGCGATCTGGGACTACAACGACGTGTTCGCCGGGGTCAACCTCAAGCCAAGCGTGGCCTGGTCGCATGACGTTTCCGGTTATTCGCCAGGCCCTGGCAGCAACTTCGAGGAAGGGCGCAAGGCGATCAGCCTGGGCCTGGACGCTGAGTACCAGAACACCTACACCACCAGCCTGTCGTACACCAACTTCTTCGACGGCAAGTACACCACCGTGGATGACCGCGATTTCATCGCCCTCAGCTTCGGCGTGAACTTCTAAGAATTCGGATTCAGGACGACCATGAAGATGAAAACAACCAAGACTCTGCTGCAAGCCGGTGTACTGGGCCTGTCCCTGTTGGCGACCAGTGTCATGGCGGCGGTTTCCGCCGACGAGGCGGCCAAGCTGGGCGCCAGCCTGACGCCGATGGGCGCGGAAAAGGCCGGCAACGCCGACGGCTCGATCACCGCCTGGAAGCCGCTTTCCAAAAGCGCCGGTAACGTCGACGGCAAGGGCTTCCTTTCCGACCCGTTCGGCACCGAGCAACCGAAGTTCACCATCACCGCGCAGAACGTCGACCAGTACAAGGACAAACTGTCCCCAGGCCAGGTCGCGATGTTCAAGCGCTACCCGGACAGCTTCAAGATGCCGGTGTACCCGACCCACCGGGGCGCGAGCGTGCCGGATGCGGTGTTCGCGGCAATCAAGAAAAACGCCACCAGTACCAACCTGGTGGGTGGCGGCAACGGCCTGGAAAACTTCGACACCGCCGTGCCGTTCCCGATTCCGAAAAGCGGCGTCGAAGTGATCTGGAACCACATCACCCGTTACCGCGGTGGCAGCGTGACCCGCCTGGTAACCCAGGCCACGCCGCAACAGAGCGGCTCGTACAGCCTGGTGTACTTCAAGGATCAGTTCGTCTTCCGTGACCGGATGAAAGACTACGACCCAAGTAACCCTGGCAACATTCTGTTTTACTTCAAACAAGAGGTAACTGCGCCAGCGCGCCTGGCGGGTACGGTGTTGCTAGTTCATGAAACGCTGGACCAGGTAAAGGAACCACGCAAGGCGTGGGTGTACAACGCTGGCCAGCGCCGCGTACGCCAGGCACCTCAAGTTTCCTATGATGGTCCTGGTACCGCTGCTGACGGCCTGCGAACTTCTGACAACCTGGACATGTACAACGGCGCGCCGGACCGTTACGACTGGAAGCTGGAAGGCAAGAAAGAGCTGTTCATCGCCTCCAACAGCTACAAGCTCGACGATCCGAAGCTCAAGTACGCCGATATCCTCAAGGCCGGGCACATCAACCAGGACCTGACCCGTTACGAGCTGCGCCGGGTATGGCATGTGGTCGCGACCCTGAAACCGGGCCAGCGCCATATCTACGCCAAGCGTGACTTCTACATCGACGAAGACACCTGGCAAGCCGCGGTGATCGACCAGTACGACGGTCGCAACCAGCTGTGGCGCGTGTCCGAGGCCCACTCCCAGGACTACTACAACGTCCAGGTGCCGTGGTACACCCTGGAAGCCATCTACGACCTGCAATCGGGGCGTTACCTGGCCCTGGGCATGAAGAACGAGGAAAAGAAAGCCTACGACTTCGGCTTCACTGCCTCCAAGGCTGACTTCCAGCCTGCAGCGCTTCGCCAGTCAGGCGTGCGTTAAGCTTCAAACCTCCGTGTGATCTCCCAGAACGCCCCGGCTTGCCGGGGCGTTTCTGTTTGCGCATCCTGACCGGCTCGGGGTTGTCGCTTTTTGTTGTAGTCTTTTTTCCGCAAAACGGGGCAATCATCTTCAAATGTGCGGTTTAACCCGCTAGTCTGCCCTGATCCGTACTGCCGAAGATTCCCTAACTAAAACGAGCCGGCCATGACTGATCTGTCCCGTACGCAAGGGTTCGCCAGCCAGGCCATGAGCATCCTGGAGGGCCGTTTCTTTCGCCCGCCACTGCCCGAAGGCCATGTGCCGCGGGCGCGCTTGTGCCAGCGTTTGCACGCGGGGCTCGGTGGGCGTTTGCTGCTGGTCAACGCACCGGCGGGCTTCGGTAAAAGTTCGCTGGCGGTGGAGTTCTGCCAGGGCCTGCCCAACCACTGGAGCAGCCTGTGGCTGGGGTTGAGCCGGCGCGACAACGACCCTGGGCGTTTCCTTGAGCGTCTGCTCGAAGGCTTGCAGCAGTACTGCCCGGCGCTCGGCGGTCAGGCCCTGGGCCTGCTGAAGATGCGTCAGCGACACCAGCCGTTTGCTTTCGAAGAGTGGCTCGACGGTCTGCTCGATGAACTCGCTCGTCACCTGCAACCGCATAACCCCTTGCTACTGGTGCTGGACGACTATCACCTGGCTCAGGGGCCGGTGCTCGATCGCTGCCTGCAGTTCTTCCTCAATCACCTGCCGCCTGGCCTGGTGCTGCTGGTGACCAGTCGGCAACGGCCGGACTGGCACCTGGCGCGCCTGCGCCTGTCGCGCCAGTTGCTTGAACTCAACGAGCAGGACCTGCGCCTGACCACCGATGAATCCCTCGCCGTGCTTGGCCAGCAACCCACGGTGTTACGCGGGCAGGCGCTGGACAACCTGATCCAGCGCAGCGATGGCTGGGTCGCCGGTTTGCGCTTCTGGCTGCTGGCCGCCAACGAGGCGGGCGCCGACAGCGCCTTGCCTCAGGCGCTGCATGGCGGCGAAGGGCTGATTCGCGATTACCTGCTCGAAGAAGTCATCGAGATACTGCCGGCCGAAGTGCAGGGCTTTCTCTACGACACCGCCTGCCAGGAGCGCTTTTGCGCAGAACTCTGCGACGCCCTGCGTGAAAGCCATGACAGCGCCGAGATCCTCCGTTACCTGCAGGCCCACCAGGTGTTCCTGGTACCGCTGGACGAACACGGGCGCTGGTTCCGTTATCACCACCTGTTTTCCGACCTGCTGCGCACCCGCCAGGCCAGCCTGCCGCTGTCGAGCCTGCATTTGCGTGCCTGCCGCTGGTTTCACGGCCAGGGCCTGCTCGATGAAGCCGTCGAGCAGGCCCTGCGTGCCGGGCACCTGGATGTGGCCGCCAATCTGGTGCAGAACCTGTCCGAAGAACAACTGCTGGCCGAGCAGAACGTCGGCATGCTCCTGCGTTGGAAGATGGACCTGCCCGATAGCCTGCTGATCAGCACCCCGCGGCTGATCGTGTTGTACAGCTGGGCCCTGGGCCTGGCCGGGCAGCTGGATGCTGCCGAAGAACTGGCCAGCCACCTGAGCCGCTTCCTGCCGGCGCCTTCGGCCACTGCGCAAAAATCCATGCTGGCCCAGTGGCTGGCGTTGAGCGGGGTGATCGCGCGCGGTCGTGGCGACCGCCAGCGCACCCTCGAATACTGCTCCGAAGCCCTGCACAGCTTGCCGTTCAAACGTTACGGACAGCGCCTTGTGTGCCTTTCGACCCTGTCCAACCTGGCCATCGCCGATGCCGATTTCTGGCGCGCCCGCGGCTGGAACCGTGAGGCACTGGAACTGGCTCAGCGGGTGGGCAATCCGTTATTTGAAGCCCTGGCCCATTACGATCGGGCGCGGGTGCTGCACGCCCGCGGCGAGGTGCTGCGCGCCCTGGATGAAGTGCGCCAGGGCTTGCAACGCCTGCAGGGCTTGTCGGCGCAACGGCTGTACGCGGCGCGGGCACGACTGACGTTGTATGAGGGCTATCTACTGGCGGCAAGGCTACAGCCGGAGGCCGGGCGTAGCCGCCTGCGTGCCGGGCTGATCGAGGCCCGCGCCTGCCGTGACATCAGCGTGCTGATCGGCCATTGCGTGATCGCTGCGCTGGATGGCCGCGAAGGGCGATTCGCCGAAGCCTTCGCCGAGCTTGCCGAAGCCGAGCGGCTGATGCACATCTGGGACGTGCCGCCGATTTTCTATCTGGCGATGATCACCCTGGTCAAATGCGAGCTGTGGCTTGCGCAGGGCCGCACCGACCTGGCCGAATCCTGGCTGCTGCGCCTGGGCCAGACCTACGGTGGCGAACAGGCGGCGGCCGCACCGGAGTTCCACCCGCTGTTGCCGCCGCATATCGAGTTGCAGCAGGCCTTGCTCGAGCGCACCCAGGGCCGCCTGGAGCAGGCCGGGCGGCGCTTGCAGGCGCTGGTGGAGCGTGGCCAGGCCAGTGGTGGGCAGATGCTCTGTGTCACCGCGCTGTGCCAGTGGATGGTGCTGCTGCTGGCCAACAACAACGAAGGCCAGGCGCGCGACCTGTTGGTGCTGGCCCTGGAGTCGGCTCGCGGCGGGGCGCTGCAACCCTTCCAGCGCCTGTTGCAGGATCACCCGCAGTGGTTGCGCGAACAGTTGCTGTTGCAGCCTCCGGGCCCGGCGCAAATCGGCTTGCTGGGCTTGTTGCCCGCGCTTGAATCAATTGAACCGGCCAGTGGCGCCAGCGAGGCCTTGAGCACCCGCGAGATGGCCGTGCTCGAACTGATTGCCCAGGGCTGTTCGAACCAGGAGATCAGCGAGCGCCTGTTCATCTCCCTGCACACGGTGAAAACCCACGCCAGCCATATCAACAGCAAACTCGGCGTCGAGCGTCGTACCCAGGCGGTGGCCCGGGCCAAGGCGTTGGGCATGCTGCATTAGCCATGTGCCGGCCCGGCACCGGCAAGCAGGGCTGCGGCGCTTTACTATCCAATGGCTATAAACGATGATGGCGCAATGCCATTATTTGCTCCGTGACTGGTACGAACGTCCGCCAAATATGCGCTCTGCAAGCCTCAAGCTATCGCCCTGTGTGGCCGATACTCTGCGAGTGCGGCCCGATTCACCGCCGCAGCGAATCTACCCGCGAAGCCGAGCCTGTCCGTGAAGGTGTCTCTGCGTCCATTTTTTTATTTGCCATGACAGGTCTCGTGGATGCAGGTCTACAGCCAAAAAAGCTTTCTGATCGTCGATGATTTCTCTGATTTTCGCAGCTCGGCCCGTTCCATGCTGCGCGAGCTGGGCGTACGCGATGTCGACACGGCCGACAGCGGTGAGCAGGCGCTGCGCATGTGCGCGCAGAAGCGCTACGACTTTGTCCTCCAGGACTTCCACCTGGGCGATGGCAAGAAGAACGGCCAGCAGGTGCTCGAGGACCTGATCCTCGACAAGCTGATCAGCCATGAGTGCGTGTTCCTCATGGTCACTGCCGAAAGCAGCCAGGCGATCGTCCTCAGCGCGCTGGAGCACGAGCCCGACGCCTACCTGACCAAGCCGTTCAACCGCATCGGCCTGGCCCAGCGCCTGGAAAAACTGGTGCAGCGCAAAACCCTGCTCAAGCCGATCCTCCAGGCCCTGGACCGCGGCCGCCCGGCCGAAGTGCTGGCGGCCTGCGCCGAGCTGTGCAAGAAGGACCCGCGCTTCGCCCCGCTGTGCCTGCGCTACCGCGCCGATGCCCTGCGCGACCTCAACCGCTTCGATGAGCTGGAGAAGTTTCTCACCACCATCATCGCCAGCCGCGCCACGCCCTGGGCCTTTGCAGCCCTCGGCAGCCTGCTGTACAAGCGCAACCAGTTGGCCCAGGCCCAGGGCGTTTACGAGCAGGCGCTCAAGGCCTTCCCGATGATGCCCGGCCTGTACGACGGCCTGGCCGAGGTGCTGGTAGCCCTGGGCGAAAGCAAGCGCGCCCAGGGCGTGCTGGAAGAGGCCGTGCGTCTCTCGCCGCTGGCCGTACGCCGGCAGATGATGCTGGGCAAGCTGGCCCTGAGCAACGACGACTACGACACCTCGTCCAAGGCCTACCGGCACGCCGTCAACCAGGGCCAGAGCTCGCGTTACAAGGACCCGGAGAGCAACCTCGGGCTGGTCCAGGCCCTGATGAACAAGAACGCCGGCAACGGCCTGGATGCGCGCACCCGGGTCGAGATCAACACCGTGCTCAGCGAAGTGGCCAAAGAGAATGTCGAAGACCAGGGCCTGCAGGTGCGCGCGCGGTTGATGAAAGCCGCCAGCCTGCAGCAGGCCGGCGACGCCGAAACCGCCGCCAAACTGACCGAACAGGCCATGGCCCGGCTGGAGAAGATGGACCAGTTTTTCTCGGTGGAAGCGGCGCTGGTAGTGGCCACGCAACTGCAGAAACTGGGCCAGGAATCCGCCGGCACCTCGATCCTCAAAGGTTGTGTGGAAACCTACGGTGACGACCCCAAGGTGATGCAGAGCGTGGCACAGCTGACCGATGATCCGGCGGTACTCGGCGCAGTCACTGAAGCGGTCGACCTCAACCGCCAGGGCGTACGCAGTTACCAGGCCGGCCAGCTCAGCGAAGCGCTGGCACAATTCCGCCGGGCCCTGACGCTGCAGCCGAAGAACATCAGCATCGCCCTCAACACCGCACAGGCGCTGTTGCGCATCGGTGGCGAGACACCGCCGCCGGCGATCATGGACGAATGCCGCGCCTGCCTGAGCAGCGTGACCGGCATCCCGAAAAGCGACAACCGTTACGATCGCTACCGCAAACTGCACATTCGGGCCTTTGGCGCATGAACCAGGACAACCAGGGGCTGGATTTTTCCACGGTGATCGCCTCCACCGTACACGACATGAAGAACTCCCTCGCCGCCCTGACCCAGGCTCACAGCCAGTGGCTGGCGCGCTTGCCGGAGGCCCTGCGCAGCGGCAGCGAACAGGGGGTGATGGAGCACGAATTCAGCCACCTCAACGGCATGCTGGTGCAGTTGCTGGGCCTGTACAAACTGGGCGTCAACCAACTGCCGATGTGCCCCGACTATCATGAGCTCGACGACTTTATCGAAGCCCAGCTCGCCGCCCAGCAGAACCTGCTGCAGCACCGCGACATCCTCGCCAGCTGGCGCATCGAAACCGCCAGCCCGCTGGGCTTTTTCGACCGCGAACTGGTCGGTTCGGTGGTTGCCAACATCCTCAACAACGCCATTCGCTATGCCGGGCACACCTTGCTGATCAGCGTCAGTGACGAAGGCGAACAGTTGGTGCTGAGCATCAACGATGACGGCCCGGGCTTCCCGGCGCGCATGCTCGAGCGTCAGCAGGAGTATGTGCAGGGTATCGATGGCCAGAGCGGCAGCACCGGCCTGGGCCTGTACTTCGCGGCACGGATTGCCGCGTTGCATGAACGCAACGGGGTGAAAGGGCGGATCGAGATTGCCAATGGCGGGGCCTTGGGGGGAGGGCTGTTCAGGCTTTATCTGCCATGAAGCGTGGCGAGCGACTTCTTGAAGTGAAGTGACGAGCGTCGTCGCAGGCACAACCGGCCTGTGCGACACTCCGTCATTTGCTCCACAGGATTGCTCCGATGAACCCGGCAAAACCCGCCCTGATCCGCGAAACCTTCCCCGTCGGCCCTTTGCAGTGCAACTGCACCATCATCGGCGACCCGATCAGCAAAAAGGCCCTCGTCGTCGACCCGGGTGGCAACCCTGAGCAGATCCTCGCCCGCCTGGACGCCCATGGCCTGAAAGTGGTGAGCATCATCCATACCCACGCGCACCTTGATCACTTCCTCGCCTCCGGGCAGTTGAAGGAGATGACCGGCGCCACCTTGCACCTGCACAAGGATGACCAGTTCCTCTGGGACAACCTGGAAATGCAGTGCCAGATGTTCGGCGTGCCCTACACCCCGGTGCCGGCACCGGACCGCTGGCTGGTCGACGATGAAGAGCTGGCCTGCGGCTGTGGCGTGGCCTTGCACACCCCGGGTCATACGCCGGGCTCGATGAGTTTCTGGTTCGCTGACGCCAAGCTGCTGATTGCAGGCGATACGCTTTTTCGGCGTGGGATTGGTCGCACCGATTTGTGGGGTGGCGATCAGGCGACTATCGTTCGTTCGATCAAGCAGCGCCTGTACAGCCTGGATGAACAGGCCACGGTGGTGACTGGGCATGGTCCGGATACCCGCCTGGGCGACGAGATGCGCCAGAACCCGTTCGTGCGCGCCTGACCGTTAAGGGAATTTTTTCGCTTTGCTGCAATCCAAGGCTGGCATAGATCCGAATCAGATCCGCTGCACTTTCGAATTACAGTAGGAGCTTGTCCATGTTCACCATGCGTCGTTTGATTATCGTCGCTACCGCTGCCGCGCTGATGTCCGGTTGTGCCAGCCAAAACCCGTATGACAGCCAGGGTCAGGCGCAGCAGGGCTCCACAGGGATGAGCAAAACCGCCAAGTACGGCGGCCTGGGCGCGCTGGCCGGTGCCATTGCCGGTGCTGCCATCGACCATAACAACCGCGGCAAAGGTGCGCTGATCGGCGCTGCCGCCGTCGGTGCTGCCGCCGCAGGTTATGGTTACTACGCCGACAAGCAGGAAGCCGCGCTGCGTGAAAGCATGGCCAACACCGGTGTCGAGGTTCAACGCCAGGGCGACCAGATCAAACTGATCATGCCGGGCAACATCACCTTTGCCACCGACTCGGCCAACATCGCCCCGAGCTTCTACTCGCCGCTGAACAACCTGGCCAACTCCTTCAAGCAGTTCAACCAGAACACCATTGAAGTGGTCGGCTACACCGACAGCACCGGCAGCCGCCAGCACAACATGGACCTGTCCCAGCGTCGTGCACAATCGGTGGTCACTTACCTGACCTCCCAGGGTGTCGATGGCAGCCGTGTCAGCGCCCGTGGCCTGGGCCCGGACCAGCCGATCGCCAGCAACGCCGACGCCAACGGCCGCGCGCAGAACCGTCGGGTAGAGGTCAACCTCAAGCCGATTCCCGGGCAGCAGTATCAGTAAGTAGCAAGATGTAAGAAGGGGAGCCTGGCTCCCCTTTTTTGTGCCTGCAGTGGCCTCATCGCTGGCATGCCAGCTCCCACAGAGGCCTGGTTAGCATCCTGCAACAGCCTTGGGCTGGTAGTTTGAGTGTCCTAGGACCTATCCTACGAATTCTGTCGCCCTGCAGATGATTGCTCCGGGGGAAGTACGCCACTAGGCTCACCGGGTCGCTGAAGTATCAGCGATCGGGTTTGGCGACCCGAGTACATCATCCTGCTTCCATGACGTCAGTCGTTATGGCGGTTGTGCGCGGGAGGGCTTCGGCCCTGCCGGGTTGTCCTGATGTCTCGGTTCGCCAACCTGCGTACAGCTGCCACCATTTCTGTTTGGCGACATTGATGGTGCAGCTCCCTTAACATCAGGAGCTTCATCATGAAAAAGATCGTGTCGAAGATGCGCTGGTGCATGCGTCGCTGTATTTGAAGTGCGCAAGCCTGACCGGGCCGCTGGCGGTCGAGCATGCCCGTGAGCCGGGGCGAGGGTTTCTTCAGGCGACCCTGCATTCCCATGAAATGGCCAAGGCATTGGTTGATGCGTTGCTCGATGGGCTGGAGAGCCGTTTGATCAGGATGCCAGGCGGCGCCTGAGTTGCGAGCGCGTTGCGCTCGATCGCTGGCAAGGCCAGCTCCCACAGGTCCGGAGTGTGCCCAGATTAACTGTGGGAGCCGGCTTTGCCGGCGATACGGTAGGTCAGGCGACTCAGCTTGGGCTTCTGGTGGTGATCTTCAGCACATCGGTATAAACGATGACCACAGACTGGCCGACCTTGAGATTCTTCATGCGCTCCTGAAGTTCAGGGTCTTCGACCTTCACTACCTTTTGTGGACCTTCAGGTGGCGTCAGCGTGACTTCGTGGGTTTTCAGATCAATCTTGGTGATCTTCGAGGTGACCTTGATCTGCCGAAATGCCTCGCCACCTGGGTTAGGGTTGTCCTTGGTGGCGCGAATGACACCGGCCTCCTTGCTGATGCCCGGGGCCTTGGTGAGGTCGGTTTCGAGCACAGTAGCAACCGAGCGGTTGACTGTGATGTTGACCAGGTCGCCGACCTTGAGATTATGCAGGTCCTTGGCCTGTTCGCTCACCTGGATCGGCACCTCAGAGTTCTCAGGCCCTGCCACCGTAACGACGCGCTTATCGAGGTCAACGGCAAGGACTTTGGTATCCACCACATCCTCAGTGGCGACAGCGTCGATCAGCTTCTCTTCTGCCTGCACCGTGAAACTGGCTGCAGACAGAAGTGAAACAACAGCAAAAGCATGGGCAAAGCGGCGCAACGGTTTCATAGGCTTACATTCCTTGTGATGGCTAATGAAAAACATCGTAGGAAGTGAGCATAGATGCTGTCCGGCAAATTACCCGTCGGCGTTTTGTCGCAGCCGTTCGAGCAAGGCGTCCTTGTCCTGCCACAGCTGGTTGATCCATTGCTGGAAGGCCAGGCGATAGGTTTCATCCTGGTCGTAGTTCTTGCCCAGGAACTCCGCCGGAATCGCCAGTTCCTCGAAGTGCACGACAATGTGCCTGACCCGCCCGCACAGCAAGTCCCAGAAGCCCGGTGCACCGTTCGGATAATGAATGGTGACGTTGACGATCGACTGCAGTTGCTCGCCCATGGCATCCAGTACAAAGGCAATGCCGCCGGCCTTGGGCTTGAGCAGGTGCTGGAACGGTGACTGCTGCTGGCGATGCTTGGCCTCGGTGAAGCGCGTGCCTTCGGCGAAGTTGAAGATCGCCGTCGGCTTGCCGCGAAACTTGGCGCAGGTGCGGCGGGTGGTTTCCAGGTCCTTGCCGGCCTTTTCCGGGTGCTTGGCCAGGTACGCCTTGGAATAGCGCTTCATGAACGGAAAGCCCAACGCCCACCAGGCCAGGCCGATCACCGGCACCCAGATCAGCACCTGCTTGAGGAAGAACTTCAGCGGGCGGATACGGCGGTTGAGCACGTACTGCAGTACCAGGATATCGACCCAGCTCTGGTGGTTGCTGGTGACCAGGTAGCTGTGCTGGTAGTCCAGCCCGGCCAGGCCCTCGACCTGCCAGCGGGCCTTGCCCAGCAGGTTGATCCAGGCATTGTTGTTGCTGATCCAGGCTTCGTGGATGTGGCGCATCAGTTCATCGGTGAGCCGTTGCGCGGCCGCGAACGGCAGGCACAGCTTGAACAGGCTGACGATGAACAACGGGGTGCAGCAGACGATGGTGTTGAGCCCCAGTAGCAGCGAGGCGATAACCCCGCGCAGTGGCGCGGGTAGCAATCCGAGCATGTTCAGCTATCCAGTGAGCGGTTGGCCTGAATGGCGGTCAGGGCGATGGTGTAGACGATGTCGTCGACCTGGGCGCCGCGTGGCAGGTCGTTGACCGGCTTGCGCAGGCCTTGCAGCATCGGCCCGAGGCTGACGCAGTCGGCACTGCGTTGCACGGCCTTGTGGGTGGTGTTGCCGGTGTTCAGGTCGGGGAACACGAACACCGTGGCGCGGCCGGCCACCTGGCTGTTGGGCGCCAGTTGCCGGGCGATCTCCAGGTTGGCCGCGGCATCGTACTGCAACGGGCCGTCGATCAGCAGGCCGTGTTGGGATTCCTGGGCCAGCACGGTGGCTTCGCGGACCTTCTCGACCTCTTCGCCGCTGGCCGAGTCACCGCTGGAATAGCTGATCATCGCCACCCGCGGGGCAATGCCGAAGGCTTCGGCGGAGTCGGCGCTCTGCAGGGCGATTTCCGCCAGCTCGTTGGCTGTCGGGTGCGGGTTCATCACGCAGTCGCCGTACACCAGCACCTGTTCGGGGAACAGCATGAAGAACACCGACGACACCAGGCTGCAGCCCGGCGCGGTCTTGATCAGTTGCAGGGCTGGGCGGATGGTGTTGGCGGTGGAGTGCACCAGGCCCGAGACCAGGCCATCGACCTCGTCCAGGGCCAGCATCATGGTGCCGATCACCACCGGGTCTTCCAGTTGCTGCTCGGCCATCGGCGCATTAAGGCTTTTGCTCTTGCGCAGGCTGACCATCGGCTCGACATAACGCTCGCGGATCAGGTCCGGGTCAAGGATCTCCAGGCCCTCGGGCAGGGTGATGCCCTGGGCGCGGGCCACCGCCTGGACGTCGTCAGGCTTGGCCAGCAGCACGCAGCGGGCAATGCCGCGGGCCTGGCAGATGGCCGCGGCCTGCACGGTCAGCGGTTCTGCGCCTTCCGGCAAGACGATGCGTTTGTTGGCCTGCTGGGCGCGCTGGATCAACTGGTAGCGGAACACCGCGGGCGACAGGCGCAGTTCGCGCGGCGTGCCGCAGCGCTGGTGCAGCCAGTCGGCGTCCAGGTAGCTGGCGACGAAATCGGTGATCAGCTCCGCGCGCTCGCGGTCATCCACCGGGATTTCCTTGTTCAGGCCGTTGAGCTGGTTGGCGGTGTCATAGGAGCCGGTGCTTACCGAGAGAATCGGCAGGCCGGCCAGCAGCGCGCCCTGGCACAGTTCGAGGATGCGCGGGTCGGGTTTGCTGTCGCTGGTCAGCAGCAGGCCGGCCAGCGGCACGCCGTTGATCGCCGCCAGGCTCACCGCAAGGATGATGTCGTCGCGGTCGCCCGGGGTCACTACCAGCGTACCGGGCTTGAGCAGCGGCACGGTATTGGCCACGGTGCGGGCACAGATGATGATCTTGTTCATCCGCCGGGTTTCGTAGTCGCCGGCATTGAGCACCTGGGCGCCGAGCAGTTCGGCCACGTCGCGGGTACGCGGATCGTTGAGGCCGGCCTGGAACGGGATGCAGCCGAGCAGGCGGAAGTCGCCGCCGCGCAGCAGCGGTGAATGCTCGGTCAGGCGCGCGGCGAAGGCGTTCATGTCTTCGTCGGTGCGCACCTTGTTGAGGATTACCCCGAGCACTTTCGGGTCGCGCGGGCCGCCGAACAGCTGGGCCTGCAGCTCGACGCGCCCGGACAGCTCGGTGAGCACTTCGTTTTCCGGCGCCGACACCAGGATCACCTCGGCATCCAGGCTCTTGGCCAGGTGCAGGTTGACCCGCGCGGCGTAGCTGGCGTGGCGGGTCGGGACCATGCCTTCGACCACCACCACGTCCTTGCCGACGCAGGCCTGCTGGTACAGGGTGATGATTTCTTCGAGCAGTTCATCCAGTTGACCATCGCCGAGCATACGCTCGACATGGGCCAGGCTCAGCGGCTGTGGCGGCTTCAGGCCATGGGTACGGGCAACCAGTTCGGTGGAGCGCTCAGGGCCGGTATCACCCGGGTGCGGCTGGGCGATCGGCTTGAAGAAGCCGACCTTCAACCCGGCGCGCTCCAGGGTGCGCACCAGGCCCAGGCTGATGGAAGTCAGGCCGACGCCAAAGTCGGTCGGCGCGATAAAAAATGTCTGCATGCGAGCTTCTCGAAATGAGCTGTGCAAAAGAGTCAATTGCCAAGGGTATCGCTATCGGCCCCCTGAGCGCACCCGCCGCAAATATCCGGCAACCCGTTTGTCCGGGTTGCGTTCGCTTTCAGGCGATGCCTTGGTTACACTTGTTCGTTCTACATTCTTATGCAAAAGGTCTCGCCCCATGCTGATCGCCGCCAAAAAGGCTGTCTCCATCGACTATACCCTGACCAACGACGCTGGTGAGGTCATCGACAGCTCCGCCGGCGGCGCTCCGCTGGTCTACCTGCATGGCGCAGGCAACATCATCCCGGGTCTGGAAAAAGCCCTGGAAGGCAAAACCACCGGTGACGAACTGGAAGTCGCCGTCGAGCCGGAAGACGCCTACGGCGAATACCTGGCCGAGCTGGTCAGCACCCTGAACCGCAGCATGTTCGAAGGTGTCGACGAGCTGGAAGTGGGCATGCAGTTCCACGCTTCGGCGCCGGATGGCCAGATGCAGATCGTCACCATTCGCGACCTGGACGGCGACGACGTCACCGTTGACGGCAACCACCCACTGGCTGGCCAGCGCCTGAACTTCAAGGTCAAGGTCGTCAATGTGCGTGAAGCCAGCGAAGAAGAAGTAGCCCATGGCCATGTCCATGGCGAAGGTGGCCATCACCACTGATTTTCTGCGCTAAGCTCAGAGAGTCGCGAAGGCGCCCGGGCAAGTCCGTCGCTCCAGCAGGGGAAGACGGCTTGGCAGGGCGCCTTTTTAATGGGCTGGGTTTACTGATTGCAGCCCCAGCGGCAACCGGGATCTGGAAAGGGGAGTACGTCATGAGTGCATTTCACGACCTGAAGTTGACAGCGCTGGACGGCCAGGAATTGCCTCTGGCACCGTTCAAGGGCCGGGTGGTGCTGGTGGTCAATGTCGCCTCCAAGTGTGGCTTGACCCCGCAGTACGCGGCGCTGGAAAACCTTTATCAGCAGTACAAGAGCAAAGGCTTCAGCGTGCTGGGCCTGCCGTGCAACCAGTTTGCCGGCCAGGAGCCGGGCACGGAGAAGGAAATTCAGGCGTTCTGCAGCCTGAACTATGGCGTGAGCTTCCCACTGGGTAGCAAGCTCGAAGTTAACGGTCATGACCGTCATCAGCTGTACCGCTTGCTGGCCGGCGAAGGTGCCGAGTTTCCGGGCGATATCACCTGGAACTTCGAGAAGTTTCTGGTCGGCAAGGACGGCCGGGTACTGGCGCGCTTCTCGCCACGCACCGCGCCGGATGATCCGGCGGTGGTGCAGGCGATCGAGAAGGCTCTGGCCTGATCGGCCCCATCGTGGGGCAAGCCCGCTCCTGCAGAAGTAGGAACGGGCTTGCCCCGCGATGCTGTTCAATCACCCAGATCAATAGTACTGGGCCACCCGAACGGCTCACCCTATCCTCAGGCGCATTCCCCATTCTCAGGAGCGCCGCATGTCCGCCACCGCACTGTTCACTCCCTTCCAACTGGGCGCCCTCGAGCTGCCGAGCCGCGTGGTCATGGCACCGATGACCCGTACCTTCTGCCCTGGTGGCGTCCCTCACGCACAAGTGGTTGAGTACTATCGTCGCCGCGCCGCCGCAGGCGTTGGGCTGATCATCACCGAAGGCACCACGGTCGGTCATAAAGCCGCCAATGGCTACCCGAATGTGCCGCGTTTTTACGGCGAAGATGCCCTGACCGGCTGGAAGAAAGTCGTTGAAGCCGTGCACGCTGAAGGCGGGCGCATCGTGCCGCAGCTCTGGCACGTGGGTAGCGTGCGCCGCCTGGGTACCGAGCCGGATGCCAGCGTGCCGGGCCATGGCCCGAGCGAGAAGCTCAAGGACGGCCAGGTCGTGGTGCATGGCATGACCCAGGCGGATATTCGTGAAGTGATCGAGGCTTTCGCCCAGGCCGCTCGTGATGCCCAGGCCATTGGCATGGATGGCGTCGAGATCCACGGTGCCCATGGTTACCTGATCGACCAGTTTTTCTGGGAAGCCAGCAACCAGCGCACGGACGAATACGGCGGCGACTTGGCCGGCCGTTCGCGCTTTGCCATCGAGTTGATCCAGGCCGTGCGCGCCGCGGTAGGCTCGGACTTCCCGATCATTTTTCGCTTCTCGCAGTGGAAGCAGCAGGACTACAGCGCGCGTCTGGTGCAGAGCGCCGATGCCCTGGGCGCATTCCTGCAACCACTGGTGGATGCTGGTGTGGATATCTTCCACTGCTCGACCCGACGCTTCTGGGAACCTGAGTTCGAAGGTTCGGACCTCAACCTGGCCGGCTGGACCCGCCAGCTCACCGGCAAGCCGACCATCACCGTCGGCAGTGTCGGCCTGGATGGCGAGTTCCTGCAGTTCATGGTCGCGACCGACAAGGTGGCCCAGCCGGCCAGCCTGGAAAACCTGCTCCAGCGCCTGAACAACGACGAATTCGACCTGGTGGCAGTCGGTCGTGCCTTGCTGGTCGACCCGGAATGGGCGGCCAAAGTGCGCGATGGTCGCGAGCAGGACATCCTGCCGTTCAGCCGCGAGGCGTTGACGACCCTGGTTTGATCGCAATTGCCGCTGCAGTCGGGCGCGCCATGCTGACCTGACTCTGGCGGCAGGCTGCCTGCAGATGCGCCTCGAATTGCTCGACAATCGCCGGCCAGCCCTGACGGCTGGCATGCTGGCGGGCATTGAGGCGCACCCGGCGCAGGGTTTCCGGCTCTTCCAGGAACCAGCAGGCGGCATCGATAAAGGCCGCTTCGTCCCCTGGCATGGCCAGCGCACCGCTATGCCCGTGGCGGATGTACTGGGCTGCCGCCGCTTGATCGTAGGCGACCACACCCAGGCCTGAGGCCAAGGCTTCGAGCACGACGTTGCCGAAGGTTTCGGTCAGGCTGGGAAACACAAAGATATCCCCTGAAGCGTAGTGTTCGGCCAGGCGTTCTCCGCGCTGGGCGCCGCAGAACACCGCGCCCGGCAGGCGCTGCTCGAGTGCGCTGCGTTGCGGCCCGTCACCGACCACGATCAGCTTGATGCACCGCTGCGGGTACTGTTGTTGCAGGGCGTCCAGGCACGGCTGCAACAAACCCAGGTTCTTTTCGGCGGCCAGGCGTCCGACATGCAGCAGGGCGATATCGTCGACGCCCAGGCCCCATTGCTCGCGCAAGGTCTGACTACGCCTGGCCGGGGTAAACAACTGGCTGTCCACTCCCCGGGCCATCAGGCTGAGGTTGTCGAAGCCGCGCCGTTCCAGCTCCAGGCGCTGGCTGAGGCTGGGCACCAGGGTGGTGTGGGTTCGGTGATGGAACCAGCGCAGGTAGTGGGTAAGCAGCCGCGCCAGCAGGCCGAGGCCGTACTCGCTGGAGTATTGCTGGAAGTTGGTGTGGAAGCCACTGACCACGGCGATGCCCAGGCGCCGCGCCGCGCGCAGGGCACTCAAACCCAGCGGGCCTTCGGTGGCGATGTAAAGCACATCCGGCCGTTGCCGGCGCCAGCGGCGCAGCAGTTTGTGCATCGACACCTGGCCCCATTGCAAACCCGGGTACCCCGGCAACGGCCAGCCGCGACACAGCAGCAGGTTGTCGTCGCTGGCCGAGGGCTGTTCAGCCGCTTGCCGCGGGCGTACCAGCTCGACCCGATGGCCGCGTGATCGCAAGCCATCGCTGAGGCGGCCAAGGGTGTTGGCCACGCCGTTGATCTCCGGTGGGAAGGTTTCGCTGATCAGGGTGACATGCAGGGACAGTGTGCTCATGAAGCCAGTTTCGACCGTGCCGATTGCCGCTCTGTGACCGCCAAATGACAGATCGATGACGCCTGATTACTGGCGATTGCAGGCGCGTAAATATTTCCCAGCAAGTGACTCAAGATTGCAGGTCCGCCAGCCGATGCAGAAGCATTCGAATGACTGATTTCGCTCCGGGAGAGCGTCATGTTCAACAGCAAACTCAAGCAAGAAATCCTCCGGCTGCGCGAAGAACTGCAATCAGTGGAGCAAGTAAAGTGCAGCCTCGACAGCGAGATGCTGGTGCTGCAGCTCGACCCGCAGGGGCGCATCGAATCGGTCAACAGCAACTTCGAAAAAGAGATGCGCTACAGCAGCCATCAACTGATTGGCCGCAACATCGAGGAAATCGTCCCGGCGCACGTCAAGCAGCTCGACTTTTACCAGCGCATGAAGCACGCCATTGCCCGTGGCGAGCATCTCAATGGCGCTTTCCGCCTGCTGCGGGGCAATGGCGAAGAGGCCTGGCTGCGCTCGATCCTGCAGCCGGTGAAAAACAGCGAAGGGCGCATCAAATACTTCACCCTGCACTCCAGCGACCTGACCCGCACCATCGAAACCTCCCGCGAGCACGAGAGCCTGATCAAGGCGCTGATGCGCTCCACGGCGGTGATCGAGTTCAACCTCAACGGTGAAGTGCTGACGGCCAACGAGCGCTTCCTGCAGACCATGGGCTACAAGCTCGACCAGGTGGTGGGCAAACATCACCGCCTGTTCTGCGAACCGGAAGAGTACAACTCGGTGGGTTATCACGCGTTCTGGGACAAGCTGCGCCGCGGCGAGTTCGTCGCCGAACGCTTCAAGCGCATTGATGCCCATGGCCGCGTGGTGTGGCTGGAGGCGTCCTACAATCCGATCATCGATGCCCATGACGTGCTCTACAAAGTGGTCAAGTTCGCCACCGTGATCACCGACCAGGTCAACCAGGAAACGGCCGTGGCCCAGGCTGCCGACATCGCCTACAACACCTCGCTGGAAACCGACGCCTGTGCGCGCAGGGCCACCGAGGTGGTGACCCAGACCGTGGATGTCATGCGCGGCCTGGAAACCTACATGCAGGAAGCAGCCGAAGGCATCGAGGCGCTGGACAAGCAGTCGCAGGTGATCGGTTCGATCATCAAGACCATCAGCGACATCGCCGGGCAGACCAACCTGCTGGCCCTCAACGCCGCCATCGAGGCCGCACGTGCCGGCGAGCAGGGCCGGGGCTTTGCCGTGGTCGCCGACGAGGTCCGGCAACTGGCTTCGCGCACCAGCACTGCGACTGAGGAAATCGCCCGAGTGGTGCAGCAGAACGAACACCTGGCCAAGGCGGCGGTGGATATCATCGACAGCAGCAAGCGCCAGGCCGAGCAAGGCCTGTCACTGGCCGGGCAAACCGGTACGGTGATCGTCGAGATTCAGGACGGTGCGCAGAAGGTGGTCAATGCGGTGGGGCAGTTCTCCAACCAGCTGTCGAGCTGATGGAGGTGCCGCGTAGCCGGACGGCTACGCGGCGATGCCTCAGGTACGTTCGCGCACCCAGAACAGCGTGGCGCCCGCCACCGCCGCCGGCATCATCAGGATGTTGAGGAAGGGCACCAGCAACACCAGGTACACCGAACCGCCAAAACCCAGGCTCTGCCAGCGCTTTTCGCGCAGCCAGGCGAGCATGTCCTGCCAGCTCATCTTGTGGTTATCCGCCGGGTAGTCGATGTACTGGATGGCCATCATCCAGATACCGAACAGCAGCCACAGCGGCGCGGCGACGATGTTCACCACCGGGATCAGCGAAAGGATGAACAGAGCGATGGCCCGTGGCAGGAAGTAGCCCAGCTTGCGCGCCTCGCGGCCGAGGGTGCGTGGCACCATGGCAGTGAGTTCGGCCCAGCTGAAGGCGGGAAAATCATCGGTGCCGCGCACCACCACTTCGACCTTCTCCGCGAGGAAACCATTGAACGGCGCGGCGATGATGTTGGCCAGCATGGTGAAGGTGAAGAACACCATCAACCCCACCAGAATCACGAACAGCGGCCACAGCACATAATTGAGAAAGCTCAGCCAGTTCGGCAGGCTGGGCATCAACGAATCGACCCAGAGGCTGAACTGATGGCCGGCAAAGTAGACCAGGCCGACGAACAGCAGCAGGTTGACCGCCAGCGGCAGCAGCACGAACAGGCGCAGGCTCGGGCTCAGGACCAGTTTCAGTCCTTCGCGCAGGTACTGTGGGCCAGAGAGGACAGGGGCTTGCATAAAGGGGGAGGCTCCGGGTAAAGGCAAACGCGCTGACCTTACCGAGTTTGTGCGGCGGGCGAAAGCGCGGCGCAGAGCGAGAAACGGGCTGTAACAAAACCTCGGCAGCATCCCGGGCTGGGCTTCATAGATAAACCGCGTGCGCTTTTATTGATGAATAGAGCCGGCCTATAAGGTGGATTGTCTAAGGATATTTCCTTAATCTCTGCCACCTCGCTAAAGTGCGCACAACTTTTCAACGCCTTCGAATTCTGACTTTCAAGGAGTTTCCATGAGCATTCTGGTCAACAAGCAAGCCCCTGATTTCGATGCGGCGGCAGTGTTGGGCGACGGTTCGATCGTCGACAGCTTCAAGCTTTCTTCCCTGCGCGGCAAATACGTCGTGCTGTTCTTCTGGCCGCTGGACTTCACCTTTGTCTGCCCGTCGGAAATCATTGCCCACAACAACCGCATGGACAAGTTCCGCGAGCTGGGTGTGGAAGTGGTCGGTGTTTCCATCGACTCGCAGTTCACCCACCACGCCTGGCGCAGCACCCCGGTCGAGAAGGGCGGTATCGGCGCGGTCGAGTTCACCATGGTCGCCGACGTCAAGCACGAGATTACCCGTGCCTATGGCATCGAGCACGATGACGGCGTGGCCCTGCGTGCCTCGTTCCTGATCGACCAGCAAGGCGTTGTGCAGCACCAGGTGGTCAACAACCTGCCGCTGGGCCGTGAAGTCGACGAGATGATCCGCCTGGTCGAGGCCCTGCAGTTCACCGAACAGCACGGTGAAGTCTGCCCGGCCGGCTGGCGCCCAGGCCAGAAAGGCATGAAGGCCGATGCCAAGGGCGTTGCCGACTACCTGGCCGAGAACGCCGCCAGCCTGTAAGGCGGCGAGTTAACGTTTTTCAGGACCTGCGGCTAAAAGCCTTCCCCAAGTGCTTCGCAGGTTCTTTTTTATTCCAGCCGGCGATCCCGGCGATACGATGCTGGCAATTGAACGCCAGCTCGACAGGAGTGTGACATGTCTGAAGTACGCCATTCGCGAGTGATCATCCTCGGTTCCGGCCCTGCCGGTTACAGCGCTGCCGTGTATGCTGCGCGTGCCAACCTCAAGCCGCTGCTGATCACCGGCATGCAGGCCGGCGGCCAGCTGACCACCACCACCGAAGTCGACAACTGGCCGGGCGACGCCCACGGCCTGACTGGCCCGGCGCTGATGCAACGCATGCAGGAACACGCCGAGCGCTTCGAGACCGAAGTGGTGTTCGACCACATCAACGCCGTTGACCTGGCCAGCAAGCCGTTCACTCTCAAGGGCGACAGCGCCACCTACACCTGCGACGCACTGATCATCGCCACCGGCGCCAGCGCTCGCTACCTGGGCCTGCCATCGGAAGAAGCGTTCATGGGCAAGGGCGTTTCCGCCTGCGCGACCTGCGACGGTTTCTTCTATCGCAACAAGCCGGTCGCCGTGGTCGGTGGTGGTAACACCGCTGTTGAGGAAGCCCTGTACCTGGCCAACATCGCCAGCAAGGTCACCCTGGTTCACCGCCGCGAGATCTTCCGCGCCGAGAAGATCCTGGTCGACAAGCTCAACGCCCGCGTGGCCGAAGGCAAGATCGAGCTGAAGCTCAATGCCACCCTGGACGAAGTGCTGGGTGACAACATGGGCGTCACCGGTGCGCGCCTGAAGAACAACGACGGCAGCTTCGACGAAATCAAGGTTGACGGCGTATTCATCGCCATCGGCCACACGCCGAACACCTCGCTGTTCGAAGGCCAGCTGACCTTGAAAGACGGCTATCTGGTGGTGAATGGCGGCCGTGACGGCAACGCCACTGCGACCAACGTTGAAGGTGTGTTCGCTGCCGGTGACGTGGCTGACCATGTTTACCGTCAGGCCATTACCTCGGCCGGTGCCGGTTGCATGGCGGCGCTGGATGTCGAGCGCTACCTGGACGGCCTGCAGAACGCAGCGCTCTGAGGATTGCGCGAGCGCTCTGCGCTCGATCGCTGGCAAGGCCAGCTCCCACAGTTGATCTTGTGAGCTAACAAAAAACCGGCCTGATGGCCGGTTTTTTTGTGTCTGCAATCCGCCTCAGAGGCTAAGGCGCATCGACAGATCCACCGCCTTTACATCCTTGGTCATCGCCCCGATCGAGATGTAGTCCACGCCCGTTTCAGCAATCACCCGCAGGGTGCTTTCAGTCACGCCGCCACTGGCTTCAAGCTTGGCCTTGCCGCCGTTCAGGCGCACCGCTTCGCGCATGTCGTCCAGGCTCAGCTCATCGAGCATGATGATGTCGGCGCCCGCATCCAGGGCCTCTTTGAGCTCGTCCAGGCTTTCTACCTCGATCTCCACCGGCTTGCCCGGGGCAATGCGGTGCGCGGCAGTGATCGCTTCGGCGATGCCACCACTGGCGGCGATGTGGTTTTCCTTGATCAGGAAGGCGTCGTACAGGCCGATGCGATGGTTGTGGCAACCGCCGCAGGTCACCGCGTACTTTTGCGCCAGGCGCAGGCCGGGCAGGGTCTTGCGGGTGTCGAGCAGCTTGACCTGGGTGTCGGCCACCTTGTCGGCGAGGAACTGCGCGTGAGTCGCAACGCCCGACAGCATCTGCAGGAAGTTCAGCGCCGAGCGCTCGCCGCTGAGCAGGGAACGGGCCGGGCCTTCAAGGTGGAACAGCACCTGGTTGGCGGTGGCGCGGTCGCCATCCTTGACCTGCCAGTGCACCGCTACCCGTGGGTCGAGCTGGCGGAATACCGCATCAACCCAGGCCGTACCGGCAATCACGCAGTCATCGCGGGTAATGATGGTGGCCTTGGCCAGGCGCTCGGCCGGGATCAGCTGGGCGGTGATGTCGCCACTGCCGATGTCTTCGAGCAACGCACGGCGCACGTTGGCTTCGATTTCGGCGGTCAGGTCGGCGAGGCGTAAATTCGGCATGGCGGGCTCCACAAGCTAAGTGCCGGCGATTATAGGGCAGGGCAGCCCGCGCTTGCAGCAAACACTGCAGTGGCGGCCGAAGCTTGACCTTTGGTCAGGCCGAATGAGCGTTTCACGCTGGCACCGGTCTATCAGCAGCGGTATGCGCGCACTGGCGAGTGAAGGGTTTTTACTCGATAATGCGCCTTGTATTTGGCGTCATAGCTTTGACGACCACCAGAAAAGCTCAAAATCGAACCTGCAAGGAGACCAGGATGCACAACGACGGGAAGGTGGTGCCGATCAAGGCCATCACCGATCAGGCGCACAATGCGCCCCTCGCTCGTCTGCCGGTGGTGCTTCTGCAGGTACGTGACAAGGCCGCGCTGCAACTGCGCCAGGGCCTGCAGGCGTTGTTCGACAACGCCGACGACACCCTGTTCGAGATGGCCGACAAGGCCGCCAACAACGTCGAACAGAACATCCTTTTCGAAGCCATGCGCGACCTGCGCCTAAAGCGCAAGAACATCGAGCGCGGCTATCTTGACCACTTTTATGAAGCCTTCGTGCAGATCGGTCAGCCCGATTCACTGCCGGCCCTGCACAGCCATGGCTACGACCGCCTGGCACTGGTGGCCAATGACGAGCTGGAACGCACCGTGGCGCTGGATGCCATGGTCGCGCGGGTGCTGGCCCGCGACGGCATCGCCCTCAACCAGTTGACCCTGCGATTCAGCGCCCTGGTGGGCCAGGCCCTGGACGATCCGCGCAACCCGCTGGGCCCGGCGATGCTCTGCGATTACTTTTTGCGTGCCGGGCGCAGCCTGGGCGTGGGGATCAAGGTCAAGCTGATCATTCTCAAGCTGTTCGAGCGCTATGTGCTGCACGACGCCGACCAGTTGTACGGCGAAGCCAATCAACTGCTGATTGCCACTGGCGTGCTCCCCGAGCTCAAGGCCGTGCCGCGGCGCCGCGCCCAGGACCGCCCGCAGGCTGAACGCGAGGCTTCGGCCAGCGCAGCCGGCAACGAATCGCCCAATGATTCGCTGGATGCCAACGGCCAGGCGGTGTTTGCCTCGTTGCAGGCCCTGCTTTCGCCGGTGCGCGGGCGTGTTGCCCCGCGCCTGGAGGCGTGCGAGCAGGTGCAGGCGATCAGTACCCGTGACCTGTTGCGCCTGCTCTCGCACCTGCAGCATTACGTGCCGCCAACACCCGAGACCGACGACTTCGACCTGCACCAGCAGCTTGAACAACTGCTGACCCGGGTCAGCGTAAAAAGCGGCACCTACCGCAAGATCGAAGTGGTCGACGAGGATGTCATCAACCTCATCGCCATGCTTTTCGAGTTCATTCTCGCCGACCGCAACTTGCCGCGTTCGCTGCGCGCCCTGATCGGCCGCATGCAGATCCCGATGCTCAAAGTGGCGGTACTCGACAAGAGCTTCTTCAGCCGCAGCAGTCACCCGGCCCGGCGCCTGCTCAACGAGATCGCCACGGCAGCGATGGGTTGGGGCGCCAGTGATGATTGCCAGCGCGACAGCCTGTACCTGCGGGTCGAAAAAATCGTCCAGCGGCTGCTCAGCGACTTTGTCGACGACCCGGCGATTTTCTCCGAACTGCTCGCTGAATTCCTCGCTTTCAGCAGTGATGAGCGACGCCGCAACGAGCTGCTGGAACAACGCACGCGCGACGCCGAGGAGGGCCGCGCACGCACCGCGCTGGCTCGTCAGCGGGTGCAGCAGGAACTCAACCGGCGTCTGCTTGGCCGCTCGTTGCCGCGGGTGGTGGTGCGCCTGCTCGAAGAAGCCTGGAGCCAGGTGGTGTTGCTGGCCTGCCTCAAGCATGGCGACACCTCCAGCCAGTGGCTCGAAGCGCTGGAGACCATGGATGAGCTGATCTGGAGCGTGCAACCGCACACTGAAGACCAGGCGCGCCTGCGCCTGCTGGAGCTGGTGCCGGGACTGCTCAAGGCATTGCGCGATGGCCTGGCCAGTGCCGCGTTCGATCCGTTTGCCACCAGCGAATTCTTTGCCCAGCTCGAAACCCTGCATGTGCAGATGTTCGATACACCGGTAGTGGGTGGGCGTGTTATCCACAATGACGCCAGCGAGCAGGTACTGGTGCTCGATGAAATCGTCTTGCCCACCCCGCAAGCCTGCGAGCCGCAAGCGGCCCAGGTGCGCCTGGCCGACGATGATCCGGCGTTGCTGCAGGTCGAGCGTCTGCGTATCGGCGCCTGGATCGAGTTGGTCGATGAAGACGACGTGCAGCGCTGCAAGCTGATCGCCAGCACAGACCGCTTCATCTTCGTCAACCGCACCGGCCTCAAGGTCCGTGAATGGTCGCGCATGGCCCTTGCCGTAGCCTTGCGCCGCGGGCATGTGCGCCAGCTGGACGACACCTTGCTGTTCGACCGGGCGCTGGACTCGGTACTCAGCCAGTTGCGCCAGGCGCAAGCACGCTAGATTCCTACGCGTTTTAACGATGCATCCAGCGCCACCACGGGGCATACTGAGCCCGTGCCCCCGTGTCTCAGGATTTTCTATGCAACTGGACCGCGCTACTGGCTGGTTCGCCGGCGTCCGCCACTGTCCTTCACCCAACTGCAATGCCCGCGCCGAGGGTGAAGTCATCTCCCTGCTGGTTATCCACAATATCAGCCTGCCGCCGGCGCAATTTGGGACCGGCAAGGTCCAGGAGTTCTTTCAGAACCGCCTGGATGCCTGCGAACACCCGTATTTCGAAGGTATCAAGCACCTGCGTGTGTCGGCGCATTTTCTTATTGAGCGTGACGGCGAGGTCACTCAGTTTGTCTCCTGTCTGGACCGCGCCTGGCATGCCGGGGTGTCCTGTTTCGAGGGGCGCGAGGCATGCAACGATTTTTCCATCGGTATCGAGCTTGAAGGCACCGACGAGCTGCCTTTCACCGATGCCCAGTATCAGGCGCTGCAAGCATTGACCCGGCAGATCCAGGATGCCTGGCCGGCCATTGGCACTGAACGGATTCAGGGCCACAGCGATATTGCTCCGGGACGCAAGACCGACCCGGGTAGCGCTTTTGACTGGCCGCGCTACCGCGCCGGCCTCAAGGACAAGGAGAGTGAAACATGAGTTTTCTGGTGCTGTTGCTGGTGCTGTGGTTCGAGAAGTTCTCGGCCTTGCGCCAGCGTCTGCAACGCGATGGTTTTTTCGTTACCGAGCTTGCCCGCCTTGAACGTGACGGCAGGCGCCATCCCTGGTGGGTACTGATCATCCTGGTGCTGCTGCCGGTGGCGCTGCTGGCCTTGCTCCTGCACGTGCTGGAGCCGGTGGCCTATGGCTTGCTGGCCTTGCCGGTGCACCTGCTGGTGCTGATCTACAGCCTCGGCCGTGGCGACATCAAGGCAGCGCAAGGACCGTTTCGCGACGCCTGGCGGCGCGGCGACGAGCAAGCAGCGGTGCATGTCGCCGAACGCGACCTGGGTTTGACCGCCGACAATGCCCAGGCCTTGCTGGAACGGGTGCAGGGCAACCTGCTGTGGCAGGCCTACCAGAGCTTTTTTGCGGTGATTTTCTGGTATTTCCTGCTCGGTCCGGCCGCAGCCCTGGCTTATCGGCTGCTGGCCCTGACCGCCGGGCATGCACGGACACCTACGCTGCGCGACCATGCCTTGCAACTGCGCCACGCCTTTGACTGGGCACCCGTGCGCGTGCTGGGCGTAAGTTTCGCCCTGGTCGGCAACTTCGTTGCGGTCAGCCGGGTGATGCTGCACGAGCTACTGAACTGGCACATCAGCGCCGCCGGCCTGATCGGCTCGGTCGGCCGCGTCGCGGGTGACCTGCCCGCCAGCACTTCGGCGGGCCCCGACGGCCTGCTCGGGCTGGACAACCTGTGGGAGTTGCTGCTGCGCTCGGCAGTGCTCTGGTACGCCTGTTTCGCCCTGTGGACAGTGCTCGGCTGAAGCCCATCGCGGAGCGGCCGTTGGTCGCTCCGCTGGCGGTTAACCTTAAGTTACAAACCCCCGATCCGATATGCGCTATACAGGTGTTGCTGAATACGTTCGGTGGCCTTGTGCCACTGTGGGGGTGCAAGCCGCAATCGCGGGGCAAGCCCGCTCCTACAGAGGATGGTGCAAAGGCAGGAACCGTAAAAACAATAAGAATCGGAGGGCACCACCCTTGAAGAGCCTGTTGTATCCGGCCATCGCGCTGATGAACCGCCTGAGCTTCGGGATGAAGTTCAGCCTGATCAGTATTTTGTTTTTCCTGCCCATGCTGGTGACCAACTACTACCTGGTCCGCGATTCCTATGCGCAGTTCCATGCCACCCGTACCGAGCTGCAGAGCCTGGAACTGCTGGGCGGCAGCCTGGCCTTGCGCGGCGATGTGGAAACCCTCGGCAACCTGGTGCAGATCAACGCCGTGCTCGGCCAGTCGGGCAAGGCCGAGGACGTCGAGGCGCAGATCGCCAGCATCGAGCAACAGGTGCAGAGCCGCTTGTCCGGCTTGATTGCAATGACCGGTGACGAGGCCCAGGCCAAGGCCTTCGACGACAAGCGCAGCGAGATGCTCGATACCCTCAAGGCCGCTCAGAGCGAGACTTCGCTGTTGAGCAAGGTGGCGCTGTTCGACAAGCTGCTGGGCCAGGCCCAGGTACTGAGCAAGGTGATTGCCAGCCAGGCCGGGCTTAGCCAGGACAGCGACTCGGCGATCCGCCAGCTCAGCGAGCTGATGACCACGGTGACCCCGCAAGTGACCCAGACCCTCGGCGAAGGGCGGGCCATCGGCTCGTATTCGCTAGGCCAGGGTTTTGTCAATTCGGCTTCCAGCGCCCGCTTCGATGACCTGTTGTTGAAGCTGGAAAAGCTCGGCGCTGACTATGCCATCCGCCTGGATGAGGCGCTGGCCACCGAGCCTGGCGCGCAAGCCAGGCTCGGCAGCCTGGCCAGCAGCAGTCAGGCGTCGCTCAAGCAAGCCAGCGAACTGATCGAAGAACAGGTGGTGGTGGCCGACACCCTCGATGCGCCGTGGCCGGGGTTCTACAAGCAGATTAGCGGCTTGATGGAACAGACCTACACGCTCAATACCGCCATTGGCGAGTTTCTCGGCCAGCAGCTCGAGCAGCGCCTGGCCGAGCACCGTTTGCACATGATTTTGCTGGTGTCGGCGCTGGCCGCCGTATTCCTGCTGATCGTCTACCTGTATAGCGGCTTCTATGCCTCGACCCGCAACACGCTGAAGAGCCTTGGCGCGGTAATGGACAAGGTCGCGGCCGGCGACATGACGGTCAATTTCCAGGCCAGCAGCCACGATGAACTGGGCGAGTTGGGTCAGGTGTTCAACGGCACCGTGCGGCGCATCCATGACCTGATTGAACAGGTCGGTCACACCGTCGCCGAGGTCGAGCGTCAGGCCGAGCAGGTGCATGCGGTATCGGCGCGCAGCAACCAGGCGGTCAGCGGCCAGCGCGGGCAGATCGAGCAGGTGGCCACGGCCATGAACCAGATGTCGGCCACCGCCCAGGAAGTGGCGCGCAGCGCTGCGGCGGCGGTCAGCAGCGCCCATAGCGTCAACCAGGAAACCGTCAGCGGGCGCGGCCTGGTCGAGACCCAGCAGGGCAATATCGCCCGCCTGGCCGGTGAGATCGACCAGTCGGTGGCGGTGATCAACCAGCTGGCCAGTGACAGCCAGGCCATCAGCCGGGTGCTGGAGGTGATCAAGAGCATCGCCGAACAGACCAACCTGCTGGCCCTCAACGCCGCCATCGAGGCGGCCCGGGCGGGCGAGCAGGGCCGCGGTTTTGCCGTGGTCGCCGATGAAGTGCGCACCCTGGCCAAGCGTACCCAGCAGTCTACCGAAGAGATCGAGCAGATGATCTCGCGCCTGCAGGGCGGTGTAGGGGCCGCCGTCAAGGCCATGGACAGCAGCCATCAGATGGCCTCGGGCACGGTTGGCGAATCGCAGCAGGTGCAGCAGGCGCTGGAGAACATCCTTGGCGCCATTGGCAGTATCGTCGACCAGAACCAGCAGATCGCCGCGGCGGTGGAGCAGCAGACGGCGGTGGCCCACGATATCGACCAGAACATTGTCGAGATCAACCGGGCGGCGGAAAACACCACCCAGGGCGCGCACCAGACCGAAGACGCCAGCCGCAAGCTGTCGACCCAGGTGCTGGAGCTCAAGCGCCTGATCGGTGCGTTCCGGGTCTGAGATCAGCGGTTGCTGAAGTTTTCCGCGCTGTGACAAAGTAGCGCCCTGAAGGATTCCAGGGGGCCGGATGTGTCGGCAACGCTGCGGGTGTAGTCTCACCCTCACAGCAAACGGAACCTCGAGTCCACGCGATTCGGCTCCCTCAGCAAATTCACTGACGAGGTACAGACATTGGCCATCATCCATCCCAAAGTCCGCGGTTTTATCTGCACCACTACGCACCCGACCGGTTGCGAGCTGAACGTACGTGATCAGATCGAAGCCACCCGCAAGCAGGGCGTGCGCGAGGATGGTCCGAAAAAGGTGCTGGTGATCGGTGCTTCCAGCGGTTACGGCCTGGCAGCGCGCATCACTGCCGCCTTCGGTTTCAAGGCCGATACCCTGGGCGTGTTCTTCGAAAAGCCGGGCACTGAAACCAAGGCCGGCACCGCGGGCTGGTACAACTCTGCCGCTTTCGACAAGTTCGCCAAGGCCGAAGGCCTGTACAGCAAGTCGATCAACGGTGACGCATTCTCCGATGAAGCGCGGGCCAAGGTCATCGAGCTGATCAAGAGCGAAATGGGCGGCCAGGTCGACCTGGTGGTCTACTCGTTGGCTTCGCCAGTGCGCAAGTTGCCACAGACCGGCGAACTGGTGCGCTCGGCGCTCAAGCCAATCGGCCAGCCGTACAAGTCGACCGCCATCGACACCAACAAGGACACCATCATCGAGGCGTCCATCGAGCCTGCCAGCGAGCAGGAAATTGCCGACACCGTCACCGTCATGGGTGGCCAGGACTGGCAACTGTGGATCGACGCCCTGGACGCCGCCGGCGTTCTGGCGCCACAAGCGCGCACCGTGGCCTTCAGCTACATTGGTACCGAAATCACCTGGCCGATCTACTGGCACGGCGCCCTGGGCAAGGCCAAGATGGACCTGGATCAAACCGCCAAGCGCCTGGAGAAGAAGGTCGGTGGTGGCGCCAATGTCGCGGTACTGAAGTCCGTCGTTACTCAGGCCAGCTCGGCCATCCCGGTGATGCCGCTGTACCTGTCGATGGTCTTCAAGATCATGAAGGAAAAGAACGTTCACGAAGGTACCCAGGACCAGCTCGATCGTCTGTTCCGTGACCGCCTGTACCGTGCCGATGGCGCGCCAGCGGCGCTGGACGAAGAAGGCCGCCTGCGCCTGGACGACTGGGAACTGCGTGACGACGTACAGGATGCCTGCAAGGCCCTGTGGCCGCAGGTGACCACCGAGAACCTGTTCGAAATTACCGACTACGCCGGTTACAAGAAGCAGTTCCTCAACCTGTTCGGTTTCGAGCGTCAGGATGTTGACTATGACGCCGATGTGGCTACCGACGTACGGTTTGACTGCATCGAGCTGTAATCAGCCCTCGCTAAGCGTTTGTTGCCGCACCTGTTTTCCCCGGGTGCGGCAACAGTTTCATCCTCGAAACACAATTTGAAACAAGTCTGCCACTGGCCTTTTGATATTCCCGCCGCCGCGCTGATCTATACCACTCTTTACATGCCCTTTTTCAACCGCCAAGGTTTGGTCAGGAGGTGCTATGAGTGGACTGCAAAAACTAAAAGAGCGGATCAGGCAGAAGGGTTTGCAGAAAACCCTGAAAACCCTGTGTGAGCGTTACATCTTCTTCCATTGGGAGTTACTGTGGATGGAACGCGACCTGATCAGCCCGGTTGCGCCTCACAACCTGCGCGACCATCCTGCGGTACGCCTGGTGGAAATCACCCCGGAGAACGCCGACGCCTTCGCCCGCCACTTCGGCGACCGCGTACAGACCATGCGCGAGCTGGCCGCCGAAGGCCACACCGGGCACATGTACCTGGATGAGCAGGGCGATGCCGTGGCGTTCATCTTCGGCAGCATGCGCGACTATCACGACCGTCATTATTACGGCTGCACCTTTCCGGTGAAGCCCGGTGAGTTCTTTGAATTCGGCGGCGAGATGATCCGCGCCTACTTCGGTACCCGCCTGTCGGTGGATGCCCAGATCAGCTTGTGGGAGGCCATGCGCGCCAAAGGCTGCGACAAGGTAGTGGATGTCTGCGAAACCCATAATATTCCGGCGCTCAAACTGCACCTGCGCATGGGCTATCACGAGCAGGGTCGAGCTATGCACGTGTACGGATTGTTCGGACGCTGGCGCCTGTTTCGCGAAACCCGCTACGATGGGTCGCGACTGAGCGGCTTGCGCAAGGTCCCTGCACCGCAGGTAGCGGCTTCGGCATAACAGAGGTCGATGAGCAGTCTCGAAGCATTCCCGGTTTTGCCCGTTGCCAGCAACAGCGGCCAGGCCTTTCGCGAAACAACCGCCGACGGATACTCCCTCGGCGGTTTCTGTTGGCGCCACCAGGTGCCGGACGCTACGCGCCCGCTGGTGATCATCAACGCCGCCACTTCGGTGCGCTGCAGCTACTACGCCCGCTTTGCCCAGTATCTGTTCGCCCATGGCTTCGAGGTCATCACCTATGACTATCGCGGCATCGGTGAGTCGCGCCCGGCGTCCATGCGCCACTTCAAGGCCTCCTGGACCGACTGGGGCGCGCTGGATTTCGAAGCCATGCTGCAACGTGCCCAACGCCTGTTTCCCGGCCAGCCGATCGACGTGGTCGGTCACAGTTTTGGAGGTTGTGCGGCGGGGCTGGCGCCTTCGGCTGATCAGCTGCGCAGGCTGGTGACGGTGGGCGCGCAGTTTGCCTACTGGCGCGATTATGCCGCCGACAGCCGCTGGCAACTGTTCGGCAAATGGCACGTACTGATGCCGTTGCTGACGCGGGTGTTCGGTTATTTTCCCGGCAAGCGCCTGGGCTGGCTGGAGGATACCCCGGCCGGGGTGGTGCAGGACTGGAGCACGCCGTCTGCAGCCTATGAGCAACGTCCGAGTGCACGGGCGCTGGTTGATTTACCCTTCGCTCGGGTCAGGGCCAGGACCCTGGCCATCAGCCTGAGCGACGATCCGTTCGGCACGGTTGCCGCCATCGAGCGATTACTGGGGTACTTCGAGGCCAGTGAGCGCAGCCATCTGCGCATCGCCCCTGGCGATATCGACGAGAGCCGGATCGGCCATTTCGCCTTTTTCCACAGTCGCTTCCAGCCCAGGCTCTGGCCAATTGCCCTGCACTGGCTGCAGCAGGGGCAACTGGCCGAAGGTACACCGGGGCGTTTGATCAGCCCAGGCGCTTGAGCGGCTGCTCGGCGAATTTGACTCCGGCCAGGCCATGCTCGATCAGCGCGCGGATGTTGCCGTGGTCGCTGCCTTGCGGGGTGGCCAGCACCGAGCGGTAGTGTTCGCCGAACGCCAGCAAAGCTTCTTCATTGCTCAGGCCTTCGAGCAAGGCCAGGCCCAGGGTCTTGCACGAACCTTCGTTCTGCCCGGCAGCGTTGTCTACGCCGCCGTTGTTGAAGGCTTGTGGCTGGTAGGCGTAGTGCTCGGCGATGAAGGCCAGGGTATCGGCGAAGATGTGCTCGCCGGACTTCAGGCTGGCGCGCAGGGTATTGAGATCAGTCATTGGGCTTTCCTTTGGCGAACGCCGCTTGTTGTTCGGCGCTGGCTTCTTGCTGGTAAAGGGATTTCCATTCGGCGTAGGGCATGCCGTAGACCACTTCGCGGGCCTCATCCATGCTCAGCTCGATCTGCTTTTCATCGGCGGCGGCCTTGTACCATTTGGACAGGCAGTTGCGGCAGAAGCCGGCAAGGTTCATCAGATCGATGTTCTGCACGTCCTTGCGGCTGTCCAGGTGGGCAACCAGGCGGCGGAAGGCGGCGGCTTCAAGTTCGAGTTTCTGTTGATCGTTCATGGACGTTCTCGTGACAGCGGTAGCTCAGTCTACCGCGATGCGGTTTTTCAGGTGGCGGCCACCGTTGATGACCAGGTTGCTGCCGGTGCTGTATTGGCTGTCGAGCAGAAAGCGCACGGCATCAATCAGCGGCTGGGCGCCGGGTTCGAATTCCAGCAGGGCCTTTTTCAGGGTTTGCTGGCGGTAGGCCTCGTCGCTGTTCTCTTTGAGGATCAGCAAGCCCGGCAGGATCGCGTTGACGCGAATGTTCGGCGCGTACTTGGCGGCGAACGACAGCACCATGTTCTGCAGGGCGGCCTTGGTCGCGGCATAGCCGATATGGCTGCCGCTGCCGCGCGAGGAGGTCTCGTCGCAGATATGGATAATGTCGGCCTTGTCCACCTTGGCCAGTTGCTCGCCCAGGGCCAGGTTCAGGTGGTAGGGCGCCTCGACGTGCAGCTTGAACATGGTATTGAGGTTGGCCAGGTCATCGTCGAGCCACAACGAGGCGTTGTGCACGATGGCGCGCAGGCCGTCGTAGTTGCCTTGCAGGTGTTCGATCAGAGCCAGGCGCTCGTCTTCCTGGCACAGGTCGGCCTGGAACTGGATGATGTTCGGGTGCGCGGCCTCGGGGCTTTTGCTGCGGCTGGCGCTGACCACGGTATGGCCGGCCTGCGCCAGGTTCAGGGCCAGCGCCAGCCCGACTCGCTGGCTGGCTCCGGTGACAAGAATTGGGCTGTTCATGGTGGGGGCGGTCAACTTTTACTGGTTCGCTTGGATAACCCCCAGCATACCCGAACTAGGCGGGATTGCGCGCGCCCTGAGGCCCCGGGCGGGTTGGGCTGGCGTTCAGCCAGTTGGCCAGCAGGCGGGTCGACAGCGGAATGAAGAAATACACCATCAGCGGCGTCAGGCCCAGGGTGCTGAGGAGGATGCGCGGCACCAGGTCCAGCGCGCCCAGCCAGTGGCCGAACAGCAGATTGAACAGCAGCGACACCGGAAAGAACGCCAGCCAGATCGCCACCGCCTGCTTCCAGCGCGGCGGGCGCTGCACCGGGTTACTGCCGAACCAGCCTTCCAGGCCGCTGACCCGCTGTTCCAACGGCTCGGCGAACAGGCCATTGCCACGGTCCAGCCAGGCCTTGCGTGAGGCCGAGTGCTCCCAGGCGTGCATGGTCTGTTCGTTGGTGAAGCGGAAGATGATCTGGAACTCATCGCCTTGCGGGGGCGGGGCGAGCACGCCTGAGCCCAGGTAGCCGGGAAAGTCGGTGGCCAGCTGTTCGCCTTCGTGCAGCCAGGCCATCAGGTCCTGGTAGCGACCATCGGCGACGCGGCGGGTAACCATCAGGGTTACGGGTGGGGTAGACATGGTATATCTCCTGGCAACTGGGCGTGGCGGGTAGGCCTACCGCTTGAACGCCGCCCGGGGTGATGGGTGGCATTCGCTTCTTTGCAAGAATCGATGCAAGAATCGGGCGCGGATTATTCCTTAAATAAGCTGACCCGTCAGTGCTGGCGGTCGCCAACCTGAGAGAAATGCCAATGGTAGTGCTCGCGGCAGGCGGAGTAGAATGCCCGTTGGCCCACAAACTCGCGGTTTCCCGGCAATGATCGAACCTGACCAGCCTTCATTGAGTACGCCTGAGCTCGACCACGAAGAACTGTTCCCGATCCGCGAAGTCTCCCGCATGACCGGCATCAACCCGGTTACCCTGCGGGCCTGGGAGCGCCGTTATGGGCTGATTCAGCCCACGCGCACCGAAAGTGGGCACCGTTTGTACTCGCAAGCGGATATCGACGAGGTGCGCAGCATCCTCGGCTGGATCGAGCGCGGTGTCGCAGTCAGCAAAGTGGGACGCATCCTCGCCAAAAGCCAGAACCTCAAGGTCGAAAACCAGCCGCAGCGCAGCGACGAATCACAGGCCGACTTCATTCAGTGGCAAGCGCAGTTGCGCCAATCGGTCAGGGCATTTGATGAGCGTCGTCTGGAGCAGGTCTATGGCCAGGTATTCAGCAGTTATCCACAGCTGGTGGCATTCCAGGACATCCTTATGCCGGTCTGGCAGGAGCTGCGCAGTACCCACGAAGCCTTCGGCCAGGCCAGTGAATGGCTGTTCCTCGACAGTTTCCTGCGTGGACGGGTGTTGCAGCGTTTGCAACTGGCGCGCGAGCAGCAAGAAGTGCGCGTGGTGCTGGCAGCGATCCCCGGCCAGTGCCGCGAGCTGGAGTTGCTGGTGGCGGCGCTGTTGCTCGGCACCAGTGAAATCGCCATCAGCGTGCTCGGCCTTGGCCAGCCCCTGGAAGAGTTGAGCCTGGTCTGCGAGCGCATGACGCCCCATGCCTTGGTGCTGTTTTCCAACCATCCACCGGCCAGTGACTTGCCCAAGCGCCTGGCGCGCCTGGCGCTGGCCCTGGAATGCCCGTTATTGCTGGCGGGGGAGGCAGCGGACCTGGCTCAGGATAGCCTGATGGGTTCGCAAGTCGCGTGCCTGGGCAGTGAAGGTCGGTTGATGCGTCGGCGACTGCAGCAATACCTGGCCGGTCACCTGGATTCTTGAGGGTGCAGCTCGGGGTGGGTGCGGCGGTGGGCCTGGAGGATGTATTCGCGTAAGCGCTCGATTTCTGCCGGCAGGCTCTGGCCCAGGTTGTAGGCGGCCAGATGTTCGCCGGTGCGCCGTTGCAGGGTGCCGTGCAGGGCAATGGGGGCATCGCCGTCGGGGCTGAACCAGAGATCGAAGTGCCTGGGCGGTTCGGGTTGCTCGCGCACTTCCAGCAGCACACCCTTGAACGAAATTTCCCTGACCCACAAACCGGTGCTCAAGCCCAGTTCGTCCTCCAGGGCAACCGGTTGCTCAAGCGTCAGGCGCCAGGGTCGGACCACGGCGCCTTCTTCATAGATGTTCGGTGCACCCAGTTGCAGGTGCAGGGCATGGAACTCGTCTTCGACCAGTTGCAGCGGGAAGGTCATCTGCTGGTTGTTGAACTGTGCCTGCAGGGTCACCTGCTCGTCGGCGATCAGCCGGGTCAGCAGGTTCTTGATTTCGCTGCCGCCATTGACCAGCAGGCGCGACGCCGGTTCAGCCGGGATGGGCTGAGGCGCGTGCTGCATGGAGCGGATGAAGTCCAGTTCATCCTGGGTCAGAAGGGCATCTGCTTGCATGGTCGAACTCGAAGTTACAATCGTGAATGCGTTTCTTCAGCGTCATGGACAACCAAACGGCGCGTTTGTTAAGACCGTTGGTCGGCTTCCAGCGCAGCGATGCGCGCTTGGGCCTCGGCCAGTTGGCGCTCAAGCGCGATCACCCGCAGTTCGGCTTCGACCTGGCGGCTGACATCCTTCTGGATGCCGATGAAGTATTTGCGCCTGTCGGCTTCGTTGAGTACTGGGGTAATCGACAGTTCGTTCCAGAACGCGCTGCCGTCCTTGCGGTAGTTGCGCAGGATTTCCCGGCTTGGCAGGCCATCCTTGATCGCCTGGCGAATCAGTGCGCGGGCGTCCTGGTCGCGATCATCGTTCTGCAGGAAACGGCAGTCGCGGTAGAGGATGTCGTTGGCGTCGTAGCCGGTCAGGCGCTCGAAGGCCGGATTCACGTAGATCAGGATAGTGTCGTCATCGCCTTCCTGTTCAGCCACCACGATCCCGTCGTTGGAGGCGTCAATCATGCGCTGCAGCAGTGTGGCATTGATCATCTTGTTAGGTCCGCAAGGGCTGTAGATCGGGCATGCTGGCTGATTCTAGTAGATTGACCGTCGCTGTACAGCGGCAGATTAAGGCCTTTTGCCAGTGCCGGATGCTAGTATCCTACGTTTTTACTCAGTTTCGGAAACCTCTATGAAAGTCGCCATCCTTTCCGGTTCGGTATACGGCACCGCCGAAGAAGTCGCCCGGCATGCCGAGAAGTTGCTCAAACAAGCAGGTTTCGAGGCCTGGCACGCTAACCGGGCGACCTTGCAGGACATTCAGGGTTTTGCCCCCCAGGCATTTCTGGCCGTAACCTCGACCACCGGCATGGGTGAGCTGCCGGACAACATCATGCCGCTGTTCAGTGCAATCCGTGACGTGCTGCCCGCCGAGTGGCGCGGACTCAAAGGCGCGGTGATCGGCCTGGGCGACTCCTGCTACGGCGACACCTTCTGCGGCGGCGGTGAGCAACTGCGTGAACTGTTCGCCGAGATGGGCCTGGTGGAAGTGCTGCCGATGCTGCGCCTGGATGCCAGCGAAACCGTTACTCCGGAAACCGACGCAGAGCCCTGGATTGCCGAGCTGGTGGAAAAACTGCGCGGCTGATCACTGCGGCTGTGGCTGCTCGCGCAGCAGCTGCAGCCAGGCCTGGGCGGCACGCGATAGGTAGGCGCCCTGGCGCCAGATAAAGGCAATGTCCCAGCGCAGGTCCGTCGGTTGGCTCAATGCCAGACGCACCACCCCGGGCCGCTCCAGGCCTCGGGCAACCACACTCGGTAACAGCACCACGCCTTGGCCTGCCGCCACCAGTGCGGCGAGAAAGTCGGCCTGGCCGCTGCGCCCACCTTCCCTGGGCGTGAAGCCCGACTGCTGGCAAGCACTGAGCAAACGGTCATTGAGCACGAAACTGCGCTGATAGAGCAGGAACGGTGTATCGGCCAGTTGTGCCAGGCTGACCCGGCCGGCGGCCGCCAACGGGTGATCGGTGGGCAACAGGGCGTCGAGGGGCTCGTTGCAGAACGGCTGGTAGGCGAAGACCGGGTCGCTGGGCGTCAGGCTGCCGCCCAGTTCCAGTTCGCCGCTGAGCACTGCTTGCTCGACACTGCGGCTACCGCCTTCGAACAGTTGAATGCTGATGTTCGGATAGCGCCGCCGGTATTCGGCGAACAACCGGGCGAATAGCGCGTCACTGCCCAGTAACGGCAAGCCCAGGCGCAATTCGCCGCGGGCCAGCTGGCTGAGATCATCCAGTTCGCTGAGCAGCTCCTGGCGCAGGCGTAGCATGGCTTCACCGCGCTCAAGGACGATTTTGCCAGCGGCGGTCAGGTGCAGTTGCGAACCCTGACGCTCCAACAGCGGCACCCCCAGGTCCTGTTCCAGTTGGGCGACCTGCTTGCTCACTGCGGACTGGCTGATGTGCAAGGTCAGCGCGGCCTGGGTAAAGCCGCCGCGGTGCACCACTTCGAGAAAGCTGCGTAGCTGTTTGAATTCCATTGCCTGAATTCCAATTTGGAATAGTTGGTAGTCTAACAATTCGCTTTTGGCGTGGGGAGCGGGCTTTTAAAATGAAGGCCTGAGAGGATCCCTGCGATGAAACCCCCTGCGTTTAACCGATTTGTCCGCCTGCTCGCCGAGCTTGCGGTGTTGCTTGCTCTTTACAAGGTTGGTGGCGTATTGGCCGCCTGGTTGGCCTGGCCGATTCCGGGCGGGGTGATCGGCCTGGCGCTGCTGTTGCTGCTGTTTGCCGTTGGCGTGCTCAAGCCGGCCATGTTGCAACTGGGGGCCGGGGTGCTGATGGCCGAGATGCTGCTGTTCTTCATTCCGGCGCTGATGAGCCTGCTCGATTACGGCAGCCTGCTGCGCGATGAAGGCTGGCGGATCTTGCTGGTGATTGGTGTCAGTACCTTGCTGGTGATGGTGGTGACGGCGGTGACGGTGGAGTGGATCTGCCGCTGGAGGTTGCGTCATGACGCTTGAGCCGATGCCACTGTTCTGGCTGGCCCTGACCCTGCTGGCTTATCTGGGCAGTCGCTGGTTGTACCGGCGCACCGGGCGCTACCTGCTGTCACCGTTGATTCTGGTACCGGCTGTGCTGCTGGCGATTGCCGTGCCCCTGCATACCGCCTATGCCGAATATGCGCGCAACACCCACTGGCTGATGTCGGTGCTGGGCCCGGTCACCGTGGCCTTTGCCGTGCCGATCTGGCAACAGCGCGCCTTGCTCGCCCGCCACTGGCCGGCCCTGACCCTGGGCATGCTGGTCGGCAGTGCGGCATCGATCGGCAGTTCCTGGGGCCTGGCGCACCTGTTGGCGCTGGACAGCTCGGTCAGCCTGTCGCTGGTGCCGCGCTCGATCACCACGCCCTTTGCCATGCCGCTGGCCAAGGACCTGGGCGGCGTGCCGGAGTTGACCGCGGTGTTCGTGATGTTTACCGGGGTGCTGGGGGCAATGTTCGGTGGCGTGCTGCTCAAGTACCTGCCGCTGCGCACGCCATTGGCCCGTGGCGCGCTGTTTGGCGTCGGCGCGCATGGGGCGGGCGTCAGCCGCGCTCATGAGGTGGGGGGCGAGGAGGGGTCGGTGGCCGGCCTGGTCATGGTCCTGACCGGCCTGCTCAACCTCTTCGCCGCGCCCTTGCTGACTTTGCTGTTGTGATTCACCTCGCTATTTTGCTTGCTGACTCCCAAGGTCAATAAGCTGGCTGCGAACGCAACTCTCGGGCGGGCCTGCCTGACTAGACTGTCGATCAGTAGAGCACACGAATGTGCCGAGGTGATTGCAATGATCGCAGCCGATGCCTTGCCCAACACGACTACCTACAACCTACCGGGACCACTGTGATGCCTTTGGCCGAAATTCCATTGTGCGTCTGGCGGACCCGGGGCCTGAATTTCTCGTTCCGTGGCCAGACCATCCGCTACTGGACCGCAGGGCAGGGCGAACCGCTACTGCTCATTCATGGCTTTCCCACCGCCAGCTGGGACTGGCATTACCTGTGGACACCCCTGGCCCAGCGTTTTCGGGTGATTGCCTGTGACATGCTCGGCTTTGGCGACTCGGCCAAACCGCTGCACCATGATTACAGCCTGCTGGAGCAGGCCGACCTGCAGCAGGCATTGCTCGCGCATCTTCAGGTCGAGCAGCCGGTGCATCTGCTCGGGCATGATTATGGCGGCAGCGTCGCCCAGGAGTTGCTCGCCCGCCACCACGAGGGCCGCGCGCAGATCGCCAGTTGCGTGTTCCTCAATGGTGGTCTGTTCCCCGAGCGTCATCGGCCGCTGCTGATCCAGAAGCTGTTGCTCAGCCGCCTGGGCTGGCTGGTCGGGCGCTCGTTCGGGCGCGATGATCTGGTGCGTAACGTCACCCAGATCTACGGGCCCTGCACCCATCCCAGCGAAAGCGCGCTGGACGACTACTGGAGCCTGATTGCCTCCAACCGCGGCACGCGCATCCTGCACAAGCTGATCACTTACCTGCCCGAGCGGGTCGCCCACCGCGAGCGCTGGGTCGGTGCATTGCAGGCCGACGGGGTGCCGCTGCGGCTGATCAACGGCGCGGTCGACCCGATTTCCGGTATCCATATGCTCGAACGCTATCAGGAGCTGGTGCCCGATGCCAACACCGTGATGCTCCAGGGCATTGGCCACTATCCGCATACTGAAGCACCGGTACAGGTGCTGCGCCATTACCTGGCGTTTCGTGAGCAACCCCTGGTGAATGTGCCGCAGAGAGTCGCCTGGTCCTGAGCGACCCGGTGTGCGCAATCATCGCCCGGCCTTATCGCCTGCCATTCAGCGCCTGCCCGCTTGATTGTGTGCCAGCCAGTGCTGGCTGACACTCGGGCATCCCTCTCTTTTGTTCTGCTGGGGAAACGAGCATGACGATTCGCTTGGACGATAAAGTGGTGATTGTCACCGGCGCTGGCGGCGGCCTGGGCCGCGCCCATGCCCTGCTGTTTGCCCGGCATGGTGCCCGGGTGGTGGTCAACGATCTGGGTGGTTCGACCCATGGCGAAGGCGCCAGCGCCTCGGCCGCCGACCGGGTAGTGGCGCAGATCCGCGAAGAGGGTGGTACGGCAGTGGCCAACCATGACTCGGTCACCGACGGTCAGCGCATTGTCGAACAGGCCCTGGACAGCTTCGGCCGGGTCGATGTAGTGATCAACAACGCCGGCATCCTGCGCGACAAGACCTTCCACAAGATGGAGGACAGTGACTGGGAGCAGGTCTATCAGGTTCACCTTGAAGGTGCCTACAAAGTCACCCGCGCCGCCTGGCCACACCTGCGCGAGCAGAACTGGGGGCGGGTGATTTTCACCGCCTCGACCTCGGGCATCTATGGCAACTTCGGCCAGGCCAACTATGGCGCGGCCAAGCTTGGCCTGTATGGCCTGACCCGCACCCTGGCCATTGAAGGGCGCAAGAATGGCATCCTGGTCAACGCCATTGCCCCCACCGGCGGCACGCGCATGACCGAAGGACTGATTCCGCCGCAGGTCTTCGAACAGCTCAAGCCGGAGCTGGTCAGCCCGCTGGTGGTGTACCTGGGCAGTGACGACTGTCAGGACAGTGGCGGCCTGTATGAAGTGGGCGGCGGCTGGGTCGGCAAGGTGCGCTGGGAACGCAGCTTGGGTGTCGGCTTTGACCCGCGCGAGGGCTTTTCACCCGACGATATTGCGGCGAACTGGCAGCAGATCGGCAACTTCGACAACGCTGTGCACCCGCAAGACAGCTTGCAAGCCTTGCAGCAGATGATGGCCAATCTGCAGAAGTATCCACAGGGCTGAACCTGCCCCAAGGTTGTGGTCGCCAGTTGAAGTTGCCTATGCTGGGCGGCCCCCCTTGCTGCAGGAGCACAGAGGATGTACGAATCCAGAACGGACCCGGTCATTTCTTCCCGTCAGTTCAGTTATCGCATGATGCGTCACGGCCTGGCAGCCTGCCTGATGCTGATCGGCTCGATCCTCTTCGGTGTGCTCGGCCATCTGTACTTCGAGCCAGACGTGCCCTGGCACGATGCGGTGTTCAACGCCACTTTGCTGCTGGGCGGAGTCGGGCCGGTGATCCTGCCCGAGAGTATCGGCGGCAAGCTGTTCTTTGCCGGCTACGGCTTGTACGTCGGGCTGGTATTTGTTGCCACCATCGGTCTGATCCTGGCGCCTGTTGCCCATCGATTGTTACACCGATTTCACTTTGACGACGCCGATGACGATTGAGTTGCGGGCATAAAAAAGGCCGCTGCAGTGCAGCGGCCAAGTAAGACGCAGATCAAGGAGCTTCAAAATCAACGTCGGTGAACCTGGGCCAAGCTTCATCAGGCGGAGTGTGCGCGCCGGTTGATGGAATCGGGCTGACTGCTTCGATCTGCGTCAGCACCGTCTTGGTGCAACCAGAATAGGTGCCTGGCGGTAGCGGAAAAATAGGTGTTTCTGACATTCACTGTTACAGCACTGGTAACAGTGAAGCCACAAGACAGTAACCCGTTATTTCATTGATGACTGTGAGCATGTGTAAACAAGTCTGCTTGGGGTTTGTCCATTCCGAGGTATCAATAGGCTGTTGCTGGTTTTAGCCGTAGGACACTTCTCTCGGGTTGCTGAGCAAGCCACTTTGGAGCTTTTCGTCAGTATCAATAGGGAACGGTTGCGCTGAAATTCTGCTGTCGGTGAACCAGTCAATTTGTCGCGATATGACTATCACCGAATAAAGAGATCAGCACATGGATTTGTCCCGTTTTTTCGATGCACCAGGATTTAGCTTCGACGACAACAGCCTGGAGACAATTCTGCTGGAACTCAGCAGTACCACCTTTCAGATCAAGAACCAGCTCGAGTCGCTGCCCTCCCTGACGGATGCAGCTTTCGATGAGTTCTGGAAGCAGGCGCGCAAGCCTGGTACCAACCCGCTGAGCCTGTTCATACAGGTGACGAAACTGTTTTTTCTCGACCTGCGTTTCGTGGCTTTGCGCCAACCAGGACAGCAGTCGGCACTCGCCGCCCTGGAAGAGCAGATCTTTGATCCAGACGAGCATGTCCGTCTCTTGGCGCTGAGCATTGGGGGCGAAGCGCTGACGTTGCCTTTGGTGTTTGTCATCGGCGAGTCGTTCGAAGCGTCATCTTCGAGCAAACTCTGGCTTTACAGCCTGCAGGAGGGCTTGCAGGAGCAGGGCAGTACACGGCGATTCATCGACCGCATGACACTGCGCCTGAGCAAGCCGGTTGCCGAAGATCCCCTGGTCCAACCGTTGCCGCATGGAATTAGGCAGCGTCTTGCGCAAGGCCAAGCGCCGCGATTGACCTTGGTGCCGTTGAGCGATATTCCGTTTCGAAGCCAGGTCGACGATATCCGCCAAGCCTTGCGCGAGGTGCCAGTACAAGACCTGTTGCAACAACGCCTGGCAACCAGGCTCAGGCAGCACCGTCACGCCCAGCTGCCTGAATGGTTACGCTTTCTCGAAGGTGAAGAGCGTACGGCCTACGAGTTACGCGAACGAGCTGTTGCCGTGTGCCAGCAACGGGTCGATGAACACCTGCAAGGCATGGCCAGTACGGAGGACTATGCCGCTGAGCAGATAGCCGATTACCTGACGCAAGCCATGGGGCTTGACGTTGATGTCCGGCGACTGCGGGTGGGGGTCAGGCATGTGTTGGATATCGTGGGTGAAGTGCTGTGTGGTGAGCGCGAGATGACGCTGGTGCAATGGGTAATTTCCGGTGGTTATCACGGCCGCGAACTGCAAGCGCAGATCATCGACAGCGAGCTGGCCGTACAACTGACACCGGGCTTTATCCAGGCCATGATCGATCAACTGGATATCCGTTTGAGTTACCGGGAAGCGCTGCAAGCCGTGTACTTTGACGGCCCTGGCCCGCAACTGATGAGTGAAGTGGTCAATGCGCGGCTGGCTCTGAGTGCCCTGGCAGCGCGTTACCAGGGGCTCGACGGGAGGGCCTTCGACGCCCTGGAAGCGGCTCGTAACCACCAAGGGGCCCTGAGCGAGCTTGGCATCGAAGTCGGTGGCGTGATCCTCGATCCCTTCCAGTTGGCGTTCAGGGATGTGTTTTACCTGAGCTATGGCCAGAGTGATGATCAGCGCTTCCTGCTTTACGCCCCAGGCGCGCCGGGAGGCGATCTTCGGGTGTTGCGCAATGCACGGCAGCTCAGCCTGGAAATCGCCCGGTGGGCGCTGACGGATCAGGGGCAAGCCTACTTGCTTGGCCAACTGTCGGTCGACGCGCGGCCGCAGTTCACTCAGCTACTCAAGCAGGCGCAGAGACTGCCTGGTTATTGGTCGCGACAAACCGTTACGCTGGAGCGCTGGCCTGACGCCGGTTGGCAGGAGTTGCTGTCGGAAATTGCCTTTATGAAGGTCAATGGGGTGCTGGAGCAGCTGCAGTTCGCCACGCCCCAGTGGTACATCGATGCGCCGCTGTTCCAGCGTCAGCAACTGAGCAACATCGATGCGTCACTTACCCTGGTACAGAACGCCTACCAGCAGATTAACAACATCGAGCCCTTTGCCGACTACGCCCATCGCCTGGTCAAAGAAAGGATCAACACATTTGCCGGCGCGCCTGGGCCTGAGGTCGATCCTGATACCGTGCTGGTCGAGCTCGAGCCTGGTAACGTCGCAAGCCTTACCCGCACGGTCATCAGTGGATACGACAGCAGTTTCAATTTCGCCGACTTCGCAATAATCACTTCAACCGTTGGCCAGGACCTGTCACGCCTGGATCGTCGTTTTCTCGACGGCTACATTCGTTCGGCCAGGCTGGGGGAGCGCTACATCCAGACGATTCGCAGTCGCTTGCTCGATGCGACTGACCCGCACTACAGGCGCCGTCGCCTGCTGCACCGCGAGCTATTGCGCTTGCAGATGCGCCGCGCCTGGCTGAGCGAAACCATGGCGGGGCGACTGACGGCTGTGCGCAGCCGGTGGCTGGAGAATGCTGTCGATGAATTACTCGATCTTGAGCCTGCGGTTGTTGGTGGTGATCGGACTTCACACAAGAACGGGATGTTCCAATTCGCGCTGAGTGGCCGACGGGTCGAGGGTGTGTATTTGTTCAGGAATGTGGTGCAAGGCGTGGTAGAGGATCTTGTCTACACGCCGGAGGCCCCTGATGGCCTGTTCTTTCGAGCGCCGCAGGCACTGGCCCGGCAATGGGACGATCCTGCCCTGCAGGACTATTTTTACCTGCGGGTCAGTATTCGCGATCAGCCTATTGTCGGCGCCCTGATCGAGCGCTTCCAGCGGGCAGGGGATGGCGAGGCGATTATCCTGGCGGCGATCAGTGACTATAAGCGCATTACCGACCTGGCCCGTGAGTTCGACGTAATGGTCGAGCGCATCGTTGCCGATGTGGACGAAGACACCACCAGTGTGGCGCAAAGGATCTCCGGTTTGTTGTTCGAGGTTGCGATCGGGGTAGCGGCAATACTCTCGGTTCCGTTTCCACCGGCAAGCCTAGCCCTCAGCGTGGTCATGACCCTGCGCGCGTTTGGACAGGGCGTCATCGCTTACCTGGATGGAGATCGGGCGGCAGCCACGAAGTTCTTTCTGACAGCGGGGGTTGGCCTTGTTTCCTTGTCAGGTATCAGCGGGCGGCTGGCGAAACTCGTGTCGGGCCTTTCAAAAGGACCGAGTTCACCCACCGTTCGGTTGTTGAAACAACTGTTCAGTGACTTGCGCCCGGTGGGGGCGAAATCGATTTACAGTGTGAACCGGGCGCTGGAGGAAGAACTCAAACAGTTCCTGGAAATCCTCGAACACAAGAGCATGCACATGGCTATCCCGGTCTAGCCTTCGTGCCCCATGCGCCAGCTGATCATCTTCGCCGTAGCCAGCAACTGCCCGGCTGCGGGCCCCTGCTCATCGGCATGGAAGATCGAGGTCGGGCCGACCACGGTCAGCACGGCGGCGATCTTGCCCACGGCGTTGAACACGGGAGCCGAAAGGGCATCGACCCCCGGCATCAGCAGACCATGGACATGATGCAGGCCGCGTTGGCGGATGGTTGCGAACAAGGCCTCGTAATCGTCGGCGCTGTGACCTGACGCGGCCAGTTCCTGCTCGCGCAGCTCGATGGTTTCGCGCTCGGGCAGGTAGGCGCCGAATACCAGCCCGGTCGAAGAGGTGAGTAAAGGCAACACCGAGCCGATCTGAGTGACCACGGTGACTGCCCGCACCGCCGGCTCGATATTGACCACGGTGGCGCCCTGGTTGCCCCACACGGCGATGAAGCAGCTTTCGTTGAGCTCATCGCGCAGTAGCGACAGCGGCAGCGCCGCCTCTTTCAATACGTCCATCCCGCCCAACGCTGCCAGCCCTACGCGCAGGGCTTCGCGGCCCAGGCCGTAGTGGTTGGTGGCCGGGTTCTGTTCGGCAAAACCGCTGGCAATCAAGGCCTGCAGGTAACGGTGGACCTTGCTCGCCGGCATGTCGACATGCTCGGCCAGGCGCGACAGTGAGGTAGACGGCGACAATTGGGCCAGGGCTTTAAGGATGTCGGTACCGACCTCGGCCGAGCGGACCTTCTGTTTGCCGGAGCTGTCGGCGGGGGAGCTGGCTTTGGCCATGATGGAGTCGATCCGGGGAGTTCAATGGGCGTCTTTATAGCTTGACGGTCTTCACCAATCAAATTACGTTATGCGTAATGTAATTACGATAAAAATAACGCAGAAGCGCTGCCACCCCCTTCAAGGCCCGCAGCCAACTGCCATTGACCGGCCTGCACTGGGCCCGGAGGCTCGATGAACCTCGATAACACCCCTGTCCTCGGCTACCAGAGCGGTTTCGGTAACGAATTCGCCAGCGAAGCCTTGCCTGGCGCCCTGCCGGTCGGGCAGAACTCGCCGCAAAAAGCCCCGTACGGCCTGTATGCCGAACTGTTTTCCGGCACCGCCTTCACCATGGCCCGCAGCGAGTTGCGCCGCACCTGGTTGTACCGCATTCGCCCTTCGGCCCTGCACCCGCGCTTCGAGCGCCTGGAGCGCCAGCTGGCCGGTGGCCCGCTGGGCCCGGTGACGCCCAATCGCCTGCGCTGGAGCCCACAGCCGATCCCAAGCGAAGCGACCGACTTCATTGACGGCTGGGTGGCCATGGCGGCCAACTCGGCGGGTGAAAAACCGGCGGGTATCAGCATCTATACCTATTGCGCCAATCGCTCCATGGAGCGGGTGTTCTTCAACGCCGATGGCGAACTGCTGCTGGTGCCCGAGCAGGGTCGCCTGCGCATCGTCACTGAATTGGGCGTGCTGGAAGTCGAGCCGCTGGAAATCGCCGTGCTGCCCCGTGGCCTGAAGTTTCGTGTCGAACTGCTCGATGCCCAGGCCCGCGGCTATCTGGCCGAGAACCACGGTGCGCCGCTGCGCATCCCGGACCTGGGGCCGATCGGCAGCAACGGCCTGGCCAACCCGCGCGACTTCCTCGCGCCGGTGGCCCATTACGAAGAAATCGATGGCCCGGTGCAGTTGGTGCAGAAATTCCTCGGTGAACTGTGGGGCTGCCAGCTCAACCATTCGCCACTGGACGTGGTCGCCTGGCACGGCAACAACGTGCCGTACAAATATGACCTGCGCCGCTTCAACACCATCGGCACGGTCAGCTTCGACCACCCGGACCCATCGATCTTCACCGTGCTGACCTCGCCGACCAGCGTGCCGGGCATGGCCAACCTCGACTTCGTGATTTTCCCGCCGCGCTGGATGGTGGCCGAGAACACCTTCCGTCCGCCGTGGTTCCACCGCAACCTGATGAACGAGTTCATGGGCCTGATCAAGGGCGAGTACGACGCCAAGGCCGAAGGCTTCCTGCCCGGCGGCGCCTCGCTGCACAGCTGCATGAGCGCCCATGGCCCGGATGCCGAGACCTGCAGCAAGGCCATTGCCGTCGAGCTGGCACCGAACAAGATCGACAACACCATGGCCTTCATGTTCGAGACCAGCCAGGTGCTGCGCCCGAGCCGTCATGCGCTCGAATGCCCGCAATTGCAGGCCGACTACGATAGTTGCTGGGCCTCGTTGCCGAGCACCTTTACCCCGAATCGGAGATAACCCATGAATCAGTCCGCCCTTGCCCGCAGTTGGGTAGAACACGCCAACAGCCACGGCGACTTCCCGCTGCAGAACCTGCCCCTGGGTATCTTCAGCCGCAAGGACCAGGCGCCGCGCTGTGGCGTGGCCATCGGTGATGCCATTCTCGACCTTGAAGCCGTGCTGGCTGCCGGCCTGTTCGACGGCCAGGCCCGCGCTGCGGTCGAAGCCACCCGTGGTGGTGCGCTGAACGCTTTCTTCGCCCTCGGCCGTACCGCCCGTGTAGCCCTGCGCGAACGCCTGCTGGAGCTGCTCGGCGAGCACAGCGAACACCAGGCCGCACTCAAGCCGCTGCTGTATCCGGCCAGCGAGTGCCAGCTGCACCTGCCCGCACGCATTGGCGACTACACCGACTTCTATGTCGGCATCGAACACGCCAAGAATGTCGGTAAGCTGTTCCGCCCCGACAACCCGCTGCTGCCCAACTATAAATACGTGCCGATCGGCTACCACGGCCGTGCCTCGACCATTCGTCCGTCCGGTACCGATGTGCGCCGGCCAAAAGGCCAGACCCTGCCCGCCGGCCAGAACGAACCGAGCTTCGGCCCGTGCGCGCGCCTGGATTACGAACTGGAGCTGGGCATCTGGATCGGCCAGGGCAACGACATGGGCGATTCGATTCCGGTGGCCGAAGCGGCTGAGCACATTGCCGGCTTCTGCCTGCTCAACGACTGGTCGGCGCGCGATATCCAGGCCTGGGAGTACCAGCCGCTTGGCCCGTTCCTGTCCAAAAGCTTCATTTCGACCATCTCCCCATGGGTGGTTACCGCCGAAGCCCTGGAACCGTTTCGCTGTGCCCAGCCGGCGCGTCCGGAAGGCGACCCGCAGCCGCTGTCGTACCTGCTCGACAAGCGCGACCAGGCCAACGGCGCCTTCGATATTGAGCTGGAAGTGCTGCTGCTGACCGAGCGCATGCGCGAGCAGAACCTGCCCGCGCATCGCCTGACCCTGAGCAACACCCTGAGCATGTACTGGACCGTGGCGCAGATGGTTGCCCACCACAGCGTCAACGGTTGCCAGCTGCAGTCGGGCGACCTGTTCGGCTCCGGCACCTTGTCTGGTGCCCAGCCTGGCCAGTTCGGCAGCCTGCTGGAAATCACCCAGGGTGGCAAGGAGCCGGTCGAACTGGCGTCTGGCGAGGTGCGCAAGTTCCTCGAAGACGGCGACGAGATCATCCTGCGTGCGCGTTGCAAGCGCGATGGCGTGGCCTCGATCGGCTTCGGCGAATGCCGCGGCAAGATCCTTCCGGCACGCTGAGAGGGCAGGGCCATGGAACTCTTTACCTACTACCGCTCGACCTCCTCCTACCGGGTGCGGATTGCCCTGGCGCTCAAGCAGCTGGAGGTCCGGCAGTTGCCGGTCAACCTGCTCAAGGGCGAACAGCGCGAAGAACACTTCATGGCCCTCAACCCGCAAGGGCGGGTGCCGGCGCTGAAGATCGACTCGGGTGAAGTGCTGGTGCAGTCGCCGGCGATCATCGAATACCTGGAAGAGGTTTATCCACAGCCAGCGCTGCTGCCACAGGACCCGGTTCGCCGGGCCCAGGCCCGTGGCGTCGCGGCACTGATCGGGTGCGATATCCATCCGCTGCACAACGTCAGCGTGCTCAATCAGCTGCGTGGGCTGGGCCATGACGACGTCCAGGTCAACCAGTGGATCGCCCACTGGATCAGCCAGGGCCTGGCCGCTGTCGAGCAGTTGATCGGTGATGAAGGCTTCTGCTTTGGCGACGAGCCGGGGCTGGCCGATGTCTACCTGATCCCGCAACTGTATGCAGCCGAGCGTTTCAATATCGACTTGAGTGGCTTCCCGCGCATTCGCCGGGTCGCTGCCCTGGCCGAGGCGCATTCGGCGTTTGCCCAGGCTCACCCGTCGAGGCAGCCCGACACCCCATAAACCACGCTGCCCGCACCTGATACCCATAACAATAAAAGGTACCTTGCGATGCACAATCAGATTGCCAGCTTTCGCACGGCGCTGGATGCCCGGCCCGTGTCGCGTTATCAGTGGTTGTTGCTGTTGTTACTCGTGTTGTTGCTGGTTACCGATGGTTATGATGCTCAGGTGCTGGGCTATGTGATCCCTTCCCTGGCCCAGGACTGGGGCCTGGAAAAGGCCGCGTTCGGGCCGGTGTTCAGCGCCAACCTGCTGGGCCTGACCCTGGGATCGCTGGCGGTGACACCGCTGGCGGATCGCTTCGGCGTGCACCGGGTGTTGTTGTGCTGTGTGCTCTTGTACTCCAGCCTGACCGTGCTGATGGTCTTTGCCAACTCTCTCAACAGCCTGATGCTGGCGCGTTTTGTCTGCGGTATCGGCATGGGTGGAGCGATGCCCAGTGCCATGGCGCTGATGTCCGAGTATGCACCGCCGCGCTTGCGCACCCTGATGGTCACTCTGGCCGCTTGCGGCTTCTCATTGGGGGGCGCTGCCGGTGGTTTCGTCGCTGCCGGGTTCATCGACAGTTTCGGCTGGCAGGCGGTGTTCCTTGCTGGCGGTATTGCGCCGCTGCTGCTGTTTCCGTTCCTGGCCCTGTACCTGCCCGAATCCTTGCCACGCCTGCTGCGTGACGCGCCGCCCTATGCGCGCCTGCTCAAGCTCACGACGAAGATGCTCCCGGGCTGGCAGCCGCCTGCGGCCAGTGTGCAGGCCATGGAAGAAAACCAGAACAAGTTCACCGTGGTGGCGCTGTTTCGTGACGGCTATGCCAGGCCGACCCTGCTGATCTGGTCGACGTTCTTCGTCAGCCTGATCCTTTTGTACTTCATGATCAGCTGGCTGCCCTCGCTGTTGCTGGAAAGCGGCCTGGCCCTGAATCAGGCCAACCTGGTGACCTCGATGTTCCTGTTTGCCGGCACCCTCGGCGCGGTATTCATGGCCTGGTTCGCCGACCGTCTCAAGCGCAAGGTGCGCCTGCTCAGCGCCGTGCTGCTGGCGGCGGCGGTGTTTACCGTACTGGTCGGCCTGAACCACGATAACCCGCGCTGGCTGGTGGTCTGTGTGTTTGCCGCTGGCTTCTGCATCATCGGCGGGCAACTGACCCTCAATGCTTTTACCAGTAACTTCTACCCGGCCCAGGTGCGGGCGACCGGCACGGGATGGGCATTGGGCGTGGGGCGCTTTGGTTCGATACTGGGGCCGCTGTTCGGCAGCCTGCTGCTGGCCATGCATTTGCCGGTCGAGCAAATATTCTTCTTCTGCGCGATTCCTGCGGTGCTGGCGGCATTGTTGATCATTCAGGTGCGCAGCCCGGCCGAGGCTGTCAGTGCACCGATGACGACGCAGGAGGCAGGTGGCTCAGGCGTTCAGTCAGGCGCAAGCGCTGGATTGGATCGTCACTGAGCAGCAGGGCGTGCTCCAGGTCGAAGCGTTCGGCCTGTGGGCACTCCAGGTGCTGATACAGCGTTGCCCGTGCCATGTAGTCGGCGGCGGTGCCCGGGCCAAGCTGCAACACCCGTTCGGCGTCCTTCAGGGCCTCCAGGTGATCGTCGTGGCTGGCGTGCAGCTGGCGCAGGTTGCGCGACAGGCGCTGGAGCATCTGCAGCGGGCTGGCGGTCAGCAGGTGGTCGGCACTCAGGGCCAGTTGCGGGCCGAACTGGCGGCCCAGCAGTTCGCGGCAGTCGGCCGGATACAGGCGGCGCCCGCCGCAGGGGTCGAGCAGGTGATCGGCACCCGGTACGCGCAACAGGAAATGCCCGGGGAAGTTCACGCCTTCAAGGGGGATCGACAAGCCGCGAGCCAGTTCCAGGGTCAGCAGGGCCAGGGCCAGAGGCTGGCCGCGACGACGCTGTATGACCTTGTCGAGCAGCGCCGCCTGGGGGCGCAGGGGGTGGTACTCGTCCTGCTGGAAGCCCAGGGTGTTGAGGTGGCGCAGCAACGGCTGGGCCAGTTCGCTGAGCGGCAGCATCGGCAGGCCGGCGCTGACCTCCTGCTGCAAGGCCTGAACCTCGGCCAATACCTGTGCCGGCACCACGCTGTCGTCGTGCTCGGCGGCGATCCATAGTGCCGCTTCCAGCAAGGCGACCGGGTCACGTTCAAGGCAAGCCAGGCAGGCGCTACGTGGGTTCATGACAATCTCCGCTCAAGCTTCTGTTGTAGCGCTGGTGCGGGTTTTAGTCCAGTGGTCCGAGTGTTGTCATCAGTCGGTAAAGCGCGACCTATACTGGGATCAGCACCTCATCGAGGAGCCCGTTGATGTTTGCTCTCATGCAAAGCACCCGCACGCAGTCGCTGCACCTGTGCATCGACCCGCCGACCGGCCTGAAAGCGGTAGTCGCCATTCATAGCGAACACCTGGGGCCGGCCATGGGAGGCTGTCGCTACCTGGCCTACCCGGACGACGACAGCGCCATGATCGACGCCATCCGCCTGGCCCAGGGCATGAGCTACAAGGCCGCCCTGGCAGGGCTGCCGTTGGGCGGCGGCAAGGCGGTGATCATTCGCAACCCCCATGTGGAAAACCGCGCGGCCTTGTTCGAGGCGTTCGGGCGCTTTGTCGAAACCTTGCAGGGGCGTTTCATTACTGCCGTGGACAGCGGCACCTCGACCCTGGACATGGATTGCATCGCCCAGACCACCCAGCACGTGACCAGTACCACCGCTGCCGGCGACCCGTCACCCCATGCAGCCATGGGCGTGTTCGCCGGAATTCGCGCCACCTCGATGGCGCGTCTGGGCAGCGATAATCTCGAAGGCTTGCGCATTGCCGTACAGGGGCTGGGCAATGTTGGCTATGCGCTGGCCGAGCAACTGCATGCGGCGGGTGCCGAGCTGCTGGTCAGCGACCATGACCCGGGCAGGGTGCAACTGGCCATCGAGCAGTTCAATGCGCGGCCGGTTGCCAATGAGATGTTGATCAGCACGCCCTGTGACATCTTTGCGCCGTGCGGGGTAGGGCCGGTGCTCAATGGCCAGAGCGTGATGCAGTTGCGCTGTGCAGCGGTGGCGGGCGCGGCCAACAACCAGCTGACCACCTTGCAGGTGGCTGATCAGCTGGAAAGCCGCGGGATTCTGTATGCGCCGGATTACGTGATCAACGCTGGCGGGTTGATCTACGTGGCGCTCAGGCACCGTGGCGAGGACCTGGGCACCATTACCGCACACCTGGCGCGCATCCCTTCGCGGCTGACCGAAGTCTTTGCCCATGCCCAGGCCGAGAAACGCTCGCCGGCGCGGGTGGCGCAGATGCTTGCCGAGCGGCTGATCTACAGCTGAAGGTCGATTATTCGGCGGCGCTGTCCCCGAGCAGCTCGGACAGGGCGTCTGGCTGGCTCTTGAAGGCCTTGGCGAACACGTCACGGTTCTTCGCCATATAGATACCGGCATCCTCGACCTGCTGTTCGCTCAGCGACGGCACGGCTTTTTTCAGGACCTCGGCCAGGAGCTCGGCCAGTTCAAGCATCTTGTCGTGACGGTCTGCTTCGGCTTTATCCATGAACAAGCGCTCCAGGTCGCGGCTGCTGCGGTATACCACTTCGACGGCCATTCATCACCTCACATGCCTTTGGTAATCGATGTATTCGATACTGTTTATTTGTACAGTGTTAATGGTAGGGTAATCCACAGGACTAAGATAGTGGCAAATCAGCATTCTGCTGTTCGCCACTCTCCACAGGGGCCTGGCGCGGCACTTTTGCCGCTCTCTATGGTCTGCTACAGCGTGTAGAATTGCGGATCGGCAGTCGAGCCATCCAGTCTACGAAGGAACAGCAATGAACGAGCAAACATCGCGCCTGAATCGGGAACGGCGCTTTTTGGTACTGCTGGGGGTTATCTGTCTGGCCCTCATCGGCGGGGCGCTGTACATGCAGATCGTGCTGGGCGAGGCGCCGTGCCCGCTGTGCATCCTGCAACGCTATGCTTTGCTGCTGATCGCGCTGTTCGCCTTTATCGGTGCCGCCATGCCCGGCAAGCGCAGCCTGACCCTGCTCGAGGGCCTGGTGGTGCTCAGCGCCATCGGTGGTATCGCCGCCGCCGGCAACCATGTGTATATCCTCGCCAATCCGGCGGTCAGTTGCGGCATCGACACCTTGCAACCGATCGTCGACGGTCTGCCGCTGGCTTCGGTGCTGCCGCTGGTGTTCCAGGTCGATGGTTTCTGCTCCACGCCTTACCCGCCGGTCATGGGCCTGTCCCTGGCGCAATGGGCCCTGGTGGCCTTTGTACTGACTGCCGTTCTGGTGCCCCTGGGCATCTACCGCAACCGCCGTCAGGCTTAGACAAAAGTCATGTATTGACGCAAGCCCGTTGTGCAATGAGATTTACCAGGTTTGTCGCACCATACTTGATCCTGATCAAGTTCCAGCCCTTGTAGAGCGGGCGTTTCAGGGGTATTGGACGGGGTGCGACAAACTGTCGCGAAACTGATTTTTCAGGCGCGATTGTTACGTAATTGGTAAAGGACTGTTGCTCAATAAGTCATAGTCAACGATTGGTTACCTATCTACAATCGCCCCCAATTTCCGTTCGGCACCGCTTGCGAGTCGCAGGATTAAAGGAGCCCCAGGCTCTTTTCGCTGACTCTGACGAGCATCGCCTGCGGCGATGCCGGGCTGACCCCCCTCCGTGATTTCCCGCACCAAATGGAATTGGTCTGAAGACAGGCCTGTTGCCTACTGAAGTCAAAATAATAAACACCGCAATATCCGGTTTATGCCGAGCCGCCGCAGCTGGCCTCAAGGCGTGACCGTATTCGATCCCATAAATGCTGACGCTTGGCAGGACGAAGTGTTGGCGACCAAAACACAAATTGCATTGAAGCAAGCTGCTCTAGAGGTCGTGAGATGAGTAAAAAGCGTTACCCCAGACTGTTTGGCATTCTGCCCTTTTTAGGCATGCTTTTACTCAGTGGGTGCAACTGGACCCTGCTCGACCCGAAGGGCCAGGTCGGCATTGAGCAAAAGAACCTTATCCTGATCGCTACCGGCTTGATGTTGCTGGTGGTGATTCCTGTCATTTTCATGACCCTCGCGTTTGCCTGGAAGTATCGCGCTTCCAACAAGGCAGCCACCTACACCCCGGACTGGTCGCACTCGACCAAGATCGAAGTGGCGGTCTGGACCATCCCGGTTCTTATCATCATTGCCCTGGGTTATGTGACCTACAAGACCACCCATGAGCTGGACCCGTATCGTCCGCTGGTTTCCGACGTGAAGCCGGTGCAGATCGACGTGGTCGCCCTGGACTGGAAATGGCTGTTCATCTACCCGGAACAAGGCATTGCCACGGTCAACAAGATCGTCTTCCCGGCCAACACCCCGGTCAACTTCCGCGTGACCTCCGATTCGGTGATGAACTCCTTCTTCATCCCGGGCCTGGGCGGGCAGATCTACGCGATGGCTGGCATGACCACCAAACTGCACCTGATCGCCAACGAGAACGGTGAGTTCGACGGTATCTCCGCGAACTACAGCGGTGCTGGTTTCACCGGTATGAAGTTCAAGGCAACCGCCACCTCCCAGGCTGATTTCGAAGCATGGGTGAACGAAGTCAAGCAATCGCCTAAACAGCTGGATGCGGCTGAATACGCGGCATTGGCCAAAACGAGCGAAAACAATCCAGTCGCGCTGTACAGCGTGGCCTCGCCTGAGCAGTTCCAGTCCATCGTCGACAAGTACGAAGGCATGAACCGCGGTCGGCCGGTCCACGAAAAAGAGCAGAGCAAAGCAGCGGCCGGTACCGAAGGGTTGGACGTGACTATGCATTCGGCTGCTGGGGCAGAGGAGTAAGAGATGTTCGGTAAACTAAGTCTGGATGCGATTCCGTATCACGAGCCGATAGTCATGGTGACCATTGCCATGATTGCGCTCGGCGGTCTCGCGTTGATCGGTGCAATCACCTATTTCAAAAAATGGACCTACCTGTGGTCCGAGTGGCTGACTTCGGTCGACCACAAGAAGATCGGGGTGATGTACATCATCGTCGCGATGATCATGCTGCTGCGCGGCTTTGCCGACGCCATCATGATGCGCACGCAGCTGGCCATGGCCACCGGCGGCTCCGAGGGCTACCTGCCTCCCGAACACTATGACCAGATCTTCACCGCCCACGGTGTGATCATGATCATCTTCATGGCAATGCCATTCTTCACCGGCCTGATGAACCTGGCCCTGCCTCTGCAGATCGGTGCGCGTGACGTTGCCTTCCCGTTCCTGAACTCCCTGAGCTTCTGGCTGCTGGTGTCCGGCGTCGTGCTGGTCAACGTCTCCCTGGGCGTCGGTGAATTCGCCAAGACCGGCTGGGTCGCTTATCCACCGCTGGCGGGTATCCAGTACAGTCCTGGCGTGGGTGTCGACTACTACATCTGGGCGCTACAGCTATCGGGCCTCGGTACGACGCTAACGGGTGTCAACTTCCTCGCCACCGTGCTGAAAATGCGCGCGCCTGGCATGAAGCTGATGGACATGCCGATCTTCACCTGGACCTGCACCTGGGCCAACGTTCTGATCGTCGCTTCGTTCCCGATCCTGACCGCTGCACTGGCTCTGCTGACGCTTGACCGTTACATGGATTTCCACATTTTCACCAACGAACTTGGTGGCAATCCGATGATGTACGTCAACCTGTTCTGGGCCTGGGGTCACCCTGAGGTTTACATCCTGATCCTGCCGGCCTTCGGTGTGTTCTCGGAAGTCACCTCGACCTTCGCCGGCAAACGCCTGTTCGGCCACAAGTCGATGATCTACGCTTCGGGCGCGATCGCGGTACTGGGCTTTGCGGTATGGCTGCACCACTTCTTCACCATGGGTTCGGGCGCCAGCGTCAACACCTTCTTCGGTCTGGCGACCATGCTGATCTCGATTCCGACCGGGGTGAAGCTGTTCAACTGGCTGTTCACGATCTACCAGGGCCGTCTGCGCTTCACCGCGCCGGTGCTGTGGACCCTGGGCTTCATGGTTACCTTCTCGATCGGTGGTATGACCGGCGTACTGCTGGCTGTTCCAGGTGCTGACTTCGTTCTGCACAACAGCCTGTTCGTAATCGCCCACTTCCACAACGTGATCATCGGTGGTGCGGTATTCGGCTACATTGCCGGCTTCGCCTTCTGGTTCCCGAAAGCCTTCGGTTTCACCCTGAACGAGAAGTGGGGCAAAGCTGCCTTCTGGTTCTGGATCTCCGGTTTCTACGTGGCCTTCATGCCACTGTACGCACTGGGCTTCATGGGTATGACCCGTCGTCTGAACCACTCCGACAACCCACTGTGGGAACCCTACCTGTACGTAGCCGTGTTCGGCGCCGTGCTGATCCTGTTCGGTATCGCTTGCCAGCTGATCCAGCTGTACGTCTCGATCCGCGACCGCAAGGACAACATGGACGTGACCGGCGACCCATGGGGCGGCCGTACCCTGGAATGGTCGACTTCGTCGCCACCGCCGTTCTACAACTTCGCCAGCATGCCTGAGAACGTCGATCTGGATGCATGGCACGAAACCAAGCAAGCCGGTAAGGCGTACAAGGTTCCAGCCAAGTACGAAGCGATCCACATGCCGAACAACACCTCCACCGGTGTGTTCATGGGTGCGTTGCTCACCGTATTCGGTTTCGCCTTCATCTGGCACATCTGGTGGTTGGTTGCTGCCAGCCTGGTCGGCACCATCGCTGTCTTCGTTGCTCACGCTGCGCGTGACGACCAGGGCTACATGGTTCCTGCAGAGGAAGTCGCGCGTATCGAAGGCGAGCGCATGAAGGCCCTGGGCCTGGCTACCGGTTCGCCGGATGGCGCACGTGTCAAATCGTTTGAACGGGTTTAATCAATGTCCAGTCATGTAATCAATGCAGACACGCATGCTCATGGTCACGACCATGGGCATGACGATCACCACCACGACTCGGGCCAGATGACCGTCTTCGGTTTCTGGCTGTACCTGATGACCGACTGCATCCTGTTTGCGTCGCTCTTCGCCACCTACGCGGTGCTGTCCGGCAGTTTTGCCGGCGGCCCGTCGGGTCACGACATTTTCCAGCTGGACTTTGTCGCGGTTGAAACCGCACTGCTGTTGTTCTCCAGTATCACCTTCGGCTTCGCCATGTTGCAGATGTTCAAAGGCAACAAGGGCGGCGTGCTGGGCTGGCTGGCTGTCACCTTCCTGTTTGGTGCCGGCTTCATCGCGATGGAAATCTATGAGTTCCATCACCTGATCGCCGAAGGCTTCGGCCCGCAGCGCAGTGGCTTCCTGTCGGCGTTCTTCGCGCTGGTCGGTACCCACGGTCTGCACGTGACCGCAGGTCTGATCTGGATGGCGGTCATGATGTACCAGATCAACAAGCACGGTATCACCGGTACCGCCAAGACCCGCATGAGCTGCCTGAGCCTGTTCTGGCACTTCCTGGACGTGGTCTGGATCTGCGTGTTCACCGTCGTGTATCTGCTGGGGGTTCTGTAAATGGCTAACGCACATAACAGCCACGCCGAGGGCAACCACGGTAGCGTCAAGTCGTATGTGATCGGCTTCATCCTGTCGGTGATCCTGACTGCGATTCCGTTTGGCCTGGTGATGTTCCCGAGCATGCCGAAAGACATCACGATCATGGTCGTGGTGGCCCTGGCGGTCATTCAGGTGGTGGTACACCTGGTGTACTTCCTGCACATGGACCGTTCTGCCGAGCAGCGCTCCAACGTGTCGACCTTCCTGTTTACAGCGATGGTCATTGCACTGTTGGTCGGCCTGTCGCTGTGGATCATGTTCAGCATCCACACCAGCATGATGGCGAAGTGAGGTAAGACGACATGTCCGTTAAGCACTTTATCCAAATCACCAAACCGGGGATCATTTTCGGTAACGTGCTTTCTGTGGCAGGCGGTTTCTTCCTTGCCGCGCAAGGGCATGTCGACTTCATGCTGTTCCTGGCCACGGTGATTGGCACTTCGTTGGTGGTGGCGTCCGGTTGCGTGTTCAACAACTGCATCGACCGTGACATCGACATCAAGATGGAGCGCACCAAGAACCGTGCGATGGTCCAGGGCCAGATCTCGCTGAAAGTCGCGCTGGCCTACGCCACCCTGCTCGGGGTGGCCGGCCTTGGCCTGCTGTATGTGCAGGCCAATGCCCTGGCGGCGTTGTTCGGCCTGATCGGCTTTGTCATCTATGTCGGTTTCTACAGCCTGTACCTCAAGCGCAAATCGGTGCACGGCACCCTGGTGGGCAGCCTGTCCGGTGCCATGCCTCCGGTGATCGGCTACTGCGCGGTGAGCAACAGCTTCGACCTGGCTGCACTGACCCTGCTGGTGATGTTCAGCCTGTGGCAAATGCCGCACTCCTACGCCATTGCGATCTTCCGCTTCAACGACTACCTGGCCGCATCGATTCCGGTGCTGCCGGTCAAGCGCGGGATCCTGGTGGCCAAGAAGCACATCCTCTGGTACATCGTGGCGTTCCTGGTAGCGACCCTGATGCTGACCCTGGGTGGCTACGCGGGCATGAGCTACATGGCGGTGGCCGCGGCCATGGGCATGTACTGGCTGTACATGGCCTGGACCGGCTACAAGGCGGTGGACGATCGTCTGTGGGCACGCAAGCTGTTCGTGTTCTCGATCTTCACCATCACTGCCCTGAGCGTGATGATGTCGCTGGACACCAAGGTGCCGGCCGATCTGCTGCTGACTTACGCGCACTGATTCATCAGCGTGTAATGAAAACGCCCCAGGCTTCACAGCCTGGGGCGTTTTTTTTTGTCTCTGCGGTCTTATCGCGGGGCAAGCCCGCTCCCACAACGACCGAAACTGCTGTTGACAAATACCCGGCGTTTGCCGGATTTTATCGCGGCGCAGATCAGGAGTATCTGCGCATGGCCAGAGGATACTGGCCGTGATCCACCACACAAGGGATTGTCGATGATCGAGCCAAACGCCGTTACCCAACGGGCGTGCCTCGCGCTGCTGCGCGAACGCCATACTTCCCCGCATCTCGAGACTGCCTTGCAGGTGCTCGACTGCCTGTTCCGCCGTCGCAGCCTGGCGCCCGGGCAGGATGATGAGCTGTCGGCCGAAGTGCTCGAACCGCATCTGGATAAAGTCCTCAAGGCAATCGAAGCCGGCCTGCGCATCGAGATGGTCCTGCCCGCCTTCCCGGGCAAGTCGCCGAACCGGCAAAAAACCCTCAGCCACCTGCCAGACCTTGCCGAGCGCCACGCCATCGACGAGCTGCAGCACCTGTGCGCTGAAATCCAGGCCCTGTACGCGCCGGGCGCCTTGATTCACATCTGTTCCGACGGCTACGTGTTTTCCGACCTGGTGCGCGTGCCCGACGAACACGTGAAGGCCTACACCGACGAGATCCAGCGCTACGCCGAACAGCACTACCCGCGAAGCTTCGCCCTGTTCGATCTCAAGGATGCCTACCCGCAGTTGGGTTGCCTGGACTCGATGCGCGAAGAGCTGATGATCGAATTCGGTCAATCGCTGATCGCGCTGGGCCAGCGTTTCCAGGACGAGCCGCACATGATGCTGATGTACTGCGGCATCCATCGCTTTTTGTCCGAGGACTATTCGGGTCTTGCCGAATTCGCCGACATGAGCCTCAACGCCGTGAAGAAGATCGCCAAGCCGGCATCCCAGCGGGTCATCCAGCGCAGCGAAGCCTGGAGCGCACTGCTGCAGGCGCGTTATCCACAGTGCCTGCGCCTGTCGATCCACCCGCAACTGGCGGTGTCGGCGAAAATCGGCATCCGCCTGGTGCCCACCAGCGACCTGTGGCGCACGCCCTGGCACTCGGTGGCGATCAAGCGCCGCGGGGTGGTGATGCTCGACAAGCGCAGCAACATCGACGAGCGCTACAGCCGCCTGGTGTTCCGCCAAGGCCGTCCTTGCCACTACGCCAGTGCGCAATGATGCCTGGACCGCTAGCGGCTGAAGCCGTGATCTTCGACCTCGACGGCACCCTGGTCGATACCTTGCCCGACATCGTCTGGTGCCTGAACCGGGTGCTGCAGGAGCAGGGCTACCCACCCTTGCCGCTGGAGACCATCAGTGCCTATGTGGGGGGCGGCACCGGGGCGATGCTCGAGCGGGTTGCCGCACGCCTGGGCATTAGCGACGACAAGACGCTGCATGAGCGCTACATCGGCTGTTACCAGCAGCACCTGGTGCAGTTCTCCCGGCCGTTCGACGGTGTACTGGAGATGCTCGAGGGTTGCCGCCAATTACAACTGCCGATGGCCATCGTCACCAACAAGGCCCATGACATGGCACTGCAGGTGGCCGGGCAGCTGTTCCCCCCGGGCACCTTCGAAATTGTTCTTGGCCAGCGGCGCGGCCATCCGCTCAAGCCGCAACCCGACGCAGCCCTGGAGGCTGCCCGCTACCTGGCAATCGAACCGTGCCGATGCCTGTTCGTCGGCGATACCGTCATCGACCTGATGACCGCCCGGGCCGCCGGCATGCACGCGGCTGCGGTGACCTGGGGCTATGGTCGGGTCTATGCGCTACAGGCGCAGGCGGCGGATCTCTATTGCGAACAGCCGGCAGAGCTGCTGCATGCCCTGCACGGGGCGCTTACTTCTTGCATGGCTGGCACCCTCGCCAGCCAGCGCTGAAACACCACCTCTCAAGGAAGAAAGGTCATGCAACACAAAGACACCTGGATCAAGGCGGTCAGCGACGTGCTGGCAGGTTATCTGCTCAAGGACGGCGATGATCGCTTCGAAACGGCGGGCCGGGCCAACCTGGCCATCAGCCTTGCCTGCTTCTACGATCAACAGGCGCCGGTACGCCTGGTGCTGCCGGGCTTCCCGTGCAAATCGCCGAACGCGCGTGACCAGACGTTCGGTGTGCTGCCGGACTACGGCGAGACGATGGCCATCGAGCGCCTGGACCAGCTGGGCCAGGAGATTGCGGCGCTGCACGCGCCAGGTTGCGTGGTGTCGATCCTGAGTGACGGCACGACGTTCAACGACATCGTCGGCGTACCCGACGAAGTACGCAGGACCTACAACCAGGCACTGCGCGAGTTGTGCACCACCCACACCATCAACTGGGTAAGCATGGAAGACCTGTTCCCCCAGGCCAGCAGCGCCGATGCCGTGCGCGCGACCCTGATCAAGCAGGCCCGCCTGCCGTGGAAGAGCGTCGAGGCGCTGATCGAACAAAGCCGCCATGACGAGACGCTCAGTCACGCCCACGACAAGCTGTGCAGCCACCTCTACAACGACCTGCGCCTGTGCCGTGAAGCGGGGCAGAGCGAAGACGAGCACCTGCTGCAGATCGGCTACAAGGCCTATCAGATGATGTTCCGCGGGCAGGCGCTGAATGCCGCGGTCAATCGCTTCTTCCCTGAAGACATTCGCCTGTCGGTGCATCAGTACGACAATGCCGGGCCGAAGTTCACCCTGGCCCTGGCCGACGGTCTGTCGCGGGTTTCCAGCCCCTGGCATGCGGTACCGGTGCGTCATCTCGACGGTAGCCAGACCTTGCGTGGCCGTGCCGAGGTGGACATCGACAAGCATGTGCTGGTGCAGTACCAGGGGCGGCCATGGCTTTACCATGAAACCCTGGGTGAATCGCTGCAGGAATTCGAATTCGAACTGCAGAAGCGCCCCCTGTTCGGGCTGCTGGTGCGTGACCCGCTAGGGTTGGGCTTCGAGCGGTTTTCAACGCAACTGCTCGAAGCGCTGGTGGAAACCTTCGGTTTCGTCTGCCTGCGCGGCTGCAGCTTCGATGACCGTGACAGCTTCGCCCGCGACTGCGAGCGCTTCGGCACCATTTACCAGTGGGCGTTCGGCAAGGTGCATGTGGTCAAGCCGGCCGACAAGCCCGAAGGCGTGGTGCACTCGCTGGAAAAGACTCCGCTGCATTGGGACCTGAACATGCTGCCGTCCAGTGACGCCCAGGTGCAACGCGATCCGAAGTTCTGCGCGAGCAAGTTCATGCTCTATTGCAAGACCCCGCCGCAAGCGGGTGAGGGCCAGACCACCATCGTCGACAGTCGCAATGCCCTGCGCAAGGTAGGCAATCAGGTCGCCCGGCAGTGGCAGACAGTGGACATCACCTATTACACGCGGATGACCTATTTCGGTGGCTCGCCGCGTAGCTACAGCCTGGTGGACCTGCACCCACGTACCGGTGAGCGCATCTTGCGCTACCAGGAGGGCACGGATTCGACGCTGCAGACCTTGAGCCAGGAAGTGCAAGGTTTCGAGGCGCAGGCCCAGCAGGCCCTGCTCGAACAGCTCAATGCCCTGGCCTACGACGAGGATTGCCTGATCGCCCATGAGTGGGCCGAAGGCGATTTGGTGCTGATCGACAACTACCAGACCCTGCATGGCCGCTTGCCGATGTCGCCGGCTTCGGCTTCGCGCGAGCTTTGGCGAGTTCAGGTCTACTGAGGCGCTGGCCCTGGCAGCGGGTTTCGTGCCCGTTGTCAGGGTGTCTTTCCGCCTGCTGGTGGCGCCAGGGCTGCAATAACGTGTACTGATCCTCAACCCCACAGGATCATGGCATGAGCATTTTGACTGTTTACTTTTGTGGTACCGGTTCCCACCGCTTTGACGACAAGAACCCCAATTTCTGGAATGGCGAGCTGGTTTCGACCCTGGCCTCCAACGACCAGGGCAAGGAGTTCGCCCATTGGGTCGCCATCGACGGCCCTGGCAGTGGCAACCTGCAGGCCGATGAGCTGTTCATCCAGACCAAGGCCTACGGGCTCTCCGGTACCCTGTTCGGCAGGGGCTGGGAAGAGAACGTCAGCCATGCCCTGCATATCATCAAGGGCCAGTTCAGCTGGCAGCGAAAAACCCTCAGCGAGCAGGAATACAAGCAGCTCAAGGCTGCCGGGATTCCCATAGAGGACGTGCAGGTGAGCGGCTCATGGTTGTGGCGCACTTACAGCTATGGCGAGCGCGTCGTCACCCCGCAGCAATTGCAGGAGCAGATCATCAAGATATTCAGGAAGGACGGGGCGCTGCCGACCCAGGTCAACCTGGTCGGTTGGAGTCGCGGCGGGGTGAGCTGTCACATGCTGGCCAATGCCATGCTCAAAGACAACGCCTTGAAGCATATCCCGGTGAACATCTTCGCCGTCGATCCGGTGCCGGGGCTGCTGAACTTCCAGGCGCATCGGGTCCAGCTGGGCGAGAACGTCAAACAATACGTCGGCTTCTATTCCCGTGACGAGCGCTCCAAGGGCTTTGCCTGTGTGATTCCCAAGACGCACGCTGCAACCCGCTGTCATATCTACCCGGTGCCGGGGCGCCACGCCACGCTGGTGGGTAACGCGGCTGCCGACGGCGCCTCCGGTGGCAAGGTTCTGGCCGAGCCTGGGCTGATCGTGCGGCATTTTGCCGAAGTCTGCCTGACCCGCTGGGGAGTGAAGTTGCAAATAATGCTCAACCTCGGCGAGGGTGACCTGCAGGCCTACCACCAGGTGCTTGCCCGAGACGACAGCAAGTACCAGGCGATGCGCAAGCATTCCTACACCCTGCTGACCGAGGCGGAGCAGGGGGAGCGGGCCGTTTCGCTGGGAAGCCAGGGCACCGGCTTCTCTACGGTGAAGGGTGGCACCCTGCTGCCGTCGGCCGGACTGGCAGCGCCGATAACCTGGCAGGCCTCGTCGTACAAGGAAATCCGCTAGCCCTGATTTTTATACTGGACAGCGCGGTGGCCGAGGCCCTATCTTCAGCTTCGGCCACCGCAGTGGCCAACGTCGCTCGGACGGTTCCGGGCGCTTACGTCTTCGAGGAAGCCATGGCTGACCAAGGTTCGCCGCGCCGCTTTGCGCGCATTGATCGTCTCCCCCCTTACGTGTTCAACATCACCGCCGAGCTCAAGATGGCTGCACGCCGTCGTGGCGAGGACATCATCGACCTGAGCATGGGCAATCCCGACGGCGCCACGCCGCCGCACATTGTCGAGAAGCTGGTGCAGGTCGCCCAGCGTGAAGACACCCACGGCTACTCGACTTCCCGCGGCATCCCACGCCTGCGCCGGGCGATTTCGCGCTGGTACAAAGACCGCTACGAGGTCGAGATCGACCCGGAAAGCGAAGCCATCGTCACCATCGGCTCCAAGGAAGGCCTGGCGCACCTGATGCTCGCCACCCTCGACCATGGCGACACCGTGCTGGTGCCCAACCCCAGCTACCCGATTCACATCTATGGTGCGGTGATTGCCGGTGCCCAGGTGCGTTCGGTGCCGCTGATTCCGGGTGTGGACTTCTTCAACGAACTGGAGCGGGCGATCCGCGAATCCATCCCGAAACCGAAGATGATGATCCTCGGCTTCCCGTCCAACCCGACCGCGCAGTGCGTCGAGCTGGACTTCTTCGAGCGGGTGGTGGCCCTGGCCAAGCAGTACGACGTGCTGGTGATCCACGACCTGGCCTACGCCGACATCGTCTACGACGGCTGGAAGGCACCGTCGATCATGCAGGTGCCCGGCGCCAAGGACATTGCCGTGGAGTTCTTCACCCTGTCCAAGAGCTACAACATGGCCGGCTGGCGGATCGGCTTCATGGTCGGCAACCCCGAGCTGGTCAGCGCCCTGGCCCGCATCAAGAGCTACCACGACTACGGCACCTTCACCCCGCTGCAGGTGGCGGCCATTGCTGCGCTCGAAGGTGACCAGCAGTGCGTGCGCGACATCGCCGAGCAGTACCGCCAGCGCCGCAACGTGCTGGTCAAGGGCCTGCACGAGCTGGGCTGGATGGTCGAGAACCCCAAGGCGTCGATGTACGTCTGGGCGAAGATCCCCGAAGAGTATGCACACCTGGGTTCGCTGGAGTTTGCCAAGAAGCTGCTGGCCGAGGCCAAGGTCTGCGTGTCGCCGGGCATCGGCTTTGGTGACTATGGCGATGACCATGTGCGCTTTGCCCTGATCGAAAACCAGGACCGCATTCGTCAGGCGGTGCGCGGCATCCGTCAGATGTTCAGGGCTGATGGTGTGGGCAGCAAGCCGGCCCAGAAGTAACGGGAGCATCTGCGCTCCATCGTTGGCAAGGCCAGCTCCCACAAGGGCAGTGTGTGGGAGCCTGCCTTGCCGGCGAAAGGGCTGCAAAGCAGCCCCGATAGGGCAAATTCAACGCTGGGCAGGGCGCCATCACCACCGTCCGTCAGCGGCGATTTATTTCTGCATTACCCCCCTTCTCAAACATCCGGCAAAGCATAGAATGGCGGCGGGTTTCTCCCTATAACGATAATCAACCTCCCCCCCTTCTCATCATGTCCGAACATAATCCTTGTTTGAACTGCGGCGCCTGCTGCGGGTATTTCCGTGTGTCTTTCTTCTGGGGTGAGTGCACGTCGGCGGGCGGTGTCGTGCCCGACGATCTGGTGGTCCAGATCAGCCCCAGCCGCGTTGCGATGATCGGTACCGACAGCAAGCCCTGTCGCTGCATCGGGCTCGAAGGCGAGATTGGCAAAGGTGTGAGCTGCACCTTGTATGAACAGCGCTCAACCCCGTGCCGCGAGTTCGATGCGGCCTGGGTCAATGGCGAAGCCAACCCCAGCTGCGATGCGGCCCGTGCCGCCTATGGCCTGCCCCCGCTTGAGGCCAACGAGCCGATCTGGCCGGACGAGGGCGCGGAGGTCGCCTGAGGCGCGGCTTGAAGGTTACACTGGGCGGTTCATGGATCGGACAGGAGGTCCCGCGTGACCCGCATGTACAGTTTTCCCGCTGACCTGTGCCTCGAAAGCCCGCGCTTGCAGCTGCGCCCGATGGTGCCCGAGGATGCCGAAGCGTGGTTTGCCATCATGGCCGACCCGCAGGTCATGCGTTACTGGAACCACGGCCCCTGGCAAGCGCTGGCAGAGGCTCAGGCCGCACTGGCCGAAGACCGCAACGCCTGTGCCGCCGGCCAGATGCTCAAGCTGGGCATCTATCGACGTGACAACGGCGAACTGATCGGCATGACCCAGCTGTTCAACCTCGATCCCACCTCGCGCCGTGGTGAAATCGGCTATTGCCTGGCCAGCACTGCGCAAGGCCGCGGCTTCATGGACGAGGCGCTGACCTGTTTCATCGACTACCTCGCTCACGGCCTGCACCTGCGGCGCCTGGAGGCCGAGATCGACCCGCGTAACCACGGCTCGGCACGCACCCTGGAGCGCCAGGGCTTTGTGCTTGAAGGGCTGCTGCGCCAGCGCTGGTGCGTGGCCGGTGAGCTGTCGGACTCGGGGCTGTACGGGTTGCTGCTCGATCAGGCGCCGCTGGAAGGTTGAATAATCAAGCGCGGCAGCGCCGTCTGCGCTATTGTCGCGCGCTCTTTGACCAGCCAAATGGATTTACTGGTGCCGCTGAACTATCTGACCTTAAGCCTGGGATGCTACCTCACCTGCCTGTTCCTCCAGGCCTGCGCCCGTGAACACGATGTGATGCGCGGCATGCACGCCCTGGCCCTCGGGGTGTTGAATGGGTCCTTCTGGTTTGCCAACCCGCTGTATTTCGCCGCCCTGGTGATGCACCGCAAACAACCGCGGGTAGCCCTGTACCTGGGCTGCTCCGCGCTGTTGCTGAGTGGCCTGATGATACCGCTGGGCTGGCTCGACTGGACCCCGGTGCCTGATTCGCCCAACGGGCCGGGGCTACTGCCTGGTTACTACGTGTGGTTGCTGGCGATGCTGGTGTTCATCCTCGGCCAGTGGCGCTACCGGCATGAACCTGCGGGCAGCAGCAGGGTACCGCTGCTGGGCTGGCCGGCCTGGGTGCTGATCGCCGGGATTGTGGTGACCGTGCCACTGGCCTTCACGCCCTGGAGTAAAGTGCCGTTTCGTTCGGTACCCGAGCAAACGTCGTGCATTGAGTGTGGAGGCAACTGATGGCCCGGTTCTACGTTGCAATCACCCTGGCGTTGTACTTGCTGAGCCTGTGTTTCGATGCCATCTATCTGTCTGGCGATAGTCGGCTGCATGCCTTGCAGGCGATGCTTTACGGGCCTTGGGGCATTGTCATGCAGGTTTTCAGCTGGTTCGCCAACCCGCTGCTGGGCCTGGCGATCATCACTCATCGGCGCTGGCGCTGGCTTTCGCTGGTACTGGGGCTTGGCGCCTTGTACCTGGCGCTCAGCTCGCTGCTCGTCGAGCGGCTGCCGAACAACCAGAGCTACGACTTCCTGGATGTCACCGGCTTTGGGCCTGGTTACTACCTCTGGCTGGCCTCGATCAGCTTCTTCTGTGCCGCTCAGGCCTGGTGGTGTCGGCAGGTACTCAAAGGCGCACAGATGCCCGGGTGGCACTGGCTTGATGGCGGCCTGGCAATCGTGCTCAACATTACCATCGTCTACGCGATCCAGACCCCTAGCCTGCACTTCCAGCTAAAGAAAGTGATCGAGCCACCGCCGCCGATCCAGATCGACAAGGACGCTATCTAGCGGGCTGACGTCGACGTCCCCCACTGCACCACCAGCATGCCGACCACGATCAGCCCGACGCCGGCCAGACGCAGGCCGTTGACCGGGCGTTCGGGCAAGCCCATCAGGCCCCATTGGTCGATGATCAATGACGACAGCACCTGGCCGGCAATGACGCAGACGATGAACCCAGCAGCGCCCAGGCGTGGTGTCAGCACCAGCGCGGCGGTGATGTAGGCGACGCCGGCCACGCCTCCCAACCAGGCCCACCAAGGGGCTTGAACCAACGCATTGAGTTGCGGCAGCGGCGCCCGCAGCACCAGTAACGCCGGAATCACCATCAGCACACTCACCGCCAGCGACACCAACGACGCCCACAACGGATGCCCGAGCAAGCGCCCCAGCGCGGCGTTGCTGCCAGCCTGGAAGGGCACGGCGGCGCCGGCCAGCAGGGCGATGGCCAGCGGCAGCAAGGTGGCGGTAATGGCGGGCAGGTTCATGGCAGGACTCCTCAAAAGTGACTTGCCAAAGTCTTGGTTATCCACCCCAATAATGGAAATTCGAATGCTGCACAGGAGTTATTCGCCGGATGGATGATTTGCGCCGAATCGACCTCAACCTGCTGTTGACCCTGCATGCCCTGCTGGCCGAGCAACATGTATCGCGTGCCGCCTTGCGCCTGCACCGCAGCCAGCCGGCGGTCAGCCATGCCCTGGCGCAACTGCGCGAACTTTTCGGTGATCCGCTGCTGGTGCGCCGAGGGGGGCGCCTGCAGGTCACGGCGCGGGCTCAGGCGCTGGTCGAGCCCTTGCAACAGGCGTTGGAGCAACTGGATGGCCTGCTCGGTAGCCCCGGTTTCGACCCGCAGCGGGCGCAGCGCAGTTTTCGTCTGGCAATGTCGGATTACGGCGCCCGGGTCGTATTGCCGGGGCTGATGCGGCTCCTGCGTAATGAGGCGCCGGGGATCGACCTGATTGTCTCCCAGGGCAGCCGTGAGGCCATGCTCGGCCAGCTGTTCGATGGTGAGGCCGATCTGGCCCTGGCGGTCTTTCCTGAGCTGGCGACGGAACTGCGGGCGCAGACGCTGTTCGATGAGACCTTCACCTGTATTGCCGATCGCAGTCATTTGCCTACGCGTGGTGGTCTGAGCCTGGACGAGTGGCTGGTGCGGCCGCATGTGCTAGTGGCAGTGCGCCCCGGCGTCGATAACGAAATCGACCTGGCGCTCCAGGGTATCGGCGCCCAGCGCCGGGTGGCGCTGGTCTTGCCCCATTGGGCTGCGGCCCAGGAAGTGATTGCCGGCACCGACCTGATCCTCACGGTGGCCCGGCGCAGCCTGGACAGCGGCAAGCTGGATTCGCGCTTGCGCAGGTTCCAGCCGCCGCTGGCGATCAGGCCGCTTGCCTTTCAGCAAGCATGGCATCAACGCCGGGAAGGAGAGGCGGGGCATCGCTGGTTGCGCGAGAAGGTGATGCAGGTGTGCGCAGGAGCGGGCTTGCCCCGCGATCGAACGCGTAGCGCTCGTAATTCAAGCGATGTCGATGTAGTGTCTGGGCCGGCCTGATCGCGGGGCAAGCCCGCTCCTACCCAAGACGGAGTCCGCAGCATGAAACGTCCATTTTTGCTTATCGGCCTATGGGTCTGTTGTTCCTCAATAGCCCAGGCCCAGGACGAGTACTCCCCGGCCTACAGCGCCTGCATGAAAACCGCCGAATCAACGCTGGCCATGAACAACTGCAACGGCGCCGAGATCAAGCGCCAGGATAGCCGCTTGAACAGCGCCTACAAAAAGGCCATGACCGGCCTCGAAGGGCCTCAGCAAACCCAGCTGCGTGAAGCCCAACGGGCCTGGATCAAGTATCGCGACGCCAACTGCAACCTGTATTACAGCCTCACCGGCGGCACCGTCGATCAGCTCAATGGCGCCGGGTGCATCCTCAGCAGCACCCGCGACCGCGCCGACGAGCTGCAGGCCTTGCTGCAGCCGTAAGGTCAGCGTCGGCTGGCGCGAGCGCGCAGGTATTCGCGCACTTCGCGCTGGTCACCGGCGAACTCGATTCGCTCGGCCTTGCTCTGGCGCTGGTAGGCGTACATCGGGTCGTAGTACTCGTTGAGCAGGCCGCTGATCCAGGCGCGGTGCAAGTCTACTGCGCCACTGCGCAGTTGCTCTTGCAGCGCTTGCTCGAGCAACGCCGACAGCCGCTGGTAGCGCTCGCCGCCGAGGCGCTTGAGAATGTTGGCCATGCTCTGGGTCAGGCGTTCGGCAAACAGTCGCAAACCCTCTTCATCACCGTGCAGGGCAACGAACTCGGCACTGAGGTCGATCACGTAATCGCGCAGAATCCGCTCGACGCGGTTATCAAAGCTGTCTTCCAGCCACACCAGCGGGTAGTGCTGCATGCCCTGGTACAGCTCCAGCGGCAGCGTGCAGCTGCCGACGATGCGGCCCTCGTCTTCGAGCACGAACTGCTCGACGCCGCGGGCGCGTTTTTTCAGCACATCGATGGCCAACTGGTTCTCGAAGTCGATCTGCGCCGGCTGGCCGGTGGCGCGTTTGCCGAAGCTGGAGCCGCGGTGATTGGCGTGACCTTCGAGGTCAACAGCGTTATCCAGCCGTTGCAGCACTTCGGTCTTGCCGGTGCCGGTGAGGCCGCCGATCAGCACGAAGTCACAGTCGGCCACCGCTTGCTGGGTGGTATGGAGCAGGAAATTACGCATGGCTTTGTAGCCACCGACCACCTTGGGATAGTGAATGCCGGCGTCGGTCTTGAGCCACTGCTGGGCGATCTGCGAGCGCAGGCCGCCGCGAAAACAGTAGAGGTAACCCTCGGGGTTGGCTCGGGCGAAGGCAGCCCAGGCGGCAATGCGTTGATCCTTGAGCGGGCCACTGACCAGTTGATGGCCCAGGGCGATGGCGGCCTGCTGGCCGTGCTGCTTGTAGCAGGTGCCGACCTTCTGCCGTTCAAGGTCGTTCATCAGCGGCAGGTTGATAGCTTCGGGAAAGGCGCCCTTGGTGAATTCCACCGGGGCGCGCATGTCCATCATGGCTACATCGTTGAGAAACAGCTGGCGGTAGTCGGTGCAGTTGTCACGCATCAAAGCACCTCAACCGCATGGCTCTGTCGCTCGACCAGCTCGCCGATTGGCGCCAGGTTCAGGCCCAGCTCGCCCGCAACGGCGAGAAACTCCGCTTCCCCTTCTGGCGCCACCGCCACCAGCAGGCCGCCGCTGGTTTGCGGGTCGCACAGCAGGTGCTTCTGCTCGTCGCTCAATGGGGCGATTTTCTCGCCATAGCTGTCGAAGTTGCGCAGGGTACCGCCGGGCACGCAGCCTTCGGCCAGGTAGTGCTCGACGCTCGGCAGGCGGGGCACCGCGCTGTAGTTCAGGCGTGCGCTCAGGCCGCTGCCGTCGGCCAGTTCCACCAGGTGGCCAAGCAGGCCGAAGCCGGTGACGTCGGTCATGGCCTTGACCCCGGCCAGCTTGCCGAAGCGGCTGCCCGGGGTGTTCAAAGTGCACATCCAGTCGCGGGCCAGGCCCTTGTCCTGGTCGCGCAGCTTGGCCTTTTTCTCGGCGGTGGTAAGGATGCCGATGCCCAGCGGTTTGGTCAGGTACAGGCGGCAGCCGACGCTAGCGGTGTCGTTGCGTTTCATGTGGCGTTTTTGCACCACGCCGGTCACGGCCAGGCCGAAGATCGGCTCGGGGGCATCGATGGAGTGCCCACCGGCCAAGGGAATGCCCGCTTCGGCGCATACCGCGCGGCCACCACGGATCACTTCACGGGCCACTTCCGGGGCCAGCACGTTGACTGGCCAGCCGAGAATGGCGATGGCCATCAGCGGGTCGCCGCCCATGGCGTAGATGTCGCTGATGGCGTTGGTGGCGGCGATGCGGCCGAAGTCGTACGGGTCGTCGACGATGGGCATGAAGAAGTCGGTGGTCGACACCACGCCGCGTTCGTCATCAAGGGCGTAGACGGCCGCGTCATCGCGCGAGGCGTTGCCGACCCAGAGTTTCGGGTCCAGCGCCTGGGTGCCGCTTTCGGCGAGAATCACCTCGAGCATCTTCGGGGAGATCTTGCAGCCACAGCCGGCGCCGTGGCTGTACTGGGTCAGGCGGATCGGCTCGTTCATAGGCACCTCGACTTGTCGTGAACGCCCGAGTGTAGCAAAGCTGGCCTTTGCGCCGATGCCTCTTATAATTTCCGGGGTGGCCCATGCCGGCCCTTTCCCCGCTATTGAACCGGAGAATCCCCATGCTCAAACGTCCCCTGGCGCTGTTTGCCGGCCTGGTGTTGTCTTGCTCGTCCTACCTGGCCCAGGCGGCCGACACGCTGCGAGTCAGTGCCATCCCTGACGAAGCGCCCACCGAACTGCTACGCAAGTTCAAGCCATTGGGCGAATACCTGGAGCAGAAGCTGGGCATGAAGGTCGAGTTCGTGCCGGTGGCAGATTACCCGGCAGTGGTCGAGTCGCTGGTCGCCAACAAGCTGGATATGGCCTGGCTGGGCGGTTTCACTTTCGTACAGGTGCACCTTAAGGATCCGACAGCCACACCTTTGGTACAGCGTGAACAGGACGCCAAGTTCACCAGCAAATTCATCACCGCTAACTCAAATGTGAAAAGCCTGGCCGACCTCAAGGGCAAGACCTTTGCCTTCGGTTCCATTTCGTCCACTTCGGGCAGCCTGATGCCGCGCTACTTCATGCTCAAGGATGGCATCAAGCCAGAAACCTACTTCAGCCGCGTTGCCTATTCCGGTGCCCACGATGCCACTGCGGCCTGGGTACAGGCCGGTAAGGCCGATGGCGGGGTCCTTAACGCCAGCGTCTGGGAAAAGCTGGTGGCGTCGGGCAAGGTCGATACCAGCAAGGTCAAGGTGTTCGCCACCACCCCAAGCTACTTCGACTATAACTGGACGGTGCGTGGCAGCCTCGACCCGGCGCTGAAAGACAAGATCAAGCAAGCGTTCCTCGATCTTGATCCGGCCAAGCCTGGCGACAAGGCTATCCTCGACCTGCAGGCCGCCAGCCGCTTTATCGAAACCAGCCCGGACAACTACAAGGGTATCGAAGAGGCCGCTCGCGCCGCCGAACTGCTGAAATGACCCTGCGTTTGAGCGATGCCAGCTTGCGCCACGGCCAGGTTCAGGCGCTGCACGGGATCGACTTGCAGATTGCTGGCGGCGAGCGGGTGGCAATCATCGGTCCGTCGGGGGCGGGCAAGTCGAGCCTGCTGCAGTTGCTGGGCACGGCCATCGAGCCCAGTACCGGCACCGTCGAACTGCTCGATATGGCGCCCTGGCGTTTGTCCGCCGGTGCGCGCCAGCGCCTGCGCGCGCGGATCGCCCTGATCCATCAAGCACCGCCGTTGCCACCGCGCCAGCGAGTAGTGACGGCGGTGCTGGCGGGGCGCCTGGGGCAGTGGAGCACCTTGCGCGGGCTACTCAACCTGCTGCACCCGGCGGATGTTCCGGGTGTGCGCGAAGTGCTGACTGACCTGGGCATGGCCGAGAAGATTTTTGTTCAGTGCGGGCAATTGTCCGGCGGCCAGTTGCAACGGGTCGGCATTGCCCGGGCGCTGTACCAGCAACCAGAGATACTGCTGGCCGACGAGCCGGTATCGGCCATGGATCCGGTGCTGGCCGAACACAGCCTGAAAACCCTCAACCAGCATGCCAGCGAGCGCGGCGTGACCCTGATCGCCAGCCTGCATGCGGTAGAGCTGGCGCTGGCGCATTTTCCACGGGTAATCGGTATTCGCGAAGGGCGTATCGTCTTTGATCGCCCGGCGAGCGAGGTCTCCAGCGAGATGCTCGATGCGCTGTATGCCAACGAACAGTTGGTGTCGCCGCCGTTACCGTTGCCGGCTTTGAGCCTGCAGATTCCCCGATGCTGAAGGCCGATAGCCGCGACCCGGCGGCACTGCCCAGGTTGTTGCTGGCGCTGTTGGCGATTGCCCTGTTGTGGCCGGGCATCCGCCTCAGTGAGCTGAACCCCGGGGTGTTGCTGCAGGCCGATAACCGCCGCGAGATGGGCAATTTTGTCAGCGCCTTCTGGCCGCCGGCCCATGAGCCTGATTTCCTGCGGCTGCTTTGGGATGCCACTTTGCAGACCCTGGCAGTGGCTACCGCCGGCATGACCCTAGCCTTGCTGCTGGCGATCCCGGCCAGCCTGCTGGCCAGCCGGGCGCTGTCGTTGCGCGCCGCTTCCCGTGGCGGTCGCCTGGGCTTCTGGTCGCGCACCCTGCGCCTGCCGGTGCGCGGCCTGTTGATCTTCCTGCGAAGCGTGCCGGAGATCGTCTGGGCGCTGTTGTTCGTCCGCGCGGTCGGCCTGGGCCCGACCGCCGGGGTGCTGGCCATCGCCATTACCTACAGCGGCATGCTCGGCAAGGTCTATGCGGAGATCTTCGAGTCGGTCGACCAGCGCCCGGCCCATGCCTTGTTGCACGCCGGCAGCAGCCGCTTGAGCGCGTTTTTCTACGGCGTCCTGCCCGCAGCGGCGGCGGAGCTGGTGTCCTACACGGTGTACCGCTGGGAATGTGCGATCCGTGCCTCGGTGGTGATGGGCTTTGTCGGCGCGGGCGGGTTGGGCCAGCAGATCGACCTGTCCATGCGCATGTTCGCCGGCGCCGAGGTGGCGAGCATGCTGCTGACGTTTCTGCTGCTGGTATGGCTGGCCGACCAGCTCAGTCGCCTGCTGCGCGGGAGGCTGGCATGAGAGCGTTGATCAACACGGCGCTGGTGCTGGTGCTGTTGGCGGCGGTGGCCGCTTCGTTCGCTTATTTGAGCCTTGATCTGCAGGCGCTGTTTGGCGATGGCGGGTTAGGGCAGATGGGCGCTTACGCGCTGCGATTCCTCAGCCCCGACCTGAGCCCCGATCACCTGCGGGCGGTTGGCAAAGGCGCACTGGAAACCCTGGCCATGTCAGGGCTGGGTACCTTGCTTGCGGTGGTGCTCGGCCTGTTGCTGGCCTTGCCGGCAGCCGGGCGTTTTGGCTGGCCGTTGCAAGGCGTAGCGCGCCTGCTGCTCAACGCATTACGGGCGATTCCGGAGCTGGTGTGGGCGGCCTTGACCGTCCTCGCCGCGGGCCTTGGGCCCAATGCCGGCACGCTGGCCTTGGCCTTGCATACCTCAGGCGTACTCGGCCGCCTGTTCGCCGAAGCCCTGGAAAACGCCCCGCCAGAACCGGCTGCGGCCATTCGCCTGCAAGGCGGCAGCCAGGTCACGGCGTTCTGCTTCGGCACCTTGCCCAACCTCTGGCCGCAGTTGCTGGCCTACAGCCTGTACCGCTGGGAAAACAACATCCGCATGGCCAGCGTGCTGGGTTTTGTTGGTGCCGGTGGCCTGGGGCAGATGCTCTACACCACCCTGAGCCTGTTCCAGGAAGCCCAGGCCAGCACGGTGATCATCGCCATGCTGGTGCTGGTGTTGCTGGTGGATGCCTTGAGTGATGTGCTCAGGCAGCGCTTTGTGCGGGTTTGAGCGGTAACCCCAGGCTCACGTCATCGACAATCGCCTTGGCCATTTCGCCGAGCAGATGCGCGGCCCAGACCAGGGTGGGGTCTTCTTCCGTGGCGCCTAGCGCGGTCAGTTTGTTGATACAGCCGAGCATCAGCGAGGCGTGTTCCAGTGCCTGTTCGCAGGGGATGCCCGGGTTGATGTGGAACAACCTGGTAAGGCTTGCTGTGCCGATCGTTTCATTGCTCATGGGGTGATCCTCGGGTCGGCCTTGCCGCCCATCGCCGGCAAGGCCGGCTCCCACAGTGGATCTCTGTTCGCCGGACCTGTGAAGCAGTTGTCCTAATCAAGCTGCCACACACAGTGGACCTGTGTTCGCCGAACCCTGTGGGAGCTGGCCTTGCCAGCGATCGAGCGCGAAGCGCTCGCTATCAGTGGGCTATCTGAACGCAGGCCAGCGCCTGCTCAACCCGCCAGCGCGCTGTTTCCATCTCGTGCAGGGCAGTACGCACCAGCGCCTGTCCATGCAAATCGGGATGTAACAACACTGCTTGCTGGCTGACAGCCAGGGCACAGGTCAGATGCTCGCCGGCCTGTACGAGGATGTCTTCGAGGCAATGAGGGGAATCGGTGGGGAGATGCGGGGGATCGGGGACTATTTTCAGCATGGTCAACTCCTGTATCGGTCGAGCCGCCACAAACCCGCTGTCAAACAGGAGGGTGGCAGCAGTACGTGGGTTGACAGACCGGTGATACAGGAACCGGCGCACACGAATGTGCCCCACGCACAGCTGCCATAGAGCAGTGCGACTGTATCAACAGCGGTCTGTCAAAACCGGTCGTTGATTTGGCAACGACTGGCCAAGACTAGGCAGCTAGCGACGCAGGCGCAACAACTGAAGTGCCTGGGGATTATGCTTGGGAAATGGACTACACGAAACAGCGAAACAGCGGTATCCAGCAACCTTTCTCTCGGTGTCATTGTTGCCATCTTCAGGCATCTGCATAACCCGGCCAAATTTCTGGCCAGGCGATGATAGGTGTGGGTTGCTGGTTGCTTGCTTGTATCCAATGGGATACATTGGTGTGAGCCTTGAAATACAGTGTTTTGCAGACGCCCAGATTCACCTCTTGGTTGATTTCCGTACGCGACATGCGTGCAAGGGTGGCAATTGCACGGCGGGAAATCTGGGAGATGTGAAGTCCGTCGGTGGTCAGGTGTCCGAGATGCGCATCGATGTGGGGGCGGGTTATCGGGTGTATTTCACGGCTCGGGACGGTGTAGTCATTGTTTTGTTGGCAGGTGGTGACAAGTCATCGCAATCTGTTGATATCCAACTGGCCAGGAAGCTGGCCAAGGAAATTTGATATGAGTTTGTCACTTACTACGTTTGATATGGCCGCGTTGCTCGATAGCGATGAGGCAATCAGCGAGTACCTCTCTCAAGTGCTGGCGGATGGTGATCATGACGAACTGATTCGCGCCCTCGGCTATATCGCCAAGGCTCGAGGCATGAGCCAGATCGCAACTGCCAGTGGATTGGGGCGCGAGAGCCTGTACAAGGCGTTGACCCCTGGTGCGAAGCCTCGTTTTGACACTGTGCTGAAGGTCATCCGGGCGCTAGGGATTGATCTTCTGGCCCACCCTCATGCTTCGTCGAGACTCTGAGTCGCCCGCACTCGATTGCACGTCAATGGGTAGATTCGCCAACCAGCTCCCCACACTGCGCATCCCGTTGCATCGACTCCAAATTCCTTTCGATGGTTTCACAAATCGCATCCATCTGAATCTGATGCTCACTGATCCGGAACGGGCTCTGCAAATCCGTGCCGATGCGCTCGATGGCCAGCAGCATAAACCCCACCACGGTCGACGCCAGCGGGGTAAACCAGCCCAGCGATTCGACCAGCCCGATCGGCACGATCAAACAGAACAGCGAAATAAACAGCCGCGGGAAATACACGTAAGGGTAGGGCAGGGGCGTGTTGGCGATGCGCTCCATGCCGCCCTGGCTGTTGGACAGGTCGACCAGGGTCGATTCCAGCCGCGCCAGGCGAATGCTGTCCAGGCGCCCGGCCTTGTATTCGCGGGTTAGCAGCGCTGCAGAGCCGGTGAGGATGTCGTTGGCGAAGTTGTTCGAGCGGCTGCGCCGGGCGAATTCTTCGGGCGGGATGAAGGCCATCAGTTCATCCGGGCACGGTTCGCCGCGAAGGTGTGCGGCCAGGCAGTTCACATAGGCGATATGGCGGCGCAGCAACGTCGTCTTGATCGGGTTGACGCCGTCATCCAAATCATCGATCAGCGTCAGCACCTGGCGGGCAAAGCTGCGTGAACTGTTGACCAGCCCGCCCCACAAGGTGCGCGCTTCCCACCAGCGGTTGTAGGCGCTGCTGTTGCGAAAGCTGACCAGCACCACCAGCGCCGAACCGAGCAGGGTCAGCGGCATCAAGGGCAGGGTGAACTTGCTGTTGAAGAACAGCATGAAGTCGATGGTTACCAGCACGTCCCAGATCAGCAGCCAGAACAGCGACCAGCCGACGTAGCCGAGGGTTTTGACGATCAGGCGGTATTTGCGGGCAATGGTGTCTTTCACAGGTGAACCTCGAACGGCGGATGCACAGGATCGGACGCCGCCGCGCGCTCAAGGTTCGTTGCAGCTCATCGATGGGCTACAGCGTCTGCTTCATCTGCACCAACGCCACCCGTGTATTGCCGGGACCCTGGCGTTCTTCGATGGCGAAGGGTGTAAAGCCCAGCTGTGGATAAAGCAGCAGCCCGGCGGTGTTGCTGTTGAAACATGAGACCTGTACTTCACGGGCCTCGAACTGACGGCGCGCCAGTTCGATCATGCTCTGCACCAGATACCGCGCTACGCCATGGCCGCGCGCGGCGGGGGCCACCACCACATTGCCAAGGGCGCAAACGCCGCCGTGCTCGGCCTTGTAGAAGTTGGCAAAGGCCAGCACCGTACCGTCGCCCACGACCACGGTCGAGCCGCTGCGCTGGGCGATGGCCTCGCTCAGTTGCGCGGGTGTCAGCGGGTACTTGGCCTTGGGGAACATGTAGAACAGCTCGTCCGGGCCCTGGGGGAAGCAGCAGATGGCAGCGATGTCCTGAGGCTGGACGGGGCGGTGGGTCAATTGCATGGCGCGACTCGATCTGCAAATGAGGGGGGACAGTGATCCTACACATTTTGACAAAGCCGGTAATGCAATCCCCACGCCGGACCAAGGGTCTCCTTGATAAGGTGCTCTTCGGCTGCATCGACCCACAAGGAGCAACACCATGAAAGCACTCTTGTTCACTGCCGCCCTGGCAACAGCGGGCGCCGCCCAGGCCCAGACTGTGGAACTGGCCCTGGTGGGCGCCGACGGCAGCGCCAAACCGGTCGGTACCATCACCCTCGAGCAGAACCAATACGGCACCCTGCTCACGCCTGACCTGCGCGACTTGCCGCCGGGCGTACACGGTTTTCACCTGCACGAACAGCCTTCCTGTGCACCGGCAACCGCCGATGGCAAGACCACACCGGCAGGTGCCGCGGGCGGGCACTGGGATCCGCAACAGAGTAAAAAACACCTGGGCCCATACGACGATGCCGGGCATAAAGGCGACTTGCCGGCCCTGTATGTCAGCGCCGACGGCACTGCCCGTTATCCGGTCCTGGCGCCACGCCTGAAGGCCGAAGAGTTCAAGGGCCATGCGCTGATGGTGCATGGCGGCGGTGATAACCACAGCGATCATCCGCAAGTGTTGGGTGGTGGTGGGGCGCGGATTGCGTGTGGGGTGGTGCAATAAGGGGCTATCCACTGCGCAATGCGCTAGGCCTGCACGTGTTGCAATAACGGCGCGTTGGGCGTGTCTGCCTCACGGCGATGAAATCCACCGACAGGTGCAGCGCCTGATCTGCCGGGCACAAAAAAACCGACCCTAGGGTCGGTTTCTTGTTGCGTTTGGTGCCCCGAGGGAGACTCGAACTCCCACTCCTTTCGAAAACGGATTTTGAATCCGCCGCGTCTACCAATTCCGCCATCAGGGCTTGTGGCGGCGAAGTATAGAGAGGCGCCTACCGTTGGTCAATCAGGTTTCATGGTCAATTTTCACCATTTCGGCTAAACTTTCCGGCCCTGTCGAACCGAACACCATCATGCGCGTCGCCGATTTCTCCTTTGAGCTTCCTGATTCCCTGATCGCTCGCCATCCGCTGGCGCAGCGCCATAGCAGCCGGCTGCTGACCCTGGACGGGCCGAGCGGGGCACTGGCGCATCGCCAGTTCACCGACCTGCTCGAGCATTTGCGCCCGGGCGATCTGATGGTGTTCAACAATACCCGGGTGATTCCGGCGCGTCTGTTCGGCCAGAAGGCCAGCGGCGGCAAGCTGGAGATCCTCGTCGAGCGCGTACTCGACAGCCACCGGGTACTGGCCCACGTACGTTCGAGCAAGGCGCCCAAGCCGGGCACGCCGATCGTCATCGATGGCGGTGGCGAGGCCGAGATGGTCGCCCGTCACGATGCGCTGTTCGAGCTGCGTTTTGCCGAAGAGGTGCTGCCACTGCTCGATCGCGTCGGCCATATGCCGCTGCCGCCGTACATCGACCGTCCGGATGAGGGCGCCGACCGCGAGCGCTACCAGACGGTGTACGCCGAGCGCGCTGGCGCCGTGGCCGCGCCAACCGCCGGCCTGCACTTCGATGAAGAGCTGCTGGCCAAGATCGCCGCCAAAGGCGTGGAAACCGCCTTCGTCACCCTGCACGTGGGGGCTGGTACCTTCCAGCCAGTGCGGGTCGAGCGCATCGAAGACCACCACATGCATAAAGAGTGGCTGGAGGTCGGCCAGGATGTGGTCGACGCCGTGGCCGCGTGCCGCGCCCGTGGCGGGCGGGTGGTAGCCGTGGGCACCACCAGCGTGCGCTCGCTGGAAAGCGCCGCCCGTGATGGCGAGCTCAAGGCGTTCAGTGGCGACACCGATATCTTCATCTTCCCAGGCCGGCCATTCCATGTGGTCGATGCCCTGGTGACCAACTTCCATTTGCCTGAATCCACGCTGCTGATGCTGGTTTCAGCCTTCGCCGGTTACCCCGAGACCATGGCTGCCTACGCGGCGGCGGTCGAGAACGGGTACCGCTTCTTCAGTTACGGTGATGCCATGTTCATCACCCGCAATCCGGCGCCACGCGGCCCCGAGGATCAAGCATGAGTCGCACCTGTCGTATGTCCTTCGAATTGCTCGCCACCGACGGCAAGGCCCGTCGCGGCCGCCTGACCTTCCCCCGTGGCGTGGTCGAGACCCCGGCGTTCATGCCGGTGGGCACCTATGGCACGGTCAAGGGCATGCTGCCGCGCGACATCGAGGCGATCGGCGCGCACATGATCCTCGGCAACACCTTCCACCTGTGGCTGCGCCCGGGCACCGAGGTGATCAAGGCCCATGGCGACCTGCACGACTTCATGAAGTGGCAGGGCCCGATCCTTACCGACTCCGGTGGTTTCCAGGTGTTCAGCCTGGGCGCCATGCGCAAGATCCGCGAAGAGGGCGTGACGTTTGCCTCGCCGGTCGACGGCTCCAAGGTGTTCATGGGCCCGGAAGAGTCGATGCAGGTCCAGCGCGACCTGGGCTCGGATGTGGTGATGATCTTCGACGAATGCACCCCGTACCCGGCCGATGAAGACGTCGCCCGCGTATCCATGGAGCTGTCCCTGCGCTGGGCCCAGCGCTCGAAAAACGCCCACGGCGACAGCACCGCGGCGCTGTTCGGCATTGTCCAGGGTGGCATGCACGAAAACCTGCGCATGCGCTCGCTCGAAGGCCTGGAAAAGATCGGCTTCGACGGCCTGGCCATCGGCGGCCTGTCGGTGGGCGAGCCCAAGCACGAAATGATCAAGGTCCTGGATTACCTGCCAGGGCGCATGCCGGCTGACAAACCTCGTTACCTTATGGGGGTAGGCAAGCCGGAAGATCTCGTTGAGGGTGTGCGCCGCGGCGTCGACATGTTCGATTGCGTGATGCCCACGCGCAACGCGCGCAACGGTCATCTGTTTGTCGATACCGGCGTGCTGAAAATCCGTAACGCGTTCCATCGCCACGATGATTCGCCCCTGGACGCGACCTGCGATTGCTATACCTGCCAGAACTTCTCCCGTGCTTATCTGCATCACCTGGATAAATGCGGCGAAATGTTGGGCAGTATGTTGAATACGATCCATAACTTGCGCCATTACCAGCGGTTGATGGCTGGTTTACGCGAGGCTATTCAACAAGGTACATTGGCCGCCTTTGTCGATGCCTTTTACGCCAAGCGCGGGCTGCCTGTGCCGCCCTTGGACTGATGTTCTGTCGATCCCTAACAAGTACTGATTTGCAACTGGAGTGCTAAATGAGCTTTCTGATCCCTGCCGCATACGCGGACGCAGCTGCCCCAGCCGCCGGCCCAGCCGGTACTGGCTTCGAGTGGATTTTCCTGGTCGGTTTCCTGGTCATCTTCTACCTGATGATCTGGCGCCCGCAGGCCAAACGTGCCAAAGAGCAGAAGAACCTGCTGAGCAACCTGCAAAAAGGTGACGAAGTTGTCACCAACGGCGGTATCGCCGGCAAGATCGTCAAAGTTGCCGACGACTTCGTGGTTCTGGAAGTGTCCGACAACGTCGAGCTGAAGTTCCAGAAGGGCGCCGTAGCCGCGACCCTGCCTAAAGGCACGCTCAAAGCGATCTAAGTTTCAGTTTTTTACCAATCGACGGGGCGCGCAAGGCGCCCCGCGTCTTGAACGGGCGGCGTGATGCTGAACAAATACCCTCTGTGGAAATACGCACTGATCCTGGTGGTACTGGCGATCGGTTTTATTTATTCCGCTCCCAACCTCTACCCTGATGATCCGGCCGTTCAGGTCAGCGGTGCCAGTACTGCACTGCAGGTCACTCAGGCCGATCTGGACCGCGTGAGCAAAGCGCTCAATGAGTCCGGTATCCAGGTCAAGGCTGCAAGCCTGGGCGAGAAGGGCAAGGTTGGCCTGGTGCGCCTGACCAAACAGGAAGACCAACTGCCAGCCAAGGACGTAGTGCGCAAGGCACTGGGCGACGACTATGTAGTAGCGCTCAACCTGGCCCCGACTACCCCGCAATGGCTGCGCAACCTGGGCGCAAGCCCGATGAAGCTGGGTCTGGACCTTTCCGGTGGTGTGCACTTCCTGCTTGAAGTGGACATGGACAAGGCCATGTCGGCCCGCCTGAAAGTCTACGAAGGCGAAGTCAAAAGCCTGCTGCGCAAAGAGCGCGTGCGCTACCGCAGCCTGCCGCAACAAGATGGCGGCATCCAGCTGGGCTTCTCCGATGATGAATCCCGCGAACAGGCCCGTAGCCTGATCCGCAAGAATTTCAATGATTTCGAGCTGACCACCACCGAGCGTAACGGCCTGTCCGTGCTGCGCCTGGCGATTACCCCGGCCAAGGTCGCGGAAATCCGTGAATACTCGATCAAGCAGAACCTGACCACGGTACGTAACCGCGTCAACGAGCTGGGTGTAGCCGAGCCACTGGTTCAGCGCCAGGGTGCCAACCGCATCGTGGTCGAGCTGCCAGGCGTGCAGGACACCGCCGAAGCCAAGCGTATTCTCGGCAAGACCGCCAACCTCGAATTCCGCCTGGGCGCTGAGCCTGGTGCCTCGAAAGCCACCACCGAAACCTTCGAGTTCCGCGAAGGCGGTCGTTCGGCGGCGGTCGAGCGTGGCCTGATCATCACCGGTGACCAGGTCACCGACGCTCAGGCCAGCTTCGACGAGCAAGGCCGTCCGCAAGTGAACATCCGTCTGGATGGTCATGGCGGCGAGCTGATGAGCCGCGCTACCCGTAGCAACGTCGGTCGCAGCATGGCGGTTATCTTCATCGAACAGCGTCCTACCACGCGCTACGTCAAGCAGATGGTCGACGGCGTCGAGAAAGACGTTGCCGTGCAGACCTTCACCGAAGAGAAGAAGATCATCAGCCTGGCGACCATTCAGTCGCCACTGGGCAGCCAGTTCCGTATCACTGGCCTGAACGGTCAGGGCGAATCGTCGGAACTGGCCCTGCTGCTGCGTGCCGGTGGCCTGGCGGCGCCGATGTACTTCGCTGAAGAGCGCACCATCGGCCCGAGCCTGGGTGCCGACAACATCACCAAGGGTATCGACGCTTCCCTGTGGGGCATGCTGTTCGTCTCGCTGTTCATCATGGCCATCTACCGCTTCTTCGGCCTGATCGCGACCATCGCCCTGGCCGGTAACATGGTCATGCTGCTGGCGCTGATGTCCCTGCTGGGGGCGACGCTGACCCTGCCAGGTATCGCCGGTATCGTCCTGACCATGGGTATGGCGGTCGACGCCAACGTGCTGATCTTCTCGCGGATCCGCGAAGAGCTGGCCAATGGCATGTCGGTGCAACGCGCCATCCACGAAGGCTTCAACCGTGCCTACACGGCGATTGTCGACGCCAACCTGACCACCTTGCTGGTCGGCGGCATCCTCTTCGCCATGGGTACCGGCCCGGTCAAGGGCTTCGCGGTTACCATGTCCCTCGGGATTTTCACCTCGATGTTCACGGCCGTCATGGTTACCCGCGCAATGGTCAACCTGACCTGCGGCGGGCGTGATATCAAGAAGCTGTGGGTTTAAGGGGCTGCCATGTTACGTACCATCAACTTCATGGGTGTGCGCAACCTTGCGTTCGGCATCACCCTGCTTCTGACCGTGCTGGCGCTGTTCAGCTGGTTCTACAAAGGGCTCAACTTCGGCCTGGACTTCACCGGCGGTACGCTCATCGAGCTGACCTACGAGCGTCCGGCCAACCTCGGCCAGGTCCGTGAGGAGCTGGTCAAGGCCGGCTTCCAGGATGCCGTGGTGCAGAGCTTCGGTGCGACTACCGACCTGCTGGTACGCATGCCTGGCGATGACCCGCTGCTGGGTAATCGTGTGTCCGAGGCGCTGCAAAAGGTCAGCACCGACAACCCGGCTGTGGTCAAGCGCGTCGAATTCGTTGGCCCGCAGGTCGGTGAAGAGCTGCGCGACCAGGGCGGCCTGGGCATGTTGCTGGCCCTGGGCGGCATCATGATCTACCTGGCCTTCCGCTTTCAGTGGAAGTTCGCCCTGGGTGCGATCCTGTCGCTGATCCACGACGTGGTCGTGACCATGGGTATCCTTTCGTTCTTCCAGATCACCTTCGACTTGACGGTGCTGGCGGCGGTGCTGGCGATCATCGGTTACTCGCTCAACGACACCATCGTTGTGTTCGACCGGGTGCGTGAGAACTTCCGGGTACTGCGCAAGGCCTCGCTGATCGAGAACATCAATATCTCGACCACCCAGACCCTGCTGCGGACCGTGGCGACGTCGGTATCGACCTTGCTGGCCATTGCCGCACTGCTGTTCTTCGGTGGCGACAACCTGTGGGGCTTCTCCCTGGCGCTGTTCATCGGTGTCATGGCCGGTACCTACTCGTCGATCTACATCGCCAACGTGGTGCTGATCTGGCTCAACCTGAACAGTGAAGACCTGATCCCGACGGTGAAAGCCGAAGGTGTGGACGAACGTCCATAAGGGTTTTCCCACATTGTTGGTCGTACAAAAAGGCGCGAGTGTTGAACTCGCGCCTTTTTTTATGCTCCAAGGCAGGGAGAAGGCGGGCAATGTTCCGCAGGTACGATCAGGAGGTTCACGTGAACAAGTCGATGCTGGTGGGTGCGGTTTTGGGTGCTGTCGGTGTAACAGCCGGAGGTGCTGTTGCCACCTACAGCCTGGTCAAGGGCGGGCCGGAATACGCCGAGGTGTTGGCGGTGCAACCGGTCAAGCAGACGGTCAAGACACCCCGTGAAGTGTGCAAGGACGTCACCGTGACGCGTCAGGCGCCGGTGAAGGATCAGCACCAGATCGCCGGTACCGTGGTCGGTGCCCTGGCAGGTGGCCTGCTGGGTAACCAGATCGGCGGCGGCACCGGTAAAAAGATCGCTACCGTGGCTGGTGCGGTCGGTGGCGGCTATGCCGGCAACAAGGTGCAGGAAGGCATGCAGGAGCGTGATACCTACACCACTACGCAAACCCGCTGCAACACGGTCAATGACCTGAGCGAGAAGGTTGTTGGCTATGACGTGAAGTATTCGATCGGCGACAAGGTCGGTCAGGTGCGCATGGACCGTGACCCAGGCTCGCAAATTCCGCTGGATAAAGAAGGCAAGCTGGTGCTGAGCCAGGCCCAGCCAGGCCAGTAACGGCGCGGTCTTTGTGGGAGCTGGCCTTGCCGGCGATCGAGCGCGAAGCGGTCGTAATCCAGGCACCGGCTACAGTGTTGGCTATACCGGCCTCATCGCTGGCAAGCCAGCTCCCACAGAGAGAAGGTGGTTCATAAGGCCAAAAAAAAGCACCCCGAAGGGTGCTTTTTTTGTGTTCGATCGAACTTAGCGTTTGATCGAAGCAGGCAGGTGCGGCTGGATAGCAGTCAGGACGGCCTTGAAGCACTTGGTGTTGCCGGCAACGATGTGACCCTTCTCGAGGAAGTCGTGGCCACCGGTGAAGTCGCTCACCAGGCCGCCAGCTTCCTGGATCAGCAGCGCGCCTGCAGCCATGTCCCACTCCGACAGGCCCGATTCCCAGAAGGCATCGAAACGACCGGCGGCAACGTAGGCCAGGTCCAGGCTGGCAGCACCGGCGCGGCGGATGCCGGCGGTCTGGCCGACCAGGGCGCGGAACATGCCCAGGTAGTTGTCCAGGTCAGCCATCTGGTTGTCGCGGAACGGGAAGCCGGTACCCAGCAGGGCGCCTTCCAGGCTGGTGCGAGGGCTGACGCGCAGGCGACGACCGTTCAGCTGGGCGCCACGGCCACGGCTGGCGGTGAATTCTTCCTGGCGGACAGGGTCCAGTACCACGGCGTGCTCAAGGCGGCCACGGTATTTGCAGGCAATGCTGACAGCAAAGTGCGGAACGCCACGCAGGAAGTTGGTGGTGCCATCCAGTGGGTCGATGATCCACAGGTAGTCCTTGCCTTCTTCGCCGCTACCGGCATGCAGGCCGGTTTCTTCGCCGTAGATGGAGTGGTTCGGGTAGGCCTTGCGCAGGGCATCGATGATTTTCTGCTCTGCGGCGCGATCGACTTCGGAGACGTAATCCTTGGCGTCTTTTTCATCAACCTTGATGCTATCCAGGCGCTCGATGGAGCGGAAAATCAATTCACTGGCGCTGCGGGCGGCGCGCAGCGCGATATTCAGCATGGGCTGCATGGACGTTTCACCTGGGTCGTTAAAGAAAGCCGAACATTCTAGCAGAAAACTTTGCGCGAAGAAGGGTGACATTTGCTTTCGTAGCGTAAAGTCGGTCGCTTCTGTAAGATTTGCTCCCCCTTCGCAACGTCTGTGAGCGCTCGCCTTGCTGCAAAATATTCGTGTTGTTCTGGTCAATACCAGCCACCCCGGCAATATCGGCGGCGCTGCGCGTGCCATGAAAAACATGGGCTTGTCGCGGCTGGTGCTGGTCGACCCGCAGAGTTTCCCGTCCCCCGAGGCCGATGCTCGTGCGTCGGGTGCCGATGACGTGCTGGCCGGTGCGCAAGTGGTCGCCAGCCTCGAAGATGCGCTGGTCGGTTGCAACCTGGTGTTTGGCACCAGTGCCCGCGAGCGGCGCATCCCCTGGCCGCTGGTCGATCCGCGCGAGTGCGCCAGCAAAGTCATCGAGCATGCCACCCAGGGCGAGGAGATCGCCCTGGTGTTTGGTCGTGAGCACGCGGGCCTGACCAACGAAGAGCTGCAGCGTTGCCACTTTCATGTGCACATTCCCTCGAACCCGGACTTCAGCTCGCTGAACCTCGGTGCCGCGGTGCAAGTGCTGTCCTATGAAGTGCGCATGGCCTGGCTGGCGCTGGAAGGGCAGTCGTTGAAATCGGAAAAAATCGACGTGGCGTCGGAGCGCAGCAGCGAGCTGGCGACCATGGATGAAATGGAGCTGTTCTACGAGCACCTGGAAAAGACCCTGGTCGCTATCGGCTTTCTCGACCCGCAGAAGCCCAAGCACCTGATGCCGCGCCTGCGTCGGTTGTATGGGCGCAGCTCGGTCGATCGTTCGGAAATGAGTATTTTGCGCGGCATTCTCACGGAAACCCAGAAAGCGGCCCGTGGCGAACCGCATAAGCGGAAGGATCAATAGATGTTCGAGCGTCTGCGTGAAGATATCCAGAGCGTTTTCCACCGTGATCCGGCGGCGCGCAATGCCTTTGAAGTGCTGACCTGCTACCCGGGCATGCACGCAATCTGGCTGCACCGCGCGGCGCACGCCCTGTGGCGGCGGGACTGGAAGTGGCTGGCCCGGCTGGTGTCGAACTTCGGCCGCTGGCTGACCGGGATCGAGATTCACCCCGGCGCCAAGGTTGGCCGACGCTTTTTCATTGACCACGGCATGGGTATCGTCATCGGCGAAACCGCCGAGATTGGCGACGACGTCACCCTGTACCAGGGCGTGACCCTGGGTGGCACCACCTGGAACAAGGGCAAGCGTCACCCGACCCTGGAAGATGGCGTTGTCGTCGGTGCCGGGGCCAAGGTGCTGGGGCCGTTCACCGTCGGCGCCGGGGCCAAGATCGGCTCCAACGCGGTGGTGACCAAGGCGGTGCCGGCCGGTGCGACCGCCGTGGGTATCCCGGGGCGGATCATCGTCAAGACCGATGCCGAGGTCGAGGCCAGGCGCAAGGCCATGGCCGAGAAGATCGGCTTCGATGCCTATGGTGTCAGCGAGGACATGCCCGACCCGGTGGCTCGCGCCATTGGTCAGTTGCTCGACCACCTGCAGGCTGTCGACGGACGCCTGGAGGACATGTGCGGCGCGCTGAAGAACCTGGGCAGCGACTACTGCGCCAAGGAGCTGCCGGCTTTGCGTGAAGAAGACTTCGCCGAGATCAAGGATGAGGCCCGTAGCGACGCGTCGACGCATTGACAGAAGGGGCGTGCGCAAGCGCCCCTTAGTTTGCTATCATTCTGCCGCCCTCTTGCGGTAAACCCGACTAAAGCACTAGGTCTTATAGTTGACTTAAATGCTCGGGAATAGCATACTCGCTCCCATCCCGTAACCCCGTGGTACCTACTAGCCATGCGACTGACTACAAAAGGCCGATACGCCGTGACCGCCATGCTCGACCTGGCGTTGCACGCGCAGAATGGGCCGGTGTCTCTGGCCGACATTTCCGAGCGCCAAGGCATCTCCCTCTCTTATCTGGAGCAGCTGTTTGCAAAGCTGCGCCGCAGCGGCCTGGTTTCCAGTGTGCGCGGCCCTGGCGGCGGCTATCAGCTGTCGCGAAGCATGGAGAGCATTCAGGTCGCCCAGGTCATCGATGCGGTTAACGAATCGGTCGATGCCACGCGTTGCCAGGGCCTGGGTGATTGCCACGCCGGCGACACCTGCCTGACCCACCACCTGTGGTGCGACCTCAGCCAGCAGATTCACGAATTCCTCAGCGGCATCAGCCTGGCTGACCTTGTCACTCGCCGTGAGGTACAAGAAGTCGCCCAGCGCCAGGACCTGCGTCGTATTGCAGGCCGGGCAACGCAGCTGGACAAGATTGAGACGTCTGCCGTCGAATGACCGTTTCGACGCGCGGCGCGACCGCCTGATAGGAGATATTCAATGAAGTTGCCGATCTACCTCGATTACTCCGCGACCACCCCGGTCGATCCACGCGTTGCCCAGAAGATGAGCGACTGCCTGCTGGTCGACGGGAACTTCGGTAACCCGGCGTCGCGCTCCCACGTCTTTGGCTGGAAAGCCGAAGAAGCGGTCGAGAACGCCCGTCGCCAGGTCGCCGACCTGGTCAATGCCGACCCGCGGGAAATTGTCTGGACCAGCGGTGCCACCGAGTCCGACAACCTGGCAATCAAGGGCGTCGCGCACTTCTACAGCACCAAGGGCAAGCACCTGATCACCTCTAAGATCGAGCACAAGGCTGTTCTGGACAGCACTCGTCAGCTGGAGCGTGAAGGCTTCGAAGTCACCTACATCGAGCCGGGCGCCGATGGCCTGATCACTCCGGCCATGGTCGAAGCAGCCCTGCGTGAAGACACCATCCTGGTGTCGATCATGCACGTGAACAACGAAATCGGCACCATCAACGACATCGCCGCCATCGGCGAGCTGACCCGCGCCCGCGGCGTCATGTTCCACGTCGATGCCGCGCAGTCCACCGGCAAGGTCGAAATCGACCTGCAGAAGCTGAAAGTCGACCTGATGTCGTTCTCGGCGCACAAAACCTACGGCCCTAAAGGCATCGGCGCGCTGTACGTCAGCCGCAAGCCTCGCGTGCGCCTGGAAGCCACCATGCACGGCGGCGGTCACGAGCGCGGCATGCGTTCGGGCACCCTGGCTACCCACCAGATCGTCGGCATGGGTGAAGCCTTCGCCATCGCCAAAGAGCTGATGGCCAGCGAGAACGTGCGCATCAAGGCCCTGAGCGACCGCTTCTACAAGCAGGTCGAAGGCCTTGAAGAGCTGTACATCAACGGCAGCATGACCGCGCGCATTCCGCACAACCTGAACCTGAGCTTCAACTACGTCGAAGGCGAGTCGCTGATCATGGCGCTCAAGGACCTGGCCGTTTCGTCCGGCTCGGCCTGTACTTCGGCTTCGCTCGAGCCGTCCTATGTGCTGCGTGCCCTGGGCCGCAACGACGAACTGGCACACAGCTCGATCCGCTTCACCTTCGGTCGTTTCAGCACCGAAGAAGAAATCGACTACGCCGCGCAGAAGGTTTGCGAGGCCGTAACCAAGCTGCGCGAATTGTCGCCGCTGTGGGATATGTACAAAGACGGCGTCGACATCTCCAAGATCGAGTGGGCTGCGCACTAAGTAGTCGCCGGCAAGAGCGGCTCTCTGATGAGGAAGGAATTGCACCATGGCATACAGTGAAAAGGTCATCGACCATTACGAAAACCCGCGTAACGTCGGCAAGATGAATGCCGAGGACCCGGATGTCGGCACCGGCATGGTCGGCGCTCCGGCGTGCGGCGACGTCATGCGCCTGCAGATCAAGGTCAACGAGCAGGGCGTCATCGAAGACGCCAAGTTCAAGACCTACGGCTGCGGTTCGGCCATCGCTTCCAGCTCCCTCGCTACCGAGTGGATGAAGGGCAAGACCCTGGACGAAGCCGAGACCATCAAGAACACCCAGCTGGCCGAAGAACTGGCGCTGCCGCCGGTTAAAATCCACTGCTCGGTACTCGCCGAGGACGCCATCAAGGCGGCCGTGCGCGATTACAAGCAGAAGAAAGGTTTGCTCTAAGGTCGCCTGTTGCAGGTAAGGAGTCTCGATGGCTATCAGCATGACAGAAGCCGCCGCCAAACATGTGCGGCGCTCCCTCGACGGACGCGGCAAAGGTGAAGGTATTCGCCTTGGCGTGCGCACCACTGGCTGCTCGGGCCTGGCCTATGTGCTCGAGTTCGTCGATCAGCCGGACAGCGAAGACCTGGTCTTCGAAAGCCATGGCGAGAAGGTGATCATCGATCCGAAAAGCCTGACGTACCTCGACGGTACCGAGCTGGATTTCGTCAAGGAAGGGTTGAACGAAGGCTTCAAGTTCAACAACCCCAACGTGCGCGGTGAGTGTGGCTGCGGCGAAAGCTTCAACGTCTGAGGCTGCGCGTGGGTACTCCTTGTCATTTCGCCCTGTTTGACCTGCAACCTGGCTTCCGTCTGGACCTCGACAAGCTGGCCGTTCGCTATCGCGAGCTGGCCCGCGAGGTCCATCCGGATCGCTTCGCCGATGCCTCCGAACGTGAACAGCGCATTGCGCTGGAGCGTTCGGCTGCGCTGAACGAGGCTTACCAGACTCTCAAGAGCGCGCCCCGGCGTGCCCGCTACCTGTTGGCGATCGGCGGTCATGAAGTACCGCAGGAAGTCACCGTCCATGATCCCGAGTTCCTCTTCCAGCAGATGCAACTGCGCGAAGAGCTCGAAGACCTCCAGGACAGTGCCGACCTCGATGGCGTGGCCGTGTTCAAGCGTCGCTTGAAAACTGCCCAGGAAGCACTCAACGAGGACTTCGCCGCCTGCTGGGATGATGCTGCGCAGCGTGAACAGGCCGAGCGCCTGATGCGCCGCATGCAGTTTCTCGACAAGCTCGCCTACGAAGTGCGCCAGCTGGAAGAGCGCCTCGACGATTAACCCGGCGCTGCTTCTGGCGGCGCCCCTGGTATTCAGATAAGCATGGCCCTACTGCAGATCGCCGAACCCGGTCAGAGCCCTCAGCCGCACCAGCGTCGCCTGGCGGTGGGTATTGACCTAGGTACCACCAATTCCCTGGTTGCTGCCCTGCGCAGCGGCCGCAGCGAGCCCCTGCCGGATGCCCAAGGCCGGGTTATCCTGCCGTCCGCCGTGCGCTATCACGCCGACCACATCGACGTCGGCCAGCTCGCCCGCGACGCCGCCTCCAGCGACCCGCTCAACACGGTGCTGTCGGTCAAGCGCCTGATGGGCCGTGGCCTTGCAGACGTCAAGCAGCTGGGCGAGCAGTTGCCGTACCGCTTTGTCGGCGGTGAGTCGCATATGCCGTTCATCGACACTGTCCAGGGGCCGAAAAGCCCGGTGGAAGTCTCGGCCGATATCCTCAAGGTGCTGCGCCAGCGCGCCGAAGAGACCCTCGGCGGCGAGCTGGTTGGTGCGGTGATCACCGTGCCGGCCTATTTCGACGACGCCCAGCGCCAGGCCACCAAGGACGCCGCGCGTCTGGCCGGCCTCAACGTATTGCGCCTGCTCAACGAGCCGACCGCCGCCGCGGTGGCCTATGGCCTGGACCAGAATGCCGAAGGCCTGGTGGCCATCTATGACCTGGGTGGCGGTACCTTCGATATCTCGATCCTGCGCCTGACGGGCGGGGTCTTTGAAGTGCTGGCCACCGGTGGCGACAGCGCCCTGGGCGGCGACGACTTCGACCACGCTATCGCCAACTGGATCGTCGAGCAGGCCGGCCTGTCCTCGGACCTCGATCCGGGTGCCCAGCGCCAGTTGCTGCAAACCGCCTGCGCGGCCAAAGAGGCCCTGACTGACGCTGATTCGGTGACGGTTGCCCATGGCAGCTGGCAGGCCGAGCTGACCCGGGGCGCCTTTGATGCCCTGATCGAGCCGATGGTCGCCCGCAGCCTCAAGGCCTGCCGCCGTGCCGTGCGTGACAGCGGCGTCGAGCTCGAAGAGGTCGCCGCAGTGGTAATGGTCGGTGGTTCGACCCGCGTGCCGCGTGTGCGCGAGGCTGTAGGCGCGCTGTTTGGCCGTACCCCGCTGACCGAAATCGACCCGGACCAGGTGGTCGCCATCGGCGCCGCTATCCAGGCCGATACCCTGGCCGGTAACCGCCGTGATGGTGGCGAATTGCTGCTTCTTGACGTGATTCCGCTGTCCCTGGGCCTGGAAACCATGGGTGGGCTGATGGAGAAGGTGATTCCGCGCAACACCACCATCCCGGTTGCCCGCGCCCAGGAATTCACCACCTACAAAGATGGTCAGTCGGCCATGATGATTCACGTGCTGCAAGGCGAGCGTGAACTGATCAGTGACTGCCGCTCCCTGGCGCGCTTCGAACTGCGTGGCATTCCGGCGATGGTCGCCGGTGCGGCGAAGATCCGCGTGACCTTCCAGGTCGATGCCGACGGCCTGCTCAGCGTTTCGGCGCGCGAGCTGGGTTCGGGCGTCGAATCGAGCATCCAGGTCAAGCCGTCCTACGGCCTGACCGACGGCGAAATCGCCCGCATGCTCAAGGATTCCTTCGAACATGCCGGTTTCGACAAGGTGGCGCGCCAGTTGCGCGAACACCAGGTCGACGCCGAGCGCCTGCTCGAAGCGGTGCAGGGCGCCCTGGACGCCGATGGCGAGCGCCTGCTGGACGCCGAAGAGCGCCTGGCGATCGAGCAACAGATGCAAGACTTGCGTGATTTGATCAACGGCACCGATGGCGCGGCCATCGAGCAACAGACCAAGCGTCTGTCGCAGGTGACCGATGCCTTTGCCGCCCGTCGCCTTGATTCGACGGTAAAAGCCGCTTTGGCCGGGCGCAACCTGAATGAGATCGAGGAATAACTGATGCCGCAGGTGATTTTTCTGCCCCACGAGAAGTTCTGCCCGGAAGGGCTGGTGGTGGAGGTGGCGCCAGGAACCAACATCCTGGAACTGGCCCACGAGCACCACATCGAGATGGAAAGCGCCTGTGGTGGTGTGTGTGCCTGCACCACCTGCCATTGCATCGTGCGTGAAGGCTTCGATTCGCTCGAGGAAGCCGACGAACTCGAAGAAGACATGCTCGACAAGGCCTGGGGCCTGGAGCGTCAGTCGCGCCTGGCCTGCCAGGTGATCGTTGGTGAGGAAGACCTGACCATCGAGATTCCGAAGTACACGATCAACCTGGCCGCCGAAGCGCCGCACTGATTCAGGGAGCCATCATGAGTCTGAAATGGGTTGATGTACTTGAAATTGCAATCCAGCTTGCCGAAAGCAAGCCGGAAGTCGATCCTCGTTATGTGAACTTCGTCGATCTGCACCAGTGGGTGCTGGCATTGCCGGAATTCAGTGACGATCCGCAGCGTGGCGGCGAGAAGGTTCTCGAAGCCATCCAGGCGGCCTGGATCGAAGAAGCCGACTGAGCGCGCTCGGCAGGTTAGGCAATCCCTTGGAACCCGCGTATAATTCGCGGGTTTAATTTTTCGCTTCACTCAACGTTTCTGGAGTTTCACCATGGCTGTTCAACGTACTTTCTCCATCATCAAGCCTGACGCAGTTGCTAAAAACGTGATCGGCGAGATCACCACCCGTTTCGAAAAAGCCGGCCTGCGCGTCGTTGCCTCGAAGCTCAAGCAACTGTCCAAAGCCGAAGCCGAAGGCTTCTACGCTGAGCACAAAGAGCGCGGTTTCTTCGGTGACCTGGTTGCCTTCATGATCTCCGGCCCTGTTGTTGTTCAGGTTCTGGAAGGCGAAAACGCCATCGCTCTGAACCGTGAGCTGATGGGCGCTACCAACCCTAAAGAAGCTGCTGCCGGCACCATCCGCGCTGACTTCGCCGAGTCCATCGACGCCAACGCCGTTCACGGTTCGGACTCCGAAGCCGCTGCTGCTCGCGAAATCTCGTACTTCTTCGCAGCTACCGAGGTAACCACTCGCTAAGCGAAAGCTTACGGGTGAGGGTGAATCCATGACGACATCGACTGGCAAAACTAACCTGTTGGGGCTAACCCAGCCGGAAATGGAAAAATTCTTCGACTCTATCGGGGAGAAGCGTTTCCGTGCCGGTCAGGTAATGAAATGGATTCACCACTTTGGCGTCGATGATTTCGACGCCATGACGAATGTCGGCAAGGCCTTGCGCGAAAAGCTCAAGGCTGTTGCCGAGATTCGCGGTCCGGAAGTGGTCAGCGAGGACATCTCCAGCGACGGCACCCGTAAATGGGTGGTGCGCGTGGCGTCCGGCAGCTGCGTCGAGACCGTGTACATCCCCCAGGGCAAGCGTGGCACATTGTGTGTCTCGTCCCAGGCCGGTTGCGCCCTGGACTGCAGTTTCTGCTCCACCGGCAAGCAAGGATTCAACAGCAACCTCACCGCCGCCGAAGTGATCGGCCAGGTGTGGATTGCCAACAAGTCGTTCGGCAGCGTGCCGGCCACCATCGATCGCGCCATCACCAACGTGGTGATGATGGGCATGGGTGAGCCATTGCTGAACTTCGACAACGTGGTCGCCGCCATGCACCTGATGATGGACGACCTCGGCTACGGCATTTCCAAGCGCCGGGTGACCCTGTCCACCTCCGGCGTGGTACCGATGATTGAAGAGCTGGCCAAGCACATCGACGTCTCCCTGGCCCTGTCGCTGCACGCGCCGAACGATGCGCTGCGCAACGAACTGGTGCCGATCAACAAGAAGTACCCGCTCAAGGTCCTGCTCGAAGCGTGCATGAACTACATGTCGCAACTGGGCGAAAAGCGCGTACTGACCATTGAGTACACCCTGCTCAAGGACGTCAACGACAAGCTCGAACACGCCGTGGAAATGGCCGAGCTGCTCAAGAACGTACCGTGCAAGATCAACCTGATCCCGTTCAACCCGTTCCCGCATTCCGGTTACGAGCGTCCGAGCAACAATGCCATCCGCCGCTTCCAGGACCACCTGCATCACGCCGGTTACAACGTCACGGTGCGTACCACCCGTGGTGAAGACATCGACGCCGCTTGCGGTCAGCTGGTTGGCCAGGTGATGGACCGTACCCGCCGCAGCGAGCGCTATATCGCCGTGCGTCAGTTGAACGCCGACGGTGAAGTGCAAGAAAGCGCCGCGCGCAACTGAAGAGAGGACCTCCATGACCCTGCGCTTCGCGCTGTCGATCCTGGCGCTCGCCCTGCTTGCAGGTTGCGTGTCCGGCGGGAGTTCGGACGCGCTGGGCAGTCGTGAAGGTCGCGAGCAGGCACGACAGGCCTATGTGCAGTTGGGGCTGGGTTATTTGCAACAAGGTTTGACCGAGCAGGCCAAAGCGCCGCTGAAAAAAGCCCTCGACCTCGATAGCCAGGATGCCGCAGCCAATGCGGCCCTGGCTTTGGTGTTTCAGGCCGAAGACGAGCCGGAACTGGCCGAGGCGCACTTTCGCAAGGCCCTGACCAGCCGCCCGGACGACAGCCGAATTCGCAACAATTACGGCAGTTTCCTTTATGCTCGTGGGCAATACGCCCAGGCGCAGCAGATGTTTGCCCAAGCGGCGGCCGATACCCTGTATCCTGAACGCTCCCGGGTGTTCGAGAACCTCGGCCTGACCGCGCTCAGGCTGGGACAGCGCGCCGAAGCGCAGGAATACCTGGTAAAAGCTTTGCGACTCAACCAGCAGCAGCCGCGCGCGTTGCTGGAAATGGCTGAGTTGTCTTACGAAGACAGGCATTATGTGCCGGCCCGTGACTACTACGATCGTTTCAGCCAGCTGAGCGACCACAGTGCCCGCAGCCTGCTGCTGGGCAGTCGCCTGGCCAGCGTCTTCGAAGAACGGAACAAGGCCAGCGAACTGGGCCTGCAATTACAACGACTTTATCCCGGTACGCCGGAATATCAGCAATACCTGTCGGAGCAATGATGAAAGCGGCGCATCCCGAAGCAGCAGCAGCGACTCGCGAAAATCCCGGTGAAATCCTGCGTCAGGCCCGCGAGAGCAGGGACTGGTCCCAGGTCGAAGTGGCCCGCAAGCTCAACCTCACCGTGAGTTCCCTGAACAATCTTGAAGCCGGCGCCTTCGACAAGCTGCCGGGGCATACCTTTGCCCGTGGCTACATCCGTGCTTATGCCAAGCTGCTGGACATGGACCAGGCCGCCCTGGTGCAAGCCTTCGACCAGTGCACCGGCACCCACGCCCAGGGCAGCGACGTGCACGCCCTTGGCCGCATCGAAGAGCCGGTGCGCCTGTCCCACAACATCCTGCGTATCGTCAGCCTGGTGCTGCTGGTGGTCGTGATCGGTGGCGGCTTCTTCTGGTGGCAGGACCAGACCAGCCTGCGTGGCAAGGACCTGGCCAACATGGCCCTGGAACACGTCGAAGTCGAAAGCGCCGACGGCACCACCCAGATTCACCCGCTGGACGAGCCTGAAGACCAGGCAGTGACCGCTGGTCAGCAACCGGAAAGCACTACCCTGAACCTCGAGCAGGCCCCGGCGCCAACCGAGCAAGTGGCCGCCGCACCGGCTGAGCAAGCACCGCTCAGCCCGGTTGTCGCACCTGTTGCCCCTGCCGCCCCTGCTGTCAGCACTGCGGTAACACCAGTGGCCCCGGCGGCCCCGGTTGTACCTGCGCCAGCGCCGGCGGCGCCGGTGGTCAACAGTGCAGTTGCCGCAGTGCCAACGGCTCCTGCTGTTGCCGCTCCAGCCCCGGCCGGTAGCGGCCAGCTGCACATGCAATTCAACGCCGATTGCTGGACTTCGGTCACCGATGGCAACGGCAAGCTGCTGTTCAGCGCCATCAAGCGCAAGGGCGACAGCCTGGACCTGACCGGCAAGCCGCCGTTTTCGGTACGCCTGGGCTTTGCCCGCGGCGTGCAGGTCAGCTACAACGGCCAGCCTGTCGACGTTGCGCCGTTCACCAGTGGCGAGACCGCTCGCCTGAAGTTGGGACAATAAGTCATGCACGGCGAATCTCCGATCAAACGTCGCGAATCCCGGAAAATCTGGGTAGGTAATGTGCCTGTTGGCGGCGATGCTCCCATCGCGGTCCAGAGCATGACCAACACCGACACCAATGACGTGGCCGCGACCGTCGCGCAGATCAACCGCCTGGTCGATGCCGGCGTCGACATCGTGCGCGTCTCGGTACCGGACATGGACGCTGCCGAGGCCTTCGGCAAGATCAAGCAACAGGTCAGCGTACCGCTGGTCGCCGACATCCATTTCGACTACCGCATTGCCCTGCGCGTAGCCGAGCTGGGTGTCGACTGCCTGCGCATCAACCCGGGCAACATCGGTCGCGAAGACCGCGTGCGTGCGGTGGTCGATGCCGCCCGCGACCGCGGTATCCCGATCCGTATCGGCGTCAACGCCGGTTCCCTGGAAAAAGACCTGCAGAAAAAGTACGGCGAGCCGACCCCGGCGGCGCTGGTCGAATCGGCCATGCGTCACGTCGAGCACCTCGACCGACTGGATTTCCAGGATTTCAAGGTCAGCGTCAAGGCCTCCGACGTGTTCATGGCCGTCGAAGCCTACCGCCTGCTGGCCAAGCAGATCATCCAGCCACTGCACCTGGGCATTACCGAAGCCGGCGGCCTGCGCTCGGGCACGGTGAAATCCGCCGTGGGCCTCGGTATGCTGCTCGCCGACGGGATTGGCGATACTATTCGCATTTCGCTGGCAGCTGACCCGGTCGAAGAGGTCAAGGTCGGCTACGACATCCTCAAGTCCCTGCACCTGCGTTCGCGTGGCATCAACTTCATCGCCTGCCCGAGCTGCTCGCGGCAGAACTTCGATGTGGTCAAGACCATGAACGAGCTGGAAGGGCGCCTGGAAGACCTGCTGGTACCGCTGGACGTCGCCGTTATCGGTTGCGTGGTGAATGGCCCCGGCGAGGCCAAGGAAGCCCATGTGGGGCTCACCGGTGGCACGCCGAACCTGATCTACATCGACGGCAAGCCTGCGCAGAAGCTGACCAATGACAACCTGGTCGATGAGCTGGAAAAGCTCATCCGCCAGAAAGCGGCTGAAAAAGCCGAGGCCGACGCGGCGCTGATCGCCCGTGGCTGACTGACACAGAATTGTTAAGGGATTTTCCGTGAGCAAATCGCTGCAAGCCATTCGTGGCATGAACGACATCCTGCCCGAGCAGACGCCGCTGTGGCGTTATTTCGAGAACACCGTCGCCGGCCTGCTGGATACCTATGGCTATCGCCAGATCCGTACGCCGATCGTCGAGTTCACCGAGCTGTTCAAGCGCTCGATCGGTGAAGTCACCGACATCGTCGAAAAAGAGATGTACACCTTCGATGATCGTAACGGCGACTCCCTGACCCTGCGCCCGGAAGGCACCGCCGCCTGCGTGCGCGCTGTGCTCGAACACGGCATCACCGGTAGTGGGCAGGTGCAGAAGCTCTGGTACATCGGCCAGATGTTCCGCCACGAGCGCCCACAAAAAGGCCGTTATCGCCAGTTCAACCAGATTGGTGTCGAAGTCTTCAACCTCGACGGTCCGGACATCGACGCCGAGCTGATCATGCTGACCTGGCGCCTCTGGGGCCAGCTGGGCATCCGTGACGCGGTCAAGCTCGAGCTCAACAGCCTGGGCACCAGCGAAGCCCGTGCCCGCTACCGTGACGCGCTGGTCGAGTTCCTCTCGGCGCGCCTGGAGCAACTGGACGAAGACAGCCAGCGCCGCCTGAAAAGCAACCCGCTGCGCATCCTCGACAGCAAGGACAGCAACACCCAGGCAGTGCTGGTCGGCGCGCCGAAGCTCGAAGACTACCTGGACGATGAGTCCCGCGTGCACTTCGACGGCCTGAAAGCACGCCTGGATGCCGCCGGCATTCCGTTCGTGATCAACACCAAGCTGGTGCGTGGCCTGGACTACTACAGCAAGACCGTTTTCGAATGGGTCACCGACAAGCTCGGCTCCCAGGGCACCGTGTGTGCCGGTGGCCGCTACGACGGCCTGGTCGAGCAGATGGGCGGCAAGCCGACCCCGGGCGTTGGTTTCGCCATGGGTATCGAGCGTCTGATCCTGCTGCTGGAAACCCTCGAGCAGGTGCCGGAGTCGATCAACCGTCAGGTTGACGTCTACCTGTGCGCCTTCGGCGAGCAGGCCGAACTGGCTGGTCTGACCCTGAGCGAGCGCCTGCGTGACCGTCTGCCGAACCTGCGCCTGCAGGTCAACGCCGGTGCTGGCAGCTTCAAGAGCCAGTTCAAGAAGGCCGACAAGAGCAACGCGCTGTTCGCCTTGATCCTGGGGGACGACGAACTGGCGCAACAAGTGGTAGGTTTCAAACCCCTGCGCGGTCAGGGCGAACAACAAAACATTGCCTGGGATGCTCTGGCAGAGCACCTGGAAGCCTCGCTCGCGCAGGCGTGAGGCGAGTCAACAGCCGATTTGGTGAAAAGGAGTATTGGGGTGTCGAGTACCGATGATGAACAACTGGTCGCGATGAAGGACTGGTGGGACCGCAATGGCAAGCCGCTGGTAACCGGTGGCCTGCTGGCGCTGGTCGTGGTGTTCGGCTGGCAAGCCTGGCAGAAATACCAGACCAACCAGTCGCAAGGCGCCTCGAACCTCTACCAGGCCCTGCTGGAGACTACCCTGACGCCAAGCGGCGAGCCTGACGCGGCCAAGGTCGCCGAGCTGTCCGGCAAGCTCAAGAACGAATTCGGCGGCTCGGCCTATGCCCAGTACGCCAGCCTGTTCGTGGCCAAGGTTGCGGTCGAGAGCGGTAAGCTCGATGACGCCGCTGCCGAGCTCAAGCTGGTGATGGACAAGCCGGCCGACGCGACCCTGGGTGAAATCGCCCGTCAGCGCCTGGCCCGTGTCCTGGCCGCGCAGAAGAAGGTCGACGAAGCGCTGAAGCTGCTTGAAGGCGATGCCGACAAGGCGTTCCTGGCCAGCCGTGAAGAGCTCAAGGGCGACCTGCTGGTGCAACTGGGCCGCGCTGGCGATGCCCATGCCGCTTACGAAAAAGCCAAGGCTGCGCTGTCTGACGACGCCGCGATCGGTGGCCTGCAACTCAAGCTCGACGACCTGGCCAAAGGGGATGCGTGACGTGATCGGTTGGAAACATGCAGCAGTGCTGACCCTGGCCCTTCTGGCCGTGGGTTGCAGCAGCAACAGCAAAAAGGAATTGCCACCGGCCGAACTCACCAAGTTCACCGAAGAAGTGGTCTTGAAGAAGCAGTGGAGCCGCTCGATCGGTGATGGTCAGGGCGAATCCTTCAACATGCTGGTTCCGGCGATCGAAAATGACCGCATCTACGCCGCCGATGTAACCGGCGTGGTGATGGCGCTGGATCGCAACAACGGCGACGTGGCCTGGAAGAAGGACCTCGAACTGCCGGTTTCCGGCGCCGTTGGCGTCGGTTACGGCATGGTCATGCTCGGCACCCTCAAGGGCGAAGTGATTGCCCTGGATGCCAGCACCGGTGAAGAACGCTGGCGCTCGCGCGTTACCAGTGAAGTGCTGGCGCCGCCGGCCACCAACGGTGACGTGGTGGTGGTGCAAACCCAGGACGACCGCGTTATTGGCCTGGACGCCAGCACCGGCGACCGTCGCTGGATCTACGAAAGCACCCCGGCGGTACTCACCCTGCGTGGTACCGGCGCACCGATCGTGACCAACCGTCTGGCCGTTGCCGGCCTGTCGACCGGTAAGGTGGTTGCCCTCGACACCCAGAACGGCGTGCCGGTCTGGGAGCAGCGCGTGGCCATCCCGCAAGGTCGCTCGGAGCTTGACCGGGTCGTGGATATCGACGGTGGCCTGCTGCTGTCCGGCGGTACCCTGTACGTTTCCAGCTACCAGGGTCGCGCCGCCGGCCTGGACCTGGAGAGCGGCCGGGTGCTGTGGCAGCGTGATGCTTCCAGCTACACCGGTGTGGCCCAGGGCTTCGGTAACGTCTACGTGAGCCTGGCTTCGGGCACCGTGGAAGGCATCGACGAGCGTTCGTCCAGCGCCCTGTGGAGCAACGACTCGCTGGCACGCCGCCAGTTGTCGGCGCCGGAAGTGTTCTCCAGCTACGTAGCGGTGGGTGACCTGGAAGGTTACCTGCACCTGCTCAGCCAGGTCGATGGTCGTTTCGTCGGTCGTGAGCGTATCGACAGCGATGGCCTGCGCGCACGTCCGCTGGTGGTGGGTGACACCATCTATGTGTACGGCAACAGCGGCAAGCTCGAGGCGCTGACCATCCGCTGAGGCTATGCTTGAGGCCATGCCGGCCTCGGGCTGCGGCACTTTGGGTGCCGCTCGAACTCCGGCCGCTGCAGTGCAGCGGCCTTTGTATTTTCTGAATTTACGCAGTGGAGAGCCGAATGGTTCCCGTAATCGCCCTGGTGGGCCGACCGAACGTCGGTAAATCCACCATGTTCAACCGCCTGACCAGGACCCGCGACGCTATCGTCGGCGACCTGTCCGGGCTGACCCGAGACCGCCAGTACGGTGAAGCGCGCTGGCAAGGCCGCTCGTACATCCTGGTCGACACCGGTGGTATTTCCGGTGACGAGCAAGGCATGGACGAGAAAATGGCCGAGCAGTCGCTGCTGGCCATCGAAGAAGCCGATGTGGTCTTGTTCCTGGTGGATGCCCGTGCCGGCCTGACCGCCGCCGACCAGATGATTTCCGAGCACTTGCGCAAGCGCAACAAGCGCTCGTTCCTGGTTGCCAACAAGATCGACAACATCGATCCGCTGGCCGCCATCGCCGAATTCTCGCCACTGGGCATGGGTAACGCCATTGGTGTTGCCGGCGCCCAGGGCCGTGGCGTCAACAACCTGCTGGAAGCCGTGCTGAGCGACTTCCCGCGGGACAAGGACGAGGAAGAAATCGACACCGACGTCGCCGAAGGCGAGGAAGCGGTGCGTATTCCTGGCCCGAGCGAAAAAGACGGGATCAAGATCGCCATCATCGGCCGGCCGAACGTCGGCAAGTCGACCCTGGTCAACCGCATGCTCGGTGAAGAGCGGGTCATCGTCTACGACCAGCCCGGCACCACCCGCGACAGTATCTACATTCCCTTCGAGCGTAACGAAGAGAAGTACACCCTGATCGACACCGCCGGGGTGCGCAAGCGCGGCAAGATCCACGAAGAGGTCGAGAAGTTCTCCGTGGTCAAGACCCTGCAGGCGATCAAGGACGCCAACGTGGTGATCTTCGTCATGGACGCCCGCGAAGGCGTGGTTGACCATGACCTGAACCTGCTGGGCTTTGCCCTGGAAGCCGGTCGCGCCATCGTCATCGCCCTGAACAAGTGGGACGGCATGCAGCCGGGCGAGCGCGACTACGTGAAGACCGAGCTGGAACGCCGGCTGTTCTTCGTCGACTTCGCCGACATCCACTTCATTTCGGCGCTGCACGGCACCGGCGTGGGCAACCTGTACCAGTCGGTGCAGAACTCGTTCAAGTCGGCGGTCACCCGCTGGCCGACCAGCCGCCTGACCCAGATCCTCGAAGACGCGGTCAGCGAGCACCAGCCGCCGATGGTCAACAGCCGCCGGATCAAGCTGCGCTATGCCCACCTCGGTGGCGCCAACCCGCCGATCATCGTGATCCACGGCAACCAGGTCGAGAAGGTACCCAAGTCCTATTCGCGTTACCTGGAAAACACCTACCGCCGCGTGCTCAAGCTGGTCGGTACGCCGATCCGCATCGAGTACAAGGGCAGTGACAACCCGTACGAAGGCAACAAGAACACCTTGACCGACCGCCAGGTCAACAAGAAGCGTCGCTTGATGTCGCACCACAAGAAAGCCGAGAAGAAGCGTAAAGACAAACGCTAACAAGCATCGCGGGTCAAGCCCGCTCCTGCTCTGTGGGAGCGGGCTTGACCCGCGATTGGCCTGCGACTGTTACAACCTTTTTCCTGACCGATCAATCCGCTATGCTCGGTCTCAGACCGCGCCGCCTCGAGCCGGATAGTGATGCAGGAAAGAGGGCTCCATGATCAGTAGCAAGTTGCCGAACGTCGGCACGACCATCTTTACCACCATGTCCCAGCTCGCCGCGCAAACCGGCGCCTTGAACCTGTCCCAGGGTTTCCCCGATTTCAACGGCCCGCAAGCACTGCTCGATGCGGTCGGCCGGCATGTCAGTGCCGGACATAACCAGTACAGCCCGATGACCGGCTTGCCGGCCTTGCGCCAACAGGTGGCGAACAAGATCGCCCGCAGCTATGGCGTCAGCGTCGATGCCGAGCATGAAGTCACCATCACCCCCGGTGCCACCGAAGCGATCTTCTGTGCTATCCATGCGGTAATCCGCACGGGCGATGAGGTCATCGTCTTCGACCCCAGTTACGACAGCTATGAGCCTTCGGTGGAACTGGCGGGCGGGCGCTGCGTGCATGTCCAGCTCACTGACGGTGAGTTTGCCATCGACTGGCAGAAGCTCACCGACGCCCTCAGCCCACGCACACGGATGATCATCCTCAACTCGCCGCACAACCCCAGCGGCGCGTTGATCAGCCGCGATGACCTGGACAAGCTGGCGCTGCTGATCGCCGAGCGTGATATCTATCTGATCAGCGACGAAGTCTACGAGCACCTGGTGTTCGACGGCGTGCAGCACGCCAGCGTGCTGGCCCATGAAGCGCTGTACCCGCGCGCCTTCGTGGTCAGCTCGTTTGGCAAGACCTACCACGTCACCGGCTGGAAAACCGGTTATGTGGTGGCGCCACCGGCCCTCAGCGCCGAGCTGCGCAAGGTCCACCAGTACGTCAACTTCTGCGGCGTGACGCCGCTGCAATGGGCGCTGGCTGATTTCATGGCGGCGCACCCCGAGCATGTCGAAGAGCTGCCGGCCTTCTACCAGGCCAAGCGCGACCTGTTTTGCGAATTGCTGACGTCTTCGCGCTTTCAGTTCAAACCCACGCCGGGGACTTATTTCCAGTTGGTGGATTATTCGCAGATTCGTCCGGACTTGAACGACGTTGACATGTCGCTGTGGCTGACCCGTGAACACGGCGTGGCGACCATTCCGGTGTCGGTGTTCTACCAGCAACCCATCCCCGAGCAGCGCCTGGTGCGCCTTTGCTTTGCCAAACGCGAGGAGACGCTGCGTCAGGCAGCGGAAAAACTATGCGCGATCTGAGTAGCCTGCCCAACCTGAACATCGCGTTGGTGCAGACCAGCCTGGTCTGGCAGGACCGCCTGGCCAACTATGAGCATTTCGAAACCCTGCTGGAGCAGGCCCGCGGCGCTGACCTGATCATCCTCCCGGAGATGTTCACCACCGGCTTTTCCATGGACTCCGAAAGCCTGGCCGAGCCCGAGAACGGACCGACCTACAAGTGGCTCAAGAGCCAGGCCAAGAAGCTCGATGCCGTGGTCACCGGCAGCGTGATCATCCAGGCCGCCGACGGCAGCCACCGCAACCGCCTGCTGTGGGCACGGCCCGATGGCGAGATCCTGTTCTACGACAAGCGCCACCTGTTTCGCATGGCCGGTGAGCACAAGCACTACACGCCGGGCGAGCGCCAGGTGCAGTTCGAGCTCAAGGGCTGGCGGGTAAGGCCGTTGATCTGCTACGACCTGCGTTTCCCGGTATGGAGTCGCGATGCCCAGGACACCGATTTGCTGCTGTACACCGCCAACTGGCCAGCAGCCCGTCGCCAGCACTGGAACCGCCTGTTGCCGGCGCGGGGTATCGAGAACCTGTGTTATGTGGCGGCGGTGAACCGCGTGGGTACAGACGGCAAGGGCTTTGCCTATACCGGTGACAGCCAGGTGCTGGACTTCCAGGGGGAGAGCCTGCTGAGCGCAGGCGAGGCGGACGGGGTGTTTACCGTCGTACTGAGTGCGGCAGACCTGGCGGCCTATCGCACGCGGTTTCCGGCTAATCTGGATGCCGACACGTTCGATCTGCATTGACCGCCATCGCAAGCCCGCTCCCCGCGGTGGGAGCGGGCTTGACCCGCGATGAGGTCCTGAAGGCTAGTACACATCCCGCCGATAGCGCCCCAGCTCGATCAGCCGTTCAACCTCGGCAGCCCCCAGCACCTCGTTCAGCACCTCATCGACGCCACTGGCCATGCCCTGCAAACTGCCGCAGATGTAGATCGATGCGCCCTGATCCAGCCAGCGCCGCAGCTCGGTTGCCTGTTCGCGCAAACGGTCCTGCACATAGACCTTGTGGCTCTGATCGCGAGAGAAGGCCAGGTCCAGCCGCGCCAGATCACCGCTGCGCTGCCAGCCCTGCAGTTCATCCCCACACAGGAAGTCGTAAGCCTGGTTACGCTCGCCAAACAGCAGCCAGTTACGCTGTTCGCCGGCCACGATGCGGCCCTTGAGCAGGCTGCGCAACCCGGCAAGCCCGGTACCGTTGCCGATCAGGAGCATCGGCGTTGCCGGCGCTGGCAGGTGGAAACCACTGTTACGACGCAAACGCAGGCTGACGCTGTTTTCCACAGGCAGATGCTCGGTCAGCCACCCCGAGCCAAGGCCGAGGCTGCCATCGGCATGGCGCTCCTGACGCACGATCAGCTCCAGCACGCCATCGCTGGCGATCGAGGCAATCGAATATTCCCGAGCGGCCAGCGGGATCAGCGCATCGACCAGGGCCTGGGCGTGCAGGCCGACCAGGTGCTCGCGGCTTTTCGGCAACTGGCGGCTGGCCAGGGCTTGCAGCAGGCTCTCTTGCAGGCCTTCGACCTGCACGGCTGTTTCGCCTTCAAGCCCCAGGCCCTTGAGGAACTGCTCAAGGCTCCGGGCGCTGTTGCGCGGCAGGATCTCCACCAGGTCACCGGCCTCCCATTGCGCGGGTCGCTCAGGCGTGAGGCCAAGCAGATAGACTGCCGAGCCCTGGCTACCCGGGTTCATCAGTTGGCGACTGACCAACGTCCAGTTAGCGAACTTGGGTGCCTGCCAGGCGGCGGGCGGCGTACTGCCGGTCAGCTGTGCCAGCTGTTGTTGCCAGTGTTGCAGGGCCTTTGGATCGGCGCTGTCGACTTCAACCGGGGCGAACGCCGTCGTCGCCCCGCGCTCGCCTAGCCAGGCCTGCAAGCGCCGGGAAAAGCCGCAGAAGTGCGGGTACTGGCGGTCACCCAAGGCCAGCAGGGCATAGTTCAAGTTGCCCAGGGCCCAAGGTTGGCCAAGTACCTTGCGTTCGAAGCCACGCGCGCTGTCGGGGGCTTCACCGTCACCAAAGGTACTGACCACGAACAGCGCCTGGCGGGCCTGGTTAAGGTCCTGCTCGGTAAGCTCGGCCAGCGGCCGTACCTGTACCGGCAAACCTGCGGCCTGCAGTTGCCCGGCACTCTGCCAGGCGAGTTGCTCGGCAAAGCTGCTCTGGCTGGCAAAACCCACCAGCCAGCCGCCGTCTTGCCCGTTCGATGGCACCAGATTGCCCCGTGCTGCACGCACCTGACGTTTCTTGCGCCGCCGATCGAGGTACAGCAGCCAGCCGGTGACGAAGAACAGCGGCATGGTCAGGCTGGCGATGGTCACCACAATTCGCCCGGTCAGGCCGAAGTAGCTGCCCACGTGCAGGGCATAGACGCTGGCCAGCAGTTGCGCCTTGAACGACTTGTCGGCATAGCGCTCGTTGTTCTTTACCTGGCCGTTGGCCGGGTCGATGCTCAGGGTGTTGAGCGCGCGTTCGTGTTCGGCGCCTTCAAGCAAATAGAAGATCATTGCCGGTTGCCCGCCAACTGGCGGCAGGCGCAGGTTGTAGCTGCTCATGCTAGGGCCGGCAGCTGCTTGCAGGTTGCTCCAGATGGCCTCGTAGTCGACCACCAGCGGCTTGACGTCTTTACCTGGCGCACCACCCGGGCGGCCGCCGCGGCCCTCGCCACGCTTGTGTTGCTGGCCGGCGGCGGGGCCATCGGCGAGCAGTTTGTTCAAGCCTTCACGGTACCACTCGTAGCTCCAGAACAGGCCGGTGAGGGCAAACAGCAGGTAGAACAACAGGCACCAGGTGCCGGCCACAGCGTGCAGGTCCCAGTTGAAGGCGCGGCCCTTTTTCGCCCAGTCCAGGGTCAGCCAGGTCCGCCAGTTCAGCGCTTTGCGTGGCCAACGCAGGTACAGGCCGGAGAGACAGAAGAAAATCAGCATCAGGGTACAGGCACCGGTGATCTGCCGGCCGCTATCACCCATGGCCAGGAAGCGGTGCAACTGCAGCATCAGGTCGAAAAAGCCCTGACCGGCTACCTCGCCCTGCAGCTTACCGGTGTACGGGTCGGCATAGCGCAACAAACCGCGACGCTCGCCGGGAGGAGGGGTGAAGAAAACCCGCGCGGCCCTGTCACTGCGGGGCTGGACCCAGAGCATGGCAACCTTGTCGCCTTGTTCGGCCTCGATCCTGCGCACCAGCTCAGGCATCGGCAGCACGCCTTCCTGGCGCACCTCGACGGTGAGCACCTGGGGATTGAACAGCTCCAACAGTTCATCCTGGAATGACCAGATGGCGCCGGTAATACCCATCAGGGCCAGCACCAGACCTGCGGTGATACCGAAGAACCAGTGCAGTTGAAACAGGGATTTCTTCACCACATCAATCACCTTGTCGTGCCGCAAATGCGAATGCGACGCACATTATGCCTTGATACACAAAAGCCCCGGTCACCTAAATGAACGGGGCTTGCTGCTCGCACGAATCAGAAGTGGAAGTTCGCGCTCATCAGAGCGGTACGTCCGGGAGCGACGTGTGCGTAATGAGTTTGGAACACCTGATCGAAGTAGCGTTTGTCCGTCAGGTTTTGCAGGTTGAGCTGCAGATCCACATTCTTCGTCAGACGGTAGGTCGCCATTGCGTCGTACCGCCAGTACGAAGGCACCTCGACCGAGTTGGCTTCATCGCCGAAGCGTGAATCGACAAAGGTCGCGCCAGCACCAACGGTCAGTTGTGGCACAACATCGTAGGTCGACCAGAAGGTGAAGTTGTTCCGCGGCGTGCTTGGCATATGGTTGCCTTTGTTGGCCGCGGTGGTGGTCTTGACGATCTCGCTCTCCATGTAGGTGTAGCCGCCGTAGACCTTCCACTTGCGGGTCAAGTTACCGGAGTACGTCAGTTCCAGACCCTGGACGCGCTGCTCGCCATCGAGCACCTGGTAAGTCGCGTTGTCCGGGTCGGTGACCCGCGCGTTGGTTTTGTCAGTACGGAACAATGCTGCGGTCAACGACAAGTTTTCGTCGAAGAAGTCCCATTTGGTACCCAACTCGTAATTTCGATTGCGCTCCGGCTCGAGGTCGGCGTTGTTGAGCGCAAGTTCCAGTCCGCCGTTGCCGCTGGTTTCACCCGTCGGGTTGCTGGATGTCGACCAGGCCGCATAGATACTGCCGTTTGCTGCCGGCTTGTAGACAACACCCAACTGATAGTTCCACAGGTGGGCATTGTTCTCGCGCGAGAAGCTGCCCGCCGGGCTGGCGCGTCCGCCGGTACTGTAGCCGCTGGATTTGGTCTGGTAGTCGTCATAACGCAGGCCCAGGTTAACCGACCACTGATCGTTGAGCGTCAGCGTATCAAACACGTAAGCCGCACTGGTTTTGGTATCGGTGTCGGTAAATGCCGGGCTGTCGGTGATCGAACCCGACCAGTTGTCGTCCGGTGACGGGTCGTAGAGGCTGGTGCAGTCACCGGAGGCCAGCAGGGCAGGGTTGCAGGTAGTGCCGGTGCCGGCATCCGAAGTCACGACATAGCCACGGTTGTGGGTATCGGCGTAGGTAAACTCAAGGCCGGTCACTAGGCTGTGTTCGATGAAACCGGTGTTGAACCTGGCACTCAGGTCGGTCTGGTTGACCCAGCCTTTGGTGGTCGAGTTGCGGTTTTTGGTCGAACGATAGACCTGGCCATTGGCGACGTTGCCCTTGCTGTCGTCAGGGTTGGTAACGATGTAATCCAGCGTGGAGCGCGACATACGGAAACTGTTGGACAGGGTCAGGTTATCGTTCAGGTCGTGTTCGATTCTGATGGTGCCACTGTCGTTGGTGGTCTTGCGGTAGTCGCGTCCGTTCAAGCCGTAGAAGTTGTCACGGTCAACATGTGCGGGTTTGTCGACATTGTATTTGCTACGGTCCGCGCTGCGAGTCAGCGGAATGCCGTAGTCAGGCATGTCATCGGTGTTCAGGTGGTAGTAGCCAACCGTTACGCGGGTATCGGTGCCCAGGCCAAAGGCAAAGGAAGGCGCCACGCCCCAACGGCTGACATCAACATCGTCGCGGCCGGCGACGTTGGCTTCATGTTTCATCAGGTTCAGGCGGAACGCCGATGTGTCGGTCAGTTGCTTGTTCAGGTCCAGGGTTGTGCGCTTGGTCTGGTCAGAACCCCAAGTGAAACCACCATTGTAAGCGTCACCCAACCGGGCGGTTTTGCTCACCAGGTTGAGGCTACCACCTGTGGAGCCTGCTCCGGTAAAGGCTGAGCCTGGACCTTTGCTTACTTCTACCGATTCGACGTTAAAAATCTCCCGGCTCTGCGAAGCAACGTCGCGCATGCCATCGACGAAAACGTCACTTTCGGCATTGAAGCCGCGAATGATCGGACGGTCACCTGCCGGGTTACCGCCTTCACCGGCGCCGAAGGTAATACCAGGGGTGGTACGCAAGGCATCTACCAAGCTGGTGGCGCCAGTGTCGCGGATAACCTGTTGGGGGATGACCGTCACGCTCTTGGGGGTTTCACGCAGTGGGGCCGTGTACTTTTTTGAAGTCGCGGTGTCGGTCTTGTAGCTGGTTTCATCCTGGACACCCTCAATACTGGTCGCGTCCAGAGAAACAACGTTCTCGCTGGCCGGGGCGGGATCTGCCGCGTGAGCCATCTGCGAAGCAGAAGTAGCGGTAATCGCTACACCGATGGCGGAGGCAAGCAAACGTGGTGAACTGACAGCGGTTGGCACGTAGTGACGCGGCATGGTGGTCCCCTTCCCCAGATTTTAGGCCGCGAAATATAATGTAAACAAATATGAGTAACAATTGAGAAGAATTGCTATTTGTGCTGAATTTACAATCTTTACATTTTGTAACTGGCGGTTTTTTCCTGCTGAAACGTCCCACCCGCCGAAAGGGCTTGTAGAGAGCCAATGGGAATCAATACCATTGGCATCCTTTCACCTTCAGGTGCCCGAGCCATGCTGCTACCTATTACCGGCCTGTTTTCCACCGAGGAGGTTCAGCGCATTCGTGAGGCGCTGGAGCAAACCGAATGGGCCGACGGCAAGATCACCGCGGGTTACCAGTCGGCCAAGGCCAAGCACAACCTGCAGTTGCCGGAAGGCCATCCGCTGGCCAAGGAGATTGGCACGGCCTTGATCGAACGTCTGTGGCAGCACCCGCAGTTCATGTCGGCGGCCTTGCCGCACAAAGTCTTTCCACCGCTGATCAACTGTTACCGAGAGGGTGGCAATTTCGGCTTCCATATCGACAACGCCCTGCGCCAGCCCCGCGGCAGCCAGGAGCGAGTGCGTACCGACCTGTCGTCGACGCTGTTCCTGAGCAACCCCGAGGACTACGACGGCGGTGAACTGGTGATCCAGGACACCTACGGCGTGCAACAGGTGAAACTGGCGGCGGGGGATCTGGTGCTGTACCCGGGAACCAGCCTGCACAAGGTCAACCCGGTGACCCGTGGCGCGCGCTATGCCGCATTCTTCTGGACCCAGAGCCTGGTGCGCGAAGACAGTCAGCGCGCGTTGCTGTTCGAGATGGATAACGCCATCCAGCAACTGGGCGCCGATGTACCCGATCACCCGGCACTGATCCAGCTGACCGGCACCTACCACAACCTGTTGCGCCGCTGGATCGAGGTCTGAGCCATGACCTTCGCTTTGCGCAACCGCCAGGAACTGGACAGCGAACAGTTCGCCCAGATGCTCGAACACAGCCCGGGCAAAGCTGCCCAGGCATTGCTGGCCGCCGCAGGGCAGGACATCGTCGAGGCGCAGTTGCTGCTCGGGCAGATCCTTCTCGACGGGCGTGGCATCGAGAAAGACCCGGCCCTGGCCCGGCGCTGGTTTGCCATCGCCGCCAACCGTGGCAGCGCCATGGCGCACAACATGCTCGGGCGTTGCCTGGAGCATGGCTGGGGTGGCGATGCTGATGTCGTCAGGGCCGCGCAACATTATCGTCAGGCTGCGCAGGCCGGGTTGGACTGGGGGATGTACAACCTGGCCAACTTGCTGGCTACCGGGCGTGGCGTAGTGCAGGACCATGAAGGCGCATTCGCGCTGTATCTGCAGGCTAGCGACGCGGGGCATGCCAAGTCGATGAACCTGTTGGGGCGATACCTGGAGCAGGGGCTCGTCTGTCGTGTCGATCACGTACTGGCGAACCAGTGGTATCAGCGCTCTGCGCAAGCCGGGGATTTTCGCGGGCAGTTCAGCTACGCGGGCGTGCTGGCTGAAGCCGGCGATATCGACGGTGCGCTGTACTGGCTGGAACAGGCGTTGCTGGCGGGCAATGCCAACTTCTTGCGGGCCAGTGTGCCGAGCCTTGAGCAGGCAATGCAGCCGCGCCTGCGGGCAATGGCGCAGCCGTATGCACAGCGCCTGGCACAACTGGACGGAGTGCATGCTTGATGACTGCGGGTTTCCCCTTGGAGGGCGACGCTTGCCGCCGCCCTCGTTCAGGCGTTACAGGTAGTAGGCTTTCAACGGCGGGAAACCGTTGAATTCCACCGCGCTGTAGCTGGTGGTGTAGGCACCGGTCGACAGCCAGTACAGGCGGTCACCGATTGCCAGGTTCAGCGGCAGGCCGTACTTGTAGTGCTCATACATGATGTCGGCGCTGTCGCAGGTGGGGCCTGCGATCACCACTTCTTCCATTTCGCCTTTCTTCTCGGTCCAGATCGGGAACTTGATGGACTCGTCCATGGTTTCGATCAGGCCGGAGAACTTGCCCACGTCGGTGTATACCCAGCGCTCGACGGCGGTACGCGATTTACGCGCCACCAGCACCACTTCACTGACCAGGATGCCGGCGTTGGCGATCAGCGAACGGCCTGGCTCGAGGATGATTTCCGGCAGGTCGTCACCGAAGTCTTCCTTGAGGAAGCGGATGATCTCTTCGGCATAGGTTTCCAGGCTGTTGGTACGGGTGATGTAGTTGGCCGGGAAGCCGCCACCCATGTTGATCAGCTTGAGTTCGATGCCGTCTTCTTCTTTCAGGCGCTCGAAGATCACCTTAACCTTGGCAATCGCCGCGTCCCAGACGCTGATGTCGCGCTGTTGCGAGCCAACGTGGAACGACACGCCGTAAGGCACCAGGCCCAGGTCGCGGGCGAGGATCAGCAGGTCCATGGCCATGTCGGTCTGGCAGCCGAACTTGCGCGACAGTGGCCAGTCGGCGGTGGTCGAGCCTTCAGTGAGGATGCGCACATAGACTTTCGAACCCGGCGCGGCCTTGGCGATGTTGCGCAGGTCGGCTTCGGAGTCGGTGGCGTACAGGCGCACGCCCTTCTCGTAGAAGTAGCGAATGTCCTTGGATTTCTTGATGGTGTTGCCGTAGCTGATGCGATCGGCGCTGACACCGCGGCCCATCACTTTGTCCAGCTCGTAGATCGAGGCGATGTCGAAGCTCGAGCCCTTTTCCTTGAGCAGGTCGATGATCTCCACGGCCGGGTTGGCCTTGACCGCGTAGTAGACCTTGGCGAATTCGAAACCGGCGCGCAGGTCATCATAGGCCTGGCTGATCATCTGGGTGTCGATGAGCACGAACGGGGTTTCTTGCTTGTCGGCGAAGGCCTTCATTTTCTGGAAGGTATCGCGCGCGAAGTAGTCTTCGACCTGAATCGACATGCTTAGGGACTCCATGGGCAAACTGAAAAAATAAGTGGCTGCAACTGAACGTCCTCCGTATCCCCACTTTGGTTCGCCTACTTCCCAAGGCATGTCGCCGAAAGCAAAAAGGTCAACCGTGCGTGATAAAGCGAGCTACGGGTGACCTTGCTGTCTCGTCGTCAGTACTTGAGCCGGATGGATCGTTTCCAGCATGGACGTTCGGCGCGAACTTTAGGACCTGAGGGGCTCGAGATCAACAAAAAATGTCGCGTTTTTGCACACGTCCGTCGCCCCGGGGCGGCCAGCCACTTTGTTACCGACCCAGGTAAACAGTAGATGTTCAATTTGATGGCAAAAGCGTTAAAAATACCGGTATACGCCGGGATCTACCGTAGAACACGCAAATGGATGCAATAGTCGAAGTTGGTGGCGAAAGTGCGGTAAATATCGGTCATTTGGGGGCGCAGCGACGCTCAAGCGCAGCGTGCGATTAATCGGCGGCCGTTCATATTTTTTTCCGCCCTGACAGCCGGTCGGCTACACACTTTTTTGCGGATTTTTTTCCTGTCCGGCGCTTCGTCGGCCGCGGTGATCTTCGATTGCCGGTCTTAATAAGAAACATTACTATTCGCGCCATTCCTACTCGCCTGTGAAGACCGGTGCATCGTGTCGCGACACAAAGGCTTTCTCGACCACTACCATGAGCTGATCGGTACCTGGACGCGCAAACTGCGCAGTCGTCAGCAGGCCGAAGACCTGGCGCATGATGCATTTGTGCGGGTACTGGAAAGCGACCAGGCCGGGGTCGAGCAACCGCGGGCTTATCTGCACCAGACTGCGCGCAACATTGCCGTGGACGGCTACCGTCGCGAAGACCGTCGCCAGGCCCTGGAGCAGGATGCTTTCGAGCTCGGCAGTGATGCCAGCGGTGATCCGGAGGCCTACATGAATGCCGTGGAACTGGCCGACAGCGTCGAGCGTGCCCTGGCCGAGTTGCCCCTCAACTGCCGGCGGGTGTTCATCTGGCAGAAGCTCGAAGGCCTGACCCAGGCCGAGATCGCCGAGCGCATGGGCTTGACCAAGAACATGGTCGAAAAGTATATGATCCGCACGCTCCGGCATCTGCGTGAGCACCTGGATGTGTCGACGAGATGAGTCAGGCGAATGTTTTCATGAATCAGCACGCGTGCCCTTGCGGCAGCGAAACCGTGCGCGAGCAGGCGGCCCAATGGTTTGCCCGCAGCCGTGATGGCGCCCTGGCGCTGGCGCAACAGGGTGAGCTGCAGCGCTGGCTGGCCGAGCACCCACAGCACCAATACGAATTCGATCTGCTCGGCACGCTCTGGGACGCTGCCGGGCACGTGCCGCGTGCGCGTCTTGAGGCCCTGTGCCAGGCCGATCCGGTCAGCCAGTTGCCGCGTCGGCGCTTCATCAGTCAGGCATTGGCGGCCGGTGTTGCGAGCCTGGCGCTGGGTTTGGGCTGGTTTGGCTGGCAGCAGCACCAGCTCAATTATCAGGACCAGGTGCAGACGGCCCTGGGCGAACGTCGTCAGCTCGACTTGCCGGATGGCTCACAGCTTGAAGTCAACGGTCGAACGCAACTGGTCGTACAGTTCAGCGCCGGTCAGCGGCGTATCGAATTGCGTGAGGGCGAGGTGATGTTCAGCGTCGCCCACGACAGCGGGCGGCCTTTCATGGTCAGCACCGGGCATGGCACGGTGACGGTCACCGGTACTCGCTTCGATGTTCGCCAGGACCCGGAACAAACCCGCGTGGCGGTCGAAAACGGCTCGGTGCGGGTTGAAGGCCGTGATGCCTCCAGGGCTCTGCTGACCGCCGGGTTCGGTTCGCATATCGATGCCCGCGGCCAGGTGGCGGCGCCCTACGCGGTGGACGCCGCAGCAGTGACCGCCTGGCGCAAGGGCAAGCTGGTGTTCAACGATGTACCCCTCAGCGAAGTGGTCAAGGACGTTTCGCGCTACCGTGAGCTGCCCCTGCGTGTTGCCCCCGGCAAAGTCGCCGCGCTGCGCTTGAGCAGCACCTTCAATGCCGACGATACCGACGCCTTGCTGCGGGCGTTGCCGAGCATCCTGCCGGTGACCATCAAGGCCCATGCCGACGGCTCCAGCGAAATAATCGCAAAATAAATTCAGGTTTTTTTTCAGTTGTTCGTCTTCCTGCCCAACTGCAACTGCCAAGCATTTCCATTTGCACGGCATTGACATCTGTACGGACCCTCAGGACCTCTCGACGACGTGAACAACAACAACGTTTCCCCGCGTTCTTCCCGCTGGTTGCCCCTGGCCCTGGCACTGGCTGTCAGCGGCGGTATCGCCAGCGGCCATGCCGCCCCGGTGCCTGCCAGCATCCAGATCCAGGCCCAGCCGCTGGCTTCGGCGTTGAGCCAGCTGGGCCAGCAGACTTCGCTGCAACTGTTCTTCAGCCCCGAGCTGGTGGCGGGCAAGCAGGCGCCAGCGGTCTCCGGCAACCTGCAACCGGAAGAGGCGCTGCGGGCGTTGCTTGAGGGCAGCGGCCTGATCTACGAAATTTCCCAGGGCACCGTCGTCCTGCACCCGGCGCAGACTGCCGGGACCTTGACTACCGGCAGCCTGGAGCTGGCACCCACCGACGTCAAGGTCGTCGGTGACTGGCTTGGCAGCGCCGAAGAAACCGTGGTCCATAACCATCCCGGCGCACGTACCGTGGTGCGCCGCGAAGCGATGATCGAGCAGGGCGCATTGAACGTACGCGACGTGCTGCGCGGTGTGCCGGGGGTCCAGGTGCAGGACTCCAACGGCACCGGCGGCAGCGACATCGCCTTGAACGTCGGCGTGCGTGGCCTGACCTCGCGGTTGTCGCCACGCTCCACGGTGTTGATCGACGGCATCCCGGCAGCCTTCGCGCCTTACGGCCAGCCCCAACTGTCGATGGCGCCGATCTCCTCTGGCAACCTCGACAGCATCGACGTGGTGCGTGGCGCAGGTTCCGTGCGCTATGGTCCGCAGAACGTCGGCGGGGTGATCAACTTCGTCACCCGGGCGATCCCGGAAAAGGCCACCGGTGAGCTGTCGACCACGATGGAAACCTCCCGCCATGGCGGCTGGAAGCACATCGAGTCGGCTTTTCTCGGCGGCACTGCCGATAACGGCCTGGGCGCGGCGCTGCTGTACTCCGGGGTCAATGGCAACGGCTATCGCAGCAGCAACAACGATAACGATATCGATGACGTGTTGCTCAAGACCCATTGGGCGGTCACCGACAGCGACGAGTTCTGGCTCAATTTTCATTACTACGACGCCAAGGCCGACATGCCCGGCGGCCTGACCCAGGCCCAGTTCGACGACGACCCGTACCAGTCCGACCGCGATTACGATACGTTCAGCGGCCGACGCAAGGACGTATCCTTCAAGTACCTGCGCCAGATCGACGACGTCACCCAGTTCGAAGTGCAGACCTACTACACCGACAGTTTCCGTGGCAGCAGCATCGCTGCCCGCGACCAGAAGACCCTGTCGTCGTACCCGCGCAGCTACCACACCTTCGCCATCGAGCCACGGGTTTCACGGATCTTCTTCGCCGGCCCGACCACTCAGGAAGTCAGCGTCGGTTATCGCTACCTGAAAGAAGCGATGCACGAGCAGTCGACCCGCCTGGCGCTGATCAACAACGTGCCGACCGTGACCCCGACCTCCGACGGCCATGTGTTCCAGGACCGTACCGGCGGTACCGAAGCCAGCGCTTACTACATCGATGACAAGATCGATGTCGGCAACTGGACCATCACCCCGGGTATCCGCTTCGAGCACATCAACACCGACTGGCACGAGCGCCCGGTGCGCGGTACCAACGGCGTGCCCGTGCAGGAAAAGAACCGCAGCGTGACCAGCAACGAGCCGCTGCCGGCGCTGAGCGTGATGTATCACCTGTCTGACGAGTGGAAGCTGTTCGCCAACTACGAGACCTCGTTCGGCAGCCTGCAGTACTTCCAGCTCGGCCAGGGTGGCAGCGGCGACCAGACCGCCAACGGCCTGCAGGCCGAGAAAGCCAAGACCTATGAAGTGGGGACCCGCTACAACAACGGTACCTGGGGTGGTGAGCTGACCGCGTTCTACATCGACTTCGATGACGAGCTGCAGTACATCAGCAACGACATCGGCTGGACCAACCTCGGGGCGACCAAGCACCAGGGCATCGAAGCCTCGATGCACTACGACCTGTCGGGCCTTGATCCGCGTCTGCAGGGCCTGAGTGCCAATGCTGGCTTCACCTACACCCGTGCCACCTATGAAGGCGAGATCCCCGGCTTCAAGGGCCGTGACCTGCCGTTTTATTCGCGGCAAATCGTCAATGCCGGGCTGCGCTATGAGATCAATCGCTGGACCTGGAACCTGGATGCCTACGCCCAATCGAAACAGCGCGCACCGGGGACCGGCATGAATGCCGACGGCAGCTTCAACGGCAACTACATCACCGAGCCGAGTGCCGATGGCCAGTACGGCGACATTCCGGGCTACGTGACCTGGGCCGCGCGCGGCGGCTATGACTTTGGCAAGGAACTGTCGAACCTCAAGCTCGCGGCCGGGGTGAAGAACATCTTCGACAAGCAGTACTACACCCGCTCCAGCGACAACAACTCGGGGATCTACCTGGGTGAGCCGCGCACCTTCTATGTGCAGGCCAGTGTAGGGTTTTAGCCGCAGGGGCCGCTGGCAAGACCGGCTCCCACAGGGTGGGTGGACACCGGACCCTGTGGGAGCTGGCTTGCCAGCGATGCTTTGCAGCGTCAGGCCAGCGCTTGTGCCGGCGAGACAATGCAGGTCTTGCCCCCACGCGAACGCCCCGAACTCAGGTAGGCGGCGATCGATTCCTGGGTCACCTCGCCGAGGAACACCTGCTCGGCATCCAGCACCGGCAACCACGAGCGATTGAACTCGTACATCCGTGACAGCAGGATGCGCAGGTGCTCATCGTGCGACGCGGTGGCGTTGAAGGTGCGCAGAAAATCGGTGCAGCTGCCTTGCTGGCGATGCAGGTCGCGGCGGCGCACATAGCCCATGGCCTTGTTCTGCCCGTCGGTGACTACCAGGTAGCGACGGTCATGTTCGTCCATCAGCTCCAGGGCATCGGCCACCGGTGTTTCCGGGCTTACCGACGGCGCGTTGTCGGCGGCGTCTTCGGCACGCACCAGCAACAGGCGCTTGAGGGTGCTGTCCTGGCCAACGAAGTTGCTGACAAAGTCGTCCGCAGGATGGGCCAGCAGGGTGTCCGGGTGGTCGATCTGGATCAGCTTGCCGGCGCGGAAAATCGCAATCTTGTCACCCAGCTTGATCGCCTCGTCGATGTCGTGGCTGACCATGATCACGGTCTTGTTCAACGCCCGTTGCATCTCGAAGAATTCGTTCTGGATCATCTCGCGGTTGATCGGGTCGACCGCACCGAACGGCTCGTCCATCAGCAGCAATGGCGCATCAGCGGCAAGGGCGCGGATCACACCGATGCGCTGTTGCTGGCCACCGGACAACTCACGCGGGTAGCGTTGCAGGTACTGCTTGGGTTCGAGCTTGATCATGCTCATCAGCTCGCGGGCGCGCTCGTGGCATTTCTGCTTGTCCCAGCCGAGCAGGCGCGGGACCACGGTGATGTTCTCCTCGATGGTCATGTTGGGGAACAGGCCGATCTGCTGGATCACATAGCCGATGCGCCGGCGCAGGGTCACTTCATCCAGGCCGGTGGTGTCTTCGCCATTGATCAGCACCTTGCCCGAGGTGGGCGCGATCAGGCGGTTGATCATTTTCAGCGTAGTGCTCTTGCCGCAGCCGGACGGGCCGAGGAACACGCAGATCTCGCCTTCGTTGACGGTCAGGCTGACGGAGTCGACGGCTTTGACGTCTTTGCCGTTGGCGTGAAAGGTCTTGCTGAGGTTCTGGAGTTCGATCATTTGCGCAGTCCTTTTGGAGTCAGGGAGCGTTGCAGGGCTTGCAGCATGAGGTCGGCGAAGATGGCCAGGAGGCTCACCAGTACGGCGCCGACCAGCAGCATCGACATGTCGCTGCGGCTGATGGAGGTGAGGATGAGCACGCCCAGGCCACCGGCACCGATGGTTGCGGCGATGGTCATGACGCCGATGTTCATGACCACGGCGGTGCGTACGCCAGCGAGGATCACCGGCACGGCGATGGGTAGCTCGACCATGCGCAGGCGCTGGCCGAAGGTCATGCCGATGCCACGGGCGGCTTCACGAATGCCCGGCTCGACGTTGGTCAGGGCCAGGTAGGTGTTGCGCAGAATCGGCAACAGCGAATAGAGGAATACCGCCGTGATCGCCGGCAACGGCCCCAGGCCCTGGCCGAACTTGGAGTAGAACGGCAGCAGCAGGCCGAACAGGGCGATCGAGGGGATGGTCAGCAGCACCGTGGCGCTGGCCTGCAACGGGCCTGCGAGCGCTGGGAAGCGGGTCATGAGGATGCCCAGCGGAACGCCGAACAGAATCGCCAGGCTGACGGCGATACCGACCAGGGTGATGTGCTGCCAGGTCAGGTGCAGTACCTGGGCCCAGTCGAGGTGGGTAAAGGTATCGAGCATGTTATGGCTGCTCCTGTGCAGGTGGGTGCTGGCGCAGGTACTCGGCGGCGACTTTGCCCGGGCTCTGGTGCTCGACATCGACCTTGGCGTTGAGCTGGCGCATGGTCTCGTCGTCGAGCTGTTCGGCCAGTGGCTTGAGCAGGCTGGCCAGTTGCGGATTGGCGTCGAGTACGGCCTTGCGCACCACCGGCGCCGCGGTGTAGTCGGGGAAGTAGTGCTTGTCGTCTTCCAGCAGCTTGAGGTCAAAGGCGCTCAGGCGGCCGTCGGTGGTGTACACCAGGCCGCTGAACACCTGGCCGTTGCGCAGCGCGGTGTAGACCAGGCCGGCGTCCATCTGGCGGATGTCGCGGCGGGTCAGTTGCAGGTCGTAGGTTTCGGTCAGGCCCACCAGGCCATCGGGACGGTTGGCGAACTCGGTGTCCAGGGCCACCACGTGGGGGCGGTCCTTCTCGTCGCGCAGCAGCTGGTTCAGTTCGCTGATGCTGTTGATCTGCGGGTACTGCTCGGCAACCTTGCGCGGCAGGGCCAGGGCGTAGGTATTGCTGAACTTCGACGGCGTCAGCCAGATCAGGTCTTTCTTCGCATCCAGTTCCTTGACCCTGGCGTAGGTGGCTGCGGCGCTGGGCATGCGTTCGTCGACATGGTTGTAGGACACCAGCGAAACACCGGTGTATTCCCAGACCATGTCCAGCTGGCCGGTTTCGTGGGCGCTGCGGGCAAGGTTGCTGCCCAGCCCGCCGGTGATGCGTACGTCGAAGCCGTTCTGGTTGAGGTACTGGGCGGTGATTTCAGCCAGCACCGTCTGCTCGGTGAAGACCCGCGCACCGAGGCGGATCACAGGTTTGCTGGCGGCCTGGGCAAATCCTGCGAACAGCAGGGCCGCGCCCAGCAACAAGGCGATTCTTTTCATGAGAGTTCCTTCGCTTAGTGGGCCAGGCCGCGTTCAAGCCAACGGCGGCTGGACTGCGCCACCAGGGCGTCGAGCAGCAGGGCGAGCAGGGCGGTACAGGCCGCGCCAAGCAGCAGTTGCGGCTGATTGTTCAGGGCAATGCCGGGGAAGATCAGGCTGCCCAGGCTATTGGCGCCAATCAGGAACGACAGCGGCGCAGTCCCGACGTTGATCGCCAGCGCCACCCGTACACCGCCGACGATGATCGGCACGGCGTTGGGCAGCTCGACCCGCCAGAGGGTCTGGCGCGGGGTCATGCCGATGCCGGTGGCGGCTTCCTTGAGCGAGGCGGGAACGTTTTTCAGGCCTTCGTAGGTGTTGCGCACGATCGGCAGGAGGGAGGCGAGGAACAGCGCGAAGATCGCGGGACCGGCGCCAATGCCCAGGAAACTCAGGGCAATGGCCAGAACGGCCAGAGGGGGGATGGTGTTGCCAATGTTGAAAAACTGCATGAAGCGTTCGGCGCGGTCGACCCGGTGGGGTCGACTCAAGGCAATCCCAGCGGGTATGCCCACGGCTAACGCCGCCACCATCGACAGCAACACCAGCATCAGGTGCGCTTGCAGGTAGAACCACAGATCGGCGCGGTAGTGCGCGATCGTATCGATGCCGATCCAGTGGATCAGCAGGGCCAGGATGACGAGCACGAAGGCACATCCCATCAGCCCCTTGCCATAGCTTTTAGCCACAGGCGGACTCCTTTTGTTGTCGGCGAACACACTCCCGTGGCGGCCACCATTCCAGGCGGCAGGCAGTGTGATCGCGATAAGCAGCGCGTTGTCCGGAAACGGAGCGGAACACGCCATAAGCGAAGCCTCGTCAGGCTCGTAGTGCCGGTGAAACCAACCCTGACGAACGGTCATGACCGATTGCGGATCAGGGGAGTGGACGCCTCCACAGCCGTAAAGGTTCCCATCTGAAGCGGCATTTGGCCAGCGCTGATTAACCCAACGGTTCAGTTCGGGGGCAAATTTGGGCTATAATCTGCGCCCTTTTTTTGAATCACCTGCCAGGCGATTTCCCATGACCAACCAGGCCGCCGAAGTCGCGAAACGCCGCACCTTCGCCATTATTTCCCACCCCGATGCGGGTAAGACCACCATCACCGAAAAGCTCCTGCTGATGGGCAAGGCAATTGCCGTCGCCGGTACGGTGAAATCGCGAAAGTCCGACCGCCATGCCACCTCCGACTGGATGGAAATGGAGAAGCAGCGTGGTATCTCCATCACCACCTCGGTGATGCAGTTCCCCTATCGCGAGCACATGATCAACCTGCTCGACACCCCGGGCCACGAAGACTTCTCGGAAGATACCTACCGTACCCTCACCGCCGTCGACTCGGCGCTGATGGTGCTCGACGGCGGTAAAGGGGTCGAGCCACGGACCATCGCCCTGATGGACGTCTGCCGCCTGCGTGATACGCCGATCGTCAGCTTCATCAACAAACTTGACCGTGACATCCGCGACCCGATCGAACTGCTCGATGAAATTGAAGCGGTCCTGAAGATCAAGGCCGCACCAATCACCTGGCCGATCGGTTGCTACCGCGATTTCAAGGGCGTGTACCACCTGGCGGGCGACTACATCATCGTCTACACCCCGGGCCACGGCCACGAGCGCACCGAGGTGAAGATCATCGAGAAGCTCGACTCCGATGAAGCCCGCGCCCACCTTGGCGACGAGTACGAGCGCTTCCTCGAGCAACTGGAACTGGTGCAGGGCGCCTGCCACGAATTCGACCAGGGCGAATTCATGCGTGGCGAGCTGACCCCGGTGTTCTTCGGTACCGCGCTGGGCAACTTCGGTGTCGACCACGTGCTCGATGCCGTCGTCGACTGGGCGCCACGCCCGCTGCCGCGCGAGGCCAACGAGCGCGCCGTCGAGCCGACCGAAGAGAAGTTCAGCGGTTTCGTGTTCAAGATCCAGGCGAACATGGACCCCAAGCACCGCGACCGTATCGCCTTCATGCGTATCTGCTCGGGCCGTTACGAAAAAGGCATGAAAATGCGCCACGTGCGCACCGGCAAGGACCTGCGCATCGGCGATGCGTTGACCTTCTTCTCCTCCGAGCGTGAGCAGCTGGAAGAGGCCTGGGCCGGCGACATCATCGGCCTGCACAACCACGGCACCATCCAGATCGGCGATACTTTCACCGAAGGCGAGGCCCTGGGCTTTACCGGTATTCCGCACTTCGCTCCGGAACTGTTCCGCCGCGTGCGCCTGAAAGACCCGCTCAAGTCCAAGCAACTGCGCCAGGGCTTGCAGCAACTGGCTGAAGAGGGCGCGACCCAGGTGTTCTTCCCGGAGCGCAGCAACGACATCATCCTCGGCGCCGTCGGTGTGCTGCAGTTCGATGTGGTCGCCAGCCGCCTGAAGGAAGAGTACAAGGTCGAGTGTGCCTACGAGCCCATCACCGTCTGGTCGGCGCGCTGGATCAGCTGCGACGACAAGAAGAAGCTCGAGGAATTCAAGAACAAGGCCGTGGAAAACCTGGCCATCGACGGCGGTGGTCACCTGACCTACCTGGCTCCGACCCGGGTCAACCTGGCGCTGATGGAAGAGCGCTGGCCGGATGTGAAGTTCCGCGCGACCCGCGAGCATCACTGATTGTCATACCCCGCCGCCTTCGGTGCGGCGGGGTTGCCTCCCTCATGGGTGCAGTTCTGCGCCTAACCGGTAGATCAGCAATGCCAGGCTGTCGGCATTGGACAGCATGATCTGCGCGCGTTTTTCGCTGTCATTCAAGAACACCTGGCGGGCCTGGTTGAGGTCCCGGGTGCCGGTGATCTTGATCGGTTGCCGATGCCTTGCGTAACCAGAGCGGTGCATGGGCAGCAACAGCCTGCGCCTTGGCCCGCTCCCGCAGGCTACCCAGGCCCCCGGCAATCTCGTCACGTTCGCTGTAGTAGCGGTTGAGCGCTTTGACCACATTGCCCGGCAGCCGGGCAGCGATGGCCCGGTCGTACGGCGCCAGAACCTGTGTCTGGCGTGACGGCAGCGGAGCGGGTGCAAACGAGATGTCGAGGCGTTCGGCCAGGCCACTGATCAGGGTCAGCAGTTGCTGCTGGTAGTCGCGGCTCAGATGTTCGTCGCGGATCAATTCCTGTTGCAGTATGAAACGGTCCCGGTGGTAAAAGGCAACCGGGGGCCGATCCCCGCGGCAATCGCTGGAGATTGCCGCGGGCAAGCAGGACAGGGGTGTTACTTATATCAATTGCCGGCCTTGATGCTGGTCCAGATCCGGGTGCGGATACGGTCGATCTTCGCCGGCATCGCTTCCAGGGCGTAGAGCTTGCCGAGCATCTCGTCGCTCGGATAGATCATGGTATTGGCCTTGAGCGCGGGGTCGACCAAGGGGTCGGCCTTGAGGTTGCCGTTGGCGTATTGCACATGGTTGCTGATGTTGGCCATCACCTCAGGCTGCAGCAGGTAGTTCATGTAGGCGTAGCCGGCTTTTTCGTCCGGGGCGTCGGCCGGCATGGCGACCATGTCGAACCACATCGGCGCGCCTTCCTTGGGGATCGAGTAGCCGACCTTCACGCCGTTGTTGGCTTCTTCGGCCCGGTTCCTGGCCTGCAGCACGTCGCCGGAGAAGCCCACTACCACGCAGATGTCGCCGTTGGCCAGGTCAGCGGTGTACTTGGAGGAGTGGAAGTAGCTGATATACGGGCGCACCTTCATCAGCAGTTCCTTGGCCTTGTCGTAATCCTTCGGCTGCTGGCTGTGGTGCGGCAAACCCAGGTAGTTGAGGGCGATGGGCAGCAGTTCCGGGCCGTTGTCGAGCACCGCCACGCCGCAGCTTTTCAGCTTGCTGATGTACTCGGGCTTGAAGATCAGGTCCCAGGAATCCACCGGGGCATTGTCGCCCAGCACCGCCTTGACCTTGTCGATGTTGTAGCCGATCCCGGTACTGCCCCACAGGTAGGGGAAGCCGTACTGGTTGCCCGGGTCGTTGACCTCCAGGGCCTTGAGCAGCACCGGGTTGAGGTTTTTCCAGTTGGGCAGCTGGCTTTTGTCCAGTTGCTTGAGCGCCTTGCCCTGGATCTGCCGGGCCATGAAGTGGTTGGACGGGAACACCACGTCATAGCCGGAGTTGCCGGTCATCAGCTTGCCGTCGAGGGTTTCGTTGCTGTCGAACACGTCGTAGGTCGGCACGATGCCGCTGGCCTGCTGGAAGTTCTTCAGGGTGTCGGGGGCAATGTAGCTGGACCAGTTGTAGATTTTCACCGTATCGGCCGCCTGGGCGATGGAGGCGGCCAGCAATAGTGGTGCGAAGAGCAATGGGCGCATGTCTGGATTCCTTGCTTGGTCTGTTTTTTATCGAAGGAGGCAGGCGATCAAATGATCAGAAAATCAGCACGTAGGTCTTGCGCACGGTCTCCTGGATATCCCAGATGCCGGTGCTGTTGGCCGGCAGCAGGATGGCGTCGCCGGCTTCAATGGTCAGCGGTTCGCCGCCGTCAGGGGTGAAGGTGCAGCGGCCCTTGATGAAGTGGCAGAACTCCTGCTGGACGATCTGCCGGCGCCAGCGTCCCGGGGTGCATTCCCAGATGCCGGTTTCGACGCCATCGCTGCGCTCGACGCAGGTCACCGAGGCGATCGAGACCGGCTCGCCGAGCGGCACGGCCACCGGGTTGGATTCGTCCAGGGTGACGCTGTCGGTGTTCTTGAACTGGGTAATGCTCATACCGGTGAGTCCTGTGCAGGGGGATCGAAAAATCAGCGCATGAAACCTTCCATGAAGTCCGCCACGCCGCTGGCCAGGCGTCGGCGCCAGGGGGCGCTGGACGGGTTGGCGAGGGTCTGGTCTTCATGGACGAAACTCTTGATGATCGCGTTGTAGCCCAGCCAGCGGCAGGGTTCCGGCTCCCAGCCGGGCAGGCTGTGCAGGGCACGGTCGTGGCTGGCCCAGGGTTGTTCGGTGAGCACGCCGCGCCGCTCAAGAATCAGATCGGCCAGGGTGCGTCCACCGAGGTTGCTGGCGCCAACGCCTTCGCCGCCGTAGCCGCCGGCCAGGGCAATGCTCTGTTTGCGGTCGCAGAACATGTGCGGTGCAAAGCGCCGGGCCATGCCCAGGTTGCCGCCCCAGGCGTGGGTGATGTTGACGTTCTTCAGTTGCGGGAACAGTTCGCCGAACAGGTAGCGGCGCAGCTCGATTTCGCTGCTGGTGAGGTCGAAGTTCTCGCGCAGGCGTCCGCCGAATCGGTACCCCCCGCGCGCGCCAAACACCAGGCGGTTGTCAGCGCTGCGCTGGCCGTAAGTCACCTGGCGGCTGTTCTCGCTGAAAGCCTGGCCACGGTTGAGGCCGATCTGATCCCAGATCTGTTCGGGCAGCGGCTCGGTGGCCACCAGCAGGCTTTGTACCGGCAATTGATAACGGCCCAGCGGCGGCAGGTTGACCGAGTAGCCCTCGACCGCCGGTACCAGCCACTGGCATTTGACCCGCGCTTGCAGGGTACGTATTTCGCCAGCGCGCCATTGGGTGACGGGGCTGTTCTCATAGAGTTTCACCCCCATGGCCTCTACCGTGCGGGCCAGGCCACGCACCAGTTTGGCCGGCTGGATGGTGGCGACGTTGGGATTGAAGATTGCGCCATAAGGGCGGCTGATGCGCAGCTCTGGCGCCAGCTCGCTGGGGCTAAGCCAGCGGTAGTCGGCTTCGGTCAGGCCCTGTTTGTAGAGTTTGTTCAGGTACGCGCGCAGGCTGGTTTCCTGCTCGGGGTAGCGCGCTGCGCAATACAGCACGCCACCTTTGCGGTAGTCGCAGTCGATGCCTTCGCGTTCGAGCACCTGGGCAACTTCATCGGGGATGCCGTGCAGCAGGTCGTAGGCGGCGCGCCGCTGTTCGGGCGTGCAGCCGGCGAGCAGGCGGTCTTCGCCCAGCAGGTTGCCCATCAGCCAGCCGCCATTGCGCCCGGAGGCACCAAAGCCTGCAATCTGCGCTTCGACGATGGCGATGTTCAGCTGCGGCGCCAGGCGCTTGAGGTAGTAGGCGGTCCACAAGCCGGTATAGCCAGCGCCGATGATGCAGACGTCGACGTCCAGGTCCTGTTGCAGCGCCGGGCGGGCGCTCAACGGCTCATCGAGTTGGTCCATCCACAGGCTGATACTGCGCCATGCCAGCATTGTTCGGCTCCACATTGGTAACGGTCTGTGGCGATCCTAGAAGCTTGCGGGGCGCTGTGTCTTACGTGCGTGCACGCAGAGAATTCTGCTTCACATAGGCCTTGGGCGACAGGCCGGTGTGCTGGCGAAAACACTTGTAGAACGCCGACAGCGAGTTGAAGCCGGCGGCAAAGGCCAGTTCGTCGATGCGTGCGACCGTGGAGGTGGCACCAAGGCTGGTCAGCAGGTGTTGCAGGCGAGCCTGGTTGACGTAGCGGTAGAAGCTCTGGCCGAGCACCTGGTTGAGCAGGTAGGAGATCTGGTTGCGGCTGTAGCCGCTTTCGCGGGCAACGCGCTGCAGGTCGAGTTCCGGGTCGAGGTAAGGTTGCTGGCGCTGGAAGTACTGCTCCAGGTCCTGGGCCATGAAACTCAGCTGGCGCGGTGACAGGCCCAGGCGGCTGACTGCCGGGCGCAGGTCGTTGTGGCCGGGGTCCTGGCTGGGGGTGCGAACCAGCGAGGCGTACTCGTTGACCCGCCAGACCAGCCCGTCGCGCACGGTGATCGCTTCGCTGGACTGGAACGCCACCAGGCCCTCGCCACCACGCAGGGTGACCTGGTACTGGATGAAGGCGGTGCAGCCGTCGACACGTATGCGATCGCTATGGACGATATCTTCATCGGCTTCGCCGGGCATGCTCACGCGCACGTATTCGCGCAGCTCATCCAGGTGCAGGACGCGGTTCTGGAAGTAGTCGTTGTACTGGATATCGGGGTGATACAAGGCCATGACCCCGTCGAGGTCGCGATGCTTCCAGCACAGGTGGTAGCGCAGGACGGTGGCGGCGGTTTCCGGGGTTTGTTCCGGGCCGTCGGGGATTGGGTCTGGGGTCATTGACTGATAGTGCCCCAAGGCTGATCAAGGCTCAACTGCCGTTGGGGCCGCTGCGCGCTCCAATCGCCGGCAAGGCCGGCTCCCACAGGGTCCGGGACACAGGGATCCTGTGGGAGCTGGCGTTGCCAGCGATGGGCTGCAAAGCAGCCCTTAGAGGAACTGCTCGGCGTAATGGCACGCCACCTGCCGCGTCCCCACCTGCCTGAACGCCGGCTCCTCGGCAGCACAACGCTCAGTGGCATACGGGCAACGCTTGTGGAAGGCACAGCCAGGCGGCGGGTTGAGCGGGTTGGGCAGCTCGCCGGCGATCTTGATCTTCGGCTTGAGCGGGTCCGGATGAATGGTTGGCGTGGCCGACAGCAGCGCCTGGGTGTAAGGGTGCAGCGGCTTGCTGTAGATGTCCTCCTTGGGGCCCATTTCCGCTGGCCGGCCCAGGTACATCACCAGCACCTGGTCGGCCACATGGCGCACTACCGCCAGGTTGTGGGAGATGAACACATAAGCGGTGTTGAACTCTTTCTGCAGGTCCATGAACAGGTTCAGCACCTGGGCCTGGATCGACACGTCGAGGGCCGAAGTCGGCTCGTCGGCTACCAGCACTTTCGGTTGCAGCATCATCGCCCGGGCCAGGGCGATACGCTGGCGCTGACCACCGGAGAACATGTGCGGGTAGCGCTGGTAGTGCTCGGGGCGCAGGCCGACCTGCTGCATCATCGCCTGGACCTTTTCGCGGCGCTCGGCCTTGGACAGCTTGGTGTTGATCAGCAGCGGTTCGCCCAACTGGTCGCCGATCTTCTGCCGCGGGTTGAGCGAGGCGTAAGGGCTCTGGAACACCATCTGCACGTCCTTGCGCAGTTGCTTGCGCTCGGCCTTGTTGGCCCCGGCGACTTCCTGACCGGCAATCTTCAGCGAGCCGGACGACGGCTCCTCGATCAGGGTCAGGGCCCGGGCCAGGGTCGACTTGCCACAGCCGGACTCGCCAACCACGGCCAGGGTCTTGCCCGCTTCCAGTTCAAAGGACACACCGTTGAGTGCACGTACCAGGGCATGGCCCTTGAACAGGCCACGGGAAACTTCATAGTGACGGGTCAGTTCACGGGCGGTAAGGACGACGGTCATTACGCCACCTCCTGGTTCAGCGGATAGAAACAACGCACCAGGCTATGGGCCTGGGGATCGAGGGTCGGCCGTTGCCGACGGCAGCTGTCCTGCACATAGGGGCAGCGCGGCGACAGCAGGCAACCCTCGGGGCGGTCATAGCGACCGGGGACGATACCTGGCAGGGTCGCCAGGCGCTCGGCGCCTTCACTGTGCTCGGGAATCGCCGCCAGCAGCGCTTCGCTGTAGGGGTGCGCAGGCACGTCGAACAATTCCGGCACCTGGCCGACTTCCACGGCCTGCCCTGCGTACATCACGCACACGCGCTTGGCGGTTTCGGCAACCACGGCGAGGTCGTGGGTGATCAGGATCAGCGCCATGTTCTGCTCTTTTTGCAGGTTGAGCAGCAACTCCATGATCTGCGCCTGAATGGTCACATCGAGGGCGGTGGTCGGTTCGTCGGCGATCAGCAGTTTGGGTTCGCCGGCAATCGCCATGGCGATCGCCACCCGCTGGCTCATGCCACCGGAAAGCTGGTGCGGGTAGGCGTCCAGGCGGCTTTCGGCGCCGGGGATTTCCACCTTCTTGAGCAATTCCAGGGCACGCTGGCGGGCGGCTTTGCCACGCAGGCCGAGGTGCTGGCGCAGCACTTCTTCGATCTGGAAGCCCACGGTGTAGCTGGGGTTGAGGGCGGTCATCGGGTCCTGGAAGACCATCGCCATATCCTTGCCCACCACCTTGCGCCGTTGCCGGCCGCTGAGCTTGAGCATATTGGTGCCGTCGAAGGTCAGGGCATCGGCGGTGATCCGCCCCGGCGCGTCGATCAGGCCCATCAGTGCCATCATGGTTACCGATTTGCCCGAACCCGATTCGCCGACGATGGCCAGCACTTCACCTTCATTGACCGTGAGGTCCAGGCCGTCGACCACCGGTACCGCGTTGGCGTCGCCAAAGCGCACATTCAGATTTTTTATTTGCAGAAGTGACATGGCGATCTCCTCAGGCGGCATTCTTGAGTTTCGGGTCCAGCGCATCGCGCAGTCCGTCACCCATCAGGTTGATTGCCAGCACGCTGAGCAAAATGGTCAGGCCAGGCAGGCTCACGACCCACCAGGCGCGTTCGATGTAGTCGCGGGCCGAAGCCAGCATGGTGCCCCACTCGGGGGTTGGCGGCTGCACACCAAGGCCGAGGAAGCCCAAGGCGGCGGCGTCGAGGATCGCCGAAGAGAAGCTCAGGGTGGCCTGGACGATCAGCGGCGCCATGCAGTTGGGCAGCACGGTGACGAACATCAGCCGTGGCAGGCCGGCACCGGCCAGGCGTGCGGCGGTGACGTAGTCGCGGTTCAGCTCGCCCATTACTGCCGCGCGGGTCAGGCGCACATAGGACGGCAACGAGACGATGGCGATGGCGATCACGGTGTTGATCAGGCCAGGGCCGAGGATGGCGACAATCGCCACGGCCAGCAGCAGCGAGGGCAGGGCCAGCATCACGTCCATCAGGCGCATGATCGACGGGCCGAGGATGCGCGGGAAGAATCCGGCCAGCAGGCCAAGGAAGATCCCCGGGATCAGCGAGATCACCACCGACGACAGGCCGATCAGCAGCGACAGGCGCGAGCCCTGGATCAACCGCGAGAGCAGGTCCCGGCCGAGCTCATCGGTGCCGAGGATGAACTGCCAGTTGCCACCTTCGAGCCATACCGGCGGGGTCAGCAGGAAATCACGGTACTGCTCGCTGGGATTGTGCGGTGCCACCCAGGGGGCGAACAGCGCGCAGAACACGATCAGGCTCATGAACATCAGGCCGGCGACCGCGCCCTTGTTGCGTGAAAAGGCCTGCCAGAACTCCTTGTACGGCGAAGGGTAGAGCAGGCTCTGGTCGACAGCGGTGGCCGGGGTGGTGACAGATTTCGGAAGTGGGGTAGTCATGACGGGGCCCTCAGCGCTGATGACGGATGCGTGGGTTGGCCAGGCCGTAGAGGATGTCCACGACGAAGTTGACCAGGATCACCAGGCAGGCAATCAACAGGATGCCGTTCTGTACCACGGGGTAGTCACGGGCGCCGATGGCTTCGATCAGCCACTTGCCGATGCCCGGCCAGGAAAAGATGGTTTCGGTCAGTACCGCACCGGCAAGCAGGGTGCCGACCTGCAGGCCGAATACTGTCAGCACCGGGATCAACGCGTTGCGCAGGCCGTGCACGAACACCACGCGGGCCGGAGACAGGCCCTTGGCCCGGGCCGTGCGGATGTAGTCTTCACGCAGCACTTCGAGCATGGAGGAACGGGTCATCCGTGCGATTACCGCCAGCGGAATGGTGCCGAGCACGATGGCCGGCAGGATCAGGTGCATCAGCGCATCCTTGAAGGCGCCTTCTTCGTCGCTGAGCAGGGTATCGATGAGCATGAAGCCGGTTTTCGGCTCGATGTCGTAGAGCAGGTCGATGCGTCCGGAAACCGGGGTCCAGCCCAGGCTCACGGAGAAGAACATGATCAGGATCAGGCCCCACCAGAAGATCGGCATCGAGTAGCCGGCAAGCGAGATGCCCATGACCCCGTGGTCGAACAGCGAACCCCGCTTGAGCGCGGCAATTACCCCGGCCAGCAGGCCGATCACGCCAGCGAAAAACAGTGCCGCCATGGCCAGTTCGAGGGTCGCCGGGAACAGCGCGAGGAACTCGGTCCAGACGCTTTCGCGGGTGCGCAGCGATTCGCCAAGGTCACCCTGGGCGAGCTTGCTGACGTAGTCCAGGTACTGTTCGGGCAGCGGCTTGTTCAGGCCAAGGCGTTCCATGGCCTGGGCGTGCATTTCCGGGTCGACCCGGCGCTCGCCCATCATGACCTCCACCGGGTCGCCGGGTATCAGCCGTATGAGCGCAAACGTCAGCAAGGTGATGCCGAAGAAGGTCGGGATCAGCAATCCCAGTCGCCGGGCAATAAAACTAAACATCTTCTGGAGTACCTCATCAGCCGGTCAGGCATGCCCACCGGCACCCGGGTGGGGCGCCGGCGGTCGTTCTTGTTCTACTTCACCTGGGTAGTGGCGAAGTTGTTATTGGTGAGGGGATTGATGTGGTACCCCTCAACGTTGTCGCGCATGGCGGTAAACATCTGCGGGTGCGCCATGCTGATCCACGGTTGATCTTCATCGTACACCGCCAGAGCCTTTACATAGAGCGCTGCACGCTCATCGTTGTCGGTGACTTCGCGGGCCTTGGTGATCAACTGCTGGAAAGTTTGATTGCACCAGCGGGCATAGTTCTCGCCACTTCTCACCGCGTCGCAGCTAAGCAGTGGGCTGAGGAAGTTGTCCGGGTCGCCGTTGTCGCTGGCCCAGCCGGTGGAAACCATATCGGCTTCGCCTTTTTTGGCGCGGCGCAGCATCTCCGCCCACTCCATCACGCGGATGTCGACGGTCAGGCCGATCTTGGCCAGGTCTGCCTGGAGCATTTCGGCGCTCAGTCGCGGGTTGGGGTTGGTCGGGCCGCCGCCGTTGCGGGTGAACAAGGTCAGCACCGTGCCCTCGGGCACACCGGCTTCCTTGAGCAGGGCACGAGCCTTGTCGAGGTCGCGGGGCGGGTTCTTGTTGTCGGTGTTGTAGCCGATCATGGTCGGTGGGTAAGGGTTGACCGCGACCAGCGCGTTGCCTTTGCCGAACAGCTGGTCGACGTGGGTCTGGCGGTCGAAGGCGATATTGATGGCTTTGCGCACGCGCACATCGCTCAGGTACTTGTGTTCAGTGTTGAGCGAGATGTAGCCGGTGGTCAGTGCTTCCATCTCGGCCACTTTCAATTTGGGGTCGGCCTTGATGCTGGGGATGTCGTCGGGCTTGGGATACAGCGCCACCTGGCACTCGTTGGCCTTGAGCTTCTGCAGGCGCACGTTGTTGTCATTGGCGATGGCGAAAATCAGCGCATCGGCTGGAGGCTTGCCGCGAAAGTACTCCGGGTTGGCCTTGTAGCGAACCTGCGCGTCCTTGTTGTAGCGCTGGAAGATGAACGGGCCGGTGCCGATTGGTTTGCTGTTGAGGTCGGTGGTCTTGTCAGCCTTGAGTAGCTGGTCGCCATATTCGGCAGAGTAGATCGAGGTGAAGGCCATGGCCAGGTCACGCAGGAAGGGCGCTTCGGGGCGGGTCAGGGTGAAGACCACGGTGTGCTCGTCGGTCTTCTCGACGCTTTTGAGCAGGTCCTTGAAACCCATGCTTTCGAAATAGGGGAAGCCGATGCTGGTCTTGTTGTGCCACGGGTGATTCGGGTCCAGCTGTCGTCGGAAACTCCACAACACGTCGTCGGCATTCATGTCGCGCGTGGGCTTGAAGTAATCGGTGGTGTGGAACGTGACCCCTTCGCGCAGGTGGAACGTGTAGGTCAGGCCGTCGTCACTGATGTCCCAGCGTTCGGCCAGGGCCGGCTGGATATCGGTGGTGCCTGGCTTGAAGTCGACCAAGCGGTTGAAGATGGCCTCGGCCGAGGCATCGGCGGTCACGGCAGTGGTGTACTGGACGATATCGAAGCCTTCCGGGCTGGCCTCGGTACACACCACCAGCGGCTTGGCCGAGAGGCCCGCCGCAGTACTCAACAGGACGGCTGCCAGGGCAGCCTGTAGTGGTAACAGTTTCATGAAACCTCCTGCAATCGATTAACCAGAGTAGCCGTCCCGGTCGATTCGGCGAACCGACCGGGCCAGGGCGTTCTAGAGGAAATTGAATGGAATGGTGGTGACAATCCGCAGCTCGTCCAGGCTGCCGTCGGCCTGGGCCTTGCTGGCCCGGTGGGCGGTGTAGGTCGCGCGGATGGTGGTGTCCTTGAGCGTGCCGCTCTGCACCGCGTAGGTGGTGCCGATGCCCCACTCGTAGTGGTTCTCGTCGTCCAGGCCACGGACGTCGTAGCCGGTGCTCTTGTAGTGGGTACCGTCGATGCCCCAGCCGCGGGCGTTGTACAGGTTGAACTTGAGGCCGGGTACGCCGTACTGGGCCATGTTCAACACGTAGGCGATCTGCATCGATTTCTCGTTCGGGCCGTTGAAGTCCGAGAGCAGGGAGTTGGCCAGGAAGATCGCGTTGGTGTCGTGCAGGTAGTCGAAGTATTCGTTGCCGTTGACCTGCTGGTAGGAGAAGGTCAGGTTGTGGGCCTGGTGGGTCAGGCCGAACGACAGACTGTAGGTGTCGTTATCAATGTCGCCGAGCTTGCTTTTGCCTTCGTCCTTGGTCTTGTAGTAGTTCAGGCCAGTGGTCAGGCTCAGCACCGCGCTGTCGCCCAGCTCATGGCTGGCGCCGAAGTAGTACTGGTTCCACAGGTCTTCGACGTTGGACACGTAGAAGCTGGTTTTCAGGCTCTTCAGCGGCTGGTAGCTGACGCCGGCGATGTTGACGTGATCGGCTTCAAAGGCGCGATCACCATACTCGGCAACGAATTTGCTGGTGCCTTGTTCGGTCCGGGTCGAGAGCCGGTCGAAGGTGCCGATATCGAAGGACAGGTTGTCGAATTCTTCGCTGCGGATGCTCACACCCTCGAAACTCGACGGCAAGGCGCGGTTGCCGATATAGGCAAGCACCGGGGTGTCCATCGATTGGCGGCCGGCGGTCAGGGTGGTGTTGGAGACCCGCGCCTTGACGTTGGCCAGGCCCATCTTGCTCCACTGGCCGATTACGTCGCCATCGCTGTGGGTCAGGGTCCGGTTGTTCGGCCCGGCGACTGCGGCACGGCCCCGCTCCAGGGCGATGGCGTTGTAGGCGGCGACTTCGGTGCTGAAGCCGACGGTACCTTCGGTAAAGCCCGAGGTGTAGTTGAGGATGGTGCCCTGTACCCAGTTGTCACGGCTGTGGGTGTCGTGTTGGGTGCCGTCGCTTTTGTAGTACTTCCACATTGGCGCGCGGGTGGCCCGTTCGCGGGCGTACCAGTTGCGGGTCGAGCCGGACAGGCTCTGGCCTTCGATGAAGCCCTTGGCTTCGCTCTGGGCGCTGGTGGATTTGACGCTGACCGGAACGAAGTCCTGGCTGGCGGGCTCGGCTTGGGCCATGGCTGACAGACCACTGAGGGACATTGCCAGTACTGCGGTTTTGGTTCGTCTCAAGGTAAAGCTCCCTTTTCTTTTCTTTTCTTTTTTTAGTTACCGCCTGGCTTTGTGAGCTGGGCGTCTTGCCGGTTGGTACAAGGGTTGCAATCGTTTGCTGTAAGGCGATCGGGCATATTCAGGCTGATATCGGGCGCGAGGGTGGAGTGCACCCCCGTGGCCGATGCAGTGGTTTATTCGGTACTGACGCCTGAGAAGTTGTTGCGCCCGAAGGGGCTTACCTTGAAATCCACGACCTTGGCACTGAGCGGCTGGTTGACCGTCGAGTGGGCGATCGGGGTGATGGGCAATTGTTGCTTGAGGCGCTGTTGCGCCTGTTGGTAAAGCGCGGTGCGTTGCTCGCGGTCGGTGATGGTCTTGGCTTTCTTGACCAGGGCGTCGTACTGCGGGTCGCACCACATGGAGTAGTTGTTGCTGCCAATCGCGTCGCAGCTGTACAGGGTGCCGAGCCAGTTGTCCGGGTCACCGTTGTCGCCGGTCCAGCCGATCAGCGAGATGTCGTGTTCACCGTCCTTGGTGCGCTTGAGATATTCGCCCCATTCGTAGCTGACGATCTTCACATTCAGACCGACCTTGCCCCAGTCGGCCTGGAGCATTTCGGCCATCAGCTTGGCATTGGGGTTGTACGGGCGTTGCACAGGCATGGCCCAGAGGGTGATTTCAGTGCCTTCCTTGACCCCGGCGGCCTTGAGCAATTCGCGGGCCTTGTCCGGGTTGTAATCGGCATCCTTGATGCTGTCGTCGTAGGACCACTGGGTCGGCGGCATGCTGCCCACCGCCAGCTGCCCAGCCTCCTGGTACACCGCTTTGACGATGGCCGATTTGTTGATCGCCATGTCCATGGCCTGGCGCACCTCGAGCTGGTCGAAGGGTTTGTGCCGCACGTTGTAGGCGATGTAGCCGAGGTTGAAACCGGGCTTCTCGATGACCTGCAGCTTCGGGTCGCTCTTCAGGGCGTTGAGATCGGCGGGGCGCGGGTGCAGGGTGACCTGGCATTCGTTCTTGCGCAGCTTCTGGATGCGCACCGACGGGTCGGTGTTGATCGAGAAGATCAACTGGTCGATCTTCACCTGGCTCGGGTCCCAGTAGTCCTTGTTGCCGCGGTAGCGGATCTGCGAGTCCTTCTGGTAACGCTGGAACACGAACGGACCGGTGCCGATCGGCTTCTGGTTGATGTCGCTGGGGCGCCCCGACGTCATCAGCTGCTCGGCATATTCGGCCGAGAGCACAGAGGCAAAGTTCATCGCCAGGTTTTGCACAAAAGCGGCATCGACGCTGTTGAGGGTAAAGACCACGGTCATCGGGTCGGTCGTCTCGATCCGCGCGATGTTCTTGTCCAGGCTCATGCTGACGAAGTAGGGAAACTCGGTGGGGTAGGCCTTGCGGAACGGGTGGTTGCGGTCGAGCATCCGGTTGAAGGTGAACAGCACGTCGTCGGCGTTGAAGTCGCGGCTCGGGGTGAAATCCTTGTTGCTGTGGAACTTGACCCCTTCGCGCAGGTGGAAGGTGTAGGTCAGGCCATCGTCGGAAACCTCCCAGCTTTTCGCCAGGGCCGGCTTGACGGCCGTCGCACCGCGTTCGAATTCCACCAGGCGGTTATAGATCGGTTCGGCGGCGTCATTGTCGGTGGCGCTGGTGTACTGGGCGGTGTCAAATCCGCCCGGGCTGCCTTCGGAGCAGAACACCAGGTTTTTGGCCAGGCTTGCCGGGGCCTGGGCGAGCAGGCCGAAGCCCAGCAGTGCCGCATAAATCGGGGTGTGGCGCATGACAGTCCCTTCTCTCTTGTTGTTTTTCACGTGGTCCATGGCGCACAGCTGTACGAATCGCGCCGACTACGCTGCACCCTTGACGGTAGGTCCATCAGGGCGTTGCAGATAGGTGCGATTACGCAGAGGTGTGTAGGAGGTATCCGATAGGGCGGGCGACGGTTCCGTGTCGATGCGCTAGCGGTTGACCTGCCAGGCCATCAGGGTACGGCCCCGGGTGCCGTGTGGCGTCGCGGGGCCGATCCGGTTGGCTGCTACTTGGTCACGCTGACCCCATAGAAGGAGTTCAAGCCAAACGGGCTGATCTTGAAGTCCTGTACGGTTGAACGCATAGGTTGATACACCGTCGAGTGAGCGATGGGTGTCATCGGAACCTGTTCTTTGAGGATGTGTTGCGCTTGCTTGTACAGTTCGGTGCGCTTGGCCTGGTCGGAGGTGGCCTTGGCTTGCTTGACCAGGTCGTCGTACGGCTTGTAGCACCATTTGGAGAAGTTGTTGCCTTCCAGGGCATCACAACCGAACAGGGTGCCCAGCCAGTTGTCCGGGTCACCGTTGTCGCCGCTCCAGCCAATCAGCATGGCGCCGTTTTCGCCGCCTTTGGAGCGCTTGATGTACTCACCCCACTCGTAGCTGATGATCTTGGCCTTGATGCCGACCTTGGCCCAGTCCGATTGCAGCATCTCGGCCATCAGCTTGGCGTTGGGGTTGTACGGGCGTTGCACCGGCATGGCCCAGAGGTTGATCTCGGTGCCTTCCTTGATGCCGGCTTCCTTTAGCAGTTGCTTGGCCTTCTCCGGATCGTACTTGGCATCCTTGATGGTGGTGTCGTAGGACCACTGGGTCGGCGGCATGGCGTTGACTGCCATCTGGCCGGCGCCCTGGTACACCGAGTCAATGATCTGCTGCTTGTTCACCGCCATGTCCAGCGCTTCACGGACCTTGAGCTGGGCCATCGGGTTAGGCTCGTTGCTGCCCTTGATCTTGTCCATCACGTTGTAGGCGATGTAGCCGAGGTTGAAGCCGGCCTGGTCAGGCATCTTCAGGTTCGGGTCGTTCTTCAGCGGTTCGATGTCGGCCGGGCGCGGGAACAGGGTGACCTGGCACTCGTTCTTCTTGAGTTTCTGCATGCGCACCGAGGCATCGGTGGTAATGGCGAAGATCAGGTTGTCGATCTTCACATCGTCAGGCTTCCAGTAATCCTTGTTGCCCTTGAAGCGGATCTGCGCGTCTTTCTGGTATTTGCTGAACACGAACGGGCCGGTGCCGATCGGCTTCTGGTTGATGTCGGCGGGCTTGCCCTGCTTGAGCAACTGGTCGGCGTATTCGGCGGACTGGATCGAGGCGAAGCTCATGGCCAGGTTCTGGATGAACGCGGCATCGACGCCATTGAGGGTGAACTTGACCGTGTGGTCGTCGAGCTTTTCGACCTTGGCGATGTTCTTGTCCATGCCCATGTCGGTGAAGTACGGGAACTCGGTGGGATACGCCTTGCGGAACGGCATGTCCTTGTCGAGCATCCGATTGAAGGTGAACAGCACGTCGTCGGCGTTGAACGCGCGGGTCGGCTTGAAGAACTCGGTGGTGTGGAACTTGACCCCTTCGCGCAGGTGGAAGGTATAGGTCAGGCCATCCTCGGAAATGTCCCAGCTGGTCGCCAGGCCCGGGATGACCGCGGTGCCGCCACGCTCGAACTGGCTCAGGCGGTTGAAGACGGTCTCGGCTGAAGCATCGAAGTCGGTTCCGGTGGTGTACTGGCCCGGGTCGAAGCCCGCGGGGCTGCCTTCGGAGCAAAACACCAGGTTAGTCGCCGCAAGGGCGGAGGGTGCGCTGGCAAGCAAGCCTGCGCCGACCAGAAACGGAATGACCGCGTGTTTGAGCATGGTGGCCTCATTGTTGTCATTTTTGATTTGAGGGGGCCTTGTGAGCCGACCTGCGGATACTTATGCAGGCCCCATACCCAATGCAACACTCAAAGGGATGTGTGACAGAAAACAGTGGGACGAACGTACAGGAATGTCGCATCCGTATAATTTTTTACGGAGTTGATCGTTTGCGAGGGGGTGTTTCAGTGTGTTTCGAAGACGATATCTCTATATCGAGTCAGTCTTTGCACTAAATTGGGGCGCGAGGTGCTACAAGTAACAGCGTTCGCGGCAGCCGAAGCTGCCGCGAAACAGCGGAAAAGTAACGTCGATCAGGGCATCTGGACTTCGATGGTGCCGTCGGCGCTGAGGGTCACCTGGCTGGTGCCCGCTTCGATTTCCGGAACGGCAGCAGCGTCTTCGGCCATGCCGGCTTTCATCATCATTGGCGCGCTACGGGCATAAGGATGCGGGTAGCCGCTGCTGTTGAGGTTGAGGTTGACCACTTTGTAGCCTTTGCCGCCCAGGGCTTCGGTAGCCAGTTGGGCGCGGGCCTTGAAGGCGTTGACGGCATCCTTGAGCAGGTCGTCCTCGCTGGTCTTGCGTGTGGCCGGGGCGATGGAGAAGTCCATGCCGCCCATTTTCAGGTCCTGCAGCAGGGTACCGGTAAGTTGCGACAGGGCCGGGAAGTCGGCGCTTTCCAGGCGCAGTTCGGCGCGCTCACGCCAGCCGGTGATCTTCTGGCCCTTGTTGTCGTAGATCGGATAGCTGTTGCGGCTGCCCTGGCTGATCTTCACGTCCTTGACTTCGCGGGCCTGTTTCACCGCCTTGTTCATGGTCTCGGTGATTTGCGTGGCCAGCTTGCCCGGGTCGGTATTCTGCGCTTCGCTGTACAGGGTCACGACCATCAGGTCGCGGGCCACTTCCTTGCTGACTTCGGCGCGCAGCGAAATCTGGTTGTAGCGGGGCGCTTCTTCAGCCAGTGCCGGAAGGCTGGCTAGCAAGCTGGTGGCCATGACCAGGGCGGCGCTGCTGCGGGTGATAGACATGTATGACTCCTTGAAATTGAGGCGCGGGCACGGACATAACCTTTGCACGCTGGCCCATAAGACTGGCAACAGTGTAGTGAGGTTCAAAATGGCCATCATTGTTATGTAAAAAAGTGTGGCGCTTTGCCGCATCACTGCAGACCAGGCCACAGCTTCGGTATACTCGCGACGATTCGCCTGGAGCACTCATCAGGAGAGCTCATGCTCGCCCCCGTACAAATGTTGTCTGCAACCCGTCAGAACCTCTGGCGCCTGACCTTCATCCGCATCCTGGTGCTTGCTGCCCAGGCCGGCTCGGTCGGTGTCGCCTACTGGACCGAACTACTGCCGCTGCCGTGGCTGTCGCTGGTCATCACCCTCGGCCTGTCGATGCTGCTGTGCGCGTTCACGGCCTTGCGCCTGCGCCTGACCTTGCCGGTCACCGAGCTGGAGTATGCCTTCCAGCTGGCCTGTGACCTGTTGATCCACAGTGCCTTGCTGTATTACTCGGGCGGTTCGACCAACCCCTTCGTGTCCTATTACCTGGTGCCGCTGGCCATCGCTGCGGTGACCTTGCCCTGGGTTTACTCGCTGATCCTCTCCGGTATCGCCCTGGCGGCCTACAGCCTGCTGCTGGTGCAGTTCTATCCGCTCGAAACCTTCCCCATGGCCCGGGAGAAGATGCAGGTCTACGGCATGTGGCTGAGTATCGCCCTGGCCGCCGCCGTGATTACCTTCTTCGCCGCGAAAATGGCCGAAGAGCTGCGTCGCCAGGAGCAACTGCGCGCTGAGCGCCGCGAGGAGGGACTGCGTGACCAGCAACTGCTGGCCGTGGCCACCCAGGCCGCTGGCGCCGCCCATGAACTGGGCACGCCGCTGGCGACCATGAGCGTGCTGATCAAGGAAATGCGCCAGGACCACAGCGACCCGCTGCTGCAGGAAGACCTGGCGGTGCTGCAGGACCAGGTCAAGCTGTGCAAGGAGACCCTGCAGAACCTGGTGCGCGCCGCGGAAGCCAACCGGCGCCTGGCGGTCGAGAACCAGGAAGTGACCTTCTGGCTTGACGAGGCGCTCAACCGCTGGCACCTGATGCGCCCGGAGGCCAGCTACCGCTTCCAGCGCCTGGGCCAGGGCAGCGTGCCGCGCCTGGCGCCGCCGCCGGACCTGACCCAGGCCTTGCTGAACCTGTTGAACAACGCCGCCGATGCCTGCCCGGATGATCTGGAAGTACGCCTGGACTGGGACGCCCAGGACATGGTGATCAGCATCCGCGACCACGGCCCCGGCGTGCCGGCGGCCATTGCCGAATCGATTGGAAAACCCTTCTTTACCACCAAGGGCAAAGGCTTCGGCCTGGGCCTGTTCTTGAGCAAGGCCAGCGTGACCCGTGCTGGCGGCTCGGTAAAACTCTATAGTCATGAGGAAGGCGGTACGCTCACCGAGCTGCGCCTGCCGCGTGACGCGCGAGGAGATGTGTGATGAGTGATGAAATCCAGGTTGAAGGCGAAGAGCTGCCGCACCTGCTGCTGGTTGACGACGACGCCACCTTTACCCGGGTGATGGCCCGGGCCATGAGTCGCCGCGGCTTTCGCGTGAGCACCGCAGGTTCTGCCGAGGAGGGCCTGAAAATCGCCCAGGACGACGTGCCGGACTACGCCACGCTGGACTTGAAGATGGACGGCGATTCCGGCTTGGTACTGCTGCCCAAGCTGCTGGAGCTGGACCCGGAAATGCGCGTGGTGATCCTCACCGGTTACTCGAGCATCGCCACTGCGGTCGAGGCGATCAAGCGCGGCGCCTGCAACTACCTGTGCAAGCCGGCCGATGCCGACGATGTGCTGGCCGCGCTGCTCTCCGAACACGCCGACCTCGACAGCCTGGTGCCGGAAAACCCGATGTCGGTGGACCGCCTGCAGTGGGAACACATCCAGCGCGTGCTGACCGAGCATGAAGGCAATATCTCCGCCACGGCCCGGGCCTTGGGCATGCATCGGCGGACCTTGCAGCGCAAACTGCAGAAGCGCCCGGTGCGGCGCTGATAGCTTCAAATCTGTTCTGGCCCCATCGCTGGCAAGGCCAGCTCCCACAGGAATTGTGCATGGCACTGACCTTTGTGGGAGCCGGTCTTGCCGGCGATGGGGTGCGAAGCAGCCCTTAGCGATTCAGGATCGTTCGATCCACCCGCACTGCCAACTGCCCGGCCCCGGGCGCGGCATCAAACACCACCTTGCCCGTTGCAGCCAGCTTGGCGCGGCTGATCACCACGCCATCGCGCAGCAGTTCCAGGGGTACATCCTTGAGCGACTGGCCCGACGCCAGTTCAATGTTCAGGGTAATGCTCATGAGTGATTTCCTTATCACTGGTGTTGATCGATATAGGTCGTGGTGCCCGCATCCAGCGAGGCGATCAGTTCCGGCGAGCCGCCGCGGAACTGGCGGAACAGGTTGCGCGAAACAGACTTGCCGGAGGTGTCCACCGGCACCGTCAGGGTCGGCTGGAAGCGCTCAGTCAATTCGGCATAGTCGCTCCACGGGCCGATGTACGATTCGTTCAGGCCGTTGACCACACTCACTGCGTAACGCACGGCATGACCAGGCAGCCAGTTTGGCTGGCTCGGCACCTGGGTCTGCCAGCCGTCGGCGCGAACGCTCGGGGCTCCGGCAGGGGCTTCGAGGTGGCCGGTGGGTTTGTTCGGGGTGTAGTCCTTGAGCAGCAGGTAAGTACTCCAGCCCCACCAGTTGTCGATCTGCGCCGGGTCATTGAGGTTGTTGACGTCGGCGCGGCGCATCAGTTTGCCGTTGCGCAGGGCAAACAGCGGCGCGAAGTTGCCCGGCACTTGCCCTTCTACTGCGGCCTGCAGGTCGGCGGCGATGCGCAGCGCACCGTAGGCTGTCGGCGCAGGTAGATTGCCCGTGTCGAAAGCCTGGAAAATTTCATCGACAGACTTCTGCACGGCCAGGCCCACCTGCTTGCGGTTGGTCACGTCGATGCTGTCGAAATAGCGCTTGTCGCCATAACCACGCCAGGTATCGCCCTGGGCATTGCGCAGCACCAGGCCGTACTTGCTGTCTTCATCGTGCATGAAACGCGAGATCAGCGAGCCGAGGTCGGCCGGGGTGACGTTGTCCTTGATCGCCTTGCGCGGTACACGCACATGGCCGGCCGAGAACAGGTCGGTGAGGAAGTGATCAGCGAAGGCGTTCATCGCGTAGGCCAGTTCCAGTTGCCCGTCATCGCCACTGGCCCGTGCTTTCACGGCCTGGCGCAGGGCCGCGGTGTGCCCGGCGATGTAGGCCAGCAGCGCCCATTCACCAAAGTGGTCCCAGTTGCTGGCGGCAAGCTTGAGGTAGCGGCCCAGGGGGAACATCGGCGAGACGAAGCTGCCACCGCCGGTGATCTTGTTCCATTCTTCCGAGAGGGTATCGCCCAACTGATCGTAGGCTTCGTGGGGCTGGCGACCGTCTTTGATCGCCTGGTTGGCAGCGGCGATTTCTTGCTGCATGACCGCGAGGATCTTGCCGGCTTCTTCCCGGGAGGCGGGAAGCACGGCCAGCGAATCAAAGGCGGCAGCAAAACGCTGGACGCGTTCTTCAGCATTGGCGCCATCGGCAATCGGCCGCTCGGGAATGCCATAGAAGTCGCCGCCCAGAGCGACGATCTGGCCGTAACTGAGGGTCAGGCCATTGGCCAGGTGCAGGGCGACTTTCCAGGCTGGAATCGGCGCGCTGTCCTGGCTGAAGCGCAGCAGGGCGTTGTCGCCGATGGCGGTGTGTTCGCCGCCTTCAAAACGCAGCACCGGCTTGCCGCTGGCTGGCGGTTTGGCCGGCAGGCCGAGGCGGTGGTACTTGATGGTGTGGTGGCCGTCGATGACCAATACGACGCGGGTGTCGGGGCCGGGAATCTTGATGCCGTCGACACTGAACAGGGCATCGAGGTCGGCGACCACGGTGGTGGCGAGCGCCTTCTGGGCGTGCAGTCCGGTTTGCATACCTGACATATTCAACTCCTTTGAGATGTCATGGATTTCGATAAATAACTGTATGTATGTACAGTTGTTTTGATCATATCCAAACCATTTCCTACGTCAACAATTCTTTTTTCTTACGTCAGAATGCGAGGCATCAACGGATGGCTGACGTATCATTAGCCCCCTAACGACAGCCATCGGGACCACCCTGCATGCTCGCCCTTTTTATCCAGACGCTGAACATCACGGCGCCGGTGTTCGCCATGCTGTTCATGGGCGTGCTGCTCAAGCGCATCAAGGCCATCAACGACGGCTTCATCCACACCGCGTCGTCGCTGGTGTTCAACGTGTGCATGCCGGCGCTGCTGTTTCTGGGGATTTATCACGCCGACCTGACCGCAGCGGTCAAACCCGGGCTGCTGGTGTTTTTCGTGGCAGCCACTCTGGGCAGTTTTGCCCTGGCCTGGGGGGTGGCCCTGTGGCGCTGCCCGCGCGAGGATCGCGGGATTTACACTCAGGGCGGTTTCCGCGGCAATAACGGGGTCATCGGCCTGGCGCTGGCAGCGAGCATGTACGGCGATTACGGTATCTCGCTGGGGGCGATCCTCGCCGGCCTGGTGATCCTGCTGTACAACTCGCTGTCGTCGGTGGTGCTGGCGGTGTACAGCCCGAGCATGAAGTCCGACCCCTGGAGCATCTTCAAGAGTATCCTGCGCAACCCGCTGATCATCAGCGTGCTGTTGGCCACGCCCATGGCCTACGGGCAAGTGCCGCTGCCGAACTGGCTGCTGACCTCCGGCGATTACCTGGCGCAGATGACCCTGCCGCTGGCATTGATCTGCATCGGCGGTACCCTGTCGCTGGTTTCGCTGCGTGAGAGTGGCGGCCTGGCGGTCAGCGCCAGCCTGGTGAAGATGATCTGGCTGCCGGTGATCGGCACCCTGGCGGCCTGGCTTTGCGGTTTTCGCGGGGCGGAGCTGGGCATCCTGTTCCTGTACATCGGTAGCCCGACCGCCGCCGCCAGTTATGTCATGGCCCGAGCGGCCAACGGTAACCATGAACTGGCCGCCTCGATCATCGTGATAACCACGCTGATGGCCGCCATAACCACGAATATCGGCATTTTCCTCTTGCAGTGGGGCGGCTGGATCTAGATTCTGTGCCGACAATAAAGCCAACACTGCCTTCCACCTTCAAGGACACTTCATGCAAGAACAGAACCCCCCAGAGCGATTACAGCGCGGGTTGAAAAATCGCCATATCCAGTTGATTGCCCTGGGTGGCGCCATCGGTACCGGCCTGTTTCTGGGCATTGCCCAGACCATTCAGATGGCCGGCCCGGCCGTGCTGCTGGGGTACGCGATTGCCGGCCTGATGGCGTTCTTCATCATGCGCCAGCTGGGCGAGATGGTGGTCGACGAGCCGGTTGCCGGCAGCTTCAGCCACTTTGCCCACCGCTACTGGAACGAGTTCGCCGGTTTCGTTTCCGGCTGGAACTACTGGGTGGTCTACGTCCTGGTCGGCATGGCCGAGCTGACGGCCGTGGGCATCTACGTGCAGTACTGGTGGCCGGACTTCCCGACCTGGGCGACGGCGGCGATCTTCTTCGTGGTGATCAACCTGATCAACCTCACCCAGGTGAAGGTCTATGGCGAGATGGAGTTCTGGTTCGCCCTGGTCAAGGTCATCGCCATCGTCAGCATGATCGGCTTTGGCGCCTGGCTGCTGGCCAGCGGTAATGGCGGGCCGGATGCCAGCGTGGCCAACCTCTGGCAGTACGGCGGCTTCTTCCCCAACGGCTTCACCGGCTTGCTGATGGCCATGGCGGTGATCATGTTCTCTTTCGGCGGCCTGGAGCTGGTTGGTATCACCGCCGCCGAAGCCGACGATCCGCGCCACAGTATTCCGCGCGCCACCAACCAGGTGGTCTATCGCATTCTGATTTTCTACATCGGCGCCCTGGCCGTGCTGTTGTCGCTGTACCCGTGGCAGAAGGTGGTGCAGGGCGGCAGCCCGTTCGTGATGATCTTCCACAACCTGGACAGCAACCTGGTGGCGACCATCCTCAACGTGGTGGTATTGACCGCCGCGCTGTCGGTGTACAACAGCTGCGTGTACTGCAACAGCCGCATGCTGTTCGGCCTGGCCAGCCAGGGCGACGCGCCGCGTGCCCTGCTCAAGGTCAACCGCCGCGGCGTGCCGCTGACCGCACTGGCGGTTTCCGCACTGGCCACCGGCCTGTGCGTGCTGATCAACTACTTGATGCCGGGCGAGGCCTTCGGCCTGCTGATGGCGCTGGCGGTATCGGCGCTGGTGATCAACTGGGCAAGCATCAGCATCACCCACCTGAAGTTCCGCCGCGCCAAGCAGGCGTCGGGCGAGTCGACCTTCTACCGGAGCTGGGGCCACCCGGTGACCAACTACCTGTGCCTGGCGTTCATCGGGCTGATTCTGGTGGTGATGTACCTGACCCCGCCGATCCGCATCTCGGTGATGCTGATCCCGGCCTGGATCGCCACCCTGGGCGTGGCTTTCTGGCTGAAGAAGAAGGGGCAGAAGGCCGCCGTCGTCAGCAACTGACGGCCTCGCCCGAAGTGATCGATCAGCCCTGCTGGTAGCTGTCGATCACTTCCTGGGCGGCGCGGAAGGCATCGACCGCCGCCGGCACGCCGGCGTATACCGCGCAGTGCAGCAGCGCTTCACGAATCTCCTCGACCGTACAACCGTTGTTCAAGGCGCCGCGCACGTGGCCCTTGAGCTCTTGCGGGCACTTGAGTGCGGTGAGGGCGGCGAGGGTGATCAGGCTGCGGGTTTTCAGCGGCAGGCCTTCGCGGCTCCAGACGCTGCCCCAGGCATGCTCATTGACGAAGTCCTGCAGCGGCTGGCTGAAGTCGGTGGCGTTGTTCAGTGCGCGATCGACGAAGGCATCGCCCATGACCTGGCGGCGAACCTGTTCGCCGGATTTGTTGTTGTCGCCCATGTTGTTTTCCTTAGTGTTGGCGGCGCCAGGCACGCAGGGTGGTGTACAGCAACAACGCCCCCAGTGCTGGCAATGCGTAGAACAGCATCAGTTTTTCAAGTCGGCTGGCCAGCGGCATGCCGGTGGTGAAGGCCACCACATGCAGGCCATAAGCCAGGTACAGGCAGAGGAACACCAGCCCCTCGGCACGCGTCACCCGGTAACCCGAGTAGAACACCGGCAATACCAGCACCGCGACCCCGAGCATCACCGGCAGGTCGAAGGCCAGGGCATTGGGCGAGATCGACAGCGGCTCGGGGGCGACCAGCGCGGTCAGGCCGAGTACCGCCAGCAGGTTGAACAGATTGCTGCCGATGACGTTACCTACGGCGATCTCCCGCTCACCACGCAGGGCGGCGATCAGCGAGGTGGCCAGTTCCGGCAGGGAGGTGCAGACGGCCACCACGGTCAGGCCGATGACCCGTTCCGACAGCCCCAGGTCCTGCGCTACCTCCACTGCTGCCTCCAGCAGCAGATGGCCGGCCAGGCTGAGCAGGCCTAGCCCGGCCAGCATCAACAGCACGCTCCCTAGCCAGAATCGGCCACCACGCTGCGGGCGCGGGCCGGGGGCAGGGTAGGTGCGGGCATGGTGTCGGGACTGGTGCCAGAGTATCGCCAGGTAGCCGAACAGGCCGCACAACAGCAGGGCACCCTCCAGGCGCCCCAGCAGTTCGTTGAAGGCCAGCAGGTACACTGCCAGGCTGGCGACGATCATCAACGGGATGTCCAGGCGCACCAACTGGCGCGAGACCCGCAGCGGAATGATCAGCGCGGCCAGGCCCAGGGTTACCAGGATGTTGAAGATGTTGCTGCCGATCACGCTGCCGACGGCGACATCCGGCGCGCCGGTGTAGGCCGCCTGCAGGCTGACGGTCAGTTGCGGTGCGCTGCTGCCGAATGCCACCAGGCTCAGGCCGATGATCAGTGGTCGGACTTGCAGGCTGGCGGCCAGGCGCAGGGCGGCGCGTACCAGCAGTTCGGCGCCGGCGATCAGCAACAGCAGGCCGATGCTCAGTTGCAACAGGCTGAAAGTAGGTAAAGCGGCCAGGTCGAAAATGGTCGTGCTCCGGGGGCAGGTCAGTCGCTGAGACTTTGTACCCGTACGCGCGCGGTTCCGCTACGGATCATCCCGAGTTTTTCCGCGGCAGCGCGCGACAGGTCGATCAGCCGGCCACGGGTATGCGGGCCGCGGTCGTTGATGCGGACTACCACGCTGCGTTCGTTGTTGAGGTTGGTGACTTTGACCCGCGTGCCGAAGGGCAGGCTACGGTGGGCAGCGGTCATGCCGTGTTGGTTGAAGGCTTCGCCACTGGCGGTGCGTTTACCGTGGTGTCGGGAGCCGTAATAGGAGGCGGTGCCGGTCTTGTCGTAACCGCGGGAGTCGATATCGTGGCTGGCGCAGCCGGCCAGCAGGGTGAAGAGCGCGAGTGCGCTGAGGGGACGCCACATCAAATCAGTTGCTCCGAGGTGAAGTGATCACCTGTGGGAGCCGGCGTTGCCGGCGATGGGCTGCTCGGCAGCCCCAGAAACTGGCAAGGCTTCGCCTTGCATCGCCGGCAACGCCGGCTCCCACAGGGTAATGCGAACTACCCTTCGAGCTTGCTCTTGAGCAATTGGTTCACTTGCTGCGGGTTGGCCTTGCCCTTGGAGGCTTTCATGGCCTGCCCGACGAAAAAGCCGAACATCTTGCCGCGCTTGGCTTCGTCAGCGGCGCGGTACTGCTCGACCTGCTCGGCGTTGGCTGCCAACACTTCGTCCAGGACCTTCTCGATCGCACCGCTGTCGGTGACCTGTTTCAGGCCCTCGGCTTCGATGATCTGGTCGGCATCGCCGTCGCCGGCGGCCATCTTCTCGAACACTACCTTGGCAATCTTGCCGCTGATGGTGTTGTCGAGGATGCGCTTGAGCATGCCGCCCAGGTGCGCGGCGCTGACCGGCGACTGGTCGATTTCCACGCCCAGCTTGTTGAGCAGGCTGCCCAGCTCGACCATGACCCAGTTGGCGGCAAGCTTGGCATCGCCACACACGCCGACCACCTGTTCGAAGTAGTCAGCCTGCTCACGGCTGGTCGCCAGCACGTTGGCGTCGTAGGCCGAGAGGCCGAACTGGCTCTGGAAACGCTCGCGCTTTTGCGGTGGCAGCTCGGGCAGGGTGGCGCGGATGTCTTCGAGGAAGGCGTTCTCGATGACCACCGGCAACAGGTCCGGGTCGGGGAAGTAACGGTAGTCGTTGGCTTCCTCCTTGCTACGCATGGAGCGGGTCTCGTCCTTGTTCGGATCATACAGGCGGGTTTCCTGGATGACCCGGCCGCCATCTTCGATCAGCTCGATCTGACGCTGCACTTCGGTGTTGATCGCGCGCTCGATGAAACGGAACGAGTTGACGTTCTTGATCTCGCAGCGGGTACCGAACTCGGCCTGGCCTTTCGGGCGAACCGAAACGTTGCAGTCGCAACGCAACGAGCCTTCGGCCATGTTGCCGTCGCAGATGCCCAGGTAGCGCACCAGGGCATGGATGGCCTTGACGTAGGCAACAGCCTCTTTGGCGCTGCGCATGTCCGGCTCGGAGACGATCTCCAGCAGTGGCGTGCCGGCGCGGTTGAGGTCGATGCCGGTGGAGCCGCTGAAGTCTTCGTGCAGGCTTTTGCCGGCGTCTTCTTCAAGGTGCGCACGGGTAATGCCGACGCGCTTGACGGTGCCGTCTTCGAGGGCGATGTCCAGGTGGCCCTTGCCGACGATCGGCAGTTCCATCTGGCTGATCTGGTAGCCCTTGGGCAGGTCAGGGTAGAAGTAGTTCTTGCGCGCGAACACGTTGTGCTGGCCGATTTCGGCATCGATGGCCAGGCCGAACATGCAGGCCATGCGCACCGCTTCCTGGTTCAGCACCGGCAGTACGCCGGGCATGCCCAGGTCGATCAGGCTGGCCTGGGTGTTCGGCTCGGAACCGAAGGTGGTGGAGCTGCCGGAGAAAATCTTCGACTGGGTGGCGAGCTGGGTATGAATCTCCAGCCCGATGACAACTTCCCATTGCATGTGGTGATCCCTCAGAAGCCGTTAGGTACGCGAGTGTGCCAATCAGTGACTTGCTGATAGCGGTGCGCGACGTTGAGCAGGCGGCCTTCGTGGAAATACGGCGCGAGCAACTGCACGCCAACCGGCAGACCATCGACGAAACCGGCCGGCATCGACAGGCCTGGCAGGCCGGCGAGGTTGGCGGTGATGGTGTAGACGTCTTCCAGGTACTCAGCGACCGGGTCGTTGTTCTTGGCGCCGATTTTCCAGGCCAGGTTTGGCGTGGTCGGGCCGAGAATGACGTCGACGTCGTTGAACGCAGCCATGAAGTCGTTCTTGATCAGGCGACGGATTTTCTGCGCCTGCAGGTAGTAGGCATCGTAGTAACCGGCCGACAGAGCGTAGGCACCGACCATGATCCGGCGCTGCACTTCGGCACCGAAGCCTTCGCCACGGGAGCGCTTGTACAGGTCGGTGAGGTCGACGGGGTTCTCGCAGCGGTAGCCGAAACGCACGCCGTCAAAACGCGACAGGTTGGACGAGGCTTCTGCCGGGGCGATCACGTAGTAGGCCGGAATCGCGTGCTGCATGTTCGGCAGGCTGATTTCCTTGACCACCGCGCCGAGCTTTTCCAGCTCCTTGACGCTGGCCTGGACCAGGTCGGCAATGCGCGGATCGAGGCCGGCACCGAAGTATTCCTTCGGCAGGCCGATGCGCAGGCCCTGGAGCGAGGCATTGAGACTGGCGCTGTAGTCCGGCACCGGTTCATCGATGCTGGTGGAGTCCTTGGGGTCGAAGCCGGCCATGCCTTGCAGCATTAGCGCGCAGTCTTCGGCGGTGCGGGCCAGCGGGCCACCCTGGTCGAGGCTCGACGCGTAGGCGATCATGCCCCAACGCGAAACACGACCGTAGGTCGGTTTCAGGCCGGTCAGGCTGGTGAGTGCCGCCGGCTGGCGGATCGAGCCGCCGGTGTCGGTGGCAGTGGCTGCCGGCAGCAGGCGCGCGGCAACCGCGGCAGCCGAACCACCGGAAGAACCACCGGGCACGTGCTCGAGGTTCCACGGGTTTTTCACCGCGCCGTAGTAGCTGCTCTCGTTGGCCGAACCCATGGCGAATTCGTCCATGTTGGTCTTGCCCAGGGTCACGGTGCCGGCTTCGGCCAGCTTGCTGACCACCGTCGCGTCGTACGGCGCCTTGAAGTTGTCGAGCATCTTCGAGCCGCAGCTGGTGCGGATGCCCTGGGTGCAGAACAGGTCCTTGTGGCCGATCGGCGCGCCGAGCAGGGCGCCGTTCTCGCCGGCGGCGCGGCGGGCGTCGGCGGCCCGGGCCTGGCTGATGGCCAGTTCTTCGGTGACGCTGATGAAACTGTTGATTTGCGGGTCGAGCTGGTTGATCCGCGCCAGCAGGGCACGGGTCAGCTCTTCGGAAGAAAACTTCTTGTCGGCGAGTCCGCGGGCGATCTCGGCCAGGGTCAGTTGATGCATGGCAGGCTCTATTCCCTTACTCGATGACTTGCGGAACCAGGTACAGGCCGTCTTCCGTCGACGGGGCGATGGCCTGGTAGCTGTCGCGATGGTTACTTTCTGTTACCACATCGGCGCGCAGGCGCTGAGTGGCTTCCAGAGGGTGGGCCAGTGGCTCGATGCCAGTGGTGTCGACCGCTTGCATCTGGTCGATCAGTCCCAGAATACTGTTCAGGGCATCGGTAGTGCGTGGCAGATCGCCTTCATTCAGGCCCAGTCGGGCCAGATGAGCGATCTTTTCCACGTCGCAGCGTTCAAGCGCCATGGGGATCTCCTGGGAAAACAGAAACGGATTTGCTCCGCGATGAGGAACATGCTGGCAGTATTACGGTCATAAGGCCGCGATCATGTGCAGGCTTGCTCGGAAAAACCGCCAATTTAACATATTGGTGCCTTGCCCAAAATCCCCGCCGTTGTTAGAGTTTGCCGCACTTTTTTACCCACGCGTTGCCTAGGGTCACTTTCCCATGTTCAAGAAACTGCGTGGCATGTTTTCCAGCGATCTTTCCATCGACCTGGGCACTGCCAACACCCTTATTTACGTGCGTGAGCGCGGTATCGTCCTGAATGAGCCATCGGTTGTGGCCATTCGTACTCACGGCAACCAGAAAAGTGTCGTCGCTGTCGGTACCGAGGCCAAGCGCATGCTGGGCCGTACGCCTGGCAACATTGCTGCCATTCGTCCGATGAAAGACGGCGTGATCGCCGACTTCAGCGTTTGCGAAAAAATGCTGCAGTACTTCATCAACAAGGTTCACGAGAACAGCTTCCTGCAGCCAAGCCCGCGGGTTCTGATCTGCGTGCCGTGCAAATCGACCCAGGTCGAGCGCCGGGCCATTCGCGAGTCGGCGCTGGGCGCCGGTGCCCGCGAAGTGTTCCTGATCGAAGAGCCGATGGCGGCCGCCATTGGTGCCGGCCTGCCGGTTGAAGAAGCCCGCGGTTCGATGGTCGTCGATATCGGTGGTGGTACCACTGAAATCGCGCTGATCTCCCTGAACGGTGTGGTTTACGCCGAATCCGTACGGGTCGGTGGCGACCGTTTCGACGAAGCCATTGTCACCTACGTACGTCGCAACTACGGTAGCCTGATCGGTGAATCCACCGCTGAGCGCATCAAGCAGGAAATCGGTACTGCCTACCCGGGCGGCGAAGTCCGTGAAGTCGATGTCCGCGGCCGCAACCTGGCCGAGGGCGTGCCACGTGCCTTCACCCTGAATTCCAATGAAGTGCTTGAAGCCCTGCAGGAATCCCTGGCGACCATCGTCCAGGCAGTCAAGAGCGCCCTGGAGCAATCGCCGCCAGAGCTGGCTTCGGACATCGCCGAGCGTGGCCTGGTGCTGACCGGTGGTGGCGCCCTGCTGCGCGACCTCGACAAGCTGCTGGCCCAGGAAACCGGCCTGCCGGTAATCGTCGCCGAAGACCCGCTGACCTGCGTGGCTCGCGGTGGTGGCCGTGCCCTGGAAATGATGGACAAACACACCATGGACCTGCTCTCCAGCGAATAAGCCGGAGCCTGCAGTTCACGCCGCCCGGTTTACAGGTAGTGCCCACAGTGCTACCTGTATGTGCTGGGCTGACGTCCGTGTGGGCGTCGTTTTCCGTCAATCCGCAAGCAGGCCGGTGCGTTGCCGTATGAATGACCTCTTGAATCGTCGTCCACGAGGAGCGGCCCATTAAACCGCTTTTCGCCAAGGGCCCTTCGCTGGGCGTACACCTGCTCGTGCTGGTTGTGCTGTCGATCACCCTGATGGTGGTCGATGCACGCTTCACCCTGCTCAAGCCTCTGCGCAGCCAGATGGGCCTGGTGCTGATGCCGTCCTACCTGGTTACCGATCTGCCCCAGCGCTTGTGGCAGGGGGTTGCCAGCCAGTTTGGCAGCCGTACCGAACTCGCTGCCGAAAACGAGAAACTCAAGACCGAAGCCTTGCTGCTGCAAGGTCGCCTGCAGAAGCTGGCGGCCCTGACCGAGCAGAACGTGCGCCTGCGCGAGTTGCTCAACTCGTCGGCGCTGGTCAACGAGAAGGTCGAAGTCGCCGAATTGATCGGCGTCGATCCCAATCCTTTCACCCACCGGATCCTGATCAACAAGGGCGAGCGCGATGGCGTGGTCCTCGGTCAGCCGGTGCTCGACGCGCGTGGCCTGATGGGCCAGGTGGTCGAACTGATGCCCTACACCGCTCGGGTATTGCTGCTCACCGACACCACCCACAGCATTCCGGTGCAGGTCAACCGCAACGGCTTGCGGGCGATTGCCAGCGGTACCGGCAACCCGGAGCGCCTTGAGCTGCGCCACGTTGCCGACACCGCCGACATCAAGGAAGGTGACCTGCTGGTCAGCTCGGGCCTCGGTCAGCGCTTCCCGGCTGGCTACCCGGTGGCCACGGTCAAGGAAGTGATCCACGACTCCGGCCAGCCGTTTGCCATCGTCCGGGCGATCCCGACGGCTGCGCTTAACCGCAGCCGCTACCTGCTGTTGGTGTTCACCGACAGCCGTTCGCCCGAGCAACGTGCCAGCGATGCCGCGATTGCCCAGGAACAGGCTGATCGTCAGGGCCTGCCTGCTTCGGCGGCGGGTACTGCGCCGGCCACGTCCCCGGCTGCGCCTGCTGCGGTCACACCGGCAACGTCCGCTTCGACGCCAGCAGCACCAGCGCCTGCCGCACCCGCCACTCCGGCAACCAGTGCCCATCCGCCCGCCACGGCAGCCCCCGCAGCCCCTGCTGCAACGCCGGGCGCGCCAGTCATTTCCCGGGAGAGACACTGATGGTAAGCACCCGCAGCCGTAATGGCTGGGTCGTCTGGCTGACCTTTCTGATCGGTATGCTGCTCAGCGTATCGCCGATGCTGCCCTTCGCCGAAGTGTTCCGGCCGATGTGGCTGGCACTGCTGCTGGCCTTCTGGACCCTGGCCCTGCCGCACCGGGTGGGCATGACCACCGCATTCGTCCTGGGCCTGGCCGAGGACGTGCTGTATGGCACCTTGCTGGGGCAGAACGCCCTGGTGCTGACCCTGATCACCTTCCTGGTGCTGTCGTTGCAACAGCGTTTGCGGATGTTCCCGATGTGGCAGCAGAGCCTGGTGATCCTGGTGATCTTCGGCCTGGCCCAGTTGATCCAGCTGTGGCTCAGTGCCCTGACCGGCAACCGCCTGCCGACCCTGGCGCTGATCTGGTCGGCGGTCATCAGCGCCTTGCTCTGGCCGTGGATCAGCTATGGCCTGCGTGGTCTGCGCCGCCGCCTGAGCATCAACTGAGCACTCACATTCGACGCTGACAGGGAGACGTCAAGATGACCCTGCTGTACCTGGCCTCTGGCTCGCCACGCCGCCGTGAGTTGCTGACCCAGATCGGCATTCCCTTTATTTCGCTGAGTGCCGCGATCGACGAGACGCCGCTGCCCGCCGAATTGGCCGAGGCGTATGTCGAGCGTCTGGCGCGGGAAAAAGCCTGCGCCGGCCTGGCGTCGTTGCCCCAGGGCGACGACAGCCCGGTAGCGGTGCTGGGTGCCGATACCGCCGTGGTGCTCGAAGGTCGAATTCTCGGCAAGCCACAACACCGGGAAGATGCCCTGGCGATGCTGGCAGCCCTTTCCGGGCGCGAGCATCAGGTGCTGACCGCCGTCGCCGTGGCCGATCATCAGCGTTGCCTGAGCGTCAGTGTCAGCAGCCATGTGCTGTTTCGCTCCATCGGTGCTGAGGAAGCCGAGGCCTACTGGGCCAGCGGCGAACCGGCCGACAAGGCCGGCAGCTATGCCATACAGGGTCTGGGGGCAGTTTTCGTACAACGCCTTGAAGGTAGCTATTCGGCGGTAGTCGGCCTGCCGCTGAATGAAACCGCCGAGCTGCTCGGTCAATTCGGCATCCCTTGCTGGCAGCGCCTGCCGGCCCGTTGAGCGAGGATAAGCCAGAACAGCCCTAGCCAGTCGCCCGCGAGCGATCCATCATTACTGAAGTCCTTTGACGAGAGCCTGCCATGAGTGAAGAGATTCTGATCAACATCACACCGATGGAATCACGCGTGGCGGTGGTGGAAAATGGTGTACTGCAGGAGGTGCATGTCGAGCGCACCCAGCGCCGTGGCATCGTCGGTAACATCTACAAAGGCAAGGTGGTGCGGGTGCTGCCGGGCATGCAGGCGGCGTTCGTCGACATCGGCCTGGACCGCGCAGCGTTCATTCACGCCTCGGAAATTTCCCTGCGCGAAGGCTCGTCGGTCGAGAGCATCAGTGCCCTGGTGCATGAAGGACAGAGCCTGGTGGTGCAGGTGACCAAGGACCCGATCGGCTCCAAGGGCGCGCGCCTGACCACCCAGTTGTCGATCCCGTCCCGTTACCTGGTGTACATGCCGCGCACCAGTCATGTCGGCATTTCCCTGAAGATCGAAGACGAAGCCGAGCGTGAGCGCCTCAAGCAGGTGGTCACCGACTGCATCGCCCAGGAAAACATTCAGGACGCCGGCGGTTTCATCCTGCGTACCGCCGCCGAAGGCGCCGGGGCCGATGAAATCCTCATGGACATCCGCTACCTGCGCAGGCTCTGGGAGCAGATCGGCACCCAGATCAAGACCGTCGGCGCGCCGACCGAAATCTACGAAGACCTGGGCCTGGCCCTGCGCACCCTGCGCGACCTGGTCAACCCGAAAATCGAGAAGATCCGTATCGACTCGCGGGAAACCTTCCAGAAAACCACGCAGTTCGTCGCCGAACTGATGCCAGAGATCGCCGATCGTCTGGAACATTACCCAGGCGAGCGGCCGATCTTCGACCTTTATGGCGTCGAAGACGAGATCCAGCGCGCCCTCGACCGCAAGGTCCCGCTCAAGTCCGGCGGCTACCTGGTGGTCGACCCGGCCGAGGCGATGACCACCATCGACGTCAACACCGGGGCCTTTGTCGGCCACCGCAACCTCGAAGAGACCATCTTCAAGACCAATCTGGAGGCGGCCACCGCCATTGCCCGACAACTGCGCCTGCGCAACATCGGCGGGATCATCATCATCGACTTCATCGACATGGAAGATGAAGAACACCAGCGCCAGGTGCTGCGCACCCTGGAAAAACAGCTGGAGCGCGACCATGCCAAGACCAACATCATAGGCATCACCGAGCTTGGGCTGGTGCAGATGACCCGCAAGCGCACCCGCGAAAGCCTCGAGCAGGTGCTGTGCGAGCCGTGCTATTGCTGCCAGGGACGCGGCAAGCTGAAAACCCCCGAAACTGTCTGTTACGAGATTTTTCGCGAGATCCTTCGTGAAGCCCGCGCCTATCAGGCCGAAGGCTATAGAGTATTAGCCAACCAGAAGGTGGTCGACCGCCTGCTGGACGAGGAATCGGGCAACGTTGCCGAGCTCGAAGCCTTCATCGGCCGAACCATTCGCTTCCAGGTCGAGTCCATGTATTCCCAGGAACAATACGATGTGGTGCTGCTCTGACTCGGTCTGAACACCAATGCGCGCTGTCCGGGCTGGCAAACCGCCGGCTTGCGGCCATAGTTAAGGCACGAACCGGAGGGCCACTGGCATGGAACGACTGATGCGCGTTCTCGGCGCCTTGACCCGCTGGGGGCTGGGCATCAGTGCCTTGCTGGCAGTTCTGGTGGCGCTGTATGTCAGTCTTGGCCGGCAGTTCATCCCGCTGGTGGCCGAGTACCGGGCCGAAGTCGAAGACAAGGCCGAGCAGGCCCTGGGCATGCCGGTGCATATCGGCGCCCTGGAAGGGCACTGGAGCGGCCTGGCGCCGATAGTGCGGGTACGCGACATCCAGGTCGGCGAAGGGCCGAGTGCCCTGCGCCTGGATGGCGTCAAGCTGGTGCCTGACCTCTGGGCCAGTCTGGTTCAGCGCCAGGTGCGCCTGGCTAACCTTGAAGTCGGCGGCCTGCACCTGAGCCTGCGCGAAGATGAAAGCGGCGCCTGGGCCCTGGAAGGGTTGCCGAAAAAAGACGACCAGCCGCTGGACCCCGAACAACTGCTCAAGCAGGTACAGGTTGTGTCCAAAGTCACGGTGGTCGACAGCCAGGTGACCCTGGAGCCGTTCCAGCGCGACCCCATGACCCTCACCTACGTCAGCCTCGGCCTGCAGACGGGCAGCGTGCGTCAGCGCCTGGACGCGCGGGTGACCCTGCCCGATGGCCAGCCGCTGGCGTTGAGCCTGCGCAGCCGCATTCGCCCCAGCCAGTGGCGCGATGGTGAAATCGATGCCTACCTCAGCCTGCCCCAGAGCGACTGGGCGCGCTGGCTGCCGCCGCGCCTGCTGGGCAAGTGGCAGGCTGCCGAACTGCGTGCGGGCGGCGAGTTCTGGGTGAACTGGGGCAAGGGCCAGCTGCAGAGCGCGATGGTTCGCCTCAATGCGCCGGAGCTGCGCGGTAACTACACCGACCGCAAGCCGGTGCAGATCGACAACCTGGCCCTCAATGCCTGGTTCCAGCGAGGCGAAAAGGGCGTTGACGTACTGGTCGACTCGCTGGCCATGAGCCTGGGCAAGACCCGTTGGGAGTCCCACCTGCAGCTCAAGCAGACGGCCGCCACTGAATCGAGCGAAGAAACCTGGCAGATCCAGGCCGACCGCCTCGATCTGACGCCGGTTACCCCGTTGGTCGATGCACTGGCGCCGCTGCCGGAAAAACTCATGGCCGTGGTCGATGGCCTCAAGGTCACCGGCGCCTTGCGCAATGTGCGCCTGGACGTCCGGCCCAAAGCGACCGGTGACCAGCGCTTGAGCTTTGCCGCCAACCTGGAGCGGGTTGGCTTCGACGCCTACCACGGTGCCCCGGCCGCCGGGAATGTCAGCGGCAGCATCAGCGGCGACCTCGGTCAGGGCGAACTGCGCCTGGATACCGATGCCTTCATGCTGCACCTGTACCCGATCTTCGAAAAACCCTGGCACTACCAGAAGGCCAACGCGCGTCTGACCTGGCGCCTGGACCAGGAAGGCTTCACCCTGATTGCACCGTATCTCAAGGTGCTGGGCGAAGAGGGCAAGATCGCTGGCGACTTCCTGATTCGCCTGCTGTTCGATGAAACCCGCGAAGACTACATGGACCTGCGCGTCGGCCTGGTCGAGGGTGATGGTCGTTACACCGCCAAGTACCTGCCCGAGGTGCTCAGCCCGGCGCTGGATGAGTGGCTGCGCACGGCAATCCTCAAAGGCGCGGTCGATGAAGGTTATTTCCAGTACCAGGGTTCGCTCAATCATGGTGCCGCGGAGCAGGCCCGCAGTATCAGCCTGTTCTTCAAGGTCCACGATGCCGCACTGGATTTCCAGCCGGGCTGGCCGCAGGTGCAGAAAGTCACGGGTGATGTCTTCATCGACGACGATGGCGTACGCATCAAGGCGCAAAGCGGGCAGTTGCTCAATACCCAGGTGCGTAACGTGGCGGTCAACATTCCCCATGTTGCGGCCGGTGAACACAATCACCTGTATCTGGACGGCGAATTCGACGGCGGGCTCGGTGACGGCCTGAAAATCCTCCAGGATGCGCCTATCGGTACCGGGCAGATTTTCGCCGGCTGGGAAGGCGAGGGCAGCCTCAAGGGCAAGTTGAAGCTGGATATCCCCTTGGCCAAAGGCCAGCAACCGAAGATCGTGGTCGACTTCGATACCCGCGACGCACGGCTGAAGATCGCCTCGCCCGCCCTGGAGTTGCACCAGCTCAAGGGCGACTTCCGCTTTGACTTCGACAAGGGCCTGAGTGGCGAGAACATCAGTGCGCGGGCCTTCGACAAGCCGATGACCGCGCAAATCTTTGCCGAAGGCAAGCCTGGTCAGTTACAGACACGGGTCAACGCCAAAGGTCAGATGCCCCTCAAGGCACTGACTGACTGGCTGCAGCTCAAGCAAACCTTGCCGCTGTCCGGCGAATTGCCTTATCAGTTGCAGGTGAGCCTGGGCAGTCGCGACAACCAGCTGACGGTCGATTCCAGCCTCAAGGGCCTGGCGGTGGACTTGCCCGCGCCTTTCGGCAAGGCCGCCAACGAAACTCGCAACAGCCAGTTCAGCATGAGCCTGCAGGGGCCGGAGCGGCGGTTCAATGTCACTTACGCCGATGTCGCCAAGGCTATCTATGCGGCGCCCATGGACAAGCTCGACCAGGGTCGCGGCGAATTGCTCTTCGGCGCCGGGACCGCCCAGTTGCCACCGGGCCAGGGCCTGCGGGTGCGTGGTCGTCTGGCAGAGCTGGACCTGGAACCCTGGCAGAAACAGCTTGATCGCGTTGCCGGTAACGACCCCGGTGGCAGCGCCAAGCAGATGCTGCGCGGCGTCGACCTGAGCATCGGCCAGCTCAAGGGCTTTGGCCTGAACCTGGCCCAGGCGGTGGTGCGTGTGGACCGCGGCGGCAACCTGTGGGCCGTGCGCCTGGACAGCAAGGAAGTCATCGGCAACGCACGCATCCCTGATGCCAAGGGCGCGCCGATGGTGATCAACCTGCAGACCATTCACTTGCCGGCTGCCGACCCTGCTGAAACTACTTCCGATGATGGCCCGGACCCGATGGCCAGCATCGATCCGCGCAAGATTCCGGCCGTTGATCTATCGATCGACAAGCTGTTCCGCGGTGACGACCCGCTCGGCAGCTGGGCGGTAAAAGTCCGCCCGACCGCCAAGGGCATCGCCCTCAATGACCTGGACGTCAACGTCAAAGGCCTGCAGATCGACGGTAACGGCGGTTGGGAAGGCGTCCCGGGAGCCAGCAGCAGTTGGTACAAGGGCCGCCTGGAAGGCAAGAACCTGGCGGACATCCTCAAGGCCTTCAACTTCGCGCCGACGGTTACCAGCCGAGATTTTCGCCTGGATGTCGATGGTCGCTGGCCCGGCTCACCGGCCTGGGTCGGTCTCAAGCGTTTCTCCGGTAGCCTCGATGCCGCCTTGCGCAAGGGCCAGTTCGTTGAAGTCGAAGGCGGTGCCCAGGCCCTGCGGGTGTTCGGCCTGCTCAATTTCAACTCGATTGGCCGGCGCCTGCGCCTGGACTTTTCCGACTTGCTCGACAAAGGCCTGAGCTACGACCGGGTCAAGGGCCTGCTGGTGGCCAGTGAGGGGGTCTATGTGACCCGTGAACCGATCACCGTGACCGGCCCCTCGAGCAATCTTGAACTGGACGGTACCCTGGACATGGTCCGCGACCGGGTCGATGCCAACCTGCTGGTCACCTTGCCGGTGACCAACAACCTGCCGATTGCCGCGCTGATTGTCGGAGCGCCGGCCATCGGCGGGGCGCTGTTCCTGGTCGACCGGCTGCTCGGTGATCGGGTGGCGCGTTACGCCAGTGTGCATTATCGCGTCGAGGGGCCGTGGAAAGAGCCTAAGATTAGCTTTATCAAACCCTTCGAAAAATCGCGCTAGGAGCCGGCATGAAGTCAGCGGTTATCCAGATGGTCAGCCAGAGCGACGTTCTGGCCAACCTGGAACGAGCCCGGCACCTGCTCGAGCAGGCGGCCGCAGGTGGCGCGCGGCTTGCCGTGCTGCCGGAGAACTTCGCCGCCATGGGCCGGCGTGACAGCGCTGCAATCGGCCGTGCCGAAGCCCTGGGCGAAGGCCCGATCCTGCCCTGGTTGAAACAGGCAGCTCGCGACCTCAAGTTATGGATAGTGGCGGGTACCTTGCCGTTGCCGCCGGTCGGCCAGGCCGAGGCCAAGTCCCATGCCTGTTCCTTGCTGATCGATGAGCACGGCGAGCAGGTGGCGCGCTACGACAAGCTGCACTTGTTCGATGTCGATGTGGCCGATAACCGCGGTCGCTATCGCGAATCCGATGACTATGCCCATGGCGGGCAGGTGGTGGTCGCCGATACCCCGGTGGGACGCCTGGGCCTGAGCGTCTGCTATGACCTGCGCTTCCCCGAGCTGTACAGCGCGTTGCGCGAGGCCGGGGCCGAATTGATCAGTGCACCGTCGGCCTTCACCGCCGTGACGGGTGCCGCGCACTGGGAAGTGCTGATCAGGGCGCGGGCCATCGAAACCCAATGTTATGTCCTGGCCGCGGCCCAGGGCGGAACCCACCCGGGGCCGCGGGAAACCTATGGCCATGCGGCGATCGTCGACCCCTGGGGGCGCATCGTCGCCGAACAGGCAAGTGGCGAAGCCGTGCTGCTGAGCGAACGCGACAGCAGCGAACAAGCGTCCATCCGGGCGCGGATGCCGGTGACCTTGCACCGGCGCTTTTTCTCGCAGGACGCTTTGCGGCCTGCGCACACCTCGGAGTGACTATGAGCGAGATGTTATCCACTGTCAGCGAACACCTGCTGGCGCCGGGCGGCCTGACCCTCGACAGCCTGCAGTCGGTGCTGGGCGAGCTGGCCGGGCCAGGCATCGATGCCGCCGACCTGTACTTCCAGGGGCAGATTTCCGAATCCTGGGCGCTGGAAGACGGCATCGTCAAAGAAGGCAGCTTCAATCTTGACCAAGGCGTGGGCGTGCGTGCCCAGTCCGGCGAGAAGACCGGCTTTGCCTACAGTAACGCCATCAACCTTGAAGCCCTGACCTCGGCGGCCCGCGCGGCCCGTTCGATTTCCCGTGCCGGGCAGAACGGCAGCGTGCAGGCGTTCAACAGCCAGGACGTTACCCAGCTGTATGGCACCGACAACCCGCTTGAGGTGATCAGCCGCGCCGAAAAGGTCGAGCTGCTCAAGCGCGTCGACGCCGCCACGCGCAAGCTCGATCCACGTATCCAGCAAGTCACCGTGAGCATGGCCGGGGTCTGGGAGCGCATTCTGGTCGCCGCCGCCGATGGCAGCCTGGCGGCCGACATTCGCCCGCTGGTGCGCTTCAACGTCAGTGTCATCGTTGAGCAGAACGGTCGCCGCGAACGTGGCGGTCATGGTGGTGGCGGGCGCACCGATTACCGCTATTTCACCGACGAACGGGTCATGGGCTTTGCCCGTGAGGCCTTGCGTCAGGCACTGGTCAACCTCGAAGCCATTCCGGCGCCGGCCGGTACCCTGCCGGTGGTGCTCGGTTCGGGCTGGTCCGGGGTGTTGCTGCACGAGGCGGTGGGCCATGGCCTGGAAGGCGACTTCAACCGCAAGGGCAGCTCGGCCTACAGCGGCCACATGGGCGAAAAGGTCGCCTCGAGCCTGTGCACCATTGTCGATGACGGTACCCTGGAAGGCCGCCGTGGTTCGCTGAGCGTCGATGACGAAGGTACGCCGACCGAGTGCACCACGCTGATCGAGAACGGCATTCTCAAGGGCTACATGCAGGATAAGCTCAATGCCCGCCTGATGGGCATGGCCCGCACTGGCAACGGCCGCCGCGAATCCTACGCGCACCTGCCGATGCCGCGCATGACCAACACCTACATGCGTGCCGGCGACAGCGCCCCGGCAGAAATCATCGCTTCGGTGAAAAAGGGCATCTACTGCGCCAACCTCGGCGGTGGCCAGGTGGACATCACCAGCGGCAAGTTCGTGTTCTCTACCAGCGAGGCGTACCTGATCGAAGACGGCAAGATCACCGCCCCGGTCAAAGGCGCAACCCTGATCGGCAACGGGCCGGAAGCCATGAGCCGGGTATCGATGGTCGGCAACGACCTGTCACTGGACAGCGGTGTCGGTACTTGTGGCAAGGATGGGCAATCGGTGCCGGTGGGCGTTGGCCAGCCGACCCTGAAGATCGATGCGATCACCGTCGGTGGCACGGGCGCATGAAGATGAAACCGGGCAGGCAGGGCGCCTGCCCGTGTGCGGGGCTCAACGCAGGCCGCGTTGGACCTCGTCGAGTTCGCGGATGTACTTGAAGATCTTGCGGCTCGCGCTTGGCGCCTTGTTGCGCGCAAGCTCGTGCTGGGCCTGGCGGATCAGCGAGCGTAGCTGCTGGCGATCGGCTTCCGGAAACTCCTGGACGAACTTCTCCAGGACTTCGTCGGTACCGTCGATCAGCCGGTCGCGCCAGCGTTCGAGGTTGTGGAACCGCTCGTTGTACTGGCGCGAGGATGCGTCGAGCTGGTCAAGCAGGGCATTGATCGCGTCGATGTCCTGGTCGCGCATCAGCTTGCCGATGAACGACTTGTGACGCCGCTTGGCCTCGTTCGCGGTGTGCCGCTTGTGTTCTTCCAGAGCCGCGCGCAGTTCGTCGGTCAACGGCAGTTTGGCCAGGGTGTCGGGCTTGAGCGTGGTGAGGCGCTCGCCCATGTCGACCAGCGCCTGCATCTCGCGCTTGATCTGGGTTTTGCTTTTTTCGCCGTCAAAGGCGGTGTCGTAAGAATCAACCATGGGGGCAGTCCGCTGAGAATCGCCGCCATGATAACCAGTCGGGGGCCGCTTGTCCGGTCCGGTCGTAGATTGACCCGTGCCGAACGCAGAATTTGAGTGGAGAAAACCATGAGTGCAGTCCAGAGCGTAGGTCCGCAGGCCCTGCCGGCGTTGCAGGAACAGGTCGAACAGATCATCGCCGAAGCCAGGCGCCAGGGGGCCAGTGCCTGTGAAGTGGCGGTATCGCTGGAGCAGGGGCTGTCGACCTCGGTGCGCCAGCGCGAAGTCGAGACCGTCGAGTTCAACCGCGACCAGGGCTTTGGTATCACCCTGTACGTGGGGCAGCGCAAGGGCTCGGCGAGCACTTCGGCCAGCGGCAGCGAGGCGATCCGGGAAACCGTTGCCGCGGCCCTGGCGATTGCCAGGCACACCTCCGAAGACGAGTGCGCCGGGCTTGCCGACCCGGCGCTGATGGCCCGTGAACAGCCGGATTTCGACCTGTATCACGCCTGGGACATCACCCCCGAGCAGGCCATCGAAAAGGCCCTGGAGTGCGAGGCTGCGGCGTTCGACACCGATGCGCGGATCAAGAACGCCGACGGCACCACCCTCAACACTCACCAGGGCTGCCGCGTCTATGGCAACAGCCATGGCTTCATCGGCGGCTACGCCTCGACCCGGCACAGCCTGAGCTGCGTGATGATCGCCGAAGCCGACGGGCAGATGCAGCGCGACTACTGGTATGACGTCAACCGCCAGGGCGAATTGCTGGCTGACCCGCGCAGCATCGGTATACGCGCCGCGCAACGGGCGGCGAGCCGCCTGGGCGCACGCCCGGTGCCGACCTGTGAAGTGCCGGTGCTGTTCTCGGCCGAGCTGGCGGGCGGGTTGTTCGGCAGCTTCCTCTCGGCGATTTCCGGCGGCAACCTGTACCGCAAGTCATCGTTCCTCGACGGCGCCATGGGCCAGCGCCTGTTCCCTTCCTGGTTGACCCTGGACGAGCGTCCGCACCTGCAAAGGGCGCTGGCCAGTGCTGCGTTCGACGGTGACGGCCTGGCGACCTACGCCAAACCGTTCGTTGAAAATGGCCAGCTGGTGTCCTACGTACTGGGTACCTATTCCGGGCGCAAGCTCGGCTTGCCGAGTACTGCCAACGCCGGTGGCGTGCATAACCTGTTTGTTACCCATGGTGTAGAAGACCAGCCTGCCTTGCTGCGGCGCATGGGCCGTGGCCTGTTGGTCACCGAGCTGATGGGCCATGGCCTGAACATGGTGACTGGCGACTATTCCCGTGGTGCCGCAGGTTACTGGGTAGAAAACGGCGAGATTCAGTTCGCCGTTCAAGAAGTGACGATCGCCGGCAATATGAAGGATATGTTCCAGCAAATCGTCGCGATTGGTAATGATCTGGAAACCCGCAGCAATATCCACACAGGCTCCGTGTTGATCGAGCGGATGACCGTAGCGGGCAGTTAAGCCCCTACCGGCCTCATCGCTGGCAAGCCAGCTCCCACAATGGTTCGATGTAAGCTGGACCTGTGGGAGCTGGACTTGCCAGTGATCGAGCGCGCAGAGCCCGTTCCTACATCCCCTCCAAAAGCCCGGCCATGTGTCGGGCTTTTTGTTTTTCTTTTTTCATTTCCTTGAACTGATTCTGATTATCACTTAATAATGAATATCATTATCTAGGCGATGATGTTCATGAAACCAGTCCTCCACGAATTGCCCTACCTGGAAAACTGGCGCTGGCTGAGCCGGCGCATTCGCTGTGCCCTTGACCCGGACGAGCCGCGGCTGATCGAACACTACCTCACCGAAGGCCGCTATCTGGTGTGTTGCACCGATACCAGCGCCTGGACCGTCGCCTTGACCTCTTTCCGCCTGCTGCTGGATACCGCCTGCGATCGCGCGCTGCCCTGGCATTGGCGCTGCCTGTGCCTGGACCAGGCCTGGCGACCGCTGCTGGAACTGCGCAACCTCGACCGTCGCGAACACAACCAGCGCTGGCAGCCCTTCGCCCTGCAACTGGCGAACTGCGTGCTGCTGCCTTCGATTTCCTACGATGAACTGATGCAAGGACTTGATGATGAGTAATACCCGTATCGAGCGCGACAGCATGGGTGAACTGCTGGTGCCGACCGAGGCCCTGTATGGCGCTCAGACCCAGCGCGCGGTGAACAACTTCCCGATCAGCCAGCAACGCATGCCGACCCAGTTCATCCGCGCGCTGCTGCTGGCCAAGGCTGCCGCGGCCAAGGCCAATATCGAGCTCAAGCAGCTGGACCAGGCCCGTGGCGAGGCGATCGTCAACGCCGTGGAGCAACTGCTGGCGGGCGATTTCATGCAGCACTTCCCGGTGGATATCTTCCAGACCGGTTCCGGGACCAGCTCGAACATGAACGCCAACGAGGTGATCGCCACCCTGGCCAGCCGCGTGCTGGGCGACACGGTCAACCCCAACGATCACGTCAACTGCGGGCAAAGCAGCAACGACATCATTCCCACCACCATTCATGTCAGTGCCGCCCTGGCGTTGCACGAGCAGCTGCTGCCGGCGCTGAACCACCTGGTCAAGGTGATCGACGCCAAGGCCGAGCAGGTGCATCCGTTCATCAAGACCGGCCGCACCCACCTGATGGACGCCATGCCGGTGCGCATGAGCCAGGTATTGGGTGGTTGGGCGGCGCAGATCAAGGCGGCCATCGGCCATCTACAGGCCACCCTGCCAAGCCTGCAGGCGCTGGCCCAGGGCGGCACTGCCGTAGGTACTGGCATCAATGCCCACCCTGAATTCGCCACGCGCTTCAGCCAGCAACTGACCGCGCTGACCCGCGTCGAATTTGTCCCGGGGCAGAACCTGTTCGCCCTGATCGGCTCGCAGGACACCGCCGTGGCGGTGTCCGGTCAGCTCAAGACCGCCGCCGTGGCGCTGATGAAGATCGCCAACGACCTGCGCTGGATGAACTCCGGGCCGCTGGCAGGCCTTGGCGAAATCGAGCTCGAAGGGTTGCAGCCGGGCTCCTCGATCATGCCGGGCAAGGTCAATCCGGTGATTCCGGAAGCGACCGCCATGGTTGCCGCGCAGGTTATCGGCAACGACGCAACCATCGCCGTGGCCGGGCAGTCGGGCAACTTCGAGCTCAACGTGATGCTGCCGATCATCGCCCAGAACCTGCTCAGCAGTATCGAGCTGATGGCCAATGCCAGCCGTTTGCTGGCCGACAAGGCGATTGCCAGCTTCAAGGTCAATGAGCCCAAGCTCAAGGAAGCGTTGGCGCGCAACCCGATCCTGGTGACCGCGCTGAACCCGATCATCGGCTACCAGAAGGCTGCCGAGATCGCCAAGACCGCCTACAAGCAGGGACGCCCGATCATTGACGTGGCCCTGGAACATACCGACCTGCCGCGCAGCCAGCTTGAAGCGCTGCTCGACCCGGAAAAGCTCACCGCTGGCGGGATCTGAGCCGGTCCACCGCTCTGGAGGTTTGCCATGCAGCACTGGAAACGCACCACCGAAATTGCCAACCGCCTGTTCGAACAGGGCGAGCTGGTCGACGCCCGCGAGTTGTATCTGCAGGCCCTGGCGCTTGCCCAGGTGTTGTTCGAGCGCTGGCATGACGCCGACGAAGCGGTGGCCGTTTGTGTCATCGCTCACCACAACCTGGCCGACCTGCACCTGCGCCTGAATCAGCCGCAGGAAAGCGCCGAGTACCTCTGCGCCATTCATCAGCGGCTGTTACAGACCGCCCAGGATCCGCGCATGGCGCCGATGCTGCGCACAGCTGCGCTGCGCCACAGCAGCAAGACCTACACCGAGTTGTTGAGCTTCATCGGCGAGTACGGCCAGTACCCGCGTACCGAACGCCTGCTCTACCGGCACGAGCCGCAGCCGGCCCTGCATGCCGGCCAGGAAAGCGCCGGGCCTTCACCCCTACAATATGGAATCCAGTGAAATGCCTTACACCTTGCCTGCATTGCCCTACGCCTACGATGCGCTGGAACCGCACATCGATACTCAGACCATGCAGATTCACCACAGCAAGCACCACCAGACCTATATCAACAACCTCAATGCGGCGGTAGAAGGCAGCGAGTATGCCGAGTGGCCGGTGGAAAAACTGGTCGCCAGCGTCAGGCAGTTGCCGGAGAAGTTGCAGAACGCAGTGATTAACCAGGGCGGCGGCCACGCCAACCATTCGCTGTTCTGGAGGGTGATGTCGCCCAAGGGCGGGGGCTTGCCACAAGGCGCCGTGGCCAAGGCCATCGAGGAGCAATTGGGTGGTTTCGACGCCTTCAAGGACGCTTTTACCAAGGCTGCGCTGACCCGTTTCGGCAGCGGCTGGGCCTGGTTGAGCGTGACCCCGGCCAAGACCCTGGTGGTCGAAAGCAGTGGTAACCAGGACAGCCCGCTGATGAACGGCAACACGCCGATACTCGGCCTGGACGTCTGGGAGCATGCTTACTACCTGCTGTACCAGAACCGCCGTCCGGAATACATCAACGCGTTCTACAACGTGATCGACTGGTCCGAGGTAGAGCGTCGTTACGCAGCCGCGCTTGTGTGAGTCGCGCTGGTATGCGTTCGGATGTGATGTCCATTGCCGGAGTGCGGCTGTTTCGCCTGGCGCTCGGTACCCTGTTGTTGCTGGTCGGCTTCGCGCTGCTGGTGGCTCAGGGTATCGCCTGGCTTGATCTTGAGCCGCGCATGTTGCGGGCACTTGAAGGCGGTGCGCTGTGCGCCCTGGGCACTGCCCTGGGCGCCGTGCCGGTGCTGGTGATCCGCAACATGCCGGTGGCGCTCGCCGATACCCTGCTGGGCTTCGGGGCCGGGGTAATGCTGGCAGCCACGGCTTTCTCGCTGATCATTCCCGGGCTGGATGCCGCCCAGGCCATTGGCCTGGGTAAATGGGGTGCGGGTGGGTTGGTCAGCTTCGGCTTGTTGTTCGGGGCCTTCTGTCTGTACCTGGTGGACCTGAAGGTCTCCGGCGCTTCACCGGAGGCGCTGGTCGGCACTGCCCAGCAGCCGGTGATCGCCGCGCGGATCTGGGTGTTCGTCATCGCCATCATTGCCCATAACATTCCGGAAGGGATGGCCATTGGCGTGTCTGCCGGCGGCGGCATGCCTGATGCCGACAGCCTGGCCATGGGTATCGCCTTGCAGGATGTGCCCGAAGGCCTGGTCATCGCCCTGGTGCTGGCAGGGGCGGGGATGGCCCGCTTCAAGGCGTTTCTGATCGGTGCGGCTTCAGGTCTGGTCGAGCCGCTGGCGGCGGTGGTGTGCGCCTGGCTGGTTAGCGTGGCGGAGCTGTTGCTGCCATTGGGGCTGGCTTGCGCGGCGGGTGCGATGTTGCTGGTGGTGACCCAGGAAATCATTCCGGAATCACGCAGCAATGGCCATCACCGGCTGGCCAGTCTTGGCCTGTGCATCGGCTTCTGCCTGATGATGGTGATGGATACGGCGCTTTCGTGAGAAAACGGGGGCGGTTACTCGCCCTCGTCGAAGTAATTGTTGATCAGCTCGATCAGGGCCTTGAGTGCATCATCGTCCTGTTCGCCCTCTGTGTGCAGATGAATGGCGGTGCCTTTACCGGCCGCCAGCATCATGACCGCCATGATGCTCTTGCCATCGACCAATGATTCCGGGGCTCGGCCAACGCGAACCTGGCAGGGGAACCTGCCAGCGACTCCAACGAACTTTGCCGCCGCCCGGGCGTGCAGCCCCAGCTTGTTGATGATGGTGATTTCTTTTGCGGGCATCGAGGCGCTGGTCCTGTGGGCTAGAGGTCGCGGTGGCGGACCTGGACGTTCTTTAACGATTGTTGCAGTAACTGGCCCAGGCGCTCGGTCAGGTACACCGAACGGTGGTGGCCGCCAGTGCAGCCAATGGCAATGGTGACATAAGCACGGTTGCTGGCGGCAAAGCGTGGCAACCATTTGAGCAGGTAGCTGGAGATGTCCTGGAACATGTCCTCGACATCCGGCTGCGCTGCCAGGTAATCGATTACCGGTTGCTCGAGGCCCGAATGGTCACGTAGTTCCGGCTTCCAGTAGGGGTTGGGCAGGCAACGCACATCGAACACCAGGTCGGCGTCTACCGGCATGCCCCGCTTGAAGCCGAAGGACTCGACCAGGAATGCCGTGCCTGGCTCCGGCTGGTTGAGCAGGCGCAACTTGATCGAATCACGCAGCTGATACAGGTTCAGGTTGGTGGTGTCGATTTTCAGGTCGGCGAGGTCAGCGATCGGCCCGAGCAGTTCACTTTCGACCTCGATCGCTTCGGCCAGCGAGCGTTCGTTGTTGGTTAGCGGGTGGCGGCGGCGGGTTTCCGAGAAGCGTTTGAGCAGGGTTTCTTCATCGGCATCCAGGTACAACACGTCACACTGGATGTGCCGGCTACGGGCGTCCTCAAGCAACTCGGGAAAGCGCGAGAGGTGGCTGGGCAGGTTGCGCGCGTCAATCGATACGGCCACTTTGGGCTGCATCAATTCAGTGTTGATCAGGGCGCTTTCGGCCAACTGCGGCAGCAAGCCCGCCGGCAGGTTGTCGATGCAGTAGTAACCGTTGTCCTCAAGTACATCGAGGGCGGTGCTCTTGCCGGAGCCGGACCGGCCGCTAACGATGATCAAGCGCATGTTCAGTGCCCGTTTTGTACGTCCAGCACGACCTGGTACAAGGATTCGTTACTGGTGGCCGCACGCAGTTTTTCGCGTACGTCCTTGCTATCGAGCATGCTGGCGATCTGGCGCAGCAGCTCCAGGTGCGCATCGGTAGCCGCTTCCGGGACCAGCAGTACGAACAGCAGGTCGACCGGAGCGCCATCGATGGCGTCGAAATCGATAGGGGCGTCAAGGTGCAACAGTGCGCTGACCGGCGATTCGCAGCCCTTGAGGCGGCAATGCGGAATGGCAATGCCGTTGCCGAAGCCGGTAGAGCCCAGTTTTTCCCGGGCGATCAGGGCTTCGTACACGTCCTGGGTGTCCAGCTCGGGCACTTGTTTGCCGATCAGATTGGCGATCTGTTCGAGCGCACGCTTTTTACTGCCGCCCGGCACGTTCACAAGGGAACGGCCGGGGGTCAGGATGGTTTCAAGTCGGATCATGGATGAGGGGGATCAGCGGGCCGCTGCACCTTGCAGCAGGCTTTGCTGTTTTTCCTTGTGTTTTTTCAGTTGGCGGTCGAGCTTGTCAGTCAAGGCATCGATCGCTGCATACATGTCTTGGTGTTCGGCATTTGCAACCACTTCGCCGCCGGGAATGAACAGCGTTGCTTCAATCTTCTGCTGCAACTTCTCGACCTTCATGATTACCGTCACATTGGTAATCTTGTCGAAATGCCCCTCCAGCCGTTTCAATTTTTGCTCGACGTACTCACGCAGGGGCTGAGTAACTTCTACATGCTGTCCACTGATATTGACTTGCATACAGCTTCTCCTTTGTTGCCGGTGCATAAGAGGCAGGTGTTGCGCCTGCCACTGAACTGCGGTGGCACACCTCAGGAGCCGTTACATCAATCGCTTGCGCTCGCTCGACGGTGCAATGCCGAGGGACTCGCGGTACTTGGCGACGGTGCGACGTGCTACCTGGATGCCTTGTGCCTCCAGTAAACCAGCGATCTTGCTGTCACTCAATGGCTTTTTCTGATTTTCCGCTGCAACAAGTTTTTTGATGATCGCGCGGATCGCCGTGGACGAGCATTCGCCGCCTTCGGAGGTGCTGACGTGGCTGGAGAAAAAGTACTTCAGCTCGTAAATACCGCGGGGCGTGTGCATGTATTTTTGCGTGGTCACCCGGGAAATCGTCGACTCGTGCATGCCCACCGCTTCGGCGATATCGTGCAACACCAGCGGTTTCATCGCTTCGTCGCCATGATCGAGGAAGCCACGCTGGTGCTCGACGATCTGGGTGGCGACCTTCATCAGGGTCTCGTTGCGGCTTTGCAGGCTCTTGATGAACCAGCGCGCTTCCTGCAGCTGGTTGCGCATGAAGGTGTTGTCGGCGCTGGTGTCGGCGCGGCGAACGAAGCCGGCGTACTGCGGGTTGACCCGCAGGCGGGGGACCGCCTCCTGGTTGAGCTCGACCAGCCAGCGTTCGTTGTCCTTGCGCACGATCACGTCCGGCACCACGTATTCGGCTTCGCTCGACTCGATTTGCGAGCCGGGGCGCGGGTTGAGGCTCTGTACCAGCTCGATGACCTGGCGCAGTTCGTCTTCCTTGAGCTTCATGCGGCGCATCAGCTGGCTGTAGTCACGGCCACCGAGCAGGTCGATGTAGTCGCTGACCAGGCGCTGGGCTTCGGCCATCCACGGCGTGCGCGGCGGCAGCTGGCGCAGTTGCAGCAACAGGCACTCGCTGAGGTTGCGCGCGCCGATGCCGGCCGGTTCGAACTGTTGAATACGGTGCAGCACGGCCTCGACTTCATCCAGCTCGATGTCGAGCTCGGGGTCGAAGGAATCACAGACTTCTTCCAGGGTTTCGTCGAGGTAGCCCTGGTTATTGATGCAGTCGATCAACGTCACGGCGATCAGCCGGTCGGTGTCGGACATCGGAGCCAGGTTCAGTTGCCAGAGCAGATGGCTTTGCAGGCTCTCGCCAACGGAGGTGCGGGTGGTGAAGTCCCACTCGTCATCGTCGTTGCTGGGCAGGCTGCTGGCGCTGGTCTGGTAGATGTCTTCCCAGGCGGTGTCGACCGGCAGCTCGTTGGGGATGCGTTCGTTCCACTCGCCTTCTTCGAGGTTGTCCACCGTCGGGGCGGTCTCCTGGAAGCTGGTTTCCTGAACTTCGGCGACGGGTTTGCTCTCGGCGTTGTCGGCCATCGGGTCGCTGTTGTCGAAGTCGTCGCCATCTTCCTGGCGCTCGAGCATCGGGTTTGATTCCAGCGCTTCCTGGATTTCCTGCTGGAGGTCCAGGGTAGAAAGCTGGAGCAGACGTATGGCCTGTTGCAACTGCGGGGTCATCGTCAGTTGCTGGCCCATTCTTAGGACGAGCGATGGTTTCATGGCAGGGGCTTAACACCTTATTTGCCGGCGCACATGCGCCATCCACTACAAGGGCACCGAAGCGCCAACTTTAAGCAAATTATATGCCTGAAATTGCAGCGTTTGCCTAGAGCGCCGTAACAATTAAGCCATGAACTGGCTTGATCGAGAGCGCTCTGGCAGCGCCTTACACCTTGAGCCTACAGGCGGAACTCATGGCCGAGGTAAACCTCTTTGACCAGATCGTTGGCCAGGATGGTTTCTGCATCGCCTTCGGCGATCAGTTGGCCATCGTTGACGATGTAAGCGGTTTCGCAGATATCCAGGGTCTCACGGACGTTGTGGTCGGTGATCAGAACGCCAATGCCCTTGGCCTTCAGGTGGTGGATGATCTGCTTGATGTCGCCGACCGAGATCGGGTCGACACCGGCAAAGGGTTCGTCGAGCAGAATGAACTTGGGCGCGGTGGCCAGGGCGCGGGCAATCTCGACGCGGCGGCGTTCGCCACCGGAGAGGCTCATGCCGAGGTTGTCGCGGATGTGGCTGATGTGGAATTCCTGCAGCAGGCTTTCCAGCTCTTTGCGCCGGCCATCGCGGTCCAGGTCCTTGCGGGTTTCGAGGATCGCCATGATGTTGTCGGCCACCGACAGCTTGCGGAAGATCGAGGCTTCCTGCGGCAGATAGCCAATGCCGGCGCGGGCGCGGCCGTGCATGGGCTGGTGGCTGACATCGAGGTCGTCGATCAGGACGCGGCCCTGATCGGCCTGGACCAGGCCGACGATCATGTAGAAACAGGTGGTCTTGCCGGCGCCGTTGGGGCCGAGCAGGCCGACGATCTGGCCGCTGTCGATCGACAGGCTGACGTCGCGAACCACTTGGCGGCTCTTGTAGCTCTTGGCCAGGTGCTGGGCTTTGAGGGTTGCCATTTACTCGGCCTTCTTCTTCGGCTGGATCACCATGTCGATGCGCGGACGCGACTCGGTGACTTTGCCACCGCGACCGGCGGTAGCGATCTGTTTCACCGTGTCGTAGACGATCTTCTCGCCTTCGGTGGTGTTGCCTTCGTTGATCACTTTGGCGCGGTCGATCAGGACGATGCGGTTTTGCGGCGCATTGTACTGGATGGTCTTGCCATAGCCTTGCATCTTGTCTGGCTTGGCCGCGCTCTGCTGCTGTTCGAAGTAGGCCAGGTTGCCCACCGAGGTCACCACGTCGATGTCGCCACCGGCAGTGCGGGTGATGGTCACGGTGTTGCCTTTGATCATCATCGAACCCTGGGTGATGATCACGTCACCGGTGTAGGTGGCGACGCCTTGTTTGTCATCCAGTTGAGCATGGTCAGCCTGGATACGGATCGGCTGGTCACGGTCGGTCGGCAGGGCCCAGGCGCTCGCGCTTCCCAGTGCTGCGCTCAGGCTGAGCAAAAAGGGGAGGGTTTTAACGAGCCTCATACTGTCCTCTTACGTTGGACAGCAGGTCCATCCTGCCGTCTTTCAAATACGCTTTCATTCCATTGCCCGTAGTTACGCCACCGGCGCCGTCGATTCTAACGGCTTGCTCGGTTTGCGCATATTGCTTCTGCGGGAATACCGTCATGCGGCTGGTGGTAATGATCATGGTGCGGTTTTTTTCATCGGTGCGGGCAACCCGTACCGAATCGATCAATTCGACTTCGCTGCCATCGGGGTTGACCTCGCCGCGCTCGCTCTGCACGTGCCACGGGTAGGTGGTGCCGCGGTACATCTGCAGGTCAGGCGTGGTCAGCAGGGTGACTTCGCTGACCTTGAGGTGTTCGACCTTGTCGGCGGTCATCTCGTACTGCATCTTGCCGTCGGGCAGGAACTGCACGCTATGGGCATTGATCGCGTAGTAGTCGATGGCGCTCTGGTCGGGCGCGGCTACCGGCTTGTTGTCGAGAAAGCTCTCGGGGCTGATGTTCCAGTAGCCAACCGCCACCAGCAAGGCGGCAAGCACACTGAACAGCGCAATGTTACGGATTTTCTTACTGAACATGTGTCGCTCTACAGGTAGTGGGCATTGGCCGCGTCCAGGTTGCCCTGGGCTTGCAGGATCAGTTCGCAGAACTCGCGGGCTGCGCCTTCGCCACCGCGCGCGCGGGTTACGCCATGGGCGTGCTCGCGGACGAAGGTAGCGGCATTGGCCACTGCCATGCCCAGGCCCACCCGGCGGATCACCGGCAGGTCGGGCAGGTCGTCGCCCAGATAGGCGACCTGTTCATAGCTTAGGTTGAGCTGGCCAAGAAGCTCGTCCAGAACCACCAATTTATCTTCGCGCCCCTGATACAGGTGGGGGATGCCGAGGTTCTTTGCCCGGCGCTCGACCACCGGGGTCTTGCGCCCGCTGATGATGGCGGTGGTCACGCCCGAGTTCATGAGCATCTTGATGCCCTGACCGTCGAGGGTGTTGAAGGTCTTGAATTCGCTGCCATCTTCGAGAAAGTACAGGCGTCCGTCGGTGAGTACGCCGTCTACGTCGAAAACCGCCAGTTTGATGGCCTTGCCGCGCTGGAGCAGGTCCTGGGTCATTTACATCACTCCCGCACGCAACAGGTCGTGCATGTTCAGGGCGCCGACCGGGCGCTCGTCCTTGTCGATCACCACCAGGGCGCTGATCTTGTGGTCTTCCATGATCTTCAGGGCTTCGGCGGCGAGCATTTCGGCGCGTGCGGTCTTGCCGTGGGCGGTCATGACGTCTTCGATGAGGGTCTTGTGTACGTCGATGTTGCGATCGAGGCTGCGGCGCAGGTCGCCGTCGGTGAAGATCCCGGCCAGCCGTCCGTCGGCTTCAAGCACCACGGTCATACCCAAACCTTTGCGAGACATTTCAAGGAGTGCGTCCTTGAGCAGGGTGCCGCGTTGTACTTGGGGCAGCTCTTCACCCGCGTGCATGACGTTCTCGACTTTCAGCAGCAGTCGTCGGCCCAGGGCGCCGCCTGGGTGCGAGAACGCGAAGTCTTCAGCGGTGAAACCACGGGCTTCGAGCAAGGCGATGGCCAGGGCGTCGCCCAGGACCAGGGCCGCGGTGGTCGAAGACGTCGGTGCCAGGTTCAGCGGGCAGGCCTCCTGGGCAACGCGGGCATCGAGGTTGACTTCGGCGGCCTTGGCCAGCGGCGAGTCGGGGTTGCCGGTGAGGCTGATCAGCTGGATGCCCAGGCGCTTGATCAGCGGCAGCAGGGTAACGATCTCGGCGGTCGAGCCCGAGTTGGACAGGGCCAGGATCACGTCATCACGGGTGATCATGCCCATGTCGCCATGGCTGGCTTCGGCCGGGTGGACGAAAAACGCCGGCGTACCGGTGCTGGCCAGGGTGGCGGCAATTTTGTTGCCGATGTGCCCCGACTTGCCCATGCCGACCACCACTACCCGGCCTTTGCTGGCCAGGATCAGCTCGCATGCCTTGACGAAATCGGCGTCGATGTGGGCCAGCAGGCCCTCAACCGCCTCGAGTTCGAAACGGATGGTGCGCTGCGCGGATTGGATCAGGTCGCTGGATTGGCTCATGTCGAAAATCGGATTGCCTGATGAAAAGGCGGCGATTATAGCGGTAAAGGGCAAAAGCCTCACCTTGTGATTGTCATACAGTCGTCCACTTAGCTTAACCATACCTGAACAAGCACCGTGGCGGCCTTGGGGCGGCCCTATCAGCGGTGCTATAGTTCGCCGCTGTTCGGCCCGCTCGGCGCGTGCGTGCCTCCACGAAGGGGGCGCGCGTCTGAGTGAGAAGGCTGCATCGCAAGGAGTCTAGATGAGCGTTGATAACGCCTACGCGGTCGAATTGAAGGGTGTGACCTTCAAGCGCGGTTCGCGCAGCATCTTCAATAATGTCGATATACGCATTCCCCGCGGCAAGGTTACCGGCATCATGGGGCCTTCCGGGTGCGGCAAGACCACGCTGCTGCGGCTGATGGGCGCACAGTTGCGTCCGGCCAGTGGCGAGGTCTGGGTGGCCGGGCAGAACCTGCCGACCCTGTCGCGCAGCGACCTGTTCGATGCCCGCAAGCAGATGGGCGTGCTGTTCCAGAGTGGTGCGCTGTTCACCGATCTCGATGTGTTCGAGAACGTGGCGTTCCCGTTGCGGGTGCATACTCAGCTGTCTGACGAGATGATTCGCGACATCGTCCTGATGAAGCTCCAGGCCGTTGGCTTGCGCGGCGCCATCGAACTGATGCCCGACGAGCTGTCCGGTGGCATGAAGCGCCGCGTCGCCCTGGCCCGGGCGATTGCCCTTGACCCGCAGATCCTCATGTACGACGAACCGTTCGTCGGCCAGGACCCGATTGCCATGGGTGTACTGGTGCGGCTGATTCGCCTGCTCAACGATGCCCTGGGCATCACCAGCATCGTCGTTTCCCATGACCTGGCCGAAACCGCCAGTATTGCCGACTATATCTATGTGGTCGGTGATGGCCAGGTGCTGGGGCAGGGTACGCCAGAAGAACTGATGGGCTCCGACAACCCGCGCATTCGTCAATTCATGAAAGGCGACCCGGATGGCCCGGTACCCTTTCACTTTCCTGCGCCGGATTACCGCGCCGATCTTCTGGGGAAGCGTTGATGCGCAGAAAATCCATGCTCGAACGTATTCGTCGCTTTGGCCGCTCGGCCATCGACGTACTGGCCGTGCTCGGCCGTTCCTTTCTGTTCCTGCTGCATTCGCTGGTAGGGCGCAGTGGCACCGGCGGCGGCTTCCAGCTACTGGTCCGGCAGCTTTACTCGGTGGGCGTGCTGTCGCTGGCGATCATCGTCGTTTCCGGCGTGTTCATCGGCATGGTGCTGGCCCTGCAGGGGTTCAGCATCCTCACCAAGTACGGTTCCGAGCAGGCGGTGGGGCAGATGGTCGCCCTGACCTTGCTGCGTGAGCTGGGGCCGGTGGTTACCGCGCTGCTGTTCGCTGGCCGCGCCGGTTCGGCGCTGACCGCCGAGATCGGCAACATGAAATCCACCGAGCAGCTGTCCAGCCTGGAAATGATCGGTGTCGACCCGCTCAAGTACATTGTCGCTCCGCGGCTGTGGGCCGGTTTCATCTCCCTGCCGTTGCTGGCGCTGATCTTCAGCGTGGTCGGCATCTGGGGTGGTTCGTGGGTCGCGGTGGACTGGCTGGGCGTCTACGAAGGCTCGTTCTGGGCCAACATGCAGAACAGTGTTTCCTTTACCGATGATGTGCTCAACGGGGTGATCAAAAGCCTGGTTTTTGCCTTCGTCGTGACCTGGATCGCCGTATTCCAGGGTTATGACTGCGAGCCCACCTCAGAAGGGATCAGTCGTGCCACCACCAAGACCGTGGTCTATGCCTCATTGGCAGTCCTGGGTCTGGACTTTATTCTGACCGCCTTGATGTTTGGAGATTTCTGATGCAAAACCGCACCCTGGAAATCGGTGTCGGCCTGTTTCTTCTGGCCGGGATCCTGGCGCTGATCCTGCTGGCCCTGCGCGTCAGCGGCCTGTCGGCGAGCCCGAGCAGCGACACGTATAAACTTTATGCCAATTTCGACAATATCGCCGGTTTGACTGTCAGAGCTAAAGTGACCATGGCCGGTGTGACCATCGGCAAGGTCACTGCCATCGATCTGGATCGTGACACCTTTACCGGTCGAGTGACGCTGCAGCTGGAAAAACGGGTAGATAACCTGCCTGTCGATTCCACTGCATCCATCCTCACCGCCGGGCTGCTCGGCGAGAAATACATCGGTATCAGCGTGGGCGGAGAAGATGCGGTGCTCAAGGATGGTGCAACCATTCATGACACCCAGTCGGCGCTGGTACTGGAAGATCTGATTGGCAAGTTCCTGCTCAATACCGTTGGCAAAGAAGCTAAATAAGGAGTTTCCATGATTTCTATCCTGCGACGCGGCTTGCTGGTGTTGCTGGCAGCGCTGCCATTGATGGCCGGTGCGGCTGCTCAGTCACCCAAAGAAGTGATCGAGAAGACCACCACCCAGTTGCTGTCTGACCTCAAGGCCAACAAAGAGCAGTACAAGGCCAACCCGAGCGCGTTCTACGATGCGCTCAACGCCAACCTGGGCCCGGTTGTCGATGCCGATGGCATCTCGAAAAGCATCATGACCGTCAAGTATTCGCGCAAGGCCACCCCTGAGCAGATGCAGCGCTTTCAGGAGAACTTCAAGCGCAGCCTGATGCAGTTCTATGGCAATGCCCTGCTCGAGTACAACAACCAGGGCATCACCGTCGGCAGCGAGAAGAAAGATGGTGACGAGCGTGCCAGCGTCGACATGAGCGTCAAGGGCAACAACGGTGCCGTGTACCCGGTGCAGTACACCCTGACCAAGCTCAATGGCGAGTGGAAGGTGCGCAACGTTATCGTCAACGGTATCAACATCGGCAAGCTGTTCCGTGACCAGTTCGCCGATGCCATGCAGCGCAACGGCAACGACCTGGACAAGACCATCGACGGGTGGGCCGGTGAAGTGGCCAAGGCCAAGGAAACCACCGAACAAGCGGCTGAGAAGCAAGCGCAATGACCGACAGCGCCGTGACCATGAGCGAGCCAGGTATATTGAGCCTGGCCGGGGTGCTCGACTATCGCAGCGGGCCGGCCTTGCGCAAGGAAGGCAAGGCCTTGATTGCGGCGTGCAAGGCCCCGGGCCTGGTGCTGGATTGCTCGAAAGTGGAGAAATCCAGCAGCGTCGGTCTGTCCCTGCTGCTGGCCTTCATGCGCGATGGCAAGGCGGCCGGCAAGGCCGTCGAAGTTCGCACGATGCCCCAGGACATGCGTGAAATCGCCGAGGTTTATGACCTCGACGAGGTGCTGGCCGGTCAATGACCGCCAGCCAGCGACTGGCCCCTCTGTCAGAGTCTCCGATTACGGGGTTCGCAGGCGAGGGGCTTTTTTGTATGATGGCCGACCCGCGCGCAAAGGGCGCCGATTGAGGTTGAGCATGCAGGCCGTAGAAGTTAAGAACTTCCTTGAAGAAAAGTTGCCGGGAACCCGGGTCGAAGTTGAAGGCGAAGGCTGCAACTTCCAGTTGAACGTGATCAGCGACGAATTGGCGGCCCTGAGCCCGGTCAAGCGTCAGCAGCAGATCTATGCTCACCTTAACCCGTGGATCACCGATGGCAGCATCCATGCGGTAACCATGAAATTTTTCAGCAGCGCAGCCTGGGCTGAGCGCACCTGAGCCAACTTGGCGGCGAGACTCTAATGGACAAACTGATTATTACTGGCGGCGTTCGCCTCGATGGCGAAATCCGCATTTCCGGGGCAAAGAACGCTGCCCTGCCGATTCTGGCGGCCACCTTGCTCTGCGATGGCCCGGTCACCGTTGGCAACCTGCCGCACCTGCATGACATCACCACGATGATCGAGCTGTTCGGCCGCATGGGCATTGAGCCGGTGATCGACGAGAAGCTCTCGGTCGAAATCGACCCACGCACCATCAAGACCCTGGTCGCGCCTTACGAGCTGGTGAAAACCATGCGCGCCTCGATCCTGGTACTGGGCCCGATGGTTGCCCGCTTTGGCGAAGCCGAAGTGGCCCTGCCTGGCGGTTGCGCCATTGGTTCGCGTCCGGTCGACCTGCACATCCGCGGCCTTGAAGCCATGGGCGCGAAGATCGAGGTCGAAGGCGGCTACATCAAGGCCAAGGCCCCTGAAGGCGGCCTGCGTGGCGCACACTTCTTCTTCGATACCGTCAGTGTGACCGGTACCGAGAACATCATGATGGCCGCAGCCCTGGCCAAAGGCCGCAGCGTGCTGCAAAACGCCGCGCGCGAGCCGGAAGTGGTCGACCTTGCCAACTTCCTCAACGCCATGGGTGCGAAAGTCCAGGGCGCCGGTACCGACACCATCACCATCGATGGCGTCGAGCGCCTGGGTTCGGCGACCTACCGCGTCATGCCTGACCGCATCGAAACCGGTACCTACCTGGTCGCCGCTGCCGTTACTGGCGGCCGCGTCAAGGTCAAGGACACCGATCCGACCATCCTTGAAGCCGTCCTTGAGAAACTCAAGGAAGCCGGCGCCGAAGTCACCACCGGTGAAGACTGGATCGAGCTGGACATGCACGGCAAGCGGCCGAAAGCCGTCAACCTGCGCACCGCTCCGTACCCGGCGTTCCCGACCGACATGCAGGCGCAGTTCATCTCGCTCAACGCCATTGCCGAAGGCACTGGTGCGGTGATCGAGACGATCTTCGAAAACCGCTTCATGCACGTCTACGAAATGCACCGCATGGGTGCCCTGATCCAGGTCGAAGGCAACACTGCCATCGTTACCGGGACCAAGACCCTCAAAGGCGCTCCAGTAATGGCCACCGACCTGCGGGCTTCGGCCAGCCTGGTGCTGTCGGCGCTGGTTGCCGAAGGCGATACGCTGATCGACCGCATCTACCACATCGACCGTGGTTACGAGTGCATCGAGGAAAAACTGCAGATGCTCGGCGCCAAGATCCGTCGCGTACCGGGCTAGTCTGTGAGTGGCGCAGGGACGCGCCAGCCAATTGCTGCACCGAATTAATGCGGTCGGGCCTGTTGAGTGCCCGGCCGGCTGTAGCCGCATAAGGACCGACGTTTCCCATGTTGACCATCGCGCTATCCAAAGGTCGGATTCTCGACGACACCCTGCCGCTGCTGGCGGAAGCCGGTATCGTTCCGACCGAGAACCCGGACAAGAGCCGCAAGCTGATCATCCCTACGACTCAGGAAGACGTACGTCTGCTGATCGTGCGCGCCACCGACGTGCCGACCTATGTCGAGCATGGTGCCGCCGATCTGGGCGTGGCCGGCAAGGACGTGCTGATGGAGTACGGTGGCCAGGGCCTGTACGAGCCGCTGGACCTGCAGATTGCCCAGTGCAAGCTGATGACCGCCGGCAAGATCGGCGCTGCCGAGCCTAAAGGCCGTCTGCGCATCGCCACCAAGTTCGTCAACGTCGCCAAGCGTTACTACGCCGAACAAGGCCGTCAGGTCGATATCATCAAGCTGTATGGCTCGATGGAGCTGGCGCCGCTGATCGGCCTGGCCGACAAGATCATCGACGTCGTCGATACCGGTAACACCCTGCGTGCCAACGGCCTGGAACCCCAGGAACTGATTGCCACCATCAGCTCCCGGCTGGTGGTCAACAAGGCTTCGATGAAGATGCAGCACGCCCGCATCCAGAGCCTGATCGACACCCTGCGCCAGGCTGTCGAATCGCGACACCGCGGCTGACTTCTGCGCGCGACCTTCGCTGTCGCGCCCGTCTATCCGCGTCATAGCCAATTTTCTCGGGTGCCCGCGCGGATGGACTGGTAGCTTAGGGCGCCTGAGCATTCGCCATTTATTGAGGCCCTCGCTATGACCACGTCCACTGCAATCGCCCGACTCAATGCCGCTGACCCGGATTTCGCCCGACATCTGGATCATCTGCTGAGCTGGGAAAGTGTCTCTGACGACGCGGTCAACCAGCGCGTGCTCGACATCATCAAGGCTGTGCGCGAGCGTGGCGATGCGGCGCTGGTAGAGTTCACCCAGCGTTTCGATGGCGTGCCGGCCACCTCGATCGACGACCTGATCCTCGGTCGCGAGCGCCTGGAACTGGCCCTGACCCGTATCACCCCGGCCCAGCGCGAAGCCCTGGAAAAGGCCGCCGAGCGGGTGCGCAGCTACCACGAACGGCAGAAGCAGGATTCCTGGAGCTACACCGAAGCCGACGGCACCGTGCTCGGCCAGAAGGTCACGCCACTGGACCGCGCCGGCCTGTATGTGCCGGGCGGCAAGGCGTCGTACCCCTCTTCGGTACTGATGAACGCGATTCCGGCCAAAGTCGCCGGTGTCGGTGAAGTGGTCATGGTGGTGCCGACCCCGCGTGGCGAGGTCAACGAGCTGGTCCTGGCCGCCGCCTGCATCGCCGGTGTCGACCGGGTCTTCACCATCGGTGGCGCCCAGGCGGTTGCCGCCCTGGCCTATGGCACCGAAAGCGTGCCGCAGGTCGACAAGGTGGTTGGCCCGGGCAACATCTACGTGGCCACCGCCAAGCGCCATGTGTTTGGCCAGGTCGGTATCGACATGATTGCCGGCCCTTCGGAGATTCTCGTGGTATGCGACGGCCAGACCGATCCGGACTGGATCGCCATGGACCTGTTCTCCCAGGCCGAGCACGACGAAGATGCCCAGGCGATCCTGGTCAGCCCTGACGCCGCGTTCCTCGACAAGGTTGCTGCGAGCATCGACAAGCTGCTGCCGACCATGGAGCGCGCCGAGATCATCAAGACCTCGATCAACGGCCGTGGTGCGCTGATCCAGGTGCGCGACATGCAGCAGGCGATGGACGTTGCCAACCGCATTGCGCCGGAGCACCTGGAGTTGTCGGTGGCCGATCCGCAGGCCTGGCTGCCGCAGATTCGCCATGCCGGTGCGATCTTCATGGGCCGCCACACCAGCGAAGCCCTGGGCGATTACTGCGCAGGCCCCAACCACGTGTTGCCGACTTCCGGTACCGCGCGCTTCTCGTCGCCACTGGGGGTGTATGACTTCCAGAAGCGTTCGTCGATCATCTTCTGCTCCGAGCAGGGGGCTTCCGAGCTGGGCCACACCGCCTCGGTGCTGGCCCGCGGCGAATCGCTGACCGCCCACGCCCGCAGCGCCGAATACCGCATCCTTGCCGACAAGAAGGGGAACTGAACATGAGTAAATTCTGGAGCCCCTTCGTCAAGGACCTGGTGCCTTACGTGCCGGGCGAACAGCCAAAGCTGGCCAAGCTGGTCAAGCTCAACACCAACGAGAACCCCTACGGCCCATCGCCCAAGGCGCTGGAAGCCATGCGCGGCGAGCTGAACGACAACCTGCGCCTGTACCCGGACCCTAACAGCGACCTGCTCAAGCAGGCGGTAGCGGACTACTACGGGGTGCAGGGCAACCAGGTGTTCCTCGGCAACGGTTCGGATGAAGTGCTGGCGCACATCTTCCATGGCCTGTTCCAGCACGATGCGCCGCTGCTGTTCCCGGACATCAGCTACAGCTTCTACCCGGTCTACTGCGGCCTGTACGGCATCCCGTTCGAGGCGGTGGCGCTGGACGAACAGTTCCAGATCCGCGTCGGGGACTACCGCAAGGCCAATGGCGGGATCATCTTCCCCAACCCCAACGCGCCGACCGGTTGCCTGCTGGCTCTGGACGCCATCGAGCAACTGCTCGAGGCCAACCCCGATTCGGTGGTGGTGGTCGATGAAGCCTACATCGATTTTGGTGGTCAGACGGCGATCAGCCTGGTGGATCGCTACGACAACCTGCTGGTCACCCAGACCCTGTCCAAGTCGCGTTCGCTGGCGGGCTTGCGGGTCGGCCTGGCGGTGGGCCATCCGGACCTGATCGAGGCGCTGGAGCGGATCAAGAACAGCTTCAACTCCTATCCGCTCGATCGTATGGCGATCGTCGGTGCGGCGGCAGCGTTTGCAGACCGCGCGTACTTCGACGAAACCTGCCGCAAAGTGATCGACAGCCGCGAGTTGCTGGTCAAGGAATTGAGCGCCCGTGGTTTCGAAGTATTGCCGTCGGCGGCCAACTTCATCTTTGCCCGCCACCCGCAGCAGGATGCTGCCGAACTGGCAGCCCGCCTGCGTGAACAAGGGGTGATCGTGCGGCACTTCAAGCAGGCGCGGATTGCCCAGTTCCTGCGCATCACCATTGGTACGCCGGAGCAGAACCAGGCGTTGCTTGATGCGTTGAACTGATAGAGCGCAGCCCTTGTCGCGGGGCAAGTCGAGGCGTCGCACCGCCGCTCCCACAGTGACCCTCTGTGGGAGCGGGCTTGCCCCGCGATGGATTTTACCGGTAACCTCCCTTTCTCAAATTCATCCGATGATTGGATGTCATGACCTTACTGATCAAGCGCTCCCTGGTCGAACAAGCCGTCGAGCAACTGCGCCAGCGCGTCGCCAGCGGCGCCTGGACCGTGGGCCAGCGCCTGCCCACTGAGCCAGAGCTGGCCAGCGAACTGGGTATCAGCCGCAATACCGTGCGTGAAGCCATGCGCGTTCTGGCCTTCAGCGGGTTGGTCGAGGTTCGCCAGGGTGACGGCAGTTACCTGCGGGCCACGGTCGACCCCCTGCAAACCGTACAGGCCTTGTCGCGCTGCAGTCTCAAGCAGGCGCGCGAAGTGCGGCACATCCTCGAAGCCGAAGCCATCGGCCTGGCGGCGTTGCGCCGTACCGACGAAGACCTCAAGGGCCTGCACGAAGCCTTGCGCGACAGCAGTGCGCATTTTCATCACGACCTGGATTGCTATATCGCCTGCGACCTGGTGTTCCACCAGCGTCTGGTCGACGCTGCGCACAATCCGGCGTTGAGCGAGTTGTACCGCTACTTTTCCGGCGTGCTGGCCAGCACTCTGCATCACAGCATGAACGAAGGACCGCGACGCCAACCGGTGCTGGACCTGCACCGGGAGATCCTCGAGGCAGTAGAGCAAGGCGACGCGGAGCGCGCCAAGGCCCTGACCCGGACACTTATCAATGAACCCTGACACCGAGACCGCCATGTCCCAGGATATTGTCCAGACCGAACGCGCAGGACGCGCGCCGGAACTTGAAGAACTGCTGATCGACGCCGAAGCCGACGACGAACAGGTCCAGCACCAGCCCCTGCTGTTGAGCCGGCCCTGGCTGTTGCTGCTCGGTCTGGTACTGGTGGCGTTGAACCTGCGTCCGGCGCTGTCGAGCATGGCGCCGCTGCTTAGCCAGGTGTCCGACAGCCTCGGCCTGACAGCCTCTCAGGCGGGCCTGTTGACCACCTTGCCGGTGCTGTGCCTGGGCCTTTTCGCCCCGCTGGCACCGGTTCTGGCGCGTCGTTTTGGCAGTGAGCGAGTGATCCTCGGCATTCTTCTGGTGCTGGCTGCGGGTATTGCGGTGCGTAGCGCCTTTGGCGCCACCGGCGTCTTCGTCGGTAGCCTCATGGCCGGGGCGAGCATTGGCGTGATCGGTGTGTTGCTGCCGGGCATCGTCAAGCGTGATTTCCCCCAGCATGCCGGGACCCTCACGGGGGTCTACACCATGGCCTTGTGCCTGGGCGCGGCAATGGCTGCTGGCGCTACCGTGCCATTGACCGAGCAATTGGGCGACAGCTGGTCGCTGGGGCTGGGCTTCTGGCTGATCCCCGCACTGCTGGCGGCGCTGATCTGGTTGCCCCAGGCCCGTCACGGCCATGGTGCCCACCACGTGGCCTACCGCGTACGAGGCCTGCTGCGTGATCCGCTGGCCTGGCAGGTGACCCTGTACATGGGCCTGCAGTCGTCGCTGGCCTACATCGTTTTCGGCTGGCTGCCGTCGATCCTCATCGGTCGCGGCCTGAGCCCGACCCAGGCGGGGCTGGTGCTGTCCGGTTCGGTGATCGTGCAATTGATCAGCTCCCTCAGCGCGCCCTGGTTGGCAACCCGCGGCAAGGACCAGCGCCTGGCCATCGTGATTGTCATGCTCATGGCCCTGGCCGGTTTGTTTGGCTGCCTGTACGCGCCGCTGGACGGCCTGTGGGGCTGGGCCATCGTGCTTGGGTTGGGGCAGGGCGGCACCTTCGCCCTGGCGCTGACCCTGATCGTCTTGCGCTCCAAGGACGCCCATGTGGCGGCCAACCTGTCGAGCATGGCCCAGGGCATCGGTTATACCCTGGCTTCGATGGGGCCGTTCGCGGTCGGCCTGGTGCATGACTTGACCGGTGGCTGGAACGCGGTGGGCTGGATCTTTGCCGTGCTCGGTGTCGGCGCTATCGGCTTTGGCCTCAAGGCCGGGCGCAACCTGCATGTGCAGGTAGTCAGCGAGCGGGTTTGAGAGTGCGTTGAAGCCATCGCCGGCAAGGCCGGCTTGTGTCTTGAGGTAGGAATAGAATCAGAAGTGAGAGCGGTGAATGGCAAGCTGTACGCCGGTAGTGCTTAAAGCACGTGTGGGAGCAAAGCTGCCATTCACCTCTCCACTCTGGCCCGAGCCCGAACAGTTGATTGAGCGCCTCTCGAATCACAAGCGTGGGCCAAGCCAGAGCGCTCTCACAACTGAGTGTAAGAGGGTTCAGCCATGTTGTCTTCTGTTGGAATCGACACTGCCAAAGCCACTTTAGAGATCTGCATCAAACCTCAGAAAATCCGCTTCGAAGTGGCCAACAACTCCGCAGGCTTCGAGGCGTTGCTTGAGCGTCTGAAGGACTTCAATATCAGCCGAGTGCTGATCGAAGCGACAGGCGGCTACGAGAAAGATGTGTTGATCGCCCTGGCCTCAGCAGGACTGGAAACCATCTGCATCAACCCAGCCCGTGCCCGGAAATTCGCCGATGCCATGGGTAAAAAAGCCAAAACCGACAAGATCGACGCCGAAGTCCTTGCGGACTTCGCTGCACACCTCAGCGTTCCTCAAAGCCAACCGATCAGCCCGGAACGCGAAGAGCTGCGCGAGTTGGTGAAGCAGCGCGCCCAATTTGTGCAGAGCCGTGATGACGACAAACGGCGTCGCCTGCAATGCCGCTCGGCAATGGCGATGGCCCACTTTGATGAGCACATAGAACACCTGAAAGTGCTGATCAAACGCCTCGACGAAGAAATTGACCAGGCGATGGTGCAACTGGACGATACCAGGGCGCGTCAGTTATTGGCAGTGACCGGAATCGGTCGAGTAACCGCCGCAAATCTGCTCGCCTCACTGCCTGAACTGGGGCAGTTGGACCGCCGTCAGATCGCCGCTCTGGTGGGCGTAGCGCCTTACAACAACGATAGTGGTAGCCATCGAGGGCACCGCCAGATATGGGGTGGTCGGGCCCATGTAAGGCGAGTGCTGTACATGTCGAGCTGGATCATCATCCGTCACAACACAGAATTTAAAGCACGCTACGAAGCACTTCGGGCACGTGGCAAGTGCGCCAAGGTGGCACTCGTAGCTTGCATGCGGGTGCTGATCGTCAGGCTGAATGCAATGCTGCGGGACAATACCCCTTGGCGAGTGCAAACAGCCTGATCAAGACAGTTGCTCCCACAAGAGTACGGCGCACTCTTGTGGGAGCCAGCCTTGCTGGCGATGGCTGCGAAGCAGCCCGGATTTAACCAGGCATTCGCCAGGCAAATGCCCATAGCTTTTTGCCACATCTGCGGACTATCGTTCAGGTCTATTCCCTCGGAAACGGACCCGCCCCATGAGCGACGCCAACACCGCCTTGATCACCCGCTTCTACCAGGCCTTCCAGCGCCTGGACGCCGAAGCCATGATCGCCTGCTACAGCGACGATATCGTCTTCAGCGACCCGGCCTTCGGCACCTTGCGCGGCAAGGATGCCGCTGACATGTGGCGCATGCTCACCACCCGCGCCAAGGACTTTTCCCTGGCCTTCGACAGTGTGCGTGCCGACGAGCGTGGCGGCAGTGCCCACTGGGTGGCCCGCTACCTGTTCAGCCAGACCGGCCGCACCGTGGTCAACGACATCCAGGCACGCTTCGTGTTTCGTGACGGCAAGATTTGCGAACACCACGACAGCTTCGACTTGTGGCGCTGGTCGCGTCAGGCATTGGGTACCACCGGGTGGTTGCTGGGCTGGTCACCGCTGGTGCAGGGCAAGGTGCGCGCCCAGGCCCAGAAAGGCCTGCGGGCGTTCCAGGCGGGGCGCTGAGGCGCTAAGCTGTGCGCTTTGCCGTCGATAGTAGCCACCGTGTCCGAGCCCACTCCCGAACCGCTGAACAAACCCTGGTACGTCTACCTGGTGCGCGCCGCCAATGGCTCGCTGTACTGCGGGATCAGTGATAACCCCGAGCGGCGCTTCCTGGCCCATCAGAAGGGCCAGGGTGCACGCTACTTCAGCACTAGCCCGGCGGTGGCGCTGGTCTATGTCGAAGCCTGGCCGGACAAGGCCAAGGCCCTGCAACAGGAGCGGCTGGTGAAGAAGCTGCGCAAAAGCGCCAAGGAAGCCCTGGTGGCCTCCTGGCCCGGTCTCAGTCCTTGCGGCGCTTGAGCTGATCGGTCAATTGCGTCGGCAAGCCCTTGATGATCAGCGTACCGGCTTCTTCGTCGTACTCGATCTTCGAGCCCAGCAGGTGCGCCTCGAAGCTGATCGACAGGCCTTCGGCGCGGCCGGTGAAGCGGCGGAACTGGTTGAGGGTACGTTTGTCGGCGGGGATTTCCGGCGACAGGCCGTAGTCCTTGTTGCGGATGTGCTCATAGAAGGCCCGTGGCCGGTCTTCGTCGATCAGTCCCGATAGCTCCTCGAGGGCCACCGGCTCGCCGGCCTTGGTCTGGCTGGTGGCATAGTCGACCAGGGTCTGGGTTTTCTCGCGGGCGGCTTCCTCGGGCAGGTCTTCGCTTTCGACGAAGTCACTGAAGGCCTTGAGCAGGGTGCGGGTCTCGCCCGGGCCGTCGACGCCTTCCTGGCAGCCGATGAAGTCGCGGAAGTACTCCGAGACCTTCTTGCCGTTCTTGCCCTTGATGAACGAGATGTACTGCTTGGAGGCCTTGTTGTTCTGCCACTCGGAAATATTGATGCGCGCAGCCAGGTGCAACTGGCCCAGGTCCAGGTGGCGCGACGGGGTCACGTCCAGCTCGGCGTTCACCGCCACGCCTTCGCTGTGGTGCAGCAGGGCGATCGCCAGGTAGTCGGTCATGCCCTGCTGGTAGTGGGCGAAGAGGACGTGGCCGCCGACGGACAGGTTGGACTCTTCCATCAGCTTTTGCAGGTGCTCGACGGCGACGCGGCTGAAGGCGGTGAAGGTGCTGCCTTCATCCAGGTATTCCTTGAGCCAGCCGCTGAACGGGTGGGCGCCGGATTCTGCGTGGAAGAAGCCCCAGGCTTTACCCTGTTTGGCGTTGTAGCTGTCGTTGAGGTCGGCCAGAAGGTTTTCGATGGCCCCGGACTCGGCCAGTTCAGAGTCGCGGGCGTGCAGCACGGCGGGGCTGCCATCGGGTTTCTTGTCGATCAGGTGGACGATGCAATGACGGATCGGCATGGGATTCTCGGTCGAAAATGGGCGGTGCTGGCCGCGTTGCAAAGTCGCCAAGTGTACCTCAGCACAGGGGTGATTCAGCGGCCAGATGTTGGCAGATATGTCGGTTGTTCGTTTTTTGTTCAAAATTTTGCGTTTTTTCGCGCAAACCCCCGAAAAACCTGCACATTTGCCCTGTGGGAGGCGGATATTTATCTATTCCTGTGGTAGTTTTGCCCGGTCTTGCGCCCCGTGTGTGGCGCATTGCTGGCAGACCGCTCGCGTCACGTCGAACCAAACGTCGTTTTACGTATCTACATACGCGATTGACGTGGCTGTAACACCGGACCGCCGGTTACCCCGCAGGTCTGGCTCGATGACTGACGTAGCACTCTGCATACTCACTGAATTTGATAGGGAAGGAACACCACCATGGCATTGACCAAAGACCAACTGATCGCCGATATCGCTGAAGCTATCGACGCGCCAAAAACCACCGCGCGTAACGCTCTGGAGCAACTGGGCCAGATCGTTGCTGATCAACTGGAAAATGGCAGCGAAATCACCCTGCCAGGCATCGGCAAACTGAAAATCACCGAGCGTCCTGCCCGTACCGGCCGCAACCCTTCGACTGGCGCTGCCATCGAAATCGCTGCCAAGAAAGTCGTCAAGTTCGTACCAGCCAAAGTGCTGACCGACGCTGTAAACAAGTAATTGTAAGCAGCTCGAAAAAGCCGCGTCCGGGTTGCCCGGACGCGGTTTTTTTATGCCTCTGTAGGAGCGGGCTTGCCCCGCGATCGCGGCCTGTCAGTCACCTCGTATCGCGAGCCAAGCCCGCTCCTACATCGCCCAACGGCTGTTGCGCCAGGCCTGGCGCGCCGCAGCATCCTGGAAGGTCCAGGCGATCATGCGGCTCTGCTTCTGCCCCTGGCCCATCTCCACCACTCGCTGTTCGACAGCACCGGCCTTTTTTAGCGCTGCCTGGATACCGGGCAGGTTGGAGGCTTTGGACACCAGACTGGTGAACCACAGCACCTGCTGGCCAAGGCTGGCGCTTTCGGCCACCAACTGGCTGACAAAGCGGATCTCGCCGCCCTCGCACCAGAGTTCGTTGTTCTGCCCGCCAAAGTTCAGCACCGGCAACTTGCGCTTTGGATCGGCCTTGCCCAGGGCCCGCCATTTGCGCTGGCTGCCGCGGGTGGCTTCTTCGCGCGAGGCGTGGAAAGGTGGGTTGCACAAGGTCAGGTCGAAGCGCTCGTCGCTGTTCAGCAGCCCCAGCAGGATGTGCTTGCGATTGCCTTGCTGGCGCAGGCTGATGGCCTTGCCCAGGCCGTTGGCCTGGACGATTGCGCCGGCTGCCGCAAGCGCCGTGGCGTCGATGTCCGAGCCGAGAAAACGCCAGCGATAATCACTGTGGCCCAGCAACGGGTAGATACAGTTGGCGCCGATGCCGATGTCCAGCGCTTGGACTTGCGCGCCACGGGGGATTTCACCGCCGTTTTCTTCAGCCAGCAGGTCTGCCAGCACGTGCACGTAGTCAGCACGACCGGGAATCGGTGGGCACAGGTAATCGGCCGGAATATCCCAGTGCTGGATACCGTACTGGGCCTTGAGCAGGGCGCGGTTGAATACCCTGACCGCGTCCGGGTTGGCGAAGTCGATGCTCGGCTTGCCGTGGGGGTTGGTGATCATGAACCGGCCCAGCTCAGGGCTGCTCTTGATCAGCTGGGGGAAGTCGTAGCGGCCCTGGTGGCGGTTGCGCGGGTGCAGGGTCGGTTTGTTGGTTGTGGTCATCTTGATGTCCGGTGGAAAGCATCGCGGGTCAAGCCCGCTCCCACAGAGACTGTAGGAGCGGGCTTGACCCGCGATAGCGTCGCTGAGATCAGCGAGTGTTACAAGGCGGCAATCCGCGCATGCTGCTCGGTGAAGTTGGCCAGGGCCTGTTCGGCTTCAGCCAGCTTCGCGCGCTCCTTGTCGATCACCGCAGGCGGTGCCTTGTCGACGAAGGCGGCGTTGGACAGCTTGCCGCCGACGCGCTGGACTTCACCCTGCAGACGCTGGATTTCCTTGTTCAGGCGAGCCAGCTCGGCGTCCTTGTCGATCAGGCCGGCCATCGGCACCAGCACCTGCAGGTCGCCAACCAGGGCGGTGGCGCTCAGTGGCGCTTCGTCCTGCTCGCCGAGCACGGTGAAGGATTCGATCTTCGCCAGCTTCTTCAGCAGCGCTTCGTTTTCCTGCAGGCGGCGTTGGTCTTCGGCGCTGGCGTTTTTCAGGAACAGTTGCAGCGGCTTGCCCGGGCCGATGTTCATTTCGCCGCGGATGTTGCGCACGCCGAGCATCAGCTCCTTGAGCCACTCGATATCGCCTTCGGCAGCGGCATCGATGCGGCTTTCATTGGCCACTGGCCATGGCTGCAGCATGATGGTCTTGCCTTCGGCGCCGGCCAGCGGCGCCAGGCGCTGCCAGATTTCTTCGGTGATGAACGGCATGAACGGATGGGCCAGGCGCAGTGCCACTTCCAGTACCCGTACCAGGGTGCGGCGAGTGCCACGGGCGCGTTCGACCGGCGCGTTCTCGTCCCACAGGACCGGCTTGGAAAGTTCCAGGTACCAGTCGCAATACTGGTTCCAGATGAACTCGTAAAGCGCCTGGGCGGCGAGGTCGAAGCGGAACTGATCGAGCTGGCGGGTCACTTCGGCTTCGGTGCGCTGCAGTTGCGAGATGATCCAGCGATCAGCCAGCGACAGCTCGTAAGCCTCACCGTTCTGGCCGCAGTCTTCGCCCTTGTCCAGCACGTAGCGCGCGGCGTTCCAGATCTTGTTGCAGAAGTTGCGGTAGCCTTCGACGCGGCCCATGTCGAACTTGATGTCGCGACCGGTGGAGGCCAGCGAGCAGAAGGTGAAGCGCAGGGCGTCGGTGCCGTAGCTGGCGATGCCTTCAGGGAACTCGGCCTTGGTCTGCTTGGCGATCTTCTCGGCAAGTTTGGGCTGCATCATGCCGCTGGTGCGTTTTTCCAGCAGCTCGTCCAGGGTAATGCCGTCGACGATGTCCAGCGGGTCAAGGACGTTGCCCTTGGACTTGGACATCTTCTGGCCCTGGCCATCGCGCACCAGACCGTGCACATAGACAGTCTTGAACGGTACCTGCGGGGTGCCGTCCTCGTTCTTCACCAGGTGCATGGTCAGCATGATCATCCGGGCTACCCAGAAGAAAATGATGTCGAAGCCGGTGACCAGCACGTCGGTGGAGTGGAATTTCTTGAGGAATTCGGTCTGCTGCGGCCAGCCCAGGGTCGAGAAGGTCCACAGGCCCGAGCTGAACCAGGTGTCCAGTACGTCGTTGTCCTGGTTCAGGACCACGTCGGCGCCGAGGTTGTGCTTGCTGCGGACTTCTTCTTCGCTGCGGCCGACATAGACCTTGCCGGATTCGTCGTACCAGGCCGGAATACGGTGGCCCCACCACAGCTGACGGCTGATGCACCAGTCCTGGATGTCGCGCATCCACGAGAAGTACATGTTTTCGTACTGCTTGGGCACGAACTGGATGCGGCCGTCTTCAACGGCAGCAATCGCCGGCTCCGCCAGCGGCTTGGTCGACACGTACCACTGGTCGGTCAGCCACGGCTCGATGATGGTGCCGGAACGGTCGCCTTTCGGTACTTTCAGGGCGTGGTCGTCGACGCTGACCAACAGGCCTGCGGCGTCGAAATCGGCGACGATCTGCTTGCGTGCGACGAAGCGGTCCAGGCCGGCATACTGGGCAGGCAGGGTAGCGTCGACGCTTTCATTGACGCTGCCATCGAGGTTGAACACCTGGGCGGCCGGCAGGACGAAGGCATTCTTGTCGAAGATGTTCAGCAGCGGCAGGTTGTGGCGCTTGCCGACTTCATAGTCGTTGAAGTCGTGGGCCGGGGTGATCTTCACGCAGCCGGTGCCGAATTCAGGGTCGCAGTAGTCGTCGGCAATGATCGGGATGCGCCGGCCAACCAGCGGCAGCTCGACGAACTTGCCGATCAGCGCCTTGTAACGCTCGTCTTCCGGGTTCACGGCAACGGCGGCGTCGCCGAGCATGGTTTCCGGGCGAGTGGTGGCGACGATCAGGTAATCCTTGCCGTCGGCGGTCTTGGCGCCGTCAGCCAGCGGATAGCGCAGGTTCCACAGGTGACCCTTCTCGTCGTGGTTTTCCACTTCAAGGTCGGAGATCGCCGTGTGCAGCTTGGTGTCCCAGTTGACCAGGCGCTTGCCGCGGTAGATCAGGCCGTCTTCATGCAGGCGCACGAAGGCTTCTTTCACAGCTTCCGAGAGGCCGTCGTCCATGGTGAAGCGCTCGCGGCTCCAGTCGACCGACGAGCCCAGGCGGCGAATCTGGCGGCTGATGTTGCCACCGGACTGATCCTTCCATTCCCAGACCTTTTCCAGGAATTTCTCGCGGCCCAGGTCGTGGCGGCTCTGCCCCTTGGCCTCAAGTTGACGCTCGACCAGCATCTGCGTGGCGATACCGGCGTGGTCGGTACCTGGCTGCCACAGGGTGTTGCGGCCCTGCATGCGGCGGAAACGGATCAGGGCGTCCATGATCGCGTTGTTGAAGCCATGCCCCATGTGCAGGCTGCCGGTGACGTTCGGCGGCGGGATCATGATGGTGTAGGAATCGCCCGCGCCTTGCGGAGCGAAATAATTCTCGGACTCCCAGGTGTTGTACCAGGAAGTTTCAATAGCGTGCGGCTGGTAGGTCTTATCCATGCGCGGCGGGACCCTTAGGCATTTATTCAGGAAAGCCGGAGAGTATAACGAAGCAGCAAGCTTCAAGCGACAAGCTGCAAGCTCAGAGCGCCGCACGGCTCTTGCAGCTTGTCGCTTGAAGCTTGTAACTGCTTTTTATTGGTTAAGCATGCGCTCAAGCCTGGCATCGAGGCGGCGCTTGATCTCGCTCTCGATATGCGGGGCGAAATCGTTGATCACGTCCTGCATGATCAGTTGCGCGGCCGCGCGCAGTTCGGCGTTCAGGTGCAGCAGGGTTTCCTGACGCTTGGCCTGCGGGTCGGCAGGGGCTTCAGGTGCAGGCTGAGGCACCGCTTCGGCCTCTTCGAGCAACAGCGGGATCTGCTCCTCGACGGTGTCGGTCAACAGCGGTGGTTCGAGGGATGCATCGCCTAGCAACTGGCGGATCGACTCCAGGTCGTCCAGCAAGTGCGCGGATTGGGGCAGGGGAGTGGGTTTGTCCATCGTCTTCAGAGTCGCTGTAAGCGGTGATCTTGCAGAGCATAGCCCTGTTCGCGGTAGAAACGGAAACTCTCTCGGGCCGCCTGACGAATCGCCGGCTCTTCGACCACGATCTCGGCGATCCGGGCAAAGCGGGCAGCGAACGGCGGCACCTTGAGGTCAAGGTTGATCAGCAGGTCCTGATGGCTGCCGGCATCATCGCCAAGGCCCAGGGCCACGCTGCCCTGCGGGTCGTCTTCAGCCGGGCTGTGGGGCACGAAGGCCTCGCCCTTGAACGCCCACAGGCGTGCGTCCAGTTCATCGCGCTGGGCGGCGTCGCTGCAATGCAGGTAGACCCGGTGCCCAAGGCGCCAGGCTTTGTCACAGAGCTTGCAGGCGAAATCCAGGCGCGCCGAGGGCGCGGCGCTGGGCAATATGTAGAAATCGACTTTGGTCATGGTCAGCCTGCCGGCCGGCTACGCCCGAAGGCGCAGACGGCCAGCGTCATCTCAGGCGTTGGCGCGATCGAGCAGGTACTGGGTCAGCAGCGGTACCGGGCGGCCAGTGGCGCCCTTGTCCTTGCCACCGCTGATCCAGGCGGTACCGGCGATGTCCAGGTGGGCCCAGTGGTAGGCCTTGGCAAAGCGCGACAGGAAGCAACCGGCGGTGATGGTGCCGGCTTTCGGCCCGCCGATGTTGGCGATGTCGGCGAACGGGCTGTCCAGTTGCTCCTGGTACTCGTCGAACAGCGGCAGCTGCCAGGCGCGGTCGTCGGCGCGCTTGCCGGCGTCGAGCAGTTGCCCGACCAGCTCGTCGTTGTTGCCCATAAGGCCTGAGGTGTGGCTGCCCAGGGCGACGATGCAGGCGCCGGTCAGGGTGGCGATGTCGATCACTGCCTGTGGCTTGAAGCGCTCGGCGTAGGTCAGGGTATCGCACAGCACCAGGCGGCCTTCGGCGTCGGTGTTGAGGATCTCGACGGTCTGCCCGCTCATGGTCGTGACGATGTCACCCGGACGGGTAGCGCCGCCGCTTGGCATGTTCTCGGCGCAGGCCAGCAGGCACACCAGGTTGATCGGCAGTTGCAGTTCGAGCACGGCGCGCAGGGTGCCGAAGACGCTGGCAGCACCGCCCATGTCGAATTTCATTTCATCCATGCCGGCGCCGGGCTTGAGGCTGATGCCGCCGGTGTCGAAAGTGATGCCTTTGCCCACCAGCACGAAAGGCTTCTCGCTTTTCTTGCCGCCCTGGTAGTTGAGCACGATCAGGCGTGGCGGCTGGTCGCTGCCCTGGCCAACGGCGTAGAAGGCGCCCATGCCCAGGTCCTTGATCTTCTTCTCGTCCAGCACCTCGACCTTGAGGCCCTTGAATTCCTTGCCCAGGGCCTTGGCCTGTTCGGCCAGGTAGCTCGGGTGGCAAACGTTCGGTGGCAGGTTGCCCAGGTCGCGGGTGAAGCCCATGCCGTTGGCGATGGCGACAGCGTGCTTGACCGCGCGCTCAACGTCACTGGCGCCGGCCTTGGCGCTGAGCAGGGTGATCTTCTTCAGGGCGCGAGGTTCGGCCTTCTTGCTCTTGAACTGGTCGAAAACGTACTGGCCATCGAGCAGGGTTTCGGCAAGCAGGCGGGTCTTGCCATAGAAGGCATCGCGGCCGGTGACGGCGACGTCGTCCAGGGCCAGTGCCGCATCGCTGCCGTTCAGGCCTTTGAGCACTGCCAGCACGCTGGCAATGACCTTGCGCCAGCTACGATCACCCAGTTCGGCATCCTTGCCGGTACCGACCAGCAGTACGCGCTCGGCCTTGAGGTTGGGCAGGCTGTGCAGCAGCAGGGTCTGGCCGACCTTGCCGGCCAAATCGCCGCGCTTGAGCACGCTGGCCAGGGCACCGCCGGTGGCTTCGTCGATGGCTTTGGCAATGGCGCCGAGTTTGCCGCCTTCTGCCACGGGCAGTACCAGGGTGGCGGTTTTCAAGGATGCTGCGGCTACGCTTTTTACAACCAGTTCCATGTCAGGTTCCCCGAATGATCTGTCGGTGCGCGTTGTCTATGCAGGCGCTGTCGTGGCCGCGTGGTCGCGTACCAGTGCTAAAGCCCCCAGTTTGAGCCTGCTTCGCCCGCCCTGACAACCCCGAGATGAACCATTGTGCAGCGCCAAGTGACAGGCACGGTCAATCACAGGATAATGCGCCAACTTTTACCCGGGTCCGCTCTGGCGAGCGGGCTACTATCTTGGCTGTTATGGATTTCTTGTTCGGCTGTCCGAGCCTGACAACCCAGGAGTGTCTGGTTTGATCGTCTTTCGTTATCTGTCCCGCGAGGTCCTGGTGACCTTGAGTGCCGTCAGCGCCGTGCTGCTGGTCATCATCATGAGCGGGCGCTTCATCAAGTACCTGGCCCAGGCGGCCCAGGGCGTGCTCGATCCGAGCGTGCTGTTCCTGATCATGGGTTATCGCCTGCCGGGGTTCCTGCAGTTGATCCTGCCCCTCGGCCTGTTCCTCGGTATTTTGCTGGCCTATGGCCGGCTGTACCTGGAAAGCGAGATGACCGTGCTGTCGGCCACCGGCATGAGCCAGCAGCGGCTGCTGGGCATGACCATGGCTCCGGCGGCACTGGTTGCCCTGCTGGTGGCCTGGCTGAGCCTGAGCCTGGCGCCCCAGGGCGTTACCCAGGTGGCGCAGATCATCAACCAGCAGGACGCCCTGACCGAGTTCGACACCCTGGTGCCGGGTCGCTTCCAGACCCTGCGCGATGGTTCACGGGTGACCTACACCGAAGAACTGTCGGAAGACCGGGTCAACCTGGGCGGCGTGTTCATTTCCGAGAAACGCTTCAGTCAGGACAAGACCAAGGATCGCGGACCGTCGGTACTGGTCGCGGAAAAGGGCCACCAGCAGGTCAACGCCGATGGCAACCGTTACCTGATCCTGGAAAACGGTTACCGCTATGACGGCAACCCCGGCCAGGCCGACTACCGTGCGATCAAGTACGACACCTACGGGGTGCTGTTGCCCAAGCCTGAAGTCAGCGAGGAAATCACCGAGCGTGAGGCCATCCCGACTTCGCAACTCTTTGGCAGTGACGGCCTGCGCGAACGTGCCGAGCTGCAATGGCGCCTGTCGTTGCCGCTGCTGGTATTCATCGTGACCCTGCTGGCGGTGCCGCTGTCGCGGGTCAACCCGCGCCAGGGCCGTTTCCTCAAGCTGCTGCCGGCGATTCTTCTGTATATGGCGTACCTGACAATGCTGATCGCCGTGCGTGGCGCCCTGGAGAAAGGCAAACTGCCGATCGGCCTGGGCATCTGGTGGGTTCACGGCCTGTTCTTGCTGATCGGCCTGGGGCTTATGTATTGGGAGCCGTTGCGCCTCAAGCGTGCCGCTCGCCGTGCGGAGGTGGCCCATGGTTAAGCTCGACAGCTACATCGGCAAAAGCGTGCTGATGGCCATTCTGGCCGTGCTGGGGATCATTCTCGGCCTGGCTTCGCTGTTTGCCTTCATCGACGAGATGGGCGACATCACCGACACCTACACGGTGATGGACGCCAGCAACTTCGTCTTGCTCACCGCGCCGCGGCGGCTGTACGACATGCTGCCGATGGCTGCGCTGATCGGCTGCCTGATCGGCCTGGGCAGCCTGGCCAGCAGCAGCGAACTGACCATCATGCGCGCCGCTGGCGTGTCCATTGGCCGGATTGTCTGGGCGGTGATGAAGCCGATGCTGGTGTTGATGCTGGCCGGTATCCTGATTGGCGAGTACCTGGCCCCGGTAACCGAGAACAAGGCCCAGGCCGACCGCTCCCTGGCCCAGGGCGGTGGTGAGGCGCAGAGTTCCAAACGTGGCATGTGGCACCGCCAGGGTGATGAGTTCGTGCACATCAACTCGGTGCAGCCCAATGGTCTGCTGTATGGCGTGACCCGTTATCGCTTCGACAACGAGCGGCATATGCTGACGTCCAGCTTTGCCCGGCGCGCCCAGTACCAGGACGATCACTGGCAGCTCAGCGATGTGACCACCACGCATTTCCGCGGTGACCACACCGAAGTGGTCAAGGCCGCCGAAGAGCGCTGGGATGTTTCCGTCACTCCGCAACTGCTCAATACCGTGGTCGTGGCGCCAGAGTCGTTGTCGATCACCGGCCTGTGGGATTACATCCACTACCTGTCCGACCAGGGCCTGAACAACGCCCGTTACTGGCTGGCGTTCTGGACCAAGGTGCTGCAGCCGATGGTGACTGCGGCCCTGGTGCTGATGGCCATTTCCTTCATCTTCGGCCCCCTGCGTTCGGTGACCTTGGGCCAGCGAGTATTCACCGGGGTGTTGGTGGGCTTTGTGTTCCGCATCGCCCAGGACCTGCTCGGGCCTTCCAGTCAGGTATTCGGCTTCCCGCCGTTGCTTGCGGTGGTGCTGCCGGCGGCGATCTGTGCGGTGGCGGGGTTGTGGTTGTTGCGGCGCGCTGGATAGGGCGTTGCACACAAGAAAAAGCCGACCCTTGGGTCGGCTTTTTTCTGCCTGCTATTTCTTGAGCTTGGGAATTCGCACCAGCTGAGTGTCGGAGTAGATGTCGTGCCAGCTGCGCTTGCGCTTGTCGAACAGTGCCCAGATGAAACCCAGGCCCAGGCACAGCCACGAGCCGATCGACACCACAAAACGCAGCAGCGCCTGCCACAGGCTGATGGCGCTGCCATCAGCGTTCTGCACGCGGATGCCCCACACCTGCATGCCCAGGGTCTGACCGCCATGGGTCCAGAACTTGGCAAAGAAACCGAACAGGGCGAATAGCAAAATAGTCGATAGCAGCGGGTCGCCGTCCAGGGCGCCGGCTTCGGTCAATTCGCGCATGCGCGCCTCACCGAGAAAGGCCATCTGGATCATCTTGTATGCACCGGCAGTGACGATCAGCAGCGCGGTGCACAGCAGGAAATCATAGAACATGGCGGCCAGGCGGCGGCCAAGGTCGACAGGGGGAAATTCACCCTCGGGCTGTAACAGGTGCTTGGGCACTGGCGAGGCCCTCCTTGCGCAAAACGCCCATTCTACGGAATTGCGCGCACAAAAAAGCCCCTGCTGTTGCCAGCAGAGGCTTCTTTGTTGATGAAGATCAGCCTTCGGCTTGAACTTCGTCAGCCTGCATGCCTTTCTGGCCTTGCACGGCGATGAAGGTGACTTTCTGACCTTCTTTCAGGCTCTTGAAGCCGTTGCCCTGAATAGCGCGGAAATGTACGAACAGATCCGGACCGCTTTCTGGAGTGATGAAACCAAAACCTTTCTCGTCGTTAAACCACTTGACGGTACCGCTCTGACGTTGGGACATTGTCTTATTTCCTTTGAAACTTAGAATTAGTAACAGCTTCTTCCAAATGAAAGAGTACTGGGCTGGGTTGCAGGAAAGTAAGAGACGTCGAACGGGTGTAGCAAACATCAGAGCTACTGCCCAGGTCACGAACCATAGCGACCCATGCAAACACAGTGCACAGACAATACGCTAACTTTGAAGACAAAAACAAGCCCTGCAGACCGCTGCCGCTGTGCCTTTTAGCCACCGTTCGGTGGATTTTTTCCGGCTCATTCCAAGCGGTGTTGCAACGCTTTTCGAAAGTTATAAAACGCGTTCGAAATCGAAAACCCGAACGCGTCATGACACTCTGTTTCAAGTAACGATTCAGCCGCGATAATAGCGCTGCGCAACGAACGGCATCTTGCTGACTTTCATTGCCACGCGCTTGCCGCGAACAATGGCCCACACCGGGGTATCCAGTGCGGTATGCGCCGCATCCAGGTAACCCATTGCCACTGGCGCGTTCAATGACGGACCAAAGCCGCCGCTGCAGATGCTACCGATTACCGTGCCCGCTTCATCGACAATTTCGGCGCCTTCACGGACCGGCGTTCGTTCCTGCGGCAGCAGGCCCACGCGTTTACGGGCAACGCCGCTTTGCTGTTGGGCGAAGATCGCTGCGGCGCCCGGGAAGCCAGCGGCACGCTCGCCGTCGGCGCGGCGGACCTTGGAGATGGCCCACAGCAGGCTGGCTTCGATCGGTGTGGTCTGGGTGTTCATGTCGTGGCCGTACAGGCACAGGCCGGCTTCCAGGCGCAACGAATCACGTGCCCCCAGGCCGATTGCGGCTACTTCCGGTTCGGCCAGCAGACGGCGCGCCAGTTCTTCGGCTTTTTCTGCCGGAACGGAAATCTCGAAACCGTCTTCACCGGTGTAGCCCGAGCGGCTGACAAAACAGTCGGCGCCCAGCAGTTGCACCGGCTGGAACTGCATGAAGGTCATTTTCGCAACCGCAGGTGCCAGGCGCTCCAGTACCTTGACCGCCGCCGGCCCCTGCAGGGCCAGCAGGGCGCGCTCTTCGAACAGTGGCTGGATCTGGCACTGATCGCCGATGTGCTTGCGCAGGTGGGCCAGGTCCTGTTCCTTGCAGGCCGCGTTGACCACCAGGAACAGTTCGTCGTTGCCCAGATTGGCGACCATCAGGTCGTCGAGGATGCCGCCTTGTTCGTTGGTGAACATGGCATAGCGCTGCATGCCCACCGGCAGGTCCATGATGTCGACCGGCACCAGGGATTCCAGGGCCTTGGCCGCAGCGGCGCCGCTCAGGCGGATCTGGCCCATGTGCGAAACATCGAACAGGCCGGCGTGCTCGCGGCTGTGCAGGTGCTCTTTCATCACCCCCAGCGGGTACTGGACTGGCATGTCGTAACCGGCGAAGGGCACCATGCGGGCGCCCAGTTCCAGGTGCAGGGCGTGCAGCGGGGTCTTGAGCAGTGTTTCGGTGGACATTGATGACTCCTTGGGGCTTGAGAGGGTGTCAGCATTCGATGATGTTGACGGCCAGACCGCCGCGGGCGGTCTCCTTGTATTTGCTTTTCATGTCGGCGCCGGTCTGGCGCATGGTGCGGATGACTTTATCCAGCGAGACGAAGTGCTGCCCGTCACCGCGCAGGGCCATGCGCACGGCATTGATAGCCTTGACCGAGCCCATGGCGTTGCGCTCGATGCAGGGCACCTGGACCAACCCGCCGATCGGGTCGCAGGTCAGGCCCAGGTTGTGTTCCATGCCGATCTCGGCGGCGTTCTCGACCTGCTGCACGCTGCCGCCCATCACTTCGCACAAGGCGCCGGCGGCCATCGAGCAGGCGACGCCGACCTCGCCCTGGCAACCGACTTCGGCACCGGAGATCGAGGCGTTCTCTTTATAGAGGATGCCGATGGCGGCGGCCGTGAGCAGAAAGCGCACCACGCCGTCGTCGTTGGCGCCCGGGATAAAGCGCATGTAGTAGTGCAGCACTGCCGGGACGATACCGGCGGCGCCATTGGTCGGCGCGGTGACCACGCGTCCGCCGAAGGCGTTTTCTTCATTGACGGCCAGGGCATACAGGTTGACCCAGTCGAGCACCGACAGCGCATCGCGCAGGCTCGCCTCCGGGTTGCTGCACAGCTGGCGGTACAGCGCTGCGGCACGGCGCTTGACCTTGAGCCCGCCAGGCAGGATGCCCTCGTTGCGACAACCGGCGGACACGCAGTCCTGCATGACCTGCCAGATGCGCAACAGGCCGCTGCGGGTTTCGCTTTCCGGGCGCCAGGCCGCTTCGTTGGCCAGCATGATCTGGCTGATCGACAGGTTCTGCGCGGTGCAATGGCCGAGCAGTTCCTTGGCGGTCTTGAACGGGTAGGGCAGAACGGTGCTGTCTTCGACGATGCGATCGGCGCCGGCCGCGTCCTCATCGACCACGAAACCACCGCCTACCGAGTAGTACTCGCGGCTGCGAATCTGCAAACCGGCGGCGTCAAAGGCACGGAAGATCATGCCATTGGGGTGAAAGGCCAGGGGCTTGCGGATCATTGCCAGGTGCTGCTTTTCGACGAAGTCGATTTCATGCTCGCCGAGCAGGTTGAGCCGGCCGCTGCTGCGGATGGCCTGCAGGCGTGCGGGGATGCTTTCGGTATCGACCGTGTCCGGGTGTTCGCCTTCAAGGCCGAGCAGCACGGCCTTGTCGCTGCCGTGGCCTTTGCCGGTAGCGCCAAGCGAGCCGTAGAGTTCGGCCTTGACGCAGACCGTGGCGCTGAGCAGCTCGTCGCGGCGCAGGCCTTCGGCAAAGCGCGCGGCGGCGCGCATGGGGCCGACGGTATGGGAACTGGAGGGGCCGATGCCGATCTTGAACAGGTCGAAGACGCTTAGTGACATGGTCGTACCCTCATTGTTGGGGAGAAGCATCGCCGGCAAGGCCGGCTCCCACAGGGTTCTTTGGTGTTCTCGAAACCTGTGGGAGCTGGCTTTGCCAGCGATGAGGCCAGCAGGCCGGACTCAGACGTCCTGATAGCTCTCGATCGACGGGCAGGCACAGACCAGGTTGCGGTCGCCGAACACGTTGTCGACCCGGCCGACCGGTGGCCAGTATTTGCCTTCCACCAGCGATGCCAGCGGATACACCGCCTGCTCGCGGCTGTACGGGTGGCTCCACTCACCGGCGATCTCGGCGGCGGTGTGCGGGGCGTTCTTCAGCGGGTTGTCGTCCTTGTCCAGGCTACCGCTTTCTACCGCGCGAATCTCTTCGCGGATGCGGATCATCGCCTCGCAGAAACGGTCCAGTTCTTCTTTAGACTCGCTTTCGGTCGGTTCGATCATCAGCGTGCCGGCTACCGGGAACGACATGGTCGGGGCGTGGAAGCCGAAGTCGATCAGGCGCTTGGCCACGTCATCGACGCTAATGCCGCTGCTGTCCTTGATTGGACGCAAATCGAGGATGCACTCGTGCGCCACCAGGCCGTTGCTGCCGGTGTACAACACAGGATAGTGCTCTTCCAGGCGGCGGGCGATGTAGTTGGCGTTGAGGATGGCCATCTGCGATGCGCGCTTGAGCCCGGCGCCTCCCATCATGCGGATATACATCCAGGTGATCGGCAGAATGCTGGCGCTGCCGAATGGTGCGGCGCAGACCGCGCCTTGCTTGTTGTCCATGTGCGCGTGGCCGGGCAGGAACGGTGCCAGGTGCGACTTGACGCCGATCGGGCCAACGCCCGGGCCGCCACCGCCGTGGGGGATGCAGAAGGTCTTGTGCAGGTTCAGGTGCGAGACATCGCCGCCGAACTTGCCCGGTGCGCACAGGCCGACCATGGCGTTCATGTTGGCACCGTCGATGTACACCTGGCCGCCGTTGTCATGGATGATCGCGCAGATCTCGCCGATGGCTTCTTCGAACACGCCGTGGGTCGAGGGGTAGGTGATCATCAGCGCGGCGAGGTGTTCGCGGTGCTCGATGGCCTTGGCACGCAGGTCGTCGATGTCGACGTTGCCGCGGGCGTCACAGGCGGTGACCACCACGCGCATGCCGGCCATGTGGGCGGTGGCGGGGTTGGTGCCGTGGGCCGAGGACGGGATCAGGCAGATGTCGCGGCGTGCTTCACCACGGCTCTGGTGGTAGGCGCGGATCGCCAGCAGGCCTGCGTACTCGCCCTGGGAGCCGGCGTTGGGCTGCAGCGACACGGCGTCATAGCCGGTGGCGGCGCAGAGCATGGCTTCCAGTTCGCTGGTCAGTTGCTGGTAACCCTGGCTCTGTTCTGCCGGGGCGAACGGGTGCAGGTTGCCGAATTCGGCCCAGGTCACCGGGATCATTTCGCTGGCGGCGTTGAGCTTCATGGTGCACGAGCCCAGCGGGATCATGGTGCGGTCCAGGGCCAGGTCCTTGTCGGCCAGGCGGCGCAGGTAGCGCATCAGCTCGGTTTCACTGTGGTAGCGGTTGAACACCGGGTGCTCGAGGATCGCCGACTGGCGCAGCAGGGCGCGAGGCAATTGCGCTTGAACGCTGGCAGCGAGGGCGGCGAAGTCCGGAGTGGCCTTGCCGTCGGCGAACAGTTGCCACAGCGCTTCCACGTCTGCCTGGGTGCTGGTTTCATCCAGCGACAGGCCCAGGCGCTGGGCGTCAATCTGGCGCAGGTTCAGGCGCTGGGCGCGGGCCTGGTCGTGCAGGGCGGCGGTGGCGCTGCCAGTGGCCAGGGTCAGGGTGTCGAAGAAGTGTTCAATCTCGACATTCACACCCAGCTGCTGCAGGCCGGCCTTGAGGATCGCGGTCAGCGCATGGGTGCGTTCGGCGATCTGCTTCAGGCCCTGGGGGCCGTGGTACACGGCGTACATGCTGGCGATGTTGGCCAGCAGCACCTGGGCGGTGCAGATGTTGCTGGTGGCTTTCTCGCGGCGGATGTGCTGCTCGCGGGTCTGCATGGCCAGGCGCAGGGCGGTCTTGCCGAAGCGGTCGATCGAGACGCCGACCAGGCGGCCCGGCATGTCGCGCTTGAATGCGTCGCGGGTAGAGAAGTAGGCCGCGTGCGGGCCACCGAAACCCAGCGGCACGCCGAAGCGCTGGGCGCTGCCGATGGCCACGTCGGCGCCGAATTCGCCCGGTGGGGTCAGCAGGGTCAGGGCCAGCAGGTCGGCAGCCACGGCAACCAGGGCATTGGCGGCGTGGAAGCGCTCGACCAGCTCACGGTAGTCGAAGACTTCACCGCTGCTGGCCGGGTATTGCAGCAGGGCACCGAAGAAGGCGCTGACATCGCCCAGTTCACGCTCGTCGCCGACGATGACGTCGATACCCAGCGGTTCGGCCCGGGTACGCAGCACGTCGAGCGTCTGCGGGTGGCAATGCACGGAAGCGAAGAAGGCGTGGCTGCCCTTGTTCTTGCTCAGGCGTTTGCAGAAGGTCATGGCTTCGGCGGCAGCGGTGGCTTCGTCGAGCAAGGATGCGTTGGCGATCGGCAGGCCGGTGAGGTCGCTGATCAGAGTCTGGAAATTCAGCAGCGCTTCCAGGCGGCCCTGGGAAATCTCTGGTTGGTACGGGGTGTAGGCGGTGTACCAGGCCGGATTTTCCAGCAGGTTGCGCAGGATCGGCGCCGGGGTATGGCAGTTGTAGTAACCCTGGCCGATGAAGCTCTTGAACAGCTGGTTGTTGCCGGCGATAGCCTTGAGCGAGGCCAGGGCCTCGGCTTCGCTTTGCCCTGCGCCCAGCTCCAGGACGCTGGTGCCCTTGATGCTGTCGGGGATGACGGCGGCGCTCATGGCTTCCAGCGAGTCGAAGCCGAGGGTGGCGAGCATGTGCTGCTCGTCGCGCTGGCGTGGGCCGATGTGGCGAGCGATGAATTCGTTGGCGGTGCCGAGGTTGATGGTCATGGCGGTTCCTCAGACGTCAGCGTTGGCTTTGATCAGGCGGTCGTAGGCGTCCTGGTCGAGCAGTTGCGCGACGGCGCCGGCGTCGGCCGGGATGAAACGGAAGAACCAGCCTTCACCCAGCGGGTCTTCGTTGACCAGCTCGGGGCTATCGTTGAGTTGGTCGTTGACCGCAACCACTTCGCCAGTCAGCGGCATGTATACGCCACTGGCAGCCTTGACCGATTCGACGGTCGAAGCTTCGGCACCTTTGTCGTAGCTTTGCAGCTCCGGCAGTTGCACGTAGACCACATCGCCCAGGGCGTTCTGGGCGAAGGCGGTAATCCCGACGGTGACGCTGCCGTCAGTTTCGGTACGCAGCCATTCGTGATCTTCGGTGAATCGCAACTCGCTCATGGAAACTCCTCAAGGGCCGCAGGGGACGGCTGTGGGCGTGGCTCAGGTGAGCCCAGGGATGAGTAATGCCATAGCAATAATGCGGCCATCTATAAAATATCGTTATAAAACAATATGTTATAAATTTTCCGAGTAATAGGAGATCTACAACTGTAGCGAAATCGCTACACCCGAAGCCGGGAAAAAAAGCGCAAGTGGATCAGAACCTTGCGCCATGGCCCTGAAACTGTGCTGTATTGATATCGTTACGCTGTATCGATTTCAGTACGTCTGGTCAGGGCTTGGTCGGGATGCCGTATTTGCGCAGGCGATGGGCAATGGCGGTGTGCGAGGTTTGCAGGCGGCTGGCCAGCTGGCGGGTCGAGGGGTAGCTGCTGTAGAGCTTGGTCAGCAGGTTGCGTTCGAAGTCTTCCACGGCCTGTTCCAGGCTATCGACTTCAGCGCCATGCCCACGGGCCACCGAGGTGCCGGCGATGTCCAGGTCACCGATGTCCACCAGGCTGCTTTCGCTGATGGCGGCGGCGCGGAAGATCACGTTCTGCAGCTGACGCACGTTGCCCGGCCAGCGGTTGCCCAGCAGCGCCGGGTAAGTGGCCGGGGCCAGGCGGCACAGCGGGCGCTGGATCTGGGTGCAGGCCTGCTGCATGAAGTAGCGTGCCAGCAGAAGGATGTCCTGGCCGCGCTCGCGCAGCGGCGGCACCTGCAGGTTGAGCACGTTCAGGCGGTAGAACAGGTCTTCGCGAAAGGTGCCTTCGGCGACCATCTTTTCCAGGTCGCGGTGGGTGGCGCTGAGGATCCGCACATTGACCTTCACCTCACGGTCGCCACCGACCCGGCGAAAGCTGCCGTCGTTGAGAAAACGCAGGAGCTTGGCCTGCAGGTACGGCGACATTTCGCCGATCTCGTCGAGGAACACCGTACCCTGGTTGGCCAGTTCCATCAGCCCCGGCTTGCCGCCGCGTTGTGCGCCGGTAAAGGCGCCGGGGGCGTAGCCGAACAGCTCGCTTTCGGCCAGGTTCTCCGGCAGCGCCGCGCAGTTGAGCGCCAGGAAGGGTGCGCTGTGACGGCTGCTGATGGCGTGACAGGCGCGGGCCACCAGCTCCTTGCCGGTACCGGTTTCACCGTGGATCAGCAGCGGTGCATCCAGGGCCGCCACGCGCAGGGCGCGGGCCTTGAGGGTGCGGATCGGCGGTGAATCACCCAGCAGTGCATCGAAGCCCTCGGCGTGATCATGGTGCAGCGCCGACAGCCGTTCGCCGATGCGATTGGGCTGATACAAGGTCAGCAGTGCACCGGCGTTGGTGATCGGCGTGGCATCGAGCAGCAGCGTCTGGCCGTTGAGAGTCACTTCGCGCAGGGGCAGGTGGAAGCCCTGTTCGATCAGGGCTTCAAGCAGGCCAGGATCGCCAAACAGGTCGGCCACCGAACGGTCGGATGGCTCCTGGCCGCACAGCGCCACCAGCGCCGGGTTGGCCAGCAGTACATGGCCGGCGCTGTCCAAGGCCAGTACCGGATCGCTCATGGCCGCGAGCAGGGCATCGAGCTGCAGGTGACGGCGCTGGCCGGGGAGGATGTCGACCACTTGTACGGTTTGCACGCCATGCACGTTGAACAGCGCGTCGTGCAGCTCTTCGAGCACGTGGGGGCTGAGGGTCGGGGCGTCGATGTAGACGTTCGGCGGCACCATCTCCACGGCGTCCAGGTTGAGGTTGCGGGCGCCGAGCAGGGCCAGCACTTCCTGGGTGATGCCGACGCGGTCGATGAAACTGACGTGGATGCGCATGGGTGAGGGGTTCAAGGCTGCCGAAGGCGGCCAGTATGCTGTTCAGCGCAATCGCGGGGCAAGCCCGCTCCTACCTGGGTGGGAGCGGGCTTGCCCCGCGATGAGGCCGGTAGGGCTACTCGAAGTGCTCGGGATTGACCGAATCCCCCGACTTCACATCCAGCTTCTCGCGAATGTCCTCGAACATCAGGTCGTAGATCTTGTGCGTTGAGCCCAGGCTCTCGAATTTCTTGGGCGACGGCATGTAGCTTTGCGCCCTGCGCGTGGCGACACTCAGGAAGCTCGGCAATACCTCTTCTTTGCTCAGGAAGAACTTTTCCTCCACGGTCTTGCCTTCGATGCTTCCATGCATGTGGAAATCAATGCCGTGTTTGTTGGCTTCCCGGACTACTGCGTACTCGATATTCAGGTCGTAACTGTGATCAGCCTTGTTCAGCGCAGTGCGCTCGATATGCACGTGACCGGATTTGAACTGGGCCATGATGGAATCCTCCGCAAAGGTGAAAACGGCGGGCCCGCAAGCCCGCCCACTGCATTCAACGGTAGCTGATTCCAGGCTTCGAGGTGCTCACCCGGGTACCGGCCGTACCCTTGACGATATCTTCGATGTCGGCCAGCGAACCGATAACCGCCACTTTGCCGGTATGGCGGGCGAAGTCGCAAGCGGCCTGGACTTTCGGGCCCATGGAGCCGGCGGCAAAGCCGAGGCGTTCGAGCTCGTCCGGGTGCGCCTGGGCAATCGCCTTCTGGCTCGGCTTGCCATAGTCGATGAACGCCGCGTTGACGTCGGTGGCGATCACCAGCAGGTCGGCTTCGAGCTGTTCGGCCAGCAGCGCCGAGCACAGGTCTTTGTCGATCACCGCTTCGATGCCCTTGAGCTTGCGGTCGGCGTCATACATGGTCGGGATGCCGCCGCCACCGGCGCAGATGACGATGCTGCTCTTTTCCAGCAGCCATTTGATCGGGCGAATCTCGAAGATGCGCTTGGGTTTCGGGCTGGCGACCACACGGCGGTACTTGTCGCCGTCGGCCTTGACCACCCAGCCTTTCTCCTTGGCCAGGCGCTCGGCGTCTTCCTTGCTGTAGACCGGGCCGATGAACTTGGTCGGGTCCTTGAAGGCCGGGTCATTGGCGTCCACTTCGACCTGGGTCAGGAGGGTGGCGAACGGCACTTCGAAGTCCAGCAGGTTGCCCAGCTCCTGTTCGATGATGTAGCCGATCATGCCTTCGGTTTCGGCCCCGAGCACGTCCAGCGGGTAGGCTTCGTCCGGCTTGTAGGATTGCGCCTGCAACGACAACAGGCCGACTTGCGGACCATTGCCGTGGGCGATGACCAGTTCATTGCCTGGGTGAATCTTGGCGATCTGCTCGGCGGCGATGCGGATATTGGCGCGCTGATTGTCTGCAGTCATGGGTTCGCCACGGCGCAGCAGGGCGTTGCCGCCCAATGCAACAACGATACGCATGATGATGTCCTTTTAGCGTTGGCAGCGAAGCTCTTGTGGGAGCTGGCTTTGCCAGCGATTCAGGCACCGCGCAGTAACGGGTACTGCGCCGATACCATCGCCGGCAAGGCCGGCTCCCACAGGAGCGAAGATTCGCTCCCTGAATGGATTACAGGTCAGCCAGGGTCGACACCAGGATCGCCTTGATGGTGTGCATGCGGTTTTCCGCTTGCTCGAAGGCGATACAGGCTGGCGACTCGAACACGTCGTCGGTCACTTCGATACCGTTGGCCAGGTGCGGGTACTGCTCGGCGATCTGTTTGCCGACCTTGGTGTCGGAGTTGTGGAACGCTGGCAGGCAGTGCATGAACTTGGTCCGCGGGTTGCCAGTGGCTTTCATCAGCTCGGCGTTGACCTGGTACGGCAGCAGTTGCTGGATGCGTTCGCCCCAGGCTTCAACCGGCTCGCCCATCGAAACCCAGACGTCGGTGTGGATGAAGTCGACGCCCTTGACCGCCGCTTTCGGGTCTTCGGTGAGGGTGATGCGTGCGCCGCTTTCTTCCGCATATTTTTTGCAACGGGCGACCAGGTCGTCGTGCGGCCACAGGGCTTTCGGCGCGCAGATGCGCACGTCCATGCCAAGTTTGGCGCCGACCAGCAGCAGCGAGTTGCCCATATTGTTGCGGGCATCGCCCAGGTAGGCGTAGCTGATGTCGTGGATCGGCTTGTCGGCGTGTTCACGCATGGTCAGCACGTCGGCGATCATCTGGGTCGGGTGATATTCGTCGGTCAGGCCGTTGAACACCGGCACACCGGCGAACTTGGCCAGCTCTTCGACGATTTCCTGCTTGAAGCCACGGTACTCGATGGCGTCATACATGCGCCCGAGTACGCGGGCGGTGTCCTTCATGCTTTCCTTGTGGCCGATCTGCGAAGAGTTCGGGTCGATGTAAGTGACGTTGGCGCCCTGGTCGTAGGCAGCCACTTCGAAGGCGCAACGGGTGCGGGTCGAGGTTTTCTCGAAGATCAGCGCAATGTTGTTGCCTTTGAGGTGCTGCTGCTCGGTGCCGGTGTACTTGGCACGTTTCAGGTCACGGGACAGGTCCAGCAGGTAGCGCAACTCGCGAGGGGTGTGGTGTTCCAGGCTCAGCAGGTTACGGTTGTGGATGTTGAACGCCATGATGATTCTCCTGTTCTGGTGAACGGAAAGCGGTGATCGGCCTGCCTGCACCCGTGGGTGCAGGCGGTTGATGGTCGTTTTAGTAGTCGATAGGGTCGCGCACGATCGGGCAGGTCATGCAGTGACCGCCGCCGCGGCCACGGCCCAGTTCGCCGGCGCTGATGGTGATGACTTCGACACCGGCCTTGCGCAGCAGGGTGTTGGTGTAGGTGTTGCGGTCGTAGCCGATGACTACGCCGGGCTCCAGCGCCACCACGTTGTTGCCGTCATCCCATTGCTCGCGTTCGGCGGCGAAGCTGTTGCCGCCGGTTTCCACCACGCGCAGCTGCTTGAGGTTGAGGGATTCGGCGACCACGTCGAGGAAGGTCTTGTTCTCGCGGCGCACGTCCATGCCGTACGGCTTGCTGCTGTCCGGACGAATGACGAACGGGACGATTTCCTTGACCACTTCCGGGAAGACCGTGACCAGGTCGCGGTCGCAGAAGCTGAACACGGTGTCCAGGTGCATCGCGGCGCGGGATTTCGGCAAGCCGGCCACTACGACCTTCTCGACCGCACCTTTGGCAAACAGCGATTGCGCCAGTTGACCGATGGCCTGGCGCGAGGTGCGCTCGCCCATGCCGATCAGGACCACGCCATTGCCGATCGGCATGACGTCGCCGCCTTCGAGGGTGGCCTTGCCGTGGTCATGATCCGGGTCGCCATACCAGACTTCAAAGTCGGCACCGCTGAACTCGGGGTGGAACTTGTAGATCGCGGTGGTCAGCAGGGTTTCCTGGCGTCGCGCCGGCCAGTACATCGGGTTGAGGGTCACGCCGCCGTAGATCCAGCAAGTGGTGTCGCGGGTGAACTGGGTGTTGGGCAGTGGGTCGAGCAGGAAGCTGGAGTGGCCCAGGTAGTCGCGGTACATCTTGATGACGCTGGCGCCTTCACTGTCGGGCAGGTCTTCACCGGCCACGCCGCCGATCAGGAACTCGGCCAGTTTGCGTGGCTCCAGGCCTTCGAGCCAGCTGCGCACTTCGTTGGTCAGGCCGACACCGACGGTGTCCGGGGTGATCTTGCGGTCGAGGATCCATTTCAGTGCTTCGGGGTTCTGCACGGTCTCGGTCAGCAGGTTGTGCATTTCCAGCACTTCGATGCCGCGTTCACGCATTTTGGTGACGAAGTCGAAGTGGTCGCGCTTGGCCTGGTTGACCCAGATGACGTCATCGAACAGCAGGTCGTCGCAGTTGCTCGGCGTCAGGCGCTGGTGCGCCAGGCCAGGGGAGCAGACCATCACTTTGCGCAGTTTGCCGGCTTCGGAATGTACGCCGTACTTAACTTTATCCGTGGACATGGTTCATTTCCTCCAAGTTGCGAAAACGGGTGGTTACAGAGTCAGGAAGCCGTCGTACAGGCCGTAGGCAGCCACCAGGGCGCCAAGGACCACGGCGGCGAAGATCAGCTTCTCCACGTTGGTAAAAATCGGTTGGCCGACCTCGCGCTTGGCCTTGGCGAACAGGATCACGCCAGGGGCATAGAGCAGGGCCGAAAGCAGCAGGTATTTGACGCCGCCGGCATACAGCAGCCAGACCGCGTAGAGCAGGGCGATGGCACCGATGACCAGGTCTTTCTTGCGTTCGGCCAGGGCCTGTTCGTAGGTTTCGCTGCGCAGCGCCAGCAGGAAGGCGTAGGCCGCCGACCACAGGTAAGGCACCAGGATCATCGAAGTGGCGAGGTAGATCAGCGACAGGTAGGTACTGGCCGAGAACAGGGTGATGACCAGGAAGATCTGCACCATGGCGTTGGTCAGCCACAGGGCGTTGGCCGGCACGTGGTTGGCGTTCTCGCGGCGCAGGAACTCCGGCATGGTGTGGTCTTTGGCGGCGGCGAACATGATCTCGGCGCACAGCAGCACCCACGACAGCAGGGCACCGAGCAGCGAGATGATCAGGCCGACGCTGATCAGCACCGCGCCCCAGTGACCGACCACGTGCTCAAGCACGGCGGCCATCGACGGGTTCTGCAGCTTGGCCAGTTCAGGCTGGGTCATGATGCCCAGCGACAGCACGTTGACCAGCACCAGGAACAGCAGCACGGTAATGAAGCCGATGACCGTGGCCTTACCCACGTCCGAGCGTTTTTCTGCCCGGGCCGAGAAGATGCTCGCGCCCTCGATGCCGATGAACACCCACACGGTGACCAGCATCATGTTGCGCACCTGGTTCATCACGCTGCCCAGGTCCGGGTTCATCGAACCCCAGATGTCAGCGGTGAAGATGTCCAGCTTGAAGGCGAACACGGCGATCAGCACGAACAACGCCAGCGGCACGACCTTGGCCACGGTGGTGACCAGGTTGATGAACGCCGCTTCCTTGATCCCGCGCAGCACGAGGAAATGCACGGCCCAGAGCAGCACCGAGGCGCCAATGACCGCTGCCGGGGTGTTGCCCTCGCCAAAGATCGGGAAGAAGTAGCCGAGGGTACTGAACAGCAACACGAAGTAGCCGACGTTGCCGAGCCAGGCGCTGATCCAGTAGCCCCAGGCCGAAGAAAAGCCCATGTAATCGCCGAAACCGGCCTTGGCGTAGGCGTACACCCCGCCGTCCAGGTCAGGCTTGCGATTGGCCAGGGTCTGGAACACGAAAGCCAGGGTCAGCATGCCGATGGCGGTGATGCCCCAGCCGATCAGAACAGCGCCTACATCGGCACTTGCGGCCATGTTTTGCGGCAACGAAAAGATCCCGCCGCCGATCATCGAGCCGACAACAAGTGCAACCAGCGCACCAAGTCGTAGTTTTCCGGGAGCGTCTGACATTGAATAACTCCGTACCAGGAGAAGAGATGACGCTAGAATAAATCCAGCGGCGAAGTCATTAGCTGATTCAGGTCAGTTCATGAGGACATTCCATTGAGATCAGTGACTGAAACAGCCTCCCGGAGTATGCCGATCGCAGTGCTGCAAGCCTTGTCCACTGGCACCTCCATGGCCTTTTAGAGCAATCGCTCTTGCGGGGCTGTGAGCATTGAAGCTAGTCCGTTTTGGGGGAATCGCAAATTTTTCCTGAGAAAATATCTTATTGGCTTGAACAAGCGGAAATAGTGCACAAAACTCCCTATTTAGTTCGTCAGGCATAGACGCACAAGTTATGAGCAGCGGAAGCTTAGTGGTTTAATACATATGAACGCTTACACTCTGCATATATTTAACTCAGGGTGTACCTCTGGCGTTACAAACACGAGACAGAAGGGGATCTGCATGTCCGAACCTGGACAGAAATTGCGCCTGGGTGCGTTGATCGCCTTGGTGGTCGGCTCGATGATCGGCGGTGGGATTTTTTCGCTGCCGCAAAACATGGCCGCACGTGCCGACGTCGGCGCGGTACTGATCGGCTGGGGGATCACAGCGGTGGGCATGCTGGCCCTGGCCTTCGTGTTCCAGACCCTGGCCAACCGCAAGCCGGAGCTGGACTCCGGGGTGTATGCCTATGCCAAGGCCGGGTTTGGCGAGTACATGGGCTTTTCTTCGGCCTGGGGCTACTGGATCAGCGCCTGGCTGGGCAACGTCGGCTACTTCGTGCTGCTGTTCAGCACCCTGGGTTTCTACTTTCCGGTGTTTGGCGAGGGCAACACGCCGATCGCCATCGCCTGCGCCTCGTTGCTGTTGTGGGCGGTGCATTTTCTGGTGTTGCGCGGGATCAAGGAGGCGGCGTTCATCAACCAGGTGACCACCGTGGCCAAGATCGTGCCGCTGGTGATGTTCATCGTCATCGCTGCCGTAGCCTTTCGCGCCGACATCTTTACCCGTGACATCTGGGGCTTGAGCAACCCGAAATTCGGTGGAGTGCTCGACCAGGTGCGCAACATGATGCTGGTGACCGTGTTCGTGTTTATCGGCATCGAGGGTGCGAGTGTCTACTCCGGACGGGCGGCGAAGCGTTCGGACGTCGGCAAGGCCACGGTGATCGGCTTTATTGGCGTGCTGGCCCTGCTGGTGCTGGTCAACGTGCTGTCGCTCGGGGTGATGACCCAGCCGGAACTGGCCGCCTTGCAGAATCCGTCGCTGGCTTCGGTGCTCGAGCATATCGTCGGGCCCTGGGGTGCCTTGCTGATCAGCATCGGCCTGGCGGTGTCGCTGTTGGGGGCTTTGCTGTCATGGGCCTTGCTGTGCGCCGAGATTCTCTTTGCCACGGCCCGCGACCAGACCATGCCGCGCTTTCTGGCCCGGGAAAACGCCAACCACGTGCCGGCCAATGCCTTGTGGCTGACCAACGTGATGATTCAGCTGTTCTTGCTGATCACGCTGTTTTCCGCCGGGACCTACACCAGCCTGATCTACCTGGCGTCGTCGATGATTTTGGTGCCATACCTGTGGTCGGCGGCCTATGCAGTGCTGTTGGCGGTACGTGGGGAATCGTATGAAGGGCATCCGGGAGCGCGGCGCAAGGACCTGGTGATTGCCGGCACCGCCCTGGTGTATGCGATCTGGCTGCTGTACGCCGGGGGGCTCAAGTACCTGTTGTTGTCGGCGCTGTTGTACGCGCCGGGGGTGATCCTGTTTGCCCGGGCCAAGCATGAGCAGGGGCAGGCGCTGTTTACCACCTGGGAGAAGCTGATCTTTGCCGCCGTTCTGGTGGGCGCGGGGTTGGCGGCTTATGGGTTGTACAGTGGGGTGTTGAGCCTTTAATCAGGGCTGCGGCGCAGCCCATCGCCGGCAAGGCCGGCTCCCACAGTAGATCGGTGTACAGCAAACTCTGTGGGCGCTGGCTTTGCCAGCGAGAGGCCCTCACATTCACCAACAGGCAGCAGCAGAACCCAGCTCACAAGCCCCTCGCTGCCAAACCAACGGCGCCCCTTCGACCAGCAGCGGCGCCTTCAGCCGCTGCGCCAGCCCCCAGGGCGTCTGCTCCAGCTGCGGGTTCAGGTCCGCTGCCGTCTCAGCCTGCAACGGCACATCCGCTGCCAGCGTCCCCTGATCGATCAACAGCTTTGCCGTGCGCGCCAGCGACAGGCGCAGGGTTGCCCCGCATCCGCTGCCCAGGCGTTCGCTGTAGGCCTTGATCGCCGCAGCCGCCATCAGGTACCCGGTGCCATGGTCCAATGCCTGCACCGGCAGCGGCACGGGCTTGTCGGCCTGTTGCCAGCGCATGCCTTCGCAAGCGATGCCGCAGCTCATCTGCACCAGGCTGTCGAAGCCCCGGCGCTGTTGCCAGGGGCCGCTCCAGCCGTAGGCGTTGAGGCTCACATCGATCAGTCCGGGGTTGAGCTGGCGGCGCTGTTCGCTGGCATACCCCAGTCGTTCGAGGGCGTCGGCGCGGTAACCATGCAGGAGAATATCGGCTTCACTGAGCAGGCGTTCAAACACCCGTCGATCATCCCCATCGTGCAAGTCCAGGCGCGCACAGCGTTTACCCAGGGTCACCTCGGCAACCACCGCCGGTTCCTCCCAGCCTGGCGGGTCGATCCGCAGTACCTCAGCGCCGAAGCCAGCCAGCAGGCGGCTGGCTGTGGGGCCGGCGAGGATGCGGGTCAGGTCCAGCACCTTGACCCCGGCCAGAGGTCGGACGGCGTTACCGCTCCAGCGTCTGCTTGTAAAGGCTGGAGCCAGTTGGCGGTGAATCAACGGCTCGGCATTCACTGCCAGGCCCTGAGGGTGGGCCGACCATTCGGACCAACTGCGCATGTGCGCGGCGCAACCGCCAGCGGTGACTATCGCGCTTTCCAGCTCGCTTGCGCGCCAGCGCGCAACCAGGTCGGCCATTTGTGCGCGGTCAGCCGCACGGCCCACTACCTTCTCGGCGGCGGCGCGATGATGAGCTGCGTTGGTATGCAGGCGAATCCAGCCATCCTCGGCGCGGTAGTCACCGGCAATCGGGTCCCACAAGGGCGGTGTGCTCCAGCCTTGCGGGCGCAGGCTGGTGGCGAACCAGAACGAGCTCAGGCGGCGGTCAACTTCAACGGCAGGCTGTTGCTCAAGCTGGCGCTGCAGCAGTTCGGCGATTGCCAGGCCACAGGCGGCAACGCTGCTGCTGGCAAGCGCGGTGACGGCGAAAGTCGAAGGCAGGGCGCCGTTGCCGCGAAAGCGCAGGGTATTGCGCAGTGCCGTTGGCAGCTGCAGTTCGGCGACAAGGGTGTCGAGTAGCGCGGTCATCAATGGCCCTCCAGCAGAAGGGCCATTGCAGACCATCAGCGGCGCCAGGTCAAACCCTGAACTGATCCATCAGGGCCATCTGCTGCGACGACAGGGTATTGAGCTGGCTGCTCACCTGGGCCGATTCGGCGGCCTGGCCGGTCAGGGTCTCGGTCACGCCACGGATCGCCGAGACGTTGCGGTTGACCTCTTCGGCCACCGCGCTTTGCTGCTCGGCGGCACTGGCGATCTGCAGGTTCATGTCGCTGATCACCGTTACCGCCTCGCTGATCTTGTCCAGCGCCTGCACCGCCTGGTGGATCTGCCCGGCGTTTTCCTGGGCTTTGCCGTGACTCGAATGCATGGTCGCCACCACCTCGCGGGTGTTGCTCTGGATGCGTTCGATCACCAGGCGGATCTCTTCGACCGAGTCCTGGGTACGGCGCGCCAGGTTGCGTACTTCGTCGGCCACCACGGCAAAACCACGGCCGCTTTCGCCGGCGCGGGCCGCTTCGATGGCGGCGTTGAGGGCCAGCAGGTTGGTCTGCTCGGCGATGCTGCGGATCACTTCAAGCACCGAGCCGATCTGCTCGCTGTTCTGCGCCAGGGTTTCCACTTCGCTCACGGCCTTGCTGACCTGTTCGGCGAGCACGGTAATGTCGCGGGTGCTGCGCTCGATGATCGCCATGCCGTCCTTGGCCGAGCGGTCGGCTCCGCGGGCGGCGTCGGCGGCACTGGCAGCGCTGTTGGCGACGTCGTGGGCGGTGGCGCTCATCTCGTTGGAGGCGGTGGCCACCTGGTCGATCTCGCGAAACTGCACCTGCATGCCTTCGCTGGTGCGCTGGGCAATCGCCGAGGACTGGTCGGCAGTGGCCCGGGCCTGGGTGATGCTCTGCTTGATCTGGGCGATGGTCGGCTGCAGCTTGTCGAGGAAACGGTTGAAGCCGCCGGTCAGCCGGCCGAGTTCGTCCTTGCGCGCATAGCGCAGGCGCTGGGTGAGGTCGCCGTCGCCGCTGGCGATGTCTTCGAGCATGCTGGCCACGCTGTTCAGCGGGCGGGTCACACCGGTAGCGGTCAGCCACATCAGCAACAGGCCGCCGAGACCGGCCAGGGTGGCGAACAGCACCACCTTGAGGGTGCCACTGGTGCGGGCGTCTTCGAGGGTGGCCTGGAGGCTGGTGGCGTCGGCCAGCAGTACCTGCTTGGGCAGGTCGATCAGAATGCCCCAGGGCTTGCTGTCGGCAATCGGTTGCACCGGGTTCACGGCGCGGATGGTCTCGCCTTGCTCAAGGATCAGCGGCTGATTGGCGGCCAGCTTTTGCAGCGCCGGCTGGCCGTCCTGGTCGATGCTCTTGCCGACCTTGCCGGCATCGTTGCTGTTGGCCGCCAGCAGGCCGCTGGGGGCGACGATCATCAAGCGCCCGGCGCCATTGAACAGCTCCTGCTGGGCTTTGGCGGCAGCGGCCTGAAGGGCATCGAGGGAAATATCAACGCCAGCCACGGCGATCACCTTGCCGTTGTGCAGCAAGGGCATGGTGATGCTGGTCATCAGCATCTGCTTGCCGCCGACGGTGTCGGAGTAGGGCTCGAGCAGGCAGGCGCGGGCGCTGTTGCGCGAGCAGGTGTACCAGACGTTGTACGGCGTGCCGCTGAGGTTGATTTCGGTCTTGTTCAGGTCGGCGTCGCTGATCACCGTATTCAAGGCCTGGCCCTGGGCGCGGCTCCAGTAGCTGGCGAAGCGGCCGCTCTCGTTGCTCAGGCGCTTGGCATCGTTGGCAAACGCGCTGTCGCCACCGTCCAGGCCTTCGGGCTCGAATGCCAGCCACACGCCCAGTACGTCGGGGTTGCGCTTGAAGCTGGTGGCCAGGCTCTGGTTGATCGCTTCACGCAGGTCGCCAGCGCTCAGGCCGCGATCGCGGGCCAATTGCTGCAGGTCCTGGACCTGGTCGGCGAGGGCGGTGATGACGGTCTGGCTGTCGCTGAAAGTACGCCGCAGCATCTCGGCCTTTTCGCCGGCGCGGGCCTGTAGCAGGGCCTGGACGTTGCGGGTGAGCATGGTGGTGCTGGCGTCGCCGACCAGTTCATCGCTCTGGTGCGATTGATACAGGTTGATACCGACGACGAGTGCGACCACGCCAAGCAGGCAGAGGCCGGAGAGCAGGACGATTTTCAGGCGGATCGAGAGCGTGTCGAACATGGACGTACTCGCTAAAAGGCAGGCCGGTAGAGGACCGAGCCACTGGGCGGGCTCGGTTCGCTACATCCTTTTAGCGATAACAGTTCATCGGCTTTATAGCCTTAGCCATGAGTGCGCGCCGATGAACGGTCGACGAGGCTCAAGGGCGCGGTTTCTGGCCGCGACCAGATCCACAGGTTGCCCAGTGTCATGCCGGCGATGGCGAGAAATACCGGCCAGCGATGCTCCAGAAACACCAGCATCACGCCGGCGCACAGCAGCATGCTGACAGTGGCGCTGACCTTGGCCCGGCGCTGGATTACCTTGCCGTTGCGCCAGTTGCTCAGGATCGGGCCAAACAGGCGATGGTTTTCCAGCCAGGCACTCAGGCGCGGCGAGCTGCGGGTGGCGGCCCAGGCGGCGAGGAGGATGAATTCGGTGGTGGGCAGGCCGGGAATAACGATGGCCACCAGGCCGATGCCCAGGCTGACGTAGGCCAGCAGGCCGAAGAGCAGGCGCGAGAGTTTTGAAGCGGCTGGGCGGGTCATGGGCTTGTCGGTGTGCACGGGCAAGGCCCGGTTACCACGAGGGTAACCGGGTACGGCGCATCAGGCCAGTTCGGCTTTAGGCGCAGTTGCGTAGGCGTGTTTGAGCAGCTCGGTGAAACGCTCGAAGGCGGCCACGGCGCCTTGCTCGGCCTTGGCTTCTTCTTCGGCGCTCAGTTCCAGGCCGTCGAGGATGCGGGTGAACTGCTTCCAGCCTTCGGCGCGGCCACCGGCCGGTTCGCCCAGGTGACGGGCACCGAAGCTGTCCGACAGGCCCAGGCCGACGGCACGCTTGATCAGGAACGCAGCGCCGAGCTTGGAACCTTCGGAAACGAAGATCCAGCCCATGGCTTCACCCAGGCTTGGGCGCTGCAGGGCGCCGGCAAAGTCGGCCGGGATCTCGGTGTTCAAGTCCGCCAGGTCCAGGCCGGCCTGTTCGGCGCGGCAGCGTGCGGCCAGGTCCGGGACGATGGCGATCAGTGCCGGGTCGGTGTACAGCGCCTTGAGCTCGGACTGGAACAGGTACTGGGCAACCACGAAGCGGGCGAAGCTCTCGCGGGTTTCGAACGGCGCGTGGGATTTGACCAGGGCGTCGAGTTCGGTGTGCGGGGCGTGGGTCAGCTGGTTCAAACGCTGCGAACGCAGGCTGGCGCGTTCGGTGGTGGTAGCGGCGGTCATGGTGATTCCTTGCGAAATGGGCGTGCCTGATGACTAGACGAATGAGAAGACGCGTGACAGTAAAAAAACCTCACCTCAAAGGCTTTTCACGGGGCAAGCCCGCTCCTGCAAAATCTGTAGGAGCGGGCTTGCCCCGCGCTGCGGTTCAGATATCCCAGACCAGGTTGATGGCGAAATTGCGGCCCGGCATGGTCAGGCGGTCGAGGTTGGCGGGGGCGGTTACCGCCGCTTCACCGAGGCCGTCGTAGCCGCGCACGTCATCCCACTGCCAGTACTTCTTGTCGGTCAGGTTGTAGAGGCCGGCGTTGACCGTGATGTCGTCGGTGACCTTGTAGAAACCGGTCAGGTCGAGCACACCGTAGCCCGGGGTGCGGAACTGCTTGCTGGTGCCGTCGGGGGCGAAGAAGGTGGTGTCGTCGACGCGGTTCTTGCGTTTGACCAGGGTCCAGCTCAGCAGCGCGCCGTATTGCTCCTGCTCGTAACCCAGGCCCATCACCGCGGTCAGCGGGTTGACGCTGTTGAGCGGCTGGCCGGTGTCGTCGTTGCGGCCATAGAGGTAGGCCAGCGAGCCCTGGGTATACAGGCCGTGCGGTGCGCCGAAGGCGTCGAGGTTCAGGCGGCCCTTGAACTCGGCACCCTTGATGGTGGCGTGCTTGATGTTGTTGGCTTCGAAGGTCTGGCCGAGGTTGCTGCCCTGCACCGCGTCTTCGTTGATGAAGTCGCGGTACTTGTTGTAGAACACCGCGACGGCGAAGTCACCGGCCTCGAAGTTGCCACGCAGGCCGGTCTCGTAGCTCTTGCTCTTTTCCGGCTCGAGGTTGGAGTTGCCGCGCACGCTGTAGCCCAGGCCCGGGTTCTCGAAGCGGCCGTACAACGCTTTGGCGGTCGGCGTACGGAAGCCTTCGGCGTACTGGCCGTACCAGGTGTAGTTGTCGTTGAAGGCGTAGGTCAGGCCGAACTTGGGCGAGACCCGATGCCATTTCTTGGCGTCGTCGTCGACCGGGTCGGTGGGGTTGGCGCCGACGCCACGCAGGAACTCGTCGGTCATGTGCGGGGTGAGCTTGGTGTAGTCGTAGCGCACGCCCGGCAGGAAGGTCCACTGGTTCCAGCGGATCTCGTCCTGGGCGAACAGGCTGTAGGTGTTGACGGTCGGATCGGGGAAGTCACTGACCAGCGCCTGGCTGTCACTGGTGCTGACCTGGCCGATGAAGCGGCAGCTGCCACCGACATTCAGGCAGGTGCCGGTGCCGCTGCGCGAGCCGGTGACCTTCTGGTGCTTGAGGGTGGTGCCGTAGGTCAGCAAGTGCTCGGTGGCGCCGACGCTGAAGGCTTTGTCCAGTTGTGCGTCGAACACCCACTGGCGGTCCTTGTAGGTGGTCTGGCGGTCACGGAACACCTGGCGACCCGAGGCGAAATAGAGCTCTTCGGTGCGCTGGTCGGTCTTGCCGATCTGGTAGTTCAGGCTCCACTTCATGTTGTCGGCCAGCACGCTGCCCAGGGCGAATTCGTGGTTGATGCCGAAACGCTCGCGGGTCACGGTATCGTTGCCGGTGCGGTCGCGGTACGCGTTCATCGCGCCGAAGCCCGGAATGAACGGCCCGCCCACGGCGCTCTTGAGCTTCAGGTCACGGTCGTCCTTGTAGTTTTCGTAAGTGAAGGCCAGGCGCGCGTCGTCGGCGTAGTTCCAGCCGGCCTTGGCGAGGATGTTGGTGGTGCGCACGTCTTCCGGGTTGGCGGCGGTGCGTGCCAGGCCGGTGCCGCCGTGGCTGCTGTAGGACTCGGTTTCATGGCCGTTGCGCTGGCTCAGGTGCAGCAGGCCGTCGAACTCGCCCTGGCGGCCGGCGACGGTGGCCGAGTTCAGCCAGCTTTCGTCTGCCGAGCTGTAGCCGGTCTTCAGGCGTGCGCCGACGTCCTGGCCAGGCTTGATGATGTCGTCGGGGTCGAGGGTGAAGTAGCTGACCGCGCCGCCAATGGCGTTGCTGCCGTACAGCACCGAAGCCGGACCACGGAGGATCTCCACGCGCTTGACGATCTCAGGGTCGACGTAGTTGCGCTGGGTCTGGGCGTAGGGGCCGAAGAAGAAACTGTCGGGGATCGACACGCCGTCGATCTGGGTCAGCACCCGCTCACCGTCGATACCGCGGATGTTGTAGCCGTTCAGGCCGCTGCGCTGGCCGGTGCCGCTGACCGAAACGCCAGGCTCGTAACGCACCAGTTCCTTGATGTTGTTGACGTTCTGGCGATCGAGCTGCTCGCGGGTCTGTACGCTGACGGTGCTCGGCACCTGGCTGATGTCCTGGGCGCTACGGGTGGCGCTGACGGTGATTTGCTGCAGGGCGATGGCCTTGCTGGCGCTGCGTTCGATCACCACGTTGCCGCTGTTGAGCGTGCGGTAGCTCAGGCCGGTGCCGGCCAGCAGGCGCTGCAGGGCCGCTTCCGGTTTCAGCGAGCCATGCACGCCCGGCGAGGCGACGCCCTCGGCAAGTTCCGCAGAGAAGCCCACTTGCCAGCCGGTCACCGCGGTAAAGGCGTTGAGCGCCGACACCAGCGGCTGCTGGTTGATGGCGAAGCGGTAGTCGCCCATGCGCGGGGCACTGGCCTGGGCCGGTTCCGCGGCCAACGCCGGCAGGCTGCAGGCGCCGCTGGCGAGCATGGCCAGGGTCAACAGGGAGAGCGTGCAACGCTGCAGGCCGGGGGTACGTGAAGTGGCTGAAGATCGACGAGTGAAACCAGTGGACATCGAAAGCGCTCCCTGTCGCGCGAATGTTATAGGTGCTGGCTGATTCAAAAATAAGAATCAGTTGCATTGGCTATAACGAGACGTAACAGCTTCAGGGATCGCGTAAAAAAACTTTTGCCTCAGTTGAGAATCACCAGCGCCGGGTACTCGTGCAACTGTGCCGAGGTGATGTGGGCCAGGGCACGCAAGGTTTCCAGGGGCTGGTCGAGGCGGTAGTTGCCGGTGACCGCGACGTTTGCCAGCTGCTCGTTGCCGTTGATGATCCAGCCGGGGTAGTAGCGGCGCAGTTCGGCCAGCACCTGGCTCAGCGGACAGTTCTCGAACACCAGGCGGCCCTGGACCCAGGCCAGGTCCTTTTGCGCATCCAGGCGTCCGCGCTGGCCGAAGCCATTGGGCCCGACGCTGATGCTGTCACCCGCCGACAGGCGAATGCGCTGGTCGCTGCTGGCCTGCAGGTCGACGTCGCCGCGTTGCACCCGAACCTGGGCTTCGCCGTTGAGGTAGCGCACGGCAAAATCGGTATCGCGCACACTGGCACGCAGCGGGCCGGCCTGCAGTTCCAGCGGTGGCTGGGCGCCGCCGGGAACCTCGAAGTAGGCCTCGCCCTGCAGCAGCCGGGCCACTTGGCGGTTGTCGCGCAGGTCGCTGGCAAACGCCGAATTGGTGTTGAGCAAGACCTTGGAACCGTCGTCCAGCTGTACCCGCTGGCGTTCACCCACTACGGTCAGATGATCGGCCTGCAGGCGCACCGGCAGGTTGCCTACGGTGAAAATCCCCACCAGCAGCACAGCGGCCGTAGCGAGGGGTTTCCAGTGTGGGCGGATACGTGAGCGCAGGCTGCGGCGCTGTACCTGATGCAGTTGCCCGGCGGCCTGGCGCAGGGGCGCGCCGTTCCAGACCGCCTCGGCCTCGACATAGGCGCGGGCATTGGCCGGGTCTGCCTCGAGCCAGGCTTCGAAGGCCTGGGTGTCTTGCTCTGACGCACATTGCAGGCGAATCAGCCAGTCCAGGGCCTGGTCCATGGCCCGGTCACTGGCGGCTTGGCCAGGCGGCGAGGGGCGAGGAGAGGGACTGTCGGTCACGGGTGGGTCCTTGGCGGGGCTGGCGCTTTTTTGCGAATGATCCGGGGTATCCATGGGGATGGCAAGGTTTTAGCTGCGATCCACGACGGGCTGTTTACTTCAGCCGGTCGGCTACCCCTACACAGATGGCCATGATCAGTTTCAGTTCCTTCTGAACCGTGCTTGCCGACACTTTCAGTTGTTCGGCGATTTCCAGGTAGCTGGCGCCATGCAGGCGGCTGAGGATGAAGATGCGCTGTTGGCGTTCGGTCAATTGCGCGAGGCTGACGCTCAGGCGCTTGAGCAGTTGTTCGGCGTGGGCGGCGTCTTCGGCACTGCTGCTGGGCGCAGCGACGTTGTGCAGGACTTGCTCGGGCACATCGTCGACCAGGTTGCGCGACTGCGCCCGGCGTGCGCGCAAGTGATCGAGGGCGAGGTTGCGCGCGGTCTGGAACACGAAAGGCTCGAGGTGCTCGATGGGCCGTTCGCCCAGGGCGCGGGTCACCCGCAGGTAGGTCTCCTGCAACAGGTCTTCGGCAGTACTGGGGTTATCCACCATGCGCTGCAGCGTACGCAGCAGGCTGACCCGCTGCGCGAGGAAAACGGCGTTGAACTGGGACTGACTCACAGCGGTACCCGACCATGGCGTGGCGAATGATAATGCTTATCATCAGCGCGTTGGTCAAGTACTGCCTCCGCTCCTGCAAGGGATGGTCCTAGCGGGCGTTGTGCAGCGCCAGGCAGTTATCCAGCATGCGGTTGGAGAAGCCCCATTCGTTGTCGTACCAGGCCATCACCTTGAGCATGCGCCCGTTGGCCCGGGTATGGTTGGCATCGAAAATCGACGACAACGGGTTGTGGTTGAAGTCGCAGGACACCAGCGGCAGGCTGTTGTAGCCGAGCACCTTGGAATGCCGGCTGGCTTCCTTGAACAGCGCGTTGACGGCCTCGGCCGTGGCCTCGCGCTCAAGGTTGACGGTGAGGTCGACCAGCGACACGTTGATCACCGGCACCCGCACGGCCATGCCGGTGAGCTTGCCGGCCAGTTCCGGCAGCACCAGGCCCACGGCTTCGGCGGCGCCGGTCTTGCTCGGGATCATCGACTGGGTCGCCGAACGGGCGCGGAACGGGTCGCTGTGGTAGACGTCGGTAAGGTTCTGGTCGTTGGTGTAGGCATGAATGGTGGTCATCAGCCCCTGCTCGATGCCGAACTCGCGGTGCAGCACCTGGGCCAGCGGCGCCAGGCAGTTGGTGGTGCACGAAGCGCTGGAGATGATCTGGTGCGAGGGGCGCAGGATGTCATGGTTGACCCCGTACACCACGGTGGCATCAGCCCCCTTGGCCGGCGCCGAGATAATGACTTTGCCGGCCCCGGCAGTAAGATGGGCGGCGGCCTTGGCGCGCTCGGTGAACAAACCGGTGCACTCGAACACCACATCGATGGCTTCGGCTTTCCATGGCAGCTCCGCCGGGTTGCGGATGGCGCTGACGGCGATGCGGTCGCCGTTGACGGTAATGCTCTCGTGATCGGATTCAACCGTGGCAGCGAAGCTGCCGTGGACGCTGTCGTATTTGAGCAGATGGGCATTGATCGCGCTGTCGCCCAGGTCGTTGATGGCGACGACCTGCAGATCCTGACGGTAGCCTTGGGTATAGAGTGCGCGAAGGATGTTGCGGCCGATGCGGCCAAAGCCATTGATTGCGATACGAAGGGTCATGGAGCTACCTCTGGGAGACCGGGTGAAGCCCGTGGCAATTGAAGTTTTGCTTCACTGCATCTGATTTTGTTGTTGGAATTACAAGATTATTCGTAAAAAAATAGAAAACAAGCCTTTTTGCTGGCAATATTTTATTCAATCTACAACGAGCGATCGGCCAAGCCGTTCCTCCCGCAACGCATCGCCCCTGCCATTGAGCCTAGGCCGCGATCGTTGATAAGGGAAACCGCCGCAGAGGTCGCAACCACCGATAGCCTGGAGTCCAGTACATGCATCCGCGCATTCTTGAGGTCACCCAACGGCTGATCGCCCGCAGTCGCCCCACCCGTGAACGCTACCTTGAGCTGATTCGCGGGGCCGCCAGCGACGGGCCGATGCGTGCCAAGCTGCAGTGCGCCAACTTCGCTCACGGTGTCGCCGGCTGCGGCAGCCAGGACAAGCAAAGCCTGCGGATGATGAACGCGGCCAACGTCGCCATCGTCTCCGCCTACAACGACATGCTCTCGGCGCACCAGCCCTACGAGCATTACCCCGAACAGATCAAGCAGGCGCTGCGCGAAATCGGCTCGGTCGGCCAGTTCGCCGGCGGTGTGCCGGCCATGTGCGACGGCGTCACCCAGGGTGAACCCGGTATGGAACTGGGCATCGCCAGCCGCGAAGTGATCGCCATGTCCACCGCCATCGCCCTGTCACACAACATGTTCGATGCGGCGCTGATGCTCGGCATCTGCGACAAGATCGTCCCCGGCCTGCTGATGGGCGCGTTGCGCTTCGGCCATCTGCCAACGCTGTTCGTGCCGGGTGGGCCGATGCCGTCGGGCATCTCCAACAAGGAGAAAGCCGATGTGCGCCAGCGTTACGCCGAAGGCAAGGCCAGTCGCGAAGAGCTGCTGGAGTCGGAGATGAAGTCCTACCACAGCCCCGGTACTTGCACCTTCTACGGCACTGCCAATACCAACCAGCTGCTGATGGAAGTGATGGGCCTGCACCTGCCGGGCGCCTCTTTCGTCAACCCGTATACGCCGCTGCGCGATGCCCTGACTGTCGAGGCTGCGCAGCAGGTCACGCGCATGACCAAGGCCAGTGGCACCTTCATGCCGCTGGGTGAGATTGTCGACGAGAAATCCCTGGTCAACTCCATCGTTGCCCTGCACGCCACCGGCGGCTCGACCAACCACACCCTGCACATGCCGGCGATTGCCCAGGCCGCCGGCATCCAGCTGACCTGGCAGGACATGGCCGAGCTCTCGGAAGTGGTGCCGACCCTGTCCCACGTCTATCCGAACGGCAAGGCCGACATCAACCACTTCCAGGCTGCCGGCGGCATGGCCTTCCTGATTCGCGAACTGCTCGATGCCGGTTTGCTCCACGAAGACGTCAACACCGTCGCCGGCCATGGCCTGCGTCGCTACACCCAGGAGCCGTTCCTTGAGGCCGGCAAACTGGTCTGGCGCGAAGGCCCGAAGGCCAGCCTTGATGAGGCGATCCTGCGCCCAGTGGCACGGGCGTTCTCGCCCGAAGGCGGTCTGCGGGTCATGGAAGGCAACCTCGGTCGCGGGGTGATGAAGGTGTCCGCAGTAGCCCCCGAGCATCAGGTGGTCGAAGCCCCGGCACTGGTGTTCCATGACCAGCAGGCGCTGGCCGATGCCTTCCAGGCCGGCGAGCTGGAGCGTGATTTCGTTGCGGTAATGCGCTTCCAGGGGCCGCGCTGCAACGGCATGCCCGAGCTGCACAAGATGACCCCGTTCCTTGGCGTGTTGCAGGACCGTGGCTTCAAGGTCGCACTGGTAACCGACGGGCGTATGTCCGGTGCTTCAGGGAAAATCCCCGCGGCCATTCATGTCTGCCCCGAAGCCTTCGATGGCGGCCCGCTGGCGCGCCTGCGCGATGGCGATATCGTCCGGGTCGACGGCGTGGCGGGTACCCTGACGGTGAAACTCAGTGCAGCCGAGCTGGCCGATCGAGAACTGCCCGCACCACCGACCGGCAACGACCTGGGTTGCGGCCGCGAGCTGTTCGGCTTCCTGCGTACCGCCCTGAGCCCGGCAGAGAAAGGCGCCAGCGCCTTCACCTCGGCCCTGGAGACACTCAAATGAAGCGCGCACTGGTCGGCGATATCGGCGGCACCAATGCACGCTTCGCCCTCTGGGAAGACAACCGCATGCACGCGGTGCAGGTCTTTGCCACGGCGGACTACACCAGCCCGGAACAGGCCATTGGCGCTTACCTGGCTGACCAGGGCCTGGCCCGCGGCGAGCTGGGCGCGGTGTGCCTGGCGGTGGCCGGGCCGGTCGACGGTGATGAGTTTCGCTTTACCAACAACCACTGGCGGCTCAGCCGCCAGGCGTTCTGCAAAACCTTGCAGGTCGAGCAGTTGCTGCTGATCAACGACTTCACCGCCATGGCCCTGGGCATGACCCGCTTGCAGGCGGACGAGTACCGTACCGTCTGCGCAGGCACGCCTGATGCCAGCCGCCCGGCGCTGGTGATCGGCCCGGGCACCGGCCTTGGCGTCGGCACCTTGCTCAACCTGGGTGAGGACCGCTGGATGGCTTTGCCGGGCGAGGGCGGGCATGTCGACCTGCCGGTGGGCAATGCCCGCGAAGCGCAGATCCGCCAGCAGATCGAAAGCGAAATCGGCCATGTCAGCGCCGAAACCGTCCTCAGCGGCGGCGGCCTGCTGCGCTTGTACCAGGCCATCTGTGCCCTGGATGGTCAGCCTGCGCCGCTGCAAAGTCCGGCGGCGATCACCGACGCGGCGCTGGCCGGTGAGCCCGTTGCCCTGGCGGTGATCGAGCAGTTCTGCCGCTTCCTGGGCCGGGTGGCGGGCAACAACGTCCTGACCCTCGGCGGGCGTGGCGGGGTGTTTATCGTCGGCGGCATCGTTCCACGCTTTGCCGAGCTGTTCCTGCGCAGCGGCTTTGGCGCCAGCTTTGCCGACAAGGGCTGCATGAGTGGCTACTTCAAGGATCTCCCGGTATGGTTGGTGACCGCCGAATTCTCCGGCTTGCTCGGGGCCGGCGTGGCGCTGCAACAAGCCGGCTGAGGTGTAGGCGCGGGCTTGCCCCGCGAAGCACTCACCCTGTTCAACAAGGAGTGATGCGTGAGCAAGTCGATATTGATGGTCGACGACGACCAGGACATTCGTGAACTGCTGCAGACCTACCTGAGCCGCGCCGGTTTCAGCGTCCAGGCGGTGGCCGACGGGCGCGGCTTTCGCCAGGCCCTGGACGCCAGCGACTGCGACCTGGTGATCCTCGACGTGATGTTGCCCGACGAAGACGGTTTCAGCCTGTGTCGCTGGGTGCGCCAGCATCCGCGCCTGGCCCAGGTGCCGATCATCATGCTCACCGCCAGCTCCGACGAAGCCGACCGGGTCATCGGCCTGGAACTGGGCGCCGATGATTACCTGGGCAAACCCTTCAGCCCGCGCGAACTGCAGGCGCGGATCAAGGCGCTGCTGCGCCGTGCCGGTTTTGGCCAGGAGCGCAGTGGCTGTGATGTGCTGGCCTTCGATGACTGGCGCCTGGATACCATCAGCCACCGCTTGTTCCACCGCGATGGTGAAGAGGTGATTCTCTCCGGTGCCGACTTCGCCTTGCTCAAGCTGTTCCTCGATCACCCGCAACAGATCCTCGACCGCGACACCATCGGCAACGCCACCCGTGGCCGTGAGCCGATGCCGCTGGACCGCATTGTCGACATGGCGGTCAGCCGCCTGCGCCAACGCCTGCGCGACACCGAAAAACCGCCACGGTTGATCCGTACCGTACGCGGCAGTGGCTACCTGCTGGCGGCCAGCGTTGCGCCCGCGCACTGAAGGGCGCTGGCGCCTGCCGCTGCCACGCTCGCTGCTGGGGCGCATGCTGCTGTTGACCTTGCTGGTGGTGTTGCTGGCCCAGGGGCTGTCGAGTGTGATCTGGTTGTCGCAATTGCGTGCCAGCCAGATGGAAGGCCTGGTCGCCAGCGCGCGCAGCCTGGCCCATTCGATGAGTGCCAGCGTCAGTTATTTTCGCTCCCTGCCGGTGGCTTACCGGCCGATGGTGCTCGACCAGTTGCGTAGCATGGGCGGTACCCGCTTCGTCGTTTCGCTCAACGACAAACCGCTGGGCATGCAGGTGCTGCCGGCCACGCCGCGCAAGGAGGCGGTGATCGACGCCGTCGCTGATGTGCTGCACCAGCGCCTCGGCGCGCAGCTGGAAATTTCCATCCAGTTTGTCAGCCCGCAGGATTTGCGGATCTTCAACAGCGGCCTGAAGCTCGATGAGCTGCCGCGTTCCTGGGCCCACTATGCGCTGACCCTGGAGCCGATCAACCCGCCGGTGCTGGTGACCCAGATTCGCCTCGCTGAAGGCGAGTGGCTGTACATCGCCTCGCTGCTGCCCGAGCCCTACACCAGCCTCGAAGAGCAGGGCCTGCCCAGCCAGCAGTTGTGGTTCATCGTGCTGACCAGTTCGTTCCTGCTGCTGTTCATCGGTCTGCTGGTGCACTGGCAGAGCCGCCCGCTCAAGCGCCTGGCCCTGGCCGCACGGGAGATGTCGCTGGGGGCCGACGTCGAGCCGGTGACCGAAGGCGGTGGCAGTGAAGTGGAGGAGGTGGGCCGGGCCTTCAACGCCATGCGCGAGCGCATCAGCCGCTACCTGACCGAACGCAGCCAGTTGTTCAGCGCCATCTCCCACGACCTGCGCACGCCGATCACGCGCTTGCGCCTGCGTGTCGAGTTGCTTGATGACGAGCAGTTGCAGGCCAAGTTCGGCCGCGACCTGGACGAGCTGGAGATGCTGGTCAAGGGCGCGCTGCAATGTGTGAAGGACACCGACATCCACGAGAACATCGAGCGTATCGACCTCAACCAGGTGCTCGAATGCCTGGTCGAACCGTACCTGGGCAGTGGCCAGATCACCCTCGAAGGTCGCGCCCAGGCGCCTTATCCCGGCAAGCCACTGGCGCTCAAGCGCTGCATTGGCAACTTGATCGACAACGCTCTGAAATACGGCGAGCGCGCCCACCTGCGCATCCTCGACAGTGACATTGGCTTTGTCTTGCAGGTCGATGACGAGGGCCCGGGCGTGCCCGAGCAACGTCAGGAGCAGGTGTTCGAGCCGCATTTTCGCCTGGCCGGACAGCAGCAGGGCTACGGCCTGGGCCTGGGTATCGCGCGCAATATCGCCCACAGCCACGGCGGCGAGGTGAGCCTGCGCAACCTGCGTGAGGGCGGCTTGCGGGTGACCTTGAGCCTGCCGCGCAGCGTTGACTGAAATTCTGCCTGGGCGAATGTCACCAGCTGGTGACATTCGCGCATCCCTTCGTTACCTCCGGCCCGGGTGCCGTTGGTTAGACTCCAATGCAAGCGCAAGCACCACGACTTGCACCTGCATAACAACAAGAAAAGGTTCCTCTCGATGAATGCGATCAATCGCCTCGCCGCTGTCATTTCCCTCGCCTCCTTGTTGCCCCTGAGTGCTGTTGCTGCCGCTAACGGCATGGTCGAAGTCACTCACTGGTGGACCTCCGGAGGCGAAGCCGCGGCGGTGAAAACCCTCAAGGAACAAGTCGAGAAAGACGGTTTCACCTGGAAGGACAACGCCGTCGCCGGTGGCGGTGGCGCAGCGGCCATGACCGTACTGAAGAGCCGCGCAGTGGCCGGTAACCCGCCAGGCGCCGCCCAGATCAAGGGGCCGGACATCCAGGAGTGGGGTGCGCTGGGCCTGCTCACCGAACTCGACGATGTCTCCAGAGCCAACAACTGGGACGCCCTGCTGCCAAAGAAAGTCGCCCAGATCATGCAGTACGACGGCCACTATGTAGCGGTGCCGGTGAACATCCACCGGGTCAACTGGCTGTGGATCAACCCGCAGGTGTTCGACAAGGCCGGGGCCAAGGTGCCGACCACCCTCGATGAACTGTTCGCCGCCGCCGACAAGCTCAAGGCGGCCGGTTTCATCCCGCTCGCCCATGGCGGCCAGCCGTGGCAGGACAGCACCGTTTTCGAAGACCTGGTGCTGAGCATCCTCGGGCCCCAGGGCTATCACAAAGCCTTCGTCGAACTGGATGAAGACACCCTGACTGGCGCGCAGATGGTCAAGGTGTTCGAAACCCTCAAGCGCCTGGGCACTTACATGGATCCCAACCGCGCCGGGCGCGACTGGAACATTGCTGCCGCCGAAGTCATCAATGGCAAGGCCGGCATGCAGATCATGGGCGACTGGGCCAAGAGCGAATGGACCGCCGCCGGCAAAGTGGCAGGCAAGGACTACCAGTGCGTGGCCTTCCCCGGCACCCAGGGCAGTTTCGCCTACAACATCGATTCGCTGGCGATGTTCAAGCTCAAGAACGAGAACGACATCAAGGCCCAGAACGACTTGGCCAAGGTCGCCCTGGAACCGCGGTTCCAGACCGTGTTCAACCAGAACAAGGGCTCCTTGCCGGTGCGCCAGGACATGGACATGAGCCAGTTCGACGCCTGCACGCAGAAGTCGGCGGTGGACTTCAAGGAAGCGGAGAAGGGTGACGGCCTGCAACCGAGCATGGCCCACAACATGGCGACCTCGCTGGCGGTGCAGGGGGCGATCTTCGATGTCGTCACCAACTTCTTCAACGACCCGAAAGCCGATCCGGCAACGGCGGTCAAGCAGCTGAATTCGGCGATCAAGTCGGCCAAGTGATGGTGTAGGCAACGACTCTGCGGGGCTTCATCGCTGGCAAGCCAGCTCCCACAGGGTCGGTGCATGCAGTCCATTGTGGGAGCTGGCTTGCCAGCGATGCGGTGCGCAGCGCCGCCCTTCAACCGAGACTTTCTGATGAGCACTGTTGCCACAATCAACAAGGCCTCACCCCTGGACGCCCTGCAGCGCTGGTTACCGAAACTGGTACTGGCGCCGAGCATGTTGATCGTCCTGGTGGGTTTTTACGGCTACATCCTCTGGACCTTCGTCCTGTCCTTCACCAACTCAAGCTTCATGCCCAGCTACAAGTGGGTGGGCCTGGCGCAATATGCACGGCTGATGGAGAACGACCGCTGGTGGGTGGCGAGCAAGAACCTGCTGCTGTTCGGCGGCATGTTCATCGCCATCAGCCTGGTGATCGGCGTGCTGCTGGCGATTTTGCTCGACCAGCGCATCCGCCGCGAAGGGTTCATTCGCACTATTTACCTGTACCCCATGGCGCTGTCGATGATCGTCACCGGCACCGCCTGGAAGTGGCTGCTCAACCCCGGCCTGGGCCTGGACAAGATGCTTCGCGACTGGGGCTGGGAAGGTTTTCGCCTGGACTGGCTGGTGGACCCCGACCGGGTTGTCTACTGCCTGGTGATCGCCGCCGTGTGGCAGGCCTCGGGCTTTGTCATGGCGCTGTTCCTGGCCGGCCTGCGCGGCGTCGATCAGTCGATCATCCGTGCCGCGCAAGTCGATGGCGCCAGCCTGCCGAGCATCTACCTGCGCATCGTCTTGCCAAGTTTGCGCCCGGTGTTTTTCAGCGCACTGATGATCCTTGCGCACATCGCGATCAAGAGCTTCGACCTGGTCGCGGCCATGACTGCGGGCGGCCCGGGCTATGCCTCTGACCTGCCGGCGATGTTCATGTATTCCTTCACCTTCAGCCGTGGGCAGATGGGCATGGGCTCGGCCAGCGCGATCCTGATGCTCGGCGCGATCCTGTCGATCCTGGTGCCGTACCTGTATTCGGAACTGAGGAACAAACGCCATGACTAGGTCCCTCGCTCCCCGCTCGTTGAGCTTCAGCCGCCTGGCCATCTACTCGACCCTGATCCTGGCCTGTGCGTTGTACCTGATCCCGCTGATCGTGATGCTGCTGACCAGCTTCAAGTCGCCGGAAGACATCCGTACCGGCAACCTGCTGAGCTGGCCCGAGGTGATCACCGGCATCGGCTGGATCAAGGCCTGGGACACGGTCGGCGGCTACTTCTGGAACTCGGTGAAGATCACCGTGCCGGCGGTGGTGATCTCGACCCTGCTCGGTGCGCTCAACGGCTATGTGCTGTCGATGTGGCGTTTCAGGGGGTCGCAGCTGTTCTTCGGCCTGCTCTTGTTCGGCTGCTTCCTGCCGTTCCAGACCGTGCTGCTGCCGGCCTCGTTCACCCTCGGCAAGCTTGGCCTGGCCAGCACCACCAGCGGCCTGGTGCTGGTGCATATCGTCTACGGCCTGGCCTTCACCACGCTGTTTTTCCGCAACTACTACTGCAGCGTGCCGGAGGCTCTGGTGCGGGCGGCGCGGCTCGATGGCGCGGGTTTTTTCACCATCTTCGGGCGCATCCTGCTGCCGATGTCGGTGCCGATCATCATGGTCTGCCTGATCTGGCAGTTCACCCAGATCTGGAACGACTTTCTCTTCGGCGTGGTGTTCGCCAGCGGCGATGCGCAACCGATCACCGTGGCCCTGAACAACCTGGTCAACACCAGCACCGGGGTCAAGGAATACAACGTCGACATGGCGGCGGCGATGATCGCCGGGTTACCGACCCTGTTGGTCTATGTGCTGGCTGGCAAGTATTTCCTGCGCGGGCTCACGGCCGGCGCGGTCAAGGGGTAAACAACAATGGCAACGCTTGAACTGCGCAACGTCAACAAGAGCTACGGCAGCGGTCTGCCGGACACCCTGAAGAACATCGAACTGTCGATCGACTCCGGCGAATTCCTGATTCTGGTCGGCCCGTCCGGGTGCGGTAAATCGACCCTGATGAACTGCATCGCCGGCCTCGAACAGATCAGCGGCGGGGCGATCCTGGTGGACGATGCCGACATCAGCGGCATGAGCCCCAAGGATCGCGACATCGCCATGGTGTTCCAGTCGTACGCGCTGTACCCGACCATGAATGTGCGCGACAACATCGCCTTCGGCCTGAAAATGCGCAAGATGCCTGCCGCCGCCATCGACGAAGAGGTGGCGCGAGTGGCCAAGCTGCTGCAGATCGAGCACCTGCTGACGCGCAAGCCTGGCCAGCTGTCCGGTGGCCAGCAGCAACGCGTGGCCATGGGCCGGGCGCTGGCGCGGCGGCCGAAGATCTACCTGTTCGACGAGCCGCTGTCCAACCTCGACGCCAAGCTGCGGGTGGAGATGCGCACCGAAATCAAGCTGATGCACCAGCGCCTGAAGACCACCACGGTGTACGTGACCCACGATCAGATCGAGGCCATGACCCTGGGCGACAAGGTGGCGGTGATGAAGGACGGGCTGATCCAGCAATTCGGCACCCCGCAGCAGATCTACAACGATCCGGCCAACCTGTTCGTGGCCAGCTTCATCGGCTCGCCTCCGATGAACTTCATTCCCCTGCGCCTGCAGCGCAAGGACGGCCGCCTGCTGGCCCTGCTCGACAGTGGCCAGGCCCGCTGCGAGCTACCCTTGGGCTTCAATGTGGCGGGCCTGGAGGACCGTGAAGTGATCCTCGGCATGCGCCCGGAACAGATCGCCCTGGCCCCGGCCCAGGCCAATGGTTTGCCGAGTATTCGTGCCGAAGTGCAGATCACCGAGCCCACCGGGCCGGACCTGCTGGTGTTCGTCACCCTCAACCAGACCAAGGTCTGCTGCCGACTGGCCCCGGATGTGCCGACCCAGGTCGGCGACACCCTGAACCTGCAGTTCGATCCGGCACGGGTGCTGCTGTTCGATGCCGCCACCGGCGAGCGCCTGGGTGTCGCCGCGCCAGCGCCGGCGAGCAAGGACAATGTCGCCCAATTCAAGGGCCGCTGAATTCGTTATAGAACGTAGACACCCATCGAGAACAATAAAACGAGGAAACAAGGGATGGATCACTTCAAGCGTATCAAGCCTCTGGCGCCGTTGACCCTGCTGGCGGCCCTGGGCGTCAGTTGCGGGGCGCAGGCGGCTGGCGCCTTTGCCCCGGAGTCGAAATGGATGAGCGGCGACTGGGGCGGTACCCGCACCGAGCTGCTGGAGAAAGGCTACGACTTCACCCTCGACTACGTCGGTGAGGTGGCGGGTAACCTCAACGGTGGCTACAACGACGACAAGACCGCGCGCTACAGCGACCAGTTCGCCCTCGGCGCGCACCTGGACCTGGAGAAGATCTTCGGCTGGCAGGATGCCGAGTTCAAGCTGGCGATCACCGAGCGTAGCGGCCGCAACTTGTCCAACGACCGCATCAGCGACCCGCGTGCCGGGCAGTTCAGTTCGGTGCAGGAAGTCTGGGGGCGCGGCCAGACCTGGCGCCTGACCCAGATGTGGGTCAAGCAGAAGTATTTCGATGGCGCGCTGGACGTCAAGGTCGGGCGCTTTGGCGAAGGCGAGGACTTCAACAGCTTCCCCTGCGACTTCCAGAACCTGGCGTTCTGCGGCTCGCAAGTGGGCAACTGGGTGGGTGGTATCTGGTACAACTGGCCGGTCAGCCAGTGGGCCATGCGGGTCAAATACAACATCACCCCGGAGTTCTTCGCCCAGGTCGGCGTGTATGAACAGAACCCGTCCAACCTTGAAACCGGCAACGGCTTCAAGCTCAGCGGCAGCGGCACCAAGGGTATGATCCTGCCGGTGGAGCTGGTCTGGTCGCCGCAGGTCAATGGCCTGCCAGGCGAGTACCGTCTGGGTTACTACTACAGCACGGCCAAGGCCGATGACGTCTATGACGACGTCAACGGCCAGCCCCAGGCATTGACCGGCGCCGCCTTCAAGTCGCATTCGAGCAAACATGGCTGGTGGGTGGTGGCCCAGCAGCAGGTCACTACGCACAACGGTGATGCCAACCGCGGCCTGAGCCTGTTCGCCAACTTCACCGTGCACGACAAGGCTACCAACGTGGTGGACAACTACCAGCAGGTAGGTATGGTCTACAAGGGCGCCTTCGATGGCCGGCCCAAGGATGACATCGGCTTTGGTGTGGCGCGGATTCACGTCAATGACGACGTCAAGGACCGTGCGCAGTTGCTCAATCAGCAGAGCGGCATAGAGGATTACAACGATGCCGGCTTCGTGCCGATCCAGAAGACCGAGTACAACGCCGAGCTGTACTACGGCTTCCATGTCACCAACTGGCTGACCGTGCGGCCGAACCTGCAGTACATCAAGAGCCCGGGCGGGGTGGACGAGGTGGATAACGCGCTGGTCGCCGGGTTGAAGATTCAGTCGTCGTTCTGAGGCGATATGTTGTAAATTTACGCATATTGCGACCGCTGTGCGGTCGATCGCTGGCAAGCCAGCTCCCACATGGATTGCGCTGATCCTGTGGGAGCTGGCTTGCCAGCGATAGCGTTCCCACTGAATAACAAGAGTTCCCCGCCATGCCAGAGCACCCGCTACAACGTTTCTTCACCTCGCAGAGGCCGCGGCCGACCTTCGAGTGGGAGCGTTACCAGCAGCGCGATGTGCTGATCATCGATCACCCGCAATGCCAGGCAGTCTTCAGCCGTCAGGGCGCGCAATTGTTGCACTTCCAACCACAGGGCGAGCGCCCGTGGCTGTGGTGTGCGGCGCAGTGGCCACAAGTCGGCGCGATCCGTGGCGGTGTGCCGGTGTGCTGGCCCTGGTACGGCCGTCACCCCAGCGAAGACATGTGGCCGGCCCACGGTTGGGCGCGCCTGCTCGACTGGAAGCTGATCGACAGCAGCGAAACCGAAGAGGGCGTGACCCTCAAGTGGCGCCTGCAACTGTGCGATTGGCAGGTCGACCTGGTGGCCAAGCTGGGCAAACGCATGGAGCTGCAACTCAGTACCGAGCATCAGGACAGCCAGCCTTGTCAGTTGAGTCATGCTCTGCTGGCTTACTGGCGTATTAGTGACGTTTCTGAGATAGCGCTATCTGGGCTAGAAAACATTGAGGGTTACGACCGTTTGAACCGTCAGGCCTGTCGCCAGAAGGGCGCCTTGAAGGTCCACGGCGGGTGCCAGCGGGTGTTCCCCAATGCGGCGACCCTGCAGTTGCACGACCCGGCCTGGCAGCGCCAGTTGTGCATCGACACCGGTGACAGCGAAGACACCGTGGTCTGGCACCCCGGCAGTCGGCCATTGATGGGTGTCAGTGGCAGCGAAACCCTGGGCTTCGTCTGTGTCGAGGCGGCCAGTGGCAGCAGTGACAGCCTGAGCCTGGCGCCGGGTGAGCAAGCGCACCTGCGTCTGCAGGCGCACTTGCTCAGTTGAGTTCGTCGTCGATCGGGTAACGGCTGGCGTTGAGGCTTTCCTTGATCTTGCGCAGGTGCGGCTGGAAGTCGACGCCGCGGCGCAGGGTCATGCCGGTGGCCAGCACGTCGAGCACGGTCAGCTGGATGATCCGCGAAGTCATCGGCATATAGATGTCGGTGTCTTCCGGCAGCGGGATGTTCAGGCTCAGGCTGCTGGCCTTGGCCAGCGGCGAGTCGGCGGCGGTCAGGCCGAGCACCGAGGCGCCGTTTTCCCGGGCCAGGCGTGCGACTTCGACCAGCTCGCGGGTGCGCCCGGTGTAGGAGATGATCACGAACAGCTCGCCGGTGTGGGCCACCGAGGCCAGCATGCGCTGCATCAGCACATCGGCATGGGCCGACACCGCCAGGTTGAAGCGGAAGAACTTGTGCTGTGCATCCAGCGCTACCGGGGCCGAGGCGCCGAGGCCGAAGAAGTGGATCTGCCGGGCCTGGATCAGCATGTCGACGGCGCGGCTGATCAGCTGCGGATCCAGTTGCTGGCAGGCACTGTCCAGCGAGGCAATGGCGCTGCCGAAGATCTTCTGGGTGTAGGACGCCGGATCATCGTCGGCCTCCACTGCCCGGCTGACGTAGGCAGCGCCGCTGGCCAGGCTCTGCGCCAGTTGCAGCTTGAGCTCGGGGTAGCCGCTGACGCCGAACGAGCGGCAGAAGCGGTTTACCGTCGGCTCGCTGACCTTGGCAGCCTGGGCCAGGGCGGCAATGCTGAAACGAGTGGCTTGCTGGGGGTTGAGCAGGATGACTTCGGCGACTTTGCGCTCAGCCTTGTTCAGCTCTTCGAGGCGGCCCTGGATCTGCTCCAGGAGGTTTCGCACGCGGTCCATGGGTGTTTTCCTTGGGTCGTTGAGACAGCCGGCTGGCGACAGCAGCGGGCTTTTGACACGGTGGCCTATCGTACTGATGGCATGGTTGGCACACCACTTGAATCTGTCCACTGGGTAAAATGTTGTGGTTTTTACTACATTATTCCTTGAAAACTGCGATTGAAAACGGTATTTCTACGTCAACTTGATAAAAGAACCAACATCATGGCTTCGATCAGCGTTGAACCCTGCACCTTTGCCCTGTTTGGCGCCCTTGGCGACCTGGCCTTGCGCAAGCTGTTTCCGGCGCTCTACCAGCTCGACCGGGCCGGCTTGTTGCACGCCGACACCCGGGTGCTGGCCCTGGCCCGCGAGCCGGGCAGTGTCGATGAGCACCTGGCGTCGATCGAGGCGCACCTGCAGGAGTTCGTGCCTGCCGGGCAGATCGAGGCGCCGGTGCTGCAGCGCTTTCTGGCGCGCCTGACCTACCTGCACGTGGATTTCCTCAAGGCCGAGGACTACCAGGCCCTGGCCGAACAGGTCGGCAGCGACAGCCAGCTGATCGCCTATTTCGCCACCCCGGCGGCGGTGTATGGCGGCATTTGCGAGAACCTCGACAAAGCCGGCCTCAGCGCCCGTACCCGGGTGGTGCTGGAAAAACCCATCGGCCATGACCTGGAATCCTCACGGCGGGTCAACGACGCCGTGGCCCAGTATTTTCCGGAAAACCGCGTTTATCGTATCGACCACTACCTGGGCAAGGAGACGGTGCAGAACCTCATTGCCCTGCGCTTTGCCAACAGCCTGTTCGAAACCCAGTGGAACCAGAACTCGATCTCCCACGTGGAAATCACCGTCGCCGAGAAGGTCGGCATCGAAGGGCGCTGGGGCTATTTCGACAAGGCCGGGCAACTGCGCGACATGATCCAGAATCACCTGTTGCAGTTGCTCTGCCTGATTGCCATGGACCCGCCCAGCGACCTCTCGGCCGACAGCATCCGTGACGAGAAGGTCAAGGTGCTCAAAGCCCTGGCGCCGATCAAGGGCGAGGGCCTGAGCACCCAGGTGGTGCGCGGCCAGTACATTGCCGGCTACAGCGAAGGCAAGCCGGTGCCCGGTTACCTGGAAGAAGACAACGCCAACGCCCAGAGCGACACCGAAACCTTCGTCGCCCTGCGTGCCGATATCCGCAACTGGCGCTGGGCCGGGGTGCCGTTCTACCTGCGCACCGGCAAGCGCATGCCGCAAAAACTGTCGCAGATTGTCATCCACTTCAAGGAAACCCCGCACTACATCTTCGCCCCGGAACAGCGTTTGCAGATCGGCAACAAGCTGATCATCCGCCTGCAGCCGGACGAAGGTATCTCCTTGCGGGTAATGACCAAGGAGCAGGGTCTGGACAAAGGCATGCAGCTGCGCAGCGGGCCCTTGCAGCTGAATTTTTCCGACACCTGGCGTAGTGCGCGGATCCCCGATGCCTACGAGCGGTTGTTGCTGGAAGTGATGCGCGGCAATCAGAACCTGTTTGTGCGCAAGGATGAAATCGAATACGCGTGGAAGTGGTGCGATCAGCTGATCGCCGGCTGGAAACAGTCGGGCGACGCGCCCAAGCCCTATGCCGCCGGTTCCTGGGGGCCGATGAGCTCGATTGCACTGATTACCCGCGATGGGAGGTCCTGGTATGGCGATATCTGAACTGCAACTGCCGGCGAAGGTCACGGCACGTGATTTCAATACACCCGCGCTGCTGGCTGAAGGGCTGGCCAAGGATGTGGCAGGGCGCCTGAATGCGGCCATTGCCGCCAAGGGCCAGGCCACCCTGGTGGTGTCGGGCGGCCGCAGCCCGGTGGCGTTTTTTGCCGCGCTGCTCAAGCAGCCGCTGGACTGGTCGAAGGTGCTGGTGACCCTGGCCGATGAACGCTGGGTGCCGGTCGAGCATGCCGACAGCAATGCCGGCCTGCTCAAGCGCCATTTGTTGACCGGTCCTGCTGCCAAGGCGCGTTTCCTCTGCCTCTATCGCGCCGCAGGCAGTCTTGAGGCCGCTGCGCAGGAAGCCGATCAGGCCCTGGCCGAACTGCCGGGTATCGACGTACTGGTACTGGGCATGGGCGATGACGGCCATACCGCCTCGCTGTTCCCCAACAGCCCGAACCTTGCCGAAGGTCTCGACCCGAACAGCCCCCGTCGCTGCCTGCCGATGCTGGCGCCGAGCGTGCCGCATCAACGGCTGAGCATGACCCGGGCGCTGCTGGCCCGCGCCGGATTTACCGCCTTGTCGGTGCAAGGCCCGGGCAAACTCGCTACCCTGCGCGCCGCGCTGGCCGGCGATGACCAGGCCGAGATGCCGATTCGTGCCTTCTTACAAGACCCTCTGGATATTTACTGGTGCCCATGAGCCAAGGATCCGCCGTTATGACCACGCATGAACTGAAACAGCCGGGAGCTTCCATGGCCGACAAGATTGCCCGGATCGATCAGATCTGCACCCAGGCGCGCATTCTGCCGGTGATCACCATCGCCCGCGAAGAAGACATCCTGCCTCTGGCCGATGCCCTGGCAGCCGGTGGTATCAAGACCCTGGAAGTGACCTTGCGCTCGTCCCACGGCCTCAAGGCCATCCAGGTGCTGCGCGAGCAGCGCCCGGAGCTGTGCATCGGGGCTGGCACCGTACTCGACCGCAACATGTTTGCTGCCGTGCAGGCGGCTGGCGCGCAGTTCGTGGTCACCCCGGGCATTACCCAGGACTTGCTTGAGGCCGGCGTCGACAGCGACATCCCGCTGCTGCCAGGTATCAGCACACCGTCGGAAATCATGATGGGCTATGCCCTGGGCTACCGGCGCTTCAAGCTGTTTCCGGCTGAGATCAGCGGCGGCGTGGCGGCGATCAAGGCCTATGGCGGCCCGTTCGGCGACGTGCGCTTCTGCCCCACCGGCGGGGTCAACCCGGGCAATGTGAAGGACTACATGGCCCTTGCCAATGTGATGTGTGTGGGCGGTACCTGGATGCTCGACAGCAGCTGGATCAAGAGCCGCGACTGGGCCCGTATCCAGGCCTGCAGTGCCGAGGCCCTGGCACTGCTGGACTGAAACCGAATTCGTTGTGTGCTACACGGCTTTGAGGTGCGCTTGGTCGGCGCACCTTTTTTTTTGCCTGCTCAGAAACTGTCCGAAGTGCTGAAGCTGCCACCACCGCTGCTGCTGGAGGTGGAGAAATCGCTGGAACTCGAACTTGAGCTTGAACTACTGGAACCGGAGCTCGACCAGCTGAACGACGAAGAGCTGCTGGACGAAGAACTGCGCGGCACCAGGCGTCGGCCACTTTGTAGCACGGTTTCCAGCGCGTGCAGGCTGAGGTCGCGGGTCATGTAGTCGGCCAGCAGGCGCTCGATGCTCAAGGTGGTGTAGTAGTTGTAGTCGCTGTCACGGTAATAGTCGGTGCGCAGCGCCCGCTCCAGCTCCTTGGCCCGCTCATAGTCGCGCAGGGCACGGTCATGCTGGTCGCGCAGCTCGGGCAGGCGGTCCTGTACGTCACGCAGGCGCGGGTACAGCTCCTTGAGCTGGGCGGCGATCTTGTCGTCGTTGTTGTCCGGGGTCTTTTGTACTTCGACCAGCAGTTGTTCGATGGTCTGTGCCTGCAGGCGTTCGGTGATGTTCTGACGGATCCGCAGGTAATGCGGGTCCTGTTTACCGGCAAAATTGGCCAATTGCTGGTGTTGCTCGTTGGCCCGGGCCTTGGCGGCGACGATGTGCTTGTTCAGGGTGACGTCTTCGCGGGTCAGCGGGTCCATCCCTGCCGCTGTACGCGCCTGGGCCAGACGCTGGTCGATAGCGTCCTGCAGCCCGGCAATCAGGCTCAGGCGTTCGCCTTGCAGCTCTTCGTTGCGGGTCTGCATGGCCCGCAGCATCAGCTCGTTGTTGCGGTTACCGACAAAGTTGACGCGCTTGGCCAGCTTGTTGTCGAGCCAGCGGTGCAGGAAGTTGTAGCGGTACTGGTCAGTGCCGTAATCGCGCTTGAGCAAGTGGTAGTAGATCGGGTTGGCGCTGTACGAAGGCAGCTTGTCGACGCACTCCTGGCGGATCTCCTGATAGCCGGTAAGCGCTTCGCCGTTGGCCTCTTGCGCGGCCCGCAACTGCTCGCCCAGCTCGCACCAGTCAGGCTCAAGCACCAGTTGATCCTTGACCTGGCGGTCGATGCTCTCAATGCGACTGCGCACGGCGTGCTGGTCGGCCAGCGACACGGCAATATCGGTTTCGACCCGGGCAAGTTCGGCGCGCAGTTGCGCTTCGGCATCCTGGCGTGCCTGCAGTTGCAGCAGGGTGTCCTGGTCCAGGGCCGGTCGATGTTCGAGCTTTAGCGTGGCGATGTTGCTCAGCCGGGTGAGGATGTCCTGTTCCAGGCGCGCTTCCTGATCGCTCAGGGCCGACAGCAGTTGCTCGGCGCTGCGCAGCAAGGCCTCGCTGCTGCGGGCGTTCTGCGCCACGGTGCCGGTGAGGGTAGAAGGGGTCATGTGTTCACCAGTCCATGATCATGTCAGGGTTGCCCGTGGTGCGCTGGTTGAAGCGCAGGGTCAGCGAGTTGGCAGCCTTGCTGCCCATCATGCGGTCATCGATATGGCCATCATCGAGCTTGTCCACTTTGACCTTGAGGTATTCGGCCTGGCTGACGCGCACGGCGAACAGGCGGCTCCAGCGTTGTTTGCCGGTTTCGGAGCTGGTGACCGGTACTTCAGCGCTGATGCCGCCGGCGTCAGTGGCCTCGACCACCAGGAACCAGCTCTTGCCCTTGTCGGTGTCCTCGCCGCGGTTGCAGCCGGCGGGGTCGTAGCAACGCTCGACCCCGGACTTGATCCCGGTGCGGTCGACGATCTGCAGGGTCAGCGGCACGGCGGCGAAGTCGAGCATCCGCTTGAGGTGTTTGAGCTGATCGCCGGTCTGGCTGACGTCCTCGTTGTGCAGGCTGTTGTTGGCTTGGGCGAGCAGCGCTTGTAGTTGCGCTCGGTCACCGGCGGCCAGCGGCATCGCCTGCAGGCGCTGCTGCAACTGATCGCGCAGGGTGATCTGTTCGAGCCAATAGGAGACTCGATCGATCTCATAATCCAGTTTGCCGACCTGGAAGCCGGCCGCTTTGAGCGTGTCAGTATCCTTGACTTGCAGCAGTTGCTGGTCAGCCGAACTGGCAAGTTCCTTGAGATTGGGGAACGGCTTGAGGCCTTCGGTATAGGCCGGCATCGCCAGGAGCCTGGCCAGTTTATCGCGCTGCTGGTAGATACCTTCTACCGTGGCGAAGCCAGAGCGGGCCGAGGAGATGGCCTGGCGGGCCAGTTTGATCTGCGCCTCACGCTGCGTGACCAGGGTCTTGACGCTGTCGCGGTTGGTCTTGCGCACGAACTGCGGCACATCGCTGGCAAAGGTCTGATCCAGCGGCGGCAATGTTTGCCGGACCTGATCGAGAATGCGGCTGACGGCGACATCGGGCTGGGCCAAAGCCTTTTGCTGCCACTGCTCGAGCTGCTTGTGATTGAGCTGGATCTCGGTGCGCACGTCTTCATCATGCCAGCGCAGGTCACGGGCACTGTTTTCGATCTCGACCGTAATGCCGCTGTCGTGGGCAATGCGTGTGCACTGGGTGATCAGCGCCGCGGCAATGATTGCCAGGAACAGCTTGTAGAGCTGGCCGCGCGCCATCGATGCCTTGCTCAGCAGCTTTTCCCGCCAGCTCAGCGGCGGGGCTTCGAACATCAGCCGGCGGGCGAAGAACTCGCGCACGCCCTGGTCGATCAGCGCCTCGTCGAAGGCGATGTTGTGGCTCTGGTAGTAGTCACGAATACGCGCCGCGACTTCGGCGCGGCGCTTGGGCAGGTTCAGGTGTTCCTGGAGCTGCATCTGCTGGTGGCGCAATTCGTCGACGAACGCCATCGCTCCGAGCTGTTCGGAGAGTGGGATGCTGGTCATCAGGCCGCCTTGCTGAGCAGCGCGGCGAATTTACGCTTGGCATCCTCGACCGCGGCAGCGATGTCGCGCGAAGCGTTGCTCGACTCGGCCCGGTAGGTTTCGGTGAGGCTGTTCATGTCGGTCTGGAACGACAGCGTGGCGTCGGCCAGCGCGCGTACCGAATCGACCTTGATGGTCGAGCCGTAGCTGGCCTTGACCGCAGCTTCGAGCTGCTGGTTGCCGGTACTGCCGAGAGCTTCGAGGCCCTTGCTGATGCCATCGGTGGTGGCATTGAGGGTATGGGTCGCCTCGGCCAGGCCGCTGTTGGCGGTGAATGACACGGCAAGGCCGGTAAGCACCACTTCGTTGGTCGAGAAGAACGAGACCATGCGCTGGTACTGGCGCTCCTTGATCACGTGTACCTGGTTGATGCGGGCGAAGACCATCTCGGCAGTGTTGTAGCCGACCTTGAGGTCATCGGCGATGTCCTTGACGATCTGGTAGCGCTTGTCTTCGTCCTGCAGGGCACGCACGGCTTCGTCGCGGCGCAGTTCCAGCGCGGCACGTTCGGCCGGCTCGGCCGATTCGGCGGCGGCGACTTGCTGGTTTGCCTCATTCAGTTCGGCCGTGCGCTGTTCCAGGGCCTGGCCGGCAATGGCCAGCACCTGCTGGGCTTCGACCTCTGCAGCCTTCATGGCCATGCGAAAGTCCATGTAGGACTCAAGGATCACCGTCTCGCGACTGATCTGGTCGTTGGCCGACTTACACACCTGCAGGTAGTTGTCGCGAATGTCGTTGAAGCGGCTGGGGATCGAGCCACGGCGCACGTTCATCCAGGCCAGCTTGAGTTTTTCCATGCTGTCCAGGCGCCCGTCGTCCATCCAGCCGGCCATGGCCGCGGCGTCTTCGCGGATCGAGGTGAAGCTCTGGGTGATGTCCATGAAGCGGGTGGAGATGTCCATGCCCTCGATCTGCTCGCGGACCATGCTGTTGAAAGCGGTGGATTGCTGCAGGACCGCAGCGATCGAGGTGACCTTGCTGCTGTCGTACTGCGCCACGCGGTCGAGCAGCATCAGCACGGGGGCGTCCTGGACAGGGCGCAGGAGGTTGATGCCGATGGTGCGCAGGCCGCTCAGTGCCCGCTCGAGGTAGTTGCTCATCGAGTGTCCTTTCATGATGTGCGCGCAGCGCAGGGTAAAGCGAGGAAGGGAGTATACCGGGGGTTGCCGTCAAGCTGACCGACGATTTTTCTCGGGCGCAAACGAAAGTGCCCGCCTCCGGATGGAGGCGGGCACTCGGTTGCAGCTCAGCGTATGGCTCAGGCCGCCTTGGCAGCCTGCTGGCTCAACGAACGGTTCAGGGCGCTGAACAATGCCTTGAAGCTGGCAGTGGTGAAGTTCTCATCGATACCCACGCCATGCACCGGACGACCACCGGCGACACGCAGTTCGATGTAGGCCGCAGCCTTGGCGTTGGTACCCGCGCCGATGGCGTGCTCGTTGTAGTCCATGATTTCCACGGCGATCGGCAAGCCGGCCACCAGGGCCTCGAGGGCACCGTTGCCCTTGCCGCGCCAATGCAGGGTGGTCTCGCCTTCACCGGCGACTTCCACTTCCACCGCACTGTGGCCGTTCTCTTCCTGCAGGCGATGGCTGACCATCGCGTACGGCGAGTTGGCCTGCAGGTACTCGCGGTGCAACAGCGAGTGGATCTGCTGGGCAGTCATCTCCAGGCCCAGGCGGTCGGTTTCACCCTGTACCACCTGGCTGAACTCGATCTGCATGCGCCGTGGCAGGCTGATGCCGTATTCCTGTTCGAGCAGGTAGGTGATGCCACCCTTGCCCGACTGGCTGTTGACGCGGATCACCGCCTCGTAGCTGCGGCCGATGTCGGCCGGGTCGATCGGCAGGTACGGCACTTCCCACTTGGCGTCATCCTTCTGCTGGGTGAAGCCTTTGCGGATGGCGTCCTGGTGCGAGCCGGAGAACGCGGTGTGAACCAGGTCGCCAACGTACGGATGACGCGGGTGCACCGGAATCTGGTTGCACTCCTCGACCACCTTGCGCACGCCGTCGATGTCGGAGAAATCCAGCTCAGGGTCGATGCCCTGGGTGTAAAGGTTCAACGCCAGGGTCACCAGGTCGACGTTGCCGGTACGCTCGCCGTTGCCGAACAGGCAGCCTTCGACACGGTCGGCGCCGGCCATCAGGCCCAGTTCGGTAGCGGCTACGCCAGTGCCGCGGTCGTTGTGGGTGTGCAGGCTGATGATCACGCTGTCGCGGCGGTTGACGTTACGGCCGAACCACTCGATCTGGTCGGCGTAGATGTTCGGCGTCGAGACTTCGACGGTAGCCGGCAGGTTGAGGATGATCTTGTGCTCAGGGCTAGGGTTCCACACCTCGATCACCGCATCGCAGACTTCCTTGGCGAATTCCAGTTCGGTGGCGCTGAAGGTCTCTGGCGAGTATTGGAAGGTCCACTGGGTTTGCGGCTGCTGGGCGGCGTATTTGACGAACAATTTCGCCGCGTTCACCGCGATGTCTTTCACGCCTTGCTTGTCCTGGTTGAAGACAATGCGGCGGAACGACGGGCTGGTGGCGTTGTACAGGTGGACGATGGCCTTTTTCGCGCCGCGCAGGGATTCGAACGTACGAGCGATCAAATCTTCACGGGCCTGGGTCAGCACCTGGATGGTGGTGTCGTCCGGAATATGGCCGTCTTCGATCAGGGTACGGACGAAGTCGAAGTCGGTTTGCGAAGCGGACGGGAACGAGGCTTCGATTTCTTTCACGCCAACGCTGACCAGGGTCTTCCAGAAGCGCAGCTTCTTCGCCGCATCCATTGGCTCGATCAACGACTGGTTGCCATCGCGCAGGTCCGAACTGCACCAGATCGGCGCTTCGGTGATGGTCTTCGAAGGCCAGGTGCGGTCAGGCAAGTTGACGGTCGCGAAGGCGCTGTATTTTTTCGAAGGGTCTTTGAGCATGGTCATGAAAGCAATCCTTGAATGTGCGGCCTTGAAAGGGGCCCGCCGAACGAAAACGAGATGAAAAGGCGAGGCGACGCGATTCAGCTTGGTAGTCGTGCACTGACCAGGCAGAGGCTGCGATGTTGACGAAGCAGGATGAGGGTCTGAAAGGTTTTCATGGCTTCAACCCTAACCAGTGGGGTTAAAGATGGCAAGCCTTGCGAAAAAATTGAGATAAATGCTTAAAAAACGATAATTGTCGAGATTTTATGGCGCTTCATGAATGAAAAGACCGCGCCAGTTGCGCGGTCTTTTTTAATAGCGCAACTCAGCCCTCAGGGCTGGAAGGCACCGATGAAAATGGCCGGATCGACCCGCGCATCATTGAGGCTGACGTTCCAGTGCATGTGCGGGCCTGTGGCACGGCCGGTCGAACCTACCCGGCCAACCACGGCGCCGCGGCTAAGCTGCTGGCCGGGTTTTACGTCGATCTTCGACATGTGGCAGAACATGCTGATAAAGCCCTGGCCATGGTCGACGAACACCGTGTTGCCATTGAAGAAGTAGTTGCCGACAAGGATGACCTTGCCGTTGGCCGGGGTCTTGATTGGCGTGCCGGCGGGTACCGCAAAATCCAGGCCTGCGTGCGGATTGCGTTCTTCGCCATTGAAGAAACGGCGCACGCCGAACTTGCTCGACAGCGGGCCGCTGACCGGCTTGTCGAGGATCAGGTTGCTCGGCAGGTTGGGACTGAAGCTGCGGTAGGCCTTGATCTGCTCGGCAAGCTCGGCATCGATGCGCTTGAGGTCGGCCGGGTCGGGGTTGACCTGGCGCTTGTTCTTCAGGGTGATGCGCTGCTCCGGGTACTTTTTGCTGCCGACGGTAAAGTTCAGGGTGCGCGTGCCCTCGGTGAGCTGTGCGGTACCGGGCTTTTGCGTCAGCGGCAGGCCAACGATGGCCAGCCAGCGGTCCTGCTCCTTGACCACCAGCACCGGCTTGCCATCAAAGCGCGCGCTCGGTGCCGCGGCGGCCGGGCCAAGGTCGATGACCGCCACACCGCCGGGCACCGGCTTGTTCAGTTGGCGGGTGATGTAGCTGGCCTGGGCACTGCTGGCGAACATCAGGCACAGCAGCAACAGCGGGGCAAACAGACGGGGCATGATTCAATCCAGTAAAGAAAGCGTGACCGGAGTCAGGTGATTGTCTTCGACCCGTACCTGCAGTTCGCCTTCGCCCAGGCGGGCAGTCAGGCGTTGGCCGTTGTGGGTCTGGGCGGCATTGCGGATGGCCTGGCCGCGCTCGTCGAGGAGGATGCTGTAGCCACGGCCCAGGGTCGCCAGGGGGCTGACCACGTGCAGGGTCTGGACCTGGGCTTGCAGGCGCTGGCGGCGGTCCTTGAGCGTGTCGCGCATGGCCCGCGGCAGGCGTTCGGCGAGGCTGTCCAGGCGTTGCTTGAGCAGGGCCAGGGTGCGTCCGGGGTGTTGCGCGGCCAAGCGCGTGTCCAGGCGCGCGAGGCGTTCGCGGCGCTGGTTCAGACGCTGCTCGAAGGCGCGGCGCAGGCGCATGTCCAGATCGTCCAGGCGCTGGGCCTGTTGGCGCAGGCGTTCGCCCGGGTGGCGCAGGCGCCGGGTCAGGCTGTCCAGGCGCAGGCGGTCGTGCATCAGGCGGCTTTGAATGCGCAGCAACAGGCGGCGCTTGAGGCTGTCGATACGCCGTTGCAGGTCGCTGCTGTCCGGGGCCAGCAGCTCGGCGGCGGCAGACGGCGTCGGGGCGCGCACGTCAGCGACGAAGTCACTGATCGAGACATCGGTTTCATGGCCGACGGCGCTGACGATCGGCGTCTTGCAGGCGGCGATGGCGCGGGCCACGGCTTCTTCGTTGAAGCACCAGAGGTCTTCCAGCGAGCCGCCGCCCCGGGCCAGGATCAGCGCGTCGAAGCCGCGGCTGTCGGCCAGTTGCAGGGCGCGGACGATCTGCTTGATGGCTTCGCGGCCTTGTACGGCGGTGGGGATCAGGGTCAGCTCGACCTGCGGTGCTCGGCGGCGGAACACGCTGATGATGTCGCGAATCACCGCGCCGGTGGGCGAGCTGACGATGCCGATGCGCTGCGGGTGAGCGGGCAGGGCGAGCTTGGCTTCAGTACTGAACAGGCCTTCTGCGCCGAGCTTTTCCTTCAGCGCTTCGAAGGCCAGGCGCAGGGCACCGTCGCCGGCCGGCTCGACGGTGTCGAGGATCAATTGATAGTCGCCACGGCCCTCGAACAGCGAGACCTTGCCGCGCACCTTGACCGCCAGGCCATCGCGCAGGGCCTGGCGGACCCGCGCGGCGTTCTGGCGGAACAGCGCGCAGCGCACCTGGGCGCCGCTGTCCTTGAGGGTGAAGTAGACATGGCCGGAGGCCGGGCGGGCGAGGTTGGAGATCTCGCCTTCGACCCAGACATTGCGGAACACGTCTTCCAGCAGCACCCGGGCGCGGCCGTTGAGTTGGCTGACGGTCAGGACTTCGCGGTCCAGGCCGAGTCTTTCGAAGGGGTCTTTGATCATGGGCTGCATCATAAAGGATTGTGGAGCCGGGGTGGCAGTGGCTCGGCGGTGTCTTCATCGCTGGCAAGGCCAGCTCCCACAGGAGCTGTGTATTCCGGCCCATTGTTGCCGGCGATGGGCTGCGCAGCAGCCCCCATATGCAGGATGAACTGCTCAACCAAAGCCCCGGCATCGCGCCGATAGGCCAGCGCCACCGTACTGCGGCAACCCTCATCGGCCAGGGCAATGAAGCGCAGCGAAGCCGGGGCAATCTCCTCCATGCATTGCGGCAACAACGCCACCCCAAAACCTGCCTGGATCAACTGCAGCTGAGTGGTCTTGCGCGACACCACGCGCGCCGATTGCGGAAAGAACCCTGCACCCATGCACAATTCGGCAGACAGGTAGCTCAGGCCGCCACGCTGGCGATGGGGGATGGAGATAAAAGGCTCGTCACGCAGCTGCGCCAGGCAAACGCTGCTTTCTTCAGCCAATGGATGACCCTCGGCGACCGCCAGCAACAGGGGTTCTTCGAACAATGGCCGGACACAAAGCCCTTCATGCTGACGCAGCACCGGCAAGCGCAGCAGGCCGAGCTCCAGGCGACCCGCGGTCAGTTCTTCAAGCTGCGCCTCGGACGACTGCTGGGCGATTTCCATGGATACGCCCGGGTTGTCATTCAGATAGCCGCTGAGGCGCGCCAGCAATTGGCCGGTCAGCGGCACCGTGCTGGAATGACTGAGGCGCAGGCTGCCACGCACGCCCTGGCCAACCTCACGGGCCAGGCGTTCGGCTTTTTCCAGGTCCACCAGCAAGGTCCGCGCTCGCGGCAAAAATGCCTGGCCCGCTGCGGTAAGTCGCGGCTGGCGTGCAGTGCGCTCGAACAGCAGGGTGTCGAGGTGTGACTCCAGCTCCTTGACCTGCCGGCTCAGGGCCGACTGGGCGATGAACAGGCGTTCGGCGGCCGCACTGAAGCTGCCGCTTTCGGCAATTTCGACGAAGTAACGCAACTGACGGGTGGAAATCATCGGTGCTATGCCGTTTCAAGATGGCTAATAAGGTAATTGCATATTAGTCGGCATGGCTTGCTGCTGACTAAAGTTTCCCTACATCCACTGGTGAAGACCGCCATGTTCTCGACCCTGCTTGCCCAATTGCCTTTTACCACCCTCGACTGGCTGCCGATCCTGCTGGGCATCGGCGCCGCCTATATCGTCTTCGGCATCGCCGGCTTCGGCACCGCACTGGTGGCCGGCCCCGTGCTGATCAACTTCATGCCGCTGTCGCGGATCATCCCCTTGCTGGTGTTGCTGGATTTTGTCGCCGCCTTCGGCAACTGGCTGCCTGCGCGCAAAGCGGTGGCGCGCCCGGAGCTGATGCGCCTGCTGCCGTGCATGGCGCTGGGTTGTACCCTGGGCGTGGTGTTTTTGCTCAACCTCAAGTCCGACCTGTTGCTGTTGTTGATGGGGTTGTTTATCAGCGCTTATGCCCTGTACAGCCTGGCGGTGAAGGTCAAGCCGGCGCAGCTGTCGGCTGCCTGGTCGGTGCCGATGGGAACGGTGGGCGGCCTGTTCGGTGCCTTGTTCGGCAGCGGCGGCTTTCTATATGCCCTCTACCTCAATGCCCGCCTGCCCTCCAAGGAGCAGGCGCGGGCCACCCAGAGCGCGTTGATCAGCTGCAGCACCGTGGTGCGCCTGAGCCTGTTCCTGATCGCCGGCGTGTATGCCGACCTGCCGCTGTTGCTGCTGGCGCTGTGCTTGTTGCCGATGATGGCCGTCGGGCTGTACCTGGGCCGGCGCCTGACCCTGAACATGTCACGCGACACCTTCGTACGCCTGGTCACCTGGTTGGTGCTGGCCAGCGGCATTGCCCTGATCGGCCGCTACCTGAGTGAGGTAAACTGGCACCTTTGAACCTGTTTGGCCGCTGTCATGACGACCCAGAGCATTATTGTCCCGAAGATTTCCACCGTCCCCGTGCATGAGCCCCGTGCCCGGGCAATCCTGCGCTGGCTGGTGCGCGAGAAGGTCATCGAGGAGCAACTGAGCACCTGTGGCAGCACCGGCAACCGCATGGCCTATGCCATCGCCGAAGGCGCGCGCAAGGTGGTCGAACGGCCGGAACTGCTGCCGTACGACCTGCCGGTCAATGGCCTTGAGGTCATTACCAAGCGCTGTATCTATACCCCGACCGAGGGCTTTCTTGAAGAAGCCGGCTGCGCTGAATGCCGCAAGGAAGTCGGCGTGGCGCTATTCGAAAGCCTGGAGGACTGGATGCCCGGGCGCACAGAAAACTTCGTTTGCCCGTTGTGCGGCCATGAAGATGACATCAACGGTTTTCTGTTCCTCCAGCCCTGCGCGTTTTCCAACCTCGGCTTCATCTTCAATAACTGGAGTGCGGCGGGGTTCACGCAGGCTTTTCTGGATAACTTCGCCGATTGGCTGGACCAACCGGTGGCCGTCGTGCAGGTAACCCGCGAAGGTAACTGACCGAAGGCCCATCTTGGCATTGAGCGAAGGGCACGGGATGAGTATAATGGCGCGCTTCCATTTTTCCCGCCCGGGAGCCCCCGCGATGCTGCGTATCAGCCAAGAAGCCCTGACCTTCGACGACATTCTCCTAGTGCCTGGTTATTCAGAGGTGCTACCCAATGAAGTCAGTCTCAAGACCCGTTTGACCCGTGGCATCGAGCTGAACATTCCGTTGGTTTCCGCCGCCATGGATACCGTGACCGAAGCCCGTCTGGCCATTGCCATGGCCCAGGAAGGCGGCATCGGCATCATCCACAAGAACATGACCATCGAGCAGCAAGCTGCCGAAGTGCGCAAGGTCAAGAAGTTCGAGGCTGGCGTGGTCAAGGACCCGATCACCATCGAGGCTGACGCCACGGTACGTGACCTGTTCGAGCTGACCCGCCTGCACAACATCTCCGGTGTACCGGTGCTCCACGATGGCGACCTGGTCGGTATCGTCACCTCCCGCGATGTGCGCTTCGAAAACCGTCTGGATGCCACCGTACGTGAAGTGATGACGCCCAAAGAGCGTCTGGTCACTGTCAGCGAAGGCGCCGACAAGAACGAAGCCCGCGAGCTGCTGCACAAGCACCGCATCGAGCGCGTGCTGATCGTCGACGAAAAATTCGCCCTCAAGGGTATGATGACCGTCAACGACATCGAAAAAGCCAAGGCCTACCCGCTGGCCAGCAAGGACGACCAGGGTCGCCTGCGTGTCGGTGCTGCGGTCGGTACCGGCAAAGACACCGGTGACCGCGTTGCGGCGCTGGTTGCCGCGGGCGTTGACGTGGTGGTGGTCGACACTGCTCACGGTCACTCCAAGGGCGTGATCGATCGCGTTCGCTGGGTCAAAGAGCACTTCCCGCAGGTTCAGGTCATCGGCGGCAACATCGCCACCGGCGCTGCCGCCAAGGCCCTGGCCGAAGCCGGCGCTGACGCGGTCAAGGTCGGTATCGGCCCAGGCTCGATCTGCACCACCCGTATCGTCGCCGGTGTCGGTGTGCCGCAGATCAGCGCCATCGCCAACGTCGCCGCCGCCCTCGAAGGCACGGGCATCCCGCTGATCGCCGACGGCGGCATCCGCTTCTCCGGTGACCTGTCCAAGGCCATCGTTGCTGGTGCTTCTGCGGTGATGATGGGTTCGATGTTCGCCGGTACCGAAGAGGCCCCGGGCGAGATCGAGCTGTTCCAGGGTCGTTCCTACAAGGCTTACCGCGGCATGGGCTCGCTGGGCGCCATGTCCCAGGCCCAGGGTTCTTCGGACCGTTACTTCCAGGACTCCTCGGCCGGTGCCGAGAAGCTGGTACCGGAAGGTATCGAAGGCCGCGTGCCGTACAAGGGCACCCTGACCGCGATCATCCACCAGCTGATGGGCGGCCTGCGTTCCTCGATGGGTTACACCGGCAGCGCCAACATCGAAGAGATGCGCACCAAGCCTGAATTCGTGCGCATCACCGGTGCCGGCATGGCCGAGTCCCACGTGCATGACGTTCAAATCACCAAAGAAGCGCCAAACTACCGCGTAGGTTGATGCTTCAGGCAACACTTGCTAGCGGGGCTGTTATCGACAGCCCCGCGTCGTTTCCGATTTCCACTGACGAGATTGAGTCATGGCCCTCGACATTCACGCTCACCGCATCCTGATCCTCGACTTCGGTTCCCAGTACACCCAGCTGATCGCCCGCCGTGTGCGCGAAATCGGCGTGTATTGCGAACTGCACCCGTTCGACATGGACGATGAAGCGATTCGCGAATTCGCCCCGCGCGGCATCATCCTCGCCGGCGGTCCCGAGTCCGTGCACGAAGCCGACAGCCCGCGCGCGCCACAGGCCGTCTGGGACCTGGGCGTACCGGTATTCGGTATCTGCTACGGCATGCAGACCATGGCCGAACAGCTGGGCGGCAAGGTTGAAGGCTCCGAGCTGCGTGAGTTCGGTTACGCCCGCGTCGACGTAGTCGGCAAGAGCCGCCTGCTCGACGGCATCGAAGACCACGTCGATGCCGACGGCGTCCTCGGCCTGGACGTGTGGATGAGCCACGGTGACAAGGTCACCCGCATCCCGGAAGAATTCCATATCCTGGCCAGCACCCCGAGCTGCCCGATCGCCGGCATGGCCGACGACACCCGCGGCTACTACGGCGTGCAGTTCCACCCGGAAGTGACCCACACCAAGCAGGGCGGTCGCATCCTCTCGCGCTTCATCCTCGACATCTGCGGCTGCGAAGCGCTGTGGACCCCGTCGCACATCGCTGAAGACGCCATCGCCCAGATTCGCGCCCAGGTTGGCAGCGACAACGTCCTGCTCGGCCTGTCCGGCGGCGTTGACTCCTCGGTAGTAGCTGCGCTGCTGCACAAGGCCATCGGCGACCAGCTGACCTGCGTGTTCGTCGACAACGGCCTGCTGCGCCTGCACGAAGGCGAGCAAGTGATGGCCATGTTCGCCGAGAACATGGGCGTCAAGGTAATCCGCGCCAATGCCGAAGAGCAGTTCCTGAGCAACCTGGCCGGCGAAGCTGACCCTGAGAAGAAGCGCAAGATCATCGGTCGCACCTTCATCGACGTATTCGATGCCGAGTCCACCAAGCTGCACAACATCAAGTACCTGGCCCAGGGCACCATCTACCCGGACGTGATCGAGTCGGCTGGCGCCAAGAGCGGCAAGGCCCACGTGATCAAGTCGCACCACAACGTTGGTGGCCTGCCGGAAGAGATGAACCTCAAGCTGGTCGAGCCGCTGCGTGAGCTGTTCAAGGATGAGGTTCGTCGTCTTGGCCTGGAGCTGGGCCTGCCGTACGACATGGTCTACCGTCACCCGTTCCCGGGCCCGGGCCTGGGTGTGCGCATCTTGGGTGAAGTGAAGAAGGAATACGCCGACCTGCTGCGTCGCGCCGACCACATCTTCATCGAAGAACTGCGCAAGGCCGACTGGTACCACAAGGTCAGCCAGGCCTTCGTGGTGTTCCAGCCGGTGAAATCGGTGGGCGTGGTTGGTGACGGCCGTCGTTACGCCTGGGTCGTGGCCCTGCGTGCGGTAGAGACCATCGACTTCATGACCGCGCGTTGGGCACACCTGCCTTACGAGCTGCTGGAAACCGTCAGCGGCCGGATCATCAACGAGATCGAAGGCATCTCCCGCGTCACCTACGACGTGTCGAGCAAGCCGCCAGCGACCATCGAGTGGGAATGATCCCGCCGGTTGCTTGAGAAAGCGCCATGTCCCCTCGGGGCATGGCGCTTTTTTTGTCGCGATAACTATCTAATGCCGCGGTTCAACGCTGTCTCGCACAGTGGGTCTCCCTTGTACCGGAGGCTAGCGTCATGAATGAAACACCGTTGTCCGTGTTATTGCACAACGACCTGTCAGCCATTGCCCTGCGGGTTGTGCAAGCCTTTCCCGATCTGCACAACGAGGCTCGTGAGGCTGCAAATAGCTTGCTGCGCACCGAGGGTAACCTGATCGCAGATCCGGATCGCATCTACTGGCACCGTTTCTCTGGAGCGGCCAGTAGCAGCAGAACCTTTACAGGTTGGGAGCATTACGGCACGCCCGTTCAATCCATGACCCTGACTGAGCTGGTGATGCGCCGCTTTCGCGTCAGTGATCAGGACAACGCCGATCTACTGCTCCTGTACGGCGGTTTCTACACCGAGGGACCCGGAGCACGACGGTTCGATGAAACCAACGAAGTACGCCTGGATCCACAGAAGGTGCTCAATGCCCTGTGGCAACTGGACTTCGGCGCGGCTTTCCTGCGACGCAGGACGGCATTCTGGAGCGATCACGGCGCTGACGTTCGCACACTGAGCAAGCTCAACTACCTGTCCGAAGCCCTGCAGGCGGGCTTGAGCGGGCAACTGAACGAACAGCAGTTGCAACTGGTGTTCGATGCCGTCGGTTTCGACAGCAGTGTCATGCCGCAATTGCGGCATTTTGACCAGGCGAAGCCGCCCGCCGCCGGGATTCATATCGCGACACTGAGCCTGGCCGGGCAGCTGTCAACTGATGTGATCTGGTTGCAGGGGGCGGGCGGTCAGCATGTGCTCTATTTGCCCGGTGCGACGCCGTCCTTTCAAGGGTTCAGCCGCCAGCAAGAGGTGGCCGGGTGGTTGTTCGGCTGGCTGCAGGCGCCTGCCAGCAGCGAACAGCTGTTGGTGCATTTCTCCGGTGATCCGCAGCAAAGGCAGCGCGATCAATTCGACAGTTGGGCGAAGGGTAGCCTCCAGGCATTTGCCCGCCAGGTTCAGCGTGCGCCGATCACAGGGGAGGTTTTCACCTGGATGCGCGACAACGCCAAGCGGCACATGGAGGCTGAAACCGATGCCGCCTTGCGCACCAATGCCGAGCTGCGTGCGCAGTTGTGGGTGGGCTACCTGGGCGTGGCCTCGCGCCTGCTCGGTGCCGTGGCGCCTGCCGGCTGGCCGTTGGCACTGCTGGCGGTGGCTGTAGGTACTGCGAGCCTTGCATTGAACGTCGAGCAGGCGGTCGATGGCGACAACCCCGAAGAACGTCGGGCGGGCTTGCTCGGGGCCATCCTTGCCGGGGTCGACCTGCTGCTCAACCTGCCGTTTCTGTTGCCGCTGGGGCGTGGTGCGGCGCAAGAGCTGGGTCAGCTTGAAGGCAATGAGATCATCGATGAACCAGCAGCTACCAGCGGCCTTGTGCAAGGTGTCAGTACTTTGGCTGATGGTGCCCAGTACATCGAGCTCAAGGGCGTACCCTACCGGGTTCGCTATGACCAGGCCTTGCGTACCTGGTTGATTGTTCCTGAAGACAATCCGTTTGCCTTCAATGGCGTAATACCCGTGCGCCTGGACGAGCAGGGGCAGTGGATCGTGCTCGAGTCCGCCTGTTTGCGCGGGGGCGGCCAGTGCCTGGGAGGGCTGACGCCCGAGCCGGCGGCCGCAATGGTGGATTATTCGCCCTTCGAGGCTGTACCAGGGCGCTATGAAGTCCCCGAACCGGCCCGGCCTGCGGTGCTGGAACTGGTCAGTGCAAGTAATCGGCGGGCGATCGGCGGTGATTACTACGACCCGGAGTCGCCGCTGATGGAAGTGCGCGATAGCCTGGAGCAGATTCGGCAGCAATTGCGCACCGATGCCGAGACTTTCTTCACCCGGATAACCCTGCCCAGGTTCAGGATTCACCCGCCAGCGGCCTCGATCAGCCCGCAGCGGGCATTCATCGAATTGTTCGACGAGCACGCCGGCGTGGTCATTGGCGAATCGCACGACTCGATCGCCAGCAAGCGTTGGCTGCTGGAAAACCTCACGCCGATGTATGCCAAAGGCGTACGCACGCTTTATCTCGAGCACCTGATGACGGATCTGCACCAAGCGGACCTGGACCTGTTCCATCGCAGCGGGCGCATGAGTGCGCAATTGCGGCGCTATCTGGAGCGGCTGGATGTCGGGCAGCGCACCGATACCACCGGGCGGTACAGCTTCCTGGAACTGGTTAGAAAAGCCCGGGCCAACGATATCAGGGTACAGGCTGTGGATTGTGTCGCGAGCTATCAACTGGAGGGCCTTGAGGTCGAGCACCCGGGCAATCCGTTACGGCAGAAGGTCATGAACTACTATGCCAGCCGAATTGTTTCCGCCGGGCAAGCCGAGACTGGCGCAGGCAAATGGGTGGCCTTGGTCGGCAACACCCACAGCAATTTTTACAAGCGCGTGCCGGGTCTGGCGGAGCTGCAAGGGGTGCCGGGCTTGCGTCTGGTCGATGCCGGGCCGGGACAGGCGACCGGTATCACCCTGGATGCAGGTGAATACTATTTGCCGAGCATGGGCAACCCCGACGGTATCGTACAGGGGGACTTGCGCCTGGCACTGCAGACGCAGGATCAGCCCGTTGCGTTTCGTGACGCCATTACTGCCCCGCCAGGCGTGATAAGGCCTGGAAGCTAGGCCCTGCGGCAACTCTTCACTTAATCTTTCTCAATTGCAGGTGTATCGTATTCGCCCTTCATCGCCGGTCCCTTGGCGCTTTTCAGCCCGGTACCGGCATGTTGTTCCTGGCATTACGAGGTACCTGCTGCATGTCCTTTACCCGGCGACAAATACTCGGTGGCCTGACCGGCCTGGTGGCGATTGGCCTGGGCGCCGGTGGCGCGTCCCGGTACTGGCTGGGGCGTACCGATCCGAACGCCGGGCATGACTACGAACTGATCGCCGCGCCGCTGGATGTCGAGCTGGTCTCCGGATTCAAGACCGAGGCCTGGGCCTTCGGCCCGTCGGCGCCGGGCACCGAGCTGCGGGTGCGCCAGGGCGAATGGCTGCGGGTACGCTTCATCAACCACCTGCCGGTGGCCACCACCATTCACTGGCATGGCATCCGTCTGCCGCTGGAGATGGACGGCGTACCCTATGTCTCGCAGCTGCCGGTGTTGCCGGGGGAGTACTTCGACTACAAGTTCCGCGTGCCGGATGCCGGCAGCTACTGGTACCACCCGCACGTCAACAGTTCCGAAGAGCTCGGCCGCGGCCTGGTCGGTCCGCTGATCGTCGAGGAACGTGAACCCACCGGCTTCAAGCACGAGCGCACCCTGAGCCTGAAGAACTGGCATGTGGACGAGCAGGGCACTTACCTGCCCTTCAGCATCCCGCGCGAGGCTGCCCGAGGTGGCACCGCTGGCCGGCTGATCACCATCAATGGCCAGGCCAATGCCGTGGTCGACATGCCTGCCGGGCAGATCGTGCGGGTGCGCCTGCTCAACCTCGACAACACCCTGACCTACCGTATCAACCTCAAAGGCAACTTCGAGGCCCGGGTTTATGCGCTGGACGGCAATCCCATCACTCCGCGCCCGCTGGGCAAGGACTACTGGTTGGGCCCGGGCATGCGTATCTGCCTGGCGATCAAGATGCCGCCGGCCGGTGAAGAGTTGTCGCTGCGCGATGGCCCGGTGCGCCTGGGCACCCTGCGTTCGGTGGCCAGCAGCGAAGCTCCGGGCGACTGGCCACCGGCGCTGCCGGCCAACCCGATTGCCGAACCGGACCTGGCCAACGCCGAGAAGCTCAACTTCAATTTCGAGTGGGTCGGTTCGGTCTCGGTCAACACCGACAACGGCAAGCCACCGAGTCTCTGGCAGATCAACGGCAAGGCCTGGGACATCACCGACAAGACCTGCGCCGACCGGCCGATCGCCACGCTGCAAAAGGGCAAGAGCTACATCTTTGAGCTGAAGAACATGACCCAGTATCAGCACCCGATTCACCTGCACGGCATGAGTTTCAAGGTGATCGGCTCGAACAAGCGCAAGGTCGAGCCCTATTTCACCGACACCTACCTGCTGGGCAAGAACGAGCGCGCGCGGGTGGCGCTGGTGGCCGATAACCCGGGGACCTGGATGTTCCACTGCCACGTGATCGACCATATGGAAACCGGCCTGATGGCCGCGATCGAGGTGGCGTGATGCGCCAACCGCAAATCATCGATCGCAGCCGCGATCAGGAATTCATGCGCCTGGCGCTTGAGCTGGCGGCGCAAGGCGCGGCCATGGGCGAAGTGCCGGTCGGCGCGGTGCTGGTCCAGCATGGCCAGGTGATTGGCCGTGGCTTCAACTGTCCGATCAGCGGCAGCGATCCCAGCGCCCATGCCGAGATGGTCGCCATCCGTGCCGCCGCCCAGGCAGCGAGCAACTACCGGCTGCCGGGCAGTACCCTGTACGTGACGCTGGAGCCGTGCAGCATGTGCGCCGGGCTGATCGTTCATTCGCGGATCAACCGGGTGGTGTACGGCGCGCTGGAGCCCAAGGCGGGCGTGGTGCAGAGCCAGGGGCAGTTCTTTAGCCAGGGCTTTCTGAATCACCGGGTGCTATTCGAGGGGGGCGTGCTGGCAGAGGAGTGCGGGACGATTCTGTCCGAGTTCTTCAAGGCGCGGCGGGCGAAGGCCTGAGCCCATCGCCGGCAACGCCGGCTTGTGTCTTGAGGAAGGAATAGAATCAGAAGTGAGAGCGGTGAATGGCAAGCTGTACGCCGGTAGTGCTTAAAGCACGTGTGGGAGCAAAGCTGCCATTCACCTCTCCACTCTGGCCCGAGCCCGAACAGTTGATTGAGCGCCTCTCGAATCACAAGCGTGGGCCAAGCCAGAGCGCTCTCACAACTGAGTGTAAGAGGGTTCAGCCATGTTGTCTTCTGTTGGAATCGACACTGCCAAAGCCACTTTGGAAATCTGCATCAAACCTCAGAAAATCCGCTTCGAAGTGGCCAACAACTCCGCAGGCTTCGAGGCGTTGCTTGAGCGTCTGAAGGACTTCAATATCAGCCGAGTGCTGATCGAAGCGACAGGCGGCTACGAGAAAGATGTGTTGATCGCCCTGGCCTCAGCAGGACTGGAAACCATCTGCATCAACCCAGCCCGTGCCCGGAAATTCGCCGATGCCATGGGTAAAAAAGCCAAAACCGACAAGATCGACGCCGAAGTCCTTGCGGACTTCGCTGCACACCTCAGCGTTCCTCAAAGCCAACCGATCAGCCCGGAACGCGAAGAGCTGCGCGAGTTGGTGAAGCAGCGCGCCCAATTTGTGCAGAGCCGTGATGACGACAAGCGGCGTCGCCAGCAATGTCGCTCGGCAACAGTGATGGCCCACTTCGATGAGCATATAGAGCAGCTGAAAGTGCTGATCAAACGCCTCGACGAAGAAATTGATCAGGCGATGGTGCAACTGGACGATACCAGGGCGCGTCAGTTATTGGCAGTGACCGGAATCGGTCGAGTAACCGCCGCAAATCTGCTCGCCTCACTGCCTGAACTGGGGCAGTTGGACCGCCGTCAGATCGCTGCTCTGGTGGGCGTAGCGCCTTACAACAACGATAGTGGTAGCCATCGAGGGCACCGCCAGATATGGGGTGGTCGGGCCCATGTAAGGCGAGTGCTGTACATGTCGAGCTGGATCATCATCCGTCACAACACAGAATTTAAAGCACGCTACGAAGCACTTCGGGCACGTGGCAAGTGCGCCAAGGTGGCACTCGTAGCTTGCATACGGGTGCTGA
>NZ_UIDD01000006.1 GCF_900497695.1 Pseudomonas wadenswilerensis | reverse complement strand
CTATTATGGCGCCCAATTGGAGGCAAAATCAGTGCGAAAATCTTACTCGAACGAATTCAAAATCAAAGCTGCCGAGATGGTGCTGGACGATGGTGAGTCAGTCCCTGATGTCTGCGAGAGCCTTGGCCTAGGGCGGACCGCGCTTCGTCGCTGGGTCGAGCAACTGCGCCAGGAACGAGAAGGTCAAACACCAGTCGGCGCCAAGGCCATCACTCCAGAGCAGCAGCGAATCCAGGAGCTGGAAGCGCTAGTCCGGCAAAAGGACCGGGATATCGAAATCCTAAAAAAGGCCAGTGCTCTCCTGCTTCGGGACTCCAAGGATCGTTCTCGTTGATCAACGAACTGAGTGAGCAATTTGGTGTTTTCGACTGCTGTCGCGTCCTTGGAGTTCGGCGCAGCAGTTTCTACGCATGGCGAAAACGCCAGGGACGAAAGGATCCGGTCAGAGAGGATCTGCGTTCAACGATGGCCAGCCTTTTCAAGGCCTCTCGTAGCTCTGCTGGGTCGCGAACGCTGGTTCGGGAATTGCGTCGTGCTGGCCATAAAGCCGGGCGATACAAGGTACGTATGCTGATGAAGGAAGCCGGTCTGCAATGCAAGCAACGCAGGCCGCATCGTTACCGATCATCGGGCACAGAAGCATTGATCGCGAGTAACCAGCTCAAGCGAAACTTCAACGTCTCGACGGTCAACCAGGTGTGGTGCGGCGATGTCACCTACATCCAGGTAGGCAAGCGTTGGCTGTACTTGGCGGCTGTGATCGACTTGTATGCTCGCCGAGTGGTGGGCTGGGCTTTCTCAATGATCGCCGATGCCCGGCTTGCCTGCGAGGCGCTACGAATGGCGGCCGAATCTAGAGGTAGACCGGCTGGAGTGATGTTCCACTCGGATCAGGGCTGTCAGTACACCAGCCATAAATTCAGGGCTGCTCTTGAGGAGTACGGTCTGGAACAGAGCATGAGTCACCGAGGCCAGTGCTGGGATAACGCCGTCATGGAGCGCTTCTTCGGTGCATTGAAGTCTGAGTGGATGCCAGCAGAAGGTTACGAAACCGAAGCGCAAGCACAGTTAGACATCCAGGCTTATCTGATGCGTTACAACCTTAAGCGTCTCCACAGCTACAACGGCTATGAAACCCCGGTAGCCATGGAGAAAAAGCTCAAGGTTGCGGCATGAACCTAAACCGGTGTCCAAAATCTGTTGACCAGTTCAGACCTGCTCTTCTAGGGAGCTAACCGGCCCAAGAATTCTTGCAGCCGCAAGATCGGACCTGTCCTTCTCTATCCTTCGGCTGTCCGCTAGGGCGCGATACGAAAAGACCAAAGCCACTATTACGGCTGCGCATGTGCCTATGGCGGCTGCCGCCTCCCAAACATCTTTCAGCACCAAAGCTATTTCCCTCTCAATACGCCTCAAAACGGACAGTCAGAGATATCCCACTTTCTTGATTCGCGCCACCCCGGCGAGGGCGGCGCCTGCAAAGGAGATTGCCATGAACCCCTACCAGATCACTGGGCCGGCGCAGATCGGCGTCAGTGGTGGCCGCACCAGCGGGCACATGCTCTGGAAAATCCTTGAGGCCCACGGCGGCAAGCTCCCGGCAAACGTGCACGCCTTCTTCCAGAACACCGGCAAGGAGCGCGAGGAGACACTGATCTTCATTGGCGCCATGGCCAAGCACTGGAGCGTCAACATCGTTTGGATGGAATGGTGCCGCGTGTACGGCCAACCGGACGACGCGCCCTGGTACAAGATCGTCGACTTCGAGACGGCCAGCCGCAACGGTGAACCATTCACGATGATGCTGGAGTACTACCAGGCCTACCGCAAGGCGGAAAAGAACCTGCCCGCCGTACTGCCGAACTTCAGCAACAACATGTGCACCGCTTACTTGAAGGTGAAGATCGGCGAGAAGCACATGCGCGCCTTGGGCTATGACGAGTGGGACTGCATCGTCGGCATCCGCTACGACGAACCCCGCCGCTACAGCCGAATGATGACCGCCAACGAGCGCGCCAATGCTCGCTGGGACAGCGTCTGCCCGTCCTACGTCGCGGGCATCACGAAAGAGGCTGTGACGGCCTTCTGGGCAGCGCAGCCTTTTGACCTGGGCATGGACTCGGATTACGGTAACTGCGACCTGTGCTGGAAAAAGAACGAGGCCAAGTTGATAAGAACCATTCAGGCAGACCCGTCCAGAGTGATCTGGTGGTCTGGTACCGAGGAGCGGTTCGGCCAAGTATTCCGCAAAGATCGTCCCAACTACCGATCGCTGGCTTGGTCAGCAGACCAGCGCGCTAGACAAACTGACTTGGATTTTGACTTCCTGACAGAAGACATTGACTGCTTCTGTGGAGACTAGCTTGCCCGCTCCTTCCGAATTATAGGCTCTCCCGGCATCCCCACGTAATGATAATCATGTCCCCTCTCAATTTTATCATAGTATACTTTATAATGACCCTCAAACGGATGCCCCTCAAGAAGAACATCCTCTAACCTCTGTCTCCCGCAAAACTTCAGCAGTCTACTCATAACTTCTGAAATATTAAAAACGTGCCTCGCAGGACTACTAACAAATCCCGTGTCTGTTACGTGCTCTGAAAAAGCCCAGAAACATATTTGTGGCTCCGTTTGGCGCTTGTCTTCAAAGTACATTTCTCGACGGAGTTCCATGCAATCTACAATCCAGAGAAATAGTTCATCATCGCTCAGGCCGTTTTCAGTTCGTTCCACTATACTTTTGCGCAGTTCCAACCACTTCTCAACCACCTCATCACTCCCGGAAGACTCGAACACGTCGCCGGAATAATGATTGCTGGGGAAAAGCTTACTGTACAAGTCATTTTTTTGGTAGAAGATAACTCCAAGCTCTTTAGCGGTGTAATCGAGCATGTCGACAAAGTCAGCACGATGACTTATAAACAACTGTGCTTTTGAAAACGAATTATTATCCTCAGAGGAGGATTTCGCGATATCCGCAGCTCGCCAAGCTGCCCAGGCAGCAACTGCAGCAGCGATTGCCGATAACATGCCAACAATGTCAGATACTGAGAATTCTTTTTTGAGTGTAAAGTCCGAATAAGATTTCACATCAATACTCAAAATAACAATTACCAGAAGAGCCCAACATACAACGCGCCAATCCTTATTCATACCTTTCCCTTCTGTATCTTGGCCTAGATTATGCAATAACCCTGCTCACTATAGGTATCCCCATGCCCACAGAAAACCGACCCAGCAACACCGAACAGATAGTCAGCGCCCGCGTGTGCGCTTACACACCAGGCCAATCGAAGGTCGAGCTTCAGTTGATCCCACCCAGCGCTCTGCCATCTTGGCTTGAGCTAGGGCAGCAAGTCATAGCCCAGCCAGCCGCCCAGCACCAGGGCGAGCCGGCGGTCGTGGTACCGGAAGGATACTGCCTCATGCCCAGGCAGCTCACAGCCGAAAACGGCGCAAAGGCCCTGTTGCTTGGTGAGTTCAAGTTGCAGGTCACGCGCGAATGTCCTGAATGCCAGGAGCTCGAAGAGCCATTAGAGGGCTGCGAGGTCTGCGATGGAGAAGGTGAGTACGCGCAGCGCCACACCATTCCATGGGATCAGATCAAGTTCATCTACAGCGAGGCGGTCAAGGGTCTCGCTCTCCAGCCGGAAGCCGTCCGGTAGCGCAAACCCCAACAAGAGCACTTTTGTACTCCAGGCTGCCTCATAGCCGCCTGAGCATCCAGACTGCGCTCTCGATCTCATCGATAGCACCAGGCACGTACTCAGCTGTCACCCAGCGCCAGGAGACGTTGCCGATCAGGCCGCCAGTGGCTTGCCTTCGAAGCTCATCAGCATCGAGCCCCTTCTGCTCAGCCGCAGCCAGAATGGCCACAAGCGCCTGCTCTAAATGCACAACCCGTTCTGCGGACATGGCTGCTCTCCGGTTGAGAGATTCAGCCTAGTTCCTCTCCCCTCTATTGAACAGCCGCTATATGGCGGCAAGGACGAAGTCATGCCCAGGAAAAAGCACCTCATCGTCGACTCAGGATGCACTCAGGACAATGAGCGCTGGTCTCTCTCGGCCTGCGGGCTGAATGAAGACTCCGATGTGGAGTGGGACGGCACCCGCGATCGGGAGTCGGTCAGCTGCAAACGGTGCCAGGAGCACATGACGAAGCCGAGAAAGGCACCAGATCCATTCCACAAAGAGCGCCCCATTCTGTTCAACGGCGCGATGGTCCGCTCAATCTTATCCGGGCAAAAGACAGTGACGCGGCGGCCGATCAAGGGCCGCCAAGTGCCCAGTCGCAGCGAGTCCGACTCTCCCGAGCACCAGTGGATCGCGGTGGTTCAAGATCATCCGCGATGGGGATTTGCTGTTTTTGGCGCAACTGAGGAGGAGTGTGCCGCTGAACTGGCTGTTTACGGGGCCGGCCCGTATGGCCGCCGCGGTGACCGGCTGTGGGTGCGCGAGACGTTCATGGATCTGCTGGGCACCGGAGTTGAACACCGGCCGACACCCGACAGCCCGTTGCAGCGCTACGCCTACGCCGCCGAATGCCCGCCAGGCTCGTTCTCGGATGAGGCGCGCAAGGACTTCGGCTTGAAGTGGAAGCCCAGCATCCACATGCCTCGGGCGGCCTGCCGCATCCTGCTGGAGGTCACCGACGTGCGTGTCGAGCGACTGAAGGACATCACCCCGGACCTGGCGATTGCCGAAGGCGTCGACGCCGACATGTGCCGCCAATACCTGGAAACTTCACCTTCGCGTTTTGAGTGCAAGGCTGCGGCAATCCACGGGTTCGCGGGCCTTTGGCAATCCACCGGCGGCGATTGGGACGCTAACCCCTGGGTCTGGGTCGTCGAATTTAAACGAGTTGACTAGCTATCCGATTGGCATTCGAAGGGCTGGGAAGCGACTCATCCAATCAGTTAAAAGCTGAACCATAACGCCGTGAAGCTCTTTGCTCTCTGACGCAACGCGAATGCACAAAGCACGAATCTCGACACGCTCTTCAAATGTGGCTGCAGCAGGCCAGTTCACCTCACCGGTTAAGCGATGCACAACTCTGTGACGATCCTCCACCAACGAGGTGATCCTTTCTACCAGCTCTGGCATAGGCCCTATTTCAGAGACCTCATTCAGAATCGCCTTCACGGGTTGCTTGAACGCCGTTGACGAATGTACTGGGACTACATCCTCCAACGTGTCTGCATCCGCCTGTTTGATTGCAAGCCTTGCCGCTACAACGAAAATCCTTTCAAACATCTGGCAACTGACTACAGCGACTCCAATGGCTTCGTAGATCTGTGCGTCGGTGATCTGTTCCATAAGCGATCTCGGTCTGTTGGCTAATTACATTCTGACGCAAAGCACGACCGTAACCCTTCCCCCTACAACAACTCAAGCCTGCCGGTAGGCGGGCATGGAGAGCTATTGCCATGACCCTGAAAACCATCTACTCGGCTCACCTCGAGGCCGGCCTGGAAACTCCCGCTATCACGCAGCAGCAACTCAATGACGCCCTCACCGAGTTTCGTCAGCACGGCTTGAGCATCGACGGCGGCAACGCCTACAAGCGCGATCTGTGCGACGCAATCATTGGCGCCATGGCATTCGGTAAACAGAACAACAATCCACCGCCTGCCGAACACTGGTGCAAGGAGTTTTGGGATATAGGTCGGGCCGAGGGGGCTCGGCAGGAAGAGCTGTTGGAAGCGCTGGCCCAAGCACGCGAACAGCGGGATGCCCTGCTCAGTGCGGCGCAAGAAGCCTTGAGGGTGATTGATCGAATCAAACCCGCAGGAAATGGAAACGGAACCCAGGTGCGCCTCGCAACAGCCATCGAGAAAGCCACCGCTTGACCCCTACCCACCTCTGCCGCCATGCGCGGCGTGGAGACAATCATGAAAAGAGAACTGATCAAGATCAGTGAATTCCAGCGCCGAAAATGGGGCGAGAACGGCACTCCGCTTTGCTCCCAGGCTATTCGCAATTACCTGCGCAACCGCAAGCTGCCTGGCGAGCGGATCGGGAAAATCTGGTACGTTGACTGGTCTGCATACCAGCGGACCACCGGCAACGCGCTGGTCGACATGGTGCTGAAAGGAGCTGCGTGATGGTTCCTCGACCAAGGAACAAGGCCAACAAGGGCCTGCCCCAGAACCTCTACTTCGACGCGCGCCGGGGCACATACCGCTACCGGCGCCCTACAGACGGGAAGTGGTTCCAGTTCGGCGCCGACCGCGGCAACGCTATCGACGCTGCCTCACAACTGAACACCACTTTCCTGCGCGGTGGCGACCTGGTGGCCGCTGTCCTGGGCGAAACCACGGTCACCATCGCCGAGTTCCTCGATACCTACGAGCGGGACGTACTGCCGCCCCGGGAACTGGCAAAGGCAACACTCGACCTGTACGCAGTCAGGTTCAAGCAAGTCAGGGCTGCCCTCGGCGAGCGGCCGGTGGACCAAATCACCATCCGCATGGTCGCCGAGTTCCTGGAGCCACTGACCGCCCGCGCCAGCAACCAGGCCCGGGCAATCCTCATCGATGTGTTCAATCACGCTGCGGCGAAGGGCCTGTGCCCGGACAACCCGGCGGCCAGCACCATCCCCAAGATCGAGAAGAAACAGCGCAAGCGGCACACCGTCGAAGGTCTCAAGGCCATCCGCGAGAAGTCGCCCCGCTGGCTGCAGAACGCGATTGATCTGGCACTGATAACCGCGCAGCGCCGCGGCGACATCCTCAACATGAAGTTCGAAGATGCGCGAGATGGGTTCCTGTACGTGGTCCAGAGCAAGACCGAGAAAGCATCTGACGCCGGCTGGCTGAAAATCAAGATTACCGACCAGTTGGGCGAAGTGCTGACCAGGTGCCGGGACGACATCCTGTCGCCGTATCTGGTGCACCGCCGGCCGGAAAGAAAGAAGAAGCGCGAAGGAAAGGATCACTGGACGAAGGTGGACGAGAGGTTTCTCACCCGGGCCTTCAAGGATGCGAGGGATGCCGCCGGCTGCTACAACGACCTCAAAGAGGAAGAGATGCCGGGGTTTCATGAGGTGCGCGCCCTATCCCTTCACCTGTACAAACGAGCAGGCAAAGACGGGCAGAAGATCGCCGGGCATGCTACCGAAGGCATGACCAGGAACTACCAGAAAGGGCACGAAGATGTGGTGTGGTCCGAGGTCGAAGCTGACCTGGATATCGGCGATTTCGCCGGGTAGTTTTGCGCGAGTTTTGCGCATGTTTTGCGCGGGCACAAAAAAGCCGGTTCAGATAACCGGCTTAACTGCCTGATTTTACTCAGTAAATAATGGTCGGGACGGAGTGATTCGAACACTCGACCCCTTGCACCCCATGCAAGTGCGCTACCGGGCTGCGCTACGCCCCGACTGGGCTTGAAGCATGTTCCCCTTGTTGCTGAGAACGTTGAAGAATGTACCCTAACCTTTTGAATTATGGAAGCATTTTTTCCAAAATTCCGGGCCCGATAAGGGTTACTTCTTCAGCACCACCAACACGTCTTCCAACTCGACAATCATCTGCCGGATCAGTTGTTTGTACTGGGTGGTGTCGTCCTTGGCTTCATCGCCAGAGAGGCGCAGGCGCGCCCCGCCGATGGTGAAGCCCTGGTCGTACAGCAGCGCGCGGATCTGGCGGATCATCAGCACGTCCTGGCGCTGATAGTACCGCCGGTTGCCGCGGCGCTTTACCGGGTTGAGTTGCGGGAATTCCTGCTCCCAGTAGCGGAGCACGTGCGGTTTTACCGCGCAAAGCTCACTCACTTCACCAATGGTGAAGTAGCGTTTGCCTGGAATCGGCGGAAGCTCGTCGTTATGACTTGGTTCCAGCATAGGCCTCAACTCGGGCTTTCAACTTCTGCCCTGGACGAAAGGTGACAACCCGACGTGCCGTGATCGGGATTTCTTCCCCAGTCTTGGGGTTACGGCCCGGCCGCTGGCGCTTGTCGCGCAGGTCGAAATTGCCGAATCCGGACAATTTGACCTGCTCGTTGTCTTCAAGAGCGTGCCTGATTTCCTCAAAGAACAGCTCGACCAATTCCTTGGCCTCGCGCTTGTTCAGGCCCAGCTCCTCGTACAGCCGTTCGGCCATCTCAGCTTTCGTCAGAGCACCCATACGCTATTTCCTTAACGTGGTGTTCAACCTTTGTTCGAGCGAGGTGAGGATGTTTTGCGTCGCGGTGTTCACCTCTTCATCATTAAGAGTGCGCGATGGATGCTGCCAGGTCAAGCCGACGGCCAGGCTTTTTCTATCAGGATCAATGCCTTTACCCTGATAAACATCAAACAGCCTGAGGTCTGTGAGCCATTCGCCTGCATTGTCACGAATTACTTCAAGCACCGAGCTCGAAGCAACATCACGTCCTGCCACCAAGGCCAGGTCACGACGCACTTCCGGGAACTTCGACAGCTCGCTGAACTTCGGCAGGCGGCCTTCGGCCACTTCGCCCAGGACCAGCTCGAAGACGTACACCGGACGATCCAGGCCCAAGGTCTTGGCCAGCTCCGGGTGGATGGCACCCAGGTAGCCGACTTCGCGACCGTCACGCTCGATGCGTGCGGTTTGGCCCGGGTGCAGCGCCGGGTGTTTGCCCGGGACGAAGCTGAACTCGGCGAGCGAACCGGAGAAGCCCAGTACCGCTTCAACGTCTGCCTTCACATCGAAGAAGTCGATGCTGTCACGGCCGTTGGCCCAGCCTTCCGGCAGGCGGCTGCCGCAGACCACACCAGCGAGCATCGGCTGCTGCTTGAGGTCACCCAGCTGGCCGACGAAGCGCAGGCCGCTTTCGAACATGCGCACGCGGTCTTGCTGGCGGTTGAGGTTGTGCTGCAGCGACTTGACCAGGCCCGGCCACAGGGAGGCACGCATGGCCGCCATGTCGCTGGAGATCGGGTTGGCCAGCAGCAGCGGCTCGACGCCCGGGCTGAACAGTTCGAACAGTTTCGGGTCGATGAAGCTGTAGGTGATGGCTTCCTGGTAACCACGGGCCACCAGCAGGCGGCGCAGGGCTGGCAGTTCGCCACGGGCTTCAGCCTTGGCCTGCGGGGCCAGGCGCGCTTGCGGGTAACGTACCGGCAGGCGGTTGTAGCCGTACAGGCGCGCCAGTTCTTCGATCAGGTCGACTTCCAGGCTGATGTCGAAGCGATGGCTAGGTACTTCGACCTGCCACTGCCCTTCGCCGGCGGTGGTTTTCAGGCCGAGGCCGTTGAGCAGCTGCTCGACGTCGGCGCTGGCCATTTCCATGCCCAGCATCTGGGTCAGGCGCTCGGCGCGCAGGGTGACCGGGGCAACCTTCGGCAGGTGCGCTTCGCTGGTGACGTCGATCACAGGACCGGCTTCGCCGCCGACGATGTCCAGCAGCAGGCCAGTGGCGCGCTCGATGGCTTCGCGAGCCAGCTGCGAGTCGACGCCACGCTCGTAGCGGTGCGAGGCATCGGTGTGCAGGCCGTAGGAACGGGCCTTGCCAGCGACGGAGATCGGCTCGAAGAAGGCGCTCTCGAGGAAGATGTCGCGGGTGCCCGCGGCAACGCCACTGTGCTCGCCACCCATCACGCCGGCAATGGCCAGGGCGCGGCTGTGGTCGGCGATCACCAGGGTGCCGGGACGCAGGGTAACTTCCTGGCCATCGAGCAGTACCAGCTTCTCGCCCTCTTCTGCCATGCGCACGCGGATGCCGCCGTTGATCTCGGCGAGATCGAAGGCGTGCATCGGCTGGCCCAGCTCGAGCATCACGTAGTTGGTGATGTCGACGGCAGCGTCGATGCTGCGCACGTCGGAGCGACGCAGGCGCTCGACCATCCACAGCGGGGTCGGCTTGGTCAAGTCGACGTTACGGATAACGCGGCCCAGGTAGCGCGGGCAGGCAGCTGGCGCCAGCACTTCAACCGGACGCACTTCGTCGTGGGCAGCAGCAACGGCCGGCACTTGCGGACGGGTAACCGCTACGTCGTACAAGGCACCCACGTCACGGGCCAGGCCCGCCACAGACAGGCAGTCGCCACGGTTCGGGGTCAGGCCGATCTCGATGCTGGCGTCGTCCAGGTCCAGGTACACGCGAATGTCTTCGCCAACCGGGGCATCGGCAGCCAGCTCGAGCAGGCCGTCGTTTTCTTCGCTGATCTGCAGCTCGGCCGCCGAGCAGAGCATGCCGTTGGATTCAACGCCACGCAGCTTGGCTTTCTTGATCTTGAAGTCGCCCGGCAGTTCGGCGCCGATCATCGCGAACGGGATCTTCAGGCCAGGGCGCACGTTAGGCGCGCCGCACACTACCTGGAAGGTCTCGCTGCCGTTGCTGACCTGGCACACGCGCAGCTTGTCGGCATCGGGGTGCTGTTCGGTGCTCAGCACCTCACCGACGATGATGCCGCTGAACTGGCCGGCGGCCGGGGTGACGCTGTCGACCTCAAGGCCGGCCATCGACAGACGGGCGACCAGATCGTCACGGGATACCTGCGGGTTGACCCAACCGCGCAGCCACTTTTCACTGAATTTCATCCTGCTCTCCTGAAAGATTCGTTACGGGTGCGCGACCTAGCGAAATTGCGCAAGGAACCGCAAGTCGTTGTCGAAGAACAGGCGCAAATCGTTGACGCCGTAACGCAGCATGGCCAGGCGCTCGGCGCCCATGCCGAAGGCAAAGCCCTGGAATTCTTCGGGGTCGATGCCCGACATGCGCAGCACGTTCGGGTGAACCATGCCGCAGCCCATGACTTCCAGCCAGCCGGTCTGCTTGCACACGCGGCAGCCTTTGCCGCTGCAGATGACGCACTGGATGTCGACTTCAGCCGAAGGCTCGGTGAAGGGGAAGAACGACGGACGGAAACGTACCGCCAGCTCTTTTTCGAAGAACACCCGCAGGAATTCTTCGATGGTGCCTTTGAGGTCGGCGAAATTGATGTCGCGATCGATCAACAGGCCTTCGACCTGGTGGAACATCGGCGAGTGGGTCAGGTCCGAGTCGCAGCGGTAAACGCGGCCCGGGCAGACAATGCGGATGGGCGGCTGGGTGGACTCCATGGTCCGCACCTGCACCGGCGAGGTGTGGGTACGCAGCAGCATGTTGGCATTGAAATAGAAGGTGTCGTGCATTGCCCGGGCCGGGTGGTGGCCGGGAATGTTGAGCGCTTCGAAGTTGTGGTAGTCGTCTTCGACCTCAGGGCCTTCGGCGATGCCGTAGCCGATGTGGGTGAAGAACTGCTCGATGCGTTCCAGGGTACGGGTGATCGGATGCAGACCACCGGAGGTCTGGCCACGGCCCGGCAGGGTCACATCAATGCACTCGGCAGCCAGACGGGCGCTGAGCTCGGCTTCTTCAAACGCCGCCTTGCGCGCGTTGAGCACCTCGGTGACGCGTTCCTTGGCGTCGTTGATCAGCGCGCCAACTTTTGGCCGCTCTTCGGCAGGCAGGTTGCCCAGGGTCTTCATCACCTGGGTCAGTTCGCCTTTCTTGCCAAGGAATTGCACCCGGATCTGTTCCAGGGCATTGATGTCTTCAGCGCGTTCCACGGCCTCCAGGGCTTGGGAGACCAGCGCGTCCAGGTTTTCCATGTACAGACTCCAGATACGAAATAGGGGAAGAGCGCAGGCTCTTCCCCTATTAAGACGTTTAACACCAGGCGCCGGAAATGACGCCAGGTGATTGTCGGGGGTACTTAAGCCAGCGAGGCTTTAGCTTTCTCGACAATCGCAGCAAACGCCGCTTTTTCGTTCACTGCCAGATCGGCCAGAACCTTGCGGTCGATTTCGATCGACGCTTTTTTCAGGCCAGCGATCAGGCGGCTGTAGGACAGACCGTTGATACGCGCACCAGCGTTGATACGAGCGATCCACAGAGCGCGGAACTGACGTTTTTTCTGACGACGGTCGCGGTAGGCGTATTGGCCTGCCTTGATGACCGCTTGCTTGGCAACACGGAATACGCGCGAGCGAGCGCCGTAGTAGCCTTTAGCCAGTTTCAGAATTTTCTTGTGACGCTTACGAGCGATGACGCCACGCTTTACACGAGCCATGAGTAACTTCCTCTATCTAGAACCAAAAATTAACGAAGGCGCAGCATGCGCTCGACTTTTGCCACGTCCGACGGGTTCAGCAAGCTGCTACCACGAAGTTGACGCTTACGCTTGGTCGACATTTTGGTCAGGATGTGGCTCTTGAAAGCGTGTTTGTGCTTGATGCCGTTAGCCGTTTTCAAGAAACGCTTGGCTGCACCGCTTTTGGTTTTCATTTTTGGCATGTTCGGATACTCCGCATTCAGTTGATAAACATAACCGCAAGGCCTGCCGTGCCCTGGTGGTTATTTCTTTTTCTTGGGTGCGATGACCATGATCAGCTGGCGTCCTTCCATCTTAGGATGCTGTTCGACAGAACCGTATTCCACGAGGTCACCTTCAACCCGCTTCAGCAGTTCCATACCCAGCTCCTGGTGGGCCATCTCACGACCGCGAAATCTCAAGGAAATCTTGGCCCTGTCCCCATCACTCAGGAAACGTACCAGGTTGCGTAGTTTTACCTGGTAATCCCCCTCCTCCGTCCCTGGACGAAACTTGATTTCTTTAATCTGGACCTGCTTCTGATTCTTCTTGGCCTCGTTGGCTTGCTTCTTCTTTTCGAAGAGGTGCTTGCCGTAGTCCATGACCTTACAGACAGGCGGTACTGCGTCGGCAGAGATCTCTACCAGGTCCAGCTTCGCTTCTTCAGCGATACGAAGCGCTTCATCAATCGAGACGATGCCAATCTGCTCGCCGTCAGCGCCAATTAACCGAACCTCGCGTGCCGAGATATTCTCGTTGATCGGGGCCTTCGGTGCAGCTCGTTTATCGTTTCTCATTTCACGCTTAATAGTAATTACTCCGATTCTTGGCGACCACGCCGGGAAACCGCTTGAGCGAGGAATTCAGCGAATTGAGCGACGGGCATCGAGCCCAGGTCAGCGCCTTCACGAGTACGCACAGCGACGGTTTGCGTTTCGACTTCGCGATCCCCTATAACCAAAAGGTAAGGGACCTTGAGCAAAGTATGCTCGCGGATTTTAAAGCCGATTTTCTCATTTCTCAAGTCGGACTTGGCACGGAACCCGCTTTCGTTGAGAGTTTTTTCAACATTCTGGGCGAATTCGGCCTGCTTGTCGGTGATATTCATGATCACCGCCTGGGTTGGCGCGAGCCAGGCCGGGAATGCACCTTCGTAGTGCTCGATGAGAATTCCGACGAAACGCTCGAACGAACCGAGGATTGCACGGTGCAGCATCACGGGATGCTTGCGGCCGTTGTCTTCGGAAACGAATTCGGCGCCCAGACGGATCGGCAGGTTGAAATCGAGCTGCAGGGTACCACACTGCCAGACGCGGCCCAGGCAATCTTTCAGCGAGAACTCGATCTTCGGCCCGTAGAAGGCACCTTCGCCCGGCTGCAGGTCGTACGGCAGGCCGGCGCTGTCGAGGGCGGCGGCCAGTGCAGCTTCGGCGCGATCCCACAGCTCATCGGAACCGACGCGCTTTTCAGGGCGGGTCGAGAGCTTCATTTCGATGTCTTTGAAGCCGAAGTCGGCGTAGACATCCATGGTCAGCTTGATGAAGGCGGCGGACTCGGACTGCATCTGCTCTTCGGTGCAGAAGATGTGCGCGTCGTCCTGGGTGAAGCCACGCACACGCATGATGCCGTGCAGCGCACCCGACGGCTCGTTACGGTGGCAGGCACCGAACTCGGCCAGACGCAGCGGCAGCTCGCGGTAGCTCTTCAGGCCCTGGTTGAACACCTGCACGTGGCACGGGCAGTTCATCGGCTTGATGGCGTAGTCGCGGTTTTCCGACTGGGTGGTGAACATGTTGTCGGCGTAGTTGGCCCAGTGGCCAGACTTTTCCCACAGCGAACGGTCAACAACCTGCGGAGTCTTGATCTCCAGGTAGCCGTTCTCGCGCTGAACCTTGCGCATGTACTGTTCCAGAACCTGGTACAGGGTCCAGCCGTTCGGGTGCCAGAACACCATGCCCGGCGCTTCTTCCTGGAGGTGGAACAGGCCCAGGCGCTTGCCGATTTTACGGTGGTCGCGTTTTTCGGCTTCTTCGATGCGCTGAATATAAGCAGCCAGCTGCTTCTTGTCGGCCCAGGCGGTGCCGTAGACGCGCTGCAACTGCTCGTTTTTAGCGTCGCCGCGCCAGTAGGCGCCGGACAGCTTGGTCAGCTTGAAGGATTTCAGGAAACGGGTGTTCGGCACGTGCGGGCCGCGGCACATGTCGACGTATTCTTCGTGGTAGTACAGGCCCATGGCCTGTTCATCCGGCATGTCCTCGACCAGGCGCAGCTTGTAGTCTTCGCCGCGGGCCTTGAACACTTCGATCACTTCGGCGCGCGGAGTGACCTTTTTGATGACGTCGTACTCGGTTTCGATCAGCTGCTGCATGCGCTGTTCGATCGCCGCCATGTCTTCGGGCGTGAAAGGACGCTCGTAGGCGATGTCGTAATAGAAGCCTTCGTCGATGACCGGACCGATGACCATGCGCGCAGTCGGGTACAGCTGCTTGACCGCGTGGCCGACCAGGTGGGCGCACGAGTGACGGATGATCTCCAGCCCCTCTTCGTCCTTGGGCGTGATGATTTGCAGGCTGGCATCGTTCTCGATCAGGTCGCAGGCGTCGACCAGCTTGCCGTCGACCTTGCCGGCGACGGTGGCTTTGGCGAGGCCCGCACCAATGGATGCGGCGACTTCGGCAACGGAAACTGCCTTGTCGAATGAACGTTGACTGCCATCGGGAAGAGTAATAATGGGCATGGCGCCTCCTCTCCTAGTGGTGACCCCTACCAAAGGTCACGTGGGTTGGGATGAGCCAGTACGCGATCCGCCCCTGCCTTTGCACAAGCAAAGCCTGCCTCACAGTGGCAGAAGCCCGAAGGCCTGTCAGGGAACGAACCAGAGTGACTGGAATAGTAAAAAAACAGTTGGGAGCTGCAAGCCGCAAGCTGCAAGAAAAAGCCGGCGGCGAGCTCAAGCCACGCATGCTAGCACAAAGCTTTCGGGCGATTGCGGGCAGATTGACCGGCTGGGCAGAAATATTCGGAAATTGAGCCTTGGCGGTGAACTTGCGCGGATTTTTTCCGCTCAGAGTTTGTGAAGCGTCCTACTCTTGTGAGACTCGACCCCAAGGAGTGTTTGGTTATGCGACTTCAGTCTCTTCTGGCCCTGGCGGCTGCATCTGCCCTGCTGCTGCCGTTGGGAGCCCATGCTGGCAAGCTACCCGCCAACTACCAGACGACCTGCGTAACGCAGGCGCAGAAGCAAGGCCTGGCACAGGATAAAGCCGAACAGCACTGCAAATGCGCCGGAGACGTGCTCGAAAAAAATCTCAGCGAGAAGGAGATCAAGGACCTGGATACCCTGCAGGATGGCGTAGATGCAGCGGTAATGGAACGCGCGCAAAAAAATATTGCAGCGGTCTGCGGCCCGAAAAAATAGGGCCTTTCGCCAGTTATCCATCGCTAATTTGCTCCAGATCAGCAATCTGCGAAGGTAAAAGGGGCTACAAGCCCATAATTAGACTATGATGGTCGGCGTGCACCCTGTTGGCCTCGGCAACACCGCACTACTGAAAATCATGTTTCCTGGAGATACACCCATGTCTAATCGCCAAACCGGCACCGTAAAATGGTTCAACGATGAGAAAGGCTTCGGCTTCATCACTCCACAAGGTGGCGGCGACGACCTGTTCGTTCACTTCAAGGCTATCGAAACCGACGGTTTCAAAAGCCTGAAGGAAGGCCAGACTGTCTCCTTCGTTGCCGAAAAAGGCCAGAAGGGCATGCAGGCTGCACAAGTTCGTCCAGAGTAAGATCTGACCGAATAAAAAAACCCGTCCTTGTGGCGGGTTTTTTTGTGCCTGTATTTTGGGGCTGCTTTGCAGCCCATCGCTGGCAAGCCAGCTCCCACAGGGGCTTGCGGGAGCTGGCTTGCCAGCGATGAGGCCCCGGGCTTAGCCGCAGTTCACGCGGGTGATCACGCCTTTTTCGTCGGCGTTGAGGTTCAGGCGCTCGGAGCGGTATTCCAGGGTCATGACGTCGTGAGGCTTGAGCACACGGGCCAGTTGCGAGCCACTGGCTTTGCGCGCCTGCTCGAGCAACTCGGGGGTGGCCGGCTTGCCGATGGCGAACTCGGCGCCACTGGCCTGGCAACGGCCATCGGTATTGGCGGCAACGTCTTCCGGGGCCTTCGACGATGAGCCACCAGTGCTGCTGCAACCTGCCAATACAGCGACAGCCAACAGGCTTGCCAATGATGCACGCGTGCGGAACATGAATCCTCCTTAAATACTTGAATGCTGCCCATATGACAGCACTCCTGGTTTTTCGTTGCAAAACCGGACCATTGTGCCCGAGCCAGAGCGCTCAAGACCAAGTGCAATCGTGACCGGATTTTGCACACGCTCAATACAGGTCGATGTAATCGCTGGCTGGTTTAGGCCAGTTATTCTTCAGGGCGTTGTACACCTGCTGTATCCAGCGCTCGTCGGCGGCCATCTGCGGGCCGACGCAACCTGAGCCCGCGGCCCAGGTTTCCAGACGAAAGGACAGGCCGTCCAGGTCTCGGCCACCGGTGACCTGGGACAACCAGGCAATGCCGTCGCGATTGACCCGCAGCTGGTTGTGTACCGCGCCATTTCCGGCCACCAGCAGGGCCCGCACGTTATCGAGGGTGAAGTCTTGGGGGTTGGTCAAATCGATCTGCACTGCGCTGTCCCGGCAAGCTAAAACACCGTTAGTTTGCCACGCCCCTGTGCTTATGCCTAAGTCGCAGTGCGCGGCAAGCGGCCCGCATGATTTACTGCAAGCATCGGCGGAGTGCAGGCCAGCCTCCCCTTCAAACGCCAGGGCCCGGCATTTGAACCGACAGCGTGCGCAGTTTTCATTCGAGAATCTTCATGACAAGCCACACCATCGATGCCGACATCAAGGTCAAATGGCCTGAGGGTCAGAGCGCCTACAGCCCGGCCAGCGCCGAAGAATTGCTGCTGATCGCCCTCGATCTGCTGGTCAAGGACCTGGGCCCGGACGACGCGCGCAGCTACGTCGACCAGGTCTTTGAACGTTACACCCAGCCGCCGGTCATGGCAGACGCGCCAGACGAGCACTCAACAGATCAAAAAAGCCCTGGGCATCACCCTCTGTAATCCAGGTGACATTGCCCGGCTGTTTCAGGGTGCCATACCAGTCGGTGATGGTCTGGCCAAAGGTCGGCCCGTCGCGGCTGTCGACCTGCATGAATACCTGCCGGCCGGTGAACAGCTCAGGCTTGAGCAGGTAGGCAATCACCGTGGTGTCATGCACCGGGCCGCCGGGGATGCCGTAGTGCTTCATGTCCGCCTTGACGTAGGCGTTGAGAATATCCACCACGCGCTTGCTCGCCGCATTGTTCAGGTCAGCAATCTGTTTCAGCCGCGCCTCGCTGGTCAGCACCTTGTGGGTGACATCCAGCGGCAGGTAAGTCAGCTTGACCCCGCTTTTGAGCACCACTTCGGCAGCGTGGGGATCGGCAAACAGGTTGAACTCGGCCACCGGCGTGATATTGCCGCCATTGAAGTGGGCGCCGCCCATGACGATCACTTCCTTGATGCCGTTAACGATCTCCGGCGCCTCGATCAGCGCCAAAGCCAGGTTGGTCTGCGGGCCGAGCATGGCCACGGTGATGCTGTGCGGCTTGGCACTGCTCAAGGTGTCGATCAGGTAGCGCACCGCATTGCCGTTGGCCAGCCCCTTCTGCGGCTCGCTGACCGCCACTCCGGGTAAACCTTCTTCGCCATGGATGTCGGCGGCGTAGATCGGCGTGCGCAGCAACGGCCTGGGCGCGCCGGCGTACACCGGAATCTCTTCGCGCCCTGCCCACTCCCGGGCCAGGCGGGCATTGCGCGAGGTCTTTTCCAGGCGCACGTTGCCGGCCACGGTGGTGATGGCACGGATCTTCAGCTCATCAGGCGAAGCCATGGCCAGGAACAGCGCCACTACGTCATCGGCGCCGGGGTCGGTATCGATAATCAGGTCAATGGGCGCAGCCTGGGCGCCAGCCGACAGCATGGACATCAGCAGTACTCCTTGGAGCAAACGTTTGGCACAGTTCAACATGAGACACGTCCTTATGATCAGATGGAAAAACGCTAGAAGGTCACCCCGGCAACCAACGCGATATTGCTGTAGGGCTGACATTCACCGGTCCGCACGATGGCGCGGGCACTGCGGCTCAAGTGCTTGAACTCGTCATGGCTGAGCAGGCGTCGGACGCCCAGCTCGCCCTGGGCAGTCAACTGCTCGACCGCTGTCAGACCAGGCGGCTGATGCTGGAGGATTTCGTCCGCCAGCACGTGGCTTTCGACCTGCATTTCACTCAGCACTATGCGCAGGGTGCTGGCGAAATCCGGAATGCCCGGCGTCAGCGCCAGGTCGATCAGCTCCACACCCGGCGGCACCGGCAAACCGGCGTCGCCGATCAGCAGGATGTCGCCATGGCCAAGGGAGGCGATCAGGCGCGACAGGGCGATATTGAGCAACGGCGTCTTCTTCATGGCTGCAGCTCGGCGAGGTGCGGAATCGACGGCTGTGCACCCGCACGAGTGACCGACAGGGCCGCGGCACGTTGGCCGAAGGCGATGGCCGCACCCTCCTCTTCGCCGCGCGCCAGGGCCGCGGCGAAACCGCCGACAAAGGTGTCGCCCGCCGCCGTGGTATCCACCGGCTTCACCACCGGCGCCGGGAAATGCCTGAATGCCTGAGCATCGGCAAACAATGCCCCCTGAGCCCCCAGGGTGACAATCACCTTGCCAACGCCCATGGCCAGCAACCGGGTGGCGGCCGCCTTGGCGCTTTCCAGGTCGTTGACCGGCAGCCCGCTGAGGGCTTCGGCTTCGCTTTCGTTGGGGATCAGGTAGTCGATATTGGCAAACCATTCTGCCGGCAGCGGGCCGCTGGCCGGCGCCGGATTGAGGATTACCGTCTTGCCCAGCGCCCTGCCGCGCTCAAGGGTGTAGGCAACGGTCGCCATGGGCACCTCCAGCTGACAGATGATCACGTCAGCTTGTTGCAGCAAGGCATCGAAGCGCTGCACCGACTCGGGCAGCAACTGGCCATTGCCACCGGCAATGATGACGATGGCGTTCTGGCTGGCAGCATCGACCACAATCAGCGCCACACCGCTGGACACCCCGGCGGCAATGCTCACCGCCTGGCAGTCGATCTGCTCAGCGGCCAGGGCCTGGCGCAGTTGCTGGCCATAGGCATCGTCACCGACGCAGCCAACCATCGCCACCTGCGCCCCCAGGCGCGCCGCCGCCACCGCCTGGTTGGCGCCCTTGCCACCCGGCACCGTGACGAAGGTTTCACCCACCAGGGTTTCGCCACCGCGCGGCAGGCGCTGGGCGCGCGCCACCAGGTCCATGTTCAGGCTACCTACCACTACTACATTGGCTTGCATGTGCGGGCTCGTTCTCAGCGGTAATCATTGAAAAGGTCGGGGCGCGGCGCCGTGGATTCGCGCAGGACGATGCTCGGCGCGACGATGCGCTGCTCCGGGGCACCGCGCAGGGGTTCGGCGATGCGCCGCAGCAGCAGTTCGGCGGCGCTCTCGCCCAGCTCGCGGATCGACTGGCCGACGGTGGTCAACGCCGGGAACACGTACTGGCTGATCTGGATGTCGTCGAAACCGATCACCGACAGCTCGCTGGGCACGCAGATATTGCGCTCGGCGGCGGCACGCAATACGCCGATACCGATCATGTCGTTGCCGGCAAAGATCGCCGTCGGCCGCTCGCCTTCAAGCAGCGCCGCCGCCGCGGTATAGCCACCGATACTGGTGAATTCGCTGCTCAGCAGCCAGTCCTGGCGCGGGGTAACGCCGGCTTCGGCGAGCGCCCGATGGAAACCGGCCAGGCGCAACTGGGCAACGCTGGTGCTGGCCGGGCCGCCAATGCAGGCGATGTCGCGATGGCCCAGTTCCAGCAGGTGCCGGGTCGCCAGGTATGCACCCTGCTCGTGATCGATTCGCACCAGGTCGGCAGCCACGCCTTCCAGCGCGCGGTCGACGATGACCATCGGCGTACGCACGCTGGCCAGGCTGTCGAGCAGGTCGCTGTCTTCGCCGACCGAAGCGACGATCAGGCCGTCGATGCGTTTTTCCAGCAGCACGCGCAGGTAGCTGCGCTGCTTCTGCGGGTTGTCGTCGGAGTTGCAGAGGATCACGCAGTAGCCGTTGCGCTCGCAGCCGTCCTCGATACCGCGTGCCAGCTCGGCGAAGTACGGGTTGACGCTGTTGGGCACCAGCAGGCCGATGGTTGCGGTGCTGCGGGCCTTGAGCGAACGCGCTACGGCGCTGGGCACGTAGTCGAGCTCGGCGATCGCCGCTTCGACTTTAAGGCGCACCGGTTCGCTGACCGGGCGGGTCTTGTTCAGTACATGGGACACGGTGGTGTAGGAAATCCCCGCCAGTGCCGCAACATCTTTGATGGTTGCCATTGTTTCAGTTCCGCCTGCGCGCGCGCCGGCTGCGGTAAGTGTCGAGGACCACGGCGATGACGATCACCGCCCCGGTGATGATGCGTTTGGTCGGTTCCGAGGCGCCAATCTGCGCCAGGCCTGCGGCCAGCACCGAAATGATCAGCACGCCGAAGAAGGTACTGATCACCGAGCCGCGCCCGCCCATCAGGCTGGTGCCGCCGATCACCACGGCGGCGATCACCTGCAGTTCGAGGCCGGAGCCGGCATTGGGGTCAGCGGCTTCCAGGCGGGAAATCTGGAACAGCGCGGCAAGACCTGCGAGCAGGCCCATCAGCGAGAACACCAGGATCTTGTACGGGCGCGGGTCGATACCGGCCAGGCGCACCGCCTCTTCGTTGGTGCCAATGCCGATCAGGTAGCGGCCAAACACCGTGCGCGTGAGGACCAGTTGGGCGAGGATGATCACCAGCAAGGCGATCAGGAACGACGGCGAGATACCGAAGGCCAGCGGGTTGGACAGCCAGGCAAAGGCGTCGCCGATGTAGGCGGTGCGCGAATCGGTCAACTGATAGGCCATGCCCCGGGCCATTTCCAGCACGCCGAGGGAAACAATGAACGACGGGATGCGCCAGGCCACGGTGATCGAGCCGGTGATGCTCCCGGCCAGCGCCGCCACGCCCATGCCGAGCAGGGCCGCCGGCATCACGCTCCAGCCCCAGCCGAGCATCGCCACGCTGACCGCGGAACCGGCCAGGGCCAGCACCGAGCCCACCGACAGGTCGATGCCGCCGATGATCAACACGAAAGTCATGCCCACCGCCAGCACCATCAGGTCGGGGATCTGGTTGGCCAGGGTGCTGAAGGTGGCGTACGACAGAAAGTGGCTGCTCAACAACGAGAACAGCACGATCATCGCCAGCAAGGCGCCGGCCAGGCCCAGGTAGGTACCGAGGCCGAAGTAGGTGCCGCTGCGCTTGGCGCTGGGGGCGGCGGTGTCCAGTTGCGTGGTTTTCATGGGGTTGTCCTGGGTGCCGCTTCATGCAGCAACGCATCACGTTTCTGATAGCCGGCAAAGGCTGCGGCCAGTAGTTGGTCCTGGGTCCAGCTGTCGCGCTCGAAGGTGTCGATCAGGCGCCCGGCGCTGAGCACGCCGATGCGGTCGCAAATCAGCATCAGCTCGCGCAGGTCGCTGGACACCACCACCAGCGCCTTGCCCTGGCGCGCCAGTTCGGCCAACAGGCCATAGATATCGAACTTGGCGCCCACGTCGATGCCGCGGGTCGGTTCGTCGAACAGCAGCACTGAACAGTCGCGCTCCAGCCAGCGGCCGATCACCACCTTTTGCTGGTTGCCGCCCGACAGTTCGCCGACCACCTGCTCGGGGCTGGAACTGCGGATACGCATGGCGGCGATCTGGCGTTCGGCCAGTTCGCGCTCGGCGCCACTGTTGACCACCCCAACGCGGGAAATCGCCGGCAGGTTGCCCAGGGCGATATTGGCGCTGATCGACTGGCTCAGCAGCAGGCCTTCGCCCTTGCGGTCTTCGGTGATCAGGGCAATGCCCTGGCGCACCGCGGCCACGGGCGAATCGACCCGCACCGGGCGCAAGGGCTTGCCCAGCTCGAGGCTGCCACTGTCGGCGCTATCGGCGCCGTAGATCAGCCGCAGCAACTCGGTGCGCCCGGCGCCGATCAGGCCGGAGATACCGAAAATCTCGCCGCTGCGCACCTCGAACGAGACATCCTTGACCTTATCGCTGCGACTGAGGCCGTTGACCTTGAGGATCGGCGCGCCGATGTTGCGCACGCCCAAATCGATATGCTCGCCCAGCTCGCGGCCGACCATCAGGTTGACCAGTTGCTCGCTGTTGTAACGCTGCATCGGCTCGACACACACCAGCTTGCCATCACGCAGCACGGCAATGCGCTGGGCGATGCGCTTGAGCTCTTCGAGGCGATGGGAGATGTAGACGATGGCCACGCCGCGCTGCTGCAGGCGCTCGATCTGGGTGAACAGCAGCTCCACCTCGCGGGCGGTGAGCATCGCCGTGGGCTCATCAAAAATCAGTACATGACAATCGCCGATCAGGTTGCGGGCGATCTCGACCATCTGCTGATGACCGATGCCCAGCTCGCCGACCGGGGTATCCGGGTCGATGGCGTCCAGGCCAACCTGGGCCATGGCCGCCACCGCCAGTTGGCGCAGGCGCTTGCGATTGATCCAGCCGGCGCGCCCGGGCAAATTGTCGAGAAACAGGTTCTCGGCCACGGTCAGGGTCGGCAGCAGGTTGAGCTCCTGCATGACCATGCGCACGCCCAGCCGCTCGGCGGCAGCGCGGCTGCCCGGCAGATAAGGCTGGCCTTGATAGAGCATGTGCCCGGTGGTGGGCACTTCGAGGCCGCCGATGATCTTCGACAGGGTGCTCTTGCCCGCCCCGTTTTCGCCGGTCAGGGCCAGCACTTCACCCCGGCGCAGGCTCAGGTCGATATCGCCGAGCACCGGCTGGGCGTAGGTCTTGCCGATCGCGCTGACTGAAAGTACGACATCCGCAGTCGCTGACATTGCCTGTTCTCCTGGCGCCCGCCGCACGACGGGCACCCATAGTGCGACTACTTATTGGGTGACCAGCTCGACCGGCGTCTGGATGACGTTGTCGGCGTCGACATCGGTTTTCTCGCCCTTGAGCATCTTCAGCGCCGCCTCGATGCCGAACACCGCCTGCTTGGCGGCGTACTGGTCGGCGGTGGCGAGCACGCGGCCGTCTTTGAGCATCGGTTTGATCGCATTGATGTTGTCGTAGCCAACCACTTGCACCTGCCCGGCCTTCCCCGCTGCGCGCACGGCTGAAACAGCGCCCAGGGCCATGCTGTCGTTGCCGGCCAGCAGCGCCTTGAGGTCAGGATTGGCGTTGAGCAGGGAGGCCGCCACGGCGTTGCCCTTGGCAATTTCCCAGTCGCCCGACTGCACCGAGACGACCTTGATCTGCGCCGCTTCCATCGCATCCTTGAAGCCTGCGGTGCGCTGCTGGGCGTTGGTGGTGGTCGAGACGCCTTCAATGATGGCGACCTGGTCACCGGCCTTGAGCTTCTGCGTGGCCAGGTACTCACCTACCAGGCGTGCGCCCTTGCGGTTGTCGGGGCCCACGAACGGCACGCTGAGGTTCTTGCTCTTGAGCACCTCGGGGTCGAGGCGGTTGTCGATGTTGATCACGGTGATACCCGCGTCCATGGCCTTTTTCACCACGGGCACCAGGGCCTTGGAGTCGGCCGGGGCGATGACCAGGGCATTGACCCCGGAGACGATCATCTGCTCGACGATGCGGATCTGGTTGCCGGCATCGGTCTCGTCCTTGATGCCGTTGGACACCAGGTCGAAGTCATTGGCGTGATCTTTCTGATAGGCCTTGGCGCCATCTTCCATGGTCCGGAAGAATTCGTTGGCGAGCGACTTCATCACCAGCGCGACTTTGGGCTTGGCTTCATCGGCCAGGGCTTGGGAAAAAGGGGTAGCGAGGGACAGCGAGGAAAGTACGGCGACCGCCAGCAGGCGTCCAGCAAAGGGCAGCTTCATGGGTTTACTCCGGATCTTATGATTTTTATCGGGTCGCAAACGTTTGCGTTGAGCCACTATGGGAATGTAACCAAATTTTGTCAAATCCACCGCCGGAGACCATTTGGAAAGTGCGCGTAGGAATTATCCTCAAAACAACCGGAAAACCGAACACCTCTTGTACACAATATTCGGAATTCCGAATAGAAAAATGCTTTGCCGGTGTTTCGCAAAGCCCGCAAAGCCCATGAAAATCAATAGATTGAAGATGAAAACCGACGAACGGCTGTTCTGGTACGGAATCTGCTCCTGTAAGCGCGTTACACAGCGAACTCCAGACAGAAGAGAGATCAACGATGAAAGCTGCGCTTAATTCCTTCGTTCCGGGCGCTTTGGCCCTGCTGCTGTTACTGCCCGCAGGCGTCAACGCCAAGGAAGTCGAGAACCAACAGAAACTGGCCAACGTGGTGATCCTCGCCACCGGTGGCACCATCGCCGGCGCTGGCGCCAGCACCGCCAACAGCGCGACCTACCAGGCTGCCAAAGTCGGTGTCGACAAGCTGATCGCCGGCGTCCCGGAACTGGCCACCCTGGCCAATGTGCGCGGCGAGCAAGTCCTGCAGATCGCCTCCGAAAGCATCAGCAACGAAAACCTGCTGCAACTGGGCAAGCGCGTTGCCGAACTTGCCGACAGCAAGGACGTCGACGGCATCGTCATCACCCACGGTACCGACACCCTGGAAGAGACCGCCTACTTCCTCAACCTGGTCGAAAAAACCGACAAGCCAATCGTCGTGGTCGGCTCCATGCGCCCGGGCACCGCGATGTCGGCTGACGGCATGCTCAACCTGTACAACGCCGTGGCCGTTGCCAGCAACAAGGATTCGCGCGGCAAGGGCGTGCTGGTCACCATGAACGACGAGATCCTGTCGGGTCGCGACGTCAGCAAGACCGTGAACATCAAGACCGAAGCCTTCAAGAGCCCATGGGGCCCGCTGGGCATGGTCGTGGAAGGCAAGTCCTACTGGTTCCGCCTGCCGGCCAAGCGTCACACCGTCGACTCGGAATTCGACATCAAGAAGATCAGCAACCTGCCTGCCGTTGATATCGCCTATGGTTACGGCAACGTCACCGACACCGCCTACAAGGCACTGGCGCAAAATGGCGCCAAGGCGATCATCCACGCCGGCACCGGCAATGGCTCGGTTTCCTCGCGTGTAGTGCCTGCCCTGCAGGAACTGCGCAAGCAAGGCGTGCAGATCATTCGTTCGTCCCACGTCAATGCCGGCGGCTTCGTGCTGCGTAACGCCGAGCAGCCTGACGACAAGAACGACTTCGTCGTCGCCCATGACCTGAACCCGCAAAAAGCCCGCATCCTGGCCATGGTCGCCATGACCAAGACCCAGGACAGCAAAGAGCTGCAGCGGATCTTCTGGGAATACTGATCGAGTAACCCCCAAGTGCTTGCCCGCCCTGTAGGACGGGCAAGCCTGCTTCCCCTACCCTCGCAAAAAATACTTTAAACAGACCGCAGCAAACCGCGCGGTTTGCGGTCACATGCGCTCTTTCACCGACGAGCTGTTGCGAAATTGCTTACAGTAAAATACTGTATGCGCATACAGCTAAAAAAGGAACGCTTCGTGGCCACCACTTCCGCCCCTGCCAGCAGTTACGAGCAACTGGGCACCCGCATCCAGAAAATCATCAATTCCCCCACTGCGCAAAAAGCCCGGGCCGCACTGATCTTCCGCCTGGAGCACGAATCGCCTGAAGACTGGGCCACCCTGCTCGACGAAATCGCCGAGAACGACAACGTCACCCTCGCCTACCGCGATGACGGTGGCGTGCAGATTTTCTGGGTTGTGCCGAAGGAAGATTGAAAGCGCATGAGATTTCCGGTTTTTGCAGTAGCTTGTCTGTTGTTCAGTGTCACCACCGCCCACGCCGATGCACCGCGCACCTTCAACGAAGCCAAGAAGGTCGCCTGGCGCCTGTACGCGCCGCAGTCCACCGAGTTCTACTGCGGCTGCAAGTACAACGGCAACAAGGTCGATTTGAATGCCTGCGGTTATGTGCCGCGCAAGAATGCCAACCGCGCCTCGCGCATCGAGTGGGAGCATATCGTCCCGGCCTGGCATATCGGCCATCAGCGTCAATGCTGGCAAAGCGGTGGGCGCAAGAACTGCTCGCGCAATGACAAGGTCTACCAGCGCGCCGAGGCCGACCTGCACAACCTGGTGCCGAGCATTGGCGAGGTCAATGGCGATCGCAGCAACTTCAGTTTCGGCTGGCTGCCCGAGCAGCGCGGGCAATACGGCTCGTGCCTGACCCAGGTGGACTTCAAGGCCAAGAAGGTCATGCCGCGGCCGTCGATTCGCGGGATGATCGCGCGCACCTACTTCTATATGAGCAAGCAGTACAGCCTCAAGCTGTCCAAGCAGGACCGCCAGCTGTACGAAGCCTGGAACAAGACCTACCCGCCGCAGCCCTGGGAGCGCCAGCGCAACCAGCGAGTGGCCTGCGTGATGGGCCATGGCAATGAGTTCGTCGGACCCGTGAACCTCAGCGCCTGCGGTTGAGGCTCAGGCCAGCGCCTGCAGGTAGGCGCTGGCCTGCTGGTAACGGGCCAGGCGGGCAATGTCTTCAGGGCTGGGGATACTGATGCGCGACAGGTCGCTGTTGTCGGCAAGGTCAGCCAGCTTGACCACCCGCGCCAGCGGGTCATCGCCTACCCGCACAACGAAGGCCTCGTAGCTTTCGTCATCTCGCCGGCTCAGCGCCTGCACCGCCGCAAGGATCTTCAGGGCGAAGCCTTCGCGAGCAAGGTCGGAGAGTGTCATCGGTGAATCCTCGAGCACGTCGTGGAGCACCGCGACAATGCGCTGCTCGGGCGTCGTCACCCTCAGCATCACCCGCAACGGGTGGAGGATATAGGCCGCCCCACCTTTGTCGTGCTGTCCTTCATGTGCCCTCGCCGCAACCGCAATGGCCCGCTCCAGCGTAGACATATGGCCCTCCTGCTCAGCCTGGCTGTCGTCGCAGACGCGCCATGCTGTAGACATCGATCAACTCACCGTCACGCATAGCATAGTCAATCAATTGACCTTCAACCGTAAAGCCGAAGCGTTTGTACAAGGCCAGCGCCGGATGATTGTCGGTGTACACGGTCAGCTCGACGCGCTGCAGGCCCATCCAGTTGTCGGCCACGTCCAGTACCGCCTCCAGCAGGCGACTGCCAACACCTTTGCCTTGCCAGGCTGGCGCCACACCCATGCCGATACCGCCACAGTGGGCACGGCGGATACGCGCGTATTGCTCCAGCGAGCAACTGCCGATGACTTCGCCCTGGTGCAGCGCCACCAGAAACAGCATCCGTTCGTTGTCCAGGCTCAGTCGCTTGCGCCATATCTCCGGTGACTGGTAAGGCATCTGCAGCACCTGACGCGCCACCCGCGGGTCGTTGTACAGCGCGGTCAGGCCCTCGACATGCTGTTCGGTACAACGCTGCAGGGTAATGGCGGCGGATGAATCACTCATGACGGCTCTCCTTGCGTAGAGCCGTGAGTGTACGAGGACCGGGAAGCCGCTGGCTAGCGCGGGGCGTCGTGCTGGATGACGATCGAGTCGGTGCCCAGGCGGGCCATGACGTCGGCTTGCTGCGCTTGCGCTTGAACCTTGTCGGGATAAGGGCCGAGCAGCACCACCGGCTTGCCGTTGCGGTAGACCACCGAGGACGGGATCTGCTTTTCGATCAGGCGGGCGGTCATGTCGCTCAAGGCGCCCATGTTCGCCCCCTGGACGATCTCGACATCCCAGCCCTGCGGCGCTGGCTGGTCAGCGGCGGCGTCGGCGGCGCGCTGCAGGTCGGCGCCGCCGCATTTTTCGCGAATGGCCAGGTTGCTGCCCTGGTCGGCAATAATGAGCTGATAGTCGCCGCCGGCCTGCTTGATCGCCACGTAGCTGCGATACGGCACGAAGACGCCAGCGTCATCCTTACCACGCACCTGGCCGCAGATAATGCCTTGCTGGTCGAATCGCACGTTGGCGAACTTGGCTGTCTTGGGGTTCTGCAGGTGTTCGGCCACCTGCTTGTGCACGCCTTCGACTTCGTTCTCGCAACCGGCCAGAGCCAGCACCGCCATTACCACCGCCACTTTGCGCACGCGTCTATCTCCTGAATGCAAGCGGCGGATTTTAGCATCTGCAGGCAGGGCAATGGTTACTATCGACGGCTTATCGCGATCACTGTGGGAGCTGGCTTGCCAGCGATGAGGCCCGCGCGGTTGCCGCCTGAATTGCGACCGCTTCGCGCTCGATCGCTGGCAAGCCAGCTCCCACAGGGGCATTGGCCAGCCTTGGGACTGAAATGCAAAAAGGGCGACCCTTGCGGATCGCCCTTTCTGTTACCACACAGCAGTGTGGATTTGTTTGGTAGGCACAATTGGATTCGAACCAACGACCCCCACCATGTCAAGGTGGTGCTCTAACCAACTGAGCTATGTGCCTGCTGTGGGGCGCATAATACGCAGGTCTTTAACCTTCGTAAAGCGAAATTTCATAAAAAAATCAGCAGCTTTGCTTTGCCAGCAAAAATACCGCGCAAACAAAAAAGGCGACCCTTTCGGATCGCCTTTTTCAGTACCGCCAGCAGGGGCGGATTTGATTTGGTAGGCACAATTGGACTCGAACCAACGACCCCCACCATGTCAAGGTGGTGCTCTAACCAACTGAGCTATGTGCCTGCTGTGGGGCGCATTCTACGCAATCGCCGAACAGTGTCAACTCTTTTTTTAACGCTAAGCCACTGAATAACAAAAGTATTTGCGAAAACCCGGGGTAAAGGATTTTCAACACACGACTAGCGGGTGTTTATTATTATTGATAGCATCGGTACAGTCGTAAAAAATATAAAACAGAGGTTTCGCAGCATGGCCAATACCCCCTACCCTCAGTCCTACTACGCCGCATCGGCCAATCCGGTTCCGCCGCGCCCGGCGCTGCAGGAAGAGGTACAGACCGATGTCTGCGTGATCGGCGCCGGCTACACCGGCTTGTCCAGCGCCCTGTTCCTGCTTGAAAGCGGCTTCAAGGTCACCGTGCTGGAAGCCGCCAAGGTCGGCTTCGGCGCCTCGGGCCGTAACGGCGGGCAGATCGTCAACAGCTATAGCCGCGACATCGACGTCATCGAACGCACCGTCGGCCCCAAGCAGGCGCAACTGCTGGGCCACATGGCCTTCGAGGGCGGGCGCATCATCCGTGAGCGCGTGGCCAAATACAACATCCAGTGCGACCTCAAGGACGGTGGCGTATTCGCCGCCCTGACACCCAAGCAGATGGGCCACCTGGAATCGCAAAAGCGCCTGTGGGAACGCTTCGGCCACACCCAGCTGGAGCTGATGGACCAGAAGCGCATCCGTGAAGTGGTCGACTGCGACCAATATATCGGCGGCATGCTCGACATGAGCGGCGGCCACATCCACCCGCTGAACCTGGCCCTGGGCGAAGCCGCCGCGGTCGAGTCGCTGGGCGGCAAGATCTACGAGCAATCGCCGGCCATCCGCATCGAGCGCGGCGCCAACCCGGTAGTGCACACCCCACAAGGTAAAGTGCGCGCCAAGTTCATCATCGTTGCCGGTAACGCCTACCTCGGCGGCCTGGTGCCGGAGCTGGCGGCCAAGTCGATGCCCTGCGGCACCCAGGTGATCACCACCGAGCCACTGAGCGAAGACCTGGCGCGCAGCCTGCTGCCGCAAGACTACTGCGTCGAAGACTGCAACTACCTGCTCGACTACTACCGCCTGACCGGCGACAAGCGCCTGATCTTCGGCGGTGGCGTGGTGTACGGCGCCCGTGACCCGGCCAACATCGAAGCGATCATCCGCCCGAAAATGCTCAAGGCCTTCCCGCAGCTCAAGGACGTGAAGATCGATTACGCCTGGACCGGCAACTTCCTGCTGACCCTGTCGCGCCTGCCGCAAGTGGGTCGCCTGGGCGACAACATCTATTACTCCCAGGGCTGCAGTGGCCACGGCGTTACCTACACCCACCTGGCGGGCAAGGTGCTGGCCGAGGCCCTGCGTGGCCAGGCCGAACGTTTCGATGCCTTCGCCGAGCTGCCGCACTACCCGTTCCCAGGTGGCCAACTGCTGCGCGTACCGTTCAGCGCCCTGGGCGCCTGGTACTACAGCCTGCGCGATCGTCTGGGCTTCTAATCGCCCTGCCCGGCCTGCGCCGTCACTGCCCCAGGGCGCTGACGGCCTGCCGGGCCGCTTGTTCCTGGCCCGCCTGGGCCAGGTCATTGGCCGCTTTCAGCCAGCGCTGACGGTCGACCTCGGCCGGCAACTGGCCCGGCTGCTGGACCAACACCGCCCAGCTCCCCTGCTTCTGCCAGGCTGATTCGAAGTCATCGAACTCCATCAGCAGGCGCCGGTTCATCCCCGCCCGCAACAATACCCGCTGCTTGTAGCGGTCGTAGCCGACCAGCAAGGCATAGCGCGGCTCGCTCCAGAACGCCGAACCTTGCTGAAAGCGCAGCAATACCGGATTACCTGCCGCGACTTGCGCCAGCAAGGCCTCCAGACGCGGATCGAGCGGATAGACCACCATGCCGTATTCGCGGCCAACCCGCTGGATCGAGCCTTCAAGTTTGTCGACGTTCTCCGGCAGGCCCAACGACTCGTCGAGCAATCCTGGGGTGATGCGTACACCCTGTTGCGACAGCAATGCCGCCAGGGCCATCGATGCGCTCTGGTTGGCTTCGCCACGGTAGAACGGTACCGAGCCGATCTCGACCCGTTGCGGCAGGTTTTTAAGCTGGGATGGCGGCTGGCTGGCGCAACCGGCCAGGGCCAGGCCTACCGCGCAGGCCGCCAGCAGGCGGCGTGGGGTGAAGCCGATTAGGGAAGTCAGTGGAGGCATGAACACTCGCTCGATGACGGCCGGCAGCCACTGCCCGGCCCTGAGCGCTGATCATAGGCTGGCGCGCGCCTCGGGTATAGCCCGCCGCAGGCTTAGAACAAAGCGGCCCAAGCCTCTAGACCATCGGTCAATAGCCTGCAACATGCAACGGGCTAGACTGAAGACGTGTCCGCGTTGGCGAGCCTTGTTGCCTTGCCGCGGACCTAAGGAGGCACACATGAGCCTGACAATGGCAATTTTGATGCTGGTCGGCGCCTGGTTGAGCGTCGCCGCCGCCATGCTCTGGGGGGTGTTGCGCATCGCCCGGCGTCATCATCCGCATCATCGTATTCAGCCCGAAGGCAAGGACGCGGTACCTGCGCGGCGTAGTCGCCGGCATGCCGGGGCGCATTAGATTCATAGCTGGCATAAAGCACTGTGGGAGCCGGCTTGCCAGCGATGCGGACACCGCGCAGTAACAAGCACCGCGCTGATCCCATCGCCGGCAAGGCCGGCTCCCACAGTTTCTACTTCAGCAAGTATTAAGCTTCAGTAGCCTCGCGCTTCAAGCGCGCCCGGCGCGACATGATGTTGAGCACCTCGATCGCCGTCGAGAAGGCCATCGCCGCATACACATAACCCTTGGGTACATGAGCACCGAAACCTTCGGCGATCAGGGTCATGCCGATCATGATCAGGAAGCCCAGGGCCAGCATCACCACGGTCGGGTTATCGTTGATGAACCGGGCCAGCGGGTCGGCCGCCACCAGCATCACGATCACGGCACTGATCACGGCGATGATCATGATCGGCAAGTGCTCGGTCATGCCCACGGCGGTGATGATGCTGTCGATCGAGAAGACGATGTCCAGCACCAGGATCTGCCCGATCGCCGCAGCAAAGCCCAGGGTGATGGTCGACGACGCCTTGGCTTCAGCCTGGGCGCGCGGGTCGACGCTCTCGTGGATTTCCTTGGTCGCTTTCCACAGCAGGAACAGGCCACCGGCGATGAGGATCATGTCCTTCCAGGAGAAGGTATGACCAAACACATCGACAACCGGCTCGGTGAGCTGGACGATCCAGGCCACGGTGCTGAGCAGGCCCAGGCGCATCACCAGCGCCATGCTGATACCAATGCGCCGCGCCTTGGAGCGAAATTCTTCAGGCAACTTGTTGGTCAGGATCGAGATGAAGATCAGGTTGTCGATACCGAGGACGATCTCCATGGCCACCAGGGTGGCCAGGGCGACCCAGGCGGTCGGGCTTGCAGCGAGTTCCAACAAGTATTCCATGAATCAAATCCTGCATCGGGGTAAGGGGTGGGTCAGATGTCCTGGGCGCTGTCGTCGCGCTCGGGTTTGCCAGCCTTGTCGCTGCCTTCGGAGCCGGTGGCTTCGCTCAGGGCCTGCTGGGCGGCTTCGTTGGTTTTATCGATGGCTTCCTTGGCCGACTCCGCCGCCTGGTTGAGCATCTGCTGGGCGGACTTTTCCGCCTGCTCGCAACCGCTCATGGCCAGCAGGGCCAGCAGCAACACCAGGGGTGTACCGATGGATTTGAAGTGAAGCATCTGTGGATCTCCGTGCAATTAAATCGGTGCTCATTCAGGGGCACCGTGATGGCAAGGGATTCTAAAGAGCTGAATACATCAGGAAAATTCGTATTTTTAGCGGTTATACTTCGGTTTTTACGAATCGGGAATCAGCATGCTCAATTACCGGCAACTGCATTACTTCTGGGTGGTGGCCAAGACCGGCAGCATCGTGCGGGCCTGCGAGCAGTTGAACCTGACCCCGCAGACCATCAGCGGGCAGATCACCCTACTCGAACAAACCTATGGCATCGAGTTGTTCCGCCGGGTCGGGCGGCAGCTGGAGCTGACCGAGAGCGGCCGGCAAACCCTGACCTACGCCGAACAGATGTTCCAGATTGGCGGCGAGCTCGAAGCCATGCTGCGGGCCCGGCCTGATGAGCAGCAGATCCTGTTTCGGGTCGGGGTGGCGGACGTGGTGCCCAAATCCATCGTCTATCGCCTGCTGGCACCGACCATGCACATGGAAGACGCCCTGCGCCTGAGCTGCCGCGAAGACAAACTCGAACGGCTGCTGGCGGACCTGGCGATCCAGCGCCTGGACCTGGTGATTTCCGACAGCCCCATGCCCAGTCACCTGGACATCAAGGGCTACAGCCAGAAGCTCGGCGAATGCGGCATCAGCTTTTTTGCAACGCCCGTGTTGGCCGAGCAGTACGGGCGCAACTTCCCGGCCTGCCTGCAACACGCGCCGCTGCTGATCCCCGGCCAGGAAACCGTAGTGCGCAGCCGCCTGCTGCGTTGGTTTGCCGAGCAGCAACTGCAACCACGGATCGTTGGCGAGTTCGACGACAGCGCCTTGATGCAGGCCTTCGGCCAATCCGGCAGCGGTATCTTCATTGCCCCCAGCGTGATTGCCGACGAGGTGTGCAAGCAGTATGGCGTCGAGCTGATCGGCCAGACCGACGCGGTCAACGAGTCGTTCTACGCCATCTCGGTGGAGCGCAAGGTCAAGCACCCGGGCATTGTCGCCATCACCGAAGGCGCCCGACGCCAGTTGTTCAACTGGTAGCCGGTTGCAGGCGCGGGCTCATCAGCCCCAGCGCCAGCAGCACCGACAGGCCGATGAGGATAGCGGCGGCGTAACCGAGGTTGGCCAGGCCCAGGGTATCGATCACCCGCCCGCCAATCACCGCGCCCAGGCCAATGCCCAGGTTGGCCCCGGCGATGTTCAGCGAAGCGGCAAAGGCCGGTGCCTGGGGCGCGGCCTTGATCAGCCGCACATGGCTGACCAGAAACAGCGCCGCCTGGGTCATGCCCCAGATCGCCAGGGCCAGGCCCAAGCCGTACACCGTATGGATCGCTGGCACCACGGCGATCATGCCGACCATCATCAGGGCACAGAAGGCAGCCGAGGCTTTCAACGGATGCCGATCGACCGCGCGACCCCCCAGGCTGTTGCCGATCAGGCCGACCGCACCAAAGCCCATCAGGCACCAGCCGACCAGCGCGCCGTCAAAGCCGGCCAGGCGCTCGAGCATGTCGGCCAGGTAGGTGTAGGCGGTGAACATGCCGCTGAACACCAGCACCGAGAGCAGCACATGGCCTTGCAACAGGCGGCTGCGCAGGATGCCGAACTGGCCAAGCAGCGAGGTGGCCTGGTTATGCCGGGGCGTGCGCGGCAGGTAGACGTACAGCAGCAAGGCCTTGGCCAGAGCCAGCAGCGCCAGCACCGCAAAGGCCGCGCGCCAACCCAGGGCGTCGCCGATCAGGGTACCGACCGGAATGCCGAACACCGTGGCGCACACTACGCCGAAGCTGATCTTGGAAATGGCCCGGCCGGCATAGGCCGGGCCGACGATGTCGACTGCCGTTTCACTGGCCAGGGCCCAGAACACCGGCAAACCCAAGGCCGGGATCAAGCGCGCCACGCCCATCACATAGAGGTTGTCGGCCATGGCCGCCAGGGCGTTGGACGCCGCGAACACCAGCAAAATGCCAACAAACAGCCGCTTGCGCTCGAATCGCGCCGCCCAGGCGGTGAGGAACGGGCCAAAGCAGGCCACGGTGAAGGCGAACAGGGTCACCAGCAGGCCCGCCTGAGACACGCTGACCTCAAGGTCGCGGGCAATGCCCGGCAGCAGGCCGACGATGACGAACTCGGTGGTCAGTACAGTGAAGCCGGCCGCAGCCAGCAACAAAATAGGCAGTAACATCTACACTCCGCAGCTAAACAAAAAACGGCCAGGGCCGTTTGCAAAGGGCGCGCATACTACACGCCCGCCCTACCGTCTGACACAGCGCAATCACTAAATGTGCCCTGCTGTGCTAAAGTCGCGCCCTTTTTCTCGGCCCTGCCCCGCCAGGTGCCCCATGCTCCAGCGCCGTGGTTCGCCCGCCGCCCCTGAACAAGACAGAGAAACACCTGACATGACCCCTGTTCTAAACCTGTTGAACCGCACCAGCCTGGTGGTCCAGATCATGATCGGCCTCGTCGCCGGTATCGCCATGGCGGTGTTCGCCCCCGACACCGCCGCCAGCCTCGGCTTTGTCGGCAAGGTGTTCGTTTCCGCACTGAAGGCGGTGGCGCCGATCCTGGTGTTCATCCTGGTCATGGCTTCCATCGCCAACCACCGTCACGGCACGGAAACCCATATCCGCCCGATCCTGGTGCTGTACCTGTTCGGCACCTTCGCTGCCGCTGTGGTCGCGGTGATCGCCAGCATGGCCTTCCCTTCGAACCTGGCGCTGAGCACCTCGGACGTTGCCCTGAGCGCACCCGGCGGTATCACTGAAGTGCTGCAGAGTTTGCTGCTGAGCGTGGTCGACAACCCGGTGAGCGCGTTGATGAACGCCAACTTCATCGGCGTGCTGGCCTGGGCCATCGGCCTCGGCGTGGCGATTCGTCATGCTGGGGAAACCACGCGGACGGTGGTTGCCGACCTGTCCAACGGGGTGACGCTGATCGTGCGCGTGGTGATTCGCTTCGCGCCACTGGGGATTTTCGGCCTGGTCGCCTCGACCCTGGCGCAGTCCGGGCTGGACGCCCTGCTCGGTTACCTGCACCTGCTGGCCGTGCTGATCGGTTGCATGCTGTTCGTGGCGCTGGTGGTCAACCCGATCATCGTCTTCTGGAAGATTCGCCGCAACCCCTTCCCGCTGGTACTGCTGTGCCTGCGTGAAAGCGGCATCACCGCCTTCTTCACCCGCAGCTCGGCGGCCAACATCCCGGTGAACATGGCCTTGAGCGAAAAACTCGGCCTGCATGAAGACACCTACTCGGTGTCGATCCCGCTGGGCGCGACGATCAACATGGCCGGCGCAGCCATCACCATCACCGTGCTGACCCTGGCCGCCGTGCATACCCTGGGCATTGCCGTCGACATCCCTACCGCGATCCTGCTCAGCGTCGTCGCCGCCGTGTGTGCCTGCGGCGCCTCGGGCGTAGCCGGTGGTTCGCTGCTGCTGATCCCGCTGGCCTGCAGCCTGTTCGGCATCCCCAGCGAGATCGCCATGCAGGTGGTGGCTGTTGGCTTCATTATTGGTGTGCTGCAGGACTCGGCGGAAACCGCGCTGAACTCCTCCACCGACGTCCTGTTTACCGCCGCGGCCTGCCTGGCCGAGGAACGCCAGGCCGCCTGAGCCTGACCGGCAGCCGGTGCGTCCTGCACCGGCTGCTTGTGTTTTACCCTGTTGCGCACCTAGGCTAGAGGCCTTTCTTCGCATAGAGACAGGGCCATGTCCGCCGAACACGAAACCCCTTCCGACGCCCGCTTCACCAGCACCGAGATTCGCGTGCTCGGTTCGCTGATCGAAAAACAGGCCACCAGCCCGGAAACCTACCCCCTGACCCTCAACGCCCTGGTGCTGGCCTGCAACCAGAAGACCAGCCGTGAGCCGGTGATGAACCTTAGCCAGGGCCAGGTCGGTCAAGCCCTGCGCGCGCTGGAAGGCCAGGGCCTGACCCGCCTGCAGATGGGCAGCCGCGCCGACCGCTGGGAGCAACGCGTGGACAAGGCCCTGGAGCTGGTACCGGCGCAGGTGATCCTGCTCGGGCTGATGTTCCTGCGCGGGCCGCAGACCGTTAACGAACTGCTGACCCGCAGCAGCCGCATGCATGAGTTCGAAGATGCCGAGCAGGTCGTGCACCAGCTCGAGCGCCTGATCGCCCGCGGCTTTGCCCTGCACCTGCCGCGTCAGGCCGGGCAGCGAGAGGATCGCTATACCCATGCACTGGGGGATCCGGCCGAGATCGAGGCGATTCTGGCGGCGCGTCAGCAAGGGCCGGAGCGCTCGGCCGGCGGCGCAGTGTCGGTAGAGCGGATTGAAGCGCTGGAAGCACGGATCGCGGCGCTGGAAGAGCGCTTGGCGCAGTTCGAGTAAACCCGGGGCTGCTTTGCAGCCCATCGCTGGCAAAGCCAGCTCCCACAGAGTTTGGTGCCAACAGATCCATTGTGGCAAACCAGCTCCCACAGGGTTTGGTGTACACAGATCCACTGTGGGAGCCGGCCTTGCCGGCGATGGGGCCTACGCACTACCCGCGGGCAAACGCCACCGCCCGCGCCACCTGCTCCGCCGTCGGCCGCACCCCGGTGTACAGCACAAACTGCTCCAGCGCCTGCAAGGCAATCACCTCAAGCCCGGTAATCACCGGCTTGCCCAAGCGCTGGGCCTCGACGATCAACGGTGTCTGCGCCGGCATCGCCACCACATCGAACACCTGCTGGGCCGCCGCAATCGCCTCGGGCGCGAACGCCAACTGTTCTGCCTCGACCCCACCGGCCATGCCAATCGGCGTGACATTCACCAGCATCGGCGGGCACAGGTCGCCCAGCTGCGCCTGCCAGCGATACCCGCAGCTATCGGCCAACTGGCGGCCTGCCTGTTCATTGCGGGCGACGATAATGCCCTGGGTGAAACCGGCTTCACGCAAGGCACTGGCCACCGCCTTGGCCATACCGCCACTGCCGCGCAGGGCGAAGGCCGTGGATGGATCGATCCGGTGCTGCGCCAGCAGCTGACGTACAGCCAGGTAATCGGTGTTGTAGGCCTTGAGATGACCGTCGGTGTTGACGATGGTGTTGATCGACTCGATGGCCGCCGCCGACGGGTCGATTTCATCGACCAGGGCCATGCAGGCTTCCTTGTACGGCATCGACACGCCGCAACCGCGAATACCCAGCGCGCGAATACCCGCGACCGCCGCCGGCAGGTCCTGGGTGGTCATGGCCTTGTAGTAGTAATCCAGCCCCAGCTGCTGATACAGATGGTTATGAAAGCGCACGCCAAAGGTGCCCGGACGCCCGGCCAGCGAGATGCACAGCACGGTGTCTTTGCCTGGAACAGTTGCCATTTGATTCTCCCCCTCAAGCGAATCGGCATTATGCCCAAACGCCAAGCATGGCGATGATGTTCACTATCACTCAGGTTGATTTCAACCGCCAGGCACTGGCCGTTAAGGTAGGCCCATGATTCGCAGGAGGAACCCACAATGGCCCCTATCAACATCATGTCCGTCATCGGCAGCGCCGTCCCCACCTCGCTCAGGGAGCTGGGCCTGCTGGCCTGCTGGTACCTGGTGCGCAATGGCGAAGCGATCTCCGGGCCATTGACCTCGCTGCCCGCCGCCCAGGCCCTCGCCGACCGGCTCGAAGGCCCCGGCCTGCAAGCCTGAGGCTAGCCACCGTTTTATCGTGCGTTGCTCCGCACAGCCCCTTGCCCCGCCCTTTGGCGGGGCTTTTTATGGGAGGTCGATCCGTTTGGCGGGGATTGCTATCATCGTCCCGGTTTTGAATGACCAAGCATGCTATCGGGAAGTTGTCATGAAGGTAATCAACTGGGGAATGATCGGCTGCGGCAGCGTTGCCGAGCGCAAGAGTGGCCCGGCGTTCTACAAGGCGCCGGGTTCGGCGCTGGTGGCAGTGATGGGCCGGCGCCCCGCCGCCGCCCAGGACTATGCCACGCGCCATGGCATCGCCAAGGTTTACAGCGATGCGGCGCAGCTGATCGCCGACCCGCAGATCGATGCGGTGTACATCGCCACCCCACCCGACAGCCATTTTGCCTACAGTCTGCAGGTCGCAGCGGCCGGCAAGCACTGCTGCGTGGAAAAACCGATGTCGCTCAATGCCGACAGCAGCCAGCAGATGCAACAGGCCTTTGTCGACGCCGGGCGGCATCTGTTCGTGTCCTATTACCGACGTTCATTGCCGCGCTTCCAGCAAGTTCGCCAATGGCTGCAGGACGGCCGGATTGGCGAGGTCCGGCACCTGAGCTGGACCCTGACCAAACCACCTACCGATGGCGACCGTAGCGCCAGCCCCAACTGGCGCACCGATCCGCAAATCGCCGGTGGCGGTTACTTTGCCGACCTTGCCAGCCATGGCCTGGACCTGTTCCAGTACCTGCTCGGTGATATTGTCGAGGTCACCGGCTACACCGCCCGCCAGGCCGGCCTGTATGCCGCCGAAGATGCCGTGGCCGCCAGCTGGCGTTTCGCCAGTGGCGCGTTGGGCATGGGCTGCTGGAACTTCGTTGCCGACCGCCGCGAAGACCGCGTGGATATCATCGGCAGCAAAGGCCGGATCGGCTTCTCGGTATTCGACGAATACCCGGTACGCCTGGACGCCGACCAACAGCTCAGCCTGCAGATCGCCAACCCCGAGCACATCCAGTGGCATCACGTACTGGGCATGAATGCGCATATTCGCGGTGAGGCCAGGCACCCGGCAGTCGCCGCGCAAGCGCTGAAGACCGACGGGGTGATGGATCGGATCCTGGGGCGCGAATGATTGTTGCCAGCCTTGTTCAGAGCAGCTTTCGCATGAAGTAGCGGGTATGCCCCGACGGATAGTCGGCGAGCTCACCGAAGACGGTAAAACCGAGCTTGCGGTAAAACGCCGGTGCCTGGAAGCTGAAGGTATCCAGCCAGATACCGGTACAGCCCGCGCTTCGTGCCTGCGCCTCGGCCTGAATCATCAACTGGCGTCCTACACCCTGGCCGCGCAAGGATTCGGGCACGCTGAGCAGCTCGATGAACATCCACCCGGCAGAAATCTTGCCGTACAACCCGCCAATGACTTCGCCACCCTGAGGGTCGCGCAGCAACCAGGCGATGGTTTGCAAACGAGGCTCACCGGCCTGGCTGATGTTATAGGCCCGCAACGGTTGGAGGATGGCTTCGCGGTGCTGCTCGGTGGGGCTTTGAGTGAACTCGATGCTGACTGTCATGAGGAGGTCGTCCGGTTGACCAAAGAAGGTCACGACAGTAACAAATACGCATCAGTGCCAGCCATCCTCGACATCATCGAAACCTGAACAGCACTGAGCAACGACTCCGGAGCAAACCTTCAAAGCCCTGGGAACGATGCCCGCGAAATGGCCTCGCGCGCTTGCAGGGCGCGTTCCGAAATGACATGCCAGGATGCCTCAAGCGCGATCGCTTCCATCGCCGAGGACCACTTGAGGTAAGCATGGCTGACCGTCAGGTACCCTGCCGGTGGTTTCTTGCTGGAAGTGTAGTAATGGTCAAAGTAGTAGTTGTCGACGATGGCCACCGAGCGCTTGCTGCAGCCGACCGGAGAGGTTTCGACGTATCTGTCCAGACACCTTTCAAGCGACCTGGACATCAATTGCACCACGTTCTGTTCTGCCGAGCGGCTGGAGCTGATCTGCCCACTGAGCCACTCTTCATAGCTGGGGTTTTTGGCCCTGTCCTTGGCCCATAACGCTTCGGCAAACTCGCGCTGCTGCTTGACCTCCTCTTCTGTCATCTCCTTCCATTTCGGCTGGCACGCAGAAAGCGCCATTGCCACGAGCACTAATGCAGCAGAACGTTTGAACATTTGATCTTCCCTGTGTCGCAAGTTGATTGATGATAGTGAAAATCGGGAAGCTGGAATACTCAACTGGTGGGTACAAAATGGGTACGGGATTAAATCTTTTTCATGATCCGCCCAACGGATGCAGGGCAATCGACAGGATCTGGGCCATACTCCAGAGATGTTTTTTGCGTTTTTCTGTGTGAGCCAAAGTGGCAAAACCCAGTAAATCCGGGGGTTTGGCCACTCTGCTCTACACGCGAACACACACCGAAACGAAGCAATTGGTACAAAAATTGGTACAGCTACTTCCCCTCCTCCGGCGTCCTGCCGACCGAACACCTTCCCCTTATTTACGCACTCCCCGCACATACGCTTGGCACGCCGCCAATGCAATCAGTCCCTGGTCACCGGCATCGGTGATGGCGACAATTCGTTGAGCAGCCGCTGGGTCAAGTTCGCCTCGCGGGGCTCCATGAACCATGCTGGTGGCGCCGGCGGCGGCTGGCACTCCGCAGCCACTACCCTGGGTTGGGGTGGCGAGTAGGACTGACAGCCGGAGATCAGAAGTAGCGAGGCGATCGCGCAGGCGAGCCTGAGTTGCTTGAGCATTGGTCAGCTCCTGGTGGTGGGTTTTGTCGATGGCTTGCAGTTGATCTTCTAGGGCGCGCCGCCGGGCCTGCTCTGCACCCTGCCAGTTGACTACCGCAACCGCGGCAGCCTCTCGTTCAGCCTGGAACTCATTGGCCTGCTTCTCGCTCTTCGCCTGCCACTCGACATCCATGGTCGAGCGCCCGTGCTCGTAGGCGCGCCAGAACGCCCAGGCCACCAGCACCAGCGAAACCGTCGCGCCGATCGTGCGCGCACTGATCACGCCAGCACCTTCAACGCGCGGTCATACAGCGCCTTTCGCTCAGCGGCACCGTGCGGCACGCGGCCAGACTTGCCGGTGTTGATCACGCTGCCGATGTCTTGGAAGCGGCCGGCGTCGGCCAGCTCATTCAGGCCGTGGGTCGACCACCACCAGGCGGCGGACATGGCGGCGTGCTCGGGCTGCTCGAGCAGCTCGGGCTTCTCTTCCAGCGGCAGAGCTAAGCCAGCGCCGGCGGCGGCGTAGTTCGAGCGGCCGGTGAGCTGGATCAGGCCGCGGCCACGGTACCGCCAGCCGTCCCCCGGGCAGGTGTTGCCCATGCGCCCGCTGTACACGATGTTGGCGATCTTCTCCGGCTGCCGCGCGCAGGCCGCCGCCGACACTGCGGTGAACCGGCTGGGCCAAGTACGCACCAACGCCTCGGCACTGTAGTTCAGGTTCTCCACCAGGTTGCGCAGCTGGCCCGACTCATGCCCGACCTGGGCCAGGAACGCCGCCACGCGCACCGGGCTGTCGATCTTGTGGCGGGCCATGGCCCGGTTCAGTGCAGGCAAAAAAATGCCCGCGACTGGGCGGGCGTTCGGGAGGATCTGCAGCAACTGCTGCTCGCTCAAAGGGGGCATGCGTTTCTCCAGGCAAAAATAAACCCGCTCGATGGCGGGTGGTCAGGGCTCAGTTCTTGGTGTGGGCGGCGGTGGCATGTCCAGGCGAACGTCGATCCAACTGTTCAGAGGCACATCCAAAGGCACGCCTTTGCTCAACAGCAACTCGCCGTCATCGGTGAGCGTCCAGCGTTGCTTGAACAGGCGAACCGTAACGGTGCCATCGTCGCCCTGCTCGCTCTCGGTAATACCCAGCGGCCTGCCGCCATCTGGTGAGCATGGGTCCTGCGTGCGCCACCCTTCGACAGCCAGGCCCAGGCTTCCAGCAATGCGATACTCACCCATCGCCATGCGCTCAACCTGAACGCCGCGAGCCTCGTCATTGGCTACGCCCCAGGCGCCGGCGCCCTGGAAGGTTTGCTCCTGCAGGTCGCGCCGCGCGCTGTCGGATACATTCGCGATACGCACAATCGGCGACGCCGCGGACAGCGCGCCACCGGAACCTCGGGTGGTGTTGCCGGTGTGATAGATCTCGCACCAGCCTCCCCAGGCTGGGCCGGTGAGCCGGCGAAAGCCGATAGCATTCACCGCATAATCAATTGCGAGCTGCGTACCGTAGTTTCCGGCCCCGTCGACAGTCGCCGAAAGTGCACTCAATGTGCCATAGCCAGAGCCGAAACCAGGCTTGTCCGCAGTTGCTGGGGAATACCTATAGAAACCGCTGTCTTGGATCTGCGGGCCACCGATGTTGGTCGCCAATGGTAGGCCAGTAGCCCAGGTAGCGCCGAGCCCGAAGGCGCCGCGGGTGAGCACCTGTCCGGCGGCAGTGCCGATGGTGGCCACGGCAGCATTGCCGAGACCTAAGCCGTTGCGGGCCTCTGCCTGAGTTTTCCCGCCGGTACCGCCCTTTGCAACCGGGACAACATCTTCGGTCGACACACTGCCCAGGCCCGCCAAGGTGGCGCCCCACTGCTCAACGATCTGGCGGAGCTTATCGGCAGCGTCCTTGACGTACCCCTGCATGGGCGCCAGCCCGTAGGCGCCGCCGGTGACTGTCGCGCCTTGATAGGCCGGATAGATTGACAGCACCGCCGCGCTGGCGATGTTGGTCACTTCGTACCAGCGGCCGTCAGGCCCTTGGAATGCGTCACCCACCCGACTGTTGGCGGAAAACGCCGTGCCGGTGCCGGTGACGGTTTGTTGGCCGGCAGTAATCGCCACGCTGCCTGTTCTGTACCAGGGCATGGTATCTCCTGAAATTTGGGTTACATCGAAGTAGGGGTTGAGCCTGAGGCTCAGACGCTGAGCTTTGCGAACACCGCGGCAACCCGGCCGATATCCGTCCAGGCGGCGACGTTGACCAGGTACATCTCCAGATAGCCGCCTGAGTACTGCATCCTGATACCGCACGACGATGCCCGCACTGCATGCGCCGGCATCGAACGGGAGAACGGGTTGAGCATCAGGTACTCATCCTCGGCCAAGCTCGCTGCCACAGGCGTGCGGTAGTAGTAAGCATTGGCGATTTCTAGATGGACCTGCCCGACATAGACCCATGAGTTGGAGGCCTTGGTGAAGATCACCGCAGGGGCGCCCGAGTCGTAGACCAGGTTCGTCCCGCCGTCGAAAAGCCGCAGCCCAAACTGACTGTTGCCGGGGGAAGCGAAGACCGCGGCGAACCACTTGCCGGACGGGCTGTAGGTGACGTTGGCGGCCTCGATCGAGAAACCGGTCCAGTTACCAGGGCTGCCGCTGATGTTCAGGTACCGGTAGAGCTCGGTGGCACTGGTGGTGCTGGGCCGGATGAAGATACAGGGCGGCTCCTGGGTGGTGATCGGCGCTGGAAACACAACGCTTGCCACAAACCCGGAAGGCGCCGCATAGTTGCCTTTGTGCACCATGCACAGCCTGGGCTTCTCCGAGTCGATCTGGACGAAGGAGTCATCGTTCTTGGCGTAAAATCCAAAGGTCAATTTCGAAACCTCATGACAAGTAGGCGGACCCTGATCAGGGTCACAAAGCGGGAGTCGGTTTCATTTGGATGCCGCGACAACACCGTCACCACGCCCGGAGCGAGCGAGATGTACGGCATGGCCGTTGCGTGGGTATCGCGATTGCTGTCATCTACTGCATCGATGGGCAGCAGGACTGCCGAGCATTTATCGGGATCGAAGCCTGGGATGCTGATGGTCCTGGGCGTGGTGGTGGCGGTGAAGTCGAGCAGTTCGTTGTGAAGAATCTGGTAAGTGAAGCTGGTGGTATCCAGCTCCATCACCCCGGTACTCGAAAACGTTCTTAGGCCGAAACTCATGCCGACAGATCCCCCAGTTGTGCCCGCAGGACTTTGTTGAGGTCGTACACATAGAACCCGAGGTTGTTGAGCATCGTTGAGCCGCCAGTACCAGAGCCGCGCAAGGTAAACGTGCCTGACGGAACATTGATCTCCAAAAGCGGCAAGCCCTCGGCGTTGACCGCAGCTGATCGAATCGTCATCCCGAGAATCACCTCCCTGATGAAAGCCTGCGATATGAACGCCTGATTGATAAAGACCTGGCCGTTCTGCACAACGAACGGCGAGGAAAGGTTTCCGTTGATTCCATTCACCACGGCGAAGCGGTCGGCGCTGACCAGGAACTGGCTTTGCAACCCGGCAGGACCGTTCTCGATGCCCAGGCCTATGCCGGCAACCACATACTGGTCTTGGGAGTTGAGCTGCGTCTTCACCGACCACATCGTGCTGGCCTTGCCTTCCAGGTTTACCAGTGCCTGGCTGGTGGTCTGGACCGCTGCGTTAGTGCTGCCCAGAGAGGCCTCAAGAGTTTCGGTCTTGCGTGCGATCGCTTCATCGCGGGAGGCGCTGGCTTTAACCTCCACTGCAAACGCTGCGGTCGAATCCCACTGGCTCAGCGCGCCAGCAAGGTCACCCTCTGCATCTTCGTCTCGGAAGGAAGCACGCAGCGCCTGAAGGCTCTCGGCCGTGGCCGTGACCTTGCCGCCCACCTCGGTGATGTTGGTGGTGTTGGTCTCCACCTGCTGGGCCAGGCCGTCGATGGATTCAACTGACTGACCGACATCGGTCCATAGCACCGGGTTGGGCGGCGCATTGCCGCCTGCAGGGTCTGCCGGGATGTTCTGCTTAGCCTGGTAGATTCGCCCGTCCACCACGACCATCTGGTCCTTGGTGTACGCCTCGTCTGGGCTGTACGCCTTCAGGCCATCCAGGGCGTCGATCTGCTCCTGCAGTCCGTCGATCTTCTCGACCAGATCCTGGCCGAGCTCGGTTTCGGTGATCCGGCCGACGATCATGCCAAGAATTGGCGAGGCGTCCGTGCTGGAGATGCCCCGCACAGCGTTCGGCGCCACCGGGAACCACGGCCCGATGTTGCCGGTACGGTCGATAAGGCGCGCCCAGAAGAAGAACGAAACACCACCTGCGCCGACCTGGTACTTCCAATCGCTCTGCGGGTAGGCCAGATCAGTGAGTTTGGTCGCCTGCGCCAGATCGGTGCTGGGGCTGTACCAGATCTCCGTGCGCTGGGTGTCCTCGGCGCCAGGAGGGAAGCCCCACTTCAGGCCGATTGCGAACAGCTCGCTGGTGGCGGTGAGGAACGTCACCGCCGGCGGCAATCCAGCTTTGCCAGTCAGCTGCGTGAGGCTGGAGCTTTTCCACACCGACGAGATATCGAAGGCACTCACCGCCCGCACCCGGGCCAGGTATGCCCCGGCGTAGATGCCCGTCACGTCGACCGAGGTCGTGCCGGTGCGCTGCAGCTTGATCCAGTTGCCGTTGTCCTTGCGCCACTCCACGTCATAGGCCACGGCACCTTCTACTGCCGGCCAGGCGATGGTCATGGTGCTGACTGCGAGGCCTTGCTCCACGGCATAGCTCGAGGTCAGGGTTACGCTCGCCGGCGGCGGCACCGTCGTCACCGGGATGACGCTGATCGGCCGCTCCTCAAGCTTGGCGCCGGTATCGATGGCGGCAAACTTGCTGGGGTTGAACTCCAGGGCGGTGAACTCGTACTCGCCCTCGGTGGTGCGCACACGCTTCAGCACACGGAACAACTGGACAGCCAGGTCCTCATAGTCGATCGCCCACTGCAGCTCGCGCTCCGGCTGCAGTGCGTAGGCGGTGGTCACCGTCACGTCTCGCCCGTTCACCGACTGCACCGTCCTGCCCTGGGCGGTGCCGTTGGGCAGGTTGATAATCAGTCGGTCGCCAGCCTTGATTGGCGTGTCCCGATCCAGGGTGATCACCCGGCCGAGCGCAGCCGATATGCGCCCGCCGGTCGGGCGGCCGGCGACCACTTCGTCAGCCACCGGGATGACGAAGCCCGGCAGCACGTTCGCCCCCTCCATGCCCGTCTTGAACGAGACGGTGCGATCCTGGCTATTGCTCAGCAGTGCCCACTTGCCACGGCGCTGGGCCTCACTGGCACGGGTGCAGCCGATAGCCGAGATTTCGATGGGCCGATCCCGGAACCGGCGCTGCAACGCAATGTCGGTTACCGGAATCACGTCGGTGTCGTAGTTGTTGGCCGGGTTGTCGTAGCTCACCAATGCGCGGCTGTAGTGCGTGTCGCGGCCGGCGCCACCATAGACGAAATCGCCGTCGATGACGTTCGACCTGGTGAAGACGTAGTCGATATCCTGCGCACGCGGCATGTCGGCCTGCATGTACAGCGAGCCCTGAGCCCAGTAGACCATACCCCTGTAAATTGCCGAGAGATCGCGCAGCAGCGTCCAAGCCTCGGCCTTGCCCTGCAAGTTCAGGTCGCACAGGTAGCGCGGCTCCTGGCCGCCTACACCATCCGGCACAAGCTGGTCGCAGTACTGCGAGATGCGGTACATCTCCCATTTGTCGACCATCCAGGGCTGAATGCGCTTCCCCAGGCCGAACCGGTCGTTGACGCACAGGCCATAGGTGGCCCAAACCGGGTTGTTGGTCCAAGCCTGCTTGAAAGTGCCATCCCACACGCCGGTGTAGGTGCGTGTCACCGGGTCGTAGTTGCTCGGCACAGGCCAGCGCTGCGCCTTACAGTTGACCGTTACCGCCGGGATGTTATGGAACTGCTCGGCATTGAACTCGATGTAAAGCAGCGCGGTGTTCGGGTAGCGCAGCTTCTGGTCGATGATCTCGGTGTAGCCCGCGATCAGCATCTGATCCGCAATCGTGCCGCTGTTGGCGTTTGGTGTGATGCGGCGAATCCGGAAAGCCCACCCGGAGGTGGCCGGCGGCAGGCTGACAGGCTCCGATCGCTGGTAGCCATTGGTGGTCTTGCCGTCAACAGCACCACGAAGGGACTCGACAAATGCCCCGCCGTCGGTAGAAACGTCGATGGCGTACTCGATGCGATAGCCGTTCGTGCCGTTGTCGTCCTGACTGGCAAGGCGGGGCCAGGAGAACCGCACGCGGAATCTGGAGAGCTGGAGATTGCTCAGGGTGCGGGTGAAGGGCGTGTCGCTACGCAGCTCGACGTTTACCGTCGTCTCGTTCTCGATCGCCGGAATACCCTGAATGTAATCCTGTTCGATCGAGCCTGGGCGCCACTCCCACTTGACCCCCGGGAAGTTCACATTGCCGCTGGCATCCACGATCGGGGTGTTATCCAGGTAGATATCACGGTCCGTCGGAGTTTCGTCAAACTCACCCTCACCCACCGCCAGCAGGATCTTGGCGATGTTCGTCGACTGCAGGCTATCCGGCGCCTCAACCGGACTTTTCGGCTTCTTCTCGCCACCTTTGGCGCCGGTGATTTCTGGTAGAAGTGCTGCGCCCATGCTTTCCTCCGGGCAATAAAAAACCGCCCGGAGGCGGTTGGTGGTGTTTCAGGCTGACGGCTACGCCTTGTCCTCGGCGTAGATCGAAGCGGAGATAATCGCTCCGCCCCAGCGGCGCTTGCCGATGCAGATCGGGACGGGGTTGCCGCTGGCTGTAGTGTTCTTTGCGCTGCCAAAGGCGTAGGACGGCAGGTTTTCCGGGGCGCCGCTTTGTGAAAGGCCTTTGGCTTGGGGGCTGAGCATCTGGATTACCCCGCCAGCAACCATGCCAATACCTGCGCCAATCAAGGGAGCACCAAATGGAGTGGCTGAGAGGAACACCCCGGCAACGATCATTATCGCTCCAACGATGGTCTGCAGGATCCCGCCACGCTTGCTACCAGCAACCACCGGAACGATCCTGAGCTCACGAGTACCTCCTCGCTCGAAGTCACCAATCCCAACATTCCGGCGGTTCCTGAAGACTGCAAAACTCATCCCAAGTCGATCAAGGCGCTGAATCTCTTCTTCAAAGCCCGGAAGCGTAGCCTTGAGAGCCTTGAACACCTCCCATGACTTGCCGGTATCTAGTAGCCTTCGATGTATCCGGCCAAATTTTCTGGCGAGGGTTCCCGAGAGCTTGATTATGGTGAACGGCTCGTAATGTGCTGCTGTAGCGGCCATGCTTTCTCCAGGCGCAAAAAAGCCGCCCGGAGGCGGCTGGATCAGTTGTAATCGACGTAGGGGCCTATATAGATGCCGCTCATGTCTCCGCTAATTCTGTAAACAGTCTCTTTGCCGTTTTGCACGTTTCCAACGATCGTCCGCACCGCCATGCCGCCGCAGAGCCCGGAGTTCGCCAACCCTATTCCAATGCTTGGCTGGCCCGGTGGCAGGTGGAAGCTGGCTCGCTGGCCCGTACCCAGCTTGGCGGCTCTTTTGCCGTCTATAAACACAACCACATCACAACCAGAGCCTACCGCCCCTGAATCCCTAAGAACGATAACGGTGCCGCTATCCCCTCGCGGCTTTACCTGAAACGCGTAAAGTTCATCTCGCGGGACTGGTGTTGCCTCGCGGACGGAGATTGCAGATGACGCACACCCGGCCAGCAGCACCATCGCCACTGCCCCAATAAGAATTCGCATATGGTCCCTCCCTTGAAAATGGGGACTCTATCACCGTGCGTCTCGATGTCGTAGCACCAGGCGGGTGCGCGCCAGCCAGGGGCCACCAAATACGATGATCTCTGAGGGCCTGCCGTACAGGTGGTGCATCAGGAACGGCCCTTGGCCGAATACCTGGACTTGCTCGCCAGGCAGCTGCGGATCTGCGCCCAGGTAGATCCCGGCATGGTTCGGGTGCGCGGCCCTCCCCACCTCCATGACGACCATGTCGCCGCGCTGTGGTCGGTCGACCTGGTAGAAGCCCGCCGCTTCGTAGGCCTGCTCGTACAGGCTGGGCCCGCCGGCCTGCTCCCACCACCCATCCTCCCGGGCATAGGCCGGGAACTCCAGCCCCCACTCACGCTGATACCAGTCCGCGCAGGACTGCCAGCAGTCCCAGGCGCCGTGCACGAATGGTCGACCCAGCAGCGGCGTGCTGCCAGTTGGAGTGATGGTGCGCAGGTCGCCTTCAGGCCAGGACAGGATGTGCCAGGGCAGTGCCGTGGCTTCGCACATGGCCAGGTCACGCGGTGACGGCCTGCTGGTGGCGTCGGGGTGCGAGTGCACGATGCCGATCACCTCGCCCCGGTCTTCCGCTGCGGCGTATTCCTCAGGCGCGATCCGGAACTCTTCGCTCGGGTCGCTCGCAGTGTTGGTGCACGGCACGTAGATTTGCTTTCGGCCTAAGGCCAGTATCAGCCCGCAGCACTCGCGCGGGTACTCAGCCGCGGCGTGCGCTTGCACGGCGGCCAGGATGTGTTTGCGCATGGTCAGCTCCGTGCAATCAGGGATACAGCCGGGAAGCCGCCGAAGGGCAGCGGGTTGCCAATGCCGAAACGCGGCACGCACCCGGTGCCCAGGCAGCCATCGCACTCGTCCAGCTCAGGGTTGTCAGTGAGGTTGCCGTCCTTGTCACGGTACGGCCCCATGTAGCCGCAGTTGGGCCCCCGGTAGCCATTGGTCATAGCCCAGTGGCACAGCGTGGTCATCTGCCTGCCGATCGTTTCCCCGCCCACGTCGCCAGGGCTGGCCAACTCCCAGGACACCGTTTGACCGTTCTCCGACACTTTCTGGTCGATGTACCAAACCTCAATTCCTTCTTGGGTCGGGTCGGCCTGGGGGTTGCCACCAGGGAAGTTGGCCGCGTCCAGGAATTGGCCGAGCGTGCTCCGGATGGTCAGTTTGAACTCGAGCAGATCGTCGAAGGCTAAGCACAGTGCGGTGATCCGGCTATTCACGTTGCCGACCGATAGCGTAGGGCGCACTGCGGTACCGTCCGAGTTTGCTTCGATACCATCGACTTTCAGCGGCCAGGCGCCGTACTCCTCGCCCTGCCACCAGATCGACTTGGCTGGCAACTGATCCGCGTCAGCGCCAGCATCAGCGAGCTCCTGCGGCGTGTGCGGAATGGCGTGGCCATGGAAGCGCAGCACATTGGCGCCGAAGTCCGAGCCATCCATCTCGAACAGCAGCACCTCGGAGCCTGGCTCCAGCTTCTGGATCTGTGAAACCAGGCTCATGGGTGGTATGCCCTCTCGAAGGTCAGGTTGATTACGGCGATGCTGCCGGGTCGGCGTTGCTGGCCGATCCTTTCGCAGCGATACAGGCCCAACTCGCCGCCGGGCGGCGTCCACAGAAATGAGCGGAAGCCACGGTGGGCGCGGATGAAGTCAACGATTGGCTTCACTTCCTCGGCAGCACCGCCAAATGACAGCGTCCAGCTGTCGGTCTCGGCGTTGATCCCGTCTCCCACCACCTGGGCGTAGTTGTCGCCGAACTGCGACTTCCGGGTCTTCAGCATGCTCTCGCCGCTGGCCTCGTCATCAGGCGACCAGGTGAATGTCTCGATAGCCACTGCTACCTCCCCTTCGTATTTCGATAGCTGGAACCACCTGGGCGCCAGGAGGCGGCGATTGCGCGATCAGCGATACCCTGCATCTGCTGCTGAAGGTTCTGCTCGAGCGCAGCAGTATCGAGCTGCATGCCCTCCGAGCTGCGGTCTTCAACGGTGATGCTCATCGGTGCGTTGACCTGCACCACCGTCCCGCCACCCTGGTTGCCGCCAACGACCTGCACGCCCAGCGACCCATCCGCGCCACGGGCGAGCGGCATGATCGCCTCCGGCCCTGCTTCGCCCGCAATACCCAGGCCTCCGTTGGCCATGCCGAAGCCCGTGGGCTTGGTCAGCACGCTGTTGGTGAAGGCACCGCCCTTGGCGAACATCTGCACGCCGCCGTCCCACGCGCCCCCCAATGCCTGGAAGTAAGCGCTCGAATAGCCGGCCTGGGATGCGCCAAGGTTCGAGGAGACCGCGCCAGCAGAGCCCGCCGGCAGGCCATTGCCACCGCCGAAGTAGCTGCCAGCCGCCGAGATACCCATACCTACCAGACCGCTGAGCAACGAACTCGCGGCTTGCTGGCTGGCAATCCTGGCCATGTCGCTGAGGATGCTGGTGGTGAAGTCCTTGAACTTCATCTTGCCAGTCATGGCGAAGTTCGCCAGCGAGTTGCTTGCCGAATCGAAGCCCGCCGTCAGGGTGCGGTCCGTTGCACCCGCCACGTCAGCCGCATCTGCCTTGATGTTGGCCCATGCCCGCCGTACGCCGTTGCGGTAATCGCGCTGGGCTTCAAGACGGGCGCCGTGGCCATCCACCTCCATCTGCAGTTCGCGCGCCTGATAGTCGGCCAGATCCGCCAGGCGTTCTTCATAGGCCTGCTGGCTGAGCCGGCGAGAAACGTCCTCTTGCTGCTCCTCCAGTTGACGGCGCGCCTCGGCGTACTTCTGCCGCACTGCGTTCAAGCGGTCGGCCTGCTCGCGCTCGTCGTCGCCCATGCCGACCCCGGCCACGTCCGCGTTGATCGCGTCCTGCCGAGTCTGCAGCACCACCTCCATGGCTTTGCGGTAGGCATCAGCACTGTTACGCCGCTGCTCGGCCAGCTTCCGCTCAGCCTCAGTACGCTGCTGAATGGTCGTATCGCCGTAGGCGGTGTTCAGGTTCTTGATGCCGAGCTCCATCTCGGCGGCGGTGATCTTGCCTGCAGCCTGAGCTTTGCGTAGCCCCTGCACACCTTCAGTCAGATCTTCGAGGCGCTTTCTCTCGGGCAGCGCCCTATCAATGATTGCGTCGAGCGCCTTGATCTCGTCGTTCAGAGCCTTGGTGCGGCTCTTGCTACTGTCCGTGGCGTCCTTGTTGGCCTTTTTCTGTGACTCGATCGCACTTGCCGCCGACAGAATCGCCTGCCGATCAGTCTCTGTAAGGTCGGCGTTCTCCGCGATGTGCCGGTTGGCGATCTTGATCGCATCGCCATTGTCCTGCAGACCAGCCAACTGCTTCTGCAGCGTTTCAAGGTAGGTCTGCCCCGCCGAACTCATACCAGCCTTGGCAGCATTGTTGGCGTGGGTAGCCGACGTGTTCTGCTCCGTAACTCCAGTCAGCACCCGCAGGGTCTCGGCAATCAACCCCGAGCGCTGGTCGGCATCACTGACTGCACCAGCCTGGGTGATCCACTGCTGTACCGTGCTGGCTGGCAGGTTCAGGCGATCGCCTACTTCGCGAAGCACCGGCGACAGGTCAGACCCCGCCGCGCGGGCCTCCTTCAGCCGGTCAACCACCTCCTGGTAGGCGCGCAACTGCTTACCGTACTGGCCGCCTGAGTCTCTGGCCGGCGCTGTGACCACGGACTGGCGGATAGACTGGGCCAGGTCACCATAGGCGCTGCGCACCGCATCAGCGGCACCGACCTGTTCCTGCTGCCATTTGACCAACGAAGCCTCGCGCTGGTCCCGATTGAGCTTGGCAAACTCCTCGCGCAGCTGCGAAACCGGCTTGTGCATATCCTCAAGGCTGACACCGGCCTTGTCGGCGCTGTCACCCAGCAGCAGAAAGCTGGCAGCGGCAGTGCCAGCGAGCAATGCCAGGCCGGCAGGTCCACCGAGTGCCGCCAGCAGGCCACCCGTGGCGGCGCGGGTGAGGTTAGCTTGGGCGATCGCAAGGGCATCCGTGGAAGCCTTGAGCGCCGCCTGCCTGGGCAGCAGTTGCGTCTGCACCAGTGATAGGCGCTGCAGGCCGGTCGCGGCAGCCACCGAAGCCTGGGCTTGCTGCAACTGCGCCTGCGCGTAGAGACGCTGTGCATCAGCAGCGCGCAAGGCGGATCTGGCGTTCTCTACCTCTGCTGCGCGCTGCGCCAGCGATGCCTTCAGGGCCAAGCCGGCCTTGGCGACGTACAGGGTGAGCGCAGCTGCACCTGCCCCACCCATCGCGACGGCAACCAAGTCCACGTTATCAGCCAGCGCAAGAAGCACCTTCGACAGCGAGCCGACCGCGCCGGTGCGTTCCTCCATACTGCCCAGGAAAGTGCCGATGGCGTTGTTGATGTTGACGAGGGCGTCCTGCACGCTGGTGGACATGTCGACAGCAGCCTTGCGGTTGACCTCGACCGTGCGCAACAAGCCGGCATTCAGGTCATCCAGGGCGAGCTTGCCTTGCACCCCTAACTTGCGGATCTCTGCCGCACTCTTGCCGGTGCCGGCGGCGATGGCGTCGACGATGGTCGGCATCGCGCTCTGGATGGAGACCCACCCGTCGGCGTCGATCTTGCCCGTCTGCAATGCCTTGGAATAGGCGTCGAGTGCAGATCCAGCCTTGTCGGCCGCCGCGGCGTTGGTCACCAGCAGAAAGCTGAAGCTGTCGGTGATATCCAGAGTTTGCTGGGTGTTGAAGCCCAGGCTGCGCATCACGTCAGCCGTGCGGATGTACAACTCTTGCGCTTCGGCCAGCGGGCGGTAGGTTTCCTGGGCGGTACGCAGCAGGCGCTCCTGTACCACCTGATATTCGGAAGCATTGCCAGCGGCAGCCTTCATCCTGTCGGACATCTGCCCGTAAGCGTCGACCTGCTTGATGATGCCGCCGATCAGGCCGGCACCAGCCACAGCAGCGAAAGCACCGCGCATTAGCACGCCTGCGGATTGGGCTGCGACTCCTGCCCTGTCAAAGGCCGAATCGACGGTAGCCAGGTTGCGGTCGATCGCCTGCGTGCTGCGCGCAACCACCTGGTCAGCATTCGCCAGTTCCCGGCGTAACTGTGCAGTAGTCGCCTCGATCTGGACCAGCATCCCCTGGACTTGTTGGTCGGCCATGCAAATCTCCAAGCACAAAAAAGCCGCACGAAGGCGGCACGTTACTTACTGTTTGGGTTGCCCTCGGAGGAAGCTCTTCAACTTGTCCGCGACGCTTTGACGTTTCTGGGGCGCGACCTGGGTCTGCCCTTGTTTCTGGCCGCGCCCAGTCCAGTCGAGCCGGGCATCGAGCGCGAGCATGATTTGCGGTATTGGGGTATGCCACGCGGTGTCAGGCGGCCAGCCAAGCCAGCCGGTGGCCACGCCGAACAAATAGTCGACGTAGCTGCCGTCCTTCACTGCGCTGTGCTGTCCGCCTCGTCCTTTCCCCGGGCGACCACGCTCGGCGGCACCGGATTGAGCAGCACGGTGATGAAATCAGTCAGACGAGCCGACACCTTCGCCACGCCAGTCTGGAACACCTCAGCGGCGACCTGGGCGTGCTGGTCGGCCTGCAGGCCGGCGCCGGCGACGATGACGTCGGCGCTGGCAGCGATGCTCATCAGCCGCATCGATTCAAGCGCGCCGCGCAGACCGCCGAACCGACTTTCGATCAGTAGCGCCGCCTCGAGGGTCGGGCGCAGGGTGTAAGTTCGTGCACCGACCACCAGCGTGGTGGTGCCATACAGAGCTTCGCACATGGGGTTTTCTCAGCTGAGGACGGGGCCGAAGCCCCATCGATCAAGGGGTGGCCGGACCTGCCACGATTTCGAGGATGTCGGTGTTGATGCCGAGCGTGATGTTGCGGCGCACTACGTTGTCGGCGGAGCCCGCGGCCACGGTGTTGTTCATCACCTTCACCGCGAAGTAGAACGTGGTCGGCAGGATAGCCGGAGTCGCGCCTGGGTCACCGTCGTTGAGCGTGACCTTGATGTTGTAGTTGCCCTTGGTGCGATCCTTGTGCGCGACGGCAACGGCCTTCTGGCCGAGGTCGCCGTTGTCCAGGCCCACGGCCAGGGTCATGTTGCCGGCGTCAGCGGTGCCCTTGTACTTGCGCACCCGACCATCCGCCAGGGAGGTGAAGTTCACCGGATTGAAGGTGTCGCCGAACTCGCCCAGGTCTTCGATCTCGCCCACATCGACGTAGGTGTCGGCCTTGTACTCGGTTTCGGTGTCGGCGCCGGTCTTGCCGCCAATCGCAAGGCGGCAGCCGGCGGCTGTATTGAGGTTGTCATCGGCCATGGGTGTTCCTCCAAAGGCGCATTGGATAAAAGCCGCGGCGCGGCCGGTGTTGAATTCAGTGGGTGGTGATCACGCGAACCGTGACCGAACCCTGGTATGTCACGCCGTCAGCATCGCGCTGGGCGTCGGCTTGTTCGACCCGGACGGAAACGGCCCGCCCTACCGTCAGCGGCAGGCGGCGCTCGTCGAGGGCGGCGATTACCTCGCCATTGATGCGCTTGACCTCGGCTTGGCCGACGGCATCGGACCACACTGACAGGTAGATCAGGCGCGTCTCGCGCTTGCGGCCGGCGATGGGGGTGGCGTTCACCGAGACCTCTCGGTCGATCGACACATAGGGCATGTCGGCATTCATTGGGGCGCCGTCGTAGATCGGGCAGCTGACCTCTGCCTCGAGCCTGGCGAAGATCGCCTCCTGCAGCGCCAGCGATGGATCAGCCATTCCCTACCCCCTGACTTGCTTTGCGCAACGTGCGCGTGATTGCTGCCTCAATCTCTGCCAGAACGAACTCCCGATTGACCTGCATCGCAGGCCTGAGCCAAGGGTGAGCTGGCCTGGCGGGGATATCCGGGTACTTGCCGAAGAAAGTGGTGCCGTCGCTCTTGTTCTTCGTGTCGCGCCGACCGAGGCGATTCTTGCCGCTGAGTTTCGAGCGGTCGCGGTTGGTAGTGTGAGAGCCCGATACCGCATTGGAGTCAGCCCGGTGGTACAGCTTGCCTGAGTAGCCTTTCGTTCCGTACTCCAGGAACCGCAAGTAGAAATAACGCTGATTGTTGAGCTTGCCCCGCAATCCAACCTCAGCGTTTAACCCGCTTGTGGAAACAAACGCCGTCAGGGCTCCAGCAGCTGCGCCTGTGTCCTTCGGAACCAAATCCTTCATTGTCTGCAGCACGCGGTCAGCGGACTTCTGCATTGCAGGCTTCAGCTCGTTATCCATGGTTTTGTGGATGTTGCGCAGCAATCGCCGAAGCTTGAAGTCTCCGGACATCCTGGAGCGACGGGCCATGACCTACTCCTTCGCCGAATCAGCCTTGGCTGGGGCGGCAGGTTTAGCGGGGACCTCCTCGACGTAGCCGCGGGCGATCAGCTCCTTGCCGACTTCAGCCGATACGTCGAAGGTGTCGCCCTTCTCCCGCTCGCCGACAGCGCCGGAGAGCGGGCCCAGTGCTCGAATCTTCATTGGGTGTACCTCATGGATTGGGAATGGTGGAACACAGCAGGCGCTGCATCGTGCGGTCGTTGTCCAGCAGCGGCGCCTCGACCTTATAGGTGACGCCATCGCACGCCAGGCGCCAGCCGGCAACGATGTCTGCCCGGGGCCTGATGCGGACCTCCGCGCTAATCACCGCCTGCAGTTGCTCGGCGACTGGGGCGACACGGCCGGTCGGCATGGTGATTTCCGCCCAGACCTTGCCAGCATCCAGCCAGGTCTCTTCGGCGCCGCCAGATGCGTTCTTCTGCCGGTGCGGTTTCGTCACCACGCAACGGTGTTTCAGGGGGCCTGCTCTCATCAGAAGCGCTTCCTGTACCAGAGCAGCCTTTCGACCGCGAGAGGAACGGCGGTGGAGATGGTGCCTGTGACCACGGCTTCGCGGTTTGCGTACCAGTGGCCGACCAGCAGCAGGATCGCCTGCTCAACATCTGGGGTCAGCCCCATCTCTTCTGGCCCGGCCGGGTCGGCCTCGACCAGTGCACGATCACAGTGCATCGCAACGTGCGCCTTGGCCGCCTCGATGTAGCCGATGACGATCGAGTCTTCTTCATCACCATCCAGGCGAAGGTGAAGCTTCACGCGGGCCAGGTCGAGCATTTACTTGGCCTCAGCCGCAGCTTTCTCAGCGGCAGCCTTGTCAGCAGCCGCTTTTTCGGCGGCGGCTTTATCGGCAGCCTCCTTTTCAGCAGCTGCTTTTTCTGCTGCGGCCTTCTCGGCAGCGGCTTTCTCAGCTGCAGCTTTGTCGGCGGCAGCCTTGTCTTCCTTCGGAATTGCAGGCTTGGCTTCCTTGGGCTTGGCCACCCGCGGCTTGCCGTTGGCGTCCAGCTCAACAGCCAGGCCTTTACCGATCAGGGTGTGGGCGTACTCGTCATCGGCCTCTTCGAAAGTCGCGTTGGCCTTGATCTTGTTCGAATCGGCGCCAAGCGACAGGCCGTTACCGACAAAGCCCCACAGAATCTTAATTTTCATGCTGCCTCCAGAAACGAAGGGGCCGGCAATGCACCGGCCTTCGCTGTGGTTGAGTTATGCGCCAGTCGGGAACCGGCCTTTGACCAGAGCTTCCTTGCGGCGCACACCGAGGCCCAGGCGCTCCTCGACCAGCAGCGCGCGTTCGTTCTTGATGAACTGATCGTTGATCAGGCCCATCTTGAACAGGAACGACATGCGGTCAAACAGCGTGGTGGAGCGCGCGAAGTTCGCGGTCAGGAATTCACCGCCGGTATCGGCATCACCTTCATCCATGCTGTCGGAGGTGATTACCGGGCGGCCCCACAAGATTGGGGTTACCAAGCCCTGCAGGTTGGCGAACAGGTAGCGGTTCTCGCCATCCTTCTGCAACTCGATGTTCATCCAGTCGAGCTCGGTCATTACCACGCCGTCGGCCGACATCTGCGACTGCTTGCGCACTTGGTAGATCGAACGACGCACCAGGTCGATCGCGGTGTCACCAGCCTTGCTCAGCGCGGTGTTGTAGGCAGTCGCCTGGGTCATCAGGCCATTCAGGTTCTCGCCGCTGCCGTCTCCCTTGAGGATCTGCGCTTCCTCCTCGAGCTTGAGGTCGTAGCGCAGCAGCTGCTGCAGGTAGGCGAACAGCTGTGGCACGTCATCCAGCGCTTCATCGGTGACCGGCATCCATACCGCGATCTTCTTCACGCGGTCAGTTTCGGTGGTGAAGGTCACGTTACTGGTCGGCTTCAGGCCGCCCTCGGCCACAGGCGCCGCGCCGCGGGTGTGTACGTTCTCGCGGAAGTAGGTGTAGTTCTGACCGGATACCGGCACAGCAGTCAGAAGGTCGCGGATACGCAGCTCTTGGCGAATACCAGGCTGAATCACCGGATCATACTGCGGCACCACGATGCCCGCGCTGGTGACCTTCATTTCCTTCATGCTGGCCATGTCGGACTTGGTCACGTCGAGCTCGGCAAGGCCGCCACCCTTCTTCAGGGATTTGTAGCTCTCATCGCCCTGGATGAGGTCAATGAAGCTTTTGCCCTCGGACGGCTGGCCGCGCAACCTGACTCCCTTCTGCTCCAGATCCTGCACCTGGTCGATGACACGCTGCAGCTCACCTTTCTGATTGTCGATCTGGCTCTTCAGGTCAGTAGTGACCCTGTTACCCTTCTCGACCTCAGCGATGGCTGCGTCGTACTTGGTTTGCAGGCTCTCGAAGCCGCTCTTCAGTTGCAGCTCCAGCGAGTCCTTCAGTTCTTTTACTTCGCTCATGGCGATACTCCGAAATGGTGGGTGAACAGTTTGGAAATGTCTTTCAGCTCATCCACGATCGCCGTGGCCTCGCTTCCGCCGTCACGGCGTAGCGCGGGGTAGCCGAGCGAAGCGACAGCTGCCGCTTCCTTCTGCGAAAGCCCCATGCGTTCGCGCAGGGCATTCTCGAAAAGTCGAATGTCAGATTTCACAGTGAGGACATGCGCCTCAGGGTTCATGCCGAAAGGCACGAATGAGGCCTCCCAGAGCTCGGCCTCCTTGATGACCCGAACGCGCCGACCGGCCCGCTCTTCGAAGTCAGCTTTGATGGTGTTGAAGCCAATCGACATGCTGTCGAGAATCTCGGCCTTCATCAGCTCGTAGGCGTCACGGGCATAGCTAACGGCCAGATTGACCTTGCCCTTCACCAGCAACCCATGGTCGTCTTGGGTGTAATCGGCGGCGCCCACCAGCCGGGTGAGGTCGTGATACAGCGCCAGCTTCAACTTGCCACTCCGGGTCGCCTTCACTCGGGTGAAAGCCCCAGGCAGGATGACGTCGTCGCCCAGGTCGACGTTGTTGAACACTGCGGCGTAGCCTTCAAAGTTGCCGACGTCATCAACGGACTTGAGCTCAAACGGAACTTCAAGATTCGCCATTTTTGTCCATCTCCCACCGGGTTACCCGGTTGTATTCATCGCCCTCCAGGGGAGGCAGGTTTTCCTTTACGCGGACTTCGTTGATAGTCATCCAGCCAGAGCCGCCAGAACCGCCAAGAGCACTGCCGTAGTAGGTGGCGCGGCCGGCACTGTCGGCGCGCAGTAGCCCCTCGACAGCAAACTCGGCGAAGCGAGCGCGGGCCCGATAGAGCTTGTCGTTGAACTCGTCCTCGACCGCGTCGATGTACGGCTTGAGACCGAAGGTGATGTAGCCGGTAAGCTGCTGCTCAAGGTTGGAACCCATAATCGAGGTCTTGCCGGCGCGGTTGGCCAGCCACAGCGGTACGCCATAGATGCCCGCCAGGGCTTCCTCTTGGAACTGCTGCGACTCGATGAACTGGGCGTCCTTCTGGCTGATGCCGGCTGGAACGATCTTCGGGTTGCCCTGCAGGACGGCCATCTTGCCGATGTCATCGGTGTCGGCCTTGCGCACATCAGGGAACTTCGCCATCACCTGAGCCTGCTGGGCCTGGGTCAGGAACTGTTCGTAGATGACGTAGCCGCCGGTGAAGCCGCCCTTGCGCATGAAGCGAGCCGACCATTGCTGCCCCGCTTTCGCCAGGCCCATGGTTTCAGCCTGGTGCTCGAGGGGCGAAAGACCGACGACTCCGTCAAGGCTGAACAGCTTGAAATGCAGCATGTGCTCAGGCGACACCGGGTACGGATCACCCTCGCTGGGCGTAACCCAGTAGATGAGGTCGTCCTCTGCGTCGATCTTGACGGTCCGCCAATCCAGTGGCACCAGGCCTATCGGGTCGCCGTGGATGTTCCGCTCGATCAAAGCAAACGCATTGCCCCGTAGAGCCATGTTCACGACCACGAACTTGAGGAAGTTCAGCATGGTGATGTAGGGGTGCGGCTTGCGCAGCAGCTTGAGCATCCGGTCGTTACCTGTGACCAGTGCCCTGCCGGCTTCCTTGTCTTCATAAAGCTTGAGCGGCAAGCCACTCAGGGATTCTGAGAGGATCTTGACGCAGGACCAGACCATGCTGATCGACAGGGCGGTTTTGGCGGATACCCGAACCCCCGCTTTGGTGCGCTTGCCGCCGACCTCAAGATCAACTTCGACGTAGTCGCCCGTGGCTGGATCGGTGTAGCCGAAAAATCCCCAGGTCCTGGGGTTGTACCATTTGAATGCCATGGTCAGCCTATTAGTCCGAAGAAGCCGTTATCCAGGTAATCACCCATGCCGCCTTGGGCTTCCGGGTTGAGAGCCATGAGCGTCACGGCGTTAAACAAGGCCATCAGCGGGTCGATCTTCGCTGAGCCGCTGGCCTGCTTGGTGATGAGGATGGCGTTGCCTCGCGGCTCGACCCGGGCGTTGCCGCAGCACCAGGCCATCATGGGCTGGCCGCCGTGCCACAGCCCGCCCTCGGCAAGCTTCCGCTCAGCAGTTTTGATTGCGCCGCCCAGGGTGTAACCCTGCTTCACGCCGCCGATTTTCTCGCGGGGGATACCCTTGAGCTCCAAGGCATCGAGAATCGCGCCGATCCCCACCGGGTCGAGCCCCACCTGGTCGAGCAGGCCGGCCTCTTCTACCTCAGCGACAAGATCGGCAATCTGGTCCACGTCATCGCCGATACGTTCAACCAGGGTCAGGTGTCCATCCTGGGCGAAGTCCCGTATACGAGGGGCCTCAGCCTTGCGGCGCTCCAACACCGAGGGGTGCGCCCAGGCGTGAGTCCAGACCAGCCAGCGCCGACTGTCTCGCTCACGCCCCACTGCGGCGAAACCGAGCAAGTCATCCAGGCCGCCGCCGTCGATACCGATGTCGATCACCTCGCACCGCTCGATCAGGTCCTCCAGCGTTCGGCAGCTCTTCGAGACCTGCTGCTCCCAGTAGTCGGCGCCTGCCCAGCGATCCGAAAGCAGTGCCAAACCGATTTCGACGTTGAGGTGCTTAGCCAGAAAGCCCCGGAACGACTCTTCCCCATCCATCTGGGCCTGGGCATAACCCCGCTCAATGAACGGTTCGTCGACCGAGAGCCCCAGATTTGGATTGGTGATGTAGGCATTCGAGAAGTCTCGATGGGCACCCGCGTCGAGCAGGGCCTTCGGAAACTCATACAGCACTGGCAGGAACGACCTGTCGACGATCTCACCGTCCCGGACCTTGCGGGCATACATCAACTTCTGCCGGAACACCCCAGCAGGTGGAGCATCGGACTGAGTCGTTGCCCAGATGATGAAACCCTCAGGGCGGGAAGCTAGCCCGCCGGTAGCCTCACGAAGCATCGCTTCGGCGTTGCTCCGCTTGCCGAACACCCAGAGCTCATCGATGAAAACGCCAATGGCCTTCTTGCCAGACACCGTCTCGCTGTCGGCAGCTACCACCTTAAGGGTGGCGTTTGTCTGGTGGTGGGTCACGGTGCGGATGTGATCCTGCACCTTGAGGAGCGCCGAAAGCTCCTCGTCGGCCCGAACCATGTCGCGGATCGGGATATAGGAGTTGTCGGCAATTTCCTTGGTCGGCGCCAGGATGATGAACTCACCCGATGGCCGCCAGTTCAGGATCAGGGCCGTGAGCATGATCCCTGCCGCAATGGTCGACTTCCCGTTCTTCTTGCTGATCAGCAGCATGAACTCGCTGACCAGGCGCCGGCCTTCGTCAGGGTCGTAGGCGCCGAAGATCGCCGCCACGAACTGGTTGACCCAATCGCGGACCGTCTCGGACATCAGCGGGCTGCCGGTGGCATCGACCATCCGCAGGGCGCCGAACACTTCGAGGGCTTCCTCTGCCTCAGTTGGGAACAGCGGTCCGAAGGGAATCAAGCTCTGGCGCGCAACGATGCGCTGCTCCCAGTCGGGGCATGACGTTGTCCATTCCATCACTTCACCGATCGCAGCGGGCCGCGGCGGGCGCCGAACTTGCCAGACGCTGCATCAGCAGCCTTCTCTTTTGCCTGTTCCTTCTTCCCGCTCTCGCCTTTCCGGGGATGCACGAAGGGCATCAGGGCCTTCGCCGCGTCTACACGCAGCTTCGCCTCCGTGCCCATGTCGTTCATGACAGCGAGCAGGAAGTCTTTCGGGTCCTTGTGAGACAGCGCTCGGGAGAGGTCAAAGCCAGCTGGCTCCCACTCACCCTCAACGCTCTGGGGGTCAGCCTCATGGTCTGCCGAGGGCGAATCGCGGGTGGGCCCGACGGCCCCGCCTTTAACATCCCTTTTAACATTCGCTTTAACATCGCCCGGCATAAGACCGAGCGCTCGAAGCTTGTTCACCTCAGCGACGACACCGGGATCCTTGGCCAACCGAGACCCAGCTGCAGACGCCGATTTTTCAGGGCATCCAGCCGCAATGGCTGCGTCTCGATTGGACGCACCTCCCCTCAGCGCTGCGATGAAGGCGCGCTTCTTGGGTGTTAAAGCCATTTAACAAAAATCCTGTGGGGGAAAAAAATCTGTGCGTGGGGTCGAGGGCGGTCTAGCTGCGGCGGAGTCCCAATATTTTGGGCACCCCCTCCCCATGCCCAGATTTTTCGATCTAGAGCCTTCGCCGTGCTTTTTTTCTTAGAAAAATAAGATTTTTACAGCGCTATAAGATCCCGGCAGCCTCCTCGGCCCGCTTCACCGAGTCGTGGCAGGGCTTGCAGAGCGGCTGCCAGTTGGCCTGATTCCAGAACAGATCCTGGTCACCGCGATGCGGTGTGACGTGGTCAACCACGCTGGCCGCTGTCGTCAGTCCGTGCCGCGCGCAGTACACACACAGCGGGTTGTCGAGCAGGTAACGCTCTCGCGCCTTCTGCCACTTGTAGCCGTAGCCACGCTGAGTACTGGTCTTGTCGCTTCGCCAGCTGCCTGGGGTAATGGTCTTCAGTCGAGAGCCTTGGCCTTCCTTTACTCGGGAGTCGAGCGTCTTGAGCCTGGCCATCAGCCCTCAACCTTCCGGCTCATGAACCGGTCGGAGTACTCGCGCAGCTTCTCCACGCCGATGAAGCCGACCATGCAGCCAGCGAACACAGCGAGGTTGGTGGGTAGCGAGAAGTACTCGAGCACTGGCATCAGGCTCGTACCGATCAGGCCGCACAGGATTCCTTCAAGGAACATCTTGCGGCGACCGCCACCACCGTAGATAACACGACACATCGCGACAGCTGCGGCTGTGCCACCGGTGTATAGCTGCGGCTGGTGGGCAATCGCCCAGGCAATCAGGACGGCCCACAGGCCGGGGTCTTTCTCTGGCATATGGGCCATCTCGATTCCTCCCGTTACGGGGAGTGATGAACAAAAAAGCCCGCGCAGGGCGGGCAGTGGCTATGTGCTATGGTCATCGCGTGACTCCCAACCTACAAGGAAGATGCAATGAAACAGCGGCAACAGCAGACAGATGCTTTCAAGGTCAAGACCGAATCGGGAAAGACCTATGGCATTGAGGAATTCACGCACCAGATCTACCAAGAGTTCTTGAACCCTGCTGATAACGGCTGGGCCGATGGAATAAAGGAGTTCAAGGTGGTGGGGGGCGGAAGAGCAAACCGAAAGAGCAGCAATGAATATGAAATCGTTGCAACCGGAGAGATTGCGGTCCGCATCTGATTTTCTAACCCAGAAACAAAAAGCCCGACTCAATGGTCGGGCTTCTTTTAGTCACTCCTCAACACGCGCAGGAATGACAGGATGGGGATAATTTCGCTCAGTCGCTCACTGATGTCAACAGGCAATCACGCAGCGTCTTTCATCAGCAGTCCTTCAGCCTCCAGAATCACCCGCACCTCAGCCAAGGCATCGTCTACCATGCCATCGAGCTTCTCGTTGATCTGAGCTCTCCAGCGACGGCGCGTCGGCTCGGGCGTGGCGTCCAGGTCCCAGGTGTTCATGTCATAGAAGCTGTCGGCCAGGATGATCACATCCTCTTCCAGCGCTTCGATCCGCCGCCTTTCAGCCTGGCCTGCAGCGACTGCGGCATTCACCGTCGCCTCCCGGCGCCATGGCGATGCATCGAGCGGCACCTCGACCGACACTGAGCGCGGCGCCTTCCGGCGAGCCCCCTTCAGCTTCGGGATAGCCCAAGCCGTCACTGCCTTATAGATGAACAGCTGCGGCGCCGGGCTGGCAATGAGCGGCCTCACCAGCGTGATGGCCTGCACCTTCTTCACCTTGCTGGTGCTGTACTTCGCCACCAAGGCATCCCAGTGGCGATCCTTCAGCAGGTGATGCAGGCGCGCCGACAGCCAGTAATCCACCTGAGTACGCTCCAGCCCATGCGACTGGCCACCCAGCGAGGCCAGGCAGCCACCCTCCTCTTCGGCTGCCTTGTACAGCTTCTGCCAGGCCTGCCCTTTTGCAGCCCCCTTTTCCCCCGCAGCCAATGCCGCAACCACAGCTCCCGATACACTTCCGTAGACCATGTCCTTCCCCTCAATCCAATGTGCTATTCGAACCACCAGCCCCGCGGCGGTTGTTGTCCTGGTAAATCGCCTCCGGCCCAGTGGCCCGAGGCTGTTTCAATTCGTTGATCTGTCGCTGTGCGGCCTGCAGGCGCAGGCTCAGTTGGGTGACCAGCTCATCCACCGGCAGCGCTTCCCCTGTCGAGGCGACCACCCAGCCCGAGGCGTTGCATTGCACGCAGGCCAGGTCATGGAACACGCCCTTGATCACCGCTTTGCCACGGCACGCCGGGCACTGGGTCAGCTCGATAATCGCCTTCTTGAAAGCTGGGCCGTGCCTCTTCATCAACCGACCACCTTCAGCCCTTGAGCCCGCAGCGACTCCTCAGCAACCCCACGGGCCCATGCAGCATCCGGATCACCCATCTGGACAGGAAACGGATTGGTGATGCGCAGGGTTTCGCGAGAGGCCTGCCAAGCTTCCCAGCGGGCGGCGTATCGGGCAGCTTGATCACCAGAACAGCAGCCGGAACAGTCCAGGATGTAATCGCCCGTACGGCCGACCTCTGGCTCCCAGCGCATGCCGCTCGGGACTGGATAGCGCTCCTCGAACTGGGCGCGGGTTTTGTCGCTGCTCATCATTTCGAAACCTCGCTTTTTACGGATTCGGCAACAGCCTCGCAGGCAGCGCCGTTACTGGCCTCGAAGGCAATATGCGAATTTCCGTTTCCAGTGCTGGTCGAGCCGTGAATGACGGCAAGCCCCTTGCCATCAAGCCAGCCGTGCCACTTCTCCAGGGCTTCACGCTTGAGCAGGTCCGCCGAGGTGTGGATATAGGTCTGCACGTTGCGGGTTAGGGTGTGGTTCACCAGCATCTCGCCGATCAGGTAGTCGACACCCAGGTCAGTCCAGCCAGTTCGAGCCACCTTGCGCAGGTCGTGACTGGTCCACTCTCCGGCGCCCAGTCGAGCGAAGGCGGCGCAGGCCTGGCTCTCGGTCAGCGGTCGGCCATTCTTCGACGGGAAGATGTAGGCGCCCTGATAGCCCTTGCCCTGCTGCCAGCGGCGATAGCGATTCATCAGGGCCAGCGCCTGATGGGTCAGCGGCAAGCGATGCTCGCAGCGCGTCTTGGTGTTCTCGGCGGGGATGAACCACTCGGGCTGTTCCCCCTGGGTCATGTGTGCCCATCGCGCCATTCGGGTCTCGCCAACCCGGGTGCCATGACACAGCATCAGCAGTGCCAGCGTGCAATCCACCGGGGTCTCATCGAACCGAGCAGCCAACTGATCGAGCACCACCTCCAGCTGCACCGCCCTCAGGCGTGCTGGCTTCGGTTTTATCCGGGCCTTGGTGAAGTCGGTGAATTTGAAGCCCGCGATCGGATTCGTCGTGATCATGTGCAGCTTTGCTGCCTGGCGAAACGAAACCACCAATACGCCCCACATTAGGCGGACGTAGGAAAGCGAAACCTCTTCCTGGAGCGGCCACATGGCGAGCTTATCTAGGCTTGAACGGGTGACCTCGGAAACCGGCAGGTCATCCAGCCGCGGCTTCAAATGGCAGGAGATGACTGAAGCCGTGGTGGATCGGCGCTTGGCGGATAGACTCCGGTCGCGAGATTGCCGGTCGGCGTACCAGGTCAGCAGCTGGCCGACGGTGTGCAGGGTGCCGGCAGCAGTTGATGCACCGGGGTCCACAGCCAGGCGCTCACGAATCGCCGGTAGCGCGCTGATCAGGTTCTTCACCGGCAGCTCGGGATAGCTGGCGATCTTGCTCCACTTGGAGCCAGCCACCAAATACCAAGTGCCCCGGTCGCGACTTTGACCGAATCGCAGGTAAACGCCAGGAAAGCGCGCATCGCGAAGGTCGCGGACTGTGCCCGCCGAGGCCTGGCGCTTTATCTCCGCGTCCGAGAAGGTGGTGAGAAGCGTCTTGCTCATGCCGCAGCCCTCGTCTGCGGCTGCAGCAGGTAGGCGCGGATTGCTTCAATCGCGTCAATGGAACCCCGGCAAACGATCGCCAGATAGCCTTGGTCGAGCAGTGCCTGAATGTAGGCGTCCTGGCTCGGCGACACGGCGGCATCGAATGGCGGCTTGGCCTTGAGCTCGATGTACAGGCCGAAGTGCCCGCCACGCGCCATGGGCAGCACCAAGTCAGGAACACCGGCCTTCACGCCCTGGGCCTTGAGCTTGGCAGCAACCGCTTTCACCCGGTGCCCGCCATTCGGGACGTGATAGGTCAGTTTGTAGGCCTCAGGGAAGCGCAACTTCAGCTCCTGCATCAGCGAGGCCTGCTCCAGGCCTTCACGGTCTACCGGCTTGGCCCGGGTCTTCTTGCCGGGGAAGAGTGGTGGCGGATTTCGAGCCGGAGGTTTCTGGTTGTTCATGCGGCAATCACCCCCTCGCGGATCAGCAGGGCCTGGGTGCGCATGACGCCCTCGGCGTGATACTGGCGCGCGGTCTCGCGATCAACGATGTTGCTGCGGCCATCGCAGGCGTCGTGGCAGGCGCTGCAGGCATGGGCGCCCTGCAGGTCGTTCGGTTTCATGCCGACGCCACAGGTGCCGGCCATGCGGTAATGGGCCAGCACGGTAGTGTTGGGGTCGCCGTTGCAGACGCCCGGAATACGCACCTGGCATTCCCGGCCGCGCGCGGCTTTGGTCAACTTGCTCTGCTTCATGAGCGTTCGTCCTTGTTGAGGTCGATGACGGTGAAAGTGGCAGGCCACATCCGCAGGCCGTGCAAGGTCGCCGACTGTTCGTCGCGATACAGGCCCACGGGCGGATGTGGCTCGGCGGTGAGGTCGAGCAGGTGGCCACAGGCGTACAGGGCCCAGTGGTACTCGGTGAGGTCGGGAGCCAGCATCTTGGGGTCGGCCATCAGAACCGGTCCTTGTTGGCGTACCGGCGTGATAGAGGGGTTACCTTCTCCTGCTGCGCCTTCGGTGCCGGAGCCCAGCCGGCGGCCAAGTTCTCAAAACGGTTGTACTGGCCGAGGAAGGCGGTACGGACGGTACCCATTTCGATATCGCGGCCCTTGCCGATGATGATCTCGGCAATGCCTTTGGCCTCGGTGTTTTCGTGGTAAACCTCGTCGCGATAGACGAACAGGATCACGTCGGCGTCCTGCTCGATAGCGCCTGACTCTCGAAGGTCGGACGCTACCGGGCGCTTGTTCGGGCGCTCCTCGCATTTGCGTGAGAGCTGGCTGAGCAAGACCACTGGAATGCCGAGCTCTTTCGCCAGCAACTTGCAGCCGCGGCTGATGCTACTGACTTCCTCGGTGCGGTTGCCGCCGTCACCTTCGACCAACTGCAGGTAGTCGATCATCAGCAGGTCCAGGCCATAACGCATCTTGTGCCGGCGAGCCATGGAACGGATGCGGCCAATCGAAGAGCCGGCCTTGTCGGCGATGTACAGCGGCGCGAATTGAATGGCCTTCGTCGCGACCGCAAGTTCAGTGCCGTGGTCCTGGCATGCAGTGCCGTTCTTGACCAGGGTCAGCGGGATACGGCCTTCGGATGCGACCAGGCGATCAATGAGCTGGCCCTTGTTCATCTCCAGGCTGATGGCCAGGGACGACTTGTTCTGGCGAATCGAGGCCTCGCCGATAAACCCCATGGCCAGCGTCGTCTTGCCCATGCCAGGGCGCCCCGCGACGATGTAGAGATGGTCAGGCTGCAGGCCGCCAATCTTGTCGTCCAGCTCCTTCAAGCCGGTAGAGATGCCGATCAGCGTTTCGCCGCGCGCGTGACGGTCGTGTCGTTCCTGCCACACGTCGAGCTGGTCGATCACGACATCGCCGGCCTTGACGATATCGTCATCACCAGCACCGCAATCGATCGACATGGCGGCAGCCTGGACTGCAGCAATCTTCGCCTGGACATCCTCAGTGCCCTGGGCAATGTCCATGGCCTGCTCGCCCAAGCTGTACAGGGCGCGCTCTATCGCCCTTTCCCGCACGATGCCCGCGTAGGTCTTGGCGCTGGCCACGCTCGGCGTGTTGTCCACGATCTCAGCGCAGTACGCCAGGGCTCGGTCACCATTCGGCAGGTTACCGATCTGCTCGCCTACGGTCAGGAAGTCCACGGCCTTGCCGGTGGCTCTGACGGCCATGATCCCGCGAAACACTTCGGCGTTCTCGGCGAAGTAAAACGACTCAGGGGAAAGGTCGTCGCTCAGGGTATCGATCAGCTCAGGGCGAATCATCATCGCGCCCAGGAGGCCGTGTTCAGCCTCGATGCTGTACGGATCACGCATGGTAATTTCCCTCTACCACTTTGACGAAATTGGTCGGTGCTACGAGCCAGTCGAAGTTGCACCGGAACGGTTTGTTGTCGCGGCCCCCTACCCGACCCATCAGCCAATCGCTGGCCTGAACCATGCCGAAGAAGTCGCTCCAGAAATCGAGATCCTGGTGGACAGGGCTTTCAGCCCACCGAGCCTGGATCTTCGACTTGCGGTCCTTGTTGACCAGGACAACCCGAGGCAACTCTGGCAACAACTCGTTGAACAGTTCGACGATCTGATCGACCGGGGCCTGATTCGAGGCTTCGCGGGTGCTCGCGGATACTCCTGACGGTTCCTTGATGGTTCCCTTACGGTTCTGGGGGCATTTAATGCCGGGGTGTGGGGCATCTGTTGCCGGGGTGGGGGGCATTTCTTGCCGGGGTACCTCGGAATCTGTTGCCGGGGGGCATTTGCTGCCGGGGTCGTAGCTGTAAGGGCTGACGGTGTACCAGGTCGAACGCCCGGCCCGCATATGCGCAGTGAGGATCTTGGCCTCTTCCAGCCAGCGCAACGCATAACGAACAGAACGCTCTGTGAGGCAGGTCCGCTCAGCAATACGGGCTACCGAAGGCCAGCAAACGCCTTCGTCGTTGGAGTTGTCTGCCAACGAAATCAACACAGCCTTCTGCGCCGGAGTCATCCCCTGCAAAGGCCAGCAAGCGCTCATCACGACGGTGCTCACATGGCACCTCTCAACCCGATCACCTGACGCGACAGGTTTGGCGAATTGCCGAAAACTGACGCGACGGGCTTGGTGTTGCTTGCATCGACTGCAGTGTGCATAATCGACCTCACGTTGTTTTGAAGAAGCCGCCCTGCCAGGCGGTTTTTTTTCGCCTGCAATTCCAGTACTGGATGGATTCGCAGGTGTTTTGGTCATCTACTGGCGCAATGCCAGGATCGGGATACTTCGTTTCGCAATCAGGCGGCGTCTTTGTTTCCATCCGCTGGCGGGAAAGCGTCATCCAGCAAGCAAGCGGCACCGAGCGCATTGAGCGCAGCCACAATCAGCCGGGCTTCTTCAAGGCCTGGGCTTCGACGCCCGGCCTCATAATTTGCGAGGCGCGACTGGTTCCAGTTGAGTTGCCGCCGCAAAGCGGCCTGGCTGATTCGCGCCCCCTCTCGAATCTTTCGAACGTTGTTCATAGGGGTTCCTCATTAACGTACGCTCAGGATAAACACGTATCGTGTTAATGACAATCACGAATAGTGAAAGGAAGGTATTTCATAACGTGATTACAATCACGCCTATGAAAGAGACCCTTGGACAGCGCATCAAAAGGCACCGAAAGGCTGCCGGACTTTCACAGGCGGCCCTGGCAGCAGCGTGCGGCTGGAAGTCCCAATCCCGTGTCGGGAACTATGAAACGGACACCCGGGAGCCCACCCTTGCCGATCTAAGTCTGATCGCCAAGGCGGTTGGCGTAGAGGCGTCTGAGCTCATTCTCGACTTCAAACCGAAGACCGAAGCTGAAGCAATGCCGGCAACAAAGGTGGAAGCAAACGCGACTTACCTGGGCCCCATTGACGTATGGGATGACGACACGCCATTGGATGGAGATGAGGTTTACGTGCCTTACCTCAAAGAAGTTGAGCTTTCAGCAGGCCAAGGTAGAACGGTCATCGAGCAGTCCCAGTCTCGCAGGTTGCGATTTGGCAAGCTGACACTGCGGCGCCAAAACGTGCAGCCAAGTGAAGCCGTCTGTGTCACCGTTGGCGGCAATAGCATGGAACCTGTTCTTCCCGACGGAAGTACTGTCGGGGTCGATCAAGGCTCAACATCAATCGTTGACGGCAAGATGTACGCGATAAACCACGGCGGGCAATTACGGGTGAAGACCCTTTACCGCCTGCCTGGTGGCGGTATCAGGATGCGCAGCTTTAATCGTGATGAACACCCCGATGAGGAGTACACCGCAGAGGAGATGATCGCAAAAGAGATCATTGTTCTCGGCAAGGTGTTCTGGTCCTCAGTGCTCTGGTAGCGCCCCACTCAACACCCTGAAGCCCGGCCAAGCGCCGGGCTTTTTGTTGCCTTCGAAAAAAATAATCACGTTACGTGTTGACTTGAATAAACACGTTACGTGATATTAGCGCCATGCCGGATCACCACCGGCCAGCAACGAAGGCAGCGATGGACAGGCCTCAACAGTCCAGAGGGTTGGCAACTGACCCAGGCGTGCAGCGTAAAGCGCCAAGAACAGTTATCCGGCGGACCAGGGTCGCGGTCGGAGACAACAATTCGAAGATTGCCAAAGACCGACGCCAGCAGCGGGTCTCGGCAGATTTCACTGGCTGGCCTTGGCGACAGGGCCAGACGGGAAATCAACAGCGCGATCGAGGTCGCCATGAACGTAGAGCCATCGCAACAACACCTGACAGCCTCTATCGAGGGTGAGCAACTGGTCATTCGTGCAGGTGTCGAGTACCTGCTCAACATCATTCCGTTCACCGACACCTGGCCGACGAACAACGCCGGAGATCCTTGCAAGATCACGGACAAGGAGCAGTTCCTGAAGGACCTGATCTGCGAGCTGGGTCGCGAGAACGAGCAAGGCGCCACCCTGCTTCACCTGGCGATCGATGAGGCGGCCGCTGAAGTGACCGAGCAGGGTTACGAAAGCGTTGAGCTGCCGGAAGACTTCGACTGAACAACCAGCGCCACGTCAGCCTGACGTTAACTGCCCGATCACCTGGTTCCCCATCACCAGGCTACATCGGAGTGTGATCTGAATGCGCAGGCTGATGCGCAAGGAAATACCCAACGGGCTTTGCACGACCTGCCTAACACGCTCCTCGTGCATCGACGCTCCGTAGGGATCCTCATCTAAGCACTGCCCCTTGATGAGGCAAGCCGGAAAGATTGCAGCACCGGCCAGATCACACCCCAATGCAGCCAACACCCGAGGTAACTCATCATGGAAACGATCACCAGCGGCTCATGGAAGGGCTTCCTCGGGCGCGGCCTGGCCCCGCGTGAACTTGAAGCACTGCTTGCGGTAGCTCAGGGCATGACAGCCAAAGAGATTGCCCGCCTGATGCAGATCACCCCGGGCACCGTGGCCAACCGAATCGAAAACGCGATGTACAAGCTCGGCGTTCACCGGCGTGCGGCCCTGGTCGCCGAAGCCATGAAGCGCCAGATCATCAGCCCGATGTGCATCCTGCTGGTCGGGTTGATGGCTATGCACGCCGTCACGGGCGACACCGACCCGATGCGCCGCGACCGCCGCGTGCCCGAGCGCCGTATTGCCCAGGTCCGAATCATCCGCAAGGCCGAATCCTTCGACCTGCACGCCTGACACCCACCCCGAGGAGCTCACCATGCACCCAGCCATGCAGCAGCGCGTGGACGGCCTGGCCGCCCTGCGCGAACGTACCATCCTGGCCACCGCTGACTTCTACGCCAAGATCGGCCTTCCCGCTCCAACGACCGAGCCGCGGTACAAGGCCGTAGCCAAGGGCAAGGCGTGGCACATCGTCGACGTGGAGACCGGCAAGACGCGCTGCTTCTGCTTCACCTACAAGGCAGCCCTGCGGTTTGTTGATGCTCTGGAGGCAGCTGCGACGCGCAAGCTGGTAGGGCGGCAATGATCGGCGGCCCTACCCCCAATGAGCGCCAGCAGGTGCTGGATCAGCTCAGCGCCAGCATTGACCAGTTCTTTGCCGGTGGCGGGCAGCCAGTCGAATTGCCCGCCTTCGAATACCGCCCTCGCCGGCCGCACCACGGCAGCCATAACGCCGAAGGCGACTCAACCGCCCGGGCTGCCGCCACGCAGAAGCGCCAACTGGTAGAGCGTGCTCGGGAGGCGGCGAAGACCATGACCCTCGACGAAGCCTATCGCTCCCTCGGCGTCAGTCGCACGGAGCTACACCGCCTGGCCAAGGAAGCCGGGATTTTCTTCCAGAGCTGCGACAAAGAGCGCCAGCGTCGCGAAGTCGCCCGCCAGGCCAAGGCCGAAGAAAAGGCCAAGCTGGTCGAACTGATCAAGGCGAACAGCGGCATTGGCCTGAGCCGGAACTTCGTCGCCAAGAAACTCGGCATCAGCAACCACTACCTGGTGCGCCTGGCCGAGGAAAACGGAATCGACTTTCCGCGCTGGAGCGACAGACCTTGAAGCGTATGAACCGCGTCCGGCACGGCCGGCGCCAGCAATGGATCAACTTGCCGCCCAGCGGGCTGGCAACACTTCAAGGAGTCGCGGCGCATGAGAGTCGACCTTCCGGGCCAGTTCGACCTACCCATCCAGGTTGCCCATCACTCGCCGGCGACTCCAACAGGTAGCAAGGAAGAGCTGGCCGAGCGGATCGCCAAGGCCTTGGTCAAGTACGAAGCGCGGCCTTCGTCGGCGCTCTGGATCGAAATCCAGGCCTGCGCCCGCGCAATCCTCAAGTAATCAACATGCCGCATCCGACCACGGAGGGCGGCGCACGCATGGAGAAAGCCATGATCGAAGCCACCGAGAAGCAGCTCGAACTGCTCTGGCACACGCTGGGCATTCACCCCGAGTGCCGACTCAGCAGCCGCAATTACTTCCTCACCAGCCCAGGCTATGACGACGCGAATAACCTAGATGTGCTGGTGGCGGCCGGCCTGATGACCTGCGGCAAGGCCCCTGCCTTCTGCGCCCAGGACGATGTGGTGTATCGCGCGACGGACGAGGGCAAGCGGTTTGCCTTGGACAAGCTGCCACCGCCGCCGCCTCCGCGAAAGTACACCAAGTTCGATGCCTACCTCGATGAGTGCGAATGCTACGACGGCTTCGCTCACTTCCTCGGCATCAACATGCCGCAGTACCAGCAGCGTGGCGAGTGGGGAGCACGGGAGTATCGGATGGTGCGCTACCCCCGCGGGAGCGCGTACCGGCAGTACCGACGCCACTACGACTTTGCGCGGTGGTCTCCCTACGAAATGCTCGAAGTAGTCGGCGAGTGGGCTCCGACCTTGAAGGAAGCCAAGGCAAGCTACAAGGCCGCACTCAAGCAGTTCCGCGCACGCCCAAAGCTGCCGGCCAACGACTTCGAGCGCCTCTACTCCGCCTGACCCCGGCGCTGCCCGCCAGCCGATGCACACAAACTAACGAATGAGTTTCTCTCTGACCATGGTCTCAATAGCAGAAAATTTTTCCATCATTTTTTTTGTAAACTCATCGCCCTCATCGGACAGGTCATCCATCATTGCATTAGGCCGCCCCCGTAATAGCTGCCTGTGAGCCTCTCTGTAGTCGTCACTATTTTTTGGGTCAATGGAAATAAAGTAGGACCTAAGGTATATCGCAATTTCGTTATCTACCTTAAGTAACTGCCTGACTGCCTGCTTATAATTCGCACCCCAAATCGCATCGGCTTCAATCGAGTAAGAGAACAATTTAGCTCTAATAGGTTCGGTCCTCGTGAGGCGCCTTTGATATGTCCTTACCTCTTCAGCAAACCTTTCTAAATCAGGGTCAGCAAGAGGTTTCTCGCCTGGACCTGGAGCTATCTCGTACTCCATTACCATCGGATGCCGAACCGACTTTATCGCTTCAACATATTCGTAGATCCCCACCAAGATTTTGCGTGCCAGTTCATGATCTGCTGTGTCATGAATCTGCTTACGCCACGCATTAACACCAAAGGCCGCTAGTGCAACTGCGGCAACAGTGGCGATGGCTGCAAGAATCTCAAAGAGGTCATGAATACTTTCCACTTCAAAGAACTTAGTTTTAGCGTGTGATAATCCCCAGACCACGCCAGCACCGAACAAGCCTGTACAGCCCCACCAGATTACCCAATCTTTTTTCATATTCCCCCCATCAAAGCAGGAATTATGCCTGCGACACAAGGAGTGCGCATGCCTGCATTTCAGAAAAAGAACCCGCTCGACTTCAAAACCCAGTACGGCCTTGGCTTCGACCCGCAGGACGATGAGATCGTGGTGGACTTCTTCTGCGGTGGCGGCGGCGCCGGTACCGGCTTGGAGATGGGCCTGGGCCGGCCCGTGACGGTTGCCAAGAACCACAACCCGGCGGCGATCAGCATGCACACCGCCAATCACCCACACGCCAAACACTTCACCACCGACGTGTTCGAGGGTGACCCGGACGAAGAATGCGGCGGGCGCCCGGTGGGCTGGTTCCATATGAGCCCGGACTGCACACACCACAGCCAGGCCGCAGGCGGGCAGCCGCGCAAGCGGGAGATCCGCAATCTGTCGTGGATAGGCTTGAAGTGGGCCGGGAAGAAGCGCCCACGGGTGATCAGCCTGGAAAACGTAAAGCAGATCCTGCAGTGGGGTCGCCTGATCGCGAAGCGCGACAAGGTCACCGGTCGCGTCGTCAAGCTCGACGGCACCGTGGCGACTCCCGGTGAGCGCGTGCCAGTTCAGCAGCAGTTCCTGGTGCCTGATCCGAAGCAACGCGGCTCGACCTGGCGCCGTTTCGTGGCACTACTGGAAGGCATGGGATATGTGGTCGAGTGGCGCGTGATCAAGGCCTGCGACTTCGGGGCGCCGACCAGCCGGGAACGCCTGTTCATGATCGCCCGCTGCGACGGCCAGCCTATCGTTTGGCCTGAGCCGACCCACGCGAAGAAGCCTGCCAAGGGCCAGCAGAAGTGGCGCACCGCCGCTGAGTGCATCGACTGGACCATCCCGAGCCAAAGCATTTTTGGCCGCAAGAAGGACCTGGCACCGGCTACGCTGCGGCGGATCGCCAAGGGCATGAAGAAGTTCGTGATTAATGCCGCTGACCCGTTCATCGTACCGATCGCGAACTGGTCGGGGGAAAGCGTGCAGTCGGCACAGGAGCCGCTGCGCACCGTGACTTCCTGGCCCCGCGGCGGGTCATTCGCCATGGCCAGCCCGATCATTGCGCCAGCCACACACCAGGGTAGCGACCGGGTCAACGATCCGCACTTGCCGCTTCCCACTATCACCTGCGCCAATCGCGGCGAGCTGACGCTGATCAGCCCTACCCTGATCCAGTCGGGATATGGCGAGCGAACCGGCCAGCAACCGCGCGTGCCGGGCCTTGATAAGCCGGTTGGTGCGGTGGTCGCCGGCGGGGTCAAGCATGCGTTGGCGTCGGCGCACCTGGTGAAGTTCCGCTTCGATGACGCGGGCAAGCCTCTGGACGAACCGTTACCGACCATCACCAGTGGCGGCAACTACCAGAGACCGGCCGGCGCCGCCCACGCCATGGGCGTCTCGACGGTGTTCATGGCCCAGATGAACGGTGGCTTCAACACCACCGACGCCAAGAGCATTGAAGACCCGATGACGACGGTGACTAACACCGGCAGCCAGCAGCAGCTGGTAACGGCGAGTCTCCTGCACCTACGCGGGAACTGCGATGCTCGCGAGGTAAGCGACCCCCTGCACACCATCAGCGCCGGCGGCCAACACCACGGACTGGTCACGGCATTCATGGAGCGCCAGTTCGGTGGCAGCGTTGGCCAGGGTATCGACGCGCCAGCGCCAACCGTCACCGCCGGTGGAAGCGGCAAAAGCTCGCTGGTTGAGCTGCAGCTGTCGCCAGAGGTTGAGGCAGGCGCACTGCGGGTCGCGGCATTTCTGATCAGCTACTACGGCACCGAGAACGTGAGCGCCGCTGGCGACCCATCGCCGACCATCACCACGAAGGATCGCCTGGCCCTGGTCACCGTAACCATCAAGGGCACCCCGTACGTGATCGTCGACATCTGCCTGCGAATGCTGCAGCCCCCCGAGCTGTACCGGGCCCAGGGCTTTCCCGCCGGATACCGAATCGACAGAGGCGCCGACGGCAGGAAGTTCACCAAGACCGAACAGGTGCACATGTGCGGAAACAGCGTCAGCCCGCCGCCGATGGCAGCCCTGGCGCGGGCTAACGACCCATGGAATGCGGCTGCCACTCAGTCGAAGGCCGCTTAGTCGTCTTCGAGCTTCTGGCAGGAATAGCACTCTGGCATGCACGACTCGACGGCGGCTTTGATAGCGTCAGTCATTTCCCGACGGTCATCGAAAATGCCATCAAGCTCTCCGTCAGAGAACATCGAATTGCCGAGCATGTAGGCAGGCTGAATGTCATCCCCGTCGTGAGAGTGGACGCCGTGATGTTCGCAGTAATCCACCACGCCCGCGCGCCTTGCGATTCCAAGTGCGACTGCCTCCTGATCCTCCGCCTTCATCATCGCGTGCTTCTGTTGACCCATGAGATCACCCCCGAAGTAAAAAGGGCCGTTGACAACGGCCTAGCCCCTTAAGACTAGATCAAAAAAGGCGACTCTCATGCAGTTGCCGCGAGGTATCCCCATGCCCACAGAAAACCGATCCAGCAACACCGAACAGATGGTCAGCGTGCCGCGCGAGCAGCTGCAAGGCGCCGACAAGTTTACCTTCACGTTGAAGCACCCCCTCTCCCAAGAGAAGCGAACCGTCACGCTAACGAAAGCTGAGGTGGCCAACGGGATGGAAGACACCTTGTACGAGAAGCTGGCTGATCAGCTCTGCCGGCGCGAGTCCGTTGGCGAAACGAATGTCGTCGACTGCAACTGCGATGAGTACATCCACGATTTTGAGCTGGTTGCAGATTGCGCCAGCGCAGAGCCTACACCAACCTCCGACGGCTTCAGCGCCGGTGACATGGCCGACCAGGGTGCCAAGGCGTTCGCTGCGCGTGACCCGGAAGTTGAGGAACTGCGCCGGGCGCTGGGCGGCATGCTCTTCGCCTTCGATGATGGCGTTGGGCAGGATTGGTCACAGAGCCTGCTCGACTACGCCCGCAAGCTGACACCCGCGGTCGAGTTCAAGCCGGCCGAATGAGCAAAGAGTACATCTGTACTCCAGCCGCTTCACAGCCTCCTGAGCATTCGAACTGCGCTCTCGATCTCATCGATAGCACCGGGCACGTACTCAGCTGTTACCCAGCGCCAGGAGATGTTGCCGATCAGGCCGCCAGTGGCTTGCCTTCGAAGCTCATCAGCATCGAGCCCCTTCTGCTCAGCTGCAGCCAGGATGGCCACAAGCGCCTGCTCTAAATGCACAACCCGTTCTGCGGACATGGCTGCTCTCCGGTTGAGAGATTCAGCCTAGTTCCTCTCCCCTCTATTGAACAGCCGCGATATGGCGGCCAAGGAATCCCCGTGCGCGAAGAAACAGTCGTGATGTACGAATCCCCCGAAGCCGCCAGTATTCAAACCGTCACTGGATGGGTCGCCGCCGACGGCCGATTTTGGGGGAATGATGAGCACATGGCCCGCTACTGCGGCTCCACCCACCGCCACTGCGCGAAGAACCCCGACCATCCCATCCACGAGACACGAGGGTGGTGTCGAGCCTGTCAGGCCGAAGGTGATGCGACCAAGTTCGCCGCCATGCCGCGGCGCTCGTGGGGCGGCGAGCCAATAACCCACTACGACGGCGACCGGTATTTCTTCGACGAAGAAAGCCTGCTCGACTGGATTGTCGAACACGAGATCGATCTGGCCAACCTGAAGCTGGTCTTCTGCACTCCGAACTACCCCAGCGAGATCGACCCGAGCGACCACTTCTGCGATGACCTGCCAGAAGACGGAGAGATCAACGACGATCAGCTACTGGCGGCGTTCGAGCTGCTCAACGAAATGATCCGCAAGTGCCCTCCATTGTCCTGGTCGCCAGGAAATGAGGCCGTTGAGCTGCCCCCGGCATTTATCGACAAGGTTGCCCGCGAGCGCCTGGAGGCCCTGGCATGACCCGCCTTACCCTCTGCCTACTGCTTCTGGCCACCGGCGCCAGCGCAACCGAGAACGTCATCGACGTGCAGCACGACAGCCAGCGCGGCGTCACCTGCTACCTGCTGAACGGGCTCGGAATAAGCTGCATCCCAGACAGCCAGCTACAGGCCGGCAACGAGCGCCAGCTCTCCCCGCACGAACAAGACACCCCTACCCCTGCAAAGGCGCCAGTGCGCTGGAATGAAGAGAGGTATTCGCTGTGACGAAAGCACTGGAATACGGAAAAGACCTCTGGCTGATGCTGGCCCCGACTTTTGATCAGGCCACAGCGCTGGACGGTCACAGCGGCTATCGCGAGAAGGGGCAAGCCTTCGCCGGCTTCATCGCCGCAGTGGCTGGGACTATGTGCGCCCAGATCGGCACCGATGCGGCACGAGCGGTCCTCGAAGTAACGGCTCAGGGGCTTCCGAGCATCGAGCGCGCAACACTGAAGGCGGTGAAGCCATGATGATCCTCCCCATCGCCGCCCCGCTCTACATGGCCTGGATGATCTGGAAGGGGCCGAGGCCATGATGATCGACGTTGGAGGCGGCGTGCTTATGCCGGAAGAGTTGACTCACAGCACGGGCCAACAGCAGTCGGAGCCGCGCGCGCGGTACATAGCTGTGATCCACGGCTGGCACGTCCATAGCAAAGGCTTCAACGTGCATCAGCTATCGGCAACCAATTACGACGAAGCCGAGAGGGAAGCCTGCTGGCTCAATCAGCAGCGGGACGCCCCCTTCGACCGCTGCGCTTATGTAGTGGTCGAGATCGATGGCCGCGAGCACCTTCCCCGGCGCCTGACTTGGCGCGAACGCCTCACCGGCAAGATTCAGTAACCCCTCCCCCTACAACAACTCAAGCCTGCCGGTAGGCGGGCGAGGATGACCTATGTCCGATTTTCAGACGACCACCGAGCCCGTCGCCAGGAAACGCCACTCCTGCTGCGAGTGTCGCGGGCACATAGAGCCCGGTCATAAATATCAACTGACCGCCGGCTGCTGGGAGGGCGACATGTCCTCCTTCAAGACCTGTCTGGCCTGCGTCGAGGCTCGCGATTGGGCAACCGCTCAGCCAGAGTGGTGTGGCGACGGCGAGCACCTCTTCTACTTCGGCATGCTGGAAGAAGACCTCTCCTATCTAGCGCCGGAGATAGCGCCCGGTGATGGCCGCCGATTCAAGGCACACCGCCTGCAATCACAGATTGTGCGTCGCCGCTTGGCCGCCAAGTCAAAACAAGCCGCCTAACCCCTCCCCCATCTCTGCCGCCATGCGCGGCGTGGAGACAATCATGCAACAAGACGAAGAAAGGCAGCCGATTACCTATGCGTCCGACAAAGTTCCCGAGGATCGAATGGCGGAGCTGATCGGAACAACAAAGCGGGCCCTGGAGGGCAAGCGAAGCCGCGGCGTGATCCCTGAAGGGGTCTGGAAGAAAGTCGATGGCAGGATTTTTTACAGCATCAGGAGATACGAAGCGTGGCTGGAAGGAGAATGGGGCTACCCGCTGGAGTCGAGTTCATCGGCAAATCAATCCGTATCCGTTTTACTGTCCACGGTGAGCGCCGATCCGAGACACTCGCGTATCCCCAAACCGCCAAGGGGATCAAGGCGGCCGCCAATCTACGCGCTCAAGTAATCAGTCTGGCCAATCATGGTGTTCTGGATGAAAAGCGTTATGCCGAATTGTTTCCGAATTCGAGCTATGCCGCTCCAACGACTGAGCTCATGTTTGGCGAGTACGCGCAGAGCTGGCTGGATAGCCTCGAAGTGGTTCACGACACGAAGGCCAACTACAAAGGCTTGATGAACAACTACTGGATGCCCCATCTGGCAACACTGCCCATCCGGGCGGTGACGCCAATGGCGCTGAGGGAGGTGGTCGCGAAGACCGAGTGGAAGAGCTCGACCGTAAAGCGTGCCGCAATTGCCCGGGTCAAGGCGATGTTTAGAGCAGCGGTGTATGACGAGGTAGTGGACAAGAATCCAGCGGCGTCAATCCAGCTACCTCAGAAAAACCGGAAGCTGGTAGACCCCTTCACGGTCGAAGAAGCCGACGCCTTAATTGAGTGGATGTACGCGAACTTTTCTCGGTGCAACCAGGTGTTTGCCGCTTTCTACGAGTTTGCCTTCTATACCGGGATGCGTACGGGGGAGATTATGGCCCTACGGTGGGACGAGATCGACCTGGAGAAAAAGACCGCTCATATATGCCGGATCGTCGTTGAGAACCAGGTGGTGGAGCGCACCAAAACCAAGTACACGCGCACGGTCATGCTGAACAGCAGGGCCATGGGCGCTCTCGAGAGGGCGCGGGAGGTGTCGCATTATCGCTCCAGGCAGAAGCGCCGGGTGTCCACAGAATCGCCGTTCGTCTTTCAGCCAGCGGGGCGATCACCGCACATGAAAGGGCCAAGCACGCCAGGGGGGCACTTCAATGAAGCGATCACCGGCAGGCAGATTCGCCCGCGCCCCCAGTACAACTGCCGGCACACCTATGCAACGATGTGCCTCATGTCAGGGATGAATCCGGCATTCATTGCAGGCCAGCTCGGACACTCTGTCCAGGTGCTACTGTCAACCTATGCGAAGTGGCTGAATTCGGCCAATGATTGGTCCGAACTTGAGAAGCTCGAAGTTCAGCTAATTGGTACAGAATTGGTACAGGATTAAATTTCGTTCATGTTTCGCCCAATGTTTACGGGCGAATCGACATGGTCTGAGCCATACTCCAGAATGCAGCGGTTTTTTGGGGGAAAACCCTTGCACAGCCAACGACATAACAACTTTTAGTGAGCCTCAACGTGAAAACTTCCCTTTCGATTCTTAGCCTGCTCCTGTTGCTCACAGGTACTGCGACCCTCACGTCGACCGCTGCTGCTCAACCCCCGGCCCAGCAACAACGCGATCCAGCGAAATTGCACCTGGCCTCCGGCAGCGCCCTGCTGATCGATCTGCAAACCAACAAGGTGCTCTACGCCAACAATCCCGACCGGGTGGTGCCGATTGCTTCGGTGACCAAGCTGATGACCGGTATGGTGGTGCTCGACGCCAAGCAGAACATGGACGAGATGCTCACGGTCACCATCGCCCAGAACAAGGAAATGAAAGGGGTGTATTCGCGGGTCAAGCTGGGCAGCCAGCTCAACCGCAAGGACATGCTGCTGATCACCCTGATGTCGTCGGAAAACCGCGCCGCCTCGACCCTGGCGCACAACTACCCGGGCGGTTACCACGCATTCATCAAGGCGATGAACGCCAAGGCCAGGGCCCTGGGCATGAGCCAGACCCGCTATGTGGAGCCCACTGGCCTGTCGACCAGCAACGTCTCCACCGCCCGCGACCTCAGCAAGCTGCTGATGGCGGCGCGCAACTACCCGCTGCTGAGCAGTTTGAGCACCACCCGCGAGCAGACCGTGGCGTTCAAAAAACCCAACTACACCCTGGGCTTTCGCAACACCGACCACCTGGTCAACAAGAGCAACTGGGATATCAAGCTGACCAAGACCGGCTTCACCAACGATGCCGGCCACTGCCTGGTGCTGTTGACCAAGATGGACAACCGCCCGGTGGCCATGGTGATCCTCGATGCCTTCGGCAAGTACACCCACTTTGCCGATGCCAGCCGCATGCGCCAGTGGCTGGAGACCGGCAGTACCAAGCCGGCGCCGGCGGTGGCCATGCGCTACAAGTCCGAGCGCACGCAGAACCGCCAGATGGCTGACTGAAAACGACAGGGCCTGTGCATGCACAGGCCCTGTTTCAAACGTCAGGCGTTGGTACTGACCAGCGAGCCCGAGCTGCTGCCACCGGCTTCGGTCAGCGCTTTGAGCAGCGCCGCCGTGGCGTTTGCGATCGACGCCGTGGTCGCGCCCACTGCCGATTGCGCGGCAGCGACAGCCGTAGCCTTGAGGACCGGCTCCATGTCGCTGGCCATGGCCTCCTGCAAGCGTTTCTGCTGCTCGGCCAATTGTTTTTGCATTTTCTTGATCATCTCGCGCAATTGCTTGATGTGTGCCGGTTCTTCGCCGGCACCGGCGTCTTCCTTTTCCTTGGCCTCTTCGGCCTTGCCGCTATCACGCACCTTGGACAGGTCGACGCTAACCACGCCCGCCGCTTCCATCCCGGCCTGCCTTTCCTGGCCGGTGACGGTGATGCCGGTGTTGATGCCGCTGTTCAGTGGGGTCCCGTTGATTGATACGGCGCTAAAACCTGCCATGTTTCTATCGTCCTGATGGTATTGGGGTTAACCCGGCTATCGGCCGCGCAGGCTGAAACTTGAGCCAGGCGGGCCTCTGGATAAATTTGCCCTGCCGCCATTCGTCCCTCCTGATACCCGAGCTTTGCCCCCGGCACGCCAGTGCACCGGGCAAACCGTTCCGATCAGCCCAGTGTCGAGATGGCAATGACCAAATCCCGTTTCCGCAAAGTCCTCTACATCGGCCTGCCCCTGGCCCTGGCAGTGGCCGCTGCAACCGCCGGCTACCTGTACTTCAAGCCGCAGCACGGCTACCCGCGCCAGATCGTCGAGCAAGCCAATGCCCTGCATGAACACATGCTGTCATTCGACAGCCATGTCACTGTGCCGCTGAACCTGGGCAGCGCCGGCAATGAAATCGACAAGAACGGGCACGGCCAGTTCGACCTGGTCAAGGCCGGGCAAGGACGCTTGTCCGGCGCGGCCCTGACCATCTTCGGCTGGCCGGAACTGTGGAACGGCCCGAATGCCCCGCACCGCCCTACCCCGGGTTTTGTCGACGAAGCCCGGCACCAGCAGGAAGTGCGCTACAAGATCATCAGCAACATGGTCCGCGACTTCCCCAACCAGGTCGGCATCGCTTACACCCCGGATGATTTCCGCCGCCTGAACGGCGAAGGCAAGTTCGCCGTGTTCATCAGCATGCTCAATGCCTATCCGCTGGGCCACGACCTGTCGCAGCTGGACCTGTGGGCCCAGCGTGGCATGCGCATGTTCGGCTTCAGCTACACCGGCAACAACGACTGGGCCGACTCGTCGCGCCCGCTGCCGTTCTTCAATGACACCGCCGACGCCCTCGGCGGCCTGTCGCCATTGGGCGAGCAGGCAGTCAAGCGCCTCAACGAGCTGGGGGTGATCATCGATGTGTCACAGATGTCGACCCTGGCCCTGGAAGACGTCGCGCGCCTGAGCCATGCACCGATCGTCGCCTCGCACTCGGCGCCGCGCGCCCTGGTGGATATTCCGCGCAACCTCAGCGACAAAGAGATGCAACTGATCAAGGACAGCGGCGGGGTGATCCAGGTGGTCGGTTTCGGCCAGTACCTCAAGCCCCTGACCAAGCCGACCCTGGACAAGCTCGAAGCCCTGCGCGTGCGCTTCGACCTGCAACCGCTGCAGGGCCTGGCCAACGCCCTGATGCCCGGCGACGCGGTAATTGCCATCTGGCCGGAGGCGCGCTTTGGTGAGTATGCCAGCAGCCTCTACGGCATCCTCGAGCAAGAGCCCAAAGCCACGCTCAAGGACTTCGTCGACGCCATCGACTACACGGTGAAAAAGGTCGGCATCGACCACGTCGGCATCAGCTCCGACTTCAACGACGGCGGCGGCCTGGATGGCTTCAAGGATGTCAGCGAGATCCGCAACGTCACCGCCGAACTGCTGACCCGCGGGTACTCCGAGGCCGATATCGGCAAGCTCTGGGCCGGCAACTTCCTGCGCGTGTGGGAACAGGTGCAAAAAAGCGCCCAGCCCGTTGCCACCACTGCCACCCCTTGAGCCGGAAAGCGCCTGACATGACTGACCGCCGTACCTTTCTCAAGCAGGCCGGGGTACTCGCCGCCAGCCTGCCACTCGCCGGCTCGCTGCTGCCCGATGCCCTGGCTGCGGGCGCACCGCCGCTGAGCGGCAAGGACAAATGGCAGCAACTGCGCCAGCTGTTTCCGCTGGACCCGAGCTATGCCCACTTTGCCAACTTCCTGGTTACCGCCCACCCCAAGCCGGTGCAGGACGCCATCGACTACTACCGCGCGCAGATCGACCGCCATCCCGCCAGCTGGGTCGACTGGGAGACGCAAAGCGAGTGGAAGCGCGAAGGCGAAGTGCGCGACTGGGCTGCGCGTTACCTGCAGGTCAAACCCCGGCAGATCGCCCTGACCGGCAGCACCACCGAAGGCCTGGGGATGATCTACGGCGGCCTGAAGGTGCGCGCCGACCAGGAGATCCTGACCACCGAGCACGAGCACTACTCGACCAACAGGATCCTCGGCTTTCGCCAGCAGCGCCAGGGCACCCAGGTGCGCAAGCTGCGCCTGTTCAACCAGCCGCGGGAGCTGTCCACCGACCAGTTGCTGAGCACGCTCGACCAGGCCATCAAGCCCAACACCCGGGTGCTCGGCATGACCTGGGTGCACTCTGGCAGCGGGGTCAAGTTGCCGGTCGGCGAGATTGGCAAGCTGGTCCGCCAGCACAACCGTGATCGTGATGAAAACGAGCGCATTCTGTATGTGATCGACGGTGTGCACGGCTTCGGCGTAGAGAACCAGAACTTCGCCGATTTCAACTGCGACTACTTTATCGCCGGCACCCACAAGTGGATGTTCGGCCCGCGCGGCACCGGGATCATCTGCGCCGCCTCAGAGAAAATGCAGCACCTGGTGCCAACCTTCGCGACCTTCTCCGAAGACGAAGACTTCGCCACCATCATGACCCCCGGCGGCTACCACGCCTTCGAACACCGCTGGGCGCTGGGCAAGGCCTTCGAGTTGCACCTGCAACTGGGCAAGGCCGATGTCGAGCAACGCATCCATCAACTCAACGACTACCTCAAGGCGCAGCTCAAGGAGCACAGCGCCATCGAACTGGTGACGCCGCAGAGCCGCGAATTTTCTGCCGGTTTCACCTTTCTGCGCATCAAGGATCGCGACCCGGACGCCATCGCCGCCTACCTCAACGAACAACGCGTTGTCGTCGATGCCGTGCACCGCGATGTCGGCCCGGTGCTGCGCATGGCGCCGGGCCTGCTCAACAACGAGCAGGAAATCGATCGGGCCATGGCCCTGCTGGTTAAAAAACTCTGAAAAGGCTCTCCCATGTCCTCATCCCTGCGCTTCCCGTTGTCCCTGCTCGCCCTGGTGGCCAGCATCGCTACCGCACACGCCGCCGAGACGCAGCAGCCCGGCAAGGTGTTTCGCGATTGCAAAAGTAGCTGCCCGGAAATGCTCGTACTGCCGGCCGGCAGCTTCACCATGGGCACCCCGGAAAACGAACCCGGCCGCCAGGCCGATGAAGGCCCGCAACACCGCGTGACCTTCGCCAAGCCGTTCGCCATCAGCCGCTACCAGGTCACGGCCGGTGAATGGGACGCCTACCTGCGCGAGTCCGGCGTCAAGATCGCCGACGGCGACAGCCGTCCGGGTCGCGAGTGCAAGGCCAGCAAGCCGCGCTATCAACAAGGCCCGCGGCAACCGGCGGTGTGCATGAGCTACCACGACGTCCAGGCCTATGCCGACTGGCTGACGAAAAAGACCGGCAAGCACTACCGGATGATCAGCGAAGCCGAGCGCGAGTACGCCGCCCGCGCCGGCAGCAGCGGGCCGTTCCCGTTCGAGCTGGACCCGGATGGCGACTACCAGATCAGCCGTAACGCCAACGTGTACGGGCCCAAGGATGGCTTCAGTTTCAGCTCGCCAGTGGGCAGTTACCCGGCCAATGCGTTGGGTGTGTATGACATGCACGGCAACGTCTACGAGTGGGTCGCCGACTGTTATCACGACAGCTACGAAGGCGCCCCGAATGACGGCAGCGCCTGGCAACAAGCCGAGTGCAAGGTGGTGGTGATCCGCGGCAACGACTGGGGTGAGGCGCCGATTTTCTCGCGCTCGGGGAACCGTAACGCCAGTGTCCCGGACAACCGTGGCGACTGGATCGGGGTACGCCTGGTACGCGAACTCTAAGCCGCCGCGCTGGCTAAATTGTGCCCCGCCCTGCTCGTCCTATCGATGTACTCCCGCAGGCCCTGGGGCCGCCTCCTCGATGCGCCCGCCTCGACACTTCAAGGAATCACAGCATGAGCCAGACCCTTACCTCCAAGAAGGTCCACGACCTCATCGGCGTGGGCTTCGGCCCTTCCAACCTGGCCCTGGCCATTGCCCTGGAAGAGCTCGCCGAGACCAATGGCTACGCCCTCGATGCGCTGTTCATCGACAAACAGGTCGATTACCGCTGGCACGGCAATACCCTGGCGACCCAGAGCGAACTGCAGATCTCTTTCCTCAAGGACCTGGTGTCGCTGCGCAACCCCACCAGCCCCTACAGCTTCGTCAATTACCTGCACCAGAAGCAGCGCCTGGTCGATTTCATCAACCTGGGCACCTTCTATCCTTGCCGCCTGGAGTACAACGACTACTTGCGCTGGGCCGCCGAGCACTTTGCCAACCAGGCGCAGTACGGCGAGGAAGTGGCGCGGATCGAACCGGTGCTGGAGGCCGGCAAGGTGCAACACCTGAACGTGATTTCCCGCGATGCCCACGGCCACGAACACAGCCGCCTGGCGCACGCCGTGGTGGTCGGCACCGGCGGTACGCCGAAGGTGCCGGCAACCTTCACCGCGTTCAAGGATGACCCGCGGGTGTTTCACCATTCGCGCTACCTGAGCAGCCTTGAGGCACTGCCCTGCGCCCAGGGCAAGCCGATGCGCATCGCCATCATCGGTTCGGGACAAAGCGCCGCCGAAGCCTTCATCGACCTCAATGACAGCTACCCGTCGGTCAAGGTCGATATGATCGTGCGCGCCTCGGCCCTCAAGCCGGCCGACGACAGTCCGTTCGTCAACGAGATCTTCGCGCCGATGTACACCGACCTGGTGTTCAACCAGAGCCATCCCGAGCGCAAGAAACTCATCGACGAGTATCACAACACCAACTATTCGGTGGTCGATGTCGATCTGCTCGAGCGCATCTACGGCATCCTCTACCGGCAGAAAGTCGCGCACCAGTTCCGCCATGCCGTGCTGTGCCGACGCCAGGTTGAATGCGCCACCGCCACCGCCGAGGGCATCGAGCTGACCCTGCAGGACCTGGCCACCCACCAGCAACAGACCCACCGCTATGACGCAGTGATCCTGGCGACCGGCTACGAGCGCCGCTCTCATCGCGAACTGTTGGCGCCACTGCAAGGTTACCTGGAGGACTTCAGCGTCGATCGCGACTATCGCGCCCTGGCCAGCCCCGACCTGCAGGCGGCGGTCTACCTGCAGGGTTTCTGCGAAGCGTCCCATGGCTTGAGCGATACCTTGCTTTCGGTGCTGCCTGCCCGTGCAGCGGAAATCGGCCAGTCGCTGTATCACAGCCTGGCGCACAAAGCGCAGCCCGTCCCCCTGCAGGCCGACATCGTCGCCCTCTCCCGCGCCTGAAACAGGAACCGCGTCATGAGCAATCACCCACCCGGCGCGATCCGCCAACTCTTTGCCCTGCTCAAGCCATTCTGGCCGACCGTTGGCCTTGCCACCTTGCTGGGAATGCTCGGCGGCCTGTCGGTCACGGCCCTGCTGGCGACCATCAACAATGGCCTGCACGCCGAGAACGGCCTCAGCCAGGGCGTGGTGCTGGCTTTTTGCGGACTCTGCGTGGTGGCGTTGCTGAGTAGTATCTGTTCGGACATCGGCACCAACTATGTCGGTCAGCATGTCATTGCCGCGCTGCGCAAGAACCTCGGTGAGAAGGTCTTGTCGGCGCCCATCGAGCAAATTGAGCGCTACCGCAGCCACCGCCTGATCCCGGTGCTGACTCATGACGTCGACACTGTCAGCGATTTTGCCTATGCCTTTGCCCCGCTGGCCATTTCCCTGACGGTAACCCTGGGTTGCCTGGGCTATCTGGCCTGGCTGTCGCTGCCGATGTTCCTGCTGATCCTGGTTGCCATCGGCCTGGGCACGGCCATCCAGTACGTGGCCCGGGCACGCGGCATCCGTGGCTTCGTGGCGGCGCGCGAAGCCGAGGACCAGTTGCAGAAGCATTATCATGCGGTTGCCGAGGGCGCCAAGGAACTGCGCATGCACCGCCCCCGGCGCCAACGCATGCTGATCGATGGCATTCGTCGCACCGCTGACAGCATCTGCAATACCCAGGTGCGTTCGATCAACACCTTTGTCATCGCCAAGAGCCTTGGCTCGATGCTGTTCTTTGTCGTGATCGGCCTGGCGCTGACGCTGCAATCCCTCTGGCCGAGCAACGACAAGACGGTGATGAGCGGTTTCGTGCTGGTATTGCTGTACATGAAAGGCCCGCTGGAACACTTGATCACCACCCTGCCGATTGTCAGCCGCGCACAGATTGCCTTCAGGCGCATCGCCGAGCTGTCCGAGCAGTTCTCGTCGCCCGAGCCGCACCTGCTGCTCGATGCTGCAGCACCTGCCGCAACGACGCTGCACAGCCTGGAACTGGTCGATGTGCGTTACACCTACCCCGCCAGCCCTGGCGTCGAACCGTTCAGTGTCGGCCCGGTAAACCTGCAGTTGGCACCCGGGGAGATCGTGTTCATCGTCGGCGAAAACGGCTGCGGCAAGACAACCCTGATCAAGCTGCTGCTGGGCTTGTACGAACCGCAACAAGGGCATATCGCGGTCAACGGCGAGGCCGTGGTGGCGGCAACCCGGGATGACTACCGCCAGTTGTTCACGACCATCTTCGCCGACTACTACCTGTTCGACGAGCTGGTCGAGGGCACGCAGAGCGTCCCCAAGGATGCCGACAAGTACCTTCAGCGGCTTGAAATTGCCCACAAGGTCAGTATCCACAATGGCGCCTTCAGCACCACCGACCTGTCCACCGGACAACGCAAGCGCCTGGCCCTGCTCAATGCCTGGCTGGAGGGGCGGCCCGTCCTGGTGTTCGACGAATGGGCCGCCGACCAGGACCCGACCTTCCGCCGCATCTTCTATACCGAGCTGCTGCCCGACCTCAAGCGTCTGGGTAAAACCATCATCGTCATCTCCCACGACGATCGCTATTTCGGCGTTGCCGACCAACTGGTGCGCATGGAACGCGGCCACGTCAGCACGGCGCTCGAACCCGTCTGACCGGAGCGGGGCAAACTCCCGGAAAAATATTTGTACGGTTTTGCCCCGCTCGTGCGTTTCATTGAAAGTTAATAAAAATTATTACCACTTGCCACCTTGGGAGCATTCATTCGTGCAGGTTCGCCATTCACTTACACCCCTCACCCACGCCTTGCTGCTGAGGCATTACCTCAAGGCGCCGGTTGCCGCAGTGGTCCTGGGGATGACCGTCGCTGCACCGGTACAAGCTCAGGCGCAGACCCAGCAATACGATTTCAACATTGCTGCCCAGTCGATGACGGCAGCGCTCAACCAACTGGCCGAACAGACCAACCTGCAGGTGCTCTACAGCCCTGATTCGGTCCAGGGCCTGCGTACCCAGGGGGTACAGGGGCGCTTGAGCGTGGCCCAGGCAGTCCAGCAACTGTTCAACGGCACGTCGCTGCGCTACTCCCTCGATGGCAACACCCTGACCCTGCTGGCCAAGACCGACGATGGCGCGCTGAACCTGGATGCCAGTGTCATCTCCTCGACCCTGGTCTCCGACTCACCCTACGGTGAAACTCCCGGCTATATCGCCCGCCGCACCCTGACCGGCACCAAGACCGATACGCCGATCCTGGAAAACCCGCAGGCCATCTCGGTCATTACCCGCGAGCGCATGGACGACCTCGGTGCCCAGCGCCTGTCCCAGGCCCTGAGCTACACCTCCGGCGTGCGTGCCGACTCCGGTGGTGCGAGCAACGCAGCCGACAACATTTTCCTGCGCGGCTATGCCATCTCGTTCACCTACCGCGATGGCTTGCGCCTGCGCCCCCTGGGTTTCTTCGGCATGATCGGCGAAGAGCCCTACGGCATGGAGCGGGTCGAGGTACTCAAGGGCCCGACCTCGATCCTCTTCGGGCAGAACGAGCCCGGCGGCATGGTCAACTCGATCTCCAAGCGCCCGACCGACTATGAGCGTGGCGAAGTCGCCATTTCCGGCGGTAGCGGTCATCGTCGCCAGGCCAACTTTGACATCAGCGGCCCGCTCAACGAAGACAAGACCCTGTCGTATCGCCTGGTCGGCCTTGGCCGCGAAGCCGATGGCGTCTACGACCATACCGACGACGACCGTGCCTACGTGGCGCCGAGCCTGACCTGGCGGCCGAACGAGCAGACCAGCCTGACCGTGCTCACGGCCTACCAGAAGAACAAGGCCCTGGCCCCGACCACCATTCCCTGGGCCGCCGTCAACGGCAGCAGCCCGTACGGCAAGGTGCCCATGGATCGCTTCATCGGTGAACCCGGCTTTGACACCGAAGAAGTCGAAAGCACCTCGCTGGGCTACGAGTTCAGCCACGAGTTCAACGACACCTGGACGGTCCGCCAGAACCTGCGCTGGAGTACCTTCGACAACCAGGAAAACTACCTGGCCCGGGTCAGCGGGCTGGTCACCGGCCCCGACGGCGTACCCAACGCTTCGGTAAACCGCGACTACCAGATCCGCCATGCCTATGGCGATCTGTTCACGGTCGACAACCAGCTGCAGGCACGCTTCGACACCGGCCCGATCGCGCACACCACCCTGATGGGCGTGGACTACAGCTGGAGCAAGTCGATCCGTAACGAACGCTGGGGACGCGCGACGCCGATCAACGTGTTCGATCCCAGCTACGGTGCCCCGGTCGACACCTCGGTCTACACCGCCTGGGTCAATACCGTGCAGCGCAATACCCAGGTCGGTTACTACTTCCAGGACCAGATGAAATGGGATCGCTGGGTGCTGACCCTCGGCGGTCGCCAGGACTACGCACGCAACCGCACCGAAGACCGCTTCACCGACGTCGAAACTGCTGACCAGGACTGGGATGCCTTCACCGGCCGCGCCGGCCTGGTGTACCTGTTCGACAACGGTTTCGCCCCCTATGTGAGCTATTCCGAATCGTTCAACCCGATCGCCGGTACCGGAGCGCCGCAACGCGGCAGCAAGACCTTCGAACCGGAAACCGGCAAGCAGTACGAAGCGGGCATTCGTTACCAGCCACCGGGCACCGAGACGCAGCTGACCTTGTCGGTGTACGACCTGACCAAACAGAATGCCCTGACGCCGGACGCCGAGTTCATCGGCTACAGCATCCAGACCGGCGAAGTGCGTTCCAAAGGTGTCGAGTTCGAAGCCATCACCACCGTCGCCGAGGACCTCAAGCTCACCGGCTCGTTCTCCTACAGCGACGTGGAAGTGACCAAGAGCAACAGCGGCAACGAAGGCAAGCAGCCGTTCAAAGTGCCGGCCAAGCTGGCCTCGGTCTGGGCCGACTACAGCTTCCCCTTCGATCCGCTGCAAGGCCTGAGCATCGGTGTCGGCGCCCGGTACACCGGTTCCACCTACGGCGATGCCATGAACACCTTCAAGGTGCCCTCCTACACCTTGTATGACGCCGCCGTGCGTTACGACCTGGGCAAGCTCGACCCGAGCCTGCGCGGGGCCCAGGCCAGCGTCAACGTCAACAACCTGACCGATAAGTACTATGTCGCCTCGTGCTTCTTCTCGCTGGCGTGCAACATGGGTGAAGGCCGTTCGGTCGTCGCCGAAGTCAGCTACAAGTGGTGAAGTCCTGACAGACAAAAGCCCCCTGTACAGGGGGCTTTTTTTTGGGTTCTTCACGGGTTGCCGGGGGCTATGATCCTTGGGTTGGGTTGGGTTGGGTTGGGTTGGGTTGGGTTGGGTTGGGTTGGGTTGGGTTGTTGAGGCTACGGCTGTGGGCTTATCCATTCGATGTGGCGCCGCTACCGGCCCCTTCCGCCCTTACGGCGGGTCCCTTTTGTCTTGGCAAGAGGAACCAAAACCGCTCGCTCCAGCATACGGCCCTACGCTGCGCTCCGGGTTCCTTCGCTACGGTGCCTTCCAGGGGCATCGCGGCCTACGACTTGCTACGCCAAGTCTACGTCTCGCGACTTCGGCCTGGGCCGAAGGGTGCTACGCACCCGCCCCCTCCAGACACCTACGCTCAGCCTCCTGAAGTCGCGAAGTTACGGGCGGCGCCTGCACTGGCGTATCTGCGAAAGCAGATGTTGGCGAAGCCATGCTGACGCAGGAGCGGGACTGAACTGGTCAACAGATTTTGGACACCGGTTTAGGTTCATGCCGCAACCTTGAGCTTTTTCTCCATGGCTACCGGGGTTTCATAGCCGTTGTAGCTGTGGAGACGCTTAAGGTTGTAACGCATCAGATAAGCCTGGATGTCTAACTGTGCTTGCGCTTCGGTTTCGTAACCTTCTGCTGGCATCCACTCAGACTTCAATGCACCGAAGAAGCGCTCCATGACGGCGTTATCCCAGCACTGGCCTCGGTGACTCATGCTCTGTTCCAGACCGTACTCCTCAAGAGCAGCCCTGAATTTATGGCTGGTGTACTGACAGCCCTGATCCGAGTGGAACATCACTCCAGCCGGTCTACCTCTAGATTCGGCCGCCATTCGTAGCGCCTCGCAGGCAAGCCGGGCATCGGCGATCATTGAGAAAGCCCAGCCCACCACTCGGCGAGCATACAAGTCGATCACAGCCGCCAAGTACAGCCAACGCTTGCCTACCTGGATGTAGGTGACATCGCCGCACCACACCTGGTTGACCGTCGAGACGTTGAAGTTTCGCTTGAGCTGGTTACTCGCGATCAATGCTTCTGTGCCCGATGATCGGTAACGATGCGGCCTGCGTTGCTTGCATTGCAGACCGGCTTCCTTCATCAGCATACGTACCTTGTATCGCCCGGCTTTATGGCCAGCACGACGCAATTCCCGAACCAGCGTTCGCGACCCAGCAGAGCTACGAGAGGCCTTGAAAAGGCTGGCCATCGTTGAACGCAGATCCTCTCTGACCGGATCCTTTCGTCCCTGGCGTTTTCGCCATGCGTAGAAACTGCTGCGCCGAACTCCAAGGACGCGACAGCAGTCGAAAACACCAAATTGCTCACTCAGTTCGTTGATCAACGAGAACGATCCTTGGAGTCCCGAAGCAGGAGAGCACTGGCCTTTTTTAGGATTTCGATATCCCGGTCCTTTTGCCGGACTAGCGCTTCCAGCTCCTGGATTCGCTGCTGCTCTGGAGTGATGGCCTTGGCGCCGACTGGTGTTTGACCTTCTCGTTCCTGGCGCAGTTGCTCGACCCAGCGACGAAGCGCGGTCCGCCCTAGGCCAAGGCTCTCGCAGACATCAGGGACTGACTCACCATCGTCCAGCACCATCTCGGCAGCTTTGATTTTGAATTCGTTCGAGTAAGATTTTCGCACTGATTTTGCCTCCAATTGGGCGCCATAATAGCGCCCGACGAAGGTGTCCAAAATCATTAGGCCAGTTCAGACAAGCCCGCTGGTAAAACGAGTACCAACTTGCTTGATCTTGATCTTGATCTTGATCTTGATCTTGATCTTGATCTTGATGTTCATGCACGTACTTCCAGGCGCCGCGAAAGGCGACTTCAGGAGGCCGAGCGGAGGTGCCTGTAGGGGCGGTGCGCAGCACCTTCGGCGATAGCCGAAGACGCGAGACGTAGACTTGGCGAAGCAAGTCGTAGGCCGCGATGCCCCGGAAGGTGCCGTAGCGAGGGGACCCGAAGCGCAGCGTAGGGCCGTATGCAGGAGCAAGCGGTTTTGGTTCCTTTTGCCAAGACAAAAGGGACCCGCCGTAAAGGCGGAAGGGGCCAGCAGCAGCCCCACACCGAATGGATAAACTCGCGCCCCCCCAACCCAGGATTCCGTGAACAACCTTTTTTTGCCCGCACCTTCAGCCCAACTGGTTCAGCGCCCAGTTCTCAAGCTCGGCGTAAATAGCCTCGACGTCCGCCACCATCCCTGACATGCGCAGGTAGTCATGGGTCATGTCCTCGACCCGGCGCAGGGTCAGCGCAACCCCGGCCTGCTCCAGAGCCTGGGCATAGGCCAGGCCTTCATCGTGCAACGGGTCGAAACCCGCCACCGCCAGGTAGGTAGGCGGCAAGCCGCGCGGGTCCGGGTGCAGCAGCGGTGAAACCCGCCAGTCCGTCGCCGAGCCATGCGCCCCCAGGTACTGGCGATAGAACCAGCGCAAGGTGGCGGTTTCCAGCAAGTAGCCTTCAGCGTAGGTGCGGTGCGAGTCACGCTCACGGGACAGGTCGGTCACCGGGTACAGGAGCATCTGCGCCCGCGGTGCAAGGTTCAATTGATCGCGGTGGTGCACGGCGGTCAGGCTCAGCACGCTGGCCAGCGAGGCGCCAACGCTGTCGCCGATGAAGATCACCTGCTGGCTGTCCAGTTGCAGCGCAGCGGCTTGCGTCGCCAGCCAGTTGGCCGCGTCGAGCGTATCGTTGAGCGGTACCGGAAACCCATGTTCCGGCGCGCGCCGATAGGATGGCGCGAACACCGCGAAGCAGCCGCTGGCCGCCAGACGCCGGCACACCGAATCATGGGAGTCGAGGCTGCCGACCACGTAACCACCGCCATGCAGGTAAAACAGCACCGGTAACGGCTTGCTGTCGCTGCCCGGCCGGCGGTACAGGCGCGCCGGCAACAACACCCCATCCCGCGCCGGCAGGGTCAGTTCGCTGACAGTCAGTAGCGCCGGCGGCGTCGGGTCGAGCACCGCCGAAGCCTGTTCGAACACTTCGCGAGCCTGGGTCACCGGCAATTCATGCAGAGGCCGGTTGCTCCCGGTCAGCCGGCCCAGCTCGGCCAGTTCGAGAAACGCCGCCAGGTCAGGATGCACATGCATCATCGTATCCTTCAATAAAGTGAAAAACGGGCCCTGCAAGCAGGGCCCGGGAAGACTCAGCCGTCGATTGCTTCAAGGCTGCACAATTGATCGCGCAGAGACTGCAACAAGGCCGGATGACGTGGAATCTCATCGTGACGGGTAGCCAGCACTTGCCGCTCTTGCCGGTTCGTCAGGCCCTGCTCGAAGCGCTCGACATCGGTGCCCTGCGGCTCGCCCGCCCACCAGCAATGGACCGGGGCGCTCACCTCAGGCAGCGTCTGCAGTTGCTCGCTCAAGGCCTTCAAGCGCATGGCGACCATGAAGCCATGGGCCAGGTCCTGTGCATCAAAGCCCATTCCAGGTTCAGCGCCTTGCTGCAAGCTGCCGACCAGCTCCAGCAACGCCGGGTACTGCAACGGGGCCTGGCAGGTCAGCGCGGGCAGGCTGTGCACCTCGCGCTGCAAGGCCACGGCCAGGAAGGCCTGCAGCTCGCCGGTGTAATCGCTGGTGGGCGCGACCGGTTGCGCCGATGGGATGAAGCTGTCGACCAGGGTAACGAACGCCACTTGCTGGCCCTGGCGTACCAGTTCATCGGCCACCAGCAACGCCAGGGCGCCACCCAACGACCAACCCAGCAAGCGGTAAGGGCCTTGCGGCTGTTTCTGGCGAATGTACTGGGCGTAATCGATGGCCATGGCCGGCAGCGATTCGTCCTGCCAGTCCCGGTCCAGCAACATTCGGCATTGCAGACCATAGACACTGCACTGCCCATCCAGCTGACGGGCCAGCGGCTCGTAGTCGAACACCGTGCCGAAACCGGCATGCAGGCAGAACAACGGCGGCACCTGCGGGCAGCGAGCATTGAGCAACAGCAACGGGTCGAGCCCTTGCTCCTGCACCGGTTCATAGCCGCTGAGCTGAGCAATGCTCGGGCTGTTCATCATGTCCCGCAGCTTGAGCTCGAAACCCAGCGCGGGACGACTACGGACCTTGCTCAAGACCTTGAGAATACGCAGCGAATCACCACCGAGCTCGAAGAAGTTGTCGGTGATACCGAGCTGTTCGACCTCCAGGACTTCCTGCCAAATCTGCACCAGCGCCTGTTCCAGCTCGTTGCGCGGCGCCACGTATTTGCGTTCGATGGCCTCCGGGTCCGGCAGCGCCTTGCGCTCGACCTTGCCATTGGGGCTCAGCGGCAAGGCATCGAGCACCAGGATCCGGCTTGGCACCATATAGTCCGGCAGCACCTGCTGCAGCGCACCGCGCAAGCGCTTCTCTAGCCCGGCCACGCTGTTGGCCACCACATAGGCGATCAACTGGTTGCCATGGGCATTGCGGCGTGCGACCACGACCGCATCGCGGACACTCTCCTGCTCACGCAGACGCGCCTCGATTTCACCCAGCTCGATGCGAAAGCCGCGGATCTTCACTTGATGGTCAAGACGCCCGAGGTAATCGAACACGCCGTCCTCGCGTTGGCGCACCAGGTCGCCGGTACGGTAGAGGCGACCACCCTCGCTGCTGAACGGGTCGGCGACGAAGCGCTCGGCACTCAGCCCCGGGCGTGCATGGTAGCCACGGGCAAGCCCTTGGCCACCGATGTACAGCTCACCGGCGGCGCCCATTGGCAGCGGGTTGAGCTGGCTGTCGAGCACATACAGGGTGCGCTCGCCGACCCGTGTGCCGATCGGCGCGTAGGCGGCGTTGCACTGGGCGTTGGCGTCGACTTTCCACAGCAGTGGCGTGACCACGGTCTCGGTCGGGCCGTAGCCGTTGGTCAGGTAGCGCGGTTTGAGCGTGCGTTTGACCCGCTCGAAATTGGCCTCGGCCACCGCATCCCCCCCAAAGCAGTAGACCTGCACCGCCGGCGGCACGCGGCCTTCGGCATACTCGGCAAGTTGCTGCAGGTAAGCCGGCGGGAAACAGGCGATAGTGATCGCCTGCTCGTGCAGGGCATTGAAGGTTTGTTCGGCTGTCCACAGCTGATTGTCGCGCACGATCAGGCACCCGCCGCACAGCAGGGTCGACAGCCAGCGCTCCTGGGCACCGTCAAAGGCGAACGACATGAACAACAGCTCGCGTGTTTGCGTGTTCATGGCGTAACGCTCGGCAATGGCCCGGCAATGCATGGCAATCGGGCCGCGGGCCACGGCAACGCCCTTGGGCTTGCCGGTAGAGCCGGAGGTATAGATCAGGTACGCCAGGTTGTCGGCCTCGGCGCGTGGCCATGGCCGTTGCGGCGCATCGGGCTGCAGGGTCAGTTGGTCCAGTTCCAGCAGCACCGGCACCCGGGCGTCCCCCAGCCGCTCACGGACGCTGCGCTGGGTGATGAGCACGGCCATGGCCGAGTCCTCGATGATCCAGTCGAAACGTTCACGCGGGTAGTCGATGTCCAGCGGCACATAGGCGCCGCCGGCCTTCATCACGGCATAGAACGCCACGATCACCTCGACCGAACGCTCCAGCGCCACGCCGACAAAGACTTCCGGCCCCACCCCCTGGGCCATCAGGTGCTGGGCCAGCAGTGAGGCACGTTGTTCCAGCTCGGCATAGGTCAGTTGCTGATCGGCGCAGACCACCGCCACGGCATCCGGACGCAGCCGGGCCTGGGTGGCAATCGCCTCGCTCAGGGCCTGGGCCTGGCCCGCCTGCGGCAGGGCATTGCGCTGTTGCAGGGCATGCAGCCCGGCATCGTCAAGCAGGCCAAGACTGCCGACTGTCGCGTGCGGCTGGTCGAGCAAGGCCCGCAGCAGGTTCTCGAAGCCTTGCATGAGTTGTGCGCAGGCTTGCGGCGTAAAACGCTCGCGCAGGTAGAGGAACTCGATCGACAGCGTGGCATTGAGGCTGACGGCCAGGTCCATGGCGTAGTTGGTGACATCGCGGCCACTGGTCTTGCCAAAGCGCAAGCCGGTCTCGCTGCCTTGTTGCAAGCGCTCGTCCACCGGGTAGTTTTCAAACACGATGATGCTATCGAACAGGGCCTGCCCCCCCTGCCCGGCCCAGCGCTGGATATCGGCCAGCGCCGTCTGTTCATGGTCACGGGCTTCCAGGTTGTAGGCCTGCAGCTGCGTCAGCCACTGGTGGACACTGACCTCAGGTTGCACGGTCTGGATGATCGGCAAGGTGTTGATGAACAAGCCGAGCATTTCGTTGGCCCCGGCCAGGGAGGCCGGTCGACCGGCGACCACCGCACCGAAACTGACCGTCTGCTGGCCGCTGTAACGCTGCAGCAGCAACAGCCAGGCGGCCTGTACCAGGGTGTTGGGGGTGACGCGCAGGCGCTGTGCAGCGGCCTTGAATACCTGGGTCTGCGCTTCGTCCCATTTCAGGTACAACGCATCATGGCCCTGCAAGCCGGGCGCCGGTTGCGGGCCGATACTGCTGGCCAGCAGGGTTGGCCCTTCAAGTTCGCGCAGGCGCTCTTGCCAGAACGCCTGGCGGCTGACCGCTGACTGGCGCTGCAGCCAGTCGATATAGTCGCGGTAGCGCCCTTGGCGCATTGGCAGTGCCTGCCCGGCATAGGCCTGGAGCACTTCACCGAGCAAGCGCGAATTGCTCCAGCCGTCCATCAGGATGTGGTGGCTGGTCCAGATCAACTGGTGCTGGTCGGCGCCGGTCTGTACCAGGGCCAGGCGGGTCAACGGCGCGCTCGGCAGGTCGAAGCCTCTGGCGCATTCGGCGGCCGCCAGGGCCTGCAGTTGCTCCTGGGTCACCTCGCGGTCACGCCAGTCCAGGCAGTTGATCGGCATACGCGCCTGCTTGTAGACCAACTGCAAGGGCTGCTCAAGGGTTGCGCTATTGCAGAAGCCAGTGCGCAGGATCTCGTGCCGTTCGATCACCTGGTTCCAGGCCGCTTCGAAGCGAGCGCTGTCGAGGCCTTCGACCTGGACACTGATCTGGTTGATATACAGGTCGGCGCCATTGCCTTCCTGGGTATGGAACAGCATGCCCTGCTGCATCGGCGACAGCGGGTAGATGTCCTCGACCTGCTCCAGGGCCACCGGCAGTTGCTCAAGCTGGGCCTGGCTGAGCCCGGCCAGGGGGAAGTCCGACGGCGTCGCCGAGCGTACCTTCAGTTCACAGCAGTGCTCGATCAGTGCCTGCAGTTCGGCGGCATAATCGTCGGCCAGGCGCTGCACCGTGGCTTCGTCGAACATCTCCCGGCTGAAGCGCCAGCCCAGGCTGAACTCACCGGCATACACCCGGCCGTTCAGGCTCAGCCAGTTGCCCAGGTTGGCTTGCGGGCTCTGGTCCGGGCCCACCGCTTCGGCCGCCGGCACGAACAGCGCCCCCTCCTCGGCATCGAAGCTGGCGTCGAACTGGCCCAGGTAGTTGAAGGTGATCCGTGGCACCGGCAGCACCGCCAGGCTCTCGCGGCTGGCGCTGTCGCCGAGGTAGCGCAAGGCGCCCCAGCCCAGGCCCTTGTCCGGGATCGCACGCAGCTGTTCCTTGACCTGCTGGATGCTGCTGCCCAGGGCGTCGGTGGCGCTGATGCGCAGCGGGAACAAGCTGGTGAACCAGCCGACGGTGCGGGTCAGGTCGAGGTCGTCGAACAGCTCTTCACGGCCATGGCCTTCGAGCTGGATCAGGGTATCGGCCTGGCCGCTCCAGCGCCCGATCACCCGCGCCAGGGCGCTGAGCAACAGGTCGTTGACCTGGGTGCGGTAGGCCGCCGGCGCTTCCTGCAACAGGCGCCGGGTCAGCTCCGGCGACAAGCGGCTGTGCACCGAGCGGCCATGCTGGTTGGCCAGGCTGGCGTCCGCGCGGGCGCCCGGCAGCGCCGTCTGCACCCCGGCCAGTTGCCCCTGCCAGTAGCTGCGCTGGGCCTGGACTTCAGTGCTCAAGGCGTAGGCCTGCAGGCGCTGGGCCCAGTCACGCACGCTGTGGGTGCGGGCCGGCAGTTGCACGGCCTGGCCCTCGCGCAGTTGCTCGTAAGCCTGCTGCAGGTCTTCGAAAATGATCCGCCACGACACGCCGTCCACTGCCAGGTGATGGATCACCAGCAGCAGGCGTTGCTCGCCATTGCCCAGGGTCGCCAGCACCGCACGCAGCAGCGGGCCGCTGTTCAGGTCAAGGCTGCGCTGGGCCTGCTGGCCGAGTTGTTCCAGCGCCTCGGCATCGGCGACCTCGCGCTGCCACAGCACGCTGTGGTTCGGCAGGCCATGGTAGGTCGCCTGCCACTCGCCGTGGTTTTCGACAAAGCCCAGGCGCAGCGCATCGTGCTGTTCCAGCAGCGCCTGCAAGGCCTGCTCCAGCACCGCGCCATCGAGCAGTTGGTGCGGTTTGAGCAGCACCGACTGGTTCCAGTGATGGCGCTCGACCTGCACTTCGTCGAAGAACACCCGGTGGATCGGCAGCAGCGTGCTCGCCCCTTCGACCCGGTTCTGGTCGACCGCAAGGCCGCTGGCCCCGAGGCTTGCCACCGTCGCCAGGCCCTGTACGGTCTGGTGCTGGAACAGTGCCTTGGGAGTGAAATGAATGCCCGCCTGCCGCGCCCGGCTGACCACCTGGATGGAGATGATCGAGTCGCCGCCCAGTTCAAAGAAGTTGTCGCTCAGGCCGACCCGTTCCAGCTTGAGCACGTCCTGCCAGATGGCGGCGATGCGCTGCTCCAGGTCGCTGTGCGGAGCCACGTAGGCGGCTTGCAGCTGGCTCAGGTCCGGCATCGGCAAGGCCTTGCGGTCGAGCTTGCCGTTGGGCGTCAGTGGCAGTTGTTCGAGTTGCAGCAGGTGCACCGGCACCATGTAGTCCGGCAGGTACTGGCGCAGGCCGGCCTTGAGCTGCTCGGCATCGAGCGCCTGGCTGGCCACCACGTAGCCCACCAGTTGCTGACCGCTGGCGCCGTCGACCGCCAGCACCACCGCTTCGCGCACCGCCGGTTGCTGGTGCAGGCGCGCCTCGATCTCGCCCAGCTCGATACGGAAACCGCGAACCTTGACCTGGTGGTCGATACGGCCGATGTACTCCAGCACGCCGTCGGCGCGGTAGCGGGTCAAGTCGCCGCTGCGGTACATGCGCTCGCCCGGCGGCCCGTACGGGTTGGGCACGAACTTCTCGGCGGTCAGCCCCGGGCGCAGCAGGTAGCCGCGGGTCAGGCCGTCGCCGGCCAGGTACAGCTCAGCGGCCACGCCCTGCGGCACCGCTTGCAGCTGGGCATCGAGCAGGTAGCTGGCGGTGTTGAACAATGGCCGGCCGATGTTGGCCTGGCCACCGGCCTGGCGGCGGCTGAAGGTCGAATAGGTGGTGTCTTCCGACGGCCCGTACAGGTCGTAGACCTGCTCCACCGCGGTCTCGGCGTACAGTGCCTCGACCAGCGCCTGCTTGAGCGGCTCGCCGGCCAGGTTGATGATTTTAACGCTCGCCGGGATTTCGCCGGCACGCTGCAAGGCGGCAATCGCCGACGGCACGGTGTTGATCAGGCGTACCTGCTCACGGGCCGGCAACTGCGGCAGTTCCAGGGCGTTGCGGGCCATGACCAGGAAACCGCCATTGGCCAGGGTGACGAAGATCTCCCAGACCGACAGGTCGAAGCACACCGAGGTCGAGGCCAGCACGCCCTGGATGTCTTCAGCGCGGTAGACCTGCTGCGACCAGTGCGCCAGGGCCGCGACGTTGCGGTGGGCGATGGCCACGCCCTTGGGCTGGCCGGTGGAACCGGAGGTGTAGATCACATAGGCGAGGTTCTGCGCCGTGGCGCGCGGCGCCGGCGCACTGTCCGGGTAGCGGGCGTCGTCTTCGACCAGCACGGTGACGATGTCGTCCGGCCAGGCCTCGAGCACCCCGGCCTGGGTCAGCAGCACTTGCGCCTGGCTGTCTTCGAGCATGTAGCTGAGCCGCTCGCGCGGGTAGTCCGGGTCCAGTGGCACATAGGTGCCGCCGGCCTTGAGTACCGCCAGCAGGGCCACCACCAGCTCGGCGCTGCGCGCCATGGCCACGCCGACCCGCACCTCGGGGCCGACGCCCAGTTCGATCAGGCGGTGGGCCAGGCGGTTGGCGCGGCTTTGCAGCCAGGCGTGGGAATAGGACTGTTCGCCATCAATCAGCGCCAGGGCTTGCGGTGCAGCCTGGGCACGCTGGGCGATCAGCTGGTCGATGCAGCTATCGGCATCGAAGGGTTCACGCGCCGGGTTCAGGGCAAACAGCTGGTCACGCTCGTGAACGGCGAGCAATGACAGCTCACCCAGGGCCTGTCCCGGTGCCTGGACAATGGCCTGCAGCAGGCGCAGCCAATGGTCTGCCATACGCTGGACAGTACCGGCTTCGAACAGGTCGGTGGCATAGGTGAACGAAGCCGCCAGGCTATCGGCACTCTCGTGCGTGCTCAGGGTCAGGTCGAACTGGGCATTCTCGCCCGACCAACCGAGGCTGGTGATCTGCAGGTCGAGCGGGCCACCGCCACGCTGCGCACCTGCAACCTGCTCGGCCTGGTGGTTATACATCACCTGGAACAACGGGCTATAGCTGAGGCTGCGCTCCGGCTGCAGGGCATCGACCAGTTGTTCGAACGGCAAGTCCTGATGTTCCTGGGCTTGCAAGGTGACCTGACGCACTTGCTTGAGCAATTCGTCGAAGCCTTGCTGGCCATCAAGGTCGGCTTGCAACACCTGGGTGTTGACGAAAAAGCCGATCAGGCGCTCGGTTTCCAGGCGGTTACGGTTGGCGATCGGCACCCCGACGCGAATGCGCGACTGCCCGCTATAACGGAACAACAGTGTCTGGTAGGCGGCAAGCAGCAGCATGAACAGGGTCACCCCCTGCTGCTCGGCCAACTGGCGCAACGCTCGATGCAACTGACTACTGATCGGCAACTCCAGTCGCGCACCGCGCAAGCTTTGCTGCACCGGCCGGACATGATCGGCGGGCAGCTCCAGGACCACACTCTGACGCCCGAGCTGCTCTTGCCAGTAGTCGAGTTGCCGCTCACGCTCACCCGCATCCATCCACTGGCGCTGCCAGGCGGCGTAGTCGGCGTACTGGATTGGCAGAGGCGGCAACTGCGGCACCTGGCCCTTGCACAGCGCGGCGTAGCACTGCAGCAACTCGTCGATCATCACCTGCATCGACCAGCCATCCGACACGATATGGTGCTGAGTCACCACCAGCACATGGCGCTGTGGGCCGACACCAAGCAAGTCGGCGCGCAGCAGCAGGTCGTGCTGCAGGTCAAAGGGCTTGCACACCGCCTGGCGTACGAAACTGTCGCTGAGCGCTGTTGCATCGCCGTCTTGCGCCAGGGTATGGCGTCGCACCTGGAAATCCACCTGGTCACGGATCAGCTGCACGCACTGGCCATCGCGCTCGGCAAATCCGGTACGCAGGCTTTCATGCCGTTCGAGCAAGGTCACGAACGCTTGCTCAAGCGCCTCGCCATCGAGCTCGCCATCGAGCTGCAGGACCATGGGAATCACATACGCGGTACTGTGCGGATCGAGCTGCCAGAGAAACCACTGACGCTCCTGGGCATAGGACAACGGCACGCCCGCCCTGCGATCGACGGCCTGCATCGGCAGCTGATTGCTGCTCGGCGCCTGGCACAGCGCGGCAACGAAGGCCTGCAAACGGCTGTGCTCGAACACCGTGCGCAGCGCCACCTCCACCGCCAGTGCCTGACGCACCCGAGAGACCAGCTGGGTAGCCAGCAAGGAGTGGCCACCCAGGGCAAAGAAGTCGTCGTCCAGGCCAACCTGCTCGCACTTGAGCAATTGCTGCCAGATTTCGGCCACGGCCTGTTCCTGGGCGCTGACCGGCGCCCGGTACACCGCCTGTACGCTATTCAGATCAGGTGCAGGCAAGGCCTTGCGGTCAAGCTTGCCGTTGGGCGACAGCGGCATGGCCGGCAAAAAGATCAACTGCGTCGGCACCATGTAGTCTGGCAGGCCCCGGCCCAGCTCAGCCTTGAGCTGATCGGCCAGGGCTTGCTGGCTGGCCTGGTCGGCCATGGCCACAGCGCCATCGCTGGCCACCACATAGGCCAGCAACTGCACCCCCGTCGCGCCCTGCCCGGCAATGACCACGCACTCGCTGACAGCGGCTTGCTCCTGCAAGCGCGCCTCGATTTCGCCAAGTTCGATGCGCAGGCCACGAATCTTCACCTGATGATCGATGCGCCCGGCATATTCGATCACCCCATCCTCGCGCTGACGCGCCAGGTCGCCGGTGCGATACAGCCGTTGCCCACTGGCGAACGGGTTGGCGATGAAGCGCTCGGCCGTCAGCCCCGGGCGGCGGTGATAGCCGCGAGCCAGGCCTTCGCCACCCAGGTACAGCTCACCGATCACCCCCGCCGGCACCGGGTTGAACCCGGCGTCGAGGATAAAAGTACTGAGGTTGGCAATCGGCTGGCCGATCGGCACGCTGTGGTGCTCCTGGGCCTGGCAGGTCCAGTGGGTGACGTCGATTGCCGCCTCGGTCGGCCCGTAGAGGTTGTACAGTTTCGCCTGGGCCAGCTGGGTCAGCACCTGCTGCTGGACCTCCAGCGGCAGCGCTTCACCACTGCAGATGATCCGTTGCAGGCTGGTGCAGGTGGCGGCCTCGCTATCGAGCATGAACGCCTGCAGCATCGACGGAACGAAATGCACGGTGGTGACCCGGGACTCGCGAATCAGCCGGGCCAGGCGGGACGGATCACGGTGATCCCCCGGCTGGGCCACGACCAGGCGCGCGCCGCTCATCAGCGGCCAGAAAAACTCCCACACCGATACATCGAAACTGAACGGGGTCTTTTGCAGGACGGTGTCACCGGCATCGAGGCTGTACGCCTGCTGCATCCAGTACAGGCGGTTGCTCAAGGCCCGATGGCGGTTGGCAGCCCCTTTCGGCCGGCCGGTAGAACCCGAGGTGTAGATCATGTACGCCAGGTGCTCGCCATCGTTGACGATGTCCAGATCACCCTGCGCCTCGCCTGCCAGGTCCAGCTCATCGACCGCCAGGGCATGCACAGCCGCAGGCAATGGCAACCCCGGCATCAAGGCAGCACTGGTCAGCACCAGGCTGACGGCGCTGTCTTCGATCATGTACGCCAGGCGTTCGCGGGGATACTCAGGATCCAGCGGTACATAAGCGCCGCCGGCCTTGAGCACCGCGAGCAAGGCAACCACCATCTCCACGCTGCGTTCGAGGGCGATCCCGACCAGTTGATCGGGACCGACACCGGCACTGACCAGCCGCCGCGCCAGCTGGTTGGCCCGGGCGTTGAGCTGCGCATAACTGAGCGCCTGGCCGGCAAACTGCAGCGCCGGCGCCTGCGGTGTACGCCGCACCTGGGCCTCGATCAGGCGATGGATGCACACCTCTTGCGGATAGTCGACGCCGGTCGCATTCCAATCACCGGTGATGCGCTGGCGCTCGTTTGCATCGAGCATGCCCAGTTCACCAACCACCTGTTGTGGGTTGGCAACGATGGCGCGCAACAGATTGCGCCAGTGGCCGGCCATTTTTTCTGCGCTGGCGGCACTGAACAGATCGGTCGCATAGGTCAGTGCCGCCGTCAGGCCCTGGGCGTGCTCTTCGGTGGCCAACGTCAGGTCGACCTGGGCCGTGCTGGCCTCCCGCGCCAGGGGCTGCACCTGCAAACCCAGCCCGTCGTTGCCTGGCGCAGGGCGTTGAAGCGCACTGCCCTGGTGGTTGAACATGGCCTGGAACAACGGGTTGTGACTGAGTGAGCGCTCCGGCGCCAGGGCTTCGACCAGTTGCTCGAACGGCAGATCCTGGTGCGACTGTGCACCCAGCACCCGCTGTTTGACCTGCTGCAGCAGGGAGGCAAAAGACAGCAATGGGTCGAACTGCGCAGCCAGTACCTGGGTGTTGGCGAAAAAGCCGATCAGGCCTTCGGTCTCGACCCGGGTACGGTTGGCCACCGGCACGCCGACACGCACAGCCTGCTGGCCGCTGTAGCGGTGCAACAGGGTCTGGAATGATGCCAGCAACAACATGAACACGGTGACATTGTGCTGTTGCGCCAGCCGCTTGAGCCCTGCCGCCAGCGCCGGATCGATATCGATCTCCAGGCGCGCACCGCGAAAACTCTGGCGCAGCGGCCGCGGATGATCGGTGGGCAGTTCGAGCACCAGCGGCTCACGCCCGAGTTCGCCGACCCAGTAGCCGAGTTGCCGCTCACGCTCCCCGGCGTCCATCCATTCACGTTGCCACAGGGCATAGTCAGCGTAGTCGACAGGCAACTCGGCCAGCTGCACCGGCACCCCACGAACCTGCCCGGCATACACCTGCATCAGTTCGCGGACCAGCACCTGCATCGACCAGCCATCGGCAATGATGTGATGCAAGGCCAGCGCCAGCACATGCTCATCTTCTGCCACCTGCAATACCGCCGCGCGCAGCAGTGGTTGCAGTTCCAGATCAAAGGGCTCGCCCAACTGCGCCGCAAGGAAGGCCTCGATGGCAGTCTCGGTCGCCACGCCTTCGCCGAGAGGCTGGATCGCCAGCTTGAAATCACCTGGCTGACGAATCACCTGCAGGGTCTGCTCGCCTTGCTGGACGAAGCCGGTGCGCAAGGCTGCATGACGGGCGATCAGCACCTCGAAAGCGGCCTGCAAGGCAGGCAGGTTCAGGGCCCCGCGCAAGCGCAAGGCAGCCGGGATGTTGTACGCCGCGCTCTGCGGCTCCAGTTGCCAGAGAAACCACTGGCGCTGCTGGGCGTAGGACAGCAACAACGGTGCGCCAGCCTCCCGCTTGAAGATCGGTGCAACAGCAAAGAGATTGATACCTTTCTCTTTGAGCATGATGGCCAGGGCCTTGCGCTCTTTTGCCGACAATGCCCCAACCGCACCGATCAATTCTTGCACGTCAAAAACTCCTTTAGGAAATCAGCTTTTCAAGCTCTGCGCTTGATAAACGTTTGAGAGCCTCCAAAGATTTAGCCAATTCGTCTTCAAGGGGTTTTGCCTCGTTTCGCAGCCCGCGCGCCTGGCTGCAGAACGCTGCCAGGTCGCTGGCCAGGAACAGATTTTCCAGGGGCACCTCCAGCCCCATCTGCCCGCGCAGACGAACAATGACCTGGGTCGCCAGCAACGAATGCCCACCCAACTCGAAGAAGTTGTCCGCCAGCCCGACCTGTTCGACGTGCAGAACCTGTTGCCAGATCAGCGCCACCTGTTGCTCGAACTCATCGCGAGGTGCCTGGTAGGCCGCAACGGCCTGGTTCAGGTCCGGCAGCGGCAGCGACTGCCGGTCAAGCTTGCCGTTGGGGCTGAGCGGCAGGCGCTCGAGCATGACCCAGTGGGCCGGCACCATATAGGCAGGCAGCGCTGCGGCGACCCAGGCCTTGCAGGCATCGAGCGCAAGCCGGGCTTGGCCGCCAGCTGGCACAAGGTAGGCCACCAGTTGCGCGCCGGTTGCCCCCTGATGCACCTGCACCAGCGCCTCGCCTACCTGCGGGTGCTCAAGCAGGCGGGCTTCGATTTCACCGGGCTCGATCCGATAACCCCGCACCTTGACCTGTTGGTCGAGCCGGCCAAGGTAACCCAGCACCTGGTCCGCGCCTGCCCAGACCAGGTCACCGGTGCGGTACTGGCGCGCCCCCGGCCCGGCAAAGGGATCGGGGATGAAGCGCTCGGCCGTCAAGCCCGGGCGCCCGTAGTACCCACGGGCAAGCAACTCGCCGCCGATACTCAGCTCGGCGGCGACTGCGGCCGCCGCCGGTTGTCCCTGGCTGTCGAGCAGGTACAGCCTGCGCCCGGCCAGGGGCCGGCCGATAGGCAGCACACTCGGTACCGTCTGCTGCGGGTCGAGGTAGACGCTGCAGTCATGCGCGCTGGCGGTCACCGTCGCCTCGGTGGGGCCATAGGCATTGAGCAGTTTTACCGGCGTGGCGAGGGCCTGGCGCCAATCGGCCAGGGCGGCGGCCGACATGGCCTCGCCACCGCAGATCATCAGGCGCAGCGCGGCCATGTCCTGCGGCCCGCCGTGGGCCAGATCACGGGCAATGGTCGCCCAATAGGCGGTGCTCAGGTTGGCCACGGTAATCCCCTGGCTACGGACCTCCTGCAGCCAGCGCTCACTGCTCCACAGCTGGTCGCCGCGCATGATCACCGTCGCGCCGACCGTGAGGCTGGCAAACAGCTGCTCAACGAACGGGTCGAAGTTGAACGTGGCGAACTGCAGCACCCGGTCCCGGGCACTGAGCTGCAACATCTCGATTGCCGCTTGCGTGTGGCGGGCCAGCGCCGCATGACTTACCGCCACACCCTTGGGCCTGCCGGTCGAACCGGAAGTGAAGATCACGTAGGCCAGGTTATCGGCCAACAGCGGTGTCTGCGGATCATCGCTGGCAAAGCCTTGCAGATCGTCATCCAGACTCAACACCTGCAAACCGGCCAGCGCCGGCAGGCGTTGCAGCAAGGCATTGCGGGTCAGCAGCAAGCGGGCGCCGCTGTCGGCGACCATGGCACTCAGGCGCTCCACCGGGTACTCGGGGTCCAGCGGCACATAGGCCGCCCCGGACTTGAGCACCGCCAGCACCGCAACCACCAGGTCGCTGCAACGCTCGATGGCGATCCCCACCAGGGTTTCCGGCCCGGCGCCTTCGCCGCGCAATCGGTGGGCGAGCTGGTTGGCCCGGGCATTGAGCTCGCCATAGCGCAAGTGCTGGCCTTCACAAATCAGCGCAATGGCCTCGGGAGTGCGCGCGGCATTGGCGGCGAAAGCCTCGTGTACCAGCGGGCCAAGGGCGCCGTCCTCGAGCAGGCGCTGCTGCAGATGCTCGGCGTCCAGCAGCGACAACCGTCCAAGGGCTTGGCCGGGATCCTGGGCAAGCCCCATGAGCAGGATGTGCAAATGACCGGCCAGGCCCGCTACGGCGGACGCAGAAAGCGCGGCACGGTCGTAGCTGAACTGGAACTGCAAGGTGTCGCCCAGCCCTGCAGCCAGGGTCAACGGGTAGTTGGTACGCTCGTGTTGTTGCACCCCGTCAAATTGCAGGGCCTGGTCACCCGCCTGCTGCAAGGCCTCGGCGATCGGGAAGTTCTCGAACACCAGAATATGGTCGAACAAGGCCTCGCCACCGCGCCCGGCCCAGCGCTGAATTTCGTACAGCGGCGTGTGCTCATATTCGCGCAAGGCCAGGTTGAGCGCTTGCAACTGTTGCAGCCACGCACCTACGGGTTGTTGCGGGTCCGGGCTGACGATCACCGGCAAGGTGTTGATGAACAGCCCCACCTGTTGCTCGATACCGGGCAATTGCGCCGGACGCCCCGATACCGTGGCACCAAAGCACACGCTGTCCTGCCCTGTGTAGCGTTGCAGCAACAAGGCCCAGGCAGCCTGCACGAGGGTATTCAACGTCAGTCTCTGTCTACGGGCAAAGCCCTTCAACCGCTCGCTGTCGTCGGCGCTCAGGCAGCTGTCGAAGTGACCGATGCCCGAGGCTTGCTCGGGCTTGCTGACAATCGCATCGAGCAACCGCGTGGGCGCTTGCAGGCCAGCCAGCTGCGTCTCCCAGAACGCCTGCGCGGCTGCCGGATCCTGCTCCTGCAGCCAGCCGATGTACTCGCGAATCGAGCGCGCCGGGCGCCCCGGGTCCTGGCCCTGATAGCGCTGCATCACCTCCCCCATCAGGCGCGAGCTGCTCCAGCCGTCCATGAGGATGTGGTGGTGGGTGTAGATCAACTGGTAGGACGATTGCGCGCATCGCACCAGTGCCACGCGCATCAGCGGTGCCTGGGCCAGCTCAAAAGCGCGGGCCCGCTCGCTTGCTGCCAGTTCCTGCAAGGCGGCCTGCAAGTCAGGGCGGCTGCGCCAGTCCAGCAGCTGGAATTCCAGCTCGGCGTGCCGATAGACCGCTTGCAGCGGCTGCGCCTGCTCACCCTGCCAGATGAACCCGGTGCGCAGGATATCGTGCGCATCGACCGTGGCTTGCCAGGCGTGATGCAGGCGCTCGGGGTCCAGGCCACGCACGGTACAGTCGAGCTGGTTGATGTAAGCCCCGGTCTCGGTCTGGTAGAGCGAGTGGAACAGCATGCCCTGTTGCATCGGCGACAGCGGGTAGAGGTCCGCCAGCAGATGGCTGGCCACCGGCAAGGCGTCCAGCGCGGCCTGGTCAAGCCCGGCCAGCGGCGCATCCGAGGGCGTCAGGCCACCCTGCCCGGGCGCCAGGCAATGGCCGACCAGGGCATTCAACTCGGCACCATAGTCATCGGCCAGGCGCTGGATCTGCGCCGGCTCGAACATCGCGTCGCTAAAGGTCCAGTCCAGGCTCAAGCGTCCCTGGTAGACCTGGCCGCTGACCGTCAGCCAGTTGCCCAGCGGCGCCTCCGGGCTGCGTTCGTCACCCTTGGACTCGGTGGCGGGCAGCAACAGCGCCTGGGCATTGAAGGCCCCGTCGACCTGGCCCAGGTAGTTGAAGGTGATACGCGGCGTCGGCAACCCCTGCAAGCGCTCACGGGCAGCTTGCGGGCCGAGGTATTTGAGCGCCCCGAAGCCGATACCACGCTGTGGCACTGCGCGCAGTTGCTCCTTGATCTGCTTGATCGAGTCGGCCAGCGTCGACGCGGGGGCCAGGCGCAGCGGAAACAGGCTGGTGAACCAGCCCACCGTGCGCGAAAGGTCAACATCGTCGAACAGCTCCTCACGGCCATGGCCTTCAAGCTGGACGTTGATCGCCGCCTGGCCGGTCCAGCGGCACAGCACCCGGCTCAGGGCCGTCAGCAGCAGGTCATTGATCTGCGTGCGGTAGGCGCCATTGGCCTGCTGCAACAACCGGCTAGTGGTTTCAGCGTCCAGGCGGGTGACGCACACCTGTTTGCTGGCGCTGCTGGCCGCCTGTGCGAAACGCATGCCTGGCAGCGAAGCGGGAACATCTGCCAACTGCGCCTGCCAGTAATCCAGGCGCGCCTGCTGGGCAGGCGCATGCGCCCATTGCGCCAGGCGCTGCGCCCACTCGCGCAGCGAACTGGTGCGCGGCGGCAATTGCAGCGGCTGCCCGGCCAGGCATTGGCCGTAGGCACTTTGCAAATCTTCCAGCAGAATTCGCCAGGACACGCCGTCGACCACCAGATGATGGGCAGCCAGCAGCAGACGCTGGCTGCCGTCTTCAAGGTTCACCAGCAAGGCGCGCAGCAAGCTGCCGCCGTCCAGGCGCAGGCTGCGCTGCGCCTGGTTGACCAGGCTATCGAGGTCGGCGGCGCTCACCTGATGCCGCTGCCACAGTAGTTCGGCCACCGGCGCCGGCGCCTGCAGGTGGCAGTGCCAGCCAGCGGCGCCAGGCTCGAAGCGGGCACGCAGGGCATCATGCTGATCCAGCAGGGCCTGCAAGGCTTGCTCCAGCACCGGCCCCTGCAGCGCCACCTGCGGGCGCAGCAGAATCGACTGGTTCCAGTGCTGGCGCTGGGGAATGTCGGTGGCGAAAAAGCCCTGCTGGATCGGCAACAGCTGACATACGCCTTGCTCGGCCCCGCGCTCGACCACCTGCCGGGCAGCGCCCTGGGTTGCCTGGGCGGCCAGGCTGCGCACGGTCTGGTGCTGGAAGATATCCCGGGCGCTGAAATGGATGCCGGCGCTACGGGCACGGCTGACCAGTTGAATGGAAACGATGGAGTCGCCACCCAGCTCGAAGAAGTTATCGTCCAGCCCCACCTGCGGGCAGCGCAACACCTCTTGCCACACACTCGCCAAACGCAGTTCCAGGGCCGTCCCGACGCCCTGGCTGGAGGCCACCGACACCGGTGTGACAGGCGCGGGCAAAGCCTTGCGATCAAGCTTGCCGTTGGCGGTCAGCGGCAGACGTTCGAGGACCACCCAGCGGCTGGGCAGCATATAGGCCGGCAGGCGTTCGCGCAGTGCATCAGCCACTTGTGCACTCAACTCGGCAGGCGCTGCAGCGGGGTCGACGGGCACCAGATAAGCCAGCAAGTGCTGTTGCTCGCCTTCCTGCCAGGCCATCACCAGGGCCTCGGCCAGCGCCGGATGACGCCGTAGGCACGCCTCGATCTCGCCGGTTTCGATCCGGTAGCCTCGAATCTTCAACTGCTGGTCAGCCCGACCGATAAACACCAGCTGGCCATCGCCGCCACGACGCACCAGATCACCGCTGCGGTACATCCTGGCACCGGGCTGGGCGGCGAATGGGTCCGGCACGAAACGCTCGGCGGTCAGCCCGGGCTGTTCATGATAACCGCGGGCAATACCCGCGCCGCCCAGGTACAACTCGCCCGGGCAAGTGCTGGCCATCAATTGCAACCCGGCATCGAGCACCAGCGCCTGACGGTTTTGCAGCGCACGGCCAAGGTGGATGGCCGTGTCACCCTCAAGCTCACCGGCCAGCGCACCGACGGTACATTCGGTCGGGCCATAGTGGTTGAACACCCGGCAATCCGGTGCCAGGCGCTTGATACGCTCGAGCAACCCGGGTGTCGGCGACTCGCCGCCGAGGATCAGGCAACGCTGGGGAATGACCGCCTGGTTGTCCTGGCCCAGCAGCGCGGCAAAATGCGAAGGCACCACTTTCAGGGCATCGATGCGCTGCTGCTGCAGGTACTGGCCAAAGCCGTGGCCATCGAGTGCCAGGTCACTGTCGATCAGGTGCAGGGTCCGCCCCTGGCACAAGGCCCCGAACACCACGGTATGGCCGAGGTCGGCTGCCAGGGTCGAGACCAGGGCCAGCCGCTGCACGTCAGCCAGCGGCAGGCGCGCTTCCAGGCCCTGCAGGTAATGCAGCAGCGCCCCATGACTGACCATCACCCCTTTGGGCTGGCCAGTGGAGCCGGAGGTGTGAATCACATAGGCCAGTGCCTCAAGCTCGCTCCGGCATTGCGGGTCGTGCTGCGCCGGGGCATAGGCCTGCGCATCATCAAGGGCCAGGGTCGCCAGTTGCGCGCACGGCGCCAGCGCTTGCAGCGCGCCGGCGCGCCCGAGCACCAGGCTACAGCGACTGGCCTCGACCATCTGCTGCAGGCGCCGTGGTGCCAGCTGGGGATCGAGCGGCACATAGGCCGCCCCACTCTTGAGCGTTGCCAGCAGCGCGACCAGCGATTCCAGCGAGCGCTCGGCAAGTATCGCGACCTTGTCCTGCGCACCGACTCCCAGGGCAATCATGCGGTGCGCCAGCTGGTTGGCGCGGGTGTTGAGCGCGGCGTAGCTCAGTTGTCGTTCGCCCTCCACCAGCGCCAGGCGCTCGGGATGCAACCTGGCCTGTTGCTCGATCTGCCCGTGCACACTGCCCTGCAGCGTCAGCGCTTGGGCTGGCGCCGCACTGGCCAATAGCGCCTGCTGTTGCTGCGGCGCGAGCAGTGCCAGTTCACCCAATGGCCGCTGCGGTTCGGCCAGCGCTGCACGCAACAGGTTAAGCCAGTGCCCGGCCATCTGTTCGATGGTTGCGGCGTCGAACACATCCTCGGCGTAGACCAGCGATGCCTGCAGCTGGCTACCCAGCTCATGGGTGTTGAAGGTCAGGTCGAAACGGGCCGATTCGCTGCCGCTGTCCAGTGCCTGCAGGCGCAAGCCCGGCAGGTTCCGCTCGGTTGCTGGCGCAGCACTGGCCTGGTGATTGAACAACACCTGAAACAGCGGCGTCTGGTTAAGGCTGCGATCAGGCTGCAGGGCATCGACCAGTTGCTCGAACGGCAGGTCCTGATTGGCCTGGGCCTCCTGCACCCGTTCCCGGACCTGGGCAAGCAGTTGCTCGAAGCTCATCCACGGTTCAATCTCGGCCTGCAACACCTGGGTGTTAACGAAGAAACCGATCAGGTGCTGGACCTCGGCACGGCCGCGGTTTGCCACCGGGGTGCCGACCCGCACCGTGCCTGCGGCGCTGTAGCGATGCAACAAAGCCTGGATGCCGGCCAGCAGCACCATGAACAGGGTCGCCCCCTGGCCACTGGCGAAGCGCCGCAAGTCCTGCCCCAGGCCCGGCTCCAGCGCCAGCGTGTGGCGGGCGCCGCGCTGCTCGCGCAGCATCGGCCGCGGGCGATCCAACGGCAACGCCAACGACACCGGTTCGCTGCCCAGCCGTGCCTGCCAGTAGGCCAGTTGCCGATCGGCTTCCCCGGCCTGCAACCACAGACGCTGCCACTTGGCATAGTCGGCATAGTGCACGCTCAAGGCCGCGGGTTGCGCGCCCGCCTGGCCCTGACTGATACGCGCATAGTGACCGCTTACTTCATCGACCAGAATCGGCATCGACCAGGCATCGGTAACGATATGGTGCGTACAGAACACCAGCACATGCTCGTCCTGCCCCAGACGAATCAGCGTGGCACGCAGCAACAGGTCGGTTGCCAGGTCAAAGGGCTGCGCAATCAAGGCGGCCAGTTCGGTCTGCAGAGCCGACTCATCCAGGCCGCTGCGATCCAGCACCTGCAAGCTCAACGAGCGGTCAGCGTGACAGCGCTGCACGACCCTGTCGTCGATCAGTTCGAAGTTGGTGCGCAAGGCTTCATGGCGGTTGATCAGCGCCTGCAGGCTAGCGCCCAGCGCCGCGCAGTCCAGTGCGCCTTGCAGGCGCAACACGGCCGGTTGATTGTAGGCACTCGATTGCGCATCAAGTTGCCAGAGAAACCACAGCCGTTGCTGGGCATAGGAGGCCTGGATGAGTTCGTCGGCCTGCTGGCGCGGCGGGATCGGCAGCATCTCCAGCGACAACCCCTGCTCGATCATTCGCGCCTGCAGTGCTTTCTGCTCCAACGGCCCCAGCGCGGCAAAGCGCTTGGCCAGGGTGAGCATGCGTTCGTTCAGCTGGCTCATACCTGCTCCGCCGCGTCGAACAGGGCTTCGAGGGCATCGACCTTGCTTTCACTCAGGCCGGAATCGCGATACTGCGCCACTTGCTCCGCCAGCAAGGCGACGGTCTCACCCTCGAAGAACACCCGCAGCGGCAGGTTAAGGTTCAGGCGCGCCTGGACTTCGGAGCGGATACGCGTCGCCAGCAGCGAATGGCCGCCCAGGGCAAAGAAGTTGTCATGGATACCCACCTGCTCCAGGTGCAGCGCCTCCTGCCAGATTGCTGCCAGGGTTGCTTCCAGCTCATTACGCGGCGCCACGAACTCGTGGCTCTGCGGCTGCAGCGCCGCCAGGGCATTGCGGTCGAGTTTGCCATTGGGGGTCAGCGGGAAACGCTCGAGCACGCGCACGAAGGCCGGCACCATGTACTCGGGCAGTTGTTCGCGCAAGGCATCGAGCAAGGATTGTTCGGTACTCGCTGGGGTCTGCCCGTCTGTGTGCAGCACATAGGCCGCCAATTGCGCCCCGGCAGCGCTTTCGCGCACGACCACCGCCGCTTCGCGGACACCCGGCAACTGCGCCAGGCGCGATTCGATCTCGCCCAGTTCGATACGAAAACCGCGAATCTTCAGCTGGAAATCCAGGCGCCCAAGGTAGTCGATGCAACCATCGACCCCGGCGCTGACCCGATCCCCGGTACGGTACAGGCGCTGCCCGGGTTCCTTGGCAAAGGGATCGGGAACAAAGCGGCTGGCAGTCAGCCCCGGACGCTGCAGGTAACCCCGCGCAAGCCCCGGGCCACCGACGTACAACTCACCTTCACAACCGAAGCCGGCCATTTCGCCAGCCTCATCCAGGGCCAGCAGGCGGGCGCCAGCGATCGGTGCGCCGATGGGCACCCGCTCGCCTTGCGGATCCTGTTCCAGGGCATGGGCCGAGCACCACACGGCACTTTCCGACGGCCCGTATTCATTGACCAGCAGAGTTTGCGCCAGGCGCTGGCGGTGACGCACGGCGAGCTCCGGCGGACACGCCTCGCCAGCGACGATCACACAACTCAGCGCCGGCTGTTCCAGGTGTTCGAGGATCTGCGCATAGAACGAGGGCAGCGCGAGGAAGTGGGAAATCTGCTCGCGCTCGATCAGTGCGGCAAGGCGTTGCGGATCCTTGTGTTCCTCTTCGCCAGGCAGGCACAGGGTGCCGCCCTGGGCCAGGCTCCAGAAAATCCCGGCAACCGAACTGTCGAAGGAAAACGACGAAAGCATCAGGAAGCGCAACAGCGGCTGGCGATAGAACAGGCCGCGGGCGCGGGTCGAGGCACAGGCATTGGCGTGGCTGATCATCACGCCCTTGGGCTTGCCGGTTGAGCCGGAGGTGTAGATGACGTAAGCCAGGCTCGCCGCAGAATGGCGCTTGCGCAAAGGCAGCAGGTCGCTGGGCGGCAAGGCATCCAGCTGCAAGCGCTGGACCCCGGGCGCCACCTCGATGTCGTCGGCCAGCGGCTGCAGGCTGATCAGGCACTGTGCCCGGGCATCATGCAGCATGAACGACAGGCGCTCGGCCGGATAGCCAGGATCCAGCGGCAGGTAGGCGCCACCCGCCTTGAGAATACCCAGCAAGGCCACGACGATTTCCACCGAGCGCGAACCATACACCGCCACCACGCTGTCGCCACCCACACCGCATGCCTGCAGGGCGCGCGCCAGTTCATCCGCCCGGCGGTCCAGTTCGGCATAGCTCAGGCGCTGATCGCCAATCTGCAAGGCGATACGTTGCGGATGCAAGGCCGCCATCTGCTCGAACAGACCATGCAGGGCATCATCGGCGGCAGCCGGCAGCGCCAGGCTGCGGTCAAAACGGGCCAGCAAGGCTGCGGCCTGCTCGGCATCGACAGTGTTCAGCTGCTCAGGCGCACAGCCAAGATCAGCCGCCGCGTTGAGCGCAAAGGTGTCAAATTGCGTCAGCCAAGCCTGCAATTGAGCAGGTGCGAACCCTTGCCCAGGCGCAGACAGTTGCAGGCAGACGCCATCCGCTTGCGCCCGCGCACTCAGGAAAAGCTTGTCGTTGCGATAGTCATCCAGTTCGACCCGCCACTGTTCAGCCGCTGGCGCCTGGGTGTAGGCGCAGGCAAACACTGGCAGCGCCCCGGCAGCGCTCATGTCCGGTTCATTCAGGCAATCGAGCCAGGATCGGCCCTCGGCCAGTTGCACGGCGAACGCTGCCAGCTGCTCCCGCAACGCCAGGCCAGGCTGCAGGTTGAATGCCTGCGGCAGGCGTCGGGCAAAATGGCCAAGCGTGTGCTGCAGCTGGTCATTGCGTCCGTCGACCTCCAGCGCTACCAGCAGCGGCTGTTGCCGGGTCAGCACGCTGAGGAAACTGCCCCAGAGAAACAGCAGCGCCTCTGGCGGTGCAAGCCCGGCCTCGGCCTGCATTACGGCCAATGCCGAGTTCAGGCCAGGGCTCAAGCGTTGACACTGGTTGCGCTCCCCTGCGCCCTGTTCGATCGCTTCGAAGGGCAAGCGCCGCCCAGGGGCCTGTGCTGCTGCCAGGCCACGCCAGTAGGCTTTGCCCTGGCGAGCGAACGCCTCTTCATCAAGATCGGCCTGCCAGGCGGCGTAGTCGGCATACTGCAAGGCCTCGAAGGGCGCCAGGGTGTCACCCCGGTACAACGCCAGGATCTCTTCTGCCAGTTGCCCGAGCGCTTGCTGGTCGGCGCTGGCCAGGGCCACGCCGACCAGCACCTGCGCGCCGGCCACGCAGGCCACCAGAGGCGCTTGCTCAAGCAACGCATTCAACTGCGCCCGCGCCTGGGCTTCGGTGTGCACAAGGGCAATGCTCACGCGAACCTGCTCGGCGATTTCCTGCACCGGCAGCTTGAGCCCCGCGACCTGGGTGTAACGGGTGCGCAGAATCTCGTGGCGCTGGCCCAGTTCACTCAACACCGCCTCGAGCCGCCCTGGCTCGACCGGCTCGGCAAAATTCAGCCACAGCCGGGCAATGCGCGGTTGTTCGCTCTGGGCCTGGAGAATCAGCGCCTGCTGCGCCGAAGTCTGGAAAATCTCTGCTGGGTTCGCGTCTGTCATGGGGTCTTCCTTAGCCGATCGCCACTTCGCTGCTTTTGAGCGGGATGGCCATTGCCGTGAGTATTTTTCGCGGGCCGGCATAACCGTTGCGCGCATGAATAGTGAAAATGTTGTCGAGGATCACCACGTCGCCCTTCTGCCAGGGGAACTCGACCATGACCTCGCGGTAGAGCTGCTGAAGATGGCGCACGTAGTCCTCGGGAATCGGGCTGCCGTCACCAAAGAAGGTGTTTTGCGGCAGGTCGTCGTCGGCGAACTCGGCACGCAGGCTGTCGCGAATGCTCTCGGGTAAGGTCAGGGCGTTGAAGAAGGTCGCGTGGTTGAACCACACCGTTTCGCCGGTACGCGGGTGGCGCACCATCGCCGGGCCTTTTTGCCGGGTGCGCAGGCGATTACCGGGCTTCCATTCGGGGGTGATGCCGATCTTCGCGCAGTAGGCTTCGACCTCGGCGCGATCCTCGGTCTGGAACACCGTCTGCCAGGGCAGGCCCATGCCGTCGCCATAGTTGCGCACGTAGAGCACGCCTTGGCGCTGGAAGGCCTCGCGCACCTGTGGGTCGATACGCGGCAGAATCAGCCGGGTATCGCCAAACGGCGTCTCGCCACCGCTGGCCGATGGCAGGTCGCAGTAGAAGTACAGGTGCAACGGGAATACCGGCGAGTAGGAGTGCTCGTTGTGCGGGAAGATCTTCTCCGCCGAGGGGTAGTCGGTCGAGCTGTAGACATTGTGCTTGCGGCTGATCTGGGTCCGCGGCGAGGCACGGAACAGGTACTCCAGCGCGCCGCCGGAGATCGCATCGACGCACTGGTTGAATTCGCCGATATCCTCTACCGCAAACCCCCGAAACAGGATGGTCGCGTGCTGGTCGAGCTTGCGTTCGATCAGTTCACGGTTCTGACCGGCCCACTCGGCCAGGTTCACCCCGGCCACCCGCGGGGTGCACAGCAGCGGAATGCTGCTGCCTTCGAACAACGGCGAGAAACTCACCAGGCTGTCCTGGTCCATGTTCAGACTCTTTCGCCGCCCCTTGGCCAGCACCGGTATGGCTTGCGGCTCGCACTTGGACATTTCCCTCTCCCCGTTCGGTAAGGCCGGCAAGCCCCTGGGCCCACCGGCGTGACTATGTCTATTGCACTTGCAGGCGGCTGGCCCGACGCCGAATCGGGTGGTGCGCCTGCAGTTGCGCCTGGCGCGCCGCGACGCGTGCCTGCTCGGCTGCCGCACGAATGTTTGCGGCCTCGGCCAGCACCGCTGCCAGGGTGGCCTGTGGCGCACTCAGCAACTGCTGAAAAATCCCTTGCAACTGAGCGAACAGATCGTCCATGTCGGTGGCCGTATACAGGCTGCCATCGCACTTGAACGCGACCCGAATGGCGCTGGCGTCGTTGACGAACTCGACGATCAAGTCCAGCTCCGTCGCCGCCTGCCCCGCCTCGCAACTCTCTACTCGCAGCCCTTGAGGGTGCGGCATGGCCGCACTGCCCTCCTGGTAGATGAACTTGATTGCAAACAGCGGCGAGCGCCCCGCCTGGCGCGGTAAGCGCAAGGCCTCGACCAGACGATCGAATGGCAGGTCCTGATGGTCCGAAGCCTCGATCACCGTGGTCCGGCAACGGCTCAGCCATTGCTCGACCGTGGCTTGTTCGTTCACCTCTAGTTGCAGTACCAGTTGGTTAACGAAGAAGCCGACCATTTCTTCAATGCCGGCATGATTGCGGTTGGCGATATCGGTACCCAGGCGCACGCGCTGGCTGTCGCTGCGCTGGGCCACGGCCAGGGCAAAGCCCGACAGCAGGAGCATGTACAGGGTCAACCCCCGGTCCTTGGCATGGGCGCGCAAGGCTTCGCTCATGGATGCGCTGAAAGCGAACCCGTGAACCTGGCAGCCGCCCTCGCCGGTGATTGCCAAGGGCAGCTGCGAGCCCGGCAAGCGGGTCAGCGCATGCTGGTCACCGAGGGTGCTGCGCCAGTAGGCGAGCTGTCGCTGCATTTCGCCAGCAGCCAGCCACTGACGCTGCCAGACGGCAAAGTCCACGTAGCCCAGTTCAACCGCCGGCAGCGGCGCGGCCTGGTGTTGCGCGAAGGCGTCATAGAGGGTGACAAACTCACGCAGCAGGATGGCGAAGGACCAGTGGTCGGCGACGATATGGTGCAAAGTCACCAGCAGGTAATGCTGCTCGGACGCCACCTGCACCAGCGCTACCCGCAGCAATGGCCCTTTGACCAGGTCGAACGGCGCGTTGGCTTCGCGCTCCAGCACCTGCTCCAGCCTGGCCTGGCGTTGCTCGGCGCACAGCTCGCGCAGGTCGATCCGCTGCAGCGCCAGCGGCATGCTCGCGTGTTGCAACTGCCAGCTATCCCCGCCTTCCTGCAGGTAAGTGGTGCGCAGCACCGCATGGCGTTGAATCAGCCCCTGGAACGCCTGTTCGATAGCGCCGACATCGAGCACGCCGTCGAGCCTGAGGGCGCGAGGAATGTTGTACATCGAGCTTTCCGGCGCCAGTTGCCAAAGGAACCAGAGCCGCTGCTGGGCATAGGACAACGGCTGAAGCGGCTGCTGTGGCGCTCGCTGCAACGGCGGGGCAACGCCCACTGGCTGCTGGTCGAGGCTTTGCAGGGCCTGGGCAAAAGCGCCCAGGTCGGCAGCTTCGAACAGTAGCCGCAACGGAACATCCAGCCCCAGGGCATGACGCACCCGGCTGATGACCTGGGTGGCCAGCAACGAATGGCCGCCGAGGTCGAAGAAGTTGTCGCGCAAGCCGACCCGGGCAACCTCCAGCACGTCAGTCCAGTACTGCGCCAGCTGGCGCTCCAGGGCCGTGACCGGCGGCACATGATGGTGCTGCAGCAAACTGGCATCCGGCGCCGGCAAGGCCTTGCGATCCACCTTGCCGTTGGGCGTCAGCGGCAGTCGCTCGAGAATCTGCCAGTGCGACGGCAGCATGTAATCGGGCAACCCCTGGCTCAGCGCCTGACGCAAATGGTCGCGCAAGGCCATGCGTGTGGCGACTTCTTCAGCGGCCAGTGGCTGCTCTGGCACCACGTAGGCCACCAGTTGCTGCCCGCTCGCGGCCGGCACGGCCAGCACCACCGCCTGGGCGACTTGCGCCTGTTCCAGCAGCCGCGCCTCGATCTCGCCGATCTCGACGCGAAAGCCGCGAATCTTCACTTGATGATCGATCCGCCCGATGTACTCCAGCGCACCGTCGTCCAGGTAGCGCACCAGATCGCCGCTGCGATACAGGCGGGCCCCGGGCGAGGCGGCAAAGGGGTCAGGTACGAAACGCTCGGCGGTCAACGCCGGCCGACCGTGATAACCGCGGGCCAGGCAGGTGCCGCCGATATACAACTCACCCACCGCCGCGCGCGGCTGCAGGCTCAGATCCTCGGCCAGCACGTAGGCACTGCGCTGGGCAACCGGGCGACCGATCGGTGCGTAAACCGAATCGATGCCGGTGTGCGTATCGGCTTCCCACAGAAACGGCGTGATCACGGTTTCGGTCGGGCCATAGCCGTTGACGATGTGCTGGGGTTGCAACACCGCCTGAATCTGCTCGAAGCCCTCTTTCGGGAACGCCTCGCCGGCAACGTTGAACGAGCGCACTTTCACCCGACGCTCAGAGGTTGCGGCCCAGGCAGCCAGCTGGCAGGCATACTGGGTCGGGAAATAGACGATGCTGGCCTGCTCGGTCTCGATCACCTGCAGCGCCTCTTCGGCGCTCCAGAGCCCCTCGCCGCGCAAGATACAGCGGGCACCACTGACCAGCGGCAACAGCCACTGCTCGGTGCCCCAGTCGAAATTCAGCGAAGCGAAATGCAGGAACCGGTCATCCGGCGAAACCCGGTAGCAGTCCTGCATGGTGCGAATATGGGTGAGCAAGGCCCCCTGCTCCAGGGCCACGCCCTTGGGCTGACCGGTCGAGCCGGAGGTGTAGATCAGGCACGCCAGGTTGTGCGCCGACAGTTCGACCTGCGGGTTGCTGTCATCAGCGGCCAGCTCCAGACTGGCGTAGTTCAGCACCCGGACGTTGTCGGTGCCGACCAGCCCGGCACACTGCGCCTCGGCCAGGATCAGCCTGACACCGCTATCGGCGATCATGTAGGCCAGGCGCTCGGCAGGGTACTCAGGGTCCAGCGGCACATAGGCACCACCGGCCTTGAGAATCGCCAGCAAGCCGACGATCAGCGCCTCGCTGCGGTGCATGCAGATCCCCACCAGCACATCCGGGCCAACGCCGTCGCTGATCAGCCGCCGGGCCAGGCGGTTGGCCCGGGCGTTGAGCGCCTGGTAGCTCAATTGCCGTTGCCCGACCACCAGCGCCACAGCCTGTGGCCGGGAGTGGGCCTGGGCCGCAATCATCTGCGCCAGCCCGAGCGGCGGCTCGGCAACAACCCGGGCTTGCGGCCAGGCCAGCAGCGCCTGACGCTCGGCGGCCGTCACCAGGTCGAAATCAGCCAGCACCCGGTCACCACCCTCAATGAACTGTTCGAGCAGGCCGTGCAACTGGGCCGCCAGCCCGTCAATGGCCGGGGCAGCAAACGCCGCCTGCTGATAGCTGTAGTGCAGGTCCAGGGTCTGGCCCAGGGTCACGGCGATGGTCAAGGGATAGTTGGTGCGTTCAAGGTTACTGACGGCACCGAACTGCACACCCAGCCCTTGCCCTTCGGCCAGGGCAGCGTCCAGCGGGTAGTTCTCGAACACCAGCAAGGTATCGAACAGCGCATCGCTGCCCTGCCCCGACCAGCGCTGGATATCGAACAACGGCGTGTGCTCGTGCTCGCGCAGGGCCAGGTTGGTCTGCTGCACCTCTTGCAACCAGCGACTGAGGGTGTGCCCGGACTGCGGCCGGGCAATCACCGGCAGGGTGTTGATGAACAGGCCAATCTGTTGCTCGATGCCGCGAATCTGCATCGGCCGCCCAGCCACGGTAGCCCCGAAGGCCACCGTGTCCTGCCCGGTGTAGCGTTGCAACAGCAGCAACCAGGCCGCCTGCACCAGCGTATTGAGGGTGACTTTCTGCTGGCGGGCAAAACCGCTCAGGCGCTCGGTCATCTCGCTGCCCAGGTGCTGATAATGATCGCCATGGGCACAACGCTCGGCGACGGCCGCGGGAGCCCGCAGGGCATTGGCCAGGCGTGTGGGCAGGGCCAGGTTGGCCAATTGCGTACGCCAGAACGCTTCACTGGCCTGCGCATCCTGATGCTGCAGCCACTCGATGTAGTCCCGGTACCGACCCGCTACCACCGGCACCGCCTGGCCGCTGTAGCGCTGGAGGACTTCGCCGAGCAGGCGAGCGTTGCTCCAGCCATCGAGCAACAGGTGATGGCTGGTCTGGATCAGGTGGTAGCGCGCTGCTGCGGTGCGTACCAGGGTCAGGCGCAGCAAGGGCGCCCGGCTGAGCGCGAAGCCATCCAGGCGTTGCTGCTCGGCCAGTTGCCCAAGGGCCTGTTCAAGGTCGTCGCGATCACGCCAGTCCAGTACCTGCCACGGCAGCTCGACCTGCTTGTAGACCATCTGCAGCGGGCGCTCCAGCTCACCTTCCCAGACGAACCCGCTGCGCAGAATATCGTGGGCCTGCACCGCACCTTGCCAGGCAGCGTGCAAGCGCTGTGGGTCAAGGCCATCAACATCGACGCGCATCTGGTTGATGTAATCGCTGCCACCTTGCTCGTACAGGCTGTGGAACAGCATGCCCTGCTGCATCGGTGACAACGGGTAGATGTCTTGCAGTTCGCGACTGCACACCGGCAGACGGTCAAGGGCGCCTTGATCCAGGCGTGCCAGGGCAAAGTCCGAGGCAGTGGCCTGGCCCGGCGCCTGCTGGCAGCAATGGGCAATCAGTTCGCGCAGCTCGTCGCTGAAGGCGTCGACCAGCGCCTGGATGCTGTCGGGGGCGAACATCTGCTGGCTGAAACCCCAGCGCAAGGCCAGCTCGCCGCCGTACACCTGCCCTTCCACGGTCAACCAGTTGGCCAACGGCGCCTGCGGGTCCTGGGCCCGGCCGCCGCTAGCGCTAGCCGGGACGAACAGCGCCTGCTCGTCGAACTGGCGATCGAACTGGCCCAGGTAGTTGAAGGTCACCCTTGGCTTTGGCAGCACAGCCAGGCGCGCAGCCAGCTGCGGCGCCCCCAGGTAGCGCAGCAAGCCATGACCGATACCCTTGCCGGGGACGCCGCGCAATTGCTCCTTGACGCCCTTGATGGCCTCGCCGATCTCGGTTGCCGGCACCAGTAGCAGCGGATACAGGCTGGTAAACCAGCCGATGCTGCGCGACAGGTCGAGGTCATCGAACACGTCCTCGCGGCCATGCCCTTCAAGCTCGATCAACACCCCCGGAGCCTTTGTCCAGCGGCTCAGCACCCGCGCCAGAGCCGTCAGCAACAAGTCATTGACCTGGGTGCGGTAGGCCGCTGGCGCCACTTGCAGCAACTGCCGGGTGGTGTCGGCATCGAAGCGGCACTCGATCTTCAGTTCATGGCGGTTTTCCAGGCTGGCCCCAGGGTCGGCGGCAGGCAACTCGGCAACGCTGCTGGCCTGCAGTTGCGATTCCCAGTAATCCACCTCGTCGCCGCGCCGCTGCGCTTCCTGCTCAAGCTGCAACGCCCAGTCCTGGTAGGCGCTGGTGCGAGGTGCCAGGGTGGGCACTTGCCCCTGCTGGACCTGGCGATACAGCGCTTGCAAGTCTTCCAGCAGAATCCGCCACGACACCCCGTCGACCACCAGGTGATGAAGCACCAGCAGCAGTTGCTGGGTCCCGTCAGCCAGGTCCAGCAGCAACACCCGCAGCAATGGGCCGTGCTGCAGATCCAGGCTGCGCTGCGCTTGTTCGCAGCATGCCAGCGCCTGCTGCGCGTCACTGGCCTGGCGTACCCAGAGCACTGCGCCCGGCTGCGCCGCGTACTGTTGCTGCCAACCAGCGGCCTGCGGGGTAAAACGCAAGCGCAAGCTGTCGTGATGGCCCAGCAGGTGGTCCAGCGCCTGTTGCAGGTGCTGCGCATCCACCGGCTCACGCGGGGTCAGGAGCAACGACTGGTTCCAGTGCTGGCGCTGCTCGATCGCCTGGTCGAAGAACCAGCGCTGGATCGGCGTCAGGACGACATCGCCACTGGCCGCCGCCCGCGCCACCACCGCCTGGCCGCGACCGGCCACCTGGGCCAGGCTGCGCACCGTCTGGAACTGGAAAATGTCCTTGGGACTGAGGACCAGACCTACCTGGCGAGCGCGGCTGACGACCTGCATGGAGACGATGGAGTCGCCGCCCAGCTCGAAGAAGTTGTCCAGCACACTGACCTGCTCAAGCCCCAGCAGGTCCTGCCAGATCGCCACCAGCGCCTGTTCGTGTTCATCGGCGGCGTCCACGTGCTCGCGCGCCGCCAGGAGCGTATCGGCCGCCGGCAGCGCCTTGCGATCGAGCTTGCCGTTGGGCGTCAGCGGTAGCTGCGCCAGGAATATCAGCGCCGCAGGCACCATGTAGTCCGGCAGGTGCTCGGCCAGTGCGGCCTTGAGCTGTTCGCGCAGGGCGATCTGCCGGGCAGCCTGGGCATCAACGATCGTCGAGTCGACGGGCACCCCGTAGGCGACCAACTGCTGGCCGGCCGGTCCTTCCTGCACCAGCACCGCCACTTCCCGTAGCAACCGTGTGCCCAGCAGGCGGGTTTCGATCTCGCCCAGCTCGATCCGAAAACCGCGGACCTTGACCTGGTGATCGATACGCCCGACATACTGGATTTCGCCGCCGTCGCGGTACCGCACCAGGTCGCCGGTGCGGTACAGGCGTTGACCTTCGCCGGCAAACGGATTGGGCAGGAACTTCTCGGCGGTCAGCCCCGGCCGGCCCAGATAGCCGCGCGTGATGCCGGCCCCCGCCAGGTACAGCTCGGCAGCCCGCCCCTGGGCTACCGGTTGCAACTCGGCATCGAGCAGATAGCTGGCGGTATGCGGCAACGGGCGCCCGATACTGGCCCGCCCACCGGCCTGGCGACGGGTCCAGGTCGAATAGGTGGTGTCTTCGGACGGCCCGTACAAGTCGTAGACATGCTCCAGGCCCGGGAGTTGATAGAGGCTGTCGACCAGGCTCTGTTTCAGCGGCTCGCCTGCCAGGTTGATAATCCGCACGCCCGGCGGGATCTGTCCGCTGCGCTGCAATGCGCCAATCGCCGACGGCACGGTGTTGATCAGGCGCACCTGATCACGCCCAGGGAGTTCGGGCAACGCCAGGGCATTGCGCGCCAGCACGATGAAGCCACCACCGGCCAGGGTCACGAACAATTCCCAGACTGACAAGTCGAAACAGATCGACGTGGACGCCAGCACCCCCTGAATGTCTTCTGGGCGATAGGCCTGCTGCGACCAATGCACCAAGGCCAGGACATTGCGATGAGTAATCGCAACCCCCTTCGGACGCCCGGTGGAACCGGAGGTATAAATGACATAGGCGAGGTTGCTGGCGCTGCCGCGCAGGCCGGGGGCAGTGGGTGGCCAACTGCTCAGCGCCGACTCTTGAGGTTCGACCAGCATTACCTGTGCACGGGTTTGCAAGGCCAGTTGCTCGACCACCCCGGCATCACTGAGCAGCACCCGCGCACCGCTGTCCTCAAGCATGTACGCCACCCGCTCGGGCGGGTAATCCGGATCCAGCGGCACATAGGCACCGCCGGCCTTGAACACTGCCAGCAACGCCACCAGCAGGTGTGGGCTGCGCGGCAAGGCGATGCCCACTCGCACCTCCGGGCCAACCCCGGCGGCGATCAGGCGATGGGCCAGGCGGTTGGACCAACGCTCGAGCTCAAGGTAGCTGTAACCCTCGTGACCGTGCAGCAACGCCAGCGCATCGGGCTGTGCGGCGGCCTGCTCAGCGATCAGCTGGTGCACACAGAGGTCCTGACGGTAGCCTGGGCCGACCGGGTTCCAGTCATGAACCATGCGCTGGAATTCAGCAGGGTCGAGCAGGCTCAGTTGGCCGATGCTTTGCTGGGGCGAGGCGACCATTGCACGCAGCAGGTTCAACCAGTGCCCGGCCATGCGCTGGATCGTTTCCAGCGTGAACAGGTCTTCGGCAAAGGTCAGTGCCGCCTGCAACTGTCCGGCCTTTTCCCAGGTGTCCAGGCTCAGGTCGAACTGAGTGGTGCGCCCCTGCTGTTCGATCAAGCCCAGGCTCAGGCCCGAAGCAGTCTTCACCGAGGTAATGTCGGTGACCACTGGCTGGTGGTTGTACATCACCTGAAACAGCGGGTTATGGCTCAGGCTGCGCTCCAGCTTGAGCGCTTCCACCAGGCGCTCGAACGGCAGCTCCTGATGTGCCTGCGCCCCTAGCGCGGCCTCGCGCACCCTGGCCAGCAGTTCGCTCACGCACGTCTGGCTGTCGACCTGGCAACGCAATACCTGGGTGTTGACGAAAAAGCCGATCAGGCCCTCGACCTCATTGCGATTGCGGTTGGCAATCGGCACGCCGACGCGCAGGTCGGTCTGCCCGCTGTAGCGATGCAACAGGCATTGGAATCCGGCCAACAGGACCATGAACAAGGTCGATTGATGGGCCTGGGCCAAACCCCGCAGTTGCTCGGCCAGCGCCGTATCGACCGTGAAGGTGTAGCGCTTGCCACGGTGGCTCGGCAACGCCGGCCGGGGGAAATCACAGGGCAGCTCCAGCACCGGATGCTCGTCGCCCAGCACCGATTGCCAGTACTGCAGTTGGCGCTCCTGCTCTCCGGCTTGCAACCAGCAACGCTGCCACAGCGCGTAGTCGCTGTACTGGATCGGCAGCGCTGGAAGCTCGGGAGCCTGGCCGCGCTCATGGGCGTCGTAACAGCGAACGAACTCATCGATCAGCACGTTCATCGACCAGCCGTCGGAGACAATATGGTGCAAGGTCAACAGCAGTACGTGGCGCTCGGGGTCAAGCTGCAGCACGGCCACCCGCCACAAGGGGCCCTGCTCAAGATCAAAAGGCCGCAGCGCCTGTTGTTGCGCATGTTCACGGACGGCGGCGTCCTGCTGCGCCGGGTGCAGTGCACTGAGGTCGATGCATTCTATCTGCAGCGCTTGCGGCGCCGGCACTTGCAGCAGGCTCCCGTCGTCCTGCCGGGCGAATGCGGTACGCAGGGTCTCGTGCCGCTCACTGAGGCTGATGAACGCTTTTCGCAGGGCCTGTTCATCCAGGCGGCCCTGCAAGCTGACCGCCCCCGGCAGGTTGTAGGCGGCGCCTTGCGGCTCCAGTTGCCAGAGAAACCACATGCGCTGCTGCGCATAGGACGGCAGACCGCGCTCGGCTGCCTGAACCTGGGCGGGAATGGGAAAGAGCGCGAAATCGACCCCTTCACGGGCCAGTGCTTGCAGAAAGATCCGGCGCTTTTCCGGCGGCAATTCTAGGAATCGGCTGGCAAGTTTACGGGAGTCTTGTGCATTCATCGGCGTTCATCCATCCAGTGGGGCAGCGAGCCGGGCAGCTCGGTGTCCATGGGAAACGGATGGCCAACGGGGAAAATTAACCGTTGTAGCGGGGCGCCACCGGTCGGCTGAAACATTTGCTTTCAACTAACCCTGCGGGTTTTACGATTCTCGTTCGTCTTATCTATTGCAGTCCCAAGGCTGAGCATCGGCTCGACCTCAATTTCTCTGAAAAGACACCTGCAATGTCCCAGAAAGCGAAAAAGTCCAAATCCAGGCTGTGGTTCCTGGTCCATAGCTGGCTCGCCCTGCCGATCTGGTTTTTCGTCCTGATCGTCTGCGTCACCGGCACCCTGGCGGTGGTCAGCCAGGAAATCGTCTGGCTGGCCAACCCCGATGTGCGCGCCAGCAAGCCTGATGGCGACGCCGAGCGGCTGAGCTTCCAGCAGGTGCTCGATGCCCTGCACAAGGCCGAGCCGGACATGGCCGTGAACTTCATCAGCCAGCCGGATGGCTCGCACTTCGCCCTCACCGCCTCCGTGGTATTCCCGGACGGCAGCGCGCCGACCCTGTACGTCAACCCCTACACCGGGGCGATCCAGGGCAAGAGCCCGTCGTTCAGCTTCGAGGCCTTCACCCGTGCCCTGCACGGCTGGTGGCTGGTGCCGTTCACCAATGGCTACAGCTGGGGCTGGTACCTGGTGTCGCTGCTCGGCCTGCCGATGCTGGCCTCGCTGGTCACCGGGCTGGTGGTCTATAAACGGTTCTGGAAAGGTTTCTTTAAGCCGACCTTGCGCTTCAACCATGGCGCGCGGATCTTCTGGGGCGACTTCCACCGCCTGAGCGGCATCTGGTCGATCTGGTTCATTGCGGTGATTTCCATCACCGGCACCTGGTTCCTGATCCAGGCGATCCTGGGTGACAACCACATCACCCTCTCCACGGAACCGGTGGTGCCGGTGATTGCCCGTGAAGACGTGCCACGCACCGAATCGGGTGCACCGGCCCCGCGCATCAGCCTGGATGACGCCACGCGCATCGCCAAGGAGCAGATCCCTGGCCTGGACGTGAGCTTCGTCTCCCTGCCCGGCAATGCCTATGCCCACGTCTACCTGGGCGGACGCGGCTGGTACCCGTTGATGTTCCAGACCGTCAACGTCAACCCGTACAACAGCAAGATCGAGTCGCAGTTCCTGATCGACGACCGCTCGACCCTGGAGTTCGTCACCGAATCCATGCGCCCGCTGCACACCGGCGACTTCGGCGGCCTGGCGATCAAGCTGATCTGGGCTTTCTTCGGCCTGGTGCTGTCGATGATGGTCTTGAGCGGCCTGCTGATCTGGACCAAGCGTACTGCCCAGGCCACCGCCGCCGCCCTCAAACGCGAGCAGAGGCCTCGCAAGCAAATCGCCACCGCTACCGATACCGCCACGGAGGCCAGCCTATGAGCAAGGCAGCAGTTGCGCCGCAAAGCCCGTTGAGCCGTTTCTGGCACAAATGGCGCTTTCACCTGAACATCCTGTTGTTGCTGATTCCGCTCGGCTTCATGCCCAAGTACTTTGCCGACGCGGCGTTGTTTCGCGGTGACAGCGGCCTGGGCGAGCGTGAGCTGGGCGAGATCCAGGTCGGCCCCTGGAGCGTGCAGCTGGCCGAGTTGCGCGATGAAGCTCCGCGCGCCGATGGCCCTGCCGGTTACTTCAAGGCCTTCAATCTGGCCCTGTGCCAGGCCTGTATCCCCGAGGTCAAGGCGGCTTACCTGCGCATCGGCAAGCCGCGCAGCCTGCGTGCCGCCGGGACAATCTTCTTCGGCACCCCGTACCGCATGAGCACCGGCCTGCCAATCCCGCTCAAGACCCGCGCGGACGCCGACATCTGGATCACCCTCGAAGGCTGGGACGGCAGCATGCACCAGGCCGCCGTGCCGCTGAGCAAGGCTTCGCCGGCCACCGTTGCCTGGCTGAACAAACAAGGAGGCAAATGATGAAGTCCCGCAAGCTGCTCCTGCCGTTACTGCTGCTCGGCGCTGCCGGCCCGGCCCTGGCCCACAACCCGATGTGCGAATGCAAGCCGATCGATGGCGAGCAGATCGAATGCACTGGCGGCTTTTCCGACGGTAGCGGCGCGCCCGGTGTAACCCTCGATGTGATCGGCTACAACGAAGAGATCCTCGTGCCGGGCAAGCTCGGTGAAAACTCCAAGCTGACTTTCAAGCGCCCGGACGGCGAGTTCTACGTGCTGTTCGACGCCGGCCCCGGCCATGTGGTGGAAATCGACTACGCAGATATCGAGCAATGAGCCGCGTCCAGGTGGTGCGCCCGGCCGGCGCCGGGCATGAAACCTTGTACGTGCTGCTGGTCAGCCTGCTGATCCTCGCGGTGGCCGCCGGCATCGTTGCCCTGCGCGGCGAACGGCATGACGAGGTGAGCATCGAGGCCCACCAACTGGATGCCCGCCGCGACCTCAATGCGGCCGAGCAAGGGGTGTACGCCGACCTGCGGGTGGCCTTCGACGAGATCCAGGCACGCCGCGAAGAGGAGCCGCAACTGCTGGCTGTCGAAGTCCTCGCCGAAGAAGGTTTCCCTCCATTTGTGCTCGACGCCAGTAGCGCCAGCCGCGGCCAGCACCAGTGGCAACTGCTGCAGGAGCGTGCCTATCTGGGCCTGAGCCAGGCCAGCGCGGTGGCCGGCAGTTTCCTCCTGCTGGTGCCTGAAGCCCAGGACGGCGCCGCCGATGTCTGGCTGCAGCGCAGCCCCGCCGCCGCCGTGCCTGCCGACTTCAGCCAGGCCGCCCTGATCGCCGCCGGCTGGCAACAGATCGCCGCCCACTACGACGCCGGCGTCACCCGCCAGCATAGTCACTGACACAAGGACGCCCCATGTTTCGCGCCACCCTCGCCCGTCGTCTTCTAAGTGTGTTCCTGGCCTGCGCCCTACCCGCCCTGGCCCTTGCCGACAACGGCAAGCCGCTGCGCATCGGCATCACCCTGCATCCGTACTACAGCTACGTGAGCAATATCGTCGGTGACAAGGCCGAGGTGGTGCCGCTGATTCCGGCCGGTTTCAACCCCCACGCCTACGAGCCACGGGCCGAGGACATCAAGCGCATCGGCACCCTGGATGTGATCGTGCTCAACGGTGTTGGCCATGACGATTTTGCCGACCGCATGATCGCCGCCAGCGAAAAGCCCACCATCGCCACCATCGAATCGAACAGCAACGTACCGCTGCTGGCCGCTACCGGCGTGGCTGCACGCGGTGCCGGCAAGGTGGTCAACCCGCACACTTTCCTGTCGATCAGCGCCAGCATCGCCCAGGTCAACAACATCGCCCGCGAGCTGGGCAAGCTCGACCCGGACAACGCCAAGTACTACAGCCAGAACGCCCGCGCCTACGCCAAGCGCCTGCGCAAGCTGCGCGCCGAGGCCCTGGCCCAGGTCACCGAAGCGCCGGGCGCGGAGTTTCGCGTGGCAACCATCCACGCCGCCTACGACTACCTGGTGCGCGAGTTCGGCCTGGAAGTCACCGCCGTGGTAGAACCGGCCCACGGCATCGAACCAAGCCCCAGCCAGCTGAAAAAGACCATCGACCAACTCAAGGCCCTGGACGTGAAAGTGATCTTCTCGGAGATGGACTTCCCCTCGGCCTACGTCGAAACCATCCAGCGTGAATCGGGGGTGAAGATCTACCCGCTGACGCACATCTCCTACGGTGATTACAGCAAGGAGAAGTACGAAGTCGAGATGAAGCGCAACCTCGACACCGTGGTGCGGGCGATCAAGGAGTCCCAGGCATGACCGTGGCGCAACCGCTGCTCAACCGCGCCTGCGGGCCGGACATCGCCTTTGCCGAGGTCGACCTGACCCTGGGCCGCACGCGAATCCTCGACAAGGTCAGCTTCAACGTCGCCGCCGGCAGCGTGCATGCGCTGGTCGGGCCCAATGGCGGCGGCAAGAGCTCGCTGATCAAGACCCTGCTCGGACAGATGCCGCACCACGGCCAGTTGACCCTGACCTGGCCGGGTGAAGAGCAGATCATCGGCTACGTGCCCCAGGCACTGGAATTCGACCGTGGCCTGCCGATGACCGTGGATGATTTCATGGCCGCCATGTGCCAGCGTCGCCCGGCTTTTCTCGGCTTGTCACGCAAGGTGGCGCCCGCCATCGATGCCGCGCTGCAGCGGGTCGGCATGCTCGACAAGCGCAAGCGGCGCATGGGTGCCCTCTCCGGTGGCGAGCGCCAGCGCGTACTGCTGGCCCAGGGACTGATCCCGGCGCCGCAACTGCTGGTGCTCGATGAGCCGATGTCGGCGCTGGACGAGGCTGGTATCCAGGTGTTCGAACGCCTGCTGCACGAGTGGCGCGCCGCCGGGACCACGGTGCTGTGGATCGAGCATGACCTGGAAGCCGTGGCACGCCTGGCCGACCGCGTCACCGGCCTCAGCCGCCGGGTGCTGTTCGATGCGCCACCGAAACAGGCGCTGACCCCGGACCGCCTGCTCAGCCTGTTCTCCATCCACCCGCGCAGCGAGAGCATCGCCTGATGAACTACGAAGAATTTCGCCTGCTGATCCAGGGTTGGGCTACCGCCGGCTACCTGCCCGAAGCCCTGGCCTATGGTTTTGTGGTCAATGCCCTGCTTGCCGGCCTGATGATCGGCCCGGTGCTCGGCGGCCTCGGTACCCTGGTGGTGGTCAAGCGCTTTGCCTTCTTCTCCGAAGCCGTCGGCCATGCGGCGCTGACCGGTGTAGCCATCGGCATTTTGCTCGGCGAACCCTACACCGGCCCCTACGGCAGCCTGTTCGGCTACTGCCTGCTGTTCGGCATCCTGCTGAACTTTCTGCGCAACCGCACCGGCCTGTCGCCCGACACGTTGATCGGCGTGTTCCTCTCGGTGTCGCTGGCCCTGGGCGCCAGCCTGCTGCTGATGCTGGCCGGCAAGATCAACGTGCACATCCTCGAGAACGTGCTGTTCGGCTCGGTGCTGACCGTCAGCGGCCAGGACCTGCTGGTGCTCGGCATCGTCGGCAGCCTGGTGCTGGCCCTGGCCCTGCCGCTGTACAACCGCATCATGCTGGCCAGCTTCAACCCGCAGCTGGCAGCGGTGCGCGGCGTCGCGGTGAAGCGCCTGGACTACCTGTTCGTGGTGCTGGTGACCCTGGTCACCGTGGCCGCGGTGAAAGTCATCGGCGCGATCCTGGTCGGCGCCCTGCTGGTGATTCCGGCAGCGGCGGCGCGCTTGATCAGCCAATCGCTCAAGGGCTTTTTCTGGGCCTCGGTGCTGATTGCCACCCTGAGCACCCTGGTGGGCATCCTGCTGCCGATCGTCTTCGACCTGCCGGTGCCTTCGGGTGCGGCGATCATCCTCGTCGCCGGCTGCTGCTTCGCCCTCGCCGCCCTCGCCCGCGGCCTTGTTCCACGCCTGCAAGGAAACCCGGCATGACCTTCAAACTCCAGCACCTGTGCCTGGCCCTGGCGCTCGCCGGCCTGCCGACCCTGAGCCTGGCCCAGAGCGCCCCCGCGGCGGCCAGGCAACAAGCGGCCGGGGTCACCGTCCTGGCTTCGCTGCCGGTGACCAACACCCTGGCCAGCGCCCTGCTCGACGGTACTTCGGTAAAAGTGCAGCGTGCGGCGCCGGCGAACATTCCGGCCTCGCGCCAGCCGTCGTACTTCAGTGGCCGCGGTGGTGCCAGCCTGCAAAAAGCCGCTGGCGGCGCCGACGCGGTGATCGGCCTGCGCTCGATCTGGAGCGACGACCCGCTGTACCCGGTGGCCCGGCGCAGCAATATCCGCATCGTCGAGATCGACGCCGCGCGCCCGGTCGATGGTGCCCTGCCGGGCATCGCCGTGCAGGGCAACAACGCCTTTGCCGGCTACCCCTGGCTCAACCCGAGCAACCTTGGGCGCATGGCCGATGTGCTGGCCAACGACCTGGGGCGCTTGAGCCCGGCGGACCAACCGAAGATCCAGAGCAACCTGGCCGCCCTCAAGCGCCAGCTGCTGGAGCTCAGTGCCGGCAGCGAAGCGCGCCTGGCCGAAGCGGACAACCTCAGTGTGGTCAACCTGTCGGATCGCCTGGACTACCTGGTCAGCGGTTTGAACCTGGACCTGATCGACCACCCGCAAGTGGCCGATGACCAGTGGGATGCGGCGGCGCTCAAGCGCCTTGGCGATGAACTCAAGGGCCAGGACGTGGCGCTGGTGCTGCATCACAAGCAGCCGAGCAAGGCAGTGGCCGAGGTGATCGCCGCGTCCGGAGCCAAACTGCTGGTGGTGGAGACCGATGCCCAGGATTCCCTGGCGGGGTTGAAGGCCAGTGTCGAGCAGGTGGTGGGGGCGTTGGTGGCGGGTAGCAGCTGACCTTGGCTATTTTGGGGCTGCTTTGCAGCCCATCGTCGGCAAAGCCAACTCCCACAGGTATTGTGGGAGCTGGCTTGCCAGCGATAGCTTCACCACCGACTCATCGCTTCATACAGCGCTGATAGCGCTCATCCACCCGTTTGGCAAACCAGGCCGTGGTCAGTTTGCGGGTGATCTTCGGGCTTTTCAGCTCGATCCCCGGCAGCTGCGCCCGTGCCACGGCCTTGCCCGCCGCGCCATCGGCCAGGGCATAAACGCCCTTGTACAAGCGGGTGTCTTCAAACTCCAGGCTGTCGCCCTTCTCCAGCTGGTTGCGGATGCTGACATTGCGCAAATCCAGCTTCAGCCCCAGGCGCCTTGCCGCCTGCTCGGTGGTACCGGGCATGATCGCCCCCGGCGCGATCAGGTCGCCGTCCAGCGCCAGCGCCACGCCCGTGGCCCTGCTCAAGGCACTCTGGAATGCCGCGTTGCGGCTGGCGTACCAACCGGCATTGAAGTCACCAAAGCGATAGAGCTGGCGATCATAGTGGGTGGGGTAACCGAGCAGGTGGGCGATGCCGAAGTACATGCCGCCGCGCCGACTGAAGACTTCCTGGCGGATGGTGCCGCCATAGGGATAGGGATAGTCCTGGGCATGCTGTTCGGCAAAGTCGATGCTGACCTGCATCGGCCCGCCGGTGCGCACCGGGTTCAAGCCGCCGAGCAGGGTCTTGCCCATGGGCAAGGCACCGATCAATTCATCGAACAGGTCGCTGAGCTCTTTTTCGCTGCGCACCGCATCCAGCCGCTGGCCATAGGTCTTGCCGGTCGGCGAGCGGGTTTGCAGGGTGGCGTCGATCAGCAGGTTGGGGATATGCAGGCTGGCGGCGCGGCGGTCGATCTCTTGCCGGGCGATGCGGCCCAGACCCGGTACTTTCGGGTCGGCCTGGAAGGTCGACTCCTGTTCGGTGACCGCCAGCACTGCGCACAGGTTGCTCTTGCTGGCGGTGATCTTCTGCGCGGCAAAGGCGCTCTGGATATCCCGCGCCCAGCCTTCGCGGTCCTTGGCGGTGGCCGGCAGCAGGCGCACGATCTGGGCGCGCACCTTGGCCGGGGCCTGCTCAGGCGCTTCACGCTGGGTGACGCAGCCCTGAACGGCCAACGCCACGCTGATAACAACCAGCCAACCGGGTAATTGCATGGGCTCTCCCGCCGCGTCTGGCAATAGCTGCACAGTAGCGGCGGGCGGCCACGACTGCAATCAGCAGCCTGGTTTGGTCAGTTGCGTACCAAGGGTCACGGCGGTGATGGCCACCGGCTTGAAGCTCTGCAGGGCGACCGGGTCGAAGCTGCGTTCGCAGTTGTATTTGTTGTCGATGACAAAGTCATCGCCCTTGCGCTTCTTCATTTCGTCCGCCCATTTTTGCGAGGCAGCAATGGCCTCATCATCGATGAGTATGGCTTCGACCAGGACCTGAGTGAAGCCGACCGCACGGGGCCCTTCCCACAGGGCATACACCGACGGATCGGCGGCGTTGCCACACATTTCCAGACAGTCGGCATAGAACTCCAGCGGGCCACCGGTGGACTCATGCAGGGCGGCAAAGGTCAGCGGCTGGTTGGCGGGCGGGGCGAAGGTGCCGATGAACGAGCCGAGGTCGGCCTTGCAGGTCGGCGACAGCTCCAGGCGCAGGTCGTTGATGCTGCCGCCGGTTGCGTCGGCAGTGATTTCGCAGCCCTGCACCTTGTAGGTGTGCTTGTCGCCGAAGCTGGTGCGGGCGACGCCTACGACCGATTCGAAATACTTGAGGTTGGTGCCGAGCATTTCACCATTGAAGACCTGGGCAACAGTGGCGTTGGCCTGGGCGATCATCGGCAGGCAAGCCAGGGCCAGGGTCGAGCCGATAGTCAGCAGTGCACGCGATTTCATCTGAACATCCTGTAAGCAATCAAGTGCCGCGCACTTTAATGCAGCGCCGCGCGCAACACCACTGGCCAGCGTCTCAGTTCGACGCTTACGGCTGCTCGCCCACCATGTAGGTCTTGCTGATATGACGGAACTGCTCATGGGCCGAGCTGCCCATCAGTTCGAACACCACCATCTCGCGGGTGACGATCTGCGCCCCAGCCGCGCGCATGCGGGCAATGGCGGCGTCGCGATTGTGGGCCCCGCGACAATCGCAGGCATCCTCGACCACGAATACCTGCTTGCCCAGTGCCAGCAGGCCGAGCACGGTTTGCAGCACGCAGATGTGGGTTTCCATGCCGCACACAACCACCTGCTCGCGAGCCAGCAGCGATGCGGGCAGGCACTCGGCAGCGACGCAGGAGAAGTGCAGCTTCTCCACCACCTGGGCACCTGGCGAAGCTTCCTTGAGTTCGGCCACGGTCGGCCCCAGGCCCTTGGGATACTGCTCGGAAAACACCGTCGGCAACCCCAGGGTGGCGGTCGCTGCCAACAACCAACGGGTGCGCGCCAGGGTGCCGGCCGGGTCGCTCACCGCGCCAATGAGTTTTTCCTGAACATCGATGACCAGCAAGCTGGCCTGGTTCGGCTTGATCAACATCGCGTGCACCTGTGTTCCGGGTAAACCTCAAGGCTCGCCCATTCACCGTCGCTGCGTCAATGTTCAAGCCGACAGGCGATGGGGTTCCAGGGCCGCGCTGAGCACGCCGAGGACGCGCTCTTCATGCTCATGGATGAAGAAGTGTCCCCCTGGGAATACCTCCAGCGAGAAGTCGCCGACACTCTCCTGACGCCAGGCCAGCAATTGCGCCTCGCTGGCTTTGTCGTCTTCCCCGCCCAATACATGCAAGGGGCAATGCAGGGGCGGACGCTGACGATAGACATAACGCCCGCACAGCAGAAAGTCGGCGCGCAGCACCGGCAGGGTCAGGCTCATCAGCTCCTGGTTGGCCAGCACCTCTTCCGGCGTACCCTGCAGCTTGCGCAGCTCGTCGATCAGCACCTCATCGCTCTTGGGCTCACGCCAGTTGCCGCCGTCATAGTCTTCACGCCGGGTTGGCGCGGCCGTGCCGCAGGCAAACAGCGCCACCGGCGGCGGGCAGCCCAGCGCCTGCAGCTCGTGGGCCAGCTCGAAGGCAAGCAAGGCCCCCAGGCTGTGGCCGAGCAAGGCATAGGGCTGACTGGCTGCCAGACGCTGCTCGCTGGCCAACTGGCGGGCCAGCACCTGCATGTCAGTCAATAACGGCTCGCCCAGGCGCGCACCGCGCCCGGGCAGCTCCACCGGGCGCACGCTCAACCAGGCCGGCAGCTTGCGCCGCCAGCGGCTGTAGACCATGGCACTGGCACCGGAGTACGGCAGGCACAGCAGGGTCAATGCAGACACGCGCGCCCCTTACTGCGTCGCAGCGGTTTCGGCCATCTTCTGGCGCAGGCTCAAGGGGCGCATGTCGGTCCAGACTTCGTCGATATACGCCAGGCACTCCTTCTTCAGGCCGCTTTTGCCAACCGTGCGCCAGCCCGCCGGGATCGCCTTGTAGTCGGGCCAGATGGAATACTGCTCTTCGTGGTTGACCACTACCTGGAACACGATGTCTTCGCGGTCGAATACGGATGTCATTGCCTGTCTCCTGGATTGATTGGGCCCGTCACGCCGGTGGCGTACGGTGGCTTTCTAGAGAACGAACGACAGGCGCGACAAATTAATCCGCAGTGACCAGCACACTGGCCAGCTCACAACGCTGAAACGGACCCGAGGCCTGGCTGTCGCCGCTGACCACCACCTGCACGCTGTATGAACCCGGCACCGGGGTGTCGAGCCAGGTACCGAGCTGACCGGCAGCGGCCCCCAGGTGCACCACGCGCTGCTGGTGGGCGAGGATGTCCAGCTCCGGCAATAGCGTATGGCGCAACGCGGCGAGCCTGGCCAGGGGCTCGGCAATGCCGGTGGCACGGTCGAACGGCAGCGCCTGCACCGTGCGGAGTTGATCGTGGTATTTGACCAGGGCGTCAGCCAGGCTGAGGGTCGGCCCCTGCACGATGGCATGGGCGCGGACATTGCTGATCACCTCGCCACCGGCCTGCAGGTGCGCCGTGAGTGCCAGCGGCTGGCCAACCGCGTGGCGCGCGGCCATTTCGACGCCCAGGCGAATGTTGGCAGGCCCGCTGCGTGCCGTCACCGAGTGCTGCAACGCCCCGGCCGTGCAACTGATCGATTGCCCGCTGCCGGCGAACTCGACCTGCAGGTACCACTGCCCCGGTTCCGGGTGGGGAAGATTGAAGATGACAAAACCGGCGCCGATGATACTCGGCGCCAGCGGGCTGGTGACGCCACTGGGGTCGACCAGAGTCACCGACAGCTGATTGCCCCGCGGGCTGCCACTGGTATAGCTCACCTCGCGACTCGACCACACCAGCGACAACTGCGCCGCACCCGGACGCTGGCCGATGACCAGCGGAATCAACTGGTAGCCATGCTGGGCGATGTCGTTGAGCTGGTTGGTCAATAGCGCTGCATTGGCGCTGGTTGCGCGGATCTGGTTGTAGACCTTCATCAGGTCCACCGCGCGGGGCGCATAGAAGTAGCGCCCGCCGGTGCGCTGGGCAATCTGCTGGAGCAGGTGCTGATCGGCCTGGGGGCCCAGGGCGCAGGCCATCACCGGATAGATCGGCAGCACCTCCAGCGGTGACGGCCCGTCATTGTGCTGGCCGTCGCTCAAGAGCACGCAGGCACGCGACAACCTGGACGAATCGAGAAAACTGCGGCTGTGCTGCAAACCCAGGCCGAGGGCGCTGGACAGGCCGTCAAAAGCCAACCCGGCCACCGCGGTGGCGGCACTGGCGGTGATATTGAGCAGCGGGTCGACCGTGGCCAGGCCACCGTTGCCGGTGAACACCGTGCGCGCCTTGTGATCACAGGCCACCACGGCCAGCTTGTCACCCGCCTTGAGCAAACGCAGGAACGCCTGGGTATCGATCAGCGCCTGCTCGACGTGACCGTATTGGCTCATGCTTTCCGATATATCGATTATCGGCACTACTGAAACCGTGCTCATGCCCTGTGCTCCCTGCTCATGGGCTTTTTCTGGATCATAGCTACGGCGAATACCCTGTCAAACGACCTGGGTGACATAAAAACACCATTGGTCGGCGCAGGGTACTCAAGACAGCGCGGGTCGAGGGACGACACCCGCCCCTCGCAGCACCGGCACTCAGGTGTTGGACTTGAGCTTGGTCCACAGCCGCGTGCTCAGGCGGGCGATGGCCGGTGGCAGGTCTTCGACGGTGAAGAGTTTTTCCAGCACGTCCTTCGACGGATAAATCGCCGCATCCTGCTTCACCGCAGGCGTGAGGAACTGATCCGCAGCGCTGTTGGGGTTAGCGTAGTGGATGCTGTTGCTGATGTTGGCGATCACTTCAGGGCTGAGCAGGTAGTTGAGGTAGGCGTAGGCGTTCTTCTCGTGGGGCGCGTTTTTGGGAATGACCAGCATGTCCATCCACAGGGTCGAGCCCTCCTCCGGGATCGAGTAGGCGATATCGATGCCGTTGTTGGCCTCCCTGGCGCTGGCCGCAGCCTGGACCACGTCGCCGTTGAAACCGATCACCGCGCAAACGTTACCGTTGGCCAGGTCGCTGATGTACTTGGAGGCATGGAAGTACTGCACATAAGGACGGATCTTCAGCAGTGCCTGCTCGGCCTGCTTGTAGTCCGCAGGCGTATGACTGTGGTGCGGCAGGCCCAGGTAGTTGAGGGTGATCGGCAGGATCTGCGTCGGGTTGTCGATGATCGCCACGCCGCACTGGCTGAGCTTCTTGATGTTCTCTTCGTCGAAGAACAGGTTCCACGAACGGGTGACGTCGGTGCTGCCGAAAATTGCCTTGATCTTCTCGACGTTGTAGCCGATGCCGGCGGTGCCCCACATGTACGGAAAACCGTACTGGTTGCCGGGGTCGTTGACCTCGAGCTTTTTCATCAACAGCGGGTCGAGGTTCTTCCAGTTGGGCAACTGGCTCCTGTCCAGGGGCTGGATCGCCCCGGCCTTGATCAGCCGTGACATGAAGTGGTTGGAGGGGCTGACCACGTCATAGCCGGTGTTGCCGGTCATCAGCTTGGATTCGAGCACTTCGTTGCTGTCGTGAATGTCGTAGGTCGCCTTGATGCCGGTGGCCTTGGTGAAGCTGGGCAAGGTGTCGTCGGCGATGTAGCCGTTCCAGTTGGAGATGTTCACTGCTTCGACAGCGTATGAAGCGGCGGAAAACGTCGCGAGCAAGGCAACCAGGGGCAGCGTTTTGAATTGCATGATCATTCACCTTTCAAAGGAGCTTTGTTCTTGTTGGGATAGACGGTGTTCTAGATTTCAGTCCTGGCTCGCAGCGCTTCCACACGCATCCGCAGCATGGCACCGATATCGAGCAGCGGCTTGGGGGGCAACCAGCCGGGTTGCGCCCGGGCCATGACCGAGGTCAGCAGCGGCGAGCTCGCCCCGCTGGCAAGCTCTGCCAGCAGACGCCCCCACAAGGTGCCGCGGGCAACCCCGGAGCCATTGCAGCCGGCCACGGCAAACACGCCTTCTTCGACCTTGGCGAAGTACGGCTGGCCGGAGCGCGAGGCGCTGAGGTGGCCGGTCCAGGTGAACTGGATGTCTTGTGCGCTGAACCACGGAAAACGTCGCTGCAAGCCCCGCAGATGATGCTGCTGACGTTGCTGCAGTTCACTCGGGCCAAGGTCCCGCGCGCGGTATTCGGCGGTGTTGCGGATCATCACCCGGCGGTCCGGGGTCAGCCGTACTGTGGCGCCCAGTGGCCGGGTCGAGAGCACGCCCCACGGCTCGACGTTGCCGATGGCGCTGAACTCGGCGTCGGTCATCGGTCGGGTGAGGCTGGCGCTCAATTCCATCGCGAAGGTGCCACTGGTGTCGATGCCGGCCCGTGGAACAAAGGCGTTCAGGCACACCAGTACCTGTTTAGCCTCGATGCTGCCATCGGCACTGTTGGCGCGCACACGGCCCTGATCGAGGCGCTCAAGGCTGTTGATATCGGTGTTTTCATACAGCGTGACACTGGCTGGCAGTGCATCGAGCAAGCCCTTCACGTACTTGGCCGGTTGCAGCAAGGCGTTGCCGTTGCCGCACCAGATCGCTGCCTGGTAATGGCTGCTGCCGAGCTTGTGCTTGAGCACCTCACCTTGCAGGAACTGCGCCTCGGCGCCGACGGCACGCAGGGTCGCCAGCTTGGCTTCGACATGGGTGAGCTTGTCCGGGTCGTTAACCGCGAAAAAGTAGCCGTCTTCGCGAAACTCGCAGTCGATGTCGTGGCGCACGATGCGCTGGCGCACTTCGTTGCTGGCGACCTGGCCGATCGCGGTATCGGTTTCGTAGTCGGCAAAGCCCCCATGGCCAAGCAATTCGTTGTCAGCCGGGTGTTCATGAGCGACGACAAAACCGGAGTTGCGTGCCGACGCGCCTTGCGCGGCGTGCTGGCGATCAACCACGACAACCCGCGCCTGCGGGTGCATTTCAGCCAGGGTATGGGCGGCACTGAGCCCGGTGATGCCCGCGCCGATCACCAGCCAGTCGGCTTTTTGCGCGCCGCTCAGGCGAGCGCGTACCGGTGAACTGCCCGCCAGGGCAATCCAGCCACATTGGTTTTTCATGCATCACCTCTCGACATGTATGCACACAGCGCATGGACGTTTTATGCTGGTGGCGGCTGCCATGGCCAGAATCTAAAAGGTCTTTACTGATACAACCAACGTTATAAATTCATCGGGGCATTCGAAAAACGCATGGATAAAGTTCGCCACCTGCCTTCGCTGCAAGCCCTGCAGGCGCTGGTCGAAGTCGCCGATACCGGCAGCTTCACCCAGGCCGCGCATAAGCTGTGCCTGACCCAGAGCGCGGTAAGCCGCAAGATCCAGCTGCTGGAGAGTCATTTTGGCGTAGCCATGTTCGTGCGCAGCAGCCGCAGCCTGCAGCTCACTGCCGAGGGCGAACAGGTGCTGGCCAGCGCACGGAGTATTCTCGAGCAACTGAAAACCCTCGAAGAACGCCTGTCGCCGCAACAGCGCCCGTTCCGCATCCGCATGCACGTGTCGCTGGCGGTGCGCTGGTTGCTACCCAGGCTTAGCGAGTTCTACCGCTTGCACCCGGACATCTCGTTGTCGATCGAGACGGTGGCCACCGAGATTGTGGAACCGGCCACGGACAGTGATGCGTACATCCTTTACCTGCCCGAGCCTTCCAGTGATTCGGCCTGCTCGACACTGTTCGAGGAAACCCTGGTGCCGGTGTGCACGCCCGGCCTCGGGTTGGATTCAGAGGCAGACCTGGTGCGCTTTGCACTGCTGCATGGCTCCACCGACCAGCAGACCTGGAGCCAGTGGCTGGCGGCGCGGGGCGGCAAAGCGCTGGCGGATTACCGGCACATACCGTTCAACCTCGACGAATTGGCGCTGGATGCGGCGGCGCGAGGCTTGGGGGTGGCGATGACCGACCTGACCCTGGCCGCGGAATCGATTGATCGCGGCGTGCTGATCGTGCCGTTCGGGCAGCCACTGAAGACCGGCGGGGTGTATTCGTTGTGCCTGCAGGCCGCAGGAGCCGGGCATCCGGCGTGCGCGGTGGTGATGCAGTGGTTTGCCGAGCAGCGCGGTGGCTGATCCTGTTACATTTACCGCCTGTCCAACCCTCCAGAGCCTGAAAATGGATCTTCACGCACTTCTCGCCTTCACCCTGGTTGCCGCGATTGCCATCGCCAGCCCCGGCCCCGCTACTTTGATGGCGATCAACAACAGCCTGGCCTACGGGCCGCGTTATGCGGTGTGGTCCTCGCTGGGTAACGCCAGCGGGCTGTTCTGCCTGTCGGCGGCGGCCATGCTCGGCCTCGGCGCGCTGCTCGCCAGCTCCGAGTGGTTGTTCAACGCGGTGAAGATCCTCGGTGCCGGCTACCTGTTCTACCTCGGTGCCAAACAGTTGATGAAAAAGAGCCCGATGCTGGCAAGCGATGTTGCAGGGGGCCAGGCACCGGTCAAGCCCTCACGCTGGAAGCTGTACAAATCGGCCTTCCTCACCGCCGCCACCAACCCCAAGGCAACGATGTTCTTTACCGCCCTGTTCCCGCAATTCATCGACCAGAGCGCTGCGCTGTTGCCGCAGTTCCTGATCCTCACCGCGATTTTCATGGGCTTGTCGCTGACCTCCCTGAGCCTGTACGCCGCCCTCGCCTCGCGGGCCAAAGGCGTGCTGACCCGGCCGGCGTTCTCGCGCTGGGTGAGCCGGGTGGTGGGCTCGACGTTTATCTTCTTTGGTGCGGCAATTCTGACCATGCGCCGTCAGGGTGCTTGATCTAGAGAGCAGCGCAAATCCTGTGGGAGCTGGACTTGCCAGCGATCGAGCGCGTAGCGGTCGTAATTCAGGCAATACCTGATGTGTTGGCTGTACGGCGACATCGCGGGTCAAGCCCGCTCCCACAGACAATGCATCAACCCTGGTCGACACCACGCTTGAATACCCACCCCAACCCCGTTACCCTCCTTCAGTCGCTGCCAATTCAGCGACCGGGTGTGCAAGCCCGAACGATGTGGAGCAATCAGTACCTTGAGACCTTCCCGGCGCGTCTTTGCGTCCGAGGAATAGTTTTATGGTGGCTGTGCGTGGGAGGCCTTCGGGTCTGCCGGGTCCTATATCCTCGGTCTTGCACACCTGCGCACAGCTGCCACCCATTCGTGTGCAAGCGGATGCTGGCAGTTTCCTGGCTGATATAGGAGATGCAGCATGATCAAGATCGTTCCTGATCCACCGCCAGCCGGCGCCCTTCCTCACACTGCCGACGCGCCTTTCGGGGCTTGTGCTGCAGGTCATCCCCCGTTGTTTTCTGTACGCGCCGGTATCGAGGCGCATGACGCGTTGGTGCATGCGTCGATGTATTTGCGTTGCGCCCATGACACTGGCATGCAGGCATGCGACAAGGTTGATGCCGACGCCCGCGGAATGATTTGGGCAACACTGCACTCGGTCGAGATGGCCAAGGGGCTGGTGGATGCGTTGCTTGATGGGATCGAGACACAAGCCTTGGAGCGCAAGGCAGCCAGGTAACAATCCAGGGGGACGCAAGCGCCTGGTTTTGGGGCCGCAGGTGCGGCCCATCGCTGGCAAGGCCAGCTCCCACAAATCCTGCGTCCAACCTCCAGAGACCTACCCAACGATGAACTATCAAGCCCCGACTCTCTGGGCTGGACATCAATACTGGCCACTTAGTAGCATCCAATCAGCAGGACTGCGTAACTCAATACGACTATCACCAGCCAGGGAGGCTGAATGAACACGATTGTCCATCGACCCATCCACGCAGCTCTACGCCCCACCCTCGGCTGGTCCGATACCTGGCAGGGCCCTGACCAAGGTCTGATCCGCTGCTGGGAGGCTGGTCGTGAACGAGCCCTCAAACATCCCGACATTGCCCAGCGCTGCATCGCCGGTGAGCTCCCCGTGCTGGGCTGGAAAGGTGGTGTCGAACGCACCTTGAAGAAACTCGAGAAGTTCGGCTCGCTCAAGTATCTGGCTCACTGGCAAGGTTTACGCGGTGACGACCTGCAAATCGATACCACAGCGGAACTGACGATTAGTTGCAGCCGTACAGGGATGGTCGTGACTTTCACACCCGAGCAAAGCAAATACTACAACTCACAGGTTGATAACGAAGAGTAAGGAAGCTTGCATCATGGTCGACTTGCATCAGGAATTCGAAAACAGTCGTTTCTACCACCAGGCCCGTATCGACCGACGCTCGGCGGACGCCTTACTCGGCATTGCCGCAGGGCTCACTGCAGATAACACCATCAACCAGCGAGAGGCTGAGTTTCTAAAAAACTGGATCGAGCATCATCTGGCACACCTGGATGATCCAGTGATCAACCTGCTCTACCGACGCCTGGCCAATATGCTCAGCGATGGAATTCTGGATGCCGACGAGTCGGCGGAATTGTTGGAGATACTCCAGCAATTTACCGGCGCCCCCAGTAATAGTCCTCGCCCTTTTACTGCGCCCACCACACTCCCCCTTAATGATCCAGCACCTGCCCTCGACTGGCCAGACAGGGTGTACCTTTTTACTGGCGCCATGGCCTATGGGCCACGTAAGGAGTGTGAGGCCCTCGTGCTAGATCGCGGAGGCTTGATTGGCGGCTCGGTGAGCAAAAAGGTGCACTTCCTGGTGGTGGGGAGTGTCGGGAACGAGCAATGGCTGCACAGTAGTTATGGTACGAAGATCAAGAAGGCTGTGGAGATAAGAGAGGCTGGGGGCGGGATCGCGATTGTTAGCGAGGAGCATTGGCAGAAGGCGGTATTTGGGCAAAATTGACCCTAACAAGAAAACTTCGCTAACACTCCACTCACCGCCTGCCAGAGCGATTAGTCCGCACACTAAAAAAGAGAAAACGATGCCTGAGAAAAAATCCTCCTATGTAAAAAATGGACGCTTAGGTGAGGTACTAGCCCTGATACAGGTTTTGGCTTACGACCGTAATACTAGTCGTAGCGAAGCGGGTTTGAAAGATGAATTAAAAGAAAAACCGGAGTCAGAAAACTCGTGGATCAACCTTGCTAAAAACCACCCAGAACTCTTCCGTGTTCGCGAAGAACAGGGGGCTATTGATAGAGTATCTCTAGTTTCACGCTACATTCTCCCCCACACGACAGAAAACGGAAAAAAAGTAAGACCTCCGCTGGACACCTCTGTAGTTAACAAATTAATAGAAGTAGCAATCGAGCTCCATGATCGAGAAAGAAAGCATGCCGAACGCTGGAAGATTTTTATTCCTATGCTAGTCGCAGCCATCAGCGCTAGCGCCGCGATCACCGCAGCCTTAATATCCAAAACTTAACCTCCCAGAAAATCATAAAACTTTTCGGAGCCCCAACAATGCTTGAACACTTTAAATACATAGCCCCACTTGCAACCTTTGCATTAGGTATATGGGCAACACCGCTAATAGAAAACAGAAAAGAGAAGGCAAAGGCCAAGGCCATCTTTAACAACCTCAGCTTAGAGCTCGACGATGAGCTAATCGAGCTTGAAGCAAGATTAAAGAAAATGGCCGCCGCGCTGATATCACTAAAAAAACTAAAAAACGGAGAGCCCGAAATCGGCCAGCCATTCTACTATGTCCCTAGAGATACAATCTGTCAGTTCCTGAAGCCCGCAACCGAGACATCTTTTAGGCGTTTCAACAAAAGCCAGCGCTTTGCAATCAAGTCACTCAGCGTCCAGGTAGAAGCAATTAATGGCTATAGAAGTCAAATAAAAAACACCCAAGCAACACACGAAACATTCGACGAAGTTATCAAAATCTACAAGCGTTACTTGCATACAGGCAGCTGCATGCTTAACACCATGCGCATAATCTCAGGCAAACCCCAAGCCAATTTAAGCGGCGACGACAACGCAATAATCAATACAGTCTTGAGCGAGTTAAAGATCGAGCTAAACGCGAGTGATCTCATCATTACCTCAACCCTCCAAATAGAGAACCCTAGTAAAAACCTGACAACGCAAGCAATTCGCTAGCCTTGGTAACCCCCTCAATGCCTACTCCGCTGAAAACCTGCTGGCCCTCAAGCTGGCGCAACGTGCCCGGCATTGACTACAGCGCGCCGACCCTCGACCTGCAGGCCATTGTGCCGAAAGCCGGCGACAAGACCTGGGCACAGTTCGATAGGCACGACAATGTGCAGGCTGGCGAGACCGTGCAACTGCTATGGTGCCCGCCGCTGTCCGCCGTCAATGGCTGGAGCGAACAGCCTTCGGAAATTGCCCTGAGCTACCTGCTGAAGGCGCTCGTGCTCAGTTGCATGGGCGACACCTATGAACTCGACATCCTTGGCAGCGAGCGGCTACTGCCAATGCTCAGGTCCCTGCCCCACGATCAGGGCGCCTGGGCACTGCAGCAAGTCGGTGGCGAGGAGGCGCAGATCTTTGCCCTGGAGGAAGCCTGCTGGAGTGCCTGCGCGGTGGTCGAGGGGCTGACCTACCTGAGTGCCTGCACGCCGTTCGAAGCGCATATGGAGCTGATACTCGAGGTGACAGGCGATGAGGTTGTCGGGCTGTTCTCGGCGCATGTCGACCCGGGCGGGGCTTTCTATTCGTTTGGCCGGCGCAAGCTGGAAGGTCGGGAGCTGAGGGCGGTCGAGCAGGTGCTGAAGGTTGCGCAACCGCTCAAAGACTCTCAGGGCCGCTACCTGCTGACTTGAAGGCCTCATCGCTGGCAAGCCAGCTCCCACAGGCCCTGCACCATTCCTGAGAACAGCGGCAAACCTGTGGGAGCTGGCCTTGCCAGCGATGGGTTGCAAGGCAACCCCGAGGGCCTACTGGCCGAGTAGCTCCCGCGACATCAACCACTGCTCCTTGCCCCAGGCCTCGAACCGCTCGCGCACGCTCCAGCCGCGTTTGGCGTAGTACGCGCTCTGGTCATGGGTGTGCAGGTACAAGGTGGCCACGCCGCGCTCCCGGGCTCGCTGACAAATCCCTTCAATCAGTTTTTCCGCCAGGCCCTGCCCGCGTGCCTGCGGCTCGACCAGCACACAAGCAAGCCAGGGCCCTAGCTCCGGGCGCCCGGGCAGGTCATCGCGGGCCAGCGCAGCGCCACCGAGCAAGCGTCCTTGATCGAGCGCAACCAGGCATTGCCAGTCACCGTTGCGCTGGCCCTCGGCGAACTCTCGCCGCCATGCTTCCAGCGAAATATCGGCGTACTCATAGCTGAACTGCCGATACAGCCGCTCGGCGAAGGTGTCGCAGTGCTGCATGTGGTGTTCAAGCCATTCCAGGTTCGGCATGTGCAGTCCTTTTTATGTTTTGCTCAGGTGCCCGAGCGCTCGGGCAACAGACTACGGTCAAACACGAAGGGCGTCTCGGCTTTCGGCGTGTGTTCGAACAGTTGCTGGGGCCGGCCCATTTTCGGGAAGTTCTTTTCGCCGGTGTCGCGAATCCAGCCCTCGTCCTTCATGCGCTCCAGGCGCTTGCGCAGGGAGGTGTTGTTGACCGGGTGACCGAGGCAGGCCTGCACGGCGTTGAGTGCATCGAGCACGGTGAAGCGCTCGGGCGCCAGGTACAGCGGCAGGTTGGTATACACCGCCTTGGACGCCAGGCGCTCGCACGCCAGCTGCACCAGCAGGTTATGGTCGAACGGCAGCACCCGCTTGCGCCCGATGACGCTGGCGACGTCGACAAAGCACAGCTGCTCAGTGCCGGCCTCGACCTCCGGGCCGAGCAAGGCCAGGTAGTAGGTACTCATCGACCAGCCACGCGGGTCGCGAAAGGCGTTGCCCTCGGTGCCCACCTGTTCCAGGTGACGCGGCAGGATCCGGGCCTTTTCGCTCATCGCCCGGTCAGCCGCGGCCGCCAGGGTATTGTCCGGGGTGCGGCCGTTGACGATCACCCCCGGCAGCGCCCACTCACCTTCGTGGGGCGCGCGATCGCGCCGGTACAGCAGCACTTCCAGCTGCTTGCTCTCGGGGTTCAGGCGCAACGCGACGATGTCGACGCTGGCCAGTACTTCTGCAGCACTCACTGTGGACTCCTATACACCTCAAACTCTGCAACGATGTCGGGCAGGCACCAGGCTGCCGGCAGCGCCTGGCCATTGCGCAGGCCGGCGCGAATCGCCGAGCTGTGCACGCCCAGTTGCTCCTCGGCCACCAGCAGGCCGAAGTCTGCCAGCAGTTCCCGGCCTCGATAGAAGCCAGCAACATTGGCCTGGTTATCCTCGCCGATGACCAGGGCGATATCAGCGCGGGCAATACCGCTGCGCTCGCTCAACGCGCACAGCAGGTCATAGCTGTACACCGCCCCGCCCTCGCCGCCCAGCTCACGCTCCACGGCCGAGCAACTGACCCGCTCGCTCCCGAGCCGCTCGATCAGCCGCTGCAACCAACGACAACGCAGGTCGAAGTCGACCATGCGCTTGCCATGGGCATGCCGGTAACTGGGCACCACGAGCACCTGATCGGCCCACTCCAGCGCCCGGGTGATCACGCTCAGGTGGCCGGGGTGCGGTGGGTCGAAAGCACCACCGTACACGGCCAGACGAAACCGCACCGGGCCCGACTCATATATTTCACTATGCATACTATATCCACCGTGGTTGCTTCTGAAAAAGAAAAAGCGGTTGACATACATATTACACCTAGTGAATTATGTGTCCACACCCAGTGCAGGAGCCACCCCATGAAAATCGCCAGCTTCGATGTCGACGCCCAAAACGGCTTCACCGACAACGCCCCCTCCGAGTTGCCAGTCCCCGGCGGCGCCGAGATCGCCCCGGCACTCAACGCCATGGCCAAGCGCGCCAGCCTGCGCATCGGCAGCAAGGATGCCCACACGCCGAAAGCCGCCTGGGTGGTGGGTAGTCACGCCGAGATGCTGCAGCCACTGGACATGGCCAACGCCGACCTGACCTGGGTCAGCCACTGCGTGCCGGGCACGCCGGGCTTCGAGCTGCTGGCCGGCCTGCCTGCGCCGATCGACTACGACTTCTTCGTGTGGAAAGGCATCGAACCCGACCTGCATCCCTACGGCGCCTGCTACCACGACCTGGCCAGCCGCCGCTCCACCGGGGTTATCGAGTACCTCAAGGTGCAAGAGGTCAAAGCCGTGATTGTCGGCGGCCTGGCCCTGGATTTCTGCGTCAAGAACACCGCCCTGCAACTGCAGGCCGCAGGCTTGCAGGTGTTTCTCTACCAACCGGCATGCCGGGCGATTTCCGCCCAGGGCGCCGCAGCGGCCATGGCCGAGATGACCGGCCAGGGCATCATCGCCTGCGCCGACCTCGCCAGCCTCGACCAGCAACTGAACGCATTCAAGGGAGCATGAACATGAGCGAGAGCGTCTTCGGCCCAAGCATCATCCAGAACCTGCTGGACACCGACTTCTACAAGATCACCATGATGCAGGCGGTGCTGCACAACTACCCCAACGCCGAGGTGGAATGGGAATTCCGCTGCCGCAACAGCGAAGACCTGACCCCGTACCTGGCCGAGATCCGCTACCAGATCGAGCAGCTGGCCGAGGTCTCGATCACTCAGGACCAGCTGGCTTACCTGGGGCGCATCCCTTTCATCAAGCCGGACTTCATCCGCTTCCTCAGCCTGTTCCGCTTCAACCTGCGCTACGTGCACGTTGGCGTCGATGATGCCGGGCAACTGGCGATCCGCCTGCGCGGGCCCTGGCTGCACGTGATCCTCTACGAGATCCCGCTGCTGGCGATCGTCTCCGAAGTGCGTAACCGCTACCGCTACCGTGAAGTGGTGATGGAACAAGTGGGTGAGCGCCTGTACGAAAAACTCGACTGGCTCAAGGCCGAAGCGTCGCCTGCGGAACTGGCCGGCCTGCAACTGGCTGATTTCGGTACCCGTCGGCGCTTCTCCTACCGGGTCCAGGAGCACGTGGTGCACACCCTCAAGCAGGACTTCCCGGGGCGTTTTGTCGGCACCAGCAACGTGCACCTGGCGCGCGAACTGGACATCAAGCCGATCGGCACCATGGCCCACGAGTGGTTCATGGCCCACCAGCAACTGGGCCCGCGGCTGATCGACAGCCAGGTTGCCGCGCTGGAATGCTGGGTCAAGGAATACCGCGGGCTACTCGGCATCGCCCTGACCGACTGCATCGGCATGGACGCCTTTCTCAAGGACTGCGACCTGTACTTCGCCAAGCTGTTCGACGGCCTGCGCCACGACTCCGGGGACCCGCTGCTCTGGGCCAACAAGGCCATCGCCCACTACGAGAAACTCGGCATCGACCCGAAGAGCAAGACCCTGGTGTTCTCCGATGGCCTGAACTTCGCCAAGACCCTGCACCTGTACCGCGAGCTCAGCCCACGAATCAACGTCAGCTTCGGCATCGGCACCAACCTGACCTGCGACATTCCCGGCGTTGAGCCGATGAACATCGTGATCAAGATGACCGCCTGCAACGGCGCTCCGGTGGCGAAGATCTCCGACAGCCCAGGCAAGACCCAATGCCGTGACGAGAACTTCGTCAGCTACCTCAAGCACGTGTTCAAGGTTGAAGGCCAGTAAAGGAGAAGCACATGAACAGTCGCCAGATCGAGATTGCCAAGGCCCTGGGCGTGGTGGCGCCCTTCGCAGATAACGCGGCAGTACAGAACGAGATCCGCCAGCGCATCGATTTCATCAAGCAGACCCTGCTCGATGCGCGCTTGAAGGTGTTGGTGCTGGGCATCAGCGGCGGCGTCGACTCGTCAACCGCCGGGCGCCTGGCGCAGCTGGCGGTCGAGCAATTGCGCAGCGAACAGGCCGACAGCGACTACCGCTTCATCGCCATGCGCCTGCCGCACAACACCCAGCATGACGAGCCCGATGCCCAGGCCGCACTGGCCTTCGTCGGCGCCGATGAGTGCATCACGGTGAACATTGCAGACGGCGTCAACGGCCTTGCCGGGCAACTGCCGCAACTGGCCGAGCTCGCTGACGGGCAACGGGATTTCGTCCTCGGCAACGTCAAGGCGCGCCTGCGCATGCTGGCCCAGTACACCCTGGCCAACGCCCGCAATGGCCTGGTGATCGGCACCGACCATGCCGCCGAAGCGGTGATGGGCTTCTTCACCAAATTCGGCGACGGCGCCTGCGACCTGGCCCCCCTGAGCGGGCTGTGCAAGGGCCAGGTGCGGGCTATCGCCGCCGCGCTGGGTGCGCCGGAACACCTGGTGCACAAGGTGCCTACCGCCGACCTTGAAGAACTGCGCCCGGGCCTGGCCGACGAGCAGGTACATGGTGTCAGCTACGGGCAGATCGATGCCTTCCTGCAGGGTGAAAACGTCGATGACGCGGTCGCAGCCATCATCATCAATGCCTACGACAAGACCCGGCACAAACGCGAATTGCCCAAGGCACCGGCGGCACGATTCGCTACAATGCCGCCATCCTGAATGGACTCACCGGAGACTGTTGTGCAACGCCTGATCCTCACCGCCCTGTCCGCCGCCGCCCTCGCCGGCTGCGCGACGCCCTCCAAGGAAAGCCTCGACCAGTACATCGGCACCATGCTCGCCCAGCCGCTGTCGACCTACAGCCTGTTTCGTGAAGGCGATGTGCTGAGTTTCCAGGTTAACGTACCGGCCAACAACGGCTTGACTGATCGCAGCTTCCAGCTCGAAGCCTCCTGCGTTGAGCCGAACGTGGCGATCATGTACCTGGACGCCGACCAGCGCGCCTACTTCAAGAACCCCAGCGGCTACGCCCCGCCGCAGCCGATGCCTGATCGCTTCCATGCCATCCTGCTGAACAACCCGAGCTTCGCCGGGGCCTGCAAGACTCAAGCAAAGCCCGACTGGCGCAAGCTTAAAGGTGAAGATGGCGAGCCATGGGTGCTGGTCGACCGCAACAGCATCAACAAGATGGGCAACGACGTCAGCCTGTGGGCCGCCTTCGACCAGCCGAGCATCCTCCTCGACCTGCCATACAACGCGCCCTACGCGCAAAAGCGTGAGCATCATCGCTTCAACTGCAGCGCCGGTACCTACACCCTGCTGGCCGGCTACGATGTCGATGCCAACAACCGGGTCACCGACGGCATGGTCCCGTCACTGCCCAAGCCCGAGCCTGTGGCCGACAGCAACGCCGACTACCAGGCGCTGTTCGCCCTGGCCTGCGCCACGCCGGATAAAGTCGCGCAACTGGCGCCATTCAGCCCGCGCTTCAAGGCACCGATCGTCACGGCTGTGTTGCCGCCGGTCAGCCCGTCGGTGATGGTCGCCCTCGAGCGCCTGCAACTGCCCAAGCCGGCGCAACCGCTCACGTACCTGGATGCAGTCGGCACCTCGACCATAAAAGGCAAGACCTCGCCCATGCGCGAGGAGCAGTTCCTGTCGGTTGATGCCAATAGCCAGCAACTGATGGTGATCCTGCGCGGCAAGGGCTATGAGGCGCAAAAGATCACCTGGCGCGGATTGATCCCGCTGGTGAGCAAGACCGACTTCACCGGCATGAGCGAAAGCAGCGCGCTGACCAGTCTGAGCTTCAAGGGAGACTGGAAGACCATGGCGGTGGGCAGCAAGCTCAGCTATTCACAGCAAGGTGCGACCAACAACAACGTGATCGGCCAGTACGGCAAGGACCTGAAGATCACCGAGTGCACGGTGCAACAGCAACTGCCGGCCAGCACCCTCAACGCCAGCTTGAGCGGCAGCGCCAAGGCGCTGGACTGCAGCGTGCAGGGTGACGAGGATAAACGCGTCAACCACCTGTTCTACCTGGAAGACTACGGCTACTTCTTCAGCGCCAGCATCGACAAGAATACCTTCTACTACAATGATCTGCGCCTGCAGACGGTGAAGTGAACCCTGGGGCCGCTGACGCGGCCCATCGCCGGCAAGCCGGCTCCCACATTGGGTCGGCATGCACCATTGCCTGTGGGAGCTGGCTTGCCAGCGATCGACCGCGAAGCGGTCGCAAACCAGGCGACTCAGTCAAGCAGGCTGTCCCCCCGATTTGCAGCCCCCACGCTTTGGCTGGCAAACTTCGCCCATGCACGATACCCCGCTACAACCCGCTCAGCTCGGCGTCGCCCTGCGTCGCTGGCGCCTGCTGCACCGCATCAAGCAAGCGCATGCCGCACAGCTGTTCGGCGTGGCGCAATCGACTGTCTCGCGCCGGGAAAATGGCAGCCAGGCCATCGAGCCCAACGAACGCGCGCTGATCGAATCCCGGCTCGCCGCGCGCCTTGACGCCCCTGCCGAACAGGCCCTGGCCCGCCTGGTCAACGACAGCCCACGCCCCGTGCACCTGGTCTGCGACCTCAGCCACCGCTTGCTGGCCTGCTCCCCGGCCCGCGCCGCGCAGTTCAGCATCCCGTTGAGCGAGCTGCTCGGTCGTTCGCTGTGGCGCTATTGCAGCGCAGAAATCATCAGCAAGGAGGCGGCCCTCGACAGTCTCGGCTGGCGCGAGGTACTCGCCCCGCCAGCGCTGGAATTCGCCAGCGGCTGCAATGACTCGGCGCTCGTCCCCATCACCCAGAGCCTGTGCCGCTGGACCCGCATCACCCTCTCCGACGGCAGCGCCGCGCGGCTGGTGGAAACCCTCTGATACCCCACGGATTCTTTATCCATGGACGTTTGGCCCTCGCCCTCCTAGGCTTTGCCCCATGCCCACCACCTGGATCGACAACCCCATGAGTAGCACCACCCTCACGGGCCGCCTGGCATTCCTGCGCGAGGCCGAGAAACTCAAGGATGTATTGCGCAGCGCCCATACCTCCAGTGGCCGCCCGGAAAGCACCGCCGAACACAGCTGGCGCCTGTGCCTGATGGCCATCGTCTTCGCCGACCAGTTGCCCGCGCTGGATATGCTCAAGGTGCTCAAGCTCTGCGTCATTCACGACCTGGGCGAAGCCCTGCACGGCGACATCCCCGCGGTCAGCCAGGCTGACCACCCGGATAAGAGCGAACAGGAGCGCGCCGACCTGCTGGAGCTGACCCGTTCACTGGATGCTCCAATACAAGCCGAAATCCTCGCCTTATGGGAAGAGTACGAGCATGCCAGCAGCGAGGAAGCCCTTGCAGTCAAGGCCCTCGACAAGCTGGAGACCCTGCTGCAACACACCCAGGGCGATAACCCGAGCGACTTCGACTACGCCTTCAATCTGGGTTACGGTCGCAAATACACCAACGCCAGCCCACTCTTCCAGAACCTGCGCGCGCTGATTGACGAAGACACCCGCCGCCTTGTCGCCAATACTGGTTCAAACCCCGAGAACGCCATGATCCTGCGCCCCGAAACCCTGGCCGACTGCCCGGCCATCGAACTACTGACCGCTGCCGCCTTTGCGCACGCGCCACACTCGAGCCACACAGAGCATTTCATCGTCAACGCCCTGCGCCGCGCCGGGCAGTTGTCGGTGTCGCTGGTGGCCGAAGAGGCCGGGCACATCATCGGCCATGTGGCCTTGTCGCCGGTGAGCCTGTCCGACGGTTCTACCGGCTGGTATGGCCTGGGCCCGATCTCGGTGGCGCCCGAGCGCCACGGCCAGGGCATCGGCAGCCAGTTGATGCACGCGGCGCTGCAGGCCCTGCAAGCGTTGGGCGCTGCCGGCTGCGTGGTACTGGGCGATCCTGGCTACTACGGGCGCTTCGGCTTTGTTGTGCGCCCGGAGCTGGTATTGCCCGGTGTACCGCCCGAGTATTTCCAGGCCCGGAGCTACACCAGCCGGTGGCCACAGGCCCAGGTCAGCTATCACCCGGCTTTCGAAGCCACGAGTTGATCACAACTGCCGACGGAATGATTTGCACACGCGGCGAACCTTGTACAAAATCGCCGCCTTTGCCTCGAAAGGATGCGTGCAATGAAGTTCGAAGGGACTTTCCAATACATGGGCCAACACGGGATCGTCTTCAACGTCTCGCAGATCACCCTCACCGACAGCGAACGCGGGCGCCTGCGCGAGCTGCATTTTGGCGAAGCGAAAAGCGCCCACTACGAGGTTAACAGCAAGGTTGTCGAGGTCTACGACAAGATGCTGGCCAAGAACCTGCCGTGCACCATGATGATCGGCATCTCCAAGCCGCTGACCCGCCAGCAGGGCGACGTGCTTAACGCCCAGCGCACCAAGATCGCCAACCTCGCCGCCTCGGCCTTCGCCGGCGCCACCAGTTCCGTCGCCTCCCCTTATGTCGGTGTGCCTGTAGGCGCCGGTGTGCGCATGTACGCCAACGAAATCCTGCCCACCTACCATGCCGGCGACGTGCTGGTCAGCATTGAAGCGCGGGTCAACGGCGGCATCGGCCCGCAGAGCACTATCTCGACCCTGATCATCAAGACCTGAGTGGAGCCGCACATGTCCGAGATTACCCAGCTGGTTTTGGCCCTGGTGCTGTTCTTTTTGCTCGATCGCTTTCTCAAGCCCTACCCGCTGCGCAAGTGGCTGGGGGTCGCGCTGGTGGCGGTGGGTGCGGTCGGCTGCGTAGCGGCGAGCCAGACCCGCCTGCTGGGGGCGGACCTGGGGTTGCTGTCGATCTTCGCCGTTGCCCTGGGGGTCGGACTGTTCCTCAAGCGCCGTCGGTTTGAGCAGGTTGGCTGAGGCTTTGTAAGGGCTGATCGCTAATTTGGGATCGGTCCTACCTTCATGTCGGAGTAGTACGACATACGCCCGAAGTTGATTTGGGCATCTTTCCCTGCATGTCGATGAGGTGCGCGTGGCGCGTCTGCATTACACAGGGAAGGTTGTTGTGCAGATCGAAAAAACCTATGAGTACGCCGGAAACTTCGGCATCGTTTTCCACGTTTCGCAACTCGTGGTCATGCCGGATGATCGCGCACGGCTGCGCGAGTTGTATATCAGCGAGGCGAAGGGAGCGCACTACCAAGTCAATACAATGCTGGTGGCGCTCTACGACAGAATGCAGGCCGGCAAGCGTGTCTGTGAGATGAAAGTCGCTATTTCCCAGCCGCTTAATCGGCGTCAAGCCGATAAGTTGAACGACCAGAGAACATATACTTCCGGTACTGTCGGCAGCACTGCAGGGGGGCCTGTCGGCCTGCTTACAAAGGCGATCGTCGGAACAGCCGTTACTGCAATAACCGCTTACTTGGCTAAGCGCAGACTCCCGACTCACCACGCTGGTGACGTAATCATCAGTATCCAGGCATCTGTCAGTGGCGGCATCGGCACTCAGCAGTCAAGCGTTTCGACGATCATCAAGAATCAAGGCTGAAAACACATGTCGGAATTCGGTCAATTTTTTATCGCCTTCGTCTTCTTCGCACTGATTGAGCGCCTGCTCAAACCCTCCAAACTACGAAAATGGCTAAGTTTAACGTTCTTGCTGGGAGGTCTGCTGGGTAGAGTCACGCTGAGCGAAAAAAGTTACTGGGGCGGTTTTGACCTGTATCTGGTTTCGCTTTTTTCAATTGTCGGAGGCCTTGAGTTGTTCTTCAGGCGCAACCGCCACGAAGAGGATGCCTGAGCAGAGCACACATCATGTCTGAAGTTACGCAACTATGTTACGCGTTGATCCTGATCGCATTTCTGGATCACTGCCTGAAACCCTATTTAATTCGTAAATGGCTAGGACTTTCCCTATGCGCTGCCGGCATCACTTTACTGTTTAAACCAGGTGGCACCTATTGGGAGGCTAGGGATCTGTTCCTAGTGCCTTTGCTCGTATTCTGCGCAGGCACGACGCTGATCATCGGACGCCGCAAGTTTCAACCTGACGAATGAGTGAATATTTTCTAGTTGGGGCCTTTGCCATCTTCTCCATCTACGAGAGTCAAGGCTGAAAAGACCATGTCAGAGTCCAATCAACTCTTCCTCGTCCTGGCGTTTTTCATCCTGATAGATCGTCTGATCAAGCCGTACAGGCCGCGAAAATGGCTCGGCCTGACGTTCCTGGGTGGCGGCTTGCTGGGCAGATTAACGTTGACCGAAAGCCATTGGCTTGGCTTTGACTTGCACCTCGTTTCACTCTTTGCCGTTGTCGGCGGGCTGGAGCTGTTCTTCAGACGTCACCGATTCAATCCCGACCTCTGGGCCTGAGCAGGGCATACGCCATGTCTGCAATTACACAACTGTGCTACGTAATGATCCTGATGTCAGTGGTAGACCACTGCCTGAAACCCTACCCGGTCAGAAAGTGGCTGGGGATTTCGCTTTGGGGGGCCGGTACTTATGGTCTCTTCGCCTTTCCTGACAAGTACTGGTACGGGCTGGACATCTGGCTAGTGTCATTGCTCATCTTGAGTTCCGGCTCCAGTTTATTCTTCAGGCGCCGCAGGTTTGACCACCTGGACTGAATGGTTCTTTACCTGCAGCGCTCTGCGCCCTAAGCTGTCCCCTTCACCCATCTCCCCGAGGTATTCGTCCAATGCGCCATTAATGCCGCCGTCTTTGCGACGGCCAGTCTTCAGCCCCTTTCCCGGGGGACGTCGCGGGCATTTTATGGAGCATTCCATGACGAATACGTCGATCCTGACGCTGGACAGCGTCACCCTGGCCTTGCCGGATGGCAGGTTGTTGTTTTCCGATCTTGTCGAGACGTTCGACCAGCGCCGCACCGGCCTGGTCGGGCGCAATGGCGTGGGCAAGTCGCTGCTGGCGCAGATATTGGCCGGGCGGTTGCAGCCCAGCGAAGGACGCTGCCTGCGCGGCGGCCGGGTGCACTATGTGGGTCAGCATCCCACCGCTGCCAATACCACGGTGGCAGATCTGGCCCAGGTGCGCGAGGTGGTCGATGCCCTGCTGCGCATCGAGGCCGGCAGCAGCCAAGCCGCCGACTTCGATACCGTCGGCGAGCGCTGGGACGTCCGCGAACGCCTGCAGGCGCAGCTTGATCAGCATGGTCTGGCGCAACTGAGCTGGGAGCACCGCGCAGCTGTTCTGAGCGGCGGCCAGGCCATGCGCGTGGCGCTGCTCGGGGCCTTTATCGGTGATGCCGATTACCTGATCCTCGACGAACCCAGCAACCATCTGGACGCCGCCAGCCGCGAGACACTGATGACCCTGCTCGAGGGCTGGAACAAGGGCCTGCTGGTGATCAGCCATGACCGCGCACTGCTTGAACGCATGGAGCGCATCGTCGAACTCTCGCCCCTGGGCCTGAGCAGCTACGGCGGCAATTACAGCTTCTATGCCGAGCGTAAAGTCGAGCAGACCGGGCAGGCCGAACGCACGCTCGAACGCCTCAAGCTCGAACGCCAACGCCAGGCCCGCGAACTGCAACAACAGCGCGAGCGCCTGGAGCGCCAGCAGTCGCGGGCCAGCAAGGCGGCGCGCTCGGCCAATCAGGCGAAGATCCTCCTCGACCGCAAGCAGGAGCGCAGCGAGAGCACCGCCGGCAAGCAGCAACGTGACCATCAGGTGGCGCGCCAGGCCCTGAACGCACAGGTGCGCGACGCTGCACAGCAGGTTGAAACTTGCAGCCCGATCGTGATCCATGCGCCCGCGCCACAGCAGCCGATTGGCAGCCAGGTGGTGGTGCTCACGGACCTGCAGTTGCCCTTCGCCCGCCAAGGCCCGCTCAATGCCCGCCTGTACAGCGGTGAACGCGTGGGCCTGAGCGGTGCCAATGGCAGCGGCAAATCAACCTTGCTCAAGGTGCTGGCGAGTCAATTGGCACCAGCCGCAGGCCAGTGTGAGGTACGCGGGGAAGCCGCCTTGCTCGACCAGCACTGCAGCCTGCTGCCCGCCGAACAATCGGTGCTCGATTACCTGCGCAGCGCCACCGGCAATCCGGATGAGAGCCTCCTGCGCACCCGCCTGGCGCAACTGGGCCTGGGCGCTGAGCGCGTCACCTTGCCCAGCGGCGTGCTCAGCGGCGGCGAACGGCTCAAGGCAACACTGGCCGGGGTGCTGTACCGCGACACCCCGGTCCAGTTGTTATTGCTCGACGAGCCGAGCAACCACCTCGACCTGCCCTCCCTCGCCGCCCTGGAAGCCATGCTGCGCCAGTATCGCGGGACCTTGCTGGTGGCGTCCCATGACCGGGTGTTCATGCAGCAACTGGCGCTGGACGGCTACCTGCAGTTGGGCGAAGGCTCAGAACTGCACATCCGCCGTTGATTGCAGGCTGGTAAAGGCGCCGCCCAGGGTCAGGTTGTGGTGGGCGATGATCGCCTCGGCCGGCAAGCCGGGCGTGTCCATGCAGGTGTGGGCATCGCTGACCAGTACCACGTTGAAGCCCAGTTCACGGGCAACCCGGCAGTTGGTGTCGACGCAGTACTGGGTCTTGAGGCCGACGATGACCAGCTCATCAATGGCGGCCTCTCGTAACTGGTCCGCCAGCGACGTGGCAAAGAAGGCGCTGGGGCGGGCCTTGTCGAACACGATGTCGCGTGCAGGATCGACCGCCAGCGCGGGCAACAGTTGCCACGCGGGGCTGCCTGCGGCAATTGGCGACCCCTCGGGGCCGGTGTGGCGAACCGCAAAAACGGGGGCGTGGGCGGCGTGGGCGGCAGCGATCAGGGTGTTGACCCTGTTCAACACCTGCTCACCCTGCCAGGGCTGTTCGGGGCCATGGAACAAACCCACCTGCATATCCAGGACCAGCAGTGCGCGTTTTGCGTGCATCTTCATCTCTCCGTGATTGGCCAGCCCGGACGGAGAAAAGACAAGGCCCCGTCCATTGCTGGCGGGGCCTTGGTTTACCTGCTGCCTAAGGTTAAGCAGCCGTACCCGCCCCGCGTATAGCGGTGGTAGTGGTACGCGACGAGGTCAGCAGGCAAAGCTTCATGCTTCGATAATGCGCCCGGACTGTGGAACGGTCAATGCCTGTCGCGCCAGGCAGCGGCAAAGATTTTCCCTGCGACCAAGGTCCAATCTATGACTGGGCGTTCCCGATCTGCACGGGATGTATTATCGTGGCCAAGTGCGCAATAAGAACCGCCTGCCAGAGCAGGCATCTGCAACCGAATCGAGGGTGCCATGAGTAACGAAAGCATTAACTGGGACAAGCTGGGCTTCGACTACATCAAGACCGACAAGCGCTACCTGTCCTATTTCCGTAACGGCGAGTGGGACAAGGGCACCCTGACCGAAGACAACCAGCTGCACATCAGCGAAGGCTCGACCGCGCTGCATTATGGCCAGCAATGCTTCGAGGGGATGAAAGCCTACCGCTGCAAGGACGGCTCGATCAACCTGTTCCGCCCGGACCAGAACGCCCTGCGCATGCAGCGCAGCTGCGACCGCCTGCTGATGCCGCAGGTGCCGACCGAACAGTTCATCGACGCCTGCAAGCAGGTGGTCAAGGCCAACGAGCGTTTCATTCCGCCGTACGGCAAGGGTGCGCTGTACCTGCGACCGTTCGTCATCGGCGTGGGTGACAACATTGGCGTGCGGACCGCGCCGGAGTTCATCTTCTCGATCTTCGCCATCCCGGTCGGCTCGTACTTCAAGGGCGGCATGACCCCGCACAAGTTCCTGATCTCCGACTACGACCGCGCCGCGCCACAAGGCACCGGCGCTGCCAAGGTGGGCGGCAACTACGCGGCCAGCCTGCAACCGGGCTACAAGGCCAAGCAAGCCGGCTTTGCCGACTGCATCTACCTTGACCCGCTGACCCACACCAAGATCGAGGAAGTCGGCTCGGCCAACTTCTTTGGTATCACCGCCAACAACGAGTTCATCACGCCGAAGTCCGCTTCCGTGCTGCCGGGCATCACCCGCCTGTCGCTGATGGAACTGGCGCAATCGCGCCTGGGCCTGAAGGTCATCGAAGGCGACGTGCTGATCAACAACCTGGACCGCTTCGTCGAGGCTGGCGCCTGCGGTACCGCCGCGGTGATCACCCCGATCGGCGGCATCCAGTACGGCGACAAGCTGCACGTGTTCTACAGCGAAAGCGAAGTCGGCCCGGTCACCCAGAAGCTCTACAACGAGCTGACCGGCATCCAGAGCGGCGACATCGAAGGCCCGGCGGGCTGGGTTGTGAAAGTCGCCTGACCTGCAACAGGGGCCGCGTTGCGGCCCATCGCCGGCAACGCCGGCTCCCACAGGGGTCGGTGCAGGCCGGCCCATTGTGGTCCCTCTCCTAGATGAATTTTTCTTTAACCCGGGCACCGCCTATTCTTTGGCACAATCAAGTCTCTACCCGCCGCCCAGGTAAAAGCATGCCCCGCGTACTGACTATCGAAGACGACGCTGTCACCGCCCAGGAAATCGTCGCCGAACTTTCCAGCCATGGCCTGGAAGTGGAATGGGCCGACAACGGCCGTGAAGGCCTGGCCAAGGCCATTGCCGGCGGCTACGACCTGATCACCCTGGACCGGATGCTCCCGGAGGTCGACGGCCTGACCATCGTCACGACCCTGCGCACCCTGAAGATCGCCACGCCAATCCTGATGATCAGCGCCCTGTCGGATGTCGACGAACGGGTCCGCGGCCTGCGCGCCGGCGGTGATGACTACCTGACCAAACCGTTCGCCTCCGATGAAATGGCCGCCCGCGTCGAGGTGCTGCTGCGGCGTAACAGCGTGCCCCTGGCACAGACCCGCCTGCAAGTCGCCGACCTTGAACTGGACCTGATCAGCCACGAGGCCAAGCGCGGCGAGCAGACCCTCAACCTGCTGCCCACCGAGTACAAGCTGCTGGAATTCCTCATGCGTCATGCCGGTCAGGTGATTACCCGGATGATGATTTTCGAGGAGGTCTGGGGCTATCACTTCGACCCGGGCACCAACCTGATCGACGTGCACATCGGACGCTTGCGCAAGAAGATCGACGCCGCTGGCCAGACTCCGCTGATTCGCACCGTGCGGGGCTCGGGCTATGCCATTGCCGAACCCGTCTAAGGGCTGGAGCTCGTCCACCAGCCGCCTGCTGGCGCTGTACAGCTTCCTGTTCGTGGCCTGGAGCAGCATCCTCATGGGGGTGCTGTACTTCGAGGTCTCGGGCTACCTGAACAAGCTCACCCGCCATTCCTTGCTGCAGCGCCAGCACCTGTTCGCGCACATGAGCGGCAAGCAGCTCGATGATGCATTGATTGCCAGCCAGGCCTTTGAGGAGCGCAGTTTCGATGCCTATGGCCTGTTCGACGGGCAGTTCAATCCGCTCGGCGGGCAGATCCGCCAGGTGCCGCCCGAGCTGGGCCTGGATGGCAAGATTCATGAACTGAGCCGTTGCCTGGACGCCGACGACCCGCACCTGCCCCGCGACAGCTGCGATGCGGTGGCGATCAAGGTCCGCGATGGCCGCTGGCTGCTGCTGGTGCGCGACAACGGCTCGCTGTTCGTGGTCACCCGGATCATCCTCCACGCGCTGCTCTGGGGCCTGTCGCTGACCATCATCCCCGGCATCGCCGGCTGGTACCTGCTGCGCCGCAGGCCGCTCAAGCGTATCCGCGCGATCCAGGCCAGCGCCGAGCAGATCGTTGCCGGCGACCTGACCCGGCGCCTGCCGCTGTCGGCGCGGCGCGACGAACTGGACATGCTGGCGGCCATCGTCAACGCCATGCTCGATCGCATCGAGCGCCTGATGCATGAAGTCAAAGGCGTGTGCGACAACATCGCCCACGACCTGCGTACCCCGCTGACCCGCCTGCGCGCCCAGCTCTACCGCATTCGCCAGCAGGCCGGCGATGACTCGCCGCAGGCCGAAGCGCTGGAGCAGGCGATTGGCGAAACCGACACCTTGATGGCGCGTTTTCGCGGCTTGCTGCGCATTAGTGAACTGGAAGACCGCCAGCGCCGTGCAGGCTTCGTCGAGCTTGACCCCCACGGGCTGCTGCAGGAACTGCATGACTTCTACCTGCCCCTGGCCGAAGACGGCGAGATCGACCTGACCCTGGAGATGCCCGAACAGCTACCGGCGCTGCATGGCGACCGCGAGCTGCTGTTCGAGGCACTGGCCAACCTGGTGGGCAATGCCATCAAGTTCACGCCAGAGCAGGGCCAGGTGCTGATGCGGGCGCTGAGCGATGCCAAGGGTGTGCATATCGAGGTGCACGACAGCGGCCCGGGGATTCCCGAGAACGAGCGTGGGGCGGTGTTGAAGCGCTTTTATCGCAGCGAGGAAGGCCAGCGCCACCCGGGGTTCGGGCTGGGGTTGTCGATCGTTGCGGCGATCGTCGACCTGCATGGCTTTGAGCTGGAGGTGGGAGGGAGTGAGCTGGGTGGGGCGAAACTGGTGTTGCACTGTAGACGTTAGGGCCTCATCGCTGGCAAGCCAGCTCCCACGGGTCCTGTGGGAGCTGGCTTGCCAGCGATGAAAGCCCCGCCGATCAGTCAGCCAAGCGCCAGGTCGTGCCGCCCTTGCCGTCTTCCAGCACCACGCCCATGGCGGTCAGCTGGTCGCGGATACGGTCGGATTCGGCCCAGTTCTTGTCGGCACGCGCTTGCAGGCGCGCCTGGATCAAGGCTTCAACCTCGGCGGCATCGACCTTGCCTTCGGCACCGGCACGCAGGAAGTCATCAGCTTCCAGTTGCAGCACACCCAGCAGATCACCCAGCTCGCGCAGACGACCGGCCAGGCCAGCAGCGGCCTGTGGATCGCTCTCGCGCAGGCGGTTGATCTCGCGCACCAGGTCGAACAGCACGGCGCAGGCTTCGGGGGTGCCGAAATCGTCGTTCATCGCCGCCGTGAAGCGCTCGACGTACTCTTCGCCACCCTTGGCCGCCACTCGCGGCAGGCCGCGCAGGGCGTGGTAGAAACGCTCCAGGGCACCCTTGGACTCACGCAGGCTGTCTTCGGAGTAGTTGATCGAGCTGCGGTAGTGGCTCGACACCAGCAGGTAGCGCACCACCTCCGGGTGATACTTGTCGAGCACGTCGCGAATGGTGAAGAAGTTGTTCAAGGACTTGGACATCTTCTCGCCATTGATGCGAATCATGCCGCAGTGCATCCACGAGTTGGCGTACTGCTTGCCGGTCGCGGCCTCGCTCTGGGCGATTTCGTTCTCGTGGTGCGGGAACTCCAGGTCGTTGCCACCGCCGTGGATGTCGAAGCTCTCGCCCAGGCAGCAGGTGGACATCACCGAGCACTCGATGTGCCAGCCCGGACGGCCCGGACCCCAGGGCGACTCCCAGCTCGGCTCGCCCGGCTTGACGCCCTTCCAGAGGACGAAGTCGAGCGGGTCCTGCTTGGCTTCGTCGACCTCGATGCGGGCACCGATGCGCAGGTCTTCGATCTTCTTGCGCGACAGCTTGCCGTAGCCGACGAACTTGCCGACCCGGTAGTACACGTCGCCGTTGCCCGGCGCGTAGGCATACGCTTTGTCGATCAGGGTCTGGATCATCGCGTGCATGCCGGCGATATGGTCGGTGGCACGCGGCTCCTGGTCCGGCGGCAGGATGTTCAGGCGGCGCTCGTCTTCGTGCATCGCGTCGATCATGCGGGCGGTCAGGGCGTCGAAGGATTCGCCGTTCTCGTTGGCCCGGTTGATGATCTTGTCATCGATGTCGGTGATGTTGCGCACGTAGGTCAGGTCGTAGCCGCTGTAACGCAGCCAGCGGGTCACCAGGTCGAAGGCGACCATGCTGCGCCCGTGGCCCAGGTGGCAGAAGTCGTAGACGGTCATGCCGCAGACGTACATCCGTACCTTGTTGCCTTCAAGCGGTTTGAAGACTTCCTTGGTCTTGCTGAGCGTGTTGTAGATGGTAAGCACAAGAGTTCCTTAGCTGCCCCACGAATCGCGCAGGGTCACGGTGCGGTTGAACACCGGGCGACCCGGCTGGGAGTCTTTCAGGTCGGCGCTGAAGTAGCCTTCGCGCTCGAACTGGAAGCGGTCTTCTGGCTGGGCCTGGCCCAGGGAAGGTTCCGCACGACAACCGGTCAGCACCTGCAGCGAATCAGGATTGATGTTGTCAAGGAAGTTGCCGCCATCTTCGGTCTTCTCGGGGTTGGCCGAGCGGAACAGGCGGTCGTACAGACGCACTTCGCATTCGACGCTGGCGTCGGCCGGCACCCAGTGGATCACGCCCTTGACCTTGCGGCCCTCGGGGTTCTTGCCCAGGGTGTCCGGGTCGTACGAGCAGCGCAGCTCGACGATGTTGCCGTCGGCGTCCTTGATCGCCTCGTCGGCGCGGATCACGTAGCTGCCGCGCAGGCGCACTTCACCGGCCGGCTCCAGGCGCTTGTAGCCCTTTGGCGGCTCTTCCATGAAGTCGTCGCGGTCGATGTAGATCTCGCGGGCGAATGGCAGCGCGCGCACGCCCATGTCTTCTTTCGGGTGGCGCGGCAGTTCGAGGTTCTCGACCTGGCCTTCAGGGTAGTTGGTAATGACCACTTTCAGCGGGCGCAGCACGCACATGGCGCGTGGCGCAGTGCGGTCGAGGTCGTCACGGATGCTGAATTCGAGCATCGACATGTCGACCACGCCGTCGGAGCGGTTGGTGCCGACCATTTCGCAGAAGTTGCGGATCGACGCCGGGGTGTAACCACGGCGGCGGAAGCCCGACAGGGTCGACATGCGCGGGTCGTCCCAGCCGTTGACGTGCTGCTCGTCGACCAGTTGCTTGAGCTTGCGCTTGCTGGTGATGGTGTAGTTCAGGTTCAGGCGGCTGAACTCGTACTGGCGCGGCTTGGCCGGCACCGGCAGGTTGTCGAGGAACCATTCGTACAGCGGGCGATGGCCTTCGAATTCGAGGGTGCAGATCGAGTGGGTGATGCCTTCGATGGCGTCCGACTGACCGTGGGTGAAGTCGTAGTTCGGATAGATGCACCACGCGTCACCGGTCTGGTGATGGTGGGCATGACGGATGCGGTAGAGGATCGGGTCGCGCAGGTTCATGTTCGGCGAGGCCATGTCGATCTTGGCCCGCAGCACGCGCTCGCCGTCCTTGAACTCGCCGGCTTTCATGCGCGCGAACAGGTCGAGGTTCTCGTCAACCGAACGCTCGCGGAACGGGCTGTTCTTGCCAGGCGTGGTCAGGTTGCCACGGTATTCCTTGGCCTGTTCCGGGGTCAGGTCGCAAACATAGGCCTTGCCGGCCTTGATCAGCTCGACCGCCCAGTCGTGCAGCTGGTCGAAGTATTGCGAAGCGTAGCGCACCGGGCCGGTCCACTCGAAGCCCAGCCACTTGATGTCGCTCTGGATCGCGTCGATGTACTCCTGGTCCTCTTTGGCCGGGTTGGTGTCATCGAAACGCAGGTGACAGGCCCCGCCGAATTCCTGGGCCAGGCCGAAGTTCACGCAGATCGACTTGGCATGGCCGATGTGCAGGTAACCGTTGGGCTCTGGCGGGAAACGGGTGACGATGCTGCTGTGCTTGCCCGAGTCCAGGTCTGCCTGCACGATCGGACGCAGGAAGTTCGCAGGGATGGCGGGAGCGCCTTTGGCAGCGGCGTTGGGAGCGGTGTCGGCAGTGGGCTTGCTCATAGGATCCTTGAATACGGGGTGCACGGCCTGGGTAGGCCGACTGAATCAAAGCGCTTATCATAGCCGAAGCGGTCGAGCTGCCGACAGCATCGCGCCGACAAACTGGCGCGATATTCGCCGGCGAATGCAAAAAAACTGCCGCGAACCACGTATCGCGGGCTGTAGACTGTGCGTCAGGTGTGTATCGCGATACTGCGCGAACTATTTTCCAATGCCTTGAATAGCGAGAATTTGAGCATGACCCAAGTCAAATTGACTACCAATCACGGCGACATCGTCATCGAACTGAACGCCGAGAAAGCCCCGATCACCGTGGCCAACTTCATCGAATACGTTAACGCTGGCCACTACAGCAACACTGTATTCCACCGCGTCATTGGTAACTTCATGATCCAGGGCGGCGGTTTCGAGCCAGGCATGAAAGAGAAGAAAGACAAGCGTCCAAGCATCCAGAACGAAGCCGACAACGGTCTGAGCAACGACAAGTACACCATTGCCATGGCCCGCACCATGGAGCCGCATTCGGCTTCGGCACAGTTCTTCATCAACGTCGCCGACAACAGCTTCCTCAACCACAGCGGCAAGAACGTGCAGGGTTGGGGCTATGCAGTGTTCGGTAAAGTTACCGAAGGCACCGACGTTGTCGACAAGATCAAAGCCGTTGCCACCGGTTCCAAGTCCGGTCACCAGGACGTGCCGAAGGACGACGTGATCATCGAGAAAGCCGAGATCATTGAGTGATACTGCTGATCTCTGATCTGCACCTGCAAGAAGAACGCCCGGACATTACCCGGGCGTTTGTTGATCTGCTCGACGGTCGTGCGCGGCACGCCGAGGCGCTGTACATCCTCGGTGATTTCTTCGAGGCGTGGATCGGCGACGACGCCATGACGCCCTTCCAGACTTCGATTTGCCAAGCCCTGCGCGCCTTGAGCGACAGCGGCACGCAGGTCTTCCTGATGCACGGTAACCGCGACTTCCTGCTTGGCCAGGCCTTTTGCAAGGCCGCGGGCTGCACCCTGCTGGCTGACCCCAGCGTGGTCGAGATGGGCGGTGAGCCGGTGTTGCTGATGCACGGCGACAGCCTGTGCACCCGCGACCTGGCCTACATGAAAATGCGCCGTTACCTGCGCAATCCGCTGAGCCTGTGGATTCTCCGGCACCTGCCGCTGAGCACCCGCCAGAAGCTTGCGCGCAAGCTGCGCAGCGAAAGCCGAGCGCAGACGCGGATGAAGGCCAACGACATTGTCGATGTGACCGCGGAGGAAGTGCCGCGGATCATGCAGCAGTTCGGCGTGCGCACCCTGGTGCATGGCCATACCCATCGCCCGGCGATTCACAAGCTGGTGGTCGGCGATCAACCGGCGCGGCGTATCGTGCTGGGAGATTGGGACCGGCAAGGCTGGGCGTTGCAGGTGGATGAGCAAGGGTTTCAGTTGCAGCCTTTTGCTTTTCCCTGATTGAAGGCCCTGCGGGCCTTATCGCTGGCAAGGCCAGCTCCCACAAGGGGCCTGTGCATACAGTTCCTGTGGGAGCCGGCCTTGCCGGCGATGCTTTTACTTCAATGCCCCGCCGACGCCGGCCCGGCCTTGGCCGCGAACGGCGGCTTGGCCAGCCATACCAGCAGAACCAGGCCAGCGAAAATCCAGCCCATCAGGGTGAAGTAATCCACCGTCGACATCATGTACGCCTGACTGCTGAGCATTCGCTCCAGCTGCGCATACGACTGCCCGTTCGCCCCGCCCAGCTGGTTCAGCGCCTCACGGGTGGCCGGATCAAAGGTGCTGATGTTCTCGCTGAGGTAGGCATGATGCTGGTCCGCCCGGCGAATCCAGATCCAGGTAGTCAGCGACGCGGCAAAACTGCCGCCCAGGGTCCGCAGGAAAGTCGCCAGCCCCGAGCCATCGGCAATCTGGTGCGGCGGCAGGTCGGAAAGCAGGATGCTCAGGGTCGGCATGAAGAACAGCGCCACGCCGATACCCATGAACAACTGCACCAGGGCGATGTGCTGAAAGTCGACTTCGTTGGTAAAGCCGGCGCGCATGAAGCAACTGGTGCCAATCGCCAGGAATGCCAGCCCCGCCAGCAAGCGCAGGTCGAACTTGTGCGCGTACTTGCCGACAAACGGCGACATCAGCACCGGCAACAGGCCGATCGGCGCCACCGCCAGGCCCGCCCAGGTGGCGGTGTAGCCCATCTGCGTCTGCAGCCACTGCGGCAGGATCAGGTTGATGCCGAAGAACCCGGCATAACCGCCGACCAGCACGATGGTGCCGATGCGAAAGTTGCGGTGCACGAACAGGCGCAGGTTGACCACCGGGTGCTTGTCGGTCAGTTCCCAGATGATGAACACCGCCAGGAACACCACCGAGATCAGGCTGCCGATGACGATGAAATTCGACTCGAACCAGTCCAGGTCATTGCCCTTGTCCAGCACGATCTGCAAGGCCCCGACGCCGATGATCAGGCTCAACAGGCCGATATAGTCCATCGGCTGACGGCTGGTGCTGACCGGGCGGCTGCGCATCTGCTGGCGCACCACGACAGCCGCGAACAGGCCGATCGGCACGTTGATGAAGAAAATCCACGGCCAGCTGTAGCTGTCGGTGATCCAGCCACCGAGAATCGGCCCGGCAATCGGCGCCACCACCGTGACCATCGCCAATAGCGCGAGTGCCATGCCACGTTTCGCCGGCGGATAGACCGCGATCAGCAGGGTCTGGGTCATCGGATAAAGAGGCCCGGCAACAATCCCCTGGAGCACGCGAAAGCCGACCAGCTCAGGCATCGACTGGGCGATGCCGCACAGGAACGAGGCCAGCACGAACAGCAGCGTGGCCCAGATGAACAGCTTGACCTCACCGAAGCGCCGGCTCAGCCAGCCGGTCAGCGGCAAGGCAATGGCATTGCTCACCGCAAACGAGGTGATGACCCAGGTGCCCTGCTCCGAACTCACGCCGAGGTTGCCGGAAATGGTCGGCAACGCCACGTTGGCGATGGTGGTGTCGAGCACCTGCATAAAGGTCGCCAGCGACAGGCCGATGGTGGTCAGCAACAGGCTCGGCGGTGTAAAGGAAGCCTGATTGCCGCTCATCGCTGCGCCGTCTTGCTGGAGCCTGCACTGTTGTCATGGATCAGCTTGCTGATCAGGGTATCGGCCTCGACCAGCTGACGGTCGTACACCTGGGTGGCGAACGAAGCCTTCTGCGGCGGCTGCTGGGCCAGGACCGGGCCACTCTGGTCGTGCAGGTCGACCTCGACCTGGGTCGACAGGCCGATGCGCAGCGGGTGCTTGGCCAGTTGTTCGGCATTGATATGGATGCGCACCGGCACCCGCTGGACGATCTTGATCCAGTTGCCGGTAGCGTTCTGCGCCGGCAGCAGGGCGAAGGCGCTGCCGGTACCGGCGCCGAGGCTGTCGATGGTGCCGCTGTACTTGACGTCGCTGCCGTACAGGTCGGCAACAATATCCACAGGCTGGCCAATGCGCATGTTGCGCAGCTGGGTTTCCTTGAAGTTGGCGTCGATCCACAGCTGGTCCAGGGGGATCACCGCCATGGTCGCGGTGCCCGGCTGCAGGCGCTGGCCCAGTTGCACGGTGCGCTTGGCCACGTAGCCCGTGACCGGCGCCACCAGGGTGGTGCGGGCGTTGTTCAGATAGGCCTGGCGCAGTTCAGCGGCAGCGGCCATCACCTCGGGGTGCGACGACACCACGGTGTCATCGACCAGCGCAGTAGTGGTGTTGAGTTGCTGCCTGGCATTGCTCAGCGCACTCTGCGCCGATGACAGGTCGTCACGGGCGTGGGACAGCTCCTCCTGGGAGATGGCCCCGCCGGCGGCGAGGGTCTTGCGTCGATTGAAGTTTTCCTGGGCCTTGCTCAGCTCGGCCTGACGCGCCGCCACCTGGGCTTTCATGCCGTCGACATTGCTGTACAAGCCGCGCACCTGGCGTACGGCGCGGGCCAACTTGGCTTCGGCGGCCTGCAGGCCGACCTCGGCATCGCTGGGGTCGAATTCGAGCAGCACCTGGCCTTCGTGGACCAGGTCGCCATCGTCAGCGCCGATGCTGACTACGGTGCCGGTAACCAGCGGAGTGATTTCCACCACGTTGCCGTTTACATAGGCATCGTCGGTCTCTTCGCTCCAGCGCCCGTAGAGCTCGTGCCAGGCCCAGACCGCGCCGCCAGCGACGACGATCAGCAGCGCAAGGGCCAGCAGCCAGGTCTTGCGCTTGCGCTGGTTGTCGAGGTCCTGCGTGGTGTCATCCGCAGAAGAAGTAGTGGCCATTGCTAATTCCTTGGCTTAGTGAATACGTGAAGTCGAAGGCAGCGCGGCTGCCTGGGTGTCGCCCTGGAAACCACCACCCAGGGCTTGCATCAGCTGGATCGACATGTCGATCTGTTCGGCATTGAGCTCGGCCAGTTGGCGCTGGGCCTGGAGCAGCTGCTGCTCGACGCTGAGTACATCGAGGTAGTTGCCGATGCCGGAGCCGTAGCGCTGCATCACCGTGTCATAGGACTGCTGGGCGATGTCGGTGGCGTGCTGCTTGGCGACGATCTGCCGGCCCAGGGCATGCAACTGGTCAATGCTGTCGCTGACCTCGCCGAGGGCACTGACCAGGCGTTTGTTGTACTGGGCCACGGCCAGGTCGTAGTCGGCGTCGCGGGCATCGAGGTCGGCGCGCAGGCGGCCTCCATCGAAGATCGGCAGCGACACCGCCGGGGCAATATTGAAGAAGCGGCTCGGCGCACCGAAGATCGCATCGCCCAACAGCGCCTGGGTGCCAGCGGCGGCACTGAGGTTGAGGTTGGGGTAGAAGCGGGTCTTGCTGGCGTCGATCTCCTTGCTTGCCGCCTCGACCCGCCAGCGTGCGGCCACCAGGTCCGGGCGACGCCCGAGCAGCTCGGCCGGCAAGGCTGAAGGCAAGGCCACGGCGCCAGGCTTGAGCACGGCCGGGCGGCTGATCTGGCCACCGCGATCCGGGCCTTTGCCAAGCAGTACCGCCAGGGCGATCTGGGCGCTGCGCAGTTGTTTCCCGGCGTTGATCGCCTGCTCTTCGGAGCTGGCCGCCAGGCTTTCGGTCTGCTGGTACTGGTAGGTACTGTCGATGCCCGAGGCCAGGCGGCGCTGGCCCAGTTCGAGCATCTGCCGGGTGCGCTTGAGGTCGTCCTGGGTCAGGTCATGGACGATATAGGCCTGGCCCAGCTGGCTGTAGGCGCGGGCGACATCGGCAGCGAGGGTCAGGCTCGCGGCCTGGCGGTCGATCTCGGCGGCGCGGGCTTCGCCCAGGGCAGCTTCCCAGGCATCACGCTGGCCACCCCAGAGGTCGAAGGTGTAATTGAAGTCGACACCGAGGCTGCGCAGGGTCGAGTAGCTGCCGCCCTGCCCGCTCGGGTCCTGGTCGCGAGCCAGGCGCGAACGGCTGACGCTGGCCTCGGCATCCAGGGTCGGCATGCGTGCAGCATCGGCAGCATAGGCCGCGGCGCTGGCCTGGTGGGCACGGGCGCTGGCGATCTGCATATCAGGGCTGTCTTGCAGGGCTTCACGGATCAGGCCGTCGAGCTGTGGATCGCCCAACTGGGTCCACCAGTCGCTTTTCGGCCAGGCGGCAGGCGACAGATTGATGCCGCTCAGGGTCTGCGCGGCGTTCAACCCTGCAGCGTTAATGCTGCTGGCTTCGGTGTGCAGGCCACGGTAGCTGGCGCAACCGGCCAGGGTCAGGGCCAGCACCAGCAGGCTCAGGCCGGCACGCAAGGGTCTGGCGCTCATTTGGCACCTACACGCATGGCCGTCAGGGTGTCGCCGGAAGCCAGCAGCACCTTGGTCAGGATGGCTTCGAGGGTAGCCAGCTCGCTCGGCTCGAGCACGCCCACCAGCTCGTTCATCGCTGCTGCGCCGATCTGCGGCAGCTGGTCGGCGAGCTTCTGGCCGTCCTCGCTCAGTTCCAGACGAATTTGCCGACGGTCGTCAGGGCAACGGCGGCGGATGATCAGGTCTTTCTGTTCGAGACGGTCGAGCATGCGCGTCATCGAACCGCTGTCTACCGACAGGTAGCGACACAGCTCGGCCGGGGTGTCGACGCCGTACTGGGCGACGATGATCAGCACCTTGAACTGCGCAGCGGTAACGCCGTAGGGCTGCATGTGGCTGTCGATGATGCGGTCTTTGACCAGCGCGGCGCGGCCCAGAAGCATGCCGAGGGTGCAGTTCTGGAAGTTTTCCGGGGTGTAATGCTGCATGGACGGAGATACCTGCTTAGGCAGTAAGTTACACAATGTTACTGCTTAGGCAGCTAACGTCAAGGCATTAATTAGCTTGCTTATTATTTTGGCGATAGAAGGCAATCGCGGGGCAAGCCCGCTCCCACAGTGTGGGAGCGGGCTTGCCCCGCGATCAGGCATTCAAAAGAAGTGATTAATCAGGCAGGCACGCCACTGTGAAAGCGAAACTCTTCATCCGGGCTGCTGATCAGTTCGGCCTCGACCGCCCTGACCTTCTCCACCACCCGTTCGATATCCGCCGCATCACCGTACTGATGGGCGAGCTTCAGGTAACCCTGGTAATGCCGCGCCTCGCTGTTGAGCAGGCCGTGATAGAACTTGCCCAGCTCTTCGTCCAGGTGCGGCACCAGTGCGGCAAAGCGCTCGCAACTGCGCGCTTCAATAAAGGCACCGACGACCAGGGTGTCCACCAGTTTCACCGGCTCATGGGTCCGCACCACCCGGCGCAGGCCCGAGGCATAGCGCCCGGCCGACAACGGACGCAGGGCAATCTTGCGCCGTTTCATCAGGCGCAGCACCTGCTCGTGGTGCACCAGCTCTTCACGGGCCAGGCGCGACATCATGTTGATCAGGTCCAGGTGCGTGTTGTACTTGGCCATCAAGCTCAGCGCGGTGCTGGCGGCCTTGAACTCGCAGTTCTTGTGATCGATCAGCAGGGTCTCCTGGTCGGCAAGCGCCGCCTGGACCCAGGCGTCAGGGGTACGGCAACCAAGGAAGGCTTCGATTTCGGGAATAAGGGACATAGGCTCACAAACAGGCAGGGCAAACGGCAAGACCGGCGATTATACCGGCAGCAGCGCCGATCACCAGTGAACTATGCTTGATACATATCAACGCCCATTGCAGTTGGCGCCGACTATAGTCAGGCATTGGCCGCCATTTATGAAGGGAGTTCACGCTCATGCTAGAAGTACGCAGCATCCTGGTGGTACTTGATCCCGAACACGCGCACAGCCGGGCGCTGACCCGGGCCAAACTGATCGCCGGGGTCACCGGCGCGCGCCTGCACCTGCTGATGTGCGACAAGAGACAGGACCACAGCGCGCTGCTCAGCCTGCTGGCCAGCCAGCTGCATGATGACGGCTACGATAACGTGACCCATGAGCAGGCCTGGCACGACTCCCTGCACGAGTCGATCATCGACGTGCAGCAGGCCGAAGGCTGCGAGCTGGTGATCAAGGAACATCGCCCGGACAACCCGCTCAAGCGCGCCCTGCTCACCCCCAGCGACTGGAAGCTGCTGCGCCAGTGCCCGTGCGCGGTGCTGATGGTCAAGACCGAGCGGCCGTGGACTGGCGGAGTGATCCTCGCCGCGGTGGATGTCGGCAACCACGACGAGGCCCATCGCCTGCTGCACACCAGCATCATCGACCATGGCTACGCCATTACCAGCCTGGCCAAGGGCGAGCTGCATGTGATCAGCGCCCATCCGTCGCCGATGCTGTCAGCGGCAGACCCGGTGTACCAGCTCAAGGACACCATCGAACGCAAGTACCGCGAGGAATGCGCGGCGTTCCAGGCCGAGTTCGACATCAGCGATGAGCACCTGCATGTCGCCGAAGGCCCGGCGGATGTGCTGATCCCCTATACGGCGAGCAAGTACGACGCGGTGGTGACGGTGATCGGTACCGTGGCCCGTACCGGGATTTCCGGCGCGCTGATCGGCAACACCGCCGAGGTGGTGCTGGATGCGCTGGAGTGCGATGTGCTGGTGCTCAAGACCGAGGAAGTTAAGGTGCACCTGACGGAACTGGCCAGAAGCTGAGGGCCTCATCGCTGGCAAGCCAGCTCCCACAGGGACTGCATGCACTGATCTTGTGGGAGCTGGCTTGCCAGCGATGGGCTGCAAAGCAGCCCCGGCTTTTAGCCCAAGGCATCCTTGAGAAACCCCGGCGCGATATAGCGCTGGTAATGGGCTTCCGACAGCAAGAAGAATTCCCGATCAATGGCATCGCGCAACTCGGGCAGTTCCCAGTCACGAAACTCCGGCAACAACACCATGCCGTAAGCCTCCAGCTCACGGATCACCCGCGCCCCGCGGGCAATCAGTTGATACGCCCAGCAATATTCGGACTGGTGCGGCACGAAGCGGATCTTGCGCAGCTCCAGTTGCTCGCGCAGGCGCGTGGCATCAAAGACTTCAAGTTTGGCCACCATGACCTGCACCAGCAATTGCTCCAGGCGCAGCCACACCGCACGCTTTTCGTCTTCGTTGTAGCCGTTCCAGTTGATCACTTCATGGTGAAAACGCTTGCAGCCACGGCACACCAAGTCCCCGTAAACCGTGGAGCAGAGGCCGACACAAGGCGTTTTAATTGAATGATTGGACATGAAAAAATCGACAGTTTGGCGGTGGAACAGGCTGCCATGTTAGCCCTTTGTCTAACGAGGGTCACCCGCTAAAGTCATCCAGCGCGCCTTACCTTTATCGACTTTTTACCGTAGAATCACCCGGCCTTTTTAAGGCAGCAATGTCCGTTAGAAGCTGTTTTCAAAGCGTCACGAGCACAGTTCATCCGGTAGAACGGCGTTGGCCCGGGATATTCGTCAAGCGCATGTCCCGCGCCAGCCCTCATCAGCCTCCATTCTACAGGCGTAAAACTTTGAAAGCAGCTTCTGTAAGGATTTCCTGCAACCCTGGCTACGCGGCCCAAGAAGCCGTATTGCGCACGGGTGCCGGAATTTCTGGATGAGCGTCCCGGACACCCATTTGGGACCACTGATGAGGGTAATAACTGTGCTTGAAGCCTACCGCAAACACATCGAAGAGCGTGCCGCCCAGGGTATCGTGCCCCAGCCGCTTAACGCCGAACAAACCGCAGGCCTGGTCGAGCTGCTGAAGAATCCCCCTGCTGGCGAAGAAGCAGTCCTCGTCGACCTGATCACCAACCGCGTTCCACCAGGAGTGGACGAAGCCGCCTACGTCAAGGCCGGTTTCCTTTCCGCCGTCGCCAAAGGCGAAGCCAACTCCCCGCTGATCGACAAGAAGCGCGCCGTTGAGCTGCTGGGCACCATGCAGGGCGGCTACAACATCGCCACCATGGTCGAGCTGCTGGACAACGCCGAACTGGCCCCTGTCGCCGCCGAACAGCTCAAGCACACCCTGCTGATGTTCGATGCGTTCCACGACGTCGCCGAAAAAGCCAAGGCGGGCAATGCCCACGCCAAGGCCGTGCTGGATTCCTGGGCCGCCGGTGAGTGGTTCACCAGCAAGCCAGCCATCGCTGACAAGTACAGCCTGACCGTGTTCAAGGTCCCTGGCGAAACCAACACCGACGACCTGTCCCCTGCCCCGGACGCCTGGTCGCGCCCTGACATCCCGCTGCACGCCCTGGCCATGCTGAAAATGGCCCGTGACGGCATCGTGCCTGAGCAACAAGGCGCCATCGGCCCGCTCAAGCAGATCGAAGAAGTCAAAGCCAAGGGCTTCCCGGTTGCCTACGTCGGTGACGTGGTCGGTACCGGTTCTTCGCGTAAGTCCGCGACCAACTCGGTACTGTGGTTCTTCGGCGACGACATCCCGTACGTACCGAACAAGCGTGCTGGCGGCTTCTGCTTCGGCTCGAAAATCGCCCCGATCTTCTACAACACCATGGAAGACGCCGGCGCCCTGCCGATCGAGTTCGACGTGTCGAACCTGAACATGGGCGACGTCATCGACGTCTACCCGCACGCCGGCAAAGTCTGCAAGCACGGCACCGAAGACGTCATCACCACCTTCGAACTGAAGACCCCGGTGCTGCTCGACGAAGTCCGCGCTGGCGGCCGTATCCCGCTGATCGTCGGCCGTGGCCTGACCGAGAAAGCCCGTGCCGAGCTGGGCCTGGGCCCAACCGACCTGTTCAAGCTGCCTGAAGCACCTGTCGACACCGGCAAGGGCTACACCCTGGCACAGAAGATGGTCGGTAAAGCCTGCGGCCTGCCGGAAGGCAAAGGCGTGCGTCCAGGCACCTACTGCGAACCGAAGATGACCACCGTCGGCTCCCAGGACACCACTGGCCCGATGACCCGCGACGAGCTGAAAGACCTGGCGTGCCTGGGCTTCTCCGCCGACCTGGTCATGCAGTCGTTCTGCCACACCGCGGCCTATCCAAAGCCGATCGACGTCACCACCCACCACACCCTGCCGGATTTCATCCGCACCCGTGGCGGCGTGTCCCTGCGTCCAGGCGACGGCATCATCCACAGCTGGCTGAACCGGATGCTGCTGCCGGACACCGTCGGTACCGGTGGTGACTCGCACACCCGCTTCCCGATCGGCATCTCGTTCCCGGCCGGTTCCGGCCTGGTCGCCTTCGCCGCTGCCACCGGCGTCATGCCGCTGGACATGCCGGAGTCGGTACTGGTGCGCTTCAAGGGCAAACTGCAACCCGGCATCACCCTGCGTGACCTGGTCCACGCCATCCCTTACTACGGCATCCAGAAAGGCCTGCTGACCGTCGAGAAGAAAGGCAAGATCAACGCCTTCTCCGGCCGCATCCTGGAAATCGAAGGCCTGGACGAGCTGACCGTCGAGCAAGCGTTCGAACTGTCCGACGCCTCGGCTGAACGTTCGGCTGCCGGTTGCACCATCAAGCTGCCAGAAAAAGCCGTTGCCGAGTACCTGAAGTCGAACATCACCCTGCTGCGCTGGATGATCAGCGAAGGCTACGGCGATGCCCGCACCATGGAACGTCGCGCCCAAGCGATGGAAGCCTGGCTGGCCAACCCGCAGCTGCTGGCTGCCGACAAGGACGCCGAATACGCCGAGATCATCGAGATCGACCTGGCCGACGTCAAAGAGCCTGTGCTCTGCGCCCCGAACGACCCGGACGACGCCCGTCTGCTCTCCTCCGTACAGGGCGAGAAGATCGACGAAGTGTTCATCGGTTCGTGCATGACCAACATTGGTCACTTCCGCGCTGCCGGCAAGCTGCTGGACAAGGTCAAAGGCTCGATCCCGACCCGTCTGTGGCTGTCGCCGCCAACCAAGATGGACGCTCACCAGCTGACCGAAGAAGGCTACTACGGCATCTACGGCAAGGCTGGCGCGCGCATGGAAATGCCGGGCTGCTCGCTGTGCATGGGTAACCAGGCACGTGTTGCAGCGAACTCGACCGTTGTGTCGACTTCGACCCGTAACTTCCCGAACCGTCTGGGTGATGGTGCCAACGTCTACCTGGCGTCTGCCGAGCTGGCCGCTGTTGCCTCGATCCTGGGCAAGCTGCCAACCGTCGAAGAGTACATGGAGTACGCGAAGAACATCGACAGCATGGCTGCCGACGTTTACCGCTACCTGAGCTTCGACCAGATCGCCGAGTTCCGTGAAGCGGCTGCGAACGCCAAGATCCCGGTTGTTCAAGCGTAAGCTGACTTAGCGTGAAAAAAAGCCCCGCCAATTGGCGGGGTTTTTTATTGGGCCTGCTTTGCAGGCCATCGCTGGCAAGGCCAGCTCCCACAGGGAATGTCTACACAGGACCACTGTGGGAGCAACTGTCTTGATCAGGCTGTTTGCACTCGCCAAGGGGTATTGTCCCGCAGCATTGCATTCAGCCTGACGATCAGCACCCGCATGCAAGCTACGAGTGCCACCTTGGCGCACTTGCCACGTGCCCGAAGTGCTTCGTAGCGTGCTTTAAATTCTGTGTTGTGACGGATGATGATCCAGCTCGACATGTACAGCACTCGCCTTACATGGGCCCGACCACCCCATATCTGGCGGTGCCCTCGATGGCTACCACTATCGTTGTTGTAAGGCGCTACGCCCACCAGAGCGGCGATCTGACGGCGGTCCAACTGCCCCAGTTCAGGCAGTGAGGCGAGCAGATTTGCGGCGGTTACTCGACCGATTCCGGTCACTGCCAATAACTGACGCGCCCTGGTATCGTCCAGTTGCACCATCGCCTGGTCAATTTCTTCGTCGAGGCGTTTGATCAGCACTTTCAGGTGTTCTATGTGCTCATCAAAGTGGGCCATCGCCATTGCCGAGCGGCATTGCAGGCGACGCCGTTTGTCGTCATCACGGCTCTGCACAAATTGGGCGCGCTGCTTCACCAACTCGCGCAGCTCTTCGCGTTCCGGGCTGATCGGTTGGCTTTGAGGAACGCTGAGGTGTGCAGCGAAGTCCGCAAGGACTTCGGCGTCGATCTTGTCGGTTTTGGCTTTTTTACCCATGGCATCGGCGAATTTCCGGGCACGGGCTGGGTTGATGCAGATGGTTTCCAGTCCTGCTGAGGCCAGGGCGATCAACACATCTTTCTCGTAGCCGCCTGTCGCTTCGATCAGCACTCGGCTGATATTGAAGTCCTTCAGACGCTCAAGCAACGCCTCGAAGCCTGCGGAGTTGTTGGCCACTTCGAAGCGGATTTTCTGAGGTTTGATGCAGATCTCTAAAGTGGCTTTGGCAGTGTCGATTCCAACAGAAGACAACATGGCTGAACCCTCTTACACTCAGTTGTGAGAGCGCTCTGGCTTGGCCCACGCTTGTGATTCGAGAGGCGCTCAATCAACTGTTCGGGCTCGGGCCAGAGTGGAGAGGTGAATGGCAGCTTTGCTCCCACACGTGCTTTAAGCACTACCGGCGTACAGCTTGCCATTCACCGCTCTCACTTCTGATTCTATTCCTACCTCAAGACACAAGCCGGCGTTGCCGGCGATGAGGCCCTTCAGATCACGAACAAATCCACAAACCGCTGCACCGCCGTCGCCTCAAGCGCCGCCTGGTCTTTGCACAAGGCAAAGATCTCGGCGCTGCGCTGCCCGGTAAAACGCGTCGCTAGGTTGGCCTTGAACTTCTCTTCCAGCAATGGGATCCCCTCGGCCCGACGGCGACGATGGCCAATCGGGTACTCCACCACCACCTGCTCGGTGCTCGAACCGTCATTGAAAAACACCTGCACGGCATTGGCGATCGAACGCTTGTCGGCCTCCAGGTATTCACGGGTATAACGCGGCTCTTCGACGATCTCCATCTTCTCGCGCAGGCGGTCGATGATCGGGTGCGCGGCATGGAAATCATCTTCGTATTGTTCGGCCACCAGGTTGCCGAAAATCAGCGGCACGGCGGTCATGTACTGGAGGCAGTGATCGCGGTCGGCGGCATTGGCCAGGGTGCCGACCTTGGAGATGATGCGGATCGCCGATTCATGGGTGGTAATGACAATACGCTCGATTTCATGCAGGCGGTTGCGCACCTGCGGGTGCAGAATCACCGCCGCCTCACAGGCGGTCTGGGCATGGAATTCGGCAGGGAAGCTGATCTTGAACAGCACGTTTTCCATCACGTAGCTGGCGTATTTCTGCGTCAGGCTGAAGGCGCGCTTGTCTTCAGGCTTGAGCGCCAGGTCCTTGTTGGCATGACTGAACAGCACATCATAAAAGCCCCACTGCGGCGCGCTCAGCACCCCGGGAATACCCATCTCGCCACGCAGGGCGATATCGGCCAGGCGCACGCCACGGCTGGAAGCATCGCCCGCCGCCCAGGACTTGCGCGAGCCGGCATTCGGCGCATGGCGATAAGTACGCAGCGCCTGGCCATCAACGAAGGCATGGGAAAGTGCCGCCAGCAGCTGTTCGCGATTGGCGCCCATGAGCTTGGCGCACACGGCCGTCGAGGCGACCTTGACCAGCAGCACATGGTCCAGCCCGACGCGGTTGAAGGAGTTTTCCAGGGCAATCACACCCTGGATCTCGTGGGCCATGATCATCGCCTCAAGCACCACGCGCATGCTCAAGGGCGCTTCGCCATTGGCCACACGTTTTTGCGAGAGGTGATCGGCCACGGCCAGGATGCCGCCGAGGTTGTCCGAGGGATGCCCCCACTCGGCGGCCAGCCAGGTGTCGTTGTAGTCGAGCCAACGGACGATACAACCGATGTCCCAAGCGGCCTTGACCGGGTCCAGGCGGTAGCTGGTACCCGGCACCCGCGCGCCGAACGGCACCACGGTCCCTTCCACCAGTGGCCCCAGGTGCTTGGTACATTCGGGGAAGCGCAACGCCAGCAGGCCGCAGCCCAGGGTATCCATCAGGCAGTTGCGCGCCGTGTCCAGCGCCTCCGGCGATTCGGCCTTGAAGCCCAGGACGTAATCAGCGATGTCCTGCAGCACCCGGTCATAATCGGGGCGGTTGTTCATATCAACGTTGGCACTCATTTCACATCTCTCTGTTGACGTAGGTAACAGGGAGCCAAGCGCCGCTACTGGTTAGAAGGCATCACCGGGTACCCGTACCCAGCCCTCCATCAGTACGCGAGCGCTACGGCTCATGATTGCTTTGGTGACAGTCCACTCACCGTTCACCTGCCGGGCTTCGGCGCCAACGCGCAGGGTGCCCGACGGGTGACCGAAACGTACGGCCGTGCGCTCGCCACCACCGGCGGCGAGGTTGACCAGGGTGCCAGGCACTGCCGCGGCAGTACCGATGGCCACGGCGGCAGTGCCCATCATGGCGTGGTGCAACTTGCCCATGGACAGCGCCCTTACCAATAGATCAACGTCGCTGGCGGCCACGGCTTTACCGCTGGATGACTGATAGGCCTCCGGTGGCGCGACAAAGGCGACTTTCGGTGTGTGCTGGCGCTTGGCGGCTTCGTCGACATGCTCGATCAGGCCCATGCGCACCGCGCCATAGGCACGGATGGTCTCGAAACGGACCAGGGCTTGCGGGTCGCTGTTGATCGCGTCCTGCAGCTCGGTGCCGGTGTAACCGATGGCTTCGGCCTGGATGAAGATGGTCGGAATGCCGGCATTGATCAGCGTGGCCTTCAGCGTGCCGACACCGGGTACCACCAGGTCGTCGACCAGGTTGCCGGTGGGGAACATCGAGCCGCCCTCGCCGTCTTCATCGGCGGCCGGGTCCATGAACTCGAGCTGCACCTCGGCGGCCGGAAAGGTTACGCCGTCCAGTTCGAAGTCGCCGGTTTCCTGGACTTCGCCATTGGTGATCGGCACATGGGCAATGATGGTCTTGCCGATATTGGCCTGCCAGATGCGCACCACGGCCATGCCGTTGTGCGGGATGCGGCCGCTGTCGACCAGGCCGGCGCTGATGGCGAACGAGCCGACGGCTGCCGAGAGGTTGCCGCAGTTGCCGCTCCAGTCGACGAACGCGGTGTCGATCGAGACCTGGCCGAACAGGTAGTCGACATCGTGCTCGGGCTTGATGCTGCGCGAAAGGATCACGGTTTTGCTGGTGCTGGACGTTGCGCCGCCCATGCCGTCGATCTGCTTGCCGTAGGGGTCGGGGCTGCCGATCACCCGCAGCAGCAGCGCGTCGCGGGCCGGGCCCGGGATCTGCGCGCTTTCCGGCAGGTCGTCGAGGCGGAAGAAAACGCCCTTGCTGGTGCCGCCACGGATGTAGGTGGCGGGGATTTTGATCTGGGGTACGTGAGCCATGGGGGTCTTGTCCTGTTGTCGTTCAGCAATCTTCAGGCTATTCACCTTCCCTGTGGGAGCCGGCTTGCCGGCGATGGCATCGACGCGGTCTATGCACTGCGCGGTGCCGGCATCGCTGGCAAGCCAGCTCCCACAGAGGGCAAGTTGCCTGTACCTCAACCCATCAAACCGCTACCGCCGATTCGAGGAAGTCCTGGGCAAAGCGCTGCAGCACCCCGCCGGCTTCGTAGATCGACACTTCTTCGGCGGTATCCAGGCGGCAGGTCACCGGCACTTCGACACGTTCGCCGTTGGCCCGGGTGACAACCAGGGTCAGGGTCGCCCGCGGGGTGCGCTGGCCGAGCACGTCGAAGGTTTCGGTGCCGTCGATGCCCAGGGTCTTGCGGTTGACGCCCGGCTTGAACTCCAGCGGCAACACGCCCATGCCCACCAGGTTGGTGCGGTGGATTCGCTCGAAGCCTTCGGCGACGATGGCCTCGACACCGGCCAGGCGCACGCCCTTGGCCGCCCAGTCACGGGACGAGCCCTGGCCGTAGTCGGCACCGGCAACGATGATCAGCGGCTGCTTGCGCTGCATGTAGGTTTCGATCGCTTCCCACATACGGGTGACCTTGCCTTCCGGCTCGATGCGCGCCAGCGAACCCTGCTTGACCTTGCCGCCTTCCTGGACCATTTCGTTGAACAGTTTGGGGTTGGCGAAGGTTGCGCGTTGCGCGGTCAGGTGGTCGCCACGGTGGGTCGCGTAGGAGTTGAAGTCCTCCTCCGGCAGGCCCATTTTCGCCAGGTACTCACCGGCCGCACTGTCGAGCATGATGGCGTTGGACGGCGACAGGTGGTCGGTGGTGATGTTGTCCGGCAGCACCGCCAGCGGGCGCATGCCCTTGAGCGTGCGCTCGCCGGCCAGGGCGCCTTCCCAGTACGGCGGGCGGCGGATGTAGGTGCTCATCGGGCGCCAGTCGTACAGCGGGGTGACCTTGGGTCCGGTGTCTTCCTGCACGGCGAACATCGGGATGTACACCTGGCGGAACTGCTCGGGCTTGACCGCCGCCTTGACCACCGCGTCGATCTCTTCGTCGCTTGGCCAGATGTCTTTCAGGCGGATTTCCTTGCCATCGACCACGCCCAGCACGTCCTTCTCGATGTCGAAGCGGATGGTGCCGGCAATCGCATAGGCCACCACCAGCGGCGGCGATGCCAGGAACGCCTGCTTGGCGTACGGGTGGATACGACCGTCGAAGTTGCGGTTGCCCGAGAGCACGGCGGTGGCGTACAGGTCGCGATCGATGATCTCTTGCTGGATGACCGGATCAAGCGCACCGGACATACCGTTGCAGGTGGTGCAGGCAAAGGCGACGATGCCGAAACCGAGCTGCTCCAGCTCGTCATCCAGGCCCGCCTCTTTCAGGTACAGGGCCACGGTTTTCGAGCCCGGTGCCAGCGACGATTTCACCCACGGCTTGCGCACCAGGCCAAGCTTGTTGGCGTTGCGTGCGAGCAAACCGGCGGCAATCACGTTGCGCGGGTTGCTGGTGTTGGTGCAGCTGGTGATCGCAGCAATGATCACCGCGCCATCGGGCATTTGCCCCGGCACTTCGTCCCACTGGCCGGCAATGCCTTTGCTCGACAGGTCGCTGGTGGCGACCCGGGCGTGGGGGTTGGATGGCCCGGCCATGTTGCGCACCACGCTGGACAGGTCGAAGCGCAGCACCCGCTCGTACTCGGCGTTGGCCAGGCTGTCGGACCACAGGCCGGCGACCTTGGCGTAGGTTTCCACCAGCTTGACCTGCTCGTCTTCACGGCCGGTGAGCTTGAGGTAGTCGATGGTCTGCTGGTCGATGGAGAACATCGCCGCGGTGGCGCCGTATTCCGGGGCCATGTTGGAGATGGTCGCGCGGTCGCCCAGGGTCAGGGCGCGAGCACCTTCGCCGTAGAATTCCAGGTAGGCGCCAACCACCTTTTCCTTGCGCAGGAATTCGGTCAGGGCCAGCACCACGTCAGTGGCGGTGATGCCCGGCTGCGGTTTGCCCGAGAGCTCGACGCCGACGATCTCCGGCAGACGCATCCACGAGGCGCGGCCGAGCATGACGTTCTCGGCTTCAAGGCCGCCGACGCCGATGGCGATCACGCCCAGGGCATCGACGTGCGGGGTGTGGCTGTCGGTGCCGACACAGGTGTCCGGGTAGGCCACGCCGCGCTCGGCATGGATCACCGGCGACATCTTCTCCAGGTTGATCTGGTGCATGATGCCGTTGCCTGGCTGGATCACGTCGACGTTCTTGAACGCCTTCTTGGTCCAGTTGATGAAGTGGAAACGGTCTTCGTTGCGGCGGTCTTCGATGGCGCGGTTCTTCTCGAACGCCTGCGGGTCGAATCCACCGCATTCCACCGCCAGGGAGTGGTCGACGATCAGCTGCACCGGCACCACCGGGTTGACCTGGGCCGGGTCACCGCCACCGTCGGCGATGGCGTCGCGCAGGCCGGCGAGGTCGACCAGCGCGGTCTGGCCAAGGATGTCGTGGCACACCACGCGGGCCGGGAACCAGGGGAAGTCGAGGTCGCGCTTGCGCTCGATCAGCTGGCCCAGCGAGGCATTGAGGCTGGCCGGATCGCAGCGGCGCACCAGGTTTTCCGCCAGTACGCGGGAGGTATAAGGAAGACGGTCATAGGCGCCGGGCTTGATCGCATCGACCGCCGCGCGGGCGTCGAAATAATCCAGGCCAGTGCCCGGCAGGTTCTTGCGAAATTCACTATTCATGGCACAGGGACTCAATCACGGTAAGGTCGGTGGCACAGCGGCCAGCCCGGAACCCTGTGGGAGCTGGCTTTGCCAGCGATGCAGCCAGCGCGATGCACCTGACACCGCGTCGATTCCATCGCCGGCAAGGCCGGCTCCCACAACAGCACAAGCTCCAGTGCTGGCCCAGTGAGCCAGTCTCAGCGTTGTTCGATTGGCACGAACTTGCGCTGTTCGACGCCGGTGTACTCGGCGCTCGGGCGGATGATGCGGTTGTTGGCACGCTGCTCGAATACATGCGCCGCCCAGCCGGTCAGGCGCGAGCAGACGAAGATCGGGGTGAACAGCTTGGTCGGGATGCCCATGAAGTGGTACGCCGAGGCATGGTAGAAGTCGGCATTGGGGAACAGCTTCTTCTGCTCCCACATGGTCTTGTCGATGGCTTCGGACACCGGGTACAGCACAGTGTCGCCCACCTCATCGGCCAGCTTCTTCGACCAGGCCTTGATCACTTCGTTACGCGGGTCGGACTCTTTGTAGATGGCATGGCCAAAGCCCATGATCTTGTCCTTGCGCGCCAGCATCTGCAGCAGCTCGGTGACCGCTTCCTGCGGGCTCTGGAAGCGCTCGATCAGCTCCATCGCCGCTTCGTTGGCGCCGCCATGCAACGGGCCGCGCAGCGAGCCGATGGCCGCGGTGACGCAGGAATACAGGTCGGACAGGGTCGAGGCACAGACCCGCGCGGTGAAGGTCGAGGCGTTGAACTCGTGCTCGGCGTAGAGGATCAGCGAGACGTTCATCACCTTGACGTGCAGCTCGCTCGGCTTCTTGCCGTGCAGCAGGTGCAGGAAGTGGCCGCCAATGGTGTCTTCATCGCTGGTGCAGTCGATGCGCACGCCATCGTGGGTGAAGCGGTACCAGTAGCACATTACCGCCGGGAACAGCGCCAGCAGGCGGTCGGTCTTGTCGTGCTGCAGGTCGAAGGTCAGCTCCGGCTCCAGGGTGCCGAGCACCGAGCAACCGGTGCGCATGACGTCCATCGGGTGAGCATTCGCCGGAATGCGTTCGAGCACTTCTTTCAGGGCTTGCGGCAGGTCACGCAGGGCCTTGAGCTTGTGCTGGTACTCGGCCAGTTGCGCCTTGCTCGGCAGCTCGCCGTACAGCAGCAGGTAGGCGACTTCTTCAAACAGCGCGTGCTCGGCCAGGTCGCGCACGTCATAACCGCGATAGGTCAGGCCGGCACCGGCCAGCCCTACGGTCGACAGTGCGGTTTGCCCGGCCACTTGACCACGCAGGCCGGCACCGCTGAGTACTTTTGCTTCGGCCATGTCTTTCTCCACTTTTGAAATTGTTATGGAATCTTGGCTAATCGCGGGGCAAGCCCGCTCCTACAGGTTCGGGCATTCAGCCCTTTTTCTGGGCGAACAGTGCGTCGAGCTTCTGCTCGAACACGTGGTAGTTGATGGCGTCGTACAGCTCCATGCGAGTCTGCATGGTGTCGATGACGTTTTTCTGCGTGCCGTCGCGACGCAGCGCGGTGTAGACGTTTTCGGCAGCCTTGTTCATGGCGCGGAAGGCCGACAGCGGGTAGAGCACCAGCGAGACATCGACCGAAGCCAGTTCTTCGGTGGTGTACAGCGGCGTGGCGCCGAACTCGGTGATGTTGGCCAGGATCGGGGCTTTGACCCGGTCGGCGAAGGTCTTGTACATCGAAAGCTCGGTGATGGCTTCCGGGAAGACCATGTCGGCACCGGCCTCGATGCAGGCGGCGGCGCGGTCCAGGGCCGCTTCCAGGCCTTCGACGGCCAGCGCGTCGGTACGCGCCATGATCACGAAGCTGTCGTCGGTACGGGCGTCGACGGCGGCCTTGATGCGGTCGACCATCTCCTGCTGGGAGACGATTTCCTTGTTCGGGCGGTGGCCGCAGCGCTTGGCACCGACCTGGTCTTCGATATGGATAGCGGCGGCGCCGAACTTGATCATCGACTTGACGGTACGCGCAACGTTGAACGCCGAGGAGCCAAAACCGGTATCGACGTCCACCAGCAGCGGCAGGTCGCAGACGTCGGTGATGCGCCGTACGTCGGTCAGCACGTCGTCCAGGCCGCTGATGCCCAGGTCAGGCAGGCCCAGCGAGCCTGCGGCCACGCCGCCACCGGACAGGTAGATGGCCTTGAAACCGGCACGCTGGGCCAGCAGCGCGTGGTTGGCGTTGATCGCACCGACCACCTGCAACGGGTGTTCGGCGGCAACTGCATCGCGAAAGCGCTGGCCGGGACTGCTTTTCTGACTCATGACTCACCTCGTGGGCTGGTAGCGTCCAGATAGTGACGCTCGATGTTGCGTTTGGAGGCGCCGATGTGACGGCGCATCAAGAGCTCGGCCAGTTCACCGTCACGGTCGGCGATGGCATCGAGAATCCGGTGGTGTTCGGCGAACGCCTGGCGTGGCCGGTTGGGCGTGGCGGAGAACTGGATGCGATACATGCGCACCAACTGATACAGCTCGCCGCAGAGCATCTGCACCAGGGTGCGGTTGCCGCTGCCCTGGATGATCCGGTAATGGAAGTCGAAATCGCCTTCCTGCTGGTAATAACCAAGGCCGGCCTGGAAGGTGGCGTCGCGCTCGTGGGTGTCGAGCACCCGGCGCAGCTCGTCGATCTCGGCTACGCTCATACGCTCGGCGGCCAGGCGGCAGGCCATGCCTTCGAGGGACTCGCGAATCTCGTACAGCTCGATCAGCTCGGCATGGCTGAGCGACACCACCCGTGCCCCGACATGGGGCACGCGCACCAGCAGGCGCTGGCCTTCCAGGCGGTGGATCGCCTCGCGCAGCGGCCCGCGGCTAATGCCGTAGGTGCGCGCCAGCTCAGGCTCGGAGATCTTGCTGCCGGGGGCGATCTCGCCTTTGACGATAGCCGCCTGGATACGCCGGAAGACGTTTTCCGAGAGGGTTTCGCTGTCGTCTGCCACTGTGCCGGGGGCTTGGGCTGTGTCCAGCATATTGTCGACACCTCATAAATCAATGAGGGCAAAACTAGCCAAACCAGCATGAATAGTCAAAGACAAAATCAACATTGTCGACAATCGTCTAAGAACGAACTTCAAGGTCCCCGCTGTTGTCTGAGTGCAGCCGCTGGCGCCAGCACACCAGCGTGATAGAATGCCGCGCCTCCCGACGGGGCACGAATAGTGTGTCTGTCATCTGTTCATGCAGGTGCCAGGTAAACGAGGAAGCTTGCGCAGTACTGCCAGTGGCCTTGACCCGAACATCGCACAGCACCGCGCCAGGATTTATGAGACTTACGCCCCTCCCACTGTTGTTCAGCCTCTGTCTGTTGCCGGCCCTGGGCCAGGCCGCGGAAAAGACCGTGTACGGCCTTAATGAATACGCCCGCCTGGCCGATATCGACCTGGAAGTGGCAGCCAAACTCGACACCGGGGCCAAGACCGCCTCGCTCAGTGCCCGCGACATCAAGCGCTTCAAGCGCAACGGTGAGTCCTGGGTGCGCTTCTACCTGGCAATTGACGCTGCCCACTCGCATCCGATAGAACGACCACTGGCCCGCGTCAGCAAGATCAAGCGACGCGCCGGTGATTACGACCCGGACGAAGGCAAGGCCTATACCGCCCGTCCGGTGATTGCCATGAACATCTGCATGGGTACGGCCCTGCGCAGCATCGAAGTGAACCTGACCGACCGCAGCGCGTTCCAGTATCCGCTGCTGATCGGCTCCGAGGCCCTCAAGCACTTCGACGCGCTGGTCGATCCAAGCCTTAAATACGCTGCCGGCAAACCCGCCTGCGCCACTGACGCTCACACCGCAGAGTAATCCTGATGCGCTCTCTTACCCTCCATCTGAAAGTCCTGATTACCGTCCTGGTGCTACTGGGCATCCTGGTCACGGCCTATCAGATCTTCTTTCTCGGCATTCCGGTGACCGAGGATGAAACCGATGACCTGTGGAACATCGACGCCAAGGTCGAGTTCGTCGCCAGCCCCAAGGACCCGGTCAAGGTCCAGATGTTCGTACCACCGCTGAGCCGCGACTACGTGAGCCTCAACGAGAGCTTCATCTCCAATAACTATGGCGTCAGCGTCAACCGCGTCGACGGCAACCGCAAGGTGACCTGGTCGGCACGCCGCGCCAACGGCAACCAGACCCTCTACTACCGTCTGGTGCTGACCAAGCGCTACAGCACCGAAAAGGCCAAGATCAAGGGCCCGACCTTCCGTGACAGCCTGGCCGTCGAAGGCCCCGAGAAGATCGCCGCCGAAGCCCTGATGGCACCTATTCGCCAGCATTCGGCCGACGTCGAAACTTTCGTCGGTGAAACCATCAAGCGGGTCAACAACCTCAACGACGACAACGTCAAGCTGCTGCTGGCCGGCGACACCTCGTCGCTGAACAAGGCCAAGGTCATCGACCTGCTACTGTCCATCGCCCACGTACCGGTCGAGAAGGTCCACACCATCCGCCTGGTCGCCGACCAGCCGCAAACCCCGGAACTGTGGCTGCGCAGTTTCAACGGCACCGACTGGCTGTATTTCAACCCGGACACCGGCGAGCAAGGCCTGCCTGCCGACCGCCTGCTGTGGTGGACCGGCGATGACAACCTGATCACCGTCGATGGCGGCAAGAAAGCCAACGTCAGCTTCAGCCTCAACAACAGCGAAATGAACGCCATTCGCCTGGCCAAGCTGACCGACGAGAACACCGACGCCGACTTCCTCGAATACTCGCTGTACGGCCTGCCGCTGCAGACCCAGCAGACCTTCATGATCATGGTGATGATCCCGATCGGCGTACTGGTGATCCTGGTGCTGCGCAACCTGATCGGCATCCAGACCCTGGGTACCTTCACCCCGGTGCTGATCGCCCTGGCCTTCCGCGAAACCCAGCTGGGCTTCGGCATCATCCTGTTCACGGTGATTACCGCGCTCGGGCTGTCGCTACGCTCCTACCTCGAACACCTTAAATTGCAGATGCTGCCGCGCCTGTCGGTGGTGCTGACCTTCGTCGTGGTGCTGATCGCCGCGATCAGCCTGTTCAGCCACAAGCTGGGCCTGGAACGCGGCCTGTCGGTGGCGCTGTTCCCGATGGTGATCCTGACCATGACCATCGAGCGACTGTCGATCACCTGGGAAGAGCGCGGTGGCGGCCATGCCATGAAAGTGGCGATCGGCACCCTGTTCGCCGCCTCCCTGGCGCACCTGCTGATGAGCGTGCCGGAGCTGGTGTACTTCGTCTTCACCTTCCCGGCGGTGCTGCTGGTACTGGTCGGCTTCATGCTGGCGATGGGTCGCTACCGCGGCTACCGCCTGACGGAGCTGGTGCGTTTCAAGGCTTTCGTGAAGGCTGACGCCTGATGTTCGGTCTCTGGAAAACCTGGAAAGCCCTGGAGGCCCGGGGCATCATGGGTATCAACCGGCGCAATGCGGACTACGTCCTCAAGTACAACAAGCGCCACTTGTACCCGATCGTCGACGACAAGATCATCACCAAGGAGCGTGCGATCCAGGCCGGCATCCATGTGCCGGAAATGTACGGGATCATCTCCACCGAGAAAGAGATCGACAAGCTCGGGGAAATCATCGGCGGGCGCAGCGACTTTGTCGTCAAGCCTGCCCAGGGTGCCGGCGGTGACGGCATCCTGGTGGTTGCCGATCGCTTCGAAGACCGTTATCGCACGGTCTCGGGCAAGATCATCAGCCACGAGGAAATCGAGCACCAGATCTCCAGCATTCTCACCGGCCTCTACTCCCTGGGCGGTCACCGCGACCGCGCACTGATCGAGTACCGGGTCACCCCGGACCAGATCTTCAAGAGCATCAGCTACGAAGGCGTGCCGGACATCCGCATCATCGTGCTGATGGGCTACCCGGTGATGGCCATGCTGCGTTTGCCGACCCGCCAGTCCGGCGGCAAGGCCAACCTGCACCAGGGCGCCATTGGCGTCGGCGTGGACCTGGCTACCGGCGTGACCCTGCGCGGTACCTGGCTGAACAACATCATCAGCAAGCATCCGGACACCACCAACGCGGTGGACGGCGTGCAACTGCCGAACTGGGACGGCTTCATGAAGCTTGCCGCCGGCTGCTACGAGCTGTGCGGCCTGGGCTACATCGGCGTCGACATGGTCCTGGACCAGGACAAGGGCCCATTGATCCTCGAACTCAACGCCCGCCCCGGCCTGAACATCCAGATCGCCAACGACTGCGGCCTGACCCTGCGTACCCACGCAGTCGAGGCGCACCTGGAGCAGTTGGCCAAAGACGGCCGTCAGGAGAGCGTCGAAGAGCGCGTGCGCTTCGCCCAGGAGCTGTTCGGCCACGTGCCGAGCTGAGTCAACACTCCGCCTGCGTCAGCCTTCCCGGCTGGCGCGGGCTGGAGACTCAATGTCGTAGTCAGCGCTAGGAGCATTTCCTACAGAGGACTACAATCGCCTCCCCCGCATTCATAGCTGTTACTTGCATGCCGACCTGTACGCTCCATCCCCTGCCCTACCAGGCCAACCCTGCGGCCTACTTCGCGCGCGTCCGCAAGGCTCCCGGCGCCGTGCTGCTCGACAGCGCCCGGCCGACCGCCGAGCGTGGCCGCTTTGACCTGCTCAGTGCCTGGCCACTGCAGACCCTGGCGCCCACTGTGGATGAAAGCGGCAGCGCCTACCTGCAGCGCCTGCGTGAAAGCCTGGCGCAACTGGGCCGGGCGGATGTACCCGATGGCATCGAACTACCGTTTGCCGGTGGCCTGATCGGCTACTTGAGCTACGACTTCGGCCGGCGCCTGGAGCATTTGCCCAGCATTGCCGTCGACGACCTGGGCCTGGCCGATGCCAGTCTTGGCCTGTATGCCTGGGCGCTGATCAGCGACCACCAGCTCAAGCACAGCCAGCTGCTGTTTCACCCAAGCCTGGCCGAGGCCGAGCGCCAGCGCCTGATCGAACTGTTCGAGGCTCCCGCCCCCGCCGACGCCACCGGTTTCTCGCTGCAAGCACCGATGCGCGGCGATATCAGCGCGCAAACCTACCGCCAGGCCTTCGACCGCGTGCAGCAGTACATCCATGCTGGCGACTGCTACCAGATCAACCTCACCCAACGCTTTCGCGCGCCGTGCCAGGGCGAGCCCTGGCACGCCTACCAGGCCCTGCGCCAGGCGTGCCCGACACCCTATTCGGGTTTCCAGCTACTGGCCGATGGCAGCGCGCTGCTGAGCTTCTCGCCGGAGCGTTTCATCCAGGTCAGCAATGGCCAGGTAGAAACCCGGCCGATCAAGGGTACCCGCCCACGCAGCAGCGATGCCGCTGAAGATGCGCGCAACGCCGCCGAACTGCTGGGCAGTCGCAAGGATCGTGCAGAGAACCTGATGATCGTCGACCTGTTGCGCAACGACCTGGGGCGCACCTGCGAGATCGGCTCGGTGAAGGTGCCGGAACTGTTCAGCCTGGAAAGCTACCCCAACGTGCATCACCTGGTCAGCAGCGTCACCGGGCGCCTGGCCGCCGGCAAGGATGCCCTGGACCTGATCGCCGACAGCTTCCCCGGTGGCTCGATCACCGGTGCCCCGAAAATCCGCGCCATGCAGATCATCGACGAGCTGGAGCCCAGCCGCCGGGCGCTGTACTGCGGATCCCTGCTGTATGTGGACGTGCGTGGTGAGATGGACAGCTCGATTGCCATCCGCAGCCTGCTGGTCAAGGACGGTCAGGTGTGCTGCTGGGGGGGGGGCGCAGTGGTGGCGGATTCGGACTGGCAGGCGGAGTACGAAGAGTCGATCACCAAGGTCAAGGTGTTGCTCGAGACCTTGCAAAGTCTCTAAAAGCATCGCTGGCAAGCCAGCTCCCACAGGTTGGGTGGTGAACCTGTGGGAGCTGGCTTGCCAGCGATGAGGCCCCTACAGGCTCAACGACCGGTTCGAAGCCTTGATGAACTCTTTCTTCAGCGCCTCGAAATCATGCACCGCCGGGAACTGCGGAAACTCGCGGATCACGTTCTCCGGCGCATGGAACAGAATCCCTGCATCCGCCTCGCCGAGCATGGTGGTGTCATTGTACGAATCCCCCGCGGCAATCACCCGGTAGTACAGGCTCTTGAAGGCCAGCACCGACTGGCGCTTGGGATCTTTCTGGCGCAACTGGTAACCGGTAACCCGATCGGTTTCGTCTGTGATCAAGCGATGGCAAAGCAGCGTCGGGAAGCCCAGCTGGCGCATCAGCGGCTGGGAGAATTCGTAGAAGGTGTCGGAAAGGATCACCACCTGGAAGCGCTCACGCAGCCAGTCGACGAACTCGATGGCGCCGTCCAGCGGCTTGAGCGTGGCGATCACCGCCTGGATATCGGAAAGCTTCAGGCCATGCTCATCGAGAATGCGCAGGCGTTGCTTCATCAGCACGTCGTAATCGGGAATGTCGCGGGTGGTGGCCCGCAGCGATTCGATTCCGGTTTTTTCCGCGAAGGCGATCCAGATTTCCGGGACCAGCACACCTTCCAGGTCGAGACAGGCAATTTCCACAGCACACTCCTCGAACAACGCCAAAAATGGGAAGCCGCACTCTACATGCGCGGCGTCGACACCGGCAATTTTTGTTAAGATCGCAGGTATTACGAGCGCCAAGCGCCATTCAATGACCGGAAGCCGCCTGATGAGCCAACCCTTCGACGTCGCCGCCCTGGCCGCGACCTACGCCAACAAGTCGCCACAAGACATCCTCAAGCTGGCCTTCGAGCACTTCGGCGATGACCTGTGGATTTCCTTCAGCGGTGCCGAGGACGTGGTGCTGGTGGACATGGCCTGGAAGCTCAACAAGAACGTCAAGGTCTTCAGCCTCGACACCGGCCGCCTGCACCCGGAAACCTACCGCTTCATTGACCAGGTGCGCGAACAGTACAAGCTGCCGATCGAAATCCTCTCCCCCGACCACAGCAAGCTCGAGCCCTTGGTCAAAGAGAAAGGCCTGTTCAGCTTCTACAAGGACGGCCATGGCGAGTGCTGCGGCATCCGCAAGATCGAACCACTGCGGCGTAAGCTGAGCACCGTCAGCGCCTGGGCCACCGGCCAGCGCCGTGACCAGAGCCCGGGCACCCGCAGCCAGGTCGCCGCGCTGGAAATCGACAGCGCGTTCTCCACCCCCGAGCACACCCTGTACAAGTTCAACCCGCTGGCGCAGATGAGCAGCGAAGAAGTCTGGGGCTACATCCGCATGCTCGAGCTGCCGTACAACAGCCTGCACGAGCGCGGCTTCATCAGCATCGGCTGCGAACCCTGCACGCGCCCGGTGCTGCCGAACCAGCACGAGCGCGAAGGCCGCTGGTGGTGGGAAGAGTCAACCCAGAAGGAATGCGGGCTGCACGCCGGCAACCTGATCACCAAGGGCTGACCGCCTCGCCCTGACAATAGCGTTCCAGGTGCTGCTCGAGATCGACAATCGCCTGTCGCAACATCTGCACCAGCTGACTGATACGGTGGGCTGGAGCCCGCGAGGTGCAGGCCTGTTCCAGCTGGACACAGATTGCCAGCACCTCATGCGCCCGGATCATCCGGGCGCCGCCCTTGAGACGGTGCACCAGGTCGGCCAGCGCCACCAGGTCCTTGCCGTCATGCAGCCGGTCCAGCTGCCGCAGATCCTGGCGATTGCTGCTGACCAGATCGCCGAGCAGGGCCTGCACCTTGCCCTGATCACCTGCGGCCAGCACCAGCAGGCTGGAAATGTCCATGCCTGGCAGCACCGGTAATGCCTCAGCCGCCACCGGCACCACGGTGCGGCCCGCCACACCCCCCAACGCCTGCGCCAGGTCATCGATGCTCAAGGGCTTGAACAGGCAGGCATTCATCCCCGCCGCCAGGCAACGGGCGCGCTCCGACGCCTGCGCGTTGGCGGTCACCGCCAGCACCTGGCAGGCCCGCCTGCCTGTCCGTCGTTCATGCTCGCGGATCGCCCTGGCCAGCCGATAGCCATCGAAGATCGGCATGTTGCAGTCGGCGAGGACCACATCGAACGACTCTCGCAGCCAGCAACGCAACCCCTCGCCGCCGTGCTCGCAAACCCGCACGCGATGGCCCAGATAGCCCAGCTGATGCATGAGCAGAATGCGGTTGGCCGGATAGTCATCCACCACCAGCACCTTGAGCGACTTCACCCCGCCAGCGTTTTCCCGGCGCCCACCTGGCACGTCGCTGGAAGCCGAAGGTGGCAGGCAGGTCAGGCTCAACTGCAGCTCGACGCGCGTACCAACACCGATGCTGCTGTCGAGCTGCATGCGCCCGCCCATCAGCTCGCACAGCATCCGGCAGATGCTCAGCCCCAGCCCCGCACCATTGCGCCCCGCCTGCCGGTTGTTGCTGGCCTGGCAATAGGGTGTGCCCAGGCGTGCCAGGTCGGCCATGGGAATGCCGACGCCGGTATCTTCCACCACCAGGGTGACCGCGACCCGGTGGCGCTGCCGTTGAGTTTCCAGGCGAACCCGCACTGAGCCTTCACGGGTGAACTTGATGGCATTGCTGATCAGGTTGGACAGAATCTGCTTGAAACGCAGGGCGTCGAGCAACACATCGCTTTCCAGCGCACCGACAACCTCCAGATGCAGGCGCAGGCCCTTGCTCAAGGCCTGCTGTTCAAACATGCGCACCACCCCTTCGACCTGCTGACGCAGTGGGGTGCGGCGCGGCTCGAGCAGCAAATGGCCGGACTCGATGCGGGTGACATCCAGCACATCGCCCAACAACTCAAGCAGACCGCGCGCCGAGCTTGAGGCCACCTCGATGGCCAGCCGATCGAGCACGCCCTGATCGGCCTTTTCCTGGGCGAGCTCCAGCATGCCCAGCAGGGCATTCATCGGCGTGCGGATCTCGTGGCTCATGGTCGCCAGAAACGTCGTCTTGGCCTGATTGGCCGCCTCTGCCTGTTCCTTGGCCGCTTGCAGTTCGGCGTACATCGCGGTCAGCGCCCGTTCGGCCCGTTCACACTTGCGGATCGACTGGCGCAGGTAGTGAATCCAGATCAGCGCCAATGCCAGCAAGCTGCCGACCACCGCACAGGCCTGGGCGATCAAGCGCCCGTTCTCGTGCCAAAAGCTGTCGACTCTCGCCAGCGTGGGGTTTTGCACCACCGCCGCGTGAGCGTGAGCCTCTAAGGCGTGCAAGCCGCGGATTGCATCCGGCCATATGCTCTGCGGTACTTCCTGGGCGCCTGCCACCCCGGCCAGGCACAGCAGTGCCAGCAACACCAGCGCTTGCAGCAAGCGAGCATGCACAAAATTCGGCAACCTAAACGAGCAGGTTGCGCTTGGCGACATCCGCCAGGTCCACCAACGACTTGACCCTCAACTTTTCGATCAGACGGGTTTTGTAGGTACTGATGGTCTTGTTGCTCAACAGCATCGCATCGCCGATGGCCTTGTTGCTCAAGCCACGGGCCAGCTGTTGCAGCACCAGCAGTTCACGATTGGTCAGGCTGGCGATGCACTCGGCCTCCGAGGCCCGGACATCGACTCTTCTCACAGAGCTGAGGGCAACTTCAGGGAAGTAGGTGTAGCCAGACATGACCGCATGCACGGCCTTGCTCAGTTCGCACAGGTCATCGGTTTTCGACACATAGCCGACCGCGCCCGCCTTCATGCAGCGCAGGGAAAAATAATCGGCCTGTTGTGAGGTCAAGATCAGAACTTTCAGCGCCAGCTTCATCGCCTTGACCCGGGCAATGACCTCCAGGCCGTCGAGCCCCGGGATGCTGATATCCAGGATCATCAGGTCAGGGGTCAGCTCACGCGCCAGGCGTACGGCATCGATGCCGTTATCGGTCTGGCCGACCACCTTGAAGCGTTCGCTGACCAGCAGCAGGTTGACGCTGGAGCGAATAAACGGGTGATCATCCACGATCAGGACACTACTCATGCTTTCCCTCATACCACGATGGTGACTGGGTCCGATTCACCCCTTGAAGGCAATTTCGCGGCTCTGCTCGCCCTCGACCAGCTCGAAGCGGTAGTGGCGTCCGGCCTTTTTCTCGAATGCGCGGGTATTGCCCGGTAACACATGGTGCTTGGTCGCCGGGGCACAGTCCTTGTTGCCCGCAGCGCAGTCATTGAAATGATCAAGGACAATCGTGGTGTTGCCCCTGTTGGGGACCAGGAAGCGCCCTGCCTCATGCTCAATGGCGGTCTGGTAGCGACTTGCCTGTGGCCGTATAAAGAGTATCGAGCCGTAACCGGCAAGAATGTTGACGCCGACCTTCAGCGCGTCCTCATAACGCTCGGCCTCGTCCTCGGTAATCGCGAAGCCGTCGTTGACCTCCGGCAGCACCGGGATGAAACGCAACCTGAAGTAGCGCTCGTGGTCACGCTCCCCACGATAGAGCAAGCGCACCGCCTGCATGCCATTGGCGGGGATGATCAGCCGCGCGGGACTGACCACCAGGCCACGCTGCAACGCCTCGCGGCCATCCATCTCGACCTCGCGCGCCTGACCCTGGTTGTCGTAGACCATCTCGACGACACTGACCTTGACGAACGCAGTGGTGTCGCCGCCATTGCGCACGCGTTTGAGCAGCGTGCTCTTGCCGCCGTCCAGATAGTCGTAGAACGTACCGATATTGAGCTCGGGACCGGCAAGCGCGGTGGTGACCATCGACATCAACCGCAGCGGTACTGCCAGCGTTCCTTTCATCTATTTAGCTCCCAGCATAACTGGCTAATTAATATCATTCTCATGCACTAGACGAGACCGAGCAACCGGCAGGGCCCGTAGGAAACGTCCTGATCTAACAGAGAAATTTCCATTGCCGACGGTTAGCGGTCGTCTAAAGTGCGGCATCCAGAACCAGCGTCACGTCGCCCTGATAGGTTTCACCCGGGTACAAGAGCATCGAGGCGGTGTCGGCCTGTGACACTTCGAATAGCAGGCGCGCCTGGCGATCGAGCGTGGCCTCGACGGTTTCGATGGTCAGCGAGGACGGAGCGCCAACCGGCAACACCAGGTTGTCCACCGGCGCACCGAGGTGCCTCATGCTTGCCGGCAGCGTCAGGGCAACCTTCAGCGGAACCTGATGGCCGCCACGACCGCGAATGCCACAACGCCCACCCAGGTCGTATTCGCAGCGGGTATGCACGCTGATTGCACCGGTGGTCCAGATCCGGAACGGCAGGATCCGGTACAGGCGCTGGGGCGGCGCGCCGCGATTGATCCAGCCCATCCAGCCGCCTGGTGGTTCAAGCACCGCCCGCTCGGAACCGGCCGGAAACTCGACCTTCAAGGGGTGTTTGACAGTGAACTCGAAATTCAGCGTTAGCAGGTCGGTGCTGACGCTGGTGACTCGGTTGCCCAGGTCGAAGTCCGCCCCGCTACCCCCGACGCTCAACTGCAACTGAGCCCGGTAGATGCCACTTTTCAACGAAAGAGGCGACGGCAACACCAGCTCAAAGCCCAGGCCCGTGACGGTGCTGTCGACGTTCACAACAGACCCGGCACTGCCGCTTCGTGCGTCCATGTAGCAACCGCCGGGCACCAGCATATCGACCCGGCCCAGGTACTGGGTAACGGCTTGATGTTCAGTAAACGCCGCAGGTACGCAAACACCCTGACTTGGCCCGACCAGGACCATGAGGCCCGGCTGAATCCTCAAACCGAAATGCGTAGGCCTGAACCGGACAGAAAAAGACTCTCCTTGCTCATTGACCAGATTCAGGGTTCTGGTAGCTGGCAGCCGGAAGTAGTACTTGTCACGAGCTTGCAGTGCACGGTGGATGAACGCCGTAGAGAATCTCAGCGGCAAACTGACCGTGTATCGATACTCGCTGCCGGCGCAAGGCACAAACCCCGAGCAGAATTCTGCCCGCGGCGTGGTGTTGACGAAACCACTGGGCGGCCTGCCGCTATAGCCTGGCGCGTACTCGCCAGTAATGTCCACCACGCTGGCCTGGGCAACGCCTGCGAGCGGCCCCAGGCACAACGCTGCCAGCGTCGCGAGAAGTGCGGCAAAGGCTGCGCACCGAGGTTTTTCCAGCCATCGCATCAAGCATCCTCCTTTGTTTGTTTCAGCTCGGCCTGGGCCACATTGGCCCCGGCGCAGGTCAGGTCACCGACCAGCAGAACGTCGTTCTCCCGGGTGTACTTGCCTTGATCGAAACTGACCAGGCACAAGGCATCGGCGCCCCGGCGAATTTCCAGGGTCGGTGTCGACTCGCTCATCTCGATGGCGAAAAAGCCATCCGCTTCGCTGACACTGCGGCTGGCGTGATTGATTACCAGCGCGCCCCTGAGCGGCTGCCCCTTGGCGTCGACCAGGCGACCGATCACGGTGAGGGTCCGCATCACGCGGATGCGGTGATAGTCGACCCCGCCACGGTTGAGGTGATACTCGACCGTCGAAGGCTGGATGACCGCCGTATGGGCGTCGTTACCGTCGAAGTCGAAGTGCACCTGGCCGGCCTTGTAGGCGCTGACCGGAATGACGTTGCGCCCCGGGCGCAGCACGGCGCTGTGGCCGTGGTGGTCATCGGCACGCATGCGCACACCTTGCAGGTCCGAATCGACATCGACGATCAGGCCTGCCTCGTGGGGCAGGTACTGCCCGGACATCGCCACTTTGCCGGCGCCGACCGCCAGCACACTGTCGAGGTTCAAACCCGCGGTCAGCTCGCCGTTGTAGGAGGAGCGCTGGGCATAGGCATCGCCATGCAGCAGCGGGCTCTCGAACAAGGCGCTGCCGCCAAACCCGGTACCGTAGCGGTCCAGCGCAACCGTGCCGGCCAGGCTCTGCAGGGCGCCGTAGTCAACGTCCTGCTGATAGGTCAGCGAGGCGTTCTGGTCGCGCGCACCGTCGCGGGACGTGCGACTGCCCAGGGTTGCCGAAATCCTTCGCCCCGGCCCGCCAAGACTCATGCTCATGCTCAAGGTGACGCCACGGTTGCGCGCGTCGCCGGAGCTGCTGGTGCCCGGGCGATCGAACAGCGACAGGCGCCAGTTGGTGTCGGAGTTCAGCAACTTGCCGAAGTAGCCCCAGCCGACATCGAAACCCATGCCATCGGCCCCTGTGCCGCTGCTGTGCGACACCCGCAAGGTCGCGGTACTTTGCCGATCGACCCGGTGGTTGAGCGACAGCGCACTCTGGCGGACTTCGCGAACCCTGAAGTCCCCGTACGCACCAGGCTGGTCCTCCTCGAAGCGGCGGCTGTCCAGCCAGGAGCGGCTCTGGCTGAACACCAGCGAACCCGAGGCGTAGTTGTAGATGCCTTGCAGGTCATAGCCGTTGCCGTGGTCTTCGGTGTGAAAAACACTGCCATAGAGCTTGAGCGGATCGAGCACATCCCAGTCCAGCGAACCGCCATACTGCAGAAGCTCGTCGATTCGCTGGGCAGAGAGCCCGAGCACCGCCCGCGGATGCAACAGGTAGTTAGTGAAGACGCCGGCCGTCAGGCTGTTGTCATAGTCCTTGTCCCAATTGCTCCACAGGCTGCTTTGCTGCCCCATGTAAACGTTGTAGCGCCACGGCGACTCGGCGTTGCTCCAGTTGGAGGGCTTGTAGATGAAGGCTTCGCTGCGTGAGGTTTCCTGGTTGTCTTCAATCAGGCGGATCTCCACCTCATAGATCCCCCCGGGCAGCACCCGGGTATCCAGCGCCTGCAAGCCGGCCTGCACCGCCTGGCTGTTGATCAGCACACCATCACGGTAGATTTCGACGATCCCGGCGCGGTTCGGCGTGACATAGACCGGAGTGGCGCTGGCCTGGCCGTTGTTGACCGCCAGGCTGTCGCTGCTGCCGAGCATCAGGCCACGGGTGGTGTCGGGCAGGTTGCCGAGCAAGCGCGGCTGGCGGGTCAGGCCCTGGGCGCCCGGGGTGAAGTAACCCAGGCGAAAGAAGTGCTTGTCGTGCAAACGCTCGGCATAGAGCTGGTCCACGCGGTGCCGGGTTTGCTCGACGTAATCGCTGTTGCGGTCGAACCGCGCCTCGCCCACGGTGGTCCAGTTGCCGAAACTGCCCTGCCCTTGCACAGCATAACGACCGGTGGTTTCCAGGTCGCCACCGACCAGGTTCAACTGGTTGCGCAGCAGCAAGCCGTGGCTGCCACGTTCGGGCAACTGATGATAAAGCGCCGGCTGATCGCTGCGTTCCGCCGCCGTGGTAAGAATCGACAGCTGCGAATTCACCAGGCTGTAGTGCAACGCCACCAGCCCTCGCGGGCAACTGGACAGGCAGTTGCCCAGCGCCCTTGGCTCCTGGAGCTGTTCGCGCCAGCGCGAACGCTCGGTGTCGGAGGCGTGGCTCTCGAAGGTGTCGGTGAAGTCGAGCAGTTGCACCTGTTCATCGCGCGACAGCACCACCAGGGCATCGCCCAGGTAGCGCCCATCGAGGTCGACGCGAACGGCCAGGGGCACATCGAAAAAGTGCTCGCCAAATTCCTGCGGCAAGCCTTGCGCCTGGCTCAGCACCCCCAAGGGCCCGGCCTGCCCTCGGGCTTCGGCCCAGGCACAGGCTGTACCTGAGAGCACAAGGCACCCCAGGGCCAGTCGAATGGATGCAGCGAGAGACAAGTAATTAGCCATGTCCATTTTTTCACAGGCAATACTCACCCCGCACTCGTTCGAACGAATGAGCAGCGGGGTGAATAGAAGGGGATGGAACAGCGCTTGGCTGGCGACTTACGGCGAGACGGTCTCGAACAACATGTTGACGATGCCCTGGTAGTTGCCCGGCACGTAGCCACTCGGGCCGGCCGACTGGGCGGCTACGTCAAAGGCGACCAGGGTGCCTGCCGCTGCCGCGGCTGCCGGCACCACCGGAACCGAAGTGGTGGTCAAACCGGTGCCGTTGACCGCAACGTCCAGGCCGATGCTGTTGGCGCCGCTGTTAATCACCGCCGGGCTGAGCAGGCGCGCAGAAATCGCCCCGGTGGTGCTCTTGACCTGCAGCTGCTTGCGGATCGGCTCAAGCGATTCGCGCAGGGCATTCCAGGCCATGTTTTGCGGTTCGTTCATCCAGTTGCCGCCCACCGGCTCGACATAGAAGTTCTCGGTCGGGATGGTGGCCGTTACGGTAACTTGTTTCTCCAGCGGGTCGGCGGCGAATACATTACCAACGGCCAGCAGGGCGAGAGGTAGGGCCAGAAAAGTGCGCTTCATGAATAATTCTCCTCGAATAGACCTGTGAAAACGTCACAGACGACGTGCCGACGGCGAGTGTGTCCGCCGGCTTGTGCCGCACCGCGCAGGGCGGTTGACGAGGAGGATTATTCGGCAGATGTCCGACGCAAAAAGTCGGACCACTCCCAGCAAGATTGGGAAATTTCCCAAAGAAAAACAGGGTTCAATCGCACAAAAAAACGCCCCAAAAGGGGCGTTTTCTGAACATCGGACAACCACGCGCAGATCAGTGCACCGGCAACTCGACACCGTCGAACAGCTCTTCAAGCTCTTGCTTGTTGTGACATGCGATAGCCTTGGCCATCACTTCACGGGTCAGGTGCGGGGCGAACTTCTCGATGAAGTCGCACATGAAGCCGCGCAGGAAAGTGCCACGGCGGAAACCGATCTTGGTCACGCTGGACTCGAACAGTTCGCTGGCATCGAGCACTACCAGGTCATTGTCGAGCTTGGTGTCGACGGCCATCTTGGCGACGATGCCGACACCCAGGCCCAGGCGCACGTAAGTCTTGATCACGTCGGCGTCGGCGGCGGTGAATACCACTTTCGGGGTCAGGCCGCGGTGGCTGAAGGCTTCGTCGAGCTTGGAACGGCCGGTGAAACCGAACACGTAGGTGACGATCGGGTATTCGGCCAGGGCTTCAAGGGTGAGCTTCGGCAGTTTGGTCAGCGGGTGGCCTTGCGGCACCACCACGCAGCGGTTCCAGCGGTAGCACGGCATCATCACCAGGTCGCCGAACAGCTCCAGGGCTTCGGTGGCGATGGCGAAATCGACGGTGCCGTCAGCGGCCATCTCGGCAATCTGCATGGGCGAACCCTGATGCATGTGCAGGGCCACTTCCGGGTACTGCTTGATGAAGCTGCTGATCACCGGCGGCAGGGCATAACGCGCCTGGGTGTGGGTCGTGGCGATCGACAGGGTGCCCTTTTTCTCGTTGGAGAATTCCTGGGCGATCTGCTTGATGCTTTCGACCTTGCGCAGGATCTCACCGGCGGTGGTGATGATGCGCTCACCGGCCGGAGTCACGCGGGTCAGGTGCTTGCCGCTGCGGGCGAACACTTCGACGCCCAGCTCGTCTTCGAGCAGGCGGATCTGCTTACTGATGCCCGGCTGGGACGTATACAGGCTCTGCGCTGTCGCGGAGACGTTGAGGTCGTGGTGCGCCACTTCCCAGATGTAGCGCAATTGTTGAAGCTTCATAGGTATCCCTCAAATCAGCTGGGCGTCACCGGCAGCAGCGACGATTTATAACTATATTAGTGGTTTGAAGAATAAATCTAGAACTATTTTAGCAGTCTTCCAGGAACCCACCTACCCCACGCAGTTAAGACTTCCTACGCCCCAAGTGTTGCGCGAGCGGCACCATATACACCGGCACCGGCGACAGTTGCAGCAAGCGCACCGCGGTGCGTCCGATCGGGATATCGACGCCAGCGCCCTGGCTATGGCTGCCGAAGATCAGCAGGTCGACACTCAGGCGCTGGGCCTGCTCGAGAATCACCTGCGCCGGATCGCCCTGACGCACGCGTACGGCCTTGATCAGGGCCAGGTCAGCCTCCTCGCCCAATTCGTCACGAAAGTTTTCCAGAACCCGTTGTTCGATGTTGGCCATCACCGTGGTGACGCCTTCGCTGTGCAGTTCATCGAGGGTCTGTTCGTCCAGATAGCTCTGCAGCAGCGATTCGGCGAACTGGCCCATGGGCTCGACCGCATGGATGACGTAGAGCTCTGCGTTGAAGGTCCGCGCCAGTGCCAGCGCGTGTTGCATGACAAAAGGCGCGTACACACCGAGGTCAGTGGCATACAGCATGGAATGGATCATTCGACCTCCTCGACTGCCATGACGGCAGAGCAAGCTTCAGCTTAGCAGCGCCAAGAACCGTCGCAGGGCCGTCCGGCGCCGAGGTTTGCCCGTTAGCCCAGGGTCGGTTCGTTGCTGATGCCATGGGGCACATGGCCAGTGGCGACGACGCTGCGGGCCCGTTCGCAGTGGCCGGCCTGGTCGTCGAAAAACACATCGGCGGCGAAGGCTTCGAGGAACGCCGATTTGTCCAGACCGCCGAGGAACAGCGACTCGTCCAGGCGGATATCCCACTCGCGCAAGGTACGGATCACTCGCTCGTGGGCCGGTGCCGAGCGGGCTGTTACCAGCGCCGTGCGGATCGGACAGGCGCCTTCGGGGAACTCCTTCTGCAACAGGTTCAGTGCCGCCAGAAATGGTTTGAACGGCCCGCCGCGCAACGGCTCGCGGGCTGACTGGCGCTCGCTGGCCTGGAAGGCTTCGAGACCGCCAAGCTGGTAGACCCGTTCGGACTCATCGGAAAACAGCACCGCGTCACCGTCGAAAGCGATGCGCAGTTCGTCACTGGCAGCGCGCCGGGCACCACCGGAGAGAATGGTGGCAGCGGCAAAGCCGGCTTCCAGGGCACTGCGCACATCATCGGCATCGGTGGACAGGAACAGGTGACAGCCAAACGCCGCCAGATAAGGATAAGGACTACGGCCGCCAACGAAGGCAGCGCGGTAGATACCCAGGCCATGATGCTCGATCGAGTTGAATACCCGCAGACCGGTGTCGGCGCTGTTGCGCGACACCAGCACCACCTCGACCCGGGGCTGGCCAAGACTGGCGTTCAGGCCCAGGAGCTTTTGCACCAGGGGGAAGGCGTCACCGGGTTCGAGCACTTCGTCTTCGTGTTCGATCTGGTACTGGCGATAGGCTTCAACGCCCTCGGCCAGGTACAGGCGGTGACTCTCGCTGAGGTCGAACAGCGCTCGGGAGGAGATGGCGACGACCAGTTTGTCGCCTAGATTCTTGCTCATGTACTGTTCCCCTTGGGGCCTTATCGCGGGGCAAGCCCGCTCCTACATTGTGGGAGCGGGCTTGCCCCGCGATGCTGTTTGCCGATCAATAAAGGCCAAAGCCTGATATAGCGCCTGCATCTTCGGCAATTCACAGCCCGCCGCCCTGGCCTGGGCCAACGGCTCGGCATAAATCGCCGCCAGCTCCAATGGCCGCTGCTGGATAAAATCGTGGTACATGCTCGGCCAGTAGTCGGGCATCTTCTCGGTCACCGCAAACAGGTGTTCGGCATAGCCTGGCGGCAACGCGTAACCGCAGGCGCGCGCGCCCTGCACCACCTCGGCCATCAGCGCCTGGATCAAGGCGCGGCTGTCGGCATCGGTCATCAGCGGTGTGGTGCTGGCCTTGAGCAGCACTGACAAACCATTGTAGGGCACATTCCACACCAGCTTTTGCCAACGCGCCTGGGCCAGGTTGGTCATGGCCTGGGAGTCGATGCCAGCGGCATGGAACAACGCAGCCCCGGCCTCGACAATTTGCTGACGGCTGTCTTCATCCGCCGCCGGACCACTGTGATACCCCAGGTTCACCGCCCCCAGCGACTGGTGGCGGATCACCCCCGGCGCTTCGCGGTTGACGCAGATAAAACACAAGCCGCCGAGCAGGTGCAGATTGGCGGGTAACAGCGGCCGCAGTTGGTCCTCGACGCCCAGGCCGTTCTGCAGCAGCAGCACCTTGGCATCAGGCGCCGCTACCTTGGCGATCAAGGGTGCAAGCTCGGCGTTGCTGGTGGTCTTGGCGCCGACCAACAGCCAGTCGCAGGGCGGCATGTCGGTGGCATCGGCATAGGCCCGGACCTGCATCTGCACGGTGCCATGCACGGCGCTGTCGACCCGCAATCCGTTGAGCTGAACGGCGTCGAATTCACTGCGCAAGAGGAAATGCACCTCGAACCCGGCACGCGCCAGCATCAGGCCATAGAAGCCACCAATGGCGCCGGTTCCGATCACGCCGATACGCGGGCTGCTCGTGTTCATCCTGCTCTCCTCAACCGTTCATTTTTTGTTCAATTTTTTTACACGTAAATCAACCGCTTTACGATCCTTAACTATACTCAGGCGAACAAGGTCAAAAAATCGACACGGAGTCGAGCATGCGTGGCTTCCTGCTGCACCCGGACGATGTTCCGGTGGAGCTGACCCTGCGTCAGTCGCCCAAACTGTTCCGCCAACGGCTGCACACTATCAGCCTGGGCGGAATCGCCTGCAACCACCCACGGGCCTACCGACGGGGCATGGCGGTGGAAATGCTCATCCCCTCCCTCGGCGCCGAGGCACGCTATCCCGGTTATGTGGCCTGGTGCCAGAAGCAACAGGACGGCTATCGGGTGGGCATTGCCTTCATCGACGAGCAAGCGCTGTTTGGCGCACGCATGGGCGAACAGGTGTGTCAGATCCAGCACTTCTGCCAGGCCGAAAGCCCCGATGCGGACGTAGAAGCCCTCGCCCAGCAGTGGGTCAGCCTGCACGCCGGCGAGTTCTCCGATGCCAGCCTTGAGGCAAGTCATACCCGGGAAATCCTCGTTCCTGGGTAAAAACCCCGTGCCTATGGGCCTTTCCTTGCAGGAAAGCGGCCCGTGCCCATTGTCGAGCCACAGTGTAACGCGCTAAGGTTCGGCTCCCCGCTGCGTACAATTTTCGCTGCTCCGCCGCACGGGGATCGCTGGCGGCCGGCACCCGTGACCTGACGAGTAACACGATGGCTGATTTACCGATCGATGACCTAAACGTTGCCTCCAACGAGACCTTGATCACCCCCGATCAGCTCAAGAAGGAAATCCCCCTCAGCGCTACCGCCCTGCAGACCGTGACTGCCGGTCGCGAAGTGGTGCGCAATATCCTCGACGGCAAGGACCACCGCCTGTTCGTGGTGATCGGCCCCTGCTCGATCCACGACATCAAGGCTGCCCACGAGTACGCCGAGCGCCTCAAGGTGCTGGCGGCAGAGGTGTCCGACACCCTGTACCTGGTCATGCGCGTGTATTTCGAAAAGCCGCGGACCACGGTCGGCTGGAAAGGCCTTATCAACGACCCGTACCTGGACGACTCGTTCAAGATCCAGGACGGCCTGCACATCGGTCGCCAGCTGCTGCTGGACCTGGCGGAAATGGGCCTGCCTACCGCCACCGAAGCACTCGACCCGATCTCTCCGCAGTACCTGCAGGACCTGATCAGTTGGTCGGCCATCGGCGCCCGTACCACCGAATCCCAGACCCACCGCGAAATGGCCTCGGGCCTGTCCTCGGCGGTCGGCTTCAAGAATGGCACCGACGGCGGCCTGACCGTTGCCATCAACGCCCTGCAGTCGGTTTCCAGCCCGCACCGTTTCCTCGGCATCAACCAGGAAGGCGGCGTGTCCATCGTCACCACCAAGGGCAACGCCTACGGCCACGTGGTGCTGCGTGGCGGTAACGGCAAGCCCAACTATGACTCGGTCAGCGTCGCCCTGTGCGAACAGGCCCTGGCCAAGGCCAGGATCAAGCCGAACATCATGGTCGACTGCAGCCACGCCAACTCCAACAAAGACCCGGCCCTGCAGCCGCTGGTGATGGAGAACGTCGCCAACCAGATCCTCGAAGGCAACCAGTCGATCATCGGCCTGATGGTCGAAAGCCACCTGAACTGGGGCTGCCAGGCGATCCCGAAAGACCTCAACGACCTGCAGTACGGTGTGTCCATCACCGACGCCTGCATCGACTGGGAGTCCACCGAGAAGACCCTGCGCAGCATGCACGCCAAGCTCAAGGACGTGTTGCCCAAACGCCAGCGCGACTGACAGGCAGATACAACAACGCCGGGCAATTGCCCGGCGTTTTTGTTGGTGCGTTGAAGAGCAGCACTAATGGCTGCCCTTCGCGATCCTCAGGCCTTGTTGGTGGCGTGCTTTTGCTGACGTTCCATGTAACGTTCGACGTAGGAGCACGACGGGATCACGGTATAGCCCATGTCTTCGGCGTACTTGAGCGCCTGTTCGGTGAGTGCCGCAGCGATACCCCGGCCACGCAATGCGTTCGGTACGAACGTGCGGTAGATATCCAGGGTCTGCTTACCCAGGTCCATGTAGGTCAGGTAAGCACGATGACCGTCCACATTGGTCTCGAACTGATGACCAGCCTGGTCATGGTGGATGGACAACGCCTCGCTCATCACTACTCCTCGCGGGTCTTGTGCTATGACCCCTACCTTACCGATGTTTGTCCGGCGAAGGAACCTCTACGCCACCCCGTGCCCCTTTGGACAGCGAGAAGAGCATGGCTGTTCTCTGGCAAGTGAGCACGTACAAATAGTAGGCGCCCCATGCCCAGATGCTCAAGGTGGCTGGTCGCAAATTTCATCCACTTGGGGCACGCGGACAGGGCGACGAGCATCGGCCTGAACAGTTGCCGGATGTTGTAGTGCTATGACGAAGGATGACACTTTAAGTCACTTTTAGTTCAACAAAATACACACTTGCTACACTTGTTAGCACCCGCGCATGCGGCGCCTTCACAGTTTTTCTACATAAGGCTGTGGCGGACCCGGGACAGGCGCATTTTTTTGCAGTTCTTGCGCTCTGTCAGTTTACTTACTACAAGTAATGGGTACTATGTACGCCGGCCAGTTTCTCTTTCTTGAGAGATGGCTATTTAATAGAAAGTCCTTGAAGGGGAACACGATGAACAACGTTCTGAAATTTTCTGCTCTGGCTCTGGCCGCAGTTCTGGCAACCGGTTGCAGCAGCGTATCCAAAGAAACCGAAGCTCGTCTGACCGCTACCGAAGACGCAGCTGCTCGTGCACAAGCTCGTGCCGATGAAGCCTATCGCAAAGCTGACGACGCTCTGGCTGCTGCTCAAAAAGCACAACAGACCGCTGACGAAGCTAACGAGCGCGCTCTGCGTATGCTGGACAAAGCCAGCCGCAAGTAATAGTCCTTCGGGATTGTTATTGGAAGCCGACCCACTTGTGGGTCGGCTTTTTTATTGCCGCCAGCAAAGTGCAACGCCAGAAACGACGAGGCCTGCACGATGGCAGGCCTCGGGTATAGCAGGAATGGCTTACTGCATGTCGTAAGGCACGCTGGAAACCATCGGTGCCGGGCCGCCAGCGCCATTGGGCACGGCGATCTCCACCGGCATGCCGTCTTCGGCGGCGACCACGTCACGGACCATGTCCCAGTTCATGCGCAGGTTGTTGGCCAGGTCTTCACGCTTGAGCAGCGCGTTGATGACCGCGGTGTGCTTGTCGACCACCGACGGGTCGCCTTTGTCGTCAAGCGGCGTGTGCGCCTCGAGGTAGACCTTGCCGGCACTGAGGCCGAACTTGTACGGCTCGTTGATGATGCGTACCGGCACGCCGACCGGGGCCATCTTGGCCAGCTCCAGCACGTTGTTGTTGAACATGCGGAAGCAGCCGTGGCTGGTGCGCATGCCGATGCCGAACTTCTTGTTCGAACCGTGGATCAGGTAACCCGGCACGCCAAGGGTGAACTTGAACGGCCCCAGCGGGTTGTCCGGGCCAGCCGGTACCACGGTCGGGAGGATATCGCCGTCTTCGGCGTGTTCCTTGCGGATCGAGGCCGGTGGCGTCCAGGTGGGGTTCGGGGTCTTGGCGGTAACCTTGGTATTGGCGATCGGCGAGCCCCAGCCTTCACGACCGATACCCAGCGGGTAGGTGTGCACCACGTTCTGCCCTTTCGGGTAGTAGTACATGCGGTACTCGGCCAGGTTGATGACGATGCCTTCGCGCGGCCCCGGCGGCAGGATAAAGCGGGTCGGCAGGATGATTTCGGTGCCGGCGCCCGGCAGCCACGGGTCGACGCCGGGGTTGGCGGCGATCATTTCCAGGTAGCCCAGGTCGTTGGCGGTGCCGATGTCGGCAAAGGTGTCTTCGTACTTGGCCTTGATCACCTGGACCTGGCCGATGACGTCTTCACCGGGAGGCGGCAGGGGGAACTCCAGCGCAGCGGCGGGACCTGCCGCCAACAGGGCGGCCAGGGACAGGCAACGGGTGACGGCGGGAAAGCGCGGCAACATCCGGGAAATCCTTCGCTAATTCAATTGAGTCAAGCAATCGATTGTACACCGGCACCCGCGTAATCGGGAGATGTCCCGGGCGCAGTTGGCCGTACAGGGGATGAAAGGTTATATCGGCAGGTTACAGCTCGGGCCATACCGGCCGTGTGCCACGGCGCTGGGCATCGAGAATCGCCCGGCACAGCGAGCACAGGCGGCGGTCACGGTAAATGCTGCGCTCGGCCTGCGACCAGCGCGGTTGCGCCGGCAACAGGGTGCCGCACAGGGTACGGTCGGCCGAGCCACCGAGCTCGAGCTGGCGGGCTACCAGGTGGACGCGGATCTCCTGGCAGGCGAACAGGTCAAGCTGTTCGTCAGGCTCGATCAATTGATAGGCATACAGGGACCAGGCGGGACGCGGCATCGGGGGCTCCAAATCGGGGGCGCAACATTAGCCGAAAGCCGGTCACTATAAAAGCGTCAAAGCAGCGGTTTTAGTTGCGGCCAGGCATTTTCCAGCAACCTGGCCTGGGCGCCCTGCCCCGGATGAATGCCATCGGCCTGCATCAGCTCGGGCACACCGCCCACCCCTTCGAGAAAGAACGGCACCAGCGGCACCTGTTTTTCCGTCGCCAGGTTTTCATACACCTTGGCGAAGGCCTCGTTGTAACGCTTGCCGTAGTTGGGCGGCAGGCGCATGCCCAGCAACAGCACCTTGGCGCCGGCAGCTCGCGACTTGTCGATCATCGAGGCAAGATTTTGTTGCAATTGCGTTGGCAGATGCCCGCGCAGGCCATCGTTGCCGCCCAATTCAAGCACCACCAGCTCCGGCTTGTGCTCTGCAAGCAGCGCCGGCAGCCGCGCCTGGCCTCCGGCACTGGTGTCGCCGCTGATCGAGGCATTGACCACCTTGGCGTCGAAACCCTCGTTCTTCAGGCGTTTTTCCAGCAAGGCAACCCAACCCTCGCGGGTATCCAGGCCGAAAGCGGCACTGATACTATCGCCGACAATCAGCACGGTCCCCGCTGCTGCGCCCTGGGCCATGCACATCAAGGCCAGGCCAGCACTCAATAACCACACTCGCATCGGATTCTCCATGGGCCCCAGCATTCTCAGTGCGCGCAACCTTAGCAAAGTGGTCCCCAGCGCGGAAGGCGACCTGACCATCCTGCACGAACTCTCGCTGGAATTGAAACAGGGCGACAGCCTGGCGATCGTCGGTGCCTCGGGCTCGGGCAAATCGACCCTGCTCGGCCTGCTGGCCGGGCTCGACCTACCCAGCGCCGGCTCCGTGACCCTGGCCGGCCACGACCTCGGCCCGCTGGATGAAGACCAGCGCGCGCGGGTGCGGGCCGAGCATGTCGGCTTCGTGTTCCAGTCGTTCCAGTTGCTCGACAGCCTCAACGCGCTGGAAAACGTCATGCTGCCACTGGAGCTGGACGGTCGCCGCGATGCCCGCGAGCACGCCCGCAGCCTGCTTGAACGGGTCGGCCTGGGCCAGCGCCTGAGCCACTCGCCACGCCAGCTTTCCGGTGGCGAACAGCAACGGGTGGCCATCGCCCGCGCTTTTGCCGCCGAGCCCGCGGTGCTGTTTGCCGACGAGCCCACCGGCAACCTCGACAGCCATACCGGCGAGCGCATCAGCGACCTGCTGTTCGACCTGAACAAGGAACGCGGTACCACCCTGGTACTGGTCACCCATGACGAACGCCTGGCCCAGCGCTGCCGTCGCCTGATCCGCCTGGACGCCGGCCACCTGGTCGCGCCGCTGGAGCCTTGATGAAGCGCTTGCCGTTGTTCCCCCTGGCCCTGCGCCAGTTGCTGCGCGACGCCCGCGCCGGCGAGTTGCGCGTGCTGTTCTTCGCCCTGCTGGTAGCGGTGGCGGCCAGTACCGCCATCGGCTATTTCGGCGCCCGCCTCAACGGCGCCATGCTGTTGCGGGCTACCGAGTTCCTCGGCGCCGACCTGGTGCTGCAGGGCAGCTCGCCCGCAGAGCCCGGGCAGGTCAACCGCGGCACCGCGCTGGGCTTGCAACACGCCCGGGTGGTCGAGTTTTCCAGCGTGATCGCCACCGACAACGGCATTCAGCTGTCGAGCATCAAGGCGGCCAACGATGCCTATCCGCTGCGCGGCGAGCTGCGCAGCGCCGCCGAACCCTATGGCGTCGAAACCGCTGGCGGCGGCCCGGCGCCGGGCGAGGCCTGGGTCGAACCGCGGCTGCTGGCAGCGCTGGACCTGAAAATAGGCGACAGCATCGATGTAGGCATGAAAACCCTGCGCATGAGCCGGGTGCTGACCTACGAACCCGACCGTGCCGGCAACTTCTATAGCCTGACCCCGCGGGTACTGATCAACCTCGCCGACCTTGAGGCCACCGGGGTAGTGCAACCGGGCAGCCGGGTCAGCTACCGCGAACTCTGGCGTGGCGAGCCCGACGCCCTGGCCAGCTACCGCGATGCGCTCAGCAACAACCTCGCCGCCAACCAGCGCCTGCAGGATTCACGGGATGGCAACCAGCAGATCGGCGGCGCCCTGGGCAAGGCCGAGCGTTACCTGAACATGGCCAGCCTGGTGGCGGTGCTGCTCGCAGGTGTTGCCGTGGCGCTGTCGGCCAGCCGCTTCGCTACCCGGCGTTTCGATGCCAGCGCCCTGCTGCGCTGCCTGGGCTTGTCGCGCCGCCAGGCATTGAGCCTGTTCTGCCTGCAACTGGCGATTCTCGGCAGCATCGCCGCCGTGTGCGGCGCAGCGCTTGGCTGGCTGGCCCAACTGGGCTTGTTCGAATTGCTGCAAGGTCTGATGCCGGCGCAGATTCCTCCTGGCGGTGTCGGTCCGGCCCTGGCCGGTATCGCCACCGGCCTGGTGGCCCTGGCCGGGTTCGCCCTGCCGCCGCTGGCCGCCCTTGGCCGGGTGCCACCCCTGCGGGTGCTGCGTCGCGACCTGCTACCGGTACCAGCCAGCAGCTGGCTGGTGTACGGCGCCGCGCTGTTCGCCCTGGGCCTGATCATGTGGCGCCTGAGCCTCGACCTGCTGCTGACCTTCGCCCTGCTCGGCGGTGGCCTGGTCGCCGCCTTGCTGCTGGGCGGGCTACTGTTGCTCGGCCTGCGCAGCCTGCGGCGCTTGCTTGCCGACAGCCCGCTGGCTTGGCGCCTGGGCCTTGGCCAATTGCTGCGCCACCCACTGGCGGCTGCCGGGCAGTCCCTGGCCTTCGGCCTGATCCTGCTGGCCATGGCCCTGATCGCCCTGCTGCGTGCCGAGCTGCTCGACACCTGGCAGAACCAGTTGCCCAAGGACGCGCCCAACTACTTCGCCCTGAACATCCTGCCCGACGACAAGAACAACTTCGCCCAACGCCTGACCGAGTTCTCCGCCGAGGCCGCACCGCTGTACCCGGTAATCCCCGGGCGCCTGACCGCCATCAACGGCGAGCCGGTGCAACAGATTGTCAGCAAGGAATCCACCGGCGACCGCGCCGTGCAGCGCGACCTGAGCCTGACCTGGGCCGCCGACCTGCCGCAGGGCAACACCCTGAGCGAAGGCCAGTGGTGGCAGGTCAAACCTGCAGCCGATGCCTTGCCCGGTGTTTCAGTGGAAGCCGAGCTGGCCCTGAGCCTCAAGCTCAAACTCGGCGACCAGCTGACCTTCACCATTGGTGGCCTGCAACGCCAGGTGCAAGTCACCAGCCTGCGCACGGTCAACTGGGACAGCTTCCAGCCCAACTTCTACATGATCTTCCAGCCTGAAACCCTGCAGGACCTGCCGACCACCTACCTGACCAGCTTCTATCTGGCACCCGGGCATGACCAGCAGGTGGTCGCGCTGTCGCGGGCGTTCCCGGCGGTGACCATCCTCCAGGTCGACGCGTTGCTGGCTCAGTTGCGCAGCATCCTCGCCCAGGTCACCCTGGCGGTGGAGTACGTGCTGTTGTTCGTGCTGGCGGCAGGCCTGGCGGTGCTGTTCGCCGGTTTGCAGGCGACCCTCGACGAACGCATTCGCCAAGGCGCCCTGCTCCGCGCCCTGGGCGCCGGGCGCGGATTGCTGGTCAAGGCACGGCGTATCGAGTTCGGCCTGCTGGGGGCGGCCAGCGGCCTGCTGGCAGCGATCGGTTGCGAGCTGATCACCCTGGTGCTGTACCGTTATGCCTTCGACCTGCACTGGAGCCCGCACCCGTGGCTACTGCTGCTGCCGGTCATCGGCGCCCTGCTGGTCGGCGGTGCCGGGGTCTACGGCACGCGCCGGGCGCTCAATGCCAGCCCGCTGGCAGTACTGCGCGAGGGCTGATCAGGGTTTGACGTAGTCGATGGCGTTGACCCACCAGCACATCTCGCCGGAAGGGGTCTGGACGATGACTTCATCGCCGACCTCTTTTTTCAGCAACGCGCGGGCCATGGGTGAGTCGATCGAGATGTAGTCCATGCGCCCGTAGATCTCGTCGTAGCCGACGATGCGAAAGCGCTTGGTCTCGCCCTCCTCGTTCTCGATCTCGACCCAGGCGCCGAAAAACACCCGGCCCTCCTGCTCCGGCGAGTACTCCACCACACGCATGTCTTCCAGGCGCTTGCGCAGGTAGCGCACGCGGCGGTCAATCTCACGCAGAAGCTTCTTGTTGTACTGGTAATCGGCGTTCTCGCTGCGATCGCCCAGGGACGCTGCCCAGGTGACTTTCTGGGTGATATCGGGACGCTTTACCCGCCACAGATGGTCCAGCTCCTGCTTGAGCGCTTCGTGACCTTCCTTCGTGATGATTTGCGTACTCAACAAAAATTCTCGCTTCCAGGCTGACTGAGTGGCTTGCAGGGCCTGATCATCAACCCTGTCGAGGCGCGGCGCAACTGCACGTGACTTGTGCCTGTCAGCTCCAGTCCCAAGAGTGAAACCGCAGACAACCACAACAATACGGTCTGACCCGCATGCACGCCCAACGCACCGCCTTGCACAACGAGCTGCACGCCCGTCCGTCGCTGTACTTCGACGAACCGGCGCATGTCTTCCATCTGGCGTTTCTCGGCACCGATGCCGACTGCAATGCCCTGTTGCAGCGTTGCTGCCCGGACGCCTTCGAGCCCGATGCCGCACAGGGCATCACCCGGCTGGACGGTCATCCGTTCAAATGGGAGCGCCATTCCGAGTTCTTCACCCTGACGCTGGTGGTGCCCGCCGCCAGCGGCGAGCTGAACTGGACCACCCTGCCCCCGGCCCTCGCCGCAGGCGTCGAGCCCTACCGCGAGCAGATGATCAACGCGGTGCAGGTGCTGGTGCGCGACGAACAGGACCTGGACCTGAGCCGTTATGGCTTCAAAGACCCCTGCGGCTCCTGCGTAGGCGGCGGCGATGCCGTGGTGTGGAGCGATTTTCGCCTGACCGCAGATGGCACCAACCGCTTCCTGTTCATCAACCGCCGGCTCAATGCCTACCGCCAGGGACGAATGATCCGCCGCCTGCTGGAGATCGAGACCTACCGGATGATGGCGTCATTGTCGCTGACCGCCGCCAAGGCCCTGAGCCCGCAACTGGACGCCTATGACCGCAAGCTGGTCAGCCTGTCGGAGCGTAACGTCAGCAGTGACGGCGGCAATGCCAAGGCATTGCTCGCCGACATCGCTCAGCTGTCGCGCCAGGTGGTCGGCAGCACGGTCAAGCACCGCCATCGCTTCAGCGCCACCCAGGCCTACGCGCAACTGGTGTTCGAGCGCCTGGGCGAGCTGCGGGAGAGCCATGTCGGTGATTGCCAGCGCCTGGGAGTGTTCATCGAGCGGCGTTTCAAGCCCACCGTGCGTTATTGCGCGGTCACCGAACAACGCCTGGAACACCTGGCCGAGAGCGTGGCCAACCTCGGCGACCTGCTGCAGGCGCGGGTGCAGGTCGAGATGGAAGAACAGAACGCCGAGATCCTGCGCAGCCTCAACGCCCGCGCCGATACCCAGATCAAAATCCAGCGGGCAGTGGAAGGCCTGTCGATCATCGCGATCAGCTACTACCTGCTGAGCCTGTTCAAACTGTTCTATGCCGGCCTGCACACCCTGGGCGCGCAGATCAGCGCACGCGAGGCGCTGCTGGGTATGGCGCCGGTGGTGGTATTGATCATGCTGGTGATTGTGCTACGGATCAGGAAAGCCAAGGCACATTGAGCGGCTAACCCGGGCTGTCACTCAAGCCCGGGTGATCAGGCCCTGTCGAGCGACACGGGTCAGGTGACCGAGAACTTCGGCGGCATCTTCGGCGCTGGGCGACTGAATCACCGCCAGATCGAAACGGTCGTTGGCGAACTGGCCAAGCGAGGCGCAGGTGTCGGCAAACTGGATCAGGAAGGCAGTGGCACGGCCTTTACGGCGTGGCCAGCCATCGAGGTAGCGCAGAAGTGTTGGCTGATGGCTGCCGCCCAAGAGAATACGCGGCGTGCGCGTAGCCTGGCTGGCAGGCAAGGGGGTCAGGCAAACACTGGAACGTGGACAACTCATGGAGTAGATCTCCGCCTCGCAAAACCCGCTGGGCTGCGGTGGGAGGCGTCACCGAACCAGCGTTTTAGCGGTATTAGGTGAAACCCCCGAAGAGGAAACCCTGCGCCCCGCAAGTAGCTGTTTAAATCGGCGCAAGTCAGCATCCTAGAGAAGCTGCGGGTGGGATGTCAACATGTGACTGTAGGAGCGGGCTTACCCCGCGATAGCGTCCCGCCTGCCACATCGCATCGCGGGTCAGGTCGAGTCGTCGCACCGCCGCTCCCATAGAGTCAGGCAAGCAAGAGCGAAGCGTAGGGCCCCTGGTGGGCGAGAATTTTGGCTTACTATTGTTTCGACTGAACAAAGTAAGGCGCCGTAAAGGCGCAAAGGTGAGGCAGCAGCGCTGCCTCACCCGGATCGACCCAACCTTAGCGAGCAATCAACCGGTCCAAAGACCCCCGCCCTGCCCCCTCGACCAGCACCGCCAGCGTCCCCGCCATCAACGCCAGGGCAAACTCATAGCCGTTGTTGGCCATGAACAACCCATTGCCGATATGCACCGAGAAGATCGCCACGATCAACGTCACGGTCAGCGCCAGCGCCGCTGGCCGTACCAGCAAGCCGATCACCAGGGCCAGGCCGCCGAAGAACTCGGCACCGCCGGACAGCAGCGCCATCAGTAGGCCAGGCGCCAGGCCAAGGCTTTCCATGAACTGCGCAGTCCCCGCCAGGCCGCCGCCGCCAAACAGGCCGAAGAGCTTCTGCGCGCCATGGGCCATGAAGATGATACCGACCAGAATACGGATGATGCTCAGGCCCCAGCTGGCACGGCTGGCAACTACGGCGTTGAGGATGTTGTTGTTCATGAGTGTTCCTTAAGGGGGGTGATGTGTGGTGTTGGGCGCCATATTAATCGAATCAACCAATAGTAAAATCGCAATATTTGCGACATTAAAATCGAATTATTCGATTATTTTTGCCCCACACCTTTACCCCCTTTCGGCTCCAGGGATGCGCGCTCACGGTCAAAGGCCAGGAAGTACTTGTTGACGCTGTTCACATAGCTCACCGGCCCCATGCCCACCTGTTCCATGGCGATGCGCTCGGTCTGGAAGAACCACTGGTTGCCATTGAGCCCACGCCGCCGCGCTTCGGCACGCATCGCCTGAACCCGCTCCGGGCCCAGGTTATAGGCCGCCAGGGTGAACGCCATGCGTTCACGCTCGTTAAGCTGGTTGCTGGAAAAGAACTTGCGCCGGATCAGCGCCATGTAGCGGGCGCTGGCCTGAACATTGCCATCGACATTGGCAATATTGCTCACCCCCACCCGCTGGGCGGCGCTGGGGGTGATCTGCATCAGCCCGTGGGCGCCCCCTGCCCCGCGGGCAGTCGGGTCAAGGGAGGACTCCTTGAAGGCCACCGCAGCCAGGTTCAGCCAGTCGATTTTCTGTTCGCGGGCATGGCGCTGCAGCACCGGCCGCAAGGCCTCCAGGCGCTTGCGATCAGTGCGTGCCAGGGGATTGTGGACCCGGTACAGACGCCGGTAGATCCGCTCAAACGCTGCATCCTGATTGGCCGGCGCCTTGTAGCCCTGAAGAAAGCGGTCGACGCTGGCGTGCAGCATTACCGCGTCACGGCGCACGTACCAGCGCATGGCCTCGGGGCTGGCCACATGCAGCTTGCGCTCGACCCGCAGCTTGGACATGACCTTGGCCCAGCGTTCGGCAATCGGCTGCTCGACCACGGTCAGGTGAAAAATCCCGGCCTGGACCATCTCCAGCACATCTTCGACCGCCAGCGTCGGGTCGACCCACTCGACCTTGATCGGCGCCAGCTTACGCAGGGCCAGCTTCTGGTTGATCTCATGCAAGGTATCGCCGGCGGCACTTGAGCTGGTCAGCGCCAGGGTGCGCCCGGACAGCTGCTCGACGCGCTGGAAACTGCGCTCGCCCTTGCGCCCGACCAGCACCAGGGGCACCTTGTCGACCACCGGATCGCTGGCGCTGAGGCCACGGGTAGAGGTGGGGTCGACCAGTTCGCCCGGTGCCACCAGGTCGGCTTCGCCGCGCTGCAATGCGGCCAGCAGTTGTTCCTTGGCGCGGGGGATGATCTTCAGGCGGATTTCCTCGCCATCGCGGGCGCGGGCGTTGAGGTAATGCTCGAAGGCTCGCAGACGATGGTACTCGACGCCCACCGGCTCGCCCTTGACTTCACCGGAGCTGTTGCGGCTCTGATTGACCAGCACCTTCAATACCCGGCTGCTGCGGATCTGCGCCAGGTCGCGCGCCTGGGTCTTGGGCACCGCCTGTTGCGGCCCGGCCAGACGCGCACTGGCCGGCCCTGCAGGCAGCAGCGAGAGGCTCAGCACGATCAACAAAAACAGCGCTCGGGTCATCCGTTGCAAGGTCCGCGCGTGTGGGGTTGGCGCCATAGTCTGCAGTCGTTCCATGACAATTGACCGCAACAGACCACGACAACTCGTTGAAGTTCTTGGCTTTATCGATTTTCGCCGAGCTTTGTTATGCTGGCCGGCCCCCGGCCTGAGGTAGCACCATGCAACTCATCGACATCGGCGTCAATCTGACCAACCCAAGTTTTGCCGACAAACATCAGGCGATTCTCGAACGCGCCGTGGCTGCCGGGGTGGTACAGATGATGGTCACCGGCACCAGCCTTGAGGGTAGCGAACAGGCCCTTGAGCTGTGCCAGCAGCTCGATGAAAGCGCCCAGCGCCTGTTCAGCACCGCCGGTGTTCATCCCCATGACGCCAGCAGCTGGAGCGCCGACAGCAGCCGCCAGTTGCGCGCGCTGCTTGGGCAGCCGCGGGTGCAGGCCGTGGGTGAATGCGGGCTGGACTTCAACCGTGATTTCTCGCCGCGCCCGCAGCAGGAAAAGGCGCTGGAAGAACAGCTGGCCCTGGCCGTGGAGCTGCAGATGCCGGTGTTCCTGCACGAGCGTGACGCCAGCGAACGCCTGCTGGCGATCCTCAAGGAGTTTCGCGATCGCCTGCCAGCAGCGGTAGTGCACTGCTTTACCGGCGAGCGCGCGGCGCTGTTCGGCTACCTCGACCTGGACCTGCACATCGGCATCACTGGCTGGATCTGCGACGAACGACGCGGCACCCACCTGCACCCGCTGGTCAGCAGCATCCCCCAGGGCCGCCTGATGCTCGAAAGCGACGCGCCGTACCTGCTGCCGCGCAGCCTGCGGCCCAAGCCGAAAAGCGGGCGCAACGAACCGGCCTTTCTCACTGAAGTGCTGCGCGAAGTAGCCCTGCACCGCGGCGAAAGCCCTGAGCAACTGGCTGCCCACAGCACCGCCAGCGCCCGCGCCTTCTTTAACCTGCCCGCGATTATTTGACGCATATCAAAACGTCTTGATGATCGAGTCGGCACAATGATGGCACCTTGCCAACAATGTTTCCGCTCAATCAGAGAAGACCTACCATGGGTGCCTGGCTTAGCAATATCTCCCTGAAGTACAAGTTCTGGGCCGTGAACGCGGTCGCCTTCGTCACCACGCTGTTCCTGGTGCTGTATGCCGTGCATCTGGAGCAACAGGCCCGGGCCCAGAGTGCACAAAGCAAAGCCCAGGCCGAGGCGCAGTTGCTGGCGGCCTGGCCCGCCGGGCAAGCCCTGCCGAACAATGCGCTGTGGCTGACTTACAGCCCCGGCCAGGCGCCGCAATTCGAAGGACAAAGCCTCGATACGCTGGCCACGGCCCAGGGCTGGGTCGAGCTCGAAGGCTTGCCGTTGCTGGGCCGCGATCCGCTGACCGGTGCCCAGGTCATCAGCCGTGATAACCAGCAGATCGCCGTGCTCGCCCCCTCCCCCAGCCTGGTCCAGGTGTTCACCGACCGCTTCACCAACTACGCCGTGTGCGTGCTGATCCTGATGCTGGCGATGCTTTGCGCCTCGCAACTGCTCATCCGCTTTCTGCTCAGCCAGCTCAACACCCTCAAGGACGTAATGCTGCACGTGGAAAAAACCGGCGACCTGTCGGCCCGCGTACCCCTGGCCTGTGGTGATGAAGTCGGACAGATGGCCAGTGCCTTCAACGCCATGCAAACCACCTACCACCGGGTGGTCAACACCGTCGCGCGCACCGCCGCACAACTGGATTCCGGCGCCGCGCGCCTGGCCGCGAGCATGAACGACGTGCGTCACGGCATGCTTGGCCAACAGAGCGAAACCGATCAGGCCGCCACCGCCATCAACGAAATGACCGCCACGGTCTATCACATCGCCCAGCACGCCGGCGCCACCCGCGACCTGTCGCAGAGCGCCGACACCCTGGCTGGCAGCGGCCAGGAAGTGGTCAGCCGGGTACAGACCTCGATCGCCGGGCTGTCCAGCGGCGTACAACAGACCGCCGAAATGATCCGCCAGCTGGCCGACGACAGCCAGAAGATCAACGGCGTGGTCGGGGTGATTCACAGCATTGCCGAACAGACCAACCTGCTGGCCCTCAACGCCGCCATCGAGGCCGCCCGCGCCGGCGATCTGGGCCGTGGTTTTGCGGTGGTCGCCGACGAAGTACGCAACCTGGCCAAACGGGTGCAGGCTTCCACCGACGAAATCACCACCATGGTCTCGGCGCTGCAGGCCGGTACCCGCGACGCCGTGGATTTCATGCAGGAAAGCTCGTTCAAGGCTGACGACTGCGTACAGCAGGCCCAGGAAGCCGGTGCCGCGCTGGCAGAAATCACCAGCGCGGTGGCGCAGATGCGTGAAAGCAACACGCAGATTGCCGTGGCCGCCGAGCAACAGAGCCAGGTGGCCGAAGAAATGAACCGGGCAGTGGTAAGTATCCGCGACGTAACCGAAGAGACCGTGCAGCAAACCGTCGACTCGGCCACCACCAGCAGCGAACTGGCGACCCTGGCCGGCGAACTGAACAAAGCCATCGGCCAGCTCAAGCTATAGGCGTCATAGCCGCCATCGATTGGCCCCTTCACCGGGGCCGCACTATTCTTCAGGCAAGCCCCTGAGGAAAATTTCCATGAGCAAACGCCTGCCCAACCTGCCCGCCTGGCAATGGCGTGGCTACCACCACAACCACCGCAACCCGACCAACCTGGTGCTGCACCTGATCGCCGTGCCGTTGTTCATCCTCGGCGTATTGCTGGTGCTTTCGGGGTTGTTCTCGCTGGACCTGGGGCAACTGGCCGTTGGCATCATCGCCCTGATCGCCGGGCTCGGCCTGCAACGCCAGGGTCACCGCCTGGAAGCCGAACAACCCGAGCCGTTCGCCAACCGCAAGGATGCCATTGGCCGCCTGCTGGTCGAGCAGTTCGTCACGTTCCCGCGCTTTGTACTCAGCGGTGCCTGGTGGCGCGCCTGGCGCGACCGGCACCGCCATTGAGCCGTCTCAGCCGAACACGGTCACGGTCTGGCGGCTGAGCGCCAGCAACTCGCCCTTGTCGCTCCACAGCGCGGCCGCCGCATGCCCGTAACCATCTCGGGCATGTTCGGTTTCGACGTGGTAGCGGCACCAGTCCAGGGTGGTCAGGCTCGGCACCGGCTGGATGAATTCGATGGTCCAGGTCAAGGTGCTGCCGGACGCCGGTTTGTTCAGGTGCGAAAGCAAGGTCGGGGGCCAGGCGTCAACCAGCGCCAGCAAGTGCGCTTCACTGACCGGCTCTTCACGTTCGCTGTCGCGAAAACGTACCCAGCCGCCCATGTCCCGGGACTTGTTATTGCTGAACGGAATGCCGCCGATGGCCCAGCGCAGGGACACATGGCGCATGAACTCCGGGGTCACCCCCTTGATGTACGGAAGCTCTGTGCTCGATTGCTCAAGCGGCTTCATCTCTACCGCCGGCAAGGCCGGCACATCGATCATCGAATCGCGGCCGCTGCCAAAGCTGCCCTGCATCAGGGTAACCACCTGGCCGTTCTGCAGGGCGCGCCCGAGCAGCGAGCTGACGGCCTTGCCCTCGCGCAGCAGTTCCACTTCGAAACTGATCGGCACCTCAGGTTCGGCCGGGCCGACAAAGGTGATGGCCAGGGAGCGCACCGGACGCCCCGGCGAGGTCTTGGCCAGCATGGCCTCATACAGCAAGGCAGCCATCAGCCCGCCAAAACAGGCGCGACCCTGGGCCCAGCTTGAATCAATGGTCACGGCCTGGGGATGCTGGCGGACCGCCGTGAGCAATTGTGAGAAGTTCATGCCGACCTCAGCGATTTGAAAAGAAACTGATCTTAACCAGCCAGCAAGTGGTCTACAGCACGCATTTCGGCCATTTCAGCGGGCTATCGCTGCGCAAGCTGCTCCTGCAGGCGATCGAGGGTGGCATCGGCGCATTGTTCGGCCTTGGTCAGTTGCATTTGCCAATGGCTGACACACGGGGCCAGGTCGCTTTGCTGCTCGGCTTGCAGCAGCCACTGCAGCAGGTCGTGCCAGCTGCCCAGATCGCCCTGGGCACGCCTGAGGGCCTTTTGCAGGCGTGGGTTGGAGTGCTGCAGTTGCGGGTAGGCTTCAGCCGCGTAGCGCACCCGCTTGATCAGCAGGCGCAGGCGATGACGGTCGTGGGCAGGATCGTCGAGGGCCTGGCGTAGCTGCTTCCACTGCTTTTCCAGGCGTTTGTCGATGCGCTGTTGCAGCCGGCGGATCAAGCCCTGGCGCTGCGCCGCGCGCAGAAACACCGGGAAGGCGTCGACGATTGCCAGCAGGCGCGCCAGTTCGGCACTGGCGGCGACGCTGGCGAAGGTCTGCGCGCGATGGGCCAGGCGCGTATGCGCCGCGACCGTCTGGCGGCGCTCGAGCAACTGCGCGGCCAGTACCTCACGGTCGCGCATTGGCGTGGTCAGGCTACCCAGCGCCTGGGCAGCCGCTTCCAGCTGCTCGACTCCGGGCAATTCACGCAGCGGCCGCAGCAGGCTGCGCAAGCGCCGCACGCCGATGCGCAGGTCGTGCAGCGCCTCGCCGTCGGTATCGGCGGCCAGGCGCGCCTGGCAGGCCAGCAGGCGCACCTGCAGGCTCAGTACCTGGGCAATGACGTGGTCGAGCATGGCCGACGACATGGTCTACTCCTGTATCAGCGCCCGGCGCGGGATTCACGAATGTAGAAACGGGCCTTCTCGGCCTTCTTGCTGCAGCCCTCGAACGCTTCGAACTGCTGCTGGGTCTTGGCCCCGGTCAACAGCGACAGCGCCTTGGAGTAACTGACGGTACCGGCGAAACCTTCGGCCTTGGCCAGGTCGAGCTCTTTCCAGGCCGAGTCCAGCTGATTGGCGCAGCTGTCGCGGTAGGCTGTCTTGCCAGCGCAACCGGTCAGGACCAGGGCAATCAGGGGCAGGCAAATCCAGGCTTTCATCGGCAATACCTCAAAAAAAAGTTCAGGGTGGCGACTTCGACGGTAAACAGCGAGAAAAGTGCCCTGTTCAGCGTAGCGCAGCGCCAGCGACGATTGAAGCACAGACACAATTGGGCGCATTGTTAGACCATGGAAGCAGAACACCGGGGAAGCATCATGAAAAAACGCGTCGCACTGGTTCTGGGTTCAGGCGGGGCCCGGGGCTACGCACACATTGGTGTGATCGAAGAAATCGAGCGCAGAGGCTACGACATCGCCTGTATTGCCGGCTGCTCCATGGGCGCGGTGATTGGTGGCATCTATGCCGCCGGCAAGCTCGATGAGTACCGCAACTGGATCGAGAGTCTGGACTACCTGGACGTGCTGCGCCTGGTCGATGTGAGCTTTCGCCTCGGGGCGATTCGGGGCGAGAAGGTCTTCGGGCAGATCCGCAAGATTGTCGGCGAGGTCAATATCGAAGACCTGCGCATCCCCTACACGGCGGTGGCCACCGACCTCACCAACCAACAGGAAATCTGGTTCCAGGAGGGCTGCCTGCACCAGGCCATGCGCGCCTCGGCAGCGATACCGAGCCTGTTCACCCCGGTGGTGCAAGGTAACCGCATGCTGGTCGATGGCGGTATCCTCAACCCCTTGCCGATCATCCCGGTGGTGTCCAGCCACTGCGACCTGATCATTGCCGTGAACCTCAACTCGACCAACCAGAAGCAGTATCAACTGCCGGTGATCGAACGCCCGGCGGCGTTCAAGCTGCGCTTTGACAACCTGATCAACTCCCTGGGCTCGCACTTGCCGTTCCGGCGCAAACCGGCCGAGCAACTGATGCGCATCGAGCAGGAGCTGCAACCCGAGGCAGCGCAGATTCCCAACCCCTGGCTCAGCGATGCCGCCGACCCCGAAGCCCAGCAACCGGCGGCAGCCCCGGAGATTGAAGGCGCGCCAAAATCGGCCACTGGCTCGTTTATCATCGACAACGTCGGGCCGGCGTCGCTGCTGGACTTGATCAACCAGAGCTTCGAGGTGATGCAGACATCACTGGCGCAGTACAAGATTGCCGGGTACCCGCCAGATGTACTGATCAACGTGCCCAAGCGGGTATGCCGGTTCTTCGAGTTCTACAAAGCGCCGGAGCTGATTGCCCTGGGGCGGGAGATTGCCCGGGATACCCTGGATAACTATGAGGCGGAGCGGCGTTGACGGCTCTGGCCTCATCGCTGGCAAGCCAGCTCCCACAGGTAAAGTGCACACCGGACCTTGTGGGAGCTGGCTTGCCAGCGATGAGGCCAGCAAAATTCAACCCCAGCCCTCAGCCCTGTTCCGGCCCGATCAACCGATACCCCACCCCAGGCTCAGTCACGATAAACCGCGGCGCCGTCGGGTCATCGCCGAGCTTCTGCCGCACATGGGCGACGACGATACGCAGGTAATGACTGTCATCGACATGGGTCGGCCCCCAGATATCCTTGAGCAGTTGCTGCTGGGTGATCACCCGCCCCGGATGGCTGGCCAGTTGCGCCAGCAAGGCATACTCCTTGCGGGTCAGCGCCACCTCGATGCCGTCCAGAGTCACCCGGCGAAACGCCAGGTCGACGGTCAAGGGCCCGAAGCTCAAGGCCGAGGCGGTGGTGGAAGCCTGCGGCGCCTGGCGCAGCAAGGCACGCACCCGGGCAAGGAATTCCTGAATGCCGAAGGGCTTGGTCACATAGTCGTTGGCACCGTTGTCCAGCGCCTCGACCTTCTGGATTTCACTGGCCCGCACCGACAGCACCAGCACCGGCACCGCGCTCCACTCACGCAGCTCACGCAGCACCTGCTGGCCGTCCATGTCCGGCAGGCCGAGGTCGAGCACCACCAGGTCGGGGCGCGCCAACGCCGCCTGGGTCAGGCCCTCAGCGCCGGTGCCAGCTTCCACCACCTTGTAGCCCTGAGAGCTCAGGCTGATACGCAGGAACTTGCGGATTTGCGGTTCGTCATCGATCACCAGCAGGGTCGCGCTCTGGCTCATGGGGCTTCGCTTTCAGGCTCGGGTTGGGTCGGCAGCGGCAAGCATAAAGTGATGCAGGTGCCCTTGCCATCGATACCGTCGGCCACCCGGATGTGCCCGCCGTGGGCGCCGATCATGCCCTGGCAGATCGCCAGGCCCAGCCCCGTGCCCTGCCCGCCCCGGTCACCGCGCGCAGCGGTGTAGAACATGTCGAAAATGCGCTCGCGGTCGGCCTCGGGAATGCCCGGCCCTTCATCGCTGACGGCAAAACACAACAACTCGCCCTCAGTGCTGACCTGAAGCTCCAGCCGCCCAGCGGCCGGAGAAAAACGTGCAGCGTTCTCCAGCACATTGATCAGCGCCTGCTCGATCAACGCGGCGTGAACGAACAACAGCGGCAAGTCGGCCGGCACCTCGGTGCGCAGTTGCAACGGCGCCAGCACCACCCGCAGGCGGTTCAGGGCGCTGCCGACGATATCGGTGGGCGCCACCCAGTCGCGCGCCAGTTTCAGCCCGCCATGGCCCAGGCGGGTCATGTCGAGCAGGTTCTGGATATAGCGGTCCAGACGCTCGGCTTCATTGCGGGTGCCTTCGAGCAGCTCCTGACGGTCAGCCTTGGGGATCGCCTCACCGAGGGCCAGCAGGCTGTCGATGCTGCCGCGCATGGCGGTCAGTGGCGTGCGCAGGTCGTGGGACACCGAGGCCAGCAAGGCGCTGCGCAACTGTTCGGTTTCGCCATGCAGGCGTGCCGATTCGAGCTGCTCGGCCAACCGCGCCCGGGCCAGGGCCTGGGCCAGCGGCTGGCTCAGGGCCTTGAGCAGGCGGCAATGCTGGGCGGTCAGTTGCTCGTCCTTGCGCGGGCGCACACCGAGCAGCGCCAGGCGCGCGTCATCTACCGACAGCGGCCACCACCACCAACGGCCATTGGGCAAGGTATCGCTGCCCAGGCCAGCCGCCTGGTCATGCTGCCAGGCCCAGTCGGCAGCGGCGCGTTCGTTGTCGCTCAACTGCAGGTTGCCGCCACTGGCCACCTGCAGACGGCCCTCGGCGTCGCGCTCAAGCAGGCACACCTGCAGGTCCTGCCAGCCATCCAGATGCTGGCCGGCGGCGGTGAACACCGCCTGGCGGTCGGTGGCAGCGGTGAGCTTGCGCGACAGTTCGAGCAACTGGCTGGTCTGCTCCTGGGTTTCGCGCAGGGCCTGCAACTGCCGACGCTGGCGCGCAGCAAGGTTACCGGTGAGCGCTGCCATCAACAGGAAGAACAGCGAAGTCAGTACGTCCTCTTCACGCTGGATGCTGAACGAGAAAGTCGGCGGGATGAACAAAAAATCGTAGGCCAGGAACGACATCACCGCACAGGCCAGTGCCGGGCCCAGGCTGCTGCGCACCGCCACCAGCAGCACGGCGGCGAGAAACACCAGGGAGATGTTCGGCAAAGCCAGCACGCTGGCCACCGCCCAGGCCAGGCCGGACGCCAGCATCGTGGCGGCCAGGGCCAACAGGTAATGGCGCCACACCCAGACTTTTTTCACCGCCGCGCTCGGCGGCTCGGGCTGGGTGTCGCGGTCGAGCACGTTGATTTCCAGGCCATGGGCATCACGCAGCAAGCGCGTCGCCACCCCGGCGCCGAACAGGCGCCGGCGCAGGCGATCGCGCGACTGGCCGACCAACACCAGGCTGGCGCGCCGTTCCAGGGCATGCTGGATCAGGGTTTTGGCCACCTCGCCAGCACGCAGCAGCACCACTTCGCCGCCCAGGCGCTCAGCCAGTTGCTGGGCCGCCTGCAAGCGCTGGCGCGCGGTTTCGTCGCGCAGCCGGCCGTTGTCCACGTGCACCAGGGTCCAGGGCAGATGCCGCCGCTGCGCCACCCGGCTGGCGTGGCGTACCAGGCGTTCGGCCTGGGCATCGCCATCGACGCCGACCAGCAAACGCCCGCGCAAGGCCGGAGCGTCCTGGCCGAGCTGGCGGTAGCCGTGGGCCAGGTCGGCATCGACCTGGGCCGCGGCCGTCTGCATGGCCAGCTCGCGCAAGGCAGTAAGGTTGGTTTGGGAGAAAAACGCATCGATCGCCGCCCGGGCCTGCTCCGGCACGTACACCTTGCCTTCGCGCAGGCGTTCGAGCAGCTCGCGCGGTGGCAGGTCGATCAGCACCAGTTCGAAGGCTTCCTGCAGCACCCAGTCCGGCAGGGTTTCGCGTACCTGCACGCCGGTGATGCCACGCACCTGGTCGTTGAGGCTTTCCAGGTGCTGGACGTTGACCGTGGTGTAGACGTCGATGCCAGCGGCGAGCAGTTCCTGGACGTCCTGCCAGCGCTTGGCATGACGACTGCCTGGGGCGTTGCTGTGGGCCAGCTCGTCGACCAGCACCAATTGCGGGCGGGCCTTGAGCAGGCCGTCAAGGTCCATTTCTTCCAGCAGCATGCCGCGATAGTCGCTGCGCAGCAGGGGCTGTTGGGGCAAACCGCCGAGCAGCGCTTCGGTTTCGCTGCGCCCGTGCGTCTCGACCACCGCCGCCAGCAGCGTCACCCCCTGGCGCAGCTGGGCATGGGCGGCCTGGAGCATGGCGTAGGTCTTGCCCACCCCAGGTGCCGCGCCCAGAAATACCTTGAGCCGGCCGCGCCCTTCGCGCGGCAGCCCGGCCAACAACGCATCAGCGCGTTCGGAATTGCTCATGCTCACTGCCTGTCCTTATTTCGACGCCGGCGACAGCCGCTCAAGGGCGCTGTTCAGGGCCAATACATTGACCACCGGCGGGCCGATCAAGGGGTGCAGGGTGGACTGCTCGACCAGTACTTGCAAGGCCTCGGGCGCAACCTGGCGCGCCGCTGCCACCCGCGGCAGCTGGTAGGCCACCGCGGCTGGCGACAGGTGCGGGTCAAGGCCGCTGCCGGAGGTGGTCAGCAAGGCCAGCGGCACCGGCCCTTGTGCTTCGATGTACAACTGCGCAGCGCTGTTGGTGACCCGCTCGACCAGCGCCGGGTTGCTCGGCGCCAGGTTGCTGGCGCTGCTCGATACCGTGGCGTAGTCGCCCGCCGAAGGCCGCGACTGAAACCAGCCCTCGCCCTCGAAGCGTTGCGCGATCAACTGCGAGCCACGCACCTGGCCCTGGTCGTCGCGCAGCAGGCTGCCATTGGCCTGCTCGGGGAAGGCCACTTGGGCGATGCCGGTGACCACCAGCGGGTACACCGCGCCGGTGATCAGGGTCATCAACAGGATCAGGCTCAGGGCCGGACGGATATGGGTAGTCATGGTCATCTCCTTGGTTCAGACCAGCTTCAGGGCGGTGAGCAACAGGTCGATCAGCTTGATCCCGGCGAACGGCACGATCAGCCCGCCCAGGCCGTAAATCAGCAGGTTGCGGCGCAGCAGGTGGGCGGCGCTGGCGGCCTGCACCCGTACTCCGCGCAGGGCCAGCGGGATCAGCACGACGATGATCAGGGCGTTGAAGACGATCGCCGAAAGGATCGCGCTTTGCGGGCTGCTCAGGTGCATCAGGTTGAGCACGCCCAGTTGCGGGTAGATCGCCGCGAACAGCGCCGGGAGGATGGCAAAATACTTGGCCACGTCGTTGGCAATCGAGAAGGTGGTCAGCGCGCCACGGGTTACCAGCAGCTCCTTGCCGACCTGGACCACATCCAGCAGCTTGGTCGGGTCGCTGTCCAGGTCGACCATGTTGGCCGCCTCGCGGGCTGCCTGGGTACCGTCGTTCATGGCCATGCCGACATCGGCCTGGGCCAGCGCCGGGGCGTCGTTGGCACCATCGCCGCACATGGCTACCAACCGGCCGTCATTCTGCTCCTGGCGAATGCGCGCCAGCTTCTTCTCCGGGGTGGCTTCGGCGAGCACGTCGTCGACCCCGGCTTCAGCGGCAATGGCGGCGGCAGTCAGTGGGTTGTCACCGGTGACCATCACCGTGCGGATGCCCAGCTTGCGCAGCTCGGCAAAGCGCTCGCGGATGCCCGGCTTGACCACGTCCTTGAGGTGGATAACCCCCAGCAGGCGCTTGTCGACGCACACCAGTAACGGCGTGCCGCCGCTCTGGGCGATCTTGTCCACTTCCCGGGCCAGCGGCACTGGCATTTCCAGGCGCTGCATGGCGACGAAAGCCAGCACCGAATCCACCGCGCCCTTGCGGTAGCGACGCTGCTGATAGTCGATGCCGGACAGCCGGGTTTCGGCGCTGAAGGCTACCGGTGTGAACTGGTCGGCCGCCGGTTCGTTGAAGTCATGCAACTGGCGCAGGTATTCAACGATCGACTTGCCTTCGGCGGTATCGTCGGCCAGCGACGCCAGCAAGGCGCCCTCGCCCAGCTCCCGCGCAGTGACGCCCGGTGCCGCATGCAGGGCGCTGCAGCGGCGGTTGCCGAAGGTGATGGTGCCGGTCTTGTCGAGCATCAGCACATGCACATCGCCTGCGGCTTCTACCGCACGGCCGGAACGGGCAATCACGTTAAGGCGTACCAGGCGGTCCATGCCGGCAATACCGATGGCCGACAGGAGGCCGCCGATGGTGGTCGGAATCAGCGTGACCAGCAGCGCCACGAGGAACACCAGCGGGATGCTGCCACCGGCAAAATGGGCGAACGGCTGCAGGGTCACCACGACCACCAGGAAGATCAGGGTCAAGCCGATCAGCAGGATGTCCAGGGCGATCTCGTTGGGTGTTTTCTGCCGTTTGGCGCCTTCGACCAGGGCGATCATGCGGTCCAGGGTCGACTCGCCGGGGTTGCTGGTGATGCTGATCAGCAGCCAGTCGGACACCAGCCGGGTGTTGCCGGTGACCGCCGAACGATCACCGCCGGACTCGCGGATCACCGGCGCGGATTCACCGGTAATCGCCGCCTCGTTGACCGCGGCGATGCCTTCGAGCACCTCGCCGTCACCAGGGATCATCTCCCCGGCCGAGACCTTGACCACATCGCCCTTGCGCAGGCTGGTGGCCGGGACAATCTCGAAGCTGCCCGAGGCCGTACGGCGACGGGCACTGAGGCCCTGGCTGCCGGCCTTGAGGCTGTCGGCGCGGGCCTTGCCACGGCCCTCGGCGAGGGCTTCGGCGAAGTTGGCAAACAGTACGGTGAACCACAGCCACAGGGCGATCTGCACCGCTACGCCGGTCGGCACGCGGCTATCGGGCAGCAAACACAGCAAGGTGGTGAAAATCGCGGTCAGTTCCACCACCAGCATCACCGGCGAGCGCTTGAGCTGACGCGGGTCGAGCTTGACGAAGGCCTGCACCAGCGCCGGGCGCCACAGGGCGGCAAAGGTGGTGCGCGCAGCCTCGGGGGCCTGCGCCTTTACTTCAGGAATCGGCATGTTCATCAGTTGTTCCTCACAAGCCCAGGCTCAGGTATTCGGTCACCGGCCCCAGGGCCAGGGCCGGCAGGAAGGTCAGGCCACCGACCAGCAGGATGGTCACCACCAGCAAGGTGACGAACAGCGGGCCGTGGGTCGGGAAGCTGTTCTGCCCCACCGGTGCGGATTTTTTCAGCGCCAGGCTACCGGCCAGGGCCAGCACCGGCAGGATGTAGCCGAAGCGGCCGATCAGCATGCCCAGGCCGATCATCACGTTGTGGAAGGTGGTGTTGGCACCGAGGCCGGCGAAGGCCGAACCGTTGTTGGCGCTGGCCGAGGTGTAGGCGTACAGCAGCTGGCTGAAGCCATGGGCACCGGGGTTGCTGATCGCTGCTGCCGGGCCTGGCAGGCTGGCCGCCAGGGCGCCGAGCACCAGCACGCCGACCGGCATCACCAGCAAGGTGGCCACCAGCAACTGCACTTCCCGCGCCTGCAGTTTCTTGCCCAGGTATTCCGGGGTGCGGCCGATCATCAGACCGGCGAGGAACACCGCGATCAGCACGTTCAGCAGCATGCCGTAGAGCCCGGCACCGACGCCGCCGAAAATCACCTCGCCAACCATCATGTTGACCAGCGCGACCATACCGCTGAGCGGGTTGAGGCTGTCGTGCATGTTGTTCACCGAGCCGTTGGAGGCGGCGGTGGTGGTCACCGTCCAGAGCACGCTGGCGGTGGTGCCAAAGCGGCTTTCCTTGCCTTCCAGCGGCGCGGTCTGCTCAACCAGCGGGCTGTTCAGCGTCGGGTTGGCCTGGTGCTCGCTCCACAGCGCGGTGCCGCCGCCGATCAAGAACAGCGCGAGCATGCCGGCGATGATTGCCCGGCTCTGGCGCATGTCCTTGACGTAATGGCCGAAGGTAAACACCAGGGACACCGGAATGAGGATGATCGAGGCCACCTCGAACAGGTTGCTCCAGGCCGTCGGGTTCTCGAACGGGTGCGCCGAGTTGACACCGAAAAAGCCACCGCCGTTGGTGCCCAATTGCTTGATCGCGATCTGGCTGGCGGCCGGGCCGAGCGGGATGGTCTGGTCGGCGCCTTGCAGGGTCAGGGCATGCACGTAATCGGCGAAGGTTTGCGGTACACCCTGCCATACCAGCAACAAGGCCAGCAGCAGGCACAGCGGTAGCAGGCCGTAGAGGGTGGCACGGGTCATGTCGACCCAGAAATTTCCCAGGGTCCTGGCCGAACGGCGGGCGATGCCGCGGCACAAGGCAACCAGTACGGCGAGGCCGGTGGCGGCGCTGACGAAGTTCTGCACGGTCAGGCCGAGCATCTGGCTCAGGTAGCTGACCGAGGCTTCGCCGCTATAGGACTGCCAGTTGGTGTTGGTGACAAAGCTCACCGCGGTGTTGAACGCCAGCGACCACTCCTGCCCCGCCAGCTGCTGCGGGTTGAGCGGCAGGTAGCCCTGCAACAGCAGCACGGCGAACACCAGCACGAAACCGGCGAGGTTGAAGGCCAGCAAGGCCAGGGTGTACTGCTGCCAGCTCTGTTCCTTGCTGGCGTCGACCCCGGCCAGCCGGTAGCAGCCACGCTCGACCGGCCCGAGCAGCGGCGACAGCCAGGTGCGCTGGCCCTCCATTACCTTGAAAAAGAAACGCCCGAGCAAGGGTGCCGGGAGCAGTACCAGCGCAAAGAACGCCAGCAGCAACGCGTAATCGTAACTGTGCATGGTCGCTCCTAACCCCGATCGGCGCGCAGCAGCGCGACCAGCAGGTAGATCATCAAGGCCACTGCCAACAGCAGTGACACCCCGTCCAGAATGCTCATGAAAACTCTCCGTCCTTACGGCACGTGCCGCTGACGGTCATTGTCGGTAGAGGGGCTGTAAAGGGGCGAGATCGAGAGCCTGGGCCGGGCATAAAGAATGCGTAAATAACGCAACCCAGCGTCGCCTGGATTGCGACCGCTGCGCGCTCGATCGCGGGGCAAGGCCCGCTCCCACAGGGGCAGCGCATAGATATTTGTGGGATGTTTCCGATTCCGCCCAGCGGTGCGCCAGGTCGAGATTGTCGGTGCTAGGTTCCGGGCCTCTTTGCCTGAATGCATCTATGAGGCACAGCGATGATAGATATCAATACCTGGCCCCTGAACGCCCAGATCGGATTCGGCCTGGCGCCTTTCGTTATCGCGTTATCCGGCGTTGCCATCGACGTGCATATCGCCTGCTCACGACATTTCGAGGTTATGTGTACAGCGCTGCAGAACAATCGCGGGCTGGAGCAACAAATTCAGCTATGGGGACGCAGGGGCGTTATGTCACGCACCCTGGTGGTTGCATCTATCAGTGGCGCGCTAGCTTGGCCGAGCACCGGCATTGGCAGGAGGGTCCTTGAAGTGGAAGAAATTCACGAGCTTCCTACCTACCTGCAGCGCCGAATGAAGGTGTCTTGCTGGTTGACGCTTGTAGGCGGCATCTGGCTGATGATCGGCGCCGGCTTGGTACAGTTGGGGAGGTACTAGTGAGCCCGGCGTCGCCTGGCGTGCGACCGCTGCGCGCTCGATCGCTGGCAAGCCAGCTCCCACAGAGGACCAGCGCTGGTAGGAGAGGATTCCAGGCCCGCCCCTACTGGATTTGCCACTGCAGGGGTTGCTGGTAATCGGCAACCCAGTCGATCACCTGCTCAGCCGGCATCGGCCGGGCGATGCAGTAGCCCTGGGCGACGTCGCAACCCAGGCCCATGAGCAATTGTCCATGCTCGACCGTCTCCAGGCCCTCGGCGATCACCTGGCGGCCAAAGGCCCGGGCCAGGCCGATCACGGCGCGGGTCAGGGCCAGGTCGTCCTGGTCGTGGAGGATGTCGCGGACGAAGGATTTGTCGATCTTGATGGTCCGCGTCGGCAGGCGCTTGAGGTAGCTGAGCGACGAATAGCCGGTGCCGAAATCATCCAGGGAGAACTGCACGCCCAGGCGCTGGCAGGCCTCCAGGCACTGGCTGACGCGCTGGATGTTTTCAATGGCGACCGACTCGACGATTTCCAGGTCGAGCATGGCCGGGGCTACATCCGGATGACGGCCCAGCAACAGTTTCAGGCGTTCGACAAAGTCATCACGCTGCACATGGCGGGCGGCGATATTGACGCTGACCGGCCACTGGTGACCCAGCGCCTGCCAACGCTGCATCTGGCTCATGGCCTGATCGATGACCCATTCGCCGATCTCGACGATCAGGTCGGTCTGCTCGACCTGCGGCAGAAAATCGCCGGGCATGACCAACCCCTTGCTTGGATGCTGCCAGCGCAGCAACGCTTCGAAGCCGATGACCGCGCCGCTGTGCATGTTGACCTTGGGTTGGTAGTGCAGGCACAGCTCGCCCTTGTGCAGGGCCTGGCGCAGACGCGCCACGGTCTGGTGGGTAGCCTTGACCTCCTGGTCCAGCGACACGTCGAACAGGTGGAAGCGATTGCGCCCGCTCTGCTTGGCCACGTACAGCGCCTGGTCGGCGTGACGCACCAGGGTGTCGGTGTCTTCGTTGTCCTGGGGGAACAGGGTCACGCCGATACTGGCGCTGACGCGAATCTCCTGGTCGCGGATCTGGTAAGGCGCGGCTATCGCGGTCAGCACCCGGTCGAGCGCCGCCTGCAAATGCGCCGGGTTCTGCACATGGCGCAAAATCAGCACGAACTCGTCGCCCGACAACCGCGCCACGGCATCACCACCGCGCAGGATGCCCTTGAGGCGCGTGGCCACTTCGACCAGCAGCAGATCGCCGCTGGCATGACCGTAACCGTCGTTGACCGCCTTGAAGCCATCCAGATCGAGCATGCACACGGCCAGCGGAATGTCCTCGTTGCGCGAGAACTCCAGGGCCTGGTTGAGCAGGTCGGACAGATAGGCACGATTGGGCAGACCGGTGAGCACATCGTGGCCCACCCGCCATTGCAGGGTGTGCAGCAGCTGGCGTTTCTCGGTGACGTCGAAGCGGATCGAGACAAACTTGCGCACCTTGCCAGTGGCCGGATCAATCAACGGCACCATGGTGCTGTCGACCCAGTACAACGAACCGTCCTTGGCCCGGTTGCAGATCTCGCCCTTCCACACCCGTCCGGCGACCAGCGCGCGCCACATGCCAATGAAGAATTCCGGGCCGTGCAGGCCGGAGTTGAGGATCCGGTGATTGGCCCCCAGCAGTTCCTCGCGGCTGTAGCCGGAGATGCTGCAGAACTGCTCGTTGACGTACGTGATCCGGCCACTGAGGTCGGTTTCGGAAAAGATCGCGGCGGCATCGACAGCCGCGCGGTAGTTATCGTCCATGAATTCCTCTGCACCCTGGTGGTTAGCGATTGAAACGCTCGACCAGGGCCCGCAGGCCCGAAGAAATGCTTTCCAGCTCGGTGCCGCGGCTGGCCGCGGCATTGGCGTTGCGCGCGGTGGCCTGCACCGTGCTGGCAACGTTGTTGATCTGCTCGGAGACTTCTTCGGCCACCGAGGATTGTTCTTGCGAGGCGGCAGCCATCTGCTGGCTCATGTCGCTGATGCGCTCGACGGCGGCACGAATGCCCTGCAAGGCGCGCTGCGCCTCCAGCACCTGGGCCACGCCCTGCTCGGCCTCGTGGATGCCGAGGCTGGCGATGCTCACCGCTTCGTCGGCGCCGCTGCGCAGGTTCTCGATGATACCCTGGATCTGCACGGTCGAATGCCGGGTCTTGGCCGCCAGGGCGCGAACCTCATCGGCGACCACGGCAAAGCCACGACCCTGCTCGCCGGCGCGGGCCGCTTCAATGGCGGCGTTAAGTGCCAGCAGGTTGGTCTGTTCGGCAATCGCGCGGATCACTTCAGCGGCGAGCATGATGTCCTGGGTCTGCCCGGCCAGGTGGGTGACCGCCTGGTTGATCTGGCTGACAGTATTGGCCAGTAACTGGATGGCCTCGCGGCTGGTGCCGGCGACCTGGCTGCCCTGCTCGGCCAGTTGGTTGGCGGTCTGTGCCTGGACTGCGGTCTGCTGCACATGCTCGGCCACCTCGCCGATGGACGCGGCCATTTGCGTCATGGCGGTGGCGGTCATGTCGGTTTCGGCGCGCTGTTCAAGCAACGCGGTTTCGGTGCTGCTGGACAGGCGACTGGAATCGCTGGCGGCTTCGGCCATCTGCGTGGCCAGGTCGCTCAGGCGGGTGAGCGCGGTTTTGAGCCGCGCTTCCTCGCTGATCAGGATCATCTGCAACTGCGCCGCCGGGCCCAGTTGATCGCTGTAGGTCAGGGCGCTGATCTGATCGGCAAAGGTGTTGTTCGAGCACGCCACGATCTGCCCGAGTTGGCGGCCCAACCGGTTATGGGCCCAAAGGCCGATCATCGCGAACAGGCCAAGGGTGATGCCCTGGCCCGGCCAGCCCGGCAGCGCCTGGTTGGCCGCCACTGCCAGCGCGCCGGCAGCCAGGGGCAGGCTCATCACCTGGCTCAACTGGGCCAGACGGCGCCCGGCCGAGACCGCCGGCTTGCCTTCACGCAACCGCGCATAGAGTACTTCGGCGCGGCGCACCTGCTCGCGGCTCGGCTTGACCCGCACCGACTCGTAGCCGACCAGGCGGCCGTCTTCGAGTATTGGCGTGACATAAGCGCTGACCCAGTAGAAGTTGCCGTTCTTGCAGCGGTTCTTGACGATCCCCATCCAGCTCTGGCCGGCCTTGAGGTACTGCCACATCAGGGCAAACACCGCCGGCGGCATGTCCGGGTGGCGGACCAGGTTGTGCGGGCTACCGATCAACTCGGCCTGGCTGAATCCGCTCATAGCGGCGAATTCGGCATTGCAGTAGGTGATGTTGCTGGCGATGTCGGTGGCGGAAATAAGCCGCTGATCCTCGCCGAAAGTCTGTTCGACCGAGGTGACCGGCATGTTGAGACGCACGATAAAACTCCATTTGCAGTGGTCTGCCAGGTTGTCCTGTGCAGCGCACAAACCATTCGTCCGACACCGAGATCAGCCTTCTGCAGGGGTGCTTTGCTGAAGAGTCTCAGCTGGCTCACCCCGGTTGAAACTCGATGGCTTTTGACCTGTCCAAACGATCAATTCTACGAATTACATCACATTATGCAAACAAAGGTGATGAATTGTGGCGTTGTCTCTTGCGGATAGATATCGTTAAGTTCTTGATTCTAAATGGGAATTAAGCGATGACAATTTCAAGTTTGGGTTCGGCCATCAGACGCTACCGCAAGGTAGCCGGGCTCACTCAGGCTGAACTTGGCGAGAAAACCGGTTTTGACCCCAAGACCATCAGTCGCTTCGAAACCGGCACCTACACTCCCAGCGTGGAAGCCCTGCTGACCTTTGCCGAGGTACTGGGCATCAAACTCAAAGCCTTCTTCGCCGAGCAGGACGACGAAGACGAGCAACGTGCCTACCTCTTTGGTGTCATTCACAAGGCCCCACGCCAGGACCTGGGCAAGCTGATTGCGGCGGTAGACCTGGCCTTGTCCAAGCCTTAGTCCCGGCAACACGGAAAAAGCGGCAGGCTGAACCTGCCGCTTTTTTCTGCCCGCGCATTGCACCTCAACTGGTCAGACCGGTAAAGCCAATTCTTGCCCTTTCGACCGAAAACCCCTTGCAAAGCTGAAAAATTCGCGCCTACACTGACCCCGCACTGGACATACCGGTAAGACCACAATAATTAAGTCCTCCGCTCTTTCGCCCCTCGTGGCATCGAAGCAGGGACACCGACCAGAGATCCCTCCCATGCTCAAATGGTGCTCGCGTTCGATCTTCCTCCAAGTGGTGTTGGGCCTTGTGCTAGGCATAGCCTGCGGCCTGAGCTTTCCTGAAGTTTCCCTGCAACTCAAACCCCTCGGTGACGGCTTCATCAAGCTGATCAAGATGTTGATCGGGCTGATCGTGTTCTGCGTGGTGGTCAGCGGCATCTCCGGTGCCGGCGACCTGAAAAAGGTCGGGCGCATCGGCCTGAAATCGGTGATCTACTTCGAAATCCTGACCACCATCGCCCTGGTGATCGGCCTGGTATTCGCCTTTACCTCCGGCATCGGCAGCGGCGCCAACATTCACCTGGACCAACTGGCCAGCAGCGAAGCCAGCAACCTGGCCGAACGCGGCCAGCACATCCACGGCACTGCCGCGTTCCTCATGGACCTGATTCCGACCTCGGTGGTCGGTGCCTTTGCCGACAACAACATCCTCCAGGTCTTGCTGTTTTCGGTACTGTTCGGCAGCGCCCTGAACCTGGTGGGTGAAGCGGCCTCGGGCATCTCGCGGCTGATCAACGAACTGAGCCATATCATCTTTCGCATCATGGGCATGATCGTGCGCCTGGCACCCATCGGCGTATTCGGCGCCATTGCCTTCACCACCAGCAAATATGGCCTGGAATCGCTGCAGCACCTGGGCGGCCTGGTCGCCTTGTTCTACCTGACCTGCACCGGCTTCGTGCTGCTGATCCTGGGCACCGTGATGCGCCTGTCGGGGCTGAAGATCCTGCCGTTCATCAAGTACCTGCGCGAAGAGCTGACCATCGTCCTCGGCACCGCTTCTTCCGACGCCGTGCTGCCGCAGATCATGCGCAAGCTCGAGCACCTGGGCATCGGCAGCTCGACGGTAGGCCTGGTGATTCCTACCGGTTACTCGTTCAACCTCGACGGTTTCTCGATCTACCTGACCCTGGCGATCGTGTTCATCGCCAACGCCACCGGCACACCGCTGGCCATGACCGACCTGCTGACCATTCTGCTGGTGTCGCTGATCACCTCCAAGGGCGCCCACGGCATCCCCGGCTCCGCCCTGGTAATCCTGGCCGCGACCCTGACTGCCATCCCGGCGATCCCGGTGGTCGGCCTGGTGCTGGTGCTGGCGGTGGACTGGTTCATGGGCATCGGCCGGGCGCTGACCAACCTGATCGGCAACTGCGTGGCCACCGTCGCCATCGGCCGCTGGGAAGGCGATATCGACATGGAGCGGGCCAACAATGTGCTGTCGGGTAAACAGGGCTTCGGCTTTGCCCAGCGCAAGACCCCGAATGCCCATCAACAAGAGTTCTGAGCAATAGGGCCGGCAGCCCCACTGCCGGCCACAGGAGCAAACCATGCAAGTGTTCTCATGGAGTGAACAATGATTACTTCATCGACAGTAGTGAACTCAGTGGTGGAAAAACTCCGCCAGGCCCTGGCCCGCGGCCAGTGGCGTTCCGGTGACATGCTTCCGGGCCAGCGTGAACTGGCCGAACAACTGGGCATCAGCCGACCGAGCCTGCGTGAAGCGGTGACCGTGCTGGAGACCCTCGGCCTGGTGCGTTCGATGCCAGGCAAGGGCGTGCAGGTGCTGGACGCCGATGCGGCAGAAACCGCCATGCCCCAGAGCGGTGTCGCCGAGGCCAGCCTGGAAGACGTGCTGCAACTGCGCTACACCCTCGAACCCTTCATCGTCGGCCTGGTGGCACAGTCGATCAGCAGCAAGGAAATCGGCCAGCTGCGCCTGACCCTTATGGACATGCGCGAAGCGCTTGAGGCCGAAGACAGCGAAGCCGGGGTCAACGCCTACATCGCCTTCCACGAAGAGCTGTTCACCCTGACCGCCAACCCGATCTTCCAGAGTGTGGTGCAACAGACCAGCAATGCCCTCAAGCAAAGCGCCGCAGTGCTGCGCAACTCGCCCGAGCATCTGGCGGCAAGACTTGAGGAAAACGAAGCGGTGGTGCGCGCCATCCGCAACAAGAACAGCGCCCAGGCCAGCGCGCAGATGCGCCACCATATCCTCCAGGAAGGCCGGCGCATGGGTATCGAACTGAACATCCCGGACGATCATCCGGGCAACTGACCCCAGGAGTGCGACCATGAACGCCAGCGCCCACGCCCATGACACCGCCCTGCCCTCGCTGCTCGCCCAGGGTGAGCGCCGATTGTCGGCCGAGCAGATCTACCCGCGCCTGTTCGATGCCATCCTCGAACAGCGCCTGGCCCCTGGCAGCGCCTTGACCGAACAAGCGCTTGGCGATGCCTTCGGGGTCAGCCGCACGGTAATCCGCCGGGTGCTCGGGCGCCTGTCGGATCAACAGGTGATCGTCCAGCGCCCAAGCCACACCGCGCGCCTGGCCGCACCCGACCCACAGCATGCGCGGCAGATCCTCAGCGCCCGGCGCCTGGCCGAAACCACCCTGATCAGCCTGGCGGCCAAACGTTCACGACCGGCGAAGATCCGCCAACTGCGCGAGCTGGTGGCCCGCGAGCGTCAGCACCATGAGCAAGGTCAGCGCTGCACGGCGATTCGCCTGGGTGGCGAGTTTCACCTGAAACTTGCGGAAATGGCCGACAACGTGCCGTTAGCGCGTTTTCTCAACGGCCTGGTACCGCAAACCTCGCTGATCATTGCCCAGTACGAAGCACGGCCGTGCAGCCATTGTGCCTGGCAGGAACACGCGGCGATTATCGATGCGCTGGAGGACGGCAATGGCGAGGCCGCGTTGGCGTTGATGCATGAGCATCTGGACCATATCGAGGCCAAGCTCAACCTGGATGATTGAGGATTTTCACCGGGAACAGCGGTCTGGTGTAGGAGCGGGCCTTGCCCCGCGATACGATGTGGCAGACAGGACGTTATCGCGGGTCAAGCCCGCTCCTACACATAGATGAGCATGCTGATGAACGAAAGGATCACCCCGGTAGACCCCGACCAGTACCCGACCCTGACTGCCGTCTGGGAAGCCTCGGTACGCGCCACCCATGACTTTCTGCCCGAAGGCTACGTCGACCAGCTGCGCCCGCTGATCCTCAACGACTACCTGCCCGCTGTCGAGCTGCGTGCCTGGCACGACAACCAGGGCCAGATCCGCGGCTTTGCCGGGGTCAGCAAAGGCAAGCTGGAAATGCTTTTCGTCGATCCTCAATCGCGCGGCCAGGGCGTGGGCAAGGCCTTGCTCAGGCAAGTAATCAGCGAACTGGCCGTGCGCGAAGTCGACGTCAACGAGCAAAATCCCCAGGCCGTCGGCTTTTATCTCAAGCAAGGCTTCGAACAAGTAGGCCGCTCGGCCCGCGATGGCCAGGGCAACCCCTACCCGCTGCTGCACCTGCGCCTCAAATGACGCCGCAGCAGCGCCGCCAGGTGCAAGTGGCGATGTCCGATGCGTTCGTCGACACCCACATCGAATACCTCTGGATCGCCCGCCACCTCGTTGGCTTTGACCGCGAGCTGCTGAAAGAAATCTTCTACAGCGAAGTCGCCCCCGCCTGCTACAGCAACATCATGACGCCAGTACCGCCGATCTGGACCGGCTTCGACGAAACCTGGCTGCACGAGGAGATCGAGCAATCCCTGCAAGCCCGCCGCGACAGCTGGTGGCGGCGCCATATTGACCGCGTGCTGAACGCCACCTGGGTGTGGTTTTTCTGCCGGGAAATCTGGGCAGAGATCGTCGAGGCGCTGGATCAGGCCGAGGCCGAACAGCAGCCCGAGTGACGGCACCTATACTCAAGTAACCACCGCGTTCGACCTTTCCCAAACCACAAGGGGGCTGCGAGTTGATGCCGCGTTCCCCGCTCATCGCCCTGTTGCTCGCCTTTTTACTGGCGCTGGGCGGCTGCGGCTCACGGCAAAAGGCCCCGGAACTGCCGCCCATCCCGGTCAGCGCCGCGACCTGGCAACAGATCGACCGGGACATCATCGACGCGTCGCTGGCCACTACCAGTTCGGTCAACGACTATGCCCGGCGCTCCATGCGGGTGTGGAAGGAGCGTGTGCAGCAGTACACCGAAAGCGACTTCATCCCCTGGTTCACCGGTTATTGGACCCAGCAATGGCTGACCATGAAAGTGGCCTGGTACAAGATGAACAGCGGCGACGGCAAGGATCCGCCGGAAAAACGCCTGGCCCTGTACCTGCAGCAGCAGTACCACGAGCGGGTGCTGGACCCGGTGGCCAAGGAAATCGACCCCGAAGCCATTCGCGACCGGGCCATGGAGCTGTATATCCAGCTGCTTGGCCAGCAGTTGCAGCAGATTGCCCAGCGCTACCGCGCGCCACCCGAGCAGTTCAACCTGCACCTGACGCGGATCCAGGCCATCGGCCTCGGGCCACCGGCCAATAACAACGCTTCGCTTCATCAACTGCTGTACAGCAAACCGCTGGAGCAGCAACCCGCTTATACGGCGCTGATCAAACGCATGCACAGTGCCGTGCGCGCCGGCACCCAGCGCTCGGACATCGGCTTGTCATCGGTCGCCCGGCAAGCCAGTGAAAAGCTCGGCGCCACCCTGGCGCCACGGGGCATTGCCAGCGCAGTGGCGGCGGCCGTCGGTCGCGCGGCGGGCACGGTGATTTCCCTGGCGGCAACCGGTATCGGCGTCATGACCCACAACCGTGAACAACCGGCGATGATCGAGCAGCTGCGAGTGATCCTCAACGTGGCACTGAACGAGGAATGGCGCGAACTGATGGAGAACCGCAAGACCGGCGCCATGGCCGGGGTCTACTACCTGTCGGGGGAGATAGAAGACAGCCTGCTGGCCGCCGAAGGCCCCGAGCGCGAGCCACAGCCCGCCGCCCAGGTGATCACCCTGCCCGCCCAATAAAGGCGCGGTTTATGCGGTGACGCGATTGTCCGGCTGGGCCTGGGCCGAGGTCGGCAAGCCGAAGATCCGGTCGAACAGCCAGTTGTAGATGAAGGTGTAGCACGGGATGAGAATGATAAAGGCCAGGTCGACGACAAAGGCCTCAAGCAGGCTCATGTCCAGCCACCAGGCAATCAGCGGAATCAAGTACACCACCAGGGTCAGCTGAAAGCCGATCGCATGCGCCAGCCGCCGGGCAACACTTCGACCGCGCTTGGCCTGACGGCTTTCCCAGTACTCGAACAGGGTGTTGTAGATGAAGTTCCAGGCCATGGCGATGGTAGTGATCATTACCGCCAGCGGCCCGGTATTGCTCGGCGCGCTGTCGGCCAGGTAGGCCAGGCCCAGGGTCGACATGCACAGGCCGATCAGTTCATAGGCGGTCACATAGACCAGTTTGCGTTTGACACCTTGCACGTTGCTAACCTCGGCTTTGCATAAAAACGCCGCCCCTTGGGGCAGCTGAGGCGGGCAAGCATGCGTCAATCTTCTTGACAGCCAAAGTCAGCAGTTATCAGATTGGCTGATAGGAGATTGCCATGAACTTTTCCAGCGACAACATCGAACTATTTCTCGCCGTGCTCGACCGCGGTTCGTTTTCCGCCGCCGCCCGGGCTTTGGGCCGAGTGCCTTCGGCAGTGAGCATGGCGATCGGCAACCTCGAAGCGGAGCTGGGCTTCACCCTGTTCGAACGCACCCACCGGGAAACCCGCCCCACCGCTATGGCCCAAGCCCTGGAACCCCACGCACGGATGATCGCCAATCAGCTCGGGCAGTTGCAGGTGCATGCACTGGAGTTGTCCCAGGGGCTGGAAAGCACCCTGAGCATCAGCGTGGTACCGGACATCGACCACACGCGCCTGCTGGCAGCGATCAGAACCATCAGCGAGCGTCATCCACTGTTGGATGTCGAGGTGCTGACGACCCCGCAGGAAGATGCCCTGCAACTGCTGCACGACGGCCGCGTCAGCCTGTGCCTGGCCTTTGCCGGGCTGGCGGTGGACGCCCGGCAGCGCTTTCAGAACATCGGCATGGAATCGCTGGTGGCCTGCATCGGCCCACAGCACCCGGCCCTGCAGCAACGCCCACGGCAAATCGTCTACCTTGAAGACCTGGCCAACGTAAGGCAGATCCTGGTAGCCAGCCGCGACCTGCCGCTGAGCGACACCCGCGCCCTGATCGGCAAGGCGCACTGGCGCACCGACAGCCTGGCCATGGCCATCGAGATGGTCGAAGCCGGCCTTGGCTGGGGCGACTTCCCGTTGTCGCGCGTGGCGCCTTTATTGGACGCGGGACGCCTGGTGCGCCTGGATTTCAGCAACACCCGCAACGAGCTGCAACTGCCGGTGCATGCGTTCTGGCGCCAGCACCAGCCGCTGCAAAAAGCCGCCCAGGAACTGGTGCGTTTACTGGGCGCGCAGTAACGCACCGGGCTGCAACACGCACGCCAGAGCAGGCCGTAGGAAAATCCTGTCAGCCCCTGCGGCAAAACTTCCTATCAATTTTTCAGTTTCGCGGCCGATACCCGTCTGGATAGGTACGAGCACACGCCAAAAGCGCCGCTCGGCACTCCTCTTTACTGGCACAAGGTCTCGGAACATGAACCTGAAATTTCGCCACAAGATCCTGCTGTGCGCCTGCGGCGTCGTGGTTCTGGCATTTGCACTGTTCACGCTTTACAACGATTATCTGCAACGCAGCACCATCCGACAGAACATCGACTCGTCGGTCAAGCAGGCCGGCGCGCTGGCCGCCAGCAGTGTGCAGAACTGGATGAGCGGACGCATCCTGGTCCTGGAAAACCTCGCCCAGGACGTCGCCCACCAGGGCGCCAACGCCGACCTCCCGGGGCTGGTCGACCAGCCTTCGTACACCAGCAACTTCCAGTTCACCTATGTCGGCCAGTCCAACGGCGTGTTCACCCAGCGTCCGGACGCGAAGATGCCCGACGGCTACGACCCGCGCCAGCGTCCGTGGTACACCGCTGCCGTGACCGCCAACCAGACGATGCTGACCCCGCCATACATGGCCGCGGTCGGCGGCCTGGTGGTCACCATTGGCATGCCGGTGAAGAGCAAGGCCAACGGCGAGCTGCTCGGCGTGGTCGGCGGCGACCTGAGCCTGGCAACCCTGGTCGACATCATCAATGCCGTGGACTTCGGCGGTATCGGCCACGCCTTCCTGGTCGACCGTAACGGCCAGGTGATCGTCAGCCCGGACAAAGACCAGGTGATGAAGAACCTCAAGGACATCTACCCGGGCAGCAACCTGCATATCGCCCCGGGCACCCACGAGGTGACCCTGAACAAACAGGACCGGATCATTTCCTTCGCCCCGGTCAGCGGTCTGCCGACGGCTGACTGGTACATCGGCCTGTCGATCGACCGTGACAAAGCCTACGCAGGTCTGAGCCAGTTCCGCACCTCGGCCATCATCGCCATGTTGATCGCCGTGGCTGCCATCGCCGGCCTGCTGAGCCTGCTGATTCCAGTGCTGATGCGTCCGCTGACCACCATGGGCCGTGCCATGCAGGACATCGCCCAGGGCGAAGGCGACCTGACCCGCCGCCTGGTCGTCGAGAACAAGGACGAGTTCGGTGAATTGGCCGGTGCCTTCAACCAGTTCGTCGAGCGGATTCATGCCTCGATTGCCGAAGTGTCCTCGGCCACTCGCCAGGTTCACGACCTGTCCGAGCGTGTGATGAGCGCCTCCAACGCCTCGATCACAGGTTCCGAAGAACAAAGCATGCGCACCAACAGCGTGGCCGCAGCGATCAACGAGCTGGGCGCCGCCACCCAGGAAATCGCCCGCAACGCCGCCGACGCCTCGCAACACGCCAGCGGCGCCAGCGAGCAGGCCAACGACGGTCGTCAGGTGGTGCAGGAAACCATCTCGGCAATGACTTCGCTGTCGCAGAAGATCAGCGAATCCTGCGAGCAGATCGAAACCCTCAACGCCAGCACCGATGACATCGGCCAGATCCTCGACGTGATCAAGGGCATCTCCCAGCAGACCAACCTGCTGGCGCTCAACGCTGCCATCGAAGCGGCCCGTGCCGGTGAAGCCGGGCGTGGTTTCGCCGTGGTTGCCGACGAGGTCCGCAACCTGGCCCACCGCACCCAGGAGTCGGCCGAAGAAATCCACAAGATGATCACCACCCTGCAGGTCGGTTCCCGCGAGGCGGTGCACAACATGAACGCCAGCCAGGTCTCCAGCGAAGAAAGCGTGCTGGTCGCCAACCAGGCCGGCGAGCGCCTGAGCAGCGTGACCCAGCGCATCGGCGAGATCGACGGCATGAACCAGTCGGTGGCTGCCGCGACCGAAGAGCAGACCGCCGTGGTCGAAAGCCTGAACCTGGACATCACCCAGATCAACGTGCTGAACCAGCAAGGCGTGGCCAACCTCAATGACACCCTGCGTCATTGCGATGCCCTGGCCCAGCAGGCCGGGCGCCTGAAGCAACTGGTCGACAGCTTCAAGATCTGACACGCGCAAACAACAAAGGGGCCATTTGCGGCCCCTTTGCTTTACCCCTCCCCGCTACACCGCCAGCACCCGCTTGGCCCGCCCCAGGCGCAACCAGCCGATCAATACCGCCAGCATCAGCACGAAGCCCAGGTAACCGAAGAACGGATAGACCTGGCCGACCAGGCTGATAAAGCCGATCAGGCTGCAGACAAACGCCGCCACTCCCGCCGCCACCGAGCCCAGACGAAAACTGCGGGTGCCCGCCGGCAACAGCCGCGCCAGGAACGAATACAACGTGCCCACTGCGGTGTTGACGATCATGCCGAAGATGATCACGCACATGATCACGCCCAGTGCCGGGGAAATTTCGCTGGCAATCGACAGCATCGGCATCGGCAGATCGGCGACGGTATCCAGGCGTGACAGCAGCCCTGCGCTCATCACCAACATCAGCCCGCCCAAGGCCGCACCGCCAAGAATCCCGCCCCAGATCGCGGTCTTCTCCAGGCGTGCCGAGCCGCCGAGAATCGCCAGGATCGGCGCACCGGCGACGATGTTGTACGACACGTACAGGAACGCACCGAGCAACCAGTGGCTGGTGCCCGCCTCCTGCTGGCTGGCCACCTGGTCCAGGGCGGCAAAGCTCAGCTCGCGGGTGAACACCGCGTACAAGGCAATGGCCGTGGCGATGAGGATCAGAAACGGCGTCACCGCACCGATCAGCAGGATCACCTTTTGCACATCCAGGCACACCACCGCCACCACCAGCACGGTGACCAGCATGCTACCGGCCAGCGCCGGAATGGCGAACTGCTGTTCCAGCAAGGCCCCACCGCCAGCAAGCATCACCACGGTGACCGCGAACATGAAGAAGGTGATCAACAGGTCGACTAACAAGCCCAAGTGGCGCCCGCAGATGGCATACACCACATCCTTGTGCGAGGCCGCCTGCAAGCGATTGCCCAGCCCGGCCAGGGCCATGCCGAGGAAAGTGAACAACGCTGCGCTGACCAGCGCCCCGAGCAGGCCCCAGAGGCCGAAGTCGACAAAGAACAGCAACAGCTCCCGCCCCGAGGCGAAACCCGCGCCAACGATCACGCCGATAAAGGCGCCTGCAATTTTCAGCTGCTCTTTCATTTTCAACCCTCTGGTATCGATGGCCCTGCCCGGGCCTTGTTGTTGTTTTTACCCAGTGTTGCTGTGGTGCCTCAGTCGTTGCCGATCCAGGCCTGTACTTCGATCTCGACATCCACGCCCAGGGCCAGGCCGGCACTGACGGTGGAGCGCACCGGGTAGCCGTTGGCGAAGAAGCTTTTGTACACCTCGTTGAAACCGGCGAAATGGGCCATGTCGGACAGCCACACAGTGGCCTTGATCACCTGATCGAAACCGACGCCGCATTCGGCCAGGGTTTCGCCGATGCGTTCCAGAGCGGCCCGGGTCTGAACCTGAATGTCGCCACGCACCACTTCGCCGTCGGCGCGCATGGGGATCTGCCCGGAAAGGAACAGAAAGCCGCCGACCTTCACCGCCTTGGAGAACGGATACGGCAGGTGGCTGGGGATACGCTGGATAGTTGAGCTCATGGGAAATCTCCTTCGGGGGTTAACGAAAGCGCGCCGGGGACAAGCGTTGCGGCTCGACCCCTTCGGCGCTCAAGGTTGCTGCAAGCGGCTGCTCAAGCAGCAGCGCGCACGCCAGTTGCGAAGCGCCAGCGGCGGACTGGATACCGTAACCGCCTTGCGCCGCCAGCCAGAAAAACGCCGGATTCTGCGGGTCGCGGCCGATCACCAGGTCGCCATCGGCAACGAACGAACGCAGCCCGGCCCAGGTATGGCTGGGCCGGCGAATCGCCAGGGTGGTGATGGCTTCGATGTTGTAGATGCCGATGGCCACGTCGAGCTCTTCGGGCATCACGTCCTGGGGCTCGACCGGGTCGGCGTTGGCCGGCGAGCCGAGCAACTGCCCGGCATCGGGTTTGAAATAAAAGCTTTCATCGACGCCGATCACCGCTGGCCATCGGCTGAAGGCCTGGTCCTGCGGGCCTTCGAAGGTAAACGCCGAGCGTCGGCACGGCTGCAGGCCGATGGGCTGGATACCACAGACCGCAGCGATGCGATCGGCCCAGGCGCCCGCGGCATTGACCACCTGGCGGGCCTGAATGCCGCTGCCGTCGGCCAGGCTCAGGTGCCAGTGGCCCTCGTGGTAGCGGCCCTCCACCACCTCGGCGTTGCACCGCAACTGGCCGCCGGCCTGGCGGTAACCGCGCAGAAAACCCTGGTGCAGCGCATGCACATCCAGGTCCATGGCACCGGGCTCCAGCACTGCTCCGGCCAATACCTCGCCACGCAGGCTCGGCACCAGCGCCAGCGCCCCATCGCGGTCGAGCAAGGTGACCTCGGTGCCGTTGGCCAGGCTTTGGGCATAGGTGCTGTCGAGCAGCGCCTGTTGCTCCAGCGTCGCCACATACAGGCAGCCGCGCGGCTCGAGCAGCGCATGCTCGCAGAAGCCTGGCGGCGGCGACTCATAGAAGGCCCGGCTGGCGCGAGTCAGCGCCTGGATCTGCGGTGTGCCGTAAGCCTCCATGAACATCGCGGCCGAGCGTCCTGTGGAGTGGTAACCGGCTTGGGTTTCGCGCTCGAGCATCAGCACCCGTTGTCCGTCAGCCAGGCGATAGCCCAATGAAGCGCCGGCAATACCGGCGCCGATGATCACGATGTCGAAGGTCTCTGTCATAGCCGTGCAATCGCCTGCGCAGTGAAATTATCATTTGTGAGAATTCTAATATATGAGAATTTCGGATTATGCAAGCCGCCACGGTAAGATGCGGGTCCGTTTTGTCTGACCGAGATGCTTGATGAGTGCCGACCGCTCCCCTGCCGACGACCGCCCTGGTGCGCTGCCACTGATTGACCGCGCCGAAGTCGGAGCGCGCCTGCGTAGCGTGCGCAAGGCCCAGCAACTGACGCTCAAGCAGTTGTCAGCACTGTCCGGGGTACCGGTGTCGACCCTGTCGAAAATGGAACTGGCCCAGGTCTCGGTGAGCTACGAGAAACTGGCGGCGGCGGCGCGGGCGCTGAAGGTTGATATTGCCCAGTTGTTTCGCGCTTCAGGCGTGAGCGATATGCCGGTGCCGACCACGGTGGTGGTCAACTCCCTGCCCACGGCGCCCGGCTACAGCACTGGGACCTACGACTACCACCCGATCGCCGGGGAATTTCCCGAGCGGCTGATGACGCCAATGTATGCGCGGATCATCGCCCGCGAGCGGCAACAGTTCGATGAATTCATCCGCCACCCGGGGCAGGAATTTGCCCTGGTGCTCAGCGGGCGGGTGCGCATTGTGTTCGAGACGGGTGAAGCCGTGAGCATTGGCCCGCAGGAGACGGCGTACTTCAACAGTAATGTCGGGCATATTTATCTGTCGGAGACGGAAGATGGTGGGGATGCGCATGTGATGGTGGTGATGACGGATCGGTGATGCGCTGCCTGTGATATCGCATCGCGGCTCAAGCCCGCTCCCACAAGAGCAGCGTAGCGCCCTGGTGGGGCAAGCATTTTTGCTGGAGCTGTCCCCTGGCAAACGGATAATCTTCCCCCTCCCGACACCTCACACAGTTATAACCTAATAACGAACTAGTCTATTTAGCTATAAAAAAACCTTTATGCTGGCTGCCATCCGATCACGGGCACGTTGGGCGTTTAGGTTACTTATGGATGTAGGTTCTTTCGGTTTTACCCTTGCAGGCCTGGTAGTAGGATTCATCGTCGGCATGACCGGCGTCGGCGGCGGCTCCCTGATGACCCCGATCCTGCTGTGGTTCGGCATCAACCCCGCCACCGCCGTAGGCACCGACCTGCTCTACGCCGCCATCACCAAAGCCAGCGGCGTCTGGGTCCACGGCAAGAACAAGAATATCGACTGGAAAATCACCGGCTGGCTGACCCTCGGCAGCGTCCCGGCCGCAGCCCTGACCCTGTGGTTCCTCGCCAGCCTGGACGCCGACACCCAGGCCGCCAACGCCATCATCAAACAAGGCCTGGCCGTCGTTCTGGTCCTCACTGCCCTGGCCATCCTGTTCAAAAGCAAACTCCAGGCATTCGCCAGCAAACATGCCGGCGACCGCTATCACCTGAGCGGCACCAGCCTCAACCTGCTGACCGTAGCCACCGGTGTGGTGCTCGGCGTCATGGTCTCGCTGACCTCCATCGGTGCTGGTGCCCTGGGGACCGTGGCGCTGTTCCTGCTCTACCCCTACCTGGTTACCCGCCGCCTGGTCGGCACCGAAATCGCCCACGCCGTGCCACTGACCCTGGTCGCAGGCCTGGGCCATGCGAGCATGGGCAACATGGACTGGTCGCTGCTCGGCTACCTGCTGCTGGGCTCGCTGCCGGGCATCTACATGGGCAGCCACCTGACCGGACGGATTTCCGACAGCATCCTGCGCCCTTGCCTGGCGGGCATGCTGCTGATGATCGGCTACAAGCTGGCGTTCTGAGTGTGTCGCTTGATCTACGAGTGCTACGCACTTGATCGCTGGCAAGGCCAGCGCCCACAGGGGTAGCAGGCGACATCACCCCTGTGGGAGCCGGCCTTGCCGGCGATGGGCTACGCCGTAGCCCCAAGGTTCAATCCTGCGTGCGCCACAGCACCGGCCACTTGTCCGGCCAGCTGCCGCTGCAACTGCCCATCCGCGCCAGCGAGCGCAGTTGCATGCGCTCACCATCGAAGCGCCAGCTCTGGTCGACACCGCAATCGCCTATGCCTCGGGCCAGGATGAAACTGCTGAGCACGCCGGTGTCCGGGTCATAACCCACCGAACCACCGAAATCGCCCCACTGCTCCTGCCCGGCAATATTCTCGAACTGCAACGCCTTCGCCTGCTCGGGGTGAGCCCGCGAAGTGGTGTACAGCACATATTCGCAGTTGTAGGCGCCGCAGCCGAAACGAAAGCTGACCAGCGCAGTATCCCGGCTCAAGGCATAAGCCTGGGCGCTGTCCGGTGTCCAGTCCGCGTCAGGATCGCGCCAGTCGCCTGCGGTGGCCGCCATGACCACCTCGGTAATACGCCTGGCCTCTGCTTCGCCCATCGGTTCGGGGCGTACAAATGGCGCCAGCTTCGGCAGCGCCGGCGCCGGCGGCACGGCGCTGTCCGACGCCACACCTGGGCGGACGAAGGCACTGCGATGCCCCACCCGCCCCTGCACCGAATCGATCAGCAACAACGAAGCACTCAGACCGTTGAGAGAACTGCCGAGCTGGCCATCATTGCTCTGCGAGGTCAGCTGCGAACCATTGCGCAAGGCCTTGAGCAGGGTCATGGCCTGCTCGCCACTGGCGTGCCAGTAAACCACGCCGTTGGCCTGTGCCTCGTTCAACGGTAGCGCCAGCGGCTTGCCATCGAGCTGTAACGGCCCCTCCAGCGAGCTCCTGCTGTAAATCGTCACCTGCAGTTGGCCATCGCTGCCAGCCCCTCGCACCACCTGGATTCCAAGCGGCATGTCGGCCCTGGTATCGGCCGCCAGCGCCGTGCACTCGCGGGTGTTGTCACAGCCCACCACCCAGTCCTTGAGGGGCTGGTACAGCGGTACCGGTTCTGCGGGCGCGGCCTGGGTAGCGCCAGGCAAGGCCAGCAGGGAGAGAAAGGCGGCATGCAGCGGTGCGGTCATGATGAATTCCGTTTCAGGTGAGCGGCGCATTCTACCGCTGGGCATCCTGATCGGGGAGCTGCTGGCCGGTTAGCACATCGGGCTTGCCATATATATGCGGATATCCGTATATTCGATTTTCCACATATTACCTCGGGTCGATTCGATGCTTACCCCTACCGCCCTGTTCAAATGCCTGGCCGATGAAACCCGCGCCCGCGCCACGCTGCTGATCGTTCGCGAAGGCGAGCTGTGCGTGTGCGAGCTGATGTGCGCGCTCGACGACAGCCAGCCGAAAATCTCCCGGCATTTGGCCCAACTGCGCACCTGCGGCCTGTTGCTCGACCGCCGTCAGGGCCAGTGGGTGTATTACCGGCTCAACCCGCAACTGCCGACCTGGGTGAGGGAAGTGCTGCAACTGACCCTCGAGGCCAATGGCCAGTGGCTCGACGCCGACAGCACCCGTCTCGACGGCATGGGTGATCGCCCTGCCCGTGCAAGCTGCTGCTAAGGAGTTGTCCCATGCGAGTCCTGTTCATGTGCACTGCCAATAGCTGTCGCAGCATCCTGTCCGAGGCGCTGTTCAATCACCTGGCTCCGGCCGGTTTCGAAGCGGTCAGCGCCGGTAGTTTTCCCAAGGGCCAGGTGCATCCTCGCAGCCTGTCGACCCTGCAACGCGCGGGTATCGACATCCGCGGCCTGACCAGCAAAGGCAACGACGCCTTCGCCAACAACCCGCCGGACATTGTCATCACCGTTTGCGACAACGCCGCTGGCGAAGCCTGTCCGCTGTACTTCGGCCCGGCACTGAAAACCCACTGGGGCCTGGCAGACCCTTCCGAAGTCCATGGCAGCGAAGCCCAGCTCGATGCCGCCTTCGACGCCTCCCTGGCGCACATAGAGCTGCGCTGCAAAACCTTCCTCTCCCTGCCCTTCGAGCGCCTGAGCCGCGACCAGCTCCAGGCTGAAATCGACCGCATCGGCACTTTGTAAACGGAGCCCCAATGAGCGACCACCTACCCAATCTCGATCTCGACCTGATCCCGGCCAACGCCGCACATGACGGACACAAACCACGCATCCTGCTGCTCTATGGCTCAACCCGCGAACGCTCGTTCAGCCGCCTGCTGACCGAGGAAGCCGCGCGCCTGCTCGAACACTTCGGCGCCGAAACGCGGATCTTCAACCCCAGCGGCCTGCCCCTGCCTGACGACGCGCCCGACAACCATCCCAAGGTCGTCGAACTGCGCGAACTCATGCAATGGTCCGAAGGCCAGGTGTGGTGCTCGCCGGAGCGTCACGGCGCCATGTCGGCGGTGTTCAAGGCGCAGATCGACTGGGTGCCATTGGCCATGGGTGCAGTGCGCCCGACCCAGGGCAAGACCCTGGCGGTGATGCAGGTGTGTGGCGGCTCGCAGTCGTTCAATGTGGTCAACCAGCTGCGTGTACTGGGGCGCTGGATGCGCATGTTCACCATCCCCAACCAGTCCTCGGTACCCAAGGCCTGGCTGGAGTTTGACGGTAACGACCGGATGAAACCTTCGGCCTACTACGACCGCGTGGTCGACGTGATGGAAGAGCTGGTCAAGTTCACCCTGCTGCTGCGCGGGCGTAGCGATTACCTGGTGGACCGCTACTCCGAGCGCAAGGAATCGGCAGAGGCGTTGTCACAGCGGGTTGGCCAGCGTTCGATCTGAACGGCGGCCTGCAGGAAGGTGTCGGGAAGTCCTTTTCCAGGTGAGTTCATTGCCGTTGTGCAGGGGATGATCGAGTCAAGACAAGCCTTGCCACAGCTATCTGACCAGCCGACACCCGGCCCGCTCACGCCCCATGACAAACTGCAGCAACCTGTCCATCGGCAACGGTCGGCAGAACCAGAAACCCTGACCGAAACTGCACCCCTGTGCCTTGAGGTAATCCAGCTGCTCGCGGGTCTCCACGCCCTCGGCCACCACCTGGATCCTCAAGCTCTCGGCCAGCATCAGGTAGCCTTTGACGATGGCCTGGTCAATCGGGTTGCCCTGGACCTCGCTGATGAACACCCGGTCGATCTTGAGCTTCTCGAACGGCAAGGCGCGCAAGGTACTGGGCGATGAATAGCCAGTACCAAAATCATCGATCGACACCCGCACGCCCATACCTTGCAACAGCAAAACGTTCTGCCGGGCCTGCTCGATATCCTTGAGCGCGGCCGTTTCGGTCACCTCGATTTCCAGGCGGTTGGCCGGCAGGCCGCTGCGCTCGAGGATGGCCGTAAGCTTGGCGACAAAATCGCACTGCATGAACGAATAGCCACTCATGTTCACCGCCACCGGTACGTCCAGCAGGCCGGCCTCGATCAGCGCACGGTTGTCCGCACACGCCCGTGTAACCACCCAGGCGTTGAGCGCTGACATCAGGCCGTTCTGCTCGGCCAGGGGGATGAACACCTCGGGCGACACCGGGCCATTGGCCCCGTCGTTCCAGCGCAGCAAGGCCTCAAGCCCGGTGATCCGTTGCGGGTCGGCCAGCCCGAACTGCGGCTGGTAATGCAGCTCCAGCTGCTGAGTTTCGATAGCCTGGCGCAAGCGCTCCAGACGCTGCTGTTCGCGGTGCTGGGTGATGCGCATGGCCGGGTTGAAACAAGCGATGCGACTACCGCCGGCCTTCTTCGCCTGATACATGGCAAAGTCGGCATCGATGATCAGTTGATCGGGCGCCGGCGTTTCGCCCTCAGGGCAATTGGCGCAGGTGCTGACCCCGAGGCTCGCGCGCACAGTCAGGGCCATGCCATCGATCCGCAGCGGTGCCTGCAGGCAGTCGAACAGGCGCGTGGCCAGGCTCATGCCGCCCTGCTCGGCAAATGGCTGGCGCACGACCACGACAAACTCGTCACCGCCGACCCTGGCCAGCAGGCCCATGCCGGCCAGGCACTGGCGAAAGCGCTCGGCGACGCCGACCAGCACACGGTCACCGACGTAATGGCCATGGTTGTCGTTGATGTTCTTCAATCCATCGAGGTCGATGAACACCAGCACCAGTTGCTGCACATGGGCTACCGCCAGGGCGATCTCCTGTTGCAGGCGCTCATGCAGGGCGCTGCGGTTCATGCAATGGGTCAGGGTGTCGTGGCTGGCCAGGTGGTTGATGCGCCGATGCATCTGCAACTGCTCACTGATGTCATAGCAGACCCCGATCAGCAACTGCCGGCCGCCTAGCAACAGCTCGCCGACACTGACGTGCAGGTCGAACAACGAACCGTCCTTGCGCTTGCCGAGCAGCTCGCGCACCAGGCCATTGAGCTTGCGCCCGGCGCCGGCGCGGTAGGACGCCAGGCACTGATCATGACGCTCGGCGTAGGCCCTGGGCATCAGCCGGGCAATATTCGCGCCGGCAAGTTCGGCAAAACTGTAGCCGAACAATTTCTGCGCGGCCGCGTTGATTGCCTGCACCCGCCCCCACTCATCAGTGATGACAATAGCGTCGGCGGCGGCTTCGAAAATCGCATAGGGAATGCTGGTCAGCTCGCGCTCGGCGTTGGCCGCGAGCTTGTCGAAATCTTCTCGGGTCATGATCGCGGCCTAGCGGTTGAACCGGTCCACCAGCGCATACATCTCATGCGCCGTGTGCTCAAGCTCACGGCCGATGGTCGCGGAGCTGGCGGCGATATCGACGTTCTGCTCCGAGACCTGGGCGATGGTGGTGATCTGCCGGCTGATGTCTTCGGCGACATGGGCCTGCTGCTCGGAGGCGGCGGCCATCTGCTCGGTCATCTGGTGGATATGCTCGACCGCCACGCCGATGCCTTCCAGAGCGTTCTGGGTGGCGATCACCTGATCGACACCGGCATGGGCCTCGTCACTGCCCTGGCGGGCGATATCCACCGCCTGGTTGGCAGCGCTGTGCAGCGACTGGATGATGGTCTGGATGGTTTCGGTCGACTCCTGGGTCTTGAACGCCAGCGCCCGTACCTCATCGGCGACCACGGCAAACCCACGGCCCTGCTCGCCGGCCCGCGCCGCTTCGATGGCGGCGTTGAGGGCCAGCAGGTTGGTCTGGTCGGCGATCTGGCGAATCATGTTCGAGGCGATCTGGATCGACTGGGTTTCGTCGGCGAAGTTCTCCACCGACTGGCTGATCTGGTTCACCGTGTCCTGCAGTTTCTCGATTACCAGACGGGTCTTGCCTGCCTCTTCGGAGCCTACGCGAGTCAGCTGGTTGACGTCGTCGGCTTCGCGGGCAGTGTCGTGGATGTGGGTCGACACCTCGGAGATCGATGCGGCCATCTGGGTCATGGCAGTGGCTGCCATGTCGGTTTCATCGCGCTGGCGTTGCAGCGACGACTCGGAGGCCTGGGCCAGCTTGCCGCTTTCGCCGGCCATGCTTTCAGTCTTCTGCGCATAGTCGCCTGAGCGGCTCAAGGCCGTGCGCACCTTGGCCTGTTCGCTGATCAGCGCCATCATCAACTGCGCTACGGCGCCCTGCTCGTCGGTGTAGGTGCGGGCAATCAGCTCGCTGTCGAAACTGTCGCCGGTGGCGCGCCTGGCCAGGGCGAACTTGTGCTGCAGATTCCAGTGGGCGGCCACCTGCATGCCGACAAAGCCACAGGCCAGCACGCCAAGGGCAGCCCAGGTGTCCAGGTAGATCACCGCGGCAAGGCCCGGCACACCCAGCGCCACGGGCGCCAGTGCCTGTTCCTTCAACACCTGTGCCAGGCCTTTCAGGTTCCAGTTTTTTTTGCCCGTACGCATACGCTCATAGAGCGCGGCGGCGCGCTCGATATCGGCACGCTGCGGCTTGACCCGCACCGACTCGTAGCCCACCACCACGGCCCCTTCGAGGATCGGCGTGACATAGGCGCTAACCCAATAGTGATCGCCATTGCGGCAACGGTTCTTGACGATGCCCATCCAGCTCTTGCCGTCCTTGAGGTACGACCACATGTGGGCAAACACCGCCTCCGGCATGTCCGGGTGACGGACGATATTGTGCGGGCTGCCCAGCAGTTCGTCACGGCTGAAGCCACTGATGGCCACCAGCTCATCATTGCAGTAGGTCAGGTTGCCGTGCAGGTCGGTGGCAGAAATCAGCCGCTGTTCGTTCTGGAAGATGACTTCCTGCTGGGTGACCGGCAGATTGCTTCTCATGCGCTGGGTATCCGTTATTGCGGGATCAATCGGTACCCGCATTGTAGGTGTGGCAATTAGCCATACCTCATGAATAGAGCGGCTTCAGCTATAGCGATATGGAATAGCGGGTTAATTTTGCGCATTGGGCCGATTGGCCAGGGTCAGGCATTCGCGGAACAGCCGGCTGGCCGGGTCGAGGTTGCGATTGGCCGAGTAGAAGCAACCGATACGGCCGAAGCTCAATGGCTTGCCGAGGTCGAACGCCTTGAGCTTGCCGCCATGAGCCAACTGCTGGGTGGTTTGCAGGGGGAAAAAGCCGACGGTCTGTTGGTCCTGCATCAGTTCGTAGTTGGTCAGGGCCGCAATCGATTCGATGACATTGGCCGGTGGACCCAGGTCCAGCTCCTCGAACAGACGGTCGACGGTGCGCCGCAGCAGGCCGCTGCGCGGCGGCAGAATCCACGGGAACGGATGCAGCTCGGCCAGGCTCACAGGTCGACCGCTGGCGTGCAGCGGGTGTTCGGCGCCGGCGACGATGCACAACCCCTCCTCGCACAGCACATCGACCTTCAGCCGCGGCTCGTACTCATGCCAGCGCCAGTCGTCCGGGATGCGCCCGACGACAATATCCAGCTCACCGGCCAGCAGGCTTGAGAACAGCTGGTCCATGTGCCCGACCCGCACCGTCACCAGCACCCCCGGCGCACTCTCCTTGAGCAAGCGCAGGGTATGCGGCAACAGCAAGGCCGATGACGAGGTCAGCGAGCCGACCATGACCTGGCCGGTGGTGCCGCTGTGGTAGGCGTTAACCTCATCGGTGAGGCTGCGCAGTTCGGTGAGCATGGCATGGGCCCGGCGCACCACCACCCCGCCCAACTCGGTGGCGCGCACCCCGCGGTTGCCGCGCACCAGCAAGGCGGCGCCGAGGAAGGCTTCCATTTCGTGAATGATCTTGGTCACCGCCGGCTGGGTCAGGTTCAACGCCTGGGCCGCGCCCACCAGCGAGCCGCTGCGCAGCACCTGGTCGAAGACCACCAATTGATAGAGTTTGAGTTTGCGGGCAACAGAGACAACGGTCGACTTCATGGGTAACACCGGATGATGATCGAGTGCACTGCGTAACAGCACTCAACCTAACGGGCGATTCCTTATTGTTTTATAAACTTTCACACCAAAACTTCGCAGCGTGGCGGAGAGAGTTATTCATTCCTTTAAATTCAATATAGAGGGCGCAGGCGAGCGAAAAACTGATGTAGATCATCAATTTAGGTGAGAAAAACAGGTAAGGAGAAGGTGTGCGGCGGGGGTTATTTTCCGAGCATAACATACTTTCAGACATCAGCAAGGCAGCGACGGATTTGTTATTCCAAGCAGCGTATAAGCAGGGCACTGAAAGTAGAAATAAAAATAATGAACTCAACTATAACAACTTGGAATATCTGCAGAACTTAATACTTCTACTTTCCGCCAGGCATGAAAAACCCCGCTTGGGGCGGGGTTTGGTCTGGCGTTGATGGTCAGAAGGATTCGACCGGCTTCTGCGCCGCCGCTTCGGCTTTTTCCATCTCCAGGTTGGGGAAGGAGAAGCGGATGTACAGCGCCGAGTCAGCCCCCTCACCGGTCAGCATCAGCTCGGCGCAGCGGATGTTATCTGCAGAGCCATTTAGCAAGGTTGGGACACTGGTGTATTTCTTCGAGGTATCGGCCCCTTCAAGGAAGGTGTAGGTGAAATCCCCCGCCGCAACGCCCACTTCTTCATAGCGGGTATACCGGGTCAAGTAGTCGTCGCGATTGCGCGCACTGCTCGCCAGCTCGATCAAGTCCAATTGCGTGTTGGCGTCCGACATCGAACTCAACATGAACGTCTTGTTCAGTGCTGTCATGGCGTTGGTGTAGATCTCCTGATCAAAGTCACTGATCAGCGAAACCGTGTTCAGTTTGCCGCCTGCAAACACCAGGGCCAGGGTAAATTTGTGGCCGATAAAGTCCACATCATCCTTGCACATGGCGGGAGCGAGAAGATCTTCCGAGCAGTCGTAATAGCCTTTGGCTTCGGTATAGGCTGACCGTGGCGAGTCAAAGGCAAAATCCTTGAACAGCTTTTCTTCGGCCATTGCCGACGAGCTGGCTCCGAGAGTCATGGCCAACGCCAATCCGAGAGAACCCATTTGTTTCGACATCAGACATTCCCTTGCAGGTGAGCAAAATCTTCGTTAATGGCTCAATGCTATCGCATCCTGAGCACTGATGTCCCAACCTTGCTCCTTGACGCCTCCCAAGCGTCCAGTTTCTTGACACATCGAAAGAGACTCAGTAATTTTTTCGCCCCTCCTTTTCGGCTACCTCTGCCGTGCACTGCCCAGGCGTTAACTCGCGAAGCGGTCATACAGATGCCGACACTTATACGGTCGCTAGCCACTGGCGTGCCTCCATCTCCGATATCAAGTGTACAAGGATGATTTTATGATCATTCGTCAGGCTAATACTGCCGACTACCCGCTACTGCTCGACATTTGGCTGCGCTCCGTGCGCGCTACTCACCACTTCCTGCAAGCGTCCGACATAGACGCGTTGCTCCCGCAACTGCGCGACGTCTACCTACCCGCTGTTGAGTTATGGGTTGCAGTAGATACTGAAGACTGCCCACTGGGTTTTGTTGGGCTCAATCAAACGCACGTAGAAATGCTCTTCATTGATCCAGACCTGCGTGGGCAAGGCATTGGCCGAGCGCTACTGGATTACGCCCGCGGTTCGCGCGATACGATGAGCGTTGACGTAAACGAGCAAAATCCCCAGGCGGTGGGGTTTTATCTGCATTACGGTTTTGTTCAAACCGGCCGCTCCCCTCTGGATGGCGAAGGCCGACCGTTCCCGTTGCTGCACATGAGCTTGCCGGCTGCAACGGCCTGAAACGGTCCTGGGTTCTGTACGAAAACTGCAAGCAGGCGTTGGGTCAGTGCGCCAGTGACGGTTGAGTAGCGACCGAGACGGTGAAGATCACTATGAACAGCACAACGAGTACCCAGAACATCACCACGATTGTCAGCATGACAACCTTCAGGCTTTGATATAGCCAGCGCAACCAATGACCTTCGGGTCTTACTGCTGAGCGGGTTCTGAGTACGCCTTTCAAATAGAAGCCGAGCAGGGCCAATAGTGCGCCATCAATCAATAGCGCGGGCAGCCCGGCTACGGGGAAAATGCTTTCCCACCGATAGAATGGCGAGCGGCTCAGGAATACCACATAACACGTGAGGCTACCGTAGGGGATGGCTCGCCATCCTTTACCGGCCAGCGCCCCGGCCATCAGACACATAACCACCATGAACGGATTGAGGAGAATATCGATCATCCATTCCAGTACGCTGGGGAAGTAGCCCGGGGAATGGATGCTGCGCCAGATGTGTTCGAACAATGTTCAGGCTCCTGCCTTTTATGGACCTTGCGCTGCACGGTATCGGCGTATTGTCGGGTTACATGAGTCCTGTTTAGGGGCTGTACGAAAAGCTATCGGCTCGCTGTTGGTGAAGCCCGTTCATCTGCCGCCATTCGAAAATCTGGCGCGGGCTGCGGGTGCAGAAAAACAGTGCAGCGCTACCGGCGAAGAAGTTCTGCCTCTCGTCGCAGCCTGCTTACGAGCGAACGCTCGGCACTCTTGGTAGACTAATGCCCCCCTGTTTTTGCTTCTCGCCGGCAAGCTGTAACAAACCGCGCAGAGCAAAACACCCCTGAATCGCTGCAAACGCGTCGTAGAACATGCCCCTAGAATCCGCCTCAACCCCAGTAAACCCACGCCCTGAGCCGTCTCGCCGCTTCAGCGTTGCACCTATGATGGATTGGACCGACCGCCACTGCCGGTTCTTCCTGCGCCTGCTCTCCAGCAACGCCCTGCTCTACACCGAAATGGTCACCACCGGTGCCTTGCTGCACGGCGATGCCGAGCGGTTCCTGCGCCATGACGAGGCCGAGCATCCGTTGGCCCTGCAGTTGGGCGGCAGCGTGCCGGCTGACCTGGCCGCGTGCGCCAAGCTGGCCGAGGCCGCAGGCTATGACGAGGTCAACCTCAATGTCGGCTGCCCAAGCGATCGGGTGCAGAACAATATGATCGGCGCCTGCCTGATGGGCCATCCGGCGCTGGTCGGCGATTGCGTGAAGGCGATGCAGGATGCGGTGCAGATCCCGGTAACGGTCAAGCACCGCATCGGTATCAATGGCCGCGACAGCTACGCCGAGCTGTGCGATTTCGTCGGCCAGGTGCGCGACGCCGGTTGCCGCAGTTTTACCGTGCATGCGCGGATCGCGATTCTCGAGGGCCTGTCGCCGAAGGAGAACCGCGAGATTCCACCGCTGCGTTATGACGTCGCCGCGCAGTTGAAGGCCGACTTCCCGGACCTGGAACTGGTGCTCAACGGCGGGATCAAGACCCTGGCCGAATGCCAGGAGCACTTGAAGATTTTCGACGGGGTGATGCTCGGCCGCGAGGCTTATCACAACCCGTACCTGCTGGCCGAGGTCGACCAGCTGTTGTTCGGTAGCACGGCGCCGGTGATCAGCCGCAGTGAGGCGCTGGCCAAATTGCGTCCTTACATTGCCGCGCACCTGGCATCCGGCGGCGCCATGCACCACATCACCCGCCATATTCTCGGCCTTGGCCAGGGCTTCCCGGGGGCGCGCAAGTTCCGCCAGTTGCTGTCGGTGGATATCCACAAGAGCAAGGACCCGCTGGCCCTGCTCGACCAGGCCGGCGAGCTGCTGCAGGGGCGTTAGTTCTGGAACCTGTGGCCCGTTCGGCACTCGAAGGCTTATCCCCTTCGCCCCGCCTGCCAGCCAGCCCTTGAGCGGCTGGCAGCGCTCGGGTAATGTCGATCCATTGCACAGGACAGAGCACGCCCATGACTTCCAAGCTGGAACAACTCAAGCAGTTCACCACTGTGGTTGCCGACACCGGTGATATCGACGCCATCAGCCGCCTGAAACCGGTCGATGCCACCACCAACCCTTCCCTGCTGCTCAAGGCTGCGGCCATGCCCGGTTATGCCGAGCTGCTCAAGCAATCGGTCGAGCACAGCAAGGGCGATGTCGGCGTTGCCTGTGACGCCTTTGCCGTAGCCGTTGGCGCCGGCATTCTCAAGGTGATTCCGGGGCGTATCTCCACCGAGGTCGACGCCCGCCTGTCCTTCGACCAACCGGCGCTGCTGGCCAAGGCCCGGCAGTTGATCGCGCTGTACGACCAGGCCGGTATCGGCCGTGACCGGGTGCTGATCAAGCTGGCCTCGACCTGGGAAGGCATCCGCGCCGCCGAGGTGCTGGAAAAAGAAGGCATCCAGACCAACCTGACCCTGCTGTTCTCCTTCGCCCAGGCCCAGGCCTGCGCCGACGCCGGGGTGTTTTTGATTTCGCCGTTCGTGGGGCGCATCTACGACTGGTACAAGAAGTCCACCGGCAAGGACTACGTCGGCGCCGAAGACCCGGGCGTGCAGTCGGTAACGCGCATTTACGACTACTACAAGACCCATGACTACAAGACCGTGGTCATGGGCGCGAGCTTCCGCAATATCGGCCAGATCGAACAACTGGCCGGCTGTGACCGGCTGACCATCAGCCCCGAGTTGCTGCAGCAGTTGAGCGATGATCAGGGCGAGTTGCCGCGCATCTTGAAGCCAGGCAAAAACGGCGAGGCGCGCCAGGTGCTTAGCGAAAGCCAGTTCCGCTGGGCGTCGAACGAAGATGCCATGGCCACCGAGAAGCTGGCCGAGGGGATTCGCCAGTTTGCCCGGGATCAGGAGAAGCTTGAGGCGTTGTTGGCGGCAAAGGCCTGATACAAATCTGGGTTTGCCAGTGAGGTAGATTGCGCGGAGCATCAATCAGTTCGCGTCGCCTGCAATCGCTGGCAAGCCAGCTCCCACAAGGTCCGATGAATGCAGTACCTGTGGGAGCTGGCTTGCCAGCGATGGGCTGCACAGCAGCCCCAGATCAACCTGACCTCCCAATCTTGTGGTGCCTTCTCCGTTGTCGATAACCGATGCATCTTCTTTGCCCTTGGTACTGGCCGGCCCGTTGCTGCGCCGCCTCGAACCCACGCGAATCGTGTTCTGGCTGGTAGCCTCCGAGCCCCTGCAAGCCGAGCTGCAACTGAGCTGCGCAGGCGTTAGCGCCGATATCAACTGCACGGTTATGCCGATCGGTCGCCACGCTTTTGTCCATCTGCTCGACATCACCCTCGACAACCCGCTGCCGCGCGATGAGCAGATCGACTACGACCTGATCCTCAACACCCAAGGCATCGCCCAGTACGCCCCGCACCTGCTATATCCGGGTGCGCAACGGCCGAACTTCGTGTTGTGTTCGCAGCTGGAGCAATTGCTCCACGGCTCATGCCGTAAACCCCATCACCCGGCAGCAGACGGCCTGCTGTGCGCCGACCGCCTGTTGCTGGAAAACCCCGCGCCATTGCAGCGCCCTGCCCTGCTGATGATGAGCGGCGACCAGGTGTATGCCGACGATGTCGCCGGCCCCATGCTGCGGGCCATTCATGCGCTGATCGAGCGCCTGGGGCTGTTTGGCGAGCACCTGCAAGGGGCGGTGGTGGACAACAGCGCTGCGCTTTACCAGCATCCGGCCAGCTATTACCACCGCGCCGACCTGTTGCCCGCACTGGAGAGCAACGAAACCCTGCGCGAGCGATTTTTCGGCGGCACGCGCAAGCCGATTTTCACCAGCAGCAACGCCGACAACCACCTGGTGACCTTCGCCGAAGTCATGGCCATGTACCTGCTGGTCTGGTCACCGGTGCCCTGGGGCCTGATCGAGCCGCAGATGCCGCCCGGCCTCAGCACCGAGCGCCAGGCGCGCTATCGCCAGGAACAACAGCTGATCAACGGCTTTACCAGCGGCCTTGGCGGGGTTGCCCGGGTGTTGGCACACTTGCCGAGCCTGATGATCTTCGACGATAATCCGAACTAACGAGAATAGACATCTTAATCCGCACTCATTAGCATATGGACAAATAGGAGTTTTGTGAGCGGACGGGAAGAATGCGATATCGGGTCAGGAGCAAAACAGGCCAAGGACGCTATGACTCCAAAGCGCGGCGAATCCTCATTCCTGAGTTCCGCCTGCTCAGCCTAAAATTCCTCGAAAATGATCAAGACGGGAACTCTGAGAGTCTCCCTAGTCATGAATTCAATCCGATAGAACCTAGATACTTTCCAAACTTTCCAGTACTAATTCAAAGCGACGGCGAGCCCTGGACCATCGGGAACCTGTACCTGACCGCGAAGCTCCAGCGTGAGGTAGGCTACGAGTCAAGGACATTCCGGGGGATTGCAGATCATCTGCTCGACTTCCTGCGTTTTGTCGAAGAAGAAGGCCTCGATTATCTCTATTTTCCTACAAATGACCGTCTAAAAGTCACCTACCGCTACCGTCAGCGTTTGATTGATTTTGTATCGAGCGGCCAGCTTTCTGCAAGCACAGCCAGCGCCCGAATCAATGCCGTGGTCAATTTTTATCGAGGGATAGTGCATTGGTATCTCGTCGATGATGCTCATATAGAGAACGTCGCATTTACCGAGATCAAGAAATATGTCAGCGTCACCACAGCATATGGCATCCCGAAAAACCTGAGGATCAATTCGCATAATCTTGCCATTCAAAATCCGAAAAATCAGCGACAGGCCGAATACATCAATGACGGTGGTGATCTGCGCCCTCTTACTCTTGATGAGCAATCAAGTATTTTGAAAGTGCTTCTTGAGTCACCACGCGAATATCAACTGATGTTCTATTTATCCCTATTCACAGGCGCGCGAGTTCAGACGATTGGGACTCTCAGGCTTAAGCATCTAGATGGCGTACTAGACAGCAACGGCTACCTGCGACTTCCCATAGGTGCCGGCACACAAGTTGATACGAAGCGTGGCAAGTGCATGACGCTGCTTGTTCCCGGGTGGCTTGTCCAAGACCTGCGAATTTATGTCAACAGTAAAGAGGCTAAAAAGCGCCGTGCGCGGTCTTTTTACCGTGAGTCCGCCGATAACTATGTGTTTCTGAGCAATAACGGTGTTCCCTACTACACGAGCAAGCAGGAGCTGTTTGATCGCCGCAATGAAAACGTAAATGAGTATGCCAGGCTTGTTACCCGAGCCGAAGGCGTTGCAATTCAGGATGGTGGCTCTCTGCGCAAGCACATCAGAGAGATGCTCGTACCGCGCACTCGAAGGGAAATTCAAGATTTTCAAGATTTTACGTTCCATGACCTGCGTGCAACCTTCGGCATGAACCTACTCGAAAGCCAGTTGCGCCACTTAGGCGAGCAACAAATTACTGCCGCATTGGAGTATGTTCGGCAGCGCATGGGGCATGCAAATATAAAAACGACCATGCAGTACTTACAGTACAAGTCGCGCCTAAAATGGAAGAATAGTGTTCAGCATGAGTTTGAAAGAAAGCTATTCGAGCATGTAAACACATCAGCCAATGTGGACAGACTTGCATGAAAAATGATTTTACTCAGCGACAGATCGTGATTATCGACGCAAAGGACGAAAATTTTTTGATCATCCAACCGCAACTCGCGGTACTGATGATTGATAATCCGAGCAATGTGGGCAAACGATACCTAGATGTAGGGTCGCTGTGCTATAGGCGCCGGGGTAAGTCAGACCCTCATAATGTTGGCTGTCCGGTCGATCTGTCCTCGCTCGACAAAGCAAGAAATCCTTTCGTGCAGACACTAGTCGAGATCTTAAGAGAAAAACGCAGCGCGTCGTCTGCAATTCAAGCGTTTAGGAATATAAACGCTTTTATTAGTTGGATTGACGCTCAAAAGCAGCCCTACGCTTTTGATGACATGCCGGCCCTTAAACAAGCCTATAGCGAATACACCCGATATTTGCTGCATCGCTTGAGTAGCTCGGGCATCCGTGGCCAGCGAATTAAACAAAGCACTGCATGCGGCTATCAAGCTGCCGCGCGAATAGCGGTAATGTGCGCAACTGGCCTCAGTGAAGCCGAAGCCAGAAGCGTCGCCACATATATTCCTCATAAAATCAATAACGCGAACCACGTAAACCTGAATTTCCCGAATACCGATATCCAAGCACGAACATTTGCCGCACTTATTTATTACATTGATGAAGCATATCGCATCCTGATTGGGGGGCGGTTCGCTTCCGCTGCATTTCGTTTCACCCAACGGTGAGTCATGTTATCAGTACTCAAAGCTAATTTTTAGCGAGAAGTGCAAAGCCGCAAACTTTAAACTTTCGTCCATGCTGATTCAGTCGCCGGAATTCCCTGACTGGGGTAAGGTAAAGGCACACTTCGGCCTGGTGGGTGATAGTGCTGCGTTGGAAATCGAAAGAGCCATTTACGACAACACAAGAAAACGTCTTAAAAAAAACGACAAGGACTTGCGATCTGCTCTGAGGCAATGGATCGGTGCTCAGGCTGTGGTAGCGGGCATGCTGGCATTCATCGCCGCTACGGGCTGCAATCTTAGTGTCGCTCAAAATCTTGAAGTCGATACGCTTAAATTCATACCCAGCACACAGGGTAAGCGCTTCTCAGGAACCAAGGCGCGGGCGGGCGGAAAAACCGTTAACCCAGAGTTCGGCGTAAGGTTCACACCCGTATTCAAGAAATATCTTGAGTTGCGCAAGTGGGTTTTGAATGGCAGCGATAGTGCACTGGTGTTTCCGATTTACTCACAGGAATATGGGAAGTCGTCAGTGGGCAGCCAGCAGATTGCTCGCTTGAAGACATACTTCGCTAAAGCGTTACCCAAGACGGCTTGGGTAACTCCAACGCAGTGGCGGAAAAACGTCAGTTATCAATATGTGAAGCTCAGTGGCGGCGACATGGCGTTGACCGCCGAAAAGCTGGGCAATACCGAAGATACGGTTCGCCAATCGTATAGCCGACCAGCACTGGAAGACTTCGCAGCGGAAATGGCCGGCTTCTTTGAGTTGATGCACCAGGCGGCGATTGATCGCACGCGCTCTAAAGAGCGAATTCCAGTGCGTATTATCGAAGAAAGGAGGCTGGAGGCCACCACTGGTACAGGGTTGTGTGAAAAAACGCCTGAAGCGGAGCCTGAGCGTGCACAGGGGTTTACTGCACTGGCCCCTGCACCCGCTTGCCGTGACCCAGAAACCTGCCTGTTTTGCGCGCACTACGCCGTTCACGCCGATGAAGAGGATATTCGTCGCTTGCTCTCGTTACGCTATCTAATTCATGCGACAAAAGCAAAACAGCCGATTGACCATTGGCAAAACAAATTCAGCCCGACGGTCCATCGTATTGACGAAGTGCTATCAGCCATACGAGACGCCGACCCCGGCAGCGCGGAAACTATTAACCGGGTGCGAATTGAGGTCGAATGCGGTGAGCTTGATGATTTCTGGGCTATTCACTTCGATACATTCGTTACGCTTGGAGCGGTATCGTGAGCCTTATTGCCCATCTGCAGCTCAACCAGTGGCAAGAGCATCAGTTGCCCGATAGCTGCGCCAGTCCATCGCACTACCTCTCTGTTGAAGGCGACTTTGTCATTTCGCGCACGACGGATGGATCGGTCGCTTCGTATTATAAACATAACTCGTGGAATATGAAACCGTACGACGCGCAAGGGAGATGCGTCTATAACTTCGTTAGGTGGACCGAGGATTCGACGAATAATCAGCTAGCAACATTAATTATCGAGGAAATGAAGCGAACTCAACTGGCGCGAATGTATTTATATCGCAGACCACGCAAGCCCAACTCCATTAAAATTTCAGCAATTAATAATCTGGCACGCCTAGCGTTCAATAACAACCTGTCACTGAGCGAGCTATTCGAGGACGCAAACTTAAATCAATTGCTGCTGCCAAGCTTTGCCGAGCTAGGCCGAGGCCAGATGCGCGATATACTGAAGCTGTTCAAAGAACTCTTTGATGTGCGACTAAAGCACCGGGAGTTTAACCTTGCGCCGGCAGAATATGTGCTTATCGAGCGTATGCAAGCCCTATACGATGAGTATCCTAAAACACAAAGAGATGAGCCTAAACAAACGAAGCTTATTCCGTCGCGCCTCTACGCTGCGCTTATTTCTGCGCTTGATGCTGAACTCGATGCCTTCAATGACAATGGCAAAGCAATAGTTGAGTTTTGCCGGCGGAGAAAGGACAACCCACATTTCGGCATGTCTATGCATGACAACGCTCGTTACAAAGACACTATTCACTGGGCTAAGGCAGTTTCACAAACGATGTTGGGTTCGATTTTTGAGAGATTTTCAGTTAAGGACTGGCGTGGACTATTTGGATATCTTGGTCAAATTCAACTAGCCGCAAAATACTGGATTCATTTGTTCTCAGGCATGCGAGATAATGAAGCCCTGCATCTGCCTGCCGACACGTTTACAAAAATATGCGCAGCTGGCGTGGATATTACTATTTTGCGCGGTTATACGTCGAAGATCGCCGGTGAAAATCAAACAGAAACATTTTGGATTACGACCCCCATTGTTGAGAAAGGCGTCATCGCGGCCCGATATGTTGGTAAGGTCGCAGCACTGCGACACGAGTTTGATGAATCTGATTTGAGCCAGTACCCGCTCTTTCCGACGCTCGGTCGACCCGGTGACTATCAAGTATTTAGTGGCGCCGCTATTGCGGGGGGCAGCCCAACTTACCGCCTAAATACTATCATGGCCCGATTGCCTGATATGGTTATTCAGGAAGCAGATATTCGTGAGTTGGAGCAGTTTGACGGCTTTCGGAATTGGCGTAATGATCCTGACGTTAAAGTCGGCCAAGCGTGGCCGCTGGCAACTCACCAGTGCCGGCGCTCGCTGGCCGTTTATTCAGCGCGCTCGGGAATGGTTTCCGTGGGCTCGTTAGGGCTGCAATTTAAGCAACTGACTGAGGTTATGGCCTCGTACTATCGCAGGGGGAATGCCTTTGCCGTTAACTTCCTCCAGACCGAAGAGTCGCAGCTTTGGTTGGATGAATTGGAGTACGAGCGCCGCAAAGCCCAGTTTATCGACTACGAAGTAAATGTCATCAACAGCACGAGCCGGCTTTGGGGTGGCGAAGGTAGTCGTATTCAGGCAGCACGCGATAAGGGTCGGCCGCTCATTATCACAACAGATCGGGGAGCCACACAAAAGAAGTTCGAAAAGGGTGAGATGGTTTACAAGCCTGGCCCGAATGGTGGCTGTACGAGTCTAGAACCGTGCGACAAGCTTTCGTTCACCAGTATCTTTGCTTGTCTGGATTGTGAGAAATCTATTCTCGATGATGACCGCAGCCTGAAGAATATCAAGCGTGGACTGAACAACCTGAAGCGTGGACAATCCCTGTTCGTTCCAGAGAACCCGCAGCATAAACAGATTGAATCCGAGATCAGGGCGATATATGAAAAACTGGAAAAGTACGGTCTACTGGGGAAGGTCAGGGAGTTGGCATGAGCGCTCTTGAAAACTATCGTGCGGCACTGTGCCGGCTGATTGAAAATAAACCGCAGATTGTCCCGAAAGGCTCGGCGATCAACAAGGATACGGTGGCTCTTGAAGCCGGCCGCAAGCGCGGCTCAATTAAAAATAGCCGCGTTTCAAACGCGTCACTAATCGCTGAAATCGAAGCTGCCGCCGTCGTTCAGCAGGCACAATCAAAGCCAACGTCTGCCCAAGAAGTCAAAAAGCAAAAAAGCCTTAAGAAAGCTGCTCAAGAGCGTTTGGACAACATTAGAGATGACTACAACATAGCGTTGATGAAAATAGTTTCACTAGCACATGAAAACCATGCTCTACAGCAAGAGATCAAACACCTGAAGAAAGAACTCCAAAGAAGAAATGTTATTAAAATCCGATAGTAATGATGGAAGATTTTCACCAAGAAGCGGAAGATCGACTTCGACGGTTATTTCAAGACGCTAAATACAAAGCTCAGTTAGTGTTGCTCAGTAACACCTGCGACATGTTTTGGGACAGCTCGCGACACGAACCAACCACTCAAGCCCTACTTGATAAACTCGAGCGCAGGGAGAGCCTAGATGCTTTGGCAGCGCTGATTGCGATAGTGGTCGAAGCTCATCATCTGGGTCGAAGATCTCTTGCTGTAAAAGCAGCAAGCTCGCTGCATAAAGTCCTTCTAATGCTAGCAATGGAGCTCCGGTGGCGTGGGATTGCCGTCGGCTTGATCGATGGTTCCACCCGCCTGTTCCGAGACTACTACCGAGGCGATCGAGGCAAAAGCGTATGAGGCTGGCACTTGAGTTGAAAGTAAGCGCTCCATAAACTCCACCGGCTTCAGGCTGGTTGGCGCGCTTAATCAGGCGATACTCAGATTCACCCAGCATGGCCGTAGTACTAAGTCAGGTATCAGGATTGGATGCATGCCCCCACTTGAGCTCTCACCCCAAATAACTGGTCGGCTATCTGTCGACCCCGCTCCAGCCGTTCCTCCGTCAACCAGATCGATTTCTTCTTATTCACCGGGTCACTGATGAAACCATGTTCATGCAATCGATTCATGGTCTCGAAGTCGAACCCTTTCCAGGCATTGCCTTTGTCGGAACTGAAGGTTGCCAACAGGGCAAGCACGGCGTCTTCAATCAGTTTATCGTCGTATTCCATGATCGTTGCTCCGCTCATATTTGACAGGCATCGTCGAGTTTGTGATGGACAGTCCATAATCCCACCGACGCCCATCTGAGTAGTGCGCTCAGCTAGGCGATATCGGCGAGCAGTTCCATGGCAACAAAGCTTCGTAATCTTCAACCGAAGCCGCCATTGGCAGGCGCTCAAGTGCGTGGCGCAGCCACGCATAGGGCTCTTGGCCGTTGGCTTTAGCAATCTCGACCAAACTGTAAATTTGAGCACTGGCCGTCGCGCCTTTGGGTGTGTCGCTGAACAACCAGTTCTTTCTTCCGATAACAAAGGGGCGGATTGCACGTTCGGCGGCGTTGTTATCGATCGGCAAGTAGCCTTCCTCGATATACCGTTCCAGCTTGTACCAGTTGCTCGCTAGATAGCTGATGGCTTTGCCCAAGGCGTTCTGAGCAGTGACCTGCGGTTGTGTCTTTTCAATCCAGCTCTTCAACTGAGCCAGGATCGGCAGGCTTTGTTCGTGACGCCCGGTTTTACGTTCAGCGTCGCCGCTAGCCTTGAGGTCGCGTTCGATCCCATACAGCTTGTTGATCAGGTTTAGCACGATATCAGCGCGCCCGGTCTTGCCTTTGGGCTGCACTTTTTGTGCTTCAACGAACTTGCGCCGTGCGTGAGCCCAGCAGCCTAGGCGATAAACTCCAGCCAGCGCGTTGTAACCGGCGTAATCATCGGTCATCACATAGCCGCAATAGCCATCGAGCAGGCGCGGCGGTACCTCCTGCGCTCTGCTGGTGGAGTAGTCGAAAAGGATTACGGGCTTGTCGGGCGGGCCGGTTTGCACCCACATCCAGGACTGGCTGCTCGGCTCTCGGTCGGGCTCCTTCAGCACCTGCACACGTGTTTCATCGCAGTGGATGACGAGACTGGTCAACAGGCTATCGCGCATTAAATTCAGCAGCGGTTGGAAGTGCTCGCCGCACTGGATAACCCATCGAGCCAGGGTCTGGCGCGGGATATCGATGCCATGCCGGCCCAGTACTTTTTCAAAGCGGTGAAGGGGCAAGCCATCCACGTACTTGGTGGTCAGCAGCATCGCCAGAACACTGGGGCTTGCCATACTTTTTTCAATCAGTCGAGCCGGCTTGTCCGCAGTGACTGGTGCCGTTTCGCAGTCGCGGCAACCGTAGGCTTTACGAACGTGTTTGATCACCCGGATCTGCATCGGCACGATTTCAAGTTGCTCGCTGACTTCCTCGCCAATGGCGTGTTTGCGGCAGCCGCAGACGCAAGTCAGTTCGTGCTCGGGAAGCTCGTGGATAACTTCGATACGTGGCAGGTCGGCAGGTAGCGGTTTGCGTTTGCCGCGGCGCTTGGCGGGTGCGACGACCTCTTCTTCAGCGTCTTCGCCGACAGGCTCGGCGATGCTTTCCGCTTCGTTGAAAAGGGCTAGCTGCGGTGTGGTCGGATCGGCTGTTTGCTCGGACTTGCCTCCGAACAAACGCTGGCGCAGCAGCGCCTTTTCTTCTTCAAGATGAACAATGCGGCCCTTATTAGACTCGCGCTCAAGCAGCATTTGCTCTAGCAGTTGCTTGAGCAGCACAGGGTCGTCAGGAAGATCTTTGGGCATTGAAATCATGCCCTGGATTATACCGAATCAGGCCACGAATCGCGGTGTCAAAACCTGATGAGGGCGGTTTCGCCAGAGGTCGAAACCGTCAAGCATCCAGTTGAGTTCCTGCACAGTCAGAACAATCGCCTCGTCGGTGACATCAGGCGGTGTTTTGAATCGCTCAGATTCCAGGCGCTTGAGCCAAAGGCAGAAGCCGTTGCGTTCCCAGTACAAACTCTTCACCCGGTTGCGCGACTTGTTGAGGAAAACGAAAAGTACGGGGTCGAACACGGCGACCTTGATATCCAACTCGACCAGCGCAGCCAGGCCATCAATGGATTTTCGGAAGTCGACAGGTTTGGGATAGAGATACACTTTTTCGACTTTGGCGTCGAGTCGCATCATGGCGAGCTGGCTCCTGAGAGAAATCGGGAGCACAGCTTCGGGGATGAGGTGTCAGCTTTGAATGTGGGGTTAATGGAGCGGTTACGCTGTTCTTTACCAGCCACCCGTGCCAAGGGCGGGGTCACGCCGAAGGGTACGGAGGTCGCATCGGGGGCGTCGCTATCAACCCATGACTGGATCAACACGTCTTCACCGCTGTAACGCACAGTGATGCTGGCTTCCTTGTGCTTTCCATCAAAGTCAAGACGGCTAGCGCTCAAGGAAATGCTGGCATTGGCCTGAGTGGCGATGAGTACACGGAGGATGTCCAGGCAAAACGAAATGGAGTGACGACGGGACATGGTGCTTACCGCTTGATTTCAAAGGAGATGTCGAGGCCTGCAAGCCCCGCACATCGTCAGATCCGACCCTGTGGTTATTCGTATTGCAGGGTGAACGCCAGGGTGGCGTCACCGCGACCGGCGGCGGCGGTGCCCGTTGCGCCAGTGGTGACGTAAGCGGCCGAGAATTTCAGCGAGGTACCACCATCTTACAAGGTGTTCTCGACTTTGGCAGTGGAGGGCGAGTTCAGGTCGATCAGTGCGCCATTAGCGTCGAGCAGAGCGATACCTATGTTTTTTGCTGCACCAAGGCCGTCGATAAACTTCAGTACGCCGGTGCCGTCGACGATGCCCGAACCTGCACCTTGATGTGACCCCATAAAGGCTAATTTTCAAATTCCAAATAGTGACCACTTTAAGAATCGTCTTAGATAACTTGATAGAGCTCTTTGCTATAAATGGCTAGGTGCCGCGTACGACTCCCCATCCTAGCTTTCTGTGCGCAGCCCTAACTCAACTTTTTATAAAGAAGGATCAAGATCATGAGTCTTAACAAGACTGCTTTAGCTATTATTGGCGCACTGGCTCTGGGTAGCACTGCTGTTCAGGCCGCGCCAGGTGGTGGGAAAGTAAACTTCGAAGGCTCCATCATTGATGCGCCCTGTTCTCTGGATGCAAAGAGCGTAGATCAGACCGTTCGGCTGGACCAGATTTCCAACAAGGTTCTGGCTAATAATGGCATGTCCGACACTGCAAACTTCAACATTGAACTGCGGCAGTGCGATATTACTACAATGAAAAAAGTCAAAATCACATTTGGCGGCGACATTGACACTACCGACCCAACACTGCTGGCCATCGCGGGCACTGCGCGTGGCGCAGGCATTGAGTTGAGCAAGGGTAACCAAAAGGTCAAGCTCGGCGAGACACTGCCTGCGCACACACTGATTGAGGGTGACAACTCGCTCTTGTTTGGCGCACGTCTGAAAGGCACTACCGCCAAAGATGTTGCCGTTACCCCAGGTGAATTTAATGCGGTTGCCAACTTCCAGCTTGCATATGAATAACGTCCAAGAGCACCATTAGCTACTTCTTGGCCTTCCATAAGTGCGCGTTGGCAGAGCATGCCGGCGCGCCAGAGAAGCGAGCGCGACTCAACAACACTTATGCGTCTCGCTCTCCAAAAAGCCATGCTCAACTTTAAACGGGAATCAAGAATCAGCCTGAACAAAAGAAATTAAATTCTTTCGCTTGCGGCTTGATCCTCACGCTATTTATTTCACCAGCCACAACTATTGCCACATTCAGAAAAGAACGCAAATACTTTTCAAATCTGCACCATATCTAACGAGACCCACAGAAATCTCTATCTATTGGCAGCGCATGAAAACTATGAGATTGATCTTATTTGTAGTTATTCTGATAAATCTACTCAGTCATTCCGAGACTTCGTACGCTGTCGTTTTTAACCTCGACGTGATGGATGTTGAAGACCGTGGAAAAATCGACTTAACACACTTCAGTACGGCGCATTACATCGTACCCGGAGAGTATTTAATGAACGCGCGGATCAATGATCGGCATCTTGCGGAGCAAAGCTTCAATTTTTATGCCACTGATGAGGATGAAAGTCAGGTGCGTGCGTGCGTTCCCTTTGAATTGGTCCGCAAGTTTGGCCTCAAGCAGGAGGCTCTGGAGATGCTGGGTCGCTGGCACCAACAGGAGTGCGTAGCTATGGAAAGCGTGTCCGGCATCACGGTTAGGCCGGACATGGAAAGCACCACCCTGATTGTCACTATTCCACAGGCCTGGATGGAGTACAGCGACCCGAATTGGAGCTCGATCGAGGAGTGGGACCATGGCATTCCCGGTTTCCTGCTGGATTACAACGTCAATACCTCTGTTAGCAAATACCGGAATTCTGGGCGCTCCCAGCAAACAAGCGGCAATGGAACGGCCGGTTTCAACGTCGGCGCTTGGCGAATTCGGAGTGACTTTCAGGGCAGCAATCAACGCCGCAGTGGTTACTCTGGGAGTAATTTCTCCTGGAACAACCTCAATGCCTTTCGCCCCATCCCTAGCCTGGGAGCCAAACTCCAGGTCGGCGAGAACCAACTGAACTCCAGCTTATTCGATTCATTTCGCTACATCGGTCTCAACTTGGCTAGCGACGATCAGATGATGCCGCCCAACCTGCGCGGCTATGCACCTGAAGTGACCGGTGTAGCAGACAGCACCGCGCGCGTTACGGTACGCCAGGGAGAACGGGTGCTGTATGAAACCATGGTGCCACCTGGACCGTTTCGAATTCGCGACCTCAACAGTGCGGTGAGCGGCAAGCTGGATGTGGAAATAACCCAGGACAACGGCCAAGTTCAGAAATACCAGATGGAAACGGCCAACATTCCCTACCTGAGCCGCCCTGGCCGTTTTCGCTACAACATGACAATCGGGCGCCCGTCGAGCTATGACCGGAAGATGACCGATCCAATGTTTGCCAGCAGCGAATTATCCTGGGGAGTTAACAGCGATTGGTCGGTATATGGTGGCAACCTGATGGCTAATGGTTACACCGCGATGGCCGCGGGCATAGGTCGAAACCTGCACCAATTTGGGGTTATTTCGACGGATGTTACCCACGCCCGTGCTGAAGTCTCTAACCAGGGACGCTACAAAGGCAGTTCGCTGAGGCTCAACTATGCAAAGCGATTTGACGAGTACAACAGCGAGATCACCTTTGCCGGCTACCGTTTTTCGCAGCGTGATTTCTTGACCATGGATGAATTCCTGCAGTCTCGGGATGAGCACACAACGACGCGCAACAGCAAAGCGGTATACACCGTGCTCGCCAACAAATCCTTTATTGACCTGGGGTTTAGTGGCCATCTTTCTTACACGCGCGAGGATTACTGGGATCAGAAACCTACCGAACGCTTCAGTACTTTTCTAAGCCGCTACTTTGAAGTAGGCGGCCTGAAGGGGGTGTCTGCAACGTTGTCACTCAACCACACCCGCTCCTATCGGAAGCAGGACAAAAGTCTGTCATTGTCGATCTCCGTGCCGTTCGGCGACGGTCGACGCGTCAGTTACGACACGTTTGCCAACGGAAAAGGTATTCGCCACGGTGCGAGCTACTCGATGTATGAACAGGACCAGAGCTATCTGCTCAGTGCCAATACAGGGCGAGGGGGAGACGGGGTCCAGGGCTACTTCAATCGGAGAACGTCGATGGCGGATATCAGCATGAACGGGTATCAGGCCGCAGATGGGCAAAGCGTGGGCGTCTCCCTTCAAGGCGGAGCCACAGTCACCGCCGAGGGGGCAGCGTTGCACCAATCAGCGTTCAATGGCGGCACACGGATCATGGTTGATACCGACGGTGTTGCGGGTGTGCCGTTGCAGAACAGCTCGGCACGCACTAACACCATGGGTATTGCAGTACTACCCGCGGTAAACAACTACTACCGCACAGACGTGCGGATCGATGTGAACACGCTGGCTGACGACATGGAAGCGGTGAAGTCCGTCACCGAAGCCACCTTGACCGAGGGCGCGATCGGCTATCGAAAACTCTCCATCATCCAGGGTAGCAAAGCCATGATCACCCTGAAGATGCCGGATGGCAGCTACCCGCCGTTCGGTGCAAGCGTCTACGACGCCTCGGCCCGGGAAGTGGCCATCGTCGCCGAAAGCGGCTTCGCCTACCTGACCGGCATCAATCCTGATGCGGTATTCGACGTCAGATGGGAAGGCAAAAAACAATGCACGGTGACGCTGCCAAAAAAACTGAAATCCGAACAGCGCTATGCGTTGTTATGCGAGCCATTAAGTAAATAGAGAACTCATTATGCGTATTGATATATTCCGGCTTACCCCCTTGTTCTTGGCAGGTCTTTTCATGCTGCCCTTCTCCCTGGCACAGGCTGCAATATCCTTGGATCGCACGCGTGTCATTTTTGGCGGGGATAATAAGTCGGTCAGCTTGAATATCCGCAACGACAATAAGGAATTGCCCTACCTGGCTCAAGCGTGGGTGGAGAACGAGCAATCCCAAAAAGTGTCGGGGCCGATAGTCGTACTGCCGCCTCTACAACGCGTAGAACCCGGCGCAGGCGGTCAGGTAAAGTTAGTAAAAACTCCTGAAGTTGCGAGCCTGCCCGAGGACCGGGAGTCGCTGTTCTATTTCAACTTGCGAGAAGTGCCGCCGCGCAGCGAACAAGCGAACACCATGCAGATTGCACTACAGACAAAGATAAAACTGTTCTACCGGCCCAAGGCAATCACGCCCAACACGGGAGATGTATGGCAGGAAAGGCTCGCCGTAAGCATCGCGGGGCATGGTTTTCAAATCGAAAATCCAACGCCTTACTACGTGACCATCAGTGACATGCAAGACAGTTCCGACAAACGTGAAAGTAGCGAATTCACGCCTGTGATGCTGCCCCCGTTTTCCTCCCGGCAGATCGCCCTCACAGCGGGGATTATCACAAGCCCGGTGCTAACATTTATCAATGACTACGGCGGTTATCAGAAGCAGAAGTACGCCTGTGAGGCGACACGCTGTCAGATTAAAAAGAGTCGGTGAGAAGCGATCGCGATAGCGAACATATTAGAGAGCCCATCAAATGAAGACGTCTTCCCTGCGCGCCCTTACCTTTTTTACTGGCCTGTACGTATGCAGCCTTTCGTCTTTGGCTGAGGATTTAAAAATCAACTTTTCCGGAGCTCTGGTGGTGCCGACATGTGAACTGGTCATTGAGAAGTCAGAGCAGACCGTCAACCTTGGCGACTACAACAAGAAAGACTTGTCGCGCATGGAAAAAACACCGGGTAAGGCGTTCTATATCGATATCGTTACCTGTGCAACAGCCAATAAAGTGAGCTTTGTCTTCACGGGACAGGAAGCGGCGGGTTTATCAGGAATGCTCGCGATTGAAGGTGACACGTCCGGAGTTGCCATTGGCATCGAGAACGAATCCGGCAAACAGATAAAAATCAACGGCGACGCCCTTCAGTACGACGTAACAGGTGGTGAACATAAACGTTTGCCCTTCAAGGCCTATCTGCAGCTGCTCAAGGGGCAAGATCTTCAGGCCGGCAGGTTCAATTCTGTCGTCAACTTTGAAGTGGCATACCCATGAGCAACAACCTCAAGCTGTGTGTCCGCCTAGGCATCAGTTCCTTGATCATTATCCTATGGCTGCTAGCCCCCCCAGCTTGGTCTGCCGAGTTGGGCAGGGCAACAGTGACAATTTCGGGGTCTGTTATGAAGCCCACCTGCAAGATTAATTCAGGCGGAAAGGTCGATGTGAGTTTCGATAATGTCGATACATCCCGGATTTCTGATGGGCATTATAAAAAACTAATTGGTCTGGATGTAAAATGCGGCACGCAAGATACGTCGATTTTACTGACAATTAAAGGCGCAACTGGGTTCAGTGCAGACATTGTAAAGACTAGTGTAAGTGGACTGGGAATTAAGGTGCTACGCCTTAAAACAGGGGAGGTGTGGAAACCTAATAGCAGCGTTAAATCTCACACCTCATACAATAATGATGTCGCGGCCGAGTTGGTTGCTCAGCCCGGGATTGAACTGCAAGCCGGAGGTTTTACTTCAACCATAACAATTTCCGTTGCTTATAACTAAAGAAGGGTAGTTGATGGTCAGCCCAATCCTCCGCCAAATTCAAAAATTGCTAAAGGCTGCGCCTTTGCTTTCGTTTTTTCTTTTTAACATTAATGCCAATGCCGAAATACGAATTGGCAAGGACCAGACCACTAATAATTACTTCATTTATGGTGATATTTATAGGGGGCGCATAGGTCTAACCAGTAGCAAAAACAGTATACCCAACTCCCGAAATATGAACTGGCCAGCAAAAAGCGGAATATATTTATTTGTGACATACAAAAGCCTGTACGGGGATCCATTTAATCCAACTCTTTTGCGGGATAAAAATCTCGACCCCTCAAGTGAAAATGAACGCGATATATTAGCGAGAATACTTGATCAGCATGGAACTCTTCTAAGATACTATATCCGAGATATTGATGACACTGCATTGGATAGTGTATCGGTGCTCGTTTGTGACTATAAGGTAAATAAACCTACTTGGCGTTGTGACGGCGCTGAAGAGGGGGACGGTCAAATAGTCGCGCCCCCCCCTGTCGAACCACCGTTAGCCTGCAGCATCTCAAACGCCATTGACCTGCGCCATGGCAGCGTTTCCATGGAAGCATTGGACGGTAATCGCGCCATCACAACGGCGTACGTTTCTTGCAATCGGCGCGCGACGGTTAACGTCGCAGTGGCACCAAATACGCAGGGGCGCGTGCAACTGAGTGGCATCAGCGGATTGCACTCCGAACTCAGCGTCAATGGCAAGGGGGGGGGCAACGCTGTTTCGATTTCCGCCAGCACGGTTTCACAGCCTCTCATTATTCAATCAGTGTTACGTACCGATGGTGCTATCACGGCCGGGGCATTCCGGGGAAGTTCATATGCGCTACTTTCAATTCCCTAAACTGGCCAGCAAATGCATGAATACTTGTCTGATGTTTTCCAAACGCATCCAATGCCGACGGTAAGCTGTCGCTGACAGGCCAAGAAACACCCGACTATCGCTAATTACCACTATCACTATATTAGTCCCGACGATAGCAATTATAGGATCTATCAAATGAGCACTTCAAACAAGCAAAATCGAATGCGCACTTGTCTTAGCATCGCTTGTGTAATGACACTTGCATGCGGTCCAAGCGCAATGGGCAAATACTTTAGCAATATCCCTCCCAAATCGTACACATAGGAAGATACCTGGCCAATACCGGCATGCCCCTCCCCTCCCCGAAAGATACGCCCATCAATACAATTGTATACCAAGAAAACGTTCCGTTGCTAAAGCTTGACGTCGTTTGCCCTAAAGATTATTGGTTTCCATTTGGCTTAGTCACCAGTCCGGCATTTGGTATTTCCGATAAGGTAGGACCTACTACGTCCCCACTAGGAAAGATAGGGTTCTCCTACCGAGTTCACTATTCTTTCGGAGGGAGTACGGGTTGCTTATACAAAACAACGATGACTTATGCATCTTCTAGGGCCATAACCTATAAGCCAGGAACCTAACGGCTTGAAATTGGCATCGGGGGAGCAGTCCTTACAAAATCAAATTCCCATCGGCAACCTAGATAAGTTTCACGTCGATGAGGTGATGGTTACAGAATTCAATCTGATCAGCCCCACCGTAGTGATCCCTCCCTCCTGGCAAGCCTCCTTCGTCAGGGTAGCCATGGTCGACGACTAGCGTCTCGAAGAGTTTAACAAAAGCGGCGATACCCCTTGCGCGATCAAATTCAATATCGCCATCAACCAATGCCAAGGCGACATCCAGAAGATGACCTATCAGCTCTAGGCCACTACCCGGGTGACAGACCAAGAGAAGTGTACCGTGGTGTTCAACACCGGCTCGACAGCCAAAGGCATCGGCCTGCAGTTGATGAACGGCGCAGGGAAACCTAGGAAACTAGACACCGTCTATCGGCTCCTTGATTTCAACCCCTCTGAAACTAACTTCAACATTCCATTGTCTGCGGCCTACTACCGTCTGACCAACGAGAAACTTCAAGCCGGCACCGCGAACACTGAAGTCACGTTCACCATGAATTACCTCCAACCAATTAAGGATCGTCTTATATCGCGCGCGCGCGGCCCCGCCTAAAGTGCGCGAATGAGATTGAAAACGCGCCTGCATCAAATCAACCCAGTCCTTTCCACACCCACTGCCGCCCGACGCTTGCTGCGCATCTTTGCCTTGGTGTTGCTGATCGGCATCCTGGGCGGCGTCTATAACTTCCTGCTGTATACGTTCAACAATGAGATCTCCCAGCGCCGCGGCTACATGAGCAGCGCGATCGCCGAAGCTCATACCTTTTTCACCACCCGTGAAGCCTTGCTGGAAAGCCTGAGCCTGTCGGCCATCCGTAAGCCCAAATTCGCCCCGAAGGTTGCTGACGAAGAAGTTTACCTGTCACTGGGCCATACACCCGGCCGGCAATGGGGCATTTGGCTGAGCCAACGCATGCGCGACTTCCTGAAGGCCAAACAAGTCAACCTGTTGTACGTGAGCAACGGGATCAATGACCAAGTGTCACGTTTGTATAGCGCTACACCTGTGGTCGGCGCGCTGTCCAAAACGATCTTGAGTCATCTGGAAGCCTTGAAACACAACGACGCCCCAGCGCTTGAAGAGTTATGGCTGACCGAGCAATCGAGCCTCCACCCGCGACTCTACATTTTCATTCGACTGGATGAGCGCGACCGAGAGTCCGGCTGGCTGGGCCTGGAAATGGACAGTCAGGAAGTCTCCACCGCCCTGAGCGATCAAAGCGCCGGTGAGTTCATGATGCTTAATTCCCAGGGCATGCTGGTGTTCACCAACAGTCATGTGACGCCACTGAGCGAGAAACTGTTGCAGCTTCAGGGTCAGAACTTTTTCGGTTTTTTAGGCGCTGGTTGGTGGCCCGATCATTTGGTGATCCGCAAGCAATTGAAATCTTCGGACTGGCAGTTGGTGTACTCCATCGATTTGCGGGCCGTCATTTCGGCGTTATGGCGGCAATTGAGCGGCGCATTGTTGTTCTGCCTGCTCAGCATCAGTCTGGTGTGGGTGCTGACCCGTCGTATGGAACAACGCTTCATCACCCCGGCAATCCATCGTATTCAGGCGTTGGTCGAAAGCGAGCTGTTCAGCCGCGATGTTATCCAGACCGCGCCGGTGGCCCTGTGCGTATTACGCCGCACCGATGGCCAGGTAGTACTGGAAAATACCTTGTCCCTACAATGGCTGGGCCAAGGACACGAACGTGAACAACTATGCCCTGGCTGGATCCGCCGCGCCTTTGATTCGGTCGATCCGATTCTCACCGATTACTTTGAAACCGCCGATGACCGGCATCTTTACCTGAGCTGCGCGCCTACACGCTACAAGGGCGAAGACGTCTTGCTGTGTGCCTTCAGCGACATCAGCATCCGCACCCAGATCGAAGATACACTGGAACAGGCACGGCAGCTGGCCGATGCTGCCAATGAGGCCAAAACCTTGTTTCTGGCCACCATGAGCCATGAAATTCGCACGCCGCTGTATGGTGTACTCGGCACTCTGGAGCTGCTGGCACGCACTCACCTGGATGCCCAGCAGAAAGGCTATCTGCAAGCTATTGAAGGTTCTTCGGCCACTTTGCTTCAACTGATTTGTGATGTGCTGGATGTATCGAAAATCGAAGCCGGGCAACTGGAGCTGGAGTTGAGCGGGTTTTCTGTACTGGAACTGGTGCAGGAGGTGGTCCAGGGCTATGCGGCCGCGGCGCAGAGCAAGGGTTTGCAACTGTACGCTTGCCTGGCCCCGCAGTTGCCGGATTGGGTTATCGGCGATGTCACCCGAATCCGTCAGATTCTCAACAACCTGCTGAGTAACGCCGTAAAATTCACCGACTCCGGGCGGGTAGTGGTGCGAGCCAAACTGCTGAGCTGCGAAGGCGAGCGTGTGAGCCTGCAGTGGCAAGTCTCGGACACCGGAAAAGGCATCGCACAGGACGATCAACCGTTCCTGTTCGAGCCCTTCTACCAGACCGAAGGCAACGCCCACGTGGTGGCCGGTACCGGTCTGGGCCTGCCCATCTGCCAGCGCCTGACCCATCTGATGAATGGGGATATTCGCATGGTCAGTGAACTGGGACTGGGCAGCAGCTTTTCCCTGACCCTGCCGCTCGAAAAGCCCTCAACCGGCTCTCGGCCTACCGCCATGACGAAACTGTTGCCGGAAGTCGTCTACGTGGTCTCGCCGATTCGGGAACTGGCCGAAGTTATCAGCGGCTGGTTGCGTCGCTGGGGGGGCCGTCCGCACGTCGGCCGTCCGTCACACTTGGACCTCACCTCGCAAAAGGTATTGATTGAGCTGCATCCTGGCATTCTCGACCAGCGTCTGGTACCCGAGTGGAGCGGCCCGCTGGTGCTGGCCACCGGTGATGGCTGCAACGAGCCGCAGATCATGTCCGGCGGCTGGAAGGTCAACCTAAACCACCTGCAAGCCATTCATGAGGCAGTCTGCCAGGCTCAAGGCCTGTGGGTAACCAAGCCCAACGAGCACGGAGAGTCACAACAATTGGAAAAGCTTCACCTGCACATCCTGGTCGCCGAAGACAACGTCATCAACCAGTTGATCCTGTGCGATCAACTGGAAGAGCTCGGCTGCACTGTGAAACTCGCGTCCAATGGTGAAGAGGCGCTGGCGATCTGGCGCAGCGAACAATTCGACATTGTTCTGAGCGACGTGAACATGCCCAGACTCAATGGCTACGAACTGGCTCGAGAACTGCGCCGACAAGGTTGTACAACTCCGATCATCGGGGCTACCGCCAACGCCATGCGCGGTGAAGAAGCGTTGTGCCTGGCGGCAGGAATGAATCACTGCCTGGTCAAGCCCTTTACGTTGCGGGCCTTGTTCAATTGCCTGGTGCCTTATGAAAGAGCAGTCCATGAAGCTGTGTAGCATTTTGATTGTTGAAGACCATCCCTTCCAGCATTTGCACTTGCAGCACCTGTTCAGTGAACTGGGGAATTTCCATCTGGAATGCGCGCGAGACGGCGAGGAAGCCCTTGCCCGTTTGAAAAACCGTGAGTTCGACTTGGTACTCACCGACCTGCTGATGCCCGGCATGGATGGCGTGCAGTTCATCCAGGGGCTGGCCGGCCTACACTCCAGGCCTGCTCTCGCCATCATGAGCGCCACCTCGCGGCGCATGCTGATGGGGGCAAGCCTGGTAGCCCGTAACCTGGGGGTGAAAGTGATCGGTTTAATCTCCAAACCGGTGCGGGCCACCGCACTGCGCAGCCTGACCGATCAACTCATCGGCCTGCAACATGCCGCCCTACCCGCTCCCGAGCCGGGCATTGACCATCAGGCAATCCTCAAGGCTCTGGACAACGGTGAACTGCAGGCCTGGTTTCAACCCAAGAAAGCCTTGGTCAATGGTCGCATTGTTGCTGCCGAAGCGCTCGTGCGCTGGATACATCCCGAGCACGGAATGCTGCTACCGGGAATTTTTCTGCCAGTACTCAAGGCATTCGATCTGGAGGAACCCCTGTTATGGCGAGTACTGGAGTACGCGATCAACTCCCAGGCGCAGTGGCGTCGACAGGGCTATGACATTCCAGTGTCGATCAACCTGCCGACTCACCTGCTTAACAGCTATGATCTGGCTGACCGTATTCTTGAATTTGTCCTTCAGCATCAAGGGATCCCCGGGAAAATTTGCTTCGAACTGATGGAGTGCTCGGTGCCTCAGGACATCAGCAATTTCTACGCTGGAGCCTGCCGTTTGCGGATCAAGGGCTTCGGCCTGTCGCAAGATGATTTCGGCAAGGGCTACAGTTCTTACATGAACCTGGTGTCGACTCCGTTTACCGAGCTGAAGATCGACCGGGCGCTGGTGCAGGGTTGCAACGATAACGCGGAACTGGCTCAGGCATTGACCAGCATTGTCACCCTTGGTCGGCAATTGGGGTTGACGGTAGTGGCCGAAGGTGTGGAAACCGCGCAAGAACTTGCTCTATTGCGTAAAATCGACTGCACTCAGGTTCAGGGTTTCCTGATATCCCGCGCCGTGTCTTCGGATCAGTTCCAGCAGTTGCTAACCTATGACGGTCCGGCAGGCGCGTATTAATCCGCAAACGTGCTTTTGAACATGTCTTGCTTCAGAGGTCACAGTGCACAACCGCTATCAACTCTCCACTTGCGTGGCTGCACGATGAATCATTCCCACGTCTTTTTTGAGAAACTGGCCAACAGTTCCCTGCGCGTAAGCAAGAGCCTGATGGTGCTCTGCGCGATAGTGTTGCTGTTGATTGGTATCAGCTACTGGGGTATGCAGCGCATGCTCGACGAACAGTACGATACGGTGAGGTTTCACTTTACGAGGCTGATGGAGAATATCCGCGAACAGGAGAGTTTTCTCAACACGCTATCCAGGCAAAGTGCCCAGGGCGACCTGCTGGACTCGCAGAGTTCACGGTTACTGATGCAAAAACCGCTGCCCAACGAAGGGCCGGATATCTATGAAGCGCTGGAGTTCTCGTACTCTTTGCCGTTCAGTGTGAAAATCAGTCCAACCAGGATCGCCGCCAGCCAACGCGCCAAAGTCTTTGCCGTTGGCGCGCACCTGGCCAATTACTACAGCGCGTTCTGGTCCGCATCACACTATCAGTCACCGCAGGTTTTACTGTTCAACGTCCCGGATAATTTCGACATTAGTGTGCCCTCCGCCGGGCGACTGCGTGGCGCAGGACAGATACAGGGCGGGGAGTTTGTCGAGGTAGTGAAGCAGGTACTGAAACGACTGCACGACAAAAACCCGAAGCCGTTGGACGGTCAGGTTCACTGGGACAAATACAGCGCTGCGTTCGATAACACTACGCCCCCAACCATCCTCGCGTACGTCAATATTGATATGCCAGAGGAACGGTTGAACATTCAAGGGGCCAGCCGCTGGGTGGTGGTCGCCTCACTGTTGAACCTTTCTCAGGTGAACAACATCGAGCGCATCATGCAATGGTCGATCTACGATCATTTCAGCCTGATTGCACCGTCCGGTGTGCCGTTAGTCGGTTCCATCAAGCCTGAGTTTATCTTGAGTGAAGGGTTGAACTTCAACAGTGACGGACTGGTTTTCAAAGTAACGAGCTCAGGTGAGAAACCCTGGACGGCCATTTACGTCATCAGTCTCAAGAGCTTTCTGGATTACGCCTTATGGCCCTTGCTCAGCCTGCTTGCGTTAGTGCTCGCGGGGCTGGGTTGTGGCTTGACTTTTAATCGCTGGTACAAAACCCAAGTGGTACTCCCCGCGCATCGGGCCCATAAGAGCATTGCCGAAAGCGAGGCGTTCAGCCGTGCAGTTATCGACACTGCGCCGACCGGCCTATGCGTCATACGCCGCAGCGACCATAAAGTGCTGCTGGAAAACCAACACGCCCAACAATGGCAAGACACCGCCAAATTGGTTGCCGCCCTCGACCTGCAGCATGACCTCATCGAGTCTGGGCAGACCGACCTGGAGATCGACGGTCGCCACCTGCACATCGGGTTCATTTCCACCCGCTACCAAGACCAGGATGCCTGGCTCTGTGCCTTCCATGATGTCACTCGCCATATCGAAGACGCTGCAGTACTTGAAGAAGCCCGCCGGGCCGCCGATTCGGCCAACGAAGCCAAGACCCGGTTTCTGGCGACCATGAGCCATGAAATCCGCACTCCGCTGTACGGTGTACTCGGTACCCTGGAATTGCTGGGGTTGACGTCTCTCGAGCCGCGGCAGCAAGCATACCTGCACACCATCCAACGCTCCTCTGCGACCCTGTTTCAGTTGATCAGCGATGTGCTGGACGTATCGAAGATAGAAGCCGGGCAGATGACTATCGAAACCCAGGAGTTTTGCCCCCTGGAACTGACAGAGGACACCCTGCGCACCTACAGTGCCTTTGCCCAGGCCAAGGGGTTGCAACTCTATGCCTGTATCGACGCTGCGCTACCTGGCCGGGTGCGTGGTGATCCGCTGCGCATCCGACAAATCCTTAACAATCTACTGAGCAACGCTATCAAGTTCACCGACAACGGAAGGGTTGTACTACGGTTGCGAGTACCGGAAAAAGGCGCCGGGAAAGCCAGTCTGGAATGGCAGGTCAGTGACTCGGGCATCGGCATTTCCCAAGCCCAGCAAGCGCAACTGTTCGACCCGTTTTATCAGGTCCGCGACGCCTCCAGTGAAGCCGGTGCGGGGTTGGGGCTGGCGATTTGCTGGTGGCTGTGTGAACTGATGGCTGGCCAATTGAAGGTGGTCAGCGAACCAGGCCTGGGCAGCAGCTTTTCTCTGCAGTTGACGCTTGAGCACTTTGCGGGAGAATTGGCCGACTGCCCTGAATTTGAGCCAGGAACGCCAGCTGTTTATGTCCAGGCGCCGGCTCTCGAGTTAACGCAAAGCATCTGTGCCTGGCTCAACCGCCTGGGTGTGGAGGCCAGGACGGTAAGCGCCGATATGAAGCAAGCACATGTTTCGGCATTGCTGGTGGATGTGTTGCCGTCCGGCAACAACGCGCCCTGGCCCGGCCCACGGATAATCGCCACGACAGAAGGGCCTAACCCGGCAGAGTACTCAAACGATGGTTGGAACGTCGACGCCCATGATGTCCGTGCAATTGCCTGGGCCGTCTACCTCGCGCAGCAAGATGCCAGAGGACCACACCACCGCGCATTACCCAAGAAAATCCGCAGCCTGAACCTGCATATCCTGGTGGCCGAAGACAACCCCATTAATTCGGCGATCATCAAGGAGCAGCTGGAAGCGTTGGGCTGCTCGGTAGTGGTCGCGGCCAATGGCCAGCAGGCACTTGCCTTGTGGCAGCCTGGACTGTTCGACCTGGTGCTGACCGATGTCAACATGCCGATCATGAATGGCTATGAATTGGCGGAGGCCTTGCGCCAACACGACCTGGGCTTGCCCATTATTGGCGTGACCGCGAACGCGTTACGCGAAGACGGTGAACGTTGCGTCGCCGTAGGCATGAACGCCTGGATCGTCAAACCGCTGACCCTGCACACCTTACGCACGCAGTTGTTGAAACACTGCAAAATAGCCGTGCCCGCGCCAACGATTACCACTGATGAAAGCCTTGCGACTGGGGGCGCCGCCGACCAGATTCAGCTATCGCCTAAAATGCGTGAGTTGTTTATCAGCACCATGCAACAGGATAGACAAGCCACACTTGCCGCGCTAGACAGTGGCGATGCCAGTGCCGTTGCGCGCCAACTGCACAGTATGGCCGGTGCATTGGGTGCTGTGCAGGCCAGCGCCATGGCCACGGCCTTCACCGAGCTGGAGTGTCGGTTGATGGGGTTGACGGTCACTCCAGCCCTGGGGCTGGAGGTCAGGCAAAAACTGGAACGGCTGACGATTTTACTGCATACCCTTGAATAGCTCAACTTTCCCCAACGACACACTACGGATAGCCAGCCATGAAAAAACTAAACGTTGTCATCGCTGACGATCACCCCATCGTGCTGCTGGGGGTACGTGAGCTGATAGAACGTGATGAGCGCTTTACCGTGGTGGGAGAAGCCGTCTGCTCAAACGAGCTGATCGACCTGCTTGAGCGCCAACCTATTGACCTGGTCATCACCGACTTCAACATGCCCGCGGACTCGCCCTACGGTGATGGCATCAAGCTTGTGGGGTATCTGAAACGGCAATTCCCGTCGGTGAAAATCCTGGTACTGACCATGATTTCCAACCCCTTGATTCTGACCCGACTGTATCAACTGGGTGTGGTCGGGGTCATTCAGAAAAACCAGTTGCACAACGACATTCAAGTTGCGCTCAAGGCTGTTGCCGGTGGTAATCCGATAAAAAGTACTGGACAGAAACCAACTTCGGTGACAGCCGCTCTAGACGAACGGTTCGCTAAACTATCACCCAAAGAGCACGAAATACTGCGCCTGTTCGTGGCTGGACAAAGTGTCAGCGATATTGCCCGCAGTCAGAATAGAAGTGCCAAGACGATCAGCACACAAAAAACATCAGTAATGCGCAAGCTGGAGGTTAATAGTGACCAAGACTTACTGACTTACTGCATAGAGCGAAAACTTTTCAACTAAACAGGCTATTCCCATCGGCACCACCACAACGAAGCATAGGCGCAACCGTTACTCTGTTTCGCACCTAGCTGCAAAAAGCCTATCCGAACAATAGGGTAAAGGTTTCGCCCAACAGAAGCGCACAGGTCCGCGTTAAGGACCTCACTGCCGCGGGAGGGGGCACGGGGAACTGGCGGCATAAGAGAGTTGAGGTGGTGATTCAGCTCTTTCTGCCAGATTTTCAAGAAGAGACCCTTAAGGCACTTCCTAACGGTTCACTCTACGCACCCATCAGCAACGAAGAAACAGACCACACTCCCAAGCCATTTCAATCAATGGACCTCCCTGAGCAAGCCCGAGAGTGACAGCAAGCAACGCAAGGTATCTGTAGGTAGCCCGGTGTGTCACCAGTACTTAGTGACTGAGGCAAAGGTCTGCCAACGTGTTGCATGTCATCGTATAGCCCTTCTTTGAGCTGGGTAGTGGATTGCTGCGATGTTGCCAATACTGAATTTTAAGAATCGTCTGAAGGACGCAACGATGAAGATCGATTATTATTTTAGGACATATGTTTTTCTTTTGAGTTAAGTGCAATGTCAATTCGTCCGATTAGACTTTTTGTGTTCTGGCTATTGCTTCAGCTCTGTTCTAACGAGGCAATGGCAGCCCTTTGCAAAGGAGTAGGTACTGGTGCTGTAAATTTTCCTGCGCGCAATCTGGTTGTTGGTAAAGATATACCAATTAATACGGTTATTTATGAGAGTGAAGTGACTATTCCTGACGTTTACATTCAGTGTAACAGCCAACAACCTTTCGGACTAAAGCCCAACGTTAAGTTCGGTGCCCATCCGACTCACGGGACCACGGTCTTTCCCATAAATGATACAGGCTTGGGGTTTTCGGTGAGTTACATTGGTCAGCACGCGACCCAGGATAGAACATTCTCTAGTTATGGCTCAACACTCTACGGCCCTAATACAAGTCCTGGTCAATGGCTTGGGCGGAGGGCACGTTTATCGATCATAAAGATCTCTGACTCTCATGAAGGAAGACCGATCATACCCGGCGGCCATTTAGGGAAGGTGATGGCTGGCGACTTCGTGGCGTTTGATTTTTATCTTTCAGGTGATGTGCAAATGGTTTACGGGAGCTGTGAAACTCCTGATGTTAGAGTGCGCATGGGGGATGACTACAAACTATCTGACTTTGATGGTGAGAATGAGCTTTCTTCGGTAAGCTTTAGTATTGGTTTGCTTGAATGCCCTAAAGGATTAAAGTCTGTAAGTTATCGAATAGAAAATGCACCTGGAACTCCTGTTGTTAGTGGTGTCAGTGGAGTGATTGGTTTAAATAATGGATCTGGTGCAAAAGGTGTGGCTTTAAAAATAATGGATCATTTAGGACAAGCAGTTATTTTGGGTAAAACCTACAAGGTCAGTGGTTATCAAGGTGGTGCCGGTGATTTTGAAATTCCGCTCAATGCTTCATATGTCAGATTGCCAGGAAAAGCTTTAGAGGCAGGTAGTGCTAATGCGGAAGCCATCTTCATTATGAGCTATCTGTAAGTTGCGACCAGCTAAACAGATGCAGCTTTCATTTTGTGATAGCTCTGTAGTCATGAGCGTTTTGGTTGTTTCTTCTGTGTTGGTAGGTCCTTAAAGAACCTCTGAAGAAGACCTCCAAATCTGGTAAAATACCCGCCTGACACGAACACGACAGTTGAGCCCTATCAAACAGATGTCCTTCGCCGATGCCGAGTACGCCGGCGAACGTAAGCATACACACACGCCGCGAGCGCTTCCTGATCGAGAGATCAGGTAGTGCCCTGGAGGGGTTTGATTACCTTGATCGAACTACATTATCCAAAGGGCGGAGGTTGCCGTCTGGCGTATCCGCTGATGGCGATGTTGCGGGCTCATCTGATGCAGAAATGGTTTGGCTATAGCGATCCGGCTATGGAAGAAGCACTTTACGAGACCAGGATCCTGCGCCAGTTTTCCGGGCTGCATCTGGATCGGATATCCCGATAAACCACAATCCTCAACTTCCGCCGCTTGCTGGAAAAATGTGAACTGGCGGGCGGAATTTTTCAGGTAATCAACGGCTATCTGGGTGCCCGTTGTTTGTAAGCGCTCCAGAAACCCCACCGGCTTCAGGCTGGTTGGCGCGCTTAATCAGGCGATACTCAGATGCACCCAGCATGGCCGTAGTACTAAGTCAGGTATCAGGATTGGATGCATGCCCCCACTTGAGCTCTCACCCCAAATAACTGGTCGGCTATCTGTCGACCCCGCTCCAGCCGTTCCTCCGTCAACCAGATCGATTTCTTCTTATTCACCGGGTCACTGATGAAACCATGTTCATGCAATCGATTCATGGTCTCGAAGTCGAACCCTTTCCAGGCATTGCCTTTGTCGGAACTGAAGGTTGCCAACAGGGCAAGCACGGCGTCTTCAATCAGTTTATCGTCGTATTCCATGATCGTTGCTCCGCTCATATTTGACAGGCATCGTCGAGTTTGTGATGGACAGTCCATAATCCCACCGACGCCCATCTGAGTAGTGCGCTCAGCTAGGCGATATCGGCGAGCAGTTCCATGGCAACAAAGCTTCGTAATCTTCAACCGAAGCCGCCATTGGCAGGCGCTCAAGTGCGTGGCGCAGCCACGCATAGGGCTCTTGGCCGTTGGCTTTAGCAATCTCGACCAAACTGTAAATTTGAGCACTGGCCGTCGCGCCTTTGGGTGTGTCGCTGAACAACCAGTTCTTTCTTCCGATAACAAAGGGGCGGATTGCACGTTCGGCGGCGTTGTTACCGATCGGCAAGTAGCCTTCCTCGATATACCGTTCCAGCTTGTACCAGTTGCTCGCTAGATAGCTGATGGCTTTGCCCAAGGCGTTCTGAGCAGTGACCTGTGGTTGTGTCTTTTCAATCCAGCTCTTCAACTGAGCCAGGGTCGGCAGGCTTTGTTCGTGACGCCCGGTTTTACGCTCAGCGTCGCCGCTAGCCTTGAGGTCGCGTTCGATCCCATACAGCTTGTTGATCAGGTTTAGCACGATATCAGCGCGCCCGGTCTTGCCTTTGGGCTGCACTTTTTGTGCTTCAACGAACTTGCGCCGTGCGTGAGCCCAGCAGCCTAGGCGATAAACTCCAGCCAGCGCGCCCAGCGCGTTGTAAACGCATGAAACGAAGCCCGATGCCGACCTGGTGATCAAGGCCTTGGACATGGCCTATGAGCAGCGTGCTCGGCCTCAGAACGTTCTGTTTCAAAGCGACCAAGGAAGCCAATACGGCAGCCGAAGCTTCCGTCAGCGACTGTGGCGCTATGGTTTCAAGCAGAGCATGAGCCGACGTGGAAACTGCCACGACAACGCGCCGATGGAACGGTTGTTTCGCAGTTTGAAAACGGAATGGGTACCGACCGTGGGTTACATGAGCGCTTCGCTGGCACAGCAGGATATCGGCCGGTTTTTGATGCAGCGCTACAACTGGCAACGTCCACATCAATTTAACAGCGGGCTCGCGCCCGCTGTGGCCGAGGAAAAACTTAACGCAGTGTCCGGGATTAGTTGACCACTACATAGGCCTAAAAATGAATTTTAGGAATTTTCCTATATATCTGCGCATTGCCTCCCAGCTAGCATTCGCTGAGAACCACACTAGGTTCGGAATTATAAACTTAAGGATTCAATATGATGAAGCTCAAGACCACCTTGGCTATTGTTGCAATTTCCGGGGCGGCTTTTCTTGCTGGCTGCACAGGCCAAGTATACAATCAGCAAAAAAACTGTTCTTATGACTATCTTTTCACACCATCAGTTTCCATCTCAAAAATTATTGGTGGCTGCGGCCCTATTGACAAGCTGTCTCCGCAGCAGTAATTATATAGTTTAACAGCGGCCTTTTCTATGGCATTAGGAAACACCCGCCAAGATAGTCTTGCAATCTGGTTCTCTTCGCAGAACGAGGCATCCAAGCGGAATCGATCGACTACGCACCTGTGAAAGAGGGTATGTTGTCGAACGGCGAAACAGCAATAGAGTTTTTAGATAGTCTAGGTGTATCCCTAGGGTGAAACAAAACCGGGCCTCCTTCCGGAGGCTCGGCTTACTGCCCAGGCTCAAACGCATTTATAAAGTCACGTTTGATAATTTCAACGGCAGCGTCGTTATCTAGAAGCTCATACCGAGTTACCACATTCTCGGGTTAGCCAAGACTTGAGCAATCCATTTTGCTGACCAGATGTTGAGCCAAAAAATTCATAGCCTCCGTATCGGCTGGATCAATATCTAGTTCGCTGATCAGCTTTGCAATCACCGGTCTTGGCTTATTCTTTGTAAATTGGAACGAAGGGTAGTATTTACGGCGATTGCTTTTGTTTGTATACGCCAACACGAAGCCAGCTTTAGCTTTTTGGCTCAGCGCTTATTTAGTGATGCCAAGAATATCGTGGGCTTCTTGGGAAGTAAGCAATTCACAACGACCGCCAATTCGTTCAAACGCACGAGCCCGCATATTAGCCGCAGCCGTTTGATTGCGTGCTTCGATGCTTAGCTTCTTGTCAGTGTCCGCTTTGGGTACTGCGGTATAGGCTTTTTCATCGGGCAGAGTAACAGCCTTCAATACAATGGCTTCCGAAGCTAGCTCGAGTATTTTCTCAAAGCGTCTGCGCAGGTCGGCCTTGGCGGCTTCGATTCTGGCTGTGGACTGAGTTCTCTCGGGGGTTGCAACTGACATGGCTCCTCCTCACGGGCTAGGCTCTGTACGAAATCAGCCGAAACCAATTTGAATTCCATGAGCGTTGAGATTCAGTAAAGTCCGCGACCATCAAAGGCAGGAGCCCACGATGGCCAAACGGTACGAACTCCCCGACGCAGCCTGGGATTTGGTTGCAGACATCTTCTATGAACCTCGCCGCAGCGGGCGCCCACGAACAGATGACCGCTTGATGCTCAACGGCGTCCTTTGGGTGCTCTGCTCTGGCGCTGCCTGGCGAGATATGCCTGAGCGCTTTGGCCCGTGGTCGACGGTTTATCAGCGCTTTCGTGAGTGCTACACCTGCGGGGCATGAGATTTTTGATGCGCTCATAAAGCGATTCGAGAACCGGTACCCGCAGCACAAGCTGCTCGCACACTTTCTCACGAGCGCAGAACACCTGGAGATGGACGCAGAAGATTTCGAGGAATGACGAAAAGGTCGTTGCGTTCGCTTCTCGCTGCTTGTGTCAAACTATGTTGCTGAACGTCGAGGTGCTTTTTTGCGTGCTCAGTAGGTTGTATCAATCTATGTTGTAGTTAAGATAATCGGCTTGCGAGCTAGAACCCGCTGTTTCCGCGGCCCGCTGTGTCAAACTATATTGTGAGATCCCAATACGCCGGACGCCCCCCCTTCGCCCTTCGGGTAATGCGGCTCGATCAAAGCAATCAAGCCCTTCCAGGGCACGACCTGATCCATCTCGATCAGGAAGCGCTCGCGGCGGGTCTGCTTACGTTTGCCGGCGTACTCGGCATCGGCGAAGGACATCTGTTTCATGGGGCTCAACCGTCGTGTTCGTGTCTGGCGGGTATTTCACCAGAGAGGGGAGTCTTTTTCAGAGTTTTCTTAGGAAGCTTTGCCAATCTGAGCTGCTGAACTGACTACCTTGGTATGAGTGAATCATCACTTCTTGCTTCGGTTTACGCCGCCATCCCGAAATGCACCAAACCAAGAAAGGAAACCAATACTTTTTTGGAATGAAATCGCACATTGGCGTCGATGCCGAATCCGGCCTGGTGCATAGCCTGGTGGGCACAGCGGCGAATGTGGCGGACATCACTCAAGTCGATCAATTGCTGCATGGCGAGGAAACTTACGTCTGCGGCGATGCCGGTTACACCGGGGTGGACAAACGCCCGAGCATCAGAACCGAACCATGATCTGGTCAATTGCCGCACGGCCCAGCACCTATAAGAAGCATGGCAAGAAGAACTTGATCGCTCAGGTGCGCCGAAAAATCGAATACGCCAAGACCCAGGTACGAGCCAAGGTTGAACACCCGTTTCGAGTGATCAAGTGCCAGTTTGGTTATACAAAAGTGCGCTTTCGCGGCCTGATGAAAAACACCGCGCATCAGACCACGCTCTTTGTGCTGTCGAACCTGTGGATGATACGAAAACGGCTGCTGGTGGCGGGAGAGGTGCGCCTGTGATGCGCGAGATGCGCGGAAAAAAGGTGCTGCACAAGGAAAAGTCATGAATTAAGAAGAAACAGCGCCTGATTTTTGGCAGGACACCGATTTTTTGAATTCCAGATGGCTGGAGGGTCAAAAAAACGGTGGGTACTTCAGACCGTCCCTAAATCTCTAAGTTGATAATCCGCTACAGCTTGTAATAGCGCCTCTGCCAACAGCCGAAGACGTGTTCAGGTGCGACAGCAGCGGTTTCAAAGGATTTCGTACGGAACCTAGACGAACGGGGTTTGGGACAATTGGGCTGGGCGAGGCTCGACGTGCGGGAGCCGTACGCTGGCCGAGATGCTTGAGGGCGGAAACAAAATTTAGCAGGCGGGAAGGATGAGTTGAACTTGACCTAACAGCTACGGTTGACATCCCGGCAACTGTCGGATCAAGTCTGAACTTCTACAAAGTAACAGCGCCCGCGCGACGAGGCAGGCAGTGAGGAGGACGCTTCAGAGCACCCAATTTAAATTGAGCCCTGTGCCATGGGTCTTCTCATCACTCGACAATTGGCCATTGTAACTCAGGCTAATGCTGACATCCTTCGTCAGCGCCATACTGGCTTGAGCGCCAACCACCGCAGTATTTCGCTCCATCGGCATGCTCCGTACTGAAAAAGAGGGGCCACCTGTGGCAAACTCGAGGTTATTTTCAGAGTTGATCCCGCTCAGGTTTCGTTGCCAGCCCAGCGTCGCAAAAAGGTCAACTTTCTGATGCTCCGTAAGGTTGACCGTCTTTTTCATCCGTGCCCCCAAGGTACTAGCGACTGCCTCACGGCTATGGTTACGGCTCTTTAACGCCGCCGCCGAACCTGTTTCGGTCAGGCCATCCAAGTTTATGTTCACATACGACAAATTGGCGAATGGCTCCAGCACTGCAGCCTGCAGATCCAGGTTATAGGCGGCTTCGCTGAAAAGCTGAGTGGTACTCCCTGTAACCTTAGCCTTAGGTCTGGCAGAGACGGCATCGTACTGCAGATTCCTTTTAACGTCGCCTCGGTTCCAACTATGGGCCACCCCAGCGCTCATTTGCAGAGCCCCTAGGTCATGCTTTGCATAGATGCCCAAATGATAGCTATTGATCGAAGCTGAAGAATGAGTACTGCCGCTCATGTTCAACGATGAACGGTGATACCCCGTCAATACACCAACCTGAGTGTTGTCGGTCAGTTGAGCATCGACGCCTGCCAGCAGGCCACGGACGGAATGGGTATTACCGGCATTGTCGCTATTGCCGTCCGACTTGCCCCAGGCGCCGAGTGTCTTGAGCCAGGCGTTACTGTCAGCGGCAGCATCACTTATTTCGTTGCGCAAACGCTCACCTACTGTGTCTCGAACATAGCGGCTGTCTTTGAGCAGCAAAGTATCAACTGCCGGATAGATTTCACCTGACAGCTGCTGAAAAGCCTGACGGGCTGAAGCGACTGATTGCGTGAGCAAGATACTTTCATGCACCGGATTACTGGCATTAAACTGGTCTATTGCCCTCGCCACTGCGCGCTGATTGGGGGTTGCTGCAGTGCTGGCGAAGGAGGTGCCGTTGCGCCCGACATTCAGTTGGATGTCAAAGGGAGCATAGTTAAGGGTACCACCGAGGAAAAGGTAGTCAGGTAATACCGATTCGAAGTGCCCGCTGATACCGCCTGTCGCAGACAGGATATTGTACTGTCGGCCAATCAGGCTCAATACTTGTTGTTGGTCGAGCAGTGTCGGAGAGTGTTCCATCGCCAGCTTCACCGTACCGCCAGTGAGACTGGCCCTGCCATCTGCCACAATCTGATCGTTGCTGTTGGCCGACAACTCCACTTCATAGATTGAACCGCTGTCGAAGGCCACATCACCTGCTACCCGCAGTGTGCCAATTGAGTTTCCAGGAGCAACGGTTCCTCCACGGGAAGCCGCCAGAGAGCCCACGTACCCCGATCCCGCCAAGGTTCCTTGATCGATAACTGTAACGTCCGAAGCGAGAGAGCCGTCGACAGTCAATAGGCCGGCTTTGACCAGTGTGGACCCACGATAGGTATTGTTCCCTGTCAGCGTCAGGCTACCAGCCCCGATCTTGACCAGGCTGCCTTCGTATTCTCGTTGTTGCATGGCCCGCTCACGGGCCGTGCCCACTTGGTAAGTAACTTTATCCTCGTCACTCGCCCCCTCGGGCAAGCCCTGCTCCCAACCCCTGGCAAGCAGTGTTTGTTGCCATTGAACCTGTTCCGCGGCCTCTTCGCGCTGGCGTTGAGTTAAGGCGACGTCGGAAATATCGTTCGACCAAACGTCGTTGATACCTTGGCCCAGATTGGCGTCAAAACGCCCTAACAGCTGTCCAGGCCCACCGAGGGCTGCGCCGAGGTCAAGCCGCCCCCAACCATAAACATCATCAACACCGACCTGTTCTTCAACCTGGGAAGCAGTCGTTAGCATGAGCTCACGAATTTGAGCCATGCTCATATAAGGAAAACGTTGTTTGAGCAAAGCCGAAGAGCCGCTGACCAATGGCGCGGCATAGGAGGTTCCTTGGCCAGTTGACAGGCCATAGATGACCGGGCCGTCTTGGACGTCGTTAGCCGCGCCAGCGACCATCGCGGTACCAGGCGCAGCAAGGCACCAATGTTTGCTGATACCACACTGGTTCGAATAGCTATCATCGAAAGTGTTATTCCTGTCCAGGGCAACAACCGAGATGACGTGGTTCCCCAGCTCGGGCACGTAATGAGGCAACGCGGCCATCAGCCCAGGTTGCGAGCTCTCTTCGTTACCTGCTGCAAAGACAAGCAGTACATCCTTGGCAGCCGCCTCACGCAAACTTTCAACAAGTGGAGATTTCCCCTGACTCAAGCGCATAGCTCTTTGAAAGGTAAAGTCGACGTCTGCTTTATCTGGTCCCGCAGGGTCTTCATTCCAGCTGTTGTTGATCACCCGAAGATCTGGAACTGTTTGAGTAAGGGTTTGAATATTTTGGCCGATGAATGTCTGTACTTCTCTTTGGAATACGCTCGCATCATCGCTTTTAACATCAATGCCGGAGGCGTCCGGGTCATAAGGTGTGGGTAGTGTGTTTAAAGGTTTGATCAAAGTTTGATAAAGGTGCGCTCCGGGGGCAACCCCGCCAGCATAGTTGTAATTTGGGTTTTTGGAACCGACCAGTATGGAGCTAACCTCAGAACCATGAGTCGAATATCTCTCGACCTCAGAATCATCACCCTCGTCTTCGAGCAGTTCCATCTCTGTCTGTATGCGTTCGGCGCCGTTTAGGGGCGTGATTTTACTCGTCGACAACACACTATGCTGGTTCAGGTATCCTACGTCGAGCATGCCAATGTTCACATTTGTTCCATCAATCCCCAATGAGTGTGCGGCAGGCGCGTTAATCAACGCCAGTGAGTTGTCTGGGAGCTCTGTGTTTGTATCTGCTGCAAAAGCATTAAAAGAGTATATGCATATGAGTGAGGTGCACGCTTTATTGCGTGCCAGAAAACGAAATATGGCACGTGTAAACTTGATATCCATGTAAATCCTAGATTATTTCCCGGTTACTCGGTCAGAGGGGCGCCCTTGAAGCATTAATAGGGGCAGTGGGCTTGGGTGCAAATCGCGCTGCCTGCTATTCTGTCTGCTCTTCATTTTTTATCAGGCAGCGAGCGTTCCAAAGGGAAAGAACGGCAACGCATCTAAATGTGCAGCTGTTTAATCAAGAAGGTATCAGCCCTCCGATAACGCATATTCTTATTTTTTATTCGCCTTATTCCCCCCAAAAAAGGAATACGTATTCTGCTGGTGGTCGTCGTTATTTGTCTTTAGGGATTTTCCTAAAGATGGTGCTCCCGGGGGAAGCTCCGTGTACTGCCTAGATGAGGCTTCATAATCATGCCGTTAAGCAGCGTGTAGCCGATATGGGCATGCTAAGCCTATAGCGGAAGCGCCTTGGCACTTAAATGTGCCGGTGGGTGGGCACCGGCGAATCCGCTGCATCCGCCAGGGCAACTACTATGAGGAGAACCGAACGGAGGCATTCAGCTGCGACGGCATGGTGATCCAGGAGCCGGATCGCCTTCGAGTCGTGCTGCGCACCTCAGGTGAGCTGGGGGTGATCCAGGGACTGCAGCTGGTTGGTGCCGACGGCAGGGTCTACCGCCTGGTTGAGACCACGAGGATGATTGAAGGCAGGATGCTGCAGGGTGTTGATGCCCCTGATGCATACCGGATACTGATTGATTCAGCGCAGGAAGCGTTTGAGGAGAAAGAGTGGGCGCGGTACCGCCTGTTGCGGGACCGGGTGAGGTACATACCGTTCGAATGTTGTTCGGCGTACTGTGATTCGTTCGCTCAGCGCGAAGACTGTGAGACCTGCCAAGGGCAGGGATTTGTTGCGAATAACCTCAGAGAACCGGGATGTGCGGAAGACTGAGCCAGTACCGTGGCATTCATGATTTCGTAGACGCCTTGAGCATGAGCCACCCGCTGGCCAACTCTGCCGGCGAGCGGCCACTCGGTCGATACAATGCTGCCCCAACCACCCGTGTTGCTTTGCTGCTGGGTGATGGTGTGCTTCATGCTGACTTGGTGCGATGGGGCTGGCGGCCACACTGGGCAAAAGGACCGCGCAGTGCCGATCAATGCTCGAGTAGAGAAGGTGGCCCACGGCCCCTTCTTCCGATCGATCTGGCCGCACCGAGCTATCGTGCCGATAGACAACTGGTTCGAATGGGTCGATGAAGACGGACCGAAAAAGCAGCCCTACCTGATTAGGCGAAAGGATGGCCACCCTTCCCTGTGCGCGGGTACCGCCGTTGATTTTCTTGGTGATGGCGAGAAATTCGTCCTTGTCGGCCAGGGAGTTGAGCCCCGCCCGCTGCCAGAACCAACCCGCAGACATCGCGGCATAGACCGGTTGTTCGAGCAGTTCAGGCGTGTTGAGCAATCGGCTGTCGCCGAACAGAGCTTCACTACAGGCTTCGTAGCTGGCACGCCCGGTAACTTGAATCAACCCACGCCCGCGATACTTCTGGCCGTCGCCGTCAGCCTCAGGCGTGTTTCCCAAGTGCTGGGACAGCTTGCCGGTTTCGTACTTCGACAGGTAAGCGAGCTGGATGGGATCATGAGACCGCCTCAAGCGCAGGCGTTTGGTGCCCCAAAGCTTTTAGGAGAAAGCACAGGGACTGGCGAGTCATACTCCAATGTGAAGCACATCCCTACGCGCGCGTGGCGAGGATGTAACGAAAGCTGTGCTCGTGACTCACGAAGCTTTTCCTACCAGAGAGCCGCCACTCCAGCAACATGAGGGCAGGCCATGTTGGTTCCTCCAATCGCTTGGAGCTGGTCTCCCTGAGCTGGATTACAGCACCCATAGACAAATATGGGTTACTGAAGCCTCCGACGCCTTTCAGTTGGACTGGACGACGGTAGACAAGCGTACCAAGGGAAGTGATGGCGCTGCAGCAGATCTGGACCATTCCGGCCAGGTGACATCAATCCACAAGTCATTCCGGTGCTCGCTAGATAAACTTCCGCTCTCAACCGCGAGGATACGCTTGTACTCGCCACCTTTCACGTCACGAAAAAACCTGCAAAAAAATCTGCAAAATTATGACGCCTCCCCCACTGCAGCCCAAGCACATCAGGGCTTTCAGAGTTTCAAAATATGTGCAACAACGGTAAGCGCACCCAGAGTGGGATGGCAGGGTAAGCATGCGCCCAACTCACCTTGCGTAAGTCATGCAGGCAACCATTGATGTAGGAGCACTATCTCCATGCATAATTTTTGTAGGTGGAACCTTCCACCGCGCACAGGTTATGGCCAATTGCCTTCATCCGACAAGAATTTGCGGACTCGGTTATGGGTAAGCCGATGAAAGGCATTTTTGTGCCTCACAGACACAAACGAAGGGCTTGCAACGCAACCAAGTGCCCAGGATAGAACCAATACCCCCACTGGCGAACCGGTTGCACATTGAAATGCAGGCTCTGACGTAGCAGCCACAGTCCTAGAAACGGAGCAGTAAAAGCAGTGCCCAAGGCTAAAATCGACGGAGGGTCGAGATCTAGAGCCTTGGCAACGATGCTGCTGCGCGTATTGATCAACACACACAGGAGCGCAGGCAGTAACCACAGTATGCCTGGCCGCCTAATCGAAATGAGCACTGCCGCAGGTACAAGGACGCCGTAGAGCCCGTACATCAGCGTATCGTCAAGCAGGTAAGCAAACACGCCCGCGGTTATAGCCATGGCTCCGGCCAGCCATGTGCGGTGGTGAATTCCCCAGGTGACCAGCAGTCCCAATGTCAGGGTAACCAGAACATTGAACAAGCCAGACGTGCTGATGTAGCGATATGGCATCTCGGAGATGATCGCGAACAAGACCATCAAAATGAGGTATCGGCCGTTGGCTGCTGTCAGTAACTCACCGGGTGTCGTACGCGCCACATTGGCAGCAATCGCTACGCAAAACAGTGGAAAAGCGAGCCGTCCAACGATAAACAGGTCGCCCATTTCAGGCCATACCAAGCGCAGGTGATCGATGACCATTGTGGACATTGCCAACCACTTGATCAGGTCCTGGCCAGCATTGCGATGTTTGATGAGCGGTGCTGTTGGCTCATATGCGCTCATCACGAGCCTCCCAGAACCAGTACAGTTAGCAGTAGGTACCGCCCGCCCTTGGCCAGGGTGACAATCAGAAGGAAACGCCACAAAGGCTCACGCATGATGCCTGCGACCAATGTCAGTGGATCACCAATGATGGGGGCCCAGCTGAGTAGCAAGGACCAGTGGCCGTAGCGCTGATAGGACTGTTGGGCTTTTTCGAGCTTGCTCTCACTGACCGGAAACCAACGCTTATGCCGAAAGTGCTCGATGCTGCGCCCAAGTATCCAGTTCAGCAACGAGCCCAGGACGTTGCCAGCAGTAGCCACCAGTAGCAGTGTCAAGGGCACGTATTTGTCGGAGACCAGCATGCCGACAAGCACTGCCTCTGACTGCATGGGCAGCAGGGTGGCGGCCCCGAGTGCCGCCAGAAACAGGCCGATGTAGCTGGTCAGTTCGAACACTGTGCAGCCCCCTCAGCTGTTCAGACCGATCCAGCCATGGAAGCCCACATAGAGGCCGACACCGATGATCAGGACGCTGGAGAGGTAGGGCGCACGCCGCGCCACGGTACCCAGCCATGGCCAGCGATTGGAGGCTTGTCTTGCGCCAATTGCTGCTGCGCTTCCTACGACCACTAGGGTAAGCGCCAAGCCAATGCTGAAGCACAGAACCAGCATGCCGCCCAGTGCGACCTCTTTAACCTGAAGGCAGAGCAGCAGTACTGTGATGGCTGCGGGGCATGGAATAAGGCCACCGGTCAGGCCAAACATGATGATCTGACCTGTTGTCACATCCCGATTGGTAAAGCGCTTACGAATGTCGTTGGCATGGCCACGTTCATGCGTGTCCTGGTAGCCATCGACTGACAGTTCTAAACCCTCAAGCTCGGAATGGGCGTGGCCATGATCGTGCTCGCGGTAATCGAGATCATAGTCATGCGAGTGACCTGAATGGCCGAGGCTGAGTCGTGCGCTGAATTCATGGGGTTCAGGAATATCAACCGTGGACTGGAGGTACCCCTCTCGTTCGACGAAGGCAAATTGCTGGGTCTTCCCATCTGGCCGAGTGGTGGTTAATTGAACTTGGGCAGCCGGCCAAGCATGGCCGCTGAGCACTTTCATCCGCCAGTGCGGGGGTACACCGTCTTCGAAGATGAAAAGCTCAATCCGGCCATGTCCGGTATCAATACGGTGAGTCTCATCATGATGGCCGTGATCATGATCGCCATGATGGTGATCATCGCCTTGCTCGAACTTGAACATCTGCTCGCCATGCCACGTCCGCCAGAGCATCCACAGGGCAATCACAATGATCAGGGCAGAAGACGCGAGCTGGAAGTAAGGCTCAGTAGTCTGTGCATCCAACCCCTTACCCAGGTACATCCCTCCGATTGCAACCAGCCATACCACCAACGTGTGGGAGATCGTGGCGGCAAGGCCCAACAGAATCGCCTGTTTCACCGATCCATGAATAGCAACGATGAACGCGGCCATCATGGTTTTAGAGTGACCAGGCTCAAGCCCGTGGAGTGCACCAAGTAGGATGGCACTGGGGAAATAAAGCCAGGCGTGGGCTCCGCCCTGCTGTAGCAACTCTGCGAAACTCGGCATGAGGAACCTAAAGGTACTTAGTGATTTGCTTGAATTCTTCAAGCGAGGAGCGATCACCGTTACTCAATGCCGCAACGGTGTCTTCCAGACAGTGGTCGATGTGATCCTGAATGAGTGTCCGCTTGGCTTGGCAAACCGCTTTTTCAACAGCATGCAACTGCTGTGCGATGTCGACGCACTCCCGGCCCTCCTCGATCATCGTGATGATGCTTCGCAGGTGGCCGTCCGCACGCTTGAGGCGCTTGATGATTGCTTCGTGGCTTTGGTGAGTATGTGTATGACCATGCGGGTGGTCATGGGCATGGAGGTGCTCATGCTCAGTCATGACTTGAGTCTCTGGTTCCGATGAATTGCGCTGGCATCGTATCCCCCCTGGGGGGATAGGTCAAACAAGCTTCACATTCTATGGAATTGGCCTGAAAGGCACCTGTGATGTTTAGTCGCTCTCTCTCAACGATGGTGATTCTTGCTCTCGCTCTGGCCGTTATCACGGCTTGGGCGGGGCATGCCTATTCGCTGTCAGTGCCCGGCAAGCATCCTGCGCCAGAGGTGGTGCAAGGAGCGGAGCATGATCACAGTCATGGAGCATCGTCCTGTGCCCAATGTGCCGACCATTACCACTCGCCACTAACCCCTGACCACCAGCACGAGCCCCCTCAGCTGAGCTCTACGGTGCAACTTGCTGCACAGCAGAAGCCATTCGTGCGCCTCGCCGCGCCAGGGCATTCACTTCCCCGATCGCCAATATTCCTGATCGAGCGCCCCCCCGTCCTCCGATTGCATCCTGACCATGGCCGCACAGCGGCTCACGATCATTGCAACGTAGGATTGATCCATGCAATTGCACCCAACGAGTGGCGGGGATGTGTTCGCTATGCGCTCACGCCGACCGCTATTGCTGCTCTTTTTACTTATCTCATCGCTTTGTTTAGGCATGCCCGAGACGTTGGCTCATGCCGTCGCCGAGGGGAATAAAGGCTTTATCCAGGAAAGCTCAGGCGTGATGTTGTTGCCGTTCATCTACATGGGCGCCAAGCACATGATGACGGGGTACGACCACCTGCTCTTCCTCTTCGGAGTGATCTTCTTCCTGTACCGAATGAAGGATGTCGGGCTCTACATCACCCTATTTGCCGCTGGGCATTCGATCACCCTGTTACTGGGCGTATTCACCGAAATCAGCATTAGCTCGTACGTGATTGACGCCATCATCGGTTTCTCTGTGGTGTACAAGGCGCTCGACAACCTTGGCGCGTTTCAACGCTGGTTTGGCTTCCAGCCAAATACCAAGGTGGCCACGCTGGTGTTTGGCCTGCTGCATGGCTTCGGCCTGGCGACCAAGATCCAGGAGTACGAAATCTCTGCGGATGGCCTGACCCCCAATCAGGTGCATCTCACGCGTAGAAGGTCGAATGATCGTCCGATACTAGAAATCTGGATCCATGGGGTTCACACCTATAGCGTTTGGGAAAAATACAAGCGGGTAATCAACCAAACGAAACGGTGCTTTTGTGGAGCATCTGGTTTGCGCCGCCCAAAAAGACTTCGTCGATGTATTGACCATACAAGACAAGCGTCCGAACTGGCTCTTGCTATGCGTGACTGGGAAGATGAGGAGAAACGTTTTTGGGATAGCATGCAAGGCCTAACGTGTTGCGGAACGTGCGATAGCTGCCCTCTTCTACGTGCACGTTGAGCTGTTCCAAGCAACTGACTTTTTAGAGAAGTTGCAGGGGCATGTTAATGCACCGCACGTCACTCCGGAGGAAGTTGTTCAGCACTAGAAGTCAAAGCAAGCGAAATGGTTGCTGGGCGAAAAGCCGTAGGGCGTCTAGGGCAGGCACCTGTTGAATCTCAAGTTGGGGCGGCGCCGAGTCCAGTTCACGCGCCACCTCAGCATCGCTGCTTCAGAGCGCGGGTGCTGCTCATTCAACTGATCCCGATAACAAGCCTAACCGTCGCCGCCAACTAGGCCTCAACAAGCCAGGAAGCCATGGCAACCGACTTCATGCTGTACTTGATTGAACCGGCCTCAAGGTGTCATTTTCGAAAAGTCCGCTTTGGGTTGTGGATTCAACCGGTGGATGCAACACATTGCCCACTCGTTTGCCTGGCCCGAGTCTATTTTTGCCGGTTTTCTACCTGTCACCTGTGGTTAGGAGCGATAAAAGCAGTCCGGAGTGATTGTTTTGGCCGCTTGCTGTCCTCCGCCAAGGGCCGCTATGGGTCCACAACTGACGGTCACGAAAGGCAGGCCGGCGGCCGGTTCGCCGCCCTCTTCGGCTGCGCCAGGGGGACCGCAAGCGTCGGCTCGCCGGCGCCTCTCCCCGCGAACACCTCATGCCCACAGTCGCCAGTGAAGCCCGAATCTCCATCACCCTGTCCATCGGACTGGGACGGCGAACCCGCCGTGTACCTGCCCGGACGTTCTGCAACGCAACGATCTCCAAGTTGGGAATACGCTGTACCTGTTCGTGGCTTGGGTCGGCTACGGGGTAAGTCTGGTTCTGTCGAAGACACCGCTGCCCCCGGCTGAGTCGACGTCCTAGTCACCCACTGGAAGCGCGAGCGCGCAGAGGAACAGGACCGGGCCGCCACGCCACAGTCTCCCAAGGATGAAGAGCAGGGGCGCATAGGATATGGACATTGATCGCGTTTCTGTCCACATCCTTCTCATGTCCATATGGATTTGTATGGCGGGTATCAAAAACCGCGCGTATTCGGGCCCAGAGGCGATGTCCATACGTCCGTCCATATCGACTGCTTCTGCCACGACATCACCGATGACTGGAACCTGTCAGCGCAATGGGAAGAAACCGCCTACGGCCACCCTTTCTCCAAGCGCATCATCGGCAACGCCCTGCTCGGCTACCTGCTGTGCCAGGGCTGGGGCAACAACCCGGATGCCTTTACCAGGCTGCTGGAGCACTGCCAGGCCTTCAGCCACAGTGCCGACGCCGACGACTACCTCGACACGCCGCTGCAGGATGCGCTGATCAACGAGGTGCTGCGCTTTCAGGGCTGGCAGTTCGTCCTGCCCAGCAGCCCGGCGCTGCTGGTGCTCGATACACGCACCCGGCGCTGGCGCAGTGAAAGCAACTTCAACAAACCCTCAGGCCTGCTCGACTGGGAAGCCCTCAGCGAGCTGCAACAGGCGCTGCTCGACCATCCTTCGGCGATCATCGTCTCGCCGGCACCGATCTTCGGCGTCAAGCTGATCGAGAGCGTGCAACGGGTGTTCAGCTGGCTGGGCTATCCGCTATTGGTGGATGCCGAGAACTGGATGGCCCATCGCGGTGCGGCGCAGGTGATTCTGAACATCTTCCGCCACTCGCGCACACCGGGGCACTACGTGATTCTCTCCGGTGACGTGCACTACTCGTTCGTCTATGAGGTGCTGATTCGCCACCGCCAACGCGCCCCGCACCTGTGGCAGATCACCAGCAGCGGCATCAAGAACCAGTTCCCCAAGCGCCTGCTGGACACCTTCGACCGCCTCAACCGCTGGCTGTACTCGCCCCGCTCACCGCTCAACTGGTTTACCAAGCGCCGGCAGATGCAAGTGATCCCGCGTACACCCGCCCACAGCAAGGCCGGCGAGCGGCTGTGGAACAGCGCGGGCCTTGGCCAGGTGTTTTTCAATGAACAGGGGCAACCGGCGCGGATTTTCCAGCTCAACGCCGATGGCAGCGAGGCAACGGAATTTCCACCACGGCAAGCTGACTGCAAAGAGGTTTGACCGGCACCAGAACGGCGCCCTGGTCGGTGATCAGGTGCGCTCGAGGGCGTTGACCAGGTCGTGGAAGGCTTCGCGGTTGGAGTCGTTCAGACCCATGAGGATCTTGTGCGCTTCCAGTACCTTGGAACGCACCACGTCTTCGTTCTGGTCCTGGGACGGCAGGTCGGTCAGGCACTCCGGGCACGGGATTGGCCGGTCAACGATGTTGAACACCTGGTCGAAGCCCATCGACTGCAGCAAGCGGGTGATGTCGGCGTGGGTGGTGACCACCGTTGGCAACAGCCCGACCTTTTGCCGCGACAGGATCGAGAGCTTGGCCAGCAAGCCCAGGGTGGTGCTGTCGATGCTGTTGGTTTCTGTCAGATCGATGACGATCGCCGAGAAATTTAGCGCCGTGAAGATCTTTTCAATCGTCGCATCCAGCGCCGAACACAAGGTCAGGCGCACTTCACCGACAAACTTCAGCACGAAGGTGCCATTCTGCTCGGCGAACTGGATTCTACCCGTACTCATTGAAGGTTCCTGCTCAACACCAATAGGGCGATATCATCCGGCATCTCCCCAAGCGTAGCTAATCCGAATCGTTGGCGCAGCCCATCCAGACTACCGCCTGCGGCCTTGATGATTTCAGGCAGGGCCGCCTCTTTATCTTTGAGTGTTTCACCCGGCAAAAGGTCCAGAATGCCATCAGATAGCAGGGTCAGGCTGAACTGCGGCGGCAACTCCAGGATATGGTCCTGGTAGACAGCCTCCTCGAACAACCCGACCGGCAACCCACGGCCCTCCAGATAACGGCTCTGGCCCGGGGTATAAAGCACTGGCAACGGCAGGTGACCGCCGATGCTGTAGGTCATGATACCCGTATCTTCATCGATAACACCGCCGACCATGGTCACATGCTTGCCCAGCTTGCAGTTGATCAAGCCGCGGTTGATGTGCCCGAGTACTTCGGAAGGCTTGAAATCGCGCAACTTGCCGCCGCGCTTGAATTCAAACAGCAGGCGCGTGGTCATGAACTTCAGCAGCACGGTGACGAAGGCCGAAGAAGCGCCATGCCCGGAAACGTCTGCCAGATAAAAGGCGATTCGCCTTTCATCGACACGGAAATAGTCGGCAAAGTCGCCCGACAGGTACAACGACGGAATGATCTGGTGCTCGAACGACAGGTCGTCGGCCACCCAGGGGCTTTCCGGCAGCATGTTCATCTGCACCTGACGCCCGGCAGTCTGGTCCTCCTGCAGCAGGTGCAGGCTGGCCTCGAGCTCGCGGTTGGCGGTTTCGAGCTTTTCCCGGTAGCGCTGGTTTTCCAGCACCAGTCGCGCGCGGTCCAAGGCCCGGCGAACCGAATGCTCGAGTACCGCGAGGTCTTCCAGCGGTTTGATCAGGTAGTCGGCCGCACCCAGGCGCAGGGCTTCGACGGCGTCGTTCATCACCCCGGCACCCGAAACCACGATTACCGGTAATTCCGGCGCGCGCTCGGTCACCTGGCGAATCAGCTCCAGGCCGCCCATTTGCGGCATGCGCAGATCGCAGATCACAAGATCAGGGTGTTCCTGTTCGAAGACCTGGAGGCCCTGCTGGCCATTGGCTGCCTGCAGGACGCTGAAACCGCTGTCTTCCAGGTAGGCGGCAAGACTCGCACGTACGACGTCGTCGTCATCGATTATCAGCAGCGTTGCACTGGTTTTCTGCATGTGGGCAAACGGCGCCAGGAATAAGTTGGGCGTAGGTGAGCATCGGCCCACGTACTGGATTCACTTCGAGCTACTCTTCTATGAGTTGTAGGACATGAAAACCTGTCCGGCAAATAGCAGAGGTGCCTTGTAAGGCGCAGACGGTACTCCCATCCGCCGGGCGTTTCAAGGGCACACCGATGGTCGCCGATGCTCTTTACAGCCGAAAGCACCGGGAGTTATAAAAACCTCTCCAACCGCAACGCAATGAAAGGATGCAGACATGAGTTCAGTGCACATGGACTACAGCGAGAAGCGCGATTTCATTCGCATGCGGGTGGATGCAGATGTCAGCCTGATCCACGCAGGCCAAGTCATCACTGCGGTCTGCCTGGACCTCTCCAGCAGCGGCATGCAGGTCCAGTCGCCGCGCCAGTTCAAGGTCGGCGATAACCTCGAGGTGCGTATCGATTCCGAGCACACGGCGCTGAAAGGCCTGGAAGCAAGCACCGAAGTGGTGTGGATCGCCGACCATGCAGACGGCGGACAGAAGCTCGGCTTGCGCATCCTCAGCATGAAATAAATGCAGACACAAAAAAGGCGACCTGAAGGTCGCCTTTTGCTTGCCCGCCCGGATCAGAAGTCGTCGACGACTTCGCCATCCTTGACCTTGAATTCGCGATTCTGCAGATAAGCGTTGCGAATGAAGATGTATTTGTCGCCATTGATCAGCTTTTCTGCCGACAGCAGGCTCGCGCGGGTGTCGACCACATCGACGGCGGCGGCGGTGTTGCGGGTCGGTACGTGGTCGATGTAGCGGTAGGGTTCGGTGTAGGTGTCCGGGTACTTGGCGATGGCATCACGCACGGTGCTCGGGCCGAGCAACGGCAGCATCACGTACGGACCACTGCCCACGCCCCAGTAGCCGAGGGTCTGGCCGAAGTCTTCGTCGTTGCGCTGCAGGCCCATCTTGGTGCCGACATCGAAGAAGCCGCCGATGCCGAAGGTGGTGTTGACGATCAGCCGCGCAGTGTCGACGCCGGCCGCGTGCGGCTTGAGCTGCAGCACGTTGTTGGCCAGGTTGGTGACATCGCCCAGGTTACGGAACATGTTGTGGATGCCGTCTTCGAGGAACTGCGGGGTGACCGCCTGGTAACCCTGCGCCAGCGGCTTGAGGGCATAGGTGTCGACCGTGTCGTTGAAGCGGAAGATCGGCCGGTTGATGCTTTCCCATGGATCTTCCTCAGTCGCCGCCTGGGCCGCGACTACAGGCGCCAAAAGCAGGCCGGCACAGACACAGGCCCGGGTCATCCGATCGATCAGGCCGATCCTAAGCATAGAGTTACTCCTCGAACTGGGGCAGACGCTGCGCGTCCTACGCCGAAAAATGAAGCCAGTATAAAGCCTCCGCTGCCGTTAAACAGCTTGGCATAAACAGCGTCGCAAAAATGTGAACAACTGTGTATCGGCAGCGTCACCAAAAGGTCACAACCCCAGCGTAGCCTGCAAGTTATTTCAGGGACGTTGCCATGTCAGACTCCCCCGCCATCACTGCCCTGCTGTTCGGCTTGCGCGGCTGCCTTGTCGAAGTGAATCCGGGTCCTGATGCTCGAACCCCCTGCCCGACTCCCGGCGCGCTACCCACCCTTGACTGGCTGTACCAGCAAAAGGTTCCTTGCGCCTGGCTCGATGAGCTGCCGGCAGCGGATGGCAACCATCTGGCAAGCCCCTTGCCCGCCTGGCTCAGTGGCTACCCCGATTGCCAAACACCCTGGCCTGCTCCAGATGCCTGCTGGCGGGCGCTCATGCAGCTGAAGGCGAGCAAACTCGACGGTTGCGTGCTGGTCAGTGACGAACCGCGCCTGTTGCAATCAGGCCTCAATGCCGGATTGTGGACCATCGGCCTGGCGTCCTGCGGGCCCAGCAGCCAGTGGCAGGCCCTGAGCCCCAAGGAGCAGGAACGCCAGCGCGGCCAGGCCACCTTGCAGTTGTTTGCCCTGGGCGTGCATTCAGTGGTCGACCACCTTGAAGCCCTGGCCGATTGCCTGGCGGATATCGGCCAGCGCCGGCGCAAAGGCGAAAAACCCTGAAACAGCGCCATTGATCAGGGTCATGCAAAGCGCTGGCCGGTGGATTACTCTAGTAGACAGGGCATGGACCTTTCACCCACTGCCGGGGTCCATGACTGTGCCTATTCATAGAGGGAGAACACCCATGCCTGCCCGCGAACTGCAAGAGCAACTTGACGCCCTGCGCGAGCAACTGGAGCAAAATCCACCGCTCTCGCTGGAAGAGCGTGATCATCTGCAAGAACTGATGCAAAAGATCGAGGCCGAGATGAAACTTGAGGCCGCGACCCCGGACAACAACCTGGTCGATGGCGTCAACCTCGCAGTGGAGCGCTTTGAAGTCGAGCACCCGGGCCTGACTGCTACCTTGCGCAATATCGTTCAGAGTCTGCAAAGCATGGGCATCTAAGCCCACCTGAATAAAAAAGCCCCGTCATCGAACGGGGCTTTTTCGTTACTGGCGAACCAGTCGCAGGTTCGCCAGGGTCACCTGCCCGGTGCTGCGGTACGGGTTGATGTCCAGCCCGCCGCGGCGCACGTAACGGGCATAGACCGTCAGGTGCTCGGGGTTGAGCAGGCGCTTGAGGTCGAGGTAGATACGCTCGACGCACTGCTCATGGAAGTCGGCATGCTGACGGAAGCTGATCAGGTAGGTCAGCAGGCTGGCATGATCCAGCGCCGCGCCGCGGTAATGCACAGTGACACTGCCCCAGTCCGGCTGGCCAGTGACCGGGCAGTTGGACTTGAGCAAATGGCTGTGCAGGGTTTCTTCCACAATGTTGCTGCTGTCGCAACGCAGCAGCTCCGGTTGTGGCTGCTCGTAATTGCTGATGCTGACATCCAGCTCATCGATGCACACACCTGGCAAGCCGACCACGCCCTGCCCTTCGACCTCGGCCAGGCTGCGGATCTGCACGCCCACCGGCTTGCCGGCAGCAGCGGACAGGTCCTTGACCAGGCACGCCTGCAACGCCGCTGGCGACTCGAACACGGTCTGGTTCAGCGAATTGAGGTACAGCTTGAAGGACTTCGACTCGATGATGTTCGGCGAATCGGCCGGGATGGCGAACTCGCCAATGGCCACCACCGGCTTGCCCGACGGCAGCAGCCAGGACAGCTCGAAGCAGTTCCAGAAGTCGACACCCAGCCATGGCAGGGTCTCGGCGCTGACGCCCAGCTCGGCCCATTTCGCCGCCCGCGGGATCGGGAACAGCAGCGAGGGTGTGTAAGTGGCGACGTATTCGCTGGATTTACCCAGCGGAGAATGTTCGGCGGCAGGATGCATGGCTAAAACCTGTAGGAGCAAATGCGCCTAGTTTATCGGTTTTAGACCATGCATTGGGCAATCGGCTGTTATTGGCCGATGGTCAGCTTGCCGACCATGCCCGCCTGGTAGTGGCCGGGCACGTTGCAGGCGAACTCGATCGGCGTCGACTGGCTGAAGGTCCAGGTCAGCTCAGCGCTTTTGCCGGGCTCGACCATCACCGTGTTCGGATCGTCATGCTGCATGCTTGCGCCATGGTCCATACCGCCGTGCCCCATGGCGGAATGGTCCATCTGGCCTTGCATGGCGAGCATTTCTTTCTGGTGCCTGGCATGCATTACAGCATCGCCCAGGCTGAATTCATGGACGACCGCCCCCTTGTTGACCAGTACGAAACGCACGGTCTCCCCGGCCTTGACCTCAAGGCTGCGCGGCGCGTAGTACATGTCGCCCATCACCACCTCGACGGTGCGAGTCGCCTTGCTCGCTGGCGCAGGCTGCCCGAAGGCGTAGGAATGCGCGGGTGATGCCAGGACCGGAAGGCTGAACAGCGCCAGAGCGCCAACAATAAAAAGGTGTTTCATTTCAAGCCCACTCCAGGGTTGCGACGATTCAGCCTTCACTGTAGAAAACCGCCGCTGGCAGTCACCTGACAAAAAGATTACAACTTTGTCAGCTTGGCCACCCGGCACACCCGGCGCGGTATAACCCTCCGGCAATTCACGCTAAAGAGCCAGCCGATGAAACTGTTGATCGTCGAAGACCAAACCAAGACCGGCCAGTACCTGTGCCAGGGCCTCAGTGAAGCGGGCTTCGCCACCGAGCTTGCCAGCGACGGCAATACCGGCCAGCACCTGGCCCTGACCGGCGACTACGATTTACTGATCCTCGATGTCATGCTGCCCGGCCGCGATGGCTGGCAGATCCTCCAGGCCGTGCGCGCCGCCGGCCTGGAAATCCCGGTGCTGTTCCTCACTGCCCGCGACGCCGTGGAAGACCGCGTGCACGGCCTGGAACTGGGCGCCGACGATTACCTGGTCAAGCCTTTCGCCTTTTCCGAGCTGCTGGCGCGGGTGCGCAGCCTGCTGCGCCGTGGCAGCAGCCCGGCACAGGAAACCACCCTGGGCCTGGCCGACCTGCGCCTGGACCTGATCCGCCGCCGGGTCGAACGCGCAGGCCAGCGCATCGACCTGACCGCCAAGGAGTTCGCCCTGCTCGAACTGCTGTTGCGCCGCCAGGGCGAGGTGCTGCCCAAGTCGCTGATCGCCTCGCAAGTGTGGGACATGAACTTTGACAGCGACACCAACGTCATCGAAGTGGCGATCCGCCGCCTGCGCCTGAAGATCGACGACGCCCATGACAACAAGCTGATCCATACCGTGCGCGGCATGGGTTATGTGCTTGAAGAGCGCGGCGCCTGATGCGTCGCTTGTCCCTCGGGAGCCGCCTGGCGTTGCTGTTTGCCGCCTGCACTGCAGTGGTGTCGCTGACCGCCGGCATCCTCTTCAGCCGCGCCAGCGCCACTCACTTCATCGAACTCGACCAGCAATTGCTCAACAGCCGCCTGTCGCTGTTGCGCCAGATGCTCGAAGGCGTAGATAGCCCAGCCAGCCTCGCCCCGCGCCTGCCCGCTCTGCAGACCGAACTCAGCCACCAGGCCGACCTTGCCGTGCGCATTGGTGGCCGTGACGGGCGCATCTGGTTCGACAGCCAGGCCGGCCTGCCCGACTCGCCGCAGGTGGTCGGGCTCAGCACCTTGCACGCCAGTGGCGTCGACTACCGCAGCCTGTGCGTCAACCTCAACGACGGCGACGCACAGCTGACGCTGTTTCTCGACATCACCCACCACCAGCATTTTCTCCAGCGCATGCAGCAGTTGATCTGGCTCACCGTCGGCCTCTCGGCCCTGGCCACCGCACTGCTCGGTGCCTGGGCAGCGCGCAGCGGGCTACGGCCATTGCGCCAGATGGGTGAAGTGGCCTCCGGGGTTTCGGCGCGTTCGCTGACCACGCGCCTGCCGGAGGGGCAGATGCCAGTAGAGCTGGCGGAGCTGGCGCAGACCGTCAATGCCATGCTCGAACGCCTGGACGATGCCTTTCAGCGCCTCTCGGCGTTCTCCGCCGACATTGCCCATGAGCTGCGCACGCCACTGTCCAACCTGCTGACCCACACCCAGGTGACCCTGACCCGGCCGCGCAGCCTGGATGAATACCGCGAGGCGCTGCACAGCAACCTCGAAGAACTGCAATGGATGGCGCAACTGGTCAACGACATGCTTTACCTGGCCAAGGCCGACCACGGTTTGTTGATGCCCAGCCGCCAACAGCTGGCGCTTGAGGACGAGGCCGATGCCTTGCTCGAGTACTACGCCCCCTTGGCCGAAGATGCCGAAGTGAAGTTGAGCCGTGAGGGGCAAGCACCCTTGGCAGGCGATCGGCATATGCTGCGCCGGGCCCTGTCCAACCTGCTGGACAATGCCTTGCGCTTCACCCCGGCCGGTGGCGAGATTCGCGTGACGATTGAACAACGGGAAGGCCTGGTGCGGCTGCAGGTGGCCAACCGTGGCGAGCCGATTGACCCGGCGCTGCTGCCGAAGTTGTTTGACCGCTTCTACCGGGCGGATCCGGCGCGGCGCGAAGGCAGCAGTGAACATGCGGGATTGGGACTGGCGATTACCCGCTCGATCGTGCAGGCGCACGGGGGGAGTATTCGTGGGGAGTCGGCTGGGGGCTGGACGCGGTTCGTGATCGACTTGCCGACGGTGTAACCCTTATCGCCGGCAAGGCCGGCTCCCACAATGGCTCTTGTGGGAGCTGGCCTTGCCAGCGATCGGCCGCAGTGCGGCCGTAACGGCCATCACTCGTAACGCAAGGCGTACGCCGGTTCCACCTGCGATGCCCGCCACGCCGGGTACAGCGTCGCCAGGAAGCTCATGATCAAGCCGGCACTGCAGATCAGCGCCACGTCGCCCCACTGCAGCTCCGACGGCAAGGTGCTGATGAAGTACACGTCCGAGGTGAAGATATGCTGGCCGCTGACCCGCTCCAGCCAGCCGACGATCTGGCTGACGTTCAGCGCCGCGACCACCCCGAGCACGCCGCCAATCAAGGTACCGACGATACCGATCAGGCTGCCCTGCACCATGAAGGTGCCCATGATCTGCGCCGGCGTGGCGCCGATGGTGCGCAGGATGGCGATGTCGGCACCTTTGTCGTTGACCACCATGATCAGCGTGGCAATGATGTTGAACGCCGCCACGGCGATGATCAGCAGCAGCAACAGGCCGATCATGGTCTTTTCCATCTTCATCGCGCTGAACAGGCTGCCCTGGGTGTGGGTCCAGTCATCGGCGCGGTACTGCTCGCCGAGGCTCGCGGTAATCGCCTTGGACACCTGCGGCGCCGCATACAGGTCCTTGACCTTCAGGCGCACGCCCTGCACCTGGTTCGGCGCCCAGCGCTGCATCTGCGCGGCGTCAGCCATGTGCATCAGGCCCAGCGAGCCATCCAGCTCGGCGCCCACCTTGAATACTCCGACCACGTTCAGGCGCTGCATGCGCGGGGTGATGCCACCTGGCGCGCTGCTGACTTCCGGCACGATCAGGGTCAGCTTGTCGCCGACGTTGAGGCGAAAACGCCGCGCGGTGATTTCGCCGATGACCACGCCGAACTCGCCCGGCTTGAGGTCTTCGAGGCGGCCCTGAACGATATGCTGGGCGACGATCGAGACCTTGCCCTCCTCGGCCGGGTCGATGCCGCTGACCTGGATCGGCTGCATCGAGCCTTTGTAGGAAAGCATGCCTTCCATCTCGGTCAGTGGCGCGGCGGCGATCACTTCAGGGTTCTTCAAGGCTTCGGCCGCCACCGGCCGCCAGTCGTCCAGCGGCTGGGCACCGAGCACGCTGGCGTGCGGCACCATGCCGAGGATGCGCGAACTCATTTCGCGCTGAAAGCCGTTCATCACCGACAGCACCACGATCATCGCCAACACGCCCAGGGACAGGCCGATCATCGAGGTCATGGAGATGAACGAAATGAAATGGTTGCGGCGCTTGGCGCGGGTGTAGCGCGCGCCGATGAAAATAGACAAGGGTCTGAACATGAACGAAGCACCCGGGTAAAGAAAAGAAACCAGGTGCCCGCCTAACCCGGCGGGCACATTGCGCGGGCCGTCAGATCGGGACCAGGTGCCCGTCTTCCAGACGCAGCACACGGTCCATCTGCCGCGCCAGGTTGAGATCGTGGGTCACCACCAGGAAGGCCGTCTGCGAAGCGCTGCTCAGCTCCTGCATGAGGTCCTGGATGCCCTGGGCGGTGTGGTGATCGAGGTTGCCGGTCGGCTCGTCAAGCATTACCAGCCCCGGACGGTTGACCAGCGCCCGGGCGATGGCCACGCGCTGGCGCTCACCACCGGACAACTCGGCCGGCTTGTGGCTCAGGCGATGGCCCAGGCCGACGCGCTTGAGCAACGCTTCGGCGCGCTCGCGAGCTTCAGGGATGGCGGTGCGGCCGATCAGCAGCGGCATGCACACGTTCTCCAGCGCGGTGAACTCCGGCAGCAGGTGGTGGAACTGGTAGACAAAGCCCAGGGCGCGGTTGCGCAGCAGGCCACGGGCGCGTTCGCCCAGCGCCGAGAGCTCTTCGCCGGCCAGCCAGACGCTGCCTTCGGAAGGCGTGTCGAGGCCGCCGAGCAGGTTGAGCAAGGTACTCTTGCCCGAACCCGAACTACCGACGATCGCCACCCGCTCGCCCGGGTGCAGCTCCAGCTGCAAACCGGACAACACCTGGACCTTCTCCGGGCCTTCCTCGTAGGACTTGCCCAGGTTGCGGCAACTCAGCACTGCTTTATCACTCATGCCCAACTCACTCATAACGTAGCGCCTCCGCAGGCTGGGTGCGTGCCGCACGCCAGGCCGGATACAGGGTGGCGAGGAAACTCAGGACCAATGCCGCGCCGCAGACCATCCACACGTCCTCGGCCATGATCTGCGAAGGCAGGTAGTCGATGAAGTAGACGTCGGCATTGAGGAACTTGTGCCCGATCAGGGTCTCGATGCCGGCAATCGCGGCGCTGACATTGAGCGCGGCAAAAATGCCCACCAACGCGCCGATCAGGGTGCCGACCACGCCGATCACCGTGCCCTGGACCATGAAGATGGCCATGATCTGCCCAGGCGTCGAACCCAGGGTGCGCAAGATGGCGATATCGCCCTTCTTGTCGTTGACCACCATCACCAGGGTGGAAATGATGTTGAACGCCGCCACCGCGACGATCAGCAGCAACAGCAGGCCGATCATGGCTTTTTCCATGCGGATCGCCTGGTACAGGTTGCCGTGGCTGCGGGTCCAGTCGCGGGCGTAGAACTCCTGCTCGCCGAGTTTCTGCGCAATGTCCCAGGCAACTCGCGGGGCCTGGAACAGGTCGTCGAACTTCAGGCGCAGGCCCTGGACCTGGTCGGACTTCCAGCGGTGCAGGCGGGACAGGTCCGACAGGTTGGTCAGGCCCAGGTAGCCGTCGATTTCGCCGGCGCCGACATGGAAGATGCCGACCACGGTGAAACGCTTCATGCGCGGGAACATGCCGGCCGGGGTCACGGTGACCTCCGGGGCGACGAAGGTCAGCTTGTCGCCGATGCCAACGCCCAGCTTGGTCGCCGCCTTGTCGCCGATCATGATGCCGAACTCGCCGGGAGCCAGGTCATCGAGCTTACCCTCGCGGATAAAGTCGTCGATGATCGAGACCTTGCGTTCCTGGGCCGGGTCGATGCCATTGAGCAGCACCTTCTGCACCTTGCCGTCATGGGTCAGCAGGCCCTGCATCTGGGTGAAGGGCGCCACCGCCAGAACCTGCGGGTTCTGCTTTACTTGACTGGCAAGGGCGGGCCAGTCGTTGATCGGCTGGCCGGTTTCCAGTGTGGCGTGGGGCACCATGCCCAACACCCGGGTGCGCATCTCGTGATCGAAGCCATTCATGACCGACAACACCACGATCATCACGACAACGCCCAGGGCGAGGCCGATCATCGAGGTCAGGGAAATGAACGAGACGAAGTGGTTGCGACGCTTGGCACGGGTATAACGCGTGCCGATGAATACGAAGAGAGGTCTGAACATGTCGGGGCTTGTTCGGATGAAAGAGGAACGTCCTTGTGGCGGGGCTTGAATAGCAGCTTTACACTCAGACCACCGCCGCTACCATGGGTTCGCCATGTCGACATTAGATGAAGAAGATCGCCGCGAATACTACCGTATCGAGGATCAGATCGCACTGGAAATTAGCCCGTTGAGCGCCACCGAAGCGCCTGGCGCGGACTTGTTGCAAGATACTTCGCCGCTGTTCAACCTGCTCAGCGAACTGCACCTGAGCGAGTTCGAATCCCAGCACCTGCTGCGCCAGCTCAGTGACAAGGACCGCACCCTGGCCGCCTTTCTCAAGGCTCAGAACAAGCGCATCGACCTGCTTAGCGCGGTGGTCGCGCAGACCTTGCTCGGGCAACTGAGCGCGCCACAGACGGTGGTGCTGTCCGAGGGCGGCATCGAGTTCAGCCAGGCCGAGCCGGTGGCTGCCGGCGCACGTATCGCGGTGAAGATGGTGCTGATGCCCCAGGCCCTGGGCCTGTTGCTGCGCGCCAAGGTTACCCATTGCGATCGCAACGCCGATGGCCTCTACGAGATCGGCACCGAATTCGTCGACACCACCGATGCCCAGCGCCAGCTGCTGGCCCGCTACATCCTGCAACGCCAAGCGCAACAACGACGCCAGGCCCTGGAGCAGAACGAGCCAAGCGCCTCCTGAGTTTCACTTATTTGTTGAAGGAACAAACGTGACCACGATTTACGGCCACCGCGGCGCCAAGGGCGAAGCCCCCGAAAACACCCTCGCCAGCTTCCAGCAGTGCCTTGGGCACGGCGTGCGTCGCTGCGAACTCGACCTGCACCTGTCAGCCGACAACCAGCTGATGGTGATCCACGACCCCAGCCTCAAGCGCACCACCGGCCGGCGCGGCAAGGTCGTCGAACACAGCGCGGCAGACCTTGCCACCTATGACGCGCGCAAGGGCGGCCCGGGCTGGGTCTCGCCCTGCCCTGTCCCGCGCCTTGAGGAACTGTTCGAGAAGTGCGATTTCGAGCACTGGCAGCTGGAAGTCAAGAGTGCCTCGCGCACCCGCGCCGCCACCACCGTGCTGGCAATCCGCGAAATGGCCCAGCAGTTCGGCCTGCTCGACAAGATCACCATCACCTCGAGCTCACGGGAAGTGCTGGGCGCAGCGCTTGAGCTGACACCGGATATTTCCAGGGGGCTGGTCGCCGAATACGCCTGGCTCGACCCGCTGAAGGTCGCCCAGAACTATGACTGCAACTTGCTGGCGTTGAACTGGACACTGTGCACCCCCGAGCGCCTGATCAAGGCCCAGCGCCAGGGGTTGCACGTGTCGGTGTGGACAGTCAACGAGCCGGCGCTGATGCGCAGGCTCGCCGACTTCGGCGTAGACAGCCTGATTACAGACTTTCCCGGTTTGGCCAGCGCCACCCTCGAGAATCGCTGAAATCGGTCTCCCCGGCCGGCTCAGGCCACCGGCCGGAGCCGCTCAAAAAAGCCGGTTGAGGCCGTCGTAAGCCGCTACCCGATAGGCTTCGGCCATGGTCGGATAGTTGAAGGTGGTGTTGACGAAGTACTTCAGAGTGTTGTGCTCACCCGGCTGATCCATGATCGCCTGGCCGATGTGGACGATCTCCGACGCCTGGTAACCGAAGCAGTGCACGCCGAGGATTTCCAGGGTTTCGCGGTGGAACAGGATCTTCAGCATGCCTTGTGGCTCACCGGCGATCTGCGCCCGGGCCATGCCCTTGAAGAAGGCCTTGCCCACTTCATACGGCACCTTGGCCTGGGTCAGCTCCTGCTCGTTCTTGCCGATCGAGCTGATCTCCGGAATGGTGTAGATACCGGTCGGCACATCGTTGACGAAGCGCCAGCTGCCGTTGTCGACGATGCTGCCAGCGGCCGAGCGGCCCTGGTCGTGGGCGGCGCTGGCCAGGCTCGGCCAGCCGATCACGTCACCGGCACCGTAGATGTTCGGCACATGGGTGCGGTAGTTCTCGTCGACTTCGATCTGGCCACGGCTGTTGACCTTGATGCCGATGTTTTCCAGGCCCAGCTTGTCGGTGTTGCCCGTACGGCCGTTGCACCAGAGCAAGGCGTCGGCCTTGATCTTCTTGCCGGACTTGAGGTGCAGGATCACACCGTTGTCCAGGCCTTCGACACGCTCGTACTCTTCGTTGTGGCGCACGGTGATGTTGTTGTTGCTGAAGTGGTAGCTCAACGCCTGGGAGATTTCCGAGTCGAGGAAGCTCAGCAACTGGCCGCGGTTGTCCACCAGCTCTACCAGCACACCCAGACCACTGAAGATCGAGGCGTATTCACAGCCAATCACGCCAGCGCCGTAGACGATCAGTTTGCGCGGGGTGTGGCCGAGGCTGAGGATGGTGTCGCTATCGTAGATTCGCGGGTGGTGGAAATCGATATCGGCCGGGCGATACGGACGCGAACCGGTGGCGATGATGATGTGCTTGGCCACCAGCTTCTCGACCACGCCGTTGGCGCAGACCACTTCGATGGTCTGCTCGTCGGCGAAGCTGCCGGTGCCGAAGAATACGTCGACGCGGTTGCGCGCGTAGTAGCCGGTGCGCGAGGCGACCTGCTTGGAGATCACCTTCTCGGCGCTTTTCAGAACGTCAGGGAACGAGAACCAGCGCGGCTCACCAATGGCCCGGAACATCGGGTTGGTGTTGAACTGCATGATCTGGCGCACCGAGTGACGCAAGGCCTTGGACGGGATGGTGCCCAGGTGGGTGCAGTTGCCGCCGACCTGGCGACGGCTATCGACCATCGCCACCTTGCGTCCTGCTTTGGCAGCATTCATTGCCGCCCCTTCTCCTGCGGGGCCGGAACCCAGCACCACTACGTCGTAGTTGTAGACAGCCATGCGTACTCCTTCAGAACAGGCCCGCGCGCCACATCGGCGGGCGGGGCTACCTCATGTCGCCAGCGGCGCCATGAAAAAATTCGGGTGCAGTCTAATCAAGCTTGAACGCCGCGCACATTAACCCTTGGTCGCGTCGTAGGCTATTTTTCTCTGCACTACATGTCATTTACACAAACCCTGTGGGAGCCGGCCTTGCCGGCGATGGCATCAGCGCAGTGTCAGCGATTGCGCGTCGCCTGCATCGCTGGCAAGGCCAGCTCCCACAAAAACTGGTTACTGCTTGTTCACCTGGGCAAACGCCGGCGTACTGCGGGAGACGAAACCATCGGCAACCCGGGTCACGAACACTGCAGCAATCTCGTGCTGGAGGGCAAATTCCCAGCCCCGCTCAGGCCCGAGGATAAACAACAAGGTCGAATACCCATCGGCCATCAGCGTCGATCGGTCAAACACCGTCACCGCCGCCAGGTCGTGTTTCACCGGTTTACCCAGACGCGCATCGAAGGTGTGCGAATAGCGCTGGCCATTCTCCTCGAAATAATTGCGATAGTCACCGGAGGTAGACACACCAAAACCGTCCACCGCCAGCACTTGCTGGGCAATCTGACGATCATCGCGGGGCAATTCCAGGGCCACGTTCCAGTGACTGCCGTCCGGTTTGCGCCCGATGGCCTTGAGCTCGCCTGTGGCTTCGACCAGCAAATCCGCGACACCCAGGGCTTTTAGCCGCTCCACCAGCAAGTCCACCGCATGCCCGGCAGCGATGCTGTTGAAGTCCACTTCCACCGGCGCATCCTTGCACAACTGCTCGCCAACTATGCGCAAATGCCCATGCCCGACCCGCTGGCGAGTGGCTGCCAGGGCCTGGGCATCCGGTACTTTTTCACTGCGCGACTGCGGGCCGAAGCCCCACAGGTCGAGCAACGGCTCCACGGTCAGGTCAAACGCGCCGTCACTCTGCTGCGCCAGTTGCTCGCCAACCCGCACCAGCTCAAGCACATCAGCCGGCATTGGCTGGCAACTGTTCGCTGGCAGTCTGTTAAAGGCTTCGGTCAACGAATCACTGCGGTAGGTGGAAAAGCGCTTATCGATGCCCTCGAGAATCCGCTCCACCTCGCGCCTGACCTGCTCCGGCGCCGGCCCCCAGGGTGTACGCACATACTGCACGGTATAGCTGCTGCCCATGGTCGGGCCACTGATGCGCTCGAGACTGTCGCCTTGCCCGCATCCGGCCAGGCTCAGCAACACGCCTGTCAACACTGCCTTGCGCATCCAACCTCCTGGAGAAATTCAGGCAAAAAAAACGGGAACCCTGAGGTTCCCGTCTTTCACGACCAAGCCAAGCTTAGCGTGGGAAAGCAGGCGGATTGACGCCAGCCATGTCTTCCATCACGCGCACTACCTGGCAGCTGTAACCGAATTCGTTGTCGTACCAGACGTACAGGACAACACGGTTATCGTTGCAGATGGTGGCTTCGGCATCGACCACACCGGCGTGGCGCGAGCCGACGAAGTCGGTGGAGACCACTTCCTGGGAGCTCACGTAGTCGATCTGCTTGTGCAGGTCCGAGTGCATGGCCATCTGGCGCAGGTACTCGTTGATCTCTTCGCGGTTGGTGGCTTTTTCCAGGTTCAGGTTCAGGATGGCCATCGACACGTTCGGCGTAGGTACGCGGATCGCATTGCCGGTCAGCTTGCCCTTGAGCACTGGCAGTGCCTTGGCGGCTGCAGTGGCGGCACCGGTCTCGGTGATAACCATGTTCAGCGGCGCGGCGCGACCACGACGGCTGCCCTTGTGGAAGTTGTCGATCAGGTTCTGGTCGTTGGTGAACGAGTGAACGGTTTCAACGTGACCGTTGATGATACCGAACTTGTCGTTGACCGCCTTCAGCACAGGAACGATGGCGTTGGTGGTGCAGGAAGCCGCGGAGATGATCTTGTCATCGGCGCTGATCTCGCCATGGTTGATGCCGTGCACGATGTTCTTCAGCGCGCCCTTGCCAGGTGCGGTGAGGATCACGCGAGCAGCGCCCGGGCAGGCCAGGTGCTGGCCCAGGCCGTCGGCGTCACGCCATACACCGGTGTTGTCGACGATCAGGGCATTCTCGATGCCGTACTGGGTGTAGTCGACTTCGCTCGGGTTCTTGGCGTAGATAACCTGGATCAGGTTGCCGTTGGCGGTGATGGTGTTGTTGGCTTCGTCGATGGTGATAGTGCCATCGAACGGGCCGTGCACCGAGTCACGACGCAGCAGGCTGGCACGCTTGACCAGATCGTTCTCGGCGCCTTTGCGCACGACGATGGCGCGCAGACGCAGGCCGTCGCCACCACCGGTTTTCTCGATCAGGATACGCGCCAGCAGACGGCCGATACGACCGAAGCCGTACAGCACGACGTCAGTGCCTTTGCGCGCCGAAACGTTTTGCTGGCCAACCACGTCAGCCATTTCTTCACGCACGAACTGCTCGGCGCTACGGCCGTTGCCTTCTTGCTTGAATTTGTTGGCCAGCTTGCCCAGGTCGACCGAAGCGGCGCCCAGTTTCAGCTCGCTCATGGCTTTGAGCAGCGGGAATGTCTCGTGTACAGACAGTTCGGTTTCGTCGGTCTGGCGATGACGGGCAAAGCGGTGTGCTTTGAGGATCGAGATCACCGAGCGGTTGATCAGGCTACGGCCATAGATCGAGCTCACCACATTGTTATTGCGGTAGAGCTGACCGATAAGCGGGATCATCGCTTCTGCAAGCGCTTCACGATCAATCCACTCACCAAGACACTGGTCGGGCTTCTGAGTCACGGGAACCTTCCACATGTAGGGACAGAAAAAAGGGGCTACATTATGACGCCCCGCAGCCCATCGGGCAATGAGCGCCTGTCGCCGGCAATTCACTACATGCTTTTAGCCTGCACAAACCTGACAGCGCGGGCCTGTGCCCGCTACAATTGGCGTCTTTGTCGCAACGCTTGGAGCTCGACCTCCCGTGCCTGTTCTGCGTCTACCGCACCTGCCGGCCACTGCCGGCAAACAAACCTGGGGCAACCTGCCGGGCGCCGCCCTGAGCCTGGCCATTGCCGAAGCGGCCAGTGCCGCCAAACGCTTCACCCTGCTGCTGACCGCCGACAGCCAGAGCGCTGACCGCCTCGAGCAGGAGCTGCGTTTCTTCGCGCCCGAGCTGCCGGTGCTGCCGTTCCCCGATTGGGAAACCCTGCCCTACGACCTGTTCTCGCCGCACCAGGACATCATTTCCCAGCGGATTTCCAGCCTGTACCGGCTGCCGGAGCTCGATCACGGCATTCTCGTGGTACCGATCACCACGGCCCTGCACCGCCTGGCGCCGACGCGCTTCTTGCTCGGCAGCAGCCTGGTCCTGGACATCGGCCAGAAGCTTGATGTCGAGCAGATGCGCACGCGCCTTGAAGCCAGCGGCTACCGCTGTGTCGACACGGTGTACGAGCATGGCGAATTCGCCGTGCGCGGCGCCTTGATCGACCTGTTCCCGATGGGCAGCAAGCTGCCGTACCGCATCGATCTGTTCGATGACGAGATCGAGACCCTGCGTACCTTCGACCCGGAAACCCAGCGCTCGATCGACAAGGTCGACTCGGTGCGGCTGTTGCCGGCCCGCGAGTTCCCGCTGCAAAAAGATGCAGTGACGCGCTTCAAGGCGCGCTTTCGCGAGCGTTTCGATGTCGATTTTCGCCGCTGCCCGATCTTCCAGGACCTGTCCAGCGGCATCACTCCGGCCGGTATCGAGTACTACCTGCCGCTGTTCTTCGAAGACACCTCGACCCTGTTCGACTACCTGCCCCAGGACACCCAGGTGTTCTCCCTGCCGGGCGTCGAGCAGGCTGCCGAGCACTTCTGGAGCGATGTGCGCAACCGTTACGAGGAGCGCCGCATCGACCCGGCGCGGCCATTGCTGCCGCCGGCCGAGCTGTTCCTGCCGGTGGAAGACTGCTTCGCCCGGCTGAAAAGCTGGCCACGGGTGGTGGTCAGCCAGGATGACGTCGACAGCGGCGTCGGCCGCGAGCGCTTTGCCGCCCAGGTCCTGCCCAACCTTGCCATCGAAGCCAAGGCCAACCAGCCATTGGCGGCGCTGTCGGGCTTTCTTGAGCAATTCCCCGGCCGCGTGCTGTTCACCGCCGAGTCGGCGGGCCGTCGCGAAGTGCTGCTGGAGCTGCTTGAGCGCCTGAAGCTGCGCCCGCAAACCGTCGACAGCTGGAGCGCCTTCGTTGCCGGCAAGGAGCGCCTGGCAATCACCATCGCGCCGCTGGACGAAGGCCTGCTGCTGGATGAGCCGGCCATTGCCCTGGTCGCCGAGAGCCCGCTGTTCGGTCAGCGGGTGATGCAGCGCCGGCGCCGCGACAAGCGCAGCGACGCCAACAACGATGCGGTGATCAAGAACCTCACCGAGCTGCGCGAAGGCGCGCCGGTGGTGCATATCGACCACGGTGTCGGCCGCTACCTGGGCCTGGCCACCCTGGAGATCGACAACCAGGCCGCCGAGTTCCTCACCCTCGAATACGCCGAGGGCGCCAAGCTCTACGTGCCGGTGGCCAACCTGCACCTGATCGCCCGCTACACCGGTAGCGACGACGCCCTGGCGCCGCTGCACCGGCTCGGCTCCGAAACCTGGCAGAAAGCCAAGCGCAAGGCCGCCGAACAGGTGCGTGACGTGGCCGCCGAACTGCTCGACATCTATGCCCGCCGCGCCGCGCGCAAAGGCTATGCCTTCGCCGACCCGTCGGTGGATTACGCCACCTTCAGCGCCGGTTTCCCCTTCGAGGAAACCCCGGACCAGCAGAGCGCCATCGAAGCGGTGCGCGAGGACATGCTCGCGGCCAAGCCGATGGACCGCCTGGTGTGCGGCGACGTCGGCTTCGGCAAGACCGAAGTGGCCATGCGCGCCGCGTTCATCGCCGTACACGGCGGCCGCCAGGTAGCGATCCTGGTCCCCACCACCCTGCTCGCCCAACAGCACTACAACAGCTTCCGCGACCGCTTTGCCGACTGGCCGGTAACGGTCGAGGTGATGAGCCGCTTCAAGTCGCCCAAGGAAGTCGCCGCTGCGGTGGCGGACCTGGCCGAAGGCAAGATCGACATCGTCATCGGTACCCACAAGCTGTTGCAGGACGACGTCAAGGTCAAGGACCTGGGCCTGGTGATCATCGACGAAGAACACCGTTTCGGCGTGCGCCAGAAAGAGCAGCTCAAGGCCCTGCGCAGCGAGGTGGACATCCTCACCCTGACCGCCACGCCGATCCCGCGCACCCTGAACATGGCCGTGGCCGGCATGCGCGACCTGTCGATCATCGCCACGCCGCCGGCGCGCCGGCTGTCGGTGCGCACCTTCGTCATGGAGCAGAACAAGAGCACGGTCAAGGAGGCACTGCTGCGTGAGCTGCTGCGCGGCGGCCAGGTGTATTACCTGCACAACGATGTGAAGAGCATCGAAAAATGCGCCGCCGACCTTGCCGAGCTGGTACCGGAAGCCCGCATCGGCATCGGCCACGGGCAGATGCGCGAACGCGAACTCGAACAGGTGATGAGCGACTTCTACCACAAGCGCTTCAACGTGCTGATCGCCTCGACCATCATCGAGACCGGCATCGACGTGCCAAGCGCCAACACCATCATCATCGAGCGTGCCGACAAGTTCGGCCTGGCCCAGTTGCACCAGTTGCGCGGCCGGGTCGGGCGCAGCCATCACCAGGCCTATGCCTACCTGCTCACCCCGCCGCGCCAGCAGATCACCCCGGACGCCGAGAAGCGCCTGGAAGCCATCGCCAACACCCAGGACCTGGGGGCTGGCTTCGTCCTGGCCACCAACGACCTGGAAATCCGCGGCGCCGGCGAGCTGCTCGGCGAAGGCCAGAGCGGGCAGATCCAGGCGGTCGGTTTTACCCTGTACATGGAAATGCTCGAGCGCGCGGTCAAGGCCATTCGCAAAGGCACCCAGCCGAACCTCGACCAGCCGCTGGGCGGTGGCCCGGAAATCAACCTGCGTTTGCCGGCGCTGATTCCCGAGGACTACCTGCCGGATGTGCATGCGCGGCTGATCCTCTACAAGCGCATCGCTTCGGCGGTGGACGAAGACGGCCTCAAGGACCTGCAGGTAGAGATGATCGACCGCTTCGGCCTGCTGCCGGAGCCGACCAAGAACCTGGTGCGCCTGACCCTGCTCAAGCTGCAGGCAGAGAAACTCGGCATCAAGAAGGTCGACGCCGGGCCCAATGGCGGCAAGATCGAATTCGAGGCCGAGACCCCGGTCGATCCGCTGGTACTGATCAAGCTGATCCAGGGCCAGCCCAAACGCTACAAGTTCGAAGGCGCCACCCAGTTCAAGTTCCTGGTGCCGATGGAGCGCCCGGAAGAACGCTTCAACAACCTTGAGGCGCTGTTCGAGCGCCTGACCCCACAATCTGCGTGAAGGAAGATCCATGCGTGCAATGCGTAGCCTGACCCTGCTGCTGGCGCTGATTGCCCCGGCGGCATTTGCCGATGGCACTTTTCAGGTCGAAATGATCCTGGTGCGGCAGAACGCCGTGCCGGCAATCACCAGCAAGTCGGCCCCGGAAGACTGGCGCAACGGCGCCCAGGTCGTCGCCGAGGCTGACCTGCGCCAACCGGTACTGAATGACGAGGCGGCCAAGCTTGCGGCCGACCCACAGTACACCGTGCTGCTGCACAAGGCCTGGAAACAGGACGCCGGCACGGTGGCGATCAGCGATGGCGAAGAACACTTCGGCCAGTTCCCCATCGCCGGCAACCTGACCCTCAAGGAAGAGCGTTTCATCGCAGCGGATGCCAACTTCTGGGTCAACCAGTTCGACGGCAATGGCAGCGTGATCCAGAGCGAGCCGCTCAAGCAGAGCAACAGCAACATCAAAAATGGCGAGCTGACCTTTCTCGACGGCGGCCACCTGGCCCTGCTGCTCAAGGTCACAGCCAACCGGCCAGTGAGCGCGCCGACGCCTGCGCCGGAGATGATGGAGCAGTAGCCGGATGCCCGCCCTTGGAAAACTGGCTCGACAGACTGGCCAAGCCGTCAGCCACGTCGGGCGCATGCTGGTGTACGAGCTGGACCTGATGCCAGAGGGCAAAGCCTCGATTACCCCGTACACCTGCAACCGCCGCAAGGATGGCAGTACTACGTTGATCCGGCCGAGGAAAGGATTGGCCGCCTGCGCCACAGCTATGATCAAGTCATTGCTTCGTACCTCGCTTCGGCGCCGGTGGTTCCGCAAAGCCAGGTGGTAAAATTCAGCCACCGGATCCACACCCTCAATCGGCAGATCCCCACCCCCAGAACATTGAGCGAGAAGATCATCGACGGTATTGCCCCCACGCCCCACCTGATTCTGGGCAGCCACGAATTCAGCGCCTACGTGCCGCAAACCGGCAGGATGCAGCGCCAGCACCAGCACCGGGCGGCGCTGTCGTTCAACTATGACGGCATTCGCGCCAGCGGCAGGCAAGGCAAGGAAGTCACCCGCCTGGATGGCACCACCAGCCAACGCATACAGCGCCACACCGAGATCGAAAGCCAGATCCGCCAGACCCTTCAGCGCCTGGGTTTCAAGGTCGCCACCCGGCAGAGCAAGGCCTTGCCGGAGAGCGCCGGCGACCTGCTGGAACTGGCTTCCGAAGCGGCCTGGCTGCGCTTCATGCTCAACGACCTGCCCGCCCTGCGCGAGCAAGGCTGGGAGATCGAGTACACCGACGACTTCGCCTTCAATCTCGCCGAGGTTGACGACTGGTACGCGCAGATCGACGAGGCCAGCGGCCGCGACTGGTTCGACCTGGAACTGGGCATCGAGGTCAATGGCCAGCGCCTGAGCCTGCTGCCGATCCTGCTCAACGTACTGCGCAGCCATCCGGAACTGCTCAACCCGGCGCAATTGCACAAGCGCCGCGATGATGAACAGTTGCTGGTGCAGATTCCCGCCCCTGCGGGCGAAGCACGGCGCAGCCTGCAAGTGGCCCTGCCCTACGGCCGCCTCAAGCCGGTACTGGCAACCCTCGGCGACTTCTACCTGCGTGAGCCCGGTGAAACCAGCGTGCGCCTGCCCACCCTCGACGCCACCCGCCTCAACGCCCTGGAAGACCTGCCGCTGAGCTGGCAAGGCGGCGAGCGGGTACGCGGCCTGGGCGAGCGCCTGCGCGATATCCGCCTGCAGCCGGCGCAAACCCCGGATGGCCTGAATGCTATCCTGCGCCCCTATCAGATCGAAGGCCTGAGCTGGATGCAGGCCCTGCGCGAGCTGGAGGTCGGTGGCATCCTCGCTGACGACATGGGCCTGGGCAAAACCCTGCAGACCCTCGCCCACCTGCTCAGCGAAAAGAACGCCGGGCGCCTGACCCGTCCGGCCATGGTGGTGATGCCCACCAGCCTGATCCCCAACTGGCAGGACGAAGCCGAACGCTTCGCCCCCGGCTTGCGGGTTCTGGCCCTGCAGGGCATCGGCCGGCGCAAGCATTTCGACAACCTGCAGGACTACGACCTGCTGCTGACCACCTATGCCCTGCTGCCCAAGGACCTGGCGCACTTCAAGGGCCTGATGCTGCATGTGCTGATCCTCGACGAGGCGCAGTACATCAAGAGCCCGGGCAGCAAGGCGGCCCAGGCGGCGCGTCAGCTCGAAGCCCGCCAGCGCCTGTGCCTGAGCGGCACGCCGCTGGAAAACCACCTGGGCGAGCTGTGGTCGCTGTTTCACTTCCTGCTGCCTGGCTGGCTGGGTGATGCCAAAGCCTTCAACCGCGACTACCGGGTGCCGATCGAGCGCCAGGGCAATGGCGAACGCCTGCAGCACCTCAACGCCCGGATCAAACCCTTCCTGTTGCGCCGCACCAAGGAACAGGTGGCCACCGAACTGCCGGCCAAGACCGAGATGATCCACTGGGTCGAGCTCAGCGATGCGCAGCGCGACGTGTACGAAACCATGCGCCTGGCCATGGACCAGAAAGTCCGTGCGGAAATCACCCGCAAGGGCGTGGCGCGCAGCCAGATCATCATCCTCGAAGCGCTGCTCAAGCTGCGCCAGGTGTGCTGCGACCTGCGCCTGATCAACAGCGAGGCCTCGACCGCTCGGGGCGCTCATTCAGGCAAGCTTGCGAGCCTGATGGAGATGCTCGAAGAGCTTCTCGCCGAAGGCCGGCGGGTGCTGCTGTTTTCGCAGTTCACCAGCATGCTGCGATTGATCGAGGCAGAGCTGCAGCAACGCGGTATCGCCTACGCCCTGCTGACCGGCGAAACCCGCGATCGCCGGGCGCCGGTGCAGGACTTCCAAAGCGGCCAGCTGCAGATCTTTCTGATCAGCCTCAAGGCCGGCGGCGTTGGCTTGAACCTGACCGCGGCTGACACCGTGATCCACTACGACCCGTGGTGGAACCCGGCAGCGGAAAACCAGGCCACCGACCGCGCTTATCGCATTGGCCAGGAGAAGCCGGTGTTCGTCTACAAGCTGATTACCCGGGGCACGGTGGAAGAGAAGATCCAGCAGTTGCAGCAGGAGAAATCGGCGCTGGCGGCGGGTGTGCTGGATGGACGGCAGGCGGGGGACTGGCGTTTGGCGGCGGAAGATATCGATGCGCTGTTGGCGCCGTTGCCGGGGAAGCGGCACGGCGCTAGTGCGCGGTGAATCCATCGCTGGCAAGCCAGCTCCCACACGGACCCTGTGGGAGCTGGCTTGCCAGCGATGGGCTGCAACGCAGCCCTGCAATCAATCTACCAGTTGAGCTTCCTTGAGCGCCCCAAGCGCCTCCAGCCAGCGCGGCTGTTGACGATAGTCGGTACGGGCAAAGCCCTGCCCGCGCATCTGCGCGATACGTGGCGAAGGTTTGACCTTCAGGCGCTGGGCCGCTGTCAGCGCAAGCTCGGCTGCTGCCCGGTCATTGCACACCAGGCCCATGTCACAGCCGGCGCTCAGCGCCGCCTCGATTCGACTGGCCGCGTCACCGACCACATGGGCACCGGCCATGGACAGGTCGTCACTGAAGATCACCCCATTGAAACCCAACTCGCCGCGCAGGATGTCCTGCAGCCAGCGCCGGGAGAAACCGGCCGGCTGGTTGTCGACCTGTGGATAGATCACATGGGCCGGCATCACCGCCGCCAGCTGCCCACTCAAACGAGTGAACGGCACCAGATCGGCCGCGCGGATCTGCTCCAGGCTGCGCTCATCGGTGGGAATCGCCACATGGGAATCGGCCTCGGCCCAGCCATGGCCGGGGAAATGCTTGCCACAGGCGGCCATGCCCGCGGCGTTCATACCGCGGATAAAGGCACCGGTCAGTAGCGTGGCGCGCTGCGGATCACCTTCGAAGGCGCGGCTGCCGACCACGGCGCTGCGCTGGTGATCGAGGTCCAGCACCGGAGCGAAGCTCAGGTCCAGGCCCACCGCCAGCACTTCGGTGGCCATCAGCCAACCGCATTGCTCGGCCAGGTATTCAGCATTGTCGTTATCGGCAATCGCACGCATCGCCGGCAGGCGTACAAAACCCTGGCGCAGGCGCTGGACCCGACCACCCTCCTGGTCCACCGCCAGGATCAGCTCCGGGCGAATGGCGCGGATCGAAGCGCACAGCTCGCGCACCTGGCGCGGGCATTCGATGTTACGGGCGAAGATAATCAGGCCGGCCACTTCGGGCTGGCGCAAAAGCTGGCGGTCCTCGGCGGTCAGCCAGGTACCGGCGATGTCGACCATCAGGGAGCCTTGCAGGCTGGCACTCATAATTGATCCTTCAGTTGACGCTGATGTGAGCCCATTGGGGGCATGCGGCTTCGTCGATCTGCACCGGGCAATGCACCGGCACCTGGTCGAACAGGCTCAGCAGGTCGGCGTTGCGCAAGCGCACGCAGCCATGGGACAACGGCACGCCCATAGGTTCACTATCGGGAGTGCCATGCAGGTAGATGTAACGACGAAAGGTGTCGACCGGCCCCAGGCGATTGATGCCCGGCTCACAACCGCTGAGCCAGAGTATGCGCGTGAGGATCCAGTCGCGACCGGGAAATTGTTCGTGCAGTTCAGGCGACCAGGTTTCGCCGGTCCAGCGTCGACCTCGCAACACCGCGCCTTGCGCCAGGCCGGCACCGATCTTGGCGCGCACCTGATGGCGCCCACGCGGCGTGCAGCCCGAACCTTTGAGCTCACCGGCACCGTTGCGCGCGGTGGACACCTCAAGACGCAGGCGCAACTGCCCCTGGGCGAACCCATAAAGGCATTGATCAGCGAGGGAAATGTGCAGGAAATCGAGACTGGCCATGGGGCGCTAGCTTAGCCGATGCGGCTCGCCGCGCCCAGCCGTGACGTCAGGCCTTGGCGGCGACCGGGGTGCTGCCGGACTTGCTGCGTGGGCGCAGTTGTGCGGCAGCCATGGCCTCGTCGGTGACGCCACTGTCGGCGCGCATGCCGGCGGCCAGGAACGGCACCATCAGGCGCATGACCTGTTCGATCGAGGTATTGATACCGAAATCGGTTTCGGCAATGGCGCGCAACGCCTTGATCCCGGACATGCTGAACGCCGCGGCGCCGAGCATGAAGTGCACGCGCCAGAACAACTCGATCGGCGGAATACGCGGTGCGGCTTCGTTGACCAGCAGCATGTAGCGGCGGAACACCTTGCCGTACATGTCTTCAAGGTAACGCCGCAGGTGGCCCTGGCTCTGGCTGAAGGCCAGGCCCAGCAGGCGCATGAAGATCGACAGGTCATTGCCGCTGCGTGGCTGCACCACCAGCGCCTGCTCAACCAGCATCTCCAGCAGCTCTTCAAGGGTGGGCTTTTGTTCGGGGCGCGCCTGGCGGCGCTCCAGCTCGCGCTCAAGGCTCGCGCAGAAAGGCCCGAGGAAGCGCGAGAAGACCGCCTGAATAAGGGCCTTCTTCGAACCGAAGTGGTAGTTCACCGCAGCCAGGTTGACGCCGGCCTTGCTGGTGATCAGCCGTAATGAGGTTTCGGCAAAACCTTTTTCCGCGAACAGCTGCTCGGCAGCATCGAGAATGCGTTCTACGGTTTCCGACTGGGCCATGACTACTCCGCCTGACAAACACTTGTTTGAAACATACGTTTCAAAGCGGTGTTTTGTCAAGTCCGTGCAGCCGTTTTGCGGCCATGCGGTCACGTATTAAACCATAGCTGCAAGCCACAAGCTGCAAGCTGCAGGAGCGCCCATGCGCCGTTTCTTGAAGCTTGGCGCTTGCAGCTTGCCACCCACTGTATATAATCCCAGTCACTGTATAAAAAGACAGAGCGATCGACATGCTAAAACTGACGCCACGCCAAGCTGAGATTCTGGCTTTTATCAAACGCTGCCTGGAAGACAACGGCTTCCCGCCGACCCGCGCGGAAATCGCCCAGGAACTGGGCTTCAAGTCGCCCAACGCCGCCGAGGAACACCTCAAGGCCCTGGCCCGCAAGGGTGCGATCGAAATGACCCCGGGGGCGTCACGGGGCATTCGCATCCCCGGCTTCGAAGCCAAGCCCGACGACAGCGGCCTGCCGATCATCGGCCGGGTGGCAGCCGGTGCGCCGATCCTCGCCCAGCAACACATCGAAGAATCCTGCAACATCAACCCGGCGTTCTTCAACCCCCGCGCCGACTACCTGCTGCGCGTTCACGGCATGAGCATGAAGGACGTCGGCATCGTCGACGGCGACCTGCTGGCCGTACACACCTGCCGCGAAGCCCGTAACGGCCAGATCGTCGTTGCCCGCATTGGCGATGAAGTCACGGTCAAGCGCTTCAAGCGCGAAGGCAGCAAGGTCTGGCTGATTGCCGAGAACCCCGAATTCGCCCCCATCGAAGTCAACCTGAAAGACCAGGAGCTGGTGATCGAGGGCTTGAGTGTCGGCGTCATACGCCGGTAAAGGAGGCATCATGCAGTTTCCCCCTGCGTCACAGAACGTACCGCTGCAAGCACAATTGCCACTGTTCGAAGCATTCCTGGCCCAGCCGGTGCTGCCCGGACTGAAAAACGCCAAGCCAGCGCCCCACCCCGGCGCGGCCCAGGTTTTCAGCGAGCTGTCTTTGCGTGGCGCACTGGGTAGCTGCCAGAGCCTGCTGGCCCCGATGCTGCGTGAACTGAGCGAGTTGAGCGAAGAACATGACGCCCGCTGGCTAACCCTGATCGCCCCACCCGCCAGCCTGACTCAGGCCTGGCTGCGCGAGGCCGGCCTGAACCGTGAGCGCATCCTGCTGCTGCAACCACGCGGCAACCAGAGCGCACTGCAACTGGCCTGCGACGCCCTGCGCCTGGGCCGTAGCCACACCGTGGTCAGCTGGCTCAACACCGTCAGCAGCAGCGCCCGCCAGCAACTGAGCAATGCAGCTCGCGCCGGAGACGCACAAAGCCTGAACATCCGCCTCGGCTGATACTCAGGTCTGTTTCAACAGTTGATTTCGCCAGGCTTCCTCAGGACGAGGAAGCCGCACAGGCGATCAGTGCAGGACTCGCGGCCCTTCGTCGCGATCGATCTCGCCTTCTACCAGCTTGCCAGCCATCTGCACGCCAACACTGAGCATGGCCTTGGCCACTTCCACGTGCTGACCTTGCAAAAAGGCTTTGGCGTCCTCGGAGAAATCCAGGGTTACCAACGAACCCTCGTCCTCGGCGCGGCGCAGCTCGATCCGGCCATCAGGCAACTCGACAATTTCTAGAAAGGACGTTGGCATAAAGGGCTGTTCTCCACGAAAGGCCGGCATTGTACCAGCCACCGCCCCAATCAGCACTCACTCAAGCCTTCACGAAAACGAACCGTGAGGCCCTTGAGATTCTGCCGCCAGCTTTCCAGCTCTTCACGCGACAGCGCTGGCGCCTCGGGTTCATCGAGGCTCACCGCCTGGATCAGCGGCTGGGTAACGTCGGTTTTTGGCGCTTTTTTCGCGACCGGCGGTCGGAACAAATCGGCATAAGCGCTGAGCAGTTGCGCCAGCCAGGTTTCGCGTTGCTCGGCCAGTTCCACCAGTTCGGCCATTTCCGGGATGGCGATGGCTTCAAGGACTTCGCGGGTGAGCAGCAGCTCGGCACGGGGAGCGCCCGCCTGGGGTAAGCGGTAAAACCCGGCAATCTCGTGACATAAGCTCAACAGCGCGCCGTAGAGGTGGAACAGCGCCGATTCACGCTCGGCCTGGATCAGCGCCTGGGCATTCATGGCCCGGCTCTCCTGCGCCTTGCCAAGGGCTTCGAGGGCCAGGCCTGCGAAGAAAATCTTCTGGTTGGTGCGGGTGTAGAGTTCCTGGGCCATCTGGGTGCCCTCCGAAAGGCTGCAAGGCGGTCTGTGAGTGTCACGGATTGCCCTGCCCTACTGCAAGTCTAGGTGGCGACCGCTTTGCGGTCGATCGCCGGCAAGGCCGGCTCCCACAGAGTCGGCGGCGATTGCACTCCCTGTGGGAGCCGGCCTTGCCGGCGATGGGCCGCGAACAGCGGCCCCAAGCTCGATCAGCGCTTGTCTTCGACCTTCCAGGCATTGCCGTCGTAGAACGCACGCCAGCCAGTCGGCTTGCCATCAACCTCGGTCTGCACGTACTGCTCCTTGGTCTTGCGGCTGTAGCGGATCACCGCCGGGCGACCGTCCGGGTCTTTCTTCGGCGCTTCGCAGAGGAAGTGGTACTTCGGATCGATCTCGTCCTTGTGCGGGATGATCTCGATCACCAGCGGTGCGCGGGTCTCGCGGTTTTTCGGGAACTGACTGGCAGCCAGGAACAACCCCGAAGCGCCGTCACGCAACACGTAGGTGTCGTTGACTTTCTCGCACTTGAGCTCCGGCATCTTCACCGCATCCATCTTCGGCGGCGCCGCCTCGCCGCTCTTGAGCAGCTTGCGGGTGTTCTTGCACTCGGCGTTGGTGCAACCGAAGAACTTGCCGAAACGGCCGGTCTTGAGCTGCATCTCGCTACCGCACTTGTCGCATTCCAGGCTCGGCCCTTCATAGCCCTTGATGCGGTAGTTGCCCTCTTCGATTTCATAGCCGGTGCAGTCCGGGTTGTTACCGCAGATGTGCAGCTTGCGCTTCTCGTCGAGCAGGTAAGCATCCATGGCTGTCGAGCAGATCGGGCAACGGTGCTTGTTGAGCAGCACCCGCGATTCCGATTCACCCTCGTCGTCGGCCGCGATTTCATCGCCCGGGACCAAGTTGACGGTGGCCTTGCAGCGCTCTTTGGGCGGCAGGCTGTAGCCCGAACAGCCAAGGAACACGCCGGTGGAGGCGGTGCGGATCATCATCGGCCGGCCACATTCCTTGCAGGCAATGTTGGTCAGGGTCGGCTGGTTGGCACGCATGCCCTTCTCGCCGTCTTCGGCCAGCTTCAGCTTGTTGCTGAAGTCGCCATAGAACTCGTCCAGCACGTTTTTCCAGTCGCGTTCGCCCTGGGCCACGTCATCGAGGTTCTCTTCCATGCCGGCAGTGAAGCCGTAGTCCATCAGGTTGGAGAAGCTCTCGGACAGGCGCTCGGTGACGATGTCGCCCATCTTCTCGGAGTAGAAGCGGCGGTTGTGCAGGGTCACATAACCGCGATCCTGAATGGTCGAGATGATCGCAGCATAAGTCGAAGGACGACCGATACCGCGTTTTTCCATCTCCTTGACCAGGCTGGCTTCGGAGTAACGCGCTGGTGGCTTGGTGAAATGCTGGCTTGGGTCGATCTGGATCAGCTTGAGCACTTCGCCCTGGTTCATTTCCGGCAGCACATCGTCATCGCCCGGCTTGCTCTGTTGCGGCAGCACGCGGGTGTAACCGTCGAACTTGAGGATACGGCCCTTGGCACGCAGCTCGAAGTTGCCTGCGGTGACGCTGACGGTGGTCGACAGGTACTGCGCCGGTGGCATCTGGCAGGCCAGGAATTGACGCCAGATCAGCTCGTACAGACGCTCGGCATCGCGCTCCATGCCGCTGAGCTTGGTCGGATGGGTGTTGACGTCGGATGGACGAATCGCTTCGTGCGCTTCCTGGGCACCCTCTTTGCTGCCGTAGACGATCGGCGCTTCGGGCAGGTACTTCTTGCCGAACTCGGTTTCGATGTAGCTGCGGGCCATTTCTACCGCATCGACCGAGAGGTTGGTCGAGTCGGTACGCATGTAGGTGATGTAGCCGGCTTCGTACAGACGCTGGGCCATCATCATGGTTTTCTTTACGCCGAAGCCCAGGCGGTTGCTCGCGGCCTGCTGCAGGGTCGAGGTGATGAACGGCGCCGACGGCTTGCTGCTGGTCGGGCGGTCTTCACGCTTGGCCACGGTGTAGCTGGACGACTTGAGCTGCGCCAGCGCTGCCATGGCCTGGGCTTCATTCAGCGGCTTGAAGGCTTCGCCGTTCTCGCGGGCCACCTCGAAACGCACCTTGGCGTCCTTGGCAGTGCCCAGGTCGGCGTGCACTTCCCAGTATTCCTCGGGGATGAAGGCACGGATCTCGCGCTCACGCTCGACCACCAGCTTCACCGCTACCGACTGCACGCGGCCGGCGGACAGGCCACGGGCGATCTTGGCCCACAGCAGTGGCGAGACCATGTAGCCCACCACGCGATCGAGGAAGCGTCGTGCCTGCTGGGCGTTGACCCGGTCGATATCCAGCTCGCCAGGCTGCGAGAACGCTTCCTGGATAGCTTTCTTGGTGATTTCGTTGAACACCACGCGCTTGTAGCGGCTGTCGTCACCACCGATGGCTTCGCGCAGGTGCCAGGCAATGGCTTCCCCCTCGCGATCCAAGTCGGTTGCGAGATAGATGGTGTCGGCATCCTTGGCCAGGCGACGCAGCTCGTCGATGACCTTCTCCTTGCCCGGGAGAATCTCGTACTTGGCTTTCCAGCCGTGGTCAGGGTCGACACCCATGCGCGCGACCAGCTGCTTGCGCGCCTTCTCTTTCGGCGACAGGGCCGGCGCCTCGCCCGCGGCGGCCTTGCCGCGCTTGGCGGCAGGCTCCTTGCTGGCGCTGGCCGAACCGCTGGTGGGCAGGTCTCGGATATGGCCGATACTCGACTTCACCACGTACTGGCTGCCCAGGTACTTGTTGATGGTCTTGGCCTTAGCCGGGGATTCCACAATGACCAGCGATTTGCCCATGGATCGGAAAATTCCTGAATACTGAAAATAAAAACACGGCAGGTACCTGACGCGGCACCGCTATATATAGTGGCAACAGAGTGAGGTCAAGCGCGGGGCTTTAGCCACCCTTGGCTTCGGACCCGGAAATCAGCCCGGTTTCAGCCTTGACCAAAGCAAAGCGCGGCACTTGCTCGCCGTCAACCTCGACCGACTCGAGAAACATCGAAAGCGGTCGCACCCAAAGGCCGAATTCACCGTACAAGGCCTGGTAGAACACCACCCATTCCTCGGTTTCGGAATGGCGCGCGGCGCCGAACACACGATACTCAGGCCCCTTGTAATGCCGGTATACGCCTGGTTGTATCTGCATGTTGCTCACCCTCTTGAAAAAAAATTCCTGCAAAAACAAAAACCGGGGCACCAGGCCCCGGTTTCCATCCAGCGAACGGTTAAACGCGTTCGAAGACGGTGGTGATGCCTTGGCCCAGGCCGACGCACATGGTCGAAACGCCGAAGGTCCCGCCATTCTGCTTCATGACGTTGAGCAGAGTGCCGGAAATCCGCGCACCGGAGCAACCGAAAGGATGGCCCAGGGCGATGGCGCCGCCGTGCAGGTTAACCTTCTCATCCATCTTGTCGAGCACTTTCAGATCCTTCAGCACTGGCAGGGCCTGTGCGGCGAAGGCTTCGTTGAGCTCGAAGAAGTCGATATCGGCGATAGACAGGCCCGCACGCTTGAGCGCTTTCTGGGTCGCCGGCACCGGACCGTAGCCCATGATTGCCGGGTCGACACCGGCCACGGCCATGGAACGGATCACCGCCAGAGGCTGGATACCGAGGTCCTGGGCACGCTGGGCCGACATGACGATCATGCACGAGGCACCGTCGGTGATCTGCGACGAAGTACCGGCAGTCACGGTACCACCTTTGGGGTTGAAAGCAGGCTTGAGGGCAGCCAGGCTTTCCAGGGTGGTGTCCGGGCGAATGGTTTCGTCGTAGTCGAAGACCTTGAGGAAACCGTTCTCGTCGTAGCCCTGCATCGGGATGATTTCATCCTTGAACTTGCCTTCGACCGTCGCCTTGTGGGCGAGCCGGTGCGAACGCACGCCGAACAGGTCCTGCTGCTCACGGCTGATGCCGTGCATCTTGCCGAGCATTTCGGCAGTCAGGCCCATCATGCCCGAGGCCTTGGCGGCGTACAGCGACATGTGCGGGTTCGGATCGACACCGTGCATCATGCTGACGTGGCCCATGTGCTCGACACCGCCAACGACGAAGACATCACCGTTGCCGGTCATGATCGCCTGCGCGGCGGTGTGCAGCGCGCTCATCGACGAGCCGCACAGACGGCTGACGGTCTGGCCGGCGGCGGTGTGCGGGATCTGGGTCATCAGGGATGCCATGCGGGCGATGTTCCAGCCCTGCTCCAGGGTCTGGTTGACGCAGCCCCAGATGACGTCCTCGACTTCGTTCGGGTCGACCTTGGTGTTGCGTTCCAGCACCTTGCTGATCAGGTGCGCGGACATGTCTTCGGCGCGGGTATTGCGATGCATGCCACCCTTGGAGCGGCCCATCGGGGTGCGACCGAAGTCGACAATCACCACGTCTCTTGGATTCAGGCTCATATATTCACTCTCGCTCTATATCGTTGGGCGCTTAACCGAAGAAGCTCTGGCCATTTTTGGCCATTTCACGCAGCTTCGCGGTGGGGTGATACAGCGGACCCAGATCGGCGTATTTGTCGGCCAGGGCAACGAATTCGGCTACACCGATCGAGTCGATGTAACGCAGCGCGCCGCCACGGAAGGGAGGGAAACCGATACCGTAGACCAGGCCCATGTCGGCTTCGGCGGCGGTGTCGACGATGCCGTCTTCCAGGCAACGAACGGTTTCCAGGCACAGCGGGATCATCATCCAGTTGATGATGTCTTCGTCGCTGACTTCACGCTGCTCGTAGACGATCGGCTTGAGCACTTCGAGGACTGCCGCGTCAGCGACTTTCTTCGGCTTGCCGCGCTTGTCGGTCTCGTAGGCATAGAAGCCCTTGCCGTTCTTCTGGCCCAGGCGCTTGGCTTCGTAGAGCACGTCGATGGCCGAGCGACGGTCATCCTTCATGCGGTCCGGGAAGCCTTCGGCCATGACGTCACGGCCGTGGTGGCCGGTGTCGATGCCGACCACATCCATCAGGTAGGCCGGGCCCATCGGCCAGCCGAATTTTTCCATGATCTTGTCGATGCGCACGAAGTCGACACCGGCGCTGACCAGCTTGGCGAAACCGCCGAAGTACGGGAACAGTACACGGTTTACCAGGAAGCCCGGGCAGTCGTTGACCACGATCGGGTTCTTGCCCATCTTCTTGGCGTAGGCCACGGTAGTGGCGACGGCCACTTCGCTGGACTTCTCGCCACGGATGACTTCGACCAGCGGCATCATGTGCACCGGGTTGAAGAAGTGCATGCCGACGAAGTTTTCCGGACGCTTGAGCGCCTTGGCCAGCAGGTTGATGGAGATGGTCGAGGTGTTGGAAGCCAGGATCGCGCCTTCCTTCACCTGGCCTTCCACTTCAGCCAGCACCGCCTGCTTGACCTTCGGGTTCTCGACCACGGCTTCGACAACGATGTCGACATTGCCGAAGTCGCCGTAGGACAGGGTCGGGCGAATCGCATTCAGCGCTTCGGCCATTTTCGCCGGGGTCAGGCGGCCCTTCTCAACGCGCTTGCCGAGCAGCTTGGAAGCCTCGTTCAGGCCCAGCTGGATGGCGGCTTCGTTGATGTCCTTCATCAGGATCGGGGTGCCCTTGACCGCCGACTGGTAGGCAATACCACCCCCCATGATGCCGGCGCCGAGCACGGCGGCCTGCTTCACGTCGTGAGCGATTTCGTCGTGGGCCTTGGCCTTGCGCTTGAGCTCCTGGTCGTTGAGGAACAGGCCGATCAGGCTCTCGGCAACCGAGGTCTTGGCCAGTTTGGCGAAGCCGGCGGCTTCGACTTCCAGGGCCTTGTCACGACCGAAGTTGGCGGCCTTCTGGATGCTCTTGATCGCTTCGACCGGCGCCGGGTAGTTCGGGCCAGCCTGACCGGCGACGAAACCCTTGGCGGTTTCGAACGACATCATCTGCTCGATGGCGTTGAGCTTGATCTTTTCCAGTTTTGGCTGGCGCTTGGCCTTGTGGTCGAGCTCGCCGCTGATGGCGCGCTTGATCAGGTCCAGGGCCGCAGCCTGCAGCAGTTCAGGAACAACCACGGCATCGACGGCGCCGACTTTCAGCGCGTCTTCAGCACGGTTTTCCTTGCCGGCGGCAATCCACTCGATAGCGTTGTCGGCACCGATGATGCGCGGCAGGCGCACGGTACCGCCAAAGCCCGGGTAGATGCCCAGTTTGACTTCCGGCAGGCCGATCTTGGCGCTGCTGGCCATGACGCGGTAGTCCGCAGCCAGGCACATTTCCAGACCGCCACCCAGGGCGATGCCATTGATCGCGGCAACGGTCGGCACGGCCAGGTCTTCGAAATCGCTGAAAATCCGGTTGGCTTCCAGGTTGCCGGCGACCAGTTCGGCCTCGGGCAGCTTGAAGTTATCGACAAACTCGGTGATGTCCGCGCCGACGATGAACACGTCCTTGCCACTGCTGACAATCACGCCCTTGATCGATGCGTCGGCTTTGATGGTGTCTACAGCCTGACGCAATTCGTTCAGGGTAAGACGGTTGAACTTGTTGACGGACTCACCCTTGAGGTCGAACTTCAGTTCGACGATGCCGCTTTCAAGAGCCTTAACCGTGATGGCTTTACCTTCGTAAATCATCAACTGATCTCCACGATATGGAAGCTGAACTGTACACGCCGATCGCTGATGCAAGAGCCGGCCGGCCTTTGGCCGTTGCTGCCGAACCCTTGCTCCAGGCACACCCGCCAGCGCGATAGTCGGGATTCTGTAAGAGCCGTCTGACAATACAAACGCTCAATTCATACGCCCGTTTGATTTGGGTATGCACACATTCAACGAAAAGATCGCCGTTGTCAAATACCCAAAAGCTGCGTGAAAACGCGACTTTCCGGTCATTTTCTGCTGACAGGGGGGCAAACCGCCGCGCAGGTGATGGCGTGCCATTCAGTGACGCGATAGTGGTCAATGGCTTACACGCGTCGATCTTCGTTCAACGCGAAATCGGCGAGGAGATTTGCAGCAGATAGCTGCGCGATGGCTACACTGGGAGGGATGAAGTATTACGCCGGCCTGCCTGGCCTGTCCGCCCGATCTGCGAATCGGGCTTTTTATTGATAGCGATCAGGCCAGGGCCTTGAGCACCGCGGCAATATCCTGCAATACAGCCGCTTCGCCCCGCTCACCCCAGTACAGGGCAACCATCTGCGGGCCCGCCTCGACCTTGTAGACGCTCTCCGGCAAGCGCGCCAACTGCTCGGCATGCACCGCATCGGTGCAGGGCTCGCGCCACTGATTGAGCCACACACCGGGGGTGGTTTGCCAGTAGCACCAGCTGTCGCTACGGCCCTGGCGCCGCGGCCGCAGGTACTGTGCACAGGGGCTTGGCGGCTCCTTGGGCAGCCAGTGCGGCCACTCCTGGGGCGCCAGCTGCATGGCCAGGCCCATGCGCCGGGCTTCCATGCGCAGGGCCATCTGGCCGCTCTGCTTGCGCGAAGGACGCAGCCAGGCCAGGGGGCTGAGAATCAGCGCAAGGATTGACACCACTACCCAGACCGTCATATCTGTTGTTCCCATAAAGCTTTGCAAATGAGCTGGTTAGCCGGGGTTCGAAGCGATCAGCCTGAAACCGACCATACTTTAACTATCGCGACTGTCAGGAGAGCTTCTCATGCCCTACGAACACATACTGGTTGCCGTCGACCTGACCGAAGAATGCGACCCGGTCATCAAGCGCGCCCGTGAACTGGCCACGCCTGCCGGTACCAAGGTATCCCTGGTACACATTGTCGAGCCCATGGCCATGGCCTTTGGCGGCGACGTGCCGATGGACCTGTCCCAGCTGCAACAGCAACAGTTCGACCAGGCCAAGGAGCGCATGGAACGCCTGTTCAACAAGTACCCGGAAATCAACCGCGGCGATTCGCACCTGACCTACGGCCAGCCGCGCCAGGAAATCCACCAGTTGGCCAAGGACCAGAAGTGCGACCTGATCGTGGTCGGCAGCCATGGCCGCCACGGCCTGGCCCTGTTGCTGGGCTCTACCGCCAACGACGTGCTGCATGGCGCACCCTGCGATGTGCTCGCGGTACGCCTGCAGAAAAAAGCCGAGTAAAACCCTGGCGGGCCCGGCGCAGATTCATGCGCCGGGCCCAGCCCTTCAGCTGTCGAGCTCAGCCCAGCGCTCGACCAGCACATCCAGTTCAGCCTGCATTTTCTCCAGGCTTGCCAGGACGGCACTGGTTTGCTCGATCGGGCGCTGATAGAAGGCCGGGGCAGAAATCTCTTCCTGCACCGCCGCCATCTTCTGCTCCAGTGCGTCGATCTGGCCCGGCAAGGTTTCCAGTTCGCGCTGCAGCTTGTAGCTGAGTTTTTTCTTCGGTGCTTCAGCCGCTGCTGCCGCTACCGGCGCAGGCGCCACGGCCTCGACCACAGCGGTGTTGAGCTCGGACTTGCCCGACTTGCTCTCGGTTACACCGAGCAACTTCGGCGAACCGCCCTGGCGGATCCAGTCCTGGTAACCACCGACGTACTCGCGCACCTTGCCCTCGCCTTCGAACACCAGGGTGCTGGTCACCACGTTGTCGAGGAAGGCCCGGTCGTGGCTGACCATCAGCACGGTACCTTTGAACGCCGACAGCACTTCTTCGAGCAGCTCGAGGGTCTCGACGTCGAGGTCGTTGGTCGGTTCGTCGAGCACCAGCAGGTTGGCCGGCTTGCTGAACAGCTTGGCCAGCAACAGGCGCGCACGCTCGCCACCGGACAGGGCCTTGACCGGGGTCCGGGCGCGCTGCGGGCTGAACAGGAAGTCACCCAGGTAGCTCAGCACGTGACGGCTCTGGCCATCGATGTCGATGAAGTCGCGACCTTCGGCCAAGTTGTCGATCACGGTTTTTTCCAGGTCCAGCTGATGGCGCAGCTGGTCGAAATAGGCCACTTCCAGGCGCGTGCCGGACTCGACCTTGCCGCTGGTGGGCTCAAGATCACCGAGCATCAGCTTGAGCAAAGTGGTCTTGCCGGTACCGTTGGCGCCGAGCAGGCCGATGCGGTCTTCGCGCTGCAGGACCATGGAGAAGTCCTTGACCAGCTGCGGGCCGCCCGGATGGTTGAAGCTGACATTTTCCAGGACCATCACCTGCTTGCCGGATTTCTCCGCGACATCGAGCATGATGTTGGCCTTGCCCTGGCGCTCGCGGCGTTCGCTGCGCTCGACGCGCAGGGCCTTGAGGGCACGCACGCGGCCTTCGTTACGGGTACGCCGGGCCTTGATGCCCTGGCGGATCCACACTTCTTCCTGGGCCAGCTTCTTGTCGAACAGGGCGTTGGCGGTTTCTTCGGCCGCCAGCGCTGCTTCCTTGTGCACCAGGAAGCTGGCGTAGTCGCCGTTCCAGTCGATCAGGCCGCCGCGGTCCAGTTCGAGGATGCGTGTGGCCAGGTTCTGCAGGAAGGAACGGTCGTGGGTGATGAACAGCACGGCGCCGCCAAACCCGCTGAGGGCATCTTCAAGCCAGGCAATGGCGCCGATGTCCAGGTGGTTGGTCGGTTCATCGAGCAGCAGCAGGTCGGGCTCGGACACCAGCGCCTGGGCCAGCAGCACGCGGCGGCGCCAGCCACCGGAGAGCTCGGCCAGGGTCTTGTCGGCCGGCAACTGCAAGCGGCTCAGGGTGCTGTCGACCAGTTGCTGCAGGCGCCAGCCATCGCGCGACTCGAGGTCGTGCTGGACGTGCATGAGCTTTTCCAGGTCGGCATCGGTATGGATGTTCTGGCTCAGGTGGTGGTATTCGGCCAGCAAGGCGCCGACGCCGTCGAGGCCTTCGGCCACCACGTCGAACACGGTACGGCCGTCGGCCACCGGCAATTCTTGCGGCAGCTCGCCAATCTTCAGGCCCGGGGCACGCCAGACGTCGCCTTCATCAGGCTTCTGATCGCCCTTGACCAGGCGCAGCATGCTCGACTTGCCAGTGCCGTTGCGGCCGATGATGCACACCCGCTCACCACGGGCGATCTGCCAGGACACCTTGTCCAACAACGGCGTGGCGCCGAACGCAAGGGACACATCGCTTAATTTGAGCAGGGTCATGATCTTCTCCAAAAACCGGGCGCGCATTCTACCCGACTTGAGCCGGCTTCACATTAAGCAGCGCGCCCTACAGCACCTTCCGACGACAGGCCGCTTCTTTACAACCAGATACAAGCACAATGCTTTCATCCGCCTGTTGCAACCGGCTAAGCTAAGGCAATGCAACTCCAACAGTGCTGGCTTCGCCGTCACTTTTCATGGTCAAACTGCCCGGAAGTCTCATGCGCAGCCGCCTGTTCCGCCTAGTATCCAGCCTGCTTCTCACTGCCTCGGCGGTGGGTGTAGCCCAGGCCACCGACATCACCCAGCAACGTCAATATTACGATGAAGCCAAACGTGCCCTGGCCAAGGGCGACAAGGGTCCGTACCTGCGTTATGCCGATGCCCTGCGCGACTATCCGTTAACGCCCTACCTGGCCTACGACGAACTGACCGCCCGGCTGAAAACCGCCAGTAACGACGAAATCGAGAAATTCCTCGCCGCCCACGGCGACCTGCCCCAGGCCAACTGGATGAAGCTGCGCTGGTTGCGCTGGCTGGCCGAGCGCGGTGACTGGGCGCCCTTCACCAAGTACTACGATCCAAAACTGAACTTCACCGAACTGGACTGCCTTAATGGTCAGTACCAGCTCAGCCATGGCCAGCGCGCCGAAGGCTATGCCAGCGCAGAAAAACTCTGGCTGGTCGGCAAGTCGCAACCGGCAGCCTGCGATGCGCTGTTCGATCGCTGGGCTGGCGAAGGCCAGCTGACCGAGCAAAAACGCTGGGAGCGCGCCAAGCTGGCTGCGCAAACCCGCAACTATGCGCTGGCCAACACCCTGGTCAAAAGCCTCAACACCCTGGCACCCCAGGGCCGCCTGCTGATCGACGTGGCGCAGAAGCCCGAACTGCTCAACCAGCCCGGACGCTTCACCCCGGTCAACGAGGCGATGTCCGACGTGGTCAGCCTCGGCCTGCGCCGCCTGGCCCGCCAGGACCCGGAGCGGGCCATGAGCCTGCTTGACGATTACGCCAACCGCATGCATTTCTCCCGCGACGAGAAAGTCGCCATCGCCCGCGAAATCGGCCTGACCCTGGCGCGTCGCTACGACCCGCGGGCGCTGGACCTGATGACCCGCTACGACCCGGAGCTGCGTGACAACACCGTCACCGAATGGCGCCTGCGCCTGCTGCTGCGCCTGGGCCGCTGGGAAGATGCCTATGAGCTGACCAAGCGCCTGCCGCAAGACCTCGCTACCAGCAACCGCTGGCGCTACTGGCAGGCGCGCAGCCTGGAGCTTGCGCAGCCGAAGAACCCGCAAATCCCGCTGCTGTACAAAACCGTGGCTCGCGAGCGCGACTTCTACGGCTTCCTCGCCGCCGACCGCTCGCAAACCCCTTACCAGCTGAACAACAAGCCGCTGGTGCTGAGCCAGCAGCTCGTCAACAAAGTGCGCAACACCCCGGGGATCAAGCGCGCGCTGGAATTCCACGCCCGCGGCCAGATCGTCGACGGGCGTCGCGAGTGGTACCACGTCAGCCGTCATTTCAACCGTGACGAGATGGTCGCCCAGGCCAAGCTGGCCTACGACATGCGTTGGTATTTCCCGGCCATTCGGACCATCAGCCAGGCCAAGTACTGGGACGACCTGGACATCCGCTTCCCGATGGCCCACCGCGACACCCTGGTGCGTGAAGCCAAAGTACGCGGCCTGCATTCGAGCTGGGTGTTTGCCATTACCCGCCAGGAAAGCGCATTCATGGAAGATGCGCGCTCAAGTGTCGGTGCCAGCGGCCTGATGCAACTGATGCCGGCCACGGCCAAGGAGACCGCACGCAAGTTCAGCATCCCGCTGGCCACGCCTGCCCAGGTGTTCAACCCGGACAAGAACATCCAGCTGGGCGCCGCCTACCTGAGCCAGGTGCACAGCCAGTTCAACGGCAACCGCGTGCTCGCCTCCGCCGCCTACAACGCCGGCCCCGGCCGGGTGCGCCAGTGGTTGCGCGGTGCCGATCACCTGAGTTTCGATGTCTGGGTCGAGTCGATCCCCTTCGACGAGACGCGCCAGTATGTGCAGAACGTACTGTCGTACTCGGTGATCTACGGGCAGAAGCTCAATTCGCCGCAGCCGTTGGTGGACTGGCATGAGCGGTATTTTGACGATCAGTGATCGTCCAGCCCATCGCCGGCAAGGCCGGCTCCCACAATAGATTTGCATGCACCTGTGGGAGCTGGCGTTGCCAGCAATGAGGTCAGTCCAGCCAGCCTATTCGGCGTTGTCCGAATGACGACCGCTTCGCGCTCGATCGCCGGCAAGTCCGGCTCCCACAGGATTGGCAGTGCCCTCAGGGATAGTGCAACTCCTGTGGGAGCGGGCTTGCCCCGCGATAGAAGTCCACAGCCGAACTACTCCAGCACCGTCACCGCCATCCCCACCTCAACCACCCCTGCCCCATCCGCCACCAGGTTCTGGCCAAACAGCACATCCCCTTCCTTCTGCCGGTAGGTGCGCAAGGTCGCCAGCGGTTCACGGTCCGGGCTGCGTTCGCCGGTCTGCGGGTCGATGGTGGTCATGATGCAGCGCTCGCACGGCTTGAGCACACGGAACTCGACCGCGCCGATGCGGATGCGCTTCCAGCCATCCTCGGCGAACGCCGCGCTGCCCTCCACCACCAGGTTGGGGCGAAAGCGCAGCATCTCCAGCGGCCGCCCGACCTTGTCGACCAGGTCATCCAGCGACGCCTGGCCGATCAGCAACAACGGGAAACCATCGGCGAACGCCACGCGGTCGCTGTTCAAACCATAACCGCTGGGCAAATAGCGCGCGCGTTGCTCGGGCACATGCACCAGGCGCACGTCCTTGCCGATGAAATCGCTGAGCCACTGGGCAGCGGCGTCCCCGGCATCCGGGACGCGAAAGCTGTCGCGCCAGATGGTGATGCCGCGCAGGTCGTTATCCGGCTCCGGCACAGCGACGTGCAATGCGGGGTAACCCGGCGCCGCCAGGGTGAGGCTGCCATCGGTGTTGTGCAAGGCCGCCAACTGGCTCATCTGCGGGTACATGCGCTGGGTCAGGAAGCGCCCATTGTCACGCTCCACCAGCAGCCAGCGGCGGTCCCCGCTCAACCCCAGAAGGTCCAGCGAGGAAGTCTGCAGCGCCTCACCGCGCGCTGATTTGAGCGGGTATCGGTACAACGCACTCAGGCGCATCATGACCTGCCTTGTGTCGGTTAAAACCCTAGCTTATACCGACTCAGGCCGTGGCTTCATCCAGCATCAGCCGTTGGCGCACGACATCGACCAGCTTGTCGGGCTGGAACTTGGAGAGGAAGTTGTCGCAGCCAACCTTCTTCACCATCGACTCGTTGAAGCTGCCGGACAGCGAGGTGTGCAGCACCACGTAGAGCGCACGCAGACGCGGGTCATTGCGGATCTCGGTGGTCAGTCGGTAGCCGTCCATTTCCGGCATTTCAGCGTCGGTGAAGACCATCAGCAGCTTCTCGCAGACATCCTCGCCGGCATCGGCCCAACCCTTGAGCATGCGCAACGCCTTGAGGCCATCGCTGGCCACGTGCATCTTCACCCCCAGTTGCGACAAAGTGTCACGCAACTGCGCCAGGGCCACGGTGGAGTCGTCCACCAACAGCACTTCGCGACCTCGGGCACGTGCCAGCACCGGGTCTTCGAGCTTGTCGCGCGACACCTTGGCGCTGTAGGGGACGATTTCCGCCAGCACCTTCTCGACGTCGATGATTTCCACCAGTTGCTCGTCGACCTTGCTGATCGCCGTCAGGTAATGCTGGCGACCGGCACTGGTCGGTGGCGGCATGATGGCTTCCCAGTTCATGTTGACGATGCGGTCGACGCCGCCCACCAGGAAGGCCTGCACCGAACGGTTGTATTCGGTAACGATGATGGTGCTGCCCGGGCCCGGCTCCAGCGGGCGCATGCCGATGGCCTGGGACAGGTCGATTACCGGCAGGGTCTGCCCGCGCAGGTTGACCACGCCGCAGACATACGCATGACGCTGCGGCATCAGGGTCAGCTTGGGCATCTGCAGCACTTCCTGGACCTTGAACACGTTGATCGCGAACAATTGCCGGCCAGCCAGGCGGAACATCAGGATTTCCAGGCGGTTCTCGCCCACCAGCTGCGTTCTTTGGTCTACCGTGTCGAGAATGCCAGCCATCGAAGAGCCCCCAGGTGTGTCAAAAATGAATCCAATGGCCCTGTATCGGCCGCTTGCCGCAGAGCTTGACCCCTTGTAGAAAATGCTCTGCAGCCCATTGATGTCATTTTACCATCATGCTTTACTGCACTCACCTCTCCGCTGTCGCAAACGCCCGCAAAGGGTCGTATCGAAGACACCCCATCAGGGAATCCCCTAGTGACAATCGGGTGAGACCTGATGTTCGCAATATCCATAAGCCATTAATGTGACGCCATTCTCATTGCATGAACGGAGTCAGGCTTTTGTCAGCTATCGCCTCATGGTGGCCAGCCCCTGCTCCAGCCCTTCGCGCTGGAGCCAAATGATGGCTAACGACGCACCGCACAACAGCGCCCTGCAGGATTTCCTGGTCGACGCACAGGTGCTGCTGACCAAGGCAGAGGAATGCCTGCTGCACCTGCAACTGATCGACAACGATCCGGATGCCTGCCACTGCCTGAACGACACCTTGGGTACCCTGGTGACGCGGGCACACACCCTTGGCCTGGTCGAGGTCGCCGCCTACAGCCTGCAGTTGCAAACCCTGCTGGAGCCGGCACAGGTGCATCCAGCACTGCAAGGCGAAGCCCTGCAGGCCCTGGAAAGCTGCCTGACCCTGCTGGCCTGGCAACTGGAGCTGATCGATCCGCACACCGGCCGCCTGAGCCTGGACACCGAGGAACAGGTACAGCTGCTCGACACCCTGGCCACCGCCCTGAGCCCAGCAACCGCTCTGGCCTGCGCCTCCTGCATCGAAACCCGGTATCCCTGCGAACACCCTGCCCCCTCATTGACTGCGCCACTCACCGCGCAATCCAGTGCACTTTCCTCGCCAGCCAAGGGTAACTAAGGGACATAACAACAATGCCCTGGCGAAGATTATCCGCCCCCCGACGCGGCACACTAACGGCCAACTTAGTGTATTTTCCGGTGCTTCTAGTTAGCCCAAAGAAAACATTGCGCTTAATTGATATCGGACAAGATTGTATTTTCGCAAACTGATGGCAAAGTGCTAGATTTGCAGACAATCGGAACCGCCGTACCAGCCCGTAAAATCTGGCTATTCAGTCAGTTATCAGAGTTCGCGACCAATTGTATTTGAAGTGATACCATGCGCGCTGATGAAGTCATGCACACCTCCCGGCAACCCCAAGACACCGCGCGCAGACTTTCATCGCCGCAACCCCAGCGCCGACATTTAAACGTTATTGAAGGCAATTCGACAAAAGCCTCTAGTTCGACCTTTGCAAGGCTTTCAACAGCGATATTTCAGTGGCTTCATTTCCTATGTTCTCAAGCCTCAAGACACTCAAGCGCTGGCGCCCCGGAGCCTCTCTGCTGCGCTGGGCGACCGCACTGCTGTGCCTGGCTTCGGTTGCCGTCAACCTGGCCCTGTACCTGCTTGAGCAACCGCTGCCGGCCGCCGCCCTGGCCCTGCAGCTGATTGCCCTGCTGAGCATTGCCTGGCAACTGCGCCAGTGGGCCCGCTCGATTGCCCTGCGCCCGGCGGAACTCGCCGATCGGCTGCTCAAGGTGCAGGAAAGCGAGCGCCAGCGCCTTAGCCGCGAGCTGCACGACGATATCGGCCAGATGCTGACCGCCGCCAAGCTCCAGGCCGACTGGCTGCAACGCCGTGCCCCAGCCGAGTTGCAGGAGCACTGCAGCACCTTGCGCAGCACCCTGGACGACACCCTGGCCAATGTTCGCGATGTCTCGGCCATCCTCAACCCAAGGCAACTGTCCAGCCTGGGCCTGGAAGCCAGCCTGCGCGCACATTTGTTGCGCACCCTTGAAAACACCAACGTGCACTGGAGCCTGGAGTGCCGCCAGCGCCTGGGCGGCATCCCCGAAGACATGGCGATTGCCGCCTTTCGAATCACCCAGGAGGCGGTGACCAACATACTGCGCCATGCCAAGGCCAACAACCTGGTGGTGCGCATCCAGCGCCAGTCCGAAGGCCTGGCCCTGTCGATCAGCGATGACGGCCTGGGCTTCTCGCCCGCCAGCAGTCCCGCCGACGAAGGCCAGCGCGGCATGGCCGGAATGCTCGAGCGCGTCGGCCTGCTCAATGGCACACTGTCGGTCAACAGCCAGCCCGGCCTGGGTACCCAGATCGACGCCCTGATTCCCTGGCCTCCCCGCACCCTCGAACGCGCCAAGACAAATAACGCCCCATGACCTGTACATTGCTGTTGGTGGATGACCACTCACTGATCCGCGCAGGTGTTCGTGCGCTGGTGTCCGATATACCTGGCTATGCCGTGATCGGCGAAGCCAACGACGGCAGCCAGGTGCCTGAACTGGTCATGCAACTGGACCCGGATATCGTCCTGCTGGATATTTCCATGCGCTCCACCAGCGGCCTGGACGCCCTGAGCCGGTTACGCGCCCTCGGCTGTCGCTGCAAGGTGCTGATCCTCTCGATGCACACCGACCCGGAGCTGATCATGCAGGCACTGGAAAGCGGCGCCCATGGCTACCTGCTCAAGGACACTACCGCCACCGAGCTTGAGCAGGCACTGGCGGCGCTGCGCGGCAACGAGCGCTACCTGAGCCCGGCGATTGCCCACACGGTGATCAACCAGGCGCTGCTGCGCGCCCAGTCGAGCAAGCCGGAAGCGGTCGAGAATCACAACCTCACCGCCCGCCAACTGGAGATCCTGCGCCTGATCGTGCGCGGCAAATCGACGCGGGAAATCGCCCAGGGCCTGGGCCTGAGCATCAAGACTGTGGAAACCCACCGATCGCAGATCATGAAACGCCTGCAGATCTACGATGTCGCTGGCCTGGTGCTGTTTGCCGTGCGCGAGCAGATCATCAGCCTCGACGACTGAGTAGCGGCGACCCTGGCGGCAAGTGCACCCGCAGGGCCGCCGGCAGCGCCTGAAAGCGCAGGCTGTCGCCCTGCAACGGTTCGCCATCGAGGTTGATGTCCAGGCCTTGCGAGCTTTTGATCTCGACCCACGGCAGGCGCGCGCGGACGAACATGCTGTCCAGGCCCAGGCCATCGCTGAGCAAGCCACGCAGGGTGCCGACCACTTCCTGGGGCGCCGGCAGGATGCTGACATCGAGCATGCCGTCATCGACCTGCGCATCGGGGCACAACACATGTCCGCCACCGGCCTGACGGCCATTGCCGATGCCCAGGGCCAGCAACTCGCCCTGCCATTGAAAATCCGGACCATGCAACTCGACCGAAGCGGCACGCAGCTCGCTGAAGCGCGACAGCCCGGTGAACAGGTACGCCGCGGCGCCCAGAATCTTTTTCAGGTCTTCGGAGGTATTGGCGGTCACCTGGCTGCCGAAACCACCGGTAGCCATGTTCAGAAACACCTGCCCACCGACCTCGCCCAGATCGATGGCCTGCGCCGGCACTTCAAGCAGGGCCAGGGCCTGCCCCGGCTCCAGCGGCACCCCGGCTGCCCTGGCAAAGTCGTTGGCCGTGCCCAGCGGCAACAACACCAGGCTGGCAGCGCAATCGGCACCCGCCATGGCCTCGGCGACGTCGCGCAGCGTGCCATCACCGCCTCCGGCCACCAGGTACGGGTAGCCGGCTGCCAGTGCCTCCTTGACCAGGCGCTGGGCATCACCAGCTTCCCAGGTCAGGCGCACGTCCAGTTGCCAGCCACGCTCACGCAGGGTAGTCACCGCAGCCCGAACCGCTTCATTCATGGCTTGTTTGCCATGCAGGATCATCAATGCCTTTTGCTGCGCCATTTGTGCGTTCCCCGATGAATTGAGCGTCGAATATCTCGACCCTTTCTGGCTTGCCTTTACTGCATTGCACTTAACGATTCAGCGATCTTTCGCACACCATTCATACAAATATCATTGAAAGCTTGGCCGCCGAGGGGCATCATTCGACAAATATTTGGCCTTCATGGACGACGCCAGTGGTAAAAGTCAGTTTATTGACTCATTGCGCAAAAGCCTGCCAGGTTGCTCTGTTTACTTTTGACTCGAGGCTGTGAGATGAGTGTTCTGATCCCTTGCATCATCGCTGGCGGCGCCGGCACCCGCCTGTGGCCGGTCTCCCGGGAGACCATGCCCAAGCCGTTCATGCGCCTGCCCGATGGCCAGAGCCTGCTGCAGAAGACCTTCGCCCGCGCCAGCCGGCTGGCCGATGTCGAACGAGTCCTGACCGTGACCAATCGTGAAGTGTTCTTCCGCACCCAGGACGAGTTCCGCCAACTGAACAAAGCCAACCTGGCCCTGGACTACATCCTCGAACCCGTTGGCCGCAACACCGCTGCGGCCATCGCCGCTGCCGCCCTGCACTGCGCCCGGCTGTACGGCGAAGACGCACAGCTGCTGGTGCTGCCGGCCGACCACCTGATAACCGACCTCAGCGCTTTCGACCAGGCGGTCAGCCAGGCCCGGGCGCTGGCTGCCCACGGCTGGCTGACCACCTTCGGCCTGGTACCAACCCGCGCCGAAACCGGTTTTGGTTACATCGAAAAAGGCCAGGCCCTGGACGCCAATGGCTTCAAGGCGGCGCGCTTTGTCGAAAAGCCCGACGCCGAAACCGCACAGCAGTACCTCGACGGTGGTCAGCACCTGTGGAATGCCGGCATGTTCTGCATGCGCGTCGATGCCATCCTCCATGAACTGGAGCAGCACACCCCGCAACTGCTGGCAGCGGTCAATCACTGCCTGGCGCTTAGCCCCTACAAGGAAGGCGCGCGCGAGTGCCAGGTGGAACTGGACCCGGACAGCTTTGCCCAGGTACCGGACATTTCCATCGACTACGCAGTGATGGAGGTCTCGCAACAGGTCGCGGTATTGCCCAGCCAGCTGGGCTGGAGCGATATCGGCAGCTGGGAAGCAGTGCGCGAGCTCAAGGCCGGCGACCATCAGGGCAACCGCTGCACCGGTGAAACCGTGCTGCACGATGTGCGCAATTGCTACATCGACTCGCCGCGGCGCCTGGTCGGCGCGGTGGGCCTGGACAACCTGATCATCATCGACACCCCCGACGCCCTGCTGATCGCCGACGCTGCGCGTAGCCAGGAGGTCAAGGTGATCGCCCAGCAGCTCAAGCGCCAGGGTCACGATGCTTTTCGCCTGCACCGCACCGTCAACCGCCCCTGGGGCACCTACACGGTGCTCGAGGAAGGCCCGCGGTTCAAGATCAAGCGGATCATGGTCCGCCCCGACGCCTCGCTGTCACTGCAGATGCATCACCACCGCAGCGAGCACTGGATCGTGGTCAGCGGCATGGCCTGCGTGACCAATGGTGAAGAGGAATTTCTGCTCGACACCAACGAATCGACCTTCATCAAACCCGGTCGGGTGCACCGCCTGACCAACCCGGGGGTGATCGATCTGGTCATGATTGAAGTACAAAGTGGCGAATACCTGGGCGAGGACGACATCGTGCGCTTTACTGATATCTATGGACGCGCCCCGGAGCCAGCCGCAAGCTGACTGCCACGACGCGTCCATTTTTATTTGCATGCCGTTACCCGCTTGCTCACAGAGGAAAAGGGGTCATGCGCGTACTCTGGACACTACCCTACCTGCCCTGGCCGACCACCAGCGGCGGTAAAACCCGACAATATCACCTGCTGCGCAACCTGGCGCAGCGCGGTCATCGCATCACCTTGCTGGTGCAATCGAAAATCCCCCCCAGCGAGGCCGCGCGACAGGCGTTGGAGCCCTTGCTCGAACGCCTGATCGTGCTTCCCCGGCGCCCCTTGCACAGCCCGCTGAACCTGCTGGCGGCGATCTACGCCAGCTACCCGATGCGCGCCAGCATCAACGGCCTGGCGCCGCACTTGCGCCACTGCTTCGAGCAATTGCTGGAAGAGCCATGGGACGTCATCCAGATCGAACACAGCTACAGCTTCCAACCCTTCGAAAAAGCCCTGCAGGCGCGCGGGCTGCCGTTCGTGCTCAGTGAACACAACATCGAATCCGTCAACGGCGCCGCCTGTCACGACCGTTTGCCGTTGTGGCTGCGGCCATTCAATGCCTTCGATCGCTGGCGCTACCGGCGCTGGGAGAACCGCGTACTCGGCCAGGCCCACGAAGTAGTGGCGGTCAGCCCCACTGACGCCGAGCATATCGGCCAGGTGACTGGCTCACCGGTTTCGGTGGTGATCAACGGCGTTGACTGCGCGCATTACCAGGACATCCAGCCCTCGCTGCACAGCCAGCGCCTGCTGTTTGTCGGTAACTTCGAGTATGGCGCCAACCTTGAGGCCATCGAATGGGCGCTGGAAGACATTCTTCCGCAAGTCTGGCTGAGCAATCCAGCGGTGCGCCTGGCGGTGGTGGGCCACGCCCTGCCACCTAGCTGGAAGCTGCGCTGGAGCGATCCGCGGATCGAATGGGTAGGGTATCTGCCTGACCTGCGCGAAATTCAGCGTCACTCGGCGATCTTCTTCGCCCCGCTGCGTTACGGCGGCGGCTCGAAGATCAAGGTGCTGGAAGCCATGGCCGCCGGGCTGCCGGTGGTGACCACGGCCAAAGGCGTATCAGGCCTGCAGGTGACCCAGGGCGAGCACTACCTGGCCAGCGACGATGGCGACCAGCTGGCCCTGATGATTACCCAGCTGTTGAACCAGCCGTGGCGCCTGCGTCAGATGTCGCAAGCGGCGCGGGAGTTTGTCTGCAGCCGGCACGACTGGAGCGTCGCCGCTGCCCAGCTGGAAAGCGTGCATGCGCGCCCCAGCTTGCGTGCGCCGAGTGGCGCCGCCCTGGTGGGCGGCACCTTGCTCAGCCGCTCAGCCAAGTAGTTCACTCAAGGGAATGAACTGGACGATATCGCCTTTGCCCGGGGTGTGGCCTTCACGCACCTCGACCAGACCCTCGGCCCAGGCGGCACTGCGCAGCACTCCCGAACTCTGGTTCTTGTAGATCAGCGCACTGCCCTGCTCCAGCCGGCCGCGCAGGTACTCGCGACGACTGCCAGCCTTGGGCCAATCGAAACCGGCCGGCACCGGGAACTGCAGCGGCGTGACCTCGGCAACGCCCTGGCGGCGCAGCAGGTAAGGCCGGGTCAGCAGGCCGAAGGTCACCAGGGTCGAGGCCGGGTTGCCGGGCAAGCCGATGACCGGCACCCCCTTGTAGTGACCGAAGGTCAGTGGCTTGCCGGGCTTGATCGCCAGCTTCCACAGCGACAGCTCGCCCTCTTCACGCAGGGCGATGCCCAGGTAGTCCGCCTCGCCCACCGAAACGCCGCCAGTGGAAAGAATCAGATCGACTTCCTGCAACCCGGCCAGGCAGTCGCGGGTTTTCTCCAGATCGTCGGCCAGAATGCCGGCATCGATCACTTCGCAACCCAAACGTTGCAGCCAGCTGCCGAGCAGGCGGCGGTTGCTGTTGTAGATCTGCCCGGGACCGAGGGGCAAGCCGGGTTCGACAAGCTCGTCACCGGTGGACAGCACCGCCACCTTCACGCGCCGCACCACGGTCAGTTCGGCGCAACCCAGAGAAGCTGCCAGGCCCAGCTCGATCGGCCCGAGGCGCGTGCCGGCGGCCAATACCGCCTCGCCAACCCGGGTCTCCTGCCCTTGCGGGCGAATGTTCTGGCCGATGCGCAGGGGCTCGGTGAAGCGCACACGCTGATCGTCCAGCACTTCGGCGTTTTCCTGCATTTCTACACAATCGGCTCCCACCGGCAGCGGCGCCCCGGTAAAGATCCGCGCACAGGTGCCCGGCAGCAACGGCTCGGGCGAATGCCCGGCAAATACCCGCTGACTGACCGGCAGCGGCTCGCCGGTCCAGTCAGCCAGGCGCAGGGCGTAGCCGTCCATGGCACTGTTGGGCCAAGGCGGCAGGTCAAGGCTCGACACCAGCTCATGGGCCAGCACGCGGCCTTCAGCGGCGGCCAGGGCGACTTGCTCGGTGTCTTTGATCGGCGCGGCTTCGGCCAGCGCCAGCAATTTGCTCAGGGCTTCTTCGACAGGCATCAAGGGTGTGTGCATGGCCGCCTCAACCACGGCTTTCGCAGGGCGCGGCCTGCTTGAGATGGGTGACGAAGTTGCACGGGCGATGACGGGCATCCAGCTGCTCGGCGAGGATGCCGTCCCAACCGGTGCGCACCGCATTGGTCGAGCCCGGCAGGCAGCACACCAGGGTGCCATTGGCCAAGCCCGCCAGGGCCCGGGATTGCACGGTGGAGGTACCGATATCGGCCAGGGAAATGTGCCGGAACAGCTCACCGAAACCATCGACCTGCTTGTCCAGCAGGCAGGCCACTGCCTCGGGTGTGCTGTCACGCCCGGTGAAGCCGGTACCGCCGGTGATCAGCACCACCTGCACTTGCTCATCGGCGATCCAGGTAGCGACCTGGGCGCGGATCTTGTACAGATCGTCCTTGAGCAGCACCCGCGCCGCCAGGGCGTGGCCGGCCTCGGTCAAGCGGTCGACGAACACCTGGCCGGAGGTGTCGGTTTCCAGGGTGCGGGTATCGCTGACGGTCAATACGGCAATGTTCAGCGGCACGAAAGGTACATCAGCCTTGGCTTTCATGGGACCTAGAATCCATTGATAGAAACGAATGAGCGGTGTTATATCACAGCCCTGCCCGCCCGCGCCCGCCACCGGCCCAGGCATTGTTGCCGGTCAATAATGCTGGATTGCCGCTATGCTGCAATCTGCACGGAACTTGCGCAGGCGCCACGCGTCTCAAGAAACATTACGCACCATCCTTTACTGGAGAAACACAATGATTCAACGGACTCTTCCCGCTTTCCTGCTCGCCCTGGGTCTTGGCACGCTGGCTGGTTGCGCTTCGCCGACCGTCATCACCCTGAACGACGGCCGCGAGATCCAGGCGGTCGATACTCCGCAATACGATGAAGACTCGGGCTTCTACGAATTCGAACAGCTGGACGGCAAGCGCACCCGCATCAACAAGGATCAGGTCCGCACCGTCAAGGACCTGTGACCTGATCGACAAGCCGCTGTCGGGGGCTTGTCGAGGAGAGAGTTTTGAGTAATATTTTCTCCATCGGAGTGTAGCGCAGCCAGGTAGCGCGTCTCGTTCGGGACGAGAAGGCCGCAGGTTCGAATCCTGTCTCTCCGACCAGTTTACTCAGCGAAAAGCCCGCCCACGTGCGGGCTTTTTCGTGCCCGGCAGACGAGCTGCAGTGGCCAGCATTGCGCGGCGGCGGCGCTACCAGCAGAATGCGCGCCTTTCGAATATCGAGGTTGATTCACATGCGTAAGACTCTTGCCGCCCTGACCCTGGGCCTGCTGTGCGCACAAGGCGCCATGGCCGGTGATGGCCAGACCGCTGTAGGCGGTGGCCTGGGTGGTGTACTGGGTAACGTGGTCGGGCAGAAGCTTGGCGGCAGCACCGGTGCGGCCATTGGCGCCGGCGTCGGCGGTGCAGCGGGCAGCGCCATGGGCGCGAAGAAAGGCAACAAGACCAAGGCGGCCATTGGTGGTGGCCTGGGTTCGGCCGGTGGTTCGCTGGTGGGTGGCAAGCTGGGTGGCAGCACCGGGTCGGCGATTGGTGCCGGCCTGGGCGGCGCGGCCGGTGGTGCGCTGGGTAATAACCTGGCGGACAGCCATCGCAAGAAGCGGCACTGATCCACAACCGAGCAGCCCCCAATCGCCGGCAAGGCCGGCTCCCACAGGTGCAAGCCAAATCCACCGTGGGAGCCGGCCTTGCCGGCGATTCTTTTGGCGGGCCAGAAACAAACAAGCCCCTGAACAGGGGCTTGTTTGTTTCCAGCAAAGCGAAAGCTTACAGCGCAGGCTCAGCCTGTACCGCAGCGGCTTCTTCCGGCAGTACCGGAACGTACAGCAGGTTCAGACGCGAGCTGCTCCACTCGCGGGTCTTGTTGGTCAGCTCAAGGTTGTTGTTGAGCTTCTGGCCATAGGTCGGAACGATTTCCTTCAGCTTGGCCTGCCATTCAGGGGTCTTGATGCGATCCTTGAAGGTCTTTTCCAGCACGGTCAGCATGATCGGCGCAGCGGTCGAAGCACCTGGCGAGGCGCCCAGCAGTGCGGCGATGGTGCCGTCCTGGGCAGCAACGACTTCGGTACCGAACTGCAGGATGCCGCCGTGCTCAGGGTCCTTCTTGATCACCTGGACGCGTTGACCGGCCTGCAGCAGTTTCCAGTCTTCGTTCTTGGCATTCGGGAAGTATTCGCGCAGGGCCGCCATGCGGTCATCGAAGCTCAGCATCAACTGACCCATCAGGTAGGTGCTCAGGTCGATGTTGTCGATACCGGCGTGGGTCATCGGCATGATGTTGTGGGTGGTCAGCGCAGCGAACATGTCCAGCAGCGAGCCGTTCTTCAGGAACTTGGTCGAGAAGGTGGCGAACGGGCCGAACAGCAGCACTTCCTTGCCGTCGATCACGCGGGTGTCCAGGTGCGGAACCGACATCGGCGGCGCACCGACCGAAGCCTTGCCGTACAGCTTGGCCTTGTGGCGGGCAACGATGTCCTGGTTGTCGGTCATCAGGAACTGGCCACCGACCGGGAAGCCGGCGTAGCCGTCAGCTTCAGGGATGCCCGATTTCTGCAGCAGCTTCAGGGCGCCACCACCGGCACCGATGAAGACGAACTTGGCCTTGATGCTGCTCTCGACACCCTTGTTGGCCAGGTCAGCGACGACCACGGTCCAGGTGTTGTCGGCATTGCGGACGATGTCGCGCACTTCGTGCTGGACGTGCAGCTTGACGTTGTCATGCTTGGTCAGCGAGGCGATCAGCTGGCGGGTGATCTCGCCGAAGTTGACGTCGGTGCCGATCGGCATGCGGGTAGCGGCGATCTTCTGGTCGGCAGCGCGGCCTTCCATCACGATCGGTACCCACTTCTTGATCTGCTCGTGGTCTTCGGAGTACTCCATGCCACGGAACAGCGAGCTGTGCTGCAGGGCTTCATGACGCTTCTTGAGGAACTCGACGTTCTTGTCGCCCCAGACAAAGCTCATATGCGGCACGTTGTTGATGAACGACTTCGGGTTGCTCAGCACGTTCTGCTCGACCTGATAGGCCCAGAACTGCTTGGAGATCTCGAACTGCTCGTTGACACCAACGGCCTTGCTGATGTCGATCTTGCCGTCGGCACCTTCGCTGGTGTAGTTCAGCTCGCAGAAGGCAGAGTGACCGGTACCGGCGTTGTTCCAGGCGTTGGAGCTTTCTTCGGCGACCTTGTCCAGGCGCTCGTAGATATCGATCGACCAACCGGGTTCCAGCTCATTGAGGTAGGTACCCAGGCTTGCACTCATGATGCCGCCGCCGATCAGCAGCACGTCTACGGTTTTCTCGGGCTCACTGGGCTTGGAGCAACCGATGACACTCAGGCACAGGAGCGTCAGCAGGATTTTTTTCATAGTTCAATCCAATTGAAGTGAAGTAATTGGCAATGACCGCAGGTCCCGTAGTGCACGCCCGGATTCTTGTTGTTGCTCGCGCAGTCCAAGGCTTAGCGTAGCTGGTGCTCAGGCAATCGGCCTGAACACACGCGCAGTGGATGGCGGCTGGGGTTGTTCGATGGATCGGGAACGGTCGTCACGCCAGACACGGGGCATTGACGCCGGTGTCAGGGTGGGTCGCCTTAAAGCAGGAAGCGGGCCAACTTTTACAAGACCAACGACTAATAGCTAGGACGAGTCGTCGCACCCCAACTTTAACGGTTTAGCTGGCGACAATCCGCCACATTGCCAGCCTCAGGACGCTGGATGTGGCGGATTTCCCCCTTTTTTGCTCAGGCACTCAGGCGCGCGGTCACTTCACCGAGCTGTCCGGACAACCCGTGCAAGTGCTGCCCGGCCTGCTCGGTCTGCTGCACTGCCTGCTGGTTGGTGGTGGCAATGCGGGTGATCTCCACCAGGTTGCGGGATATGTCCTCGGCAACGCTGGTCTGCTCTTCCGCCGCCGTGGCGATCTGCCGGTTCATGTCGCGGATGGCTTCCACCGCCACAGTGATGCGCTGCAGCATCTGCCCGGCCTGCTGCACCTGCTCGGCACCCTCTTCGCTGCGCTGCTGACCACTTTCGATGGCCTTGACCGCTTCCACGGCGCCGGACTGCACGGCGCTGATGATCTGGTTGATTTCGGCAATGGAGGCTGCGGTGCGCTGGGCCAGGCTGCGCACTTCATCGGCGACCACGGCAAAGCCGCGCCCGGCCTCCCCGGCCCGCGCCGCCTCGATGGCGGCATTGAGGGCCAGCAGGTTGGTCTGTTCGGCAATGCCGCGAATCACTTCCAACACCTTGCCAATGCGGCCACTGTCGGCTTCCAGGTGGCGAATCACCGCCGCGGTACTGGCGATTTCCTGGTTGACCCCGGCAATGGTATCGATAGTCGCCTGCATCACCTGCTCACCGGCCTGGGCGCTGTGGTCGGCTTCATCAGCGGCGCGCGCGGCGGCGGCAGCATGGCGGGCGACTTCTTGGGCGGCGGCGGACATCTCGTGCATCGCCGTCGCGACCTGGTCGGTACGCTGGAACTGGTCGTCGGTGCCGCGAGCCATGTTGCCGGCAATGCCGCGCAGGTCGCCACTGGCGCTCTCCAGCTCCCCGGCGTTGCGCTGCAGGCGGCTGAAAGTGTCGGCAAGAAAGTCACGCAGGGTGTTGGCCGCCACCGCCAGCCGCCCCAGCTCATCCTGGCGGTCGCTGGCGACCCGTGCCGCGAAGCGCCCCTGGCTCAACTGGGCCACGTAGTCGATCAAGCCACGGATCGGCTCGATCAGGCTGCGGTTGACCAGCCACAGGCTGAACAGCCCGACCAGCACGGCCGAGCCGAACATCACCAGCAGCCCCAGCCAGACCGTGCGCCCAGCCGACTGGCTGATGGCCTGGGCGCGCGCCTGGGCATCACTGCGCAGTTGCATGACCAGTTCGCTCATCTGCTCACTGGCCGCACGGTCGACGCCCTTTACTGCCTGATCGCCAGCTACCGGATCGCCGCCCGCCGCCAGAAACGCCTGGCGACCGCGTGCATACGCCTCACCCAACTGCCGATGGCTGCCCTTGAGCTGCTCGGCGCGGGCCTTGAGCGGCTGCTCGCTGTGTGCGATCAACTGGTCAAGGATGCCTTGCACCTGCTGTTCGCGGGCCAGGAACTGCTGCCAGTACTTGTCCAGCTCGGCGGGCTGCTTGCCGCGCAGCAGCACGTTCTTCCACTCCTGGACCTGGACCTTGAACTGCAGGTTGGCCTCATCGATCAACTGCGACGCCTGCAACGGCCCGTCGATCAACTGGCCATAGCCACGCACGCTGGACGACAACAACTGAAAGCACACCAGGGCAATCAGCAGGATCGCCAACAGGCTACCGCCGAGCAGGGCGAGAATTTGCACTCTGAGGGATTTACGCAACATCGGAAGAGCCCCGGAACAAGGAATAAGGGAGCGACGCCATCGGCGTCGACCAGGCAAAGACGTCCCTGTCCTCGTTCACTGGCCATAGACGGCAGGCCAAAAAAAAGCTGCCATCGATCGATAGCAGCCAGGTTCGAGCATTACGCAACAGCTGGAACAAATAGTCTCAAGGGATTGCTACAGAAATGTGACAACCCGCAGGAAGCTGTCACAAATCCGTCACGGTGTTGAACTGCAATGCCGCCAGCCGTGCGTACAACGGGCTCTCGGCAATCAATTGGCGATGCGTGCCGATGGCCACCAAACGGCCTTGGTCGATCACCGCAATGCGATCAGCGTGCTGCACGGTAGCCAGGCGATGGGCAATCACCAGGGTGGTACGCCCGCTCATCAAGGTCGGCAGCGCCTGCTGGATAAGGTGCTCGCTCTGGGCGTCGAGGGCGCTGGTGGCTTCGTCGAGCAACAGGATCGGCGCATCCACCAGCAAGGCCCGGGCGATCGCCAGGCGCTGGCGCTGGCCACCCGACAGGCCCAGGCCGGCATCGCCAAGGTGGGTCTGGTAACCATTGGGCAGTTGCAGGATGAACTCATGGGCATGGGCACTGCGCGCGGCGGCCTCGACTTGCTCGACCGTGGCATCGGCGCGTCCGTAGCGGATGTTGTCTTCCACCGTGCCGAAGAACAGCGCCGGGTTCTGCGCTACCAGGGCAAAGTGGCGGCGCAGGTCCTGGGGGTCGAGGTGGCTGAGGTCCTGGCCGTCGAGCAGGATGCGCCCTTGCTGCGGGTCATAAAAACGCAGCAACAGATCAAACAGCGTCGACTTGCCCGCCCCCGACGGCCCGACCAGAGCCAGGGTTTCGCCTGGTTCGACCGTCAGGCTCAGGCCATCGATGGCGGGCGGCGTTGGCCGTGACGGATAGGCGAAACGCACGTCCTGCAACTCGACCCGACCACTGACCCGCGGCGCTGTACGCTGCAGATCGTGCACGGGCGCAACAATCTCGCTGCGCGCCGCCAGCAGTTCGGCAATCCGCTCGGCCGCACCGGCCGCCCGCTGCAACTCACCGATCACTTCGCTGAGGGTGCCGAAAGCACCGCCGACGATCAGGCTGTAGAACACGAAGGCCGCCAGCTCACCGCCGGAAATACGCCCGGCGATCACATCCATGCCACCGACCCAGAGCATCACCCCGACAGCGCCAAGCACCAGCACGATCACCAGGGTGATCAGCCAGGCGCGCTGGAGGATGCGCTTGCGCGCCACAGCAAAGGCCGCCTCGACGGTTGTGCCGAATCGCTGCTGGTCACTGGCCTGGTGGTTGTAGGCCTGCACGGTCTTGATCTGGCCCAGGGTTTCAGCCACGTAGCTGCCGACGTCGGCGACCCGGTCCTGGCTTTGCCGCGACAAGCTGCGCACGCGTCGGCCGAAAATCAGGATCGGCGCCAGCACCAGCGGCAAGGCCAGCACCACGATACTGGTGAGCTTGGGGTTGGTGACAAACAGCAGGACGATCCCGCCCAGCACCATCAAGGCATTGCGCAGGAATAGCGACAGCGACGAGCCGATCACCGATTGCAGCAAGGTGGTATCGGCGGTCAGCCGCGACTGGATCTCCGAACTGCGGTTACTCTCGAAAAAGCCCGGGTGCAGGTAGATCAGGTGATCGAACACCTGCTGACGGATGTCGGCCACACAGCGCTCGCCAATCCATGACACCAGGTAGAAGCGGCTGAAAGTGCCGATCGCCAGGGCCAGTACCAACAGCAGGAACAGGCCGATGGATTGATTGAGCAGGTGCGGCGACTGGGTCATGAAACCCTGGTCGACCAGAAGGCGGATGCCCTGGCCCATGGACAAGGTGATCGCCGCAGTGACCACCAGGGCCAGCAAGGCCAGCAGCACTTGCTTGCGGTAAGGGCGGATGAAATACCAACCCAGGCGCATGGCCTGGCGCTGGCGGGGAGAAAACCGGTTGAGCATGGGGGTACGCCGTTTGTCCGCTGTTTGCAGCAGCCTACACCGGACCGCTCGTCCAGCGCCAAGGAACTCCCGGTAATGGCAGGCGTCGGAACCAGAACCTGGGCATATAAGATCCAGGGCACAGCTGACTAGACCGTTTCGGTCTAAAGTACCACTGGAGGTTTACTCGGCTTTCTGGTGGACTGGACGCGTCGCACAGTGATAACCGAAGGAGCTGTCACAGGCCGGTCACGAGGCGATTCTAGTCTGAGCTTGCAACCTGATGAGGAGACAGGAAATGAGCTTGCAACAAGGCAATACCCAGGAAAAACCCGTGCCTAACCCGCAGGCATCGGTAGGCGGCACGATCATCGACAAGGATGGTAACGAAATTACCATCACCGAAGAGATGATCCAGCATGCCTGCGAGGAGCTGGAAAAAAGCCGGGTAGAACTCGCCAAGAAAGACTGACCCACCCGAATTCTTCAACCCGGCGCACGCGCCGGGTTTTTATTGCCCGCGATTCAGACCAGCACGCCGCCCAGGGCCCGAACCATCTGCACCAGCTGCGCTGTTTCACCGTGCAAGCGAACGGCCAGGCCTTCGATCTCGCGGCGCGGCGGATAGTGTTTGCGCAGGCTGTCGAAGGCGGCTTTCTGCAGCGCCGGGTCGCGGCTCAAGCTACGGCGAAAATCGGCATCGTCACGGCGCGGGTCATACACCGCGCGGCACAGGGTGGCCAGGGCCCAGGCTGGATCGGTCTCGGCCTGCAGGGTGATTTCGGCCAGCCACGGCTGAGGCAACAGATCGGCCAGGCGTACCTGCTCAGGCTCGCCACGCCAGGCACAGAAGGCCTGGTAGATCTGCGCCGTACCGCGCTGCTTGCCGTCCAGGCTGTAGCCGGCAATATGTGGGGTAGCGATCACGCAGAGGTCGGCCAGGGCCAGGTCGACCTGGGGCTCACCTTCCCAGACATCAAGCACCGCCTGGATATCATCGCGCTCGCGCAGCAGCTGGCGCAGGGCCTGGTTGTCGACCACCGGGCCACGGCTGGCATTGATCAACCAGGCACCGGGGCGCAGGCGGGCCAGTTGCTCCTGGCCAAGCAGGTGCCAGGTCGGCAGCTCGCCGCTGCGGGTCAGCGGGGTGTGCAGGCTGATCACATCGCACTGCTCAAGGATCTGCTCCAGGCTCACATAATCGCCGCCTTCGCGCGCCTGACGCGGCGGATCACAGACCAGCACCTGCCAGCCCAGACCACGCAGCACCTCGACCAGGCGCCCTCCTACCTCACCGGCGCCCACCACCCCATAGGTGCGTGCAGGCAAGCTGGCGCCGTCGAGCTCGGCCAGGGTCAGCAGGCTGCCCAGCACATAATCCACCACGCCGCGGGCATTGCAGCCTGGCGCGCTGGACCAGTGAATACCCGCCTCGGCGAAATAATCCAGGGCCAGGTGATCGGTGCCGATGGTGCAGGTGCCGACAAACTTCACCTGGCTGCCGTCGAGCAGAGCGCGGTCGACCTTGGTTACCGAACGCACCAGCAGCACGTCGGCATCCTTGACGCAGGCGGCATCGATCGCACGCCCGGGGTAGCGGCGGATCTCGCCGAAGCCGGCAAAGAAGGCATCGAGCAGCGGGATATTCTCGTCAGCAACAATCAGCATGGCGCTCTCCTATCGGGGTGCGCAGTGTAGGCCGATACGGGTGGGCTGATCCACAGGCAGGCGAGGTTCCTGACTACTGCGTCAAGGCGTAGACTAGCCGGCTTTGCCCATCTTTTATGTGGACACCTGCCTTGTGACACCGATGACCGCCGATACCCAAACCCCCTCCCTGTCGCGCCCGGCGCGGATCCGCACCGAGCTGCGCGACCTGCTGATGCTGGCGACGCCGATCATCATCGCCCAGCTCGCGACTACCGCCATGGGCTTTGTCGATGCGGTAATGGCCGGCCGGGTCAGCGCGCGTGACCTGGCAGCAGTGGCCCTGGGCAACTCGATCTGGATCCCGGTGTACCTGCTGATGACCGGCACCCTGCTGGCAACCACGCCCAAGGTCGCCCAGCGCTATGGCGCCGGCCAGCACGCCGAGATCGGCCCGCTGGTGCGCCAGGCCCTGTGGCTGGCCTTGAGCGTCGGCCTGATCGCCAGCGGCCTGCTGCTCAGCGCCGAGCCGATCCTGCAGGTGATGAAAGTCGACCCGCAGCTGGTGGCGCCGAGCATGGGCTATTTGCAGGGCATTGCCTTCGGCTTCCCGGGCGTCGCCCTTTATTACGTGTTGCGCTGCTACAGCGATGCCCTGGGGCGCACTCGGCCAAGCATGGTCATCGGCCTGTCCGGCCTGCTGCTGAACATTCCGCTGAACTATGTGCTGATTTACGGCCACTTCGGCCTGCCGGCCCTGGGCGGCGTCGGTTGCGGCTGGGCCAGCGGCATCGTCATGTGGTTCATGGCCCTGAGCATGGCCGCCTGGACCCGCTGGGCCCCGGCCTATGCCATGAGCCGGGTGCTGGTGCGTGTCGACAAGCCGCAATGGCCGGTGATCAAGCGCCTGGTCGGGGTCGGCCTGCCGATCGGCATCGCGGTGTTCGCCGAGTCGAGCATCTTCGCGGTGATAGCCCTGCTGATCGGCAGCCTCGGCCCTACCGTGGTTGCCGGGCACCAGATTGCCCTGAACATCAGCTCGCTGCTGTTCATGATTCCGTATTCGCTGGGGATGGCGGTGACCGTGCGGGTTGGCCAGGCCGTGGGCGCCGGGCTGCCCCGCCAGGCGCGCTTCGCCGCCCTCGTTGGCCTGGGCGCGGCGCTGGTGTTTGCCTGCTTCTCGGCCAGCTTGATCCTGCTGATGCGCGAGCCGATCGCCTCGATCTACACCCCGGATACGGCAGTGATCCAGATTGCCGCGATGCTGATCGTGTATGCCGCACTGTATCAGTTCTCCGACGCCATCCAGGTGATCGCTGCCGGCGCCCTGCGCGGCTACCAGGACACCCGGGTAACCATGATCCTGACCCTGTTCGCCTACTGGGGGATCGGCTTGCCGGTGGGTTATGTGCTGGGCCTGACCGACCTGTTCGGCCCGGCCAGCGGCCCTAACGGCTTGTGGGAAGGCCTGATTGCCGGCCTGACCTGCGCGGCGCTGATGCTGGCGATCCGCCTGGCGCGTAGCAGCGCCAAACACATTCGCCGGGCCGAAAAGCGCTAGTCGAGCTTCTTGCGAATCCAGTACAGGTAAGTGCCCGCCTCTTCCTGCTGCTGGACCAGCTGGTGGTCGAGGAACACGCAGAACTTGGGGATATCGCGACGGGTCGAGGGATCGGTGGCGATCACCTTGAGCAAGCCGCCGGGGGCCAGGTCGCGAATGTGCTGGTGCAGCATCATCACCGGCTCCGGGCAGTTCAGGCCGGTGGCGTCGAGGGTGGCGTCGGGGGTGAGGTCAGTCATGTAGAACTCCGGAAACAATCAGCTATTGTCGCTCATGCACGCGGCAGGGTCATCTTCGCTGGCCTGATCGCCGGCAACGCCGGCTCCCACAGGTTTTGCAGCCACCCTTGCCCCTGTGGGAGCTGGCTTTGCCAGCGATGGCCTCAGCGCGGTTTCAGATCCAGGCGACGCAGGTGGCAGGTCACCTCTTCGCGGTCGTGATACAGCTGCTTGCAGCCAATCGACACCTTGACCTTGCGCGCCTTGAAGCCTTCCTCGATGCGTTCGAGCAAGCGCCGCACTTCAGCGTAACGCTGCTTCATCGGCAGCTTGAGGTTGACCACCGCCTCCCGGCACAGGCCCTCGCCCAACCAGGTTTCCAGCAAGGCGGCACTGCGTGCCGGCTTCTCGACGATGTCGCAAACCATCCAGTCCACGATCTGCTTGGGCTTGTAGGTAAACCCGTCGGCCATCAGGTGCTGGACCAGGCCGGTGTCCATCAGGCTTTCAGCCATCGGCCCGTTGTCGATGGCCGTTACCAGCATGCCGCGCTTGACCAGTTGATAGGTCCAGCCACCTGGCGCCGCGCCGAGGTCAACCCCGGTCATGTCATCGGACAGCCGCGCATCCCACTGGTCACGGGGGATGAAATGGTGCCAGGCCTCTTCCAGCTTCAGGGTCGAACGGCTCGGTGCCTCGCGGGGGAACTTCAGGCGCGGGATGCCCATCGGCCACATCGCCGAGTTGTCCGCCGCCGCCAGGCCGACAAACACCCGTCGGCCGCTGACGAAAGTCAGCAGCAAACGTGGTTTGTGCGCATCCTCGACCAGTCGCCCGGCCTTGCTCAAGGCTTTACGCAGCGGCACTTCGAACTTGCGGCAGAAGGTCGAAAGCTCCTTGCCGTCGTTGGTGTCCATCACCTCCAGCCACAGGCTGCCGCACTGCGGATAATCGGCCAGGGCCTCGAGCAGGACACTGATGCGGTCGGTTTCCGGCAGTTCGATGAAAGTACCGCGGGCCCATTGCCGGGGGAAAATCAGCTGGGCAAAACGCAGCTCGCGCATCAGTTGCTCGGCGCCTTCGGCGTCGTTGCAAATGAATTCGGCGCAGGCGCTCTGCGGCTTGGCCTTGGCGTAGCCGGCGACGTTCAGGCGTGCGGCGTGCTCGGCGATTTCGGCACAGACTTCACTTTCGAAACCGGGCCGGCAATGCATAAACAGGGTATTCATCTTCACTCCAGGACGGCTGGCGCCCAATCACGCCAACCCTGACCGGGCGCAATACGCAGCGCCGGTAAATCGGCGAATGATAAAGGAAGTTCGGAACCTGCGACACGTCCCGCCGGTCCAGTACATGGTCAGGTCCGCCAAACAGGGCTAACCTGACCGTTCAGCCAGGTCCGTGCCGTGCGGACTGTCACAGAGGCGGTGAACCGGCGACAGCAGGGAAGATTGCCGTTCACCGGCGCAGAAGGAGTTGGTAATGCCCTCGCTCGATAGCCTGAAAACCCTCAAGACCCTGACGGTCGATGATCGTCTCTACCACTATTACAGCCTGCCCGACGCCGCCCTCAGCCTCGGCGACCTGCAGCGCCTGCCGATGTCGCTGAAAGTGCTGCTGGAAAACCTGCTGCGCTGGGAAGATGGCAAGACCGTCACCAGCGGCGACCTCTCGGCGCTGGCCAACTGGCTCAAAGAGCGGCGTTCCGACCGCGAGATCCAGTACCGCCCGGCACGGGTACTGATGCAGGACTTCACCGGCGTTCCGGCCGTCGTCGACCTGGCCGCCATGCGCGCGGCCATGGCCAAGGCCGGCGGCGACCCGCAGCGGATCAACCCGTTATCGCCGGTTGACCTGGTCATCGACCACTCGGTGATGGTCGACCGCTACGCCAGCCAACAGGCCTTTGCCCAGAACGTCGACATCGAAATGCAGCGCAACGGCGAACGCTATGCCTTCCTGCGCTGGGGCCAGAACGCCTTCGATAACTTCAGCGTGGTGCCGCCGGGCACTGGCATCTGCCACCAGGTCAACCTTGAGTACCTGGGCCGCACCGTCTGGACCCGTGAAGAAGACGGGCGCACCTACGCCTTCCCCGACACCCTGGTCGGCACCGACTCGCACACCACCATGATCAACGGCCTGGGCGTGCTGGGCTGGGGCGTGGGCGGCATCGAGGCCGAGGCGGCCATGCTCGGCCAACCGGTGTCGATGCTGATCCCTGAAGTGATCGGCTTCAAGCTGACCGGCAAGCTGCGTGAAGGCATCACCGCCACCGACCTGGTGCTGACCGTGACGCAGATGCTGCGCAAAAAAGGCGTGGTCGGCAAATTCGTCGAATTCTACGGCGACGGTCTGGCCGACCTGCCACTGGCGGACCGCGCCACCATCGCCAACATGGCACCGGAATACGGCGCCACCTGCGGCTTCTTCCCGGTCGACCAGATTACCCTCGATTACCTGCGCCTGTCCGGCCGCCCGGAAGCGACAATTAAACTGGTCGAGGCCTACTGCAAGGCCCAGGGCCTGTGGCGCCTGCCCGGCCAGGAGCCGGTGTTTACCGACACCCTGGCGCTGGACATGAACGAAGTCGAAGCGAGCCTCGCCGGACCAAAGCGCCCGCAAGACCGGGTAGCCCTGTCTAATGTCAGCCAGGCCTTCGATGACTTCATCGGCCTGCAACTCAAGCCGTCGAGCAAGGAAGAAGGCCGCCTGGAAAGCGAAGGCGGTGGCGGCGTGGCAGTGGGCAATGCCGACCAGGCCGGCGAAGTCAGCTACGAATATCAGGGCCAGCAACACCTGCTCAGAAACGGCGCTGTCGTGATCGCCGCCATCACCTCCTGCACCAATACCTCCAACCCCAGCGTGATGATGGCTGCCGGGCTGGTGGCAAAAAAAGCGGTGGAAAAAGGCCTGCAGCGCAAACCCTGGGTCAAGAGCTCCCTGGCCCCCGGCTCCAAGGTGGTGACCGACTACTACAAGGCTGCCGGCCTGACCCAGTATCTGGATGCCCTGGGCTTCGACCTGGTCGGCTACGGCTGCACCACTTGTATCGGCAACTCCGGCCCGCTGGACGAAGCCATCGAAAAAGCCATCACCAGCGCCGACCTCACCGTCGCCTCGGTACTGTCGGGCAACCGCAACTTCGAGGGCCGCGTGCACCCGCTGGTGAAAACCAACTGGCTGGCCTCACCGCCGCTGGTGGTCGCCTATGCCCTGGCCGGCAGCGTGCGCATCGATATCAGCCGCGAACCGCTGGGTATCGGCAAAGATGGCCAGCCGGTGTACCTGCGCGACATCTGGCCAAGCCAGCGGGAAATCGCCGACGCCGTGGCCAGCGTCGATACCGCGATGTTCCACAAGGAGTATGCCGAGGTGTTCGCCGGCGACGCCCAGTGGCAAGCCATCGAGGTACCGCAGGCGGCCACTTATGTATGGCAGGACGATTCCACCTACATCCAGCATCCGCCATTTTTCGACGACATTACCGGACCGCTGCCGGTGATCGAGGATGTCCACGGCGCCCGGGTGCTGGCGCTGCTGGGCGATTCGGTGACCACCGACCACATCTCCCCGGCCGGCAACATCAAGGCCGACAGCCCGGCCGGACGTTACCTGCGTGAAAAAGGCGTGGAACCCCGCGACTTCAACTCCTATGGCTCACGCCGCGGCAACCATGAAGTAATGATGCGCGGCACCTTCGCCAATATCCGCATCCGCAACGAAATGCTCGGCGGTGAAGAAGGCGGGAACACCCTGTATGTGCCCACGGGCGAGAAGCTGGCGATCTACGACGCGGCCATGCGCTACCAGGCCGACGGCACGCCACTGGTGGTGATTGCCGGCCAGGAGTACGGCACCGGTTCCAGCCGCGACTGGGCCGCCAAGGGCACCAACCTGCTGGGGGTCAAGGCGGTACTGGCCGAGAGCTTCGAACGTATCCACCGCTCCAACCTGGTTGGCATGGGCGTGCTGCCGCTGCAGTTCAAGCCCGGACAGAACCGCAAGAGCCTGGCCCTGGACGGCCGCGAGCGTATCGATATCCTCGGCCTGAGCCATGCCCAGGTGCAGCCGCACATGACCCTGAACCTGAAAATCACCCGCGAGGATGGTCGCCAGGAACAGATCGAGGTCCTGTGCCGGATCGACACGCTCAATGAAGTGGAGTACTTCAAGGCGGGGGGTATCCTCCACTATGTGCTGCGGCAATTGATCGCAGCCTGAAGTGATGGCCCGGTCCCTGGTGACCGGGCCTTTGCCTTATGCAGCAGACAACGTAGGATAAGCAGTAATGGCCAAAGGATGGCCGAAAGGCGTGTCTCCGACCGCGGCAGCGCAGTCGAAGGGTTCACGTTGTGCTTTTCAAAGGATTTCTCATGCTTGCCCCGCAATGGATCGGCCTGGCGCTGCTCGGCCTCGGTTACATCTTCGCCCTGTTCAAAGGCAACCTCGGCCTGCTGGCCCTGCCCACCCTGATTGCCCTGCTTTGCGCCGGCTTGCTGGTACGCCGTGCCAGCCTGTGGCAAAAGCTGGTCGGCCATGCCCTGTTCGTGCTGCTGGCCATCGCCCTGGCCCTGCATATGCTGCCGGGCTTCAGCGGCGCCAAGGTCATCGACAAGGTGCGCTTTAGCAGCGACGCCCTACCCTTCTCCATGTACCTGAACCTCGACAAGCCGCTGATCGGCTTCTGGCTGCTGTTGGCCTGTCCTTGGGTACTGGCGCTGAAGAACAAGCGTCCATTCGCCAGCCTCGCCCTGACGTTGCCGTTGGTTATCGTGGTGTGCCTGGGCGGCGCCTGGCTGCTGGGAATGGTTGCCTGGGCGCCGAAGTGGCCAGAGCAGGGCTGGATCTGGGCCCTGAACAACCTGTTGCTGGTGTGCCTGACCGAAGAACTGCTGTTTCGCGGTTACATCCAGGGCGGCCTGCAACGCTTGCTGAAAAACCAGAACCTGGCCCTGCTGCTGGCCGCGACGCTGTTCGGCCTGGCCCACCTGGGTGGCGGCTGGCAATGGGTGCTGCTGGCCGGCCTTGCCGGTGTCGGCTATGGCCTGGCTTACCGATATGGCGGCCTTTTCGCTGCACTACTGTGCCATTTCGGCCTGAACCTGGCGCACTTTGCCGGCTTTAGTTACCCGATGCTGGCACCGCTGTGAACATGCGGTCATTAGCTGACTTTTGTGTCAAAAACATGAAAGAATGCAGCTAATTTGTTGAACTTTGCACGAATGTCTTAGCGCAGGTCAGATCAAGACTCCTTGATCGAAATCAAGCCCTGCAAATATTCATTCAACAAAACCCCCGGCGTGCCGATACCATTCGAAAGCCTTGCGGATTGAACAGCTAATGCGTAACAACCAGCCGATTACCCAACGCGAACGGACTTTCCCAGCTCAGCAACGGTTGATCTCGACCACTGATGCCAAGGGCGTGATCACCTACTGCAACGACGCCTTCGTCGAGATCAGCGGCTTCTCCCGCGAGGAGCTGATGCGCGCGCCGCACAACCTGGTGCGTCACCCGGATGTGCCGCCGGCCGTGTTCGCGCACATGTGGACCACGCTCAAGCAAGGCCTGCCGTGGATGGGCATCGTCAAGAACCGCTGCAAGTCGGGTGATCATTACTGGGTCAACGCCTATGTCACGCCGGTGTTCGAAAAGAACCAGGTCGTAGGCTTCGAATCGGTGCGAGTCAAGCCGAGCGCCGAGCAAGTGCGTCGCGCCGAGGCCTTGTACCAGCGTATCAACCAGGGCAAACCGGCGATTCCGCACCGCGACAAGTGGCTGCCGGTAGTGCAGGACTGGCTGCCGTTCATTCTGGTCAGCCAGATCGGCTTTTTGATCGGCAACTGGCTGGGGCATTCCTGGGGCTTCGCCCTGGCCGCCGGCCTCTCGGTACCGCTCGGCCTGCTGGGCCTGAGCTGGCAGCAACGCGGCCTCAAGCGCCTGCTGCGCCTGGCCGAACAGACCACTTCCGACCCGCTGATCGCGCAGATGTATACCGACAGCCGCGGCGTGCAGGCGCGCCTGGAAATGGCCATGCTCAGCCAGGACGCGCGGATGAAGACCTGCCTGACCCGCCTGCAGGACACCGCCGAGCACCTCAACGAACAGGCACGCCAGTCCGACACCCTGGCCCACAACAGCTCCTCGGGCCTGGAGCGCCAGCGGGTGGAGACCGAGCAGGTCGCCGCCGCCGTCAACCAGATGGCCGCCACCACCCAGGAAGTGGCCAACCACGTGCAGCGCACTGCCGACGCCACCCAGGAAGCCAATCGCCTGACCGGACGCGGCCGCGACATCGCCGGAGAAACCCGCGAGGCCATCCAGCGCCTGTCGGCTGCCGTCGGCGAGACCGGCCTGACCGTGACCCAGCTGGCCCGCGACAGCGACGAGATCGGTGGCGTGGTCGATGTGATCAAGGGCATTGCCGACCAGACCAACCTGCTGGCCTTGAACGCCGCCATCGAAGCGGCCCGAGCCGGCGAGATGGGCCGCGGCTTTGCCGTGGTGGCCGACGAGGTGCGCCAGCTGGCGCAACGCACTGCCGAGTCCACCGGGCAGATCCACGGCCTGATCGCCAAGCTGCAACAGACCGCCAACAGCGCCGTGCAGACCATGGAAACCGGTCACCGCCAGGCCGAAGAAGGCGTTGCGCGGGTGATGGAAGCCGACCAGGCCCTGGTAGGTATCAGCGAAGCTGTGGCCAATATCACCGACATGGCCACGCAAATTGCCGCTGCCACCGAGGAGCAGACTGCGGTTGCCGACGAAATCAGCCGCAACATCAGCACCATCGCCCAGCTGGCCGACCAGACCTCGGAACAGGCCCAGCATTCGGCGCTGCTCAGCGAAGAGCTGACCCGCACCGCTACCACCCAGTACTCGCTGGTGGAGCGCTTCAACCGCTAAGCCTCACCGCGCATCGCCACTGGCGGTGCGCGGCTCCCCGCCCTACCAGTCGAGCGTCAGCCGGCTTTCGAAGTAACGTTCTTCACCGCTCAATGGGTCGTTGAAACGCAGGCTCTGCGCCAACAGCTTCAACGGTTTGTTGTAGTCATCCTGCTCCTGGGCGATGTCCGGATAGAACGGATCATTGCAGATACTCGCGCCCAGGGCGGTCATGTGCACCCGCAGCTGGTGGGTTTTGCCAGTGACCGGCGAGAGACCGTAGCGCCACAGCTCGCCGTTCTTCTCCAGCACCTGGGCCAGGGTTTCGCTGTTGCTTACCCCTTCGACTTCCTGCATGCGAAAAAATGGCTCGCCGTTGACCAGGCGGCTCTTGTGCACCAGCGGAAACTCACGCTCGGGCAAGGCGCGTGCAATGGCCTGGTAGCGCTTGTCGATCTGCCGGTTGGGGAATAGCGACTGATAGGCCGAACGACTCTGGGGGTTGGCCGAGAACAGCACCAGCCCGGCAGTGTGCCGGTCAATGCGGTGCAAGGGCACCAGATTGGGATTGTCGAGGCGGCGGATCAGCCGGCGCAGCAAGGTCTGTTCGACGTACTCGCCGGTCGGGGTGACCGGCAGGAAATGCGGCTTGTCCGCCACCACCAGGTGCTCATCGATGTGCAGGATGGACTCTTCGACCGGGATCGGCTTTTCGTTTGGCACTTCGCGAAAATAATGGATGCGCAGACCCGGACGGTAGGCAAGCGTGGCGCTGATCGGCGCGCCCTGAGCGTCCAGCACCCGGCCGCGGGCGATGCGATCGAGCCACTGCTCGCGGCCGATGGCCTTGAAGTGCTCGCTCAAGCAATCGACTACCGTCACCCAGTTGCCGGGCGGCAGGCACACGGTGCTGGCTTGATGCTGAGCCGGATCGAAGGGAGGCGTGGCCATGGGAACACTCTGGACAGATGGACCGGCCATTATCCCCCATGCTCGCCCGCTCAGCCAGCTTCGGCAGCCGCAGCCTCGGTGAACTCCTTAAGCCAGCGCAGCACCTCGACCGCCTCCCAGCGGCTGGGGTCGTAGAGGGCGTACAACAACCCCTGGTATCCGACCACATCCAGTGGCCGGTGGTAGCCGGCGCGCTGGAACAGGGCTTCGATCTCGGCGAAACAGGTGTTGAAGTGCACTTTATTGAACGGCGTCTTGCCTTCCAGCACCAGGCCGTCAAGGCGCAACTCGAGCACCGCTTCACTCACGACCTCGACAGCCATGCGATTGACGGAGTATTTCAGTTGTTCGACATTGACCATTGATCCGGACCCTCGACGCAAGCGCCATCCCTGTACTGTATTTATATACAGCATATTCAGAGATGTCGTCTGCGTCAATCAGACTGCAGCTATCAGACCAGACCTGGGAGATAGCCGGACCCTTTGCGCACCGTGAGCAATTGACGGCGCGGCCGGCCCGCAGCAAGGCTCAGGTGCACCCATTGGTCGTACTCGAGAATCAACTGGTCGAACTGCAGGTTGCTGTCGGCCACCCGTCGCGCCAGCGCTGCCGGCGTCAGCCCGGGCACATTGAAGTCAGCTGCCAGCCCTTCGGTATGCGCACTGGCGGCGGACCCGCCAATCACCGCGTTGAGTTCGACCGAGCGAAAGCCGCTGCTGACCAGCACCGGCGCGCCCACCAGCTCGCGGACCTGTTCGAGCGTCGCGCAGAGGCGGTGCAGGTTGTCCAGGGCACGGCTATCGGGCTGGTTATCGATGTCCTGGCGTGCTGCGGTCTCCGAGAGGGTCATTTCCTCGAGGGTGAAGTGTTCGGTCAGGTACATGGTGCCGCTCCTTGGCGAGGTAAGAGAAGCCAAGGATTGTCCACATCAGCACAGCGTTGCGCACGACGGGAAAGATACCCGCCAAGACCGAACCATCACCCCAGGAAGGTCACGACCTGCTCGGCATCGAAGGGCCAGCGCAGCTCGGCCCCGGTATCGCAACGGCGCAACACCGGAATGAGCAGGCCATAGGTGTCGATCATCCCCTCGTGCTCGGCGATATCGACCAGTTCGACCAACAGGCCATGCTCGACAAACGGCATCAGCAGCGCCTCGGCCACTTCGCACAGGTGACAGCCCAGGGTGCCGAACAATTGGCATTCAGGTGGCATTTATGGGTACCAGCAACTGTAGGAACGGATCATTATTCTAGGTCTGCAATCGGGGCCAGTCGAGCGCCGCCCCTGAAACCGGCCAATGACATTGAAGTGCTGATGCACATCAACGGCCAAATGGCGTAAGTCGTTCAGACTTAATGGTTTTTTCGCTGTTTTCGCAAGGGAGTGTTTTGTGTTTGCCAACCTGTTGATCATCCTGGCCTCATCGCTGGTCGTCATCGCGTTCTTCCGGCGCCTGAAGTTGCCGCCGGTACTTGGCTATTTGTGTGTCGGCCTGTTCGTCGGCCCTACCGCCCTGGACTGGGTCAACGAAAGTGAAGAGCTGCCGGACCTGGCTGAAATGGGCGTGGTCTTTTTGCTGTTTTCCCTGGGACTGGAATTTTCCCTGTCGAAAATGCTCGCCTTGCGCAAGGTGGTGTTTGGCCTCGGCAGCCTGCAGGTGATCTGCACCAGCCTGCTCCTCGCCGGACTGCTGGTTCTGCTCGGCATGCAACCCAACGTGGCCTTGATGCTGGGCGCGGGCCTGGCGCTGTCGTCGACGGCGATCGTCAGCAAGGAGCTGACCAGCCTCGGCGAGATTTTCAGCAGTCATGGTCAGAATGCCATCGGCGTGCTGCTGTTCCAGGACGTGGTGGCAGTGTTGCTGCTGACCCTGGTACCGGTGTTTGCCGGCCAGGGCGGCCAGGCCTGGTACTGGGCTTTGCCGCTGACCCTGGGCAAGACCGTGATCCTCTTCTTCGGCCTGCTGCTGGCCAGCCGCTGGCTGCTGCCGCGGCTGTTCCATGAGGTGGCCAGCTCGCATTCGGCCGAGCTGTTCGTCCTGCTGGCCCTGGTGATCGTGCTGTTGACCGCCTGGTTGACCCACCTGCTGGGCCTGTCGCCGGCCCTGGGCGCGTTCCTCGCCGGCATGTTGCTGGGAGAAAGCAATTACCGCCATCAGATCGAAGCCGATATCCGCCCATTCCGGGACATTTTGCTCGGGCTGTTCTTCGTCAGTATCGGCATGCTCATCGACCTGCAGCTGTTCGCCACCCATGGCTGGCAGCTCCTTGCCCTGACCCTCGCCCTGCTGCTGATCAAAGGCTCTGTGGTGGCCGCACTGGTGCGCTTGCGCGGCAGTGATGCCGAGACCGCCTGGCGCAGCGGCCTGGCCCTGGCCCAGGGCGGCGAGTTCTGTTTCGCCCTGATGGCGCAGATGCAACAGACCCGCCTGCTGCCCGAGGAACTCGGTCACCTGCTGCTGGCCGCGACCTTCTGCTCGATGCTGGTCACCCCGCTGCTGCTGCGGGCCGCTCCGACAATCGCCGCCCGCCTGCACCGCAAGCCCAACCAGGAGGTTCATCTGGAAGAGATCGAAGCACAAAGCGCCGCGATGAACGGCCACGTGCTGATCTGCGGCTACGGCCGCGTCGGCCAGTCGATCGGGCGCTTCCTGCGCCGCGAGGACATCCCCTTCATTGCCCTGGATGACGACCCGGTGCGGGTCCAGGAAGCCGCCGCCGGAGAAAACTGCGTGCACTACGGCGACTCACGCCGCGGCGAACTGCTCACCGCCATCGGCCTTGAGCGCGCGCGCTTGCTGGTGATTGCGGTGGACAAGACCGACATCGCCCTGAGCGTGTTGAAAGCCGCCCGCGAGCGTCATGCCCAGGTGCAGATCCTGGTACGCACCCGCGACGACAGCCAGCGCGACGAATTGCGTGCCGCTGGCGCCACTGCCGTGGTCCCGGAACTGCTGGAGTCGAGCCTGATGCTGGCCTCCCATGCCCTGGTGATGCTCGGCCTGCCACAGGATCAGGTGCAGCAACGGGTAGATGAAGTGCGCAAGACCCGCTACCGGCTGCTGCATGCCTTCTACCATGGCGCCCAGACCAGCCCGGTCGACAGCGAGGGCCTGCCCAAGGCGATGATGCACGCGGTCAACCTCGGCGCCGAAGCCTATGCCTGCGGCCGAACCCTGAGCGATCTGGGCCTGGAACAATTGGGTGTTGAACTGCAGGCTGTGCATCGCCAGGGCGAGGAGCTGAATGTAGACACCGGCACCTGTCTGCACGCGGGCGATGCTGTGCTGGTCAGCGGCCCGCTGAGCGCCGTGGAAGCCTGCGAGGCGCGCTTGCTCGCAGGGCGCTGAACCGTCAGTCCTGGCTGGTGGCGCCGATCTTGTGAATCGACAGGTCGGCGCCGTAGTACTCTTGCTCCTGGCTCAGGCGCAGGCCATGCAACAGCTTGATGCTGCCATACACGGCAAAGCCGCCGAGCAAGGCCACCAGCACCCCGGCCAGGCTGCCGATCAACTGGCTGATCAGGCTGACCCCACCCAGGCCGCCCAAGGCGCTCTGGCCGAAGATCCCGCAGGCAATCCCGCCCCACACTCCGCACAGGCCATGCAGCGGCCACACGCCCAACACGTCATCGATCTTCCAGGTGTTCTGCGCGGCAATAAAGCACCAGACAAACAAGGCTCCGGCAATCGCCCCGGTGGCCAGCGCGCCCACCGGGTGCATCAGGTCAGAACCTGCGCACACCGCCACCAGCCCGGCCAGCGGGCCGTTGTGCAGGAAGCCCGGGTCGTTGCGCCCGACCAGCAAGGCGGCCACGGTGCCGCCGACCATGGCCATCAAGGAGTTGACTGCCACCAGGCCACTGACCCCTTGCAGGGTTTGCGCGCTCATGACGTTGAAGCCGAACCAGCCGACGATCAGAATCCACGACCCCAGGGCCAGGAACGGAATGTTCGACGGCGCAAAAGCCACCAGCTTGCCGTCGCGGTAACGGCCGTTGCGCGGTCCCAGCAGCAATACTGCCGCCAGCGCCAGCCAGCCCCCCATGGCATGCACCACGACGGAGCCGGCAAAGTCATGAAAACCCGCGCCAAAACGCTCCGCCAGCCAGACCTGCATGCCAAAGTTGCCATTCCAGACGATACCTTCGAAAAACGGATAGACGAAGGCGACGATCAGCACCGTGGCGCACAATTGCGGGGCGAAGCGTGCACGCTCGGCGATGCCGCCGGAGATGATCGCTGGGATCGCCGCGGCAAAGGTCAGCAGGAAGAAGAACTTCACCAGGCTGTAGCCATGCTCCTGGCTCAACACCTGTGCCGGCTGTAGAAAACTGACACCGTAGGAAATCCAGTAGCCGATAAAGAAATAGGCCAGGGTCGACACGGCAAAATCGCTGAGAATCTTCGACAAGGCGTTGACCTGGTTCTTGTGCCGCACGGTGCCCACCTCAAGGAAGGCAAAACCTGCGTGCATGGCCAGAACCATCACCGCACCGAGCAGAATGAACAGCGTGTTGGAGCCGTGGACCAGGGTGTCCACTGCGCTTTGCAAATTTTCCATGGAGTAGGCAGGCCTGCAAAAAAGCACCAAGACAGCTCAAAAACACTCCTTCGTGCACCAGTCTGGATCGTCGTTGCGGCCACCTCCCTGGCCGATCCGGGTAGTACGGGAGTTTTTCCTTGGGTTTGTCGTGGATTGGGTTAAGGTTTACAGGTCCGGTATTCGCCCGCGCCCACAATCGGCGCAGGCACCGGCCCCGGCGCACCACGGCAAAGCAAAAGCTGTACCAGCAAATTGCACTTGAACCTTCGCCCGCGCCCACGACTCGAAATAGCCACACACACTGTTAGGGAGAGCCCCATGGCCAGCAAATCGGCAAAGACTGCTCAAGACATATTGATGGCTGACTTCCAGACCCTGGTACGCGATACCGAGAAGCTGCTGGAGCACACTGCAACCCTGGCTGGCGATCAGGCCGACGACCTGCGCGAACAGATCCATGACAGCCTGCTGCGCGCCCGGGAAACCCTGCAACTGACCCAGGATTCGGTCCGCGAACGCGGCCAGGCGGCCCTGAGCGCAACCGAAGACTACGTACAAGGCAACCCCTGGCAGTCGATCGGCATTGCCGCCGGCGTTGGCTTTCTGATCGGCCTCTTGGCCACCCGCCGCTGAGGACCGAGCATGGAAAGCGAACCACTCGCCGGTGCCGGCCCCTCCAGCAAGCGTCTCGGCGCTGCGGTGCTGGGCCTGCTGCATGGCCATGTCGAACTGTTCGGCATCGAACTGCAGGAGCAGAAAGCGCGGACCCTCAGCTTGCTGCTGTTCGCCGGGCTGGCCCTGGTATTTGCCCTGCTGTTGCTGACCGCCCTCTCCGGCCTGGTGCTGGTGATGCTCTGGGACAGTTATCGCCTGGCCGGCATCATTGGCCTGTGCGTGTTCTACGGGCTGGCGGCGCTGTTTTGCGGCCTGCGTCTGAAGGCGGCGGTGTTCGATGAATCGTCACCCTTCAGCTCGACCCTCGAAGAACTTGCCAAGGACCGGGAGCGCCTGTTGCCATGAGCCTGCCTGAACTACCGCAAACCACCAATCGCCGGGAACTGCGCAAGGCCTTGGTGCGCCTGCGCCTGGAGATGCACCGCCAGGAAATTCGCCATGAGTCCGGGCAACTGCTCAACCCCCTCACCCGTTTGCGCTCCATGGGCGACTCACTGCAAGGCGGCCTGGGCATCAAGCACGCGCCGCTGTGGGGCATTGGTGCCGTGGTGCTGCTGGGTTTCCTGACCGGCAAGGGCGCCCGCAGCGGCAGCGTCAGCCGCCTGGTGCGCCTGGGGACCAGCTTGATTCCGTTGTTGAAGCTGGCCATGCAAGGGGCTGGTAGCAAGCGTTAAGTGCAGCGCCTGAACTACGACCGCTGCGCGCTCGATCGCGGGTCAAGCCCGCTCCCACAGATCTGCGCGCTTAGCAAGAGCGAAGCGAATTGTGCTCTTGATCTGCTTTTGATCTTGATCCACCGGCCCCGTTAACCAGAAGGGCCGAGTGGAGGTGTTGCGAAGGGGCTAGTGCGCAGCACCTTCGGCGTTAGCCGAAGTTGCGAAACGTAGAGTTGCTTGCAACTCGTAGTTCGCAATGCCCCGTAGCGACACCGGAACGAGGGGACCCGAAGCGCAGCGTAGGGCCCCTGGTGGGGCAAGAATTTTTGCTTACTTTTTTTCGACTGAAAAAAGTAAGCCGCCGTAAAGGCGGAAGGGGCCCGCAACGCCCATACAGCAAACGGATAAGCTCACAAAGCCACTTGCACCCCCCGACCCAAACCACGAAGCTACCCCCCTGCCCCCCGCACCGGAGAAATGGCCTTGGATTGGCACACCCTGCTCACCCGCGAACGCCTCGGCAAACCCCTGCACAGCCCGGAAGAACTCGGCCGCAGCCCGTTCCACAAAGACCACGACCGGATCATCTTCTCCGGCGCCTTCCGCCGCCTGGGGCGCAAGACCCAGGTGCACCCGGTGTCGAGCAACGACCACATCCACACCCGCCTGACCCACTCCCTGGAAGTCAGCTGCGTCGGCCGCTCACTGGGCATGCGCGTCGGCGAAACCCTGCGCGCCAGCCTGCCGCAGTGGTGTGAACCCAGCGACCTGGGCATGGTCGTGCAGTCAGCGTGCCTGGCTCATGACATCGGCAACCCACCCTTCGGCCACTCCGGCGAGGATGCCATACGCCACTGGTTCCAACAGGCCGCCGGGCGCGGCTGGCTGGATGCGATGAGCGCCGCCGAACGCGGCGATTTTCTCAACTTCGAAGGTAACGCCCAGGGCTTTCGCGTCCTCACCCAACTGGAATACCACCAGTTCGACGGCGGCACGCGGCTGACTTACGCCACGCTGGGTACTTACCTCAAATACCCCTGGACTGCACGTCACGCCGACGCCCTGGGGTACAAGAAACACAAATTTGGCTGCTACCAGAGCGAACTGCCGTTGCTCGAACAGATCGCCCGCAAGCTCGGCCTGCCGCAACTGGAAGAGCAACGCTGGGCCCGTCACCCGTTGGTGTACCTGATGGAGGCGGCCGATGACATCTGCTACGCCCTGATCGACCTTGAAGACGGCCTGGAAATGGACCTGCTCGACTACGCCGAGGTCGAGTCGCTGCTGCTGAGCCTGGTGGGTGACGACCTGCCGGAAACCTACCGCCAGTTGGGCCCGGACGATTCGCGCCGGCGCAAACTGGCGATCCTGCGCGGCAAGGCCATTGAGCACCTGACCAATGCCGCGGCGCGCGCTTTCGTCGAACAACAGGACGCGTTGCTGGCCGGCACACTCAACGGTGACCTGGTCGAGCATATGCACGGCCCGGCCAAACGCTGTGTGCTGCAGGCCAAAGACATCGCACGCAAGAAGATTTTCCAGGACAAGCGCAAGACCCTGCATGAAATCGGCGCCTACACGACCCTGGAGATCCTGCTCAATTCGTTCTGTGGCGCCGCCCTGGAGCAACATGGCGGGCGTACACCCTCGTTCAAGAGCCGGCGGATTCTCGACCTGTTGGGCAAGAACGCGCCGAGCCCGGATGCCTCCCTACACACCTCGTTCCTGCGCATGATCGATTTCATTGCCGGGATGACCGACAGTTATGCCAGTGAAATGGCCCGTGAAATGACCGGCCGCTCGAGCCCGAGCTGATCAACCGCCTGTACTGCCCGGCAACCGGGCAGTACAGGAAATTACTGACACACTTGAAACAAATATAAACAACCCGAAACTTTCGCAACATAACCTTACCATCTATAGCATTGACACCCCTATCTAGCAGAAGCCTCTGTAATCCTATATTTCAAAGTTAGTAGGACTTTTCCTATATATCAATTAACTCACCTCAAGTTCATGTGCGACCTGTTCTTTCTGCGCTAAGGTGCCCCTACCCCTCTGGCACTTTTATGGAAAGTTCAACATGTATTCTGTCTTCATCGTCGACGATCACCCGGTCATCCGCCTGGCGGTGCGCATGCTTCTGGAGAATGAAGGCTATCGAGTGGTCGGTGAATCGGACAACGGCGTAGACGCCATGCAGATGGTCCGCGAATGCCTGCCGGACTTGATCATCCTCGACATCAGCATTCCGCGGCTGGACGGCCTGGAAGTGCTCTCGCGTTTCCATGCCATGGGCATCCCGCTGAAAATCCTGATACTGACCGCACAATCGCCAGCGCTTTTTGCCATTCGTTGCATGCATTCCGGCGCAGCAGGCTATGTGTGCAAACAGGAAGACCTCAGCGAGTTGCTTAGTGCGATAAAAGCGGTGTTATCGGGTTATAACTATTTCCCCAGCCAGGCCATCAATCCGGTACGCAAACACGATGATTCAGCCTCGGACCTGGATCTGTTCAAACAGGTCAATGATCGTGAGCTGATGGTACTGCAACTTTTTGCCCAAGGCAGAAGTAACAAGGAAATTGCCCAGGGCATGTTCCTCAGCAACAAGACGGTCAGCACCTACAAGAAACGACTGATGCAAAAGCTCAAAGCCAGTTCTCTGGTTGAACTGATTGAAATGGCGAAACGCAATGCCCTGGTTTGAGAGCGCCCATGCTCAGGCATAGCCTTACCCTCCTGCTGTGTGCTGTGCTGGCTTGCCTGAGCATTGCCACACGGGCGGACGACGTCGCGGCCACCCCGCTCACCCTGTTCAGCCGTGCCGAGCCAATCGCCATGAAACTGCCCCTGACCCCGGCTCAGCGACTGTGGATCAAAGGCAAGGGCGAGTTACTGCTGGGAACTTCGGCGCCGGATTACCCGCCCTTCGACATGACCGCCAGCGGGCGCGACTACGAAGGCTTGACCGCCGACTTCGCCGGCCTGATCGGCTCGGCCCTGGGCTTGCCGATCAGGGTGCAACGCTACGCCACCCGCCAGGAGGCGGTGAAAGCCCTGGCTCAAGGCCAGATCGACCTGCTGGGCAGCACCAACGGCTACGAGGCAGCCACGCCCGGCATCGCCCTGTCCATCCCCTATGCCGTGGATCAACCGGTACTGGTGACCCGCGAGAACGAAGTCCGCCCCCTGGACACCGGCCTGGCAGGCCTGCGCCTGAGCATGGTCTATCACTACCTGCCAATGGATGAGGTACTGGCCAATTACCCTGACGCCACCATCCAGTCCTACCCCTCCTACCAGAACGCACTGAACGCCGTGGCGTTCGATCAGGCCGACGTCTTTCTGGGCGACACCATCTCGACCCACTACCTGATCAATCAAGGCCACCTGCAGAACGTCAAGATGGCCAACTTCGGTAAACATGAGCCGGTCGGTTTCAGCTTCGCCGTGCAGCGCAGCAACCAGATGCTCCTGGAGCTGATCAACGCCACCCTCGACGCGGTGTCCAGCAGTACGCGGGAAAGCCTCTTCAAACGCTGGAGCGCCGGTAGCGATGTACTGCTGACCGACCGCAAACTGCAGCTGTCACAACGCGAAGAGCGCTGGCTGAGCGGCCATCCGGTGGTGCGGGTGGTGGTCAACGAAACCGCCGCGCCACTGACCTTCTTCGACAGCGCCGGCAACTTTCGCGGCATTGCCGCCGACCTGCTGGAACTGATCCGCCTGCGTACCGGCCTGCGTTTCGAAGTGCAGCGGGCCAGTGGAATCAGTGACATGATCGACCGCCTCAACCATGATCAGGCGGATGTCATCGCGGCGATCTCACCCAGCCCGCGTCGTGCCGGAACCCTGGCGATCAGTCGGCCTTATCTGGAAAACTCCTACGTACTGTTGACGCGCAAGGGCGCTGACCAGCCCGATTCCCTGGAGCAGATGACAGGCCGACGCCTGGCCCTCACTCGCGACAGCCCCTTGTTCGATGATTTGCGCCAGCGCTTCCCGGGCATCCAGCTGGTCGAGACGGAGAGCACCTTCTACTCCACCTCGCTGCTGGCCAGCGGGCACGTCGATGCGGCCATCACCGCCTTGATCAACGCCAATTTCAGCCTGGCTTCCCAGCGCGACCTGATGATCCGTTCCTCGGTCGGCGCCGAACCCGCCACCTTCGCCATGGCCACTGCCCGGGGCGCCCAGGAACTGGCGTCGATCCTCGACAAGGCATTGCTCAGCATCGCGCCGGAAGAGCTGGGCATCATCAACAGTCGCTGGCGTGGTTACAGCACAGAAACAGACGCCTACTGGCAAAAGTACCAGCGACTGATCCTCCAGGTGGTCCTGGGCACCAGCCTGTTGCTGCTGCTGTCACTGGCCTGGAATGCCTGGATGCGCCGCCAGATCAAGCAACGCGAGGCCGCCGAACGGGCCCTGAACGATCAGCTCGAATTCATGCGCGCCCTGCTCAACGGTACGCCGCATCCGATGTACGTGCGTGATCGCGGCGGCTTGTTGCAGAGTTGTAACGACAGTTATCTGGAAGCGGTAGAAGCGCAGCTTCACGATGTACTGGGTAAAAGCATCCAGGACAGCACCCTGGGCGACAGCTGCTATGCCAGCCAGATACAGGCCGATTACCAGAAGGTCATGCGCGAAGGGATCCCGTTGATCGTTGATCGGCCTTTGCTGCTCAAGGAACGTGAACTGACCATCTACCACTGGATCCTGCCTTACCGTGACTCACTCGGCGAGGTGCAGGGCATTATTGGCGGCTGGATCGACATCAGCGAGCGCCGCCAACTGATCCAGGACCTGCGCCTGGCCAAGCAGCGGGCCGATGACGCCAATCGCGCCAAGAGTGTCTTCCTGGCGACCATCAGCCACGAGATCCGCACACCGATGAACGCCATCATCGGCATGCTCGAACTTACCCTCACCCGCGGCGACCAGGGGCATATCGATCGTCCGGCCATTGAGGTTGCCTACAACTCGGCCAGAGAACTGCTGGCCTTGATCGGCGATATCCTCGACATGGCGCGCATCGAGACCGGGCACCTGAGCCTGGCGCCTGAACCGGTCAACCTGGCGGAACTGGTGGAATCGGTCGGCCGCGTGTTCGATGGCGTGGCCCGACAGAAGGATTTGCACCTGAGCCTCGAGATTGCCCCCCAGGCCCGCTGTGAGGTGCTGCTCGACCCTTTGCGCTTCAAGCAGATCCTGTCGAACCTGGTCAGCAACGCGATCAAGTTCACCGAGCAGGGCCAGGTCACCGTGCACCTGACCCTGGAACCGGGCCCCGCGCCCGACCAGCCCATCCTGCAGGTAACGGTTCAGGACAGTGGCATCGGTATTCGCGCAGATGACCAGCAGCGCCTGTTTCTGCCCTTTGCCCAGGCCAATCCGGACAGCAATCTGGCCCGTAGCGGCACTGGCCTTGGGCTGGCCATCAGCCATGACCTGTGCCAGTCAATGGGTGGCAACCTGACCTTGCACAGCGTGTTCGGCCAGGGCACCCGCGTGTGCATCAGCATGCCGTTGACCCTGCTGGCCGAAACCTCCAAGCCGGCCCCTGCGGCGCCGCTCCCCAATGCCGTGCTGCCGCCGTTGCGAGTGCTGGTCATCGATGACCATCCGGCCAACCTGCTGCTGATCGCCCAGCAACTGAACTTCCTGGGACTGGAACATGCCAGTGCCGAAAACGGTCTCAGCGGCCTCAGCGCCTGGCACCAGGGCCACTTCGACGTGGTGATCGTCGACTGCAACATGCCACAGATGAATGGCTACCAGTTTGCCGAAGCGGTGCGGGACCACGAGCGTCAGTATCAATGGCCAGCGTGCACCATCCTCGGCTACACCGCCAACGCCCAACCGGAAGTGCGCGAGCGCTGCCAACAGGTCGGTATGGATGACTGCCTGCTCAAACCCATCAGCCTCAACGCCTTGGGTCAGCGCCTGGCGCAAGCACCCCAGGTGCAGGCGCGCCGCCAGACAGCCGCGCCGATGCCGTTCGACCTGCAGGTTCTGGAGCCGGTGGTGGGTGACAGCGTGCACGATCTGCACCAGTTGCTCAAAGAGCTGTTGCGCAGTTTCAAACGCGACCGCGCCTTGCTCAAGGCTATCGATCCACTCAAGGACGCGCTGCAACTGAGGAACCAGGCGCACAAGATCCTCGGCCCGGCACGGATCATTCAGGCCAACGGCTTGATCAAGGCCTGCGAGCAACTGGAAGCCGATTGCCAGGCCAGCCAGGCGGCGCCTGTACTGGAGCGGCGCCAACGCCAGGTGGTCAGCGTCATGGGCGCCCTGGAAGAAGCGTTGCAGAAGTATCTACACGAACAACCAGCGCAACCGCTTGGATCCCGCGGGAATGCCTGAACAGGCGGCGGGGCTGAAACGAAAACGGCGGCCACTGGGGCCGCCGTTTCATCGGAATCAGGAAGCCGGGTTGATCGGCTTTTCCGGATACCAGGCATCCAGCAGCGGGCTGACTTCGATCTTGGTCAGCTCGTTACGGCCTTTGAGCCAGCTTTCAACAGCTGCGCGCTGCTCTGGAGTGACCGAGCCACGCTCGGCCTTGCAGACCAGACCGAAGTCGTCGCCGCCAACATAGTCCAGACCATTGGCATCCATGGCTTCTTCGAGGAAAGCATCGAGGAAGGCATCAATGGTTTCGTCGGACAGATCTTCCTTGAAACCCAGGTTCAGCTCAAAACCCAGCTCCTGGAATTCATCCACGCAGAGTTTTTTGCGCAGACGGCGGGAACGGTTAGTGGCCATGAAACAATCCTCTTGAGTATTAACGCGCGGCACTTTAGCAGTTTCGCCGGGCCCTTGCCGGAATAAAAGCCGATAAGCTGCAGTGTGATCCTGTATTCACAGGCCCATGGGCGTTCGGCTTGGGGCATAATGCGCGCTATATTTTTCCGTATCGGGGCCTTCACCTTTTTTCGCTCCGTTTTTTTCACCCCTCGCTCGCAGGGTTTTATCGCACATGATCAGATCTCTTCGCCCTCTTCTGCTTGCCGGCCTGCTGATGCCGCTGGCGCTTTCCAGCCACGCGGCTGCGGTCAACACCACGCTTTCGCCAAAAGTGCAGCAGGCATTGAAAACCAACAAACTGCAGGACTCGGCCCTGTCGCTGGTTATGCTGCCGCTCAACGGCCCGGGTACCCCGACCGTGTTCAATGCCGATGTCTCGGTCAACCCGGCCTCGACCATGAAGCTGGTCACCACCTACGCCGCCCTGGAAATGCTCGGCCCAACCCACCAGTGGAAAACCGAGTTCTACAGCGACGGCCCGCTGCGCAATGGCGTGTTGCAGGGCAACCTGTACCTCAAGGGCGGTGGCGACCCGAAACTGAACATGGAAAAGCTCTGGCTGCTGATGCGCGACCTGCGCGCCAACGGCGTGCAGACCATCAGCGGTGACCTGGTGCTCGATCGCAGCCATTTCGTCCAGCCGCAATTGCCGCAGTTCAACGACGACGGCGGTGATGAAAACAAGCCCTTTCTGGTCAAACCCGACTCGCTGCTGATCAACCTCAAGGCCTTGCGCTTCGTTGCCCGCAACGACGGTGGCAAAGTCCTGGTGTCGGTCGAGCCGCCGATCGCCAACATCCGCATCGACAACCAGGTCAAGGCAGTCAATTCCAAGCAGTGCAGCGGTGACGTGCGCTACAACCCGGTGGTACAGGCCGACGGCGTCAGCGTCGTGGTCAGCGGCCAGCTGGGCGATGGCTGCAACTCGCAGACCTACTTGTCGCTGCTCGATCACCCGTCCTACGCCGCCGGTGCCGTGCGCGCCATCTGGAACGAGCTGGGCGGCAGCATCCAGGGCCGCGACCGGGTCGACAACGTCCCGAAGAACGCCCGCCTGCTGGCCCGCGCCTTCTCCCCGGACCTGGTGGAGATCATCCGCGACATCAACAAATACAGTAACAACACCATGGCCCAGCAGCTGTTCCTGAGCCTGGGCGCGCAGTTCCGTACCGATGCCGATGGCGACGACGCCCGCGCCGCCCAGCGTGTGGTGCGCCAGTGGCTGGCGAAAAAAGGCATTACCGCGCCGCACCTGATCATGGAAAACGGCTCGGGCCTGTCCCGCGCCGAACGGGTCAGCACCCGGGAAATGGCCGCCCTGCTGCAGGCCGCCTGGAACAGCCCGTACGCCGCCGAGTTCATCAGCTCGATGCCGCTGGTGGGGATGGACGGCACCATGCGCAAGCGCCTCAAGCGCACTGCCATGACCGGTGAAGCGCACATCAAGACCGGCACCCTGAACACCGTCCGCGCCATCGCCGGTTTCAGCCGCGACAGCAACGGCAATACCTGGGCAGTAGCCGCGATCCTCAACGATCCGAAACCCTGGGGTGCCTCGGCAGTGCTCGACCAGGTCCTGCTCGACCTGTACCGCCAGCCGAAACTGGTCAACCGCACCGCCGCCGTTCAGCCCTGAGCCTGGCTCAGGGCAGTTCGCTCTCGACCCGGTCGCGGCCAGCCTGCTTGGCCGCGTAAACCCCCGAGTCGGCACGCAGCAGCAAGGCATCGGCGCCCTCCCCCGGGCGCCAGCCGGCCACACCGAAACTCGCCGTGACCACACCGACACCGTCCACCGCCACGCTGCGCAGGCCCTGCCAGAGCTCCATGGCCAGGGTGTAGGCCTGCCCGGCATTGCTGCCCGGGCACAAGACCATGAACTCCTCGCCGCCCAGACGGCAGAACACGTCGGTACGGCGCAGGCGATGATTGATGCGCTGGCACAGGCTGCGCAACACATGATCGCCCACAGCATGGCCGTAGAGGTCGTTGATCCGTTTGAAGTGGTCGATGTCCAGCATGATCACGGCCAGGTCCTGATTGTCGCGCTGGGCCCGCTCGAGCTCGGCTTTGAGCCGCTCCTGAAAGTAACGACGGTTGTGGATGCCGGTCAGCGCGTCGGTCACCGACAGTGCCCGCAGCTCCTCCTCGACGCGTTTCAGATCGGAGATATCCGTCAGGTAGCCATGCCACAAGGTACCGCCCTGATCGGCCGGCTCCGGTGTAGCTTCACCGCGTATCCAGCGCATCCCGGCCACCGGCAGCAGCACTCGGTACTCTTCACGCCAGGGCGTCAGGTGATCGGCGGAATAGCGGATCGAAGCACGCAACTGCGCCAGGTCGTCGGGGTGAATGCGCTCGAACACCGCCGTAGCGTCCTCGCGCAGGCGCTGCGGATCTATCTCGTAGATGTCGCGCAAGCCCTCGCTGGCGTAGCTGAAGCAGGAACTGCCGTCGGGATCGAGGCGAAACTGATAAATGCCGCCAGGCACCTCGGCGCTGAGTTTTTCCAGTAGCCGGTCACGGGCCGCCAGCGCCTCGTGCACGCGCTTGCGTTCAGTCACGTCGATACAAATGGCCAGGTGCCCGACCCACAGGCCGTGCTCGTCGAGCACCGCGGTAACCAGCATATTGGCCAGCAGGTGGCTGCCATCCTTGCGCAACAGGGTCCACTCGCCCGGTTCGCTCTCGCCCTCCTGGACCGTCTCGGCAAACATCGCCTGAGCCGGACTGACCTCACGGCCGTAGCGCTGGCTCAACGCCCGCGCACGCGTCTGCAGCTCCTGCGGCGATATCAGATCTTCAAGGGTCAGCTGGCCGATGACCTCAGCACTGTGATAGCCGAGCATGCGTTCGGCACCGGCGTTGAAGGTACTGATCACCCCGCGCAGACTGGTGGCAATGATCGCCACCTGGGTGGCGGCATCCAGCACGCTGCGCAGTTGGCTGTGGGTATCACGCAGGGACTGTTCGCTGACGCGCAACTCGGCGGTACGCTGCTCGACCAGGGTCAAGGCCCGCTGGCGCTGGCCGAACAGGCTGAACAGCAAGGCACTGAGCAACAGGCTGAGCAAGCCGCCGAGCAGCACCACGGCGTTGACCGCCGAGGAGCGGTTGGCGTCCATGAACGCCAGGCTGGGCTGGATATCCAGTTGATAGTCATGATCGGCCAGGCGCAACAGGTGGCTGGCGGCCAGATCAGTGTCGGCGCCTTCATTGCCGGACTGGAACAGCACTTCATGCTGGCCTTGCCCGGACAGGTCGAGAATGCGCACCATCAGGTTGTCCTGGCTCGGGCTGGGCAGACCTTCGGCCATCAACTGCTGCAAGCTGATCACCGCCAATACATAGCCGTCGGGGGACGTTGCAGCGTTGCCCGGGGCAAATACCGGTGCAACCATCAGCACCCCGCGCGCGTAGGCCGGGTCGACATTGGTCAGGTTAAGGGGCGCCGAGACGGCCATGCTGCCCGGTTGCCGGGCGCGATCGAGGGCAGCCTGACGCAGCGGCTGGGACAGCATATCCAGCCCCAACGGCTGGGCCTGGCGGCTCAGGGCCTGGGTGTAGAAAACCGGATAATAGAGCGCCCGTTGCGTAGCGACCTGCAAAGTGCCGGCGTCATCGAGTTCGTAGATTGCAAAGGGTTTGCCCAGGAGCTGCGCCGCACTTTGTTCGAATGCAGCACGCGTCTCGCCAGCCACCCGCGGCGCCCAGGCATAGGCCTGGGTGCGGTACAGCAAGGGCTGGGCATAGCCGTTGAACTCGGCGAGGGTAACGCTGGAGGAGAACACGAAAAAACGGCGCAGGCCATCAAGACGCTGCACCTGATCCTCGAAGCGTTCTTCGATACGGCTGTAACGCTCACTGGCCAGCAGTTCGAAACGTTGCCGCAACTGCTGGCGGTACAGGTCATGGGTCGCCAGCGCCAGCAGCGCTGTCAACAGGCTGCCGGCCACAAACGCCACCCCGGCCACCAGCCAGGCGGAAACCTCTTCGCTGACAAAGCCGAGCATCTTCGGACGAGCGGCGTGCATCGACATAGAAAGCACTCAAAACGCCAGCGTCCAGCGGATCGCAGGCTCTGATTGAGTTATAGCCATTAGCCATTAACGAAGCAATCATCGCCCGCGACAATCAGCCGATCAGCGCGCCTGAATTTTCCATGCCCGGTGAATCTTGCTGTTACGGGCAAAATCCGGGTCCAGGGTCTGGGCGGTGATCTCTTCCACGGCATAGCGTTCAGCCAGGTTTTCGTCGAGCTGGAACTTGCGGAAGTTGTTCGAGAAGTACAGCACACCGCCCGGCGCCAGACGCGCTACGGCCAGGTCGAGCAACTCGACATGATCGCGCTGCACGTCGAACACCCCTTCCATGCGCTTGGAGTTGGAGAAGGTCGGCGGGTCGATGAAGATCAGCTCGTACTCGTCGCGACAGGCTTGCAACCAGGCCATGACATCGCCCTGCTCCAGTCGGTTCTTGTCCGAGAAACCGTTGAGCGACAGGTTGCGCCGCGCCCAGTCCAGGTAGGTTTTCGACAGGTCGACGCTGGTGGTGCTGCGCGCGCCCCCCTTGGCCGCATGCACACTGGCGGTGGCGGTGTAGCAGAACAGGTTGAGGAAGCGCTTACCGGCCGCTTCACGCTGAATGCGCAAGCGCATCGGACGGTGATCGAGGAACAGGCCGGTGTCCAGGTAATCAGTGAGGTTGACCAACAGTTTGACGCCGCCCTCCTGCACCTCCAGGAACTGGCCCTGGGTGCTTTGGCGCTCGTATTGGCGGGTACCGGTCTGGCGCTCGCGGCGCTTGACCACCACCCGGCTCTGGTCGATGCCCAGGGCTTGCGGAATCGCTGCCAGGGCGTCGAACAGACGCGCCTGGGCTTTCTCCGGGTCGATCGAACGCGGCGCGGCGTATTCCTGCACGTGCACCCAATCCTGATACAGGTCGATGGCCAGGGCGTACTCGGGCATGTCGGCATCGTACAGGCGATAACAGCTGACGTTGTCGCGCTTGGCCCACTTGCCCAATTGCTTGAGGTTCTTTTGCAGGCGGTTGGCGAACATCTGCCCGCCTTCGCTCAAACGAGCCGGCTCGCTGGCCACGGCTGCGGGTGAACGCTGCTCGGCAGCTTCGCCGTTGCGCTCCGGCTGACGGCGCTCGCCGGTAACAAACTGGTCCGGCTGGACCTTGATCAGCAGCAGCTTGCACGGCAAGGCGCCGTTCCAGAAAGCGTATTGCTTGTGGCTACGGATACCCATGCGCTTGCCCAGGTCCGGCGCGCCAGTGAACACCGCCGCTTCCCAGTTCAGGCAGGCCTGGCGCAGACGCTCGCCAAGATTCTGGTAGAGGTACAACAGGCTGGCTTCATCGCCCAGGCGCTCGCCGTATGGCGGGTTGCAGATCACCAGGCCTTTCTGGTTCTGGTCCGGGCGCGGCTCGAAGCTGCCGACTTCGCCCTGGTAGATCTTCACCCAGTCGCTCAGGCCTGCGCGCTCAACGTTGTTGCGCCCCGGCTGGATCAAGCGCGGGTCGGCTTCATAACCACGGATCCACAACGGTGGACGGGCCAGGCCAGCTTCGGCGCGGGCCAGCGCTTCATCATGGAGTTTGCGCCACAGTGCTGGCACGTGGCCGAGCCAGGCGCTGAAACCCCAACGTTCGCGGCGCAGGTTCGGTGCGATATCGGCGGCGATCATTGCCGCTTCGACCAGGAAGGTCCCGACACCGCACATCGGGTCGGCCAGGGCACCGCCTTCGGCAGCAATACGTGGCCAGCCGGCACGGATCAATATCGCCGCCGCGAGGTTTTCCTTCAGTGGCGCGGCGCCTTGCTGCAGGCGGTAACCGCGCTGGTGCAGGCTGTGGCCGGACAGGTCCAGAGACAGGATCGCCTCACCGCGTTCCAGGCGCAGGTGCACGCGCAGGTCAGGGTTGAGCTTGTCCACCGACGGGCGTTCGCCGCTGCTGGTGCGCAGTTTGTCGACGATCGCGTCCTTGACCTTCAAGGCGCCGAAATGGGTGTTGTCGATACCCGAGCCGTGGCCGCTGAACTCAACTGCCAGCGAACCGCTGGCTTCCAGGTGATCCTGCCACTCGACTTCATTGACGCCGTCGTAGAGATCGTCGGCGTTTTTCATGTTGAAGCGCTTGAGCACCAGCAGCACGCGGTTGCCCAGGCGCGACCACAGGCACAGCCGGTAGGCGGTTTCCATGTCGGCGCTGCCGCGAATCGCCGAAGTGTGCTCGCGCACTTCTTCCAAGCCGAGGCCGCGGGCTTCTTCGGCAAGCAGGCCTTCAAGGCCTTTGGGACAGGTGAGGTAAAGTTCGAAACGGTCCGACATGGGGTATCCAGAGCCTTGAGCAATAAAGTGGAAAGGCAAGCGCATCGCCCTTCCGATGTTTAATCGAACGCCTTTCCACAGCGTTCGAGTGGCGCTCTTTTAGCGCCGGGCCGCCCGCCAATCTGACTTTTGCCATGGGCTGAAAAGTCTTTGATTGCCGGGCAGAATGAAAAATTCAGGCAAAAAACCGGGGAAAATGACCCTTCGTCGTTTTACCTTCGTTGTTACAAATTATCACATAGCGATGGCCAGATGACTTCGCTATAGAGCAAACCCTGATCATAGCGGGCTTTGCGTCAGATCCTAATCAGACGCATTTATTTACTTATCCTCTGACCCTATGAAAGGTTACGTCCTTATGACAAAACGATCATTCACACTGTGTCGTGCATTGGTTAGAACTGGTCTCAGGTTGTCACCGCAACGGGGCAACACTTCCGCTCGCGACGCCGGCAGCGAGCGCAAACCGGCAGAACGATTCTGCCCGACCTTCTAGAGGTCGACGGGACATTACAGTCAACAAGTGAGGGCAACACCCTATGAGAAGACTTAAGCGTGATCCGTTGGAACGAGCATTTTCACGTGGCTACCAATATGGGGTCACCGGCAAATCCCGCGAGCTTTGCCCTTTTACTCTACCGTCTGTACGCCAGGCATGGATCAATGGCTGGCGCGAAGGACGCGGCGACAACTGGGACGGTATGACCGGCACTGCGGGTATCCATAGACTCAACGAACTTCACGCCGTTGGCTGAACGAGGAACTGAATCCGATTACCATGCGCGCCCCATCCGGGCGGCGGGCTAAGGCCCAGGGGCCCCTTGAGGGGGCCCTTTTTTATGCCTGCGGTTTCAGCGCGGCATGGCAGCGATGGCGTCCACCGCCTCGCGGATCAGGGCCGGGCCCTTGTAGATGAACCCCGAGTAGATCTGTACCAGGCTGGCACCGGCGGCAATTTTCTGCGCCGCATGCTTGCCTTCGGTAATCCCGCCTGCGGCGATGATCGGCAACTTGCCGCCCAACTCGCCGGCCAGCACCTTGACGATATGCGTGCTCTTTTCCAGCACCGGCGCACCCGACAGGCCACCGGCCTCGTCGCCATGCAGCAGGCCCTCGACGCCTTCACGGCCGAGGGTGGTGTTGGTGGCGATCACCGCGTCCATGCCCGATTCGACCAGGGCCGAGGCGACCAGCGCGGTTTCTTCATCGCTCATGTCCGGGGCGATCTTGATTGCCAGCGGCACATGCTTGCCGCGTTCGGTCACCAATTGCGAGCGGCGCTCGGCCAGGGCATCGAGCAGTTGCTTGAGCGAGTCGCCGAACTGCAGGCTGCGCAGGCCCGGGGTGTTCGGCGAGCTGACGTTGACGGTGATGTAGCTGGCCTGGTCGTAGACCTTGTCGAGGCAGATCAGGTAGTCGTCTACCGCGCGCTCGACCGGGGTGTCGAAGTTCTTGCCGATGTTGATGCCGAGGATGCCGCGGTATTTGGCTGCACGCACACGGTTGAGCAGGTTGTCGACACCCAGGTTGTTGAAGCCCATGCGGTTGATGATCGCCTCGGCTTCCGGCAGGCGGAACAGGCGCGGCTTGGGGTTGCCTGGCTGCGGACGCGGGGTGACGGTACCGATCTCGACAAAACCGAAACCCAGCTGGGCGAAGCCGTCGATGGCCGCGCCGTTTTTGTCCAGACCCGCCGCCAGTCCGACCGGGTTGGCGAAGTTCAGGCCCATGACAGTGACCGGCAAGGAGGCCGGCGCCTTGGTCAGCAGCCCGTTGAGGCCCAGGCGGCCACCGGCGCCGATCAGGTCCAGGGACAGGTCATGGGAAGTCTCCGGGGAGAGCTTGAACAGCAACTGGCGGGCCAGGGTATACATGGGCGGCGTGAACTCGGGTGGCGGCGAAGGGTTGGCGATTATAGCCGGGTGACCACCACTTCGGCGAGTTCGCCGGGTTGCAGGGCGTGGCTTTGATAGAACGGAGTCAGGATATACGTGGCCAGCAGCGCTCCGGCGCCGTTGGCCAGCCAGTAGTTCTGGCTGTCATTCAGGCCCATCGCGCCGATGTGCTGGGCGGTGGCCACGCCGGTGGAGTTGATGGCAAAGGCGGTCATGCGTGGGATGCCAGTGTTTTCCAGACGGGTAACGATTTGCCGCCAGCCGGGAACCTGCACTTCGTAGTTGAGCCTGAACGACTGCTCGTCGACTGCCTCATCGCGCCCGTGCATCCACGCCGAAAGCTCTTCATTGAGGGCAGGCTCAACGCTTTCGATCAAGCCATTGATCAAGGCCCCCACCAGGCCCGAATCCGTCCACAGCGCCGCGGCCCCGGCGGCGAACTGCAGGGCGCCATAGGCGATGCCATCGACCAGGTTGACCGGCAGGCTCAGCCCGGTATTGCTGCCAAGCCCGTGAAACGGCTGCAACAGGTCGCGACTGAGGCAATACAGGGCTACCGCCGGCGCCGATCCGGCCAACCCGGCGAAGATCGTCGCCGGCCCAGTAGCCAGGGCGGCGCCAAGAATCAGTGCCGAAACAGCGAGAAACGCGCCTTGGGAGGCAAGGTATGCGGGGGTTGCCGTGCCGTTGTAGAGGTGGTGCCCGGCAGCGGCGAGAGTCAACAACAAGGGCAACGCCGAGCAGGCGGCACCGGTGATGACCGCTGCCGAGCCTGACACGCCTTCGGCGACTGCAGCACTGAGCGCACTGCGGGCCATGGTCAGGGCGCAGACCGATGGCAGGTTGAAAGCGGTGGATACCGCCAGGTTGCTGAGTGGTCGCGGCAGGGTGTCCAGGGTTTCACGAAGTTGCGTTTGCAGGTAATGCGCCACGGCACCGATGCGTTGTGGCACGGTTTCCAACGACTGCCCCTGCTGATGAGTGAACACACTACTTTGCGAAACAACGCCGTCTGCCACAAAGGACTGTACTGCCTGGGCATCCTCCGCAGACACGCTGATTTGCTGCTCAAAGGTTTCAAGTGTCTGGAGGATATCGATGCAGACATTTTTCTCTTCAAGACTCAAAGGCGCTTGCGGACCCAGCAAGTCAATCGGGTCGAAATCCGCTGGCATATCGATGACAACATACTCTGATGTCGTTGGCTGCTCTGGAGCCTCGACCGGCACAAAGCTGGTTTGACTGGCACTGCTGACTGAATCAACCATTGGCACTACCTCTTTGTTGTTGATAAATGCGCGTGTTTACCACTCAACCTCTTCGCGACTGTCCTCGTCCCACTGCGGATTCATCGCCTGTTGCAAAAACGCCTTCATCTGCAACTCGAGACCGAATACCCGGGTATGCACACCGCGCATCTCCTGATACAGCAGATCCTCTTCCAGCCCGTCAGCCTTGAGCTGTTGCAAGACTTGCAAGACCACCGCCAACTGCGCGGCGACAGTCCGATAAGCCGGCCCGCCGCCCTGGCCGTCCGGCCAGTCGCGGATGCACTGGTACAACGCCTGTGCGCCCTGCCCTCCCAGGGTGCGCAACTGCTGGTACAAAGCGTCGAACTGCAGCGGCGCCTGGGACATTCGCGACGCCAGGGATTGCACCGCCTCTGTTACATGCGGCGACGCTGCTGGGGCCCCCTCAACTCGCATCCTGGCTTGCCTCCTCGCTCTGTTCGGACGTTGCCAACCAGCGCTGCAGGCTATCCGCCAGGGTCACCCGTGCGGCGTGATCCAGCTGGGTGTCTAGCCGTGCCAGGCCGTCGCAGCGCATCAGCACCCGCTCGGCCAGCTGCACTTCAATCACCTCGGGATGAAACTCCAGGGCCAGTTCACCCAGGTGCAGGCGATAATGGCTTTGCTGCTGGTAGTCGACCTGCAGCTCGCCCTGCCACTGGCGGCCCATTGCCCTCACGATTCGGGCGTGCGCGCCCTTGCTGTGCAGGGGCGCCTGCAATTGCAAGGGCTGGCCGATGTCGACGGCCGCTGCCGGCCAACCATCGACAAGCGCCTCGAGCCACTCGACCTGCCCAAACACCTCGCGCAGCAGGCCGCGCGTCGTCTCGATCAGTTCACGGCGCACTTGCTCGGCCAAGCGTTGGCTTTGCAGCAAGGCGTCAGCCAGGTCCTGCGCGGCGTGCAACACGCCCTCGGCATAACCCTGCTGCCTGGCCGCCTCACGCACTGCATGAGCGTGCTTGTGTGCCTCGGCGACCTGTTGCTTGGCCGCTTGCCGGGCCTGCTGTTCAAGGGCCTGGCAGTGTCGCGCCAGGGCCCGCTCGGCTGCACGGACCTGCACCGGATCCAGGCCCGGAAGTGCGTTTTCACAGCGCAATGAATCGAGCATGCTGTACGGCCATCCGTAAAAGTCCGTGGTCCGCTTGCGCTGCCGGCAGCTCGGCTTGGCGGGCAACCACATCGGTTGAGAACTGCAGGGCCAACCGCGCCTTCTCCGCCCGTGGCGAAGCCACCAGGGCGTCGGCAGGAAACATTTGCGCCACCTGCATTCTTGCCCTTGACGGCAGGCCGTACTGGGTCAACAGGTCAACCGCAGCCGGGAAATCCATCTGCGCGACCAGTACGGTGTAACCGCTCTTGCCGGTATCGACTTTCTGCACGGCAATGTTGTTGCGCTGCAGCAAGGCCACCACTTCATTGGCCTGCTGCTGATCCAGCCCCTGCAACAGCAACGGCTGGCGGCAGCCGAGCAAGAACAGGCAAAGCAACAACCCGAGCAGCCACCTCATGACTGGCGCAACAAGGTTTCGGCAGTGCCGACGACTTTGCGTACCAGGGTGTTGAGCAGATTGATATCGACGTTGTACTGCCCGGTCTGCTCCTGCAACTGCGCCAACACCTGCGGGCTGGTGATGTCGGGACGCTGCAACAGTTGCTCGATACCGGCTACATGCAGGTCGCTAGCCTGGGCCGACTCAGCGAAGGCTTGCAGCAAGCGGTCCTGCAAGGACACCGGAGCACTGTCAGCACCTTGGTGCAGCGCGTGAATCTGGCGCGGTGCAAGGCCGGCAATGGAATCGATAGCCATTGATGCAAATACTCCTGAATGAGTGACCAGCCACCGGGACGATCAACGAGCTGCCTGGATGATCGCCATGTCGATGTCCTTGAAGCCCTTGACCGTATTGGTCTGCGCATTGCGAAATACGGTGTAGGAAGAGAATGCCGCCTGATACGCGGCCAGCAATGTCGGGTCGGAAGCATCGGCCTGCAAGTCTTCCAGCGCTTTATCCAGGGCTTCTTTCAACCCCTGCGCGCCCTGCTCGAAGGCATCTGCCTGACGCCCGAGAAAATCATCATGAAACTGGACCGGATCTGAAATGCTGCGCATGGTTCAACTGCCTGTATGGGAGGAATGAAATTGCCAGGAGGTAGACGAGGATTTGATGTACCCCTGCTCGCCCGCCTGGTATGAAAGACCCTTGAGCCGGTCGTCCTGAAGGACGATGGAAAAGTGCACAAAGCCCGAGCCCCATTGCTGCTCGAATCGGCGAATGAAGCGCCGGGTCGCTTCCAGCTGGCTGTCCTGCAAGTTGCCCTCGATGCGCAATACTGTATCAGTACGGCGTGACTCCACCTCGTTACCATCTTCGATGTTCAGCGACATCTCGATTTCATCGCCCAAGGCAAAGCGTGGTAGCACGCTGACCAGGGTGCCATAGGTGACATGCTGCAGATCGACACTGCGCTCGCCAACCAACGGCGCATAGAAGGTGCGGTTGTTATCGAAGATCGCCGGGACGTTTTCCTGGGTCAGGATTACCGGCCGTGCCACCACATTGGCCAGGTCGCCACGGGCCAGGGCCGAGACCCGGGCGATGAACGACAGACCATCGAGGGTGGTGGCCGAGCCACCGTTGAGCGAGATGGAGAACTGCGTTCCGATGTTGACCTGCCCCTGCCAATCGATACCCAGCTGCTCCAGCGCCTCTTTCTGCAGATCGATGATCCACAGCGACAGCTCGACATGGCGCTTGGGCGTATCCAGCGCCTCGACCAGGTTTTCGATGAAACGCACCTGCTCGGGCAAGCCCTTGACCAGCAAACTGTTGGTATCCGGGTAGGCGACCACACGAATGTTCGCCGCGGCCATTTGCTCCGCGGGCAGGCGCACGCCCTCCCAGGCGTCCTCGATCAACTGCTCGTTCAGCGTCGAGGTCAGCATGCCCGGCGCCTGCTCGACTGAGCCGGGCTCGCCTCGCAGATCGACCCGGGCTTTTTCGTCGCGCAGCAGGTTTTCGATGACGCTGGCAATGCCCGGGATGCTGACAGACTGATCGCGCAGCTCATAGCGGCGATCCCCCACAAAGGTATTAAGCAGGTGAATCACCCCGACCTGCTGGCGCCCCAGCAGGATCTGCGACGGCTCCTGATCAACCATGGCCGCCGAGCGCTGGACCAGCTCGACATAGATCGGCGGCCCCGAGACATAAAACGTGCGCCGGCCATCGCCACGCAGTGGGTAGCGGGCATCAAGCAGGCCGGAGCGGCGCAAGAAGGCGCGCAAGCTGTCAACGCTGGTGTTCTGCAACGAGACCACCGCGCTCTTGAGTTCGGCGCTGTCATACAGGTAGATCGCCTGGCCGTCGCTGTACCAGATCAGGCCCATCTGCCGCACCACGCGATCAAACACCTGTTGCGCCGAGGTCATGGCGAAATCACCGGAGATACGCTTGCCGGCAGCCGCCTTGCTGACGATGATCGGCTTGCCCAGCGGCTCGGAGAGGGCGACGAAGAAACTGCGCAGGCTTTCTTCCCGCGCCCGGTAGCTGTCCGCATGCGCCATGGCGCTGTGAAACAGGCACAGCAGCAGGGTGCAGCACCAGATCAGCCCACGGCTGTCGAAACGCGCCACCCCGGTCATGGACGCAGGGTCCCGATGATATCGCCCAACTGGCTGGGCGCCACCCCCAGCAGCTCACGCACCTCCCGCGAAAAGTGCGAGGACGAACAGTACCCCTGATTCTGCGCGACTTCAGTCAACGAGCGCCCTTCACGGATGCTTTCCAGCAATGCCCGCGCTACCCTCCAACCGCGCAGAGCCGGCTTGGTCGCCCCGCCCAATGCCTGATGGCACAAGCGGCGAAAGTGCGACACCGACACGCCATAACGCCGGGCCAGCATCTGCAGGCTGTCCTGGCCAGTACCTTGCTCGAGCAGATAGCGGACCAACCAGTATTCCTCGCTGTTGCGCAAGGCTGTGGCAAAGCGTTCGAAGCCGAGGCTCGCAGCCAGCGCTTGCTGGATGTACCAGGACTCAAGCAGCTGGGTATCCCGGATCACATCAAATGCCAACGGCAAGCAGGCAGCCGCGGAGCTGGTCACGGGCTGGTGCTGCGCGACCTCGCCCTGGTCAATGAACACCTGCAGCCTGGTCAGGGACTGGCAGCGGACGACTCGAAGATCTGCCGGCAGGCCATTGAACCGACTGTGAGCGGTAATCGCCAGCAACCCCTGCCAACCTGGCGCCACGCTCGATTGCGTTCCCCCCTGCTGCCAGCGCAGCGGATGACGGCCAACCGTTACGTGCCAGACCCCTTCGGCCAGGTACTCGTTCAGTTCAAGTGACAGGAGCGGCTGAGACACCATGGCCTCCTTGGGCATCGACAGGTGGAAAGCTCGCCACAGTGCGCCAGCGCAGCCCGGCAATCCTGATGGAAAGCTGATGGGCCCTGGCACAGGCCTTGCTCCAGAAGCACAACACACAGGAGAACTTCACAGATGCCGAGCGCCAATCCGCTGGCCTGGGTCCATGGCAGTGACGCACCGGAGAAACCGCTACTGGAGCTGGGCTTCATGGCGCTTACCGATTGCGCCCCGCTGGTGGTCGCCGCCACCCAGGGCTTCGCCCAAACCTACGGCCTGAGCCTGAACCTCAGGCGCCAGAGCTCCTGGGCCAGCCTGCGCGACAAACTGCTCAACGGCCAACTGGACGCCGCCCACAGCCTGTACGGCCTGATCTACGCCCTACAACTGGGCATCGACGCCAGCGGCGCCACCGACATGGCCGTGCTGATGGGCCTGAACCAGAACGGTCAGGCCATCAACCTGTCGCCGGCCCTGCTGCGCCATGGCGTGACCAGTGGTGAAGCACTGCGGCGCTTCGTGCACCAAAGCAGGACAAAACTCACCTTTGCCCAGACCTTTCCCACTGGCACTCATGCCATGTGGCTGTATTACTGGCTGGCCAGCCACGGTATCCATCCACTACACGACGTCCACAGCGTCGTGGTGCCACCCGCGCAGATGCTGGCTCACCTGCAGGCCGGACGCATCGATGGTTTCTGCGTCGGTGAGCCCTGGTCGGCGGGCGCCGTCGAACAGGCGCAGGGCTTTACCCTGGCCACCAGCCAATCGATCTGGCCCGATCATCCGGAAAAGGTCCTGGGCTGCACCCGGGCCTTCGTCGAGCAGCACCCGAACACTGCCAGGGCCTTGGTCATGGCGGTATTGGCCGCCAGTCGCTTTATCGAACAGAGCTGCGAGAATCGCCGCAACACCGCGCAACTGCTCAGCGGCAAGGCCTATCTCGACGCCCCGTTGACCCATATCGAGCCACGCCTGCTGGGCCACTATCAGGATGGGCTGGGTAACCAATGGCAGGATCCGCACGCCTTGCACGTGCACGATGACGGGCGGGCCAACCTGCCCTACCTGTCCGACGGCATGTGGTTCATGACCCAGTTCCGGCGCTGGGGCCTGCTGCGCGACGACCCCGACTACCTCGGCGTCGCCCGTGCGGTTCAGCAACGCGCGTTGTACCGCGATGCGGCCACAGCGATTGGCGTGCCCTGTGCCGATACGCAAATGCGCAGCAGCCAACTGATCGATGGCCGCCACTGGGACGGCAGCGATCCTGGCGCATATGCCCGCAGTTTCTCTTTGCATGCGCTGGCCGAAATGCCTGCTGCACTCACCCGCCCCTGAAGGAGACGCAAGCATGCTGCGAATCCTGTTGATCGACGACACCGCGAAAAAAGTCGGTCGCCTCAAGGCCGCCCTGGTCCAGGCCGGCTTCGAGGTGATCGAAGAGTCGGGCCTGACCATCGACCTGCCGGCGCGCGTCGAAACGGTGCATCCGGACGTGGTGCTGATCGATACCGAGTCACCGGGCCGTGATGTCATGGAGCAGGTGGTACTGGTCAGCCGCGACCGGCCGCGGCCGATCGTCATGTTCACTGACGAGCACGACCCCGGCGTGATGCGCCAGGCCATCCAGGCCGGGGTCAGCGCCTACATCGTCGAAGGCATCCAGGCCACGCGGCTGCAGCCAATCCTTGACGTGGCCATGGCCCGCTTTGAAAGCGACCAGGCGCTCAAGGCCCAGCTGCAGGCCCGCGACCAGCAACTGGTGGAGCGCAAGCGGATCGAACTGGCCAAGGGTCTGTTGATGAAAATGAAGGACTGCAACGAAGAACAGGCCTACACCCTGATGCGCCGCCAGGCCATGAGCAAGCAACAAAAGCTGATCCAGGTGGCCGAGCAGATCATTGCCATGAGCGATTTGCTCGGCTGAGAGATTGTGGCCCGGCTCTTGCTATCACCAGAGGACAGGTAGCCAACGGCGGTTGCCCCCTTCACGACAAAGACGTCGCACCCCCACTCGCGCAAGCGGGTCGGGTGGCGACGTCTTTTTCGTTTCCGTCCCTGTTCAACGAGGTGTTCGATGAATACGAGTTTCTGGAAGTCCGGGCATGTCCCCACCCTGTTCGCCGCCTTTCTGTATTTCGACCTGAGCTTCATGGTCTGGTACCTGCTTGGTCCGCTGGCGGTGCAGATCGCCGCCGACCTGCAACTGACCACCCAGCAGCGGGGGCTGATGGTGGCTACGCCGATCCTTGCCGGGGCGATCCTGCGCTTTGTCATGGGCCTGCTGGTGGACCGGCTGTCACCCAAGACTGCCGGGCTGATCGGCCAGGTGATTGTCATCGTCGCGCTGTTCTGTGCCTGGCGCCTGGGTATCCACAGCTACGAACAGGCCTTGTTGCTCGGGGTATTCCTCGGCGTTGCCGGGGCCTCGTTTGCCGTTTCGCTGCCGCTGGCCTCGCAGTGGTACCCGGCGCAGCACCAGGGCAAGGCCATGGGCATCGCCGGCGCCGGCAACTCCGGCACCGTGTTCGCCGCCCTGCTGGCCCCGGCCCTGGCCGCAGGTTTTGGCTGGAACAACGTGTTCGGCTTCGCCGTGATCCCGCTGCTGCTGACCCTGGTGCTGTTCAGCCTGCTGGCGCGCAATGCCCCCGAACGGCCCAAGCCCAAAGCCCTGGCCGATTACCTCAAGGCCCTGGGCGACCGTGACAGCTGGTGGTTCATGTTCTTCTACAGCGTCACCTTCGGCGGCTTCATTGGCCTGGCCAGTGCCCTGCCCGGCTACTTCAACGACCAGTACGGCCTGAGCCCGGTGACCGCCGGCTACTACACCGCCGCCTGCGTATTCGCCGGTAGCCTGATGCGCCCGTTGGGTGGCGCCCTGGCTGATCGCTTCGGCGGTATCCGCACCTTGCTGGCGATGTACAGCGTCGCCGCCATCTGCATTGCCGCCGTCGGCTTCAACCTGCCCAGCGCGGTGGCTGCCCTGGCCCTGTTCGTCAGCGCCATGCTCGGCCTGGGTGCCGGCAACGGCGCCGTGTTCCAGCTGGTGCCGCAGCGCTTTCGCCAGGAAATCGGCGTGATGACCGGATTGATCGGCATGGCCGGCGGCATCGGCGGTTTCCTGCTCGCCGCGGGCCTGGGGACGATCAAGCAACACACCGGCGACTATCAGTTGGGTCTATGGCTATTCGCCAGCCTCGGCATCCTTGCCTGGTTCGGTCTGCACGGCGTCAAGCAGCGCTGGCGCACCACCTGGGGTTCGGCGGCGGTGACCGCGGCGCGGGTCTGAGGATTACCCCATGAACCTGCAACTGAGCTTTGCCCAGGCCAGCGCCAGCGGCCCCCGGGAGGAAAACCAGGACGCCCTGCGCCTGGTGACCCCCAACCCGGAACTGGCCGCCAGCAAAGGCTACCTGTTCGCTCTCGCCGATGGTGTCAGCCAGTGCGCCGACGGTGGCCTGGCGGCGCGGGCGAGCCTGCAGGCGCTGGCCCTGGACTACTACGCCACGCCGCCCACCTGGGGCGTGGCCCAGGCCCTGGACCGCCTGCTGCTGGCGCAAAACCGCTGGTTGCGCGCTAACGGCGGCGGCCAGCCGTTGCTGACCACCCTCAGCGCCCTGGTGTTGCGCGGGCGACGCTTCACCCTGGCGCATGTCGGCGACTGCCGGATCTACCGCTGGGCGGCAGGGCAACTGCAACGCATCAGCGAAGATCACGTCTGGGACCAACCGGGCATGCAGCACGTGCTCAAGCGAGCTCTGGGCCTGGACCAGCACCTGCAGGTCGACTATCTGGAAGGCGACCTGCAGAGCGGCGAATGCTTCGTACTGCTCAGCGATGGCGTCTGGGCCAGCCTCAGCGAAGCGCAGATCAGGGCTGTGCTGCGTGAACAGATCGACCTGCAGGATGCCGCCCAGACCCTGGTGAGCTCAGCCCACCACAGCGGCAGCCAGGACAACGCCAGCGCGCTGCTGGTACGGGTCGAGCAACTGGGTGCCAGCAACCTTGGCGATTCCCTGGCGCAACTGCAACAGTGGCCGTTGCCGGTCGCCCTGCGCAGCGGGCAGTTGATTGACGGCTGGCGGGTCGAACAACAGTTGGGCCACAGCCGCCAATCCTTGCTGTACCGCGTACTGGACCATCAGCAACAGGCATGGCTGCTGAAAACCCTGCCTGCCGAGCGCAAGGACGAACCCGGTGCGCAGCAAGCCCTGCTGCTCGAAGAATGGTTCATGCGCAGGGTGGCCGGGCGCTATTTCCCCGAAGTGCACCCGGCCAGCCAGCGTCAGCACCTGTACTACCTGATGCGCGAATACCCGGGCCAGACCCTGGCGCAGCTTTTCGCCCGCAGCGGCCCTTTGCCGCTGGCCCAATGGCAGTCACTGGCCCAGCAACTGCTGCAGGCGGTGGGCCTGCTGCACCGGCGCAATATCCTCCATCGGGACATCAAGCCGGAGAACCTGCACCTGGGCGATGACGGTCAACTGCGCCTGCTGGATTTCGGCCTGGCCTTCTGCCCGGGGCTCTCCGAAGACCGCGCCCATGAGCTGCCAGGCACGCCATCGTTCATTGCCCCCGAAGCCTTCGAAGGCACGCCGCCCAGCGCGCAGCAAGACCTGTACAGCGTTGGCGTGACGCTGTTCTACCTGCTCACCGGCCACTACCCCTATGGCGAAATCGAGGCTTTCCAGCGCCCGCGCTTCACCCAGGCGGGCAGCGCCGCACGTTATCGCCCAGACCTGCCCGAATGGCTCGAACACAACCTCGCCCAGGCGCTGGTGGCCGATCCACAGCAACGCTTTGAAACCGCCGAGCAATGGCTGTTGCTGCTTGAACAAGGCGAACGCCAGCCGTTGAGTGTGCGCCCGCGGCCACTGCTTGAACGCGAACCGCTGAAGGTCTGGCGCGGCCTGGCGCTGCTGTCCTTGTTACTCAACCTGATCCTGCTGATCAGCCTGCTAAAAGGCTGACGGCACCCTTTGCCGATGAGGAAAATTCTATGCATGCGAAAGTCTGGCTGATTGGTGCCGGCCCCGGTGATCCGGAGCTTTTGACCCTCAAGGCGGTCCGCGCCCTGGCCGAAGCCGAAGTCGTGCTGATCGATGACCTGGTCAACCCGCAGATCCTTGAACACTGCCCGCAGGCGCGAGTAATTGCCGTGGGTAAACGCGGTGGTTGCCGCTCCACGCCGCAAGCCTTCATTCAGCGCCTGATGCTGCGTTACGCCCGCCAGGGCCGCTGCGTGGCCCGCCTCAAGGGCGGTGATCCGTGCATCTTTGGCCGCGGCGGCGAAGAGGCAGCCTGGCTGCAGGCCCATGGCATCGAAACCGAGCTGGTCAACGGCATTACCGCCGGCCTGGCCGGCGCGACCCAATGCGGCATCTCGCTGACCTTGCGCGGCGTCAGCCGTGGCGTGACCCTGGTCACCGCCCACACCCAGGATGACAGTCCGTTGAACTGGCAGGCGCTGGCCCAGGGCGGTACCACCCTGGTGGTGTACATGGGCGTGAGCAAACTGGAAGAGGTGCAGCAGGGCTTGCTGGCAGGTGGCCTGGCGGCGCAGACGCCGGTGGCCATGATCGAGAACGCCTCGCTCCCCCAACAGCGCGAGCAACGCAGCAGCCTGGCGCAGCTGTGCCTGGATGCCGCCCGCTTCAAGCTGAGCAGCCCGGCGATCCTGGTGATCGGTGAGGTGGCGGCAGCGGACAGTGCGGCGCTGATGCAACTGACAGCCTGAATCGCAGGCAAAGAAAAGCCCGGCCTAGGCCGGGCTTTTCAGTAGGGCTTGGACCAATTACTTGGCTTGGGCTTCTACTTGTGCTTCTACGCGACGGTTAACAGCGCGACCAGCGTCGGTGGCGTTGTCAGCAACCGGACGGGTTTCACCGTAGCCAACCGACTCAACGCGAGTCGACTCAACACCGTACTCGTTGGTCAGAACCTGTTTAACGGCGTTTGCACGACGCTCGGACAGCTTCTGGTTGTAAGCGTCAGGACCGACGGAGTCAGTGTGACCTTCAACAGTGGTGGTGGTCTGTGGGTACTGCTTCATGAAGTCAGCCAGGTTCTTGATGTCGCCGTAGCTGTTTTGCTTGACGACCGACTTGTCGAAGTCGAACTTGACGTCCAGCTCAACACGTACGACTTCAGCAACAGCTGGGCAGCCGTCAGCGTCAACGGTAACGTTGGCAGGGGTGTCAGGGCACTTGTCGACGTTGTCGCAGACGCCATCGTTGTCGCTGTCGGAGCAGACTTCAGCAACTGGAGCAGGAGCGGCTTCAACCTTGCCACCGCTACCACCGAAGTTCAGACCCAGACCAACGGTCGGACCCCACTCGGTGTTGCCGTTGTCGATGTTGTACATGGCTTCAACGCCGGCACGGGCGAAGAACATGTCGGTGATGTACCACTTGGCGCCAGCGCCAACGTTGGCGAAGGTGGAGTGGTCACGGCCGCCGCGCTCAGCCTGGCCCAGGCTCTCGTGAGCGAAACCAGCCGAAACGTAAGGACGCAGAGCGTCGCCGACGGTACCGAAGTGGTAGGTAGCGTCCAGCTTGGCCTTGGAACCTTTGATGTCTTTGTTGAAGACTTCGCCACGAGCGTTGTGAGTCTCGTTGTAGCCCAGGTCCAGGGACAGGTCGTCGGTCAGGAAGTAACCGAGGCGAACACCAGGATTGGTGCCAGTGTTCTTGAAATTGCGCTCGCTGTCGTAGTACTGCTTGGTAACGTTGCCTTCAATTTCGACTGCGCCTTGGCCTTGTGCCAGAGCGCCGAAGGAAGTTGCGGCTACAAGAGAACCAATGGCCAAGCCCAAGGTGTTTTTCAATTTCATCCGTTAAATCCCCATCTGGTGATAGTTAAGCAGTCCCACCAACATCCGGGGGACAACTCGACGGCAAGTCTAGCAGAACTTGCCGGTACGTTAGAGATATTTGCGCGCCACTAAGTTTCAGTGAGGCCCGCAAATTTCTCACGTAGCTTGTCAAGCGCACGCTTGTACCGCATTTTCGTTGCGCTCAGGCCCATATGCATGATATCGGCGATTTCCTGAAATTCCAGTTCTGCGACAAATCGAAGCACCAGAATCTCGCGGTCAATCGGATTGACATGCACTAGCCATTTGTCCAGCCCGCCTTTCTCTTCCGGTTTTGGCGCCTTCTCTTCCGAGGCCTCCTCGAGTGGATCAAGACTCAAGGCATCCATCAGTCGACGTTTGCGCCGCTCCTTGCGGTACTGGGTGATGCATTCGTTGTAGGTGATGCTGTAGAGCCATGTCTTGAACTTCGATTTGCCCTCGAAGTTCTTCAGCCCATAGAGCACCTTGAGCATCACCTCCTGACAGACATCGTCAGCGTCCCGATCGTTCCCTAAATAACGCGCACAGACGTTAAAAAGAGTTCGTTGGTAGCGGCGCATGAGCTCCTCATACGCGCGAGTAACATGAAACAGCTCCTCATGCGAACGCGCCACCAACTCCTCATCGGTGAGCTCGCGGGGGTCGTAACGCATGGGCAGCGAGTGAACTTTATTCAAAACGGATCTGGCCGACAGTCAGGTCAATGTCGCCGCATACCCCTGCCTGGGGTATTTTTGCGGCGGCATACATTAGCAGGATTTGCCCGGTTAGCGGCTATTGACTCGCTGCTCGAGCAAAATCCGGTTGGACAACGACACCAGCTCGCCGTCGTCGGTCAGCAGGGTCGTCTTGACCGTGCCGATCTCCTCGATCTGCCCTTCGACCTCTCCAATCCGCACTTGTTGGCCCACTTGATAAAGCTCACGCACGTAAATTCCGGCGAGAATCTGCCCGGCAATTTCCCGGCTGCCCAGGCCCATGGCCAGCGCCACGGCCAGACCAACGGTAATCAAACCGATGACGATCACGTGATTGAGCAAGTCGGTCTTGACCTCGAGCTGGCTGATTGCCACCGAGATACTGATAATAATGACCAGGCCCTGGGCGATCCGCCCTACGCCAGCGGCGTATTCCAGGCCGATGCCTTCGGCGGCGCCGCGCACCAGGCCGTTGACCAGTTGCGCCAGCAATACGCCCGCCAGCAGCACCAGCGCCGCGCCGAACACTTTCGGCAGGTACAGGGCAAGCATGTCGAGTGTGGCCGAGACGCGCTCAAGCCCCAGGGACTCAGCGGCGGAAACAAGGAAAATCAGCAGCACGAACCAGTAGACGATCTTGCCGATCAGGGTCGAGATCGGCACCTGGATGCCGACCCGGCTGAGCATCTTGGTCAGGCCGGTGCCGCCCATCAGGCGATCCAGGCCGAGCTTGGCCAGCAGTTTCGACAGCAGGGTGTCGAGCAGCTTGGCCACGACGAAACCCAGCAGCACCACAACCAGAGCGCCGAACAGGTTGGGGATAAAGTTCGCCACTTTGGTCCACAACGCTGTCATCGCGGTGACCAGGCTCTGGGTCCAGAGATCAAGTTCCATATTCAATCGGCCTTATCAGCTTTACGAACGGTAGCGTTACGGCGCACCGGCGCAACATGCGCCGAGCCATTGTTCACGGCAATCATCAGCGCCTGGCTCCAGCGGCCCAGCAGGCTGAACAGATCGCCCGCGCCAACCTGGCGGTTGGCGGTTTTCAGGACCCGGCCCAGGCAGGCATCGTCGTCGCGGTCCTGGCCGGACGGCGATGCCTTGAGCAGGTCTCGCAGGGATTCTTCAAACGGATCGTGCATGGGCACCTCGCGCAATATCTGTCAAAGACGAGGTCGCCACACAACGGGTCACATGAACCGGCCAGGCAGTTTGTGACTGCATGTTCACAAATTTCATCTTCACACCCAGCGCAGGCGGCGAAACAGCCACCATTGCCCCAACGCCAGGGTCAGCACCAGCAGGCTGGCGAAGAGAAAGCCGTACGGGCTGTCGGAGCCTGGAATGCCGCCGACGTTGATGCCCAACAGCCCGGTCACGAAGCTCATGGGCAGGAATATGCAAGTGATGATGCCGAAACGGTACATGGTCCGGTTCATCCGCTCGCTGCGGCGCCGGTCTTCGCTTTCGAGCACCAGAGCGGCGCGTTCGCGGGTCAGCTCGAGCTCTTCCAGGTAGCGGGTCAGGCTGTTGTTGAGTTCGTTCCAGTAGTCGGCGTCGTCTGCGGCGAACCAGCTCCACTTGTTGCGCGCCAGTTGCGCGTAGATTTCCCGCTGCGGATTGAGAAATCGCCGCAATCCGGCCGCCCGTCGGCGGATCTGCTGCAGGCTGCCCTGGTCCGGGGCATAGCGTTTGTCGGCTTCAAGCTTCTCTTCCTCGGCATCGACCACTTCCGACAGGTCGCTGATCAGCGCCTGGACCTTTTCGGTCAACAGTTGCGCCATGCTCAGCAGCAGCTCGGAAGCGGTTTTCGGCCCGCGGCCTTCGGCCAGTTGCTGCAGCAGTTCATCACTGGCGCGCAACGGCCGCAGGCGCAGCGAGATCACCCGCTGGGCCTCGGCGAAGATCCGCACCGAAACCATGTCTTCAGGCTCGGCACCGGGGTTGAGGTTGACCCCGCGCAAAAACAGCAGCATCTGCGCCTCCGGCAGTGGCAGCAGGCGCGGACGGGTGTTTTCCTCCAGCAGCAGGTCGCAGGCGAACTCGTTCAGGCCGCTGTCGTGACGCAGCCAGGTGCGGGTCTGCGGGTGACTGCGGTCCCAGTGCAGCCACAGGCTTTCCTGGGGCTGCAGGGCAAGGGCGTCCAGTTCAGTTCGGGCGATTGCACGGGCACCGCCTTTTCCATCCAGCACCAGGGCATGCACCAGCCCCCATTGCGCGTTTTCTTCCTCGAACATCCCTACCCCACCGACCGGTTTCAGAGCTTTACTCAGGCATTTTCAACGGGCTTGGCGAGACGATCACGCCGTTGTTGTCGGCGTAGATGTATTCGCCTGGACGAAAGGTCACACCGGCAAAGGTCACCGCCACGTTGACCTCGCCGATGCCACGGCGGACGGACTTCAGCGGGTGGCTGGCCAGGGCCTGCACGCCAACGTCGGTCTGCGCCAGGACATCGACATCACGCACGCAACCGTAGATCACCAGGCCTTCCCAGTGATTCTTCGCCGCCTTCTCGGCCAGCATGTCGCCGAGCAAGGCATGACGCAGCGAACCGCCGCCGTCGACCACCAGGACCTTGCCCTTGCCATCGAGCTCGACTTGCTCTTTGACCCGCGAGTTGTCTTCGAAGCACTTGATGGTAACGATCTCACCCCCGAAGGAGTCGCGGCCACCGAAGTTGCTGAACATCGGCTCCAGCACCTGCACCAGTTCCGGGTAGGCGTCGCACAGATCGGGGGTGATGTAATGCATGGGAAACTCCTGTCGATTATCGAGACGATGAATGTCGCAGTTTCACTCAGTGAACGAGGCCCAGCGATGCGGCTTTAGCCCCAAGGCTACACGTCGCTGCCGGTGCGGTCACCTTGGCAGCGCATTCAGCGAACAGATGCACACTGAAAAAACCAAAAAATGACCAAACCCTTCACAGTCGTCATATCTTAGCGGCATCAGCTCGCCGGCGAAACGGCCTGCGCCGCCTCGGGCAGCAAAGGCGCCAGCGGATTCTGCAACCAGCGCTCAACCAGTGGCCAGACCTGTGCCTGCGCCGGCTTGCTGACCAGCATGTCGACGTGCCCGAAGTTGTCGAACCCTGCCTCGCGGCCCAGGCGGACAAACTGCTTGTGCTCGCTGCCCAGTTGTTCGAACAGCTTGCGACAGGCCCATACCGGGTCCTGATGATCACCCGCGCCGGCCACGGCCAGCACCGGCACATTGACCTCGGCCAGGCCCGCCCACCAGTCGCGGTCCTTGTCGCCAAAGCGGCCAAACAGGCCGAACCAGCGCATGCTTTCCAGCGCCAGGCCAATCGGCTCGTCTTCCGGCCCGCGCTTGAGCCGCGAACCGGAGATTTGCGCAAAGCGCTTGAGCAGCAGGCGCCCGCCCCACTCCACCGGCGGCAACTTCAGCGGCCAGTAAGTACGGCTGACCTGGGTGCCGAAAAACGCCACGCTGGCCACCTGTTCGGCCCCCAGGTACTGGCCGCCCAGGGCTGCCGCCAGGGTAGTACCGCCCAGCGAGTGGCCGACCCAGTGCGCCGGCTGGCCGGCCTGCTCGCAGACGAATGCGGCAATCACCGGCAGGTCGTAACGGGCGTAGTCGGCCACGCGGTTGTGCCGGTAGCCATGATTGCGCGGCGACAGGCCGTGGCCGCGCATCTCCGGGATCCACACATCGAAACCGGCGCGTGCCAGATAGGCGCCCAGGCCAATGCCCCGGGGCGAATACCAGAAGCGCCGGTTGGAAAAGCTGCCGTGCAGCAGGATGACCGGGGTGCCACGCACCTCGGTTTGATCGGCCATGCCCAGGCGGGTGAGCGCCAGCTCCACGCTGCGATCCGGGCTGTTACCGGCTTTGATCCGGTACACGTCCTCGCTCAGGTCGCCACGGCGCTCGGCACTGAGCAAGGCCACGGGAAAAAGGGTACTGCTGCTTTGCATAGGGTTCTTGCACAAAAAAGGGCGAGATCCATCACTGGAACACGCCCTGGAATACGGTCGGAACCTTCACTGGCGCCAGGGCCGGGTGAAGGTTCCGGTTCAGCGCATCAGTTCGCGGCCTGGCCTTCAGCCAGGAAGAACCAGGTCTCGAGTACCGAGTCCGGGTTCAGCGAGACGCTTTCGATGCCCTGTTCCATCAGCCACTTGGCCAGGTCCGGGTGGTCGGATGGGCCCTGGCCGCAGATGCCGATGTACTTGCCCGCCTTGTTGCAGGCCTGGATGGCGTTGGCCAGCAGCTTCTTGACAGCAGGGTTACGCTCGTCGAACAAGTGCGCAATGATCCCCGAGTCGCGGTCCAGGCCCAGGGTCAGCTGGGTCAGGTCGTTGGAACCGATGGAGAAGCCGTCGAAGAACTCGAGGAACTCTTCGGCGAGGATGGCGTTGGACGGCAGCTCGCACATCATGATCACGCGCAGGCCGTTGTCGCCACGGGCCAGGCCGTTTTCAGCGAGCAGGTCGACGACCTGGCTGGCTTCGCCCAGGGTGCGCACGAACGGCACCATGATCTCGACGTTGGTCAGGCCCATCTCGTTGCGCACGCGCTTGAGGGCGCGGCACTCGAGCTCGAAGCAGTCACGGAAGGTTTCGCTGATGTAGCGCGAAGCACCGCGGAAGCCCAGCATCGGGTTTTCTTCTTCCGGCTCGTAGAGCTTGCCGCCGATCAGGTTGGCGTACTCGTTGGACTTGAAGTCCGACAGGCGCACGATGACCTTTTTCGGCCAGAACGCCGCGGCCAGGGTGCTGATGCCTTCGACCAGTTTCTCGACGTAGAAGCCGACCGGGTCGTTGTAGCCGGCAATGCGCTTGTCGACGCTCTCTTTGAGCTCGGCAGGCAGGCCGGCGTAATTGAGCAGCGCCTTGGGGTGCACGCCGATCATGCGGTTGATGATGAATTCCAGGCGCGCCAGGCCGACACCGGCGTTGGGCAGCTGGGCAAAATCAAAGGCGCGATCCGGGTTGCCAACGTTCATCATGATCTTGAACGGCAGCTCCGGCATGGCGTCGACGGAGTTCTTGCGCACGTCGAAGCCCAGCTCACCTTCGAAGATGAAGCCGGTATCGCCTTCGGCGCAGGACACGGTCACGCCCTGGCCATCCTTGAGCAGCTGGGTGGCGTTGCCGCAACCGACCACCGCCGGGATCCCCAGCTCACGGGCGATGATCGCCGCGTGGCAGGTACGCCCGCCACGGTTGGTAACGATGGCACTGGCACGCTTCATCACCGGTTCCCAGTCCGGGTCGGTCATGTCCGAAACCAGTACGTCGCCGGGCTGGACCTTGTCCATCTCCGAGACGTCCTTGATGATCCGCACCTTGCCGGCGCCGATGCGCTGGCCAATGGCACGGCCTTCGACCAGCACGGTGCCGGTTTCCTTGAGCAGGTAACGCTCCATGACGTTGGCCTGGGCGCGGCTCTTCACGGTTTCAGGGCGGGCCTGAACGATGTACAGCTTGCCGTCGTCACCGTCCTTGGCCCATTCGATGTCCATCGGGCACTTGTAGTGCTTCTCGATGATCATCGCCTGCTTGGCCAGCTCGCTGACTTCGGCGTCGGTCAGGCAGAAACGGGTGCGGTCGGCCTTGTCGACATCGACGGTCTTGACCGAGCGACCGGCCTTGGCTTCTTCGCCGTAGACCATCTTGATCGCCTTGCTGCCCAGGTTGCGACGCAGGATCGCCGGGCGGCCGGCTTCCAGGGTGCCTTTGTGCACGTAGAATTCGTCGGGGTTGACCGCACCCTGAACGACGGTTTCACCCAGGCCGTAGGCGCCGGTGATAAACACCACGTCACGGAAGCCCGACTCGGTGTCGAGGGTGAACATCACGCCGGCGGTGCCGGTTTCAGAGCGGACCATGCGCTGCACGCCGGCCGACAGGGCCACCAGCTTGTGGTCGAAGCCCTGGTGCACGCGGTAGGAAATGGCGCGGTCGTTGAACAGCGAGGCGAACACTTCCTTGGCGGCGCGGATGACATTGTCGACGCCGCGGATGTTCAGGAAGGTTTCCTGCTGGCCGGCAAACGAGGCATCCGGCAGGTCTTCGGCGGTGGCCGAGGAGCGCACGGCCACGGCCATGTTCGGGTTGCCCTGGGACATTGCGGCGAAGGCGGTGCGGATTTCGGCGTTCAGGCGCTCGGGGAACTCGGCTTCCATGATCCACTGGCGGATCTGCGCACCGGTCTTGGCCAGGGCGTTGACGTCGTCAACGTCCAGCGCGTCGAGGGCGGCGTGGATCTGGGTGTTCAGGCCGCTCTGCTCGAGAAAGTCACGATACGCCTGAGCCGTAGTGGCAAAGCCGCCGGGGACCGAGACACCGGCGCCCGCGAGGTTACTGATCATCTCGCCGAGGGATGCGTTCTTGCCCCCCACATGCTCTACATCATGGACGCCGAGCTTATCGAGGGAAACTACGTACTCTACCAAGGTGATCTCTCCACTAACTGTGTTGGAAAAGCTCAGGTCGCCCGCCTGCCAGCTCTGGCTTGGCCGGGCGCTTGTGGCCTGGACCTGGAAAATAAGTGAGAATGCCGAACGCAGTGTTCGGTAAACCGAACCTATCATATCCAAGATTCGTCACCAGCTTAAGGCCCAAGGCGCAAATGAAACGATCTGCTTTCTTTATCTCCGATGGCACCGGCATTACCGCCGAGACGCTGGGACAAAGTCTTCTAGCGCAGTTCGATACCATTCCGTTCAATAAATTCACGCGTCCGTACATCGACAGCGTAGAAAAAGCGCGGACGATGGTACAACAAATCAATAGCGCCGCTGAAAAGGACGGTGTCCGTCCGATCATCTTCGACACCATCGTCAACCAGGATATCCGCGAGGTGCTGGCCACCTCCAACGGTTTCATGATCGACATCTTCTCGACCTTCCTGGCCCCGCTGGAGCAGGAACTGACCGCCCATTCCTCGTATTCGGTGGGCAAATCCCACTCGATCGGCGGCAACTCCAACTATATGGAGCGCATCGAGGCGGTCAACTTTGCCCTCGACAACGACGACGGCGCGCGCACCCACTACTACGACAAGGCCGATCTTATCCTGGTCGGCGTGTCGCGCTGCGGCAAGACTCCGACCTGCCTGTACATGGCCATGCAATTCGGTATCCGCGCGGCCAACTACCCGTTGACCGAAGACGACATGGAGCGCCTGCAACTGCCCCAGGCCCTGAAAAACCACCAGCACAAGCTGTTCGGCCTGACCATCGACCCCGACCGCCTGACCGCCATCCGCCACGAGCGCAAGCCCAACAGCCGCTACGCAAGCTTTGCCCAGTGCGAGTTCGAGGTGCGTGAAGTGGAGAACCTGTTCCGCCGCGAGAACATTGCGCACATCAACTCCACGCATTTCTCCGTGGAAGAGATTGCGGCGAAGATTCTGGTCGAGAAAGGCGTAGAGCGCCGATTCAAGTAGGCTGGGCGCCTCAAGCTGCAAGCTGCAAGCTGCAAGCTGCAAGCTGCAAGCGACAAGAAAAAGCAGGCGGCGCTGTTGGTGAGAAAGTTGCTAGCTTGCACGAGTAGCAAGCTGAAAGCTGCAAGCGGAAACAACGCATTCCACTTGCAGCTTGTAGCTTAAAGCTAGCCGCTTAAGACGGCACCACCATCGCCTGGCCACTCAGGGCCAGGTCCACCAGCTCGCGGTTGGCCACCGCGTACATGGCGTAGTCGGTACCGATGGCGGCACGCAGCTCGTCGAGCATGGCGCGCCAGCGCACGACCATGACCCGGTGCTGATCCAGCCACAGGGCCACCCGGGCGTCCATGTCCTCCGGTGCATCGTCCATCTGCAGCACCGAGATGGTGATCGCCCGCTGCTGCAGGTCGATGTCATCGCGGAAGGCTTCGCGGGCCAGGGCCTGCCAGTTGTTTTCCACCGGCAGGTTGCTGATTTCCTGCAGGTACCAGGTCAGGTCCAGGGCGCTGCCAACGGCGAAGAAGGCCTTGGCCACTTCGGCCGGGTCCTGGCCGGTGACGTCGGAGGCTTCGATGATCGGCAACAGGGTGTACAGGTGCGTGGTACCGGCCACCATGCGCGCCAGCAGCTCCGGCACACCAGCTTCGACGAAGCCCTGGTAACGGCTCATCCAGCGCTCGCGGGTCGGCCCTTCGAGCAGTTCATCGAGCTTCAGCCCCAGCGCGGCGATCTTCGGACCGAAGTGCGCCACGTCGCGGCCAGCATCCTGCTCGTTGCGACGGCTGCGCAGGAACCAGCGGGTCGCGCGGCGGCCCAGGCGCATCAGCTCGTCCATCAGGGTCAGCTGGATTTCAGCCGGGACCTGATAGTCCAGCGCCTCGATCTGACGGAACCAGTGCGGCAGGTGGAAGATATCGCGCACGATCACGTAGGCGCCGGCGACGTTCGCCGGGCTCATGCCGGTGGACTCTTTCAGGCGCTGAACGAAGGTGATGCCCATGTTGTTGACCAGATCGTTGGCGATCTGGGTGCTGACGATCTCGCGTTTCAGGCGATGGCGACGCATGGCCTCGGCGAACTTGCTCACCAGCGACGGCGGGAACGCGGTTTCCATGTCGCGGGTCAGGTAGTCGTCGTCCGGCACCAGCGACTTGAGCAGTTGCTCCTTGAGGTCGATCTTGCTGTAGGAGATCAGCACCGACAGCTCGGCACGGGTCAGGCCCTGGCCAGCGGCCAGGCGCTCGGCCAGTTGCTCTTCGGTCGGCAGGAACTCGATGGCGCGGTCCAGCTTGCCACGGCCTTCGAGGTCGGCCATCAACCGCTTGTACTCGGCGATGCGTTCCTTGGCCCGACGCGCAGCCAGGGACAATGCCTGGGTCTGCTTGTAGTTGTTGCCCAGCACCAGGCCGGCCACTTCGTCGGTCATGCTGCCCAGCAGCTGGTTGCGCTGCTTCTCGGTCATGTCGCCAGCCTGCACCACTTCGTTGAGCAGGATCTTGATGTTGACCTCGTGGTCGGAGCAGTCCACGCCACCGGCGTTGTCGATGAAGTCGGTGTTGGTGGCGCCGCCGTTCAAGCCGAACTCGACCCGGCCCAGCTGGGTCATGCCGAGGTTGCCGCCCTCGCCCACCACCTTGCAACGCAGCTCGTTGCCGTCGACGCGCAGGGCGTCGTTGGCCTTGTCGCCGACGTCGGCGTGGCTTTCTTCACTGGACTTGACGTAGGTGCCGATACCGCCGTTCCACAGCAGGTCGACCGGCGCCTTGAGCAGTGCGTTGAGCAGCTCGGTCGGGGTCAGCTTGTCGGCTTCGATGGCGAAGCGCTCTTTCATCTGCGGGGTGATCGCAATGCTTTTCGCGCTGCGCGGGAAGATCCCGCCGCCTTCGGACATGATGCTGGTGTCGTAGTCGCTCCAGGCCGAACGCGGCAGATCGAACAGGCGCTGGCGCTCGGCGAAGCTGCTGGCCGGCTCCGGGTTCGGGTCGATGAAGATGTGCAGGTGGTTGAACGCCGCCACCAGTTGCAGCTTGTCGGACATCAGCAGGCCGTTGCCGAACACGTCACCGGCCATGTCGCCGACGCCGACCACGGTGATCGGGTCTTCCTGGACGTTGATGCCGCGCTCACGGAAGTGACGCTGCACGCCGACCCAGGCGCCACGGGCGGTAATGCCCATTTTCTTGTGGTCGTAACCGGCCGAACCACCGGAAGCGAACGCATCGCCGAGCCAGAAGCCGTAGTCGATGGCAATGCCGTTGGCGATGTCGGAGAAGGTCGCGGTGCCTTTGTCGGCAGCCACCACCAGGTATGGGTCATCGTCGTCATGACGCACGACGTTGGCCGGCGGCACCAGGGCGCCATCCTTGAGGTTGTCGGTGATGTCCAGCAGGCCGGAAATGAAGATCCGGTAGCAGGCGATGCCTTCGGCCTGGATATCGTCACGGCTACCACCCAGCGGCAGGCGGCGAGGCAGGAAACCGCCCTTGGCGCCAACCGGCACGATCACCGAGTTCTTCACCTGCTGGGCTTTTACCAGGCCCAGCACTTCGGTACGGAAGTCTTCCTCGCGGTCCGACCAGCGCAGGCCGCCGCGGGCGACGTTGCCAAAGCGCAGGTGCACGCCCTCGACCCGTGGCGAGTAGACGAAGATTTCGAACTTCGGCACCGGCTTGGGCAACTCGGGGATCAGCTTGGGGTTGAACTTGAAGCTGAAGTACGACTTGTTATGGCCCAGGGCGTCGGTCTGGTAGAAGTTGGTGCGCAGGGTGGCCTTGATCAGGTCCAGGTAGCGACGCAGGATGCGGTCTTCGTTGAGCACCTGGACGTCGTCCAGAGCGGTCAGGATGGCCTGTTCCAGACGCTGTTGCTTGTCGTCGAGGTCGTCGCTGGTGAGCTTGCGCGCCAGGTAGAAGCGGGTTTTGAACAACCGGGTCAGCTCGCGGGCGATGTCGGTGTGGTTGTTCAGGGTACTGGCGATGTAACCCAGGTCGAAGCCCAGGCGGATCTGCTTGAGGTAGCGGGCGTAGGCACGCAGCAGCGCCACGTCGCGCCACGGCAGGCCGGCGGTCAGCACCAGGCGGTTGAAGGCGTCGTTCTCGGCATCGCCATTGACGATGTGCACGAAGGCATCCTGCAGGGTGTCATTGAGCTGCTGGATGTCGAGGTTCAGGCCTTCGGCGGCGGTGAAGGCAAAGTCATGAATCCAGTACTCGCGGCCGTTGGCATGGCGCAGGCGGTACGGGAACTCGCCGAGCACACGCAGGCCGAGGTTTTCCAGGATCGGCAGCACGTCCGACAGCGCCAGCGGCGTATCGGCGTGGTACAGCTTGCAGTGCAACTGCTGTTTACCAGCCTGGGTCAGCGGCTGGTAGAAGCTCATCACCAGCGGCTTGCGCTCGGACAGGGTCATCAGGTGCTGCATGTCGACCACCGCCGAATGGGCGGCGAAACGCTCGCGGTAACCGGCCGGGAAGCCTTTCGGGAAGTCGGCCAGGACGTTGGTGCCCTGGGCTTCGCCGAAGCTTTCGACGGTCAGGCTGGCGTAGTCGTCCTGCCACGAACGGCAGGCCTGGATCACTTCGTTTTCCAGCTGCTGCGGGTCGATGTCGATGCGGTTTTTCGGATCGACGCGCAGGATCAGTTGCACGCGGGCCAGCACCGACTCGGAGAAGAAGGTCCAGAACTCGCAGTCGCTGGCCTTCAGGCGCTCCATCAGCACCTGCTGGATCTTCTGCCGTACCTCGGTGGAGTAGATATCGCGCGGCACGTAGGCCAGGCAGTAGCAGAAACGGCCGTACGGGTCCTTGCGCAGGAACACGCGAATCTTGTTGCGCTCCTGGATCTGCACGATCGACATGACGGTGCTGAACAGCTCGTCGACCGGCGTCTGGAACAGGTCGTCACGCGGCAGCACTTCCAGGACCTGGGCCAGTTCCTTGCCCAGGTGGGCTTTGGGGTCGAAGTGCGAGCGGCGCTCGACTTCGGCGACCTTGCCACGGATGTACGGAATCGCGCGCACGCTCTCGCCATACACCGAGGAGGTGTACAGGCCCATGAAGCGGCATTCCTTGATGACCTTGCCGTCGGCATCCAGCTGGCGGATCGACACGTAGTCCGGGTAGGCCGGACGGTGCACGCGGCTTGGGTGCGCGGCCTTGGCGAAGGACAGCAGCAGCGGCTCGTTGAGGTAATTGACGGCGTAGTCTTCGATGCGCAGGTCTTCAGCGGTGAGACCGGCTCGCAGCATACGGGTCAGGCCGAGGAACGACTGCTCGTCGTATTGCAACTGGCCGCCCTGGGCGTCGCCATGGACAACGAATTCTTCGTAGCCGAGGAAGGTGAAGTGGTTGCCCAGCAGCCACTCGAGGAATGCCTTGACCTCGGCCTTTTCGTTTTGCGCCGGGGCGTAGGCGGTCTGCTCGACCAGCGCCACGACCTCGCGCAGCTTGACCTTCATCGGTTCGAAGTCGGCGACGGCAACGCGCACTTCAGCCAGCACCTGCTCAAGCTCACGGGTCAGCACGTTGAGCTCGGCGGTATTGGCGCAGCGGTCGATCTCCAGGTACATCAGCGATTCTTGCAGCACGCCCTCGCCCTGGGTGCCTTTGGGCAGGATTTCCAGCAGCTCGCCTTTCGCCCCGCGACGCACGCTCAGTACGGTGGTCTGCAGGGTATGGATGCTGTAGCCGCGGCGGTTGAGCTCGGTGCGCACCGAGTCGACCAGAAATGGCAGGTCATGGTGCAGGACTTCGACCGCGGTGTGGGTCGACTGCCAGCCATGACGCTCGTAATCGGGGTTGTAGACGCGAACCTCGGGCTGGGTGTGATCGAAGCGTTCGATGATGCGCCAGGCAGAGAGGGTGCAACCGGCCAGGTCCGACATACGGCGCTGGGTGAGTTCGTCCAGAGAGATGATGCCGAAGAACTGTTCGGCGAACAGCGCCACTTGTGGCAGTGCCTGTTCGCTGATGTGCTGCGCCAGGGCCGCTTGCAGTTGATGCTGGAAGTCGGCTTTGCTGGCTGCGGTGAAAAACGCCATCTGTGGTACTCCGCTTGGGCTTTATTATTGAGTGAAGCGTCGCGCGCGTCCGCCGTGTACGGATCAACGATAGCCAACCCGTAGCAGGAGGACGGTAAAACCATAGAAACAGGCGCTCGAGGTGACCTGTAAGTCACATCTTCCCGCTCCACGGATGGGCATCTGCAAAAACGACTGCCGAACGGGCTGTGTCTTTACGGGTGTCCATCGACAGCGCAGCTTAACGAGTGCCCGCCCGCCCCTGCTTGCGGTGCTGCGACATATTCGGTCATTGAGGTGAAACCGCACGTTTATCCAGCGGCCGAAGACTGGCAGAATCGTGTTTCAACTTATTGATCGAGCTGCTCATGCAATTCAAGACCGCCCTGCTCTTCGCCACCCCCTGCGATGATGAAGAAGACAACATGGCTACCCTGTGCTGCCACAGCGACAAGGGCCAGATGTTCCTCATGACGCGCTATCCGGACGAAGAGCGAGTGGACATTACCCTCGACGAGCATTACGCACCCGTCGAAGGTTTGAAGGTTACGTTCAGTGCCGAAAGGTTGCTGATTGAAGTTGCACCACTGGATGCCGACGCCCTCGGTGGTGACGACCATCTGGAAATCATCCTGACGTCAAAAGGCACCGACGTTGCCGAAGTCGAAGAAACCCTGCAGAACATTCTCAAGGGCACCGGCACCTACGTCAGCGAGCTGTAATCGCCCACGCGGTTTCTTGACAAGGAACCGCTGCAAAAGGCATTGTCTGACAACCTGATTAATGAGCCACCCCTCATGCTTGAGCTTCAGCGCCCCGACACCCTGGTTGAACGGGTTGTCGGCGCCATCCGCGCCGAAATCGATTCCGGTCGCCTGGCAGCCGAATCGCGCCTGCCCACCGAACAGCAACTGGCCGAGCAATTGAACGTCAGCCGCTCGGTGGTGCGCGAGGCCGTGGCCCAGCTCAAGGCTGACGGAGTGCTGATCGCCCGCCGCGGCCTGGGTTCGTACATTTCACAAACCCCGACCGGCACGGTATTCCGCTTCCCTTCTGCGCAAGGCCGCAGCCCGGACCTGGTGCAGATGTTCGAAGTGCGCCTGTGGATCGAGACCCAGGCCGCCTCGGTGGCCGCCCAGCGCCGTGACGCCGCCGACCTTGCGCGCATGAGCAAGGCCCTGCAGGAGATGCTCGACAAGCGCAGCGACTTTGCCGTGGCAGCCGCCGCCGATGTCGAGTTTCACCGCGCCATCACCGAAGCCAGCAAGAACGATTATTTCGTCGCCTTCCATGATTTTCTGCGTGGACAACTGGCCGCCGCTCGTCGCACCGCCTGGGAAAACTCCGCGGCGCATTCGGTGGGCGGTTCGGCCGATGCCCACCGCGAGCACCAGGCGCTGTACCAGGCCATCGCCGATGGCGACGGGCTTGCCGCCGCAGCCTGCGCCGAAGCACACCTGCGGGCCTCGGCCAAACGCCTGAAACTGGACCTGCCGAGTATCGACTGACCCCCCTATAAGCGGGCGCTGCTGCATGGCGCCCTTTTGTTTGACCTACTTAGTCTGACAACCTGATAAGCAGACTCTCTGATAAGAACACGCCAAGGTGACACCTGCATGATCTACGACTACTGCATCATCGGCGGCGGCATCGTCGGCCTCGCCACCGCCATGGCCCTGCTGGAGCGCCAACCGGGCGCATCCTTGCTGATTCTCGAAAAAGAAAGCAGCCTGGCCAAACACCAGACTGGGCATAACAGTGGCGTGATCCACGCGGGGATCTACTACGCCCCGGGCAGCCTCAAGGCCGACCTGTGCAAGCGCGGTGCCCAGGCCACCAAGGAGTTCTGCACCGAGCACCAGATCAAGTTCGACGTCTGCGGCAAGCTGCTGGTGGCATCCACGCCGCTGGAAGTCGAGCGCATGCACGCCCTCTATGAGCGTTCGCAGCAGAACGGTCTGAAGGTCGAGCAGCTGGATGCCAAGGAACTGCAACGGCGCGAGCCGAACATCGTCGGCCTCGGCGGCCTGTTCCTCGATGCCACCGGTATCGTCGACTACAAGCAGGTCTGCGAAGCCATGGCCCGGGTCATCCAGAGGTTCGGCGGCGAAGTACAGCTGCAGACCACCGTGCGGGCCATCGTCGAGACCGCCGACAAGGTCACCATCAGCAGCGACGACAAGGTCTGGAGCGCCCGCCAGCTGGTGGCCTGCGCCGGCCTGCAATCGGACCGCCTGGCAGCCCTGGCCGGGGTCAAGATCGACCACCAGATCATCCCCTTTCGCGGCGAATACTTCCGCCTGCCAGCGACCAAGAACGACATCGTCAACCACCTGATCTACCCGATCCCCGACCCGGAGCTGCCGTTTCTTGGCGTGCACCTGACGCGGATGATCGACGGCAGCGTTACCGTCGGGCCCAACGCCGTACTGGGCCTGGGCCGGGAAAACTACCGCAAGTTCTCGGTGAACTGGCGCGACGTGGCCGAATACGCGCGCTTCCCGGGGTTCTGGAAAACCATCTGGAACAACCTCGGCTCCGGCACTGCCGAGATGAAGAACTCGCTGTTCAAAAGCGGCTACCTGGAGCAATGCCGCAAATACTGCCCATCGCTGAATGTTGAAGACCTGCAGCCCTATGAAGCCGGCATCCGCGCCCAGGCGGTGATGCGCGACGGCACCCTGGTGCATGACTTCCTGTTCGCCGAGACCCCGCGCATGGTGCACGTCTGCAATGCACCGTCGCCGGCGGCCACCTCGGCCATCCCGATCGGCCAGATGATCGCCGAAAGAATTTTCAAGGCCCGCTGAATCCTGCTGCACACCTAACTACAAAGACAAAAAAGGAAACCTCACATGTCGGTACATGAGGCGGCCACGGCCGCGACCGAAACCCCGGAACAGAAACGCAAACGCCTGCGCAAGGTCGCCGCCGCGACCATCTTCGGCTCGATGCTGGAGTGGTACGATTTCTACCTGTACGCGACCATGGCAGCAATCGTCTTCTCGAAGATCTTCTTCGACCCGAGCAACCCGGCGGTGGCCTCGCTGCTGGCGTTTTCCACCTTCGCCATTGGCTTTATCGCCCGGCCCTTCGGCGGCGTGCTGTTCGGCTACCTGGGCGACCGTTTCGGGCGCAAGCAGGTGCTGGTCATCACCTTCTGCATGATGGGCGTGTGCACCACCCTGATCGGCCTGATCCCCAGCTACGCCTCGATCGGCATCTGGGCGCCGATCATCCTCGTGCTGGTGCGCATCATCCAGGGCCTGGGCGCCGGCGCCGAGCTGTCTGGCGCAGCGGTGACCTCCTATGAACACGCCAGCGAAGGCAAGCGCGGCAGCCAGGGCGCCTGGCCGGCGCTGGGGCTGAACCTGGGCCTGCTGCTGTCGTCGCTGACCGTCTACCTGCTGACCATGAACGGCAACGAGTTCCTGCTTTCCGGCGGCTGGCGCATCCCGTTCATCTGCAGCATCGTGCTGGTCGGCGTCGGCCTCTGGGTGCGCAAAAGCATCCCGGAAACCCCGGACTTCAAAGAGCTCGACAAAACCCCGGCCAAGGAGCAGGTATCGCCGCTCAAGCTGCTGTTTCGCAACGACCTCAAGGGCCTGGCCGTGGTGTTCTTCGTGGCCATCGGCTACAACGCCCTGAGCTACATCTTCAAGACCTTCTCGCTGGCCTACCTGACCCAGTACAAGGGCGTCGAAGCCCATGTCACCTCGCTGTCGGTGACCATCGCCAGCCTGGTGGCCATCATTGCCGTGCCATTCTTCGGCTGGCTGTGCGACAAATGGAGCAGCAAGACCGTGTTGATGTTCGGCGGGCTGTTCTCGGTGCTGTTCGCCTACCCGTTCCTGGCCCTGCTCAACACTGGCGAGCCGATGATGATCTACCTGGCGATTGCCATCGGTACCGGCATCCTCGCACCGATGATGTTCGCCCCTCAGGGCTCGTTCCTCAGCCGCCAGTTCCCGACCCAGACCCGCTCTTCGGGCTTTGGCACCGGGCGCGAGATCGGCACGGCCGTGGCTGGCGGCCTGGCACCGCTGGGTGGCCTGGCGCTGGTGGCCAACTCGGCGACCCACTCCACTGATGGCGTGGCGCTGATCCTGGTGGTGGCAGCGGTATTGGTGGTGGTGTTTGCCCTGTGTGACCAGGGGCGCAAGCATTCCAGCTTCAAGAACTGAGTGACCGGCAAGGCTCTGCCTTGCATCGCTGGCAACGCCAGCTCCCACAGGGTCAGCGCGATCCCTGTGGGAGTTGGCGTTGCCGACGATGGGCTGCGCAGCAGCCCCTGACTTTGCGATTTGAACAAATTTCCCTGCTGCCGTTAGTCGCCAGCCCTCCGGATGCATTAAAGTATCAGCCCCCGCCTGGGTGCTTTTACGCCGCACGCCCTGGCTTTTTCCCAGGAACCTTCAACGATGGAACACCGTGAGGCGCTGATCGCGCTGCGCACCTTTCTTTCAACCCAGATCCTGGGCCAGGAAAAACTCGTCGAGCGCTTGCTCATCGTGCTTCTCGCCGACGGCCACATGCTGGTCGAAGGCGCCCCGGGCCTGGCCAAGACCAAGGCCATCAAGGAACTGGCCGAAGGTGTCGAAGCCGAGTTCCATCGTATCCAGTTCACCCCCGACCTGCTCCCGGCCGACATCACCGGCACCGAAATCTACCGCCCGGAAACCGGCAGCTTCGTGTTCCAGCAGGGACCGATCTTCCACAACCTGGTGCTGGCCGATGAAATCAACCGCGCCCCGGCCAAGGTCCAGTCGGCGCTGCTCGAAGCCATGGCCGAGCGCCAGGTCAGCGTCGGGCGCAGTACCTACGAGCTGTCGCCGTTGTTCCTGGTAATGGCCACGCAAAACCCGATCGAGCAGGAAGGCACCTACCCACTGCCCGAAGCCCAGCTCGATCGCTTCCTCATGCACGTCAAGATCGGCTTCCCGGACGCCGCCGTGGAGCGCCGCATCCTCCTGCAGGCCCGCGGCGAGGCCCTGAACGGCGAGACCAAGCCGGAGCGCCGGGTCAGCCAGCAAGCGATTTTTGCCGCGCGCAAGGAAATCCTCGGCCTGTACATGGCCGATGCGGTGGAGGAGTACCTGGTGCAACTGGTCATGGCCACCCGCACCCCGGCCAAGTACGACCTGGAGCTGGCCGACTGGATCGCATACGGCGCCAGCCCCCGTGGCTCGATTGCCCTCGACCGCTGCGCGCGGGCCCATGCCTGGCTGGCCGGGCGCGACTTCGTCAGCCCCGAAGACATCCAGGCGGTGCTGTTCGACGTGCTGCGCCACCGCATCATTCTTTCCTTCGAGGCCGAGGCCGCCGGGATTGACCAGGACCGGGTGATCCAGCGCATCCTCGACGTCGTCGCCGTCGCCTGAACCCATGCCCAATCGCCTGCTGGCCGCGCCCGGAATCCGCATCAGCCTCGCCGAGTTGATCGAGATGCGTCATCGCGTGCGCGAAGTGCAGCTGTTCTCCCGGCCCGGCCAGCGCAGCCCTCTGGTAGGACTGCACCACTCGAAACTGCGCGGGCGCGGGGTCGATTTCGATCAGGTGCGGGTCTACCAGGCCGGCGACGATGTGCGCAACATCGACTGGCGGGTGACCGCGCGCACCCAGGAGCCGCACACCAAGCTGTTCCATGAGGAACGCGAACGGCCGATCTTCATCCTCGTCGAACAGAGCCAGCGCCTGTTCTTCGGCTCCGGGCTGATGTTCAAGTCGGTGCTCGCCGCCCAGGCCGCCGCCTTGATCGGCTGGGCCGCCCTGGGCCATAACGACCGCATAGGCGGCCTGGTGTTCGGCGACAACGAGCACTACGAGATCAAGCCACGGCGCAGCAAGCAGAGCCTGCTGCAACTGCTCAACCGCCTGGCACGGGTCAACCAGTCGCTGCATACCGAAGCCGTACCCCAGGCCGACAGCCTTGGCATCGCCCTGCGCCGCGCCCGCGAAGTGCTGCGCCCGGGCAGCCTGGCGATCATCATCTGCGACGAGCGGGCGCTGACGCCTGCGGTCGAACAACAGCTGAGCCTGCTTTCGCGCCATTGCGACCTGCTGCTGTTGCCGCTGTCCGACCCGCTCGACCACGCCCTGCCCGCCGCCGGCCTGCTGCGCTTTGCCCAGCGCGGTGCGCAACTGGAGCTCGACACCCTCGACCCGACCCTGCGCAAGAGCTACCGCCAGCAAAGCGAAGCGCGTATCGAGCGCTGGGAACTGCTGGCGCAAAAGCTGCGGGTGGTGCTGATGCCACTGAGCACCCAGAGCGAGATGATCGAGCAACTGCGCGAGTACCTCAACGCGCAACGTCCGGGGAAAACCTCGTGAACCCGCTCGATCAGTTGCAGCCGTTGATCACCCCGGCGCCGATCGGCTGGTGGCCGCTGGCCCCGGGCTGGTGGGCGCTGCTGTTGCTGCTGCCGCTGCTGGGCTGGGGCCTGTGGCGCCTGCGCCATTGGCGCCCGGGCAAGAAGCCCATCGTGCGTGCCGAACTGCCCCTGGACCCGGTGCGCATCGAGGCCCTGGCCGAGCTCGCGCGCCTGCCCAAACCCTACGACGGCGCCCCGGCCGGCGCCTGGCTGCAGCAGATCAACGCCCTGCTCAAGCGCCTGTGTCGCAACCATTACCCGGGCAGCCACAGCCATACCCTCAACGGCCGCCAATGGCTGGCGTTTCTGGATAACCGCTGCCCGGCCGCCGGCCTGACGCGCTGGATGGTGCTGGTCGAAGGCGCCTACAAGCCCGAATGCAAACTCGACGACAAAGCCATCAACGGGCTTAACCAGTCGGTCGAAACCTGGATCCGCAAACATGTTTGAACTGGCCTGGCCGTGGATCTTCGTACTGTTGCCGCTGCCCTGGCTGGCGCGCCTGCTGCTGCCTGCCGCCGACAGCGGTGAGCCGGTGCTCAAGGTCAGCTTTCTCGATGAGCTCGAAGGCCTGGCCGGCCGCCGTGCGCGCCTGAACCTGCCGACCTGGCGCCAGCAGGCACCGTTCGTGCTGGTCTGGCTGTTATTGCTGTTCGCCGCCGCCCGCCCGCAATGGCTGGGCGAGCCGTTGCCGGTGGCCGCCAGTGGCCGCGACCTGCTGGTGGCGGTGGATGTATCCGGCTCCATGGACTTTCCCGACATGCAGTGGCAAGGCGACGACGTCAGCCGCCTGACCCTGGTCAAGGCCCTGCTCGGCGACTTTCTCGAACAGCGCCAGGGCGACCGTGTCGGCCTGATCCTGTTCGGCAGCCAGGCCTACCTGCAAGCGCCACTGACCTTCGACCGGCGTACCGTGCGCACCTTCCTCGACGAAGCGCAAATCGGCATTGCCGGCAAGAACACCGCCATCGGCGACGCCATCGGCCTGGGCCTCAAGCGCCTGCGCCAGCGCCCGGCGCAGAGCCGGGTGCTGGTGCTGGTCACCGACGGCGCCAACAATGGCGGGCAGATCCATCCGCTGACTGCGGCGCGTCTGGCCGCCCAGGAAAACGTGCGTATCTACACCATCGGCATCGGTGCTGATCCGGAGCAAACCGGTACCGCCGGGCTATTGGGCATCAACCCGAGCCTGGACCTGGACGAAGCCTCGCTCAAGGAAATCGCCGAGCTGACCGGCGGCAGCTACTTCCGCGCCCACGACGGCGAAGAACTCCATGCCATCGGCGAAGCCCTCGACCGCCTGGAGCCGGTGGCCCAGCAGCCGACCCAGGCGCGCACCGCCCAGCCGCTGTACGGCTGGCCGCTGGCCCTGGCCCTGTTGCTGAGCGTGCTGCTGGTGATCGAGCAGCAATGGCCTGACAACCTGCTACAGCGCCTGCTGCGCCGCCCGCGCTTTTTGCAGCCGCACCCGGAATGGCGCCAGCGCTTGCAGCGGCTGCGCCTGAGGAGGCGGCGATGAGCGAACTGTGGCCGCAATGGCTGCGCCCGCTGTGGCTGATCATCCTGCCGCTGCTGGCCTGGCTGCTCTGGAAGCTCTGGCACCGACAGAAACGCGCCGGGCGCTGGCAGATGATCCTGCCGCCGGCCTTTCATGCCGTGCTGCTGGGTGGCGGCAGCGGCCGCGACAGCAAACTGCCGTGGATCGCCCTTGGCCTGGCCTGGTTGATCACCGTACTGGCCCTGATCGGGCCAAGCTGGCAGCGCCTGGAAGACACCCGCCAGCGCCCGGCCGACCCGCTGGTGATCCTGCTTGAGCTGACCCCGCAGATGCTCGCCGACGATGCCGCGCCAACCCGCCTGGAGCAAGCCCGGCGCAAGATCCTCGACCTGCTCGAGCACCGCCGCGACAGCCAGACCGCAATCATCGTCTATGCCGGCAGCGCCCACACTCTGGTGCCGCTGTCCGACGACCTGGCCACCAGCCGCAACCTGCTCGAAGCCCTGGAACCCTCGATCATGCCGCAAGCCGGCCAGCGCGCCGATCTGGCCGTGCGCAAGGGCCTGGCCCTGCTCGCCCAGGCCGGATTGGGCCAGGGTCGGCTGCTGTTGATCGGCTCCGCGCTCGAGGCCCAGGAGCGTCAGGGCATCGTCCAGGCGCTCGGCCGCCAAGGCCCGAGCCTGCTGATGCTCGGCGTCGGTAGCGCCGAGGGTGCGCCGGTCAGACAGGCCAATGGCGAGTACCTCAAGGACGATCAGGGCGGGATCCTCCTGCCGCGGCTCGACAGCGCCAGCCTCAAGGCCTTTATCAACAGCACCGGTGGCCGCTACCGCAGTGCCCGCATCGACGACCTCGACCTGCGTGGCCTGCGCCTGTTCGACAACCCGCACGGCCTGCGTGACGATGGCCAGACCGTGCAGCTCGACAGCTGGGCCGACCAGGGCTACTGGCTGTTGCTGCCACTGTTGCTACTGGCCGCTTGCGCCGGCCGCCGCGGCTGGTTGTTCTGCTTGCCGTTGCTGCTGGCCGTGCCGCAGCCCAGCTACGCGCTCGAGTTCAACGACCTGTGGCTGCGCCCCGACCAGCAAGGCCAGCGCCTGCTTGAACAGCAGCGTCCGGCCGAGGCTGCGCGGCACTTCGAAGACCCGCAGTGGAAAGGCCTGGCGCTGTATGAGGCCGGCGATTTCAACGGCGCCGCCCGCCAGTTCGCCCAGGGCAACCGCGCCGCCGACCATTACAATCGCGGCAATGCCCTGGCCCGTAGCGGTGAACTGGAAGCGGCGCTGGATGCCTACGAGCAGGCCCTGGAGCGCCAACCGGAACTGCAACCGGCGCTGGCCAACAAGGTACTGGTCGAACAGTTGCTGCAACAACGCCAGGGCGAACAAGCGCCCGAGCAGCCGCCTGAAGATGACCAGCAGAGCAATCCCGACAGCAGCAGCGACACTGCCAGCAGCTCGCAGAACGCCCAGGACCAGGCCGCGGCAAAACCAGCGGACGCGGCCGACGAAGCTGGCAAACCTGAGGACAACGCCAACGAGCAGGCACAGAACCAGGCCAGCGGCGCTGACGACGATGACACCACCCGGCCGCCCCAGCGCCCGGCCGACAGCAGCCTCGACGCCGAACAGCGCCAGGCCCTGGAACAATGGCTGCGACAGATCCCGGACAACCCGGCCGAGCTGTTACGGCGTAAATTCTGGTATGAACAGCAACAACATCAGGAAACCCATCGATGAGTCGCGTCTGCGTCCTGGTCTTCAGCCTCTTTCTCGCCTTGCAGGTACAGGCTGCGGCGCTGCTCGCCAGTGTCGACCGCACACGCCTGAATGCCGGCGAAACCCTTGAGCTGACCCTCGAGACCCAAGACGTGACTCAGTTCGGCAAACCCGACCTGACGCCACTGGAGGCCAATTTCGAGGTCCGTGGCACACGCCAGGTCAACAGCCTCAACAGCCTTGACGAGAACAGCGCCAACACCCGCTGGATCATCACCCTGCTGCCGCGCCAGAGCGGCAGCGTGGAGATTCCCGCCCTGCAGCTGGGCGAAGTGCGCAGCCAGCCGATCAGCCTGCAGATCCAGGCCAACGAGGTCAGCAGCGAAAACCATGGCCCGGTGTTCATCGACGCCAGCCTCGACCAGCCGGAGGTCTACGTGCAGGCCCAGGCGGTGCTGACCTTGAGCATCTATCACTCGGTGCCACTGTACGACGACAGCAGCCTCAGCCCGCTGCAGCTGGACAACGCCAAGGTCGAGCCGCTGGGCGAATCGCGCACCTTCGAGAAAGTCATCGACGGCGTGCGCCACGGCGTGATCGAGATGCGCTACGCGATCTACCCCCAGCAAAGCGGCGACCTGAAAATCCCCGCCCTGACCTTCAGCGCCACCGCCGCGCAGAGCGACGCCGAGCAGGAGCCCAACAGCCCGCGCGCCGGCAAGCAGGTGCAGGTCGGCTCCACGCCGCTGGTGCTGACGGTCGACCCGATCCCGGCCGACTACCCGGCCAACGCGCCCTGGCTGCCGGCCAACAGCCTGACCCTGGAAGAACACTGGAGCCCGGACCCGGCGCAGCAGCAGACACAAATCGGCGACTCGCTGACCCGCACCGTGATCCTTCAGGCCGAGGGCTTGTCCAGCGCCCAACTGCCGCCGCTGCCCGGCACCGAAGTGACCGGCCTGCGCCGCTACCCGGACCAGCCGCAACTGCGCAACCAGGTCAACGACCGCGGCCTGCTCGGCGTGCGTGAAGAGCGCGAAGCGCTGGTGCCGACCCACAGCGGCAGGCTGGAACTGCCGAGCCAGGAAGTGGTCTGGTGGAACACCCGCGAAGATCACCTGGAACGCAGCAACCTGCCGGCCCGTAGCCTGCAGATCGAGGACAACCCGGCGCTGAGCGCCGACAAGCCGGCCAGCGTCGACCCGGTTACGGTGCAAACCTACCTGCTCTGGCCCTGGCAGCTGAGTACCCTGGTACTGGCCCTGACCACCCTGCTGGGTTTTGCCCTGTGGTGGCGGGCGCGCTCGCAACCGGCGGTGCTGCGAGCGGCGCAAACCGGGCCGAGCCCGCGCACCTTGCTTGATGACCTCAAGCGCGCGTGCCAGGCCAACGACCCCCAAGCCACGCGCCAGGCCCTGGATGCCTGGGCCCGCCAGCAACCGGAAACCCTGGCCGAAATGGCCGCGCGTTTCGTGCCGTTGTCCGATGCCCTCGATGGCCTCAACGGCGCGCTGTACAGCGAAAGCGGGCAATATTGGCAAGGTGAAGAATTATGGCGGGCCATTGGCACCATCCCGGCCGCCGAGCAGGTTCAGCCTGCGCAAAGCGAGAACGGCAGCTTGCCGCCGCTGTACCCCAAATAACCTCCAGGCGTGGCACCCCGAGCGCCACGCCGGCACATTGCGGAACCCTTCATGCGTCTGTTTCACACCTCCGACTGGCACCTGGGTCAAACCCTGCACGGCCAGGAACGCGATTTCGAACACGCCTGTTTTCTCGATTGGCTGCTCGGCCAGCTCAAGCTGCGCCAGCCCGATGCCCTGCTGATTGCCGGCGACATCTTCGACACCGTCAATCCGCCGGTCAAAGCCCAGGAGCGGCTCTACGACTTCATCGTCCAGGCCCACGAACAGCAGCCCAAGCTGAACATCGTGATGATCGCCGGCAACCACGACTCCGGCTCGCGCATCGAACTGCCGGCGCCGCTGATGCGCCGCCTGCGCACCTACGCCCTGGGCCGCGTGCAATGGCTGGATGAAGGTGAACTGGACAGCGAACGCCTGTTGATTCCGCTGACCAACGCCAAGGGCAAGGTCGCCGCCTGGTGCCTGGCGCTGCCGTTCCTGCGCCCGGCGGAAGTCACCGGCGCACACCTGGGCGATGACTACCTGCGGGGCATCGCCCAGGTCCACGAAAAACTCATCGCCGCCGCCCTGCAACGGCGCAAGGCCGGTCAGGCGCTGATTGCCGTGAGCCACGCGCACATGGCCGGTGGCTCGGTCTCGGAAGACTCCGAACGCAGCCTGATCATCGGCAACGCCGAAGCCCTGCCGGCACGCCTGTTCGCTCCGCAGATCAGCTACGTCGCCCTCGGCCACCTGCACAAGCCGCAGAAGGTCAACCGGGAGGAGCGCATCCGCTACAGCGGTTCGCCAATCCCGCTGTCGTTCTCGGAAATCGGCTATCAACACCAGATCCTCGAAATCGAACTCGACGGCGCCAACCTGGCCAGCGTCGAATCGCGCCTGGTGCCGCGCGCCGTGCACCTGCAACGGCTGGGCCCGGCACCGCTGGCCGAAGTACTTGAGCAACTGGCCGAGCTGCCGGTAGTCGACCTGCTGGACGATCCGCAGCGCCAACCCTGGCTGGAGATCCGCGTACGCCTGGACGAGCCCCTGCCCGACCTGCGCGCCCAGCTCGAAGGCGCCCTGCACGGCAAGGCCGTGCGCCTGGTGCGCATCGCTGCCGAATATGCCGGCAACGGCCGCAGCGAAGATGACGGCAGCGCCGACTTGCTGGAACTGGGCCAACTGACCCCGCACGAGCTGTTCAGCCGCGCCTGGGAGCAGGCCTATGGCAATGTTGTCGATGAACAGACCCTGGCCGACTTTGCCTTGTTGCTGCAGGACGTCCAGCAGGAGGAAGAACAGCCATGAAGATTCTCGCCATCCGCCTGAAGAACCTGGCCTCCCTGGAAGGCCCGATCGAAATCGACTTCACCGCCGAGCCGCTGGCCAGCGCCGGCCTGTTCGCCATCACCGGGCCCACCGGCGCCGGCAAGAGCACCCTGCTCGACGCCCTGTGCCTGGCGCTGTTCGGCGCCGTGCCGCGGCTGAACAACATCGGCCGCGAGACCAAGCTGCCGGAGGTCGACAGCGACATCCTCACCAGCGACCCGCGCACCTTGCTGCGTCGGGGTTCGGGCAGCGGCTTTGCCGAGGTGGATTTCGTCGGCATTGACGGCCGGCGCTACCGCGCCCGCTGGGAAACCAACCGCGCCCGCGACAAGGCCAACGGCAAGCTGCAAGGCAGCCGTCAGAGCCTGCATGACCTGGACAGCGACCAGCTGCTGAGCAACCAGAGCAAGGCCGAATACAAGCAACTGATCGAGTCGCGCCTGGGCCTGAACTTCGAACAGTTCACCCGTGCGGTGATGCTGGCCCAGAGCGAGTTCAGCGCCTTCCTCAAGGCCGATGACAAAGAGCGCAGCGAGCTGCTGGAAAAGCTTACCAACACGGCGATCTACAGCCAGCTGGGCCGCCGCGCCTACAGCAAGAGCAAGGAAGCCGAAGAGGCGCACAAGGCCCTGCAGGACCAGGCCAGCGGCGTGATGCCCATGGCCGCCGAGGCCCGCGCCGAACTAGACCAGCGCTACAGCGGGGCCCTCGATCGGTTCAAGGCCGAACAGGCGCAACTGCGCCAGCTTGAACAGCAGCGCAGCTGGCTCACCGAGCTGTTGCAACTGCAGGAACAGGTGCAGACCAGCACGGCGCAACTGCACAGTGCCCAGCAGCACAACGACAGCCTGCACAGCGAGCGGCTGAAACTCGCGCGTCTGGAACAGCTGGCGCCGCAGCGTCACCAGTTTGCCCGCCAGCAGGCGCTCAATGCCCAGCTCAGCCCGCTGGCCGAGAGCATAGCCGCGCAGCGCCAGCAGCATGACCTGTTGCATGGCCACCAGCAGCAACTGCAGGACGACCTGGGCAAGGCCCACGCAGCCCTCGCCCAGGCCCTGGCACAACAAACCGAAAGCGCGCCGTTGGTGCGCCAGGCCTTTGCCGAGCAGAACACCCTGGCCCGCCTGCAACAGGAACTGGCCCATAGCTCGACGCTCAAGCAACAGGCCGATCAGGCCAGTGCCGAAGGCCAGCACCAGCTGCTGAGCCTCAATGAACAGCAACGCCTGAACGAAGAGCGCCTGCAGCAGATCAGCGAACAGCTCGCACAAAGCGCGCCGCTGGCCGGGCTGAGTGAAGCCTGGAGTGCCTATCGCGACCGCCTGCAACAACTGATGCAGCTGGGCAACCGCCTCAACCAGGGCCGTGCCGAGCTGCCCGGCCTGCAGCAACGCGCCAGTCAGGCCAGTGCCCAGCTTGAGGAGCAGCGCGCCGCCCTGGCCCTGCTCTACCGCGAAGCCGAGGCAGAACCCCAAGCCCTGGCCGAACAGATCGGCCTGCTCGGCGAGCTGCTGCAGAAAAACCGCCAGCAACAGCGCCAGATCGAAGAACTGAGCCGGCTGTGGAGCAACCAGCAGGACCTCGAACTGCGCCTGCAAGCCTTGCGCGAACGCCAGCAAGCGGCCCTGAAGCAGCGCGAGCAGTTGATCGGCGAAGGCCTCAATGGCAAGAACCAGCTGACCGCCGCCGAGCAGGCGCTGAATGTGACCCGCCAGTTGCTCGAACGCCAGCGCCTGGCCCGCAGCCAGAGCGTCGAAGAGCTGCGCGCGCAGCTGCAGGATGACCAGCCCTGCCCCGTGTGCGGTAGCCAGGAGCACCCTTATCATCAGCCCGAAGCCCTGCTGCAAAGCCTCGGCCGCCACGACCAGAACGAAGAGGCCAACGCGCAGCAAATGGTCGACGAGCTGAAGAAACAGCTCGATGAACTGCGCACTCAACTGGGTGGCGTCAACGGCCAGATCAAGGAATACCTGCACCAGCAGGAACAACTGGGCAACCAGCAACACGCGTTGCTGCCCAGCCTCGAAGCGCACCCGCTGTACCCGTCGCTGGCCGACCAGGACGCCAGCCAGCGCAGCACCTGGCTGGACTTGCAGGCGCGCAACCTGAACCACGACATCAGTCGTGACGAACAGCGCCAGAACGCCCTGCTGACCCTGCAAAAAGACGCCAGCCGCCTGCAACAGCAATTGCAGGCAGCCCAAGACGCCAGCCAGCAGGCCAACCAGCACCTGAGCCAGCAGCAAACGGCGCTGGCCAGTGACGAAGAACGCCTGGAGCAGGACCTGGCCAGTTTCGCCACCCTGTTGCCAACCGAAGTTCTCGATGACCTGCGCCAGGAGCCAGCTGCCGCCTTCATGCGCCTGGACCAGCAACTGGCCCTGCGCCTGGACCTGCTGCAACGGCAAAAGGACGAACAGCAGGAGCACGGCGAGCGCCAGCAAAAGCTGGACAAGGCCCAGTTGCAGCAGCAGGCACGGGTTCAGAAGCAGGAAGAATTGCAACAGCAGTTCAGCGACCTGGAACGCCAACATCAACTCAGCCGCGACAGCCTCGCCAGCTTGCTCGGCGAGCAGGCCGGCGCCGAACACTGGCAGCAGCATCTGGAACAGGCCGTGGAGCACGCGCGCCAGGCCGAAGCCCAGGCAGGCCAGCAGTTGCAGGATACCCAGGCGCGGTTGATCGAACTGACTGCCGAGCTCAAGGCCAAGGGTGAACGCCTGAGCGCGCTGGAGCAGGAACACCATGAGGTTCGCGGCCAGATCGAACAGTGGCGCCAGGGCCATCCGGAGCTGGACGACAGCGGCCTGGAGCAGTTACTGGCCTTCGGCGACAACGCCGTGGCGCAACTGCGCCAAGGGCTGCAGGACGCAGAAAAAGCCATCGAACAGGCCCGTACCCTGCTGCAGGAGCGCCAGCAGCGCCTGGATCAACACCAGGCCCAGGGCAATGCCGAACTCACCAGCGAAGCGTTGGAACAGGACTTCGCCAGCCTGCAGCTGCAACTGGCGGCCAGCGAACAGAGCTGCGCCGAACTGCGTGCCGCCCAGGCCGAAGACCAGCGCCGGCAACTGGCGCACCAGGCCCTGGCCGATCAGATCGCCGGTGCCTACAGCGAGTGGCAGCGCTGGGCACGGCTCAACGCCCTGATCGGCTCGGCCACCGGCGACACCTTCCGCAAGATTGCCCAGGGCTACAACCTCGACCTGCTGGTGCACCACGCCAACGCCCAGTTGCGCCAGCTGGCCCGGCGCTACCGGCTCAAGCGTGGTGGCAGCCTGCTCGGCCTGTTGGTGCTGGATACGGAAATGGGTGATGAGCTGCGCTCGGTGCATTCACTGTCGGGCGGTGAAACCTTCCTGGTTTCGCTGGCCCTGGCCTTGGGCCTGGCGTCGATGGCTTCGAGCACCCTACGCATCGAATCGCTGTTTATCGACGAAGGTTTCGGCAGCCTCGACCCCGAATCGCTGCAACTGGCCATGGACGCCCTCGATGGCTTGCAGGCCCAGGGCCGCAAGGTCGCGGTGATTTCCCACGTGCAGGAGATGCATGAGCGCATTCCGGTGCAGATCCAGGTTCGCCGCCAGGGCAATGGCCTGAGTACGGTGGAGGTCAGCGGATGATCCTCTACTCGTTCCGTCGCTGCCCCTGGGCCATGCGTGCGCGCCTGGCCCTGCGTTATGCCCAGTGCCCGGTGGAGGTCCGCGAAGTCAGCCTCAAGGCCAAGCCGGCCGAGCTGCTGGCACTTTCGCCCAAGGGCACAGTGCCGGTGTTGAGTACAGGTGAGCGGGTGCTGGAGGAAAGCCTGGATATCATGCGCTGGGCCCTGGCCCGGCATGATCCGCAGGACTGGCAACTCGCGGCCGACCCGCAGGCGGCCCAGGCCGCCGATACGCTGATCGAACGCAATGATCGCGAGTTCAAGGCGCAGGTCAATCTGTACAAATATGCTGAACGCTACCCGCAGCACTCACGTGAAGAGTACCGGGCACCGGCTGAAACCTGGCTCGCCGAGCTGGATGAACGACTGGCGCAGCAGGCGTACCTGTTCGCTGATCATCCAAGCCTGGCGGACGCGGCATTGCTGCCATTGATGCGCCAGTTCGCCGGGGTGGAGCCTGAGTGGTTCGCCCAGGCGCCCTACCCGCACTTGCGGGCATGGTTGCAGGGCTGGCTGGAGTCGGCATTGTTCAAGGCGATCATGGCGCGTTGAACCCATCGCTGGCAAGCCAGCTCCCACAGGGGCCTGGGCATGCAGGGCCATGGTGGGAGCTGGCTTGCCAGCGATGAGGCCAGAAGCTACAGCGCCAGAATCGGCGAAGAATAGAGGAACAGCAACACCGCCAGAATTCGCCATTTCATGTGTTATCCCCTGACGTCAATAAATTAGCGTCAAATTCAATCACATGGCGATGTGCTATTACCAGAAAAATCTACCGGCTCAGTGCTGCGACTTGTGGTCCAGCGCGGCATAGAAGTTGGCGCTTTGTTGCAGGTACTTCTGGGTGTAGCTCTGGGTCGACGATTTGCGCTCGCTGAGCTCGACATGGGCGTTGGCCGGCAGGACCACCGAAGCAGAAATGGCGGAAGCGGCGATGACCGGGAAAAGGTTGAAGTTCATGGCGCTGACCTCGAAGTCTGTGGTTTGAAGTGGCCGCCTGGGGCCGTGGTTCAAACTTACGCCGCTGGCGCGGCGCACAGAAATTCATTGCAGCAGTAGCAAACATCAAGGCAATTGATAGTCAGTTGACGAACTTCAGGTCCGACGGTGCATCCTGGGCCAGCTTCTGCACGGTTTCGCCCAGCAGGCCACTGCGCGGATCACGGCGGATCACCACGATCTCGTTGCTCTTCTGGTTGGCCACCAGGAGGAACTTGCCGGTGGGGTCGAGGGCGAACTCCCGTGGGTGATCGCCTTCGACACTGCGCCGCTGCACCTGCATCAGCTTGCCGGTCTTGTCATCGACGGCAAACACCAGCAGTTCGTTGGCCGTGCCGCGATTGCTGACATACAGAAAGCGCCCGTCAGCCGACAGGTGCAAGGCCCCCGCCGCCCTGGCCGAGGCATCGGTCAGCTCGGTCAATGGCAGGCGCTGAAGCTCTGCCAGCTTGCCGTCCTGATAGTCGAACGCCACCACTTGCGCGCTCATTTCCAGGGTCAGGTAGGCATGCTTGCCGTCACGGTCAAACAGCAAATGGCGCGGCCCGCTACCCGGCGGCAGGCTTACCGGCTCGACCGCGCTCAGTGGCTGCTTGGGACTGGCGCCGTCGTATCGGTAGACAAATACCTTGTCGGCACCCAGGTCGCTGGCGAACACGTATTCGCCGTCGTCGGATGACACCACCGAGTGCACGTGCGGTCCGGTCTGGCGCTCCGGGTTGACGCCGCTGGGCTTGTGCCGGTCTTGTTGCACCGAAGCCTGCAGGTGGCCGTTACGGTCGACTGGCAACACACTGAGGCTGCCGCCGGGGGCAGGCAATACGCCGTAATTGGCAACGAACAGGTAGCGCTGGTCATGGCTGAGGCTGGAGTGGGTCGGCTCATCGCCCAGGCTTGGCACCTGGTTCAGGGCCTTGAGGCTGCCGTCCTTGCCAATGGCAAAACTGCTGACCTGGCCGTTGCCGGCGCCATTCTCGTTGACCGCGAATAGCAGGCGCTTGTCGACCGAGAGGGTCAGCCAGGACGGGTTTTCGCTCATGAGGATCTGCAGCGGCGTAGGGTCGATCTGGCCGCTGTCGCTGTTGAAGCGGTAGCGGTAGATGCCTTCGCTGCTGCCTGCGGTATAGCTGCCGACCAGCAGGTCGTGGGCCTGGGCAGTGAGAGTCAGGCTCATGCTACTGGCGATCAGCAGGTTCTTCAGCAGGCGCGTCATCGTCTTCCTCATCGCGGGCACTAAAGGCACTCATACAGACTAGCCGATGCTCGCCAGTGCCGGCGTTGATCAGCCAGTCGGCACCTTCAGCGCGGGCGGCGCCGATCTGCTCCGGGGTGAACGACCATTGTTTAGGAACGCGGCCGTCCATCAGCGCGATATGCAGGCCGGTTTCGTCGAAGGTGAAGTCAAAAGCGTGCAGGCCGTCGATCAGGAGCATGTCGCAGGATTCGAGGGCTTGGGAGAGGGTTGTCATTGCAGGAAGATCACTGGCGGGAAAACCCCATGATACCCGATCATCAAAAGCATCGCCGGCAAGGCCGGCTCCCACAGGTAATGCGCACCTGTGGGAGCCGGCCTTGCCGGCGATGGGCTACGAAGTAGCCCCGATTACTGCACCGGTCAATGGGCGAAAATCGAACCGCCCTGCTTGCCCGCCATTTTCTCCGGCTTGATCAGGAACCGCGCCAGTGCCGGCAACAGCCACAGCGCGCCGAACATGTTCCATAGCAGCATGAAGGTCAGCATCAGGCCCATGTCGGCCTGGAACTTGATCGCCGAGAAGATCCAGGTGCACACGCCGATGGCCAGGCACAGGCCGGTGAACAGGACCGCCTTGCCGGTGGACTTGAGGGTCTGGTAGTAGGCTTCCTGCAGCGGCAACCCGGCGCGCAGGAAGCTCTCCAGGCGGCTGTAGATGTAGATGCCGTAGTCCACGCCGATACCCACGCCCAGTGCCACCACCGGCAGGGTCGCGACCTTGACGCCGATGCCCATGTAGGCCATCAGCGCGTTGCCCAGCACCGAGGTCAGCACCAGCGGCAGGACGATGCACAGGGTCGCAGCGAAGGAACGGAAGGTGATCATGCACATCACCGCCACGCAGATGTACACCAGGATCAGAATGGTCAGCTCGGCCGACTTGATCACTTCGTTGGTGGCCGCCTCGATACCCGCGTTACCGGCCGCCAGGAGGAACTCCAGGCCTTCCTTGTTGTGGGTGTCGGCAAATTCCTGCACAGCCTTGACCGCACGGTCGAGGGTCTCGGCCTTGTGATCGTTGAGGAAGACCAGCACCGGCGCCAACGAGCAGTCGGCGTTGTACAGGCCGTCAGCACGGGAGATCGAACTGTTGAGCACGTCCGGGTTGCGCGACAGGCTTTCCCATTTCAGGTTGCCCTCGTTCATGCCCTTGATCATCTGCTTGGACACGGTCACCAGCGAGATCGCCGACTGCACCCCCGGGGTGTTCTCCATCTTCCACATCAGCTCGTCGACCGGTGCCATGGTCGAGTGCACCGAGCAGCCTTCGGTCGGGGTCTTGACCATCACCACCAGCACGTCGGAACTGGTCGAGTAGTTGTTGATGATGAAGGCGTTGTCCTGGTTGTAGCGCGAGTCCGGACGCAGCTCCGGCGCACCCTGGTCGAGGTCGCCGATCTTCAGGTTCTGGCTGTACCAGAGGCCGCCACCGAAGGCCAGCAAGGCCAGGACGATGGACACCGGCGCGACCTTGGCGCTGGCAAAGTTGGACAGCAGGCGCCAGAACGGATGTTCGCGGGTCGCATCCTTCTTGCTGCGCTCGATGGCCTTCTTGCTGATGCCGACATAGGAGATCGCCACCGGCAGCAGGATCAGGTTGGTGAAGACGATCACCGCCACACCGATCGACGCACCGATGGCCAGCTCGCGGATCACCCCGATGTCGATGATCAGCAGGGTGATGAAGCCCACGGCGTCAGCCAGAATGGCGATCATCCCCGGCAGGAACAATTGCCGGAAGGTGCGCCGCGCAGCGGTCAGGGCGTTGTCGGCATCACTGGACTGCAAGGCGATGCCGTTGATCTTCTGCACCCCGTGGGAGATGCCGATGGCGAAGATCAAAAACGGCACCAGCATCGAGTACGGGTCAAGGCCGAAGCCCACCGCATGCATCAGCCCCAGCTGCCAGACCACCGCCACCAGGGTGGTGATCAGCACGGCGATGGTGCTGCGGATGCACCAAGTGAACCAGTACAGCAGCACCCAGGTGATCACCAGGGCGATACCGAAGAACATCGCCACCATCATCAGGCCATCGATCAGGTCACCGACCTTCTTGGCGAAGCCGACGATGTGCACCTTCACATTGGGGTTCTGGGCCTGGAACTTGTCGCGGATCTTCTCCTCGAGCTGATGGGAGAACTGCTGGTAGTCGAGCTTGATCAGCTTGCCCTGGTCCTGCGGGTCCGGGTAGGACTCCAGCAGCGGAATGTCGATGATGCTCGATTTGAAGTTGTTGGCCACCAGGCGCCCGACCTGTCCGGACTTGAGCACGTTGTTGCGCAACTGGTCGAGGCTGTCGGCCGAGCCGTTGTAGGTCTGCGGGATGACTTCGCCACCGGCGAAGCCCTCTTCGGTCACTTCGGTCCAGCGCACGCTGGGGCTCCACAGCGATTTCAGGCCGGAACGGTCGACGCCGGGAATGTAGAACACCTCGTCATGCACCTGACGCAGGGTTTCCATGTACTCCTTGCTGAAGATATCGCCGTCGGTGGCCTCTACCGAGATGCGCACGGTGTTGCCGAGGTTGGCCAGGTCATTGCGGTGTTCGAGCATCTTCTCGATGAAGGGATGCTCAAGCGGGATCATTTTCTCGAAGCTGGTGGACGGACGAATCTGCGTGGCCTGCCAGAACAGGAACACGCTGACCAGCAGGCAGATGAGGATCACCACCGGGCGGTTGTTGAAGATCAGGCGTTCGAGCAAGGTCGCCTTGTCCTGATGGTGTTGCTGCTGATTCATGTTGAACTGCTCCTGACGGGTCATGGCTGCACTCCTTCGGCGCCCTGGGCCGAAGCCAGGTGCACGCCACCCTGGCCTACCAGCACCAGGCGCCCTTCACTCAGCCCGCTGACGCCGGCCAGGGCGATGCGATCGGCCCGGTTGAACACGTTGAAGCTCTGGCCGTCGTCGCTGCTGCGCAGCACGCTGCCGCCATTGCCCACCAATACCAGGCTGCCATCATCGAGAAGCGTAGCGCTTGCCAGGCCAAATTCGAGGTTGCCGCGCGCGGCTTTCAATTCGATCTGTTGCCAGCTATCGCCAAAATCCGTGGAGCGGTAGAGGTTGCCGCGCAATCCGTAGGCCAGCAAGGTACGCGACTGGGCGGTGCCAGTGACGCCGAACAGCGAGCCTTCATAGGGGCCTTCGAGCTTTTCCCAGGTCTGGCCGTCGTCGCTGGAGCGGAACATGCTGCCCTGCTCGCCGACGATAAACAGGCCAGCGTCTTTGACCGCAGCGATGCCGTTGAGGTGGAGCTGGTCTTCGTTGTTCAGCCGGTCGCCGACATCGTTCCAGTGCTTGCCGCCGTCGGTGGTTTCCAGCAATGCGCCATAAGCGCCCACGGCGATACCGTGCTGAGTGTCCTTGAACCAGACATCGAGCAACGGCGCTTCACGCGCCAGGTCTTCGAACTGTTTGCTCCAGGTGGCGCCACCGTCAGTGCTGGCAAGGATCTGCGCATCGTGGCCGACGGCCCAGCCGTGCTTGTCGTCGACGAAATAGACGGCAGTAAGCAGTTGCCGGGTTGGCACCTTGGCTTGGGTCCAGGTCTTGCCCTGGTCATCGGAAAACAGGATATGGCCACGATCACCGACGGCGACCAGGCGCGCGCCTGCCTTGGTGACGTCCAGCAGCAGGCTTTTTACCGCCTTGGACGATTCGGTGGAGTAGACATCGGTTTGCGCGGCTGCGGCTTCGGCCGTGTTGGCCCATAGCCCGATCGCCAATACCAGCAAGCCGCTGGCGGCCAATGCCCAAGGGCGATTGCCGGCTTTACGCGCAGCACCGCCGAGACCCGCCATGACAGGCTCAGTCATAGATCTATCCCCCGTTTATTGTTATTTGGGTCAATCTATATGCAGGTACTGCAAAAACCTTGTTCCAGAGCCCCGCAATAGCTGAGAGCCATCCTATCGGGGTTTGCAAAGGACTGACAACGAACGGGACGTTATCTTTTGTTAAGCGCAGGATTTGCGGGGAAGCAATCGCTGGCAAGCCAGCTCCCACAGGGTCGGTACATGCAGTTCCCTGTGGGAGCGGGCTTGACCCGCGATGAGGCCATCAGGCCAGACTTTTGCTCACGACTTCATACACATCGCTGGACAACGAACCCGACGCCAGAATGCGCTCCAGCTCACCTTTCATCAGCGCCTGACGCGCGCTGTCGTATTTGCGCCAGCGGGTCAGCGGCGCCAATTGGCGCGAAGCGATCTGCGGGTTGAGCGCGTTGAGCTCGATCACCAGGTCCGCCAGGAAGCGATAACCCGAACCATCGGCCGCATGGAAGTTGACCAGGTTCTGCCCGGCAAAGGCACCGATCAGGGCGCGGACCTTGTTCGGGTTCTTCATGGTGAAGGCCGGGTGCTGCATCAGCGCCTTGACCCGTGCCAGGCCGCCCGGCAGGGTGCTGGCCGCCTGCACGCTGAACCATTGATCCATGACCAGCGGATTGTCCTTGAAGTGCTCGGCAAAGCCTTCCAGGGCCTTGGCCCGTTCGGCCTCGAACGGCGAGTTGACCAGCACGGCCAGGGCGGTAAGGCGCTCGGTCATGTTGTCACAGGCGTCGAACTGCTCCAGGGTCGCCGCCAGCACGTCAGGCTTGGCGCTGAGCATCAGGTACGACAGCACGATGTTCTGCAGGCTGCGGCGGGCGAAGTGCTCGGCCTCGGCAACATACTCGGTGCCACGCGAAACCGCGCGGTTGGCCTGATAACGTGCACTCAGGGCGTCGAACAGCTGCTCGGCGATCTGCTTGCGGGCAAACTCGCGAGCGGCGTGGATGGCATCGACGTCGGCCACTTCGCTGATTTCGGTGAGGTAGGCCTCACTTGGCAACGAGAGCATTTCGGCGACCATGGCCTGGTCCAGTTGCTCGTTGGCCAGCACCGTGCCCAACGCGGTCACCAGGCGCTGATCAAGAACCAGCCTGGCGCCCTGTTGGTGCTGGGCAATCAACTCCTGCAAGACCTGCACCGACAGCTGCTGCCCCGCTTCCCAGCGGTTGAAACCATCACTGTCGTGCTGCATGAGGAACATCAGCTGGTCACGGTCATAGGGGAAGCTCAGCTTGACCGGTGCGCTGAAACCACGCAGTAGCGATGGCAGCGGCTTGGCGGCGATGCCCTCGAAGGTGAAGGTCTGCTCGGCTTCGGTTACCGACAACACCCGCGAGGTGCCGTCTGCTGCCGCTTCACCTTGCAGGCGCAGGGCGATGTCATTGCCCTGGGCATCGAGCAGGCCCAGTTCCACCGGGATCACGAACGGCTTCTTCTCGACCTTGTCCGGGGTTGCCGGGCAGCTCTGACGGAAGGTCAGGCTGTAGGTCTGTGCAGCGCTGTCGTAAGCCTCGCTGACCGCCAGGCGCGGCGTGCCGGCCTGGCTGTACCAGCGCTTGAACTGGGTCAGGTCGACGCCGTTGGCGTCTTCCATGGCCTTGATGAAGTCGTCGCAGGTTACGGCCTGGCCATCATGGCGCTCGAAGTACAGGTCGCTGCCTTTGCGAAAACCCTCGGCACCAAGCAGGGTGCGAACCATGCGCACCACTTCCGAGCCCTTCTCGTACACGGTCAGGGTGTAGAAGTTGGAAATCTCGATGAAGCTGTCGGGGCGCACGGCGTGGGCCATGGGGCCGGCATCTTCGGCGAACTGGTGGGTGCGCAGGTAGGCGACGTCCTCGATGCGCTTGACCGTGCGCGAGTTCATGTCGGCACTGAACTCGGAGTCACGGAACACCGTGAAACCTTCCTTGAGCGACAGCTGGAACCAGTCGCGGCAGGTCACGCGGTTGCCCGACCAGTTGTGGAAGTACTCGTGGGCGACCACCGCCTCGACCCGCTGGTGGGCGGCGTCGGTCGCGGTTTCGGCGCGGGCCAGCACGCAGCTGGAGTTGAAGATGTTCAGGCCCTTGTTTTCCATGGCGCCCATGTTGAAGTCGTTGACCGCGACGATCATGAAGATGTCCAGGTCGTACTCGCGGCCATAGACTTCTTCGTCCCAGCGCATGGACTTCTTCAGGCTGGTCATGGCGTGCTGGCACTTGTCGATGTTTTCCGGCTCGACATAGATGCGCAGGGTCACGTCACGGCCCGACTGGCGGGTGAACTTGTCTTCGACGCACCACAGGTCGCCGGCGACCAGGGCGAACAGGTAGGCCGGTTTCATGAACGGGTCTTCCCAGGTCGCCCAGTGCCGGCCGTCTTCCTGCGGGCCCGTACCGACCGGGTTGCCGTTGGACAGCAGCACCGGGTAGCGATGCTGCTCGGCGATCACCGTGGTGGTGAACTTGCTCATCACGTCCGGGCGGTCGAGGTAGTAGGTGATCTTGCGAAAACCCTCGGCCTCGCACTGGGTACAGAACATGCTGCCGGACTTGTACAGGCCTTCGAGGGCAGTGTTGCGCTCGGGGTGGATCTTCACGCTGGTGTCGAGGGTGAAGGTCGCCGCCGTCGGCTGCACGGTCAGGTGGCTGTCGTCGAGCTGGTAGGCGCCTGCGTTCAGCACCTGGTCGTCCAGGGCGACGCTGAGCAGCTCCAGCTGCTGGCCGTCGAGCACCAGCGGCGGCAGGCCGGCGCCGCGGGCCGGGTTGCGGCGCATGACCAGCTGCGCGTGGACCAGGCTGTGGTCCTCGAACAGTTCGAAGGTCAGGTGCGTCTCGTCAATCAGGTACTCGGGGGCCTGATAGTCCTTGAGGTAGATCACTTGCGGCTGTTCGGTACGCATGTGGCAGTCCTTTTTTTACTGATGCACGGCGAGCTGGTACGCCGTGTATTTGCGAATATTGATCACGCCGGTGTCGAAGATCAGGTACTGGCCCTTGATGCCCAGCAGCGTGCCTTCAGCCACGGGATTCTTGTCCAGGTTGAAGCTGACGATCTTGCTCGGGTAGGCCTCGACCGGGTAGCGGATTTCCAGGACCTCGGCGTCAGTCAGCGGCTGGATCGCCTGCAGGCCGAATCGCGCCTGCAAGGCACTGAAGCCCTCGGCGCAGCTGTCGAACAGTTGCTGGCGCACGGCCAGCAGGTCGACCGCCTCGGCATCGCCCTTGAGCAAGGCGCGCCAGTTGGTACGGTCGGCCACCTGACTGCGGAACAGGTCTTCGACCAGCCCCGATTGCTGGCGGGTGGCAACCCGCACGATCGGCAGCGCCTGGCTGGCACCCTGGTCGAGCCAGCGCGTTGGCAACTGGGTCGCGCGGGTAATGCCGACCTTGATGCCCGAGGAGTTGGCCAGGTACACCACATGATCGGTCATGCAGAACTGCTCGCCCCACGAGGGTTCGCGGCAGGTGCCCTGATCGTAGTGGCATTTTTCCGGGGCCATGATGCACACGTCGCACTGCGCAAGCTTGGTCATGCACGGGTAGCAGTAACCCTGGCTGAAACTGGTCTTGGTCTTGCGCCCGCAGTGGCTGCAATGGATGGCACCGAGGTATTCCAGGCGCACGGTCTTGCCGATCAAGGGGTTGACCGGCACTTCCTGCTCGCCCAGGCGAAAAGCGTACTGCACCACCGGCGCATCGAGACGCGCCGACATTTTACTGATGGAGCCGCGGCCGAGTTCGATCAATGGATCGCATCCGACTTGAACAGAAGGTTCGGCACCGGTGCCGACTTCGAGCTGCATTCCTGCGGGCCCATGTAGCCGGTACGCTCTTCTTCGGGCAGATTCTGCAGTTCCCAGGCGATCACCGCCTGCAGCGACAGCTCTTTCTGCTCGGTGGTGAGCTTGCGCCCGTCTGCCCATTTACCCAGTTCCACAGCCAGTTTCAGGCTTTCGTAGATTTCCGGGGTGATGTTTTCGATCATTTGCGCAAAAGTGGACATAACGTCTCCCAAAATCAAGCGGTCAGTTTACGCCGGGCCAGCGCCCCGCCCAAGAGCCCGCTCAGGCAACCGACCAACAGCCCGCCGACATGGGCGGCGTTGGCGATCTGGCCGAAGCCGAGCAGGCTGATCAAACCGGACAGGCACAGCAGCAGCCAGACCAGCATCATCACCAGCACGCCGCGGGGCATGCGATACACCGGGTTGGGCGCCAGCCACTGGTACAGCCAGATGTGTCCGAGCAAGCCGTAGAGCACCCCCGACAGGCCGCCGAACAGGCTCGGGCCGCCAAACAGGTACTGGGCGGCGTTGGACACCAGGCTGAACAGCAAGGTCATGCCGAGCAGGTTCCACGGGCCCTGGCGCAGCTCGATGCGCCGGCCCAGTTCCCAGTACCAGAGGCCGTTCATGGCCAGGTGGAGGATGCCGAAATGCACCAGCATCGGCGTGAACAGGCGCCACCACTGGCCATCGGCAAGGCTGGCGGCCAGCGGGGTGAAGTACAGGTAGTCGCCCTGCACGCGAAAATCGAGGAAGGTCAGCCAGCTCAAGGTGGCGAAGTTGTCGCCAAGGCCGGTGAGGCCGGCGACGATCAGGCACAGCAGCAGGATCGCCGCCGTTGCCTTGCTGGCGCGCAACTGCTCGCCGATGCTCGGCCGCGCCGGTGCGGCCAAGGCGGTGTCGGCCGGCAGTTCGAACTCGGCATTGCCCTCGGGGAAGCGCTGGTACAGCTGGCGCACGTCTTCGGCGAGGTTCTCGGCCACCCACAACACCTGGTCGCCGCCCTCCTCGCTGACCCGGTGCGGCACCTGCAGGCGCCGCAACAGGCCGACAAAGCCGCTGAGATCGGTACTCAACGGCATGCGTAAAACCACTACTGCACTCATTGGCTGGCCTCCGGCCGGTCGACATCGACCCAGACGAACTTGCGCGGGTCGATGCGGGTTTCAGCATCCAGGCGGTAAGCGACCAGTTTGCCGTACAGCACCGCACTGTAGTCCAGGCAGGCCAGGTTGGCGCGGATCGGCGCCGGTTTGCCGCTGCGCCAGTAATGGCCGACGAACAGCATCGGTTCGTCCTCGCTGTAGCGCAGCAAGGCGTTCTTCTGGCTGTGGCTGAGCGGCGCGTTGGCCACCTGCTCGGGCAAGGCATCGGGCTGGAAGACGATATCGCCGTAGGTCTGCGGGTCTTCCTCCCAGAACTTGGTGCGGAAAAACGCGCGGGTCAGGCCGTCGCCACCGGTCAGGGTCAGGCCGTCCGGCAGGCGCATGTCGGTACCGCGCAACAGGCGGTTGCAGACCGTGGCGGCAAAGCTTTCCGGCACGGCCGAGGCCTGGATGAAATGCTCGTCGATACGCCCGTCCGGGTATTGCTGGCGCAGCGGGTCGATCAGGCGCGCGTCCCAGCAGGCGTGCACCAGGCGGAACCGCCCGGCGTCGATGAACAGCGGTAGCTCGTAGAACCACTCGAGAAAATCATGCCAGTCGCCCGGATGCTGTTCGAACTGGGTCAGGGTCTCGTAGATCAGCCGCCCGTGGCGCGGAGTGTGCTCGCGCACGTAGTGCTTGCCGCTCTCGGGCAGGGCCGGAGTGTTCCAGCCCAGGGCGTTGTACTCGTGGTTGCCCATGATGCAGTAGGCCTGGCCAGCATCGACCATGTCATGGACGATGTGCAGCGCTTCGCGAATCCGCGGGCCACGGTCGATGATGTCGCCCAGAAACAGCGCCTGGCGCGACGGATGACGCCAGACGCCGCCCTGGCGCTTGTAGCCAAGGGCGTCGAGCAGGCGTTCGAGGGTGTGTGCACAGCCGTGCACGTCACCGATCAGGTCGAAACTGCGAGCGGGATCGAGCATCACTCGCCTCCACCACCCAGGCGGCTGCCCCAGCCGAGCTTGGTCCGGCAGACCTCATAGTAATTGTGATCCAGCGGGTGGATCAGACGCAGCTTCTGCGGCTTCTTGTTCACCGTGATGGTATCGCCGGGGGCGCAGGTGAAATGGTTCTGGCCGTCACAGGAAATCTGCGGGTAGATCTGCAGGTCCTTGGACACGACGATTTTCAGCTCGCTGTTGCCGTCGACCACGATCGGCCGCCCGGACAGGGTGTGCGGGTACATCGGCACGATGACGATGGCGTCGAGCTTGGGGTGCATGATCGGCCCGCCCGCCGACAGCGCGTAGGCGGTCGAGCCGGTCGGGGTGGCGACGATCAGGCCGTCGGCTTTCTGGCTGCAGACGAACTGGCCATCGATGTAGATCTCGAACTCGATCATCCGCGTCGACTTGCCCGGGTGCAGCACCACATCGTTGAGGGCGTCGCCCTGGCCGATGGCTTCGGCGTGACGACGGACTTCGGCCTGCAGCAGGAAGCGGTTTTCCACCAGGTAGTGGCCGTCGAGCACCTCGGCGACTTTGACTTCAAGCTCATCGGGGCGAATGTCGGTCAGAAAGCCCAGGCTGCCGCGGTTGATGCCCAGCACCGGAATATTATGCCGGGCCAGGGCGCGGGCGGCGCCGAGCAGGCTGCCGTCGCCACCGACGACGATCACCAGGTCGCACACTTCACCCAGCAGCTTGCGGGTCGAGGTCTGCAGGCCATGGCCGGGCAGGACTTCGGCGATGGTGTCCTCGAGGATGACGTGCAGATGCCGCTCCAGCAGGAATTTTTTCAGTCGGCGAATGGTATCGAGCACCTGGGAGCTGCCCAGCCGTCCGATGATACCGATATTGCGAAATTGCTCCATGGGGCTCCAGGGCTCTGCGGCGGGTAAAAAGGCGATGCTCGCCAAAGAGTTCGATTATGGGCGAAAGCGCCGGGCAGCGGCAAACCCCGGAGAAATTCAGCAAGCGCACAGGCTGAGCGGCTATGCTCGCTGAATGAACCCGTTCCCCAGCCTGACCGACCTGCCCTGCCAGTTGCACCAGCCCCAGGTGCGCGACCTGGCTTGGGTCATTCTTGCGCCGCCGATGCTGCGCGATACGCCGTGGCCGCAGCGTCATCCGCTGGCGGCCAGCCGCTGGGTGGCCGAGCCTGAACAACTGCGCCAGTGGCTGCTCGAGCAAGACCGCGACAGCCACGCCCTGCTGCACTGGCTGGCCCAGGCCAGCACCCGGCGCCTGGGGCTGTACTACGAACGTCTATGGCAGTTCGTCCTCCAGCATGCCCCCGGAGTGACTCTGCTGGCCGCCAACCTGCCGATCCGCAACGGCGGGCATACCCTCGGCGAGCTGGACCTGCTGCTGCGCGACAGCGACGGCGTGCACCACCTGGAGCTGGCGATCAAGCTGTACCTGGGACCGCAAAGCGGCAATGGCGATAACCCGGCGCAGTGGCTGGGGCCCGGTTGTCACGACCGCCTGGACCGCAAGCTTGCGCACCTGGCCGAGCATCAACTGCCGATTTCGGCCCGCAGCGAAAGCCGCGAAGCGCTGGCGGCGCTGGAGATCGAGCAGTTCAGTGCACAGTTGTGGCTGGGCGGTTACCTGCTTTATCCCTGGCCGGGGCAGGCGCAACCGCCGCAAGGAGCGAATCCGCAGCATCTGCGTGGGCGCTGGTTGCACCAGCGTGACTGGGCAGCGTTCCGTGCCCAGAGTGCGCCCGGTCGCTGGCAGCCGTTGCCGCGCCATGCCTGGCTGGCGCCGGCCTGTTACCCGGTGCAGGACTGCTGGTCGGCACAGCGCTTCGCCACCTGGCTGCAGGCCCTAGACCCGCTGGCGCCAGCGCAGTTGCTGGTGCGGCTGGTCGCGGGTGAGCGTGGCGACTGGGAGGAAGCCGAGCGCTTGTTCCTGGTTTCGGACTTATGGCCGAACCTGCCGGGGTGACAGGTTTTGCGCCTGCTGCGCAGGCGATCGCCGGCAAGCCAGCTCCCACATGCACACAGATCTACTGTGGGAGCGGGCTTGCCCCGCGATCAGGCCAGCCCTAAACCACAGTCAACCGCAGCGCCAGCGCCACCAGGGTCAGCAACAACACCGGCACCGTCAGCACAATCCCGACCTTGAAGTAATACCCCCAGCCAATCTTCACCCCCTTGCGCTCCAGCACATGCAACCACAAAAGCGTCGCCAGGCTGCCAATCGGGGTGATTTTCGGCCCCAGGTCGCTGCCGATCACGTTGGCGTAGATCATCGCCTCCTTGACCACACCCGTGGCGGTACTGGCATCGATCGACAAGGCGCCGATCAGCACCGTTGGCAGGTTGTTCATGATCGACGACAGCACGGCAGTCAGCAGCCCGGTGCCCAGCGCCGCGCCCCACACCCCGCCCGCGGCAAAACCGTCGAGCCAGCCGGCCAGGTAGTCGGTCAGCCCGGCATTGCGCAGGCCGTAGACCACCAGGTACATCCCCAAGGAGAACACCACGATATGCCAGGGCGCCTCCTTGAGCACCTTGCGCGTGGAGATTTTGTGCCCGCGTGCCGCCACCAGCAGCAACACCAGTGCACACACCGCCGAAATCGCGCTGATGGGAATGCCCAGCGGCTCCAGGGCAAAGCAACCCAGGAGCAGGATCAACAACACCAGCCAGCCGGCGACAAAAGTCGCCGGGTCCTGCACCACGCTGCGCGGCGCATCCAGTTGCAGCGGATCATAGTCAGCCGGGATGTCCCGACGGAAGTACCACAACAGCACCGCCAGGGTCGCCGCCACGGCGACCAGGTTGACCGGCACCATCACCGCCGCATAGCGGTTGAAGCCGATGCCGAAGAAGTCGGCAGAGACGATGTTGACCAGGTTCGACACCACCAGCGGCAAGCTGGCCGTGTCGGCAATGAAGCCCGCGGCCATGACGAAGGCCAGGGTCGCCGCCGGGCTGAAGCGCAGGGCCAGAAGCATGGCCACCACGATCGGGGTGAGGATCAGCGCCGCGCCATCATTGGCGAACAGCGCCGACACCAGCGCCCCCAGCAGCACGATATAGCAGAACAAGCGCCGGCCACTGCCGCGCCCCCAGCGTGCCACGTGCAACGCCGCCCAGGCGAAGAAGCCGGCGGCATCGAGCAGCAGGCTGATGATGATCAGGGCGATGAAAGTACCGGTTGCGTTCCAGATGATCTGCCAGACCACCGGGATATCGCTCCACTGCACCACCCCGCAAAGCAAGGCCAGCAGCGCCCCGCCCGTGGCACTCCAGCCGACGCCAAGGCCTCGGGGCTGCCAGATCACCAGGGTAATGGTCAGCAGGAAAATCAGTGATGCCATCAGCATGAAGTACAAGCCTTGCAGATTAGAGTGGGTACAAGCGCCGGATTCTAGCGACAGATCAAGGTTGCCGTGATGAATTTCTGCTGCAATGCCCGGGTAACCGGCTGGCAAGCAGTTACAGTTAGCTGACTGCGCCAGAAGAGCGCGGACTTCGACCTGATGATGAGGAACACCCATGACTCTGAGCCAAAACCAGGCCCGCTACAGCGGCCTGTCGATTGCCCTGCACTGGCTGATGCTGGTGCTGCTGGCGGCGGTCTATGCCTTTATCGAACTGCGCGGCATGTTTCCCAAGGACAGCGCCGAACGCGCCTTGATGAAAGACCTGCACTTCATGCTGGGCCTGAGCGTGTTCGTGCTGGTCTGGCTGCGCCTGGCCCTGCGCCTGGGTCGCCCGACCCCGCCGATCATTCCGGCGCCACCGGCCTGGCAAACAGGCCTGGCGCACTTGATGCACCTGGCCCTGTACCTGCTGATGATCGGCCTGCCGCTGGCCGGCTGGCTGCTGCTCAGCGCCGCCAACAAGCCGATCCCTTTCTACGGTTTCGAGCTGCCGGCGCTGGTCGCCCCGGACCCGGACCTGGCCAAGTTCATCAAGGGTTGGCATGAGCGCATTGGCACTTGGGGCTACTGGCTGATCGGCCTGCATGCCGTGGCCGGCCTGTTCCATCACTACGTGCAGCGCGACAACACCTTGTTGCGCATGCTGCCGCGCAACAACTAGGCAAAACCGCGGCGGCCCTGCAGGCCGCCGCTGTGCAGGAAGATCAGCCGGGTGCCGGCGGCAAAGGCCCCGGCTTCGACTTCCCGGCGCAGCGCCAGCAAGGCCTTGGCGGTGTACAGCGGTTCCAGCGGCATGCCAGTTTCAGATTCGCAGTCGGCCATAAAGGCCAACAGCCCGTCATCGACCTTGGCAAAGCCGCCACGGCAGGCCTCATGCAAGCGGTAACCGCCCTTGCCGACCAGCGCTTGCACAGCCTCGGGCACGCCATGATCCAGCGGCACGGCCAATGCGCCATGGACCTCGTGCCTGCCTGCTTCCGCCAACACCAGCCCGGCCAGGGTGGTACCGGTACCGGCCGCCAGCCACCAGCCGTGATAATCCGCCCAGCCCAGCGCCGCCAATTGCGCTTGCGCCTGCTCGACAATCAAGGCGCAGCCCTTGGCGCCCAAGGGCCCGCCCCCACCTTCGGCGACACATTGCCAGCCTGGATAAAGCGCCTGCCAGGGCTGCCAGAAACCCGGTTGATGACGCTCGCGATAACCGCCATACCCCAACCAATGCAGCTGCATGCCGAAGGCCTGCAGGTCGCGCACGGTCGGTGTGTCCTGCGGATGGCCACGCAGCAGTCCTGCGGTGGCAAAACCAAAGCGCTCGCCGGCAGCCGCCAGGGCATGCAGGTGATTGGAATGGGCGCCGCCGAGGCTGATCACCCCGGGCGCACCCTGGGCCTGGGCGATTCGCAGGTGTTCGAGCAGCTTGAACCACTTGTTGCCGCTGATCAGCGGGTCGATCAGGTCCAGGCGCAACACCGCCAGCTCGACGCCATGGGCGCGCAGCCAGTTCAAGGGCAAGGGTTGCAAGGGTGCGAGGGGAAGGTCGTCGAATCTGCCGATCATGGGCGGGGCACAACAGGGCTGCCAGGGCCGCGCAGTGTAACAGCGCGACGGGCCCGGCGGCCCGCCGCGCTGCGCCAGTCAGAGCTCGGCGGCCAGGCGCGAACCCTGGTTGATGGCGCGCTTGGCATCCAGCTCGGCGGCGACATCGGCGCCACCGATCAGGTGCACCGACTGGCCGGCGGCGACCAGGCCGTCCTGCAGTTCGCGCAGCGGGTCCTGGCCGGCGCAGATGACGATGTTATCCACAGGCAGCACCTGCGGCTCGCCCTCGGCGATGCGGATGTGCAGGCCGGCATCGTCGATGTTCAGGTACTCGACACTGTTGAGCATCTGCACCTGCTTGTTCTTCAGGCCCGTGCGGTGAATCCAGCCGGTGGTCTTGCCCAGGCCATCGCCGACCTTGGTCTTTTTGCGCTGCAGGAGGAACACCTGACGCGCCGGCGCATGGGGTTCGGCCTTGATGCCGGCCACACCACCGCGGGCTTCAAGCTGGGTATCGATGCCCCACTCCTTCCAGAACGCCTCGCGGTCCTGGCTGGTGGCCACGCCCTGGTGCACCAGGTACTCGGAGACGTCAAAGCCGATACCGCCGGCACCGATCACCGCCACCTTCTGCCCTACCGGCTGGCGCTGCAGCAGCACATCCAGGTAGTTCAGCACCTTGGCGTGCTCGATGCCGGGGATGGCCGGCAAACGCGGAGCGATGCCGGTGGCGAGGATGATCTCGTCAAAGCCGCCCGCCGCCAGTTGCTCGGCATCGACGCGGGTGTTCAGGCACAGCTCGACGCCAGTGGTCTGCAGCTTGCGTTTGAAGTAGCGCAGGGTTTCATAGAACTCCTCTTTGCCCGGCACGCGCTTGGCCACGTTGAACTGACCGCCGATCTCGCTGGCCGAATCGAACAGGGTCACTTCATGGCCGCGCTCCGCCGCAACGGTGGCAGCCGCCAGGCCCGCGGGGCCGGCACCCACCACGGCGATGCGCTTGACCTGGGTGACCGGCAGGTAATTGAGCTCGGTTTCATGGCAGGCGCGCGGGTTGACCAGGCAGCTGGTCAGCTTGCCGCCGAAGGTGTGGTCCAGGCAGGCCTGGTTGCAGCCGATACAGGTATTGATCTCGTCGCCACGCCCGGCGGCGGCCTTGTTGACGAACTCCGGGTCAGCCAGGAACGGCCGCGCCATCGAGACCATGTCGGCATCGCCTTCGGCAAGGATCTGCTCGGCGACTTCCGGGGTGTTGATGCGGTTGGTGGTGATCAGCGGGATCTGCACCGCACCGCGCAGCTTGGCGGTGACCTTGCTGAACGCCGCGCGCGGCACCTTGGTGGCGATGGTCGGGATCCGCGCTTCGTGCCAACCGATACCGGTGTTGATAAGGGTCGCGCCGGCCTGCTCCACGGCCTTGGCCAGTTGCACGATCTCTTCCCAGCTGCTGCCGCCCTCGACCAGGTCGAGCATCGACAGGCGGAAGATGATGATGAAGTTCGGCCCTACCGCTTCGCGCACCCGGCGGACGATTTCCACCGCCAGGCGCATGCGGTTCTCGTAGCTGCCACCCCAGCGATCGGTGCGCTGGTTGGTGTGGGCGGCGAGGAACTGGTTGATGAAGTAGCCTTCCGACCCCATGATCTCGACGCCGTCGTACTCGGCGCTTTGCGCCAGCAGCGAGCAGGTGACGAAGTCCTGGATCTGCTTCTCGATGCCCTCTTCATCCAGCTCGCGCGGCTTGAACGGGTTGATCGGCGCCTGGATGGCGCTCGGCGCTACCGATTTCGGGCTGTAGGCATAGCGACCGGCGTGGAGGATCTGCATGCAGATCTTGCCACCGGCCTCATGCACCGCCTGGGTGACGATGCGGTGTTTATCGGCTTCTTCCGGCGTGCTCAGCTTGGCAGCGCCGGAATACACCCCGCCCTCCACGTTCGGGCCGATGCCGCCGGTCACCATCAGGCCGACGCCGCCACGGGCGCGCTCGGCAAAATAGGCCGCCATGCGCTCGAAACCGCCGGGCTTTTCTTCAAGGCCGGTGTGCATCGAGCCCATCAGGGTGCGGTTGCGCAAGGTGGTGAAACCCAGGTCCAGCGGGGCGAGCAAATGCGGGTATTGAGCGGCGGCCATAGTCAACTCCACAACAGGCGTAATCACGGAATGCGGGCGCCTCGCCAAGGCTGGCGGGGCCCGTCAGTTATCTGAGGCCGACATTAAAGAGCCAGCGGGCGCGGCTCAATGACCGAAAGTGACAAGTTATTGATCCTACTGCACCCGGGTCCCCTTGGGACCGATACTCAAAGTGTGTAATCACCTGTCGTTTTTCCGGAGAATCTTATGATTGCACCATTGCTCCTTTTGCACCTTTGTATTGACCGAAAACATGGTGGACCGGTGTGCGGGGACATAGTGGACACTTTCGGCACGATTTCTAGCCGGGATTTCACCCATGACCTGAAAGGCCAGGAGCCGCCCCCGAGGTGATCGCACAACTGCAGGACTACGCCGAGGGGCGGCGGGAGATCGAGGTGGTGCTGGAGAAATTTCAGGGGCAAGATTGTCGATGGACAACTGCTGCCTCACAAGGCATAACCCAGGAACCACGGAAATAACATGAGCAGCAAACAACTCAACGAAACCAGCAAGTTTCTCAGCTATGTTCTCAGGCATGAGCCACAAGCTATCGGCTTGCAGCTAGACAGCGAAGGCTGGGCAGATATCGATTCTATGATTGCCGGCGCGGCTAAAGACGGGCGAATCCTAGATACCGCACTTATTCAAGCGGTCGTCAGCAGCAGCGATAAAAAGCGCTTCAGCATCTCGGATGATGGACAACGCATTCGCGCCGTACAGGGCCACTCGACATCCAGCGTCAGCCTTCAGCACATAGAGAAAGAACCACCGGAATTTCTCTACCATGGCACAGCAACACGCTTCCTGGCGTCGATCCGCCAACAAGGGCTGATTGCTGGCTCACGCCACCACGTGCACCTATCGCAGGACAGATCAACAGCGATTGCTGTCGGACAGCGCTATGGAAAACCTGTGGTACTAAAAATTGAAGCCCTGCGTATGTACCAACAGGGCTTCAAGTTATTTCAGGCGGAGAATGAAGTTTGGCTAACTAGCCATGTGCCAGAAAAATTCTTGTGCGAAATATGAACTACCCGTTAACGGCCCAACAGAAATTATTTCCAAACAAGATACAATAAATAACGCCATTCTGAAAATCAGACTTTAGCAACGTCACTCAGCCAGACATCAAAGCTCGGCAACTCATAAGATCGCCCCTTGTTGCCTAGATCAATAACAACAACTCGAGGATCGCCACCTAGGCAGTGTACGAAAAGTAATGTCGCAAACACCGCATAGCACAAGCTAACGAGACCATTGCTGCGTAGCTTTTCGCGAGCTTGTCGAAGCGTGTGACGATGCGGCGGTTCTCTTTCAGCCAGCCGAACATGCGTTCGATGATGTTGCGTTGCCGGTATTTCGGCCGATCAAACAAGCGCGGCAAGCCGGGCTTGGGTTTGCGCTTCATAGATCGCAGAGGGATTACCGGCTGCATCCGGTATCGGTCACAGTAGCGTCGCAGGGCTTCGGCATCGTAGCCCTTATCAGCCAAAAGCCAACGGCAGCGTTTGCGAGGGCGACCGCGCAAACTGGGGACATAGGCTTCATCGAACAGTGGCTGGGCGTACGAGATGTCACTGGCCTGTCCGCCCGAAAGCAGAAAGCGCAGCGGTACGCCATTGGCGTCGCAAAGCATATGAATCTTGGTCGTCAGGCCTCCGCGACTGCGGCCTAGGGCGTGGTCTGAGGGTTCATCAGGCCCCCTTTTTTCCCGGCGCCAGATGAGGCTAGGGTTGCACGTACAGCAGTGGAGTCGATCATCCAGGTTTCCAGGTCGATCAATCCTTGCTCGTTTAGCTTGATGTGCAGCCGCTTGAGCATCAGGTCGAACGTTCCCTGGTTACGCCAATCCCGAAACCGCTGGTAGACCGTTGACCAGGGCCCGAAGCGCTCGGGCATGTCGCGCCACGCGGCGCCTGAGCAAAGCACCCAGAGCACGCCATTGAGCATCAAACGGTCATCGGCTCTCGGCCGACCGCTGCGCCGGGGCTGTTCAAAGAGATCAGCAACCAGCTCCCAGGCTGCATCGGGAATTTCGTACCGCTTAACCATCGTGGCCTCCTGCCTTCGATGGGCGCGAACTCTACCGAATATCAGTGTCCAGGTGCGGTGACGGCGGTTTCAAAGGATTTCGTACAGAACCTAAGTCGTCACCATCAAAAAAAGCGGCGTCATCATTTAACTGAGCAAATGGAATTAAATTTCGACCCTCTAAACCTACCCCCATAACTGTGCCGCAAACGCCACGACAACTAACCACCTTCCGTGCTTGCATCATCAAACCACCAGACAAAGTCATTAGGTAAATCTACCGACTTGGCCAGCTCCAGATATTTTTCTGGATACTTAAAGCCAGCGGGTAACTGCGCAGTTGAATAGGTACGAAAAGCCTTCTGCATTATCATCACCTCGGAATCTCAGGATCGGAAATAGATCTGCGGGGGAGCTTCTCCGCCCAATGTCTATCCACACTAGGCACTCCATAGAGATTTAACCCCCCAGCTTTTGAAGGGCGAACCTCAATAATTTCCCCTTTACCACCTGAAGCATAAAGTAACTTTCTTGCAATGCCTGAACAGTCTGATCCTGAGCAGCTCACCATATTTTTAATTTGCGAGCTCCGCATCACATCATCAACAGACTTGCTTGGCGAAAACTCCGGACTGACAGGGCGGAATGGACGATCCATTCCTGGCGGGATAAACTCGTCGACCTTTCCAGCAGAACCTGCGCCTTTTGCACCTATTCAGTTATTTGATAAAAAGTAACAGTAGGCCCGTAATCCTGATCCGAATTCGAAACTTCAACAGAAAATTTCCTCTCTGGAAATTTGTCTTTCAAGACCAACCGCCATGACAAAGAAACAATTTCAGCTAGCTGTTCAAAAACAACGTCATCGACCTCATCATTGCAGCCTGAAAAAACATCGTACAAGTGAGTATGGTTCATTATTTCTTCAACTGCACGAACATCACCATCAAATTTTTTTAGCCATACAAAAAAAACATCATGATCGTATTTAGCATTTAAAATAACAGCGCCCTGACTAACAAAAAAATCAGGAAACAACAGCCTGCAAAACAGCAGACAATCTTCAGGACTGCACACGGCGCTGACATAAGAAAATATATCAATATTATCTTTTTCAGCCCAGCTTGATGCCCACAACTCGTATCTGCTCAAACCACTAAATGGTCTAATTGTATTAATCTTCATTATGGAATCTCATCCGGGGTGGTAGGCCGCGGAGCCAGTTTCGTAGAAGGCGACTGAACCCTGACCGTCCCGTCCGGCAACGTATTTCGACCATATTCTATTACATGTGGTGTCGACACATTAGCATGAGCTTTGCCGGTAACGTCAACTCGCTTAACAATCATCCCGGCTGAATCATAGACGGCATAGCTGGTGATATTTCCTTGATTATCGGCCCGATACACAGTTCCATTCGCTGGTCCACCATCATGCTTAAAGCGGCCGCTAACCTGAGTAGCGTTTTCAAGCGGACCTCCAACAAGATCATTTGCGTTACGAGGAACAGAATTGATGCTAGTTGAGCCTTTTGCACCTTGCCCCGGACCAGATTCAACCTTGCTGACCGCCGGCTTCTTGCCACCTTCAACAACGCCATGCCCTTTGCGTCCAGGTACACCACCCGCAAGTATAGCTGCGATCAGCTCTCCGCCACCGACCAGATATCGATCACTCTCAACATTCAGGTCAAGAGTGTCCTTGCCTTCCATCCGTTCAGCAATCGCTTTCCCCAGCCTTTCCTGTATTTCGCCCAGCCTTGCCTGCAACTCCTCGGCAAACGACGTCTGCTCCAGAGCACCGAATACCATCGCTTGCGCGACACCTTTGGGCCCTTGAGCAAGCGCCAGTACGACTCTAACCGCTTGGGCTTTTTCGTCGTTATCTTTGATGTACTTGCTGATTGCCGATGTATAGCGAGTTGGACCATTGCTTGAGGGTCTCATCGGTCTTGAGTACCGCGTCGACAGACGACCCAGTGACATACAGATCCGTACGCGACTCTTCATCGCGGGTGATCTCGTAGGCCTTGTCGACATCGCGGTTCAGCCCCGCAGTGGAGTCGTCACCGGACTCGGCATCCTTGCGCACCACGATCTGGCCATCACCGACGGTGGCGCGGACGATCTGCTCGCGGTCCTTGTCGTACTCCCAGCCGTTGACGCTCCAACTGGTCTTGGCGTCTTCACCCCTGCCGCCCTTGCCCACCTGCGTGCTGTCCTGGGTGGTGTTGCCCTTGCCGGCGCTGTAGCTGCGCCATCACTGCGAAGTGTCCCCTGTTGATTGTTCAACTGCCCATCAAGCGTGGCGTCGCGCGCGGTTGCCTCGCGCAGGGTCATGTTCAGGTTTCGCTTGGCGAACACGCTGCCCTGATCACTATTGTCCAGGTGCGCGGCATTCAACGTGACCGACTGCTGGCCACTGATGATGCCTTTGATCTGGTTGTTCAGCCGATCGAGGGTCAGCTGCAGGTCGGCGTTGGCCAGCAGGCGGCCGCCACTGTTGTCGAGTTGACGGCCCGTGAGGTCCAGTTGCGTAACACTGGAGATTTCCCCGGCACGGTTGTCCAGGGTATCGACGGCAAGGTGCATGGCCTTGCCCGAATTGAGCAGGCCGCCCTGCCTGTTATCCAGGGCACCGGCGTTGATCTTCAGCACGCCGACCGCAGCGATGCGGCCTGTGCGGTTATCAATGCGGGTGCCGTCGAGCAGCAGGTTCGCCTTGCTGGTAAGCCGCCCCTGGGACAGGTTATCGAGGCTGCCGGTGCCCAGTTGCAGGTCGTCGGCTGCGGCGATCAGGCCGGCCTGATTGAGCAGATGCCCGGCAATGCGGGCCGTCAGCGCGCCATCGCTGGTGAGTTTGCCGTCGGTGTTATTGACGCTGGCCGCGCTGAGCGTGAGCGTGTTGCCAGCCGAAAGTGTACCGCCAGCGTTGCTGATGGCGCCGTCGGCGCTGAGCGTCAGCCCATGATCCCCCTGAACTACACCTTGGCTGTTGTCCAGTGAAGTCAATGTAGCGGCGTGGACGGTGCTCGTAAGAAGTGCGCTGAAAACCAATAGGCCAGGCAAAAACCGCGTCCCTGGAAATACGGGGTGCATGTTCGATCCATCGAAAAAATTAGTGGCAAATTAACATCACCCATCTGTTCAGACAAGAATTCGAGGCACTCAGCCTGTCCAGACGGTAGTAAAAACCGCTGTTTGCGACTCAATCGCTATTAAGCCCCTTTCCATAAACCCAAGGGCGGCGAGCCAACGACAAGGGAGAAAAGCTGCACTAAACCGTTGATTTGCTGTATTGCTATGGCAAATCTCAGTAAAATTCCCAGCCATGCGAAAACTTCTGTTGAGCGCCCTGGCGCTGGTTGTCATTGCCGCCCTGAGTGGCTACGGGTTCTGGACCGAACAGCGCCCGGCCGGGCACTACCTGTCGGACCTGCGCATCGAGCTGGCCCTGAGCGAAGGCGTGCCGGCCGATCACGGCAACCTGCTGGGCGTCGAGCCGCAACTGTTCCCCGGTGACTACCAGAGCCTGCAGCGCCTGCATCGCAAGCTGGCCGCCTACCTTGAACATGCCCGCGCCCAGGGCCTGATCAACGCCAAGACCATCGTTATCCTGCCGGAACACATCGGCACCTGGCTGTGGGCCCGTGGCGAGAAAAACGAGCTGTACCAGGTCACTGAGCGCCGCGAAGCCCTGCAGTGGCTGGAGCTGAGCAACCCGCTGCGTTATGGCCTGGCCATGCTTGGCGCCGAAGGTGACGACCGCCGCGCCGATGCCCACCTGCGAATGAAGGCCGGGCAGATGGCCGAGGACTACCAGCAGCTGTTCGGCGGCCTGGCCAAGGAGTTCGGCGTGACCCTGGTGGCGGGTTCCATCGTGCTACCTGAACCCTATGTCGAGCGCGGCACCCTGCGGATCGGCTCCGGCGCCCTGTACAACGCCAGCCTGGTATTCGCCAGCGATGGTTCGGTACTCGGCCAGCCGCAACGCCAGCAGCACCCGGACAGTGAAGTGCGGCGCTTTATCAGCAGCGGCACCGACCAGCCGCCGCAAGTACTGCAAACCCCGGCCGGGCGCCTCGGCGTGTTGATCGGCAGCGACAGCTGGTACCCGAGCAACCAGCAGCAACTGGTCAACCAGTTCGCCCAGATCGTCGCCAACCCGGTGTTCCTCAGCGGCCTCAACAGCTGGAACGCGCCATGGCGCGGCAACCGCCATCAGCCGCTGGCCTCGTCGCTGGCGCTCAAGCCTGGTCAAGTGAGCGAACGCGACGCCTGGCAGCGCCTGACCCTGGACGCCAACGCCGCCAAGGTCAGCAGCATGAGCGTGTTCCTGCGCGGGCGCTTCTGGGACCAGGCCGCCGATGGCCAGGGCTTTGCCCAACTCAACGGAGCGAACCTGGGCGGCACCGCCAGCCCGGGTGCGCGCCTGTTGAACGTCTGGCTGTAAGGCATGAACAGCCCGCGTGTGCGCCTGGGCGATCTGTCGGTCGGTTTTATCCAGCCGTTGAGCGAAACCCTGCAACAACGCGGGATCGATCCCGGGCCCCTGCTCACCCGCTACGGGCTGGACTCGGCGCGCCTGGCTGAACCGGGCGCGCGCCTGTCGATCCCGCGCTATATGCACCTGGGCCATGCCGCCATCGAGCTGACCGGCGATCCGGCCCTCGGGCTGCACATGGGCCACATCAGCCGCCTCGGCCAGGCCGGCCTGGCCGGCGTCACCGCAGCGCAAGCGCCAACAGTCGGCGAAGCGGCGCGCACCTTGCTGCGCTTCGAGCCCCTGTATGCGGCCAACTACCGCGGGCACTCAAGCTTTCATGAGGACAGCGGCGGCGCCTGGCTGCGCTTCTACTCGATCAGCCCGTACAACGCCTACAACCGCTTTGTAGTGGATTCACTATTGGCCGGCTGGCTGGCGCAGTTGTCGAGCCTGGCAGGGGTGGTCCTGCTGGCGGAACGGGTCGAGATCGAGTTCGAGGCGCCCGCCTACGCCGCCCACTACCAGGCCTTGAGCAGCAACCAAGTACAGTTCGGCGCGCCCACCAACCAGTTGCGCCTGAGCCGCGCCAACCTTGCCCTGCGCAACCCGGCGCACTGCCCGAGCACCTGGCAGCACCTGCTGCAACTGTGTGAGGCGGAGCTTGAACAACGCACACGGATACGCAGCCTGGGCGAGCGCATCGCGCACCTGCTGGGGCCGTTGCTGAACGGCGGACGGGAACCGGATCTGGAGGAAGTGGCCAGGCATCTGCAACTGCCGACCTGGACCCTGCGGCGCAAGCTGGCCGAGGAAGGCACGCAGTTTCGCGCCATCCTCAACGATACCCGGCGCGACCTGGCCATGACCTACATCCGCGACACGGAGCTGGCCTTTGGCGAGATCGCCTATTTGCTCGGGTTTGCCTCGGCAGAGGCCTTTCAGCGCGCGTTCAAGCGCTGGAACGGTATCACTCCGGGGGAGTTTCGCCGCAGCCAGCGGCGTACCGGCTGATTACAGCTCGGTAGCGTCTTCGGCGGGCTCGACCGGGTCGAGCTCAATGGCGCGGTATTCGAGTAGTTCTTCTTGATAGTCGTCCATCATCTGCTCCGTCGTTTCACATTCATGTCATTGATTCGTCAACGAGCCTAAAGTGCCGTGATGAAAGAAAAATGACAATGACGCTTATCAAAACAACGTAGCAGGGACTGCTGAATTTACAGCGGCGCCTGCCCGCTGCTGCTGGCCGGTGCTGCCGGGGCGATGCTCGGGGTCGGCTCGGCCGGCGTGCTGCTGTCCTGGACGCTGATCGGCGCAGCTTCTGCCGGTGGCGGTACCGGCTTCGAGCCGTTGCTGTCGTCCACCACTGGCGCGGCGGGCGCCTCGGCAGCCGGGGCCGGCGCAGGTTCGCTGACCGGCACGGCAGACGCCGGAGCCGCTGGCGCAGGCGCTTCGGCCGGCGTGGGGGCCAGGGCGGCCGGTGGCGCTACCGGCGCAGTTTCCGGCACACCCAGCTCCACTGCCGGCTTGGCCGCAGGCTTGGGGTCGGCCTTTTTCTTGTTTTCCTTGGGCAGGAAGCTTTCGACCAGAGCGAAGTAACGCTCGTAGAACTTGGCCGACGTCACGGTCTCGCTGGCGACCTTGACCATCGAATCATCGCTGGAACCGATCGGCATCGACACCGAACCCAGCACACCCACGCCGAGGCTGGCCGAGGTGTTGGATTTTTTCAGCGCGTAGCGGTCCTGCAGGGCGTTGGCGAACATGGTCGAGCGCTGCTCGTCGCCGCTGTCAGGGGCGCAGACCACATTGAAGCTGATCTGCAGGTGAGAATCGCCGGTCTGCTGGAAGCTCTTGTTGCCATTGACCTGGCCAGCGTCGCTGCTGGTGATGATGTAGCCCTGGCTGAGCAAGGCACGGCGCGCCGCTTCGCAGGTACCGGCTTCACTCACCGGAAAGCTGCGCGAGAAGGTGCCCGAGTCGGCGAAATTCTCGTGTTCGTAGATGGCAGCTTTCTTCGAAGAACAGCCGGAAACACCCGCCAGCACAAGGGCCAGCCCGAGCGCACTGCAGACGGTTGACTTTGACATTGCAAATCCTGAGGAAAACGGTCGGTGCCTATTGTGCAACACATCGGCGGAATGCTGAAACCATAGCCTGCCAATCACCGCAGAAAATTCATGCAAGGCGCCAGTTACCGCCCCTGACGCCGGGGTTTGACCATTGGTCGATAAGCCCACAGCAACTTCGACCAAGCCCTACCTGTTGATCGGATCCATCCGACTATTGCCTGGCACATTCTACGGCTACGCTGGCAACTAGCCACCACCCCATCCATACAGGTCGACAGGAGTTACCTCGGTGAAAAACCTCTCCGTGAAAATCAAGCTGTTGCTCGGTTTTGCGCCCATCCTGGTGTTGATGGCGCTGCTGGCCATTACCGCCATCAACAGCCTGAACACCCTGACCCAACGGGCCGACCGCCTGGTGTCGGTCAATTACATCCTCGACAACCTCAATGAAATGCGCGCCGCCCAACTGAGCTTCGAGCAACGGCGCGACGCCACCTTCGCCAGCCAGCTGACCAAGGCCCATCAACAGGCCACACAGTTGGTCGAGGAAAACCTCGCCGCCTTGCCCGATGCCGATTCGCAGCGCTTGCTCACAGCCACTGGCGACGACCTCAAGCAATACCTGGAGCAGTTCGAGCAACTGAAAGCGGCCACCGGAGGCACCCTGCTGCAGACCAAGCTTCACGATCAACTGCTGGAAAACGTCCATCGGGGCCTTGAAGCGATCAACCAGCTAATCACCCTGCAAAACCAGAAGAGCACCGAGGAGTCGAGCAACAGCCGCAGCTTGATGCTCAGCCTGCTGTTCGCCGCCCTGGTGCTGGGCGTGCTGATCAGCGCGCTGATCATCCGTCAGGTCACCCAGCCGCTGCGCCAGGCCGTGGAAATTGCCCGGCGCATTGGCGAAGGCGACCTGACCAACACCGCCAGCGAACCCCGCCGCGACGAGTTCGGCCAGTTGTTGCAAGCCCTGGCGCAAAGCGGCAACAACCTGCGGGAAATGCTCGGCCAGGCCGGGCATGTCACCCGCCAGCTGTCGACCGCCGCCGAAGAGCTGTCGACCATCACCGAACAGACCAGCGCCGGCATCACCAGCCAGAAGGTCGAGACCGACCAGGTGGCCACGGCGATGAGCGAGATGGTCGCTACCGTGCAGGAAGTCGCGCGCAATGCCGAAGAAGCCAGCGAAGCCACGCGCCAGGCCGACAGCCAGGCCAAACAGGGCAATCGCGTGGTGCAACAGGCCCTGAGCCAGATTGGCCAGTTGGCCGATGACATCGGCAACTCGGCCAGTGCGGTCAGTCAGTTGTCGGAAGAAAGCGAGCGTATCGGCACGGTAATGACGGTGATCAACGCCATTGCCGAGCAGACCAACCTGCTGGCCCTCAACGCCGCCATTGAAGCAGCGCGCGCTGGCGAGGCCGGCCGCGGTTTTGCCGTGGTGGCCGACGAGGTACGCGGGCTGGCCCAGCGTACCCAGCAGTCGACAGCGCAGATCGAGACGCTGATCGTGTCCTTGCAACAGGGCGCGCAGAAGGCTGCCGAAATGATGCACGCCAACCAGCAGCAGGTCGGCGGCACGGTAGCGTTGGCCAATCAGGCCGGTATCGAACTGCAGGCCATCACCCAGACCGTGACCAGCATCCAGAGCATGAACCTGCAGATCGCCACCGCTGCCGAACAGCAGAGCAGCGTGGCCGAATCGATCAACCGCAGCGTGCTCAGCGTGCGTGACGTGGCTGAACAGTCGTCAACCGCTTCGCAGCAGACCGCGGCCTCGTCGGTGGAGCTGGCGCGCCTGGGCAGCGAACTGCAACAGCTGGTGGCGCGCTTCAGGGTTTGACGGCCAGATCAGCCGAACAGACCGCCGTCATCGCTATCGATAACGATCGACGACAGGCTCACATGCCGCGGCCGGGTCACGGCAAACAGCACGGCCTCGACCACGTCACGGTTGGTGCCGCGCTCGCCCTTCCGGCGCTGGGCGGCCGCCTCCCAGGCAGGTTCGGTCGGGGAGATATCGTCCAGGTAGGGCGGGTGCACGCACAGCGAACGGATCGGCGTGCCGGCCAGTTGTTGACGCAAGCCCTCGGCCAAGGCTCGCTGGGCGTGCTTGGCGGCGTAGAACGGCACTGAGACGCTCTGCAAGGCGGCATTGGGCAAAGCGCTGATCGAGCCTATGGTGACGATGTCCGGGCGCTGGGAACGGCGCAGGGAAGGCAGCAGGCCCTGGGTGAAGAGGAAGGTGCCGGTGACCGCGGCGTTGATCACGCCGTGGACGTCCTCAGGCGAGTAGCCCTGCTCGTTCTGTTCCAGCCACATGGCACCGTTGTTGATCAGCAGGTCGACGGTGGGAAAGCGCTGGCTGATGGTTTGCGTCGCGCGGGTTACGCTGGCGCTGTCGGCCAGGTCGACCTGAACAGTGATCGGCAGTTGGCCTGTGCGGGTTTCGATGGTGGCGGCGACGTGTGCCAGCGCCGCCTCATTGCGGCCACAGAGCACCACTTTGCAACCGGCGTCAGCCAGGGAGATGGCCAGGGCTGCACCCAGGCCGCGTCCGGCGCCGGTGATCACCGCGATCGAGTCTTGAAGATTGTTCATCCTGAACCTCAGTGGAAGACTGGAGGCTCTAGCATAGCGGTTGTGAGGACTGGATGTAGACCAAGTAGGCCTCATCGCTGGCAAGGCCAGCTCCCACAAGTTTTGTGTACACCGCGCTCCTGTGGGAGCCGGCCTTGCCGGCGATGGCCACACCACAGTGCCGAAATTCAGGCACAAAAAAAGCGACCCGCGGGTCGCTTTCTTTGTTACTTCGATATGGCGCAGCGGACGGGACTCGAACCCGCGACCCCCGGCGTGACAGGCCGGTATTCTAACCGACTGAACTACCGCTGCGTGTCGTGCTCACCCGGGCTGCGCAAAGGCTGCAAACCCCGGGCACAAAAAAAGCAACCTCAGGTCGCTCTCTTTGTTGCTTCGAGGAGTTCAAGGGCCTCGAGGCGAAGATGGCGCAGCGGACGGGACTCGAACCCGCGACCCCCGGCGTGACAGGCCGGTATTCTAACCGACTGAACTACCGCTGCGTATCGTACAGGCTTACGCCCGCTTGAAACTGGGATCTGGCTTCAAGGCTATTCAGCCTTGGAACCTCAAACCGGTCGTTGACCGATCTGGAGAATAGTGGCGCAGCGGACGGGACTCGAACCCGCGACCCCCGGCGTGACAGGCCGGTATTCTAACCGACTGAACTACCGCTGCGCATATGGACTTGCGTCCGGTTCCTCTCTGGTAACACCTTCTTGCGAAAGTGTCGGGTCAGGAACATCTCAGGAAGTGGTGGGTGATGACGGGATCGAACCGCCGACCCTCTGCTTGTAAGGCAGATGCTCTCCCGGCTGAGCTAATCACCCGTGTGCTTCGCTGAGGTGGCGAAATTTACGCAGGTATCGAACCTAAGTCAATAGCCTGATTGAAGTTTTTTTCACTGAGGTGAAAAAAACAGCTTCAAGCTTCAAGCTGCAAGCCACAAGAAAAAGCAAAATCAAAAGCACATTGCGGACATCTTGCCGCTACCGATAGATCATCTTCTTGGTCATGCCACCGTCGACCACAAATTCCTGGCCGGTGACGAAGCCGGCATTGCGCGACAGCAACCAGGCCACCATCGCCGCCACGTCTTCCACCGTCCCTACCCTGCCCGCCGGATGCTGGGCATGGTCGGCTTCGGTCAGGGGCTCGGCACGGCGCTGGGCGGGATCACGGGCATCGATCCAGCCGGGGCTTACCGCATTGACGCGAATCTCCGGGCCCAGGCTCATGGCCAGGGCATGGGTCAGGGCCAGCAGCCCGCCCTTGCTCGCGGCATAGGCCTCGGTGTCGGGTTCCGATTGCCCGGCGCGGGTCGACGCCAGGTTGACGATCGCCCCGCAATGGGCGCGCAGGTACGGCGCACAGTGCTTGGCCAGCAGCATCGGGCCACCGAGGTTGACCGCCAGCACCCGGTTCCAGTGCGCCAGGCTCAGGCTTTCGAGGGTGGTGTTGTGCGGGTCGGCAATCGCCGCGTTGCACACCAGGGCGTCGAGCCGGCCAAACTGGCCCAGCACTTGGGCCACGCCGGTCATCACCTGGGCTTCGTCGGCGACATCCATGCCGACGAACCAGGCGTTGTCGCCAAGCACCTTGGCGACTTTCGCGCCACGGGCACGGTCGAGGTCAGTGAGCACCACCTGCCAGCCTTCACTGATCAGCCAGGCGGCAATGCCCAGGCCAATGCCCCGCACCGCCCCGGTGACCAGGGCGACGCGGCCGTTATGGCTGCTGTCGCCCACCGACCAGTCGATCACAGCGCCGCCAGCCCGCGGGCCAGATCAGCCTTGAGGTCAGCGACGTCTTCCAGGCCCACGGCAACCCGGATCAGGCTGTCGCGAATGCCGGCAGCCTCACGCTCCTGCGGCGACAGACGGCCGTGGGAAGTGGTGCCCGGGTGGGTGATGGTGGTCTTGCTGTCACCCAGGTTGGCGGTGATCGAAATCAGCCGGGTGGCGTCGATGAAGCGCCAGGCGCCCTCTTTGCCGCCCTTGACCTCGAAGCTCACCACCGCGCCGAAGCCGCTCATCTGCTGCTTGGCCAGCTCATGCTGCGGATGGCTCTGCAGGCCCGCGTAATGGACCTTGTCGATGCCGTCCTGCTGCTCCAGCCATTCGGCCAGGGCCTGGGCGTTGGCGCAGTGGGCGCGCATGCGCAGGTTGAGGGTCTCCAGGCCCTTGAGGAAGATCCAGGCGTTGAACGGGCTCAGCGACGGCCCGGCGGTGCGCAGAAAGCCCACCACTTCCTTCATCTGCTCGCTGCGCCCGGCAACCACGCCGCCCATGCAACGACCCTGGCCGTCGATGAACTTGGTCGCCGAGTGCACGACAATGTCGGCGCCCAGCTTCAGCGGCTGCTGCAAGGCCGGGGTGCTGAAACAGTTGTCGACCACCAGTTGCGCGCCCTTGGCATGGGCGATCTCGGCCAGGGCGGCGATATCCACCAGCTCGGCCAAGGGGTTTGAGGGCGATTCGACGAACAGCAGCTTGGTGTTGGCCTTGATCGCCTGGTCCCAGGCGGCCAGATCGGGCAGCGGCACGTAGTCGACCTGCACGCCGAAGCGCTTGAAGTACTTCTCGAACAGGCTGATGGTCGAACCGAAGACGCTCTGCGAGACCAGCACATGGTCACCAGCGCTGCACAGGGCCATGACGGTCGAAAGGATCGCCGACATGCCGGTGGAGGTGGCCACCGCCTGCTCGGCGCCTTCGAGGGCGGCGATGCGCTCTTCGAACGCGCGTACGGTCGGGTTGGTGTAGCGTGAATAGACGTTGCCTGGAACCTCGCCGGCGAACCGCGCGGCGGCATCGGCCGCCGTGCGGAACACGTAGCTGGAGGTGAAGAACAGCGGGTCGCTGTGCTCACCTTCCGGCGTGCGATGCTGGCCGGCGCGTACCGCCAGCGTGTCGAAAGCGACCCCTTCGAGGTCGCTGTCCAGGCGCCCGGCATCCCATTCCTGTGTCATGCCGCTGCTCCTAACTTAGTTGTTGTAGAGGTCGATGATCGCGCTGACCGCCTGGTTCTTGACCTTGGAGGCGTCGTTGCGCGCCTGCTCGATCTTGTCCAGGTAGGCTTCGTCGATGTCGCCGGTGACGTACTTGCCGTCGAACACCGCGCAATCGAAATGCTCGATCTTGATCTTGCCACCGCCGACCGCTTCGATCAGGTCCGGCAGGTCCTGGTAGACCAGCCAGTCGGCGCCGATCAGTTCGGCGACATCCTGGGTGCTGCGGTTGTGCGCGATCAGCTCGTGGGCGCTCGGCATATCGATGCCGTAGACGTTAGGGAAGCGTACCGCCGGGGCGGCGGAGCAGAAGTAGACGTTTTTCGCGCCGGCTTCGCGGGCCATCTGGATGATCTGCTTGCAGGTGGTGCCGCGCACGATCGAGTCGTCCACCAGCATCACGTTCTTGCCGCGGAACTCCAGCTCGATGGCGTTGAGCTTCTGGCGTACCGATTTCTTGCGCGCGGCCTGGCCGGGCATGATGAAGGTACGGCCGATGTAGCGGTTCTTGACGAAGCCTTCGCGGAACTTGACGCCCAGGTGGTTGGCCAGTTCCAGCGCCGCGGTGCGGCTGGTGTCGGGAATCGGGATAACCACGTCGATGTCGTGGTCCGGACGCTCGCGCAGGATCTTCTCGGCCAGCTTCTCGCCCATGCGCAGGCGCGCCTTGTACACCGAGACGCCGTCGATGATCGAGTCAGGACGGGCCAGGTAGACGTGCTCGAAGATGCACGGCGACAGCTGCGGGTTGGTCGCGCACTGACGGGTGTGCAGCTTGCCCTCTTCAGTGATGTACACCGCTTCGCCCGGCGCCAGGTCACGGATCAGGGTGAAGCCCAGCACGTCCAGCGAAACGCTTTCGGAGGCGATCATGTACTCGACGCCTTCGTCGGTGTGACGCTGGCCGAAGACGATCGGACGGATGCCGTTGGGGTCACGGAAACCAACAATGCCGTAGCCGGTGATCATCGCCACCACCGCGTAACCGCCGACGCAACGGTTGTGCACGTCGGTGACTGCGGCGAACACGTCTTCTTCGGTCGGTTGCAGCTTGCCACGCACCGCCAGCTCATGGGCGAAGACGTTGAGCAGCACTTCCGAGTCGGAGTTGGTATTGACGTGGCGCAGGTCGGACTCGTAGATCTCCTTGGCCAACTGTTCGACGTTGGTCAGGTTGCCGTTGTGCGCCAGGGTGATGCCGTAGGGCGAGTTGACGTAGAACGGCTGGGCCTCGGCCGAGGTCGAGCTGCCCGCAGTCGGGTAGCGCACGTGGCCAATACCCATGTGACCGACCAGGCGCTGCATATGCCGCTGCTGGAAGACGTCACGGACCAGGCCGTTGTCCTTGCGCAGGAATAACCGGCCATCATGGCTGGTCACAATACCGGCAGCGTCCTGGCCGCGGTGCTGGAGGACGGTTAGCGCGTCATACAGCGCCTGATTGACGTTCGACTTACCGACGATACCGACGATGCCACACATGCGACGCAACCCCTACTTAATGAAACTGGACTGAACAGCGCTCAAGGCGTTTTGGGCCCAAGCAGCTGTTCCTGGAACGGGAGATCAGCCGGTGCGCTGATTCCGCTGGCTAGCCACTGACTGGTGAACCCCAGAATGAGGTTTTTCGACCAGTCAGCCACCAATAGAAATTGTGGCAGGAGGCGAGACTCCTGCCACCACTGATCCTGTTGTACCGGCCCCAGGCTCAACAGCCCGACGGCCACTACCACCAGCAAGGCCCCGCGGGCGGCGCCAAAGGCCATGCCCAGGAAGCGATCGGTCCCGGACAGCCCGGTGACGCGAATCAGCTCGCCGATGAGAAAATTGATCATGGCCCCCACCAGCAGGGTGGCGACGAAAAGAATGGCGCATCCGCCGATGACCCGGGCCGAAGGCGTCTGGATATAAGCTTCCAGGTACTGCGACAGCGAGCCACCGAACATCCAGGCCACGGCACCGGCGATGATCCAGGTAAGCAGCGACAAGGCCTCTTTGACAAAGCCGCGCTTGAGACTGATCAGCGAAGAAATGGCGATGATCGCGAGAATCGCCCAGTCGACCCAGGTAAATGCCACAGTGTTGCCTGCAAACGGATAAGGCGGCGCATTTTACCAGAGCAACGGGCTGTCGGTAAGCAGTGATTTACCGCCCGGTGCGGGCCGGGCGGCAAGGGTTCAGCTGCGCTCGGGCTGGAAGCGTACGACAAAGCCCTTGAGCTTCTGCTGGCGGTTGATCACATCACGCAGGCGCTCGGCCTCGGCGCGCTCGATCAACGGCCCGACATACACCCGGTTCATGCCTTCAGCCGAACGGATATAGGCGTTGTAGCCCTGGCTGCGCAGGGTTTTCTGCAGGTTGTCGGCACTGGCGCGATTGGACAGGCTGGCCATCTGGATCGACCAGCTGACCGGCAGGCCGTTGGCGTCGATCTTGCCCGCCGCCGGCTTGGCCGCGGTGGCGACCGTGGCTGCCGGTTTGACTTCCACCTTGGCTGGCGCCGGCGTGGCCGGTTTTGCGGCGACAGCCGGTGCAGCCGGCGCTGGCGTCGGCGCAGGCGTGGCACTTGGCGCCGGGGTAATCGGTGTGCTCGGCGCCTGCAGCGGTGCAGTGGACTGCTCGACGATCAGCGGTTCTTCAGGCAGTACCTGCGGTTCCGGGACTTGAACAGGTTCCACCTGCACTTGCGGCAGGGTCGGCGCGGCCGGTGCCTCGGGGGCTTCGACGCGCACCTGGCGCATTTCGTCTTCGCGGGAGAACAGCATCGGCAGGAAGATCACCGCCAGTGCCACCAGCACCAGCGCCCCGACCATGCGTTGCTTGACCACTTTATCCAGCAATGCCATTTGCCCCGTCCTCCGTGGCCTGCCGGTCGAGCCACTGCAAGGCTTCGCCGACACAGAAAAATGATCCGAACAGCAGGATTTCGTCATCTGCCGTTGCCTGCGCGCACTGCCCTTCCAGGGCAGCAGCGACACTGGCGTAAGACTGCACCACAGCGCCAAGGTTCGTCAGCGCCGCTTGCAGCTCGGCGACTGGCCGGCTGCGGGCGGTATCCAGCGGTGCCACGGCCCAGGCCTGAACCTGTTGCTGCAGCGGCTTGATCACACCCTCGAGGTCCTTGTCGGCGAGCAAACCGAACACCGCCAGGCGCTTGCCCTGCAGCGGCCGCGCGGCCAGGCGCTGAGCCAGGTACTCGGCAGCATGCGGGTTGTGCCCGACATCCATGAGGATAGTCAAAGGTTTGCCTTGCCAGGTGAAGGCCCGACGATCAAGGCGGCCGACCATGCGCGTGCTGCGCAGGGCCTCGGCGATTTGCCCGGCATCCCACGGCAGGTCGAGCAACAGATAGGCCTGCAGCGCAAGCGCGGCGTTTTCCATTGGCAGGTCGAGCAACGGCAAGTCCTGCAACTCGACCACCTCGCCGCGGGCATTGACCCCGCGCCATTGCCAGTACCGGTCGGTACTGGCCAGGTCGAAGTCGCGGCCGCGCAGGAACAGCGGGCTGTGCAGGGAACGGGCCTTGTCCAGCAACGGCTGTGGCGGATTGAGGTCGCCGCACAGGGCCGGCTTGCCCTCGCGGAAAATCCCGGCCTTCTCGAAAGCTACCAACTCGCGGGTATCACCCAGGTAGTCGCTATGGTCGACGCCGATGCTGGTGACCAGCGCCAGGTCGGCATCGACGATATTGACGGTATCCAGGCGCCCGCCCAGGCCGACTTCGAGCACCACGGCGTCCAGCGCCGCCTGCTTGAACAGCCAGAACGCCGCCAGGGTGCCGGCTTCGAAGTAGGTCAGGGAAATCTCGCCGCGGGCTGCCTCGACGGCAGCAAAGGCTTCGCACAGTTGCTCATCGCCAGCTTCAGCGCCGTTGATCTGCACCCGCTCGTTGTAACGCAGCAGGTGCGGCGAGCTGTAGACACCGACTTTGAGGCCCTGGGCGCGCAGCAACGCGGCCACGAAGGCACAGGTCGAACCCTTGCCATTGGTGCCGGTCACGGTGATTACCCGTGGCGCCGGCTGGCCCAGCCCGAGCCGCGCAGCGACCTGTTGCGAACGCTCCAGGCCCATGTCGATGGCCGTCGGATGCAACTGCTCGAGGTGGGCGAGCCAGTCGCCAAGGGTACGTTGGGTCATACGGTGGCAGGCGCCGGTGGAACGACGATCGGCTCGCTCACCGGAGCGACGAACGTCGGCGTCGGCAGGCCCATCATCTGTGCCAGCAAGTTGCCCAGGCGCTGACGCAGCTCCTGACGCGGGATGATCATGTCGATGGCGCCGTGCTCGAGGAGGAACTCGCTGCGCTGGAAGCCTTCTGGCAGCTTCTCGCGTACGGTCTGCTCGATCACGCGCGGGCCGGCGAAGCCGATCAGCGCCTTGGGCTCACCGACGATCACGTCGCCGAGCATCGCCAGGCTGGCGGAAACGCCGCCGTAGACCGGGTCGGTCAGTACCGAGATGAACGGGATGCCTTCCTCGCGCAGGCGCGCCAGTACCGCGGAGGTCTTGGCCATCTGCATCAGCGAGATCAGCGCTTCCTGCATGCGCGCACCACCGGAGGCCGAGAAGCAGACCATCGGGCAGCGGTTTTCCAGGGCATAGTTGGCCGCGCGGACGAAGCGCTCACCAACGATGGCGCCCATGGAACCACCCATGAAGGAGAATTCGAAGGCGCTGACCACGATCGGCATGCCCAGCAGGGTACCGCTCATGGAGATCAGCGCGTCTTTCTCGCCGGTCTGCTTCTGGGCGGCAGTCAGGCGGTCCTTGTACTTCTTGCCATCGCGGAATTTCAGGCGGTCGACCGGCTCCAGGTCGGCACCCAGCTCGGCGCGGCCTTCGGCATCGAGGAAGATGTCGATGCGTGCGCGAGCGCCAATACGCATGTGATGGTTGCACTTAGGGCAGACATCCAGGGTCTTTTCCAGCTCCGGACGATACAGCACGGCCTCGCAGGACGGGCACTTGTGCCACAGGCCTTCAGGGACCGAACTCTTCTTCACCTCGGAACGCATGATCGAAGGGATCAGTTTGTCTACTAACCAGTTGCTCATGCTTTCTTTCTCCAGTAACGGCGACCGGCAGGTTATGGCTGCCAGCTCGCGCGTATGCCCTTGAGCTCAATTCGTGTATGACGCGATGATGGTCCGGCTCCGGCACCCGCCTGCAGCGAGCCACCCCGATACCGCACCATCGTCAACCTGTAAGGGCGACGCCTGTGGCGTCACCCGGTAATTTCGACCGGCCCATGGGCGCGATCCGGCAGCACCGGGCTGCGAAAGCTATGGACGATGGCGCGCGGCCAGCCGTCACATCCGCAGCATGCCGCGATTTCACGCCTGCTTGACCGCGCGGATAAAAGCCTCGATCCGCGCCGGGTCCTTGATGCCCTTGGCCTGCTCCACTCCCCCGCTGACGTCCACCGCGTAAGGTCGCACCTGCTGGATGGCTTGCGCCACGTTATCAGGCGACAGGCCGCCGGCGAGGATGATCGGCTTGCTCAGGTGCGCAGGCACCAGCGACCAGTCGAAGGCCTCGCCGGTACCGCCTGGCACGCCTGCCACGTAGGTATCGAGAAGAATGCCGCTGGCACCGCTGTACAGCTTGCAGCTGGCCTCCAGGTCGTCGCCCGGGCGCACCCGCAACGCCTTGATCCATGGGCGGTTGTGACCTGCGCATTCGGCAGGGGTTTCATCGCCATGGAACTGCAGCAGGTCCAGTGGCACCGCCTCGAGGATTTCCGTCAGCTCGCAACGGCTGGCATTGACGAACAGGCCTACGGTGGTGACGAACGGCGGCAGTGCGGCGATGATCGCCCGCGCCTGCCGCACATCGACCGCCCGCGGGCTTTTGGCATAGAACACCAGGCCGATGGCATCGGCGCCCGCCTCGGCTGCGGCCAGCGCATCCTCGATGCGGGTAATGCCGCAGATTTTGCTGCGAACGGCGCTCATGACCTGTGAACCTCAGCAGAAAGCGGAAAGTCCCGGATGTTAGCAAATGGCTTGCGGGCCGTCAGCCCGTCAATGTCTCGTAGCCGGTAACGAAGTGTGGGCCAATGTAACGTTCGGGCAGTTCGAACTCGTCGTGGTACTCGACCTGCACCAGGTACAGCCCGTACGGATGCGCGGTAACCCCGCCGGCGCGCCGCTCGCGACTCTCCAGCACTTCTTTGGCCCACTCGATCGGACGATCGCCGGTGCCGATGGTCATCAGCACGCCGGCGATGTTGCGCACCATGTGGTGAAGGAAGGCGCTGGCGCGGATATCCAGGACGATCATCTTGCCGTGGCGGGTGACGCGCAGGTGATGGAGGTTCTTAATCGGCGACTTGGCCTGGCACTGACCAGCGCGGAAGGCGCTGAAGTCGTGGGTGCCGACCAGGTACTCGGCAGCCAGGGCCATGCGTTCGGCATCCAGCGGCCGGTGGTTCCAGGTCACCTCTTCGCCCAGGTGCGCCGGGCGGATCTGGTCGTTGTAGATCACGTAGCGGTAACGCCGGGCAATGGCCTTGAAGCGTGCATGGAAGTGCGCGGGCATTTCCTTGGCCCAGGACACGCTGATGTCATGCGGCAGGTTGATATTGGCGCCCATGGTCCAGCCCTTCATGCTGCGTACCGCCTGGGTGTCGAAATGCACCACCTGGCCGCAGGCATGCACGCCAGCATCGGTGCGCCCGGCACAGTGCAGGCTGACCGGCGAATCGGCCACCCGCGACAAGGCTTCCTCCAGGGTTTGCTGCACGCTCGCCACACCACTGGCCTGGCGCTGCCAGCCGCGGTAGCGCGAGCCTTTGTATTCAACGCCCAGGGCGATACGAAAGAAGCCTTCGGCCGCCATTTCAGCAGCCGCGTTATCAATGATTTCCAAGGGGATACAGCCTGTCGGTTTAGCAGATGGCGGGAATTATAACGACAACGGCAGCCACTGGGGCTGCCGTCGGCCATGCAAGAACTGAACTCAGACCAGGCGCGAGAGCAACTCGTCGGCTTCCTGGCGCTGGACATCGCTGCCGTCCTTGCGCACTTCGTCGAGGATATCGCGGGCGCCGTCATGGTCGCCCATGTCGATATAGGCCCGGGCCAGGTCGAGCTTGGTGGCCACTTCGTCGGCGCCGCCGAGGTAATCGAAGTCATCGTCCAGATCGTCGCTGACAGCGGCGTCCGCTTCGGTGAAGTGCGGCTCGATCGACGGCTGCTCAAGGCTTTGCGACAGTTTGTCGAGTTCGGCGTTGACGTCATCGAGCTCCGAGGCAAAGTGTTTGTCGGCCTCCGAGTCGTCCAGCGACAGCGACAGGTCGAAGTCTTCCGGCAGGTCCAGCTCGCTCAGCGGGTCGAACTCCGGCATGGCTTCGTCAAAGGCAGCCAGCTCGGCGGCGACGTCGACGCTTTCGCTGCTGGGCTGTGGCACAGGCTCGTCACCCGCAACGTCGAGGTCGAAATCGGCCAGGTCGTCCAGGGCCTGTTCAGGCTGTGCCAGATGCTCTTCCAGCAGGGCATCGAAGTCCGGCTGATCGGTGCCGGTTTCGCTCGCGGCTTCTGCGGCTTGCGGCTCTACAACGGCCAGCGAAGGCTCGTCGAGCAGTGGCGGCTCGTCCAGCTCCAGGCCTTGCAGGTCATCTTCCAGGCTCAGGTCGAAGGCACTGTCCAGGTCGTCTTCAGGCAAAGCCTCAAGGTCAGCCAGCGGCTCTTCTACCACCGCTTCAGGCTCAACGACCGGCTCAGCCTCGAGCACAGGCTCGACTTCAGCGACTGGCTCGGCAGACGGCTCGTCCTGCAGCAGCTCCTGGACGTACTGGGCATCCAGCTCAGCCGCCAGCGCCGCAGCACTGACGCCTGCCGCAGCGACGGCCAGCATGGCCGGAAAGCGGTTCTTCAGGGCTTCGACGTCGGCATGGTTCTGGCCGGTGGCAATCAGCTGACGCTCGTGGCCGACAAAGGCATCACGGTCGCCCTGGCGGGCATAGACTTCCATCAGTTTCAGACGCAGGTCGCTACGCTCCGGCGCTGCGGCAACCGCAGGCTCGAGCAGCTCTGCAGCGTGATTGAGGCGGCCACGGGCAATGCTCAGCTCCGCTTCGTCGAGCACGGCGTCGCCGGTCGGTGCTGCTGGGCTAGCCGCCGGAGCGACCAGTGGCGCAGCAATCGGGCCTTGCACCGGCTCGCTTGGTGCAGGCTCCGGAGTTACCGGCGCCGGTTCTTCAGCAGGCAATGCGGCAGCTGTCGCGGCAGCGGCAGACGCGGCGACCACCGCCGGCGCCAGGGTCACGCTCGGCGGCGCCACGTCCAGGCCTTCAAAGCTGCTTGGCGGCAGGTCCAGGTCCGGAGCGCGATCACTCTCTTCGGCCAGGGCCCGGGCCATGCGCAGGTGTTTTTCCGCTTCCTGGGCGGCCTTGCGCTTGCGTGCCAGCAACAGCAGCAGAAGCAACAGCACCAACACCGCAGAGCCGGCGATCAGCGCCAGCAACAACGGGTTGCCGAGCAGATCGTCGAGCATCTTGTTCGCGTCGGTCGGTGCCTGTTCGGCGGCCGCAGGCTGCGCCGGGTCAACCGGTGCGGTATCGACCGCGGCCGGGGCTGGCGTGACCACAGGCTCGGCCGGTGCCGGGGCCGGCTGCAGTTCGGCGGAGAGGGCCGGTGGCTGGGCCGCGGGGGCTTCAGGGGCGACAGCGTCGGTGGCGCCCTGGGCTTCAAGCTTGGCCAACTGGTCGTTCTTCAGCGCGATCAGGCGCTGCAGCTTGTCCAGCTGGCTCTGCAGATCGGCCATGCGGCCTTTGAGCTCTTCGTTGTCACGACGGCTGGTGTCCAGGCTTTCCTGGGCCACGGCCAGCTTGTCGCTGAGCCCTTTGCTGCCCGCAGCGGCCTTGCTGCCGGGTGCGACCAGCTTGAGGTTGTCCTGGTTGGCGATGCGCGCCGGCGCCGCCTCGGTGCCGCTGCGTCGGGTGGCGTCGAGCTGGCGGGCACGCGGGCCCAGACGCCGGCCTTCGCGCCAGGCAGCGTACTGCTCGGCAACCTCGGTGACGGCCTGGGCCTGGGGAATACTGGCGATCTGCTGTTGATCAGGCAGACGCAGGACCTGGCCGGTTTTCAGCAGGTTGATGTTGCCGTTGATGAAGGCATCCGGGTTCAGCGCCTGGATGGCCAGCATGGTCTGCTGCACCGAGCCACCCTGACGGGCTTTCGAGGCGATTTCCCACAGGGTATCGCGACGCACGGTGGTGTAGTTGGCCGCCGTCACCGCAGGCGCAACGCCCGCCGGCGCCGGTTGCCCGGCCGGGGTGTTGAACTTGGCCGGATCGACCAGCACGCTGTAGTCGCGCAGCAGGCGCCCGCTCGGCCACATGACCTGAACCAGGAACTTGACCATCGGCGCCGGCAGCGGCTGGCTCGAAGTCACCCGCAACACGCTTTTGCCGTTGGGGTTGATCACCGTGGTGAAGGTCAGGTCATTGAGAAACGCCTGGCGCTCGACACCGGCCTTGGCGAACTCTTCGGGCGGCGCCAGGCTCGGCGCCACTTCGGCCGCCGTCAGATCGCGGACATCGAGCAGTTCGATCTCGGCATCCAGGGGCTGATTCTGCGCTGACTTCAAGGTCAGCTCGCCCAACCCGAGGGCATGCGCCATACCGGACGACAGCGCCGACGCCGCGGCTATTGCTAAGACCAGTTTGCGAATTCGAAGCATGACCTCTTCCTTTGAATGAACCTTCCCCGGCAACCGAGAGCAAGTGGGGCAAATTGTCGGCAAGTATCTTTTACACAAGGCCTTTTATCAACAATTGCGCCAGCTGTACCGCATTCAGGGCCGCGCCTTTGCGCACATTGTCGGTGGTCAGCCAGAGGTTGAGCTGCTCAGCCTCGTCGATTCCACCGCGTACCCGTCCAACATAGACCACGTCCTGACCCACTGCGTCACCCACCGGTGTCGGATAATCACCCTCCTCCACCAGTTCGATGCTGTCAGCGGCTTCCAGCGCAGCGTTGACCGCCGCCAGGTCGACCGGCGTGCGGCTTTGCACGGACACACTGTAGCTATCGCCGAAAAACACCGGGACTTGAACGCAGGTCACGGAAATCTTCAGTGAAGGCAAGCCAAGCACTTCGCGCAACTCGCTGACCAGGCGGCGCTCCAGGGTGCCATGGCCGTCGGCATCGCTGGCACCGACCTGAGCCAGCAGGTTGAAGGCCATCTGCCGGTCGAAGAAGCGCGGCTCCAGCGGGCGGGCGTTGAGCAGTTCGGCGGTCTGCCGGGCCAGCTCGTTGACCGCCTCGCGGCCCTGGGCGGAAACCGCCAGGCACGCGGTGACGTTGATGCGCTCAAGTTCCAGCAAGCCTTTGAGCGGCGCCAGGGTGACCGCCAGGGCAATCGCCGCGGCGCTCGGGTTGCTCACTTGCAGCGGCGCCTCGAGGCTGTCGAGCACTGCCGGGTTGGCTTCCGGTACCACCGCTGGCGCCTGCTCGGCCGGCAGGCCGCCGGACAGGTCGATCACCGCACAACCGACTGCCTGGGCCCGCGGCGCGAAGCTGCGGGTCACCGCAGGGCCGGCGGCAAAGAAAGCCAGCTTGACCTTGCTGAAGTCGAAGCTGTCGACTTCGCGCACGCGCAGGCTCTTGCTGCGAAACATCACGCCGCTGCCCGCCGATTCGTTGCTGGCCAGCAGGTGCAGGGTGCCGACCGGGAAATCGCATTCATCCAGAATTTGTACAAGGGTCTCACCGACAGTACCGGTGGCACCGATGACGGCGATATCAATAGGCTGGCTCATGGAAAAATCCTCTGCTGGAACGGCGGGAGCGGCACTTTACTTGGATTTCGCCTTGCAGTCTTGTGCCTGCTGCTACTGGCGCTGCTTATGCAGCCCATCGCTGGCAAGCCAGCTCCCACAGGGTTCGGTTTGTACAGACCCTTGTGGGAGCTGGCTTGCCAGCGATGCTTTGAGGGCCAACAAAAAAGCCCGTGCTGTTTCCAGCACGGGCTTCAGTTCAACGCTGCCTGGCGATCAACGCTCCAGCAGGATCCGCAGCATGCGCCGCAGCGGCTCGGCCGCGCCCCACAGCAGCTGGTCACCGACGGTGAAGGCGCCCAGGTACTGGGAACCCATGTTCAGCTTGCGCAGACGACCGACCGGGATGTTCAGAGTACCGGTGACGTTGGTCGGGCTCAGCTCCTGCATGCTGATTTCACGCTGGTTCGGCACCAGTTTCACCCAAGGGTTGTGCTGGCTGATCATGCCTTCGATGTCGGCGATCGGCACGTCCTTGTTCAGCTTGATGGTCAGCGCCTGGCTGTGGCAACGCATGGCGCCGATGCGCACGCAGATGCCGTCGACCGGGATCGGGCTCTTGAAGCGGCCGAGGATCTTGTTGGTCTCGGCCTGGGCCTTCCACTCTTCACGGCTCTGGCCGTTGGGCAGTTCCTTGTCGATCCACGGGATCAGGCTACCGGCCAGCGGCACGCCGAAGTTCTCGGTCGGGTAGGCTTCGCTGCGCATGGCCTCGGCGACCTTGCGGTCGATGTCGAGGATGGCGCTGGCCGGGTTGGCCAGATCATCGGCGACGGCGGCGTGGGTGGCGCCCATCTGGCGGATCAGCTCACGCATGTTCTGCGCGCCGGCGCCGGAGGCGGCCTGGTAGGTCATGGCGCTCATCCACTCGACCAGACCGGCTTCGAACAGGCCGCCCAGGCCCATCAGCATCAGGCTGACGGTGCAGTTGCCGCCGATGTAGTTCTTGGTACCGGCGTCGAGCTGCTGGTCGATGACCTTGCGGTTGACCGGGTCGAGGACAATGACCGCGTCATCCTGCATGCGCAGGCTGGAGGCGGCGTCGATCCAGTAGCCCTGCCAGCCGGCTTCGCGCAGCTTGGGGAATACTTCGTTGGTGTAGTCGCCGCCCTGACAGGTCAGGATCACATCGAGGGTCTTGAGCTCTTCAATGCTGTAAGCGTCCTTGAGCGGAGCAATATCCTTGCCCACTGCCGGACCCTGGCCACCGACGTTGGAGGTGGTGAAGAACACCGGCTCGATCAGATCAAAATCCTGCTCTTCCAGCATCCGCTGCATGAGCACGGAACCGACCATACCGCGCCAACCGATCAGACCTACACGTTTCATCGCAACTACACCTTTGCTAAAAAGTGGGCCGCTGCTTCACAAGGAAAAACAGCAGCGGGCCCGAGAGATTACAGATTCCGCAGCGCTGCGACTACTGCGTCGCCCATTTCCTGCGTACCTACCTTGCTGCAACCGTGCGACCAGATGTCGCCGGTGCGCAGCCCCTGATCCAACACCAGGCTGACGGCCTTTTCAATGGCTTCGGCTGCCGCCTGCTGGTTGAAGCTGTAACGCAGCATCATCGACACTGAAAGTATGGTCGCCAGCGGGTTGGCAATGCCCTGGCCGGCGATGTCCGGTGCCGAGCCGTGGCAAGGCTCGTACATGCCCTTGTTGTCGGCATCCAGCGACGCTGATGGCAGCATGCCAATGGAGCCGGTGAGCATGGAAGCTTCATCCGACAGGATGTCGCCGAACATGTTGTCGGTGACCATCACGTCGAACTGCTTGGGCGCACGCACCAGTTGCATGGCGGCGTTGTCGACGTACATGTGGCTGAGCTCGACGTCCGGGTAATCCTTGGCCACTTCCTCGACGATCTCGCGCCACAGCTGGCTGGAGGCCAGGACGTTGGCCTTGTCGACCGAGCAGAGCTTCTTGCCGCGCACGCGGGCCATGTCGAAACCGACCCGGGCGATACGGCGGATTTCGCTCTCGCTGTATGGCAAGGTGTCGTAGGCCTGACGTTCGCCGCCTGCCAGCTCACGGGTGCCGCGTGGCGCGCCGAAGTAGATGCCGCCGGTCAGTTCGCGAACGATGAGGATATCCAGGCCGGCGACGATTTCCGGTTTCAGCGACGAAGCGTCGGCCAGTTGAGGGTAGAGGATCGCCGGGCGCAGGTTGGCGAACAGGCCCAGTTGCGAACGGATCTTCAGCAGGCCGCGCTCGGGGCGAATGTCGCGCTCGATCTTGTCCCATTTCGGCCCGCCAACGGCGCCGAGCAGCACGGCGTCGGCCTTGCGTGCACGTTCCAGGGTCTCGTCGGCCAGCGGCACGCCGTGCTTGTCGATGGCGGCGCCACCGATCACATCGTGCTCCAGGCTGAAGCCGAGCTGGAACTTGTCGTTGGCCAGCTCCAGAACCTTGACCGCCTCGGCCATGATTTCCGGACCAATGCCATCACCTGGAAGAATCAGAATCTGCTTGCTCATGCTTTCCTCTATTCAATTCAAGCGGCACGCCCTGTTGGCCTGCCGGAAAAAACCTAGCGTTCGGCCCAGAGCACCACGACATCGGTGCTGAACGAGCCGTCGGCTTCAATCTGGTAATACTGCCGTACTTCTTCGCCCATCGCCTGCTGCAATTGGCGGATGGCGCCGCGCATCACTTCGGGGGTGCGCATGCGCTCGACCCAGGAGCTGTACTCCAGGCGCAGGCGCTGGCGGCTGTGGCTGCGGGTGAAGAGGCCGGCTTCGCTGACCTGCTGCAGCCATTCGCTGGCCGAATAATCGCGCACATGGCTGGTGTCGCGCAGCACCTCGACGCTCTGCAGGTAGGTGTCGAGCAACGGGCTGCCCGGCGACATCACGTCGATGAAGGCCGCCACACCACCCGGCTTGAGCACCCGCTTCACTTCCCGAAGCGCCAGGCCCAGGTCGCTCCAGTGGTGCGCCGAGTAGCGGCTGAAGACGAAATCGAACGAAGCATCGGCGAACGGCAGCCGCTCGGCGGCGCCACGCTCGGTGACAATGTTCTCGAACCCGCGCTCGGCGGCAGCCGCGGCGACCACGTCGAGCATCTGCTGCGACAGGTCGTAGGCCACCACTTCACGCACCAGCGGGGCAACGTGGAAACTCACATGGCCGGCGCCACAGCCAAGGTCCAGCAGGCGTGCGCGGCCTTGCCCGGCAAGTTCGGCCTGCAACAAGGCAAATTCACTGCCCTGGGCATGCACGGCGCTGCTCAGGTAAGCGCTGGCCTGCTCGCCGAACTGGCGCTGGACGACGTCCTTATGGGTGGTGCTGGTCATCTGCATCTCCTTGGGCCTTATCGCTGGCAAGCCAGCTCCCACACAGGCTGAGCACCTGTGGGAGCCGGTCTTGCCGGCGATGGCGTCAGCCGGTTCACCGTATTAGTCAGACGTCACGAAATAACCAAGGCTGGCTAGCCCGATGCTTGGCTTCAAACGCGGCAATCGCCTCGCCATCCTGCAAAGTCAGGCCGATGTCATCCAGGCCGTTGAGCAGGCAGTGCTTGCGAAACGCGTCGATCTCGAAGCTCAGCACCTTGCCGTCAGGACGGGTCACGGTCTGCGCCTGCAAGTCCACGTTCAACTGGTAGCCAGGCTCGGCTTCGACCTGCTTGAACAGCTCATCGACCTCTTGCTCGCTGAGGATGATCGGCAACAAGCCGTTCTTGAAGCTGTTGTTGAAGAAGATGTCGGCATAGCTCGGCGCGATGATGCTGCGAAAGCCGTATTCTTCCAGGGCCCAGGGCGCATGCTCGCGGCTCGAACCGCAACCGAAGTTCTCACGGGCGAGCAATACACTGGCACCCTGGTAACGCGCATGGTTCAAGACAAAATCCGGGTTCTGCGGGCGCTTGCTGTTGTCCTGATACGGCTGGCCGACATCCAGGTAGCGCCACTCATCGAACAGGTTGGGGCCAAAGCCCGTGCGCTTGATCGACTTCAAAAACTGCTTGGGAATGATCTGGTCGGTGTCGACGTTGGCACGGTCCAATGGCGCGACAAGGCCGGTGTGCTGGGTAAAGGCTTTCATGCTGCGCTCCCTTGGATCAACTCGCGTACATCGACAAAACGACCAGTAACGGCAGCGGCGGCGGCCATGGCCGGGCTCACCAGGTGGGTACGGCCACCGGCGCCCTGACGCCCTTCAAAGTTGCGGTTGGAGGTGGAGGCGCAATGCTCGCCACTCTCCAGGCGGTCGGGGTTCATCGCCAGGCACATCGAGCAACCCGGTTCACGCCACTCAAAGCCCGCTTCGAGGAAAATCTTGTCCAGGCCTTCTTTTTCGGCCTGGGCTTTGACCAGACCCGAGCCCGGCACCACGATCGCCTGTTTAATGGTCGCGGCAACCTTGCGGCCCTTGGCGATTTCGGCGGCGGCGCGCAGGTCTTCGATGCGCGAGTTGGTGCAGGAGCCGATGAACACCCGGTCAAGCTGGATGTCGGTGATCGCCTGGTTGGCGCTCAAGCCCATGTACTTCAAGGCGCGTTCGATGGAACCACGCTTGACCAGGTCGGCTTCGGCAGCCGGGTCCGGGACACGCTGGTCAACCGCCAGGACCATTTCCGGCGAAGTGCCCCAGCTGACCTGCGGCTTGATCTGCGCGGCGTCCAGCTCGATCACCGTGTCGAACACCGCATCGGCATCGGACACCAGGTCTTTCCAGGTTTCGACCGCTTGTGCCCACTGCTCGCCTTTCGGCGCGTAAGGGCGGCCCTTGACGTACTCGACGGTTTTTTCATCGGTGGCCACCAGGCCAACCCGGGCACCGGCTTCGATGGACATGTTGCAGATGGTCATGCGGCCTTCGACCGACAACTCGCGAATGGCGCTGCCAGCGAATTCCATGGCATGGCCGTTGCCGCCAGCGGTGCCGATCTTGCCGATCACGGCGAGGACGATGTCCTTGGCAGTGACGCCGAACGGCAGTTTGCCTTCGACGCGCACCAGCATGTTCTTCATCTTCTTGGCCACCAGGCACTGGGTAGCGAGCACGTGCTCTACCTCGGAGGTGCCGATACCGTGGGCCAGGGCGCCGAAGGCACCGTGGGTCGAGGTATGCGAGTCGCCGCAGACCACGGTCATGCCGGGCAAGGTCGCACCCTGCTCCGGGCCGATGACGTGGACGATGCCCTGACGCACGTCATTCATCTTGAATTCGACGATGCCATACTCGTCGCAGTTTTCATCGAGGGTCTGAACCTGCAAACGCGAGACCTGGTCGACAATGGCGTCGATACCGCCCTTGCGCTCCGGAGTGGTCGGCACGTTGTGATCAGGCGTGGCGATGTTGGCATCGATGCGCCAGGGTTTGCGATTGGCCAGGCGCAGGCCTTCGAAGGCCTGCGGCGACGTCACTTCGTGGATGATGTGACGGTCGATGTAGATCAGCGCCGAACCATCGTCGCGCTGCTTGACCAAATGCGAATCCCAGAGCTTGTCGTAAAGCGTTTTGCCGGCCATCAGACTGTTCCTCATCAGCGTCTTTCTATGCCAATAACCCCTTGGCTTGTACGGGCGATGCTATGCCGGTAGATTGAATAACTCAAATTCATAATTTTTATGCTTTGGATAACCAAAAGGAATTCGAGTAGTGGATCTGGCCAATCTCAATGCCTTTATTGCAATCGCCGAGACCGGCAGCTTTTCCGGGGCTGGCGAACGCCTGCACCTGACCCAACCTGCAATCAGCAAACGCATCGCCGGCCTTGAGCAGCAACTGGATGTGCGTCTGTTCGACCGCCTGGGCCGCGAGGTCAACCTGACCGAGGCCGGACGCGCCCTGCTGCCGCGTGCCTACCAGATCCTCAATGTACTGGACGACACCCGCCGGGCCCTGACCAACCTCACCGGTGAAGTCAGCGGGCGCCTGACCCTGGCCACCAGTCATCACATCGGCCTGCACCGCCTGCCGCCACTATTAAGGGCGTTTACCCGCCAGTACCCGGCCGTGGCCCTGGACATCCAGTTTCTCGATTCAGAAGTAGCCTACGAAGAAATCCTCCATGGCCGAGCGGAAATCGCCGTAATCACTCTGGCTCCGGAGCCGCATCATCTGGTGCGCGCCATACCGGTGTGGGACGACCCCCTGGATTTCGTCGCCGCCCCCGAACACCCACTGGCGCGCAAAGGCGCGGTGAGCCTGGCCGACATTGCCCACCATCCGGCGGTTTTTCCCGGCGGTAACACCTTCACACATCATATTGTTCAGCGCCTGTTCGAAGCCCAGGGCCTGACGCCGAACATCGCCATGAGCACCAACTATCTGGAAACCATCAAGATGATGGTCTCTATCGGCCTGGCATGGAGCGTGCTGCCACGTACTATGCTCGATGAGCAGGTTGCGCCCATCGACTTGCCGGGCATACAGCTGTCGCGCCAGCTAGGCTACATTCTGCACACCGAACGAACGCTGTCGAATGCCGCCAGGGCCTTTATGGCATTGCTCGACAGCCATGCAAGCCCCTTGAACCAATGAGGTAGCACCCGGGCAAACCTGCCCGCTCAAGGACGCGTTATCTGCCAAAGGTCTGGTATCGATGCCCAAATCAGTAAACCGTTTTCCGCGCATGCCCCGAATCCATGCAGCGGACCCCCAGGAGTCGGAGCAAACCTGGGAAAACGCCCCGCAACTGCTGGCGGCGCTCAACGGTGCGCGCTTGGGCGCCTGGTTCTGGGATGTCGAGACCGGGCAGATCAGCTGGTCGCGCGGTACCCAGGCACTGTTTGGCTTTGATCCGCACCAGCCGTTGCCCAATGACCTGGACTACCTCGAACTGGTACCCATCGAAGACCGCCCCCGCGCCCTGCAAGCGTTTCACGCAGTGATAAACGGCGAGCCGGTCGAACAGGCCCTACGCCATCGCATCCGCTGGCCCGACGGCAGCCTGCACTGGCTGGAAATCAACGGCAGCATGACCCAGGACCGCAACGGCCGGCGACAGATGGTCGGGGTGATCCGCGAGATCACCCGCCAGCGCGAACGGGAAGCGGCGCTGATCAACTCGGAAAAGCGCTTTGCCACCCTCTTCCACCTGAGCCCCAACGTCATCCTGCTGACCCGCCGCGCCGACGGCATGATCTATGAGGTCAACCAGCACTTCGAGAACATCCTTGGCTGGCCCGGCCACCAGATCATCAACAAGAGCACCCTGGAGCTGGGCCTGTGGGTCCATCCGCAGCAACGTAACCAGGTGCTGGCGGCGACCAGCGGCACCAGCGGCCCGGTGACCCTCGAAGTGCAGTTTCGCGGCAGCAGCGGCGAAATTCACGACGGCATCCTCTGTACCCAGAACATCGAACTGGAAGGCACCGCCTACCTGCTCAGCACCTTCGTCGACACCAGCGAGCGCAAACACGCCGAACAGGCGCTCAAGGACAGCCAGGAACGCCTGGACCTGGCCCTGGACTCAGCGCAGCTGGGCACCTGGGACTGGCACATCCCCAGCGGCATGCTTTACGGCTCGGCGCGTGCGGCCGAGTTGCACGGCCTTGAGCCAGCACCCTTTCACGAATCCTTCGAGGCGTTTTTCGAAGGCGTGCCGGAAATGGAACGCAGCACTATGCGCCAGGCCTATCGCAGCCTGCGCGAAGGCCCGGCCGGCAACTACCAGATCACCTACCGCATCCAGCTCGAAGACGGTACCTCGCGCTACATCGAAAGCCGCGCGCGGCTGTACCGCGACGAACAGGGCAACCCGCTGCGCATGGCCGGCACCCTGCTGGACATCACCGAACAGGTCGAGCGTGAACAACGCCTGACCAGCTCCGAAGAAAAGTTCGCCAGCCTGTTCCAGGCCAGCCCCGACCCGATCTGCGTGACCCGCCAGGACAGCGGCCAGTTCATCGAGATCAACCCGGCCTTTACCCAGGTGTTTGGCTGGAGCGCCGAGCAGGTGCTGGGCAACACCGCCGAAGAGATCGGCCTGTGGGCCGAGTCCGCCGAACGCGCCCGGCGCATTGAACGGGTGATCCGCGACCAGGCGCTGAACAACGTCGCCGTGGTGGTCAACCACAAGGACGGCCAGCCACTGACCTGCGTGATATCCAGTCGCCTGATCAAGGTCGACGACCACCCCTGCAGCGTCACCACCCTGCGCGACATCACCCAGCAGCAGCGTGCCGAAGCGGCGCTCAAGGCCAGCGAAGAGAAATTCGCCAAGGCGTTCCATTCCAGCCCTGACGCCATCACCATCACCGAGCGCGACAGCGGCCGCTACCTGGAAGTCAACGACGGCTTCTGCCGCCTGACCGGCTACAGCGCCGCCGAAGTGATCGGCCAGACCGTGCACGACATTGGCATCTGGGCCGACGACAAACAGCGCGCGGCGCTGCTCAGCGAGTTCCAGGAAAAAGGCCGCGTGCATCACCGGGAAATGCTCGGGCGCAACAAGCGCGGCGACATCCTGACCGTCGAGGTGTCGATCGAGCCAATTAACCTCAATGAAACCGAGTGCCTGCTGCTCACTGCCCGCGATGTCAGCCAGTTGAAGAACGCGCAGGCGCAGATCCGCCACCTGGCCTACCACGACCCGCTGACCAACCTGCCCAACCGCGCCCTGCTGATGGACCGCCTGAGTCAGCAGATCGCCCTGCTCAAGCGCCATAACCTGCGTGGCGCCCTGCTGTTTCTCGACCTCGATCACTTCAAGCACATCAACGACTCCCTCGGCCATCCAGTCGGGGACACGGTGCTGAAGATCATCACCGCGCGCCTGGAAGCCAGCGTACGCCTGGAAGACACCGTCGCGCGCCTGGGTGGTGACGAGTTCGTGGTGCTGCTCAGCGGCCTGGAAGGCAGCCGCGAGGAAGTCACGGAGAAAGTCCGCGAACTGGCCGATACCCTTCGCGAACTGCTGGCCGAGCCCATGTCTCTCGACGGCCAGCGCCTGCAGGTGACGCCGAGCATCGGCGTGGCGCTGATCCCCGACCACGGCTCGACCCCGGCCGACTTGCTCAAACGTGCGGATATCGCCCTGTATCGGGCCAAGGATTCCGGGCGCAACACCACGCAAATGTTCCACACCACCATGCAAAAGGCCGCCAGCGAGCGTTTGCGCATGGAAAACGACCTGCGCCTGGCCCTGGCCCGCGGCGAACTCGCCCTGCACTTCCAGCCCCAGGTCGACGCCCGCGACAACCGCATCGTCGGTGCCGAAGTGCTGTTGCGCTGGCACCACCCGCAACTGGGCCAGCAGCCGCCGGCGCAGTTCATCCAGGTGCTGGAAGAAAGCGGGCTGATACTGGAAGTTGGCAGCTGGATCCTCGACGAAGCCTGCGATGCCTGTGCCGGCATGCTGCGCGACGGCCTGATCGACCCGGACGACTTCAGCCTGTGCGTGAACATCAGCCCACGGCAGTTCCGCCAGAACGACTTCGTCGAACGGGTGATGCGCAGCCTCGACGACTTCCGCCTGCCGCACAAGATCCTCAAGCTGGAAATCACCGAAGGCATCGTCATCCAGAACCTGGAAGACACCATCAGCAAAATGCGCGAGCTCAAGGCCTATGGCGTGAGCTTTGCCATGGATGATTTTGGTACCGGGTACTCCTCGCTGACCTACCTCAAACGCCTGCCGGTGGATGCCCTGAAGATCGACCAATCATTCGTCCGCGATGCCCCGATAGACCCCAACGACGCCGAAATCGTCCGCGCCATCGTCGCCATGGCCCGCAGCCTGGACCTGACGGTGATCGCCGAAGGGGTGGAGTTGTCGGAGCAGCTGGAGTTTCTTGAACGACTGGGGTGCTATTTGTACCAGGGGTACCTGCATAGCCGGCCGTTGCCGCTGGGGGAGTTTCGGGCAATGTTGCTTGAGGCGCCGGCGGGCTACTGAAGCAAACCAAGGAGCGCGATGGCGTCCTGCCGGGCAAATCGCATCGCGGATCAAGCCAGCACAGGTTCAGAGTACACCGACCTACTGTGGGAGCAACTGTCTTGATCAGGCTGTTTGCTCTCGCCAAGGGGTATTGTCCCGCAGCATTGCATTCAGCCTGACGATCAGCACCCGTATGCAAGCTACGAGTGCCACCTTGGCGCACTTGCCACGTGCCCGAAGTGCTTCGTAGCGTGCTTTAAATTCTGTGTTGTGACGGATGATGATCCAGCTCGACATGTACAGCACTCGCCTTACATGGGCCCGACCACCCCATATCTGGCGGTGCCCTCGATGGCTACCACTATCGTTGTTGTAAGGCGCTACGCCCACCAGAGCAGCGATCTGACGGCGGTCCAACTGCCCCAGTTCAGGCAGTGAGGCGAGCAGATTTGCGGCGGTTACTCGACCGATTCCGGTCACTGCCAATAACTGACGCGCCCTGGTATCGTCCAGTTGCACCATCGCCTGATCAATTTCTTCGTCGAGGCGTTTGATCAGCACTTTCAGGTGTTCTATGTGCTCATCAAAGTGGGCCATCGCCATTGCCGAGCGGCATTGCAGGCGACGCCGTTTGTAGTCATCACGGCTCTGCACAAATTGGGCGCGCTGCTTCACCAACTCGCGCAGCTCTTCGCGTTCCGGGCTGACCGGTTGGCCTTGAGGGGCGCTGAGGTGTGCAGCGAAGTCCGCAAGGACTTCGGCGTCGATCTTGTCGGTTTTGGCTTTTTTACCCATGGCATCGGCGAATTTTCGGGCACGGGCTGGGTTGATGCAGATGGTTTCCAGTCCTGCTGAGGCCAGGGCGATCAACACATCTTTCTCGTAGCCGCCTGTCGCTTCGATCAGCACTCGACTGATATTGAAGTCCTTCAGACGCTCAAGCAACGCCTCGAAGCCTGCGGAGTTGTTGGCCACTTCGAAGCGAATTTTCTGAGGCTTGATGCAGATTTCCAAAGTGGCTTTGGCAGTGTCGATTCCAACAGAAGACAACATGGCTGAACCCTCTTACACTCAGTTGTGAGAGCGCTCTGGCTTGGCCCACGCTTGTGATTCGAGAGGCGCTCAATCAACTGTTCGGGCTCGGGCCAGAGTGGAGAGGTGAATGGCAGCTTTGCTCCCACACGTGCTTTAAGCACTACCGGCGTACAGCTTGCCATTCACCGCTCTCACTTCTGATTCTATTCCTACCTCAAGACACAAGCCGGCCTTGCCGGCGATGG
>NZ_UIDD01000015.1 GCF_900497695.1 Pseudomonas wadenswilerensis | reverse complement strand
GTTTGAGATAGGCTGGGAATACCTGCAGTTCACCTGCATCGAACAGCCCTTTGCGAATGCAGAACCTGGGGTAGAGCATGGCGCCGCTGACTGTGTTTACCAGATACCAGCGTGACCTTAAGCTTGCGTTACCAAAATTGGGGGTTTGGTTCTGAAGTCGCAAGCTGTTTGGCAGTGCCGAGAGCTGATGCAATTGCTCAATACTGCGCAAGGTCGCTTCGACCTGGCGCAAGCCCTTTTCCAGCATGTCCTTGCCAACGCCCATGGCCTGGCTCGCGCCTGCGGACAGCCCGGCAATCTCGGCCTGATGGCGCATCATGAAGTTGGCTTCCTCAGCACTCAGTGCAGCCAGGCTTTCGCGCACCTGCGCCGCAGCCGTCATCAGCTCGGCCTCCTCACGGGTGCAGGCACTGGTGATGTCCGGGTCACCAACGACAAAGATTTCCCCCGCCTTGAAGCCACTGGCAAAGGTCGGGTTGAGCCGCTGTAGTCGAGCGATCAGTTGAGGCTCTTGTTGTGCCGTCAGCAAGGCCAGCACCTGGGCACCGGTCATGCTGTGCGGCACGATGTAGAAGCCAGGCTGCAACGTGCCATTGGTGGCGGTCATCGCAGGCGGAGGGGGAAAAACGGCAGATGGCGTCCTTGTCATGCACAGGTTCCTTGGGCAAAGAGGCCCGGAACCTAGCACTGGCATTCACGGCTTAACGCACCGCTGGACGGAATGGGAAGCGTCCCACAGTAAAATCGGATTCATCGCCCTATGAAGCTGGCTTGCCGGCGATGGCCTGGTTCACTCGAACAGCACTTCAGCCGCCATTTGCGGATACTCGGCCTGCAGAGTGGCCAGGCATTTTTGCATCAGCTCGGCGTCCCTCGGCAACTGCCTGGAAAAAGTGTCCCAGCCACTGAGCTTCAACTGTCGAGGCATCTGCACAAGGCCGGTAATCGCATCCCAGAAGGCATCCCAGTTACAGCCATACCAATCGGGAAAGCCGAGGGCATCCCTTAACAGGCAATGCAGCTCCCTGGCGCTTGTCACCTTGCCCAGATCAATCGCCACCACCTGTAAGCGGCTCAATTGAAATGCCCCAGATAGGTGAGCGTGGCGGTGCTTTGTGGTTGCCGCGGATTGGAGTGATCTGGTGAGCGGCGGTCGCCGTAAATCGCATTGTCGCCGACGATGATGAAGTGACTGAAACCGCCCAGAGACCGGGAACACAACAGCGCTTTCTGCGCCTCGTTGGCCACCAGGCTCTGCACATACTCCAGCGATTCATCCAGCTCGACAAAGTCCGAATCCATGAAGAATTCAAGCTCCTGGGCAAGCCGCCAGGTCGGATTGCGATCTTCCCACGCGGCGAACTCGGCAGAACTTGCGTCGGCGGGCGGCTCGGGTTGCCATTGCTCGAAAGCGAACTGGCGAGCGTGCGTTTCGCTCTCGAAGGTGGCGGCGAAGAGGTGGAAGGAGTAGCAGGTTGGATCGTCCATAATCGGCCTTGCTGAGTGTCCTGAACAGGGCTGCAGGTTACCAGTGATCGGTAGTTAATTTTTGCCGAGTTTGTAGGCACCGATGGCCAAGAACATCAATGCAAAGCCGGTAAATCCCAGCCAGATTGCAATGATCATCCTGCGCCTGAGCCCTCGCGGCAAATTATCCATCTTGTCTGCATCGAGATGGCCCCTGCGAACATGCAGCTTTGGCCAGATCACCACGCCGCAGGCCGACCATACCAAGTAACAACGTGACTTGAAGCTTGCAGTGCCCCATAGGTTCTTCTGGCGCTCGAACCAGGGATTGCCTTGAATTGCCTCAATCAAAAGGTCGAAATCACGGCTCAAGGCGACGCAGGCATTCATCGCCATTGCAGATAGCATCAACAGAAAAGGCGTTGATAAGAACACCAATTGCACACCGGGCATCCAGGTTCGCGGATCTTCTGTCATGGTCGTGTCCAGTCGTAAATCAAATCGCCCATTAACTCACCACCTTTACTTAAACCCAAGCCCCCAATTAGCGACCCACCCCCGACCAGAACTATCCCACAAACGGGTACACCCAATCCGGCACTTGCTACGGCAAACACACCGCATACGGCGGCAGCAGTAGCAATTCCAGCTTTGGCGCCGAAGGCTCCACCAATAAGCCCCCCGGCAAAACTACCCGACGCGGTAAAGCGGATTCTTTTGCACTCATCCGTCTCCCCAACCCGACAAGCATCCCGGACCGTCAACCACGACGCCGTCCCTCCCAACCCAATCCCGACATACCCGCCATACTTGAGATACTTGGCCGTCTTCGCCACCTGGTCCAGATGCGTCGCATACCCCGGAATCTGCCCGGCCCCGCCAGCCCGGCTCCAGTGGTGCACCAGGCTGCGAGTCGAAATCCCCAGGTTCTTGCGCAAGCTGTCGTAGCTCCCCAGGTTCAGCCGTTTGTTTAAAAAGGCACTCTTGAGCTGCGCATCAAGCTGCAAGTACAGCCGTCGGCGGGCATTGAAGAAGTCCGGGCTGTTCAACCTGCCGCTGCGGCTGAACTCGCGCTGATGCAATTGCTCAATACTGCGCAAGGTCGCTTCGACCTGGCGCAAGCCCTTTTCCAGCATGTCCTTGCCAACGCCCATGGCCTGGCTCGCGCCTGCGGACAGCCCGGCAATCTCGGCCTGATGGCGCATCATGAAGTTGGCTTCCTCAGCACTCAGTGCAGCCAGGCTTTCGCGCACCTGCGCCGCAGCCGTCATCAGCTCGGCCTCCTCACGGGTGCAGGCACTGGTGATGTCCGGGTCACCAACGACAAAGATTTCCCCCGCCTTGAAGCCACTGGCAAAGGTCGGGTTGAGCCGCTGTAGTCGAGCGATCAGTTGAGGCCCTTGTTGTGCCGTCAGCAGGGCCAGCACCTGGGCACCGGTCATGCTGTGCGGCACGATGTAGAAGCCAGGCTGCAAAGTACCGCTGGTGGCGGTCATCGCAGGCGGAGGGGGAAAAACGGCAGATGGCGTCCTTGTCATGCACAGGTTCCTTGGGCAAAGAGGCCCGGAACCTAGCACTGGCATTCACGGCTTAACGCACCGCTAGACGGAATGGGAAGCGTCCCACAGTAAAATCGGATTCATCGCCCTATGAAGCTGGCTTGCCGGCGATGGCCTGGTTCACTCGAACAGCACTTCAGCCGCCATTTGCGGATACTCGGCCTGCAGAGTGGCCAGGCATTTTTGCATCAGCTCGGCGTCCCTCGGCAACTGCCTGGAAAAAGTGTCCCAGCCACTGAGCTTCAACTGTCGAGGCATCTGCACAAGGCCGGTAATCGCATCCCAGAAGGCATCCCAGTTACAGCCATACCAATCGGGAAAGCCGAGGGCATCCCTTAACAGGCAATGCAGCTCCCTGGCGCTTGTCACCTTGCCCAGATCAATCGCCACCACCTGTAAGCGGCTCAAT
>NZ_UIDD01000004.1 GCF_900497695.1 Pseudomonas wadenswilerensis | reverse complement strand
TTCGCACCTCAGTGTCAGTATGAGCCCAGGTGGTCGCCTTCGCCACTGGTGTTCCTTCCTATATCTACGCATTTCACCGCTACACAGGAAATTCCACCACCCTCTGCCCTACTCTAGCTCGCCAGTTTTGGATGCAGTTCCCAGGTTGAGCCCGGGGATTTCACATCCAACTTAACGAACCACCTACGCGCGCTTTACGCCCAGTAATTCCGATTAACGCTTGCACCCTCTGTATTACCGCGGCTGCTGGCACAGAGTTAGCCGGTGCTTATTCTGTCGGTAACGTCAAAATACTCACGTATTAGGTAAGTACCCTTCCTCCCAACTTAAAGTGCTTTACAATCCGAAGACCTTCTTCACACACGCGGCATGGCTGGATCAGGCTTTCGCCCATTGTCCAATATTCCCCACTGCTGCCTCCCGTAGGAGTCTGGACCGTGTCTCAGTTCCAGTGTGACTGATCATCCTCTCAGACCAGTTACGGATCGTCGCCTTGGTGAGCCATTACCTCACCAACTAGCTAATCCGACCTAGGCTCATCTGATAGCGCAAGGCCCGAAGGTCCCCTGCTTTCCCCCGTAGGGCGTATGCGGTATTAGCGTTCCTTTCGAAACGTTGTCCCCCACTACCAGGCAGATTCCTAGGTATTACTCACCCGTCCGCCGCTGAATCGAAGAGCAAGCTCTTCTCATCCGCTCGACTTGCATGTGTTAGGCCTGCCGCCAGCGTTCAATCTGAGCCATGATCAAACTCTTCAGTTCAATACTGCTTGGGTTTTGAGAAAACCCTAAACTTGGCTCAGCAATCTCAAATGACTTACTTTCAAATCTTTCGATTTTCGTGTAGCCACTTGTGATGCTGATAATCTTTTTGACTATCAGTCTGAGCTCACAAGCACCCACACGAATTGCTTGATTCAGTTGTTAAAGAGCGGTTGGTTAAGAGCTTTTCGTCTCAACCGAGGCGCGCATTCTACGCTTTCCTCAGAGCCTGTCAAGCGTTTATTTTGAATTCTTTTTACTAAAAGTCGTTCAAATTCAACTGCTTGACTCGCTGCGATCTCTCGTCAGCGGGAGGCGAATTCTACAGCGTTTCAAACCGCTGTCAACTGCCTTTTTCACCGCTGTCGATCTTTCGATCGAAGCCCTTCCGGATGACCCTGGAACTGCTAACTCTTTGAAACTCAAGGAGTTTTCAGTTCCGACTGCGCCGGAAGTGGGGCGAATTATAGAGAGATTGAATCGGGCGTCAAGGGTTAATTCAAAAAACACTGAACAAAGGCAAAATGAGCACCTTATATAGAGAGTACCGGCCTGCCCTGGGAGGCACTATGTTTGAACCTTACCTGCAACACTGGCAATTAACCGCCGACGGCGAGCCAATCATCACCCACAGCAGCCACTTGCTGCCCGTCCTTTATAAAGGCAAGGCAGCGATGCTCAAAATCGCCCACGAACCCGAAGAACAGTCCGGTGCCTTGTTGATGCAGTGGTGGGATGGCCAAGGCGCCGCCGCGGTGCTCGAGCACACCGATCACGCCGTCCTGCTTGAGCGGGCTCAGGGGACCGCCTCACTGGCCGATTATGCTCAACACGGTCGCGACGAAGAGGCCACGCGCATCCTCTGCACGGCGATTGCCCGCCTGCATGCACCACGGGACCAGCCGCTGCCGCCACTGGTCGAGCTCCAACCCTGGTTTTCCGGCCTGTGGCCCGCCGCCGAAGAAAATGGCGGGCTGTACCGACGTTGCGCCGACATTGCCAGCCAGTTGCTCGCCTCCCCCGGCGAACAGAGGGTGCTGCATGGAGATATCCACCACGGCAACGTTCTCGACTTCGGCAACAGAGGCTGGCTGGCCATCGACCCCAAGCACCTCTACGGCGACCGCGCCTTCGACTACGCCAACCTGTTCTGTAATCCGACCCACGCTCTGGCCACCGACCCACACTGTTTTCAGCGGCGCGTGCAGATTGTTTGCGAAACAGCCGACCTGCCTCGTCAGCATATGCTGCAGTGGATCGTCGCCTGGTGTGGTTTGTCGGCGGCCTGGTTTCTCGAGGATGACTTGCACGAAGACGCCCGCACGCCCCTGCAGGTCGCGCAACTGGCACTGAACCTGCTGGAGGCAGGCAACTAATCGAAGCAGCGTCGATCTGTAGATAAGGCACCCCATAGATGAGCCACCGCCATGAGTGAAGCGCAAAGCGGCAAAACCCCCGGCCTGTCTGCAGACGAAGAGCAGGAAGTCAGCCATAACCAGCCACCCCGCGCGGCGGTATTGCACGAGATCATTCGCTTCCAGGGTGACCAGGAGCTGGAGCGCACCATCGCCGCGCTGTTCTGGTCGGCACTTGCCGCCGGGCTGAGCATGGGCCTGTCGCTGATGGCCATGGGGCTGTTCTATTCGCGCCTGCCCGAAGACGACAGCAGCCAGGTGATCGCCAGCCTGGGTTACTCGGCCGGATTTCTTGCCGTGATCCTGGCCCGCCAGCAACTGTTTACCGAAAACACCCTGACCGCGGTACTGCCGGTGATGACCGAACCGAGCCTGCGCAACTTCGGTCGCTTGCTACGTTTATGGTCGGTGGTGCTGCTCGGCAATCTGGCCGGCACCATCCTGGTGTCCTATGTGATGCTCAACCTGCCGATCTTCGACAGCAAGACCGACGTCGCCTTCCTCGACGTCGGCCGCAAGGTGATGGAAAACGACCTGAACCAGATGTTTGCCAAGGGCATCATCTCGGGCTGGATGATCGCCACCATGGTCTGGATGATCCCGTCGATGGAAAGCGCCAAGGCGTGGATCATCCTGATGATCACCTACCTGATGGCCCTGGGTGATTTCACCCATATCGTCGTCGGCTCGGTGGAAGTGTCCTATCTGGTCTGGGCCGGCGAAGTCAGCTGGACGGCATTCTGGCTGGACTTCGCCGCGCCGACCCTGATCGGCAACATCATTGGCGGCAGCTTCATTTTCGCCCTGATCAGCCACGCCCAGGTGCGTAGCGACAGCAGCAAGCCGCCCACTGCCCTACCCCGGCGTGACCGGCAAAAAGACCAGTCGGCAGGCAAGAAACCCTAGGGTTCTCGCGCCGCCAGCACCCGTTCGCCGCCCGGACGCAGCTCCCGTTGTGGTTTGGACTGCCACCAGGCCGGCCCACTATGCGGCTGCTCGATGCTGACCCGCTCGCCGATCTGCGGCGTACTCAACGGCACCTGAGCAGCGTTGGCCAGGGCCAGGATGCGGTCGAACGGTTCATGCCAACTGTGGGTGGAAAGGTCAAAAGTGCCGTTATGAATCGGCAGCAGCCAGCGCCCACGCAGGTCAAGGTGCGCCTGCAGACTCTGCTCGGGCTGCATATGTACATCGGGCCAGTTGAGGTTGTAGGCGCCGGTTTCGATCAGGGTCAGGTCGAAGGGGCCGTACTGCTTGCCGATCGCCTTGAAGCCATCGAAATAGCCGGTATCGCCACTGAAAAACACCTTCAGCTGGTCATCGATCATCACCCAGGACGCCCACAGGGTGCTGTTGCTGTCGAACAGGCCACGTCCGGAAAAATGCTGAGCCGGGGTCGCGATGAATCGTACGCCTTCGACACTGGTTTCCTGCCACCAATCCAGTTGCCGGACCTTGGTCGCCGGCACGCCCCAGGCGATCAGGATATCGCCCACGCCCAGGGGGGCGATGAAATGCTCGGTGCTGGTGGCCAGTTGGCGTATGGCCTGCTCGTCGAGATGATCGAAGTGATCGTGGGAAAGGATGACGGCGGTTAACGGCGGCAACTCGTCTAGTTTCAGTGGCGGCTGATGAAAGCGCCGGGGGCCGGCCCATTGCACCGGCGAGGCGCGCTCGGCGAACACCGGGTCGGTAATGAAGAAGCGCTCGCGCAGTTTCAGCAGTACCGTGGAGTGGCCCAACCGCCAAACACTGTGGTCCGGCGCCTCCAGCAGCTGCTGGCGACTCAGGGGCTGCACCGCAATACTGACACTGGGCCGAGTATCGGCGGGTTTTTTAAGCAACAGGTACTTAAGGCCAATGCGCAGTTTTTTCATCACCCCGTCCTGTGGCAACTGCGCCTGGTTGCGATAACGCCCATCCTGGCGTTGAGCCGGTTCACCGGCCTGGGAGGTCAGCGGGGCCATGAGCAGAAACACTCCAAGGATGAAGGTAAGTTTCATGGTACCCCACAGTGATTGGATCAACCGTGAAATGGCTTGTAAGGCCATTTTTCAACAGCCTGCGATTGTTCAACAATATTGACAGCAATTATGCGATAAACGGCGCCCCGGAACAGACCAGCATCCATGATGGAAAAGAAAAGCGGTAAGGGACTTTCATTTGTAAGGCGGATTTACCTGCCGCGTATCATCGGCCTGGGGATCGGCATGCTCAGCGTAATGGCCGGGATTTCCAGCCTGCCTGTGCCGTCCTGGGTCTGGGGCCTGCTGCTGTTCAACGGCCTGGCCTGGCCGCACCTGGCCTATCAGATCGCCCTGCGCGCCAACGTTCCGTACCACGCCGAGTACCGCAACCTGCAACTGGACTCGCTGATGGGCGGGTTCTGGACCGCCACTCTGCAATTCAACCCGCTGCCCAGCGTGACCATCCTGGCGATGATGGCCATGAATAATTTCGCTGCCGGTGGCCAGCGCCTGTTCTTCAAGGGCCTGTTGATCCAGGGCCTGGGCATGCTGCTGTCGATCGCCCTGTTCGGCCCTGGGCTGCAACTGCACGCCAGCACCCTGCAAGTCTATGCCTGCCTGCCGATGCTGACCCTCTACCCCATGGCCGTCGGCTGGGTCTGCTATCGCCTGGCGATGAAGCTGTCTGAACACAAGCGCCGACTCAGCGCCCTGAGCCGTACCGACAGCCTGACCGGCCTGCTCAATCACGGCTCGTGGAAAGACCTGCTGCAGCTCAAGTTTCAGATCTGCCAGCAGCAACGCCGCGAGGCGGTGATCGCAATCATCGACATCGATCACTTCAAGACCATCAACGACACTTACGGCCATGTGGTCGGCGATTGCGTCCTGCACCAGTTGAGCAATGAACTCAAGCGCACCCTGCGCGAGGACGACCTGGCCGGGCGTTACGGGGGTGACGAGTTCTGCGTGATCCTCCCGGACACCCGCCTGGAGCACGCGAGCCAGGCCATGGAACGCCTGCGCGAGCGGGTCGGCAGCTATCGCAACCCGCAATTGCCGGAGCTGCGCATCAGCCTGAGTATCGGCCTGGCCAGTTGCAACGAGGCCCTGCCCGGCCCGGAAGCCTGGCTCAATGAGGCCGACAAAGCCCTGTACTGCGCGAAGAAAGCAGGCCGTAACCAGGTCAATTTCGCCCATTCGGACCTCACCGCGCTGAAGCTGGCCTATCCTGACTGAACGTTCGTCCTTGCGGCCTGGCCGCAGGGATGCAGCTTCAACAAGGATCAGCCCGCGTATGGACAGGATTGCCGATGCTCCGCCAGCCAGCCAACGCCCCAGCCTGCAGACGCGCAAACTCATTGCCGCGATAGCGGCGCTGTTCGCCCTGGCCTGCCTGATCGCCCTGGGGGCATTGTTCAATATCGCCACCACGCTCAATGCCAACGAGCGGGAAAAAAGCAGCTTCTACGCCCATAAGGCCCTGGAGCAGCGCCTGGAGTCGTCGCGCCAGTTCCTCTCCAGCTATGCGGTATGGAACGCCGCCTACGATCACCTCAATGGCAGCCCCGACCTGCACTGGGCCTATGAAGAGAAGAACGTCGGCGATTCGCTCTACACCGCCAGCGGCTACGAAGGGGTGTTCGTTGTCGACGACCAGATCACCAAGTACGCGCTGTTCAAGGGCCAGCTGAGCAAAGCGCCGGCCGGTACATATATAGAGAACCCGCTGCCCCCGATCATCGCCAAGGCGCGCAATGTTGCCGCCGAACGCCAGCAGATCACCGAGCACGTGCTGTTCAATGGCTGGCCCGCGGTGCTGGTGGCTGCGGCCATTCGCCCGGATGACGAAGTGCTGAGCATCGATCCGCAAACCACCTCGGTGATGCTCTTCGTTGATCAGCTGACCCCGGAAAAGCTCACCCGCCTGGGCACCGGCGTCGGCCTCAACGGCATGCACATCGAGAAAGCCAACGCCCCCCTGGGTGATCAACCCAGCCTGCTGTTGGGCGATACCGGCTACCGGCTCGACTGGATCACCCCGCGCCCTGGCGACCAGTTGCTCTGGGCGGTGTTGCCGCCGTTGCTTGGCGCCATGCTGGTGCTGGGTTTGCTGATGGTGTACTTCTTCCGCTATGCGCTGCGCACATCACGAGAAATCGACGCCAACCTGCGTAGCCTTCAGGCCAGCAATCAGGCGCTGGAGGCCAGCGAGCAACGGTTTCGTGCGGTGGCCGAAGCGGCGTCGGACTGGATCTGGGAAACCGACCGTCATCACCGCCTGAGCTACCTGTCCCAGCGTTTTGTCGCGGTTACCGGCTTTCAGAGCGAAGACTGGCTGGGCCAACCACTCAACCAGCTGCTCAGTTGCGAGACCACGCCGCTGATCCAATGGCTGGATAACCAGGCCGACGCCGACTCGCCGCAAGTTGCCAACCTGCGCTGCGCCTATCGCGATCAGAGTGGCCAGGTACGGTTTTGCCGGGTTTCGGCGCGCTCGATCATGTTCGACGGCAAACTGGCCGGTTATCGCGGCACCGCCAGCGACATTACCGATGAAGTGGCTGCCCACGCACGCATACAGCACCTGTCGATGCACGATGCGCTGACGGGCCTGGCCAACCGCAACAAGCTCTCGCGCTTCCTCGATCACGCGTTGCTCAAGGGCCAGGAAGCCACGCCGCTGACCCTGTTGCTGCTCGACCTGGACAGCTTCAAGCCGATCAACGATTCCCTCGGCCACGCCGCTGGCGACGCCGTCCTGCTGGAAGTGGCCGCACGCTTGCGCGAATCGACCCGCGACGGCGACCTGGTGGCACGCTTGGGTGGCGACGAGTTCGTGCTGGTAATGAACGGCATGGACAGCCGCAACGAGATCGACCGCTTTTGCGGGCGCTTGATCGACAGCCTGCACCAGCCGATCTACTTCGAAGAGCAGGCCCTGCATATCGGCGCCAGCCTGGGTGTGGCGCAGACGCGCCTGCAGGGTTTCGATGCGGGTGAACTGATCCGCTGCGCCGATATCGCCCTGTACCAGGCCAAGGCCGAGGGCAAGAACACCTGGCGCTACTTCTCGCCGGAAATGAACGAGCAGATCCAGTACCGCCGCCAGCTGGAAAACGACTTGCGCAAGGCGCTGAAAAACAACGAGTTCGTTCTGCACTACCAGCCGCGCTACCGCCTGGAAACCCTTGAGATCGTTTCGGTCGAGGCGCTGGTGCGTTGGCAGCATCCGGTCGAGGGCCTGCTTGGTCCGGACACCTTCATTCCCCTGGCCGAGCAGACCGACCTGATCGCGCCCCTGGGCCGCTGGGTGCTACGCGAAGCCTGCGAAACCGCTCGCAACTGGCCAGCCAACCTGCTGGTGTCGGTGAACCTGTCGCCCGCGCAGTTCTCGCGCAGTGACGTGGTCAAGGATGTTCACGAGATCCTGGTGGAGACCGGCTTCCCGGCCCAGCGCCTGGAACTGGAGATCACCGAGAATGTGATGCTCAACGATATCGAAGGCGCGCTAGGGACCATGAACGCACTCAAGGAACTGGGCGTGCGCCTGAACATGGACGACTTCGGCACCGGCTACTCGTCGCTGGGCTACCTGCGCACCTACCCGTTCGACAGCATCAAGATCGACAAGCGCTTTATCGCCGGGCTCAGCAGCGATGGCAACGACCGTGCCGTGGTTCAGGCGATCATCAACCTGGGCAAGGCCATGGGCTTGACCGTGACCGCCGAAGGGGTGGAAACCGAGCAGCAACTCATGGCCCTTGGCAAGGAGAAGTGCCATGAGGTGCAGGGCTACTACCTGAGCAAGCCGATCGACAAACTGGCCTTCGAAGCGCTACTGCAATCAGGAAAGAACAGCCGCGCCGGTGTTTCCTAGGCCGCAGGCAAACCAAGCCGGGCCCGAACCAGCTTGAGCAGGTTCGGCCCGACCTCGTCGAAGCCCTTGTTCTGCGCGACGATTTGTACTCCCTCGAGCAGCAGCGTCAGCTCGAACGCTGCCTGCTCTGGCTCGACCATCCCCGCCTCCTCGCACAAGCGCACCAAGCGTGCCGCCTGACGACGCTTGTGCGCCTCGATCAGCTCGCGCGCCGGGCTGTCGCACACCGGCAGCTCTGCCAGGGTGTTGGTGTAGGCGCAACCACGGTGCGAAGACAGCACCGGCTCCTGGACCAGGAATTCGGCAAAGCCGAGGATCTGCCGCGCTGGCTGGCCGCTGAACTGCTCGGCCAAACGCGCCCAGACTTCATCGTACTCGGCCATCAACAGGCGCAGCCATTCCAGTACCAGAACGTCCTTGGACTCGAAATGCCGGTACACGGTCATCTTGGTGGTTTCAGCCTTCGCGGCAATGGCATCGACGGTGACGCGGCTGATGCCCTCATTGAAAAACAGCTCGTGGGCGGCATCCAGGACCCGCTCACGAGGGGGCAGACGGGCGATTCGTTGCGAACGCATGGGCAGACTCCGGTTGACGACGATACTAACAAGTATCACTCTATACTCATGAGTATCGCTCGATACCCATCGGTATTTTATCGTCAATTGTCACGGGAGTGCGCAATGAAGGTGAGTGAATATGTGCAGTTCGACGCCATCGGCCTGGCCGACCTGATTGCTCAAGAGCAAGTCAGTGCCGACGAAGTGCAGGCGGCAGCGCGGCAGGCCATCGCCGACGTCGAGCCAAAGGTCAATGCGCTGGCCGAGCACTGGCATGACGAACCTCTACCCACCCGCGCTGAAGGGCCGTTGAACGGCGTGCCGTTTCTGATCAAGGACCTGGCGATCAGCATGCAGGGCCGCGCCCACGAGTTCGGCAGCCGCCTGGCACAAGGTACCGGCAGCACGGCCGATTCGTTCCTGATGCAGCGTTTTCGCCGGGCCGGGCTGGTCACCCTGGGGCGCACCACCACGCCGGAACTGGCCGTCAGCACCACCACCGAATCGCGCCTGTGCGGCCCGACCCGCAACCCCTGGGACCTGAACCGCAGCGCCGGTGGTTCCAGCGGTGGTTCGGCAGCAGCAGTTGCCAGCGGTATGGTGCCCGTTGCCCATGCCACCGATGGTGGCGGTTCGATCCGGGTGCCTGCTGCGGCCTGCGGTTTGTTTGGCTTGAAGCCCAGCCGCGGGCTGATTTCCATGGGGCCGTTCCTGGACGAAGCCTGGAACGGCCTGGCGGTGCAGGGTGTGCTCAGCCGTTCGGTACGCGACAGCGCCCTGCTGCTCGATTGCATGACTGGGCCGGAACCTGGCGATCCGTTCCAGGTGGCACCGGCCAAAGGCAGTTACCTGAGTGCAGTGAAGCAAGTGCCTGGTCCCTTGAGAATTGCCGTGCAACTGCATCCGCTCAATGGTCAGCGCAGCAATCCGTTGATGGTTGAGACTTTGCAGGGGGTGGTCCAGACCCTGGAACATCTTGGTCACCAGTGCGAACTGGTGGACCTGGATATCGGCATGTCGTGGGACGCTTTCGTCGAGATGAATGCGCGTTTCTGGGCCAGCAATACAGCGGCCTGGCTTGATGCCCTGGGTGCCGAGACTTGCCGCCCGCTCAACGGTGACTGGCTGGAACCGGCCACACTGGCGCTGCATCGCTATGGTAAAGCGCTGTCGGCTATCGACCTGCTGGCGGCGATGGATCAGCGCAACCTGGTCAGTCGGCAACTGGGCGGGTTCTTCCAGCGTTTTGACCTGTTGCTGAGTCCGACCCTGAGCGAGTTGCCGCCAGTAGTCGGTGCCTACAACGCCGGGCAGGAGCAGCTCGATGGGTTGGGCTGGATGCACCGGGTGTTCAACCACTCTCCTTTCACTGCCCTGGCCAACATCAGCGGCACGCCGTCGATGTCGCTGCCGTTGTCTCAGGATGCGGCCAGCGGTTTACCGATCGGCATGCAGTTCACGGCGGGTGCAGCAGGTGAGCGCCTGCTGCTGAGCCTGGCCGGGCAGCTGGAACAGGCGTTGCCCTGGCGCGGGCGAACCCCGCCGGTCTGGGCGGCGCAAGACTGAGACGCATCGCGGGGCAAGCCCGCTCCTGCAGTGGGAGCGGGCTTGCCCCGCGATCAGGCCCGCAAGCGCCGCTGCGCGGCGATTTCCGGCAGGTCCTTGCGGCGCAGATACACCCGCAGCGGCTCTGTCACATTGAGCCGCTCATCGACATTCTGCGCCAAAAGGATCTCGATCAAGGCACGGCTCAAGGTCATGACCTCACCATCGGCGCCCTGCCAGACGAATTCGCTGCTGGGGGTAATGCTGTCGTCAGCCACGTCCATGCCGAACGAGTCTTCGCTGAATCGCACGATGTGCTTGCCAAGCTTGCGGTGAAAACCGACAAAGCCCTTGAGCTGGTCGGCAGCGGCGCAGATGTCCTGGGATGTGATGTGCATGTCAAACCTCGCTTGAACAGGGGATTGGCACGCTGGCGAAAGGGGTTGCGCTCTGATGGGCAACTCGGGGCCAAGGTTAATGGAAATTCATCGCATCCGGTAAAGGATTTTTTTACCCAGGCGCCAGTTGCTCGCTAGACTTATCCTTCTCAACGCCTCCCAGCCGTCAGCGAACGTGGATGATTCATGAGCACCCCCGTCACTTCCGATATCGCCACGATCAGCCGTATCAACGCAGTACCTGCCATCCTGCAAGTTATCTGCGAGACCACCGGCATGCGTTTTGCGGCAGTCGCCCGGGTCACCGACAGCAGCTGGACGGCCTGCGCGGTTCTCGATTCGCTGGGCTTTGGCCTGGAGGTCGGCGGCGAGCTGGACCTGATCACCACCCTGTGCCACGAGATCCGCGCTAGCCACCAGACCATCGTGATCGACAAGGCCAGCAAAGACGAGCTGTACTGCAACCATCACACACCGCGCATCTACAAGTTCGAAAGCTATATCTCGGTGCCGGTGTTTCGCACCGACGGCAGTTTCTTCGGCACTATCTGCGCCCTCGACCCTTTGCCTGCCGAGCTCAAGGGCAGCGCCATCCAGCCAATGATGGAGTCCTTCGCCCGCGTGCTGTCGATCCAGATCGAAAGCGAAGAGAATGCCCAGCAGACCGAGCAGGCCCTGGAGGAAGCACGCGCCATCGCCGACCTGCGCGAACAGTTCATCGCCGTGCTCGGCCATGACCTGCGCAATCCACTGTTCGCCATTACCGCAGGCGCGGAGTTGCTGGCTCAGCGCCTGCAGGATGAAAAAAGCCGCGCCATCGCCCAGCACATCCTCACCTGCGGACGACGCGCCAACCAGCTGGTACGCGATGTCCTCGATTTTGCCCGCGGCCGCCTGGGCAATGGCATCATGATCAACGTCCAGCCCTGCCCGGACCTGGCCGAAGCCCTCTGCCACGTGGCCTCGGAGCTGAAACGGGTGCACCCCGAACGGCTGATCCGCCTGAACATCGGCGACCTCAGCGGCCTGCACTGCGACCGCGAGCGGGTTACCCAGTTGCTGTCCAACCTGATCGCCAATGCCCTGACCCATGGCGCTGCCGACAGCCCGGTGGATGTCATGGCGGATATCCGCGAGCAGGTGTTCGTCCTCGGCGTGCACAACCTGGGCGAGCCCATTGCGCCACAGGTCATGGCACAATTGTTCCAGCCCTTTTCGCGACCACGTGACGATGCACCGCAGCCCGGCCTCGGCCTCGGCCTGTACATTGCCAACCAGATCGCCCTGGCCCACGGCGGGTGTATGGAAGTGGTGTCGAGCGCCGAGGCCGGAACGCTGTTTACCTTCCGCCTGCCACTGGATCGAGTTGTGCCTGAAGCAACTGCGCCAGCCAGTCCATAAAGGCCCTGACACGTTGCGGCACGTGCAGTTGCCCGGCGTAGAGCAATGACACCGGCATCGGCGGTGCGCTGTACGCCTCCAGCACGGACACCAGTTCACCGCGCTCCAGGTATTCGCGCAACCCGGCAGCCGGCGCCTGGATAATCCCGAGCCCCGCCAGGCAAGCGCTCTCATAGGCTTCGGTACTGTTGACCGTGATCACCCCGGCCATCGTCCGATACCGCGTGGCGCCGTCCTGTTCATACTCGAAGCCCGGGCTGCGGGCGCCCAGTTGCCTCACATAGTGAATCAACTGATGATCGGGCAAGTCCGCAAGGCTGGTCGGCGTACCAAAGCGGGCCAGGTAGGCGGGACTGGCGCAGTTGACCATGCGCAGGCTACCCAGGGGCCGGGCGACCAGGTTCAGGTCACTCAACACGCCGATACGCAGCACGCAATCAAAGCCTTCACGCAGCAGGTCGACCTGACGATCGGTGCAACTGATCTCCAGTGTCAGGCCCGGGTGGCGATCCACGAACTGCGGCAGGTTCGGCAGAATGATGCGCCGCGCCATCAAGGTCGGCAGATCGATTCGCAAGCGGCCACTCAGGGCTGCGGCATCAGTGCGGAACAGCCCTTCGAGCTCATCCATGCGCGCCAGCAGGTCTTTGCTACGCTCGTACAGTTGCAGGCCTTCCTGAGTGGCCTGCACCCGCCGCGTGGTGCGGTTGAACAGACGCGCACCGAGCAGCATTTCCAGCGCCCGGACCTGTTCGGAAACACTCGAACGCGGCAACCCCAGGCTTTCTGCGGCGAGGGTGAAACTCGACAACTCGCTGACCCGCACGAAGGTGCGCAGCAATTCCAGCTTGTTCATGGGCGAACGCTCTATTGTTCGAATTACTCGAGCAGTATTTCCGAATTTGCTGGATTTATCAGCAGAATTCAGACCAATAAACTCCTCTCAACTTCAGCCACCGGCTCAACCACGAGGACCACACCATGACCCGCAAACTCGCTTTGATCACCGGTGCCAGCCGCGGCCTGGGCAAGAACACCGCCCTGCACCTCGCGGCCCAGGGCATCGATATCATCGGGACCTACAACAGCAAGGCCGATGAAGCCCAGGCACTGGTCAATACCCTCGAGGCCAGCGGTGTGCGTGCGGCCATGCTGCAACTGGACGTGAGCAATAGCGCCAGTTTCGAGGACTTTGCCCAGCAGTTAAGCGAAACCCTGCAGCACGTATTCGGCCGCCAGCAACTGGACTTTCTGGTAAACAACGCGGGTATCGGCATCAACGCGCCGTTCAGCGAAACCAGCGAAGCGCAGTTCGAACAGTTGTTCAACATCCAGCTCAAGGGCCCGTTCTTCCTGACCCAGCGCCTGCTGCCGCTGATTGCCGACCAAGGCCGAATCGTCAACATCTCCACCGGCCTGACCCGCTTTGCCCTGCCCGGCTATGCCGCCTACGCGGCAATGAAAGGCGCCATGGAAGTGCTGACCCGGTATCAGGCCAAGGAGCTCGGTGCCCGCGGCATTCGTGTCAATATCCTGGCCCCGGGGGCGATCGAGACCGACTTCGGCGGCGGCGTTGTGCGCGATAACACTGAGGTCAACGATTTTATCGCCGGCAACACCGCCCTGGGTCGGGTAGGCCTGCCAGACGATATCGGCGCCGCGGTTGCCCTGTTGCTGGGCGATGGCGGCGGCTGGATTACCGGTCAGCGCCTGGAGGTGTCAGGCGGGATGTTCCTTTAAGCGCTCAGCGCTGCACTTCATCCTCGCGCACCTGCACGCTGGCGGTCATGCCGGCGCTCAGGTTGACCCCTTCAGGCACCTGGTCGAGCTTGATCCGTACCGGAATGCGCTGGGCCAGGCGCACCCAGTTGAACGTCGGTTCAACTTCGGCGAGCAACTGGCTGTCGGGGTTGGCGTTGCGGTCGGTGATACCGCGGCTGATGCTTTCGACATGCCCCTGCATCGGTTCACCCGCACTCATCAGCCAGACCTTGACCGGGTCGCCTACGCGGATGCGCGGCAGCTTGGTCTCTTCGAAATAGGCTTGAACGTAAAAGGTCGAATCATCCACCAGGGCCATCACTGACTGCCCGGCATTGACGTAGTTGCCTTCGGCCAGGCGCAGGTTGGTGATGTGCCCGTTGCGCGGCGCCTTGACCTGGCTGCGCGCCAGGTTGATGGCCGCGACCTTGACCTCGGCGAGCGCTTCGCGCAGCTCGCCACGGGCAACGGCGGCGTTGATCTGGGCATTTTCGCGCAACTCGGCGCTGATCGCCTGGGGCCCCAGGGCGGCACGACGCGAGGCTTCGTGTTCACGCAGGCGCAGTTGCTGCTGGCGGGTTTCGGCCACGGCATTGGCCTTGTCCAGGGCCGCTTCGAAGCGGTCGCGATCGATCGCCATGAGCAACTCGCCGGCCTTGACCTGCTGGTTGTCGTGCACCTTCAACTCACGCACCCAGCCGGACACGTCCGGAGCAATGATCACCACGTCGGCGCGAATCTTCGCATCACGGGTCCAGGGCGTGAGCATGTAGTACTGCCAGAGTTTCCATCCGGCAAAAATGGCCACCACCACCAGGCACAGGGTTACTGCGATACGTACAGCAGCACGCATGGTCACACTCCTTATAACGGCCCCAGCACATGGGTCACCAGGGTCAAAATACACACGAAAAGCGCGCACTCGAACAACGCCTCATGCCAGACCCAGCGCCCCAATGGCGTGTAGCGCAACAACAGGCGCACCACGCCGGTCAGCAGCAAGGCCAGCAGCACATAAATCAGAAACGGGCTGAGCAACACACCGCCCAGCGCCCACTCACGCAAGCCCATGGATTTCCTCCTGTCGACGGCACCACTTGCCCCAGCTCTTCTGCAATTGCAGCACGGCGCCAACGGCCAGGCGCAGCGGGTCACTACTCGGCACTCGCTGCAGGGCCTCGATGAACTGCTCGCTGGCAGCGTCCAGGCGCTGGCCACGACCCGGAGCCGGGCCACTGGCCAATACCGCTTCAAGTTGTTGCAAGTACTGGCGCTCGGCCGCGGCCAGCGGCGCCTGGGCGACCGCCAGGCACATGCGCAGGTGCAGCAGTTCGTCACCGATATCCAGGCCGTGCAGGCCATCATCCCAGCGCCCACGCTCCTGCTCGGGCAACGCACTGTAATGGCGGGCCAGTTGCAGCAGCCGATCGGCCATGCGCCCGCCAAACCAGGTGTCGGCGCCACGCAACTCACGGCGGGTCAGACGCACCAGGTCGCTCTGGGTGGCAGCGCGCAGGCGCTTGCCATGCCAGGCCGGGTTGCGCAGCACCAGCAGTTTGAATGCCAGCACCGCGGCGCCGACGCCCATCAGCATGGCCTGAGCGCTGTTGAAGAAGGTGGCGACATCGAAACTCATGACATTCAGCGGCGCCACCAGCACGATGAAGTGCAGGCAGTAGGAGGTCGCAGTGGCGCCAATCTTCGGATTGGCCATGCCCAGGGCACCAAAGAACAGCGGCACGCCCATGGCCAGGCAGAGCATGGCAAAACTGCTGAGCTCCGGCAGCAGGATCTGCCCGACCACGAACGCCACCGGAATCGCCAGAAGAATCCCGCGCAGGAAGCTCATGCCGATCTGCGCGCCGTTCTCGCGGCTGGCGAACAGGCTGCACACTACACAGGTCAACACCAGGCCACCGGGGGCAGCCTGCCAGGCGGTGGCCAGCCAGAAGCTGGCCATGGCCAGAAATGCCAGGGCGCTACGCGAGCCGAACAACAGGGCCAGCGACACATCGCGGTGAGCGGCCAGGCTGTCGGGCACATCGGCGGCCGGCTTGCCCTCCTCTACCCCGCTCAGGGCCAGGGTCGCGGCCATGGCGTTGTCCAGCAGCAGGGTCAGGCGCGCCAGGCAGTAGTGTTCGGCGGAGCTGATGCGCTCATCGTGGGCAGCATCCCAAACGCGCTGGCGCAACAGCAACAGGCTGGCCTGATCAGGATTGGCCAACAGCGCCTGGACCTCTTCGAGCCAGGGCGCCATGTGCTGCGCCTGCTGCTCATCCAGTTGCCGCCATTGCCGGCGCACCGAACGGGAAATACGCAACAGCACCAGCAGCTTCTGGCTCAGCCCGCGAATCGCCCGGGCGCGCTGGCGGCCGAGGCTGCCTTCGAACCAGGCATGCTCGCGCTGGGAATCAACGGCGACAATGCGCCCGAGTATCTCCAGCAGGCCCTTGCGTCCCTGTGCTTCACCACTCAAGGCGGCACTGGCGGCCTGTAGACCGCTTTGCCAGGCCTGGCGCGCCTGCCCGCTCAGTTGTTGCTCGACGCGCATAGGCCAGAGCAAGGCGCTGGTGGCAGTAGCGCAGACAATCCCCAGGCAGATCTCGGTACAGCGCGCCACCGCCTGGTCGAACACTAGCAGCGGATGGTTGATGGCCGGCAGGGCAATGATCGCCACCGTGTAACCGGCCAGCACGAACGAGTAGGCCCAGGCGCTGCGCAGCAAGGTCGAGCAGGCGGTACACAGCGCCAGCCACAGGGCCAGGGCCAGCAAAAACAGCCACGGGGTCTGGGCGAAGGCGCCGATGAACAGCACCGACATGACGGTTCCAACCAGCGTGCCGAGCAGCCGCGCCAGGCCCTTCTGCACCACCATGCCCGACAGCGGCTGGGCGACGATGAATGCCGTCATCAGGGCCCAGGCCGGCTGCTCAAGGCCCCAGCGCAGCGCCAGCCACAGGGCCAGGCCGCCGCCAAGCAGGGTCTTGAGGGCAAATTGCACAGCGGATTTGTTTGGCGCCAGCAGGGCCTGCAACGTGATGGGCACGGGACGCACCTTGAACGACGGTGTGGTAAAGATAGTCAGAATGAGGCAAGAAGTTCAGGGCTTAATTATTAGCTAGCTAACTATTAATAGTCCAGAGGTGCTGAAAGGTTTTTTCACCGGACAAAAAAATGGGCGACCGAAGTCGCCCTAAATGCCTTGCGTGCTCGTGACTGAAAAGGATCAGCGCTCTTTGCGCTTGTTCGAGTCTTTCCAGATGAAAATTCCGAATCCGACGAAGAACAGCAGCATCAGACCGACTGTAATCACTCCAGCGATAACCACATTATCGAAGAACATGTCGGCCTCCATTCGCCTGAACCTGTCCGATGGGCTTAAGGTAACGAATGGGGCGGGGGAGGAAATTGACCGAGGTCAATAGCGCCCGGAACCGGGCGCGCAAGGCGGGTGCAGGCTTGACCTGCATCAAGTTTTCAACGTTTCTTGGGTTTGCCCTTGGGCTTCTTCTTCGCCTTGCCCAGCGGCATGGCCTGCTCGAACGCCTGGCGAACTTCGTTCAGGCGCTTTTCATTGAGGTCGTGGACCCGGCGTGCACGTTCGGCACCGAGGTCGATCAGGTTGTCGTCTTGGCTCATGGTGGGCTCGGGAAGCTGACTGCAGTGCTGCAATGATGAAGGCTGCAGCCGGCGCTGACCAGTAGCGCTTGTATCCTCAGACTTCGATGTCCACCAGCAGCCCCTGGCGCGGCTGCTCACCCATCAACGGCGCCACCGGCACGGTGTTGTCGGCGTTGACCTCATCGCCGGGCAGCGCTTGATACAGTTCTTCGTCCTGGCTCGACTGGCGCCGACGCTGGTGACGCCGCTGCTCTTCGCGCAAGAGAATGGCGGCCTGCTCCGGGTCACGCTGCTTGAGGTCGATGGCACTGTCACTGGAGGTCGGCTGGGCCGGGACCACGGGCTTGATGTCCGGCGTCGGCTTCACCGGGTCCAGTTGTTGTGTCACGGGTGCAGCGCTGAGCGGGATGAGGGGCGGCAGCATGGGGTGATCTCCTGTCGCCAGTGTGTCGGCTGATGGCCTAGGGCCTTTAGCCAGGGCCGGTAAAATGTGCGGGGCGCTTCACAATTGCCGGCTACTGATCGTCTTCCTCGTCCGTCGGCGCGGGCTGGGCTTCGCTCCACGGACGTTTGAGCACCTTGTTCCACACTTCGTTCAGATGATCGCGCAGGGCTTGCGGCGCGTCCTTGAGCGACGGGCTGTCTTCGCGCTCACCGCCATAGGGCTCATCGCCCTCGATCGCGATCAGCGACTGGCCATTGATAGCATAGCTGGCCTGGCCTTCACGCAGCTCGACATGCAGTTCATGGGGGTCGATGCCGCCACCACAAAAGGCGTGGCTGGCCACCGTCAGTTCAGCCACGCCGTTGTTGTTCAGGTCGCTGACGCCGCTGACATCGGTATAGAAGCCGACATCCAAGTCGAGCCCGGCACAGGTGGTCTCGTTCTCGATCTTCCAGCGCGCCTTGAAGCTGTCATCGCCCTGGCGCTCATAGAGTGTTGCACTGAGCACCACGCGGTCGACGTCCTGATCGGTTTCCTCGTCGCTGACCTGATCGTCATTGCGGCTCAGCACGAGCAGGCCTTCGCCCTCGTGGTCGCGGTAATGCACGCTCTGCACCGGCGATTGCACGCCCAGGGCCTCAAGCTGCGCAGTGGGAATCGGCGCAAGTATTTCGAAACCTTTCTTGTCGCAGGCACCCAGCAGTAGCAGTCCCGCCACGGCCAGTGTTCGGATGAACCAGGGGTTGGAGATCGGCATGGCTGTATCAGGCCCTCACTGGCGACAGCGGTTTTCGTCGATGAAGTTGCTAGACTCTTTGGTCTGCACAGAGCTATCCGTTAAGATAGTCGGCTTTTCATGGCGGGAGTCAGGCAGTATGGCGCAGCAGTATCAACCGGGGCAACGCTGGATCAGCGACAGCGAAGCCGAGCTGGGTCTGGGGACCGTTCTGGCACAGGACGGCCGCTTGTTGACCGTGCTCTACCCGGCCACTGGCGACACCCGCCAGTACTCCCTGCGCAATGCGCCCCTGACCCGGGTGCGCTTCTCGCCTGGCGACCAGATCACCCATTTCGAAGGGTGGAAGCTGACCGTGCGCGAGGTCGAGGATGTCGACGGCCTGCTGGTCTATCACGGCCTCGACGCCCAGAACCAGGCGCGCACCCTGCCGGAAACCCAGCTGTCGAACTTCATCCAGTTCCGCCTGGCCAGCGACCGCCTGTTTGCCGGGCAGATCGACCCGCTGCCGTGGTTCTCGCTGCGCTACAACACTCTGGAGCACACCAGCCGTCAGCTGCAGTCGTCGCTCTGGGGCCTGGGCGGCACCCGAGCACAACCGATTGCCCACCAGCTGCACATCGCCCGGGAAGTGGCCGACCGTATCGCTCCGCGGGTACTGCTGGCCGACGAAGTGGGCCTGGGCAAGACCATCGAAGCAGGCCTGGTCATCCATCGCCAGTTGCTGTCGGGCCGCGCCAGCCGCGTGCTGATCCTGGTCCCGGAGAACCTGCAGCACCAGTGGCTGGTGGAAATGCGCCGGCGCTTCAACCTTGAGGTCGCCCTGTTCGATGTCGAGCGCTTTATCGAAAGCGACGCCGGCAACCCCTTCGAGGATGCCCAGCTGGCGCTGGTCGCCCTGGAATGGCTGACAGAAGACGAGAAGGCCCAGGACGCGTTGTTTGCCGCCGGCTGGGACTTGCTGGTGGTCGACGAGGCGCACCACCTGGTCTGGCATGAAGAGCAGGTCAGCCCCGAATACGCCTTGGTCGAGCAACTGGCCGAGGTCATCCCCGGCGTGCTGCTGCTGACCGCCACCCCGGAGCAACTGGGCCAGGACAGCCACTTCGCCCGCCTGCGCCTGCTCGACCCGAACCGTTTCCACGACCTGGCCGCCTTCCGCGCCGAGAGCGAACACTATCGCCCGGTAGCCGAAGCGGTACAGGAACTGCTCGACGAAGGCCGCCTGTCGCCCAAGGCCCACGCTACCATCGAAGGATTCCTCGGTGCCGAAGGCGAAGCTTTGCTGGCCGCGGTCAACGATGGCGACACCCAGGCCAGCGCCCGCTTGATCCGCGAGCTGCTTGACCGCCACGGTACCGGCCGCGTGTTGTTTCGCAACACCCGCGCCGCCGTCCTGGGCTTCCCTGAGCGTAACCTGCACCCCTATCCGCTGCCCAACCCCGACCAGTACATGGAGCTGCCGCTGGGCGAGCACGCCGAGCTGTACCCGGAAGTGGCCTTCCAGTCCCAGGGCGAAGGCAGCGAAGAAGAGCGCTGGTGGCGTTTCGACCCACGGGTCGACTGGCTGATCGACACCCTGAAGATGCTCAAGCGGGTCAAGGTCCTGGTGATCTGCGCCCACGCCGAAACCGCCATGGACCTGGAAGACGCCCTGCGCGTGCGCTCCGGCATTCCGGCCACGGTGTTCCATGAAGGCATGAGCATCCTTGAGCGTGACCGCGCCGCCGCCTACTTCGCCGACGAAGAGTTTGGCGCCCAGGTGCTGATCTGCTCGGAAATCGGCAGTGAAGGCCGCAACTTCCAGTTTGCCCATCACCTGGTGCTGTTCGACCTGCCCGCCCACCCGGACCTGCTCGAGCAGCGTATCGGGCGTCTGGACCGGATCGGCCAGAAGCACACCATCGAACTGCACGTGCCGCACCTGCAGAACAGCCCGCAAGAGCGTCTGTTCCAGTGGTACAACCAGGCCCTGAACGCCTTCCTCGCCACCTGCCCGACCGGCAACGCCTTGCAGCACCAGTTCGGCCCGCGCCTGCTGCCGCTGCTCGAAAGCGGTGACGACGATGAGTGGCAAGCGCTGGTGGACGAGGCCCGTGCCGAGCGCGAGCGCCTGGAAGCCGAGCTGCACAGCGGCCGCGACCGCCTGCTGGAACTCAACTCCGGTGGCGCCGGTGAAGGCCAGGAACTGGTCGAGGCGATTCTTGAGCAGGACGACCAGTTTGCCCTGCCGATCTACATGGAAACCCTGTTCGACGCTTTTGGCATCGACAGCGAAGACCATTCGGAAAACGCCCTGATCCTCAAGCCGAGCGAAAAAATGCTCGACGCCAGCTTCCCGCTGGGCGACGACGAAGGCGTGACCATTACCTACGACCGCAACCAGGCGCTGTCGCGTGAAGACATGCAGTTCATCACCTGGGAGCACCCGATGGTCCAGGGCGGCATGGACCTGGTGCTGTCCGGCTCGATGGGCAACACCTCGGTGGCGCTGATCAAGAACAAGGCGCTCAAGCCCGGTACCGTGCTGCTGGAACTGCTGTACGTCAGCGAAGTGGTTGCCCCGCGCGCCCTGCAACTGGGCCGTTACCTGCCGCCAGCCGCCTTGCGCTGCCTGCTCGACACCAACGGCAACGACCTGGCTTCGCGAGTTTCCTTCGAAACCCTCAACGACCAGCTCGAAAGCGTGCCCAAGGCCAGCGCCAACAAGTTCATCCAGGCCCAGCGCGACGTGCTGGCGCCGCGGATCAACGGTGGCGAAGCCAAGATCATGCCGCGCCATGCCGAGCGTGTCGCCGAAGCCCAGCGCCGTCTGGCCGCCGAAACCGACGAAGAGCTGGCGCGCCTGACTGCGCTGCAGGCGGTCAACCCGACCGTTCGCGACAGTGAAATCGACGCCCTGCGCAAGCAGCGTGAACAAGGCCTGGCGATGCTGGAGAAAGCGGCGCTGCGCCTGGAAGCGATCCGGGTGTTGGTCGCCGGCTAAACCGCGTCGTGTTCATCGCTGGCAAAGCCAGCTCCCACAGGATCTTTATCAACCTGCAGATTGCAGGCAAACATTGAACCTTGTGGGAGCCAGCCTTGCTGGCGATGAGGCCCCTCAGGCCTGGGCAAACTTGCCCGCTCCCCCCTCACTGTCAGCCACCATCCCCTCCCTCATCCTCTGCGCATCGCGGCTAAAGCACCGAGAGGCGAACAACAGGAACACCAGCGTCAGCGACAACGCCACCGGTATCAGGTACATCGCCCCATGCAGGCCTTCAGCCTTGAACGCCTCGCTCATCTGCACCTGCCCCGCGGCCTGCATCGCCGCCACGGCAAAATGGTCCGACAGCGCCCCCACTACCACCGGCCCCAAGCCGCCGCCCAGCAGATAAAGCCCGGCAAAGAACAGCGCCATCGCCGTCGCCCGCAGCCGCGGCTGCACCACATCCTGAATTGCGGTGTAGACGCAGGTATAGAAGTTGTAGGCAAACAACCAGCCGACACCGAACACGGCCACGAACACGCCAATCTCGATGCGCCCCGCGTGCAATGCCCAGGCGGTGGCCAGCGACGCAATCAGCATGCTCAGGGCACCGAACAACAAGCGTCCGTTGGCAAAGCGCTGGTGCACCTTGTCGGCAATCCAGCCGCCGAGGGTCAAGCCCACCAGGCCGGTCAGGCCGACGATCACCCCGGTGGCTACCGCCGCCTGCTGTAGCGAGAGCAGGAAGTAACGTTGCAGCATCGGCACCATGAACGAGTTGCACGCGTAGGTAGCAAAGTTGAAGGTCAGGCCGGCCAGCACCAGCCAGCAAAAGGTCGGTACGCTCAGGACCCGGCGCAACGGCCGGTCCAGCGGCGCCTGGGAAATCGCCACCGACTCTGCCGCCCCCCGCGCCGGCTCGCGGATCATGAACATGAACACTGCCAGCAACAGCCCCGGCACCGCAGCGATAAAGAATGGCGCCCGCCAGCTGTCAAAGGCTTGCACCATCGCACCAATAGTGAAGAACGCCAGCAACAACCCCAACGGCAGCCCGAGCATGAAGATGCCCATGGCCCGCGCCCGCCGTTCAGCAGGGAACAGGTCGCCGATCAGCGAGTTGGCGGCTGGCGCATAACTGGCTTCACCGATGCCCACGCCCATGCGCACCAGCAAAAAGCTCCAGAAACTGCCGACCATGCCGTTGACCGCAGTCAGCCCGCTCCAGGCCATCAGCCCCCAGCCCATCAATTTGCTGCGTGAACCGTTGTCGGCCAAGCGCCCCAACGGCAGCCCGGCAATCGCATAAACCAGAGTGAAGGCCGTGCCGAGCAAACCGATCTGAAAGTCGCTCAGGTGCCATTCCAGGCGGATCGGCTCGATGATGATGGCGGGAATGGTGCGGTCGAAGAAGTTGAACAGGTTGGCCAGAAACAACAGAAACAGGATTCGCCAGGCGTTCGTCGCTTGAGTGGAGCTCTGCATCGATCAGTCCCTCGTTGTTATTGTTCGGGGCTTTCCAGCACACCGAACTGAATCTAGAGGGCCATCTGCGATCTGTCTGCCACCATTGACCGCACTGATACTGGGTAATTGTAACCATTTGCAGTTTTAGAACCCGGCGCTATTGGCTCAATGACCAAATCGTAGGAGTCAATGTGCCATTAATCAGGATGGGCTAATGCTGAGTTCCTATACTCCTGCAGAACGGTCTCCGAGCGGGCGATTGGGGGACGAGTGCACACTCGACGACGAGGAATGCTATGGAGTGGCTGGGGCTAGAAATGCTCGCCGAACTTCCGGCAACCGGACAGATCCTGATTGATTGCAGGCATAACCCCTACCTGGTGCTGCTTGCATTCCTGATTGCCTGTGCTGGCAGCTTCGCCACCCTCGACATGGCCGAACGCCTGAGCCACGTCGAATTGCCCGCAGCCCAGCGGCAGTGGCGCCTGCTCGGTGCCTGCTGTCTGGCTGGCGGCATCTGGGCCATGCACTTCATCAGCATGCTGGCCTTGCAGACACCGCTGGAAGTTCACTACGACGTAGCCCTGACCGGGGTGTCGCTGCTGATCATGCTGCTGGCCGGCTGGATGGCCATGAATACCCTCGGCCGCCAGGAACTGCGGCCACGCCACTACCTGCAAGCGGCGGTTTGCTTCGGCCTGGGCATCGTCGCCATGCACTACACCGGCATGGCTGCCATGCGCTCGACCGCCCAGCAGTTCTATCGCCCCGACCTGTTCGCCGCCTCCGTCGCCGCCGCAATCGCTACCAGCCTGGCAGCGCTGCTGTTCGCCCGCTTCTTTCGCAACGGCAGCGGCACCCTTTATCAACTGATGAAGTACGGCGCCAGCCTGCTGATGGCCGCTGGCATTGTCGGCACCCACCTGCTGGGGATGGCGGCACTGACCCTGGTGATTCCCCCAGACACCCCGTTGGCGCTGCCGGTCAGCGACAACAGCCTGCAACTGAGCCTGACCATCGCCTTTATCACCCTGCTGATCAGCGCCAGCAGCATCAGCGCCGCGCTTTCGGACAAGAAGCTGCAAAGCAAGGAGCACGACCTGCGCCGGGTCAACGTGTTGCTCAGCCAACTGGACCAGGCCCGGGTCTCCCTGCAGCAGGCCGCCCACTACGACGCCCTGACCAACCTGGTCAACCGTCGCGGCTTCAACCAGGTGTTCGCCGAGCGCCTGGCCGAACAAACAGCCAATGACGGCATGCTGGCAGTGATGTTCCTCGATATCGACCACTTCAAGCGTATCAACGACAGCCTCGGTCATGACGCTGGCGACGAGCTGCTCAAGGTGATTGCCACGCATATCAAGACCGCCACCCGCAGCCAGGATGTGGTCGCCCGTTTTGGCGGCGACGAGTTCTGCATCCTCACCGCCCTGCACAGCCGCGACGAGGCCCGGCACCTGGCCCAGCGCATCATGCAGAAGATGAAAGAGCCGATCGACCTGGCCGGGCGGCGCATGGTCATGACCACCAGCATCGGTATCAGCGTGTTTCCCGACGATGGCCGCAGCTGTGAAGAGCTGCTGAAAAACGCCGACCTGGCCCTGTACCAATCCAAGGGCTGCGGGCGCAATAACCTGAATTTCTTCAACAGCAACCTGAAAACCCGCGCCACCCTCGAGCTGCAACTGGAGGAGGAGCTGCGTATCGCCCTTCTGGAAGAGCGGGGCCTGCGCATCCACTACCAACCGATTTTCGATTTGCATAGCGGCCAGGTCGCCAAGCTCGAAGCACTGGTGCGCTGGCAGCACCCGCAGCATGGCCTGCTCAGCCCCGACCGTTTTATCGGCATTGCCGAAGCCAATGGCCTGATCGCCGAACTCGACCTCTGGGTACTGCGCCATGCCTGCGAAGACCTGGCCCAACTTAACCGCCACGGTTATGACGGGCTCAAGGTGACGGTCAACTGCTCGGCCTTGACCCTGGCCCGCGAGGAACTGGCCCGGGAGGTTGAAGATGCCCTGCGCCAGGCCGGTATCCCGGCGCACCAACTGGAACTGGAAGTCACTGAAAACGCGCTGATGGGCAACATCCACACCACCATCACCCTGCTCAAGGGCATCCGTGCCCTGGGCGTGTCGCTGTCGATCGATGACTTCGGCACCGGCTACTCGTCACTGGCCTACCTCAAGCGCCTGCCGCTGGACACCCTGAAGATCGATCGTTCGTTCATTCAGGATGTACCGCGTTGCCGACAGGACATGGAAATCGTCCAGGCAATCATCGTCATGGCTCACACCCTGCACCTGCAGGTGATCACCGAAGGCGTCGAAACCATCGAGCAGTACCAGTTCCTCGCCCAGCAAGGCTGCGATTTCCTCCAGGGTTATCTGCTCAGCCGGCCAGTACCGCTGGGTGAACTGCGGCCGATCCTTGGCGAGCTAAACCAGCGCCATGAACAAGCGCTGAGCAGCTTCAATCCTTACGCCGGTACAGATCAATCAAGGTCGCCGGATCTTTTTGCAGATAGCCCTGACTACCATGCAAGCGCATCAGTTGGGCGGCCAGGCCACTGATCGGCGTCGACGAACCCTGTTCGCGGGAAAATTTCACCGCGGTGTCCAGGTCCTTGAGCAAGGTGCGCACGTGCCACTTCACCGGCTCGAAACGGCTTTCGGCCATTTGCGGGGCAAGGATCTGCAGCGGCTTTGAATCGGCGAAACCACCCGCCAGCGCCTCGGCGATCAGGCTGGCGTCCACGCCCGACTGCTCGGCCAGCGCCACCACTTCGGCAATTACCAGCGCATTGCAGGCGACGATCATCTGGTTACAGGCCTTGGTCACCTGCCCTGCCCCGACCGGTCCCATGTGGGTCACGCGCTGGCCGAGGGTCAAAAGCGCCGGGCGTACGCGATCAAGGTCCGCCACCGCACCACCGACCATGATCGCCAAGGTACCGGCTTCGGCGCCCGGAGTGCCGCCGGATACCGGGGTATCGAGCCAGCCCATGCCGGTCTTCGCTGCCAACTCGCTGGCCATCTCGCGGGTGGCTGTCGGTTCAAGGCTGGAGAAATCCACCAGCAACTGACCGGCCTTGCCCGCGGTAACGATGCCCTGTTCGCCAAATACTACCTCGCGCACCACGGCCGTGTCGGCCAGGCACAGCATCAACACATCGGCGTGCTGGCACAACTCGGCCGGGGTCGCCACCTGACGGGCACCGGCCTTGACCAGTTCGGCGCATTTGTCCGGCGAGCGGTTCCACACCGTCAGCGGATAACCCGCCGCCAACAGCCTACGACACATCGGCAAGCCCATCAGCCCGATACCGGCAAACCCCAACGAAGGACGTGCAGTGCTCATGTAAAGCTCCAGACAGATTAAAGAAGTTGACTGATCGGACGATTCAGTTTGCAGGCGTGGCAAGGAAAACACCTACATAGGCATAGGGTTAACCCCTATCGCTCACGCCAAATGCGCACTGATACAGTCGCGAACCTCATCCAGTGATGGCTCTATGCTACCTACTAGAACAGCCACCCACCTCCAGGCAAATGGCGCAAAATGACCTCCAAGACTACTTCTGCCAACGCGGTTTCCGAGCTGACTTCATCCACTCCCGCGTACAGCGCTCCCGGCTCGAGTTTCTACAGCCCGCGGGCGCTTAACCCGCAGCAGTACCTGTACTTCACCGAGACCGATATCCAGCGCATCCTCGACAACCTCGACGGCCTGCGCGACCTGGTGTTCCCGCCCAGCGTGCATGTCGAAGACGACACCCAACTGCGCCTGGACCAGCAGTTTCCTTCGGTGTGCCTGATCGGCCTGGGCCGTTGTGGCTCGAACATCGCCCTGGATGTTGCAGAACTTGTATACAACGCCAGGACCTTCTACCTCAACGAATTCAACAACGAAGACCGCGCCGGCAGCGAACCGAACTACAGCCCGGCACGCTGGATTCGCAACAACCTGCGCCTGGTGCAGAACAAGGGCAGCAAACCGGTATTCCTGGTAGAGCCACTGGTCATGCTCGGTGATCTCGACAAGGACATCGCCGGGCGCATCCGCTTTTCGCGCAAGGGCGAGAAGAGCGGCTTTATCCGCGACTACAGCAAGATGAAGATCATGGACCTCTCGGAAGTCCATGCCGGTGGCGCCGGTAACGCGCCGATCCTCGGCCAGTACCTGGCCAAGATCATCCTCAACAAGGAAACCCACCGCTTTTCCAGCGCGGACTGGAAGCTGATCCACTCGTACCTGATCGACTCCTGCGGGATCAAGGCCAACCAGTCGCGGCTGTACTTCTACATCTTCAGCGCCGGTGGCGGTACGGGTTCGGGCATGGCTTCGGAATTTGGCCTGGCCCAGCAGTACTCGTACATGAACAAGACCTTCGACACCAAGCCGGCCGACGAGAACGACGGCAAGAGCGGTCATTCGTTCGTCTTCGAGCCGATCTTCACCAGCGGCATCTGCGTGCTGCCGAACATTTCCGATCACCGCAGCGAGATGTCCGAAGCCCTGCACATCAACGCCGGGCGGCTGCTGTGCAAGTATTTGTCGGAGGAATGGGACTTCTCTTACAACTTCGACAATGAAGACAGCAGCGAAGCCAGCGTCATGGGCCGCATCCGCCCGTGGAACGCGATGATGCTGATTTCCAACGACATCATGCGCTACGCCGAAGAGAACGATGACGGCAACATCCAGAACATCGACGTCAATGCCATGGAGAAGCACGCCAACCAGTACATCTCCCAGCAGATCTTCAACATCCTCACCGCCCAGGCGGTAACCACCGACTACGACCAGAACTACTTCCGCCGTGCCGGCATCGACATCGGCGAAACCATCCGCCTGGATGCCAACGACCTGTTCATGAGCCTGGCCGGCCCCGTGGCCATTGCCTATGCCGAATCGGTGGTACCGGAACAGCCGTCGCCAAGCTCGGACAAGTTCAAAGTGTTCGAGAAAGAGCAGCCGCGGCTGAACATCGACGACCTGTTCTTCCGTTCCATCGACCTGCCGCATTTCAACAAGGTGACCCAGGCGATCGAAGGTATCAGCCTGTTGCCGATCGAATCCCGCCGCTACCGCGCCGCCCTGGAGCAATACCAGGCCTCCGGCTATGACGCAGCGGCGCTGCACGACCTGCACTTTTTCAAGAATTGCTCGTCGGTGGTGTCGATCGTCTCCCTGCCCAAGGACTACAAGCTGTCGTACATGGACCTGAACCGGCTCAAGACCCACCTCAACAGCCTGTTCCCCAACACCACGCTCAAGCGCTACGCGCTGGTCATCGGCGCCTCGGCCAACCTCTCGCTGACCACCCTGATCGCCAAGAGCCCGTGCCTGTCGGACGACTTCCTGACCTTGATCGTGGCGTTCATCAAGCGTTGCTTTGCGCGTAACCCGTACCGCTTCGACGATACCCTGGACAATGCCATCCTCGAGTTCATCACCAGCGACGCCTTCGATGAAGACCGCATCGATGAGCTGCTCAACGAATTCGAGAACCCGGCGAAGATCCTCGATACCAACTGGTACGCGATCAAACCGATGTACGAGAAGAAATACCGCGAGCTGATCAACGACAAGAGCAAGTTCGTCTCGATCAATGACATCCGGCTGTCACGCGAATGCGTGAAGAAAGCGGTGAAATACCTGCGTGAGATTTACCGTCACCGCATTGGCAAGACCCGGGTGATCTCTTTGAACAGCCACACCGGGAAAGTGGATTACTGATTGAAAGCATCGCGGGGCCAGCCCGCTCCTACATCTGTAGGAGCGGGCTGGCCCCGCGATCAGACTGTTACCGTACTCTCTCGGCACACCCAACTGTTACCAACAGCCACCCCGGCTGAACAGTCCCGCGCACCAAAACCTCCTCGCTGTGCATTTTCACGCACCATTTTGGCGCGCTTTCAACCGTTGGTCTTTTCCTGAATCACAATGAACGGCGAGACCACCACGGCCCAGATCTCTGGATCGCGGTTCTGAAGGTCTAGCGCCTGCTCTGCAGTGACCGGGCCGACAGTGCCAGCATTACGCCACTCAGCGAAGGTTTCGCTACGGTTTTCGGCCATTGCCTGTGCAACTTCGATCAGGTCCAGGGTTGGGTCGACCCAAATCAGGTCACCCTTGGCCCAAAAACGCTCCAGCGCTTTCCACTCGATTCTTCCAGTCTCGCCGAGCAATTTGGCATAGAGGGTGCTTGGTTGATCTGTCATGGGTTCCTACCAGAAATAATTCGACCGCGATAAAGGTCGGTATTTTTGCAGAAAAACCCAGTTTCAAAATAAGTAATTGATCGACAAGGTGGTAAATGCCCGGGATGGGCCAGTAAAACTGGCTAGCCAGTGGCGTTTTTCTATAACTTTCTGTCGATTAGGCGACACCCCTGATTTTGCCCCAGCGGGCCTGCTTTTCAAGCGACAAAGCAGCGCTCTACACTGTACCGGTACAGTTGCCAGGGCCAATCCGGAGGTTATCCGGGTCCGTGACGAGGCGTGGCCTCCCATGGAACCTGATCCGGTCCTCAAGCTCTGGCCGCCAGGACTATAAAAATTACAACAGAATGAGTGGAGCACTATGAGTAAGGCTACTAAGCAGATTTCCAAGCTGTTTGCCGCAATGGTTCTGGCCGGGGTTGCCAGCCATTCGTTTGCAGCCGATACCATCAAGATCGGCATCGCCGGCCCGAAAACCGGCCCGGTCACTCAGTACGGCGACATGCAGTTCATCGGTGCAAAACAGGCCATCAAGGACATCAACGCCAAGGGCGGCGTCGACGGCAAGATGCTTGAAGCCAAAGAATACGATGACGCCTGCGACCCTAAACAGGCCGTGGCAGTCGCCAACAAAGTGGTCAACGACGGCGTCAAGTACGTGGTCGGCCACCTGTGCTCCAGCTCCACCCAGCCTGCGTCCGACATCTACGAAGACGAAGGCGTGATCATGATCACTCCGGCCGCCACCAGCCCGGAAATCACCTCCCGCGGCTACAAGCTGATCTTCCGTACCATCGGCCTGGACAGCGCCCAGGGCCCGGCAGCCGGCAACTACATTGCCGACCACGTCAAACCTAAAATCGTTGCCGTACTGCACGACAAGCAGCAATACGGTGAAGGCATCGCCAGCGCCGTCAAGCAGACCCTGGAAGGCAAAGGCACCAAGGTTGCCGTCTTCGAAGGCCTGAACGCCGGCGACAAGGACTTCTCCTCGATCATCCAGAAGCTCAAGCAAGCCAACGTCGACTTCGTCTACTACGGCGGCTACCACCCAGAGCTGGGCCTGATCCTGCGCCAAGCCAAGGAGAAAGGCCTGAACGCCAAGTTCATGGGCCCAGAAGGTGTCGGTAACGACTCCATCTCGCAAATCGCCCAGAACGCTTCCGAAGGCCTGCTGGTCACCCTGCCGAAGTCCTTCGACGCCGACCCTGCGAACAAGGCAATCGCCGATGCCATCAAGGCCGACGGCAAAGACCCAAGCGGCCCGTTCGTGTTCCCGGCTTACTCGGCTGTCGAGCTGATCGCCGAAGGCATCAAGGCCGCCAAGTCCGAAGACACCGACAAGGTGGCTGCAGCCATCCACGCCGGCACCTTCAAGACCCCGACCGGTGACCTGTCGTACGACGCCAAAGGCGACCTGAAAGACTTCAAATTCGTGGTCTACGAATGGCATTTCGGCAAACCTAAAACCGAAGTTTCTCCTCAGTAATCCCGTCTGACTATATGACTACAAGCCCACTGTGCGAGCAGTGGGCTTTGTTTTACGAGGTTCATGGGCCTGATTCCCGCGATCCGGGAGCAGGTTCACCTGAAAATCTTAAAACCGTCACCAGCGGTTCGCTGGCAGTTGCCTGTGCCGAAGTGGCCAAGACCACAAGACCGGGCCGGGGGCACCCCCACCAGTGAAATGCGTATCAGGTTTTTAGGAGCGCTGTAATGCCTGAGATCTATCACTTCTTCCAACAGCTGGTTAATGGCCTGACCATTGGCAGCACCTATGCCTTGATAGCCATTGGCTACACAATGGTTTACGGCATCATTGGAATGATCAACTTCGCCCATGGCGAGGTGTACATGATCGGTTCCTACGTGGCTTTCATCGCCCTTGCCGGGCTGGCCATGATGGGTATCGATTCACTGCCGATATTGATGACCGTCGCCTTCGTCGCCACGATCTTCGTAACCAGTGCCTATGGCTACAGTATCGAACGGGTCGCCTACCGTCCGTTGCGTAACAGCAACCGGTTGATCCCGCTGATTTCTGCCATTGGCATGTCGATTTTCCTGCAAAACACCGTATTGCTATCCCAGGACTCCAAGGACAAGTCCATCCCCAACCTGATCCCTGGGAGTATCTCCTTCGGCCCGGGCGGCGCAGAGGAAGTGCTGATCTCCTACATGCAGATCCTGGTTTTCATCGTCACCCTGGTGGCCATGACCGGTTTGACCCTGTTCATCTCCCGCTCGCGTCTGGGCCGGGCCTGCCGGGCCTGTGCCGAAGACATCAAGATGGCCAACCTGTTGGGCATCAACACCAACAACATCATCGCCCTGACCTTCGTCATCGGTGCTGCCCTGGCAGCCGTGGCGGCCGTGCTGCTGAGCATGCAGTACGGGGTGATCAACCCCAACGCCGGTTTCCTGGTGGGCCTGAAGGCCTTTACCGCGGCAGTGTTGGGCGGCATCGGCAGCATTCCGGGCGCCATGCTCGGCGGGCTGGTGCTGGGGGTGGCTGAAGCCTTTGGCGCCGATATCTTCGGTGACCAGTACAAGGACGTGGTGGCGTTCGGTCTCTTGGTTCTGGTGCTGTTGTTCCGTCCGACCGGCATTCTCGGCCGTCCGGAGGTTGAAAAAGTATGAACAAAAATCTCAAACAAGCGTTTTTCAGCGCCTTGCTGGTCTGGGCCGTCGCCTTCCCGGTGCTTGGCCTGAAACTCAGCATCGACGGCATCAACCTGATCGTCCACAGCCAAGGGCCGTTCACCCTCACGGTCATCGCCGTGTGTTCGGTGCTGATGTTCTTGCGCGTGCTGTTCGACAAGCAGTGGAGCGCGGTAACCAGCCGCCGTTCGAGCCGCAAGTTGATCTCGCCGGCCATGAGCAACTTCCTGACCCTGCCCAAGACGCAACGCTGGGTCATCATCGGTCTGATCATGGTTGCGCTGGTCTGGCCGTTCTTCGGCTCGCGTGGCGCGGTCGACATCGCCACCCTGATTTTGATCTACGTGTTGCTGGGCCTGGGCCTGAACATCGTGGTCGGTCTGGCTGGCCTGCTCGACCTGGGTTATGTCGGCTTCTACGCCGTCGGCGCCTACAGCTATGCCCTGCTGTCGCACTACTACGGCCTGAGCTTCTGGATCTGCCTGCCGATCGCCGGCCTGATGGCGGCGACCTTCGGCTTCCTGCTCGGTTTCCCGGTACTGCGTCTGCGCGGCGACTACCTGGCCATCGTGACCCTGGGTTTCGGTGAGATCATCCGTCTGTTCCTGCGTAACCTCACCGGTCTTACCGGCGGTCCAAACGGGATCAGCAACATCGAGAAACCAACCTTCTTCGGCCTGACCTTCGAACGCAAGGCCGCCGAGGGCATGCAGACCTTCCACGAGTTCTTCGGCCTGCAGTACAACTCGATCAACAAGGTGATCTTCCTCTACCTGGTGGCACTGCTGCTGGCGTTGCTGGCGCTGTTCGTGATCAACCGGCTGCTGCGCATGCCGATCGGTCGCGCCTGGGAAGCCCTGCGTGAAGACGAGATCGCCTGCCGCGCACTGGGCCTGAACCCGACCATCATCAAACTCTCGGCGTTCACCCTGGGTGCCTGCTTTGCCGGTTTCGCCGGCAGCTTCTTCGCCGCGCGCCAAGGCCTGGTGACACCGGAGTCGTTCACCTTCATCGAGTCGGCCATCATCCTCGCCATCGTCGTGCTCGGCGGCATGGGCTCACAACTGGGCGTGATCCTCGCGGCCATCGTGATGATCCTGCTGCCGGAACTGATGCGTGAGTTCAGCGAATACCGCATGTTGATGTTCGGTGCGCTGATGGTGTTGATGATGATCTGGCGTCCGCAAGGCCTGCTGCCTATGCAACGTCCACATATGGAGCTGCGTCGATGAGCCGCGAAATTCTGCAAGTCAGCGGCCTGAGCATGCGCTTCGGCGGCTTGTTGGCGGTCAACGGCGTGGCCCTGACCGTCAAGGAAAAACAGGTGGTGGCGTTGATCGGCCCGAACGGCGCCGGCAAGACCACGGTGTTCAACTGCCTGACCGGTTTCTACAAGCCGAGCGCCGGCAGCATCCTGCTCGACGGCCAGCCGATCCAGGGCCTGGCCGGTCATCAGATCGCCCGCAAGGGCGTGGTGCGGACTTTCCAGAACGTGCGTCTGTTCAAAGAGATGACCGCCCTGGAAAACCTGCTGATCGCCCAGCACCGGCACCTGAACACCAACTTCTTCGCCGGCCTGCTCAAGACCCCGTCCTTCCGCCGCAGTGAGCTCGAAGCAAAAGAGTACGCACGGTACTGGCTGGAGAAGGTCAACCTGCTCGAGTTCGCCAACCGCCCCGCCGGCACGCTTGCCTACGGCCAGCAACGGCGCCTGGAAATCGCCCGCTGCATGATGACCCGTCCACGGATCATCATGCTCGACGAACCGGCGGCCGGCCTCAACCCGAAAGAGACCGAAGACCTCAAGGCCCTGATCACCGTGCTGCGCGAAGAGCACAACGTCACCGTGCTGCTGATCGAGCACGACATGAAGCTGGTCATGAGCATCTCCGACCACATCGTGGTGATCAACCAGGGCACGCCCCTGGCCGACGGTACGCCGGAACAGATCCGCGACAACCCTGAAGTGATCAAAGCCTACCTGGGGGAAGCGTAAATGCTGCAGTTCGAAAACGTTTCCACCTTCTACGGCAAGATCCAGGCACTGCACAGCGTCAACGTCGAGATCCGCCAGGGCGAGATCGTCACCCTGATCGGCGCCAACGGCGCCGGCAAGTCGACCCTGCTGATGACCCTCTGCGGCTCGCCGCAGGCCCAAAGCGGCAGCATCCGCTACCTGGGTGAAGAACTGGTCGGCCAGCCGTCCTCGCACATCATGCGCAAAAGCATCGCCGTGGTCCCTGAAGGCCGCCGGGTGTTCGCCCGCCTGACCGTGGAGGAGAACCTGGCCATGGGCGGTTTCTTCACCAACAAGGGCGATTACCAGGAGCAGATGGACAAGGTCCTGCAACTGTTCCCGCGCCTGAAGGAGCGCTTCAGCCAGCGCGGCGGCACCATGTCCGGCGGCGAACAGCAGATGCTCGCCATCGGCCGTGCGCTGATGAGCAAGCCCAAGCTGCTGTTGCTTGACGAGCCGTCACTGGGCCTGGCGCCGATCATCATCCAGCAGATCTTCGACATCATCGAGCAACTGCGCCGCGATGGCGTCACGGTGTTCCTGGTCGAACAGAACGCCAACCAGGCGCTGAAAGTCGCTGACCGTGCCTATGTGCTGGAAAACGGCCGGGTAGTGATGGAAGGTACCGGTGAAGCGCTGCTGACCGATCCTAAGGTTCGTGACGCCTACCTGGGCGGTTGATACCCACGGTTGCATGCAACATCAGGAAAAAGGCCTTCGGGCCTTTTTTCTTGCCCGCTGTAACGCCTCCCGGGCAAGGGACTCTAGTGCTGCAGGTGAGCCAGAACCACTGGCTCTTACCTCCTCTTACTACTGGAGCCTCATCATGAACAAGACCCTCAGCGCCGCCGCACTCATCCTCTCCCTGGGCTCGGCCCTGGCCTTCCTGCCTGCGGTACAGGCTGCCGACGACATGAAAATGAGCAAGGAAGCGAGCATGGACAAGGACATGAAAATGGACAAGAAAATGGCCGACGACAAGATGATGGACATGAGCAAGGACAAGAAGATGGAAAAGGACGACAAGATGATGAAAAAAGAAATGAACGACGACAAGATGTAACCCTAGAGGGTCCGTAGCGCCTGACTGCTACGCCTGAACCAGGCCAGCAGGTAATCGGCCAGCACCTGGACCCGCTTCGGCATCCCGCCCTGATAGGGGTGTACCAGAAACAACGGTACGCTGCGCGTCTGATAGTCGCGCAGCAACCACTGCAGGCGACCGTCAGCCAGTTCTGCATGCAGCATGTACGACGGCAAGCGAGCGACGCCAGCACCCAGCAGTGCCGCCTTCTTCAGCAAGCTGTAATGATTGCTCGCAAAGCTTCCGGCCACCTGCACCCGCAACAATTCATGCTGCTGGTGGTACAACCATTCTTCACGGCCACTGTAATGGCTATTGAGCAGGCAACGATGGCCGCTCAAGTCGGCCGGTATCCGCGGCTCTCCATGACGTTGCAGATAGGCTGGGCTGGCACAGGTGAGTTCCTGCATGGCCAGCACCGGACGAGCCACCAGGCGCGCGTCATCCTGCACCTCGGTACGAATCGCCAGATCGAAACCCTCGCCCAAAAGGTCGCGATAACCATTGTTCAGCTCAAGCTCCACCTGCAGGTCCGGGTAGGTGGCGGCGAACTCCATCAGCAACCCCTCGAAGAACGTCTCCCCCAACGACACCGGCACGGTGATACGCACCGGCCCCGCCAGTTCGTCCTTGAGCATGGCCAGGGTTTGCCGTGCCCCTTCCATCTGCCGCACCAACGCCTGCGCTTGAGGCAGCAACATGGCGCCGGCAGCCGTCAGGCTCAGGCGCCGGGTGGTGCGGTGCAGCAACTTCACTGAATGGCTGGCTTCCAGGGCGCTGATGCGCTTGGACAGTTGCCCCTTGCTCCAGCCCAGTTGCTGCGCGGCCAGGGTGAAACTGCCGGCATCCATCAACGCGGCAAAGGCCGCCAGATCGTCGAGGTCGCTCACGGATTGTTTCCACATGAAAACCAAAGGTTGCCTATTAGCACGCTTATCTGCAGAAAAATCCACCCTAGACTTGAGCCTTGTCTTCACTACCCACGAGGAATGGCTCAATGAAAATCCTGTTGATCGGCGCCAGCGGTACCATCGGTTCGGCGGTTGCCAAAGAGCTGGAACAACGTCATGAAGTGCTGCGCATCGGCCGCAGCAGCGGCGACTATCAGGTGGACATCAGCGACAGCGCCTCGATTCGCCGCCTGTTCGAACAGACCGGCCGCTTCGATGCCCTGGTCTGCGCCGCCGGTAACGTGACCTTTGCCCCCCTTGATGAAATGAATGCGGAGCACTTCGCCCTGGGCCTGAGCGACAAGCTGATGGGCCAGGTCAACCTGCTGTTGATCGGCCGCGAGTTCATCAACGATGGCGGCTCATTCACCTTTACCAGCGGCATTCTCAACCGCGACCCGATCCGCTCCGGCGCCTCGGCCAGCCTGGTCAATGGCGCGCTCGATGCCTTCGTCAAGGCGGCAGCCATCGAATTGCCCCGTGGCCTGCGGGTCAACTCCATCAGCCCCAACGTACTGGTCGAAGCCATGCCGGCCTATGCTCCGTATTTCCGCGGGTTCAAGCCGGTGCCGGCCGCCGACGTGGCACTGGCCTATGCCAAGAGCGTTGAAGGAATGCAGACCGGCCAGACCTACCAGGTTGGCTAAGGCCTTGTGATCAGCGACCAGCCTGCGTAACGTGGCGGCACCTTTTGCTCGAGATGCTGGAGTTTGCTTGATGCGTGCCGCCCCTTCGCTGTTGCTTGTCGCCTTGTTGCCGTTGTTTGCCGGCTGCCAGATGCTGGCTGAAAAGCCGCAAGCCGCCTCTACCGCAGGCCAGACCCGCATGCAGGGCGAACTGACTGCCCAGGGCGGACAACTGCTGTTCAAGCCCTGCGAAGAAACCCGCCGCTTTGCTGTCAATGACAGCGGCAACACCGGCCTGCTGCAGGAAGCCAGCGCACTGGCGGCAACGCCCGGCACCCTGTTCGCCGACGTGCGCGGCACGCTGTCGGCCAGCCAGAAAGGCGGCAACGATGGCCAGTTGAATGTGCAGCGCCTGTACCGCGTCGAGCATTCCAGCAGCGCCTGCAGCGATCCCAACTTCAAGCGCCTGACCCTGCGCGCCAGCGGCCATGAGCCGGACTGGAGCCTCAAGGCCGGCGGCAAGGGCATGGTCCTGGAGCGCGTCGGTCAGCCTTCGCTGGCCGTGCCCTACCTGGAAGAACAACTGCCCGACGGACGCTTCAGCCTGAGCACCGAGGCCAACGGCCAGAAAGTCGAACTCTGGGTCGCCCCGCAGCGCTGCGTCGACAGCGCCACCGGCAGCGTCCAGCACCTGAGCGCCGAGCTGCGGGTGGACGGCAAGACCCTGCGCGGTTGTGCCTACTACGGCGGCTCGCGCAACGACTGATCATCGGCGCCTGCGTTTAACCTGTCTGCAAAGGCGGCGAACAGCTTATACTTGGCGGTTTGTGTAAAGCCGCCGGCCGTTCATGGCCGGGATACTGGACCCTGCCATGTTACGAATCACCGAACTGAAGCTGCCGCTGGATCATCCTGATGAAGCCCTGCGCGAGGCCATCGTGCAACGCTTAGGCATCAGCGACGAGCAACTGCTGGACTTCACCCTGTTCAAGCGCAGCTACGATGCGCGCAAGAAGAACAGCGAGCTGCTGTTCATCTACACCATCGACCTGCAAGCGAGCAACGAAGCCGAACTGCTGCAAAAGTTCGCCGACGATCACAACGTCAACGTCGCTCCAGATGTCAGCTACAAAGTGGTTGGCCAGGCCCCCGCCGACCTGCAGGAGCGCCCTATCGTCGTCGGCTTCGGCCCGTGCGGGATTTTTGCCGGCCTGCTGCTGGCGCAGATGGGCTTCAAGCCGATCATCCTTGAGCGCGGCAAGGAAGTTCGTCAGCGCACCAAGGACACCTGGGGCCTGTGGCGTAAAAGCGTGCTCAACCCCGAGTCGAACGTGCAATTTGGCGAAGGCGGTGCCGGGACCTTCTCCGACGGCAAGCTCTACAGCCAGATCAAGGACCCGCAGCACCACGGCCGCAAGGTACTGCACGAGTTCGTCAAAGCCGGTGCACCGGACGAGATCCTCTACGTCAGCAAGCCGCACATCGGTACGTTCCGCCTGACCGGCATGGTCGAGAACATGCGCCACGAAATCCACGCGCTGGGCGGCGAAGTGCGCTTCGAGCAAAAGGTCACCGACCTGCTGATGGACGACGGCCAGCTCAACGGCGTGGTCCTGGAAAGCGGCGAACAGCTGCATTCGCGCCATGTGGTCCTGGCCCTGGGCCACAGTGCCCGTGACACGTTCCGCATGCTGCATGCCCGCGGCGTGTTCATGGAGGCCAAGCCGTTCTCGATCGGCTTCCGTATCGAACATCCGCAATCGCTGATCGACCAGGCGCGCCTGGGCAAGTATGCCGGTCACCCGAAACTGGGCGCGGCCGACTACAAGCTGGTGTACCACGCCAAGAACGGCCGTTCGGTCTACAGCTTCTGCATGTGCCCGGGCGGCACCGTGGTTGCCGCTACCAGCGAGCCGGGCCGGGTGGTCACCAACGGCATGAGCCAGTACTCGCGTAACGAGCGCAATGCCAACTCCGGTATCGTCGTTGGCATTACCCCTGAGCAGGATTATCCGGGTGGCCCGCTGGCCGGTATCGAGCTGCAGGAAAAACTCGAAGCCCACGCTTACGTGCTGGGTGGCAGCAACTACCAGGCGCCGGCGCAACTGGTCGGTGACTTTGTCGCCGGACGGCCGTCCACTGCCATCGGCAGTGTCGAGCCGTCCTACAAGCCAGGTGTCAGCCTGGGCGACCTGGCCCCGAGCCTGCCCGACTTTGCCATCGAAGCCATTCGTGAAGCCCTCCCGGCCTTCGATCGGCAGATCAAGGGCTACAACCTGCCTGACGCGGTATTGACCGGGATCGAAACCCGTACCTCATCGCCGCTGCGCATCACCCGTGATGCCAGCATGCAGAGCCTGAACCTCAAGGGCTTGTTCCCGGCGGGTGAAGGTGCAGGTTATGCCGGCGGGATCCTGTCGGCGGGTGTTGACGGGATTCGCATTGCTGAAGCGGTGGCGCGCAGCATGCTCGGTCTGCAGGCCTGATTCATACCGCAACACAGTAATCGCCGGCAACGCCGGCTCCCACAAGGGCCTGATTTGTGGGAGCCGGCGTTGCCGGCGACGGGCTGCAAGGCAGCCCGCCTTCAAACACCCTCGCGCAATACCGACGCCGGCAACGCCTCACCGCGCTCGACACAAGCAGCCACCGCCGCAATCATCCCCTCCAGCTGATACCCCTGCCCGCTCAACCAGTCCTGGTCATAGTACGTGGTCGCATAGCGATCGCCGCCATCACACAGTATTGCCACGATCGACCCGGCCTCCCCCGCCGCGCGCATTTGCTGCGCCGCTGCCAGGGCGCCAATCAGGTTGGTGCCGCTGGAACCGCCAACACGCCGTCCCAGGCGCTGGGCCAGGTAATGCATGGCCGCCAGGGACAGGGCGTCCGGCACCTTGACCATGGCATCGATCACCTGCGGCAGGAACGAAGCCTCCACTCGTGGCCGGCCGATGCCTTCAATGCGCGAACCGCAGTCCAGGCGCAGGGAACGGTCACCCGTCTTGTAGCAGTCGAAAAACACCGAGCGCTCGGCATCGGCGCACAGCACCCGAGTGACGTGCTGGCGATAGCGCACATAGCGGCCTAACGTAGCGGTGGTACCGCCCGTGCCCGGGCTGGAAATCAGCCAGCTCGGCTCCGGGAACTGCTCGAAGCGCATCTGGGCAAAGATCGACTCGGCGATGTTGTTGTTCGCCCGCCAATCGGTAGCGCGCTCGGCATAGGTGAACTGGTCCATGAAGTGCCCGCCACTTTCCCGGGCCAGGCGCTCGGATTCGGCGTAGATCTGCGTCGGATCCTGCACCAGGTGGCTCTGGCCGCCATAGAAGGCAATCTGGGCAATCTTTTCCTGCGAGGTGCTGGCCGGTACCACGGCAATGAAGGGCAAACCGAGCAAACGCGCGAAGTAGGCTTCGGAAATCGCCGTCGAGCCGCTGGATGCTTCGATCACCGGCGCGCCCGGGCGCAACCAGCCATTACACAGGGCATAGAGAAACAACGACCGCGCCAGCCGGTGCTTGAGACTGCCGGTGGGGTGGCTCGACTCATCCTTGAAATACAGCTCGACCTCGGGAAAGCCTGGCAGCGGCAGCGGGATCAGGTGAGTGTCGGCGCTACGCTGGAAGTCCGCTTCGATAATACGGATGGCTTCACGAGCCCACTGGCGGTGATCGTTCATGGTCGATTCTCGGGCAAAAAGGTCGAAGTTCTGCAGAACATGTTAGGAAAATTCTGATAATTCCTACAGATACAGCCACGGTGAATTATCGACTACAACTGCTAGGCTGCAGGGCGTGAGTTGGTTACAGCTTATAACAAAAAAGAATATAGTTTTTGTTTTAAAGAATATCACCACAGGGTAGGGTGTGCCCCTATCAGAACCTTCAGGATGGAGAGCGCCCTTGCCCCTGCGTAGCACTTTCACACGTTTCTTTCAGTTGGAAGCTGCCAGCGGTCTATTACTGATTGCTGCAGCTGCCCTGGCCCTGATCATCAACAACTCGCCGCTGTCGTACCTGTACAACGGCCTGCTGGATGTTCCCGTGGTCGCCCAGATTGGCGCGCTGAAAATCGCCAAACCCTTGCTTTTGTGGATCAACGACGGGCTGATGGCCCTGTTCTTCCTGCTGATCGGCCTTGAGGTCAAGCGCGAAGTGGTCGACGGGCACTTGTCCAAGCCCTCGCAAATCGTCCTGCCCGGTGCTGCCGCCATCGGCGGCATGGTGGTGCCGGCGCTGATCTACTGGTTCCTCAACAAGGACAACCCGGCCGCCGTTGCGGGTTGGGCCATCCCCATGGCCACCGACATCGCCTTCGCCCTCGGCGTGCTGGCCCTGCTGGGCAAACGCGTACCGGTTTCGCTCAAGCTGTTTTTGATGACCCTGGCGATCATCGACGACCTGGGTGCGATCATCGTCATTGCCCTGTTCTACTCCGGCACGCTGTCGAGTCTCTCGCTTGGCCTGGCGGCAGCCTGCCTGCTGGTGCTGATCGCGATGAACCGCATGGGCGTGGTCAAGCTTGGTCCGTACATGGTGGTTGGCCTAATTCTCTGGGTCTGCGTACTCAAGAGTGGCGTGCACGCCACGCTGGCCGGGGTCACCCTGGCACTGTGCATCCCGCTGCGGACGAAAAACGCCGAGCCCTCGCCGCTGCTGAGCCTGGAGCATGCCCTGCACCCCTGGGTCGCGTATGGCATCCTGCCGTTGTTCGCCTTTGCCAACGCCGGTGTGTCGCTGTCCGGCGTCAGCCTCGAAAGCTTCACCCATCACGTGCCGATGGGCATCGCCGTGGGCCTGCTGCTGGGTAAAACCCTCGGGGTGTTCGGCTTCGCCTGGGTGATGATCAAGGCCGGCATGGCCGCCTTGCCCGCGGGTGCCAACTGGGGCCAGGTGCTGGGGGTGGCAATTCTCTGCGGCATCGGCTTTACCATGAGCCTGTTCGTCGGCTCCCTGGCCTTCGTACCGGGCAGCAGCGAGTACGCCGGCATGGACCGCATGGGTATTCTTACCGGCTCCATCCTCGCCGCGCTGATTGGCTATGGCATCACCGCGCTGTCGAGTCGCAAGCCCGTCACGGCCTGAGCCTCAAGGCAATAAAAAACCCCGACCGGCATTGCCGAGTCGGGGTTTTTAATGGGGGTGCAAAACTCAGTGAGTGACGCGGCTGGTACCGTCGACCGTCATGATCCGCACACGCTCGCCTACGCGGAAAATCTCGTTCTGCTGCACTGCCTGCACGTAGGCACGCATGCTGCCGTCGTCTTCACGCACGGTGATTTCCACGCCCTGGGTGCGGGTCAGGCCTTCTTCAGCCGCAGAGCCTGCCAGGCCACCGGCCACGGCACCGATCACGGCGGCAACGATACTGCCGCGACCACCACCCACCGCGCTACCGGCGACGCCACCGACGATTGCACCAGCGCCACCGCCGATCGGGGTTTTGGTACCTTCGATTTTCACCGGACGCAGCGACTCGATGGTGCCCATGCGCACGGTCTGCACACGGCGCGCTTCATCACGGGAGTACGAATCGCCGGTCAGGCTCGAGGCACAACCACCAAGCAGCAGCGACATTGTGGTGAAGCTTGCCACCAGCAGAACAGATTTACGCATTGGATGATCTCCGTAAGACAGATGCTCATTAGACTCCGCGCATTGACGACTGTCACGACACATGCGGGGTAAAATTGCTTCCATTCAGCTTCCGTACAGCCTGTGCTCTCGGGGCAGCCTGTAGAAACTTCTAGCGCAAGGATAGACATGGATTACTTCATCGTCGTCATCACCACCGTGGCAGGCCTGTACTTCCACTGGTGGATCTACGTTCGCATCAAGCGCTGGATGGACCGTGACCTGGCCTTGTCGCTGGCCGGCCAGGACGAAGGCAAGAAGGCCTTCATGCTACAACGTCTGGACAGCGCCAAGGCGCAAAAGGTCAAACGCAGTGAACTGGCGGCCTGGCTGGAACGCGAGGCCGCCGGTTACCAGGCCGATTAAGGCGCGAGGCGCTCACGCAGCCAGTTGCCCTGCTGCAAGCGGTAGTTGAGACGATCGTGCAAGCGGCTGGCGCGGCCCTGCCAGAACTCGATGCGCTCGGGCAGCAGGCGATAGCCGCCCCAGTGCTCCGGGCAGTGTGGCTGACTTTCGCTGAAGCGCTGCTGGGTGGACTTGACCAGCCCTTCGAGCTCCGCGCGATCGGCGATCACCTGGCTTTGTGGCGAAGCCCAGGCCCCCAGGCGGCTGCCCAGCGGGCGCACCTGGTAATACTCGTCCGATTCCTGCGAGGTGACCTTGACCACCTTGCCTTCGATACGTACCTGGCGTTCCAGTGCCGGCCAGAAGAAGGTCATGGCCGCGAAGGGGTTGGCCAGCAATTGCTGGCCCTTGGCGCTTTCGTAGTTGGTGAAGAAGGTGAAGCCCTGCTCGTCCAAGCCCTTGAGCAGGACGATGCGGCAATGCGGACGGCCGTCGGCGTCCACCGTGGCCAGGGTCATGGCATTGGCTTCCACCGGTGGCTGCTCGGTTTTCAGGGCATCATTGAACCATTGACGAAACAACCCGAACGGTTGCTCCGGGGCCTGGGCTTCAGTCAGGCCGTCACGGGTATAATCGCGGCGCATATCCGCCAGGGACTGGGTCATTACTGCGTTCCTTGACGATCAGTTGGTCTTCGCAGGGCTGGTGTTGGCAGCAACTTTTTTCGCCGCCGGTGCCGCGGCCTTTTTAGCTGCGGGCTTGGCCGCAGGCTTCTTGGCAGCAGCCTTGGCCGGTGCGGCCTTCTTGGCTGCAGTGGCCTTTTTCGCCGGGGCCTTGGCCGCAGGCTTGGCAGCCGGTTTCGCTGCGGCCTTGGCCGGAGCCTTGGCATCCTGCACGGCAACCAGTTCGGCCGGGCTCGGGGTTGGCTGCTTGTATTTGGCCAGCAAGGCGACCATGGTGTTTTGCGGCGTCAGCACCAGTTCGACGCGGCGGTTCAGCGAACGGCCTTCAAGGCTGTCGTTGGCTGCACGCGGCATTTCCGAGCCCATGCCGCGCAGCATCAGGCGATCGCGCTCCAGGCCGCTGAGGCGGAAGATGGCGGCTACCGACTGGGCGCGCTCCTGGCTGAGCTTGGTGTTGGCTGCGGCGACACCACTGGTGTCGGCATGGCCAAGCACCAGTACCGCGGTCTGCTTGTCGGTCTCGACGGCCTTGGCCACACGGGTGATCGGGCCGAGGGTGACCGGCAGAAGCATGGCCGGACGATCCGGGTTGTAGGAGCTGTCGACCGGTACGGTAACTACCAGCACGTCTTCACGGCGCTCGACTTCGAACTTGCTGTCCTTGATGGCTTCGCGCAGCTTCGGCTCATAGCTGTCCAGCCAGGCCTGGGTGGCTTTGTGGTCGATTTTCGGCACGGCAGCGACCTTGCCCTTGTCACCCTCGCCAAACGGCCACCACCAGCGGCTGGCGCTTTCCGATTTGGCGTCGGCCTTGGCGACTTTTTCGGTTACCACTTCCTTAACTTCCTTGTCGACGACCTGGTCCGAGCCAAACGGCCACCAGTTGAAGCCGGCATCAGCGGCCCCGTCTTTCTGAGGATGCTGCGCGCAGCCGGTGACGGCCAGGCACAGGGCGAGAGCTAAGGATTTATGCGAAGACATCAGCGATACACCATGAAAATGAAAGAAATTTGGCCCAGCAATGCAGGGCTTTGGAATTCAGAATAGTCAAAGGGTTCAGGCAGCATCGGGGTTAACCGATCAAAGGCAGCGGGCCAATACCCGTACCAGCTTCTGCGCCCGGGGGTCCATGAGCACATAAGGGCCCAGGGTATTGGTAACAAAGCCAAAGGAAACATCATGTTCCGGATCGGCAAAACCTACCGAGCCGCCCGCCCCCGGGTGACCGAAGGCGCGCGCGCCCAGACCAAAGGTAGCGTTGGCAACGCTTGGCTGGTCGAGCATGCAGCCCAGACCAAAACGAGTCTGGGTCAGCAAGGTCTGATCCTGACCGAGGCTGTGTTCCCGGGTCAGCTCATCCAGCAGTTCCGACTCCAGCAGGCTGCCATCGAGCAGGCCGGCATAGAAACCGGCGAGGCTGCGGGCGTTGCCGTGGCCATTGGCCGCCGGTTGCTGCATGCGCCGCCACTCCGGTTTATTGACACTGGTGAGCATCCCTGGCGGGTTGGTGAAGGCGCGGGTCGACAAGGCCTGTGGCTCGCGCAGGGTCACCTGCAGCAGGCGCTTAGCCGCCTCGTCACCCATGTTGCCTTTGCCGCGGGCGATATGCGCGACGCGGTGGAACTCTGCTTCGGCCAGGCCTATATGAAAGTCCAGGCCCAGCGGCCTGGCCGTGCGTGCAACGATCGACTCGCCAGGTTCACGGCCATCGGCACGGCGGATCAACTCGCCGATCAGCCAGCCAAAGGTGATGGCGGCGTAACCGTGGGCGGTACCCGGCGTCCACCAGGGCGATTCGCCAGCCAGCGCCTGGACCATGGTTTGCCAGTCGTAAAGGGCTTCGGCCGGCATCATCTCGCGCAAGGCCGGGACACCGGCGCGATGGCTGAGCAACTGGCGCAGGGTAACCGACTGTTTGTCGGCCTGGGCGAATTCCGGCCAGTAGCGCGCCACCGGCGCATCCAGGGCCAACTTGCCCTCGCCCACCAGTTGCAGGGCGGTCACGGCGGTGAACATCTTGGTGCAGGAAAACAGGTTGGCAATGGTGTCGCTGTGCCAGGCCTCGGCCCCGTCTTTATCGGCGCTGCCGGCCCAGAGGTCGATGACGGTTTCGCCGCCGACCTGGATGCACAATGCCGCGCCACGCTCCTGAGGATCGTCGAACAGCGCCGCAAAGGCTTCACGCACCGCTTCGAACTTTAGCTCGTAATGACCCTGAATCTGCACCCAGCAACTCCCCGCGAAACCGGCTTCTCAAAATGGCGTGCATTGTTTCAGCCTGCGCACGATTTGGGAACAGACAGAAGCCGGGCGGTCCATGCCAGGCGGCTGGGGTCAGGGGGTCGTGGGCGCTTTTTCTGTGACACTAAGCGTTTTGCCGAACTGTTCCTGAGTCTGCAGGTTGCTCTTGCGCACACCGTCGACAAAGCCCTGGAATGGCACATCGGTAATACCGACCAGGCCGAAGTGGCCGTTCTCGCCATCGAGCAGACGCCCGCTGGCCGGCTGATCGAGGTACTGGAACCAGTGCACGCCGACAATCGACGGCTCATCCAGCGCCGCCTTGACGAAGCTGGCATAGGCCGGCGCCCTGCCCTCTTCCTTGGCCACTTCCATCGGCCCCGGCCAGAACGGGCCACGGTCACGGGAGCCGAACTGGAACTCGGAGACCAGCACCGGTTTGTCCAGCGCCTTGAGCTGGTTGAAGTCGTAACCGTCCTGAGGCTTGGGCGTGTAGAAGTTGAAGCTGATGACGTCGCAGTACTCGGCACAGGCGGCGACTGCTTCCGGAGTACTCACGGCATAACGGCCACCCAGCAGCAGGTGGTTGGGCGCATGCCATTTCAGTGAGTCGGCAATGGTCTTGAAATAGGTTTCGGCGAAGACCTTCTGGAAGTACTTGAAGTCGGCTTCGATCTCTGGGTGTTCCGGGCTTGGCAGCGGCGGCTCGAAACCCGGGTCTTCCATCAGCTCCCAGGCTGGCAGGTCGATGCCCCAGGCCTTGGACAGGCCAGCCTGGTTGCGGTACTTGTCGCGCAATTGCTTGAGGAAGGCACGCTTGGCCGGCACGTCGGTGGTCAGGCGCAAGGTGCCGTAAGCCAGGGCGTAGCGCGCTTTGGGGTCATCACCGGGGGCAGCCCAGGCCAGTTCGTTGTCGGCAAAGTAACCGATCAGCCAGGGATCGTCGCGGTGGTCGCGGGCGGCAATCGCCACCGCACGCTCGGTGGCCATGGCAAAGCGCGGGTCGAACGGGTCGGGCATACCGCCCCACCAGTCCATGCCGGTGCTGATGCTGGTGTAATCGCCGACGATCGACAGCGGCAAGGTATAGGGCATGCGGCTGGCCTGGCCCAGCGACGGCTCGCTCCAGTTGCCCAGGGTATTGAAGCCCCAGGCCTGCAGGCGGTCGAGGCTATGACCCTGCCAGCGTTGCTTGTCGAAGCTGGCTACCGGGCACTCGACCGCCGGAGCCTTTTCGCTGGCCGCGACCGGCGTGCACGGCGTGCCATGGCTGCGCTCGATATTGGCGGCATAAAAGTCGAACCAGCGCCCCTGGTTGAAGTTGCGGCCACGGGCCGAGCCATTGCCGTCGTTGTTGTTGCCTTCACCGTAGAACTGCGCCAGCGCTTCGCCGGCTTGAGGCAGCGCACTGAACATGGTTTCGCGCCCGGCCACATAGGTGCGGCCACCGTCGGCGGCCACGGTGTTGACGCCCAGGGAATAGAACGGGTGCCCTTCCGGGGTCACCAGGTACCAGCGGCCATCGCGTTTTTCAGTGCGAAAGAAGCCCTTGGCCTCGAACGCCGGGCCGTCGCTGATGCCGCCGAACTTGTCCAGCTTGAGCTTGCTGCGCTCACCCAGCCAGCCCTTGAGTTGCTGCTGTTCACGGCTGGCAGCGGCCTTGAGCTGATCGTCGCTGACGATCTTTTCCGGCCAGCGGCCGCGGGTGGACTGGCCATAGCCGTCGATCAAACCGGTGTACACGGCCTTCTGCAGTTGGTCGTCATCCTGGGTGCCGACGCGCTCGATGAGGATGCTCTGGGCGACGTTGGGTTTGTTCATCGACAAGGTCACCGACACCACCTGCTTGAGATCAACCTCGCCGGCACTGCTGGTCAGCAGCACCCGCTGGCCTTCATGCACCCACGGCATCGGCGGCCCGGCACGCATGCCCTGGCTTAACGGCGAACTGGCCTTGAGCGGCACGTAAACGGTTTGCGCCGGGCCCGCCGGCAGGTCGATGCGGCTGGTGAGGGTCTTGCCGTCGCTGCTTTGCACCGTCACATCGACGGTCAGCGCCCAGTCCATGGCGCTTTGCAGGCGCAGGGTCAGGGCCGTGGCGCTGGACCAGTCCCAGGCCCCGGCTTGCGGGCTCAGGCGTAGTTTTGGCTGCTGCACCGGGTTGAACACCACCCGGCGCAGCACCTCGCCCTCGGCCGTCTGCTCTGCGTTGTACTGCGGCAGGCTGGCATCTTCGGTCACCACATTGACCACGGCGGCCGGGCGAACGAAGCTGAACAGCGTCTGTTGCCCGGCCAGCAGCGGCGTGCTGAACAACAGTGCGAATACGGCAGGCAAGGTACGGCGAATCATAGGGCTGGAGCTCTCCTTGAGGGCCCATGGGGCCTTGAACTGAGTGATAGACAACGCCCGGAGCATTGCGCTCCGGGTTTCAGGAAATTTCTCTGCGAAACGGTGGCAACGCATTGAGAATAGCCTTGCCGTAGCGCTGGGTGACCACGCGCCGATCAAGCAGGGTGATGGTGCCGCGATCCTCTTCGGTGCGCAGCAGGCGCCCGCAGGCCTGGATCAGCCGCAGCGAGGCATCCGGCACGGCAATCTCCATGAACGGATTGCCGCCTCGGGCCTCGATCCATTCGGCCAGGGCGGCCTCGACCGGATCATCCGGCACGGCGAATGGGATCTTGGCAATTACCACGTGCTCGCAATAGGCACCCGGCAGGTCGACGCCTTCGGCGAAACTGGCCAGGCCGAACAGCACGCTGGAATCACCGCCATCGACCCGCGCCTTGTGCTTGTTGAGGGTTTCCTGCTTGGACAGGTTGCCCTGGATGAACACCTGCTTGCGCCAGTCGCGATCCAGGCCGTCGAACACGTCCTGCATCTGCTTGCGCGAGGAAAACAGCACCAGCGAACCGCGCGAACCTTCCACCAGCTCCGGCAGGTCGCGGATGATCGCCGCCGTGTGGGCGGCGGCATCACGCGGGTCTGCGCGCAGGTCCGGCACTCGCAACACACCGGCATCGACGTGATGGAACGGGCTCGGCACGACGCTGGTGACCGCAGTTTTTGGTAGCCCGGCACGCATGCGGAAGCGATCGAACTTGCCCAGCGCAGTCAGGGTGGCCGAAGTCACCAGGGCGCCGTGGGCGACGTTCCACAAGTTGCGCCGGAGCATTTCGGCGGCGAGGATCGGGCTGGCATTGACCTCGATATCGAACAAGGCGCCGCTTTCGGCCAGGGTCAGCCAGCGGGCCATGGGCGGGCTGTCTTCCGGGTCTTCGGCAGTGAAAGCGGTCCACAGCTCCCAGTTGCCCTGGGCGCGCATCAACAGGCTGCCGAACAGCGGGTACCATTCTTCGGCCTGATGGCTGGCAATACCGATGTTGACCTCGCCATCCATGCCTTCCTTGAGCAGCTCGGTCAGACGGGTGAACAAGTCGTTCAGTCGCGAGAAGCCCTTCTTCAGCTCGATGCCCATCTCGCGCATGTGCTCGGGCACCACGCCGCCTTCGAAGCGATGGCGGGGCCGCTCGCGGCCTTCCGTGTCTTCGCCTGGGCGGAAATCGGCGACCTGTTCACAGGCGCTGAACATGAACTGCTGCTGGGCCTTGATCTCCCGGGCCAGTTCCGGCACCTGCTCGATCAGCTTGCCCAGGTCACCCGGCAGCGGGTGCTGGGCGAGTAGTTTGGTCAGGTTCTTGGCGGTCTGCTCGAGCCAGTCGGCGGTCGAGCGCAGCCGGGTGTAATGGGCGAAGTGGCCGATGGCCTTGTCGGGCAGGTGGTGGCCTTCGTCGAACACATAAATGGTGTCGCGCGGGTCCGGCAGCACGGCGCCACCACCCAGGGCCAGGTCGGCCAGGACCATGTCATGGTTGGTAACGATCACGTCGACCTTGCCCATGCCTTCACGGGCCTTGTAGAAGGTGCATTGGCCGAAGTTCGGACAATGGCGCCCGGTGCACTGGCTGTGGTCGGTGGTCAGGCGCGCCCAGTCCTGGTCTTCCAGGGCCTGGGGCCAGCTGTCCCGGTCGCCATCCCAGCGGTTGCCGGCAAGTTTCTCGATCATGCTGGTGAACAGCTTCTGGCTGGCCTCATCGACCTCGATCCTGAAGCCTTCTTCTTCGAACAGCTGAGCGGTAGCCGATTGTGCCTGGCCTTCCTGCAACAGCACGTCGAGTTTCGACAGGCACAGGTAGCGGCCCCGACCCTTGGCCAGGGCGAAGCTGAAGTTCAGGCCACTGTTGCGCATCAGGTCGGGCAGGTCCTTGAAGACGATCTGCTCCTGCAGGGCAACCGTGGCGGTGGCGATCACCAGGCGCTTGCCGGCCGCCTTGGCCGCCGGGATCGAGGCCAGGCTGTAGGCAACCGTCTTGCCGGTACCGGTACCGGCCTCGACTGCGACCACGGCCGGCTCACCGACGCGCCGACCTTCGTCGTCGCAGTCGATATCGCCAAGCACCTTGGCCACTTCGGCAATCATCAGGCGCTGGCCATAGCGGGGCTTGAGGCTCTTGGCTTCGAGAAAACGCGAATAGGCGCCCTGAATCGTGGTTTTGAGTTCGTTGCTGATCATGGTTTCGGGGCGCCCGAAGGGCTGGATAAATTTTCAGTGTTTCGATTGGGTCGCTATCATACCCCGCTATTGCCCTTTGCGCCGAATGGAGATCCCGATGCCCGTCTTTGCCCTGTCTTATAGCCTGCATGTTCTGGCCGCCCTGGTGTGGGTAGGCGGGATGTTCTTCGCCTGGCTGGTCCTGCGCCCGGCGGCGGTTGCAGCCCTGGACGGTCCCGCTCGCCTGCGCCTTTGGGTGGAAGTGTTTCAGCGTTTTTTCGTGTGGGTGTGGATGGCAATTGCGCTGTTGGCGATCAGCGGTATGCTCATGATCAACACGCGTTTTGCCAGCTTCGAAACGACACCGCGCCATGTCCAGGTGATGATCGGCGGCGGCATCGCGATGTTCGCCCTGTTCTTTCGTATCCAGTCGTTGCTGTACCCGGAGTTGCGCAAGGCGGTGCAGGCCGAAGACTGGCCTGCGGGCGCGGCGGCAATGGCGAAGATTCGGCGGATGGTCGGGATCAACCTGATGCTGGGGATTGCGGTGGTGCTGTCGGGTGGGGTGTTGTGGTGAATTGAAGGCCGGGGGGCTGCTACGCAGCCCATCGCCGGCAAGGCCGGCTCCCACAGGGTCGGCGTATTTTTTACAGGCGCTGCAAAATCAACTCCCCTGCCGCCCCGACCGAGCCCGGCTGACCCGCTGCCCCAGGCTTACCGGCAGCGCCGCCCGCAGTGCTGTAAACCAGACAACCCTTGCTCGCGCCACCAGCACCCGGCTTGCCCGCTGCCCCTGCGACGCCTGGCGCACCACCCTCTAGCTGCACCACTATGTGCTCGGCGGGGAAACCTGCCGGTAGCGCCAGCCGTACCCGGCCACCAGGCGCGCCATCATGGCCATTGCCACCGTTGTCGCCATTAGCCCCGCGGCTGGCCTGGCCCCAGGTACAGCCACCGGGCTTGCCGTTGGCGCCATCGAGGCCGACGTACCCCGGAGCACCGGCTCCACCACGGGCATCAATTGCCAAAGTCGACGCCTGCAGCTCATGCAACTGCAACTCCAGGTTGCGTCCGGCCTTTGCCGCCTTTTCATACGTACCCGGCGCACCATGGGCGACAATCTGGCTGCCCTCGCCCAAACTGGCCCGGCTCACTTCGATCTGCAGGGTGGTCTCTGCCGGCACGATGGCAATCCGCGCCTCTTGGCCCAGGTGCAACTCATCGACCTTGAGATCGACCAGGCTGGCGGGCAACAACAGGGTGGCGGAATCAGCAACGTCCAGGCGCTGCAAGTGCACGACGCTGGACTTGTTTGGCAAGCGCAGCACCGAGTGGGCGGCCACGCTGATGGCATCGGCCAGGGCCAGGGGGCTGAACAACGCGGCCAGAATGATCAATTTACGCATGAGCAGCTTCCTTGCGGGGTGCCGGAATTGAAAGAACATGAAAAATACCGACCAGCAGGATCTGCAAGCGATCGAACCAACGGTGGCTGCGCTCGCGCAAGCAACCATTGAACATCAACACTTCCAGCAGGTGCAGGCCAAGCAGGGCAGCACCGGCGGCATTGATCAGCAGGTGGAAGGGGTGCTCCAGCGGGATCAGCAGATTCACCAGTACCACCCACCAGAACACCACGGTAAGGGCCTTGGCCAACCCCAGTAAGCCTTGCATAGGCGCCCCCTGTTGTTATTTTTCACAGGCGATGCCAGGTACGCTGGCATCGCCTGCAACAGTAACGGCTGACACAGCCCTTGTGCCAGCGCTTCGATCAATTAAGGTGCAGCTCCACCCTGCGGTTCTGCGCGCGGCCGGCATCGGTCGAGTTGTCGGCGATCGGCTGGCTTTCGCCACGGCCCTGGCTGGTGACTTTCGACGGCGCCAGGCCCTGACTGATCAGATACTCGGCAACGCTACTCGCACGCCGCTCGGAGAGTGCCTGGTTGTAGGCATCGGAACCCTGACTGTCGGTATGGCCGATGACCTTGACGCTGACGACGTTGGCGCCATTGAGCTTGCCGGTCAGCGCCTGCAGCTGTTGATGGGCCGCGCTGGTCAGTTCCGCTGAGTCGTAGGCGAACATCACGGCGCCCTGATCGTTGAGGGTGATCACTTCTGAAGTAGCCGCAGGTTCCGCCGCTTTCTGACTGGTCGGGTACTGCGGCAGCGGGCAACCGGTGTGGCTGACCGGAGTGTTGGCCGGTGTATCGGGGCAACGGTCGCGACGGTCGAACACGCCGTCTTCATCTTTGTCACCGTCCTGGGCATAACAGATCAGGCCGCCGGCAATTGCACCGGCGGCACCGGCGCCGGCTGCCCAGGCGGAGCTTTCGATGGCGCCCAGGCCACCACCGACCAGGCCGCCCAGCAGACTGCAGATAGGCCAGGTCCTTTGATTGAGTGGGGCGCTGCCATCGCTGTGGGTCGCGCAACCGGAGAGCAGGCTTGCGGCCATAAGGACCGGCAGCGCAGCCTTGGAGAGAACACTCATGAGAATTGCTCCTGTGTCACCGGCCTCTACCGGTCACACAGGAGTAAAGACCGGCCTGCGGTACTTCTCAAGCCGCAGGCCGCTGGCGCTTCAGCGCTCGATGCGAATTTCCGTACGACGGTTCTGCGCCCGGCCATCGGCAGTGGCATTGTCGGCCACCGGCTGGGTTTCACCCGCGCCCTGTACCGAAACGAAACTGCTGCGTGGCACACCGCTCTCGATCAGGTACTCGGTGACCGAATGGGCGCGGCGTTCCGAGAGCTTCTGGTTGTAGGCATCGGAGCCTTTGCTGTCGGTATGGCCGGTGACGCTCAAGCGCGCGCTCGCCGCTTCGTTTTTCAGGCGCGTGGCAATGGTATTGAGGCGTTCCTTGTCGGCCGCGGTCAGCTTGGCCGAATCGAATTCGAAGTGAACATCACGGATGACAATGACCTCTTCCTTGACCACGGCCACTTCTTCAACCACGGCCACCGGCTCTGGTGGGCAGCCGTTGGCATCGACCTGCACGCCACGCGGTGTGCCCGGGCACTTGTCGCGGCTGTCTGGCACGCCATCGCCATCTTCGTCGCCATCACCATGGGCCCAGCAGTAGCCCGCCGCCAGGCCACCGCCCAGCAACGCGCCCCAGCCTGCCCAGCTGGAACTTTCGATGGCGCCCAAGGCTGCGCCGCCTACGCCCCCGACGGCAGCACACTTCGGCCAGTCGGTTTTTTGCAAACCTGCACAACCAGTCAACACGCTGGTTAGCAGAACCAGAGGTAATGCTGTGCGTACTATGCTCATTTTGATGCATCTCCTAGGGGGAATCGGTGCAAAACCGATGCTCTGGGAGTAAAGACCGCCTCATTGATATCCGCCAGCAATAGGCCATGATGCGACGGCGCAGCACTATGCCAAGTGACGCCAGACCGTTAATCTTGACGCATCTGACCGAGGATTCCCGATGATGGACGGCTTTTCCCAACGCACTCCGCAACAGGCCCTCGCCGCCCTGCTCGATCGCCACGTACCGCAACGCCTGCTATTGATAGGTGAGCGATTTCCGGCCCTGGAGGCTTTCGCCCTGGCCCATCCCGAGGTGCACATCGACGTCGCCAGCCCCGGCCCGCTACCTGTGGAGCTGGCAGCGCAACGCTTCGACCTGGCGCTGCTGGTCGATTGCCTGGAGCACCTGCCCAAACGCGATGGCCTGCAGTTGCTCGGCGGCATCCGCAACCTCAATACCAGCCGCGTGGCGGTGCTGGCCGACTTGAGCGCCTGCGGCTGGCAGGAGACCGACTTTTTTGCCCTGGCATTGCAGGTCAGCGAAAAATTCAAGCGGGATGCGCAGGTTCTGAACCTGTTCACCTATGATCTACGTGAATACAAACAGGTCCCGGACTGGCTCAACGCCAAGTTCTGGGCCAACCCGGAAAATTTTGGCAAGTACTGGTGGTGAAGCAATGAGTATCTCGGTTTGTCCCTGCGGTAGCGGCGATCTGCTTGATACCTGTTGCGGGCATTATCACGCAGGGCTTCCCGCCCCCGACGCACAGACCCTGATGCGTTCGCGCTACAGCGCCTACGTGCTGGGGCTGGTCGACTACCTGGTGACCACCACCCTGCCGGTGCAGCAGGCAGGGCTCGATCGCGAGGCGATCAAGGCCTGGAGCCAGCAAAGCACCTGGCTGGGCCTTGAGGTGGAAAGCGCCGAGGTGTTCGGTGGCAAGCCTGAACATGCGTTCGTGACCTTCACCGCCCGCTGGCACGACAACGACGGCGAGCATTGCCACCGCGAACGCTCGGCTTTCGTGCAGAACCAGGGCTGCTGGTACTTCATCGACCCCACGGTTGGCCTCAAGGCCACGCGCAACGATCCCTGCCCGTGCAACAGCGGGCAGAAATTCAAGAAGTGCTGCTCCAGTTACCTGGGTAGCTGAGCCTGATGGCCCGCCTGTTGCTGATCGGCGTTTTGCTACTGCAACTGGCGGGTTGCGCCAGCTGGCTGGACGCTGACTATCAGGACCCGCAGGTCCATCTGCTCAAGGTCGAACCGCTGAAGATGCGCCTGCTGCAACAGGAGTTCGTGCTCCATGTGCAGGTCGACAACCCCAATGACAGCCGTCTGTTCATCCGTTACCTGAGCTACAAGGTGCTGATCAACGACCTGCCGCTGACCGAAGGCGAAGCCAGCCTGTGGCGCAGCGTCGGCCCTCACGCGCGGCGCACCTTCAAGATTGCGGTGCGCACCAACCTCTGGCAGCAGGTCAAACCCCTGGCAAAACTGCTCAAGGGCGCCGAGGGTCCATTGCGCTATCGCCTGGAAGGTGAGCTCAGCAGCGGATTATTCTTCGCTCGCGACCTGCACTTGTCGCGCAGTGGTGAGATAATTCCCGGCGATCTTATTCCGGAGTAACCCAAGATGACCCAGCAACCCCATGTCCATGGCCCTGACTGCAACCACGATCATGATCACCACGACCATGACCATGGCCATGTACACGGCCCGCACTGCAACCACGGCCACCAGGAGCCGGTGCGCAACGCCCTGAAGGACGTTGGCCGCAACGATCCGTGCCCATGCGGCAGCAGCAAGAAGTTCAAGAAGTGCCACGGGGCCTGATCGCGGCCCCATAGCAGTGGTCGCCGCTTGTGTCCTGCGCAGGCGCGACCGCTAGCCCCACCCTTTCAGGCTTGACGTCACGTCAGCTACTGAAAATAAAGGCTGCGCCCCGCTTGCATGGCGTGATCGCGCTCACTAACGTAGCGCCTTTTACCGCCACGCCCTGCAGGAGCCTGAACATGGCCGCGCCAGCCCTTCCCCCTTTTACCCCCCGGTTCGGCGTAGCCGCTGCGTTGCTCGGGCTGCTCAGCCTGGGTGGCTGCCAGATGGCCGGCCAGCGTGACAGCGTGCTGCCCAGTACCGGCGTGCAGCCGCTCAAGGGCCTGGCGCAGAATGTTTCGGTACGCCGCAACGCCATGGGCATGCCGCTGATCGAATCGAGCAACTTCCACGACGCACTGTTCGCCCTGGGTTACGTCCACGCCGGTGACCGTATCGGCCAGATGGTCGGCATGCGCCTGCTGGCTCAAGGTCGCCTGGCGGAAATGGCCGGCGCCGATGTGCTGGAAGTCGACCGCCTGATGCGCGCGGCCAACCTCAAGGCCAGCGCCAACCAGCTGTACGCCGATGCCTCGCCACGCCTCAAGCGTTTCTTCGAGGTGTATGCCCGCGGGGTCAACGCTTATATGTTCCGCTACCGCGACAAGCTGCCGGCGCCACTGGCGCAGAGTGGCTACCGCCCGGAATACTGGAAGCCCGAGGACTCGGCGCTGATCTTCTGCCTGTACAACTTCAGCCAGTCGGTCAACCTGCAGGAAGAACTCGCCGCCCTGGGCCTGGCGCAAAAAGTCGGCACCGACAAGCTGGCCTGGCTGTTGCCAAGCTACCCTGACGAGCCCCTGGCCCTGGCCGAAACCGACAAGCTCAAAGGCCTGAACCTGAACACCCAGCTGGCGGGCCTGGCGCCACTGACGGCGGTCAGCGAACAATTGGCCGCGCTCAACCTGCTCGGCACGGCCGGCTCCAGCAACTGGGCGATTGCCCCGCAGCGCAGCCGCAGCGGCAAGAGCCTGATGGCCAGCGACAACCTCGGTGCCTGGGCCATGAGCCCGGTGCAGATCCGTTCGCCCAAGTACCAGGCCGCGGGCGTGTCGATTGCCGGCCTGCCGCTGGTGCTCTCCGGCTACAACGGCAAGCTGGCCTGGAGCGCCAGTGCGGTGATGGCCGACAACCAGGACCTGTTCCTGGAAAAACTGCGCAAGGAAGGCAGCCGCCTGATGTACCAGGCCGACGGCAAATGGCTGCCGGCCCAGGCACGCAACGAGACCTTCTTCATCAAGGGCCAGCGCCCGCTGCGTGAAACCCTGTACGACACCCGCCACGGCACCCTGCTCGGCCAACCGCAGAATGCCAGCCTGGGCCTGGCCCTGCGCATGCCTGAGCTCAAGGGCGACCAGAGCCTGGACGCCTTCTTCAACCTGTCGCGGGCGCAGAATGTCGAGCGCGCCTTCGACAACACCCGCGAGATTGGCGCTGCGGCGCTGAACTTCGTGTTTGCCGACGCCAGCAATATCGGCTGGCAGGTCAGCGGGCGCTTCCCCAACCGCCGCGAAGGCCAGGGCCTGCTGCCGTCGCCGGGCTGGGACGGACGCTACGACTGGGACGGTTACGCCGACCCGATGCTCCACCCCTATGACCAGGACCCGCCCCAGGGCTGGATCGGCAATGCCAACCAGCGCAGCGTGCCCAAGGGCTATGGTATGCAGCTGTCCAACAGCTGGTACTACCCCGAGCGCGCCGAGCGCCTGGCGCAACTGGCCGGCAACGGCAAGCACGACAGCCGCAGCCTGATGCTGATGCAAAACGACCAGACCACGCTGTTTGCCGACAAGCTGAAAAAGATGTTCCAAGCCCCCGGCATGGCCCAACCGCTGAAACAGGCGATCGACGCCCTGCCTGCCGAGCAACGGACCAAGGCCCGCGAGGCCTACACCCGCTTGATGGCCTTCGATGGTCGGCTGAGTACCACTTCGGCAGATGCCGCCCTGTACCAACTGTTCCTGCAGGAAAGCGCCAAGCTGACCTTCCTCGACGAGCTCGGCCCTGAATCCAGCCCGAGCTGGCAGGCCTTCGTCGGCAACGCCCGGCTGTCGTACTCGGCCCAGGCCGACCACTTGCTCGGTCGCGAAGACAGCCCGTTCTGGGACGATCAGAAAACCGCGCAAAAAGAAGACAAGCCGGCCATTCTCGCCCGCAGCCTGGCAGCAGCAATCACTGCCGGCGAAGCGCAACTGGGCAATAATCAGCGCACCTGGCAATGGGGCAAGCTGCACCAGTACCGCTGGCCGGCGCCGACTTTCCATGGACTGGGTGACGCGGTCAGTCGCGGCCCGCTGGCCACGGGCGGCGACCACAGCACCTTGAACCTTGCGCCCTATGCCTGGGGCAAGGACTTCAACGCGCAATTGGCACCGTCACTGCGCATGGTGGTGGACTTCGGCCAGATTGAACCGCTGCAACTGCAAAGCAGCAGCGGCCAGTCCGGCAACCCGGCCAGCCCGCACTTTGCCGATGCTCTGGATGCCTGGTTCAAGGGCCGCTACATGAGCCTGCCGCTGCAACCACAAAACTTCGACCGCGCCTACGGCAACAAGCGCCTGACCCTGGTGCCGGGCAGGTAAAACCGCGCAATCCGCATGCGCAGCCGGTGCAATGCCGGCTGCGCTGATCCATATCAACAGCCCCCGCCGGCAAATCCCTTACAACGAAACTGAGGCAAGTTTCGTTACCCGCCTCTGCCTGATGAACCATAAAAACGATTGCAGCCCTGCGCCCAGGGGACCACCCCAGGCCAGGTGACTAAAGGAATAATGCAATGGCATCTGCCTTCTCCCGTCTGGCCCTGGTGGCCACGACCGTGTTCTCGTTCTCCGTCCTCGCCAGCGAGCCGTCCCCGGCAGCGGCGGCCGACAGCGAACTGCTTGCCCGAGGCAAATACATCGCCCAGCTCGGCGACTGCATTGCCTGCCACACCGCCCCGCAAGCACCGGAAATGGCCGGTGGCCTGCAACTGAAAACGCCGATGGGTACCATCTACTCCAGCAACATCACCCCCGACCCGGACACCGGCATCGGCCGCTACAGCTTCGAGCAGTTCGACAAGGCCATGCGCGAAGGCGTGACTCCGGACGGCACCAACCTCTACCCGGCAATGCCCTACCCGTCCTACGCGAAAATGAGCGAAGCGGACATGCGCGCCCTGTACGCCTATCTGATGCAGGGCGTGACGCCGATCAGCCAGTCCAACCAGGAAGCGGACATGAGCTGGCCGTTCAACATGCGCTGGGGCCTGTCGCTGTGGAACTTCGCCTTCGTCGACAGCGAGCCCTTCGAGCCCGATCCCGCCAAGGACGAAGTGCTCAATCGGGGTGCCTACCTGGTGCAGGGCCTGGGCCATTGTGGTGCCTGCCATACCCCGCGCGGCATCGCCTTCCAGGAAAAGGCCATGAGCGACGCCGGCCGCAGCGGCAAGCACTTCCTCGCCGGTGAAACCGTGGAGCATTGGCAGGCCCTGAGCCTGCGCAACCTGTGGACGGTGCAAGACACCGTGCAATTGCTCAAGACCGGGCAGAACCGCTTTGCCACGGTGTCGGGCAACATGGCCGACGTCATTCATCACAGTACCCAGCACTTCAGCGACGGCGACCTGGTGGCCATCGCCAGCTACCTGAAATCGCTGCCGCCGGGCAAGGATGACCTGCCGATGCCGGATATTCCGCTGGCCGCAGCCGTCGCCCCGGATGACCTGTTCAGCAGCCGCGGCGGCCTGGGCTACACCCAGTTCTGCAGCGATTGCCACCGCCCCGACGGGCGTGGGGTCCCGGGCCTGTTCCCGCCGTTGGCCGGCAACCCGAGCATCGCCTCGGCCAACCCGACCTCCTTGCTGCACATCACCCTCACCGGCTGGGAGACCGCGCAAACCGCCACCCATTCGCGGATCTACACCATGCCGGGCTTCGCCCGCCTGGCCGATGAAGAAATCGCCGAAATCCTGAGTTTCGTGCGTAGCCGCTGGGGCAACGACAGCTCGCCGATCACCGCCAAACAGGTGAAAACCCTGCGTGGCCAGCTCAACCCGCAGACCACCGACTCAACGGCGTTTGAAACCCCGCGCCTGGCCAACCTGCTCGCCGCAGCCAACGCCGACCAGGTGATCCGTGGCATGCGCCTGCACTTGCAGACCCGCGAGTTGCTGCCGGACAACGTTGGCAACGCGCTGAACTGCACCAGTTGCCACCTCAACGCCGGTACCGTGGCCGACGGCTCGCCGTTTGTCGGCGTTTCGGCGTTCTTCCCCAGCTACGCACCCCGGGCGGGCAAGGAAGTCACCCTTGAAGAGCGCATCAATGGCTGCTTCCGTCGTTCGATGAACGGCAAGCCGCTGCCGCCGCAATCAGCGGACATGCAGGCGATGGTGGCCTATTTCGACTGGATGAAAATGAACACCCAGCCGGGCGACAAAGTGGCCGGGCGCGGGGTCGGCAAGATCGATACCGCGATCAAGCCGGACCTGGACAACGGCAAGCAGGTGTATGCCGAACAATGTGCGGTGTGCCATGGCAGCAATGGCGAGGGCCTGGCCCGTGAAGACGGCAGCCTGGTGTACCCGCCGCTGTGGGGCGATCAGTCGTTCAACATCGGCGCCGGTATGGCCCGCACCTATACCGCCGCAGCGTTCGTCAAACGCAACATGCCGATCGGCTTCCACGAGAAGTTCCCGCTGGGCCAGGGTGGCTTGAGTGATCAGGAAGCGGTGGATGTCGCAGCCTGGTTCTCGCAGCAGCCACGGCCGGACTTCCCGGACAAGGTCAAGGATTGGCCTAACGGTGGCAAGCCGGTGGATGCGCGCTACTGAGGCTATTCAGGGCCGCGCTGCGGTCCATCGCTGGCAAGGCCAGCTCCCACAGAATGTGGGCGCTGGCCTGGAATATGGTGTGAAACTTGCTATCACTGTGTTGTCTGGCATCGACCGGTAACGGCTTTGTGCCACCCCAACACTTTGCGAATCCAAGGACACACAATGAAAAAAGCATGGCTGACGCTTTCCGCACTCGCGTTGTGTCTGGCTGCGGGGAATACCCTGGCCAAGGAATACAAGGAGCTGCGCTTTGGCGTCGATCCGTCTTATGCACCGTTCGAATCGAAAGCCGCCGACGGTACTCTGGTGGGCTTCGATATCGACCTGGGCAATGCCATCTGCGCTGAGCTCAAGGTCAAGTGCAAGTGGGTGGAAAGCGACTTCGACGGCATGATTCCGGGGCTCAAGGCCAATAAGTTCGATGGCGTGATCTCGTCGATGACCGTTACCCCGGCGCGCGAGAAAGTCATCGACTTCTCCAATGAACTGTTCTCCGGCCCCACCGCCCTGGTATTCAAGAAAGGCTCGGGCCTGACTGCCGACCCGGCCTCGCTCAAAGGCAAGACCGTCGGCTATGAGCAAGGCACCATCCAGGAAGCCTATGCCAAGGCAGTGCTGGATAAAGCCGGAGTCAAGACCCAGGCCTACCAGAACCAGGACCAGGTCTACGCCGACCTGACCTCCGGACGCCTGGATGCCTCGATCCAGGACATGCTCCAGGCTGAACTGGGCTTCCTCAAATCGCCAAAAGGCGTCGACTACGAAGTCAGCCAGCCGGTCGAAAGCGAATTGCTGCCGTCCAAGACCGCCATCGGTATCAAAAAAGGTAACACTGAGCTCAAGGCGCTCCTGGATAAAGGTATCAAAGCGTTACACGACGATGGCACCTACGCCACGATCCAGAAAAAACACTTCGGTGACCTGAACCTCTACAGCGGCAAATAACCATTGGGGGAACCGGTAACGCCGGTTCCCCCATGATCGTGTCTACTGGCATAGGTTCGTTTCATGTTCGAAGACCTGCTGCAGTTCCTGGGGCTCTCGGCATTCAGCTTGAAGGGCTTTGGCCCCTTGCTGCTGCAGGGCACCTGGATGACCATCAAATTATCCATCATGTCGCTGCTGGTCAGCGTTGGCCTGGGCCTGCTCGGCGCCAGCGCCAAGCTCTCGCCGGTGCGCCCGCTGCGCCTGATCGCCCAGGCCTACACCACGCTGATTCGCGGGGTGCCGGACCTGGTACTGATGCTGCTGATTTTCTACAGCCTGCAAACCTGGCTGACGACCCTGACCGATACCATGGAATGGGAATACATCGAAATCGACCCGTTTGCCGCCGGGGTCATCACCCTCGGTTTCATCTACGGCGCCTATTTCACCGAAACCTTCCGCGGCGCCATCCTCGCCGTGCCCCGTGGCCAGGTCGAAGCAGCAACCGCCTACGGCCTCAAGCGCCTGCAACGCTTTCGCTTCGTGGTCTTCCCGCAAATGATGCGCTTCGCCCTGCCGGGCATCGGCAACAACTGGATGGTGATGCTCAAGGCCACCGCCCTGGTGTCGATCATCGGCCTGGCCGACCTGGTCAAGGCCGCCCAGGATGCCGGCAAAAGCAGCTACCAGCTGTTCTACTTCCTGGTGGTCGCGGCCTTCATCTACCTGTTGATCACCAGTGCCTCGAACGTGGGCCTGCGCTGGCTGGAACGGCGCTATAACGTCGGCACCCGGGAGGCCATCCGATGATCGAACTCCTGCAGGAATACTGGCGCGACTTCCTCTACACCGACGGCACCCACATCACCGGCCTGGCCATGACCATGTGGTTGCTGACCGCGTCGCTGGCCATCGGTTTCGTGGTCTCGATCCCGCTGTCGATTGCGAGGGTTTCGCCGCGCTTCTGGATTCGCTGGCCGGTGCAGTTCTACACCTACCTGTTCCGCGGCACGCCGTTGTATATCCAGTTGCTGATCTGCTACACCGGGATCTACAGCCTGGAAGCGGTACGCGCCCAGCCAATGCTCGACAGCTTTTTTCGCGATGCGATGAATTGCACCATCCTCGCCTTCGCCCTCAACACCTGCGCCTACACCACGGAGATTTTCGCCGGGGCGATCCGCAGCATGAACCACGGTGAAGTCGAGGCCGCCAAGGCCTACGGCCTGCGCGGCTGGAAACTTTATGCTTATATCATCATGCCGTCGGCGCTGCGCCGTTCGCTGCCGTACTACAGCAACGAGGTGATCCTGATGCTGCATTCCACCACGGTGGCCTTCACCGCCACCGTGCCGGACATCCTCAAGGTCGCCCGCGACGCCAACTCGGCCACGTTTCTGACATTCCAGTCGTTTGGCATTGCCGCCGTGATCTACCTGTGCGTGACTTTTGCCCTGGTAGGGCTGTTCCGCCTCGCCGAACGTCGCTGGCTGGCTTTTCTAGGACCGACTCACTAGGACTGATATGCATCACTCGACTCACGACATTCTGGCACCGGTGCCCGGCATTGCCCGCCAGATCCACAGCTTCCACTTCGGCCCGCGTGACGCCGGCAAAATCTACATCCAGGCTTCGCTGCATGCCGACGAACTGCCCGGCATGCTGGTGGCCTGGCACCTCAAGCAACGCCTGGGTGAACTGGAGGCCCAGGGCCGGTTGCGCCGCGAGATCGTGCTGGTGCCGATCGCCAATCCGGTGGGCCTGGAGCAGGTGCTGATGGATGTGCCGCTGGGCCGTTACGAACTGCAAAGCGGCGAGAACTTCAACCGCCACTTCGTCGACCTGAGCGACCAGATCGGCGACCAGATCGCCGATCACCTGAACCAGGACCCGCAGCACAACATCGCCCTGATCCGCGAAAGCCTGCGCCGCGCCCTGGATGCCCATGCCGCCCACACCCCCCTGCAATCCCAGCGTCTGACCCTGCAGCGCCTGGCCTGCGATGCCGAGATGGTGCTCGACCTGCACTGCGACTTCGAAGCCGTAGCGCACCTGTACACCACCCCGGAAGCCTGGCCCCAGGTCGAGCCGCTGTCACGCTACCTCGGGGCCCAGGCCAGCCTGCTGGCCACCGATTCGGGTGGCCAGTCCTTCGATGAGTGCTTCACCCTGGTCTGGTGGCAATTGCAGCAGCGCTTCGGCAAGCAGTTCCCGATCCCCCAGGGCAGCTTCTCGGTGACCGTCGAGTTGCGTGGCCAGGGCGATGTCAGCCATCCGCTGGCCGAACAGGACTGTGCGGCAATCCTCGATTACCTGACCCGTTACGGCGCCATCGACGGCGAACCGGCCGCCCTGCCCGCCCTGAGCTACCCGGCAACGCCGTTGGCCGGTGTGGAGCCGGTGGCAACTGCGCTGGGCGGCTTGCTGGTATTCCACGTCAAACCGGGCCAGTACCTGCAGGCCAATGAACTGATCGCCGAAGTCATCGACCCGTTGACCGACCGGGTAACCCCGGTGCGCAACACCCAGCCCGGCCTGCTCTATGCCCGCTCGCTGCGGCGCATGGCCACCGCCGGCATGGTCATCGCTCACGTGGCCGGTAACCAGGCCTACCGCAGCGGCTACCTGTTGTCGCCTTGAATCTCACCTTTAGAGCCTGCGCATGTACAAACTGACCATCGAAGACCTGCACAAACGCTACGGCGAGCACCATGTGCTCAAGGGCGTTTCGCTCAAAGCGAAGACCGGCGACGTGATCTGCCTGATCGGCGCCAGCGGCTCGGGCAAGAGTACCTTCCTGCGTTGCATCAACTTCCTCGAGCAACCCAACGAAGGCAGCATGACCCTCGACGGCAAGCCGGTGCACATGACCCAGGACCATCATGGCCTGCATGTCACCGACCCGGACGAACTGCAGCGCCTGCGCACACGCCTGGCCATGGTGTTCCAGCACTTCAACCTGTGGAGCCACCTGAGCGTGCTGGACAACATTGCCATGGCGCCGCGGCGGGTGTTGGGGGTGAGCAAGCACGAAGCCGAAGAACGCGCCCGGCGCTACCTGGACAAGGTCGGCCTGGCGCCACGGGTGGCGGATCAGTACCCGGCATTCCTCTCCGGCGGCCAGCAACAACGGGTGGCGATCGCCCGGGCACTGGCGATGGAACCTGAAGTCATGCTGTTCGATGAGCCGACCTCGGCCCTCGACCCGGAGCTGGTCGGCGAAGTGCTGCGGGTGATTCAGGGGCTGGCCGAAGAAGGCCGGACCATGATCATGGTTACCCACGAAATGGCCTTCGCTCGCAAAGTGGCGAGCCAGGTGATGTTCCTCCACCAGGGCCTGGTGGAGGAACAAGGGCCGCCGGAAGAGGTGCTGGGCAATCCGAAGAGCGAACGCCTGCGTCAGTTCTTGAGCGGCAACCTCAAGTAGGGCTCAGGCGACGGGTGCCGGCGGTGGCTCGTCCGGCAAGGTCGGCTCACCGGGTTCCATCGGCGGATTATCGCCTGGTTGCGGCGAGTCCGGAGTGTCTGGATCAGGCTGACCGGGCACGCCGCCCGCCTGCACGCTATGCGGGTGCGGATGAGCCAGCAACGACCAGGCCAACACCCCAACGCTGTTGGGTTGCAGCACGGCCAGCTTGGCACTGATGGTCGGGTCGAGTTTCATGGGCTGCTCCTGGTTGACGTCCGCCTGGCGTGGTGCCGGACGGAACGGTTCAACTCTTTGGAGTCTGCCGGCGGCGAGGAATTCCCTCGTTTTGTCGCCTCAGGTGCGTGGCAGGGTGACGCCGCGCTGGCCCTGGTACTTGCCGCCACGGTCCTTATAGGACACTTCGCATTCTTCATCGGATTCGAGGAAGAGCATCTGCGCCACGCCTTCGTTGGCGTAGATCTTTGCCGGCAGTGTGGTGGTGTTGGAGAACTCCAGGGTCACGTGACCTTCCCACTCAGGCTCGAGCGGGGTGACGTTGACGATGATGCCGCAACGGGCATAGGTGCTCTTGCCCAGGCAGATGGTCAGCACGTTACGCGGGATACGGAAGTATTCGACGGTACGGGCCAGGGCGAACGAGTTCGGCGGGATGATGCAGACGTCGCTCTTGACGTCGACGAAGCTGCCGGCGTCGAAATTCTTCGGATCGACGGTCGCCGAGTTGATGTTGGTGAACACCTTGAACTCGTCGGCGCAGCGCACGTCGTAGCCGTAGCTGGAGACGCCGAAGGAGATCAGCCGATTATCGCTCTCACCGCGCATCTGGCGCTCGACGAACGGCTCGATCATGCCGTGCTCCTGCGCCATGCGGCGAATCCACTTGTCCGATTTGATGCTCATGGCGGGGGTGTCCTGAAATTGCGTGGTGAAAAAATTCTGTGCGGCATCTTACCGGGCCCGGCGCCGGGTTCAAAGTTCCATGCTGCATCAACCGTCGGATCCACGTATGACGGGGCCTGCACGGGGGCCCCAGGCACCGTCAGTCATGAATTATGAGAAAGCATCACAAGACCATTGGCACGTTCTGGAAAAAGGGTTAAGGTGACGCCACTGTGCTGCACGTGTCACTGAGAATATCTACCTGATGCAAGATTTCGATCAACCCATCTTCATGAATTTTCTGCCTCTTTGCACTCAGTCTCGGCCAGGGCGTTTCCTGAGTCGTAGTTAACTTTGTCCAAGGAGACAGACCATGTCCAATCGCCAAACCGGTACCGTTAAGTGGTTCAACGATGAAAAAGGCTTCGGCTTCATCACCCCACAATCCGGTGACGACCTGTTCGTACACTTCAAAGCCATCAAGGCTGACGGCTTCAAGAGCCTGAAAGAAGGCCAAGCGGTCTCTTTCATCGCTACCCGCGGTCAGAAAGGCATGCAGGCTGAAGAAGTAGAAGTTATCTAACTTCCGCTTTACAGCTTGAAGAAAGCCCCGCCCTTAACAGGTGGGGCTTTTTTTATGCCCTGATTTTAGGCTGCCTGGTGGCCCATCGCTGGCAAGCCAGCTCCCACAAGGTCCAGTGCATGCAGAACCTGTGGGAGCTGGCTTGCCAGCGATAGCATCACCTCAATCTTCGCTGATAGTGATATTCGGCATCGCCGGTGCCGCCGCTTCCTGCAACACGATCCGCGCCCCCACCTGGCGGGCCAGCTCCTGGTAAACCATGGCAATCTGGCTTTCCGGCTCGGCAATCGCCGTCGGCTTGCCGCTGTCGGCCTGCTCACGGATCAGCATCGACAAAGGCAACGATGCCAACAGCTCGACACCGTACTGGGCCGCCAGCTTCTCGCCACCGCCTTCGCCGAACAGATGCTCGGCATGGCCGCAGTTCGAGCAGATGTGCACGGCCATGTTCTCGACCACACCCAGCACCGGAATGTTGACCTTGCGGAACATCTCCACGCCCTTCTTGGCATCGAGCAACGCCAGGTCCTGCGGCGTGGTGACGATGACCGAACCGGCCACCGGGACTTTCTGCGCCAGGGTCAGCTGGATGTCGCCAGTGCCCGGCGGCATGTCGATCACCAGGTAGTCGAGGTCGTCCCAGGCGGTCTGGGTTACCAGCTGCAGCAGTGCCCCGGAGACCATCGGCCCGCGCCAGACCATCGGCGTGTTGTCGTCGGTCAGAAACGCCATGGACATGACCTCGACACCATGGGCCTTGAGCGGCACGAACCACTTCTGCTCGCGGATCTGCGGCCGTGTACCTTCGGCGATACCGAACATCACGCCCTGGCTCGGGCCATAGATGTCGGCATCGAGAATCCCCACCCGCGCACCTTCACGGGCCAGGGCCAGGGCCAGGTTGGCGGCGGTGGTCGACTTGCCGACACCGCCCTTGCCCGAGGCTACGGCGATGATGTTCTTGACGTTGGCCAGGCCCGGAATCTGCGCCTGGGCCTTGTGCGCGGCGATGACACAGTTGATCTCGACCCGCGCCGAGGCAACCCCGTCGATACCTTCGACGGCCGTTTGCAGAACTTGCGCCCAACCGTTCTTGAACAGGTCGGCGGCATAGCCCAGTTGCAGTTGCACGCTGACGCGATCGCCCTGGATATCGATGGCCTGGACACAGCCGGCGCTGACCGGGTCCTGGTTCAGGTAAGGGTCGGTGTACTGGCGAAGAACGGCTTCGACGGCTGCGCGAGTGACGGCACTCATGGAGACTCCCGTGATAAAGACTGAGCAAAACAGACCACTATGCTAACCCGCCATACATCCTCAGATACGTCCATGGGGTGAAATATATTTCCCGGCGTTTTATAGTGGCCGATCACCGTTTCATCTCAAGTAGCCGAAAAAAGTAGCCGAGCCCCCATGTCCGAGCCACGTCAGATTCTCGTCACCAGCGCCCTGCCCTATGCCAATGGTTCCATTCACCTTGGCCATATGCTCGAGTACATCCAGACAGACATGTGGGTGCGCTTCCAGAAGCTTCGCGGCAACCAGTGCATTTATGTCTGCGCTGACGACGCCCACGGTTCGGCCATCATGCTGCGCGCCGAGAAGGAAGGCATCACTCCTGAACAGCTGATTGCCGCCGTCCAGGCCGAGCACAGCGGGGATTTCGCCGATTTCCTGGTCGATTTCGACAACTTCCACTCGACCCACGCCGAAGAAAACCGCGAGCTGTCGAGCCAGATCTATCTCAAGCTGCGTGACGCCGGGCACATTGCCACCCGTTCGATCACCCAGTACTTCGACCCGGACAAGAAAATGTTCCTGGCCGACCGCTTCATCAAGGGCACCTGCCCCAAGTGCGCCGCTGAAGACCAGTACGGCGACAATTGCGAAAAATGCGGCGCCACCTATGCGCCGACCGAGCTGAAGAACCCCAAGTCGGCGATCTCCGGCGCCACCCCGGTGCTCAAGGACTCGCAGCACTTCTTCTTCAAGCTGCCCGACTTCCAGGCCATGCTCCAGCAGTGGACCCGCAGCGGCACACTGCAGGACGCGGTTGCCAACAAGATCGCCGAATGGCTGGATGCCGGCCTGCAGGAATGGGATATCTCCCGTGACGCGCCGTACTTCGGCTTCGAGATCCCCGACGAGCCGGGCAAGTACTTCTACGTCTGGCTGGACGCACCGATCGGCTACATGGCCAGCTTCAAGAACCTCTGCGCACGCCGCCCGGAGCTGGACTTCGATGCGTTCTGGAACAAGGACTCGAAAGCCGAGCTGTACCACTTCATCGGCAAGGACATCGTCAACTTCCACGCCCTGTTCTGGCCAGCCATGCTCGAAGGCGCCGGCTACCGCAAGCCGACCGGCATCAACGTGCACGGCTACCTGACCGTCAACGGCTCGAAGATGTCCAAGTCGCGCGGCACCTTCATCAAGGCCCGCACCTACCTGGATCACCTGGCGCCGGAATACCTGCGCTACTACTACGCCTCCAAGCTGGGCCGCGGCGTCGACGACCTCGACCTGAACCTGGAAGACTTCATCCAGAAGGTCAACTCCGACCTGGTTGGCAAGGTGGTCAACATTGCCAGCCGTTGCGCCGGCTTCATCCACAAGGGCAACGACGGCGTAATGGTTGACGGCGACGCCGCGCCTGAGCTGACCGAAGCTTTCCTCGCCGCCGCGCCGGGCATTGCCGAAGCCTACGAAGGCCGCGACTTCGCCCGGGCCATGCGCGAAATCATGGGCCTGGCCGACCGCGCCAACGCCTGGATTGCCGACAAGGCGCCATGGTCGCTGGCCAAGCAGGAAGGCAAGCAGGACGAAGTCCAGGCGATCTGCGCCCAGGGCATCAACCTGTTCCGCCAGCTGGTGATCTTCCTCAAGCCGGTGCTGCCAGTGCTGGCCACCGACGCCGAGGCGTTCCTCAACGTCGCCCCGCTGACCTGGGCCGACCATCAGACCCGCCTGAGCAACCACCAGCTCAACCCGTTCAAGGCGCTGATGAGCCGTATCGACCCGGCCAAGGTCGAAGCCATGACCGCTGCCTCCAAGGAAGACCTGGCGGCCAGCCAGACCAGCGTTGTCACCGGCAATGGTGAACTGACCAAGGACCCGCTGTCGGCCGAGATCGACTTCGACACCTTCGCCGCCGTCGACCTGCGGGTTGCCCTGATCCTCAAGGCCGAAGCCGTGGAAGGCGCCGACAAGCTGTTGCGCCTGACCCTGGATATCGGCGACGAGCAGCGCAACGTGTTCTCCGGCATCAAGTCGGCCTACCCGGACCCGGCCAAGCTCGAAGGTCGCCTGACCATGATGATCGCCAACCTCAAGCCACGCAAAATGCGTTTCGGCGTCTCCGAAGGCATGGTCATGGCCGCCGGCCCTGGCGGCGAAGAGATCTACCTGCTCAGCCCTGACAGCGGCGCCAAGCCGGGCCAACGCATCAAGTAAGGCTCTCGCCCCGGCTGATTGCGGCCGGGGCGTTCTCATCCTCGCGTCATTGCCGGATAATGGCGGACAGCCTCAGCATTCGGCCCCCTCATGAGCGAATTCTTCCTGGCCCTGGTCAGCGCCGCGCTGATCAACAACCTGGTCCTGCACCAGGGGCTGGCCATCGACCCACTGCCACGCAGCAGTACCGATCAGTATCGGCGTCAGGTGCATGCGCTGGGGCTGGCGACTTTGCTGTTGCTGGTTTTGACCGTCGGGATCGGGCAACTGATTTATCGCGTGGCGTTGTTGCCCCTGGCGCTTGAGTACCTGCGCCTGTTCGTGTTCCTGGCGCTGAGCGTGCTGCTGATCTCGCCACTGCTCAAACTGCTGACACACCTGCTACCGGCCCTGCCGTTCGATGACCTGCTGCCACTGATGCTGGCCAACATGGCACTGCTAGGCTTGAGCCTGCAGGTCAGTGAAGGCGGCTATGGCATCGCGCAAACCCTGGGCTGGAGCCTGGGGGGCGGCCTGGGTTTCTGGCTGGCTCTGAGCCTGTTCGCCGACCTGCGCCAGCGCAGCGACAACGACGACATCCCCATGGCTTTTCGCGGCCTGCCGATCGAGCTGATCGGCGCCGGCGTAATGGCCATGGCGTTTCTCGGTTTCAACGGATTATTCAACCCATGAGCCTGATTCAACGCATCGACGCCCTGCTGCCGCAGACCCAATGCGGCAAATGTGGCCACCCGGGTTGCCGGCCTTACGCCGAAGGCCTGGCGGCGGGCGAAGCGATCAACAAATGCCCGCCTGGGGGCCGCGAAACCATCGCCGCCCTGGCCCGGCTACTGGATGTGCCGGTGATCGAACTTGATCACGAGCGCGGCCATGCACCGGCGCAGGTCGCCTATATTCGCGAAGCCGAATGCATTGGCTGCACCAAATGCATCCAGGCCTGCCCGGTGGACGCCATCATCGGCGCGGCCAAGCTGATGCACACCGTGATCAGCGCCGAATGCACGGGCTGCGACCTGTGCGTGGCGCCCTGCCCGGTTGACTGCATTGACCTGCTACCGCTCACCGCCAGCAGCAACGTCGTGCCAATTGTCGGCGGCCTGGCCCGGGACGCCGAAGCGCTTGCAGCCCGCGGCCACAAGCGCAACCATGCCCGGCGGCGCTTTGAGCAGCGCAACCAGCGCCTGCAGCGCGAAGAAGCACGCAAGCAGGCCGAACGCCTGGCTCGCAGCCAGCGTGCGGCCAACGCCACCGTCGCCACCTCGAGCGCGGTTGTCGACGACCCGATCAAGGCCGCCATCGAACGCGTCAAGGTGCAAAAGGCCGCTGCCGCCGATGCCGCCCTCAAGCAGGCGAAAATCGCCGCTGCCATGAGCCGGGCGCAACTGAACAAGGCCAGGGCTGCCTTTGGCGATGTACCTAGCGAGGCCCAGCAAGCACAACTGGCAGAACTTGAGAGCGAAGCGCAACTGGCCCAGACACGCCTGCAAGCGCTACAACCGGCAGCCGGCGATGGCCGCGGCTGATAACCGCGAGCGCCTGCGCAGCACCATGGCCCTGGTGCTGCTGGCCTGTGCGCCAGGGTTGCTGACCTTATTGTGGCTGCACGGCTGGGGGCTGCTGCTGAATCTGCTGCTGTGCGTCAGTGCCGCGTTGGCAAGCGAAGCGATGCTACTGAAACTGCAACAACGGCCGAGCCTGCCCGCACTGAACGACGGCAGCGCCCTGGTCACTGCCGTCCTGCTGACGGCAGCACTGCCCGTCTACGCCCCCTGGTGGCTGCCAATGATTGCCGCCAGCAGCGCCATTGCCCTGGGCAAACAACTCTACGGCGGTGTCGGCAAGAATCTGTTCAACCCGGCAATGGTTGGCTATGCGCTGGTGTTGTTGGCGTTTCCACAGCATATGACCCAGTGGCCGGTCACTCAGGTGCTTGGACTGACAGACACGCTGCAGCAGGTATTCGGCCTTGGTTCCGGCAGCCAGCCGGATGCCTGGGCGCAAGCCACGGTACTGGACGGCCTGCGCAACAACCGCAGCCTGACCATGGATGAGCTGTTCGCCAGTCATCCGGGCTTCGGGCGCTTGGGTGGCCGGGGCAGCGAAGCGGTCAACCTGGCCTTTTTGCTCGGCGGCCTGCTGCTGTTGCAGCGCAAGGTCATCAGCTGGCACGCCCCGGTCGGCCTGCTGGCCAGCCTGATGCTGATCAGCCTGGTGTGCTGGAACGGCTCGGGCTCGGACTCCAACGGCTCGCCGCTGCTGCATCTGCTGTCCGGCTCTACCATGCTGGCTGCGTTTTTCATCGTCACCGAGCCGATATCAGGGCCGAAAAGCCCAAGGGCCAAGCTGCTGTTTGGCATCGGCGCGGGCTTGCTCATCTACCTGATCCGGACCTGGGGCAGCTATCCCGACGGCGCCGCGTTCGCGGTATTGTTGATGAATCTATGCGTTCCGACGCTGGAGCGCTGGGCAGAGCGTGGGCAGACGCAATGAACACCTCATCGATACGCACCGCGCTGCTGTTATTGACGCTTATCGTGCTGGCCGTAGGCGGCACGGTACTCTGGCAGCAGTTCACCGCCCCGCGCATCACTGAAGCCGAGCAACAGCTCAAAGCCCAGCGCTGGCTGAGCGTGCTGCCAGAACAGCATTACGACAACCAGCCGCTGCAACACCCCCTGCGCCTGGGGGCCGCCACCCTGGATCACAGCCGCCTGCTCGCAGGCTATCTGGCGACCCTGAAGGGCCAGCCCCGCGCGGTCGTGCTGCATAGTCAAACCCAGGGCTACGGCGGCCCGCTCGACCTGCTGATTGCCATTGACGAGGGCGGTCGCCTGATCGGCGTCAAGGTGTTGCAGCAACAGGAAACCCCAGGCCTGGGCGGCAAGCTGGTTGAGCCCGGCAACACCTGGCTGCAGGGTTTTGTCGGCAGCAGCCGGCAAAGCATTGCCGATACAGCCTGGGCGCTCAAGCGAGATAGCGGCCAGTTCGATCAACTGGCCGGCGCTACCGTCACCTCACGCGCGGTCATTCAGGCTACCCACGATGCCCTGCGCTATTTCGACGAGCACCGTCAGCAGCTACTCGCTGGAGGCGCCGATGAATAGACCATGGCTCGCCGCCGTAAGCCTGGCACCCTTGCTGGGAGCTACCCAGACATTGCTGCAGGCCAGTGCCATTGCGCTGTGCAGCCTGCTGGTCATCGGCCTGCACCGGCTGTGCATGACACCGCTGCGCAAGGTGCTGGACGGTAGCGCCAAGCTGTTCGCCAGCGTACTGCTGGCAGCCTTGCTGGTCACCTGCCTGGAACTGGGCCTGCGCGCCTGGGCCCTGCCGCTGTCGCTGGCACTGGCCCCCTATCCGGCATTGATCGCCGTACAATGCCTGCTGTTCGAGTTTGCCCTGGGTAACAATGCCCGCTGGCGTACTGCTGCGATGACGTTGGCAGGATTCGCCTCGCTGTGCATTGCCATGGGGCTCACGCGACAGTTGCTGGGCGAATTTGCCAATCTGCGCCTGGCCAGCCTGTTGCCGGGTGCGCTAATGCTTCTGGGCCTGTTACTGGCCTTGTATAACCGGGTTCGCCAGAGGCGGGCCCCTTCACGTCGTCAAGGAAAGCTTTGACCCCATGAATGCCGCCAAACGCCTGGAAATCTTTCGCAGGCTGCACGAAGACAACCCCGAGCCGAAAACCGAGCTGGCCTACACCAATCCTTTCGAACTGCTGATTGCGGTAATCCTCTCGGCCCAGGCCACCGATGTCAGCGTGAACAAGGCCACGGCCAAACTGTATCCGGTCGCCAATACCCCGGAAGCGATCTACGCCCTGGGCGTTGAAGGCCTGTCCGAATACATCAAGACCATCGGCCTGTACAACAGCAAGGCGAAAAACGTCATCGAAACCTGTCGCCTGCTGGTCGAGCAGCATGGCAGCCAGGTGCCGGAAACCCGTGAAGCGCTGGAAGCCCTGCCCGGAGTTGGCCGCAAGACCGCCAACGTGGTGCTGAACACCGCGTTTCGGCAAATGGCCATGGCCGTCGACACGCATATCTTCCGGGTCAGCAACCGCACCGGCATAGCCCCGGGCAAGACTGTTCTGGAGGTCGAAAAGGCCTTGATGAAGTTCGTGCCCAAGGCTTACCTGCTGGACGCTCACCACTGGCTGATCCTGCATGGCCGCTATGTGTGCCAGGCACGCAAGCCCCGCTGTGGAAGTTGCCGCATCGAAGATTTGTGCGAGTACAAGCAGAAAACCTCGGACGATTGAGCGGATAGTGAAAACACTGCCCAGTCGATTGAAAAAATCTTTTTTACCCGCTCAGAAATTCTCGCTATAAGGTGCGCCAATGGCCCTCTTGGCTTGGAGTGACTTATGAGCACCGATAAAGAAGACCTGGATGTAGAGGTAGTAGACGACATCGGCACTGAAGATGCAGATGACGAGCCCCAGGTTGAAGTGGCGAAAACCAACCTGAGCAAACGCCGCACCATCGATAACCTGCTGGAAGAGCGGCGCTTGCAGAAGCAATTGGCCGATTACGACTTCGACCTCTGACGGATCGACGTCTATTAATCAAAAAGCCTCCTTGCTGGAGGCTTTGTTGTTTCTGGGTGTATCAAACCAGACCGTTGCGCTGGGCCAGTTCGATCAGGTCAACCAGCGAGCGTGCATTGAGCTTGAGCAGCAAACGCGTCTTGTAAGTGCTGACCGTCTTGTTGCTGAGGAACATGCCATCGGCGATCTCCTTGTTGGTCTTGCCCCGCGCCAGTTGCTGCAGGACCATCATTTCCCGCCCCGACAAGCGCTCGACCATATCAGCCTCGCTTGAGCCACCGAGGTTCGACCGTACCGAATGCAGCGCCTGGTTCGGGAAATAGCTGTAGCCGGAAAGCACCGCCTTTATGGCACTGAGCAACTCGGTGAGATCCTGTTGCTTACAGACATACCCGGCTGCCCCTGCCTGCATGCAGCGCATGGAAAAATGCCCGGGTGCCTGGGACGTCAGCACCAGTACCTTGATACCGGCATTATTGGCGGTCAACCTGGCGATGACCTCCAGGCCATCAAGCTTGGGGATGCCGATATCCAGAATGACGATGTCCGGGCCATGCTCCCGCGCCAACTGCAACGCGTCCACGCCGTTATCCGTCTCCGCAATGACTTCATAACCATGCCGCTCCATCAACATGCGTACAGCCAGGCGAATGACCGGATGATCATCCACGATCAGGACTTTATTCATGGGCAAATCCAATTGTTCGCTGTTCTATTTTTTGAGTCCGCACAATAGCCTAGTTACATGACATATTGTATTGCGCCATTAACCAGCAATTGCATACAAGGACACTGCCTACAGCCTTAAAAGAATTATCCTACAAAGCACCTAAATAACGATACTTTGCAAAATAGCATTGGAGCACACGCACAAAGCCTCCAACACTTATTGGATAAAGGTAGCACCAGATATAGAAACCACCTATGAAACTTAGCTTAATTACCTGAAGGAAATGTCCTATAGGCTTGTTTGATAAAAACAAAATCCCCCAGCAACGAAATACCGCCCTACGTAACCCGGGATATATTGCCAAGCCGTGAAATGCGCCACGCTGTCCGAATACCGTCGGAGATGCTAAACCCTGCTCTCACACCGCAGTGCAATCGCTGAACGCAAGGGGAGCTGTATGAGTAAAGCCGAGCCGAAAAGCCCACTGACGATCATTGCCATTTTCGCGGGCATCATCGAAGCGTCGGCACTGGCCTCTTTGCCATTTCTGGGCGAGGATAGCCAGAGTACCTACACTTGGTTCCTGGTGGGATTCCCGTTCTTCCTCACGGTGTTGTTCTTTCTTACCTTGAACTTCAACTATAAATCCCTTTACTCACCCGACATTAGCGAGCCGGCGCCCGGCACAATCACCGGCCCTGCTCCGGTGGTCAGGCCCATGTATATACCCGCCTTGCCTGAAACATCCGCAACCGAGGATCTCCGCGCAAGTTCAGCGAGCATACAAGCTGAAACAATTAACGCAACGCATATGCTTCCGGATATTTCCGAACAAAGTACAGTGATCATCACCCTGCGCGGGCCTGCAGCAACTCACCTGATGAAATACTTCGCCCTACAGGCACTCCAACCCTCGCGGCTGCCGTGTAATAAATGGATTCTGTACAACCTCGACACCGGGGCGCAAACCACTCTGCAGACTCAATCATCGAGCGAAACCCAGCCTTGAGTGCAACCTGCAGCTAAAAAAAACCCCGGCAAGCCGGGGTTCTTTCACAGGCAGCAATGATCAGATCAGGGTCCGACCCTTGTTGGCCGCAATGCGCATGCGCAGGGCGTTGAGCTTGATGAAGCCCGCTGCGTCTGCCTGATTGTACGCGCCGCCATCTTCTTCGAAGGTGGCGATGTTGGCGTCGAACAGCGAGTCGTCCGACTTGCGGCCGGTGACGATGACGTTGCCCTTGTACAGCTTCAGGCGTACCACACCGTTCACGTTGACCTGCGAAGCGTCGATCATCTGTTGCAGCATCAGACGCTCCGGGCTCCACCAGTAACCGGTGTAGATCAAGCTGGCATACTTGACCATCAGCTCATCCTTCAGGTGAGCGACTTCGCGGTCCAGGGTGATCGACTCGATCGCCCGGTGGGCGCGCAGCATGATGGTGCCGCCTGGGGTTTCGTAGCAGCCGCGCGACTTCATGCCGACGTAACGGTTCTCGACGATGTCCAGACGACCGATGCCGTTCTCGCCGCCGATGCGGTTGAGGGTGGCCAGTACGGTGGCTGGCGACATTTCAACGCCGTCCAGGGCAACGATGTCGCCGTTGCGGTAGGTCAGTTCCAGGTAGGTCGGAACGTCCGGGGCGTTTTCTGGCGACTTGGTCCAGCGCCACATGTCTTCTTCGTGCTCGGTCCAGGTATCCTCCAGTACACCACCCTCGTAGGAGATGTGCAGCAGGTTGGCGTCCATCGAGTACGGCGACTTCTTCTTGCCGTGACGCTCGATCGGGATACCGTGCTTCTCGGCGTAGTCCATCAGTTTTTCACGGGACAGCAGGTCCCACTCACGCCATGGCGCAATGACCTTGACGCCTGGCTTGAGCGCGTAGGCACCCAGCTCGAAACGTACCTGGTCGTTGCCCTTGCCGGTCGCACCATGGGAGATGGCATCGGCGCCGGTCTCGTTGGCGATTTCGATCAGGCGCTTGGCGATCAGCGGACGAGCGATGGAAGTACCCAGCAGGTACTCGCCTTCGTAGACGGTGTTGGCGCGGAACATCGGGAACACGAAGTCGCGTACGAATTCCTCGCGCAGGTCATCGATGTAGATTTCCTTGACGCCCATGGCCTGAGCCTTGGCGCGGGCCGGCTCGACCTCTTCGCCCTGTCCCAGGTCAGCGGTGAAGGTCACCACTTCACAGTTGTAGGTATCCTGCAGCCACTTGAGAATCACCGAAGTATCAAGGCCGCCGGAATACGCCAGTACGACCTTTTTTACGTCCGCCATGCCATCACTCCACGGGGTTGTACGGAAAGCCGTCGATTCTACCGGCCTTGCGACAAAATTTACAGTGGGGCGACAGCTTGTGACGACAAAGCGACAGGAACTGTCGAGAGCGCGACGGACGGTCGCAGCTCAGGACTTGCTTGCGGGCTTGACAGTATCGGCTGCGGCAGCAGGCGTGGCCGGCGGTTTGGCTGCCGGCTCAACGGGTTTTGCTACCGTTTTTTCGACAGGCGTCACCCGATCGAGCTGAATGTTCACCCGCCGGTTGCGCGCGCGGTTGGCCGCGGTGTTGTTGCGCGCCAGCGGATAGCGCTCACCATGAAAGCGCACGGTGATCTGCTCTTCGGGAACGCCGTGGGCCTTGAGGTACTCCATCACCGCCAGCGCCCGGCGCCGCGACAGATCGCGGTTGGTCAGGCGGTTGCCGCTGTTGTCGGAGTGGCCGTCGAGCTCGACGTGGTTGACCGTCGGGTCGGCCTTGAGGAAGTCGAGGATCACGTCCAGGCGTGCCCGGGCATCGGCATCCAGGTCAATACCACCGCCCGGAAAGCCGACCCGCGCCTGGCGCACCTGGTCATAGTTCATCGGCAGGAGTTTCGCCGCGCAGGCCTGATAATCTCCGTAGGCCTTGTTGAACTTGACCGGCAACACCCGCACTTCCATGGTCCGCCCGGCTTCACCGGCAGCGTTGCGCACCACGGTGCTGCGTCCATCGAGCAAACCGTTGATAAGGCGGCTGGCCTGGCCCTGGGAGCTGGTAAAAAGCACACCGCTGCGGGCCATGCGCACCGCGCCCAGGTTGATATCGCCCCGCCCGGGCTGCCACGGCGCAGCCGCCGCCAGCAGAGTGGCGGAGCCGGCACCCAGTACATTGCTGCTTGAACGCAGCTGGAAAGTCGGCTGTTCACCGGCACGGCGGACAAACTCGCCGCTACCGAAATCGGCAATGGGTTGAACCAGCCGACATTCGAACTGATCGCCTTCGACCTTCCACTCGATGTTCTCCAGACGGGTCTGGAAGGTGAGTGCCATGGCGGGCATGCTGGCAAACACACTGAGCAGGGCTAGATAACGCTGGCGCACGGGCGGCTCCACAGATTTTCACGGTATACCTGCACGCTATCGGTCGGTCGCGGCAAAACTTGATAGCGAGTGCTCGTAACCGGCTTTTCCGGTAGCATTCACCTTGAGTTCGACCCGCCTGGAATCCCCAATGTCCGACCGCCTGACCCTCCTGCGTCCCGACGACTGGCACATCCATCTTCGTGATGGCGCTGTATTGCCGCATACCGTCGGCGACGTTGCGCGCACCTTTGCCCGCGCAATCATCATGCCCAACCTGGTACCACCGGTGCGCAACGCCGCCGAAGCCGGTGCCTACCGCGAGCGCATCCTCGCCGCACGCCCTGCCGGCAGCCGTTTCGAGCCGCTGATGGTGCTGTACCTCACCGACCGCACCCAGCCCGAGGAAATCCGCGCGGCCAAGGCCACCGGCTTCGTCCACGCCGCCAAGCTCTATCCGGCTGGCGCGACGACCAACTCTGACTCCGGTGTAACCAGCGTCGACAAGATCTTCCCGGTGCTCGAAGCCATGGCCGAGGTCGGCATGCCACTGCTGGTGCACGGTGAAGTGACCCGCAGCGAAATCGACGTGTTCGACCGCGAAAAGCTGTTCATCGACGAACACCTGCGCCGCGTGGTCGAGCGCTTCCCGACCCTCAAGGTAGTGTTCGAACACATCACCACCAGCGACGCCGTGCAGTTCGTCAACGAGGCCCCGGCCAACGTTGGCGCGACCATCACTGCCCAGCACCTGCTGTACAACCGCAACCACATGCTGGTGGGCGGAATTCGTCCGCACTTCTATTGCCTGCCGATCCTCAAGCGCAACACCCACCAGGTGGCCTTGCTGGACGCCGCCACCAGCGGTAGCAGCAAGTTCTTTCTCGGCACCGACTCGGCTCCGCACGCCCAGCACGCCAAGGAAGCCGCCTGTGGCTGTGCCGGTTGCTACACCGCCTATGCCGCGATCGAGATGTACGCCGAAGCGTTCGAACAACGCAATGCGCTGGACAAGCTCGAAGGCTTCGCCAGCCTGCACGGCCCGGCCTTCTACGGCCTGCCGGTAAACACCGATAGCATTACCCTGGTCCGCGACAGCTGGACCGCCCCAAGCAGCTTGCCGTTCGGCGAGCAGACCGTTATCCCGCTGCGCGCCGGTGAGCAACTGCGCTGGCGCCTGCTGGAGGAAACTGCGTGAGCGAAGATCAGTACGAAGACGACCAGGAAGGTCATGGCGGCGGTTCGCGCCACCCAATGGCTGAACGCTTTCGCGGTTACCTGCCAGTAGTTGTCGATGTTGAGACCGGCGGTTTCAACAGCGCAACCGACGCCCTGCTGGAGATCGCCGCGGTCACCATCGGCATGGACGAAAAAGGCTTCCTGTTTCCGGAACACACCTATTTCTTCCGCGTCGAGCCGTTCGAAGGCGCCAACATCGAACAGGCTGCCCTGGAGTTCACCGGGATCAAGCTCGACCACCCGCTGCGCATGGCGGTCAGCGAGGAGTCGGCCCTGACCGACATCTTCCGTGGCGTGCGCAAGGCGCTGAAGGCCAATGGCTGCAAACGGGCGATCCTGGTCGGCCACAACAGCAGCTTCGACCTGGGCTTCCTCAATGCCGCCGTGGCCCGCCACGACATGAAGCGCAACCCGTTTCATCCGTTCTCGAGCTTCGACACCGCCACCCTGGCCGGCCTTGCCTATGGCCAGACCGTACTGGCGCGGGCCTGCCAGAGCGCCGACATCGACTTCGATGGCCGTGAGGCGCACTCGGCGCGTTACGACACCGAGAAGACCGCCGAGCTGTTCTGCGGCATCGTCAACCGCTGGAAAGAAATGGGCGGCTGGCAGGACTTCAACGACTGATGTTGGAGCGGGCTTGCCTCGCGATGCGATATAGCATGCAGAATGCTATCGCGGGGCAAGCCCGCTCCTTCAGGCATAAAAAAACCGGCCATCAAGGCCGGTTTTTTTATGCCTGGCAATTACAGCTTGCCAGCGTTCTCGCTCAGGTAAGCAGCAACGCCTTCTGGCGAAGCGGTCATGCCCTTGTCGCCTTTTTTCCAGTTGGCAGGGCAGACTTCGCCGTGCTCTTCGTGGAATTGCAGGGCGTCGACCAGACGCAGCAGCTCGTCCATGTTGCGGCCCAGCGGCAGGTCGTTGACGATCTGCGAGCGAACAACGCCCTTGTCGTCGATCAGGAAAGCACCACGGAAAGCTACGCCGCCTTCGGACTCTACGTCGTAGGCCTTGGCGATGTCGTGCTTCATGTCGGCAGCCATGATGTACTGGACCTGACCGATGCCGCCGGCATTGATCGGGGTGTTGCGCCAGGCGTTGTGGGTGAAGTGCGAGTCGATCGACACGGCGATCACTTCAACGTTGCGCGCCTTGAATTCGGCCATGCGGTGGTCCAGGGCGATCAGCTCGGACGGGCAGACGAAGGTGAAGTCCAGCGGGTAGAAGAACACCAGGCCGTACTTGCCCTTGATGGCCGAAGCCAGGTTGAAGCTGTCGACGATTTCGCCGTTGCCCAGAACAGCTGGAACGGTGAAGTCCGGGGCATTTTTGCCAACGAGTACGCTCATGCGATATCTCCTGATGGGGTGGAATCATCTTGCACAGGCCAGCATGCAGCGGCCCGGCATCGAAATGGCCGACCATCATACACCGCCCGGCGCGACTCGCCGAATTTCAGTCCGAATGCTCGACAATCTGCCGTTGGTCGCTCTAGTCCGCGCCTTGCAGAAAGAGTTTTGACAAGCATTCTCATTAACATTAAGCTTCTTCGCATTGAGCCTTAACCAGCGATGGTCAGCCCTATGTATGTGTGTCTTTGTGTTGGTGTGACCGACGGACAGATCCGCGATGCGATCTATGAAGGATGCTGCAGCTACAAGGAAGTCAGAACCGCCACCAACGTGGCGAGCCAGTGTGGCAAATGTGCCTGCCTGGCCAAGCAGGTAGTGCGCGAAACCCTCACCGAGCTTCAGGTCAGCCAGGCTGCCCTGCCCTATCCTGTAGAATTTACTGCAGCATAATTCAGCGAATTCCAAGAACCGGACCCAGTGTCCGGTTTTTTTATGCCTGTAATTCAAGTAGTTAGAGGTTTAACGCGGAACACAAACATTCTTATTCCGATTAATTTTCATTTATTATTCAATAACTTAGGTTTGACAGTAGAAGTTGCGAGGCTCAGACTTGCCTTTATAGACACACTTACAGGGCAGGACCCCATCATGAAAGGCGACGTTAGCGTCATCCAGCATCTCAACAAGATCCTCGGAAACGAGCTGGTCGCAATCAACCAATACTTCCTGCATGCACGCATGTACGAGGACTGGGGTCTGGAGAAGCTCGGCAAGCACGAGTACAAAGAATCCATCGAAGAGATGAAACACGCTGACAAACTGATCAAGCGTATTCTGTTCCTCGAAGGCATCCCCAACGTCCAGGACCTGGGCAAGTTGCTGATTGGCGAGCACACCAAAGAGATGCTTGAGTGCGACCTGAAGATCGAGCAAAAAGGCCTGGTCGACCTCAAGGCCGCCATCGCCCACTGCGAGACCGTCGGCGACTTCGGCAGCCGTGAGCTGCTCGAAGACATTCTCGAAGCCGAGGAAGAGCACATCGACTGGCTGGAAACCCAACTGAGCCTGATCGACAAGGTCACGCTGGAGAACTACCTGCAGTCGCAAATGGGCGAGTAAGTTCACCGCCCTGCCCTACAGGCACAAAAAAGCCCCGCACTGCGGGGCTTTTTTTTGACCAAACCTGGAATCAGGCCTTGGCTGCCTCAGCCTTGGCTGCAGCTTCCTTGATCAGGGTCTGCAGTTCGCCGTTGGCAAACATTTCGGCCATGATGTCGGAACCGCCGACCAGCTCACCGGCAACCCACAGTTGCGGGAAGGTTGGCCAGTTGGCGTACTTTGGCAGGTTGGCGCGGATTTCCGGATTCTGCAGGATATCCACGTAAGCGAATTTTTCGCCACAACCCATCACGGCTTGCGCCGCCTTGGCCGAAAAACCGCACTGCGGGGCATTCGGCGAGCCTTTCATGTAAAGCAGAATGGTGTTGTTGGCAATCTGCTCTTTGATTGTTTCAATGATATCCATGAAGCACCTCGCGGCTGAACTTTCCGACCTGGTTGTCGGCACGGTGACGCATTGTATCGGAAAGCCGAGCAGGACGCTCGGCCTTGCCGATATCAGGCCGCAACCACCTGCACCGGCACGCCGTTGAGCGCCGCATTGCCCGACACCGCATCCAGCTGGCGCTCATCGGTAAGGTCGTTGGCGCTGGCGCCGGGCTGGCCCTGGGCGATCTCCATGCGCACCCCGGCACGGGCATGGCCAAAGCCATGGGGCAAGCTGACCACCCCCGGCATCATGTCGCTGCTGGCCTGCACCTCGACCTCGATTTCCCCGACCCGCGAGCTGACCCGCACCCGCTGGCCATCCTGCAACTGGCGGCCGGCCAGGTCATCCGGATGCATCAACAGCTGGTGACGCGGCTTGCCTTTCACCAGGCGATGGTAGTTGTGCATCCAGGAATTATTGCTGCGCACATGGCGACGACCGATCAGCAGCAGTTGATCCGCCGCCAGCGGCTGTTGCCCGGCAAAGCGCTGCAGGTCGCCGAGAATCTCCGGCGGTGCGGCTTGAACCCGTTGGTTAGCCGTCTTCAAACGCGCAGCCAGGTTCGGCTGCAGCGGGCCCAGGTCGATGCCATGCGGGTACTGATCGAGGGTCTCAAGCGACAGTTTGAACGCCGAAGCATCCCCATATCGGCCCTGGCGCAAGCCGATATCGATCATTTGCGCCGGCGGCAAGGTCGGCTTCAACGGCCTCTCGCTGAGAGCGGCAAAGGCCTTGGCCAGGCCGACGAAGATCTCCCAGTCATGCAAGGCGCCTTCGGGTTTGGGCAGCATGGCCCGATTGAAGCGGCTGACATTGCGTACCGCGAACAGATTAAAGGTGGTGTCGTAGTGATCGTTCTCCAGTGCCGAGGTGGACGGCAGGATCAGGTCGGCGTAACGGGTAGTTTCGTTGATGTACAGGTCGATGCTGAGCATGAACTCAAGGCCGTCCAGGGCCCGCTCCAGCTGCCGGCCATTGGGCGTGGACAGCACCGGGTTACCCGCGACCGTCACCAGCGCGCGAACCTGCCCTTCCCCTTCGACCAGCATCTCTTCGGCCAGGGCCGCCACCGGCAATTCGCCGCCGTACTCGGGAAGCCCGGAGACCCGGCTCTGCCAGACATTGAAATGCCCACCCGACGTACTGGCCACCAGATCCACCGCAGGCTCGGTACACAGGGCGCCACCCACGCGGTCGAGGTTGCCGCTGACCAGGTTGATCAACTGCACCAGCCAGTGGCACAAGGTGCCAAAGGCCTGGGTCGAGACGCCCATGCGCCCGTAACAGACCGCCTTGTCGGCGGCGGCAAAGTCCCGGGCCAATTGGCGAATTACCTGGGCATCGACGCCGCACAGCGGGCTCATGGTCTCGGCGGTGAACGGCGCGATCGCCGCTTGCACCTCGTCCAGACCATCGACCGGCAATGCCGATTGGCAGGTAAGGCCCTCGGCAAACAAAGTGTTGAGCAGGCCGCAGAGCAGCGCCGCATCACCGCCAGGACGGATGAACACATGCTGGTCGGCCATGGCCGCCGTCTCGCTACGGCGCGGGTCGACCACCACCAGTTTGCCGCCGCGGGCCTGGATTGCCTTGAGGCGCTTCTCGACGTCCGGCACGGTCATGATGCTGCCGTTGGAGGCCAGTGGGTTGCCGCCAAGGATCAACATGAACTCGGTGTTGTCGATGTCCGGGATCGGCAGCAGCAGGCCATGGCCGTACATCAGGTAGCTGGTCAGGTGATGCGGAAGCTGGTCCACCGAGGTGGCAGAGAAGCGGTTACGGGTCTTGAGCAGGCCGAGGAAGTAGTTGCTGTGGGTCATCAGCCCGTAGTTGTGCACACTCGGGTTGCCTTGATAGACGGCCACGGCGTTCTGCCCGTGGGCCTGCTGGATGGCCCAGAGCTTTTGCGCGGCCAGTTCGAAGGCTTCCTCCCAACTGATCGCCTGCCAGCTGTCAGCGACGCGCTTGTGTGGCGCACGCAAGCGATCCGGATCGTTCTGGATATCCTGCAAGGCCACCGCCTTGGGGCAGATATGGCCGCGGCTGAAGCTGTCCTCGGGGTCGCCCTTGATCGAAGTGATGCGCGGCGCGGCATCGGGTTCGTGGGTGATCTCCAGGGTCAAGCCGCAGATGGCTTCACATAGATGACAGGCACGGTGATGCTGGGTCTTGTTCATGGCCACCTCTTGCTCGGGTGTCTGGGATCAACCGACTATGAGCCTGACCCGGCCTGGCGACCAGTGAGGTTTGTCGCGTGAATCTTCAGGCATCAGGCGCAGCGATTCGCCGCGGGGCCGCTGCCGGGTTTGCCAAGGCGCTGGCAGGCAGTGTAAAACCCTTGTGTAACGTATAAAAAAAGCTTCTGACCAATGGGTTACGACACTGCCTGAAACATCGGCGACGAAACCCCCTCTTGGTATGACGCGACATTTAATTATAGTATTGCGTCTTCCCCTAATTCGTCGCCCCGTGCGGCTTTCGCCGCAGGTCACTTCCGTTGTTTTGAAAAACCGGTATGGCTGATCTGCGGTCTGTTGCAAAAAGGTAGTCAAAAATGAGCGCTAGGCACTTTCTCTCCCTGATGGATTTCACACCCGACGAACTGCTCAGTGTGATCCGTCGAGGTATCGAGCTGAAGGACCTGCGTAACCGCGGCGTACTGTTCGAACCGCTGAAAAACCGCGTGCTGGGGATGATCTTCGAAAAGTCCTCGACCCGCACCCGCCTGTCGTTCGAAGCCGGCATGATCCAGCTTGGCGGCCAGGCCATCTTCCTCTCGCCACGGGACACCCAGCTGGGCCGTGGCGAGCCGATTGGCGACTGCGCCATCGTTATGTCGCGCATGCTCGATGCGGTGATGATCCGTACCTTTGCCCACAGCACCCTGACCGAATTCGCCGCCAACTCGCGGGTGCCGGTGATCAACGGCCTGTCCGACGACCTGCACCCGTGCCAGCTGCTGGCCGACATGCAGACCTTCCTCGAGCACCGCGGCGCCATCCAGGGCAAGACCGTGGCCTGGATCGGCGACGGCAACAACATGTGCAACAGCTATATAGAAGCGGCGATCCAGTTCGACTTCCAGCTGCGCATCGCCTGCCCGGCCGAGTTCGAGCCCAATCCGCAGTTCCTGGCCCAGGCCGGTGACCGCGTGCAGATCTTCCGTGAACCCAAGGATGCGGTGCAGGGTGCCCACCTGGTGAGCACCGATGTCTGGACTTCCATGGGTCAGGAAGAGGAAACTGCACGGCGTCTGGCCTTGTTCGCGCCTTACCAGGTAACCCGCGAACTGCTCGACCTGGCAGCACCCGATGCCCTGTTCATGCACTGCCTGCCCGCTCACCGCGGCGAGGAAATCAGCCTGGACCTGCTCGACGACCCCCGTTCGGTCGCCTGGGACCAGGCCGAAAACCGCTTGCATGCACAGAAGGCGCTTCTCGAATTTCTTGTTGAACCGGCCTATCACCACGCATGAGTCAACCTTTACTGCTTAACCTGCGCGAGCTCGCCTGTGGCTATGGCGAGCAGCGCATCGTCCAGAACCTCAACCTGCACCTGAACGCCGGCGACATCGGTTGCCTGCTGGGCTCCTCAGGCTGCGGCAAGACCACCACCCTGCGCGCCATCGCCGGCTTCGAGCCGGTGCACGAAGGCGAGATCCAGCTGGGCGGCGAGGTCATCTCCAAGGCCGGATTCACCCTGGCACCGGAGAAACGCCGGATCGGCATGGTGTTCCAGGACTACGCGCTGTTCCCGCACCTGACCGTGGCCGAGAACATTGCCTTCGGTATCGGCAAGCACCCGCAACAGCGCCAGGTGGTCGAAGAGATGCTCGAGCTGGTCAAGCTCGGCGGCCTGGGCAAACGCTACCCCCACGAGCTTTCCGGCGGCCAGCAGCAACGTGTGGCCCTGGCCCGCGCGCTGGCGCCCGAACCGCAACTGCTGCTGCTCGACGAGCCGTTCTCCAACCTCGACGTAGAGCTGCGCCGGCGCCTGAGCCACGAAGTGCGCGACATCCTCAAAAGCCGTGGCACCAGCGCGATCCTGGTCACTCACGATCAGGAAGAAGCCTTCGCCGTCAGCGATCACGTCGGTGTGTTCAAGGAAGGTCGCCTGGAGCAATGGGATACCCCCTACAACCTCTACCACGAACCGCTGACGCCGTTTGTGGCCAGCTTCATTGGCCAGGGCTATTTCATTCGCGGCCAGCTGACCAGCCCGGAATCGGTACGCACCGAGCTCGGTGAACTGCGCGGCAACCGTGCCTATACCCTGACACCTGGTAGCGCCGTGGATGTGCTGCTGCGCCCGGACGACATCATCCATGCGCCGCGCAGCGAGCTGAAGGCGCTGATCGTGGGCAAGAGCTTCCTTGGCGCCTCGACCCTGTATCGCCTGCAACTGCCGACCGGCAGCCAGCTGGAAGCGATCTTCCCGAGCCACAACGACCATCAGGTCGGTGCCGAAGTAGGGATTGAAGTGGCGGCGGATCACCTGGTGGTGTTTGCCGTTCCGGGCAGCGTGGCGGCGCAGTTGCCGGTGCCGGAGAACGGCGTTCGCCGGTACAGCTCGGCGGTCTGATGTAAGGCCAATCGCGGGGCATGTGGGAGCGTGCTTGCCCCGCGATGCTTCTAAATCATCAAAACCCCACTGGCCACCAGCCTGGCATTCCCGGCAATCTTCACCCGCTCCCCCTCCAGCCGGCAGAACAACTCACCGCCGCGACTCGAACACTGGAACGCGCGCAGCTCGCTCTTGCCCAGGCGCTGCGCCCAGTACGGGATCAGGCTGCAGTGGGTGGAACCTGTCACCGGATCTTCCGGTATGCCTATCCCCGGCGCAAAGTAGCGCGAAACAAAGTCGTGCTCGATACCTGGCGCCGTGACGATCACTCCCAGCCCCGGTAATTGCGCCAGTGCTGTCATGTCCGGCGTACAAGCGCGCAACACCTGCTCGGATTCGACCCGCACCAACAGTTCGCTGGTTTTCCATACTTCCAGCACCGGGCAGCCCAGGGCTTCGGCCACCGGCAGCGCTTCATCCAGCGGTTGCGGATCGACACGCGGAAAATCCAGCTGCAAGCGCCCGCCCTCGCGGCTTACGCTCAGCGGGCCGGATTTACTCTGGAACAGCAACCGCTCGCCCGGCACGTTATAGACCTCCAGCAACACATGAGCACTGGCCAGGGTCGCGTGGCCACACAGCGGTACTTCGGTGGTCGGGGTGAACCAGCGAATCTGCCAGCCTTCGGTATGGGGGACGACGAACGCAGTCTCGGCCAGGTTGTGTTCGGCGGCAATCTGCTGCATCAGCTCATCGGCGAGCCAGCTGCCGAGGCGATAGACCATGGCCGGGTTGCCGGCAAAGGGACGGTCGCTGAAGGCATCGACCTGATGGAATTCAAGCTGCATGGGACGATTTCTCTCAGTGGCGGGCCACAGAGCATGCCCGCCAAGCACTGACGACCGACAGAGACAGAATCAAGCGATTTTGAGCATACAGATGTCAGTCACGACCAATGGCGGCGAATTTTCCCTGGGTGTGCTCGGCCAGCACCGCAGCGGCCAGTTCGACTTCCAGACCCCGGCGGCCGGCACTGACGAAAATTGTTTCAAAGGATTGAGCGGTTTCGTCAATAAAGGTACGCAGGCGCTTCTTCTGGCCCAACGGGCTGATCCCGCCCAGCAGGTAACCGGTCGAACGCTGGGCCGCCGCCGGATCGGCCATCTCGCACTTCTTTACCCCGGCAGCATGGGCCAGGCCCTTCAGATCCAGGCTACCGACCACCGGCACCACCGCCACCAGCAACTCGCCCTTTTCGCTACTGGCCAACAAGGTCTTGAACACCTGCGCCGGCTCAAGATTGAGCTTCTCCGCCGCTTCCAGGCCGTAGGACGCAGCTTTGGGGTCATGTTCGTAACTGTGGATATGGTGTTCGGCGCGAACCTTTTTCAGCAGATCCAGGGCGGGCGTCATGCAGGACTCCAAACAGTAGGGTGAATGCCATTTCGCTGGCTACTTTAGGGCAAAACCCCAACCGCAACCAACGCCCATCACCGCCTCCAATAGTCAGATTGTGAATGGTGGTTCACTTTCGACCTTTGACATAAGCGTTTCTTGTCTATATTTTTTCGATTCTGAATATAGCTATGCCCCGTTAAGGTGCATTTCCTGCCGCCGCCCGACCGAAATGGGGATTTCTGTCGGGTTTTTGTCGAGCGCTCACTGCGCCTCACAACAACAAGAACCGAGGTAACGAATGACGACTGCTCTGCGACAACCAACACTTTCAAGCCAGTGCATGGCCGAATTTCTCGGCACCGCACTGCTGATCTTTTTCGGCACCGGTTGCGTCGCTGCGCTCAAAGTAGCGGGTGCCAGCTTTGGCCTGTGGGAAATCAGCATCATCTGGGGCGTCGGCGTGAGCATGGCGATCTACCTGACCGCCGGGGTTTCCGGCGCGCACCTGAACCCGGCGGTAAGCATCGCCCTGTGCCTGTTCGCCGGTTTCGAGAAGCACAAACTGCCGTTCTACGTCGTCGCCCAGATCGCCGGCGCCTTCTGTGGCGCAGCGTTGGTTTACACGCTGTACAGCAACCTGTTCTTCGATTTCGAACAAGCCCATGAAATGATCCGTGGCAGCCAGGCCAGCCTCGAGTTGGCCTCGGTGTTCTCCACCTACCCGCACCCGGCGCTGTCCACCGGCCAGGCCTTCCTGGTCGAAGTGATCATCACCGCCGTACTGATGGCGGTGATCATGGCCCTGACCGATGACAACAACGGCTTGCCGCGCGGCGCCATGGCGCCCCTGCTGATCGGCCTGCTGATTGCAGTGATCGGCAGCGCCATGGGCCCGCTGACCGGCTTCGCGATGAACCCGGCGCGGGATTTCGGGCCCAAGCTGATGACCTTCCTCGCCGGCTGGGGCGAAGTCGCCTTTACTGGCGGTCGTGATATTCCCTATTTCCTGATTCCGATTTTTGCGCCGATCATAGGGGCAAGCCTTGGGGCTGCCCTGTACCGCAGTGTGATCGCCCGCAACCTGCCGGTTGCCGAGAGCGAAAGCGCCCAGACCGACGCCAACCCTCAGGGCAAGACCCAGGCATCCTGATGCCTGCAGTGGCGAGCCAGGCTCGCCCCGCCCTGATCTCCACCCTATTTAGTGCAAGGCCAACGACATGACAGACACCCAGAACAAGAACTACATCATTGCCCTGGACCAGGGTACGACCAGTTCGCGGGCCATCATTTTCGACCGTGATGCCAACGTGGTTGGCACCTCGCAGCGCGAATTCGCACAGCATTACCCACAAGCCGGCTGGGTCGAGCACGACCCGATGGAAATCTTCGCCACCCAGAGCGCGACCATGGTCGAAGCCCTGGCCCAGGCAGGCCTGAGCCACGACCAGGTAGCCGCCATCGGTATCACCAACCAGCGTGAAACCACCGTGGTGTGGGACAAGGAAACCGGTCGTCCGGTGTACAACGCCATTGTCTGGCAATGCCGGCGCAGCACCGAGATCTGCGAACAGCTCAAGCGTGACGGCCTGCAGGACTACATCCGCGAAACCACCGGCCTGGTCACCGACCCGTACTTCTCCGGCACCAAGCTCAAGTGGATCCTCGACAACGTCGAAGGCGCCCGCGAGCGCGCCGAGCGTGGCGACCTGCTGTTCGGCACTGTCGACAGCTGGCTGATCTGGAAATTCTCCGGCGGCAAGGTCCACGTCACCGACTACACCAACGCCTCGCGCACCATGCTCTTCAACATCCACACCCTTCAGTGGGACGAGAAGATGCTCGAGGTGCTGAACATCCCTCGGCAGATGCTGCCCGAAGTGCGCAGCTCCTCGGAAGTCTACGGCCGCACCAAGAGCGGTATCGCCATTGCCGGTATCGCTGGCGACCAGCAGGCCGCGCTGTTCGGCCAGATGTGCGTGGAGCCCGGCCAGGCCAAGAACACCTACGGCACCGGCTGCTTCCTGCTGATGAACACCGGCGACAAGGCGGTCAAATCTTCCCACGGCCTGCTCACCACCATCGCCTGCGGCCCTCGCGGCGAAGTGGCCTACGCCCTGGAGGGCGCCGTTTTCAACGGCGGTTCCACCGTGCAATGGCTGCGTGACGAGCTGAAGATCGTCAACGACGCCCACGACACCGAATACTTCGCCAGCAAGGTCAAAGACAGCAACGGCGTGTACCTGGTACCGGCCTTCACCGGCCTGGGCGCACCGTACTGGGACCCCTACGCCCGTGGCGCGCTGTTTGGCCTGACCCGCGGGGTCAAGGTCGATCACATCATCCGCGCGGCGCTGGAGTCGATCGCCTACCAGACCCGTGACGTACTCGACGCCATGCAGCAGGACTGCGGCCAGCGCCTGAGCGAGCTGCGGGTCGATGGTGGTGCTGTAGCCAACAATTTCCTCATGCAGTTCCAGGCCGACATCCTCGGCACCTGCGTCGAGCGCCCGCAAATGCGTGAAACCACTGCCCTCGGCGCGGCCTACCTGGCGGGCCTGGCCTGCGGTTTCTGGGGCAGCCTGGATGAACTGCGCGGCAAGGCAATCATCGAGCGCGAGTTCACCCCGCAACTGGACGAAGTGCAGAAAGAGAAGCTGTACGCCGGCTGGCTGAAGGCCGTGGATCGCACGCGCGATTGGGAACCGCACGAGGAGTGAGCAGTAGAAACAAGCTGTAAGCTACAAGCTGCAAGCGTGTAGGCCACGAATCATCTTGTGGCTTGCAGCTTGCAGCTTGAGCTGTTTTCATGGCGCAATTTGCCCGGCTGCCCCAAAGGACCGCCCATGAATCTGCCCCCTCGCCAACAACAAATCCTCGAACTGGTCCGCGAACGCGGCTATGTCAGTATCGAAGAAATGGCGCAGCTGTTCGTCGTCACCCCGCAAACCATCCGCCGTGATATCAACCAGCTGGCGGAGGTCAATCTGCTGCGCCGTTACCACGGTGGCGCAGCCTACGACTCCAGCATCGAAAACACCGCCTACGCCATGCGCGCCGACCAGATGCGCGATGAAAAACAGCGTATCGCCGAAGCCATTGCTGCGCAGATTCCCGACCACGCCTCGCTGTTCATCAACATCGGCACGACCACCGAATCCATCGCCCGCGCCCTGCTCAACCACAACCACCTGAAAATCATCACCAACAACCTGCACGTGGCTTCGATCCTCAGTGCCAAGGATGATTTCGAAGTGCTGCTGGCCGGCGGCAATGTACGTCGCGACGGCGGCGTGGTCGGCCAAGCCAGTGTCGACTTCATCAACCAGTTCAAGGTCGACTTCGCCCTGGTCGGCATCAGCGGCATCGATGAAGACGGCAGCCTGCTGGATTTCGACTATCAGGAAGTGCGGGTATCCCAGGCAATCATCGCCAATGCCCGCCAGGTGATCCTCGCCGCCGACTCGAGCAAGTTCGGCCGTAATGCCATGGTGCGCCTGGGTTCGATCAGCCTGATCGACTGCCTGGTGACCGACCAGGCACCAGTGCCCGCCCTCAGCCAACTGCTCAACCAGTACAAGATCCGCCTCGAAGTGGTCTGAGCCGCCGCAAGCTGCCATCGCAACGATGGCAGCTCGAATGTTCGTTATTTTTCATTTATTTGTCATCTGATCAGTATTTTCTATGGGAAGTGACTGGCGAGCAGCATTCTGTTGCGCTAGTATTTTCGAAAGTGAACATTAATGTTCAGATTCGATGTCGGAAAGACCTTCAGGAGGCCACCCGTGTCCCAATCCAGCGTGTCATCGCCCGCCCTTGCCGAAATCTATGACCTCGCCGTAATCGGCGGTGGCATCAATGGTGTGGGGATTGCCGCCGATGCAGCCGGACGCGGTCTTTCCGTGTTCCTTTGTGAAAAGGACGACCTGGCCAGCCATACCTCCTCGGCCAGCAGCAAGCTGATCCACGGCGGCCTGCGCTACCTCGAACATTACGAATTCCGCCTGGTGCGTGAAGCCCTGGCCGAGCGCGAAGTGCTGCTGGCCAAGGCGCCGCATATCGTCAAGCCGATGCGCTTCGTCCTGCCGCACCGCCCGCACCTGCGCCCGGCATGGATGATCCGCGCCGGCCTGTTCCTCTACGATCACCTGGGCAAGCGCAAGCAGCTCGGCGCTTCGCGCAGCCTGCGCTTCGGCCCGGGCAATCCGCTCAAACCGGCGATCACCCGTGGTTTCGAATATGCCGACTGCGCCGTAGACGACGCCCGCCTGGTAGTGCTCAACGCCATGGCCGCCCGTGAAAAAGGCGCCGATATTCGTACTCGCACTCGCTGCACCAGCGCCCGCCGGGTCGATGGTGTGTGGAACGTGCAGCTGGAAAACGCCGACGGCAGCCAGCAGTCGATCCAGGCCCGTGCCCTGGTCAATGCGGCCGGCCCGTGGGTGGCCAAGTTCATCCAGGACGACCTCAAGCTCGACGCGCCATATGGCATCCGCCTGATCCAGGGCAGTCACCTGATCGTGCCGAAGCTGTACGACGGCGAACATGCCTACATCCTGCAGAACGAAGACCAGCGCATCGTCTTCGCCATTCCGTACCTGGAACGCTTCACCCTGATCGGCACCACCGACCGCGAATACACTGGCGACCCGGCGAAAGTGGCAATCACCAAGGGCGAGACCGATTACCTGCTGAAAGTGGTCAACGAGCACTTCAATCACCAGCTCAGCCGCGCCGATATCCTCCACACCTATGCCGGAGTTCGTCCGTTGTGCAACGACGAGTCCGACAACCCGTCGGCCGTTACCCGCGACTACACCCTGGCGCTGTCGGCCAGCACTGGCGAAGCACCGCTGTTGTCGGTATTCGGTGGCAAACTGACCACCTACCGCAAACTGGCCGAGTCGGCGATGGCCGAGCTGGCCCCGTTCTTCACCCAGATGCGCGGTAGCTGGACGGCTACCGCCCCTCTGCCGGGCGGCGAAGACATGAGCACCCCGCAAGCGCTGGTCGATGCCATCCTGGCCCGCTACGGCTGGTTGCCCGCCGAAATCGCCAAGCGTTGGGCACGTACCTATGGCAGCCGCGTGTGGCGCCTGCTGGAAGGCGTACAAGGCCCGGAAGACCTGGGTGAGGCGATTGGCGGCGGATTGTTCACCCGTGAGGTGGATTACCTGTGCAGTGAGGAATGGGCGGTGAATGCCGATGACATCCTCTGGCGCCGGAGCAAGCTGGGGCTGTTCACTACCGCAGCTGAACAACAGGCTTTGCAGGACTATCTTCAGCGCCTGGAGCTGAATCGCGCGCGGGTTCAAGCTGCCTAGTCGCTGACCAACATCGCGGGGCAAGCCCGCTCCTACACTGGGAGCGGGCTTGCCCTCGGACGCGGCCCATCATTCGGATTTCCGAACACCAAACCCCACCGCATTCGGCCATCCGGACGAATCCTACCTCCCGCAAACCGTCAAAAAAGATTAATCCCCCGATTTTTCATGGCGTTATGATCGAAATCAGGGCTTGGCACGAGTCATGCTCTACACTCAGTACCCGAATGCGCAAACCGCTTCACTGCAGTGTTCGCTGAACGAAAGAGCCGGCCAACGGCTCCATAAAAAAAACAACGTCGAGGAAATTTTGATGCGTATCGTTCCCCATCTGTTGGGCGCCGCTGTTGCGGCCGCTTTGATCAGTGCGCCAGCCTTCGCTGCCGAACTGACCGGCACCCTGAAAAAGATCAACGAGTCGGGCACCATTACCCTGGGGCACCGCGACGCTTCCATTCCGTTCTCCTACATCGCCGACGCTTCGGGCAAACCCGTCGGTTACTCCCATGACATCCAGCTGGCAATCGTCGAGGCCCTGAAAAAGGACCTGAACAAGCCGGACCTGAAGGTCAAATACAACCTCGTCACCTCCCAGACCCGTATCCCGCTGGTACAGAACGGCACCGTTGACGTCGAATGTGGTTCGACCACCAACAACGTCGAGCGCCAGCAGCAGGTCGCCTTCTCGGTCGGTATCTTCGAAGTCGGTACCCGCCTGCTGACCAAGGCAGAAGACGGCAAGCCGGAAAACGCCAAGTACAAGGACTTCCCGGACCTGGCCGGCAAGAACGTGGTCACCACCGCCGGTACCACTTCCGAGCGCATCCTCAAGGCCATGAACGCCGACAAGCAGATGAAGATGAACGTCATCTCGGCCAAGGACCACGGCGAGTCGTTCCAGATGCTCGAGTCCGGCCGCGCCGTGGCCTTCATGATGGACGACGCGCTGCTCGCCGGTGAAATGGCCAAGGCCAAGAACCCGAAAGGCTGGGCAATCGTCGGTACGCCGCAGTCCTATGAAATCTACGGCTGCATGGTCCGCAAGGACGACCCGGCGTTCAAGGCTGCCGTCGACAAGGCCATCGTCGAGCTCTACAAGTCGGGCGAGATCAACAAGATCTACGACAAGTGGTTCAACCAGCCAGTCCCACCTAAAGGCCTGAACCTGCAGTTCCCGATGAGCGACGAGCTCAAGGCGCTGATCGCCAATCCTACCGACAAAGCTGCAGACGAAAAGAAGTCCTGATCCCCAGCTAGTTAGTGTCTAACCTTTCATCCGAGGGCGCCTTGCGCCCCCGGATGCTCGAAGGTGCCCGTGAAACAACTGATCTGAGGGGAGATCCCGATGAATTACAACTGGGACTGGGGCGTATTCTTCAAGTCCACTGGCGTCGGCAGCGAAACCTATCTGGACTGGTATATCACCGGCCTGGGCTGGACCATCGCCATTGCCATTGCCGCCTGGATCATCGCATTGCTGCTGGGTTCGGTACTCGGCGTCATGCGTACTGTGCCGAACCGTCTGGTATCGGGCATTGCCACCGCCTACGTGGAACTCTTTCGTAACGTACCGCTGCTGGTGCAGCTGTTCATCTGGTACTTCCTGGTGCCCGACCTGCTGCCGGAGAACCTGCAGGAGTGGTACAAGCAAGACCTCAACCCGACCACCTCGGCACTGATCAGTGTGGTCGTCTGCCTGGGCCTGTTCACCGCTGCGCGGGTTTGCGAACAAGTGCGTACCGGTATCCAGGCGTTGCCCCGCGGCCAGGAAGCCGCCGCCCGCGCCATGGGCTTCAGCCTGCCGCAGGTGTACTGGAACGTGCTGCTGCCGCAAGCCTACCGGATCATCATTCCGCCACTGACCTCGGAATTTTTGAACGTGTTCAAGAACTCCTCGGTGGCCTCGCTGATCGGCCTGATGGAGCTGCTGGCGCAAACCAAGCAGACCGCCGAGTTCTCGGCCAACCTGTTTGAAGCCTTCACCCTGGCCACCCTGATTTACTTCACCCTGAACATGGGCCTGATGCTGCTGATGCGCATGGTCGAGAAAAAAGTCGCGGTACCCGGACTGATCTCCGTGGGGGGCAAATAATGGACTTCAGTGGAATCATCCCTGCCCTGCCGGGCCTGTGGAACGGCATGGTCATGACCCTGCAACTGATGGTCATGGGCATTGTCGGCGGTATCGTGCTCGGCACCATCCTGGCCCTGATGCGCCTGTCGTCGAGCAAGCTGCTGTCGAATTTTGCCGGCGCCTACGTCAACTACTTCCGCTCCATCCCGCTGCTGCTGGTCATCACCTGGTTCTACCTGGCGGTGCCGTTCGTGCTGCGCTGGATCACCGGCGAAGACACCCCGGTCGGGGCCTTCACCTCTTGCGTCGTGGCGTTCATGATGTTCGAGGCGGCGTATTTCTGTGAAATCGTCCGTGCCGGCGTGCAGTCGATCTCCAAGGGCCAGATGGGCGCCGCCCAGGCCCTGGGCATGACCTACGGCCAGACCATGCGCCTGATCATCCTGCCCCAGGCGTTTCGCAAGATGACCCCGCTGCTGCTGCAGCAGAGCATCATCCTGTTTCAGGATACCTCGCTGGTGTACACCGTCGGCCTGGTCGACTTCCTCAACTCGGCACGGGCCAGTGGCGACATCATCGGGCGCTCCAATGAGTTCCTGGTGTTTGCCGGCGTCGTGTACTTCGTCATCAGCTTCTCCGCTTCCTTCCTGGTCAAGCGTCTGCAGAAAAGGATAACCGTATGATCTCCATCAAGAACGTCAACAAGTGGTACGGGGACTTCCAGGTTCTGACCGACTGCAACACCGAGGTCAAGAAAGGCGAAGTGGTCGTGGTCTGCGGCCCGTCGGGCTCGGGCAAGTCGACCCTGATCAAGTGCGTCAACGCCCTGGAACCCTTCCAGAAGGGTGACATCATCGTCGACGGCACCTCGATTGCCGACCCCAAGACCAACCTGCCCAAGCTGCGCTCGCGGGTCGGCATGGTGTTCCAGCATTTCGAGCTGTTCCCGCACCTGACCATCACCGAAAACCTGACCATTGCCCAGCGCAAGGTGTTGGGCCGCAGCGAAGCCGAAGCGACCAAGAAGGGCCTGGCCCTGCTCGAGCGCGTCGGCCTCAGCGCCCACGCCAAGAAGCACCCGGGGCAACTGTCCGGTGGCCAGCAGCAACGTGTGGCCATTGCCCGCGCCCTGTCGATGGACCCGATCGTCATGCTGTTCGACGAACCGACCTCGGCACTGGACCCGGAAATGGTCAGCGAAGTACTGGACGTAATGGTCGAGCTGGCCCATGAAGGCATGACCATGATGTGCGTGACCCACGAAATGGGCTTCGCCCGCAAGGTCGCCAACCGGGTGATCTTCATGGACAAGGGCAACATCATCGAAGACTGCACCAAGGAAGAATTCTTTGGTGACCAGAGCGTACGCGACCAGCGTACCCAGCACTTCCTCAGCAAGATCCTGCAACACTGAGGTCACAACGCTGCTTGTCCGGTGTACGCCGGGCAGGCAGCGCTGTTAGTTACCGGGCTACTGTGATGAAATGCGACCCTACGCTCTTTCGCCCTGCCAAGCCTGCCCTTGCCGTGAAACCCCGTCTGATCCGCCAACTGCTGTTACCGCCACTGATCATCCTGCTGATGATCGGTCTGGGCGTGGCCGGTTTCATGATCAGCGAACACAACGGCATCCGCACCTTGAGCGAAAACGGCGAGCGCCAGCTCGAGCTGCACGCGCGCGCGGTCGAGAGCGAGATCAGCAAGTACACCTACCTGCCGAGCCTGCTGGAGCTTGAAAACAACGTTTCCAACCTGCTCACCGAAGCCGATGGCGAACACCGCCAGGCGGTCAACGAATACCTTGAAGGCCTGAACCGCCGCAGCCGTAGCCGGGCGATCTTCGTCCTCGACACCACCGGCCGGGTCCAGGCCACCAGCAACTGGCGCGATGTCGACAGTTTCCTCGGTGAAGACCTGTCGTTCCGCGCCTATTTCCAGGACGCCGTGCGTGGCCAGCCAGGGCGCTTCTACGGCATCGGCAGCACCACCGGCGAGCCGGGTTATTTCCTTGCCCACGGCCTCGAAGAACACGGCAAGATCATTGGTGTAGCGGTGATCAAGGTGCGCCTGGAGGCCATGGAAGAACGCTGGCAACGGGCACGCCTTGAAGCTTTTGTCAGCGACGAGAACGGCATCATCATCCTCTCCAGCGACCCGGCGCGGCGGCTCAAGTCGGTGCGCCCGCTGACCCCGGAAATCAAGGAGCGCCTGGCGCGCAGCCTGCAGTATTACTGGTGGCCGCTGAATGAACTGGAACCGCTGTCGCGAGAGAAAATCGCCGACGGTGTCGAGAAGCTGAGCTTCCCGGCCAATGCCGAACTCGGCGACGGCCGCCGCGAAGTGGCTTATCTCGCGCAAACCCGGCGCCTGAGCGATACGCCCTGGCACTTCACCCTGCTCACGCCCTTGCAGGACCTGCGCCGCGAATCCATGGTCCAGGGCATCCTGGTCGGCGTCGCCTTTGCCTTGCTGGCCATCCTGCTGATTGCCTGGAACGAACGGCGCAAGGTGATTGCCACCCGCCTGGCCGCTCGTGAAGCGCTGGAAGAAGCCAACAGTCAACTGGAACGCAAGATCGCCGAACGCACTGCCGACCTGCGCGCCAGCAACGAACGCCTCAAGGGCCAGATCCGCGAACGCCGGCATGCCGAACAGACTTTGCGCCACGCCCAGGATGAACTGGTCCAGGCCGGCAAGTTGGCAGCCATCGGCCAGATGTCGACCAGCATCGCCCATGAACTGAACCAGCCGCTGGCCGCCCTGCGCACCTTGTCAGGCAACAGCGTGCGCTTCCTCGAACGCGGCGCGCTGGAAACCGTCAGCACCAACCTGCGCACCATGAACGACCTGATCGACCGCATGGGCCGTATCACTGCCAGCCTGCGCTCCTTCGCCCGCCGCGGTGAAGACAGCGGCAAGGCCTCGCTGAGCAAGGCCGTCGAGGCCAGCCTGCAGGTGCTGGGCAACCGCATCGCCGGCTGCCATTTGCAGCTGCACAGCAACTACGAAGACCAGAAGCTGGCTATCGACCAGACCCGCCTGGAGCAGATCCTGGTCAACCTGATCGGCAACGCCCTCGATGCCATGGCCGCGCAACCCATGCCGCAACTGTGGCTGGAAGGCGAGCTGCTGGGCGACAAATACCGCCTGCGGGTGCGCGACAACGGTCACGGCATCGATGACGAAACGCGCAAGCACCTGTTCGAACCGTTTTTCACCACCAAACCGGGAGAGCACGGCCTGGGCCTGGGCCTGACCCTGTCTGCCAGCCTCGCCGCCGCCGCCAAGGGCAGCCTCAGCGTCGAACATCCCGCCACTGGCGGTACCGCGTTCGTGCTTAGCCTGCCGCTGGTCAATGCCCCCACAGAATCAGCCGAGTCCCTATGAACCAAGCGCCCCTTACCGTCCTGATTGTCGAAGACGACCCGCATGTGCTGCTCGGCTGCCAGCAGGCGCTGGCGCTGGAAGACATCGCCTGCGAAGGCGTCGGCAGCGCCGAAGAAGCCCTGCAGCGCATCGGCGATGACTTTGCCGGCATCGTTGTCAGCGATATCCGCCTGCCCGGCATCGATGGCCTGGAACTGCTCAGCCGCTTGAAAGCCCGCGACCGCAGCCTGCCGGTGGTGCTGATCACCGGCCACGGCGACATCGACATGGCGGTCGGTGCCATGCGTAACGGCGCTTACGACTTCATGGAAAAGCCCTTCGCCCCGGAACGCCTGGTCGAAGTGGTGCGTCGTGCCCTGGAACAACGCGGCCTGTCCCGCGAAGTGTTCGCCCTGCGCCGCCAACTGGCCGGGCAAAGCACCCTTGAAGGGCGCATCATCGGCCGTTCGCCGGCCATGCAGAACCTGCGCGAACTGATCGCCAACGTCGCCGATACCTCGGCTAACGTGCTGATCGAAGGCGAGACCGGCACCGGCAAGGAACTGGTCGCCCGCTGCCTGCACGATTTCAGCCGCCGCCAGGGCGCGCCGTTCGTGGCGCTCAACTGCGGCGGCCTGCCGGAGAACCTGTTCGAGAGCGAAATCTTCGGCCACGAGGCCAACGCCTTTACCGGCGCCGGTAAACGGCGGATCGGCAAGATCGAGCACGCCAACGGCGGCACGTTGTTCCTCGACGAAGTCGAAAGCATGCCACTCAACCTGCAGATCAAGCTGTTGCGTGTATTGCAGGAGCGCACCCTGGAGCGCCTGGGCTCGAACCAGAGCATTGCCGTGGATTGCCGGGTGATCGCCGCGACCAAGTCCGACCTCGACGCCCTGGGCCAGAGCGGGCAGTTCCGTAGCGACCTGTACTACCGGCTGAACGTGGTGACCCTGGAGCTGCCGCCACTGCGCGAGCGCCGTGAAGACATCCTGCAACTGTTCGAACACTTCCTGCAGCAGTCGTCCCTGCGCTTCGACCGGGAAACCCCGCAACTGGACAGCCAGACCCTGTCGCGGCTGATGGCCCACGACTGGCCGGGCAACGTGCGCGAACTGCGTAACGTCGCCGAGCGCTACGCCCTGGGCCTGCCCGCATTCAAGAAGGCCGGGGCCAGTGCCAACCAGGGCCTGGGCTTTGCCGAGGCGGTCGAGGCCTTCGAACGCAATCTGCTCAGCGATGCCTTGCAGCGCACCGGCGGCAACCTCAGCCAGGCGAGCCAGGAGCTGGGCATGGCCAAGACCACGCTGTTCGACAAAGTGAAAAAATATGGCCTGGGCTAACCGGCCGGTGAAACGGGACAAGACGTGGACCTGATACTCAAAGCCTGCCTGGGCGCTGCCGTAGTGGTGATCCTTGCCGCCCTGGCGAAGACCCGCAACTACTATATTGCCGGCCTGGTGCCGCTGTTCCCGACCTTCGCCCTGATCGCCCACTACATCGTCGGCAAGGGCCGCTCGCTGGATGACCTGAAGACCACCATCCTGTTCGGCATGTGGTCGATCATCCCCTACTTCGTCTACCTGGCGGCGCTGTACCTGCTGGTCGATCGCCTGCGCCTGGAGGCTTCGCTGGCCCTGGCGGCGGTGGCCTGGCTGGTGGCGGCGACGGTGCTGGTGAGTGTCTGGGTCAGGCTGCATTAAAGCTCTTGGGGGCTACTTCGTAGCCCATCGCCGGCAAGACCGGCTCCCACAAAATCCGGTGCATGCAGATCCTGTAGGAGCGGGCTTGCCCCGCGATCAGTACACCGCCAGATGGGTATCGGCCAGCCGTTGCGTCTTCAGATAGGGCAGCACCGCACCCAGCAACGGCCCCTTGAACTGCTCCTGAAAACGATGGGCCAGGCCCGGAATCAGCCGTAACTGGCTGCCCTTGATGTGCGCAGCCAGGTGCACACCGTGCATCACCGGCAGCAGCGGGTCGGCGGTGCCGTGCACGACCAGGGTCGGCAGGCGCAGGGTGTTGAGCATCTCGACCCGGCTCTGTTCGGCCAGGATCGCCATGATCTGGCGCTTGACCCCTTCGGGATTGAAGGCGCGGTCATAGGCAAGCGCCGCCTGCTCGAGCAGCGCCTGGCGGTCATCCTCGACCTCGGGGCTACCCAGGGCCGCCAGCAGGTCGGCCTGCTGCTCAAGCGCCACCTCGCGATTCGGCGCACCACGCCGGGCCAGCAACTGCACCAGCGCCGGGTTCGGTGCCGGCAAGCCCTGGGCACCGGAACTCGACATGATCAGGGTCAGGCTCTCGACCCGCTCCGGCGCCTGCGCCGCCAGGTGCTGGGCGATCATCCCGCCCATGCTCACGCCCATGACATGAAAGCGCCGCACCTGCAGGGCATCCATCAGCCCCAGGCCGTCTTCGGCCATATCGCTCAGGGTGTAAGGCGCGGCCACCGGCAGGCCGAGCTTGTAGCGCAGCAGCTCGAAGGTCAGGTTGGCGCCGTTGGGGGCCTGGTTCCAGCTGGACAGGCCGACATCGCGATTGTCGTAGCGGATCACCCGAAAGCCCTGCTGACAGAGGGCGACCACCACTTCATCGGGCCAGTGGATCAGTTGCCCGCCCAGGCCCATGACCAGCAGCAAAGCCGGGTCCGAATCGCGGCCGATACTCTGATACGCCAGGCTGACCTGCGAAAGCTCGACCCGTTCGGTCGGCACGCTGACGTCGCAACGCGACGCCGCAAAAGAAGGAACGGCGCACATCAGCGCCAGAAAAAAAGCAAAAGCCCGCATGAGCGAAACACCAGAATGCAAATCCCCAGTAGAGCGCGAGTCTGATGAACTTCGTTCAAGCGCGCTGCCACAGTTGCGTGACAATTTGATGAATGGCGCCCAACGGTATTCAGCAATATGTACCGCAGCGAGCAGCCCGGTTTTCCGCCAAATGCGAGACGCCATTACCGGCGTCATCCCGATCCTGGAAAACCATCATGAGTGAACAGCCTGAAACACTGCCGAGCCTGCCCCTGTCTGCCGTCCACTTCCTTAGCGACCAGGCATCTGCCCACGCCATACCCCGCTCCGTACTCAGACGCTGGGAGGATCACCTGCAAACCTTCCACGCACTGCTTTCCCAGGCGCCTAGCGTCTACCAGACATTACTTGAGTCGTTGCGCACGCAGCTGGGCAGCGACCCGATCAGCACCGCCCTGCGCTTTCAGGTGGGCTCCGTGCACACCACGGATGTCAGCTTGGTGGCGCTTGCCGTGCATGCTCGCCATCACCCTGCCGCCCCTGCCAACCTGGACAGCACCGCGATAGTCGTGGACCTGGCCGGCCAGAGCCCGCTGCTGAACATGACCCCCAGCCAGTTGCTGGCCCACGTCGCCAGACTGGACCTGGTAGGTGACCTGCGCCTGCAATGGAACAGCTATTGGCAAGCAAGGGCCAAGGGTACGCCAACCAGCCGACATACCCACGCCCTGAACCAGTACCTTGGGCTTCTCCGGGCAAGCTGGGAGGCGGCGGTGGCAGTTGGCGAGTTCGATGACCAGCAGCAACGCCCGGTTACTGGCCTATTGAACAATCCCGAATGGATGCGCGTGGGCAACCAGCGTCTACATCTGGAGACTCCCCTGATCTCAGGGAAGGCTGTACCCGGTGCCCTGGTGTTCAGTGTCGAGGATGAGCCTGCGCTGATGTTTTACCAACCTGGTCGCAAGCCAGCGTTCAGCGTCCATGCCACTCGTCAGGCCCTGACTACCGCCTTGATGGAGCAGGCCAGCGCCATGTCGGAAAGCATCGGATTTCAAAGTCACGACACCCTTTCGGCCGGTTTCACCACACTGTTCGATAGCCTTCTCGATGCACGGCTCAAGGCCCTGGAACACGACCCCGGCGCCGATATCCAGCAATACGGCGAACTTGCACTGTCCTTGATTCATTGGGTCGACAGCAGGCAACGCAGCCCCGACGTATTCCAGGCTCCGCCGCTGCTCATGGAAGAGGACCACGACGAGGTACCCCAGCTCTCGTTCTACGACTTCGGCAACCTGGGAATCGAAGCCCCGTACCTGGTACGCCTGGAGCAAATCATCCGGCAGAGAAATCTGTTGGACAGCACTACGCAAGAAGACCTGCAATTCCTGAGCGGTCAGCGCCGGGCCTTGCTCGATGCCTGCGATATTGCTGAAAAGGCCATTGAGCAGTTGCTGTCCACTGACGAATGGCGCTCGGCGCAAACGGCTACTGTCCCCAGCGATCTGCTCACGGCTCATCATCAAGGCCTGCGCGCTCATGCTCGCTTGCAGAACACGCTGGGGCAGATCAATGACGAAGAGCTCAGATGGATCGAAAGCCTGCTCGACCAGCCCGACAGCTTTCCCGGCATGGGCTCTAGCATCATCGCAGCCCATCCGCAATTGAACACCACGACCGTACACGACGACACCGAAACGACCACCAGCACTGTTGTCCATGACTGCCTGATCGTCACCCTACAAAATGAGGACGCGCCGCACAGCCTCCTGCTGTACTGGCCAGGTGAGTCGGGCGGGCTCATACGTTGCGCCAACCAGGAGGAACTGGAGCGATGCTTCGGCCTCACAGATACAGATGGGCTGTCTTTGCAACTCACCCACGTCACTGGCGATGTGCTGGAGAAGGTCCTCGATTACCACCTGAGCCGCAGCAAAATCGCATCGCAATCAAGCCCGTCGGACGATTCGCACGCACGCATTCGCACATCTCTCGCACAGTCCTTGCAAATTCCTCGTCATGCCGCCCGTGAGTTTGCCTTCAGCCAGTTGCAAGCGGAGCAGGCCAGCGCCACCTTGAGCGAAACCTCCGTTCCCTGGCTGGCCAATCTGACGGCAACTGATCGTCAGACGCTGAGGTCCAGCACCCTGGCCTACATCGACGCCATGCGTCGATCCCAGGCATTGATTTCCCGCGACCTGCCCAACCTGTCGCTGTTTTGCCGTCAACACATCAACCAACGTCTGCAACAGGATTTCCCTGACTTCGACGGCAGTTCCCTCTCCGTCGACCTGCCCAAGAGCACCTCACTTGGCAATGATCCGGTTGCCGGCAGCGGTGCCCCTGGCGTACCGGTCAAACAGGTGCCGGTGGCCAGTGACGCGCGGGAAACCCTGAGCCTGGAGACCCTGCTGCTGGAGAACATCGACGCAGAGATGAAAAGCCGCCTGGGCTTCATGAAGTTACAGACAACGACCTCCGATTCAACCCTTGAACAGGCGCTGCGAAGCGGTTTCGATGCCGACTACCTGATCAAGCTGGCCAAGGATATCGATCTGGCGCAAAAACGCGAAGACATGATTCTGGCCGCCTATCGCGGCACCGAAGAAGGCTACTTTGCCCGCCAGTTTCGCCGTGAATGCCTGGGCGAACCCTTGCGCCTGATGCTCAAGATGCATAGCGTCCAGGCCAGGACAACAGGTGATATGAACGCCGGGGGGCAGGCCATTCTCGATATCGCCATCGATGCCGACAGCACGGAGGCTTATCGGGCCAATGGACACGATATTCGCCTGATCCCCGCCAGGCTTACCGCTGGAGGTGAAGACACCGAAAGTTACGGCGTTACCCTTTCCGGTGTGACCTTCATCACTGACCAGAAAAGCGGCAATACCTTGCTTTACTGCCCTGACCATCCGAAAAAACACCTGCGCCAATACTCCAGCCTCGAAGCGGCGCGCCTGGGTTTGTACGAGTTGAGCAAACAGAGCGGTGAAATCGACTATATGGCCGGTCGTGCCTTGCTGGGCGACCCGGACTCACACCGCTCACGCATGCGTCTGGCCATCGAGCATCGTTTCGACGGCATCATCGGCCTGGGCTCAGCCTGGCCGCGGACCACCTCGCTGGCCCAGCACCTGCTTGACGCCCAAGGCGGTCGGGTTCTGGAGGCGCATCGGGCGACCTCGCGCTCGAACCAGCAGTTATGGCTGGAGAACTTCGCCTACCAGAGCGGCATGATCTTCAACTACATCAAGATGGCGCTAGGCTTCGTTCCAGTGATCGGCCTCGCTGTCGGCGCTTACGACTATTACAAGGCCAGCGCCAACGCTGCCGCTGCATTGGTGCGCGGTGAGGTGGGCAAAGCACTGGACGAGTTGGAACAAGCACTGCTGTCGTTCATTGATGGTGCCATGGATGTGCTCCCTAGCGTAGTCGCCAAGTCCAGCATCGCACGCAGGCTCACCCGCCAACGTCAGTTGCGCCAGCTGCTCAAGGGCCCCGGTACCGGCTTTCGCCCCGGCGCCCCCAGCGCCCAGAAGCGCCTGGAAGCTTTCGAAGGGTACGAGTATCACCAACCGCTATCGTTGATGGGCATACAACCTGGCCTGGAAGGCAAATACCGCGGCATCTACCAACACGCCGATGGCGATTTCATTCTGGTCGAAGACCGTCCTTGCCAGGTTGAATGGCTCGAAACGGAACACACCTGGCGCCTGCGCGGCAACGCGCACAAGACCTGGAGAAAGAACATCGCCCTGGATGAGAACGGCCAGTGGAATACCCATTTCGCGCTGTACGGTGTGCATCTGCACGGTGGTGGTTCGGGTGGTGGCCAGGTAGTCGGACGCCTGGCCGACCTCGCTGATCCTTTGTGGCCTGCCCCTATACGTGATCGGCTGCCCCGCTGGTGGACTGATGCCACCCATCGTCGTCGCTTGGCTCTGAAGGAAAACACTGAACGCACCTACAGCAAGCTGGCTGATCAGTATGACCCCAATGACCAACTGAAAAACAACGGTTCTTCCGACCCCATCGAACTCGCGCGCATCGACCGGGCTTGCGCAGACGAAATCGCCGAAGCCAAAGCCGTGTTCAAGACGCTGGAGGAATACCGCCCCTTGCTCTCCGGTAACAACCTGGCCGACAACAGCCGATTCAAGAACAGTGCTGTAACCATCATCGTCCATCGCTCGTTCAATCGGGTTAGCCACGCCAGGAAGCTCGCCAAGACGGTGCAAAACAGCATCGGCCACTCAGGAACCACCCTACTGACCCAGGCACAATTTGATCAATACATCCAACAAATCAAGAAGTTCATCGAAACCCTGGATCACATCGAGAACCTGGAAAAAGACATCAGGACCTGGCTTGCGCGTACGACGAATAAACAGACGATTACTGCTGTGAATGCCGACTTACCCAAGATACTCAACGTCAATCATTTCACCACAAAAACCAGCGAACTTGCCCAGCTCGTACATATTGCCCGCCCAACAAACGACCTGGCCTGGCAGTATTTCAATGACAGCATCAAGCAGGCGGTAAAACGATTTGAGCACGCCTTGAGCAATCATCATAACGTGCACAAAATCAGCCTTGCGAGTGAGCGCAAGACACTCTTGAGAGACTGTGTCGTGGTCTATCAGCAGCACATTTCAAATCTCAGGCTGTGGTCGGTCAACTACCCGCAGTATTTTGATTCAACCTTTATTGCGCCAATCGGCGAGGCCATGGAGCAACTGACCCGGTTGGCCAACAAGGAATTGGGCACAGCGGGTGCAGCCGGTGCAAGCCAGACAGTAAAGCCCAAACCTGCGGCCCCAGGGCAGCCGCCCTCTCGTGTATTTGAAACGGAAGATGAGTATTTTCTGATCGGCTCCGAATCCGTTGCCTCAGGCGCTCAGCCGCACCGATTCAGCGTCACTGGCCCCGGAGGGCTCACGGAAACCTATGTGCAAGGCCCTCGGGGTAAATGGCAATTGGAGTCGCCACGGCCCCCCGCTGCCGGGACACGATTCAGCCTGCAACAGCTGATGACTGAAGCAAAACAGCGGCTGGGCAACATCGAACAGGATGCCACTCGCATTCGCGCCTACATAAAACCTGACTCAATTCCCGCAGAGTTGGAAGACTTGATGAACGAGTTGGCCGAACAATTGAGATCCCGTGCTCAAAAAATTCATCAACTCGACGACAAACAGCCACTCATTGCCAGCCTAAGAAGCAAAGCGGCGCAGCTTGCCGAACAAGGCAAGCAGCTGCGAATCACGCAGGCATTGGCCAGCCAGAAACCCAATGCCGGCCATCTGGATTACCTGGTTGCACAGCAGGCAGTCGACATTATAAAAAAGGAAGGGCTTATCGAACTTGCCCGAAGCCCAGAGGGGCGCCGCGACTTCATGCAGGAATACGAAGTTCGCGACTTGACGCAAACACCACCATGGCCCCTGTGGTATGCGCACTTCCATTACAACGCACAGTCAGCAGCGTTCAGCGACTTTGTCAAAGCCCACCTCAAGTTGCGCGACTACCGCTATCTGGGGTCAAAATGGCAACAATCGCTGGGCGCTCAGGCTGAAACTATCTGGCGCGGAGACATCAACCGAGAAATCGCTAGCAAGCATTTTCAATTGCTATGAGTTAATCCAGGCGCCAAGGGAACAGGCAAGCTGCTCCCTTGGCGTATTCTCACGCCAGCTCGCTACGCAATTGCCGCGCCGCCGCCACCATGTTCACCAGCGCAGCTTCCGTCTCCGGCCAGGCGCGGGTCTTCAGGCCGCAATCCGGGTTGACCCACAGGCGCTCGGCCGGGATACGCTTGACCGCCTTGCTCATCAGCTGGACCATCTCGGCAGTGTCCGGCACCCGTGGCGAGTGGATGTCATAGACGCCCGGGCCAATGTCGTTGGGGTAGTCGAAGGCTTCAAAGGCTTCCAGCAGTTCCATGTCCGAGCGCGAGGTCTCGATGGTGATGACGTCGGCGTCCATGGCGGCGATCGCTTCGATCACATCGTTGAACTCGCTGTAGCACATGTGGGTGTGGATCTGGGTTTCATCGCGCACACCGCTGGAGCACAGGCGGAACGCTTCCACCGCCCAGTCCAGGTACGCCTGCCACTGCGCACGGCGCAGCGGCAGGCCTTCACGGAATGCGGCTTCGTCGATCTGCACGATCTTGATGCCAGCGGCTTCCAGGTCCTGCACTTCGTCACGGATGGCCAGGGCCAGTTGTTCGGCCTGAACCTTGCGCGACACGTCTTCACGCGGGAACGACCACATCAGCATGGTGACCGGGCCGGTCAGCATGCCTTTCATGACCTTGCTGGTCAGGCGCTGGGCGTATTCGATCCAGGCCACGGTCATGGCCTGCGGGCGGTTGAGGTCGCCATAGATGATCGCCGGTTTCACGCAACGCGAACCGTAGCTCTGGACCCAGCCGTAACGGGTGAAGGCGTAACCGTCCAGTTGCTCGGCAAAGTACTCGACCATGTCGTTGCGCTCGGCTTCACCGTGCACCAGCACATCCAGGCCCAGGCGCTCCTGCACCTGCACGGCATGGCGGATCTCGCTGTGCATGGCGTCGGTGTAGTCGTTGGCCGAGAGTTTGCCCTGCTTGTAGGCTTGACGCGCCAGGCGGATCGCCGAGGTCTGTGGGAAAGAACCGATGGTGGTGGTCGGGAACGCCGGCAGTTGCAGGCGCTGACGCTGGGCTTCGATACGCTGGGCGAAGGCCGACTGGCGCTGGCTGTCGGCAGCGGTCACGGCGGCCAGGCGGGCCTGAACCTGCGGCTTGTGAATGCGTGGTGATTCGGCACGGCGCTTCTGTACGGCGCGGCTGTTGCTCAGGGCGTTCTGCACGGCAGGCAAGTGCGGATTGTCCAGGGCCTTGGCCAGCACGGCGATTTCCTCGCACTTCTGCACGGCAAAGGCCAGCCAGCTTTTCAGTTCGGCATCGAGCTTGTCTTCCCGGCCGAGGTCCACCGGGCTGTGCAGCAGCGAACAGGAGCCGGCCACCCAGAGGTTGGCACCAAAGCGTTGCTGGGCTTGTTGCAGCTGCTCCAGCGCCTTGTCCAGGTCACAGCGCCAGACGTTGCGGCCGTTGACCACACCCAAGGACAGCACTTTATAGGTAGGCAGGCGATCGAGTACCGCCGGCAGTTGTTCCGGTGCGCGCACCAGGTCAATATGCAGGCCATCCACCGGCAGGCCGACGGCCAGGCCGAGGTTGTCCTCCAGGCCGCTGAAGTAGGTGGCGACCAGCTTCTTCAGGGGCGAGTACTGCAGGATGTGGTAAGCACGTTCGAAGGCGTTCTTCCATTCCTGCGGCAGGTCAAGGCCGAGGATCGGCTCGTCGATCTGCACCCACTCCACGCCCTGGCGCGACAGGCGGCTGAGGATTTCGCCGTACACCGGCAGCAGCCGCTCAAGCAGGTCGAGCTTGTCGAACTCGCCGCCCTTGGCCTTGCCCAGCCACAGGTAGGTCAGCGGGCCGATCAGCACCGGCTTGACCGCGTGGCCGAGGGCCTGGGCTTCGGCCACTTCATCGAACAGCTGTTCCCAACTGAGCAAAAAGCGCTGGTCGGCGCTGAATTCCGGGACCAGATAGTGATAGTTGGTGTCGAACCACTTGGTCAGCTCTTGCGCATATTGCGTCTGGCCGTGGCTACCGCCGCAGCAGGTGCTGGCGCCACGAGCCATGGCGAACAGGGTGTCGAGGGTCGGCAGGCCATTGTCGCCCCTGACCTGGGCGAAGCGCTCGGGGATCGCCCCGAAGGTCAGCGAGTGGGTCAGGACCTGGTCGTACCAGGCAAAATCGCCGACCGGCAGCAGTTCGATACCGGCGTCTTTCTGCAGCTGCCAGTGGCGGGCGCGCAGTTCGCGGCCAACAGCCTCGAGACCTGCCTGATCGAGATCGCCTTTCCAGTAGGCTTCTTGCGCTTTTTTCAGTTCGCGGTCAGCGCCGATGCGCGGGAAACCAAGGTTGTGGGCCAATGCCATGAGAAAACGTCCTCCCTGTAAAAGATGACGCTATTGTCGACAGCCAGACCAACATGAGACAAACTCAATAAATTCGTGTTCATCTCAAAGTTTACTCATGGAGCCCCTCGGTGCTGGAAATTCGTCACCTGAAAACCCTGCACGCCCTGCGCGAAGCCGACAGCCTGGTCGAGGCCGCCGAACGCCTGCACCTGACCCAGTCGGCGCTGTCCCATCAGTTCAAGGAGCTGGAAGAGCGCCTGGGCATGCCGCTGTTCATGCGCAAGACCAAGCCGCTGCGCTTCACCAGCGCCGGCCTGCGCCTGCTGCAGCTGGCCGATGCCACCCTGCCGCTGCTGCGCGGCGCCGAGCGCGACATCGCCCGCCTGGCCGGTGGCACCGCCGGGCGCCTGCACATGGCCATTGAATGCCACAGCTGCTTCCAGTGGCTGATGCCGACCATCGACCAGTTCCGCGATGCCTGGCCGGAGGTCGAGCTGGACCTGGCCTCGGGTTTTGCCTTCGCCCCGCTGCCAGCCCTGGCCCGTGGCGATCTGGACCTGGTGGTGACCTCCGACCCGCTGGAGCTCAGCGGCATTACCTACGTGCCGCTGTTCACCTACGAAGCCATGCTCGCCGTGGCCAACCAGCACCCGCTGGCGCACAAGCCGTACATGGTGCCGGAAGACCTGGCCACGGAAACCCTGATCACCTACCCGGTGGAGCGCGACCGCCTGGACATCTTCACCCGCTTCCTGGAGCCGGCCGACGTCGAGCCGGCGCAGGTGCGCACAGCCGAGCTGACGGTGATGATGATGCAACTGGTGGCCAGCGGCCGCGGGGTCTGCGGCATGCCGCACTGGGCCCTGCACGAGTACAGCTCGCGCGGTTACGTGAAGGCCAAGCGCCTGGGTGAGAAAGGCCTGTTTGCCACGCTGTACGCGGCGGTGCGCAGCGACATGCTCGATGCGCCATACATGCGCGACTTCCTGCTGACCGCCAAGGATACGTCCTTCTCCACCCTCGACGGCGTCAGCGCGGTACGTTGAGCCTTATACGGTCCGGCGCTGCTCCTGCACCAGGCGCAGCGCCAGGCCGGCCAGGACGAAGCCCATCACGTAGCGCTGCAGCATCAGCCACAGCGGGTAACGCACGAACCAACCGGCAATGCCGGCGGCGAACAGGGCAATCAGCAGGTTGACCGAGAAGCTCACGGCGATCTGGGTCAGGCCCAGGGCCAGGCTCTGCGCCAGCACCGAACCGTTTTCCGGCGAGATGAACTGTGGCAGCACCGAAAGGTAGAACACCGCCACCTTGGGGTTCAGCACGCTGGTCAGAAAGCCCATCAGCACCAGCTTGCGCGGGGAATCCGGGGCCAGTTCACGGGGCTCGAACGGCGAGCGGGCACCGGGCTTGACTGCCTGCCAGGCCAGCCACATCAAGTAGCCGGCACCGGCCCACTTGAGCAGGTCGTAGGCCAGCGGCACGGCCATGAACAAGGCGGTCAGGCCAATGGCTGCGGCGCTCATGTGCACCAGAAAGCCGCCCACCACGCCGAGCAACGAGGTTACCCCGGCCGTGCGGCCCTGGCAGATCGAACGGGAAATCAAATAAATCATGTTCGGCCCCGGGGTCAGGACCATCAGCAGCGCGGCGCCGATAAACAGCAGCCATTCATGGGTGGGGATCATCGGCATTCCTTTGCAAGTGAGATCAGGCAGGGGTTGTAGTTAACTGCCGGTACAGGGGCAGAATCAAGTCCCGTGTGAGCGGAGCCAGCTCAAGGGTCAGTTGCTTGCGTGCCGAGATCCACACCACTTCTTCGATTTCTGCGGCGGGCTCGACCGGCATGGCGGTGTGCACCTTGAAAATCTCGGCCTGGACTACAAAACCCGGCTCGTTGGCGGCCGGGGCACTGAACTGGCCCAGATACTCGGCGTCGTGCGGCTCGATCGCCAGGCCCAGTTCTTCGAACAGCTCGCGGGCCAGGGCATTGACCGGCTGCTCGTCGGCCTCGATCTTGCCGCCAGGCTGCATGAACGCCTGGGTACCGCGCTTGCGCACCAGCAGGGTACGGCCTTGCGGGTCAAGCAGGAGGGCAGCGGCGATGCGGATGGTTTTGCTCATGGGACGCTCGTGAACGGGAAAGCGCGCAAGGATCACATGTTGGCGGGGGCCTTTCAATGGTGGAGCGGGCTTGCCCCGCGATCAGGCTGGCCTGTGCGATTGCATCGCGGGGCAAGCCCGCTCCCACACACCGGTCTGACGAACGCCCCTTGCAACCCCGCACCATTGGCCGCATAAACAGCCCATGAACCTCCCCGCCCTCAAGCACCCGGAACTGGACGCCTTCCACCCCGCGGTCCGCACCTGGTTCCAGCGCCAGTTCCCAACGGTAACCGCCGCCCAGGCCCGGGCCTGGCCGTTGATTCGCAGCGGGCAATCCTTGCTGGTCGCCGCACCCACCGGTTCAGGCAAAACCCTGACCGCCTTCCTGGCGATCCTCGACGAGCTGTTCGAACAGGGCCTGGCCAGCGCAAACCTGCCGGACCAGACCCAGGTGCTCTACGTCTCGCCACTCAAGGCACTGTCCAACGATATCCAGATCAACCTGCAGGCGCCGCTGGCCGGGATCAACGCGGTGCTGGCCGAACAAGGCCTGGAGCCGCTGGAAATCCGTACGGCGGTACGCAGTGGCGACACCCCGCAAAAGGAACGCACGGCCATGCGCCGCCAGGCGCCGCATATCCTGGTCACCACCCCCGAATCGCTGTATGTGTTGCTCGGCTCGGCCTCCGGGCGCCAGGGCCTGACCAGCGTACACACGGTGATTGTCGATGAGATCCACGCCCTGGCCGGCAACAAGCGCGGCAGTCATCTGGCCCTGAGCCTGGAGCGCCTTGAAGCGCTGTGTGGCCGGACATTGCGGCGCATCGGCCTGTCGGCCACGCAACGACCGGTCGAGCGGGTGGCGCAATTTCTGGCAGGCAAGGCGCGCGAGTGCGCCATCGTCGATATCGGCCATGCCCGTCCCCGTGACCTGGGCCTGGAAGTACCGCCGGTGCCACTCGGGGCGGTGATGGCTACTGATGTCTGGGGCTTGGTTTACGACCGTCTGGCGGCCCTGGCCCGCGAGCATCGCACCACCCTGGTGTTCGTCAACACCCGGCGCCTGGCCGAACGCCTGACCCGCCATTTGAGCGAGCGCCTGGGCCGCGATGCCGTGGCTGCGCACCACGGCAGCATGGCCAAGGAATACCGCCTGGACGCCGAGCAACGGCTCAAGCGCGGTGAGCTGCAGGTGCTGGTGGCCACCGCCTCGCTGGAGCTGGGCATCGATATCGGTGAAGTCGAGCTGGTGTGCCAGATCGGCTCGCCCGGTTCGATTGCCGCGTTTTTGCAAAGGGTCGGGCGCTCCGGGCACCAGGTCGAGGGCACGCCCAAAGGCCGGCTGTTCCCGCTGTCGCGCGACGACCTGATCGAATGCGCGGCACTGCTCGATTGCGTACGCCGCGGCGAGCTGGACCGCTTGCAGGTACCGCAAGCTCCGCTGGACGTATTGGCGCAACAGATCGTCGCCGAGGTCAGCAACCAGGAGTGGCACGAGCAGGCGCTGTTCGACTGCCTGCGCCGGGCCATGCCCTACGCCGAGCTGGATCAAGACCATTACCAGGCGCTGTTGCGCATGCTTGGCGAAGGCTTCAATGGCCGCCTGGGCATCCGCAGCGCCTACCTGCACCGTGATGCAGTCAACGCCACCCTGCGCGGGCGGCGTGGCAGCCAGCTGACGGCCTTGACCAGCGGCGGCACCATCCCTGATAACGCCGACTACACCGTGGTGCTCGAACCCCAGAGCCTGAACATCGGCACCGTCAATGAAGACTTCGCGGTCGAAAGCATCGCCGGCGATATCTTCCAGCTGGGCAACGCCTCCTACCGCATCTTGCGCGTGGAAAGCGGCCGGGTGCGGGTCGAGGACGCCAAGGGCCTGCCGCCGAGCATCCCGTTCTGGCTCGGCGAAGCGCCGGGGCGCAGTGATGAGCTGTCAGCAGGCGTCGCGCGCCTGCAAGGCGAGATCGACCAGCGCCTGAGCGATAGCGATGGCCAGCTGCAACCGCTGCTCGACTGGCTCACGGCCGAACTGGGCCTGAGCCTGGGCTGCGCCGAACCATTGCTTGAGTACCTGGCCCACACCCGCCAGGTGCTCGGCGCCCTGCCCTCGCAGCAAACCCTGGTGATGGAGCGTTTTTTCGACGAGTCCGGCGGCACCCAACTGATCATCCATTCGCCGTTCGGCAGCCGCATCAACCGCGCCTGGGGCCTGGCCCTGCGCAAGCGTTTTTGCCGCACCTTCAACTTCGAACTGCAGGCTGCGGCCAGCGAAGACGCGATTGTCCTGTCGCTGTCGGCCAGCCACAGTTTTGCCCTGGAAGAGGTCTGGCGTTACCTGCACAGCAACAGCGCCGAGTCGATCCTGGTTCAGGCCCTGCTCGATGCGCCGCTGTTCGGTGTGCGCTGGCGCTGGAATGCCGGTACCGCACTGGCGCTGCCGCGTTTTGTCGGCGGGCGCAAGGTGGCGCCGCAGATCCAGCGGATGAAAAGCGAAGACCTGATTGCCGCGGTGTTCCCCGACCAGATCGCCTGCCTGGAAAACCTTGCCGGCGAGCGGCAGATACCCGACCACCCGCTGGTCGAGCAAACCCTCGACGACTGCCTGCACGAGGCCATGGACAGCGAAGGCTGGCTGGCGCTGTTGCGGCGTATCGAGCAAGGCCGGATCAAGCTGGTTGCCCGTGACCTGCCGGCACCTTCGCCGCTGGCCTCGGCCATTCTCAACGCACGGCCCTATACCTTCCTGGATGACGCACCGCTGGAAGAACGGCGTACCCAGGCCGTACTCAACCGCCGCTGGAATCAAGCGCAGAGCAGCGATGACCTGGGCGCGCTGGATCCGGAGGCAATCGCCGCCGTACACGCCGAAGCCTGGCCAATGCCAACCCGTAGCGACGAAATGCATGAAGCCTTGATGAGCCTGGCCGGTATCAGCCAGGCCGAAGCCGAGGCCAATGACGGCTGGCAGGACTGGCTGGCGGCGCTGGGCAAGGAAGGCCGCGCCTGCCGTCTGCAACTGGCTGGGGGGCAAGCGTTGTGGCTGGCCCGCGAACGCCTGGTGCTGCTGCGCACCCTTTATCCGCAGGCGGCCGTCACGCCTGAGGTCGCCGCCCTGCCCGGCTTTGCTCAAGCCATGGACGCCGATGCGGCGCTGGTCGAGCTGCTGCGCGCGCGCCTGAGCGGTTTCGGCCCGCTGACCAGCGAGCAGATTGCCGCACCGCTGCAACTGTCGATCAGCGCCATCGAGCAGGCCCTGGCCCGCCTGGAAGGCGAAGGTTACGTGCTGCGCGGGTACTTCCAGCCGAGCCAGCAGCCGGGCCAGCAGGCACTGCAATGGTGCGAACGCCACCTGCTGGCGCGCATTCATCGTTACACCATCAAGCGCCTGCGCCGGGAAATCGAACCGGTCAGCCTGCAGGACTTCATGCGTTTTCTGTTCGACTGGCAGCACCTGTCGCCCGCCTCGCGCCTGCAAGGGCAGGCAGCGCTGAGTGCCGTGCTCGATCAGTTCGAAGGTTACCCGGCAGCTGCAGCAGCCTGGGAAAGCGACCTGCTGCCCACCCGGCTCAAGGATTACAGCCCGCGCTGGCTCGACGAAGCCTGCCGCGCCGGCAAATACGCCTGGGTGCGTCTGGCCCCGAGTGCCGCAGCCAGCACCCTGCGCAGCACGCCGCTGGTGCTGCTGCCACGGGCTCGCCTGGGTTTGTGGCGGGCCCTGAGCCCGGCGCTGGACAGCAGTGAACTGAGCCTGCGTGCCCAGCGCGTGCACACCGTCTTGAGCGAGCACGGCGCCTTGTTCTTCGAAGAGCTGGTGCAAGACGCCCACTTGCTGCCCAGCGAACTGGAGAACGCCCTGCAGGAGCTGGTGGCCGCCGGTTTGATCAGCGCCGACAGCTTTGCCGGCCTGCGCGCCCTGATCACCCCGGCCAGCAAACGCCAGGGCCGTAGCCAGCGCCGCGGTCGCGGGCCGTTGTTCGGCGGCATGCAAGACGCCGGGCGCTGGGCCCTGCTGCGCAAGCCCAGTGCCAAGCGCGACGAAGACCTCGAACACATCGCCCGCACCTTGCTGCGCCGCTATGGCGTGATCTGCTGGCGCTTGCTTGAACGCGAAGCCGACTGGCTGCCCAGCTGGCGCGAACTGCTGCGCTGCTACCACCGCCTGGAAGCCCGTGGCGAAATCCGTGGCGGGCGCTTTATCAGTGGCCTGGCCGGCGAGCAGTTTGCCCTGCCCGAGGCCGTGGCGCTGCTACGTGAAGTGCGCCGGCGCCCGCTCGATGGCAGCCTGGTTGCAATCTGCGCCAGCGACCCGCTGAACCTGGTCGGCACCCTGCTGCCAGGCAACAAGGTCCCGGCGGTCAGCGGCAACCGCCTGCTCTATCTGGATGGTGCGTCGGTGGCGACGCTGATTGCCGGCAAGGTCCAGTTCAGTGGTGACGATGAATTGGCGGCGCAGGGCGAGTGGCGCGGTCGTTTGATCCGCGATCCTGCCCTGGTCACTTGACCTGCGGCGCAGCGAACCCGGCGAAACGCTTGTTGAAGCCAGCCACCCGGCCTTCGACCGTAGCCTTGCGCTGCTGGCCGGTATAGATCGGATGCGAAGCACTGGACACATCCAGAGCCACATAGGGGTAGATCTTGCCGTCACTATGGGTATGGCTGCGGTCAGTGTCGACGGTCGAGCCGATCAGGAAATACACATCTGCAGCGGTGTCGTGGAACAACACAGGACGGTAGTCGGGGTGAATGCCGGGTTTCATGGCCAAGCCTCTCGGGAAAATGAACGAAGACGAATTGATACTATATAACATACCAATAAATCGCAAATACAAATGATTTTCGATTCCAAGATGAAGCTTGCAGCCCTTGCGCGCTGCGGGCTGGCGCTTTAATCCCCAACCGGGATAAGGTCGGGGTTTGACCAGGCCCTGAGCCTGACCGCGCCATCGCAAGGAAACCGTATGAGCCTGTCACTTCTCAGCCGCTACGCCTTCTTCGCTGCCTGTGTGTTGTTCACCCTGGCCAGCCTGCCCTTTCTCCACCACGAATGGCTGTGGCCGTTCACCCTGGTGACCGCCGTGCTCAGCCTGATCGGCCTCGGCGACCTGCTGCAAAGCCGTCACGCGGTGCGCCGCAACTACCCGATCCTCGGCAACATCCGCTATCTGGTCGAAGGCATTCGCCCGGAAATCCGCCAGTACCTGCTGGAGGCTGACAGCGATGCCCTGCCGTTTTCCCGGGCGCAGCGCTCGCTGGTGTATGCGCGGGCCAAGAACGAAGCGTCGGACAAACCCTTCGGCACCCTGATCGACGTGTACCAGTCCGGTTTCGAGTTCATCGGCCACTCCATGCGCCCGGCGCCGCTCAGCGACCCGTCGAACTTTCGGGTAATCGTCGGTGGCCCGCAGTGCAAACAGCCGTACTCGGCTTCGGTATTCAACATCTCGGCCATGAGTTTCGGTTCGCTCAGCGCCAACGCCATCCGCGCCCTGAACCAGGGCGCCAAGCTCGGCAACTTCGCTCACGACACCGGTGAAGGCAGCATCAGCCCTTATCACCGCGAGCACGGTGGCGACCTGACCTGGGAGCTGGGCAGCGGCTACTTCGGCTGCCGCACCTCGGACGGGCGCTTCGACCCCGAGCGTTTCGCCGAACAGGCGCGCAACCCGCAGGTGCGGATGATCGAGATCAAGATGAGCCAGGGTGCCAAACCCGGCCACGGCGGCATCCTGCCCAAGCACAAGGTCACCCGCGAGATTGCCGAGACCCGCGGTATCCTGATGGGTGAAGACTGCATCTCGCCGTCACGTCACAGCGCCTTCTCCACCCCGATCGAGATGATGCAGTTCATCGCCCAGTTGCGTGAGCTGTCTGGCGGCAAGCCGGTAGGATTCAAGTTCTGCCTCGGTCACCCGTGGGAGTTCATGGGCATTGCCAAGGCCATGCTGGAAACCGGCATCCTGCCCGACTTCATTGTCGTCGACGGCAAGGAAGGTGGCACCGGCGCTGCGCCCGTGGAATTCACCGACCATATCGGCGTGCCGCTGCGCGAAGGCCTGCTGTTCGTGCACAACACCCTGGTGGGCCTGAACCTGCGCGACAAGATCAAGCTCGGCGCCAGCGGCAAGATCGTCAGCGCCTTCGACATTGCCAGCGTGCTGGCCATCGGCGCCGACTGGGCCAACTCGGCGCGCGGCTTCATGTTTGCCATCGGCTGCATCCAGTCGCAAAGCTGCCACACCAACAAATGCCCGACCGGCGTCGCCACTCAGGACCCGCTGCGCCAGCGCGCCCTGGTGGTGCCCGACAAGGCCGAGCGAGTATTCAACTTCCACCACAACACCCTCAAGGCCCTGGCCGAGATGCTTGCCGCCGCCGGCCTCGATCACCCCTCGCAGCTGGAAGCCAGGCACCTGGTGCGGCGCATCTCGGCCACCGAGATCAAGCTGTTCTCGCAGATGCATGTATTCCTCAAGCCGGGTGAATTGCTCAATGACGAGGTCAATGGCGAGTTCTACTCGCGGATGTGGCAGATGGCGCGGGCCGACAGTTTCGAACCGCTGGCCGCCTGACAGGTTCAATGGCCAGTCGTCTGCGACTCTGATCGCTCGGGCACTGCGAACAGCATTGCCCGGGTCTCTCCCGCCCTGATTTCCGCCAGCTTGGTCCAGTTACCGGGCAAGTGACGCTCCTTACCAGGGCCCGGAACGCCACCTACCCACCATACCCTGCCGGATTTCGGCGCTAACGCTTGAGGCATCTGTACGTACAAGTGCTCCGCCCGGGAAAAGAGCAATGTCGCACCACCATAGCTGGAGCTCGAGGTGCCGGTACTATCGCCCTTCGCACCATTTTCATAGATCAACGGTATGCTACCGGTCCTGTTGTAGTACGCCACACTGAAGTACCAATACAGGCCATCGACAACTATCAAGTCTCCCTGCTGCCACTGTGCGTTGACCCCATCGACCACAACATCCAGGCGATTGACATACCAGCCTACGGCATCATTCAAGCTGTGCTGCTGGCTGTAGATACGCGCAATGCCGGTCACTTCCAGCGTCAGGCAAGCGGCGGCCAACAGCCAGGCCAAGCCACGATGACTGGCTGCAAGGCGATCCAGCGCCAATGCCAGCACAATCGGCAAACCGACAGCCGCGAACAACAGATAGCGTTCGACGAACAGCGGCATCGCGAATGAAATGCACCACACCAGCACAAGTGGAACATAACTGGACGCTACGATCAGAGCGTTCGGGCGCAAGGCCTGCCTATCCCTGCGCAGAATAAAAACCGAGGCAACGAGCAACACCATTGGCATCACCAGGAATATCGGCCGAGGATAAGCACTACCGTTATCGAGGGTGAAAAACTGCCACACGGCAGCAGGAAGCGTTTCAAGTGTCACCCGAGGAATCCAGGAGACTGCCGAAGTATGTCCCAACTGCCCCACCAGCGAGGGCAGCCAAGGCAGATAGGCGAGCGCGATTGCCACATTGCACAGCCACCACGGCCAGGCTCGAACAAGACGCCGTGTATCCTTCACACATAACAGATACAACCAATGCGCCGCGGCGCAGAGTACGGTGAAATAGTGGGTATACAGCCCGGCCACCATCAGCATTGCATAAAGCATCAGGAGAGGCTTTTGTGCCGGTCTGCTCACCCAGAGCAAAAGCACAAAGGTTGCTGCCAGTAACAACATGCCCAGCAACGAATACATCCGTACTTCCTGGCTGTAACGCACCGCGATGGGCAGCAGCGCCAGCAATGACCCGGCGATCAAGGCTGCTCGCAGGGAGGCCAGTCTGCGCGTTAGCCACATGCCCAGAGCCACCGTCAGCACGCCCGTGAACACACTAAGGCCACGAAGGGCCAACACGTCGCTGCCCAGCCAGTGCATCCAATAATGCAATAGCAGGTAGTACAACGGCGGATGAACGTCGCGAGCGGTGTGGAACAGGATCTGCGACGGTGACAAGGCACTCAGAGCCACGGAAAAAGCTTCGTCGTACCAGAGCACCGGTTGTGTTACCTGGTAAAGACGCACAGCGCTGCTCAGCAGCAATATGGCCAAGCAAGCCAGCGGCCATGCAACCTGAGTCCGCAGGCGCAGCGTCAGGCTCATCTGCTCTCCTTGAGCAAAGGCCTATGGGTGTGCTGCTCGGGTTTTCCGACAATACTTTTTATAACGTAGCGAGGACGATGCTTGGCCTCCATGTAAATACGGCCGATGTATTCCCCCAATATGCCGATGCCGATCAACTGTACCCCTCCGAGGAACAAAATCGCTGTCATCAACGACGGATATCCGGGCAGATCGTTGCCGAACAGGATCTTGTCTACTACCAGGTAACCGGCGTACAGCAACGCCAATAAAGAAATGCACGCGCCGAGGTAACTCCACAGGCGCAAGGGCAAGGTGCTGAACGAGGTGATGCCGTCCAGCGCCAGGTTCCACAGGCGCCAGGCGTTGAACTTGCTGCGGCCCACTGCCCGCGCCGCGCGGTCGTATTCAACAATGGCAACATTGAACCCTGCCCACGACAGCACGCCTTTCATGAACAACTGCTGTTCGGGCAGGGTCTTGATCACGTCCACCACCTTGCGGTCCATCAAGCGGAAATCGCCGACGTTTTCTTCAATATGGGTATAGGCGATGCGATTGAGCAGGCGATAGAACAGCGAGGCGCTGCGGCGCTTGAGGTAGCCATCACTGGAGCGGTCCCGGCGTTTGGCCAGAACCACGTCGGCGCCGTTCTGCCATTCATCAATCAACTGCGCAACCACCGCCACCGGGTCCTGCAGGTCAACGTCCATGGGCACCACGGCGTCACCGCTGGCGTACTCCAGGCCGGCGAACAAGGCCGGCTCCTTGCCAAAGTTACGCGAGAAGTTGATCAACACCACGTCGCTGTCGGTCAGGGCGATGGAACGGGCGATCTCGGCCGTGCGATCACTGCTGCCATCGTTGATGAACACTATTTCGATGAGGTGGGCCTGCAGCGCGGGTTCCTGCCTCACCGCCTGGTAAAACCCCCTGACGGCCTGCTCTTCGTTGAACACCGGCACGATCAGCGAGACTTTCATGGCTCGGCCCTGCGAAACACCAACCACCTGGACAACAGGAAGCCACACGTCAGACTGATCAGGGAAAACGTCACCACCGTGATCATCCCGTGCAGCCGCCAGTGGTCGCCCATCCAGCCCACTGCCAGGCTGACCCCGCCCAGGCACAGCATGAACAGCAGGTAGCGGCCGAACGAAGGCGACACGGCGAAGGTGTAGAGGGCATTTACATAAAAGGAAAGACTTGCTGCAACGCAAAACGCCAGCAGATTACTGAGGGCCTGAGTTAAAGCGAACACTTCCCTGAGCACGAAAAAGAGCTGCCAATGGACCAGGGTATTGGCAATACCGATCACGGCATAGGTGGAAAACCCTTTCCATACGTTGGCCATTGCGCGTCACGCCTCGATGGCTGTTGCGGCTGAACTCAAGCAGGCCACGTAACCCGTGGTTCGTCTACTAGCAAATCTGACAGGTACGGGTGATTTGCGATCAACGGTCTACGGCGCAAGGGGCGAATAGAGACATTCAGTAATAAGCCCCCTTTGCAATTACCCACGAATACCGCCACCCTGCCCCCCGCCCGACGTGCGGCGCGAGAGAATGCCGCCGTGCGCCTGTCACTACTTAACCAACTGTTCAAGAGCCCGCTGCCATGCTTAACGGACGCGACCCGCGCATCGATTTTTTTCGAGGCCTGGCGTTGATCTTCATTTTCTGGGATCACGTCCCCCACAACCCTTTAGGCCAGATCACCCTGCGTAACATCGGTTTCAGCGATGCTGCGGAGATTTTCGTCTTCCTCGCTGGCTACGCCGCGGTACTGGCTTACGGCAAAGTCCTGCAACGCGACGGCTACCTGATCGCCTGCGTGAAGATCCTGCGCCGTACCTGGGTGCTGTATGTCGTGCATATCTTCCTGCTGGCGATGTTGATGGGCATCGTGTTCTACGCCAACAGCCATGTGCAGACCCGCGATCTGGTGCAGGAGATGGGCCTTACCCACTTCATCACCAACCCTCAGCAAGCCCTGACGGACGAGTTGTTGCTGCGCTTCAAGCCCAACCTGATGGACCCGCTGCCGCTGTACATTGTGCTGCTGGCCGGTTTGCCGCTGGTGCTGCCGTTGCTGATGCGCATGCCCTGGGCGGTAGTGGGGGTATCGATGGCGGTGTATCTGATGGCCCCGGGGTTCGGCTGGAACCTGGCGAACTTCTCCGATGGCGTGTGGTATTTCAACCCGGTCACCTGGCAGTTCCTGTTCATCCTCGGTGGCGCAGCGGCGCTTTACGGGCAACAGGCACGGCCGCCACAAACCCGGCCGTTGCGGCGCCAACCGCTGTTTCTGGCGGCAGCCGCCTACTCGCTGGCGGCAGGCATCATTACCCTGTCCTGGCGCTGGTCAGAGCTTCACGATGCACTGATGCCGGCCAGTATCAACAATCTGCTGTACCCGATCAGCAAGACCGACCTGTCGCCGGTGCGCCTGTTGCACTTCCTGGCCCTGACCTACGTCACGGCCAAGCTGCTGCCGGGCAGCGGCTGGACGCAGAACTGGCTGGCGCAGCAAACCTGCCGCATGGGCCGCTACTCGCTTGAGGTGTTCTGCCTGGGGGTACTGCTTGCGCCCTTGGCGGACATGATCAATGCCATGGCCGGCGATGCCTTTGCCATGCAGATATTCACCGCACTGGTGGGTGTCGCCGTCATGGCCCTGCTCGGCGCCTGGCTGGATTTCAACAAACGCCTGAACCAGCCGATGCGTGCGGTTGCCACCTGAAAAACGCAATCGACATAGGGACCGGCCTTGCTCAGGCCGTTCCTGAGTTCCAAGCGACTGTTGCGCCACCAGCGCGGCCGGGTCAAGAGATCGAGTTTGCAGGATAGGCGTATTCGACGGGATTGCAGATCAATCGCACCTGTTCAGATCTCGTCCGGATGACTCAGGTAGGCGCTATTGGTTTCCAGGACGTTGACGTGAAAGTCCATTGCCTGGGCGCCATGGGCGGCAATACAGGTGACCGGCCTGCTCCTCCAGGCTTTATTGCGGTAATAGCTGAGCGTTTGCTCGCGCAGAGCGAGGGGCTTGCCTGTGTCCAGGGAAATCAGACGGCTGAGAATCGCGCCACCGCCCAGTTGAATCTCTTGGCCGCTGGCGCCGTCAGCAACACCCACGGCTTCCAGGCCGAATTTGGCTGGCGATTGCTCTTTCGGGTCGAATGCACCGAAGTAACCATTTTTGTAGCCAATGCATTTACCGAAATGGGCCTTGCTCCTGACGTACAAGATGTAGCCGCCCTCAGTGAAGCGCACGTAGAGCTTCAAGGGCTCCGACGTCAGCTTCTCGTTCACGTGACCGAGCATGTGCCCGGCGCTGGGGATGCTGATGCCGGTCCAGGTGAAGGTACGTTGCGGATCGGCGTAGAAGACCGAATGCAACTGGTCGAGAAAGCCAAAGCGGCCAGAGGGGGTTGAGAGTGTGGCGATGAACGAACGTTGTCGATGGGTGGTCATGCTGCGGCTCTCCTGAGTCCATGAAGGCGTAACTGCCTTCGCAGCGATTCTCGGGATTGCAACTGCGCCGGTGCGGTACTTAATTGTTCTTCACCAGATCCCCCAGAGAATCTCAAGCGCGCAGTGCAGCAGATACATCTGCAAGATCTGTTGGCTGCCAACGACTTTCCCGGCAATCCGTGAAGAACCCCAAAAAAAAAAGCCCGTATCCATCGATACGGGCTTTTTCATGACAACCAGAGGGTCAGGACACTGAACTTGCAGCGCGCTGCTCCACGGTGCTTGGCGACAGCTTGAGCACGTAGTAGAGCACGGTCAGCATCACCAGGAACGCCGGGCCGATGTACAGGGCCACGCGGGTTTCCTCGAAGTAGGCCATCAGGCCGACCACCAGGATCAGGAACGCCAGCGCCAGATAGGAGCTCAGCGGCCACAGCCACATGCGGTATTTCAGTGCGGCACGCTCGGCGTTGCTCAAGCCCGCGCGGAATTTCAGCTGGGCCAGGAGGATCATCACCCAGGTCCAGATCGCGCCGAAGGTGGCGATGGCGGTTACCCAGACGAAGACTTTCTCCGGTACCAGGTAGTTGGCCAGCACGCCCAGCAGCAAGGCTGCGATCGACAGCAACAGGGCATTACGCGGCACGCCGTTGCTCGAGGTGCGGGCGAAGGTGGCCGGGGCCTGACCGTTCTGCGCCAGGCTGTAGAGCATGCGTCCGGTGCTGAAGATACCGCCGTTGCACGACGACAGCGCAGCAGTGATCACCACGAAGTTGATGATACCGGCAGCGGTCTTGATGCCCAGACGCTCGAAGGTCATCACGAACGGGCTGCCCTGGCTGCCGATTTCGTTCCACGGGTAGATCGACAGGATCACGAACAGTGCGCCGACGTAGAACAGCAGGATGCGCCAGAACACCGAGCCGATGGCCTGGGGAATGGTCTTTTGCGGGTTGCGTGCTTCACCGGCAGTCAGGCCGATCATCTCGACGCCCAGATAGGCGAACATCACCATCTGCAGCGACATCAGCACGCCGGTCACGCCATTGGGCATGAAGCCGCCGTTGCTCCAGAGGTTGGAGATGCCCATCGCCACGCCATCGTTACCGAAACCGAAAGCGATGACGCCAATGCCACCCAGGACCATGGCAATGATGGTGACGATCTTGATCAGGGCGAACCAGAACTCGAACTCACCAAAGGCCTTGACGGCGATCAGGTTGATCGCGCCCATGCTGCCCAGGGCCGCCAGGGCCCAGATCCAGCGCGGTACTTCGGGGAACCAGATGCCCATGTAAATGGCCACCGCGGTGATTTCCGCCACGCAGGTCACCAGCCACAGGAACCAGTAGTTCCAGCCGGTGAGAAAGCCCGCCAACGGGCCGAGGTAGTCTTGAGCGTAGCGGCTGAAGGAGCCGGCTACCGGGTTGTGCACGGCCATTTCGCCGAGGGCGCGCATGATCACCAGGATCGCCAGGCCACCAATGATGTAGGACAGCATGATGGCTGGTCCGGCCATTTCGATGGCCTTGGCCGAACCCAGGAACAGGCCGACACCGATACAGGCGCCCAGCGCCATCAGGCGAATGTGGCGTTCGCCGAGTTCTCGCTTGAGTGGGCCGCCCTGGGCGGTCTCACCATGAGAAGGGTGGTTGCCGACTGGCATAGAAATACAACCTCATTTTGTTATTGGATATGACCATTCGTGCAGGCCTGGCATCGCCGGTGGGCTTGATGCGTTGCCTCGCCGGGCACCGCCTTGTGAGCGGGCCCGTCTGCCGTCAGTGCAAAACCGGCAGAGCGAAAGGGGCGAGCAGTATAGAAAGGCCCCTGCAGGACATTTCACTGTATAAAGCGCGATATTTGGCGAGAACTCTCGGCAAAATCCGCTTCTACGGAGGGGCATTCCCCGTGCTTTAGCCTCTGCAGGAAACAGGGCGGCTAACATAGCACCAAAACGGGGCAATTCAAGCTCCACCAAAGGAGCATTTCTGACACGTTTTTAGGAAATGCCCGGCAACTGACTACAAAATTTTCACCAAACCCGGCCACCGTCTAAGCTTCAGGCAAGCAAGACGAAAATACGTAGCCGGGCTGAAGACTATGGGCGCATTGTGGCAATCGGAACCGAACAGTACGGAAGCTCCCCCTGAACAACTCCCATTGCCGAAAAGCCCACGCCAGCGCCATCTCTGGTGGCGGCTGTTCTGGTTGGTGCTGCTGATCGCCCTGATCGCCCTGGGTTACGCCGTCACTACCGAAATACACACCTCGCGCCTGCAATCCCGGGAGTTCAGCCGGTTCGCCGCGACCCTCAGCTACTCCATGCAGCCCGGCCCCAGCGATGCCATTCGCTACCCGGGTGAAGGTCCGTTCGACAAGCGTCTGGGCTACAGCTCTCTGGGTGAATTCCTGCCGCGCCTACTGAAGCGCGACTACGTGATAAACGAGCAGACGCGCTTTTCGCCTGCGCTGATGGACTACGTCGATCACGGCTTTTTCGTTCCCTACGCCGAAAAAATTCAGGCCGGCTTGTCGATCACCGACTGCAAGGGCGATGCGCTGTACCAGTTTCATTACCCGCAGCACCTGTACCCCGACTTCGCCTCGATCCCGCCGGTCATTGTCCACAGCCTGCTGTTCATCGAAAACCGCGACCTGCTCGACCCCAACGACCCGCTGAACAACCCCGCCGTGGACTGGCCGCGCTTTGCCAAGGCCGCCTATACCCAGGTGGCGAAGTACCTGGCCCTGCCCGGCCAGTCGGCGGGCGGCAGTACCCTGGCGACCCAACTGGAAAAATACCGGCATTCCCCCGACGGCCTGACCGCCTCGGGCAGCGAGAAGATCCGCCAGATGATTTCCGCCAGCGTGCGCGCGTATAAAGGTGGCCCGCAGACCCTGGAAACACGCCAGCGTATCGTGCGCGACTACCTCAACAGCGTACCGCTGTCGGCGGTGCCCGGGCATGGCGAAGTGCATGGCATGGCCGAGGGTTTGCGCGTCTGGTATGGCGCTGATTTTGCCCAGGTCAACCAGGCCCTGTCGTCCACCGACAACGACCCCGCGAGCCTCGCCACCCGTGGCCTGGCCTTGCGCCAGGTGCTGTCGCTGATGATCGCCCAGCGCCGCCCCTCGCACTTTTTGTCCAAGGGGCGTGCGGAACTGGCGCTGCTGACCGACAGCCACATCCGCATCCTCTCGGCCAGCAACATCATCGACAAGCCGCTGGCGGATGCGGCCCTCTCCAGCACGGCCATCTACCGCGACTGGGTGGCCCAGCCGACCATTCAGCCGATCGTTACCAACAAAGGCATCAGCGTCGCCCGCAGCCGCCTGTCTTCGGCGCTGGGCCGGCCGTTGTATGACCTCGACCGTCTCGACCTGTCGGCCACCAGCACCCTGCAGTCGGATTTGCAGGGCCAGGTCAGCCAATACCTGAAGAACCTCGCCGACCCGGCCTTTGCAGAAAAAATGGGCCTGTTTGGCGAACGCTTGCTGACCCCGACCAGCACCACCCAGGTGCGTTACAGCTTCACCCTGCTGGAGCGTACCGCCGATGGCTCGAGGGTGCGGGTACAAACCGACAGCACCGACCAGCCCTTCGACATCAACGAAGGCAGCAAACTGGAACTGGGCTCCACCGCCAAGCTGCGGGTACTGACCAGCTACCTGGAAATAGTCGCCGAACTGCACGACAAGTACGCCGCTACCCCGGCCGCCGAGCTGAAAAAAGTACAGGTGGCCGAGCTGGACTTCATCACCCGCTGGGCCATCGACTACCTGGTCCAGAACAAGGACCGCGACCTCAGCGCCATGCTCAACGCCGCGCTGGAGCGCAAGTACTCCGCCAGCCCCGGCGAAGCCTTCTTCACCGGCGGCGGCCTGCATGTATTCAACAACTTTCGCAAGGAAGACAACGGCCGCATCCCCACCCTCAAGGACGCCCTGCGCGAGTCGATCAACCTGCCGTTCATTCGCCTGATGCGCGATCTGGTGCGCTACAGCACCTACCAGCAGCCGGGCAATAGCGCCAGCCTGCTCAAGGACGATGCCGAACCGCGCCGCCAGGAATACCTGGCACGTTTTGCCGACAAGGAAGGCACCGATTACATGCGCAGGTTCTGGAAAAAATACCAGCGCAAGACCTCGCAACAGCGCCTGGACACCTTCCTCGACAGCCTGCGGGTCACACCGATCCGCCTGGCCGCGGTGCACCGTTACCTGTTTCCGGAAGCCGACCAGGCCACCTTCAATGCGTTCGTCCAGGCTCACCTGAAAAAGGACCGGGTCGAGAACAAACGCCCGGCCACCAAGCAGAACACCGTCACCGAGAAACGCCTGCAAGAGCTGTACGAAGCTTACCGGCCAGGCGCCTATGACCTGCCCGACCAGGGCTTTATCGCCAAGGTGCATCCGCTGGATTTGTGGCTGCTTGGCTATCTGCTGCAACACCCCAGCGCCACCTTCCAGGAGGCGGCGCAGGCCGGCCATTTTGAACGCCAGGAAGTCTACGGCTGGCTGTTCAAGAGCCGCCACAAGGGCGCGCGCGACAGCCGCATCCGCACCCTGGTGGAAATCGAAGCCTTCCTCGATATTCATCAACGCTGGAAACGCGTCGGCTACCCCTTCGACCACCTGGTACCGTCGCTGGCCACCGCCATCGGCAGCTCCGGCGACCGTCCGGCAGCCCTGGCTGAACTGATCGGGATTATCCAGAACGACGGCGTACGCCTGCCGGTGCTGCGCATCGACACCCTGCACTTTGCTGCCGACACACCCTACGAAACCCGTCTGACCAGCGACCCCGACCTGGGCCAGCGAGTGCTCTCGGTGGAAGTCGCCCGGGCCCTGCGCGGCGCCCTCTCGCAAGTGGTGGATGCCGGTACCGCGCGGCGAGTGTCGGGCAGCTTCAAACTGGCCGACGGCAGCCCGCTGGTGATGGGCGGCAAGACCGGTACCGGCGACAACCGCATCGAAAGCTTCGGCGCCGGCGGGCGGCTGATCGGCTCACGCTCGCTGAACCGTACCGCCACCTTTGTGTTCTACCTCGGAGAAAACCACTTCGGCACCCTCACCGCCTTCGTCCCCGGCCGTGCCGCGGAGTCCTTCCGCTTTACCTCGGCGCTGCCGGTGCAGGTGCTCAAGGGCATGGCGCCAATCCTGATGCCGTACCTGGAGCCGGGCAGTCACACCCTGTGCAAGCCACCGCGGATGGTGCAGCGCTAGTGGAAGCGCTTGGCAGTCGTATAGCTTTTGGCCCAGTAGCTGTTGCTCAGGGAATCGATACGGATGTTCTTGCCGGTGCGGGGGGCGTGGATGAAGCGCCCTTCGCCGATGTACAGGCCGACGTGACCGATCCGGCCCTGGCCATTGCGATTGAAAAATACTGCGTCTCCGCGTTTTAGCTGGCTCTGCTTGATGGTCCGGGCGCCGGACTTGAGCATGCCCGCGGTGGTGCGCGGAATCCTGATATCGGCCTCGTGGCGAAACAGGTAGACCAGCAGCCCACTGCAATCAAACCCGCCCTTTACCGACATGCCGCCCCAGCGATAGGGCACGCCGATCAGCTCGTGTGCGCGCTCGACCAGACGATCGAGGTTGGCTTCCAGTTCGTGCCGCACAGTGTGCTCACGAGCGATATGGGTCACGGAGAAACTGGCCTGGGCAAAAAATGACAGCCCCCAGAGCAGGCCGATGAAAAAAATTGAACGCGCCACGGAGAAATACTCACAGGTGAAGAAAACGTGGCGAATCTTAGGAGCGATTTCCGTGTGTGTAGATCAAGGCAATCCGAGGCATCTGTAGGAAAACCCTGAAGCATTCCTACACAAATTCAGCGCTTCCTACGATCATCATGAGAAACATTCCTATTCTCACGCTTGATTTAAGATATATCTTGAGTAATATCTGAAGATACATCTAACGCAAACGGAGATTCCCCCATGCGTGACCATCATCCCCACCGCGAACATGGCGACCGGCATGACGGCTTCGAACGTCGTCACGGCCGTGAACGTGGCGACCGCGGCCCCCGCGTGTTTGCCCCCGGCGACCTGAAGCTGCTGCTGTTGTCGATGCTGGCCGAACAGCCCTGCCACGGCTACGACCTGATCCGCCAGATCGAAAGCCTCTTCGATGGCAGCTACAGCCCCAGCCCCGGGGTGATCTACCCGACCCTTAATTTCCTTGAAGAAGTCGAGCTGATCAGCGGCCAGACCCAAGGCAGCAAGCGCCTCTACGGCATTACCCCGGCCGGGCAGAAGTCCCTGGCCGACCAGGCCATTGCCCTGGACGGGGTACGCATGCGCATCGAAGTCAGCAAGCGCTCGCTGCGCGGCCACGACCGTCCGGCAGAGATCCACGAGGCCGTACACAACTTGCGCCACGCCCTGCAGATGCACAGCGGGCGCTGGAACCCGGCGGAAATCGAGCGGGTTCGTACCCTGCTCAATGACACCGCCAAAGCCATCGTCGCAGGGCCCACTGCGACCTCACCGGAGCAACCCGAATGACTGTTAGCGAAAACGCCACCATTCACCGCGTCAACCACGAGATCAAACACCGCCGCCTGAACGTGCTGCGGGTTACCGACCTGACCCCACGCATGCGCCGCATCACCCTCGGCGGGCCAGAGCTGCAAGGCTTTGCCAGCGTTGGCAGCGACGACCACGTCAAGCTGATGTTCGCCTGCTCGGCAGAAGAACAGGCGGTGCTCGACAACCTCGATTTCAGCCGCGACGGCCTGCGCCCGACCATGCGCGAATACACCCCGCGGCGCATCGACCTGGCGGGCGGCGAGATGGATATCGACTTTGTCCTGCACGGCGACGGCCCTGCCTCCACATGGGCGGCCCAGGCGCAGGTCGGCCAGGTGCTCAACATTGCCGGCCCGCGAGCCTCGCTGGTGGTGCCGGACATCTTCGACAGCTACCTGCTGATCGGTGACGAAACCGCGATCCCGGCCATCGCCCGGCGCCTGGAAGAACTGCCCGCGGGCCGCAAGGTGGTGGCAGTGATCGAGATCGAGGATGCCCAGGAACAACAGCCACTGGCCAGTGCTGCGCAGGTCGAGGTGATCTGGGTACAGCGTCAGCAGCAGGATCTGCTGGAAGTGGTGAAGGACCTGCCCCTGCCAAGCGGTCAGCTGTATACCTGGGTAGCCCTGGAAAAGTCGCTGATGCGTAAGACCAAGCGCCTGCTGATTGATGACAAGGGCGTCAAGGAAGACCTGATCAAGGCCGCCGCCTACTGGCACCTCGATCCACACGACGAATAAACGGCTACCTCAGGGTTGCGTCCTGGCCTTGGCCAGGCGCCCGCCCTGCCAATGATCGAGGCCAAGCAACAGCAGGCCGATAGCGACGAATCCACCGAGAATCGCCAGCGCATTGAGCAGCACCTGGCCGTAGCCCAGTTCGGCCACGTCGATGAACGGATAGGGATAGGCGCCCAGCACATGCCCGCGCAGCAGCGCGTAGGCAAAATACCCCGCCGGATACAGCAGCCAGGCCAGCAGATGCCTGAAGCGCAGGCTGCCCTTCTCTACACAGCACCACCAATAGGCCACGAACAGCAGCGGCATGACATCGTGCAGCAGCTCGTCCGCCAGCCATTGCCAGCCTTGCGGGTGCCACAGGTGACGCAGTAACAAGCTGTAGGCAAGGCCCACGAGGATGATGCTCGCGGCAATCCCGGAACTGACCCAGGGCGCGAGAAAGAAGCGCCGCAGCGGCGAGTCCCGGCCGAATGCCGCGTGACTGAGCACTACGGCGACCAGAGTGTTGCTGAGCACGGTGAAGAAACTGAACAAGCTCACCAGGCCACCCAGCAGGCTGGCCTGTTCCTGCCAGCGCGCCAACAACAGCAGGTACATCTGGATTGCCAGCGCGCTCCAGCCCAGGCACGCGGCCAGGGCGATGAACAGTCTGCGCCGGCTCACCGGCTCAGCGGCCGCGTTGCATTTTCAGGTACAGGCGCTCGACCTTTTCCCGGGCCCAGGGCGTCTTGCGCAAGAAGGTCAGGCTCGACTTGATGCTCGGGTCGCTCTTGAAGCAGCGGATATCGATGCGCTCAGCCAGGCCATCCCATTGGTATTTCGCGACCAGCGCGGTAAGGATCTGCTCCAGGGTCACGCCATGCAGCGGGTTTTGATTTGCGGCGGTCATGCCTGTGCTCCAGCCAACGAAAGGTGCGCACCTTAGCCGAGGCACGGCTGCAAGTCTTCAGACTTTTCGCATCCAAGGTGCTGCTTACAGACATTCTAGTGTGGGCAAAGGCTCTAGCCAGCGCATGGGCGTTTTATCTTTCATGGTAATGTTATATTGTATCAATACTATAACACTGCCAAGGACCCCTTCCCTCCATGCGTCACTTACCCCTGCGCCTCTCCCCCCTTGCCGCTGCGCTCTGGCTCGCCTCGCCCTTGAGTCAGGCTGTCGAGCTGCAACCCCAGGTGATCACCGCCAACCCGCTGGGCAACAGCGAACTGGCCGCGCCCAGCACCGTACTCGACGGCGACAACCTGGCCCTGCAACAGAAAGGCAGCCTCGGCCAGACCCTGAACAACCAGCCCGGCGTCGCCTCGACCTGGTTCGGCCCCGGTGCCAGCCGCCCGGTGATCCGCGGTCTGGACGGCGACCGTATCCGTATCCTGCGCAACGGTGTCGGCGCCCTGGATGCCTCTTCGCTGTCTTATGACCACGCCGTGCCACTGGACCCGGCCACCGTCGAGCGCATCGAAATCGTCCGCGGCCCGGCCGCATTGCTCTACGGCGGCAACGCCATCGGCGGGGTGGTCAACAGCTTCGACAACCGCATCCCGACCTCGCCCATCGACGGCATTCACGGGGCGGGCGAACTGCGCTATGGCGGTGCCGACACCACCCGCAGCAGCGCCGGCAAGCTGGAGGCCGGTGACGGCCGCTTCGCCCTGCACCTGGACGCCAACAGCCGCCAGTTCAATGACCTGCGCATTCCCGGCTACGCCCGCAGCTCGAAAGTGCGCGACGCCGACGAACCGGGCAGCAAACACCGCCTGGAGAACAGCGACGGTCGCCAGGATGGCGGCGCGCTGGGTGGTTCCTACCATTGGGATCATGGCTATGCCGGCCTTTCCTACAGCCGCTATGACTCCAACTACGGCTCGGTGGCCGAACCGGGCGTGCGCCTGGACATGCAACAGGATCATTACGGCTTCGCCTCGGAACTGCGCGACCTCGACGGTCCGTTCAGCTCGGTGAAGGTCGACCTTGGCTACACCGACTACCAGCACCGCGAGGTTGAAAGCGGCGAGGTGCATACCACCTTCAAGAACAAGGGTTACGAGGCGCGGGTCGAAGCCCGGCACCAGCCGCTGGGGCCGGTCGAAGGGGTGATTGGCGCCCAGGTCAGCCGCAACGAGTTCTCCGCCCTCGGCGAAGAAGCCTTTGTGCCGCAGACCGACACCAACAGCCTGGCGCTGTTCATGCTCGAGCAGTGGCAAGCCACCGAACGCCTGAACCTGAGCCTGGGCGGGCGCCTGGAGCACACCCGGGTCGAACCCGACAGCAAGGGCAGCGAGCGCTTTGCCGAGGCCGATCGTTCGAGCAGCTTCACCGCGGCCAGCCTGTCGTCCGGCGCGGTCTACGAGCTGACCCCGGTCTGGTCCCTGGCCGCGACCCTGGGCTACACCGAGCGCGCACCGACCTTCTATGAGTTGTACGCCAACGGCGCCCACGTCGCCACCGGCACCTACGAGGTCGGCGATCCGAACCTGAGCAAGGAGAAAGCCATCTCCAGCGACCTGGCCTTGCGCTTCGACAATGGCACGCACAAGGGCAGCGTCGGCGTGTTCTACAGTCATTTCCGCAACTACATCGGCCTGCTGGCCAGCGGCAACCTGCGCGAAGGCCATGACCACGACCATGGTCACGGCGATGAAGAGCACGATCACGACCATGATCATGATCATGATCATGACCACGGCGGCGATGTGCCCGAATACCTCTACCACGGGGTTCGCGCGCGCTTCTACGGCATCGAGGCCCAGGATCGCTGGCAATTGGCGCAAAACCGCTACGGCAGCTTTGCTCTGGAACTGTCCGGCGACTACACCCGGGCCAAGAACCTCGACACTGGCGAAGACCTGCCGCGCATCGCCCCGCTGCGTCTGAACAGTGGTCTGCTGTGGGAACTGGACCGCTGGCAGGCACGGGTGGATGTGCAACACGCCAGTGCCCAGCACAAAAAGCCGGCCAACGAGACCAGCACCGACGGTTACACCACCCTCGGCGCCAGCGTGGGTTACCGCTTCGACATCGGCCAGAGCCAGTGGCTGGCCTTTGTTCGCGGCGAGAACCTCACCGACCAGACCGTGCGCTACTCAAGCTCGATCCTGCGCGACATCGCCCCGGCACCAGGGCGTAGTGTTGAAGTCGGCCTGCGTACCACCTTCTAAGCCAACACCCATCCCGAGGGAGCCGGCCTCATCGCCGGCAAAGCCGGCTCCCACAAGGGATCAGTGTCACCTGCCTCAGCCGGACTGTTACCGATCCGGCAACGGTGCCTCTCGTTGAATTGACTTTTTTTCTTACAAGTTCAGCTATATCCTCCCCGCCGCAAGCTGAACCGCTTCAGTTTATTTCCCTGCAGCTTTATCGCCGATGATCCTCGGAACTCGGTGGCCTTGCCGTTTTTTCAATAATCAAAAGATAGCGCTATCTCATGCCTCAGATTGATCGTTTCCGCTTTTCCCCCGCCACCCGGACACTGCTTTCGGGTCTGGCCATCGCCAGCCTCGCGCCCTGCGCCCAGGCCGCGGCGATGTTCGCCAGCGACTCGCCATGGATGCTTGGCGATTGGGGCGGTACCCGCACGGAGCTGGCTGAACGCGGCTACGACTTCACCCTCGGTTACACCGGCGAGATGGGCGCCAACCTGCATGGCGGTTATGACGACGACAAGACCGCGCGCTACAGCGACCAGTTCGCCCTCGGCATCCACCTGGACCTGCAGAAGATCCTTGGCTGGCACGATGCCGAGTTCCAGCTGACCGTCACCGAACGGCACGGCAACAACATCAGTAACGACCGCATCAATGACCCACGCGTCGGTGGCTTTACCTCGGCCCAGGAAGTCTGGGGCCGCGGCCAGACCTGGCGGCTGACGCAGATGTGGATCAAGCAGAAATACTTCGACGGCGCGCTGGATGTGAAATTCGGCCGCTTCGGTCAGGGCGAGGACTTCAACAGCTTCCCCTGCGACTTCCAGAACCTGGCGTTCTGCGGCTCGCAGGTGGGCAACTGGGTAGGTGACATCTGGTACAACTGGCCGGTCAGCCAGTGGGCCCTGCGGGTCAAGTACAACCTGACCCCAGAGCTGTACGCGCAAATCGGCGCCTATGAGCAGAACCCCTCCAACCTCGATCGCGGCAACGGATTCAAGCTCAGCGGCAGCGGTACCCAGGGCGCGGTGATTCCGGTCGAACTGGTCTGGAGCCCGGCTGTGAATGGCCTGAAAGGGGAATATCGCGCCGGTTACTACTACAGTAATGCCAAGGCAAGCGATGTCTACAAGGACAGCAACGAACAACCGGCAGCATTGAGCGGCCAGGCTTACCGCAGCAGTTCGAGCAAGCACGGCTTCTGGCTCGGTGCCCAGCAACAGGTGACGTCGCTGGCATCAGACCACTCGCGAGGGTTGAGCGTATTCGCCAACGCCACGCTGCACGACAAGAAGACCAATGCCATCGACAACTATGTTCAGGCAGGTGTGGTGTACAAGGGGCCCTTCGATGCCCGCGCCAAGGACGACATCGGTTTCGCCCTGGCACGCGTGCACGTCAACCCTGCCTACCGCAAGAACGCCCAGGCCATCAATCAGGCTCGCGGCGTCAGCGACTACAACGATCCACTGTTCCGTCCGATCCAGGACACCGAGTACAGCGCCGAGCTGTATTACGGCATCCACCTGGCCGACTGGCTGACCGTGCGCCCGAACCTGCAGTACATCCGCCATCCCGGTGGCGTGAGCCAGGTCGATGACGCACTGATCGGCGGGATCAAGATCCAGAGCAGTTTCTAACCACCCTTTTCACCTAACGGAGAACACACGATGAGCACTGATGGTGCCTTGAGTAGAACCCGCTGGCTGCCGCGACTGATCGGTGTGCTGTTGTTGCTGATGGGCCTGGCCCTGCTGGCTGGCGGTATCAAACTGAGCCAGCTGGGCGGTTCGCTGTATTACCTGATCGCCGGCATCGGCTTCGCCCTGTCCGGCATCCTGCTGCTGGCCCTGCGCCGCAACGCCCTGGGCCTGTACGGCCTGGTGCTGCTGGGCAGCACCCTGTGGGCATTGTGGGAAGTGGGCCTGGACTGGTGGCAACTGGTACCGCGCCTGGCCCTGTGGTTCGCCCTGGGTGCGGTGTTGCTGCTGCCGTGGGCGCGCCGCCCGCTGCTGGGCAACCCGTCCAAGGTCAACACCGGCCTGCTGAGCCTGGCCGTGGTGCTGTCCGGCGCCACTGCAGTGGCCAGCCAGTTCACCCACCCGGGTGAAATCAAGGGCGAGCTGGGCCGCGAAAGCGCCGAGATGAGCAGCACTGCACCGCAGATGCCGGATGGCGAGTGGCAGGCCTATGGTCGCACCGAATTCGGCGACCGCTACTCGCCGCTGCGCCAGATCACCCCGCAGAACGTGCACAAGCTGCAGGAAGCCTGGCGCATCCGCACGGGTGACCTGCCAACCGACAACGACCCGGTCGAGCTGACCAACCAGAACACCCCGCTGAAGGCCAACGGCAAGCTGTATGCCTGTACCGCCCACAGCAAAGTGCTGGCCCTGGACCCGGACACCGGTGCCGAAATCTGGCGTTTCGACCCGCAGATCAAGAGCCCGGTGGGCTTCAAGGGCTTCGCCCACATGACCTGTCGCGGCGTGTCGTATTACGACGAGAACAACTACGTCAATGCCGACGGCAGCCCGGCGCCGAAAATCAGCGACGCCGGCCAAGCCGTTGCCATCGCTTGCCCGCGTCGCCTTTACCTGCCGACCGCCGACGCCCGCCTGATCGCCCTGAACGCCGACACCGGCAAGGTCTGTGAAGGTTTCGGCAACCAGGGTGTGATCGACCTCACCACCGGCATCGGCCCGTTCACTGCTGGCGGTTACTACTCCACCTCGCCTGCAGCGATCACCCGCGAACTGGTAATCATCGGCGGCCATGTCACCGACAACGAGTCGACCAACGAGCCGTCCGGCGTGATCCGCGCCTACGACGTGCACGATGGCCGTCTGGTGTGGAACTGGGACAGCAACAACCCGGACGACACCGCACCGCTGGCACCCGGCAAGACCTACAGCCGCAACTCGGCGAACATGTGGTCGCTGGCCAGTGTCGACGAGAAACTGGGCATGGTCTTCCTGCCGCTGGGCAACCAGACCCCGGACCAGTGGGGCGCTGACCGCACCCCGGGCGCCGAGAAGTACAGCGCCGGCATCGTCGCCCTGGACCTGGCCAACGGCAAGGTACGCTGGAACTACCAGTTCACCCACCACGACCTGTGGGACATGGACGTCGGCAGCCAGCCAACCCTGCTGGACCTGAAAACCGCCGACGGCGTGAAACCTGCGCTGATCGCCCCGACCAAACAGGGCAGCCTGTACGTGCTCGACCGTCGCGACGGTACGCCGATCGTGCCGATCCGCGAGATCCCGGTACCGCAAGGTGCAGTCGAAGGCGACCGTACTGCGCCGACCCAGGCCCGCTCGGACCTCAACCTGCTCGGCCCGGACCTGACCGAACAGGCCATGTGGGGCGCCAGCCCGTTCGACCAGATGCTCTGCCGCATCCAGTTCCGCGAACTGCGCTACGAAGGCCAGTACACCCCGCCGTCGGTGCAGGGCAGCCTGGTCTATCCGGGTAACGTCGGCGTGTTCAACTGGGGCAGCGTCTCGGTCGACCCGGTTCGCCAACTGCTGTTCACCACCCCGAACTACATGGCTTTCGTCTCGAAGATGGTGCCGCGCGCCGAAGTCGCCGCCGGTAGCAAGCGCGAGAGCGAAACCAGCGGTGTGCAACCCAACACCGGCGCACCGTACGCGGTGATCATGCACCCGTTCATGTCGCCACTGGGCGTACCGTGCCAGGCGCCAGCCTGGGGCTACGTGGCCGGTATCGACCTGACCACCAACCAGGTGGTGTGGAAGCACAAGAACGGCACCAGCCGCGACAGCTCGCCAATCCCGATCGGCCTGCCGATTGGCGTGCCAAGCATGGGCGGCTCGATCGTCACCGCTGGCGGCCTGGGCTTCCTCAGCGGCACCCTGGACCAGTACCTGCGTGCCTATGACACCAACACCGGCAAGGAGCTGTGGAAATCGCGCCTGCCGGCCGGTGGCCAGGCCACGCCGATGACCTACACCGGCAAGGACGGCAAGCAGTACGTGCTGGTCACCGCCGGTGGTCACGGCTCGCTGGGCACCAAGATGGGTGATTACGTAATCGCTTACAAATTGGCTGAGTAGACCTTAGCTGCTAGCTGCAAGCTTCAAGCTGCAAGCACCGCGCTCCCCACTTGCGGCTTGTAGCTTGAAGCTTGAAGCTTGAAGCTTGAATCTTTCCTCCACCCGCCCCATCTAAGCACCATAGTCATTGAGCAGGTGCGCCATGAGCGATCAGCAGGATCTACCGGAACATCCCGAGGAAGACGCCGAAGTCGAACATCTCGAAGCCTCCGAACACAGCGGCCATAACCTCGCCTTGCCGGGCCAGCAGTTACCCGACAAGGTCTATATCATCCCGATCCACAACCGCCCGTTCTTCCCCGCGCAAGTATTGCCGGTGATCGTCAATGAAGAACCCTGGGCCGAAACCCTGGATCTGGTAGCCAAGACCCCACATCACTCCCTGGCCCTGTTCTTCATGGACACGCCGCCAGAAGACCACCGTCATTTCGACACCTCGGCCCTGCCGCTGTACGGCACCCTGGTCAAGGTGCACCACGCCAGCCGCGAGAACGGCAAACTGCAGTTCGTCGCCCAGGGCCTGACCCGGGTGCGCATCCGTACCTGGCTCAAGCACCATCGCCCGCCGTACCTGGTCGAGGTCGAGTACCCGCATCAACCGAGCGAGCCGACCGACGAGGTCAAGGCCTACGGAATGGCCCTGATCAATGCGATCAAGGAGCTGCTGCCGCTCAACCCGCTGTACAGCGAAGAGCTGAAGAACTACCTCAACCGCTTCAGCCCCAACGATCCGTCGCCCCTGACCGACTTTGCCGCCGCGCTGACCTCGGCCACCGGCAACCAGTTGCAGGAAGTGCTCGACTGCGTGCCCATGCTCAAGCGCATGGAAAAGGTCCTGCCGATGCTGCGCAAGGAGGTCGAAGTCGCGCACCTGCAGAACGAGATCTCTGCCGAGGTGAACCGGCAGATCGGCGAGCACCAGCGCGAGTTCTTCCTCAAGGAGCAGCTCAAGGTCATCCAGCAGGAGCTGGGCCTGACCAAGGACGACCGCAGCGCGGACATCGAACAGTTCGAGCAGCGCCTGCAAGGCAAGACCCTGCCCGCCGCCGCGAAAAAGCGCATCGACGAGGAGCTGGGCAAGCTGTCGATCCTCGAAACCGGTTCGCCGGAATACGCCGTCACACGCAACTACCTGGACTGGGCCACCGCTCTGCCCTGGGGTGTCTACGGCAAGGACAAGCTCGACCTCAAGCACGCGCGCAAAGTGCTCGACCAGCATCACGCCGGCCTCGATGACATCAAGGAACGCATCCTCGAGTTCCTCGCCGTGGGTGCCTACAAAGGCGAGATCAGCGGCTCCATCGTGCTGCTGGTAGGCCCGCCGGGCGTCGGCAAGACCAGCATCGGCAAGTCCATCGCCGAATCCCTGGGCCGGCCGTTCTACCGCTTCAGCGTCGGCGGCATGCGCGACGAGGCCGAGATCAAGGGCCACCGCCGCACCTACATCGGCGCCCAGCCGGGCAAGCTGGTGCAGGCACTCAAGGATGTCGAGGTTATGAACCCGGTGATCATGCTCGACGAGATCGACAAGATGGGCCAGAGCTACCAGGGCGACCCGGCCTCGGCGCTGCTGGAAACCCTCGACCCCGAGCAGAACGTCGACTTCCTCGACCACTACCTGGACCTGCGCCTGGACCTGTCCAAGGTGCTGTTCGTGTGCACCGCCAACACCCTCGACTCGATCCCCGGGCCGTTGCTCGACCGTATGGAAGTGATTCGCCTGTCCGGCTACATCACTGAAGAAAAACTGGCCATCGCCAAGCGCCACCTGTGGCCCAAGCAATTGCACAAAGCCGGTGTGGCCAAGACCAGCCTGAGCATCAGCGACAGCGCCCTGCGCACGGTGATCGAAGGTTATGCCCGCGAAGCCGGTGTGCGCCAGCTGGAAAAGCAGCTGGGCAAGCTGGTACGCAAGGCGGTCGTGCAACTGCTCGAAGATCCCGAGAAAAAGATCAAGATCGGCCCCAAGGACCTTGAAGCATCGCTGGGCATGCCAGTGTTTCGCAGCGAACAGGTGCTCTCCGGCAAGGGCGTGATCACCGGCCTTGCCTGGACCAGCATGGGCGGCGCCACCCTGCCGATCGAGGCGACACGCATCCACACCCTCAATCGCGGCTTCAAACTGACCGGTCAGCTGGGTGAGGTGATGAAAGAGTCCGCCGAAATCGCCTACAGCTATGTCAGTGCCAACCTCAAGCAATACGGCGGTGATCCGAGCTTCTTCAATGAGGCCTACATTCACCTGCACGTACCGGAAGGTGCCACGCCCAAGGACGGCCCCAGCGCCGGGGTGACCATGGCCAGTGCATTGCTGTCGCTGGCCCGTGACCAGGCACCGAAGAAAGGCGTGGCCATGACCGGCGAACTGACCCTGACCGGCAAGGTCCTGCCGATCGGCGGGGTGCGCGAGAAGGTCATTGCGGCGCGGCGGCAGAAGATCTTCGAGCTGATCCTGCCGGAAGCCAACCGGGGTGATTTCGAAGAGTTGCCGGAGTACCTCAAGGAGGGTTTGAGCGTGCACTTTGCCAAGCGCTTCAGTGATGTGGCGAAGGTGCTGTTCTAACCCCGGACCATAGATGTGGGAGCGGGCTTGCCCCGCGATCGGGCGCGCAGCGGGCGCAATTCAGGCTTCACCTGGAGTGCTGGCTGTACCGGCCTCATCGCGGGTCAAGCCCGCTCCCACAGACGATGCAGGCCCTTGCCCTGCGATCATCTTCGGTTATGCTGCGCTATCGTCGCCTATCCGGAGCTTTCATGACTGCTGCCCGCCTGCTCGTTCCCCTGAGCCTCGCCCTGCTTGCCGCCTGCGCACAAAAACCGGTGCATAACGTCGAACTGGACAAACAGGCCGACTGCCCGCTGCAACTGCAAACGGGCCAGAACCTCACGCTGACACTGCCCAGCAACCCCAGCACCGGTTATCGCTGGCTAGTACAAAACCCAGCCACCGGCATCCTGCGCAGCCTCGGCCCCGAGGTCTACAGCCACCCGGAAGACGCCGGCGTGGTCGGCAGCGCCGGGCAATCGGTGTGGCGCTTCCAGGCCCAGGCCGCTGGCGAAGGCCATCTGCTGCTGGTCTACCAGCAGCCCTGGGCCCCGGAAGTGCGTCCGGTGCAGACCTTCGACTGCGCAATCACGGTGAAGTAGGCCGCGCTGGTCAGCGGGCCATGCATCCTGCCGCCAGTTTGGCTAAAATGCCGGCCCTTTACCGCCCAACGCCTGGATTGCCCCCGTGAGCAAAGAACCCGACCGCCTATTCGCCCAGCCCCTTGGCCAGGTGCCCGACTTCGTCTTCAACGAAGACGTGGTGCGGGTGTTCCCGGACATGATCAAGCGTTCGGTCCCCGGTTACCCGACCATCGTCGAGAACCTCGGCGTGCTTGCCGCCCAGTTCGCCCAGCCCGACACGGCCCTGTACGACCTGGGCAGCTCGCTCGGTGCCGTGACCCAGGCCCTGCGCCGGCATGTGCGCAGCGAGGGTTGCCGGGTGATTGCCATCGACAACTCGGCGGCCATGGTCGAGCGCTGCCGGCAGTACCTCAACGCCCAGGACTCGATGTGCCAGGAGCTGCTGCCGGTCGAGGTGATCGAAGGCGATATCCTCGCCCTGCAATTCCAGCCGGCCTCGGTGGTGGCGATGAACTTCACCCTGCAGTTCATTGCCCCCGAACAGCGCCTCGAACTGCTCACGCGCATCCGCCAGTCGCTGCTGCCGGGCGGCGCGCTGATCCTCTCGGAGAAGCTGCGTTTCGTTGACGATGAGGAACACGCGCTGCTCACCGACCTGCATGTGGCCTTCAAGCGGGCCAATGGCTACAGCGAACTGGAAATCGCCCAGAAGCGCAGCGCCATCGAGAACGTGATGAAGCCCGACAGCCTCGAAGAACACCGCGAACGCCTGCTGGCGGCCGGATTCTCGAAAGTCGTGCCCTGGTTCCAATGCCTTAACTTTGCCTCGTTGATTGCCCTGCCATGATTGATCTGTCCCCCCTGGTCCGCCGCTTGGCGGGCACTCCCCTGGCGCAATGGGCACAAGGCCTGCAAGCGCAACTCGACGCCAAGATGGAAAAGGGTCATGGCGACCTGGAACGCTGGCAGGCTGCGCTGGATGCCCTGCCAGCGCTGACGCCCACGCGCATTGACCTGCAAAACGGCCTCAATCTGGATTGCGACTGCGATGACGACTCCCGTGCGCGCATGCAGCAGGCGTTGATGGGCCTGTCGCCGTGGCGCAAGGGCCCGTTCGATCTGTTCGGCGTGCATGTCGATACCGAGTGGCGCTCGGACTGGAAGTGGTCGCGGGTTGCCCCGCACCTGGACCTCAAGGGCAAGCGGGTACTGGATGTCGGTTGCGGCAACGGCTACTACCAGTGGCGCATGCTTGGTGCCGGTGCCGACAGTGTCATCGGTGTCGACCCCAACTGGCTGTTCTTCTGCCAGTTCCAGGCCGTGCAGCGCTACCTGCCGGAGCTACCGGCCTGGCACCTGCCCTTCGCCCTGGAAGACCTGCCGGCCAACCTCGAAGGCTTCGACACGGTATTTTCCATGGGCGTGTTCTACCATCGCCGCTCGCCCATCGAGCACCTGCTGGCGCTCAAGGACTGCCTGGTCAAGGGCGGTGAACTGGTGCTGGAAACCCTGGTGATCGAAGGCGACGAAAATCAGGTACTGGTGCCGGAAGATCGCTACGCACAAATGCGTAACGTCTGGTTCCTGCCGTCGGTGCCGGCCCTTGAGCGCTGGTTGCGCCGTGCCGGTTTCAGCGATGTGCGTTGCGTCGACGTCAGCACCACCAGCGTCGAAGAACAGCGCAGCACCGAATGGATGCGCTACCAGTCGCTCAGCGACTTCCTCGACCCCGACGACCACAGCCGCACCATCGAAGGCCTGCCGGCACCACGGCGCGCCGTGCTGGTGGCACGCAAGTAAAACAGGCGCCCGTGTAGGGCGCCAAAGTTCACCTTTTCCGTTGGAGCGGGAGCTTCGAAGGTGAATGGAGCTACTCCTTGGCGACCTGCCTGCTCGCCGTGTCAGGTTTTTGCGCGTCGGACTTGGCCACTGCCTGGTCCTTCTTGCCGTGAATCTGTTCCTGGCTGAGGCGGAAGTTTTCCCAGAACTGCTTCGAACGCTCCGCCCCGCCTTCGGCCAGTGCCGCGCTACTGCCCAGGGCCAATACAGCCATCAGCACATACTTGTTCAGGCTCATGTTGCTCACCTCGTGATTGAATTTCAGGACAGTTCAATCTTACGGAGGGCAAGCTAACGCCAAGGTGAGGCGGACATTACAGTGCTGCAAGATTCGCCCTACAGCAGGGTCAGCGGGTACTCGACAATCAGGCGCACCTCATCCAGGTCCGATTCGAAAGCCGTGGCCCGGGTCGTGGCCTGACGCACGCGCAGCGACAAATCCTTGAGGCTGCCGGACTGCACCACGTACTTCGCCTCGATATCGCGCTCCCAGCGCTTCTGCCCGGTCAGCGGGTTGCCGTCGGCATCGCGGCGCATGTACACGCCATTGGCATCGGAATAATCGATGCCGCTACCACGCCCGTAGCGGCTCATGAACGACAGGCCCGGCACACCATAAGCGGTCATGTCGAGGTCGTAGCGCAGCATCCACGAGCGTTCTTTCGGCGAGTTGAAGTCGCTGTACTGGATCGAGTTGTCGAGGTAGATCGAGTCGGACTGGCGCACGTAGTCAAAGTCGTTGTCGCCCTGGTTGCGCTGGTGCGACAGGGCCAGGGTATGGGCGCCATAACTCACGCCGACGCGGGCGCTCCAGATGTCATTGTCGAATTTGCCCAGCAATTGCTGGCCCTCATCCTTGGCCTTGTAGTAGTTGAAGCTGGTGAAGCCGGTCAGCTCGTCGGTGATCGGGTACTTGTAGCTGACACCGGCGTAGTACTGATCCCAGGCGTCCTTCAGACGGCTGCTGTAGAGGCTCAGGCTGAGGTTGTCGCTGGCCTGGTAATCGCCGCCAAAATAGCCCAGCCAGGGCGAATCGACGGGGCCGCCGTAAAAGGTCACGAAGCCATCGCGGTTGTTGCTCGACAGCGGCTGGCTCATGGCGTGCAAGCGCCCGCCCTGGACTTTCAGGCCTGCCAGGCTGGTGTTCTCCAGGGTCCAGCCGGTGAAACTTTCCGGCAACAGGCGCGAGTCGCCGAAGTGCACCACCGGGGTGGTCGGGAACACGTCACCAAACTTCAGCTCGGTATCGAACAGGCGCGCCTTGATCGCGCCGCCCAGCTTGCTGAAGTTGCTGGCGGTATTGCCATTGCGGTCCACCGGCAGCATGTCGAACGAACTGCGCCCGCCGCTGCGGCCATCGCCGCTGTCGAGCTTGAGGGCGAGCATGGCGTGGGCATCCAGGCCAAAACCCACGGTGCCCTCGGTATAACCCGACTCGAAACGGGCGATAAAGGCCTGGGCCCAGGCTTCGGCGTAGCCGGCCTTGCCGGTGGGCGACTGTTCGCCTTTACGGTAGTCGCGGTTGAAATAGAAGTTACGGCTGAGCACCGTCAGGCTGCTGTCTTCGACAAAGCCGCCACCCTCGGGCTGGCTGACGGCATTGGCGGTAGCGCAACTGGCCAGGGCCAGGGCCCCGGTAAAACAGGCTGTGGTTTTATTCCCCATCTTCAACTCCTGATTATTGGCAGAGATACGCAAGGCGCCCGCAATGCGGGCGCCATGGGTATCCTGACAAGGGCTGAATAACCCGAAGATGAGCGGCGAATTACAGTTTCGTCACCTCGGATACGACCTCTTCCTCGTCTTTGCGGTGAGCCCAGTAATACAACGCGGGCAATACCAGCAGGGTCAGCGCCGTGGACGAGAGAATGCCGCCAATCACCACGGTGGCCAGCGGCCGCTGCACTTCGGCGCCGGTGCCGGTGGCCAGGGCCATGGGGATAAAGCCCAGGGAGGCGACCAGCGCGGTCATCAGCACGGGCCGCAAGCGCGTCAGTGCGCCTTCGTCGATGGCCTGATTCAGCGAACGACCCTGCTCGCGCAGGCCGCGGATAAAGGCAATCATCACCAGACCGTTGAGCACCGCGACCCCGGACAAGGCAATAAAACCCACGCCTGCCGAGATCGACAGGGGGATATCCCTTAGCCACAGGGCCACCACCCCGCCGGTCAGGGCGAAGGGAATACCGGTGAACACCAGCAGCCCATCCTTGAGGTTGTTGAACATCATGAACAACAGGCCAAAGACCAGCAGCAAGGCCACCGGCACCACCACCTGCAGACGCTGCGCCGCCGACTGCAACTGCTCGAACTGGCCGCCCCAGCGGGTCCAGTAACCGGCCGGGATGCTCACCTGGCTATCGATGCGCGCCGCCGCCTCGTCAACGAACGAGCCGATATCCCGGCCGCGCACGTTGGCGCTGACCACCACCAGGCGCTTGCCGTCCTCGCGGCTGACCTGGTTGGGGCCCTGCACCAAGTCCAGGCTGGCCACATCCGCAAGGGTGATAAAGCCGATCTGGCCACCGCTGCCGCTGCTGGCCGGCACCGGTATCAGCAACTGCGACAGGCCGTCGATATCGGTGCGCAGGGTGTCGGACAGGCGCACCACCATGTCGAAGCGCCGATCCCCCTCATACAGGGTACCGGCCTGGCGACCGCCCACGGCCACGGCAATGGTGTCCTGCACGTCACCGACATTGAGGCCATAGCGCGCCGCTTTGTCGCGGTCGACGTCAATGGTCAGCACCGGCAACCCCGAGGTCTGCTCGACCTTCACCTCCGACGCCCCCGGCACCGCCTGCAAGGTACTGGCGATCTTCGCCGCGGTGCTGTTGAGCACGGCCATGTCATCACCGAAAACCTTCACCGCGACATCACTGCGCACCCCGGAGATCAGCTCGTTGAAGCGCAACTGGATCGGCTGCGACAGTTCATAGTTACTACCCGGCACCCGCGCGCTGGCGCGCTGGATGTCGGCAATCAGCTGTTCGCGACTCTTGCTCGGGTCGGGCCACTGGTCTTGTGGTTTGAGCATTACATAGCTGTCGGAAATGTTCGGCGGCATCGGGTCCGAGGCGATCTCGGCGGTACCGGTGCGGGCGAATACGCGCTCTACTTCCGGCACCTGACTGAGCACGCTCTGCTCCAGGCGCTGCTGCAACTGTACCGACTGGCTCAGGCTGGTGCCGGGCACGCGCAGGGCCTGCAGGGCAAAGTCGCCCTCACTCAGGCTCGGCACGAACTCGCTACCCATGCGGCTGGCCAGCACGCCCGAGAGCAGCACGGTGAGCGCGGCGAGGGAAAACGCCAGCGGGCGATGGCCCATGACCCACTTGAGCAACGGCGCATAGCCGCGCTTGGCGCTGCGCATCAACAGGTTCTCGTCTTCCTTGACCTTGCCGGTCACGAACAGGGCAATGGCCGCTGGCACGAAGGTCACCGACAGCAGCATGGCACCGAGCAAGGCGATCACCACGGTAAACGCCATCGGGTGGAACATCTTGCCCTCGACCCCGCTCAGGGCAAAGATCGGCAGGTACACCACCATGATGATCAACTGGCCGAAAATCAGCGGCCGGCGTGCTTCGCGGGCGGCATTGAACACTTCGTGCAGGCGTTCGGAACGGGTCAACAGGCGGCCGTGATGCTGCTGGGCATGGGCCAGGCGCCTGATCGCATTTTCGACAATCACCACCGCGCCATCGACGATGATGCCGAAGTCCAGCGCGCCCAGGCTCATCAGGTTGGCACTGACCTTGTTGCCGAACATGCCGGTGAAGGTGAACAGCATCGACAGCGGAATGACCATGGCGGTGATCAGCGCTGCGCGAATGTTGCCGAGGAACAGGAACAGAATGACGATGACCAGGATCGCGCCTTCGATCAGGTTCTTCTTCACCGTGGCAATGGCCTTGTCGACCAGGTTGGTACGGTCGTAGACGGTCACCGCACTCACCCCTTCAGGCAGCGAGCGGTTGATCTCCACCAGCTTTTGCGCCACCGCCTGGGACACCGTGCGGCTGTTCTCGCCGATCAGCATGAACACCGTGCCCAACACCACTTCGCGGCCGTTCTCGGTTGCCGCGCCGCTGCGCAGTTCACGCCCGATACCGACTTCGGCGACGTTGCGCACACGGATCGGCGTGCCGTCGACGTTGGCCAGGACGATATTGGCGATGTCATCGATGCCGGCCAGTTGCCCCGGTGCGCGAATCAACAACTGCTCGCCGCGACGCTCGATGTAGCCGGCACCGACGTTGGCGTTGTTGCGCTCAAGTGCGGTGAGCAGGTCGCCCAGGGTCAGCTTATAGGACGCCAGCCGTTTGGGGTCTGGCGCAATCTGATACTCCTTGGCGAAACCACCGATGGTGTTGATCTCCGCCACCCCACGCACATTGCGCAGTTGCGGCTTGATGATCCAGTCCTGGATCTCGCGCAGGTCGGTCGGCGTGTAGGGGCTGCCATCGGCCTTGCGCGCATCGTCGGCAGCTTCGACGGTCCACAGGAAGATCTCGCCAAGGCCGGTCGAGATCGGGCCCATGGCCGCTTCAACGCCTTCCGGCAATTGTTCACGCGCCTGCTGCAGGCGCTCGTTGACCAGTTGCCGGGCGAAGAACAGGTCGGTGCCCTCCTCGAAGATCACCGTCACCTGCGACAGCCCCGAACGCGACAGCGAACGGGTCTGTTCCAGCCCCGGCAGGCCGGCCATCGCGGTTTCGATGGCGAAGGTGATGCGTTGCTCGGTTTCCAGCGGCGAAAAGCCCGCGGCCTGGGTGTTGATCTGCACCTGGACGTTGGTGATGTCCGGCACGGCATCGATCGGCAGCTTCTGATAGCTGGCAACCCCCAGACCGGCCATCAGCAGCACTGCCAGCAGCACCATCAGGCGCTGCTCGATGGCAAATTGTATGAGGCGTTCGAACATGTGAGGTTCCCGGTCAGTGGGCGTGTTCGGCGCTGGCCTTGCCCAGCTCCGATTTGAGGATGAAGCTGCCCTGCGCCGCCACTTGCTGGCCGGCCTGCAGGCCCTTGCGGATCTCGACGAAGCCGTTGGCACTGGCGCCTGGTTCAACCGCCTGGGCGATGAAGCCTTCGGTGGTGCGCACGAACACCGTGGGTTGCTCTTCCAGGGTCTGCAGGGCCTGGTCCGGTACGCTCAGGGCGGCGGAATACTGCTCGGTGGGCACCTGCACGGCGACGAACAGGCCGGGGCGCCAGGCGCCTCGTGGGTTGTCGAGGGTGACCCGCACAGCGGCGGTACGGGTCTGCTCGCCGAGCAGGCTGCCCACATGGGTGACCGTACCGCTAACCTGCTCGCCCAGCTCACTGGCGACGATGGTCACCGGCATGCCGGCGCGTACTTTAGGCAGGTCACGGGGCGCCACACCGAAGGTCGCCCAGACCCGCGACAGGTCCGAGAGGGTGAAGGCGGCGCTGGTTTCGTTGACCACCTCGCCCGGAACCAGGTGCTTCTCGACGATCTGCCCGGCAAAGGGTGCGCGCAGCTCGTAACGGTTGCCGCCGGCCAGGACCACGCTGCCGCTCAGGGCGCTAATCTTCTGCCGGGCGTTGGCCTGGGCGATTTCCGCTTCCTGCAGGACCTGACGGGCCTGCTGGTAATCCTGCTCGGCGGAGATACCCTCCTGCCACAGGTCCTTCTCGCGCTGGTAGCTGCTGCGGGCGAGTTCCAGGCGGCGCTGGCTGGCGGCCAGTTCACTGCGCTGCTCGGAGATCTGCGGGCTGGCGATGACCGCCAGCAAGTCGCCGGCCTTGACCTTCTGGCCAAGCACCACGGCGACTGACTCGACCACCCCGCCAGCACGCGGTACCAGGTGCGCGGTGCGGTCTTCGTCGAAACGGATCTCGCCAGGCAGGGACAGGCTGCGCTGCAGTTGGCGCGGGCCAACGGCGGCCAGTTCGATACCGGCCAGGTCGATCTGCTCCTGGCTGAGGGTCAGTGCGCCCTCTTCTTCGTGACCTTCTTCGGCTTTTTCCGATTCGCCATGCTCTTCTTCCTCGTGATCGCCTTCGGCATGGGCGTGAGCGGATGCAGGGGCGGCGGCAACCGGGCCGCCCTGGCGCGCCAGCAGCACGCCCAGGCCCAGGCCGAGCAGCAAGGCCGCGACCAGCAGCGTGGTGGACTTCTTGTTCATGCAGGTTCCTCAGCAAATAGTCGGGTGAAGGTCGCGTTCAGCGACTGGCGAGGCTCAGGTCGCCAAAGATCCGTTCCAGGCGAACCCGCGCCTCGCTGCCCTGGGCCTGCGCCTGCAGGTATTGCAGGCGTGCCGCCACCAGCGTGCGCTGGGCATCGAGCACATCGAGGAAGGCGAACTTGCCGCGCTCGAAGCCGCGGGTGGCGGCATCCAGCGCCTGCTGCGCCGAGGGCAGGATCGCGCGGTCGAAGGTCTGCACCTCCTGGACCGCCGTGCTCCACTGGGTCAAGGCCTGGATCACTTCGCTGCGCAGGCGCAGTTCGGCGCCATTGCGCTGATCGCGGGCCTGGTCGGCGCGCCGGGCGGCGGCGAGGACGTTGCCCTGGTTGCGGTCGAACAAGGGAATCGGCACGGACAGCCCGACCACATTGATGCGCTCACGGTCGGTTTCGCTGTACTGGCTGCCGACGCTGACGGTCAGGTCGGGGATGCGCTGACTGCGGGCCAGGCCCAGGGCCGCTTCACGCTGGTCGATCTGCAGGCGGGCCAGACGCAGATCGGCGGTCTGCTCCAGGCGATCGAGCAACAGCGTGCGGCTGGGAATGCTGTTGTCTGTGACCAGGCCGCCGTCGACCCGGCTGAATTGCACCATCGGCGCGCCGGTCACGGCCGCCAGCTGCTGGTAGGCGATGGTCAGTGCCTGCTCGGCACGGCCCTGCTCCAGGCGCACCTCGGACAGCTGCACCTGGGCGCGGGTTGCCTCGACCGGCGATGCGCTGCCGGCCCGGACCCGGCCTTGCACCACCTGCAAGGCTCGCTCGCTCAGGCGCAACGACTGTTCGGCCAGCTGCAAACCTTCCTGAGCCTGGGCTGCGGCCTGGAACGCACCGATGACTTCGGCACGCAATACATTGCGCTGACGCTCCAGCTCCAGCGCAGCAAGCTCGGCATCGCGTCCGGCGACGTCCAGACGTGCACCGCGCTTGCCACCCAGCTCGAACAGCTGGCTGACGCCGACGGTGGTGGTCTGCGAGCCCTTGCGGGTGTCTTCCACTTCCCAGCTCAGTTCCGGGTTGGGCAGCACACCGGCCTGGCGCCGTTCGCCTTCGGCAATGTCGATGCCCCAACGCGCTGCGGCAAGCTCGGGGTTGTTGTCGCGGGCCGCCTGCAGCGCCGACTCCAGGGTCATTACGCGCTCTTGCGCCAGGGCCAGCGCCGGCGAGACTAGCAACAGCAGTGCCAGCAATATTCGGCCAGGGCCTGTGCCTGGCCGGTCCAGGGTGCAAAACATGGCAGACTCCTGCGCCTTGATCGGAGCCCGCACTCTAGTAATCGAGGTTTATCGCCAGGATGACTCAAGTATTACAAATCTGTAATCCAGGCAAACCGCGCGCCCGGATGGCTTAGTATCCGCCGCTCGATGCATTTCACCGCTTGACCTTGCAGTAACTACAGGGTTGAGAATCAGCGCCTTTCACTGCCAACGAGTCATCTCATGCGTCTACTGATTGTCGAGGACGAACTGCGCACCGCCGAATACCTGCAACAGGGCCTGCGCGAAAACGGTTACATCGTCGATTGCGCCCACACCGGCGCCGACGGCCTGCACCTGGCTCGGCAGCAGGCCTATGACCTGGTCATTCTCGACGTCAACCTGCCCGAGCTCGATGGCTGGACCGTGCTGCAGCGCCTGCGCGCCGAGTCCAGCACGCGGATCATGATGCTCACGGCCCACGGCCGGCTGGCCGACCGGGTCAAGGGCCTGGACCTGGGTGCCGACGACTACCTGCTCAAACCCTTCGAGTTCCCTGAACTGCTGGCGCGCATCCGCAGCCTGCTGCGACGCAACGACCAGGCGCTGCAACCGAACACCCTCAAGGTCGCCGACCTGGAGCTGGACCCCAGCCGTCACCGCGCCTACCGCAGCGGCCAGCGCATCGACCTGACCGCCAAGGAGTTCGCCCTGCTGCACCTGCTGATGCGCCAGAGCGGTGAAGTGCTGTCGCGCACGCAGATCATCTCGCTGGTCTGGGACATGAACTTCGACTGCGACACCAACGTCGTGGAAGTGTCGATCCGCCGCCTGCGGGCGAAAATCGACGACCCCTTCGACAACAAGCTGATCCATACCCTGCGCGGCGTCGGCTACGTACTCGAGGCCCGCGAATGAAACCTGCGCGCCTGTCACTGCGCCTGGGCCTGAGCGTCAGCCTGATGGGCGCGGCACTGGTGCTGCTGCTCGCCTGTCTGGCGGTGTTTGCCCTCGACCATGAGCTGGACAGCCGTGCACGCAAGCACCTGGCCAACAAGATGGCGCAGATCGAGCACAGCCTGACCATCGACCTTAAGGCCGCCGACCTGCGCACGCCGGTACATCCACTGCTGGATGTGGTCATGGGCCACGACAACCTGAGCCTGAGTGTCATCGCCCTGACCGGTCGCCATTCGGCCTTGCTGACCCTGGGCCCGGCCCTGGAAGCCAGCGCCTTGCTGCAGATTGAGAGCGGCCCGCAGCTAAGCTTCAGCCCGTGGCGCGATCAGGAAGGCGAGCACCTGCTCACCGCCTCGCGGCTGATGCGCCTGCAGGACGGCACCCTGGTGCGCGTGCTGCTGACAGTCAACCGTGCCGACGACCATGCCCTGCTCCAGGCCTACCTGGGCTCGACCCTGTGGGCCTTGCCGTTGCTGCTGGTGCTGATCGGCCTGGGCGCCTGGAAGCTGGTCCAGTGCGGGCTGCTGCCATTGCGCCGCTTCCGCCGGGTTGCCGAACAGGTCTCGGCGCAAACCCTCAGCCACCGCCTGCCGGAAACCGGCCTGCCGCAAGAGCTGGGTGACCTGGCAGGTGGTATCAACATCATGCTCGACCGCCTGGACGACGGTGTGCAGCGGCTTTCGCAATTTTCCGATGACCTTGCCCATGAGTTGCGTACGCCCATCGGCAACCTGATGGGCAAGGCCCAGGTCACCCTCACCCGCGAGCGCTCCAACGACGAGTACCGCGAAGCGCTGGAAAACAGCATCGAAGAACTGACCCGACTCAACCGCATCATCAACGACATGCTGTTTCTGGCCCAGGTCAGCCAGCCACAGACGCAGGTGCCGCTCAAGCCAGTGGTGCTGGCCGACGAGGTACAGCGGGTGTGCGAACTGTTCGAATGCAATGCCGAGCAAAAAGGCATTGCCTTGCGCGTACAGGGCTGGGGCACGGTGCTGGGAGAACGGTTGATGGTGCAGCGGGCGCTGTCCAACCTGCTCAGCAATGCGATCCGCCATGGGTATGAGGGGCAGCCGATCGATATCGCGATTGAACGTAGGGACGGTTCGGTGTGGGTGTCGGTGGAGAATCGCGGGCCGGGTATTGCCCAGGCGCATTTGCCGCACCTGTTCGAACGCTTTTACCGCGTGGGTTCGGGGCGCTCGCGGCTGGAAGGCGGGACGGGCCTGGGGCTGGCGATCGTGCGCTCGATCATGCAGGTGCATGGCGGGCGGGTTGAGGTGCACAGCGAACTGCAGGGGGTGACGCGGTTCAGCCTGGTGTTTGCCGATACTACCGAATAAATGGACCTACACCCAATCGTGTGGGAGCTGGCTTGCCAGCGATGAGGCCAGTACAGGCAGCACATCCACTGCCTATTAGGCGACCGCTACGCGCTCGATCGCTGGCAAGCCAGCTCCCACAGGATTGGCGTCGAATCTGTTAGTGCCGGCTGGCCGCCAGGATCAACGCCTTCATCTCTGCCACCGCCGACTTGAAGCCGACGAACAGCGCATGGGCCACCAGCGCATGGCCAATGTTCAGCTCGTTGATACCCTTGATCGCCGCCACTGCCTCAACGTTGTGGTAATGCAGGCCATGACCGGCATTGACGATCAACCCCTGGCCCAGGCCGAAGGCCACGCCATCGGCCACACGCTTGAGCTCTTCGGCCACTTCACTCGGGGTCTGCGCATCGGCATAACGGCCGGTGTGCAGCTCGATGGCCGGTGCACCGACACGGCGCGACGCTTCGATCTGGCGCTCGTCGGCATCGATGAACAGCGATACTTCCGCGCCCAGGCGCGACAGACGTTCGACCGCAGCCTTGATTCGCGCTTCCTGGCCGGCAACATCCAGGCCGCCTTCGGTGGTCAGCTCCTGACGGGTTTCCGGGACCAGGCAGATATGCGCCGGGCGAATGCGTTCGGCGAAAACCATCATTTCTTCGGTGACGCCCATTTCAAAGTTCATGCGCGTCTGCAGCACGTCCTTGAGCAGCAGCACATCACGCTCCTGAATGTGCCGGCGGTCTTCGCGCAGGTGCACGGTAATGCCATCGGCACCGGCCTCTTCGGCGTCCAGCGCGGCTTTGACCGGGTCCGGGTAGCGGGTGCCACGCGCCTGGCGCAGGGTCGCCACGTGGTCGATGTTCACGCCGAGCAGCATGCGGTTGCTTTGAGTCACGAAGAGGCTCTCCTGAAGATTGAGCCCCACAGCATACGACGTTGTTCAGCGCTTGCGAAACAGTTCGCGACTGACCAGCGGCCGACCGCCCAGATGCACGGCCAGGGCCTGGCGCATCAGGCGCTTGGCCGCGCTCAGGGCGCCGGGAATTTCCCAGTCGGCATCGGCCATGGCCAACAGCTCGGCACCGTTGAACAGCCCCGGCTGCAACAGGTAGACCCGCTCAAGCCCGGCATCGACCTGCAAACGGTACAGGCCATCGACGGCCAGTGGTTCGCCGTTGACGTCATGGTCGAGGGCAAAGGCGTAACCCAGCTCGTCCAGCAAGCGCCACTCGAACGCCCTTAGCAGCGGCTCCAGCGGACGACCGGCGGCCAGCGCCTGCAAGGTCGCAGCATAGTGCTCGAACACCACCGGATGCGGATCCTCGGCGGGCAGCAGGCGAATCAGCAGCTCGTTGAGGTACAGCCCGCTGAACAGCGCATCGCCATGCAGCCAGGCCGCCACGCCGACGCTGTCCAGACGGCCGACATTTTTCAGCTCGCCGCGGCCGCGAAATTCCACTTCAAGGGGTACGAAGGGACGCACCTGGCTGCCGGCCTTGCCACGGGCACGGCGCATGACCGCGCGCAGGCGCCCTTGCGGGGTGAGGAAATCCACCAGCGCGCTGGTTTCACGGTAGGCCCGGCTGTGCAGCACGTAGGCCGGTTGGCCAACTGGCAGTTCCATGAGCGGCGCTTCAGAAGAGGTTCGACCCGGCAGCGGACGCTACCGGGCCTGGAGCAATCAGAGGTCGCCGTAGCCCAGCGAACGCAGGGCGCGTTCGTCGTCGGACCAGCCACCCTTGACCTTGACCCAGAGGTTGAGCATGACCTTGGCGTCGAACAGTACTTCCATGTCCTTGCGCGCCTCGGAGCCGATGCGTTTGATCCGCTCGCCCTTGTCGCCAATGATGATCTTCTTCTGGCCGTCACGTTCGACCAGGATCAGCGCATGGATGTGCAGGATCTTGCCCTGCTGCTTGAACTCTTCGATCTCGACGGTGATCTGGTACGGCAGCTCCGCGCCGAGCTGACGCATGATCTTCTCGCGTACCAGCTCTGCCGCCAGGAAGCGGCTGCTGCGGTCGGTGATCTGGTCTTCCGGGAAGAAGTGATCGTTTTCCGGCAGGTGCTTGGCGATCAGGCCTTCCAGCGCTTCCAGGTTATGCCCCTGCTGGGCCGAGATCGGCACGATTTCGGCGTTAGGCAGTTGCTCCTGCAGCCACTGCAGGTGCGGGATCAGGTCGGCTTTCTCTTCGATCCGGTCGGTCTTGTTGATCGCCAGGATCACCGGGCCCTGCACGTACTGCACGCGCTCGAGCACCAGCTGGTCTTCGTCGGTCCACTTGGTGCGGTCAACGACGAAGATCACCACATCGACGTCCTTGAGGGCGGCCGAGGCGGTTTTGTTCATGTAGCGGTTGAGCGCCTTTTCGTTGCTCTTGTGCATGCCCGGGGTATCGACGTAGATCGCCTGGACATCACCCTCGGTCTTGATCCCGAGCATGTTGTGGCGGGTAGTCTGCGGCTTGCGCGAGGTGATCGCGAGCTTTTGCCCGAGGATATGGTTGAGCAGGGTCGACTTGCCCACGTTCGGGCGGCCGACAATGGCGACATAGCCGCAGCGGGTAGTGTTGGTATCAGTCATTGCCATTCTCCACGCCCAGGGCGATCAGTGCTGCGGCGGCCGCGACTTGCTCGGCGATACGCCGGCTGACGCCTTGCCCTCGGCTTTTTTCAGTCAAAAGGGTCACTTCGCATTCGACGAAAAACGTCCGGCAATGGGGTTCACCTTGAATATCCACCACTTCGTAGCGCGGCAGTTCGCAGCCCCGTGACTGCAGAAATTCCTGCAGACGGGTTTTCGGGTCCTTGTTGGTATCGACCAGGGTCAGGCTTTCGAATTCGCCCGCCAGCCATGCCAGCACCCGCTCGCGGGCGGTCTGCATGTCCGAATCCAGGTAGATGGCACCAATCAGCGCCTCCAGGGCATCGGCAAGGATCGACTCGCGGCGGAAACCGCCGCTCTTCAGCTCGCCCGAGCCCAGGCGCAGGTATTCGCCCAGGTCAAAGCCTCGGGCCAGTACCGCCAGGGTCTCGCCCTTGACCAGCCGCGCGCGCAAGCGCGACAGCTGGCCTTCGCGGGCCTGGGGGAAGCGCTCGAACAGCGCTTCACCGGCGACGAAGTTGAGGATCGCATCGCCGAGGAACTCGAGGCGTTCGTTGTTGCGCCCGGCAAAACTGCGGTGCGTCAGGGCCAGCAGCATCAGCTCCTGGTTCTTGAAGGTATAACCGAGCTGGCGCTCGAGGCGGCTCAAGGAAACGCTCACAGTGTACCCACGCGCAGTTCGTGGTCGAAATTCAGCCCGCACGCCTGGGCGCGAGGCTCACACTTTGCAACTCGGTACGCCGCCATCGGGGCTACCGTCGGATTTAACGCGTTGTTCAAATCAACATCCTGAAAGACTGTTTGGCTCATGCTCGCTGGCCGGGGTGATCGGTTGAATCCAGGGATCCCTGAACACAGCCTATGCCAGAAACGCATTCGGCGCTGTCCCAGGACAGCGCCGTTGTGGTGTTACTTGATCAACCCGACCCGCGACAGGTTCGGGAAGTGGCTCAGTTTAGGCTCTGGCCAGCTCATCCAGACCGCGAAGGCCTTGCCGACGATGTTCTTGTCCGGAACCATGCCGTGCAGTTCCTTGGGAATGTTGGGATCATCCCAGTAACGGCTGTCGTTCGAGTTGTCGCGGTTGTCGCCCATCATGAAGTAATGGCCGGCAGGGACTGTCCATTGCTGGTCAGGCGGCATGCGGTAACGGCTCATTTCCTTGCGGATCAGGTGCTCGGCTTCGCCCAGTTTTTCCTTGTACAGCTCGGCGCTGCCCAGGGTGCCCGGCTCGGTACCGACCAATTGCTCGGCAATCGCCTGACCGTTGACGGTCAGCTTCTTGTCGCTGGTGTAACGAATCTGATCGCCCGGCAGGCCAACCACACGCTTGATGTAGTTGACGTTCGGGTCGCTCGGGTAGCGGAACACCATGACATCGCCACGCTGCGGGTCACCGACCTCGATGACCTTCTTGTCGATCACCGGCAGACGAATCCCGTAGGAGAATTTGTTCACCAGGATGAAATCGCCCACTTCCAGGGTCGGCTTCATCGACCCCGAAGGGATCTGGAACGGCTCGACCAGAAACGACCGCAGCACCAGGACAATGAACAGCACCGGGAAGAACGATTTACCGTACTCGACCAGCAACGGTTCCTTGTTCAGGCGCTCGACCACTGCCATCTCTGGCTGGCTGACGCTGCCCTGATAGTTGACGATTGCCGAACGCCGGCGCGGGGCCAGGAACAGCAGATCGACCAGGGCCAACAGACCGCAGACGGCGACGGCGATGACAAGCAACAGCGGGAAATTTAGCGACATAGGACCTAACTATCCAACCTGAGCACGGCGAGGAAGGCTTCTTGTGGGATTTCCACGTTGCCGACCTGTTTCATGCGTTTCTTACCGGCCTTCTGCTTCTCCAACAGCTTGCGCTTACGGCTAACGTCACCACCGTAGCATTTGGCCAGTACGTTCTTTCTGAGCGCCTTGACAGTGGTACGCGCAACAATCTGCCCGCCAATGGCGGCCTGGATTGCCACATCGAACATCTGCCGAGGAATCAGTTCCTTCATCTTCTCGGTCAATGCGCGGCCCTTGTAGTGCGCATTGTCGCGGTGCACGATCAGCGCCAGGGCATCGACCTTGTCACCGTTGATCAGTACGTCAAGCTTGACCAGGTTAGCCGACTGGTAGCGGTCGAAATGGTAGTCCAGCGAGGCGTAGCCACGGCTGGTGGACTTCAGGCGGTCGAAGAAGTCCAGTACCACTTCGTTCATCGGCAGATCGTAGCGTACTTGCACCTGCGAACCGAGGAACTGCATGTCGCGCTGCACGCCACGCTTCTCGATGCACAGGGTAATGACGTTACCCAGGTGCTCCTGAGGCACCAGGATGGTGGCCGAAACGATCGGCTCACGGAAGTCTTCGACCGCGGACACATCCGGCAGCTTCGACGGGTTGTCGACGTAGATGGTTTCGCCGGTCTTGAGCTTGACCTCGAAGATTACGCTTGGCGCGGTGGTGATCAGGTCCAGGTCGTACTCGCGCTCGAGGCGCTCCTGGATGATCTCCATGTGCAGCATGCCGAGGAAGCCGCAACGGAAGCCGAAGCCCAGGGCGTCGGAGCTTTCCGGCAGGTACTGCAGCGACGAATCGTTCAGGGTCAGTTTTTGCAGAGCGTCACGAAAATCTTCGAAATCTTCGGAACTGACAGGGAACAGGCCGGCATAAACCTGCGGCTGAATGCGTTTGAAACCTGGCAGCACCTCGACCTCGGGGGTCGTGCTCAGGGTCAGGGTATCGCCCACTGGCGCACCGTGAATGTCCTTGATGCTGGCGATGATGAAGCCTACTTCACCGGCTTTGAGGTCAGCGGTCTGGGTGTGCTTGGGGTTGAACACACCGACGCTGTCGACCAGGTGGATCTTGCCGGTGGACTTGACCAGGATCTTGTCGCCCTTCTTCACCCGGCCGTGACGTACACGCACCAGGGAGACGACGCCCAGGTAGTTGTCGAACCAGGAGTCGATGATCAGCGCCTGCAGGGGCGCCTCGATGTCACCGGTAGGCGCAGGAATGGTTTGCACCAGGCGCTCGAGCACCTCGTCCACGCCCATGCCGCTCTTGGCGCTGCAGGCCACGGCGTCGGTGGCGTCGATGCCGATGATCTTCTCGATCTCGTCCTTGACCTTGTCCGGGTCGGCCTGGGGCAGGTCCATCTTGTTCAGCACCGGCATGACCTCAAGGCCCTGCTCGATGGCGGTGTAGCAGTTGGCAACCGACTGGGCTTCTACGCCCTGGCCGGCATCGACCACCAGCAAGGCACCTTCACAGGCCGCCAGCGAGCGGCTGACTTCGTAGGTGAAGTCGACGTGGCCGGGGGTGTCGATGAAGTTCAGCTGGTAGGTTTTGCCGTCCTGCGCGGTGTAGTACAGGGTGACGCTGTGGGCTTTGATGGTGATACCGCGTTCACGCTCCAGGTCCATGGAATCGAGTACCTGGGCTTCCATTTCACGCGCAGTCAGGCCACCGCACATCTGAATGAAGCGGTCGGCCAAGGTCGACTTGCCATGGTCAATGTGGGCGATGATGGAGAAATTGCGGATATGACTCAAATCACTCACGGGTCAACACTCAAAAAGGCTGCGGGCCGAACGCCCACCGAAAAATAGCCGGGAATTGTACCTGAAGCTTGACGTTGGCGTCACGTGAACTGTGGGCAAGGGAACCGTAGGAAATGTTTCCAGGTCGGGACGCCGCCCCGCCGCTCCCACAGCCTGCCTGCAAGGGCCTGGGGCAGCACCCAGAAAAAAGGGCAGCCGAGGCTGCCCTTTTCTGCTCAACCCGGCTTATTCCGCCAGTTTGAAGGTGATGAAGCTGGCGCGCCCCTGACGCAGGACGCGCATGGACACCGAACGGTTCTTCGGCAGCTCCTTGGCGATTTCGGTGAACTGCTTGGCCGAGAGGATCGCCTGGTTGTTCAGGTGGCTGATGACATCACCCGGACGCAGCCCGATCAGCGCGGCCGGACCTTCCTGGACTTCCTTGATGACTACGCCGCCCTTGAGCTCAAGGGCCTTTTTCTGCTCGGCGGTCAGGTCGGACACCGACACGCCCAGGCGGTTGCTGCTGCGCTCGACACCGCCGTTGGCGTTGGTGGTGATCTCGGCGTCGTCATCCGGCAGTGCGCCGATGGTGATGTCCAGCGATTGACGCTTGCCATTGCGGATGATGTCCAGCTTGGCCTTGGCGCCGTCCTTGAGGCCACCGACCAGGTGCGGCAGGTCGGCAGACATGACGATCGGCTGACCGTTCATGCTCAGGATCACGTCACCGACCTGCAGGCCACCCTTGGCCGCCGGGCCGTCTTCCAGCACCTGGGCGACCAGGGCACCGGCCGGCTTGTCGAGACCGAAGGATTCAGCCAGGTCCTTGTTGACCTCCTGGATCACCACGCCCAGCCAGCCACGGCTGACCTTGCCGTCTTTCTTCAGCTGGTTGGAGACATCCAGCGCCACGTCGATCGGGATGGCGAACGACAGGCCCATGAAGCCGCCGGAACGGGTGAATATCTGCGAGTTGATCCCCACTACTTCACCGTTCATGTTGAACAACGGGCCACCGGAGTTACCCGGGTTGATCGCCACGTCGGTCTGGATGAACGGCACGTAGGTGTCGTTGGGCAGGGTGCGACCCTTGGCACTGACGATGCCTTTGGTCACCGAATGGTCGAAACCGAACGGCGAACCGATGGCCAGCACCCACTCACCGACCTTGAGCTTCTCGGAGTCACCCAGCTTGACGGTCGGCAGGTCCTTGCCTTCGACCTTGAGCAGGGCCACGTCGGTGCGCGGATCGGTGCCGACCAGCTTGGCCTGCAGCTCGCTGCGGTCCGACAGGCGGACGATGATCTCGTCGGCATCGGCGACCACGTGGTTGTTGGTCAGCACATAACCGTCGCTGGAGATGATGAAGCCCGAACCCAGCGATTGCGCTTCACGCTGACGGTCACCGCGCGGCGAACGCGGGGCCTGTGGCATGTTGCGTTCGAAGAACTCGCGGAACATCGGCGGCAGGCCTTCGAGGTCTGGCACCTGCCCCGCCGCATACTTGCGGTCGGGCAGTTTCTGCTTGGTACTGATATTGACCACCGCAGGCGATGCCTGCTCGACCAGGGTGGTGAAGTCCGGCAGGGCTTCGGCCTGGGCGGTGAGCACCTGGCCGAGCATGAACACGGCGGCGACCATCGATAAGTAGGTTTTCAAGCGTGGTATTGACATACGGCTCCCGTCACAACGAGCGTGGTTAGCAGTAGGGACCTGCAGAAGCAGGAAAGGCCAGCCCCCGAAAGGACTGACCTATAGAAAAATTCTGGAGTTTTTGCAAACTGCAAAGCTTGCCAATCATGTCAGCCAAGCAATCCTCGACCTGTCAACCTCATTGCCTGCGCCTCATTTTTTCACCTGGGCATCCTGGACGCGCATGGACAGCGCGATGCGTTCGGCAGTACCGATAGGGATCTCGCCAACCACGGTGACCATCATTTCACCCTTGGGCGTGGTCAACCGGCGGGAGACCGCTACGGTCGGGCCCAGTTGCGTGCGGATATCGGCAGCAGTGCCTTTATCCAGGGCTTCGACGAATACCGAGAAGCGTGCCAGGCCGTCGTCGTACATCAGGCTGCTGACCGCGTTCTTGCTTTGCGGATCCTTGCGCACCGAACTGTTGATCAGTTCAAAGCCCGGAGGCAACCAGTCCGAACGCCAGCCGGTGACAGGCTGGGCAGCTTGCGCACTCAGTTGAGCGAGCGGCTTGCAGATACCGCTGGCCTTGAGTTCATCGTCTGTTGGCGCGTCACGGGTATCCAGGCGGGTGAACTGGAAGCGCTCCAGCAACCGCCCTCCGTCATCGAGCATCAACGACTTGAGCGGCAGCCCGGTCTGGCGATCCAGGTGCAGCTCGAAGGCATAACGGTGTTGATCACGCGGGGTAAGGGTGACGATGACCGCTTCACGGTCTGCCACCCTGGACTTGCCGGCGACCCCGAGGTCGTACCAGCTCATCAGCTTCAAGGGGTCAAGCACTCGCGCCGCCGCTTCCGGGGTATTGGCCACACCTGCCACCAGGGACCCGCTTACGCACTGGGTATGACCATCGACACGCACGACTTCCTGGGCCGAGCCATCGAGCTGCAACAGCCGCTCGCTGACCTTGCCGTCCTGGACACGATGCCAGATATCGTGGGTGGAGAAGCTACCGTTACGCTCGTAAACGAAAGTACCCTGATAACTCTGCTGTTGCTCGGCCTGGGCCAGACGTTTGAGCCAGTCACCTGCCTCCGGAGAGGAGTTGGCGGCAAGGGCCGACAGCGTCAACCAGCCACCAAGCAGCAGCGGTATGAGAGGTAGCGCGCGCATGATCCTCCTTACTTAGCGATTTTCCAGGCTGGCTGCACGTGCGTACGGCAGAGCGCTCTCGGTACCCTTGAGGGCTGCTTCCTGAGCATGCTGACGCAGGTAGCCAGGCAGACGCTGGTCATGCCAGCCGGTTTGCCCTTGCAGCACGCCATTGGCCATCGGGCCTGGCTGATCTGCACTTTCACTATAGCCTGCCAGTACGGCCGGGCCTTGCGCTTGTGGCAGGCTCAGGCCTTGCTGGGCCGGCTGCTGGGCCGCCAGCTGGGCACCGCTGATTTCATCCTGGTTGTACAGGCGTACACCGGCCAGTACCGCGACAGTCACCGAAGCGGCGACGGCCAGGCGGCCCAGGCTGCGCCATGGGCCACGAGAGGCCTTGGCGGGAGCGGCTTCATCGGCCAGCGCGGCGGATACGGCCGAAGCGATATCCAGCCGTGGCAGTACCAGCTCCTTGTGCATGGCTGCACGGGCAACCTGGTAACGCGACCAGGTGGCACGGGTTTCGGGATCATCGACGGCATTCAATACCCGACGCAATTCCAGTTCGTCCGCTTCGTTATCCATCACCGCGGACAGCGATTCCTGCAAAGCTTCACGACTCATGGCGGTTCCTCTCTTGGCTGTCGCCGCTGTCTCAGGTTTCCTGCAACAACGGCTGCAGGGCTTTGTCTATGGCCTCCCGAGCGCGGAAGATTCGAGAGCGCACGGTACCCACTGGACACTGCATGACGCTTGCAATGTCCTCGTAACTCAGACCATCGAATTCACGTAAAGTTAACGCCGTACGTAAATCTTCTGGCAGTTGCTGAATGGTCCGATGGACGGTGCCTTCGATCTCATCTCGCAACAACGCGCGCTCGGGGGACTCCAGATCCTTGAGGCCATGATCGCCGTCGTAAAATTCCGCATCCTCGGAACTTACATCGCTGTCCGGTGGCCGCCGACCGCGGGACACCAGATAGTTTTTTGCCGTGTTGATGGCAATGCGGTACAGCCAGGTATAAAAGGCGCTGTCACCACGAAAATTACCAAGCGCCCGGTAAGCTTTGATGAAAGCTTCCTGCGCTACATCCTGGGCTTCATGGGTGTCGTGTACAAAACGCACGATCAACCCGAGAATCTTGTGCTGATACTTCAGCACCAACAGATCGAACGCTCGCCTGTCGCCACGCTGCACGCGCTCGACAAGCTGCTGATCCTCTTCCTGGGTTAGCATGAACACTCCTCAGTGAACTCGAAGGAGCGTTGCAACAGCCATCGTTCAGGCTTGCAACCATAGACTCGGGCTTTTCGCAAAAGTTCTCCCCTCCAAGCAAGTTTCCTGCGGCCCTTGGTCGGCTCGCACGAAAAACGCAGCGCGGTCACGGCCGGCTGCGTCGATAATCGGGTCTCGAATACGCAGACAGTGCCTTCAAGGGGCGCCTGCCGTGCGTCGCCGCGGCATTGTGGCGTGCGGGCATCCTTCTATGGATATCCGTGCACCACGGAAAGTTCCCACAAAAGGCTGCCTGGACTGCGCAAGCGCCATTGGAAATCAGGGCCTTGGGGCTGCTATAAAGGCAGCCGGTCCAGATTCACGATAGTTTCACAATGCCATAAGCGCCTGACTATTGTGCCGATCCCCCCCTTCAGATACTAGTGTCCTGACATGAGCCAACAATTCCAACATGATGTTCTCGTGATCGGCAGCGGCGCCGCCGGCCTCAGCCTGGCCCTGACCCTCCCCGGTCACCTGCGCATCGCCGTGCTCAGCAAGGGCGACCTCGCCAATGGCTCGACCTTCTGGGCCCAGGGTGGCGTGGCCGCGGTGCTGGACGACACCGACACGGTGCAATCCCACGTCGAAGACACCCTCAATGCCGGCGGCGGCCTGTGCCATGAAGACGCCGTGCGCTTCACCGTTGAGCATAGCCGCGAAGCGATTCAGTGGCTGATCGACCAGGGCGTGCCGTTTACCCGTGACGAACACGCCGGCGACGAAGACAGCGGCTTTGAATTCCACCTGACCCGTGAAGGCGGCCACAGCCATCGGCGCATCATCCACGCCGCCGATGCCACGGGGGCGGCGATCTTCACCACCCTGCTGGCACAAGCGCGCCTGCGCCCGAACATCGAGCTGCTGGAGCAGCGGGTGGCAGTCGACCTGATCACCGAGCGGCGCCTGGGCCAGGACGGCGATCGCTGCCTGGGGGCCTATGTCCTGGACCGCAATACCGGAGAGGTCGACACCTTCGGCGCCCGCTTCACCGTGCTGGCTACCGGCGGCGCGGCCAAGGTCTACCTGTACACCAGCAACCCCGACGGCGCCTGCGGCGATGGCATCGCCATGGCCTGGCGTGCCGGTTGCCGGGTGGCCAACCTTGAGTTCAACCAGTTCCACCCGACCTGCCTGTACCACCCGCAGGCCAAGAGCTTCTTGATTACCGAAGCCCTGCGTGGCGAGGGTGGCTTGCTCAAGCTGCCCAATGGCGAGCGTTTCATGCCGCGCTTCGACCCGCGTGAAGAACTGGCCCCGCGCGACATCGTTGCCCGCGCCATCGACCATGAAATGAAACGCCTGGGGGTGGACTGCGTCTACCTGGACATCAGCCACAAGCCGGCCGAGTTCGTCAAAAGCCACTTCCCGACCGTTTATGAACGCTGCCTGACCTTTGGCATCGATATCACCCGCCAGCCGATCCCGGTCGTGCCGGCCGCCCATTACACCTGCGGCGGGGTGATGGTCGACGAACAGGGCCTGACCGACGTACCGAGCCTGTACGCCATCGGCGAAACCAGCTTCACCGGCCTGCACGGCGCCAATCGCATGGCCAGCAATTCGCTGCTCGAATGCTTCGTTTACGGGCGTTCGGCCGCCAACGACATCGTCGCCCGCCTGGATCAGGTCGAAATGCCCCAGGCGCTGCCATGCTGGGATGCCAGCCAGGTCACCGATTCGGACGAAGACGTGATCATCGCGCACAACTGGGACGAACTGCGGCGCTTCATGTGGGACTACGTGGGGATCGTGCGCACCAACAAGCGCCTGCAGCGTGCCGAGCATCGGGTACGCCTGCTGCTCGACGAAATCGACGAGTTCTACAGCAACTACAAGGTCAGCCGCGACCTGATCGAATTGCGCAATCTGGCCCAGGTTGCCGAATTGATGATCCGCTCGGCCATGCAACGCAAGGAAAGCCGCGGCCTGCACTACACCCTGGATTACCCGGGCATGCTCAGCGAGGCCCGCGACACTATCCTGCAGCCGCCCACCTACGCCGACTGAACTTCAGACGCAAGCGCAGGCGCCGGTGCTGCACCGGCTCCAGCGCGTCGAACGCTATGCACTGACCCTCACTGAAACGCCGCCCGGCCCTGCGAAAGCGCAGTACCACCCATCCGGGCAAGGCCAGGCTGTCGGGCTTGAGCTGCACCGCCTGCCAGCCCTGGGCGCGGCTGAACAACTGCCAGCCGTGGGCATCGCGGCGCAGTGCGGTAATGGCGTTGGGATCGGTCAGCAAAATGCGCCGGGGGATGATCCAGGCGCCGTGCAGCAAGCACAAGGCGATGGCCGCCAGGCGTAACCACAAGGGAACCTGTAGCAGGCTCAGTGCCAACAAGGCCAGCAGCAGGCTGACGAGGTACGCCGCCAGCAGGGCCCTTGAGCCCTGCCAGCGACATTCGAAGCGGTCACTTGGGCTGGACACGGTCCAGGATGATGCGAACCATGCGTTGCAGTTCCGGGTCTTCGGACTCGTTGCGTTCCATGAACCAGCCGAACATGTCCTGGTCTTCGCAGCCGAGCAAACGCCAGTACAGCTGTCGATCTTCCGGGCTCAGGGTTGGAAAAACGTCCTGGCTGAAAGGAACCAGCAACACGTCCAGCTCGAGCATGCCGCGGCGGCTGTGCCAAAAGAGCTTGTTGAGTTCAATTTGTTCGACCATGAAGCCCTCCAAAAATAGGCCGCCAGTATACAGAGCCAGCAGCCGAGGGACACGCGACGTTGGTCCGGACATGTGAGCAAATAATGACGGAGGGCCGCGCTCAACTACCTATTTTGCCAACAGCGCTCTATCATGGCCCCCAGACCTATCACCTTGCGATAAACCATGGCCGATTCCGCTTTTTTCTGCACCCTTTCCCATGAAGGCGTTCTCGCCGTCCGCGGTTCGGACGCCGGCAAGTTCCTGCAAGGCCAGTTGACCTGCAACATCAGTTACCTCAACGACCATACCGCCAGCCTCGGCGCCCGCTGCATGGTCAAGGGCCGCATGCAGTCGAGCTTTCGCATCCTCCCCGAGGGCGATGGCTACTTGCTGGCGATGACCCGCGAACTGCTCGAACCGCAACTGGCGGACCTGAAGAAATATGCGGTGTTCTCCAAGGCCAAGCTGACCGACGACAGCGCCGCCTGGGTGCGTTTCGGCCTGCACAACGGTGCAGCCGCCCTGCAGGCCCTGGGCCTGGAAGTGCCGGCGCAGACCGACGCCGTAACCCGTCACAACGGCCTGATTGCCATCGAGGTCTCGACCGCTCGTGTCGAGTTGTGGGTACCTGTCGAACAGGCCGAAGCCGTGCAAGCCCAACTGGCTGCACACCTGGCCAGTGCTGATCTCAACGACTGGCTGCTCGGCCAGATCCGCGCCGGTATCGGCCAGGTCATGCTGCAAACCCGCGAGCTGTTCATCCCGCAGATGATCAACCTGCAGGCCGTGGGTGGCGTGAGCTTCAAGAAAGGCTGCTACACCGGCCAGGAAATCGTCGCGCGCATGCAGTACCTGGGCAAGCTCAAGCGCCGCCAGTACCGCGTGGCGCTGGCCGAAGGCAGTCTGCCGGAGCCCGGTACCGAAGTGTTCTCGCCAACCCATAACTCCTCCGTCGGTGAAGTGGTGCTGGCCGCCCGCAGCGAACAGGGCTGCGAACTGCTGGCCGTACTGACCGCCGATGCCGTGGAAGACAACAACCTGCACCTGGGAAGCCCCGAAGGCCCGCGCCTGGCGCTGCTGACGCTTCCTTACGAACTGGATCGCGATCGCGAAATCCAGCGCTGAGCCTGCTCCCGCCCTCCGGGGCGGGGCACTCCTGAATTGCGGTAGAGAATCACCATGAACAAGATGGCCGAGATGATCCAGGCCCACCTGCTGAGCGCCATCGACAACGATGACCTGGTGCTGCCGACCCTGCCGGAAGTGGCCTTGAGCATTCGCGAAGCCGCCGAAGACAGCGAGATCAGCGTCAGCACCCTGAGCAAGGTGATCGGCCGCGATGCGGCGCTGTCAGCGCGCCTGATCAAGGTGGTCAACAGCCCGCTGCTGCGCGCCGCCACCGAGGTCACTGACCTGCACACGGCCATCACCCGCCTGGGCATCAACTACAGCTGCAACCTGGCGATCGGCCTGGTGATCGAGCAGATCTTCCACGCCCGCTCCGATGTCGTTGAACAGAAAATGCGCGAAATCTGGGCGAAAAGCCTGGATGTGGCCGGCATCAGTTATGAACTGTGCTTGCGCTTCACTCAGCTCAAGCCGGACCAGGCAGCATTGGCCGGGCTGGTCCACCAGATTGGCGTGCTGCCGATCCTGCTGTATGCCGAAGAGCACAACGAGCTGCTTTCCGACCCGGTCAGCCTGAACTATGTGATCGAGCAGATTCACCCGGCACTGGGCGACAAGATCCTCAGTGTCTGGGAGTTTCCCGAGCAACTGGTGCACCTGCCCGGACTGATCCAGGACCTGGACCGTGGCACCGACAAGGTCGACTACGTCGATATCGTGCAGATCGCCCAGGTGCTCAGCAGCAACAGCAAGGAACGGCCGCTGGCCGCCCTGCCCGCCTACCGCCACCTCGGCCTGCCCACCGGCACCGAGCTGCAGGCCAGCGACCTGCTCAATGCCAAGGCGATGTTCCGCTAGTCGGTGCTGAAGCTGACCCGCACTTTCAAACCGCCGCGCTCGCCATCATGCAGGCTGATCTGCGCCAGGTGCGCCCGGCAGATCTCGCCGACAATCGCCAGGCCCAGGCCCGTGCCTTGCGCACTGCGCCGGTAGAAGCGCTCGAAGACCTTTTCCCGCTCGTTTTCAGGAATGCCGGGGCCATCGTCCTCGACTTCGAGAACGCCCGGCTCGCTGACCCGCAGGATCACATTGCCGCCCTTGGGCGTATGGGCCAGGGCGTTGTCCACCAGGTTGCTGAGCAGTTCGTTGAGCAGGGTTGGCTCACCGCGCACCCACACCGGCACCTCGGCCTCCAGCGCCAGGGCCACGCCACGAGCATGGGCCAGCGGCGCCATGGCCATGCCCAGTTCACGGGCCAACTGGCTCAAGTCGAGCAATTGCGCGCCACCTTCGGCAATCGCCCGCGCGCCGTTCTCGACCCGCGCCAGCGAGAGTAGCTGGTTGGCCAGGTGGGTCAGGCGATCGGTGCCTTGCGCGGCGGACTCCAGGGTTTCACGCCAGACCTGCGGCTCGTTCGAGCGCAGCCCCAGTTCGACCCGCGCCTTGAGCGCCGCCAGGGGCGTGCGCAGTTCATGGGCGGCCTCGGCAATGAACTGCGCCTGCCGCTCGAACTGGCCGCGCAGGCGTTCGGTAAAGTGATTCAGGGCGCGTACCAATGGGCTCAGCTCACGCTGCACCTGCACCACCGGCAAGGCCCGCAGGTCATCCGGCTGACGTTCTTCGACGGCACTGCGCAAGCGCTCCAGCGGGCGCAGGGCGGCGCTGACGGCAAACCACACCAGCATCAGGGCGCCGAGGGCGAGCATGCCCAAGCGCAGCAAGGTATCGGCCATCAGGCTGCGGGCCATGCGCACCCGGGCTTCTTCGGTCTCGGCCACGCGGATTTCGGCCATGCCGTTCATGTTCGGCTCGCTGACCGCCTTGAGCAGGCTGACCACGCGCACGTCCTGGCCAAGGTAGCGGGCGTTGTAGAAGCGTGCGAGGGCCGGGTAATCGTCAGTGCGCAGGGTATTGGGTGGCGGTGCTGGCAGGTTTTCGTAGCCGGAGATCAAGCGCTGGTGAATGTCGTTGACCTGGTAGTAGATACGTCCGGCGCTGTCGTAGGCAAAGGTGTCCAGAGCCACATAAGGCACATCGGCGCTGAGGGTACCGTCACGCTGCGACAGGCCGGCGGCAATGGTCCGCGCCGAGGCCAGCAAGGTACGGTCGTAGGCGGTGTCGGCGGCTTCACGGCCGTTCCAGTAGGCGCTCAGGCCGCTGGCCAGCATCAGCACTACCAGCAGGATCGCCAGGTTCCACAGCAGTCGCCCACGCAGGCTGCCGCTGTCACGCATCTTTATGCTCGAGCAGGTAGCCGAGCCCCCTGAAGGTGACGATGGCCACGGCATGGCCGTCGAGCTTCTTGCGCAGGCGGTGCACGTAGATTTCGATGGCGTCGGCGCTGGCTTCCTCGTCCAGGCCGAACACCTGGGCGGCCAGTTGCTCCTTGCTCATCACCCGCCCGGGCCGGGCGATCAGGGCTTCGAGCACGGCCTGTTCGCGGGAGGTCAGGGTCAGCAGTTCTTCGCCGAGGCTGAAGCGCCGGGTATCGAGGTCATAGACCAGCGGCCCGCAGCGCTGTTGGCGTTCGCCACCGAGGACGCTGCGGCGCAGCAGGGCCTTGACCCGCGCTTCCAGCTCGGTCAGCTCAAAGGGTTTGGCCAGGTAATCGTCGGCGCCCAGATTCAGGCCATGGACCCGGTCCTTGACGTCGCTGCGCGCGGTCAGCATCAGCACTGGCACGGTCTTGCCGCGGGCACGCAGGCGCGCCAGCACCTCGAAGCCGTCCATGCGCGGCAGGCCGACATCGAGCACCGCCACGGCATATTCCTCGCTGGCCAGGGCCAGGTCGGCGGCCACGCCATCATGCAGTACATCCACGGTCAGGCCGGTGCTTTTCAGGGCCTGGGCCACGCTTTCGGCCAGTTGCAGATGGTCTTCGACGAGCAGCACACGCATCGATCTCTCCCCTTTGCGTCGCGTTCAATGGCGCGGAGTGTACAGCCGACAGCCCGCCTGTGAAGCCTTCGCAGCAATCAAAAGCTGCTGAAAGGTTAGCGAAAGGTTCACGTCCTAGCATCCTCTCACGGCTCACTCTGCTTGCCGTAAAACCGGACCCAAGGTCCGAACTAATAAGAACAATAACGGAGTCACTCCACGATGCTGTCCATGCAGCCGCAGGCGTACGCGCCTACCCGACGTCTACCCTCCCGCCAGACCGCAGTTGCCAGCGCCCTCGCCCTTGCCGGCGTCGCCCCGTTGAGCCAGGCCGCCTTCTTCGATGACAGCAAGGCGAGCTTCGAAACCCGTAACATGTACTTCAATCGCGACTTTCGCGACGGCACCAGCGCCCAGCAATCCAAGCGTGACGAATGGGCCCAGGGCTTCATGCTCAACTTCGAGTCGGGCTACACCGACGGTACCGTAGGCTTTGGCCTCGATGCCCTGGGGATGCTCGGTATCAAGCTCGACTCCAGCCCCGACCGCACCGGCACCGGCCTGCTGCCGACCCACGACGATGGCCGCGCCGCCGACGAGTATTCCAAGCTCGGCCTGACCGGCAAGGTGAAACTCTCCGAGACCGAATTGAAGATCGGTACCCTGATCCCGGAACTGCCGACCTTGCAGCCCAACGACGGGCGCATCCTGCCGCAGACCTTCGAGGGCGGCCTGCTGACCTCGGGCGAAATCAAGAACCTGACCTTCACCGGCGGGCGCCTGGAAAAAGCCCGTGACCGCGACAGTACCAACAACGAGGATATCGCCCTCAACAACAAGAACAGCCGCTTTCTCGGCACCGTCGCCGGCAACCATTTCGACATGGCCGGCCTGGACTACAAGTTCACTGACAAGATCACCGGCAGCTACCACTGGGCCCAGCTCGATGACGTCTACCGTCAGCACTTCGTCGGCATGATCGCCTCCCAGCCCTGGGGCCCGGGCACCTTCGGCGCCGACCTGCGCATGGCCTTCAGCGACGACCAGGGCCAGGCCCGCGGCGGCAACATCGACAACACCGCGCTCAACGGCATGCTCAGCTACGGCCTCAATGGCCACAAGCTCAGCGCCGGCTACCAGCACCTGTCCGGCGACACCGCCTTCCCCTATGTCGATGGCGCCGACCCGTACCTGGTCAACTTCGTGCAGATCAACGACTTCGCCGGCGCCGACGAGCGTTCCTGGCAAGCCCGTTACGACTATGACTTCGCCAAGCTTGGCATCCCCGGCCTGACTTTCATGACCCGCTACATCAGCGGCGATAATGTCAGCCTGGCCGATGGCGGTGAGGGCAAAGAGTGGGAACGCAACACCGAGTTCAAGTATGTGGTGCAAAGTGGCGCCCTGAAAAACGTCGCCGTGCGCCTGCGCAATGCCACCTTCCGTTCCAACTTCGCCCGCGATGCCGACGAAGTGCGACTGCTGGTGAGTTACAGCCTTGCGCTGTGGTAATCCCCGACAACAATAATGCTCACGGAGATAGACGATGACTTTTTCACTGCGCCGTATTGCCCTCGCCACCGGTTGCCTGCTGCTTGCCGGTAACGTCCTGGCCGCGGAACCGAAACGCCCCGAATGCATCGCCCCGGCCTCGCCCGGCGGTGGCTTCGACCTGACCTGCAAGCTGGTGCAAAGCGCCCTGGTCAACGAGAAGATCCTCAGCAAGCCGATGCGCGTCACCTACATGCCTGGCGGTGTCGGCGCGGTGGCCTACAACGCCGTGGTCGCCCAGCGCCCGGCCGATGCTGGCACCCTGGTAGCCTGGTCCAGCGGCTCGCTGCTGAACCTGGCCCAGGGCAAGTTCGGCCGTTTCGACGAGAATGCCGTGCGCTGGCTGGCGGCGGTGGGTACCAGCTACGGTGCCATTGCGGTGAAAAACGATTCGCCCTACAAGACCCTCGACGATCTGGTCGCGGCATTGAAGAAAGATCCGAGCAAGGTGGTGATCGGCTCCGGCGGTACCGTTGGCAGCCAGGACTGGATGCAAACCGCGCTGATCGCCAAGGCCGCCGGGATCAACCCGCGCGACCTGCGCTACGTCGCCCTGGAAGGCGGCGGCGAAATCGCCACGGCACTGCTCGGCGGGCATATCCAGGTCGGCAGTACCGACATCTCCGACTCCATGCCGCACATCCAGAGCGGTGATATGCGCCTGCTCGCGGTGTTTGCCGAAACCCGCCTGGACGAGCCGGAAATGAAGAACATCCCCACGGCCAAGGAACAAGGCTATGACATCGTCTGGCCGGTGGTGCGCGGTTTCTACCTCGGGCCAAAAGTGACCGATGAAGAGTACGACTGGTGGAAGGCCTCGTTCGACAAGCTGTTGGCCTCGGAAGAGTTCGCCAAGCTGCGCGACCAGCGCGAGCTGTTCCCCTTCGCCATGACCGGTGCCGAGCTGGACACCTACGTGAAGAAGCAGGTGGCTGACTACAAGGCCCTGGCCAAGGAATTTGGCTTGATTCAGTAAGCCTCTCCCTTTTCGAACGCATCGCGGGGCAAGCCCGCTCCCACTTGCCCCGCGAAAAGAGGATTCCGCAATGATCCTGCAACGCCTGTTCGCCCTGTTTTTGCTGGCGGTGTGCACCGCCCTGGCCGTAATGGCCTGGCCCTACCAGGCAGCCTTTTCCTACGAACCGGTCGGCCCTCGCGCCTACCCCTTGCTGATGCTGGGCCTGATGGCCGCAGGCTTGCTGTACCTGGCCTTTCGCCCCACGCCCATCGTGCACAAGGACGACGAACCGCAACTGGACCGCGAAACCCTGAACAAGATCGGCCTCTGCGTCGCCTTGCTACTGGTCTTCGCCGCCACCTTCGAGCCGCTGGGCTTCATTGTCAGCAGCATCCTCATCGGCGTGCCGATGGCGCGCCTGTATGGCGGGCGCTGGCTGCCCAGCGTGGTGATCATCGGCCTGATGAGCATCGCCCTGTACTGGCTGTTCGACCGCGTGATGGATGTGCCCCTGCCCCTCGGCCTGCTCGACGTTCTGGAGAACTGACATGGATACGCTTGGCTATCTCGGCCAGGGCTTCGGCGTCGCCCTGAGCCCTTACAACCTGGTTACCGCCCTTGCCGGCACGCTGATCGGCACCGTAGTCGGCCTGCTGCCGGGCCTGGGCCCGATCAACGGCGTAGCGCTGTTGATCCCGATTGCCTTTGCCCTGGGCCTGCCGCCGGAGTCGGCGCTGATCCTGTTGGCGGCGGTGTACCTGGGCTGCGAATACGGCGGGCGGATCAGCTCGATCCTGCTCAACATCCCCGGTGAAGCCTCGACGGTCATGACCACCCTCGACGGCTACCCCATGGCCCGCCAGGGCTTGGCCGGGGTGGCGCTGTCGCTGTCGGCCTGGAGCTCGTTCATCGGCGCCTTTATCGCGACCTGCGGCATGGTGCTGTTCGCGCCGCTGCTGGCGAAATGGGCGATCGCCTTCGGACCGGCGGAATACTTCGTACTGATGGTGTTTGCCATTGTCTGTCTCGGCGGCATGGCCGGTGACCGGCCACTGAAGACGTTCATTGCTGCACTGATCGGCCTGTTCCTCTCCAGTGTCGGCATCGATGCCAACAGCGGCGTCTACCGTTTTACCGGCGACAGCGTGCACCTGGCCGACGGCATTCAGTTCGTGGTGCTGGTGCTCGGCCTGTTCTCCATCAGCGAGATCCTCCTGCTGCTGGAAAAAACCCATCATGGCCACGAAGCAGTCAAGGCCACCGGGCGCATGCTGTTCAACTTCAAGGAAGCGGCGTCAGTGTTCGTGGTGAACATTCGCTGCGGCCTGCTCGGTTTCATCATGGGCGTGCTACCCGGCGCCGGCGCGACCCTGGCCAGTGCCGTGGCCTACATGACCGAGAAACGCATCGCCGGTGCCAGCGGCACTTTCGGCAAAGGTGACAAGCGCGGCCTGGCGGCGCCGGAAACCGCCATCGGTGCTTCCTGCTGCGGCGCCCTGGTGCCGATGCTGACCCTTGGCGTACCCGGCTCGGGCACCACGGCGGTGATGATCGGCGCCCTGACCCTGTACAACATCACGCCGGGCCCGATGCTGTTCGCCCAGCAACCGGACATCGTCTGGGGCCTGATCGCCTCGTTGTTCATCGCCAACATCATGCTGGTGATCCTCAACATCCCGATGATCCGCATCTTCACCCGCATCCTTGCCGTGCCGAACTGGGCGCTGGTGCCGGTGATCGCGATCATCACCGCGATCGGTGTGTACGCGGTGCATGCCACCACCTTCGACCTGTTCCTGATGATCGGCATCGGCATCTTCGGCTACATCCTGCGCAAGCTGGACTTCCCACTGTCGCCGATCCTCCTCGGGTTCATCCTCGGCGGGCTGATGGAGCAGAACCTGCGCCGCGCGCTGTCGATCTCCAACGGCGCTCTGGATATCCTCTGGTCGAGCCCGATCAGCATCAGCGTCTGGGCCCTGACCATCGCCATGATGCTCCTGCCGCTGCTGCGCATCTGGCGCAAGCGCAGCCTCCAGCGCCGTGCCCTGGCCGATGTCTGATGGGCGACTGAAACTGTACTGGGCCACCGGCCTGGTCGGCTTGGCTGGCGGTTACCTCGCCAGCCTGGTCGGCTGGCCACTGCCATGGATGGTCGGCTCGTTGCTGGCGATCATCCTGGTGCGTTGCCTGACGCCCTGGCAATTGAGCGAGATCCCCGGTGGGCGCAAATGCGGGCAGTGGATCATCGGCATCGGTATCGGCCTGCACTTCACCCCGGCGGTGGTCGAGCAGGTGGCGAGCAACTTCGGTTTGATTTTCTGCGGGGCACTGATCACCAGTGTCTCCAGTGTGGTCGGGGTGTGGTTGCTCAGGCGCACCGGGGAAGACCGCGCCACGGCGTTCTTTTCCAGCATGCCCGGTGGCTCCGGGGAGATGGTCAACCTCGGTGCCCGTAATGGCGCGGTACTCAGCCAGGTGGCGGCGGCGCAAAGCCTGCGGGTGCTGGCGGTGGTGCTGTGCGTGCCGGCGCTGTTCAAGTTCCTGCTCGGCAATGGCGTGCCGCTGACCCATACCGGCAGCGTCAACTGGGGCTGGCTGTTGTTGATCTGCCCACTGGGCGTGTTGCTGGCCCTGGGCTGGCAACGCCTCAAGCAACCCAATCCCTGGCTGTTCGGGCCGTTGCTGGTGGCGGCGGTGGCCAGTGTCAGTGCCAACCTGCAGGTTGCCCTGCCCGATGGCGCCAGCCAGATCGGCCAATGGCTGATCGGCAGCGGCCTGGGCTGCCACTTCAACCGCGCGTTCTTTCGCCGGGCGCCGTCGTTTCTCGGGCGCACCTTGATTGCCACGGCCTTGACCATGCTGATCGCCGGCCTCGCCGCGTGCGTGCTCAGCGTCATGACCAACCTCGACCTGCGCTCGCTGACCCTGGGCATGATGCCCGGTGGCATCGCCGAAATGAGCCTGACCGCCGAAACCCTGCAACTGTCGGTGCCACTGGTCACGGCGCTGCAGGTGATGCGCTTGCTGTTCGTGCTGTTTCTGGCCGAGCCATTGTTCAGGCATTGGGACAAACGCTGCGACTGAAGCAAAAAAAGAGGAAGCCAGGGCTTCCTCTGTTTCATTGCGCGCTTACCAGGTGAAGCGCACGCCGACGTTGGCACCGAACGGCTTCTCGATCTTGTCGCCGTTGCTGTAGTCGATATCGGCATGCAGCTGCAGGCGCTCGGACAGCGACACGGCGATACCGGCACCGACCTCGGCACGCGAGCCTGACAGGTCGTTGTTGAACACGTTGTCGTTGACCTTGACCTGGTTGTTCTTGGCGAACTCATGCACCGCCGCAGCGCGCAGGTATGGCTGGGCAAAGCGGCCCTCACCCAGATCAAAGTTGCGACCCACCGTGGCACCGGCCTTACCCAGCACCGAGGTGGTCCGGTCGCCTTCTGCCTTCAGGCCGCTGTCCAGGTCATAGGACGCGCCCTGGATGCTCACCGCCGACACCTGGGCGAAGGGTTCAACGAAGTAGCCGTCATCGAGCTTGATGTGACGGCCAAACTCAGCCGATGCACCCACACCGTTGGTCTTGTAGTTGCCCTTGGCCTGGCTACCGTCGCTCATGGCTACCTTGGACTTGTTGTCGAAGCGGTTGACCTTGGCCACGGCGTCGAAGTAGTAACCGCTGTCCTGATCCAGCCAGGTGGTGTAGGCACCGGCGTAGTAGCTGTCGACCGTACCGCTGGTACCGCGGCTCAGGTCCAGATCCGACTTGCTATGACCGGCCAGTACGCCGACCAGCCACTGGCTGTCGCCCAACTGCGCGTCGGCACCCAGGGTGAAGCCTTGCTGGGTCTGCTTGTAGGCGGTGCCAGACGACTCGGCAACGTTGTACTTGCTGCCATAGGCACGGCCCCAGGCGCCGCTTTTACCTTCGTTGTAGCGCAGCTCGCCCATGCGGGTGCGCAGCGACGACAGCTCGCCGTACCAGATGGTCGGGGCGGTGTTGAACAGCGCCAGCACCGAACGGGTACCGGGGCTGATGACCTTTTTCTCGGTGTCCAGGTGCCAGTCGTTGCCTTCCTTGGTCAGACCGTAGGAAAACGCACCCAGGTCTACAGGACCGTTCAACAGGCTGAACTCGGCATCGCCGCCACCGGTAGTGACCACGGTGATCCGCTCAACGGCGGCCGGGTCATGACCACTGGCACTGATGGCGAGGGTATGCTGACCATCGGCCTGACCGCTGACATTGAGCAGGTCAGCTTCGCCAGTGGCGAAGTCCGCCGACATATGAAAGGTACCGTTGCCAGACAACTCGCCCAGGTCCAGGCGATAAAACTGGCCTGGCTCGCCGAATTGCACATGACCGCCCTGCAGGCTCAACTGCTCAACCTGGCTGTCGCCAATCAGCGCCCAGGTGCTGTCGCCATTGAGCGCCAATGCGTCGACGTTTTCCAGGCGCCCCTTGAACAGCGATTGATCGTTCAGGCTCAGTTGCGCCGCGCCGCCCGCGGCGACGATCACATCACCTTCCAGGCTGGCGTTGCTCAAGTCCAGATTTGCAGTGCTGCCTTCACCGACCAGGATGTTACCGGCCAGGGTGCTGCGGCTGACCTGCATATCCGCCGAGCCGGCGTTCTTGAGCTCAAGCAAGTTGCCGTTGGCGCCTTCCAGGCTCGAACCATTGAGTACGTCGATACGGGCGGTGGTTGCAGAGTCCACCACCAGGGCCGCTCCAGTCCCCCCGATCACTTTGCTATTGTCCAGGAGCAACGTCGGGGCCTGGTCGTTGGCTTCAGAGCCATAGTATTCATGGGACAAGCGCACGCCGCTCTCGGCGCCTTCTATCACGCTGTTGTACGCCTGCGCCTGGCCGCCGATCATCAGCAGACCATCAGCCGTAGCGCCGCTCAGGCTCGAGTCCTTGAGCGACAGGCTGCTATAGGCGCTGAGCGTTGCACCGAATCGGCCACCGGTGATTTCGCTGCTCTGGACCTGGACCTCAGAACCGGTTGCCGAACCATCCAGTAATCGGCCAATCGTCAGGCCGCTGCCTTGAGCGCTGTCGATACGAGCGTTGGCGATGCGGGCGGTACCACTGACCAGGGCAACAGCATTGTTTGAGCCCCCGGCAGTGACCGTGCCACCGTCGATGTTCAACTGGCCCTTGCGCACTTGAATGTGCTCGGTACGGGAACCCTGGACATTCAGGGTGGCATTTTCCATTACGCGATAGTTGTAGGACGGCGTCCCCGAGGTAGCCGTAAAAGTCTGGTTGCTTTCGACAACCTTGGTGATAGCCAGGGCCTGAGCCGATACCATCACCAAGGGGGCGACAAAGGCTGCCTGCAAGGCGCAAGAAAGCGCCGAGGGTTTGAAGATGCTTGGCTTGGTCATGAAAATCTACTCCGCAGCATTGATACTATTCAGTTCCGGATTAAACAGAGCCAACTAGTTCAAGCCCCGTTTGTTCGGAGCGCAGAATAGAAACTTCTGACAGAATCTTATGTAGGAATATTCCTCATAAGAAGTAGGCGCAATCAACAGGCAGTGTCGCGCCCATATAGAAAAAATGAAGCCGAGCATTGCTCGGATTCATTCATTATCAAACACTCAGCTTATGGCCTTCCAGGGCAAAGCCCGGTCCCCTGTTCGCCAAAGTAATAGTAAGACTTCACTGGAGAACGGCCAATTGCCTGGCCACCACGTTCCTGAATCCAATACAGCTCGACAAAACCGCTGCGCAGCGGCTCCATGCAGGGAGCCCACGGAATCATGAGATTTACCCCAGTGTCAACTTCGTTTTGAGTGAGCACATCCCGTGGAAAAGATGAACGCGTTTCTTCGACAGGCACCGAACCGGTAAAACCTTCCAGGCCCAGCCAGTGCAAAGTAACGGTGTCGCCCACTTGAAGATTTTGAGCATCAAGAATCCTGGCATTAACACCTCGCCATGGAGAATCGGAACAACTGATACCCACTTGGTTACCAAGCAAATTCAACTCGGGCTCGTTGACCTCCGCCAATGGAATGGCACTGACATCCACCAATTGACTGCCCGACGCCTGGAAGTTGGTAGTGGTCGCATTGGCAAAGATCTTATAGAACAGCGGGATGTCCGTTCCATTGCCGACCGTGACAATATCGTCCCAGCTGATTTGCAACGGGATCGAGTCACCGGGATTGTCTGTACTCAGCACTGTGTATGTGGCCACCAACAGGTTTTCCGGGCCATAGTAAAGCCGAATAACCTCCCCCGTTTGCGCAGGATCATAAAGGGCAAAACTGACGTCGGCAGGCTGGCCTGCATCCTCTGGGCGCAGAAGATTCAGTTCACCCGTCGACGAGGTCAGGAGCGGAACATCCAGCTCCGGATTGACCGGGTCGGGCTCGCCCGGGTTAGGCGGCCCAATCAACTCCAGGTCAACTTCCACGTCCAGGACAGGAGAAAGGTAGGTTTTGCTGCGGATGACTTCATAGCGCACTTTGGCCGTATGCGCGGTCCCCTCGACCCCGTTGGAAATAGTCGCCCACGATGCAGTAAACGGCAAAGGCCAGTTAGGCGTTGGTGGCAGGATGGCTCGATTCACATAAATATCATTCCAGTACACACGTACTTCATCGCCCGCCAGGGCATTGGTATATTCATCCACCTCGATCAGCACGCCTTCACGTGCCTCGACAATATCAATGGGCGCTGCATCCACCCTGGGTGGTAGCAGGTCGATTGGCGTTGGCTCGAGGATTACGAATACTTGCTGACGGTGTGCCAGCTTGCTCGGATTGCCGGCCCGGTCTTCCAGTATATAGGTCACCTGCTTGGTACCCGGCCCAGCAAGGAGCAACTCTTCTGTTGTCAGCACTACATTGATGGGCCTTTCACTGACCAGCCCGCCCTTATTGGGTTGGGACTGCTCATCGCCAAAGAGGATTGCCCAATAGTCACCCACTTGCGGATCAAGGTAGTCTGGAATCTGCAACACTAACTGATTGTCGTGCGCTTCCAGATACTCAGGCGTCACCGTGGCCTCCGGCAGATCCGCCGGAAGAATGATTGCCGCTGGAAAAGCGCCAAGATTCGGATCTAGCCTGTCTACTGTTACCGTAAGATTTTGCGAAACCCCATCATTGGGATTTATGGAGTTGACTACATCAAAGTAGACGATTTTCTCACCGTGAGACTCAAGCACCGGGTCCTGTAGCGTCACGGGAATGGGAAACGAGACCACATGGGGCACCGGCAACTCAAAACTGTGAACGGGCCTCTCGTTAATGTAAACGGTCACCGTATCGATCGTGCTGGGTGGCCCGACTGTAGTGAAAGCCGGAATTTCCACCTTGAGCCCTTCGGGGATTTTCGGTGTACGCAGCAAATTAATCTGTCCCCCTTCAATATTTTGCTCTGTGTTAGTGGGAACAGGCGGATTGAACAAATTCCGAAAACGTCTAGGCTGCGGCGCTCGCGTCTTGGCTGTTGCGACCAGCACGCCGGTTGTCTTTTCAAACTTGGTCATCTTGGTATCTCCTGAAATATAAATAGATTTGGAACACCATCAGCACCACACCGTCGGCCCAGCCGCCACCCTGCCGTTCAACAGCCAAGTGGTAACAAAGCCAAACATTGTTCAAAGCAGAACGTCACCCTAAGTACGGATGCTCAGCACTTCACCGTGCGGAGCAAAACCTCATGCACGACACTGTTCAAGTTTCCGGATCACAGTACAAACCCGTGCTCAGATCGAGGACCGAGAGTCGCGCGCGCGCTAATCCAGAGTTGCCCGCACCGCTTCCGTCAGCCTTATCAAGTCGGTAACGGACATTCCCGCCGCCACGCCCGTCCTCCCGTGCTGCCAACTTGATCAACGGGTCGTAGGGCAGCACGGTAAAGATGTAACCCTGCTCGGACTCAAGATCCTCACGCGTCAGCACATGTTCGAAACTTGCCTGGGTCCCGGGAATAGGGTTATTACCTATCTGGCCGTAGTCGCCTTCCCAGTGCAGGGTAATTTTGTCATCTACCTGGAACTGTGGGTCTTTGGGAATTTCTACCCGCACGCCCAGCCACGGCTGGTTGCTGCAATTGATCCACTGGTTTCGATCGGCGTCTGGGAAAGTGGCCGGCGCCAGGCCTTCGATGACACGCACCTCGACACGCACGGGTGTTACGGGCGACCTTTGCCGGTTAACCCCGTTGAAGGTGGTGTACTGCATGGGGAGTGCCGGTGAATTGCCGACCCCATGGATAATCGTCCAAGGAACGCTCAGCACAATCAATTGCCCGCCGACATCCTCAGCCTTCACCTCGTAGCGATCTACCGCCTGCGGATGGCTCCCCCAGAACAATTCCAGCACCTGACCGGCTTGCGGGTTGTCGTACAGACGGATCTCGACGCGTGCGTCCTGCCCGGCATCGGCGCCTGTCAGTACATCGTCGGCGGTCATGCCCTTGACTACAGCCGGTAGCAACAAGGGGTTGACCGGATCCGGACCGGGAGGCGGACCGGCCACCGTCAGGTCGACGTCTACCCATAAGGTCGCGGAAGTGAGCAAAGCCCCGCCGCGTCGCCAGGTGTAGTGCACCCGATCAACAAAAGGTGCAGCAAAGCCTCCTGCCGCGAGGATTGCCCAACTGACCGGGGCCCTCAAAGGCCATTGCTGATCGTCTGACAGGGTTATCAAGCGAAGCGGCAGCCCACGCCAGTAGGCCTGAACCTGATCGCCTGCCTGTGCGTCGGTGATGGCGTCAATATGAACTTCGACGCCTGTCTGGGCGTCTTCCAGGTCGATCAGCCCATCAGCATCGAACCTGGGCACCCGAGGATCAGGCAAGGCTCCCGGCAACTCATCCAGCACCACCTCAAGCCGCTGGACCTCGGACTTTGGCCCGCGGTTACCGGTTCGATCTTCCAGGCGATAGTAGGCTTCATGTGGGCCTGAACCGCTCTCACGGACCAGCATCGCATCGTATTGCACAATGATCGGAGCGTTAACATCGGTAATGCGCAACTCACCAGCGTAGGGCAGTTCGAGGGATTGCTCATCCGTTTCAATGGCGGGCAACTTTTCCCAGTAATACATCAGCAGGTCGCCCACCCTGATATCTGGCCAAGGCTCGACCCGGGCATCGACTGAGTCGTGCCGGCTGAGGTAATCCTCGGTGACGCCGCTGATCAGGACTTCCTGATCAAATTGCAGGGGCCTACCTTCCTCGTCGCCATTTGGCGCCTGCTTGTCGATAAACAAGTGCGTTGCGTGCGAAAGGGACGGGTTCACCGTTACCGTAACGCGGTATTCGACCCGCGCAGGGCCCGGTGCCGCCATGTAGTCCGACGGCATCGTGCAGACCACTGGAATAACATCAGCCGGGATGACCGGTTGCGGGAAGGTGAATGTTTCAACCACATCCCCTCGCCAGAGAAACTCGACCTTGGTGTCAAAGTCCGGAGGCGCAGTATCGTAGTCCGCCCAGATCTCCTCGATCCTGATCTCCAGTGGACGTAACTGGTCTTCCTTGCGCACCAAATGCCCCAGTACGTCATCGTCCGTCAGTTCCATGGCGGCCGGAACGACCGGTGCGGCGTAACGCTCCCGGGGTTTTACCGGATCATCAGCAGTACCAGAATCATCCGAGCCCATTGCGACAGTTCCTTCCAGCGAAGAGGACCGTGGCAGCCAGCCTGTAGCTGACTGCCGTGGAAAACCTGGAAGTATTAGATGCCTATTTCAAATCGGCCGAAACTGACAAAAATGCTAGGTACCCAGCCTCAAACCGGCGGCAAACGCCAGTCGATCGGGCTCAACCCGCGCTGCTCGAGGAAGCGGTTGGCCTGGCTGAAATGCCCGCAACCGAGAAAGCCCCGGTAAGCCGACAGCGGCGACGGATGCACCGACTTGAGCACCAGGTGCTTGGTGGCATCGATCAACTTCTGCTTGCTCTGGGCATGGGCGCCCCAGAGCAGGAACACGCTGTTGGGCTGGTGTTCGCTGACCACTTCGATGATGCGGTCGGTGAAGAACTGCCAGCCCCTGTTGGCGTGGGACGCGGCATTGGCCCGCTCGACGGTCATGGTGGTGTTGAGCAGCAACACGCCCTGCTCGGCCCAGGACTGCAGGCAGCCGTGCTTGGGGATCTCGATGTTCAGGTCACGCTGCAACTCTTTGTAGATGTTCACCAGCGACGGCGGCGGCGCCACCCCCGGTTGCACCGAGAAGCACAGGCCATGGGCCTGGCCCGGGCCGTGGTACGGGTCCTGGCCGAGGATCACCACCTTGACCTGGTCCAGCGGGGTGGAGTTGAGGGCGTTGAAAATCAGCGGGCCCGGCGGGTAGATCTCTTTGCCGGCGGCGTGTTCCTCACGCAGGAATTCGCGCAGCTGGTGCATGTAGGGCTGGTCGAATTCGGCGCGCAGGGCCTCTTTCCAGCTCGGTTCAAGTTTGATGCGGTCGTCGTCAGTCATGGTCGGGTCCGTAAAACAATGGCGCGACACTAGGAAAGCTGCCCGCGCTTGTCAATCGATCCGACCGGCGACCGCCGAAATCGCCAGCAGCGGCCATACTTGTGCGGATCACTCGAGAGGTCGCCCATGGCTGCAGTACAGTGCGAAGAACTCACCGGCGTCGACGGCGCGCGCATCGGCGTCGCCACACTCAATGCGCCACAAACCCTCAATGCCTTGTCGCTGCCGATGATCGAGGTGCTCGACGAACAGCTCAAGGCCTGGGCCGATGACCCGGACATCGTCTGCGTGCTGCTGCGCGGCGAAGGCGCCAAGGCTTTTTGCGCCGGTGGCGAGGTGCGCAGCCTGGCCCAGGCCTGCCGTGACCATCCCGGCCGGGTGCCGCCCCTGGCGGCGCAGTTCTTTGCCGCCGAGTACCGCTTCGACTACCGCCTGCATACCTACCCCAAACCGCTGATCTGCTGGGGCCATGGCCATGTGCTGGGCGGCGGCATGGGCCTGTTGCAGGGCGCCAATGTGCGCGTGGTAACCCCAAGCAGCCGCCTGGCCATGCCGGAAATCAGCATCGGCCTGTACCCGGATGTCGGCGGCAGCTGGTTTTTGTCGCGACTGCCCGGCAAGCTGGGCTTGTTCCTCGGCCTGACCGGCGCGCCGATCAATGCCACCGATGCCCTCGACCTGGGCCTGGCGGACCGTCTGCTCGGCGAAAGCCAGCAGGAAGAACTGCTCGATGACCTGCTGCAGTTGAACTGGCAAGAGCAAACCGCCCTGCAGCTCAACAGCCTGCTCAAGGCCCAGCAGCATGGCGCCCAGACGGAACGCCCCGAAGCCCAGTGGCTGCCCAGGCGCCAACAGATCGACGCCCTGCTCGATGTCGCCGACCCGGTGTGCGCCTGGCGCGCCATCGCCCAGTTGCGCAACCACGCTGATCCACTGCTGGCCAAGGCCGCACAAACCATGCTCGAAGGCAGCCCGCTGACCGCTCATCTGGTCTGGCAGCAGATCCAGCGCGCCCGCCACCTGTCACTGGCGCAGGTGTTCCAGATGGAATACACCATGAGCCTCAATTGTTGCCAGCATCCGGAGTTCAGCGAAGGGGTACGCGCACGGCTGATCGACAAGGACCAGAAACCGCGTTGGCACTGGGCGGACATTGCCCAGGTGCCAACGGCGGTGGTCCAGGCGCATTTCAGCAAGGCTTGGGAAGGTCGTCACCCCTTGGCGGACCTCGCCTGAATGGCGCCTCAGCGGCGCCAGTTGCGATCCGGCCAGCCGTCACGGTTGCGATCGTGACGTGACGAGCCCTGACGATAGCGGTCATGGCCGCGGCCCGGGTAAGGCTTGTAGTAGTTATGCGGCGTTTCACGGTAGTAGCCGTGGGGCGCCGGACGATAGTAGTGCGGTGGCGGCGCGTAATAACGCGGGGGTGGCGCCACGTAGTAGCGCGGTTGCGGCGCTACGTAATAGCCGCGGCTGTAGGGGTAGGACGGTCGATAGTAACCCGGATAACCGTAGCGGTCGGCGGTGTAGATTTCAGTGCGGTAGTAACCGTTACCTCCGTAGGGGACACAAGCGGTTGTCAGCAAACCCAGCACTACAATCAGCAAAAGTCGGCGATACATGGCGGCCTCCTGGACCGCGAAACTGCCCATCCCAGCGGCGCTGGTCGGCGTCGATCGGCAAGCGTTCATCGACATTGAATAAGACTGCCAAAACCAGGTCCGGTGCCATTGCTGCAATAAATTGAAACAAGGCCGATACCCTTAAAAATCGTAAAGTTATTTTTCCGCCAGACCACTAGAATGAAGGCCAATGGCCCACAGACCGGGAATGTCATGCCGCCTCGTTCCGCCCTGTTTTCGCAGCGCTCGCTGATCCTGACATTACTGCTGTTGCTCGCCTGCGGCTTCCTGTCGACCTCCTTGCTCAGCTACTTCGCCTCACGCAGCTCGATCCGCGACAGCATCATCAACACCGAGCTGCCGCTGACCTCCGATACGGTCTATTCGGAAATCCAGAAGGACCTCGTGCGGCCGATCCTGATCTCGTCGATGATGGCCCACGACACCTTCCTGCGCGACTGGGCCCTGGGCGGCGAGCGCGACACCGCTCAGGTCACCCGCTACCTGGGCGAAATCATGCGCCAGTACCAGGCCTACACGGCGTTCTTCGTCTCCAGCAACACGGGTGTCTACTACCAGGCCAAAGGCGTACTGAAGAAGATCGACCCACAAGAACCGCGGGATGCCTGGTACCAGCGGGTGCTGAAAATGAACACGCCCTACGAGATCAACGTCGACCTCGACATGGCCAATCAGGACCGCCTCACGGTATTCATCAACTACCGGGTGTTCGATTACGACGGCAAGTTCATCGGCGTTGCCGGTATCGGCCTGACCGTCGAAGCGGTGATCCGCCTGATCGATGACTATCAGCAGCGCTACCAGCGCCAGGTGTTCTTCGTCGACCAGCAGGGGCTCATCGTGCTGACCGGCTCGAACGGCGGGCCCCATGGTGCCAGGACCGGGCAGTCGCTGGTCGAACTGGACGGGTTCGGGCAAATGCCCCAACCGGTCAGCGGCAGCCACGAGTACCGCAGCAGCGACGGCCACAGCCATTTCCTCAACGTGCGCCTGGTGCCGGAGCTGAACTGGTACCTGTTCGTCGACAAGCGCGAAGACGGCGCCATGGACGCCATTCGCCAGTCGCTGTACCTGAACCTGGCAATCTGCGCGATGATCACCCTGGTGGTGCTGTCGCTGCTCAATGCCATGGTCAAGCGCCATCAGGACAACATCGAGGCCCTGGCCACCCTCGACAGCCTCACCGGCCTGCCCAACCGCCGCGGTTTCGACCTGCTGGCCGCGCAAGCCCTGCAAGAAGCCCAGCGCGAACCCAAACCGCTGATCGCCCTGCTGATCGACCTCGACCACTTCAAGGCGCTCAACGACACTCACGGCCACCTGGCCGGCGACGAAGTGCTGCGCCAGTTCGCCCAGGTGCTGGAAGAGTGCCTGCGTCATGCTGATATCATCTGCCGCTGGGGTGGTGAGGAATTCATCGTGCTGCTCAAGGACACCGACAGCCACAGTGCACTGGCGGTGGCCGAGAAGATTCGCAGCAAGACCGAAGCACTGGCTTTTACCTATGCTGAGCAACCGATCCACCTGACCGCCAGCATCGGCTTGAGCAACCTGCAGGCCGACGACACCCTGCACAGCCTGATTGCCCGTGCCGATCACGCCCTTTACCGGGCCAAACAGAGTGGACGCAACCGCGTTTGCGCCGAGATGCCCCGATCCGACCATGAACAGCCTCGATCATGAATGACAGCCGCCTTTGCCCCGCCTGTGGCGCCAGCAACCGTTGCAGCCTGGCCGACCCGCGCACGGCCGCCCAGGCCTGCTGGTGCTATGGCGTGAGCATCGACCCCAAGGTCCTGGAGGCCCTGCCGCCCGAACTGCGCGACAAGGCCTGCCTGTGCCCGCGCTGCGCCGAGGTCGAGGCGCAATTGCAGGCAGCCAAGGCCTCGCCCGAAGGTTAAACTGTCGCGCCCTGCGCCTGGCTTTGTATGCGTCTCGATCGATTCCTCAGCAACCTGCCCTGCTTCAGCCGTCAGCAAGTCCGCCTGCTGCTGGTCGAGCGGCGCGTGCGCGTGGATGGCCAGTGCGTCAGCGATCCGCGCGTCGAGGTGCGCGAGTTCAGCCGCATCGAAGTCGACGAGCAACTGCTGCAGGCCGGGCGCCCGCTGCGCTACCTGATGCTGCACAAGCCCCAGGGTTGCGTCAGTGCCACCCAGGACCCGCAGCACCCCACAGTGATCGAGCTGATCGACCAGCCCGATACCCAGGACCTGCATATCGCCGGGCGCCTGGACTTCAACACCACCGGGCTGATGTTGCTGACCAACGACGGCCTGTGGTCGCGGCGCCTGACCCAGCCGCAGACCAAACTGCCCAAGGTCTACTACGTCGAGACCGAGCAGGAGATTGGCGAACACTACATCGACAAGTTCCGGCAGGGCTTCTACTTCGCCTTCGAAGACCTCACCACCCAGCCCGCCGAACTGACCCTGCTGGGCCCGCGCAGCGCCCGCCTGAGCATCGTTGAAGGGCGCTATCACCAGGTCAAGCGCATGTTCGGCTACTTCGACAACAAGGTCCTGCGCCTGCACCGCGAACGCATGGGCCCATTGCAGCTGGACCCGAACCTGCAACCGGGCCAGTACCGGGCGCTCTATCCGGAAGAAATCCAGGCGATCTGAGCCTGCGACCGCCTGGCGGAAAAATTTCACCAATTGCCCGAAAGGCACTTGCGGGTTGCCCAGGTGCCTGCTTGAATCCAATCGTCAGTCTGCATGTGACTCACCGGTCACAGTCGTAGTCCAAGACACCTTTTTGCTGGCGACCCGTGCCTCGAAGCATCGGCGTCCGGCAGATTGCCCTCCTAGAACAATACCGGTCGACCAGCGTGCCAACGGATCGACCAGGGCCCTCAGCTACTTCAAGGCGTATGCCTACCTGTCATAAAGAACGCGCATCCTTGCATGTGCGAACACCCTTTTTGCGCCAGGAGTCGACGACATGAGGCCAGAAATCGCTGTGCTTGATATACAAGGTCAGTATCGGGTTTACACGGAGTTCTATCGCGCAGACGCCGCTGAGAAGACGATCATCCTGATCAATGGCTCGCTGGCCACTACGGCCTCCTTTGCCCAGACGGTGCGCAACCTGCACCCGCAATTCAACGTGGTGCTCTATGACCAGCCCTACGCCGGCAAGTCCAAGCCACACAACCGCAACGAACATCTGCTGACCAAGGAAACCGAAGGGCAGATCCTCCTGGAGCTGATCGACCATTTTGGCGCCGATCACGTCATGTCCTTCTCCTGGGGCGGCGCCTGCACCCTGCTGGCCCTGGCGCACAAGCCACGGCGCATCGAAAAGGCCGTGGTCAGTTCGTTCTCGCCGGTGATCAACGAACCGATGCGCGACTACCTCGAACGCGGTTGCCAGTACCTGAGCGCCTGCGATCGCTACCGGGTCGGCAACCTGGTCAATGACACTATCGGCAAGCACCTGCCGTCGCTGTTCAAGCGCTTCAACTACCGGCACGTCAGCAGCCTGGACAACCACGAATACGCGCAGATGCACTTTCACATCAACCAGGTGCTCGACCACGACCTGGGCAACGCTCTGCGGGCGGCGCGGGTGATCGACATTCCGGTGCTGTTCATGAATGGCGAGTGGGACGAATACACCACCACCGAGGATGCCCGCCAGTTCGGTCAGCATGTGCGCAACAGCCACTTTCGCGAGATCCGCGCCACCGGCCATTTCCTCGACATGGAACACAAGGCCGCCTGCCGCGACACCCGTGAAGTGCTGCTGGGTTTCCTCAAGCCTGCGCTGAAAGAATCGCGTCCCCGTTACAGCTACACCCAGGAGCACCATGCACTGGCTATCTGAGCGACACGGTGACCGCTAGCGCAGCCTCCTGCATCAACGGCCCCAAAGGCCAGAAAGAAGATGCACGACCTTGCACTAGCGGCCACCGGCCGATGGCTCTGCAGCAACAAAGAGCTTCAAATCGCGGCGAAGTTCTGGTACAAAGTCAGCCCTGAAAGCGGGTGTCGTATAATGGCATTACTCCAGCTTCCCAAGCTGATAACGAGGGTTCGATTCCCTTCACCCGCTCCAGTTTCTTTCAGGTTTCAGCGCAGCTGAGGCCTTGGCCACCGCCCTGGTGGCTGTTTCGCTAAATCCCCTTCGCCTCAACTGCTGCCAGCACCAGTATTCCCTGGGCCAGCTCGCGGTCCGTTGCGCCTGCTCCACGCCCCTCGCTGCGCAACCAATTCAGCGCCGATTGCAGATAGACACCCCGGTAAGCCCCGTCACTGGCAATGAACGCCGCAGCATCGTCACGGGCTTGTGCAAGCACCCGCTTGCCATCGCTGCCGGAAGTCCCCTCGGAGGCCATGGTGGGCCCGAAGGTGGTTGCCCCGGTGAGCATGAAGGGCACGTACACCGTGGCCCCCAGGGTCAGCATGCCATCAACATTGCCAGTGCCATCGCCAAAGATGTCGCCCATGCCCTGGGCGGTGCAGCACCAGGCCAGGCTCAGCAGGATTGCGGGCTTTTTCCAGCTATTGATCGTGCGTTCCATCGGCTTCCATTCAATGTCCCTGTAATCGGCCGGCATTCTCCACGGCTTGAACCAGACTTAACAGCGGTGTTTTTGATTTGACGCCCTGCCCAGGCACTACGCACTGCGCTTTAATAGCCCACCGCGAAACACTCGAAAGGATCCGTGCATGTTTCTCTCCCGCTGGCTGCCAGGCCTGGCCAATCTGTTGCAATACCGCCGCGAATGGTTTCGCCATGACCTGCAGGCCGGTTTGTCGGTGGCGGCGATCCAGATTCCTATCGCCATTGCCTATGCGCAGATCGTCGGGCTGCCGCCGCAGTACGGCTTGTATGCGTGCATCCTGCCGATGATGGTCTATGCCCTGATCGGCAGTTCGCGGCAGTTGATGGTCGGCCCGGATGCCGCCACCTGCGCCATGGTCGCCGGGGCCATTGCACCGTTGGCCATGGGCGACCCGGCGCGGCTGGCGCAGTTGTCGGTGATTGTCACCATCCTGGTCGGTTTGATGCTGATCGGTGCCGGGCTGGCGCGGGCCGGGTTTATTGCCAGTTTTTTCTCGCGGCCCATTCTCATCGGCTACCTCAACGGTATTGGCCTGAGCCTGCTGGCCGGGCAACTGGGCAAGGTGGTGGGATTCCAGATCGAAGGCAACGGCTTCATCCTCAGCCTGATCAACCTGCTGCAGCGCCTGGAAGAAATCCACTGGCTGACCCTGGTGATCGGCGTCGCCGGGCTGGGTTTGCTGATCTGGCTGCCGCGCCGCTACCCGCGCCTGCCGGCGGCGCTGGTGACCGTGGCAGTGGCAACCCTGGTGGTCGGGCTGTTTGGCCTCGACCGCTTCGGCGTGGCGATTCTCGGCCCGGTGCCGGCCGGCATGCCGGAACTGGCCTGGCCGCAAACCAATCTGGAAGAGATGAAAAGCCTGCTGCGCGATGCCCTGGGTATCGCCACCGTGAGCTTTTGCAGCGCCATGCTCACTGCCCGCAGCTTTGCTGCCCGCCATGGATATGCGATCAACGCCAACCATGAATTCCTGGCGCTCGGGGTAACCAACATTGCCGCCGGGGTTTCCCAGGGCTTTGCCATCAGCGGTGCCGACTCACGCACCGCGGTCAACGACATGGTCGGTGGTAAAAGCCAGCTGGTGGGGATTATCGCCGCCCTGGTCATCGCCCTGATCCTGCTCGCCTTCACCACGCCCATGGCCTGGATTCCCCAGGCCGCCCTCGGCGCGGTGCTGCTGATGGCCGGCTGGGGCCTGATCGATGTGCAGTCGCTGAAGAAAATCTACAGCCTCAGCCGCTTCGAGTTCTGGTTGTGCGTGCTGACCACCGTCGGCGTGCTCGGGGTCGGCGTGCTGCCGGGCATCATCATCGCCGTGACCCTGGCGATCCTGCGCCTGCTCTACAGCATCTATCAGCCCACCGATGCAGTACTCGGCTGGGTACCGGGCATCGAAGGCCAGGTCGACATCCGCCGCCACCAGGATGCGCGCACGGTGCAGGGGCTGGTGGTGTATCGCTTTGACGATGCGATCCTGTTCTTCAATGCCGACTACTTCAAGATGCGTTTGCTTGAGGCGGTGCAGCGCGAAGAGCAGCCGCGCGCGGTGCTGTTCGATGCCGAGGCGGTCAGCTCGATCGATGTCAGCGGCATCGCTGCCCTGCGCGAGGTGCGCGATACCTTGAAAGCCCGCGGCATCTACTTCGGCATCGCCCGGGCGCGCGGGCGCTTCTTGCGCATGCTGGTGCGCTCGGGGATCGCGCGGGAGATGGAGAACGGCTTGCTGTTTGGCTCGGTGCGCTCGGGGATCAGGGCGTATCGGTTATGGCGTAACCGCAGTCGCAGGGCAACGGTGCCGGGGATGGAAACGGCATCGCGGGGCAAGCCCGCTCCTACAGATGGGTAGGAGCGGGCTTGCCCCGCGATCGAGCCATTACCGGAGCTGACAGGCCTCGGGCGCTTGCGCAGCCTTGCCGATCAAGCTGATCAAGCCACACGGCAGGCTGCCCCGCCACTGCAAATAATCATGCCCGGCCGGGTACTCGACCTGCTCCACTGCATAGCCTTTGGCCAACAGCACATCACGCAGATGGCGGTTGGTGTCGAGGATTTTCGGTCCTTCGAACAGGCCCGACTGCAGGTAGAAGCGCAGCGGTTGCTTAGGCGACTTGACGTATTCGCGGGTGAGCCAGCCCGGCTCCTCGCCCTCATGCCCCCACCAGTAGGAACCGGACATGCTCAACACATTGCCGAACAGTTCCGGGTGCTTCAGTCCCATATAGGCCGAAGCCAGGCCGCCGTAGCTGGAACCGGCGACCACGGTGCGCGCTGCCGACGCCGCCAGGCCTTGCTGGCGCGCCCAGGGCATCAGCTCTTCCGCCATGAAGCGGGCGAACTGCGGGTTGGGCGGCAACTCCTGCTGGCGGCTGAGGTCGCTGGGGTTGGCGATGATCAACGCCGCGGTGGGTGGGATCAGACCCTCGGCGATCAGGTTGTCGAGAATCGTCGGCGTCGGCACCTGGCGGGTATAGGCATGGGCATCGAACAGCACCAGCAAGCCCTGCCCCTTCGCGCCAGCCTGCCACTGCGCCGGCCGGTACAGGTACACGTCACGCTCGTTGCCCAGCAGTTTGCTGCTCAGCACCTTGCGCTCCAGGGTGCCACGGGCAATGCCCGGGCGTTCGGCGACCCAGGGCTGCGCGGGCGCTGCAGGCAGTTCCAGGCGCGAGCGCGACAGGAACGGATCACCGCTGCCATCAGCAAAGCGGTTCGGGTTGAGCGGATCACGCTGGGTGCTGGCGAGGATCATTCGACGATCATCGGACGCCGGGACGTCCGGGGCCATCTGGTAGCTCAGGCGTGCAGACGCAGGCAGCAGATAGCTGCGAAACCACACGTCACTGTCGCCAAGACGTTGCAGCTCATCGTGATTACCCGAGGGCGCGCCGAACACCCGCACGTTGTTCCGCGCACCGCGCCAGAGGAAGGTCACCAAGGACAAGCCAGGCTTGCCCTCCACCGCTTCGACCATCGGCGCGCCCTGTTGCTGACGATCCTTCCAGAAGGTTTCGGTGCTCGCCCCCTGGGCCAGCTGTTGCTGCAACGCCCGCAGGGTCGGGCTCTGCAACGGGGCAGCCGTGCGCTTCTGCGCGCTGGCTGAAATCACCGGCTTCAGGCTTAACGCGTAGGTGGCTTGCGGCCGGGTGGCCAGCGCCTCGGCACGCAGGCCGTAGGCGCCATCGCGATCGGCGATGAAGATGAACTCGCGCGGCTGGTCCCGGCCATCGATCAGCAGCCGCACAGGTTGGCCCTGGGCATCGAGCAAACGCAGGCTGACATCGCCCTGCAGCCGCCCCTGGACCAGATCGCCGGTCTTGAGCTGCACGGTCCAGATTGGTTGTTGCGCCTGGGCAAAGCTGGCGCTGACAGTTTGCCCCGGGTGCAGGATATTGTCGGTTTCCGCCATCGCGTTGCCACTCACGCACAGGGCCAGCGCCAGGGCGCAGCTCCATTGATTGAACGTCTGCATGTTCACCTCAGAAGTCGATGCTGGCGGAGAGTTTCAGCGTGCGTGGCTCGCTGACCGTGGCATAGCCGTCGTTGAACACCCCGGCCCAGTAGGCGCGGTTCTCGACGTTCTCCAGGCTGGCGCGCAGTACCACGTCCTTGCTGAGGATGCGCGTGCTGTAGCGGCCGCCGAGGTCGTAGCGGGTCCACTGCGGGATTTTCAGGTCGTTGGCGCTATCGAGGTACTGCGAGCTGCTGTGGATGCCCAGCGCGGTCAGGGTCAGGCCCTCGACCCAGGGGGTGTCCCACTCGGCGCCGAGGTTGGCCGACCAGGCCGGCACACCACGGGCGGTGTTGCCATCGAAAGTGCCGCCAGCGGTGCGGGTCAGTTCGGCACGGGTGTAAGTGACACCGCCGAGCAGGCGCACGCTCGGGGTCAGCGAGCCGAACAGGTTCCATTCGACGCCACGGTTACGCTGCTCGCCATCGTCGGTGTAGCGATTGCTGGCGCGGTCGAGGAGCATGCTCGGCTTCTCGATCTGGAACACGCTGAGGGTGTGGGTGAAGTCGCCCAGGTCCCACTTGACCCCGGCCTCCATCTGCTTGGCCTTGTACGGGGCGAACTGCTCGCCGTAGTTGGCGGCGGCCAAGTCGGTGACCATGCCGCCCTGGGTCAAGCCTTCGATGTAGTTGGCGTACAGCGACACCGGCGCGTCCCAGGGCTTGAGCACCAGGCCCAGGGCCGGGGTCAGGGCGCGCTCGTCGTAGGCCGGCTTGCTCATCTTCTGCCGCACCCGTTGCGAGCGCACGCCGAGGGTCAGCAGCACTCTGTCGTCGATAAAGCCCAGGGTATCGGCGACGGCGAAGCTGGACAGGGTGTTGTCGCCAGTCTTGTCGCTGGAACCGATGTCGCCGGCAATGATCGGCTTGCCCGGATGGTAGATGTTGGTCAGGTACTTCTTGCTGGTCACGGTGGCGGCGCGGCCGATGTCCTGGTGCAGCAGGGTGGTACTCAGCACGAGTTGATGGTTCACCGGGCCGGTGACGAAGTTGCCACGCACCCCGGCCTCGGTGGACAGGCTATGGGTGTAGCCGGCCTGGTTGTAGGTCTCGCCGCTGGCATCGCCGTTGGCGCCGGTGACGATCACCCGGGTGCCATTGAGAAAGCCTTTGTAGCGGGTGCGGGCGCTGCCGACGCTGGCGTAGGCGCTCCAGTCATCGTTGAGGTCGTATTCGCCGCGCAGCACCACGGCCTTGCTGATCTGCTTGGCCGAGATGCCGTCGAGGATGTTGGTATCCGGTTTCGGCGCCTTGGTGACGTAGCCCAGTTTGCTGAAGCCGGCCATCATCGGGCTGCCGTCCTCAAGTTTTTCGTGGCTCTCGTAGGCATCCAGTTCGAGCTTCCAGCCATCGCCACGGTAGTCCATGCCCAGCGATGCCAGGGTGCGGTCCTTGGACTGCTGGTCGACACCGGTTTCGCCGCTGCCATAGACACCGTTGAAGCGAATGCCGAAGCGCTGCTCGTCACCCAGGCGACGGCTCAGATCGATGTGTTCAGCAACATAACCGTCAGACACGTAGCTGCTGGTCAAACGGGTCAGCGGCGCTTCGCCGGCGCGCTTGGGCACCAGGTTGATCACCCCGCCGACACCGCCGTTGGGCGCCATGCCGTTGAGCAAGGCACCGGGCCCCTTGAGCACTTCAACCCGCTCAAGGAACTCGGTCGGCACGTGGCCATCCGGGGCCAGGCCGTACAGACCATTTAGCGCAAGCTCGGTGGAGTCGAGGGAGTAGCCACGGATCATGAAGTTTTCGTAGGCGTGGCCTTCGCCCGTGCTGAAGCGGATCGACGGATCGTTGCGCAGCACCGCGCCAACCGTGCCGCTTTGCTGGTTTTCCATGTGCTGGGCGGTGTAGGACGTGACGTTGAAGGGCGTCTCCATCACATCGCGATTACCCAGCATGCCCAGCCGTGCGCCGCGAGCAACCTGGCCACCGCTGTAGGCCTCGGGTACGCTGCTGGGGTTGCTGTTGGCGTTGATGTTCAGCTCGCCCAGGGTCAGGGCGCCGTCGCTGTTCAGGCTGCGCAGGATGATCACCCCGTTCTCTTCGCTGGCCACCAGGCCGCTGTTGGCCAGCAAGCGCTGCAAGGCCTGCTGCAAGGTGAACCGGCCCTGCAATGCCGGGGCGCTGCGGCCGGCCAGCAACTGGCTGTCGGCGGCGATGGCGACCCCGGCTTCGCGGGCCAGGGCATGCACCGCGGCTTCCAGGGACTGGCCCGGCAGGTTCAGGCTCAAGGCCTGAGCATCGGCGGCCAGGGCGGCGGCGTTGACCGCGCTCAACGGCAACAGGCTGGCGCTACCCAGGGCACAGGCCAGCGCCAGCCGACGCAGGGTACCGGGGAAAGCCACAGGGTGTGCCGGGCGGGCATGGGGAAGCGACATGATCTGTCCTTGCAGAGGTGGGTTCAGCGATGAAGACGGGCCACCTCGCCATTACCCCTCAAAACTTTTTCAGCGCCGTTGCAGGGTGCGTTGCTGTCCATGCTGAACCAGGCTCACCGGGAGGATTTTCGGTAGCGTCTGCAGGAGCATTTCCGGTTGGTCGCTAGGGAAGCTGCCGGTCAGGTGCAGTTGGGCGGCATCAGCGGCCAGCGTCACCGGTTGCAGGGCATAGGCGTTGAGCTCGGCGATCACCTCGACCAGCGGCGCATCGGTGAACGACCACCAGCCACGCTGCCAATGCTGCAGACTCGCCGTGGCATGCGGATCAGCCCTGAGCGGCAGCAAACGGCCTTGCGCATCGAGGCTGATGCGCTCACCGGCCTGCAGTACCTGCGAACCTTCACGCAGGCCTCGCACCTCGACCCGTCCACGGGCCACGGCAATCTGAATCTCACCGCCGCGGTCGCTGACACTGAACGCCGTGCCCAGCACCTGAACCTCGCCCAGCCGGGTGCTGATTAGAAACGGCCGCAAGCGCTCGCGCGCCACATCGAAATAGACATTGCCATGCAGCAAGCGCACCTGGCGCACGCCGTTGCTGTACTCGATGCGCAGGCTGGATTCGGCGGCCAGCAGCAACTGGCTGCCATCGGGCAAGATCTCGCGGCGTGGCGGTTCGGCATGCACGGTTTGCAGCAGGCGATCGAACTGCGGCGTACGCCGCCACAGCCAGCCCAGCCAACTGGCCCCCGCCACCGCCACCAGCAAGCCACCGCCCTGGCGCAGCAGACGCCGACGGCTGATATTGAGCGGTTCCGGGGCCACTGCCGTACGCAGTTGCGGGGTCAGTCGATGCACCAGTTGCCAGCGTTGTTCAGCCTCTTGCCAGGCCCGTTCGTGCTCGCTGCTTTTGCCGCGCCAGCGTTCCAGCTGACCGCGCGCCTGCTGCACCCGTTCGGGGTCGTCGCTGTTCAGCGCGGCGAGGTAGGTCAGGGCCTGCTGCACCTTGCGCGTGGAGACCGGCGAAGACTCAGGCATGCCGCGCCGCCAGGCTCAGCTCGGACAAATCGAACACCGCACGGGCGATGTGCAGCTCCACAGCCTTGGCCGACAGTTCAAGCTCGGCACACACCTGGCGATGGGGCTGGCCGTGCAGGCGCACACGAACGAACACCTCGCGGCGCAGGCGCGGCATGCGCTCGATACGCTCGATCAACTGCTGCAACTGCTCGCGGGCGATGATGATCTCTTCAACGCTCGGGCTCAGCACATCAGCCCGGGTCAGCCAGTCTTCCAGCGCCGCCAATTCGTTGCTGCGCCGTCGGTATTGATCGATGCACAGGTTGCGCGCGGCCTGGAACAGCAAGGCCCGGGCGTTGACCACTGGGGCATTCAAGGCGTGGGCATAGGCCTGGGCAAAGCTCGACTGGGCAATGTCGGCCGCATCATCCGGATTGCGCAGGCGTCCACAGAGGTAGCGGCGCAAGTCGCTGTAGTTGGCCAGCAGATCGTCGGCGACCGCCTGCAAGGCCGGGGCAGCCGCGGTCCAGGGCGTAGAGAGCGAAGTCATGAAGGTCCGGCGTGCGAGAAGGACATGAATAGGAATTCATATCATTCTCACATACCTGTGTAGCCTTCTGCCAGCCCTCAGCTGTTGCGCGGCAACAGGCCTGGCAAGGCGTGCGCCAGGGCATTGACGGCAAAGCCGATGAACATCAGCCCGCAAGCGCGGGTGATCCACAGCTCGTAGCGGGTGTAGACAGTGCGCACGTGGCGGGCGCCGACCACGCCGATCAGGATGACGTAGGCCAGCAAGCCGCCGACAAAACTCAGGGCGATCAGCGCCGGCAGCATCGACCAGTCGAGCGCTTCGGCGCGACTCGAAAGCAAGGCAGTGAAAGTCGCCACCGCCACCGGGTAGGCCTTGGGGTTGGTCAGGCCAAACACCACGCCGTGCCAGAACGGCTTGCGCACCGGCCCCTGCTCACCCTCGCCATTGCCCGGACGGCTGCGCAAGGCCCGCATGCCCAGCCAGAACAGGTACAGGCCGCTGATCACACCGAGGATGTCGAACACCGAACTGCCGATTTGCCGGGCACCGACGATCGCCACCAGCGCGGTACTGCACCACAGCACATCGCCGAGCAAGTGCCCGCAAAGAAACCCCGCACCGGCACGGCGCCCGCGGGTGGCACCAATGCCGAGCACCGCCAGCACGCCGGGCCCCGGGGTAATACCGTAGATAAAACCGGAAGCGAGTACGGCGAGCAGCAGCGAAAAGGTCATCGGGGCAGTGTCCTGAAAGTCAGTGCAAGGCGCGAAGTCTACGGCAGCCGCCTGGCCTCAGCCAGTCTCTCAGTAGCCGTGAGCGCGCAGGATCTGTGCCTCGCTGTGGGCGCTTGGCCGGGCGAAATAGCGCAGCAGCTGGCCGCTGCGATTGGTGAAGATACCGTCGACGCCAGCGGCCATCACCTTGCGAAAATCTACCGCCTCATCAACCGTGTACACATGCACCAGCAGGCCTTTGTCGTGGCTGAGCTGATTCATCCAGGGCTGCACCAGGTCGGCGTAACTCTGCGCGCCCCCCTCGGCAAGTGCCGCCGACGGCCCGGTGCCAATGGCGCCTGCAGCCTTGGCGTAATCCAGCCAGCGCTCGAATTCGGCCTTGTCCTTGGGTTGCTGGCGGGCATAGAAGGCTGCCTTGTCGCTCTCGCCCGACTCGGCGAAGGTTTGCTGCGCGGCCGGTTCGATACTGCCTTTGCCGATCCACAACAACAGAATCTTGGGCACCTGGGGCATTTGCTGGTGCAGCAGCGCCAGGCTGTTGCGGTCGAAACTCTGCAGCACCACCCGGCCCGGCTGGTCGAGCCAGCCACGGGCCTGCAGGCCTTTCCCCAGATCAGCTTCGATGCCGGGAAACAGGCCTGGCACCTTGGTTTCGATGTACAAGCCAGGCTGGCGCTGCGGGTTCGCCGCGGCGATGTCCATGACTTCATCGAGGGTCTGGATCTGCAGGCCCTTGAAGCTTGCCCGGGCGCGTTCGGGATAGGCCTTGTTGAACCAGCTGCCGACATCCAGCGATTTCAGTTCGGCCAGGGTGAAGGCGCTGACCGGGCTGCTCTGGCGTTCGGGAAAACGCTCGGCAACATCGCTGGTACGCAACAGGTTGTCGTCATGCACGGCAACCAGTATGCCGTCGCTGGAGCGCTGCAAGTCCAGTTCCAGGTAATCTGCGCCCAACTCACGCGCCAACAGGTAGGCCGGTGCCGTGGACTCCGGCGCATCATAAGAAGCACCGCGGTGGGCGATCACCGCCGGGTAAGCAATCCCCTGGGCCCTGGCCAGCTCAGCGCCCTGCCCGGCCTCGGCAAGCCCCGCCATCGGCAACAGCGCCAGGCAACACACACGTCCAATAGCGTTGAACATTTTCAGCCTTCCTTTGGTTCACAGCGAATCCAGCATAGTCGCCAACGCTGATGACAGACCGGTTGCATGCTAAAGTCGCCGGCGATTGCCTGCCCTGCCACAGAGATGCCCGATGCCTCACGCCAACCTCGACGCCAGCCTCAACCACTGGCCAGACCTGAACGCCAGTCACCCGTGCAGCGGCCTGCTGCTGGGCAATGGCGCCAGCCGGGCGCTGTGGCGGCCGTTCAGCTATTTCTCGCTGTTCGAAGAGGCCCAGCGGGTGCGGCACAAACCCCTGAGCCTGACCGACCAGGCGCTGTTCAAGTCGCTGGGCAGCGAGCTGTTCGAGCCGGTGCTCAGTGCCCTGAACACCACGGTGCGGATCAACGCCGCGCTGGCGATCAGCGCGTCGGCACCGCTGAACCGCTACTACGCGATCAAGGAAGCGCTGATCCACGCCATCCGCAGCGTGCACGTCCCCTGGCGCATGCTGCCGAGCCAGACCTTGCAGCTACTCAACCGCGAGCTGGGCACCTACCAGAGCGTCTATTCCAGCAACTACGACCTGATCTGCCACTGGGCCGCCAGCCAGGCTCCGGAAGGCTTCCAGCAGTTGTTCGATGAAGACGGCGACTTCGATATCCGCCGCACCCGCAGCCCGGGCACGCGCTTGCTGTACCTGCACGGCGGCCTGCACCTGCTCAAGCAGCAGGACGGCAGCACCCGCCAGCGCAGTGCCACCGACAGCCAGCTGCTCGATGGCTTTGCCGTCAACACACCGGGCGACGTGCCGCTGTTCGTCAACGAAAGCAGCAGCGCCGACAAGCTCAAGGCCATCCGCAGTTCCGACTACCTCAGCTGGGCCCTCGGCGAACTGGCCGGCCATCGGGATGGCTTGTGCATTTTCGGCCAACACCTGGATGGCACCGACCGGCATTTGCTGGAGGCAATCAAGCTGGCGCGCCCGGCGCACCTGGCCATCGCCATCCGGCCCTTGAGCGACGCCTCGATCATCAGCCAGAAGCAGCACTATGTGCAGCGCTTTGCCGATATGCCTGACCTGCCACTGTACTTTTTCGACGCTTACAGCCACCCGCTGGGAACGCCTGGGCTGGAGATCCCGGTGCCGGTACCGATCCGCAAGCGGCGTTAATGGGCGACAAAAACAGGCATGGTAAATAACAATAATTCTCGATACCATTCGCAACCTTTCTCTCCGGTCCGTCCTGGAAAGCTTGCATGCCGCGCCCCAAACCCGACCCTTTTGCCCACGAAACCTGTCGCGGGTTCTATGCCGATATCCTGCATTTTCTGCGTAAGCGCATGGACAATGCCAACGATGCGGCAGACATGACCCAGGACGTGTTCACCCAGTGGCTGGGCTATCGCGACCGGGCGCGGGTCGAGCAACCGCGGGCGTTCCTGTTCCAGATGGCGCGCAACCTGCTCAGTGACCACTGGCGCCGGCAGAAGGTGCGCCACAGCGTGCTCGACGAAGACGCCCAGGCCAGCGAACAGACACCGGCCGGCACCGCCAGCGACCCGCTGAAGCATGCCCAGCAGCAACAACGCCTGGAACAATTGAAACTTGTCCTCGCTGAACTCTCGCCGCGCCGCCGCGAAGCCCTTATGCTGCACCGCTTCGAAGGTTTGACGCAGGCGCAGATCAGCGCGCGCATGGGCATTTCCGTGAGCATGGTGGAAAAGCACATCGCCGCGGCCCTGCTGCATTGCAAGCAACGCCTGGACAGTGACAACGGCATGGAGCAGCCAGAATGACCCCCACTCCTGAAATCGATAAGCGCAGCATCGATGCCCAGGCGGCCAGCTGGTTTACCCGTAACCGCAACGACAGCTCGCGTGAATCGCGCAAAGCCTTCGCCCAGTGGCTGCAGCACCCCGAGCACGCCCGCGCCTATGCCCAGTTCGAACAACTCTGGGACGACCTGGCCGCGCTCAAGAGCCTGAACAAACCGGTCGTCCTGCCCAGCCGCAAACCGCTGCGCTGGCGCCCGGCACTGGCCGTGGCCGCCGGGCTGGTCTGCGCCGTACTGGCCGCCAACCTCGGCCTGCCGAGCCGCCATCATCAGCAACAGCTGGCCGTACAGAGCGAACACCCACAGCACCTGGCCCTGCCCGATGGCAGCCAGCTGGATGTCAACGCCCGCACCCGCCTGAGCCTGAACTTCGACAACGAGCGCCGGCTGATTCGCCTCGACCAGGGCCAGCTGTACATCGAAGTGGCTGCCGACAAGGAACGCCCGCTGTTCGTCGATGCCGGCAATGCCCGGGTACGGGTGGTCGGCACCGGCTTTGACCTGCGCCGCGGCCAGCAGGAGCTGGTGGTCAGCGTCGCCCACGGTCAGGTGGCCCTGGAAACCCCGGGCGAGAATCGCCCGCCGGTGCTGTTGAGCGCCGGCCAGCGCGCCGTCTATGACCTGGCCCGCGGCAGCCTCAACGTGCAGAACCTGAGCGCTCGGGAGGTGGCCGACTGGCGCAGTGGTCATGTGAGTTTTCGCAACCGCGAACTGGCCAGCCTGATCGACGAACTGGCACTGTACCGCTCGGCACCGGTGCTGCTCGCTGATCCAGCTTTGGGCCGCTACAAGGTCTCCGGCAACCTCGACGTCAACGACCCCGATGCCTTGCTCAATGCCCTGCCGGCGCTGCTGCCGATCAAGGCTGTGAACCTCGCCGACGGCCGAGTGCGGATTGAACGCAAACCGTAAATTGAGAATATTTTTCATTCGCATGTGAGGGTTTTCCGCAGCCCTGCGTCTTCCTCCCGTCTGCGTAATCACTGCAGGCCTTTTCTGGCCTTTGTTGCCGTATTGGGGGGTTTCATCTTGCGTGCGTTTGCTCCTTTCAAGCCGTTGTCTGTTCGTCCTTCACTGCTGGCCGCGTGCCTGGCCCTGAGCCTGCAGGCCCAGGCCGCGCCGCTGCAACTGAACCTGCCGGCGCAGCCGCTGGCGGCGTCGCTGAGCCAGCTGGCGCAGCAGGCCAAGCTGCAGTTGCTGTTTGACGAATCCTTGCTCAACAGCGTCCAGGCCCCAGCCTTGCAAGGTGCTTACGAACCGCTCGAGGCGATCAGCCAGTTGCTGCACAACAGCCGCTTTGCCCTGGTCAAGGTCGGCAATACCTATGTGGTGCGCCTGCGCGAAGACGACGCCACCGCTGACAACAGCATCCAGCTCGGCGCGGTGAGCGTGGTAGGTGACGGTCAGCAGGTCGACCCGAGCACCGTCGGCCGCTCGACCCTGACCCAGGAAGACATCGACCGCTACCAGCCGAGCAACATCCCCAGCGTGCTGGCGACCCTGCCCGGGGTGAACATGGGCGGCTCGGCCAAGCCTGGCGGCCAGACCATCAACATCTGGGGCCTGGGCGACGCCGAAGACGTACCGATGACCGTCGATGGCGCGACCAAGAGCGGCTTCGAGCGCTACCAGCAAGGCACCATCTTCATCGAGCCGGAACTGATCAAGAACATCGAGGTGGAAAAGGGTCCGCACTCGATCTACACCGGCAACGGCGGCTTCGGCGGCAGCGTCAACATGACCACCAAGGACGCCCCCGACCTGCTCCAGGAGGGGCGCAACAGCGGCGCCATGCTCAAGTACGGCTATGCCAGCAACGACCACCAGCAGGTCTACAGCTCGGCGTTGTTCGGCCGCACCGACGATGGCCGCATGGACGCCCTGGTGTACCTGACCAAGCGCGACGGCGACGACATGAAGCTGGCCGGCACCCTGCCCGACCCGGAAGGCCGTTACCCGATCAACCCCCAGCGCCTGCCCAACAGTGCCCTGGACCTGGACGGCGCGCTGCTCAAGGCCAACCTGCACTTCAACGACGAACACAGCCTCGGGTTCTCCTGGTCGCGCTCGGAAAGTGAACGCTGGGCACCGTTCTCCTCCACCGCCTACCCGACGCCGCCGACCCAGTCGGACATCAACCGGTTCGGCTACAAGGATGCCCTCAAACGCTTCCTGGCCAACCGCACGACCACCGACACCACCTGGTCGACCACTTACAAGTACCAGCCGGTGAACAATCCGCTGATCGACCTGCAGGTCAAGTACTCCGAGTCCGACACCAAGCAGACCGACGAGCGTGCTGCCACGGCGTTCTTCCAGCCGTCCACCGGCGGGCGCAAGATGGACACCGAGTACCAGGACCAGATGCTCGACGTGCGCAACACCAGCCTGTTCGCCACCGGCCCGCTGGAGCACGCCTTCACCAGCGGCTTGCAGATCCGTCACCACGACCGTGACACACAGATGTGGATGCCCGGCAAAAGCTACGAGATTCCCAAATACAACAACGGCCATTACCAGCCGTACTTCATGCCCAGCGGCACCGTCGACAGCCAGGGCTATTTCATCCAGGACGCCATCACCCTCGGCGACGTGACCATCACCCCGTCGCTGCGCTACGACCACGTCGCCAACAAGGGCAAGCCGAACCAGGCGCCGTACTACACCGTTGCCGAAAACGGCCACGACTACAGCGAGAAAACCTACACCGGCTGGTCGCCGCGCCTGTCGCTGTTCTGGAAAGCCACCGCCAACACCGCCTTCTTTGCCGACTACAGCAAGACCTGGCGCGCGCCGGTGCTGGATGAACAGTACGAAGTCCAGGGGATCGGCAGCCGCACCGCCAGCAGCCGCAACCTCGACCCGGAACGCATCACCGCCCTGCGCGCCGGTAACGTTACCGACTTTGCCAACGTCTTCACTGCCGACGACAGCATGCAGATCCGCACCACGCTGTTTCGCAATGAAATCAAGGACGAGATCTTCAAGGCCACCGGCATCGGCTGCGAAGCACAGCTGGCCAAGGGCGAAAGCATCTCCGATGCCTGCGGTAAAGGCTTGATGTCCAATTACCGTAACCTCAAGGGCGTGACCATCAAGGGCTTCGAGGTCGAAAGCTTCTACGACTCGACCTACCTGTTCGGTTCGGTGTCCTACTCGTGGATGACCGGCCGCCATGAAGGTGCCTACACCAACCCTTGGGGGCCGGACGTCTGGGCCAAGGACATTCCGGCACCGAAGTGGATCACCACCCTGGGAGTGAAGATCCCCAGCTGGGACGCCAAGGTCGGCTGGCAGGCGCAGTTCGTGCGCAAGACCGACCGCCTGCCGAGCGACAACTACCGCGAAGGCCCGGCCAGTGCCCTGGGTGACCGCTACTACGACCACTATGCCAACGACGACTATCAGCTGCACGGCCTGTTCGCCAACTGGAAGCCGCAGCAGCCTTACCTCAAAGGCACCGAGGTGAACCTGACGGTGGATAACCTGTTCAACAAGGACTACCGCTCCGAGCTCAGCGGCGAATACGCCTACAGCCAGGGCCGGAACGCCAAGGTCAGCATCACCCGCTTCTTCTGAGGCAACTGTACGGATGAACTTGTTAGCAACTGTAACAAGATCATCCGTCCCGCCTGTGGCTCAATGAAGGCACTTCTCTGCCACAGGCGCTCTGTATGTCCAGCCGCGAAAACACCGGGATGGTCCTTGGCCTTCTCGGTGTGATTATTTTCAGCCTGACCCTGCCCATGACCCGCATCGTCGTGCAGGAACTGCACCCTTTGCTCAACGGCCTGGGCCGTGCGTTGCTGGCGGCGATTCCGGCGGCGGCGCTGCTGCTCTGGCGCCGGGAAAAATGGCCGACCTGGACGCAGATCAAAGGCCTGAGCCTGGTGGCGCTGGGGGTGATCCTGGGGTTTCCGGTGTTCTCGGCCTGGGCCATGCAAAGCGTGCCGGCGTCCCACGGTGCGCTGGTCAATGGCCTGCAGCCGTTATGCGTGGCGGTGTACGCCGCCTGGCTGTCCCACGAGCGACCGTCGAAAGCCTTCTGGGCCTGCGCCGCCCTGGGCAGCGCGCTGGTGCTGGCCTACGCGATGATCATGGGCGCCGGGCAGATCCAGGCCGGCGACCTGCTGATGCTGGCGGCGATTGCCGTGGGCGGCCTGGGCTATGCCGAAGGTGGCCGGCTGGCGCGGGAAATGGGCGGCTGGCAGGTGATCTGCTGGGCGCTGGTGCTGTCGGCGCCGCTGTTGCTCGGGCCGGTGGTGTACCTGGCTTTGCAGCATCAGGGACCGGTGAGTGCAAAAGCCTGGTGGGCCTTTGGCTATGTGTCGTTGTTCTCGCAGTTCATCGGCTTCTTTGCCTGGTACGCCGGGCTGGCCCTGGGTGGCATTGCCCGGGTAAGCCAGATTCAGTTGCTGCAGATTTTCTTCACCATCGCCTTTTCGGCGCTGTTCTTTGGCGAACAGGTCGAGCCGATTACCTGGGTGTTTGCCGCCGGGGTGATTGCGACGGTGGTGCTGGGACGCAAGACCCGGGTGCATCCTGCGCCGGTGCGGGGCCTGGGCTGACACTATCACCGGCAACGCCGGCTTGTGTCTTGAGGTAGGAATAGAATCAGAAGTGAGAGCGGTGAATGGCAAGCTGTACGCCGGTAGTGCTTAAAGCACGTGTGGGAGCAAAGCTGCCATTCACCTCTCCACTCTGGCCCGAGCCCGAACAGTTGATTGAGCGCCTCTCGAATCACAAGCGTGGGCCAAGCCAGAGTGCTCTCACAACTGAGTGTAAGAGGGTTCAGCCATGTTGTCTTCTGTTGGAATCGACACTGCCAAAGCCACTTTGGAAATCTGCATCAAACCTCAGAAAATCCGCTTCGAAGTGGCCAACAACTCCGCAGGCTTCGAGGCGTTGCTTGAGCGTCTGAAGGACTTCAAGATCAGTCGAGTGCTGATCGAAGCGACAGGCGGCTACGAGAAAGATGTGTTGATCGCCCTGGCCTCAGCAGGACTGGAAACCATCTGCATCAACCCAGCCCGTGCCCGAAAATTCGCCGATGCCATGGGTAAAAAAGCCAAAACCGACAAGATCGACGCCGAAGTCCTTGCGGACTTCGCTGCACACCTCAGCGCCCCTCAAGGCCAACCGGTCAGCCCTGAACGCGAAGAGCTGCGAGAGCTGGTGAAGCAGCGCGCCCAATTTGTGCAGAGCCGTGATGACGACAAGCGGCGTCGCCAGCAATGTCGCTCGGCAACAGTGATGGCCCACTTCGATGAGCATATAGAGCAGCTGAAAGTGCTGATCAAACGCCTCGACGAAGAAATTGACCAGGCGATGGTGCAACTGGACGATACCAGGGCGAGTCAGTTGTTGGCGGTGAGCGGAATCGGTCGGGTAACCGCCGCAAATCTGCTCGCCTCACTGCCTGAACTGGGGCAGTTGGACCGCCGTCAGATCGCCGCGCTGGTGGGCGTAGCGCCTTACAACAACGATAGCGGTAGCCATCGAGGGCACCGCCAGATATGGGGAGGCCGGGCGCATGTAAGGCGAGTTCTGTACATGTCGAGCTGGATCATCATCCGCCACAACACGGAATTTAAAGCACGCTACGAAGCACTTCGGGCACGTGGCAAGTGCGCCAAGGTGGCACTCGTAGCTTGCATGCGGGTGCTGATCGTCAGGCTGAATGCAATGCTGCGGGACAATACCCCTTGGCGAGAGCAAACAGCCTGATCAAGACAGTTGCTCCCACAGTGGATCTGCGTGCTCCGACCCTGTAGGAGCTGGCTTGCCAGCGATCGAGCGCGCAGCGGTCGCAAAGTCTTCAGGCAGGGATCAAGCCATCGGCCCGCAACAAGGTCTCCAGGCAATGCTCCTTGACCCCATAGAAGTCCTTGAGCTGCTGGATCTTCTCCAGCAACGCTGACGCCTCAACCGGCGCCTGACGCTTGACCGCCAGGATCATCTTGTTCTTGTTGGTGTGCTCCAACGAAATGAACTCGAAGACCTTGGTCTCGTAGCCGCAGGCTTCCAGGTACAACGCGCGCAAGCTGTCAGTGAGCATTTCAGCCTGCTGGCCCAGGTGCAATCCGTACTGCAGCATTGGCTTGAGCAAGCCCGGGCTGTGCAGTTGCGGGCGAATCTGCTTGTGGCAGCACGGCGAGCACATGATGATCGCCGCGCCGCAACGAATACCGGTGTGGATCGCGTAATCAGTGGCGATATCACAGGCATGCAATGCAATCATCACCTCGATGGCGCTGGGCACCACGCTGCGCACATCACCGCATTCGAACACCAGGCCCGGATGCTCCAGACGCGAGGCCGCGGCGTTGCACAGCTCGACCATGTCCGGGCGCAGCTCGACGCCGGTCACCTGCGCCTCGCGCTGCAGGGTATTGCGCAGGTAGTCGTGGATGGCAAAGGTCAGGTAACCCTTGCCCGAACCAAAATCGGCCACTCGCAACGGCTGCTCGGCGGCCAGCGGCGCCGAGTTCAGGGCGTGGGAAAACACTTCGATGAACTTGTTGATCTGCTTCCACTTGCGCGACATGGCCGGGATCAGCGCCTGCTGCTTGTCGGTCACGCCCAGGTCCTGCAGGAACGGCCGGCTCAGTTCCAGGTAGCGCTTCTTCTCCCGGTCGTGCTCACCAGCCGGCGCCTGGCGCTCTTGTTGCACAGCGCTGCGATGGAGCATCGGCTTGCCCTTCTTGCTGAACTCCAGCTGCGCTTCGTCGCTGAGGCTGAGCAGGTGGGCGCTGCGAAACGAGGCCGGAAGCAACTCGGCCACCAGCGCCAGCGCTTCATCGTTGCCCAGGTTGCGGGTGATGTCGCGGGTCTTGTAGCGGTAGACGAACGACACGCAGGCCTGGCCCTTGACCGTCAGCGGCTTGGCAATGATGCGCTGCAGGGTTTCTTCGTTGCCGACATGGCGCGCCAGCACCAGCTTGATCAGGGCGTTCTGTTCCAGGCTGGTGGCGAGCAGGCTCAGAAACTGCGCACGCGCATCCGGCGCGGCCTGGGCGGTGGGGGAATCGGACATCGGGAAAAGGTGCCTCGGGTTGCGGAGGGGGCGCAGGTAGGCGCAGTGCCGGGAATTTTACGTGGATGCGCTTGCCCTGCACAGCATTTGTCGATGGGCGCCGCCGCTAGCCCAGCACCACCAGGCGATTGGGCAACTCGTTGCGCTCGTGGGTCAGCGGCACATGGGTACGCAGCAGTTCGCCGCAAGCCTCGATACAGCTGACAAAGCCCTGCAACGTCTGGCCCTGGCGCACCTGTTCGGTAAAGCGCTTGACGATGACATCCCAGACCTTGTTGTCCAGATGCCGGGATATGCCTTCATCGACGAGGATTTCGACATAGCGCTCGGCCTCGCTGACAAAGATCAGCATGCCGGTGCCGCCCACGGTGTGGTGCAGGTTCTGCTCCAGAAACTGCCGCCGGGCCAGGTTCGCCGCACGCCAGTGGCGCACCGAACGCGGAATCAGGCGGGTGGTCAGCGACGGAATGCGAAACAGCAGACACAAGGCGATGAAGGTCAGCCACTGCACGATCAGCAAGCTGTGCACACTCATCCAGCCGCTGAGGTAATGGACGATGCCCGGCACCACCAGAGCCAGCAGGCTGGCCCACAGCAAGGGGATATAGGCGTAGTCGTCGGCGCGGCTGGCCAGCACCGTGACCAGTTCGGCATCGGTGTGACGCTCGACCCGGGCAATGGCTTCAGCGACCTGGCGCTGCTGTTGTTCAGTAAGCAATGTCATGCGTTGCGCTACTCGTTATTGATCATTTACCAGCCACCCGACGATCCACCACCGCCGAAGCTGCCCCCGCCACCGCTGAAGCCCCCTCCGCCGCCACCGCCACCAAAACCACCGCCGCCGTAGCCACCGCCGAAACCACCCCCCATGCCGCCGCGCCCGCTACCACCAAGGCCCAGGGACTGCAGGGCGAACACCACGACGATCAGCAGGATGAACAGGCCAATGCCCCAGGCCGGCGCACCGTCTTCGGTCTCGCCGCCCAGCGCCCGCGAGGGCTCGGCCAACGGGTTGCCGCCCAGCACCTGGAGAATCGCCGCGGTGCCCTGGACGATGCCCTGGCTGTACTCGCCACGGCGAAACGCCGGGGTGATGATGCGATTGATGATCACCGAGGACTGCGCATCCGTCAGGCGCTCTTCCAGGCCGTAGCCGACTTCGATGCGCAGCTTGCGTTCCTGAGGGGCGACGATCAACAGCGCGCCGTTGTCCTTGCCCTTCTGGCCGATGCCCCAGTGGCGGCCGAGCTGATAGCCGTAGTCTTCGATGCTCTGCCCCTGCAAATCCGCCAGGGTCACCACCACGACCTGCTCGCCAGTACCCTGTTCATGAGCCTTGAGCATGCTGTCGAGCTGGCTGCGGCTGGCACCGTCGAGCAGGCCGGCATTGTCCACCACCCGCCCGCTCAGCGCCGGGAAACTCAACTCGGCACGCAGCGGTGTGGCAAACAGCAGCGCCAGCAGCAGCGCGAGCTTGAACAGACGCATCAGAATTTCACTTCAGGCGCTTTTTCGGCATCGGCGCTGGTGGCCTCGAAGTTTTCCCGGATCGGCAGGTCGCTGTACATCACGCTGTGCCACAGCCGCCCGGGGAAGGTGCGGATCTCGGTGTTGTAGCGCTGCACGGCGGCAATGAAATCCTTGCGCGCGACGGCGATGCGGTTCTCGGTACCTTCAAGCTGCGACTGCAGGGCGAGGAAGTTCTGGTTGGATTTAAGGTCCGGGTAACGCTCGGACACCACCATCAGGCGACTCAGGGCCCCGGTCAGCTGCGACTGGGCCTGCTGGAACTGGCGCAACTTCTCGGGATCGTCCAGGGTGCTGGCATCGACCTGGATCGAGGTCGCCTTGGCCCGGGCTTCTATGACCGCGGTCAGGGTTTCCTGCTCTTGCTTGGCGTAGCCTTTGACCGTTTCGACCAGATTGGGAATCAGGTCGGCGCGGCGCTGGTACTGGTTCTGCACCTGGGCCCAGGCCGCTTTTACCTGCTCGTCATAGTTGGGGATGTTGTTGATCCCGCAACCGGCCAGCAAGCTGGCAAGCATCAGCAGCAGCCACAGTCGTACGCCCTTGAAATGAATTACCTGCATGTTGCTACGCTCCTTGATCGCCGTGATTCACCGGACTTGAGGCATAATCCGTCGTCGCCGCTGGATCGGGATCGCCCAATCAGCTAAAAGATGCCCCAGCAAACTACAACAATAGCCGCTTCCCCAACTTCGGCTGGGCAGTATCGACCTGCCGCAAGCCTTGAGAACAGAATTCATGAACAAGCTGTGTTTGCTGGGTCTGGTTGTCAGCCTGGCCAGTCACTCGGCCTTTGCCGACACCTCTGCCGCCCCGCTGCAGGACAAACAGGCGTTCATCGCCGACCTGATCAAGCAGATGACCCTGGATGAAAAGATCGGCCAGTTGCGCCTGATCAGCATCGGCCCGGAAATGCCCCGTGAAATGATCCGCAAGGAAATCGCCGCCGGGCGCATCGGCGGTACCTTCAACTCGATCACCCGCGCGGAAAACCGGCCGATGCAGGATGCCGCCGCCAAGAGCCGGCTGAAGATCCCGATGTTCTTCGCCTACGACGTGATCCACGGCCACCGCACGATCTTCCCGATCAGCCTGGGCCTGGCCGCCAGCTGGGACATGGACGCAATCGCCAAGGTCGGCCAGGTGTCCGCCCTTGAAGCCGCCTCCGACGGCATCGACATGACCTTCGCGCCGATGGTCGATATCGCCCGCGATCCGCGTTGGGGCCGCACCAGTGAAGGCTTTGGCGAAGACACCTACCTGGTCTCGCGCATTTCCAGAGTGATGGTCGAATCCTTCCAGGGCCAGAGCCCGGCCGAAGCCACCAGCCTGATGGCCGCGGTCAAGCACTTCGCCCTGTACGGCGCAGTGGAAGGCGGCCGCGACTACAACACGGTCGACATGAGCCCGAGCAAGATGTTCAACGACTACCTGCCGCCCTACCGCGCCGCCATCGATGCCGGCGCCGGCGGGGTGATGGTTGCGCTGAACTCGATCAACGGCGTGCCGGCCACCTCCAACACCTGGTTGATGAACGACCTGCTGCGCAAGGACTGGGGCTTCAAGGGCGTGACCGTCAGCGACCACGGCGCGATCACCGAGCTGGTGCGCCACGGCGTTGCCCGCGATGGCCGCGAAGCCGCCAAGCTTGCAATCAAGGCCGGCATCGACCTGAGCATGAACGACTCGCTGTACGGCGAAGAGCTGGCCAGCCTGCTCAAGGCCGGTGAAATCGACCAGGCCGACATCGACAACGCCGTGCGCGAAGTACTCGGTGCCAAGTACGACATGGGCCTGTTCGAAGACCCGTACCGGCGCATCGGCAAGGCCAGCGACGATCCGGCCGACACCTATGCCGACAGCCGCCTGCACCGCGCCGAAGCACGCGACGTGGCCCGCCGCAGCCTGGTCCTGCTGGAAAACCGCCAGCAGACCCTGCCGTTGAAAAAAGCCGGCACCATCGCCCTGGTCGGCCCGCTGGCCGATGCCCCGATCGACATGATGGGCAGTTGGGCCGCCGCCGGCCGCCCGCACCAGTCGATCACCGTGCGCGAAGGCATGCGCCAGGTCCTCGGTGACAAGGCCAAGGTGATCTACGCCAAAGGCTCCAACGTCACCCACGACAAGGCCATCCTCGATTACCTGAACTTCCTCAACTTCGATGCCCCGGAAATCGTCGACGACCCACGCCCTGCCGCAGTGCTGATCGACGAAGCGGTCAAGGCTGCCAAGCAGTCCGACGTGGTCGTGGCCGTGGTTGGCGAGTCTCGTGGCATGTCCCACGAATCCTCCAGCCGCACCACCCTGGAAATCCCGGCGGCCCAGCGCGAGCTGATCAAGGCCCTGAAAGCCACCGGCAAACCGCTGGTGCTGGTGCTGATGAACGGCCGGCCGCTGTCGCTGGCCTGGGAACGCGAGCAGGCCGATGCCATCCTGGAAACCTGGTTCAGCGGCACCGAAGGCGGCAACGCCATTGCCGATGTGCTGTTCGGCGACTACAACCCGTCGGGCAAGCTGGCCATCACCTTCCCGCGCTCGGTCGGGCAGATCCCGATGTACTACAACCACCTGAGCATCGGCCGCCCGTTCACCCCGGGCAAACCAGGCAACTACACCTCGCAGTACTTCGAAGAGCCGAACGGCCCGCTGTACCCCTTCGGCTACGGCCTGAGCTACAGCGACTTCAGCCTCTCGAACCTGAGCCTGTCGAGCAAGACGGTGAAACAGGGCCAGGATCTCGAAGCCAGCATCGTGGTCAAGAACACCGGCAAGCGTGACGGCGAAACCGTGGTGCAGCTGTACCTGCAGGATGTGACCGCGTCCATGAGTCGTCCGGTCAAGGAACTGAAGAACTTCCAGAAAGTCATGCTCAAGGCTGGTGAAGAACGCACCCTGCGCTTCACCATCAAGGCCGACGACCTGAAGTTCTACAACGGCCAGTTGCAATGGGCTGCCGAGCCGGGTGAGTTCCGGGTCCAGGTCGGCCTCGATTCGCAGGCCGTGCAACAACAGAGCTTCGAGCTGCTGTAAAACGTTGCCATGCTCCAAGGGAAGGCCAGGAGGCCTTCCCCACTGCCGGGACTTGCACCATGCCTTCTTCCTTTCGCGCCCTGCGTCTGGGCCTGATTCTGTTCTTCATCCTCGCCGGCACCTTGCTGACCGCGGGCTGGGCCATGCACCACGCCAAGCGCCAGTCGATGGTCGAGGATGCCCGCCGGGCCAGTGAGCAGTTGGGGCTGTATGCCAACTCGCTGCACACCCTGATCGAACGTTACCGCGCCCTGCCGGCGGTGCTGGCCCTCGACCCGGAACTGATCAGCGCCTTGCGCGGCCCGGTTGCAGGCCCGGTGCAGGATGCCCTGAACCGCAAGCTGGAGCGCATCAACGGTGCGGCCAATTCCTCGACCCTCGAGCTGCTCGACCGCACCGGCCTGGCCGTGGCCGCCAGCAACTGGCGCCTGCCCAGCACCTATGTCGGCTCCAACTATGGCTTCCGGCCATATTTCAAACAGACCCGTAGCCAGGGCAGCGGCCGCTTCTATGCGGTGGGTGTGACCAGCGGCGTGCCGGGCTATTTTTTGTCCAGTGCCGTGCAGGATGAAAACAGCCGCTTCCTCGGTGCCATGGTGGTCAAGCTGGAGTTCCCCGAGCTTGAGCGCGAATGGCGCCAGGGCAGCGATATCCTCCTGGTCAGCGACGCCCGCGGGATCATCTTCATCGCCAACCAGGACGGCTGGCGCTACCGCGAACTGCAAGCGCTGACCAGCGCCGACCGCGCGGAACTGGCCGCCACCCGCCAGTACGACAAGCAACCGCTGGTGCCGCTACAGCACCATATCCTCAGCAGCTTTGACGCCAACAGCCACCTGATGCGCGTGCAGGGCCCCGAGGGCAATACCGACTACCTGTGGGAAAGCCTGCCGCTGGAAGCCGAGGGCTGGACCCTGCACCTGCTGCGCAAGCCGCAGGTCAGCGAAGATGGCCGCAACGCCGCGCTGGCTGCCGCTGCGGTCTGGCTGAGCCTGGTGTTCGCCCTGCTGTTCATCAGCCAGCGCCTGCGCCTGGCCCGCCTGCGCCAACGCAGCCGCGAAGAACTCGAACGCCTGGTCGAAGCCCGCACCCGCGACTTGCGCACCGCCCAGGAGGGCCTGGTGCAATCGGCCAAGCTGGCGGCGCTTGGGCAGATGTCGGCGGCGCTGGCCCACGAGATCAACCAGCCGCTGACCACCCAGCGCATGCAGCTGGCAACCCTGCGCCTGCTGCTCGATAACCAACGCCTGGATGAAGCACGCCAGGCCCTGGAGCCGCTGGAGCAGATGCTCACGCGCATGGCGGCCCTCACCGGGCACCTGAAAACCTTCGCCCGCAACAGCCCCAGCGGCCTGCGCGAACGCCTGGACCTGGCCACCGTGGTTGACCAGGCGCTGCAATTGCTCGATGCGCGCATCCGCGCCGAAGACGTCAGCGTCGCCCTGTACCTGGCCCGCCCGGCCTGGGTGCGCGGCGATGCGATACGCCTTGAGCAGGTGCTGATCAACCTGCTGCGCAACGCCCTGGATGCCATGGCCGAAAAGAGCTACAAACGCCTTGAGGTGCGCATCGATGCCGAACGGGACCACTGGCGCCTGAGCGTGCTCGACAGCGGCGGCGGTATTCCCGTCGAGCACCTGGCCAGTGTCTTCGACCCGTTCTTCACCACCAAGCCGGTGGGCGAAGGCTTGGGCCTGGGCCTGGCGATTTCCTATGGCATCATTCACGAAGCCGGCGGCCGCCTGCAGGTCGACAACCAACCCGGCGGCGCCCGTTTCAGCCTGACCTTGCCTATGGACCCGGAACCCGCATGTTGAACTCAGTGATGGTCGTCGACGATGAAGCCAGCATCCGCACAGCCGTGGAGCAATGGCTGAGCCTGTCCGGCTTCAACGTGCAGCTGTTCAGCCGTGCCGAAGACTGCCTGCAGCAACTGCCGGTGCACTTCCCCGGGGTGATCCTCAGTGACGTGCGCATGCCCGGCATGGACGGCCTGCAGTTGCTCGAACAGCTGCAGGCCAGCGATGCCGACCTGCCGGTGATCCTGCTCACCGGCCATGGCGATGTGCCGATGGCGGTCGAGGCCATACGCAATGGCGCCTACGACTTTCTTGAAAAGCCCTTCAGCCCCGAAGCCCTGCTCGGCAGCCTGCGCCGCGCCCTGGAAAAACGCCAGCTGGTGCTGGAGAACCGCCGCCTGCATGAACAGGCCGATTTGAAGGTACGCCTGGAGGCGGATCTGCTGGGCGTGTCCCAGGGCATGCAGCAGTTGCGCAAGCAGGTCCTGGACCTCGCCAGCCTGCCGGTCAACGTGCTGATTCGCGGCGAAACCGGCAGCGGCAAGGAGCAGGTCGCGCGCTGCCTGCATGAGTTTGGCCCGCGCGCCGGCAAGCCCTTTGTCGCTCTCAACTGCGCGGCGATCCCCGAGCAATTGTTCGAGGCCGAGTTGTTCGGCCATGAAAGCGGCGCCTTCACCGGCGCCCAGGGCAAGCGTATCGGCAAACTCGAATATGCCAATGGCGGCACGGTGTTCCTCGATGAAATCGAAAGCATGCCACTGGCCCAGCAGGCCAAGCTGCTGCGCGTGTTGCAGGAGCAGAAGCTCGAACGCCTGGGCGCCAACCAGAGCATCAGCGTCGACCTGCGGATCATCGCCGCGACCAAACCCGACCTGCTCGAAGAAGCCCGGGCCGGCCGCTTTCGCGAAGACCTGGCGTATCGCCTGAACGTCGCCGAATTGCGCCTGGCGCCGTTGCGCGACCGGCGCGAAGACATCCCGCTGCTGTTCAACCACTTTGCCCGCCTGGCCGCCGAGCGCGTTGGCCGTAGCACGCCGGTACTCAGTGGCGCGCACCTGGGCAAGCTGCTCGGTCACGACTGGCCGGGCAACGTTCGTGAACTGGCCAACGCCGCCGAACGTCATGCCCTGGGGCTGGGCGAGCCGGCGGCAGCAGAAATCGAAGCCGGGCAATCGCTGGCCGCCCAGCAGGAAGCCTTCGAAGCCCAGTGCCTGCGCGCCGCCCTCAGCCGCCACAAGGGCGAGATCAAGGCGGTGATGGAAGAGCTGCAACTGCCGCGGCGCACCCTCAACGAAAAAATGCAGCGCCACGGCCTGCTGCGTGAAGATTTTCTCGGCCCTGCTTGATCGACACAGCTGATCGCCATAAGCGGATTTTCGCCTACCCACTCGTTTGGATAGGCGGATTTCCGCTCATCACACCCGTACAACCCTTCTAGACCGGGCCTCCAGCACCTGGCACAGCTTCTGCTATAGCCCTGGCAGGCTGCGTTTCGACGCGCTCCACAAAAACAACTATGAAGGTCCCTTCGATGGATAACTCCAGCACTCTGCCCGCCGGGGCGGCCATTGCGCCCGCCGCGGAAAAAACCACCCGCAGCCGACTCAAGTCGATTTTCAGCGGCTCGATCGGCAACATGGTCGAATGGTACGACTGGTACGTTTACGCCGCGTTCTCCCTGTACTTCGCCAAAGCCTTCTTCCCCGCTGGCGACACCACCGCCCAACTGCTCAACACCGCCGCGATCTTCGCCGTGGGCTTCCTGATGCGCCCGATCGGCGGCTGGCTGATGGGTATCTACGCCGACCGCAAGGGCCGCAAGGCCGCGCTGATGGCTTCGGTCCTGCTGATGTGCGCAGGCTCGCTGGTCATCGCCCTGACCCCGGGTTATGAAACCATCGGTGTCGCCGCGCCGGTGCTGCTGGTCATAGCGCGTCTGATGCAAGGCCTGTCGGTGGGCGGCGAGTACGGCACTTCCGCCACCTACCTCAGTGAGATGGCCACCAAGGAACGCCGTGGCTTCTTCTCCAGCTTCCAGTACGTGACGCTGATTTCCGGCCAGCTCATCGCCCTGGCGGTGCTGATCATCCTGCAGCAGACCCTGACCACCGAGCAGCTGTATGCCTGGGGCTGGCGTGTGCCTTTCGTGATCGGCGCCCTGTGTGCGGTGGTCGCCCTGTACCTGCGCCGTGGCATGGAAGAAACCGCCTCCTTCACCAAGAAGGAAAAGTCCAAGGAAAGCCTGATGCGCACCCTGATGCGCCATCCGAAGGAGCTGGCCACCGTGGTCGGCCTGACCATGGGCGGTACCCTGGCCTTCTACACCTACACCACCTACATGCAGAAGTACCTGGTGAACACGGTGGGCATGAGCATCAGCGACTCGACCACCATTTCGGCGGCCACCCTGTTCCTGTTCATGTGCCTGCAGCCAGTCATCGGCAGCCTTTCCGACAAGATCGGCCGGCGTCCGATCCTGATCGCCTTCGGCGTGCTCGGCACGCTGTGCACCGTACCGATCCTCACCACCCTGCACACCATCCAGACCTGGTGGGGCGCGTTCTTCCTGATCATGGCGGCGCTGATCATCGTCAGCGGCTACACCTCGATCAACGCGGTGGTCAAAGCCGAGCTGTTCCCCACCGAAATCCGCGCCCTGGGCGTTGGCCTGCCGTACGCCCTGACCGTGTCGATCTTCGGCGGTACCGCTGAATACGTGGCGCTGTGGTTCAAGAGCATCGGCATGGAGACCGGCTACTACTGGTACGTGACCGCCTGTATCGCCTGCTCGTTGCTGGTGTATGTGTTCATGAAGGACACCCGCAAGCATTCGCGGATCACCACTGACTGATCCCAGTCATCGGCAGAAAAAAGGGGGCATCCGCCAGCGGATTGCCCCCTTTTTTTGTTTATGGCGCTTTAACCCGCAATTAATCCCACACCCTCAATCTTCACTCATAGCGTAGACCGCATCGCCTGCATCGCTGGCAAGGCCAGCTCCCACAGGTCCGTGCATGGCCTTGCTGGCGATGAGGGCGAACTGCCGTCAAATACATCTACTTTTTAGATTCTTATACGTTATTTTTTGCGCTTTTTAATCAATTTTATCGGCGTAGCATTACACCCATAGAAACAAACAACCCCTCACCACCTCGGAGCAACGACCATGAAAAGCAAACTGATCCTGACCCTGGCCTTCTCGGTACTGGCTGTCAACGCCTTCGCCGAAGACGGCTTCGACCGTACCAACGCCCACAACTTCAACGCCGTGCCAACCCAGCCGGCCACTTATGTAGAAGACGGTTTCGATCGCACTGGCGGCGCCAAATTCGCTGAAGACGGTTTCGATCGCACCCAGGCCCACCGCATCAGCTAAGCCCTGATGTGACGCAGTCAGCCCGGCCTCGGCCGGGCTTAGTCATTTTCAGCAAGGCCAAGCCTTGGCACACTAGGCGCTTACTCACAGGGAAGGCCCTCAGGCCAGCGCAGATGTATTACTACGAACCGGCAAAAGGCCACGGCCTGCCCCACGATCCGTTCAATGCCATCGTCGGCCCACGCCCGATTGGCTGGATTTCTTCCCAGGACGCCGAAGGTCGCCTGAACCTTGCGCCCTACAGCTTCTTCAACGCCTTCAACTACATTCCACCGATCGTCGGTTTCGCCAGCGTCGGGCGCAAAGACAGCCTGAACAACATCGAGCAGACGGGCGAATTCGCCTGGAACCTGGCCACCCGGCCGTTGGCCGAGGCGATGAACCAGAGCTGCGCCGCGGTTGCACCGCAAGTTGACGAGTTCGCCCTGAGTGGGCTGACCCCGGTGGCGTCCAGGGTGATTGCCGTGCCGCGGGTGCAAGAAAGCCCGGTGTCATTCGAGTGCAAGGTCACCCAGATCATCCAGCTGCAACGTGCTGACCAGGCGCTGGTGCCAAGCTGGCTGGTTCTGGGTGAAGTGGTGGCGGTGCATATCGCCGAGCATCTGCTCAAGGACGGCATCTACGATACCGCTGCAGGCCAGCCGATCCTGCGGGGTGGCGGCCCGGCGGATTACTTCGAACTGGGCAACCTGTTCAAGATGGCCCGCCCGCAGGTCAACGGCTGAGTTACCAGACCAGTTCGGCGTCGTCATCGACGCCCTGCAGGCGCTCAAGTTCGGCGCAGGCCGCTTCGTCAGCAGCCAGGGCAGTCTGGAAACGCTGCCCTTCAAGGACCTTATGAAAGCGCGGTGCGCCACTGGCACCCAGGCCTTTGACGGCGATGGCGGCGTTATAACCGTCGTCGCCACGTACAGCTGCCGATACGGCTTCGAACCGCGAAAATTCTTTACGTGCCATGTGCTTCAAATCCACATCAATTACCTGAAGCCGGCATTCTAACCTGCGCAAGGCGAGCCGAAGGTATGCAGGTCGAGGCTGTCGACCACCCGCGCCTGCACCAGCTCGCCAAACAACTCAAGGGTCGGTGAAGCGAAGTAGCCGCTCATCGATTGCTGATCGCGCCAGAAACCGCTGAGCAGCCACAGGTCGGCATCGGCCTGGGAGCGTTGCAGGCTGAACTTCAGGCAGCCGGGGGCCTGACGCGACGGCTCCAGCAGGTCACGCAGGCGCTCGCCCAGTTCCTCTGAGCGACCGCTGCTGGCGCGGATAAATGCAAGGTGGGTGACCGAATGTACCGAGGTCATGAGCGTTTCTCCATGTGCAGCCAGATGAAATTGCCAGGCTGCACAGGTTAGGCCTCCCGCCCGCGCGGCGGTTAGGCAATTCCTGTCGAGCGCTTGCCTGATCCTGCGCGCCCTGCAGGATCAGGCAAGCGGGCGGCAGCTTTCGACTAGCGCCGTGGCTTGCACAAACCTATCCTGCAGTCGTTCTCCCTGGAATCGCCCCCCATGTCTGCTATTGAGCCCGACCGCCTGATCCTCGACCCCGCCCTGGAACAACAGCGCCAGGAGCTGGCCGTACTCATCCAACGCCATGCGCCACGCCAGGCTGGCGTCGAGTCGGCGGTTGAGGACCTGTTTCTGGTGCGCTACGAAGAAAGCGTGCGCTCCATGCCGGCCCTGGCCGAGCCTGCACTGTGCATCCTGGCTCATGGCAGCAAGGAGGTGTGCCTGGGCGACGAGCACTACAGGTACGACCCGCTGCATTACATGGTGGTGTCGGTGGCATTGCCGATCAGCGGCGTGCTGCTGGAGGCCAGCCCGGAAAACCCCAGCCTGGGTGTGCGCCTGAACATTGATCCGGCGCAGATCAACAACCTGTTGGCCGATGCCGGCCCCCTCGGTGTGCCGGCTTTGCCGTCGGGCCGTGGGCTGTATGTGGAGCGTACCAATCCGCTGTTGCTCGATGCCCTGCTGCGGTTGATTCGCTTGCTCGATTCGCCGAAGGATATCCCGATCCTTGCGCCGCTGATCAAGCGCGAGATTCTCTACCGGCTGCTGCGAGGACCGCAGGGTTACCGGCTGTATGAAATTGCCATGGCCAACAGCCAGACCCATCGGGTGTGCCAAGCCATCGAATGGCTCAACCAGCACTTTCATCAGCCGTTGCGCATCGATGACCTGGCGCGCGAAGTCAACCTCAGTACCTCGACCTTGCATCACCGTTTCAAGGCGGTGACCTCCATGAGCCCGTTGCAGTACCAGAAGCAGCTGCGCCTGCAGGAAGCGCGGCGGCTGATGCTCAATGACGGGCTTGAGGCGGCGGTGGCAGGCTATCGGGTGGGCTATGAAAGCCCGTCGCAGTTCAGCCGCGAGTACAGCCGCTTGTATGGGGCGCCGCCGGTTAGGGACCTGGCCAGGTTGCGCAGTGCGCTCTAGATTGCTATCGCCGGCAACGCCAACTCCCACAGTGAGAAGTGCAAGCTGATAACCCTGTGGGAGCAACTGTCTTGATCAGGCTGTTTGCACTCGCCAAGGGGTATTGTCCCGCAGCATTGCATTCAGCCTGACGATCAGCACCCGTATGCAAGCTACGAGTGCCACCTTGGCGCACTTGCCACGTGCCCGAAGTGCTTCGTAGCGTGCTTTAAATTCTGTGTTGTGACGGATGATGATCCAGCTCGACATGTACAGCACTCGCCTTACATGGGCCCGACCACCCCATATCTGGCGGTGCCCTCGATGGCTACCACTATCGTTGTTGTAAGGCGCTACGCCCACCAGAGCAGCGATCTGACGGCGGTCCAACTGCCCCAGTTCAGGCAGTGAGGCGAGCAGATTTGCGGCGGTTACTCGACCGATTCCGGTCACTGCCAATAACTGACGCGCCCTGGTATCGTCCAGTTGCACCATCGCCTGATCAATTTCTTCGTCGAGGCGTTTGATCAGCACTTTCAGCTGCTCTATATGCTCATCGAAGTGGGCCATCACTGTTGCCGAGCGACATTGCTGGCGACGCCGCTTGTCGTCATCACGGCTCTGCACAAATTGGGCGCGCTGCTTCACCAGCTCTCGCAGCTCTTCGCGTTCAGGGCTGACCGGTTGGCCTTGAGGGGCGCTGAGGTGTGCAGCGAAGTCCGCAAGGACTTCGGCGTCGATCTTGTCGGTTTTGGCTTTTTTACCCATGGCATCGGCGAATTTTCGGGCACGGGCTGGGTTGATGCAGATGGTTTCCAGTCCTGCTGAGGCCAGGGCGATCAACACATCTTTCTCGTAGCCGCCTGTCGCTTCGATCAGCACTCGGCTGATATTGAAGTCCTTCAGACGCTCAAGCAACGCCTCGAAGCCTGCGGAGTTGTTGGCCACTTCGAAGCGGATTTTCTGAGGTTTGATGCAGATTTCCAAAGTGGCTTTGGCAGTGTCGATTCCAACAGAAGACAACATGGCTGAACCCTCTTACACTCAGTTGTGAGAGCGCTCTGGCTTGGCCCACGCTTGTGATTCGAGAGGCGCTCAATCAACTGTTCGGGCTCGGGCCAGAGTGGAGAGGTGAATGGCAGCTTTGCTCCCACACGTGCTTTAAGCACTACCGGCGTACAGCTTGCCATTCACCGCTCTCACTTCTGATTCTATTCCTACCTCAAGACACAAGCCGGCGTTGCCGGCGATGGAGCGCGCAGCGGTCCGCTTTTACACCGCCCTGACGACGTGCTTGATCTCCTGAAAGGCACTCAAGCCCCAAGGCCCCAGCTCCCGACCCAGGCTGCTCTGCTTGTACCCACCCCAGGCCGTCTGCGGGAAGATCACCTGCGGTGCGTTAATCCACACCAGCCCCGCCTGCAAGGCGTTGGCTACCCGCTCGGCAGCCGGCAAATCACGGCTGAGCACACTGGCCACCAGGCCGAACTCGGTGTCATTGGCCAGCGCCAGCGCCTCGGCTTCAGTGGCAAACGAACGCACGCACAGCACCGGACCGAAGATCTCCTCACACCACAAGGCGCTGTCCAGCGGTACATCGGTGAACACCGTGGGGCTGACGAAGTAGCCGCAAGGCAGCTGCGCCGGCCGTGAACCGCCACAGAGCAACCGGGCACCGGATTGCACACCCGCCGCAATATGCGCCTGTACCCGCTGGTACTGGGTCTGATTGACCAACGGCCCCATTTCGCTTTCGCCGCTGAACGGCTCGCCCACACGGATCGCTTCGGCGCGGGCCTTCACTGCCTCGATAAACGCAGGGTACAGGGCTTCGGCCACCAGCACCCGACTGGTGGCCGAACACATCTGCCCGGCATTGAAGAAACCACCCAGGCAAGCCAGCTCCACCGCAAGTTCCAGGTCGGCGTCCTCCAGCACCAGCAACGGCGATTTGCCGCCCAGTTCCAGGCTCACACCCTTGACCGTCTCCGCCGCCCGCTGCATTACCTGCACACCCACCGCATTGCTGCCGGTGAAGGAAATCTTGGCAATACGCGGATCGGCCGCCAAGGGCGCGCCCACCGCCAGCCCGGTACCGCAGACCAGGTTGAACACCCCATCCGGCAGCCCCGCTTCGGCGATGATCGCCGCCAGTTCCAGCTCGGCCAGCGGGGTGACTTCCGAAGGCTTGAGCACCACGCAGCAGCCTGCCGCCAGTGCCGGCGCCAGCTTCCAGGCGGTGGTGACCATGGGGAAGTTCCACGGCACGATCAAACCGACCACACCGCACGGTTCACGCCGTACCCGGGCGACAAAATCTTCGCTGGGCAGGGTCACCGAGCGGTCACGCCCGAGGTTGTCCGCCAACTCCGCGTAATAGCGAAAGGTCGCGATGACATCATCGACATCGATGTGGGCTTCAACCAGCGGCTTGCCGTTGTTGCTGGCTTGCAGCTGTACCAAGCGCTCGCGGCGCGCCTCGACACCCTCGGCAATAGCCCGCAAGATGGCCGCGCGGGTCGGCCCGCTGGATGTAGACCATTCGACAAATGCCGCTCGGGCCGCCAGCGTTGCCCGCTCGACCGCCGCAGCGTCGCCACCGGCAACTTCGGCCAGTACCTGCTCGTTGCTCGGGTTGATCACCGTCAGCGCCTGGGGGCCATGCTGCCAGACGCCTGCGATATAGATACCAGGCAGCTTGATCATGCTGGCACCGCCTGCATCCAGGTGGCCTGGTCGATTTCGATCAGGCTCGGGCCTTTGCGATCGCAGGCCTGACGCAATGCTTCGCGCAGCTGGGCGACGTCGCCCACAGACTCGGCGCTGCAGCCCAGGGCCTTGGCCACGCCAATAAAATCAGGGGTGTAGATATCGACGCCGACCGGCTCGATGGCGCGGTTGACCATGTAGCGCTTGATCTCTTCATAGCCCTGGTTGTTCCACAGCAGCACGATCAGCGGCACCTGCGCCTCGCGGGCACTGGCCAGTTCCGGCAGGGTGAACTGCAAGCCGCCGTCGCCGATCAGGCACACCACCGGCGCGCGATCGGCCACCGCTTCGGCGCTGCCCAGCCAGGCGCCCATGGCTGCCGGCAGCGCGTAACCCAGGGTGCCGTAGCCAGTCGAGGCGTTGAACCAGCGCCGCGGTTGGTCCATGTCCAGGGTCAGGTTGCCGGTGTACACCGGCTGGGTCGAGTCACCGACCAGCACTGCGCCCGACAGGGTTTCGAGAATGGTATTGAGCATACGCGTCTGACTGCGCATCGGCAGGTCGCGGTCAGCCTCCAGCACTGCACGCAAGCGGGCGGCACGGGCCGCGCCCCACTCGGCGCCGCACACCGGTGCCGGTTGCTCGGCCAGGGCGACCAGCAAGGCCTGGGTAGCGAGGGTCGAATCCGCGACCAGGGCGACCTTCGGCGGGTAGTTGCGCACGGTCTGGTCGGGGTCGATATCGATGCGCAGCAGCTCACCGGGGATCTCGAAACCACCCTTGAAGGTCACGTCGTAGTCGGTCTCGGCAAGCTCGGTACCGATCGCCAGCACCACATCGGCTTCGGCGACCAGGGCACGGGTGGCCACCAGCGACTGGGTCGAGCCGATCTGCAGCGGGTGGCTGGCCGGCAGAACGCCCTTGGCGTTGATGGTCAGGGCCACCGGCGCCTGCAGGTATTCTGCCAGGCGGGTCAGCGCCGCGCTGGCATCGATGGCACCACCGCCGGCGAGGATCAGCGGCCGCCGGGCTGCCGCGAGCATGGCAGCCATTTGTGCAACCGGCGCAGGCGCGGCGCCAGCGCGGGCGATACGCACCGGGGCACAGGCCAGCAGGTGATCGGCGTCTTCGACCAGCACATCCAGTGGAATCTCGATATGCACCGGGCGCGGCCGCGCGCCATCGAACACGGCAAAGGCGCGCGCCAGTACCGACGGCAGGTCATCGGCGCTCATCAGCGTGTGGGAAAACGCCGCCACGCCTGCCACCAGATTGCCCTGCGCCGGCAGCTCATGCAGCTTGCCGCGCCCGCCGCCCAACTGGTCACGCGACTGCACGCTGGAAATCACCAGCATCGGAATCGAGTCAGCGTAGGCCTGGCCCATGGCGGTGGTGATATTGGTCATGCCCGGGCCGGTGATGATGAAGCACACGCCCGGCTTGCCGCGGGTACGCGCGTAGCCGTCAGCCATGAAGCCGGCGCCTTGCTCGTGGCGCGGGGTGATGTGCCGGATGCGCGAGCTTGCCAGCCCGCGATAGAGTTCCACGGTATGCACGCCGGGAATTCCAAAGACATGGTCTACGCCATAGCCTTCAAGGAGTTTGACCAGTACTTCGCCGCAAGTCGCCATGATCGTCTGCCTGTCATTGTTCGGGAAACAGGCTGTATTGGACCGCCCGACGGCTACCTGCACAATGCAAAAAAGCTCATACTAGCCATGTCCTAAGATCATGGCTCAAGCCGATGAAACGCCTGCCTCCACTGCCTGCCCTGCACACCTTTCTGGTCACTGCCCAGTGCTGCAACTTCACCCGCGCCGCACAACTGCTGCACATCACTCAGGGCGCGGTGAGCCGTCAGATTGCCGGCCTTGAAGAGCACCTGGGTTATCCGCTGTTCCTGCGCCAGGCCCGTGGCCTGAGCCTGACTCGCGAAGGCCAGGACTGGCTGCCGCGGGTGCAGCAGGTGTTCGCCCTGATCGAGGAAGGGGTGCAGCAAGTAGGCGCGCGCAGCACCACCTTGCAGCTCAAGGCCCCGACCTGCGTGATGCGCTGGCTGCTGCCGCGCCTGATGGAATGGCAAGCGTTGCGCCCGGACGTGCCGGTGGAGCTGACCACTACGGTGCAGCACGGGGTGGATTTTCGTCGGGAAGTGTTCGATGCGGCGGTGGTCTATGGCGCCCGACCCAACCATGGCCTGCAGACCCAGAAACTGTTCGATGAACAACTGACGCCGGTGTGCGCGCCGCAACTGCTGAGCGGCGCCCTGCCCTTGCAGCAGATCGCCGACCTTGATCAGCACATGCTCCTGCACCCGACCCGCGACCAGCGCGACTGGAATGCCTGGCTCGATGCCGCCGGGGCGAGCTTGCCCCGGCAAGGCAAGGGCCAGCATTTCGAAACCCTGGACATGGCCATGTCGATGGCCTCCCAGGGTACCGGTGTGGCCATCGGCGACTGGTCGCTGATCGGCGATGACCTCAAGTGCGGGCGGCTGGTAACGCCGTTCCCGCTCAAGGTCAGCACCGGCCAGGCCTATTACCTGGTACGGCCGCAAGGGTCGGCTTCAGCCGCGTTGCAGGAACTGCTCGCCTGGTTGTGCGAGCAGGCCCAAGCCCCTCAATAACCGACAGTGAAGCGCTGCCGCGAGTGCGCCGGCGTTTCCACTTCATCGAGCATGGCGATAGCGTAGTCGGCAAAGCTGATCCAGCTCTTGCCCTTGTCACCGATCAGCAGGTGATCCTTGCCCAGCTTGTAAGCGCCGCTGCGGGCACCTTCGACGAATTCGGCCGAAGGGGACAGGAAGGTCCAGTCCAGGTCCTTTTCCTGACGCAGGGTGTCGAGGTAGTGACCACCGGCGGTTGCTTCAGCCTTGTAGGCCTCGGGGAAATCCGGGCTGTCGATGACCTTGTGCCCCGACGGCAGCAGCAGGCTGCCCGCCCCGCCCACCACCAGCAGGCGCTTGACCCCGGCGCGCTTCACCGGCTCGATGATGGCCTGCGGTTTGATACTGGAAAAGTGCGCGGCGCTGAGCACTACGTCGTGCCCTGCCACTGCCTGTTCCAGGGCGGCGGCATCGCTGACGTCCAGCGCCACGGCGTTGATCCCGGCGCGCCCCTGCAGTTTCGAAGTGTCACGGGCAATGGCGGTAACGCTATGACCCCGACGCAGGGCCTCTTCCAGCAACTGGCTGCCAGCACGGCCGGTAGCACCGATGATTGCGATCTTGCTCATGGGAAATCTCCAGTCAGAGTTGAACGACGCTTACCACTTCATCTCGCCCTTGGCGACCTTGGCGCTGAGCTCCAGCGAGCTCTCTTCACCCAGGTCCGGGTAACGTTTTTTCATGGCCGCGATCAGTTCGGCGGAGTTGCCAGCCTTGGCGGTTTCTTCGTCGAAGGCACGGATATAGTCTGCGGTGAACTGCACCGCCTTGAGCGAACGGCTGCCCTGGCCCAGGTAGTGGCCAGGGATCACGGTGTCGGGCTTGAGCTGCTCGATGCGCTTGAGGGTCGACAGCCAGTCCTTGTGCGATTGCGCCGACTGCGTGTCGGCCATCCACACGTGCAGGTTCTCGGCGACCACCACACCACCGACCACCGCCTTGATCGACGGAATCCACACGAAACTGCGGTCCGGCTGCGGGCCGTCGAGGCCGACCACTTGCAGGCGCTGGCCTTCAAGCTTCAGCTCATTGCCTTGCAACACCTGCGGCACAATCAGCTTCGCCGGTTTGTCAGCGCCCATCTGCGGCCCCCAGTAGGCCAGCTTGCCGTCCATGGTCTGCTTGATATGGGCGACGGTCGCCGCCGAGGCCACGACCTTGGCCTTGGGGTAGGCATCGGTCAGGGTCTGCAGGCCGAAGTAGTAGTCCGGGTCACCGTGGCTGATATAGATGGTGGTCAGTTGCTTGCCGCTCGCTTGCAGCTTGGCCAGCACCTGCTCGGCCTGGGCCTTGCCGAACTGGGCATCGACCAGGATGGCGTCATGCTTGCCGCTGACGATCACCGAGCTGACCGGGAACAAGGCGTTGGTGCCCGGGTTGTAGACATCCAGGTTCAGCGGCTCGGCGGCCGCAGCCTGGGCCATGACCCCAAGGGTGGCGAAAGCCAGCAACAGACGGCGCAGGGAAAACGAACGAGGCATCAAGGCGATTCCTGTGAAGTGGGCGATGAACAACAGCTTAGTTGCACGATCCGTCACAAAAAATGCGATGCTTAGGATTAGTTTGTTTCTGAAAGCGTGCAAATCATGGATCGTCTGACAGCAATGCGGGTTTTCGTCAGCGTGGTCGACCTGGGCAGCCAATCGGCCGCCGCCGACCACCTGGAACTCTCCCGACCGGTGGTTTCCCGGTATCTCGCCGAACTTGAGGACTGGGTGGGGGCGCGCCTGATGCAACGCACCACGCGCCGCCTGAGCCTGACCGCCGCCGGCCAGGAAACCCTGCCGCGCTGCCGGCAGATGCTCGAGCTTGCCGGTGACCTGCAGGCGGCCGTCAGCACCCCGAACGATGCCCCGCGCGGCGAACTGCGTATCAGCGTCAGTACCTCGTTCGGCCAGGCGCAATTGATGGACGCCGTGGCCGATTACGTCAAACGCTACCCTGGGGTGAAAATCGACCTGCAGATGCTCGACCGCACGGTGAACCTGGTGGATGAACGCATCGACCTGGCGATCCGCACCAGTAACGACCTGGACCCGAACCTGATCGCCCGGCGCCTGACCGTGTGCCGTTCGGTGATCTGCGCCTCCCCCGCCTACCTGCACCTGCACCCGGCGCCGCAGCACGTGCAGGAGCTCAGCCAGCACAACTGCCTGACCCACTCCTACTTCGGCCGCAGCCTCTGGCATTTCGACGTGGCTGGCGAGGTGGTGTCGGTACCGGTGCAGGGTAACATCAGCGCCAACGAAGCCATGACCCTGCAACGGGCGGCACTGGCCGGCGCCGGCGTGGCGATGCTGCCGACCTATCAGGCAGCCGGCGCCTTGCGCAGCGGCGAGCTGATTCGCCTGCTACCCCAGGCCAAGCCGCGGGAGCTGAACCTCAACGCCGTGTACACCTCGCGCAAGCACATGCCGGCCACCCTGCGCAGCATGCTCGACTTTCTCGCCGAGCGCTTTACCGCCGAGCCGATCTGGGACCAGGACCTGCTCTAAACCGGGCATACCCGGCCAGGCTGACCTATGCTTTGAATAGCACCTGTACGTGATTTGCAGGAGGTCAGCATCATGGGCGTCAAATCCAGAAAATGCGCCGTTATCTGTGCCATGGCCGCTGTGGTCGGGCTGTATGCCGCCGCAGCCTACCGGGTCGAGCAGATCCGCAACCAACCCTACTCTGCCGCCAGTTGCAGCCTGGCCCATTGCGTGCCGCACACTGCGACGCTGAGCGCACTCAAGTAGGTGACTGCGGGGCCTGGTAACGAAAGTCGCTGGGGGCCTTGCCGGTCAGGCGACGGAAGAACCGCGAAAAATACGCAGGATCTGCGAAGCCCAGGCTGTCGGCCAGTTGTTTGATGCTCAGGCTGGTGTAGACCAGCTCGCGCTTGGCTTCGAGCAACAAGCGTTGATGGATGATCTGCAAGGCCGACTGCCCGGCAAGCTCACGGCAGATGCTGTTCAGGTGCGCTACCGAAACCCCCACCTCATAGGCCAGCGCCTCGACGCTCGGCTGCTGGCGAAACTGCTGCTCCACCAGCTTGTTGAAGCGTTCCAGATACTCACGCCCGCGCGCCACCGCAAGACCTTGGCCATGGTGCTGCAAGCATTGTCGGCTGATCCACACCACCAGCAGGTTGATCAATGAGCGCAACTGCAAGTCGCGCCCGGGCTGGCCCTGCTGGTACTCCTGCTGCAAGGCGCTGAACAGGCTGTACAAGTAAGTACGATGGTCGCCCGCCAGATAAGTACCGACCTGGGCCAGGGCCGCCGGCGCGCCTGCCAGCTGCGTGTGCAGCAGACTCACCAGGGGTGCTGCCAGGGTTACCACGTAGCCATCGACGTCGCTGGAAAAGCGAAAACCATGCACACACAACGCCGGCACCACCTGAATCGCCGCCTGATCCAGGCGCCGCACCTGACCTTCCACCTCGATCTCGGCCTGCCCTTCATAAAGGAACAGCAACTGGCACAGGTCGGCATGCCGATGGGGTTCGATTTCCCAGTCATGCAAGCGGCTGCGCGCCGGGATCGACTCGCAGTGCAGCAGGTCCGGGGTAGGCCACTGCAACGGCTCGCCGTAGAGCTTGAACACCGGGATCGAGGCTTTGCTCATCTGTTGATTGGCTCCCGGGCCGATGCCCGATAATCGCACTGATTGGTGAAAAGTACTGCTATACGCCTGTTTTATCCCTTCTTCGCTCGGGTTTCCAAGCGAAAAATGCAAGCACAACAATCATAAGCTGCTTTCGGCCCTGCGCTGAAGCTTGCCTGGGATAACAACAATGAAGACTCAAGTCGCAATTATCGGTGCCGGCCCTTCCGGCCTGCTGCTCGGCCAGTTGCTGCACAAGGCCGGGATCGCCAACGTCATCGTCGAGCGCCAGAGCGCCGACTACGTACTCGGGCGCATTCGCGCCGGGGTACTGGAACAGGGCATGGTCGAGTTGCTGCGCGAAGCCGGGGTCGGCGCGCGCATGGACGCCGAGGGCCTGCCCCACAGCGGTTTTGAACTGGCCTTCGACGGGCGCCGCGAACATATCGACCTCAAGGGCCTGACCGGCGGCAAAGGCGTCATGATCTACGGCCAGACCGAAGTTACCCGCGATCTGATGGCCGCGCGCGAAGCCTGCGGCGCCGTCACTGTCTATCAAGCCGATAACGTCCGGCCCCATGACCTGAAGTCCGAGCGTCCTTACCTGACGTTCGAAAAGGACGGCGAAGTGCAGCGCCTGGACTGCGACTATATAGCCGGCTGCGACGGTTACCACGGCATCGCCCGGCAATCGATTCCCGCCGAAGCACTCAAGGTTTTCGAACGGGTCTACCCTTTCGGTTGGCTCGGCGTGCTGGCCGACACCCCGCCGGTCAGCGACGAGCTGGTGTATGCCCGCCACGAACGCGGCTTTGCCCTGTGCAGCCTGCGCTCGCCGACCCGCACCCGTTACTACGTGCAGGTGGGCGCTGAAGAGAAGGTCGAGGACTGGTCCGATGAGCGTTTCTGGGCCGAGCTCAAATCGCGCCTGCCGGCGGATCTGGCCGAACGCCTGGTGACCGGTCCTTCGATCGAAAAAAGCATCGCGCCGCTGCGCAGCTTCGTGGTCGAACCCATGCAGTACGGCAAGCTGTTCCTGCTCGGCGACGCCGCGCACATCGTCCCGCCCACCGGCGCCAAGGGCCTGAACCTGGCGGCCAGCGATGTCAGCACCTTGTACAACATCCTGCGCAAGGTCTACGGCGAAGGGCGTACCGACCTGCTCGAGCGCTACTCGCAGATCTGCCTGCGGCGGATCTGGAAGGCCGAGCGCTTTTCCTGGTGGATGACTTCGATCCTGCACCGCTTTCCTGACAGCGATGCCTTCAGCCAGCGTATCCAGCAAACCGAGCTTGAGTACTACGTCAGTTCTAAAGCCGGTCGTACGACCTTGGCAGAAAACTATGTCGGCCTGCCCTACGAGGCTATCGAGGAAGACGCTTAGCAAGCTATCGAGTAGACTGGTCGGCACCTGCTCCCGCAGCTGATCGGCTGCGGGCCTTACCTGCCCCAGAGCTGGCCCGTGACTCAACTGAACACTCCGCAACCGGTACTGCGCAGCGTGCTCGTCGCGCTGATGCTGGCGATCTTTCTCGGCGCCCTCGACCAGACCATCGTCGCGGTGTCGATGCCGGCGATTTCAGCGCAATTCAACGATGTCGGCCTGCTGGCCTGGGTGATTTCCGGCTACATGGTGGCCATGACCGTGGCCGTGCCGATCTACGGCAAACTCGGTGACCTGTATGGCCGGCGGCGGATGATCCTTACCGGCACCGCGCTCTTTACCCTGGCCTCGATTTTCTGCGCGCTGGCACAGAACATGGAGCAACTGGTGCTGGCGCGGGTGCTGCAGGGTGTCGGCGCCGGCGGCATGGTCTCGGTCAGCCAGGCGATCATTGGCGACTTTGTGCCGCCGCGCGAACGTGGTCGCTACCAGGGTTACTTCAGCAGCATGTACGCCCTGGCCAGCGTCGCCGGGCCAGTGCTGGGCGGGTTGCTCACCGAATACCTGTCATGGCGCTGGGTGTTCTGGCTCAACCTGCCCCTGGGCCTGACCGCCTGGTGGGTGACGCGCCGTGCCCTGCGCAGCCTGCAGGTACCAACGCACAAAGCGCAGGTCGATTACCTCGGCGCCGCCCTGCTGATTCTCGGCCTGGGCAGCCTGTTGCTGGGCATCTCCCTGATCGGCCAGGGCCAGCCCTGGGATTCTGCACAAGTTGCCAGCCTGCTCGGTTGTGCACTGATCGGGCTGCTGCTGTTCGTGCTTCATGAGCAACGCGCCGCCGAACCGCTGCTGCCGTTGAAGCTATTCGCCAATCGCATCGCCACCCTGTGCTGGTGCACGATCTTCTTCACCAGCTTCCAGGCCATTTCGCTGACCATGCTGATGCCGCTGCGCTATCAGAGCATCACCGGTGCCGGCGCCGACAGCGCGGCCCTGCACTTGCTGCCGCTGGCCATCGGCCTGCCGATCGGCGCCTATTGCGGCGGCCGCCTTACCACTTTCACCGGGCGCTACAAGCCGCAGATTCTCGGCGGCGCCCTGCTGATGCCGTTTGCCATCGTCGGCATGGCCTTCAGCCCGCCGCAGGCGGCCTGGTTCAGTGGGGTGTTCATGCTGTTGACCGGGATCGCCTCGGGCCTGCAATTCCCCACTTCGCTGGTGGCGACCCAGAGTGCGGTCGAGCCCCGGGATATCGGCGTGGCCACCAGCACCACCAACCTGTTCCGCTCCCTGGGCGGGGCCATGGGCGTGGCCTGCATGTCGACCCTGCTGCTGGCGATGCTTGCCCAGGGCGGCCTGAACCTGGCCGGCGATGCCCTGCTTGGCAGCCTGCAGGCTGGCGAGCCGACCGCGGCGATGCAGGCCGAGTTGCTGTTGACCTTTCGCAACCTGCTGCTCGGCAGTGCTACGGTTTCGCTGCTGGGGCTGACGGCGGCGCTGGCCTTGCCTGACAGGCAATTGCGCGGCCGCCAGTAGGACCTTTATAACCGGCGTAGAAACAAATGATCACAAAGCTTCACAAAGTGTCATTTGCGCAAGGCGGGGCTCAAGCGCAGCATATCCAGCCCGGTATCGATCCACTGCTCGGCCTGGTTCAGCAGGTCAAAGCTGTCGGGCAGCAGTAGCCAGCGGCGAATCAGCCCGTCTATATAGGCGTAGATGGCCAATGCCGCGCGTTCCGGGTCCACGTCGGCGGGCAGTTGCCCGCGCTTGACTGCATTGCCCAGCGACAACGCGATATGGGCATGACATTCGATCGTCGAGGACTGCCGTTGCTGGCGGATCTCACACATATCATCGGTGAACTCGCATTTGTGATGCAGAATTTCATTGATTCGCCGGGTTTTCGGATCGAGCACCATCTGGTGCATCAACCGCACCAGCAGCTTGCGCATACAGCCGAGCGGGTCGACTTCATCCTCGCTTTCACTGGCCCGGGCCAGGGCGTCCAGCGGCTCGTGCAGGCTGTCGAGCATGGCCTCCACCAGTTCGGCCTTGTCGTTGAAGTGCCAGTAGATTGCGCCGCGGGTCACGCCCGCCTCTTTGGCGATATCGGCCAGGGTGGTACGCGCTACCCCGCGCTTGTAGAAGGCCTTTTCCGCGGCCTCGAGAATCTGGGCGCGGGTTTCCTGGGCTTCTTCTTTGGTTCGACGGACCATGGCAGTACAACCTCATCAGGCCCGGGCACGCACGCTGGGTGCCTGGGAGTCGGACCGGGTCAGCCTCTGCAGGCTGTTACCGGCTGTATTAATTTGGGGGCTCGCATCGGCTGAACGCTTCGCCTGCGAGGTATTTACAAACAACCATGAATGTAAGTATATTCCTTAGCAAGCTATTTATCCACTCGACAGCATTTTTTATAGCGCACCCTTTCCATTATTCTTGAGCGTCTTCAGCTCTTGCGACCCGAGGATCTTCATGCAATTCAAGCCAGCTGTTACCGCTCTGGTTTCCGCCGTCGCCCTGGCAACACTGCTCAGCGGCTGTAAAAAGGAAGAGGCGGCGCCTGCGGCGCAAGCTCCTCAGGTCGGCGTCGTAACCCTGCAAACCCAGGCCTATACCCTGACGTCCGATCTCCCAGGCCGTACCACCGCGTACCGCATTGCCGAGGTTCGACCCCAGGTCAACGGCATCATTCTCAAGCGCCTGTTCAAGGAAGGCAGCGAAGTCAAGGAAGGCCAGCAGCTGTACCAGATCGACCCGTCGGTGTACGAGGCGACCCTGACCAGTGCCCAGGCCAACCTGCAATCGACCAGCTCGCTGGCCAACCGTTACAAGCAACTGGTCAGCGAACAGGCTGTCAGCCGCCAGGAATACGACGACGCCAACGCCAAACGTTTGCAGGCTCAAGCCTCGCTGCGCAGCGCCCAGATCGACCTGCGTTACACCAAGGTCCTGGCCCCGCTGAGCGGTCGCGTCGGACGCTCTTCGGTTACCGAAGGTGCGCTGGTCAACAATGGCCAGGCCGAAGCGATGGCAGTGATCCAGCAGCTCGACCCGATCTACGTCGACGTTACCCAGTCCTCGGCCGAGCTGCTCAAGCTGCGCCGTGAACTGGAAAGCGGCCAGCTGCAGAAGGTCGGCGACAACGCCGCCAAGGTCACCCTGACCCTGGAAGACGGCAGCACCTATGGCAAGGAAGGTCGCCTGGAGTTTTCCGAAGTCTCGGTTGACCAGACCACCGGCTCCGTCACCCTGCGTGCCGTGTTCCCCAACCCTGAGCACAACCTGCTGCCGGGCATGTTCGTCCACGCGCGCCTGGCCGCCGGGGTCAACAGCGCAGCCATCCTCGCACCGCAGCAAGGCGTGACCCGCGACCTCAAGGGCCAGCCGACCGCGTTGATCGTCAACCCGGACAACAAGGTCGAACTGCGCCAGCTCAAGGCCAGCCGTACCGTGGGTAGCGACTGGCTGATCGAGGAAGGCCTGAACCCGGGCGACCGCCTGATCACCGAAGGCCTGCAGTTCGTCAAGCCGGGCGTCGAGGTCAAGGTCAGCGAAGCCACCAACGTCAAGCCTGCCCAGCCAACCCAGGCCAATGCAACGACTGCAGGGGCCAAAGGGGAATAAACCATGTCGAGATTCTTTATCGATCGCCCGATCTTTGCCTGGGTGATCGCCTTGGTGATCATGCTGGTCGGCGCCTTGTCGATCCTCAAGTTGCCAATCAACCAGTACCCGAGCATCGCGCCGCCGGCCATCGCCATCGCCGTGACCTACCCGGGCGCCTCGGCGCAGACCGTGCAGGACACCGTGGTCCAGGTGATCGAGCAGCAGCTCAACGGTATCGACAACCTGCGTTATGTATCGTCGGAAAGTAACTCCGACGGCAGCATGACCATTACCGCGACCTTCGAGCAGGGTACCAACCCCGATACCGCGCAGGTCCAGGTGCAGAACAAGCTGAACCTGGCCACCCCGCTGCTGCCGCAAGAAGTGCAGCAGCAGGGTATCCGCGTGACCAAGGCGGTGAAGAACTTCCTGCTGGTGATCGGCCTGGTGTCCGAAGACGGCAGCATGTCCAAGGACGACCTGGCCAACTACATCGTCTCCAACATGCAGGACCCGATCTCGCGGACTGCCGGTGTCGGTGACTTCCAGGTGTTCGGTGCCCAGTACGCCATGCGTATCTGGCTCGACCCGGCCAAGCTGAACAAGTATCAGCTGACCCCGGTCGACGTGCGTACCGCCGTGGCCGCGCAGAACGTCCAGGTGTCCTCCGGCCAGCTCGGCGGCCTGCCTGCCCTGCCAGGCACCCAGCTCAACGCCACCATCATCGGCAAGACCCGCCTGCAGACTGCCGAGCAGTTCGAGAAGATCCTGCTCAAGGTCAACCGTGATGGCTCCCAGGTGCGCCTGGGCGATGTCGCCAAGGTCGGCCTGGGTGGCGAGAACTACGCGATCAGCGCCCAGTTCAACGGCAAGCCGGCTTCCGGCCTGGCAGTAAAACTGGCCACCGGCGCCAACGCCCTGGATACCGCCAAGGCCCTGCGTCAAACCATCACCGACCTGGAACCGTTTTTCCCGGAAGGCATGAAGGCGGTGTTCCCGTATGACACCACGCCGGTCGTGACCGAATCGATCAGCGGGGTAATCCACACCCTGATCGAAGCGATCGTGCTGGTGTTCCTGGTGATGTACCTGTTCCTGCAGAACTTCCGCGCCACCATCATCACCACCATGACCGTACCGGTGGTGTTGCTGGGTACTTTCGGCATCCTTGCCGCGGCGGACTTCAGCATCAACACCCTGACCATGTTCGGCATGGTGCTGGCTATCGGCTTGCTGGTGGACGACGCCATCGTCGTGGTGGAGAACGTCGAGCGGGTGATGGCCGAAGAGGGGTTGTCACCCAAGGAAGCGACCAAGAAGTCCATGGGCCAGATCCAGGGTGCCCTGGTCGGTATTGCCCTGGTACTGTCGGCAGTATTGCTGCCAATGGCGTTCTTCGGCGGCTCCACCGGGGTGATCTACAAACAGTTCTCGATCACCATCGTCTCGGCCATGGCCCTGTCGGTACTGGTTGCCCTGATCTTCACCCCGGCGCTGTGCGCAACCATGCTCAAGCCGATTGCCAAGGGCGAGCACCACGTTGCCAAGCGCGGCTTCTTCGGCTGGTTCAACCGCAACTTCGACCGCAGCGTGCGCAGCTACGAGCGCGGTGTCGGCAACATGTTGCGGCACAAGGCCCCTTACCTGCTGGCCTACCTGCTGATCGTGGTCGGCATGATCTGGCTGTTCACCCGGATCCCAACGGCGTTCCTGCCTGAAGAAGACCAGGGTGTTCTTTTCGCCCAGGTGCAGACCCCGGCCGGTTCCAGCGCCGAGCGCACCCAGGTGGTGATCGACGAGATGCGCAGCTACCTGCTCGACAAGGAAGCCGATACCGTTGCCTCGGTGTTCACCGTCAACGGCTTCAACTTCGCCGGTCGTGGCCAGAGCTCGGGCATGGCGTTCATCATGCTCAAGCCGTGGGGCGAGCGTTCTGCCGAGAACAACGTGTTCAACCTGGCGAACCGTGCCCAGCAGCACTTCTTCAGCTTCCGCGATGCGATGGTGTTCGCCTTTGCCCCGCCTGCGGTACTGGAGCTGGGTAACGCCACCGGTTTCGACGTGTTCCTGCAAGACCGTGCCGGTGTCGGCCACGACAAGCTGATGGAAGCGCGTAACCAGTTCCTCGGCATGGCCGCGCAGAGCAAGATCCTTTCGGCAGTGCGCCCGAACGGCCTGAACGATGAACCGCAGTACCAGCTGACCGTCGACGACGAGCGCGCCAGTGCCCTGGGCGTGACCATTGCCGACATCAACAACACCCTGTCGATTGCCCTGGGTGCCAGCTACGTCAACGACTTCATCGACCGCGGTCGGGTCAAGAAGGTCTACATCCAGGGTGAAGCCGGTGCACGGATGAGCCCGGAAGACCTGCAGAAGTGGTACGTGCGCAACGCCGCCGGCGAAATGGTGCCGTTCTCCTCCTTCGCCAAGGGCGAGTGGATCTACGGGGCACCGAAGCTGTCGCGTTACAACGGTGTAGAAGCCATGGAAATCCTCGGTGCGCCAGCCCCTGGCTACAGTACCGGTGAAGCCATGCTCGAGGTCGAGCGCCTGGCCGCGCAACTGCCGGCGGGTATCGGTTACTCCTGGACGGGCCTGTCGTACGAGGAGCGGCTGTCCGGCTCCCAGGCGCCAGCGCTGTACGCCCTGTCGCTGCTGATGGTGTTCCTGTGTCTGGCGGCGCTGTATGAAAGCTGGTCGATCCCGATCGCGGTCATGCTCGTGGTACCGCTGGGGATTATCGGTGCGCTGCTGGCTACCAGCCTGCGCGGGTTGTCCAACGACGTGTACTTCCAGGTGGGCCTGTTGACCACCATCGGCCTGGCGGCGAAGAACGCGATTCTGATCGTCGAGTTCGCCAAGGAACTGCACGAGCAGGGCCGCAGCCTGATGGATGCGGCCATCGAAGCCTGCCGGATGCGTCTGCGGCCGATCATCATGACCTCGCTGGCGTTCATCCTCGGCGTAGTACCGTTGGCCATCTCCAGCGGCGCAGGCTCGGGTAGCCAGCACGCCATCGGTACCGGGGTAATCGGCGGGATGCTGACCGCCACCGTACTGGCAATTTTCTGGGTGCCATTGTTCTTCGTAAGCGTGTCGTCGCTATTCGGTAGCAAGAAGCCCGAAGAAGACGCCACCCCTGAAACTCCACGCTATGAGGCCGGGCAATGAGTAAGTCCCTGTTGTCCCTGGCAGTAACCGCTTTCATTCTTGGCGGCTGCTCGCTGATCCCTGACTACCAGACCCCGGAATCGCCGGTGGCCGCGCAGTGGCCGCAAGGCCCTGCCTACTCGCCGACCGAGTCGGCCGAGGTGGCTGCCGCCGAACAGGGCTGGCGTCAGTTCTTCCATGACCCGGCGCTGCAGCAGTTGATCCAGAGCGCGCTGGTCAACAACCGCGACCTCAAGGTCGCGGCGCTGAACATCGATGCCTACCGCGCGCAGTACCGCATCCAGCGGGCCGACCTGTTCCCGGCGGTCTCGGCCAATGGCAGCGGCAGCCGTCAGCGGATGCCGGCGAACATGTCGCAAACCGGTGAATCCAGTATCAGCAGCCAGTACTCGGCGACCCTCGGGGTCAGCGCGTACGAGCTCGACCTGTTCGGCCGGGTGCGCAGCCTGACCGAGCAGCAACTGGAAATCTACCTGTCCAGCGAAGAAGCGCGGCGCTCGACGCAGATCAGCCTGGTGGCCAGTGTGGCTAACGCCTACTTCACCTGGCAGGCCGACCAGGCGCTGCTCAAGCTGACCGAAGACACCCTCAAGACCTACGAGGAAAGCTACCAGCTGACCTTGCGCAGTAATGAAGTAGGTGTGGCTTCGGCCCTGGACCTGAGCCAGGCACGTACTTCGGTTGAAGGCGCTCGGGTCAAGCTGGCGCAGTTCCAGCGCCAGGTTGCCCAGGACCTCAACAGCCTGACCGTGCTGCTCGGCACCGGCGTGCCGGCCAACCTGCCGGCGGCGCAGAAGCTCGACAGCGACCTGCTGGCCGAAGTCCCGGCGGGCCTGCCGTCCGACCTGCTGCAACGCCGCCCGGACATCCAGGAAGCCGAACACCTGCTCAAGGCCGCCAATGCCAACATCGGCGCCGCCCGCGCAGCGTTCTTCCCGAGCATCAGCCTGACTGCCAACGCCGGTACCCTGAGCCCGGACATGGGTGGCCTGTTCAAGGGTGGTTCGGGCACCTGGCTGTTCCAGCCGCAGATCAACCTGCCGATCTTCAACGCCGGTTCCCTGCGTGCCAGCCTCGACTACTCGAAGATCCAGAAGGACATCAACGTCGCGAAATACGAGAAAACCATCCAGACCGCCTTCCAGGAAGTCTCCGATGGCCTCGCCGCGCGCCAGACCTTCAATCAGCAGTTGCAGGCCCAGCGCGACCTGGTTGCCGCCAACCAGGACTACTACCGCCTGGCCGAGCGTCGTTACCGCATTGGTATCGATAGCAACCTGACCTTCCTCGACGCCCAGCGTCAGCTGTTCAACACCCAGCAGTCGTTGATCAGTGATCGCCTGTCGCAGCTGGTCAGCGAGGTCAACCTGTACAAGGCCCTCGGTGGCGGCTGGTACGAGCAGACCGGTCAGGCGCAGCAGCAGGCTGCAGCCCAGACGCCGAAAGGCTGAGTGTTTGCGTTGTGAAAGAGCCCACCCTTGCGGTGGGCTTTTTTATGCAATCGCCTGCAGGAGCGGGCTTGCCCCCGCGATGATGAATTAACCAACCAGTTACCGTTCGATTATCGCCCAATTCCGCCTGTAACGAATTGATTCACCCCCGCCCGCCGCCGCACCATCGCTTCGCAGCTTTTCCAAAGCGTACCCCCAAAAGATCGTAGCCCGGCCTGTGACCTCCAACTGTCGCAGCGGATGGCTTCGGCTTACATAAAAACAAGAGACAACAGACGATGACCACACCCGCACCCGCACGACACCTGCTTCCCGGCTTGTTGGCCATGACTTGCGCCCTGCCCGCCCTCGCGGCCGAAGGCGGCTTTGTCGAGGACGCCAAGGTCAGCCTCAACCTGCGCAATTTCTACATCAACCGCAACTTCGTCGACCCGGCCAACCCGCAAGGCAAGGCCGAGGAATGGACCCAGAGCTTCATCCTCGACGTCCGCTCCGGCTTTACCCAGGGCCTGGTCGGCTTCGGTGTCGATGTATTGGGCCTGTACTCGGTCAAGCTCGATGGCGGCAAGGGCACGGCGGGCACACACTTGTTGCCGGTGCACGATGACGGGCGCCCGGCCGACGATTTCGGCCGTCTCGGCGTGGCACTGAAAGCGAAGATCTCCAACACCGAACTGAAGGTTGGTGAATGGATGCCGGTGCTGCCGATTTTGCGTTCGGACGACGGCCGCTCGCTGCCGCAAACCTTCCGCGGCGGGCAGATCACCTCCCAGGAAATCACCGGCCTGACCCTGTATGCCGGGCAGTTCCGCGGCAACAGCCCGCGCAATGACGCGAGCATGGAAGACATGTCGATGAACGGCCGGGCGGCCTTCACCTCCGACCGCTTCAACTTTGCCGGTGGCGAATACAGCTTCAACGACAAGCGCACGATGATCGGTTTGTGGAACGCCGAACTCAAGGACATCTACAACCAGCAGTACCTCAACCTGGTGCACAGCCAGCCGCTGGGCGACTGGACCCTGGGCGCCAACCTCGGCTACTTCATCGGCAAGGAAGACGGCGCCGAACGCGCCGGCAAACTGGACAACCGCACCGCCTCGGCGATGCTCTCGGCCAAGTACGGCGCCAGTACCTTCTATGTTGGCCTGCAGAAAGTCAGCGGCGACGATGCCTGGATGCGGGTCAATGGCACCAGTGGTGGCACCCTGGCCAACGACAGCTACAACTCAAGCTTCGACAACGCCCAGGAGCGCTCCTGGCAGTTGCGTCACGACTACAACTTCGCCGGCCTCGGCGTGCCCGGGCTGACCCTGATGAACCGCTACATCAGCGGCGACAACGTGCATACCGGCGCCATCACCGATGGCAAGGAATGGGCGCGGGAGTCGGAGCTGGCCTATGTGATCCAGTCCGGGACGTTGAAGAGCCTGTCGCTCAAGTGGCGTAACTCGACCATGCGCCGGGACTACAGCACCAATACCTTTGATGAGAACCGGCTGATCATCAGTTACCCGATCAGTATTCTCTGAACTTGGGGCTGCTTCGCAGCCCATCGCCGGCAACGCCGGCTTGTGTCTTGAGGTAGGAATAGAATCAGAAGTGAGAGCGGTGAATGGCAAGCTGTACGCCGGTAGTGCTTAAAGCACGTGTGGGAGCAAAGCTGCCATTCACCTCTCCACTCTGGCCCGAGCCCGAACAGTTGATTGAGCGCCTCTCGAATCACAAGCGTGGGCCAAGCCAGAGCGCTCTCACAACTGAGTGTAAGAGGGTTCAGCCATGTTGTCTTCTGTTGGAATCGACACTGCCAAAGCCACTTTAGAGATCTGCATCAAACCTCAGAAAATCCGCTTCGAAGTGGCCAACAACTCCGCAGGCTTCGAGGCGTTGCTTGAGCGTCTGAAGGACTTCAATATCAGTCGAGTGCTGATCGAAGCGACAGGCGGCTACGAGAAAGATGTGTTGATCTCCCTGGCCTCAGCAGGACTGGAAACCATCTGCATCAATCCAGCCCGTGCCCGGAAATTCGCCGATGCCATGGGTAAAAAAGCCAAAACCGACAAGATCGACGCCGAGGTCCTTGCGGACTTCGCTGCACACCTCAGCGTTCCTCAAGGCCAACCGATCAGCCCGGAACGCGAAGAGCTGCGCGAGTTGGTGAAGCAGCGCGCCCAATTTGTGCAGAGCCGTGATGACTACAAACGGCGTCGCCTGCAATGCCGCTCGGCAATGGCGATGGCCCACTTTGATGAGCACATAGAACACCTGAAAGTGCTGATCAAACGCCTCGACGAAGAAATTGACCAGGCGATGGTGCAACTGGACGATACCAGGGCGAGTCAGTTGTTGGCGGTGAGCGGAATCGGTCGGGTAACCGCCGCAAATCTGCTCGCCTCACTGCCTGAACTGGGGCAGTTGGACCGCCGTCAGATCGCCGCGCTGGTGGGCGTAGCGCCTTACAACAACGATAGTGGTAGCCATCGAGGGCACCGCCAGATATGGGGTGGTCGGGCCCATGTAAGGCGAGTGCTGTACATGTCGAGCTGGATCATCATCCGCCACAACACGGAATTTAAAGCACGCTACGAAGCACTTCGGGCACGTGGCAAGTGCGCCAAGGTGGCACTCGTAGCTTGCATGCGGGTACTGATCGTCAGGCTGAATGCAATGCTGCGGGACAATACCCCTTGGCGAGAGCAAACAGCCTGATCAAGACAGTTGCTCCCACAATGTCCGCTGTGCACAACACCTGGACTGTAGGAGCGGGCTTGCCCCGCGATTGCTTCAAGCCCCGCGTGTGGTGCGGCTATGCTGCCCGGCCACCCCCACCGGCACGTCGCCCTGCAAGGTCACCCGGCGTACCACGCGGCCCTGGGTGCCATAATCGTCCACCGCGTAATGCTGGGTCGCGCGGTTATCCCAGATCGCCACGTCACCCGCCTGCCAGCGCCAGCGCACGGTGTTCTCCAGCCGTGTGACATGGCTTTGCAGCAGGTTGAACAGATGTGCCGAGTCGCTCTGCGAGTAGCCCTTGATGCGTTTGACAAAGTGCCCGAGCAAGAGGTTCTTTTCGCCGCTGACCGGGTGCACGCGCACCACCGGGTGCTCGGTTTCATACACCGTCGAGGTGAAGATCTTCCGGTAATTTTCCAGCTGCTCGAGGCTCACGTTGGGCTTGGCTGCGGCGTAGTCGTACTCGTTGCTGTGCACCGCCCAGAGCTGGTCAGCCAGGGCCTGCAACTCGGCAGAAAGGTCCTGATAAGCCGTGGCGGTATTGGCCCATACGGTATCGCCGCCGGACGCGGGCGCTACCACCGAGCGCAGGATCGACGCCTTGGGGTAGGCATCGACGAAGGTCACGTCGGTGTGCCAGGAATTGGCCCGGCGCCCTTCGCCACCATCGAGTTCAAGCAGGTAACGCGTGCCTTCGCGCACCGGCACGGTCGGGTGGGCGATCGGCTCGCCGAGCAGGTGGGCAAAGGCTTCCTGGCCCTGGTCATCAAGATGAGTCTGGGCGCGGAAGAACACCACCTTGTACTGCACCAGCGCGGCCTGGATGGCCTCGATCACGGCAGGTTCAAGGTCGGCGCTCAACTGGACCCCGCGGATCTCGGCACCGATGCGACCGGCCACCGGGTGGATGTCCAGCGCGTGGGTGACAGGTGCTACGACGCGTGCGGCATTGCTCATGGTTTGACCCTCATCTGGCTAGGTTGCGCGAAGTGCCGATGAAAGCTCTGCTCTATTGATATGCAAATAAGCTCTAACAAATAAACAGATGCTTCATTGACGGAATAAGAGCTTGCATTTAAAACCTGAGCCTGCACGGCGGCAAATACCTTCGCCGTATTTTTGGAATGCCGGGAAAGCATATGGATCTTCGCCAACTGCGTTACTTCATCGCCCTCACTGAACACCGCAGTTTTGTCCGCGCCGCCGATGCCATGGGCATCACCCAGCCGGCTTTCAGCCGCAGCATCCAGGGCCTGGAACAGGAGTTCGGCTGCGTGCTGATCGATCGCGGCAACAAGGATCTGCGCCCCACGCCCGAAGGCCAGGTGGTGCTGCAGCACGCCCTGCGCCTGGTGCAAGGCGCGGCGCAGCTGAACAGCGAAGTGCAGCAGATGACCAAGCTCGATGCCGGCGAGCTGCGCTTCGGCTGCGGCCCGGCGCCTGCGGTGCACCTGGTGCCGCAGGCGGTGGCACGCTTTCTCGGCGCCCACCCCAAGGTGCGCACCTGCTTCGACGTGGATAACTGGGAAAAACTCAGCCGCGCGCTGAGTCGAGAAGAGATCGAGTTCTTCGTCGCCGACATCCGTCATTTCGAGGCCGACCCGAACTTCCAGACCCAGCCGCTGAGCCCGCGCCGCGGCCTGTTCTTCTGCCGTCCGGGGCACCCGCTGCTGGCCAAGGACAGCCTGTCGACCAACGACATGTACGACTACCCGCTGGCCACCACCCTGATCCCGCCGGGGGTGCGCAAGCTGCTGGCCAACCTCAGCGGCAAGACCGACTTCGCCCCGCAGGTGCAGACCGAGCACCTGCCGACCCTGGTGAAGATCGTGCTGGGCACCGACGCCATTGGTATCGGCACCGAAGAAGCCTTTGCCGAGGACATCGAACAGGGCCGCCTGATACGCCTGCACTGGCGCAACCTGCCGGCCAACCTCGACAGCCTCAATGCCCGCTGCGGCATCGTCAGCCGCAGCGGTTATCGCCTTTCGCCCGCCGCCCGGGCAATGATCGAAACCCTGATCAGCCTCGATCGGCAGCCAGAGGTGCAGGTGCTGGCCGGATAGCCTGAGGCGCCAGCCACTGCTCGACCTTGAACGGTTTGCGGATCAGCCGCTGCCCGGCGGCCAGGTCAACTGAAGCCTGCAACTTGGCCAGAAAGTCGGCATCCAGGGTCGAGGGGAAGATCTTGCTCAGCTGCTCGTTCTGCAGGTCTTGCTGCAGGATCGCCGGCGGGTAGCTGGCCAGCCCCGAGACCAACTGAATGTAAGCCTCCTTGTTGTCGTCCTGGGTCAGCCAGTGCACGGCCTTCTCCTGAGCAGCTAGCAGTTTTTCCACCAGTTCCGGGTGCTCGTCGACAAAGCGCCCAGCCCCTACCAGCACCGCCTGAACATTACCGGCGCCGCCCAGGTCACGGGTGTTCAGCGGCAGCTCGGCCAGGCCGCGTTGCTTGAGGGCGCTGATGCCGGTCGAGCCCCAGGTGGCGTCGATCTGCCTGGCAGCCAGGGCGGCGATCGCCGCGTTGAAATCCAGGTTGATGACTTTCAGGTCCTTCTCGCTCAGGCCCTGGCTGGCCAGGGCGGCGTCGAACGACAGCTGGGTGGCAGTGCCGCGAAACACCGCCACGCGCTTGCCCTTGAGATCTTGCAAGGTCTTGATGTTGCTGCCCGGCGCCACTCCGAGGTAATGCTTGATGCCGCGCCCGGTGGCGGCCAGCAGGCGGGTGTCGAGGCCATTGGCCTTGCCGATGATCGCCGCCAGGTCGCCGAGGTAGGCGAAGTCGACCTGGCCGTTGGCGAATGCCTCGTTGATCACCGGGCCCGCGCCCTTGAAGTAGTTCCACTGGATGCTGATGCCATCGGCGGCGAAGGCTTTTTCCAGCAATTGCTGGTCGCGCAGTACGTCGGTCACACCGCCGCCGGAATGCTGGGTGCCGGCGCTCAGGTCGGGCACGGCGATGCGGATTTCCCTGACCTCGCCAGCCTGGGCCGGCGGCAGCCAGCCGACCACCGCGGCCAGGGCGGGAACGGCAAACAGATTGAACACACGGTTGATCGACAGGTTCATGGCACGCGACTCCTTGTAATGGTGCGGCCACGCTACCGACAACCCAGACCAGTAAATAAATACTAATAAATTACATTTTAATAACTTGTAAGCATAAAAGCCGTTCTACGGGCGTTCCAGCGCGCCATGCATCAGGCACAAGAAAAATATGCTTCGAATGCATTGGCTGCGCGTTGTGACAGCAGCTTTAAATGCAGATTCTTATCACCTAAACGAATTGATATTCAAATCTGTAATTCAATTTAAGAATAAGCAAATTTCAACTCGCAGAGGTTTCCATGGCCCGAGCTTCACTTTCCAGCCTGCCACTGGCCAGCCCGCCAGGCCGGACGCGACGGTTCGACGGCCTGTACCTGAGCCGCCTGCAAGCCTGGTATCTGCCCCTGTTACTGGCAGCACTGTGGTGGCTGGCCAGTCGCAACCAGTGGATGAGCGAACAGATATTGCCGGCACCGAGCCTGGTCTGGCAGAGCGGCCTGGAGCTGGCCCAGGGCGAGCTGTGGACGCACCTGGCGATCAGCCTGCAACGCCTGGCCCTGGGCCTGCTGGTGGGCGTCGCCAGCGGCGCCTTGCTCGGTGCCTGGCTGGGTTTCAGCCGTCGCGCCGAACGCCTGGTACTGCCAACCTTCAATGCCCTGGCGCAGATCCCGACCCTGGCCTGGGTGCCGCTGTTCATGGTGCTGTTCGGTATCGGCGAGGTGCTCAAGCTGGTGGTGCTGGTCAAGGCGATCATCGTGCCAGTGACCCTGCATACCCTGGTGGGGGTGCGCGATACCCAGCCACGGCTGCGCGAGGCGGCCACGGTGTTGCGCCTGCCGGCGCGCCTGCTGGTCAGCCAACTGATTTTTCCGGCGGCCCTGCCGGCCTTTCTCGCCGGCGTGCGCCTGGCCCTGGCCACCGGCTGGACATCGTTGCTGGCGGTGGAACTGCTGGCCTCCAGTGAAGGTATCGGTTACCTGATGGTCTGGGCCCGGCAGCTGTTCATGCTCGATATCGTGTTTGTCTGCATCCTGGTCATCGGCCTGCTGGGTTTTGTCATGGATCGCATCCTCGGCTGGCTCGACCGGCACCTGGTGCATTGGCCGCATCCGCCCAGCGCCGAGCTGCGGGTGTCGCGTTTGCAAGGCGCCCAGCGCTTGCAGGCCTTGCTGCTGCCGATCGCGCTGCTGGTGCTGTGGCAGCTGGCCAATCAACTGGACTGGGTCGACACGCAGATTCTGGTTGCCCCGTTGCAAGTCCTGCAGACCACCTGGAATGGCCTGCTCGACGGCTCGCTCAGCGGCGCCCTGGCGATCAGTGTCGGTCGGGCCCTGGGCGGTTTGCTGCTCGGCGGCAGCCTGGGCTTCGCCCTGGGCCTGTGGCTTGGGCTGTCGACGCCCGCCGAACGGCTGCTCGGGCCAAGCCTGGCCGGTTTGCGCCAGATCGCGATCTTCGCCTGGGTGCCGCTGCTGACCGCCTGGTTCGGCCTCGGTGAATTGGCCAAATGGGTATTCGTCGGCCTGGCGGCGTTCTTCCCGCTGTTCATCGCCACCCAGCGGGCGGTGGCCAACCGCTCGCCACAGCTGGAGGAAGTCGCCCGCGTGCTGCACCTCAACCTGCCCCAGCGCCTGCACCGACTGGTGCTGCCAGGCGCTGCGCCGGGGATTTTCGCCGGCCTGCGCATCGGCCTGATCTACGCCTGGCTGGGTACCATCGGCGCCGAATACTTCATGCCCTCGGGCGGCGGTATCGGCAGCCTGATGATCGGCGCCCAGCAGTTGCTGCGCATGGACATCATCATGGCCGGGATGCTCCTGGTCGGCCTCACTGGCGCGCTCCTCGGCGCCTTTGGACAACACCTCGAATTGCGCGCCACGCGCTGGAGACGAGCATGAACGCCATCGCCCCTGCCCTGGTCAGTTTCAATCAGGTCGGCAAACACTTCGCCGTGGCCGGCGGTGAGCTGGAAGCCATCCGCGACTTCAACCTGCAAATCGCCGACGGTGAGTTCGTCGCCATCGTCGGCGCCAGTGGCTGCGGTAAATCTACCCTGCTGCGCCTGCTGATCGGCCTGGACAACGACTACCAGGGGCAGATCCTGATCGACGGCCAACCGCTCAATGGCATCGGCAGCGAACGCGGCATCGTTTTTCAGGAGCACCGCCTGTTCCCCTGGTTGAGCGTGGCGCAGAACATCGCCCTGGGCCTGGTCAACGAGCCGTTGAACAGCGAGCAGCGCCAGCAGCGCATCGACCAGTACATCGCCCTGGTGGGCCTGCAGGACTTCAGCCAGGCCTACCCGCACCAGCTCTCCGGTGGCATGGCCCAGCGTGTGGCAATTGCCCGTGGCCTGGTGGCCAGCCCGCGTATCTTGCTCCTCGATGAACCCTTCGGCGCCCTCGACGCGCTGACCCGCCAGCAGATGCAGGACGAGCTGCTGGCGATTCGCGAGCGGGCACGCATTACCACCCTGCTGGTGACCCACGATGTCGAAGAAGCGCTGTTTCTCGCCGACCGCGTGGTGGTACTGGAGCCGCGCCCCGGGCGGATCAAGCGCATCGTCGACATCGACCTGGCGCACCCGCGCCAACGCGCCAGTTACGCCTTCCACCGTCTGCGCGAAGACCTGCTGCACGAACTGACCGCCGACGAACGCTATCTGCCGCCGGCGCTGGAACAGATCCGCGACCTGCCTTTGACCTACCTTGCCTACTGAGAACCGACCATGAGCCAACGCCCCAACTTTCTGGTCATCGTTGCCGACGACCTGGGTTTCTCCGACCTCGGCGCCTTCGGCGGTGAAATCGCCACGCCGAACCTCGACACGCTGGCCACTGCCGGCCTGCGCCTGACCGATTTCCATACCGCGCCGACCTGCTCGCCAACCCGCTCGATGCTGCTCACCGGCACCGACCACCATATCGCCGGCATCGGTACCATGGCCGAAGCGCTGACCCCGGAACTGATCGGCAAGCCAGGCTACGAAGGCTATCTCAATGACCGCGTGGTGGCCCTGCCGGAGCTGCTTCGCGATGCCGGTTACCAGACCCTGATGAGCGGCAAATGGCACCTGGGCCTGACCGCCGAACTGGCGCCCCAGGCCCGCGGCTTCGAGCGCTCCTTCGCCCTGCTGCCCGGCGCTGCCAACCACTATGGCTTTGAGCCAACCTATGACGAACACACCCCCGGCCTGCTCAAGTCGACGCCGGCGCTGTACATCGAAGACCAGACCTTTATCGAAGAACTGCCCAAGGATTTCTATTCCTCCGACGCCTTCGGCGACAAGCTGCTGCAGTACCTGAAGGAGCGCGACCAGAGCCGGCCATTCTTCGCCTACCTGCCCTTCTCGGCGCCGCACTGGCCGTTGCAGGCGCCTGCCGAGGTGGTGACGCGCTACCAGGGCCGCTACGACGCCGGCCCCGAAGTGCTGCGCCAGGAGCGCCTGGAAAAACTGCGTCAGTTGGGCCTGATCGCCGCCGATACCCAGGCCCACCCGGTGGACAACCACTGGCACAGCCTCAGCGCTGAGCAACGCCAGCGTTCGGCGCGGGCGATGGAGGTGTACGCGGCGATGGTCGAGCGCATGGACTGGAACATCGGCCGGGTGCTGGACTACCTGCGCAACCAGGGCCTGCTCGACAACACCCTGGTGCTGTTCATGTCCGACAACGGTGCCGAAGGGGCGCTGCTCGAAGCCTTCCCCAAATTCGGCCCGCAACTGGCCAGCTATCTCGACCAGCACTACGACAACAGCCTGGAGAACATCGGCCGGGCCAACTCCTATGTCTGGTACGGCCCACATTGGGCCCAGGCGGCCACTGCACCGTCACGGCTGTACAAGGCCTTCACCAGCGAAGGCGGAATTCGCGTGCCGGCGCTGGTGCATTACCCGGCATTGGCGCGCCAGGGCCAGATCAGCCATCAGTTCAGCACGGTGATGGACATCACCCCGACCCTGCTTGATCTTGCCGGCGTGCGTCACCCCGGCAAGCGTTGGCGCGGTCGCGACGTGGCGCCGCTGCGCGGTAAGTCCTGGCTGGGTTTCCTGTCAGGCGAGACCGAGCAGGTACACGACGAAAACACCGTCACCGGCTGGGAGCTGTTCGGCCGCAGGGCGATTCGCCAGGGCCACTGGAAAGCCGTGTACATCCCCGGCCCGGTCGGCCCGGCCACCTGGCAGCTCTACGACCTGGCCAGCGACCCGGGCGAAATCAATGACCTGGCCACGGCACAACCAGCGAAACTGGAGGCGCTGCTCGGCGAATGGCAGAAGTATGTCGAGGAGACCGGGGTGATCCTCAGTCAGTCACCGTTCCAGCCGGATTAGCCAGCGCCTGCAGGCGTGCGGGGTCGATGATTTCGATCTCGCCATAGCCCAGGCGCAAGGCGCCCTCCTGTTGCAGCGACTTGAGGATCTGGTTGGTGGTCTGGCGCGACAGCGAGAGCATCAGCGCCAACTGCTCCTGGGACAGTTGCAGCACGCGCCGGCTGCCCCGCAACTCGCCATAACCGGCGGCGATCTGCAACAGCCTGTGGGCTACCCGCGGCGCCGCCGCCAGCAGGCTCTGCTGCTCCAGGGCAACAAACACCACGCGCAGTTTATGGCTCATCAGCAACGCCACGTCGCGCCAGTGCTGTGGCTGCTGTTCGAGCCACTTCAACAGCGGCGCCTGGGGTATCCATAACAGCCGGGTCGGCCCTTCAGCCTGGGCGTCGTGGGTACGCGGCTGGCCGTCGAACAGACTGATCTCACCGAACCAGTGCGGCGCTTCGATCAGGGTCAACAGCGCTTCCTTGCCATCGGTAGCCACCGCGCCCACGCGCATCGCCCCATCGAGCACCGCATACAGCCCGCACGGCGCATCACCGCGCTGGAACAGGTATTGCCCGGCTGCCAGCTCACGCTGCCGGGCCAGCGCCAACAGGCTATCCTGAAAGCAGGGAGGCAACGCCTGGAACCAATGACCTTGCAGCAGGGTTTCGCGCATAGCGCCTCGAAGGTGAGCTCTGTCGGCTAGCCGACAGACAGGCGGAAATCTGTAGGACATGCTCACGCCACCTACAGGAGGAACAACAATGAAAAACCTGGTCGAACACCTGAGTCAATACGCCGCCTACCACCGCGACCCGCGCAACATCGTCACCCACTTTATCGGTATTCCGCTGATTGTGCTGGCGGTGACGGTTTTGTTGTCACGACCGGGGGTTGCGGTGGGCGGCGTCTGGGTGTCGCCGGCGCTGCTGGTGGCGCTGGTTACCGGCTGGTTCTACTTGCGCCTGGATCAACGCCTGGGCCTGCTGATGGCGGTATTGCTTGGTTTGTGCCTGTGGGCCGGGCAGGCGTTGGCCGTGCAAAGCACCCTGGTGTGGCTGAGTGCCGGGCTTGCGCTGTTCGTGATTGGCTGGGTGATCCAGTTTGTCGGCCACCACTATGAAGGGCGCAAGCCGGCGTTTGTCGATGATCTGATGGGGTTGATCATCGGGCCGTTGTTTGTGGTGGTGGAGCTGGGGTTCTTGCTGGGCATGCGCCTGGAGCTGAAAAAAGCCATTGAAGACACTGTCGGGCCGGTGGCGATTCGGCAGAAGAAGGCGGCGGTCTGATTAGGGCTGCTTTGCAGCCCATCGCTGGCAAGCCAGCTCCCACAGGTTGGGTGGTTGCAATACCTGTGGGAGCCGGCCTTGCCGGCGATAAGGCCCTGAAGGTCAGCCCCGCGACTCAACCCCCAACTCATCCCACACCGACTCGGCCAGGTGGAAGGTGGCATTGGCCGCCGGGATCCCGCAGTAGATCGCGCTCTGCATCAGCACTTCCTTGATCTCTTCACGGGTCACGCCATTGTTGGCCGCCGCGCGCAGGTGCAGTTTCAGCTCCTCGTTGCGGTTCATGCCGATCAGCATGGCGATGGTGATCAGGCTGCGGGTATGCCGGGGCAGGCCCGGGCGGGTCCAGATGTCACCCCAGGCGTGGCGGGTGATCATTTCCTGGAACTCGCCGTTGAACTCGGTCAGGTTGTCCAGGCTGCGCTCGACATGGGCATCGCCCAGCACCGCGCGGCGCACCTGCATGCCGGCTTCATAACGTTGTTTCTCGTCCATGGTCATTCCTCACGGGCCAGCAGAAAATCGATCACCCGGCGGCTGAACGGCGCACCGACTTCAACGTTGGACAGGTGCGCAGCGTGGAACTCGGCATACTCGGCGCCCGCCACGTTCTCCTGGATGAAGCGCCCGCCCGACGGCGGCGTGACCGCGTCATGGGTGCCGGAGATCACCAGCAGCGGCACCTTGATCTCGCCCAACTGCTCACGGAAGTCGGCATCGCGCACTGCCCCGCAGTTAGCCGCATAACCTTCAGGCGAGGTGGCGGCGAGCATGTCGGTAATACGCTTGGCCTGCTCGGGGTTGCCCGCGGCATAGGCCGGGGTAAACCAACGCTCGATCGACGCATCACGCAGGCCGACCATTGCCGCCTGTTTATCACGCAGGACCATCTCGATACGCGGGTTCCAGGTGTCCGGCGCGCCGATCTTGGCCGCGGTGTTGCACACGACCAGGCGCTTGAGCCGGTGACCGGCATTGATCCCCAGCCACTGGCCGATCAGCCCGCCCATGGACAGGCCGCAGAAATGCGCCTGTTCGATGTGCAAGGCATCGAGCAGGGCCAGCACATCCTGCCCCAGTTGCTCGATGCTGTACGGCCCTGCGGTGACCAGCGAGCCGCCATGGCCGCGGGTGTCGTAGCGCAGCACGCGAAAATGCGCGGTCAGGGCCGGTACCTGGGTGTCCCACATGTGCAGGTCGGTGCCCAGGGAGTTGGACAGCACCAGCACCGGCAGGTGTTCCGGGCCTTCGAGTTGATAATTGAGTACGCCATCGGCGAGTTGTACCTGTGCCACTGCAGCCTCCTTCAGGCATTGACGCGGTGATGTTCAGCCAGCGCCCGCTCGACCCAGGCACGGGCCTGGCCGAGGTAGTGGGCTGGGTCGAGCAGACGATCAAGTTCGTCTGGCGAAAGTTCGGCGCTGACTTGCGGGTCGTCACCAAGCACGGCGCGCAGGTGGCGCTGCTCGGCCACTGCACGCTTGCAGCAGGTTTCCAGCAAATGGTGGGCGTGGTCACGACCCAGGCGTTGGGCCAGAACGATACTGACCGCTTCGGCCAGGACCAGGCCCTGGGTCAGGTCGAGGTTACGACGCATGCGCTCGGCGTCCACTTCCAGGCCGTCGGCGATGATCTGTGCCTGGCGCAGTGCACCGGACACCAGGCAGCAGATTTCCGGCAGGGTTTCCCATTCGGCATGCCACAGGCCGAGGCTGCGCTCGTGCTCCTGGGGCATGGCGGCAAACAGCGTGGCCAGCAGACCCGGCACCCGGGTGGCAGCGCCGATCAACACCGCGGCGCCGACCGGATTGCGCTTGTGCGGCATGGTCGAGGACCCGCCTTTGCCGGGCGCCGAGGGTTCGAATACCTCGGCCGCTTCGGTCTGCATCAGCAGGCTGACGTCACGGCCGAGCTTACCGAGGCTGCCGGCGATCATGCCAAGCACCGAAGCAAACTCCACCAGGCGGTCGCGCTGGGTGTGCCAGGGTTGTTCAGGCAGTGTGAGTTTCAGCTCTGCGGCCAAGGCCTCAGCCACCGGCAAGGCCTTGTCGCCCAGCGCCGCCAGGGTGCCGGAAGCGCCGCCAAACTGCAGGGTCAGCAGGCGCGGCTTGAGTTCCTGCAGGCGCTCGCGGTGGCGGTTCAAGGCGCCGAGCCAGCCGGCGATCTTCATGCCCAAGGTGACTGGCGTGGCATGTTGCAGCCAGGTGCGACCGGCCAAGGGGGTCTCTGCGTAGGTCTGGGCCTGGCGGGCCAGGGCATCCGTCAGCCGCGCCAGATCCGTTTCGATCAATGCCAGCGCCGCCCGCAGTTGCAACACCAGGCCGGTGTCCATGGCATCCTGGCTGGTGGCGCCCAGGTGCACATAACGCTCGGCCTCCGGGACGCCACTGGCAATCACCTTGCCCAGCGCCTTGACCAGCGGGATCGCCGAGTTACCGGCCACCGCAATGGCTTCGGCCAGCGCGGCAAAGTCATAGCGCTCGGCATGGCAGGCGGTTTCGATCGCTGCCACCGCCACCTGGGGGATAACCCCGGTGGCCGCTTCGGCACGGGCCAGGGCTGCTTCGAAATCAAGCATGCCCTGCACCCGGCCACGGTCGCTGAAGATCTCGCGCATCCCCTGCGCGGTGAAATAGGCATCGAACAGCTGATTGCCCGGTCGTTGCTTCAAATAGGCTGAAGTCATGGCTACTTTCTCTTGGAACTACAGAGAGTCTAGATACACCCAGTAACATCCACGATCCACAGAACAATCACCCCAGGCCGCCAACCTTGCGTGGAGGCCGGCGGCTCGGGATCATTGCTTTACACCCGCTCGATGGCCAGGGCCAGGCCCTGGCCGACGCCGACACACATGGTCGCCAGGCCTTTGCGCCCGCCGGATTTCTCCAGTTGGTGCAAGGCGGTGAGGATCAAACGCGCGCCGCTCATGCCCAGCGGATGACCGAGGGCAATGGCGCCACCGTTGGGGTTTACCTGCGGTGCATCGTCGGCCAGGCCGAGTTCGCGCAGCACGGCCAGGCCCTGGCTGGCAAAGGCTTCGTTGAGTTCGATGACATCGAAATCGGCCACCGCCACGCCCAGGCGCTCGGTCAGCTTGCGCACGGCCGGTACCGGGCCGATGCCCATGACCCGTGGCGCAACGCCGGCACTGGCCATGCCCAGCACCCGCGCCCGCGGGGTCAGGCCATGTTTCTTCACGGCTTCGGCCGAGGCCAGGATCAACGCCGCGGCGCCGTCATTGACGCCCGAGGCATTGCCGGCGGTGACGGTCTTGTCCGGGCCGTTGACCGGCTTGAGCCGGGCCAGGGCTTCAAGGGTGGTGTCGGCGCGCGGGTGCTCGTCGTGCTCGACCACGGTTTCGCCCTTTTTATGGGCGATGCGTACCGGCACGATCTCTTCGGCGAAGAAGCCCGCAGCCTGGGCGGCGGCCGTGCGCTGCTGGCTGCGCAGGGCGAAGGCGTCCTGATCGGCACGTGATACCTGGTAGTCATCGGCGACGTTGTCGGCGGTCTGCGGCATCGCATCGACCCCGTACTGAGCCTTCATCAGCGGGTTGATGAAGCGCCAGCCGATGGTGGTGTCTTCCAGCTTCATGTTGCGCGAATAGGCGTTGTCAGCCTTGCCCATGACGAACGGCGCACGGGACATCGACTCGACGCCACCGGCAATCGCCAGCTCCATTTCACCGCTGGCGATGGCGCGAAAGGCCGTGCCCACCGCATCCATACCCGAGGCGCAAAGGCGGTTGAGGGTCACTCCCGGCACGCTTTGCGGCAAGCCCGCCAACAACAGCGCCATGCGCGCGACGTTGCGGTTGTCTTCACCGGCCTGGTTGGCGCAGCCGAGGAACACTTCGTCGAGTTGCTCCCACTGTACCTGCGGGTTGCGCTCGATCAGCGCCTTGAGCGGCACCGCCGCCAGGTCGTCGGCGCGCACGCCGGCCAGGGCGCCACCGAAGCGGCCAATGGGGGTGCGAATGGCATCGCAGATAAAGACGTCACGCATCAGGCTTCTCCTGGCGCTTGGCCGTGGGCGGCGGCGGTGCGCGCTTCGAGGTCACGCAAGGCATTGAGCTCGACTTCGCTCGGCGCGACGGTGGTTTGCACGTCGTCGGCAAAACGGATGGCCCAGCCGGTGGCGTCGGCGATCTGCTCGCGGGTCACGCCCGGGTGGATCGAGGTCACGACAAACTCATGGGTGCCGGCTTCCGGCTCCATGATGCACAGGTCGGTGATGATCCCCACCGGACCTTCGCCTGGCAGGCCCAGGCGTTTGCGCGAATCGCCGCCTTCGCCGTGGCCGACCGAAGTGATGAAGTCGAGCTTGTCGACAAAGGCGCGGTTCGACTGCTTGAGGATGATCAGTACCTGCTTGGCGGAACCGGCGATCTCCGGCGCGCCACCGGCACCCGGCAGGCGCACTTTCGGCTGGTGATAATCACCGACCACAGTGGTGTTGATGTTGCCGAAGCGGTCGACCTGGGCGGCGCCAAGGAAACCCACGTCGATGCGCCCGCCCTGCAGCCAGTAGCGGAAGATCTCGCCGGTCGGCACCACGGTGTCGGCCGTTTCAGCCAGCTCGCCGTCACCAATCGACAACGGCAGCACGCTCGGCTTGGCACCGATCGGGCCGGACTCGTAGATCAGCACCACATCCGGCGACGAGGTCAGGCGCGCCAGGTTGGCGGCCTTGGACGGCAGACCGATGCCGACGAAACAGACTGCGCCATTGCGCAAGCGACGGGCTGCGGCAACGGTCATCATTTCATTGGTGGAGTAGCTCATTGTGCAACCTCCGCGCTGGCCAGTTTTGCCTTGAATTCAGTGAAGTCGGCGGTGCCGCGAATGTACTGGTCGATCCACGCCGTGAAGCTTTCGCGGCTGCGGGCAATCGGGTCCCAGGCCTGGTAGAAGCGGTTGTCGCGCTCGTAGTAACCATGGGCGTAGGACGGATGCGCACCACCGGGTACCAGGCACACCGCAGACAGCGCCCAGGTCGGCAGCACGCAGGCATTCATCGGTGCCTTGAGGTCGTCGACGATCTCCTCGACCGTAACGATGCAGCGCTTGGCCGCCAGGGCCGCTTCCTTCTGCACGCCAAGGATGCCCCAGAGCAGCACGTTGCCTTTGCGGTCGGCCTTTTGCGCGTGGATCACGGTAACGTCCGGGCGTACCGATGGCACGGCGGCGAGGACTTCGCCGGTGAATGGGCAGGTAACGCTCTTGATCAGCGGGTTGACCTTGGGCAGGTCGGAACCGGCGTAAGCCCGCAGTACTGCGAACGGAAGGCCCGAGGCACCGGCGACGTAGGCGTTGGCCAGGTCGGCGTGGCTGTGTTCCTCGATTTCGATCGCGTGCGGCCACTGTTTTTCAACGGCGTCGCGCAGACGATGCAGGGAACCGACACCCGGGTTGCCGCCCCAGGAGAAGATCAGCTTGCGGGCGCAACCGGCGCCGATCAGCTGATCGTAGATCAGGTCAGGGGTCATGCGTACCAGGGTCAGATCTTTCTTGCCCTGACGAATGATTTCATGCCCGGCGGCAGTCGGAATCAAGTGGGTGAAGCCTTCGAGGGCGACGCTGTCGCCGTCGTTGACGAACTGCTTCACGGCGTCGTGGAGCGAGAGGATTTCAGCCATTGCAGACTCCTGGATATGCTGAGTCGGGGTCGGTTTCAAGGCGCCTTGGGCGGCGCCGGGTATGGGTTCAGATTAAGGGGGGCTTGGGGGCGGTTCAATCCGATAATCGACTAATTGTTCGATTATCGAACCGATTGTTGTCTTGCTAAGAACCCTTGTGGGAGCTGGCCTTGCCAGCGATGCGGGCACCGCGCAAAGCCAGGCATAGCGTCGATACCATCGCCGGCAAGGCCAGCTCCCACAGGCTGCCGATATCAGGTCGCATCCGCGTGACTGACCATGCCCTTGATGATCACCGCGGTAGTGGCGAGGGCCGCCGGGATCACCAGCGCGGTCAGCACCTGCTCGAAATTCCAGCCCAGGCCCAGCAGGGTCGCGCCCATCCAGGCCCCGAGGATCGCGCCGAAGCGGCCGATGCCGAGCATCCACGACACACCGGTGGCGCGGCCCTGGGTCGGGTAGAAACGCGCCGCCAGTGACGGCATCGCCGATTGCGCACCGTTGACGCACATACCGGCAACCAGCACCAGGGTTGCCAGCACGGTGATGTTGCCCAGGCTCTGCCCTACTGCGTAGGCAAATACCCCTGCCAGCAGGTAAAAGACACCAATGACCTTGTGCGGGTTGTAACGGTCCATGGCCCAACCCACTGCCACGGCGCTGAGCACACCCCCAAACTGGAACAACGCGCCGATAAAGGCGGCCTGTTCCATGCTCGCGCCACTGTCACGCATCAGCGTTGGCAGCCAGCTGGTCAGCAGGTAGACAATCACCAGGCCCATGAAATACGTCAGCCACAGCAGTAGGGTGCCGACGCTGTAGGTACCGGAGAAGATCACCGCAAACACGTTGCGGGCTTTGACCGTCTTTTGCTCCGGCACGCTGAAGCTCGACGCCTGGCCGACAATGGCCGGCTCGATCGGGGCAAGGGTCTTGCGCACCTTATCGGTGCCACGGTTGCGTACCACCAGGTAGCGCGCCGACTCCGGCAGCCAGAACACCAGCACCACTGCCAGCACCAACGGCAGCAGACCGCCGATCAGCAACAGGCTGTGCCAGCCGAACGCCGGGATCAGCTTGGCGGAAATGAAGCCGCCACCGGCCATGCCCAGGTTGAAGCCGCAGAACATGCTGGTCACCAACAGCGACTTGTGCCGCTCCGGGGTGTATTCGGACAGCAGCGTGGTGGCATTGGGCATGCCCGCGCCCAGGCCCAGCCCGGTCAGAAAGCGCAGCACCAGCAACTGGTCGACGTTGGTGCTGTAGGCAGACGCCAGGCTGAAGGCGCCGAACAGCACAACCGCCCCCACCAGTACCACCTTGCGCCCGAAACGGTCGGCCAGCGGCCCGGAACCCAGCGCACCGAAGACCATGCCGATCAAGGCGGCACTCATCACCGGCCCCAGGCTGGCCCGGTCAATGCCCCATTCCTGGGACAGGGCCGGGGCGATAAAGCCCATGGCGGCGGTATCGAGGCCGTCGAGGAAGACAATCAGGAAGCACAGGATTACCACCCGCCATTGGTAGCGCGACAGCGGTTGGCTATTGATAAAGGACTGCACATCAAGGCAGTTTCCGACAGCAGCTTGAGGACTATTCATTATTTTTATCCAGAAGAAGCGCGCGAGTGTGCGGGTGCGCGCATGAACGGCACAGGCGAACAGGAACAGGTTCGGAAAGCTGGATCAGCTGCCGCGCAGTCCAGCGTAGGACAGGTGCAAGCCGTGCGGGGACAGGAAGTCGGTCATGGGGCGTTTGCCTCTCGCTCATTATTATGGGCGGTCAAGGCAGGTTGACCGCTGCGAGGGACATTAATAAGCAGGCGGGCGCGGCGCAATTCGATAAACGCATCTCTGTGCGTTTATCGAACAGGAACGTTCAGGCGAACAGTTGCGCGCTGAGGTCGCGGCTGGCGGCGAGCATGATCGGCAGGAAGCGCTGCTCAAGCTCGGTGCGGCTGACCCGGCCGGCATGGGTGCTGACGTTGAGCGCCGCCAGGACCTGGCCAGAGGCGTCATAGACCGGCACGGCGATCGAGCGCAAACCTTGCTCGAGCTCCTGATCGACCACGCACCAGCCCTGCTGGCGAACCAGCTGCAGGCACTCGAGCAAAGCCACCGGGTCGTGAATGGTGCGACTGGTCTTGGCCTGCAGGTCGGCATGCTCGAGGTATTCGTGCAAGGTCGCGTCGTCCAGCGCCGCCAATAGGATACGGCCCATGGAGGTGCAATAGGCCGGCAGGCGCCCGCCGACCGAGAGGTCGACCGAAATCAGACGCTGCACGGTGGCCGAACGGGCGATGTAAAGAATGTCATCGCCTTCCAGGGTAGCCATATTGCAGGCCTCGTGCAGTTGATCGCTCATCCGGTCCAGATAAGGCTGCGCCGACACCGCCAGGGGGGTCGACGACAGATAGGCGTGGCCCAGGGTCAACACCTTGGGCAGTAACGAGTAAGTGCGCCCGTCGGTGGTGGCATAGCCCAGCTTGATCAGGGTATGCAGGCAACGCCGCACCGCCGCCCGGGGAATCTCTGTGCGGTGGCTGATCTGGGCGATGGTCAGGTGACGCTTGCGCTCCTGGAATGCCTGCACCACCGCAAGGCCGCGGGCCAGCGAGGTCATGAAATCGGGGTCACCGGTAAAGGCCTGGATGCGTTTGGCCGGCGAGGCGACGATGGGCGGCGCCAGGGACGCAAACGAGCTACGCACGTTATCGTTCAACCCTGGCCCTTTGGGCGTTGTTTCTTCTGTCATGGCTAACCTCGGAAAAACGGTCACTGGTGCGATTATCGAACCATCGACCGATAATCGCAATTGACCGCTACCCACAATTGCTTATACCTTTCTACCGCCACAACGTGGCTTCTTGGAGAGACTGGTCAGGTACCCACCGTAGAAGTCCCAGGCACGGCCTTGCCCACGAAGCGAGGCCGTTTTTCCTTCCTCCGTACAACGCGGGGCTGCAAGCCGAAAACTTTTCTATTGCCTCCGGTGCCAATGCCAATCTCGGCCGTCTGACGACTTTCATAACTTGGTAACAAAACTGGCGCTTGTTTGGTCCTATCTACAATAGAGAGTGCTACTGTCAGACTATCTGCTTGCTATAATAAAACTTCGTAACCCTGCCCCAAGTAGGGTTGCTGCGGATCCAACCGCCTCTGCCCAGGCAGACAGAAGCGGACCGCTGCAAGTGCCATTAACGTGAATAGCCCGTTGTTCACATTCGCTTGCACAACCAGAACCTACTGTTGCTGCGACAGTTATGCCGCTCTGGCAGCGTAGCCGTGTGCATATTGCGCCCCGCGCTGTTTGCCCGCGTAAACGCCAGGGTTTATATCCACACTACAGGTAGTACTGTGACCAAAGATGAACTGCGCGCAGAACTAGAGCGCCAGGAGCAACGTTACAAGGAAGTCTATGGTGGTGAAGTCACCACTTACGCCGCGCAACCCGATCCGGAGCGCAAGCCATGGCGCAAGCGAGCAAGCGTGCTTGACCAAGCCTTCGCCCAGGAACTGGAAAAAATCGAGAAAGAACTCAAGGACCAGGCGCCCTAGCCCGCTGCTGCAGGCAGCGCAAGCAGGCCATTGAACGGCGTACCGGGGGCGCTTTTGCCGGCCCGCAATGCTGCGGATTTTTGCGCGGTCCACAGCATGCCGTAACGGAATTTCACAAATTTCATACGGTCGTTTGATTTTTTCCTGACAACCAGACCTGAGTGCAAACCTTTCATTTTTCTCGATTTTTTAGCATTTTAGCCGACGTTAAGCGAAGCATCGCCGCCTCAACGGGTTGGGCGCCGGGCTAGAAAAGTCGTCGAGCGGTCAGCAGCAGGGGCATCGATTACCGGGGATTTCTGGCATAATCGCGCCCCCTTATGACCGGGTCAGAATTCCTTCATGATCGATTTATTCAGCGGACTTGATGCCTGGGTACTGGTGAGCTTGCTGCTCGCTCTGACCTTCGTACTCGCCTTCGAGTTCATCAATGGCTTTCATGACACCGCTAACGCGGTAGCTACAGTCATCTATACCAAAGCCATGCCGCCGCACCTGGCCGTGTTCTTCTCCGGCGTGTTCAACTTCCTCGGGGTTCTGCTCGGCGGTGTCGGCGTGGCGTATGCCATCGTTCACCTGCTGCCGGTCGAACTCCTGATCAATGTGAACACCGGCCACGGCCTGGCGATGGTCTTCTCTCTATTGGCTGCCGCCATCACCTGGAACCTGGGCACCTGGTACTTCGGGATCCCGGCGTCCAGTTCGCATACGCTGATCGGCTCGATCCTGGGCGTGGGCCTGGCCAACGCCCTGATCAGCGACATTCCGCTGGGTGACGGGGTCAACTGGCAGAAGGCAATCGATATCGGCATGTCGCTGGTACTGTCGCCGATGGCCGGTTTCGCTGTCGCCGCGCTGGTGCTGCTGGGCCTGAAATGGTGGCGGCCGCTGTCGAAGATGCACAAGACGCCGGAACAGCGCCGCAAGCTCGACGACAAGAAGCACCCGCCATTCTGGAACCGCCTGGTCCTGGTGATTTCAGCCATGGGCGTAAGCTTCGTGCACGGCTCCAACGACGGTCAGAAAGGTATCGGCCTGATCATGCTGGTGCTGATCGGTATCGTTCCGTCCGCGTTCGTTCTCGACCTGAACAGCACGACCTACCAGATCGAGCGGACCCGCGACGCCACCCTGCACCTGAACCAGTTCTATCAGCGCAACGAAGCGACCCTGGGCGAATTCCTGGCCCTGGGCAAAGCCAAAGAAGGCGACCTGCCAGAACAGTTCAGCTGCAACCCGCAGCAGACCGAGCCGACCATCAATGCCTTGCTCGATTCGCTCAAAGGCGTGGCCGACTACCGGTCGCTGACACCGGAAAAACGCATTGAAGTACGTCGTTACCTGCTCTGCCTGGACGACACCGCCAAGAAGGTCGGCAAGCTGCCAGGCCTGCAGGCACGCGAGAAGGCGGACCTGGACAAACTGCGCAAGGACCTCACTGCCACCACCGAGTACGCCCCGTTCTGGGTGATTCTCGCGGTCGCCCTGGCCCTGGGCCTGGGTACCATGGTCGGCTGGAAACGCGTAGTGCTGACCATCGGCGAGAAGATCGGCAAGCAGGGCATGACCTACGCCCAGGGCATGTCGGCACAGATCACCGCAGCCTGCGCCATCGGCATGGCCAACATCTTCAGCCTGCCGGTATCGACCACCCACGTACTGTCCTCGGGTGTGGCCGGTACCATGGTGGCGAACAAGAGCGGCCTGCAAGGTGGCACCGTCAGGACCATCCTGCTGGCCTGGGTACTGACCCTTCCGGCCACTGTGGGCCTGTCGGCAGGCTTGTTCTGGCTGGCGACCAAAGCCATCGGCTAAAGCACCCCGCAGTAAAAAGGCGCCCCGAGGGGCGCCTTTTTTATGCCTGATACAATCAGCGGCGCTTGCTGCCACCGAGCAACGAGCCCATCAGGCCACGCACCAGCTGGCGACCGAACTGGTTCGCCGCCTGGCGTACCGCCGACTTGATCGCCTGCCCCGCCGCGCTCTGGAGGAACTCGCCGGCCTTGTCGGCAAAGCTCTCTTCAGCCGCTGCCGGTGCTTGTTCAGGCGCAACCGCGCCGCCTTTGCGGGCATTGAGCAGCTCATAGGCCGATTCACGGTCTACCGGCTTGTCATAACGCCCGACCAATGGCGAAGCGGCAATCAGCGCCGCCCGCTCAGCAGCGCTCAGCGGCCCGATACGCGACTGCGGCGGCGCGATCAGCACACGCTGGACCATGCCCGGCGTGCCTTTTTCCTGCAGGGTACCGACCAGTGCCTCACCGATACCCAGCTCGGTCAATACGCTCAGGGTGTCGAATTCCGGGTTGGGACGGAAGCCATCGGCCACGGCCTTGAGGGATTTCTGCTCCTTGGCGGTAAAGGCCCGCAGGCCATGCTGGACGCGCAAGCCCAACTGCGCCAGGACATCATCCGGCAGGTCGCTCGGCGACTGGGTGACGAAATACACCCCTACGCCTTTGGATCGGATTAGCCGCACCACCTGTTCCAGGCGGTCCTGCAGGGCCTTGGGGGTGCCGTTGAACAGCAGATGCGCTTCATCGAAGAACAGCGCCAGTAACGGCTTGTCGGCATCGCCGCGCTCGGGCAATTGCTCGAACAGCTCGGCCAGCAGCCAGAGCAGGAAGGTCGCATAGACCTTCGGCGCTTCATGCACCAGGCGGCTGGCATCGAGCAGGTGAATGCGTCCGCGGCCATCGGCATCCGGTTGCAGGATGTCTTCCAGCTGCAAGGCCGGCTCGCCGAACAGCGCTTCGGCGCCCTGCTGCTCCAGGGTTGCCAGTCGCCGCAACAGGGCCTGGCTGGAGCCTGTGGTCATCAGCGCACTGTCTTCACCGAGCAGTTGCGGGTTGTCCTTCAAGTGCGCCAGCAGGGCCTTGAGGTCCTTGATATCCAGCAGCAACAGGCCTTCGCGGTCGGCGACCTTGAACGCGGCATACAGTGCGGCCTGCTGGCTGTCGGTCAGCTCCAGCAGATTACCCAGCAGTAGCGGGCCCATTTCACTGAGGGTGGTGCGCAACGGATGACCGGACTGACCGTGGATATCCCACAAGCTTACTGGATAAGCCTGAGGCCGATGCCCCAGCCAGGGCATGCCGGCAATGCGTTCGGCCACCTTGCCCTGGGGGTTGCCCACTGCGCCCAGCCCGCACAGGTCGCCTTTGACGTCGGCGGCAAATACCGCCACGCCCGCGTCACTGAAGGCTTCGGCCATATGTTGCAGGGTCACGGTCTTGCCGGTACCGGTCGCCCCGGCCACCAGGCCGTGACGATTGGCCAGGCGCATGGCCTGGGCCACCGGCTGTCCGGCAAGGTCGGCGCCGAGCACGAATTGCGAAGAGTCAGGCATGTTTTTTCACCCTCTGTTTAAAGCTTTGGCTTGAAACGGCCGATATTAAATAGCGATAGACCACCAGGAAGACAGGAATAGCCCGACAAGGAATTGGGACCTGCACCGCTTTTCACGCTGTTCTTTGTGCGAACGACCCGGATAACAAGACCTTAGCGGACCGACACGTTATGAACAAAAGCCTCCGATTCAGCCACAAGATCCTATTGGCCGCCTCGCTGATCGTCATGATCGCCTTTACCCTGTTTACTTTGTACAACGATTTCTTGCAGCGTAATGCCATTCGCGAGGATCTGGAAAACTATCTTGAGGAAATGGGCGAAACCACTTCGACCAATATCAAGAACCTGTTTGACGGTCGTATTCTGCTGGTACAAAACGTTGCACAAAACATTGCCGCGTTTCCCGAGGCCGACAAAATCGGCACCCTGCTCGGCCAACAGGCCCTGGTCTCAAGTTTCCTGACGATTTACCTGGGTGATGTCAACGGTGGTTTTACCATCCGCCCACAAACCAAGATGCCGGACGGCTACGACCCGCGCGTACGCCCCTGGTACAAGGACGGCATGGCGGCCAACGGACCGATCCTGACCGAACCCTATATTGATGTCAGCACCGGCAAGATGGTCATCTCGGTAGTCGCGACCGCTGCGCGCAATGTCGGCGTGGTCGGTGGCGACCTGGCCCTCGATGGCCTGACCGAGATCATCAACTCGCTGAACTTCGGCGGCATGGGCTACGCCTTCCTGATCAACGATCAAGGCAAGATCCTCGTGCACCCGGACAAGAACCTGGTGATGAAGTCGCTGTCGGACCTGTTCCCGCAGAACACCCCGCGCATCAGCAAGGAACCGAGTGAAGTCCAGCTCGACGGCAAGACCCGGATCCTCAGCTTCGCCCCGGTCAAGGGCCTGCCTTCGGCCAACTGGTACATCGGCCTGTCGGTAGACAAGGACGAGGCCTACTCGATGCTGAGCAAGTTCCGCACCTCCGCGGTGATTGCCACCCTGGTCGCCGTGGTCATCATCATCGCCCTGCTCGGCCTGTTGATCCGCGTGCTGATGCAACCGCTGCACACCATGACCCGGGCCATGGAAGACATCGCCGAAGGTGAAGGCGACCTGACCAAGCGCCTGGCCATTCATAACCACGATGAGTTCGGCATCCTCGGTAGCGCCTTCAACCGCTTCGTCGAGCGCGTCCATGGCTCGATCCGCGAAGTGTCCTCGGCCACCGAGCAGGTCAACGAAGTGGCCCTGCGGGTGGTCAGCGCCTCGAACTCGTCGATGGTCAACTCCGACGAGCAGTCCAACCGCACCAACAGCGTGGCCGCGGCGATCAACCAGTTGGGTGCTGCCGCCCAGGAAATTGCCCACAACGCCGCGCAAGCCTCGCAACAGGCAAGCTCGGCACGGCATCTGGCCGAAGAAGGTCAGCAGGTGGTCGATCGCAGCATCCAGGCGATGAACCGTCTGTCGGACCTGATCTGCACCTCCAGCGCGCACATCGAGACGCTCAACAGCAAGACTGTGAACATCGGCCAGATCCTCGAAGTGATCACCAGCATCTCGCAGCAAACCAACCTGCTGGCGCTCAACGCCGCCATCGAGGCAGCACGGGCCGGTGAAGCCGGTCGCGGTTTTGCCGTGGTCGCCGATGAAGTGCGCAACCTGGCGCACCGCACCCAGGAGTCGGCGCAACAGGTGCAGAACATGATCGAAGAGCTGCAGGTCGGCGCCCGCGAGTCGGTCGACACCATGGGCCAGAGCCAGCGCCACAGCCAGGACAGCGTCGAGATCGCCAACCAGGCCGGCGAGCGCCTGGGCAGCGTGACCCTGCGCATCGGCGAGATCGACGGCATGAACCAGTCGGTGGCCACCGCCACCGAGGAACAGACCGCCGTGGTCGATTCGATCAACATGGACATCAACGAAATCAACATGCTCAACCAGGAAGGCGTCGAGAACCTGCAGTCGACCCTGCGCGCCTGCGCCGACCTGGAGCAGCAGGCCAGCCGCCTGAAACAACTGGTGGGCAGCTTCCGTATCTGAACTTGAGCTGCAAGCGGCAAGCTTGAAGCTGCAAGAAGAAACAGAGCCGAATGCGCTTGTCTTTTTCTTGCAGCTTGTAGCTTGCAGCCAGCCGCTGCCGAACCCCATCGAACAAACTATCCTTCATAGAGGTCAACCTTAGGGCGCGTCTCCAGCGGCGAAAAGCTGCCTGGCGACACACTCTGGAGACGATCTCGGAGGGATGCTGATCGTGCACATCGCTGACATCACCATGTTCTACGCCCCTGCCAGTGGCGGCGTGCGTACCTATCTTGATGCCAAACACCGCCGCCTGGGCCTTACTCCCGGTGTCCGTCACAGCCTGTTGATCCCCGGCGCCAGCGCCAGCCACGACAACGGTATCTACAAGGTACCGGCACCGGCCCTGCCGTTCGGCAACGGCTACCGCTTTCCCCTGCGCCTGGCGCCCTGGCGCAATGTCCTGCAGGATCTTCAGCCCGATCTGATCGAAGTCGGCGACCCTTACCTGACCGCCTGGGCAGCCCTGGATGCCCGCCGCCAGCTCGACGTACCCGTGATCGGCTTCTACCATTCCGACCTCCCGCTGCTGGTGAGCAACCGCATGGGCAATTGGTTTACGCCCAATGTCGAAGCCTACGTCAGCAAGCTCTACGGCAACTTCGACCGGGTCCTGGCGCCGAGCCAGGTGATGGCCGACAAGCTGCGCGGCCTGGGCATCGATAATGTTCACGTGCAGCGCCTGGGCGTCGACCTGACGACCTTCAACCCGCAGCACCGCGATCTGTCTCTGCGCCGTGAACTGGGTATAACCGATACCACCCGCCTGCTGGTGTTCGCCGGGCGCGGCTCGCGGGAGAAGAACCTGCCGGTGCTGCTCGACTGCATGAAACGCCTGGGCAAGCACTACCATCTGCTGCTGGTCGGCTCGCACATGCCGGCCAATGTGCCAGCCAATGTCAGTGTCATCGATCACTTCTGCCCGGCCAGCGAAGTCGCCCGCCTGCTGGCCAGTGCCGATGCCCTGCTGCACGCTGGCGACCAGGAAACCTTCGGCCTGGTCATTCTCGAAGCCATGGCCAGCGCCATCCCGGTCATTGCCGTGGCCGCCGGGGCCTTCACCGAAATCGTCAATGACCAGTGCGGCCGGCTGTGTACGCCCAACGATGGCTTGGCCATGGCCCGCACGGTCAGGGAGGTGTTCGAGGTCGGCGCCCGGCAAATGGGCCTGCAGGCCCGCGCCCATGTCGAGCAGCACTACGCCTGGGACACCGTGGTCAACGGGCTGCTGGAACATTACCGGGCAGTGCTGGGCCACCCGATGCTGGTGCGCGCTCATGCCTGAGCATGCTGATCGACAAAGCCTGCTGCTGGTGCTGCATGATGTTGCGCCGGAAACCTGGCCGGACTACCAGCCTTTCGTCGAAGCGGTCGATGCCCTGGGCGACATTCCCATGACCTGGCTGGTGGTGCCGGACTTTCACAAACGCAATGCCCTGGAGCATTCGCCCGGTTTTCGCCTGATGCTTGACCGGCGCCTGCAGCGTGGCGACGAAATGGCGCTGCATGGCTACTTTCATGCTGATGACAGCCCGCCGCCACGCTCGCCGCGGGACTACTTCATGCGCCGGATCTACACCTGGGAAGGCGAGTTCTACAGCCTCGACCAGGCCCAGGCACGCGAGCGTCTGGAGGCCGGCATCGCGCTGTTCCAGCGTTATGACTGGCCACTGGCGGGCTTCGTCGCCCCGGCATGGCTGATGAGCGACGGTACACGCCAGGTATTGCGCAGCTTGCCGCTGCGCTATACCAGCGACTCGCAGCACATCTATCAACTGCCAGACTTCAGCCCGATCCCCGCGCCCGGCCTGGTCTGGAGCGCCCGTAGCCGTTGGCGGCGAGGCCTGTCGAAAGTGCTCTGTGATATGCGTGAAACGCGCCTGCGCCAGGCCCCGGTCATCCGCCTGGGCCTGCACCCGGTGGACATGCGCCATGGCTTTTCCCGCCGCTACTGGCTGCAAACCGTGCAACGCCTGTTGCGCCAAGGCCGCGAACCGCTGACCAAATCCGCCTGGCTGGCCAGCAGGCACGGCCGGTGAACCGCCTGCTCTGGCTGCTCCTGGCGCTGATTGTGGCGTTGTTGGTGCCGGCGTTGCTCGGCGGCAGCGAGCTGTTGTCGCGTCTGCGTGGCTTTGCCCCGCACCTGCTGCTCGGCCTGTTCGCCATGATCGTGCTGTGCTGGATCATCAACGCCGTCCGCCTGCGCTTGCTGCTCGGCAGCCAGGGCGCGGCGTTGGGACGCTGGCGCAGCCTCGGCGTGATCATGGCCACCGAGTTCGCCATCTGCACCACCCCGGGCGGCAGCGGTGGCCCGCTGGCGCTGATCGCCTTGCTGGCCCGCGACCGCATTGGTCCTGCGCGCAGTAGCGCAGTGTTTGCCGCCGACCAGCTCAACGACCTGCTGTTCTTTTTCTGCGCCATGCTGGGGATCGCCGGCTACACGCTGTTCCACAACCTCAACCGCAGCCTGGAAAGCATGTTGCTCGGCAGCGCGGTCTTGATGTTCGCAGCCTTCGGCGCTTTGCTCGGACTGGTGCGCTACCGCCGCGCGCTGCTGTGCCTTAATGGCCGGCTGCTGCGCAGGCTCAAGATGGCCGCCCCCAGGCGTCGGCGCTGGACGCGCAAGCTGCTGCACTTCTTTCGCGCCTTCGGCGAAACCTGGCGCCTGCCCAAGCGCACCCTGGCACTGGTGTTTGCCCTGACCTGCGTGCATTGGGGGTTACGTTACAGCGTGCTGTACCTGGCGCTGCGCGGGCTGGGCGTCGACCTGCAATGGATACCGAGCTTTCTGGTACAGATGCTGTCGCTCAGCGCCGGTCAGTTCAGCCTGCTGCCGGGTGGCGCGGGCGCCGCCGAAATGACTTCGGCCGCGTTGCTTTCGCCCATGGTGGGAACGTCCACCGCGGCGGCGGCAATCCTGATCTGGCGGTTGGTGACCTATTACTTCTATCTGCTCGCCGGTGGCCCGGTGTTCCTCTGCCTGCTGGGTCGGCCATTGCTGCAGCGCTTGCGCCTCAGTCAAGCGCGGATTCGTCGCTAGCCGGCTTGACCCGCTCCCAGAGCTCGGCGGCACCGGGAAAATCGGTGCCGTCTTCGCTGTCCAGCGCATCCGGGTCGTAGCGGCTCAGGCAGCCCTCGCCGAGGGTCGGCGGGGCCTTGGAGGTGGCCTTGTCGAGGGGATCGGCCATGGGGCAACCTCCTGCACTGAGGCTTAGTTGAACACCACGGTCTTGTTGCCGTGCACCAGCACGCGGTCTTCCAGGTGGTAGCGCAGGCCACGGGCCAGGACCATCTTCTCGACATCACGGCCGAAACGCACCATGTCTTCGATGCTGTCGCTATGGCTGACGCGGACCACGTCCTGCTCGATGATCGGGCCGGCATCCAGCTCTTCGGTGACGTAGTGGCAGGTAGCACCAATCAGCTTGACCCCACGCAACGAAGCCTGGTGGTACGGCTTGGCGCCAACGAACGACGGCAGGAAGCTATGGTGGATGTTGATCACCTGCTGGGCGTATTCCTGGCACAGTTGCGGCGGCAGGATCTGCATGTAGCGCGCCAGCACCACCACGTCGGCACCGTGCTCCTTGACCAGGCGCGACACTTCGGCAAAGGCCGGCTGCTTGTTCTGCGGGTCGACCGGGACATGGAAGAACGGGATGCCGTGCCACTCGACCATGCTGCGCAGGTCATTGTGGTTGGAGATCACGCAGGGAATATCGCAATCGAGTTCCTTGGTGTGCCAGCGGTGCAGCAGGTCAGCCAGGCAGTGGGACTCACGGCTGGCCATCAGCACCACGCGCTTCTTCTGGTCGGTATCGGTGATACGCCAGACCATCGAGAACTCTTCGGCGATCGGCGCGAACGCTTCGCGGAACGCCTCGATGCCGAATGGCAGGGTTTCGGCGCGGATTTCGTGGCGCATGAAGAACCAGCCGCTCTGCTCATCGGAGTGATGGTTCGCTTCGTTGATCCAGCCGTTATAGGACGCCAGGAAATTACTGACTTTGGCGACGATGCCAACACGGTCGGGGCAGGCAATCACCAGCCGGTAGGTGCGCATGAAATGGACTCCAGAAACTTTCGCAAAGGCGCACATTCTAGCGAGTGCCCGACAAAACTGCAGTACTCATTGCGCGCGGCCTGTCGCCTGCCCAGGTAGCACCGTACGGGGTGCACCCGCCTGGTGCGGTGGGCCGGCGACTAAGTTAACTATTGGAAAAAAGTCTTAGTTTGTAAATTTTTCTTAACCTATTCTATCGAGGTGATTAACAATTCATTGAGCTAATTGCCCGCTTTAATGTTTACTTGGGGGTACCGTCTGATTATTATTGCCGCACTGTCTCTCTAAACCTTCATTTCCAAGGAACGCCTCATGTCCCTGATCAACGAATATCGCGCTACCGAAGAAGCCATCAAAGAACTGCAGGCGCGTTTGCAGAACCTGTCGCAAGACGACAAGCTGCAAACCGAGCTGGAGTTCGAAGGCAAACTGCGTGCACTGATGGGCGAATATTCGAAGTCCCTGCGTGACATCATTGCGCTGCTGGATCCAGAAGCCAAACTGAACAAAGCCCCTCGTGGCGCGGTAAAGACCACCGGCACCAAACGTGCGCGCAAGGTCAAGCAATACAAAAACCCGCACAACGGTGAAGTCATCGAAACCAAAGGCGGCAACCACAAAACCCTGAAAGAATGGAAAGCCAAATGGGGTGGTGACGTGGTTGAAGGCTGGGCAACCCTGCTGGGTTAATACGCCCGCTGGTAACCATGTGTTACTCGCTAAAAAAAACGCCAGCTTAGCTGGCGTTTTTTATTTTCAACGATTGCTTACATCCCCAATTGCAACTTCAATGCCTGCACATGGCTGCGCCACTGGCCAAGCAGCGCCTGTTGTTCGGCATCGGCTTGCGCCCAGCAGTCCTGCAAGGCCCGCTCGAAATCCCCGAGGGTATTGGGTGCGCCCATCAGCGGATCGCTCAAGCGTTGCTGGCAGAAGGTTTGCCAGCGCTGGCGTTCTTCGGCATTCAAGGTTTCGCTAAAATTACGCGCGCGGTAGCGAAACAACAGTTCCGGCAAACGTTCATCATCGAACATCCACTGGCCCTGCCCCAATTGCTGCGGATCGACACTGCGCACTTGCTCGCACAAACGACGATCGCGGTCGCCAAGAAAACCGTCATACAACTGCTGTTCCGGGTCTTCACTGGGGGCAAACTCCTCGGCGCTATAGATCACCGGCAATTTGTCCTGCCATTGTCCTGCTGCAGCTATCAGGCTCGCGGCTCGCGCCTGATAAACAGCCATATCCAGTTCCAGACGCTGCTGATCTTCGCCGCGCAATACACTCAAGGGCGCGACCACCGGGCAGCGATTGATATGGATTAGTTTCAGCGGCACCGGCAATTGTCCGTCAGGCATTTCCTCGCGACGTGTGTATAAACGCTGACGCAGTGAATCAGCATCCTCATCTATCAAGGGTTGAGCATCCAGATGCAGGTCACAGACAATCAAGGCATTGCGATTACGCGGATGCCAGGCCAGGGGTAATACCACGCCTAAATAATTGCGTGCGGCAGAGAAGCGTCCGGAAATATGCACCAGCGGTTGTAATAATCGAATCTGGTCGAGGACTTTCTGCTTGCTGCGCAGTTGAAACAACCAGTCATAAAGCTTGGGCTGTTTCTGTCGGATCAATCGCGCAAGTGCAATGGTGGCGCGCACGTCTGACAGCGCTTCATGGGCCTGACCATGGTCGATGCCGTTGGCGGCAGTCAGCAACTCCAGGCGCAAACTGGTGCGACCGTCCTGTTGCGGCCAGACAATCCCGTCCGGGCGCAGGGCATAGGCAGTGCGGACGATGTCGATCAAATCCCAGCGGCTGTTGCCGCCCTGCCACTCGCGGGCGTACGGATCAAAGAAGTTGCGATAGAGGCTGTACCGGGTGACCTCATCGTCGAAACGCAAGCTGTTGTAACCAGCACCACAAGTACCTGGGCGCGCCAGTTCGGCATGCACCCGGGTCATGAATTCGGCTTCGCTCAAACCCTGGCTGGCCAGCTGCTGCGGGGTAATGCCGGTGACCAGGCAGGCCTTGGGGTGGGGCAGGATGTCGTCGCTGGGCTGGCAATAGAAGTTGATCGGCGCCTCGATCTCGTTGAGGTCAAGGTCGGTGCGCACCCCGGCGACCTGCAAGGGCCGGTCGTTGCGCGGGTTGATGCCGGTGGTTTCGTAGTCGTGCCAGAAAATGCTGGAGCTCACGGGGTCGTCCTGAACAGAAGATCGACCAGAGTCTAGGGCCACAGGCCCGTCACGGCCAGCGTCAGGCCGAAGCGTTCAACGGATGGAAGCTGAAATAGTTGCGCAGGGCGCGCACCAGTTGCTCGTAGTCGCGCGGCGCCTGCAGCAGCATGAAGCCGGAGTCGTAATGCCCGGGCGTCTGGTCTTCATGGCTCCACAGGCAGCTGGCGGTAAGGTTGATCGGGTGCACGGTGCCGTCGCGACCAGGGACTTTGAGTTGCAACTCGAAATCCGGGCCGACCAGCATCGGCAGCTGGCTGATCAGCATCAGGCCGTCTTCAGACACATTTCCCAGGTAGCCGATGGGCTGGTCGGTGAAGCGGTTGAAGACTTTGAGAAAATAAGGGAGCTGGTGACGCTCGATGCGGCGCTCGTCAAACATGGTCGGGATCGCTGTCGAAGACCCTTTTAGCAGGGCCGCGCTAGGGCTGCTGATTTTCATTCATCTCAGCAACAAGATTAGCGCACCCTGACCCGCGCGTCACAATCAGACCTGCTGACTTTAGTATTAACGCCAAGGCGTGGTCGTGACCGGGCGGGCAATCGCCGCTTCGCCGGTGCGGTAGTGACCCAGTTGCTCGAGGGTCTGCAGGCGGGCACGGGCACGGAAGGCGTATTCGCTCTGTGGGTAGCGCTGAAGGATGAACTGGTAGGTCTGTGCCGCATCGACGAACAGCTTCTGCCGTTCCAGGCACTGGCCGCGCAGCAGCGACACTTCCGGCTGGATGAACGGTCGGGCACGGCTGGTGCGTTCGACCTGGGACAGCTCCAGCATCACCTTCTCGCAGTTGCCCCGGTCATAGGCGCGGTAGGCGTTGTTCAAATGATGGTCCATCGACCAGCGGGTACAGCCGACGACGCTGGTGGCCAGGGCTAAAACGATCAAGGCTCGCATGGGGGATCTCCTGTATTGAGCAGTGTATCGGCTTTGTACGGAAAATCTGTAGACGTTGCTGGCTGCAAGGGCCTCATCGCCGGGCAAGCCCGCCCCCACAGCGGCCGCGCTCGGGCCCTGCCGCCGTTCAAACGCCACCCGCGCTAACCGGCAGGTAGTGCAAAGGAACAATGACTACAGCGATTTTCCGGAGTAGCCTTTCGCTGCGCTTCACTATAGGAGTCTGTGCATGACCATCCGCCGTACCAAAATCGTCGCCACCCTTGGCCCCGCCAGCAACTCGCCGGAAGTGATCGAGCAACTGATCCTTGCCGGCCTGGATGTCGCTCGCCTGAACTTCTCCCACGGCACGCCTGACGAGCACAAGGCTCGCGCGCGCCTGATCCGCGAAATCGCCGCCCGCCTGGGCCGCCACGTGGCGCTGCTCGGTGACCTGCAAGGGCCGAAGATCCGTATCGCCAAGTTCAGCAACAAGCGTATCGAACTCAAGGTCGGTGACCGCTTCACCTTCTCCACCGCCCACCCGCTGACCGAAGGCACTCAGGAAATCGTCGGCATCGACTATCCGGACCTGGTCAAGGACTGCGGCGTCGGTGACGAACTGCTGCTCGACGACGGCCGCGTGGTCATGCGCGTAACCAGCGCCACTGCCGATGCCCTGCACTGCGAAGTACTGATCGGCGGCCCGCTGTCCGACCACAAAGGTATCAACCGTCGCGGCGGCGGCCTGACCGCCCCGGCCCTGACCGAAAAAGACAAGGCCGACATCAAGCTGGCAGCCGAAATGGACCTGGACTACCTGGCCGTTTCCTTCCCACGCGATGCCTCCGACATGGAATACGCCCGTCGCCTGCGCGACGAAGCCGGCGGCAGCGCCTGGCTGGTGGCCAAGATCGAGCGCGCCGAAGCGGTCGCCGATGACGAGACCCTCGACGGCCTGATCGCCGCCAGTGACGCAGTCATGGTTGCCCGTGGCGACCTGGGCGTGGAAATCGGCGATGCCGAGCTGATCGCGATCCAGAAGAAGATCATCCAGCACGCCCGCCGCAACAACAAGGCGGTGATCGTTGCGACCCAGATGATGGAGTCGATGATCCAGAACCCGATGCCGACCCGTGCCGAAGTATCCGACGTGGCCAACGCCGTACTGGATAACACCGACGCGGTGATGCTGTCGGCCGAAAGTGCCGCCGGTGCCTACCCGATCGAAGCCGTACAGGCCATGGCGCGCATCTGCCTGGGCGCGGAAAAGCATCCGACCAGCCAGAAGTCCAGCCACCGTCTGCACACCCGCTTTGAGCGCTGCGACGAAAGCATCGCCCTGGCGGCCATGTACACCGCCAACCACTTCCCCGGCGTCAAGGCGATCATCGCCCTCACCGAAAGTGGCTACACCCCGTTGATCATGTCGCGCCTGCGTTCTTCGGTGCCGATCTACGCCTTCTCGCCGCACCGCGCCACCCTGGCCCGCGCCGCGATGTTCCGTGGTGTGTACCCGGTGGCCTTCGACCCGGCAGCCCTGCCGGCCGAGAAAGTCAGCCAGGCGGCAGTCGACGAGCTGCTGCAGCGTGGCGCGGTCGAGCCAGGTGACTGGGCGATCCTGACCAAAGGCGACAGCTACCACACCATCGGTGGCACCAACGGCATGAAGATCCTGCACGTCGGTGATTCGCTGGTCTGATGCTCGGACACTGCTGAACAAAGCCCTGCAGCCTGTGCTGCGGGGCTTTTTTTTGGCCGGAATCAGGCGTGACCGATGAAAATGTCGGCGAACAGCTGGTTGCGCGGCAGGCCGGCGAGGAACATGCGCCGGGAAAACTGTTCGACATTGGCTGCAGAGCCACACGCCAGGGCCACGGTCTGGCGTGACTGCAAACGTAACGCCGCCAGGGCCTGGGGCAATTGAGCCGGGGTCAGCAGCTCGACCTGCAGCGGCGGGTGGCGGCTGGCCAGCGCCGCCAGGGCCGGCGCCAGGTAATGTTCCCGGGTGTCATGGGCCAGGTGCAGCAAGCGAATCGGGCCGTGATGCTCCTGGCGCAGCGCCTCGCGCAGAATCCCCCACAACGGCGCCAGCCCCGTACCGGCGGCCAGCAGCCACAACGGGCGTTCCTGCCAGTCCGGATCGTAATGCAGGGCCCCGCCGCGCAACTCGCCCAGGCGCAGCGTTGCACCGAGACTCAGTTGCCGCGCGGCATCGCAGAAAGCGCCGGGTTGCCGGCAATCGAGATGAAACTCCAGAAAGCCCTCCTCCCCCGGCAGGCTGGCCAGCGAGTAAGGCCGGGCGACCCCGTTCGGGCTCCACAACACCAGGTGCTGGCCGGCCTGATAGCGCAGCGATCTTTGTGGCTCAAGACGCAGGCGCAGCACGGTCGGGCTCAGCCAGTCGAGGCCGGTAACCTGGGCCGGCAAGCCATCCTGGAGCGGGTCGAACAAGGCCACCTGCAAGTCTTCCTCGACGCTGCACTGGCACGACAAGCGCCAGCCTTGCTGGCGTTTGTCCGCCGCCAGGGCATCGGGCCGGGCATCCCCCGGCTGGCCCTGCAGGCAGCGCACCAGGCAGGCGTGACAACTGCCCGCGCGGCAACTGTAGGGCACCGACAACCCGGCATCATTCAAGGCATCGAGCAGGTTGCTGCCCGGCGCCACCGTCCATTGCCGCTCACCGACCCGCAACTCAGGCATCGACGGCCTCCCAGGCGGCCAGGCAGCGATTGCGTCCGCTGCGCTTGGCCCGATACAGGGCCTGGTCGGCGCGCTGCAGGGCATCATCGAGGTCATCACCTTCGCTCAGCAGAGTCATCCCTGCCGACAGGCTCAACGGTTCGACCCGCAATCCGACGGCCGGTGGCTGGGCCAGGGCAAAAGCCTTGCGCAGCCGCTCGCAACAGCTGGCCAATTGCTCTTCGCTGCAATCAGGCAGCAACAGCACGAACTCTTCACCGCCGTAACGGGCCAGTACTGCAGTGTCACCCAGGCAGTCGCTGGCGATCGTGGCAAACACCTGCAGCACCTGGTCACCGGCGGCATGACCATACACATCATTGATACGCTTGAAATGGTCGAGGTCGATCAGCGCCAGGCCATGGCAACTGTCCGCGCGCATCCGCTCCAGTTCGCAGGTGGCCAGGCTCAGGAAGTGCCGACGGTTGAACAGGCCGGTCAGCTCGTCGGTGGCGACCAGGTCTTCAAGCTGGCGCATCATGCCGCGCAAGGTGTCCTGATGGGCTTGCAGGGCATAGCGCCGCTGGCGCATGCGCTGGCGTGCGGCCTGAACATAGCGGGCATACAGGCACAACCAGCACAGCACCACCAGCAAGGCACAGGCCTGCAACGCCAGCAACGACCCATCGAAATGTGCTGCCTGCCAAGCCTCCCAGGCAATCAGCCCAACGAAACTGCACAACACCAGCAGCGCGCAGCGCACAAACACCCGCCCGCTCAGGTGAAACAGGCCGAACATCAGGATCAAGGGGTAGAACATCAGGAAGGTGCCGCGGCCCTGGTCAAGCTGGGCCAACAGCCAGGTTTGCCAGGCGATCGCCAGCAGCACCTGGAACTCGGTCAGGCTCGGGTCGTTAAAGCGCAGGTTGCGGCCGCTGGCGAACACCCAGCCGAGCAGCAACTGGCACACCAGCAACAGGCCGCTACCCAGCAGCAAAGCATTCAGGGAGGCTTGCAGATGACCGCTCAAAAGCGCCACCCAGACCAGCGCCAACACCAGCAGATAAGTGCCAGCCGCCATGAGAAAGCGTTTGAGGAGAAGTTTCTGCAGCGCTGTTTCGGTCACAGGTGACTCACCGTGCTCTGGCCAGGGCAGAGGAATGGGGCATGGCCAACCGCCACTTTAGGGTGTGTGAAGAATAATTGCCATGTTTGCACAAATCGCTCGGGCAAACGCTCAGGCAAGAACAGTGCCCGGCCACTGCCGACCTTGGTGGGGACCTTTGGTACGTGTACCAGCGGCGGATGCGCGCTATACTGCCGCGCCTTTTTTGCGCCGACAGCCTTGCGTTGGCGCCTGTTGAAGGTCGTTTCGACACCTCGGCCAGTCCGCGTCGGAATACCTTAATGAATGTTCCCGTCTTTAAGAGGAGCGCGCTGCATGACCGTGATCAAGCAAGACGACCTGATTCAGAGCGTTGCCGACGCCCTGCAGTTCATTTCGTACTACCACCCCGTTGATTTCATCCAGGCCATGCATGAGGCCTATCTGCGTGAAGAGTCGCCTGCTGCGCGCGATTCCATCGCCCAGATCCTGATCAACTCGCGCATGTGCGCCACCGGCCACCGGCCGATCTGCCAGGACACCGGTATCGTCACCGTGTTCGTGCGCGTCGGCATGGACGTTCGCTGGGACGGCGCGACCATGAGCCTGGACGACATGATCAACGAAGGCGTGCGCCGCGCCTACAACCTGCCGGAAAACGTCCTGCGTGCCTCCATCCTGGCCGATCCGGCAGGTGCGCGTAAAAACACCAAGGACAACACCCCGGCGGTCATCCACTACTCCATCGTCCCGGGCAACACCGTGGAAGTGGACGTGGCGGCCAAGGGCGGCGGCTCCGAGAACAAGTCGAAGATGGCCATGCTCAACCCGTCCGACTCGATCGTCGACTGGGTGCTCAAGACCGTTCCGACCATGGGTGCTGGCTGGTGCCCACCGGGCATGCTCGGCATCGGCATCGGCGGCACCGCCGAGAAAGCCGCGGTGATGGCCAAGGAAGTGTTGATGGAATCCATCGACATCCACGAGCTCAAGGCCCGTGGCCCGCAGAACCGCATCGAAGAGATCCGCCTGGAGCTGTTCGATAAGGTCAACCAGCTGGGCATCGGCGCCCAGGGCCTGGGCGGCCTGACCACCGTGCTCGACGTCAAGATCATGGACTACCCGACCCACGCCGCCTCGTTGCCGGTGTGCATGATCCCTAACTGCGCCGCCACCCGTCACGCCCACTTCGTGCTCGACGGTTCCGGCCCGGCTGACCTGGAAGCGCCATCGCTGGACGCCTACCCGGAAATCGTCTGGGAAGCCGGCCCGTCGGCCCGCCGTGTCAACCTCGACACCCTGACCCCGGAAGACGTGCAGAGCTGGAAGCCGGGCGAGACCATCCTGCTCAATGGCAAGATGCTCACCGGTCGCGACGCTGCGCACAAGCGCATGGTCGAGATGCTCAACAAGGGCGAAGAACTGCCGGTCGACCTCAAGGGTCGCTTCATCTACTACGTTGGCCCGGTTGATCCGGTTGGTGACGAAGTGGTTGGCCCGGCCGGCCCGACCACCGCGACGCGGATGGACAAGTTCACCCGTCAGATCCTCGAGCAAACCGGCCTGTTGGGCATGATCGGCAAATCCGAGCGCGGCCCGACCGCCATCGAAGCGATCAAGGACAACAAGGCCGTGTACCTGATGGCCGTCGGCGGCGCTGCCTACCTGGTAGCCCAGGCGATCAAGAAGTCCAAGGTCCTGGCATTTGCCGAACTGGGCATGGAAGCGATCTACGAGTTCGAGGTCAAGGACATGCCGGTCACCGTCGCGGTCGACAGCAACGGCGAATCGGTACACATCACCGGCCCAGCGATCTGGCAGCACAAGATCGCTGAAAGCCTGGCGGTGGAAGTGAAGTAAGCCGTAAAGGTTTGCTGATAGAAAAAAGCGGCAGGGGATTATTCCCCTGCCGCTTTTTTTTTGCCTGTACCGGCCTCATCGCTGGCAAGCCAGCTCCCACAATGGCTCTTCATGCACCTGACCTGTGGGAGCAACTGTCTTGATCAGGCTGTTTGCTCTCGCCAAGGGGTATTGTCCCGCAGCATTGCATTCAGCCTGACGATCAGCACCCGCATGCAAGCTACGAGTGCCACCTTGGCGCACTTGCCACGTGCCCGAAGTGCTTCGTAGCGTGCTTTAAATTCTGTGTTGTGACGGATGATGATCCAGCTCGACATGTACAGCACTCGCCTTACATGGGCCCGACCACCCCATATCTGGCGGTGCCCTCGATGGCTACCACTATCGTTGTTGTAAGGCGCTACGCCCACCAGAGCGGCGATCTGACGGCGGTCCAACTGCCCCAGTTCAGGCAGTGAGGCGAGCAGATTTGCGGCGGTTACCCGACCGATTCCGGTCACTGCCAATAACTGACGCGCCCTAGTATCGTCCAGTTGCACCATCGCCTGATCAATTTCTTCGTCGAGGCGTTTGATCAGCACTTTCAGCTGCTCTATATGCTCATCGAAGTGGGCCATCACTGTTGCCGAGCGACATTGCTGGCGACGCCGCTTGTCGTCATCACGGCTCTGCACAAATTGGGCGCGCTGCTTCACCAACTCGCGCAGCTCTTCGCGTTCCGGGCTGACCGGTTGGCCTTGAGGGGCGCTGAGGTGTGCAGCGAAGTCCGCAAGGACTTCGGCGTCGATCTTGTCGGTTTTGGCTTTTTTACCCATGGCATCGGCGAATTTTCGGGCACGGGCTGGGTTGATGCAGATGGTTTCCAGTCCTGCTGAGGCCAGGGCGATCAACACATCTTTCTCGTAGCCGCCTGTCGCTTCGATCAGCACTCGACTGATATTGAAGTCCTTCAGACGCTCAAGCAACGCCTCGAAGCCTGCGGAGTTGTTGGCCACTTCGAAGCGAATTTTCTGAGGCTTGATGCAGATTTCCAAAGTGGCTTTGGCAGTGTCGATTCCAACAGAAGACAACATGGCTGAACCCTCTTACACTCAGTTGTGAGAGCGCTCTGGCTTGGCCCACGCTTGTGATTCGAGAGGCGCTCAATCAACTGTTCGGGCTCGGGCCAGAGTGGAGAGGTGAATGGCAGCTTTGCTCCCACACGTGCTTTAAGCACTACCGGCGTACAGCTTGCCATTCACCGCTCTCACTTCTGATTCTATTCCTTCCTCAAGACACAAGCCGGCCTTGCCGGCGATCGAGCGCGAAGCGCTCGTACTTCGGCCAGCACCTTGGTTCACAGGGTAATGCGCGTACCCAGCAGTTGCAGGAAACCCGCCAGCCACGCCGGGTGCGCCGGCCAGGCAGGTGCCGAGGCCAGGTTGCCCTGCACATGGGCCTGATCGACGGCGATCTCGACATACTGCCCTCCGGCCAGGCGCACTTCCGGGGCACAGGCCGGGTAAGCGCTGCACTTGCGCCCTTCGAGCACGCCAGCCGCCGCCAGCAGCTGTGCGCCATGGCACACCGCGGCAATGGGTTTGCCGGCCTGATCGATCGCCTTGACCAGCGCCAGCACCTGTTCGTTCAAGCGCAGATACTCCGGTGCCCGCCCCCCCGGAATCACCAGCGCGTCGTAGTCATCAGCCTTGACCTGGGCAAAATCAAAGTTGAGCACGAAGTTGTGCCCGGGTTTTTCGCTGTAGGTCTGATCGCCTTCGAAATCGTGGATCGCAGTGCGCACCGTCTGCCCGGCGCTCTTGCCCGGGCACACTGCATGCACGCTATGGCCAACCATCTGCAGGGCCTGGAACGGCACCATCACTTCGTAATCTTCAACGTAGTCGCCAACCAGCATCAGAATCTTCTTCGCAGCCATGTCATCAACTCCTTCAGGTGCAATGGAAAGGTAAAGACACCATAGACCGTCAGCTTGCGACAGGCTCAATCACGCCGGTCGAGCAGGTTGACCACCAGGCGATCAAGCCAGCCCCACAAACGTTGCTGCACCCGCTTCCACAACGGCCGCGCATGCCAGTGGGCCAGGTCGACGGCCAGGCTTTGGGCAAAGTCGCGCTCGAAGCTTGCCGCCACGTCTGCGGTCAACGGCGGGTCGATTGCTTCGACGTTGGCCTCAAGGTTGAAGCGCAGGTTCCAGTGATCGAAGTTGCACGAGCCGATGCTCACCCAGTCATCCACCAGCACCATTTTCAGGTGCAGGAAGCACGGCTGGTACTCGAAGATTTTCACCCCGGCGCGCAACAGCCGCGGGTAATAGCGATGGCCGGCGTAACGCACCGAAGGGTGATCGGTGCGTGGCCCGGTCAGCAGCAATCGCACATCGACACCCCGGGACGCGGCGCGGCGCAGGGAGCGACGGACTTTCCAGGTCGGCAAGAAATACGGCGTGGCCAGCCAGATGCGCCGTTGGCCGCTGTTCAGGGCACGCACCAGCGACTGCAGGATATCCCGGTGCTGGCGGGCATCGGCGTAGGCTACCCGCCCCATGCCGGCGCCACTGAGCGGTATCCGTGGCAAACGCGACAGGCCGAAATGGGTCGGTGGCCGCCAGGCCGTACGGCGCAAGTTGGCCCGCCACTGGCGGTCGAACAGCATCTGCCAGTCGGCCACCAGCGGGCCTTGCATCTGCACCATCACTTCGTGCCATTCACTGACGTCTTCCGTTGGCGTCCAGAACTGGTCGGTAACGCCGGTGCCGCCCACCACTGCCCAGCGCTGGTCAACCAACAGCAACTTGCGGTGATCGCGAAACAGGTTGCGAAAGCCCCGGCGCCAGCGCAGGCGGTTGTACCAGCGCAACTCGACGCCGGCGGCCAGCAAGCGCTGGCGCAAGCTCAGGGTGAAGGCCAGTGAACCGTAGTCATCGAACAGGCAACGCACCTGCACACCGCGCTCGGCGGCCTGCACCAGGGCCTGGACCATGGTTTCGGCACAGGCCCCCGCTTCGACCAGGTATAACTCAAGGTCGACCTGATGCTCAGCGCGCACGATCGCGGTGAGCATGCGCGGGAAGAATTGCGGACCGTCGATCAATAGCTCGAACTGATTGCCATCGCGCCAGGGAAAGACCGGTCCGGCCATATCAGCGCGCCGTGAAGATCAGCACCGCGGCCACCGGCACTGACGGGCTGATGGACTTGAGCCCGGCCAGCTTGCGCAGAGTGGCAAGCCCCGGGAGCAGATCGAAATCATCAGCACGCAGCATCAACGGCTCCAGGGTTACCACCTGAAAGCGCCGCTCATCCAGGCGCGTGGCCAGCAACAGGGCGCTGTAGCTGTGCTGCTTGCCATGCAGGCTGACGGTCAGCGGCAGGCGCAGTTCCACCTGGGCGCCGTTGGCCAGGTCGTTGATCGGACGCAGGTCGATCTGTGCGTTGACCTTGGCCTCGGGGAATTTGCTGAACTCGAACAGCTCCTTGCGCATGCGCTCATCACGTAGCGGCACGCTGCTGCTGTTGGAGTCCATCTCGATCTGCAACTCGGCGGCGCCCTTGCGATCGACCTTGCCATGCAGGACGAGGAAGCGATGCACCTCGGCGGTGTCGCCATTCTTGCTGGAAACGAACGACAGGCGTGACGACTCGCCATCCAGGTGCCAATTGGCCTGGGCAGGGAGACTCAAGACGACCAGCAGGGCAAGCAGAAGACGCGGCAGACTGAACATGTGAAATCCTGTAACACAATGATCGCCAACCTTACCCGGCTGCCTTCACGGCAGCAAGCGACAGCCCTCGCGCGGGCCCAGCCACTGCGCACGATTCTCTACCCCCAGCCCGGCAGCGCTGATCAGCCGCTGCTGCAGGTCCTCGTCCAGGCGACTCAGCGGCAGGTACTGCTGCACGTAGCCCTGGCAATACTGCGAATCAAAGCCCATGACATAACGGCACGAACAGTATTCCTTGGCCGAGTAGGCACTGAGAATGCCGGGGAAATCCATCAAGGCCTGGCGTTCGTACCAGGCCCAGCCGCCTGTCAGCAGCAACAGCACCAGCAACACGCGCTTCATGGCCGCACCTCGTTGAGCGCAGCCAGTACCCGCTTGAGCAGTTCGTTGTGGGCGAAACTGGCGTCGCGATCATCGGCATAACGCACGATCACCAGCCTGTGCGTCGGCAGCACATACATCGCCTGGCCCCAGTGTCCCAGGGCTGCGTAGGTATCAGGCGGCGCATCCGGCCAGGGTGGCGGGCTGCCGGGCAACGGCAGGTTGAGCCACCAGTGCCCACCCGGATTGGCTTCACCGGGTTGGGCCGTAGCCTGCAGGAACGGCCGGCGATTGAAGGTAACCCACTCGCTGGACAGCAACTGCCGTGAGTGCCAGCGCCCTTCGCGCAACATCAGCAGGCCGATGCGGGCCAGATCGCGAGCACTCATGTACAGGTAGGAAGAACCCACCAGGGTACTTTTGGCGTCACGCTCCCAGACTGCACTGCCGATGCCCAACGGTTCGAACAAAGCGCGCCAGGGATACTCCGCATAACCAGCGTCGCCGACCATGCCACGCAAAGCAGCCGCCAGCACGTTGCTGTCGCCGCTGGAGTAGCGAAAGCGTTGCCCGGGGCTGACCGCTTCGGGCCTGGCCGCCGTGTAGCCGGCCATATCGCCGCGCCCGCGGGTGTAGAGCATGGCCACCACCGAGGACTTGAGCGGTGCATATTCGTAGTCTTCCTGCCAGTCCAGGCCGCTGGCCCAGTGCATCAGGTCCTCGATGCGCACCTGGGGATGGGCACGCATCGGTGAATAAAAACGCGCGACTGGATCCTGCAGGTCAAAGCGGCCTTCGGCGTGGGCAACGCCGAGCAGGGTCGCCAGTACGCTCTTGCTGATCGACCAGGTCAGGTGCGCAGTTTCGGCGGTGCTGGGCGCGGCATAGTGCTCGTAGACAATGCGCCCGTCGGCGATCACCAGCAGCGCGTCGGTGCGTACACCCCGGCGTTGCTGATCATCGCGTGGGGCGAAGGCATAGCGTTCGACCGCCTGCCAGGCGTTTTGGTGGGTAGCGTGCGCAACCGCCCAGTCAGGTACAGGCCAGTATTCCTCGGCCGGCACTGCCTTGCTGAAGGCGAACACAGCCAGCATCCACCACGCCACTTTGCTCATGCCGCTTACTCAAGGCCAGGGTTCGCCCAGCCTGCCAGCGTTTCATGACAGTCCGGCGGCGGCCCAGGCCTTGGCCAGGCGTTTGGCCCGGGCGGCGCTGGCGATCTCCAGCAAGCCCTGATCGCGTTGCCACAGGGTTGCCCACTCGCCTGGGCTGGCCAGCAGCGCCTGGTTGAGTTCCTCCTTCAAGGCGTTGAACTGGGCAAACAGACCGCCCAGCAGCAGATGACTGGCCGCGGCATCAGCGCTCTGGCGGGTGCTTTCGGCGCACGCGCCGAGCAGGCCGATAAGGCGCAATTGCAGACCTTGCGGCCAGCCCGTTTCCTGGCCGACGCCATAGAGCCAGGCACACAAGGCACTGAGCACATAGAGATCTTCCAGCGAGCGGAAGGGTTTGACGTAGGCATCCCAGCCGTCCCCCGCCAGGCGCTCGCACAACGCCCCTTGCAGATGCAGGCGGGCATGGCCGACTTCCGGCATCAACGGCAAGGCCGGCAGCGGTTCGAGGCGTACGCCAGGCTCGCCGGCATAGACCACCGCCAGGCTCAGTTCCACCGGCTGCCCTTGCGCCTCGCAGCGCGCCGCCACCAGCAGCCATTCGGCATCGAGCCCAGCGGTGACGAAGTCCTTGCTGCCGCTCAGGCGCAGGTCATCCAGACGCACCTGCATGTCCGCCGGGCGCACGCTGCGCCGCTCGCTGGCGCACAGGGCACCGAGGCTCTGCGGCGCGCTCGGCCATAGCACCCTCAGGGCTGCCTGATAACCGACCAGAAAGGCCAGGCCCGGGGTGGCCATGGCCCGCCCGCCGAGCACCGCCAGCTCGAACGGGCTGACCGGGCCCAGGCGCGCCAGCAGGCTGGAATAGGTGTCGGCCAGATTGGCCGCCTGAGGGTGTCGCTTTCGGTCGTTGAGTCGTTGCAGCCAGGTCATCGAAGCGCTCCTTGAGGGCTGTCATACAAGCATCACCAATTGTTCATGGGGGTGACACCGCATCTACCTAGGCTGAGCTTGCACAACAAAGTCGACCGGCCGCAACCCCATGGCTGGCTTATGGAGACACGCAATGACTCGGATCGCTCGCTCTGGCGACAACAGCACTGAACGCCGTCTGCAAGCCGAACGCCTGGTCGGCCCGACGGCCCTGCAGGAAGCACAGGCCCTTCGTTTCAGCGTATTCAGCGGTGAATTCAAGGCCAAGCTCAAAGGCGCCGAACTGGGCCTGGACATGGATGACTATGACATTCATTGCCGCCACATCGGCGTGCGCGACCTCAATAGCGGGCGCCTGGTCGCCACCACCCGCCTGCTCGATCATCAGGCGGCCAGCAGCCTGGGGCGCTTCTACAGCGAAGAGGAGTTCAGCCTGCACGGCCTCGGCCACCTGCAAGGGCCGATCCTCGAGCTGGGCCGCACCTGTGTCGACCCGGCCTACCGCAACGGCGGCACCATCGCCGTGCTCTGGGCGGAACTGGCCGAAGTGCTCAACGAAGGCCGCTACAGCTACCTGATGGGCTGCGCCAGCATTCCCATGCAGGATGGTGGCGTGCAGGCCCATGCGATCATGCAGCGCCTGCGCGAACGCTACTTGTGTACCGAGCATCTGCGCGCCGAACCGAAGAAGCCGCTGCCGAGCCTGGCCCTGCCGAGCAACGTCATCGCCGAAATGCCGCCACTGCTCAAGGCCTACATGCGCCTGGGAGCGAAGATTTGCGGCGAGCCGTGCTGGGACGAAGACTTCCAGGTGGCCGACGTGTTCATCCTGCTCAAGCGCGACGAGCTGTGCCCGCGCTATGCCCGTCACTTCAAGGCGGCGGTCTGATGCAGCGCCTGCGCGTCTATGGGCGCGTGGTTCGGGTGCTGCTGGTGGTGCTGTTCGGCCTGGCCATGGCCGCACTGTTCACCCTCTATGAACGCCTGCGCGTGCCGGCCTCGACCGAGCGCCGCCAGCGCTGGTCGCAACTGTTCATGGGCAAACTGAGCAACGCCCTGCCGTTCAAGGTGCGGGTGGTGGGCCAGTTGCCGCAACAGCCGACGCTCTGGGTCAGCAACCATGTATCGTGGACCGACATCCCGTTGCTGGGCATGCTTGCGCCGCTGTCGTTCCTGTCCAAGGCCGAAGTGCGCACCTGGCCGGTGGCCGGCTGGCTGGCGCTCAAGGCCGGCACCCTGTTCATCCGCCGTGGCGGCAACGACAGCCAGTTGCTGCGCAAGCAAATCAGCCAGCACCTGCAACAAGACTGCGCGCTGTTGATTTTCCCTGAAGGCACCACCACCGACGGGCGCAGCCTGCGCACCTTCCACGGCCGTCTGCTGGCCAGCGCCATCGACACGCAAACACCGCTGCAACCGGTGGCCCTGCGCTACCTGCGCAACGGGCAAACCGATTCGATCGCGCCGTTTATCGGTGATGACGACCTGCTCTCGCACCTGCTGCGGCTGTTCAGCAATGATTGCGCTGAGGTCGAGATCCATTTGCTCACGCCGATTGCCAGCGCCGGTGAAGAACGCGCCGCCCTGGCCTTCAAGGCGCAGCAGGCGATCCAGCAGGCATTGTTCGGTAGCGAACCGGCGGTCCAACAGCAACGCCGGGCCAGGGCTGCCTAGGTATTGGCCCGGGCAAAGCGCTGCAGCTGCGGATAGAAATTGCGAAAGTCATCCAGCAACGGCGCATACAGCGCCGCCACCTCCTCCACCGCGCCGTCCATGCCTTCGGGCCGCGACAGGCGCCGGGCGATGCCGCGAAACACCTGTTCAAGCACCGCAAAATCGCGGTAAGACCCCAGCCAGTCATCAGCGGCCATGTACGGTGCAATCTGCGCCAGGCGCCCGGGCAGGGCCGGCTCTGCGGCGAGCACCCGATACACGCGGTCGGTGAACTGGCTCAAGGGCTGCTCGGCATAGTCCTGCCAGTGCAAGGCCAGGCAATGGTCGAAAAACACATCGAGGATGATCCCGGCGTAACGCCGCCGCTCCCGCGGAAAGCGCGACAGCGCCGCCAGCACCAGCGGATGGCTGTCGGTGTAGACATCGATCTGCCGGTGCAGACGGATCGCCGCTTCCAGCGGCAAGGGGAAGCGCCCCTGCAGCGGCCCTTTGACGAAATCGCCATAGAGGCTGCCGAGCAATTGCTCAGGCTGCTGACCGCCGAGATGAAGGTGTGCGAGGTAGTTCATGGGGAGGGATTCTAGCACCCTGCCACCCATATCGTTATAACCCGATATAGCGATTCAAGCTGAGCTCAGAACCACATCATATTTGTATATCGCGAAATACCGATTTATATTTCGCCCCATCGCGATATAACGCTACACACACCACGAGCCCAACCATGCCTCTCGATCTCGACGAAATAATAAAAGCCCTGGCCCACCCAGTACGGCGAGAAATCCTCAACTGGCTGAAGGACCCCGACGCGCAGTTCCCCGACCAGCACCACAGCACCGAACACGGTGTGTGTGCCGGGCAGATCGATCAACGCTGCGGCCTGTCGCAGTCGACCGTCTCCGCCCACCTGGCGACCTTGCAGCGCGCGGGCCTGATCAGCAGCCAGAAGATTGGCCAGTGGCATTTTTTCAAACGCAACGAGGAAACCATCCAGGCCTTCCTCAAGCAGATGAGCCAAGAGCTCTGACAAGGACCTTGCAATGCCCCTTTCGCTGATTATCCTGGCGCTCAGCGCCTTCGCCATCGGTACCACCGAGTTCGTCATCATGGGTCTGCTGCCCGATGTGGCGGCAGACCTGGGGGTATCGATTCCCGGCGCCGGCTGGCTGGTCACCGGTTACGCCCTGGGCGTGGCCATCGGTGCGCCGTTCATGGCCCTGGCCACCTCGCGCCTGCCGCGCAAAGCGGCGCTGATTGCGCTGATGGGCGTGTTCATCGTCGGCAACTTGCTGTGTGCGGTGGCCAGCGACTACAACCTGCTGATGTTCGCCCGGGTGGTGACCGCCCTGTGCCACGGTGCCTTCTTTGGTATCGGTTCGGTGGTGGCGGCAAGCCTGGTGCCGGCCAACCGCCGTGCCTCGGCGGTCGCCTTGATGTTCACCGGCCTGACCCTGGCGAACGTGCTGGGTGTGCCGCTGGGTACCGCGCTGGGTCAGGAATACGGCTGGCGCTCGACCTTCTGGGCGGTAACCGTGATCGGCGTGATTGCCTTGATCGGCCTGATCCGCTTCCTGCCGTTCCGGCATGACGAAGAAAAACTCGACATGCGCGCCGAACTGGCTGCGCTCAAAGGCGCCGGCATCTGGCTGTCGCTGTCGATGACCGTGCTGTTCTCGGCCTCGATGTTCGCCCTGTTCACTTATGTCGCGCCGCTGCTGGGTGATGTTACCGGGGTGTCGCCACGAGGCGTGACCTGGACCCTGCTGCTGATCGGCGTGGGCCTGACCCTGGGCAACATCCTCGGTGGCAAGCTTGCCGACAAGCGCCTGGGCGCCACCCTGATCGGCGTGTTCGCCAGCATGGCGGTAGTCTCTACCGTACTGAGCTGGACCAGCGTTGCGCTGATCCCGGCGGAAATCACCCTGTTCCTCTGGGCCACTGCAGCGTTTGCCGCCGTCCCCGCCCTGCAGGTCAACGTGGTGACCTTCGGCAAGGCTGCCCCGAACCTGGTCTCGACCCTGAACATCGGCGCGTTCAACCTGGGCAACGCCCTCGGCGCCTGGGTCGGCGGCACCGTCATCGCCCAGGGCCTGGGCCTGACCCGCGTGCCCCTGGCCGCCGCAGCGCTGGCGGTACTGGCGCTGATCGTCACCCTGATCACTTTCAGCCAGGGCGGTAACAAAGCCGAACTGGCACCTGCCACTCACTGATAGGCCTTGAGGTACATATGACGACTCTTTTCGATCCGATCACCCTCGGCGACCTCGACCTGCCGAACCGCATCATCATGGCCCCGCTGACCCGTTGCCGCGCCGATGAAGGCCGGGTGCCCAACGCACTGATGGCCGAGTACTACGTACAACGGGCCAGTGCCGGGCTGATCCTCAGCGAAGCCACCTCGGTCACGCCGATGGGCGTGGGCTACCCGGACACCCCGGGCATCTGGTCGAACGATCAGGTGCGTGGCTGGACCAACGTGACCAAGGCGGTGCATGGCGCCGGCGGGCGGATTTTCCTGCAGCTGTGGCATGTGGGGCGTATCTCGCACCCCAGCTACCTCAATGGTGAAGCCCCGGTCGCGCCGAGCGCCATCCAGCCGAAAGGCCATGTCAGCCTGGTGCGTCCATTGGCCGACTACCCGACCCCGCGTGCGCTGGAAAGCGCAGAAATCGCCGACATCGTCGAGGCCTACCGCACCGGTGCCGAGAACGCCAAGGCGGCTGGTTTCGATGGCGTCGAAGTGCATGCCGCCAACGGTTACCTGATCGACCAGTTCCTGCAGAGCAGCACCAACCAGCGCAATGACCAGTACGGTGGTTCGCTGGAGAACCGTGCACGGCTACTGCTGGAAGTGACTGACGCGGTGATCGAAGTCTGGGGCGCGCAAAGGGTTGGCGTGCACCTGGCGCCACGGGCCGATGCCCATGACATGGGCGATGCCAACCGTGCCGAGACCTTCACCTATGTGGCCCGGGAACTGGGCAAGCGCGGTATTGCCTTTATCTGCTCGCGGGAGAAGGAAGCGGACGACAGCATTGGCGCGCTGATCAAGCAAGCCTTTGGCGGCCCTTACATCGTCAACGAGCGCTTCACCAAAGCCAGCGCCAATGCTTCGCTGGCCAGTGGCAAAGCCGATGCAGTGGCCTTCGGTATCCCGTTCATTGCCAACCCGGACCTGCCGGCGCGGCTGGCGGCGGATGCACCGCTGAACGAGCCGCACCCGGAGACCTTCTATGCCAAGGGGCCGGTGGGTTATATCGATTATCCGCGGATGTAAACCTTGGGGCTGCCTTGCAGCCCATCGCCGGCAAGGCCAGCTCCCACAAAGTCCGCTGCAAGCAGATCCAGTGTGGGAGCTGGCCTTGCCGGCGATGGGCCGCAACAGCGACCCTGTTTAGCGCCGATCAAGGCCGGGCGTTGATCTGCTGTTGCAGGTTCTGCACCTGGCTTTGCAAGGTATTGATGTTTCGAGTCACCTGGCCACGAAACGCATCGAACTCCGCCGTTGACGCACCGCCACTGGCCGCAGGCGCCGGGCGGTTCTCCTGCTCGCTCTTGAGCACGATCAGGTCCTGCTCCAGGCGCTGGATCGCCGCCGTCGGGTTGCCCTGCTTCTTCAACGCCGTCACCTCAGCGTTCAGGCTCTTGAGCTCACCATCAAGCTTGCCGCCATCCACCTGGGCCGTCTTCAATGCGGCCAGCTCGTCGTTCACCCGCTTGAGCTGAGCCTGCAGTTGTTCCTGCAACTTGGCATTGGCCGCCTGTTGCTCACTGGCCTGAGCCAGTACCAGCTCCAGGCGTTTGCCCAGATCGCCGGTCTGCCCGGCCACACCTTGCTGTTGCTTACCCTGCTCGGTCAGGCTCGCCTGCAGTTGCTTGATCTGCAGCTTCAGGGCTTCGCTGTCGGTGCTGACGCTGGTCTCGCTGGCCGCAACCTTACCGCTGATCGCCTGCAGGCGCCCCGCCGCGTCTTCACTGATGCGGGCAAAGCTCTCCTGGGTGGCAACCAGTTGCTGCTCCATCAGGGAAATCTGTTGAAAACTCCACCAGCCAAGGCCGGCCAGGGCAATGAACGAGGCGCCGAGCAATGCCCACAGCGGGCCAGTATTTGCCGCCTTCGGTACAGCGCGCGGAGCCGATGCATGGCCACGTCGCGCACCCGCTACCGGTACGAAATCATCGTCATCACGGCTACCGGCGGTCAAGGTCGGCACGTTATCGAAATCATCTGGAGCATCGTTACGCATGGGATCCCTTCAACCACGGTGATAGCAAATGGTCAGTAGTATAAAGCCTGATCAGCGCACTGATCGACCGCAAAGCCTTGATCCGGTTCAGTCCTTGCCGGACGGAAGGTCCTGGGCTTTCCACCAGCCGCAGAACTCATCCAGCGCCGACCACAGGCTGACGCTGGGGCGGTAATCAAGAAACTGCCGGGCGCGGCTGATGTCGAGGGTGAAGTCCTTGCTCATCACCTGCATCCCCAGGCGCGACAGGGTCGGTTGCGGGCGGCCCGGCCAGAGCAGGCAGGCGCCTTCGTTCAAGGCGGCAAGGCTGTAGGCGAGGCCGTAGGAACGGTAGCGGGTGACCTGCGGAAGGTGCATTTGCCGCATCACGTAATTGACCACATCCCACAATGGCAAAGGGTGACCATTGCTGATGTTGTAGGCCTGACCCAGCGCTGCCTCGTCGGCGAGCAAGGCACTGACCAACGCCTCGTTGAGGTTCTGCACGCTGGTGAAATCGACCTTGTTCAGGCCATTGCCGATGATTGCCAGGCGCCGCTTGCGCTGCATCTGCAGCAAGCGCGGGAAGATACTCACGTCGCCCGCGCCGGTGACGAAGCGTGGACGCAAGGCCAGCACTTCGAGACCGAACTCCTGGGCCCCAAAGACCTTCTGCTCGGCCAGGTACTTGGTCGCCCCGTAATGATCATGGAAGCGCCGCGGCACCTGGTCTTCAGTGATACCCAGCTGCGAGCGGCCATTGAAGTAGATCGATGGCGACGACAGGTGCACCAACCGCCGCACATGCTCCTTCAAGCAAGCCTCGACAACGTTTTCAGTGACCGCCACGTTGCCTTGATAGAAGTCCTGGTATCGCCCCCAGTTACCCACCGCACCGGCACAATGCACCACCGCCTCGACGCCCTGGCACAGGCGCCGGGCCAGGTCCGGGTCGTTCAGGTCACCCGGGATGAACTGCGCGCCGCGCCGCACCAGGTGCTCGACGCCTTCGGCGCGTCGGCCGTTGACCCGAACGTCAAAGCCCTGCTCCAGGGCAAAGCGCGCAAAGCGCCCGCCAATGAAGCCGCTCGCGCCGGTGACCAGAATTCGCATGTAGCACTCCGCCTAAAACAGGTTTTTCAGATACTGCTGACGCCGCCAGGGCCTACAAGGGCACCAGCCACTGCCCGGCTGTGAGGCGCAGGTGTTCCGTCAGTTGGCCGAGCAACTGCCCGCCATTGCGCCAATGATGCCAGTACAAGGGCACGTCGATGGGTTTATCCGCTGATATTTCTACCAGACGCCCGCTGGCCAGCTGATCGCGTACCTGCAGTTCCGGCACCAGGCCCCAACCCAGGCCTGCCTCGGTCATGCGCAAAAAGCCTTCGGATGAGGGACACAGGTGATGAAGGAAACCGTCCTGAATACCCAGGGAAGCCAGGTAACGATGCTGGAGAAAATCATCCGGTCCGAACACCAGCGCCGGGGTGCGCGACAAGCGGGCGGCATCGAAGCCCGCTGGAAAGTAGCGGGCCATGAACGCCGGGCTGGCCAGGGCCCGATAGCGCATGGCGCCGAGCAACAGGCTGCGTGCGCCTGCCACCGGGCGTTCGCTGCCACACAGGCAGGCGGCCACTTCACCGGCGCGCATGCGCTTGAGGCCGACTTCCTGATCTTCCACGACCAGGTCCAGCAGCACTTGCTGATCGGCACAAAACTCACCCACCGCTCCTGCCCACCAGGTCGCCAGGCTGTCGGCGTTCAGGGCAATGCGCAAACGCTCGGGCATGCCCTCCTCGTCCAGCGCCGGCACCTGACTTTGCAGGTCGCGTTCGAGCAGGCGCACCTGCTGTACATGGTTGAGCAAGCGCCGGCCGACATCGGTGGGGCTCGGCGGATTGGCGCGCACCAGCACCGGCTGGCCGACCCGCGCCTCGAGCAGCTTGATGCGCTGGGAAATCGCCGACTGCGACAAACCCAGCACCTGGGCGGCGCGCTCGAAGCCGGCCTGCTCGACAACGGCAGCGAGGGCTGAAAGCAGTTTGTAATCGAACATTATTTTTCCTAATGCCTGATCAGCTTTATTTGTTTTTCTTATACAGATGAAATCCCCACAATGGCCAGCATCTTCTTTGTGTTTGCGCCCGCGCCCTGCGGGTGTCTGTGGAGTCTTCCCTATGTGGCAAAGCTACCTGAACGGCCTGCTGGTCGCCTTCGGCCTGATCATGGCGATCGGCACACAAAACGCCTTTGTCCTGGCGCAAAGCCTGCGCCGTGAACATCACCTGCCGGTGGCGGCGCTGTGCGTGGTCTGCGATGCCATCCTGGTGGCGGCCGGGGTATTCGGCCTGGCCACGGTGCTGGCGCAGAACCCGACCCTGCTGGCAGTGGCGCGCTGGGGCGGCGCGGTGTTTCTGATCTGGTACGGCGGCAAGGCCCTGCTGCGCGCCTGCTCGCAACAGAGCCTGCATCAGGGTGAGGGCCAGGGCCTGCGCTCGCGCCGGGCGGTGCTGCTCAGCGCCCTGGCGGTGACCCTGCTCAACCCGCATGTGTACCTCGATACCGTATTGTTGATCGGCTCCCTGGGTGCCCAGCAAACCGTGCCCGGCGCCTACGTGGCCGGTGCCGCCAGCGCCTCGCTGCTGTGGTTCTTCACCCTGGCCCTGGGCGCCGCCTGGCTGGCACCGTGGCTGGCGCGCCCAGGCACCTGGCGGCTGCTCGACCTGATGGTGGCGGTGATGATGTTTGCCGTGGCGGCACAGTTGATCTTTACCTGAGGCACCGCTCGTCCGGCACCGGCAAAGGCTCTGGAACCTCTTTCCCGTACACTTGTTGCGTGGTTAAGCACCGGGCCCGGTGCTATGATCCAGCCCTTGCGTCGCAAAGAGTACAAACTCGCCGACGCACACCGGCCGCCCGTGATCGGCCTTGCGCTCACCGCAACAGACCTGATTAGGAGAATCACCATGGCTTTTGAATTGCCGCCGCTGCCTTACGCCCACGACGCCCTGCAGCCGCACATTTCCAAGGAAACCCTGGAATACCACCACGACAAGCACCACAACACCTATGTCGTGAACCTGAACAACCTGGTGCCAGGCACCGAGTTCGAAGGCAAAACCCTGGAAGAGATCGTCAAGACCTCCTCGGGCGGTATCTTCAACAACGCCGCTCAGGTCTGGAACCACACCTTCTACTGGAACTGCCTGGCGCCAAACGCTGGCGGCCAACCAACCGGCGCCCTGGCTGAAGCCATCAACGCCGCGTTCGGTTCCTTCGACAAGTTCAAGGAAGAGTTCACCAAGACTTCGGTCGGCACCTTCGGTTCCGGTTGGGGCTGGCTGGTGAAAAAAGCCGACGGTTCCCTGGCCCTGGCCAGCACCATCGGCGCCGGCAACCCGCTGACCAGCGGCGACACCCCGCTGCTGACCTGCGACGTCTGGGAACACGCCTACTACATCGACTACCGCAACCTGCGTCCGAAGTACGTCGAGGCGTTCTGGAACCTGGTCAACTGGAAGTTCGTGGCCGAGCAGTTCGAAGGCAAGACCTTCACTGCCTGAGCCGGCTGCTGATCGATACGTTGCACAAGGTATCGAGCGACCGAAAAGCCCACCCTAGCGGTGGGCTTTTTTATGGGCGCCTTCGCTGCAACATTTTTCATCCTATTCACGCGCCGTGTATCTTGCCGCGCACGCAGAGCGCGCTAACATCAAACGTTGGGAAACTCGTTCCCACGGATTAAAGTCGCGAGGCCGGGCAACCGATACAGTGACGGCAGGTAGCCAACCTGCTCCGGGTGCAAAAAAGCACCCTCGCGGAGCTGGAGAAGTCCTGTTGACGGCCGATAGTGGATTGCCAAGTTTGATGGCAAAATGATGCCATGCGCATGGATTAAGGAAACCCCATTGAAGCTGGAACTCAAGAACAGCTTATCGGTCAAGTTGCTCAGGGTAGTACTGCTCTCGGCGTTGGTCGTCGGTGTAGTTCTCAGTTGTGCGCAGATCGTCTTCGATGTCTACAAGACCCGCCAGGCCGTCGCCAATGACGCTCAACGGATCCTCGACATGTTCCGTGACCCTTCGACCCAGGCGGTGTACAGCCTCGACAAGGAAATGGGCATGCAGGTCATGGAGGGCTTGTTCCAGGACGAATCCGTGCGCATGGCCGCCATCGGCCATCCCAACGAAACCATGCTGGCGGAAAAATCCCGCCCGCTGCAGGAAGTTTCCAGCCGCTGGTTAACCGACCTGATTCTCGGCCAGGAACGTAGCTTCACCACCCAACTGGTCGGCCGTGGCCCCTATAGCGAATATTACGGCGACCTGAGCATTACCCTCGACACCGCCGCATATGGCGAGGGCTTCCTGGTCAGTTCGGTGATCATCTTCATTTCCGGCGTGCTGCGCGCCCTGGCCATGGGCCTGGTGCTGTACCTGGTCTATCACTGGATGCTGACCAAGCCGCTGTCGAAGATCATCGAGCACCTCACCCAGATCAACCCCGACCGTCCCAGCCAGCATCAACTGCCGCTGATCAAGGGCCACGAAAAGAACGAGCTGGGCCTGTGGGTCAATACCGCCAACCAGCTGCTGGCGTCGATCGAGCGCAACACCCACCTGCGCCACGAAGCCGAGAACAGCCTGTTGCGCATGGCCCAGTACGACTTCCTCACCGGCCTGCCCAACCGCCAGCAACTGCAGCAGCAACTGGACAAGATCCTCGTCGACGCCGGCCGCCTGCAACGCCGGGTAGCGGTGCTGTGCGTCGGCCTGGACGACTTCAAGGGCATCAACGAGCAGTTCAGCTACCAGGCCGGCGACCAGTTGCTGCTGGCCCTGGCCGATCGCCTGCGTGCCCACAGTGGCCGGCTTGGCGCCCTGGCGCGCCTGGGCGGCGACCAGTTCGCCCTGGTCCAGGCCGATATCGAGCAGCCCTACGAAGCTGCCGAGCTGGCCCAGAGCATTCTTGATGATCTCGAGGCGCCGTTCGCCCTCGACCATCAGGAAATCCGCCTGCGTGCCACCATCGGCATCACCCTGTTCCCCGAGGACGGCGACAGCACCGAGAAGCTGCTGCAAAAGGCCGAACAGACCATGACGCTGGCCAAGGCCCGCTCGCGCAACCGTTATCAGTTCTACATTGCCAGCGTCGACAGCGAGATGCGCCGCCGTCGCGAACTGGAAAAAGACTTGCGCGAAGCCCTGCCGCGCAACCAGCTGTTTCTGGTCTATCAGCCACAGATCAGCTACCGCGACCATCGCGTGGTCGGTGTGGAAGCGCTGCTGCGCTGGCAGCATCCGGAACTGGGCATGGTTCCGCCGGACCAGTTCATCCCCCTGGCCGAGCAGAACGGCAACATCATCACCATCGGTGAGTGGGTGCTCGACCAGGCCTGCCGGCAACTGCGCGACTGGCACGACCAGGGCTTCAGCGAACTGCGCATGGCGGTCAACCTGTCGACCGTGCAACTGCACCACAACGAGCTGCCGCGGGTGGTCAACAACCTGCTGCAGATCTACCGCCTGCCACCGCGCAGCCTGGAGCTGGAAGTCACCGAAACCGGCCTGATGGAAGACATCAGCACCGCCGCCCAGCACCTGCTGAGCCTGCGCCGCTCCGGGGCGCTGATCGCCATTGACGACTTCGGTACCGGCTACTCATCGCTCAGCTACCTGAAGTCGCTGCCGCTGGACAAGATCAAGATCGACAAGAGTTTCGTCCAGGACCTGCTCGATGACGACGACGATGCCACCATCGTTCGCGCCATCATCCAGCTGGGCAAGAGCCTGGGCATGCAGGTCATTGCCGAGGGTGTCGAGACAGCTGAACAAGAGGCCTACATCATCGCCCAGGGTTGCCACGAAGGTCAGGGCTATCACTACAGCAAACCGCTGCCTGCCCGGGAGTTGACCGCGTTCCTCAAGCAGGCGCAGCGCAACCAGGTTTCGATTCTGTAACCCCTGTTCGCATTGCCCGAAGGGGTGGAAACACGCATTTGAATATTTACGTGACTGCCCCTTTACACAAAATGCAAATCTTTCGCATTATGTTGCAGTTTTGCGTGCCCCGGTACGCCTGTCCAACCTCTCGACGCAGGAATTCGCCATGATTCGTATGCCTCTGGCCACCGCCAGTCTGTTGGCCATTGCCATCTCTCTCGCCGGTTGCGGCGACAGCAAGGACAAGGACAAGGCCGCCGCACCGCAAGCCCCGGCTGCCACCTCCTCGGCTGCCGCACCGGCCGCCGCTGGCGCCGTCGACGAGGCAGCGGCAAAAGCCGTGGTCAAGCATTACGCCGACATGGTCCATGCCGTCTACAGCGACTCGCTGAGCACCGCCAAGACCCTGCAAACCGCCATCGATGCCTTCCTCGCCAAGCCCAACGATGAAACCCTGAACGCCGCCAAGGCCGCCTGGGTCGCTGCCCGTGTGCCGTACCTGCAGAGCGAAGTGTTCCGCTTCGGCAACACCATCATCGACGACTGGGAAGGTCAGGTGAACGCCTGGCCGCTGGACGAAGGCCTGATCGACTACGTCGACAAGAGCTACGAGCATGCCCTGGGCAACCCTGGCGCCACCGCCAACATCATCGCCAACACGCAAGTGCAGGTCGGCGAAGACAAGGTTGACGTCAAGGACATCACCCCGGAGAAACTGGCCAGCCTGAACGAGCTGGGCGGCTCCGAAGCCAACGTTGCCACCGGTTACCATGCCATCGAATTCCTGCTCTGGGGCCAGGACCTCAACGGCACCGGCCCAGGCGCTGGCGCTCGTCCTGCTTCCGACTACCTCGAAGGCAAGGGCGCTACCGGTGGCCACAATGAACGCCGTCGCGCTTACCTGAAAGCCGTGACCCAACTGCTGGTCAACGACCTCGAAGAAATGGTCGGCAACTGGGCGCCGAACGTCGCCACCAACTACCGCGCCACCCTCGAAGCCGAGCCGGTTGCCGACGGCCTGCGCAAAATGCTGTTCGGCATGGGCAGCCTGTCGCTGGGCGAACTGGCTGGCGAGCGCATGAAGGTTTCCCTGGAGGCCAACTCGCCTGAAGACGAGCAGGACTGCTTCAGCGACAACACCCACAACTCGCACTTCTACGACGCCAAGGGCATCCGCAACGTCTACCTGGGCGAGTACACCCGCACCGACGGCACCAAGCTGACCGGCCCGAGCCTGTCGTCGCTGGTGGCCAAGGTCGACGCGGCCACCGACACCACCCTCAAGGCCGACCTGGAAGCGACCGAAGCCAAGATCCAGGTCATGGTCGACCACGCGGCCAAAGGCGAGCACTACGACCAGCTGATCGCAGCCGATAATGCTGCCGGCAACCAGATCGTGCGTGACGCCATCGCCGCCCTGGTCAAACAGACCGGTGCAATCGAACAGGCGTCGAGCAAACTGGGCATCGCCAACCTGGCGCCAGACACCGCCGATCACGAGTTCTGATTCAGCGGCGGTAAAAAAGGCGACCTTCGGGTCGCCTTTTTTATGCGCATCATCGCGGGCTAGCCCGCTGCCACCTGTAGGAGCGGGCTTGCCCCGCGATAGATTTCATCCAGCAAACGCAAATCCCTCTTATTCAATTACCCTGAGCCTGCTAAGCTTGCACGCCGGTTTTTTGCCCAAGCCCCAGGATTATTGATGTCCTCGTTGCTTCCCCGCCTCAGTCCCCTGCTTCTGGCCGTCCTTCTGGCCGGTTGCGACGACGCACCGCGTTTCACCCAGGCCGAGCCCGGTGAAGCGCTGGCCGGTGGCAAGGCGACGGTGAACAAGCGCGACCAGAACGCCTATTCCATGCCTTCGGCGAACCTGCCGCCGAGCCGGCGCCTGGACTTCAGTGTCGGCAACAGCTTCTTCCGCAGCCCCTGGGTGATCGCGCCGTCGACCACCACCGCCCGTGACGGCCTGGGCCCGCTGTTCAATACCAATGCCTGCCAGAACTGCCACATCAAGGACGGCCGCGGCCACCCGCCCGGGCCCACCGCCGCCAACTCGGTGTCGATGCTGGTGCGCCTGTCGATCCCGGATCAGCCGCAGTACGCCAAGGTCATCGAGCAACTGGGCATCGTTCCGGAGCCGGTGTATGGCGGTCAGTTTCAGGACATGGCAGTGCCCGGTGTCGCCCCCGAGGGCAAGGTCAGGGTCGAATACGACCCGGTAGCCGTGGCCTTCAAGGACGGCACTCAGGTCGAGCTGCGCCAGCCCAGGTTGCAAATCAGTCAACTGGGCTACGGCCCGATGCATCCGGACACGCGCTTTTCCGCCCGCGTCGCCCCGCCGATGATCGGCCTGGGCCTGCTCGAGGCCATCCCCGAGGCGGCGATCCTGGCCAATGCCGACCCCGATGACCGCAACGGCGACGGTATCCGTGGTCGCGCCAACCGGGTCTGGGACGATGCCCTGGGCAAGACCGTGGTCGGCCGCTTCGGCTGGAAGGCCGGGCAACCGAACCTCAACCAACAGAATGTCCACGCGTTTTCCGGCGACATGGGCCTGACCACCAGCCTGCGGCCGATGGACGATTGCACCCCGGCGCAGACCGACTGCCTCAACGCCCCCAACGGCAACGGCGCCAATGGCGAGCAGGAGGTCAGCGACAACATCCTGCGCCTGGTGCTGTTCTACACCCGCAACCTGGCGGTGCCGGTGCGCAAGGACGTCGACTCGCCCCAGGTGCTGGCCGGCAAGAACTTGTTCCACCAGGCCGGCTGCCAGAGCTGCCACACGCCGCAATTCACCACCGCCAGCGACGCCGCCGAGCCGGAGCTGGCCAACCAGCTGATCCGCCCCTACAGCGACCTGCTGCTGCATGACATGGGCCCGGGCCTAGCCGACAACCGCAGCGAGTTCGCCGCCAGCGGCCAGGACTGGCGCACCCCGCCGCTGTGGGGCATCGGCTTGAACGAGACCGTCAGCGGTCACACCCAGTTTCTCCACGATGGCCGCGCCCGCAGCCTGCTCGAAGCCGTGCTCTGGCATGGCGGCGAGGCCGAAGCGGCCAAGCAGTACGTACTGACCTTCAATGCCGAGCAGCGCGCCGCGTTGCTGGCCTTCCTGAATTCACTTTAAGCAAAGGAGCCGGGCATGTTCCGTCCCAAACTGTTGTTCACCAGCCTTGCCGCCCTCGCCCTCGGCGCCTGCTCGCCGCAAGACCCGCAAGCGGTGACTTCGGCAGCGATCGCCAAACAAGTGATCCTGCCGACCTACAGCCGCTGGGTCGAAGCCGACCGCCAACTGGCCGTCAGTGCCCTGGCCTTCTGCGAAGGCAAGGCGGACCTTGCCACTGCCCGCGCCGACTTCCTCCACGCGCAAAAAGCCTGGGCAGAGCTGCAGCCGCTGCTGATCGGCCCGCTGGCTGAAGGCAACCGCGCCTGGCAGGTGCAGTTCTGGCCCGACAAGAAAAACCTGGTCGGCCGTCAGGTCGAGCAACTGGTCAACGGTGACAAGCCGGTCGACGCCGAAACCCTGGGCAAATCCAGTGTCGTCGTGCGCGGCCTGTCGGCTTACGAATACATCCTCTTCGACAGCAAGCCGGATACCGCCAACGCCGAACAGAAAGCCCGCTACTGCCCGCTGCTGGTGGCCATCGGCGAGCACCAGAAGGCCCTGGCCGAAGAAATCCTCAAAGGCTGGAACACCACCGACGGCATGCTGGCGCAGATGACCAAGTTCCCCAACCAGCGTTATGCCGATTCCCACGAGGCCATTGCCGACCTGCTGCGTGCCCAGGTCACCGCCCTGGACACCCTGAAGAAGAAGCTCGGCGCACCCATGGGCCGCCTGAGCAAGGGCATCCCGCAGCCACTGCAGGCCGAAGCCTGGCGCAGCCACTCTTCGCTGAAAAGCCTGGAAGCCAGCCTGAACGCTGCCCAGACCGTCTGGGTCGGGGTCGACAACAAGGGCCTGCGCGGCCTGCTGGGCAAAGACCAGCAAGCCCTGGCCGACAAGATCGACGCCGCCTACGCCAACGCGATCAAGCTGCTGACCAGCAACCAGAAAACCCTGGGCGAGTTGCTCGACGACGAAGCCGGTCGCCAGCAGTTGAACACCCTTTACGACAGCCTCAACGTCGTCCACCGCCTGCACGAAGGCGAGCTGGCCAAGGCGCTGGGCATCCAGCTCGGCTTCAACGCCAACGACGGTGACTGATCATGTTGCGACGCCAGGCTCTCAAACTCGGTAGCGTTGTGCTCAGTGCCCTCACCCTCGGCGGCTGGGCCCTGTTTCGCAACAAGGGCAGCACCCCGCTGCTGCTCTCGGCGCGGGACGATGGCGATGGCAAGCACTACGCCGTCGGCTACCGCCTGGACGGTACCCAGGTGTTCGCCACCCAGGTGGGCCTGCGTTGCCACGACATCATCAACCATCCCGAGCAGCCGATTGCCCTGTTCGTCGCCCGCCGCCCCGGCACCGAGAGCTACCTGATCGACCTGCGTGATGGTCGCTTGCTGCAGACCATCACTTCGCAGCCGAACCGGCATTTCTACGGCCACGCGGTGATTCACAAGAGCGGTGAATGGCTGTACGCCACCGAGAACGACACCACCGAGCCCGGTCGTGGCGTGCTGGGTGTGTATCGGTTCGACGGCGAACGCCTGCAGCACAGCGGTGAAATCTCCACCCACGGTATCGGCCCGCATCAGGTGTCGTGGATGCCCGACGGCGAAACCCTGGTGGTGGCCAACGGCGGCATCCGCACCGAAGCCGAAAGCCGGGTAGAGATGAACCTCGACGCCATGCAGCCAAGCCTGGTGCTGATGCAGCGCGACGGCACCCTGCTGAGCAAAGAGGTGCTGAGCCAGCAGATGAACAGCGTGCGCCACCTGGCGATTGCCGCCGATGGCACCATCGTTGCCGGCCAGCAGTTCATGGGGGCCAGCCACGAAACCGCCGAGCTGCTGGCGATCAAGCGCCCGGGCCAGGCTTTCGAAGCCTTTCCGGTGTCCGAGCAGCAGTTGCAGTCCATGGCCCACTACACCGCCAGCGTCGCCATTCACAACGAGCTGCGCCTGGTCGCCCTGACCGCGCCACGGGCCAACCGCCTGTTCATCTGGGACCTGGACACTGCCCAGGTGCGCCTGGATGCACCGATGCCCGATTGCGCCGGCGTCGGCGCCGTGGCAGACGGCTTTGTCGTGACCTCCGGCCAGGGCCGCTGCCGCCTGTACGATTGCCGCAAAAGCGAGCTGATCGGCCAGCCGCTGCAACTGCCTTCAGGGCTCTGGGACAACCACCTGCACCTGGCCTGAAATTAGCCTGGAACACAGGCTTCCCAGGCCCGGTCAACAGAGTAATATTCGGCTACATCGCACGTGGGCAGGAGCGCCCGCAGTCGTGCCAATCGAACAAAAAATCGTATCCAAGGAACTGGACTATGCTGCGCCGCCGCATGCTGATCATGTTAGGTGTTGTCCTGCTGCTCGTACTGATCCTGGGGGGCTATAAAGCCTTCACGATTTACCAGCAGGTGCAGATGTTCTCGGTCCCCAAGCCGCCGATCAGCGTGGCGGCGACCGAGGCCCGCGAGCGCGCCTGGCAGAACCGCCTGCCCGCCGTCGGTAGCCTCAAGGCCCTGCAAGGGGTCGACCTGAGCCTGGAGATCGCCGGTACGGTCAAGACGCTGCTGTTCGAGTCCGGGCAGCAGGTCAGCAAGGGCCAACCGCTGCTGCAACTGGACAGCGATGTCGAAACCGCCCTGCTCGGTACCGCCTTGGCCGATCTGGGCCTGGCCCAGGTCGATTACAACCGCGGCAGCCAGCTGGTCGGCAGCCAGGCCATTTCCAAGGGCGAGTTCGATCGGCTCAGCGCCCAGTTCAAGCGCAACAAGGCGGTGGTCGACCAGCTCAAGGCCTCACTGGCGAAAAAGAGCATCAATGCGCCCTTCAGCGGTACCATCGGCATCCGCCAGGTCGACGTCGGCGACTACCTGGCCAGCGGTACGGTAATCGCCACCCTGCAAGACCTTAGCAGCCTTTACGTCGATTTCTTCGTCCCGGAACAGTCGATTCCCAAGTTGAGCATCGGCCAGCAGGTGCTGGTCAACGTCGCCGCTTACCCGCAAGAAAACTTCCCCGGCAGCATCAGCGCAATCAATCCCAAGGTCGAGGACAGCACGCGCAACGTGCAGGTTCGCGCCACCCTGGCCAATCCCGAGGGCAAGCTGCTACCCGGCATGTTCACCAGCCTGCAGGTGCTGCTGCCCGACCCGCAGCCACAGGTGGTGGTCCCGGAAAGCGCGGTGACCTACACCCTGTATGGCAACTCGGTGTATGTCGCCGTACCGCAAAAAACCGACGACGCTCAGCCGCCGCACAACGCCGATGACCAGCCGCCGGCGCTGATCGCCGAGCGGCGCTTCGTCGAGACCGGCGAACGGCGTGACGGCCTGGTGGTGATCAGCAAAGGCTTGAAACCCGGTGAAACCGTTGTGACCGCCGGCCAGTTGAAACTCACCCAGGGCGCGGCGATCAGCATCAGTCCGGACAAGACCCAGGCAGCACCGAACAGCCAGTCGCGCGTCAACTGAGCGAGGAACCGTCATGGCTTTTACCGATCCGTTCATCCGCCGCCCGGTACTGGCCACTGTGGTCAGCCTGTTGATCGTCCTGCTCGGTTTTCAGGCCTGGAGCAAGTTGCCGATCCGGCAGTATCCGCAGATGGAAAATGCCCTGATCACGGTAACCACCGCTTACCCCGGAGCCAACGCCGAGACCATCCAGGGTTATATCACCCAGCCACTGCAACAGAGCCTGGCCAGCGCCGAAGGCATCGACTACATGACCTCGGTGAGCCGGCAGAACTTCTCGGTGATTTCGATCTACGCGCGCATCGGCTCGGACAGCGACCGGCTGTTTACCGAGCTGCTGGCCAAGGGCAACGAGGTCAAGAACAAGCTGCCTCAGGACGCCGAAGACCCGGTGCTGAGCAAGGAAGCCGCCGACGCTTCGGCGCTGATGTACATCAGTTTCTACAGCAGTGAACTGAGCAACCCGCAGATCACCGACTACCTGTCACGGGTGATCCAGCCCAAGCTTGCAACCCTGCCGGGCATGGCCGAAGCGCAGATCCTCGGCAACCAGTTGTTCGCCATGCGCCTGTGGATCGACCCGGTCAAGCTGGCCGGCTACGGCCTGAGCGCCAATGACGTGACCCAGGCGGTGCGCGGCTACAACTTCCTTTCCGCGGCCGGCGAACTCAAGGGCGAGTACATCGTCACCAGCATCAACGCCACCACCGAGCTGAAAACCGCCGAAGCCTTTGCCAACATCCCGCTCAAGACCAGTGGCGACAGCCGGGTGCTGCTGGGTGATGTGGCACGGGTCGAAATGGGTGCGGAAAACTACGACACGGTCAGCTCCTTCGACGGCACGCCATCGGTGTACATCGGCATCAAGGCCACCCCGGCGGCCAACCCGCTGGAGGTGATCAAGGAGGTGCGCAAGCTCATGCCCGAGCTTGAGAGCCAGTTGCCGCCAAACCTGAAATCCTCGATCGCCTACGACGCCACGCTGTTCATCCAGGCCTCGATCGACGAAGTGGTGAAAACCCTGGTCGAAGCGGTGCTGATCGTCATCGTCGTGGTCTTCCTGTTCCTCGGCGCCCTGCGCTCGGTGCTGATCCCGGTGATCACCATCCCGCTGTCGATGATCGGCGTGCTGTTCTTCATGCAGTTGATGGGCTACTCGCTGAATCTGCTGACCCTGTTGGCGATGGTGCTGGCGATCGGCCTGGTGGTCGATGACGCCATTGTCGTGGTGGAAAACATCCATCGGCATATCGAAGAAGGTAAATCGCCCTACGACGCAGCCCTGGAAGGCGCGCGGGAGATCGCCATGCCGGTGGTATCGATGACCATCACGCTGGCGGCGGTCTATGCCCCTATCGGCTTCCTGGAGGGGCTCACGGGCGCGCTGTTCAAGGAGTTCGCCCTGACCTTGGCAGGCGCCGTGGTGATCTCCGGGATCGTCGCCCTGACCCTGTCACCGATGATGTGCGCCCTGCTCTTGCGCCACGAACAGAACCCCACCGGCCTGGCCCACCGTCTGGATGTACTGTTCGAGCGGCTCAAGCAGCGCTACCAGACAATCCTCCACGGCACCCTCAACACCCGGCCGGTGGTGCTGGTGTTCGCACTGATCATGCTGTGCCTGATTCCGGTGTTCCTGATGTTCACCAAGAACGAACTGGCGCCAGATGAAGACCAGGGCATCATTTTCATGATGGCCACCGCCCCGCAGCCGACCAACCTCGACTACCTGAACAGCTACACCGAGGAGTTCCTCAAGATCTTCAAGGCGTTTCCCGAGTACTACTCGTCGTTCCAGATCAACGGCTTCAACGGTGTGCAGTCGGGTATCGGCGGCTTCCTGCTCAAACCGTGGAACGAGCGCGAGCGCACCCAGATGGAGCTGCTACCGCTGGTACAGGCCAAGCTTGAAGGCATCAGCGGCCTGCAGATCTTCGGCTTCAACCTGCCCTCGCTGCCCGGCACCGGCGAAGGCTTGCCATTTGCCTTCGTGATCAACACGGCCAACGACTACGCGTCGCTGCTGGAGGTGGCCGAGCGGGTCAAGACGCGTGCCCAGGCGTCCGGTAAATTCGCCTTCCTCGACATCGACCTGGCCTTCGACAAGCCGGAAGTGGTGGTCGATATCGACCGGGCCAAGGCCGCGCAGATGGGCGTGTCCATGGACGCCCTTGGCGGCACCCTGGCGACCCTGCTCGGTGAGGCGGAGATCAACCGTTTTACCATCGACGGGCGCAGCTACAAGGTCATTGCCCAGGTCGAACGGCCCTACCGCGACAATCCCGACTGGCTGAACAACTACTACGTGAAGAACCAGCAAGGGCAGATGCTGCCGCTGTCGACCCTGATCAGCATCAGCGATCGTGCCCGCCCGCGTCAGCTCAACCAGTTCCAGCAACTGAACTCGGCGATCATCCAGGGTTTCCCGATGGTCAGCATGGGCGAAGCACTGGAAACCGTGCGCAGCATCGCCCGTGAAGAAGCGCCGGAGGGCTACGGTTTCGATTATGGCGGCGCGGCGCGCCAGTTCGTCCAGGAAGGCAGTGCTCTGTGGGTAACCTTCGGCCTGGCCCTGGCGATCATCTTTCTGGTGCTGGCAGCCCAATTCGAAAGCTTCCGCGACCCGCTGGTGATCCTGGTGACGGTACCGTTGTCGATCTGCGGGGCGTTGATTCCGCTGTTCCTGGGCATATCGAGCATGAACATCTACACCCAGGTGGGGCTGGTGACCCTGATCGGGCTGATCAGCAAGCACGGCATCCTGATCGTCGAGTTCGCCAACCAGTTGCGCCAGCAAAGAGGCCTGAGTGCCCGCGAAGCGGTGGAAGAAGCGGCGGCCATCCGTTTGCGTCCGGTATTGATGACCACTGCGGCGATGGTGTTTGGCATGGTGCCGCTGATCCTCGCCACCGGCGCCGGTGCGGTCAGCCGCTTCGACATCGGCACGGTAATCGCCACCGGCATGTCGGTGGGCACCTTGTTCACCCTGTTCGTGCTGCCTTGTATCTACACCCTGCTGGCCAAGGCCGACGCGCCGCAGGTGAATGCGGGCTTGACCCGCGATGAGGTGCTGCCTGAATAACCTTCGCTTCGGGATCGACCGCGGGGCAAGTCGAATCGTCGCACCGCCGCTCCCTCAGGGTTCAGCCGCTGGCGCGTACGCCCTGGCTCAGCCCGAACAGCAACAGCAGCAGATCGTGGTCAGGTTTGGCATCGACCTGGGGTTTCACTACCCGTGGCAGCGGGCATTGCGCACCCGCATCGACCTTGCTGAAAATCTGCGGGCGCGGCTCCTCCCACGCGGCCACGGCGGCGGTTGCCACCCCCAGCGCAATCAACAGAAACACACCTCGAGCAATTTCTAGTTTCATTACTCTAAACCTTTGACTGCGCTGCCAAACGCCCTCTGATAAAAATAGAGCAGTTTTTGCCACTCTGCGTCAGTGAAAGACGAATGGCGGCGCAATTGTTTAAGGTCGTTGGCGGCGGCGCGCTGGCAGCTGATACGCCGGCGGCATTTCTCCAGGTCGAGCAACGCCACCTCAGCCCTGGCTTCGGCGCCTTCGCCGATAACCTTGACGAACACATGCTTGCCGTACAGGCAACCATGTTGCCAGTGGCCACGGTGCATCCGCGCCAGGTTCTGCGCCAGGTCCTGCAGAACCCGCTCATGCAGCGCCGGGTGGTAACGTTCACGGGCGCCGTCGGCGAACCAGCTGTCGATATCCTCGAAACCTTCCAGTGCCTCGCTGACCAGCAGGGCTCGCCACTGATGCTCGGTGTCGCGGTCAACACCGCAATAGACAATATGCGGCACCCGCACGCCGAGCTGCTCGAAACTGTTCAAGGCATCGTACTCACGCAGCACGGTAGGGCGGCCGAAGGGATGCAACAGGCTGCGGTAGATATGGCCGATCTGGCGCTTGGCGTAGAACGTATGGCCAGTGTCATCGCTCAGTCGCTGTACACCACTCTCGCCGCCGCGGCGCTGATTGGGCTCTTCCACCCATTCGCCCTGCTGGTGCCAGAAATGATCGAACTGATCCTTGTTCGTCGATGCTGTTGTGCGCTCAAACCCCATGCCCAGCTTACCCCTTACGCAATAGATAGACTCGCCACATGGCATAGAACGGCAAGAAGTCCAATCGTTCCTGAATACGGAATCCTGCGGCTTCGAACTCTTCCTCAACCGTAGCAGCTGGTAACACAAAGCGATTCTGGTAACTGCCCTGCCCCTTTTCGGTGTAACGCCGCTGTTCGAGCTTCTTGCGCCGCCAGGCTTTGAAATTGCCATCGACCCACAGCGACACGATCACGCTGTCGCGGGTAACTCGTTGAAATTCCGAAAGTAATGTCTTGCGGTGGGCGGCCTCGCCGATGTGATGCATCAGGCGCATGCAAAAAATGCTGTCGACCGAGTTATCCGGTAAATCGATGGCGAACGCAGATGTCTGCAAAGTGCGTACCCGTTCCACCACTTCGGCCGGTTGCGAGGCACGTGCCGTTTCGAGCATGGCTTCGGAGTTGTCGGCGCCGATGATTACCCGGTTGGGTTTTTCCGCTAGCAGGGGCCAGAAACGCCCGGCGCCGCACGGCAGGTCGAGGACCAGCCCGGGTTCGCCAGCCAGCGCCAGGGCGCGACGGGCCATTTGCTCGTCACGCTGGTGGGACATCCTGCGTGCCAGACCGTCCTGGTGCTTGTGGAAGTATTCCTTGGCGTGCTGCTGGTCGTACTTTTCCGAAAACTCGAGCTTGATGGGGCTACGCATGGTGCATCTCCTGACTCCAATACGCCCACCTTAGGCAGGCAAGCGTTGGCGTCAGGTCATGCGGGTGTGAAAAATTTGTGAGTTAGCGCGGCAAAGGTTTCAATTAATTACAAACTTTCACAGCTGGCCAATGGCCCTATTGCGCCTCGACCGTCCGATCCGGGGCCAGGCTCAGGTCCACATGAAAGCGGCAGCCGTGGGGCACCATGGCGGTCAGGCTCACCGTCCAGCCCTGGTCGTCGCAGATCCGCTGCACCAATGACAGCCCCAGGCCCAGCCCTTCACCACGCCTCTCATCACCGCGCACGAACGGCCGGAACATGGCTTCGCGCTGCTCTTCAGGAATCCCGACGCCACTGTCTTCGACCAGGAACCCGGCCGGCTCCAGGGTCAGGCGGATAAAACCCTGATCGGTATAGTGCGCGGCGTTGCGCAACAGGTTGCCCATCACTGCCTGGAGGAACGTGGCGTTATACAGGGTCGCGCTTGCAGCCCTGACGTCGTACAGCAAGGTCAGGCCCTTTTGCTCGATGGTGTCGCGCCAGACGCCAATCAGGTCGTCCGCCACTTCCTTCATGCTCGCCTGCGACGCCACGGCCCCTTCGTCGCGCTGGGCGCGGGCGAGCATCAGGAAGGTCTTCACCAGTTCCTGCATTTCTTCGGTGGCGCGGGCGATGCGCTCGACCTGAGAACGCGCACGGGTGTCAATGTTGGGATTGACCAGCAGTAGCTCGCAGGAGCTGGCCAGCACCATCAACGGGGTGCGTAGCTCATGGCTGACATCGCTGGTAAACAGCCGCTCACGGGTCAGGGCATCACGCAGACGCCCCAGGGTGTCGTCGAACGCCACCGCCAGCTGGCCGACTTCGTCCGCAGCGTAATCAGGTGCCAACGGTGGCGCCAGGCCGAGCAACTGGTCACGGTGACGTACCTGGCGCGCCAGGCGGATCACCGGTGCCATCACCCGCCGGGCCAGGACCCAGCCGAGGAACACCGCCAGTGCCAGGCTGAGGATGAAGCCGACCACCACCACCGCGAACAGCACGCGCTCGCGTTCTTCGAAGTCGCTCTGGTCCTGCAGCAGTACATAGTGCCGGCCATCGACGATCTCAACCATCGCGTGGTAGGACAGATCTTCACGAAACACTTCGTGAAAGCCACGGTCGAGGTGGCGCAGATCCTTGGGCAGCTCGAAGTCATCGCGCCCGCCGCTGAAATAGAACAGTTGATCCGGTCGCGGCCGGTGGCTCCAGTCGCCGACGCTGTCCATGCGCAGCAAACGCTGGAGGTCGCCGCCCAGCACTGCGGAAATCAGCCGTTCTTCAACCAGGTGGACGGTAGCGACAATGCCGAAAGCGAAAGCCCCGGCCACCAGCGCGCTCATCAGGGCAAAGGCAATGATGATCCGCTGGGCAAGGCTCTGTCTAAACTCCATCACGGCCCTCGGCCAGACGATAGCCCACGCCGTGAACGGTATGCAGCAGGGGCTTTTCGAACGGCTTGTCGATCACCTGGCGCAGTTGGTGAACGTGGCTGCGCAGGCTGTCGCTGTCCGGGCAATCATCACCCCACAGGGCCTCTTCGAGCACTTCGCGGCGCAGCACGTGGGGGCTCTTCTGCATCAGCACCGCCAGCAGCTTCAGGCCGACCGGGTTGAGCTTGAGCAGCTTCCCTTCGCGGCTGACTTCCAGGGTGTCGAGGTCATACACCAGGTCGCTGACCTGCAAGGTACGCCGGCCGCCGCCTTGGGCCCTGCGCAGCACCGCTTCGATGCGCGCGGCCAGTTCCGACAGGGCAAAAGGCTTGAGCAAGTAATCGTCGGCGCCGGAGCGAAAGCCCTGCAGGCGATCATCCAGCTGGTCACGGGCGGTGAGCATGATGACCGGGGTGTCACGACGGGCATCTTCGCGCAGGCGCTTGCACAGGGTGTAGCCGTCGATGCCCGGCAGCATGATGTCGAGCACGATCAGGTCATAGTGTTCGGTCGCCGCCAGGTGCAGGCCGGACAGACCATCCTGGGCACAGTCCACCGTATAGCCCTTCAGGCCAAGGTAGTCGGCCAGGTTGGCAAGGATATCGCGGTTGTCTTCAACCAGTAGAATTCGCATTGGGGTATCTCCCGTCTGGCGCTTTTGCCTGCTTGGCAGGCGCAGCTTAAGGCCATCGGCGACGCCCGGCTAGGTCGGCGCGACTTTATTGCAGGTTAACGTTTTTTTCACCGAGCCTTCACGGACAGGTGATGGCGGCTGCCCGAGAATTGCCGGTCGGATTGTCCCCTCCATTCACCTGGACTTGCCATGTCGCTACCTGCCTACTCCCGTCCGCTGAATTTCTGGATTGCCCTGGGCATCCCCGCCGTCACCGCGGTGATATTGATCCTGCTGGAGCTGACCTCACTGGACATGGACCTGGCCAAGCTGGCGTTCGACCCGCTGGCCGGGCAGTTCATTGGCCGGCACAGCTACTTCCTCGAAGACATCCTGCATGACCGGGCGAAACAGGCCGTGATCGTCCTGGGTCTGCTGGCGATCGTCGCCTTTGCGATGAGTTTCTTCTGGTCGCGGCTGTTCAGCTGGCGTCGGGAACTGGGCTGCCTGGTGCTGGCCATGGGGTTGTCGACCAGCTTTGTCACACCGGTCAAGGCAGTGACGGCGGTGCAGTGCCCGTGGAGCCTGACCGAGTTTGGCGGCAAGGAGACCTACAGCGAGCTGCTCAGCCCGCGCCCGGCGACGGACAAGCCCGGGCGCTGCTGGCCGGGTGGCCACGCGGCGACTGGCTTTACCCTGTTTGCGCTGTTCTTTGTCCTGCGCGACCGGCGCCCGCGCCTGGCAAAGGCGGCACTGTTGTTCGCCTTTGGCCTGGGCACGCTGTTTTCGGTAGGGCGCATGCTGCAGGGCGCGCACTTCTTTTCGCACAACGTGTGGACTGCGGTGTTTTGCTGGTTGATCAGCCTGGGCTGTTACTACTGGGTGTTGTATCGCCGGCCGGTTGAACTGAAGCACAAGGCTGCGGTTACCGTGCCGACCTCGTAAGGCTGGAATGTGCGGTGACTGCATCGCTGGCAAGCCAGCTCCCACATACAGCCCCCCGTGGGAGCCGGTCTTGCCGGCGATGGGTTGCACAGCAACCCCAGAATTCAGGCAAAAAAAAGCCCCGCACTAGGCGGGGCTTTTTATCGAACGGGTAAGGCTGGCTTACATCATGCCGCCCATGCCGCCCATACCACCCATGCCGCCCATGTCTGGCATGCCGCCGCCAGCACCAGCTTCAACTGGAGCGTCAGCAACCATGGCTTCGGTGGTGATCATCAGACCGCCGATCGAAGCTGCAGCTTGCAGGGCCGAACGGGTTACCTTGGCAGGGTCCAGGATACCCATTTCGATCATGTCGCCGTACTCGCCGGTAGCAGCGTTGTAACCGAAGTTGCCGGAACCTTGCTTGACCTTGTCGACCACTACGCTTGGCTCGTCGCCGGCGTTGGCAACGATCTGGCGCAGCGGCGCTTCAACAGCGCGACGCAGCAGCTGGATACCAACGTTCTGCTCTTCGTTGTCGCCTTTCAGGCCTTCGATGGCTTGCAGAGCGCGAACCAGTGCAACACCACCGCCAGGCACCACGCCTTCTTCGACGGCTGCACGGGTAGCGTGCAGGGCGTCTTCAACGCGGGCTTTCTTCTCTTTCATTTCGACTTCGGTGCCAGCACCAACCTTGATCACGGCAACACCGCCAGCCAGTTTGGCCAGACGCTCTTGCAGTTTTTCACGGTCGTAGTCCGAGGAAGTCTCGTTGACCTGAGTGCGGATCTGGGCGATACGCGCCTGGATGTCGCCTTCTACGCCAGCACCGTCGACGATGATGGTGTTTTCCTTGGACAGGGTCACGCGCTTGGCGTTACCCAGGTGCTCCAGGGTAGCGGACTCCAGGCTCAGGCCGATTTCTTCGGAGATCACGGTACCGCCGGTCAGGACAGCGATGTCCTGCAGCATGGCCTTGCGGCGGTCGCCGAAGCCAGGTGCCTTGACCGCTGCAACCTTGACGATGCCGCGCATGTTGTTGACTACCAGGGTAGCCAGCGCTTCGCCTTCGACGTCTTCAGCCACGATCAGCAGTGGACGGCCGGCCTTGGCAACGGCTTCCAGAACTGGCAGCAGTTCGCGGATGTTGGAGATCTTCTTGTCAACCAGCAGCAGCAGCGGGCCATCCAGCTCGGCGACCATGGTGTCTGGCTTGTTGACGAAGTAAGGGGACAGGTAGCCACGGTCGAACTGCATGCCTTCCACGACCGACAGTTCGTTTTCCAGGCCCGAGCCTTCTTCGACGGTGATCACGCCTTCTTTACCGACTTTTTCCATGGCTTCGGCGATGATGTCACCGATGGAGTTGTCGGAGTTGGCCGAGATGGTACCGACCTGGGCGATGGCCTTGGAGTCGGCGCATGGCTTGGACAGGGTCTTCAGCTCTTTGACGATGGCGATGGTGGCCTTGTCGATACCACGCTTCAGGTCCATCGGGTTCATGCCGGCAGCAACGGCTTTCAGGCCTTCGCTGACGATGGCCTGAGCCAGAACGGTTGCGGTGGTGGTGCCGTCACCGGCTTCGTCGTTGGCCTTGGAGGCAACGTCTTTGAGCAGCTGGGCGCCCATGTTTTCGAAAGCGTCTTTCAGCTCGATTTCTTTGGCAACCGAAACACCGTCTTTGGTGATGGTCGGAGCGCCGAAGCTCTTGGCCAGAACAACGTTACGGCCTTTCGGGCCCAGGGTGGCTTTTACAGCATCAGCCAGAACGTTGACACCAACGAGCATTTTCTTACGGGCGGAGTCGCCGAATTTTACGTCTTTAGCAGCCATGATCGTTTAATCCTTGAATACTTTGGAGTAACGGGAAACCAGCGGAATCAGCCTTCGATGACAGCGAGAATTTCGTTCTCAGCCATCACCAGCAGGTCTTCGCCGTCAACTTTCACAGTGTTGCTGCCCGAGTAAGGGCCGAAAACCACCTTGTCACCCACTTTCACGGCCAGCGCACGCACTTCACCGTTGTCCAGGATGCGACCGGTACCTACAGCGACGACTTCGCCACGGTTAGGTTTTTCAGCGGCCGAACCTGGCAGAACGATACCGCCAGCGGTTTTCGATTCTTCTTCGCTGCGACGGATAACGACGCGGTCATGCAGAGGACGAAGCTTCATTGTCGATCTCTCCTAATTGTGGTTTTCATCGGCCGGTATCGACACCGGCGGGTTGATGCTTGCGGCTTGGCCGCTCGTAGCCCGCGGGGCGGACCACACATGTAATGTCTGGTGCAAATCACCAGAAACCTTGCGGTGACCCATACATGAGGTCGCCAAGAGCAATTACAAGGCTTGCTGATGAAAATTTTTAGCGATCAGCCCCCTGTACAGCAAAACGGCCCCAAAAGGGGCCGCTGGCACAGCACAAGCAACCTTTACAGATCCCGAGGATTGCGCAGGTTGGGCTGAGCAGGATCTTCACGGCCGACCACTTCGCCTTCGATCACCGTTGGCTGATGGCCACGGCTGGACTGACCTGGGCGCGCCATGAACGGGTCATCGCCAAAGGCGCGCTGGCGCATGGCCTGGGCCTCGGCGCGCTCGCGCATCTTGCGCCCGAGCAGGCGGCGGGTGAACGGCAGCAGGCAGACCAGACCGATCACGTCACTGATGAAACCTGGCAACAGCAGCAGGCCGCCACCCAGCGCCAGCATCAGCCCGTGGAACATGTCTTCGGCAGGCAATTCGCCACGCTGCAGGCTCTCGCGGGCACGCAGGGCGGTGGCCAGACCCGCCACCCGCACCACCAGCACACCCAGGGCAGAGCCGGCGATGATCAGCAGCAGCGCCGGAAAGAAGCCGATCGCGGTGCTGACCTTGAAAAACACATACAGCTCCAGCACCGGAAAAATCAGAAACAGCAATAGAAAAGCACGCATCAACGGTTCCTCTGCGCAAGATGTCCTTGCAGTAGACCTTTAATGGATGCGATCCATCGCCATTTCAAGCCTCGGCGGTTGCACGTTGCGGCCATTGATCGGCGCGGGCCAGAAAAACCAGGGCCTCGCGCACTTGTATCGGCGTATTGCAGGGCGCAGCGAACGGCAACCAGTGCAAGCCCTGACCAATGCGCAGGTGCATGCCCTCGCTGTCGATGCCGACCATCTGCGCCGCCACGCCCTGGGGCAGGCCGCTGAGCTGGACGTAGTGTTCGATGGCATTGGCATGATCGCTGTTCATGTGCTCGATCATGCTCTGTTCGGCCTTGCCGGCAAAGGGGTTGGCCAGGCTCAGGTGATCGACCCAGTGGATCGCGCCGAAGCCGCCGATGTAGCGATGGCGCACCGGCTTGAGCACCCAGAAGTCAAAATCGTGGGCTTGATGGTAGTTGGCCGACTCTGGAAAATAGCGATAGTAGCGCTCTGCTGCGGCTTCGACCGCTTCGGGCTCAACCAGCTTGTGCGCCTCGGCCAGCACGGTCAGGCGGCCCACTGCCTGGACGTCCTGGGCATCACGCTCGCCTACCAGCAACGAGCACTTGGGGTCTTTTTGCAGGTTGTGGGTGTGCTGGGCAATGCGGCTGATCAGGATCAGCGGGTTGCCGTCGGCATCCAGGCAGTAGGGCACCACCGAACCGAAGGGAAACCCCGGCATCGACTTGGAATGGGTCGACAGCACCCCGCGGTATTCCTTGAGCAGCAGCTCCCGTGCCTGTGTTGCGGCTTTCGCGCTCACTGTATGTCTCCCCGCTCGATAATCGTCGTCGTGGCTGGCGGTGAAAGTGCCCGACCAGCCTGGTTAACCGACAAAATAATCATTATCGCCCGGGGTTGCCAGCGTGCTTACCAGGCGACGCCAAAACCTGCGGTGTAGCGGGTCTTGTCCAGGTCGCTGTCGCGGGTGCCGCTGATGATGTCCTTCTCGGCCTTGAGGTTGAGCGAGGCCCATTCGGTGACCTTGTAGCGCAGGCCGACTTCGGCATCCAGGGCGTACTCGGCGACGCCGCCGAGCGGCTTGCCGACCTCGCCGTTGGTGAAGAACTCGACGCGCTTGCCGATCAGGTAGCGGTTGTAGTCCCACTTCATGGCCAGCGAGTAGAAGTTGTCCTTGCCGCCATCAGCGTATTCATAGTCGGTACGGTTGATCAGCGAGCCGAGGGAGAACGCGCCCAGCTCGTTGTCCCAGAACTGGTAACCCGGGCCGGTACCCACGGTGCGCTGGCGGGCCAGGTCTTCGATATGGTCACGCTTGTATTCCAGACGGCCCTGCCAGAACCACTTCTCGGTAATGAAGCGGTCCAGCGCATATTCGGCGCTCCAGTTGTTGGTGGTGGTGACGTCGTCCTTGCTCTCGCGGTTGTATTCGCCCTCGGCCTGGTGGCGCCAGCGGCCGTGACGGGCGGTGGTCTTGAAGTCGATGTCGTAGTCGTCGCTGTTGGTTTCGGCGCGTTTGTAGTCCAGGGCCAGGTCGACGTTACCCTTCCAGGTCAGGTCCTCGACCACCGGCTTTGGTTTCATGATCTGCTGGATGCTGGCCAGCTCGACCGTCCTGGGTGTCTCGCCGTTGGCCAGAGTGACCTTACCGTTGTCTGCAGCGTGCAGCGACTTGGCCTTCTCGCCGGTGTAGGCGTCCTGCTTGACCAGCAGTTCCTGGTCGCTTTCCAGAGTCTTGACCTGCTTCCAGTCCAGTGCAATGGAGCCGCCATAGGGCGTTTCGAGCAGCAGTTTACCGCCATCAAAGACCTTGATCTTGCCGCTCAGCTTGTCACCGTTTTTCATCCACACGGTATCGGCAAGGGCTGGGGTACAGGCAGCGGCCAGGGCAACGCACAACAGGGCTCTAGGAGACATAAGCAGCAACGGACTCGGGTTCGCGAAAAAAGTCGGGCATTATCCAGATACCCGCCATCAGAGCAAGGACTGACCTGCACCATGTCGATGAGTTCAATTCTTATTTGCCCGCTCTACCCGGCACATCCCGCGTGGTCTGGGTCAATTGCGCGATGAGCGGGATTCCTGGCGATCCGACCGAAAGCGCCGAAGCCCGACGAATGGCACTCTATCTGGTGCTTGGCCAGGTACCCGCCGGCAAGGTGATCAGCTACGGCGAGCTCGCCCACCTGGCCGGCCTTGGCCGTGCAGCGCGCTGGGTCGGGCGTACCCTGAGCCAGCTGCCCAGTGACACCCAGTTGCCCTGGCACCGGGTGCTGGGCGCCGGCGGTCGCCTGAGCCTGGCGCTGGGCACCCCATCGGGCGACGAGCAGCGTGCCCGGCTACGGGCAGAAGGCATCACCCTGCACAATAATCGTGTGGATATGTTGCGCCATGGCTGGCGCCCGATGGAGCACAGCGGTTAGAGTGCGCGCTTTGTTTTCGTAAACTTGAGGCAGATGTTGGCCCATGCCCCGTAAAACCTGGCGCGCTGCGCTCGCTGCCTATGCCAGCCCGTCGACACTGGTACTGTTGTTGCTCGGCTTTGCCGCCGGCTTGCCTTACATGCTGGTGTTTTCGACCCTGTCGGTATGGCTGCGCGAGGCCGGCGTGGCCCGTGAAACCATCGGTTATGCCAGCCTGATCGGCTTGGCCTATGCCTTCAAATGGGTGTGGTCGCCGCTGCTCGACCAATGGCGCCTGCCCTTGCTCGGCAAACTCGGGCGCCGTCGCTCCTGGCTGGTGCTGTCTCAGGTGCTGGTGGTCATCGGCCTGGTCGGCATGGGCTTCTGCGACCCGCAAAAACACCTGTCGTGGCTGATTGCCCTGGCGGTACTGGTGGCCTTTGCCTCGGCCACCCAGGACATCGCCGTCGACGCCTATCGCCTGGAAATCGCCGACGACCAGCGCCAGGCTGCGCTTGCCGCCAGCTACATGGCCGGCTACCGGGTTGCCGCGCTGCTGGCCACCGCCGGTGCGCTGTTCTTCGCCGAGGGCTTCGGCTCCACCGGCTTCAGCTACCTGCACAAGGCCTGGACCGGCACCTACGTGCTGTTCGGTGTGATGATGCTGCCGGCAGTGATCACCACCCTGTTGATGCGCGAGCCTCCGGTGCCACTGCGCACCCAGCTGTCGGCGGCGCGCTACGGCCTGAGCCACCAGCTGGTGTCGGTGTTCGTGCTGATCATCCTGCTGGTATCGGTACCGGCAACGTTCACCCAGCTGTACAACACCGATTTCGCCAGCGTGCTGTTCGAAGGCGTGAGCCTGCTCGACCTGCTGCTCGAAGACCGCGCCTTCCTGCGGGCGATCCTGTACATCACCCTGACCGTCCTGTGCCTGTCGTCCATGGGCCGCCGTGGCCTGGCACCGGTGCTGACCCCGGTCAACGACTTCATCACCCGCTACCGCTGGCAGGCCCTGCTGCTGCTCGGGCTGATCGCCACCTACCGGATGTCCGACACGGTGATGGGCGTGATGGCCAACGTGTTCTACATCGACCAGGGCTTCACCAAGGACCAGATCGCCAGCGTCAGCAAGATCTTCGGCCTGATCATGACCCTGGTGGGTGCCGGTTTTGGCGGCCTGCTGATCGTGCGCTTCGGTATCCTGCCGATCCTGTTCATCGGCGGCGTGGCGTCGGCGGCGACCAACATTCTGTTCCTGATGCTCGCCGACATGGGCGCCAACCTGCAGATGCTGGTGCTGACCATTTCGCTGGACAACTTCAGCTCGGGCCTGGCCACCTCGGCGTTCGTCGCCTACCTGTCGAGTTTGACCAACCTGAAGTTCTCGGCGACGCAGTACGCCCTGCTCAGTTCGATCATGCTGCTGTTGCCGCGGCTGATCGGCGGTTACTCGGGAGTCATGGTCGAGAAGTTCGGCTACCACGACTTCTTCCTGATCACCGCCCTGCTCGGCGTGCCGACCCTGATCCTGATCGCCCTGCAATGGCGCCAGGAGCGGGGCAAGCAGGAACCGCTCGAGAACCAGGTTGGAGAACGCCCCTGAACCGCGCTGAGGCTATTACCGGAGCTACTCCGGGATAGCCTCTGGCAAGTTGGTGGAAGCGCTCAGAACGACCCTCAGCGGCCATAGCGCCAGAATTCCCGCCGCCCCCGCCGCCAGGGCGAAGTGCACAAGGCTGGCGCCAGCCCCGAGCATCGCCAGCAACGCCCCGCCAAGGCCCAGCAGGGCAATGGTGATCATCCCCAGCATCGCCGACACCAGACCCTTGCTCTGCTCGCTGGAAAACAGCGTCATGCGGTACAGCACGGCGTTGGCAATACCCAGGCCCAGCGCATACACCGACATGCCGATCACCAGGCTCGGTACCGAAGGGTACAGCCAGGTGCCGAGCATCATGCCCAGCAAACCGATCAGAAACGGCCACAACGCCAATCGCACCAGGGTGGTGAGCGCATGGCGATCGGCAATCCGGTTGATCACCAGGTTGCCGAGGATCAGGCCGCCGAACACCGGCAATTGCCACAGGGCGTAATCCAGGGTGCTCAGGCCCTCGTCGTGGATCAACAGCACCGGCGACAGGCCGATCCAGCCGATCAGCGGCAGGCCGACCAGGCCCAGCGCGGCACTGCCGGCGACAAAGCGGCGGTTGGCCAACAGTTGCCCGTAGCCGGCCAGCAACGGCAGCAAGTGGATCGGCTGGAACGCCAGGCGCGAGCCATCCCGGCGTTCGACGCCGAGGGTCTCCGGCATGAACCGGTACAGGGCAAACCAGGCCAGCACCGCTGCCGCACCGAACAGCACGAACAGCCAGCGCCAGGACACCCACTCCAGCAGCAGGGTACCGACCAGCGGACCAAGCAGCGGCGACAGCAGGGCGATATTGGCCAGCAAGGCCATCATCCGCACTGCATCGGCTTCGCTGAACGCCTCGTTGAGTGCCGGGTAGCTGACCGTCACCACAAAGCCCAGGCCAATGCCCTGCAACAGGCGCAGCAGGTTGAACAGCTCGATGCTCTGCACCCAGAAGGTGGCGATACAGGCCAGGCAGAAGAACGCGCAGCCGCCCAGCAGCAACGGACGACGGCCGTAACGGTCGGCCAGCGGGCCGATCAGCCATTGCAGCAGCACGCCACCGAGCAGGTAGAGGTTCAGGGCATGGGGGATGAATTCGGGGCTGGCGTTGAGCTCACCGACCACCACCGGCATGGCCGGCATCACCACGTCGCTGGCGAGGTAGGTAAGCAGTTCGAACAGCGCCAGGGTCATGGCGAAACAAAACGCCCGTAGCGGCGTAATGTTGATCAGGGGGGTAAGCATGATAAGACCGGGCAAACAGAAGTAAGCGAGCCTATATGCCAGAAAGCACTGGGCGCAGATAGCGCGAAGACGTGAACAAGTGTAATGGCTGCTGAAAGCATCGCGGGGCAAGCCCGCTCCTACAGGATTGTGTAGGAGCGGGCTTGCCCCGCGATTGCGTCGGTCGTTACTGCACCGCCGCTTCCTGCACCACGCGGATCACCCGCTGTGGAAAGGGAATGTCGATGCCCTCGGCCTTCAGGCGGTCACGGGCATGCTCGTTGAGCATGAACAGCACGTCCCAGTAATCGGCGGTGTTGACCCAGATGCGCAGCGATACGGTGATCGAGCTGTCGCCCAAGGTCGAAATCACTGCCTGTGGCGCCGGATCCTGGTGCACCCGCGGGTCCTGGGCCAGTTCCAGCAGCACGTTGCGGGCCTTTTGCAGGTCGGCGTCGTAGTCAACGCCAACATCGAACACCACCTTGCGCGTCGGCTGGCGGTTGGTGTTGGTGATGATGCCGTTGGACAGGCTGCCGTTGGGCAGGATCACGGTCTTGTTGTCGCCGGTACGCAGCACGGTATGGAAGATCTGGATGCTGTCGACGGTACCCGCCACACCCTGGGCTTCGATCCAGTCGCCGATACGGAACGGACGGAACAGCAGGATCAGCACGCCGCCCGCGAAGTTGGCCAGGCTACCTTGCAGGGCCAGACCGATGGCCAGGCCCGCAGCACCGATGGCAGCGACGAACGAGGTGGTCTCGATGCCGATCATCGAGGCCACGCTGACAATCAGCAGGATCTTCAGAATGATGTTGGCCAGGCTGCTGATGAAACCTTGCAGGGCCAGGTCGGCGTTACGCAGGGCAAGCAGTTTGCCCAGGCGATAGGTGACCTTGTTGATTACCCACCAGCCGATGGCCAGGGTCAACAACGCCAGCAACAGACGGCTACCGTATTCCATGATCATCGGAAGCCAGGTTTGCGAAGCCTTGACCAGCTGGTCGACCTCAGCGTTCAAATCCATAGTGTGTTCTCCTGATGCCGGGCGGCACAAAGCTGAATAAGACCTGCCGCAAACGTTTCAGCGGCACCTCGGCCCTCGGACGCCAAAAAGGCGCCAAGGTTCCGGGCTCCGTGACTTCAGTCGCGGAAATTGTTGAACTGCAGGGGCATGCCGAACTCTTTGGCGCGCAAGGCGGCGATGGCCTCTTGCAGGTCGTCGCGCTTCTTGCCGGTGACGCGCACCTGCTCGCCCTGGATGGCGGCCTGGACCTTGAGCTTGGCGTCCTTGATATGAGCGACGATCTTCTTCGCCAGTTCTTTATCGATACCCTCTTTGAGCACCGCTTCCTGCTTCATGACCTTGCCCGAGGCGAAGGCGTCCTTCACTTCCAGGCACTGCACGTCGATCTTGCGCTTGACCAGGGCCAGCTTGAGGATGTCAATCATCGCCTCGAGCTGGAATTCGGCTTCGGCGGTCAGGTTGACGGTCAGCTCCTTTTCCTTGAACTCGAAGCTGCCCTTGCCCTTGAGGTCATAGCGGCGATCCAGCTCTTTGACCGCGTTTTCCACGGCGTTGGTGACTTCGTGCTTGTCCAGTTCCGATACCACGTCGAACGACGGCATACCTTTTCTCCAAAAAATAAAGGCACCCTCGCGGCTCTGCTGAAAGAGCGCGATGGAGCGCGCAGGGTTTGACGGTTAAAATACCGGATCATTATAACGGTTGCGAAACGCTGATGAGCAGCACCTGGCATATTCTCGGCGCCGGCAGTCTGGGCAGCCTCTGGGCCTGCCGGCTGGCCCGCGCCGGCAAACCGGTCCGGCTGGTCCTGCGCGACAAGGCGCGGTTACAGGCCTATGAAGCCGCAGGCGGCCTGACCCTGGTCGAACAGGGCAAGGCGCAACTGCAGGCGATTCCGGCGCAACTGGCCGACGACAACACGCCGATCCACCGTTTGCTGGTGGCCTGCAAGGCTTACGACGCCGAACAGGCGGTGGCGCAACTGGCGCCGCGCCTGGCCCGGGACGCCGAGCTGATCCTGCTGCAGAACGGCCTGGGCAGCCAGGAAGCAGTGGCCAATCGCGTGCCACACGCCCGCTGCGTGTTCGCCTCCAGCACCGAAGGCGCGTTCCGCGAACAGGACTGGCAGGTGAATTTCGCCGGTCACGGCTTCAACTGGCTGGGCGATCCGGCCAACCCCGGCCCTCCGGGCTGGCTCGAAGACCTGAGCGACGCCGGCATTCCCCACCAGTGGACCCCGGACATCCTCACCCGCCTGTGGCGCAAACTGGCGCTCAACTGCGCGATCAACCCGCTGACCGTGCTGCATGACTGTCGCAATGGCGGCCTGCAGGCGCATCACTGCGAAGTCGCCACCCTGTGTGCAGAACTGGCCGAGCTGCTGCAGTATTGCGGCCAGCCGGAAGCGGCCGAGGGCCTCAACGAGGAAGTCGAACGGGTGATCCATGCCACCGCGGCCAACTACTCTTCCATGTACCAGGATGTTCGCCATGGCCGGCGCACCGAAATCCACTATCTGCTCGGCCATGCCTGCCGCACCGCCAGCCGTCACGGCCGGCAGCTGCCGCACCTGGAACGGCTGTACCGGCGCCTGGTCGAACACCTGAACACGCGCGGATTGCCCAGCGACTGAGCACGGCGCTACCCTGCCCTTTCACCTACAGACCGGGATAACGCCTTTCACATGACCTTGCGCGAACGCCTGGAGAACCTGCCGGTCGGCCAGAAGTTGCTGGCCGCCCTGCTGGTGTTGTTGATCACCATCCTGCTGGTGGCCAACCTGACCTTTATCAGCGCTGCCTACTGGATCTCCCAGGAGAGCATGGCCCCGCAGGCCCTGCAGACTATCGGCCGACTGGTGTCCAATCCGCAACTGGCGCAACAGGCCAGCGATTCGCCGGAAGCCGCCAAAGCCCTGCTCAAGGAACTCGACAGCTACACCCCACTGCGCGCCGCCGCCCTGTACGGCAGCGACGGCAAGATGCTGGCGCAGTTGCAGCATGGTGAAGCCCTGCCGTTGCCCAAGCGCTACCGCAACATCGACAATTGGCGCCTGACCGAATTTCGCAGCACGCAACTGGTGAGCCTGCCCCGTGCGGGCGGCCCGCCCGGCCACCTGTTGCTGGTGGCCAGCAGCGAACTGCCGATGGCCTTCTACACCGGCACCCTGACTGCCAGCCTGGGCATCCTGGTGTTCAGTATCCTGCTGTGGATGATCATCGCCCGGCAGATCAAGCGCCTGATCACCCAGCCGATCTACCAGCTCGAAGAACTGTCGCGCCAGGTCACCCGCGAAGAGAACTACGCCCTGCGCGCCAAACGCGGCAATGACGACGAAATCGGCAGCCTGGCCGACGCCTTCAACACCATGCTTTCGCGCATCGAAGCCCGCGAGCAGCAGCTCAAGCGCACCCGCGACGAATTTCAGGACGCCTACGACCAGGCCCAGGGTCTGGCCGAAGAAACCCGTCACACCAACCGCAAACTGGAGCTGGAAGTTCAGGTACGCAGCAAGATCGAGAAAAAACTCACCGGCTTTCAGAATTATCTCAACAGCATCATCGACTCCATGCCCTCGGCGCTGATCGCCCTTGACGAACAGCTCTACGTCACTCAGTGGAACCAGGAAGCCAGCGCGCTCTCCGGCACACCGCTTGACGAAGCGTTGAACCAGCCGATCTTCCTCGCTTTCGAACCGCTCAAGCCGTTCCTGCCGCAGCTCAAGGAGAGCGTCGAAAAGCACCGGGTGGCGAAGATCGAGCGGGTGACCTGGACCAAGGACGACGACGCCCGCCACTATGCCCTGACCTTCTACCCGCTGATGGGCGGTGGTGGCCGCGGCGTGGTGATCCGGATCGACGACATCACCCAGCGGCTGTCGCTGGAAGAAATGATGGTTCAGTCGGAAAAGATGCTTTCAGTCGGCGGCCTGGCAGCCGGCATGGCTCACGAAATCAACAACCCCCTTGGCGCCATCCTGCACAATGTGCAGAACATTCGCCGGCGGCTGTCGCCGGACCTGGCCAAGAACCAGGAACAGGCCGATGAGATCGGCATTGATCTGCCCACCGTCAACCGCTACCTGGAAAGCCGCGAAGTACCGCAGTTGCTCGACGGCATCCAGCAGGCCGGTGCCCGTGCAGCGAAGATCGTCACCCACATGCTCAGCTTCAGCCGCCGCAGCAACCGCCAGCTGGCGCCTTGCGACCTGCCGGCGCTGATCGACCAGGCGGTGGAAATTGCCGGCAACGACTTCGACCTGACCATCGGTTTCGATTTCAAGGGCCAGGCCATCGTCCGCCAGTTCGACCCTGATCTGGGCCCGGTGCCGTGCACCGCCAACGAACTGGAACAGGTGCTGCTCAACCTGCTGAAAAACGCCGCCCAGGCCATTCACCTGCGCCAGGATGACAGCGAGCCCGGGCGTATCACCCTGCGCACCCGGCTCAATCCGCCGTGGGCGGAGATCCAGGTCGAGGACAACGGTATCGGCATGCCCGAAGCAGTGCGCAAACGTACCTTCGAGCCGTTCTTCACCACCAAGGAAATCGGCCAGGGCACGGGCTTGGGCCTGTCAGTGTCATATTTCATCATCACCAACAATCACAAGGGGCAGATGGAGGTGCAATCGGCACCTGGCCAGGGCACCTGCTTCACCTTGCGCCTGCCGCTTGCCCCCCTGAAGACGGAGTCATGAGCATGGGTTTTCGTTTGTCGAAGATCTACACCCGCACCGGCGACAAAGGTGAGACCGGCCTGGGCGATGGCCGCCGGGTACCCAAGGACCACCCGCGGATCGAAGCCATTGGCGAGGTGGACAGCCTCAACAGCCAGCTGGGTTTGTTGCTGGCCGGGTTGGCCGAGCACAGGCTGGATGAGCTCAGCGAGGTGCTGGCGCCTTGTCAGCACCGGTTGTTCGATCTGGGCGGGGAATTGGCGATGCCCGCTTACCAGGCGCTGAACAGTGCTGAAGTGGAGCGCCTGGAGGCGGCGATCGACCGCTGGAACGAAGAGCTGGGGCCGCTGGAGAACTTTATCCTGCCCAGTGGTTCGGCACTGATTGCCCAGGCCCATGTGTGCCGCAGCCTGGCGCGCAGTGCCGAGCGGCGTTGCCAGCAGTTGAACAGTGTCGAGCCTTTGGCCGGGGTGGGGCTGGCGTATATCAACCGGTTGTCGGATTTGCTGTTTGTCGCGGCGCGGTTGATTGCGCGGCGTCAGGGCGTTGCCGAGGTGTTGTGGCAGGCTGCGGCCAAGCCTTGAGGGCCTCATCGCTGGCAAGCCAGCTCCCACAAAGACTGCATACACCGAACCTTGTGGGAGCTGGCATGCCAGCGATGGGCTGCAAAGCAGCCCCCTATCAGAGCTCAGGCCAAAATGCGCGGATCCCCGCCACACCCTGAGCGCCATGCAGCCAGGCCTTGTCCAGCTCGGCAGCACCCACGCCACCGAGCAAATACACGGGCTTGCTGAAGCCTTCGATCAGTTGCTGCGCCTGCTCCCAACCCAACGGCACGGCGTGTGGATGAGTCTGGGTCGCCTGCACCGGCGACAGGGTGACGAAATCCACGCCCATCTGCTCGGCCAACGCCAATTCTTCAGCATTGTGGCAGGACGCCGCCAGCCAGCGTTCCTTGGGGAACGGCCGGCCTTTGCTGGCGTACTTGCGCAACTGCTCGGAGGTCAGGTGCCAACCGGCCGCCGGGAAGTCACCCAGCCACTCCAACGGGCCCTTGAGCATCAACTGCGCCTTGCCCGCACACAGCCCGACCGCATCCACCGCCACATCGCGGTACTTGGGGTCGTACATGTTCGGCGCACGCAGTTGCACCAGCTTGATCCCGCCGGCAATGGCCTTCTGGATGCCACGCAGCATCTGCGGAACTTCCAGGCCTTCGGGCGTGATCAGGTATTGCCCCGGCAAGCGCGCGGCAGCAACGATCGGCTGGTTGGCTTCGGGGAAGTCGTAGTGCGGCAGCTCCCGCGCGCTTACCCAGGCCAGAGGCTGGCCTTCTGCGCCGTGGGGCTCGCCGGTAAAACCGTTGACCTCCCAGACATCCAGCAGCACCTGCTTGTCCGGGTAATCGTGTTTGACCTTGATCAATGGCCGCGCCGCAGTGACGACGATGCCCAGCTCTTCATGAAGCTCCCGCGCCAGGGCCCGCTCGACCGCTTCGCCGTCTTCAACCTTGCCGCCCGGGAACTCCCACAGGCCGCCCTGATGCTGGCAGTCGGCACGGCGGGCAATCAGGATGCGCCCGTCGGTACCGCGGATGACCGCAGCGGCTACATGCACACGTTTCACCCTTCACGCTCCGCCAGGCCAGCCTTTTGCCAGGCCTGGAAGGCTGGCCACTGGTAGATGGTTTCGATATAGGCTGCCGCTTCTGCCGGCACCTCTACCCGATAGGTGCGCAGGCGCACGGCGATCGGGGCAAAGAAGGCATCGACCAGGCTGACGCGGCCGAACAGGTACGGGCCTGCTTCCTTGGCGGCCAGGCGGCATTCGGACCACAGCGCGACGATGCGGTCGATATCCACCTGCACGTCCAGCGGCACGGTTTCCAGCGCTTCATCCCGGGACAGGTCGAACGGCATGTTGCCGCGCAGGGCGAAAAAGCCGCTGTGCATCTGCGCGCAGGCCGAACGGGCCTGGGCCCGGGCGGCGATGTCGGTGGGCCAGAGGTTGGCGTGCGGGTAGCGTTCAGCCAGGTACTCGGCGATCGCCAGGGAGTCGGCGATTACCCCATGCTCGCTCTTGAGCAGCGGCACCTTGGCAGTGGGCGAATGCTCGAGCAGACGCTGGCGGGTATCGGGCTGGTTGAGTTTGATCAGGGTTTCATCATAGGAAGCACCGGCCAGCTCGAGGGCCAGGGCGGCGCGCAGCGACCAGGAGGAATACAGCTTGTCGCCGATGATCAGTTGGTAGCTCATGGTTCAGCTCCATCAGGGACTTTTCGCGGGTCAAGCCCGCTCCTACAGGTTTTGTAGGAGCGGGCTTGACCCGCGATGAGGTTAGGTACGGTATTCGGCGTTGATTTTCACGTACTCGTGGGACAGGTCAGTGGTCCAGATGGTTTCGCTGCACTGGCCACGGCCCAGCTCGATACGGATGGTGATCTCTTCCTTGGCCATTACTGCCGAGCCCTGGGCTTCGGTGTAGCTGGCGCTGCGCCCGCCCTTGCTGGCGATGCACACATCACCCAGGTAGACGTCGATCAGGCTGACGTCCAGGTCCGGCACGCCGGCACGGCCGACGGCGGCGAGGATCCGGCCCCAGTTCGGGTCAGAGGCGAACAGCGCGGTCTTGATCAGCGGCGAGTGAGCCACGGCGTAGCCGACGTCCAGGCATTCCTGGTGATTGCCGCCGCCATTGACTTCAACGGTGACGAACTTAGTCGCGCCTTCGCCGTCACGGACGATGGCCTGGGCCACTTCCATACACACTTCGAACACGGCCTTTTTCAGCGCTTCGAACAACGGGCCGCTGGCTTCGGTGACTTCGGCGACATCGGCCTTGCCGGTGGCAATCAGCATGCAGCAGTCGTTGGTCGAGGTGTCGCCGTCGATGGTGATGCGGTTGAACGACTTGTTGGCGCCGTCGAGGATCAGGTCCTTGAGCACCGCAGGCGCCACCTTGGCGTCGGTGGCGATGTAGCCGAGCATGGTCGCCATGTTCGGACGGATCATGCCCGCGCCCTTGCTGATGCCGGTGACGGTGATGGTCACGCCGTCATGCTGGAACTGTCGGCTGGCGCCTTTTGGCAGGGTATCGGTGGTCATGATGCCGGTGGCGGCAGCGGCCCAGTTGTTTTCCGACAGGTCATCCAGGGCGGCCTGCAGGGCGCCTTCGATCTTCTCGACCGGCAGCGGCTCGCCGATCACGCCGGTGGAAAACGGCAGCACGGCGCTGGCGTCGACGCCAGTCAGCCCGGCCAGCTTGGCGCAGGTGCGTTCGGCGGCGGCCAGGCCCGGCGCGCCGGTGCCGGCATTGGCGTTGCCGGTGTTGGTCAGCAGGTAGCGCACGGTGCCCTGCACGCGCTGCTTGGCAAGGATCACGGGAGCGGCGCAGAACGCGTTCAGGGTGAACACGCCGGCAACACTGGAGCCTTCGGCGCAGCGCATTACCACCACGTCCTTGCGCCCCGGGCGCTTGATGCCCGCAGAGGCGATGCCGAGTTCGAAACCTGGAACCGGGTGCAACGTTGGCAAAGGACCAAGACCAACAGCCATGAAAGCGCTCCTAGAAAAAATGCGCCGGGTCGAGATAACCGGCGCTTGAGATGGAACAACGCCGCGACGGTGAGTACCAGTCGCGGCGCGGTGTTCAGATGTCAGCGGGGTGCAACGACGGTCTGATCAGTCGATCTTGCCGTGGCACTGCTTGAACTTCTTGCCCGAACCGCACCAGCATGGCTCGTTGCGGCCCAGCTTCTGCTCGTTGCGTACGGGCGCGGTGGCCACGGCAACGTCAGCGCCCTCTTCCTGCGGCTCAGCTTCCAGGCCTGGGGCCTCGGCGTGCTGGAACTGCATGCGCGCAGCCAGTTCTTCGGCTTCGCGGCGCAGACGGGCTTCTTCCTCGACCGGATCTTCGCGGCGAACCTGAACGTGCGAGAGCACGCGGATGGTGTCGCGCTTGATCGAATCGAGCAGTTCCTGGAACAGGTTGAACGACTCGCGCTTGTACTCCTGCTTCGGGTTCTTCTGCGCATAGCCGCGCAGATGGATACCGTGACGCAGGTGGTCCATGGTCGACAGGTGGTCTTTCCACAGGTCGTCGAGGACGCGCAGCAGGATCTGCTTCTCGAAGGTGCGCAGGGCTTCGGCGCTGGCCTGCTCTTCCTTCTCGTTGTAGGCCGCCAGCAGCTCGGCCATGAGCTTCTCGCGCAGGGTTTCTTCGTACAGGTGGTCGTCTTCGTCGAGCCATTGCTGGATCGGCAGCTTGACCCCGAAATCGCTGGCCAGCGACGCTTCCAGGCCGGCAACATCCCACTGCTCGGGCAGCGACTGCGGCGGAATGTGCTGGGCGACGGTGGCGTCGAGCACTTCCTGGCGGAAGTCGGCGATGGTGTCGCCAATATTGTCAGCTGCCAGCAGGCTGTTACGCATGTGGTAGATGACTTTACGTTGCTCGTTGGCGACGTCGTCGAATTCGAGCAGCTGTTTACGAATGTCGAAGTTGCGGCCTTCGACCTTGCGCTGGGCCTTTTCGATGGCGTTGGTGACCATGCGGTGTTCGATGGCTTCACCGGACTGCATGCCCAGCGCCTTCATGAAGTTCTTCACCCGGTCGGAGGCGAAGATACGCATCAGGCTGTCTTCCAGCGACAGGTAGAAACGGCTCGAACCCGGGTCGCCCTGACGGCCGGAACGGCCACGCAGCTGGTTGTCGATACGGCGCGACTCGTGACGCTCGGAGGCGATCACGTGCAGGCCACCGGACTCGATCACCTGCTGGTGACGCTTCTGCCAGTCGGCCTTGATCTGCGCAACCTGCTCAGGCGTCGCGTTTTCCATGGCGGCGACTTCGACTTCCCAGTTACCGCCCAGGAGGATGTCGGTACCACGGCCGGCCATGTTGGTGGCGATGGTCAGCGCACCCGGGCGACCGGCCTGGGCAATGATCTCGGCTTCTTTCTCGTGGTACTTGGCGTTGAGGACCTTGTGATCGATGCCTTCCTTCTGCAGCAGGTTGGACATGTGCTCGGAGGTTTCGATGGTCGCCGTACCCACCAGGACGGGGCGGCCCTGGGTCATGCTTTCCTTGATGTCGGCGATGATCGCCTGGTACTTCTCTTCGGCAGTCAGGTACACCAGGTCGTTGAAGTCCTTACGGGCCAACGGCTTGTTCGGCGGGATCACCATCACGTTGAGTCCGTAGATCGACTGGAACTCGAACGCTTCGGTGTCGGCGGTACCGGTCATGCCGGACAGCTTGTTGTACAGGCGGAAGTAGTTCTGGAAGGTGGTCGAAGCCAGGGTCTGACTCTCGGCCTGAATGTTCAGGTTCTCTTTCGCTTCGATCGCCTGGTGCAGGCCTTCGGACAGACGACGGCCCGGCATGGTACGGCCGGTGTGTTCGTCGATCAGCAGGATCTGGCCGTCCTGGACGATGTATTCAACGTTGCGATGGAACAGCTTGTGCGCGCGCAGGCCGGCGTAGACGTGGGTCAGCAGGCCCAGGTTGTGCGCCGAGTAGAGGCTCTCGCCCTCGGCCAGCAGACCGACCTGGGTGAGCATCTCTTCGATGAACTGGTGGCCGGCTTCGTTGAGTTCAACCTGACGGCTCTTCTCGTCGATGCTGTAGTGGCCTTCCTGGGTAACCTGGCCCTCGACTTCCTCGATGTGCTGCTTGAGGCGCGGGATCAGCTTGTTGATCTCGATGTACAGCTTGGAGCTGTCTTCGGCCTGGCCGGAGATGATCAGCGGGGTACGGGCTTCGTCGATCAGGATGGAGTCGACTTCGTCGATCACGGCAAAATTCAGCTCACGCTGGAATTTCTCTTCCATGCTGAAGGCCATGTTGTCGCGCAGGTAATCGAAACCGAATTCGTTGTTGGTGCCGTAGGTGATGTCGGCGGCATAGGCGATGCGCTTCTCTTCCGGCGGCTGGAACGGCGTAACGACGCCGACGGTCAGGCCGAGGAATTCGTACAGCGGACGCATCCAGTTGGCGTCGCGGCGGGCCAGGTAGTCGTTCACCGTGACCACGTGCACGCCTTTGCCCGACAAGGCATTGAGGTACACGCCCAGGGTTGCGACCAAGGTCTTGCCTTCACCGGTACGCATTTCTGCGATCATGCCTTCGTGCAAGGTCATGCCGCCGATCAGCTGCACATCGAAGTGACGCATGCCCATGACCCGCTTGCCGGCTTCACGGGCAACCGCGAAGGCTTCAGGCAACAGCTGGTCGAGGGTCTCGCCTTTGGCCAGGCGCTCTTTGAACTCTGCGGTCTTGGCGCGCAGCTGCTCATCCGAGAGGGCCACCATCTGCTCTTCGAAGGCATTGACGATCTGTACCGTCTTGAGCATGCGTTTGACTTCACGCTCGTTCTTGCTTCCAAAAAGTTTTTTTAACAAAGGCGCAAACATATCGGCAGGATCTTCCACACGTGGGGATGGAGGGCGGCCCCGTAAGTCGCCCGTGCAGCCCTTATGGCCGCATGCGAACGAGCATTCTACCCGGAAACGATGGTGAGGAAAGTGGCGGATTTCCACGATGCTGGCACAGCGCTTTGACGGGGCATGGTTAAAATAAGGCCTTTTTCGCCAACTTCAACCCATTGCAACATGAAGTTTTACCCTGACTGCCTGGCCAAGGCTTACCACAGGCGATCTGCTAAGATGGCAGCTCTGTAACTTCAGGTGTCCCTTCATGGCTTTTCGCCCCTCGCCAGCCCGCGCCCCCGCTGTTCTTCTGCGCGAAGCCCGGCCGCTCAAAGCCCTGTTCAGCCAGGCCCAGCGCCTGGCGCAACTGCAGAAGCTGCTCGACAGCCAGTTGCAGCCGGCTGCCCGTGAGCATTGCCACATCGCCTCCTGGCGCGAAGGCACGCTGCTGCTGATCGTCACCGACGGCCACTGGGCCACCCGCCTGCGGTACCAGCAAAAACGCCTGCAACGCCAGTTGCAGACCCTGGAGGTCTTCGCCAGCCTGACCCGGATCCTGTTCAAGGTGCAGCCACCGACCACCCAGAGCCGGGCGGTCGGGCACACCGCAGACCTGTCGAGCCGCGCGGCCGAGAGCATTCAGGCGACGGCTGAGGGCATCAGCGATCCCAAGCTGCGGGCGGCGCTGGAGCGGCTGGCCAGCCATGCGCGAGACAAGGATTCGGCGGACGGCTGATATTCCGTACATGGGGCTGCTGCGCAGCCCATCGCCGGCAAGACCGGCTCCCACAGGTACTGTGTCGAGCAAAAACCAGGCATAAAAAAGGCCACCCGAAGGTGGCCCAAAAAAACTAAAGAAGAGAGTGTTCGTACTTACACTGCCGCAACCGGACGCATGTAAGAGATCGGTGCCGTGCTGGCATCTTCGAAAGTCACCACTTCCCAGGCGTCTTTTTCCTCGATCAGCTTGCGCAGCAGCTGGTTGTTCAGCGCGTGTCCGGACTTGTAGCCCTTGAACTCGCCGATCAGGCTGTTGCCCAGCAGGTAGAGGTCGCCGATGGCGTCGAGGATCTTGTGCTTGACGAATTCGTCTTCGTAGCGAAGACCGTCTTCGTTGAGCACGCCGTCCTTGTCGACCACGATGGCGTTTTCCACACTGCCACCGAGTGCGAGGTTGTTCTTGCGCAGGTACTCGATGTCACTCATGAACCCGAAGGTACGGGCGCGGCTGACTTCCTTCACGAACGAGGTGCTGGAAAAGTCCACGCTGGCACTTTGAGTCCGGTTGTGGAACACCGGGTGATCGAAATCGATCTCGAAACTCACCTTGAACCCGTCGAACGGCAGGAAAGTGGCGCGCTTGTCGCCGTCTTCCACTGTCACTTCGCGCAGGATGCGGATGAACTTCTTGGCTGCGTCCTGTTCTTCCAGGCCGGCAGATTGAATCAGGAATACAAAGGGCCCAGCGCTACCGTCCATGATCGGCACTTCGGACGCGGAGAGCTCGACGTAGGCGTTATCGATGCCCAGGCCAGCCATGGCCGAGAGCAAGTGCTCAACCGTGTCTACCTTGGTATCGCCGTTGACCAGTGTCGTCGACATGGTGGTCTCGCCGACATTCGCCGCGCGGGCAGGAATTTCCACCACGGGGTCGAGGTCGGCACGACGAAATACGATGCCGGTATCCACAGGTGCGGGTTTGAGGGTCAGGTAAACCTTTTCCCCGGAGTGCAGGCCGACACCTGTGGCACGGATGATATTTTTCAGGGTGCGTTGTTTAATCATGGCATTGGCCGCTTCAGCGCAAATTGCGAACTGGTATCAACAAAGGCTGAGGATAATACCAGACCCGGCCTTTGCTGAACACCAATCACCCTTATACCCCTGATAAATTTCATTAATCGGCCTGACGACGCAGGAATGCCGGGATGTCCAGGTAGTCCAGATCGTCTTGCGGATTAAGTTTGGCAGCCGCTGCCGCACCGGCGTGAGCCTGGTTGCGCATCACGGTTGGACGCTCCAGATCACGGTAGTTCACCGAAGATTCGTGACGAACAGGAGCCGGTGCCGGGGTCTGCGCCGCAGCAGTCTGCATGGTGTTGTCGATAACCTTGACCGGCTTCTCGATTTTCGCACCCAGACCAGTGGCAACCACGGTAACGTGCAGCTCGTCGCGCATGTCCGGATCGATAACGGTACCGACCTTGACCATGGCGTGATCGGAAGCGAAGGCTTCGATGATGCTGCCGACGTCCGAGTATTCACCCAGCGACAGGTCAGGACCCGCCGTGATGTTGACCAGGATGCCGCGAGCGCCCTGCAGGTTGACGTCTTCGAGCAGCGGGTTGCGGATGGCTGCCTCGGTCGCTTCACGTGCACGGTTAGGACCGCTGGCGCAGCCGGTACCCATCATCGCCATGCCCATCTCGCTCATCACGGTACGCACGTCGGCGAAGTCGACGTTGATCATGCCCGGACGCTTGATGATGTCGGAGATACCGCGAACGGCACCGGCCAGAACGTCGTCAGCCTTGGCGAATGCCGACAGCAGGCTGGCGTCCTTGCCGAGGATGGTCAGCAGCTTCTCGTTGGGGATGGTGATCAGCGAGTCGACGCTGTCAGCCAGTGCACGGATGCCCTCGTCGGCAATCTGCATGCGCTTGCGGCCTTCGAACGGGAACGGACGAGTGACCACGGCAACGGTGAGGATGCCCAGCTCTTTCGCCACTTCGGCGATGATTGGCGCCGCACCGGTACCGGTACCGCCACCCATGCCGGTAGTGATGAACACCATGTTGGTGCCTTGCAGCACTTCGGCGATGCGCTCACGGTCTTCCAGCGCGGCTTGGCGGCCGACTTCCGGATTGGCACCAGCACCCAGGCCCTTGGTCACGCCGGTACCCAGTTGCAGGATGGTGCGCGCGCCGATGTTTTTCAGCGCTTGAGCATCAGTGTTGGCGCAGATGAATTCGACGCCTTCGATGTTGCTCTTGACCATGTGATTGACGGCGTTGCCACCGCCGCCACCGACGCCGATCACTTTAATGACCGGACTTTGCGGGACGTTGTCTACGAGCTCGAACATTTTCCCTCTCCTTACAGTTCTCTAGTTTTTGCGCCTACTACTACTGCTTTGAAACTTTAAAAGTTGCCCTGGACCCAACGTTTGAAGCGTTCGAACGCTGGAGCCTTCGGTTCATCGCCATAGCCGTTGTTGCTGCTGCTGATACCGGTCAGGGTCAAGCCGTCGGACTGCTTCTGCAGGCCGTAGGTCAAAAGGCCCACACCGGTGGAATAGATCGGGTTGCGCACCACATCGCTAAGGCCGCGAACACTGTGCGGCACGCCCAGGCGTACCGGCATGTGGAAGATTTCCTCGGCAAGTTCTACCGCGCCTTCCATTTTCGAGGTACCGCCGGTCAGGACGATGCCCGCCGGTACCAGGTCTTCGTAGCCGCTGCGACGCAGTTCGGCCTGGATCAGGGTGAAGAGCTCGTCGTAACGCGGCTCGACCACTTCGGCCAGGGCCTGGCGCGACAGTTCGCGCGGCGGACGGTCGCCGACGCTCGGCACCTTGATGGTTTCACCGGCACCGGCCAGTTTGGCCAGGGCGCAGGCGTAACGGATCTTGATCTCTTCGGCGTACTGGGTCGGCGTGCGCAAGGCCATGGCGATGTCGTTGGTCACCTGGTCGCCGGCAATCGGGATCACCGCGGTGTGACGGATCGCGCCTTCGGTGAAGATGGCGATGTCGGTGGTGCCGCCGCCGATGTCGACCAGGCACACGCCCAGCTCTTTTTCGTCGTCGGTCAGGACCGAGTAGGCCGAGGCCAACTGCTCGAGGATGATGTCGTCGATTTCCAGGCCGCAGCGACGCACGCACTTCTCGATGTTCTGTGCGGCATTGACGGCGCAGGTGACCACGTGGACCTTGGCTTCCAGACGCACGCCGGACATACCCAGCGGCTCGCGCACGCCTTCCTGGTTGTCGATCACGTAGTCCTGCGGCAGGGTGTGCAGGACCCGCTGATCGGCCGGGATGGCAACGGCCTGGGCGGCGTCGAGCACGCGCTCCAGGTCCGCCGCGCTGACTTCGCGGTCGCGGATGGCGACGATGCCGTGGGAGTTCAGGCTGCGGATGTGATTGCCGGCAACACCGACGAACGCCGAGTGAATCCGGCAGCCCGCCATCAGCTGGGCTTCTTCGACCGCGCGCTGGATCGACTGCACGGTGGACTCGATATTGACCACCACGCCCTTCTTCAGCCCGCGCGATGGGTGGGTGCCGATACCGACGATTTCCAGGGTGCCGTCGGCGGCGACTTCGCCCACCAGTGCCACAACCTTGGAGGTGCCGATATCCAGCCCGACGATCATTTTGCCGCTATGCGCATTTGCCATGGGTCCTGCCTCTCTCTAATTCTTCGCAACGGCGGGTTGGGCCGTTGTCGGTGCATTCGGTTCCCGCCAGCCAACGGCCAGGCCATTGGCATAACGCAGATCGATGCGGGCGATGTTCGTGATCTGTTCTTTGAGTGTCTTGTCGTAAATGGCAATGAAGCGGCGCATCTTTTCCACCAGATGATCGCGTCCCAGCAGCAGTTCGATACCTGGCCCGGCGCTACCGGCACCGGTGGTCAGGAACCAGCTGCCGCGCTCGCGCAACTCCAGCCGGGCAATCGAAAAGCCCATCGGCCGCAACATCTGGCTCAGGACCTGATATTGCTGCATTACTTTTTGCTGCGCCCGCTGCGGCCCGAACAGCTGCGGCAGGTGCTCGTAGTTGGCAAGTTCGCGCGGGGTGAAGGCCTGGCCCTGGTTATTGAGCAAGGCTTCGTCACCCCAGCGCGCTACCGGCAACTGTTCTTCCAGGCGGATCACCACTTCATCCGGCCATACCCGGCGCACTTCGGCGTGGGCGATCCAGGGCATCTGCTCCAGTTCCGCACGCATGCTCGCCAGGTCGACGGTGAAGAAGCTTGCCGCCACGTACGGAGCGATCCGCTGCTGCACCGCCTGCTGGCTGATGTAGCTGAGGTCGCCCTGCACGGCGATCTTGGTGATCGGCCGGTCGGCATACGGCATCAGGCGCTGGGCACCCTCGTAGGCGCCAAACCCGGCGGCGACCAGCAACACCGGCCAGAGCAGGCGCTTGAACACGCTGAAGTTGGCCTTGGGCAGGCGCGCCGACAGTGGCTCCTTGGCCACCATCCGGCTGGCACCACGCGGCACCGGCTTGTTACGGCCGGGGGCGGGTTGCTGATGACGTAACATCGCGCCTTGCATGGGCTTAACCTCGCGCCTCGACGCTTGCCGCCAGGATCGCCAGCACCAACTGCTGGAAGTCCAGGCCGGCCGCGCGTGCCGCCATCGGGACCAGGCTGTGATCAGTCATGCCTGGTGCGGTGTTGACCTCGAGCAGCCAGAAACGCCCCTGCTCGTCCTGCATCACGTCCAGCCGGCCCCAGCCAGCGATGCCAATGGCGTCGCAGGCGCGGGCGGTCAGGTCGATGAGTTCCTGCTCTTTCTCAGGGCTCAAGCCACACGGGATCCGGTACTGGGTATCGGAGGCCAGGTACTTGGCGTCGTAGTCGTAGAACGTGTGCGGCGTGCCCAGGGCGATCGGTGGCAACACCTGGCCACGCAGGGTCGCGACGGTGAACTCCGGACCGTGAATCCATTGTTCGACCAACACTTGCGAATCGTAGGTAGCGGCGTCTTTCCAGGCGGCGATCAATTCGTCGACACCGTTCACTTTCGCCATACCGATACTGGAACCTTCATGGGCCGGTTTGACGATCAAAGGGAAGCCCAGTTCCGCACCTGCAGAAATACAGTCAACTTCGCTGCTAAGCACGGCATGACGCGGGGTCGGAATACCCAGGCTGTGCCAGACCTGTTTGGTCCGCAGCTTGTCCATGGCCAGCGCCGAAGCGAGGATGCCGCTGCCGGTGTACGGAATGCCCAGGCACTCCAGCAGGCCCTGCATGCTGCCGTCTTCACCGCCACGACCGTGGAGGATGATGAAGGCGCGATCGATCTTCTCGCTCTGCAGGCGCTGCAGCAGGTCGTCACCGACATCGATGGCGACCACGTCGACACCGGCGCTGGTCAGCGCTTCGATGACTGCGGCACCGGACTTGAGCGAAACCTCGCGCTCGGCGCTCTTGCCGCCATAAAGCACGGCTACGCGGCCGAAGGCTTTCGGCTCGATGGTCGAGTGCAAAGTGGCGTATGCGTTATCAGTCATTTCGACTTCCCCTGACTGGCAACTGCACCAGCGAACAACGGACTCTTGAGTAATTGCGGGGCCAGGCCACCGATGTCACCGGCCCCCTGGCACAGCAGGATGTCGCCGGCGCGCAGCAGCGGCTTGACCAGCGGCGCCAGCTCGATGCCGCGCTCGATGTAGATCGGGTCGAGCTGGCCGCGCTGGCGGATGCTGTGGCACAGCTGACGGCTGTCGGCGCCCGGGATCGGCTCTTCGCCGGCCGGGTAGACTTCCATCAGCAGCAGCACGTTGGCATCGGCCAGGACCTGGACGAAATCGTCGTAGAGGTCGCGGGTGCGGCTGTAACGGTGCGGCTGATACACCATCACCAGGCGCCGCTCAGGCCAGCCACCGCGCACGGCCTTGATCACCGCCGCGACTTCGGTCGGGTGGTGGCCGTAGTCGTCGACCAGCATCACGCTGCCGCCGTCCACCGGCAGTTCGCCGTAGACCTGGAAGCGCCGCCCTACCCCCTGGAACCCCGAGAGGCCCTGGACAATGGCTTCGTCGCTGATGCCTTCGTCGGTGGCAATGGCGATGGTCGCCAGGGCGTTGAGCACGTTGTGGTTGCCCGGCATGTTGACCGACACGTCCAGCGGCTCGCGATCGCGGCGCAGCACGGTGAAGTGGGTCTGCATGCCCGACTGGCGAACATTGATCGCACGCACATCGGCTTCTTCGCTGAAACCGTAGGTAACCGCCGGACGCTTGACCTGCGGCAGGATCTCGCGCACCACCGGGTCGTCCAGGCACATCACCGCCAGCCCGTAGAACGGCAGGTTGTGCAGGAACTCGACGAAGGTTTTCTTCAGCTTGTTGAAGTCGCCTTCGTAGGTCGCCATGTGGTCGGCGTCGATGTTGGTGACCACGGCCACCAGCGGCTGCAGGTGCAGGAAGCTGGCGTCGCTTTCATCGGCTTCGGCGATCAGGTAGCGGCTGGTGCCGAGCTGGGCATTGGTGCCGGCTGCATTCAGGCGGCCACCGATGACGAAGGTCGGATCCAGGCCACCGGCGGCGAATACCGAGGCCAGCAGGCTGGTGGTGGTGGTCTTGCCATGGGTACCGGCAACGGCGATGCCGTGGCGATAGCGCATCAGCTCGGCGAGCATCTCGGCCCGCGGCACCACCGGAATGCGCCGCTCAAGGGCAGTGGCGACTTCCGGGTTGGCAGTATTGATGGCACTGGACACCACCAGCACATCGGCGCTGGCGGCGTTCTCGGCACGGTGACCGATGAAGATCTGCGCACCGAAGGATTCCAGACGCTCGGTAACCGGCGAGGTCTTGAGGTCGGAACCCGACACCTGGTAACCCAGGTTCAGCAGCACTTCGGCAATACCGCACATGCCCACACCGCCGATACCGACGAAGTGGATGCGACGGATACGGCGCATTTCCGGTTGTGGCATGGCTTTTTTGTTCTCAACCATGGGCCACCTCCAGACAGATATCGACCACGGTGCGGGTGGCAGCGGGCTTGGCCAGGCGCCGGGCAGTGGCGGCCATGGTGGTGAGTTTTTCCGGTTGCATCAGCACCTCGTTCAGGCGTTCAGCGAGTTGCGCTGCGCCAGTTGTCGCTTGTGGCATCAGGAAGGCAGCGCCTTCACGGGCCAGATAATGGGCGTTGTGGGTCTGGTGGTCGTCGATGGCGTGGGGCAAGGGCACCAGCATCGAGGGCAAGCCGGCCGCGGCCAGCTCGCTGACAGTCAGCGCACCCGCGCGGCAGACCACCAGATCAGCCCAGCCATAGGCATGGGCCATGTCCTTGATGAACGGCTCTACCTGAGCCTCGACACCGGCCTCGCGATAACGCTCGGCGGTAATCTGGTCATGCTGCTTGCCAGCCTGGTGGAATACCTCGGGACGAATCTCCTGAGGCACCTGGGCCAAAGCCTGGGGCAGCAATTTGTTCAGCGGTTCGGCACCCAGGCTTCCGCCGAGCACCAGCAAACGAGGCTTGCGCGCACCCAGGGGCTCGCGCAGGGTTTCCATGAACAGTTCGCTGCGCACCGGGTTACCGGTGGTGCGCAGTTTGTCCGACGCCGCGAAGGTGTCGGGGAAAGCTTCGCAGACTCGGCCAGCCAAAGGCACCAGCAGCCGATTGGCGGTACCGGCGCGGGCGTTCTGCTCGTGAATCACCACGGGTACGCCGCACAGCCGGGCAGCGACGCCCCCCGGACCGGTCACGTAACCACCAAAGCCAACCACACACACCGGCTTGAGCTGACGAATGATCCGCCGCGCCTGCAGCACGGCCTTGACCAGGGTGAACGGCGCCTTGAGCAGCGACAGCTTGCCTTTGCCACGCAGGCCAGTGACCTGGATCAGGTGCAACTGCAGGCCGGCCTGGGGCACCAGTTCGTTTTCGATACCGCGCGGGGTGCCCAGCCAGTGCACGCTGTAACCGCGCGCCTGGAATTCACGGGCGCAGGCCAGCGCCGGGAACACGTGGCCCCCGGTGCCGCCTGCCATGATCAATACGCTCTTGCCGTTAGCGGCCATGATTCGGCTCCTCGGCAAAATCGCTTTCATTGAATTCGTGTTCTTCACTGCCCAGGTGCGTACGGCTCTCCCATTCGATGCGTAGCAGCAAGCCGACGCAGGCACAGCAGATCACCAGGGAGCTACCGCCGTAGCTGAGGAACGGCAGGGTCAGGCCCTTGGTCGGCAGCAGGCCGACGTTCACGCCGATGTTGATCAGGAACTGACCGATCCACAGGAACGCCAGGCCGAAGGCCATATAGGCGGCAAAGAATTGTTTGGCTTTTTCTGCCCACAGGCCGATGTACAGCGCGCGCACAGTGACGAACACGAACAGCGCCACGGTAACCAGCGAGCCGACCACACCCAGCTCTTCGGCCAGTACCGAGAAGACGAAGTCGGTGTGCGCTTCGGGCAGGTAGAACTGCTTCTGCACGCTGTTGCCCAGGCCAACGCCGAGCCACTCGCCGCGACCGAAGGCGATCAGTGCCTGGGTCAACTGGTAGCCGGAGCCGAACTGATCCGACCAGGGGTCGGTGAAGGTGATCAGACGCGCCATCCGGTAGGGCTGGGCCTGGACCAGAATGAACACCGCTGCAACCGCCAGCACCACCATCAGACTGAAGCGGAACAAGCCGACGCCGCCGAGGAACAGCATCGCCGCCGCCGCGCCCATCATTACCACCGTGGCGCCGAAGTCCGGCTCCATCAGCAACAGGCCGGCCATCGGCAGCAGCACGATGAACGGCTTGAAGAAACCCATCCAGCTTTCGCGCACTTCCTGCTGGCGACGCACCAGATATCCGGCCAGGTAAATGACCACGAAGACCTTGGCGATTTCCGAGGGCTGGACGTTGAAGAAACTGAAGCCGATCCAGCGCATCGAACCGTTCACTTCGCGGCCAATGCCTGGCACCAGTACCAGTACCAACAGCGCGAAGGCGCCGACCAGCATGGTGAAGCCCATCTTCTGCCAGGTGGCGATGGGCACCATCATGGTGACGATGCAGGCGAACACGCCGATTGCCACGTACACCAGGTGGCGGAACATGTGGTAAAGCGGGTTGCCCGACTGCACCGCGGCCACTTCCGAGGAAGCCGAGGTAATCATCACCAGGCCCAGGCCCAGCAGTGCCAGGCACCCGGCGAGCATGGCGAAATCGAGATCGACGCCGCGCCCGCTGATCAGCGGCGATGGATAAGGCTTGATGATGCCGAAGATCATGCCAGCCCTCCTGCGGCCTGGGCGAACAGGCGCCCACGCTCTTCAAAGTTCTTGAACATGTCCAGGCTGGCGCAAGCTGGCGACAGCAGCACGGCGTCGCCGGGCTGGGCCAGTTCGGCACATTGCTGCACCGCTTCATCGAGGGTTTTCACCCGGATCAGCGGCACGCCGTCACCCAGGGCTTCGGCCAGGCGCTCGGCATCGCGGCCCAGCAGCACGACGGCGCGGCAGTTGGCGGCAACCGGCGCAGTCAACGCGCTGAAGTCGGCGCCTTTGCCGTCGCCACCGGCGACCAGCACCAGCTTGCCGTCGATATCGGCGCCCAGGCCTTCGATAGCCGCAAGGGCGGCACCGACGTTGGTCGCTTTGGAATCGTCGTACCAGTTCACGCCATTGCGCTCACGAATCCACTGGCAACGGTGCGCCAGGCCAGCGAAGGTGCGCAGGCTGGACAGCATGGCGTCCATCGGCAGGCCAACAGCGTGGCCCAGGGCCAGGGCTGCCAGGGCGTTGGACTGATTGTGCGCGCCGCGGATTTTCAGTTCACGAACCGGCATCAGGTTCTGGAACTCGAACGCCAGGTATTTCTCGCCGTTTTCTTCACGCAGACCAAAGGCCTTGAAGTCGGGCGCGTTCAAACCGAAGGTCCATACCGGCTGGCCTTCAGCCAGCAGCGGGCGGCTCAGGGCGTCCTGACGGTTGACCACCACCTGCCGCGCACCACGGAAGATCCGGTGCTTGGCCAGGTGATAGGCCGGCAAGCCACTGTAGCGGTCCATGTGGTCTTCGCTGACGTTGAGCACGGTGGCCACTTCGGCGTTGAGCTGGTCGGTGGTTTCCAGCTGGAAGCTCGACAGTTCCATCACGTACAGCTCGACGTCGTCGCTGAGCAGATCCAGCGCCGGGGTACCGAGGTTGCCGCCGACTGCCACACGCTTGCCTGCCGCGGCGGCCATTTCGCCGACCAGGGTGGTCACGGTGCTTTTCGCGTTGGAACCGCTGATGGCAATGATCGGCGCCTTGGCGTTGCGGGCGAACAGTTCGATGTCGCCCGACAGCTTCACGCCACGGGCAGCTGCCTGCTGCAGGGCCGGGGTGGCCAGGGCCAGGCCGGGGCTGACATACAGCTCGTCGGCGCGGCAGAGGAACTCTACGTCCAGCTCGCCACAGCGCACTTCCACCTGCGGAAAATCACGGCGCAGGGTATCCAGTTCCGGCGGGTTGTCACGGGTGTCGGCAACCGCAAAGGCAACGCCCCGGTTCGCCAGGAAGCGAACCAGGGACATGCCGCTCTTGCCGAGGCCGACAACGATGCGGAAGTGGTCAGAAGCGATCAAGGACACGCGTTTCTACCTCAGTTTCAGGGTGGCAAGGCCGATCAGCACCAGAATCACGGTGATGATCCAGAAGCGGACGATCACCCGAGGCTCGGGCCAACCCTTGAGTTCAAAGTGGTGGTGGATCGGCGCCATGCGGAACACGCGCTTGCCGGTCAACTTGAAGGAGGCCACCTGGATCACCACCGACAGGGTCTCCATGACGAACACACCGCCCATGATGAACAGGACGATTTCCTGACGCACGATCACGGCGATGGTGCCCAGTGCGGCGCCCAGTGCCAGGGCACCGACGTCGCCCATGAACACCTGGGCCGGATAGGTGTTGAACCACAGAAAGCCCAGGCCGGCACCGATCAGCGCGCCGCAGAACACAATCAGCTCACCTGCGCCCGGCACGTAAGGGATCAGCAGGTATTCAGCGAATTTCACGTTACCCGACAGGTAGCAGAAGATGCCCAGGGCGCCGCCAACCATCACCGTCGGCATGATCGCCAGGCCGTCGAGGCCGTCGGTGAGGTTCACCGCGTTGCTCGAGCCGACGATGACGAAGTAGGTCAGGACCACGAAACCGATACCCAGCGGGATGGTGACGTCTTTGAGCATTGGCACGATCAGGGTGGTTTCGACGCTGGTCGGAGCGGTCATGTACAGGAAGATTGCTGCGCCGAGGCCGAACACCGACTGCCAGAAATACTTCCAGCGGCTTGGCAGGCCGCGCGAGTTCTTCTCGATCACCTTGCGGTAGTCATCGACCCAGCCGATTGCGCCGAACAGCAGAGTGACGATCAGCACCACCCAGACATAACGGTTGGTCAGGTCGGCCCACAGCAGGGTACTGATGCCGATCGCGGAAAGAATCAGTGCGCCACCCATGGTCGGGGTGCCGGATTTGGACAGGTGCGATTGCGGGCCGTCGTTACGGACCGCTTGACCGATCTGGCGAATCTGCAGGGTACGGATCATCCATGGGCCCAGGCAAAGGGCCAGCGACAACGCGGTCAGTACACCAAGGATCCCGCGCAGGGACAGGTACTGGAAGACCGCGAAGCCTTTGTAGAACTGTTGCAGATACTCAGCCAGCAGCAGCAGCATTAATGTTTCTCCCCGCTGGAACCGCACAAAGCCGCCACGACGTTCTCCATCGCAGCGCTGCGCGAACCCTTGATCAAAATAGTGGTGTTGGTGGCCTGCTCGGCGGCGCGAACGGCGTCGATCAGGTCAGCTTGATTAGCGAAATGTCGGGCATTGGTGCCGAACGCTGCTACCGCGTGGGCCATGTTGCTGCCCACCGCATAGAGTGCCGAAACCTTGTCTTTGGCGTACTCGCCTACCTGCCGATGCCCTTCCTCAGCCCACTGGCCCAATTCGCCGATATCCCCGAGCACCAGGACGGTGCGGCCGGAAAAGCCGGCGAGTATATCAACGGCAGCGCACATGGAGGTGGGGTTTGCGTTGTAAGTGTCATCAATTACCCGCACACCGTTGGGCGCCATCTGCACCACAGTGCGGCCCTTGACCGGTTGCACGGCATTGAGGCCCTGGACGATACCGTCCAGCGTCAGACCAAAGGCATGGGCGGCAGCGGCGGCGGCCAGTGCATTGGCCACGTTGTGGGTACCGAGCAGGTTGAGCTGGACCCGCGCCACGCCCAGCGGGCTGTGCAGGTCGAACGACGGGCAACCACGCTGGTCGTGAGCAATGCTGCCGGCGTGGAAATCCGCGCCGGCGTTGTTCAGGGCGAAGGTCAGCACCGAGCGATTGCCGGCGCGCTTTTTCCAGATGGCGAAGGCCTTGTCATCAAGGTTCAATACCGCCACGCCATCCTGACCCAGACCTTCGAGGATCTCGCCCTTGGCTTCGATAATCTTCTCTGGCCCGCCGAACTCGCCGACATGAGCGGTTCCGGCATTGTTGATCAGCGCTACCTGCGGCTTGGTCAGGCCGACGGTATAGGCGATTTCACCGATGCGCGAGGCACCCAGCTCGATGACCGCCGCGGTATGCTCCGGGGCCAGTTCGAGCAGGGTCAGCGGTGCGCCGAAATCATTGTTGAGGTTGCCGCGAGTGGCCAGCACCGGGCCACGGGTACGCAGAATGCTCGCAAGCATTTCCTTGACCGTGGTCTTGCCGCTGGAACCGGTGATGGCGGCAACCGGCTTGTCGAATGCGGCGCGGTTCAGCGCGCCCAGCTGGCCCAGGGCCAGGCGGGTGTCGCTAACCACCAGCTGCGGCAGGCTGCTGCCCGGCACTTCGCGCTGCACCAGGGCGGCGACCGCGCCCTTGGCGGCAACGTCGTTCAGGTAGTCGTGACCGTCGAAGCGCGGCCCGGCCAGGGCGACAAACAGCTGCCCGGCAGTGATTGCCCGGCTGTCGATGCTGACGCCATTGAAGGTCGCGTCCTGGCCCTGCAGGCGGCCGTTGAGCGGCGCGGTCAGCTGGCTGAGGGACAATGGCTTAAGCATCGGGGGCCTCCCACACGGCAAGGGCTTTCTCGGCTTCGACCAGGTCGGAGAAGTCGTGGCGCTCGCCGTTGATTTCCTGATAGTCCTCATGCCCCTTGCCGGCCAGGACGATGACATCGTCAACGCCAGCACTGGCAATCAACTGCGCAATGGCAGGGCCACGACCGGCAACGAATTCGACGGCATCGGCCTGGGCAAAGCCAGGGCGGATATCGGCGAAGATCTGCTGCGGATCTTCAGTGCGCGGGTTGTCATCGGTGACCAGCACACCATCCGCCAGGCGCTCGGCCACTTCGGCCATCAGCGGACGCTTACCGCGATCACGGTCGCCACCGCAGCCGAACAGGCACAGCAACTGGCCTTTGGCATGCGGGCGCAGTGCTTGCAACACCTGCTCCAGGGCATCGGGGGTATGCGCGTAATCGACCACCACCAGCGGCTTGCTGCCGCCACCCAGGCGCTGCATGCGCCCGACCGGGCCTTCCAGCACCGGGGTGACCTTGAGAATTTCGTCCAGCGGGTAATCCAGGGCCATCAAGGTGCCGACCGCCGCGAGCATGTTGCTCAGGTTGAAGCGCCCGAGCAGGCGGCTGCGCAGCGAGTGCTCACCTTGGGCAGTGACGATCACGGCGCGCACGCCATCATCATCGAAATGCGCTTCGCGGCAGTACAGCGAAGCGGCTGGATCCTTCAGGCTGTAGCTGATCAGGCGCGACTCACCCTGCTCGGCTGCCAGCCGCCGACCAAAGTCGTCATCGAGGTTGACCACCCGGCAACGCAGGTTCGGCCAGCCGAACAGGCGCGTCTTGGCGTCTTCGTAGGCCTGCATGCTGCCGTGGTAATCGAGGTGATCACGGGACAGGTTGGTCATCACCGCGATGTCGAATGCCAGGGCGGCGACCCGGCCCTGGTCCAGGGCATGGGAAGACACTTCCATGGCCACGGCCTTGGCCCCGGCCTTCTTCAGGTCGTTGAGGGTGGCCTGTACGGCGATCGGGTCCGGCGTGGTCAAGCGACCGCTTTGCAGGGCGCCATAGAAGCCGGTACCGAGGGTGCCGATCAGACCGCAGTGCTGACCGAGCAGGTCCAGCGCCTGGGCCACCAGCTGGGTGACGCTGGTCTTGCCGTTGGTACCGGTGACACCCACCAGGTCGAGCAGACGGCTTGGCTCACCATAGAAACGCCCGGCGATGTCCGAGAGTTGCGCCGCCAGGCCCTTGACCGGAATCAGCGGCACTTCGGTGATCGGCAGCACGGTGGCGCCTTCGGCTTCGTAGGCAACCGCCGCCGCACCGCGCTTGAGCGCGTCGGCAATGTGTTCACGGCCATCCATGCGCGTACCCGGCACCGCCAGGAACAGGTCGCCCGGGCGTACGTTACGGCTGTCCAGGGTCAGTTCGCGGATCGACGGATCGCGGCTGGCCTGGGTAAAAAGCTTGCTCAATGGCATCGTCATCAACCGCGCCCTCCTTTGGCGGGCGCAGCATTGACCTGCTGCGGTGGGGTTGCCGGCGGCAGGTTGTCCGGCGGAATGTTCATCAGGCGCAACGTACCGGACATGACCTTGCTGAATACCGGTGCCGATACCAGGCCACCGAAGTAGCCGCCTTTGCTCGGCTCGTCGATGACCACGACCACGGCATAGCGCGGGTCGCTCATCGGCCCGAAGCCGGCGAACAGCGAACGGTACGAGTTTTCGGTGTAGCCCTTGGAACCGATGGTGGCTTTACGCGCCGTACCCGACTTGCCACCCACGTGGTAGAACGGCACCTGGGCGCGGAACACCCCGCGCGGCGCTTCGATGACCTGCTGGACCATGCCCTGGATGGTCTCGGCGACTTCCTTGGGCACCACCTGGGTGGACTCCGGCGCCTTGTCGACCTTGAGAATGCTCAGCGGCACCATCTTGCCGTCATTGGCCAGCGCCGCGTAGGCATGCACCAGTTGCAGCGCGGTGACCGACAGGCCGTAGCCATAGGACAGGGTCGCGGTTTCGGCCTTGCGCCATTCACGGTGGTTCGGCAGGTTGCCGACGCGCTCGCCCGGGAACCCCAGGCCGGTGTATTGACCGAGACCCAACTGGGACATCACCCGGTAGATCGATTCGCCACCGATATCGAAGGCGATCTTGCTCATGCCGACGTTACTGGAGTTGATCAGGATGCCGGTCAGGTCAAGGATCGGCCCCTCGCTCCTGGACACGTCACGAATGGTGTAACGCCCCAGTTGCAGGGTGCCGGGATAGACCTCGACCTTGTCGGTCGGCTTCCAGCGCCCGCTCTGCAGGGCCGCGCTCATGGACAGCGGCTTGACCGTCGAGCCGGGCTCGAAGACGTCGATGATCGCCCGGTTACGCATGGCCGCCGGGAACATGCTGCGGCGGTTGTTGGGGTTGTAGGTCGGCTGGTTGACCATGGCCAGCACTTCGCCGGTCTTGACGTCGAGAATCACCAGGCTGCCGGCCTTGGCTTCCTGTTCGGCAATGGCGTTGCGCAACTCGCGGGTGGCCAGGTATTGCAGGCGCAGGTCGATCGACAACGCCAAGGTCTTTCCGGCCTTGGCGTTTTTGGTTACCTGGATGTCCTTGATCAGCCGGCCGCGCCGGTCCTTGATCACCTGTCGCTTGCCGGGCACGCCGGCCAGCCATTCATCGTAGGCCAGCTCGACCCCTTCGCGACCGTGATCATCGAGGTCGGTAAAGCCGACCATGTGCGCGGCGACGTCGCCGGCCGGGTAGAAACGGCGGAATTCCTCGATGCCATAGACACCGGGGACTTTGAGATCGAGCACTACCTGGCCCTGCTCCGGGGTCAGGCCGCGGACCAGGTAGATGAATTCCTTGCTGGCCTGCTGCTCCAGGCGCGCCGCCAACTGCTGCGGGTTCTGCTTCAGCGCGGCGGCCAGGGCCGGCCAGCGCTCCTTGGCAGCCTGCATTTCTTTCGGGTTGGCCCACAGGGTGGTCACGGGAGTACTGACAGCCAGCGGCTCGCCATTACGGTCGGTGATCAGCCCGCGGTGCGCAGGAATAGGGATATGGCGCAGGCTGCGGGCATCGCCCTGGCCCTTGAGGAAGTCACGGTCGACCACCTGCAGGTCGATGATGCGCCAGGCAATTGCGCCGACCATCAGCGCCAGCAGGGCGATGACCACGCGGAACCGCCAGGGGTAGAGTGCGCCGTCGAGTTTCATCATGGCGCCACCATCCGCACTTCGTCAGCCGCCGGAATGCGCATCTTCAGCTGTTCGCTGGCGAGGTTCTCGATGCGGCTGTGGGCAGTCCAGGTGCTCTGTTCAAGAATCAGCCGACCCCACTCGGCCTGCGCCTTGTCACGCTCGCTGAGTTCGCCGTACAGGCTGTTGAGCAACTGACGGTTCCAGTGCGCGCTGTAGGACACCGCCACCGAGGAAACGAGCACGCCGATGAACAGCAGAAGCATCAGGAAGCTTCCGCCTGGCAAAGGCTTGGCGAACAAGCGGCTCACCGCAGCTTCTCGGCGACGCGCATGACCGCGCTACGCGAACGTGGGTTGGCCTTGAGCTCGGCCTCGGAGGCGAACTGGGCCTTGCCGTGGACCTTGATCTTCGGTTCGAAATGCTTGTGCTGGACCGGCAGGTTGCGCGGCAGGTTGTCGGCCTCGCCCTTGACCAGCTTGCGCATGAACAATTTGACGATGCGGTCTTCCAGGGAGTGGAAGCTGATCACCACCAGCCGCCCACCGACTTCCAGTGCTTCGAGCGCAGCATCAAGGCCGGCTTCGAGATCACCGAGCTCGTTGTTGACGTGAATGCGCAGGCCCTGGAAGGCACGGGTAGCCGGGTTCTTGCCCTTTTCCCAGGCCGGGTTGGCGACCTTGAGCACTTCGGCAAGGTCGGCGGTGCGGGTGAACGGGGTTTCTTCGCGGCGCAGTACCACGGCACGGGCCATGCGTTTGGCAAAGCGCTCCTCGCCGTATTCCTTGAACACCCGGGCGATTTCTTCTTCGGGCGCGTTGGCAATGAACTCGGCAGCACTGACGCCACGGGTCGGGTCCATGCGCATGTCCAGCGGGCCATCATTGAGGAAGCTGAAGCCACGCTCAGGGTCGTCCAGCTGAGGCGACGACACGCCCAGGTCGAGCAGGATGCCGCTGACCTTGCCGGCCAGGCCGCGCTCGGCGACTTCGGCGCCCAGCTCGGCAAAACTGCGCTGCACAATGACAAAGCGGCCGTCTTCGGCCGCCAGCGCTTGCCCGGTGGCAATCGCTTGAGGATCTTTGTCAAAACCCAGCAGCCGGCCCTGCGGCCCGAGCTTGCTGAGGATCAACCGGCTATGCCCGCCGCGTCCGAAGGTGCCATCCAGATAGCAGCCATCGGCGCGTACGGCGAGAGCCTCGACGGCTTCGTCAAGCAGTACGGTGATGTGGTTAAAGCCGCTATCTATAGTCACAGGATCAAATCACGCAGTTCATCAGGCATGGCGCCCGGTTGTTGGATAGCTGCAAGGTCGGCTGCCGAAACCGCGTTCCAGGCATCCTCGTCCCACAGCTGAAATTTGTTCAGTTGCCCCACCAGCATTGCCTTCTTGTCGAGCTTGGCGTACTCGCGCAAACGCGGCGGCACCAGGAAACGACCACTGCCATCAAGCTCCAGATCCACCGCATTGCCGATCAGCAAACGCTGCAGGCGACGGTTCTCTTCACGCAATGACGGCAAGGCGCGCAACTTGGCTTCAATCAGTTCCCACTCATCGAGCGGGTACACGCATAAACAGGGATCAACCGCATCGATGGTCACGATCAACTGCCCGGAACTACGCGAATCGAGCTCGTCACGGTACCGGCTCGGCATTGCGAGACGGCCCTTTGCGTCGAGGTTGATGGCGTTGGCTCCGCGGAACACGGCTGCGATTCCCCACAATGTTAGCGTTTTTGTGTCAGAAAACCCACTTCATGCCACTTTCTGCCACTTGCGCACACTATAGGAATCCGCCTACCACACCGTCAAGGCACGCTTATAAGGAAATCCCTTACAGATCGGAGATTTAGCGCGCACAGAGAAGATAGAAGGACAATTCGGAAGGGATTTTGACGAAAAAACTCAAACCCACTCAGACGGATAGAGTGAGAAGTTAAAGTAATTTATTAAGAGTAAGATTTTTTCGGTATTACGAAGACGCATCTGCTATCGATTCAAGCAGGAGGGAAGAGGTGGAGAGTCGATCTGTAAGCCGGGTTCTGTCGAGGACAGTCATTCCTCTACGACGGCCATCACTGGACGCCTTTAGCAACCTACCCGGTTCCAACGCGGGCCGCGCCATATGGAACCCTATTTGGTCTTGCTCCGAGTGGGGTTTACCTAGCCATGAACTGTTGCCAGTCATGCGGTGCGCTCTTACCGCACCTTTTCACCCTTACCGGCACCGAAGTGCTTAGGCGGTTATTTTCTGTGGCACTTTCCGTAGGCTCGCGCCCCCCAGGCATTACCTGGCACTCTGCCCTATGGAGCCCGGACTTTCCTCCCCCCTCTATTGCGGAACAATAGAAGGCAGCGACTGTCCAATCGACTCTCCGCCGCAAAGGTTAACGGTAGCGGGCGCCAAGAACAAGCGATAAAACCAATAATAGCACTATAACATCAGTGGTCTTTCTGTTTTTCCAGCGCCACCTGGTACAGCAGGTTCTTGCGCACACCGGTGATTTCCGCCGCCAGCGCCGCGGCGCGCTTGAGCGGCATCTCCGCCAGCAGCAGGTCGAGGATGCGCATCGCCTCGGTGCTTACCGCCTGCTCATCCTCCGGCGCGGTATAGCCCGCCACCAGCACCACGCACTCGCCACGCTGCTGATTGCTGTCGGCCTCGACGAAGGCGCGCAGTTCAGCCAGCGGCAAGCCCTTGAGGGTCTCGAAGGTCTTGGTCAGCTCGCGGGCCAGCAGCGCCGGACGCTCACCCCCGAACACCTCTTCCATATCCTGCAGGCATTCGAGAATCCGGTGCGGCGCTTCGTAGAAGATCAGCGTCCGCGGTTCTTCCTTTACCTGACTCAGGCGCGCACGACGTCCTACCGCCTTGGCCGGCAGGAAGCCTTCGAAGATGAACCGGTCCGACGGCAGGCCAGCGGCCGACAGCGCCGCGATCAGCGCGCAGGCGCCAGGCACCGGCACCACCGATATGCCCGCGGCACGGGCCTGGCGCACCAGGTGATAGCCAGGGTCGGAAATCAGCGGCGTGCCGGCATCGGAAATCAGTGCGACGTTGTCCCCGGCCAGCAAACGGGTGAGAAAGCGGCTGCCCTCATCACGCTCGTTGTGCTCATGGCAGGCGGCCAAGGGGGTATTGATACCAAAGTGTTGCAACAGACGAATGGAGTGACGGGTGTCCTCGGCGGCAATCAGCGCCACATCGCCGAGCACCTTGAGCGCCCGGGCACTCATGTCATCCAGGTTGCCGATCGGCGTGGCCACCACGTAAAGCGTGCCCGAAGTGGATTGGGAAGCCCCTGGAACATCAGTCACTGCACACACCTGTCATCATGATCAAAGCGCCATTGTAGCCCGAGACTCGGCAACATTGGGCAATCAGGATTGCCGCAAACCGGCGCTCCACGACCTATATTGAAGGATTAACGCCAGCAAGATCGCGCCCCGGCCAGCGCTTGGGTACAATTGCCAGTTAATTTGATCGAGTAACAGGACCCTTACATGATCGCTTGCCTGCGGCTGCTCACAGCCCTTTGCCTCGCCGCCCTGCTGGCAGCCTGCGCCAGCTCGCCCTCGTCGAGCCTCGGCGAACTGCCGCGCACACCGGATGCCAGCATCGAGCAACTGCTTGAACAGGCCACCACCAGCAAGACGCCGGAGCAAGCTGCACTGCTGCGCCTGAGCGCCGCCGACCTGGCCTACAAGCAAAAGGACAATGCCCGCGCCGCGCGCATCCTCGAGCAAGTGCCACTGGAGCAGCTCAAACCGGCCCAGCAGATCTTCGCCAGCACCCTGGCGGCAGAACTGGCCATGAGCCGCAACCAGCCGAAGTTGGCCCTGACCGCCCTGAGCCACCCGAGCCTGGCGCGCCTCAACGAGCTGCCGGAAGATCAACAGATCCGTACCCGCAGCGTGCATGCCGCGGTGCTCGAAGCCAATGGCCAGCCCCTGGCTGCCGCCCAGGAGCGCGCGCAACTGACGCCGTTGCTCAAGGGTGATGCCGCCAACACCAACAACGACGCGATCTGGAACCTGGTAGCGGCAGTCCCGCGCGACCAGCTCAAAGACCTGAGCACCGGCACCGACACCATGGCCGGCTGGGCCAGCCTGGCCCTGGCAGTAAAAGGCGCCGGCACCGTCGAGCAGCAACAAGCCGCCATCGATGCCTGGCGCGCCCAGCACGCCGATCACCCGGCCGCCGCCCAGCTGCCGCCCTCGCTGATCAAACTGATGGAGCTGACCAGCCAGCCGCTGACCAAGATCGCCCTGCTGCTGCCACAGGAAGGCCAACTGGCCGGTGTGGCCCGCGCCCTGCGTGACGGCTTCATGGCTGCGCACTTCCAGGCCCAGCAAGCCGGGCAGAAGCCGCCAACCATCGAAGTCTTCGACAGCTCGCGACTGACCTCGCTGGATGACTTCTATCGCCAGGCCCAGGCCTCGGGCGTGCAACTGGTGGTTGGCCCGCTGGAAAAACCGCTGGTGAAAAAGCTCGCCGCCTACCCGCAGCTGCCTATTACCACCCTGGCCCTGAACTACAGCGACGTAGGCCAGAAAGGCCCGGAGCAGCTGTATCAGTTCGGTCTCGCCGCCGAAGACGAAGCCCGTGAAGTGTCCCGTCGCGCCCGCGCCGACGGCATGGTTCGCGCCGTAGCCCTGGTGCCAAAAGGTGAATGGGGCGACCGCGTGCTCAAGGCCTTCCGCCAGGACTGGGAAGCCAACGGCGGCAGCCTGCTGGCCGCCCAGCACATCGATCAGCCAGTGGCCCTGGCTCAGCAGATCGCTGACCTGTTCCAGCTGCGCCAGAGCGAAGGCCGTGCCAAGAGCCTGCAAAACACTGTAGGCGGTGCGGTATCGGCCCAGCCTTCGCGCCGCCAGGACATCGACTTCATCTTCCTTGCCGCCACCCCGCAGCAAGGCCAGCAGATCAAGCCGACCCTGAACTTCCAGTACGCCGGCGACGTTCCGGTGTACGCCACCTCGCACGTGTACAGCGCCAGCGGCGACGTCAACCAGTACAACGACCTCACCGGCGTGCGCTTCTGCGATACCCCGTGGCTGCTCGACAGCGGCAATCCGCTGCGTCAGCAGGTCGAGCGCCAGTGGCCACAAGCTGCCGGCAGCCTGGGCCGCCTGTACGCCATGGGCATCGACGCCTTCAGCCTGGCACCGCGTCTGGGCCAGCTGCGCGCGCTGCCTGAAAACCGCATTGACGGCTTGTCCGGCAGCCTGAGCATGAACGAGAACCAGCGCATCGAGCGGCAACTGCCCTGGGCCGAGTTCTCCGGCGGCCAGGTCAAACGCCTGCCCGACACCCCACGCTGATGCCCGACAGTTCGCGCCAACAGGCCGGCCAGGCCGCCGAACGGCAAGCCCTTGAATACCTTCAAGGGCAAGGCCTGCGGCTGCTGGCGCAGAACTGGCGATGCAAACGCGGCGAGCTTGATCTGGTCATGCTCGACAGCGATACAGTAGTATTCGTCGAAGTCCGCTACCGGCTGCACGCGGACTTTGGCGGTGCGCTCGCCAGTATCGACGGGCGCAAGCAGGACAAACTGGTGCTAGCCGCCGAGTCTTTTCTGCAAAAGGAAACACGCTGGGCCAATCACCCCTGCCGTTTCGATGTCATCGCCTTGCAAGGCAGAGGTCATTCGGGCCCACCGCTGGACTGGCTGAAAAATGCCTTCGAGTGTTGAACCCGCCATACCCGCGCCCCATTACCCCTACAACTTTTTTGCTCTTTGCTTCACGGGCTGCACAGTCATGTGCCGGGACCTTTTTTTGTATACTCCCGACGCGCCCGGCCAGCCGCCCTACTTAAGGTCACACTGATGGACATGCAATCCCGAATTCGCCAGCTTTTTCAGGCCAGCATCAACACCAAGCAACAGGCGATGGAAGTCCTTGCACCACACATCGAGCAAGCCAGTCAGGTCATGGTCAATGCGCTGCTCAACGAGGGCAAGATGCTTGCCTGCGGTAACGGCGGCTCGGCCGGCGATGCCCAGCACTTCTCTTCCGAACTGCTCAACCGCTTCGAGCGCGAACGCCCGAGCCTGCCGGCCATCGCCCTGACCACCGACAGCTCGACCATCACCTCGATCGCCAACGACTACAGCTACAACGAAATCTTCTCCAAGCAGATCCGCGCCCTGGGCCAACCCGGCGATGTGTTGCTGGCGATTTCGACCAGCGGTAACTCGGCGAACGTTATTCAGGCGATCCAGGCCGCACATGATCGCGAAATGATTGTCGTAGCTCTGACCGGACGCGATGGCGGCGGCATGGCCTCGCTGCTGCTGCCTGAAGACGTCGAGATTCGCGTACCGGCCAACGTCACCGCACGTATCCAGGAAGTCCACCTGCTGGCGATCCACTGCCTCTGCGACCTGATCGACAGCCAATTGTTCGGGAGTGAAGAATGACCCCTAACCGCCTCGGCCTGATGGCCCTGACCCTGTGCCTGAGCCTCACCGGTTGCAGCTCGGTGCTCACCGCCACCCGCGACAAGCCGATCGAGGACGACCGCGGCACCCGCACCTTCGGCAGCAAGATCGATGACTCGCTGATCGAAACCAAGGTATCGGTCAACGTTGCCAAGGCCAGCCCTGACCTGGACAAGAGCTCGCACATTGTCGTCAGCAGCTTCAACGGTATCGTCCTGCTCGCCGGACAAACTCCGCGCGCCGACCTCAAGAGCCTGGCCGAACAGGCCGCAGGCCAGGTCCAGCGAGTGAAGAAGGTGCACAACGAACTGCAGGTGCTGCCGCCCTCCTCGATCCTGGCGCGTAACAACGACGCTTGGCTGACCACCAAGATCAAGACCCAGATGCTCACCGACAGCAACATTCCCGGCTCGCGCATCAAGGTGATCACCGAGAACGGCATCGTCTACATGCTCGGCCTGCTGACCCAACAGGAAGCCACCCGCGCCACCAACCTGGTGCAGGGCGTGTCGGGCGTGCAGAAGATCGTCAAACTGTTCGAATACATCGACTGATAAACCCATTGCGGGGCAAGCCCGCTCCCACCTGTGGGAGCGGGCTTGCCCCGCGATCCAACCATCTCTAGGAAGTCCCCATGAAAAACGGCCTGCTGCCAACCTTGCTGATTGGCGCCTTCGCCACCCTGGCCGGCTGCTCCACCCCAAGCCAGATCACCCTCAACGACGGCCGCGAATTCCAGGCAGTCGACGCGCCTCGCTACGATCGCGCCGCCGGCTTCTACGAATTCAAGCAACTCGATGGCAAGGTGATCAAGGTCAACAAGGACCAGGTCCGCACCATCACCGACCTGTAATCCAGGCCGGACAGACACAAAAAAGGCGATCCCTGCGGATCGCCTTTTTTGTTACTTGACCACCTTCAGGCTCGGACGCCCGCTTGGCCGTGGCGGCTGGCCGCCACTGGTAGGCGGACCGTCGTCATCCGGCTCGACGGTATCGTCATCTTCTTCGTCTTCATCGTCGAGCAGCGGCGGCTCGAGCTCGAAGACCATGCCCTGGCCGTTTTCCCGGGCATAAATACCCAGAATCGCACCCGCCGGCACGAACAGGGTGTGGGCAACGCCGCCAAAGCGGCCCTCGAAGCTCACTGCTTCGTTATCCATGTGCAGGTGACGTACGGCACTGGGTGAGATGTTCAGGACGATCTGGCCGTCACTGGCGAAGCTCTGGGGTACCTGGACGGCCGGGTATTCGGCATTGACCAGCATATGCGGCGTGCAGTCGTTGTCCACGATCCACTCATAGAGTGCACGTACCAAATAGGGGCGACTGGAGTTCATCGACAGCTCCTTAAAACCTAGCGCATTTCACGTTCAGCAGCGGACAGGCTTGCCTGGAAGGCTTCGCGGGCAAACTGTCGCTCCATGTAATCGAGCAACGGCTTGGCCGGCCGCGGCAGTTCGATACCCAACACCGGCAAACGCCAGAGTATGGGCAGTAGACAACAATCGACCAGACTTTGCTCCTCACTGAGGAAACAAGGCTTGTCGGCAAACAACGGCGACACCCCGGTCAGGCTCTCGCGCAATTCCTTGCGCGCCTGCACGCGTGCAGGCTCCTTGCTGCGCGGGTCGAGTATGAGGTCGACCAGTGCACACCAGTCGCGCTGGATGCGGTGAATCAGCAGGCGGCTGTTGGCCCGCGCCACCGGATACACCGGCAACAGTGGCGGGTGCGGGTAACGCTCATCGAGGTATTCCATCACCACGGTCGACTCGTACAACGCCAGGTCGCGATCGACCAGGGTTGGCACGCTGCCATAGGGGTTCACTTCAACCAGCTTGGGCGGCAGGCGACCAGGATCGACGTTGATGATCTCGACACTGACACCCTTCTCGGCGAGAACGATGCGCACCCGATGAGAATAATGGTCAGCGGGGTCGGAGTAGCAGGCTAACCGGTTGGTCACGCCCATAGTGGTCCTCCTCGCGTATGAATTTATAAATGCTGCAAATGCAAACGCGCCCTGCGGGTGCCCCTGTGAATCCAGAGGCGCCCCAGGGCGCGTTCAACTACCAGAAACTACTGCGTGATCAGTGCACGTCCTTCCAGTATTCGCGCTTGAGCAGATAAGCGAATACGAAGAAGAAGGCCAGATACAGCAGCACATAGGTACCGATGCGCTGGCTTTCCAGTTTGACCGGGTTAGCCGAGTAAGCCAGGAAGGTCACCAGGTTCTTGACCTTCTCGTCGAACTGCTCTGGCGTCAGGGTACCGGATTTCGGCTCCACGGTCAGCTGGTCACATGCTTCATGAGTCAACGGCGAGCCGGTCAGCGGGTCATATTGCTTCTTGCCATCGACCACGGTCTGCACTTGCTTGCAGCCAATCACCTGGTTGCCTTGCAGGCCAACCAGCACGTTGGGCATGCCGACGTTCGGGAAAACCTTGTTGTTCACCCCGTACGGACGCGACTTGTCCTCATAGAAACTGCGCAGGTAGCTGTACAGCCAGTCGGTGCCACGCACGCGGGCAACCAGGGTCAGGTCAGGCGGAGCGGCACCGAACCAGGTCTTGGCATCTTCAGGCTTCATGCCGATCTTCATGTGGTCGCCAATCTTGGCCCCAGTGAACACCAGCTTCTCGAGCATCAGCTCGTGAGGAATACCCAGGTCGTCAGCCACTCGCTCGTAACGCTGGAACTTGGCGCTGTGGCAACCCATGCAATAGTTGGCAAAGGTGCGTGCGCCGTCCTGCATAGCGGCCTTGTCGGTCAGGTCGATATCGACCTTGTCCAGCTCCAGGCCGTGTTCGGCGGCGAAGGTCAACGCGGGCATCACTGCCAGAATCAATACTGCAAATAGCTTTTTCATCAGCCAGTCACCCTTTCCGGAACCGGTTTGGTCTTCTCGAGCCGGGTGTAGAACGGCATCAGAAGGAAGTAGGCGAAATACAGGAAGGTGCACACCTGCGACAGCAGCGTACGGCCCGGGGTAGGCGCCAGAACGCCGAGCACACCGAGGATCACGAACGAGATGCAGAACACCAGCAGCCAGGTCTTGCTCATCCAGCCCTTGTAGCGCATGGACTTGACCGGGCTGCGATCCAGCCACGGCAGGACGAACAGCACGGCAATCGCAGCGCCCATGGCAATTACGCCGAGCAGCTTGTCCGGAACCGCCCGCAAGATCGCGTAGAACGGCGTGAAGTACCAGACCGGGGCAATGTGCTCAGGGGTCTTGAAGGCGTTGGCCTGTTCGAAGTTCGGTTTCTCCAGGAAGTAACCGCCCATTTCCGGGAAGAAGAACACGATGGCGCAGAACACGAAGAGGAACACGACGACGCCGACGATATCCTTCACGGTGTAGTAAGGGTGGAACGCGATACCGTCCAGCGGAACGCCGTTTTCATCCTTGAGCTTCTTGATGTCGACGCCATCAGGGTTGTTCGAACCCACTTCGTGCAGCGCCAGGATGTGCAGCACCACCAAGCCGAGAATGACGATCGGCAGGGCCACCACATGCAAGGCGAAGAAGCGGTTCAGGGTGATGCCGGAGATCAGGTAGTCACCACGGATCCACTGGGTCAGGTCGTCGCCGATCACCGGAATGGCACCGAACAGCGAGATGATCACCTGGGCACCCCAGTAGGACATCTGGCCCCACGGCAGCAGGTAGCCCATGAAGGCCTCGGCCATCAGTGCCAGGTAGATCAGCATGCCGAACACCCACACCAGCTCGCGAGGCTTCTGGTACGAGCCGTACAGCAGGCCGCGGAACATGTGCAGGTAGACCACGATGAAGAACGCCGAAGCGCCGGTGGAGTGCAGGTAGCGCAGGATCCAGCCGTATTCGACGTCACGCATGATGTATTCGACCGAGGCGAATGCCTCTTCGGCCGACGGCGTGAAGCTCATGGTCAGCCACACACCGGTGACGATCTGGTTGACCAGCACCAGCAGTGCCAGGGAGCCGAAGAAGTAGAAGAAGTTGAAGTTCTTCGGCGCGTAATACTTGCTGAGATGGTCTTCCCACATCTTGGTCGCGGGGAAGCGGGCGTCAACCCAGTCCATTAACTTACTCATCACGCGTTCTCCTGATCGACGCCGACGACGATAATGTCGTCCGACTCATAAGAGTGCGGCGGCACTGGCAGATTGAGCGGCGCCGGCTGAGATTTGTAGACGCGGCCAGCCAGGTCGTAGTGGGAACCGTGGCACGGGCAGAAGTAGCCGCCGACCCACTTCGGACCCAGGTCGACAGGTGCCACTTCCGGACGGAAGGTTGGCGAGCAGCCCAGGTGGGTGCACAAACCGACCAGCACCAGGATCTCCGGCTTGATCGAGCGGTTCGACGGATCGACATAAGTCGGTTGAACCGATGCCTTGGACTCAGGGTCGGAGAGGTCGCCGGTGATCTTCTTGAGGTTACCGAGGATCTCTTCGGTACGGCGGACGATGAACACCGGTTGGCCGCGCCACTCAGCAATCATCTGCTGACCAGGCTCTACCTTGGCGATATTGACCTTCACCGGTGCACCTGCGGCTTTCGCCTTGGCACTGGGGAACCATGACCCTACGAACGGGACCGCAGCCCCCACCGCTCCTGCAGCACCCACCACGGACGTGGCTGCTACGAGGAAGCGACGCCGGCCTGCATTGACGCCGTCATTGCTCATTCAGTCCTCTCCCATCAGCTTTATGGCCTGTTGCAACAGGCATCTACTAAGTAATTTCTGAACTGCTAAAAATTTGCCGCATGGTAATGAAAAGACCCTTCTCTGACAAGGTGATTAGCCTTGTGCCACCCCGCTATCCCTTGTAACTCTTGACTTGCGTCTATGCGGCAAGTTGTCACAGCAAACAACAGCATAGTTATTCAAGACATAAAAAAAGCCCGGTTCCACCAGGAACCGGGCTTTTTTTGAACACCGAAGCGAAATTAACGCTTGGAGTACTGAGGACGCTTACGTGCTTTACGCAGACCCACTTTCTTACGCTCGACTTCACGAGCGTCGCGGGTGACGAAGCCAGCACGACGCAGAGCGCCACGCAGGGTTTCGTCGTAGTCCATCAGTGCACGGGTGATACCGTGACGGATCGCACCGGCCTGGCCGCTGACACCACCACCGATAACGGTGACGTAGATGTCGAACTTTTCGGTGGTCTCGGTCAGTTCCAGCGGCTGGCGTACTACCATGCGCGCGGTTTCACGACCGAAGAACACGTCCAGAGAACGGTTGTTGATGGAGATGTTACCGGTACCTGGACGCAGGAAAACGCGAGCGGTTGCGGTCTTGCGACGGCCAGTGCCGTAATTTTGAGTCGCCGACATAATGAACTATTCCGTTAAATCTTCAGTTCTTGGGGCTGCTGAGCAGTATGAGGGTGAGCAGCGCCCGCATAGACTTTCAGCTTACGGTACATGTCGCGACCCAGTGGGTTCTTAGGCAGCATGCCTTTAACCGCGGTCTCGATCACGCGCTCTGGGGCCTTGGCGATCAACTTCTCGAAGTTGATTTCCTTGATACCGCCCGGGAAGCCGGAGTGGGAGTAGTACATTTTGTCCGAAGTCTTGGCACCAGTGACGCGAACCTGCTCGGCGTTGATGACGACGATGTAGTCGCCGGTGTCAACGTGAGGAGTGTACTCTGGCTTGTGCTTGCCACGCAGACGGCTCGCGATCTCAGTGGCCAGACGACCCAGGGTCTTGCCAGCAGCGTCAACGACGAACCAGTCACGCTTTACTGTTTCCGGTTTAGCAGTAAAAGTTTTCATTCTTTATAGCCTCAGGGGCCGCCCAGCGAAAATAAGACGGCAGATCTTACTGGATAGTGCGCACCTTGACAAGTCAAGGACACAGCCGCACACGGACGCTATCGGGGGCTCGGGTCAGCGCGTCCAATATTCGGCAGGGTTCTTCTATGGAGCGGGGCATCACTTCCGCTGCACGGAGAGGGGCTGAATTATCCAGATTGCGAAAAAAAATTCAACCTGCTTTTATGCTTCTTTTAGACAGGAAGCAGCCGAATGGACTATCGCCAGCTGGGCCGAACCGATCTCAACGTCAGCGCCCTGTGCCTGGGCAGCATGACCTGGGGCGAGCAGAACGACCAGGCCCAGGCCTTCGCCCAGATCGAACGGGCCAAGGCCGCCGGGATCAATTTCATCGATACTGCCGAGATGTATCCCGTCCCTCCCCGCCCGGAAACCTACGCCGCCACCGAGCGCATGATCGGCAACTGGTTCAGCCAGCGCGGCGACCGTGCCCAGTGGATCCTGGCCAGCAAGGTGGCCGGGCCCGGCAACGGCATCAACCATATTCGCGACGGCCTGCTCAAGCACAACCGCCAGCACATCGTCGCCGCCCTGGACGACAGCCTCAAGCGCCTGCAGACCGACTGGATCGACCTCTACCAGTTGCACTGGCCCGAGCGCAGCACCAACTTCTTCGGCAAGCTGGGTTACCAGCACGCGCCGCAGGACCTGTTCACCCCGCTGGAAGAAACCCTCGAGGTGCTCGACGAACAGGTCAAGGCCGGCAAGATCCGCCACATCGGCCTGTCCAACGAAACCCCGTGGGGCACCATGAAATTCCTGCAGTTGGCCGAAAGCCGTGGCTGGAGCCGTGCGGTTTCAATCCAGAACCCCTACAACCTGCTCAACCGCAGCTTCGAGGTGGGCCTGGCGGAGATCGCCATCCGCGAACAGTGCGGCCTGCTGGCCTACTCGCCACTGGCCTTCGGCATGCTCTCGGGCAAGTACGAGAACGGCGCGCGCCCGGCCGCAGGGCGCCTGACCCTGTTCAGCCGCTTCTCGCGCTACTCCAACCCGCAAACCGTGGCCGCCTGCAGCCGCTACGTGAAGCTGGCCCACGACCACGGCCTGGACCCGGCCCAGATGGCCCTGGCGTTCGTCACCCGCCAGCCGTTCGTGACCAGCAACATCATCGGCGCCACGACCCTCGAGCAACTGGACAGCAACCTGGCCAGCTTCGACCTGAAGCTCAGCGACGAGCTGCTGGCGGGCATCGAGGCCATCCATCAGGACCAGCCCAACCCCGCGCCCTGAGACGCGATCCCGGTTCCCACAAACAAGGTGGGAACCGAGGGTAGACACAATCGCCAAAAAATAAGACGATCCAGCCGGTGATTGACCACTCTACCCTATAAGAATAAAGAAAATGATGTTTACCCAACCCACGGCGTCCTTGCGGCGCGTCAGTATCCTGGCCATCGACAATGTCTTCGCATCGACCCTGATGCAGGCCAAGGATTTCTTCCACCTGGCCAGCCTGCGCTACGGCAAGCAGTTGGGCCTGGGCCTGCAACCGATGTTCGAAACCCGCCTGGTGAGCCCTGACGGCCAGCCTGTGCGTAGTTTCAGCGATGTGATGCTGCCGGTCGACAGCGGCCTGGAACAGGCCGACATCATCATCCTGCCGGCCTTCTGGGACGACTTCGATGCCCTCTGCCAGCGCTACCCGCAAGTACTGCCCTGGCTACGTGAGCAGCACGCCCGCGGCGCCGTGCTCTGTGGCGAAGCCAGCGGCGTGTTCTGGCTGGCCGAGGCCGGGCTGCTCGATGGCAAGGAGGCGACCACCTACTGGCGTTTCTTCAACCAGTTCGAAGAACGCTTCCCCAAGGTCAGCCTCAACCAGGACAAGCACCTGACCGACGCCGACAACCTCTACTGCGCCGGCGGCACTACTTCTGCCTGCGACCTGTACATCTACCTGATCGAGCGATTCTGCGGCGCCAACGTGGCGCAAGCGGTGGCCCGCGACATCCTCTACGAAGTGCAGCGCAACTACACCCCGGGGCGCATGGGCTTTGGCGGGCAGAAACTGCACCAGGACCTGATCATCCTGCAGATCCAGCACTGGCTCGAAGAGCATTTCGCCGACAAGTTCCGCTTCGAGGACGTGGCCCGCAACCACGGCATGAGCATCCGCAACTTCATGCGTCGCTTCCAGAGCGCCACCGGCGACAAGCCGCTGCACTACCTGCAACGGCTGCGGATCGAAACGGCCAAGGGCTTGCTGTCGGGCACGCGCAAGAGCATCAAGACCATCAGCTATGAAGTTGGCTATGACGATGCGAGTTTCTTTGCCCGGTTGTTCAGGCAGCACACGGAGTTGTCGCCGAATCAGTATCGGCAGCAGTTTATGCAGGAGGCCTGAAAGGCCTCCTCAGCTTCAAGCCTCAAGCTTCAAGCGGCAAGCAAGAGCAGGATCAAGAGCAGCGCGCGGTCGGCTCTTGATCCTGCTTGCAGCTTGAAGCTTGAAACTTGCAGCTGCTTTTAAGGCTTATGCGCCCGCGACAGGAATTCGTGGGACTGCATTTCCAGCAAGCGGCTCAGGGTCCGCTGGAATTCGAAGGTCAGGCGACCACCGGTGTACAGGTCCTTGAGCTCAACCTCGGCCGAGATGATCAGCTTGACGTTGCGGTCATAGAATTCGTCGACCATGTTGATGAAGCGCCGGGCGATGTCATCGGTCGCCACGCTCATCTGCTCGACGTCGCTCAGCAGCACGGCATGGAAGATCTTGCCCAGTTCGATGTAGTCGTTCTGGCTGCGCGGGCCGTCGCACAGTTCGCGGAATTCGAACCAGGCCACGTCGTCACAGGTGCGCAGGGCACGAATCTCGCGGTTCTCGATCACCAGCACATCGTTTTCGACCGCCTGGGTGCATTCCGGGGTCAGGGCGCGGAAGCTCTTGCGCAGGCTTTCGTGGGCAGCTTCGTCGAGCGGGAAGTGGAACAGCTCGGCCTGCTCCAGGTGGCGCAAACGGTAGTCGACGCCGCTGTCGACGTTGACGATCTCGGTGTTCTGCTTGATCAGGGCAATCGCCGGCAGGAAGCGCGCACGCTGCAGGCCGTCCTTGTACAAGCCGTCCGGGACGATGTTGGAGGTGGCCACCAGGGTCACGCCGTTCTTGAACAGCTCCTCCATCAGGGTGCCGAGGATCATCGCGTCGGTAATGTCGGAGACGAAGAATTCGTCGAAACAGATCACCCGGGCCTCATCGGAAAAACGCTTGGCGATGATGGTCAGCGGGTTCTTCTCGCCCTTGAGGGTTTTCATTTCCTCGTGGACGCGCTTCATGAAGCGGTGGAAGTGCGTACGCACCTTCTGCTTGAACGGCAGCGCCTCGAAGAAGGTATCGACCAGGTAGGTCTTGCCGCGGCCTACCCCACCCCAGAAGTACAAGCCCTTGACCGGTGCCTGGTCCTTCTTGCCGAACAATTTGCCGAACACGCCCGGCTTGTTGTTCTGCGCCGCGATCAGATCGTCGTACAGGCGCTGCAGATGACGCACTGCAGTTTCCTGCGCCGCGTCATGGAAGAATTCGGGACGTTTCAGATCTGCTTGATATCGTTCTAGGGGCGTCATAATTCGTTAGCAAGGTAACAAAAACGGGCCGTCACTGTAGCGACGGCCCGGGATAATGGCAATCAGACTTGCGATAAGCCGTTCAGTCCTGCTGGGGCACCAGGGCCGCGCGCAGGGTTTCGATCGCGCTGTCGCGGGCAGCGGCATCGGCGAACTGCGGGCCGTCGCCGACGCACTCGCCTTCCAGCCACAGGCTGAAGCCCAGGCCTTCGTGGCGCACGTCGAGCTCGCCGCCCTGTTGCAGTTGCTTGCTCACCGCACCCGCAGTCTTGCCATCGGCGAAGTTGCGCGACAGCAGCAGTTGCTCGCCATCGGCAGCCAGCAGACGGAAGCGGAAACTGCCGTCGTCTTCGCGGAAGCTGACAAAGCGCGCGGTCTTGGCGGCCTTCTTCTTGACCTGGGCAGTGGCCTGCTCGATGTTGCGGAATGAGCGCAGGCCCACCGCTTCGCGCAGTTGCTCAAGGAACGGCGTGGCCACCTTGCGGGCTTTCTGCGCACCGGCCAGGAGGATGTCCTCAAGGTCGGCCGGGCGACTGATCAGTTGGTGATAACGTTCGCGCGGCTCGCTCAGCTGACCGTCGAGCAGCTGGAACAGACGCTGCTTGGCTTCGCCCCAGCCCAGGCCCTGGAGCAGTTCGCTGCGGAACTCGTCGGCTTGCGCAGCCGTGGCGAAGGCCTGGAACAGGGTGAACAGGTGCGAGTTGTCCGGGTCCTTGGCTTCGCCCGGGGCGCGGGAGTCGGTGACGATGCGCGAGATGGCATCCTTCATGTCCTTGGCACTGGTGAACAACGGGATGGTGTTGTCATAGCTCTTGGACATCTTGCGTCCGTCCAGGCCCGGCAGGGTGGCGACGCTTTCTTCGATCAGCGCCTCGGGCATGGCGAAGAACTCCTTGCCCTGGCCGAACAGGTGGTTGAAGCGCTGGCCGATATCACGGGCCATCTCCACGTGCTGGATCTGGTCGCGACCGACCGGCACCTTGTTGGCGTTGAACATCAGGATGTCGGCGGCCATCAGCACCGGGTAGCTGTACAGGCCCATGCTGATACCGGCATCCGGGTCTTCACCGCTTTCGACGTTCTTGTCTACCGAAGCCTTGTAGGCGTGCGCGCGGTTGAGCAGGCCCTTGGCCGCGACGCAGGTCAGCAGCCAGGTCAGCTCGGGGATTTCCGGGATGTCGGACTGGCGATAGAAGGTCACTCGCTCCGGGTCCAGGCCACCGGCCAGCCAGGTCGCGGCGATTTCCAGGCGCGAGCGCTGGATGCGCTGCGGGTCATCGCACTTGATCAGGGCGTGGTAGTCGGCCAGAAAATAGAACGAGTCGACACCCGGTTCACGGCTGGCGAGGATCGCCGGGCGGATGGCACCGGCATAGTTGCCCAGGTGAGGCGTGCCCGTGGTGGTGATACCGGTAAGGATGCGCGTAGTCATGGGTAATCGCTTATCAGGCTTGTATCAGTTCGAAAGGCGCGGCAGCACCAGTTCCTTGAGGTCGGTGAGCTTGCCATGGAAAAAGTGTCCGCATTCTGCCACTTTCAGCAGCTCATGGGGGCGTGGCAGTGCGTCGGACCAATCGTAGACGATCTGCGGATCGATCACTTCGTCGGTTTCCGGCTGGATCACGCTGAGTTCGCCCTGCTGCGCCAAGGGGTTATCGCCCAGGCGCATCACCGCCGGGGCGACCATGAACAGGTGCTTGAGGGCAACGCCCTGGGCTTCCAGGCGACCACCGAGGCTGGCTGCGACGAAGCCGCCGAAAGAGAAGCCCATCAGGGTCAGTGGCAGCTCAGGGTGCTGTTCCCGCAGCCAGCTCACCGCCGCCTCGGCGTCGTCCACCTCGCCGCTGCCCATGTCATGGCTGCCGGCACTCTGGCCAACGCCGCGGTAGTTGAAACGCAGGGTAATGTAGCCGGCATCGCGGGCGGTGCGCTGCAGCATCGACACCACCTTGTTCATCATGGTGCCACCTTGCACCGGGTTGGGGTGGCACAGCAGCACAACGCCGCGGGCGTCGGCGACATCGAGGTACAAGGCTTCCAGTTGGCCGACCGGGCCATCGATGAATACGGGGGTTTCGCGGATAAGCAAGGATAAACTCCGTGACCTCGGAAAGGGTCGACTCGTCTAGCTGAATGATTCTGTCTGAGATATTTGCGATGGTTCGCGGTATACAGCGCAGGTCCGAGCCGTTAACGTAAAGCAAAGCCGTTTATAGAGGAAGGACTCGTGGAACTCTCGCTCTTAGTTTGGTTGTTGCCGACCCTGGCCCTCGTCGTGGGTGTCGTCGTTGGTTTCCTGGTCGCCCGCCTGTTGCCTAATGCTGCACCGAGCAGCACCCAGCGTCAGCTGGATGATATCCAGGAACGTTTCGACAGCTACCAGAATGAGGTGGTTACTCACTTCAACAGTACGGCTGCGCTGGTCAAGAAACTGACCCAAAGTTACCAGGACGTCCAGGATCACCTGGCCGAAGGCGCCAACCGCCTGGCCCTGGACGAACTCACCCGTCAGCGCCTGCTGGCCGCCCTGCACTCCGAAGCCGTGCAGCCTGCGCGTGATCGCCTGACCCCGCCGAAGGACACCGAGGTGCCGCGCGACTACGCACCGAAAGCGCCCAACTCGCCGGGCATGCTCGATGAGCATTACGGGCTCAAGCGCTGAGCAAAATAAAAGGCCCCTGTGAGGGGCCTTTTTTATAAGCGTCGCCTGCGTTGCGAGCGCTATGCGCTCGATCGCTGGCAAGGCCAGCTCCCACAGGGTCACTTGTGGGAGCCGGCCTTGCCGGCGATGGGCTACGCAGTAGCCCCTGCCAGCCTCAGCAATACCAAGGCGCCTCCCCCTCCCGATAGCCGTACCTCTCCCGCGCCGCATCCAGCACCCGCCGCTCCACCCCACCCTGGCGCACCAGGCTGTGCAAGCTGGCCAGCACGATACTGAAGCGATCGACCTCGAAGAAGCGCCGCAACTGCTGGCGGGTGTCACTACGGCCAAAACCGTCAGTCCCAAGCGTCACATAAGGCGCCTGTACATATTCAGCAATCAATTGCGGCCAGGCACGCACATAGTCGGTTGCGGCAATCACCGGCGCATCACCGTCCAGGCAGCGCTGCACATGACTGACATCACCACTGCCCTGCCCCAGCCGGCTGGCGCGATCAACATCCCGTGCCTCCCGCGCCAGCTCGCTGAAGCTGGTGACACTGAACACTTCACTGGCAATTTGCCATTCGCTGGCCAGCAACTCACTGGCGGCAATGACCTCCCGCAGGATCGCCCCGGAGCCCAACAGGCGCACCTGCCCCCGGGCATCCGCCACCTGCTGTTCGACATAACGGTACATGCCGCGCAAGACCTCTTCATGCACCTGCGCCGGCAGGGACGGCTGTGGATAGTTTTCGTTCATCACCGCAACGTAGTGAAACTCGTCGCGCTGTTCGGTGAGCATGCGCCGCGCCGCGTACTCGAGGATCACCGCCAGCTCACCGGCAAAGCAGGGTTCCCAGGCGCGGCAGTTGGGCACCATCGAGGCCATTACCAGGCTAGAGCCGTCCTGGTGCTGCAACCCCTCACCCCCCAGCGTGGTACGCCCGGCCGTTGCCCCCAGCAGCAGGCCACGGGCACGCTGGTCGGCGGCGGCCCAGATCAGGTCACCGACGCGCTGGAAGCCGAACATCGAGTAATAGATGTACACCGGCAGCATCGGCTCGCCATGCACGGCGTAAGACGTTGCCGCTGCCACCCAGGAAGAAATCGCCCCGGCCTCGGTGATACCTTCCTCCAGCAGTTGGCCATCACGCGCTTCCTTGTAGGACAGCAGCGAACCTGCGTCTTCCGGCTCGTAGCACTGCCCTTGAGGCGAGTAGATGCCGATCTGGCGGAACAGACTGGCCATGCCGAAGGTGCGCGCCTCGTCGGCCACTATCGGCACCACCCGCGGCCCCAACTGCGGCGCCTTGAGCCAGGCGCTGAGCATGCGCACGGCGGCCATGGTGGTGGACATTTCCTTGCCCTCGGCCTGCAGGGCGAAGCCGCCCATGGTCTCCAGGGCGGGCACCGGCACCGGGCGCACGTCACTGCGCCGGGCAGGCAGCGGGCCACCCAGGGCGGAGCGACGCTCGCGCAGGTAACGCATTTCCGCGCTGCCTTCGGCCGGCCGATAGAACTGCAACTGCTCGACCTGCGCATCCGACAGCGGCAAATGAAAACGATCACGGAACGCCAGCAAGGCCTGCACGTCGAGTTTCTTGGCCTGGTGCGCGGTCATCCGCGACTCACCGGCGGCACTCATGCCGTAGCCTTTCTTGGTCTTGGCCAGAATGACCGTCGGCCGGCCCTTGCAGGCCTTGGCGGCGGTGAAGGCGGCATACAGCTTGCGAAAGTCGTGGCCACCGCGCTTGAGCGCGTTGATCTCGGCCGAACTCATGTGCTCGACCAGTTTCTGCAAGGCCGGCTGCTGATTGAAAAAGTGCTCGAGGTTGTAGGCGCCATCCTTGGCCCCGAGGTTCTGGAACTGCCCGTCGGGTGTTGCCGCCAACTGACGCAACAGTACGTGCTCGGTGTCACGGGCGAACAGTGCATCCCACTCCGAACCCCAGAGCACCTTGATCACGTTCCAGCCAGCGCCACTGAACAGCGCTTCCAGTTCCTGGATGATCTGGCCGTTGCCTCGCACCGGGCCGTCCAGGCGCTGCAAGTTGCAGTTGACCACGAACGTCAGGTTATCCAGTTGCTCGCGGGCGGCCAGGGTCAGGCCGGCAATGGACTCCGGCTCGTCCATCTCGCCATCGCCGAACACGCCCCAAACATGCCGGGCGCTGGTGTCGAGCAACTGGCGGTTATGCAGATAACGCATGAACCGCGCCTGGTAGATGGCGTTGATCGGCCCGATGCCCATGGAGCCGGTAGGGAACTGCCAGAAGTCGGGCATCAGCCATGGGTGTGGATAAGAACACAGGCCGTTGCCTGCCACTTCCTGGCGGTAGCTGGCCAGTTGCTCTTCGCTCAGGCGGCCTTCGAGAAAGGCCCGGGCATAAATGCCCGGTGCCGAATGCGGCTGGAAAAACACCAGGTCAGCCGTACGCTGTTCAGCGCCCGCTTCGCCGCGAAAGAAATGCTGGAAGCCGACTTCGAAGATCTCCGCTGCCGACGCGTAACTGGCGATATGCCCACCCAGGTCGCCATAGGCGTGGTTGGCCCGCATTACCATGGCCAGGGCATTCCAGCGCAGGATGCTGGTGATGCGTTCATCGAGTTCGAGGTCGCCCGGGTAGACGCCCTGCTGCTCCACCGACAAGGTGTTGCGATAGGCCGAAAAGGCCTGGGCACCGCGTTCCAGGCCCAGCTCACGAGCGTGGGCTTCCAGCTGTTCGAGCAAAAACCGCGCACGCTCCGGGCCGCAGTGCAGCAGGGTCGAATCCAGCGCCTCCAGCCACTCGGCGGTTTCACCCGGGTCGCTGTCCAGCTGTGGATCACCCAGGCGCCGCGGCACACCTTCGCCAGGCACAAGGTTCATCATTGCCACCATTGCATTGACCTCGTCCGTGAAGGGTTCAGGCGCAGGCCTTGAGCGCCTGTTGGATATCCGCCAGCAGGTCGTCGATGTCCTCAAGGCCCACCGACAGCCTTACCAGCCCTTCGGAAATGCCGTACTGGGCAAGCTCCTCTGGGATATAGCTGGAATGGGTCATGCTTGCCGGGTGCTGAGCCAGGGACTCGGCGTCACCGAGGCTGACGGCACGGCTGAACAATTGCAGGGCGTTCATGAAACGCCGACCGGCGGTGACGCCACCTTTGAGTTCGAAAGCGATCATGCCGCCGGGCAAGCGCATCTGCCGCTGTGCCAGCTCGTACTGGGCAAAACCGGGCAAGCCGGGGTAACTGATCAGTTCAACTTCTGGCTGTTGCTCCAGGTATTCAGCGATGGTTTGAGCATTGCTGCAATGGCGTTCCATACGCAGGGTCAAGGTTTTCATCCCGCGCATCAGCAAGGCGGCGTCATGGGGCGACAGCACTGCGCCGGTCATGTCCTTCAAGCCTTCCAGACGAATCCGATCAACCAGCGCCTTGCGTCCCACCACCAGACCGGCGGTGATATCGCCATGGCCGCTGAGGTACTTGGTCGCCGAATGCACCACCAGGTCGGCCCCCAGTTCCAACGGCCGCTGCAGGTACGGGGTGCAATAGGTATTGTCGACCACGACGCTGATATCGTGCTGGTGCGCAAGCTTGGCCACGGCGGCGATATCGGTCATGTGCATGTTGGGGTTGGCCGGGGTTTCGAAGTAGATCACCCGGGTCCTATCGCTGATCGCAGCGGCCACCGCCTGCAGATCGCTCATGTCGACATGCCGGACCTTGACCCCGAACTCGCCGATGCCATGGTGCAAAAAGGCGAAGGTGCAGCCGTACAGGGTCCGCCCCACCAGTACTTCATCACCGGGACGCAGCAACGTCCAAAGGGTGGCAGTGATCGCGCCCATCCCCGAGGCCAGCGCCAGCCCCGCCTCCCCGCCCTCCAGCGAAGCCATGCGTTGCTCCAGCAGGGCCAGGGTCGGGTTGGAAATGCGGCTATAGAAGTGCCCGGCCTCTTCCCCGGCGAAGCAGGCAGCACCATATTCGACCGTGGGGAAAGCAAAGGTGGCCGTCTGATAGATCGGCGGTACCAGGGCACCATTGTGGTCCAGCGGGTTGTAACCGTGGTGAATGGCGCGGGTGGCAAAACCTGATTTGTTGTTGGTGCCGCTCATGGCAAACAGCCTCTAGTGGTTTGTTATAAGCTTATGCCACTGAGGTGCTGATTTTTTTCCAAATGTAGCCACCTCTTCGGATGGTTATTGACATAAAAACAACGATTTCAGACCACGGAGGGTAAAACATGCCTACGACCATTGATCGCACCGACCGCGCATTGCTCGCGGCCCTGCAGGACAACGCACGGTTGACTGTTTCCGAACTGGCCGACCAGGTCTCGCTGACCACCTCGCCTTGCTGGCGGCGAATCAAGTTGCTGGAAGAGTCCGGCTACATCACCGGCTACCAGGCCATCCTCTCACCCAAGGCCCTGGGCTTTGGCGTGACTGCTTTCGTCAGCATCATGATGGACTCGCACACCAAGGAAATGGCCCGCGCCTTCGAGCAGCGGCTGATGGAAATCCCCGAAATCGTCGCCTGCCACAACATCTCCGGGCGTTATGACTTCCTGCTGGAAATCCTTGCGCGGGACCTGGAGTCATTCGGTGAGTTTGCGCGGGAAGTGCTGCAGACCTTGCCGGGGGTGAAGGAGATTTACTCAAGCTTCTCGTTCAAGGCGGTGAAGGAGAAACGGGTGATTCCGGTGTCGGAAAAACACATCTAAGTTCGAGCCGTCATATGCGCGGGACAAGCCCGCTCCCATCCTGTCGGCACGCAACAAAAAACCCCACCGGGGTGGGGTTTCCTGTTCAGCGCGCTAACGCTTAGATCGCGCCACGCTTGCGCAGCAGATCCAGCACCTGCTTGACGCCGTCTTCCAAACTGACGTTCTGGGTGTCGATCACCAGATCCGCATCCAGCGGTACGTCATACGGGAAGCTTTCGCCCGGGATGTTGTCGCCGCCGGCGGCATACAGGCCCTGCGGGTCGCGCTCGCGGCAAGCCAGAGGCGAAGCCTGGACGTAGACGGTGAGCAAGCGTTCCTTGCCGATCAGCGCCTTGGCCTGTTCGCGGCCTTCGGCATCCGGGGCGACGAAGGCGGCCAGGGTCAGCAGGCCGGCCTCGTTGAACTGACGCGCGACATGTGCGGCGCGGCGCCAGTTCTCGGTACGCCCGGCGCGGTCCTGCGGCAGGCCCTTGTTCAGGTCGTGACGCAGGTTCTGGCCATCGAGCACGTACACCGCACGGCCCATGTCGAACAGCTTGCGCTCCACGGCGTAGGCCAGGGTGCTCTTGCCCGCGCCCGAGAGGCCGCTGAACAGCACGGTGGCTGGCTGCTGGCCAAAGCGCAGGGCACGCTCCGCAGTGTCCACGTGGGCCAGCTTGCCGTGCTGGCCGACGGTGCCATGAGGCACAACCGGTGGCGCGATGATCATGCCGGCGCCAACGGTGCCGTTGGTCAGGCGGTCGATGACAATGAAGGCACCGGTGGTGCGGTTGCTGTCATAGCCGTCCAGCGCGATCGGGGCGTCGAGGCTGACCTTGACCTTGCCGATCTCGTTGAGCTGCAGGGCACTGGCAGCGCCCTGCTCCAGGGTATTCACATCGACCTTGTGGGCGATGCTGGCAATCGAGCCCGGCACGTAGCTGGTGGCGCGTTTGATGTCGTATTTCTTGCCCGGCAGCATCGGCTCTTCAGCCATCCACACCAGCATGGCGTCGAACTGGTCGGTCACTGGCGGAACGTTGTCGGCGTGCACCAGCAGGTCGCCGCGGGAGATGTCGATCTCGTCTTCCATGGTCAGGGTCACGGCCTGGCCGGGGCCGGCGTTTTCCAGCTCACCCTCGAAGGTGACGATGGACTTGACCCGGCTGCTCTTGCCCGACGGCAGCACGACGATTTCATCGCCCTTGTGCACCACGCCGCTGGCCAGGGTGCCGGCAAAGCCACGGAAGTTCAGGTTCGGGCGGTTGACGTACTGCACCGGGAAGCGTAGGTCGGTGAAGTTGCGGTCGGCCGCGACTTCGACGGTTTCGAGGATCTCCATCAGCGCCGGCCCCGTGTACCACGGCGAACGCTCGCTGCGGTTGACCACGTTGTCGCCCTTGAGCGCCGACATCGGCACGAAGTGCAGGCTGCTCGGGTTCATGTTGATGGCTTCGGCGAACTTCAGGTAGTCGGCCTTGATGCTCTCGAACACGCCCTCGTCGAAGCCTTTGAGGTCCATCTTGTTGACCGCGACGACGATGTGCTTGATGCCCAGCAACGAGGCAATGTAGCTGTGCCGGCGGGTCTGGGTCTGCACGCCGTAGCGGGCATCGACGAGGATGATCGCCAGGTCGCAGGTCGACGCACCGGTGGCCATGTTGCGGGTGTACTGCTCGTGGCCCGGGGTGTCGGCAATGATGAACTTGCGCTTGGCGGTAGAGAAGTAGCGGTAGGCCACATCGATGGTGATGCCCTGCTCGCGCTCGGCCTGCAGGCCGTCGACCAGCAGCGCCAGGTCGATGTCGTCACCGGTGGTGCCGACTTTCTTCGAATCGCGGGTGATGGCTTCCAGATGATCTTCGTAGATCATCTTCGAGTCGTGCAGCAGGCGCCCGATCAGGGTGCTCTTGCCGTCATCGACGTTACCGCAGGTAAGGAAGCGCAGCAGCTCTTTACGTTCGTGCTGGGCCAGGTAAGCGAGGATGTCCTCGCTGATCAGATCAGATTGGTGGCTCATTACATTCAAGCTCCAAGCTGTAAGCTTCAAGCGGCAAGCTTGTCGGCATACAACTAGTCAGAAATTTTGTTGATCAACCCGCTCAGCATTCTTGAAAGCTCACGAGTCTCTGTAATCCACTCATTCGACAAAGGCTTTGGCAGATAGCCTACCTCTCCCCCGATGATGATCTGCGTACGCAACTCACCGCAGGAAGCCTTGGCAATACACAGATAACGAACCTTTTCTTTTGCCGTTCTCCGTTCCATGCCTTCAGCGATATTCGACGGGATGGAAAGTGCCGCCCGCGTGATCTGATCCTTGAATCCAAGATCCCGGCACACCCTCTGCTGCCTGTAAATCGCTACCGTCAAATCTTTGCTTCTCTGCCAAACAGCAAGCTTCTCAAAGTCCATTGTGAGCACTCTCACGCGCCCACAATGGGGCGGCAGCCGACAAAATCCAGAAGCTACGCATCTTGCTTCTAACTTGCAGCTTGCCGCTTGTAACTTGAAGCTTAGAAGTACCCTTGCCGTTTCTTGTCTTCCATTGAGCCGGCGCCATCGTGGTCGATGACCCGGCCCTGGCGCTCGGAAGTGCGCGTCAGGAGCATTTCCTGAATGATGTCGGTGAGGCTTTCGGCCTCCGACTCCACCGCGCCCGTCAACGGGTAGCAGCCAAGGGTACGGAAACGCACCTTCTTCTTGACGATACGGGCCTTTTCTTCCTCCGAGAGGTGCTCGAGGATGCGCGCATCGTCGATCATGATCAGGGTACCGTTCTTCTCGATCACTTCGCGTTCGGCTGCGAAGTACAGCGGCACGATCGGGATGCCTTCGAGGTAGATGTACTGCCAGATGTCCAGCTCGGTCCAGTTCGACAGCGGGAACACGCGAATCGATTCGCCCTTGTTGACCTTGCCGTTGTACACGTTCCACAGCTCGGGGCGCTGGTTCTTCGGGTCCCAGCGGTGCTTGCTGTCACGGAACGAATAGACGCGCTCCTTGGCCCGCGACTTCTCTTCATCGCGGCGCGCGCCACCGAAGGCAGCATCGAAGCCGTACTTGTCGAGCGCCTGCTTGAGGCCCTCGGTCTTCATGATGTCGGTGTGCTTGGCACTGCCGTGGGTGAACGGGTTGATGCCCTGGGCGACGCCGTCCGGGTTGACGTGAGTGATCAGCTCCAGGCCCATTTCCTCGACCATCTTGTCGCGGAAGCTGTACATCTCCTGGAATTTCCACTGGGTGTCGACGTGCATCACCGGAAATGGCAGCTTGCCCGGGAAGAAGGCCTTGCGCGCCAGGTGCAGCATCACGGCCGAGTCCTTGCCAATCGAGTACAGCATCACCGGGTTATCGAACTCGGCGGCCACCTCACGAATGATGTGGATGCTTTCCGCCTCCAACTGTTTCAAATGCGTCAGTTTGTCGACCATGGTTACTCACGGAAATACGATCTTATGGACGGCCAGCGGGCCGTGTTCGAGCGAGCCACTTTATCACAGCACCCGATTCTATTTAGGCGGCCAACTAGAACGAAACAGTATAAGAATATGCCCTGCCGTTTTAGCTTCAGATCGGGTTCGGGCAGTCGATGAACAGGTGCTCCAGGGCAAAGCGCCGGGCCAGGTAATCGCCCAGCGCCTGCACGCCGTAACGCTCGGTGGCATGGTGGCCGGCGGCGATGAAACTGATGCCGTTCTCGCGGGCGCTGTGGAAGGTCTGCTCGGAGGCTTCGCCACTCAGGTACAGGTCGACTCCGGCGGCAATCGCCTGGTCGATGTAGCCCTGGCCGCCGCCGGTGCACCAGCCGACCCGGCGGATGATCTGCTCGCCTTCGATCAGCAGCGGCTCGCGGCCCATCACGTCCTGCACCTTGCGGGCAAAATCCCGTGCCGACATCGGTTCGGCCAGCGACCCGACCAGGCCAACAACCCGCGGGTTCTCGGGGTCCAGCGGGCCTTCGACGGTGATGTCGAGCTGCCGCGCCAGCTGCACGTTGTTGCCCACTTCCGGGTGCAGGTCCAACGGCAGGTGGTAGGACAGCAGGCTCAGGTCGTTCTTCAGCAGGGTTTTCAGCCGGCGCTGCTTCATGCCGGTTATGCACGGGTTCTCGCCCTTCCAGAAGTAGCCGTGGTGCACCAGCACCAGGTCGGCATCGGCCTCGACCGCGGCGTCGAGCAATGCCTGGCTGGCAGTGACGCCGCTGACGATGCGGGTCACCTGCGGACGGCCCTCGACCTGCAGGCCGTTGGGGCAGTAGTCCTGGATTTTCGCGCTGCCGAGGTAGCGTTCGGCTTCCTCGACCAGGGTACTCAGGGCAACAGCCATGGAAAGACTCCTCAATTTCGCAGTTCAGCGCGGCCCAAGGCCCCGTATAATGACCGCCATTATGGGCCGTCGCCGGGTTTGGGGAAACCGACGGCAGTTGCCTGGGGGCCGGCATTGTTGGCTTTCGTGACGATTTAGCAGTTCCTGCCCGAGCCCGGGCACAGTATGATCGCGCGCGTTCACGCTCCCAGCTGTCATCGGCCCTCTGCCAACTCCCAGGATTCCTTCAATGTTCAAGGCTTTGCGTTACTTTGGCTGGCCGCTGCTGGTCGGCGTGCTGATCGCCCTGTTGGTCATCCAGCGCTTTCCGCAATGGGTCGGCCTGCCCAGCCAGGACGTCAACCTGCAACAGGCGCCGCAGACCACGCGGATCATGCAGGGGCCGGTGTCCTACGCCGACGCCGTGAGCATCGCCGCCCCGGCGGTGGCCAACCTGTACACCACCAAAGTGGTCAACAAGACCGCCCACCCACTGTTCGAAGACCCGCAGTTCCGCCGCTTCTTCGGTGACAACCTGCCCAAGCAGCGCCGTTGGGAATCGAGCCTGGGTTCGGCAGTGATCATGAGCCCGGAAGGCTACCTGCTGACCAACAACCACGTGACCTCCGGTGCCGACCAGATCGTGGTGGCGCTCAAGGACGGCCGCGAAACCCTGGCTCGGGTGATCGGCAGCGACCCGGAAACCGACCTCGCGGTACTGAAGATCGACCTGAAGAACCTGCCGTCGATCACCATCGGCCGCTCCGACAACATCCATATCGGCGACGTCGCCCTGGCCATCGGCAACCCCTTCGGTGTCGGCCAGACCGTGACCATGGGCATCATCAGCGCCACCGGGCGCAACCAGCTGGGCCTGAACAACTACGAAGACTTCATCCAGACCGACGCCGCGATCAACCCGGGCAACTCCGGTGGCGCGCTGGTCGATGCCAACGGCAACCTTACCGGCATCAACACGGCAATCTTCTCCAAGTCCGGCGGTTCGCAAGGCATCGGCTTTGCCATCCCGACCAAACTGGCGCTGGAGGTAATGAAGTCGATCATCGAGCACGGCCAGGTGATCCGTGGCTGGCTGGGTATCGAGGTGCAGCCGCTGAGCCAGGAACTGGCAGAGTCGTTCGGCATGCAGGGGCGCCCGGGGATCGTCGTGGCGGGGATTTTCCGTGATGGCCCGGCGCAGAAGGCCGGCCTGGAGCTGGGTGACGTGATCCTGAGCATCAACGGCGAGCCGGCTGGCGATGGCCGTCGCTCGATGAACCAGGTGGCGCGGATCAAGCCTAACGACAAGGTGGCGATCCAGGTCATGCGCAACGGCAAGGAGCTCAAGCTGACCGCCGAGATTGGCTTGCGTCCACCGCCGGCACTTGCTGCCAAAGAAGAAAACTGACCTTCTACCAAGAAGCGGGGCTGTTTCACAACCCATCGCCGGCAAGGCCGGCTTGTGTCTTGAGGTAGGAATAGAATCAGAAGTGAGAGCGGTGAATGGCAAGCTGTACGCCGGTAGTGCTTAAAGCACGTGTGGGAGCAAAGCTGCCATTCACCTCTCCACTCTGGCCCGAGCCCGAACAGTTGATTGAGCGCCTCTCGAATCACAAGCGTGGGCCAAGCCAGAGCGCTCTCACAACTGAGTGTAAGAGGGTTCAGCCATGTTGTCTTCTGTTGGAATCGACACTGCCAAAGCCACTTTGGAAATCTGCATCAAGCCTCAGAAAATTCGCTTCGAAGTGGCCAACAACTCCGCAGGCTTCGAGGCGTTGCTTGAGCGTCTGAAGGACTTCAATATCAGTCGAGTGCTGATCGAAGCGACAGGCGGCTACGAGAAAGATGTGTTGATCGCCCTGGCCTCAGCAGGACTGGAAACCATCTGCATCAACCCAGCCCGTGCCCGAAAATTCGCCGATGCCATGGGTAAAAAAGCCAAAACCGACAAGATCGACGCCGAAGTCCTTGCGGACTTCGCTGCACACCTCAGCGCCCCTCAAGGCCAACCGGTCAGCCCGGAACGCGAAGAGCTGCGCGAGTTGGTGAAGCAGCGCGCCCAATTTGTGCAGAGCCGTGATGACTACAAACGGCGTCGCCTGCAATGCCGCTCGGCAATGGCGATGGCCCACTTTGATGAGCACATAGAACACCTGAAAGTGCTGATCAAACGCCTCGACGAAGAAATTGATCAGGCGATGGTGCAACTGGACGATACCAGGGCGCGTCAGTTATTGGCAGTGACCGGAATCGGTCGAGTAACCGCCGCAAATCTGCTCGCCTCACTGCCTGAACTGGGGCAGTTGGACCGCCGTCAGATCGCTGCTCTGGTGGGCGTAGCGCCTTACAACAACGATAGTGGTAGCCATCGAGGGCACCGCCAGATATGGGGTGGTCGGGCCCATGTAAGGCGAGTGCTGTACATGTCGAGCTGGATCATCATCCGTCACAACACAGAATTTAAAGCACGCTACGAAGCACTTCGGGCACGTGGCAAGTGCGCCAAGGTGGCACTCGTAGCTTGCATGCGGGTGCTGATCGTCAGGCTGAATGCAATGCTGCGGGACAATACCCCTTGGCGAGAGCAAACAGCCTGATCAAGACAGTTGCTCCCACCGCCGAACCTGTGGGAGCCGGCCTTGCCGGCGATGGGCTGCAAAGCAGCCCCAATGGGTCAGTGCAGAATCTGGCTCAAGAACAACTTGGTCCGCTCATTCTGCGGCCGGTCGAAGAAATCGTCCGGTGCTGCCTGCTCGACAATCTCACCCTTGTCCATGAAGATCACCCGGTTCGCCACGGTGCGGGCAAAGCCCATCTCGTGGGTCACGCAGAGCATGGTCATGCCGTCTTCCGCCAGGCCAACCATGGTATCGAGCACTTCCTTGACCATCTCCGGGTCCAGCGCCGAAGTCGGTTCGTCGAACAGCATGATCTTCGGCTTCATGCACAGCGCCCGGGCAATCGCGACCCGTTGCTGCTGACCACCGGAAAGCTGCCCCGGAAACTTGTTGGCCTGCTCCGGAATACGCACCCGCTCAAGATAGTGCATGGCGATTTCCTCGGCCTTGCGCTTGGGCATCTTGCGCACCCACATCGGCGCCAGGGTGCAGTTCTGCAGGATGGTCAGGTGCGGGAACAGGTTGAAATGCTGGAACACCATGCCGACTTCGCGGCGGATCGCTTCGATCTGCTTGAGGTCGTTGGTCAGCTCCACGCCATCGACGACGATGCGCCCCTGCTGGTGCTCTTCCAGGCGGTTGAGGCAACGGATGGTGGTCGACTTGCCCGAGCCCGACGGCCCGCACAGCACGATACGCTCGCCCTGACGGACATTCAGGTTGATGTCCTTGAGCACGTGGAACTGGCCGTACCACTTGTTCACGCCCTGCATCTGAATAATGCCTTCAGGGCTCACAGGCTGTTTGATCGCTTCACTCATGGGAACACTCCTAACGCTTGTGGCCTGTGTCCAGCTTGTGCTCCAGATGCATGGAGTAGCGGGACATACCGAAACAGAAAATCCAGAAAACCAGGGCGGCGAATACATAGCCCTCGGTCGCCATGCCCAGCCAGGTCGGGTCGGCAGCGGCCTGCTTGACGCTGTTGAGCAGGTCGAAGAGGCCGATGATGATCACCAGGCTCGTGTCCTTGAACAGGGCAATGAAGGTGTTGACGATGCCGGGGATCACCAGCTTCAGGGCTTGCGGCAGAATCACCAGGCCCATCGAACGCCAGTAGCCCAGGCCCATGGCCGCAGCAGCTTCGTACTGGCCCTTGGGAATGGCCTGCAAGCCGCCGCGCACCACCTCGGCGATGTACGCCGACTGGAACAGGATCACCCCGATCATGGCCCGCAGCAGCTTGTCGAAGCTCATGCCTTCGGGCAGGAACAACGGCAGCATCACCGAGGACATGAACAGCACGGTAATCAGCGGCACGCCGCGCCAGAACTCGATGAAGGTCACGCAAACCACCTTCACCGCCGGCATGTTCGAACGCCGCCCCAGCGCCAGCAAGATCCCCAGCGGCAAGGCACCGACGATGCCCACGGTGGCGATCACCAGGGTCAGCATCAACCCGCCCCACTGGTTGGTCGGTACCGTGGCCAGGCCCAGGTAGCCGCCGTGCAGCAGGGTGTAGGCGACGATCGGGTACAGCACCAGGAAGCCCAGGCCGTAAACCGCCTTGCGCGGGAAGCGCGAGATGAACAACGGCGCAGCGCCGATGACCGCTAGCCAGACAGTCAGATCGACACGCCAGCGCAGCTCGCTCGGGTAGTAGCCGTACATGAACTGACCGAAGCGCTGCTGGATGAACACCCAGCAGGCGCCCTCCTTGGTGCAGTCGGCGCGGGTAGTGCCGACCCAGTTGGCGTCGAAGATCGACCACTGCAGCAGCGGCGGTACGATCAGCCACACCAGGTACACGGCCAACAGCGTCAGCAGGGTGTTGAGCCAGCTGGAGAACAGGTTGGCGCGCATCCAGGCCATCACGCCGACGGCTTTGACCGGTGGCGGCATATCAGGTTTGAAAACATGGGTACTCATGCGCTTGTCCTCACCGCTCGATCAGCGCAATGCGCTTGTTGTACCAGTTCATCAGCAGGGAAATGCTGATGCTGATGGCCAGATAGACGCTCATGGTGATGGCGATCACCTCGATGGCCTGACCGGTCTGGTTGAGCACGGTACCGGCGAACAGCGAGACCATTTCCGGGTAGCCGATACCGGCCGCCAGCGACGAGTTCTTCGCCAGGTTCAGGTACTGGCTGGTCAGCGGCGGGATGATCACCCGCAGGGCCTGGGGAATGATCACCTTGCGCAGCGTCGGCCCTTCGCGCAGGCCCAGGGAACGGGCCGCTTCGGTCTGGCCGTAGCTCACCGAACGGATGCCCGAACGCACGATCTCGGCGATAAAGGCTGCGGTGTAGATGGTCAGCGCCAGGGTCAGGGCCAGCAGTTCCGGGATCAGCACCCAGCCGCCGACGAAGTTGAAGCCCTTGAGCTGCGGCATTTCCCAGTGCACCGGCGCGCCGAACAGCAGCACGCACAGCGCCGGAATACCGAAGAACAGGAACAGGCCGACCCAGAATTTGTGGAACGGCTCGCCGGTGGCCTCAAAGCGCCGGTTGGCCAGGCGCACCATTACCACAATGGCAATGATGGCCAGCCCCACGGCGACGACGAATGGCCAAAATCCTTCGGCCATGGAAGCACCGGGCATGTTCAGGCCCCGGTTGCTGATAAAGAAGGTGTCGTTGAGATTGATGCTACCCCGCGGTCCCGGCAGGGTCAGGAACACCGCGAAGTACCAGAACAGGATCTGCAGCAGCGGTGGAATGTTACGGAAAGTCTCGACATACACCGTGGCCAGCTTGCTGATCATCCAGTTCGGTGACAGTCGCGCCACACCGATGATGAAGCCCAGCAGGGTCGCGAGGATGATGCCGATGAAGGTTACCAGCAGGGTGTTGAGCAGGCCGATGACGAAGACCCGCGCATAACTGTCCTGTTCGGTATAGGGAATCAGGTGCTGGGCGATGCCAAAGCCGGCACTGCGTTCAAGGAAGTCGAAGCCCGAAGTGATCCCGCGGTGTTGCAGGTTGGTCTGGGTATTGTGAAACAGGTACCAGCCCAGACCGACCACCGCGACCACGGTGAGGATCTGGAACAGCCACGCACGCACACGTGGATCGCTCAGGGATAGTCCCTTGGGTGCGCCGATATTATTTTGCATGTAATGCCCCGAAAGGAAGGGAACCGAACAGCCTGCGGCGGCCGAATGCCGCCGCAGGCTGCAAGCGTCAGCGCACCGGTGGCGCGTACTGGATGCCGCCGTTGTTCCACAGGGCGTTCAGACCGCGGTCGATTTGCAGTGGGGTTTCCTTGCCCAGGTTTTTCTCGAAGACTTCACCGTAGTTGCCGACCTGCTTGACGATCTGTACTACCCAGTCCTTCGGCAGTTTCAGGTCTTTGCCGTACTCGCCATCGGCGCCGAGCATACGGGCCACGTCAGGGTTCTTGGTGGCCTTGGCTTCGGCTTCGACGTTTTTCGAGCTGATGCCCATCTCTTCGGCGTTGAGCATGGCGAACAGGGTCCACTTGACGATACTGAACCACTCTTCATCGCCTTTGCGCACTACCGGGCCCAGCGGCTCCTTGGAGATGGTCTCTGGCAGTACCACGTAGTCAGCCGGGGCGGCCAGCTTGGAGCGCTGTGCGTAGAGCTGCGACTTGTCGGAGGTCAGCACGTCGCAACGGCCGGATTCCAGCGACTTGGCGCTCTCGTCGGAAGTGTCGAAGGTGATCGGGGTGTACTTCAGGCCATTGGCGCGGAAGTAGTCGGAGACGTTGAGCTCGGTGGTGGTACCGGCCTGGATGCAGATGGTTGCCCCGTCCAGTTCCTTGGCGCTGGAAACACCCAGCTTCTTGTTGACCAGGAAACCGATGCCGTCGTAGTAGGTAACACCGGCGAACACCAGGCCCATGCCGGCGTCGCGGGAGCTGGTCCAGGTGGTGTTGCGCGACAGCACGTCGACTTCACCGGACTGCAGCGCAGTGAAGCGCTCCTTGGCGTTGAGCTGGCTGAACTTGACCTTCTTGGCGTCGCCGAACACTGCAGCAGCCACCGCGCGGCAGACGTCAGCGTCGATACCGACGATGTTGCCCTTGGCATCCGGAACCGAGAAGCCCGGCAAACCGTCACTGACACCACATTGAACGAATCCCTTCTTCTGTACTGCGTCCAGGGTCGCACCTGCCTGTGCGAAACCGCTGATACTCAACGCGGTAGCAGCGGTAACCACTGCCAGTGTGGATTTCAACATCTTCATTCAAACCTCCAGTTTTGCTCTTGTTGTGTGAGCCGGGATTGCACCGCACCCTTATGAGGCGCATCCGACCCGTGTTGGCTTGTTTTTGGGTCAATTGGCGCAATGCGCTGTTCTGTGACAGCCTTGGGGACCGCTAACGGGTGTTACCGTCCAAAACGTGTAACCTCGCATCAGGAGTTTCATAGCAAAGCGCGTACCACACTGAGGGGCTAAAGCGTTTCAGTTCACGTCAAGAGGGAAACTTGCAGCGTTGCGACAGGTTTTTCCCGGATTTACCCGACGCGCCTTCATTTCATGCACGCAAACAAGAGCGCGCGCACACTTTCGGAGCAGTCATGACCCACCCGCTGATTCTCGAACCACAAAAAAACGCTGATGCCTGTGTGATCTGGTTGCACGGCCTGGGGGCCGATCGTTACGACTTCATGCCGGTCGCCGAGGCCTTGCAGGAAGTGCTGCTGACCACCCGCTTCGTCATGCCCCAGGCGCCCACCCGGCCAGTGACCATCAACGGCGGCTATGCAATGCCCAGCTGGTATGACATCAAGGCCATGAGCCCGGCGCGGGCCATTGATGAAGAGCAGCTGCAGGAATCGGCCGAGCAGGTGATCGAACTGATCAAGGCCGAACAGGCAAAAGGCGTGGCCCTGTCGCGCATCATCCTCGCCGGCTTCTCCCAGGGCGGCGCGGTGGTACTGCACACGGCCTATATAAAGTGGCAAGAAGCCCTGGGCGGTGTACTGGCGCTTTCGACCTATGCCCCGACCTTCGCCCAGGAACGCGAACTGAGCGCCTGTCAGCAACGGACCCCGGCCCTGTGCCTGCACGGTGTTTATGATCCCGTGGTGCTGCCGGCGATGGGCCGAACCGCCTTCGAGCACCTCCAGCATTGGGGCGTCAACGCCGAGTGGAAGGAATACCCGATGGAACACGCGGTGCTACCTGAGGAAATCAGCGATATCGGCGAGTGGCTGATCAAACGCCTGCGCTAAATGCAGAGTTCCCTGTAGTTGTCAGTGCAATCCACTACGCCGCGCCCGATTCTTGCATTACACTGCCCGGCGTACATTCCTTAACCAATTGATGAGATGACCGTGCTCAAAGCACTCAAGAAGATGTTCGGCAAGAGCGAGGTTGAGCAACTCGCCACCGAAACCGCTGCCCCCGTGATGCAGCCGCCCGCAGCACTCCAGGCCCCTGCCCCGTCGGCTCCGCTCAAGACCGAGGCCGCAGCCCCTGCACCGGCCCCGGCCCGCGCCGAGAAACCGGCCGAGGCCAAGCCGCGCCGTGAGCGCAAGCCAAAACCCGCAGCCTCCACCTGGAAGCTGGAAGACTTCGCCGTCGAGCCGCAGGAAGGCAAGACCCGTTTCCATGACTTCAAGCTCTCGCCCGAGCTGATGCATGCGATCCACGACCTCGGCTTCCCTTACTGCACGCCGATCCAGGCCCAGGTCCTGGGCTACACCCTGCGCGGCAAAGACGCCATCGGCCGGGCCCAGACCGGTACCGGCAAGACCGCGGCCTTCCTGATCTCGATCATCACCCAGCTGCAGCAGACCCCGCCGCCGAAAGAGCGCTACATGGGCGAACCACGGGCACTGATCATCGCCCCGACCCGCGAGCTGGTGGTACAGATCGCCAAGGACGCCGCGGCGCTGACCAAATACACCGGCCTCAACGTCATGACCTTCGTCGGCGGCATGGACTTCGACAAGCAGCTCAAGGCCCTCGAAGCCCGCCACTGCGACATCCTGGTGGCCACCCCGGGCCGCTTGCTGGACTTCAACCAGCGCGGCGAAGCACACCTGGACATGGTCGAGGTGCTGGTACTGGACGAGGCCGACCGCATGCTCGACATGGGCTTCATCCCCCAGGTGCGGCAGATCATCCGCCAGACCCCACCCAAGAGCGAACGCCAGACCCTGCTGTTCTCGGCAACCTTCACCGAAGACGTGATGAACCTGGCCAAGCAGTGGACCACCGACCCTGCCATCGTCGAGATCGAGCCGGAGAACGTTGCCAGCGAAACCGTCGAGCAGCACGTCTATGCCGTGGCCGGCAGCGACAAGTACAAGCTGCTGTACAACCTGGTGACCGAGAACAAGTGGGAACGGGTGATGGTCTTTGCCAACCGCAAGGACGAAGTACGGCGCATCGAAGAACGCCTGGTGCGCGACGGTGTCAACGCCGCCCAGCTGTCGGGCGACGTACCGCAGCACAAGCGCATCAAGACCCTCGAGAGCTTCCGCGAAGGGCGCATCACCGTGCTGGTGGCCACCGACGTGGCTGGCCGCGGGATCCACATCGACGGTATCAGCCATGTGATCAACTTCACCCTGCCGGAAGACCCGGACGACTACGTGCACCGCATCGGCCGTACCGGTCGTGCCGGCACCAGCGGCGTGTCGATCAGCTTTGCCGGTGAAGATGACTCCTACCAGCTGCCGGCCATCGAGGAGCTGCTGGGACGCAAGATCAGCTGCGAGATGCCGCCGACCGAGCTGCTCAAGCCGGTACCGCGCAAGCATCACTGATTGCGTTGAGCCTATCGCGGGGCACGCCCGCTCCTACCCCATCCGGTAGGAGCGGGCGTGCCCCGCGATGCTTTTTACACCGCCCTATATTGCCCAAATAAACTAAAAGTCCATAATAGACAAAATAGTTCATTTGGAGCTTCGCATGTCTGCGCCTCTCGTCATCGATCAACAGCACGCTCGCCAACTGCTCGCCCAGGTGGATGTCCCGCAGATCCTGCGCAACCTGTTCCGTGACCTGGCGGCCGGGCAGGCAGTGCAACCGCCCCAGCAACTGGTGGAGTTCCCGGCCGGCAAGGGCGACTTCATCAACTACGGCGGCGTACTGGCCGAAGAGCGCGTGTACGGCGTCAAGACCTCGCCCTACATCGTCCGCGAACAGGGTCCGCTGGTCACCGCCTGGACCCTGCTGATGTCCATGGACAGCGGCCAACCGCTGATGCTCTGCGATGCCGGCGAATTGACCAGCGCCCGCACCGCCGCCACCACCGCCGTGGCCGTCGATGCCCTGGCCGCAACTGACGCCCGGCGCCTGACCCTGATCGGCAGCGGCCCGATCGCCCGCGCGCACCTGCATTACGCCCGCGGCCTGCGCGAGTGGCAGGACATCCGCCTGTATTCGCCAAGCCTGGGCGAACAGACGGCCGAGCAGCGCCAGGCCCTGACCGATCTCGATCCACGCCTGGTGCTGAGTGAGAGCCTGGAGCAGGCAGTGATGGATGCCGACGTGATCCTGCTGTGCACCTCCTCGGCCAGCCCGGTGCTCGACCCGCGCCAGCTGAGCAAGCCTGCGCTGATCACCTCGATCAGCACCAACGCCGTGCGCGCTCATGAAGTGCCGCCAGCGACCCTGAACGAGATGGACGTCTACTGCGACTACCGGGTAACCACCCCAGGCAGCGCCGGTGAGATGCGCATCGCCGCCGAGCAACATGGCTGGCAAGCCGAAGCGATCGTCGGCGACCTGGCGCAATTGATCAGTGGTACCGCGAAAAAACCGGACTACCAGCGCCATGCCTTCTTCCGCTCCATCGGCCTGGGCCTGGAAGACATCGCCCTGGCCAACGCCCTGTACCGCCTGCAACGCGCCGACTGAGGAAACCTCCATGCAACACGCTGATTTCATCATCATCGGCGCCGGTATTGCCGGTGCCTCCACAGGTTACTGGCTGGCCGGCCACGGGCGTGTGCTGCTGCTTGAGCGCGAGTCGCAGCCGGGTTACCACTCCACCGGCCGCTCGGCCGCGCTGTACACCGCAGCCTATGGCACACCGCAGGTCCGCGCGCTGACCCTGGCCAGCCGTGAGTTTTTCGACCATCCGCCTGCGGGCTTCGCCGAGCACCCGTTGCTCAGCCCTCGCGGGGAAATGACCGTCGACCTCAACGGCGACCCTGAAGAGCTGCAGCGCCAGTACCAGAACGCCAAGGCCTGCGTGCCTGAAGTCGAGCTGCTCAGCGCCGAGCAGGCCTGCGCGCGCCTGCCAGTGTTGCGCCGCGACAAGGTTCATGGCGCCCTGTACGACCCGAGCGCCAGTGACATCGACACCGACGCCCTGCACCAGGGCTACCTGCGTGGTATTCGCCGTCAGCAAGGTGAAGTGCACAGCGACTGCGAAGTGCAGCAACTGAGCCGCGATGCCGACGGCCTCTGGCAGGTGCAGACCAGCCGTGGCACCTTCAGCGCCCCTGTGCTGATCAATGCCGCCGGTGCCTGGGCCGACAAGCTTGGGGAACTGGCCGGTGCCCAGCCGCTGGGCTTGCAGCCAAAGCGTCGCGCGGCGTTCATCTTCGCCGGCCCCGAAGGCATCGACAGCCATGCCTGGCCAATGCTGGTGAGCCTCGATGAGTCGTTCTACATGAAGCCCGACGCCGGCATGCTGCTCGGTTCACCGGCCAATGCCGACCCGGTCGAGCCTCATGACGTGCAGGCCGAAGAGCTGGACATCGCCATGGGCATCTACCAGATCGAAGAAGCCACCACCCTGAGCATTCGTCGCCCGACCCGCACCTGGGCCGGGTTGCGCAGCTTCGTTGCCGACGGCGACCTGGTCGCCGGATTCGATCCGCAGGTTCCCGGCCTGTTCTGGGTCGCCGCGCAAGGTGGCTATGGTATCCAGACCTCGCCGGCCATGGGCCAGGCCAGCGCCGCCCTGGTGCGTGGCGAGGACTTGCCCGAAGCACTCAAGGGCTTTGGCCTGAACGCCGCAATGCTGTCGCCGCGCCGCCTGCAAGGGTGACGCCCGGTCGCGATTGCGGCACACTCCCAGCGCCCTTTTGCCAAGGGCGCTGACACCGCCTGGAGCCTGCCCGAATGCCCACACCCCGCCCCGATCCAGCCCTGCACAACTACCGGGCCATCGCCGACGCCATCGCCACCCTGTTCTTCCCCCACGCCGAAGTGGTGCTGCACGATTTGCGCAGCCAGAAGATCGACTACATCGCCAACAACCTGTCCAAGCGCGAGGTAGGCGACGATGCGGCCCTGGAGGACATGTTCGAGGAAGGTACCGACGAAACCAATATCGGCCCGTACGAAAAGCTCAACTGGGACGGCCAGAAGATCCGCTCGCTGAGCACCGTGCTGCGCGACCCGGCCGGCAAGCCGCTGGCGGTGCTGTGCATCAACCTGAACATTTCCCTGTTCGAGAACGCCAAGGCGGCGCTCGACCTGTTCCTTTCGCCGAGCAAGCTGATCCCGCAGCCCGATGCACTGTTTCGCGATGACTGGCAGGAGCGCATCAACACCTTCCTCAACAGCTGGCTGCGCCAGCGGCAACTGAGCCTCAACCTGCTCAGCCGCGACCACAAGCGCGAGTTGGTGCTGGCCCTGCATGCCGAAGGCGCGTTCAAGGGCAAGAGTGCGGCCAACTATGTGGCCAATGTGCTGGGGATGGGACGGGCGACGGTGTACAAGCACCTGAAGGAACTCAAGGCCTGACTACCTTCAGGCCTTGAGTGAGGCGGCGATCAGTCGCCGTAGATATCGGATTTGAAGTACCTGGCCTGGATCTTCTGGTATTCGCCGCTGGCGCGAATATCGTCGATGGCCTTGTTGAGCCTGCTGACCAGCTCGCCGTTGCCTTTGCGCACGGCAATCCCGGCACCTTCACCGACGTATTTCGGATCTTTCAGCTCAGGGCCGGTAAAGGCATAGTCCGCGCCGCGTGGCATCGACAGGAAGTCTTCCAGCGGGATGGTGTCGGCAAAAATCGCATCGACCCGTCCGGATGCCAGGTCCATGTAGATTTCTTCGTTGTTGCCGTAACGCTGGACCTTGATGCCCTTGGGTTCGAACACTTCGGTGGCGTAGCGATCAGTGGTGGTCGCGCGCTGCACGCCAACCGTCTTGCCCTTGAGGCTCGCGTACTGGTCATCGACCACCGCACCTTTCTTCATCACCAGCCGCGATGAAGTGAAATAGTACTTGTGGGTGAAGTCCACGGATTTCTTGCGTTCTTCGCTGATGGTCATCGACGACAGGGCGGCGTCGATTTTCTTCACTTTCAGCGAAGGGATCAGACCGTCGAACTCGACCTCTTTCCACTCACACTTGACCTGCATCTGGGCGCACAGGGCATTGCCGATGTCGTAGTCGAAACCGACGATCTGGCCCTTGTCATTCTTCGAGGCAAAGGGTGGGTAGGCGGCTTCGATGCCGAGGCGCAGGGTATCCCCAGCGGCGAACAGACTGCTGCTGGCCACCAGGCTCAAGGCCAGACCGCTGATCAGGGTGAACTTGTTCATGACGGGTCTCTCTCGCTCGTTGTTGGAGGTGTGTTGCAAGACAGAGGAATAGGGGCAGGCAAGGGTCGGCCTGGAATTATTTTGTACTTATAATTCCATACTGGACTTTTTGGTATGAAAACTCAACAAGCAAAAGCATTGTGGGAGCTGGCTTGCCAGCGATGAGGCCAGTGCAATCAGCACATCAGGTGTTGCCTGCTTTGCGACCGCTACGCGCTCGATCGCGGGCAAGCCAGCTCCCACAGGGTTACCAGCGCCCGGCAGCCTCTTCATCACTCTGCTTGCCTTCGACCCAGCGCGGGCCGTCCCCGGTCTGTTCCTTCTTCCAGAACGGCGCGCGAGTCTTGAGGTAGTCCATGATGAAGTTGCAGGCGTCGAACGCGGCCTGGCGATGGGCACTGGCAACACCGACAAAAACGATCGGCTCACCCGGTTCAAGGCCGCCGATGCGGTGCAGCACCTCGACCTTGAGCAGTGGCCAGCGCGCCTCGGCTTCAACCACGATCTTGGCCAGGGCCTTTTCGGTCATGCCCGGGTAGTGTTCGAGGAACATCCCCGCCACTTCCTGGCCATCATTGAAGTCGCGCACATAGCCAACAAAGCCGACCACCGCACCAACGCCGACATTCGCCGCGTGCATGGCATTGACTTCGACACCCGGATCAAAGGGTTCGCTCTGGACTCGAACGCTCATGCTCAGCCTCCGGTCACGGGCGGGAAGAACGCCACTTCGTCACCGTCTTCGAGCGGCTCATCCAGCTTGCACAGCTCTTCGTTACGCGCGCACATAAGGTTCTGTTCGCTCAGCACATCATGCTTGCCGCCCTTTGCGACCAGTGCCTTGCGTACGTCATCCAGGGTAGCGAACGAACCCTCGAGCTTCTCGGCATCAACACCCAGAGCTTCCCGATAACGGGCGAAATACATCACCTTAATGCTCATTTCACTTCATCCGCCTGGTAATGGCCGCTCTTGCCGCCCAGTTTCTCCAGCACGCGCACGCCGTCGATGATCATGCCGCGGTCGACCGCCTTGCACATGTCGTAGATGGTCAGGGCCGCGACGCTGGCAGCGGTCAGGGCTTCCATTTCCACGCCGGTCTGCCCGGCCAGCTTGCAGCGGGCGACGATGTAAACGGTGTCGTTGCCTTCAGCGCTGAGCTCGACCTTGACGCTGGTCAGCAGCAATGGGTGGCACAACGGGATCAGGTCGCTGGTTTTCTTTGCCGCCTGGATGCCGGCAATGCGCGCCACGGCAAACACGTCGCCCTTGGGGTGCTCGCCTTCGACGATCATCTGCAGGGTTTGCGGGAGCATGCGCACCCGCGCTTCGGCCACGGCCTCACGCGAAGTCACGGCTTTATCGGTGACGTCGACCATATTGGCGCGACCTTGGGAATCGAGATGAGTGAGCACAGCTTTCCTCCTGTTCAGGAGCAAAGAGTGTAAACCCTGGGGTCAGGTCTTCGAAGCGAAAAATAGCCTGGGCCAGCGTCAAGGCGCTTCATTGGAGCGTACGGCTGAATATAGATCTTGCGTTGAGAGCACTAAAGGTCGCCATACCCAGAATTAACTTCAACGGATCACCCTGCACATGAAATAGAAAACCCTCTAACTTACTGATACTTAAAACACATAAAAACCACGAATAATCTTACAACCTTATAAGATTCTCCTGACCACATCTAATATTGACATTGACCAGAGCAAAATTATCCTCACACATGAGGCCATCAAGCCTCACCAACAACAACGAGGGATTCACATGAAAAAAATCATCATGCAGAGCCATCTTAGTTCACTGTCGAACGACGCCTACCACATCTTGGTCACAAGACTGAATGATAAGCAGGCACTTGTAAGTTAATCTTGATATTGGGCAGGTCATACCTGCCCAATCCGGAGACAATTACATGAATGAATACAACATCAATGAGAATATAATTTTCACCGTCAGCAAAGGTAGATTTGTCGCTTGGAATTTGCAAACAGGACATCAATATGATTTTTTTGATCGCCGGCTCCTAGATAGATCTTACAATTTCTGGCTTTATCAATAACCGCACAGACTTCGAAACCTTCTGCATTCACCATAAAATAACGACACGCGTGATAAATGACACCATGCACGTCAAGCCAGGAGACCTTTGAAGTGCAACAGATCAGCACCAAGAACTACTTCTCTCTGTGTGGAATCCGGTTCTGCAGCTCTATTGTACTATGGCTCGACTTCATACTCATTTTTTCGACGCTAACTTTCATTTTCGATGCCTCGGCACAAACGCTAGCATTAGCAGCTTCCTTGTATGGGATTCCGGCACTTCTCTTTGGCCCTTATCTAGGATCATTGGCAGACCGATTCAACCCCTGCATAATAATCTCGGTCAGTTTCTGTATTCGTTTCATTGCATCTTGCGCTCTGTTTGTAGCCCCTTCCGTCGAGTTGTTTTTGGCATTTACAATGCTAAAAGGCTTATCTAACCTTGGCTCAACAGCGGCCGAAGTCGTTCTCACAAGAAACTTGCTGACCGCACCGCAGATTATCCGTAACACTTCATTAATTATGATAATAGATCAAACCGTAAAAATCGTATCCCCCCTTGCAGCTGGGATTCTCACAGGATTGAGTTTTAAGTCAGCCGGTTTTTTACTTTCCGCTTTTGTGTGTTTGTGCGGTTTACTATTCGTAACTTTACTATCTGCAAGGATCATGAGAAGCGAGGCCACATGTCCTTTAATTCCAAAAACCAGCAACCGACAAATCTATAATTTTTTCAAAAAACAATTGACCGCACGTATTTTTTTAATGTGCATACTTTCCCAGTCAGCCGCCCTGGGCCTATACGACTCCCTATTGAGCTTGCTGTTGAAGGGGAATGGACAAAGTGCAACGTCTTTCGGCGTTATCGTCAGTGCAACTGCACTGGGTGGCATTTTTGCAGGCTTCTTGTTTCCACGCCTTTATCGTAGTGGTTCGCGTATCTGCTCCACAATAGCGTCGATGTGTTTTGGTCTCGCAGTACTCGCAGTCGGATCTCTCAGCTTTTTTCCTGCGTATTTCGAGCTTAATCTCTTGTCGCTACTTTTTCTTCTCGCCGGATTCGCCTATGGCCTGACAACTCAGGGCCTCACAACCACTTTGCAACTCACTTGTCCCCCTAACAAATTGGGTACGACATTTGCGACTGTGCGCACTCTATCCATCGCTCTGTTCATCAGTTTCCCCATACTGGGTGGTTGGCTAGCGGAATTGGCCAACATCGCTAGCGTTCTCTTAGCGGCAGGCATCTCCACCACCTTGATCGCTTGCACGCTACATATTACCCATCGGACGAATCATTCAGAAAGTACCAGCCCACGAGACAGTGCAACCATAGACTGAAACACTGCAAGCCTGCGAAAGCGCAGGCTTGCAGTTAAAGGTTACAGATGCGATTCGGCGTATTCGGCCAGGATCGAGCGCGGCACGCCCTGCAGGGTGATGTGTACGCCGTTGGGGAAGTCCTTGAAGCGCTCGGTCAGGTAGGTCAGGCCCGAGCTGGTGGCGGACAGGTAAGGGGTGTCGATCTGCGCCAGGTTACCCAGGCAGATCACCTTGGAACCGGTACCGGCACGGGTGATGATGGTTTTCATCTGGTGCGGGGTTAGGTTCTGGCATTCGTCGATCAGGATCAGGCTTTGCTGGAAGCTGCGACCGCGAATGTAGTTCAGCGACTTGAACTGCAGCGGCACCCGCTCAAGGATGTACTCGACACTGCCATGGGTGTTTTCATCATCCATGTGCAGGGCTTCGAGGTTGTCGGTGATTGCCCCGAGCCAGGGCTCCATTTTTTCTGCTTCAGTGCCCGGCAGGAAACCGATCTCCTGGTCCAGCCCCTGCACGCTGCGGGTGGCGATGATGCGCCGGTAGCGCTTGCTGACCATGGTCTGCTCGATGGCGGCAGCCAGGGCCAGGATGGTCTTGCCGGAGCCGGCAGCGCCGGTCAGGTTGACCAGGTGGATATCCGGGTCGAGCAAGGCGAACAGCGCCAGGCTCTGGTGAATGTCGCGAGGCTTGAGGCCCCAGGCTTCCTGGTGCAGCAGCGGCTCCTGGTGCAGGTCGAGCAGCACCAGCTCGCCATCCTTGATGCCTTTGATCCAGCCAACGAAGCCCTGTTCGTCGATGATGAACTCGTTGATGTGCACGGCCGGCAGGTTGTCGATCATCTGTACCCGGTGCCAGGTGCGGCCATGATCCTGACGGGTCTCGACCTTGCTGACGCGGTCCCAGAATGACCCGGTGACACTGTGATACCCCTTGGACAGCAAGGAAACGTCGTCGACCAGTTGGTCGGTGCTGTAGTCCTCGGCCGCGATCCCGCAGGCGCGGGCCTTGAGGCGCATGTTGATGTCTTTGGTCACCAGCACCACGTCCAGTTCCTGGCGCCGGCTGCGCAGCTCCAGCAACTGGTTGATGATGATGTTGTCGTTGAGGTTTTCCGGCAGCAGGCGGTTGGGCTCGTTGCGCGGGCTCATGAGAATCGACAGGAAGCCTTTGGGGCCGCTCTTGCCACGCTGGATCGGCACGCCCTGCTCGACATCGGTCGGCGAGGCATCACCCAGGGTCTGGTCGATCAGACGGATCGCCTGGCGACATTCGGCGGCAATCGTCTGTTTGCCAGTCTTGAGTTTGTCGAGCTCCTCCAGCACCGTCATCGGGATGGCGACGTGGTGCTCCTCGAAGTTGAGCAAGGCGTTTGGATCGTGAATCAGTACATTGGTATCGAGCACATAAAGGATTGGCTGGTTGGAGGAATTGGTGCGTCCTTGATCATCCATACTCGGTCACCTTTGTGGAAGCCAGACGACGCAATACCTGTGCGGTGCTGCGCCGCGAAGTGGCCGCCGGTTCTCCCCAGGCCCGCGTCGTTACGGGTAGGGAGCTGCGAACAAAGAATGGGCCGTAGGACGCCACCTGTGCTGCAGGGTTCGGCGGTCTGTCTTCGTAATACCGCAAAACCCATGACCGAAAAAAGCATTTTTACGTATTTTTGAAGTTTATTTTTCGATCGGCCAATTAGCCCTTGGCGCAGGGGCAAAGCACCGCTACAGTCATAAATCCAGTCATGTGAAATGCGTGCGGCGCTTTATTCCCTGCCGTCCAGAATCCCGGTCAATTTCACGACTTTTCGCCGAAATTCCTGCAATCTTCCCAACCAATTCCACTTTGCGCCGTTTGCTTGAGCAACCAGGCAACCACCTCCTGCGCCTTGGGTTGGGCATCGTGAAACTGGATCAGTCCCTTGCGCCACAGCAGCATCAAAGTCAGTACCCGCTGGGCCGACTGCTCACTGCTCAATGGCCCTTGATCCTGGGCGTCGATATCCCACAACACCACCTGCAGATGCTGACTGGCGAAGAACGCCTGGCTGTCGGCGCGGCGCTGGCCGTAAGGCGGTCTGAACAAGGGCACATACTGCTCTGGCAAGTCGCCCTGCACCCGCGCCTGGCTGCGCAGCACCGAATCCTGCCAGCCCTGCCACTGCCCATGGGAGCGGTACTGCCAGCCTTGCAGGCCGACGCACTGGCCTTTGTAGAGTGCGCGAAGCTCAGCCAGCGACGTCTTGTCGCGGCGGTTCTGCAGGTTGTTGCCAAGCACGAAAAAGGTAGCGCCAAGCCTTTGCCGGCGCAGGAACTCGGTCAGGCCGTCGGTGCTGCCGCCCGCCAGCGACGGGCCGCCATCGAAGGTCAGCAGGAACAGCCGGTCATTGAGTTCGTCACCATTACGTTCAAGGTCGGAAAAGCGTTCGATCTCGCTGGCAGTCTGGGGGAACAGCGCGGCCTTGCGTAGCAGCTCATTCAGGTAGTGCTCATGAAAAGCCCGGCCCGGCTCGACCCAACCGGCGTAGAACGAATCGGCGGCGACTTCAAAGGACGCGGTCTGCTTGCGAAAATCAGCCAGGTCGTCGATGGCATAACAGAACGAGGCATCCTGCTCGCAGCTCTTCTGGGCCAGGTCGTAGTTACGCCACAAGCGCTGCCACAGGCGCTGGCGCACGCTGTTGATCGACAGCAGGTTGACCTGACGCAGGTTCAGCCGCGCCGCCAGGGCGCCCTGGTCGAGCTTTTCACTTTCGCCCAGCACCCGGGCAAAACCGAGGATCTCGGCACGCGAGGCGACATCGAACAGCGCCGGGCTGTCGAGCTGCTCCGGCCAGTGGCTGCGGTCGAAGGTGGCGACCGGGGCTGGTGCGGCCTGGGCCGTGAGGCTGAACAGGCCAGCCAGTAAGAGAAGGGCAATGCGCACGATCGGGCTCTCCGTTTTCCTCGCCGCGCACTATAGCGCCAAGTGGCGGGATGGTCTGTGGCTATTGCCTTGATAGCTGGAGATCGCCGCCCCCGCCCCGTAGAATCGGCGCCACGAATAAAGGAGCCGACCTGATGCTGACGGTGATTTCCCCCGCCAAGACCCTCGACTACGACACCCCGCCGGTGACCCAGCGCTACACCCAGCCGCAGTACCTGGACGATTCCCAGGAGCTGATCGTACAGCTGCGTGAATTGTCGCCGGCACAGATCAGCGAGCTGATGCACCTCTCCGACAAGCTTTCTGGGCTCAACGCCGCGCGTTTCGGCAGCTGGACCCCGGCCTTCACCCCGGACAACGCCAAGCAGGCACTGCTGGCGTTCAAGGGTGACGTGTACACCGGCCTGGATGCCCAGACCCTCAGCGAAGACGACTTCAGCTATGCCCAGGACCACCTGCGCATGCTCTCCGGCCTGTACGGCCTGCTGCGCCCGCTGGACCTGATGCAGCCCTACCGCCTGGAAATGGGCACCAAGCTGGCCAACGCCCGTGGCAAGGACCTGTATGCCTTCTGGGGCACGCGCATCAGCGAGTGGCTGAACCAGGCCCTGGCCGAGCAAGGCGACGACCTGCTGCTGAACCTGGCCAGCAACGAGTACTTCAGCGCGGTCAAGCGCAGCGCCCTCAAGGCGCGGGTGATCAACACCGAGTTCCGCGACTTCAAGAACGGCCAGTACAAGATCATCAGCTTCTACGCCAAAAAGGCCCGCGGCATGATGAGCCGCTTCGTGATCCAGGAGCGCATCAACGACCCCGAGCAGCTCAAGCAGTTCGCTGTGCAGGGCTACTACTACAGTGCCGAGCTGTCGAAGGCCGATAACCTGGTGTTCCTGCGCGATCACGCGGACGAGTAAACACCAATCGCGGGGCAAGCCCGCTCCCACAGGTCCAGTGGACACAGGTTTTTTGTGGGAGCTGGCTTGCCAGCGATGACGCCCGAATAATCGACGCAATCCTGACGTCAAAAAACCACCCTTCTAGCTTTATCGCAAAACGCCATAAGACCGTTCGTAATTTTTTGACGAATTTCGAAAAATAATTTCCGGTACTGGCACAAAAACATCCCCCCTCGAGTTCGTCCTTTATAAACAGGGACGAAACTGCCAAGTGCTATCAAAGTGAAAGTATGGCCATCAGCTAAAATATTAAAAAATCTTTCACCACCGCTGAACTCACCCCGGAACTTATCCCTTCAGCCGTCGCTCATACCACCCGTAACGATTCTCGAGCGTTATGTGAGAGATGACCTACATCATTGACTGGAGCGCACAGCCATTGTGCATCCAGACAACTTTGACTTGAGTGTCGGTCGCCCGACCTACAGTTGAACCCAGGAGAAACGCGCCCCTACAAATCGTCCTTGTGGTTGATTTCAAAGGATTTTATTCACTTGAAAGAACAAGCACTGCAGTTCCGGGTAACCGATCTGCAATAAAGACGGCTGCATAACAGGGCACGTCCATAATTATTGGCCTTTGGCTGCCAACTTTAAGTGCAGACACTTTTGCACTTGATACTTATATGCCTGCACACGGTGAAGTGACATCTTTTTGCCACGCCGCCGTGTGCCCGATAACTGCTGGTTAATCAACCCGGTCTGGCTCTTCTAATTGAGCCGGCGTGATAAACACATGAGGTGAATGCGATGCGTATCAGCATCTTTGGTTTGGGTTATGTGGGTGCAGTCTGTGCTGGCTGCCTGTCGGCACGTGGCCATGAAGTGATTGGCGTCGATGTATCCACCACCAAGATCGACCTGATCAACCAAGGCAAATCGCCAATTGTCGAACCGGGCCTCGAGGCCCTGCTGCAACAGGGTATCGACAACGGCCGCCTGCGTGGCACCACCGATTTTGCTGCCGCCATCCGCGACAGCGACCTGTCGATGATCTGTGTCGGCACGCCGAGCAAGAAGAACGGCGACCTGGGCCTGGAATACATCGAGTCGGTGTGCCGCGAAATCGGTTTCGTGCTGCGGGAAAAATCCAGCCGCCACACCATCGTGGTGCGCAGCACCGTGCTACCGGGCACGGTGAAGAACGTGGTCATCCCGATCCTCGAAGACTGCTCGGGGAAAAAGGCCGGCGTCGACTTCGGCGTGGCGGTCAACCCGGAATTCCTGCGCGAAAGCACCGCGATCAAGGACTACGACCAACCGCCCATGACCGTCATCGGCGAGCTGGACAAGACCAGTGGCGACCTTCTGCAATCGCTGTACGAAGAACTCGACGCACCGATCATCCGCAAGGACATCGAAGTGGCCGAGATGATCAAGTACACCTGCAACGTCTGGCACGCCACCAAGGTCACCTTCGCCAACGAGATCGGCAACATCGCCAAGGCAGTCGGCGTCGATGGCCGCGAGGTGATGGACGTGGTCTGCCAGGACAAGGCCCTGAACCTGTCGCAGTACTACATGCGCCCGGGCTTTGCCTTCGGCGGCTCGTGCCTGCCCAAGGACGTGCGCGCCCTGACCTACCGCGCCGGCAGCCTGGACGTCAAAGCACCGCTGCTCAACTCGCTGATGACCAGCAACGAATCGCAGGTGCAGAACGCCTTCGACATCATCGAGAGCCACGACAAGCGCAAGATCGCCCTGCTCGGCCTGAGCTTCAAGGCCGGCACCGACGACCTGCGTGAAAGCCCGCTGGTGGAACTGGCCGAACGCCTGATCGGCAAGGGCTACGACCTGAACATCTACGACAGCAACGTCGAGTATGCGCGGGTCAACGGCGCCAACAAGGACTACATCGAGTCGAAGATCCCCCACGTGTCGTCGCTGCTCAATGCCGACTTCGACCAGGTGATCAAGCATGCCGACGTGATCGTCCTGGGCAACCGCGACGAGAAATTCCGTGCCCTGGCCCAACAGGCTCCGGAAGGCAAACAGGTCATCGACCTAGTCGGTTTCATGAACAAACCATCCTGCCCGGCCAGCCGTACCGAAGGTATCTGCTGGTAACCCGCAGGCTGGGCGGGGCCTTCCGGCCCCGCCCAGCATCAACGCCCTTTCCATTCGATACGGATGCAGAACATGCAAAGGCTCAAGCACGGCCTGCTACAGGTCGCCGGTTGGCTGTTCTACGTGAGCTTGCTCATGTTGATCGCCCTGGCCTTGCCCAACTCCATTTTCGACCCCGACTCGAAGGACTTCATTTTCCTGGTCGGCGCCGTCGGCATCTGGCGCTATTCCATGGGTGCCACGCACTTTGTGCGCGGCATGCTGTTCCTCTACGTGGTCTACCCCTACCTGCGGCGCAAGGTGCGCAAGCTCGGTAGCGCGGCCGACCCGTCCCACGTGTACCTGATGGTCACCAGTTTTCGCATCGATGCCCTGACTACCGCCCAGGTCTACAGCTCGGTGATCCGCGAGGCAATCGACTGCGGCTACCCGACCACTGTGGTCTGTTCGCTGGTGGAAATGTCCGACGAACTGCTGGTGAAAAGCCTGTGGGAAAAATACAACCCGCCGGAGCGCGTGACCCTCGACTTCGTGCGCATTGCCGGTACCGGCAAGCGCGACGGCCTGGCCTATGGCTTTCGTGCCATCTCCCGCCACCTGCCGGATGAAAATGCCGTGGTCGCGGTGATCGACGGTGACACCGTGCTCGGCGAAGGCGTGGTACGCAAGACCGTGCCCTGGTTCAAGCTGTTCGGCAATGTCGGCGGCCTGACCACCAATGAATTCTGTGAAGTGCGTGGCGGCTACATCATGAGCGAGTGGCACAAGCTGCGCTTCGCCCAGCGCCACATCAACATGTGCTCGATGGCCCTGTCCAAGCGCGTGCTGACCATGACCGGGCGCATGTCGGTGTTCCGCGCCGCGGTGGTGACCAACCCGGAGTTCATCGCCGACGTCGAGAACGACTCGCTGCAGCACTGGCGCCTGGGCCGCTTCAAGTTCCTCACCGGCGACGACAAGTCGAGCTGGTTCAGCCTCATGCGCCTGGGCTACGACACCTTCTACGTGCCGGACGCGGCGATCAACACGGTCGAGCACCCGCCGGAAAAGAGCTTCATCAAGGCCAGCCGCAAACTGATGTACCGCTGGTACGGCAACAACCTGCGGCAGAACTCCCGGGCCCTGGGCCTGGGTATCCGCCGCCTGGGCCTGTTCACCAGCGTGGTGCTGTTCGACCAGCGCGTGTCGATGTGGACCAGCCTGCTGGGCCTGACCGTCGCGGTGATCGCCAGCCTCAAGTTCGGCCCGGCGTTCCTGCTGGTGTACCTGCTGTGGATCGGCATCACCCGGTTGATCCTGACGATCATGCTGCTGTGCTCGGGCCACAACATCGGCCCGGCCTACCCGCTGATTCTTTATTACAACCAGATCGTCGGCGCGATCATGAAGATCTACGTGTTCTTCCGCCTCGACAAGCAGTCCTGGACCCGCCAGCCCACTGCCCTCAAACGCGACCTCGCCAGCTTTCAACAATGGTTCAACACCTGGTCCTCCCGGACCATGACCTTCTCGGCGGCCAGCATCTTCATTGCTGTGCTGTTCATGGTCGTGTGAGCCGGAACCCGATTGGATTAAACAGGAACAAATCGCCATGAATACCGCCGTGAACGTCAATGTCGTGCATGAGTCCGAAGCACAGCGCCAGCACGCCCGGGTGCGCATCCCGGCCAAGCTGCGCTACCTGTGTCAGAACCGCGAAACCCTGGAAGTGAAGGTCGATGACCTCTCGGCCGGCGGCCTGAGCTTCCATGCCAAGCACCCGTTGAAAGTCGGCGAAGTGCTGCGCGGGCGCCTGCAGTTCACCGTCGACAAACTCGGCCTGGCCATGGACATCGAGTTCCAGGTGCGCTCTTTCGACCCCTCCAGCGGCCGCACCGGCGTGCAGTTCCAGAACCTTGAACCACGCGACATCGCCACTCTGCGCCACATCATCACCTCGCACCTGTCGGGTGAGCTGATCACCATGGGCGATGTACTCAGCACCCTGCAGCGCGACAACTTCACCAAGGCGCGCAAACAAAAAGACGCCAACGGCGGCATGAGCGCTTTTGGCCGCCTGCGGGCAGTGACCTTCAGCCTCGGCGTGTTCGTGGTCGGCGTGGCGGCGTTCGGTTTCATCGCCAAGTCGGTGTATGGCCTGTACTTCGTCAGCCATGCCCAGGCCGGGGTGGTCAGCGTGCCGACCAGCAACGTCACCATGCCGCGCGACGGCACCGTGCAGGGCCTGGTGGAAAACGGCGGCCAGGTGGTCAAGGGCGCGCCATTGGCCTCGTTCAGCACCAGCATGCTGGACATGCTCAAGGGCCACCTGGATGACCAGCAGCTGGAGCCGGCCAAGGTCGAGGAGCTGTTCGGCAAACAGATGAGCGGCACCCTGACCAGCCCCTGCGATTGCGTGGTCGCCCGCCAGCTGGTGGATAACGGCCAGTACGCCAGCAAGGGCCAGGTGATCTTCCAGCTGGTCCCGCGCACCACCATCCCCACCGTTGAAGCACGCTTCAGCTATCGCCAGTTCGATGACGTCCAACCGGGCTCGCGCGTGCACTTCACCGTCGCCGGCGAAGACCAGACCCGCACCGGGCAGATCGTCAACAGCACCAGCCTGAACAGCGAAGACCTGTCGTCGGACATCCGCGTGCAGATCAAGCCGGATGAGTCGCTGCCCAGCGAACTGGCCGGCCGCCCGGTAGCGGTGGACAGCAACCGTGGCCCGTCGCTGGATTGGCTGATCGATAAAGCCATGGCCCGTGGGCTCTAAGGGAGACATGCCGGTGAACACCAAGATTGCCACCCTCTCCGTGGGAGCCGGCCTTGCCGGCGATGGGCTGCGCAGCAGCCCCAATGGGCAAGGCTGCGCCTTGCTTCGCCGGCAAGGCCGGCTCCCACAGGGGTCGAACTACATCCTCAGTCTCTGCAGCCTGGCCCTGGCCATCAGCCTCGCCGGTTGCGCCGGCCTGCCCGACCAGCGCCTGGCCAACGAAGCACTCAAGCGCGGTGACACCGCCCTCGCCGAACAGAATTACCGCCAGCTCGCCGACCTCGGTTACAGCGAAGCCCAGGTCGGCCTGGCCGATATCCAGATGGAAACCCGCGACCCGGCCAAGCTCAAGGAAGCCGAAGCCACCTACCGCGCCGCCGCCGATATCTCGCCACGCGCCCAGGCCCGCCTCGGCCGCCTGCTGGCAGCCAAGCCGGACGCTACCGAAGCCGAGCGCCAGGAAGCCGAAACCCTGCTGAAAAAAGCCTTCGCCAATGGCGAGGGCAACACCCTGATCCCACTGGCGATGCTCTACCTGCAATACCCGCAGAGCTTCTCCGGCACCAACGCCCAGCAGCAGATCGACCAATGGCGTACCGCCGGCTACCCGGAAGCCGGCCTGGCCCAGATTCTGCTGTACCGCACCCAGGGCACCTACGACCAGCACCTGGACGAAGTCGAGCGCATCTGCAAGGCAGCCCTGAACAGCACCGACATCTGCTACGTGGAGCTGGCCACCGTCTACCAGAAACGCGCCCAGCCCGAGCAACAGGCAGCGCTGCTCGAACAGGTGAAAAGCGCCTACCAGCGCGGCGCGATCCCGGCCACCCGGGTCGACAGCGTTGCCCGGGTACTGGCCGACCGCAGCCTCGGCCAGACCGACGAGAAAACCGCCCAGGCCCTGCTCGAACAGGTGGCGCCGGTCAACCCCGGCTCCTGGGTCAGCCTGGCGCAATTGCTCTATGACTTCCCCGAGCTTGGCGACACCGACAAGCTGATGGAGTACATCGACAAGGGCCGCGCCGCCGAACAGCCGCGTGCCGAACTGCTGCTGGGCCGCCTGTACTACGAAGGCAAGACCGTACCGGCCGACGCGCAGAAGGCCGAGACCCACCTGCTCAGCGCCGCCAACGCCGGCGAAGTCAGCGCCCATTACTACCTGGGCCAACTGTACCGTCGTGGCTACCTGGGCAGCGTCGACCCGCAAAAGGCCGTCGATCATCTGCTCCGCGCCGCCCGCGGCGGCCAGCTCAGCGCCGACTATGCCCTGGCCCAGCTGTTCAGCGAAGGCCACGGCATTCGCCAGGACCTGGTCAACGCCTGGGTGTTCAGCCAGCTGGCGCAAGCCAACCCCAGCGAGCAGTCACGCCAGCTGGCTGCCCAGCTCGACCAGCAACTCCCCCCGGCGCAGAAGGCCCAGGCTGAACGCCTGTTGCAACAAGAACGCCAGGCCCGTGGTGCCATGGGCCCAGGCCCTGGTGCCCTGCCCCTGCAGGCCGTAGCGCAACCCGAACAAGGCGAGGACTCCCTATGACACTCAATCCGTGGATGAAAGCAGGCGTAGGTCTGGGCTTCGCCCTGCTCTGGTCGTGCCCGACCCTGGCGGCGATGACTGCTGAAAAGAACTTCGGCCTGGACGTGAAAATCACCGGCCAATCCGAAGACGACCGTGACCTGGGCACCCGCTCCGGCGGTGACGTCAACGGCCTGGGCCTGGACCTGCGCCCCTGGGTGTACGGCGAGCGCGGCAACTGGAGCGCCTTCGCCATGGGCCAGGCGGTGGCGGCCACCGACATCATCGAGACCGACACCCTGCGCCAGTCCGGCGACGAAGCCGAGTCCGACAGCGGTCGTGCCAATGGCCGCGAAGCGGACAAAAGCTACCTGGCCATGCGCGAATTCTGGGTCGGCTACAGCGGCCTGACCGCTTACCCCGGCGAGCAGCTGCGCTTCGGCCGCCAACGCCTGCGCAACGACGATGGCATGTGGCGCGACACCAACATCGAAGCGCTGAACTGGACCTTCGACACCACCCTGCTGCGCGCCAACCTGGGCGTGGCCGAGCGCTTCAGCGAGTACCGCACCGACCTTACCGAGCTGGCCCCGGAAGACAAGGACCGCCTGCACCTCTACGGCGACGTCGCCACGCAGTGGACCCCCGGCCACTGGGTCGGCCTGCGCGCCCACCACACCCACGACGACGGCAACCTGAAAAACCCTGGCGAAACCGTCGACGCCCTGGACAAGACCCGCACCGGCGACCTCACCTGGCTGGGCCTGGAAGCCAACAGCGACGCCTATAACTGGCGCAACCAGAACCGCGTCAATTACTGGGGCAGCATGACCTGGCTGACCGGCGATCGCGACAGCCTCAGCAGCACCACGGTCAATGGCGAGCAAGTGGCCAGCGGCAAGCACAGCGGCGACGTCAATGCCTGGGCCACCGACCTCGGCATCCGCCTGCGCCTCGACCCCAACTGGCAGGTCGGCGCCGCCTATGCCCGTGGCAGTGGCGGCGGTGGCAGCGACGGCTCGGGCAACTACGAGCAGACCGGCCTTGAGAGCAACCGCTCCAACTTCACCGGCACCCGCTCGCGCGTGCACCGCTTCGGCGAGGCCTTCCGTGGCGAACTGGGCAATTTGCAGGCGGCGACCCTGTTCACCTCCTGGCAACTGCGCGACGACTATGACGCCAGCCTGATCTACCACAAGTTCTGGCGCGTCGATGGCGACCAGAACATCGGCAGCAGCGGCATCAACGCCGTGGTCGAGGACAACGGCATCAACCGGCCGCTGATCCAGGGCGAGAAAGACCTCGGCCAGGAGATGGACCTGGTGGTCACCAAGTACTTCAAGCAGGGCCTGTTGCCGGCGGCACTGAGCCAGTCGATCGACGAGCCGTCGGCGCTGGTGCGTTTCCGTGGCGGCGTGTTCAAGCCCGGTGATGCCTATGGCAAGGAAGCGGACTCCTACATGCACCGCGCTTTCGTCGACGTGATCTGGCGCTTCTGACGCCTGGGGTGCAATGAAATGAGCCATCAACCGAACAAGCTCCACGCCCTATTGGCCGGCACCCTGCTGCTGGCCAGCAGCATCGCCCTGGCCAACGGCCAGGCGCCGACGCCGGTGGCCAAGGAGCTGCAGCAGGCCAAGACCTACACGGTCAGCAGCGCGCCGATCGAGCCGCTGCAGATCCCGGCGCCGACCCTGCCGGACCTGTCTGGCTACACCTACGATGCCGTGCAGAACAAGATCGACCGTAAGCGCAAGGGCAAGGTCTCGGTCCGGCGCATGCTCCAGGAAAACAGCCTCAAGGAGTTCATCGGCGGTGACAACAAGATGGCCGAATGGGTGGCGCGCCAGCATGGCATTCCCCAGGCGATCTTCATCGACGACGGCCATGTCGACTTCACCGAGCTGAGCAAGCAGGTGCCCAGCCAGTACCTGCGCGAAACCGCACCGGGCGTGTACCTGGCGCGCCTGCCGATCGTGGTCGGGCAAAAAGGCGTGCTGGAGATCGACGCCAAGGTCAAAGAACTGCGCCTGTCCCAGGAAGGCGGCGCGTTCCTGGTCAATGACGGCAAGCTGTTCGTCAGCGACACCCGAGTGACCGGCTGGCGCGAGAAGGACAACGGCCCGGCGACCTTCCGCTCGCCCAAGGAGTTTCGCCCGTTCCTGCTGTCGTGGGGTGGCACCGAGACCTACATCGTCAACAGCAAGATGGCCAGCTTCGGCTACGCCAAGAGCAAGTCCTACGGCGTGAGCATCTCGCAGTACACGCCGAACATGGCCAAGCAGATGGGCCGCCCGGAACCCACCGGCTGGATCATCGGCTCCGAGTTCAGCGACATGTGGTACGGCTTCTACTGCTACGAGACCAGCGACTTCGTGGTCAAGGACAGTACCTACCGCGACAACATCGTCTATGGCATCGACCCCCACGACCGTTCGCACCGGCTGATCATCGCCGGCAACACCGTGTACGGGACCAAGAAGAAGCACGGCATCATCGTCTCGCGCGAAGTCAACGACAGCTGGATCATCAACAACAAGAGCTATGACAACAAGCTCTCGGGCGTGGTGATCGACCGTAACAGCGTCAACAACCTGATCGCCTACAACGAGATCTACCGCAACCACACCGACGGCATCACCCTGTACGAGAGCGGCGACAACCTGATCTGGGGCAACAAGCTGATCAGCAACCGCCGCCACGGCATCCGTGTGCGCAACAGCGTGAACATCCGCCTGTACGAGAACATCGCCATGGCCAACGGCCTGGTCGGGGTCTACGGGCACATCAAGGACCTGTCCGAAACCGACCGCGACATCGCCCTCGATCCGTTCGACACCAAGGTCTCGCTGATCGTCGTCGGCGGTGAGCTGGCAGCCAACGGCAGCGGCCCGCTGTCGATCGACTCGCCGCTGAGCGTGGAGCTGTACCGGGTCTCGATGCTGGCCCCGAGCAAGGCCAGCGGCATCAGTTTCTCCGGGGTACTGGGCGAGCGTCAGGACGAGATTCTCGACCTGATGGTGCGCCAGGGCAAAGCCGTGCTGATCGATCCGGTCGAGCGCCAGACCGAAATGCTGGACTGAGGAAGCCAATTCTATGCAACCACAACTGACCAAGCTGCTGAGCCTTTCCGGACTTGCCGCCGCCCTGCTCGCCATCAGTGCCCAGGCGTCGGCCGAGCAGGTCCAGGCGCCAAGCTTCAGCGCCGAGCCGTGCTGCCAGCTGTGCCCGGAGGCCCACGACGCCAGCCGCTACACCACCCGCTACCAGCAGAACTTCACCACCCTGGTGCAAGCCCAGGGCGACTGGCTGTTCCGTACCCGCGAAGACCTGCGCACCGAGTTCGACACCACGCCAGCCGGCTACCGCCGCCTGCAGCAGTTGCACGATGCGTTCAAGGCCAAGGGCGTGGAACTGGTGGTGGTCTACCAGCCAACCCGCGGCCTGGTGAACCGCAACATGCTCAAGCCCGCCGACAAGGCCGCGTTCAACTACGCCAAGGCGCTGCAGAACTACCAGGCCATGCTCGGGCGCTTCAGCAAGATGGGCTACACCGTGCCCGACCTGTCGCCGCTGACCAACGAACAGTTGGCCGCCGCCGACCAGGGCAAGGATTTCTACTTCCGCGGCGACCAGCACTGGACGCCGTACGGCGCCGAGCGCGCGGCGAAGATCGTCGCCGACAGCGTGCACAAGATGGCGGCCTTCGCCGACGTGCCCAAGCGCGAGTTCGAAAGCCACAAGTCCGGGCGCATGGGCAAGACCGGCACCCTGCACAACGTCGCCGGGCAACTGTGCGGCACCAGCTACGCGGTGCAGTACATGGACCAGTTCGTCACCGAGCCCAAGGGCGAGAGTGGCAGCGGCGACCTGTTCGGCGACTCCGGTAACCCGCAGATCACCCTGGTCGGCACCAGCCACAGCGGCAAGAACTACAACTTCTCGGGCTTCCTCGAGCAATACATCGGCGCCGACGTGCTCAACGTCGCCTTCCCTGGCGGCGGCCTGGAAGGCTCGATGATCCAGTACCTGGGCAGCGAAGACTTCCAGAAAAACCCGCCGAAGATCCTCATCTGGGAGTTCTCGCCGCTGTACCGCCTGGACCAGGAAACCATCTGGCGGCAGATGCTCGCCCTGATCGACAACGGTTGTGAAGGCAAGCCTGCGCAGTTGAGCGCCAACACCGCACTCAAGCCGGGCAAGAACGAACTGATGGTCAACGGCCGCAATGGCGTGATCAAGGACCTGACCAATGGCCGTCATCAACTGGATATCCAGTTCGAAGACAAGTCGGTCAAGACCCTGCAAGCCACCCTCTGGTACCTGAACGGTCGTCACGAAGACCTGAAGATCGAGAAGCCGGAAACCGCCGACACCGATGGCCGCTTCGCCTTCGAGCTGCGCGAGGATGAGGACTGGGCTGCCCAGACCCTGCTCGCTGTCGAAGTCCAGGGGCCGGAAAGCGGCAGCCAGAAAGTCGCAGCCACGCTGTGCAAACGAAACTGAGGTGCTTATGAACACATTCAGCACATCCCCTGCGGGAGCGGGCTGCTTCAAGGTGCTCGCACTGGCTCTGGCCCTGTTCGGCTCGGCCGCGCAGGCCGCCGGGCTGGTCCCCCCCCAGGGCTATTACGCCGGGATCGAGAAACTCAAGACCGGCGACAGCGACTTCAAGTGCGAAGCCATCCCCCGGCCCTACACCGGCAAGCTGCAGTTTCGCAGCAAGTACGAAGGCTCGGACAAGTCCCGCGCGACCCTGAACAAAGCCTCGGAAAAAGCCTTCCGCGACTCCACCGCGAACATCACCACCCTTGAGCGCGGGGTCAGCAAGCAGGTCATGCAGTACATGCGCGACGGCCGCCCACAGCAGCTCGACTGCACCCTCGAGTGGCTGAGCAGCTGGGCCAGCGCCGATGCGCTGATGTCCACCGACTACAACCACACCGGCAAGTCGATGCGCAAATGGGCGCTGGGCAGCCTGAGCTCGGCCTGGCTGCGCCTGAAGTTCTCCAACTCGCAGCCCCTGGCGGCGCACCAGCAGCAGGCCGAGCTGATCGAGAAATGGTTCGGGCGCCTGGCCGATCAGGTGGTCAAGGACTGGAGCGACCTGCCGCTGGAGAAGATCAACAACCACTCGTACTGGGCGGCCTGGTCGGTGATGGCTACCGCCGTCGCCACTGACCGCCGCGACCTGTTCGACTGGTCGCTGAAGGAATACCGGGTAGCCGCCAACCAGGTCGACGCCCAGGGCTTCCTGCCCAACGAGCTCAAGCGCAAGCAGCGCGCCCTGGCCTACCACAACTATGCCCTGCCGCCGCTGGCGATGATCGCCAGCTTCGCCCAGGCCAACGGCGTCGATGTGCGTCCCGAGAACAACGGCGCGCTCAAGCGCCTGGGTGATCGGGTGCTGGCCGGCGCCAAAGACCCGAGCCCGTTCAAAGCCAAAAACGGCGAGAAACAGGACATGGACGACCTGAAGATCGACAGCAAATACGCCTGGCTCGAACCCTGGTGCAGCCTCTACCGCTGCAACAGCGACGTGCTCGGGCGCAAGCACGACATGCAGCCGTTCAAGAGCTTCCGCCTGGGCGGCGACCTGACCCGGGTCTACGACCCGCAGGCCGAACAGAAAAAGTAAGGATCTGCATTGTCCCTGTGGGAGCTGGCTTGCCAGCGATCGGAACACCGCGGTGTGTCAGATACGACGCCTCGCTGGCAAGCCAGCTCCCACAGGGTTGGTGCAAGGCAAAGATTTGATCTGGTTTCTCCCGGGAGGTTTCACGGGGGGTTTGGGGGGCTGTTGCCCCGGTTGATAACGACAAGGAGAGATCGGGATGGTGTTTTCATCCAACGTGTTCCTGTTCCTGTTCCTGCCGATCTTTCTCGGCTTGTACTACCTGAGCGGGCAACGCTATCGCAACGCCCTGTTGCTGCTGGCCAGCTATGTGTTCTATGCCTGGTGGCGGGTGGATTTCCTGGCGCTGTTCGCCGGGGTCACCCTGTGGAACTACTGGATCGGCCTGAAAGTCGGCGCCGCCGGCGTGCGCACCAAACCGGCCCAGCGCTGGCTGCTGCTGGGCGTGGGGGTCGACCTGTGCATCCTCGGCTACTTCAAATACGCCAATTTCGGCGTCGACAGCATCAACGCGATCATGACCTCGTTCGGCCTTGAGCCGTTCATCCTCACCCATGTGCTGCTGCCGATCGGGATCTCGTTCTATATCTTCGAGTCGATCAGCTACATCATCGACGTGTACCGCGGCGACACCCCGGCGACCCGCAACCTGATCGACTTCGCCGCCTTCGTGGCGATCTTCCCGCACCTGATCGCCGGCCCCGTGCTGCGCTTCAAGGACCTGGCCGACCAGTTCAACCACCGCACCCACACCCTCGACAAGTTCTCCGAAGGCTGCACGCGCTTCATGCAGGGCTTCATCAAGAAGGTGTTCATCGCCGACACCCTGGCGGTGGTCGCCGACCATTGCTTCGCCCTGCAGAACCCGAGCACCGGCGACGCCTGGCTCGGCGCCCTGGCCTACACCGCGCAGCTGTACTTCGACTTTTCCGGCTACAGCGACATGGCCATCGGCCTGGGCCTGATGATGGGTTTCCGCTTCATGGAAAACTTCAAGCAACCGTACATCAGCCAGTCGATCACCGAGTTCTGGCGGCGCTGGCATATCAGCCTGTCGACCTGGCTGCGCGACTACTTGTACATCACCCTGGGCGGTAACCGCGGCGGTACCTTCGCCACCTACCGCAACCTGTTCCTGACCATGCTCCTGGGCGGCCTGTGGCACGGCGCCAACTTCACCTACATCGTCTGGGGCGCCTGGCATGGCATGTGGCTGGCGATCGAACGGGCCCTGGGCATCAACGCCGCGCCGCAACGCTTCAACCTGGTGCGCTGGGCCTTCACCTTCCTGCTGGTGGTGATGGGCTGGGTAATCTTCCGCGCCGAGAACCTGCACGTCGCCGCACGCATGTATGGCGCCATGTTCAGCTTCGGTGACTGGCAGCTGTCGGAACTCAACCGCGCCAACCTCACCGGCCTGCAAGTGGCGACCCTGGTACTGGCCTACGTGACCCTGGCGTACTTCGGCCTGCGCGACTTCTATCGCAACGCCAGGCCCGAGCCCAAGGCCAGCCCGGTGGCGGTCCATGCCGACGGCAGCCTGAGCCTGGACTGGGGCCTGTACGCCACCCGTGCGCTGGTGCTGCTGCTGTTCGTGGCCTCGATCCTCAAGCTCTCGGCGCAAAGCTACTCGCCGTTCCTCTACTTCCAGTTCTGAGCGAGCCGACCATGACCCGATCATTACGCAAACTCTACGCCCTGCTGTTCCTCGCCCTGTTGCTGGGCCTGGGCCTGTGGTCGCTGGGCGGCCTGGGCAGCTTCCAGCGCACCGCGCAGATGACCGCCCTCGACGGCAAGCTGGCCAAGGCCGCCGAGACCCACTACGACGAGCAGTTCCCGCTCAAGCGCATCGGCACCAACCTGTGGGCGGCGCTGGATTTCAAGCTGTTCAACGAAGGCCGCCCAGGCGTGGTACTGGGCCGCGAGCACTGGCTGTTCAGTGACGAGGAGTTCAAGCCGGTGGCCAACAGCGACCAGTTCGAACAGGAAAACCTCGCGCTGATCCGCGGTGTGCGCGACACCCTGCAGCAACGTGGCGTACAGCTGGTACTGGCAATCGTGCCGGCCAAGGCGCGGCTGTATCCGGAGTACGTCGGCGAACAGACCCCGGCCAGCCTGCACACCGACCTGTACAACGAGTTCCACGCCCAGGCCCGCCAGGCCGGCGTGTTCGCCCCCGACCTGCTGGCGCCGCTGCAGGAGGCCAAGGCCCGTGGCCAGGTGTTCCTGCGTACCGACACCCACTGGACGCCCATGGGCGCCGAAGTGGTCGCCCAGCACCTGGCCGCCGCCGTCGCGCGCCAGACCCTGCTCAACGGCGAGCCGCAGCAGTTCGTCACCGAACAGCGCCAGAGCGCGCCGTACAAAGGCGACCTGACCAACTTCCTGCCGCTCGACCCACTGTTCAGCAACCTGCTGCCGCCGCCGGACACCCTGCAACAACGCAGCACCCGCCCGGCCCAGGCTGAAGGTGAAAACGGCGACGCACTGTTCGCCGACAACGAAATCCCGGTGGCACTGATCGGCACCAGCTACAGCGCCAACCCCAGCTGGAACTTCCTCGGTGCCCTGCAGCAAGCGCTGCGCAGCGACGTGGTCAATTACGCCGAAGACGGTCATGGCCCGCTGCTGCCGATGCTCAAGTACCTGCAAACCGACGCCTTCAAGAACAGCGCGCCGCAAGTGCTGATCTGGGAGTTCCCGGAACGTTATCTGCCAATGAAAAACGACCTCAGCGCATTCGATCCGCAGTGGATCGCGCAGCTGAAAAAAACCCGCAATGCCAATCAAGACCTGGCCCTGTCGTCCCATCGGACGGAAAACTGAAGAGGAAACGCACATGACCTTGCATACCCAAAAGCTCCGCATCGCCAAAGCCTGCGCCCTGGCCGCCGGTCTGAGCCTGCTCTCGCTGCAAGCCCTGGCCGGCGCCGACGCCGCGCTGTATGGCCCGACCGCGCCGAAAGGCTCGACCTTCGTGCGCATCTACAACGCCGGTGCCCAGCCGGTCAGCGCCAGCGTCGGCAATACCCAGATCAACGAAGTGGCCGCCCAGGGCAGCAGTGATTTCAGCTTCATGCCCCAGGGCGATTACAGCGCCAAGGTCGGCAGCCAGAGCCTGCCGGTCAAGCTCGCCGCCGATCACTACTACACCCTGGTCAACAACACCTCGGGCCAGCCGCAGCTGGTCGAGGAGCCGCCGTTCAAGAACAAGCAGAAATCCCTGGTGCGGGTACAGAACCTCAGTAACCAGGCTTTGACCCTGAAGACCGCCGACGGCAAGACCGAAGTGGTCAAGCCGGTGGCCGCCAAGGCCCGTGGCGAGCGTGAGATCAACCCGGTCAAGGTCAGCCTGGCGCTGTATGAAGGCGATAAGAAAGTCAGCGATCTGAAGCCTGTGGCTCTGGAGCGCGGCGAAGCGGCGGTGCTGTATGTCACCGGCTCCGGCAGCAACCTGTCGCCGGTCTGGGTCAAGCGCCCGGTATCCACCCGTTAACCACCTGCCTATTTCTATTTTTGGAGAACACCCATGATTCCAGTCATTCTGTCCGGTGGTAGCGGCTCGCGTCTGTGGCCCCTGTCGCGCAAGCAATTCCCCAAGCAGTTCCTGGCCCTGACCGGCGAACACACCCTGTTCCAGCAGACCCTCTCGCGCCTGGTGTTCGACGGCATGGACGCCCCCATCGTGGTCTGCAACAAGGACCACAAGTTCATCGTCAGCGAGCAGCTGCAAAGCCTGAAACTCGAAACCCAGGGCATCCTCATGGAGCCCTTCGGCCGCAACACCGCGCCAGCAGTGGCGCTGACCGCGATGAAACTGGTCAACGAAGGCCGTGACGAGCTGATGCTGGTGCTCCCGGCCGACCATGTGATCAACGACCAGAAAGCCCTGCAGCGGGCCCTGGCCCTGGCCACCGTGGCCGCCGAGCGCGGCGAGATGGTGCTGTTCGGAGTCCCGGCGACCAAGCCGGAAACCGGCTACGGCTACATCAAGTCGAGCCAGGACGTACTGCTGCCCGAAGGCGTCAGCCGGGTGGCGCAGTTTGTCGAGAAGCCGGACGAAAAACGCGCGACCGAGTTCGTGCGGGCGGGTGGCTACTTCTGGAACAGCGGCATGTTCCTGTTCCGCGCCAGCCGCTTCCTCGAAGAGCTGAAAAAGCACGATGCCGACATCTACGACACCTGCCTGCTGACCCTGGAGCGCAGCGCGGAAGACGGCGACAACCTGAGCATCGACGAAGCCACCTTCGCCTGCTGCCCGGACAATTCCATCGACTACGCCGTAATGGAGAAGACCCAGCGCGCCTGCGTGGTACCGCTGTCGGCGGGCTGGAGCGATGTCGGTTGCTGGTCGTCGCTGTGGGACGTGCATGAAAAAGACCACAACGGCAACGTGACCAAGGGTGATGTGGTGGTCCAGGACAGCCACAACTGCATGATCCACGGCAACGGCAAGCTGGTGTCGGTGATCGGCCTGGAGAACATCGTCGTGGTCGAGACCAAGGACGCCATGATGATTGCCCACAAGGACAAGGTTCAGGGCGTCAAGCAACTGGTCAACACCCTCAACGAACAGGGCCGCAGCGAAACCCAGACCCACTGCGAGGTCTACCGGCCGTGGGGCTCGTACGACTCGGTGGACATGGGCGGGCGTTTCCAGGTCAAGCACATCACCGTCAAGCCCGGCGCCAGCCTGTCGCTGCAGATGCACCACCACCGCGCCGAGCACTGGATCGTGGTGTCCGGCACCGCCGAGGTGACCTGCGACGAGAACGTGTTCCTGCTCACCGAGAACCAATCCACCTACATCCCGATCGCCTCGGTGCACCGCCTGCGCAACCCGGGCAAGATCCCGCTGGAGATCATCGAAGTGCAGTCGGGCAGCTACCTGGGCGAAGACGATATCGAGCGCTTTGAAGATGTCTACGGGCGCTCGACACCGATCGAGCGCGGGATTTCGATCAAGACCATCGCGCAGTAAAACCCCAATCGCGGGGCAAGCCCGCTCCTACACATTGTGGGAGCGGGCTTGCCCCGCGATGCTTTTTGGTTAGGATGAAAGAATACCCGCACACAAGGTTCGCTCCATGTTCATCGGCGCCCTGCTCATCCTTACCTGGCTGGTCCTGCTGCTGCGCTACCCGGCCAAGGCCCTGCCGATTTCCCTGGCAGCGCTGTTCGGCCTGGGGCTGGTGGCGTTGTGGGTGGTGTGGCTGGACAATCGCGAAGCCAACCAGCTGGCCCGCCTGGAACTGCGCCTGACCTACGCCCCGGAGCAATGCCCGGCCGATCGCCCGCTGCAAGTCCACATCAACAACGGCAACTCGGTGCCATTAGTGGAGCTGCGCTGGCGAGTAGCAGCCTATGCCCCCGGCGATACCGTCAACCTTGCCGAAAACACCTATGCCGCCCCGCGCTACCGCGGCCCGGGCGAGCTGCAACCCGGCGCCAGCTGGCAGGAGTGCCTGCCATTGCCGCCGCTGCGTTCCGGCTACCGGCCACAGAGCGTCGACTACCGCGCCGAGCACCTGCAAGGCAGTTTCGCCGACTGAGCACCTGATATTTTTGCCAGGTTACCTACACCCCGAAGCCGTGTTGAATAGACACTCACATTTCCAGCGTCGGGAGCGGGACCATGGCGGACACCTCAACAGCGGTTCAGGCCGAGTTCAAGGCGCTTGTCGAACGTATCCAGGGCAACACGCAGCTGGATCGGCCAGTGGCCATTCTGGTTTTTTCCGATACCTGCCCGGCCTGCGCAGGCGCCAAGGCGCAGTTCAGCGCGCTGGCCGATGAAGGTTATCGAGACAAGGTCGACTTCTACCAGATTCCCTTCAGCGCCTTCAGTGCGCTGCGACTGGACAGGGAAGTCAAACACGTACCGACCTACCTGCTGTATGACCTTCCTGGCACACCCCGCCGGTTTCTCGGCCCCAGTGCCGAGCCGCTGAAAAAAACACTGGTGCAGCGGTTTCCTGACGTAGTATTCGTGGCGACTCCCCCTGCTTAAGGACAGCAGCTCATGCCCAGCGTGTTGATCACCGGTTGCTCCAGCGGTATCGGTCTGGCTTTGGCCGAGGCCTTCAAGAACGCCGGCTTCGAGGTCTGGGCCACGGCGCGCAAGGCCGAGGACGTCCAGCGCCTGGCCGCCAACGGCTTCAATGCCCGCCAGCTGGACGTCAATGACCCAGCGGCATTGAGCCAATTGGCAAGCGAACTGGAACAACGCGGCCAGGGCCTCGATGTGCTGATCAACAACGCCGGCTACGGCGCCATGGGCCCCCTGCTCGATGGCGGGGTCGAGGCCATGCGACGGCAGTTCGAGACCAATGTGTTTGCCGTGGTCGGTGTCACCCGCGCACTGTTCCCGGCCTTGCGTCAGAACAAAGGCCTGGTGGTGAATATCGGCAGTGTCTCCGGGGTCCTGGTCACGCCGTTCGCCGGTGCCTACTGCGCCTCCAAGGCTGCGGTGCACGCCCTGAGCGAAGCGTTGCGCCTGGAAGTGGCGCCGTTTGGTGTGCGCGTGATGGAAGTGCAACCCGGGGCGATTGCCTCGCAGTTCGCCAGCAACGCCGGGCGCGAAGCTGAGCAATTGATCGAAGAACACTCGCCCTGGTGGCCGCTGCGCGAAGGCATCCGTGCCCGCGCCCGCGCCTCCCAGGACAAGCCGACCCCGGCCGCCGACTTCGCCCGGGGCGTACTCAAGGCCGTGCAGCAGCCAGAGCCCGCGGCACTGGTGCGCCTGGGCAACGGCAGCCGCGCCTTGCCGCTGCTGCAAGCCTGGCTGCCCCAGGGCTTGCTGCAACGGGTGCTGAAAAAACGCTTCGGCCTGGACCGCGCGCTCTAGGCGATTGAACGCACCACGCCACCATCGACGCGCATGGCCGCGCCAGTGGTGGCGCTGGCCTGGCGCGAGGCCAGGTAGATCACCAGGTTGGCCACTTCTTCTACCGAAGCCAGGCGCTGGATGATCGAACTGGGACGGTGTTCGGCAATGAAGCCGGCCTCCAGTTGCTCCACCGGCACACCCTGCTCCTCGGCCATCTTGGCGAAGAAGCCGCCGACTCCTTCGGAGCGGGTCGGCCCGGGCAGCACGGCATTGACCGTGACGCCGGTGCCGGCGAGGGTTTCCGCCAGGCCGCGGGACACTGCCAGCAGTGCGGTCTTGGTGGTGCCGTAATGGACCATCTCCACCGGAATCTGCAAGGCCGATTCACTGGACAGGAACAGCACCCGGCCCCAGCCACGCTCGGCCATGCCCGGTGCGTAATGCCGCGCCAGGCGCACCGCGCTCATGACGTTGACCTCGAAAAACAGCTGCCAGTCTTCATCGGTCAGCTCGAAAAAGCCCTTGGGCTCGAAGATGCCGAGGTTGTTGACCAGGATGTCGGTCTGCGGCACTTCGGCAAACAGCCGGGCGGCGCCTTCGGCACAGCCCAGGTCCGCGGCAAGCCCCGAGACGCGAGCGCCGGGCAGCTTCAGGCGAATGTGCTCCAGGGCCTGATCGACCCGTTCCTGGCTACGGCCATTGATCACCACGTCGGCACCCGACTCGGCCAGGCCTATGGCAATCGCCAAACCGATACCGGCGGTGGAGCCACTGACAATCGCGCGCTTGCCATGCAATGAAATGTTCATACCTGTGTCCTTACGCTGGATGAAAAAACTGACAGATCAGCCCTGTGCGGCGGTCTGCAACGGCGCACTGAACGGCTGCCATCCGCCCCCCAGCGACTTGTACAAACCGACCAGAGCCTGGGACACCGCCGCCGAGCTTTCGACCCACTGCTCCTGGCTGGCCAGCAAGGCGCCCTGCACGCTGAGCACATTGAGAAAGTCCACGGCGCCCTCGACGTATTGCTGCTGCGCGGTCTGCAGGGCGATGCGGTTCTGCCGCACGGCCTCTTCAAGCAGGTCGCGGCGCAACTGGCTGGCGTTGTACAGGCGTAGCACATCGTCGATTTCGTGCCAGGCGCGCAGCACCACCTGCTGGTAGCGCAAGGCGGCTTCCTGCTGCTGGGCTTCGCGCAACTTGAGCACTCCGCGCAAGCGCCCGCCTTCGAAAATCGGCAGGCTCAACTGCGGGCCGATTGCAAACCGGCGTGAATCCCAGCTTCCGAAATCAGACAACTGCATCGACTGAAAACCAACATTGCCCGACAGACGGATGCTTGGATAAAAGTCGGCCTTGGCCACACCGATGCTGGCGGTGGCGGCATGCAATTGTGCCGCGGCCTGGAGAATATCCGGGCGGCGCTCGGCCAGCTCCGACGGCACGCCGATGGCAAAGCGTTGCTGTGGCGTCGGCATCGCCGCAGGTTCCAGCAGCTCGGCCTGCAAGCTGCGCGGCGGCTCAGCCAGCAGCAGGCCCAAGGCGTTGATCAGTTGCGCCTGGCGCTCTTCCAGGGTTGGCAGGCGTGCCTCGATCGAGGCGACCTGGGCACTGGCCTGAGCCACATCGAGGGCGGTGGCGACACCGTCGCGCAAGCGCATCTGCGACAGGCGCAGGCTGTGCCGGGAGACCTCGAGGTTTTCCCGGGTAACAACCAGGTTGCTCTGCACGGCGCGCAACTGGATGTAGTTGCCAGCGGTCTCGGCCAGCAGCGACAACAGCACACCACGACGGTCATTCTCGGCCACTTCGACCACCGCATCGGCGGCTTCGACCTGGCGGCGCACGCGGCCCCAGAGGTCGAGTTCCCAACTGGCGGTAAAGTCGCCCTGCCAGAGGTTGAAGGCCGACTTGCCGCTGTTGCCGGACGGGTCATTGAGGCCTTCGGCACTGTTGCGCGCACGGCTGTAACCACCGCCCAGGTCAACCGATGGGGTCTGCTCGGAAGCGATGCTCATGCGTAGCGCACGGCTTTGCAGCAAGCGCGCACTGGCGATCTGCAGGTCGAGGTTGCGCTGGCTGGCGCGCTCGATCAGGGCGCTGAGCTTGGGGTCGTGAAAGCTTTCCCACCAGCGTTGCTCCAACGGGTCGGCCTGGGCCTGGCTGGCGGCGGGCGTTTCCTGCAGCGCTGCCCAACTGGCGGGGGCATGACTGTCAGGCTTGTTGAAATCCGGGCCCAGGGTGCAGCCGGCCAACAGGCTCAGCAACAACGGGCAAAAGGCGAACGCAGGTTTCATCGGGCGCTGACCTCTTCACCGGTAGCCAGGGTCGCGCCAGTGTCGATCTTCGCCACGACCGACATGCCGACCCGCAGGCGCTCCAGCAATGGCTGGTTGGCGTCGAAGACAATCTTGACCGGAATGCGCTGCACCACCTTGGTGAAGTTGCCGGTGGCGTTGTCCGGTTTGACCGCAGCGAAGGTGACGCCGGTCGCCGGGGCGATACTTTCGACCCGCCCGTGCAGGTATTCATCGGCGAAGGTATCCACACGGATTTGCACCGGCTGCCCGGGCTGCACGTGGGTCAGCTGGGTTTCCTGGAAGTTGCCGACCACATAGGCGTGCTCCAGCGGTACCACCGACAGCAAGCGTGCACCCGGATTGACGTAGGCTCCGACGCGCAGCGCACGCTCGCCGACCATGCCGTCGATGGGCGCGACGATGCGGGTGTAGGACAGGTCCAGTTGCGCCCGATCCAGGCTTGCCTGGGCATGCTTGAGGCCACCTGCGGCACTGTCGACCTGAGCGCTGAGAATGTCCACCTGCTTGCGCGCCGCGGCCAGCGCGGCCTGTGAGTTGGCCAGCCGCGCCCGTGCCTGATCGACCCGGCTGCGCGCCTGCTGGGCGTTCTGCACGGTACCGGCGCCCTGCTCGGCCAGGCGGCTGTGACGGGTCAGTTCGTGGTTGGCAAAGGCCAGCTCGGCCTGATCGGCGCTGACTGCGGCCTGAGCCTGATCAATCAGTGAAACCTGACGTTCGAGGGTCGCCCGGGCATTGTGGCTTTGCGCGGTGGATACCAGCAGTTGCGCCTGGGCCGCCGCCAGCGCGGCCTGGTAGTCACGGTCATCGATCAGCGCCAGCAACTGGCCGGCCTTGACCTGCTGGTTGTCTTCCACCAGTACCTGTTTGATGAATCCGGCCACCTTGGGCGCGATCACCGTGTAGTCGGCAGACACATAAGCGTCGTTGGTGCTCTGCTCGCTGTCGTGGCCCAGCAGCATCGGGCCGAGCACGCCCGCCAGCCCGGCAACGACCAGGGCGGCGACGAGCAAGGCGGTTTTTTTATGGTTTGTTGTAGTGGTCATGTCTTTCTCTCAAGTCCGCAAACCTAGGCCACCGCACGCGGTGGGTAGATCCGGGTAGGCACAAAAGGAATCAGCACAATCAGCGCCGCGGCCAGCAGCGCCATGCACAGGTAGAGGTCGGCCGAGGTCAGCACCAGGGCTTGTTCGTGGATGCGCCTGGCCAGGCCCGGCGCGCTGCTGTCGGCCAGCGGCGAATTGCCCAGGCTGTCAACCAGCGCGTTGGAATGAAAATGCCGGCGCACGGTAGTCAGCGCCTCGATCAGCCCGGCGGCGACCACCGAGGCCAGGCCCTTGACCGTGTTGAACCAGGCCGAGGCGAACGGCCCGTCCTGCGGGGTCATGCCGCCGGTGGCCAGCATCAGCAAAGGGATCACCGACATCGGCTGGCCAAAGATGTGCAGCAGTTGCAGCAGGTAGAAGTTGTCGCGAATCCACACGCTGGTGAGCTGGGTGCCCAGCGCGCAAGACAACGACAGCATGCCCAGCCCCGTCGCCAACACCCAGCGGCAATCCACCGCGCGGATGTTGCACAGCGCCGCTACCAGCGGCAGCGCCAACAATTGCGGCAAGGCCACCAGCAGCATCAGCGGGCCGGTCTGCGCCGGGCGGTAACCCTGGATCTGCGCGAGGTAGCTGGAGGGGATGATGATCACCGCAGTCAACACGATCAGCACGCCGAACAGGGTCACCAGGGCGTGGGTCAGGTTGCGCACCTTGAGCATCTGCAGCTTGAAGAACGGCAGCGGCTCGGACCACTCGTTGCACAGGAACAGCACCAGCAGTACCAGGCCGCCACCGAGCAGCCAGCAGATCAGCGTCGAGTCGAACCAGCCCATGCGGTCACCCAGGGTCAGGCCGATCACCAGCGTGCAAATGGCCGGCAGGCCGAGCAGCAGGCCGCGCCAGTCGAACTGCTTGAAGCGCTCAAGGCGCAGCGGGTCCTGAGGCAAACCCCAGGACACACAGGCCATGGCCAGCAACGACGGCAGGATGATCTGCCAGAACGCCCACTGCCAGCCGACATACTCGGTCCACAGCCCGGCCAGCGGCGTGCCCAGGTTGGGCCCGAAGGTGGCGGTCAGGGCGTAACCGGCCAGGCCGTAGACCTTGATCCCCGGTGGCAGAAAGCGCAGGGCGACGCTCATCAGCATCGGTGGCAGCGCCCCCGACGCCAGCCCCTGCAACGTGCGCAACAGGAGCAGGCTGGACAGGTTCGGTGCATAGGGCTGCAGCAGGCCGAGCAGGGCAAACACGCCGATGGCACAAAGGGTGAAGCGGCGCAGGGAAAAGGTCGCCGCCAGCCACGGCGAAAAGGCCATGGCCGAGACCGACGCCGCCGAATACACCGCAATCAGCCAGGCGCCTTCATCGGCGCCAATGAACATGCCGCCACGGATATCGGCCAGCGAGGCCTTGGTGACCATCTCGTTGAGGCCGGCGCACAGCACCGCCAGCAGCACCCCGAGCAGGCCGACCAGAATGCGCGTGCCGAAAGCCGCCGGCGCCGCAGCGGCGGCAGCAGGTGGGGGCAGCACAGGTAAGGGAGTCGCGATCAGCGAACTCATGACAGACATCTCCGGACAGACAAGGAACCGGCAGAAGTCTATGAAGGGTCAATGCTAACGAAAACTGACATATTGGCAGTTTACTAGTGCAGCAAACGCAATCGGCCGGTTCAGCGCTGCTCGCTGCAGCAGGCCTTGAGGATCTGGCGCAGCCAGCGGTGCGCCGGATCGTTGTCAAAGCGTGGGTGCCAGGCCTGCATCACCGTCACCCGCTCCATCGGCAAGGGGATGTGGAACGAGCGCAGCGGCAGGCCGAGCTTGGTCACGCTGCTGAGGATGTTGGCCGGCATCGGCAGCAGCAGGTCAGAGTCCGGCAGGGAGAACATCGCCGAATGAAAGCTCGGGGTGATCAGCGCCACCCGCCGCTGCACCTTGTAATTGGCCAGCTCGACATCGATCGGGCCGTTGGCCCGACCACGGCGCGACACGCTGATCTGCGGGTAGGCGGCAAAGCGTTCGGGGGTGATCTCGGCCTCGAAGATCGGGTGATCGTGGCGCGCCAGGCCGACGTAGATGGTGTTGAACAGGCTCTGCATCTTGATCTCTGGACCCAGGTCGATGGTCGAGCTGACGATCAGGTCGGTACCACCGTCGCGCAGTACCGCATCATCGTCGCCACCGCTTTCGGGGACGAAGCGCAGCACGGTATGCGGCGCCTGCTCGTGCATCATCTGCAGCAGTTGCGCGCCATACAGGGCGATGAACAGGTCATTGGTGCGGATGTTGAAGGCCCGGTCGAGGGTCGCCAGGTCGACTTCTTCACGGCTGCGAAACACCAGCCCGGCCTGCTCGACCAGGGCCCGCACCTGCTCGTGCAGGGCCAGCGCCCGCGGTGTCGGCACCAGGCCGCGGCCGGCGCGAACCAGGATCGGATCGCCGATGGCCTCGCGGATCCGCCCCAGGGTCCGGCTCATTGCCGCCGGGCTGAGGTTCATGCGCCGCGCCGCGCCGACCACGCTGCCTTCATCGAGCAGGGCATCGAGGGCGACCAACAGGTTCATATCCGGGATCTGCATTGCCAGGCATCCATGACGTGTAAACAAGGGGCGATCTTAACAGCTCGACAGCGGCCTTCGGTTTGCGCCGCACGCAACTACACAGTGCAGGCCAGGCCATTTATCCGCAGGCCGGGAATCCCCAACAATAGCCGGCTCGACTGCCGCCCACAGGAGCCGCCCATGCTCAGCCCCGTATTGATTGCCATCGATGGATCGCCCGCTTCCCAGCGCCTGGTCGAACTGGCGCAGCAGTACTGCCTGCCCAACTGCCATCGCCTGCTGGTGGTGCTGGCCATCGACAGCGCCTTTGCCCTGAGTGACGGGCCGGGGGCGATCAGCCTGTACGAGCAGCAGGAGTATCCGGCGGCCACCGATGAGCAGCGCCATGCCACCCAGGCCGTGCGCCAGGCCCTGGAGAACCTGCGCGCGCTGGGGTTCGAGAGTGAAGGCAAGCTGGTGCAAGGCGAGCCGGTGGCGGCAATCGTTGCTGCCGCCCGCGAGCTTGAGTGCGAGCTGATCATCGTCGGCCACCGGCACTTGAACCGCCTGGGGCGCTTGCTGGATCCGTCGATCAGCAACAAGGTGATCGATCAGGTCAGTTGCCCGGTGCTGGTGGATTCGCGCCAGGACTGAGCCGCTTTTAACCCTCTTTCTGACCCGGCTTGACCACCACCGTACAGGTGGTCCCCGCCGCCAGCAAAAAGCCCTCCGGCACTTCATCGATATGAATCCGCACCGGCACGCGCTGGGCCAGCCGTACCCAGTTGAAGGTCGGGTTGACGTCGGCGATCAGCTCGCGGCTTTCCGGGTTGTCGCGGTCATAGATGCCGCGCGAGATGCTCTCGACATGCCCCTTGAGCCTTTCGCCGCTCATCATCTGCAGCTCGGCCTGGTCACCCACCCGAACATGCGGCAGTTTGGTTTCCTCGAAGAAGCCGTAGACCCAGAACGAGTCCTTGTCGACCACCGCCATCTTCGGCTCGCCGGTGCGCGCGTAGTCACCGCGATGGACGTTGAGGTTGGTGACGTAGCCATCGACCGTGGCAAGGATCCTGGTGCGCTTGAGGTCGAGCTCGGCCGCCGCCAGTTGCGCCTGGGCCTGCTGGTAATCGGCCAGCGCCGAGTTGGCGATGTTGCTGGCATCGTCACGGTTCTCCCGCGAGATCACCAGGTTGTCCATGTCGGCGCGGCGATGGGCGTTGACCTTGCGCATTTCCCAGGTGGCCTTGCGCGAAGCGACCAGCGCCTGGGCCTGGCGGACCGCCACTTCGTAGTGCTCGGGGTCGATCTGCAGCAGCACATCGCCCTTCTTCACCAACTGGTTGTCGCGCACCGGCACATCGACCACATAACCCGGCACGTCGGCAGCAACGTTGATGATGTCGGCGCGCACGCGCCCGTCGCGGGTCCAGGGCGTGTTCATGTAATGCACCCAGAGCTGGCGACCGATCACCACGGCAGCGGCCAGCACGAGCAAGGTGGCGATCAGGCTGAAAAACTTTTTCATCAACAGGGGTCTCAACGGTAGAGAGTCAGGGCCATGGAACCGAACAGGCAGATAAACAGGCACAGGCGCAGCAACGCCGGGTGCCAGAAGAAGCGGTAGCCGTCATGGCTGGCGATAAACCGGTCCAAACCCCAGGCAAGCCCGGCGGCGAACAGGAACATCAGGGTCATGGTCGGCATGTAGACGCCATGGAAGGCGATTTCACGAGGCATGGGGCAGTCCTTTGGCCGGGGCCAGTTCGGCCAGCGGCGACTGAGGGTCGAGCAACGAAGTACGGATGAAATGCAGGTAGCTCTGCACCCGGCGCAGGGCCGAGGTGTCGAAGTGGCGGGCGAACGGCTCGTCGGTGGCCTGCACCCGGCTGATGGCGTGATCCACCGCCACCAACGCGCGCTCGTGGTTGCTCGCGCTCGGCTGCATGAACAGCCGCGCCAGCGCACGGCCCATGACCCGGATGGCCTGGCGCCAGGGCTGCGATTCGGCGTAGCACGGGTGCACCGGCAAAATCGCCTGCTCCTTGCGCAGCTCGATGATCGCGTGACCGACCTCAAGCACCACGAACATCCAGCGCAGCAACTTGCTCTGCACCCGCGGCTGGCCGACCGCCAGGCCATAGGCCTGGTGCAGCAGGTCGCGGGTGCGGCTTTCGAAGCTCGAACCCAAGCCGCGTAGGCGCCCGGTGATCGCATACAGCACCTGGGCACGCAAATCCTGCTCCAGGCGGCTCCACAACCAGCGGCTGTTGGGCGGCAGGATGATTGCCCCGGCAGCGGCGCAGACCAGCATGCCGATGACCATGGCGATGTAGTCGTTGATGAAGTTGTAGGGGTTGTAGATGGTCAGGTTGTCGGGCACGGAACCGGTGGCAAAAAAGATCAGCAGGCCCAGCCCGTAACCAGCATAGGCCGGTCGCGAAGCGAGGAACGCGCCGAACACGAACACCGGCGCCAGCACCAGGCACAGCAGCGGGAAACCGTCGATCCAGGGGAACACGAAGAAGGTTTCGAAGAAGCCGACAAAGGCGCCGAACAAGGTCCCGCAGGCCATCTGGAACGACATGCGCTTGGGGTTTGGCGTGGCCGCCGAGAGGCCGACGGTGGCCGCGGCGATCAGCGTCATCATCGCCCCGCTCGGCCAGGCGGTGAGTATCCAGAAGCTGCCCAGCACCAGCAGGATGAACGAGGCGCGCACACCGGCGGCCAGTGAGGCCATCCAGTTGGTCTGCGCCACATAGGGCTCATCCCACTGCTCGCGGGCATGGTTGTGCTCGGTCAGCGAAGCGTGGGTCTGGGCGTAGCTGTGCATGTCGTCGACGAAGCGGTACAGCAGTTCGTAGGCGGTGTGGAAGTCCAGCAGGTCGGCATCGCTCGGGCCGCTCTCGACATACGCTGCACGCAGGGTGCGCACGCGCTCCGGCAAGCCTTCCTTGTAGGCGGCCAGCTGCTCGGCCAGGCGCGCCGCATCACCCTCGGTGAGACCGCGACCGGCATAGCCGTCGAGCAGCTCGGCCAGGGCGGTGAGCCCCGGCTCGATGGCGGTGACGATCTGCAGCGGCCCACGCAAACGCAAGCGCTCCAGCAACTGGTGCAAGGCGTTGAAGCGCGTGGTGATGGCCATGAATTCGCTGTTCATCCGCCCCAGGCGCCCGTTGCGCCGGCGCATGTGCGGGTCTTCGAAGGCGGTGACACTGCGCAGGCTTTCCAGGCCCACGGCCTCGGCGATAAAGCGCACGTTGCTGCTTTCGAAACGGTCGCGCTGGCTGTCGCCGCGCAGGCCCTCGGCAACGAAGCCGGCAAACACGCCGAAGCGTTGGTACAGGGCGTTGCGCATCGAGGCGCTGGCCGACTGCGGCAAAATCGCGGCGCTGACCAGGGTCGAAACCAGAATCCCCAGGGAGATTTCCAGCACCCGCCACACCGCGGCCATGAACGCGCCGTCGGGATGCTGCAGGGCCGGCAGGCCGACCATCGCCGCGGTGTAACCGGCGAGCACGAAGCCATAGGCGCGGAAGGTGCGGTAGCGCATGGCGCCGGCCGAACACAGGCCGACCCAGATCGCCAGGCTCGGCAGGAACAGCTCGGTGTTCTGCGGAAACAAGGCGATCAGCGCGACCATCATCGACGAGCCGGCCAGGGTGCCCAGCAGCCGGTAGAAGCTCTTGGCGAACACATGGCCGCTCTGCGGTTGCATGACGATGAACACGGTGATCATCGCCGTGCGCGGCTGCGGCAACTCCAGGCGCATGGCCAGCCACAGGGTCAGGAAGGCGGCGCTGAGAACCTTGAAGATGTACACCCAGGTCACCCCGTCGGTGCGCACCCATTCAAAGAACCCGCGACGCCACTCCAGGGTGGCCAGCCAGCGAAACGGCAGGGTCAGTGCGCTCATTCGGCATGGCCCGGCTTGTCGAAAATCGCCAGGGTCGCCGGGGTTTTCGGTGCCTGTTGCCGGTCTGCTTCCGGCACATCATGGCCCGCGCCCAGGCCGCCGCCCAGGGCCGTGACCAGTTCGGCGTGGGCACTCAGGCGTGCGGCCTGGACCTGCTGCTGGATCTGCTGCTGGCGGAACAGCATCGTCTGCGCGTTGAGCACATTGAGGTAATCGGTCAGGCCGCGCTGAAAGGCGATCATGGCGATGTCGTAGGTCTTCTGCGCCGAGGCCACCGATTCGGCGGCAAAGTGCTGCTGCTCGTGCATCGACTCACGGCGGGTCAACTGATCGGAAATCCCCTTGAGCGCCTCGACCACGGTCTGGTTGTAGCGCGCCACGGCGATGTCATAACCGGCCGAGGCAACCCCCAGTTGCGAACGCAGGCGACCGCCATCGAACACCGGCAGGCTGATCGCCGGGCCGACGTTGTAGTTGAACTTGCGCCCGGTCAGAAACTCCAGCGCCCCGCCACCGGTGGCCATGAAACCGAGGCCACCGACCAGGTCGACGTTGGGGAAAAAACCGGCATGGGCGACATCGATACCGCGGGCCTGGGCCGCGACCTGCCAGCGGCTGGCGACCACGTCCGGGCGCTGGCCGACCAGCTCGGCGGGCAAGGCCGAGGGCAATTTCAGCGCGGTCCCCAGCGCCAGCTGTGGACGCTGCAGTTGCGCACCCTCGCCTGGACCTTTACCGGCCAGGGCTGCCAGCTGGTTACGGGCCAGGGCGATTTCTTCATTCATTGCATCGAGCTGACGGTGGGTTTCCGGCAGCGGCGTCTGCGCCTGGCTGACTTCGAAATGGGTGCCGATGCCGCCGGCCAGACGCCGTTCGGCCAGGGCCAGGATCTGCTCCTGCTGCTCAAGCTCGGCCTTGACGATATCGCGCTGGGCAAAGTGCAGCGACAGCTGGATGTAGACCTTGACGATATTGTTCTGCAGCTCGAGCTGGGCCTGGCGGGCCTGGGCCACGCTCATGTGGGCCATGTCCACGGCCTGCTCGCTGGCATTGCGCTCACGGCCCCAGAGGTCGAGGGCGTAGCTGAAGCCGAGCGCGGCATTGTTGTCCCAGGTGTTGGAACCGGACAACGCGCCGGGGCCATAGAACTGGTCTTCCGGCCAGTTGTGGCGCTTGAGCGTCGACTGGCCATTGACCTGCAGTTTTTCCGCCGACTCGACCACCCCGGCCATGGCCTTGGCTTCGCGCACACGGGCGGCGGCCATGGCCATGCTCGGGCTGTCTTGCACGGCCAGGGCGATCCAGCGATCGAGTTGCGGGTCGCCGTAGGCCCGCCACCATTGCTGGTCGGGCCAATGGGCGTCGCGGGCGGCTTCACGGATCGCCGCGTCGGTGGTCAGGGTATTGGCTTGCAGCGTCTTGCTTTGCGGGGCAATGCCCCAGGTTCCGATACAGCCGCTCAAGGTCAAGCTAAAGGCACAGGCACTGAGCGCATTGAGCGCTCTGATGATGCGACGCGGCACAGCTGCAAATTCCCGACGTAGAAGGTGGATGACGCTTGGAGACGCAATTCTAGGGGGCTGCCGCACTGGCGATAAGCGTGCATTACTGCGAATCTTTGTTACGAAAACAGCGATAATCCGGCTTTAGTCTGAAGACCGCCTCGGTTACTTCATGTCACAATTTGTCGTCTACTTTGAGAGCGACCCATGGACACCCTGCAAAACATGCGTGCTTTTAGTTGCGTCGCGCAAGTCGGCAGCTTCACTGCCGCGGCCGTGCAACTGGATACGACCACCGCCAACGTGTCGCGGGCGGTCTCCAATCTTGAAGCCCATCTGCAAACCCGCTTGCTCAACCGCACCACCCGGCGCATTGCCCTGACCGAAGCCGGCAAGCGCTACCTGATGCGCTGCGAACAGATCCTCACCTATGTCGAGGAAGCCGAAGCCGAGGCCAGCGATGCCCACGCCCGCCCCGCCGGGCAGTTGAAGGTGCATTCGATGACCGGGGTAGGCCAGCATTTCGTCATCGACGCCATCGCCCGCTACCGCGAAACCCACCCGGACGTAACCTTCGACCTGACCATGGCCAACCGCGTGCCGGACCTGCTCGACGAAGGCTATGACGTGTCCATCGTGCTGGCCAGCGAGCTGCCGGACTCGGGGTTTGTCTCCCAGCGCCTGGGCATCACCTACAGCATCGTCTGCGCCTCGCCCGAGTACGTGAAGCGCCACGGCATTGCCCACAAGCCCAGCGACCTGCTCAACCACGCCTGCCTGCGCATGGTCAGCCCGGTGATCCCGCTGGAGAAATGGCTGTTCGACGGCCCCGAAGGCCAGGAAGTGGTCAACATCACCCAGGCGCCGTTCCAGGTGAACTCCGCCGACGCGATGAAAACCGCGATCCGCAGTGGCATGGGCGTCGGCGTGTTGCCGATCTACTCGGCCATAGAGGGCCTGCGCGATGGCTCGCTGGTGCGGGTGATGCCCGAGTACCGCCTGCAGGAGCTCAACCTGTACGCGATCTACCCGTCGCGCCAGTACCTGGATGCCAAGATCAAGACCTGGGTCGAGTACCTGCGCAACTCGCTGCCGGAGATTCTCGCCGCCCATGAAGCGGACCTGAAAACCCACGAACTGCGCATTGCCACCTGAAATCTTGCTGCACAGCGACGGTGGAGAATGATAGCGTGCTACCCATTCTCCACCGCCCGCAGAGATTTCGCCGATGAAAAAGACCGTCCTTGCCTTCAGCCGCATCACCCCGGCGATGGTCGAACGCCTGCAGCAAGACTTCAACGTGATCGTGCCGAACCCCAAGCTCGGCGACATCAGCGCCCAGTTCAACGAAGCCTTGCCCGAGGCGCATGGCCTGATCGGCGTCGGCCGCAAACTCGGCCAGGCACAGCTGGAAAACGCGAGCAACCTGGAAGTGGTCGCCAGCGTCTCGGTGGGTTATGACAACTATGACCTGGCCTACTTCAACCAGCGCGGCATCGCCCTGACCAACACCCCGGATGTGCTCACCGAAAGTACCGCGGACCTGGGCTTTGCCCTGCTCATGGGTGCGGCACGGCGGGTGGCCGAGCTGGATGCCTGGACCAAGGCCGGGCAATGGCAGGCCACCGTGGGCCCGGCGCAGTTTGGCAGCGACGTGCACGGCAAGACCCTGGGCATCGTCGGCCTCGGTAATATCGGCGCGGCCATCGCCCGGCGTGGGCGCTTCGGCTTCAACATGCCGGTCCTCTACAGCGGCAACAGCCGCAAGCCGGCCCTGGAACAGGAACTGGGCGCGCAATACCGCAGCCTCGATGAGCTGCTGGCTGAGGCTGATTTCGTCTGCCTGGTGGTGCCATTGGGGGCGCAGACCAAACACCTGATCAGCACCCGTGAACTGCAACTGATGAAGCCGAGTGCGTTTCTGATCAACGTGTCCCGTGGCCCGGTGGTCGATGAGGCGGCGCTGGTGCAAGCCTTGCAGGCCGGCACCCTTCGCGGTGCCGGGCTGGATGTGTACGAGAAAGAGCCGCTGAGCGAATCGCCGCTGTTCCAGCTGAAAAACGCCCTGACCTTGCCGCACGTAGGTTCAGCCACCGCTGAAACCCGTGAGGCCATGGCCAATCGCGCGATTGATAACCTGCGCAGCGCGTTGCTGGGTGAACGGCCGCGGGATCTGGTCAATCCGCAGGTGTGGAAGTAAGGCGTTACGTATAGCTAATCAACAACCCTTACCGTTACCAGTGGTGAGATCTGCGACGGCAGGCTGAGCACCGCCAGATCGAAAAACAGCACACCGGTACCGCCCAGCGCGCTTTGCAGATAGTGCCTGGGCAGTACGAAGTCATGCCCGCGATAATCTTCCCAGCGTTCGATTACAAAGGTTTCCCCGTAGAGTTCCGGCGCCCCTTCCGGTGGAGTGCCAATCCAGCCAAACAGCAAGGTTGCCCCTTGAGAGCCCTGCAGGCCTGGCAAGGAATAACCACTAAGCGTCAGTCCCTCGTCCCCCACCTGGGAAAGGCTGATGGTCCAGACCGCGTCTTTGGGAGTGGGCGGCGCGACCACCGGTTTATCGGACTTGCCAATCATCACTTCCATAACCGTTGCTCCGAACGCTGCGAATGTGTTCTGCGCAAGCTACGCCTTTGGAACGCCATTGAAACCTGGCATTTTTGTCAGGTCCGCGTCGACAACAGCTGATGTACTTGGCTGTACCGGCCTCATCGCGGGGCAAGCCCGCTCCCACAGGTTCAGTGCGATATCTGTAGGAGCGGGCTTGCCCCGCGCTGGCTACCTCAAGGCCACGACCGGCTCGACCACCTTGGGCCGGGGCTTGCGAAACACCAGGACGTTGCCCAGCATCACCAGCACCAGGCCTGCCAACGCCGGCGCCGTCCATTGATAACCTTCGTAGAACGCCGAGACGTTCAACGCCACCAGCGGGAACAGCACCGTGCAGTAAGCGGCCCGCTCCGGCCCCATGCGTCCGACCAGGGTCAGGTAGGCAGTAAAGCCGATCACCGAGCCCGGGATCACCAGGTACAACAGCGAGCCGATGTAGCGCGTGTTCCACTCCATCGCAAACGGAATGCCATTGACCAGGCAATACAGCCCGAGCATGGTCGCGCCATAGAGCATGCCCCAGGCATTGGTGGTCAGCGGCCGCAGGCCAGCCTTTTGTTGCAGGCTGGAGAGCATGTTGCCGGCTGAGAAGCATAGGGTGCCCAGCAGGGCCAGGCCCAGACCGATGATGGTTTCGCGGCTGGCGGCATGCCCGGACAGTTCCGGCCAGAACAGCAGGCCCAGCCCGGCCAGGCCCAGTGCGCCGCCGGCCAGCACATTGGCAGCAACCCTCTGCCCAAAGAACACCCGCGCATTCAGCGCGTTCCACAAGGTGGCGGTGGAGAACACCACGGCGATCAGGCCACTGGGGATCCACTGGCTGGCGGTGAGAAAGCACATGAAGTTGACGCAGAACAGGCACAGCCCCTGGGCCAGACAGATCAGGTGGCCGCGGCGGTTCATCGGTTGCAGGCGGCGGCTGAGCAGCAGGATGACAAACAGCACCAGCGCCGCCAGGGCAAAGCGGTAGACGATCGACACCGGAATGGCAACCACCCCCAATTGCAGCTTCAGGGCAATCCAGGTAGTCCCCCAGATCAGCACAGTGAGCAGATATAACGACAGGTTCATGGCGGCACTCCTCGATTCCAGGCCACCAGTGTGCAACTGCACCCTCAGCCGGCACTTGCACATTCTTGCGCTTTTGCGCAGGCAGCAGCTGCCAGCCCCGGCCTGGCGGAGTACGATGGCCCACAGAGGTAAGAACCATGACGCCGTTGGACCAGCTGCAAGTCTTCAAAGCCATGCACGACTCACCCCATGCCCGCCTGGAACACAGCGCGCACCTGGGTGACGGCCTGGCTGCAGCCCTATGGAACAACCGCCACGACGCCCGCGACTATGAAGCCCCCAGCCATCACACCCTGTCGTGTTACATCGCCGACGGCACCGGCACCTTCCGCCGCGACCGTCCCGGCCACACCGGCGCGCCCGACAAGCTGTGCATCATGCCTGCAGGGTCGGCGTCGCACTGGGTGGTCAACGGCTCGATCCGCCTGGCGCACCTGTACATCAGTCAGGAACAGTTCGCCCTCGGCTGCGTCAGCCTGCTGGACCGCGAACCCCGTGAGCTGCAACTGCAGGAAGCGACCTTTCTCGACGACCCTGAACAGGCCCGACGCTTTCGTCAGTTGATCGCCCTGGACTGGGACGAGCCCGCCGAGCGCCTGCTGACCAGCAGCCTGGCCCACGAGATTCTCGACCACGCCCTGCTCAGCCAGGTCGGCCTGCGCCAGGGCCTGCGCCTGAAGGGCGGGCTGGCCGCGCACCAGCGCCGGCAACTGAGCGAGTATGTCGAAGGCCATCTGGATCAACCCCTGAGCCTTGGCGAGCTGGCGGCGCTGTGCAACCTCTCCGAGTACCACTTCGCACGGATGTTTCGCGAAAGCTTCGGCCTGCCGCCGCACCAGTACCTGCTGGCCCGGCGTCTGGCCAAGGCGCGCCAACTGCTGCGCTATGGCCAACTGCCGCTGGGCGAAGTAGCCCTGCTGTGCGGCTTTGCCAGCGCCAGCCATTTCAGCAACCGCTTCCGCCAGGCCCTGGGCGCGACGCCCGGTGCCTACCGAACCGCGCTCAAAAGCTGATACCCCCCGCCTCACAAGCCCTCACCAGGACGCCCGCTCCCTGGCGCTGCCCCGGCACGCCGGGCCGCCGTCTGCTCATTGAATTTATTCATAATCTCGATCAAAACAATCGAATTAGTGAATACGTCTGCGCACCTTAAGCTTCGCCGCCTTCATCTTCCTAAGCCGAAAACGAGCGCTGAACGGGGTGAAAGAACAGCGGAGCTTCGCTGTTTGGTTATTGGGGAATTAACAAGAATTCAGAGAAATTCGTGCCTAACAAAAACCATTTATTCATCAGGACAATTCCAGCGGCCTGCTTACGCGGCCCCTAAAACCAGGACAGCACCATGAGCGACGTACAGACTCCCAGCCACTTGCGACAGCGGCACTCCCTGCAGCGATCGAGCCTTTATCTTTCATTGCTGGCAGTGCTTTCGCCACTGGCTCAAGCGGACTCAGTCTCAGGGTTTGGCACCGACAACACCTACGGCGCCGGCGCCGTAGACCCCGAAATCACCAGCAACTCGGGAAACTCGGCCTACGGTTTCAATGCCGGTGCCAAGGTTACGGGCAAGCACAACACGACGGTCGGATCGAACGCCGGGGTCAATGTCGAAGGCTCATTCAACAGCGCTGTCGGGCGCAACGCGGGCAGTAACGTGGTTGGTGACAACAACACCTACGCCGGTAACGATTCCGGTAATGGCGTCAAGGGTCGGGGCAATACCGGATTCGGCATCAATGCCGGTCGCACCGTCAACGGAACGGGCAACAGCGGTTTAGGTGCAAACGCCGGGCAGAACATTACCGGCAACTTCAACTCCGGCGCCGGCAACAACGCAAGCAATCGGGTCAACGGTAGCTTCAACAGCGCCAACGGGGCATTTTCCGGCTGGAATGTGACCGGCGACACCAATACCGCGACAGGCGCACACGCCGGAAAACAGGTTAACGGCAGCTCCAACTTCGCCGCAGGTTTCTCCGCCGGCAACAACGTAAGTGGCGACAACAACATTGCCATCGGCAGAACCTCAGGCTCGAAGATCAGCGCCAACGACACGGTGGCCATCGGCACCGACGCCAGCGCCACGGCCTCCGACGCGGTTGCCCTGGGTAACCGCGCAAGTGCAATCAATCACAATGACGTGGCACTGGGTGCCGGCAGCCAGACCGCCGCCGCACAGCCGACAGCCGGCGCGGTGATCGACGGTAACGCCTACATCTATGCAGGCAGCAAGCCTGCCAGCGTGGTCAGTGTCGGCGCCCAAGATGCCGAACGCCAAATCAGCAACGTCGCGGCCGGACGCATCACCGGCACCAGCACCGATGCGATTAACGGCAGTCAGCTGTTCGCTACCCATCAGGCGGTCAACCTGGTGGGCAGCCGCTTGAACAGTCTCGGCGGTGACATCGCCAATTACTTCGGCGCCGGTGCCGTGTACAACCCGTTCACCGGCAACATGTCTGCACCGAGCTACCTCATCCAGGGCTCCAACTACAACAATGTCGGCGACGCGTTCAAGGCAGTGAACACCACACTGACCAGCCTGGACACCCGGATCACCGATCTGCGCGATAAGAGCCCCGTGCAGTACAGCAACCCGCAAACGCCTACCCAGGCAAACCCCTATGCGCCCGGCTCGGGAGGCGCGGGTGGAAGCTCAAGCGCCGGTTCGGTCAACGGCATTACCCCCACTCAGGACGTCACCCTGGTCGGCAACGCCCCGGGCCAACCCGTGAGCCTGCACAACGTGCAGGATGGCGTGGTGGCGCGCGACAGCAAGGACGCGGTCAATGGCGGCCAACTGCACCAGACCCGACAGCACCTCCACAATCAGGGCAATAGCGTCGCCAACACCCTGGGTGCAGGCTCGCGCTATGACGCAAACACCGGCAAGGTCAGCAACCCGACCTACACCGTGTATGGCAACAACACCAGCAATGTCGGCGAAGCTATCGACAAGCTGCAGACCGGCGCGCCGGTTCAGTACTCGGATGCGCACGGCGTAGCGACACCTGATGTGCCCTCCAATGACGTCACCTTGTCCGGCAGAAACAGTGGCCCTGTCGCTGTGCACAACGTCGCGCCAGGCATCCAGGGCACCGATGCGGTCAACGTGAATCAACTGCACTCGGCAATCAGGGGCGGCACGCAAGGCCAGTTCGACCAGATCCGTTCGGACGTCAACAACCTGCGCAAGGATGCGATGGGCGCGGCTGCCGGTGCCATGGCCATGGCCAGCATGCCCCAGGCCTATCTGCCCGGCCGAAGCATGCTGGCTAGCGGCATGGCCACGACCGGTGGCGAGGCCTCGATGGCCGTGGGCCTGTCGACGCTGTCCGACAACGGCAAGTGGGTGTTCAAGGCCAATGGTTCGGCCGACACCCGCGGGCAGATGGGCGTTGGTGTCGGTGCGGGCTTCCACTGGTAAACGGCAAGGCAGTTGCCCGCTACAGGGCAACTGCCACGGGTCAATCAATCACTCTGATTCCAACGGATTTCGACATGAACAAACGTTCGATTTTGCCTGCTGCCCGCTGGGCTGCCTTACTAGCAATCGGCACCGTGCTGGCGGCTTGCGGTACATCCCGACTAAGCCAGATTACCGAGGACGGGCATCTGCAAGCCCATACCGAGCCGGTCTGGCCCTCCGTCGAGGACAACCACTGGCAGCCGGAAGGCAGCCTCCCTGACCTTGATAACCTTGGCCGCATGATGCCGGGACTGAGCAAGCCTCAGGTCTACGAGCTGTTGGGGCGCCCGCATTTCGCCGAGGGGCAAGTGGCCGTACGCGAATGGGACTATGTCCTCAGGCTGCCTAGCGGTAACGGCACTGAATATAGAACCTGCCAATACAAGATCCTGTTCGACCGGAACATGAAGACCCAGGATGTTTTCTGGTTGCCCGCGCAATGCGCCGAGCAACTCAAGCACGGGTAACCGGGTTACCCCCCTGGCCAGCGCCACAGCCGTGAACGAAGTTCGAGGTGTGGCGCAGCGGCTAGAACTCCAGGGTGCTGGACAGGCTGACCTGGCGCGCATCACCCACCGAGACAAAGTTGCGGTTCACCGCCGAGCTGTAATAGGTGCGGTCGAACAGGTTCTTCACGTTCAACTGCAAGCGCACCTTGTGCTCGTCCAGGCGGGTTTCGTAACTGGCGAAAGCATCGGCGACGGTGTAGCCCGGCAGCTCGAAATCATTCTCGGCGTTGCCCGCCCGCTCACCGACGTAGCGCGCACCGGCGCCCAGGCGCAGGCGGTCGCCACCGAACAGGCTGCCAGCGTCATACACCGCCGACAGCGAGCCGCTGTGGCGCGCCACGTTCTGCAGGCGATTGCCTTCGAGCGTGGGGTCCTGGGTAACTTCGGCGTCGGTAAAGGCATAGTTGCCGATCAGGCTCCAGCGCTCGCTCAACTGGCCGGTCAGGTCCAGTTCGACGCCCCGCGAGCGTACCTCGCCGGCGTTGCTGTAGAGGGTGTCGCCGGTTGCCGAGTCGAAGTTGGCCACCAGCACGTTGCGCTTACGAATGTCGAACAGCGCCAGGGTGCCGGTCAGCGCCCCCGGCATGTCGAGCTTGGCCCCCAGTTCCCAGGATTTGCCTTCTTCCGGTTCGATACCCGAGTCCAGCACCAGGCCGCCGGTCAAGGGAGCGATACTGGAGTTGGGCTTGAACGATTCGGTGTAGCTGCCATAGAACGACAGCTGCTCGTCAACCTTGTACACCAGGCCCACCCGCGGCACCCAGGCCTGGCCGTTGTTGTTGGTGTTGGCCTTGAACGGCCGCCCGCGCCCGGCGATTTGGTCGTACATCTGGTAGCGCGCACCGGCGACCAGAATCCAGTGCTCGTCGAGGTGGATCGAATCCTGGAAGAACAGCGAGTCGCTGCGCAGCTTGTCGGTCTGCGCGCTGTCGCTGTCACGCACGCTGGTGCCCTCGACTTCGCGGCCATACACCGGGTTCAGGTAACTGAAGGTACTCAGGCTGCTCTGGCGGATCAGGTCGGCGCGGTAGACTTTGCGGTACTCGTTATCCAGGCCGAACAGCAGGTCATGCTGCATCCCCGCCAGTTGCACCTTGCCCTCAAGACTGACGGTGGCAAAACGGTCGCTGCTGAGCGCGCCGTGGGTACCGTCCATGCTCCGGGTCAGGGTGCCGCGGGCAGCGTTGACGGCGGTCACCCGCACCTGGCTGGCGTCGTAGGTTTCGCGGTTGTAGCTGAAACCGAAGTGAGCTTTCCAGTCGTCCGCAAGCTGATGGTCGACTTCCAGGCGGTAGAGGTCCGAGCGCCCCTCCATGTCATTGAACGGCTCGTCCAGGCGCCGCGTGCTGGGGATATCCAGCGGGTGGTTGGTGCGCGGATCGATGGCCGTGCCACGGTCGAACGGATAGAGAAACTCGCGGTGCTCGTAGGCCAGCAGCACCTGGGTGTCTTCGCCGAACCAGGCCAGCGACGGCGCCACCAGCGATTCGCGGTGGGTACCGAAGTTGCGCCAGTAGTCTTCGTCTTCATGGTCGAGCACCAGGCGGTAGGCGAAGTTGCTCTCGCCCAGCGCGCCGGTGCTGTCCAGGCCGCCGCCGCTGCCGTTCTTGCCGCTGCCATAGGTGGAGCCACGCAGGTTCAGGGCGTTGTAGCGCTGCAGCTGTGGCCGCTTGCTGACCACATTGATCACCCCGCCCGGGTCCTGGATGCCATACAGCAACGAGGCCGGGCCCTTGAGTACTTCGACCCGTTCGGTGGTGGCGTTAAGGCTGCGCCCCTGCACGATCGGCATGCCGTCGCGCATGATCGAACCGTCGCGGTTGTCGCCGAAGCCGCGTTTCATCACCGTGTCCTGGGTGCCGCCGAAGTTGTTGCCCTGGGTCACGCCGCTGACATTGGCCAGGGCGTCGTCGAGGTTGCGCGGGGCCTGGTCCTTGAGCACCTGGGCCGGCACCACGTTGATGGCCTGGGGCGTCTCCATGATCGATGCCTGGCTGCGCATCACCGAGCTGTTTGGCGGCGGCTGGTAGCTGTAGTCGGCATCGGCTTGCGAGTTCACCGTGGTCGCGTCGAGCTTGAGCGCAGCGCTGGTATCCAGCGGTTCGAGGGTCAGGGTGCGAGCGTCGACGCGGCGAAAGACCAAACCGGAATTGCCCAGCAGTTGCTGCAAAGCCTGCTCGGCAGTCAGGCTGCCATTCAGGGCCGGGGCGTTGAGCATCGGCAGGTCGGTGGTATAGATCACGCTTTGCCCGGTCAGCCGGCTGAAGTCGTTGAGCGCCTGCACCAGTGGCTTGCTCGCCTGGGCAAACACGTAGACCTGCTGCGCGGCAACGGCCCCCAAGGGTAACGCGCTACCCGCAGCCAGAGCCGAAACACTGAGCCAGATTGAAAAGCTACGCGCTGCCAAGGGTGTGAACTTCATGACCGGTGACCTGTGAAGGAGTGACGTTTATGCGAATGAATCGCACTTTCACTCACTACACGGTTGTCGCGCGAACTTACCTCATCACTTTTCTGAAAATATTTTTCAGCGGATCAGGGTGACCCGTTCCAGCAGGGTACTGCGCTTGAAGCCCAGCACCGCGCCGAGCGAATCCAGCGCCGCCAGCGGCTGGCTGGCCGGGAAGCTGCCGCTGACCTTGCGTTTGCCCAGTTCGCTGTCGAGCAGCATGATGCGCCCCGGGTAGTAGCGAGCCAGGTCGTCGATCACCGTGCTCAGCGGCACCTGATAATAATTGAGCCAGCCTTGGCGCCAGGCCAGGCGCGACTCGCTGTCCACCGCTTCGACCGCGCTGGCGGTGCCGTCGCGATAGCCCACCTGCTGGCCGCCGCTCAGTTGTTGCTGCACGCGCCCCGGCGCGGCCGTCACCGCCACCCGGCCATCGAGCACGGTGACCCGCGCGCCGCCATTGTGCTTGCGCACCTCGAAGCGCGTGCCGAGCACACGGGTTTGGCCTTTTGCCGCCTCGACCACGAACGGCGCGCCGGTGTGGGTGACATGAAAGAACGCCGCGCCGCGGCGGATCGTCACTTGGCGCTCACCGTCGCGAAAATCCACTGACACCGCACTGCCGGCATCCAACGTCATGTGCGAGTTGTCCGCCAGCACCACCTCTTCGACCTGCCCCGCCGCCGTGACGTAATCCGCCTGCAGATCATCCAGCCAGTACCCTGGATGCCAGCCCGCAGCAGTCCCCAGCGCCAGCACCAGGCAAGCGGCTGCAGCGAAGGTGGCAATGCGGCGCCAGGTGCGTCCCGGCGCAGGTTGCTGCATGGCGCGCAAATAACCTTGCAGGGCCTGGTCATCCTCGCTCGCCAAAAGGCTCGCCGGCCCCTCACTCAGGCGCCACACTGCCTGGGCCTGGGCATAGGCGCGGCCATGGGCCGGGTTGGCCAGCAACCAGCGCTTGAACTCGGCGCGCTCGGCCAGTTGCGGTTGCTCATTGATCCGGCTCAGCCAGTTCAGGGCGGCTTGTTCGTGCTCGGCGGTGATTTCACTCATGGTGCTTTCCCTGGCATGCGCGTACTGGCTGGCGGCAGCGCAACACTCGCCTTGCACGCCTCCAGGGCACGCATCATATGTTTTTCCACCGCGCTCTGAGACAGGTCCATGGCCTTGGCGATCTCGGCGTACTTGCGCCCATGGATACGGTTGAGCAGAAAGATCTGCCGGGTACGCTCGGGTAGTTGGCGCAATGCCGCTTCGATGCGCTGCAGGTCGCTGTTCGCCTCCAGTGCCAATTGCGGTTCGCTGACATGATCGTCGGCCACTTCCCGCTGCAAGCTGTCGTTGACCCGCTCGCGGGCACCTTCGCTGCGCAGGTGATCGATGGCGATGTTGCCGGCGCAACGCAGCAAGTAGGTATCGAGCGCCTCGACCTTGACCTGCGGGCGCCGCCAGAAGCGCAGGAACAGCTCCTGGACCAGGTCCGAGGCCGTGGCCCGGCAGCCGATGCGCCGGTTGACCAGGGCTTCCATCTGCGCCCGCTGGGCGAGGAACACCTGCACAAAACGCGCGCGCCCGCTCGCCGCGTCGGTGTCGTTGGCACCGTCGGTGGGCAGATCGAGCGGCTCGTTGACCAACTTACAGCGAAGCCACGGCCGTCAACGGCGCCAGCACCACGCTGGCCGCCGCCAGGCACAGCAGCAGCCGCGGCTGGTAGGGCAAGAGGAACACCCAGAGGGTAACGCCGGCCATCAGCACCGCGAACAGCTCGACCAGGCCCATGGCCCAGCCGCTGTGACGCACGGCCAGCAGCAACGCCAGGGCCAGCAGCACCCAGCCCGCCACCCGCAACGCCTTGAGCCGGGTACTGCTGGGCTTGTGCCCAAGCAGGTCCTTGTAGTGCTTCTCCATCGCCAGGCACAGGGCGGCGAAGCCGGCAAAACCAAACAGGGCAATGGCCAGCATCAGTTCACCTCGCTTTCGATCAGCTTGCCGGGCGCGGCCTTTGGCGCACGCTTGGCCGCCACTACCGGCGCCCGCCACATCTTGCTGGCAGCCCATGCCAGGAACAGGCCGCTGGCCAAGGCGGTCAGGTCGAAACCGGCCATGGCCCAGTCGCCGACGGCGAGCGAGTGGTTCAGGCCCTGGCCGGTGGTCAGGCCGTTGAGTAGTGGCAAGCCCGCCCACATCAGCGCACCGAATCCCAGTTGCTCGGCCCAGGCACGGCGGCCGCGGCGCAGCATGGCGTGTACCAGCGACAAGGCCCAGAGCAGGAAGAAGCAGTTGGTCTCCCAGTCGGCTCGGCCTTCAAGGCCGATCGGCAACAAGCGGTTGGCCCAGAAGAACGCCGCCACGCCGATCAGCAGGCCGCTCATGCTGGCGATGTTCAGCACCTCGACCAGGCGCAACTCGAACGGCTGGGTGCCGCTCTTGGCATGCTTGAGCTGGCGCTTGCCCAGCCACATGACCAGGCCAGTGCCGATCACCGCCGTGCCGGCCAGGCCGAAGAAGAAGTACAGCCAGCGCAGCCAGGGGCCGGCGAAAATGCCCATGTGCAGGCCGTACATGCCGCCGGAAATCAGCACCGGCGTGGCCTCGATCTGGCTGCCGCCCTCAAGCGTGCCATTGACCCCGTCGAACAGCCAGCCACCGCCGCGCTGGTGAGCGATGCGGTCACCGGCATGGCGGGCGAACCGGACCCGGGCGTTCTGGTCACCGGGGTTCTGTACCTCGACCCAAGCCAGGTTGGCCCCGGGCGCCTGCTCCTGGACCTTGGCGTACAACTGCGGCAACGGCAGCAACGGCGCCGCAGTACCGGCAGCCTGTACCTGGCTCTGGCCGCCGAACAGGTCGTTGAAAAAGCCACGGGTGTTGTCGCCATAGCTGGCGATGATGCTGGCCGGCATGACCATGGCCATGAAGATCACCAGGCTGCTGTAGCTGATCATCAGGTGGAACGGCAGCACCAGCACGCCAATGGCGTTATGCCCGTCGAGCCAGGAACGCTGGCCCTTGCCCGGACGGAAAGTGAAGAACTCCTTGAAGATCTTCTTGTGGGTGATGATCCCGGTCACCAGGCCCAGGAGCATGATGAACGCGGCAAAGGTCGACAGCCAGCGGCCCCAGGGGTGAGGCATCTCCAGCTGGAAGTGGAAGCGGTAGAAAAAATTGCCGCCACGGGTCTCGCGCGCCTGCAATTCGGCGCCGGTGGCAGGGTCGAGGGTTTTGGAAGTAAAGTCGCGGCGCCCGCCACCGGCCTTCGGCCAGCTCACGCTCAGCGCCGGTTCGCGGGCATTGGGCAACTCGATGAACCAGCTGCCCGCCGTCGGCGCATGCTCTTGCAGGTAGCGTTGGGCGAGGTCCAGGCTGGCCGCCGGGTCCAGCGCCCGGTTGGGCACTTCCGGCTGGGTCCAGTGGCTGATTTCTTCCTTGAAATAGGACATGGTCCCGGTCATGAAAATCGCAAACAGCAACCAGCCGAAAATCAGCCCGGTCCAGGTATGCAGCCAGGCCATGGCCTGGCGAAAGCCCTCTTTCATGGGTTTTTCATCCAGTAGGCCAGGCCGCTGATCATCGCCAGCACCAGGCTCGGCACCAGTACCCCCAGCCAGGCCTGCCAGGCGCTACGACAGGCGAAGCACCAGAGAAAGGCCACTAGGTAGAACAGGAACGACAGCATCATGCCGCTGATCACCGCCTCGGCGCGCGGCACCGGCAACAGCAGGGTGATGCAGACGCTGGCCATGGCCGCCAGCAGGTAGCCACCGAACACGGCAGCCAGGCTGCGGGAGGTCACGGCCAGGCGATAGCTGATGGGTAGCCCGGCGGCTTTGCTTTTCATGGCATCCGTCCATTACGAGAAGCGCACAATAATAATGATTTATATTCTCATAAGCAAAGCCGCGGGCCAGACGGATCAGAACGACAGGTCGACGCCCATGGTGTAGCGGCGGCCGTCCAGTACGGTCTGGTAGTTGTCGTAGTCCACTTCCTTGTTGAAGACGTTGTACACACCCGCCAGCAGCTTGACGTTCTTGGTCACCCGATAGGTGCCGCCGAAGTCGACGAAGGTGTACGACGGCGTGCCGTCGGACATGGTGCTCCGGCCCAGGTAGTCCGAGGTTTTGCCGCGGTAGTTCAGGCGCGCCCAGGTACCCAGCTGATCGGTGGCCTGCCAGTCGAGGGTGGCGTTGAACATGTGCCGCGGCATCTGGTTCAGGGCCTTGCCTTTCTGCGGGCCGCTCTTCTGCTCGGAGGCGGTGAAGGTGTAGTTGGTGGCCAGCGAGACGGTCTGGGTGATGTCCCAGTCCAGGGTCGCTTCAATGCCACGCATCTGCGCTTCATCGACGTTGACCCGGTCACTGATGAACTTGTACGAGGTACCGCCGATCTGGCACTGGCCCGAGGCATTGCCGGTGCTGTCGGTGCAGCGGCGGGTCTCGGTGATCTTGTCCTTGAAGTCGGTGTTGAACAGGGTCAGGCCGGTGGAGAAACCTTCGAGGTTGTCCCAGATGAAGCCGATTTCCTGGCTCAGGCTCTTCTCCGGCTTGAGGCTGGAGTTACCGACGATGATTGCCGGGTCGCCACCGCCACCGGTGATCTGGCCCCAGTCATCCACGGCGGCGCGGATGTCCGGCGAGCGATAACCACTGGATACGCCACCCTTGATGGTCCACTGCTCGGTCGGGTGATAGACCCCGTACAGGCGTGGCGACCAGTGGGTGCCGTAGTTCTCGTCGCGGTCCATGCGCAGGCCGCCGGTCAGGGCGAAGGCTTCGGTCAGGCGCCATTCGTCTTCGGCAAACAGTGCCCACGACCAGCGGGTCAGCTGGTTGACGCTGGCCGCCGAGGCCAGTTGGTTGCCCTCGTCGCTGAGGTCTTCGTATTTGTACTGGCCACCGAAAGTGGTGATGTGCGAATCGCTGAAGAACGACACCTGCGAATTGAGCACGGTGTTTTCCAGTTCCATGCGCCGGCCGGGGTTCTCGATCTTCTCGCGCTGCAGGTAGCTTTCGCTGGTGAGGCTGTCCCAGCGCCCGGAATGGGTGATGGCGAAATTGGTGCGGTCGTAGTCGTTGCGGCTGTCGGATCGGCTCGCCGAACGACCTTTGTGCGAGTTGCGCTCCTGCTCGGACTTGCCCGCTTCCAGGGTGATGTCGTTGTGTTCATCCGGGGTGAACGACAGCTTGGCCGTGGCGCTGTCGGTGCTCTGCTCGTTGAAGCCGTTGACGATATGGTCTTCGTCGCGGCGCGAACGCTGGCCGTACAGCTGCAGGCCGACCAGGTTGTCGACCAGCGGCCCGGAGATGAAGGCATTGGTGCTGTTGTAGTTGCCCGAGTCGGAGCGGTCCTGGAAGGTCGCTTCGGTGCGGATGCCGCCGTACCACTGCGGGGTAACCTTGCGGGTGATGATGTTGATCACCCCGCCCATGGCGTCGGAGCCGTACAGCGACGACATCGGCCCGCGCACCACTTCGATACGTTCGATAGCTTCCAGCGGTGGCATCCAGCCCTGCTCGATACCGGCGCCGTCACTGTTCGGGCGAGTGGCACGCGAGTCCTGGCGTTTGCCGTCGACCAGCATCAGGGTGTACTTGGAGGCCATGCCGCGAATGCTGATGTCGCTGGAGCTGGCGCCACCGGTGACCACCACGCCCGGCACATCGCGCAGGGCATCGGTGACGTCACGGTAGGATTTGTTCTCGATCTGCTCGCGGGTAATGACCGAAATCGACGCCGGCGCATCCTTGATCTGCTGGGAGAAACCCGACGCGGTCACCACCATGTTGTCCAGCTCCAGCGGTTGGGTCTGGGCAGTGGCGTTCGCGGTGTACAGCGAGCAGAGGGTGAGCGCGAGGCAGGATTTGCTGAAAGTCGGGGACACGAGGACCTCTCCCTGAGAAATGTAAAGGTTGCGTAAATTCATCAAGGGAGCGAATGCTAGTTATTCTCAAATGAGAGTAAAGCGTATTTACGTTTTTTACATTTTCCCGATCCTCTGCTATGCCCGTCAGTCAGCCGCCGATTGCCGAGTAGTGGCACTTTTCACTACAATGCGAACAATTCTTATTCTGTTGCGCATCCCGGCGCCGGAGTGTTCACGGTGCCCAGCGCTCCCTCTTCCTCGCTCGAAGGCCTCTACCTCGACCATCACAACTGGCTGACCGGCTGGTTGCGCCGGCGTCTCGGCTGCCCCGACAGCGCCGCGGACCTGGCCCAGGACACCTTCATGCGCCTGCTCCAGGCCCGCCAAGCGCCGCTGCTCAACGAGCCGCGGGCGTTCCTCACCACCGTGGCCAAACGTGTGCTGTGCAACCACTACCGCCGCCAGGACCTGGAACGCGCCTACCTCCAGGCACTGGCGCAGCTGCCGGAAGACCTGGCGCCATCAGAAGAACACCGGGCAATTATTTTCGAGACCCTGCTTGAGCTCGACCGCCTGCTCGACGGCCTGCCCTTGCCGGTCAAGCGCGCCTTCCTGATGGCTCAGGTCGATGGCCTGAGCTACAGCGCGATCGGTGTGCAACTGGGCATCTCCCTGGCCACGGTCAAGCGCTACCTGAACAAGGCGGCCATGCGCTGTTACTTTGCCCTGTGAACGGCCATCAGGAATTTTCCCCGCAGGTGGCCGAACAGGCCGTGCACTGGCTGATCGAGATGCAGGGCGGTGCTTTCGATGCGCGTCAGCAGCAGGCCATGCAGCAGTGGTTGCAGGCCGACGACAATCACCAGCGCGCCTGGGAACACATTCAGCGGGTCAACCAGCGCTTGCGTGGTTTGTCGTCGCCGCTGGCCCACGCCGCCTTGCAGGCGCCGCGTTCGACCAGCCGCCGACGGGCGCTGAAAACCCTGCTGATCCTCGGCGTCGGCAGCGCCAGTGGCCTGGCTTTGCAGCAGCACAACCCACTGCCGACGCTACTCGCCGATTACCGCAGCCCGGTCGGCGAGCGGCGCCGCCTGGCCCTGGACGACGGCAGCCAGCTGCAGCTCAACACCCGCAGCGCCGCCGATGTCCGTTTTGATTCCCGCCAGCGCCTGGTGCGCCTGCTTGAAGGTGAACTGCAACTGACTGTGGCCCGTGATACGCGACCACTGCAATTGCTCGGCGAACATGGCCTGCTGAACCTGAGCAGCGGTCGCTACAACCTGCGTCAGTTCGCCCAGTACAGCCAGTTGACGGTGTTTGAAGGCAGCGCCAGCCTGGCTGGCAATCTCTTGCCCAGCGGCCAGCAAGCGCGTTTCAACGGCCCGCAATGGCAGGCCAGCCAGGCGCTGGACAGCAACGTCGGGGCCTGGGTCGACGGCATGCTGGTGGCCGCGCACATGCCCCTGGGCGCGTTTCTCGACGAGCTGGGCCGCTACCGTCGCGGGCAGCTCAACTGCGCGCCAGAAGTGGCCAATTTGCTGATTTCCGGCAGTTATCCACTGGCTGACAGCGAGCGCATTCTGGACATGCTCGAGGTGGCGCTGCCGGTGCGCGTCAGGCGCTTTACCCGCTACTGGGTGACAGTCGAAGCGCAGGCCTGAAACTTTTTTCAACTGACCTGAGCCGTTTTCAATTCTCGCGTGACAGAGAAGGCAGAACCCTTTGCTTTGACCTTCTCAAGGACCTCCTGCATGCCCCTTCGACCGAGTCCACTTGCCCAGGCCCTGCGCGCCCTGCTGCTGGGCGCCAGCCTGAGCGTTGCCGCTGTTGGCGCACACGCCGCCCAAGCCCCTGCGCGCACTTACCAGATCGCGCCGACCAGCCTGGAAAACGCCCTGAACCAGTTCGGCCGCGAAAGCGGCGTGCTGATCTCGTTCGGCTCGCAGGTCACCCGCGGTGTGCAGAGCCCCGGCCTGCAAGGCCAGTACAGCCCGCAGCAGGGTCTGGATGCACTGCTGCAAGGCAGCGGCCTGCAAGCCCGCGCCGAAGGTGACAACGCCTTCAGCCTGCAACCGCTTGCCGCCGCCAGTGCGCCGGTCGAGCTCGGTGCCTCCACCGTGGTCGGTGACTGGCTGGGTGCGGCGCAGCAGGACAACGTCTTCGAACATGCCGGTGCCCGCGACGTGATCCGCCGCGAAGAATTCGAACGCAGCGGCGCCACCACTGCGCGCGAAGTGCTCAACCGCATCCCCGGCGTCAACGCCCCGGAGAACAACGGCACCGGCAGCCACGACATGGCGCTGAACTTCGGCATTCGCGGGCTCAACCCACGCCTGGCCTCGCGCTCGACGGTGCTGATGGACGGCATCCCGGTGCCTTTCGCCCCCTACGGCCAGCCGCAGCTGTCGTTCGCCCCGATCAGCATGGGCAACATGGACGCGGTGGACGTGGTGCGCGGCGGCGGAGCGGTACGCTATGGCCCGCAGAACGTCGGCGGCATCGTCAACTTCGTGACCCGGGCGATCCCCGACGAGCCGACGGTCAAGGCCGGTTTCCAGACCCAGACCAGCCCGTCATCCAGCCATGACGGTTTCAAGACCAGCGCCAACCTGCTCGCCGGTGGCACCAACGCCAACGGCCTGGGCGGCGCCCTGCTCTACTCCGGCAGCCGTGGCGGCGACTGGCGCGAGCACAGCGACACGCAGATCGACGACCTGATCCTCAAGGGCAAGTACCAGCTCGATGAGGCCAACAGCCTGCACGCCATGGCCCAGTACTACGAAGGCGAAGCACAGATGCCCGGCGGCCTGAACGTTGCCGACTACGATGCCGACCCGTACCAGTCGACCCGCCTGCAAGACAAATTCTGGGGGCGGCGGACGATGTTCAACTTCGGCTACGACTACAAGGAAGACGCCCGCCAGTTCAGCGTCAACAGCTTCTTCACCAAGACCCTGCGCAGCGGCTACCTGGACCAGGGCAGCTTCGTCTCGCTGTCGCCACGCGAGTACTGGGTACGCGGCATCGAAACGCGCTTCTCCCAGGGCTTTGCCCTCGGTGAGAGCTGGCACGAAGTCGGCGTCGGCTACCGCTACATCAACGAAGCCGGCCATGAACTGCGCTACCGCGAACCGATCGCCGCCAACCAGCTGCCGACCACCGCCAGCCGCAACGACCGCGACACCCGTGGCAGCACCGAAGCCCACGCGATTTTCCTCGATGACCGCATCGACATCGGCCAGTGGACCATCACCCCGGGTATCCGCTACGAAATGATCGACTCCGAGCAGTCCAACAAGCTCAACGGCCAGCGCTACCAGGGCGACTACAACACCGCCCTGCCGGCGCTCAACGTCATGTACCACCTGACTGACAGCTGGAACCTGTACGCCAACACCGAAGGCTCGTTCGGCAGCGTGCAGTACAGCCAGATGCCCAACCGGGTCAGCAGCGGTGAAGTAAAACCGGAAAAAGCCCGCACCTGGGAACTGGGTACCCGCTACGACAACGGCAACCTGCAGGCCGAAATCGGCGCGTTTCTGATCAACTTCGACAACCAGTACGAAAGCAACCAGACCAACGATTCGGTGATCGCCCGCGGCGAAACCCGCCACCAGGGCATCGAGACCAGCGTCAAGTACGCCCTTGAAGGCCTCAACCCGGCGCTGGCAGGTTTTGACGTGTACGCCACCTATGCCTTTGTTGACGCTAAAATCCGCGAAGACGGGTCTAACAAGGGTAATCGTGTGCCCTTCTCGTCACGCCACAAAGGCACCCTGGGCGTCGGCTACAGCGAAGGCCAATGGAAGCTCAACCTCGACAGCACCTACCAGAGCGACCAGTTCGCCGACAACGCCAACACCTCGGCCGAAAGCGCCGACGGCAGCACCGGACGCATCCCCGGCTACATGCTGTTCAGCAGCCGCGCGGCCTACGATTTCGGCCCGCAACTGGCGAACCTCAACGTCGCCGTGGGGGTGAAGAACATCTTCAATCACCAGTACTACACCCGCTCGTTCGACGACAACAACAAGGGCAAGTACGTGGGTGAACCCCGTACGGTATACCTGCAGACCTCCGTCGCGTTCTGATCCAGCGCATGCAAAAGCCCGGCCTGTGCCGGGCTTTTTGCTACAAGATATTTTTATTTCAAAAGGGCTTGAATTGTTCGGCCAAGTGCCTGACCTTGTAGTCAAGAGGCGATGGTTCTCACAGGCCGCAAAGGCCCCATCGATTCTCTTGCGAGCTAGCTGAATAAGGGATTGAACTATGCAAATCCAAGTCAATAGCGACAACCATATTCAAGGCAACATCCGGCTGGAAGAGTGGGTCCGCAGCACGGTAGAAAGCACGCTCGAACGATTTGACGAAGACCTCACCCGCATCGAGGTCCACCTGCGCGACGAGAACGGCGACAAGCCTGGTCCGCACGACAAACGCTGCCAGATGGAGGCACGCCCAAAAGGCCATCAACCGATTTCCGTAAGCCATAAATCCGCATCCCTCGACCAGGCTGTCGAAGGCGCCGCAATCAAACTGAACCACGCTTTGGAGCACTTCTACGGCAAACTGCGCAGCAAACGCGCGGTGGCCCAGCAAAGCATCGACGGCGCCCAGAATGACGGGCTGTTGCAGGAAGAGTTTCTGGAGAACGAGCAAGCTCGCATCAACTGAACAAGCAGCAACGCAGACGGTAAAAAGGCGAGCCCAGGGGGCTCGCTTTTTTTATGCTCAGGTTTTTGAAAGCTTGATCAGGCCGACACCGATAAACAGCCATGCCGAGCCAATGATGATCAGCCAGGAAGCAATCAACAAGCGTCGGCGAAGCCGCGGCGGAAAGTTGCGCAAGTCCTCTGCATCCATCATTCCCAGGCGGATGCAAAGCCTTGGATAAAGCATTGCACCGCAAATCGTGCTGAGCAAATAGCAGCGTGATTTCAACCTGGTGGTCCCCCAGAACGGTATCTGCTGCTTGAGCCAGAGGCTGTTTGGAAGGCTGGCAATGATGAGGTCGAAGTCACGGCTTCGGGCGATGTAGGTCTCCATGGCTACGCCAGATAAGCTGATCACAAAGGGCGCAAAACCGAAAGCGATCGCAACGCTAGGCGGCCAAGTGTTGATATCAATCATGTTTCACCTCATAAATCTTGTCTCCTAGCCATTCTCCAAATGATCCACCGCCGCTCCCCCCTGCAAGTGATCCCCCTCCCACTAGGACGATCCCACATACCGCCAGACCAATCCCGCCGGCAGCCGCGGCGACACCACACACTGCTACAGCTGTCTTCCCTCCCAAATAGGCACCAGCGGCACCACCCGCCAGCCCCCCAGAAAAACTCCCCGCCTCAGTAAATCGAATCTTCTTACATTCCTCCCTCTCCCCCGCTCTACACACTTCCTGCACTTTGAGAACGGACGCGCCACCACCTAGTGCAATGCCGACATACCCCCCGTGTTTAAGGTATTTCGCTGTCCTGGATACCTGCTCCAGGTGCGTGGCATAACCGGGGATCTCACCCGGCACACCGGCACGGCTCCAGTGGTGCACCAGGCTTTTGGTCGAGATACCCAGGTCACGACGCAGGCTGTCGTAGCTGCCCAGGTTCAACGGTTTGTTGAGAAAAGCCGCTTTCAACTGCGCATCCAGCTGGCGGTACAACTGTTGGCGGGAAGCGAAAAACTGCGGGCTGTTCAGATGCCCGTAGGTACTGAACGAGCGCTGATGCAGCTGTTCAAGCGCGCGCAGGCTGTTTTCAACCTGGCTCAAGCCATGACCGAGCATGTCCTTGCCGACGCCCATCGACTGGCTGGCACTGCTGAACAAGCCGGCGATTTCACCCTGGTAGCGGACCATGAAGTTGGCTTCTTCTTCGTCCAGCGGCGCCAGTGCCTCGCGCACCTGGGCGGCAGCAGCCATCAGTTGGGCTTCCTCGCGTGTGCAACTGGTGCCATTGTCGGGATCGCCGATGACGAACAGTTCACCGGCCTTGAAACCTTCGGCGAAGGTAGGGTTGAGCCGCTGCAGCCGGGCGCTCAGGTAGCGGCTTTCGCCGCCAAGCTGCGCCAGCACCTGCTGACCCGACATGCTGCGTGGCACTACATGGAAGCCCGGCTCCAGCGTGCCCGGCGCGCCGGACATGGCCGAAGCGGGGTTAGCCGTGGCGACGGGGGCGGATTTGGATGTCGACGCAGGCGGGCTGAAGGCCTGGCGAGCCGGCTCGGCAAATCCGCCCGATGCCGGCACCGCTCTGCTGCTCACACCCTCCAAAGGTGCCACCAGCCGATTGCTCCCGGCCGGGCAGCCGCAGTCAATCTGCGCACCGTCAACGGCAATCGGCAGCCCGTTAATGGTCCAGCCGTCATACCCTTCGGCAATCTTGCCGGCCTGACCGCATTGCGGACACGGCGTGGTGGCATCGCCCAGGCGCAGATTGCCCACCCCGTTCTGCAGGTGACAGGACTGGCTGCTGAGGCAGGTCGCCCCGGTGGTGGTGTGGTCGCCATGCTGCCCGGCGCCGCGACCATTGAGGTTCATGCGGTAGACCATCGCTCACCCCACGCTCGTCAGGAAGTCGTCGGCCATGGGTACGCCTTGCCGCTTGCTGATCAGCGCAGTGTTTTGTGGGGTATCGATGATTTCATCACCGTTGCTCAAGGCGCTACCGACCAGGGCGACGGCCTGTTCCTGCAGTTGCCCCTGGGTTCCGGCGCCACTGATGATGTGCGCGCGGCTGCCGTCCGGGTACTCGGCATCGTCACCGGTCTGAGCCACGCGCACAATCTGGCCATCGTCCAGCATGATGGTCAGTGGAGCGCTGGCTTGGCGAATGACGCCACCCTTGCGCGTGCGGCTGCCTTGGGTCGCCAGACGATAGATGGCTTCGGGTTTGGCGGGTTGATCATTCCTTGTCATGTGCAGATTCCTTGGGCAAATGGAGCCCGGAACCTAGCACGGCAAAGGTGGCCTTCTGCCCCGGCAGAAGCAATTCAGAAACATCCCACTCGGTCGTAGGATTTAGCCGTCAGATTTGGAAAATTAATGTGGGAAAAATCTGTGGGAGCGGGCTTGCCCCGCGATGCAATGTGACGGGTAAATCGTAATCGAGGGTCAAGTCGAGGCCTTGCACCGCCGCGCCCACAGTCTAAGCAGACCGATGAATTAACCTGAACCAACCCTCCCCCACCCGGTCAATCACTGCATGTCTTTGCCAGGTGAAGCCCCATGATCAACCCTTTCGAACAGATCAACGACGCTTTCGCCCCCGAGTACCGGGTCAACCTGAGTATCGAGCGGCTCGACGGCAGCATCATGCTGACCCTCTCCAACGATACCGGCATCGTCGCCAAACGGCTGATCAGCCCGGCCCAGCGCAACGACCCGCAGCGCCTGCAGCGGCTGATCGAGAGCATCCAGTTCGGCATCGCCATCGAGCAAGGCCACAGCGCCGTGGAGATCCTCGCCGCCATGACCCGCAACGGTGCAGCCGGCCAGGTTACTTCGCTTCCTCGATCTCCTTGCCACTAGCATCGATAGCCTTGGTCGACGGGTAGCGGTACGAGGCGTAGCGCACCACCAGGATCGAGAACGCCAGCAGCAGGATGCCGCCGCACACGTACAGCAAACCGGCGTCCGGCGCCTTGTGGTGCGACACGTCGCCAATCAGCAGGCGGGTCAGAGCGGTGATCGCCACATACAGCAGGAAGCGGATCGGCATGTGGTTGGTCTTGAAGTAGATCCCCACCATGGCGCCGAGTTCGAGGTAGATGAACAGCAGCAGGATGTCGTCGACGCTGACGCCCTTGCCGAGCATCTCGATAAAGGTGACCACGGCCGCGTAGGCGGTGATGCCACCGATGCCGAACAGGGCCAGGTAATGGAACGCTTCGACGCACAGGTTGCCCAGCGAATCGGCCGAGCCATGCAGGCTCTTGCGCAGTTTGTCAGCCCAATTGATGCTCACGATACGGTTTCCTTGATACGGCTGGAAGGATGATGCGGCAAGCGCATGACGCTTTGTCTGCATGCAGTAAAAAGGCCAGGCCCCCTGCTTGAGAAGGCGACCGATTGCCGCAAGGCACAGCCATCGCTGGCTGTGCCCCTATCCTTTCAGTTCGCGGTTACCGAAACGTGTTTACTCCAGCGCAGACGCCGGGCCGAAGAACTCGTAGCGGCTTTGCTGCTCTGGCACGCCCAGGCCCTTGAGGTGGCGCTTGATGGTCGCCATAAAGGCTTTGGGGCCGAGGAAGTAGGCGTCCACATCACGCTCTTGCGGCAACCACTGGCCGAGTTGATCGGCGCTGAGCAGACCCACTGCATCCGCCGGCTGGCTGACACCGTCGTCTTCGGCATAGCAGTAGAAGCGCTTGACCTGCGGGTGGCGCGCCGCCAGTTCATCGACCCAACCACGGAAGGCATGCACCGCGCCGTTGCGCGCGCAGTGGATGAAGTGCACCAAACGACCGCTTTCCAGCGCTGCTTCGAGCATCGGCAGGGTCGGGGTGATGCCGACGCCGCCGCTGATCAGCACCAGAGGCTTGGCGCTGGCACTCAGGGTGAACTCGCCCGATGGCGGGAACAGGTTGATAGTGTCGCCTACCGCCAACTGCTCGTGCAGGTAGTTGGAAACCTTGCCGCCCGCTTCGCGCTTGACGCTGATGCGGTACTGGCCGGCATTGCTCAGGGCCGACAGCGAGTAGTTGCGGCGCTGTTCCTGGCCGTCGATGAACAGTTGCAGGCCGATGTACTGGCCGGGCTCGGCCTGCAGGATCGCACCACCATCAACCGGGGCGAAGTAGAAGGAGACGATCTCGCTGCTCTCCTCGACCCGCTCGACCAGCTTGAACGCTCGCGCACCGCGCCAGCCGCCAGGGGCCGCGGCTTTTTGCGCGTAAACATCGCCTTCAGCGCCGATGAGGATATCGGCCAGTTGCTGATAGGCCGCGCCCCAGGCTGCGATCACTTCGGGGGTGGCAATCTCTTTGCCGAGTACTTCTTCGATGGCGCGCAGCAGGCAGCTACCGACGATCGGGTAATGTTCCGGAAGGATCTGCAAGGCCACATGCTTGTTGATGATCTGGCCGACCAGGCCGCCCAGCTGTTCGAGCTGGTCGATGTGCCGGGCGTACATCAGCACGCCGTTGGCCAGGGCCCGTGGCTGGTCGCCGCTGGCCTGGTGCGCCTGGTTGAACAGCGGACGCACTTCGGGGTACTCGCTGAGCATCAGTTTGTAGAAATGGGTGGTCAGCGCTTCACCGCCGCTTTCCAGCAGAGGTACGGTGGCTTTGACGATTGCACGATCCTGGGCATTGAGCATGGATGACTCCTGAGCCTGTGGCTTCTTGATGAATGCCTTGGTTATTACAGCTTTCGTGCCAACTTTTTAATCCTTATAAATCAATGAGTTAAAAATTAAAGAGTCATAAGGACAACACTTGCGATATAGTCATTTTGACCCACAGGAGTCTTTATGACCGCAAAATCCCTGCTCACCGCCTTGCTGCCGCTGGTCAGCGACCTGTCCCGCGAACTGCCCGAGCGCGAACGCTACCGGCGCCTGCTCGAAGCCATGCGCAGCCTGCTGCCGTGCGATGCCGCCGCGCTGCTGCGCCTGGACGGCGAATGGCTGGTGCCGCTGGCGGTGGACGGCTTGAGCACCGACACCCTCGGGCGGCGCTTCAAGGTCGATGAGCATCCACGCTTTGCAGCGATCCTCAGCCGCAACGAGCCGACCCGCTTTGCCAGCGACAGCGAGCTGCCCGACCCCTACGACGGCCTGGTCGAAGGTCTGCACCAGCACCTGGAGGTGCACGACTGCATGGGCTGCCCGTTGTTCGTCGATGAACAGCCCTGGGGCCTGATCACCCTCGATGCGCTGGACCCGGAGCAGTTCCAGCAGGTCGAGCTGGATGCCCTGCAAGCCTTTGCCAGCCTGGCGGCGGCCACGGTCAACGTCGCCGAGCGCATCGAGCACCTGGCCTTGCGCGCCGAAGATGAACACGCGCGTGCCGAGGTCTATCGCCAGGCCAGCGGTCAGCAACACAAGGAACTGATCGGCCAGAGCAAGACGCACAAACGCCTGCTGGAGGAAATCCGCCTGGTCGGCAGCAGCGACCTGACGGTGTTGATTACCGGCGAAACCGGGGTTGGCAAGGAGTTGGTAGCCCAGGCCATCCACCAGGCCTCGAGCCGCGCCAACCAGCCGATGATCAGCCTCAACTGCGCCGCACTGCCCGACACCCTGGTCGAGAGCGAGCTGTTCGGCCATGTGCGCGGCGCCTTTACCGGCGCGGTGGGCGAGCGCCGCGGCAAGTTCGAGCTGGCCAATGGCGGCACGTTGTTTCTCGATGAAGTCGGCGAGTTGTCGCTGACCGTACAGGCCAAGCTCTTGCGCGTGCTGCAGAGTGGCCAGCTGCAGCGCCTGGGCTCGGACCAGGAGCACCGCGTCGATGTGCGCCTGATCGCCGCCACCAATCGCGACCTGGCCGAAGAAGTGCGCGCCGGGCGCTACCGCGCCGACTTCTACCATCGCCTGAGCGTGTACCCGCTGCTGGTGCCGCCGCTGCGTGAGCGCGGGCGCGATGTGCTGCTGCTCAGCGGCTACTTTCTCGAGCAGAACCGTTCGCGCATGGGCCTGGGCAGCCTGCGCCTGAGCCCCGAAGCCCAGGCCGCGCTGATTGCCTACAGCTGGCCGGGTAACGTACGCGAGCTCGAACACCTGATTGGCCGCTCAGCGCTCAAGGCCCTGGGGCAGCATGCGCAGCGGCCGAAAATCCTCACCCTGGATGCCGCCGATCTGGACCTGCGCCCGGTCGAGTCGCTCCCCACACAAACCGAAACAACTCAGTTGAGCGATGCGCCACTGCCCGGCGGCGACCTGCGCCAGGCCCTGGATGACTACCAGCGCCAGCTGATCCAGGCTTGCCTGGAGCGTCACCAGCACAACTGGGCCAGCACCGCCCGCGAGCTGGGCCTGGACCGGGCCAATCTCAGTCGCCTGGCGCGGCGCTTGGGTCTACGCTGATTTCACCGACTGATTAAAGCCACGGGCTGCCGGGTCGATAACCTGGCATCTCCCCCTATTACTCTGCCCTGAAGGTGCCTATGGCGTCGCAAAATGCCCGCGCGGATTCGCTGTCGCTGCTGCTGTTCACCCTGCGCAGCGGCAAGCTGATGGCGATCAACCTGCTCAAGGTCAGTGAAATCATCCCCTGCCCGCCGCTGACCAAGCTGCCGGAGTCGCACCCCCACGTCAAAGGCGTGGCTACCCTGCGGGGCAACTCGCTGTCGGTCATCGACCTGTCCCGGGCCATCGGTGAACGGCCGCTGGAAGACCCGGACGGCGGCTGCCTGATCGTCACCGACATCAGCCGCTCCAAGCAGGGCCTGCATGTGCAGGCGGTGAGCAAGATCGTCCACTGCCTGAGCACCGACATCAAGCCTCCACCCTATGGCTCGGGCAGCAAGTCGTTCATCACCGGCGTGACCCGGGTCGACAACACCCTGGTGCAGGTGCTGGATATCGAAAAGGTCATCCACGGCATCGCCCCGCCGCCCCACGAGGTGGTCACCTCCGAGCTCAGTGCCGAAGACGCCGCGGTGCTGGCCGCCACCAACATCCTGGTGGTCGACGACAGCCAGGTGGCGCTGCAGCAATCGGTGCATACCCTGCGCAGCCTCGGCATCGAATGCCACACCGCGCGCAGTGCCAAGGATGCGATCAATACCCTGCTGGAGCTGCAAGGCACCGAGCGCGAGATCAACGTGGTGGTGTCGGACATCGAGATGTCGGAGATGGACGGCTACGCCTTCACCCGCACCCTGCGCGAAACCCCGGATTTCCAGCACCTCTACGTGCTGCTGCATACCTCGCTGGACAGTGCCATGAACAGCGATAAAGCCAAGGACGCCGGGGCCAATGCGGTGTTGACCAAGTTCTCCTCGCCGGACCTGACCGACTGCCTGATCGTCGCCGCCCGCACCGTGGCCTTCGAAGAGCGCTGATACATACCCGGGAAGCCTTGCGCTTGAATGTGCCTGAAGCTCAGGCACAATTGTGCGTACGTCTTTGCGAGTACCCGCCATGAAAGCCCTCCTCTTCACCCTGCTAGGCTGCGCTGTGTTCAGCAGCGGTGCCCAGGCATCCAGCAGCCAGGCCTGGAGCGATCATGAACAACGCGTGCTGCAAAGCTGCATCGCCGCCAGCCAGCTCAAAGAGGTCAAGGCCCTGGGCAAGGCTGCCGAATTCGACGATCGCGTCGGTTACAGCGCCCTGCTGCTCGAAGGCCGCTACCCGCAAAAACACATGAACAACCGCAAGGGCACCGAACTGTGCCTGTTCGATAAAAAGCGCAAGGCTGCTTTCGTCACCGAATGGACACCTGGCCAACCGTGAACAGCGCACCTGCATCCGATATCCGTTTCGACTGCACCGGCTGTGGCAAATGCTGCACCGGCCATCATGTACCCCTGACCCTGGGCGAAGCCCGGCAGTGGGCTGGCGCTGGCGGCCAGGTCATGGTCCTGGTCGAAGCCTTTCTCGCCAACGGCCTGGGCCTGCCGGCAGAACAGCGCGAGCACGCCATGCGCCGCTCCTGGCTGGTGCCCTGCGGCAGCAGCCAGGCCTGGGTGACCATCACCTTCGCCGCCTTCAACCCCGGCCGCTGCCGCAACCTGGATGACGACAACCGTTGCGGCATCTACGAGATACGCCCGCTGGTGTGCCGTATCTACCCGATGGAAATCAATCCGCACATCCCGTTGCGCCCCGAAGCCAAGGACTGCCCGAGCGAAGCCTGGCAAAGCGGCCCGGCGCTGATTCACGGCAATCAGTTGGTGGATAAGCGCCTGGCCGAACTGATCGAGCGCTCGCGCCAGGCCGACCGCGACGATATCCGCGCCAAGCTCGCCATCTGCCAGGCGCTGGGCATCGACGTCAGCGCGCTGAAAGGCAATGGCTTTACCGCTTACCTGCCCGACATCGCGGCGCTGGAGCAAGCCCTGCAGCAACCACAGCTGGACCAGCCTGTGGCGCCGTGGACGTTGCACGTCGTCGATCCGGCCTTGAGTGCCGAACTTGAGGCCTGCGGTGCGCAGGTGCGCAGCGAACCGGGCACCTACTACAGCTTCATCGGTTTCTGAACTGCCCTACTGGCAGCGCCGCCAGAATTCATCCGCCAGCCGGCGCAGGTCCTGCGCCAGCCCGGCCACATCAGTGGCGCTCAGATGGCTCTGCTGGCCGACCTGCACGGTGGCTTCGCTGGCCTGGCGGATGCTGATGATGTTGCGGTTGATGCTCTCGCTGACCTGGCTTTGCTGCTCCACTGCCGCAGCAATCTGCAGGCTCATTTCACTGATCTGGTTGACCCGCAGGCTGATGCCGTCCAGGGCACTGGCGGCGCGCTGGGCCTGCTCGACACTGTGCCCGGCATGTTCGCTGCTCTGCTGCATGACCTGCACTGCTTCACGCGCGCCATTTTGCAAGGCGCTGATCATCCGCTGGATTTCGTGGGTCGACTGCGCGGTGCGCTGGGCCAGGCCGCGTACCTCGTCGGCGACCACGGCAAAACCGCGGCCCTGATCACCGGCCCGGGCCGCTTCGATGGCGGCATTGAGGGCCAGCAGGTTGGTCTGCTCGGCAATGCCGCGAATTACCTCCAGCACCCCGGTAATCTCGCTGCTGTGGCTTTCCAGATTGTGGATAACTTCAGTGGCCGAGTTCAACGAGTTGGCCAGGTTCTGGATGGCGCTGCGGTTGAGGTCAACCAACTGGTGCCCGGCCTGGGTTTCACCCTCGGCCTGATCGGCGGCCTGGGAGGCCTGCTGGGCGCTGCTGGCAACCTGGGCAACGCTGGCGGCCATCTGATTGATCGCGGTGGCCACCTGATCGGCTTCGCTCTGTTGTTCCAGGCTGTTGCTGTGGCTGCTTTGCAGCGACTGGGCAAGCGTGCCGGTATGCCCGGCCAGGCGCCGCGAGGTGTCGCCGATACGCCCGACCACCGCGCCCAACTGGCCCTTGAGCATGCGCAGGGCGAAGTCGATCTGGCCGATACCGTCGCGCCGGCCGGTGTACAACTGCTGGCTCAGGGGGTTGTCGGCGATGGCCTGGGCCTGGACGCGCAAGCGCTCGAGCGGGCGCAAGGCGATGAAGATCATCAAGGCCGCCAGGCCACTGGCCAGGATCAGCTCCAGCGCACCTTGCCATGGCAGGGCCGGCAATAGCAGCCGGCTGAATGCGAACACCGCCGCAAGCGCCAGAGTCACCCCGCCCCACAGTTGCCAGGCCAATCCAACCACCGGCAAACGCTGCCACCAGCGACTTCGGCCACTGCGCAGCTGGGCGTAGCAGCGCTCGGCGGCCTCGACTTGCTCGGCACTGGGCTTGGTCCGCACCGACTGATATTCCACGGCCTGGCCGTTACTGGAAATCGGCGTGACGAAGGCGCTGACCCAATAGTGATCGCCGTTCTTGCAACGGTTCTTCACCAGGCCCATCCACGAGCGGCCGCTCTTTAGCGTCTGCCACATCTGCGCGAAGGCCTGGGGCGGCATGTCCGGGTGGCGGACGATATGGTGGGCGCTGCCTATCAACTCTTCGCGGGTAAAGCCACTGACCTTGACGAAGTCGTCATTGGCATAGGTGATCTGGCTGGTCAGGTCAGTGGTGGAAAGGATATTGGCGTCACCGGGATAATCCACATTGCGACCGGTCACAGGCAAATTGCTCTTCATCGGAGGCACTCGTTATTGTCGGGAGAATCGGCAGGGCGTACGACTCTAGTGGCAATTTATTGCGCAATCTTGATCCAGCGCAGGATATTGGCACTTGGCCATTACCGCTGATTCCAGGCAGGACTGGCCTTATCGCGGGTCAAGCCCGCTCCTACGGGGGATGTGTACGCCGAACCTGTCCGCGCTGTCAGTTAGCGGTCACTCTGCTGACCTGATTGAGCAGCTATAACGCTAAATACCCACCCCTGCGCCCGCGGTGCCCTGCAAGCATGCGAATCAAGCCTCGTTCCCTCGTTATCTGCGCCCTGCTCATCGCCCTGGCAGGCACCGCCCTGTGGCTGGTGAACCGGCCTGGCAAGGAAAACTCCACCACCGCCGCCGCTATCCCGGTGCGCATCGTCAGCGTCAAGCAGCAGGACGTACCGCGCTTTGTCAGCGGCATCGGTTCGGTGCTATCGCTGCACAGCGTAGTGATTCGCCCGCAGGTCGAGGGGGTGCTGACCCGCGTGCTGGTCAAGGAAGGCCAGGCGGTCAAGCAGGGCGACCTGCTGGCAACCATCGACGACCGCTCGATCCGCGCCAGCCTCGAACAGGCCAAGGCGCAACTGGGCCAGAGCCAGGCGCAGTTGCAGGTGGCCGAAGTCGACCTCAAGCGCTACCGCCTGCTGAGTACCGACAACAGCGTCTCAAAGCAGACCCTCGACCAGCAGCAGGCGCTGTTCAACCAGCTCAAGGCCACGGCGCTGGGCAACCAGGCGGCGATTGACGCCGCCCAGGTGCAACTCTCCTATACCCAGATTCGCTCCCCGGTCAGCGGCCGGGTAGGTATTCGCAATGTGGATGAAGGCAACTTCCTGCGCGTCGCCGATGCCCAGGGGCTGTTCAGCGTTACCCAGATCGACCCGATCGGCGTCGAGTTCTCGCTGCCTCAGCAGTTGCTGCCGACCCTGCAAGGCCTGCTCGCCGCGCAAACCCCAGCCGTGGTGCAAGCCTATCTGGAAGGCGACGGCGACAGCGGCGGCACGCTGCTGGGCGAAGGCAAGCTGACCCTGATCGACAATCAGGTGGCGGCCAACACCGGCACCATCCGGGTCAAGGCCGAGTTCGCCAACCCCGACGCGCGGCTGTGGCCCGGGCAACTGGTGACCCTGAAGCTGCAAACCGCGCTGGATCAAAAAGCCCTGGTAGTACCGCCGCAGGTGGTGCAACGCGGCATCGACGGCCATTACGTGTACCGCCTCAATGGCAACAAGGTCGACAGCATACCGGTCAAGGTGCTGTACCAGGACAGCGTGCTGAACATCATTGCCGGGGTCGAGGTCGGCGACCCGTTGGTGTCCGACGGCCAGTCGCGGCTCAAGCCCGGCGCGCACGTTGAAGTGGCGCCTGATGCGCCGCCGGTGGAAGACGTGGCCAGCGGCAAGGAACGGCCATGAACCCGCGCGGCTCGATTTCCGCCTGGTGCATCGACCGCCCGGTCGCCACCCTGCTGCTGACCTTCGCCCTGCTGCTGCTCGGGATCATTGCCTTTCCGCGCCTGCCGGTGGCACCACTGCCGGAAGCCGATTTCCCGACCATCCAGGTCACCGCGCAACTGCCCGGCGCCAGCCCGGAAACCATGGCTTCGTCGGTAGCAACGCCGCTGGAAGTGCAGTTCAGCGCCATCCCCGGCATGACCCAGATGACCTCCAGCAGCGCCCTGGGCTCGACCAACCTGATCCTGCAATTCACCCTCGACAAGAGCATCGACACCGCCGCCCAGGAAGTCCAGGCAGCGATCAACACCGCCACCGCGCGCCTGCCCCAGGACATGCCCAGCCCGCCGACCTGGCGCAAGGTCAACCCGGCCGACAGCCCGGTGTTGATCCTCACCGTGAGCTCGGCGCAGATGCCGGCCAACGAACTCAGCGACTACGCCGAAACCCTGCTGGCCCGCCAGTTGAGCCAGATCGACGGGGTCGGCCTGATCAACATCACCGGGCAACTGCGCCCGGCGATTCGCGTGCAGGCCCAACCAGAGAAACTCGCAGCATTGGGCCTGACCCTGGCCGACCTGCGCCAGGCCATCCAGCAAACCAGCCTGAACCTGGCCAAGGGCGCGCTGTACGGGCAGAACAGCGTGTCGACCATCGCCACCAACGACCAGTTGTTCCACCCCGAGGAATACGCCCAGCTGATCGTCTCGTACCGCGACGGCGCGCCGGTGCACCTGCAGGATGTCGCCAAGGTCATCAACGGTGCCGAAAACGCTTACGTCAAAGCCTGGTCCGGCGAGCAGCAGGGCCTGAATCTGGTGGTGTTCCGCCAGCCCGGGGCGAACATCGTCGATACCGTCGACCGGGTCATGGAGGCCTTGCCCGGCCTTGAGCAGATGCTGCCGGCGGCGGTGCAGGTGTCGGTGCTCAACGACCGCACCCAGACCATCCGCGCGTCGCTGCGCGAGGTGGAGATCACCCTGATGATCGCCGTGCTGCTGGTGATCGGGGTGATGGCGCTGTTCCTGCGTCAATGGTCGGCGACCCTGATCGTTTCCAGCGTGCTCGGCGTGTCGCTGGTCGCAAGCTTCGCCCTGATGTACCTGTTCGGCTTCAGCCTGAACAACCTGACCCTGGTGGCCATCGTCATCTCCGTGGGCTTCGTGGTCGATGATGCAATCGTGGTGGTGGAAAACATCCACCGCCACCTGGAAGCCGGCGACAGCATGCGCGAGGCGGCGATCAAGGGCTCGGGCGAGATCGGCTTTACCGTGGTGTCGATCAGTTTCTCGCTGATTGCCGCGTTCATTCCGCTGCTGTTCATGGGCGGGGTGGTCGGTCGGCTGTTCAAGGAGTTCGCCCTCACCGCCACTTCGACCATCCTGATTTCCGTGGTGGTATCGCTGACGTTGGCGCCGACCCTCTGCGCCCTGTTCATGCGCCGCCCGCAGCACAACGCGCATGACACCCCCAGCCGCCTGCTCGGCTGGTACGAGCGCGGGCTGGTCAAGGCCCTGGCCCACCAGCGGCTGATGCTGGGGATCTTCGGCCTGACCCTGGCGCTGGCGGTGATCGGTTACGTGGCCATTCCCAAAGGCTTTTTCCCGGTGCAGGACACCGGCTTCGTGCTCGGCACCAGCGAGGCGGCGGCCGATGTGTCCTACCCGGACATGCTCGAGAAACACAAAGCGCTGGCCAGGATCGTCGAATCCGACCCTGCAGTACGGGCCTTCTCCCACGCCGTCGGGGTCACCGGCAGCAACCAGACCATTGCCAACGGCCGCTTCTGGATTGCCCTCAAGGACCGCGGTGATCGCGACGTGTCGGCCAGCGAGTTCATCGACCGCCTGCGGCCGAAACTGGCCAAGGTGCCGGGCGTGGTCCTGTACCTGCGCGCCGGCCAGGACATCAACTTGAGCTCCGGACCGAGCCGCAGCCAGTACCAGTACGTGCTCAAGAGCAACGACGGCCCGGCGCTGAACCTCTGGACCCAGCGCCTGACCGAACGCCTGAAGGCCAACCCGGCCTTTCGCGACCTGTCCAACGACCTGCAGCTGGGCGCCAGCGTCACCCGCATCGACATCGACCGCAAGGCCGCGGCGCGTTTCGGCCTGACCACCACCGACGTCGACCAGGCGCTGTACGATGCCTTCGGCCAGCGGCAGATCAGCGAATTCCAGACCGAGACCAACCAGTACAAGGTGATCCTCGAACTCGACGCCCGCCAGCGTGGCAAGGCCGAAAGCCTCAACTACTTCTACCTGCGCTCACCGCTGAGCGGTGAGATGGTGCCACTGTCGGTGCTGGCCAAGGTCGCGCCACCGAGCACCGGGCCGCTGTCGATTGCCCATGACGGCCTGTTCCCGGCCGCCAACCTGTCGTTCAACCTGGCCCCCGGCGTCGCCCTCGGCGATGCGGTGCAGATCCTCGAGCGCACCCAGCGCGAACTGGGCATGCCCGACTCGATCATCGGCACCTTCCAGGGCGCGGCCCAGGCCTTCCAGAGTTCGCTGTCGAGCCAGCCGTGGCTGATCCTCGCGGCGCTGGTGGCGGTGTACATCATCCTCGGCGTGCTCTACGAGAGTTTCGTCCATCCGCTGACCATCATCTCCACCCTGCCCTCGGCCGGGCTCGGCGCCCTGGCGCTGCTGTGGCTGTCGGGCCAGGACTTCTCGATCATGGGCCTGATCGGCATCGTGCTGTTGATCGGCATCGTCAAGAAGAACGGCATCCTGCTGATCGACTTCGCCCTCGACGCCCAGCGCCATCAGGGCCTGAGCCCCGAAGAGGCGATCCACAAGGCCTGCCTGACGCGTTTTCGGCCGATCATGATGACCACCCTCGCCGCCCTGCTCGGCGCCGTGCCGCTGATGTTCGGCATCGGCGCCGGCGCCGAACTGCGCCAGCCGCTGGGCATTGCCGTGGTCGGCGGGCTGCTGGTCAGCCAGGCCCTGACACTGTTCACCACACCGGTCATATACTTGGCCCTGGAGCGCCTGTTCCACCGGCGCCAGATGGCCGTGACCCTGGCGCAAACCGATGCCCGTTGAGAGCCGATCATGCGTGTGCTGATTATCGAAGATGAAGCAAAAACCGCCGACTACCTGCACCGCGGCCTGAGCGAGCAAGGCTTTACCGTAGACCTGGCGCGCGACGGTATCGATGGCCTGCACATGGCGTTGGAAGGTGACTACGCGGTGATCGTCCTCGATGTGATGCTCCCGGGCCTCGACGGTTACGGCGTGCTGCGCGCCCTGCGCGCGCGCAAGCAGACGCCGGTGATCATGCTCACCGCCCGCGAGCGGGTCGAAGACCGCATTCATGGCCTGCGCGAAGGCGCCGACGACTACCTGGGCAAGCCGTTTTCCTTCCTTGAACTGGTCGCCCGCCTGCAGGCCCTGACCCGTCGCGGCGGCGCCCATGAGCCGGTGCAGATCCAGGTCGCCGACCTCTGGGTCGACCTTATCAGCCGCAAGGCCAGCCGCGCCGGGCAACGCCTGGAGCTGACCGCCAAGGAGTTCTCGTTGCTCAGCGTGCTGGCCCGGCGGCACGGTGAAATCCTGTCCAAGACGGCCATCGCCGAGCTGGTCTGGGATATCAATTTCGACAGCGACGCCAACGTCGTCGAGGTAGCGATCAAGCGCCTGCGCGCCAAGCTCGACGGCCCTTTCGAAACCAAACTGCTGCACACCATAAGGGGCATGGGCTATGTTCTGGAAAACCGTGCCGACTAACTCCATCGCCCTGCGCCTGAGCGCGCTGTTCACCCTGGTCGCGCTGGGCGTGTTCCTGCTGATCGGCACGGCGCTGTACAAGCAGGTCGACCGCAGCCTCGACCTGCTGCCCACCGCAGAGCTTGAAGCGCGCTTCAGCGTGCTGGAGTCATCGCTGACCCGCTACGACACCCGCGAGCACTGGCTGAAGATCACCAACAAGCTCAACCTGCTCAGCGAAGAAGACCGGCGCATCCGCTTCTGGGTGGTGAGCGGCGCCAGCCCGTTCGAATACGGCCAACCCGACGCCAGCCTCCGCAACTTCGCCCAGGGCCCGCTGGGCATGCGCGACCTGCACCTGGCCGGCAGCCCCTATCCGTACAAGGTGCTGGTCAGCGAACTGCCGGCCATGGGCACGCGGCCGGCCCTGCGCTTTTTGATTGGCATCGACACCGAGACCTTCTGGCACACCCAGCACACCTTGCTGGTGGCAATCATCAGCCTGTCGGTGTTCGGCGTGGTGCTGGCCTCGTTGCTCGGTTACTGGGTCGCGCGGGTTGGCCTGCGGCCGCTGCTGGCGCTCTCGGCCGAAGCCCAGAAGCTGGCGCCACCGCGCCTGAGCGGGCGCCTGCAACTGGCCGACCTGGCGCCGGAGCTGGCGCAGTTCGCCAGCGCCTTCAACTCGACCCTGGAGCGCGTCGACCTGGCCTACAGCCGCCTGGAAGCCTTCAACGCCGACGTCGCCCATGAACTGCGCTCGCCATTAACCAACCTGATCGGCCAGACCCAGGTGGCCCTGACCCGTGGGCGCAGTGCCGAGCACTACTTCGAGGTGCTGCAATCGAACCTCGAGGAACTGGAGCGCCTGCGCAGCATCATCAACGACATGCTGTTCCTCGCCAGCGCCGACCAGGGCAGCAAGGCCACGGCGCTGACCTCCACCTCGCTTGCCGAAGAAGTGGCGACCACTCTCGACTACCTGGATTACATCCTCGAAGACGCGCACATCCGCGTGCAGGTCAGTGGCGATGCCCAGGCGCGGATCGAAAAGGCCCAGTTGCGCCGGGCGCTGATCAACCTGCTGAACAACGCGGTGCAGCACACCCTGCCCGAGCAGGTGATCCAGGTGCGCATCGAGGAGCAGGATGGCCAAGTGAGTATCGCCGTGAGCAACCCGGGGCCGGCGATTGGCGAGGAGCACCTGGCGATGCTGTTCGAGCGCTTCTACCGGGTGGATGCGGCGCGCAGCAACAGTGGCAGTGGCAACCACGGGCTGGGCCTGGCGATCGTCAAGGCGATTGCGCTGATGCACGGCGGCAGTGTGTTTGTGCGCAGCCAGGCGGGGGCCAATACCTTCGGGATCTTGTTGCCGGCTTGAGGGCCTCATCGCCGGCAAAGCCGGCTCCCACAATAGATCGGTGCACGCCACTCCTGTGGGAGCTGGCCTTGCCAGCGATGGGCTGCGAAAGCAGCCCCCGGTCAACTATTACCTTTGACGCAACAGTGCTTATCCCAAAAGTCACTGTTTCCCCCACCCATTTCCGACTAATTTACTCAGACCTAATTCACTCTTGCCAAGCAAGAAGGTTGTTGCAAATGTCCAACAGTATGGGTGTTGCCAGCGTATTCGTCCTGTCGTCCCTGTTGCTGTCGCCACTGGCCATGGCTGAAGAATCCCAGGCCTTTGTTGCCCGAAATGCCGAGCGTGCCGCCGTCCTCCAGGAAGCCATCGCCGCACAGAAGTCCGAGCAGGCGCAAAGCCTGGAACAGACCGCTTCCAAGGCTGATGCGAGTGACGCCTCCGAAAGCTGATCGGCCCACGTTCCACCCCTTCGACTCCCTCGATGGCCGCACAGGTGACTTGAGCGCCTGTGCGGTTGTCTTTCAAAGCCGCTGCCGATCAGCGGCTTTTTTTTCGTGTGTCGAAAAGTGCCAGCGCGCTGGCTCGTTTGTTCATGACAAGACCGTCTTTCGCACAATAAAAACTGCCGTACATTCACCTCAAGGAGTCCACACCGGTGAACACTGCTTTACGCTTCACCCCGCTGTTCGTTGCATTGGCTGCAACGATGCCCTTCACCGCCCAGGCCGACGAGGAAAAGGCCGAAGGTTTTATCGAAGGGTCGAGCCTCAACGTGCACGCACGCAACTACTACCTGAACCGTAACCAGCTGCTGCCAGGTGTGCGTGACAACCGCGAATGGGGTCAGGGTTTTCTCGGCAAGTTCGAATCGGGCTACACCCCGGGCACGGTCGGGTTCGGCCTCGATGCCTACGCCATGCTCGGGCTGAAACTCGACGGCGGCGGCGGTACCTCGGGCTCGAGCATTTTGCCGATCAACACCAAGGGTGATGGCGAACCGGGCAAGGCCCATGATTCGTTCTCCACCGCCGGTGCTGCGCTCAAGCTCAAGGCGTTTGACACCGTGCTCAAGGCCGGCGACCTGTTCCTCACCAACCCGGTGATCGCCGGGGGCGAGTCGCGCATGCTGCCGCAGACCTTCCGCGGCGTCAGCGTCACCAACAACAGCTTTGACGGGGTGATGCTCGAAGCCGGCCAGGCCAGCTTCACCAAGCCTTACAACCAGAGCGGCCATCGGCGCATCAACACCTTCTACAGCAAGTTGCAGGACGAGCGCGACAGCCGCCACCTGAACTGGGCCGGCGTGGCCTGGAGCGGCGTGCCAAACCTGACCTCGAGCCTGTATGCCGCCGAGCTCGAGGACATCTGGAACCAGTACTACTTCGACGTTGACTACACCTGGCAGGTCAACGAGCTGGTCAGCCTCAACCCCGGCCTGCACTTCTATCACACCCAGGACACCGGTCAGGCGCTGCTCGGGCACATCGACAACAACACCTACAGCCTGCATTTCACCGTCAACGTCGGCTACAACAGCCTTACCGCGGTGTACCAGCGGGTCAACGGCAACACGCCGTTCGACTACATCAACCAGGGTGACAGCATCTTCCTGGACAACTCGCAGATCTACTCGGACTTCAACGGCCCCAACGAGCGCTCGTGGAAGCTCAAGTACGCCTATGACTTCGCCGGTGCCGGGATCCCGGGCCTGAGCTCGGTGGTGTCCTACTCGCGCGGTGAGCTGGACATGAGCAAGGTCGACCCCAATAGCGTCGGCTACGGCCACTGGTACAACGCCGACGGCGAGAACGCCCAGCACTGGGAACGCGACGTCGACCTGCGGTACGTATTCCAGGAAGGCCAGCTCAAGGACCTTTCGGTGCTGCTGCGCTGGGCCTCGCACCGTGGCACCCAGGGCTACTCGCATATCGACAACGATGTCGATGAGTACCGGGTGATCGTTGACTACCCGCTGAACATTTTCTGATCGGCAATGCAGGAGCGAGCTTGACTCGCGATACGATGTGCCTGGCCCATTGCAATCGCCGGGCAAGCCCGCTCCTGCATTCGTCAGACGACACGATTAAATCCTTGTCCGACAATCCCCAGGCCCCTAGAATACGGCCGCCGCGCAGTAATACCGCACTTTCCAGACGGTCTTCGGCATCAGTGACCATGACGTTGCCCACCCGATCCCAGCGATCCGCCCTGTACAAGTCTCATCCGGAGCTGATCCTCAATCTGGGCAGTTGCCTCGCGGTGCTCGCCATCGTTGCCATCGTCACCTTCCTGTTGATGCGCGAACGCAGCAGCGTCGAACAGGCCGCCGCACGCTCGGCCAGCAACATCGTGCAGCTGATCGAAAGCGACATCGTGCGCAATGTCGAACTCTATGACCTCTCGCTGCAAGGCCTGATCTGGGCCGTACAGCGCCCGGAACTGCTCGCCGTGCCCGCCGAGCTACGCCAACAGATTCTCTTCAACCAGGCCGTTACCGCACCGGTACGCGGCGATATCCTCTGGCTCGATGCCAAGGGCAATGTAGTCGCCGACTCCACCAGCGCCATCCCGCGCCAGGCCAATTTCGCCGACAGCAAAGACTTCCTGCAGCACCGCAACAACCCCAACCTGGGCCTGCTGATTGGCCAGCCATTCAAGGCGCGGCTGGGCGACCTGGACTGGTGCATCAGCTTCAGCCGGCGCATTTCCGGGCCCAACGGTGAGTTTCTCGGGGTTGCTGCCGGCGCCTTGCGCCTGTCGTACTTCAGCACGCTGTTCCAGCGTCTGGATATCGGCAGCGACAGCAGCATCAACCTGATGAACACCGATGGCGCCCTGCTGGTGCGCCAGCCGGGCACGCCCGACGAACCGCGCATCGGCCAGAACTACAGCGACCGGCCGAATTTTCAGCGCATGCGCGCGGATGTCAGCGGCACCTTTGCCGGCATCTCCACCCGCACCGGCAAAGAACGGCTGTTTACTTTTGCCCGGGTCGGCGACTTGCCGCTGATCGTTATCGTCGCCCACTCCGCCGACGAAGTCTTCGAGTCGTGGCGGCGCACGGCCTTGCTGGTCAGCGTGGCCACCGGTGTGCTGTGCATCGGCATTCTCTGGCTGACCTTGCTGCTGGGCCGCGAATTGCGCCGCCGGCAGAGCGCCGAACAAGGCCTGGCCGCCCTCGCCGCCACCGACAGCCTGACTGGCCTCGCCAATCGCCGGCGCCTGGACCAGGTACTGCGCCAGGAATGGGCACGCAGCCAGCGCAATGCCCGGCCGCTGGCAGTGCTGATGGTCGATGTCGATCACTTCAAGGCGTTCAACGATCGCCATGGTCATCCGGGCGGTGATGCCGCCTTGCGCCAAGTGGCCACAACAATAGCCAGCAGCATCCGCCGCCCGGCCGACCTGGCCGCGCGCTACGGTGGCGAGGAGTTTCTGGTGGTGTTGCCGGAGACCGAACTGGCAGGGGCGCGGTTGTTGGCTGAGCGTATTCGCGCGGCAGTCGAAGCGCTGCCGCCGTTTGGCGATGACACGGCGCCGGTCACCGTGAGCATCGGCATCGGTTGCCACACGCCAGGCACCCAGCAAGATCTTCAGACCTTGCTGGGCGCTGCCGATGAGGCGCTTTACCGTGCCAAGGGCAACGGTCGCAACCGGGTCGAAGCCGCCGCTTAAGAGCGGGCGCGAGCCTCGTTGCGCAGGGCCTTGACCTGGTCATGGTTGCGCTGCACGCCATGGTACTGACGCTCAACCAGGGCATAGACCTCACTGCTTGGCAGGGTGTTGAGGCGGGCCAGTTTTTCCAGGGCGTCCTTGTAGGCTTTCAGGGCATGGTCCTCGCCGCGCTCGACTTCGTTGAGCACTGCGGCTTCATCCTTGCCGGTGAGCATCGACTTCAGGTTGACCCAGCCACGGTGCAGGTCACCGCTGACACTGGTAGAGGTTTCCGGATCGCCACCGAGGCTGCGCACTTGCTGCTGCAGTTCCGCGGCAGCGGTACCGCATTCGCCAGCACGCTGGATGAAGTAGCTTTTCAGCTGGGGATTCTTCACATCCTCGGCAGAGGTTTTGAAACCCTTTTCGCCATCCTTGCTGAACTCGATCAGTTCGTTGAGAACCGAGACGACTTCTTTGTTGGGGGTAGTCATGACATTGCTCCTTTGCATGAGGGAAGATGCAATAGATCGGAGCAGGGTTCGTGCCAGCCTGATAATTGAGAAAATATCGTTTACTTTCAATGACTTGAAATTAAATGAACTTATGACTTCCACGCGTTCTGCATGAACTGTCCTTTGGCCTTCATGCAGATTGCATGTATGTTGGCCTCATCCTTTCAAAGAACAGCGTTGCCATGAACCCGGAAGCCCTCGTCCTGCTGGTCACCCGTGAAATGCCCTACGGCAAGTACCAGGGCCGGCTGATCGCCGACCTGCCTGGTGATTACCTCAACTGGTTCGCCCGCCAGGGCTTTCCCAAGGGCGAGCTCGGTGGCCTGCTGGCGCTGATGCACGAGGTCGATCACAACGGCCTGAGCGACCTGCTGGTACCCCTGCGCAAGAAGCACCCGCGCCCGCGCAACTGATCAGGCCTTGGCCGGCTGCACCGCCAGCTCCACCCCTTCGCCGCGCTTGAGCACTGCATACACCAGCGCCGTCAGCAGGCTACCGGCGACGATCGCCAGCAGATACAGCAAGGCATGGTTGATCGCATTGGGGATCAGCATGACGAACAGGCCGCCATGGGGCGCCATCAGCTTGCAGCCAAAATACATCGACAAGGCGCCGGTCAGCGCGCCGCCGACGACACTGGCCGGGATCACCCGCAGCGGGTCCTTGGCGGCAAACGGAATCGCCCCCTCGGAAATGAAGCACAGGCCCAGCACCAGCGCCGCCTTGCCGGCTTCGCGCTCGCTCTGGGCGAACTTGCGCCGGGCAATGAAGCTGGCGATGCCCAGGCCAATCGGCGGCACCATGCCCGCAGCCATGGTCGCGGCCATCGGTGCATAACTCTGCGAAGCCAACAGCCCGACCGAGAACGCATAGGCCGCCTTGTTGATCGGCCCGCCCAGGTCGACGCACATCATCCCGCCCAGCAACACCCCAAGCAGAATCGCGTTGGTAGTGCCCATGCTGTCGAGAAAATGGGTCAGGCCTTCGAGCATGCCGGCCACCGGTTTGCCGACCACGTAGATCATCACCAGGCCAGTGAACAGGCTGGCCAGCAGCGGGATGATCAGGATCGGCTTGAGTGCTTCGAGGCTGCTGGGCAGGCGCGCCCAGCGGCTGATGGCCTTGGCGCTGTAACCGGCGAGAAAGCCTGCGACGATCCCGCCGATAAAACCCGCGCCCAGGGTGCTGGCCAGCAAGCCACCAATCATCCCCGGCGCCAGCCCTGGGCGGTCGGCAATCGAATAGGCGATGTAACCGGCCAGCAACGGCACCATCAGTTTGAAGGCCGCGTCACCGCCAATCTGCATCAAGGCGGCAGGCAGTGTGCCGGGCTCCTTGTAGGCTTCGATACCGAAGACGAACGACAGCGCGATCAGCAAGCCACCGGCCACCACCATCGGCAGCATGAACGACACGCCGGTGAGCAGGTGCTTGTACACGCCAGTTTTTTCGCTGCGGGCCGGGGCTGCGCTGTCGCCTTGCACGGCAGCTTCTTCGCGGCCTTCGGCCAGGGCTTTCTTCAGCGTGGCCTGGGCCTGCTTGAGGGCCACGCCGGTGCCGCAGCGGTAGATGCGCTTACCGGCAAACCGCGCAGTGGGCACCTCGATATCGGCGGCCAGCAACACCACATCGGCTTCGGCAATGGCCGCTGCCGACAAGGGGTTACGCGCGCCCACCGAGCCCTGGGTCTCGACGCTGAGCTGGTAGCCCAGTTGCTGCGCCGCCTGCTGCAGGGCTTCGGCGGCCATGAAGGTATGGGCGACGCCAGTCGGGCAGGCGGTGACCGCGACGACTTTGGCGCTGCGCTCGACAGGGGCTGCTACCTGCTCGGCTTCGGGCTGATAGACCACAGCCTTGTCGGCCGCTTCACGCAGAAAATTTTCCACCTCCGTCAGGGCTTGCGCCGGGGTGCTCTGGTACAGGCGCTTGCCGGCGAAACGGCGCAGGTCCAGTGGGCCGGTGTTGATCACCAGCACCCAGTCGGCGGCGGCAATCGCGGCTTCGGATAATTGGCGTTCGGGTTGCTGCGGGTCGTGCACTTCGACGCTGGTGCTCCAGCCCTGGCGCTGGGCTGTCGCTGCCAGCAGACGCGCGCTGAGCACACTGGACACCTGGCCATTGGGGCAGGCGGTGACGATGGCAATGTTCATCTGCAACCCTCTTGTTGTTCTTCTGTCAGCTGCACCTGGCTTTCCAGCTGCGCCAGTTGCGCCCGGTCGTTAATACCGAAGCCGATCTGGGTCACCGCCTGGGCGGCAATCGCCGTGGCCCGGCGCAGGGTTTGCGCAGGGCTATCGGCGCTCAGCAAGCCATGGACCATGCCCGCCAGCAGCGAGTCACCGGCACCGACGGTACTGGCTACCTTGACTTTGGGCGGCACGGCGCCGAGGGTGCTGCCCTGGCGGAACCAGTTGACCCCCTGCTCGCCCTGGGACACCACCACATGCTCGACGCCCTGGCCGATCAGGCGGGTCGCCGCCTGCTGCTGTTCGGCAAAGTCATGCACAGCGCTGCCCAGCACTTCACCCAGCTCGTCGGTGTTCGGCTTGACCAGCCACGGTGCGCAGGCAAGCCCGGCACGCAAGGCTTCGCCGCTGCTGTCCAGGGCCACTTTCAGGCCCATGGCCTTGAGCCGGGCCAGAAGCATCTGCAGCCACTGCGGGCTGATGCCCCGCGGCAAGCTGCCGGCGACCACCACCGCAGCGTGGCCGGGGGCGATCTGCTCCAGGCGGGTCAGCAGTTCCAGGCGCGCTTGCTCATCGACCTGCGGGCCGGGGCCGTTGATATCGGTGACCTGGCCACTGGCTTCGACCAGTTTGATGTTGCAACGGGTTTCGCCTGCCACCCGCACGAAACAATCGGCAAAGCCACGGCGGGCGATCAGGGCCTCGAACGGCGCCAGGTTGTCGCGGCCGAGAAAGCCGCCCACGGTCACGCTATGGCCGAGGTCGGCCAGCACCTGGGCAACGTTCAGGCCCTTGCCGGCGGCGTGGCTGTGCTGCGCCTGGCTGCGGTTGACCTGACCTGCCTGCAGGCTGTCGAGGCTGACGGTGAGGTCCAGCGCCGGGTTCAGGGTCAGGGTCAGTATCTTGGCCATCAACGGGTCTCCACCAGTGCCCGCACTGCGCCGGCACTGCCCTGCAGCAACGCTTGGCGCGCCAGCTGCCGGGCATGTTCAAAATTCAGTTCACGTACTTCGGCTTTCACCTCGGCAATGCTCCTTGCCGCAACGCTCAGCTCATCGACGCCAAGGCCGAGCAACAGCGCCACCGCCTGCGGATCGGCCGCCAGCTCGCCGCACACCCCGACCCACTTGCCATGGGCATGGGCGGCGCGCACGGTGATGTCGATCAACTGCAGCACCGCCGGGTGCAGGCCGTCGGCTTGCGCCGAGAGGCTCGGGTGGCCGCGGTCGATGGCCAGGGTGTACTGGGTCAGGTCGTTGGTACCGATGCTGAAGAAGTCCACTTCCTGGGCGAGTACCGGCGCCAGCAAGGCGGCCGACGGCACCTCGATCATGATCCCCAGCTGCAGGTCGCTGACGGCGATTTCCTCGCGCAGGCGCTCGACCATGGCCCGGGCCTGGCGCCACTCTTCGAGCTGGCCGACCATCGGGAACATGATCCGCAGCGGCCGGTCGCCGGCGGCGCGCAGCAGGGCACGCAGCTGGCTTTCCATCACGTGCGGGCGTTGCAGGGTCAGGCGAATGCCGCGCACGCCGAGGAAAGGGTTTTCTTCCTTGGCGATCGGCCAGTAGGGCAACGGCTTGTCGCCACCGACATCGAGGGTGCGCACCACCAGCGGCCGACCGGCGAGGCCATCGAGCACGCGGCGATATTCGGCCTCTTGCACGGCTTCGTCGGGGGCTTGCTGGTGGGCCATGAAAATCAGTTCGGTGCGCAGCAGGCCGACGCCTTCGGCGCCTTGATCAACCACCGCTTCGATCCCGGCGCTTTCACCGATATTGGCGAACACCTCGATGGCATGGCCGTCGCGGGTGATCGCCGGCTCCAGACGCCGGGCCTTGGCGGCTTGCAGGCGTTGCTCGCGACGGTCACGTTCGGCCAGGGCACGTTCGAGTTCGTCAGCGGCTGGCGCCACGGTCAGGCGACCGCGTTGGCCGTCGAGCAGCAGCGGCGTGCCCGGGGCAATCAGCAGCACGGCATCGCCAGCGCCAACGACGGCAGGGATACCCAGGGCGCGGGCGACGATGGCACTGTGGGCGGTGGCGCCGCCACGGGCGGTAAGAATCCCGGCCACCCGTTGCGGGTCGAGTCGCGCCACATCCGACGGGCCGACCTCCTCCATCACCAGCACATAAGGCTGCTCCGGCGCCGGCACGTCGGCTTCGCCACACAGTTGGGCCAATACCCGCCGACCGATATCGCGCAGGTCGGCGGCGCGCTCGGCGAGCAGCGCATCATGCAAGGCTTCCTGTTGGCGCGCGGCGGCATCGATCACCGCCATCCACGCCGCCGCCGCGCTTTCGCCCTGGCGCAGGCGCTGGTCGACTTCGTCGCTGAGGTCCGGGTCGGCGAGCATCTCCTGGTGGGTGACGAAAATCTCGCGGATGGCCTTGGCCGGGCTGCGCTGGGTCAGCGCTTCGATTTCGTGGTTCACATTGGCCAGCGCTTGCTGCAGGCGTTGCCGCTCGATGGGCAGCGACTCACCGCGCAACGGGTAGTCGAACTCGCGCAATATCTGGATATGCGCCGGGCCACTGGCAATGCCCGGTGCGGCGGCAACGCCCTGGATCAGCGCACCGGCTACGGGCGCGACAAGTTCAGGCTCAGCCATCACCTCGATGAGCGCCTCGACGACGGGCGCCAGCGCCTCCACCTCTTCGCCCAGGCCCGCTTCAATCGCGGCCAGCAGCGCAGGCAAGGCATCGTTGGCAATGGCTGGTTCAGCGATGATTTCCAGAATCTGCCCACGCCGTGCGCCGAGGCTGAGCAGCTTGCTCAGGCTCTTGGCCGACACCGCGGGCTGGGCGCTGTCGACCAGGCGCAGGCGAATCTCGCCTGCAAAATTTTTCGCCAGTTGCGCCAGCTCCTTGGCCGGGCGCGCATGCAGGCCGAGGGCGTTGGCAAGGCCGATACGCGCGCTCGGCCAGTCGGCGGGCAACTCGCCGCCCAGCACTTCCAGTACGGTGCGGCTGTTGGTGGCGCGGCACAGCTCCTGGCCGCGGCCTTCGATCAACAGCGTGCACAGGCGCTCAAGCAAGGCCTGATGCGCAGCGCCGAGGCTGGCCAGGCAGAACAGGCCATGCACCGGCTGGCCGTTGTGGCGCAGCGGCTGTTGCGGGGTGACGAAGGCCAGGCCCGGCTGGCGCACCGCCTGCTCGCTGTGCAGCCACCACAGGCCCTCGCCCAGCGGCAGCGGATCAACCTGCTGCAACACCCCGGCAAAGCCGCCGCCAACGCATTCTGCGCGGGTCAGCAGGCGCGCGGCGCGCCACACCAGCTCGTCAAAATCTTCGGCGGGCACGCCCAGGCCGATCATCTGCGCATCCAGGGCCAGCTCTTGCGGCGCGCCTTGCAGCAACTTGAGCAAGGCTTCGGCGGAACTGGCGCGACGCAGGGCTTCGGCCAGGTCGGTCTCGCCCAGGGCGCGGGTCAGCAGTTGCAGCAGGCGCAGGTGCTCATCGGAGCGCGCGGCGATGCCGATGGCCAGGTAGACGATCTGGCCATCGCCCCAGTCCACGCCTTCGGGAAACTGCAGCAGGCGCACGCCGGTGGCATGTACCAGCTCGCGGGTTTCGGGGGTGCCGTGGGGGATGGCAATACCTTGGCCGAGGAAGGTCGAGCCTTGCGCTTCGCGGGCTTGCAGGCCGGCCAGATAGCCGTCGGCAACCAGGCCATCGCTGACCAGGCGCTCGGCCAACAGGTGCAGCGCCGCCGACTTATCCACAGCCGATTGGCCCATGGATATCTGCTCCACGGTGAGCTCGAGCATGACCTTCTCCTTTGCAGCACCAGGTGGGTGCTGAGGTATTGTTGTGAATTGTTCAGCGTAAGGCCAGTTGCAATGGCCCTGTCCAGGCGAATGGATCGGCAGAAAATCGCCTGCTGAAACGTTTAATCTAGATTCACGAGCACGTTACTCGATAATGTGCGATCAATGAAGCCCTGCTTGTCGTATTGCTGGAGCTGCACCGCTCCCACAGGTACTGCGCCAACTCTGTGGGAGCTGGCCTTGCCGGCGATCGAGCGCGAAGCGGTCGTAACCCAAGCGCCACCTACTTTGTTGGCTGCACTGGCCTCATCGCTGGCAAGCCAGCTCCCACAGGTACTGCGCCAACTCTGTGGGATCTGGACTTGCCGGCGATCGAGCGCGAAGCGGTCGTAACCCAAGCGCCACCTACTTTGTTGGCTGCACTGGCCTCATCGCCGGCAAGCCGGCTCCCACAGGTACTGCGCCAACTCTGTGGGAGCTGGCCTTGCCGGCGATCGAGCGCGAAGCGGTCGCAACCCAAGTGCCACCTACTTTGTTGGCTGCACTGGCCTCATCGCTGGCAAGCCAGCTCCCACAGGTACTGCGCCAACGCTGTGGGAGCTGGCCTTGCCGGCGATCAAGCGCGAAGTGGTCGCAACCCAAGCGCCACCTACTTTATTGGCTGCACTGGCCTCATCGCTGGCAAGCCAGCTCCCACAGGTACTGCGCCAACTCTGTGGGAGCTGGACTTGCCAGCGATCAAGCGCGAAGCGGTCGTAACCCAAGCGCCACCTACTTTACTGGCTGCACTGGCCTCATCGCTGGCAAGCCAGCTCCCACAGGTACTGCGCCAACTCTGTGGGAGCTGGACTTGCCAGCGATCGAGCGCGAAGCGGTCGTAACCCAAGCGCCACCTACTTTGTTGGCTGCACTGGCCTCATCGCTGGCAAGCCAGCTCCCACAGGTACTGCGCTAACTCTGTGGGAGCTGGACTTGCCGGCGATCGAGCGCGAAGCGGTCGCAACCCAAGCGCCACCTACTTTATTGGCTGCACTGGCCTCATCGCTGGCAAGCCAGCTCCCACAAGTACTGCGCCAACTCTGTGGGAGCTGGACTTGCCGGCGATCGAGCGCGAAGCGGTCGTAACCCAAGCGCCACCTACTTTGTTGGCTGCACTGGCCTCATCGCTGGCAAACCAGTTCCCACAGGTACTGCGCCAACTCTGTGGGAGCTGGCCTTGCCGGCGATCGAGCGCGAAGCGGTCGTAACCCAGGCACCGCCTGATATGCTGGCTACCTGCCAATGACAGTTGCTCACACCGATGTGAACAACATTGCCCATATTGTCGGACAATTGCGACAATGGTCGTCTGCGCCGCCCTCACAGGATCGGCGACAATACCCGGTCAGGCTCTGCAGCCAGTCTCGGTAATAACAAGGAAAATGCGGTGAAACTCAGCGATATCGCGCGTCTGGCCGGTGTGTCCGTCACCACCGCCAGCTACGTCATCAATGGCAAGGCCGAACAGCAACGCATCAGCAACAGCACTGTCGAGCGGGTGCGGGCGGTGGTCGAAGCCCATGGCTTTACCCCCAACCCCCAGGCTGCAGGTTTGCGCAGCCGGCACACGCGTACCCTGGGGTTCATCCTCCCCGACCTGGAAAACCCCAGCTACGCACGCATCGCCAAGCAACTGGAGCAACGCGCCCGGGCCCAGGGCTACCAACTGCTGATCGCCAGCAGCGACGACCAGCCCGAGAGCGAGCGCCAGCTCCAGCAACTGTTCCGCGCCCGCCGTTGCGACGCGCTGTTCGTCGCCAGCTGCCTGCCGCCGGAAGACGACAGCTACCGCGAACTGCAAGCCAAGGGCCTGCCGATCATCGCCATCGACCGTAGCCTGGACCCGGCACACTTCTGCTCGATCGTCAGCGACGACCGCAACGCCAGCCAGCAACTGACCCGCAGCCTGCTGGCCACCAAACCCGCGCACATCGCCCTGATCGGCGCCCGCCCGGAGCTCAGCGTCAGCCAGGCCCGCGCCGGCGGCTTCGACCAGGCCCTGGAAGGCTTCAACGGCAAGATCAGCCGCCTGCAAGGCGAAGCCTTCAGCCGCGAGTGCGGCCAGCGCCTGATGAACCAACTGATCGAAGAACTCGGCCGCCTGCCCGACGCCCTGGTGACCACCTCCTACGTGCTGCTGCAAGGCGTGTTCGACGTGCTGCAAGCACGCCCGGCCGACTCGCGCAGCCTGCAACTGGGCACTTTCGGTGACAACCAGTTGCTGGACTTCTTGCCGCTGCCGGTCAATGCCATGGCCCAGCAACACGGCTTGATCGCCGAAACCGCGCTCAAACTGGCCCTCGCCGCTGTTGAACAAAAGCAATACGAACCCGGCGTGCACGCCATCGGTCGAACCTTCAAACAGCGAATCTTCCCGGCCTGACCATGCGCCTGATCGACACCCACACCCATCTGGATTTTCCAGACTTCGACCCCGACCGCCCGGCCCTGCTGGCCAATGCCCGGGCCGGCGGGGTCGAGCGCATGGTGGTGCTGGGGGTGTATCAAAGCAATTGGCAGCGGGTCTGGGACCTGGTGCGCAGCGACACGCAGCTGTACGCGGCGTTCGGCCTGCATCCGGTGTACCTCGACCAGCACCGCCCCGAACACCTGACCGAACTGGGCGACTGGCTGACCCGCCTGCAGGGTGAGCGCCAGCTGTGCGCCGTCGGCGAGTTCGGCCTGGATTACTACCTGCCCGAACTCGACCGCGAGCGCCAGCAGGCGCTGTTCGAAGCCCAGCTGCAACTGGCCGTTGACTGCAACCTGCCCGCCCTGCTGCACGTGCGCCGCAGCCATGCCGTGGTGATCGCCACGCTCAAGCGCTACAAGCTCAAGCGCGGCGGCATCATCCACGCCTTTGCCGGCAGCGTTGAAGAGGCGCGCGAGTATCACAAGCTCGGCTTCAAGCTCGGCCTTGGTGGCGCCGCGACCTGGCCGCAGGCGCTGCGCTTGCACAAGGTGCTGCCGCAGTTGCCGCTGGACAGCGTGGTGCTGGAAACCGACGCGCCGGACATGGCGCCGGTGATGTTCCCGGGCGTGCGCAACAGCCCGGAGCATCTGCCGCAGATTGCCCAGGCGCTGGCTGGGATCATGGGGATTGAGGTTGAGCGGTTGGCTGAGGCGAGTACGGGCAATGCTTGTGAGTTGTTTGGTTGGCCGCTGACTTCTTGAGCTTCACGGGCTCGCGCTGCGGCTCAAGGATGAATCTATCCAAGGCCTACGACGCCATTTGATTTTGACGTACTCATACCCATACGAAACCAGCAACGTTACAAAGAAAGTAAAGACACCCCCCATATAGAAGTGAACCACCTTCTTGAGCTCGAATGACTCCGGCTCAACGAAAAACCACAGCGTCGGAAATGCGATCATCGCTCCAACACCGAGCCGTAAGAACACGATCAAACCTGTGCCCACTTCAGTAAAAACATCACTCACAAACGCCCAAAAGCTGCGGCTTGCCTCTGTGCGCTTCCATAAAAATCTCTCGATAGCGGCAACTGCAAAAAACACCAAAGACAGCGCAATGGAATAGTTGGCGATGAACCCCGAGCTCAGCAAGCTATCCATCGTCTTCGTAAGTTCCGCAACGTTTCCGTACCAATAACTGAACGCTACTGGCAGGCAACCCAACAGTAATACAGCCCAGAACTCGGTCCAAAATCGACCTTTCCACGTCATGCGAAATCCTTACTAAAAACACCTTTAGGGCAGCAATGATGTCATTCAGACATGAACTGTCAAACGCAGACAGCTAGGTTTAACCAACACACCGCAACCTTGGCCATTTACTCAACCACGCCTTGGCCACAATCCGCTCTTCATAGACCGACCGCTTCTCCACCACAAAGCGCCGGCTCGGCCTGAGCAACAGCTCGAACAGGTCATATAACCCCAAAGGCGCCGACACTTCACATTCATCTTCTGCAGTACGCCGTACCGCAATGGCGGTAGCCGTTTCACACCAGAAGGACATCGCTTCGGCGGATGAACCGTAGGGCGCATCGCCGTTGCGACTGTGCATGCGCGCCTGGTTTTTTACCGACCAGTCGATGCCTGGGGCCAGCTCGCGCAACGTCGCTTCCAGGCGTTGGTCTTCGCCAGCGTCTGCCCGAGCGGGATCAAACCAGATGACATCCACATCCCCGGTCAGCGCTGACGGCGTACGACCGTGCAGGTGATCCCACACCGCATTACGCACAAATCCCGCACCGATCCAGCAGTCCGGCAGGTCCAGGCGCCGGACCACCTCAAGCACCTGCCATCGGCGTGCATCGGTCGAGATAATCTGCTGCACCTGTGCTTCATGGTTCATAGCGCTTCCTTGCTGAAATACCGACTCGGCGCCGCTCCCAGCACCTTGCGAAACACACTGGTGAACGCACTCGGGCTGCCATAGCCCAGGTCCACCGCCACCCGGGTGATCGACTCGCCATTGCCCAGGCGCACCACCGCCGCCAACAGGCATGCCTGCTGGCGCCATTCGACAAAGCTGATACCGGTTTGCTGACGAAACAGCCGGGTGAACGTGCGCCGGCTCCTGCCCACCTGCCGGGCCATGTCATCGATGCTCACTTCAAGCGACGGTTGTTGCAACAGCCGCTGGCAAGCCTGGGCCAGGCGCGGATCATCCGGCAGCGGCGCATTCAGCGACAACGGCGCCATGCTGGCGATTTCGTGCAGCAGCAACGACATCAAATGACCGTCGCGCTGTTCTTGCGCATACAGCGCCGGCACATCCGCAGCCTGGATCAGCAACTGGCGCAAAAACGCCGACACATCGAACACCTGACACAACCCCGGCAACCCCAAACGCGCCGCCGCCTCGTTGCTGATGTAGGTGTTGAGCATGGTCACCGGCCCGCTCATGACCATCTCATGGGGCACCTGCGCCGGCACCCAGATGGCCCGTTGCGGCGGCACCACCCAGTTGCCCTGGCGCGTGAACACGGTGATCACCCCACAGGCCGCATAGGCGAACTGCCCGCGCTGGTGGGTGTGCAGGGCGAAGTGATGACCATCGGCATAGTCAACGGCGGTCACCACCGCGTCGCGGGGAATGTGTTCAGACGGGTCAATTTCAATCATGGCCCGAATCTAACGACCTACGACCCGATAGCGCAAGCGGGCCAGCAGCCGCATTGCGCATAGTTGCACCCTGCCCGCCTGTGGATAACAACACCATGCAACGAAAACACCTGCTGCTCGCCGTGTTGGTGACAGCCATCTGGGGCCTGAACTTCCCCATCAGCAAACTGGCCCTGGCCGAGATCGACCCGCTGTTGCTCACCGCCCTGCGCTTTACCCTCGCCGCCCTGCCCTGGGTGTTCTTGATCAAACGCCCGCCCGTGGCCCTGGGCTGGCTGGCCGCCTACGGCTTGATCTTCGGCGTGGCGATGTGGGCACTGATCAACCTGGGGATCAGCCTGGGCGTACCACCCGGCACCGCTGCCCTGCTGATCCAGTTCAGTGCCTTCTTCACCTTGGGCTGGGGCGTGCTGCTGTTTCGCGAAGGCATGAGCCTTGGCCAGTGCGTTGGCGTGGTACTCGCCGCCCTGGGCTTGATCTGCATTATCGCCAACAGCCCCGGCCAGGCAACGACCGCGGGGTACAGCGTATTGCTGGTCAGCGCCTTCAGCTGGAGCCTGGGCAACGTCATCATCAAACGCTCGAAAGTGCGTGAGATGTTTGCCTTTGTGGTGTGGGCCAGCCTGTTCCCGCCGATCCCCTTGCTGCTGCTCACCTGGCTCAGCCAGGGCAGCGCGCCATTCACCGCCCTGGCCAGCCATGTTGAGGGTGTCGCGCTGTTATCGCTGTTGTTCCAGGTCTACGCGGCGACGCACTTCTGTTACTGGGGCTGGAACCTGTTGTTGCGCGAGTACCCGGTTTCAACCGTTGCGCCGCTGTCGTTGCTGATCCCGATTTTCGGCATCGCCGGCTCCATCCTCCTGCTCGGCCATCACATCGACCGGGACGAAGGCATTGCCATTGCCTTGATTCTGGCCGCCCTTGCAGCGGGCCTGATCAAGACCCGTCCCCTGCTGCGCCGTGCAAATTAGAACCAGCCGCGATCATCCTCCAGCTCCTGGCGACACGCCTTGAGCTGGGCACCGTAGAGCCGCGACTGCGCCTCTACCTTGCGCGCCACCTGCATCAGCCACGGCTTGCTGCGATAAGTCCCACGACTAAAACCGCCGCGCCCTTCGTGATAGGCCAGGTACTGGTTGTAGACATCCCACTTGGAAATCCCCAACTGCCGCTGGGTGCCAGCGGTGTACCAGCCAATGAACATGACCGCGTCATCGAAGTTATCGCGCGAACCGCCATTGCCGGTACCGGATTTGTACTCACCCCAGACCGGGTCCTGGGCCTGTGCATAACCGTAGGCCGAACTCACCCGCCCCCACGGAATTACCCACAGCAAGTAATCGCGGGGCGGCAGCGCATCGGAGACGAAACTGCTTTCCTGTTTCATGATCGCCATCGCCACATGTTGCGGCGTGCCAAACTGCTGCTGCATCTTCAGCGAATCTTCGTACCAGTCCGGGTACTCGCGGTAGATATTGCACAGATTGTTCTGATCCCTCGGCGGCGCCGTGGCGCAGCCCGACAAGACCGCAACCATCAACATCAGCGCCCACACTCGCCCTTGTTTCATCCATCGCCCCAGCAGAAAAAAGAGGGCGTTAGTTGCCCTTCGTATATAACGCAGCGCCTGGACGGGCCAGGTTGCGGTGACCTCCTATGATGGCGTGGGTGATGGCAGGGTCACCAGAGAGGTGTTGTGGATTTGTAACGAATAGTCATGAGAACGGTACTTTAGCGGCGGAAATCTTCAGAATTTCCTGATTCCATGTAGTCCATTTCCCAATCATACTTTTGCCGCTTTCAAAGCATTGCAGTGGTCCCGGTAGGACTCTAGTCTCGGCCGGTCGTTGGCAATTCAACGACCGGTTTTGACAGGCCGACTACACCGTGGACATGTGCAAGCCTTCATGGCGATTGTACGTGGGGCACCTTCGTGTGCGCCGAGTTCTCCGGTGTTCGGTCTGTCAACCCGCGTACAGTTGCCACCCATTTGTTTGACAGCAGATTCGTGGCGGCTCCATTCACCGGGGAGACACCATGTTAAAAATCGTCCCAGATCCTCCGCATCATCCCAACCAATCCCTTGAAGACCTTCTCGTCCAGACTTCCGGATACTTGGTCCGTGCGCTGACTATTGCTCAGCAGACAGTGCTGCTCCATCCCAGGCCACCTGAGCAAGTACTGACCTTGGCGACCATGCATGAGATTGAACACGCCCGAAGCTTGGTTGAAGTGGCTTTGAGCAAGGTTCAGTTGAAGCACTGAGTTTTTCAGGCGAGCGCCAGTGTTGCTTTGGCAGGGCTGGCTGCCTGCTTTGGGAGGTATGGATGAACGATGATCATGCTTCAGTTCTGAAAACGATAGGTGTTGGTACGTTCGGCGAAGGCCCAAGCGGGAAGACCACTGAACGACTGTTTCGGGTTGAGCCAGGGCATAGTGCGGGTTTTGTGCTGGAGCAAGCGGCTTTGTTGATGGGGTGCGTGAATAAGCTGACTCATCAGGTGATGCTTGAAGAGGATGAGGCGATGGCTTGTGCGGCTCATTTTCTGAGTGGGATGGCGAAGGCGTTGGTTGAGGATTTGGCTACGGCGAATGAATCGCCTGGTCTCGTAGAAACCTCTTTGCCTTAACATGGTCTGCTAACCTGCTGCGCCGTGGCTTGCGTAAATCTGAAACCCACTGAACGAAGTCCAATGAGTATGAATAAATCACATCTTTCGTTTTCTTTGGCGCTGCTGCTGGCGGTGGGCGTGATGCCCGCACAGGCCAAACAGCGAGCCGTACTGAAAACGCCAGTGTCGGGCGTGCTCTGCGACCGTTACGTGTGCGCCAATGACAAAGGCATCTCCCGCGCGCTGACGGAAAAGTATCTAGGCAAGAAGGCAGCTGCGACCGACGTATTCACATCGAGTGACGTCGACCTGAGCGAATTCACCTTCGCCAACGGGATATTCTGCGACGTGAAAGAGCGGCTATGTCGCGAAGATCGCTACTACGGCGCGGACGGGAAGCGATCCGGAGCGGTCTCCAAAAAATACACCAAGGCGCTGTTTGGCGAATAACCGAAAGGTGGCGGGCGAGGTTGAGCGCGTCTGGTTATCCTCGCCAAGACCGCCTCCCTGCTGTACTCAGCCTTCCACTGTTCCTTTTCTCAAGCAAGCCCCTGCCTTCCCGAGCTCGAAAAATCTTCTCAAATTATCGAGAACGTCGTACTCGGATACTTTCTCGTCCCGAACCATGATGGCCTTTTGTTTGGTCAGCCATAGATGGTTTTCCTTATTTTTATTCGGCACTACAGAGATTTCGAAGCTCATCTTTGAGCCCCCCGGCACGGCGCCGGGCACCTTAGCGTGAGTGAAATTGAAAGTTAGTTCATTATCGCTGGTTGGCGAAGCGCTTTGCACGCTAGTAATAGGCATTTCAGCCTTTGCAGCTGATGGAAGCTTAGCGGAGTACGACAAGCTTCCATTGTGAACCTGCCTGGCTATTTCCAAAAAATAATTCTCATTGTCTTCCGCACTTGTCGGAATAGTGCAGTCTTCACCTTCAGTTATGAAATACGTGCCCTCGAACTCATAAGGGGGTGCTTGCTCACAGGCTGCGAGAGCCAGCGACACTATACCGGCTAAAGCTGACTTCCACTTTTTCACACTGGACACTCCATGACTCCATGGTTTCCATTATCCGCAATACTCATCGATGGTACCACCTGGATGTCCCTATTTATCCCTTGGACCAGCAGATAGGCAACAAGACATCAGGAGAAGCCGGAAACAACAAAGCCCGCACAAGGCGGGCCTTGTTGGGCATTTCGTAGAGGTCTTAGGCAGCCAGAAATTAGATATTTGGTGTGGAGACAGACGGACGGTTGTTGGTCGTAACGTCACGTTTCTCGCGGCCTGGAGTTAGGTGGTTTTTTTGATGTACCCCATAGGGTATCTATAAACAATTCAGCTAGTTATGGCTTTCCGTGGAACCGAATCGGGAATTTTTTGGGCTCAAATGAAAACTACTCCCGCGTCGCCTGGCTGATATTGATCGCGACCAGTCGCTATCGCCCCTTTGCGGCCACTCGGCACCGGCAGACATCGGCCAAGAGAGCCGCTTAGCTCTAGGCAACACCTGGCTAAAGGCTGTCAATAAACAGAAGATGTTTTCTCTGATTCTTCAAAAGACATATGGAAAAACAATCAACTGCCACCTCATGTGTTAGCATTTTTTATAGGAAGCCCCATTTCCAAAGACATAGCCTCCGACGTTATGCCCTCAAATCGGCTCTCACTCATGATTGAAATTCTATGTTTTGCAGCCCGCTTAGGGTATGCACTAAAAAAGCGGTCCTTCAGGTCTGCATACTTCTCTGCATTCCATGCAGAATCAGCTACAACAATCAATAAGCAGGTATTGGGGATTCTATTTGTTACATTCGAATATAAAACAGACGCTGTTCTTAGCTTGAGCGCCACCTGGGAAAGCCAACCCAAATTAAACCCCTTCCGTATGTATTTTACTTCAATCAGATAATCCTTATGCAGCCAGTGCGAGCTTGTTAACACAAAGTCAACCTCTGCACCAGAGATCAACATATTTGGATCAACCTTGTATTCGACCGGAAGATAATAATGGAGCTTCTTAACTAACGCCTTATCAATATAACTAGGTCGCTGCAAGCGTGCATTAGCCGATCTAGCAACTTGTACATCGCAAATCACGCCCTCGGACTGGTCTGACAGGGCTATCTCATCGTCTGTCTTTGGCCTAATGGCAACTTTCTTCTCCTCAAGCCCTAGTTCTGCAAGCTCATCAACTATAGACTGCTGTTGTTTCCATTTTTGCAGCCCCCAAACTGACAAACAAAAGCCGGCAAACGCAGTAATAGGAATTGCCCACATCGAGAAAGCAACCAATAGCCCGACAACGTGCTGGCGGTATTTAATAACCTCCTGAGCGACAGGAGTTAGCAGCAGCAGATCTGATTCTTTCACATTAAGATCGAAAGGCTCTTTGAATATAAGCCATACTGACAATATGCTCATGCCAACTAACGCCAGGCCGGCAGAAACCACAAACTTATACAGATCACCGAAATCAAATTTCATTTCCCACCCCGAAACATCTGCACACCAAAAAAATTGCACTTTTAAAAGTTTTAATTTTTGAGCGTATTTACTATTCTCAATAGGCGTATATCTGCACCAGACTCAAAAGCACTGACACCGTGGGGATGCTATCAAATTGGCGTTCGCCATGTCATTGGGTTTAACGTTGATTCCACCGCGAATTCTAGTAGCTTCCGAATGATTGCTTCAGGTCGGATGCAGGCCCTGCCGAGAGTCTGGTATGAGTAGAAGGCAACTATCCATATGCTGTGCATCTCCCGGACAAATCACCCGAATGGGTGGCATCCAGATACCGAATCCACTCACGCGCGGCCCCTCCTGCCTTGACCAAAATATTAAAAGAAAGCGACTATGGCACACGTGAACGGCAGGCCACGCAGGTCTTCAAGGCCCAGGACTGTGACAATTGAATCGGTAGCATAGCAATGGTAAATTCCGGCCATAAATATCAAACCCCATCCAATTAATTTAACTTGAGAGAATAGAGTTGAAAAGAACAAAAAGAGAGTATGACTTAGAGCTTGATCCATTCGCCTGCTATAAAATGGAATACATTCACAATCAATCAAAATTAAATTTTGAATCAACAACAAAATGGCTGTATCTCGGCACTAACACTAGAGATAGTCAATTTGCCAAAGTTGGGATAACCATGGGAGATCTCACTAGCAGATCATCTAGTTCAGAGAGTCCTGGCTACCATCTATTTTGCGCATTTAAGTGCAGGGATAACATATCTAGATCCGAGCTTGAGCGCATAGAACAAAGTGCTTTAAACCATCTTGAAAAATTGTTCACCTACTCCGACGGTTCGACTAAGCGAGCATCACACCATGAGTCGGAGCGAATTTCAGAATGCTTTTATGATGTTAACTTTCTGGACTTATTTGGCGAGCTTCATTATTACCTTTATGAAAATCATTGTAATTATTTCATTCGCTCGTCTTTTGAAAATAACGAAAGGGGTGATGAGGGCGATTTTCTAGATTGCGAATTCAATAGACGCAACATGTCACTTAGCGAAGTCAACAGATACATAAGAATGATCCTCCAATAGAGTTACTAGGTATTCAGTCCGAGAGTCGGCAAAATCATGGACAATTGGGCAAAAGAAAAGGCGACCTGATGGGGTCGCCTTCGGATGTTACTACGGCTGAAGTCGCAGCGATTCTTTAGTTTCCGGATCTACGATCCATAAGTTCAGAACGCAGTCGAATAATCGGCCGTATGGTGGGGCCTATCGACTGTCCATACGCCAGTGAGTGCCAGTTTCACTGCTGCTAGATTCGGGGGGCCAATTACTGGCAAGCCATGCCCAAAAATGCGCGCTTGCAGCCCTCGGTGCTCATGTTCGAAGATTTGCCGTGAATGGTCAAACCACCGGCTTTGGGCAGTTTTTTACACCAAGCAATTGAGACATCGCTTTTTTCCGGACACAAAAAAGGCCTGCATCGCTGCAAGCCTGATGTCTGGTGCGGAGACAGGAATCGAATCAGGCATCTGTAGACCAATAAAATCAAGGGGTATGACATATGGATTCGTCATCCGTATACCTAAACGTATACCTAAAACGAGAAGTACCCATGTCAAGCGCGGTTCTATGCGCCCACTTCCTGCCAGTGTTGAGCGAGTCAAGCTAAACCCTGAAAGGAAACTCCATTGTCAGTCCTCTTGAGAGGGCGCCAATTCCGCCCGAGGCTTCAATATGGGCTTAGGGCATGTCGATCTAAGCCCGTCGATGTGCTCCATTAGACCATCGGGAATGGTCTGCCACATTGGATCAAGAATGAAATCGATCCCTTCCCGCCTTGCCATTTTGGCGGCTGGCACGAAGTCAGCGTCGCCGGCAATCAACACGATTTGATCGACCTGCTTCTTGAACGAGAGTGAGGCCACATCCACCCCGATGCGCATATCCACCCCCTTTTGTCGGGTCTCCATGCTGACATCATCTTCAGTGAGGTCGCCAATTTGAAGTTTGCCTTTGAGCAACAGTGCAATTTTCTCAGGCTTAATTGTCCACTTCACATCCTTGGACAGATGCCCTAACCGCAACGCCACTTTTCGCTTACTGCGAAGTCGATTGTGAAGTTCCTTGCGGAACACTGCCTCTTTGGACTTGGAAAAATCTATTGCGCGCTTAGATACCGGGTTGTGATGTTTTATGTCGAGCGGAGGGCAGTCGTAAAAGAAAATCCGGTACAGCTCTTTTCGATGATTCCTCGTTGGGCGCTCCTGTACACCCCCACCATTTTTTGGGGCTGGATTACTCAGATGCGCGATTGCCCAGCGATGCACAAGGTCAGCTGCTCGCTCGGCGTTATACGCATTCTGGGGCTCAATCCGTCGAAACCTTTTGATGAAGTACGCACCATCAACCAGCACCGCCGTCGGCATTCGCTTCCTCCAGATAGCAGAACGCCCAAGGGGTCGGCACGTCCTGGATGGGATGGACGGCTTACAGCCTTGGGCGGGATGCGCGGAGAATAGGCCCAGTTGACAGTGGCGTCAACCCGCCTGATCTCTCCAGACGAGTCTGCATGCGTCGACTCGCCTACATTCGGGGAAGCCCGGCTGACAGCAGCATCTGCCTGGTGCCCCTGCGCTGCTCCATTCCATCGCGAAGCGCCCTGCTGGCGTCCGTGATCATCTGGTCGACTGGCCAGCATCTCAGGTTCTGGACCGCTCGGTTTTCCCTTGACGAGCACGCCCGGAAATTCTTGACGGCCTCCGCTCCCACAGGTCGGCCAGGCTCAGCGCCAGCCCTTGTTCAGCAAGGCCTGCAGCCGATTCTGATCCGGCGCCAGCGGCCAAATCCGTCAAGGGTGGTCAAGAATTTGTTCCCACATGTCCAATTGCGAAATTGTGCGACTCATGTCTATTTTTTGGAGACTTGCAGAGATCTTTAGGATTCAAGTAGTGTTGTAACAGGCACGTTCGGTAGGTGCCCGCCGTCCACCCTGGCGAAGCAATAGCTCTATCGTGATTTCACCCGTTTCAAACCAACCCTGTATTGGGTTCTCTTAGTGGACAACAGGCCCAGCCTTTGGAGGCTAATCATGCATTACACCCCTACTTTCGTTGACGTACAGAGCGTCAAGCGCCTCGCGAAGCAACACAAACAATCCCACCCTGAGCTGCCTCACGGCAAACGGCTCGACCTCGCTACGGCTGAACTTCTTGGTCTTCGCAACTATCACGAGCTGAACCGCCGGTTTCAGGCAGTGATCGACCAGTACCTGGATTCACCAAGTGGCTCGAATGCTGTCGCGCATTGCCTTTACTGTGATTTCCGGTTCGCTGCCGATCTCAAAGAGGATCAGCGAGAACACCGTGAGATTCACGAGCGGGTCATGGAGGTCCACGAAATCACTGGCTATCGCCCGGGCACCTATGTGGAGCGCGAAATCTTGAAACAGGATGGCCATACCAAGGCGCACAGTGTCGGCCCCCTGGAGGATCGTATCGAAGGGGCGCTTATGGTTTTGCGCGGGTGGTTTGATCGATCGTATCGCAACGCTATTGATGAAGGTCAATGGCGCAAGCACCCATCGTTCGAGGCATACGTGGCCATGATGGTCCCGTACATCGAAGGCCTGCTTCCAGAATTGGCTCCCTCTCTTGCCCAGCGCTACGGTCGCACTCCTGGCGTGATCGCTCATGGCCAGACCTGCTGGCCGCTGCAATAGTATGCGAACAGAGCCCAGCTTCGGCTGGGCTCTTTCGTTATGGAGGAATATGGGCAGCTTTGGGTCGATCTCTGCCAGTCAAGCCCAAGAATCGTGCCGGTCCAATCCGACGCAAATGACTGGCGAGGTTGGATACAGATAGGTGAGCGACTATGTGCAATTATCCAGTCAAGGGCAGGTCAAGGCTGGGTGTAATTCTGGACAGTCACCCGCCAGCTGCTTGGCGCTACCAATCTGCAGGCCGCGCCCGACATACTCCCCAGCGCAACCGGCCATCTGCTGGCGCCGTGAATCCGTCCAGAGCCTGTCCAGAATAAGCACTCGAAAATGTTTGACGAGGTGAGGCGCGTCGGGACCACTGTTTGAGTCGCCGCCCAGGCCAGTCGTGGGCCTGAGCACCGCATGCTCGTGGCAACTCGTCTAATTCTGTCTAGTGCCAGTCAAACATTCGCTGTTGATTTTTGACGGCCCGCACGCTGACGAAGTCGCCAACCCAGGCTGAATGCTCAATGGCATCTGCCCTCAGGCCTACCCCTCCCACCTGTTGCTGGCGCCGATCCGTCCAAAGCTGTCCAAAATCCGTCAGGGGTCTGTCAGGGGTATGAGACGGCCAGACCCTCTACTTTGACGGCCTCCAGCACCGGCCGGACCTTAGACGCCCGCCCACAGGCGCGGTCGCCATCTGCCTGGCCCTCACTCCGTCAAAGCGTGGTCAAACAAGTGTCCGGCACCACCAGCAATGTGAGACAGAGCCGAGCACCAGCTTTACCGGCACGGCCTGGCGTGAGGGCTCGGGCGCCCAGGCCATACGGTTTCCGTCTCATGCCTGTCTCACATTTGGTAAAGGCCGGACAAGTCAAAAAACACAAAATAATAATGTCATGCATAAAACATTGTTTTTATGCGTGAGATGACAATATCATGATGTGCCATCCCATTTAAGAGGTGTCCCCCATGGCTTTCCGAGCAGATGAAGCTGCCCGTATGAACCTAGAAGAAGTCGAGAAGTACTTGATCCCCCACCCGCGAGACCTAGATCAAGCAGAAAGAACCCGTAGCAAAGAAATGCTCGCGGACATTGTCGGCGAACTTGGCCCGGTAGTTGATAGCTACCCTTCATGGCATCCGCTGGTTCTGCACCATAACGATCATCAGCCTGTAACCATTCCTGGGGCTGACTGCGGCTATCAGGGGCTGGACCATACCCGGTACTTCGCTCACGGGTTTGTGACCTGCCCTTATGGCGATGGTAAAGAAGTCGTCGATTCCGTGAATGCGTTTCCTTGGCATCCCGCCGCAACGATCACGGCAGAAATCCTGGACGTCACGTTCTACAACACTTCTGCTACCCCGATATTGGTCAAGTGCGAGTGGGAGCGACCGCTGGGTGAAGGCGGAACTATTCCCCTCTCGATTGCAATGCCTCTGCTGCTTGAAAAGGAGGTTCCCGGTTGGCGATGGGCAGACGTCGCCGAAACCTGGGAAACGATGCGCCATTACATTCTAGGCTCGCCGCACGGGAGCAGATCCTCCTTGTTTGTGAATCAGGAGACGGGGCAGGCGTTGAAGAAAATGTGGGAGATGCTCATTAATTCGGGGATGTACGGTCCAATCTATCCCAGGCGGTAATCAGCTCACATCCCTGGCAGTAGCTGCACAGGTTCGCGCCATGGTGGTTGCGAACCGGACGTGCGAGCCCAGGGTGCGAACCTGCCCAGTACGCTCGCCAGAATGCGTACCAGCAGCGCGTACCTGGCCGCGGACCGCTACAGGCTTCGCGCACTGTGCCTGCGTGAAGATCGTGCGTGAAGTGCTGCGTGAAAATTCCCGCTCCCTGTCACACGCGTTGTTACAGCTTGCCTTGTGATCTATGGTCAGATTGCTGGCGCTTTCGGCTTGACCGGAACAACCCTTTGGGGATTTTGCTGTTGAACTTCTGCGGCTTTTTTAAAGGCAACAGCACAAATGGTTTGAGCTATGCTTGAAGCGATGTTTCCTGCGTCAAATAAAAAATCAAACTGATTTAACGCTGCGCCTTGAACATCCGTCATAACCAGTGATCCTCTCTCATTCACGCATTCTTGCGCCGTAACATAAAATTGAATAGCACTGACTTGGCCGTTACTTTGATCAAGAATTCGCCCTAAGGCTACAGCTACAAAGACCCCTCCCTTGTCTTGGTCAAAGCGAAAAGATCCCTTTTTCAGTTGAAAGGACATCTCGTTGCTGCCTCCGAAATCAATCCATTGGCCGCTATCAATTATTTGCTGTGATGGGGCTGGTTGTGGATTCGTCTTCTCCTGTGACTGAGGTGCTTGCTGACCGACCTCCTGTGGAGGTAATTGGATGCACCCCACCATGAGTGCTGCTATTGAGGAGATCAGAGCAGCGTTGCGCATACAGCCTCCATACGAATGGGTGTGCAAGGGCGAAAAGATGGTCGCCAATGAGCAATCCTTACCTTATTGGAGAAAAGCGTAGCAGTCGGGATCGAGTTAACAATAGTCAAGGTCCGGCGTTGGCACGGGGTGCACTGGTGATGGCCAGTGACCATACCCAGGCTGGTTACCGCTTTGCTCAGGCTGCCATGGCCGCCAGCTCAGCGAGACCGACGATATGATCCGAGTGAGACGTTTTGGTCTGTCTCGCGCCACCTTTACCCCCACAAACCTAACCGCCCATTGTGGTAGACCAGGTTTCGCGCGTTGGGAGTTGCGAACCAAAGTGCGAACCACCGCAAATTCCGCCTCCATTCGACCGCTCGCCCCAGCAGATACGACGGATTGGCTCGCGCTCAGTTACGAACCGAAACCGATGAAGCACATCTTTCGGTGATTATTTAGTAAGTAATTTCTCCCGACTGAAACCAAGGCTCAAGCCAGAAGGAAGTTGCTCTATGGCGATCAGCGCGAGGTTATCAGTGATAATTCTCTTATCGCCTAACACTGCAAATGATGGGTACCAGCGAAGCGCCTCCCTATCGAATTCGTAGACTAACTGTTTCGCAGGTGTTCCCCGCACCTTGAGCTGTGCTATCAGCTTCGCGGCTTGCGCCGCTGCTCCGGACAGACCTTCATGTGCTACATAGTGCTTTTTAATATCCTTCCCTCTTATAAGAAACGATACCTGGCATCCGTCTTGGTGTGTATGAATATCCAACACCGGATTGCGTCTATCTGCAAGCTCTTCGAATAGCTTCCTCAGCCAAGCATGAATTGCGGTATAAGCTCCTTTCCCCGCTTCAGAAGCAATTGAGGTTACAAACGGATTCCACACAAGAGTAAGATAAACGAGCCCCAGCCTAATCAGCTCTTGTGCTGAGCTCTCAGCATTATGTGATAGTTCCGTGCGCTCGATTCGCAGCGGGGCTTCACGGGTAATTAGGTCGAGCCAGCCTTCATCCACCTCCCTGGGGTCTGTCGCTAACTCCATCCAGCAGTCATCTGACAATGGCGGCAGTTTGCTTGGCGACGGAGGAACAGCACGAGTATCAATCCCAAGACCTTTGAAACTAAGAACGTCTCCGCCAGCGTAATACCCTAAAACGGCAACAACAAACTGATGGCCATCCGTAGACTCGAAATAGGCGCCTTCCAAAACCTGTCCTATGGGTTTTCCCGGGTCGTGACTCTGGAGAAGAATGAACGAGTTACTTTTGAGTTTATCAACTAAAACGTGCGGATCTGCAGGTACCAGCAGCTCGCCATGTATATTCTTCGCATCTGTCCACACCACCGCAGAGACCAAATGTCCATATATACCTTGAGAGTGGCGTCGGATAGTGCTCTCTAGCCATTCACATGCTGCAGGGTTTTGGTCAACCAGATCAGACATTTTCCCTCTCCACGTTTGTAATTAATTATTATATTGTTATTGAGATACAAGTAAAAACCGTGCCCTTCAAACGTTCACGCGGGTGCCGCTGTTCGAATACACAGACCCTACATCACTTCTATGTCTGCCATATCGCTCCCTTTGGTGGTCAGAAAGAGCCCTTGAAACTTATCAAAAAGCAGTAGGCGACAAATCCATGCTCATGCTGGTATCAATTGAAATCCGATATTTTTTAGTTGCACCAGCGTCCATTACAAACGACCTCTCCTTCAGTCCGCCTCCGCACAAGGTGGTTGAGTTGACACCAATTATGCGTTCACCAGCTGGAAGGTAGAATTTCGCAGTTTCTCCTGAACCTATTTCAGCTGACTGTTTGCCATCAATGTAGACCAGGGTGTTGCATGCAGCCCCCGTAAAACCTGTGTCCCTCGTAACTACAAGCGTTCCAAATCCAACCTTTGGCTTCATCTGATATCCAGTCAGCCGGGCGGCAGGTACTGGGTCAGCCTGATTAGAGGGAATCGGGGATGTCGCGCAACCAGCCAGCAAGGCAGCGGTGACCATGGCTATTCCTATAAAACGCATCGTTCGTAATCCATTCTAGGCACAGGAAGGAGCGTGAAATTACCACGCCCCTTTCGCAAATGAACCCCTGTTACACCTGATCCTCAGCGTAAATTCCGCAACTGATAATTGCGCCCCCCCACCGGCGATACCCAATACAAAGCGGCACAGGAAGACCGCTAGCTGTGGTGTTTCGGGCTGAGCCAAACGCGTAGCCAGGGGTATTCTCAGGCGCGGCGCTAGTCTTGAGCCCTTGGCTCTGCGGGCTGATCATCTGAACCACTCCGCCGACGAGTGCAGCAGCCCCCATCTGCATCATCCAAGGCTGTTTCAACATCAGGCCACCAACCATAAGCACCGCCCCCACAACCGTCTGCAACACACCCGCTCGCTTGCTCCCACAAATCACCGGAATGATCTTGATTTTGCGGCAGCCGCCTAGATTGAGTTCCTCTTCTCCTACGTTGCGACCGTTGCGATAGACAGCGAACTCCAGTCCTTTGGATTTCGCACTAGCTAGTTCTCGGGCGAACCCAGGGTGATTGACATCGATCGCACGCATAGCCTCCCTTACGTCACCGGCACCGAGTAAGAATGTATGCACCTTCCCAAACTTTTTCCCAAGCGATCCACAGAGTGTAATTTCGGTTCGTGGGGTGTAATCAATTGCCAATGCAGCCATTAGAAAGCCTCCTGAGCTGGGTTAGTGGGAGACGGAACATTGAGCCGGCAAGCCAGCAGAGAGCGCGACATGCGAGCTTGGTCGCGGATCAGTTGCTCCCGCTTCGGATCTGGATTCCATGTCGCGCAGTGGCAGACGGAATAGGCCCTAGCGCCGCGGAATGTGCCGCGGAGCAAATCAGCAGAAATTCGGGCTTCGTCCTCGGTGAAGAAGGGACCGTCGATTTCGACGTGCTTACCATCCCGGACATAGCGCACATCCCACACGTCGTAACCGCTGATGGCCTTCGAATTGTCGGCGAAGTCGGTGGCCTTGCAGGCCTCTGTGAATCGTTCTTGGAACGTGGTCATAGAGCGGTTTCTCCTTGGTATTGATCGTTCATGGATCTCTCTCTCGCATGGGCGCCGCTAGCGCTGGTCATGGGCTAGTGCCCGGTGGTGTTGCTCTATGTCGCGCCACGTTTTCGCGCAGTTGCGTTTCGTGGCGCGGCCTATCCAATCAAGTTGCAAAGAATTGCCTCAGACTCCGCCATGTCGTCGCGCTGGCTGGCGATCAGGTAGCGGAACACCGCCAGCGCTTCGGCCTTATCACGGGGCCGGATCTGCGCCAGCAGGCCGAACACAAACCAGTCCCGTGCTGTTGCATCGGGCGGCCCGTCGCTGGCGTCCCGGTCCGCGGCGTGGCGCAGGCGGTAGAGCTGATCCCAGTAGCCCAGCTCGTACAGGCAATCCGCCAGGGTGTGCGGCAGCAGTTCAGGGTGGGCGTTGAACCTGGCGGCTATCTGGCCCTTATCGAAGTCACCGAATTGGCCGGTAGCCTCCAGCCCGCGCAGCGCCTCGATGCAGAACGTTTCCGCCGCGGTGTCGGCCAGCAGGTCATCACCGAAGCGGGCGGCGCCTTCCAGCCGAAGCTGGTGCTGCCCAATGGCCCGGCTGGCCAGCGCCTCGAGGTCAGCGAAGCCGAACGACGACATGGCAGCGAACAGGTGACCAGGGTTGGCGGCCACCAGGTAATCGCGGTACCGCTTCTCCAGCACATCGAGCGGCGTCCTGATCTTCTTGGCGCCCTCCATGGCCCGGTCAATCAGAGCTGTCTGGCCGGTACTGATGATTGAGCGCAGCCAGAGCACCGCATCCACCTCCTTGTCCCCGGTCACGACCTCCTGCGGCGGCAGCTCGGGCACGCTCGGCAGGGTCTCGGTGCTGGCGCTGATCGGCGGCAGGGTGAACATGGCGCGGTGCTGCTCGTTGTCGCGGAATGCCCCGGAGCGTGAAACCAGGGTCTTCACCGTTCCCAGCGGCAGGCCGGTCGCTTCGGCCACTTCGCGCAGCGAGTGACGGCGGCGCAACTCCAGCACCAGGTGCCGCTGCTCATCTGAAACCCGTTGTTTCGTCTTGGCGGCTGAATCTGCCTGTTTCATTGGCGTGGTCATGGCTCACACCACGCTCAGCTTGGGTGGCAGCTTCGGCCCGAACGGTGCCCCGGGTGCGAAGGGATCGGGCAGCAGATGCTTGGGGCACTCCCTGATGAAGTCCGCCATCGCCGCATGGCAGGCGTTGAACAGCGGCGCGTCATTCCACTCTTGCCCCCGGCGTTCTGCGCTGTCCTCCAGCGCATGGGCGAACACCAGGTCTTCCAGGCTGGTGACGCCCTCCCGCCTGGCCTGCTCGCGCTCAACGGTGTTAACGCTCAGCAGGTCGCACATACGGTCGAACCCCAGGGCACCGGCCAACCCGTCATGGTCGAACAGCAGTGATTGGCCGAAGCCGGCCAGCGCGGCCAGGGCTTTGCTGCGCTCATCCTCTCGGTGCGCCTGAGCCTGCTGCTCCAGATCGGCAATGGCCTGGCGGGTGAACGGCAAGAACACTTTCAGCTTGCCCGCCTGGCGGCGCATGGCACGTCGCTCATCGCGGACCGAATCGAGGTTGCGGTTGATGTTGCGGCAGATGCGCCGGCTGGTGATGAGCTGTGTGCTGGCGCTGGCCCCTGGCTTCAGGGCGATATCGCACAGGCGCATGGTCTGTGTGGGCTTCATGGGTGGGCCTCCATGGGCGTGTTGTCGTAGGTGGCGCGCAGCTCGGCACCGGTCACGCAATGGCGACCACCAGGCGCATAGCAGCCCCGGCAGGTCATAACGTGGTTGATGTACCGGTCACGAGCCTGGCGCCACTCGGGCGTGGCATTGGCGGCGTTGGTGTATGGGCTGGACGGCAATTGCGCGGGCTCAACCAGCACCAGGAGCGGGCGGTCCTGGGCGCGTTTCGCCACGGATGATTTGCCAGCGCCAGCAACATTCGGCGGCATGTGATTGAGCAGGTCAGCAAGGAGGCTCATGGCGTCACCTCTCCCTGATTTCCATAACTCCCAAATGTGTCTGTGAAAAAAAATAGGGGGAACGGGGGAACGCGGGGAACACCCAGTGTTTCCGGGGCCTCCAGAGGGGGTACGCGTTCCCCACCCGAAAAACTGGGGAACAGTGATAACCAAAAAGAAGAAGCATCACAGGCGCTTATATTCAAAAACATGTTTGTGTTCCCCCTGTTCCCCAACACTTCAATAAGGGGGAACGGCTACAGCCCCCGGATTTACTGGCTGTTCCCCCGTTCCCCCTGTTCCCCACGTTTTTAGGTTCCTGTGGATTCGGGCATTGGCGTTGGGTGGTGATGGCGGTCATAAGCCACCGCCTTCGCTGTCCATGGCGTCGGGGTCGATCACATACAGGCGGGCAGACCCACCAGCAGGCAGGCGGTATTTCTTGGTCCTGCGGCTGTCTCGGTCGGTGTCGTGCTTGGCGATTGCGCCAGCGCCCTCCAGCGCTTTCACGACACGCGCCAATCCGTGCCCATGGGCTGCCTCGGTCAGCGCGGACTTGTTGAACAGGTACAGTCGCTTGGTGCCGATCACCTCCCAGTACCCGGCACGGTTGAACACCTTGGCGTCTGGCGATTGGTCTTCCACGTCCGAGAACCGGCTACTGCCGTGCTTGTCGATAAAGTCGAGGATGCCCGCCAGTATCTGGCGATCCTCGGCGTTGCCGCCGCCCACCCGGCTCAGCCACTCGCCGTACAGCAACTGGCAGTCGGCCAGAGCGGTGCCCGGCGTCCAGGGCAGCAATCCATAGGCAATGGCCATTTCGCCCGCCAGCGCGATCACCGCGAAGCGATCCGCCACCCGCCCGGCCTGGGCGTTGTCCTCGGCGAACTGGGCGCGGATTCCGGCGAAGTCCTCGAGCAGGCCGGGGCGGTCATCGCTGGCCAGCAGCCTCTCCACGAATGCTGGCCCGATATGCCCGTGGTTCGCTCCTACGGCCACAGTGAGCTGGCGGTGGAAGTCGGCGCCCTCCAGGCCGTGCAATTCATCGAAGGCCCGGTGCGTGCGGGTACCGGCGTTCACGTCCACCATGCGCAACTCAGCACCAGCATGGGCGGCATTACCGCTGATGGCCGCGTGCTCAGATAGGGAGCGCTCGCCGCTGGATAGCGCGAGCAGACGCCAGCTCAGTTTGCCGCGGGCTTCCCGGTCACGGGTCATGGTGCCCTTGCCCTGGCCGTTGGCGAGCGAGTAGGCCATCTCCTGTACGCGCTTGGGGTCGGCCCGCTTGATCTCGTCCAGGGGCAGCATGGTGTCGTTACGGCTCGATGCCTCGATCTCCAGACCACCCTTGGTCATGTCCCATGACGCGGCGAATATGCCCGGGTCGCCCCATACCGATGAACCGATCAACTGAGCCAGCGACTTGCCGCTGGAGCTATCGCCCACCAGGTGAACACCACCACCCAACACGCCCACCAGGCTCAGCAGCGGGCCAGCGAGGGCGCAGCCGATCGCCAGGGTCAGCACCGGGTTTCCCTCGCACTTGGCCGCCACTTCGACCTTCCAGCCGTCCAGGCTCCCGCGGACGCTGAATAGGTTTTGGCCCTTGGCGCTGGCCTGATAGCGCACCTTGTCGCTGCCAATGGTGCGTCCAGGCAGCACAAAGGCGCCCGACTCATGCCAGCCGGGGCGGCATGTAGTGGCGAACACCTCTGCAGGGCGCTGGTCCAGCAGGTACTCCATGAACTGGCCGCGCTTCTTCAAGGCGATGATGACGCCCATGCCAAACAGCGTCCGCCTGGCGTCCTCACCGCTACCGCCGAACACTTCCATGGGAATGATCCACTCCTTGGGGCCGCTGTCGGTGAGCAGGCGCAGAAACCGGCCCTCGCTGCCGTCGTCGCTGTTGGTGGTGCGAGCGGCGACGGTCACGGGTGTGGCGATCCACTCATCAGTGATCGGGCGGTCGGCCTTGTCGTCGCCGTCATCGTCGCTGGCGCTGCGCTTGAAGCCGTGCCAGTACACGCCGGGCTTGAGCCTGCGGCCTTTCTCATTGGTCACCCAGTGCTCATACACGCCCCAGCACGGGCGATCAGGCTCGACCTTGGGCGCCTCGGGCCGCAGGTTGATGACGTTGTTCTCAGGCGGGCGCATGGCGGCACCTCCAGGCGGCGAGGTCGTTGAAGTCGGAAAGGGTCAGCGGCGCATCGGCTGGCCACTCGGGGAAGGTCACCAGGCCACCACACACGGCCGCGGCTTCATGGGCGGCGGTGCGCCCAGGGTTGCCCTTGCCTTCGGCTTCGGTCTGGCGGTCGTCGTCGCCGGCGACGATGATTTCTGTGCCGGGGTAGTCGGCCCGTAGCGCCAGCGCCACCGGTTTCAGATTCCCGGCGTTCATCGCGCAGGCGACCGTGTAACCGCTTTCGTGAAGCGTGGCGCCCGTGGCCCAGCCTTCGCAGATACAAAGCGGCTTGCCCGGTGTGATGCGGCCCAGGGGCGAATAGGAGCCCTTAATCCGACCGCCGAACAGAAAGCGCTTTTCGCCGTCCGGGGCGATCCGTTGCAGGTTGACTAGCACGCCCCCGGCATACAGTGGGATCAGCAGGTCGTGATCACGCTGGCGCAGGCCATGGGAACGAATGCCCTTGGCGACCAGGTACGGGTGGTCAGGATAAGCGCGGCGGGCGTCACGCCACCAACGTTGAGCCAGATTCGCCGCTTTGAGCTGGCGCCGCTGCCGTTCGGCCTCCCGCTGGCGCCGGGCCTGCTCGATGCGCTGGCGCACCTGCTCGGCTTCGCGGGCGTCCACCGGCTCACGGCTACACCAGGTGCTGGTGCCGCCCGTCTTCCAGCTCCCGAACGCACCCGAGGCGATGCCATCGGTAAACAGGCAGTACCAGCCGTTTAGGGTGCCGGACTTGTCGCCGGGGACGTGGAAGCGGTGAATATCGCCATCGTCTAGGGGCAGCCAGTCGAGCGGCCCATAGACCGACTGGAGCGCTTCACGGAAAAGGATCGTGGCGTCGGTCATGCGGCCCCCTGCGGCGGTGTGAAACGCTGGGCCAGCCGTTCCAGTTGGTTGGTCAGGCGCTCCAGCTCAGGGCAGTGACGGCCCGCGTCACCCTCGGCAAGGCGTAGCTCCAGGAAGCCCACCAGGGTTTCCACCAGCAGCGCATAGCTGGCGCTGTCGATGTGAGCGCCAGCAGTAGGTGGGCCACCGGCACCCGTGCGGCGAATAGGCGTGACCTTACTCATGGCTCACGCCTTCCCGATCAGCGCCAGCGAAGGCCCGGCAGACCTGGCCATTGTTCACCGCGTGCCAGTAGGTCAGTTCGTCCAGCGAATCGACGAGGCAAGCCGTCACCATGGCGTCAGCGCTACGCAAAACAACACGCCCGCACTCGGCATCGGCCTGGCTGAGGAATGGCCCGAGCAAAGCCCTAGTAGCCTTGGGATGAGTCACGTAAAACAGCTCGGTGGCTTTCTTCAGGCAAGCCGATCCCGTCGGCGCTGAAGCACCGTTTTGAAGTTTCATGGTGTTACTCCCCGTCGAAGTCTTTAGGCGTGAAGCGTTCGGCGCCGTTGCGTACTACTCGCAGGCCAAGTGCGGCAGCCCTGGCCAATGCGTCTGCAAAGCCCAGCTCTAGATTGGTCGTACGCCCGCCCATGCCAGCAATAGCAAACCTGATGGCCTCATATGCTGCGGTCTCATCGTTGGCCGCCAGTTCGGCAATTTCACTGTCGAAAAAGGCGATGCCCTTTTCCCAGTCAGCTGCGACACCAGGGTTGTTGCGCGGCCAGTTGACCATCCGCCCGCAATCGTCCCGGCTTGTGAACGTGAGATCGTCGCGACAAACGATGGGAGCTTTAATCACGGCATTCACAGGTCACCCCCTTGCTCAGCGATCACGCCTTCCAGCATTTCGGCCCAGGCCAAGGCGGTGTGCTGCGCTATCGCGGCGGTGACACGGGCCACGATGACGGGGGTGGCGGGCGAGGCAATGACGGCAAGGGCTAAGCTCAGCAGCACAAGTATGCCTTGCACCTCGCGTAGGTCGTCTTGGGCGTCGTCGGGCATCTGAATAGGGGGATTCATACGGTAGCCCTCCCGTCCATGTCAGCGCACTTGCCTACGACGCCATACGAGGCGCCCAAGTGGCGGTGCTTCCAGCAGAAGTTGGCGCTGAAGATGCGGATCTGCTCAAGGTGGCGGGCAACGTCAGAGGCGATGGTGTTTTCCTCCCGACACAGCAGCGGGTCGAGCAGCGGCAAGAGGATGCGCTCCAGCCTGTCGAACTCTTCGCGGGCAAAGTTCATTGAGCTCATTGCGTGGGCGTCGAGGACCGCTTTAGGTAGCACCTCACCTTCAAGGGTTGCAGCGTTTGGGAAGCAGCTCATTGGACACCCCCGACACAAGCCGCGTTCTTGAAGTGCTTCAGCAGCGCGGCACCTGGGCGCGATTGGTGTTGGCGCTCCACCAGCATGGCTCTGACGTCATCCGATACACGCAAGGCTTCATCCAGACCGTCCAAAGAGCACTGGCAGCGCTCTTGAATGCTGATTGAAGCGTCGGGGAAATCTGAATGCAGCAAGCTGGCTATGGCGGAGGCTGAGCTGCGGCCAATAACTGCTGGAAGACGAAATGGCTCCTGGCCCGGTACGTTGATCACGACTCGGCATTCGATAAAGCCTGGAACGGCACCGGCTGCGCGGAGAGCATGAGTCATCTGGCACCACCTTGCACTTCAAGGGCGCGGGCAATCTCTGCGTGATGGTTGTAGCGTGCGAGGCGGACGGAAAGGGACGAATTTGCACGGAGGGCGCTCAGGGCCATACGGCGGTGAGCAAGGGCGCGGAGGCGGGCAGGAATACTCATTTGGCACCACCCTTCAGCCAAAAGCTGCGATAAACGTCATAGCTTGCATCGTTCAGACCTGGGACGAATCGCGTGGCCAGCGTCTTGCTGACTTCGCTCTCAAGAGTTGCAGTGATACGGCCCAGCTCGTTTGCGGAGGAATAGCGCAGTAACGTCTTCAACAGACGCGAGCAGTAGGCTTTCTGAAGTTCTGGGGGAATTGCGGACGGATTGAGGGCGTGCATGGGTGGAGCTCCTTCTGCTGTCGAGGAGCTGCCACGATCCTTCCTACGGGATTGGGTGGCAGCTGTGCACGGGGTAGGAATACCGGGGCAAAAGGAACCCGGCCAGGCCGAAGCCTGCCCGCACACAGCCGCCATAACACGGAACTGCAGACGAAAAAAAACGCCGGCAGTGGTGATCTGGGCGCTGTTGCGCCTTTTGCTCATCGGGTTCCTACGCCCGGCCGCTGAATTTGCAGCGACGGGCAAACCATACCGAGCATCACGACTGCCTGCAACCGGAAATATCGCCCGTTCATCATAGATCTTGAGCTCCAGCATCATGCCGCCACCTTCTGCACAGGGCCGGCGCTTAGAAAGTAGGTGGCCACGTTCTGGTGCTCGCGGCCGTGGTCGTCCTTCAGCGTGCTGAGGTGGGTGACGATGTTGTGACCCTTGGCCCGCAGCTCGGCGATGCGCGCACCTGGGCGCAGGATATTCAGCAGTGCGATGGCCTGAAAGGTGTTGATCGAACCATACTGGCGCAGGTGCGCGAGAAGACGGATGCGTTGCGCGCTGCCGCTGGTATCATGAACGTGCATATCTTTGAGGCTGGCCTGTTGGTCGGCCTTTCTTTTGTTCATTAGGCGGCCACCTCGCGCAATGCGATACGCTGGCGAACCCAGCCCGTCACCTCAGCAAGAACGAATCCTACGGGCGAGCCCCGCGACTTGCTGTTGCTCAGCGATACAGGTCGGGGAAAGGTAGGGTCATCCTTGAGGCGCTTGTAGACGGTAGCGCGGGCGAGGCCGGTGATGGCCTCGACCTCGGGGAAGCGGATGATGGTATTCGATGGGTCGAACTGGGGAGCGGTAGTACCTGGAATCGGGCTGATGTTGCTCATGTCTGTATCCCGTTGTTGGTAATGACGGGGGACAGATTGACGATCCACGCTATGTGTCAGACAGACCTGACATACTGACATGACACTATGTCAGATTGTTGTGTCAGGCTTTCGGTAGGTCGTCTGGCTTGATTGCTACGGCCAGCTCCGCGAGCTTTCGAGAGTTCTGCCCGGTGCGATCTGCCAGAAAGCTGGCCACTGTTTTTTGGATTCCGTAAGGGGCAGGCTTTGAGCGGTCATGGTCCGCCCAATGAGCTAACGCGGCGTCACGCATTGCCTCTAGCTGCTTGGTTGCGTAGGGAAAAGTGATCCCCTCTGATGCTGGAGAAACTGCCTCGCCTTGTTCGCACGCGCAGATAGAGCTTTTGGCGTGCTCCGTACGCTCGGCCATTCTGGCTTGGTATTCGTCTTCCAGTTCGTCGCGCAGCTCCTTTGCCAGGCTCTCCGCATACTTTCGCGCCATTTGCTCATGCTCCACAGTACTTTTCAGTTCAGCCACTGCGGTGTTACTTGATGCCAATGCGTCTTGGCAGTGGTCGGCCTTCGCCTCCATTCGGTCAAGCCGGTCTGCAAGTTCTTCTGCCAGCTTTTCGGCTTGCTCTGCTCGAAGCCATGCCGCCTCCCGAGAGGATCGGTCTTGTTCAGCTGTTTCGCGCAGCGTTTCCAGCTCCACCCTGTACTTGTCGGTCAGATACCAGGCATTTTCCTTGGCTTCGCAGGCCTTCTTTAGTTGGTCACGCAAGCCCTCTATCTCCGCGGCGGTCGGCTGATCGGTAGCCCCGTTCATCTTGTGCGCCAATGCCTGGATATCGGAAGGTCTGAATATCGGAAACACGTCGATCATTACAATCGAGGCGGCCCATTCAATCTTTTCCCTACAGAAAGCACCTTTGTCATTGGTCCATGTGACTTCGCCCAAAAGAACCAGGCGGCTATCTGTCAGTACCCCAGCATCGACGAGCGCCAGCGGGTTTTTCACTTCTTGAATGCCGCGCCCTGATACATCCTGCCACCATGTCTCCTCGTCAGTTCCGTTGACGGACTGTTTGAGGTCAACGTATACGGGGCATTGCTTCGCAGCACATAGGCTAATCAGATCGTACTGAGTGACGGCAGACTCTGTCAGCCCTTGCAGCCAATCGACGGCCTGACTGATATCCAACCAGTTGAGCAGCGGATAGATCTTTTCCGACATTACGCCCTCCCAGGCGCTCCCTATCTTGAATAGATCGGCTGACCAGACGGATGGGAAGTCCGCTTTTCGCTCCGTCGAGCTAGGCCAGCCGAAAACCGTTGCCTGCTCGAATACTGGCTATCCGAACAGTAATGGAATTCAGTCTATATCTGTCTATGTGCGCAATGGAAGTCCCGCATCAGGCCCTCTTGATCGGCACCACATTCGCATTCTGCTCAGCACGATGCGCGTAATCGTATGGGGTAACGTGCTTCTCGCGGTTCGCATCGAGGTAGTCCGCCCACCACTGAACCATCAGCCGGCGCTCCTCGATGTATTCGGCCTTGTGGATGTAAGCCGCCCGCACGCTGTTGCGTTCTTGGTGGCTCATCTGACGCTCTACCGCGTCCTTGCTCCAAAGTCCCGACTCGACGAGGGCGGAACAGGCCATAGCCCTGAACCCGTGGCCGCACACCTCAGTTTTGGTGTCATAGCCCATGCGGCGAAGCGCCTTGTTCACCGTGTTCTCACTCATGGGTTTCCAGTGGTTGCTGTCGCCGGCGAACACCAGGTCGAAGCGCCCGGTGAGCTGGCGCACCTGCTCAAGCGTAGCCAGGGACTGTCGACTCAGCGGCACCAGGTGGGGCGTGCTCATCTTGGAGCCGCGGTGTGAGTTCTTCACGCCCTCGATCTGCTGGCGCTCGCCAGGGATCTCCCACATCGAGCGACCGGTGTCGATCTCTGGCCAGCGAGCAAACCGCAACTCACTGGACCGGATAAAGACCAGCAGTGTGAGCTGGGTGGCCAGCCGGGTCAGCGGCCGACCAGTGTCGCTGTCGATTCTTTGCAGCAGCTCAGGCAGCCGATCCAGCGCCAGCGCAGGCCGGTGAACGGTCTTACGTGTGGCGGTTGCGCCCTGTAGATCCACCGCTGGGTTGGTGTCGATGTGCCCGTGCTGTACAGCCATACGCATGATTCCGGTCATGTACTGCCGTAACCGGCCAGCAGTATCCAGAACTTCGCGCTTCTCCACCGCCTTGAGCGGCGCCAGCAGATCGCGGGTCTTCAGGCCGGCCACTGGGCGCTGGCCCAAGGCCGGGAGCAGGTAAGTTTCAATCCGCCGCCAAACCGTCGCGGCATGGCCTGGAGACCACTTTTTCGAACAGGCCTCGTGCCAATCCTTGGCCAGCACGCCGAAGGTGTTGGCCCTCGCATTCGCCGCTTCGACCTTACCCTGCCTGGCGCTCTCGATCGGGTCTTTACCATGCGCTAGCAACTCCAGCGCTTCGGCCCGGCGTTCACGGGCGGCTTTGAGCGTCAGCGCGGGATAGTTGCCGAAGGTGGCCAGCCCCTCCCTGCCATCCGGGCGCTTGAACTTCATGCGCCAGATCTTGCTGCCGTTCTTCTTGACCAGCAGGAACAGGCCCTGGCCGTCGAACAGGGTGTAATCCTTGTCCCGAGGCTTGGCGGCCTCGCATTTGGGGTCTGATAGGGGCGTAACGGTGCGTGCCATAGGTATACGTTTTCTCGTCGAACCGGCGTATACCCTAACGTATACCTAAAACAGGTATATGCCTAGAGACAGAACGAGACAGGTAGAAACAAGAAAGCCCGCACTAGGCGGGCTTTTCAGGGGATTCCGTATACAAGGAGAGACGTATCGGAACAGCTGGTTGGTGCCGGAGACAGGAATCGAACCTGCGACCTTCGCGTTACGAGTGCGCTGCTCTACCGACTGAGCTACACCGGCGTGGCGATAACGCTACCACTGCCGGATCGCTTTCGCAAATCACTGTTTATTAACAGCAATTGCGCCGGTTTCAGAGCGCTTTGCAGCCTGCCGGGGCGAGGTCTTCGCTGAGGGTGCTGGTGCAGGCCCAACCGCTTGCGGCGCGGGTCAGGGTGATGGTTTTGTCGGTGGCGATGGCCGGGGCGTCGATCAGGGTGCAGACGATGCTGCCCACGCCGGTGGCCGCGGTGCCGCTGGCGGCAATGGCGCAGTGGGCGGTGCGCTCCTGGCCGCCCAGGGCGGCGACGTTGGCGATGTCTTTGCCTTCGTTCAGGCGCAGGTCGAAGGCGGTTTTGAGCGCAGAAATTTCTACCAGGGCCGCCGTGGCTTTAGTGCGTACCTGGCTGTTGGTGTAAATCGGCAAGGCGATGGTCGCCAGAATGCCGATGATCGCCACCACGATCATCAGTTCGATCAAGGTAATACCGCGTTGCCCTTTCATGGACACTCTCCCTCACAAAATCAGTTCATGCCAGGCCGCAGTGGTGCGGCGCCAGCAGGCGCGCCAGTAGGCCCGAACCGACACCTTTTGTCACCCCGTGACGGTCATTCGGTCGCTCTGGCTCGACTACTCTAGTGGGCGGCGGGCATCACTGCTCGCCGCTCGGGGCCTGGAGCTGTTACCAGGCTTGTGCAAGGCAGCGCAGCAAGGATGTGGCGATGACCGCAAGCAACCGGATGTACAGTTGGCAAGGCACTAACGCCCAAGGCGCCGCCATCAGCGGCCAGAGCGCGGCGCGCAGCCCGGCGTTGATCAGGGCGCAGTTGCGCCAGCGCGGGATTCGCCCGGGGCGCATCGACAGTGTGCGCCCGCCGTTGTGGCAATGGCGCCGGCCACTGGATGGCAAGGCGCTGAGCCAGTTCAGCCGCCAGCTGGCCACCCTGCTCAAGGCGGGGGTGGCGCTGCTGCAAGCGCTGGATGTGGTCGCCCAAAGCAGCGCCAACCCGGCGATGGCCAGCCTGCTGGGGGCGATCAAGGCCGATATCGCCGCCGGCAGCAGCCTGGCCACGGCGCTGCGCCGGCACCCGCACTATTTCGATCGGCTGTACTGCAACCTGGTGGACGCCGGTGAGCAGTCCGGCAGCCTGGAAGTGGTGTTGGCCCAGGTCGCGGCGCTGCAGGAGCAACGCCAGGCCCTGCGCGCGCGGCTTAAAAAGGCCATGACTTATCCACTGCTGGTGCTGCTGGTGGGCTTCGGGGTGTCGGCGCTGTTGCTGCTGGAGGTGGTGCCGCGCTTTCAGTCGTTGTTCGGCGGCTTTGGTGCCGAGCTGCCGGCCTTTACCCAACAGGTGATCGGCTTGTCACAGTGGTTGGGGGCGCACTTCTGGTGGCTGTTGATAACTTTTGGCAGCGCTTGTGGCGCGGGGGTTTGGGGTTATCGACACAAGCCTGCGTTGCGTTTGTGGCTGGTGCGCCTGGCCCTGCGTTTGCCGGTGCTTGACAGCCTGCTCCGGCATGCCGCCCTCGCCCGCTTTGCCCGCACCTTGTCGACGTCGTTCGGCGCCGGGGTACCGTTGGTGGAGGCGCTGGGGACGGTTGCCGGGGCGTGTGGCAATCCGGTGTATGAACAGGCGCTGCACAAGGTGCGCGAGGACCTGGCCAGTGGTCTAGCCTTGAACGTGGCATTGCGCGCCAGCGGCTTGTTCCCGGCGCTGGTGGTGCAGATGTGCGCCATTGGCGAGACAGCCGGCACGCTGGACGATATGCTCGCCAGGATCGCCAGCCACTATGAACAGGCCATCGACCACCTGCTCGACACCCTCACGGCCCTGATTGAGCCGCTGATCGTGCTGATCCTGGGGTTGCTGGTGGGCAGCCTGGTGATCGCCATGTACCTGCCAATCTTCCAGCTGGGCAATGTGATCTGACCATGAACCTGTTGAACTCCCTGGCCAGCCAGCCACTGATGTACCTGAGCATCGCCCTGTTGCTCGGGCTGATCGTCGGCAGCTTTCTCAATGTGCTGGTGCATCGCCTGCCGATCATGCTCGAACGCCAATGGCAGGCCGAGGCCCGCGAGGTACTGGAGCTGCCTAGCGAGGCACAAGCGCCGCGCTTCGATCTGTTGTTGCCGCCGTCGCAGTGCCCGCATTGCGCCCACCGTATTCGCCCCTGGGAAAACATACCGGTCATTAGTTACCTGGCCTTGCGCGGGCGCTGTTCCGGTTGCCAGGCGCGTATCAGCCCGCGCTACCCGCTGGTGGAACTCGCCTGCGGGGCGCTGACCCTGTTTGTCGCCTGGCGCTTCGGCGTCACCGGCACCGCCCTGGCCCTGCTGCTGCTGAGCTGGGGCCTGCTGGCCATGAGCATGATCGACATCGAGCATCAACTGCTGCCCGATGCCCTGGTGTTGCCGCTGTTGTGGCTGGGGTTGATCGTCAATGCCTTCGAAATGTTCGTGCCGCTGGAGGATGCCCTATGGGGCACGGTGGCCGGTTACCTGAGCCTGTGGTCGGTGTTCTGGGTGTTCAAGATGGTTACCGGCAAGGAAGGCATGGGCTACGGCGACTTCAAGTTGCTGGCGATGCTGGGCGCCTGGGGTGGCTGGCAGATCCTGCCACTGACGCTGCTGCTGTCGTCCTTATTGGGGGCGTTGATCGGGCTGATTATGCTGCGCCTGCAGCGCAAGCAGGCCAGCACGCCGATCCCCTTTGGTCCCTATCTGGCCATCGCGGGCTGGATCGCGCTGCTCTGGGGTGGTCAAATAACCACTTCCTATCTGAAATATTCCGGATTCTGATGACCACCGCTGCTTTCACCCCCTGGATTCTCGGCCTTACCGGCGGCATCGGCAGTGGCAAAAGCGCCGCTGCGCAGCGCTTTGTCGAGCTGGGTGTGCACCTGGTCGACGCCGATCAGGCCGCGCGCTGGGTGGTCGAGCCGGGCCGCCCGGCGCTGGCCCGTATCGTCGAGCGTTTCGGCCCGGGGGTGCTGCTCGAAGACGGCCAGCTCAACCGCGCCGCCCTGCGCGAGCTGATCTTTGCCGACCCGCAGCAGCGCCTGTGGCTCGAAGCGCTGCTGCATCCGTTGATCGGCCAGGAGATCTTCAGCTACCTGGCCAAGGCCGAGTCGCCCTATGCGGTGTTCGTTTCGCCGTTGATGGTGGAGTCCGGCCAGTACAAGCGTACCGACCGCCTGCTGGTGATCGATGCACCGCAGGCGCTGCAAGTGCAGCGCACCCTGCTGCGCGACCAGACCAGCGCCGAACAGGTGCAGGCCATCCTCAAGGCCCAGGCCAGCCGCGAAGAACGCCTGCGCCACGCCCATGACGTGCTGGTCAATGACCGCGATCTGGACTGGCTGCGCTCGGAGGTCGACCGCCTGCACCACTTTTACCTGACTTTGCGAGGAGGCCAAGCATGAGCCAACCAACAACCGTAGATTGCCCGACCTGTGGCGCCCCTGTGGAATGGAACGCGGCTAGCCCGTTCCGGCCGTTCTGTTCCGACCGCTGCAAGCTGATCGACCTGGGTGCCTGGGCCTCGGAAGAACACAAGATTCCGGTCGCACCGGATGCCGAAGACGAGCTGTTCTCCGGCGACCTCGACCCGCGCCACTGAGGCGTCAGCGCTCAGGGTCGTCATCCTTCCACGGGGCCTGCAGGTAGCGGGTCCGGTTGAAGGTCTCCAGCCACTCCGGGCAGAACACCACCAGGGCGCTGACCACCATGCCGTTGATGAAGGCTTCGGGGAAGATGATCAGCCACAGGTAGCCGATAAAGTCCTCGATCCACTCCGGCATGACGAAACGCCCGTCCATCCACAGCAAACCCAGCCCACCGAGCAGGCACAACAGTGCCGACAGCGCCGCGGCAAAGAACCCCGAACAGAAGATATAAACGAACAGGTTGCGCGGCTGCGCCCGCTCCACCAGCATCGCGCACACTTCGGTAACCAGCACCGGCAGGCCGATCAGCAGCAGGCCATTGACCCCCATCGCCGCCAGGTCCTGGCGCCCCAGCGCCAGCAGGCCGAGCTGCGCCAGCAAGCCCCCGACAATCGCCAGTGGCCAGTCCAGCAGCAAGGTCACGGCGGTCATGCCGATGAAGTGATACGACACCCCGGTGTCGAAGTCACGCCGCACCAGCCACAGGGCAAACAAGGCGAACACCGTGCCGAACAGCAAATGCTGGCGACGGCTGTCGGCGAACAGTTCGAGCCAGCGGGTACGCGCCACCGCCCAGATCAGCACAGGCACATAGGCGACCCAGGCGATGGTCAGGGTCTGGCTGGAAAGCACGGCGGCACTGATCACGGCAAATAACCCTTGTTCGAGTGAGGCAATAGGCGTGGGGGCAGTCTACACCTCGGGGCGGGCTTGATCAGCCTCGGTGGTTGAGGAAAATGCAGGCGTGGCGCGGCGCCGCGCACCTGACGCAACCAGCAGCACAATGGCTGGGACTATCACCATGCTGGCGCCGAGCATGGCGCCCCGCAGGCCGATCACCTCAAGCGCCCCACCGCCGATGATCACCCCCAGGCCGATTGCGCCATTGAGCACTGCCGTATGCAGGGCCGTGGCCGGAACGGTATGGGCGCCGGCGATGCGCAACACCCAGGTCTGCAGACCGGTGAACAGCGCCGAGATGGCAACGCCCCAGACCATCAGCAAGGTCGCCACGGCCAGCAGATTCAACTCGGGCCCGAGCAGGCCCAGGGTCAGCAGCGCCCCTGCCATGGCGATCAGGGCCAGGAGGATGAAGAGCTTGAGGTAGCGGTCGATGAAGATCGCGCTCAACAGATTGCCGATAAAGCCTGCGGCACCGAAGGCAAAAAGCAGTGCTGCGATCAGCACCGGCGTGATGTCACGCACCTGACTGATAAAGGGCTCGACAAAGGTATAGGCGGCAAAATGTGCGGCCGCCGTCAGCGCGGTTATGGCGAAGGTGATCAGTAGGTCCCGGCGCCTTAGCACCGCCGCATAACCCGTGCCTGGTGCTGCGGCAACCAGGCCAAGATCAGGGACGACCAGGGCGATTGCCCCGGCACTGGCGACACAGAGCAACGCCAGGCAAGCAAAGGCGGTTCGCCAGCCGTCGTACTGGCCTACCAGGTTGACCAGTGGCACGCCCATGACCGTGGCGAGGGTGATGCCGCCGAGCACGATCGAGGTGGCCAGGCCCATCTGCCGGGCGGGCGCGATCAGGGCGGCGGTGGCGGCCACGGTGGCCCAGAACACGCCATGGGCCAACGCCCCCACTGCCCTGGCCCCCAGCAGTGCAGAAAACTCCGGGGCGATTGCCGAGAGCGCATTCGATGCCGCCAGTATCAACATCAGGGCGATCATCAGCGGCTTGCGGCCAATCCAGCGGCTCAGGCTGTTGGCGAGCAAGCCGCTCAGCGCGCCGATCCAGGCATACAAGGTCACGCTGAGCCCGACCGTGGCGGGCTCCTGCGCCAGGTCGGCGGAGATCTGTGACAACAAACCGATCGGGGCAAACTCGGAGGTCACCATCGCAAAGGAGGCGATGCACAGCACCGTCACCGCGCTCCATATCCGCCAGACTGACACAGCCATACGCACGTCCGTCCCTGTAATGAGCTGAACTACACCTCGGGATTGGCCTGATCAGCCTCGGCGGGTGCTTTCGGTGCCTCGAACAGGCGGAACACGGCGCCTTCCACCAGCCAGTCCGGTGGTTGGCAACTGGGGTTGCGCTGCTGCCCGATGACGCTGATGGTGGTCGCCGACACCTGCACATCGGCCCAGGCGCCGTAGCAGCCGAACTCGTTCAGGGTCAGGCGCACGCGGTAGTCGCCGGGCACGACGCTGAGCACCTTGGGGTTGAACTCGGCGTAGCTGCGCACGATTTCATCTTCGGCGCCGCGATGGTCAATGAGTTTGACGCTGTAGGGCGCTGAATCGCCCTCCTTGAGCACTACATAGCGGCCATCCGGGGTGTCGTAAGGCACGGTAGGCGTCCAGAACAAAAAGCCCACGCCATATACCAACAGGCCGCACAGCACCGTACCGGAGCCAAATACACCGCCCATCTTTACTACGCTCATGTTTCTTCCCTGATATTCGAGCCCACAACGGGTGCGCAGTCTAGGCGCTAGCTTACCGGCGCAGCAATGGCTTGCAGACATTTCCTGCAAAGCTCAATTGAACGCTAAGCTTGTGCCCATGGACGACTCAGACTACTTGCGCCTGCTCACCATTCAGGCCGAACAAGCCAATGCGTTTCTATCCAATGCCCGTAAATGGGAACGTGAGCGTTGGGTCTGCCAGCGCCTGCTGCAAGGCCTGAATATTCCCTACCGCAGCGAAGACTTTGCCGCCGCCGGGCAAGAGCCGCCTGACGTGCTGTTTCGCGATGCCGCCTTCGAGGTGTTCTTTGTGCTGGATGAAGGCCGGCGCCTGAACGACGAATGGCGCGAAGAACTGCAGCGCCGGCGCAGTGCCTTTTCATTGAGCCAGCTGGTGCGCCGCGAAGCCCGGCCACGGCGGATCAGCGCCCAGGAATTGCTGCAGCGCCTGGCGCCGACTCTGCGTAAAAAATCGCACAACTATCAGGAGCGCGGCCTCGACCTGAGCGAACTGGACATCATTGCCTTCGCCAGCCTCAAGCGCGAAGTGCTCGACCTCAACAGCCACTTTCCGCCGCCCACCGAATACCTGCGCCAGGGCTGGCGCTCGTTGTCACTGGTGGGCCCGACCTTTGCCCGGGTGCTGTTTGCCCACCCGGATGCGCCGGATTTCCTGCGCGGCAACCTGGGGCGCAGCATCGTTTTTGATGTCGGCATAAGCCTCTGAGCTGGCCCCCTGCCAACGCCCGATGGCATAAATTCTGCGCCGGTGATACAAAGCGCAATCATTCGTTATAAAGACAGCCAAGTGACTGAAAGATGGGCGACCTTCGAGCTACTACAGTGAACACTGTAGCTTTCCCACAGTCACATGCGTCTATCTGACGAGGCCCTCATGACCAGCCGCCTGAATCCCGAAGACCAGCGTCGCGTCGATGAATACCTGCGAGCCCCCCAGCACCAAGTCGAGCGCAAGCCGTTCCGGCCCTGGCTGCTCCTTCTGCTGGTGGTGGTCGTGACCGTTGCACTCGGCTTGTTGAGCCGCCTCTTGAGTCATCTGGTGCTATGAGCTGCCTTGCGCTCGCCCACAACGCCCGCCCCGTGCGGCCTACCACTCAAGACCCGAATTCCGTAAACCTTATGAGATATCTCCATGACTCACCGTATTGTGATTGTCGGCGGCGGCGCCGGCGGCCTGGAACTGGCGACCCGCCTGGGTAAGACCCTGGGCAAAAAAGGTAGCGCCAGCATCACCCTGGTCGACGCCAACCTGACGCACATCTGGAAGCCGCTGCTGCATGAAGTGGCGGCAGGCTCGCTCAACTCTTCCGAAGACGAACTGAACTACGTGGCCCAGGCCAAGTGGAATCACTTCCAGTTCCAGCTCGGGCGCATGAGTGGCCTGGACCGCGAAACCAAGCAGATCCAGCTGGCCGCCACCCTCGATGAGGACGGCCGCGAACTGCTGCCTGCGCGGACCTTGGGTTACGACACCCTGGTGATCGCGGTGGGTAGCAACACCAACGATTTCGGCACCCTGGGCGCGGCGCAGCATTGCCTGTTCCTCGACACCCGCAAGCAGGCCGAGCGTTTCCACCAGCAGTTGCTCAATCATTACCTGCGCGCCCACGCCGGCGATCAGGCCAATGAGCAAATCAGCGTGGCTATCGTCGGTGCCGGTGCCACCGGTGTCGAGCTTGCGGCCGAGCTGCATCACGCAGCCCATGAGCTGGCGGCTTACGGCCTGGATCGTATCCAGCCCAAAGACATGCACATCACCCTGATCGAAGCCGGCCCGCGGGTGCTGCCAGCACTGCCGGAGCGCATCAGCGTGCCGGTGCACAAGACCCTGGAAAAACTCGGGGTGACGGTGATGACCAACGCGGCGGTCAGTGAAGTGACTGCCGATGAGTTGCGTACCAGCAATGGTGACGTGATTCAGGCCAGTCTGAAGGTCTGGGCGGCGGGTATTCGTGCCCCGGGTTTCCTCAAGGATATCGACGGCCTGGAAACCAACCGGATCAACCAGCTGGTGGTGCGTCCTACCCTGCAGACCACCCTGGACGACAACATTTTCGCCTTCGGCGACTGCGCCGCCTGCCCGCAACCGGGCAGCGACCGCAACGTGCCGCCACGGGCGCAGGCTGCGCACCAGCAGGCGTCGTTGCTGGCCAAGGGCTTGAAGGCTCGCCTGGAAGGCAAGCCGTTGCCGACGTATGCGTACCGGGATTATGGCTCGCTGGTGTCGCTGTCGCGCTTTTCGGCGGTGGGTAACCTGATGGGTAACCTGACCGGTAGCGTGATGCTGGAGGGCTGGTTGGCGCGGATGTTCTATGTGTCGCTGTACCGCATGCACCAGATGGCGCTGTACGGGACCTTCCGCACGCTGATGCTGATGCTGGGTAGCCGGATCGGGCGCGGGACTGAGCCGCGGCTGAAGCTGCACTGAGTTTCAAGTTGTAGTGGCAGTGCCGGCCTCATCGCCGGCAAGGCCGGCTCCCACAGGATTCTGTGTTTACCTCCAAAAGCAGGCCTGACATTAATCCCTGTGGAAGCTGCAAGCGCTACTTGAGCACCCGATAGGTACTCTGCACAAACCCGCTTTCAAAGGTGGTGCTGCGCATATGCTGCAGCGTCACGTCCTTCGCCAGGGCCCCGAACAGCGGGATGCCACTGCCCAGCAACACCGGTATGCGGGTGATGGTCAGTTCATCCAGTCGCCCTTCGCGCAAAAAGCTCTGAATCACCTGCCCGCCATCGAGGTACAGGCTCTTGGCGCCGGTGTCGCGCAGGTACTCGACCAGGTCGGCGAGCGGCCCGGGATGCACCTCAACACCTTTGCCGAGTTCTGGCGGTACATCAGCCACGCCCAGGGTGGTGCTCAACACCACCACACGCTTGTGCGGATACGGCCACTCGCCAAAGGTCAGGACCTTCTCGAAGGTGTTGCGGCCCATGACCAGGGTGTCGACAGTGGCCATGTACGCCGCGTAACCGTGGTCGTCACTGGAGCTGGTGGCGACCATCAGCCAGTCCAGTTCGCCGCTTTCACGGGCGATGAAGCCATCAAGGCTGGTGGCGATGTAGACGGAAGTTTTCAGGGGCATGGCGCGGCGTCCTTGCAGGAAATAGCCGGATAGTATCAGGCAGGCCGCAGAAACGAAAAAAGGGCACCTTTTGCAAGGTGCCCTTCTTTCTGAAGATGGTCGGGGTAAGGGGATTCGAACTCCTGACATCCTGCTCCCAAAGCAGGCGCGCTACCGGACTGCGCTATACCCCGGTAAAAAAAAGGCACCGATTAAGGCGCCTTTTTTATGGCTGGCTGCTAATGGCAAACCAACCTTTTAAGATTTGAACCCAGCGTACCGGCTTCAAAAATGGTGGGTCGTGTAGGATTCGAACCTACGACCAATTGGTTAAAAGCCAACTGCTCTACCAACTGAGCTAACGACCCAAAAATGGTCGGGGTAAGGGGATTCGAACTCCTGACATCCTGCTCCCAAAGCAGGCGCGCTACCGGACTGCGCTATACCCCGGCTTGAAATTTGGCTCCGCGACCAGGACTCGAACCTGGGACCCAATGATTAACAGTCATTTGCTCTACCGACTGAGCTATCGCGGAACTATCAATTTCAATTACAACAGTGCTGCAATTTCGAGTGCTGTATCACTACCGCTTCGAACTCTTCGACCTTGTGCATCGCTGCGTTCATGTCTCTGAGGCGCGCTATTCTACAACCTTCAAAACCCTTGTCAACCCCTAATTTGCATTCAACTTACTGATTTGCAACTTTTTTTCAGATTCCCAATTTTGCCGGGAAACTGCGGGGTGACATACAGCGGGGCGCACTTTACAAGCACTCGAGAAAAAATGCAAAGAAAAAAGGCCTCGAAATTCGAGGCCTTAGCGTAACCCGCCGAAAACTCAGGCGAAGACGATCTCTTCGCCCTCTACCTTCGCCGTAATGGCGCTGCCTGGCAGGAACTGGCCCGACAGGATCAGCTGCGCCAACGGGTTCTCGATCCAGCGCTGGATCGCCCGTTTCAGCGGCCGTGCGCCATAGACCGGGTCGTAACCGACGGCGATCAGTTTATCCAGCGCCTCGGGGCTGAGCTCCAGGCTCAGGTCGCGTTCGGCCAGACGGCTGCGCAAGCGGCCGAGCTGGATCTGGGTGATGCCGGCAATCTGCTCGCGACCCAGCGGTTCGAACACCACCACTTCGTCGATCCGGTTGATGAACTCCGGACGGAAGTGCGAACCCACGGCGTCCATTACCGCCGCACGCTGTGCTTCACGATCGCCCACCAGTTCCTGGATCTGCGAGGAGCCCAGGTTGGAGGTCATGACAATCACGGTATTGCGGAAATCCACCGTCCGCCCGTGGCTGTCGGTCAGGCGACCGTCTTCAAGCACCTGCAGCAACACGTTGAACACATCCGGGTGAGCCTTCTCGACCTCGTCGAGCAGCACTACGGCATAAGGTTTGCGCCGCACGGCTTCGGTCAGGTAGCCACCCTCTTCGTATCCCACATAGCCTGGTGGTGCACCGATCAGGCGAGCCACGGAATGTTTCTCCATGAACTCGGACATATCGATACGCACCATGGCCTCTTCAGTATCGAAGAGGAATTCGGCCAACGCCTTGCACAGCTCGGTTTTACCGACACCGGTCGGGCCGAGGAACAGGAACGAGCCGCTTGGGCGGTTCGGGTCCGACAGGCCGGCACGCGAACGACGCACAGCGTTGGACACCGCGACGACCGCTTCTTCCTGGCCGATCACCCGCTCGTGCAGCAGGCTTTCCATCTTCAGCAGTTTTTCCCGCTCGCCTTCGAGCATCTTCGACACCGGGATGCCGGTCCACTTGGAGACGACTTCGGCAATCTCTTCTTCGGTGACCTTGTTACGCAGCAGCTGGTTTTCTGCCTTGCCGTGCTGGTCGACCATCTGCAGGCTGCGCTCCAGGTCCGGGATCACCCCGTACTGCAGCTCGGCCATGCGGCTGAGGTCGCCCTTGCGGCGGGCAGCTTCAAGCTCCTGACGCGACTGTTCGATCTTCTGCTGGATCTGCGCCGAGCCCTGCACTTCGGCTTTTTCCGAGGTCCAGATCTCTTCCAGGTCAGCGTACTCGCGCTCCAGCCGGACGATCTCTTCGGTGAGTTTCTCCAGACGCTTGAGCGCGGCTTCGTCGTCTTCTTTCTTCAGCGCCTGGGATTCAACCTTCAGCTGAATCAGGCGGCGCTCCAGGCGGTCGAGCACTTCCGGCTTGGAGTCGATCTCCATGCGGATGCGGCTGGCCGCTTCGTCGATCAGGTCGATGGCCTTGTCCGGCAGTTGCCGATCGGTGATGTAGCGGTGGCTGAGCTTGGCCGCGGCGATGATCGCGCCGTCGGTGATCGCTACCTTGTGGTGCACCTCGTAACGTTCTTTGAGGCCACGCAGGATGGCGATGGTGTCTTCTTCGCTCGGCTCTTCTACCAGTACTTTCTGGAAACGCCGCTCAAGCGCCGCATCCTTTTCAATGTACTGGCGGTACTCGTTCAGCGTGGTGGCGCCAACGCAGTGCAGCTCGCCACGGGCCAGGGCCGGCTTGAGCATGTTGCCGGCATCCATCGAGCCTTCGCCTTTACCGGCGCCGACCATGGTGTGCAGTTCATCGATGAACAGGATGATCTGCCCTTCCTGCTTGGACAACTCGTTGAGCAGGCCTTTGAGGCGCTCTTCGAACTCGCCGCGGAACTTGGCACCGGCGATCAGTGCGCCCATGTCCAGCGACAGCAGGCGCTTGCCTTTGAGGCCATCCGGCACTTCGCCATTGATGATGCGCTGGGCCAGGCCTTCGGCGATGGCGGTTTTACCCACGCCAGGCTCACCGATCAGCACCGGGTTGTTCTTGGTACGGCGTTGCAACACCTGGATGGTGCGGCGAATTTCGTCGTCACGGCCGATCACCGGGTCAAGCTTGCCGTCTTCGGCGCGCTTGGTCAGGTCGACGGTGTATTTGTCCAGGGCCTGGCGCGATTCTTCGGCGTTGGGGTCATTGACCGCCTCGCCGCCACGCAGGTTGCTGATGGCGTTTTCCAGGGCTTTTTTGGTCACGCCCTGGCCGAGCAGCAACTTGCCGAGCTTGCTGTTCTCGTCCATGGCCGCCAGCAGCACAAGCTCGCTGGAGATGAACTGGTCGCCCTTCTGCTGGGCCAGGCGGTCAGCCTGGTTGAGCAGGCGCGCCAGGTCCTGGGACATGTTGACGTCGCCGGTGGGGTTCTGGATTTTCGGCAGTTGGTCGAGCTCTTTGCTCAACGCCTTGCGCAGGCTGTTGACGTCAAAGCCGACCTGCATCAGCAGCGGCTTGATCGAACCGCCCTGCTGATCGATCAGGGCCTGCACCAGGTGCGCAGGCTCGATGGCCGGATGGTCCATGCCCACGGCCAGGGATTGGGAATCGGATAACGCTAATTGCAGCTTGCTGGTCAAACGGTCTATTCGCATGGGTTACCTTCCTTTATGGGCAGGTCGGAGCGATGGACACACCTGATGAAGAAAAACCTGCCTGAGATACCACTGTAGATGAGGGTGATTCTGGAGGTTTCAAGCTTGACGGGCTTGATCCAGGTCAGCGCGGTGCCAGCCAGACCAGGGAAGCGAAGCGGCCACCCTGCGGGGTGCGCCGATAAGAATAGAAGCGCGGGTCGCTGACGGTGCACAAGCCACCACCATAGACTGCATCGACGCCGCGTGCTGCCAGGCGCAGGCGGGCCAGTTCGTAGATATCGGCCATCAGCTTGCCGGGCTGGGCACCGGGCACGAAGGCCTGGGCCGTTTCCGGATGAACGGTCGTGAACGCGTCGCGTACTTCCAGGCCGACTTCGAAGGCTTGCGGGCCAATGGCCGGGCCGAGCCACACCAGCACCTCTTCCGGCGGCAGCCCCAGGCGATCGAGGGTGGCTTCGAGCACACCGTTGGCCAGCCCGCGCCAGCCGGCGTGGGCGGCGGCTACCCGGGTGCCGGCGCGGTCGCAGAACAGCACCGGTAAACAGTCGGCGGTCATCACCGTGCAGGCAATGCCCGGGGTCGCGCTGTAGCTGGCATCGGCTTCGGCGATAACACTGGGGTCGGCATCGGCCACCACCACGCCATGCACCTGCTTGAGCCAGGCCGGCTGGATGCCGAACTCGGCGGTCAGGCGCCGGCGGTTCTCGGCCACCGCGGCTGGCGCATCGCCAACATGGTCACCGAGGTTGAAGCTTTCATAGGGCGGCAGGCTGACCCCGCCGCTGCGCGTGGTGACGCAGGCGCGAACCGCGGCTGGCGCAGGCCAGTCGGGGATCAACAACGCTTGCGTCAGCTCGCTCATCCGACGAACGCCTCGCGGTCCTGCTTGAGCAGCGACAGCAGCCAGACGAAGTCGTCCGGCAGCGCCGATTCCCAGCCCATGCGCTCGCCGGTCACCGGGTGATCCAGCTCCAGGAAGCGTGCATGCAAGGCCTGGCGCGGGAAGGTCTTGAGCGCGTCGACCATGGTCAGGCTGGCCGCTGGCGGAATACGGAAACGCCCGCCATAGACCGGATCGCCGACCAACGGGAAGTTGACGTGAGCCATGTGCACGCGGATCTGGTGGGTACGCCCGGTCTCGAGCTTGACCCGCACGTGGGTGTGCGAGCGGAAGCGCTCCAGTACGCGGTAGTGGCTGACCGCCGGCTTGCCGCCTTCGGTCACCGCCATGCGCTGGCGCTGCCCGCCATGGCGCCCAATCGGCGCGTTGATCTTGCCGCCGGCCGTTACCACGCCGATCACGATGCATTCATAGATGCGGCTGACGCTGCGGCTTTGCAACTGGGCGACCAGCTGGGTCTGCGCCTGGATGGTCTTGGCCACCACCATCAGACCGGTGGTGTCCTTGTCCAGGCGGTGGACGATACCGGCGCGCGGCACATTGATGATGTCCGGCACATGGTGCAGCAGGGCATTGAGCAGGGTGCCATCGGCGTGGCCCGCAGCCGGGTGGACCACAAGCCCGGCAGGCTTGTTGATCACCAGGATGTGGTCGTCTTCGTAGACGATATCCAGCTCGATGTCCTGGGCCACCCACTCGCCCTGGGCTTCCTGCTCGGCATCGAGCGCCAGCAGCGCACCGCCGTGGACGATATCGCGTGGACGCAGGACAGCGCCATCGACCGTCAGGCGCCCCTCCTTGATCCAGGTGGACAGGCGCGAGCGCGAGTGCTCAGCGAACAATTGGGCGGCGACTTGGTCGAGGCGTTGCCCGCCCAATTCGGACGGCACCTCTGCGCGAAGTTGAATGATCTCGGACATGCTCGAATCAGCGGGCGGCACAGCCTTTGGTTTCGACTGCGCGCTTGTGGTTAAATACGACGTCTTTTGCCCCGAGGGTTGCATCGGGGTGCTCATCATAACAGGACGGCCACGCCCAAGACAGCGGCCGTCATAGGGACGCAAGCCGCCATGCAAGTGAAACACCTGCTGCTGATCGCCATCCTCGGACTGACCGCTGCTTGTTCTTCGAAGGAAGTCGTCGACGAAAACCTGAGCGAAGCCGAGCTGTACCAGCAGGCGCAGGCCGACCTGGACAACCACAGCTATACCAGCGCCACAAGCAAGCTGAAGGCTCTGGAATCGCGCTATCCGTTCGGCCGCTACGCCGACCAGGCCCAGCTCGAGCTGATCTACGCGAACTACAAGAACGCCGAGCCAGAGGCTGCCAAGTCTGCTGCCGAGCGTTTCATTCGCTTGCATCCGCAGCATCCGAACGTCGACTACGCCTACTACCTCAAGGGTCTGACCTCTTTCGACCAGGACCGCGGCCTGCTGGCGCGCTTCCTGCCGCTGGACATGACCAAGCGTGACCCGGGTGCTGCCCGCGACTCGTACAACGAGTTCGCCCAGCTGACCAGCCGCTTCCCCAACAGCCGCTATTCGCCAGACGCCAAGCAGCGCATGATCTACCTGCGCAACCTGCTGGCCTCCTACGAAATCCACGTGGCCGACTACTACCTGACCCGTCAGGCCTATGTCGCTGCCGCCAACCGTGGCCGCTACGTGGTCGAGAACTTCCAGGAAACCCCATCGGTCGGCGACGGCCTGGCGGTGATGACCGAAGCCTACATGCGCCTGCACCTGGACGAACTGGCCGCTACCAGCCTGGAAACCCTCAAGCTCAACTACCCGGATCACCCGAGCCTGGTCGATGGCCAGTTCGTGCCGCAGCAGAACGAGGCCGACAACCGCTCGTGGCTGTCCAAGGCCACCCTGGGCCTGATCGATACCGCCACGCCGCTGCCGCCGGGCGAAACCCGCGCCAACCAGGACGTGATCAAGCAGTACCAGGACGCCAAAGATGCGATCCCGCAAGAGCTGCAGCCTAAAGATGCCAACGGTGACGTCATCGAAGAAGAGAACCACGAAGCGGAAGGCAACAACGAAGACCGCTCCTGGTTCAGCTACATGACCTTCGGTGTGTTCGACTGAGCCATCGTGTAAAAGATAAAGGGAGGCCAAGGCCTCCCTTTTTTCATGCCTGAGCCCTAGACTGAAGGCTCTTCACTGATAAAGCTGGACACCATGGTTCGCCTACTTTTCTGGATTGCCCTGATTGCTGCCGCATTCTGGCTGTGGCGCAAGTTCAAGGCCAGCAATGCTGCTGGGCAAAGCAACAGCCTCGAAGACCCGCTGAAGATGGTCCGCTGCGCCCATTGCGGCGTGCATTTGCCCAGTGACCGGGCGTTGCATCGCGGGGCGCAGTGGTATTGCAGCCAGGCGCACCTGGAGCAGGGGCCCGGGGCGCAGCGCTGATTGCGCGGCGCGGCCATCGCTGGCAAGCCAGCTCCCACAGATACGGCAGGGGTCTGAAGATATCTGCTTTCCTGTGGGAGCTGGCTTGCCAGCGATGAGGCCCTAGAGAGCAGCCAAGCGCCCAGCCGGCGCATACGGCGCCGGGTCAATGATCGGCTCACGACCCAGCAACAAATCCGCAAACAACTGGCAGGACGCCGGCGCCAGCACCAGGCCATTGCGGTAATGCCCGCAGTTCAGCCACAGCCCGGCATAGCCCGGCACCTCGCCGATGTACGGAATGCCCTCCGGCGAACCCGGCCGCAACCCTGCCCAATGGGCTACCGGGGTGGCATCGGCCAGCGCCGGCAGCAACTCCACCGCCGACGCCTTCAGGCTTTCCAGCGCCTCCCCGGTCGGGGTCTTGTCGTAACCGGCATGCTCCAGGGTGCTGCCCACCAGAATATGCCCGTCACGCCGCGGGATCGCATAGCGCCCCTTGGCCAGCACCATGCTCGGCAGGAAGTCTTCGGCGCACTTGTACAGAATCATCTGCCCTTTCACCGGCTCGACCGGCAGCTCCAGGCCCAATGGCCGCAGCAAGTCGCCGCTCCAGGCGCCAGCCGTCAGCACCACGCGATCGGCCTGGATCGCTCCGTTCGCAGTTTCGACACCGGTGACGCGCTCGCCCTCACGGCTAAAGCCGGTGATTTCGCAGTGCTCGCGAATGCTCACGTTCGGCAGCGCCAGCAAGGCGGCCTTGAGTGATTTGACCAGACGCGGGTTACGTACGTTGGCAACCCCGGCCATATAGATGGCGCGACGGAAACCGCCGCCAAGCACCGGCACCGCGTCATAGGCCGCAGAGATATCCACAGCGCTCAACGGCCGCCCTTCGCGCTCGGCCCAGGCCAGGGCTTCGGCTTCGTCGTCCAGGTCCAGCCAGTACAGGCCGGTGGTGTGCACTTGCGGGTCAACCCCGGTGCTGGCGAACAGGCGTTCGCCCAGCTGTGGATAAAAATCCTGCGACCAGTGCGCCAGGGCCGTTACCGCCGCGCTATAGCGCCACGGGTACAGCGGCGAGACGATGCCGCCACCGGCCCAGGAAGACTCCTGGCCGAGCGCGCCACGATCACACAGCACCACCTGCTCGACGTCGGCCGCCAGGTTGAACGCTGTCAGCAGGCCGATCACCCCGCCGCCGACAATCACTACTTGCTTGGTCATGTATTGATCCAACTTCTGAAGTAAACCTCAGCCACCCCAACAGCCACGACCGGCCTCGACGGCGCCGGGATTGCTGCGCACACCGGCCTGGTCGAGCTCGAAATCGGCGCAGCGGTCACTGGTCATCAAGCCACCCGGAATACGCCGGGCGGTAAGGATGAATGACGTCGAATGACGAACGGCTTGTAGCCGGTAGTGCTCGGTCCCGGGCGCCAATGGGGTGACCAGGGCTTCGCTGTCGGCATACTGGCCGGTGCGTGAATAGTGACGCTCCAGTATCTGTGCGCTCTCGAACAGCAACCCGGCGATTTCCGTGCGTGCGGCCTTGCGGACCTGTTCGCTGTAGCTGGGGTAGGCAATGCCCGCCAGAATGCCGACCACGGCGACGACAAGCAACAGTTCAATCAGGCTCAAACCTTTCTGCAGGTTGGACATAAATCGAACTCCTAGTGAATCTGCCGCCAGAGGATGCGCCTGGGCTGATGGGCGCCCTCTTCTACAGCCTGTGCATAAACGCTTTCCAGCACGCTGCGGCCTGCCCCGCCATGGCTGACTGCGGTGATCCGGTACAGAGTGGCGGCCAGATTGGCAGGCAAGTGCGCGGCGTGGGTGCTCTGGCCAAGGTTCTGCACCAGGTAGAAGCCGCTGGCGCCGCGTTGCCAGTTCAGGCCGGACGTTGGCCCCTCGCCGCGGTATACACCTGCGGCCCTCACCCGCCCGGCTTCAGGGGGTGGCAAACAGTACGTGCATGGCTGCGCGCCAGACACGTCCGATTCCCCCAGCAGCAAGGTCTGCTCCGCATGCTCGAAGCTTTGCAGGACCGCCAGCAGGTTGCCAGCCATGCGCTCCTGCAGGGTGGCACTGACCATGGCCGAGATGCCGAGCAACCCCAACAGCCCCAGCAACACCAGGCTGATCAGCAGGATCACGCCGCGCTGGCTGCCGGGCCTAGCCATTGCGCAGCGCTACCGTCAGTTGATACTGCTGCGGCCTGACCCGTGACTGCGGGTCAATCAAGGTCAGGCTCAGGCGTAGCCCGGCGATGCCGTTGGGGTTTCGCCTGACGATGTCGACGCGCAGTTCGCCGAGGTTGTCGATCAGCGGCGCATAGCTGGCGCCGCTACCGAGCATCAGGCTTGCGCCATCAACGCGATAGGTCTGGCGCCGTATCGGTATCGCGTACTGGCCGGCAGGCGCAGCCTGCCCCTCGGGATAGACCCTGGCCTGGGCAATGCAGTCGGTGACCAACGTCCAGTTCGGCCGTCCACCTGCACCAGCCACTTCGGCGCTGATCAGACTCAGTTGCTGCAGTTGCCCATCCGCTGCCCGGGTTATTTCCAGCGGTTGGGCAAACGCCTGGGCCGACGACGGATGCACATGGTGGATTGCATCCGCGCGCAGGCAGCCGAACATGCCGCTCATGCGAATGTCCTGGGCCATGCGCTGCAACGTCAGGCGCGCGTCTTCCTGCAACTGGGCCGCGACGCCTTGAGCCTGCCAGTTCTGACTGGCCGCCAGGAACAAGCGGCTGGCAGCGAGTATCAGCAATAACCCGAGGCTGAGGGCCAGCAACACCTCGACCAGGCCGACGCCGCCTTGCCGGCTCATCGGCTTGGCCCTTGCAGCGCGCCGTTGATCCGCGCCTGTTCGAGCACGCCATGCTGCAGATACGCCGCCTGGGTACTCTGCAAGGCACTGTCGGTAGCCTGCAACGCCCGCACTTGCGCAGCCGCAGCAGCAAACAGACCCAGCCCCAGCACCAGCATGGCCAGCAGCACCTCGATCAGGCTCATTCCTTGTTGCCGTCCGCCATCCATGGCGCCTTCCCCCCTGCGACTTTTCCACAGCCCTTTGCCAACCCGGCCGACTGGACGTTCCTGTCCGCCGGCCTGACTCTATAGAAGCACTTCCAGGGAGGAATGCACGGTGAAGCAACAGGGCGTAACACTGATACAAATGATGTTCGCGCTAGCGCTGGTGGGGGTGCTGACGCACATCAGCGTGCCGACCTACAGCACCATGAGCAGCGGGCTACACCAGCAAGCTGCCGCCAAAGATCTGGCCCAGGCTTTGCGCACCGCGCGCAGCGAGGCCTTGCTGCGTAACCAGGTGGTCCGCCTGCAGGCGCTGGAGGATAACTGGGGCAACGGCTGGCGCATGGTCGTGGAGCAGGACGGCCCACAGCTGCTGTACCAACAGCGGCTTGAGCGGGTGAGCATCGTAGGCAATCAACCGGTGGCCCGGCAGGTACGCTTCAGCGGGCTGGGGGTGCCCTTGCACGAGGGGGGAGCGTTTCAGGCCGGGACGCTGTTCGTCTGCCAGCGCCCCGATCCCTTCAGCCAGTACCGGGTGGTACTGGCACACACAGGCCGGGTCAGCCTGCGCGAGGAGCCCGGCGAGCAGCCGCTGTGCGCGGCTGCCGGGTCAGATCAATGAACGCACGCGCAGCTCTTTGGGCATCGAGAAAGTGATGTTCTCCTCGCGGCCATCGAGCTCTTCGGCGCCGGTGGCACCCCAGGCCCGCAACTGCTCGATCACGCCACGCACCAGCACCTCGGGCGCCGAAGCACCGGCAGTGATACCAATGCGCTCGACGCCATCGAACCAGCTTTTTTGCAGGTCTTCGGCGCCGTCGATCAGGTAGGCCGGGGTCGACATGCGCTCGGCCAGCTCACGCAGGCGGTTGGAGTTGGAGCTGTTCGGGCTGCCGACCACCAATACCACGTCGCATTCGTTGGCCAGTTGCTTGACCGCGTCCTGACGGTTCTGGGTGGCGTAGCAGATGTCGTCCTTGCGCGGCCCGCCGATATTGGGGAAGCGCGCGCGCAGGGCATCGATCACCCGGCTGGTATCGTCCATCGACAGCGTGGTCTGGGTGACGAAGGCCAGTTTGTTCGGGTCGTTGACCTGCAGGCTGGCAACATCGTCCTCGTCTTCGACCAGGTAGATGGCGCCACCATTGCTGGTGTCGTACTGACCCATGGTGCCTTCGACTTCCGGGTGGCCTTCGTGGCCGATCAGGATGCACTCACGGCCGTCGCGGCTGTAGCGCGCCACCTCGATATGCACCTTGGTCACCAGCGGGCAGGTCGCGTCGAACACCTTCAGGCCGCGCCCCGCCGCTTCCTGGCGCACGGCCTGGGAAACACCGTGGGCGCTGAAGATGACGATGACGTCATCTGGCACCTGGTCCAGCTCTTCGACAAAAACGGCCCCGCGCGCACGCAGGTCCTCGACCACGAACTTGTTGTGCACCACTTCATGGCGCACGTAGATCGGCGGACCGAAGACTTCCAGCGCGCGGTTGACGATTTCGATCGCCCGGTCCACACCGGCACAAAAGCCACGGGGGTTGGCGAGTTTGATTTGCATGGATGACTCCTGGCTCAAAGGGCCTTGACCCCGAGGATTTCCACCTCGAAGTTCAAGGTTTTGCCGGCCAGCGGGTGATTGAAGTCGATGGTCACTTGCGCGTCATCGAATGCTTTCACCACGCCGGGCAACTCCGCATTGGCTGCGTCGTTGAAAATCACCAGCAGGCCTTCGGACAGTTCCATGTCGTTGAACTGCGAGCGGGGAATGATCTGCACGTTCTGCGGGTTCGGCTGGCCGAAGGCGTTCTCCGGGGTGACGGTCACGGTGCGCTTGTCACCGGCCTTGAAGCCGAAGATGGCTGCTTCGAAACCTGGCAGCAGGTTGCCGTCGCCGACCTTGAACACCGCCGGCGCCTTTTCAAAGGTACTGTCGACGGTGTCGCCGTTTTCCAGGTGCAGCGCGAAGTGCAGGGTCACTTCGGTGTTCTGGCCGATACGGGTCTCAGTCATGGACGGGCTCTCCGGACTTTTTGCTCTTGAACATGTCCAGCGCCAGCATCACCGCACCGACGGTAATGGCGCTGTCGGCCAGGTTGAAGGCCGGGAAGTACCAGCGGTTCTGCCAGTGCACGAGGATGAAGTCGACCACGTGGCCAAGCACGATGCGGTCGTACAGGTTGCCCAGCGCGCCGCCGAGCACCAGCGCCAGCGCGACGGCCAGCCAGGTCTCGCTGCGCCCCAGGCGCTTGAGCCAGACCACCAGCACGGCGCTGACCACCACGGCGATCAGGGCGAACAGCCAGCGCTGCCAGCCGGAGCTGTCAGCCAGGAAGCTGAAGGCAGCACCGGTGTTGTAGGCCAGGGTCCAGCTGAAGTAGTCAGGGATGACCACGATCTGCTGGTACAGGCTCAGCGCGCCCTCGAAGTAGAACTTGCTGGCCTGGTCGAGGACCAGGACCAGCACGCTCAGCCACAGCCAGCTGAGGCGCCCGAAGCGCCCCACACCAGGGTTAGGCATAGTGGCGCACCTCGCCTTTGCCGCCGATGTTGTCGGCGCAACGGGCGCAGATTTCCGGGTGCTCGGGGTTCGAGCCCACGTCTGCGCGGAAGTGCCAGCAACGGCCGCACTTGGCATGGCCGGACTTGACCACTTTCAGCTTGAGGCCAGGCACTTCGGTCTCGACCGCATCGGCTGGAGCCTGGGCGAACGGCGCAACGCTGGCCGCCGAGGTGATCAGCACGAAGCGCAGCTCGTCGCCCAGCTTGTTCAGGTCGGCGCTCAGGGCGTCGTCGGCGAACAGGGTGACTTCGGCTTGCAGGTTGCCACCGATGGCCTTGGCCGCACGCTGGTTTTCCAGTTCCTTGTTGACCGCAGTCTTGGCGGCCATCACGCGGTCCCAGTAGGCGCGACCCAGTTCGAAGCCTTCCGGCAACTCGCTCAGGCCTTCGTACCAGGTGTTGAGCATGACCGATTCGTTGCGCTCGCCCGGCAGGTACTGCCACAGCTCGTCGGCGGTGAACGCCAGGATCGGCGCGATCCAGCGCACCAGCGCTTCGCTGATGTGGTACAGCGCGGTCTGGCAGGAACGACGGGCAACACTGTTGGCACCCGTGGTGTACTGACGGTCCTTGATGATGTCCAGGTAGAAGCCGCCCAGCTCCTGCACGCAGAAGTTGTGGATCTTCGAGTAGACGTTCCAGAAGCGGTATTCGCCGTAGTGCTCTTCCAGCTCGCGCTGCAGCAGCAGGGTACGGTCGACCGCCCAGCGGTCCAGCGCCAGCATGTCTTCGGCCGGCAGCAGGTCGCGGGCCGGGTCGAAGCCGGACAGGTTGGAGAGCAGGAAGCGCGCGGTGTTGCGGATACGCCGGTAGGCGTCGGCGCTGCGCTGCAGGATCTGCTCGGAAACCGCCATTTCGCCGGAGTAGTCGGTGGCCGAAACCCACAGGCGCAGGATGTCGGCACCCAGGGTGTCGTTGACCTTCTGCGGCTCGATGGTGTTACCCAGCGACTTGGACATCTTGCGGCCGTTTTCGTCGACGGTGAAGCCGTGAGTCAGCAGCTCGCGGTATGGCGCGTGGTTGTCGATGGCGCAGCCGGTCAGCAGCGAGGAATGGAACCAGCCGCGGTGCTGGTCGGAACCTTCCAGGTACAGGTCGGCGCGCGGGCCGGTTTCGTGGCCGATGCTGTGCGAGCCACGCAGCACGTGCCAGTGGGTGGTGCCGGAGTCGAACCAGACGTCGAGGGTGTCGGCGATCTTGTCGTACTGGCCGGCCTCGTCACCGAGCAGCTCGGCGGCGTCGAGCTTGAACCAGGCTTCGATGCCTTCTTTCTCGACGCGCTTGGCCACTTCTTCCATCAGCTCGACGGTGCGCGGGTGCAGCTCGCCGGTTTGCTTGTCGAGGAAGAACGGGATCGGTACACCCCAGTTACGCTGACGCGAGATGCACCAGTCCGGGCGGTTGGCGATCATCGAGTGCAGGCGCGCCTGGCCCCAGGCCGGGACGAACTTGGTCTCTTCGATGGCCTTGACCGCACGCTCGCGCAGGGTCTCGCCGTTGTCGGGCTGCTTGTCCATGCCGACGAACCATTGCGCAGTGGCGCGATAGATCAACGGGGTCTTGTGGCGCCAGCAGTGCATGTAGCTGTGGCTGATGGTTTCGGTGTGCATCAGCGCACCGACTTCCGAAAGTTTTTCGACGATGGCCGGGTTGGCTTTCCAGATGAACTGGCCGCCGAAGAATTCCAGCGACGGCACGTACACACCGTTGCTCTGCACCGGGGTGAGGATGTCGTCGTTGACCATGCCGTAGCGCTTGCAGGTGACGAAGTCGTCTTCACCATAGGCTGGCGAGGAGTGAACCACACCGGTACCGGCGCCCAGCTCGACGTAGTCGGCCAAGTACACCGGCGACAGACGATCGTAGAACGGGTGACGGAAGTTGATCAGCTCCAGGGCCGAGCCTGGCGCGGTGGCGATTACCGAACCTTCCAGCGAATAACGCTTCAGGCACGATTCGACCAGTTCTTCAGCCAGCACCAGCAGCTTGTCGCCGGTATCGACCAGGGCGTAGTTGAACTCCGGGTGGACGTTCAGCGCCTGGTTGGCCGGGATGGTCCACGGCGTGGTGGTCCAGATCACGATCGAGGCAGGTTTTGCCAGCGACGCCAGGCCGAAAGCGGCGGCCAGCTTGGCGTCTTCGACCACCGGGAAGGCGACGTCGATGGTCTGCGATTTCTTGTCGGCGTACTCGACCTCGGCTTCGGCCAGGGCCGAACCGCAATCGAAACACCAGTTGACCGGCTTGAGGCCCTTGAACACGAAGCCGTGCTTGACCATTTCGGCCAGCGCGCGGATTTCACCGGCTTCGTTGGCAAAGTTCATGGTCTTGTACGGGTTGTCCCAGTCGCCCAGCACGCCCAGGCGGATGAACTCGGTCTTCTGCCCTTCGATCTGCTCGGCGGCATAGGCACGGCACAGCTCGCGGGTCTGGTCGGCGCTCAGGTGCTTACCATGGGTCACTTCAACCTTGTGCTCGATCGGCAGGCCGTGGCAGTCCCAGCCCGGGACGTACGGGGCGTCGAAACCGGACAGGGTCTTGGAGCGGACAATCATGTCCTTGAGAATCTTGTTCAGCGCATGACCGATGTGGATCTTGCCGTTGGCGTAGGGCGGGCCGTCGTGCAGCACGAACTTCGGACGATCCTTGCCAATTTCGCGCAGCTTCTGGTACAGGCCAATGCTGTCCCAACGCTGCAGGATCTGCGGTTCGCGCTGTGGCAGGCCGGCCTTCATCGGGAAGGCGGTGTCCGGAAGGTTTAGCGTGGCTTTATAGTCGGTCATTTCAGGCTCTTCGTTAGCGGTTGACCGTGCCAATGGGCACGTGCGGCGGCGATATCCGCATCGATCGCCGACTTCAGCGCCTCCAGGGAGGCGAATCGCTGCTCTTCACGCAGCTTGTGGTGGAATTCCACCGTCAGACGCCGGCCATAGAGATCGCCGGCAAAATCCAGAAGATGTACTTCCAGGTGGGCTTTGCCATCACCTGAAACGGTTGGCCGTACGCCGATGTTGGCGACACCCGGCCAGTTCTTGCCATCGACTTCGACGCTGACCAGGTAGACACCGGTGAGCGGTACGCGATGGCGCTTGAGCTGGATGTTGGCCGTCGGGGTACCCAGCTGGCGCGCCAGCTTCTGCCCGTGCAGCACGCGCCCGCGGATGCGGAACGGCCGGCCCAGCAGGCGCTCGGCCAGGGCGAAGTCGGCACTGGCCAGGGCATCGCGCACTTGCGTGCTGCTGACCCGCAGGCCGTCGAGCTCGACGGTTTGCGCTTCCTCGACGGTAAAGCCCTGGAGGATGCCGGCTTGCTCGAGGAAGTCGAAATCACCGACCCGGTCGCAGCCGAAGCGGAAATCGTCGCCCACTTCCAGGTGCTTGACGCCCAGGCCGTCGACCAGGATGGTGTCGACGAATTCGGCGGCGCTGAGCTTGCTCAGGCGCTGGTTGAACGCCAGGCACAGCACCCGGTCGACGCCTGCGGCGGCCAGCAGGGCGACCTTGTCGCGCAGGCGGGCCAGGCGCGCGGGCGCGGTGTCGGGGGCAAAGTACTCACGCGGCTGTGGCTCGAAAATCACCACGCAGCTGGGCACGCCCAACTCGTCCGCTCGCTCACGCAAGCGCGCCAGGATTGCCTGGTGGCCGCGGTGAACACCGTCGAAGTTGCCAATAGTGGCGACACAGCCCCGGTGCTGGGGGCGCAGGTTGTGGAGGCCTCGAACCAGCTGCATAACGCGCTTCTTGCTCATAAAGTGGTCGATTATAACCACACCCGGGCGTTGACGACAGGCAGCAGCGTCACCCCGTGGCGTGGAATGTGTAAAACCGACGTCTGACCGTCGTCAGGCCTTAATGCAACGCCTTGCGGGCGAAGTCACGCGGGCGAAAACCAAACAGCACCAGACAGCCGAAATAGGTCACGACCCCGGCCAGGATCAGCGCACCCAGGCGCAGGAAGCGCTCGAGCATCTGCCCTTCGGCCCAGGCCGGCATGTAGTGCATGCCCACCAGCAATACCGCCGACATCAGCAATACCGCCACCACCAGCTTGGCGAGGAACTTGGCCCAGCCCGGCTGCGGCTGGAACAACTGCTGCTGACGCAGCTTCCAGTACAAAAGACCAGCATTCAGGCAGGCGCCCAGGCTGATGGCCAGGGCCAGGCCGGCGTGCTGCAGGTGGGTAATGAAGACCAGGTTGAACAACTGGGTACAGACCAGGGTGAAGATGGCGATCTTCACCGGGGTACGGATGTTCTGTTGGGCATAGAAGCCCGGTGCCAGCACCTTGACCAGAATAATTGCCAGCAGGCCGACCGAGTAAGCGATCAGGGCACGCTGGGTCATCGCCGCATCAAAGGCGCTGAATTTACCGTACTGGAACAACGCCACGGTCAGCGGCTCGGCGAGGATGGCCATGGCCAGGGTGCACGGCAGCACCAGCAAGAAGCACAGGCGCAGGCCCCAGTCGAGGATTCGCGAATACTCGTGGCGGTCACGGTTGGCGTAAGTCTTGGCCAGGGTGGGCAGCAGGATGGTGCCCAGGGCCACGCCAAGCACACCGGACGGCAGTTCCATCAGGCGATCGGCGTAGTACATCCACGACACCGAGCCCGCCACCAGGAACGAGGCGAAAATGGTGTTGATGATCAGCGAGATCTGGCTGACCGACACCCCGAGGATCGCCGGCAGCATCTGCTTGAGCACCCGCCACACGCCGGTATCGCGCAGGTTAAGGCGCGGCAGCACAAGCATGCCGATCTTCTTCAGGTGTGGCAGCTGGTACAGCAATTGCGCCAGGCCACCGGCCAGCACGCCCCAGGCCAGGGCCATGATCGGCGGATCGAAGTACGGCGTGAGGAACAGGGTAAAGCCGATCATCGCCACGTTGAGCAGGGTCGGCACGAAGGCCGGCACCGAAAAACGGTTCCAGGTATTGAGGATGGCCCCGGCCAGCGAGGACAGCGAGATCAGCAATATATAAGGAAAGGTCACCCGCAGCAGGTCGGTGGTCAGCTGGTATTTCTCGGCGCTGTCGACAAAGCCCGGCGCCGTTACCCACACCACCCAGGGCGCGGCAAGGATCCCCAGGGCAGTGACCAGGGCCAGCACCAGGGTCAGCAGGCCGCTGACGTAGGCAATGAAGGTACGGGTCGCCTCCTCGCCTTGCTGGGTCTTGTATTCGGCCAGGATCGGCACGAACGCCTGGGAAAACGCGCCTTCGGCAAAGATGCGCCGCAGCAGGTTGGGCAGTTTGAAGGCAATGAAGAAGGCGTCGGTGGCCACGCCTGCGCCGAACACCCGTGCCAGGATGGTGTCACGGACAAAGCCCAGCACCCGCGAGATCATGGTGATGGAGCTGACCGCGGCCAGGGATTTAAGAAGATTCATCGAAAGTTTTTCACGCCTGAGGATAAAGGGCTGTGCCGCAACGCGCCCAGTTGTGCGATACTCCGCGCCGCAACGCAAGCAGAGCAAAAGCTCCCGAGTTTACAGGTCGTGCCGCAGAAGGGAATCACTCCCTTGTACAGAACGACCACTCAGCGGAACCATGCAAGTGCCCTTGACAACCGATCAACTCATCGGCATGATTCGCGGCCTATTTTGTTTGCTATTTACCAAGTCTTTCGAGGAGCTCGACGGTGGCCAACTCACCTTCCGCCAAAAAACGTGCAAAACAGGCTGAGAAGCGTCGCAGCCACAACGCCAGCCTGCGTTCCATGGTTCGTACCTACATCAAGAATGTAGTTAAAGCCATCGACGCAAAAGACGCCGAAAAAGCGCAAGCTGCTTACACTCTGGCTGTTCCAGTTATCGACCGTATGGCCGATAAAGGTATCATCCACAAGAACAAGGCTGCTCGCCATAAAGGCCGTCTGAATGGCCACATCAAGGCGCTGAAAGAAGCTGCAGCTGCCTAAGCGACATGCTTGTTGAAAAACCGACCCTAGGGTCGGTTTTTTATTGCCTGTGATTCCTGAGATTGACCTTTAACCCTGTGGGAGCTGGCTTGCCAGCGATCGACCGCAAAGCGGTCGCAGCCCAGGCAACACCAGATGGGTAGCCTGGACCGGCCTCATCGCTGGCAAGCCAGCTCCCACAATGGGCTGCAATGCAGCCCGGGGTGTTTGTTACTTACCAATCTGAATCTTCGGTGCCCACTGCAGCCATTCATCCTCGGCCTTGTCGAACAGGGCAAAGGTCTGCTGCGGACGGGCCGGGTTACCGATCTTCTCGCCGTCCGGCGTTGCGAAGGCAATACCGCCCTCGATCAGGGTCTCCAGCGACTCGGTTCGTACCGTAGCGCCCTTGAACAGGCCGATGTCGAAGCCAAAGCCGCTGCTGTTCCAGAAACGGCTTCCACTACGTACCAGCGCTGCGTACCTGGGCTCGATGAGGATGTGGATCAACACCCGATCCGCCGTCTGCCCCAACTCGAAACCGGTAACCTTGCCCACCGGAATCTCGCGGTAGGTCACTGGCACGCCCGGCTTGATCGAACCCCGCCGAGCAGCACTGAGCACCAGCGACAAGCCGGCTTCGCGCTCGGAGAAGTCCGGCGCCTGTGGCAATGCATTGAAGTTGAGCTGTGGCCCTGCGCTTCTCACGGCCGGCTGCACTTCCAGGTACTGACCGGTGACCAGGGTTTCCAGGTTGGCAGTCTTGACGATGCCCAGGGCTGGCTTGACCACCCAGAACTGTGTACCTTCGCGGGCAATGCGCTCCGGCACCTCGGTGATCCGCGCCTTGAGCAGCACCGCCTGCAAATCCTTGGTCAGGTCGACCTGCTCGACCTTGCCGACATCCAGGCCCTTGAAGCGAACCGGCGTGCCCACCTTGAGGCCGTCTGCGCGATCGACACGGATGGTCACCGTGGTTCCGCTGCGGTTGGCTGCCTCCTGGTCTTCATGCAGGAGGAAGAACGGAATACGACGCTTGAGCTTCACATTCGGGATCGGTGTGTCGAAGGCAATACCGCCGGCCATCAGGCTTTGCAGCGATTCACTCTTGATCTGGATGCCCGACAGGCCACCGCTCAGGGTAATGCCGCTGGCATTCCAGAAGCGCGTCGATCCGTTGACCAGGCCGGCGTACTCTTTCTCGATATGCACGCCGATCAGCAGGCGTTTGCTCTTCTTCGAGAACTGGTAGCTCTGCACCGTACCGACCTTGACCTGACGGTAGAGGATCGGGCTGCCGACTTCCAGCGAACCGAGGTTGTCGCTGTACAGCACCAGATGCAGCCCCGGTGCCTTGAGGTCCAGTGGCGGCGCCTTGGCCCGCGCCTCGAACTCACGCTGCGGTGTCGCGCCCTTGTCGCCCGGGCGGATGGCGATGTAGTTACCTTTGACCAGCGCCTCCAGGCCGGTAATACCGGCCAGGGAGATCGACGGTTTGACCACCCAGAACTGCGTGCCGTCGACCAGGTAGTCTTCGGCCAGCGGATCGAGGGTCAGCTCGGCCATGGCGCTAGCCAGGTCGGCATCGACCTTGAGGGTCTTCAGCGAGCCGACCTGGATACCTTTGTACATTACCGGAGTACGCCCGGCCTGCAGGCCCTCGAAGTCGCTTAGCTTGACCTTGACGCGAATACCGGCCTGGGCCGCATCGAAATCTTCGTACAGGCGGAACGGCAGGTTCGGATCGGTTGGCGGGCTGTCCTTGCGGTGCTCGGGCGTGGCGAAGGCGATGCCGCCGGCGACAATACTGGCCAGCGATTCACTACGGACCTTCACTCCGGAAAGGTCGGCATCGATGCTGACGCCGCTGGCGTTCCAGAACCGCGTATGTTTGCGCACAAGGGCGGCATAGGCCGGCTCGATGAACACCTTGATCTCGACCGTACCCTGGTCTTCGGCCAGGCGATAGCTCTTCACCCGGCCGACCTGGATCTGCTTGTAGAACACCGGGCTGTCGCGGTTGAGCGAGCCCAGGCGGTCAGCCTTGAGGGTCAGGTGCAGGCCCGGCTCGCTGTCGGACAACGGCGGCGCCTCATCCAGCGCCTTGAAGCGCTTGGTCGGCTCGCCCTGCCCCGGGCTCACGGCAATGTAGTTGCCTGAGACCAGGGTTTCCAGGCCGGTGATCCCGGCCAGGCTGACGCTCGGCTTGACCAGCCAGAAGCGCGTCCCGGTGTTCAGGTGCGGCTCGGCTTCCTTGTTCATCTCAATGGTGGCGATGACCCCGGTATTGCTGCCCTTGGCATCCAGTACCAGCTCTTTCACCTTACCGACCGACATACCCTTGAAGACCACTTCGGTCTTGTTGGCGACGATACCTTCACCGCTTTCAAAGCGGACCTGGATGTTCACCCCTGACTCGCGATAGGCCTGCCAGCCAAGCCAGCCACCGATCACCAGGGCGATCAGGGGCAATATCCATATGGCCGACCAGTTCGAAGCTGGGCGGGTTTTAGCCGTAGGCAAATCACTCATGGTCGTCATCCGACTCCGTGTTATCCCAAATCAGTCGGGGATCGAAGGTTACTGCAGCGAGCATCGTCAGAATCACCACACTGGCGAAGGCGACGGCGCCCAGATTGGCTTCGACACTGGCGATCCTGCCGAAATTCACCACCGCCACCAAAATGGCGATCACGAAAATATCCAGCATCGACCAGCGTCCGATGAACTCGATGAAGCGGTACATCAGGATCCGTTGCCGCGCCGACAACGGTTGGTGGCGCTGCACCGAATAAAGCAGCAGGGCAATGCCCACCAGCTTGAAGGTCGGCACCAGGATACTGGCGATGAACACCACCGCAGCGATCGGCAGCATGCCGTGCTTCATCAGGGTGATGACGCCGGACATGATGGTGTCCGGGCTGCCCTGCCCCAAGGCGCTGACGGTCATGATCGGCAGCACATTGGCCGGGATGTACAAGATTGCCGAGGTCATCAGCAACGCCCAGGTTCGCACCAGGCTGTTTGGCCGCCGTGCGTGCACCACTGCGCCACAGCGGGTGCAGGTTTGCGCGTCACTGTCCGGCTCCTGGCGATTCAGCTCGTGGCACTCGCCACAAACCAGAATGCCAGCATCAATCGCACGCATGCAGGTCTTCCCCCGATAAAGCACTCCATATCTGGTGGGGCGACATCACCACCTCCAGCCACACCTGCACCAACAACAAACTGATAAAGCAGGCCAGGCCCAGGCCCAGGCTCAGCTCCGCCAGGTCGACCAGCTTGACCATCGCCACCAGCACGCCCATGAAATAGACCTCGAGCATGCCCCAATCGCGTAGATGGTGATAAATCCGATAGAGCAACAAACCGTAACTGCGGCCGATGTTCAGGCGAATGCTCAACAGCACAGCCAGCTGGCACAGCAGTTTGAGCAAGGGAATGGCCATGCTGCAAAGAAACACCACCACTGCCACGCCGCGCATACCGGTGTTGTACAACCCGACCACGCCACTCCAGACGGTGTCGTCGGAGCTTTGGCCGAGCAGGTGCAATTGCATGATCGGCAAGAAGTTGGCCGGTACATAGAGCAGCAAGGCTGCCAGCACCAGGGCCAGGCTGCGCTGGACCACATTGTGCCGATGGGCGTAGAGCTCGTAGCCACAGCGCGGGCAGTGGGCCTTTTCGTCCTGCTTGAGCACAGGCTTGCGCATCAGCAGGTCGCATTCGTGACAGGCCACCAGGTCATTGAGGGGCAAGTCGGCGAGCTGATGGGGGTCGGCAGGTTCTGACATAGTGAACTTCTGAGTCAACGCGAGGGCGCTATTCTAACCGATGTAGGAGCGGGCTTGCCCCGCGATACCCTTCTGTCAGCCACATCGCATCGCGGGGCAAGTCGAGGCGTCGCACCGCCGCTCCCACAGGGACAGTGCGCACAGAGGAAAATGTCAGAAAGACAAAACCCCTACCTGCATACGCAGATAGGGGTTTCGGAATTTAATCTTGACGATGACCTACTCTCACATGGGGAAACCCCACACTACCATCGGCGATGCATCGTTTCACTACTGAGTTCGGGATGGGATCAGGTGGTTCCAATGCTCTATGGTCGTCAAGAAATTCTGTTGCCAGAAGGTCTTGTTAGACACTCCAGCGAATCGGGTATGTGATGTTTGTGAGTTACAAATTCTCGGCTTTGCAGTCTTCACTACCGCAATTTGGCCTGCTCTTTATTTAGGAGCAGCAAATTGCTTGGGTGTTATATGGTCAAGCCTCACGGGCAATTAGTATTGGTTAGCTCAACGCCTCACAGCGCTTACACACCCAACCTATCAACGTCGTAGTCTTCGACGGCCCTTCAGGGAGCTCAAGGCTCCAGTGAGATCTCATCTTGAGGCAAGTTTCCCGCTTAGATGCTTTCAGCGGTTATCTCTTCCGAACATAGCTACCCGGCAATGCCACTGGCGTGACAACCGGAACACCAGAGGTTCGTCCACTCCGGTCCTCTCGTACTAGGAGCAGCCCCTCTCAAATCTCAAACGTCCACGGCAGATAGGGACCGAACTGTCTCACGACGTTCTAAACCCAGCTCGCGTACCACTTTAAATGGCGAACAGCCATACCCTTGGGACCGGCTTCAGCCCCAGGATGTGATGAGCCGACATCGAGGTGCCAAACACCGCCGTCGATATGAACTCTTGGGCGGTATCAGCCTGTTATCCCCGGAGTACCTTTTATCCGTTGAGCGATGGCCCTTCCATACAGAACCACCGGATCACTAAGACCTACTTTCGTACCTGCTCGACGTGTCTGTCTCGCAGTCAAGCGCGCTTTTGCCTTTATACTCTACGACCGATTTCCGACCGGTCTGAGCGCACCTTCGTACTCCTCCGTTACTCTTTAGGAGGAGACCGCCCCAGTCAAACTACCCACCATACACTGTCCTCGATCCGGATAACGGACCTGAGTTAGAACCTCAAAGTTGCCAGGGTGGTATTTCAAGGATGGCTCCACGCGAACTGGCGTCCACGCTTCAAAGCCTCCCACCTATCCTACACAAGCAAATTCAAAGTCCAGTGCAAAGCTATAGTAAAGGTTCACGGGGTCTTTCCGTCTAGCCGCGGATACACTGCATCTTCACAGCGATTTCAATTTCACTGAGTCTCGGGTGGAGACAGCGCCGCCATCGTTACGCCATTCGTGCAGGTCGGAACTTACCCGACAAGGAATTTCGCTACCTTA
>NZ_UIDD01000014.1 GCF_900497695.1 Pseudomonas wadenswilerensis | reverse complement strand
CTGGCTGGCCACCACGTAGCCCACCAGTTGCTGACCGCTGGCGCCGTCGACCGCCAGCACCACCGCTTCGCGCACCGCCGGTTGCTGGTGCAGGCGCGCCTCGATCTCGCCCAGCTCGATACGGAAACCGCGAACCTTGACCTGGTGGTCGATACGGCCGATGTACTCCAGCACGCCGTCGGCGCGGTAGCGGGTCAAGTCGCCGCTGCGGTACATGCGCTCGCCCGGCGGCCCGTACGGGTTGGGCACGAACTTCTCGGCGGTCAGCCCCGGGCGCAGCAGGTAGCCGCGGGTCAGGCCGTCGCCGGCCAGGTACAGCTCGGCGGCCACGCCTTGCGGTACCGCTTGCAGCTGGGCATCGAGCAGGTAGCTGGCGGTGTTGAACAATGGCCGGCCGATGTTGGCCTGGCCACCGGCCTGGCGGCGGCTGAAGGTCGAATAGGTGGTGTCTTCCGACGGCCCGTACAGGTCGTAGACCTGCTCCACCGCGGTCTCGGCGTACAGCGCCTCGACCAGCGCCTGCTTGAGCGGCTCGCCGGCCAGGTTGATGATTTTAACGCTCGCCGGGATGTCGCCGGCACGCTGCAAGGCGGCAATCGCCGACGGCACGGTGTTGATCAGGCGTACCTGCTCACGGGCCGGCAACTGCGGCAGTTCCAGGGCGTTGCGGGCCATGACCAGGAAACCGCCATTGGCCAGGGTGACGAAGATCTCCCAGACCGACAGGTCGAAGCACACCGAGGTCGAGGCCAGCACGCCCTGGATGTCTTCGCTGCGGTACACCTGCTGCGACCAGTGCGCCAGGGCCGCGACGTTGCGGTGGGCGATGGCCACGCCCTTGGGCTGGCCGGTGGAACCGGAGGTGTAGATCGCATAAGCCAGGTTCTGCGCCGTGGCACGCGGTGCCGGCGCACTGTCCGGGTAGCCGGCATCGTCTTCGACCAGCACGGTGACGATGTCGTCCGGCCAGGCCTCGAGCACCCCGGCCTGGGTCAGCAGCACTTGCGCCTGGCTGTCTTCGAGCATGTAGCTGAGCCGCTCGCGCGGGTAGTCCGGGTCCAGCGGCACATAGGTGCCGCCGGCCTTGAGCACCGCCAGCAGGGCCACCACCAGCTCGGCACTGCGCGCCATGGCCACACCGACCCGCACCTCGGGGCCGACGCCCAGTTCGATCAGGCGGTGGGCCAGGCGGTTGGCGCGGGTTTGCAGCCAGGCGTGGGAATAGGATTGTTCGCCATCAATCAGGGCCAGGGCTTGCGGTGCAGCCTGGGCACGTTGCGCGATCAGTTGGTCGATGCAACGGTCACTGGCAAAAGCTGCGGCCGGCGGATTCCAGCCATGCAACTGCAACTGCTGCTCGTCATCGCCCAGTATCTGCAACTCACCCAAGGGCTGCCCGGCCTGGGCAATCATTCGTTCCAGCAACTGCAGCACCTGCACGCCAAAGCGTTGTACCTGGGCCGCGCTGAACAGCGCCGTGTCATAGCTCAGGTGCAGTACCAGGCTCTGGGCATGAACCACCGCCAGGGTCAGCGGGAAACTGGTCTGCTCCTGGTTGCGCACCTCACTGAAGCGCAGGCCCTCTGGCGCACCTTGTTGCAAGGCTTCGGAAATCGGGAAGTTCTCGAACACCAGGAGAGTGTCGAACAGGCCCTCGCCCAGACCGGCCCAGCGCTGCACGTCAAACAAGGCGGTGTGTTCGTGTTCACGCAGCGCAAGGTTCTGTTGCTGCAACTGTTGCAGCCACTGCGCCAGCGGCTGCCCGGCATCCAGGTGGGTCACCACCGGCAAGGTGTTGATGAACAGGCCCAACTGCTGCTCCACCCCTTTGAGCTCAGCCGGTCGGCCAGACACCGTGGCGCCGAAGGCGACCGTCTGCTGGCCGCTGTAGCGTGCCAGCAGCAAGGCCCAGGCGGCCTGCACCAGGGTGTTCATGGTGACCTTCTGCTGGCGGGCGAAATCACTCAGACGGCGAGTCGCTTGCGGCGCCAGTTCGGCGAAGTGCTCGGCCTGGCCTGTGGCACCGTCAGCCTGGTGTGGCAAGGCCTGGGCCAGGCGGGTCGGCACCTGCAGTTCACGCACCTGGGCGGTCCAGAATTGCTCGCTGAGCGCTGCGTCCTGTGCCTGCAACCAGCCGATGTAATCGCGGTAACGACCGGCCGGGCGACTCACCGGCTGCTGGCGATAGCGCTGCAGCACTTCCCCCATCAGCCGTGAGTTGCTCCAGCCATCCATCAGGATGTGGTGGCTGGTATAGATCAGGTGGTAGTGCTGCGCACTCAGCTGTACCAGCAACAGCCGCAGCAGCGGCGGCTCGGCCAGATCAAAACCACGTTGGCGCTCGGCGTTGGCCAGCGCGTCGAGGGCCTCTGGCACATCCGCGCGCGCCTGCCAGTCCTGCACCTCGAAGGCCAGGGGCAAGGACTTGCGAATCACCTGGAGCGGGCGCTCCAGCTCACCTTGCCAGACAAAGCCGCTGCGCAGAATGTCATGGGCATCGACGCTTGCCTGCCAGGCGCTACGGAAGCGCTCGACATCCAGCCCTTCCACGTCCAGACGCATCTGGTTGATGTAGTCACCGCGCTGTTCATACAAGGTATGAAAGAGCATGCCCTGCTGCATCGGCGACAGCGGGTAGATGTCCTCGACCTGCTCCAGGGCCACCGGCAGTTGCTCAAGCTGGGCCTGGCTGAGCCCGGCCAGGGGGAAGTCCGACGGCGTCGCCGAGCGTACCTTCAGTTCACAGCAGTGCTCGATCAGTGCCTGCAGTTCGGCGGCATAATCGTCGGCCAGGCGCTGCACCGTGGCTTCGTCGAACATCTCCCGGCTGAAGCGCCAGCCCAGGCTGAACTCACCGGCATACACCCGGCCGTTCAGGCTCAGCCAGTTGCCCAGGTTGGCTTGCGGGCTCTGGTCCGGGCCCACCGCTTCGGCCGCCGGCACGAACAGCGCCCCCTCCTCGGCATCGAAGCTGGCGTCGAACTGGCCCAGGTAGTTGAAGGTGATCCGTGGCACCGGCAGCACCGCCAGGCTCTCGCGGCTGGCGCTGTCGCCGAGGTAGCGCAAGGCGCCCCAGCCCAGGCCCTTGTCCGGGATCGCACGCAGCTGTTCCTTGACCTGCTGGATGCTGCTGCCCAGGGCGTCGGTGGCGCTGATGCGCAGCGGGAACAAGCTGGTGAACCAGCCGACGGTGCGGGTCAGGTCGAGGTCGTCGAACAGCTCTTCACGGCC
>NZ_UIDD01000016.1 GCF_900497695.1 Pseudomonas wadenswilerensis | reverse complement strand
TTGTGTCCGTCTGTGCAGGGTTAGAATATATCTGATAGGAGACATATAGTTCTGTATTGTCCTTTCTGGCATCCGTTGTGAGTACGTGCTCTTAACGTGTAGCTCTATAGGCGTGGTATGCATAATGTTACTGTTTAGTTTTTTTTTTTTTCAAGCAGAAGACGGCATACGAGATTGTTGACTGTGACTGGAGTTCAGACGTGTGCTCTTCCGATCTGTGGCGTTCCAGGGTGAAGACGGCCAACTGAACATTCTCGACGGCTTCTGCCCGCACATGGGCGCTGATCTGAGCACCGGCTGCATCGAAGGCAACTCGATTCGCTGCCCGTTCCACAGCTGGCGCTGGGGCGCCGATGGCGTGTGCGAC
>NZ_UIDD01000010.1 GCF_900497695.1 Pseudomonas wadenswilerensis | reverse complement strand
GGCCTCATCGCCGGCAACGCCGGCTTGTGTCTTGAGGTAGGAATAGAATCAGAAGTGAGAGCGGTGAATGGCAAGCTGTACGCCGGTAGTGCTTAAAGCACGTGTGGGAGCAAAGCTGCCATTCACCTCTCCACTCTGGCCCGAGCCCGAACAGTTGATTGAGCGCCTCTCGAATCACAAGCGTGGGCCAAGCCAGAGCGCTCTCACAACTGAGTGTAAGAGGGTTCAGCCATGTTGTCTTCTGTTGGAATCGACACTGCCAAAGCCACTTTAGAGATCTGCATCAAACCTCAGAAAATCCGCTTCGAAGTGGCCAACAACTCCGCAGGCTTCGAGGCGTTGCTTGAGCGTCTGAAGGACTTCAATATCAGCCGAGTGCTGATCGAAGCGACAGGCGGCTACGAGAAAGATGTGTTGATCGCCCTGGCCTCAGCAGGACTGGAAACCATCTGCATCAACCCAGCCCGTGCCCGGAAATTCGCCGATGCCATGGGTAAAAAAGCCAAAACCGACAAGATCGACGCCGAAGTCCTTGCGGACTTCGCTGCACACCTCAGCGTTCCTCAAAGCCAACCGATCAGCCCGGAACGCGAAGAGCTGCGCGAGTTGGTGAAGCAGCGCGCCCAATTTGTGCAGAGCCGTGATGACGACAAGCGGCGTCGCCAGCAATGTCGCTCGGCAACAGTGATGGCCCACTTCGATGAGCATATAGAGCAGCTGAAAGTGCTGATCAAACGCCTCGACGAAGAAATTGATCAGGCGATGGTGCAACTGGACGATACTAGGGCGCGTCAGTTATTGGCAGTGACCGGAATCGGTCGGGTAACCGCCGCAAATCTGCTCGCCTCACTGCCTGAACTGGGGCAGTTGGACCGCCGTCAGATCGCTGCTCTGGTGGGCGTAGCGCCTTACAACAACGATAGTGGTAGCCATCGAGGGCACCGCCAGATATGGGGTGGTCGGGCCCATGTAAGGCGAGTGCTGTACATGTCGAGCTGGATCATCATCCGTCACAACACAGAATTTAAAGCACGCTACGAAGCACTTCGGGCACGTGGCAAGTGCGCCAAGGTGGCACTCGTAGCTTGCATACGGGTGCTGATCGTCAGGCTGAATGCAATGCTGCGGGACAATACCCCTTGGCGAGAGCAAACAGCCTGATCAAGACAGTTGCTCCCACAGGTCCGGCCTATGCACAAATCCATTGTGGGAGCCGGCCTTGCCGGCGATGGGGCGCGCAGCGGCCCCCAGTCTCACAACGGCGGGGTCTGCTCGCTCGGCTTGGTCTTGTTCACGCCCGGCACATGCAGGTTGCTATCGGCCACCTGGCTGCCTTCAAGCTGCGGCTGGGTCACCCAGGTGAGAATGTCGTAGTAACGGCGGATGTTGGCGACGAAGTGCACCGGCTCGCCGCCGCGGGCATAACCGTAGCGGGTCTTGCTGTACCACTGCTTCTGCGACAGGCGCGGCAGCATCTTCTTCACGTCCAGCCACTTGTTCGGGTTCAGGCCCTCGCGCTTGGCCAGCTTGCGCGCATCGTCCAGGTGGCCGCTGCCGACGTTGTAGGCGGCCAGGGCGAACCAGGTGCGGTCCGGCTCCTCGATACTGTCATCCAGCTCGGATTTGACGTACATGAAGTACTTGGCGCCGCCGCGGATGCTTTGCACCGGGTCCAGCCGGTTGGACACGCCCATGGCCTGGGCGGTGCGCTGGGTCAGCATCATCAGGCCGCGTACGCCGGTCTTGGAAGTGACCTCGGCCTGCCACATGGACTCCTGGTAGCCGATCGCAGCCAGCAGGCGCCAGTCGACCTGTTCCTTCTTGGCCGAGGCCTGGAAGGCTTTCTCGTAGCGTGGCAGGCGCTGCTGCAGGTGCTGGGCAAAGGTATAGGCGCCTACGTAACCCAGTACATCGACGTGCCCGTAGTAGCGATCTTTCAGACGCTGCAAGGTGCCATTCTTCTGCACCTTGTCGAGAAACTCGTTGATTTCGTTGAGCAGGCTGTTGTCTTCGCCGGCGGCCACGGCCCAGCGCTGGTCGCGGGCGTCACCGAGGTCGAAGGCCACCCGTACCTTGGGGAAGTAGACCTGGTTCATCGCCAGCTCGTTGGAGTCGACCAGGGTCAGGTCGACCTGCCCTTCATCGACCATGCGCAGCAGGTCGACCACTTCAACAGCGTCAGATTCTTCGTATTCGAGCGCCGGATACTGCTTTTTCAGCTCGGCCATCTGCTCGGCATGGGTACTGCCCTTGAGCACCATGATCTTCTTGCCGACCAGGTCCTTGGCGTCAGTGGGCCGTGGGCGGCCGTTGCGGTAGATGATCTGCGGGGTGACTTCCAGGTACGGGTGGGAAAAACGCACCTGCGATTTGCGCTGTTCGCTGCTGACCAGGCCCGCTGCCGCCAGCACCGGGCCGGAAGGCTGGCCGAGCTGGTTGAACAGGTCGTCGAGGTTGTCGGCGGTCTCGATCTTCAGCTCCACGCCCAGATCGTCGGCGAAACGCTTGACCAGCTCGTACTCGAAGCCGGTTTCGCCGTTGCGGTCCTGGAAGTAGGTGGCCGGGCTGTTGCGGGTAATCACGCGCAGCACGCCGTCCTCCTTGACGCGCTCGAGGGTGCTGGGTTTTTCAACACAGGCACCGAGCATCAGGAAGAGTCCGGTTGCGATGAGCCATCTGGCGCACCGCTGGCGCAAAGCGGTTTGGGCGAACATAGGTTGCAGTATACGCAAAGGACCGGTTGCGCCATATCTCGACAACGGTTTGCTTGTCTGCTAGCGATCTTTGCATTTAGGGCGAAATGCAGGTCGAAATGGGTGGTTTTTTTTGACCCCCGAGTCCGCTTTGCCGGGCCGACATGCGGAGGTGTCGCAATGGCGTGTTTCGGGTGCCGGAAGCGCTGGAATTAGGCTAGAATGCACGGCCTCTAAGCACACCCCCTTCCTGAGGCTGTCCCGACGATGTTGATCCTGCGCGGCGCTCCTGCCCTTTCTGCCTTTCGCCACGGTAAGTTAATCGAGCAACTGAGCCAGAAAGTCCCCGCTGTTAGTGGTTTGTATGCTGAATTCACGCATTTCGCCGAGGTTGACGGCGATCTGAGTGCCGACCAACAGCAAGTGCTCGCGCGCCTGCTCAAGTACGGCCCGAGCGTACCGGTCCAGGAGCCGAGCGGCCGCCTGTTCCTGGTGGTTCCGCGTTTCGGCACCATCTCGCCCTGGTCGAGCAAGGCCAGCGACATCGCCCACAACTGCGGCCTGGAAAACATCCAGCGCCTGGAGCGGGGCATTGCCTACTACGTCAGCGGTGAGCTGAGCGACGCCGATGCCGCCGTCGTTGCCGACATCCTGCACGATCGCATGACCCAATTGGTGCTGAGCAAGCTCGAAGGGGCCGCCGGCCTGTTCAGCCACGCCCAGCCCAAGCCGCTGACCGCCGTCGACATCCTCGGTGGTGGCCGCGCCGCCCTGGAAAAAGCCAACGTCGAGCTGGGCCTGGCCCTGGCCGAAGACGAGATCGACTACCTGGTTACCAGCTTCCAGGGCCTCAAGCGCAACCCGCACGACATCGAACTGATGATGTTCGCCCAGGCCAACTCCGAGCACTGCCGCCACAAGATCTTCAACGCCAGTTGGGATATCGACGGCCAGAGCCAGGAAAAAAGCCTGTTCGGCATGATCAAGAACACCTACCAGATGCACAGCGAAGGCGTGCTGTCCGCTTACAAGGACAACGCCTCGGTGATCGTCGGTTCCGTGGCCGGGCGCTTCTTCCCGAACCCTGAAACCCGCCAGTACGGCGCGGTGCAGGAGCCGGTGCATATCCTGATGAAGGTCGAGACCCACAACCACCCGACCGCCATCTCGCCGTTCTCCGGCGCCTCCACCGGTTCCGGTGGCGAAATCCGTGACGAAGGCGCTACCGGCCGCGGTGCCAAGCCCAAGGCTGGCCTGACCGGTTTCACCGTCTCCAACCTGCGCATCCCGGGCTTTGAACAGCCATGGGAAAAGGCCTATGGCAAGCCGGACCGTATCGTCAACGCCCTCGACATCATGGTCGAAGGCCCGCTGGGCGGCGCCGCGTTCAACAACGAATTCGGCCGTCCGGCCCTGACCGGCTACTTCCGTACCTTCGAGCAGTCGATCAATACCCCGCACGGTGAAGAAGTGCGCGGTTATCACAAGCCGATCATGCTGGCTGGTGGCTTGGGCAACATCCGCGAAGATCACGTACAGAAGGCTGAAATCACCGTCGGCGCCAAGCTGATCGTGCTCGGTGGCCCGGCCATGCTGATCGGTCTGGGTGGCGGCGCGGCTTCGTCGGTCGATACCGGCGCCAGCTCCGCTGACCTGGACTTCGCCTCGGTGCAGCGCGAGAACCCGGAAATGGAACGCCGCTGCCAGGAGGTCATCGACCGCTGCTGGCAGCTGGGCGACAAGAACCCGATCGCCTTCATCCATGACGTCGGCGCGGGCGGTATTTCCAACGCCTTCCCGGAGCTGGTCAACGACGGTGGCCGTGGTGGCCGCTTCGAACTGCGCAACGTGCCCAACGACGAGCCGGGCATGGCCCCGCACGAGATCTGGAGCAACGAATCCCAGGAGCGTTACGTCCTGGCGGTGAGCGCAGGCGACTTCGAGCGCTTCCAGGCCATCTGCGAGCGTGAGCGCTGCCCGTTCGCGGTCGTCGGCGAGGCCACCGCAGAGCCGCACCTGACCGTTACCGACAGCCATTTCGGCAACACCCCGGTGGACATGCCGCTCGACGTGCTGCTCGGCAAGCCGCCGCGCATGCACCGTTCGGTGACTCGCGAAGCGGAGCTGGGCGATGACTTCGACCCAAGCACCCTGGAACTGAACGACTCGGTCGAGCGCGTACTGCGTCACCCAGCCGTCGCCAGCAAGAGCTTCCTGATCACCATCGGCGACCGCACCATTACCGGCCTGGTTGCCCGCGACCAGATGGTCGGGCCGTGGCAGGTACCGGTGGCCGATTGCGCCGTCACCGCCACCAGCTTCGACGTCTACACCGGTGAAGCCATGGCCATGGGCGAGCGCACCCCGCTGGCCCTGCTCGACGCTCCGGCGTCCGGGCGCATGGCAATCGGCGAGACCCTGACCAACCTGGCTGCCGCGCATATCGGCAAACTGTCCGACATCAAGCTGTCGGCCAACTGGATGTCGGCTGCCGGCCACCCGGGTGAAGATGCCCGCCTGTACGACACCGTCAAGGCTGTCGGCATGGAACTGTGCCCTGAGCTGGGCCTGACCATTCCGGTGGGCAAGGACTCCATGTCGATGAAGACCAAGTGGAGCGAGGAGGGCGCTGAGAAGAGCGTCACTTCGCCGATGTCGCTGATCGTCAGCGGCTTCGCCCCGGTGCTCGACGTGCGCAAGACCCTGACCCCGCAACTGCGCATGGACAAGGGCGAGACCGACCTGATCCTGATCGACCTGGGCCGTGGCAAGAACCGCATGGGCGCCTCGATCCTGGCCCAGACCCACGGCAAGCTGGCCGCAGTGGCACCGGACGTCGACGACGCCGAAGACCTCAAGGCCTTCTTCGCTGTGATCCAGGGCCTGAACGCCGACGGTCACCTGCTGGCCTACCACGACCGTTCCGACGGTGGCCTGCTGACCACCGCGCTGGAAATGGCCTTCGCCGGCCACTGCGGCCTGGACCTGGAACTGGACACCCTGACCAGCAAGCGCGAGAAAATCGCCGCTATCCTCTTCAACGAAGAGCTGGGTGCGGTGATCCAGGTGCGTCAGGACGCAACGCCGGACGTGCTGGCCCAGTTCAGTGCTGCTGGCCTGGGTGAAGACTGCGTCGCGGTGATCGGTCAGCCGATCAACAACGGCGAAGTGCTGATCAAGCTGGCCGGTGAAGAGCTGTTCAAGGGCGACCGTCGTCTGCTGCAACGCCAGTGGGCCGAGACCAGCTACCAGATCCAGCGCCTGCGCGACAACGCCGACTGCGCCGATCAAGAGTTCGACGTACTGCTGGAAGAAGACAACCCGGGCCTGAGCGTCAAGCTTGGCTTTGACGTCAACCAGGACATCGCCGCGCCGTACATCAAGAAGGGCGTGCGCCCGCAGGTGGCAGTGCTGCGCGAGCAGGGCGTCAACGGCCAGGTCGAGATGGCGGCAGCCTTCGACCGCGCCGGCTTCAACGCCATCGACGTGCACATGAGCGATATCCTCGCCGGTCGCGTTGACCTCAACGACTTCAAGGGCCTGGTGGCCTGCGGCGGCTTCTCCTACGGTGACGTTCTCGGCGCCGGTGAAGGCTGGGCCAAGTCGGCGCTGTTCAACGCCCGTGCCCGTGATGCCTTCCAGGGCTTCTTCGAGCGTACCGACAGCTTCACCCTGGGTGTGTGCAACGGTTGCCAGATGATGTCCAACCTGCACGAACTGGTTCCGGGCAGCGAGTTCTGGCCGCACTTCGTGCGTAACCGTTCCGAGCAGTTCGAAGCCCGTGTGGCCATGGTCGAAGTGCAGAAGTCGAACTCGATCTTCCTGCAGGGCATGGCCGGTTCGCGCATGCCGATTGCCATCGCCCACGGTGAAGGCCATGCCGAATTCGCCAGCGAAGAAGCCCTGCTCGAAGCCGACCTGTCCGGTTGCGTGGCCCTGCGCTTCGTCGACAACCACGGCAAGGTCACCGAGAGCTACCCGGCCAACCCGAACGGCTCGCCGCGCGGGATCACCGGCCTGACCAGCCGCGACGGTCGCGTCACCATCATGATGCCGCACCCTGAGCGGGTCTTCCGTACCGTGCAGAACTCCTGGCGTCCGGATGACTGGAACGAAGACGCGGCGTGGATGCGCATGTTCCGCAACGCCCGGATGTGGGTGAACTAAGGGTGTACAAGCTCGCCTTCTTCGTCCCGCCTAGCCATGTGGAGGTGGTCAAGGCTGCTGTGTTCGCCGCTGGCGGCGGGCGCATCGGCGACTACGACTGCTGCGCCTGGCAGGTGCTGGGCCAGGGCCAGTTCCGACCGCTGGACGGCAGCCAGCCGTTCCTCGGGCAGACCGGCGTGGTCGAGCAGGTCGAAGAATGGCGGGTCGAGCTGGTGGTGTCCGACCAGTTGATTGGCTCGGTGGTCGCTGCGCTAAAGCTCAGTCATCCCTATGAAACCCCGGCTTATGAGGTCTGGCAGCTAGCGGACTTCTAAGGGCTGAAAAAAAGCCGCGACCTGTGATCGGGTCGCGGCTTTTTTGTGTCTGCTCGGGCCTCATCGCGGGGCAAGCCCGCTCCCACAGTAGGAGCGGGCTTGCCCCGCGATGCTTTTCAGCCCTGCAACGACTGGCTCAAGGCCGCAGCACGCTTGCCCATCAACAGATGCCAGGTGCCATCCGTCAGCGGACTGACCCCCTGGCACCCCAGCGCCAGCAGGCGCTCGCGTGCCACCTTGCGCGCATCCTTGAACTCGATGCGCACGCGGGTCAGGGCCACGCACTCCACCTTCAGCAGATTATCCTTGCCGCCCAGGGCGCTGAGCCAATCGTCAGCGGCCATGGTTTCTGTCGCCTCGATTTTCGCTTGTGGCTGCTCAGCAGTGTTCGCCAGGGCATGTGGCAACTGGTTGCGAATCTCGTCGGCAATGGTATCGGCCAGCGGTCCGACCACCACCTGCAGGCTGCCACCGGAACCCGGCCGCACTACGGCCATGGCGCCGAGGGTTTTCAGCACGGCATCCTGAGCCAGGCTACGGTCTTTAAGCAGCAGGCGCAGACGGGTGGTGCAGGCGTCCACCGAGAGCAGGTTTGCGCCGCCGCCAAGGGCATCGATGTAGCGCTTGCCGCGTGGCGCGCTGCTGTCTGGGGCCGGCGCTTCTTCGCTGGGCTGATCTTCACGGCCCGGGGTTTTCAGATCGAAGCGGCGGATACAGAAGTCGAAAACAAAGTAGTACACCAGCGCATACAAAAGCCCTACCGGGAACACCATCCAGCCATTGGTTGAACGGCCCCAGCCCAGGGCCATGTCGATGGCGCCACCGGAGAAGGTAAAGCCCAGGCGGATGTTGAGCAGGTCGCAGAGTGCCATGGCCAGGCCGGTGAGTACGGCGTGGATCAGGTAAAGCATCGGCGCGAGGAACATGAAGGCGAACTCGACAGGCTCGGTGACCCCGGTCAGCGCCGAGGTCAGGGCCATCGACAGGAGGATGCCGCCGATCAGCTTGCGCCGCGCCGGCAGGGCATGGCGGTACATGGCCAGGCACGCAGCGGGCAGGCCGAAGATCATCATCGGGAACATCCCGGCCAGGAACTGGCCGGCCCGGGGATCACCGGCGAAATAGCGGCTGATGTCGCCGGTCACGGTCAGGCCATTGGCACCCTCGAAACTCCCGAAGACGAACCACACCAGATTGTTGAGGATATGGTGCAGGCCGGTGACGATCAGCAGGCGGTTAAGCACGCCAAAGAAGAACGCGCCGATGCTTCCGCTGTCGAGCAGCAGCTGGCCCAGGCTGTTGATGCCGTTCTGCAGCGGTGGCCAGATCAAGCCGAACAGCAAGCCCAGGCCAACGGCTGAAAGGCCGGTGGCAATCGGCACGAAACGCCGGCCACCGAAGAAGGCCAGGTACTCGGGCAGCTGGATGTCCTTGAAACGGTTGTACAGCGCGCCGCCGAGCAGTCCTACGATAATCCCGGCGAGCATGCCCATGTCGATGTGCGGGTCGATCACCTTGAGTGTCGACACCAGCACCAGGTAGCCGATGGCCCCGGCCAGGCCCGCCGTACCGTTGTTGTCACGGGCAAAGCCGACGGCGATGCCGATGGCGAAGATCAGCGCCAGGTTGGCGAAGATTGCATTGCCGGCGTCGTGGATCAGGGCGATGTCCAACAGGTCGGTGTCGCCCAGGCGCAGCAGCAGGCCGGCAATCGGCAAGATGGCGATGGGCAGCATGAGGGCGCGGCCGAGCCGTTGCAGGCCCTGAATGAAGTGCTGGTACATGGTGCGCTCCGGTTATTGTTCTGTGCTAAGTGGAGAGTGGCGTGGTTGTAGCGGCCGCGCATCAAAGTCACGGCAGGCCTGGCGCACCGCGTGGGCACTGGACAGACCCAGCGACTGCTGGCTGAAGGCGCGGCATTGCGTGCTGTCGAGCTGGCGCACGCGCTCCTTGATCTCGCCGACCTGCGGGGCGCTGACCGACAGCTCACTGACCCCAAGGCCGATCAGTACCGAAGTGGCCAGTGGGTCCGAGGCCAAGGCGCCACACACGCCGACCCAACGGCCATGACGGGCGGCGCCCTGGCAGGTGAGGTCGATCAGGCGCAGCAGCGCCGGGTGCAGGGCGTCGACGCGAGCCGCCAGGCCCGCGTGGTCGCGGTCCATGGCCAGGGTGTACTGGGACAGGTCGTTGGTGCCGATGGAGAAGAAGTCGGCGTGCTCGGCCAGGCGCTCGGCGAGCAGGGCGGCGGCCGGTACTTCGATCATCACCCCAAGTTCGGCGCGCTGGCTGATGCCCAGCTCGCTGGTCAGTCGATCCAGGCGCTGGCGGATCTCCAGCAGTTCATCGACCTCGCTGACCATTGGCAGCATGATCCGGCAGCGGCGCTGCGGGCTGACCTGCAGCAGGGCACGCAATTGCAGGTCGAGCAGCTCGGGGCGCAGCTGGCCCAGGCGAATGCCGCGCAGGCCGAGCACCGGGTTGGCTTCATGGGGCAGTGGCAGGTAGTCCAGTTGCTTGTCGCCGCCGACATCGATGGTGCGGATGATCACCGGGCGATCGCCCATGGCGTCGAGCACTGCCTGGTAGGCGGCGCGTTGCTCCTGCTCATCCGGAGCGGTGTGGCGGTCGACGAAGAGGAATTCGGTGCGCAACAGGCCGACGCCGTCGGCGCCCAGGGTCAGGGCCTGGGCGGCCTCGACAGCCGAGGCGACATTGGCGGCGACTTCGATCAGGCGTCCGTCACGGGTCTGGGCGCTGCCCTGGGCGGCGGCTTGCTGCTCATCGCGGCGTTGCTGCTGTTGCTGGCGAAGCTGCGCGACCTGGGCCAGGCGTTCGGTGTCTGGCGCGGTTTCCAGTCGGGCCTGTTCGCCATCCATGACCAGTACCTGGCCTGCCTGCAGGTTCATCAGCTCCGGGCCCAGGGCAACCAGGCATGGCAGCCCACGGGCGCGGGCGAGGATGGCGACATGCGAGGTCGCGCCACCGGCGACCATGCACAACCCGGCTACCGCGTGCTTGTCGAGCAGCAGCAGGTCCGAGGGCGTCAGTTCATGGGCGGCGACAATTGCCGAAGGCGGCAGGTTCAGCTCTCGGGTTTCGCCGAGCAGGTCGCGCAATACCCGTTGCTGCAAATCCTGCAGGTCGTTGGCGCGCTCGGCCAGCAGCGGCTTGTCGAGTGCCTTGAGGATCGCGCACTGGGCGTCGATGGCCTGGCTCCAGGCGTGGCTGGCGGCGGTGCCCTGGTCGATGCACTGGCGCGCGGCGTCGATCAGGGACGGATCGTCGAGCAGTGCCAGGTGCGCTTCGAAGATGGCTGCGGCGTCGCCCTGTTGCAGGTGCTGCAGGTCAGCTTCAATGGCGGCCTTGACGCTGGCTAGCGCGACGTTCAGGGCTTGATGCTGCGGGCCGGGTTGATGGCCGCCGGAGTCGTGCGGCAGGCGAATGGCATCCAGGCGTGCCAACGGGCCGCTGGCCAGGCCAGGTGATGCGCATACACCATTGAGAATGCCGGGCTCCAGGTTGGCGACGGGTTTGGCCTGGACGCTGACGGCAGGGCCGGCATGCTGTTCGCCGACGGTCGCTGTGGCGACTGCCGCCAACAAGGCGTGCAAGGCTGGCGTACTGTCGGCACCGCTGCAGACGATTTCGATTTCATCCTGCTCGCCCACCCCCAATCCCATGATCGCCACCAGGCTGTTGAGCGCGGCGACCTGGCCGTTGAAGTGCAGTTCGGCGTGGCTGGCGAAACCCTGGGCGGTCTGGCGCAGTAATGCTGCAGGGCGCGCATGCAGGCCGCCGTGATGGGCGACCTTGGTGCTACCGCGCACTGTCTCACCTGCGCTGGCAGCTTTGACTGCGCCGACGCCAGCGTTGGGAATGACATCCAGCAATGGCGCACCCAGGGCCACCGAACGGGTCGTGCGCGGCAGCAATCGGTATTCGCTGCTATTGCTCAGGATTATGACGGTGATCAGGCTGGTGCAGTGTTGTGCGACCAGGTCCAGGTCAAAACGAATCAGCGGCTGACCCCGTTCGACGCGCTCGCCATTGGCCACCAGCGCTTCGAAGCCGCGGCCCTGCAACTGTACGGTATCAAGGCCGATGTGCATAAGGATCTCGGCGCCGTTGTCGGCACGCAGGGTCAGGGCGTGCAGGGTTTTTGCCAGGTGAATGACGGTGCCGGCGCAGGGTGCCTGCAGGCAGTCGTTGAGCGGGTCGATGGCGATGCCATTGCCCAGGGTGCCGCCGGCGAACACCGGGTCGGGCACCTGGTCCAGTGGCAACAGGGGGCCTTCGAGGGGTGCATGGAGGGTGATGTTCTTGTTGTCGGGCATGCGCAAGATCCTCGGTGCCTCAGTGAGTTCGGGTCACTTTGCTCAGGTGACGGGGCTGGTCCGGGTCCATGCCACGCGCCTCGGCCAGGCCTGCGGCCATGACATAGAAGCTCTGGGTCGCCAGCAGCGGGTCGAGGCCCGGGTGGGCGGCGCTGCTCAAGGTCAGGTTGCGCTGGGGGATGTCCGCCGGTGCGGCCAGCAGCACTTTGGCGCCGCGCTGGCGCATGTCTTCGGCCAGTTGCAGCAGGCCTGCCTGTTCCACGCCACGAGGCGCCAATACCAGCAACGGGTAATGGGCATCGATCAGTGCCATCGGGCCGTGACGCACTTCGGCGCTGCTGAAGGCTTCGGCCTGGATTGCCGAGGTTTCCTTGAACTTGAGCGCTGCTTCCTGGGCGACGGCAAACCCGGCGCCCCGGCCGATGACCATCAGCCGCTGGCAATCGCGCAGTTGTTCGATGGCCAGGCTCCAGTCTTGCGCCGCTGCTTCGCGCAGTTGCCCGGGCAGGGCGAGGCCAGCCTCGAGCAGCGCCGGGTCTTGCTGCCAGTGGGCGACCAGGCGGGCGCTGGCGCTGAGGGTGGCGATAAAACTCTTGGTGGCGGCAACGCTCAACTCGGGGCCGGCGCACAGCGGCAGGCTGTATTGGCAGGCGCGTTCCAGCGGCGAATCCTCGGCGTTGACCAGGGCGACGCTGGTGGCGCCGCGTTCGCGCAGGGTTTGCAGGCTGTTGACCAGGTCCGGGCTCTGGCCCGACTGGGAAAAGCCCAGGGCCACCTGGCCGCGCACCTGCAAGGGCGAGTTCTGCAGGGTCACCACCGACATCGGCAGCGACGCCACCGGCAGGCCAAGCTGTTGCATGGTCAGGTAGGCGAAATAGCTGGCGGCGTGATCCGAACTGCCCCGGGCCACGGTCAGGGCAACCTGCGGTGCGAGGCGGCGCAGGTGTTCGGCAACCTCGGCGATACGGGCATCGCAACGCTCGAGTTGGGTCTGCACGACGGTGGCCGAGGCCAGGGCCTCGGCAAGCATTTTAGAGCTCAAGGTGTTCTCCTTCGACCATTACGCCGATCAGTTCAAGGTTGCGATCCAGGCTGACTGCGTCGGCCCAGCTACCGGCCTGCAGGCGTCCGCGCTCCTCCAGGCCGAGGTAGTCGGCGGGGAATTGCGACAGGCGCTGAGAGGCTTCGGCCAGAGGCAGGCCGATCTTCACCAGGTTGCGCAGGGCCTGGTCCATGGTCAGGGTGCTGCCGGCCAGGGTGCCGTCGGGCAGGCGCACGCCGCCCAGGCATTTGGTCACGGTGTGGCTGCCGAGCTTGTACTCGCCATCGGGCATGCCGGCGGCGGCGGTGGAGTCGGTCACGCAGTACAGGCAGGGGATCGAGCGCAGGGCCACGCGGATCGCGCCGGGGTGTACGTGCAGCAGGTCGGGAATCAGTTCGGCGTAGCGCGCATGGGCCAGGGCCGCGCCGACGATGCCCGGCTCGCGGTGATGCAGCGGGCTCATGGCGTTGTACAGGTGAGTGAAACTGGTGGCGCCGGCCTCAAGTGCCGCCACGCCTTCTTCATAGCTGCCGAGGGTGTGGCCGATCTGCAGGCGCACGCCACGCTCACTCAAGGCACGGATCAACGGCAGGTGGCCAGCGACTTCCGGGGCGATAGTGATCACCTTGATTGGCGCCAGGGCCAGGTAGGCCTCGACTTCCTCAAGCAACCCCAAGTGGGCGAAGTTCGGCTGCGCGCCGAGCTTGCCCGGGTTGATGTACGGTCCTTCGAGGTGCACACCCAGCACCCGCGCGCCGTTGCTGCGCGGCTGGCGGGCGTAGGCGCCGAGTTCGCCGAGCACCTGGGTCAGTTCTTCCTTCGGCGCGGTCATGGTGGTGGCCAACAGCGAAGTGGTGCCAAACCGGGCATGCGTACGGGCGATGGTGGCGAAGGCTCCGGCGCCCTCCATCACATCGCTGCCGCCGCCGCCGTGTACGTGCAGGTCGATGAAACCGGGCAGCAGGTAGGGCAAATCATTGCCCTGAGGATCGCACGGCTGGCCGTCGATGGCGGCGACGCGGCCGTCACGCAGCAACAGGCGTCCGCGTACCCAGCCCGTCGGGGTGAGTATGTTGTGTTCGCTCATGGGGGCTCCGCTAGCGTCGCAGCTCGGCGACAAAGTCGTAGTAGTCGTCGCGACAGTAGGTGTCGGTCAGTTCGATGGGGGTGTTGTCGTCGAGGTAGCCGACCCGGGTCATCAGCAGCATGGCGGTGCCGGGCTGGATGCCGACCCGTGCGGCCAGTTCGGCGCTGGCGTTGATCGCGCGAATGTGTTGCAGGGCACGCACCACCGGTTTGCCGATCTGGTCGAGATATTGGTACAGCGAATCGCCGATGGCTTCGGGGTTGCTCAGCAAGCGCGCGGGCAGGGTGCTGTATTCGACGGCCATGACGATGTCATCGGCCTTGCGCAGGCGCTTGAGGTGTACCACCTGTTCGTTGGGCGACAGGCCCAGGCGCACCAGCTCATCGGCCGACGGCGCGTCGACGCTGCGCTCCAGCCACTGCGAGCTTGGGGTAAAGCCTTTCAGGCGGAGCATTTCGCTGAAGCTCGACAGGCGTGAGAGCGGTTGTTCCAGGCGCGGAGTGATGAACGTACCAGAGCCCTGGATGCGGCGGATCAGGCCTTGTTCGAGCAGCACTTCCAGGGCCTTGCGCGCGGTAACCCGGGAGATGTCCAGGGCTTCGCTGAGACTTCTTTCCGAAGGCAGGGCCTGTTCGGCTTTCCACTGCCCGGCGTGGATGGCCTGTTCCAGATTGCGCGCCAACTGAAGGTAAAGCGGGGTGGCCAGGGTGTCGTCGGGGCGCAGGGCGGTCAACGGGGGCATGGCGGTGACTTCAGGTGGCGAGTGGTATTAAAAATTTAATACCACTTGCATACCACGTCAATACCACTTGTCAGCTGTTGCAGGCGATTTCCTGGTTGCCCTTGCGCTCGACCGCAGCACAGGCCAGTAATCCGACTTCAAACAATATCCACATCGGCACCGCCAATAGGGTTTGCGAGAACACATCCGGCGGGGTCAGCAGCATGCCAACCACGAAACAACCGACGATCACATAGGGGCGGCTTTTGCGCAGGGTACCGACGTCGGTGACCCCGGTCCAGACGATGATAAAAGTCGCCACCGGGATTTCGAACGCCAGGCCGAAGGCCAGGAACAGGGCGAGGATGAAGTCCAGGTACAGGCCGATGTCGGTCATCATCGCCACGCCATCGGGGGTGACGCTGGCAAAGAAGCCGAACATCATCGGGAAGACTACGAAGAAGGCGAAAGCCATGCCGGAATAGAACAGCACGATGCTCGACACCAGCAGTGGCAGGGCGATGCGCTTTTCCTGGCGGTACATGGCCGGGGCAATGAAGCTCCAGGCCTGGTGCAACAGCACCGGCATGGCCACGAACAGCGCCGCCATCAGGGTCAGCTTGAACGGCGCCAGGAACGGCGAGGTGACGCTGGTGGCGATCATGCTCGCGCCTTCGGGCAGGTAGCGGCGCAGCGGCTCCGAGACCTGGGTGTACAGCGTCTGGGCAAACGGGAACAGGCCGAGGAAAACCACGGCGATGGCCAGCAGGCAGCGCACCAGGCGCTTGCGCAGTTCGCGCAGGTGAGCGGTGAGCGGCATGCCCGGGTCGTGGGTTGCTGTGTTCATCAAGGGTTTCCGCTGGTTGGGCTGTTGTCCGGCTGCAGGCTGACGCCGCGGCGCAGGTCCTGCTCAAGGCGCTGCAACGGCAGGGCATCGAGTTCCTGGCTCAAGGCCTGGGTGTCCAGTTCGCGGTCCACCTGGGCCTTGATCGACGCCATGGCGCGTTTCGCCTGACCCAGGCCGCGGCCCAGGGTGCGCGCCGCCGCCGGCAGGCGCTCGGGGCCGAGCACCAGCAGGGCGACGATGCCCACCAGCAGCAGTTCGGTAAAACCGACTTCGAACATCAGCGCTGGTGTTCCGCTTGTTGCACGCTGTCTGCCTTTAGCGGCGCCTGCGGTTTGACCTGGGCAATGACGTCGTCCTCTGCCGGCCCATTGCCCATGGATTTGCGAAAGCCCTGGATCGCATCGCCCACGTCCGCACCCAGGCCTTTGAGGCGCTTGGTGCCGAACAGCATGAACACGATCACCAACACGATGAGCAACTGCCAGATCCCGATACCACCCATGAAAAACGCTCCAAGCTCATGAAAAAGAAGGCCTTATCCTGCCTGCGCTTTATGACGCAAAAGTGACGTGCAGATGTATTTGCCATGTGCCTGCAACATCCGTTGTGTTGACTGACGCCTTATTTGCTCGGGATGTGCAGTTCATGGGTGCGAAGAGGCAACAAGGGGCGGCGCTGTTGATGGTGCTGGTGGTGCTGGCGATGCTTGCCGCAGGTTTGACCTGGCTGGTGCAGGACGGTCGCCAGCAGATCGACAGCGTGCGCCTGGTGCAGCAACGGGTGCAGGCAAGGGCCATGGAAACCGCCGGCCTGGCCTTTGCCGAACAGGCCCTGAAAGACCCGGCCTGGCGCGCCAGCCCGTTGTTCTGGCAAGCGCTGCGCGGGCAGCCGTTGTCCTATGCCTTTGCCGGCGGCTCGGCGGCCTTGCGCATCCGCGACTTGCACAGCTGCTTCAACGTCAATGCGTTGATTGGCGAAGAGGGCGAACGTGCCGCGCGGCAATTGCGCTACCTGCTTGGCGATGACATGGCCGCCCAACGGCTGACCGATGCCCTCGCGGACTGGATCGACAGCGACGGCCAGACCCGACTCAGCGGCGCCGAGAGCGATCAGTACCTGCGCCAGTCACCTGCGCGTCTAGCGGCCAACCAGATGATAGTCGACATGAGTGAACTGAACCTGCTGCTCGAGCCCGACGCCCAGCGCCAGCAACGCTATCCACAGTTATGCACGCTGCCGCAGACCAGCGGCTGGCGACTGAATGCCAATGCCTTGAGCCTGGAGCAGCTACCGTTGCTCGAAGCGCTCTACGAAGGGGAGGTGTCGCGTTCGCTGCTGACCCGGATCATCACCGGCCGGCCCGCTGGTGGTTATCACGATGTAGGGGCGTTGCGCCAGGCACTGGGCGCCATGGACGACGCGACGTTTGCCCGGCTGAGCGAAGGCTTGCTGCTCAACAGCGGTGATTTTGCCCTGCAACTGGAATTCGAACAGGACGGGCAGAAGATGCGCAGCGAATTTCAGCTGCGGGCACGAGGGATCGTGCAGTGGCACGCGCTGGTGCCGGCCCAGCAGGTGCAAGTGATCAGCCGTTCGCCGCAACCCTGGTAAGGGCTGCGGCGAGCGCCGCTTGGGTTACACGCCGATTTCACCGCCATCGGCACGCTGGATCACCACGGTCGAGGCCCGTGGGCGCACCTTGGTGCCGGCCGGGGTAACGGCAGTGGCGACGTCGGTAGACGGCCAGTTGTCCGGGTGCTGGATGTTGACGAAGATCGACTTGTTGTCCGGCGTGAACGCAATGCCGGTGACTTCGCAGCCGTTGGGGCCGACGAAGAAGCGGCGCAGGTCGACCTGGTTCTTGGCATTGACCGGCACCTGCTTGCCAGCGGCATCTACCAGGTCGGTAGGAATCACCGCCAGCATCTGGTCGTTGGTGTAGTCGGTCAGGGTTTTTTCGCCGTTGTCGGTCTGGAACCAGAGGATGCCGCGGCTATCGAAACTCATGCCGTCGGGGCTGGCGAACTGGTTGAGTTCGGTCAGGCCCGAGCGGTTGATGTCGGCAGTACCGGCGGCGTTGGCGCCAAACACGAAGATGTCCCAGCTGAAGCTCAACTGATCGTCGCTGTCGTGCCAGCGGATGATATGGCCGTGGCGGTTCGGCCCGCGCGGGTTGGCGGCATCGACCTTGGCAGCGGTACGCGCGCTGTTGTTGGTCAGGGTCAGGTACACGTCGCCATTGAGCGGGTTGACCGTGGTCCATTCCGGGCGGTCCATCGGCGTTGCGCCCAGGGCGTCGGCAGCACCGCGGGTGTTGAGGATGATCCCCGGCAGGTCGCCATAGATCGAACCCAGGGTCTTGCCGCTGCTGGTCGGGGTGTTGACGTCGAGCAGCAACCACACGCCCGAGCCGTCGGCGTTGAAGCGGGCGACATACAGCTTGCCCTGGTCCATGTACTTGTTGCCGGTGGCCAGGCGGTCGGCCGGGTTGGCATCGGCCGCTTCCCACAGCGCGGTGGAGACGAACTTGTACAGGTACTCGTTGTTCGAGTCGTCGCCCATGTACCAGACCAGCGGCTTGCCCACCACCGGCAGGCCCGGGCAGCAGCCTTCGTGACGGAAGCGCCCGAGTGCCGTGCGTTTTACGGCCAGGGTATTGGCCGTGTAGGGGTCGATCTCGACGATGTAGCCGTAGGTGCTGGCCTCGTTGCGAAAGTCATCGCTGGCGCTGGCGCCGCTCGGGGTGATGTTGAAGCGGCTGAATTCGCCATCCACTTCAGTCGGATCGCCCGCCACGCTTTCCCACTTGTAGTTACCGGTCTTGGTGCTCACGCCGATGCGCTTCTGGTCGGCCGGCAGGGTGGTGCTGGTGTTGACGAAAATCCCCGGCCAGTTCTCTTCGCAGGTCAGATAGGTGCCCCACGGGGTGTAGCCGTTGCCGCAATTGTTGTTGGTGCCGCGAGCCTGGGTGCCGTTCTTCGAGAAACGCGTCTTGACGTGCTCGCTGCCACGCAGGGGGCCTGCGATGTTCATCACCGTGGCGGTGGTGAAGCGGCGGTTGAGCGGGTCGTTGTCGACCACCTGCCAGCGGCCGCTGACTTTCTTCAGGCGGATCACCCCGGCGCCATGGGCGTTGATCTCCTTGCGTACTTCCTCGACCGGACGCTTGCCGCTGCTGTCGCTGGTCGGGCCGTTGGGATGCAGGGCGTCGGCGTCGATGTATTCGTGGTTGATCGCCAGCAGGCCGTCTTCGGAGCTGCCGTTGATGGGGAAGAAATGCATGCCGTCATGGTGCATGCCCACCGAGTTGGCCTGGTCGGCGGCGGTGTTGCTGCCGTCGGCTTTCCACGGGTTGGCGCTGGTGTTCAGCGGCGTGCCCCAGGGCGCCAGGACGTAGGCTGTGTATCCGGCGGCGACCACGCAGGCGTCGGTGCGCGAGCCGGGGATGGAGGTGAAGCCCAGTTTCAGTTTCGGCGGGGTTGGTGGTTCGACGACCGGTTCGTCGTCATCCGAGTCACTGCTGTCGAAGCAACCCGTCAGGCCAGTCCCGGCAATCATCGCGATCGCGGCGCCCAGGCCACCGCGTACCACGCTGCGGCGGCTCAGGTAAGACTCCAAAACGCTGTCCATGGGCAGGTTGCCACTTTGGTTGCGGTTCAGGTTGTCGCCGGTGTCTCGACTCATCAGTTCAGTTCCTTTTGTTCAATGATGCGGCGTGAAAGAAACCGGGACTTTAGTGAGCAAGTGTGATGATTGATTGGCAGTTTTGTTAAAAGGCGTTGAAGGAAATAAATCGTTACCACCTGATTTGCCTGAGGTTTTGCCCTGGCTGTCGATTAACTGCCATCAAACTGTAATCCAGGCGCCCCAATATCCCGGCCCGACAACCAACAAGCGCGAAGGCGACGGGACAGGCTGAACATGCACAGACGGGAAGTGTTGAACTGGATTGGCGTTGGCGCTGCGGCGCCGCTGCTCACGGCCTGTGCTGGCCTGGGCGGGACGTCGGCCGGCAACGATGCTTCGCTGGATGTGCTGTATTTCGCCGACACCCTCGACGCCCGCCAGGCGGGTAAACCCGTGGTCCCGGCCACGCGCCTGGGACCGGTTACTCACCTGGGTCAGGCGCCATGGATGACCGGCGCCAGCGCCCGCCAGGCCCGTGCCGAACTCAACCCGCTGCTCGACGCCAGCCTGGCCGATGGCGTGCGCACCGGCGGCTATGCCGTGTTGGCGGCCTTGCTGGAGCAACTGCGCCAACGCGCCGGGGCCGACAACTGCCTGACCCTGGAAAACGGCCAGGGCTGGAATGGCAGCGGGCTGGCCTACCTGACCCAGGGCAGCAGTGGTGTTGAAGGCAGCCAGTTGCTGGCCAGCGATGTGCGGGTCAGCAGCGATGAGCGGGTGCTCTGGCCGCAGCGCTGCGCCGGCCTTTACCGGCAATATGGCAAGACCGTGCTGGGCGCCGGCCTGGCTCCGGAGCAGGCCACCGCGCTGGGTGTTGCGCCTTTCATGGTGGTTCGCCGAGGCGCTGTACGGGTCGCCGTGGTCGGCATCACCGACCCCTATGCCCAGGACCAGAAAGCCTCGCTCAAACAGTGGTACCAGTCGCTGTTGCCGGCCTTCGAGCAGGCCCGCGGGCAAGCGGACCTGGTGATCGCCCTGGCCGATGTCGGCACCGGCCCCGGCCTGTGGCTGGCCGAGCGTCTGAGCGATGCCGACCTGCTGCTCTGTGCCCGTGGCCAGGACTTCTGGCCGGAACCGGTTGCCGTGCTGCAAGCCAGCGGCAAGCGGGTGCCGGTGCTGTTTGCCGGTAATCGCGCCTGCGGTGCCTTTCAGGTGCGCTGCCAACGCACGGCCGGCCAATGGCAGTTCAGCGCAGATTTTCATCCCGCCTTCGACAGCAGCCTGACAGCCACTGCCCAGGCCCGTGCTGCGCAGTTGCGTGGGCTGTTGGCGCAGCAACGCGCCGGTCACGCGGCCTGGCTCGATCAACCCCTGGCCCGTGCACCGCAGGCGCTATGGCGCCGCGATACCCGCGGCGGCAGCTGGGACCGTCTGCTGCATCAGGCCCTGGCAGCCGACAGCGGCTACCCGGTGTTGCTCCCGGGTCTGCGTTATGACAGCCCCCTGGCCGCCGGCCAGGCCATCACCCGCGAACACCTGATCAGCCTGACCGGCAGTTACCCGGCACCGGTGGTCGAAGCGCCCGCCCGGCAAGTCGAGCAGGTGCTGGAAAACGCCGCTGAGCAGTTGTTCGGCGACCCGCTGTTGCTCGACAACAGCCAGGACCTGCCGCGCTGGCTGGGCCAGCCCTGGCAACTCAGCTACAGCCCGAACGGCAAGCGCGTCTCCGGCTTCAGTGAAACCCAGGGACAGTGCCGCACCTTTGGTTTGCAGTACGCCTCCAGCAGCGGCGAGCCGCTGTGGCAACGGGTCGAAGCCTGGCTGGCGCAGCAGCCTGCCGACTGGCAACTGCCGGCGTTGCAGTTGCCGCAGCTGCGCTATGTCCAGGGTCACCCCGGCTGGCATCCCCGTGAGCTGAACGCGTGATCGGTAGTGCGCGCCTGTTCAGCGCCGCGCTGCTGAGCCTGGCCGCCTGGCTCGCCGCCCAGTGCGTGCTGCAGCTCAGCCGTGCGCCGCTGCCGGCCGTGGCTCAGGTGCAGGACGTTGCGCCCATGCCGGGCCTGATGCTTGGCCACTGGCAGGCCCAGGTCGACAGCGGCGCTGTGCCGCTGACCCGTTTACCGCTGCAGTACCTGGGCGGCCTCAGGGCCGTGCCGGTCAGCGCCACGGTGGTGGTGCTGCGCTACGGCCAGGTCACGCGCAGCTTGCGCCGTGGCCAGCGCCTGGCCCCGGGCATCGTGCTCGAGAGCATCGATGACCAGGGCCTGATTTTCGACAACCAGGGGCGGCGCGAACGCCTGCCCTGGCCGCCACGGCCTGCCGTGACCGGCTTCAAGCGCCAAGGATGAATGATGATCGCAAGACTCTGCCTGGCCAGCGTGCTGAGCCTGGGCCTCAACCTGGCCTGGGCCGAAGAGCCGGTGGCGCTGGATGACAACGAGACGCCGTTGTACGAAGTCAATTTCGTCGATACCGAACTGAGCGAGTTCATCGACAGCGTCTCGCAGATCACCGGCACCACCTTCATCGTCGATCCACGGGTCAAGGGCAAGGTCACCGTGCGCACCGTCGACCGTCACGACAGCGAAGCGATCTACGACATCTTCCTGGCCCAACTGCGCGCCCAGGGCTTTGCTGCCGTCGACCTGCCCAACGGCAGCGTCAAGATCGTCCCCGACCAGGCCGCGCGTCTTGAGCCGGTGCCGGTGGAGACAGCGGGCAAATCGGCGCAAGGCAGTGACGGTGTCGCCACCCGCGTGTTCAATGTGCGCAACGCTGCCAGCGAACAGCTGCTGGGGATCCTCAAGCCGCTGATTGATCCACGGGTCGGGGTGATCACTCCGTATCCGGCGGCGAACCTGCTGGTGATCACCGACTGGCGCAGCAACCTGGAGCGCATCGACAGCCTGCTGCTGCAACTGGATCAGGTCAGTGACGAGCCGATGCAGGTGATGCCGCTGCAACATGCCAGTGCCAACGACACCAGCAAGTTGATCAGTCAGTTGCTGGCCCGCGAGCAGGGCGCCGACAGCGCCCAGGTGGTGGCCGACCCGCGCAGCAATGCCCTGCTGGTGCGCGGCAGTGCCGACAGCCGTGAGCGGGTGCGGGCCTTGCTGGCGCAACTGGATCGCCCTGGCGAGAACCTGCGCAGCTCCAACACCCAGGTGATCTACCTGCGCCATGCCAATGCCAGTGAAGTCGTCAAGGTGCTGCGCAGCCTCAGCCAGGACACGCTGCCGGCCGGCACCGGCGAAGGCAGCAAGGATGACAAGGCGCCGGCTCCGGTCAGCAGCTCGGGGATCCGCCTGGAATATGAAGAAGGCACCAACGCCGTGGTCATGGTCGGCCCCGACAGCGAGCTGGCAGCCTATCGCAACATTGTCGAGCAACTGGATGTGCGCCGCGCGCAGGTGGTGGTCGAGGCGATCATTGCCGAAGTGTCGGATTCGCGCGCCGAAGAGCTGGGCGTGCAGTGGCTGTTTGCCGATGAGAAGTTCGGTGCCGGCACGGTCAACTTCGGCAGCAGCGGCCCCAGCATCGCCGCCATTGCCGGGGCGGCGGCGGGCAAGGACAACGCCGCGCTGGCCAAGCTGCTGTCCGGCACCAACGGCCTGACCGCAGGCTTTGGCAACTTCGGCGGTGGCTTCAACTTCGCCGTGCTGGTCAATGCGCTGAAAAGCAAAAGCGGCTTCAACCTGCTGTCGACGCCGACCTTGCTGACCCTGGACAACGCCGAAGCGTCGATCCTGGTCGGCCAGGAAGTGCCCTTCGTCACCGGCTCCGTGACCCAGGACAACACCAACCCCTACCAGACCATCGAGCGCAAGGAAGTCGGGGTCAAGCTGCGCATCAAGCCGCAGATCAACATCGACAATACGGTGCGCCTGGACATCGTCCAGGAGGTCTCGTCGATTGCCGACAACGCCTCGGCCAGCGACGTGATCACCAACAAGCGCGAGATCAAGACCAAGGTCATGGTCGAGGATAACGGCCTGGTGATCCTCGGTGGCCTGATCAGCGACGAGGTCACTTCGAGCAAACAGAAGGTGCCGCTGCTCGGTGATATTCCCTGGCTGGGGCGGCTGTTCAGTTCCTCCGGCCACCAGGGGGTGAAGCAGAACCTGATGGTGTTCATTCGCCCGCGGATCCTGCGTGACGGCCCGAGCCTGGCCAGCCTGAGCACCGAGAAGTACCGCAACCTGCAGCAGGAAACCGCGCTGAAACTGCCGGCCATCAGCGACGACGGCAAGCTGTTGCAAGCCTTCCCGGCCAGCCGCCAGCGCCTGGACGAGGGCGTCTGGTGATGGAGCTGTTGCCCTATCGCCTGGCCCGCCAGGCCGGCCTTGCCGTGGCGCCGTCGGCGACGGGCTGGAGCCTGTGGCTGCGCAGTGATGCCGACAGCGATCAATTGCAGGAACTGTTGCGCGTACAGGGCCAACCGGATGAGGTCTGCCACCTCGACAGCGCCAGTTTCGACAGCCAGCTGGGGCAGCTGTACCAGGCCGGCGAAGGCGCCACCGCAGCGCTGATCGAAGGCATCGGCGAGCAGGTCGACCTCGACGGCCTGATGAGCGAAATGCCGCGCATCGAAGACCTGCTGGAGAGCGATGACGAAGCGCCGGTGATCCGCCTGATCAATGGCCTGTTCGCCCAGGCCCTGCGCTTGCAGGCATCGGACATTCATATCGAGACCTTCGAGCAAAGCCTGGTGGTGCGCCTGCGCGTCGACGGCCATTTGCGCGAAGTGCTGCGCCCACCGCGAGCGCTATCGGCGATGCTGGTGTCGCGGATCAAGGTCATGGCCCGGCTGGACATCGCCGAGAAGCGCCAACCCCAGGACGGCCGCATCACCCTGCGCTCGGCTGGGCGTGAAGTGGACGTGCGGGTTTCGACCCTGCCGGGCATTCACGGCGAGCGGGTGGTGATGCGCGTGCTCGACAAGCAGGCCAGCCTGCTGGCGCTGACCAACCTCGGCATGCCGGTGGCCGTGGAGCAGGGCTTGCGCGCTTGCCTGGCGCGGCCCAACGGCATCGTCCTGAGCACCGGGCCGACCGGCTCGGGCAAGACCACCACCCTCTATGCCAGCCTCAACAGCCTCAACGACGGCAGCCGTAATATCCTCACCGTCGAGGACCCGGTCGAGTACGCCATCGCCGGCATCGGCCAGACCGCAATCAATCCGCGCGCCGGGTTGACGTTCGCCACCGGCCTGCGGGCGATCCTGCGGCAGGACCCGGACGTGATCATGCTCGGCGAGATCCGCGACCGCGAAACCGCGCAGATCGCCGTGCAGGCCAGCCTCACCGGCCACCTGGTGCTCTCGACCCTGCACACCAACAGCGCCGTGGGCGCGGTGACACGTCTGCGTGACATGGGTATCGAACCGTTCCTGATTGCCTCGTGCCTGCGCGGGGTCATGGCCCAGCGCCTGGTACGGCGTCTGTGCCGCTGTGCCCGGCCACAACCCTTGCAGGCGGCCGAGCGGCACCTGTGGCCGGAGTTGGCCGAGTTGAGTGAGACATTTCATGCCGTCGGTTGCGAGCAGTGCCAGGGCACCGGCTATCGTGGCCGGCTCGGCCTTTACGAGTTCATCGAACTGGACGCCGGGCTGATTGCCTTGCTTTACGACGGCGCCAGCGAAGTGGCCATGCAGGAATACCTGGCCGGGCGTCGGCAGAGCCTGGCCGGCATGGCCAGCGAGTGCCTGCGCCGGGGCGATACCAGCCTGGCCGAAGTGCTGCGCGCGGTGCAGGGCTGAGCCATGCCGACCTTTCGCTATCAGGCGGTAGACCTCAACGGGCGGGCGCGCAAGGCCAGTATCCAGGCCGACAGCGAGCGCCATGCCCGCCAGTTGCTGCGTGAGCAGGGGCTGTTCGCCCGGCAGTTGCAACGCCATGACGCCAGCAATGCTCTGCCGCGCCGGCAACGGGTCAACCGCGCTCAGTTGTGCGAACTGACCCGGCAACTGGCAACCCTGACCGGCGCCGGCATTCCCCTGGTGGATGCCCTGGCGACCCTGGAACGGCAACTGGTGGAACCGGCGTTGCGCAACCTGCTGGTGGCGGTGCGCGGTTCGCTCGCCGAAGGCTTGAGCCTGGCCCGCAGCCTGGCGCGCCAGGGTGGCTTGTTCTCCGGCTTGTATTGCGCACTGGTCGAGGCCGGCGAGCGTTCCGGGCGCCTGGCCCAGGTGCTGGAGCGGCTGGCCGAACACCTGGAACAGGTCCAGCGCCAGCAGCACAAGGCGCGTACGGCGCTGATCTATCCCTGCGTGCTGATGGGCGTGTCGTTGGCGGTGGTGGTCGGCCTGATGACCTTCGTGGTGCCCAAACTCACTGAACAGTTTGCTCACTCCGGACAGAATCTGCCGTGGATCACTTCGCTGCTGATCGGCATCAGCGACCTGCTGGTACTGGTCGGCCCTTGGTTGCTGCTCGGCGGGGGGCTGGCGGCACTGCTCGGCGCCTGGTTGCTGCGCCGCCCGCACTGGTGTTTGCGCCGCGACGACCTGCTGCTGCGCCTGCCACGGATCGGCAACCTGCTGGCGGTGCTGGAGAGCGCACGCCTGTCGCGCAGCCTGGCGATTCTGGCCGGCAGCGGCGTGCCGTTGCTTGAGGCCCTGCAAGTGGCGACGGCCACGGTCAACAACCGGCGCATTCACCTGGCCCTGCAACGGGTCGGCACTGACGTGCAGGGCGGAGTCAGCCTGCACCGGGCGCTGGATGCCAGCGGCCACTTCCCGCCGTTGCTGCTCAACATGGTCGCCAGCGGCGAGGCCAGCGGCACTCTGCCGGACATGCTCGAACGGGTCGCCGACAACCAGGAGCGCGGCTTCGCCCGCCAGGTGGACAGCGCCATGGCCTTGTTCGAGCCGCTGATGATCCTGGTGATGGGCGCGGTGGTGCTGTTTATCGTCCTCGCCGTGCTGTTGCCGATCATGCAGCTCAACCAGGGCCTGACACTTTGAAAAGGAGCAAGACCATGCACAGCCCACGCGCGCGTCAGCGCGGCTTTACCCTGATGGAAATCATGGTGGTGATCTTCATCATCGGCCTGTTGATCGCCGTGGTCGCACCCAGTGTGCTCGGCAGCCAGGACAAGGCCATGAAGCAGAAGGTCATGGCCGACCTGTCGACCCTGGAACAGGCGCTGGACATGTATCGCCTCGACAACCTGCGCTTCCCGTCGGCCGAGCAGGGCCTGTCGGCGCTGGTCAGCAAACCGACGGTAGAACCACAGCCTCGGGCCTGGCGCGCCGACGGTTATATCCGCCGCCTGCCGCAAGACCCGTGGGGCACGGCGTATCAGTACCGTGCCCCCGGGCAGCACGGACGTATCGATATTTACTCGTTGGGCGCCGATGGCGTCGAGGGCGGTGAAGGCATCGATGCCGATCTGGGTAACTGGGAACTCTAGGCATGCGCGGCGAGCGTGGTTTTACCCTGCTGGAGATGCTCGTGGTGCTGCTGATCGCCGGGCTGATGAGTACCCTGAGTATTGCCTGGCTCGACAGTGGCAAGGCGCCGATGCAGCAGGCTCTTGAGCGCCTTGCCAGCGCCAGCCGCCAGCAGGCGGAGCTGGCGCTGCATGGCGGGGAGATTCGTGGCTTGCGCTGGAATGGCAGCCGTCCCGAATTTGTCCGTCGGGTCGATGAGCGCTGGCAGCTCGAGACCGTCGCCTTGGGCGACTGGCCGCCAGCTTTGCACGCCGACTGGCCTGCCAGCCACGAGCCACGACTGGTGTTCTCGGCCTACGGCGTTGCGCGCAGTGCTGTCTTGAACTGGCACTGGCCTGAGGGTACCCAGCGCTGGCACTGGAGCGGTGATGGCCAACTGCACAGGGCACCACGGTGATGCGTGCGCAACGAGGTTTCACCCTTTTGGAGGTGACCGTGGCCCTGGGCATTGCCGCAGCCCTGGCAATCATGACCAGCCAGGTGCTGCGCCAGCGTCTGGCGGTGCAGCAGAGCGTGCAGCAACACCGCCTGGGCGTGTTTTGCGCCCGCGAGCTGCAGGCGCGTTTCGCCGTTGAGCGCTATTGGCCGATGCAGAACAGCGTTGCCGGGCAATTGCAGCAGGGCGATGGCCACTGTCATTGGCAACTGCAACTGACCTCCACCGGAGTACGCAACCTGCGCCGTGGTGAGTTGCACCTGTTTGCCGACCGTGACGGGCGCGATCCCCTCGGCCAGTACCGCATCTTCCTGGTGCGCCCATGAAGCGCCGACAGCAGGGCCTGACCTTGCTTGAACTGCTGGTGGCCCTGGCCCTGACCGCCGTGCTGGGGATCTTGCTGGCGACGCTGGTCAATGCCTGGGTGGGCGTGCGCGAACGCTTGCAGCAACCTGCGCAGGGCTCGCCGGTACTGAATTTTTGCCTGGCCCTGGAGCGGCGTTTCGATTCGACGGTGTTACGCCAGCTCTATGAACAGCGCCTGCCCCTGGCAATCAACTGGCTGGACTGGCAACCCGCCACCTTGCAACTGCAATGGGTGGCCCGCGGCGCCTGGCCGCAAGCGGAAGGCGGTTCGCGCTTGCAGCGCCAGCGCCTGAGTTATGACTCGCGCGGGCAACGCCTGCTGCTGGAAACCTCCGCCGACCTGTATGCGGTGGGTAAACCGCAATGGCGTGAACGCGATCAGCTCGATCAGGTCACCGCGCCGAGTTTCTCCTTTTTTCAATCGGGCCGTTGGCTGGCCTTTCCTTCTGCCGAGCGATCCGCCCCGGATCTCGGCGTGCGGCTTGAGTTCAAGCGTGATGGAGCACCTTATGTCTGTACCTTCGCCCTGCCGGAGGCGCCCTGATGAAATGGCTTGAACGCTGGCAAACGCCACGCAGCAGCAACTGGCTGCTGCTGCGACCGGGCCAGGGGCAAGCGCCCTGGAGCTGGCTGCGCCTGGCAGACGGCAGGCGCGAAGCCGGGGAGGGGCTGCTTCCCAGCCCTGACGGCGCTCGCGTGGTGCTGATTCTGCCGGGTAACCAGTGCAGCCATTTTCAGCTTCCGGCGCCACCGGGGCTCAAACGTGACGAGTGGCCGCTGCTGGTCGAAGAGCGTTTGCTGCAGCCAGCCGAGTCCATCCGATGTGGCTGTGTTTCGCGCCAGGGCAATCAGCTGGAGCTGGTCAGCGTCGATCAGGCGCTGCTCGGCCAGTGGCTGGCCCGGTGCGCGGACTGGGGGCTAAGCGTGGAGCGTTGCTGGGCCGAGTTTCAGTTGTTGGCGGATACGCCGGCAGGCACCGCCCTGCGCTGGCAGCGCAGCCCTGATCTGCTGTTGCTCAAGGGCGTAACCGAGCAATCACGACAGCACTGGCTGGCCTGGCCGTCCTTGCTCGGGCCGAACCTGCCGGCGCCATGGCCGGGCCTGCAAAGCGAAGCGTTTGAGGGGGCCTGGCCACCTCGACTGGCCATGCTGGAGCGGTTGCCCAGCCTGTTTGATTTGCGCCCTTCGCGTCAGCTGCGGCTGCGGCTTCCCATGGCCCCCGGGCACTGGCGACTGATCGCCGCGTGCGCGCTGTTGGGCCTGCTCTGGTGCGGCCTGTGGCTGAGCCAGCAATGGCGCCAGAACGAGGTCTACAAAGCGCAAGTGCTCGCGGTGACGGGGCCGGTCACTTCACCTCGTCAGGCCGCCCAGGTACTCAAGCGTCAGCGTCAGGCCGAGGAGGATCGCCAACTGCGCCTGCGCCAGATCGGGCAATTGCAGGCCGCATTACAGCAATGGCTGCAAGCGCAGCCCGCCTGGCACATGACCGCCAGCGGCTTCGACGGGCAACGCTGGACGTTGCGGCTTCGCGGCGATCAGCCGCCAGAGGTCGCGACCTGGGAGGCTATCGCCAAGCAGGTCGGTGTGCCGGTTGCAGTGGCGGGTGGCGAAGATCACCTGCAACTGATGTTCGACCTGGGAGCGGCATCATGAGTCAGTGGATGCAGCGCCGCTGGTTGTTGCCGGCAGCCTGGGTAACGGTAGGGTTGTTGCTCATCACCTTGATGATTCGTGAAGGCACGGCCCGCTGGCAGGACGCCCAGCAGTGGCAGGCCCTGGCCCGGTCGGCGGCCGGCTTGCAGGTCGATGCGCGGTTCAGTGTCGAGCAACTGCAGCAATCAGCCCAGGCAAACAGCATCGTGCTCAACGAGGTGCTGGCGGAAAAAAACAGCTGGCAGATAAAGGGCCGTGCAGTCGATGAGCAAGGTTTGCAGCGCTGGTTACTGGCCGTGCAGCGCGAAGGCGTGCGTCCGCTGCGTTGGTCGCTGGAGCAAGCCGAGAGCGCCATGAACTTCGAGCTGGAGCTGCAGCAGTGAAGCGCGTCGGCTGGTTCAGCCTGGTGTTCTCGCTGACTGTGTTGGCCGGGCTGCCGGCCAGGTGGCTGCTCGCACCCGTTGCCGCCGAGGGCGTTTCCGGCAGCCTTTGGCAAGGCCAGGCGCAACGCTTGGGGCAGGTGGGGCCGGTTGCCTGGCACTGGCAACCCTGGCGTCTGCGGGCGCAGGTGGAGCTAGGGTTCCAGGGGCAAAGCTGGCAGGTCAAGGTCGCTGGCTGGCCGTGGAACTGGAGCGCGGCTGTCGAGCCGTTGCAGCGCACGCTCACAATGCCTTCGTCCTATCGCCTGACGGGCGAGTGGAGCGGCCGGATCGACGTGCAGGGGAGCGGTCGGCAGTGCCGGGTCAGCCAGGGTGAGATCGCTGGCCGCAACCTGGCGCTGGTTGCGCCATGGTCAGTGCCGTTGGGCGCGGCCCGGGTGCGGATTGATTGCACGGCCGGCATGCACCTGTTGGCGCAATTGCAGTTGCAGGGTCAGCATCAGGGTGAGCTGGATGCTGACCTGCTGGCCCGTCGCGGGAACCTGCAGGGGGAGGTAACACCGGGTACGGCCCTGTACCCGGTGTTACTGGCTGCCGGCTGGCTCAAGACGGATGGAACCCGCATGAACCGCAACCTCAGGTGGTGACGGGCAGGCGGCCTCAGCGCGGCTTGCCACCCTCCTTGATACTCGAGGCCAGGATACTGCTGCGGTCATGCCCGCTGGTGCGTAGCAGGCCAAGGTCAACCGGCTGTTCACCGCCGTTGGCGTTGCCCCCGGAACCGTAGACATTGATCAGGCCGCTGACCAGGTCTACCGGTGCATTCGAGGCATTGACCCCCACCTCGCGGTAATAGTCACGGCCCTGCAGGGCTTGCTGGGTGACGGGCGCGCCGCCCAGCTGCACCTTGCCCCTGTTCGCCTGCAGGCTGGCGCCGGAGAGCAGTACACTCCCGCCCACCTCCAGGGCGATGCCTTCACGGGCGTTGAGCGCGCTTTGACTGGCGACGGTGTTGCGCTGGGTGTGCTCGACCTTGAGGGTGAAGGTTGGCGAAGTCTTCGGGTCGACTTTCTGCAGCGCACTGCCGACCTGCTTCTCGACCTTTCCAGCCAAGGGGCCAGCCACGGCATTGGCGGCGTTGATGTAGCCCTGTGGGTTCCTCTCCTGGCTCAAGCGTGCATCCACCGCCACTTTCAGGCTGTCGACCTGATCCTGGCGGCTGGTGATGCGCAGATCACCGCCAACCTGTCCGTCGATGCGCCCGGCATCCAGGCCAACGCCCTCAAGGCGAGTGTCAGTCAGGCTGGTCAGGCTGATTTGCCCGGCGCGCCATTGGCTGTTGTCGAAGGTGAGGTTGTCACGACGATCAATGTTCACCTGCCCGCGGGCATACAGCCCGCGTTTGGCCTGTTGCGAGGATGCCCCCGGTGCTGCGTTGATACCGGCACCGGCGGTGAGATCGAGGTTGTTGCGCCGATCGCTGCTGGCGGCGGCCTCGATCAGCACGCCGCCTTCGCGGGCAGTGACGGCGATCTGGTTTGCCGATGCCTTGACGCCTTGCAGCTTCAGCGCATCGTCCTGGCCGGCGGCGCTGCTCAGCAGCAGTTGCTCCTTGGCAAACCAGTTGGCCCCGCTAGCCGTGGAACTGCTTTCATCGACCCGCCCAGTGCTGAAGTGACCACCCAGGCCACCGCCCTTGCCATTGCTGGTGCTCTTGCCCAGCAATTCCAGGCCACCACCAAGGTTGCTGCCTTGGGCCTCGTGGGTATCGACGCCAGTGCTGACCTTCAGCGCACCTGCGCTCTGCAACTCGATATCCGAGACCTTTGCCGCGCTACTGCCAATACGCCCACCCACCAGCTCGAGGGCGCCACCCGCCTGCAGCTGTACTTTGCCCTTGGCATCAATTTCTACCACGCGGGCCTGGGTATCGATACTGTCCAGCTTGCTCTGGTCAAGGTAGCCGCGCAGTTCCAGGGCACTGCCTGCGGGGGCATTGCCTGCTTTGAACCAGGCATTGCCCTCGAGTTTGTTCTCCTGCTGGCGTTGTTGATCGTTGGCCTGGACCAGGCTCAGGTTGCCCTTGGCCGAAATCTCAAGCGAACCGTCCCCGGCATTGAAACGGGTGCCCTCGTACAGACCGTCGCTGCCCACCTGAATCTGGATACCGGTCTGGCCGTAGAGGCTGCCAGGGCGTGCGGTTTGCGAGCTGTTGTCGGTCAGCAGCGAGCCGCCCTTGCCGGAAAGACGCAGGTTGATATCGCTGCCGGTGCTGGTTTCGACGCGCACGGCGGCGTCCACATCCAGGCGCTCGACACGCTTGCCAGTGCTGTCCTGGGCCGCAGCAAAACGATGGCTTTGCGCCTGAATCGCCAATGGTCCCTGTGTTGCCCGGTACTGGGTGCCCGTATCGTTGAGGGTGTCGGCCTTGAGGGTGATGTGCTGGGCGGTAAGCTCAGTGACCTGCGCCGTGCTGCTGCGCTTGAGTTCTTTGCGATTGAGATGCTTGAACTCCAGGTCGGCGCCCAGCGTTGGCGGGGCGAGAGCGTCTTCGATCGATGCCTGCTGGAAACGACTGGCCTCGGTACCGGTGACCAGGTTTTCCACCGGGCGGGTCAGGTCCTTGTACACCAGGCTGGCGCCGAGGCTGGCTTGCCAGTTGGTCTGGGTCAGTTCGGATTCCTGGGTATCGTCGACGGCACGATTGTCCACGGTGCTGGCTTGCAGCTCCAATGACCGGCCTGCCGTGAGTCTGGCGGCCTCGTTGACCAGCTTGACGGCTTTCAATTGCACGTCACCGGCGGCCACCAGGCTGCTGCGTTGCGCCTGGCTTGCGCGTTCATCCAGTACCTGGCGCTTGTGATAACCCTCGAAGGCGCTGCCGACGGCATCGATGCCACCACTGACACGCAGGCCGCCGCCACTTTCGGTGCTGGTGGTCTGCTGTGACTGTTGCTCATGGGCTACCGTCAAGGTGACCGCGCGGCCATCGAGCTGCAGGTCGCCCTCGACGGCCTCGATGTAGGAGCCATTGAGGTTGATGTCATTGCCGCTGTTGAGTTGTACGCCGGCGCCCTTGAGCGTACTGGCAACCTGTTCAAGATCGGTTTTCGTGGTGTCGGTGCGGACAGTGCCGTATCCCACCGAGGCGGTGTACTGGCGCGAGTCGGGTTTGCCGTCGGCGGCATCCTGGGTCTGGCTGGCGCTGGCGGTAAAGCCTTGTTGCTGGTTCTGTTCGCTGACGCTTTGAAGCTGTTCGGCAGTGCTGACACTGATGTTGTTCTGCGCCTGCAGGTGCAGCTGCTTGCCGGCTTCGAGCCTTGAACCTATCACCTGCAGGTCATCGGCGCTGGCCAGGCGCAGGTTGCTTTCAGAGGCAACGTCGCTGCTCAGCACCTGCTGACGCTGTTCCTGGCGTTGGCTTGTCTCGGTAATCAGGCCGAACAGCTTACTGTCAGTCTCGCGTTGATCAACGCTGGACTGGTTTTGGGTTGCTTCTACCGACAGCCGGGCTTTTTCACTGAGCAACAACGCATCACCTTTGGCCTGAACCCTGGAGCCTTTGATCTGCACCTGGTCAGCTGCCACAGTCAAAGCACCTTGGGCCTGAAGGGTGCTGCCACTGCCCTGTTGACCCTTGGCCTCGGTTTGCCCGTTCTTGCCGAAGAAGGTGCCGGAAACCAGGTCACCACTGTAGTTGCGGGTGTTCTCATCGCTTTTCAGGGTAACGGCGGCCACTTCCAGATTGCCGGCCTTGAGGCTCATGTCACCCGCGCTGTTCAGCGTGCTGCCCAGAATCTGCGTGCTGCCTTTGGACGTCAGGGAAACCTGCAGACCGGAAAGCGCGCTGGCGCGGGCGCTTTCCTGGTAGCTGCTGCTGTCCTTGTCGCCGCGCCACAGGTGCTTGCGGTGACGGATCTGCTCATCGACCTGCAGGCTATCGGTTCCAGCGCTGATGGTCAGATCCTTGCCGACGTTGACCGACAGGTCGCCGCCGGCCTCGACGGTAGCGGCCACCATGCGCAGGTCGTCGCCCGCCTGCAGGTTGATGTCCTGGCTGGCCAGGATCTGGCTGCCGACCTGTTGTCGCTGGGTGCGGGTGCTTTCGCGGTCGTAGGTTTCGGTGGTGACGAACCACCATTTTTCTTCGCGGCTCTGCCGTTCGCGGCTGATGGTTTCCCGGGTCCGGGCATCGAGGGTGAGATTTTTCCCGGCCTTGATGTTTACCTGTGGCGCCTGCACGCGCACTGCGTCGAGGCTCAGGTCGTCGGCGGCCTTGAGGTTCACCGCGCCGTTTTCGCTGTACAAGCGGCCGGGCTGCTCGGCGCTGGCGCTGATCTCCAGGGTACCGGCAGAGTCCATGTCGATCCCGTCGCGCGCTTGCAACTGGCTGCTGCCCATGCGTACGCCGGCGCCGAGGGCGGTGCTGAGGATGCGGATGCGCCCGGCCTGCATGGCACCGAACAGGCGAGCATCGATACTGCCGGCCGGCGCCGCCAGGTGCTCGATGACCTGACCGTCGGCCACGTCGATGCGGTTGCGTCCGACCACCAGGCTCAACTCGTCCCGGGCTTCGAGCGTGCCGCGGCTTTCGATGCGCGGGGCGATCAGCTCGAGGGCTCCGGCGCGGTTGCTCTGGCCAGCGTCGAGTATCTCCAGCGTGCCATTGGCGGCGCGGGTATCGAGGTATTTGATGCGCTGGTCTTCAAGTTCGGCCGTGCCGACCAGAAAGCCTGCGCGGGTGGTGTTGATGAAGCCGCCACCGTTGAGGGTGATGCCATTGGGGTTGGCCAGGATGTAATCGGCCGGTCGGCCGAAGATTTCCTGGGGGCCTTCGATGCGCGAGGCGTTGCGGCTGATCACTTCACTGAGGATGGTCGAGGCGGCCTGGCCCTGGAACTGCGGGTTGGCGGCCAGGGCGCCGGCCAGTTGCGATTGCCCGGCCTGCAGGGCGTTGTTCAACACCAACCCGGGCTTGTTGACGTTGTAGTCGAGGAACTGGTTGTGCGACAGGCCGCTGGCATTAGGGGCGACGATGTCGATCACCGGCACGCCGTGCTGATCGGTGATCAGTGGCGTACCGGCAATGCCGGTTGCCGCCTGCAGGCCGTTATCGGCCAGGCTGACGCCTGGGGTCATCAGGCTCAGGGCGATCATCCAGCGCAGGCGATTGAGCCTGCGCCGTTGTACTGCGGGGGAGGGCGTCTTGGGCATCACGGTCTTCTCTTTCTTGTTGTGGACATCAGATGTTCATTACCCACTCCAGCAGCCAGTAACCGGTCTCCAGGTCCTGGCGGCGAGTGTTGCTGGCGTGCAGGGCGCGTTGGTAGTCAAGCTTGAGCAGGCTGTCGGGCAGGCTCAGCTCAAGGCCGGCATGGGCACCGGCCAGTTGTTGCGCAGTGCGGCCGTGGTCGAATTTGCTCCAGCCCAGGTCCATGCCCAGTTGCGGGCGAATCACCAGCCCGGCGGGCAAGTCCAGGGCCAATGGCTGGCTCAGGGTGTTTCGCCACACGGCGCCCGTGGCGCCTGCCGCCACCTGTTGGCGAAAGCCGCGCACGGCGCTGTTGTCGCTGAGCAGAAACTGCTCGACCGCAGGCAGTGCATCGGGGCTGTACTGCAGGTTCAGTTCGCTCTGCCAGCGCCAGGGCCAAGCCGGGTCACGACCTTGGCGCAGATGCAGGAGGTTGGCGCGGTACTTGCGAAACTGCGGCTGCGGCGCATTGCTGGCCAGGGGCGCGCTATCGGCGCCGAACCGGTCCAGTCCCTGGACAATGCCCAGATTGGCACTCCACAAGTTGGCGTCGAGCCACAACAGGTTCAGGCCCGCTTCCAGGCTGGTGAGGGTCGGGCTTTGCAGTTGCAGGCGTTGCCCGGCCAGACGATTGTCCTGGCGTTTCTGATCCAGGCGCAGGCTGGCGCTGAGCAGGCCGTACTGGTTGCGCCACAGGTTGCGCTCAAGGCTCAGGCCATAAAAATCGCTCTGGCCGCTGCTGCGCACTCGCCGGCCCGGCAGCTGCGCCTGGTAGTGCAATTGGTTGAGGTTAAGCGCGTAGGTCCAGGGGCCATAGGGGATGCTGTAGTAGAGGCCGTAGCCGCGGCTGTAGCGGGGGCCTGAACCGAGCGTCGAGGTTACCGAGAGCTGCGTGTAGTCATTGAGCTGCAGCGGGCTGTCCAGGGTCAGGCTGGCACCGACACGGTCACGTCCGGTCAGCTCGCTGCCGCGATTGTCATAGGTACTCCCCAGGCGCCAGCGGGGGTAGACCTGCCGTGGCGTGATCACGATGCGGGTGCCGCCTTCAAGTTCTCCGGGCATCAGGTCGGCGCCCAGCTCGAATGCCCGCAGCCGGTTCAGCTGGTCCATGCCCTGTTCCAGTTCGGTCAAACGCAGGGGCTCGCCGAGCAAGGTCGGGAATGCGCTGCTCAGTGACAGCGGCAGATCGGGGGTGGCCAACTCGATCGATTCGACAAAGCCCTCGACGATCTCGATGTCGAGGGTCGTGCCGGCTTGCGGCGGGTTGACGAGGTAAGGGCGGCTGGTCGGATACCCCGCTTGCACGTATTGCTGGGTGATGGATTTGAGGATCAGGTTGATTTGCGCCACGTCCATGCACGGCGTCACCAGCGGTTGCACGTTGGCGGCCAGCTCTGCGGACGTCAACTCCCGGTTGCCTGCCAGGCGTACACCGTTCAGCGGCCAGCAGGGCGTGGCCTCGGCGGGTGTTGGCACATCGGTAGCGGGCTCGGGTAACTCATCGGTACGTTGCAGCTTGCGCAAGCGTTGACGTTGTTCGAGTTGCTCAAGGTAAAGGCGTTGATCGCGCAGCGGCTGTACACCTAGGTGTTCATGAGCGCTGGCGGGGCCCACCATGAGCAGTAAAACGACGAAGATACCCAGGGCGGCCGGATGCCGGATACCAAGGCGTGCAGCAACAATGCTGAGTGAACAGGGCATGCAGTAGCGTCCAGGGAATATCCAGGTGCGTGGATTTTATGGGCGCTACTATTCGAATAGATGTGCTACCGGGCCGGTAGATGGGTAGGGCTGAAGCCTGAGTTGTGCGGGAAACTTCCGACTTATTTGTCGGAAGTAGCCTGGAGAGTGATCAGGGACGGATTTCGATCATGGTGCCGTCCGGCACCATGTTCCACACCTCGCGCATGTCGCGGTTGGTCATGGCGATGCAGCCTTCGGTCCAGTCCAGGGTGTGGAACACCTCTTCCGGGTACTCCTCGCTCAGGGGCGTGCCGTGGATCATGATCATCCCGCCCGGCGGGACACCTTCGCGACGGGCGCGCGCGGCGTCGCTGATGTTTGGGTAGGACACGTGCATGGCCAGGTTGTAGCGGTCGCTCTGCTTGCGCCAGTCGATCCAGTAGAAACCTTCGGGGGTGCGCTTGTCGCCTTCCTGCACCTTGGCGCCCTTGGGCTGCTTGCCCAGGGAGATGCGGTAGGTTTTCAGCGGCGTGCCACCACTGATCAGTTGCAGGCGCCGCTCCGACTTGATCACCAGGATCTTGTCGATCATCGCAGGCCGTGGCTGTTGCGGTTGCAGTGGCGAAGGCGCGGTCTTGTCGACCGGCCGGGTGATGATGGTTTCGGTGAAACCCGCCTGGGACATCGAAGCCACACTGAGGCAGAAAAGGGCAAGCAACCAGCGCATGAAACGATATCCCTGAGAAAGCTAGGTATTGGGTGACGGGACGAGCATGGGTGAAAGGCATTCGTTGCCAATCGGGAAGCGCTGCTCGATGCGGTCACGATAATAGCATTCTAGGGTACGACTGACGGTGCGGAAAGCCAGCTCGTCCCAGGGGATTTCACTTTCGTCGAAAAGCCGCACTTCCAGGCTCTCGACGCCGACGGCGAAGTCCAGGTCGGCGAGCTCGGCGCGGAAAAACACATGCACCTGGTTGATGTGCGGCAGGTCGAACAGCTGGTACAGGCTCGCCGCCCCGACACGGGCGCAGGCTTCCTCGATGGTTTCCCGGCGCGCGGCTTGTTCCACCGTCTCGCCGTTCTCCATGAACCCGGCGGGCAAGGTCCAGTAGCCGCGGCGCGGTTCGATGGCGCGACGGCACAAGAGTACCTGGCTGCCCCAGGTCGGCAGTACCCCGGCGACGATGTTGGGGTTCTGATAATGAATGGTCTGGCAGTGATCACAGACATAGCGCAGGCGGGTATCGCCTTCGGGAACACGCTGAATTACCTGATTGCCACACGCGCTACAGAATTTCATGCTTTTATTCCTGTTAGGTGCGCCTATCTTGGCGCCACTGTCACCGGGGCCGCAAGCCGGATCGTCGCCGGGACTTGGGCGGCCCGCGGCTTTGGTGCATCATGCAAGACAGGCTTTGGAATCGAGAGAGAGCAATGCTGGACGAGCTACTGCGCCGCGTGAGCAGTCATACGCCGAGTACCCTGGAGACGGACCGACGTTTTCCCGAGGCCGCCGTGTTATTGCCCATCACCCGCAGCGAAGAGCCGGAACTGGTGTTGACCCTGCGCGCCAAAGGGCTGTCGACCCACGGCGGCGAGGTGGCTTTTCCCGGTGGGCGCCGCGACCCGGAAGACCCCGACCTGATCTTTACCGCACTACGTGAAGCCGAAGAAGAAATCGGCCTGCCGCCGGGCCTGGTGGAAATCATCGGCCCACTGAGCCCGCTGATTTCCCTGCATGGGCTGAAAGTGACGCCTTTCGTCGGGCTGATCCCCGATTTTGTCGAGTACCAGGCCAACGACGCCGAGATTGCCGCGGTGTTCACCGTGCCGCTGGAATTCTTCCGCCAGGACCCGCGCGACCATACCCACCGTATCGATTATCAGGGCCGCAGCTGGTACGTGCCCAGCTATCGGTATGGCGAGTACAAGATCTGGGGCCTGTCGGCGATCATGATCGTCGAGCTGGTCAACTTGCTTTACGATGCCAACATCAGCCTGCATCAGCCGCCTGAACGCTTTACCCCAATTTGAGCGGGACCACCCGCCAGCCATGCCGCACCGTGAGGAACCACGCATGAAATACCGTCTGGGCGACCTGCGGGTCGAAACCCATCCGCGCAGCTGGGTTGCGCCCACCGCCACGCTGATCGGCAAGGTGCGCCTGCAGGCCGGTGCCAACGTCTGGTTCGGCGCGGTGCTGCGCGGCGATAACGAACTGATCGACATCGGCGAGAACAGCAACGTCCAGGACGGCACGGTGATGCACACCGACATGGGCTCGCCGCTGACCCTGGGCAAGGGCGTGACCGTCGGTCACAACGCCATGCTCCACGGTTGCTCGGTCGACGACTACAGCCTGATCGGCATCAACGCGGTGATCCTCAACGGCGCGCGGATCGGCAAGTACTGCATTATCGGCGCCAATGCGCTGATCCCCGAAGGCAAGGAGATTCCCGACGGCTCGCTGGTCATGGGCTCGCCGGGCAAAGTCGTGCGTGAGCTGACCGACGCGCAGAAAAAACTGCTCGAAGCCAGCGCCGCCCACTATGTGCACAACGCCGAGCGTTATGCCCGCGACCTGGCCCCGCAGGAGGATTGATGAGTACGCCTGAACGCCCGGTGGCCTCGCCCTGCGTGCAGATCTGCGCGCTGGACGACGATGATATCTGCACCGGCTGCCAGCGCACCGCCGCTGAAATCACCCGCTGGGGGCGGATGGACAACATTGAGCGCCGCCAGGTGCTCAAGCTGTGCCATGAGCGTGCAGTCGCTGCCGGGCTGATCTTCAGCGTCGGCGCATGATCCGCCCCTTGGCCGCCGGCAGTCGCTGCAGTACCCTGTAGCGCTTGCCCAGCGGTCGATCCCATGTTCTTTCTGATTGCCTATATCAGCAGCGTAGTGCTGATCAACTACGCCTTCTCCAGTGCCCCGCACCTGGATGTCATCTGGTCTGCCTGGGGCGGCCTGGTGTTCATCCTGCGCGACATGGTCCAGACCCGCTTCGGCCATGGTGCGCTGATCGCCATGCTGGCGGCCCTGGTGCTGTCCTATATCACCTCGGAGCCGGCCATTGCCCTGGCCAGTGCCACCGCCTTTGCCGTGTCCGAATGCATCGACTGGCTGGTGTTCACCCTTACCAAACGGCCCTTGCATGATCGCCTGTGGCTGAGTTCGGCACTGAGCATTCCGATCGACACCTTTATCTTCTTCGGCATGATCGGGGCCCTGACCCCGGCCGTGGTCGGCACCGCCATGGCGTCGAAATTCGCCGGTGTCACCGTGGTCTGGCTGGCCATGGCCTGGCGCGTGCGCAAACGGGTGGTCACCGGCTGAGGCCAGCGGCCGCGGTTCATGTAAAATGGCGCTCCTTTTCACCGGGTTGCACCGAGTACGGGGCGGCCCAGGATGTTCTTCCCTCTGAGGACCTGAAATGACCCGTATCGGAACCCCATTGTCGCCGACCGCGACCCGCGTACTGCTCTGTGGCTGCGGCGAGCTGGGCAAGGAAGTGGTGATCGAGCTGCAACGCCTGGGCGTTGAAGTGATTGCCGTGGACCGTTACGCCAATGCCCCGGCCATGCAGGTGGCCCATCGCAGCCACGTGATCAACATGCTCGACGGCGCCGCCCTGCGGGCAGTGATCGAGGCCGAGAAGCCGCATTACATCGTCCCGGAAATCGAAGCCATCGCCACCGCGACCCTGGTCGAGCTGGAAAACGAAGGCTTCACCGTGGTGCCGACCGCCCGCGCCGCGCAGTTGACCATGAACCGCGAAGGCATCCGTCGCCTGGCAGCGGAAGAGCTGGACCTGCCGACCTCGCCCTATCATTTCGCCGATACCTTCGAGGCGTATTCCAAGGCTGTCGAAGACCTGGGTTTCCCGTGCGTGGTCAAGCCGGTCATGAGCTCGTCGGGCAAGGGCCAGAGCCTGCTGCGCAGCGCTGACGACCTGCACAAGGCCTGGGACTACGCCCAGGAAGGCGGGCGTGCCGGCAAGGGCCGGGTGATCATCGAAGGCTTTATCGATTTCGACTACGAAATTACCCTGCTGACCGTTCGTCATGTCGGCGGTACTACCTTCTGCGCACCGGTCGGCCACCGTCAGGAAAAGGGCGATTACCAGGAATCCTGGCAGCCGCAGGCGATGAGCCCGGTGGCCCTGGCCGAGTCCGAACGGGTGGCCAAGGCGGTTACCGAGGCGCTGGGCGGTCGTGGGTTGTTCGGTGTCGAGTTGTTCGTCAAAGGCGACCAGGTGTGGTTCAGCGAAGTTTCGCCGCGCCCGCACGACACCGGCCTGGTGACCCTGATTTCCCAGGACCTGTCGCAATTTGCCCTGCATGCGCGGGCGATTCTGGGCTTGCCGATCCCGCTGATTCGCCAGTTCGGCCCGTCGGCGTCGGCGGTGATCCTGGTTGAAGGTCAGTCGCAGCAGACTGCATTCGATAACCTGGGCGCGGCGTTGAGCGAGCCGGACACCGCGATTCGCCTGTTCGGCAAACCTGAGGTCAATGGCCAGCGGCGCATGGGCGTGTGCCTGGCCCGTGACGAGTCGATCGAAGCTGCCCGCGCCAAGGCAACCCGTGCTTCGCAGGCGGTCAAGGTAGAGTTCTAAACCTCATCCATCGCCGGCAAGGCCGGCTCCCACAATTGCGCCATCCCTGTGGGAGCTGGCCTTGCCGGCGATGGGCTGCACAGCAGCCCCGCTTGTCAAAGCTCCGAGTGCCGCGTCTCTTTCAGGCACAACACCGCAATCAGGCTCAGCACAGCCGCCGCCGACACATACCCGCCGACCCAGCTCAAACCGCCCATCGCCACCAGCTTCTGGGCAAAGAACGGCGCCGCCGAGGCCCCGACAATCCCGCCCAGGTTATAGGCTGCCGACGCCCCGGTGTAACGCACGTGGGTGGGGAACAGCTCAGGCAGCAATGCCCCCATCGGCGCGAAAGTCACGCCCATCAAGAACAGCTCGATGGCCAGGAACAACGCCACCCCCGTGGTCGAACCCGAGGTCAGCAGCGGCTCCATGGTAAAGCCCGAAGCGATCGCCAGCAGGCCACCGACAATCAGCACCGGCTTGCGCCCGTAACGATCGCTGAGCCAGGCCGACAGTGGCGTGGCCAGGGCCATGAACAGGACCGCGAAGCACAGCAGGCCGAGGAAGGTCTCACGGCTGTAGCCCAGGGTCGAAACGCCATAGCTGAGCGAAAACACCGTCGAGATGTAGAACAGCGCATAGCACACCACCATGGCCCCAGCACCCAGCAGGGTAGGGGCCCAGTACTGGGCAAACAGCTCGACCACCGGCATTTTCACCCGCTCGTGACGAGCCACGGCCTTGGCGAACACCGGCGTTTCTTCCAGCTTCAGGCGCACGTACAGGCCAACCATGACCAGAGCGGCGCTGAGCAGGAACGGAATGCGCCAGCCCCAACTGCGGAACTGCTCATCGGTCAGCAGCATGGCCAGGGTCAGGAACAGGCCGTTAGCCGCCAGAAAACCAATCGAAGGGCCTAACTGCGGGAACATGCCGAACCAGGCGCGCTTGCCCTTGGGCGCATTCTCGGTGGCCAGCAGCGCCGCACCGCCCCATTCGCCGCCCAAGCCCAGGCCCTGGCCGAAGCGCAGCACGCAGAGCAGGATCGGCGCCCAGGCACCGATACTGTCGTAGCCGGGCAGTACGCCGATCAGGGTGGTACAGACCCCCATCAGCAGTAGCGAGGCCACCAGGGTCGATTTACGCCCGACCCGGTCGCCAAAGTGGCCGAACAGCGCCGAGCCCAGGGGCCGGGCCAGGAAGGCAATACCGAAGGTCAGGAAGGCCGAGAGCATCTGTGCGGTGCCCGACGTCTGCGGGAAGAACACCGGGCCGATCACCAGCGCTGCCGCCGTGGCGTACACGTAGAAGTCGTAGAACTCGATGGCGGTGCCGATGAAGCTGGCCGTGGCGACCCGCGCTGGCGAGTTGCCGGGGCTGGCCTGGGCGGTATCGGAGTAGGTGCTGCTGGTCGTCATGCGATTATCCCTGACAGTCGAGAGCTCCATGGGCATGGCCGCAGGCCTGGTGAACAGGCAGGCAAGGGCGTGCGCCGAAGCGAATTGTTATGGTCGCGCAACTGAACATACGCCCTTTGGGGATGGGGGCGGGCGCGGGCAAGGCTCGGGGTGTGAACCAGTACCGCTATTGCGCGCAATATTCAGTCAGGCTGACTGGCCGTGTGACGCCGGTGCGGGTAGCGGGCGAGACGGCTGGGGCTGGGTAAGCGTTGCTGAGTATAGCTAGCGCTTGAGCGTCCAGACCAGTATGCGGCTGGCACAATTGTCCTCGGTTTCGAGGATTTCCAGGCGATAACGGCCGATTTTCAGGCATACCGCGCTTGCCGGAATGCTTTCCAGGGCTTCGGTGACCAGGCCGTTGAGGGTTTTTGGCCCATCGCTGGGCAGGTGCCAGCCCAGGGTACGGTTCAGCTCGCGGATCGACACGTTGCCTTCGATGACGAAGCGCCCGTCGGCTTGCGGGTGAATGTGCGGGTTGTCGAGGCTGTGCTCGTCTTCGAATTCGCCGACGATTTCTTCGAGGATGTCTTCCAGGGTGACGATGCCGAGCACTTCACCGTACTCGTCGACCACCACGCCCAGGCGCCGCTGTTGCTTGTGGAAGTTGAGCAATTGCAGCTGCAGCGGCGTGCTTTCCGGCACGAAGTAGGGTTCGTAGCAGGCTGCTTGCAGTGTTTCGCGGGTCAGCTCGGCCTTGGGCAGCAGGTGGCTGATCAGCTTGGTGTTGAGGATCGCTTCAACCTGGTTGATGTCGCTGTGGTAGACCGGCAGGCGGGTGTGGCGGCTGATGATCAACTGCTCGATGATCGCCTCGATCGACTCATCGAGGTTGATGCCGTCGACATCGTTGCGCGGCACCAGGATGTCGTTGACGGTGATTTTGTCCAGCGCCAGCAGGCTTTCGGGCAGGTTCAGGCGCTGGTCGGTGTCGGGTTCATCGGCGGCGTAGCTGTCGGCATCGTCGTTGTCGTGCACGGCCACGGCATGGCTTTGCACGCGAAACGGGCGCAGTAGCAGGCGCGCGCAGCCATCGAGCAGCCAGGCCAGGGGTTGCAGCAGCTTGAGCGGCACCTTGAGCAGGCTGTTGCCCAGGCCAATGAAGGCCTGCGGGTTACGTCGGGCCAGTTGCCGCGGCAGGTACTCGGCGACGATCAGCAGCAGCGCTGCGGCACCCAGGCCCGCCAGCCAGAAGCCGTGTTCGCCGCTGTAACGCTGGCCGATCAGGCAGGCCAGGGCCAGCACCAGCAGCTTGCCCAGGGTCGAGCACAGCACCAGGGCCTGGGGGGTAACGGCAAGGTCGGGGTGTGCGCCGGTCTGGGCGTTGCGCCGCGCACCATTGAGCTGATGCTGGGCGGCGTCCACCGCAGTGAATAACGCCGACCAGAGCAGTGCCAGTGCCAATACGCCGAGTAGCGGTCCTAACGGCAGAGCGTCCATTTACCTGTGCTCGTCAGATATGCAGGATGAATTCGCGTACCAGCTTGCTGCCAAAATAGGCCAGCATCAGCAGGCAGAAACCGGCCAGGGTCCAGCGGATCGCCTTGTGCCCGCGCCAGCCGAGGCGGGTGCGGCCCCACAGCAGTACGCTGAAGACGATCCAGGCCAGGCAAGCCAGCAGGGTCTTGTGCACCAGGTGCTGGGCGAACAGGTTGTCGAGGAACAGCCAGCCGGAGAGCAGCGACAGCGACAGCAGGCCCCAGCCGGCCCAGAGGAAGCCGAACAGCAGGCTTTCCATGGTCTGCAGCGGCGGGAAGTTCTTGATCAGCCCGGACGGGTGTTTGTGCTTGAGCTGGTGATCCTGCAACAGCAGCAGCAAGGACTGGACCACGGCGATGGTGAACATGCCGTAGGCCAGGATCGACAGCAGGATATGCGCGAGGATGCCCGGCTCTTCGTTGATCAGCGGCACTGTGCCCGACGGCGCGAACTGGGCGATCAGAGCCGTGGTCATGCCCAGCGGGAACAGCAACAGCAGCAGGTTCTCCACCGGAATGCGCAGGCAGGCCAGCAGGGTCAGGGCGATCACTGCAGTGGCGATCAGGCTGGCGGCGCTGAAGAAGTCCAGGCTCAGGCCCAGGGGCGTGAGCAGTTGCCAGAACAGCGCGGTGCCCTGGGCGATGACCGCCAGTGCGCCAAGCAGGCCGAGCAGGCGTTTGTCGGCCTTGGTGCCCTGGGCCAGGCGTGAGCCTTGATAGAAGGTCGCGGCGGCATACAGGCAGGCGGCGATGAGATTGGGTAGCAAGCTGGGTGACAAGGGGAGCATAAGTCCTGTTAGGCAAGCCCGAAAGAGAATGAGTTTGGCATAGATCGCGCCCGCCTAGGAAGACTGCCAGCCGACGGCATGGTGTGCGCTGGGCCAAGTCTTCGTTATAATCGCCGACCTGCCCCTGCCCAAGGCCGGCCGAATACGCCAGAGGCAGCTGATAAACCTCGGTTCTACAGAGCCCGAAAGGATCACCATGTTTGAAAACCTGACCGACCGTCTGTCACAGACGCTGCGCCATGTCACCGGCAAGGCCAAGCTGACCGAAGACAACATCAAAGACACCCTGCGTGAAGTGCGCATGGCGTTGCTCGAGGCTGACGTCGCCCTGCCGGTGGTCAAGGATTTCGTCAACAAGGTCAAGGAGCGTGCGGTCGGCACCGAGGTGTCGCGCAGCCTGACCCCGGGCCAGGCGTTCGTGAAGATCGTCCAGGCCGAGCTCGAAGGCCTGATGGGCGCCGCCAACGAAGACCTGGCGCTCAACGCCGCGCCGCCTGCGGTGGTGCTGATGGCCGGTCTGCAGGGTGCGGGCAAGACCACCACCGCCGGCAAGCTGGCGCGCTTTCTTAAAGAGCGCAAGAAGAAGACCGTGATGGTGGTGTCGGCCGACGTCTACCGTCCGGCGGCGATCAAGCAGCTGGAAACCCTGGCGGGCGACATCGGCGTGACCTTCTTCCCGTCCGATATCAGCCAGAAGCCGGTGGCCATTGCTGAAGCGGCAATCCGCGAAGCCAAGCTCAAGTTCATCGACGTGGTCATCGTCGACACCGCCGGTCGTCTGCACATCGACACCGAAATGATGGCCGAGATCAAGGACCTGCACGCCGCGGTCAAGCCGATCGAGACGTTGTTCGTGGTCGACGCCATGACCGGCCAGGACGCCGCCAACACCGCCAAGGCCTTCGGCGACGCGCTGCCGCTGACCGGTGTGATCCTCACCAAGGTCGACGGTGACGCCCGTGGCGGTGCCGCGCTGTCGGTGCGCGCCATTACCGGCAAGCCGATCAAATTCATCGGTATGGGCGAGAAGAGCGACGCGCTCGAGCCGTTCCACCCCGACCGTATCGCTTCGCGCATCCTTGGCATGGGCGACGTGCTCAGCCTGATCGAGCAGGCCGAACAGACCCTCGACAAGGAAAAGGCCGACAAACTGGCCAAGAAGCTGAAGAAGGGCAAGGGCTTCGACCTCGAAGACTTCCGCGACCAGCTGCAACAAATGAAGAACATGGGTGGCCTGGGCGGCCTGATGGACAAGCTGCCGAGCATCGGCGGCGTCAACCTGGCCCAGATGGGCAGCGCCCAGGGCGCCGCCGAGAAGCAGTTCAAGCAGATGGAAGCGATCATCAACTCGATGACCCCGGCCGAGCGCCGCGACCCTGAGCTGATCAGCGGTTCGCGCAAACGCCGTATCGCCCTCGGTTCCGGCACCCAGGTGCAGGACATCGGCCGTCTGATCAAGCAACACAAGCAGATGCAGAAGATGATGAAGAAGTTTTCTGCCAAAGGCGGCATGGCCAAAATGATGCGCGGCCTGGGTGGCATGATGCCCGGCGGCGGCATGCCCAAGCTGTAACCCCATTCGGATCGGCGGCCTGGAAACGGGCCGACGATCGGAACCCCGCCCCGGCGGGAACACCGCTGCCTTTATATAGAGGCAGCACGAACCGCAGATCTGCAGGCTGGCCTTTTTACCTGGCGTAAAAAGGCATTTGCAAAAGTCCGTGTATTCCTTGAGAATATGCGGCCTTTCGGGCACCCGTGTGCCCGCTGTGCATTATGATTTGCAGCACCGACTACAGGAACGATGTTCAATGCTAACCATCCGTCTTGCCCGTGGTGGCTCTAAAAAGCGCCCATTCTACACCCTGACCGTGACCGACTCGCGTAACCCGGTTACCGGTTCGCACATCGAGCAGGTTGGTTTCTTCAACCCTATCGCTCGTGGCCAGGAAGTTCGCCTGTCCGTTAAACAAGACCGCGTTGCTCACTGGCTGAGCGTTGGCGCACAGCCATCCGAGCGCGTTGCAAAACTGCTGAAAGATGCTGCTAAGGCTGCTGCCTGAATAGTATGAGCGCGACGCCAGAAAAAGCTGATGACCTGATCGTCGTCGGCAAGATTTTTTCGGTTCACGGCGTTCGCGGCGAGGTAAAGGTCTTTTCCTTTACCGATCCGATTGAAAACCTGTTGGATTACCCTAACTGGACGCTTCGGCACGAAGGGAAGGTAAAACAGGTCGAGCTGGTCAGTGGCCGTTCCACTCAAAAGGACCTGGTCGCCAAGCTCAAAGGCCTCGACGATCGTGATGAAGCCCGTCTTCTGAGCGGTTATGAGATTTGTATCTCGCGTAGCCTTTTGCCCAACCTGTCTGCCGACGAGTACTACTGGTACCAGTTGGTGGGTCTGAAAGTCATCAATCAGGACGAACAGCTGTTCGGCAAGATTGATCACCTGTTGGAGACCGGCGCGAACGATGTAATGGTGGTCAAGCCCTGCGCGGGCAGCCTGGATGATCGAGAACGCCTGTTGCCTTATACCGGGCAATGCGTGTTGAAGATCGACCTGGTTGCAGGCGAAATGAGGGTCGAATGGGACGCGGACTTCTAAGCAATGGCCAGCCTGCGCGTAGACGTCATCACGCTGTTCCCCGAGATGTTCTCGGCCATCAGTGAGTACGGCATTACCAGCCGCGCGGTGAAACAGGGGTTGTTGCAACTGACCTGCTGGAATCCGCGGGACTACACCACAGATCGTCACCATACGGTAGATGATCGGCCGTTTGGCGGTGGTCCGGGCATGGTGATGAAGATCAAGCCTCTGGAAGACGCCCTGGTGAATGCCAGGCAGGCAACCGGAGAGGCGGCAAAGGTGATTTACCTGAGCCCACAAGGCCGCAAGCTGACTCAGTCGGCGGTCAAAGACCTGGCGAAGCACGAATCGTTGATTCTGATAGCCGGTCGATATGAAGGCATCGACGAGCGCTTTATTGAAGCTCATGTCGATGAAGAGTGGTCGATTGGAGACTATGTCCTGTCTGGCGGCGAGCTGCCGGCGATGGTCCTGATCGATGCGGTTACACGACTGCTGCCCGGAGCTTTAGGGCATGCGGACTCGGCGGAGGAAGACTCCTTCACCGATGGTCTGCTTGATTGCCCGCACTACACCCGACCTGAGGTGTATGCGGATCAGCGTGTTCCCGACGTGTTGCTTAGTGGCAACCATGCACACATCCGGCGATGGCGTTTACAGCAGTCCCTTGGGCGGACCTATGAACGACGCGTCGATCTTCTGGAAAGTCGCTCACTTTCTGGAGAAGAGAAGAAGCTGCTGGCGGAATACCTCCGTGAGCGGGACGATAGTTAACGTATCGATGGTAAATCCAGTTGATTTACCTTAGGAGCACAGCATGACCAACAAAATCATTCTTGCACTCGAAGCAGAGCAGATGACCAAAGAGATCCTGACCTTTGCCCCGGGCGACACCATCGTCGTTCAGGTGAAAGTGAAGGAAGGCGATCGTTCGCGTCTGCAGGCTTTCGAAGGCGTTGTAATCGCCAAGCGTAACCGTGGTGTGAACAGTGCTTTCACTGTTCGCAAGATCTCCAACGGTGTTGGCGTAGAGCGTACTTTCCAGACCTACAGCCCGCAAATCGACAGCCTGGCCGTGAAACGTCGTGGTGACGTGCGTAAAGCCAAGCTGTACTACCTGCGCGACCTGTCCGGTAAAGCCGCTCGCATCAAGGAAAAACTGTCCTGAGGACAGCTTGACCGGTGGCTGCGGCCACCATGCGAAAAAAGCAGCCTTCGGGCTGCTTTTTTGTTGTCTGAAATTTGTTTGCCGATATGAAGCCCATGACCCCCAGAGAGCAGGAAATCGAACGCCGCACCGAACTGTCGGTGACCCGCGTGACCAAGGCGGTATTCCCGTCCACCACCAACCACCACAACACCCTGTTCGGCGGCACCGCGCTGGCCTGGATGGACGAAGTGTCGTTCATCGCCGCGACGCGTTTCTGCCGTTTGCCGCTGGTGACCGTGTCCACCGACCGCATCGACTTCAAGCACCCGATTGCCGCAGGTTCCATCGTCGAGCTGGTTGGGCGGGTGGCGACGGTAGGTAACACCAGCCTCAAGGTCGAGGTCGAGGTGTTTGTCGAGAGCATGAGCTGTGACAGCCGCGAGAAGGCTATCCACGGCCTGTTCAGCTTTGTCGCCATTGATGAAGACAAGCGCCCGGTGCCGGTACTGCCCGGTTTCTGACCATCCTGTAGGAGCGGGCTTGCCCCGCGATAATGTGCAGGCTTCACCGGCCTCATCGCGGGGCAAGCCCGCTCCTACTGCGGCTGAATCAACGCCACCAGCGTCCACCCTGGCCCAGGCTTCAGCACACTGTCCGGCCCGAACACATGCACCCAGCCGCTGCCATCGCGGGCAAACAGCGGGTTCGCCCGCTCGCCATGCAGCGCCTGATAGTCCGCCCATCCAAAGGTTTCGGTCAGGTGCGTGCTGTACAGCTCCGCTCCGTTGTTGAGCAAACCGGCCAACTGCCCGTAGGTCAGCGGCTGGCTCCCCAGCGTCTGCCCGCGATGCTCATCGCTGGCCCGGTGCTTGTCGCTGCGCTTGGCCTCCAGGCCGCTGGCCAGGACAAACAGCCGCTGCGGGCCAAAGTCATGGCGAAAACGGGTGCAGGCCAGGGTATTGAGCTCGCCCGCCGGCGACAGCCCGAGCAGATGGCCCAGGCCCACCAGGTCCAGGTGCGCATCGGCATGCTGCGAGGCAGGGTGGCCAAAGTAAGTCGGCAAGCCCTCCATGCGCGCGGCGCGGATGTTTTCCCAGCTGGAATCGGCCAGCAGCACCCGGCAATCCAGCTGCTGCAGGGCCTTGGCCACGGCCCGGGCCAGCGGGTTGGCGCCGACGATCAGAAAGCCGCTGGGGGCGGGCTCGGCAACCTTGAGCAGGCGCGCCAATGGCCGCGAGGTGGCGCTCTGCAGCACCACGGTGCCGATGATCACGGCGAAGGTCAGCGGCACCAGCAACAGGGCGCCTGCATGTCCGGCTTCGTCCAGGCGAATGGCAAAAATCGCCGACACTGCTGCGGCAACGATGCCGCGTGGGGCGATCCAGGCGAGCAGGGCGCGTTCGCGCCAGTTCAGTTGCGAACCAAAGGTCGACAACGCGACGTTCAGCGGCCGGGCAACGAACTGGATGACCAGCAGCAAGGCCAGTACCGCCGGGCCCAGGCCAATCAGGGCATCCAGGTCCAGGCGCGCAGCCAGGAGGATGAACAGCCCGGAGATCAGCAGCACGCTGAGGTTCTCCTTGAAGTGCAGGATCTGTCGTACATCCACGCCCTTCATGTTCGCCAGCCACATGCCCATGAGGGTGACCGCCAGCAGTCCCGACTCGTGCATTACCTGGTTGGAGGCAATGAAAATCCCCAGCACCGCCGCCAGCGAAGCCAGATTGTGCAGATACTCCGGTAACCACTGGTGACGGATTACCTGGCCCAGCAACCAGCCGCCGGCCACGCCGAAACCGCTGCCGCAGACAATCACCCCGGCAAAGGTCACCAGGCTATGGCTCAGGCCCTCGCCGGCGGCGCTGGCGATGATGAAGCTGTACACCACCACCGCCAGCAGCGCGCCGATCGGATCGATGACGATGCCTTCCCAGCGCAGGATGTTGGCGATGGCCGCCTTGGGCCGCACCACCCGCAACATCGGTACGATCACCGTCGGCCCGGTGACCAGGGTCAGGGTGCCGAACAGGGTAGCCAGCATCCAGTCAAAACCCAGCAGCCAATGGGTGGCCAGGGTAATCAGCAACCAGGTCGACAGCGCACCGAGGGTGACCATGCGCTGTACCACGCTGCCGATGTCTTTCCACTGCGACAGGTGCAGGGTCAAGCTGCCCTCGAACAGGATCAGCGCCACCGCCAGTGATACCAGCGGCATCAGCAGCGGGCCGAACAATTCTTGCGGGTCGAGCCAGCCGAGCACGGGGCCGGCGAGAATGCCGCTGAGCAGCAGGAAAAGAATCGCTGGCAGTTTCAGGCGCCAGGCCAGCCACTGGCAGCACAATGCGGCCAGACCGATACCACCAAATGCCAGCAATATCTGTTGTTCGTTCATTCAGGCTCCCTATGCCGGCAGTGTTATGGAAGACTAGCGGCAATTCGTCGTTTTCGTCGCCTGCCGCAGAGTTGTCATGCCCGCTATTGAACATCCGCTTATCGATCAGTTCCTTGACGCCCTGTGGCTGGAAAAGGGCCTGGCCGACAACACCCGCGATGCCTACCGCAGCGACCTGGCGCTGTTCAACGGCTGGCTCAAGGAGCAGGGCGTCGAGTTGCCCAATGCCGGGCGCGAACTGATCCTCGATCACCTGGCCTGGCGCCTGGAACAGGGCTACAAGCCGCGTTCGACGGCACGCTTTCTCTCCGGTGTGCGAGGGTTTTATCGCTACTTGCTGCGGGAAAAACTGATTGGCGTCGACCCGACCCTGCAGGTGGAAATGCCGCAACTGGGTCGGCCGTTGCCCAAATCCCTGTCGGAAGCCGACGTCGAGGCCTTGTTGCAGGCGCCGGACCTGAGCGAGCCGATCGGCCAGCGCGACCGCGCCATGCTCGAAGTGCTCTACGCCTGTGGTTTGCGCGTCACCGAACTGGTCAGCCTGACCCTCGACCAGGTCAACCTGCGCCAGGGCGTGCTGCGGGTGATGGGCAAGGGCAGCAAGGAACGCCTGGTGCCCATGGGCGAAGAGGCGGTGGTGTGGATCGAGCGTTACCTGCGTGACGGCCGTAACGAGCTGCTCGGCGGGCGCCCCAGCGATGTGCTGTTCCCCAGCCAGCGCGGCGAGCAGATGACCCGCCAGACCTTCTGGCACCGCATCAAGCACCAGGCGTTGGTGGCCGGTATCGACAAGAGCCTGTCGCCGCACACGCTGCGCCACGCCTTTGCCACCCACCTGCTCAACCACGGCGCCGACCTGCGGGTGGTGCAGATGCTGCTGGGCCACAGCGACCTGTCGACCACCCAGATCTACACCCATGTGGCCCGTGCGCGGCTGCAGGAACTACACGCTTTGCATCACCCTCGGGGTTGACGCTCGGGCGATCATCCAGCAGATTCCGACACCTCAAACGCTCGATATGGAAATCAAGCATGACCAGGTTCAAGTGCCCTGCAGCCGTGCCGTTGCCGGTCAGTAATGTCTGACGCCCTGTGGGCCGCCCGCCAGGGCGATGCGCTGATGCACACCTCGATGATGGCCGACATCGTCAGCGGCGTGCTGGAGGTGGCCGCCAACGTCGCCATCGGCGTGCTGGCCACCGCGGCGGTGACGGCGGCGCTGGGCCTGACCGTGGTCACCGGCGGCCTCGGCTGCTTCGTGCTCGGCGCGGTGGTGGGTATCGTGGTCGGCGTGGCCATGAGCAAGACCGGGGCCGACAAGGGTTTAAGCAGTTTATGCGAGGGCATCGGCAACTTTTTGTTCCCGCCCTCGGTGCAGGCCAACATCCTCACCGGCTCGAAGAACACCCACACCAATGGCAAACCGGCCGCCCGCGCTGCAGGTGTCATCGTTGCCGCCGCGGCGCCCGCTGGCAGCGACGCGGCTCAGCCGCCGGCCGAGGAGGAGGAAGAAAGCTTCCTCGACATGGCCAAGGGCTTTTTCTCGCAGATGTGGCGGCCTACGGTCGCCAGCCCGGCGCCGAACACCGAGCCTGCCGACGACGACAAGATCCTCTGCAGCAAGCACCCGCCGATGCCGCCGCAGTACCTGGCCGAAGGCTCGAGCAAGGTCACCATCAACGGCCATCCGGCCTGTCGCAGCGGCGATCGCAGCACCTGCGAGGCGGTGATCGTCGACGCCGGGCTGGTCTCCGATAACGTGCGCATCGGCGGCGGCTCGATCGTGGTCCGCGAGATTCGCAGCGGCAAGACCCCGGGCATCGGCCTGGCGATTACCGCCTTGATGATGCTGCGCGGGCGCGGCGGCAAGTTCTACAGCAAGTTCGGCTGCATGGCGATTGGCGGCATCAGCAGCGCCGTCACCAGCCAGGTGACCGGCGCGATCACCAACGCCATCGCCGGCTCACCCAACCCGGTCCACAGCCCCACAGGCGCCAAGTTGTTGAGCGGCGAAGCCGAACTCGATTTCAGCCTGCCCGGACTGATCCCGCTGGACTGGCAGCGCTACTACAACAGCCGGGATGAACGCCGCGACGGCCTGTTTGGCGCTGGCTGGAGCGTCGACTACGAAGTCTTCGTCGCCATCGAAGCGCACCCTGAAGGCGGCGAGCGCCTGCTGTTCACCGACGAACAGGCACGGGTCGTCGACATGGGCCATATCCCTCGTGGTGATGCCGTGTTCAGCGCCGGCGAAGGCCTCAGCGTGCGTCGCGCGCACAATGGCGAGTTGCTGATCGAAAGCGTCGACGGCCTCTATCGCCTGTTCCAGCCAACCCCGGGTAACCCGCAACGCCTGCGCCTGGCGCAACTGGGTGACCGCAACGACAACCGCATCTACCTGGACTACGACACCAGCGGACGATTACTACGCTTGCGTGACACTTTCGATGAGGTCCAGGTGCAGCTGGTTTACAGCGCCCAGTGGCCGGCACGGGTCAGCCATATCGAGCGCCTGTACCGCGACGAGTCGAGCGAACTGCTGGTCAGCTATGCCTACGACGGCAACGGCGACCTGGCGGAAGTGCGCGACGCCAGCGGCCAGGTGCAACGACGCTTCGCCTATGACCAGGGCCGGCGCATGGTCGAGCACCAGTTGCCCAGCGGCCTGCGCTGCTTCTACGAATGGACTCGTGCTGCAGACGACTGGCGCGTGACCCGACACTGGACCGACGACGGCGACGAATACCGCTTCGACTACGACCTCGAAGCCGGCATCACCCGGGTCACCGACGGCCTGCAGCGGGTCAGCAGCCGCCACTGGAACCCGCAGTACCAGATCACCCAGTACACCGACGCCCTCGGCCACACCTGGCATTTCGAGTGGAACGACGAACGCCAGCTACTGGCCGCGACCGACCCGCAGGGCGGGCAATGGCAGTATCTGTACGATGAATCCGGCAACCTCTGCGAAAGCATCGACCCACTGGGCCGCAGCGAGGCGACCCAGTGGCTGGAACACTGGTCGCTGCCCCGGGTACAGACCGACAAGGCCGGCAAGCGCTGGAGCTATCGCTACGACCAGCGCGGCAACTGCAGCAGCGAAACCGACCCGCTGGGCCACACCACCCGCTACCGCCATGACGAACGCGGCCAGGTGGTGGAGATCATCGATGCGGCGGGCAAGCACAAGCACCTGCGCTGGAACGAATTGGGCCTGCTGATTGAGCAGGTCGATTGCTCAGGGTATCCGACCCGCTTCAGCTATGACCGGCGCGGGCATCTGCAGGCTGTCACCGATGCCCTCGGCGAACGCATGGAGTATTCGTACGACCATAAGGGAAGGCTGCTCAAAAGGGTGCTGCCCGACGGCCGCAGTGAACATTACCTGCACAATGCGCGCGGCCTGCTGGATCGTTACATCGACCTGGCCGGGCATCCCACTCATTACCGCCATGACCGTCGTGGTCAGGTATGCGAGCGAATCGATGCCCATGGCCGCAACGTACAGCTTGCCTACGATGCCTACGGTCGTCTTCAGGCCCTGACCAATGAAAATGGTGAAACCTACCGGTTTGCCTGGGACCTGGGGGATCGCCTGACGCTGCAGCAGAATCTGGATGGCAGTGCCAAGCGCCTTTGCTATGACGCCCTCGATGACATCCGCCAGGTGCAATTCATCCCGGCGCCGGATGGCAGTCATCAGCAACCAATCACCCACAAGCTGGAGCGGGATGCGGCGGGGCGGTTGATCGCAAGGCATACCGATGATGGTCTTGCTTCGTATGCTTATGACCCTCTCGATCAACTGACGGCGGTGAGCTTTACCGACAACATGGGCAACAGCGAACAACTGGCCTTCGCTTATGATGCTTTCGGCCAACTTGTCGAAGAACACAGTGCCAATGGTGTGCTGAAGCATCACTACGACGAACTCGGCAACCTGATCCAGAGCCAGCTGCCTGATGGTCGCTGGCTCAACCGGCTGTATTACGGCAGCGGTCACCTGCATCAGCTAAATCTCGACGGCAAGGTGATCAGCGACTTCGAGCGCGACCGCCTGCACCGCGAAGTGCTGCGCACCCAGGGGCGTATCAGTACCCGCAGCGAGTACGACCGCAGCGGTCGTTTGCGTTCACGGCTGCGCCGCCCCAACCACCAGCCGCCGCAACTGCCGGCTGCGGTGCAGCAACGTTTCGACTTCGATCCCGCAGACAACCTGATCAGCCGCTTCAACCAGCAGCCCGGTAGCCAGCACCAGCAATTACTGCATTACGATGCCAGCGGGCGGATCATGGCCAGCCAGGACGCCGGCCAGGGCCAAAGTGAAGCCTTCGCCTACGACGCCGCCGCCAACCTGCTCGATGGGCCGCAAGCCGGCATCGGCCTGGTGCGCCATAACCGCGTGCTCACCTACCAGGACAAACGCTATCGCTACGACGGCTTCGGCCGCCTGATCGAGAAACGCAGCAGCCGGCGTGGCATCCAGCACTTCAGCTACGACGCCGAGCACCGCCTGATCCAGGTGCGCAGCCAGCACGGCGGTCGTAAGCGAGTGCTGAACATGCGCTACGACCCGCTAGGGCGGCGTGTCGAGAAAAGCGAATACGACGATCAGGGCAATCTGCTCGACCAGACCCGCTTCGCCTGGGATGGCCTGCGCTTGCTACAGGAGCATCGATACAGCCAGACCAGCCTGTACCTGTATGTTGAAGGCAGTCACGAGCCATTGGCGCGGGTTGACGGCACGGGGCTGCACCAACAGGTGCGCTACTACCATAACGATCTCAATGGCCTGCCCGAACAGCTGACGGATGACAGTGGCGAAGCAGTCTGGCAGGCGCGGTATCAGGTCTGGGGCAATACCCTGCAGGAAGTGCGCGAGGCGCATTTCATCGAGGAACAGAACCTCAGGTTTCAGGGCCAGTATCTGGACCGTGAGACGGGCCTGCACTACAACACGTTCCGGTTTTATGACCCGGATATCGGGCGGTTCACGCAGCCAGACCCGATTGGGTTGGCTGGCGGGATTAACCTTTATCAGTACGCCCCGAACCCCACTGGCTGGATAGATCCCTGGGGGCTTGAAGCAGTCTATGAAAACCCGGGCCACCACTATCCGGGTTACATGGCTGATCGTAAGGTACCTTTCAATTCGTCGAAGAGCATCCTGCCAGAACAGCATGAAGCGCTGTTCAAGAACAGTGTTGCCGATCCTGATGATCCAAAAACTCGCTGGACCAAGGTGGGCGAGGGGAAGAAGGCCGAATGGCATCGCTTTCAAAGCAGCGCACCCGATGGTACAAAACCATTCCACTGGAATGGTTCAACTGATGGGCTTGACATCAATGGACGTCCCCGAGCCATTGATAGGCGCAATGTTCCAAAATTTGCCAGAAATCTCAAAGGCTGTGCACTCTGATGAAACTCATCGGCAACAAAGCATCGATCGCCATCGAGTATGTCCTGACCGACAGTGTCGAACTGATGGGGCATGCTCGATTCTGGTTCAGTAATCAGCCGCTGGGGTCGTTGGAGGATCTGATCTACTTCGAAGGTTATCTGCTGGGTTGCCTTGAGGACTTGCTGCGTAAGCCAGGCCTGCCTGAGTGCTACGACTCCCCAAGTGTCTCGCAGACTTTCGCCTTGCTGGAAAAGGATCTTTCTTCGTTCGATGAGGAAGAAACTGAGGATTTCAGTGAGCGCGCCAGGCCGTTTTTTCTAACCTGTGGCACTTTGTTCGACGATTTCCTGGTGTTTTCTCATCGACGTAAACACACCTTCGGACGCGTCATTTGGAGGTTGGAAACCCCTGAGCAGGATCTGGTTTTCGCCGACTTGAAGGGCACCTCCCGTGCTGTTTGCAGTGGCGACTTTAGCTACCGGGAAGCAGGTGAATTGGCGAATCAACTGCGCGCTGTTCTACGCCGCGCCCAATCGACCTGAGTACTGCTCAAAAGTCGAACCAAAGCGGGCTCGCCGGATAGCCTGTGGAGGCTGGAGATATGAGAAAGACGGTGGAGGTCGCAGTGCATTGGACTGATGAGCATTTAGGCGGTAAAGCCGTCCTGCCTGACAAGACGCCCTACTACGTTACGACCGACCTGCTTAAAAATGAATCAGGGATAGAGACGAACTGGAGCCTAGTGTTGGAAATAGAACGCAATACAGAAGATGTCGGTAGCAGAACCGGTCTTGGTAAAGCCTATTTTCTAGTGGAGAGCGCGCCATCCTCTCTATTAAGAAAAGGACATTCTTTGAGCGTGTATGAAGGCGGACGGTACGTTGCAGTGGTTGAGGTGGTTGAGGTGGTTGACGTGGTTTAGCTGTAGCGGGCTGGGTGAGTAGCCGTTGCCGAATATTGGGAGATTAATATAGTTCAATTCCTGGCTGTAGATTATCTATTGGCATCTTCTGCAGATGCCGCCGTTTCGGTTGGTTTAAGTAAAGGCTAAGGTTTTTAAAATGCTGGACATCTCCTATCTGTCGGATGTACTGAGCGACAAGCCCTACCTTCAACTGAGTGACGCTGAGGTGAAGCGTGTGCAGGGCGCATTTATTGAATTGCGTGAAAAGACGGGGCTTTATATCGATCCTTATGGGCGATCCAGGATTTATCCCAGGCAGCAGAAGATGTTGATTGCGCTGCTGTTACAGGACATTGATCGCGATGTGTTTGCTTTTGTTGATTTTCTGAAAGTCTCCAGTGATGCAGATGAGGTCTTGCTGGCAGACGGTGATTGATAGCTGAGGTAGACGCTGACCGCTGGCGCACGCAGCCTTGCGCTCCCGATCGAGCACGCCTCCGACCGCCGCCGCTTCTGTGGTAGGCTTGGGCGGTTTGCACCGAGGGCCGCAATGACACCCCGTTTTCAGTACGGGCGTGCTGCATCCGGCCCCCTGTCCGCCTTCAGGAGTTCCCATGCGCGTGACCCAGATTTTCGCCGCCGCCGCCCTGGCGCTGGTCAGTACTTTTGCCGCTGCCACCGACAACGCCGAGCAGGCGATCCGCAAGACCCTGCAGTCCCTGGAACTGGGCGTGCCGGTCGACAGCGTTGCCACCAGCCCGCTCAACGGTCTGTATGAAGTCAAGCTCGAAGGCGGCCGCGTGCTGTACGCCAGCGCCGACGGCCAGTTCGTCATGCAGGGCTACCTGTTCCAGATCCAGGACGGCAAGCCGGTCAACCTGACCGAGAAGACCGAACGACAGGCCATCGCCAAGACTATTAATGCCATTCCAGCGGCCGAGATGGTGGTTTATCCTGCCAAGGGCGAAACCAAGTCGCACATCACGGTGTTTACCGACACCACCTGCCCGTACTGCCACAAGCTGCACGCCGAAGTGCCTGAGCTCAACCGTCGCGGTATCGAAGTGCGCTACGTCGCCTTCCCGCGTCAGGGCCTGGGTTCGCCGGGTGACGAGCAGTTGCAGGCGGTCTGGTGCTCGAGCGACCGCAAGGCGGCGCTGGACAAGATGATCGACGGCAAGGAAATCAAGGCCGCCAAGTGCGCCAACCCGGTCGGCAAGCAGTTCGCCCTGGGCCAGTCGATCGGCGTCAACGGTACGCCGGCCATCGTCCTGGAAAACGGCCAGGTGATTCCGGGCTACCAGCCGGCACCGCAAGTGGCCAAGCTGGCCCTGGCCAAGTAATTCAATCTGAAGCCGTCACCTTGGGGTGGCGGCAGTTTCACGATCGGCTGCCAGCCGGTCGTTTCATGGGGAGTTCACAGTGAAACCGGTCAAAGTAGGCATCTGTGGGTTGGGGACCGTCGGTGGCGGTACCTTCAATGTACTTCAGCGTAACGCCGAGGAGATCGCCCGCCGTGCCGGGCGTGGTATTGAAGTGGCACAGATTGCCATGCGTTCGCCAAACCCGAATTGCCAGATTACCGGTACCCCCATTACCGCTGATGTGTTCGAGGTCGCAACGAACCCGGAAATCGACATTGTCATCGAGCTGATCGGCGGCTACACCATCGCCCGCGAACTGGTGCTCAAGGCCATCGACAACGGCAAGCACGTGGTCACCGCCAACAAGGCGCTGATTGCCGTGCACGGCAACGAGATTTTCGCCAAGGCTCGCGAGAAGGGCGTCATCGTCGCTTTCGAAGCGGCCGTAGCCGGCGGTATCCCGGTGATCAAGGCGATCCGCGAAGGTCTCTCGGCCAACCGTATCAACTGGGTGGCCGGGATCATCAACGGCACCGGCAACTTCATCCTCACCGAAATGCGTGAAAAAGGCCGTGCGTTCCCCGACGTGCTGGCCGAAGCCCAGGCCCTGGGTTACGCCGAAGCCGATCCGACCTTCGACGTCGAAGGCATCGATGCCGCGCACAAGCTGACCATCCTGGCGTCCATCGCCTTTGGTATCCCGCTGCAGTTCGACAAGGCCTACACCGAAGGCATCACCCAGCTGACCACCGCTGACGTGAACTACGCCGAAGCGCTGGGCTACCGCATCAAGCACCTGGGCGTGGCCCGCAGCACTGCCAACGGCATCGAACTGCGCGTGCACCCGACGCTGATCCCGGCCGATCGCCTGATCGCCAACGTCAATGGCGTGATGAACGCAGTGATGGTCAACGGTGACGCTGCCGGTTCCACCTTGTTCTACGGCGCCGGCGCCGGCATGGAACCGACCGCTTCGTCGGTGGTGGCTGACCTGGTCGACGTGGTTCGCGCCATGACCTCCGACCCGGAGAACCGTGTACCGCACCTGGCCTTCCAGCCAGACTCGCTGTCGGCCCACCCGATCCTGCCGATCGAAGCTTGCGAAAGCGCCTACTACCTGCGCATCCAGGCCAAGGATCATCCGGGCGTGCTGGCCCAGGTGGCGAGCATCCTCTCCGAGCGCGGCATCAACATCGAATCGATCATGCAGAAGGAAGTCGAGGAACAGGACGGCCTGGTGCCCATGATCCTGCTCACTCATCGAGTGGTCGAACAGCGCATGAATGATGCCATCACCGCCCTGGAAGCCCTGCAGGATGTGGTCGGCAACGTGGTGCGTATCCGCGTCGAACAACTCAACTGACAACAGCGGCAAGCGGCAAGCTACAAGCTGCAAGATCACAGCGGGACTGCGGTGACTTGCAGCTTGAAGCTTGAAGCTTGAAGCTCAAACCGAAGGTTTGCAAAAATGCGCTACATCAGTACCCGCGGCCAGGCACCGGCCCTGAACTTTGAAGACGTGCTGCTGGCAGGCCTTGCCAGCGACGGCGGCCTGTACGTGCCAGAAAACCTGCCGCGTTTCACCCAGGAAGAAATCGCTTCCTGGGCCGGCCTGCCGTACCACGAACTGGCCTTCCGGGTGATGCGCCCGTTCGTCACCGGCAGCATCGCCGATGCCGATTTCAAGAAGATTCTCGAAGAAACCTACGGCGAGTTCGCCCACACCGCGGTCGCGCCGCTGCGTCAGCTGAACAGCAACGAATGGGTGCTGGAACTGTTCCACGGCCCGACCCTGGCTTTCAAGGACTTCGCCCTGCAACTGCTCGGCCGCCTGCTCGACCATGTGCTGGCCAAGCGTGGCGAGCGCGTGGTGATCATCGGCGCCACCAGCGGTGACACCGGCTCTGCGGCCATCGAAGGTTGCCGCCGTTGCGACAACGTCGACATCTTCATCCTCCATCCGCACCAGCGCGTGTCGGAAGTTCAGCGCCGGCAGATGACCACCATCTTCGGCGAGAACATCCACAACATCGCCATCGAAGGCAACTTCGACGACTGCCAGGAAATGGTCAAGGCCAGCTTTGCTGACCAGGGCTTCCTCAAGGGCACTCGCCTGGTGGCGGTGAACTCGATCAACTGGGCGCGGATCATGGCCCAGATCGTTTACTACTTCCACGCAGCCCTGCAGTTGGGCGGCCCGGCGCGTTCGGTGGCGTTCTCGGTACCGACCGGCAACTTCGGCGACATCTTTGCCGGCTACCTGGCGCGCAACATGGGCCTGCCGATCAGCCAGCTGATCGTCGCCACCAACCGCAATGACATCCTGCACCGCTTCATGAGCGGCAACCAGTACGTCAAGGAAACCCTGCACGCGACCCTGTCGCCGTCCATGGACATCATGGTTTCGTCGAACTTCGAACGCCTGCTGTTCGACCTGCACGGTCGCAACGGCGCGGCCATTGCCGGCCTGATGGACAACTTCAAGCAGGGTGGCGGCTTCAGCGTCGAAGAAGACCGCTGGACCGAAGCGCGCAAGCTGTTCGATTCGCTGGCCGTCGATGACGCGCAGACTTGCGAAACCATCGCCGAAGTCTTTGCCCAGACTGGCGAAGTGCTCGACCCGCACACCGCGATCGGCGTCAAGGCCGGTCGCGAGTGCCGCCGCAGCCTGGATACGCCAATGGTGGTGCTGGGCACCGCGCACCCGGTCAAGTTCCCGGAAGCGGTGGAGAAGGCCGGGGTCGGCAAGGCCCTGGAATTGCCTGCGCACCTGAGCGACCTGTTCGCCCGCGAAGAAAAATGCACGGTACTGGCCAATGACCTGAAAGCCGTTCAGGCCTTCGTCAGCCAGCACGGTAATCGCGGCAAGCCGCTCTGATCGACTGATCGGCACATGAAAAGCCCGTCTCTGACGGGCTTTTTTATTTCTACACTGGCATTGGTTTGCAGCAACGAATCAGGGGTATCAATGAGCACAGGACGTCGTCGCGCAGCAGGGCTGGTATTGGTCTGCCTGTTCGGGCTAGGTATGGGGCACATGGTGCAGGCCGCGCAGAGTCTGTCCTTTACCCTGGCGCCGCCGTTCACCGAGCTTGAGCCGCTGGCCTTGAGCCGCGCGCAGCAACAGTGGCTGGGGCCGTCGCGGGTGTTGCGGGTGGGCATCTCGTTTGCCGATTACGAGCCGGTGGACATCACCATCGACCGCAATCGCTACCAGGGCATCAGCGCCGACTACCTGAGCCTGGTGTCTGAACGCCTCGGGGTGAAAACCCAGGTACTGGCCTTCGCCAAACGCGAGGAAGCCATCGAGGCGCTGCGCCATGGCGATATCGATGTGCTGACCAGCGCCAATGGCTTCGAGCGCAGTGTGGCGGGCCTGGCGTTTTCCGACGACTACATTCCCGATCGCTCGATGGTCGTGGTGCGCGGTGGCGCGCCAGTGCCGCCACCGTCGTTGGCCGGGATGAAAGTGGTGCTGCTCGATGGCTACGCCGACACCCGGGTCATGCATCGGGTCTACCCCGACAGTCAGGTGCTTTTGGCGCCTAACCTGAGCAGTGCCCTGGAGGCGCTGAACCAGGGTGAGGTGGATGTGTTTATCGGCAACGAGATCATCATCCGCGCCTTCAACGCCTTGCGCCCGTATCTGGGCTTGCAGGTGGTCGGCCCCAGCGCTTTGCCGCCGATCGGCTTCGCCTTTGCCGTGCGCGCCGAGGATCGGCTGCTGCAGGACATGTTCAACGACGCCCTGGCCAGCCTCGATGAGTCGGTGCGGCGCGAGATTCTCGGTCGCTGGACCTCCGGGCTGGGCTCGGACGTGGCGCATCACCGGGTCGAGTTGACCCTGGCCGAACGTGAGTGGATTGCCAGCCACCCGGCGGTCACCGTGGTCGGCAGCCAGTACCCACCCTATCTGTTCCGCAATCGTCAGGGCGCCTGGGTTGGCCTTAACAGCGATGTACTGGCGACCGTCGCGCAAATGACCGGGCTGAAATTCGTCTATGCGCCGTCTGAATCGATAGCCCAGAGCCTGGAGATGCTCAGGAGCGGCCAGGCCGACATGAGCACCACCTTGAGCGAAACCCCGGAGCGCCGCGAGTTTCTCGACTTTACCCATTCCATTGGCGGGCAAAGCTGGGTGTTCATCGTTCGCCAGGCGCAATTGGGCCTGGCGTCCCTGGATGAACTGGCCGGGCAGACCTTGGCGTTGCCGGCGCAGCACGCACTGGAAGGCACCATTCGCCAGGACCACCCCGGTGTTCGCCTGCTGTTGGTGGACTCGCTGGAGCAAGCCCGGGAAAAGGTGCGCAGCGGCGAAGCATTGGCGACTATCGACAGCGAAATCGGTGCCTACAGCGTGATCGGCAACGACCCTGTGCTCAAGGTCGGGCGCGGGGTTGAGGGCAAGTGGGCACCGGACAGGTTCTCGGTGCGGCGCAGCGCTCCGGAGCTGGAAAGCATTCTGAACAAGGCTCTGGAAGCCTTCCCGGTCGCTGAGTTGCGCGCCGTGCGCATGAAGTGGCTGGGCGCGTTGGCGCCGCCAGCGCCGGCCTGGCAGCGGATTGCGCCGTGGATCTACTGGACTGTGGCTGCAGCGGTGCTGTTTGGGCTGGTGTCGTTGGTCTGGAGCAGCCGCCTGCGGGTGCAGATCCGTCAGCGGCAAAGGGCCGAGCAAGCCCTCAACGACCAGTTGGCCTTCAAGCGCGCGTTGCTCGACGGTATCCCCAATCCGATCTACGTACGTGATCTGGAAGGGCGATTGATCACCTGCAACAAAAGCTATGAGCAAGCCTTCTCGTTGCGCCTGGAAGACGTCAAGGGCCGGCGCCTGACGGACATCGAAGTCATTCCCGAGGCACTGGCCAGACAGCTGCACGCCGATTACCTGAGCCTGCTCGAGGACCCCAAGCCGGTATTCGTTGACCGGCGCATCGAATTCCAGGGCCAGCGCACCGACGCCTACCAGTGGACCGTGCCGTTCTACAGTGCCGACGGCCAACTGCAGGGCCTGCTGGGCGGCTGGATCGACATTACCGAGCGCAAGCAGCTGGAAGCAGCGCTGGTTGAAGCCCGCCAGCAGGCCGAGCAGGCCAACCAGGCCAAAAGTGCATTCCTGGCGACCATGAGCCATGAAATCCGTACCCCCATGGCCGTCATCATTGGCCTGCTTGAACTTGAGCGGGAGACGACCCTGGCGCATGGCCAGGTACCTTCGCAAGGCCTGGAAACGGCTCATCAGTCAGCCCGCGAGCTGATCGCCCTGATCGGTGACAGCCTCGATCTTGCCCGCATCGAGGCCGGCAGCCTGCAACTGGAACCGCAGGCGCGGGCGCTCAAGCCATTCCTCAACGCCATTGTCGAGCAGTTCCACGCCCAGGCCCTCGGTCAGGGGCTGGACCTGCGCCTGCAACTGGCCAGCGAGGCGCAAGGGGTGTACTGGTTCGACCCGCTGCGCTTGCGTCAGGTGCTGGTCAACCTGCTGGGCAACGCCCTGAAGTTCACCCACCTGGGCCTGGTCGAACTGCAGGTTAGCCGCAGTGGGCACGACAGCTTGCATGGCGTTGGCCTCAGGCTGTGTGTGCGCGACACCGGCATCGGTATCAGCGCGCAACAGCAAAGCGAGCTATTCCAGCCGTTTGCTCAGGCAGGCGCCGGCGCCGAATATGGTGGCTCGGGCCTGGGCCTGAGCATCTGCCGGCAGTTGGTCGAGTTGATGGGCGGCAGCATTGCCTTGCGCAGCGTGCTGGGCAAAGGCACCGAAGTCAGTGTCGAACTTACCCTCGAAGCCGTGGCCGCCGAACCTGCGCCGCAAGACCCCGCGCCAAGGTTGCCCAGCGGCCCGGCGCGACGGATCCTGGTGGTCGACGACCTGTCGGCCAGTCGCCTGGTGCTCAGCCAGCAACTGGAGTTTCTCGGCCATGAGGTGGTGGCCGTGGAAAACGGTCAGAGCGCTCTGCAGGCCTGGCAGGGCGGCGAGTTCGACCTGGTGCTCAGCGACTGCAACATGCCGGTAATGAACGGTTATGCGCTGGCCCGCGGCATCCGCCGCCTGGAGCGCGGCAGCCAGAGCCCAGCCATCGCCATCGTCGGTTACACCGCCAACGCCATGCAGGAAGAGCGCGCCCGCTGCCTTGAGGCCGGCATGGATGAATGCCTGGTCAAGCCGGTCGCACTTGCCCAGCTGGTCGCGGTGATCGAGCAGTTGGCTCCCCGGCACAGCTTCAGGATGCAGACCCTGCAGAAGATGACCCAGGCCAATACCGCCGTGCTGCAACGCATGCTGGAAGAGTTGCTGAAAAACCTGTGCGAGGAGTCAGCCTTGCTGGCATCTGCCGTCGAGGCGCAGGACTGGGAGCGCATCGGCGTGGCGTTGCATCGCCTCAAAGGCGTTGCCTGCCTGATTGATGCGCTGCCCCTGGCGCAGGCTTGTGCGCAGCTGGAAAGCGCCCGCCAAGGGCGTTCCACGGCATTGGCGACATCGGCATGGACAACGCTGAAGGCTGCGATAGACCAGTTGCAGCAGGACATTCAACAAGAGCTGTGGAAAATGTCGCCTGAACTTTAGGACATGTCCTATGGGCGTCCTAGGCCGATTTTCCTAAAGTTGCAGGGTGCTGTCGTACAGATCGGCTACTGCGGGGAAATATTCATGCGCTCACTGAAGGTTCTGATTCTCGAGGATCATCCTTTCCAACTGATGGCCTTGCATCAGATGCTCAACGCCAATGGCGTCTTCGATGTGCTGACGGCTGAGTCGGTCGAGGGGGCCCGGCAGACCCTGTCCCGGCGTGGGCGGGTCGATATCGCCATCTGCGACCTGCACATGGACGGCCAGGACGGCCTGGAACTGATCCGTCACCTAGCCGACAGCGGGCTTGCCGCGGCACTGATCATCCTCAGCAGTGCCGAACGTGGGGTGCTCGACAGCGTTGCCGACCTTGCCCGGCAACTGGGCCTGAGGGTCCTCGGCAGCCTGCAGAAGCCGGCCTGCAGCGTTTCCCTGCACAAGTTGTTGCGCCGCTACCTGGATGAGCCCGGCGATACGCCCCCGGCCGTCGCGGTACCGGTACATGCCGAGTTATTGGCCCTGTCAGCGGATGAAGTAGCGCAGAGCAAGGCGCAATGGGTGGTCCACTATCAGCCCAAGGTCGGTTTCGACGGCACTCTGGCAGGCGTCGAGGCGCTGGTACGCTGGCAGCATCCGAGCCTTGGCTTGCTCGGCCCCGGGCAGTTCTTCCCGCTGGTCGAGGGCGCCGGCTTGCTGGAGACGCTGAGCTGGCATGTGCTCGACCAGGCCCTGGCCTTCAGCGTCCGCTTCAGGGAGCACAAGGGTCAGCCATTGCCGGTGGCGGTGAACATCGCACCGCAGATGTTGGTGCGCGACGATTTCGCTGCGCAGGTCATCGCTGCCCTCCAGCGCCATGACGTGCCGGCCAGTGCCCTGACCCTGGAAGTCATCGAAACCCATGGCTGCCAGCTCGACAGTACCCAGCTCGAAGGGCTGCTGCACCTGCGCATTCTTGGCTGCCAGCTGTCGATCGATGACTTCGGCATGGGGGTGTCCAACCTGCAGCGCCTGCTGGAGCTGCCGTTCAGCGAATTGAAACTGCCCAGCGAGTTTGTCCGTGGCATGGCCGACGATGGCCGCAAGGCGGCGGTGGTGGCCGGTGCCCTGATCATGGCCCGACGCATGGAAATGAAGGTGGTGGTCGAAGGGGTCGAGACGGTTGATGACCTGATGGCGATCAAGGCCCTGGGCAGCCCGGTGATGCAGGGCTATTTCATTGCCCGGCCGATGGCAGGGGAAGACCTTTGCCAGTGGATGCTGGAGCGTGAGTCGGACGAATCCAGACAGCGGCGCAGGGCTTGAACTACCGTTAGCCCAGGCCATGTTCCTGCAGGTAGAGATACAGCGCAGCATCATTGGCCAGGCCCAGCTTGCGCATGGCACTGACCTTCTGGCTGCTCACTGTCTGTTTGCTACGGTTGAGCAGGGCGGCGATCCGACCGACTGTATGGCCTGCCGCAAGCAGGCGGGCAACTTCCAGTTCCCGTGGCGACAAGGCCGCCTGGTCACGGGCCAGGTCTTCGCGCACGGCACCCTCCTGCAACAGTAATTGCTGCACAGAATCGGCCAGGTAGATCTTGCCGCGCTGCAGGCGAACGATGGCCTGGGGCAACTCGTCGGCCAGGCTGGCTTTGCTCAGCAGGCCATTGACCCCCAGGGCCAGCATCGCCCGAAACAGCCCGGCGTTGTTGATCATGGTCACCACCAGGATCGGCAATTGAGGGTGGTGCCGACGCAACTGTTCCAGCAGCTTCAGGCCGTCGTTCTGCTGCTCTAGCGGCATCATGAAGTCGGTCACCAGCACGTCGCATTCCACGTCTTGCAACAGTGTCGTGAGCTCCAGTGGACCGCCAGCTTCGCCCACCACGCGAATGCCTGGAATCTGCTCCAGCACGGCACGCAGGCCAATGCGAAAGATCGGGTGGTCATCGGCAAGGATGATGCGCAGCTCACCCGGGGTAGGGTCTGTCACAGGCAAGCTCCGATCAATCCGCTGGATTTCAATCTGTCATTTTTGCCGGGCATGCTGGGTCGAGGAAATCGCACTGATAGAACTTTTCCGGCTGCCTCAGGGTCAGTGAAAGACCCCTTCTCGACAGGTAGATGAACAATGAATGAGATGGAATGTATCAGATTGCTGCTTGGCGAAGCATTGGCGCCTTACCAGGTCAGGCTGGTGCGCTTGAGCGCGGGGTGTGATTTTGATCTGCGCCTGACCGATGAGGCGTCGCGCACCGTCCTCCGGCGCACCGTCAAACCCAGCCAGCTGCAGGACCAGCGCCTGCTGGTCGACCTGGTCGATGGTCTGCAGCGCGACCTGCTGATCGTCGAAGGTCGCCTGCAGCCCTGTGTGATCGCTGCCCAGCGTCACCTGCAGCAAGGCCGCTCGATCAGCGCCGGGGTGTGATGGAACCTTTGCCGGTGGGGGCAATCAGACCTTATAAGGACAGCTGATCGGGATTTTGCTCCGATGTCGTGAAGCTGTCGTGCGAAGCCCCTATGGGCTTCTGTTTAGCCCCGGGCGGCCTCCCCACCGCTCGGGGTTTCTTTTTGCCTGCGGATCAGGGCTCAAGGGTGCTCGCCAAACAGACGCAGGCTGTCGTGCAGGTACTGCTCGCGCATTTCCGGGGCCAGCCACTGGGCGTACAGGTCGGGCAAGGTGTCGTCGCGCAGGGGCAGCAACAGCTTGTTGATATGGCTGATGGCTTCGCGCCCGAGGGGCGTGTCGGAGCAGCCGACCCGCAGCAACTGGTACTGCTCGACACCCTGGATCGGGTAGAAGGCATAGTCATCCGTCGGCCAGCCCTGTTGCTGTAACAGGTAGCGCACCTCCGGCCAGTAGCCAAGCACCAGTTGCAGGCGGTCATGCTGCTGCATCTGCAACAGGCTGGTCACCGCATCATTGCCGTAATGACGGCTGAGGGTAGTGTCGGGCAGGGTCTTGAGCAGTTCATCAACGGCTGCGCTGTAGCTGCGCTGGGCGACTACTCCGAGCTTCAGCGACGTGTTGCCGAGCATCGCGTGCAGGTCGACCTGATTGTTCTGGAGATAGGGTTCGAGCAGGCGCTGGTCTTTGCGCCGCACCACCAGGCCACTGCTCAACACCCCAAGGCTGGGTATCGAGAAGTGCACGTAGCGCGCTCGTTCGGGCGTCCACAGCAACGTAGGGTCGCAGGTGAAGGTCGATTCCTGAAGCATCTGGATGCCCCGGGCCCGATTGACCCGGACAATGCTGTGATCGTACTCGGGCATCTGTTCGATCAGCAGCGGCAGCAACTGGTCGATCACCCCCTGGCCTTTGCCCGTGCCTTCAAAAATGGTCAGCGGCGGCAAATCGCGCAATAGCCAGAACAAACGCTCCTTGGCCCAGGCCGAGGCCGGCAGGCCAAAGCTCAGCAGCAGACCCAACAACAACGGCAATCCACGACGCACGCTCGCTTGCCAGTGATAGGTCATGTTCGGGTCTCCACCGTTGCCACGGAATTCAAGCAATGTGTCGTTCAGACCGCTCCTTGCGCGCGTAGCCGGGCAATCGCCGCCGCGTCGTAACCCAACCTGGCCAGTAGCTGATCAGTGTGCGCGCCCAGTTCCGGACCAACCCATTCGCTGGAGCCCGGTGTGTCCGAGAGTTTGGGCACGATACCCGGCATCTTGAACGGCTTGCCGTCGGGCAGTTTGGCCTGGAGGAACATCTCGCGGGCAAGGAACTGCGGATCGCTGAACATGTCCTCGGCGCTGTAGATGCGGCTGGCCGGTACCTGGGCGTCATTGAGCACCTGCATCAGCGCATCCAGCGGCAGGGTCCGGGCCCAGCGGTCGATCACCCCGTACAGTTCATCGCGGCGCAGGTCGCGGCCGTCATTGCTGGCCAGGGCCGGATCGTCGGCCAGGTCATCGCGGCCGATGGCCTGCATGAAGCGCTTGAAGATCGCATCGCCATTGGCGCCAATCTGCACATGCTTGCCATCGGCGCTGGTGTGAATGGAGGAGGGGGTGATGCCGGGCATGATGTTGCCGGTACGCTCGCGAATAAAACCGAACACGTCGAACTCCGGCACCATGCTTTCCATCATGGCGAAGATCGCTTCGTACAGGGCCACGTCCACCACCTGGCCCTGGCCGCCGTTGACCTCGCGATGACGCAGGGCCATCAATGCGCCGATTACGCCCCACAACGCTGCAATCGAGTCACCGATGGAGATGCCGGTACGCACCGGCGGGCGGTCCTCGAAACCGGTGATGTAGCGCAGCCCGCCCATGGATTCGCCGACGGCGCCGAACCCCGGCTGGTCTTTCATCGGCCCGGTCTGGCCGAAGCCGGACAGGCGCACCATCACCAGCTTCGGATTGAGGGCGTGCAGCACGTCCCAGCCCAGGCCGAGTTTTTCCAGTACCCCGGGGCGGAAGTTCTCGATCAGGATGTCGGCTTCGGCCAGCAGCTTCTTGAGGATATCCAGCCCTTCGGCGTGCTTGAGGTTGAGGGTCAGCGACTGCTTGTTGCGGGCCTGGACGAACCACCAAAGTGACGTGCCTTCGTACAGCTTGCGCCACTTGCGCAGCGGATCACCGCCATCGGGCGACTCGACCTTGATCACCTCGGCGCCAAACTCGGCGCAGATGCGCGAAGCGAACGGACCGGCAATCAGGGTGCCGAGTTCGATGACTTTGAGGCCGGCGAGGGGTTTGCTGGGCGTAGGCATGAGGCGTCCGTGGCAGCTGGTCAGGGCCCCCGTTTTTATCATAGCTGGGCGCGCCCAGATACTGCCGCGGCGCAAGGAACATGCGGATCGGTTAGACTGGGCGACTTTCCTTGCCGCAAGAAGCCCGTCCATGGCCCAGCCGTCCACCACCTACAAGTTTGAACTGAACCTCACCGACCTTGACCGCGGCGTGTACGAAAGCGTCAAGCAGACCATCGCCCGTCACCCGTCGGAAACCGAAGAGCGCATGGCCGTGCGCCTGCTGGCCTACGCCCTGTGGTACAACGAGCAACTGGCCTTTGGCCGCGGTCTGTCGGATGTGGACGAAGCAGCGGTGTGGGAAAAGAGCCTGGATGACCGCATCCTGCACTGGATCGAAGTTGGCCAGCCGGATGCCGATCGCCTGACCTGGTGCTCGCGCCGCACCGAGCGCACCAGCCTGCTGGCCTATGGCAGCCTGCGCGTGTGGGAAACCAAGGTGGTGCCAGCGGTCAAGAACCTGAAAAACCTGAACATCGCCGCCGTGCCCCAGGAGGTTCTGGAAACCCTGGCCAAGGACATGCCGCGGGCGATCAAGTGGGACGTGATGATCAGCGAAGGCACGGTGTTCGTCACCGACGATCGCGGCCAGCACGAAGTCCAGCTTCAATGGCTGATGGGCGAGCGCTGATCGCGCGCCCGTTCCGGTCGAACATTCCTGATTCACGAGAAGCCCCAATCGCCCCATGCGTATCGATCCCCGCCCGTTGCCGTCCACGCTGCCATTCCTTGGCGACCTGCCACCGTTGCTGACCCGCCTGTATGCCGCCCGCGGCGTGCAGTCGGCAGCCGAGCTGGATAAAAGCCTGGCGCGCTTGCTGCCTTACCAGCAGCTCAAGGGCATCGAGGCGGCGGTCGACCTGCTGGTGGCGGCACTGGCAGAACGCCAGCGCATCCTCATCGTCGGCGACTTCGACGCTGACGGCGCCACGGCCAGTACCGTCGGTGTACTCGGCCTGCGTCTGCTCGGTGCCGCCCATGTCGATTACCTGGTGCCCAACCGCTTCGAGTACGGCTATGGCCTGACCCCGGAGATCGTCGAGGTGGCCTTGCAACGCCAGCCGCAGTTGCTGATCACCGTCGACAACGGCATCTCCAGCGTCGAAGGCGTGGCAGCCGCCAAGGCTGCGGGCTTGAAAGTACTGGTGACCGATCACCACCTGCCGGGCCATGAATTGCCGGCGGCAGACGCCATCGTCAATCCCAACCAGCCGGGCTGCGAGTTTCCCAGCAAGGCGCTGGCCGGGGTCGGGGTGATCTTCTATGTGCTGATGGCCTTGCGAGCGCGTTTGCGCAGCCTCGGTCATTACGACAACGCGCCGCAACCGAACATCGGCGAGCTGCTCGATCTGGTGGCCCTGGGCAGCGTGGCTGACGTGGTGCCGCTGGATGCCAACAATCGTATCCTGGTCCATCAGGGCCTGGAACGCATCCGTGCCGGGCGGGCCCGGCCGGGGCTCAAGGCCATCATTGAAGTGGCCCGGCGCGATCATGCGCGCATCACCTCCACCGACCTTGGCTTTATCCTCGGCCCTCGGCTCAATGCCGCCGGACGCCTGGACGACATGAGCCTGGGCATCGAGTGCCTGCTCAGTGACGATGCCAACCTGGCACGGGAAATCGCCGGCCAGCTCGACGAACTGAACCAGGACCGCAAGTCCATCGAGCAGGGCATGCAGCGCGAAGCCCTGGCCCAGCTCAAGGACCTGGCGCTGGAGTCGATGCCGTTCGGCCTGTGCCTGTTCGAGCCGGACTGGCACCAGGGCGTGATCGGCATCCTCGCCTCGCGCCTGAAAGAGCGTTATCACCGCCCGACCATCGCCTTTGCCGATGCTGGCGAAGGCATGCTCAAGGGCTCGGCGCGTTCGGTGCCGGGCTTCCATATTCGCGATGCACTGGATGCCGTGGCGGCGCGTCACCCGCAGTTGATCAGCAAGTTTGGTGGCCACGCCATGGCTGCCGGCCTATCGCTGCCCGCCGACAACTTCCCGGCCTTTGCCCAGGCGTTCGACGAAGAAACCCGGCGCCAGCTGCACGAAGAAGACCTGACCGGCCGTCTGCTGTCCGACGGCACCCTGGCGGTCGAGGAATTTCACCTGGAGCTGGCCCGCGCCCTGCGCCATGCCGGGCCCTGGGGCCAGCACTTTCCCGAGCCGCTGTTCCACGGGGTGTTCCAGCTGGTCGAGCAGCGCGTCGTCGGTGAGCGGCACCTGAAGGTGGTGCTCAAGAGCGAATGCGGTTCGCTCAAGCTCGATGGCATCGCCTTTGGCATCGACCGCGAGGTCTGGCCCAACCCGACGGTGCGCTGGGTGGAGTTGGCCTACAAGCTCGACGTCAACGAGTTCCGCGGCCAGGAAAGCGTGCAACTGATGATCGCCCATATCGAGCCGCGCTGAACTGACGGGGCAAAGTGGTCTAGGCTTCGGATGATGGGTCGAAGAACCTGCGGGGAAGATTCTGTAGTCGGCCGGTCAACCATCTGGAGCCTTACCACTTGATTTGAGAGGTGCCCCATGAGCCTGCTGCTTGAGCCGTACACCCTGCGCCAGCTGATCCTGCCCAACCGCATTGCCGTGTCACCCATGTGCCAGTATTCCAGTGTCGACGGCCTGGCCAATGACTGGCACCTGGTGCACTTGGGCAGCCGCGCGGTGGGTGGCGCCGGCCTGATTTTCACCGAAGCCACTGCCGTGACTGCCGATGGGCGCATTACCGCGCAGGACCTGGGCTTGTGGGACGACGCGCAGATCCCGGCGCTGCAACGCATCACCCGTTTCATCACCGCCCAGGGCGCGGTGCCAGGCATCCAGCTGGCCCATGCCGGGCGCAAGGCCAGCACCCATCGGCCCTGGCTGGGCAAGCATGGCAGCGTCAAGGTGGACGATGGTGGCTGGGTGCCGGTGGGGCCCTCGAAGATTGCCTTCGACCCGGAGCACACCGCACCTGCCGAACTGACCGAAGCGCAGATCGCTGACATCATCCAGGCCTTTGTCGCTGCCGCCCGGCGTGCCCTGGAGGCCGGCTTCAAGGTGGCCGAAGTGCATGCCGCCCATGGCTACCTGCTGCACCAGTTCCTCTCGCCCTTGAGCAACCAGCGCCGTGACCAGTACGGCAGCTGCTTCGAAAACCGTATCCGCCTGACCCTGCAAGTGACCGAAGCGGTGCGTGAGGTCTGGCCGGCTGAGCTGCCGGTGTTCGTGCGTCTGTCGGCCACCGATTGGGTGGAAGATGGCTGGAATCCGGATGAGACCGTGGAGTTGGCCAAGCGCTTGAGAAAGTTGGGAGTGGACCTGATCGATGTGTCGTCCGGCGGCACCTCGGTAAAAGCCGAGATCCCCACAGGGCCGGGCTATCAAACCCAGTTTGCGGCCAAGGTGCGGGAGGAGGCGGGGATCGCCACCGGGACGGTCGGCATGATTACCGACCCGATGCAGGCTGAAACCATCTTGCGTACGGCGCAGGCCGATATCATTTTCCTCGCCCGCGAGCTACTGCGCGACCCCTACTGGCCGCTGCACGCCGACGACGACCTGGGGGGCAACAAGGCAGTGTGGCCGGCGCAGTACCAACGGGCTACCAGTCGTGACCAGCCGATACACGAGTCTGATTTGCGCGATTGACTGAATGGCGAGCGCTTCGCGCTCGATCGCAGGCAAGCCAGCTCCCACAGGTTCGGCGTACATAAACCCTCTGTGGGAGCGGGCCTCAGGCATGTGCCGCCTGGCTCAACACATCACTGACCCACTGATTGATGCTCTTGTCTGCCAGCTCAGCCTTTTGCGCGACGCTGGCATGCAGCGTCGGCTCCAGGCGCAAGCTCAATTTCCCCGAATAAGCTTTCTGCGGCTCACGTCCCAAGCGCGCACAAGTATCGAGGTAGTCATCCACGGCTTCTTCGAAGGCGATGCGCAGTTGCGCGACCGATTGCGCGTGAAAACCGATCACATCGCGTATACCTGCGACGTGGCCAATCAACAATTGGTCTTCATCGCTGTATTCAATACGGGCGGCATAGCCTTTGTAGTGCATGACATTCATGGGGTCACTCCGGCCTGTTCCAGAAACAACCGCGCATCGCGGATCTGATAAGGCTTGGCATCTTTATCCGGATGAGGGCGATGGAACGTCGCGATCACACCATTGAGTTCGAAGCGCACGCGTGAACCTCTGCCTTCGATTACCCGGGCCCCCGCACCGACCAGCAACGATTCGATGCGAGCCCATTCCAGATTGTTGGGTATCGGTTTGCTGAAGACCGACTTCAACGTGCCGCGCTGATGATTATTCATGGTATCAGATTATGATACCGTCATCCATGCAGCAATGGGACGACCGTAGGACGAGGACTTTGCGGATGAAGGAGGTTTCCTGGATTCAGCCCAGCTCCCCCACCGCCCGCCACGCCTCATCAATCGCCGCATGGGCATAGGCGCTCCAGGCCGCGTCCGAGTTGGCGATGCTGACCTTGCCCACGGGTTGGCGCGCCAGTGCTATCCACTTTTCGGTCTGCTCGGGATCGTCGTAGAGGGTGTTGCTGAAGCAGGCGTAGCCGTGGGGCCAGCGGTTGACGGTGATCGCCAGGATGTCCTTGTCGTGGTCAAAACCGCCGGGGCCAAGCATGCGTTGCAACTGTTCGCGCAGCTGGCTTTCCAGCACTTCGAATGAAGTGCCATACAGGCGCCCGCGTCCGGCACGGGCCTGGTCGCGGCTGTTCATGCCGCTGTCGGGGCTGGTCGGCACGTAGACCAGGTGCAGGCCGATGGGCTGCGCCGGGTCGCGTGGATGCTCGTAGCCGCCGAGGCTCACCGGGTAGTCGAGCTTGATCCGGCTGTAGGGTTGGGTGGCGGCGTAGATCTCGTGCACGCCAAGCTTCTGGAACGCCTGCCAGTTGCGCACGATGACCTTGGTGTACACCAGCGGAAACTTGACGTTCTGGCTCAGGGCATGGGCCTGTTCGGCCGACAGGTCGCGCAGCAGGTAGGGGATCATCATGTTGTAGCAGGCCAGGATGCAGTGCTTGCCGCGCACCTGGGCCAGTTGCCCGGCGCGGCTGTAGCCGACATTGACGCCTCCGTCGACGTTGCGCACGCTGACCGCCGTGCTGTTCAGACGCAGGCGCACCGGCTGCCCGGCGCGGTCGAGCTGGCTGTAGTCGAAATTGGCGAGGACGATGTCCTCCATGTTCTGGCCCGGCGCCACCGTCGGTATCAGGCTGCGCACCAGCAGGCGCGCCAGCGACGCGTTGCCGTCGGGGAAGTGGTAGATGTAGGGCTCTTCCATCTCCGCCTTGGCTTCCTCGCTGACCGGCTCCAGGTTCATCGCGGCAAAACCGGGGAAGCCGACATAGTAGGCGTCGGCAGCGGCCACGGTATCGATGCTCAGGGCCATGAAATCATTGCTGCGGCCCTGAAAGTACTTGACCGCCTTGGCCGACAGGCCGACGTCCTTGAGCAGGAAATCACGGTAGCTGGTGCGCTCGAGGTACGCGGTCTTGTCTTCCAGCGACTTGCCGGCCAGGTAATCCCTGGGGGCCTGGTGCAGGTCGATCAGGGCCTTGCGGTCGCTTTCGGGCAGGGGGAAATCGTTGATGAAATCGCCGATCGAACGGGCGTTGAGCTGCGTAGGGGCGATGTCATCGCCGACCATCGGCGTCGGGTCGCCGGTGACCAGCTTGTCTTCGCCGAAGGTCTCCTGGTCGAAGAACACTGCGCGCGACAGGCCCAGGTCGGGATAGAAGCTGCGGTCAAAGGCGGTCTCGAAACGCTTGATGTCCACCCCGAGCTTTTTCAGCAGGCCGTTGACCTCTTTGCTGTACAGGTGATTGGGCGACTGGAAGGCTTCGCTGCCGCCGTAGCCGAGGATCATCCGCCCGCCGGCGCTGAACTCATTGCGCTTGGCATGGCCGCCGAAGTCGTCGTGGTTCTCGAGGATCAGAATCTTCGCAGCCGGGTGTTTCTCGCGGTAGAAGAACGCTGCCGACAGGCCGCTGATGCCGCCGCCGACCACCACCAGGTCATACTCTTCGCTGATCGGCAGGGCGTCGGTGACGAAGGTTTTTTTCTCCCAGCCCATCTGGTGCGCAACGTCGAAAGCGCCGGGGTGACTGCCGCGCAAACCGGTCAGGGCCGGTGGGTAGTAGCGCCCGCCGGGGGCAGCCTGAAGCAGTTGCAGCGGGGTCAGGCCCGCTGTAACGCCGATGGCGACTCCGTTGATGAAGTCGCGTCGGGTGATTTCCATGGGTGTCCTTACCTTAATGTTTGAACATCACATGCCGGACGCAGGTGTAGTCCTCCAGCCCGTACATGGACATATCCTTGCCATAGCCGGACAGTTTCTGACCGCCATGGGGCATTTCGCTGACCAGCATAAAGTGCGTGTTGACCCAGGTACAGCCGTACTGCAGGCGCGCCGAGACGCGATGGGCACGGCCGACGTCAGCGGTCCACAGCGATGACGCCAGGCCGTAGTCCGAATCGTTGGCCCAGGCCAGGGCCTGCTCTTCATCCTCAAAGCGGGTCACCGAGACCACCGGCCCGAACACTTCGCGGCGGACGATCTCGTCATCCTGCTGGGCATCGGCCAGCACAGTCGGTTCAAAGAAGAAACCGTCACCGGCCACCGCCTTGCCACCGGTTATCAGGCGGATATGCGGTTGGGCAAGCGCCCGTTCGACCATGGCCGCTACCCGGTCGCGGTGCTGGGCGGTGATCAGTGGGCCGAGCTCGGTGTCCGGGTCGTTCTGCAGACCATGCTTGATACTGGCGACGGCCTTGCCGAGTTTTTCGACGAACTGCTCGTAGATGCCGCTCTGGGCATAGATACGGCAAGCGGCGGTGCAGTCCTGGCCGGCATTATAGAAGCCGAAGGTGCGGATGCCGTCGACCGCGGCGTCGATATCGGCATCATCGAAAATGATCACCGGTGCCTTGCCGCCCAGTTCCATGTGCATGCGTTTGACGCTATCGGCGGTGCTGGCGATGATGTTGGCGCCGGTTGCGATCGAGCCGGTCAGCGACACCATGCGCACTTTCGGGTGGCTCACCAGCGGCGTGCCGACACTCGGGCCGCGGCCGAAGAGGATATTCAGCACGCCGGCCGGGAATATTTCGCTGGCCAGTTCCGCCAGGCGCAAGGCCGTCAGCGGCGTCTGCTCCGACGGCTTGAGCACCACGGTGTTGCCGGCGGCCAGGGCCGGGGCAATCTTCCAGGCCACCATCATCAGCGGGTAGTTCCACGGTGCGATCGAGGCGACCACGCCCAGCGGGTCGCGGCGCACCATCGAGGTATGTCCCGGCAGGTACTCACCTGCGGCCGAGCCGCCCAGGCAGCGGGTGGCACCGGCGAAAAAACGAAACACGTCGGCGATGGCCGGGATCTCGTCGTTGAGCGCGGCGGCATAGGGCTTGCCGCAGTTGTCCGATTCCAGCCGCGCCAGTTCCTCGCCGTGGGCCTCGATAGTGTCCGCGAGTTTGAGCAGCAACCGCGAGCGGTCCTTGGGCGTGGTCTGCGACCAGCTCTCGAAGGCGCGGTCGGCGGCGCGCACGGCGGCGTCGACCTGGGCTTCGCTGGCTTCATTGACCTCCACCAGCACAGTGCCCAGCGCCGGGTTGAGCACTGCGTAGCCTGCGCCTTCGCCTTCAACCAGTTGGCCGTTGATCAACAGTCGGGTTTGCATGGTTCCAGTCCTCCAGGAGTTATTTGCCGCTGCCGGCAACGCTTTCGCCGCCGCGGGTCAGGTAGTAGGCGCCGAGGATCGGCAGCATGGTCACCAGCATCACCAGCATGGCCACCACGTTGGTAACCGGCACATCGCGCGGCCGGCTCAACTGGTTGAGCAGCCAGATCGGCAGGGTGCGTTCGTGGCCAGCGGTGAAGGTGGTGACGATGATTTCGTCGAACGACAAGGCAAAGGCCAGCATGCCGCCGGCCAATAGAGCCGAGCCGAGGTTGGGCAGAACGATGTAGCGAAAGGTCTGCCAGCCGTCGGCCCCGAGATCCATCGACGCCTCGATCAGGCTCTGCGAGGTACGCCGCAGGCGGGCGATGACGTTGTTGTAGACGATCACCACGCAGAAGGTGGCGTGGCCGACGACGATGGTGAAAATACCGGGCTCTATGCCTAGGGTCTTGAACGCCGAGAGCAGGGCGATGCCGGTGATGATCCCGGGCAGGGCGATGGGCAGTATCAGCATCAGCGAAATGCTCTCTTTGCCGAAAAAACTGCGCCGGTACAGCGCCGCCGAGGCCAGGGTGCCGAGTACCAGGGCGAGCAGCGTGGCCAGGCAGGCGACCTGCAGCGACAGCGTGATCGACTCCAGCACATCCGGGCGCGAGAAGGCCACGCTGAACCACTTCAGGGTGAAGCCCTGGGGCGGAAAACTGAAGGCGGCGTCCTCGGTGTTGAAGGCATAGAGGAAGATGATCAGGATCGGGAAGTGCAGGAACACCAGCCCGCCCCAGGCCGCCAGGCGCAGGCCGATCGAGGCGCGTTCAGAGTGCATCGAAGGCCCCCAGGCGTTTGACGATGGACAGGTACACGGCAATCAGCACGATTGGCACCAGGGTAAAGGCGGCGGCCATGGGCATGTTGCCGATGGCGCCCTGCTGGGCGTAGACCATGCTGCCGATGAAGTAGCCGGGCGGGCCGACCAGTTGCGGGACGATGAAGTCGCCCAGTGTCAGCGAAAAGGTGAAGATGGAGCCTGCGGCGATGCCCGGTACCGAGAGCGGCAGGATCACCTGCGTGAAGGTCTGCCACGGCCTGGCGCCAAGGTCCGCCGAGGCTTGCAGCAATGACGGCGGCAGGCGCTCCAGCGAGGCCTGGATCGGCAGGATCATGAACGGCAGCCAGATGTACACGAACACCAGAAAACGCCCCAGGTGCGAGGTCGACAGGGTGCTGCCGCCCACCCCCGGAATACCGAGGATGAACTGCAGCACTGGCCCCAGGTTCAGTTGCTGGACGAACCACTGGGCCACGCCGCCCTTGGCCAGCAGCAAGGTCCAGGCATAGGCCTTGACGATGTAGCTGGCCCACATCGGCATCATCACCGCGATATAGAAGAACGCCTTGGTCTTGCCGCTGGTGTAGCGCGCCATGTAGTAGGCGATCGGGAAGGCCAGGGTGGCACTGGCGATCGACACGGCGATGGCCATGCCCAGGGTACGCAGGATGATGTCGAAGTTCGACGGGTTGAACAGCGCGGCGAAGTTGGCCAGGGTCAGCTCCGGGGTGACCGCCATGGTGAAGTCGTCGAAGGTGTAGAAGCCCTGCCACAGCAAACTCAGCAACGAGCCGAGGTAGATTGCACCGAACCAGATCAGCGGCGGTATCAACAGTAGCGCCAGGTACAGGTTCGGTCGCCGGTAGAGCAGGTTGGAGAAACGCCGCATGGGGGCCGGCGCGGCTTTTTCCACGGTCAGGCTCATCTCAGCGGCCCTCGTCGGGCACGATTTCCTGCAGCGCGGTCATCGCCTCGCGGGCCCAGCGCGCCTGCAGGCGTTGGCCGGGCTGCCAGGGCACGGTGTGTTCCTGCCACTGGTTGTTGGCCTGGCTGATACTGAGTAGTTGGCCGTTGTCCAGCTGCAGCTCGTAGCGGGTGGCGCTGCCCTGGTACTGGATGTCGTGGAGCAGGCCGCTGACCTGGATTTCGTTGCTGGCGGCCGGCTGGTCGCCAAGGCGGATATGTTCCGGGCGAATCGAGAAGGGCAGCTGGCTGCCATTGAGCTGCTGTGCCAGTTCGCCGCGCAGCACGTTCGAGGTACCGACGAACTCGGCGACAAAGGTCGTCGCCGGCTTCATGTACAGGTTGCGCGGGGTGTCGACCTGCTCGATGCGACCACGGTTGAACACCGCGACCCGGTCCGACATCGACAGCGCCTCGGTCTGGTCGTGGGTAACGAAGATGAAGGTAATGCCCAGCTGGCGTTGCAGCTTCTTCAACTCGCCCTGCATCTGCTCGCGCAGTTTCAGGTCCAGCGCCCCCAGTGGTTCATCCAGCAGCAGCACCCGTGGGCGGTTGACCAGGGCCCGGGCCAGGGCCACGCGCTGGCGCTGGCCGCCGGAGAGCTGTACCGGCTTGCGCTGGCCATATCCGCCCAGTGCGACCATGGCCAGGGCTTCTTCGGCGCGGGTGTAGCGCTCGGCCTTGGCCACGCCCTTGACCTTCAGGCCATAGGCGACGTTGTCGCGCACGTTCATGTGCGGGAACAGGGCGTAATCCTGGAACACTGTGTTGACGTCGCGCTGGTAGGGCGGCAGGCCCGCAGCCTCTTCGCCGTGAATGCGGATCGAACCGGCACTGGGTTGCTCGAAGCCGGCGATCAGGCGCAGGCAGGTGGTCTTGCCCGAGCCCGAGGGGCCGAGCATCGAGAAGAACTCGCCGTCGTGGATGTCGATCGACACCTGGTCAACGGCCCTGACCTCGCCAAAGGCCCGCGAGACATTGGTGAACTGCACTGCAAGGGTCATGGTGCGAAGCTCCAGCAAATGGGAGCAAGCCCGCGTCTTGAGGTGGGAGCGGGCTTGCCCCGCGATAGGGCCCTAGCGGCCCCCCATGATCGCAATATAGTCCTGGGTCCAGCGGCTATACGGCACGAACCTGCCCCCTTCAGCCTGCGGGGTTTTCCAGAAGGCGATCTTGTCGAACTGGTCGAAACCATTGGTCTTGCAGCCTTCGGCGCCGAGCAATTCGCTGCCGGTGCAGGCCGCCGGTACCGCCGGCAACGAACCGAACCAGGCCGCCACGTCGCCCTGGACCCTGGGCTGCAGCGACCAGTCCATCCACTTGTAGGCGCAGTTGGGGTGCTTGGCCTCGCTGTGCAGCATGGTGGTGTCGGCCCAGCCAGTGGCGCCTTCCTTGGGGATGGTCGAAGCCACCGGCTGCTTGTCGGCTTGCAGGCCATTGACCATGTAGCCCCAGGAGCTGGAGGCGACCACGCCTTCGTTCTTGACGTCACTCATCTGCACCGTGGCATCGTGCCAGTAGCGGTGGATCAGCGGCTGTTGCTGGCGCAGCAGGTCGAGCACCGCCTTGTACTGGGCTTCATTCAGTTCATAGGGGTTCTGAATGCCGAGTTCGGGCTTGGTCGATTTCAGGTACAGCGCGGCATCGGCGATGTAGATCGGCCCGTCGTAGGCCTGGACCCGGCCCTTGTTCGGCTTGCCGTCCGGCAGGTCCTGGGGCTCGAAGACCACGCCCCAACTGGTGGGCGCCTGCTTGAACACGTTGGTGTTGTACAGCAGCACGTTCGGGCCCCACTGGTAGGGCGTGCCGTACACCTGCTTGTTGACCACGTACCAGGCACCGTCCTTGAGCCGTGGGTCGAGGTTCTTCCAGTTGGGAATCAGCGCAGTGTTGATCGGCTGTACGCGCTTGCCGGCGATCAGCCGCAGCGAGGCATCGCCGGAGGCGGTGACCAGGTCGTAACCGCCCTTGGTCATCAGGCTGACCATCTCGTCGGAGGTGGCGGCGGTCTTGACGCTGACCTTGCAACCGGTTTCCTTCTCGAAGCCGGTCACCCAGTCGTAGGCCTTGTCGCTTTCACCGCGCTCGATGTAACCCGGCCAGGCAACGATATCCAGCTGGCCTTCGCCGGCGCCCACGGCTTTCAAGGGTTCGGCGGCCTGCAGGCTGGCGCTGGCCAGCAGGGCGGTGCTCAGGGCGCAGAGCGTGGCGGTCTTGTGCACGAACATGGTGTTCCCTCTTGTTCAAATTATGTCGGGGCAGTGAAAGTGCAGGTATAGCTGGTTTAAGCGTAGTTGCTGTTGCGTGGGTCCAGCGTGGCCCGGTTCTGGGCAACATCTGGAAGCAAATGCATTCAGCTTCACTTCAGCCTGGGGCAGTACTCTTCGGCTTTCTTTCCTCTCCATGGAGATGCCCAATGAACACCCGTGGCTTGCTCGATCAACTGCTCAAATCCGGCCAGGACCTGTTGCAGAACCAGGCCGGCAAAACCGGCGGTATTGGCGACCTGCTTGGCGGCAAGGGCGGCGGTGGCCTTGGCAGCCTGCTCTCCGGTGCTGGCGGCGGTGCCCTGGCGGCAGGTGCGATGGGTTTGCTGCTGGGTAACAAGAAGGCCCGCAAGTACGGCGGCAAGGCCCTGACCTATGGTGGCCTGGCTGCCCTTGGGGTCATCGCCTACAAGGCCTACGGCAACTGGCAGGCCAAGCAGGGGGCTGCCGTGCAGGGCGAGCCACAAACGCTTGACCGCCTGCCGCCGGCCCAGGTCGAGCAGCACAGCCAGGCGATCCTCAAGGCGCTGGTGGCGGCGGCCAAGTCCGATGGCCACGTCGATGAGCGCGAGCGGGCGCTGATCGAAGGCGAGTTCGTCAAGCTGTCCAGCGACCAGGAGCTGCAACACTGGCTGCACGCCGAACTGAACAAACCGCTGGACCCGGCCGATGTCGCCCGCGCCGCCAGCACCCCGGAAATGGCCGCCGAGATGTATATCGCCAGCGTCATGCTGGTGGACGAGGAGCATTTCATGGAGCGTGCCTACCTGGATGAACTGGCGCGCCAGCTCAAGCTCGATCCTGCACTCAAGAGCGAGCTGGAAAACCAGGTGAAACTTGCCGCCAGTCAATGAAATCGGGCTAATGGCCAGTATCTAGCCCGTTTGGCCCGATCCAGCTTTTAAGTCAGCCTCAAAAGCGCGCAGCCGCTGGGCTATACTCTGCCCATTTTTCCTGCTCGCGTAGAACACTTGAGGGCTGACTGTGAAAAACTGGACCTTGCGCCAACGGATCCTGGCGAGCTTCGCCGTGATTATCGCCATCATGTCGCTGATGGTGGTCGCCGCCTATTCGCGACTGGTGGCCATAGAGTCCGGTGAAGAAGCGGTGCGAACCGATAGCATCCCCGGGGTCTACTACAGCTCCATGATCCGCAGCGCCTGGGTCGACAGCTATGTGCTGACCCAGCAGCTGGTGGGCCTGAGCGACCATCGCGAGATCACCTCGGCCGACATGGAGCTGTACAAGGGCTTTGAAGAGCGCCTCAAGCAGCACATGGCCAGCTACCAGTCGACCATTCGCGAGAAGGACGATCAGACCAGCTTTGACCAGTTCGGCCAGCTTGAGGCCGATTACCTCAAAGCAGTGGATACCGTGCTGGGGGCCTATCGCAAGAAAGATTACCCCGAAGCCCAGCGCCTGCTCGCCGAGGTGTTGACCCCGGCCTGGGTCAATGGCCGCAAGCACCTGAACGGGGTGATCGAGCGCAATCGTCTTTCCGCCGAGAGCGCCACCGACTCCATCGTCAGTGCCGTGGCCACGGCCAAGTTCAGCATGATCGTTTCGCTGCTGCTGGCCATTGTTGCCGCGACCCTCTGCGGGCTGGTGCTGATGCGTGCCATCACCGCACCGATGCAGCGTATCGTCCATGCCCTGGACAAACTCAGCGGCGGCGACCTCAGCGTGCGCCTGAACCTGGACCGCAAGGACGAGTTCGGCGCGGTGGAAAGCGGCTTCAACGAGATGATGGGCGAACTGACCAACCTGGTGTCCCAGGCCCAGCGCTCGTCGGTGCAGGTGACCACCTCGGTGACCGAAATCGCCGCCACCTCCAAGCAGCAACAGGCGACCGCCACCGAAACCGCTGCCACTACCACCGAAATTGGCGCAACTTCGCGGGAAATCGCCGCGACTTCCCGCGACCTGGTGCGGACCATGACCGAAGTCACCTCGGCCGCCGACCAGGCCTCGATCCTCGCAGGCTCCGGCCAGCAGGGCCTGGCGCGCATGGAAGAGACCATGCACCAGGTGATGGGCGCGGCCGATCTGGTCAACAACAAGCTGGCGATCCTCAACGAGAAGGCCGGCAACATCAACCAGGTGGTGGTGACCATCGTCAAGGTCGCCGACCAGACCAACCTGCTGTCGCTCAACGCCGCCATCGAGGCGGAAAAGGCCGGTGAGTACGGCCGTGGTTTTGCCGTGGTCGCCACCGAAGTACGGCGCCTGGCCGACCAGACCGCCGTCGCTACCTATGACATCGAGCAGATGGTTCGCGAGATCCAGTCGGCGGTGTCGGCCGGGGTCATGGGCATGGACAAGTTCTCCGAGGAAGTGCGCCGCGGCATGTTCGAGGTGCAGCAGGTTGGCGAGCAACTGACCCAGATCATTCATCAGGTCCAGGCCCTGGCGCCGCGGGTGCTGATGGTCAACGAAGGCATGCAGGCCCAGGCCACTGGTGCCGAACAGATCAACCACGCCCTGGCGCAGCTGGGCGATGCCAGCAGCCAGACCGTCGAGTCGCTGCGTCAGGCCAGCTTTGCCATCGACGAACTGAGCCAGGTGGCCACCGGCCTGCGTGGCGGCGTGTCGCGGTTCAAAGTCTGACCTGCCGATGAACGACCTTCAGCCTCGCCGCAATCAGGATGCGGCCTCCCACGGCACCCTGTACCTGGTGTTCCGCATCGGCGACCAGCGCTTTGCCCTGGACGCCCATGAGGTCGCCGAAGTGCTGCCGCGCCTGCCGCTCAAACCGATCGCCCAGACCCCGGCATGGGTCGCCGGGGTGCTCGCCCATCGCGGTGCGCTGGTGCCGGTGATCGACGTCGGCGCCTTGAGTTTCGGCCTGCCGGCGCCGGTGCGCACCAGCACGCGCCTGGTGCTGGTGCACTACCGCGTCGACCCCTTGCGCCCGCAATTGCTGCTGGGGCTGATCCTCGAACAGGCCACCGATACCCTGCGTTGCGACCCCGCCGAGTTCCAGCCCTATGGCCTGGACAACCAGCAGGCGCCTTACCTGGGACCGGTACGTGAGGATGCCCAGGGTTTGCTGCAGCGAATCGGGGTGCAGGACTTGCTCAGCGCCGAGGTGCGCCAGTTGTTGTTCCCGCCTGAGCTTGTGGCAAGTGGCGAGGGGCTGGCATGAGTGGCGAACAGCGGTTCTTTCGCTTTTTGCAGGATCGCATCGGCCTGGACGTGGCTTCGGTCGGCGCGCCAATGGTCGAGCGCGCCTTGCGCCTGCGCTGTGCGACCCTGGAAGCCCGGGACCTGGATGACTACTGGCTGCGGCTGCAGCAGTCGAACCAGGAACAGCAGGCGCTGATTGAAGCGGTGATCGTCCCGGAAACCTGGTTCTTCCGCTACCCGGAGTCCTTCAACGCCCTGGTGACCCTGGCGCGCAAGCGTCTGAGCGAACTGGGCGGCTTGCGCCCACTGCGCATCCTCAGCCTGCCGTGCTCCACCGGCGAGGAGCCGTACTCGATCGCCATGGCCCTGCTCGACGGCGGCATTGCTGGCCACAGCTTTCGCGTCGACGCCATGGACATCAGCCCCAATTCCATCAGCCGTGCCGAACAGGCGCTGTATGGCCGCAACTCGTTCCGCGGTTCGCACCTGGACTTTCGTGAGCGGCATTTCAGCGAGACCGGTGACGGCCACAGCCTCGACGAGCGGGTCCGCCAGCAGGTCAAGCTGCAGGCGGGCAACGTGCTGGATCCGGCGCTCAAGGCGCGAGAAGGCAGCTACGATTTCGTTTTCTGCCGCAACCTGCTGATTTACTTCGACGTACCCACCCAGCAGAGGGTGTTCGAGGTGCTCAAAAGTCTGATCCATGAGCAGGGCGTGCTGTTTATCGGCCCGGCCGAAGGCAGCTTGCTGGCGCGCATGGGTATGCGCCCGGTAGGCATAGCTCAGTCGTTTGCCTATGTACGCCAGGCTGAAATGGAGCCGGCGCCGCCGAGCAAGCCGTTAGCCATTCCTTTGCCGTTGACGGTGCCGGTGTCGGCGGCCAGCGTGCCGCGTCCGGCGCCTGCCGTGGTGCGCAGGATCAAGCCGATTGCCCCGCCGCCTGCCAGGCCCGCCGAGCCGGAGTCGGCAGGCGAATTGCTGGCGCAGATCGCCCAACTGGCCAATGCAGGCAGCAGCGCTCAGGCCCAGGCCGCCTGCGCCCGCTATTTGCAGCAGTACCCGCCCAGCGCCCAGGTGTTCTACTGGCTGGGCCTGCTCAGTGACACTGCTGGCGACAGCAGCGATGCCCTGGGCCACTACCGCAAGGCGTTGTACCTCGATCCCCAGCATCCGGAGGCGCTGGTGCATCTGGCCGCGTTGCTGGCTTCTCAAGGTGATGTCGCAGGTGCCAGGCGCCTGCAGGAGCGGGCCGCACGGCGCGCCGACCGGGAGTCTGAACAATGATGGGTGAAAACGACGTGCAACTGGTCGCCAGTGACGCCGCCAGCATCGACGACTGCTGGAACCGTATCGGTGTGCATGGCGACAAGAGTTGCCAGCTGCTCGACGAACATATTCACTGCCGCAATTGCGAGGTCTATGCGGCAGCAGCGACGCGCCTGCTGGACCGTTACTCGCTGTCCCAGGAAGCCCACGAGCAGAGCGAGGCGCCTGAGCAAGCCAGCAGCGGCCGCTCGTTGTTGCTGTTTCGCCTGGGCGAGGAGTGGTTGGCACTGGCCACCCGCTGCCTGGTCGAAGTCGCGCCGCTGCAGCAGGTGCATTCCTTGCCGCACCAGCGCTCGCGGGTGCTGCATGGCGTGGCCAATGTACGGGGTGCGCTGGTGCCGTGCCTGTCACTGGGCGATCTGCTCGGCCTTGAATCCCAGGCGCCGGCCTCGACCTCGGCGCGGGTCATGCCGCGCATGTTGATCATTGCCGCTGCGGGCGGCTCGGTGGTGGTCCAGGTCGACGAAGTGGATGGTATCCATGGCCTGGACCCCGGCCGCCTGACGGCAGAGCAGGGCGAAACCCGTTTTACCGCAGCGGTGCTGCAATGGCGCGGGCGCAGTGTCCGTGTGCTGGATGAAGACCAAGTGCTGTCTGCCGTGAACCGGAGCCTGTCATGACCCCAGAGCAAATGCGCGACGCCTCGTTGCTCGAGCTGTTCAGCCTGGAGGCCGAAGCCCAGACCCAGGTGCTCAGTGCCGGGCTGCTGGCGCTGGAGCGCAACCCGACCCAGGCCGACCAGCTTGAAGCCTGCATGCGTGCGGCTCACTCACTCAAGGGGGCGGCGCGGATTGTCGGCGTCGATGCCGGGGTCAGTGTCGCCCATGTGATGGAAGACTGCCTGGTCGGCGCTCAGGAAGGCCGGCTGCTGCTACGTCCGGAACATATCGATGCCTTGTTGCAGGGCACTGACCTGCTGATGCGCATCGCCACGCCCGGTGATGTCAGCATCGACGCCGCGGTCGAGGGGTTTCTGGTGCAAATGGCTGCGCTGCTCGACCCGAGCGCCGTACCGGCACCTGCGTTTGCGCCGCCGCCGATGCAACTGCCCGAGCCGCTGCCGGTTGACCCCATAGCCGCCGACCCTGAGCCTGAAGTCGAAGCGGCGCCCGTGCGCAGCGGCAAACGCGCAGGCGAAGGTGGCGAGCGGGTTCTGCGGGTTACTGCCGAGCGCCTGAACAGCCTGCTCGACCTGTCGAGCAAATCGCTGGTCGAAACCCAGCGGCTCAAGCCCTACCTGGCCACCCTGCAGCGCCTCAAGCGCATGCACGGGCAGAGTATCCGTGCCCTGGATGGCCTCAAGCATCAACTCGAAAGCACTGGCCAGAGCCCGGAAGTCCAGGACGCCTTGGCCCTGGCCCAGCGTTTGCTGGGGGAAACCCAGCAGATCCTTTTGCAGCAGGCGTCTGACCTGGATGAATTCGGTTGGCAGGCCAGCCAGCGTGCGCAGCTTCTCTACGACACCGCGCTGGCCTGCCGGATGCGCCCGTTCGCCGATGTGCTGACCGGGCAAAGCCGAATGGTCCGTGATCTTGGCCGCTCGCTGGGCAAGCAGGTGCGCCTGGAAATCGAAGGTGAGAAGACCCAGGTCGACCGCGACGTGCTGGAAAAACTCGAAGCGCCGCTGACCCACCTGCTGCGCAATGCAGTTGATCACGGCATCGAACTGCCGGAGCGACGACTGCTGGCCGGCAAGCCGATGGAAGGGCAGATCCGCCTGCGTGCCTCGCATCAGGCCGGGTTGCTGGTGCTGGAGATCAGCGACGATGGCGGCGGCGTCGATCTGGCGCACTTGCGCCAGAGCATTGTCGAGCGCCAGCTGTCGCCCGCCGAGACTGTGGAGCAGATGAGCGAAGCCGAGCTGCTGACCTTCCTCTTCCTGCCCGGATTCAGCCTGCGCGACCGGGTGACCGAAGTGTCGGGGCGCGGTGTCGGCCTGGACGCGGTGCAGCATATGGTCCGCCAGCTGCGCGGCTCGATCGAGCTGACCCAGACCAGCGGCCAGGGCAGTTGCTTCCACCTCGAAGTGCCGCTGACCCTGTCGGTAGTGCGCAGCCTGGTGGTCGAGGTCGGCGCTGAAGCCTATGCTTTCCCCCTGGCGCATATCGAACGCACCCTGGAGCTGCCGGCCGAAGCCATCGTGCAGATCGAAGGCCGCCAGCATTTCTGGCACGAGGGCCGGCATATCGGCCTGGTCTCGGCCAGCCAGCTGCTCAATCGCCCGCCAAGTCAGGCGGACGGGCAGAGCATCAAGGTCGTGGTGATTCGCGAGCGCGAGATGCTCTACGGCGTGGCGGTCGAACGCCTGATCGGCGAGCGGGTGCTGGTGGTGATGCCGCTGGATGCGCGCCTGGGCAAGGTCCAGGATATTTCTGCCGGGGCCTTGCTCGACGACGGTGCGGTGGTGCTGATCATTGACGTCGAAGACCTGCTGCGCTCGGTGGAAAAGCTCCTCAGCACCGGCCGCCTGGAGCGCATCGAGCGCGGTCAGCGCAGTGTGCGCGAGGCGGCGCGCAAGCGCGTGCTGGTGGTCGACGACTCGCTGACCGTGCGCGAACTGCAACGCAAGCTACTGAGCAATAAAGGCTATGAAGTGGCCGTCGCGGTGGACGGCATGGACGGCTGGAACGCCTTGCGCAGCGAGGATTTCGACCTGTTGATCACCGATATCGACATGCCGCGCATGGACGGTATCGAACTGGTCACCCTGCTGCGCCGCGACAGCCGCCTGCAATCGCTGCCGGTGATGGTGGTCTCGTACAAAGACCGCGAAGAAGATCGTCGCCGTGGACTGGACGCCGGGGCCGACTACTATTTGGCAAAGGCCAGTTTTCACGATGATGCCTTGCTCGACGCTGTCGTCGAGTTGATCGGGGGAGCGCAGGGATGAAAATCGCCATCGTCAACGACATGCCCATGGCCGTAGAGGCTTTGCGCCGGGCGTTGGCCTTTGAACCGGCCCATCAGGTGATCTGGGTCGCCAGCAATGGCGCCGAAGCGGTCAAACTGTGTGCCGAGCAATTGCCGGACCTGATTCTCATGGATCTGATCATGCCGATCATGGATGGCATCGAGGCCACCCGGCGGATCATGGCCGAAACCCCTTGTGCCATCGTGATCGTCACGGTCGACCGGCAGCAGAACGTCCACCGGGTGTTCGAGGCCATGGGCCACGGCGCCCTCGACGTGGTCGACACCCCGGCGCTGGGCGCTGGCGATCCGCGTGAGGCGGCAGCGCCGCTGCTGCGCAAGATCCTCAATATTGGCTGGCTGATCGGCCAGCAGCGTAGCAGCCCGACCCGGGCCATGGCCGCACCGGTGCGTGAGGCCGCCCAACGTCAGGGCCTGGTTGCCATCGGTTCCTCGGCCGGTGGCCCGGCAGCGCTGGAGGTGCTGCTCAAGGCCTTGCCAACGAGCTTTCCGGCGGCCATTGTGCTGGTCCAGCACGTTGACCAGGTGTTCGCCGCCGGCATGGCCGAGTGGCTCAGCAGCGCCTCGGGGCTGGCGGTGCGCCTGGCCAGCGAAGGCGAGCCGCCGCAGCCGGGGCAGGTGTTGCTGGCCGGGACCAATCACCACATCCGCCTGCTCAAGAACGGCAACCTGGCCTACACCGCGGAGCCGGTGAACGAGATCTACCGGCCCTCCATCGATGTGTTTTTTGAAAGCGTGGCCCGCTACTGGCGCGGCGACGCGGTCGGCGTATTGCTCACCGGCATGGGCCGCGACGGCGCCCAGGGCTTGAAGCTGATGCGCCAACAGGGCTTTTTGACCATCGCCCAGGATCAGCAGAGCAGCGCGGTGTATGGCATGCCCAAGGCAGCCGCCGCGATAGACGCCGCCGTGGAGGTTCGCCCGCTGGAGCGAATCGCCTCGCGATTGATGGAAATTTTTCCAAAATGACGATATGTATTGAGCCACGCCGGCTGGCCGGCAGTGACCAGGTGACAGCGCATGAATGATTTACCGCTCGACGGTTTTCCGACCATGAATGAAAATTCGGCGATGGTCCTCTTGGTCGACGATCAGGCAATGATCGGCGAAGCGGTGCGGCGTGGCCTGGCTCACGAAGAGAACATCGACTTCCACTTTTGTGCCGACCCGCACCAGGCGGTGGCCCAGGCGGTGCAGATCAAGCCCACGGTAATCCTCCAGGACCTGATCATGCCTGGCCTGGACGGCCTGACCCTGGTGCGCGAATACCGCAACAACCCGGCCACCCAGGACATCCCGATCATCGTCCTGTCGACCAAGGAAGACCCACTGGTCAAGAGCGCGGCCTTTGCCGCCGGAGCCAACGACTACCTGGTGAAACTGCCGGACACCATCGAGCTGGTGGCGCGCATCCGCTACCACTCGCGCTCCTACCTGACCTTGCTGCAACGCGACGAGGCCTACCGGGCCCTGCGCGTCAGCCAGCAGCAACTGCTCGACACCAATCTGGTGCTGCAGCGCTTGATGCACTCCGACGGCCTCACCGGGCTTTCCAACCGCCGCCATTTCGACGAATACCTGGAGCTGGAATGGCGCCGGGCCATGCGTGAACAGGCGCAGTTGTCGCTGCTGATGATCGATGTCGACTACTTCAAGTCGTTCAACGACACTTTCGGCCATTTGGCCGGGGATGAAGCGCTGCGCAAGGTGGCCGAGGCCATACGTGCTTCCTGCGCCCGCCCCAGCGATTTGCCGGCCCGTTACGGCGGCGAGGAATTCGCCCTGGTGCTGCCCAATACCTCGCCCGGCGGCGCGCGCCTGGTCGCAGAAAAACTGCGCCAGACCGTAGCGTCCATGAACATCGCCCACACCATGCCCAACCCCGATTCGGTCCTGACCGTGAGCATCGGCCTGGCGACCCTGACCCCGGGCATCGGCAGCCATTGCCGGCAGCTGATCTCGGCGGCGGACAAGGGCCTGTACCTGGCCAAGAACAATGGCCGCAACCAGGTTGGGGTGGATTGACAGCAGCCACAAGCGGCAAGCTTCAAGCGGCAAGAAAAACCGCAGCGCCCGGCATTTCTCCGGCCTCTTGTCGCTTGTAGCTTGCCGCTTGAAGCTGTAACTCAGCTATACTCTCCGGCTTTTCTACAGAATACGCACGAGAGCTGCCCGCCCATGGAAATCCAACCGATCCTGAACACCATCAAGGACCTGACCGAGCGCTCCGAGTCCATTCGGGGGTATCTTTGACTACGATCACAAGCATGACCGCCTGATCGAAGTCAACCGCGAGCTCGAAGACCCGAACGTCTGGAACAAGCCCGAGTACGCCCAGGAACTGGGCCGCGAGCGCGCCATGCTGGCGCAGATCGTCGATACCCTGGACGAATTGTCCGGCGGCCTGGTCGACTCCCGCGAGCTGCTCGACATGGCCGTCGAAGAGAACGACGAAGCTGCCGTCAACGACGTTGTCGAAGTGCTCCAGGGCCTGGAAGAATCCCTGGCCAAGCTCGAGTTCCGTCGCATGTTCAGCGGCGAGATGGACATGAACAACGCCTACCTGGACATCCAGGCCGGTTCCGGCGGCACCGAAGCCCAGGACTGGGCCAACATCCTGCTGCGCATGTACCTGCGCTGGGCCGCCAAGCGTGGCTTCGACGCCACCATCATGGAGCTGTCCGAGGGTGAAGTCGCCGGCATCAAGGGTGCCACCGTGCACATCAAGGGCGAGTACGCCTTTGGCTGGCTGCGTACCGAGATCGGCGTGCACCGCCTGGTGCGCAAGAGCCCGTTCGACTCCGGCGCCCGTCGCCACACCTCGTTCTCGGCGGTGTTCGTCTCGCCCGAGATCGACGACAAGGTCGAGATCGAGATCAACCCGGCCGACCTGCGCATCGACACCTACCGCTCCTCGGGCGCCGGTGGTCAGCACGTAAACACCACCGACTCGGCCGTGCGTATCACCCACGTACCGAGCAACACCGTGGTCAGCTGCCAGAACGAACGTTCCCAGCACGCCAACAAGGACACCGCCATGAAAATGCTGCGGGCCAAGTTGTACGAGCAGGAGATGCAGAAGCGCAACGCCGCTTCCCAGGCCCTGGAAGACAGCAAGTCGGACATCGGCTGGGGTCACCAGATCCGTTCGTATGTGCTCGACGCCTCGCGGATCAAGGACCTGCGCACCAACATCGAGCGCAGCGACTGCGACAAGGTGCTCGATGGTGATATCGACGAATACCTGGAAGCCAGCCTCAAGCAAGGGCTGTAACCGCGCGGCCCCGGCCTGCTCCCTGAAGGAGCGGGCTTGCCCCGCGATCCCTTGCCCAAGGTGAGGGACAATGAACCCGTGATGGAAAATGTGACGACATGAGCGACTTACAACTCGACCCGCAAGACCTGCAACAGGAAGAAAACAACCTGATCGCGCTGCGCAAGGAAAAACTTGCTGCCGAGCGCGCCAAGGGTAATGCCTTCCCCAACGACTTCCGCCGTGACAGCTACTGCAACGACCTGCAGAAACAGTATGTCGACAAGACCAAGGAAGAGCTGGAAGCTGCAGCGATTCCGGTCAAGGTTGCCGGGCGCATCATGCTCAACCGTGGCTCGTTCATGGTGATCCAGGACATGACCGGGCGCATCCAGGTCTACGTCAATCGCAAGACCCTGCCGGAAGAAACCCTGGCCGCGGTCAAGACCTGGGACCTGGGCGACATCATCGCCGCCGAAGGTACCCTGGCGCGTTCCGGCAAGGGCGACCTGTACGTCGAAATGACCAGCGTGCGCCTGCTGACCAAGTCGCTGCGCCCGCTGCCGGACAAGCACCACGGCCTGACCGACACCGAGCAGCGCTATCGCCAGCGCTACGTCGACCTGATGGTCAACGAAGAAACCCGTCACACCTTCCGCGTCCGCTCGCAGGTCATCGCCCACATCCGCAACTTCCTGATGGCCCGCGACTTCCTCGAAGTCGAGACGCCGATGCTGCAGACCATTCCCGGTGGTGCCGCGGCCAAGCCGTTCGAAACCCACCACAACGCCCTGGACATGCAGATGTTCCTGCGTATCGCCCCGGAGCTGTACCTCAAGCGCCTGGTGGTGGGTGGTTTCGAGAAAGTCTTCGAGATCAACCGCAACTTCCGTAACGAAGGCGTATCGACCCGGCACAACCCCGAGTTCACCATGCTCGAGTTCTACCAGGCCCACGCTGACTACGAAGACAACATGGACCTGACCGAGGAGCTGTTCCGCGAACTGGCCCAGCTGGTTCTGGGCAGCACCGACGTGCCGTACGGCGACAAGGTGTTCCACTTCGGCGAGCCGTTCGTACGCCTGTCGGTGTTCGACTCGATCCTCAAGTACAACCCGGAACTCACCGCCGCCGACCTGCAGGACATCGACAAGGCCCGCGAGATCGCCAAGAAAGCCGGTGCCAAGGTGCTGGGCTTCGAAGGCCTGGGTAAACTGCAGGTGATGATTTTCGAAGAACTGGTCGAGCACAAGCTGGAGCAGCCGCACTTCATCACCCAGTACCCGTTTGAGGTCTCGCCGCTGGCCCGCCGCAACGACGACAACCCGAACGTCACCGACCGCTTCGAGCTGTTCATCGGTGGCCGCGAAATCGCCAACGCCTACTCCGAGCTCAACGATGCCGAAGACCAGGCCGAGCGCTTCATGGCCCAAGTGGCCGAGAAGGACGCTGGTGACGACGAGGCCATGCACTACGACGCCGACTTCGTCCGCGCCCTGGAATACGGCATGCCGCCAACCGCTGGTGAAGGCATCGGCATCGACCGCCTGGTGATGCTGCTGACCAACTCACCATCGATTCGCGATGTGATCCTGTTCCCGCACATGCGCCCACAGGCCTGAGCGAACTGAACAAGCCGCCTTCCGGGGCGGCTTTTTCATGCCTGCAAGAAATTCATCGATCGGATCCAACGTTTGGGGTAGACCAGCAGTGACTCCCGCTATGACTCAACAAGGCGCCGCCGGCGTGGCTACAGCGGTGGCCGAAAGCGTGCAGTACCAGGGCCGCAAAGCCAGCCGTGAAGGCAGCGAGCAGCGCCGTCAGCAGATCCTCGATGCGGCCATGCGCATTGTCGTGCGTGACGGTGTGCGCGGCGTGCGTCACCGTGCGGTGGCGGCCGAGGCCGGGGTGCCGCTGTCGGCGACCACCTATTACTTCAAGGACATCGAAGACCTGCTCACCGACACCTTCGCCCAGTACGTGGAACGCAGTGCGGCCTACATGGCCAAACTCTGGGAGAACACCGAGGTGCTGCTGCGCCAGTTGCTCTCCCAGGGCGATGGCAGCCCGCAGTGGCGGGCGCGCCTGGCCGATGAAGTGGCGAAGATGACCACTGACTATGTACAGCGCCAGTTGCACAACCGCCGCGACTTTCTCATGGCCGAGCAGGCCTTCCGCCAGGAGGCGCTGTTGTGCCCGCGCCTGGCCGAACTGGTCAAGCTGCACGAGCAGATTCTTCTGCGCGGCGCCGTACAGATGCTGCAAGTGGTAGGCTCGCGTCAGCCGCAACAGGATGCTCTGGTGTTGACGGCGATTATCGAGCAGATGGAATATCAGGGCCTGCTCGACGGCGAACAGGCCCAGGCTGAAGCGCCGATGCTCGCTATCCTTACCCGGTACCTGCATCTGGTATTGGCGTCGGTGTAAGGCGCGAACCTATTTCAAGGAGAGGTTGATGAAAGCCAGAACCCTGCTGTTGGCATTGTCGTTCTTGCTGCTTGGCGGTTGTCTGGTCACCTTCAATGAGCCGATCCCGGCCAACAAGCCCGCGCCCAAGGCTCTGCTCGGAAAATGGACCAGCAAGGACGCCTGGGGTGAACCGCTGACCCTGCAGATCAGCCGCAGCGGTGGCAACGCCTACAAGGCGGTGGCCATCGGCAAGGACAAGAAGCGCGACGAGTACGCCTTCACTGTGTCCCAGCACGGCAACCGCTGGTACCTCTCGGCCGGTGTGCCCAAGCGCCTGGGTGGCAACTTCCTGATTGGCGGCTTTGAAGTGCTCGACGACAAGGAACTGGTGATCTACAACCTCGACGTCGAGCAGGTCAACCAGGCTGTGCAGAAGAAAGAACTCAGCGGCCGGACCATCGAGGTGCCGGAAGACAACGGCGAAGGCATTCTTATCGACAGCCCGGCCGAGCGCGTCCTGGCTTACCTGGACGACCCGGCCAACTCCGACCTGTTCATCGAAGTGGCGCGCTTCAAGCGGGCCGGCAAGTAATGATTGCAACTCAAGGAGTGTAGGGTGGACGAGTACCAGCAGACGATACGCGCCCTGTCTGATCGCATTGTCCTGGCGCAAACGCCCATTCGCGTGCTCGATGCGGTGAAGTGGGACGACAACATCCGCCAGGGTTTCCTCAAGAGCAAGGGCAAGGAGCCGCCAGCGGTAGACCGCGCCTATTACCAGGGCCGGCCGCTGTCGTTCGACTCCGCCGCGGTCAAGCTCGAGTTCCAGAACATCGAACGCGACATCACCCGCCAGCTCGGCCAGTTCAACCCGGTCGGGCAGATCATGCGGCGCATGTGCAAGGAATACCGCATGGTGGTGCGCATGCTCGAGGCGCGCGGCACAGAGGATTTCGGGCTGATCTCCCAGGAGCTGTATGGCGCCGCCTCCGATGCCTTCCATGCCGGTGACCCGACCCTGGCCGACCTGGGCCTGATGCTCTCGGACTACCTGAACAACATCGACGGCCGTGGCGACCTCAAGGACGAGCCGAAGAACCTCACCGCCAAGCAGGCGGTGGAGATGCTCCAGGGCCGCCTGAACAAGGTGTTCAACGAGGCTGAAGACACCATTCGCGTATTCGAGTCCGACGGTATCGTCGCCGACGCCGCTGCCGGCGCCGACTACATCAAGATCCGCGCCGACGCCATGTTCAACAGCCGCGACGTGCGTGCGCTGGAGGTTCACGAAGGCCTGGTGCACGTTGGCACCACCCTGAACGGTCTCAACCAGCCGATCTGCACCTTCCTGGCCAAGGGCCCGCCCTCATCGACCGTGACCCAGGAAGGCCTGGCGATCCTCATGGAGGTGATCGCCTTCGCCTCCTACCCCAGCCGCCTGCGCAAGCTGACCAACCGTACCCGGGCCATCCATATGGTCGAGGAGGGCGCCGACTTCATGCAGGTCTACGAGTTCTTCCGTGCCCAGGGCTTCGAGATGGCCGAAAGCTATGGCAACGCCAGCCGGGTGTTCCGCGGATCGGTCCCGAACGGCCTGCCGTTTACCAAGGACTTGTCCTATCTCAAGGGCTTTATCATGGTTTACAACTATATTCAGTTGGCCGTGCGCAAGGGCAAGCTCGAACAGATCCCCTTGTTGTTCTGCGGCAAGACCACCCTTGAAGACATGCGCACCCTGCGCCAACTGGTCGACGAAGGCCTGGTGGAACCGCCCAAGTATCTGCCGGAGCAGTTCCGCGACCTCAACGCGCTGTCGGCCTGGATGTGTTTCTCCAACTTCCTCAACCACCTGAGCCTGGACCGGATTGAAGCCGATTACTCGAACATTCTCTGAGGCATGGCGCAGGCCCCTGGGCCTGCTGCTGGTGCTGCTGAGTCTGGGCGGCTGCAGTTCGCTGTTGTTCTATCCCGAGCCTGGCCAGCCGTTCACCCCCGAGAAAGCCAAGCTTCAATACCGTGACGTCACCCTGACCGCGGCCGACGGCACCCGCCTGCACGGCTGGTGGCTGCCGGCCAAGCCCGGTGTCGAGGTCAAGGGCACAGTGCTGCACCTGCATGGCAATGGCGGCAACCTGGCCTGGCACCTGGGCGGCAGCTGGTGGTTGCCGGAGCAGGGCTATCAGGTGCTGTTGCTCGACTACCGCGGCTATGGCCTGTCCGAGGGCAAGCCGGAGCTGCCCGAGGTCTACCAGGACATCGCCGCGGCGCTGGACTGGCTGGACAAGGCGCCCGAGGTGCAGGGCAAGCCACAGATCCTGCTGGGCCAGAGCCTGGGCGGCTCGATGGCCATCCATTACCTGGCCGAGCATCCCCGCCAGGCCGAGCGCTTCAAGGCCATGGTCTTCGATGGCGTGCCGGCCAGCTATCGCCAGGTCGGGCGGTTTGCCTTGAGCAATTCCTGGATGACCTGGCCGTTGCAGGTGCCGTTGTCGTGGCTGGTGCCTGATGGCGACAGTGCGATCCATTCGATTGCGCGGATCAAAACGCCGCCCAAGCTGTTCTTTCACAGCATCGACGACCCCATCGTGCCGCTGGCCAACGGCATCCAGTTGTATCAGGCTGCGCCACCACCGAGGGTGTTGCAGCTAACCCGTGGCGGGCATGTGCAGACCTTTGCCGACAAGACCTGGCGCCAGGTCATGTTGCGCTTTCTGGACGACCCGAGTCGTTTCAACGGGCTGCGGCGCCTGGCCGAAGTCCCCAATTACCCTGACGAGAAGTCGCAATGAGTGAAGAACGCAACGCCATCCCGCTGATCATTACCGGTGTCTGCAGCATCATCGGTACCGTCGCGGCCCTGTGGTACTACGGTTACCTGCATTTCGCCAAGCCGGAGGATGCCTTGCTGCTGTCCGACTTCACCATGCTCAAGACCATACCGGGCGAGGACTACAAGATCTCCCTGCAGCCGGCCAGCCAGGTGGCGCAATGCGTTGATGGCGTGCTGGTGATGTTCGATACCGCGCAGAAGGGCCTGACTGGCGTGTTGGTGAACAACAAGAAGCAGGCCGTGCGCTGCCTGGGGCAGGAGACCCCGCAAGAAATCCAGTAAGCCCCGAGGCTGCTTTGCAGCCCAATCGCCGGCAAGGCCGGCTCCCACAGGGTGGACGGCGTATACAGATCCATTTGTGGGAGCTGGCCTTGCCAGCGATGGAGGCCGGCAACACAAACAAAAATCCCGCCAGACTCGGCGGGATTCTTGTTACTGCTCAGCAACCATCAATTCAGCTGGCTCACCGAGCGCGGTGCCACCGGCTGGTTGTCGTTGGAAATGGTCACTTCCACCCGACGGTTCTGGGCACGGCCCGAGTTGCTGCTGTTCTCGGCAACCGGATATTCCTTGCCATAACCCTGGGCGACGATGCGCGCAGGATCTACCCCGGCACGTACCAGTGCCGCGCGCACCGAAGCTGCGCGACGCTCGGACAGCGTCTGGTTGTAGTTGGCGCTGCCTTTGCTGTCGGTGTAGCCCTCGACGATCACCTTGCGGTCAGGGTTCTCCTGGAGGAACTGCGCCAGCTTGGTGATGTTCGGGTAGGCGCTGCTCTTGAGGGTGGCCTTGTCAAAGTCGAACAGCACGTCACCGAAGGTCACCAGGGTGCCACGGTCGGTCTGTTTGGCGTTGAGGCTGTCCTGCAGCTTCTTGATCTGCGCATCGCGGGCATCAAGGCGGGCCTGGGCACGCTGGGCGGCAGCGTTTTTCAGGTTACCTTCGGCGGTACGCAGGGCAATGGTCTGCTTGGCCACTTCCACCCGTTGGTTGGTCAGGTAGGCGAGTTGGTCGACCTTCTTCTGGTCTTCCTTGTCCATGTAGGCCTTGTCGGCCTTGTTCAGCCAGTCCTGGGCGTCTTTGGTTTCAAGGGCCGCGACCTTGGCGGCCTGCGGGTTGCTCTGCAGGGCAGAGAAGTTGGTCCGGGCCGATTCCAGGTTGGCGTTCGGCTGCGTCGAGCAGGCGGCCAGGCCAACGCTCAGGGCCAGAAGGGCTGGGATCATCACGTGTTTACGCATAATGGTTCATCCTTTGATCGATTACGAATGCACGGGTCGGCGGGCGGGCGTCATTCGACGCTGCGCATGCCTTCCTCACGCAGGTCCTGAACGCCCTGGCGGGCATCCTGTACGGCTTTCTCGGCCTTGGCGGCCTGGGCCTTGCGCTCGGCGACGCGGGCGTCCCACTCGGCCTGTTCGGCCAGGCGCTTGGCGTCGTCGTACTGCTTGTCGTGCATGGCGATTTCCGCCTGTTTCAGCTTGTCCTGCGCGGCCTTCATTTCGACGGCGGCGAACTCGGTACCGCCGGCGCTGACAGCGGAATTGACCGCCGATTGCGTCACTGCGTACTGCTCGGTGGGTGGGTTGCCGGCACAGCCGACCAGGACCAGGCTGCTGCCCAGTGCCAGCGCGGCCAGCTTGAGCCCGCGCAGATGGGTGGATGAGGTGTTTGCGGTGCGGGTCTTCATGGTGGTCAACTCCATTGGATCACTCCTGATGAACAACGAATTCCGTAACAGTCCATCGGCGCGACCCGTCAGCTTCGGGGACTGCTCTCACCCGGTTCTGAGAGGGTTTTGCCGTGATGGCTATTGGCTGTGACCGAAGCGTTTTTTGAATAGTTCAGAAAAAAATACCGCGTGTTCGCGGTTTTTTCTGACTGATCGGTCAGTGGGTTTTTCGTTGAACTTCCAGGCATGCCTGCGGTACGCGAGCGCCTGCGCGGGCGCTCGGAACGCGGGTGAAGGCGGGGTCAATCAAGGGTTGCCGGCATCTTTGGCGTTGCTCATTTCGTGCAGGTAGCGGCGTGACAACGCAAGAAAACGCGGGGTCGGGCCGATGTCCTCATAGAGCGGATCCCCCTCTTCATCGGTGGCAATCACCTGCGAGCCCTGGATATACGGGAAGCTCGCTTCCAGCTCTTCAAGCGCTGCCCCCAGCAGTTCGCCGAGCAGTTCTTCGGGCCGGCGCTTGGGGTACATCTCGGCCAGGGCTGCCAGGCGCGCCGCCGCTTCCATGTCCAGGTGCAGGACATGGCCGGTGGGGCTCAGCGAGCCTTTGGCGTGCTGTTCCCAATGCTGGGCAAGATCACGGATTTTCATGATGTTCTCCTGTGTGCCTGTGTTGAGCGTAGTTCAGCCCGGGCTCTGCCTTGAAGCTCGGCCGGTACTGGGGCACTCTGGTCCCAGAGCGGTTTTCCCGAATGCCGGAGACAGGGCTGATGACTGATATCGATGTGCGCTTGCGTGAAGATGTTCATTTGTTGGGCGAGTTGTTGGGCGAAACCGTGCGCGAGCAGCACGGCGAAGCGTTTTTGCAGACCATCGAGGACATTCGCCGTAGTGCCAAGGCCGACCGCAGTGGCGGTGCCGAGCAACTGAGCTCGACTCTCAATGATCTGGCTGAAGACGAGCTGCTGCCGGTGGCCCGGGCCTTCAACCAGTTTCTCAACCTGGCCAACATCGCCGAGCAGTATCAATTGATTCGCCGCCGCGACGTCGGCCAGCCCGAACCTTTCGAAGCCCGTGTGCTGCCCGAGTTGCTGGCGCGGCTCAAGGCTGCCGGCCACAGCGACGATGCCCTGGCCCGGCAACTGGGCAAGCTGAGCATCGAACTGGTGCTGACTGCCCACCCGACTGAAGTGGCCCGGCGCACCTTGATCCAGAAGTACGACGCGATTGCCGCGCAACTGGCTGCCCAGGATCACCGCGACCTGATCCCCGCCGAGCGCGAGCAGATCCGCGAGCGCCTGCAGCGCCTGATCGCCGAAGCCTGGCACACCGAAGAAATCCGCCGTACCCGACCGACCCCGGTGGACGAAGCCAAATGGGGCTTTGCGGTGATCGAGCATTCGCTGTGGCAGGCGGTCCCGCACCATTTGCGCAAGGTCGACAAGGCCCTGCACCAAGCCACCGGCCTGCGCCTGCCACTGGAGGCAGCGCCGATCCGCTTTGCCTCGTGGATGGGCGGCGACCGCGATGGCAACCCCAATGTCACCGCGCCGGTCACCCGCGAAGTGTTGTTGCTGGCGCGCTGGATGGCCGCTGACCTGTTCTTGCGTGATATCGATGCCCTGGCCGCCGAGCTGTCGATGCAGCAGGCCAGCGAAGCGCTCAGGGCCAAGGTAGGCGAGTCGGCCGAACCTTATCGCACCTTGCTCAAGCAGTTGCGTGAGCGCTTGCGGGTCACTCGCGCATGGGCCCAAGCCTCGCTGACCACCCCGCAGGCCCCTGCACCCGAGGTGCTACAGGACAACCGCGACCTGTTCGAACCCCTGCAGCTGTGCTTCGAATCGCTGCATGCCTGTGGCATGGGCGTGATTGCCGATGGCCCGCTGCTCGATTGCCTGCGTCGGGCAGTGACCTTCGGCCTGTTCCTGGTGCGCCTTGATGTGCGTCAGGACGCCGCCCGGCACACCTCGGCGCTGAGCGAAATCACCGAATACCTGGGCCTTGGCCGCTATGCCGAGTGGGATGAAGACGCGCGCGTTGCCTTCCTGCAGCAGGAACTCAACAGCCGTCGCCCGCTGTTGCCAAGCTACTTCAAGCCCCAGGCCGACACCGCCGAAGTGCTCGCCACGTGCCGCGAGATTGCCGCAGCGCCAGCAGCCTCGCTGGGCTCTTATGTGATCTCCATGGCCGGCGCCGCTTCCGACGTGCTGGCCGTGCAGTTGCTGCTCAAGGAAGCCGGCGTGCTGCGGTCGATGCGCGTGGTGCCGTTGTTCGAAACCCTCGCCGACCTGGACAACGCCGGCCCGGTGATGGAACGCCTGCTCGGCCTGCCGGGTTACCGCGCCGGGTTGCACGGCCCGCAGGAAGTGATGATCGGCTATTCCGACTCGGCCAAGGATGCTGGCACCACGGCCGCGGCCTGGGCCCAGTACCGCGCCCAGGAAACCCTGGTGCGCATCTGCCGCGAACAGCAGGTCGAACTGCTGCTGTTCCACGGCCGTGGCGGCACCGTTGGCCGCGGTGGCGGCCCGGCCCACGCGGCGATCCTGTCGCAGCCACCGGGCTCGGTAGCCGGGCGCTTCCGTACCACCGAGCAGGGCGAGATGATCCGCTTCAAGTTCGGCTTGCCGGACATCGCCGAGCAGAACCTCAACCTCTACCTGGCCGCGGTGCTGGAAGCGACCTTGCTGCCACCGCCGCCGCCACAACCGGCCTGGCGCGCGCTGATGGACCAGTTGGCTGCCGACGGCGTCAAGGCCTACCGCGGCGTAGTGCGCGACAACCCCGAGTTCGTCGAATACTTCCGTCAGTCCACCCCCGAACAGGAACTCGGCCGCCTGCCGCTGGGCAGCCGCCCGGCCAAGCGTCGCGCCGGCGGCATCGAAAGCCTGCGGGCGATCCCGTGGATTTTCGGCTGGACCCAGACCCGCCTGATGCTGCCGGCCTGGCTTGGCTGGGAAGCGGCACTGAACAACGCTCTGGCTCGCGGCCAGGGGCCGTTGCTGGCCGAGATGCGCGAGCAGTGGCCGTTTTTCCGCACACGCATCGACATGCTGGAGATGGTCCTGGCCAAGGCCGACGCCGACATCGCCCGCTCCTACGACGAACGTCTAGTGCAACCAGAACTGCGACCTTTGGGTGCACATTTGCGCGACCTATTGTCGCAGGCGTGCCAGGTGGTGCTGGGGTTGACCGGGCAGCCGGTGCTACTGGCGCACAGCCCCGAGACCCTGGAATTCATCCGCCTGCGCAACACCTATCTGGACCCGCTGCATCTATTGCAGGCTGAACTGCTGGCGCGCTCGCGCGGGCGTGAAGCCGCTCTGGATAGCCCGTTGGAACAGGCCTTGCTGGTCACCGTGGCCGGCATCGCGGCAGGCTTGCGCAATACTGGCTGAGTTAAAAATCCGGCCTGCCGATCGTCTACCCAAGAAGGGCAGAATGCTTGTAAAGCAACAGGTTGCGCCCGGCGCAACCTATGCTTCAAGTGGCCACCGTGCGTGGGTTTTTCCGACTTTCGACCGCTTGTGTGGCTTGCGGGCGCTGTGTATCTTGAGCAGCCTTTTGATCGAAATTACGATCATCACCCAAATTCCGGGATTGGCCCTGCGTGGCAAACCCACTGATTTGCTTACAAAAAAATGAGGAGCACGAGATGCGCGTAATTCTGCTGGGAGCTCCCGGGGCCGGTAAAGGTACTCAGGCAAAGTTCATCACCGAGAAGTTCGGTATTCCACAGATTTCCACTGGCGACATGCTGCGCGCCGCAGTCAAGGCCGGCACTGCGCTGGGCCTGGAAGCCAAGGCAATCATGGACGCTGGCAAGCTGGTCTCCGACGAGCTGATCATCAACCTGGTCAAGGACCGCATTGCCCAGGCTGACTGTGCAAATGGCTTCCTGTTCGACGGTTTCCCGCGCACCATTCCTCAGGCTGAAGCTTTGGTGACTGCCGGCGTCGAGCTGGATGCCGTGGTCGAAATCGCCGTCGAAGACGAAGAAATCGTTCAGCGTATCGCTGGCCGCCGTGTGCACGAAGGTTCGGGCCGCGTCTATCACGTGGTCTACAACCCGCCAAAGGCTGAAGGCAAGGACGACGAAACCGGCGAGCCGCTGGTACAGCGTAAAGACGACACCGAAGAAACCGTGCGTCATCGCCTGTCGGTCTACCACGACCAGACCAAGCCACTGGTGGACTTCTACCAGAAGCTCTCGGCTGCCAATGGCGGCAAGCCGAAGTACAGCCATATCGAAGGCGTGGGCTCGGTAGATGCGATCACCGCCAAGGTCCTGGCCGCACTGAGCTGATCGACGCTCGGTAGTGCAGACAACGGCCCGCTTGCGGGCCGTTGTTGTTTATAATGCCGCTCTTTTTTCTTGCCCCTGGATTCTCCGATGACCACCTTGCTGGCCCTCGATACCGCCACTGAAGCCTGCTCCGTTGCCTTGCTGCATGACGGCAAGGTTTCCAGCCACTATGAGGTGATTCCACGCCTGCACGCGCAGAAGCTGCTGCCGATGATCCAGCAGTTGCTGGCCGACGCCGGTGTCACCCTGCAGCAGGTCGATGCCATCGCCTTTGGCCGTGGCCCGGGCGCCTTTACCGGCGTGCGTATTGCCATCGGTGTGGTCCAGGGCCTGGCCTTTGCCCTGGAGCGTCCAGTGCTGCCGGTGTCCAACCTGGCGGTGCTGGCCCAGCGCGCCATGCGCGAGCAGGGTGTGCAGCAGGTGGCGGCGGCAATCGATGCGCGCATGGACGAGGTGTACTGGGGCTGCTATCGGAACGTCGACGGCGAAATGCGCCTGCAGGGCAATGAAGCGGTGTTGCCGCCGGAGCAGGTCGCACTGCCGGCTGGCGCCAGCGGCGACTGGTTCGGTGCAGGCACCGGCTGGGGCTATGCCGAGCGCCTGGCGGTCAAGGTCAGCGCTCAGGATGCCAGCCTGCTGCCCCATGCCCAGGACCTGCTGAGCCTGGCGACCTTCGCCTGGCAGCGTGGCGAGGCCATTGCCGCGGACCTTGCGCAGCCTGTGTACCTGCGCGACAAAGTGGCTACGCCGAAAGCGCGCTGAGTGCAACTCGTCGACTATTCTCAAGCCAAGTAAAACCTTTTGCCCGAACTGTGGTCCAGTTATCAATCGGGCATTAGCGAAGGATCAACGATGCTGCTAAATTGCCATCATTGCTCTTGAGTAATCGCCATGCGTATCGACGGTTTTTCCTCGCAGTCCTACCCCATCAAGCGTGCCCCGCGCAAAGCGCCGGTGCGCAGCGATGACGTGGAAGACGAGGATCTGCCGGGCGAGTTCGAAGTGCAGCCGCAAGCCAGCGCCAGCCAAGGCCAGGCGCGCACCGGTGGCCTGCCGGCACGGCCCCAGGACATGATATTCCCGCGGGCGCGCAACAAGCGCACCGCCCATGCCCTGGCCAGCTACCTGACCACTGCCGGTTTCGTTGACTGGGAGATGGAAGTACTGGGGCTGGACCTGTACATTTGATGGATGAGTCTGTCCACGCTTCCCTATTTTGTCGGTTGTCCGTCCTGGAGTGAAAACGCCTGGCGCGAGTACCTGTACCCGGCGGACGCCAGAACCGGCGACTTTCTCGGCCTCTACAGCCAGGTTTTCAATGCCGTAGAAGGCAACACCACCTTTTATGCGCGCCCGGCACCAGCGACTATCGAGCGGTGGGCGCAAGTGATGCCCGCGCATTTTCGTTTTACTGCCAAGTTCCCCGGCGATATCAGCCACGGCGGTGACCTGCACGGTCAACTGGCCGCCGCTCAGTCCTTCATCGAATTGCTCAAGCCTCTCGGTGCACGCGTTGCGCCGTATTGGCTGCAGCTGCCGGCAACCTTCGGCCCGGCGCGGCTGGGCGAGCTGGTGACTTTCCTTGACGAGGTCGGTGTACCGATTGCGGTAGAGGTGCGCAACGCGGCGTTCTTCAGCAAGGGCGATGAGGAGCGCTTGCTCAACCGCTTGCTGCTCGAGCGAGGCGTGGAACGTATCTGCCTTGATCCCCGGGCCTTGTTCAGTTGCACCGCGCGCAGCCCCGAAGTGCTCCACGCCCAGTCGAAAAAGCCGCGCGTGCCGCCACGCCCGACCGCGTTCACCCAGCACCCGCAGATCCGCTTCATCGGCCACCCTGAGCTTGCCGCCAACGAGCCGTTCCTGCTGCCCTGGCTGGACAAGGTCGCGGCCTGGATCGAGGAGGGGCGCAGCCCCTATGTTTTCCTGCATACTGCCGACAACCGCCTGGCCGCCGCCCTGGCCCGGCGTTTCCATCAGGGCCTGATGGAACGCCTGCCGGGGCTTGCGGCCTTGCCTGAACTGGACCGGACGCCAGAAGCCGAACAACTTGGTCTGCTCTGAACGCGTCCTGCCGCCTGCCCGGGAGTCGTGATCATGGATGTGCAAACCCTGCGTGCCGAAGCCTTCAAAGCCCTGCATGAGCGCGATGGCGCCTTCGTCATCCCCAACCCCTGGGATGCCGGTTCCGCCAAGCTGCTGGCCAGCCTCGGCTTCGAGGCGCTGGCCACGACCAGCGCTGGCCTGGCGTTCTCCCTGGGGCGTCCGGACGCCGAAGGGGCGATGACCCTGGATGAAACCTTGGCGAATGCGCGCTCTGTTGTCGATGCCACGGCATTACCGGTGGCCGCCGACCTGGAGAACGGTTTCAGCGACGATCCCAAGGGTTGCGCCGAGGCGATCCTGCAGGGCGCCGCCGTCGGTCTGGTGGGTGGCTCAATCGAGGATGCCAGCGGCAACGCCGACGAGCCGATCTACAGCTTCCATCACGCGGTTGAGCGGGTCGAGGCGGCCGTCGCCGCTGCCCGTAGCCTGGACTTCCCGTTCATGCTCTGCGCCCGTGCTGAAAACCTGCTGCATGGACGCATCGACCTGGACGACACCATTGCCCGCCTGCAGGCCTTCGCCGAAGCCGGTGCCGATGTGCTCTATGCGCCGGGCCTGCGTACGGCTGAAGAGATCCGTCGGGTAGTGCTGGCGGTGGCGCCCAAACCGGTCAACGTGCTGATGGGCCTGAGCGGCGTGCAGCTGAGTTTTGGCGATGTCCAGGCCCTGGGCGTCAAGCGCATCAGCGTCGGTTCGTCGCTGGCGCGGGCGGCCTATGGGGCGTTCTTCAACGCCGCGCAACGGATTCACGATCAAGGCCGTTTTGACTATGCCGACCAGGCGTTGTCATTCGACCAGCTCAACCAGTTGTTCAGGCGCTGATCGCTCATGCGCAAAGGATTGCTCGTCGTGCTGTGCCTGATATTGATTGCTGTATCCGTGGCTGCCTGGCGCCTGGGGTGGCGCCTGCCGGATGCCTGGAACCCCTGGGCGGCACTCGATGTGCGCGAGCCGCCGAACCTGCTTACACCGTACAAGCTGGGCCGCCTGCAGGATGATCCGCAGCTGTGCGAACAGGCGCTGGCGACTTCGAATTTGCGTTACCGCAAGCAGGCCGACAGCCCGGCCAATGCGCCCTGCCCATTGGAAAACGTGCTGCGGGTCGAGGGCTCGTCGGTGCGCCTGAGCAGCAGCTTTCTCGCCAGTTGCCCGCTGGCGGTGGCCTACGCGCTGTTCGAGCGCCATGCCCTGCAGCCGGCGGCGCAGCGCGCCTTTGCCCAGCCGGTGGTGCAGGTCGATCACCTGGGCAGCTTCGCCTGTCGCAACATGTACAACCGCAAGAATGGTCGCCTCAGCCAGCATGCCACGGCCAACGCCCTGGACATCGCCGGCTTTCGCCTGGCCGACGGGCAGCGCATCCAGTTGCTCAAGGACTGGCCGGGGGAGGGTGTCAAAGCGAAGTTTCTAAAGGATCTGCACGCCAGTGCCTGCGACAGTTTCAACACGGTGCTGGGGCCCGACTACAACGCCGCTCACCGCAATCACTTTCATCTGGATATGGGCTTCTGGCAAATCTGCCGCTGAGGCTCAGGCGGCGATGCGTACGTTGTTCAGCACCACCGGGCGTGCCCAGCGATTGTCGAAGTCCAGCTGCGATTGCTGCACGGCCATGGTGGCTTCGTCGAAAGGCTCGGGCGCCTTGTCCAGCAGGTCCATCTCGAACTCGGCAATCGGCAGGTACAGCGGCTTGGCCTGTGGCGCCGGGCCTGGTTCCGGGAGCGGGTGGCCCTGGCTCATGACCACCGGGCGTACCCAGGTGTTGCTGATATCCAGCTGGCGTTGCTGCTCGATCAGTTCGGCGGCGCTGAACGGCGGGGCGAGTTTTTCCAGCAGTTCAGGCTCCAGCTCGGCGATGGGCAGGAACAGTGCCTCAGGCGGGGCCAGTTCGGTGTCATGCACATCGCACAGACGCTGGCTGTGAATCTGCGCCAGCACCTGGCTGCCGCCCAGCGGCTCGCCAGTGACCTTGTCGAACTGCTCGGCGGCCACGGCCTCGGTCGCGCCGTCTTCACCTTGCTGCTCAGCCAGGGCGCGGGCAAAAAAATCCTGCCACAGGTGGCTGACGCCACCCAATGCCTGGGTATTGTGCCGGCCATAGTCGCCGACGGGCGAGATATAACCTGAGTTGAGCTGAAGAATGTCGGTCATGGCAGTCGCAGAGCGTTCTGGTCTGGCAAAATAGCGAATACTTCGTATATCGGCCGTGGCCGACGATCATTTAATTTTTTTGAGTACAGGATTTGATGGTGGAGCAACTGGCGGACGGCGGCATCCGGGTCGAGGCATTGACGGCCGATTATCAGGCCCTGGCTGCCGAGTGGGCGCAGCGCCTGGAGCTGCCGCTGAGCGATGACAACGCAGGCTTTGCCGTGCAGGTCGGCGCCGATGGCCTGCAGATCCAGCAACTGGGCCCGCAAGCGCCAGGGCCGGTGCGGGTGGATTTCGTCGAAGGCGCGGCGGCCCACCGGCGGGTGTTCGGTGGCGGTAGCGGGCAGATGATCGCCAAGGCCGTGGGTATCGCCCAGGGCGTACGCCCGCAGGTGCTCGACGCCACGGCGGGGCTGGGCAAGGACGCCTTCGTGCTGGCAAGCCTGGGCTGCCAGATGACCCTGATCGAGCGCCAGCCGCTGGTCGCCGCCTTGCTCGCAGATGGCCTGGCCCGCGCCCGCAGCGACGCCGAGGTCGGCCCGATCGTCGCGCGTATGCAGCTGCTCAGCGGCAATGCCATCGAGCACATGCGCAACTGGCAAGGCGAGCCGCCGCAGGTGATCTACCTCGACCCGATGTTCCCGCACCGCGACAAGAGCGCCCTGGTGAAAAAGGAAATGCGCGTGTTCCGCCCGCTGGTCGGTGACGACCTCGATGCGCCGGCACTGCTCGAAGCCGCCCTGGCCCTGGCCAGCCACCGGGTGGTGGTCAAGCGCCCGCGCAAGGCGCCGATCATCGACGGCCCCAAGCCCAGCCACAGCCTGGAAGGCAAATCCAGCCGCTACGACATCTACCCGAAAAAAGCCCTCAAGCCTTAAGGCCGGTAGGCGCGCATGAACAGCGCCACCACTTCCTGGACATGGGCCTCGGCAGCCTCGGCATCCAGCGCCGGGGCATAGCCGAGCAACAAGCGGAAGTTGGCCGCGCCCTTGAGCAGGCAGAAGAAGTGCTCGGCGGCGTTGGCCGGCAGCTCGATGCACAGCAACCCGCGCGCATCCGCCTGGCGCAACAGCGCCTCCATCTCGTGCAGGACCCGCAACGGGCCGGCCTCGAAGAAGATCTGGCTGAGCTTTGGGTCCTGATTACCCAGGGCCATGATCAAGCGGTGCAACTTGACCGACAGGTCGCTGCTGATCAGCGCCTGAAAGCCGCGGCCGATCTTCACCAATACCTGCTCCAGCGGCACGCCTTCAGGCAGCTCGAAGATCAGTTCGGGCAGCTGCGCCGTGCAGGTGGCGACCACCGCCGAGGAGAACAGCGTTTCCTTGTCGGTGAAGTGACTGTAGACCGTGAGTTTTGACACACCTGCCGCTGTCGCGACCGCATCCATGCTGGTGTTGGCATAGCCAAGGGTTAGAAACAGCGCCTTGGCTGCTTCGAGAATGGCCTGGCGTTTTGCCAGGTCCTTGGGCCGGCCGGGGCCGGTAGGAGCGGTGACTTTGGGCATGAGTGAAAAGATACATATTCCAGTAAGTGCACATGGTACATCGCGACCGGTCTTTCGGCGGGCAAATATCGACGCGCTGCTCCCGGCATAAATATGGGATTTCTCTCGGACGCCTGCTTCCCCGGTCCGGCTCCCTGATTTAATATACCCGTCAGTATAAATATTCAAAGCGCCATTCGCGAAAGGTCATTCATCATGTTGCGCCTTGCCTTGCCCCTCGCTTTGCCCGTCAGTCTTGTGCTGTTGCTTGCTGCCTGCGGGCAGGAAAGCGCACCGCAGACTTCCCTTCGTCCAGCCATGGTGGTACAGCCGCAGCCGGCCAGCGCCGCTGCCGACAGCTACCCTGGCGAGGTGCGGGCGCGCTTCGAACCGGAGCTGGCCTTCCGCATCGGTGGCAAGGTCAGCAAGCGCCTGGTCGAGGAGGGGCAGCGGGTCAAGGCCGAGCAGGCGCTGGCCGAGCTCGACCCCCAGGATGTGCGCCTGCAACTGGAAGCCAGCCGTGCCCAACTGGCCGCCGCCGAAGCCAACCTGAGCCTGGTCAAGGCCGAGCGCGACCGCTACAAGACCCTGCTCGACCGGCAGATGGTCAGCCGTTCGCAATATGACAATGCTGAGAACCTTTACCGCGCGGGCCTGGCCCGGCTCAAACAGGTGCGCGCCGAGTTCGACGTCGCCGGCAACCAGGCGGAATACGCTGTGCTGCGGGCCTCTCAGGATGGTGTGATTGCCAAGCGCCAGGTCGAAGTGGGGCAGGTGGTGTCCGCTGGCCAGACGGTGTTCACCCTGGCCACCGATGGCGAGCGTGAAGTGCTGATCGGCCTGCCGGAGCAGAACTTCGGGCGCTTCAAGGTCGGCCAGCCGGTGTCGGTGGAGCTCTGGTCGCAACCGGATCAACGCTTCAATGGCCGTATTCGTGAGCTGTCACCTTCGGCCGATCCACGCTCGCGAACCTTTGCGGCGCGCATCGCCTTTACCGCCGGCAAGGTGCCGGCCGAGCTTGGCCAGAGTGCCCGGGTGTTCATCCAGCACGCCGAGCAGATTCCGCTGGCGGTGCCGCTCTCGGCGCTGACCGCAGAGAACGGCCAGACCTATGTCTGGCGTGTCGATGCCAACAACACCCTCAAGCGCGTGCCGGTACGGGTCGGTGCCTACGGTGAAAACAGCGTGCCGGTGCTTGAAGGCCTGAATGCCTCGGACTGGGTGGTGGCGGCCGGCGTGCATGTGCTCCAGGAGGGGCAGCAGGTACGTCCGGTGGATCGGTCCAATCGTGTGGTGAATCTGGCGGCCAAGGAGTAAGTCCCGATGGGTTTCAACCTTTCCGCCTGGGCCCTGCGCAATCGGCAGATCGTGCTGTTCCTGATGATTCTGCTGGCCGTGGTCGGCGCGCTGTCCTACACCAAACTGGGGCAGAGCGAAGACCCGCCCTTTACCTTCAAGGCCATGGTCATTCGCACCATCTGGCCTGGTGCCAGCGCCGAGGAAGTCTCGCGCCAGGTGACCGAGCGCATCGAAAAGAAGCTGATGGAAACCGGCGAGTACGAGAGGATCGTCTCGTTCTCACGGCCCGGTGAATCGCAGGTCACCTTCATGGCCCGCGATTCGATGCATTCGGCCGACATCCCCGAGCTTTGGTACCAGATCCGCAAGAAGGTCGCCGATATCCGGCACACCTTGCCCCAGGGTATTCAGGGGCCGTTCTTCAACGATGAATTCGGCACCACCTTCGGCAACATCTACGCGCTGACCGGTGATGGCTTCGACTACGCCGTGCTCAAGGACTACGCCGACCGGGTGCAGATCCAGTTGCAGCGGGTCAAGGACGTCGGCAAGGTCGAGCTGCTTGGCCTGCAGGACGAGAAGATCTGGATCGAGCTGTCCAACCTCAAGCTGGCCACCCTCGGCCTGCCCCTGGCAGCGGTGCAGCAGGCGCTGGAAGAGCAGAACGCGGTGAGCACCGCGGGTTTCTTCGAGACTCCATCCGAGCGCCTGCAGTTGCGGGTCAGCGGGCGCTTCACCACGGTCGAGCAGATCCAGCAGTTCCCGATCCGGGTCGGTGACCGCACCTTCCGTATCGGCGATGTCGCCGATGTGCGCCGAGGCTTCAATGATCCGCCCGCACCGCGCATGCGCTTCATGGGCGAAGATGCCATCGGCCTGGCGGTATCGATGAAGGCCGGCGGCGATATCCTGGTGCTGGGCAAGGCCCTGGAAACCGAGTTCGCCCGCATCGCCCACAATCTGCCGGCCGGCATGGAGCTGCGCAAGGTGTCCGATCAGCCGGCAGCGGTGAAGACCGGCGTTGGCGAGTTCGTCCAGGTGTTGGTAGAGGCCCTGGCCATCGTCTTGCTGGTGAGTTTCTTCTCCTTGGGGATGCGCACCGGCCTGGTGGTGGCCCTGGCCATTCCGCTGGTACTGGCGATGACCTTTGCCGCCATGTACTACTTCGGTATCGGCCTGCACAAGATCTCCCTCGGCGCGCTGGTGCTGGCCCTGGGCCTGCTGGTGGATGACGCCATCATTGCCGTGGAGATGATGGCAATCAAGATGGAGCAGGGTTTCGACCGGCTCAAGGCGGCCAGTTATGCCTGGACCAGCACCGCCTTCCCAATGCTGACCGGCACCCTGATCACCGCCGCCGGCTTCCTGCCGATTGCCACCGCGCAGTCCGGAACGGGCGAATACACCCGTTCGATCTTCCAGGTGGTAACCATCGCCTTGCTCGCCTCGTGGATTGCCGCGGTGGTGTTCGTGCCCTATCTGGGCGAGCGCCTGCTGCCGGACCTGGCCAAGCTGCACGCGGCCAAGCATGGCACTGCCGAAGGTGGGCCAGATCCGTATGGCACACCGTTCTACCAGCGCGTGCGGCGCCTGGTCGGCTGGTGCGTGGAGCGGCGCAAGACGGTGATCGTGGCGACTATCGCCCTGTTTATCGGCAGTATTTTGTTGTTCCGCTTCGTGCCCCAGCAGTTCTTCCCGGCTTCCGGGCGCCTGGAGCTGATGGTTGACCTGAAGCTGGCCGAAGGCGCCTCGCTGAGTAATACCGCCGAGCAGGTCAAGCGTCTGGAAGCGCTGCTCAAGGAACGCGCCGGCATCGACAACTATGTAGCCTATGTGGGCACGGGTTCGCCACGCTTCTACCTGCCATTGGACCAGCAACTGCCAGCGCCAAGTTTCGCCCAGTTCGTCGTGCTGGCGAAAACCATCGAGGAGCGTGAACAACTGCGCAGCTGGCTGATCGCCACCCTCGATGAACAATTCCCCGACCTGCGTTCGCGGGTCACGCGCCTGGAAAACGGCCCGCCCGTGGGCTACCCGGTGCAGTTCCGGGTCACCGGCGAGCATATCGAGCAAGTCCGCGCCCTGGCCCGCAAAGTGGCGGCCAAGGTGCGCGAGAACCCCCATGTGGTCAACGTCCACCTCGACTGGGAAGAGCCGAGCAAGGTGGTTTACCTGAACATCGACCAGGACCGCGCCCGCGCCCTGGGAGTGAGCACGGCGAACCTGGCGAAGTTTCTGCAAAGCTCGCTGACCGGCTCTGCGGTCAGCCAGTTCCGTGAGGACAACGAGCTGATCGAGATCCTCCTGCGCGGTACCCAGCAGGAGCGCAGCGAGCTTGCCAACCTGCCAAGCCTGGCGGTGCCTACCGACAATGGCCGCAGTGTGGCGCTGTCGCAGGTGGCAACCCTGGAATACGGCTTTGAAGAAGGCGTGATCTGGCACCGCAACCGTCTGCCCAATGTCACCGTGCGCGCCGACATCTACGGCAAAGAGCAACCGGTTACCCTGGTCAAGCAGATCCTGCCGACCCTGGACCCGGTGCGTGCAGAACTGCCCGATGGCTATCTGCTAGAGGTAGGCGGCACGGTGGAAGACTCTACCCGCGGGCAGAAGTCGGTGAACGCCGGGGTACCGCTGTTCATCGTTGTGGTGCTGACCCTGCTGATGCTGCAATTGCGCAGCTTCTCGCGCACGGTGATGGTGTTCCTCACCGCACCGCTGGGGCTGATTGGCGTAACCCTGTTCCTGCTGGTGTTCCGCCAGCCGTTCGGCTTTGTCGCCATGCTCGGGACCATTGCCCTGTCGGGGATGATCATGCGCAACTCGGTGATCCTGGTCGACCAGATCGAACAGGACATCGCCGCCGGGCTGGACCGCTGGCAGGCGATTATCGAGGCGACGGTAAGGCGCTTCCGGCCGATCGTGCTGACCGCCCTGGCGGCGGTGCTGGCGATGATCCCGCTGTCACGCAGCGTGTTCTTCGGGCCGATGGCGGTGGCGATCATGGGGGGGTTGATCGTGGCGACGGCGTTGACGCTGTTGTTCCTGCCGGCCTTGTATGCGGCGTGGTTCAGGGTCAAGAAAGCCTGAGGGCGGTGACACAGATCTATTGTGGGAGCCGGCCTTGCCGGCGATGGGCTGCGCAAGCAGCCCTTTGGAGCGAGAGGCTCAAAGCGCGCCAAACACCTTCTTGGCAATGCTGGTAGCCGCCGCAGCCGGGTTCTGGCGGATGGTTTCTTCCTGCTTGGCAATCATCTCGAACAGGCCGTTGAGCGCCTGCTCGGTTACATAGCCTTCGACGTTGGCATTCTTGGCATCCAGCACGCCCAGTGTCGCCGCTTGCCCAGCGAAGCTGTTGTATTGCTGGGCCAGGCCGACCTGGTCGGTAGCCTTCTTGACGATCGGCAGGAACTTGGCGCGAATCTGCTCGCGGCTGGTCTTGCTCAGGTACTGGGTGGCCGAGTCGTTGCCGCCGCTGAGGATGCCCTTGGCATCTTCCACGGTCATCTTCTTCACTGCATCGACCAGCAGCGCCTGGGCCTGCGGCACGGCAGCTTCAGCGGCCTTGTTCATACTGGTTTCCAGTTGCTCGACCTGGGCACCCATGCCGAACGCCTTCATCTTCTTGGCGGCTTTGCCAAGGTTGCCCGGCAACTCGATACGCACATCCGGGTTATTGCTGAAACCACCGGGGGTGCCCAGTTGTTTCACCGCCACCTGGGCGCCCTGGGTCAGGGCGTCCTTCAGGCCAGTGGAGGCATCTTTTTGCGAGAGGTCGCCGAGCGACAGCGCCAGGGCGCTTGCCGACAGCAGCAGGCCGGCGCACAGGCCGGTAAAGGTTAGAGCTGGGCGAAACATGGCAGCATCCTTATGCGAAGGGCAGAACAATCAATCAACGAACGGCATCGACCTTGATACGCACCGGTTGCGGGTCGTTGCCATCAAGCTGAACGCCGTGGTGTTCGGTGTTGATGAACAGCAGCTTGCCATCCAGTTCGATCCGCGCGCTGACTGCATAACGGTGGCCGGGCTTGACCTGGGCCGGGTCGTAGCTCAGGTGAAAGGGCAGCGGCACATTGCCTTTGACCGGGCCGCTCTGGCTGGCCAGGGTAACGGCGGGAGCGTCCATCAGCGACACGTCCTGCAGGGCGACGCTCAGGGTGGCGGCAGGCGGCAGGGCAATGCGCTGCAGGTAGAAGACTTCGCCATCAAGGCTGGCCTTGGACGCTTCAGGGGTGCTGCTGCACGCGGCCAGCAGGCTGCCAAGAAGGATCAGGGACAGTTTTTTCATCAGTAGCTCCTTAGCGCCGGCGCCGCGGTTGCGGTCGCCCGGCGGTTTGATTCGTGTTGCTCCAAAGACACTGGCCAGTATGGCCTATGCCGCGGTTTCGGTGGCCTCTTCACTGCGCTGCAGGGCCACCTGGCGGATCGACAGGCGTATTTCCGCCGACAGCACGCGCTTGGCTGCGCCTTCGGCCAGTTCACTGAGTTTTTCGTGGTAACCGAGTTTGCCATTGGTATCCGGACGCAGTACGCCTTGCTCGATCTGGGTCTGGATGAAGTGGCGGAACAGGGTTTTGTCGAAGAACTCCGGTGCATTCAGGCCGTGCAGGATCGACAGGCGCTGGGCCATGATCACGCAGAGGTCTTCCAGCTCTTCGGCGCTCAGGGTGTGCTGGCCGCTGTTGAGCAGCAGGGCGGTGGCCATGTAGAAGCGCTGCAGGGTCTGGGTGATGGCCCGGGCCAGCAGGGTCAGCAGCACGAACTGCCGCGAACTCGGCGCCGGGCGCAGGTACACGCCGTTTTCAAAGCGCAGCAGGCCTTGCTCGACGAAGGCCTCCAGCCACTGGTCGATGACCGCGTCCAGCTCATCCAGCTCCCAGCGAATGAACAGCTCCGATTGCAGGTACGGGTACAGCGCCCGGGTGTACTGCAGGATCAGCTCGCGGCTCATTCGCGAGCTGCTCTGGAAGAAGCTCGCCAGCAAGGCCGGCAGGGCGAAAATATGCAGCACGTTGTTGCGGTAATAGGTCATCAGGACGGCGTTCTGCTCGTCCAGGTAAAGAATCTTGCCCAGTGCATCGCTCTGTTCGGCCAGCAGGTCCATGCCCTTGACGTGGCTGATCAGTGCCAGGCCATCGCCTTCAGGCAGCGTGGTGTGCGGCGAGTAGGGCACCTTGCGCAACAGCGCCAGGTACAGGTCCAGCACGCGGATCAGGGCGCGTTCGTCCAGGGCCAGGCGGCTGGTGGAAAGCAGCGCCAGGGCCACCAGATTGACCGGGTTGATCGCCGCTGCCTCGTTCAGGTGCCGGGCGACTTTCTCGCCCAGGCGCGAGGTGGTTTCGTTGAGCCAGGCCGGGCGGAACTGCGGGCCGTGCTCCTGCTCGCGCCAGCCGGGTTGCTGCTGGTCGAGGAAGGCGCCGAGGCGGATCGGCTCGCCGAAGTTGACCGCCACCTGGCCGAAGCGCTGCTTGAGCGCGCCGATGACCTTGAAGATGTCGAAGATCGATTCTTTCTTCTTGCTCGCCCCGCGCAGTTCGCCCAGGTAGGTGCGGCCTTCGAGCACCCGTTCATAACCGATGTACACCGGCACGAAGACGATCGGGGTGCGCGATGAGCGCAGGTAGCTGCGCAAGGTAATGGCGAGCATGCCGGTTTTTGGCTGCAGCATGCGCCCGGTGCGCGAGCGGCCGCCTTCGACGAAGTACTCGACCGGGAAGCCCTTGGTGAACAGGGTGTGCAGGTACTCGTTGAACACCGCGGTGTACAGCGGGTTGCCCTTGAAGGTACGGCGCATGAAGAACGCCCCGCCACGGCGCAGCAGGCCGCCGATCACCGGCATGTTGAGGTTGATCCCGGCGGCGATGTGCGGCGGGGTCAGGCCGTTGCGAAACAGCAGGTAGGACAGCAGCAGGTAGTCGATATGGCTGCGGTGGCACGGCACGTAGATGACTTCGTGGCCCGGGGCGATGCCCTGCACCTGCTCGATGTGGTTGACCTTGATGCCGTCGTAGATCTTGTTCCAAAACCAGCTCAGCACCACTTCGAGGAAGCGGATGGCGGTATAGGTGTAATCCGAGGCGATCTCGTTGCCGTAGCGCAGGGCCTGGGCCTCGGCTTTTGCCAGCGGGATCTTTTCGCGCTCGGCCTCATCGGCGATGGCCTGGCGCACCAGCGGGTCGTGCACCAGGCCCTTGACCAGGTTACGGCGGTGGGAAATGTCCGGGCCGATGACGGCGGACTTGAGGTTGCGAAAGTGCACGCGCAGCAGGCGCTGGGCCATGCGCACGGTGCGCTCGTGACCTTTGTTGTGCTGCACCAGTTCGCGCAGGTGAATCGGTGCCGAGAACTGTACGCGGGTCTTGCGCCCGAGGATCAGTACGGTGAGCAACCGGCGCAGGCGCCCGGTAACCGCCCAACTGTCGGCGAACAGCAGCTTCCAGGGGCTGGATTCACTGGCCGGCGACTGGCCCCAGAACACGCTGACCGGAATGATCTGCGCGTCTTCCTCGGCATGCTGGCTGATGGCGTTGACCAGCCGCGCCAGGGTTGGCGGGGCGCCGCGCTTGTCCTGGCGGCCGAGCCAGTCGGGCTCCGGGGTCAAGTAGAAGAATGCTGCGGGCTCTTGCAGGGTGCCAACGGCGGTGGGCAACACCGGGCGTGGCAGCCCGGCTTTGGTGCATTCGCGGTCGAGCACGGCAAGGTCGGTGAGCGACGGCGACTGCAGGGCGTAGAACACCGGCCGGCTGCGATCCAGGTTCAGGGTGAAGGACGACTGGTTGATGGTCTCGGAGCGAACCCACAGGTACAACAGGCGACGCAGGGCGCCGAAGATCAGGCGGCGCAGGGGGGAACGGGTCATACGGTGTGTGCTCTGGATGAGATTTTCGAGTGATTGCTCAGTCGGTTAGTGTGCCGTATCTGCGCAAGTTCAGCAAAAAGCGCCCCGGTCATGAAAATTAATTTAAGTGTGTCATATACTCGGTCCGCCGCTTGCAAGAGATTTGTGCAAGCTGCGTCGGCAGGGGGCCGTGACCTCTCTGCATGCCAGGCGATTCCAAAATAAAAATCCGGAGTAGTTCAGATGTCGTCTCGTGAGACTGGAAGTGTAAAGTGGTTCAATGACGCCAAAGGTTACGGCTTCATTCAGCGTGAAGGTGGCGCGGACGTGTTTGTTCACTACCGTGCCATCCGCGGGGAGGGTCATCGCACCCTGCTTGAGGGGCAGCAGGTCGAATACAATCTGACTCAGGGCCAGAAAGGCCTGCAGGCAGAAGACGTAGTCGGGCTGTAAGCGCCGGGCCACAAGCCTCGAGCCTGGGCCCACAAGCGAAAAGGCCCGCCGCCGGACAACCGGGGCGGGCCTTTTCGAAGAAGCAATTTCAGTTGGTACGCCAGGTGATTTCCTCTTCACCGTCGGCACTGATGCGGATCCAGCGATCGGCATCCTCTTCACCTTCTTCCTCGACCCAGGTGCCCGGCGCGCAGCGCACTTCGACGCTCAGCGCGGCAAAGGCGGCGCGCGCGCAGGCGATGTCGTCGTCCCACGGCGTCTGGTCGCTTTCCAGGTAAAGACTGTTCCATTTGCCCACAGCCTTCGGTAACCAGGTAACTGGAATGTTACCGGCCTTGCACTTGTAGGTCTGGCCTTTCTGCTGCCAGTCGCTGCACGGGCCGAGTGCCTCGGTGAGCCAGGCGGCGATCTGCTTGTGGTCGACGTCGGCGTCTTTCAGGTAAATCTCGATATCGGGTTGGCGCATAGGGGCTCCGGGTGCGCTCAGTCTTGGCGCACAAAGTAATCGTAACGCATCGATACCGTGACCTCGAAAGGCTCGGCCTGGTCGATGACGCGCGCGCGTTTATCGGCGCTGGCGCGCCAACCATGCGGGGTCATGGCCAGCAGGTCGGCGCGGGCCTTGCTATCGGCAAGGCTGAGGCGGAATTTCAGGGTTTCGCTATGGGCGTGCTGCATGCCCGCTGGCACCAGTGCCAGGTGTTTGTCGTCGGCGTAGTCGCGCACTTCATCGTAGAGCTTGTGGCGCAACTCGATCAGGTGCTCGTTGGTCGGGCCGACGCGCATCAGGCCGCCGCCGGGGCTCAGCAGGCGCAGGGCTTCCTGCCAGTCCAGCGGGCTGAAGACACTGGCCAGGAACTGGCAACTGGCATCGGCCAGCGGCACCCGGGCCATGCTCGCCACCAGCCAGGTCAGCGCCGGGTTGCGCTTGCAGGCACGCTTGACCGCTTCGCGGGAGATGTCCAGGGCATAACCGTCGGCCTCGGGCAGCGCTGCGGCGATCTGCGCGGTGTAGTAACCCTCGCCACAGCCGATATCCAGCCAGCGTGCCGGTGCGCGTTCAGCGGCAAGCTCGGCCAGGCGCCGGGCTACCGGGGCGTAATGCCCGGCGTTGAGAAAGTCGCGGCGGGCCTCGACCATGGCCTGGTTGTCGCCCGGGTCACGGCTGTTCTTGTGCTGCACCGGCAACAGGTTCAGGTAACCCTGTCGGGCACGGTCGAAACGGTGGCCGGCCGGGCAGGCCACGCCATTGTCGAGGGTGCTCAGCGCGGCGCTGCAGATTGGGCAGGTGAGCATCAGGCAAGCAACCGGGTCAGGGTCTGGTAGTAGATTTCGGTCAGCACGTCGAGGTCGCTGGCCAGGATCCGCTCGTTGACCTGGTGAATGGTGGCGTTGACCGGGCCCAGCTCGACCACCTGGGTGCCGAGGGTGGCGATGAAGCGCCCGTCGGAGGTGCCGCCGCTGGTCGACGCCTTGGTTTCACGGCCGGTGACCGCCTTGATGCTCGCCGATACGGCGTCGAGCAGGTCGCCCGGCTCGGTGAGGAACGGCAGGCCCGACAAGGCCCAGTCCACGTGCCAATCCAGCTGGTGCTTGTCGAGGATGGCGGCAACTCGCTGCTGCAGGCCTTCGACCGTCGATTCGGTAGAGAAGCGGAAGTTGAACAGTGCGGTCAGCTCGCCCGGCACCACGTTGGTGGCGCCGGTGCCGGAGTTGAGGTTGGAGATCTGGAAGCTGGTCGGCGGGAAGAACGCGTTGCCTTCGTCCCAGTGCTCGGCAGCCAGTTCCGCCAGGGCCGGAGTGGCCAGGTGGATCGGGTTCTTCGCCAGGTGCGGGTAGGCCACATGGCCCTGTACGCCGCGCACGGTGAGCTTGGCGCCGAGCGAGCCGCGACGGCCGTTCTTGACCACGTCACCGACCAGGCTGGTGCTCGATGGCTCGCCGACGATGCACCAGTCCAGGCGCTCGTTGCGTGCTGCCAGGCGCTCGACCACGGCCTTGGTGCCGTGGTGGGCCGGGCCTTCTTCATCGCTGGTGATCAGGAAGGCGACCTTGCCGCGATGGTTGGGATAGTCGGCGACGAAGCGCTCGGTGGCCACCACCATGGCCGCCAGGCTGCCCTTCATGTCGGCAGCGCCACGCCCGCAGAGCATGCCATCGGCATCGATCAGGGCGTCGAACGGATCGTTCTGCCAGGCTTGCACCGGGCCGGTCGGGACTACGTCGGTGTGGCCGGCGAAGCACAGCACGGGACCGTCCTGGGTGCCATGGGTGGCCCAGAAGTTGTCGACGTCTTCGATCCGCATCGGTTCGAGCATGAAACCGGCATCGCCCAGGCGCTGCATCATCTGTTTCTGGCAATCGAAGTCCAGCGGGGTTACCGACGGACGGCGAATCAGGTCGCAGGCCAGTTCAAGGGTAGGCGAGAGGTCGGCTGGGGCCGTCATGGGGAGCTCCGGGGCAAGGCAGGGCACGAATTCGAGGGGGGTTATCTTATAGCAAAAGCAGGGGTTGAGGACCTTGGATCTGCGCTGTTTGTCAGCGCCTCATCGCTGGCAAGCCAGCTCCCACAGGTTGGGTGTTTACCCGTCCTGTGGGAGCCGGCCTTGCCGGCGAAAGGGCGGCAAGGCCGCCCCGGGGTCAGGAGGCCTGGGCCGGCTGTGCGGCATCCACCGGCTTGGGCAGCGACGACAGCATGGCCATGATCAGTGCCGCCAGGTACGGCAGCGACTGCACCAGCAGCATGGCCACCCAGAAACGCATGTCGTTGCTCGGCAGGCCCTGAACCAGGTAGATCCCGGCCGCCGCACCCCACAACAGCAACATGATGAACAGCTCTTCACGGGCTTCGGAAAGCGCCACCAGCAAACCATGGCTGTCGGCGTTCTTCGGCGTGCGGAAGAACGGGATGCTGCTGGTGAAGAAACCGTACAGCACCGCCTTGGCAATGGTGTGCGACAGGGCAAGGCCGGCCAGGGCCGCGGCGAAAGCGTCCTTGAGGTTCACGCCTACCGCACGGCGGTAGAGGAACACGATCTTGCCGACCTTGAAGACGAACAGCGCCAGTGGCGGAATGGCGAAGATCAGCAGCGGTGGGTCGACCCGTTGCGGCACGATGATCATCGCCGCCGACCACAGCAGGGCGCCGACGGTGAAGAAGATATTCATGCCATCGGCAATCCACGGCAGCCAGCCGGCGAGGAAGTGATAGCGCTGGCCACGGGTCAGTTCCGAGTCCTTGCCGCGTAGCAGGCTTGCGGCATGGCGCTTGATGATCTGGATGGCGCCGTAGGCCCAGCGGAAGCGCTGCTTCTTGAAGTCGATGAAGGTGTCAGGCATCAGGCCCTTGCCATAGCTCTCGTGGGAATAGGCCGCCGAGTAGCCTTTCTCGAACACCCGCAGGCCGAGCTCTGCATCCTCGCAGATGCACCAGTCGGCCCAGCCCAGCTCTTCGAGCACCGAGCGCCGGGTCATGGTCATGGTGCCGTGCTGGATGATCGCGTCACGGTCGTTGCGGGTGACCATGCCGATATGGAAGAAGCCCTTGTATTCGCTGTAGCACAGCTTCTTGAAGGTGCTTTCGTTCTGGTCGCGGTAGTCCTGGGGCGATTGCACCACGGCGATCTTCGGATCGGCGAAGTGCGGCACCATGTGCTTGAGCCAGTTGCGGTCGACGCAGTAGTCCGAGTCGATCACTGCGATCACTTCGGCATCCTTGGCGGTATGCGGGATCAGATAATTCAGCGCACCGCCCTTGAAACCGGCCAGGGGCGCGACGTGGAAGAACTTGAAGCGCTCGCCGAGCATCTCGCAGTGAGCCTTGATCGGCTCCCAGACCGCCGGGTCCTTGGTGTTGTTGTCGATGATCAGGACTTCGTAGTCCGGATAATCCAGCGCCGCCAGGGCGTTGAGGGTCTGTTTGACCATCTCCGGCGGCTCGTTGTAGCACGGCACATGCACCGAGACCTTGGGACGGTAGGCCGCGTCGGCCTGCACCGGCAAGAATTCCCGGCGGCGTTTGTGAATCCACACCGCTTCGGCCAGCTCATGGGCCTCGGTGAGCAGCACGATAAACACGCCGAGGGCGCCGAGGGCGAGCAGGAAGCCCACGGTCAGGCTGAACCAGGTGCTGTATTGCTGGCTGTAGTCGTAGCCGATCCACACCAGTACCGAACCGCAAAGGAAGGCGATAAAGGTCAGGAAGGTCCGGCCGCGCTGGCGCAGGGCCGAGCCGTCGATCAGCAGCAGGGTCAGCGAGAGCATCGCCAGTACCACCGAACCGACCGCCAGCACGCGCCATTGCGGAATGGCTACAACCGGGCCTTCAAAGTTGAATTTTTGCTGGCGTGCGGCATTGAATACGCCCCAGTAAGCGCCCACCGAGCCTTCGTCGCTGGCTTTCCACGGCTGGTCGTAGGCTTCGATGACAAAGTAGTTGTAGCCCTGGCGGTTGAGCTTGTTGACCAGGGTGCGCAGGTAGATGGCCTGGTCGGCCTGGGTCGCTTCGGCACCGCCACGCATGCGGCCGTTGCTTGGCCAGCCGACTTCAGACAGCAGCAGCGGTTTGCGTGGGAATTGTTGCTTGAGGTCGCGGGCACGGTCGAGGACGAACTGGCCGGCATCCTTCATCGGAATGAATTCCCAGTATGGCAGGATGTGCGCAGCCACCAGGTCGGCATGCTTGGCCAGCTCCGGATGTTCTTTCCAGATGTGCCATTGCTCACTGGTGGTCACCGGTACCTTTACCGCCGCGCGCACCCGGTCCATGTACTGGATCAGCGCCTCCGGGGTGATCTCCTTGCGGAACAGCGCTTCGTTGCCGACCATGACCCGCACGACACTGCGCGAGCTGTTGGCCAGTTCGATGGCTTTCTCGATTTCCCGCTCGTTGCGCTCAAGGTCCGGGCTGATCCACACCCCCAGGGTCACGCGCAGGCCGAACTCTTCGGCCAGGCGCGGAATCTCCGCCTGTGTGCCTTCCACCGTATAGATACGGATGCTGTCGGTCAGCTTGCTGAGCTGTTCGAGGTCCTGGCGCAGTTCGTCCTCGCTCGGGTACTGGCCCTTTTGCGGGCTCTCGCCCTGGCGGAACGGCGAATAGGAGAAACCGGAAATCTGCTCCGGCCAGTTGGGGGCGGAAACCGGGCGGTTGATCAGCGCCCAGAACCCGGTGAATAGCGCGGCGATGGCCATGACTATCACCAGGTTGATACCAAATTTACGCGATGACATAGATAGTTCGGGTTCCGAAAGGTGGAACGGGCGGGCGCCGGAGGGCGCGAATCCTGCGTGCGTCCTGTCCTGGCAATGTGAGAACAGGTCGGTGGCAGAAGATTGGATTGGCTTCAGGAGCTGAAGTTCTTAGCCCGTACTTTTGTCGTCCAAGTCTTTGGATTGCATGGGACATTAAAGCAGGATTACAACTACCTTTACCAATGCACGACTCAGGCGGCGGGTACAGCAGGGTGCCATCGCGTCGTAAGAGGCCTATAATACGCGCCGGTTTTTTCGGGGTTGGGCCATGAGTACAGAAGATCCACGCTTTGCCGGTGTCGCCCGGTTGTACGGTGACAACGGCCTGCAGCGCCTGCGCGAGGCCCACGTAGCCATCGTCGGTATCGGCGGGGTCGGCTCCTGGGCGGCCGAAGCCATGGCCCGTAGCGGCGTGGGCGAAATCTCCCTGTTCGACCTCGATGATGTCTGCGTCAGCAATACCAACCGTCAGTTGCATGCCCAGGAGGGCAATATCGGCCGCGCCAAGGCCGAGGTCATGGCCGAGCGCCTGCGGGCCATCAACCCGGCGTGCAAGGTGCATGCGGTGGTGGATTTCGTCACCAAGGAAACCCTGCCCGAGTACATCGGTGAGCACATCGACTGTGTGATCGACTGCATCGACAGCGTCATGGCCAAGGCCGCGCTGATTGGCTGGTGCAAGCGCCACAAGATCACCATCATCAGCACCGGTGGTGCTGGAGGGCAGATCGATCCGACCCAGATCCGCGTCGCCGACCTGAACAAGACCTTCAACGACCCGCTGGCTTCGCGGGTGCGTTCGACCCTGCGTCGCGATTATGGTTTTTCCCGCACGGTGACCCGCAACTACAGCGTGCCCTGTGTGTTCTCCACCGAACAGTTGCGCTACCCCAAAGGCGACGGCAGCGTCTGCCTGCAGAAGAGCTTTGTCGGCGAGGGGGTTAAGCTGGACTGCTCCGGCGGCTTCGGCGCGGTGATGATGGTCACTGCAACCTTCGGCATGGTCGCCGCCAGCAAGGCGGTGGAAAAGCTTGTGGGCGGCGCCCGCCGCCCGTCCGAGCGCAAGGCTCAGGCGCCCGCGGCGAGCTGAGACATGCGTTGCAGCACGGCGTTCAGGCCGTTGCTGCGCGAAGGCGAGAGCTGGCGGCCCAGGCCCAGCTGATTGAACCAGGCAGGCAGATCCAGTTGTGCCAGTTCGGCGCTGGACAGCCCTTCGATCCGTACCAGCAGCAGCGCCAGCAAGCCGCGGATGATCCGCGCATCGCTGGCACCCTTGAAGCGCCACTGGCCGTCCTGCTGCTCGGCCACCAGCCAGACCTGGCTTTCGCAGCCATGAACACGATTGGATTCGGACTTTTCCTCTTCGCTCAAGGGCGCCAGACGCTCGCCCCATTGCATCAGCAACCGTGCGCGCTGTTCCCAGCCGGCCGCCTGTTCGAAGACATTCAGGGCTTCCTGTGCGGCCATCGGCAGGCTCATCGCAGCAACTCCAGGGCTTGATCCAGAGCTTCGAAGAAACGCTGCAAGTCGTCGGAGTCGTTGTACAAGCCCAGGGACACGCGGATCGCACCGTCCAGGCCGAGGCTTTTGAGCAATGGCATGGCGCAGTGATGGCCGGCGCGCACGGCGATGCCTTGTTCGGTGAGCATATGGGCCAGATCAGCGTTGTGCACACCGTCGACTACGAAGCTGGCCAGGGCCAGTTGCGGCTGGCCAAGCAGGCGGATGCCTTCGCGGTCGTTGAGGCCGCGCAGCAGATGCCGGTGCAGGCCGGCTTCATGCTCGGCGACCGCATGGGCATCGAGCCCCGCCAGGTAATCGAGACTGGCTCCGAGGCCGATCACGCTGGCAATCGGCGGGGTACCGGCTTCGAAGCCCAGCGGCGCCGGGCGAAAGCTGGCGCTGTGGTAGTCGGCGATCTGCACCATCTCGCCGCCGAATTGCCAATGACGCAGGCGCGCCAGGGCCTCGCTGCGGCCGTAGAGCACGCCGACGCCGTCAGGGCCATACAGCTTGTGGCTGGAGAATACGTAGAAGTCACAGCCCAGCTGGCGTACGTCATGACGGCCGTGGACCACGCCCTGGGCGCCATCGACCACGGTCAGCGCGCCCTGGGCCTGGGCATGGGCCAGCAGGGGCTCCAGCGGCTGCCAGGCACCAAGTACGTTGGACAACTGGCTGACCGCCAGCACCCGGGTGCGCGGGCCAATCAGTTGCAGGGCGATGTTGAGGTCGATCAGGCCGCGGCTGTCCAGTGGCAGCACCACCAGCTTGAGTCCGCGGCGCTGTGCCAACTGTTGCCAGGGCAGCAGGTTGGCGTGGTGCTCCAGGGCGCTAATGGCAATTTCGTCACCGGCCTCGAACAGCGGCTCAAGCCCATAGGCGAGCAGGTTCAGGGCCGAGGTGGCGCCATGGGTGAAGACGATTTGCTGGCTGTCGACGGCGTTCAGCCAGCCGGCGACCTTTTCCCGGCTGCGTTCGAAGGCTTGGGTCGCCAGGGCGCCGGGCAAGTGTTGGGCACGGTGCACATTGGCAGCACCATGGCCGTAGTAGTGGCTCAGGGCATCGAGCAGGATTTGCGGTTTTTGCGTGGTAGCGGCGCTGTCCAGGTAGGTCTGGTGCTGGCGTTGCAGGGCGTCGATGGCTGGAAAGTCAGCGCGCCAGGGGGAGGGCTGGAACATGATGATCGGACCTGAAAATCGGGCCTGGCGTTAGGCCAGACCCGATGGTACCACTTAGTTGTGGGCGTGCAGCGCTTCGTTCAGCTCGATGGCCGACTTGTGGGTCTTGCACTCCACGGCACCGTTCAGCGAGTTGCGGCGGAACAGCAGGTCGGTCTGGCCGGCCAGGTCGCGGGCTTTGACGACCTTGACCAACTGGTTGTTCTCGTCCAGCAGGTTCACCTTGGTGCCGGCAGTGATGTACAGGCCGGCTTCAACGGTGTTGCGGTCGCCCAGCGGGATGCCGATACCGGCGTTGGCGCCGATCAGGCAGCCTTCGCCAACCTTGATGACGATGTTGCCGCCGCCGGACAGGGTGCCCATGGTCGAGCAGCCGCCGCCCAGGTCCGAACCCTTGCCGACGAAGACGCCCGCGGAAACGCGGCCTTCGATCATGCCCGGGCCTTCGGTGCCGGCGTTAAAGTTGACGAAGCCTTCGTGCATGATGGTGGTGCCTTCGCCGATGTAGGCGCCCAGGCGTACACGGGCGCTGTCGGCAATACGCACGCCGGCAGGGACTACGTAATCGGTCATTTTCGGGAACTTGTCCACCGAGAACACTTCCAGCAGCTCGCCCTTCAGGCGCGCTTCCAGTTGCTGCTCGGCAAGCTCCGCCAGGTCGACGGCGCCCTGGCTGGTCCAGGCCACGTTCGGTAGCAGCGGGAAGATACCGGCCAGGTTCAGGCCGTGTGGCTTGACCAGGCGGTGCGAAAGCAGGTGCAGCTTCAGGTAGGCTTCCGGGGTGGACGTCAGCGCGGCGTCTTCGGCCAGCAGGGTGACTACCAGCGGCTTGTTGCTTTCGGCCAGGCGGGTCAGCAGTGCGGCCTGGGCAGCATCGACACCCTTGAGGGCTTCGGCCAGCTGGGCAGCCTGGCTGGTGCTGAAGGCGATCGCCTGGTTGCCGCCTTCATAGCCCAGGACCGGGGCGATGGCAGCGACCAGTTCGGCAGCCGGGTTGATCAGCGGTTGTGCGTAGAAGACTTCCAGCCAGGCGCCTTGACGGTTCTGGGTGCCGACACCGAAGGCCAGGCTGAACAGGGAAGTGGACATGCAGTTACCTCTTGCGAAATTGAATGAAAGCTCGGCGCCGGGTTACTGAAGGGCGGCCGCGTACAGATCAGGCTTGAAGCCGACCAGGGTCCGCTTACCGAGGTCGAGCACAGGGCGCTTGATCATCGACGGTTGGGCCAGCATCAGTTCGATGGCCTTGAGCTGGTCGAGATCGGCCTTCTGGGCGTCGTCTAGTTTGCGGAAGGTGGTGCCAGCACGGTTGAGTACTGTTTGCCAGCCATGTTCATTGCACCAGCGCTCAAGGCTCGCACGGTCAATGCCCTGGGTCTTGTAGTCGTGGAAATCGTAGCCCAGGCCCTGGTTTTCGAGCCAGGTGCGGGCTTTCTTCATGGTGTCGCAGGCCTTGATTCCATAAAGGTGCAATGGCGTGTCGCGTTTGGTCATGTCTTGCCCCCCTGGGAAAAAATGGTGAAGGATTATGCCATGGTCGGCGGCTTTGGGTTGGCGTTGCCACGGCTCTTTGTAGCATTGTGTTACAGGTTCTGGACGGTTCTGCGACTTTTGTGCAGCGGTGCGCCGGCAGCCTAAGCGGCTAATATGTCGTTTCAATGGCAATGCCGTGCCCAGCCCCGCATAAGTTATTGAATGCGTTTGAATTGAACAGGACTCGCTGAATGCAATCAGCCTACACCGTTCTCATCCTGCTGATGCTGGTGAGTGTTTCCAAACTGGTCGGGCGGATGATCCCGCTGCCCCTGCCGCTGGTACAGATTGCCGCTGGCGCCTTGCTGGCGTGGCCGACCCTGGGCCTGCACGTGGCCCTGGACCCGGAATTGTTTCTGTTCTTGTTCCTGCCACCGCTGCTGTTTTCCGATGGCTGGCGGATGCCCAAGCGCGACCTCTGGCGGCTACGCGGGCCGATCCTGACCCTGGCGGTCGGCCTGGTCCTGTTTACCGTAGTAGGTGCCGGCTATTTCATTCACTGGATCCTGCCCAGCATTCCTCTGCCGGTGGCCTTTGCCCTGGCGGCGGTACTGTCGCCCACCGACGCCGTGGCGGTCTCGGCAATCACCCAGGACCGCCTGCCGACGCCCCTGATGCACATGCTCCAGGGCGAGGCGCTGATGAACGACGCCTCGGGCCTGGTGACCTTCAAGTTCGCCCTGGCGGCGGCAATCACCGGCGTGTTCTCCCTGGCCGAGGCCAGCCTGACCTTCGTGCTGGTCGCCGTCGGTGGCCTGGCCATCGGTGTGGCCCAGAGCTGGCTGGTCGGCCGCCTGCGCGCCTGGATGATCGCCCGCGGCTGGGATGACCCGGCCACCCATGTCGTGTTCATGTTGCTGCTGCCGTTTGCCGCTTATGTGCTGGCCGAGCGCCTGGGTGCCTCCGGCATTCTCTCGGCGGTAGCGGCGGGGATGATGCAGAGCTGGCTCGACCTGCTGCCCCGGCAGACCAGCACGCGCCTGCTCAACCGCAGCGTCTGGTCGCTGCTGGAGTTCGCTTTCAACGGTCTGATCTTTCTGTTGTTGGGCTTGCAGTTGCCCGACATCATCAAGGCGGTGACCAGTCACGAAGCCTCGCTGTGGCCGACCTTGCTATGGCGCTGCCTGGATGTAGTGGCGATCTTTGCGGTACTGCTGGCCCTGCGCTTTATCTGGGTGCAGAGCATCTGGCGCCTGATTGGCGTGATCCGCCGCTGGCGCGGTAAAGAAGACCTGGTGCTGGTGCCCAACGCCCGTTCCTGCTGGTTGTTGACCGTCGGCGGCGTGCGCGGGGCAGTGACCCTGGCCGGTGTCATGTCGGTGCCGCTGTTGATCAGCGCCGGCAAGGACTTCCCGGAGCGTGATTTGCTGATTTTCATCGCTGCCGGGGTGATTCTGCTGTCGCTGGTCGCCGCCTGCATCGCCTTGCCGCTGCTGTTGCGCGGTGTCACCAAAAGCCCGGATGACGCCCTGCGCCAGGAAGCCCAGGAGGCCTGGCGACGCACGGCCGAGGCGGCGATTCACGCGCTTGAGGCAGAAGATCTGGCCGAGGCCGGTACCCCGCTGGATGCCTCCCAGGCAGCCCTGGCGGCTGAACTCAAGGCGCGGTTGATGGCTGAATACCGGCATCAGCTCGATACCTTCAACGACAGCGCCGAAGCCCAGGCCCTGGCCGCGCAAATGGACCAACTCGAACGGCGCTTGCGCCTGCGCGCGCTGCGGGCCCAGCGTCTGGAGCTGTACAACCTGCATCGCCAGCATCAGATCGGTGATGACGTGGTGCGTCAGGTGCTGGGGGAGCTGGACATGAGTGAGGCGAATCTGGGGCCGGTGAAGTAAAGCATCGCGGGGCAAGCCCGCTCCTACCATCATCTGTGGGAGCGGGCTTGAACTGGCCTAATGATTTTGGACACCTTCGTCGGGCGCTATTATGGCGCCCAATTGGAGGCAAAATCAGTGCGAAAATCTTACTCGAACGAATTCAAAATCAAAGCTGCCGAGATGGTGCTGGACGATGGTGAGTCAGTCCCTGATGTCTGCGAGAGCCTTGGCCTAGGGCGGACCGCGCTTCGTCGCTGGGTCGAGCAACTGCGCCAGGAACGAGAAGGTCAAACACCAGTCGGCGCCAAGGCCATCACTCCAGAGCAGCAGCGAATCCAGGAGCTGGAAGCGCTAGTCCGGCAAAAGGACCGGGATATCGAAATCCTAAAAAAGGCCAGTGCTCTCCTGCTCGGGACTCCAAGGATCGTTCTCGTTGATCAACGAACTGAGTGAGCAATTTGGTGTTTTCGACTGCTGTCGCGTCCTTGGAGTTCGGCGCAGCAGTTTCTACGCATGGCGAAAACGCCAGGGACGAAAGGATCCGGTCAGAGAGGATCTGCGTTCAACGATGGCCAGCCTTTTCAAGGCCTCTCGTAGCTCTGCTGGGTCGCGAACGCTGGTTCGGGAATTGCGTCGTGCTGGCCATAAAGCCGGGCGATACAAGGTACGTATGCTGATGAAGGAAGCCGGTCTGCAATGCAAGCAACGCAGGCCGCATCGTTACCGATCATCGGGCACAGAAGCATTGATCGCGAGTAACCAGCTCAAGCGAAACTTCAACGTCTCGACGGTCAACCAGGTGTGGTGCGGCGATGTCACCTACATCCAGGTAGGCAAGCGTTGGCTGTACTTGGCGGCTGTGATCGACTTGTATGCTCGCCGAGTGGTGGGCTGGGCTTTCTCAATGATCGCCGATGCCCGGCTTGCCTGCGAGGCGCTACGAATGGCGGCCGAATCTAGAGGTAGACCGGCTGGAGTGATGTTCCACTCGGATCAGGGCTGTCAGTACACCAGCCATAAATTCAGGGCTGCTCTTGAGGAGTACGGTCTGGAACAGAGCATGAGTCACCGAGGCCAGTGCTGGGATAACGCCGTCATGGAGCGCTTCTTCGGTGCATTGAAGTCTGAGTGGATGCCAGCAGAAGGTTACGAAACCGAAGCGCAAGCACAGTTAGACATCCAGGCTTATCTGATGCGTTACAACCTTAAGCGTCTCCACAGCTACAACGGCTATGAAACCCCGGTAGCCATGGAGAAAAAGCTCAAGGTTGCGGCATGAACCTAAACCGGTGTCCAAAATCTGTTGACCAGTTCAGCTTGCCCCGCGATGGGGCCGTTTACTTCTGCAAGAACGCGCGAATCCGCTCGGCTGCTTCTACACACTCGGCCAATGGCGCTACCAATGCCATGCGCACCCGCCCGGCACCCGGGTTGACGCCATCCACTTCGCGCGACAGGTACGAACCCGGCACCACGGTCACGTGTTGGGCTTCGAACAGGTCACGGGTGAACGCGGCGTCATCGCCTGGCACCTTGGCCCACAGGTAGAAGCCGCCGTCCGGACGCTGAACGTCCAGTACCGGGGCGAGGATCGCCAGTACTGCATCGAACTTTTCGCGGTACAGGTCGCGGTTGGCCAGCACGTGTTCTTCATCGTTCCAGGCGGCAATGCTCGCCAGCTGGGTTTGTACCGGCATGGCGCAGCCGTGGTAGGTGCGGTAGAGCAGGAACGGCTTGATGATCTCGGCGTCGCCGGCCACGAAGCCTGAGCGCAGGCCCGGCAGGTTGGAGCGCTTGGACAGGCTGTGGAACACCACGCAACGCTTGAAGTCGCTGCGGCCCAGTTCCACGCAGGCGCTGAGCAGGCCCGGCGGCGGGCTTTGCTCGTCGAAGTACAGCTCGCTGTAGCACTCGTCGGCGGCGATCACGAAATCGTACTGGTCGGCCAGGGCAATCAGCTTTTTCAGGGTCTCCATCGGCACCAGGGCGCCGGTGGGGTTGCCTGGGGAGCAGAGGAAAAGTATCTGGCAGCGCTGCCAGGTCTCGGCCGACACCGCGTCGAAATCCGGGTTGAAGCCGTTGCTGTCCAGGCACGGCAGGTAGTGCGGGGTGGCGCCGGCCAGCAGGGCTGCGCCTTCGTAGATCTGGTAGAACGGGTTGGGGCTGATCACCAGGCCGTCGTCGCTGCGATTGACCACGGCCTGGGTGAAGGCGAACAGCGCTTCACGGGTGCCGTTGACCGGCAGCACGTGTTTGTCGGCATCCAGCCAGCCGGCCGGCACGCCAAAGCGTTGTTCGCACCAGCGGGTAATGGCCTGGCGCAGGGCCGGCAGGCCGACAGTGGTCGGGTACACGGCCATCTGCTTGAGGCTGTCGGCCAGGGCTTGGGCGACGAAGGCCGGCGACTCATGCTTCGGTTCACCGATCGACAGGGCAATGGCGCGTTTGTCCGCTGCTGGCTGAACGCTGCCGAGCAGCGCACGGAGTTTCTCGAACGGGTAGGGCTGAAGCTGGTTCAAAGCATTGTTCATCGGCGCAAGGTCTCGTCAAACGGTCAAATGGTCAGGCGGGTCAAAGGCACCCCGGTCGCCTGGTCGACGCGCAGTTGCTCGACGATCGCATCCTGCAGGCGGCTGCACAGTTGCGGGTCGGACAGGGGCTGGTTGTCGGCGTCGGTAATGAAGAACACGTCTTCGACCCGTTCGCCGAGGGTGGCAATCTTGGCATTTTGCAGCGACAGGTCGAACTCCAGGAAGATTTTGCCGATCCGCGCCAGCAGGCCGGGGCGGTCGGGGGCGCTGAGTTCGAGGATGGTCACCGGGCGCTGGGCATCGTTATGGATGGTCACCTGCGGGGCAAAGGTGAAGTGCTTGAGCTGGCGCGGTACCCGGCGCTGAATGATGGTCGGATAGTCGTCGGGGTTGCGCAGGGCGTCGGTCAAGCCGTCGCGAATCTGCTTGACCCGCACGGGATTGTCGCCGATAGAGCCGCCATCGTTGTCGAGCACGATATAGGTGTCGAGGGTGAACTGGCTGCTCGAGGTGATGATCCGCGCGTCATGGATGTTCAGGTTGAGCTGGTCCATGGCCGCCACGGTCACGGCGAAGAAGTCGTGCTGGTCGGGGGCATAGATGAAGATCTGCGTGCCGCCCTCGAACTCGCGCTGGGTGGTTTCCTTGATCAGTACCAGTGGTCCGCCATCGGCCGGCTGCTGAAGGATGGCATCGCTGTGCCAGGCGACGTCGGCGGCGGTATGGCGCAGAAAGTAGTCATCGCCCAGCTGCGACCACAGTTGCTCGACGTCGTCCGGGTCGGTGCCCTCGCGAATGAGGATGTCCAGGGCCGCGCCCTGGGTCTGGCGAATCTGTTCTTCGCGGTCCAGCGGGTTTTCCAGGCCGCGGCGCAGGGCGCGCTTGGTCTCGGTGTAGAGCTGGCGCAGCAGGCTGGCGCGCCAGGAGTTCCACAGGCTCGGGTTGGTGGCGTTGATATCCGCCACGGTCAGCACGTAGAGGTAGTCCAGGCGGGTCTCATCGCCGACCAGTTGGGCGAAGTCGTGGATCACTTGCGGGTCGGAGAGGTCCTTGCGCTGGGCAGTGGTCGACATCACCAGGTGATGTTGCACCAGCCAGACAATCAGGCGGCTATCCCAGCTCGGCAACTGATGGCGTGCACAGAAGGCCTGGGCATCCACTGCGCCCAGCTCCGAATGGTCGCCCTGGCGGCCCTTGCCGATGTCGTGGTAGAGCCCGGCCAGGTAGATCAGCTCCGGCTTGGGCAGGCGGCCCATGAGCTTGCTGGCCAGCGGGAATTTCTCCGAAACCGGGGTGTACTGCAGTTTGCGCAGGTGCTTGATCAGGTTCAGGGTGTGCGCATCGACTGTATAGATGTGGAACAGGTCGTGCTGCATCTGCCCGATGATCAGGCCGAACTCCGGCAAGTAGCGGCCGAGAATGCCGTAGCGGTTCATTCGTCGCAAGTTGCGGTGGATACCGATCTCGCACTTGAACAGCTCGATGAACAGGCTGGTGTTGCGGATATCGTTACGAAAATCGTCGTCGATCAGGTGCCGGTGTTCACGCAGCAGGCGAATGGTGTCGGCGCGCACGCCCTTGATTTCCGGGTGCTGGGCCATCAGCACGAAGATTTCCAGCATGGCGAACGGCGTGCGCTTGAAAACGTTGGTGCGCACTGCCTCGATATAGCCGTCGTGGAGCTGGAAGCGCGCATTCAGCGGCTGGGCGCTGCCGCTGTCGTCGTCCAGGATGACTTCTTCGAAGTGTTGGATGATCAGGTCGCTGAGCTCGGCGATGCTCATCACCACCCGGTAGTACTGCTGCATGAACTGTTCGATGGCGCGCTTGGGGTTCTCGTCGCCAAAACCGAGCAGGGCGGCGATGCTGCGCTGGTGATCGAACAGCAGGCGGTCTTCGGCGCGCCCGGCCAGCATGTGCAGGGCGTAGCGCACCTTCCAGAGAAACTCCTGGGACGAGGCCAGCAGGTTGTTCTCGCTTTCCAGCAAGAAGCCTTCGCCGGCCAGGGCATGCAGGTTGAGGGTGCCGTATTGGCGGCGGGCGATCCACAGTACCGTCTGGATGTCGCGCAGCCCGCCCGGTGAGCCCTTGACGTTGGGCTCCAGGTTGTACTCGGTGTCGTTGTACTTGTGGTGCCGGGCCTTTTGCTCGGCACGCTTGGCCAGGAAGAATTCCTTGCTCGGCCACATGTGCGCGGTGCTGGTCACCTCGAGCATGCGCTGGCGCAGGTGCTCGGGGCCGGCGATGGTGCGGCTTTCCATTAGGTTGGTGACAACCGTCAGGTCGGCGCGGGCCTGTTCGGCGCATTCATCGACTGAGCGCACGCTCTGGCCCACTTCCAGGCCAATGTCCCAGAGCAGGGTCAAAAAGCGTTCGATCGAGTCACGAAAGACTTCATGGTCGGCGCTGTCGAGCAGGATCAACAGGTCGATGTCGGAGTAGGGGTGCAGCTCGCCGCGCCCGTAACCGCCGGTGGCGATCAGGGCAATATCGGCGTCTTCGCTCCAGGTGAACTGATTCCAGGCCTGTTGCAGGATGTTGTCGACGAACCAGGCGCGGTCCTCGATCAGCCGGCGGATCTCGCGACCGCTGCGAAAACGGTTGTCGAGCACCTCGCCGGCCTGGCGGATGGCTTTCTTGAAGGCAGCGATGGGGCTTGCCTTGAGGGCCAGTTCCGCCTGGAACTGGCCGCGATCGAACAGCTCGGGATCCACCTGGGGCATCGAGAGGCTTTCCTGTAAGAGTCAGGCCGATGTGCGCGGAATAGTGTCGTCTTTACGCAGGGTGAAGATTTCGTAACCGGTCGCGGTCACCACCAGGGTGTGCTCCCACTGGGCCGAGAGCTTGCGGTCCTTGGTGATGGCGGTCCAGCCGTCGCCCAGCACCTTGGTGTCGGCCTTGCCCTGGTTGATCATCGGCTCGATGGTGAAGGTCATGCCTTCCTTGAGCTCCATGCCGGTGCCGGCGCGGCCGTAGTGCAGGATCTGCGGCTCTTCGTGGAACACCTTGCCGATGCCGTGGCCGCAGAACTCGCGCACCACCGAGAAGCCGTTCTTTTCCGCGTGCTTCTGGATCACTTCACCGATGTCGCCCAGGCGGCAGCCCGGCTTGACCAGTTCGATGGCCTTGTACATGCATTCCTGGGTGACCTGGGACAGGCGCTCGGCCCACACCGGCACGCTGCCGACGTGGAACATGCGGCTGGTGTCGCCGTGGTAGCCGTCCTTGATCACCGTGACGTCGATGTTCAGGGTGTCGCCATCCTTGAGCGGTTTGTCACCGGGGATGCCGTGACAGACCACGTGGTTGACCGAGGTGCAGATCGACTTGGGGAAACCCTTGTAGTTGAGTGGCGCCGGGATCGCTTTCTGGACGTTGACGATGTAGTCGTGGCACAGGCGGTCGAGCGCTTCGGTGGTGACACCGGGCTTGACGTGCTCTTCGATCATCTCCAGGACTTCGGCGGCCAGGCGGCCGGCGACGCGCATCTTTTCGATGTCTTCGGCGGTTTTGATGGTAACGGTCATTACAGGCTCTCTACGGCGCAGCAAGGCGCGAATAATCTGGGGAAAGGCCGGATTCTAACAGAGCCATGCCCGATTCAGGCGGCTATGGCGCTGATACAGCCTTTATATAAGGGCCATTCTGGCGCTAATGGGCGGTGTGTGCAAAAGCCTGTGACGTTCTATGGTAATTCGGGTTTCGCTTGGCGGGCTTCTGTGGTATAAAATGCGCCGCTTTCCGGGGATAGCTCCGGAAGCACTAAACCCACACACGTGTCGACACGATGACCTGGGTGCCTTCGATCTTAGGGTCGCGGGTTGGTCATTGGGATACGTGGAGGCCCAACCCGACTTATCAAGGAACTATCATGTCCCAAGTCAACATGCGCGATATGCTGAAGGCCGGTGTGCACTTCGGTCACCAAACCCGTTACTGGAATCCGAAAATGGGTAAGTACATTTTCGGCGCGCGTAACAAGATTCACATCATCAACCTTGAAAAAACCCTGCCAATGTTCAACGAGGCACTGACCTTCGTAGAGCGCCTGGCCCAGGGCAAAAACAAGATTCTGTTCGTCGGCACCAAGCGTTCCGCTGGCAAGATCGTTGCTGAAGAAGCAGCACGTTGCGGTTCGCCGTACGTCGATCACCGCTGGTTGGGCGGCATGCTGACCAACTACAAGACCATCCGTGCTTCGATCAAGCGTCTGCGCGACCTGGAAGTCCAGTCCGAAGACGGCACTTTCGCCAAGCTGACCAAGAAAGAAGCCCTGATGCGTTCGCGCGATCTGGAAAAACTGGATCGCAGCCTGGGTGGTATCAAGGACATGGGCGGCCTGCCTGATGCCCTGTTCGTGATCGACGTTGACCACGAGCGCATCGCTATCACCGAAGCCAACAAGCTGGGCATCCCGGTCATCGGCGTTGTCGATACCAACTCCAGCCCAGAAGGCGTTGATTACATCATCCCAGGTAACGATGACGCCATCCGCGCTATCCAGCTGTACATGGGTTCGATGGCTGACGCCGTTATCCGTGGCCGCAACAACGTTGCTGGCGGTACCGAAGTGTACGCCGAAGAAGCAGCAGCACCGGCTGCCGAAGCCTGAGTAGCTGACGCTTAGCGTCTACTCGGCACGCGAAAAGGGGGCTTTGCCCCCTTTTTGCCACCTTGAAATCCTCTTGTCAGCATCGCCGTTGCAATCTTGTTACTGCATGAGTGCTGGTAAGTGGATTTACAGAATTGAACGCCCGTCAAGTATCGGGTGGAATGGTTGAAAACCTATCCAAGAGGAATTTGAAATGGCAGCAATTACTGCAGCGCTGGTCAAAGAACTGCGTGAGCGTACCGGCGAAGGCATGATGGATTGCAAAAAGGCCCTGGAAAAGGCCGGCGGCGACATCGAGAAAGCCATTGACGACATGCGCGCTTCGGGCGCCATCAAGGCCGCTAAAAAGGCCGGCAACGTTGCCGCTGAAGGCGCTATCGCCATCAAGGCCGACGACAAGTCCGCCGTTCTGCTGGAAGTCAACTCGCAGACCGACTTCCTGGCCCTGCAAGACGACTTCAAAACCTTCGTGGCCGAAAGCGTTGAGCAAGCCTTCGCCGAGAAGCTGACTGACGCGGCTCCGCTGATCGCTTCCCGCGAATCGGCTCGTGAAGCCCTGGTTGCCAAGGTTGGCGAGAACGTCAACATCCGTCGCCTGGTGCGCGTTGAAGGTGACGTTGTCGGCACCTACCTGCACGGCAACAAGATCGGTGTTGCTGTTGTCCTGAAGGGCGGCGACGTCCAGCTGGCCAAAGAAATCGCCATGCACGTGGCTGCAAGCAACCCTGAGTTCCTGCTGCCATCGGAAGTTTCGGCTGAAGCGATCGAGCGCGAGAAGAACGTCTTCCTGACCCTGAACGAAGAGAAGATCAAGGGCAAGCCTGAGAACATCGTCGAGAACATGGTCAAAGGCCGTATCTCGAAGTTCCTGGCCGAAGCCAGCCTGGTCGAGCAAGCGTTCGTCATGAACCCGGAAATCAAGGTCGGCGAGCTGGCCAAGAAAGCTGGCGCTGAAATCGTTTCCTTCACCTACTTCAAAGTAGGCGAAGGCATCGAGAAGCCGGTCGACAACTTCGCTGAAGAAGTTGCCGCTCAGCTGGCTGCTGCCAAGCAATAAGACAGATTCACCTCTGTCGCCCCGAAGAGGCTGCCCGCTCACGCGCGCAGCCTCTTTGTCAAAGCGGGAGCGGTTTACGAGACCGCCTTTCGCTGGCGCAGTAGCTGCGCCACGCTAGAGTTACGCGCAGGCTGAAAACAGCCCGCCAGATTTTTTTACAAACGCCGCAGGAGAGATTCGCAATGGCTCAGCAGGGCAGTGGTTATCAAGCTCGCTATAAACGCATTCTACTCAAGCTTAGCGGCGAGGCCCTGATGGGCTCGGAAGAGTTCGGGATCGACCCCAAGGTCCTGGATCGCATGGCGCTGGAAGTCGGCCAACTGGTCGGTATTGGTGTTCAGGTAGGCTTGGTGATCGGTGGTGGCAACCTGTTCCGTGGCGCGGCGCTCAGTGCAGCCGGCATGGACCGCGTCACTGGCGACCACATGGGCATGCTGGCGACCGTAATGAATGCCCTGGCCATGCGCGATGCGCTGGAGCGGGCGAACATTACCGCGATCGTCATGTCGGCCATCTCCATGGTAGGCGTGACCGATCACTATGATCGCCGCAAAGCCATGCGCCACCTGAACTCGAAAGAAGTGGTCATCTTCGCTGCCGGTACCGGCAACCCGTTCTTCACCACTGACTCCGCCGCTTGCCTGCGCGCCATCGAAATCGATGCCGACGTGGTATTGAAGGCAACCAAGGTCGATGGTGTATACACTGCAGATCCATTCAAAGACCCGCATGCCGAGAAGTTCGATCATCTGACCTACGATGAAGTGCTGGATCGCAAGCTGGGCGTGATGGACCTGACGGCAATCTGCCTGTGCCGCGACCACAAGATGCCGCTGCGCGTCTTCAACATGAACAAGCCCGGCGCCCTGCTGAACATCGTGCATGGCGGCGCTGAAGGAACTCTGATCGAGGAAGTTCAAAAATGATCAACGAAATCAAGAAAGACGCTCAAGAGCGCATGCAAAAGTCGCTGGAGTCCTTGGCGCACGCTTTCAGCCGAATCCGTACTGGCCAGGCGCATCCTAGCGTTCTGGAAGGTGTGATGGTTCCTTACTACGGTGCCGATACGCCGATCAAGCAAGTGGCTAACATCACCGTGAAAGATGCCCGTACCCTGCAGGTCGTGGCGTTCGAGCGCAATATGCTGGGCGCTGTCGACAAGGCTATCGGCAGTGCGGGTCTGAACCTCAACCCGACCAACCTGGGCGAGTTGTTGCTGATCACCATGCCGGCGCTGACCGAAGAGACCCGCAAGGGTTTCACCAAGCAGGCTCGTGACGCCGCTGAAGATGGCCGTATTGCCGTGCGCAATATCCGTCGCGATGCACTGAGCCAGCTCAAGGATCTGGTCAAGGAAAAGGAAATCAGCGAAGACGACGAACGCCGTGCCGCCGACGAAATCCAGAAGCTGACTGACAAATTCGTGGCTGAGATCGAAGTTGCCGTCAAGCAGAAAGAAAAGGACCTGATGGCCGTTTAAGGGTCGGGACTTTTTTCAATGGAAAAGACCAAGCAAGGTGTGTCCCCATCGGTGCCGCGCCATGTCGCGATCATCATGGATGGGAATAATCGCTGGGCGAAGAAGCGCCTGTTGCCCGGTGTTGCCGGGCATAAGGCCGGTGTGGATGCGGTGCGCGCGGTCATCGAGGTATGCGCCGAGGCCAAGGTCGAGGTGCTGACCCTGTTCGCCTTTTCCAGTGAAAACTGGCAGCGCCCGGCTGAAGAGGTCGGGGCGTTGATGGAGCTGTTCTTCTCGGCCTTGCGCCGGGAAGCCAAGCGACTCAACGACAACAACATCAGCCTGCGCATCATCGGTGACCGCTCGCGCTTTCACCCTGAGCTGCAGGCCGCCATGCGTGAAGCCGAAGCGCTGACCGCTGGCAGCAACCGCTTCATCCTGCAGATCGCCGCCAACTATGGCGGTCAGTGGGATATCGCCCAGGCCGCCCAGCGCCTGGCGCGGGAAGTCCAGGCCGGTCACCTGCGTCCGGACGATATCACCCCCGAGCTGCTGCAGACCTGCCTGGCCACAGGCGACCTGCCGCTGCCCGATCTGTGTATCCGTACCGGTGGTGAGCGCCGCATCAGCAATTTCCTGTTGTGGCAGCTGGCCTACGCCGAGTTGTACTTTTCCGACCTGTTCTGGCCGGACTTCAAACACGAGGCCATGCGCACCGCGCTGGCCGATTTCGCTTCGCGCCAGCGCCGCTTCGGGAAAACCAGCGAGCAGGTCGAAGCTGGAGCCCGTGCTTAATGCTTAAACAACGCATCATTACTGCGCTGATCCTGCTGCCGATCGCCTTGTGTGGCTTCTTCCTGCTGAACGGTGGCGATTTTGCCCTGTTCATCGGTGTGGTGGTGACCCTGGGCGCCTGGGAATGGGCACGCCTGGCCGGCCTGGTCGCGCAATCCCTGCGGGTAGCCTATGCGGCGGTCGTCGCCGGGCTGCTGATGCTGCTCTACCTGATGCCCGACCTGGCACCGTGGGTGCTGGGTGCGTCGGTATTGTGGTGGGGGCTGGCCACCTGGCTGGTGCTCACCTATCCGCGCAGCAGCGAGCTGTGGGCCAGTGCTGCCTGCCGCCTGCTGATCGGGCTGCTGATCCTGCTGCCGGCCTGGCAAGGCCTGGTGCTGCTCAAGCAGTGGCCGCTGGGCAACTGGCTGATCATGGCGGTCATGGTGCTGGTCTGGGGTGCGGACATCGGTGCGTATTTCTCCGGCCGCGCCTTCGGCAAGCGCAAACTGGCCCCGCAGGTGAGCCCGGGCAAGAGCTGGGAAGGCGTCTATGGCGGCCTGGTCCTGAGTTTGGTCATCACCGCTGCGGTGGGTATCTACCGTGACTGGAGCGCAGGCGAGCTGATGCTTGGCTTGTTCGGCGCTGCAGTGGTGGTGCTGGTGTCGGTGGTTGGCGACCTGACCGAAAGCATGTTCAAGCGCCGCTCGGGGATCAAGGACAGCAGTAATCTGCTGCCCGGCCACGGTGGCGTGCTGGACCGTATCGACAGCCTCACCGCGGCTATTCCGGTGTTTGCCGTGCTGCTCTGGGCAGCCAATTGGGGCGCGATGTGAGCGGCGTGCAACGTATTACCGTGCTGGGTGCGACTGGCTCCATCGGCCTGAGCACCCTCGATGTGATTGCCCGCCATCCGGATCGTTACCAGGTGTTCGCCCTGAGCGGTTATTCGCGCCTGCAAGAGCTGCTGGCCCTGTGCGTGCGCCATACCCCGGTGTTTGCCGTGGTGCCGACAGCCGAATCTGCGCAGCAACTGCGTGAAGGCCTGGCGGAAGCCGGCTTGGCCACTGAAGTGCTGGTCGGCGAAGAGGGCTTGTGCCAGGTGGCCGCAGCTGCCGAGGTGGATGCCGTGATGGCCGCGATCGTCGGCGCTGCGGGCCTGTGCCCGACCCTGGCGGCAGTCGAGGCGGGCAAGAAGGTGTTGCTGGCCAACAAGGAAGCGCTGGTGATGTCCGGCGCCTTGTTCATGCAGGCGGTACGTCGCAGTGGTGCGGTGCTGCTGCCGATCGACAGCGAGCACAATGCGATCTTCCAGTGCCTGCCGGGTGATTACTCCCGCGGCCTGGCTCAGGTTGGCGTGCGCCGTATCCTGTTGACCGCCTCTGGCGGGCCGTTTCGCGAAACGCCGATGGCCGAGCTTGTGGATGTCAGTCCCGAGCAAGCCTGCGCCCACCCGAACTGGTCCATGGGCCGCAAGATCTCGGTCGACTCGGCGAGCATGATGAACAAGGGCCTGGAGCTGATCGAGGCCTGCTGGCTGTTCGATGCCCGGCCGAGCCAGGTTGAGGTGGTGGTGCACCCGCAAAGTGTGATCCACTCGCTGGTCGATTATGTCGACGGTTCGGTGCTGGCCCAGTTGGGCAATCCGGACATGCGCACGCCGATCGCCAATGCTCTGGCTTGGCCGGAGCGTATCGATTCAGGCGTGGCGCCACTGGACCTGTTCGCGATTGCCCGGCTGGACTTCAAGGCGCCGGACGAGCAGCGTTTCCCTTGCCTGCGCCTGGCCCGTGAGGCGGCCGAGGCGGGTAACAGCGCGCCGGCCATGCTCAACGCGGCCAACGAAGTGGCGGTGGAGGCATTTCTCCAGCGGCGCATCCGCTTCCCCGAGATCGCGAGTATGATCGAACAAGTGCTCGATCAGGAGCCGGTGGTTGCCGTCGAGTCGCTTGATGCGGTGTTTGCCGCTGATCAGCGTGCGCGGCAACTGGCCGGACAATGGTTGGCTCATCACGGTCGCTGAGGCCTGGCGCATCAGTGCGTCAGGCCCGGTGCCGCTGAACGTCATTCGGAGAAAGACATGAGTGCGCTCTACATGATTATCGGCACCCTGGTGGCATTGGGTGTGCTGGTCACCTTTCACGAATTCGGTCACTTCTGGGTGGCCCGGCGTTGCGGCGTCAAGGTTTTGCGTTTCTCCGTCGGTTTCGGCATGCCGCTGCTGCGCTGGCATGACCGCCATGGCACGGAGTTCGTGGTGGCGGCCATTCCGCTGGGCGGCTACGTGAAGATGCTCGACGAGCGCGAAGGCGAGGTGCCGCGCGATCAGGTCGAGCAATCGTTCAACCGCAAGTCCGTGCGCCAGCGCATCGCGATTGTTGCCGCGGGCCCGGTGGCCAACTTTCTCCTGGCGTTTTTCTTCTTCTGGGTCCTGGCCATGGTCGGCACCCAGCAGGAGCGTCCGGTCATCGGTGCGGTCGAGGCGGGGAGTATCGCCGAAGTGGCCGGGCTCACAGCTGGCCAGGAAATTGTTTCCATTGATGGCAAGCCAACCAGTGGCTGGGCGGCAGTCAACCTGCAACTGATCCGCCGTCTGGGTGAAAGCGGCCAGTTGCACATCAGTGTGCGCGAGGAGGGCGCGTCCGTTGACAGCCCGCACGTGCTGACCCTCAATAACTGGCTCAAGGGCGCCGACGATCCGGACCCGATTCGCTCGCTGGGCTTGCGCCCGTGGCGCCCGGTATTGCCGCCGGTGCTGGCTGAACTCGACCCGAAGGGGCCGGCAAATGCTGCCGGGTTGAAAACCGGTGACCGTTTGCTGGCGCTCGATGGTCAGGCGCTGAACAACTGGCAGCAAGTGGTCGATACCGTACGTGGCCGGGCTGGCAGCAAGATCGTCCTGCGCATCGAGCGTGACGGGGCGCCGCTGGAGCTGCCGGTGACGTTGGCCAGCCGCGGTGAAGGCAAATCGGCCACGGGTTATCTCGGTGCCGGGGTCAAAGCGGTGAAGTGGCCAGATGCCATGCTTCGCGAAGTCAGTTACGGGCCGCTCGAGGCCGTAGGGGAGGGGCTTTCGCGGACCTGGAACATGAGTGTCCTGACCCTGGAATCGCTGAAGAAAATGCTGTTCGGCGAGCTCTCGGTAAAAAACTTGAGCGGACCGATAACCATTGCTAAAGTGGCGGGCGCTTCGGCCCAGTCCGGTGTTGGGGATTTCCTGAATTTCCTCGCCTACCTGAGCATTAGCCTGGGGGTTCTTAATTTGCTGCCCATTCCTGTACTGGATGGGGGGCATTTGCTGTTCTACCTGATCGAGTGGGCGCGTGGTCGTCCGCTTTCGGATCGGGTGCAAGGTTGGGGGATCCAGATCGGTATCAGTTTGGTAGTCGGGGTGATGTTGCTTGCCCTGATCAACGATTTGGGTCGACTGTAAAGCTTCGCTCAATTGCGAACCTGCCGCGTCCCGCGGTGGGTCGTTTATTGCCAGTTGGAATAAGAAAGGACTTCATGAAACGTCTGCTGCTAACTGCGGTTCTCGCCGTACTGATGATCGCTGAAGTTCACGCCGAGTCCTTCACCATCTCCGATATTCGTGTCAATGGTCTGCAGCGGGTTTCCGCGGGCAGCGTTTTTGGTGCCTTGCCATTGAACGTCGGCGATGAGGCCGATGACCGGCGCCTGGTGGAATCGACCCGGTCCCTGTTCAAGACCGGTTTCTTCCAGGACATCCAACTGAGCCGGGACGGCAACGTCCTGATCATTACCGTGGTCGAACGTCCTTCGGTTTCGAGCATCGAGATCGAAGGCAACAAGGCGATCAGCACCGAAGACCTGATGAAAGGTCTGAAGCAGTCCGGTCTGTCCGAAGGCGAGATCTTCCAGCGTGCCACCCTTGAAGGTGTGCGCAACGAACTGCAACGCCAGTACGTTGCCCAGGGCCGCTACTCGGCCGAGGTCGACACCGAGGTGGTGCCGCAACCGCGTAACCGCGTGGGCCTGAAGATCAAGATCAACGAAGGCACTGTCGCTGCGATCCAGCACATCAACGTGGTCGGCAACACCGTCTTCCCCGATGAAGACCTGATCGGCCTGTTCGAGCTCAAGACCACCAACTGGCTGTCGTTCTTCAAGAACGATGACAAGTACGCCCGCGAAAAACTCTCCGGTGACCTGGAGCGTCTGCGTTCCTACTACCTGGACCGCGGCTACATCAACATGGACATCGCTTCCACCCAGGTGTCGATCACCCCGGACAAGAAGCACGTCTACATCACCGTCAACGTCAACGAAGGCGAGAAGTACACGGTACGTGACGTCAAGCTCTCCGGTGACCTCAAGGTGCCGGAAGACCAGATCAAGTCGCTGCTGCTGGTCCAACCAGGCCAGGTGTTCTCGCGCAAGGTGATGACCACCACCTCCGAGCTGATCACCCGCCGTCTCGGTAACGAAGGCTATACCTTCGCCAACGTCAACGGTGTGCCACAGCCGCACGACGATGACCACACTGTCGATATCATGTTCGTGGTCGACCCGGGCAAGCGTGCCTACGTCAACCGCATCAACTTCCGCGGCAACACCAAGTCCGAAGACGAAGTGCTGCGTCGTGAAATGCGCCAGATGGAAGGCGGCTGGGCTTCGACCTACCTGATCGACCAGTCCAAGACCCGTCTGGAGCGCCTGGGCTTCTTCAAGGAAGTCAACGTCGAGACCCCGGCCGTACCGGGCACCGACGACCAGGTCGACGTCAACTACAGCGTTGAAGAACAAGCTTCCGGTTCGATCACCGCCAGCGTCGGTTTCGCCCAGAGCGCCGGCCTGATCCTCGGTGGTTCGATCAGCCAGACCAACTTCCTCGGTACCGGTAACAAGGTTTCCATCGGTCTGACCCGCAGTGAATACCAGAGCCGCTACAACTTCGGCTTCGTTGACCCCTACTGGACCGCCGATGGCGTCAGCCTGGGCTACAACGCTTTCTATCGCACCACCGACTACGATGACCTCGACGTCGACGTGGCCAGCTATGCGGTTGACAGCCTGGGTGCCGGTGTCAGTGTTGGCTACCCGATCAGCGAGACCTCGCGCCTGACCTTCGGCCTGACCGTACAGCAGGACGAGATCAAGACCGGCAAGTACACCGTTGACGAGATCTTTGACTTCGTCGACAAGGAAGGCGACAAGTACCTGAACTTCAAGGCCTCGGCCGGCTGGTCCGAGTCGACCCTGAACAAGGGCGTGCTGGCCACCCGTGGTCACTCGCAAAGCCTGGTGCTGGAAGCGACCACTCCGGGTAGTGACCTGTCGTTCTTCAAACTGGATTACCGTGGCCAGCTGTTCAAGCCGATCACCAACGACTACACCCTGCGCCTGCACACCGAGCTGGGCTATGGTGATGGCTTCGGTTCGACCTCCGGTCTGCCGTTCTACGAGAACTACTATGCCGGCGGTTTCAACTCGGTACGTGGCTTCAAGGACAGCAGCCTGGGCCCACGCAGTACCCCGAGCAAGGGCAACAAGCCCGGTACCATTGAAGACCCGGACCAGGATCCGCTGCCGTTCGGTGGTAACGTCCTCGTCCAGGGTGGTGTGGAGCTGCTGTTCCCGCTGCCGTTCGTCAAGGACCAACGCTCGCTGCGCACCTCGGTCTTCTGGGATGTGGGTAACGTTTTCGACACCAACTGCGGTTCCAAGCCGAACTGCGAGAAGGTCGGCCTGTCGGGTCTGGCCAGCTCCGTCGGCCTGGGCGTGACCTGGATTACCGCGCTCGGTCCGTTGAGCTTCAGCCTGGCAATGCCGGTGAAGAAGCCGGACGAAGCCGATACCCAGGTGTTCCAATTCTCTCTGGGTCAGACCTTCTAAGGTCTGCCCCTTGCTAACGACAACGGATTCTGTAGGAGTGCATCGTGCGTAAGTTGACTCAACTGGCAGTACTGGCTGCGACCCTGATCGCAACCCCGGCTTTCGCCGAAATGAAAGTTGCCGTGCTGAACTATCAAATGGCTCTGCTCGAGTCGGACGCGGCGAAGAAGTACGCAGTCGATGCCGAGAAGAAATTCGGCCCGCAGCTGACCAAGCTGAAGAACCTGGAAAGCAGCGCCAAGGGCATTGCCGACCGGATCCGTGCCGGTGGCGACAAGATGGCCCAGCCTGAGCGCGAGCGCCTGGAGCTTGAATACAAGCAGAAAGCCCGTGACTTCCAGTTCCAGTCCAAGGAGCTGAACGAGTCCAAGGCCGTGGCTGATCGCGAAATGCTGAAACAACTGAAGCCGAAGCTGGATGGCGCGGTTGAAGAAGTGATCAAGAAAGGCGGTTTCGACCTGGTTCTCGAGCGTGGCGCGGTCATTGATGTCAAACCTCAGTACGACATCACCCGCCAGGTTATCGAGCGCATGAATCAGTCCCGTTGATCATGACCGTGACCATGAAACTCGGTCAGCTGGCCGAGTTCCTCGGCGCCACCCTGAGTGGCCCCGAGGAGCTGGAAATCACTGGCCTGGCGACCCTTCAGGAAGCCGGGCCGGGGCAGTTGAGCTTTCTCGCCAACCCGCAGTACCGCAAGTACCTGGTTGAAACCCACGCGGCAGCGATCCTGCTCAAGCCGGCCGACGCCGAGGGTTTTGCCGGTAACGCCCTGATCGTTCCCGATCCGTACCTCGCCTACGCGCGCATCTCCCACCTGTTCGATCCAAAGCCCAGGGCTGTAGCGGGAATTCATCCCAGCGCCGTGGTTGCCGCCGATGCCCAGGTCGATGCCAGCGCCAGTGTGGGTGCCTGTGCAGTGATCGAGAGCGGTGCGCAGATCGGCCCGGGCGTGACCATCGGTGCCCAGTGTTTCGTCGGCGCGCGTTGCGTGATCGGCGAGGGCGGCTGGCTGGCCCCGCGGGTGACCCTGTACCACGACGTGCGTATCGGCAAGCGAGTGGTCATTCAGTCGGGCGCGGTGATCGGTGGCGAAGGCTTCGGCTTTGCCAACGAGAAAGGCGTCTGGCAGAAAATCGCCCAGATCGGTGGTGTGAGCATCGGTGACGATGTCGAGATCGGCGTCAACACCGCGGTCGACCGCGGCGCTCTGGCCGATACCCGCATCGGTGACGGGGTCAAGCTCGACAACCAGATCCAGATCGCCCACAACGTGCAGATCGGCGATCATACGGCGATGGCGGCGTGTGTCGGAATTTCCGGCAGCACCAAGATCGGCAAGCACTGCACCATTGCCGGCGGTGTCGGCATGGTTGGACACATCGATGTCTGCGACAACGTTTTCGTATCCGGGATGACCATGGTGACGCGCTCGATTACCGAGCCAGGCGCCTATTCTTCCGGTACGGCGATGCAGCCGCTGGCCGAGTGGCGCAAGAGCGCCGCACGAATTCGCCAGCTGGACGAGATGTCAAAACGCCTTCAACAGCTGGAAAAGCGTCTCGCCGCCGTGACCTCCGGCGATAAAGCTTCATCAGAAGGCTGATACCATTTCCTGATCAAGAGTGAACAGCCCTAGACTGACTCTTTGATTTGCTAAAGGAGCGCCGTGTGAAAACCGGCGCTCCCTATCTTTACTACAGGCTTCCCCCCGAAATGATGGACATCAACGAGATTCGCGAATACCTGCCTCACCGTTACCCGTTCCTGCTGGTGGACCGGGTGGTGGAACTGGACGTCGAGGCCCAGCGCATTCGTGCCTACAAGAATGTCAGCATCAACGAACCTTTCTTCAATGGTCACTTCCCGGCGCATCCGATCATGCCGGGCGTGCTGATCATCGAGGCCATGGCCCAGGCGGCCGGCATCCTCGGCTTCAAGATGCTCGACGTCAAACCTGCGGACGGTACCCTGTACTACTTCGTCGGTTCCGACAAGCTGCGCTTCCGCCAGCCGGTGCTGCCGGGTGACCAGCTGATCCTCGAAGCCAAGTTCATCAGCTGCAAGCGCCAGATCTGGAAGTTCGAGTGCCAGGCGTCGGTCGACGGCAAGCCGGTATGCTCGGCCGAGATCATCTGCGCGGAACGCAAACTATGAGTTTGATTGACCCTCGGGCAATCATCGATCCATCGGCGAAGCTCGCCGACGGAGTCGAGGTAGGCCCTTGGTCGATCATCGGTGCCGGAGTCGAGATCGGCGAGGGGACCGTCATCGGTCCACACGTGATTCTCAAAGGGCCGACCCGCATCGGTCGGCACAACCGCATCTACCAGTTTTCCTCGGTAGGCGAAGACACCCCTGACCTCAAGTACAAGGGTGAAGCCACACGCCTGGTGATTGGCGATCACAACGTGATCCGCGAAGGCGTGACCATCCACCGTGGCACCGTGCAGGACCGCTCGGAAACCACCCTGGGTGATCACAACCTGATCATGGCCTATGCCCATATCGGTCACGACAGCGTCATTGGCAACCATTGCATCCTGGTCAACAACACTGCATTGGCTGGCCATGTGCATGTCGACGATTGGGCGATCCTCTCCGGGTTCACCCTGGTGCATCAGTTCTGCCATATCGGCGCCCACAGCTTTTCCGGCATGGGCACGGCGATCGGCAAGGATGTACCGGCCTACGTCACCGTGTTCGGCAACCCGGCTGAAGCGCGCAGCATGAACTTCGAGGGCATGCGCCGTCGCGGGTTCAGCGAAGACGCCATTCACGCCCTGCGCCGGGCCTACAAGGTGGTCTATCGCCAGGGCCTGACCGTCGAGCAGGCGATTGCCGAGCTTGTCGAGCCGGCTACCCAGTTCCCTGAAGTCGACGTGTTCCTCAAGTCGATCCAGAACTCCACTCGCGGCATCACCCGCTGATATGGCCGAGCTTTGTGTAGCGCTGGTGGCCGGTGAGGCCAGCGGCGATATTCTCGGCGCCGGGCTGATGCGCGCGCTCAGGGCGCGTCATCCGCAAGTACGCTTCATTGGTGTGGGTGGGCCGTTGATGCAGGCTGAAGGCCTGAGCTCGTACTTCCCCATGGAGCGCCTGGCGGTGATGGGTCTGGTCGAGGTGCTAGGGCGCCTGCGCGAGCTGCTCAAGCGTCGCAAGGAACTGATCCAGACCCTGATCGCCGAGCGTCCGGACGTCTTTATCGGTATCGATGCCCCGGATTTCACGCTCAATATCGAACTGAACCTGCGCAAGGCCGGGATCAAGACCGTGCATTACGTCAGCCCTTCGGTCTGGGCCTGGCGGCAGAAGCGCGTGCTGAAGATTCGCGAAGGCTGCGACCTGATGCTCACGCTGTTTCCGTTCGAAGCCAAATTCTATGAAGAGAAGGGTGTGCCGGTACGCTTTGTCGGCCATCCGCTGGCCGACAGCATTCCGCTGGACGCTGACCGTGCCGCTGCGCGCGAACAGCTGGGCCTGGCTGAGGGGCCGCTGGTGGCGTTGATGCCGGGCAGCCGTGGCGGCGAAGTTGGCCGCCTGGGTGCGCTGTTCCTCGATACCGCCCAGCGCCTGTGCGAACTGGTGCCGGGGGTGCGTTTCGTTTCCCCGTGCGCCAATGCCGAACGCCGTGCCCAGCTTGAGCAGATGCTCCAGGGCCGCGACTTGCCGGTGACCCTGCTTGACGGTCGCTCGCACCAGGCCCTGGCCGCCTGCGATGCGGTGCTGATCGCTTCCGGTACTGCGACCCTTGAAGCCTTGCTGTTCAAGCGGCCAATGGTCGTGGCCTATCGTTTGGCCCCGCTGACCTACTGGATTTTGAAACGCCTGGTAAAAAGCCCGTACGTGTCGCTGCCCAACCTGCTGGCCCAGCGCATGCTGGTGCCCGAGTTGCTGCAGGAAGCGGCCAGCGCCGAAGCGCTGGCCCAGACCCTGGCGCCGCTGGTGCATGGCGGTGTGCAGCAGACCGAAGGCTTTGACCAGATTCACCGTACCTTGCGCCGCGATGCCTCGAACCAGGCAGCTGACGCGGTGCTGGCCCTGCTGGAAAACCGATAGATGCAAATGGGATTGGACTTCAACCTGGTCGAGGACCTGGTCGCCGGTGTCGACGAAGTGGGCCGTGGCCCGCTGTGCGGCGCGGTGGTGACCGCTGCGGTGATTCTCGACCCACAGCGGCCGATTCTGGGGCTCAACGACTCGAAAAAGCTCACCGAAGCCAAGCGTGAAAAGCTCTTTGACGAAATCTGTGAAAAAGCCCTGAGCTTCTGCATCGCCCGCGCCGAGGTCGAGGAAATCGACCAGCTCAATATCCTCCACGCCACCATGCTGGCCATGCAGCGTGCAGTCGAAGGTCTGAGCGTCACGCCGAAACTGGCGCTGATCGACGGTAATCGCTGCCCGCAGCTGTCGGTGCCGGCGGCACCGGTGGTCAAGGGCGATAGCCAGGTGCCGGCCATTGCGGCGGCGTCGATCCTGGCCAAGGTCACCCGTGACCGCGAGATGGCGGCGTTCGAGCTGATCTACCCCGGCTACGGCATCGGCGGGCACAAGGGCTACCCGACCCCGGTGCACCTCGAAGCCCTGGCGCGCCTGGGGCCGACGCCGATTCACCGGCGCTCGTTCGCACCCGTGCGTGCCGCTTTCGAAGCCCGCGATGCCATCAACGGCGGGTTTGCCGAGGTCTGACCGGACGCGACGGGCGTCAGTAGTCAGGATCGCCCCGCACTGGCTGTTGTTTTGATCAAGGCCCGGTACAATCCGGGCCTTGTTGTTTTGTGCTGCTATAGGATCATCATGTCGGCTTCTTTCGTTCATCTTCGCCTGCACACCGAATACTCGCTGGTCGATGGCCTGGTGCGGATCAAGCCGCTGGCCAAGGCATTGGCGGCGATGAACATGCCGGCGGTCGCGGTTACCGACCAGAGCAACATGTGCTCGCTGGTCAAGTTCTACAAGAACGCCATGGGCGCCGGTATCAAGCCGATCTGCGGTGCCGACCTGTGGCTGGCCAACAGCGACCCGGATGCACCGCTGTCGCGCATCTGCCTGTTGGCCATGGACGCCAAGGGCTACCGCAACCTTACCGAGTTGATTTCCCGCGGCTGGGTCGATGGCCAGCGCAATGGTCTGGTGATCATCGAGCGCCAGTGGATCGTTGAGGCCAGCGAGGGGCTGATTGCCCTGTCCGCGGCAAAGGAAGGCGACATCGGCATGGCGTTGCTCAATGGCAACCCGGATGAAGCCGAAGCGCTGCTGCGCGACTGGCTGCAGATGTTCCCGGAGCGCTTCTACGTCGAGGTGCAGCGCACCAACCGCGCCGGTGACGAAGAATACCTGCACGCCGCCGTGGCCCTGGCCGACAAGCTGGGCGCGCCGTTGGTGGCGACCAACGATGTACGCTTTATCAAGCAGTCCGACTACGACGCCCACGAAACCCGCGTGTGCATCGGTGAAGGCCGGGCCCTGGACGATCCGCGCCGTTCGCGTAACTACAGCGACCAGCAGTACCTGAAAAGCCCGGAGGAAATGGCCGAGCTGTTCAGCGACCTGCCCGAGGCGATTGCCAACACCGTCGAGATCGCCAAGCGCTGCAACATCCAGGTGCAGTTGGGCAAGCACTTCCTGCCCGACTTTCCGACGCCCAACGGCATGGGTATCGACGACTACCTGCGCCACGTTTCCCACGAAGGCCTGGAAGAACGTCTGGCGGTACTGTGGCCGAAAGAAACCACGCCGAATTACGAAGAGAAGCGCCAGGTCTACCTCGACCGCTTGAAGTTCGAGCTGGATATCATCATCCAGATGGGCTTCCCCGGTTACTTCCTGATCGTTATGGACTTCATCAAGTGGGCCAAGAACAACGGCGTGCCGGTCGGCCCGGGCCGGGGTTCGGGTGCCGGCTCGCTGGTCGCCTACGTGCTGAAGATTACCGACCTCGACCCACTGGCTTATGACCTGCTGTTCGAACGTTTCCTCAATCCGGAACGGGTATCGATGCCCGACTTCGACGTCGACTTCTGCATGGACGGTCGCGACCGGGTAATCGAATACGTGGCCGACGCCTACGGGCGCAACGCCGTGAGCCAGATCATCACCTTCGGCACCATGGCCGCCAAGGCGGTGGTGCGTGACGTGGCGCGGGTGCAGGGCAAGTCCTACGGCCTGGCTGACCGCCTGTCGAAGATGATCCCCTTCGAAGTCGGCATGACCCTGGAAAAAGCCTACGAGCAGGAAGAGATCCTGCGCGATTTCCTCAAGAGCGACGAAGACGCCAAGGAAATCTGGGACATGGCCCTCAAGCTCGAGGGCGTCTGCCGGGGTACCGGTAAGCACGCCGGTGGTGTGGTTATCGCGCCGACCAAGCTCACCGACTTCTCGCCGATCGCCTGTGATGAAGAGGGCGGCGGCCTGGTCACCCAGTTCGACAAGGATGACGTCGAGGCCGCCGGCCTGGTGAAGTTCGACTTCCTGGGCCTGCGGACCCTGACCATCATCAAGTGGGCGATGGAAACCATCAACCGCGAACAGGCCAAGAAAGGCCTGGATGACCTGAACATCGACTTCATCCCGCTGGATGACAAAAAGACCTACGACCTGCTGCAAAAAGCTGAAACCACGGCGGTGTTCCAGCTTGAATCGCGGGGCATGAAGGAGCTGATCAAGAAGCTCAAGCCCGACTGCCTCGAAGACCTGATCGCACTGGTGGCGTTGTTCCGTCCCGGCCCGCTGCAATCGGGCATGGTTGACGACTTCATCAACCGTAAACACGGTCGTGCCGAACTGGCTTACCCGCATTCGGACTACCAGTACGAAGGCCTCAAGCCCGTTCTGGCCCCGACCTACGGCATCATCCTGTACCAGGAACAGGTGATGCAGATCGCCCAGGTGATGGCCGGTTACACCCTCGGCGGTGCGGACATGCTGCGCCGGGCCATGGGTAAGAAAAAACCCGAGGAAATGGCCAAGCAGCGCGGCGGTTTCATCGAAGGTTGTGCCAGCAACAACATCGATCCGGACCTCGCCGGTAACATTTTTGACCTGGTAGAGAAATTCGCCGGTTACGGCTTCAACAAATCCCACTCCGCCGCCTATGGCCTGGTCTCCTACCAGACCGCCTGGCTCAAGACCCACCACCCGGCGCCGTTCATGGCCGCGGTGCTGTCGGCGGATATGCACAACACCGACAAGGTCGTGACCTTGATCGAGGAAGTGCGCAGCATGAAGCTGCGCCTCGATGCGCCGGATGTGAACACCTCCGACTTCAAGTTCACCGTCAATGACGACGGCCGCATCGTCTATGGTCTGGGCGCGATCAAGGGCGTGGGCGAGGGGCCGGTCGAGGCCATCGTCGAAGCCCGCGCGACGGGGCCGTTCAAGGACCTGTTCGACTTCTGCGAGCGGGTCGACCTCAAGCGCATCAACAAGCGCACCCTCGACGCGCTGATCCGCAGTGGCGCGCTGGACCGCCTGGGGCCGTACTTCCACGATGAACTCAAGGCCTACCAGGCCAACATCGACCGCAACCGCGCAGTGCTGCTGTCCGCGATGGAAGAGGCGATCAAGGCGGCCGAGCAGACCGCACGTACTGCCGACAGTGGTCACGCCGACCTGTTTGGCGGGCTGTTCGTCGAAGAGGATGCCGACGTCTACGCCAACCACCGCAAGGCCCGCGAGCTGACCCTCAAGGAGCGCCTGCGTGGTGAAAAAGACACCCTGGGCCTGTACCTGACCGGTCACCCGATCGACGAGTACGAAGGCGAGATCCGCCGCTTTGCCCGCCAGCGCATCATCGACCTGAAACCTGCACGCGACACCCAGACTGTCGCCGGGATGATCATTGCCCTGCGCGTCATGAAGAACAAGAAGGGCGACAAGATGGGTTTTGTCACCCTCGACGACCGCTCCGGGCGGATCGAGGCTTCGCTGTTTGCCGACGCCTTCATGGCCAACCAGGCGCTGCTGCAGACCGATGCTATGGTGGTGGTTGAAGGCGAGGTCAGCAACGATGATTTCTCCGGCGGCCTGCGCCTGCGGGTCAAGCGGGTGATGAGCATGGAAGATGCCCGCACCAACCTGGCCGAAAGCCTGCGCCTGAAGGTGCACACCGATGCCCTCAAGGGCGACCGCCTGAACTGGCTGGGTGAGCTGTTCAAGCGTCATCGCGGCGCCTGCCCGATCACCATGGAATACACCGGTAGCGATGCCAAGGCCATGCTGCAGTTCGGCGAAAGCTGGCGTATCGACCCTGCCGATGGCCTGATTCAGGCCCTGCGTGACCAGTTCGGACGTGAGAACGTCTTTTTGCAATATCGATGAATTTTTAATCTCGACCTGAATGCGCCCGATCCCTTAAGGTAGGGCGCCAAACGGATCAACCGGCCGGCCGCCTGGCCGTAGACCCAAGACGGATGCCTATGAACCCGAATTTTCTGGATTTCGAACAGCCGATTGCTGACCTGCAAGCCAAGATCGAAGAGCTGCGCCTGGTTGGCAATGACAACTCGCTGAACATCGGCGATGAGATCGCCCGTCTGCAAGACAAGAGCAGCACCCTGACCGAAAGCATTTTCGGCAACCTGACCAGTTGGCAGATCGCCCGCCTGGCCCGTCACCCGCGCCGTCCGTACACCCTGGACTACATCGAGCACATCTTCACCGAGTTCGATGAGCTGCACGGTGACCGTCACTTCTCCGATGACGCCGCGATCGTGGGTGGTATCGCCCGCCTGGACGACAAGCCGGTGATGGTCATCGGCCACCAGAAAGGCCGCGAAGTGCGCGAGAAGGTTCGCCGCAACTTCGGCATGCCGCGCCCTGAAGGCTACCGCAAGGCGTGCCGCCTGATGGAAATGGCCGAGCGTTTCAAAATGCCGATCCTGACCTTCATCGACACCCCGGGTGCCTACCCAGGCATCGACGCCGAAGAGCGCAACCAGAGCGAAGCCATTGCCTGGAACCTGCGGGTCATGGCCCGCCTGAAAACCCCGATCATCGCCACCGTAATTGGTGAAGGTGGTTCCGGCGGTGCACTGGCCATCGGTGTCTGCGACCAGCTGAACATGCTGCAGTACTCGACCTACTCGGTGATCTCGCCGGAAGGTTGCGCCTCGATCCTGTGGAAGACCGCCGAAAAGGCCTCGGACGCTGCCGAAGCCATGGGCATCACCGCCGAGCGCCTGAAAGGCCTGGGTATCGTCGACAAGGTCATCGCCGAGCCTCTGGGCGGCGCGCACCGTGATCCGGCGAAGATGTCCGACAGCGTTCGCGGCGAGCTGATCGAGCAACTGGACATGCTCAAGAAGTTCGACAACGACGCGCTGCTCAAGCGCCGTTATGACCGTCTGATGAGCTACGGGCTCTGATCTGACAATCGCGGGTCAAGCCCGCTCCCACAGGAATTGGATTCACTGCCTGACCTGTGGGAGCTGGCTTTGCCAGCGAACGAGTGCGCAGCACTCGTAAAAGAGGTCTACCCGATGCTCGATCTCTACTCAAGGCTGTCCCCCTGGCTCACCGCCCCCTCCTGGTGCATCGCCCTCTCCGGCGGCCTGGACTCCACCGTCCTCCTGCACCTGCTGGCAACCCTGTCCCGCCAGCAAACCTTGCCTCCACTGCGCGCCATTCACATCCACCACGGCTTGCAAGCTGCGGCTGATGCCTGGCCGGATCATTGCCAGCGCCTGTGCGACGATCTGGGCGTCGAACTGCAGGTCATCCGTGTGCAGGTCGCCCCCCGCGCCAGCATCGAACAGGGCGCCCGTGATGCGCGCTATGCCGCTTTCAGCACTGCCTTGTGTCCCGGCGAAATCCTCCTGACCGGCCAGCACCGCGAAGACCAGGCTGAAACCCTGCTGTTTCGCCTGTTGCGCGGTGCCGGGCTGCGTGGCCTGAGCGCGATGCCCGAGCGGCGGCCGCTAGGGCAGGGCATGTTGGTGCGGCCGTTGCTGGGCGTTTCGCGCAACGAGCTGCAGTGCTACGCCCAGGAACAGCACCTGACCTGGATCGAAGACCCGTCCAACCACGACACGCAGTTCTCCCGCAACTACCTGCGTCACCAGGTGTTCCCGGCGCTCTTGCAGCGCTGGCCGCAAGCGGCGCAAAACCTGGCACGCAGCGCCCAGCACCTGAGCGAAGCCCAGGGCCTGCTCGATGAGCTGGCGCTGGAGGATCTGGCCCAGGCTGCGACCCCGGCACCGTTCGACTGGCTAGGCCTGGACTCGCTGGACCTCGGGGTGCTGCGCCAGCTATCCCCGGCCCGTCAGCGCAACGCCCTGCAGTACTGGCTGGCCCCGCGCACACGATTGCCCGATAGTCGCCACTGGGCCGGTTGGGACGCCCTGCGCGATGCAGCATCCGACGGACGGCCACTGTGGTGCCTGACCGACGGTGAGCTGCATCGCGCCAATGCACGTATCTGGTGGCTGGAGGGGGATTGGCTGAACCCTGCAGGCGGCCAGGCGGCGTGGCCGAATCCGGGCAAACCGCTGTCGTTGAGCCATAACGGCAGCGTCAGCCTCAGCGGCACGTTGCCGCAGGGGCCATTGCACATTGCCTACCGCCAAGGCGGCGAAACCCTGGCAATCAACGGCCGCGGCCAGCGTGATCTGAAGCGCCTGCTCAACGAGTCGCAGCTGCCGTCATTCGTCCGTTCGCGCCTGCCGTTGCTGTATTGTGGCGAGCAATTGCTGGCGGTGGCCAACCTGCCGGGGTTGAGCCAGGGTGACTGGCAATTGCATTGGCATGCGCCGACGAGCGAGCAAGGTTTGAGATGAAAGGCACATTCGGGTAGACTACGCTCCCTTCTTGATACAGCTTCTGTGGCTTCCCCGAAATCACAGCAGTTGCCGATTACCAAGCAGTTTTTTGCTGGGCGATTCTAAAAATGTTTAGCGAGCTCCTAACCGGGTATCCAACCCCCGGTGTGACCAGACGCGGCAGTTTTTTAAGATGCACTGTGATTGACGCAGGTGATCGGGGGCTTCGGCCTTCCTTCGCTTTCCCCGGCGGCACTGACCGCTTTAACGCAGACTTCTAGGGTTTTTCATGACGCGCTACATATTCGTCACGGGCGGTGTTGTTTCTTCATTGGGGAAAGGCATTGCCTCGGCTTCATTGGCGGCCATCCTGGAGGCGCGGGGGCTCAAGGTCACCATGCTCAAGCTGGACCCGTACATCAACGTCGACCCGGGCACCATGAGCCCGTTCCAGCACGGTGAAGTGTTCGTCACCCACGACGGTGCCGAGACCGACCTGGACCTGGGCCACTACGAGCGGTTCATCCGCACGACCATGACCCAGAACAACAACTTCACCACCGGCCGTATCTACGAGCACGTGCTGCGCAAGGAGCGCCGTGGTGATTACCTGGGCGCGACCATCCAGGTCATTCCGCACATCACCGACGAGATCAAGCGCCGCATCATCAAGGGTGCCGGCGATGCCGACGTGGCCCTGGTGGAAATCGGCGGTACCGTGGGTGACATCGAGTCGCAACCGTTCCTCGAGGCTATCCGTCAGTTGCGCGTCGAAGTGGGCTCCAAGCGCGCCATGCTGATGCACCTGACCCTGGTCCCGTACATCGCCACCGCTGGCGAGACCAAGACCAAGCCGACCCAGCACTCGGTCAAGGAGCTGCGCTCCATCGGCCTGCAGCCGGACGTGCTGATCTGCCGCTCCGACCATCCGGTGGATGTGTCTTCGCGCCGCAAGATCGCCCTGTTCACCAACGTCGAAGAGCGTGCGGTGATCTCCCTGGAAGACGTCGACACCATCTACAAGATCCCGGCCGTGCTGCACGCCCAGGGCCTGGATGACTTCGTCGTCGAGCGTTTCGGCCTGCAATGCAACGGTGCCGACCTGTCCGAGTGGGAAAAGGTCGTCGACGCCAAGCTCAACCCCGAGCACGAAGTCACCATCGCCATGGTCGGCAAGTACATGGAGCTGCTGGACGCCTACAAGTCGCTGATCGAAGCGATGAGCCATGCTGGCATCCAGAACCGTACCAAGGTCAACCTGCGCTACATCGACTCCGAAGACATCGAGAACCAGGGCACCAGCCTGCTCGAAGGCGCCGATGCCATTCTGGTTCCAGGCGGTTTCGGCCTGCGTGGCGTCGAAGGCAAGATCACGGCCGTGCAGTACGCTCGCGAGAACAAAGTCCCGTACCTGGGTATCTGCCTGGGCATGCAAGTGGCGGTCATCGAGTTCGCCCGTAACGTCATGGGCTGGAAAGATGCCAACTCCACCGAGTTCGATCGCAACAGCGGTCACCCGGTCGTCGGCCTGATCACCGAGTGGGAAGATGCCACCGGCGCGGTCGAAACCCGTACCGAAGCTTCGGACCTCGGCGGCACCATGCGTCTGGGCGCCCAGGAGTGCCAATTGGCAAGCGGCTCCAAGGTCCACGATTGCTACGCCAAGGACGTGATCGTCGAGCGTCATCGTCACCGTTACGAAGTGAACAACAAACTGCTGCCGCAGCTGGTTGAAGCCGGCCTGAAAGTCTCCGGTCGTTCCGGCGACGGTGCGCTGGTCGAAGTGGTCGAGTCCCAGGATCATCCATGGTTCGTCGCTTGCCAGTTCCACCCGGAGTTCACCTCGACCCCGCGTGACGGCCATCCGCTGTTCAGCGGTTTCGTCAAGGCGGCACTGGCTCAAAAGAACAAGGCCTGATACATGACCCAGAAGATCATTCGCGTCGGTAACATCGAGATCGCCAACGACAAGCCGTTCGTCCTGTTCGGCGGCATGAACGTGCTGGAATCCCGTGACCTGGCCATGAAGGTCTGCGAAGAGTACGTGCGGGTTACCGAGAAGCTCGGTATCCCTTACGTGTTCAAGGCCAGCTTCGACAAGGCCAACCGTTCGTCGATCAACTCCTACCGTGGCCCGGGCCTGGAAGAGGGGATGAAGATCTTCGAGGAGATCAAGAAGACCTTCAACGTGCCGGTCATCACCGACGTGCACGAGCCGGAGCAGGCTGCCGCGGTGGCCAAGGTCTGCGACATCATCCAGTTGCCGGCCTTTCTCTCGCGCCAGACCGACCTGGTCGTGGCCATGGCCAAGACCGGCGCGGTGATCAACATCAAGAAAGCCCAGTTCCTTGCACCCCAGGAAATGAAACACATCCTGACCAAGTGCGAAGAAGCCGGTAACGATCAGTTGATCCTCTGCGAGCGTGGTTCGAGCTTCGGCTACAACAACCTGGTGGTGGACATGCTCGGCTTCGGCGTCATGAAGCAGTTCGAGTACCCGGTGTTCTTCGACGTGACCCACTCCCTGCAGATGCCGGGTGGCCGCGCCGATTCCGCCGGTGGTCGCCGCGCCCAGGTCACCGACCTGGCCAAGGCGGGCCTGAGCCAGGGCCTGGCCGGCCTGTTCCTCGAGGCGCATCCGGATCCGGACAACGCCAAGTGTGACGGTCCATGCGCCCTGCGCCTGGACAAACTGGAGCCTTTCCTGGCCCAGCTCAAGCAACTTGATGACCTGGTGAAGAGTTTTCCGACGGTAGAAACCGCGTAATCCTCGATTCTCCGGTAAAGTACCCCCCGTTCAACCTCTGACCCTCGGGTCAGGGGTCTGCTTTCGCCGGGCCTGCCTGTTTCAAATTGCCCGGCGAGCGGCAAGATTTTTCTCAGCTGCGTTGTTTTCGTCAATTCTGGAGTGCTTACAACAATGGCAAAAATCGTCGACATCAAAGGTCGTGAAGTTCTCGATTCGCGTGGTAACCCCACCGTAGAAGCGGACGTACTGCTCGACAACGGCATCATCGGCAGCGCCTGCGCGCCGTCCGGTGCTTCCACTGGCTCGCGCGAAGCGCTGGAGCTGCGTGATGGCGACAAGAGCCGTTACATGGGCAAGGGCGTACTGAAGGCAGTTGCCAACATCAACGGCCCGATCCGCGACCTGCTGCTGGGCAAGGACCCGGTTGACCAGAAAGCCCTCGACCGCGCCATGATCGAGCTGGACGGTACCGAGAACAAAGCCAAGCTGGGCGCCAACGCCATCCTCGCCGTGTCCCTGGCTGCCGCCAAGGCCGCTGCCCAGGATCAGGACCTGCCGCTGTACGCGCACATTGCCAACCTCAACGGCACCCCGGGCCAGTACTCGATGCCGGTTCCGATGATGAACATCATCAACGGCGGCGAGCACGCCGACAACAACGTCGACATCCAGGAGTTCATGGTTCAGCCGGTTGGCGCCAAGACCTTCTCCGACGCGCTGCGCATGGGCACCGAGATTTTCCATCACCTCAAGGCTGTGCTGAAGGCCCGTGGCCTGAACACCGCTGTCGGTGACGAAGGTGGTTTCGCGCCTAACCTGGCGTCCAACGAAGACGCACTGTCGGCCATCGCCGAAGCCGTCGCCAACGCCGGTTACAAGCTGGGCACCGACGTGACCCTGGCCCTGGACTGCGCGGCCAGCGAATTCTACGAAGACGGCAAGTACAACCTGTCCGGTGAAGGCAAGTCCTTCGACGCCGCCGGTTTTGCCGACTACCTCAAAGGCCTGACCGAGCGTTTCCCGATCATCTCGATCGAAGACGGCCTGGACGAGTCCGACTGGGCTGGCTGGAAGATTCTGACCGACAAGATCGGTGACAAGGTGCAACTGGTCGGCGACGACCTGTTCGTGACCAACACCAAGATCCTGAAAGAAGGCATCGACAAGAGCATCGCCAACTCGATCCTGATCAAGTTCAACCAGATCGGCTCGCTGACCGAAACCCTGGAAGCCATCCAGATGGCCAAGGCTGCTGGTTACACCGCAGTGATCTCGCACCGTTCGGGCGAAACCGAAGACTCGACCATTGCCGACCTGGCCGTGGGTACCGCTGCCGGCCAGATCAAGACCGGTTCGCTGTGCCGTTCCGACCGCGTCTCCAAGTACAACCAGCTGCTGCGTATCGAAGAGCAACTGGGCAGCAAGGCTGTGTACCGTGGCCGTGCCGAGTTTCGCGGCTAAGCAAGAGATGGTAAAAAGACAGCAGCAAAGCGGCGCCGAACGGTCATACTGATCGTTCAGAGGCCCTTGCTGCAGGTGTCTGAACACAAAGCCTGGCTTCGGCCAGGCTTCGTGCCATCAGCGACCTGCAGATGTGGCGGTCTTTTCCACTGGATACCCTGATGCGCAGTCCTTATTGGTTGTTCCTCGTCTTGCTCCTGCTGCTCGGTGGCCTGCAGTATCGTCTGTGGGTGGGCAATGGCAGCCTGGCCCAGGTCACCGAACTCAAGCAACAGATCGCTGACCAGCACGCTGAAAACGAGCGTTTGCTGGAGCGTAACCGCGTGCTTGATGCCGAAGTGCTGGAGCTGAAGAAAGGTATGGAAACCGTCGAAGAACGGGCTCGCCACGAACTGGGTATGGTCAAGGAGGGTGAAACCCTCTACCAGCTTGCCCAATGAACCAGACCTTGCCGGCCTTCTGGGCCGTGATTCCCGCCGCGGGCGTCGGTGCCCGCATGGCTGCCGACCGTCCCAAGCAGTACCTGCAATTGGGCGGGCAGACCATTCTCGAGCATAGCCTCGACTGTTTTCTTGACCATCCCTGTGTCAAAGGGGTGGTAGTCAGCGTTGCCGCTGACGATCCTTTCTGGCCCGGTTTGCGTTGCGCCAGCGACCCACGCATCCAGCGCGCCGAAGGCGGCCAGGAGCGTGCCGATTCGGTGCTCAACGCCTTGTTGTTGCTGCACGCCCAGGGCGCGGCGGATTCCGACTGGGTGCTGGTGCACGACGCCGCCCGGCCGAACCTGGCACGCAGTGACCTCGACCGCCTGCTGGCGGAGCTTGCCGATGATCCGGTGGGTGGGCTGCTGGCGGTGCCGGCGCGCGACACGCTCAAGCGCGCGGATGCCAATGGCCGGGTCAGCACCACTATCGACCGCAGCACCGTCTGGCAGGCCTATACGCCACAGATGTTTCGCCTCGGTGCCTTGCATAGGGCCCTGGCCGACAGCCTGGTGGCCGATGTGGCGATTACCGACGAGTCTTCGGCTATCGAATGGGCCGGGCAGGCGCCGCGCTTGATCGAAGGGCGCAGCGACAACATCAAGGTCACCCGCCCCGAAGACCTGGAGTGGCTGCGCCAGCGCTGGGCCAAGCGCGGTTGAGCACCGGCATTGCCTGTGATGACCGCTGTGCGCTCGATCGCTGGCAAGCCAGCTCCCACAGGTCCAGGGTACACAGGTCTATTGTGGGAGCCGGCTTGCCGGCGATGATCTATCAGGCACCTCGATACTCAGGCAGTAACGCCAATCCCTCGCGCAGATAATCCACCAGCTTGCGCACCTTCGGCGACAGATGCCGCTGCTGCGGATACAGCGCCCACACCGCTGTATTCGGCGGCTGATGCCCCTCAAGCAGCGACACCAGCGCGCCGCTTTTGAGGTGTTCGAGTACGTAATAGTCTGGCAACTGACATAAGCCCATTCCCTGCAACGCCGCATCCAGCACCGCCTGGCCACTGTTGCAGCGCCAGTTGCCTTGAACCCGTTGGCCAATTTCCCGCCCGTCCAGTTGCAGTGCCCAGCTGTCGGCGCTGCCGATCAGGCAATTGTGCCGCGCCAGCTCCGACAGGCTGTGGGGCCGGCCGTAGCGTTCCAGATAGGCAGGTGACGCGCACAGGTACATGCGCCGTGGCGCCAGGCGCGTCGCCACCAGCCGCGAATCCTGCAAACGGCCCAGGCGAATCGCCAGGTCCATCCCTTCATGCACCAGGTCCAGGGGACGGTTGCTCAGTTCGATGTCCACCCGCAATTGCGGATACAGCGCCATGAAACGCGTCACCAGCGGCACGATAAAGCGTTCGCCATAGGCCACGGCGCAGGTCATGCGCAGCAGGCCCTTGGGTTCGCTGGTCAGGTCGCCCATGGCGCGCAAGGCTTCTTCGCGGCCATCCTGCAGGCGTTGGCAGTGTTGCAGGAAGGTCTGCCCGGCTTCGCTCAAGGTCACCCGCCGGGTGCTGCGATACAGCAGGCGGGTTTGCAGGCGCTCTTCAAGGCGGGCGATCTGCCGGCTGACGTGGGACGATGACACCCCCAGGCGCTCGGCGGCAGCAGTGAACTGCCCGGACTCGGCGACCGCAACGAACTCGTCGATGCCTTCCCAGCGATTGCTCATTGATTGTCCCTGTACAGCAATAATGTTTTGTCTTTGCCTGGATTATTCATCAAATAACGATGAATTACACTGCAAGCCTGAACTGACCCTTTGCTGGAGAAGATTGATGATCAAGTCCCGTGCCGCCGTTGCCTTCGAGGCCAAGAAACCGCTGGAGATCGTCGAAGTCGACGTGGCCATGCCCAAGGCCGGCGAGGTGCTACTGCGCGTGGTCGCCAGCGGTGTCTGCCATACCGACGCCTACACCTTGTCCGGTGCCGACCCGGAAGGCATCTTCCCGTCGATCCTTGGCCATGAAGGCGGTGCCATTGTCGAAGCCATCGGTGAGGGCGTGACCTCGGTTGCCGTCGGCGATCACGTGATCCCGCTGTACACCCCCGAGTGCGGCCAGTGCAAGTTCTGCCGCTCCGGCAAGACCAACCTGTGCCAGGCCATCCGCGCAACCCAGGGCAAGGGCCTGATGCCCGACGGCACCACGCGTTTCTCCTACAAGGGTCAGCAGCTGTTCCACTACATGGGTACCTCGACCTTTTCCGAGTACACGGTGCTGCCGGAAATCTCCGTGGCCAAGATCCAGAAAGAAGCGCCGCTGGAGAAGGTCTGCCTGCTCGGTTGCGGCGTGACCACCGGTATCGGTGCGGTGCTCAATACCGCCAAGGTCAAGCCGGGCGACACCGTGGCCATCTTCGGCCTGGGCGGCATCGGCCTGTCGGCGATCATCGGTGCGGTCAAGGCCAAGGCTTCGCGGATCATTGCCGTTGACATCAATCCGGGCAAGTTTGAAATCGCCAAGCAGCTGGGCGCCACCGACTGCGTCAACCCGAAAGACTATGACCGCCCGATCCAGGACGTGATCGTCGACCTCACCGATGGCGGTGTGGACTTCTCCTTCGAGTGCGTGGGCAACGTGCAACTGATGCGTGCGGCGCTGGAATGCTGCCACAAGGGCTGGGGCGAGTCGGTGATCATCGGCGTTGCCGGTGCCGGCCAGGAAATCGCCACCCGTCCGTTCCAGCTGGTTACCGGCCGGGTCTGGCGCGGTTCGGCCTTCGGTGGCGTGCGTGGCCGCAGCGAGCTGCCAAGCTATGTGGAAATGTCGGAAAAAGGCGAGATCCCGCTGGATACCTTCATCACCCACACCATGGGCCTGGAAGACATCAACAAGGCATTTGACCTGATGCACGAAGGCAAGAGCATTCGCAGCGTCATCCACTTCTGAGGTCTGCCATGAGCCTGGAAAACATCTCTTGCCAGAAGAGCTTCGGCGGCTGGCATAAACGCTACCGCCATCGCTCCCAGGTGCTCGGTTGCGACATGGTGTTTGCCGTGTACCTGCCACCGCAGGCCGAGCAGGGCGGCAAGCTGCCGGTGCTGTACTGGCTGAGCGGCCTGACCTGCACCGACGAAAATTTCATGCAGAAGGCCGGTGCACACAAGCTGGCTGCCGAGCTGGGATTGATCATCGTCGCCCCCGACACCAGCCCGCGTGGCCCGCAGGTGCCGGCTGATCCGGACGGCGCCTGGGATTTTGGCCTGGGTGCCGGTTTCTACCTCAACGCTACCGAGCAACCCTGGGCCCAGCACTACCGCATGCACGACTATGTAGTGGAGGAGTTGCCGGCGTTGGTCGAGGCGCATTTCCCGGCTTCCGACCAGCGCGGTATCAGTGGTCATTCCATGGGCGGCCATGGCGCGCTGGTCTGCGCCTTGCGCAACCCCGGACATTACCGTTCGGTGTCGGCGTTCGCGCCGATCAGCAACCCGATGGATTGCCCCTGGGGGCAGAAGGCCTTCAGCCGTTACCTGGGTGAGGACCGTACACGCTGGCGCGAATGGGATGCCAGCGTGTTGCTTGCCCAAGCCAGCGAGCGCTTGCCGCTGCTGGTTGACCAGGGCGATCGCGATGACTTCCTCGACAATCAGCTCAAACCGCAGATGCTGGAGCAGGTTGCAAGGGCGGCGGGCCATCCGCTGACCTTGCGGCTGCAGCCGGGGTATGACCACAGCTACTACTTCATCGCCAGCTTCATCGATGACCACTTGCGTCATCATGCCGCAGCGCTGACAGGTGCGGGTAACTGATCCTACAAATCAAGCCCAAGCGCCGGCAAAGCAGGTAGAATCACGCCCTGACTCAATCAGGGCGTTTTTTTATGCGTATTGGCCACGGCTACGATGTGCACCGCTTCGCGGAAGGCGATTTCATCACCTTGGGTGGGGTGCGCATTGCGCACAAGTTCGGGCTGCTGGCCCATTCCGATGGCGACGTCCTGCTGCACGCCCTGAGCGATGCCCTGCTTGGCGCTGCGGCGCTGGGCGATATCGGCAAGCACTTCCCCGACACCGATCCGCAGTTCAAGGGCGCCGACAGCCGCGTGCTGCTGCGCCACGTGGTGCAGATCGTCCAGGCCAAGGGCTGGAAGGTCGGCAATGTCGACGCCACCATCGTCGCCCAGGCGCCGAAGATGGCCCCGCATATCGACACCATGCGCCAGTTGATCGCCCAAGACCTGCAGGTCGAGCTGGACCAGGTCAACGTCAAGGCCACCACCACCGAAAAACTCGGCTTCACCGGGCGTGAGGAAGGCATTGCCGTTCACGCCGTTGCCCTGTTGCTGCCGGCATGACCGAACTCGAACTGCTGGGCCCGCGTGCCGCGGGCGAAGCGCTGGGCAGCGCAATCCTCAAGGCGACCGCTGAAGACTTCCAGGTCGATGAAGTGCTCGACATTCCCCTGAGCGGGGCCGGTGAACACTTGTGGCTGTGGGTCGAAAAACGTGACCTGAATACCGAAGAGGCGGCCCGTCGCCTGGCCCGCGCCGCCGGTGTGCCGGTACGCAGCATCAGCTACGCCGGCCTCAAGGATCGCCAGGCCCTGACCCGCCAGTGGTTCAGCCTGCACCTGCCGGGCAAGGCCGACCCGGACCTGAGCGCGGCCGAAAACGAAACCCTGAGTATCCTCAAACAGGCCCGCCACTCGCGCAAACTGCAGCGTGGCGCGCATTCGGCCAACGGTTTTACCTTGCGCCTGACGGGCCTTAAGGCTGAGCGTGCGGCCCTGGATGCACGACTTGAGCAGATCCGCAGCCAGGGCGTACCGAACTATTTCGGCACCCAGCGCTTCGGTCATGGCGGTGGCAATGTGCACGATGCCCGCGACTGGGCCAGCCGCCAGGCGCTGCCAGAACAACGTAACGTCCGTTCGAGGCTGCTTTCCAGCGCCCGCAGCTATCTGTTCAACCAGGTGCTGGCCCAGCGTGTCGCCGATGGCAGCTGGCAGCAGGCCCAGGTCGGTGATCTGCTGGCGTTTACCGACAGCCGCAGCTTTTTTCCGGCGGGCGAGGCCGAATGTTCCGATCCGCGCCTGGCGATTCTTGACCTGCACCCTACCGGTCCGCTGTGGGGCGAAGGGCAGTCGGGCGCCACGGGTGCGGCCGGCGAGCTCGAACAACGTATCGGTGAGCAGCATGCGGCTTTGTGCCAGTGGCTGGCCCGGGCGGGCATGAGTCACGAACGACGCATTCTGCGACTGCCCATTAGCGGGCTGACGTGGCATTATCCCGAGCCTGATATCCTGCAACTGGAATTCGTCCTTCCGGCCGGATGCTTCGCCACCGTGGTGGTGCGCGAGCTTGTTGATCTGGTGCCGGCAGGGCAGACGGACAGCCCATGCGTATTCTGATTTCGAACGACGACGGGGTTACCGCACCCGGTCTCGCCGCGCTGCATGCTGCGCTGGCGGATTATGCCGAATGTGTGGTGATCGCCCCGGACCAGGACAAAAGCGGCGCCAGCAGTTCGCTGACGCTTGATCGGCCGTTGTGCCCGCAAACCCTGGCCAATGGTTTTATCAGCCTCAACGGCACGCCGACCGATTGCGTCCACCTGGGCCTCAACGGCCTGCTGGAGACCACCCCGGACATGGTGGTGTCGGGTATCAACCTGGGGGCCAACCTGGGCGATGACGTGCTGTATTCCGGCACCGTGGCCGCCGCTCTCGAGGGGCGCTTTCTCGGCGGTACCTCGTTCGCTTTCTCGTTGCTCTCGCGCCTGCCCGACAACCTGCCGACGGCCGCCTATTTCGCGCGTAAACTGGTCGAGGCCCATACCAGCCTCGAGCTGCCGCCGCGCACGGTACTCAACGTCAACATCCCCAACCTGCCGCTGGAGCACATCCGCGGCATCCAGTTGACCCGCCTGGGCCATCGCGCACGCGCAGCGGCACCGACCAAGGTGGTCAACCCGCGGGGCAAGGAAGGCTACTGGATCGCCGTGGCGGGTGATGCCGAAGACGGTGGCCCGGGTACGGATTTCCATGCGGTGATGCAGGGCTATGTCTCGATCACCCCGCTGCAGCTCGACCGGACCTTCAACGATGCCTTCGAGCGCCTCGATGGCTGGCTGGAGGGATTACTCTGATGCGCGAACAGGATGATCTGATGCGCCATGGTATCGGTTTTACCTCTGAGCGAACCCGCGAGCGGCTGATCAAGCGCCTGATCGAAGAAGGGGTGTCCAACCCCAAGGTGATCGACGTACTGCGCCGTACGCCCCGTCACCTGTTCGTCGATGAAGCCTTGGCCCACCGTGCCTACGAAGACACGGCGTTGCCGATTGGCAACAACCAGACCATCTCCCAGCCGTTCATGGTTGCGCACATGAGCGAACTGCTGCTCGAAGCCGGCCCGTTGGACAAGGTGCTGGAGATCGGCACCGGGTCCGGTTACCAGACCGCGATTCTCGCGCAACTGGTCGAGCGGGTATTTTCGGTGGAGCGCATCAAGGTTTTGCAGGATCGCGCCAAGGAGCGCCTGATCGAGCTGAATCTGCGCAACGTGGTATTCCGCTGGGGCGATGGCTGCGAGGGCTGGCCGGCACTGGCGCCGTACAACGGCATCATCGTCACCGCCGTGGCGCCAGAGGTGCCCCAGGCCTTGCTCGACCAGCTTGCCCCGGGCGGGCGCATGGTCATACCGGTGGGGCCGGCCGGCGAGACCCAGCAATTGATGCTGATCGTGCGTGAAGAGCACGGTTTCTCGCGACGGGTACTGGGCGCCGTGCGTTTTGTGCCATTGCTGACCGGGCCACTGGCCTGACCGGGCTTTTTTTTCGCTCGGGCGAATTTCGGCGGCATTGCCCTGTCTATCTGGCGGGCTACCATAGTCTGTTGCAGATCACGTTTGGCACAAGGCCTGACGTCCGCAGGGCGGCGCGCTCGGGTATAATTGCAACAATATTGCATTTCTAACATCGGTCACCATTTAGAGGGAGCGGCGGGTGGGTCACACAATCATTCGGCAGCGCAAGGATCCATCAAGCTTCAAGCTTCTGCTGATTGCACTGGCCGTGGGCACGCTGGTGACGGGGTGCTCCAGCACGTCCTCCAACAGCGTTCGCGTGGTCGATCGCAACAACGCCGCCCCTAAACGCCCCGTGGTCACCACCGGTCAGTACGTGGTGCGTCCCGGTGATACGCTGTTTTCCATTGCCTTTCGCTATGGCTGGGACTACAAGGCCCTGGCCGCGCGTAACGGTATCGCACCGCCGTATACCATTCGCCCGGGCCAGGCGATCCGTTTCGACGGCCGCTCCAGTGGCCCGGCGCCGGTTGCCGGCACCACAGTGGTGACCAGCTCGCCATCGTCCTCGAGCAAGACCACCATCATCAAGCGTCCGCTGGACAGCACCGGCAAGCCGATAACGCCTCCGGCCACTACAGCGCCTGCAACCACGCCAAACACCCCGCCAGTTGCCCCGGTGGTGGCTACCACCGCACCCGTGCAAGTCCCCCCTGCAGGACGCTCCACGGCCGGCTGGGCCTGGCCGGCCAACGGCGTGTTGATTGGAAAATTCGCTTCAAACGGTAGTTTGAATAAAGGCATTGATATCGCCGGTGATTTGGGACAGCCTGTTTTTGCTGCATCTGATGGTTCGGTTGTCTACGCCGGGAGTGGCTTGCGGGGCTACGGCGAGTTGGTAATCATCAAGCACAACGATACCTACGTCAGTGCCTACGGCCACAACCGCAGGCTTTTGGTTCGGGAGGGACAGCAGGTCAAGGTAGGGCAGACAATTGCCGAAATGGGGTCCACGGGTACTGACCGGGTGAAGCTTCATTTTGAAATTCGCCGCCAGGGCAAACCTGTCGATCCGCTGCAATTCCTGCCACGTCGTTGATTGCTAGGCCCGGCCTGTTCCTCGCGTAGAGGGGACAGGCTCCAGCGCTGCCAAGGATATAGGCGTCGCTTGAGTCTGAGTTCGAACTCAGCAAAGGACTATAACAATGGCTCTCAGTAAAGAAGTGCCGGAGTCTGACATCGACGATGATGTTCTCCTGATGGAGACCGGCATTGTTTTGGAAACGGATGATGAGATGTTAGGCGAACCTGCTGTATCTACGGTTCGGACCAGGGCCAAACAAGGCTCTACGCTCAAACAGCACAAGTACATCGACTACACTCGGGCACTTGATGCGACCCAGCTTTACCTCAATGAAATCGGCTTCTCGCCATTGCTCTCACCGGAAGAAGAAGTGCACTTTGCGCGCCTGTCGCAACGTGGCGATCCGGCCGGGCGCAAACGCATGATCGAAAGCAACCTGCGTCTGGTGGTTAAAATCGCCCGGCGTTACGTCAACCGCGGGCTTTCGCTGCTCGACCTGATCGAGGAGGGCAACCTCGGCCTGATTCGTGCGGTTGAGAAGTTCGACCCGGAACGCGGCTTCCGTTTCTCTACCTACGCCACCTGGTGGATCCGGCAGACCATCGAACGGGCGATCATGAACCAGACCCGGACCATCCGTCTGCCCATTCACGTGGTCAAGGAACTCAACGTCTACCTGCGCGCCGCCCGTGAACTGACCCAGAAGCTCGATCACGAACCGTCCCCGGAAGAGATCGCCAGCCTGCTGGAAAAACCGGTCGGCGAGGTCAAGCGCATGCTTGGGCTCAACGAGCGGGTATCGTCGGTGGACGTGTCCCTGGGGCCTGATTCGGATAAAACCCTGCTCGATACCCTGACCGATGACCGTCCTACTGATCCGTGCGAGCTGCTTCAGGATGACGATCTGTCCCAGAGCATCGACCAGTGGCTCAGCGAGCTGACCGACAAGCAGCGCGAGGTGGTGATCCGCCGTTTCGGCCTGCGCGGTCATGAAAGCAGTACGCTTGAAGATGTTGGCCTGGAAATCGGCCTGACCCGGGAACGGGTGCGGCAGATCCAGGTAGAGGGCCTCAAGCGCTTGCGCGAGATCCTCGAGAAGAACGGCCTGTCCAGCGAGTCGCTGTTTCAATAATACTGCGATATCGTTGTGAAGAGCGCCCCGACAAGTCGGGGCGTTTTTGCATCTGCAGAACACAGATTACCCGTGAACGGCTTCCCGATGGCGTTGTTGAAACATCCGGGTTTGGGCGCAATCCGACGGCGATGTTGGTACTGTTCTAGTTCATGTAAGCCATCGCTTACCCGTGATGTAAGTCATAGCTGTACGCTGTAGTAAATCGTTGTCGTTTTCAGTGTGCGCGTTTGTTTAAACTACTGATATATAACGAATATTTTGTTTATGACAATATGGTTACCGCAGCTTTTTGAGAGCTTTGTGCTGTTGTGGTAAATCTTGGAAGCGCTAATATTTGTCCTGTGTCTACGGACTGACACAGGCTCTCAAGGATGAAAGCCAAGGACATCGCAGGATGCGATTCATCAGGATGATGAAAGGGAACAGAGGGACTACGGAAAAAATGTGGGCGGGTCAAACCGCCCCTTTTTTTTGCCCGCAATAAACATGAAAAAAGGCCCTTGAAGGGCCTTTTTTGTTGATCCGCGCGCTTAGCGCTCCAGATCGGCGATCTTGCCGGTCTTGCCATCCCATTCGGCGGCATCTGGCAGCGAGTCTTTCTTTTCAGTGATGTTCGGCCAGATTTCCGCCAGCTCGGCATTGAGCTCGATGAAGTTTTCCATGCCGGCAGGCACTTCGTCTTCCGAGAAAATGGCGACGGCGGGGCATTCAGGCTCGCACAGTGCACAGTCGATGCACTCGTCCGGGTGAATGACCAGGAAGTTCGGGCCTTCGTAGAAGCAGTCCACCGGACAGACTTCTACGCAGTCGGTGTACTTGCACTTGATGCAGTTGTCGGTGACGACGAAGGTCATTTCTAATTCTCTCCTCAGGCGACGGCAGCGGTGCCCTTCCAGACAGGGCCGCTCGGTTTGGTTGTTCGGCTGCAGGCCAGGCTAGTAACCTGCAGCGCCGCCAAACCGCGCGGGATTCTATCAGCTTGTGCGGGCGCGCGTTATAACAGAGTCTTCAGTGTATAGAGCATTTCGATAGCTTGACGCGGCGTCATGTTGTCCAGGTCCAGCTTTCCGAGCTTCTCGATGGCCGGATGCGGCAGGCTGGCAAACAGGTCACTCTGGTGCGGTACAGCTGGCGCACCTTGCTGCAAGGCAGGTGTTTCGTGGGGCAGGCTGGCAGTTTCCAGCCGGCCGAGGTGTTCACGGGCACGCTGGATCACCGGCGACGGCACGCCAGCCAGTTGCGCCACGGCCAGGCCGTAGCTCTGGCTGGCAGGGCCGGGCAGCACGTGGTGCAGGAACACGATACGCTCGTTGTGCTCGGTGGCGTTCAGGTGCACGTTGGCCACCAGCGGCTCGCTCTCCGGCAGTACCGTCAGCTCGAAGTAGTGAGTGGCAAACAGGGTGTAGGCACGCAACTGGGCCAGGCGCTCGGCGGCGGCCCAGGCCAGCGACAGGCCGTCGAAGGTACTGGTACCGCGGCCGACTTCGTCCATCAGCACCAGGCTGCGCTCGGTGGCGTTGTGCAGGATGTTGGCGGTTTCGCTCATCTCGACCATGAAGGTCGAACGGCCGCCCGCCAGGTCATCGCTGGAGCCGATACGGGTGAAGATGCGGTCGACCAGTGACAGCTCGCAGGCAGCGGCCGGGACGAAGCTGCCGATATGCGCCATCAGCACGATCAGTGCAGTCTGGCGCATGTAGGTGGATTTACCGCCCATGTTCGGGCCGGTGATCACCAGCATCCGAGTGTTGTCATCCAGCGCCAGGTCGTTGGCCACGAACGGCGTGGTCAGCACCTGCTCGACCACCGGGTGACGGCCCTGAGTGATGCGCATGCACGGTTCGTCGACGAAGCGTGGGCAGTTCAGGTCCAGGTTCAGCGCGCGCTCGGCGAGGTTGCTCAGTACATCCAGCTCGGCCAGGGCCGCAGCGGTGTCCTGCAGTGGCGCCAGGTGACCGATCAGGTTCTCGAGCAAGGCGTCGTAGAGCATCTTCTCGCGGGCAAGTGCGCGGCTCTTGGCCGACAGCGCCTTGTCTTCGAAGGTTTTCAGCTCTGGCGTGATGAAACGCTCGGCGCCCTTGAGGGTCTGGCGACGGATGTAGTCAGCGGGCGCCTGCTCGGCCTGCTTGCTCGGCAGCTCGATGAAGTAGCCGTGCACGCGGTTGTAGCCGACCTTGAGGTTGGCAAGGCCGGTGCGGGCTTTCTCGCGGGCTTCCAGGTCGATCAGGAACTGCCCGGCGTTCTCGCTCATGGCCAGCAGCTCGTCCAGCTCGCTGTCGTAGCCGGTCTTGAGTACGCCACCGTCACGGATTACCGCGGGCGGATTGTCGATGATGGCTTTTGCCAGCAGGTCGGCCAGTTCCGGGTAGGTTCCGGCGATGGCCGCCAGGCGCGCCAGATGCGGCGCCTCCAGCTCGGCCATGGCGTTTTGCAGTTCAGGCAGGGCGCCGAGGGCATCACGCAGGCGTGCCAGGTCCCGTGGCCGGGCGTTGCGCAAGCCGATACGGGCGAGGATCCGCTCGAGGTCGCCGATTTCCTTGAGCTGCGGTTGCAGTTTCTCGAAACGATAGCCATCGAGCAGGCAGCGAATCGAGCCCTGACGCGCCTGCAGCACCTTCAGGTCGCGCAGCGGGCGGTTCAGCCAGCGGGTCAGCAGGCGGCTGCCCATGGCGGTCTGGCAACGGTCAATGACCGATTGCAGGGTGTTGTCGCGGCCGCCGGCCAGGTTCACGTCCAGCTCGAGGTTGCGGCGGCTGGCGCCGTCGAGCACCACGGTGTCGTCCAGGCGTTCATGCTTGAGGCTGCGCAGGTGCGGCAGGGCGGTACGCTGGGTTTCCTTGGCGTAGCCGAGCAGGCAACCCGCGGCGCCGATGGCCAGGGTCAGCTTCTCGCAGCCAAACCCCTTGAGGTCCTGGGTGGCGAACTGCTGGCAAAGGCTTTTACGTGCCGAATCGCGGTCAAAATCCCACGGTGCACGGCGACGGGTGCCACGGCGTTTTTCTGCCGGCAGGCCCTGGGGCCAGTCGTCGGGAATCAGCAACTCGACCGGGTTGATGCGTTCGAGCTCGGCCAGCAGGTTTTCCCAGCCCTTGATTTCGAGCACGCTGAAGTTGCCGCTGGTGATGTCCAGCACGGCCAGGCCGAACAGGCGCTCGTCACCCAGCACGGCGGCGATCAGGTTGTCGCGACGCTCGTCGAGCAGCGCTTCGTCACTGACCGTACCGGGGGTGATGATGCGTACCACCTGGCGCTCGACCGGGCCCTTGCTGGTGGCCGGGTCGCCGATCTGCTCGCAGATCACCACCGATTCGCCCAGCTTCACCAGCTTGGCCAGGTAGCCCTCGGCCGCATGGAAGGGGATACCGCACATGGGAATCGACTGGCCCGCCGACTGGCCGCGGGCGGTCAGGGTGATGTCCAGGAGTTTAGCGGCCTTCTTCGCGTCTTCGTAGAAGATCTCGTAGAAGTCGCCCATGCGGTAGAACATCAGCTGGTCCGGGTGCTGGTTTTTCAGCTTCCAGTACTGCTGCATCATCGGGGTGTGTGCGGAAAGATCAGACATTCAAGGCCTTGGAGCGGTGTGTCTATTAGACAGTTGCGAATTGTCTAATACTACAGGCTTTTCTTTGGCAGTGCTGGAGGCTGGGCTATGTCAATTTCGCGCAGGCGGAGATGGCGTTGCGTCATCTTGGCGTCGGTGTGGCCACCCAGCTTCTGGGCATCGTTGCCCTGCTTGTCTGTGTCGGTTAGCGATTTGGCCCGAAGGTCGTGAATGATGGCTCCGGGGACTTTTGCCTTCTCGCATGCCGCCTTGAATGCCTGCTTCATTGTCTCGTAGGACACCGGCTTGCCGCCGGACCTGGCGCAGAACAGGGTCAGGCCGCGCACGCGGCGCGGCAGCGGCTTGACGCGTGCGAGCAGGTCTTCCAGGTCGGGGTTCATGCCGACGATCAGCTTTGCCCCGTTCTTCTGGGGTTCAAAGGTGATGCCAGTGGCGGAAATGTCAGCCAGCCGTATTGCCAGAACGTCGCTGATTCGCTGCCCGGTCAGGTAGCACATCTCGAATATGCACCGCATACAGTCGGATGAGCTGGCGTAAATCGCCGAGAACTCAGCGTCGGTGATGTACCGATCGCATTTCTTCTCGGTGTGTCGCCTGATCCCGGTGCACGGGTTCGAGTCGACAACCTGCTGTTCCAGCTTCGGCATTCCGCTCTTGCCGCTCCCGCCCACCAGCCTGGCATTGGCCAGCAGTGCGCCCTGATAGTCGCTATCCAGGCGCTCCCACTTTCTTTTGCGCACCAGATAGAAGGCGCCGTGCTTCATATACATGCACGGTGGCAGGTGCCCGCGTCGCCATGGTGTTTGCCGACGTGTTCGAGCGCGCTGATGAAAGAGCGGGCGATTTGGCAGCAGTTGCTGATCAAAGCCGGGGGAGATGAGTGATGAAGATTTGAAGACGGTTTTTGCTTGCTCAAAATACTGTACGTATGTACAGTATTTTGAGGTGGCAAACTCTCTGGCCAAGATGCCGAACGGAGCGGCCACTTTTGAAATTTTTCGTGTCAACTTACAAGGAAAGTCAGATGACAATTATCTACACCGCTTCAAACTCCCTTCCTTTTGCAGCGCTGCCCACCACCAACGGAGTGGTTCAGTATTTTCGCGCCACGATGACCAACCCGGCCGATGCTACCTATGCTCCTGACGGGCTCGCGGCAGCTCCGATTTATGGCTTGGGTGGTCTGTTGTTGCAGGGTGACGAGATCGTTGCTGGCGGCAACGTCACGTTGGTCTCGCATATCGGGCCTTTACTCAACGGCGGCGCATTGTGCTGGGTATTGATCAGTTGTGACGGCGGCGCACAGCAGGTAGCCAACGCAACACGTAGCCAGCACGCGGTAACGCTGGGTCAGATCTCCATCGCTTCAGGGGCTGCCCCGGGTGATGTGAAATATTCGGCTGCCAATACTGTTCCTGCCGGCTGGCTAAAGGCCGATGGGGCAGCGGTATCGCGTTGTACCTACGCGGCGCTCTTTGCCGCGATCGGCACGACTTACGGGAAAGGCGATGGCGCCTCTACCTTCACGCTGCCTGACTTGCGCGGTGAGTTCATCCGTGGCTTCGATGACGGTAGAGGTGTGGACGCTGGCCGCGTATTCGGTTCCCGGCAGAAAGGCACACTGCAGACCTACGACACTACGGAGTACAACAAAGCCAATGGCGTTTGGAGTGCATGCACATCACTGAAAACGGGGGCTGCATCGCAGGTCGCGATGGGGGTAGACCCGTACGAGGTCACTGACTATGCGACCGTCACTATTGGCGGGGCCGATGCGATTAACAACTTTGAACTGCCTGGTCTTGGTCAGGATCGCGGTTACTCTGGTGTGACCCGACCGCGCAACATCTCGCTACTTGCGCTGATCAAGTACTGATAATCGGGTTGGCCCACCACCGAAGCAGTGAGCAATTGGCGCGGGGCATCTAACAAAAGATACCCCTCACTCCCGCCCCTCTGAGTCGAACTTGAACGGTGCTTCAGTAATGGGGCCTGTACTGCAGTGATCAAACAGCCGGAGCAGCAGTGGGAAGGACAGTGGCAGGAATTGTCGAAGCAGGTGAGCCACTGATGTAGCAGGCCATCGAGGCACACCGGCAGTATCACGCGGCACAAGATGCTGGCATGCCCGCCGAAGAAGTTGAGCACCTGCGACTACTTGCTGAGTCGCTGTTCCAAGCAGTCACGGAGTAGCACCTGCGATCGCCTGGTGGGCCTGCTCGCTCGCTGCACCGAGCTCGTTTCCGAAAACCGTCGAAAATGGCGAATGCATATTGGACACTTGCAATGCATACGCCGCGTAATTGAAGGGCTAGAGCCGATCTTTACCCATACTGCTGCACCATCGGGGGGTGTGCGGAAAGATCGCTCATTGCAAAAACTTGGCTCGCAGTGTCGTTGTAGACCAAAGGCAAGCGGGCAATGGTGCAGGGGTTTTGCCTGGGCTGCCGAAGGCAAACGGGCGGGCGCGACCATTTGTCCGTGCATATCCGTGCATAACAGGGTTTGCATTCTATTGAAGGCCCCGGCATTATGCATTTTATGCAAAAACGCAACGTAGCATCCGTCTTAAGAGCATTGCTCGATCGCCACGGTCTCTCCCCCACGGAGCTGCACCGGCGTACCGGCGTGCCGCAATCCACCCTGTCGCGCATCCTCAGCGAGAAAATCGTCGATCCGTCCGACAAGCACGTGTCGAAGATCGCCGAGTATTTCGGTGTAAGCACCGACCAGCTGCGCGGTCGCGTCGAGCTCGGCGAAAGCCGTGAAGCCGCGCCGGCGCGTAGCCACGCCGAGTTGCACGACATCAGCCTGTGGGATGACGACACCCCCGTCGAGGACGACGAAGTGTCCATTCCGTTTCTTCGCGAGGTCGAGTTGGCAGCAGGATCAGGAAGATTCGTCATCGAAGAAAGCGAGAAGGCCAGCCTGCGTTTCGGCAAGCGCAGCCTGCGTCACAATGGTGTGCAGTTCGATCAGGCCAAGTGCGTGACGGTGCGCGGCAACAGCATGTTGCCGGTATTGCGTGATGGCGCCACGGTCGGCGTCAATGCCGGCAAGAGCGGCATCGGCGATATCGTCGACGGCGATCTGTATGCCATCAACCACAACGGCCAGTTGCGGGTGAAGCAGCTCTATCGCCTGCCTACCGGCATTCGCCTGCGCAGCTTCAACCGCGACGAGCACCCGGATGAAGACTACAGCTTCCAGCAGATGCAGGAAGAGCAGATCAGCATCCTTGGGCATGTGTTCTGGTGGGGCATGTACGCCCGCTGAGTAGGCTGTTTCTTTTGAAAACCCGCTTCGGCGGGTTTTTTTTCGCCTTCAGAAAAGCAATCCAGCCCAAGCAGATCAAGGCTTACATGCGTAGGTGCATTTTCTTATGCATAAATATTTCCACAAATGCATTGACTGCATATGCATCAATGCATAACCTTTGCCTCACGCCGGTCGACACCGGCAGTGACAAAGGCAGCGATGAACAGGCCTGAACTGTTCAGAGGGTTGGCAACTGGCCCGGGTGCGCAGCGTAAAGCACCAGAAGCAGTTATCCGGCGGGCAGGTGGCCGCGGCCGGAGGAACAATTTGAAGCGGAGTTGCCCAGGGCACCAGTCGTGGCGGGCGGTTCGACAACGCATTACTGAAAAGCCTGGGGAGGCCGGGCTTTTTGGAATGCCGAGTGATCGGTTCTACAACAAACGCCGCTGGCAAGCTGCCGAGCGGAACTACCAAGGAGACAGGACAGTGACAAACGAGCAACAGACGTTGCTGGAAATGCCGATCTGGCTGGTGATCGTCCTGGCCTTGCTGGGCGGCCTTTCCGGAGAGATGTGGCGCGCGGACAAGGCCGGCGCTCGGGGCTGGGCGCTTTTTCGGCGCCTGGTATTGCGCTCGGGGGCCTGTATGGTCTGCGGCGTGTCCACGGTGATGCTGCTGTACGCCAGCGGCATGTCGATCTGGAGCGCCAGCGCCTTCGGCTGCCTTACCGCCATGGCCGGCGCCGATGTCGCCATCGGCCTTTATGAACGATGGGCGGCGAAGCGCTTGGGGGTTGAACCTGCAAGTGGTGCAAAGGGGGAGAGTGAACACTGAGTTCAACACCCGGACAAGGTCTGGCGCTACGGCTGACCAGTCAATACGGCCACTCATTCCAGGCCGTGTTGGCATACCTTCATTGCGGGGGGCTGGGCGAGGGAGATAATCGTGTCAGGAAAAATGGATATTTTCATTGGCGTGGTTGATAAACGAGCAGCCAGAGGTTCTATGTTAGGGGGACGGATACCCATGGATGTTGGGCATCCTTTTTTGCAGCAAAAGCGAATGGTGCATGTCTGACTCTTGGCTGTCGTTGTTTCGTGGAAAAACAGTCTACGAGCAAATCAGGGTTCTGCTAGGGATGGCAGGTGTTTTTTTGTTGATGGGGCTTACCTTCCTGCTTTTTGTTCAATCATTTGACGAACCCGGGGATGACGCACCGACTCTGTTCAAAGGGCAGATTGTCAGTGCCCCCACCGAGATGCGCCAAGACAGTTCGACCGTGTACTTTCAGGTTCGACTGACTGAAGCGAACCCGCGCCCCTCGTCCAAACAGATAGTCTATGTCTCGAAAGAACTCTACCAAGCCGCGGGCCTGGCGCCAGGGGTGATGGTTGATGTTTTTGCGAGTGGTGGGGTGGACGAACTGAAGATTCGCGAAGTTCTGAATAGTGACGGGCGCGTTGTCTTCGATGAGCGCTTTGATCGTCGGATCACTTCAGTCAAGAACCACGACCTGATTCGTTATTTTTCCTACTTTATGATGATGACGCTTATCTGCTGCAGCTTCGCCGGTGTGCTCTGGTTTCGCCAGACACTTTTGTTACGGGCTAGCCGATAACTAACGGGTGCTCATGGGTGCCTTTACAACAGCTTCGATGAACCCGCCTTATGGCGGGTTTATTTTTGCCTGTTTTTAGCCGCGAATAGCCTTTGCGAGCTCCACGACACAGGACTGATCATGAGCGAACTGAACCGCTTGCATGAGGCGATCAGCGCGACTATCAAGGCCGCCTTGCCTCAGTTTGAAACCGTCGACGCCTATGGGGCGGCGGACCAGCACACAGCGCTGCCAGCGTTGTTTCATTCCATTTCCAGCCTTAAACCGGCAAATGATCCAGGCGACGGTCGTTCGTGCGTCATCGCGACCGTTGAAGCGCGCATCGTGATTGACTCCGGTCGCCAACACGCGGCATTGGAAGCTGTCACTTTGGCTACCCAACTGATCGTACTGTTGCGCAAACAATTCTGGGAGCTGGAGTTTGTTGAAGCGGCGATGAGTGTGCTGGCCGAGCCTGTTCAACCGGTTCCGGGGGCAACCCCTGCCGTTGGCTGGTTGGTGCAATGGCAGCAGATCCTGCACCTGGGAACCGTGCAGTGGCCATGGCCTGATCAACCGGGCCCACTCGCTTTTGCCTTCAGCCCCGACACCGGTCCGGGCTTTGAAGCGGATTACCAATCGCCGGAGGACATGCAATGAGCTATGCCAGTGCCATGCACGACCGCATGCTCGCCGGCCTGGTGATTCCTTGCCGGGTGGTCGCCGTTGACCTTGCCGCCGCCCGGGTGCGGGTGTCCGACGGCGCCGGCTGGACCAGCGCCTGGTTGCGCTGGCACAACCAGGCCGCCGGCAAGGCCCGCCACTGGCGCGCACCCAGCCTTAACGAGCAAGGGGTGTTGATCAGCCCAAGTGGCGAGCCGGCCCAAGGCACCTTCGTGCCGGGCCTGTACGGTAACGCCGGCGCACCAGCGGACAACCGCGAGCATGTCGAGGTCTGGCGTTTCGACGATGGTGGCTCGCTGGTTTACGACTGGCAGGCCCGCAGTTACAGCATCGAGTTGCCCAGCGGTACCGTCAGCATCAAGGTCGGCGGCAGTTCGGCAGTGGTGACCGACCAGGCCATCGAGGCGAAAGCCGCCAGCATCACCCTGACCGGTGAGGTGCAGATCAACGGTCCGCTGCGGGTAACCGGCGACATCCTCGGTGGCGGCAAGATCATCGACACGGGCGGCAACACCGCCAATCACAAACACTGAAAACCAGCCCGCCCACTGCGGGCTTTTTTACGCCTGGAGAACATCAATGATCGGCATGGATCGCCGGAGCGGCCAGCCGTTATCCGGCATTGCACATTTGCGTCAGTCCATCGAAGACATCCTCACCACACCGCTCGGCGGCCGGCGCATGCGCCCGGAATACGGCAGCAAGCTGCGCCGCTTCGTCGATCTGCCGGTCAACGAAGGCTGGAAAAGCGCGGTGCAGGCAGAGGTGGCACGCGCACTGGGCCGTTGGGAGCCGCGTCTGAAGCTGGAGCGGGTCAGGGTAACGGGGGTGGTTGGTGGGCGGATCACTTTGCAACTGAGCGGACAGTACCTGGGAGCCAACCAGACTTTGGAGGTGACGGCATGAGTAGTGTGGATCTTTCGGCGCTGCCCGCGCCGCAGGTGCTGGAAGACCTCGATTTCGAGGCGCTCTTCCAGGCTGACCTGGCGACCTTCCGGTCGCATATGGGCGACAACTGGGACGCCGCAGTCGAAAGCGATCCGGTGACCAAGCTGCTGGAAGTCGGCGCCTATCGCAAGCTGCTCAACCGCGCGCGGGTCAACGATGCCGCCAAGGCGCTGTTGCTGGCTTATGCGCAGGGTTCCGACCTGGATCAACTGGCGGCCAATGTGCAACTGCAGCGGCTGGTGGTGCAGGCACAAGACCCCGGCACGGTACCGCCAACGCCACAGGTGCTCGAAGAAGACGACGCCCTGCGCGAGCGGGTGCAACTGGTCTATGAAGGGTTGACCACGGCGGGGCCGCGCAACAGCTACATCCTGCATGCCCGCAACGCTTCCGGGCAGGTGGCCGATGCCACGGCCGAAAGCCCGTTGCCGGCCCAGGTGGTGGTGACGGTGCTGGCGCTCGAGGGCGATGGCAGCGCCGCAGCCGAGCTACTGGACACCGTACGGCTCAAGCTCAATGACGATGACGTGCGTCCGGTTGGTGACCGCCTGACGGTGCAAGGCGCGCAGATTCTGCGCTACCGCATCGATGCGGTGGTGCACATGAGCGGCAACGGCCCGGAGATCGAAGCGACGCTTGCCGAGTGCAAACGCCGGCTGCAAGCCTGGATCAATCCGCGCCGGCGCCTGGGTGTCGAAGTGGCCCGTTCGGGCGTGGATGCCCAATTACACATCAACGGCGTCAGCCGGGTCGACCTGAACAACTGGGCCGACCTCCGCCCGACCCGGGCGCAAGCGGCCTGGTGCGAAGGGATCACTGTGACGCGAGGAAGCTGACATGGACAGTCTGCTCCCGCTCAACGGTACCGATCTCGAACAGGCCATCGAGGCCGCTGGTTTTGAAACTACCGAAATACCCCTGCGTGCGCTGTACAACCCCGACACCTGCCCGGCGCACTTGCTGCACCAACTGGCCTGGGCCTGGTCGGTAGACCGCTGGGATGAAACCTGGCCGGAGGCAATCAAGCGCTCGGTGATCCGCTCGGCGTTCTATGTGCATGCGCACAAAGGGACTATCGGCGCGTTGCGCCGGGTGGTGGAGCCGCTGGGTTACCTGATCGAAGTGAAGGAGTGGTGGCAGACGGTACCGCAAGGCGTGCCGGGCACTTTTGCGCTTCAGGTCGGGGTACTGGAGAACGGAATCTCCGAGGAAATGTATCAGGAGCTGACCCGGCTGATCGATGACGCCAAGCCGGTCAGTCGCCACCTGACGGGGCTTGCGATCACGCTCGCCACTACCGGGCATCTTCGCTTGGCGATGAGCGTGTCCGAAGGTGATGAGATTGACGTTTTTCCTCCTGCGTCCCGCGACATTGAAGTCAAGGGCGGCTTCGGCCCTGTGGGTCGCACACACCACATCGAAACTCTGGACGTTTATTTATGACTGATCAAAACAGCCAGTTCTTTGCCATTCTCACGGCAATAGGTGAGGCCAAGCAGGCCAACGCCGATGCCCTGGGCGTGCCTTGGACCTTTGCGCAAATGGGTGTAGGTGATGCCAACGGCACCGATCCTACCCCGTCCCGAACCCAGACCCGACTGATCAACGAGCGCCGCCGTGCGCCGCTCAATCAGGTCAAGGTCGACCCCGCCAATGCAAGCATCGTGATCGCCGAACAGGTTATCCCTCCCGACGTTGGCGGCTGGTGGATCCGGGAAATAGGGCTTTACGATGCCGACGGTGATCTGGTGGCCGTAGCCAACTGTGCACCGAGCTTCAAACCGCTGCTCACCCAGGGCTCCGGCAAGACGCAAGTCGTGCGCATGAACTTCATCGTTACCAGCGCAGCCAACGTGACCTTGAAGATTGACCCCGCCGTAGTGCTGGCCACCCGTGAGTTTGTAGAGCTGCGGTTGTCCGAGGAAATCGGCAAGCTGGATAGCAAGAACAGCGTACGCGCGGCAACTACAGGGCCAATTGACCTGGGTGGTCTGCCTGTATTGGATGGTATTGCAATCCGCGCCGGGGACCGGGTGCTGGTCAAGGACCAGGTGCAAGCCAGGGAGAACGGAATCTACGTTGCCGGTACCGGCGCGTGGGTACGTGCGCACGACGCGAACGGCGATGGGGACGTGACACCTGGCCTTACTGTGATGGTCGAGCAAGGGATCAAGCTGGCGGACACGCAATGGGTACTCGTCACAGACGCACCCATCGTGTTGGGCTCTACAGCGTTACAGTTTCAAAATCTCACGCCTGGATACAATGGCGTAACCGCTCGAAATACCAGTGGTCAAATCACTGCTGGCGATGCGGGCAAGATGTTCTATTTCTATGGCAACGCGACGGATCAGGTTTTGACCTTGCCACATGCGTCCGAGTTGCATCAAGGCGCAAAGCTGAACTTGCAGAATATGGGCTCTGTGCCGGTTGAACTGTTTCCAGCTGAAGGGGAGAAGATTTGGGTTGGCGGCAGCAATTCGCTCCCGTCGTTGACAATGCACCCGTGTACTGAGCTCGAACTGGTCCGCGTTCATCCTACCGAGTGGTTTGCTCAAGGCACAGGCACGGTGTACAGGATGAGGAATTTGCCGACCGTGCCCACCGGATCAAATGACGGTCGATTGGCAAGCACCGGTTTTGTCCAGCAGGAGTTGTCAGCGGAGCGTGGCAGTGCGGCACCGTTGATGGATGGCGCTGCGATTGCTGGTGTTTCGACGAAAAAGTCGCGCGAAGATCACCGTCACCCAACGGACAGCACTCGAGCGCCGGTAGATTCACCCATTTTTACGGGGACACCCAGGGCGCCGACAGCAGCAGCTGGGGCAACGGGTAATCAGATCGCAACGTTGGATTTTTGCCGGCTATTGGTCGCGGCTTTGGTTGACTCGGCGCCGACTGCGCTCGATACCCTCAACGAGCTAGCCGCAGCGTTGGGCAATGACCCTAACTTTGCCACCACCATGCTCAATCAACTGGCTACCAAAGCCAACCGCTCCTCAACCCTGGCCGGTTACGGCATTACCGACGCAATCCCAAACCGCAACCCACTGGCAGGGGGAAGCCTTGATGTTCATGGCGGTCAATTTGCATTTCTGACGTCTCTTTTTGAGTCGACGATTGCACAGAATGCTTACTACGATGGCGCCTCCTGGGTCAGGCATGATCCAAGCAAGAGTTCTGTTGCCCTCGTAGCGGCAGGCGGTTATGCAGGGGTGCGCAGGTGGCCTGCCGGAGCGCCGGTAGGCGATGCTGGGGTCAGCCATGAGGTTGTAGATTTTGGCATGCAGGCCACCGAGCCGGAAATCGATGCAGGTACCACCTCGCTCAAGTGGATAAGTGTGGCCGGCGTGGCTCGTTTCGTCGCCCGGACAGTGAAACAAGCGACAGAAGCGCTGGCCGGCCTTGCGCGCATCGGCACTCAAGCCGAAGTCAATGCAGGGACGGACGACACCCTGATTGTGACGCCAAAGAAACTGCGCTTCGGCGTGGCCTACAGCCTGACGCAGAATGGCTATATCGCACTTCCCTATTGGCTTGGCGGCTTCATTTTTCAATGGGGTTACGTCTACGAGTCTCAAGGGAGCACGGACTATCGCAATTTCACCATTCCGTTCCCCAACAACGCGTTCGGCATGAACATTACTATCGAGGCGGCCACCACCGGTGGGCATGCCGGTAGCTATGGGCACGTGGTGCAAGTGGTTAACCGGAATGCGTTCCTGTGGTCCGTTGGCGGTTCGCTAGGCGGAGCAGGATATGGATATTACTGGGCGTGGGGGAACTAAAGATGTCTGATAGATACTGGTTCGTTGTAGCTGAAGATGGACGCTTGATTGGCCGTTTGGACACGGTGGTGAATCGAGAGGTGCCAGAGGGCGCTATTCCTGTGAGCAGTAAGTCATTTGAGCAAAGTCTTACTCTTCAACGAGGCCAACAGTGTTACTACGTTAATGGCGTAGTTGAGTATCGGGCGCTTGAAGGGCTGGCAGCCGTTGAGCAACGTGCTTGGCGAAATTCGGAGTTGTCCAGGGTCGAGTGGTTACGCAACCGGCACCGAGACGAAGAGGATCTGCAGCGCAAGTCTACTTTAACCGTGACGCAATTTACCGAGTTGTTGGGCTATATGCAGCAGCTGCGTGACTGGCCGCAAGCCGAGGTTTTCCCGGAGAACGAGCATAAACCTGTAGCGCCGTCCTGGATCGCCACCCAAATCCAATAAAGCCCCGCACCGCCGGGGCTTTTTCTTATCCGCAACAAACCCTCTGAAGGCCCCGCACTGCGGGGCCTTTGCATTTCTGGAGACTTACCCATGAGTGGATTCTTCCACGGCGTTACCGTTACCAACGTCGACACCGGCGCACGTACCATCGCGCTGCCTTCTTCCTCGATCATCGGCTTGGTCGACACCTTCACCGAAGGCCCGGGCGCAACCGCCAAGGCCAACGACCTGGTGCTGATTACCAGCGAGCGTGAAGCCATCGCCGCGTTCGGCGCCGATGCGGCAATCACCCGCGCCTGCCAGGCCATCTACAGCCGCGCCAAGGCGGTGATCGTCGCTTGCGGCGTGGCCAAGCTTGAAGAAGAGGCGGCGCAGACCTCGGCCATCATCGGCGGCGTGCTGGCCGACGGCAAACGCACCGGCCTGCAGGCGCTGCTGGACGGCAAAAGCCGTTTCAACGCCCAGCCTCGCTTGCTGGTGACGCCAAAACACAGCGCCACCCTGGCGGTCGGTACTGCCCTGGTGGCCCTGGCCGACAAGCTGCGCGGCCTGGCCATTATCGATGGCCCGAACACCACCGACGAGGCGGCCATCGCCTACGCCGAGAACTTCGGCGCCAAGCGTGCCTACCTGGTCGACCCGGGCGTGCAGTACTGGGACACCGGCAAGAGCGCGACCCTCGATGCCCCTGCGTCGGCCTGGGTTGCCGGTCTGTTCGCCTGGACCGACAGCGAGTACGGCTTCTGGGCCTCGCCATCGAACAAGGAGTTCGTCGGCATCACCGGCACCAGCCGCGCGATCGAATACCTGGATGGCGATGCCACCTGCCGGGCCAACCTGCTCAACAACGCCAACATCACCACCGTGATCCGCGATGACGGTTTCCGCCTGTGGGGCAACCGTACCCTGAGCAGCGATCCGAAGTGGGCCTTCGTCACCCGCGTGCGGACCATGGACATCGTCATGGACGCGATCCTCTACGGCCACAAGTGGGCAGTCGACCGCTCGATCACCGCAACCTACGTCAAGGATGTGACCGAAGGTCTGCAGGCGTTCATGCGTGATCTGAAAGCCCAGGGCGCAATCATCAATTTCGAAGTGTTCGCCGACCCCGAGCTGAACACCGCCAGCCAGCTGGAGCAAGGCAAGGTCTACTGGAACATCCGTTTCACCGACGTGCCGCCAGCCGAGAACCCGAACTTCCGTGTCGAGGTCACCAACCAGTGGTTGACCGAAGTCCTCGACCAAGCCGTTTAAGGAGCAATAACCATGGCAATGATTCCCGAAACCCTGGCGAACCTGAACCTGTTCGTCGATGGCGTCAGCTTTCAAGGTGACGTCCCCAGCCTGACCCTGCCAAAGCTCACCCTGAAGATGGAGGAGCACCGTGCCGGCGGCATGGACATGGCGATTGAAATCGACCAGGGCATGGAGAAGCAGGAAGCCGGCTTCGTCACCACCGGCGTGCGCCGCGAGTCGCTGAAGTTTTTCGGCCTGTCCGACGGCTCGGCCTTCAACGGCACCTTCCGCGGTGCCTTCAAAGGCCTCAAAGGCAAGATCACCCCGGTCATCGTCACCCTGCGCGGGTCGCTGAAAGAAGTCGACATGGGCGACTGGAAGCCGGGCGACAAGGCCGAGATCAAGCACAACGTGGCCGTGACCTACTACAAGCTCGAAGTCGATGGCCGCCTGGTCTACGAAATCGATCCGCTGGGCATGAAGCGCGTCATCAATGGCGTCGACCAACTCGCCGCCCAACGTTCGGCCCTGGGCCTGTAAGGAGATCACATGACTCAAGCAAACAAGACGCCGAGCTGGCTGGCCGTGAGCGCCGAGCGGGTTGTCGTGACGTTGACCAGGCCGTCCGAGGCCAATGGTGTTCACGTCGACAGCCTGTCCCTGCGGGCACCGACCGTACGTGACATTCGTGCCGCGCAATCGGTGGCGAACAGTGACGATGAGCAACGTGAGCTGAACCTTTTTGCCTCGCTGGCCGAGGTGGGGGTCAAGGACCTTGAAGGGCTTGCCCTGAAAGACTACAGCCGCTTGCAGGCCGGTTATTTTCGCCTGGTGCAAGACGACGAGGTTTGACCCCAGGGTGCAGAGGGCGGCGGCAAAGCGCCTGGCCAGGGAGCTGAACTTTACTGCCGCTGAAATCATGACCATGTCGTTCAGCGATATGGTCTGGTGGCTCTCGGATTAAGCCTGTGGCGTGGCTATAGGGGAATCAGATGACGAGCAATCCGCCATTGAAACTGGAGCTTGGTGCCACCGCCGCATTCACGGTAGGCATTGCGTTCAAGTCGGTCGAAGACCGAATCAAGAAAAACACCAGGGTTCTGGAGAGCATTTACGCTGGGCTCTTAAGCTTCCGCAACGGCGGGACGCCTGCGTCGCAAGGCAGCTTCGCCTGGTTGGGTGAGCTGCGGCCCTACCTGCAAGCAACGCTGAACCTGCTTGAGCAGCAAGTCGTCGCGCTGGGCCAGTTTCGTCAGCAGCAAGTATCGGTGGCTGTGGACAAGGCCGCGCCGCCGGCAACGGAGGTAGCACCCGAGAGAGACAACCTGAAAGTCATCGAGGACCTTCCGGTACTCGGCGAGGCATTGAAGATCTCTCGGGCGTTGCTGCTACCCACCCAGATCAGCGCACAGTTTCAAAAGATCACCCGCGACATTGCGATCAGCGCCGGGGGAGCCGACGGAGCGGACCCTTCGGCGCAGGAGCAGGCGATCATCGCCAAGGTGGCGGCGATCACCGAGGCAACCGGGATGGAGCGTAACCAGGCAGCCGAGCTGATCAAGCAGTTGTTCGACACGGGGATGGGCCTGGATAAAGCCCTGGACTTTGCCCCCGCGACGGCCAAGTTCTCGGTTGGCCAGGATGTGTCAGCCAAGGAGGCGGCACGTCTGGTCGGCGAGGTTCAGAAGAACCCTCGGGTGCGTGGACCGGATGAACTGGAAAAGGCGCTGGAGCACATTGTGTTTCAGCGCAAGGGTACCGGCGAAGGAGTTGCCGACAGCCTGTCTGCGTCGCAGAACCAAGGATTGGACCAGGCCCTGGACAGTAAGGAACCCTCGAAGGCCACGGGCGTGCTCGACAGGGATCTGGTCGCACGCCGGGGGACTTCCGATCAGCGTTTGACCGAAGCGTCCAACGCAGTTGACGAATCGCTGCGCAGCCTGGGTGATTCCATGCGGCCGTTGACGGATGGATTGGCCGAGACCGTGACTGGCATGGCCAAGGCATTCACTGGCGCTCCGGATGCGATCAAGTGGTTGATAGCGGGTGCCACCGTGCTCGGTACGACGTTCCTCGCACTCAAAGGCGGTGAAGCTGCCAAGGGTGTGTTGAGCAAAGGCCTTGAATGGCTCAAAGGCAAGCCGACGTCGGTGGGCGCAGCGGATGATCCGGGGCAGGGCAGTGATCTGTCGAACGTGAATGTGCTCAATGACCCGCTCAATGTGTTCGTCGTCAATGCCAGTGACATGGGTTGTTGCGTGAGAAAGCCGGGTCAGCGACGCAAGCCGTCCCGAAACGGACGAAAGGCGCCGCAAGGCCGGACGTCACAACGCAGGGCACCGCAACGCCAGCCTCGTTCAACGACTCGGCGGGCACCGTCGCCCAGAGCACCTGCGCCAGGTCCGTCCACACCACCGCCAGCGCCTCCCGCCAGCCCGGTGGGGACAGCTGGCAAGATTGGTGCGGCGATCAAGGGCGTTCGCGGCCCGGCGTTGCTGACGGCGGGTATCAATACTGTCGCCACGTTCATGACTGCCGACACTCCGGAAGAAAAAGCCGAGGGTTACGGCGCCGCCGCTGGCGGCCTGGTCGGGTCCGTCATCGGTGGAGTCGTCGGCTCGTTCGTCCCGGTAATCGGTACATCGATTGGCGCCGTGCTCGGTGGCATGGCCGGCGAGGCAATTGGTGGCTGGCTGGGCAAGCGCATGGTGTCTTCCGATCAAGAGGCAGAGCCTGCAGACAAGCAGGATCAGAGCAGCAAACCGGTGGCGGCACAGCCTGGCGATGTCGCGCGTTCTCTGGCGAGTGCCATGCCTGCAAGCGACGCTCTGCAAGCGCCCATCAAGCCAACGGGGGAGGGCATTGCCCAGCCGCAATCGGTCACCCAGCAATTCACCTTTACCCCCAGCATGCCCATCACGGTCCAGGGCAGTGTTACCGACCCTGCGCTGCTCGCCCAGAACCTGCAGGCCCTGGTCCGCCGTGAGTTCGAGGAGCTGATGCGCATGGCGACCTCTCGGCAGTTGTCCGACGTTCCACATGTGTATGTTTAAGGAGAGTCCATGACCTACATGCAGCAGTTACAGTCGGCGCTGAGCTCCGTGGTGGCGGCAGGGCAGGCGGGGCGGCGGAGCGCCGATGAAATGCTGGCGCCCATGAACGGTGCTGTCAGCGACATCAGCGGCGCAGTCGCCGAGCTTGAGGCCATCCCATTTGTCGGGCCGATCATCGGGGCAAAGTTGCAACGTACGATGCGCGCCATTCATAGCGCACAAGCGACCGTCAACCGTGTCTCGGCCAAATACGACCAGGGATTGGCCGTGGTGGTGCAGGTGCAGGAGCGGGTTCAGGCATTCGGCGAGCAGGCTGCAAAGGCCGCGGCGACGATCAACCGAATTGCCGGCAAGATCAGCCCGTCGCTGGGCAATATCCTGCCCACCGGCAGTTTTGCGCCTCAGGTGACACCGGCTGCGGAGGCAGTCAAACCGTTCCCGCACTTGTTGATCCTGCAACCGCTGGATGGCGAGTCGCCGGGTTACTACTTCAACCTCGATACGGCGGCCTTCGAAGAGCTGCGTCGCCAGACCAGCTTTCGCTGGGTCGGCCAGGAGCGCCTGACGCGCAGTGCTGCCCAGCAGGCGGTGGGCCTTGGCGAGGAAAAAATCAATATCAGGGGGGCGATATTCCCGACCTTCAAGGGTGGCCTTGGCCAGTTACAGACGTTGCGCAGCATCGGACGGCTGTTACGTCCCCTGAGCCTGATCACCGGTTACGGCGAGGTGCTGGGCAACTGGTGCCTGCTCGGCATCGATGAAGACCAGAGCAACTTACTGGCGGGTGGCATCCCGCGAAAACAGGGTTTCACATTGGAGTTTGTGAGTTATGGCGACGACCTGCAGAACCTCTGAAGGGGACGTGCTCGACACCCTTTGCCATCACTACTACGGGCATCTCAATGGCAGCGTCGAGACGGTGCTCAATGCCAATCAGGGGCTGGCCGACGAACCCCAGCCATTTCGTGCCGGGGTGCTGGTTCAATTGCCAGAGCTGATCAACGCTGCCAATGCCACGGTGCAGCTATGGGACTGACGCTCCGGACTTGCGTACAACCAGCAGACCCCGCTTCGTGCGGGGTCTGCTTTTCTGGAGCATGAGCCATGCAACCTGTGTTTCGTATCGTCGCCGATGGCAACGACATTACTGCGCTAATCAATGATCGCTTATTGCTGCTGCGCACCTCGGACAAGCCTGGCATGGAGTCGGACGATTTCGAGTTGCGTATCGATGATCGCGATGGCGCGGTTACCTTGCCTGCACGCGGGGCACTCATCGAGGTTCATCTGGGGTACGCCGGTCAGACGTTGACCCGTCTGGGGCGCTACACGGTGGATGAAGTCGAGTTATCCGGCCCGCCTGACAGCATCGTCATCCGTGGCAAGGCCAGCGACATGCGCGGTACCGGCAAGACCACGCGCAGCGGCAGCTGGGAGGGCATCCCGTTGCAGCAGATCGTGCGCGACATTGCTGCACGCAACGGCTGGCAGCCGGCGTGCCCGGTGTTGACCAGGGTGCTACGGGTCGATCAGCTCAACGAGTCGGACTTCAACTTCATCACCCGCCTGGCCAAGCAGTACGACTGCACCGCCAAGATTGGCGACGGCGTCCTGCTGGTGCTGCCGCGTCAGGGGGGGCAGAGCGCTAGTGGCAAGGCGCTTGGCGTGGTTGGCCTGCGTCGTGCGGACGTCACCCGTTGGCAGTTTCGCCTGGCCGACAAGGGGACTTACAAGGCGGTGCAGACCCGCCATCAGGACAAGCGTAGTGGTCAGCTCGTGGTGGTCGACCTGGCGAACGACGAGACGCCGCAGGGGATGGCGCCGGTTCTCACTGACCGCCACCTTTACCCTGACAAAGCCTCCGCCGAGCAGGTGGCCAAAGCCAGGCTGGCGGCGCTCAACCGCAGTACCGCCAGTGTCCGTCTGGATATGCCCGGGCGTACAGATGTGTTTACCGAGCGGAGCGTGGAATTGAAGGGCTTCAAGATCGGACTCGATGGTGAGTACCTGGTGGAGTCGGTGGAGCAGGTGTTCACGGCTTCCGGCTGGACGACCACGGTCGAATGCAATGGTGGCAAGCAGGGCAAGGCCCGGGCCAAGGGCGCCAGACCGCGCAAGGGCGGTGATTCCCGTTGAATGGACTTAGCAATACGCGTGAGGAATCTATGGAGCTAACTGAAAAAACGCTGAAATTGATTTTCCCCGACGCCCGCCAGCAAGCGGGCGTTTTCGTTCCTGCGTTGAAAGTCGCCATGGCCCGTTGGGAAATCGACACCCCGCGGCGCAAAGCGGCTTTCCTCGCCCAGATCGGGCATGAGTCCAGCCAGTTGCGCTATGTGAAAGAGCTGGGCAACGATCGCTACCTGGCGCGCTACGACACCGGCACCCTGGCCCTGCGCCTGGGCAATACCCCCGAAGCTGATGGCGACGGCCAGCTGTATTGCGGCCGCGGCCTGATCCAGGTCACCGGGCGCAACAACTATCGGGCCTGCAGCATGGCCCTGTTCAGTGACGAGCGCCTGCTCAAGCAACCGCAACTGCTCGAACAGCCGCAATGGGCGGCTGAGTCGGCGGCCTGGTTCTGGCACTCGCGCGGCCTCAATCAACTGGCAGACCGCGGCGAATTCAATCGTATCACCCGGCATATCAATGGCGGGCTCAACGGCCTGGAGGATCGCCTGAGACTCTGGGCGCGGGCCCGTGAGGTGCTGTGTTGAACCGCCTGCAGCTTGGAGCATTGCTGCTGCTGACGCTGCTGGCCTGTGCGCTGACCTGGCAGGTCCAGGGCTGGCGCATGGGCCGGCAATTGGCGGAGCAAGCCGAACTGCATGGGCGGGAATGGCAAGCACAGGCCGAATCCGCTGCCGCGCAACTGGTCGCCGAACGCCTGCAACGCCAGGGGCTGGCGCAACGGTTGGAGGTCAGTGAGCAACACCATTATCAGGAGCTACTCGATGCCCAACAGACTCAGGCACGCCTGCGTGATCGCCTGGCTACTGCTGACCTGCGGCTGTCGGTCCTGGTCGAGCGCGACGCCGCCGGTTGCGCCGGCCTGCCTGCCACCGCCGGCACCGGCAGCGTGGATCATGACCCCGTACGCGCCCGACTTGACCCGGCGCATGCTCGACGAATTATCGCCATCACCGAAGACGGTGACCGCGGACTGATCGCCTTGCGCGCTTGCCAGGCGTACGTGCGCGGGCTGGTGCGCTGAGCGCACATTTATTTAATGACGTTTCAACGAAAAGGACTTTGTAATGGGTGAAAAGAATATTGTTGTCGATCGTGGCATTCCGCCGGGCAACACCGGCAACGGCAGTGGTGGTGCCGGTAGTGGCGGGATACTCGGCGGCTTCTGGGGCGCTGGTGATATCAGCTCCGTGGTCGGTTCCGTGTCGGTATCGATCGACGGCGTCAGCAAAACCGCCGGCCCGGCGTTCAATGGCGCGGTGGTGTTCAACTCCACCATCGTCGAATCGGTGTTGTCCGGGGACGGCTGGCCCAGTATCGACGCCTACTACGATGTTGGCGTCGGGGTCTGGGGCATTCTTCCCTACCAGATCCTGGAAGTGCGCGACGAGATTCGCGGCAGTTTCGTGGTCAAGGAGCGCAACCTGCCGGCTACCCTCGACGCCGAGCAAAAAGCCGCCGAAGCCGCGGCAGGCAGTGATGCTGCCCTGAGCCCGGCACAAAAGCTTGAACGCTCCGTCAGTGCGGTGAAAGGGATGATGGCCAAGCGCGATGAACTGATCAAGTTCAACCGCCTGCGCCTGTCCACCTCGCCCGGCAGCGAGCTGCTCGAGCGCAACATCGACAAGATGGTCGCTGAGTTGAAAACCCTCGACGACGAGCAGATCCCGCCTGCCATCGACCAGGTACTGGACGTGCTGACCGCTGGCTTGAGCCTGCATGTCGACCTCAGTGCCAATGCCATGCTTCAGGAAAAGCTCGACAAGCTGCAGGCGCAAGCGCGCGAGGCCGCGGAGCAGGAGGCGTACAAAAGTGCGTTGGCCTTTGCCAGTGATGTCGGCAAGGAAGTCTCCAGCCGCTTCGGCACACAGATGGGCAAGGCTGCAGAGGAACTGAAGCAAGGCATCGCTGGCAAGACGGTCAAAAGCTACGATCAAGCCATGCAGGCGTTTGAAAAACTCACGCGCAACCCGGGCTTCAAGATGAACCAGAAGGACACCGCCGCCATCGCCCAGGCCCTCAACGCCCTGGATGCGGCAACCTATGCCGACAACCTGCAACGCTTGGGCAAGGCCTTTGGCGTCACCGGTAAAGTGGTCCAGGCAACGACCCTGGCGCAGAAGGCGGCCAGCGGTTTCAGCAGCGGTGAATGGAAACCGTTTTTTCTCGAGCTTGAAAGCATTGCCGTGGGTACGCTGGTGGGGGCTGCCGCCGGTGCAGTGCTGGGGGCGGGCCTGGCGCTGGTGCTGGCACCCGGCTTGGCCGCTGGTGCGGGTATCATTGCCACGGGGGTGATTCTGGCTGCCGTTTCGTCTTATATCGATGCGCAGGCTATGGAGTCATTCAATCAGATGGTGCTCAATGCAGTAGCACCCTGACGAGCAAATGAAAGGGCGGATTGAAGGATGAATGTGCTGAAAGGGAGCGAACAGCAGGGTGCCTACCTGCATATCCCGTACCTGCTGATTGCCGTCAGCCTGCTACCGATCTTGCTGTTGGCCTGGCGGGTACCTGCCGAGGCACATGAGGGCTTCTACTTCGAGCTTGACCGATTTCTCGATGGCTGTTTGTTTGGCCAGGTGGGTGTCTGGTCGTCGCTCTTCCCGCTGACGGCCAAGGCAATCGGCAACTACATTGCCGTGGCGGCTCCGGTTTTCTCCTTGTGGATCACGGTAGGTATCATGAGGCGATCGCGGCTGCAGCCGACTGCGCCTCCCCAGGTCTCTATCGGCAAATATGCCGTGATCGCCTTGGGTTGTGTGCTGCTGGATGCTTTTCTGATCTACCAGAACTATTTTACGTTCACCGACTTTGCCACTCACTCGAGGAAATTTCGCTTTTTCGGGTTGAGCGTGGCGTTCTTTCCATTTGTCGCGATGCTGTCACTGTTGGCGTTCTATGTGATGGCATTCTTCAGTTACAACCTGCTGTTTCGCTTCCCTCGTGAGGTACTGGCGCGGCGCAAGCATCTGCACTGAACAAGGAGCTTGTCATGGACCCGATCACTGCACTGTCCGCCCGCCTGGGGGAACATCTGCGCCGCTTCAATGCCCAGGTGACTACGGCCGAATCCTGCACCGGTGGTGGCATTGCCGAGGCCATTACCCGCATTCCGGGCAGCTCGGCCTGGTTCGAGGCCGGTTACGTGACTTATTCCAACAGCCAGAAGACCCGCCAGCTGGCGGTGCCCGAGGCGCTGTTCGCTCAAGTAGGGGCGGTCAGCCAGGAAGTGGTCGAGGCCATGGTCCGTGGCGCCCAGGCCGCCAGTGGCGCGCGTTTTGCCGTGGCGGTCAGCGGCGTGGCCGGGCCTGATGGCGGCTCGCCGACGAAACCGGTGGGTACGGTATGGCTGGCCTGGGCCGATGGCAGCGATGTCAGCAGCGAGCGCAGGCACTTCGACGGCGACCGTGACGCGGTTCGCCGACAAACGGTAATCGCCGCGCTAGAGGGCTTGTTACAGCTTGGTGCAGAGTAAATCGCACATCGGGGGTAGGCGGGAAGAAAACCCTGTGGAATAATACTGGCTACTTATACAGGTGTTCTGGCCGTCAGGCCCTATCGATTACGTGAGGACTTCAATGGACGACAACAAGAAGCGCGCCTTGGCTGCGGCCCTGGGGCAAATCGAGCGTCAATTCGGTAAAGGCGCGGTCATGCGCATGGGCGATCACGAGCGCCAGGCGATTCCGGCCATTTCCACCGGCTCCCTGGGCCTGGACATTGCCCTGGGCATTGGCGGTCTGCCAAAAGGTCGTATCGTCGAAATCTACGGCCCTGAGTCGTCCGGTAAAACCACCCTGACCCTGTCGGTGATTGCCCAGGCACAGAAAGCTGGCGCTACCTGTGCCTTCGTCGACGCCGAGCACGCCCTGGACCCGGAATACGCCGGCAAGCTGGGCGTCAACGTCGACGACCTGCTGGTCTCGCAGCCGGACACCGGCGAACAGGCCCTGGAAATCACCGACATGCTGGTGCGCTCCAACGCTGTTGACGTGATCATCGTCGACTCCGTGGCAGCCCTGGTACCCAAGGCCGAGATCGAAGGCGAAATGGGCGACATGCACGTGGGCCTGCAGGCTCGTCTGATGTCCCAGGCGCTGCGTAAAATCACCGGTAACATCAAGAATGCCAACTGCCTGGTGATCTTCATCAACCAGATCCGCATGAAAATCGGCGTGATGTTCGGCAGCCCGGAAACCACCACCGGTGGTAACGCGCTGAAGTTCTATGCTTCGGTCCGTCTCGACATCCGCCGTACCGGCGCGGTGAAGGAAGGCGACGAAGTGGTCGGCAGCGAAACCCGGGTCAAAATCGTCAAGAACAAGGTGGCGCCGCCATTCCGTCAGGCTGAGTTCCAGATCCTCTACGGCAAGGGCATCTACCGCAACGGCGAAATCATCGACCTCGGCGTGCTGCACGGCTTCCTGGAAAAAGCCGGTGCCTGGTACAGCTACCAGGGCAGCAAGATCGGTCAGGGCAAGGCCAACTCGGCCAAGTTCCTCCAGGAGAACCCGGAAATCGCCGCGACTCTCGAGAAGCAGATCCGCGACAAGCTGCTGAATGCCGGTGCCGTTGAAGCGGCTGGCAAAGCTGCTGCGGTTACTGCTGAGCCTGAAGACGATGTGGCCGAAGCTGACGCCTACTGATCGCCCCCATGTCCGCCGTACTCGATACCCCCGTCGCCGTAAGGCGGACAGCCATGGACCTGCTCGCACGTCGCGAGCACGGTCGAGTCGAGCTGACGCGCAAGTTGCGTCAGCGCGGCGCTCCCCCCGAATTGATTGATCAGGAGCTCGACCGTCTGACGGAAGAGGGCCTGCTCAGTGAAGCCCGTTACCTGGAAAGCTTCATCAGCTACCGTTCACGCTCGGGCTATGGCCCTGCGCGTATTCGTGAAGAGCTGGGCCAGCGCGGGCTGCACCGTGGTGATATCGACCAGGCCCTGCGTGAATGCGGGGTGGACTGGTCGGCCCGGTTACTGGATGTCTGGCAGCGCAAGTTTGCCGGCCAGTTACCTGTCGATCCGCGCAGCCGCGCACAGCAAACCCGTTTTCTGGTTTACCGTGGCTTCTCCATGGAGTCGGTCGGCCGCCTGTTGAGCGGCCGAGGGCTGGACGACTGACGGCTCAGGTGACTTTCAGCGCTTCACGTGCCCGTTGGGTGGTGTGCATGGGCTCCGGCTTGGCCCAGTTTTCCGACAGGTTGATGAAGTCCACCAGTTCGCGCAGGCGTCCCTGATCGCGCCCGTTAAAGGCAAAGGCCAGGCGTGTCAAATGACTGAAGCGGGCTTCGTCATGCTGCTCGCCTCCGTAGGCGTGCTGATGAAAGTTGCCGCTCAGGCGCAAATCGGCAAACCCTTCCTGCAAATCAAACAATGCCGCTTCACTGAGCGGATGCTGCATGCGGATCACAAACTGGTTCTTCAGCCAGCGGCTGGAGTGGTAGTTACTGTAGAACTGGTTGATTTCTTCCACCGCTTCGTCGGCGGTGTACACCAGGCGCAGCAGTTTCATGTCGCTGGGCAGGATGTAGCGGTTCTCTTCCAGTTGGCGGGTGATGAAATTCAGGGCTTCCTGCCAGAAGGTGCCGCCTGGCGAATCCAGCAGTACTACCGGCACCAGCGGACTTTTGCCGGTCTGGATCAGGGTCAGTACTTCCAGGGCTTCATCCAGGGTACCGAACCCGCCTGGGCACAGGACCAGGGCGTCGGCCTCCTTGACGAAGAACAGCTTGCGAATGAAGAAGAAATGAAACGGCAGCAACTTGTCGGTGCCGTCCACCGTGGCGTTGGCATGTTGCTCGAAGGGTAGGGTGATGTTGAAGCCCAGGCTGTGTTCCACCCCTGCGCCTTCATGGGCGGCGGCCATGATGCCGCCACCGGCGCCGGTAATCACCATCAGGTCGGAGCGTGCCAGGGTTGCGCCAAGTTCTCGGGCCAGGGCATACATCGGGTGTTCAATGGGTGTTCGAGCCGAGCCAAACACCGTGACCTTGCGGCGCCCCTTGTACTGTTCAAGGGTGCGAAAGGCGTGATCAAGCTCGCGCAGGGCTTGCAGGGTGATCTTGGCGTTCCAGCGGTTGCGGTCGTCATGGGCCATGCGCAGGACGGTCAGCATCATGTCGCGGTACAGCGGCAGGTTGGGGCTGTTGGGCGCGACCAGGTTCAGTTGTTCTTCAATCTTGCTCAGGTCGATTCCGTTGTTCCTGAAGTGACTCGATAGCAGTTCGTTCGGTTGGTAAGGCATTCAAACGTCTCCTTCTGCAGCAAAACCTCTGACCGGGTGGCAATGGGCTGCCCGGCCGCGACACTGCATGTGTCGCTGGCTGCCGTGGCTCGAGTGTGGCCCCCGAGCATTGCAGTAGACCTGCAAGGTCTCAGTGCAGTGGTAATGGGTCCATACAACTTATTGTTCTTCATGTCTTCAAGTGCAACGCATAGCAGCAATGGGCAACCCCCTTTGCTTGCCCGAAAAATACAGGGTGGTTGCTATCAATCTAGACCCTGGCGCGTGTTTATGCAGGATGATCCGCTCTGAACCGGGCATGAGCAGGGACCGCTCGTCAGCCAGGATCCAATCATTGCGTGGGTCTGGTTAACTGAAAGTCCAGAGCGACAGTCGCGGTGCAGGGAGGCTGCAGCATGCAACGGCTTAACCTAGAGCTCGACGAGCAGCTGTACCGGATGCTTGAGCGCGCGGCGCAGGCCAATAACCTGAGCCTTGAACAGGAGTGCCTGCGACGGCTGGGGGGAGGGGAGCGGCACTCGCGGTATATCCAGGCGCTGGTGGCCGAACTGCGCGCCGATGAAAAACAGCGGCGCGACAGGGAGCGAGTGGCCTAAAACAGTTACTTCTGGATTTTCAGGCCACAGCTGGCGGCATTGAATGCCTGTTCGCTAACCGGGCGGTTGGTTTTGTACTCGGTGAAGCGGTAGGTCAGCACCGCGCCTTTGGCGAGCAACTGGCGAAAGCCGGAGTTCTTGCACACGCTGTCACCCAACTGGCTGCGCACCCTGTTCGGGTCGGCCTGCATTTTTTGCGCATGGCTGGGGAGCACACTCAGGTGATTGATCAGCTGTTTGCCTTCGACGGTGTAGCCCTGGTCGAGGATGTCTTCGTTGATCGCCCGCGGCGTGCCAACGCTGCTCTGCTTGGCAACTTTTTGCAGCATCTGGCTCAGCTCGTATTCCTGCTTGGACGCAGCATTTGCCGCCAGTGGCAGGGCGAGCAACAGGCTCAGGGACGGGGCGATGAAACGCAGCATGAATCTCTCCTGGTTCGGTAACTGGCAATTGGACCAACAACGGCGCACGGTGTTCCGTCACGGGCGCAACGGCAATGCCAGCGGGTAGCGACAGGTTGAGGATTATAGGGAGTCGGCGCTAGAGCTGCACGGCAAATCCCGTCAACCAGTAGGCAGGCTCTGATAAACTGTGCGGGTTTCCTGTCTTGCCGAGTCCGAGCAGTGCCATCCCTTTCTTGCCCACGTTGTGCCCAGTCATGAGCCATGCCGTATCGCGCCTGCGCGCCGAGCGCCTGGCGCGCAGTGTCAAACCCTTCGTTGCCCGCGGCTCCCGGGCGCCGCGCTGTCCTCAATGCCGGGTGATTTTCAGCTATTGCCTGTGTGCCTGGCGCCCGCAAGTGCCGGCCGATTCAGGCATGTGCCTGCTGATGCATGACACCGAGCCACTCAAACCGACCAATACCGGCTGGCTGATCGCCGACCTGATTGCCGACACCTCGGCATTCGGCTGGCAGCGTACGGCCGTCGACGAGTCCTTGCTGGCCTTGCTCGAGCAGCCGCACTGGCAGCCTTACATTGTCTTCCCCGGTGAGTTCGTCGAGCCTGGGCGGGTGGTCAACGAGGTGGCGCGTGTACCGGGCAAGCGTCCGCTGTTCATCCTGCTGGACGCCACCTGGACCGAAGCCCGCAAGATGTTTCGCAAGAGCCCGTACCTGAACCGTTTTCCGGTACTGAGCCTGCAACCGGAGCAGATTTCGCGCTATCGCCTGCGCCGCTCCAAGCGTGACGATCACTTTTGCACCGCCGAAGTGGCGGCCATGTGCCTGGAACTGGCGGGTGATCAACGCGCTGCCGAGGCGCTGGACGCCTACCTGGACGTGTTCACCACCCATTACCTGAGTGCCAAGCATCAATTGCCGCTGGATGAACAGGACACCGTGCACCAGCGTTTGCATACCTTCCTATAGTACAAGGGGCAGGCGCGGCACTTTGCGGCATAATGCTCGGATTGGTGGCCAGGGGGGCGAGCAGGGGCGGGTATTGAACTTGACCACCCGATCCAGGCTCGGCATCCTTGGCGCCGATTCGGGCACGACGAAGGCTTGAAACGCTGTTTTTCCTGGCCTCGATGTGCCTTTTGGGCTTACGGCGTTGCCGTAGCCTCGAGTTGCCCGCCAGGCGCCTATTCTTCCTTCCTGCGCCTGCACAGAACAGGATCATTAGATCGATGGCCACATACGAAATCCTGATTGCCGACGACCACCCGCTGTTTCGCAGTGCGTTGCGCCAGGCCGTCACCCTGGGCCTGGGCCCGGATGTACGTCTGGTTGAAGTGGCAAGCATCGCCGAACTGGAAACCCGCCTGACTGAAAAGTCCGACTGGGACCTGGTGCTGCTGGACCTGAACATGCCTGGAGCCTACGGGTTCTCCGGGCTGGTCCTGTTGCGCGGGCAGTATCCGCAGATTCCGGTGGTGATGGTCTCGGCGCAGGAAGAAGCCGCAGTCGTGGTCAAGTCGCGTGAGTTCGGCGCCAGTGGTTTCATCCCCAAATCGAGCCCGCTGGAAGTGATTCAGGACGCCGTGCAGAAGGTCCTTGATGGTGAGGTCTGGTGGCCGCCGCAGGCCTTCGAGAAAGTCGACGTGTCCGCCGAGGCCAAGGCCGCCAGTGAAGGCCTTGCGAGCCTGACGCCGCAACAGTTCCGGGTGCTGACCATGGTCTGTGAGGGCTTGCTGAACAAGCAGATCGCTTACGAGCTTAACGTGTCGGAAGCGACTATCAAGGCCCATGTCACGGCGATCTTCCGCAAGCTCGGCGTTCGTACCCGTACCCAGGCCGCCTTGCTGCTGCAACAACTGGAATCGGTTTCAGCCAGTTAAGGCCATTGGCCTTCACGCTTTTTTAACCCGATCTACACTAGGCTGCAGCGCTTTCAGTGGAATAAGTGATCTTCTATGTCGTCGCCTTTCAAGGGCCAGACCGGCCTTAAACGTATTTTCAATGCCGCGGGCTATTCGTTTGACGGCCTGCGCGCCGCTTTCACTGGCGAGGCTGCGTTCCGGCAGCTGGTGCTGCTCAACGTCTTGCTGATCCCGGTGGCGTTCTGGCTGGATGTCAGCCGCGCCGAGCGGGCGATCCTGATCGCGGTGTGCTTGCTGGGCCTGATTGTCGAACTGCTGAATTCGGCGGTGGAGGCAGCGATCGATCGTATTTCCCTCGATCGCCACCCGTTGTCGAAGAATGCCAAGGACATGGGCAGTGCTGCCCAGTTCGTCGCCCTGAGCATGGTCGGCCTGGTCTGGGCGGTGATCCTGCTTTAAGCAATGGTCGGCAGGACGATCTCGTCGCTGCGGCTGACGCCTGCGGTAAAGCTTCTGCACAGTTCAAGAAACTCGCGCATGGCGGAAGTCTGGTACTTCTGCTTGTGCCAGATGAAGAAGAACTGCCGGGCCAGGTCCAGTTCGGGGGTTTCCACCGGCACCAGGCTGCCGCGACGAAATGCGTCGCGCAGGGCCAGGCGCGAGATGCAGCCAATGCCCAGGCCCGACTCGACCGCCCGTTTGATCGCCTCGGTGTGTTCCAGCTCCAGGCGGATGTTGAGGTTCGAGCGGTGGTGACGCATGGCCTGATCAAAGGTCAGGCGCGTGCCGGAGCCTTGTTCGCGCAGGATCCAGGCCTCGTGGGTCAACTCTTCCATGCTTGCCTGACCGCGTTTGGCCAGCGGGTGCTGAGGCGCGCAGAACACCACCAGTTCATCCTCGACCCAGGGCTGGACTTCCAGATCCGGATGGTTGCAGTCGCCTTCGATTAGACCCAGATCAATTTCGTAATGGGCAACCTGTTGCACGATATGCGCAGTGTTCTGTACATGCAGCTTGACCTGGCTTTCCGGGTGAATCTGCATGAAGCTGCCGATCAACAGGGTGGCCAGGTAATTGCCGATGGTCAGGGTCGCGCCCACCGCCAGCGAGCCGAAACCCGACTTGCCGTTGAGCAGGTCCTCGATTTCCTTGGCCTGGTCGAGCAGGGCCACCGCCTGGGGCAGCAGTTGATGGCCCAAGGCGTTGAGGCTCAGGCGTTTACCGGCGCGGTCGAACAGCTGGCAGCTGGACTGGCGCTCAAGTTCAGTGATCGATGTACTGGCGGCCGACTGCGATAACGCCAGTATCCCAGCGGCCCGCGAGACGCTTTGGTACTGGGCCACGGCAACGAACACCTGGAGCTGACGAAGGGTAAATCGCATATCTATATAACCGATAAGACATATCTTGATAATTCATTTAACAGATATTGTCGCTGGCACTAAACTATTGCGCAATCGCGCTCTCGCTTAGCGCCGCGTTTTTCTTCAGGAGCCCGTACATGAGCAACATGAACCACGAACGTGTCCTCAGTGTTCACCACTGGAACGACACCCTGTTCAGCTTCAAGTGCACCCGCGACCCGGGCCTGCGCTTCGAGAACGGTCAGTTCGTGATGATCGGCCTGCAACAGCCAAATGGCCGCCCGCTCATGCGCGCCTACTCGATTGCCAGCCCGAACTGGGAAGAGCATCTGGAGTTCTTCAGCATCAAGGTGCCGGACGGCCCGCTGACCTCCCAGCTGCAGCACCTGAAGGAAGGCGATGAGATCATCATCAGCAAGAAGCCTACCGGTACCTTGGTACTCGACGACCTGAACCCGGGCAAGCACTTGTACCTGCTCAGCACCGGTACTGGCCTGGCGCCGTTCATGAGCGTCATCCAGGACCCGGAAACCTACGAGCGTTTCGAGAAAGTGATCCTGGTCCACGGCGTACGCTATGTCAACGAGGTCGCCTACCGCGAATTCATCACCGAGCACCTGCCGCAGAACGAATTCTTCGGCGAGGCGCTGCGTGACAAGCTGATCTACTACCCGACCGTAACCCGCGAGCCGTTCGAAAACCAGGGCCGCCTGACCGACCTGATGCGCAGTGGCAAGCTGTTCAGCGACATCGGCCTGCCACCGATCAACCCGCAGGACGATCGTGCGATGATCTGCGGTAGCCCGAGCATGCTCGACGAGACCAGCGAAGTGCTCGACAGCTTCGGCCTGAAGATCTCGGCGCGTATGCGCGAGCCGGGTGATTACCTGATCGAGCGTGCATTCGTCGAGAAGTAAGCGGCGCTGAAAACAAAAAAAGCAGGCTTCGGCCTGCTTTTTTTGTGCCCTACTGGTCCATCACCACTTCCAGCAGCCGGATCTGATCCGGCTGCGGGTAGTGCCAGCGCACCTGTACATCCCAGAACTTGACCCCGTACACGCGCTCGGGTGGCGGTACCTGGTAGGCCGGGCGCGGGTCCTGGGCCAGGCATTGCTCAATCAGCTCCACCAGTGGCTCGGCGAGGCGCAGGGCGTGCTCGCGTGCCTGGCACAGGGCAGTATCGCTCCAGCTCACCGCAATCGGCGCAGGCGGCGCATCAGCCATGCGGTTGACCGCTCCGGCCACGGCATCGGCGTAGGGCACGTAGGGTTTGATATCGAGCACCGGCGTGCCATCGAGCAGGTCGATACCAGACAACCACAAGCGACCGGCCTCGACCTTCTCCAGCCTGACCACCGACTGACCAATACCGTTGGGCCGGTGGGTAGCCCGGGTGGCGAACACGCCCATGGACTTGTTGCCGCCCAGCCGTGGCGGGCGCACCTTCAGCCGTGGCTTGTCTTCCAGGGCCTGGTGGAACAGGAACAGCAGCCAGACATGGCTGACCTGCTCCAGCCCGGCCACGGCCTCGCCGTTGTCGTAGGGCGGCAGCAACTCCAATACCCCACGGGCAGCCGGTGCCAGTTGTGGCTGGCGCGGAATGGCGAACTTTTCCTTGAAGCAGGAGCGAACGTGGCCGATTGGTGCAACGCTGTAGTTCATCGGGGAATCAGCCACGAACCCGCAGGGTCAGGCCCTTGAGGAAGTTGCGCAGCAACTGGTCGCCGCATGGGCGGTAGTTGTTATGGCCGACTTTGCGGAACAGGGCGCTGAGCTCCGGTTTCGATACAGGGAAGTCGGCGGCCTTGAGGATCGCATGCAGGTCGTCTTCCTTCAGCTCGAAAGCCACGCGCAGCTTCTTCATGACGATGTTGTTAGTCACCGGCAGTTCGATGGGCAGTGGCGGGCGGCTGTCGTCCTTGCCGCGCTTGAAGATCACCAGGCCGTCGAGAAAGTAAGCGATGACTTCGTCCGGGCAGCGCACGAAGCCTTCTTCGTCTTCCTTCTTGAGGTAGGAGGCGATGTCGGCGAGGGACACCTCGAAGCCGGTCAGCTTGATGATATCGGTGAGCTTGGCGTCGTTGACGTCCAGCAGGTAGCGCAGGCTGCGCAGTACATCGTTGTGAATCATGGGGACAATCCTGTTCAGGGGCGCCGTCTGGGTGACGGCGCCGTGTTGCTTAGAATCTTTCGCTGGTTGCCAGGTAGCGCCACTGGCCCAGTGGCAGCTTGCTCATGGCGACCCCGCCCAGGCGAATCCGGCGCATGCTCACCGGCGTGACCCCAACACTGCTGCAGAGCAGGTTGATGAGCCCGGCTGGCGGGTTTTTCAGGACCATGCGCAGGCGCGTTTCGTTCTGCCAGCTGGCCTTGATCTTCGGCAGTTCGTTGCCTTTCCAGTTGAAGCCACGGTTCAGGCGCTCCAGGCCGTGGGCAATCATTTCGCCGCTGACTTCGACGATGTATTCCTGTTCGAGCTTGGCCAGGTCGGCATCAAGCTTGCGGGTCACGCGCCAGTCCTGGGTGAACACCTGCAGGCCGCTGGCACCTTGCTGCAAGGGGGCGGCGCAGCTCAGGCGGGCGAAGTGACCCTTGAGCGGGCGACGGCTGTAGCTGTGCTCTTGCGAGAGGCTATCGGCGCTGATACTGGCACAGGCGCTGTCGAGGTCGAGCTCGGCGGGCTGGTTGAGCAGCAGGGTGACCGGCTCCAGGGCTTCGGCCTTGGCGCCCTGGCGCAATTCGACCTTGTGCTCGGTGACCTTGAACTGCGGCTCGTCGATCACGGTGCCGTTCACCGTGACCCAGCCGCCCTCGATGTACAGCTCGGCCTCCCGCCGGGAGCAACCGACCAGTTCGATAAGGCGTTTGGAAAGGCGAATGGGTTCAGACATGACGACAGCCGTAGACACAGGGAAAGGTGCCCATTGTAACTGCCCCGGCGGGGTTAGGGCCGGGAACATTCGTTGATCCGGCCATTAATCTGCAGTTTCGTCATTTTTCAGAGAGGGATTACACAGACCTTCAGCCGGTGCGGGCAGACTGCGTACGAATCAGCCTCATGTGAAGTAGGGGATAGGGCTGGCCCATGCCGTCCGTTTCTGAGCGGCCCACCACCTCGAAGCCCTGGCGCAGGTAGAAGCCCAGGGCCTGGGCGTTCTGCTCGTTGACGTCCAGTTGCTCGGCGTGCAGTTCATCGATGGCCACCCGCAGCAGTCGCGAGCCCAGGCCCTGGCCGCGCATCTCGGGGTCGATGAAGAGCATCTCCACGCGCCCGCCGGCGACCCCGGCAAAGCCATGGACACGCTGCCTGGTATCTTTACAGCAGATCAGCATCACCGCGTCCAGGTACTGGCTGAGCAGCAGCTCGCGCAGCAGGCAGATGTAACTGTCGGGGAGAAAGTCATGGGTGGCACGCACGGACGCTTCCCACACCCGCGCCAGCTCCGGGTAGTCACGCAGGCCAGGGGTCTGCACGGTCATATGCCTGCGCATTGCGGTGGTCTCCTCGGGGCAACTGAAGAAACCATAGTTGCAAAAAAAAGCCCCGCCATTGCTGGCAGGGCTTTTTTTATCGGCGCCGAATCAGATCGGTTCGGCCCACATGTCGTACTCGTCGGCGTCGGTCACTCGGCAGCGTACCGTGTCGCCCGGCTTGAAGCCGTGGTTGCCGTCGATGAACACGTTGCCGTCGATTTCCGGGGCATCGAAGAAGCTGCGGCCAACCGAGCCTTCTTCTTCAACTTCATCGATCAGCACGTCGATTTCCTTGCCGATGCGCAGTTGCAGTCGCGCGGTGCTGATGGCCTGCTGGTGGGCCATGAAGCGGTCCCAGCGCTCCTGCTTGATGTCGTCCGGGACTTCATCCAGGCCCAGGTCGTTGGCCGGGGCGCCTTCAACTGGCGAGTACTGGAAGCAGCCGACGCGATCAAGTTGGGCTTCGGTCAGCCAGTCGAGCAGATACTGGAAGTCTTCTTCGGTTTCACCCGGGAAGCCGACGATGAAAGTCGAACGGATGACCAGCTCAGGGCACTGCTCGCGCCAGTTCTTGATGCGCGCCAGAGTGCGGTCTTCGAAGGCCGGACGCTTCATCGACTTGAGCACTTTGGGGCTTGCGTGCTGGAACGGGATGTCCAGGTACGGCAGGATCTTGCCGGCAGCCATCAGCGGGATCACGTCGTCGACGTTCGGGTACGGGTACACATAGTGCAGGCGCACCCAGGCGCCCAGGCTGCTCAGCGCTTCGCACAGCTCGAGCATGCGCGTCTTGACCGGACGGCCGTTCCAGAAGTCGGTCTTGTACTTGACGTCGACGCCGTAGGCGCTGGTGTCCTGGGAGATCACCAGGATTTCCTTGACCCCGGCCTTGACCAGGCGCTCGGCCTCGCTCAGCACTTCGCCGACCGGGCGGCTGACCAGCTTGCCGCGCATCGAGGGGATGATGCAGAAGCTGCAGCTGTGGTTGCAGCCTTCGGAAATCTTCAGGTAAGCGTAGTGGCGCGGGGTCAGCTTGACGCCCTGTGGTGGCACCAGGTCGATCAGCGGGTTGTGGTCCTGGCGCGGCGGCACGACTTCATGCACGGCATTGACCACCTGCTCGTACTGCTGCGGACCGGTCACCGACAATACGCTCGGGTGCACGTCGCGGATGCTGCCTTCCTCGACGCCCATGCAGCCGGTGACGATGACCTTGCCGTTTTCCTTGATGGCTTCGCCAATCACTTCCAGGGATTCGGCCTTGGCGCTGTCGATGAAGCCGCAGGTGTTGACCACCACCACGTCGGCGTCCTGGTAGGTGGGCACGACTTCATAGCCTTCCATGCGCAGCTGGGTCAGGATGCGCTCGGAATCGACCAGGGCCTTGGGGCAACCCAGGGAAACGAAGCCGACCTTGGGCGTGGTGGGCGTAGGGGTGGTGGACATGACTAACCTCGGTGTTGAAGGGCTTGCCTGGCCGGACAGGCGGGCAAACCTGATGGGCGCTTTGGGCGCCTCTGATCAAAAAGTGCGCAATTCTAGCGAGCGCAAAGTCACTTGACCAGCAGAAATACGACGAACGCTCAGCTATGCTTCGCGGCGATATGCCTGCGTTTGCATCGGGCCCTGACAGTGCCGGCGGCGCGATAGCAGAAATCATAGCGTCTGGCGCGAATCTTACCGGCCTCAAGGGTCTTGGTTGCGGGAGTGGTGGATGGTTCAGGCAAGCAGTCAGACCGATAGCGGGCATTCGTCGGCAAAGCCGCTGAGCCTGTTGGTGGCAGCCGTAGGGGTGGTGTACGGCGATATCGGCACCAGCCCCCTGTATACCCTCAAGGAAGTTTTTTCCGGCGGTTATGGCGTGCCGGTCAACCATGACGGCGTGCTGGGCATCCTGGCGTTGATCCTCTGGTCGCTGATCTGGGTGGTGTCGGTCAAGTACGTGCTGTTCATCCTGCGCGCCGACAACCAGGGTGAAGGTGGCATCATGGCCCTTACCGCCCTGGCCCGGCGGGCCTCGGCGCCCTACCCGAAACTCAAGGTGCTGATGGTCGGCTGTGGGCTGATCGGCGCGGCGCTGTTCTACGGCGACAGCATGATCACTCCGGCGATTTCGGTACTGTCGGCGGTGGAGGGCCTGGAACTGGCCTTCGACGGCATCGATCACTGGGTCATTCCGGTGGCGTTGATCGTGCTGGTGGCGTTGTTCCTGATCCAGAAGCACGGTACGGCGCGCATCGGCATCCTCTTCGGGCCGGTGATGGTCACCTGGTTCGTGGTGCTCGGCGCCTTGGGTGTGCATGGCATCATCCAGAGCCCTGAGGTGCTCAAGGCTTTCAACCCGGTCTGGGCGGTGCGCTTCTTTATCGTCCACCCAGGCATGGGCGTGGCGATTCTCGGCGCCGTGGTGCTGGCACTGACTGGCGCCGAAGCACTGTACGCCGACATGGGCCACTTCGGCCGTAAACCCATTGCCCGCGCCTGGTTCGCCCTGGTGCTGCCGGCGCTGGTGCTCAACTACTTCGGCCAGGGTGCCTTGCTGCTGCAGAACCCGGAGGCGGCGCGCAACCCGTTCTACTTGCTGGCGCCGAACTGGGCGCTGATACCGTTGGTCGGTTTGTCCACCCTGGCCACGGTGATCGCCTCCCAGGCGGTGATTTCCGGGGCCTTCTCCCTGACCCGCCAGGCGATCCAGCTTGGCTATGTGCCGCGCATGCAGATCCAGCACACCTCCAGTGACGAGCAGGGGCAAATCTACATCGGGGCAGTGAACTGGTCGCTGATGATCGGGGTGATTCTTCTGGTGCTTGGGTTCGAATCCTCCGGGGCGCTGGCCTCGGCCTACGGCGTGGCGGTGACCGGGACCATGTTGATGACCACCTTGCTGGTGTCCACGGTGATGTTGCTGCTGTGGAAGTGGCCGCCGCTGCTGGCGGTACCGATCCTGTTGGGCTTTCTCTTTGTCGATGGCCTGTTCTTCGCCGCCAACGTGCCGAAAGTGGTGCAGGGCGGGGCCTTTCCGGTGCTGGCGGGGATTGTCCTGTTCGTCCTGATGACCACCTGGAAGCGCGGCAAGCAGATCCTGGTCGAGCGCCTGGACGAAGGCAGCCTGCCGTTGCCGCTGTTCATCGGCAGCATTCGCGTGCAGCCGCCGCATCGGGTCGAGGGAACTGCGGTGTTCCTCACTGCGCGCCCGGATGCGGTGCCACATGCCTTGCTGCACAACATGCTGCACAACCAGGTGCTGCATTCGCAGGTGGTGCTGCTGACCGTGGTCAGTGAGGATACGCCGCGGGTACCGGCGCAGGAACGCTTTGAAGTCGAGGCATATGGCGAGGGTTTCTACCGGGTGCTGTTGCACTTTGGCTTCATGGACGAGCCGGATGTGCCAGCGGCGTTGAAGCTCTGCCATCTTGAGGGGTTGGATTTCAGCCCGATGCGTACCACCTACTTCCTCAGCCGCGAGACGGTGATTGCGTCGCGGCTGGTGGGCATGGCGCGTTGGCGGGGGCTGTTGTTTGCCTTTTTGCTGAAGAATGCCAACGGCAATCTGAGGTTCTTCAATTTGCCGTTGAACCGGGTGATCGAGCTGGGTACACAGGTAGAGATATAGGTAGCTGCAAGCTACAAGCCTCAAGCTGCAAGCAAGAGCCGTGCGCGATTGGCTCTAGCTTGCAGCTTGCAGCTTGCAGCTTGAGGCTGACAGCTTGCAGCTGCGCGCCGGGGCGCGCTTCAATCCTGCTCGGCGACGCGGGTCTTGCCCTGGCGGTTCTCGATGTCGCCAATCAAGCGCTTGGCCAGCGCCGGGTAGTTCTCGTCGAAGTGATGCCCGCCGGGCAGCTTCAGGCGCTCGCCGACGGCAGTGTGGTCGGTACAGCCGCTCTCGTCCGCCTCTTCCTCGCCATACACACAGACCACCTTGGCGGCTGGCAGCCTGGCCATTTCCGGGCCGGTCGGCGCTTCTTTACCGGCATTGCCCAGCCAGCCCTCGACCTCGATCTCGAAGCTGCCACTGCGGGCAAAGGCCAGCAGGATCACTGCATCGATGCGCTTCTGGTCTTCGGCCGGCAAGCGGTTGTAGATCGCCGGCAACACGTCGGCGCCGAACGAGTAGCCGGTCAGCACGAAGCGTTTGGTCCCCCATTTCTGCCGGTAGTGCTGCATCAGTTCCGAAAGGTCGATAGCGCTCTGTTCCGGGCTCTTGTGCTGCCAGTAGTAACGCAGGGTGTCGATGCCGACCACCGGGTAGCCGAGCTTGGCCATCTCACCGGCCACGTCGCGGTCCAGGTCACGCCAGCCGCCATCGCCGGAGAGGAACAGGGTCACGGTATCGGTGGTTTGCCCGGCCGGCACCTCGACCACCGGGATGCTCATGGCGTTGCCATCGTCGCCGACCAGCGCCTGGGTCAACTGGGCCTTGAGCACCTGCGGCAGGTGGATGTCGTAGTCGCTGATGCTGGTCTCGGCATTCGGCTGATCACGCACGAAGGCCGCGCTGGCGTCATCCGGGTTGTCGTTCCAGGCCACGCTCCAGCGGCCGTGGGCGGCAGACTTGGGCAGTGGCGTGGCGCAGCCGGGTTGCTCCAGATTGAAGTCCACCGAGATTGCCTGGGCCTTGTCATCGCTTTGGCTGGCCAGCCAGCTCCAGGCCTGGGCCGCGCCTGGGCCGATACCGGCAACCAGCGTCGGAGCGCCCTTGAGTTGTTGCAGGGCCTGCTGCATGGCCTGTTGCTGCTTGCTGCAATCGGCGGGTGGGAGGATCAGCTGGACCAGCTGCGCTTCGCCGCTCTGGCTCAGGTCAAGCAGTTGTTTCTCGCTCAGGGCCTGGTCCTGGGGCACGGCGATGGCGACTCGCGCCTTGGCACGGGTACCTGGGTTGACCCGGATCAGGCTGCTGCCATCAGTCAGGCTCAGGTGCTCCAGGGTCGCCTCGGGTGCCGGGCGGGTCCATAGCCAGAAGCCAAGGGCTGTGGCCAGCAGGGCCAGCAGCAAGGGGATCAGTACATACAGCCAGTAGCGTCGAATCATCAGCGTTTCACCAATCCAGTCAGGCCGCCTGCGATCAGGGCGGCAGTGTCAGCCAGTGCCACCAGTGGATCGAGTCCGGCCGGCACGGCCATGTAGCGGGGTTCCCAGTCCGGCTGGAACTTGTCCTTGAAGCGACGCAGGCCCTGGAAGTTGTAAAGCTGCTCGCCGCGCTGGAACACCATCGAGCCCAGGCGCTGGGTCAGTGGCGCGCCGCGACGTGGTTGCAGGCCGGAAAGCGGCACCATGCCGAGGCTGAAGCGCCCATAGCCGTGCTGCTTATAGTGTTGGATCAGGCCGATCATCATGAATTCCATGGTCAACTTCGGCGCTTCGGGGTGGGCGCGCATCAGGTCGAGGCTGGCCAGTTCCAGGCTGCGGGTCTCCAGCAGGTTGGCAAAGGCCACCGGGCGGCCCTCGAAGCGGATCAGGGCAATCCGGAAGTGCTGCAGGTACTCTGGGCTGAAGCGACCGAGGGAGAAGCCTTTCTCGCGCACGTTCTTGCCGCTGAGCCAGGCATCGGAAATGAGTTTGAGCTCATCCATCGGCGCCTGGCCTGGCTCGTGCACCTCAAGGCTGAGCCCGTCGCGGCCACCGCGGTTCCAGGTGTAGCGCAGGTCTTTCATTTCCTTGCCCTTGGCTTCGAGGTCAAAGCGCTTGAGATCGACCCGGGCTTCTTCGCCCAGTTTGATCGCGGTCAGGCCGATGTCCATATAGAAGGGCAGGTTCTCGGCCCGGACCTGGTAGAACACCGGGCGGGCGTGATGTACGTCGCACAGGTCGCGGAACTGCCAGATCATTTCTGCACGCTCGTGGGCCGGCCCGATGGGGTCGTATAGCGCCACCAGGCTGCGCCCGCGCCGGGCGTACATAAGGAAGGCATCGTCGTTGGGGTGGAACAGCAGCGCCTTGTCGCCGGTCAGTGCCAGGCCGCCGTCGGGTTGGTCGGAGGCCTGCAGGATAGTGCTGGCCCGTTGCAGTTCTTCGGCCGACGGTAAGTGGATCACCGGACGTGCGGTGCGCAGCAACCAGGTCAGGGCGACGATCACCAGCAATACCGCGCTGCCCAGGGCCGAGCGCAAACCGCGCGGGGCATCGGCGTCGAGGGTGAACTGCCACCACAGCTGATGGCTGTAGGGCACGTCCTGGTACGCGAACAGCAGCAGCCACACCGACGCACCCAGGACGCAGGCGCTGGCCGCCAGGTAGACCGGCGAGAACGGTAGCTCGAGCAAGCGGCTGGGTCGGTAGAAAGAGCGCCGGAAGACGGCCAGCAGGCACGCGGTCAAGGTCAGGATGCTGGCCTCTTCCCAGTCAAAGCCTTTGAGCAGCGAGAGCAGGGCGCCGACCAGTAGCAGGATGGTGGTCAGGATCCAGGCGGCCGACAGGCGCCGCCGCAGGCCCTGGGCCAGCAGCAGGCACAGCACGCCAATCAGGCTGGCGCCGAAGTGCGAGGCGTCGATCAGTCGGTGCGGTACGAGAAAGCCCAGGTGTTCCAGGCGTCCGTCGATTTCCGGGGTGGCGCCAGAAAACAGCAGCACCACGCCGGACAAAAATACCAGTACCGCCAGCACCGGTGCCGCCAGCCCGGAAGCAGCCCTGATCGCCTGTTGGGCAAACAACAGGCGCCGGGCTTCGCTGGCGAGCAGCAGAATGCAGGCCAGCAGCAGCGGCAACACCACATAGATCAAGCGATAGAGTAGCAGTGCGGCGGCCAGTGGCGCAGCGCCGAGCTTGTCGGCAAAGGCCGCCAGCAGGATCGCTTCGAACACCCCGACACCGCCGGGCACATGGCTGAGTACCCCGGCTGCCAGCGCCAGCAGGTAGACCAGCAGGAAGGCACCAAACGGCGGTGCTTGCGGCAGCAGCAGGTAAAGCACGGTGGCGGCAGCGGCAACGTCCAGGGCGGTAATGAACAGTTGTAGCAGGGTCAGGCGCGTGCCCGGCAAGCGCAGGGTGCGTCGGCCTGCCTGCACCAGCAGATTGTCCGCCAGTGGTTGTTCGGGCAGCCGTCGGCGATAAAGTCCGTAGACCAGCGCCGCACTCAAGCCAAGCACGGCCAGGGCAATCGTAGCCAGCAGCGCAGGCGAGAGGTGCAAGGCTGCAGCGGCAGCCGGCAGATTGCTCAAGGTCGCCAGGGCCGCGAGAGGCGGCAGGGCACAACCGAGGGAAAGGCTGGCGAACAGGGTCATCCGGGCGACTTCGGCGGCGCCTATGCCGTGACGGGCGTATAGGCGATAGCGCACGGAACCACCAGACAGTAGCGACAGGCCGATAGCGTTGCCGATGGCAAAGGCGCTGAAGCCGCCCATCACCAGAGTACGCGGCGGTAACTGGACGCCGGCGTAACGGCTGGCTGACCACTCGTAACCAAGCAGGATGACGAAGCCGACGACCGTGGCCATGACCGCACCCATCAGCGAAGTCGGGGGCACGCTGAGCAGTGAGTCATGCAGGGCATAGATGTCCAGCTCGCTGAGCAGATGGCGGCAGGCGATCAACGCCACGGCAAACAGCAGCAAGGTCACGCCCAGGCCGATCGGCTGGCGGTATTTGCTCAGCCGTTCGAGCCAGCGCAGGCGATGCTCGGCATTGGGCAGTGCGGCAGTAACAGGAGCTTGTGTTTCGGGCGTCTGGGCGCGCATCAACCACCTCGTGGCTTGCGCGCGGCAGGAAGGTTGTATCCGGTCAAAGTACCAATCCCTTTGGAAGCGTAATGTCCGATATGATCGGGCCGCTGAGTGCCTTGAGGATAGTTAAAGAAGTTTCATATTGCCCCGGGTGGGAAGGGGGCAGGCGAGGAGGGCGAATGGTCGAACGAGCAGATGCAAAAAAGGCCACTTTTTTCAAAGTGGCCTTTTCTGTTGTTTGGTTGCGGGAGCCGGATTTGAACCGACGACCTTCGGGTTATGAGCCCGACGAGCTACCAGACTGCTCCATCCCGCGTCTGTGGGGCGGATTCTACAGCGTTGAGCTTGGCTGTCAACGCTTAATTGTTGATTTACAATAAAAAATTACCTGGCACTTTATTCCGGGCAAAGAAAAAGGCCACTCGTGAGAGTGGCCTTTCCTGAATCTGGTTGCGGGAGCCGGATTTGAACCGACGACCTTCGGGTTATGAGCCCGACGAGCTACCAGGCTGCTCCATCCCGCGCCTGTGGAATGAGATTCTACAGTTTTGCCCGGAGCTGTCAATAGCCTGTTTACAGAAATCCTTTCTCCTTCAATCGCTTAGCGCACCTGAAAAGGGCTGCAGGGCAGCAAGGGCGGGCCTCGCAGGGGATCCGGGGGTGAATGAATTAGTTGTGATGCGTGGGGCGCTATCGGGTGAGATACTGCTTACATCACTTTAAACCTGTTCTTACGCTCCCTATGTCTCAACGCAAGATCATCCATATCGACTGCGATTGTTTCTACGCCGCCATCGAAATGCGCGACGATCCGCGCCTGGTCGGACGGCCACTGGCGGTGGGCGGCTCGGCGGAGCGGCGTGGGGTGATCGCTACCTGCAACTATGAGGCGCGGGCGTTCGGGGTGCGCTCGGCGATGTCCTCGCGTCATGCCCTCAAGCTGTGCCCGGACCTGTTGATCGTCAAACCGCGCATGGATGCCTATAAAGAAGCCTCGCGGGAAATTCACGGGATCTTTCGCGAGTACACCGATCTGATCGAGCCACTGTCGCTGGATGAGGCTTACCTGGATGTGTCGGACAGTTCCTGGTTCGCCGGCAGCGCCACGCGGATTGCTGCGGATATTCGCCGGCGGGTTGCCCAACAGCTGCATATCACCGTGTCGGCCGGTGTCGCGCCGAACAAGTTCCTGGCCAAGATCGCCAGTGACTGGCGCAAGCCCAATGGCCTGTTTGTGGTTACCCCGAATGAAGTCGAAGACTTCGTTGCCGCTTTGCCGGTCAGCAAGCTGCACGGGGTAGGCAAGGTCACCGCCGACAAGATGGGGCGCCTGGGCATTATCAATTGCCTGGAACTGCGCGACTGGAGCCGCCTGGCCCTGGCCCGTGAGTTCGGTAGCTTTGGCGAGCGGCTGTGGGGGCTGGCGCGGGGCATCGATGACCGTCCGGTACAGAATGACAGCCGTCGTCAGTCGGTCAGCGTGGAAAATACCTACGACACCGATCTACCGGACCTAGCCAGTTGCCTGGAAAAACTCCCAGAGCTGATGGAAACCCTGGCCGGGCGCATGGCACGTATCGATGACAGTTATCGCCCGGGCAAGCCGTTCGTCAAAGTGAAGTTCCATGATTTCAGCCAGACCACCCTTGAGCAGTCGGGGGCGGGGCGTGACCTTGGTGGCTATCAGCAATTGCTCAGCCAGGCCTTTGCCCGTGGTGGCAAGCCGGTGAGACTGTTGGGGATCGGCGTGCGCTTGCAGGATTTGCGCGGTGCCCATGAGCAGCTGGAGCTGTTCACTCAGGAGTGAGGAGGGCAGCGCCAGCAGGCTGGCGCTATCCGGGTGTAGCGAAGGTCAGTGCGCGCCGGGGTCGGCAACCAGGCGGCCAGCGTCCTTGGTCAGTGACTTGAGGAACTCCTGTTGCAGCTCCGGATCGTTGCGGGTCAGCTCGATCAGGCTCTGCTCCAGTTCACTGGCTTCTTCTTCCAGGCCCAGCTCCGACAGGCGCTTGACCCGATGCACCCACTGGCTGACTTCATCGTCTTCCAGGTCGTCAAAAATCAGTTCGTGGGCTTCCACCAGTTTGCCGCGCAGGCTGGCGCTGATCAGCAGGCTGGCATCGCCACGCACGTTGTTGTCTTCATCGACTACCTGCAGATGCAGGGTGCCGATGTGGGTCAGGTTCTGCTCGCTGAACGGGCTGTCGAGCAGGTTCAGGTGCAGCACGCCATTTCGGTCGGTGGTCAGCTCATGGTCCATCTTGCCGGCCTTGACCGATACCGGCCGCTCGCTCCAGGGCACACTGGTGTATTCCTGGCGCTTGTCCTTTTGCACTTCGGTGATGCCCGCCAGGTTCTGCTGGGCACGGCCGTTGGACTGGGCGTTCATGAACGGGTTGAGGCCGTCGAAGCCATAGCTCAACCAGTCGTGGGTAACGCTGTCGGGCAAGTTGCCCAGGGCAAAGACGTTGACCACGTTGGCGCCGACACCGGCCACCACCGCCACCGCGCCCAGCGGAATCTCATAGACTTCGCGCCAGGGCTGGTAAGGCGTGTAGCGATCATAACGACGGGTGACTTCAAACTCGGTGACTTCGAAGTTCTTCTGTTCGTGGATGCGCACACGCCGTTGCGGCAGCTCGAGTACCTTGGGGTCCCCGGCATCGATCTGCAGGCTGTGTTCGAGCAGCTTGCGCTCGATGCGTTCCTCATGTTCGCTGCGCTGTGACATCTGGTTGGCGCAACCGCTGAGGAACAGGGCGCCGCACAGTGCGGCGCCCCCCAGGTTGATGGTACTTCGCTTGAACATGATTACTCTTGCGTTGGCTTAGCGACGAATGCGGGCTTGCAGGAACGACAGCACCTCGGCCACTGGCAGCGGCTGTGCGTCACGCTCGGTGCGGTGCTTGTATTCCAGGTTGCCGTCGGCCAGGCCGCGATCGCTGACCACGATGCGGTGTGGAATGCCGATCAGTTCCATGTCGGCGAACTTGATCCCCGGGCTGGTTTTCTTGTCGCGGTCATCCAGCAGCACTTCGAAACCGGCGGCGGTCAGTTCGGCATACAGCTTGTCGGTGGCTTCGCGAACCTGCTCGGTTTCGTAGCGCAGCGGTACCAGGGCGATCTGGAACGGTGCCAGGGTATCGCTCCAGATAATGCCGTTGTCGTCGTAGTTCTGCTCGATGGCCGCGGCAACTACGCGCGATACGCCAATACCGTAGCAACCCATGCTCAGGGTCACCGGCTTGCCGTTCTCGCCCAGGACCTGGCACTTGAGGGCTTCGCTGTACTTGGTGCCGAGCTGGAAGATGTGCCCGACTTCAATGCCGCGCTTGATCACCAGGGTGCCCTGGCCATCCGGGCTCGGGTCGCCTGCAACGACGTTACGCAGGTCGGCCACTTGCGGAACCGGCAGGTCGCGCTCCCAGTTGACGCCGAAGTAGTGCTTGTCGTCGATGTTGGCGCCGATGCCGAAATCGCTCATCAGGGCGACCGAACGGTCGATGATGCACGGCAGCGGCAGGTTCAGCGGGCCAAGGGAGCCGGCGCCGGCGCCAATGGCGTTGCGCAGTTCTTCATCGGTGGCCATGACCAGCGGGCTGGCAACCTCTGGCAGGTTGGCGGCCTTGATTTCGTTCAGTTCGTGGTCGCCACGGACGATCAGGGCAATCAGCTTGCCCTCTTCGGCGGCGTGGACGATCAGGGTCTTGACGGTCTTTTCGATCGCCAGGCCATAGTTCTCGACCAGTTGGGTGATGGTCTTGGCGTCCGGGGTGTCGACCAGGCGCAGCTCTTCGGTCGGCGCCAGGCGCGCGGTTTCCCGCGGGATGGCCTCGGCCTTCTCGATGTTGGCGGCGTAGTCAGAGCTGTCGCTGAAGATCACATCGTCTTCACCGGACTCGGCCAGCACGTGGAATTCGTGGGAGTAGCTGCCACCGATCGAGCCGGTGTCGGCCTGCACCGGGCGGAAGTCCAGGCCCAGGCGGGTAAAGATGTTGCTGTAGGCCAGGTGCATGCGATCGTAGGTTTCCTGCAGGGAAGCCGGATCGGCATGGAAGGAGTAGGCGTCCTTCATGATGAACTCGCGACCACGCATCAGGCCGAAGCGCGGACGGATCTCGTCACGGAACTTGGTCTGGATCTGGTACATGTTCAGCGGCAGCTGTTTATAGCTGTTGAGCTCGTTACGGGCCAGGTCGGTGATGACCTCTTCGTGGGTCGGGCCCACGCAGAACTCGCGACCGTGACGGTCCTTGAGGCGCAGCAGCTCGGGGCCGTACTGTTCCCAGCGGCCGGACTCCTGCCACAGCTCGGCAGGCTGGATGGCCGGCATCAGCACTTCAAGGGCGCCAGCGGCGTTCATTTCCTCGCGGACCACGGCTTCGACCTTGCGCATTACCCGCAGGCCCATCGGCAGCCAGGTATACAGGCCGGATGCGAGCTTGCGGATCATGCCGGCACGCAGCATCAGCTGGTGGCTGATGACGACCGCGTCGGAAGGGGTTTCTTTCTGGGTAGCGAGCAAATATTGACTGGTGCGCATGGTAGGCCGTTGTCGGTTGCTTAAGACTTTAAATGACCCCGCATTGTACGGGGGCGATTCGGTGGCGTACAGGATGCCGGAGCACGAAGGCGTTGTCAGCCCGAATTCAGACAAGAAAAAGCCCGGCAGTGCCGGGCTCTTTCGTACTGGGAATACTGAAAGCCCGAGGCTTACAGGATGCTCAGCGGGTACTCGACGATCAGACGCAGTTCGTCGATGGAGTCCGAACCGTAGTAAACGCCATCGCTGGAGCGATAAGTCGCTTGACGAATGCGGAAGCTCAGGTCTTTGGCCGGGCCTTCCTGCAGGACGTACTTGGCCTCGATGTCGCGTTCCCATTCCTTGCCGTTGTCGGTGGAGGCAACATTGGCGCCGGTACCTTTGACATAACGGGTCATGAAGCTCAGGCCTGGTACGCCGAAGGTGGCCATGTTCAGGTCGTAGCGAGCTTGCCAGGACTTCTCGTCTTCAGCGTTGAAGTCGGAACGGGCGATGGAGTTGGCCAGGAAGATGGTGCCGCCACCGTCAACGCCGTAGCCGTAGTCGCCGTCACCGCTGACTTTCTGGTAGGCCAGGGTGAAGGTGTGCGCGCCAATGTTGTAGGCGCCCGACAGGCTGTACGCACGGTTATCAAGTTTGTCGCCATCGTAGGCGGCATAGTTGGTCGTGCCGTCGCTCTTGGTGTCATAGATGTTGAAGTCGAACACCAGGCCCTGATCGTCGCTGATCGGCAGCGCCCAGTTGACGTTGGCGTAATATTTGCGCCAGTAGTCTTCGACCTTGGAGTAGTAGAGGCTGGTGCTCAGGGAGTCGGTAAAGGCATAAGTGCCGCCGACCACGTCGGCCTGGGTCAGGTGCAGGCTGTCGCGGTTGGTCTGTTCTTGCCCGGTGAGGCTGGTGAAGTGGCCAGCGTGCAGGGTCAGGCCCTTGATTTCGTTGCTGGTGATCAGGGTGCCTTGGGCCATCTCAGGCAGCAGGCGGCTGTCGTCAGTGGCGAAGACTGGCAATGCGGTGAATTGGTCACCCACTTTCAGGACTGTGTCGGAAATGCGGAACTTGACCGCGCCACCGCCCTTGGAATAGTCGTCTTGCGAACGACCGTCGGAGCCGGTTGGGAACAAGCCGGTGCCGGAGGTGCCTTTACCGCCGTCCAGCTTGAGGCCCAGCAGGCCGATGGCGTCGACGCCTACGCCTACGGTGCCTTGGGTAAAACCGGACTCGAAGGTGCCGATGAAACCCTGACCCCATTCGCGGGCATAGCTTTTGGTCTTGCCCAGCGGATTGTTTTCACGGTTACGGAAGTCGCGGCTGAAATAGAGGTTGCGAAGTTTGACGTTCAGCTTGCTGTCTTCAACAAAACCCTTGGACTCATCCTGAGAAGAGGCCACTGCCAATTGCGAGGTGCCGGCTGCAACAGCCAGGGCGATTATGCTCCACTTCATCACGCGCATCGTGATTTGCTCCTTTGGTTTTTAGGAAGAGTACTGCCGTCGCTGTTTGGTTTTTTTATACAGCGCGGCTCTTTCTTTTTGTGTCGGCGAAAATGTATATCACGCTGACCATCGTTGGCGATATGGGCGTTGAGAACCTTTCGGTAACTTTACGGTCATGTCGCTAACAGTTATGTCCTTGTCGCAAATCACGCCCCGGGTTTTCGCGGGCCGTACAACTCCAGCGCTGTTTCAAGTGGATTAAGGATAGGTAAAAATAATCTAGCCCCTGCCCCCGAAACTCCCTGGTTACCCCATGCGGCTGTTGTTATTTGTCGCCGCTCACCGCATCAATGCAGGTGGCGTGCCGACTGTGGCGGATGACAATGCAACAAGCGTGCACAAAATCGAACAGGGTTCACGAAATTTTCACTTTTCTGCGCTCAAGGGCGGTTTGGTGCCGATAAACCGGGGGTCAAAGAACCTTTGGTTAGCCGTCAGCGATCCCGCTGGAATAAGTATAAAAGTTGCCCGTAAAGTCAAAGCGTTACCGTTGAAGGCTAAAGCTGAGTAGTTTGTGGATGTTCGGTGGGCACAGAGCGGACGGACGGCTTCATTTTGGTGCGAAAAGTAGCGTTTCACCGTTCGGGCGGCGTAACACCTGCTCGCCCAAGGACCTTTCGCGGCGAGGCGCGGGGGCAAAGTGGTGCATCTCTTCATTTTATAGGGCAGCAACCAATGCCCTTGAGGCTGAGGAGGAGTATCCTGCTGGCTGTGGCTCACGGTGGTTGCGTGGGCGAGGTTCTGTGCGGTTGTAGGAGATTTTGCTGTGTTTGTTCTGGATCAACGCCTTCAACAAGACACCTTGTGCCTGGGTGACTTTCCTCTTTGTCGTCTGTTGTTGAGCAAGGATGCCAACTATCCCTGGTTTATCCTGGTCCCGCGCCGTGCGGATATCAGCGAATTGTTTCAACTTGATGACAGTGATCAGCAGCAGCTCTGGAAAGAAACTACAGCCTTGGCTCAACTGCTCAAGGACAGCTTTGCTGCGGATAAAATGAATGTGGCGACCCTGGGCAATGTAGTTAGCCAGCTACATATGCACGTCATTGTTCGTCGTCGCACTGATCCGGCCTGGCCGGCGCCAGTATGGGGCAATAAACCTGCGATTGAATATTCGCCGCAACAGTTGGCGGATGTCCGTTTGCGTCTTGCCGAGATATTGGTTGACGACTTTCAGTTCATGGAGGCTTGAATCATGACCCTTGAATCGCGAGTGACCGAGTTGGAAAGCCGGTTGGCCTTTCAGGACGATACCTTGCTGGCCTTGAACGATGTGCTGGTCGAGCAGCAGCGCGTTGTTGAGCGTCTGCAGCTGCAGATGGCCGCGCTGCTAAAGCGCTACGAAGAGATGGTCGGTCAGTACGAAGCCAGCGAAGAAGAGGCACCGCCGCCGCATTACTGATTTCGGGGCGTAAAAAAACCGCGATGGGCAGTGATGCCGTCGCGGTTTTTTGTTTCAGCCGATCAGCGCCGTGGGGCGGCGATCACATCCTCGGCCTGCAGGCCCTTGTCGCGGTTCATTACCGAGAACTCGACGCGCTGGCCTTCGACCAGAACCCGGTGGCCTTCGCCACGAATGGCGCGAAAGTGGACGAAGATGTCATCGCCCGAATCGCGGGAGATAAAGCCGAAACCCTTGGAGGTGTTGAACCACTTCACCGTACCGGTATCACGATTGGACATGTCGTACTGGGTGTTCTGGCTACGGTTTGCAGCGCTTTTGGCAAAGCCGGCAATCAGGTGCAGGACGGTGGCCAGCAGGGCGCAGGCCAGGGCCGGCAGGTTACCGAGCTCGGGACGGGCCAGCAGGGTCACGGTCTGCAGGATCACGGCAACGACCAGCAAAACACTGGCGGCGCGTTGCAGTTGCTGGCGGGCGCCCCGATAGTGCTGCGGGAGCACGGGAGCGATGACCAGGTTGAGCAGGCCGAAGAGCGCGAGGAAAATCGCCTCTGGTTGCTGCAGGAAGGGAATGGCTTCGGTTCTGAGGCTGGGTATGAAGGACAGCAGCAAGGCTGCAACGCCCGTCAACAGGTGGACGATCTTGAACATGTTGGTTGGCTCACATTGATAAGGCGGATCACAGGAAGAGCTGACTTCACGGCGCGCACGGGTAAAAAAGCGCAAAAACGTGAAATGGGTCAGCCTATGCGCCCGCGTAATGACAATCGGCGCGGGCGGCACGCTGCCTATTTAACAGCAAAGCCCCGGGGTTCTCAAATCAGCGGCCAACCGTGTGTCGCGTGGGCTGCAGCCCTGTGTCGCAGGCACGAGGCTGCAGCCGGTGAAAACTCTTGGTACAGTGGTTTGTAGCCGCTTGATCAGCAAGCGCCAAGGAAAGGGGAACTGCATGGCTATCGATATCGGTATCAGTGAAGAAGATCGCAAGTCCATCGTGGATGGTTTGTCGCGTCTGTTATCGGATACTTATGTTCTTTATCTGAAGACCCACAACTTTCACTGGAACGTCACCGGCCCGGCGTTCCGTACCTTGCACCTGATGTTCGAGGAGCAGTACAACGAACTGGCCCTGGCGGTCGATTCGATTGCCGAGCGTATTCGCGCCCTGGGCTTCCCGGCGCCGGGAGCGTATTCCATCTATGCGCGGCTTTCCTCTATTAAAGAAGAGGAGGGCGTGCCCGCCGCCGATGAGATGATCAAGCAGCTGGTCGAAGGCCAGGAGGCGGTCACCCGCACGGCGCGCAGCATTTTCCCGCTGCTCGACAAGGTCAGCGACGAGCCGACCGCCGACCTGCTTACCCAGCGCATGCAGGTGCATGAAAAAACTGCCTGGATGCTGCGTTCGCTACTTGAAGGCAAGTGACCGGCTGATTTAACGCGCGTTGTTTGAATGCCCGAGCTTCTATATGAGGTTCGGGCATTTTAGTTGGTACGGAAGCACTTTCCGGTGTTTTCAAGTACCGGGTCCAGCGCCGAGTATTCCTACATTCAGAATAACTGCGTCTGCTGGTGCCGGCGCGAGTCACGGCGCTTTATTAAGGGCAAGTTCCCGTGCGTGCCAAACGTCCGGGTTTGTTTCCCTGTTAAACAGTGGCGTGGTACGACTATGTCGGCATGGATGAATCGCACGGGGCGCGCAGCCAGCGTGCCGCACAAGGATGGCATCGATCCTTTCGAGGCAAATTTCAACATGGGCCTGGCCCAGCCGTTATCGCGTTCGGTACGGCTGAACGGTTTTGCCACCTGTCTGCGCCTTGAGGAGATTTACTGGACCATCCTCGAGCGCATTGCCGAGGCGAACAAATGCTCGGTCAACGCGGTGCTGTCGTACGTTGACCGCGAAGTGCACCTGCGCCATGGCGGGGTGAAAAATTTCAGCGGGCTGATCCGCGTGGTCTGCGTGGTCTATCTGCTGGGGGCAAAGGTGGCACGCTAGTCGGTTGCCGGGCTGCACAGCACTCCTTAACCATATATAATCCCGCGCTTTACTGCCTGAACCAGCCCGCGCTGTGGTTAACGAGACACGCCTATGCCCATGTACGACTATCAATGTGCTTCCTGCAATCATCAGTTGGAAGTCCTCCAGAAGCTCAGCGCCGCGCCGCTGACCGATTGCCCGGCGTGTGAGCAGCCCGCATTGAAAAAGCTGATCTCGGCCCCGGGGTTCCGTCTGGGCGGTACGGGCTGGTACGAAACCGACTTCAAGACCGGTGCGAAAAAGAACCTGGCAGGCGGCGACAAGGCCGACTGAGTTGATTGCACCGGCAGGGTCTTGCACTATTAGCCCTTTGGGGCATCAAGGCCTCCACTGAACATACGAATGACGAGAAGCGAAACCACCATCATGATGCGCAGCCATTATTGCGGCCAACTGAACGAGAGCCTGGAAGGTCAGGAAATTACCCTTTGCGGATGGGTCCATCGTCGCCGCGACCACGGCGGGGTGATTTTCCTCGATATCCGTGATCGCGAAGGCATGGCCCAGGTCGTCTTCGACCCGGATCGCGCAGAAAGCTTCGCCGCCGCTGATCGCGTGCGCAGCGAGTACGTGGTACAGATCACCGGCAAGGTGCGTCCGCGTCCGGCTGGCGCGGTCAACGCCAACATGGCGTCCGGCGCCATCGAAGTGCTGGGTTACGAGCTGACCGTCCTGAACGAAGCGGAAACCCCGCCGTTCCCGCTCAACGAATACTCCGATGTTGGTGAAGAAACCCGCCTGCGCTATCGCTTCATCGACCTGCGTCGCCCGGAAATGGCCGAGAAGCTGCGCCTGCGCTCGCGCATCACCACCAGCATCCGCCGCTTCCTTGATGAAAACGGCTTCCTCGACGTCGAAACGCCGATCCTCACCCGTGCCACCCCTGAAGGCGCGCGTGACTACCTGGTGCCGAGCCGTACCCACGCAGGCAGCTTCTTCGCCCTGCCGCAATCGCCGCAGCTGTTCAAGCAGTTGCTGATGGTTGCCGGTTTCGACCGCTACTATCAGATCGCCAAGTGCTTCCGCGACGAAGACCTGCGCGCCGACCGTCAGCCGGAATTCACCCAGATCGACATCGAGACCAGCTTCCTTGATGAGTCCGAGATCATGGGCCTGACCGAAAGCATGATCCGCAAGCTGTTCAAGGAAGTCCTGGACCTGGAGTTCGGCGAATTCCCGCACATGACCTTCGAAGAGGCCATGCGCCGCTACGGTTCCGACAAGCCGGACCTGCGTAACCCGCTGGAACTGGTTGACGTTGCCGATCAGCTCAAGGAAGTCGAATTCAAGGTGTTCAGCGGCCCGGCCAACGATCCGAAGAGCCGTGTTGCCGCCCTGCGCGTGCCAGGTGGCGCGAGCATGCCGCGCAGCCGCATCGACGACTACACCAAGTTCGTCGGCATCTACGGTGCCAAGGGCCTGGCCTACATCAAGGTCAACGAGCGCGCCAAGGGCGTTGAAGGCCTGCAGTCGCCGATTGTCAAGAACATCCCTGAGGCCAACCTCAACGTGATCCTCGATCGCGTTGGCGCGGTCGACGGCGACATCGTGTTCTTCGGCGCCGACAAGGCCAAGATCGTCAGCGAGGCGCTGGGCGCCCTGCGGATCAAGGTCGGTAACGATTTCAACCTGCACACCTGCGAGTGGGCACCGATGTGGGTTGTCGACTTCCCGATGTTCGAAGAGAACGACGACGGCAGCTTCACTGCGCTGCACCACCCGTTCACCGCGCCAAAATGCAGCCCCGAAGAGCTGGAGGCCAACCCGGCCACCGCGCTGTCGCGTGCTTACGACATGGTCCTCAACGGTACCGAGCTGGGTGGCGGTTCGATCCGTATCCACCGCAAAGAAATGCAACAGGCGGTCTTCCGTCTGCTGGGTATCGAAGCGGCTGAACAGGAAGAGAAATTCGGCTTCCTGCTCGACGCCCTGAAGTTCGGCGCACCGCCGCATGGCGGCCTGGCCTTCGGTCTGGACCGTCTGGTGATGCTGATGACTGGCGCCCAGTCGATTCGCGAAGTCATTGCCTTCCCGAAAACCCAGAGCGCTGCGTGCGTCATGACCCAGGCCCCTGGCCTGGTCGATGCCAAGGCCCTGCGTGAGTTGCATATCCGTCTGCGCGAACAGCCCAAGGCTGAGTAAGCAGACCCCGGGCGCATCCATATGGATGCGCCTTTGCGTTAAGGCGCATGAATTTCAAGGTCTCGGTCGGGCATGAGCGCGGCCGGGGCGTGGCATTGTTACAAAGGATTCGGAGTGCGTTATGGCTGGTCATTCCAAGTGGGCAAACATCAAGCACCGCAAAGAGCGCCAGGATGCCAAGCGAGGCAAGATCTTCACCAAGTGGATTCGTGAGCTGACCGTTGCCGCCAAGCAGGGCGGCGGCGATCCAGCCTCCAACCCGCGCTTGCGCCTGGCCCTGGACAAGGCGCTGGGGGCGAACATGAGCCGCGACATCATCGACCGGGCGGTTGCCCGCGGTGCTGGCACGGCCGAAGCCGACAACGTCGAAGAGCTCAGCTACGAAGGTTACGGCCCGGGTGGCGTGGCGGTGATGGTCGAAGCCATGACCGACAACCGCAACCGGACCGCAGCGGCTGTGCGCCATGCGTTCAGCAAGTGCGGTGGCAACCTGGGGACTGACGGCTCGGTGGCCTATCTGTTCGAGCGCAAGGGCCAGATCAGCTTTGCCGCCGGTGTCGACGAAGACGCGCTGATGGAAGCGGCGATGGAGGCCGATGCCGACGACGTGGTCAGCAACGAAGATGGCTCGTTCGAGGTCTTCACCTCGTTCAACAGCTTCTATGCCGTGCGCAATGCCCTGGAAGAGGCCGGTTTCAAGGCAGCGGACGCGGAAATCGTCATGCAGCCGACCACCAGTGCCGAACTTGACCTGGACGGCGCGCAGAAGGTGCTCAAGCTGATCGACATGCTTGAAGACCTGGACGACGTGCAGAACGTCTACTCCAACGCCGAGATTCCTGACGAAGTCATGGAACAGCTCGGCTAGTCCCAAGTTGTTCATTCAGGTGGGAGCGAGCTTGCCTCTCGATGCGATTGGGCGGTAGTGCGCAATCGCGGGGCAAGCCCGCTCCTGCCGGCCCGAGGCCGGATCTGCCTGCAGTTGCATTGCACCTGCGAGCCGGTCCGGCTTCTGTTTTTACTATGGCGCAAAGACGTATGACTCTGATTCTTGGCATCGACCCCGGCTCGCGCATCACCGGTTATGGCGTGGTGCGCCATAGCGGTCGTGGCTGCGAGTATGTGGCTTCCGGATGCATCCGTACTGGCGCGGGCGAGCTGCCGGAGCGTCTGCAGATCGTGTTTCGCGGGGTGCGCGAGATCATTCGCCAGCACGGCCCGGTTACCATGGGCATCGAGCGGGTGTTCATGGCGCGCAACGCCGATTCGGCGCTCAAGCTCGGTCAGGCGCGCGGCGCGGCTATTGTCGCTGCCATCGAAGAAGGCCTGGAGATTGCCGAGTACAGCGCCACCCAGGTCAAGCAGGCAGTTGCCGGCACCGGTGGGGCCAATAAGGAGCAGGTGCAGATGATGGTCATGCACCTGCTCAAGCTGACCCAGAAGCCGCAGATTGACGCTTCCGACGCCCTGGCCATCGCCTTGTGCCATGCCCACACCCGCTCAAGCCTGGTGCCCCATGGCCTGGGCACGGCGCGTAGTCGCAGCGGGCGCTTGCGGCTCTGATAGCATCATCCGCTGAAACAAATTTTGCCCGGGCAATGCCTTCGGCCATTGCATTTGCTGTTAGGGTTGACCGGTCGCTTGCCGGTGCCCATGAGGAAGGATCGGAACGTGATTGGACGTTTGCGCGGCACCCTGGCTGAAAAACAGCCGCCGCACCTGATTGTCGACGTCAACGGCCTGGGCTACGAGCTCGAAGTGCCGATGACCACCCTGTACCGCTTGCCCAAGGTTGGCGAAGTGGTGACCTTGCACACCCACCTGGTGGTGCGCGAGGACGCTCATCTGCTGTATGGCTTTCATGAAAAGCGCGAACGCGAGCTGTTTCGCGAGCTGATCCGCCTCAACGGCGTGGGGCCCAAGCTGGCCCTGGCATTGATGTCGGGCCTGGATGTCGACGAACTGGTACGCTGTGTCCAGGCCCAGGATGCCTCGGCCCTGGTCAAGGTGCCCGGGGTCGGTAAAAAGACCGCCGAGCGCCTGCTGGTTGAACTCAAGGATCGCTTCAAGGCCTGGGAAACCTCACCGGCCATGTTTGCCCTTGTGCCCAATGGTCCACTGCCGATTGCCAGCGTCTCCAGCGCCGAGGCCGATGCCGTCAGCGCGCTGATTTCCCTGGGCTATAAGCCCCAGGAAGCCAGCAAGGCGGTGGCCGCCGTGGATGCCAAGGGCCTGAGCAGTGAAGAGCTGATCCGTCGCAGCCTTAAGGGAATGATCTAAGTGATTGAAGCCGATCGACTGATAGCCGCCACCGGGCGCGACCGAGAAGAGGTCCAGGACCGGGCGATCCGTCCATTGCGCCTGGCCGAATACATCGGCCAGCCGGTGGTGCGCGAACAGATGGCCTTGTTCATCCAGGCCGCCCGCGGGCGCAACGAATCCCTCGACCACACGCTGATCTTCGGCCCGCCGGGGCTGGGCAAGACCACCCTGGCCAATATCATTGCCCAGGAGATGGGCGTGTCGATCAAGAGCACTTCGGGGCCGATCCTCGAACGCCCGGGTGACCTGGCTGCCTTGCTGACCAACCTCGAACCCCATGACGTGCTGTTCATCGACGAAATCCATCGCCTGTCGCCCATCGTCGAAGAAGTGCTGTACCCGGCCATGGAAGACTTCCAGCTCGACATCATGATCGGCGAAGGGCCGGCGGCGCGCTCGATCAAGCTCGATTTGCCTCCGTTCACCCTGGTCGGTGCCACCACCCGTGCCGGCATGCTGACCAACCCGCTGCGTGACCGCTTCGGCATCGTCCAGCGCCTGGAGTTCTACAACACCGAGGACCTGGCGACCATCGTCAGCCGTTCCGGTGGCATTCTTGGCTTGCCCATCGAGGACGAAGGCGCCTTCGAGATCGCCCGCCGGGCCCGCGGTACGCCACGGATCGCCAACCGCCTGCTGCGGCGGGTGCGCGACTACGCCGAAGTGCGCGGCAAGGGCCATATCACCAAACCGGTTGCCGACATGGCGCTGAACCTGCTGGATGTCGACGAGCGCGGGTTCGATCACCAGGACCGGCGCCTGCTGCTGACCATGATCGAGAAGTTCGACGGTGGTCCGGTGGGGGTCGACAGCCTGGCTGCGGCCATCAGCGAAGAGCGTCACACCATCGAGGACGTGCTCGAGCCCTACCTGATCCAGCAGGGCTACATCATGCGCACGCCACGGGGCAGGGTGGTGACCCGGCACGCGTACCTGCATTTCGGTCTGAATATTCCCAATCGGATGGGGGAATCGATCACCGGTGAGGGTTTTTCCGCCCAGGCCGATGAGTGACAGATTTATCCAGCGTTTCTGTGGTCCTATCCGCGGGCATGGCTCAGTCACGCTGGCAATACGACATAATCGATGAAAAACAGTTGCCGGGGCGGATTGGCAAGCTGAGGAGTTAGCACTAGAGTATGCGCGCGCAAATTGAGCTAGAGCCGTTCGCACATCGTTGTCGTGTCTATTACGAAGATACCGATGCCGGCGGCGTGGTGTATTACGTCAATTACCTGAAATTCATGGAACGTGCCCGCACCGAGCGGTTGCGTGCCCTGGGCTTTGCCCAGTCGGCAATGGCGCAGGAAAACCTGCTGTTCGTGGTCCATTCCAGCGAGGCGCGCTATCACGCGCCAGCGCGGCTGGACGACGAATTGCGGGTCACCGCGCAAGTGCTTGAATTGAACCGCGCCAGCTTGAGCTTCGTGCAGCAGGTATGGCGCGAAAAAGATGCAACGCTGCTCTGCGAAGGGCAGTTCCTGGTGGCCTGTGTGCGCGCCGATACTTTCAAACCCCGGGCCATTCCCCCAGCGCTGCGCGCGGCCTTTGCCGAGGCGGGCGATCCGGGTACTCATTCAAATGCAGGAGATTAAGCGTGGAAGCTAACGTCGTCGACCATACCTCCATGTGGAGCCTGGTCAGCAATGCCAGCATCGTGGTACAGCTGGTCATGCTGATTCTGGTTGCCGCATCGGTAACGTCATGGATCATGATTTTTCAGCGCAGCACCATGCTGCGCGCCGGTCGTCGTGCGCTGGACAGCTTTGAAGAGCGCTTCTGGTCGGGCATCGACCTGTCCAAGCTGTACCGTCAGGCTGGCAGCAACCCGGACCCGGATTCGGGCGTAGAACAGGTGTTCCGCGCCGGCTTCAAGGAATTCTCGCGTCTGCGCCAGCAGCCGGGCGTCGACCCTGATGCGGTCATGGAGGGCGTTGGCCGGGCCATGCGCGTCGCCATCTCCCGTGAAGAAGAGAAGCTCGAGCAGAGCCTGCCGTTCCTCGCCACCGTTGGTTCCACCAGCCCGTACATCGGCCTGTTCGGTACCGTCTGGGGCATCATGAACTCCTTCCGCGGCCTGGCCTCGGCGCAGCAAGCGACCCTGGCCACCGTGGCCCCGGGTATCGCCGAAGCCCTGATCGCCACCGCGATCGGCCTGTTCGCCGCGATCCCTGCGGTTATTGCCTACAACCGTTTCGCTGCCCGCAGTGAAGTCTTGATCGGCCGTTACTACACGTTCGCCGACGAGTTCCAGGCCATCCTGCACCGTAAAGTGCACACCAGCGAAGAGTGATCAGGTAAAAGCCCATGGCCCGAGTTCGCCACAAACGCAAGCCGGTCGCCGAAATGAACGTGGTGCCATACATCGACGTGATGCTGGTACTGCTGGTGATTTTCATGGTGACCGCACCCATGCTCAACCAGGGCGTGAAGGTCGACTTGCCCAAGGTTTCCAGTGAAGCCTTGCCGCAGGACAACAACACCCAGGTCCTGACCATTTCGATCAAGGCTGACAAGACCTACTTCTGGAACCTTGGCAGCGAGGTCGACACCGACAAGCAGATGGACAAGGCCATGACCTTGCCGCAAATGACCGACGCCGTGACCAAGATCATCAGCGCCGGCCGTGACCAGGGCAAGCAGACCCAGGTCTTCATCCGTGGTGACAAGTCCGTCGACTATGGCGCGGTCATGGGTGCCATGGGCGGGTTGCAGAAGGCAGGTGTCGGTAACGTTGGCCTGATTACCGAGGCGCCCTGATGCAACAGCGAGAGCCATCCGCCTCGGAAAGCTATTTCTGGCCCAGTGTCTGGGCCATTGCGCTGCACGTTCTGGTGTTCGGCATGCTGTTCGTCAGTTTTGCCATGACCCCGGAACTGCCGCCGGCCAAGCCTATTGTCCAGGCAACCCTGTACCAGCTGAAATCCAAGAGTCAGGCGACCACCCAGACCAATCAGAAGATTGCCGGTGAAGCCAAGAAGACTGCTTCGCGTCAAACCGAAGAAGAGCAGATGGAACAGAAGAAGGTCGAGCAGCAGGCAGTGAAGGCTGCGGAACAAAAGAAAGAAGAAGCTGCTCAAAAGGCCGAAGAGGCGCGAGCCGAAGCCGAAGCGAAGAAAGCCGAGCAGGCCGAGAAGGCCGAGGAAGCGAAGAAAACCGCCGAAGCCAAGAAAGCCGAAGAGGCGAAGAAGGCCACCGAGAAGCAACAGGCTGACATCGCCAAGAAGAAGGCCGAAGAGGAAGCCAAGAAAAAGGCTGACGAAGAGGCCAAGAAGCAGGCGGCTGAAGAAGCCAAGAAAAAAGCAGCCGAGGACGCCAAGAAGAAGGCGGCCGAGGACGCGAAGAAAAAAGCAACGGCTGAAGAGGCGAAGAAAAAAGCCGCCGAAGACGCCAAGAAGAAAGCTGCAGCTGATGCAGCCAAGAAGAAGGCACAGGATGCAGCCCGCAAGGCGGCGGAAGACAAGAAAGCCCAGGCCCTGGCCGAGCTTCTGTCCGACACCACCGAACGGCAGCAAGCCCTGGCTGACGAGCAGGGTGATCAGGTAGCCGGCGATTTCGACGACCTGATTCGTGCACGTGCGGCCGAGGGCTGGGCACGTCCGCCTTCTGCGCGCAAGAACATGACGGTGGTCCTGCAGATCGGCATGTTGCCCGATGGCACCATTACCTCGGTGAGCGTAGCCCGCTCCAGTGGTGACGGTCCGTTTGACAGCTCGGCTGTGGCAGCGGTCAAGAACATTGGTCGTTTAACCGAGATGCAGGGCTTGAAACCGAGCGAATTCAATCCCTATCGTTCATTCAAGATGACATTCACACCTGAGGATCTAGCCTTGTGATTAACCTTCTTCGAGGACTGCTGGTTGTTCTCTGCTGTGCAGCAGGGTTGGCCGTAGCAGATGAAAAGAACATCCTGGTCACCAGCGGCAGCGATCGCGCGACGCCGATCGCCGTCGTGCCGTTCGGTCTGCAGGGCGGTAGCGTGCTGCCTGAAGACATGGCTGACATCATTGGTAATGACCTGCGCAACTCCGGTTATTACTCGCCGATCCCGCGGCAGAACATGATCAGCCAGCCGAGCCAGGCCAGCGAAGTGATCTTCCGTGACTGGAAAGCCCTGGGCGCCCAGTACATCATGGTCGGCAGCATCGTCCCTGCGGGCGGTCGCCTGCAGGTGCAGTACGCGCTGTTCAACGTCGCCACCGAGCAGCAAGTGCTGACCGGCAGCGTCTCGGGCAGTGTCGACCAACTTCGCGACATGTCGCACTACATCGCCGACCAGTCGTTCGAAAAGCTCACCGGCATCAAGGGTGCGTTCTCTACCCGCATGCTGTACGTGACTGCCGAGCGCTTCTCGACCAACAACACCCGTTACACCCTGCAGCGTTCCGACTACGACGGTGCGCGGGCAGTAACCCTGCTGCAATCGCGTGAGCCGATCCTGTCGCCGCGCTTTGCCCCGGATGGCAAGCGCATTGCCTATGTGTCGTTCGAGCAGAAGCGTCCGCGCATCTTCGTTCAGCACATCGACACCGGTCGCCGTGAGCAGATCACCAACTTCGAAGGCCTCAATGGTGCGCCAGCCTGGTCTCCGGATGGTTCGCGCCTGGCGTTCGTGCTGTCCAAGGACGGCAACCCGGACATCTATGTGATGAACATGGGTTCGCGCCAACTGTCGCGCGTGACTGCAGGTCCTGGTATCAACACCGAACCGTTCTGGGGTAAAGATGGCTCGACCATCTACTTCACCTCCGACCGCGGTGGTAAACCACAGATCTACAAAACCAATGTTTCCGGTGGTGGTGCAGAGCGGGTAACTTTCGTGGGTAACTACAACGCCAACCCTAAACTGTCGGCGGATGAAAAGACCCTGGTGATGATTCATCGCCAACAAGGTTTCACCAACTTCAAAGTGGCTGCACAAGATTTGCAACGCGGCAGTGTAAAGATTCTCTCGGAAACAAGTCTTGATGAGTCACCCACTGTTGCGCCCAACGGCACCATGCTAATCTACGCCACCCGCCAGCAGGGCCGGGGAGTCTTGATGCTCGTCTCTCTCAACGGACGCGTGAGGCTCCCGCTTCCTACCGCTCAAGGCGAAGTCAGAGAACCGTCCTGGTCCCCTTACCTGAACTGACGCGGCGCTTTACGTTTTACTTAACACACTGGGGTTCATTAGGAGTTTCACGATGGAAATGCTGAAGTTTGGTAAGTTTGCTGCGCTGGCTCTGGCCATGGCCGTAGCTGTAGGTTGCTCCTCGAAAGGCGGTGACGACGCAGGTCAAGGCCAAGTCGATCCTAACGCTGGCTACGGTGCCAACACTGGCGCTGTTGACGGCAGCCTGAGCGAAGAAGCTGCTCTGCGCGCAATCACCACCTTCTACTTCGAATACGACAGCTCGGACCTGAAGCCAGAAGCCATGCGCGCTCTGGACGTTCATGCCAAGGACCTGAAAGGCAACGGCGCTCGCGTCGTGCTGGAAGGTAACACCGACGAGCGTGGTACTCGCGAATACAACATGGCTCTGGGCGAGCGTCGTGCGAAAGCCGTTCAACGCTACCTGGTACTGCAAGGCGTTTCTCCTGCCCAGCTGGAACTGGTTTCCTACGGCGAAGAGCGTCCAGTTGCTACCGGTAACGACGAGCAGTCCTGGGCTCAGAACCGTCGCGTCGAACTGCGTAAGTAATTCGATATGCGAACGTGCCGTCGTGCTGTAACCGTCCTGGCTCTCACCCTGCCTCTCATGGCCTGGGCTGAGGTTCCTGTTGTTGATGACAACGCAGGCTATAGCGGCGCAAGCAGCTATCCGCCTGCGGGTTATGGTACGAACGGCGCCTATGCCGGGGGAGGGGTTACGGCCCCTGCCTCGGCACAGGGCCAGCTGTTCATGCAACTGCAGCAAATGCAGGAGCAGATCGCGCGTCAACAAGGCATCATTGAAGAGCTGCAAAATGATGTGTCACGCATGAAACAGGAGAGCCTGGAGCGTTACCAGGACCTGGATCGGCGTATTGGAAGCGGTGTTGCACCTGCCGCCACTCCTGATAATTCCTCCACCGGTGGCGAAGCCGCCGGTGCCGCTGCAGGCGCTGCCGCTGGTGCTGCCACCGGCCAGCCAGCAGCCAGTAGCGAACCTGGCGATCCGGCGAAAGAAAAGCTCTACTACGATGCTGCTTTCGACCTGATCAAAGCCAAGGATTTCGACAAGGCCAGCCAGGCGTTCAACGCCTTCCTGCGCAAGTACCCGAACAGCCAGTACGCCGGCAACGCGCAGTACTGGCTCGGTGAAGTGAACCTGGCCAAGGGCGACCTGCAAGCCGCAGGGCAAGCCTTCGCCAAGGTCAGCCAGCTGTATCCCAAGCACAACAAGGTGCCGGATTCGCTGTACAAGCTGGCCGATGTTGAGCGCCGCCTGGGTCACACCGACCGGGTCAAGGGCATTCTCCAGCAGGTGGTCACCCAGTACCCGGGGACCTCGGCTGCACAACTGGCTCAGCGCGACTTGCAGAAGCTCTGAGTCGGTCGCTTTAAAAGAAACCCGCGCTAGTCGCGGGTTTTTTCGTTAGAATCACTGCCCTTTTATGAAACACGCTGCTGCGAACTACGCGATGTCGAGTTCTCAGTGGTGCCTGACGGAGGCGGACAGCCTGTTTAGCTGTTACGCCCGTGGCGACTATGCAAGACACATTACGTATCACCGAAGTTTTTTACTCTTTGCAGGGTGAAACGCGTACCGCTGGGCTGCCCACGGTATTCGTTCGCCTCACCGGCTGCCCGCTGCGTTGCCAGTACTGCGACAGCGAGTACGCGTTCAGCGGCGGCAGTATCCGCACCCTTGATTCGATCCTCGAACAGGTCGCTGGCTTCAAGCCGCGTTATGTCTGCGTAACCGGTGGCGAACCGCTGGCCCAGCCCAACGCTATCCCTTTGCTCAAGCAACTGTGTGACGCCGGTTACGACGTTTCGCTGGAGACCAGTGGTGCCCTGGATATTTCCAGGGTCGATACCCGGGTCAGCCGCGTCGTCGACCTCAAGACCCCAGGCTCGGAAGAAGTGCACCGCAACCGTTACGAGAACATCGAACTGCTGACCCGCAACGATCAGGTCAAGTTCGTCATCTGCTCTCGTGAAGACTATGACTGGGCGGTGTCCAAGCTCATTCAGTACGGCCTGGAAAAACGTGCCGGCGAAGTGCTGTTCTCGCCAAGCCACCATCAGGTGAGCGCAACTGACCTGGCCGACTGGATCGTGGCCGATAATTTGCCGGTTCGCTTCCAGATGCAGCTGCACAAGCTGCTATGGAACGACGAGCCGGGACGCTGACAGGAGCGATGCTATGACTGAGAAACGTGCGGTAATTCTGCTTTCCGGTGGTCTGGACTCGGCCACCGTGGTCGCCATGGCCAAGGCTGAAGGCTACAGTTGCTACACCATGAGCTTCGACTACGGCCAGCGCCATCGCGCTGAGCTGAACGCCGCAGCGCGGGTAGCCCGCGACCTGGGCGTGGTCGAGCACAAGGTCATCGGCTTGAGCCTGGACGGCATCGGTGGCTCGGCCCTGACCGACAGCAGCATCGATGTGCCCGAAGCACCGAGTGAAGGCATCCCGGTCACCTACGTGCCGGCGCGCAACACCGTGTTCCTGTCCCTGGCCCTGGGCTGGGCAGAAGTGCTGGAGGCCCGCGATATCTTCATCGGCGTCAATGCCGTGGACTATTCCGGTTACCCGGATTGCCGTCCGGAGTTCGTCGAGGCTTTCGAGCGCATGGCTAACCTGGCGACCAAGGCCGGTGTCGAAGGGCAGGGCTTCCGTATCCAGGCGCCGCTGCAGAACCTGAGCAAGGCGCAGATCGTCCAGGCCGGCATGGCCCGCGGGGTTGACTACAGCCTTACCGTTTCTTGCTATCAGGCCGACGATGAAGGCCGCGCCTGTGGTAAATGCGACAGCTGCCGCCTGCGCGCCGACGGCTTCAAAGCTGCCGGTGTAGAGGACCCGACCAGATATTTTTAAATTATTTTGCGATGGGGTGTTGATTTCCTGTTAGAAATCAGTATTATACGCGCCATCCAACGGGTCGTTAGCTCAGTTGGTAGAGCAGTTGGCTTTTAACCAATTGGTCGTAGGTTCGAATCCTACACGACCCACCATACGCTGTAAGAAAAAGCCCGCGTCCTGCAAAGGTCGCGGGCTTTTTCGTTTCTGTGGGAGCGGGCTTGCCCCGCGATTGCGATATGAAGGACATACGCAATCGCGAGGCAGGTTGCACCCTCGCTCCTACAAATCAGAACGCATAGGTCGCCGAGAGAATCGCCGAACGCGCATCGCCATACTCGATGGCCGAAGAACGCGCATCGGTGCCGTTCTGCTGGCGTACACGCTCGACATAGTCCTTGTTGAACAGGTTGTTGACGTTCAACTGCAGGTCGAGGTCTTCGTTGACCCGGTACGCCACCATGGCGTTGTGCAGCCAGTAGGCGTCGAGCTTGGCGCTGGTGCTGGAGGTCACGTTGCGTTCGCTGACATAGCGCGCGCCATAGCCGAGGGTCCAGCCAGCCGGCAGCTCGTAGGTGGTCCACAGGTTGAGCGAGCGTGGTGGGGTGTTGCCCAGCGCCTGGCCTTCACGGGCGATACCGGCTGCGGTGTTGGCGGCCTTGAGGGTTTCACTGTCGAGGAAGGTGTAGTTGGCGAACACGTCCCACTGCTCGGTGATGTGCCCGGTCACGCCGACTTCCACACCCTGCACGCGTTGCTTGCCGGCCAACTGGGTCGAGCCGTCGGCCATGGTTTCGCGGGCGTTGGTCTTCTCTACGCGAAACACAGCCGCGTCCAGTTCCAGGCGCTTGTCGAGCAACTCCCACTTGGTCCCCAGTTCCCAGGTCTCGTTTTTCTCCGGGGCCAGGTTTTCGGTGGTAGCACTCAGGCCGCCGCCGGTAGAGGCCAGGCTCTCGGCGGAGGGGTTGAAGGAGTTGCCCCAGGCCAGGTAGATACGGCCGTTCTCGGTGGGTTTGTAGACCAGCCCGGCACGCCCGCTGAGCTTCTCGTCGGTGGACTCGAAGTCGGAGGTGCGCACATGTGCAGCGTCGTAGCCTTGGGCTTCGCCCTTGAACTTGTCATAGCGCAGGCCAAGGTTCAGGTCCCATTGCTCATGCAGGGCGATGGTGTCGAACACATACAGCGCCTGGTTGGTCAGTTCGGTGTCGGTGTAGCCGCTGGTGGCCTTGTTGGCGGGCCCCGACCAGTGTCCTGGCGGGTTGCTCAGGTCGTAACCGTTGGCTGGATACAGGGCGTTGCTGAGCCCGTAGCCGTAGGTTTTCAGGTCCATGGTTTCGCGTGACACTTCCATGCCGCTGACCAGGTCGTGACGCATGCCCAGCAGGTTGAAGTTGCTGATCAGGTTGGTCTGGTTGATCCACATTTCGGTGGTTGCGTCGCGGCCATAGCCTTGCGGGCCTGCGGGGCGGTAACGGCCCGGGGGGACGCCGGTGGTGTTGACGTGGGAAGCGGACACCGTGGTATCGCGGGCGATGTGGCTGTAGCGCGTGAGGTTTTGCAGGCGCAGGTTATCGTTGAAGTCGTGCTCGAAGTTGGCGGTGAATGAGCTTTGCTCGATCTCTTCCTTGTCGAGGTTCTTCCAGCCGAAGTAGTCCTCGCGGTTTACCCCCGCCAGGCGTTTGCCATCCAGGGCCGGCACACCGTAGTCGGGCAGATTGTCATCGACCTGGTGGAAGGCGCTCAGGGTCAGGCGCGTGGATTCGCTCAGGCCCAGGCGCAGGGAAGGGGCGATACCCCAGCGCTCGCGGTCGATCTGTTCGCGGCCGGCCACGTCGTTCTGGTGGCCCATGAGGTTGATGCGAAACGCGCTGTCTTGCCCCACGCCTTCCAGTGGCTGGTTGCTGTCCAGGGTCATGCGGTAGTAGTTGTCGGTGCCGACGCTGCCGCCCAGGCGGGTGAAGGCCTGGTCCTGGGGCTGCTTGCTGATGATGTTGATGCTGCCGCCGGTGGTGCCGGCGCCGCCGAACACCGAGTTGGGGCCTTTGATGACTTCGACCTGCTCGACATTGAACGTATCGGTACGGTTGGTCTGGGCGCTGTCGCGCAGGCCGTCGATCTGGATGTTGCTGTTGGCCGAGAAGCCGCGGATGTTGATGCTGTCGCCCGAACCGCCACCGCCTTCACCGGCGTTGAAGGTGATGCCGGAGACGTTGGACAGTACCTGGCGCAGGCTCAGCGCCTGCTGCTCCTTGATCACCTGGGAGGGCACCACGGTAATGGTCTGCGGGGTGTCGAGCAGCGGTGTGGCGTATTTGCTCGAGGCCGAGCGTTCGGTCTTGTAGTCGCCGCTGGCCTGGGCATCAATGTTGATGTTACCCAGCTCAAGAGGCGGGCTGGAAGTCTGCTCTGCGAGCGAGCAGCTCGATGCCGAAGCGACGGCCAGGCCCAGTGCTGAAGCCATGAAGGAGTGTGAAGAACGGCTACGGGCAATTTCGCAAGTCATGTAAGGTGCCACCCAGGGATAAATAAATGCAAGTGTTTATGAGAATTATTAGCAGTTGCGCTTTCATGATAATCTCTCGGCCTGTATTCTTTTCAGTATTTAGGTGTTTCTGAATATTTCTGGCTGCGGGCGCATCGGCTGGTACCGAGGCGTCGCCGCATCATGACAATGGCGACGAGTTCCAGCATGATGGTGGCCATTTTTTGATTCAGACGATCAGCAACAGCCTCCACAGAGAGGCCGACGTGAGGCATTACCCGCAATGACCCCCGAGCATTTGCAGCCGCTCTCCCAGCCACTGGCATCGCAGCCGCTGGTTTCCATCGTTGCTCCTTGCTACAACGCCGAGAAGTACCTTGAGGCTGCGCTGCAAAGCATCTTTGCCCAGGACTACTCCAACTTCGAAGTCATCATTGTTGACGATGGCTCGACGGACAACAGTCTGGCGATGCTCCGGGCGCTGCAGGATACTTACGATTTCAAGCTCCTGACCCAGCAGAATCAGGGCGTCAGCGCTACGCTGAACAACGGCCTCAAGCATGCCAGGGGTGTGTATGTTTCCACCCCGGATCTGGACGACATCATGCTTCCCCATTCGCTCAGCGTCAGGGCCAGGTATCTGGATGAACACCCGAAAGTGGGCTGCGTAGGTGCCTTGATCGCTTATATGGACAGCGACGGTGCCGAGATCAAGACCCAGCACCGTACCAAGGTGAAGAAATTCAGCTTCGATCAGATCGTCAGCGAAGCGGTGGTCATTGGTGCCCCCGGCGCGTTGTACCGCATGGAGGCTTTGCAGGCGGCGCAGTTTTACGACCCGAACATCAAAGTCCAGGATTTCCAGATAACGCTCAGAATTGCCAGCAAGGGTTACGAGATTCACGAGTTGCCCGTCTGTGTCACCCGTTATCGTCGACACCCCAATAACCTGTCTCGAAGGTTCAAGGTGTTGCTCGATGCCGATATGCTGGCAATGGCGCCTTATCAGGCGCATCCCGGTTACCAGAAGGGCAGGACGGTGCTGGTCAACAAGGCATTGAAGTATGCGGTGGTTGCCGACAAGAAGTTCGCCTGGAGCCTGTTGCGCACGATTCCGTTGCGCAATTACAACCGTACAACGCTCAAACGCTTGAAGCGCCTCGTACTGCACCGTTGATCAGCAAGGACCCCTTTGTGAAGTTATTCGACCTCTTGAAACAGCGTCGGGAGCGCAAGCGATTGCGCTCGATGGACAAGCTCGAGCGCGCTGCAGAAAAAATCAGGCTGCGCTATCCCCGATACAGTGTCGGGGTAGGCACCTATGGCATTCCGGAAGTCGTCGAATTTGGCGACGACACCGTACTGAAAATTGGCTCCTACACCTCGATCGCGGCGGGGGTACAGATTCTGCTGGGCGGTGAGCACCGTACCGACTGGCTGACCACCTACCCGTTTCCGGCCATGGTCGATGCCGTCAAGGACATCAAGGACTATGCGCCCAGCAAAGGCGATGTGGTGATCGGCAGTGATTGCTGGATCTGCACCAACGCGGTGATCCTCTCGGGCGTGACCATCGGCCACGGCGCAATTGTCGCCGCCGGAGCGATGGTCTCCCGCGATGTGCCTCCTTTTGCGGTGGTAGGTGGCAACCCTTGCAAGCAGATCAGGTGGCGGTTTGACGAAGATGTGCGCAACATCCTGCTGGAATCTGCCTGGTGGGACTGGCCCATGGACGAAGTCAAGGCGGTATCGAGGATGCTCAGCAGTTCGGACCTTGACAGCTTTCTTGCCTACATCAAAGCCCGCAACGGCTGACAGTCGTCCTCAGGTGAACAGGCGCTGGCGCAGCGTGTCGATACGCTCGGCTTCGGCCAGGTAGTCAACGGCGCTGCGATTGCTGAACAGCTTGCCGGCCTTGATCCGTTTGGCGTCGCGTCGCTGCTGCTCGGCGCGCTCCAGTAGCGCTTCGCGCAAGGCGCTGGCACTGGCCGGCGAAGCTTCGAGCAGCGGGCGGGCCATGACCTCGGCGCTTGCCATGTGGTCCTGGGCAACGGCGCTCAGCACGGCGCCAGGTTCGCTCAAGGCGCCCATGCCCAGCAAGCGGGCAGCCAATGCCGGGGTGATCTGGGCTGCGCCCACCAGGAGGGTGTCTGCTTGCACGGGGACCCCCTGGTCGAGTAACCAGCTGGCAGCCTCCAGGTGCCCGTGCTGCAGGCAAGATTCCAGGCTTGCACCGCGACCGCGCAGTGTTTCGGTCAGATCGCAGCCCGCGTCGCGCAGCGTCTGCAAGCGCGGGATGTCGCCCTGTTCGGCGGCATCGAGCATCGCCAGCTGGCGAAGGCGCGGCTGATGGGCGAGGTTGCCGTCAGTCAGGGCCGGGCGCCAGTCGAGCAGGCGCTGACGCAGCAACACCTCAAGCCTTGCCTTGAGCGCCACACCCACCTCACCGGCCCCCTCCAGTTCATCCAGCGCTTCAAGCAGTTCGCTGGCGCTGCTGTACTCGGCCTGCGGGTCGAACGGGTCTTCTTCATAGGCCAGCAGGCGAAACAGTCCACCGACGTCATCAGCGATGCGCGCGAGGCTGTCCTGGTGCAGGCTGCCGGCCCAGGCCGGCGGCAACCCACGGCTCCAGGCAATCACCGTGCCATGGTCCGGGCCCGGGGTGACGCAGACGTAAAGGCGCTCCAGGTACTCGAAACCTGCGAAAGGCAGGTAGTCCAGTTTACCGCTCCATGGGCGACCCTGTTCCCGGGCGGCTTCTTCGGCCTGGTCCAGTTCGTGTTCGATCCAGCCCCAGAGGTCGCGGTAGCCGTCGCTGTCCGGATAGAACAGTTCACTGAAGGAGAATGGGTGGCGATGGCCATCGTAGACCACCTCCAGGTCGTAGCCGACGCGACCGCCAAAGCAGGTCTGCCATAGCTGCAACAGACCGGCAGGCACCGGGCCGGCCAGGTGGGCTTCGACCCGGGCCAGAGCTTGTGCGTCGATGGGCGGTTGAGTGTCGAAGATCACGCAGCCTTCAAACAGAGCCAGGTGATGGGCTTGCAGCAGCTGATGTTCGGCGGGGGAGAGTTCCATTCGTGGTCCACCTTCAGATTGGGCCGCAGACTCTAGCACGGTACGAAATCGTCATTGTATTGCTCGCGACCCTCACGCCGAATCGATCTAAACGCCAGGGAGGAGCGGCGTAAAATGGTCTGTACGCTGTCGCGCAGGAGTCATGGCAATGAAATCCTTCAGCATATTGGCGTTTTCCACTGCATTGGCCGTTGTACTGCTGGCCTGGCCGGCGCAGCGCTTGCAGGCTTCGCAGTACCAGGAGCCTGTCGATATGTCCGGGGTGCAGCTGCAATCCCAGGAGCAGAATGGCGTAAGTTATGTCACCGGCGGTATCGGCATCGATGAGTCGCGGGCCATTCAGCAAGTCCAGGGCTACAACTTGCACCTGACGTTCTCCACCGGCCCGGAAAACAAGTACGTGCCGGATGTCGACCTGACGATCCAGGGGCCGCAAGGTCAAACCGTGCTGCAACTCAACCAGGTCGGCCCGATGGTCTACGTCAAGCTGCCGCCGGGCAAATACAACCTGGTTGCCTCGCGCAATGGCGAACAACAGCTGGGTGCGGTCACTCTCGTTCCGGGCGAGACAGGCAAGGTGAACCTGCACTGGAAGCAGGACAACTGAGCGCCGCAGGCACCCGGTTGACCAGCAGTATGCCGGTGATCACCAACGTCCCGCCGGCCAGCATGGCGCCGGTCAGTTGCTCGCCCAGCAGCAAGGCGCCGGCCATTACGGCGGTCAGCGGATTCAGGGCGATGAAGCTGCCGGCGCGGGTCGCTCCGATACGGGCGATGGCGTCGTAGTACATCACGTACGCCAGCGCCGAACCCACAGCCCCGAGATACGCCAGGCTGATCAGGTCGCGCGCCGACAGCAAGCGTATTGAGGCGATGCTCATGCTGGTGTTGACCACCGCGTGCAAGCTGAGCATCGCCGCCCCGGCGAACACCGCATAGGTCACGGTGTGCAGCGCGCCGATCTGCGTTACCACGCGGGTGCAGAACACACTGAAGATCACCCAGCTCAGCACGCAGCCGAAGATCGACGCATCACCGATCCAGTTGCCCTGGCCGATCGCCCCAGGCGCCCTGGCCAGCACCACGCAGCCGGCGCCCAGCAGACAGAGGGCGACGCCGAGCAGTTGGGCCCGGCCAAGGCGCTGCCTGAAACACAGGTAGGTCACGATCGCCATGACCGCAGGATTGCTCGCAACGATCAGTGAGGCCCTTGAGGCATCCGTGTACTGCAAGCCGTGGAAGAAGAACAGGGTGTAGGCATAGATCCCGAAAAAGCCCAAGCCCAGGATCTGCACGAGCTGGGACCCGTTAACCCGCACGAAACCTTTTTTCGAAACCAGCAGGATGATTATCAGCACCACGCTGGCCAGGATAAAGCGCAGGCTGCCGAGCAAAAGTGGATCGATACCGCTGGCCAGGGCGCGGCCGGCGACAAAGGTGCCGCCCCAGATCATCGAAACCAGCGCGAGTTTCAGGTAGGTGCAATAGTGAGACGGCATGGGCGGACCTGGCTGACGAGGTAAAGTCGATGCGCCATACTTCTACGAATGCAAACTCATATGGAAATGAGCAATCGCTCATGGGATGTCGCTGCCGATGACCTTGACCCAGCTGGAAATCTTCGCCGTGGTGGCGGCGCGTAAAGGCTTCACCCTGGCGGCTTCGCAACTGAAAATCTCGCAATCGGGTGTTTCCCACGCCATTCGTGCCCTGGAGCAGGAGCTTGGCGTGGCCTTGTTCGAGCGTCAGCAGGGGGATATCGAACTGACGGATATCGGCAGCCGCCTGCTGCAACGGGCGCAAGCGATGCTCGGCCTGGCCGAAACCATGCGCCAGGAGGCTCTGGATGCCCTCGGGATGAAGCGGGGGACGCTGCGCATCGGCTCGTTCGGGCCGACGGCCTCGGTGCGTTTGCTGCCGGCCATCCTTGCCGCCTATCGCCAGGCTTATCCCGGCATCGAGGTGCATGTCGACGAAGGCCCGGATCGCCAGGTGCTGCAATGGCTGCAGGAGCGGCGCATCGATGTCGGCTTTGTGGTGCTGCCCGAGGAGCAGTTCGATACCTGCCCGTTGCTGGAGGACCAGATGGTCGTGCTCATGCCCACCGACCATGCACTGGCGCAGCACCCCGCCGTGACCCTCAAGCAGCTCTGCCTCGACCCTTTCGTGTTGACCGAAGCCGGTTCCGCCGAGATCGTCTCGCGGCTGTTTCTCGCCGCCAGGCTGCAGCCACGGATTCGCTACCGCACCTCGCAACTGCTCAGCACCCTGGAGGTGGTCGCCCGCGGTGACGGGTTGAGCATCGTTGCCCAATCGTCCTTGCCGTTGCGCACGACCCTGGACTATGTGCAGCGCCCGCTCGATCCGCCGGTCATGCGTACGGTGGGGCTGGCGGTGGTCGATGAGCGAATCATCTCGCCAGCGACCCGCGCCTTTATCGAACTTGCACGGACTTTGCCGCGTAATGTCGCCGACTGATTTATAGTAGCGCCCTCGTCAATGGCGTCTCCGGGAAAAGGAAGTGGTGTGTTTTTCAGGTTTGTTCTGATCGCCGTAATGCTGGCGATGTCCGCATGCAGTTCGCATTCCCCAAGCCCCGGTACCTCTGCCAACAAAGTCGTGGCCGGCACCTACAAGGTCAAGCGCGGCGATACCCTGTATTCGATCGCCTCGCGCCATGGCTGGAGCTTCAAGGAGCTTGCGCGTTACAACGGCATCAGCGCGCCCTATGCGGTGAATGTCGGCCAGACCATTCGTTTCGGTGGTTCGAAAACCACCACGCGCACCACCACCACCCGTAGCACCAGCAGTGCCAGCAAGGCCAGGCCCGTGGCGCCGGCCACCAAGGTCACCCTGCGCGGGTGGGCGTGGCCGCTGCAGGGCACTGTGATCCGCCGCTACTCGTCCGCCGACAAGCTCAACAAGGGCATTCGCATCGCCGCCACTCCGGGCCAGCCGGTGTACGCCAGCCTCGGCGGCAAGGTGGCGTTCGCGACGAACATCCGTGGTTACGGCAACCTGATCATCCTCCAGCACGGCACCTCCCATGCCAGCGTCTACGGTCACAACAGCAAGTTGCTGGTCAAGGAAGGCCAGACCGTCAGCAAGGGCCAGAAGATCGCCGAAGCCGGCGACCTGGACACCGACCGGGTGCAGCTGTACTTCGAGATCCGCCAGAGCGGCAAGCCGATCGACCCGCTGAGCGTGTTGCCGGCGGCCGGCTGAGTTAGCCCAGCACCTCACGCAGGCGGTACCAGAACATCCCCAGGGCCAGCAGTGGCGAGCGCAGGGCCTTGCCACCCGGGAAGGTCAGGTGCGGCACGGCGCTGAACACATCCAGGCCCTGGCTGTGCCCGGCATGAATGGCCTCGGCCAATAGCCGCGCGGTCCAATGGGTGACGTTCAGGCCATGGCCGCTGTAGCCCTGGGCATAGAACACGTTCGGGTGCTGCTGCAGGCGGCCGACCTGGGGGAAGCGATTGGCGGTGATGCCGATCTTGCCGCCCCACTGAAAGTCGATGCGGGTGTCCGCCAGTTGCGGGAATACCTTGAGCATCTTCGGCTTCATGTAGGCGGCGATGTCTGCAGGATCGCGCCCGGAGTAGTGGCAGGCGCCCCCGAACAGCAGGCGCCGGTCGGCAGACAGCCGATAATAGTCCAGACCGACCTTCTGGTCGCACAGCGACAGGTTCTGCGGAATCAATTGCTCGGCCTGCGTCTGTGACAACGGCTCGGTGGCGATGATGTAGCTGCCGGCGGGCAGTACCTTGCCGCTCAAGCGCGGCTCGAGTTCATCCAGGTGGGCGTTGCAGGCCAGCACCAGGCTGCCGGCGCGAACCGTGCCGTGGCGGGTGCGTAGCTGCACGGTGGCGCCATGGCTGATCTCCAGCACCGCGCTCTGTTCGAAGATACGTACGCCGAGGGACTCGGCCACGCGCGCCTCGCCAAGCACCAGGTTGAGCGGATGCAGATGGCCCGAACCGCGGTCGATCAGGCCGCCGGCATAGACGTCGGAGGCGACCACCTGATGCATCTGCCCGGGCCCGACCAATTGTGTTTCATGGCGATAGTCCAGCTCGGCCAGACTCTGCTGCTCGGCACGGAAGGCGGCAAACTGCGCCGGGGTGTTGGCCAGTTCGCAAAAACCCCAGCGCAGGTCGCAATCGATGCCGTGCGCGCGGATGCGCTCGGCCACTACTTCGACCGATTCGATGCCGGCGCGTTGCAGGTACTTCACCCCGTCCTGGCCGACGTAGCGGGCAAAGCCCTCGACCTCGTGGCCGATACCGCGAATCAACTGGCCGCCGTTGCGACCGCTGGCGCCCCAGCCGATGCGCCGGGCTTCCAGGAGGATCACCGAGAGCCCGCGCTGAGCCAGTTCGATGGCGCAGTTGACCCCGGTAAAGCCGCCGCCGATCACGCAGACATCAGCCTGCAACTCGGCGCCCAGGGCAGGGTAGGCCGCCAGCTTGTGGGCCGTGGCGCTGTAGTAGGAGCGGGCGTGTTCAGAGGTGTACTGGTTCATTTGTTCGACTTCACTTTGCTCCAGGAGCGGGTCATCAGGCGCATGATCGCCGGCGTCGGGGTGTTGGAGACATACAGCTTGTCCAGCACCTCTTGCGGCGGGTACACCTCGGGGTTGTTGACCAGTTCGGCATCCATGTACTGCTTGGCCGGCGGGTTGGCGTTGGCATAGCCGACCACGCCGCTGACCTTGGCGATCACCTTCGGGTCGAGCAGGTAGTTGATGAAGGCATAGGCCTCCTTAGGGTTGCTGGCGTCGGAGGGGATGGCCAGCAGGTCGAACCACAGGTTGCTGCCTTCCTTGGGAATGGCGTAGGCGATGTTGACGCCGTTCTTGGCTTCCTTGGCGCGGTTGGCGGCCTGGAACACGTCGCCCGAATAGCCGAAGGCTACGCAGATATCGCCGTTGGCCAGGTCCGAGACGTACTTGGACGAGTGGAAGTAGGTGATGTAGGGGCGCAGGGTCAGCAGTTTGGCCTCGGCCTTCTTGTAGTCTTCAGGCTTGTTGCTGCGTGGGTCCATGCCCATGTAGTTGAGGATTGCCGGGAACAGCTCGTCGGCCGAATCCATGAATGACACGCCGCACTGGCTGAGTTTTTTCAGGTTCTCGGGCTCGAACATCACCGCCCAGGAGTCGATGTGATCAACGCCCAGCACCTGCTTGACCTTGTCGACGTTGTAGCCGATGCCGTTGGTACCCCACAGGTAGGGCACTGAGTGCTGGTTGTCGGCGTCGTTCTCCTGCAGAGCCTTGAGCAGCACCGGGTCGAGGTTCTTCCAATTCGGTAGCTGCTCGCGGTCCAGTTTCAGAAAGGCCCCGGCTTCGACCTGACGGGCCAGGAAGTGGTTGGAAGGCACGACCACGTCGTAGCCGGTGCGGCCGGCCAGCAACTTGCCTTCCAGGGTTTCGTTGGAGTCGAACACGTCGTAGATGACCTTGATACCGGTGCTGCCCTGGAAATCCGCCAGGGTCGTTTCACCGATGTAGTCGGTCCAGTTGTACACGCTGACACTGGGCTGGGCCTGGGCCGCGGCGCTGACCAGCAGCGCCAGGGTTGCAGTAACGACTGTTTTCATGGGACGCATATCGACACCTTTTCGAATTGTTGTTTTCGATACTTGTTACAAGGTCGGGCTCAAACGCTGAGCAGCAGGAACTCGCGCTCCCAGGAACTGATCACCCGTTTGAAGTTCTCGTGCTCGGCGCGCTTGACCGCCACATAGCCGCGCACGAACTTGCTGCCCAGGTACTGCTCGATGGTCGGGCAGTCCTCCATGTGCGCCAGTGCGTCTTCGATGGTGATCGGCAGGCGCAGGTTGCGCCGTTCGTAGGCGCGGCCCTGCACCGGGGCGCTGGGGTTGATCTTCTCGACCATGCCCAGGTAGCCGCACAGCAGGCTGGCGGCAATCGCCAGGTAGGGGTTGGCATCGGCGCCCGGCAGGCGGTTTTCCACGCGCATGGCCTCGGGGCTGGAAGTCGGCACGCGCAAGCCCACGGTGCGGTTCTCTTCACCCCATTCGACGTTGACCGGCGCCGACGTGTCGGGCAGGAAGCGCCGGAACGAGTTGACGTTGGGGGCGAACATCGGCAGCACTTTGGGGATGTACTTCTGCAGGCCGCCGATGTGATGCAAAAACAGCTCGCTCATCTGCCCGTTGTCGTCGACGAAGATCGGCTTGCCGGTGGCGATGTCGATCACGCTCTGGTGCAGGTGCATGGCGCTGCCCGGCTCGTCACCCACCGGTTTGGCCATGAAGGTGGCGGTGACGTTGTGCTTGAGCGCGGCCTCGCGCATGGTGCGCTTGAACACCGTGATCTGATCGGCAAGGTCAAGGGCGTCGCCGTGACGGAAGTTGATTTCCATCTGCGCCGGGCCGTCTTCGTGAATCAGCGTGTCGAGGTCCAGGCCCTGGGCTTCGCACCAATCGTAGACGTCTTCGAACAGCGGGTCGAATTCGTTGGCGGCATCGATCGAGAACGACTGCCGGCCGCTTTCGGCGCGGCCCGAGCGGCCCAGTGGCGCTTGCAGCGGCAAGTCCGGGTCTTCGCAGCGCTGGGTCAGGTAGAACTCCATCTCCGGGGCGACGATCGGCTGCCAGCCCTTGTCGGTGTAGAGCTTGAGGACTTTCTTGAGCACGTTGCGTGGCGACAGTTCGATCGGGTTGCCCTGTTTGTCGAAGGTGTCGTGAATGACCACGGCGGTCGGCTCGATGGCCCATGGCACCACATACACCGCCGCTGAATCCGGGCGGCAGACCATGTCGATATCGGCAGGATCGAGCAGGTCGTAGTAGATGTCGTCGTCGACAAAGTCCCCGGTTACCGTTTGCAGAAGCACACTTTCCGGCAGGCGCATGCCTCGTTCATGCAGGAACTTGTTGGTCGGTGCGATCTTGCCGCGGGCGATACCGGTCAGATCACTGACCACGCACTCGACTTCGGTAATCTTGTGTTCTTTCAGCCACGCAGACAGCTGATCGAAAGGGGCATTCATAAAGACCTCGTTGTTGGTTTTATCCACGCCAGGACCGGCAGTTGCGACCGGCTTGCCACCCAAGCGGCTTCCCCTGTAGCGCGTTGAGGTCTATCTTGGGTGACGCTTGCGCATTCGATCTATCCACTTTCAGCAAGACTAAAATGCACCAAAAGAGTGCATAAAGAGCAGCTCATGACAGCGTCAACGCCTTTGCGGGTCCAAGCTTTCAACACCGCCGATGTCACCGAACAGGTCCGTGCCACCCCGGGCTGGACCCAGCACTACCAACAGATGTCTCCCGGGCATTTCGCCGGTCAGCTGCGCTGCCTCGACCTGCACGGCGTGGAGATCTACGAGGAGTGCATGAACACCCGGGTCGAGCAGAACTTCAGTGCGCCGGCCGGCTCCCTGGCGTTCTGTTTCGACCGCAGCGACCACAGCCTCTACGTGCTCAATGGCGAAAGCCGCAACATCTGGATCACTCCGGAGAACTACCAGGAAGTGGCCGTGGTGTTCGGCCCGGAATTCGTCCAGCGCCACGGCCTGGACATCGCCCGCCTCGACGGGCTGTTCATGGCGCCGCTGAACTCGATGCAGAACGAGCTGTTCAGCCGCTGGCTGAGCGGGACGCTCACGCGCATCTCGCAGACCATCGACCCGCCAAGCCAGGATGCACTGGCCGAACAGCTGCTCGAAGACTGCCTGTTCATCCTCGATAATGCGTGCATCTGCCTCGATCGCGGGGCGTTATGGCGGCGTACCGAGGAACGGGCGATCATGCGTAAAGTCGGTGAATGGGCGGCGGACTGTCCGGAAGAAACGCTTAACCTGATGGAGCTTTCGCAGGTCGCCGGGGTGTCCTTGCGCCAGTTGCAGCATGCCTTCAAGACTTTCACCGGCATGGCCCCGGCGCAGTGGTTGCGCCTGCGCCGGCTCAACAGTGCACGGCGAGAACTGCTCAGTTGCGGGCCCAGCGACACCACCGTCGCCGAGGTGGCCATGCACTGGTCGTTCTGGCACCTGGGGCGGTTTTCCGACAGCTACCGCAAGCTGTTCAAGGAACTGCCCAGCGAGACCCTCAAACGCGCGGCGCTGTCAGTCAGATAGCCACCAGTGGTAATGTTCGACCTACTAAATGAAGTCGATAGCCTGGAAAGACCATGCCAAGAGCCTCCCACCAAGACCTGCGTCGCGCGTTCCGTCAACTGCTTGCCTCCCCTGCCTGCTACCACACCGCCTCCGTGTTCGACCCGATGTCGGCGCGTATCGCCGCCGATCTGGGCTTCGAGGTGGGTATCCTCGGGGGCTCGGTAGCCTCCCTGCAGGTGCTGGCCGCCCCTGACTTTGCCTTGATCAGCCTCAGCGAATTCGCCGAGCAGGCGACGCGGATCGGCCGGGTGGCCCAGTTGCCGGTGATCGCCGACGCCGACCACGGCTATGGCAACGCGCTCAACGTGATGCGTACGGTGACCGAACTTGAGCGTGCCGGGATTGCCGCGCTGACCATCGAGGACACCCTGCTCCCGGCCCAGTTCGGGCGCAAGTCCACCGACCTGATCAGCATCGCCGAAGGCGTCGGCAAGATCCGTGCAGCGCTGGAGGCGCGGGTTGACCCTGAGCTGTCGATCATTGCCCGCACCAACGCGGCGCTGATTCCTACCGAAGAAGTCATCGCCCGCACCGTGGCCTACCAGAACGCTGGCGCTGACGCCTTGTGCATTGTCGGCATCCGCGACTTCGAGCACCTGGAACAGATCGCCGCACACCTGAGCGTGCCGCTGATGCTGGTGACCTACGGCAACCCGCAATTGCATGATGATGCGCGCCTGGCCGAGCTGGGTGTGCGCATTGCCGTCGATGGTCATGGCGCCTACTTTGCCGCGATCAAGGCCACCTACGACTGCCTGCGCGAGCAGCGCGGCATCACCTGCAGCACCTCGGACCTGAGCGCCACCGAACTCACCCATACCTACACGCAGCCGGACGACTACATCGTCTGGGCCCGCGAGTACATGGACGTCAACGAATAGGCCGCAAGGCTTAGCCAAAGCAACAACTCTCTACAAATGGAAGCGAAACAATTCATGAAGAAATCTACAGGCGTACTCGGCCTCGCAGTGGTAGTGGCAGCGGCATGCACCGCGGGTGCCTGGTACACCGGCAAGCAATTGCCCGGCGTGCTCGAAACCACCATCGCCGAATCCAATGCCCAGACCAAGCAGGCGCTGCTGGGCATGGAAACCACTATGGAGCTGCAACTGGTATCGCTGGACAGCCGTCTGTTCAGCAGTACCGCCAAATACCGCCTCAAGGTGCAGAACCTGCAGGTTGGTGAAGAAAGCAAAAGTTTCGAGCTGAATTTTGTCGACCAGATCGAACACGGGCCGTTTCCGCTGTCGCGGGTCAAGGCACTGAAACTGATGCCGGTCATGGCTGCCAGCCACTACGCCCTGGAAAAAGACGCTGCCACCGCTGACTGGTTCGCCCTGACCAAGGACGTTTCGCCGCTGCAAGGCCAGGTTGCCTACGGCTACGATCGCTCGATGGACAGTGCTTTCCAGGTGGCGCCGATCGAGTGGAGCAAGGACGGCTCGTCGCTGAAGTTCTCCGGGTTTGAAGTCAGTGGCCACGGCAACGAAGGCGCCGAACATGTGCAACTCACCGGCCAGTCGGCCGGCCTGAGCCTGAACCTGGTCGACCCCGACAGCAAAGTGCTGAAAGTCGAGATCAAGGGCCTGAGCCTGACCGGCGACATGACCAAGACGCCGTTCGGCTTCTATGTCGGCAAGATGGACATGGCCGTGGCTGACACGGTCGCGACCTTCGGCGACGAGCAGAAGGTCCTGGCGCTCAAGGGCCTGGCGCAGAACAACGAGTACAAGAACGACGGTGACAAGCTCTCGGTGCGCATGGAATACAAGGTTGCCGACATCAACTTCGACGGCAAGGCTATCGGTGCCGGCGAGATGGTCTGGAGCCTCAAGCGTCTCGACATCCCGGCCATGCAGGCGCTGATCGGCTGGTACCAGAGCCGCCTGCCGGAGTTCCAAAAGGCCGCTGCCGAAGGTGAAGGCATGCCGGACCTGGCGATGACCGAGGCCGAAACGGCCCAGGTGCGCAGCGATGTGCAGCGTCTGCTGGCGGCCAAGCCGCAGATCGCCCTGGAGAACCTGTCGTTCAAGACTGCCAATGGCGAAAGCCGTTTCAACTTCAGCGTTGACCTGGCCAACCCGAGTTCTCTGGAGTTGCCACCGCAGGAGCTGTACAAGCAGTTGATCACCCAGCTGCAGAGCAAGCTGTCGCTGTCCAAGCCGATGATCGGTGACCTGGCGACCCTGCAGGCGCAGTTCGAAGGCCAGACCGATGCTGCCATCGTCTCTCAGCAAGCGGCCCAGGCCGGGGAAATGGTCAGCATGATGGCGGTGCAAAGCCAGATGGCCAAGGTCGAGGGCAACGACATCGTTACCACGCTGCACTATGCCGATGGCATGGTCGACTTCAACGGCCAGAAGATGACCGTCGAGCAGTTCGCCAGCGTGATCATGGCCAATGCCAGCGCCATGCAGGCGACAGGCGGTTGATGTTCAGGCCCGGGGCGCCCGCCCCGGGCTTGTTTCACTAAAAAAACCTTTTGAATTCATCCGATTATCTGTAGCCTTCGGCATCCTATAAAAACCCGAGGCCGCAGCTGGTCCGTGGTTCTGTGTGCAAGGCTGTTTCGCCCTGCCTGCGGAGCCTGTAGCCGATTTGCCAGGGCTCGGTGATACACTCGACTTACGCGCTCAAGCGCCTGCAGGTCCAGCGATCATGACCCAGATTTCCGAACGCCTTCTCGTCCAGGCTCACCTCGATGCCAAGCAGCCCAAGCCGCTGACGCCCGAGCAAGAGGCCGACTACCGTGCCGCCATCGCCGCCGAGCTCAAGGCGCAAAATGCGGTGCTGGTTGCCCATTACTATTGCGACCCGGTGATCCAGGCCCTGGCCGAGGAAACCGGAGGCTGTGTGTCCGACTCGCTGGAAATGGCCCGCTTTGGCAAGAACCACGCAGCCACGACCGTGGTGGTGGCCGGTGTGCGCTTCATGGGCGAGACGGCCAAGATCCTCACTCCGGAAAAGCGCGTGCTGATGCCGACCCTCGAGGCGACTTGCTCGCTCGATCTCGGCTGCCCGGTTGAAGAGTTCTCGGCGTTCTGCGACAAGCACCCCGAACGCACCGTGGTGGTGTATGCCAACACCTCGGCGGCGGTCAAGGCCCGAGCTGACTGGGTAGTGACCTCCAGCTGCGCGCTGGAAATCGTCGAAAGCCTGATGGATAACGGCGAGACCATCATCTGGGGCCCGGACCAGCACCTGGGCCGCTATATCCAGAAACAGACCGGTGCCGACATGCTGCTGTGGGACGGTGCCTGCATCGTTCACGAAGAGTTCAAGTCGCGCCAGTTGGCCGACATGAAGGCGCTGTACCCGGATGCGGCGATTCTGGTGCACCCGGAATCGCCTGAGGCGGTGATTGACCTGGCCGATGCGGTCGGTTCCACCAGCCAGCTGATTGCCGCGGCGCAAACCCTGCCGAACAAGACCTTCATCGTCGCCACCGACCGCGGCATCTTCTACAAGATGCAGCAGCTGTGCCCCGACAAGATCTTCATCGAAGCGCCCACCGCCGGTAACGGCGCGGCTTGCCGCAGTTGCGCGCATTGCCCGTGGATGGCGATGAATACCCTGGAGCGTACCTTGCAGTGCCTGCGTGAAGGCAGCAACGAGATCTTCGTCGAGCCGGCGCTGATCCCTCAGGCGATCAAGCCGCTCAAGCGCATGCTCGACTTTACCCAGGCGGCGCGGATGAAGCTGTCCGGTAACGCCTGACGGCCCCATCGCTGGCAAGCCAGCTCCCACAGGTTCGGTGCATGCAAATCTACTGTGGGAGCCGGCCTTGCCGGCGATAGGCTGCGAAGCAGCCTCATGCGGTCTTAGCGCATCATGTCCTTGACCATCCGCTGCTGCTCCATCAGCTCGCGCTGACGCGCATCGATCTTCGACGCCAGGACAAAATTGTTGCCGGCCCGCTGCTTGGCGTAGTCGAGCTGCTGCAGGGCCTGGTCAAAGTCGCCCACCAGGGCGAAGTACTCGGCGCGGGCCTGGTGCAGGCCGATGGTGTTGCCCGACAACCCGCGCACTTCCGCCACGTCATACCAGACATCCGGGTCTTGCGGACGATTCTTGAGCAAGGCATCCAGCGCCTTCTCCGCCTCGGCGGGGCGGTTCTGCTTGAGCAGCAGGTCGATGCGCGCCTGTTGCAGCGGGTAGTTGCCCGGGTACAGGCCACGCATCCGCTCGACCCGTTGCTGGGCATCGGGCAAGCGGTTGTTGGTGATGTCGAGGTCGATCTGCGCCAGGTTGTAGGTGATGTCGTTGGGTGCCTTGGCCAGCAGCGGCTTGAGGTTCTCGCGCGCCTCGTTCAGGCGTCCGCCCTTGATCTGCGCCAGCGCCAGGCCGTAACGGGCGGCGTCCTGCTGCGGGTTTTCATCGAGCTGCGCCTGGAAGCGCTTGGCCGCAAGGCCGGGGGTGCCTTCATAGATCAGCGCTACCCGGGCACGAATCAGCTGATAGCGCTTGCTGTCTTCGGTGCCGCCCTTGGGCGCCTGTTCGGCGCGGTTTCGGGTGTCGGCGATCCGCGATTCGGTGACCGGGTGAGTCAGGAGGAATTCCGGCGGCTTGGCGTCATAGCGGTACTGGCGCATCAGGCGCTCGAACATGGTCGGCATGTTGCGCGGATCGTAACCGGCCTTCTCAAGGTTGAGGATACCGATGCGGTCGGCTTCCTGTTCGTTCTGCCGGGAGAAGCGCCGCTGTTCCTGGATGGCTGCCGCCTGGGTGCCGGCAATCGCGGCAATACCGGCATCGCCGGCACCCGCCGCCGCGGCGACGATACCGATCAGCAGCGCGCCCATCATCGGCAACTGCATGCGTTGCTGGGCCTCGACGCCGCGGGCGAAGTGGCGTTGCGACAAGTGCGCCAGTTCGTGGGCCAGTACCGAGGCGTACTCGCCCTCGGTCTGGGCATTGAGGAACAGCCCGCCGTTGACCCCGACGATCCCGCCAGGGGCGGCGAAGGCGTTGAGTTCACGGCTGTCGATGAGAATGAACTCCAGGCGCCGGTCCTGCAGCTGGCTGGTTTCGGCCAGACGGTAGACGCTGGTTTCGACGTAATCCTTGAGCTGGGGATCGTTCAGTTGATTGACATTGCCCCGCAGCAGGCTGAGCCAGGCGCGGCCCAACTGGTGTTCCTGTTGTGGGGAGACAATGGCAGAACTGGCGTCGCCGAGTGACGGCAGGTCGTCGGCATGGCTGGGGAGCGCCATCAAACAGGCCAGCGTCAGCAGGGTAGGGCGCAGAAAATTCATGCACGAAGCTCTGGTCGACAAAGAACCTTACTGTAGCCCGCTCACACGTTGGCGACCAGTGGCGGTATCCTACCGGGCTTGTTCAAAATGCTACCTGTGCCCGTATTTCTGCCTGGAGAACCCCATGAGCGCTATCCCGACCCATGACGCCGAACTCGACGCCAGCGGGCTGAACTGCCCGCTGCCGCTGCTCAAGGCGAAGATGGAGCTCAATCGCCTGGCCAGTGGCGCAGTGCTCAAGGTGATTGCCACCGACGCCGGTTCCCAGCGCGACTTTCGCACTTTTGCCAAATTGGCCGGTCATACGCTGCTGCTCGAAGAGGTCGAGGCCGGTGTGTACCGCTACTGGTTGAAGAAGGCCTGAGTTTTCTCTGTTAAAGGATCGTCAATGTTCAAGGTGCTTCGCGACTGGATGCAGCGCTACTTCTCCGATGAAGAAGCGGTGGTGTTGGCGGTCTTGCTGTTTCTGGCGTTCACCGCCGTCCTGACCCTGGGCGGCATGCTTGCGCCGGTGCTGGCGGGGATGGTCCTGGCATTTTTGATGCAGGGCCTGGTCAACGCCCTGGAGCGCCTGCGGGTGCCCACGCCTTATGCCGTGGCGCTGGTGTTCATGCTGTTCATGGGCGCCCTGGCGGTGTTCCTGCTGGTGTTGGTGCCGCTGCTCTGGCATCAGCTGATCACCCTGTTCAACGAACTGCCGGGCATGCTCGGCAAGTGGCAGTCGCTGTTGCTGCTGTTGCCCGAGCGCTACCCGCACCTGGTCTCTGACGAACAGGTGCTGCAGGCCATCGAGGTGATGCGCGGCGAGATCGGCAAGTTCGGCCAGTGGGCGCTGACCTTCTCGTTGTCGAGCCTGCCGCTGCTGGTCAACATCATGATCTACCTGGTGCTGGTGCCGATCCTGGTGTTCTTCTTTCTCAAGGACCGCGAGCAGATCGCCCACTGGGTCAGTGGTTACCTGCCCAAGGAGCGGGCGCTGATGACCCGGGTGGCCGAAGAGATGAACCGGCAGATCGCCAACTACATCCGCGGCAAGGGCATCGAGATCCTGATCTGTGGCGTGGCCACCTACATCGCCTTCATCAGCCTGGGGCTCAACTATGCGGCGTTGCTGGCCTTGCTGGTCGGCCTGTCGGTGGTGGTGCCCTATGTCGGCGCGGTGGTGGTGACCGTGCCGGTGACCCTGATTGCATTGTTCCAATGGGGCTGGGGCGATCAGTTCATCTACCTGATGGCGGTGTACGCGATCATCCAGGCCCTGGATGGCAACGTGCTGGTGCCGTTGCTGTTCTCCGAGGCGGTGAGCCTGCACCCGGTGGCGATCATCTGCGCGGTGCTGCTGTTTGGCGGGTTGTGGGGGTTCTGGGGGATCTTCTTTGCCATCCCGCTGGCGACCTTGTTCAAGGCCGTGCTGGATGCCTGGCCGCGGCGCGAGCCGATGGTGGCGCCGCTGCTTTGAGCTTTTGTGGGAGCTGGCTTGCCAGCGATACAGGCGCATTGGCCCTTGCGGCTAGCGCGGTGATGCAATCGCTGGCAAGCCAGCTCCCACAGGTAAAGCGCTATCAGGCCTTGTTCCGCGCCTGCGCCTCAGCCAGTACGGCATCCACATGCCCTGGCACCTTGACCCCACGCCAGGCCTTGCGCAGCACGCCATCCTTGTCGATCAGGAAGGTGCTGCGGTCCACGCCCATATACTCCTTGCCATAGAGCTTCTTCAGCTTGATCACGTCGAACAGCTGGCACAGGGCCTCGTCCTTGTCGCTGATCAGCTCGAAAGGGAAGGCCTGCTTGGCCTTGAAGTTCTCGTGGGACTTGATGCCATCGCGCGAAACGCCAAACACCAGGGTGTTGGCTGCGTCGAAGGCCGCATGCTGGTCACGGAAACCCTGGCCTTCGGTGGTGCAGCCCGGGGTGCTGTCCTTGGGATAGAAGTACAGCACCACCTGCTTGCCCTTGAGCTCAGCCAGGCTGACGCTCTGGCCACTGGTGGCCTGGGCCTGGAATTCGGCGACGGGTTGGTCGAGTTCAACGGCCATGTAAAGCTTCCTTACATCGGGTTCTGTGGGCGCCACGGTTCGATCAGCGCATCCAGGTTCAGGGCATCGGAGAAGTCCAGGAACTGGTCGCGCAGCCAGCTGATCTGGGTACCGGCCGGCAGGGTCACGGTAAAGGTGGCGTTGAGCATGGTGCCGCCGGTCTGCGGGGCCTGGTAGGTATCGCAGGTCAGGTTCTCCAGCTCCACGTGGTGGTCGATGAAGAACTGGCACAGCTCGTTGATGATGTCCGGGCGATAGGCGGCGCTGACATAGGCCACGTACGGCAGCGACAGCGGGCGCACTTCCAGTTCGGCGCTGCGCACCACGTTGACGGTGAAGGTGTGCTTCTTGGCCAGGCCCGGCAGGGCCGTTTCAAAGCGCGCCAGGGCGTCCCAGCTGCCGGCGACCTGCAGCACCAGGGCACTGCACTCGCCGTGGCGGGTCAGGCGCGAGGTGACGACCGAGCAGCGATTGTCGTTGCTGGCCCGGCACAGGATGTTGGTCAGCTCCATGGGATTGGCACCCAGGGCGCTGATGACAAGGAATTGTTCGCGAACGGTGGGGGTGGACATGCAGCATTCCTAAAGCGATGAGCGGTCGGTACCAGACGTGGCATAAAGGCCGGTAGGCAGGAGCCCGGGGCTCAGGATCGAGCCTTGGGGCGCTGGCTACGCGCATTGTCGGCAGCCCGGCGGGCCACTATGTACCGATCAAAGACAGAAGGGTAGCGAAAATGGCCGCGGAGGGGAATGCTCCGCCCGCCTGCTTCGCTTGTGCAAGGCCGATGGCGCCAGTACCATTACCGCTCTCTTTTTCCGGCAGGAGCAGTTTCATGATTGCGGGCAGTATGGTGGCATTGGTCACACCCATGGATGCACAAGGGCGTCTTGATTGGGACAGCCTCAGCAAACTCGTGGACTTCCACCTGGAAAACGGCACCCACGCCATCGTTGCCGTCGGTACTACCGGCGAGTCGGCGACCCTGGATGTCAATGAGCACATTGAAGTCATCAAGGCGGTGGTCAAGCAGGTCAATGGCCGTATCCCGGTGATCGCCGGCACCGGCGCCAACTCCACCAGCGAAGCCGTGCACTTGACCCGCAACGCCAAGGAAGCCGGTGCCGATGCCTGCCTGCTGGTGGTGCCGTACTATAACAAGCCGACCCAGGAAGGCCTGTACCAGCACTTCAAACACATTGCCGAAGCCGTCGACATCCCGCAGATCCTCTATAACGTACCCGGCCGCACCTCCTGCGACATGCAGGCCGAGACCGTGATCCGTCTGTCGACCGTGCCGAACATCATCGGCATCAAGGAAGCCACCGGCGACCTGAAGCGCGCCAAAGCCATCCTTGACGGCGTGAGCAAGGACTTCATCGTCCTGTCCGGCGACGATCCGACCGCCGTCGAACTGATCCTGCTGGGCGGCAAGGGCAACATTTCCGTGACCGCCAACGTCGCCCCGCGGGAAATGGCCGACCTGTGCGAAGCCGCCCTTGCGGGCAATGCCGAGAAGGCTCGCGCGATCAACGAACAACTCATGCCCCTGCACAAGGACCTGTTCATCGAAGCCAACCCGATTCCGGTGAAGTGGGCTTTGGTTGAAATGGGCCTGATGCACAAGGGCATCCGCCTGCCACTGACCTGGCTGAGCGAATCCTGTCACGATACGGTACGCCAGGCGATGCGCCAGTGCGGCCTGAAGTTTTAATTGAGGACGTACACCGCATGAAGCGATTGGCTGGTCTTTCCGCCCTTGCCTTGATCATCTCCAGCACCAGCGGTTGTGGCTGGCTCTGGGGCGAAGAGGGTTACTTCCGTGACCGTGGCAGCGATTATCTGGAGGCCACCCAGAAGCCGCCGATGCAGCTGCCACCGGACGTCAGCAGTGCCAAGCGGCTCGATCCGCTGCTGCCGATTCCGCGCAACGTCGCCGACGACAACGTCAAGGGCGAGTTCGAAGTGCCGCGTCCGCAACCGCTGACTGCCGGTGCCGACATCAGCGATTTCAGCCTGCAGAAGAGCGGCAGCTCGCGTTGGGTCCTGGCCCAGCGTTCGCCGGCTGAAGTCTGGCCGGTGGCGCGTCAGTTCTTCGAAGACAACGGCTTCCGGATCGCCGAAGAGCGTCCGCAAACCGGCGAATTCAACACCACCTGGCAGCGTTTCGACGAGCTCTCGGCGTCCATGGCCAAGCGCCTGGGCAGTGCCTCGAGCAGCAGCGACAACGAAGTCCGTGCGCGCATCCGCATCGAGCCGGGCGTGCAGCGCAACACCAGTGAGGTTTACATCGTCACCGTCGAACGTCCGGCCGGCAGCACTGCCGAGCAAGACTTCCCGGCGCGTTCGAACAACACCGGTGTCGACGCCATCCTGGTCGACGAAATGCTCGCCAGCATGACCCGCAGTGCCGAGAAGGGCGGTTCGGTGTCGTTGCTCGCAGCCCGCGATTTCGATGCCCCGAGCCGCGTCAGCCTGAGCGAAGACGGCAGCGGCAACCCGGTGCTGAACCTGGGCGCCGACCTCGATCGCGCCTGGTCCAGCGTTGGCCGTGCCCTGGAACAGGGTGAATGGCGCGTTGAAGACATCAACCGCAGCCTGGGCCTGTACTACATCAACCTCGCCGAGAAGGCCGAGACCAAGGAGCAACCAGGCTTCTTCAGTCGCCTGTTCGGCAGCGCGCCGAGCAAGGAAGAGCGTGAAGCCCGTGCCGAGCGTTATCAGGTTCGCTTGAGCAAGGTGGGCGAAAGCGTTCAGGTGACCGTCGAGAAGAACATCAACACCGTGGCCCCGGCAGACGTCGCCCGCCGCGTGCTGAGCGTGATTCAGGACAACCTGGGTTAAGTGCGCTTCGCCGTACTTGGAAGTGGAAGCCAGGGAAATGGCACGCTGATCGCCAGTGGCAATACGTTGCTACTGGTCGATTGCGGCTTTTCCCTGCGTGAAACCGAGCGGCGCCTGGCGCTGCTCGGCGTTTCTGCGGCGCAATTGAGCGCGGTGCTGGTCACCCACGAACATGCCGACCACGTGCATGGGGTCGGGTTGCTGTCACGGCGCTACAATGTACCGGTCTACCTCAGCCGCGGCACCTTGCGCGGCATGCGCAAGCCGGTCGAAGCCGCAGGCTTCCTGGCCGCCAACGACACCTTGCAGTTGGGCGACTTGAGCGTTACCGCCGTCGGCGTCACTCACGACGCGCTGGAGCCGCTGCAGTACGTATTTGGCGATGGCAGCCGGCGCTTCGGTGTGCTGACCGACCTGGGCTCGTATGATGCGGCCCTGCTCAGCAGCTACCAGGGGCTGGACGCCCTGCTGATCGAGGCCAACCACTGTCGCGACCTGCTCGGACGCGGGCCTTATCCGATGTTTCTCAAGCAGCGGGTGGGCGGCGACTACGGACATTTGAACAACCATCAGGCCGCGCGCCTGGTGTCGGAGCTGGACTGGCAGAACCTGCAACACCTGGTGCTGGCCCATCTCAGCAGCAAGAACAACCAGCCACAGCTGGCCCGGCAATGCTTCGTCGATACCCTCGGCTGCGACCCGGACTGGCTACAAGTGGCCAATCAGGATTCCGGGCTCGACTGGCGTGAAATCGCCTAGCCCATCATTTAGCAAGCGGAGCCCATCATGGAAAAACGTGAAGAACTCTACCGCGGCAAAGCCAAGTCGGTTTACAAGACCGACGACGCTGACCGCTTGATCCTGCTGTTTCGCAACGACACCTCGGCGTTCGACGGCAAGCGCATCGAACAGCTCGACCGCAAGGGCATGGTGAACAACAAGTTCAACGCCTTCATCATGCAAAAGCTTGAAGAAGCCGGCATCCCGACCCAGTTCGACAAACTGCTGGGCGACAACGAGTGCCTGGTCAAGAAGCTCGACATGATCCCGGTCGAATGCGTCGTGCGTAACTACGCTGCCGGCAGCCTGGTCAAGCGCCTGGGCGTCGAAGAAGGCATCAAGCTCGAGCCTTCGACCTTCGAACTGTTCCTCAAGAACGACGAGAAGGGTGATCCGTTCATCAACGAATCCCACGTTGTTGCCTTCGGCTGGGGCACCGCCGAGCAACTGGTGAAGATGAAAGCCCTGTCGCTCAAGGTCAACGAAGTGCTGAACAAGCTGTTCGACGACGCCGGCCTGCTGCTGGTCGACTTCAAGCTCGAGTTCGGCGTATTCCACGGTGAGATCGTCCTTGGTGACGAGTTCAGCCCGGACGGCTGCCGCCTGTGGGACAAAGAGACCCGCAAGAAGATGGACAAGGACCGCTTCCGCCAGGGGCTGGGCGACGTTATCGAAGCCTACGAAGAAGTTGCCAAACGCCTGGGCGTGCCGCTGTAACCGGCAAGTTCACGCAAGCGCCTGATACCACGCGAATTTTTTTCGCAAACAGGCTTTGCCTTTCGGTAAACTGCTGGTATCATGCGCGCCACTGGAGAGATGCCGGAGTGGCCGAACGGGACGGATTCGAAATCCGTTGTACTGGCAACAGTACCTAGGGTTCAAATCCCTATCTCTCCGCCATATGCGAAGTAGTCGAAGCCCCCGAAAACATTGACGTTTTCGGGGGCTTCGTCGTTTCCGGCCTTAGCATTAGGGCAATTCTAGGGCAATAGGTAGGAGCTACAGTCCGGCTGTGGCCGCTTTAGGTCGTCCAGATTCGACTCGGGTAGGGGAAAAGGCGCATAGCCTTTTGCGCTCGTTTTTGACATATTGCCAACACCTCGTCGGGTCCGCTTGCCGTGACATGAGGTTTGAGTTAACCTGCGTGTTAAGGAGTCGGCATGAAGCTGCATAGACTGTCACGGACGTACATCCTCGATAAGGCCGGTATTAATACCGCGAAAATCGTATCGATCAATGGAACCTTGAAATGGGAACCAGTGATGATCCTTCCTGCCTCGGGGTTGCCCGAAAAAGCGGTTTTCATCAAATCCGTGATGGCCGATGTCAACGAAAACTCCAAGCGTGCCCACTTTATGGCTATGATCGACGCGATCTTTAGCGGAATGATGCTGGATGACTTTTCTAAGTATTTTGCAAACAGCGTTGTCAAATACAAGGTGGCGCACAGCTTCAAGCATGCGGGAAAAACTGAAAACCTGCGTGAGCTGAAGCACGGGAACAAGGATCGCATTTACCTGTATCCATATACAGGTAAAATGGGGCGCTTCGTTTTCTTCTTTGAAGCGGCGCATAAAAACCAGCAACAGACAGAAACAGCGGTCAAGGAACGTGCAGAAGAGTTGATTAAAAAAGTCATTGAAGCGAATTTATAGTTATCTTTTAGGGTCTCATGATGAACAACTTTGATATTGCCCAACAAATTGCCGAAGATGCAGAACTGTTTGGATACGCTCGACGAGCGGCCCCTGTCTTCGAAATCAGGCGTTTGATGCAGGACAAGGGGCTTAAAAATATCGATATTGCTGAGAGACTGGGCGTTTCGGAAGCCAATGTTTCGAGATGGCTTCGGGGCGACCAGAACCTGAAATTGGATACTATCCATTCACTTGCAGACGCTGTTGCAGAGAAGCTGAATATTTATTTCGGCGAGTCTCAAGTAAGAAGTGCCTTGGCAGATATGAGATTCTCGGATCCCGAGCCTCTTACCATTGTTGCAGGTTTCGGTTTCAATGATGAAGACTATGGTTTTCGTAATGAGGCATTGTACTCTGCCAATGACGAAGAATACGGTTTCGCACGTGGAGAGGTAGAGGCCAATGAAGGCTGCTTCGCTGTCAATTACTAAGGTTGAATTTATCCACGTTAAAGTCGAGTCTAATAGCGACTTTGAGGGAGAGCATTCCTCCGAATTCTATCAATTGGACTTTCCTTTTGATGGTGTTACGTTTCAACGACGTATGAGTTTGCAGTACGATAAGGCTAAGTCGGAAGATCCGAGAACCTTTATCTTTGGTTTGAATATTATGTTGGAAGAGGATGAAGAGGATCCCGACAATAAGCCTCTTCCATATAGAATTGACATCAAAGCTGTAGTCTACATGCGTTACGCCTCTAGTCAGTATCAGGGCATGGAGCGGTTTAGAGCGATTCGAGCAACTGGTTACTCTATTTTGTATGGGGCTATTCGGGAGATGGTTTCTAATCTGACTGCAAGGGGGCCCCATGGAATGTGGTCTTTGCCTGCCGCAGATTTCAATGCTGCTGCCGCTGAAGAAGCGACGAGAGACGAAGAGAGACGGCAAGAGTATTTGGCTAAGCAAGTTGATCTTGTAGGTAAGAAGCCAGTTAAGCGCGTTAAGAAAAAAACTGAAGGTTGATCGCTCAGTAATAAAGGCAGAGCCCATCGAGGAGCTCTGCCTTTTGCTTTCAAAACCCCATCATCTTAGAAACTATTTCCGCCATACTTTTCGTGTCGCTGGAGATCCAACGTCCGTAGTGCTTTCGCACCATCGTTGTATCACTATGTCCGAGTTGTCGGGCGACCCATTCAATCGGGACGTAGCTCGATAGCGCTTGGCTTGCGAAAGTGTGGCGGGCCTGGTTAGCGCCTCGATGGCGGATGCCTGCCTTCGCCAGGTGAGCGGTGAACCAGTTGCTGACGGTCTTGCCGTTCCACATCAGGCCACTGGTGGAGCTGCGGAACAGAAAGCGCACTCGCTCGTGTTTCTTGGTGATGTTATCCCGCTGTACAACGCTGATGTGTTTCGGCTCGGTCAGTGCGGCGTCGGCCATGATGGCCGTCATCAGCTCCAGCGCGGGCTCGATCAGCTCTACTGTGCGGATCCGTGCGCGCTCCTTTGGCACCTTGAACTCTCCGGCGACCAAGGCGCGGCGGACAGTGAGAGTACCAGCCACTAGGTCAACGTCTTCGACTGCAGCTGCAATCAGCTCAGACAGTGACAGCCCGGCCCAGCAGTTGAACACGATCATTCGGCTGTCTGCCAGCCGGTCAGGGTCCGCTACGGCGATCCGGTCGATCTCACTGCGAGTGAATGGGTCGGCGAATTCAATATCGCTGTCGGATTGAATGTTCTCTATGCGTTCTAGTGGGTTGAATTTTATTATCTCATCACTGAAAGCATCACCCCATATACCGCGCACTATGGTGAAAACATCGTTTACGGTTTTTGGCTTTAAGCCCCCTGTAAGTAGTTCCGCCTGGAACAGTTCAAGCTCGCTCTTTGGAATGCTTGCGATAGTTCTATCGCCAAATTTTCGCCTTACGTGCTCTGATTTGCTTTTGTAATTGATGAAGGTGCTATGAGCTTTCTTGACCTCCACAACTTCCAACCAGCGATTAATGCCTTCGTTGACAGTGCGCTTGCTGGGTTCATTGGGAATTTCAAGTCTGGCCCTCAGCCAGGTTGATTCGGGGAAGTGCGCTGCGTAGTTAAAGCGGTTCTCCTTGATCTCGGAAAGAATCGTCCGGCGCTTGTTATCCGCATACGCGATGGCGGCCTTGTTGATCTTGGTAACGTTGCGTAGCGGCTCTCGGCGGCGTTCGCCTTCATACTTGAAGGCGATCCGTAGAAGGTTGCCGTTGATGTCGATACCCTTCGGTAGGGTATCGACACCGGGTGGTAGCTTCTCTTTCATGGATGGCCGGCCATCCACTTCTCGATTTCTACGCGATTATAAACAATGACGTTGGCGGGGTCGGTGCGCCATTGCTTCTCTTCCAGCCAGATACCACGATCCCGGTATTTTCGTACTGCCTCGGTGCTCAGTCCGAACACTGGGAACAGTAACTCTTTGCGTATCCAAGTAGATGGAGTGATCAAGAATTGCAACTTTCCCGGTTGTTCGTCGTTGATAGTGTCGATCGATTTTACTTGTTGCTTAGTCATAATACGTTCTCCGCCTTATCGAGTGGCGTACAGTCGTTGTCACTGCTGAAATTTCTTTGTGGCCACGTTGGCCATGTAGGATTCCCACTTGGTGTTCTCGCGCCGTTAGCGGATCTGGCTACACTTGCTGCGGCTTCTGCTAGGACCTGGCTGTGAGTTAGATCGAGTAGAGGGGTGTTGAGGTCGGGCTTGCCGCCCTCGGCTTCTACCTGGCGGTGGCGCTCGATCTCTGAGATCAGTTCCAGAACAACCGCTGGCGGTACCGCCATGCCGTAGTTGTTCAGTGCCAAACAGTCGTACTGATCACGCTTGGTCGCCTCGGCTAAAGTCTTCAGCTTCAGGATGTCGACGCTCATGCCCTGGTCTCCTGCTTGATGATGAAACCTGCTGCTTGGCGGGCCTTTGAGCATTTGTCGTGGCCGCCTTTGCGGGTCCGTGCTTTGCCGCACACGTCGCAGATGATCGACATTGCTGGTCTGGTCAGAGGCTGGAAGCCTTTCAGTAGGCGGACCTCTGGTTGATATGTCGGTGTGGTGATCACAGCGAATACCTCTCTTGAGCTCGGCGTGCGGCGGGACTCAGTACCAGGGTCGGGGCATCGCTGAAGCTGTCTACAGTCGGAATTGTGTCGGTGGTGTGGCGACCGGTAGTGGTAAGGTGATGCAAGGCAATCAGGGCGGCGGTGAGTGCGATAGCCAGCACAAGGCTGATCAGTTGCCAGTTGCGTGCAGAGTTGGTCATTGAGCTGCTCTCCGTTGCGCACGGCATCAAGACGAGCGTCCGACCCGGCCCGGCCGAGCCAAGCGGCGTGGTTGTACTCTGCGTCGGATACCGGACAATCGTGTGTTTGCATGGTCATACGGCCTCCCGCTGAGACACACTCAGCCCCACCGCAACCGGCCGTACCCAGATCGGCATGCTGCTGAGCATGAAGGTTTCGCCCTGGGCAGCCAGCAATAAGGTGGTGCCCATCACGTCGGCGATTGCTTCGGCCGCTTTGGGCGGTACGGCATTTCCAATGCGCTCCCGCCATGCCTGGTCGCTCAGGCCATCCAGTTCCAACTGTTCCTCAGGCTCAACGAGTGACTGGATGGCAGCCATCTCCAGCGTCGTGAACGGACGGTGCCAAGTTCCGTCCAGGCTGGTGATCACGCAGGTCAGCCTGTCGTTGGCTGCAGGCATGCGTGGGTCGGCCACGCTCCAGCGGCCGTTGTCATGCATGGCACTGGCAGAGACTGCCCCGGCCTGACCATTCCAATCGACTACCCCGTAATGGCCGCCGGTCAGGTACGCATCACCTTTGCTGCGGCGCATGCCCGGGCGTGGATCCTGTACTGCAAAGGCACCTTGCCCCGTGGTGCTTCCCGCGATGACGGTGCCAGCGGTTCCCGCGTATGGGGTGACCAGATACTTGCCGAAGCCACCAGCGGCGCGTCGAAGGTCGGCGACACTGAATGTGCCTTGCCCTGGGCTCTTGACCCCAATCATTGCGCCACTGCTGTCTTCCCAGCGCCGGACCCCGTACTGCTGGTACTGCAGGGCGCCTGACTTCGCCCGAGGGTCAGCTACCGAGAATGCCCCGTTGGTAGGGCTGCTCCTGCCTGCGACGGTTCCGATCGAGTTCTCCCACTCGTTGACGCCCAGGTACCCGGCATACGCCTTTGGCACGATAACGAAGTCGCGCAGGTAACCGTCCTCGATGGCCAAGTCATCGAGGCTGCGCCAGTCCTTGCCCGCTTCGACCAGGGCAAGCCGCACCCAGGTCTTCCACTGCAGTGCTGGTACGCGATGCATCGGCCCCGCGGCTACCACGTCGCCCGCGAGTGGCATGCGGCCAAGAATGTCGCCCACTGCGCGTAGGCTCTTTTTCTCGGGCTCGTAGAGGAAGGGCGGGACCTTTTCGACGTGGCGCGCAACCAGCAAAAAGCGCTTACGGCTCTGGGCCAAGCCGCCGATCACACCGCAATCGTGGGTGGTTTCAGCGACGGCATAGCCGTAGAAGCTGAGCAGGCTGTTGATCTGATCGAGCAGGTGGCGGCCACGGGTAGCCAGGCGCGGTACGTTCTCGAACACCAGGAGCGGTACCGGGTCATCCTTCCAGGCTTCCCCGAACAGCCAGATGCAGCGCAGTGTCAGCTCGTTGAGCGCCTGATACTTAGGGGTGAGGCTCATTTTTTCGGAGAGCAATCCGCTAGCCCCCTTGCATGGGGAACTGATGAACACTGCGTCCGGGCGTTGGCCTCCAGCAGCGCGCCGCAGGTCCTCAGGCGTGGCTTCGCGCCAACTTGGTGGCGGCTCTTGCCCATGGAAGCGGGTGTATTGATCGCGGGTGAACAGGTCGAGCAGCGTGCCTTTTACACCGCTCAGGCGTTCGAAGTCAGCGAGCCCGGCCGGGTCAACGTCTACGCCGCCGATGCATTGCCACTTGGCTTGCAGGTTTCCTACTACCGGATTGGCGCGGTTGAACCCTTTGGCGCCGCCACCCAGACCGCAGCACATGTGAAAGTGCTTGAGGATGTGCTTACGAGGCGTCATGCCGAGGTACCTCGCTGCACAGTGATCTGCATCGCCTGGTCGAACGTCATGACCCGACCGCTGAAGTACCACCGAGGATTGTCTGCGTTGGTCAATACAAGAGTGTCCAGCAGCGGCACGGGCGCACCCGCTTGCCAGTCGTCCAGCACGTTGCTGAGGCCAAGGGCCTTGGCAATGGCTTGTGCGTTGGAGGTCTTTCCGCAACCCTGGGGGCCGTGAACAAGGCAGCTGTAGGGTGTGGCTTTGGTGGTAGTAGTCATGCTGCTTCTCCCGCACCCGCTGGTTTGGCAGGGGTGATACGCAACTGAGCATGTACGCGGGCGGCGAGCTCTTCGATATAGCGTTGCTGGTCAGTAGCGCGCTGGGTCTGAGGGTCGACGTGCAGGGCCTTCCAGGTGCGGCCAGCCAGCTTCAACGTGTTGGCGGTTTTGGTTAGCAGGTCGTGGTCAAGCGGTAGCGGATTTGATGTGTCATTGGGGCAGGCAGCGGTCCCTGCTCGGACTGGATGCTGGATTAGGCAGCCAAATGGGCAGCATCATGGAATGGAAGGGGGCAGCCCCCCGAGGCGGATCATCTGGGGCGCGCATCCTTGTAGCCGGAGCTGGTCTGGATCACTCAGCGGCAGAAGTCGATGCAGCGGTCGCGGAACTGGAGCGCCGTGATCAGCGTGGTGCAACGTTGGCAAAGCTGGCCCAGTTCCGCTACTTGCATGGCGCAACGATCCGCGAGCAAATGCACCAGGTGGGGCTCGCCGAAGATGCTGATCGGACCTACCGTAACTGGGTCAAGGACCTGGGTGAAGTCGTGATCGAGGCAGAGATGGTTTCCCGCTTCGAGGACGTCATCACTGCTGCCAAGATCGAGCTGCTTAATACCCTGCCGGATGAGTTGGCAGCAACCTTGTCCGCGCAGTACGGCGTCGAAGTCGATGACCAACTGATTCGCGACCCCATCGAACAAATACTCAGGAGGTTGTCCGCATATGATGAGGACGACGATGATCCCGAATGGGATCCTGACGAGCCGGACGATGAGGAGGGCTCTGAAGAAGACGGCGAGTAAGGGCATCAGCCGGGCGTGCCGAAAATGGGCGCCGCCACCACGAATGAGCATCATCGAGTGGGCCACCAAGTACCGCTACCTCTCAACTGAAGAGGCGGGCAAGCCTGGTAAATACCGCTTCGATGTCACGCCTCACCTGGTCTGGCCGGGTGGCCCGCTGGAAGCCCTGGACGATCCGAATGTGTTCGAGATCGTTGGCCGCAAGTCCGCCCAGGTGGCTTGGACGTCGGGTGTGATGGGTAACGCCATCGGCAAGTGGATCGACCTTGAAGCGGCTGCCGTTATCATTTTCAGAGATCCAACCGAACTGCTTCGCCCCGCCAAGTACGTCGCTGTTGGGATAGTCGCTGGCCTTGAAGTGTTTGCTGGCCGTCCGAATCCAGATGTCTGGCTGGCCGCCATAGACCTTCTTGAAAAAGGCGCCTTGGTAACGACGCCCCGCGACCGACACACCGCCACGGCTTTGCCGAGGCCTGCCTGCACGGCTTGCCTCAATCGGATCAAGGCCGAACCACAGTTTGCCCTGACCATTGCTACCCATCGGATAGGCCCGCAGGCGCTGCCGTACCGCCGCAATTGCAATGCGCTCTTGTTGACCAACTGCACGAGAAATGTGGGTACCTGGCCAAGGACTGCGCCACAGCTCAAGGTTTGGCCTGCAGCGATAACACCGGTGTCCATTGCGATAGGGAAGTCGCCCGCAGACAACTGCCGTGGCTGGTAAGTTTTGCGTTCGGGGTTGCTCATGGATATCTCCAGTTAACGGCGCGAGGCGCCTAAAACAATTGCGCTGACGGCGGCCTTGCGCTCACCTTGTTTGCTGTCCCCGCTGGGGGTAGTTCCGGTGACGCCCTGGGCATCGCTCTTGATGCTTGCCAGCGAAATACCGCGATCCTGTGCGGCCTTGAACATCACCAGCGCGGTCGCTTCAACAGAGCTGCCGTTATCGATGGCCGCCTCGATTTCCTTCTCGAAGCCCTTGCTGGCCAGCGCGTTGATGCCTTTGATCCGCTCGCGCTCTTCGGTAGCAGCCTCGGTACGGATAGAGGCGGTGTCCGGCTGGTCAGCCTGGGCAATCTCGATGGTGTTGACGTCGGTACCGGCAGCCAGTGCCGCACGCAGGTCTGCCGTGGTCTTGACGGTGGTCATGGTGTGTATCCTTGTGGAGGTGATGGCCGGTTTGGCCAGTTCGGTGATCAGGGCTTCCAGCGAGCCCACGCGATGGGCCAGGCCGTGCTTGACGGCATCAGCGCCGACACGCAATCCGCCGTGGTCGCCCATCTCGGGGACTTTCTCGGCATCGACACCAAGGTTGCGGGCAACCTTGCTAACGAAGACATCGCCCAGGGCGTCGATGGTCTCGCCGAGCTTGCTGCGCCCTTCCTCGGTTGAGAGGTCCAGGCGCTTGTTCGGGGCGTTGCGGCTGACGATCTGGTATCGCTTGGCTGTCGTGGGTGCGGCGCCAGCACTTCGTTAGTCACCTGCTCGTAGTAGTCAGCGCGAATCTCGCTGTACCAGTGCATGCGGCCGGGCCCACTGCCCGAGAGCCGCATACGGCCATCGATCAGCGTCTTGGCCTTGTGGGTGCCAACGATATAGACCCGCAGGCCGTACTTGGCGGCCTTGGTGTTGTCCTGGCTGGTGTCCGCCGACTGGGCCGGTTTGGTGAAGATCTCCCGGTCCCGGCTGTCGATCGATGCGCCCTTGATCGCCATGATATTGAAGCGCTGCCGATCCCGAACGTAGGTGTAAACCGCATCGTTGGTGTTGCCGTCGGAGCTGTCGATGCTCACCGCTGAGACAGCCAGCTGAGCGCCGCCCTCGGCGGGAATCGGCGTGGCGATGATCTTGTCCAACTCAGTCCATACCGGATCGTGGGGATCGATCGGATTGCCCTCCAACTCGCCCCAGTACAGCCGCCAGGACTCTTCTCCCCTGCCCCAGCCCACGATCACCAGGGCCAGGCGGTCACCTTGAACGTCCACGCCGACAGTGACCAACAGCACGCCTTTCGGCGCGGTCAACTCGGCGTAAGGTTCGGCGCGCTTCTCCAGCTCGTCCGTCTTGGGCGCATTGCTTTTGTACTCGTAGCACTCGCCCATCTGGCTGTTGGTGAACGCGATCATCGGGCCGTGGTTGCCGTTCGACGCGGCGTGTTCAGCCTGGAGCTTCTTCTCCATCAGCACTTCAAATCGAGAGCCGTGGAACGTGGCATACAGCTCATTGAGGATGTAACCCGCGATACCCCGAAACTCGGCGGTAGCTTCCCAACGGCCGTGCTGGAGGTTGGCGTTCTTCTGGTGGTCGTCCCAGATCTCGCCGCAATGAGGGCAGGCGTAGTACGCCGTTTCAGGCCGACGCTTGCCGTATACCTCGTGGTGATAGCTGGGATCCTCGTCGCAATGCAGGTGCTCGAAGCTCAGCGCATGCGACTGACCGCAGCCATGGCATGGCACCAAGCCAATGCGCTTGTCCGATAGCTCCAGTTCCGCGTCAATCGCCGAGAGCCCCTTGATGGTAGGCGTGCCACCGATAATGATCTTGGAGCGCCGGAACGTTTTGAGGCGTTCCTTGGCCAGTTTGATACTGTCCCCCTGCCCCCGCAGGTTGAGGTTGCAGTCATCTGGCTCCTCGACCGCGACCCGAGGCACCGGCGTGGACTTTACGCTGGAGGGGCTGTTTGATCCGACCATCTTGAGGAAACCGCCAGGGAAGCGCTTGAAGTCCTGGCGCTGCTGCAGCTTGCGGCTGCGGAGATCGACCTTCTTACGCAAGCGCTTGGTCGCCGCGATCATCGGCTCCAGCTTTTCAGCGACGTACTGCTTGGCCGCTTCGGCCTTGGGAAACAGTATCAGGATCGGGGACGGATCCCGTTGGCGAAGGCGAAGATCTCGCTGGACGACGCAAGGCCTCACTTTGAGGCGTGGGTCAAGCGTGCTCATCAACGGCTGCTGGAGGTTATGGGCCAGGAGCTGAACTTTGAACTGCAGAAATACCTACGGAGAAGCGGCAATGTCTGATGACCCGATTCCCCTCGGCAGCGTGTTTACGGCGATCGAGGAGCACATCAAGGCCGGTCTGATCATTCCGTGCCGTGTGGTGGCGGTTGATCTGGCCGCCGCCATGGTCCGCGTGTCCGACGGTGCTGGATGGACCAGCGCCTGGGTCCGCTGGCACAGCCAGGCCGCTGGTAAGGCCCGGCATTGGCGGTCTCCGAGCCTGGGCGAGCAGGGCGCCTTGATCAGTCCGAGCGGTGAGCCCGCGCAGGGCACCTTTGTACCGGGGCTGTACGGCAGCGCCGGTGCCCAGCCGGACAACCGCGATCACGTCGAGGTATGGCGATTCGATGACGGCGGTTCGCTGATCTACGACTGGCAGGCCAGCAGCTACACCATCGAGCTGCCCGGCGGTACCGCGACCGTCAAGGTCGGGGGCAGCACGCTGGTTGTCACGGATTCCGCGATCACTGCCAAGGCGACCAGTATCACCCTGGAGGGCCAGGTGCAAATCAACGGACCTTTGGCGGTCACGGGCGACATCAACGGCGGCGGCAAGATCATCGACACCGGCGGCAACACGGCCAACCACAAACACTAACAGCCCGACTTGATCGGGCTTTTTTCTGCCTGGACCCAAGACATGCTCAACGAATTATCAGTATCACCGATCGAGGCGACAAAGGATTGATCGCCCTGAAGGCCTGTCAGGCCTACGTGCGCGCTATCACGCGCTGAAGTGAAAAGGAGCGGGCCAGGTGGATGCGTCAACATCCACCTGGCCCACCGAACCCGCAGACCCTTCCTGCAAGTCCAGCCGAGGCTCCTGCTCCGTGCACAAAGCGCGGCGAGCCTAACACCTGTTTATCCATACAGTAAAGACTTGCTATCAAATGACGACTCCTATCATTCCCTGGATGGGCGGCAAACGCCGCCTGGCCGACCGCCTTATCCCACTCTTTCCCCCTCACGAATGCTACGTCGAGGTCTTCGCCGGTGGTGCTGCGCTGTTCTTCATGCGCCCGCAGCCCGCGCCGGTGGAGGTGCTCAACGACCTTAATGGCGACCTGGTGACGCTCTATCGGGTGGTGCAAAACCACCTGGAAGAATTCGTCCGCCAATTCAAATGGGCCCTCAGCTCGCGCCAGATTTTCGAATGGCAGAAGATGACCCGGCCTGAAACCCTCACCGATATCCAGCGTGCTGCTCGGTTCTTCTACCTGCAGCAGCATGCCTTTGGCGGCAAGGTCACGGGCCAGACATTCGGTACCGCGACAACCGGTCCGGCCATCAACCTGCTGCGCATCGAGGAGAACCTGTCGGCCGCGTGGCAGCGGCTGGCCGGTACCTACGTGGAGAACCTCTCCTGGCTGGAATGTGCTGAGCGCTACGATCGAGCGCACACCTTCCACTACATGGACCCGCCTTACTGGCAGACTGCCGGATACGGGGCCGACTTCCCCTTCGACAACTACGAACGGATGGCCGAGTTTATGCGGCGCTGCAAAGGCAAGGTCATGGTCAGCATCAACGACCACCCGGATATTCGGCGTGCTTTTGAAGGCTTTCATTTTGAAACCCTAAATATCAGGTACACCACGGCCAACCAGCGGCAAGGCAAGGCTGAGGTAACGGGAGAGCTGGTCATCATGAACTGGATGCCCTCTGCACTTGGCGGCCTGTTCTAACCAATTACCATCATCTGGATCAATCTGATGATTTCGATTGCCAAGACCGTCCAAAGTTGATCAGGCCGGTTGTGTGTAGCTGGAACTCAGCATCTCAGGCTTCATGCCCCAAATTTGGGGGCGCCGGGACTCGTCCCGGTTGCATCGTGGATCCGACGCTGCGGGCTGCGCGCTGGCGAAAAGACCAGGGGCGTACTCCCCTGGCTGGCAGACGCGGGGCGTGTTCTTTACGACTTTTTTGCTTCAGGTAAATGATCTTGACTGGCGCGAAGTAGATCGTGGCGAGGCCAAGAGTGTTGTTGCCGGCTGTTGCAAGCCGCTATTAATTAGTTATAGGTAACTCACAATGAACGTCACTTCAGTGTTCGCAGTGCCGGCTTCGAGCTTGCCTTCGGCCAGGCGATAGTAGGCCGCTGACAAGGGAATCTTGAAATCAGTACCGGAGGGGTTGAAGCCATCGAACGGATACGGGGTGTCCAAGGCGATGGGTTGCCCGACATCGTTCATCAATTGCAGCCCTATACCTTTGGCCGTCGAGCCGGTGTTTAGTGCCACGACACCTTTTTGCGCATCGAGGACCTGGGTGGTTGCCTTGAGCTGATAGGTGACCTTCTTGATGCCGAACTGGCATTGGTTAAGGGCAATGTTGAATTTGATCGCACGAGGTGCATCGCCGCTTTTTTTGAACTCGTGCAACTGATAGTCGTCGCCCATTGCCACCGGGACCGATGGAGTCTGGCAGGAGGCAGTATTCAGGGTAATAGGATTGACTAGATTAAAACGTGCGAGCACCACGTCATCGGCCTGGAATCGGCCTAAGGGACCTGGGGGGACGCTTTGTGACATCAGTTCCGCTGACTTAAGGATTTCAAGTTTATAGGTTCCCGCTGGAATGCGATAAGAGTTTGGATAGAGATCCGATAATGCATATAGGTAGGCTGTACTATTATTGAGGGGGCTAACTATTCGAAATGAGAGCCCGGTTTTGCCTAGCGGAAAGGTGTATCCCTTAGTGACTGTTCCGAGTGCTGGAGTCGGGACAAATCCATAGCGCGCCGTCGAGGTGCATCTAAAGTTGCTTTCCCCCGCGGCGATGCTGTCTTGGTATATAACAGTTCCAACGGGCGCATCCTGGGGGATTGTCAGGTTGACACCCGCAAGGTTACTTCCGAAGTTGATTGTGTGTGTATTGTGTGGGGTGATGAACTCGCAGGCAGCCGCTGCTCCAAACGAGTACAGTAGTGCTGCTACGGCAGCGGTACTCATTAGGAGGCGAAGTCGATTCTGCTTGTTTGAACGGTCCATACTGAGGGCTACACATGATTACGGAGGGGAGGCACTCTAGCTACCATCAGACACTGAGAACATAAGAAATTTCTTAGTTTTTCGGCGACAGCTTCCCTGCTACCACCTTAATAGCCAGGCAGGTGTCGGAGGTTGGCTGTTTGTATATACAGTATTTTGGTGATAGCGGCGCTTACAGCTAGGCACTAAATTTTGAGGAGATCAAATGCTGTCAAACCTAGACGGCCATGAGCTAAGAGCCTTGAGTAAGGCTTGGCTGAGTGCTCAGGCGTCTCGGGTTGAGCAGCGATCCGCTCCAGCGAGCCAGGGCTTCTGGCCTTGCTCAGTGGCTGACTGTTCACTGGGTGCTTGCCCCTGGTTGATGATCATTCGATCAAATGAAAGTCATCCCTGGTTCTGGGGCACGCTGTGGCGCCTCTGAAATTTTCTCCTCGCATTGGTTGGTGGCCTGGAAGGAAGAAAAATCCTTCTGCCTCCAGAGCGTAGGCGAGGGCCTGCATCGTGACGCGGCGCAGCTCGGCCCCATTCTCCAGGCGCCTAATCGCACCTGGTGATACCCCCGAACGGAATGCCAAAGCTTCGATGCTCCATCCAAGCATCGTGCGCGCTTCGGCGCAATGGGCACCACGAAAGCCAAGTGGCAGGTGCTCCATAAGCCACTCCATTGTTTCTCTCTGTTCTTCGTCCAGGGCCAATCGAACGGGTTGAATGTGGTCTTCGTCTGTAGGCATTGGTGCTCTCGCATGACTGTATTCTTGTACAGTGTAAGGCCTGGCGATGGTCCACGCAAAAAATGGGAGCTCCGCCGCATTGAGGCATGTGCGCGCGCGCTGGGGAGAGCGGTTTCTTAGGGCAAATTTAGGGCAAAACTGGGGCCGCTATATGCCGTTGCAGCCCGAGATAAAGTGTACTAGGTCCAGCAAATTCGGGCCTATAACGGCCTGCACTCCGTTGCGGGCGGGTTCAAATCCCTATCTCTCCGCCATACAAGAGAAAGCCCCCTGACCGAAAGGTCCGGGGGCTTTTTCGTTTCCGCTGATTGAGCGTCTCAACCACCCGCCAATGTTTAACCATAGGCTTCGGGAGGCGGGTTGACGAACCGGTCGGCGCTTGTTTACACCGTTCTGCGACGCGCTTGGCAAAGCGCGCCTTTGCCTATCAGACAATCCTTAGATTTTTCTGCGCCTGGCCGATACTTGAGGTACTAACCGCTATCGCCGGAGTGTCAGCATGAATCGCAAGTATGTTGCTATCGCTGCAGGGTTGTTGTTGGGCGCAAGCGGGGCCTGCGTGGCTGAGACACCGATCGCCCAGGGGGTGATCAATTTCACCGGTAGTGTCGTCGAGTCGCCTTGCACGGCTTCAGCCCAGGCAGGCGCCTTGAACCTCAATGACTGCCCGGCGCAGGTGCGGGGCACCCGGATCGATTTGCACAGGGTCGAGCCGCAAGCGTCGGTCAGTGCCCCCGATCACGCTCCGGTCAACGTCAAGCTGGTGGCCGACAGCGGCAAGACGGGTCGTTTTTACCATCAGCAGTACGCCCTGGTGGATGTCTCCGGCAAGCCTGTCACTTCCGGCACCTTCCTGATTACCCTGACCACGCCCTGAGCCTTCTATCACCTGCACGCTCTTGGTTTTTCAAACGCCAACTGGTAGCGTGCAGCACCCCCGCTGTATCGCCCGATCCCTTTCGCTATCGTTGCCTGTTGAGTGCAGCCGTATGCGGGTACCCGTCGTCTCCTTGAAGAGCCAGTACGGGGCACCGGGCGATGCACAAGTCATTCGCAAATGGAGTTCACGATGACGCAAAACAGCACCGTGCTGTCCGGCATTCAGCTGGATCAATTCATGGACCGTCTTGAGGTCGAGCATCAGGAACACGGTGCCGATTACCTGCTGGGCCAGCTGCGCGTCCAGCCGCTCAAGGCTGCCTCGCTGGAATCGATCGACCGTCTGCACGTGCTGTGGGTCAACGCCGGTGACGCCGAAGCCTCCAGGGCGGTGCTGGCCGACGACGGCCAGGCGCTGATCGAGGCGACGCCAGAAGAGGCGCGCAACGAACTCAAGGTCAACCTGCTGATCTACCAGCTGCGCCTGTGCAACTACCTCAAAGACGAGCAAGGCCTGCTGCAGGCCCTCGACGCCCTGCAGCAACTGAGCAACGAGGCGCTGGCGTTCGATATCGAACAGTACCGGCGCTACCGCATTTTCGACGATCTGCAGCACACCACCCTCGACGTCGCCCTCAAGGCCATCGAGGTGCGTCACACCCTGGCGTTGATCAACCCCGGCCGCCATGCCCTGCGGGCCTGGGACGATGCCGACCAGCAGCGGCGCCGGGCGCGGGTGCTGGCTGCCCACGAGCGTGACGAAGAGGCTCGCGAAGCGGCGCTGGCGGCAATTACCGCGTTGCGTACCGCTGGCGAAGGTCAGGATGTCGACGGCAACGACTGGCTGTGGCTGGGCGATGCGCTGATCGAAATCGTGCCGTTGCGCCTGGCGATGTTCGAGCAACCTGTAGTGCAGTTGATCGCCGAGCTGTCGTTGCCCCAGCGCCGGGAGTGGGAAGTGCGCCTGGCGCGCCTGGCTGCACGCTCATTGAAGGCCCAGGGCGACCTGCCCGGCGCCTTGAAAATCTGTGAGGTGGCGACCCTGGAACTGGACTCCAGCGGCAGTGACAACTTTGTCGAATTCCACTTGCCCTGGTTGCTTGAAAACGGTCAGATCGACGACGCCGGGCAGCGTGCATTCATGGAAATCTATGGAGTTCGCAGCCAGATGTGGCCGGGCACTGCCTACTGGGTACACGATCGCCTGCTCGATGCCGAGGACCAGTCGGCGTGGTGGCCGTTGTGCGTGATGCGCGCCTGTGATGATCAAAAGGTGTTGGAGCGGTTTGTTTCCGGGCTGCCATGGCGCGACGAGTCGACGCCGTCCCTGGGCCCGTTGCTCGATGCGCTGCATGCTGCCCGCGATGACCTTGAGCAGCTCGACAACGTTTTCGCTCTGGCCCTGGAAGAAGCCCGCCGCCGCGCGCCGAACCACCCTTGGATCAACCGCCTGCTGGCAGTGCGTGAACGCCAGGCCGGGCGCATTGACGCCAACACTGAACTTACGATGCTGCGCGAGGCCGTTTCGGCCGGCAATATGCAAGACCACCGCAGCGCCTACAGCCTGTTCAGCGCTCATGCCAGTGTGTTCGGCATTGTCGATGCCTTGCGCCAACCGCTGCCGACAATGGCCGGTGGCATGAACTATTACAGTTTCGCTTGCAACATCGACGACCTGGTCGAGGTGGAAGTCGAGAAGCTCTCGAGTGAGGAGGCAGATCAGGCCTGGTCGTTGTTGCGCGAAGTACAAAAGCTGGCCTACGAACACGGCCAGGCTCGCATGGAGCAATGCTTCGCCACCGGTCGCGGGCATCGTTACGATGCCTGTGCGCACATGTACTCGATGCTCTGCAACAACCTGGCGATCAACTACCGCTGCTACAACGACCAGCGCATGTATGAGCAGGCCCTGGAGCTGCATGCCCGTGGCATTGCCGCCAGTCCGTTCGCCGAGCACTATCATGGCACCCTGCAAAACCGCATTGAGCTGGGGGATGACGCGGGCATCGCCGAAGCCGCCGAGCAGCTCTGGCACTACGCAGCCGACTATGGCTACAGCCGCCACGACCCGGAAGAGTACCTGCTGGAAGTCAGCCGCGCCCTGTACCGCCTGGACCGCGAACGCGAAATCCTGATCTGGCTGGAGCGCATCCTCAAGTGGCAGGAAGAGCGCGAAATCAGCGACAAGGACCTGGAGTACTCGCCGCTGTTCGCGCGGATGAAAGTGGCCATGTACCTGTCCTACAGCCTGCCGGAGGCGGCCACCAGCCTGTGGCTGCGATATGCGCCGCAGATCAACGAACGCGACGAGAGCTCGCTGCTGGGCTGCGCCGGCGATGTGCTCAAGGGCCTGGGGCGCAAGGAGGAGGCCATAGCCTACTACCAGCGCTCGATCCTGCGCAGTGATCCGGACAACGCCGTCGACCAGGGCAACAATGAGCTCTTCCGCCAGAGCATCGCCGAGCTGCAGGCACCGGAAAAACCGGCAGGCAAGGCCTGGTGGCAGATATGGAAGTGACACCGGAGCTGCGACAGTCCGGTTACGCCCCGCGCAACGCACTCAATGCCGATCAACTCAAGCGCGGCATTGCCGAACGCAGCAAAGCCCGTGGTGATGCGCCGGAGGTGGGCAGATGGTTGCTCAACCATTTCTACCGTCATCTGGTCGGCAACTTCGAGCCGGCGCGACGGATCCTGACCCTGGAGCAGGCTGTCGAAGTGCTGGGAGGCGAACCGCCGCCATGGGTGACCAGGCATTTGAGCGACGCCGGTAAAGGCTCGCAGCAGGCGCTCGCGCCCCTGGTCTGGGTGGATCCGCAGCAGGCGCCACTGCTGGCGCAGGAGGCCTTGCTGGTGGAGTTTCTGACCTCGCGTCAGGGCACTGCGCTGGCCGGCAAGCTCGATCGCATCAACTGCCCCCAGGCGCTGGCGCTGTGGGACAAGGAACACGCGCAGATGGCCGCGCGGGTCGAGCAGGGCTGGCGCCAAAGCCAGCCCGAGGCCTTGGCCACATTGGTGACCACCACTGAGCACGTCTTGCAGGAGCTGCGCCCCGACAGTGCCTTGCTGCGCGCTGAAATGGCCTTTGAAAGCTATGTGATGCGCCACTGCCTGGGCCAGTTCGCCGATCGCCGCGCCCTGACCGGCGGCTACGGCGAGCGTTATGCCGAAGCGGTGGAGCAGCGGCGCATGCGCGTGTTCAGCTTTCGCGACGGCCAGGGCCAGCCACACATCACCATCAGCCTGATCGTCCAGGCCGACGGCAGCTTGACCGTCGAGCAGGTCAAGGGCAAGCAGAACCGGCCGCCGGTCGAGCGCTATTACCAGGACCTGCTGCAGTGCCTGAATGCCCTGGGCACCGACCAGCAGACGCCCGCTGACTGTATCGCCATCGGCATCGTGCGCACCGAAGCCGGCTGGCTGCGCATCGAAGAGGTCAGCGACCCGACCGCCCAGACCCGTCTGGTGGCCCGCTACCCCCAGCTGTACGAGCGCCTCGATGCGCCGTCAGCCATGGTCGAGTGGCTGGTGGCCGGGCGTCAGCCGCAGCAGTTCTTGCAGGTTGCCCCGCAGGCGGTGTCGGTCAAATACGCCACCCGGCATATCTTCAGCAAGCGCTTGCAGCGTCTGCCCGATGATCCGCTGTACCTGACCGAAGGCGTGCCGTGGCCAGACATGGCGCCGCCCCAGGCCGAGGAAATCCAGGCCTGGCAGACCCGGGCAAGGTAAGGAGAGCGGCATGTTTTTGCTTATCGCGGCTGTTATTTCAGCCTGGTTGTTGTGGCGTGCATTCCGCCCGCGCGGGGCCGCGCCGTTGTTCAGCCAACGCAAGCACTGGTCGCTGCTGTTGGCCAGGCCCATGGCCGATGCGATGGAAGTCGAGGGCTTTTACTCGCCAGCGTGCGACCACTTCACCGAACAGGCCCAGACGATCGTGCGGGCGGCGTTGCTGCACCAGGCCGGGATTCGCAGCAACTCCAATGACGAGGCGGTGCGTGCGCACTTCAGTGCTACCCTCGAACAGCAATGGTACAGCCTCGACCTGCAAGGGCTGACGGCCAGCGATGAGCCGCGTGCGGCCATGGCCTTTGCCTGTGCGCGGGTGGCGTTTCTGGTCCGTTGTGGGGTACTGATGCATTGGCTCGAGCCCGAGCTCGCCTGGCGCGTGCTGTTGCTCAACGCGCAGCGGGCGCAGGATTGTTTCGACAGTTGGGAAGATTTCGGCAAGGCCTATAAGCTGGGGCGCGAGCAGTGGGTCGCGGCGTTTCGCGTCGACTCGCTGGGCGAAGTGTTCAACGAGCAGCATCTGCACCAGTTGCTGACGCCCGGCAGCGGCGCCTGGGCCGATATACCCTGGCGTACGCCAGCGGCGTTGAGCCCGGCCCTGGCGGGATAACGGCGCAGCGGTTGGTTCAAGCATCCCGGAGGGGGCATAGCGATGATCGGCTTCACTTTCCGCCAGCTGGAGTATTTCGTCGCTGCCGCCGAGCAGGGCAGTGTCAGCGCTGCAGCGCGAACCAAGCACATTTCCCAGCCGTCGGTGTCCCTGGCGCTGTCGCAGCTGGAGGCGAGCCTGGGCGAAAAGCTCTTTCATCGCCAGGTCAGCCGTGGCCTGGAACTGACCCCGGCGGGGCGCAAATTGCTCGAGCAGGCGCGCGATATGCTCAACCTGGCCACGGCAATCGGCGGCAAGGGCGAGCAGCAACAGGTGGTGCGCGGCGCCTTGAGCCTGATCTGCTTCCAGGACCTGGGGCCGTATTACGCGCCACGCCTGCTGAGCGGCTTTCGCCGGCGCCATCCGGAAGTCACCATCACCCTGTTCGAGGCCGATCTTGCCGAGGTCAATCGGCGCCTGGCCGATGGCAAGGTGGAGCTGGCGCTGACCTATGACGTGGGGCTCGATTCGCCGATCGAAAAACGCGTGCTGGCGCAGCTGACGCCTTACGCCTTGCTGCCGGCGGACCACCCCCTGGCGTTGCAGGAGCGGGTGTCGCTGGTGGACCTGGCCAATGAATGCCTGATCCTTGAAGACATCGCCAGGACCCGCGAGTATTTCCTGTCGCTGTTCTGGGCCCACGACCTGCAACCGGCAAGCCTGCAACTGACCCAGACCTTCGAGATGCAGCGCGGGCTGGTCGCCCATGGCTATGGCGTGGCCTTGTCCTGCACCCGGCCGGTGGCCGATTGCAGCTATGACGGCCAACCCCTGGCCTGCCGGCCGCTGCTGGAAGCGGTCAGCCCGCAGCCGGTGGTGCTGGCCCAGTCCAGCGCCATGCGCCCCTCTCCGGCGGCGCAGGCCTTCCTCGACTGGGCCAGCGAGCAGTTTCCGGCCTGATCAGCGGCTGGCCGGATCTGCCAGCGTTGCCAGCGGCTGGCGGGCGACGAACAGCCAGTAGCCCAGCGACAGCAAGGCCAGCCAGCCGATGCCCACGTACAGGGCCATGCGCGTGTCCGGGAACCAGGCCAGCACGCCGAAGATGAACAGCATGAACACCACCGCACAGGCCGGGCCGACTGGCCAGAGCGGTACCGGGAAGTGCAGCCTGGCCACCTCGTCGGCGCTCATGCCGCGGCGCATGACGATTTGCGACAGGAGGATCATCAGCCACACCCAGACGATCGAGAAGGTCACCACGGCGGCGAGGATCAGGAACAGGTTGTCCGGGGCCAGGTAATTGAGCACCACCCCCAGCAGCAAGGCGACGGCCATCACCACCACGGTCATCCACGGCACGCCGAAGCGCGACAGCAGGGCGAAGCTGGCGGGTGCCTGGCCGTTGTGGGCCATGCCGTACATCATCCGCCCGGCGCTGAAAATGTCACTGTTGATCGCCGACACCGCTGCCGAGATCACCACGATGTTCAGCAGCGTGGCTGCCGAACCGATCCCCAGGCCGCTGAAGATCTGCACGAAGGGACTGCCTTCGCTGCCGATCTTCGACCAGGGATAGATCGACATCAGCACGAACAGGGTGAACACATAAAACAGCAGGATGCGCAGCGGCACCGAGTTGATCGCCCGTGGAATCACCCGTTGCGGATCCTTGGCTTCGCCGGCGGTGATGCCGATCATCTCGACGCCGCCAAAGGCGAACATCACCACGGTGAACGAGGCGATCATGCCGCCCACGCCATTGGGGAAGAAACCGCCATGGCTCCACAGGTTGCTCACCGCTGCCAGGGGCTCGCCGCTGCCGCCCAACTGGATGCCGAACATCAGCACGGCCGCGCCAGCGAGGATCATCGAGACGATGGCGGTGACTTTCAGCAGCGACAACCAGAACTCCAGTTCACCAAACACCCTGACGCTGCACAGATTGAGGGCGCCAATGAAGAAGACGATGCCCAGCACCCAGATCCAGCGCGGCGTGTCGGGGAACCAGAAACTCATGTAGACGCCGAAGGCAGTGACATCTGCCAGGCACACCACCAGCATCGAGAAGGCGTAGCTCCAGCCTGTGAGAAAGCCGGCAAAGCGCCCCAGGTACTGGCTGGCGTATTGACCGAACGAGCCGGACACCGGGTTGCGCACGGCCATCTCGCCGAGGGCGCGCATCATCATGTAGATCGCCGCGCCACCGATCAGGTAAGCGAGCAACACAGAAGGGCCGGCCAGTTTGATGGCGGCTGCGGAGCCATAGAAAAGCCCGGTGCCGATGGCAGAACCGAGCGCCATGAAGCGAATGTGGCGGGTACTCAGACCGCGCCGCATGGCGGTGCTGTTTTCGTTCATCCCAGGTAACTCCTCGTTGTTCTTATTCTTGGATAGCAAGGCGCCGTAGGACACAGGCAGGGCCATTAACCGGCCAAAGGTGGCGGGCTGACAACCGGCGCGCCATACAGATTGCCTATAGTGGCGCATAGGTAATCTGTGGTTTACCGGCCGCGCGGGGCCGCCCAATACTTTTGTTCATTACAACAAGAGAGGTGGCCCCGATGAATGCCGATATCGAACAGTTCCAGCGTGACGGTGCAGTGGTGTTGCGTGGCGTGTTCCGTGACTGGATCGAACCCCTGCGCGAAGGTTTTGAACAGAACCTGGCCGCGCCCAGCGCCTTTGCCATCGAGAACGTCGGCAGTGGCGAAGGCGGGCGCTTCTTCGAGGATTACTGCAACTGGCAACGCATCCCGGCGTTCAAGGCGTTCGTGCTCAATTCGCCGGCGGCGGCGATTGCCGGAGCGCTGATGCAGTCACGGCAAGTGCAGGTGTTTCATGAACATATCCTGGTCAAGGAGCCGGGCACCTCCAAGCCCACGCCCTGGCACCAGGACCTGCCGTACTACTGCGTCGACGGCCTGCAAACCGCCAGCTACTGGATACCGCTGGACCCGGTCAGCCGTCACAACACCTTGAGCGTGGTGCTCGGCTCCCATCGCTGGCCCAAGCCGGTGCGGCCCAAAAGCTGGGCCAGCAACAAGGATTTCTATGGCGCCAGCGATGCAGGTTCCGGGGAAAGCCTGTTCATGGACATGCCGGATGTGGAGAACGGCGAGTACCAGATCCTCTCGCCGGAGCTGGAACCGGGGGACGCGGTGGTGTTCGATTTTCGTACCGTGCATGGTGCAGCCGGCAACATCGGCAGCAATCGCCGCCGGGCCTTCTCGACCCGCTTCATGGGTGATGATGTGCGCTATATCCAGCGCCCTGGGCGGACCTCGCCGCCGTTTCCAGGGATTGACCTGAAGACCGGCGATCGCATGCGCGAGGACTGGTTTCCGGTGGTGTGGGCGCGGCCATAAGGGCTGCCCGTAGGAGCGAGCTTGCCTCGCGATGCGATGGGGCAGGTAGATCGCGATCGCGGGGCAAGCCCGCTCCTACAGGGTTTACTTCAGATGGGCGACGATCTCGTCCTTGATCTTCAGGCGTTCCTTGCGCAGCCGGGTGACCGTGTCATCGGCGGCGCTTTTGTTCTCGGCATCGACGACTTCGGCGTCTTTGCTGTTGTAGTCTTCATGCAGCTGACTCAGCCGCGGGTCGTGTTGTTTCTTCTCGATGAACTGTTCCTTGGTCAGATTCAAGTCTGCGAGCAAATCGTGCTTGACCGGCATTTCTTCACCTCTCCGGGGTTTGTGGGGTGGAAGTCATGAACTTAGAGGATAGTCGTCTTTGCCGGGTTTCGGGGCTGGGGTAGTCTGTTGCAACATTTGCCCACCCCAGGACTCCGTGCAATGCCTCATCTTCATGTGGAATACAGCGACAACCTGAAAAACCTTGAGGTCGACCGCCTGTTGCTGCGTCTCAACAATGCCCTGGTGGGCAGCGGCCAGTTCGCCGAAGAGCTGGACATCAAGAGCCGCGCCGTGGCCCTGGCCGGTTTTCGGGTGGGTGTTGCCCCTGCGGAACGCGCGTTCGCCCACATCAAGCTGGCAATCCTCAGCGGTCGCTCCGCCGAGATCAAACGCCAACTGTCGGCCAGCCTGCTGGAGGTGCTCAAGGAGGCCGTTCCGAGCACGCCGGGGCTGGACATCCAGCTGTGCGTCGAGGTGATCGATATCGATCGCGATTCTTATTCAAAAGTGCATCTGCCAGCGTAAATAATCGTCTGGCTGAACACAGGCTGAACACGTCTTTTAAATAGACGCCAGCCGACTATTTGTTGGCGTCTTTTTCACAAAAAATTGATGACTCGCTACTTAAAGTTCGGGCAGTTTCCAGGTGGTGCCGCAAGGGCACTGTTCCCGCCGTTCAAATAAGCGAATCGTCATGTTCAAGGTCAAACCCCTGCGGGCCGAATGGGTCACGTTGATTGCCAGCCTGTACCTGTTGATCGGCTTCAACTCATTGTTGTGGCAACACCTGGCGTCGGTACTTGCGAGCGATGCGCACGGCCTGTTATTGCGTGTGGCCTTTGGCGTGATGATCCTGTGTGCGTTCAACCTGGTATTGACCCTGCTGGCCTTCCGGATGCTGCTCAAACCGCTGCTGATCACCCTGTTCATGGTCAGTGCCGGGGTGGCTTATTTCATGAGCCAGTACGGCGTAATGATTGATGTCGGCATGCTGCGCAATGCCATGGAGACCAATGCCACGGAAGTGCGTGACCTGCTCTCGATTAAACTTTTTTTATATATCGCTGTGTTAGGTGTTTTGCCGTCTATATTGTTGTACAAGGCACCGGTTTTATACCGAAACTGGGCCCGCGAGTTGTTCGGCAAGTTACTCGCCAGTGTCGCCTGTATTGTGGTGTTGGGCACTGTTGCGCTGATTAATTACCAGGGCCTGGCTTCGCTGTTTCGCAATCACCATGAAATCCGCCTGATGTTGGTGCCGAGCAATTTTGTCGGTGCCTCCCTGGGCTATGTCGGCGAGCGGGTCGGCAGCGCCGCCACGCCGTTTCGCGCCATCGGCGAGGACGCCAAGCTCGACGTCGCCTGGCAGCAACGTTCGCGCAAGTCGCTGACCGTGCTGGTGGTCGGCGAGAGCGCCCGCGCGCCGAACTTCGGGGTGCTCGGCTACGGGCGCGATACCACCCCACAGTTGAGCAAGGAAAAGGGCCTGATCGCCTTCACCGATGTGCACTCCTGTGGCACCGAAACCGCCGTGTCGGTGCCGTGCATGTTCTCTGGCTTCACCCGCAAGGATTACGACGCCAGCACCGCCAAAAACCAGGAAGGCCTGCTCGATGTGCTGCAGCGGGCCGGGCTCGCGGTGCGTTGGCGCGACAATCAGTCCGGCTGCAAGGGCACTTGCGACCGGGTGGTGTTCGAGAATGTCAGCAACCTCAAGGACCCGGCACTGTGCGCCGATGACGAGTGCCGCGACGAAATCCTCCTCAAGGGCCTGGACAGCTTCATCGACAGCCTGCAACAGGACACCGTGCTGGTGCTGCACCAGATGGGCAGCCATGGGCCGGACTACTACAAGCGTTACCCGAAAGAATACGAGCGCTTCACCCCGGTGTGCCGCAGCAATGCCCTGAACCAGTGCAGCCAGGACAGCATCGTCAATGCCTACGACAACACCCTGGTGTACACCGACCATGTCCTGGCCGCGCTGATCGACCTCCTGCGCAGCAAGCAGGACAAGGTCGACACCGCCATGCTGTACCTGTCCGACCATGGCGAATCGCTCGGTGAGTACAACCTGTACCTGCACGGCACGCCTTACATGCTGGCACCGGAACAGCAAAAGCACGTGCCGCTGCTGGCGTGGTTTTCCGACAGCTACAAAGCCAGCTTCGGCGTCGATAGCGACTGCCTGCAGAAGGTCCGCAACGAGCCGCTGAGCCAGGACAACCTGTTTCATTCCATGCTCGGCCTGCTGCAGGTGCACACCAACCTGTACAAGCCCGAACTGGACCTGTTTGCCAGCTGCCGGCCGATGTTGGCCAGGCACTGATCACCGATGCGGTAGCGGCGGCAGGGATAGCGGTCGAGTGGTTTCCCGACGATGGCCTGCGCCGTATATACTGCGCGCCATTGTTTGTGGGAGAGCCTTGTGGCCATCGATATTCACTGGATTTGCGACGATCGCAGCCTGGCAGAGCACTGCCTGCAGTGGCGCACGCTGCCCTTCGTGGCACTCGACACCGAGTTCATGCGGGTCGATACCTTCTATCCGAAAGCCGGTTTGATCCAGGTCGGTGACGGGGCACGGGCCTACCTGATCGATCCGCTGCGCATAGGCGACTGGCAGCCGCTGGCCGGCCTGCTTGAAGATCCGCAGGTGATCAAGGTCCTGCATGCCTGCAGCGAAGACCTCGAAGTGCTGTCACGCCTGACCGGCAGCTTGCCGGCGCCATTGTTCGACACCCAGCTGGCCGCCGGCTACCTCAACCTGGGCTTCTCCATGGGCTATTCGCGCCTGGTCCAGGAGGTGCTCGGCATCGACCTGCCCAAGGGTGAAACCCGCTCCGACTGGCTGCAACGCCCGCTGTCGGAAACCCAGGTCAGCTACGCCGCCGAAGACGCCGTGCACCTGGCCGAACTGTACGAGCGCCTGCGCCCGCAGTTGTCGGATGACAAGAATGCCTGGGTGCTCGAAGACGGTGCCGAACTGGTTGCCCAGTTGCGCCGCGAGATCGACCCGTATGAGCTGTACCGCGATGCCAAGCTGGCCTGGAAGCTGTCGCGCGCGCAACTGGCGGTACTGCGCGAGCTGTGCGCCTGGCGTGAACGCGAAGCCCGCGCCCGCGACCTGCCGCGTAACCGCATCGTTCGCGAAAACGCCTTGTGGCCGATGGCCCGCACCCAGCCGGATTCGCTGTCGGCGCTGGCCAAGATCGAAGACATGCACCCGCGTACCATCCGTCAGGATGGCGAGTTCCTGCTCGGCCTGATCAAGCAGGCTGCCAGCCTGCCGCCATCTGAATGGCCGCCGGCGGTGCCCGAGCCGCTGCCGATCGAAGCGTCGGCGCTGCTCAAGCAGCTGCGCGCCATCGGCCAGGCCGAGGCCGAGCGCCTGAACATCGCCCCGGAGCTGATGCTGCGCAAGAAAACCCTGGAACTGCTGCTCAAGAGTGGCTACCCCAACGGACCCTATCAACTCCCCGAGTCGCTGCGCGGCTGGCGCCGTGAGCGCATGGGGCAGGCGCTGCTCGATTGCCTGGCGGGCGCCGGAGACCAGTCATGAAACGTATCTGCTCGATCTACAAGAGCCCGCGCAAGAACGAAATGTACCTGTACGTGCTCAAGGCCGACGGCCTGGAGCGCGTGCCCGAAGGCCTGCTGCCGTTCTTCGGCAAACCGGTGCATGCCTTCGACCTGGTGCTGACCCCGGAGCGCCAGCTGGCCCGCGAGGATATCGCCAAGGTCCTGGAAAACCTCGAACAGCAGGGCTATCACCTGCAGATGCCACCGGCCGAGGACGAGTACATCGAGCACTTGCCCGAAGAGCTGCTGCGTCGCAACGACCCGGTCTGACCGCCCTTTCGCTGTAGTGCCGCCCTCCGCTGGCGGCCTTTGCCGTTATCCAAGGTTGTTATGAACATGCGTGTTTTGATCGCTGAACAGGATCATGCCCTCTACGCTCGCCTGTTGCGCGAGGCGGCACCGGACCTGGAAGTCCTGAACAGTGGTGACTCGGCCGAATTGGCACGGCTGGCCGCTGACAGCCCGGTGTGGCTGGGCCAGCCGGACCTGTTGGCAACCTTGTTGCGCCAGGGCCATCAGCCGCAGTGGCTGCAATCGACCTGGGCCGGGATTACGCCGCTGCTGGCTGACGGCCTGCAGCGTGACTACCGCCTGACCCGGGCGGTGGGCATCTTTGGCCAGGTCATGGCCGAGTACGTGCTCACCTACATGCTCGGCCACGAGCGCGAGGTGCTGGCGCGCCTGGTCAGCCAGGTCGAGCGCAAGTGGGATGAGCGTCCGGGGCGCAGCCTGGAAGGGCGGCGGGTGCTGATCGTCGGGACCGGCGATATCGGTCAACGGGTGGCGGAGTTTCTGCTGCCGTTTGGCGTGCAGCTGTACGGTATCGCCAGCCAGCCGCGCGAGCAGGCGCCGTTTATCGAAGTGGCCGGTCTTGAGGACCTGGGGCGTTTGGTCGGCCAGGTCGATTATGTGATCAACCTGCTGCCCGACACCCCGGCGACCCATGACCTGTATGACGCCGCGCTGTTCCAGCGCTTCAACCCCGAGGCCTTGTTCATCAATGCCGGGCGCGGCGTGGCGGTGGTCGATGGCGACCTGGTCGAGGCTTTGAAGAAAGGCCATCTGGCAGGTGCGGTGATCGATGTCTGTCGGCAGGAGCCGCTGCCGCAACGTCATCCGTTCTGGACTGCCTGGGGCTTGCTGCTGACCGGGCACAGCTCGGCACCGACCTCGCCGACGGCGATGGTGCGCTTGTTTGTCGAGAATCTGCGGGCGTATCAGGCGGGTGAAGGGTTGCGTGGGGAAGTGGACTTTCAGCGCGGCTACTAACAGTAACGCCGGCCCCCACAGGTTTGAAGGCACCGTTGACCCTGTGGGAGCTGGCCTTGCCAGCGATGGGCTGCAAGACAGCCCGAAAAATCAAAGGCTGAAATCACCCTCAGCCGCCAACTCGCTCAACGGCCGACGCGGGCTCGGTACTTCCCGCGCCTGCAGGCCTTCAGCAAGGGTCGACTTGTCGCCCAGCTTGCCGATCGCCACTGCCGCGTGCAGGGCGTAGCCTTCGGGAATCTTCAGCTCCTTGCGGGTCAGTTCCTGATCGAAACCGGCCATGCCGTGGGTGTGCCAGCCGCTCAGGCTCGCCTGCAACGCCAGGTGGCCCCAGGCCGAGCCGGTGTCGAAGGTGTGCCACAGGGCCGGAGTTTCTTCACTTGCACCCGGTGCAGTGAAGCTGGTCTTGGAAATGATGATCACCAGCGCCGACGCATGCTGGGCCCAGCTGCGGTTGAACTCGTTGAGCAAACCGAGGAAGCGTTCCCAGTTCGGCGTGTCGCGGCGGGCATAGAGAAAGCGCCAAGGCTGCGAGTTGTAGGCCGAAGGTGCCCAGCGGGCAGCCTCAAGGAAGCTCAGCAGGGTGGCCTGGTCGATCGGCTCGCCGGTGAAGGCGCGCGGTGACCAGCGCTGGATGAACTGTTCGTTGATGGCGTGATCGGCAACGCGAGGATTTGCACTCATCTTGAGTTCCTGAGAGTTGGGGTGGTGACCGCTGGTCAAACTACTGTGTCGCATCAGCGCTGACAAGCGGTCTGGCAATGGCCGGTGACAGGCCCTAGACTGGCGCCGCCGCGCCGCCGCGCACGAATTGAAACAGGACACCCGTTACATGACTGCCAACGCCAATCCATTCTGGATGCGTAAAACCCTCGAGCAACTCGACCCGCAGGAGTGGGAGTCGCTGTGTGACGGCTGTGGCCTGTGCTGCCTGCAAAAGCTTGAAGATGAAGACGACAACAGCGTCTATTACACGCGAATCGCCTGCAAGTTGCTGGACCTCAAGACCTGCCAGTGCAGCGATTATCCGCAGCGGATGCAGATCGTACCGGACTGCATTCAGCTGACCCCAGGCAAGGCCGACCAGTTCAAATGGCTGCCGACCACCTGCGGTTACCGCCTGGTCAGCGAGGGCAAGGACCTGCCCGACTGGCACCACCTGGTTTGCGGTGACCGCGAACAGGTGCACAAGCAGCGGATTTCACAATCCGGGCGCATGCTCAGCGAAGACAGCGTCGATGAAGACGACTGGGAAGACTATCTGATTTTCCGCGCCGGTTGAGCCGCCCAGGCTTGTCGGGTATCGCGTTTGGGGGAACAAGGAGTTTCTGTATGCGTGTGCATTGCCATTGGTGGCTGGTGTTGGGCCTGCTGGCCAGTTCGCCGGCCTGGGCGAAAAAAGTCGATCTGGATTACCACGTGCGCTTGCTGCCGCAAAGCGAGCAGGCCGAGGTGCGCCTTACCCTGGCCGATGGGGCGACAGTGCGCAGCCTGGACTTCGACCTGGGCAAGGACGGCGCCTACAGCGATTTTCAGGCCGATGGCCAATGGCAGGTGCAGGGCGATGATCAGCGCGGCCATTGGCAACCGGCGCCAGGCAAGAGCCAGCTGACCTATAAGGTGCGCCTGAGCCAGCGGCTCAAGGGCGGCGCCTATGAAACCCGCATGACCCCGGACTGGGCGCTGTTTCGTGGTGACGATCTGGTGCCCCCGGCCCGCCTGGACCAGCACGACGGCACCGAACTGGTGGCGCGCCTGAGCTTCGAGCTGCCCAAGGGCTGGAAAAGTGTCGAGACCCCGTGGCCGCGCATTGGCAAGAACCGCTTTCGCATCGACAACGTCTCGCGCCTGTTCGACCGCCCGACCGGCTGGATGCTCGCCGGAACCATCGGCACCCGCCGCGCGCGCCTGGGCGAAACCGAAGTCAGCGTTGCCGCGCCGCAAGGGCAGGCCATGCGGCGCCTGGACAACCTGACCTTGCTGACCTTCGTCTGGCCGCAGTTGCAGGCGGTGTTCCCGCGCAACCCGCCCAAGCTGCTGCTGGTTGGCGCCCGGGACGAGCTGTGGCGTGGCGTCCGGGCCGGGCACAACTCCATATACCTGCACAGCAGTCGCCCGCTGGTCGCCGAGAACGGCTCAAGCCCGGTGCTGCGCGAACTGGTGCATGTGTTCGCGCAGATCAACGACCGCCAGGACAGCGACTGGATCGGTGAAAGCCTGGCCGAGTATTACGCCAGCGAACTGCTGCGCCGCGCCGGAGGCATGACCGAGGAGCGCTATCAGGCCCAGCAGGCGAGCCTTGAGCGCAGTGGCAAGAAGGTCAGCAGTTTGCGCGGCGAGCAGGTCGACAGCGCGGTGATCGCCCGTGGCGTGCTGCTGTTGCGGGCGCTGGACCAGGAAATCCGCCTGCACACCCATAACCAGCGCTCGCTGGATGATGTCACCCGGGCGATGATGCGCCTGAACAGCGTCAGCACCGAGGAGTTCATCCAGCTCAGCGAAAGCGTGCTGGGTAGATCTTCCGAGGTGCTGCAGAGCAAGCTGCTGCGTTAAGGCTTGGGGTCTTTCAGGGCATCGTTGCCGGTCACCGTGGTACCGCGGGTGGCGGCTTCGGCGTTGGCCTTGAGTGCTTGCAGCTCGGCGCCGCTGCGTTCGATTTTGGCGCGGATGTTATCGAGATCGCTACGGCCGCGCTCGATCAGGCTTTTCACCGAGCTGTGGCCGGTGATGCCACGGGCCAGGGCAACTCCGCCGATGGCCACCTGAATCAAACCAAACACGCCGCCGCGGCGCAGGCCCTTGCCGACCATGATCACCCCGGTGGCGACGGAACCTGCGCGCTCCCAGCCGTGGACGTTATGTTCGCTGGCCATATGCGCTGAATTGGCCGGGATAAGCCTCTGTTTCTCGGACATGGTCATTCTCCAGTAGGGACGATGGTCTACAGCAGACCGCCGGGCAAGCCGGCCTGTTCATTCGACTTACTTGAATTTCGGCCCGGAGCGGGTGTTCAGGCCTTTGGCCAGGCGGTCGTAGAGCACCACGTTGACGGTGGCGGCAAGGTTCATGCAGCCGTTGGTCGGGATGTAGATGGTCTCTTCGCACCAGGCGCGCACGCTCGGGTCGAGGGAGCCGTCTTCAGGGCCGAAGATGTAGATTGCGCGGTCCGGGTGGGTGTATTCGGGCAGTGGCCGGGCGCCGTCGACCAGTTCCACCGCCACCGGCGTGCAGCCCAGGGGGATGATCTTCTGCAGGTCGTCGATGCCGATCAGCGGGATGTCGTAGTGCACACGCTTGGTGTCGGTGACGAAGTCGCGGGCGCGCTCATAGCGCTTGCCGGTGTAGAACACCGAGTTGACGCCGTAGCAACCCGCAGCGCGCATCACCGAACCGACGTTCTCTGCTGACTTGGGGTTGAACAGACCAATGCAGCTGTACCGTTTGTTCGCCACGTGCCGGGGCCCTTCGCAAAAAAGACGCGATTATACGGGCTTGCCGGCAACTGTGGGCGGCTTCAGTCCTTCTTCAGCATGCCTGCCAGGGCCGCGAACGGATTGTGGGTGGCCTTGGCGATGCTCGGGCTGCTGGTCGAGCCTTCGCTGAAGTACTGCTGGTCGGTATAGCGCGAGTGCTCGTTGTCGTGACAGTACAGGCACAGCAGTTCCCAGTTGGAGCCGTCCTGGGGGTTGTTGTCGTGGTTGTGGTCACGGTGGTGCACGGTCAGCTCGCTCAGGCGCTTGCCGGCGAACTCGCGGGCGCAGCGGCCACACACGTGCGGGTACATGCGCAGGGCCTTGTCACGGTAGCCCATTTCCTTGTCGCGCTTGGCGTCGGCGAGGATGCGGTCTAGCCGTGCGGTGGCGGCGGCAGAGGATGACGAACTCATGGGATTACCTTTTCTCGGGCTTGTTACGGTTATGCCTTGAAGTTTAGCCCGATGGCGGGCAATTCGGACAGGCAAACCGTGCGCCGTGGGAGTAGCCTGTAGGCAGGACCCTCAAGGAGCCTGTGCATGCGTTACTCGATCATTGCCGTACTGATCTGTGCCAGCCTGCAACCTGCCGTGGCTGCCGACGTACAGCCTCGGCTGATCACGCCGGTGCCGGGTGCGCCGGGCACGGCGACGCCAACGCCGTATCCGCAGGTGACGCCGAGCACTATTCCCCGGGCGGGTGACAGCCGGCCGGGGGCACCCTTGCTACCGCCGATGCCGGTGCCCAATCCGCCCAAGGACCAGCCACTGCCCGGTCTGAACCCGGACAACAGCAAGGGCAAGGGCAACTAGACCTGCTGTGCCAGGCGCTGACCGTCCTGCATGCGCAGGCGCCGGGACAGGGCCACGGCCAGGGCGCGGATGATCTTGGCGGCGATCTTCGGGGCGTCGTTGAGCATCTTTTCCAGCGAGTCCTTGCCCAGGTTGAGCAACTGGCAGTCGCTGGCGGCAATGCAGCTGGCCGAGCGCCGTTCACCGTCGAGCACGGCCATTTCACCGAAGGCGCGGCCCTTGCGCAGGGTGGCGATTTCGACCTGGCGCTGCTCGGCATCGGTCTTGCGCACCGAAACCACGCCGTGGTGGATGATGCACATGAAGGTGCCGGCGTCGCCTTCGCGAAAGATTTCCGTGCCTTCGCTCATGCTGCTGATGCTGAAATAACCGGCGGCGGCCTGGAAGTCGCCAGGCAGCAACGGGTCGAACAGGCCGCAATCCATGAGCATGTCGCGGATTTCGTTGTTGAGGTGGGTGGGTTCAGGCATTGGCGTCGTTCTTTTAGATTTATGGTGTCTGTTCTGGGGCTGCTGCGCAGCCCATCGCTGGCAAGGCCAGCTCCCACAGGATTTGTGGAAGCCGGCGTTGCCGGCGATTTGGTGGATCAGACAACAAATTTTCCGATTTACACCACGCCCAGCACGTTAAATACGAACGCGTACTCCAGCGCCAAATCGCGCAGCCCCTGGTAACGCCCGCTCATGCCGCCGTGGCCGGCGCCCATTTCGGTCTTGAGCAGCAGCGGGTTGTCGTCGCTCTTGGTCACCCGCAAGCGTGCCACCCACTTCGCCGCTTCCCAATACTGCACGCGGCTGTCGTTGTAACCGGCAATCACCAGCAGGGCAGGGTAGGCCTGGGCACGGACGTTTTCATACGGCGCGTAGGCCTTGATCCGCTCGTACACTTCGGGTTCTTCAGGGTTGCCCCATTCGTCGTACTCGGTGACGGTCAGCGGTAGTTCGGGGTCGAGCATGGTGTTGAGCACGTCGACGAACGGCACTTCGGCAATCGCTGCCTTGAACAGCTCGGGGCGCTGGTTGAGTACCGCGCCGATCAGCAGGCCACCGGCACTGCCGCCGCTGATCGCCAGTTGCTCGGCGCGGGTCACGCCCTGGGCGATCAGGTGCTCGGCACAGGCGATGAAGTCGCCGAAGGTGTTGTGCTTGTGCTCCTGCTTGCCGGCGCGGTACCAGGCTTCACCCAGCTCGCCGCCGCCACGCACGTGGGCGATGGCAAAGGCCACGCCGCGTTCGAGCAGGCTCAGGCGGGCGTGGGAAAACCACGGGTCGAGGCTTTCGCCGTAGGCGCCGTAACCGTACAGGTACAGCGGCACCGGCTTGCCAACGTCGGTGCGGCGCTGCACCAGGCTGATCGGCACCTGGGTGCCATCGGCGGCGGTGGCCCACAGGCGCTGGCTGACGTAGGCATCCGGGTCGAACGGGCCGAGCACCGGGGTTTCCTTGAGCACCTGCTGGGCGCCGTTGGCCAGCTCCAGCTGGCGCACCTGGGGCGGGCGGTTGAGCGACTGGTAACGCAGGCGGATACGCGGGCTGACGAACTCCAGGCTGTCTTGCACGTACAGGCTGTAGGCGGCATCCGGCAGCTCCACGCGGTAGGCCGGCAAGCCCTGCGGGTGCACCTCGATGATCGGCAGGCCGCCTTCGCGCAGGCTCAGGCTCAGGGCGCTGGCGTTGAGGGTCAGGCCCTCGAGCATCACCGTGTCGCGATGGGCCACCAACAGTTGCCATTGCTCGCGGGTGGGCACTACGTCGGCAACAGCCTGGTACAGGGCGAAGTTGATGCCGTCCTGGTTGCTGCGGATAAACCAGCGCCACTGGCCTTCGAGCTGGCCGTGGTCAGGGTAGTACTCGTGACCCTCGACCCGGGGCGCCAGGCAGGTAAAGGCCTGCTCGGGGTGTTCGGCATCGAGCACCCAGGCTTCGCTGGTGGTCTTGCTGTTGAGCAGCAGGATCAGCTGGCGCTCGGAGCTGGCGCGATAGCAGTGCAGGAAGAAGCGGCCATCGGTTTCTTCATGGACCGCGTCGACCACGCCGCTGCCCAGGCGGTGGCGCAGCAGTTTATGCGGACGGTGGGTGTCGTCCAGTTCGGCGAAGAACAGCGTCTGGTTGTCGTTGGCCCAGGTCATGCTGCCGTCGCAGTCCTCGAACGGCAGCTGCTCGATGGCGCCGTCGGCCAGCTCCTTGACGTACAGGGTGTAGATCTCGTCGCCCGTGGTGTCCAGGCTGTAGGCCAGGCGCTGGTGGTCGGGGCTGATGCTGAATGCGCCCAGCGACAAAAAGCCACCCTTGGCCAACTCATTAGGGTCGAGCAGCAGCTCTTCGCGGCTTTCATCAACCGTGTTGGAATCATCGGCCGGGCGCGGGCAGCGGTAATGGCGGGCGTATTCGTCACCGGCCGTGGTGCGCGTGTAGTACAGGTACGGGCCCCAGGGCGAGGGCAGCGACAGGTCGGTTTCGAGGATGCGCGCCTTGATCTCTTCGAACAGTTGTTCGCGCAGCGGCGCCTGATCGGCCAGCTGTGCCTCCTGATAAGCGTTCTCGGCGGTCAGGTAAGCCAGCACCTCAGGGGTATCGCGCTGCTGCAGCCAGGCATAGGGATCGGCACCTTCGGCCTTGCGGGCAATCGGGGCACGGGGAGCGGTGGCGTCTGCGGACATGCGGGGTTCTCTTGGCTGGGGGGCGCCTGCGCGCGGAAAAGTGTTTATCATAAGCATCTATTTGCCTAGCTTGCCACGGACACCATGACCGAGAACGACTATCTGCTCGCCTGGGGCCTCTACGCCCTTGCCGCCTTGGGATGCCTGTTGGTGGGCTTTCGCCTGACCTCATGGATGTGGCGCTGGCTGCGTGAGCCGCTGCGGGTGCTGATGGCGGTACTGCTGTTGACCCCGACCATCGTCGACCCGGTCAAGGAAAAATTCGCCCCGGCCATCGCCATCGCCGCCCTCGATACCTTGTTCAAGGTCGGCAACAACGCCCTGCGCGCCGCTGCTGACCTGGCCATGTACGGCATGCTCGCGTTCACCCTGTATGCGCTGTTCGTGCTCATCCGCTGGCCGCTTGAGCGGCGCGCCAAGGCCCGCCGCGAGCAGGCCGAAGCGGCCGCCCAGCGTGATGCCGACGAGCCTGTGAGCGATGAGCCGTTCGCCGCCGACCGCAGCGACCGCTACCGTAACCCGCCACCTGCAGCGCCGCTGGGCGGCAGTGGCACGCGGGTCGAGCCGCGTCTGTAGGATTGCCCGGAGCAGCCAAGCATGTGTGAACTACTGGGCATGAGTGCCAATGTGCCGACCGACATCGTTTTCAGCTTCACCGGGCTGATGCAGCGCGGCGGGCGCACCGGCCCGCACCGTGACGGCTGGGGCATCGCCTTCTACGAGGGCCGTGGCCTGCGCCTGTTCCAGGACCCGGCTGCCAGTTGCGAGTCGGAAGTCGCCAACCTGGTGCAGCGCTACCCGATCAAGAGCGAAGTCGTGATCGGCCACATTCGCCAGGCCAATGTCGGCAAGGTCTGCCTGTCCAACACCCATCCGTTCGTGCGCGAGCTGTGGGGCCGCAACTGGTGCTTTGCGCACAATGGTCAGCTCGGTGAGTTCAAGGGGCAGGCGACCTTTTACCGGCCGATTGGCGACACCGACAGCGAAGCGGCGTTCTGCGACCTGCTCAACCGCGTGCGCGAAGCCTTCCCCGAGCCGGTTGAGGTCGAGCAGTTGCTGCCGGTGCTGGTCGAGGCCTGTGCCGAATACCGTGGCAAGGGCGTGTTCAACTGCCTGTTCAGCGATGGCGACTGGCTGTTCTGCTTCTGCTCGACCAAGCTGGTGCACATCACCCGACGTGCGCCGTTCGGCCCGGCACGGCTGAAGGACGTCGACGTGATCGTCGACTTCCAGGCCGAAACCACCCCTAACGATGTGGTCACGGTGATCGCCACCGAGGCCCTCACCGAGAACGAAACCTGGCACCGCTACGAGCCTGGCCAGTGGGCCCTGTGGCGCCGTGGCGAATGCATCGCCGAAGGTCAGGCCAGCTAAGGATCAGTCCATGTTCAGAAGTTACCTGCGCTTGCTGTTGTTTACCTGCGGTTTGCTGGTCGGGCTGCAGGTTCCGGGCTATATCGTCGATTACGGCCAGCGGGTCGAGGCGCACCTGCTCGAGTCCCGTGAGGGCCTCAAGGGCTTTGAAGACACCGCCAGACGTTTCTTCAACGGCGACCTGCAGGCGCTGGTGCGCCATTACCGCAGCAGCGACGATCCGGTGTTCACCAGCGATGCCAACAGCATTGAAAGCCTGCTGATCCGCAACCGCCAGTTCGAGCAGGAGTGGCAGATTCTCCAAGGCCCGTGGCTGGCAAAAACCTGGCATGTGCTGGCGGCCGCCAACCCGCAACTGCGCGAAGAAACCCTCAACGGCTATCGCTACCAGATCCTTCTCAACCCCGAAGCCCTGGCCTGGGGCCTGAGCTGCGCGCTGGTGCTGGCGCTGGTGGTCGAAAGCCTGCTGCTGTTGCTCGGCTGGGTGGCACTCGGCGGGCGACGCAAGGCCGTGCAGGAGAGCTGGCGCTAAACCAGCACGATGCGCTGCGGCCCGGCATCGCGAGCGTAGCGCTCCAGCACGTTGCGGCACAGCTGCACCACTTCATCGACCAGCTCGACGCCGGTCTGCCAGGCCACCACCAGCTCCAGGCTCGGTGGTTGCCGGGCCAGCGGCAACAGAATCAGTTCGCCACGGGCCAGCTCTTCGCTGACCAGCGCTGGCGGCAGGGCGCCGATACCAAAACCATCACGCAACAAGCGGGTAATCGCCGCCACCGAGTTCACGCAGTTCAGCCGTGGTGCGCCGACGCCTTCGGCCTGCAACAGGCTGAGCACTTCCTGGTGGGGCCGCGAGTTCTTCGAGAAGGTGATGATGCGCTCGCGGGCCAGGTCCGCCAGCGACGCGTAGTCGCGGTTGTAGATCGACTGGCTGGCGACGATCCAGCCCATGGGGTAGCGCGCCAGGTCCAGGCTGCGGATCGTTTCCTGGCGCAACAGGTCGGTTTGCAGAATCACATCGAGAAAGCCTTTTTGCAGCTGTTCGCGCAAGTTCAGTGCAGTATCGGCGACCAGTTCGATCTCCACCTGCGGGTAGCGCTCCATCAGCTCCGAGACCAGCGGGCTCATCCAGGTGTGGATCACCGTGTCCATCACGCCGATGCGAATCCGCCCGACCTTGGCCCGGTCGCTGTCCAGCGATTGCTTGAGGGCCTTGGCGGTATCGAGCATCTGTTCGGCGTATTCCAGCACCTTGCTGCCTTCCGGGGTCAGGCTCACGCCCCGTGAGTCGCGCAGCAGCAACCTGACCCCGAGGTCGGCCTCCAGCGCGGCAATGCGGCTGGAGATCGAGGCCTGGGTGGTGAAGAGTTTTTCGGCGGTCAGGCGAAAGCTCTTGAGCCGGGCGACCCAGACGAAGGTTTCGAGGAATTTGAGGTTCATGGCGCGCTCACTGATCAAGTTTTTCTTATGCCAGACAGCTGGTTTTTCTCGTTGGACGACAACCCGCACCCGTCGAAAAATGATCCTCAGGCCGCGACACATGTTGTCGTCGTTAAAACAATACCAACAAGCTGAGGCAACCATGAACCCATCGGGCGTGCAGCAACAGGTCAAAGCCAGGTCAGTGGCGGGGCCATTCGACTGGTACCGCAACATCAACAAGCAGGAACGCCGGACCTTCTGGAGCTGCAAGATCGGCTACGGCCTGGATGGCATGGACACGCAGATGCTCAGCTTCGTCATCCCCACCCTGATCGCCCTGTGGGGCATCACCACCGCCGAGGCCGGACTGATCCACACCAGCACCCTGATCGCCTCGGCCCTCGGTGGCTGGATTGCCGGTATCCTCTCTGACCGTATCGGCCGCGTGCGCACCCTGCAACTGACAGTGCTGTGGTTCGCGTTTTTCACCTTCCTCTGCGGCTTTGCCCAGAACTACGAACAGCTGCTGATTGCCCGCACCCTGATGGGCTTTGGCTTTGGCGGCGAGTGGACGGCTGGCGCGGTGCTGATCGGTGAAGTGATCCGCGCCCAGGACCGCGGCAAGGCGGTGGGCATGGTGCAGTCCGGCTGGGCCATTGGCTGGGGCCTGACGGCGATCCTGTATGCCGTGCTGTTCTCGCTGTTGCCGCCCGAAGACGCCTGGCGTGCGCTGTTCCTGCTGGGCATCGTGCCAGCGGTGTTCGTGATTTTCGTCCGGCGCCTGGTCAAGGACCCGGAGATCTACCAGCAGGCCAAGGCTGCGCAAAAGACCGAAGCGCCTTCGCACTTCTATGAAATCTTCGCCCCGGGCATGCTCTTCACCACCCTTCGCGCCTCGTTGCTGACCACCGGCGCCCTGGGCGGTTACTACGCCATCACCTCGTGGCTGCCGACCTTCCTCAAGAACGAGCGCGGCCTGAGTGTGCTCGGCACCGGTGGCTACCTGGCGATGGTGATCTTCGGCTCCTACATCGGCTATGTGATCAGCGCCTACCTGACCGACCTGCTGGGGCGCAAAAAGAACTTCATCCTGTTTGCCGTCGGCTCGTTCATCATTGTCCTGCTTTACACCCAGCTGCCGGTCAGCGACGGCGTGATGTTGTGGCTGGGCTTCCCACTGGGCTTCTTCGCCTCGGGGATCTTCAGCGGCATGGGCGCGTTTCTCACCGAACTGTTCCCCACCCGCATCCGCGGCTCGGGCCAGGGCTTTTGCTACAACATCGGCCGTGCCCTGGCAGCGTTCTTCCCGCTGCTGATCGGCCTGCTCAGCCAGAAGATCCCCCTGGGCCTGGGCATCGGCGGATTTGCCGCGGTGTCCTACGGAGTGGTAATTCTGGCAGCACTGAGCCTGCCGGAAACCCGCGGCAAAGAACTAGAAGCCCAATGAGGCCGAGCCTGAAGGAGTGTCAGTCGTGAGCCGCCTGCTATTGAATTGCGATATGGGTGAAAGTTTTGGCAGCTGGACCATGGGCCTGGACGCCCAGGTCATGCCCTATGTTGATTGCGCCAACATCGCCTGCGGCTTCCACGCCGGCGACCCCGGCATCATGCGCAAGACCGTGGCCCTGGCCGTGGCCAGCCAGGTGCGCATCGGCGCCCACCCCGCCTACCAGGACCTGGCTGGCTTCGGCCGCCGCTCCATGGCCTGCAGCGCCGAGGAAATCCGCGACCTGCTGCATTACCAGATCGGCGCCCTGGACGGCATTTGCCGTACCCAGGGGACGCAGGTTGCCTACGTCAAACCCCACGGCGCGCTGTACAACGACATGATGGCCGACCCGCTCAAGCTGCGTGCCGTGCTGGAAGCGGTGGCCGCCTATGACCGGCAGTTGCCGCTGATGCTGATGGCCACCGCCGACAACAGCGCGGCCCAGGCCCTGGGTGATGAGTACGGTGTGACCCTGTGGTTCGAGGCCTTTGCCGACCGCGCCTATGACGCCAGCGGCCACCTGCTGTCGCGGCGCTTGCCGGGGGCGGTGCACCACGATCCGGCGGTGATCGTCGAGCAGGCCCTGCGCCTGGCCCGGGGCGAGCCGCTGATTGCCAGCGATGGCAGCCCGTTGCAGTTGCAGGCTCATACCCTGTGCGTGCATGGCGACAACGACAGCTCGATCGCCGCTGTACGGCAGATCCGTCAGGCCCTTGATGCCCAGGCGGTGCCATGAACTACCGTATTGAGGTGGTGGCCATCGACTGCCTGATGGTGCGCCTGTTCGACCGCATCGACGAAAGCAACATGCCGTGGATGCTCGCCGCCAGCCAGCGCCTGCGCAGCGCTTTTGCCGAGCGCCTGGTTGATCTGGTGCCGTCCTATACCACGCTGATGGTGCATTTCGACCTGCTCCAGGTATCACCAGCCGTGGCACAGGCGTGCATCCGTGAAGCGCTCAACGACCTGCAAGCGGACGCTGGCAGCGGTGGCCGTGAGCATGAGATCCCGGTGTGGTACGACCTGAGCGTCGGCCCGGAGCTGAAGCTGCTGGCCGAGCGTTGCAACACAACGGTGGCAGACATCATTCGCCGCCACAGCGAGCGTGAATATCAGGTGTTCGCCCTTGGCTTTGCCCCCGGCTTCGCCTTCATGGGCCTGGTCGAAGAAGCACTGGCCGCGCCGCGCCTGGCCACCCCGCGCAAACGCGTGGCGGCCGGCAGTGTCGGGATTGCCGAGCGGCAGACCGCCGCCTATCCAGCGGTTTCCCCTGGTGGCTGGAACCTGATCGGGCGCACCCCGAGCAAACTCTTTGACCGTCAGCGTGAGGGCTACAGCCTGCTGCAGCCAGGCGATCGGGTACGTTTCGTCGCTGTCGAGCGCGCGACCTTCATCAACCTGGGCGGCGACGATACCCCGCTGGAGGCACAGGCATGAGCCGCTTGTCGATCGAGGCCAGCACGCCGCTGTGCCTGTTGCAGGATGCCGGGCGCTTTGGCGTGCGCCACCTGGGCGTGACCCAGGGCGGGGCGCTGGACTGGGTGTCGATGCGCTGGGCCAACTGGCTGCTGGGCAATGGGCCTGGGGCCGCCGTGGTCGAGGTCACCCTCGGTGGCTTCAGCCTGATTGCCGAGCAGGACTGCTGCCTGGCCCTGGCCGGTGCCGACCTGGACGCACGGCTCGACGGCCAGCCGCTCAAGCCCTGGCGCAGCTTCAGCATGAACAAGGGCCAGCGCCTGCGCTTGAATGCGCCGTTGCACGGTGCCCGTGCCTACATCGCCGCGCCGGGTGGCTTCAAGGCGCCGCAGGTGCTGGGTAGTTGTGCCAGCGTGGTGCGCGAGGAACTGGGCGGGCTGGATGGCCTGGGTTCGCCGCTGGCCAAGGGCCAACAGCTGGAATATGGCGGTGCGGCACCGGCGCCTAAAGAAGTGCCGGAGGCGTTCTGGCCGGACTTTACCGACAGGTTGCCGCTTGATCTGCTGTTGGGGGCGCAGATCGGCGACTTCAGCGGTATGAGCCTGTTCGAAGCGTTCAACCGTGACTGGACCCTCGACAGCCGGGCCGATCGCATGGGCATTCGCCTGTTGGGGCCGGTGTTGCAGTATCAGGGCCCGGCGATGATCTCTGAAGGTATCCCTTTAGGCGCGGTGCAGGTGCCGCCGGACGGCCAGCCGATCGTGCTGCTCAATGACCGTCAGACCATTGGTGGTTATCCACGCCTGGGCGCGTTGACGCCGCTGGCCCTGGCGAGGATGGCGCAGATGCTGCCGGGGAGTGTGGTGCGGTTTCGGCCGGTGGTGCAGGAGATTGCGTGGCTTGAGCAGCGGGCGTTTCTTGAAAGGTTTGTTGGCTGAGAGGGCCTCATCGCTGGCAAGCCAGCTCCCACAGGTGAATGCAAACCTCTGTGGGAGCCGGCCTTGCCGGCGATGGGGCGCGTAGCGGCCCCGTGTCTACTTGGACAAAAACCGCATCCCTTCCTCCAGCCCGCGCAAGGTCAGCGGAAACATCCGGTCCTCGACCAGCTCGCGAACGATGTTGGTCGAGGCCGTATAGCCCCAGGTGTCCTTCGGGTAGGGGTTGATCCAGATGAGCTTCTTGTACTTCTCCATGAAGCGCTGCATCCACACGTAACCGGCTTCTTCGTTCCAGTGCTCGACGCTGCCGCCCGGCTGGGTGATTTCATAGGGCGCCATGGCCGCGTCGCCGACGAACACCACCTTGTAGTCGGCGCCGTACTTGTGCAGCAGGTCCAGGGTCGAGGTGCGCTCCGAGGTGCGGCGCAGGTTGTTCTTCCACACCGACTCGTAGACGAAGTTGTGGAAGTAGTAATACTCCAGGTGCTTGAACTCGGTCTTGCAGGCCGAGAACAGCTCTTCGCAGATCTTCACGTGGGCGTCCATCGAGCCGCCGATGTCGAACAGCAGCAGCAACTTGACGCTGTTGCGCCGCTCCGGGCGCATCTGGATGTTGAGCAGGCCGGCATCGCGGGCGGTGTGGTCGATGGTGCCGTCGATATCCAGCTCTTCGGCCGCACCCTGGCGGGCGAACTTGCGCAGCCGGCGCAAGGCCAGCTTGATGTTGCGCGTGCCCAGTTCGACCTGGTCGTCGAGGTTCTTGTACTCGCGCTGGTCCCAGACCTTGACCGCCTTGCCCTGGCGCTTGCCGGCATCGCCGACGCGGATGCCCTCGGGGTTGAAGCCGCCCGAGCCGAACGGGCTGGTGCCGCCGGTGCCGATCCACTTGTTGCCGCCGGCATGGCGTTCCTTTTGCTCTTCAAGGCGCTTCTTGAACTCTTCGATCAGCTTGTCCAGCCCACCCAGGGACTGGATCTGCGCGCGCTCCTCGTCAGTCAGCGAGCGCTCGAACTCCTTGCGCAGCCAGTCTTCGGGAATCAGCGCTTCCAGGTGCCGGTCGAGGTTCTCCAGGCCCTTGAAGTAGGCCGAAAACGCCCGGTCGAACTTGTCGAAATGGCGCTCGTCCTTGACCAGGATGGCCCGCGACAAGTAGTAGAACTCGTCCATGTCGGCAAAGGTCACGCGCTGCTTGAGGGCATTGAGCAAGTCGAGCAGTTCGCGCACCGAAACCGGCACCTTGGCCGCGCGCATTTCATTGAACAGATTGAGCAGCATGGCTATTGCTCCCGGCTCAGCGGTTACCGCGACGGCTCATGAAGGCCAGGCGCTCGAGCAACTGCACGTCCTGTTCGTTCTTGACCAGGGCCCCGGCCAGCGGCGGGATGGCCTTGGTCGGGTCGCGTTCGCGCAGCACCGCTTCGCCGATGTTGTCGGCCATCAGCAGCTTGAGCCAGTCGACCAGCTCGGAGGTGGACGGCTTTTTCTTCAGGCCCGGCACCTTGCGCACGTCGAAGAATACGTCCAGCGCTTCGCTGACCAGGTCCTGCTTGATGTTCGGGTAGTGCACATCGACGATCTGCTGCAGGGTGGTGCGGTCGGGGAAGGCGATGTAATGGAAGAAGCAGCGGCGCAGGAAGGCGTCCGGCAGCTCTTTTTCGTTGTTCGAGGTAATGATGATGATCGGGCGCTGCTTGGCCTTGATCGTCTCGTCGGTCTCGTAAACGTAGAACTCCATCTTGTCCAGTTCCTGCAACAGGTCGTTGGGGAACTCGATGTCGGCCTTGTCGATCTCGTCGATCAGCAGAATGACCCGCTCTTCGGACTCGAAAGCCTCCCAGAGCTTGCCTTTCTTCAGGTAGTTGCGCACGTCATGAACCTTGTCGACGCCCAGTTGCGAGTCACGCAGGCGGCTGACCGCGTCGTACTCGTAGAGGCCCTGGTGGGCCTTGGTGGTCGACTTGATGTGCCAGGTGATCAGCTTGGCGCCAAAGGATTCGGCCAGTTGCTCGGCAAGCATGGTCTTGCCGGTGCCCGGCTCGCCCTTGACCAGCAGCGGCCGCTCCAGGGTGATCGCCGCGTTGACCGCCAGTTTCAGGTCGTCTGTAGCGACATAAGCGCTGGTGCCTTCGAACTTCATGAACCGATCCTCTAACGTAGCGCCGGGGGTACATGGCCCCTGGCGGAAAAATTGTCATGCACGACTATAACGCGGGCTCCGGGCGACTGGGAACGCAGACGGCCCATTCAGTCTCTGAATGGACCGTCACTCGGTGACTCAGTCAGCCTTGGGCGGTGGCTGTTCATAGCGGGAGTTGAAGGCCTGGACGAAGCCGTTGCGTAATATCTGCAAGAACGCCTCGAAGGCGCTGATATCGCTTTTATGCACGCTGCCGCTGAGTTCCACGCGGGTAGCGAACTGGTTCTTGCGCTGGTTCTTCAGCACGGTTTCACCGCCGCCGACCAGGGCTTCCCAGATCGAGCGGAAAAAGCCCTTGTCCTTGCTTTCTACGTCCTGTTGCCAGTTGAACACATCGACGTCGCGCAGCAGCGGCTTGATGTAGCCTTTGAGCCGGCCTTTCTCGGCTTCGGCCTCGATCACCAGGTCGCCATGGCCGGCATTGAAATCAAACTTGCCGTAGGCACTGGCAAAGTCGTTGAGTCGGCGCAGTTCAATACCGGTGGCGCGCAGGCGGAATCTGAAGTCTTGGAAATCGCTGAAGGGGTCGAAGGTGGCGCTGCTTTCGACGCTGGCATCGCCCAGCAGGCGGGCCTTGCCGTCAAAGGTGGCATCGCGCCGGCCCTTGCGGTCCTCGACGTTGGTCAGGTTGCGAATGCTGGCGTCGAGCTGGGTGGCCTTGAGGTTGACCGGCGGTTTGGAGTTGAAGTTGCGAAAGCTCAGGATACCGTCGTCGATGCGCACTTCGTTGAGGGTGATCGGCAGCAGTTTTTCCAGCTGCTGGCGCCAGTCGGTGCCTTGACCGGTTTGCGAGGTCTGCTTGCTGGTGCCGTCGACGAAATTCAGTTGTGGCTTGAGGAAGATCACTTCAGCCACCACTGCCTGGTCGTGCCACAGCGCATGCCAGCTGACCGACAGGTCGATCAACGGTGCCTCCAGGAACGGCACCGGGACCTTGCCGCTGGTCTTGACGATGTTCAGGCCGTTGATCTTGTAGGCGCCGCGCCACAGCGCCAGGTCGACGTCGGTGATCTGCCCGCGGTAGTCGCCCATGTCGGCGAGTTTATCGTTGAGGTAGTTGCGCACCAGCACCGGCAAGGTCAGGTGCAGGGCCAGCAGCAACAGGGCGATGCCTAAAAGCCCCCACAAGGGCCAGCGGTAGCGGCGTTTCATCGGCGGCGGTTTCCGGCAAGGTGGTGATCGGTTGACCCCTGTCAGTTGCAGGGGTTCGCCGGTTGTGGACGCACTGGCGTTGCAGGCTTACCCTTGAAGTTTTCCGCCTGGTGCATAAAAGGACCCCGCCATGAGCCGCATCTTTGCTGACAACGCGCATTCCATCGGCAATACACCGCTGGTGCAGATCAACCGCATCGCCCCGCGCGGGGGGACCGTGCTGGCCAAGATCGAAGGGCGCAATCCCGGGTATTCGGTCAAGTGCCGGATCGGCGCGAACATGATCTGGGACGCCGAAAGCAGCGGCAAACTCAAGCCGGGCATGACCATCGTCGAGCCCACCTCGGGCAATACCGGCATCGGCCTGGCCTTTGTCGCCGCTGCCCGTGGCTACAGGCTGCTGCTGACCATGCCGGCATCGATGAGCATCGAGCGGCGCAAGGTGCTCAAGGCCCTGGGCGCGGAACTGGTGCTCACCGAGCCGGCCAAGGGCATGAAAGGCGCTATCGAAAAGGCCAACGAGATCGTCGCCAGCGAGCCGTCGGCGTACTTCCTCCCTGGCCAGTTCGAAAACCCGGCCAACCCGGCGATCCACGAGAAGACCACGGGCCCTGAAATCTGGAACGACACCGATGGCGCGGTCGATGTACTGGTGTCCGGCGTCGGTACCGGCGGCACCATTACCGGCGTGTCGCGCTACATCAAGCAGACCCAGGGCAAGGCGATCCTGTCGGTAGCGGTCGAGCCGATCGTATCGCCAGTGATCACCCAGGCCCGCGCCGGTGAAGAGATCAAGCCCAGCCCGCACAAGATCCAGGGCATTGGCGCCGGTTTCGTGCCGAAGAACCTCGACCTGTCCCTGGTGGACCAGGTCGAGCTGGTCAGCGACGAAGAGTCCAAGGCCATGGCCCTGCGCCTGATGCAGGAGGAGGGCATCCTCTGCGGCATTTCCTCCGGGGCGGCCATGGCCGCGGCGGTGCGCCTGGCGGAAAAACCGGAGATGCAAGGCAAGACCATCGTCGTGATCCTGCCGGATTCCGGCGAGCGTTACCTGTCGAGCATGCTGTTCGCCGACCTGTTCACCGAGCAGGAAACCCAGCAGTAAGTCGCGGCGGTGCTGATCCTGGGCAATAACCGCCAGCGTCGATTGTTGCACAATCCTTGACACTGAATCCCGGCCCCGCAGGTTTTCACCGGGGCCGGATCGGTTAATATGTTCGATTAATCCGGCAGTGATGGCCTGATCGAAATTCCAAGGAGTGTTGCATGACCTTTTCCTTTGTCGCCAAGGCAGGTGTACTGCTGCTGTTTTTCGGCAGCACGCTGTATGTACACCTGCGCGGCAAGGCGCGTTTGCCAATGTTGCGCCAGTTCGTCAACCATTCGGCGCTGTTCGCCCCCTACAACGCCCTGATGTACCTGTTTTCCGGTGTGCCGTCCAAGCCGTACCTGGACCGCAGCCGCTTCCCTGAACTCGACGTGCTCAAGGACAACTGGGAAGTGATTCGCGAAGAGGCCATGCACCTGTTCGACGAGGGTTATATCCGCGCCGCCGAAAAAGACAACGACGCCGGTTTCGGTTCGTTCTTCAAGAAGGGCTGGAAGCGTTTTTACCTGAAGTGGTATGACAAGCCGCTGCCCTCGGCCGAGGCGCTGTGCCCGAAGACCGTCGAGCTGGTCAACAGCATCCCCAACGTCAAGGGCGCGATGTTCGCCTTGCTGCCTGGCGGCAGTCACCTGAACCCGCACCGTGACCCGTTCGCCGGTTCCCTGCGCTATCACCTGGGCCTGTCGACACCGAACTCCGACGACTGCCGGATCTACGTCGATGGCCAGGTGTATGCCTGGCGCGACGGTGAAGACGTGATGTTCGACGAAACCTACGTGCACTGGGTGAAGAACGAAACCGAGACCACCCGGGTGATCCTCTTCTGCGACGTCGAGCGGCCGCTTAACAGCCCGCTGATGACCCGCATCAACCGCAAGGTCAGTGCCTTCCTCGGCCGCGCCACCGCGCCGCAGAACACCGACGAAGAACGCGTTGGCGGGATTAACCAGGCCTATGCCTGGAGCAAGCGTTTCAGCAATGTCATCAGCAGCCGCGTGAAGCAGTTCAAGCGAGCCAATCCCAAAGCCTACCGGGTGTTGCGACCGGTGCTGGCGGTGGTGGTTGCCTACCTGCTGTATCGCTGGTTGTTCTGATTGTTTCGGGCCGCTTTGCGGCCCATCGCCGGCAAGGCCGGCTTCCACAGTGGATCTGCATTCACCACCGACTTGCCAGCCTGAAACAGGCTGGTCTATAGTCACCCCACTTCACCTCACCGAAGACCTGCTCATGCCAGCTTCCTGCCTATCCACCGTATTCGCTACCGCGCCTGACGCGGTTGTCGTTGTGCGCGGGATTCAGCAGCCGGCCATGATCAGTCACTACCCCCCACCTGTCAGTAGCGTGGTCGTGTGCAGCGTTGCACCGCCAAGCGTGGTAGTGCTGGGCTAAGCGGCCAATCGCTGCGTCCCCACACACCTGCACCCTACTGAATACGGTTGGCTGCCCCTCGCGGGTGGCACCGTTCGGCTTATCTGCCCGAATTACAGGTGGCATTCATGTCTGTTTTATCGAAACAATCCGTGGCCTCGGCGGCCACTACCAGCCTGTTCGTCCTGCTCTGGAGTAGCGGGGCGATCGTCTCCAAGCTTGGCTTGGCCCACGCCAGCCCCTTTGCCTTCCTGCTGCTGCGTTCGGCCCTGGCCCTGGCGGGCCTGCTGTTGCTCAGCCCGTTGCTCAGATTGCACTGGCCGCGCACCCGCCCGGCGGTGTTGCAAGCACTGGCCACGGGTTGCGTGTTGCTGGGTGCCTATCAGATCTTCTACCTGCTGGCGCTCAACACCCACGTCACTCCCGGGGTCATGGCCACGGTCATGGGCGTGCAACCGATCCTCACCGTGGTGCTGATGGAGCGTCAGCGCTCCTGGAGCCGGCTGTTCGGCCTGGGCCTGGGCTTGAGCGGCTTGATCATGGTGGTCTACCAGGGCATCAACCTCGGCGGTGTGTCGCTGGGCGGCATGTTGTTTGCCTTGCTGGCGCTGATGAGCATGACCTTTGGTTCGATCATGCAAAAACGCATCACCAGCAACCCCATGGGCACCTTGCCGCTGCAGTACCTTGCCGGGCTGTTGATGTGTGCAGTGTTCGCACCGTTTCAGCCGCTGCAGGTGGAGCTGACCGACAGCTTCATTGGCGCCTTGTTGTGGATGGGACTGGTGGTGTCGCTGCTGGCGACCTTGCTGCTGTACCGGCTGATCGCCAAGGGCAATCTGGTCAATGTCACCAGTCTGTTCTACCTGGTGCCGGCCGTCACTGCGGTGATGGACTACCTGATCTTCGGCAACCGTCTGGCGGCACTCAGCTTGCTGGGCATGGGGCTGATCGTCATTGGCCTGCTGTTCGTGTTTCGCAAGCCGGCTGCCGCACAGGCGCAACTGCAAGCTGACTAGCACTGCAGGCCGCCCGGCACAACGCCGGGCGGCCTGCCCTCAGAAGTAGTAGCCGATGTTGATGTTGGTGCGGTAGTACCAGTCGTTGCTGCCGACCGAGTTGGTGTTGGTCCAGCCCGTGCCGTTCTCGGCGCCGCCGAAGGGGTTGGCGTTCTTCGCCCAGGTGAAGTCGACCCAGGCCATGATCGGCATGGCCAGAAACTGCGCGCCCACGGTAAACATCTGCGAATCATCCCAGCCGCTTTTGTCTTTCATCATGCGGCTGTAGTCGTTGTACACCTTGATCTTCTTCAACTGGCCCAGGCTCGGGGTGAAGATGTCGTAGCCGACGTTGATCGAGCCGATGGTGGCCTTGGAGGCGATCAGGTAGGCCGGGGTCAGGCCGTTGCCGCCCATCAGCACCGAGTCATTGCTGACGCCGTCGGGGTTCTCTGGATCGTATTCGTAACGTATGGCCTGGCTGGTCACGGTCCAGTTGCCGGCGTTGACGATCGCATGCACGCCGCCTGCCCAGTAGTCGCCATCGTCACGGGTAGTGGCGTTGTACAGTTCGGCCGCCGCCAGCGAGGCACCGATTTCAGTTTTCCAGCCGTCACCGGTAAAAGTCCGGGCGACCCGGGCATTGACCTGGTTGCGCTTCTCGTTGTCCTGGCGCGACTGGGTGAAGGCCACGGCGTTGTCGTCGAGATCGCTATAACGGCCGACTTCCGGCGAGTAGCGAATGCCGCTGGGCAGCATGCGCGGGAAGTAGCCCAGTTGCAGGTCCCAGTCCTTGTCCTTGTAGCTGTATTTCAGGCCCGTGCCGGCGCTGACGCCATAGCCCATGAAAAACGGGATGTGGTAACTCCAGCCAAACTGCGGGTACGGCTCAAGGCCAAAGGGTTTGAACGGCGCGCCCAGTTGCACGTTGGAATTGGTATTGAAGCGATAACCGACGTAGCCGCGGTCGATCGAGCGCTTGCCATCATCCTGGAACCAGTAGCCGACATCGCTGAACAGTTGTTTGTGGGTGGCCTGGACATCCAGGCGGAACGTATCAAAGAGGAAACGCCCGTTGTTCTCGGTGGTGTCCCAGTGTTCATCGCGGTAGTTGACCCGCAGCGCGCCGCCGATATCCAGCGAACTCTGGCCGTCGTCACTGCGCCAGGCAATGTGCGGGAATGGTTTTTTCACTGCTGGCGGCTGGTCCGGCGCCGCAGGGCCGGGCTCGGAAGCGAAACTGGCGGCGCTGCTGATGATCAGGCCCAGGCTTATCACGTACTTGTTCATATCAATGCCCCGCAAGGTTGAGCAGTTTCTGTGGGCAACAGCTGTCCGCCGCCTTGAGCAAGGCGTTAAGCGAGAGTCAGCGGTGGCGCATCGGTGGGTTTTTTATTGTTTTATAGGTGGTACGTTGTTTTTATATTTGAACTCGAGAGGGAAAGAGCAGGAACTGTGCCAGTGCGGATAAACGGTTTGTTGTCAGATAAATATCATGTAAAACAATTATTTATATCTGAAACACATGAAGTTGTGCCGTGGGTGGAACAGGCCGGGATTTAAGTAACAGCAGTGGGCAATGGCAGTGCGGTTTAACTGCACAGCGCGCGTTGACAGTGCGTGGGTTGTTTTATCAATGAATAAGTAATTGACTGTTTTGGGGCCGCTTTGCGGCCCATCGCTGGCAAGTCCAGCTCCCACAGGTCCTGAAAGCCGCGCAAAAAAAACCGGCACACCCGGTGCCGGCCAATTGCGCGTGTTGCAACAGTTACAGGTCAAGCACCATGCGCCGGCTCTTGCAGCCCGACACACAGACCATCATCGATGTATTCGCCGCCCGTTCGGCCTTGGTCAGTACACCATCGCGGTGGTCGATATCACCCTCCAGCACCCGGGTCTCGCACGAGCCGCATACACCCTCGCGGCAGCTGTATTCGATATCGCAACCGGCTTCGAGCAGCACATCGAGCAGGTTCAATCCGGGCTCGATGTTCAGCGTCTTGCCGGACTTTTTCAGCTCGACGCTGTAGCTGTCCTGGGCATCTTCCGAAGGCGGCAGCTCGGCGGCGGTGAAGCGTTCGATGTGGGCATGGGGGTAGCCCAGGCTTTCGCAGGTGCTCTCGAAGGCATCGAGCATCGGCGTCGGGCCGCAGCAGTAGAAGTGCGTATCACTGGGCTGCCCGGCCAGGTAGTGAGCCAGGTCCGGCACCGCGTTCTTCTCGTCGTTGAAGTGGTAGAGCACCTTGGCATCGACCCCGCTGAGCTCTTCCAGTAGCGCCGCTTCCTTGCGTGAGCGGGCGCAGTAGACCAGCTCGGCGGATTTACCCAGGGCCAGCAACTGGCGAAACATGCAGTAGATCGGCGTGATGCCGATACCCCCGGCCACCAGCACATTGTGGCTGGCGTGCGGGTCGAGGGCGAAGTTGTTGCGTGGCGGCGAGATGTTCAGTTGCGTGCCAACGCGCAGTTGCTCATGGACGAACGCCGAGCCGCCGCGGCTGTTGCGATCACGCAGGATGCCGACCACATAACGGCCCTGGTCGCTCGGCGAGTTGAGCAATGAATAGCTGCGCACCAGGCCGTTGGGCAGGTGCAGGTCGATGTGCGAGCCGGCTTCGAACGGCGCGAACACGGTATCGCCCCACGGGCGCAGTTCGACGCTGATGATGCCTTCGGCTTCGTGGCGCAGGGTGTGCACCAGCGCGGTGATGGTAGAGGAGTTGGACATCGGTCACCTCAATGGCGCAGTGCGCAAGTCAATGTCGAGCCGGGCGCTGGCTTCGATTTCCACCAGCAGTTCAGGGAACACCAGGGCGCTCACTGCAACCAGGGTGGAGGTGGGGTAGCAGGCAAAACCTGTGAAGAAGTCGCGGCGGGCGCGACCCACTTCGTCCTTGTCGGCAATGTCGGTGAGGTACACCGTCAGCCGATAGATATTGCCGATGTGGCCGCCTGCCGCTTCCACCAGTGCCCGGGCCTTGTCCAGCACCACCAGGGTCTGCTGGTAAGCACCCAGTGGCGTGCCGCGCTCGACGGCCTGACGGGTGGCGGGATGACCGGTCATGCCGGACATCACCAGGTCGTTGCCGAGCAGCAGGGCGTTGGACCAACTGGCACTGGCCGGCTCGGTCAAGCCCTGGGCCTGGATACGTTGTACGGCCAGGTTCATCACAGCTGTTTCGCTTCGATCAGCGCCAGTTGTTCCTTGGCCTTGCCTTTCAGGTAGCGGCGCAGGCGCACCACACCCAGGTCATGCTGGTAGAGGTTCTCGCGCTGGTTGGCGTCGTACTCCATGAACTCCAGCAGCACCCGGTCCTGTTCCAGCACCGCCCAGTGACGGGCTTCCAGGCGGTTCTTGTAGAGGAAGCGCCAGGTGTCGCGCTGCCAGCCGGTCAGTGGCCGCGCGCGCCAGTGGAACACCGCCGACAGGCTGCGGCTGCTCGGGGTGTAGCTGCCGATGATGGTGAAGTTGCCGCCCGGGCCGCCGGTCTTCGGGTAAGGAATTTCCAGGCGCAGCCAGTGGCAGCCGTTGTCGAGGAATTCGGTCCAGTCGAAGTTGACCCCACGCTGGCCTTCCTTCTCGAAGAAGAAACCCTGCTCGGTATCGCGAGTGACGAACTTGGCGGTGGCTTCGCCTTCGCTCATCGAGTGCGACATCTTGTGCAGGTAGGTGCCGTGCATCGGGTCCATGACGTTGTCGAGCACGTAGCGGTAATCGCCTTGCCACTCGGTGTAGCAGAGGAAGCTGCTCCACTCGGGCGAAGTCAGCTGCTCGGGCAGCACCAGTTCCGGCGGGGTGTCCAGGTGCGGCTCGGTAGCGTTGAAGAGGAAGATCGCCCCGGCCGCTTCACGGGTGTGAAACATGCGCGTCGGGCGGCTGCCTTCGAGCTTGCAGCCCGGGCTGCCGGGGACCTTGGTCACGGTACCGTCGCAGCGTACTTCGACGCCGTGGTACGGGCACTGCAGGCGGTCGCCCAGCACCGGGCCCTGGGACAGCGGCGCGCCACGGTGCGGGCAGTGGTCTTCGAGGGCATGCACGCTGCCATCGTTGTCGCGCCACAGGGCGATCTTGTAGCCCAGGCGGCGCACCGACACCGGCTTCTCGCCAAGCAGCTGCGAGGGCAACACAGGAAACCAGAGGTCTTTGAGGCCGTTGGCCAGGTGGTTCTCAACAGGATCGACGGTGAATTGCATATTCATCTTGTTTTACCTCCGGCGGGTCATGCGCCCAGCCGCGCCATCAGGGTTTTATAGGAATCTTCGGTCCACTCGCCACTGGTCAGCGGGCAGGGCGGCCCGGCCAGGTTCAGGTGCGCCAGCAATTCGGGCAGTTGGGTCACGCCGTTGCCGTAGGCGCGCTCGATGGAGTCGCCGAGCAGCTCCTCGAACGGGGTGTTGGGCCGTTTGCGCGCCTGATGGGGCTCCAGGTACGGTTGGTTGTTGCTCATGTCATTGACCTCCATTGCGGACCCGTTCGCGGATCATTTCGCGGACCGGGACAAAGTCGTACGTCGGATAGCATTCGGTGCGGAACACGCCCCAGGCGGCGCGCTCCAGTTCCACATTGACCTTGCCGAGCAGGCTCGGCGGCAGGCGCAGGGTGACGATCTGGCCCAGGCCCATGGCCACGGTCCAGGACACCAGCTCGACGCCAGCAGGCGGGAAGCTGTCCCACCAGCCCATCGTTTTCATGTGCGCCTGGATCTCTTCCAGGTTCTTTGACTGGTCGTGCTTGAGCAGCACCGTCAGTTGCATCGTTTCGCTCATGTTCAGGCCTCAGGCGGCGCTGGCGGTGGGCACGGCCCAGGCGTCATAGCCGTAGACCCAGTCGGCGTTGCCGCCGGCCTTGAGCCACTGGTTGCCGCGCGAACCGATCTGGATCTGGCTGGTACGCTCCAGGCGTGCCAGCTGATAACCCTGCAGCGCGCTGGCGATCTGCGCAGGGCTGTTTACGTTCTGCAGATGACGGGCCAGCACCACCGCATCCTCGATGGCCTGGCCGGCGCCCTGGGCCATGAACGGCATCATCGGGTGGCAGGCATCACCGAGCAGGGTGATCGCGCCTTCGGACCAGTACGGCAGCGGGTCGCGTTCGTACAGCGCAGTCTTGAGGACATCGTCGCAGGCGTCGAGCAGGGCCCGGGCGTCGGCGTGGAAGTCCTGGTAGTGGCTGCGCAGCTCGGCGGCGTCACCGGCGGTGGTCCAGGACTCCAGGTGCCAGCTGTCCTGGGCGGTGGTGGCGAAGATGAAGATGTCGCGGCCCTGGTTCAGCGGGAAGGTGACGATCTGGCTCTGCGGGTTCGGCCCCCACCATTTGGTGAAGGCCTGGATGTTCGGCACCTGGGCCACACGGCTGGCCGGGACCACGGCGCGGTAGGCGACCACGCCGGTGAAGCGTGGCTGCTCTTCACCGAACAGGGCGTTGCGCACCACCGAGTGAATGCCGTCGGCGCCGATCAGCAGGTCGGCACGATGGTGGCTGCCATCCTTGAAGCGCAACTCGACGCCGCTGGCATCCTGCAGCACCTGTTCGGCGCGCTTGGCGAACTGCACGTTCTGCAGCGGGAACACTTCGGCCAGGGCGGCCAGCAGGTCGGCGCGGTGGATGGTCAGTTGCGGGGCGCCATACTGGCTTTCGGCGGCATCGGCCATCTCCAGGCGCGAGGTTTCTTCGCCTGTGTTCCACAGGCGGCTGATGCGATGGGTGGGGCGCGCTGCCGGGATACGCACGGCCGGGCCTACACCGAGGCCGTCGAGGGCGCGCACGGCATTGGGCGTGAGGTTGATGTCGGCACCAACCCGCAAAAACGCTTTGGACTGTTCGAATACCGTGACCTGGTGACCGGCCTGGCGCAGGGCAATGGCGGCGGTGAGGCCGCCGATGCCGGCACCGTTGATGGCAATGTTCAGCGAAGACATGGACGACTCCTGCTCAGGGTTTGGGTTTGTCGGTAAGGAACTTGCCTTGCGGCGCCTCGACATGCTGCTGACGCCGGGTATTGCCATCGATGCCGCCGGCAATCGCCCATTCGGCAAACACCGTCGGGCCCGGTTCGAACTCGCGCGGCTGCCATTCGCCGGTCAGTTGGTCTTCGTCGGCGTAGTACTCGACCAGGGCGCCGGCCGGGTTCTTGAAGTACCAGAAGAACGCCGACGACACCGGGTGGCGGCCCGGGCCGATCTCGGTGGCCCAGCCACTGCGCGAGATGTGCATGCCGCCGCCAAACACTTCGTGCAGGTCGCGCACGGTGAAGGCCACGTGGTTAAGGCCGGCCCGTGGCGCGGGCAGCTGGAGCATGAACAGGTCGTGGTGGCCACCTTCCTCGGCGGTGCGCAAGAACGCGCCGCGATTGGGGTAGCGGTCCGAGGCCTGGAAGCCGAAGCGCTCGTGGTAGAAGGCTTCGCAGGCATTCACATCCTTGACGAAGAACACCACGTGGCCGACTTCGATCGGCGTGGCGCGCTCGTAGACCGGCGCCGGCTTGTTGATCCGGCCCTTGGTCTGCCAGGTGTTGTGGCCGCTGCACTCGATATCCAGCGCGCGCTTGCGGGTCACCTGCAGGCGGATCGCCAGGCCGTTGGGGTCGGTGCAGCCGATGCGCCCGTTACCTTCGACAAAGCCCGGGTCGTTGGCGATGCGCTGGCTGTACAGGGCCAGATCGGCTTCGCTCTCCACGCCCCAGACCACTTCGCGCACGGTCGAGCCCGGCTCGATGGCCGCTGGCAGGCCGGCCTTGTTGATGTCGGCCAACACCACCCGGCAGCCGTTGAGGGTTTCGAAGATCACCTCGTCGGCCTGTTCGCTGACCTTGTCCAGGCCCCAGTCGCTGAAGAAGCGCACGCAGGTGGCGAGGTCTTCGACGCCGTAGGTGACTTCATCGATGCCCAATACGCTCATGGCCTTGCCTCCGCACCGGCCCAGGCCAGTGGTTGTTCGTTCATGCCCCAGTAGAGGCTTTTCTGTTCCATGTACTGCAGGATCCCCAGGCGGCCCTTTTCGCGGCCCAGGCCGCTGTCACGCCAGCCGCCGAACGGCGTGGAAATGGAGAACTGCTTGTAGGTGTTGATCCACACCGTGCCGGCCTGGATCTTGCGGCCCAGGGCCCAGGCGCGCTTGTAGTCGCGGCTCCAGATGCCGGCGGCGAGGGCGTAGAGGCTGTCGTTGGCCTGCTCGATCAGCTCGGCTTCGCTGTCGAACGGCAGGGCCACCAGCACCGGGCCGAAGATCTCTTCCTGGCAGGTCTGCTGGTTGTTGCCCAGGCCTTCGAGGATGGTCGGCGGGTAGAAGTAGCCTTGATCGTAGATGCCGCCGCTGGGGCGCTGACCGCCGAGCAGCAGGCGACCGCCTTCGGCCAGGCCGAGAGCGACATAGCGCTCCACCGACTCGCGGTGCGCGGCGCTGATCAGCGGGCCCATCTGCGTCGATTCGTCAGCCGGGTCACCCAGGCGCAAACGCGCTGCCCCGGCCACCAGGCGCTGCATGAACGGCGCATACAGGGCGCGGGCGACGAACAGCCGCGAACCGGCAATGCAGGCCTCGCCCGAGGAGCTGAAGATGCCGTACAACACTCCGGCCACGGCGTGATCGAGGTCGGCGTCATCGAGGACGATGGTCGGCGACTTGCCGCCCAGCTCCAGCGACACCGGCATCATCTTGTCGGCGGCGATATGGGCGATGTGCTTGCCGGTTTTGGTCCCGCCGGTGAACGACACACGCTTGATCAGCGGGTGCTGCGTCAGCGCATCACCGAGCAGTGAGCCCTTGCCCGGCAACACGCTGACGAGGCCCTTGGGCAAACCTGCTTCTTCGCAGATCTGTGCCAGTTGCAGGGCCAGCAGCGGGGTGATTTCCGCCGGCTTGATCACTACGGCGTTGCCGGCGGCCAGGGCCGGGGCGACCTTTTGCGCTTCGCTGGCGATCGGCGAGTTCCACGGGGTGATGGCCGCCACCACGCCCATCGGCTCGTAGACGCTCATGCTGACAAAGTCGCCGCGCGACGGGGTGATGGTTTCTTCCAGGGTTTCGCAGGCGGCGGCGAAGAACTGGAAGGTACCGGCGGCGCTGGCCACCAGCGCCCGGGTTTCATTGATCGGTTTGCCGTTGTCCTGACGCTGCAATTGCGCCAGCTCTTCGCTGCGCTGGCGGATCAGCTCGGCGATGCGGTACAGCACTGTGGCGCGTTCGTGGGGCTTGCGCTGGGCCCAGCCGCTGTTGAGAAACGCCTGATGGGCGCCTTGCACGGCGTCTTCGACATCCTCGAGGCTGGCGGCGTTGAGCCAGGCCACCGGCTCGCCCGTGGCCGGGTAGCGCGTGGCGTAGCGCTCGCCACCGCCCAGGCGCCAGGTGCCGGCGACGCAGATAGGTAAAGTCTGTTCCAGAGTCATCGTCGTTCCCCTAGATGGAAATGGCATGGGCGTGGTTGCCCAGGGCACGGACCACGCTGTAGACGGTCAGCGCCGAGGTCTTCGGGTTGGCCTGCAGCGGCTTGCCGCGCAGGCTCATCTCGAAACCGCCGAAGGCGCCACGGGCTTCGAAGTGGTGCACGTTCTCTTCGCTGAGCGGGTCGGCAATCAGCGTCACCCGCGTGCGGTCCAGGCCCAACCCGGCCAGCGACAGGGTGGCGGCGACATTGGCGTTCTTCGGGTACAGGCGTGCTGCCTCGCGGGCGCTGCCTTCGAAGATCACCGTGGCCTGGTCGATGGCGTCCAGGTCGCAGACCTGCTCGCCCGGGGTATTCTTCCAGGCCCTGGCCGGTTTGCGGCCGGTGTAGTCGACCGAATCCAGGCCACCGACCTTGGCCGCCGACAGCGCATCGATGCCGCCGATGGCGCCGGGCAGCAGCTCGATGCGGGTGTTGCCACGGGCGGCGGCAGCCTCCAGGCGTTCGACCAGGCCCAGCTCCGACAGGGCCCCGACCGAGACGATCAGGCAGGCGATGCCGCGCTCCAGCGCCGGCAGTACGTGTTCCTCGATCGCCTTGTGCCCGGCGCACTCCACCAGCAGGTCCGGGCGGGCGTCGGCGGGCAGGGCGGTGAGCACCTGCGGCGGGCGCTTGAAGCTGGCCAGGCGCTGCTCTACCAGGGTTTCGGAGCCGGCCGAGGCGATCACATGCTCGACGCGCAGCTGCGGGTCGTTCTCCAGCAGTTCCAGCACTGCGACGCCAATGGCACCGCAGCCGATCATGGTGATATTGAGCATCTTCAAGTCCTCAGGCCGTGGCTTTCTGGGCTTTGGTTTCGCTGTTGGGCGGGCCGGCGAACTGGGTGGCAAAGCCGCCGACGCTGAGCATGTCGACTTCCAGCAGGAACGGCCCGCCCTGGCTCAGGGCGTTGTCCAGCACCGGGCCGAAGTCCTTGAGGTCGCTGACCAGGCCATGGCGCAGGCCGATGGACTCGGCGAGCTTGGTGTAGTCCGGGGTGTGCAGTTCGACATAGGCGTGGCGGGCGCCGTAGATGGCGTCCTGGATGTTGCGAATCACCCCGTAGCGCTGGTCGTTCATCAGCAGGATCACCACGTTGGCTTTCTCCTGCACCAGGGTCGCCAGCTCACCGAGGTTGAGGATGAAGCCGCCGTCACCGGCCAGGGCGAAGACCTTGCGCTGCGGGTCGGTTTCCGCCGCAGCCACCGCCGCGCCGATGCCCATGGCCAACCCTTGGCCGATGCCACCGCCGAGGGCGTGCACGCCGGCCAGCGGGTGGTAGAGGTTGAGCAGGCGGTTGCCCCAGATGCTGTTGGACAGGGTCACGTCGCGCACCCAGGAGAAGTTGCGCCCGGTCAGCCCTTGCAGCTGTTCGACCATCGCCGAGTACGGGCCGAGGTCGGCCACCAGTTGCGCGCGGGACTGCGTGCGCACCGCCTTCAACTCGTCGATGAAGTTCGGGTCGATGTTCAGCCGGCCTTCAAGCCGATCAGCCAGGCCATCGAGGGCCAGGGCCGAGTCGCCGCAGATGAACAGTTCGCTGGAATAGCTGCGTCCTTCGATGGCCGGGTTGGCGTCGATGCGCAGGGTGGTGCGCGGCAGCTTCAGGGCGTATTTGAAGGTCTCGTTGCTGCGCAGGCGCGAACCGGCTACCACCAGCGCATCGCAGCTTTGCAGGAAGCCTTCGACCAGCTTGTTCTGCGAGAAGGCGCCGAGGCAGCGCTCGTCGTCTTCGTTGACCACGCCGCGACCCTGGGTCGAGGTGATTACGCCGACACCCATGTCCAGCAGGCGCTTGACCTGCGCGCCGGCGTGGCGGGCGCCGCCGCCGAGCCAGAGCAGCGGGCGGGTGGCGCTGGCCAGGCGTTCGGCGACCAGGTCCAGGGCTTCAGGCGCCGGCACGGCAACCGGGATCGGCAGCGGCGACAGGTCGGTCGGCATCGGGATGAAGGTCGACTGGATATCGATCGGGATCTCGACGCTGACCGGGCCGGTCGGTGCGGTGAGGGCGGTCTGCACGGCGAGCTTGAGGGTGCTCAGCGCGGTCTCGACACTGCGCACGCGAAAGGCCGCCTTGGACACGGCCTTGAGCATGGTCAGCTGGTCGCGGGCTTCGTGGATGTAGGCAAAGTCCTGGTCCAGGTACGGCGTTTCGATCTGCCCGGTGATGTGCAGCAGCGGCGTGCCGGCGGTCAGTGCTTCGACCAGCGCACCGGCAGCGTTGCCCGCAGCGGTGCCGGTGGAGGTCAGGCACACGCCCAGGCCACCGGTGGTGCGGGCATAGGCATCGGCCATGTTGGTCGCCCCGGCTTCACCGCGGGCCATGACGAAGCGGATGTTGCCGCGCACGGCGAAGGCATCGAGGATCGGCATGTTGTGGATCGAGATCACGCCGAAGGCGGCCTTGACCTCGCATTGTTCGAGGAACGCGGTGATGGCAGCGCCAACGGTGACAGTGTTTTCATTACGCATGGCGGGACAGGCCTCCAGAAACATCGATATGGCTGCCAGTGGTGTAAGCCGACAGGGGCGAAGCCAGGAACAGGATTGCTTGGGCAGCCTCTTTGGGCAGCCCCAGGCGACCCAGGGGAATGTGTTTGCGTTGTGCCAGTTGTGCGGTCCATTGCGACCAGTCGAGGCCGCGCTCTTCGCGGGCCTCAAAGCGCCGGCGCCACTGGCCGGACTCGACCAGGCCGATGAGGATGCCGTTGACCCGGATGCCTTGTTCGGCGAACTCGGTGGCCATCGAGCGCACCAGGTTCTTCAGCCCGGCACGGGCCGCCGAGGTGGCGACCATGTGCGGCTCCGGCTGGCTGGCCAGCAGCGAGTTGACGCAGACGATCGAGGCACCGGCCTGGCCTTGCAGTTGGGGGAGGAAGGCGCGCACCGGGTAGATCACCGAGAAGAATTTCAGTTGCAGCTCTTCGCTCCAGGCTTCGTCGGTGGTGTCGGCGAAGGTCGAGACCCGGCCTTGCCCGGCGTTGTTGATCAGCACCTGGGCCGGGCCCAGCGCGGCCAGGCTGGCGGCGGCGAAGGCCTGCACCGACTGGCTGTCGAGCACGTCGCAGACCTGGGCCAGCAAACGCGCCTCGGGGAAGCGCTCGCGCAGCCGTGCTTCGGCACTGTCCAGGCGCTGTTGATCACGGCCGCAGAAGGCCACCGCGGCGCCGGCTTCGAGCAGTTGCTCGACGCAAGCCAGGCCAATCCCGGAGGAGCCGCCGGTGACGATGGCGGTGCGCCCTTGCAGTTGATAGAGGTTGCTCATGTCAGTCCCTCATCAGCGCGGTGACGCGGCTGGAGCCTGCGTGCGGGGTGTAGTTGAGCAGGCGCGACAGCTCGTCGGCACTGCCACGGACATGGCCGAGTAAGCCGTCAAAATTGATGTGACCAACCTGCACGGTGGGAATGGTCACGCCCATCGCGGCAACCACCCGGCCACTGTGATCGCGCACCGGGGCGGCGATGGTCGAGATCGACGACTCGAAGAAACCTTCGCCGCTGACATAGCCGCGCTGACGGTCGCTTTGCACCAGGTCGAACAGCTCCAGCACGGTTTTCGGCGTGCACGGCGAGTGCTGTTCCAGATGTTCTTCCGGGTACAGCTCGCGCAGCTCGGCCAGGCTCAGGTCTTCGAGCAGGATGCGTCCCAGCACGGTGGCGTGGGCCGGCAGGCGGGTGCCGACGTTGACGGCGCTGGAGAACACCGACGGTGGCGAAACCTTGGCCACGTAGACGATCGAGCGACCGTCACGCACCACCAGGTTGCTCGGGTAATTAAGGTGATCGCACAGCCGCGCCAGCAGCGGCTGACCGAGCTCGGTCAGTTCCAGCGAGGCCAGGTATTCGAAGCCCAGGCGCAGTACCGACATGCCCAGGCGGTACTCGTTGCCGCTGCGGGTGACGAAGCCCATGGTTTCCAGGGTGGTCAGCAGGCGGAAGATGGTCGAGCGCGGCAGCTCCAGACGCCGCGCCAGTTCCGGTGCGGTGAGGGTGCGGTTTTGCCGGCTGAATTCACAGAGCAGCAACAGGCCGCGCTCAAGGCCGGGGACGATGTACTTGTCCTGGTTGTCTTTCAACAGATCCGAATCATTCATAGCGCAGTACCTGTCAGGGAGTCTTCGAGGGCCAGGGCCAGGCGCCCTGCCACCGCGTCGGGTTGTTCGATGGGGCTGGCGTGGCCGGCCTCGGCAATCAGCGCAAAACTGGCGCCCAGGGCCTTGGCCAGGGCCTGGCAGTCCTCAGGGCGGGTGATGCTGTCGGCGGCGCCGCAGTAAACGTCGCAGGGCACGGCCAGGGCGGCGTAGCGCAGCAGGTCATCGCCGCACAGCAGCTCGATGGCCTGGCGATAACCCTGGGGCAGCAGGCGCGCCATGTTCCATTGCACCCAGGCGCGGGCATCGCTGCTGGCCGTTGGCGAGAGCATGTGGGCGCTGCGCTGGCGGGCCATCTGGCTGATGCCCAGCTGTTCGAGGTTGTGCAGGCGCTGGCTGCGCACCTGCCGGGCCTGCTCGGCCCGGGCCGGGTCGCCATAGCCGCGGGCCGGGCTGATCAGCACCAGGCGGCGCACCCGTTGCGGCTGCCGATGGGTCAACGCCGCGGCGCTGAGAGCGCCCAGGGAATGGCCGACCAGCACGCAGTCGTCGATGTGCAGCGCGTCGAGCAATTGCAGCAGGCGCCGGGCATAGTCCGCCGCTTGCGGTGCAGGGGCGGCCAGCGGGCTTGAGTCGCCATAGCCCGGTGCATCCCAGGCAATCACCCGGGCGTGGGGGCTCAGTTGCAGCGCCACCTGCAGCCAGGACGCAGCGCCCGAGCCAATGCCATGCAGCAGCACGATGGCAGGCCCGTGCCCGGCTTCGCGGATCGCCTGGGCGCCGCCGGCCAGTGGCACCAGGCGCTGGGGAAAGCGCTGCTGCAACTGGGCCTCAAGGGCGGCGAGCGCGTGATCGGTGGCGTGCAACATGGGCTTAACCGCGCTTGATCGAGGCCAGCGGGTGCGCTGGCGGGTAGGTCGGGGTGACCGGCTTTTTCGCGCCGAGCATCACGCACATCAGCGCGTCTTCATCGCCGATGTTGATCTCTTCGCGGTACACGCCCGGCGGTACCGAAATCAGGTCGCGGTCGGTGAGCACGGTTTCGAAGCGCTCGCCGTCTTTCTCGATGATCACCTTGAGCTTGCCGCGCAACACGAAGAACACTTCCTCGACGTCGGTATGGATATGCGGCGGGCCTTCATGGCCGGCCGGGATGACCATGGTCGAGAAGGTGAAGTTCTCCGACGGGATGGTGTTCATGTCGCTGTTGACCCCGGTGCCCCCGGTGCCGACGTAACGCATTTGCGCGCGGCGGAACTTGGGGTCGTAGTCGGCCTGGAACTTCAGCGCATCCCAGTCGTACTTGCGGGTTTCATAGCGGGCGATGCGGGTCTGCATCCAGCCAGCCAGGTCCGAGCCTGCGGGTTGTTCCCAGGTCTTTGCAGCGTTGTTGTGTACGGATAGGTCGGTCATGGGTTTCTCCTTGGTCAAGGCATGACGAACCCGCCGTTGACCGGCAGGGTTTGTCCAGTGATGAAGCGCGACAGGTCGGACAGGGCGAACAGCACGGCGCCGCTGACGTCTTCTGGCAGTTGCGGGCGTTGGATCGCCCGTTGTTCGGTGTACAGGCGGTGGCGCGCCTCGGGCACATAGGCCGTGGCTTCCACCAGCACCAGGCCGGGGGCGATGGCATTGACGGTGATGTTGTCAGTGCCAAGTTCCCGGGCCAGGCTGCGGGTCATGGCGATGATCGCGCCCTTGCTGGCGACATACGCCAGCAGGTTCGGCGCGCCCCACAGCGGGGTGTCGGAGGCCAGGTTGATCACCGCACCCTTGCCGCTGACACGCAGGGCCGGCAGGCAGGCGCGGGTCATCAGCCAGGTGCCACGGACGTTGACCTGCATGACCTGGTCCCAGGTGTCGATGTCCAGTTGCTCGCAGGTCTTGCCGCCGGAGTTGGTGATCGAGGCGTTGTTGACCAGGCCGTCGAGGCCGCCCAGTGCGGCAACGGCCTCGGCGACGCAGGCATTGATCGATTCCGGGCTGCCCAGGTCGAGCGTCACGCCGGTCACCTGCAAGCCTTGTTCGCGCAGCTCGCAGGCCGCCTGCAGCACGCGCTCTTCGAGAATGTCGGCGATCACCACCCGGGCGCCGGCCTGGCCGATGGCCTGGGCGAAGGCATAGCCCAGGCCGCGGGCGCCCCCGGTGACCAGCACGCGGCGGCCTTCGAGCATGGAGTTGAATGGGCTCATCATTGGGTACTCAGCATGGCTTTGGGCAGGTAGTGCAGGACGCGTTTCTCGGCCCAGACCACCGCGCCGTAAGCCAGCACGCCGATCAGGGTGAGCATGACGATGGCGACGAAGACCCCGGCGGTGTTGCCCTGGCCTTCAGCGTCGACCAAGAGGAAGCCCAGGCCCTGGTTGCCGCCGACCAGCTCACCGACGGTGACGCCGATCACCGCCAGGGTCGACGCGATGCGCAGGCCGGAGAACAGCGCGGCCATGGCCGAAGGGAACTCCACCAGGCGGAAGATCTGCCAGCGGCTGGCGTTCATGGTGCGCACCAGGTTGATCATGTCCGGGTCAACCGTGCGGATCGCCGAGAGCACGTTGATCATCACCGGGAAGAACACGATGAGGATGGCGATGAGGATCTTCGGGTAGATGGTGTAGCCCAGCCACATCACGAACAGCGGCGCGAAGGCGACCTTCGGGGCGATCTGCAGGGCCAGGATGTACGGCGAGAGCATGGCTTCGGCCGACGGCGAAAGGCCCAGCGACACACCGATGGCCACGCCCAGCAGGGCGCCGAGGCCAAAGCCGACGATGATCTCGAAGGCGGTGATCAGGGTGTGTTGCAGCAGGCCGCTGGACTGCCACATGACCAGGCTTTCCTGGGCCACGCGGCTCAGTTGCGGCATGACGAACTCGGGCATGCCGAGCAGGCCGGGGCCCCACTGCCAGAGCAGCAGGAACAGGATCAGCAGGGCGACGCTGCCGAGCACGGAGGTGTTGAGGTTTCTCATCGGGCTAATACCTTGTTGTGCATCCAGGCTTATTGCGCGGCCGTGGTGGTTTCGATGAACCGGTTGCTGTAGAGCTCGTCGAGCTTGGGTTCCTTGGCGACGATGCCTTCGCTGACATAGAACTTGCGTACCGCGTCCAGGCGCGCCGGGTCGATGCGCCCGAGCACGCTCTGGTTGGCGTAGACGTGCTCGACATACAGGCGGAAGGTTTTCTCCAGCGCCGCTTCCTTGCCGGCGTAGGCCGGGACCGCCTTGGCGAAGGTGGCGGCGGCGGCTTTCGGGTCCTGGATGATGTCGCGCATGCCCTGCAGGGTGGCCTGGACCACGCCGCCGACCACTTGCGGCTGGTTGTTGATGGCGTCGTCCGAGGCGAGGATTGCCTGGGCCATGCTCTCGAAGATCTGGTTTTGCGGGATCAGGTTGATTTCCACCCCGGCTTCTTCGGCATTGACCACCCAGTCCGGTACGCCGGCCATGGCCTGGGCCTTGTTGGCCGAGAACAGCTGCCACACGCCCGACGGGCCGGCGGCCTGGATGTCGACATCGGTCTTGCTCAGGCCGGCCTTGCGCAGCGAGGCGAGCAGGGCGTAGTAGGTGGTGTCGGAGTAGGACATCACGGTCAGGGTCTTGCCCTTGAGGTCCTTGATCGACTGGATGTTCTCGCTTGCGTTGGTGGCGATCATGGTCACCCCGCCGGCACCGAGCACCGCCACCGCCCGCACCGGAATACCGTTGGCGCGGACCACGATCGGGGTATCACCGATGGCGCCGCCAAGCATGGCGTTGCCGGCACCGATCTGCTTGGCGACATCGACCCCGCCCTTGGCGGCGATGAAGGTCAGGTCCAGGTCCCTGGCACGGTAGTAGCCCTTTTCCTTGGCGATGATCCACGGCGCGAAGGCCGGCGAGTTGGGCGGCGCGGGCAGCAGGTAGGTGACCTTGGTCGGCTCTGCCTGGGCAGTGAGCGCCAGGCCAAGGCCCAGGGCGATGACCGAAGTCTGTGCCAGGCGTTGCAGGGACTTGAACATGCGTACTCCTGAATCGGTTGATGGGCCGGTGGCCGTTGATCAATGCAGTTCGGTGTCTTCGCCGACTTTCAGCAGTTCCATCAGGCGCCCGGCCAGCGGGCCGATTTCCGGCAGCTTGCGGCGCTCCAGCGGGTTGTCACGGAACGGCAGGTCGACGGTGATTTCTTCGATGATGGTGCCGGGGCGGGCGCTCATGACCAGCAGGCGGTCGGACATGGCAATCGCCTCGACCAGGTCGTGAGTGATGAACAGCGCGGTTTTCTTCTCTTCGAACAACATCCGCGCCAGGTCCTGTTGCAGGATCATCTTGGTCTGCGCATCGAGGGCCGAGAATGGCTCGTCGAGGAACAGCACCTGCGGGTCGATGGCGAGGGTCCGGGCCAGGGCGGCGCGCTGGCGCATGCCACCCGACAGCTGGAACGGGTAGTGGTCGGCAAAGCCTTGCAGGTGGCAGCGATTGAGCAGATCTTCGGCAATCGGCTGGCGCTTGGCGGCGGGCATGCCCTGGATTTCCAGGCCCAGCTCGACGTTGCGGCGGATACTGCGCCAGGGCATCAGCAGGTCTTTCTGCAACATGAAGGCCACCTTGCGCACCGGCCCGACCACCGCCTCGCCGCCGACGAAGACTTCGCCTTCGCTAGGGCGGTACAGGCCGGAGCCCATATTGAGGATGGTGCTCTTGCCGCAACCGGATGGGCCGATGATCGACACCACCTCGCCGCGGCGGATCTTGAAGTTCACCTCGCGAATGGCAAAGGGCGCCTCGGCCTTGCCCTTGGCCGGGAAACATTTACCGACGTTACGAAATTCGATTTCGGTCGGCTCCAGGTCTTCCTTGGAGTTCGGCGTATTCCATTGAGAGGGGATTGCGTACATCTCTTTCACAGCCATTGGGGAAGCTCTCTGGTCTGTTTTATAGGTGATACGCCGTTTAGTGCATGAACAATGCCAAATGTGTATTGGCCCTGTTTTATTTAAAAAGTGCTTATTTATTAGAGAGTTATTGGATTAAGGCAAAAACCTGTTTGTTTTATATATGAAACAAGGTTTTCTATATGGCACGAAATTGCACAACAACTGCGCGTGGCAATTGCTGGTGCAAGGAAAAGAGGCTTTTTTCGGTAACGGAAGTGAAAGGCTGGTTTCATGGGTGAAACCAGAACATCTGCAGGGTGGGAGCTGGCCTTGCCGGCGATCGAGCGCGCAGCGGTCGCAATTCAGTCAGCGGTTGAGGGTGCTGACTGTACCGGCCTCATCGCCGGCAAGGCCGGCTCCCACGGGACCCGTCAGGCGCGAGCCGGCTTGAGCACCAGCCACAACGCCACGGCAATCAACAGCCCGCCATACAGGTGCGCCATCGACAGCGGCTCATCCAGCAGCCAGGCGCCCCACAGCACACCGAAGGCCGGGATCATGAAGGTCACGGTGCTGGATTTGACCGGGCCGATCTCGCTGATCAGGCGGAAATAAAGGATGTAGGCAAAGGCGGTACACACCAGCCCCAGCCCCAGCAACGACGCCCATACCTGCCAGCCACCCCAGCTTGCCGGCGGCTGGGTCAGCACGCTGTAGCCGAACAACGGCAACAGCAGCAAGGTCGCGCCCATCATGCTGCCCAGCGCCGACAGCCGGCTGTCGAGGCCGCCTTGCTGGTCGAGCCAGCGCCGGGCGAGAAAACCGGCCAGGCCGTAGCAAGCGGTCGCCGCCAGGCACGAGAGGGCGCCTTGCAGCAGCTTGGCGTCGAACGCCACCGGGCCTGCACCACTGAGAATGCCAACCCCGAACAAGCCGAGAAAGATGCCGCCGAGCTTGGCCAGGGTCATCGGCTCGCGGAAGAGCAGCGCGCCAATCAGCACACCCATCAACGGCGTGGTGGCATTGAAGATCGCCGAGTAACCGGCTGGCAGCACCTGGGCCGCCACTGAATAAAGGGTGGCCGGTATCCCCGAGTTGATCATGCCCAGCACCAGGCAGGCCTTGAGCTTGCCATTGAAGTCCCAGCGCACCCGCAGCAGGGCAAGAATCACCAGCAGGCCGAGGCAGGCGATGGAGACGCGGAAAAACGCCGTGGGCAGGGTGCCGAGCACCGGCGCAATGATGCGCATGAACAGGAAGCTCGCCCCCCAGACAGCAGCGAGTATCAACAGGCGGGAAATGGCGATGGGGCTCATGGGCTCTCCGGGTCCTTTGGGGGCAGGGCGCGAGTTTACGTTACAAACCGGGCCATGCTCTCTCCCTTTCTTGCGCTTGAATTGCGCGCTCGGCGAGTTTGGCCGATACACCCGCGCCAACAGGCTTTCCCTGCCCGTGGCGACTGGCTAAGCTCAGGCTTTGACATTCCCGCAGAGGTCTGACGTATGCCCCAGCAATGGCCGGCCGCCGATATTGCCCGGATGATCCTCGATGGCTTCGACGATTACCGCGAACATTTCCGGCAGATCACCGATGGCGCCCGCGAGCGTTTCGAGCAGGCCCAGTGGCAACAGACCCAAAGCGCCTCGGCGGCGCGCATCAACCTCTATGAGGAAAAGGTCAGTGAGGTCAGTGGCTGGCTGCGTCAGGGTTTCGAGGACGAGGTGCTGCTCGATGTCTCGCTGTGGCCGCTGGTCAAGAGCGCCTATATAGGCCTGATCGACCCGCGCCTGGACGACGAACTGTCGGAGACCTGGTACAACTCGATCTTCTGCAGCCTGTTCAGCCATGACCTGATCAGCGATGGTTGCATGTTCATCCATACCACCCGGCCATCATTGCGCAGCCACGAACGGGCAGCGCAAACGCGCACCTACCGGCCGCAAAACGGCTTGAGCGCCCTGCTGGCGCAGATTTTTACCGACTACCGCTTCGATGTGCTGTATTCGGACCTTGCCGGCGACCTGGCGCGCCTTGACGCGCAGCTGCGGGAAAACCTGCCGGACTGGGTGTGCAAGGACCCGGCCCTGGCCATCGAGCTGTTTTCCCCGGTGCTGTACCGCAACAAGGGCGCCTACCTGGTCGGGCGCCTGTACACCCAGGACGAGCAATGGCCGCTGGTGATCCCGCTATTGCACCGCGAAGGCCACGGTATCGAGATCGATGCGCTGATCACCGACGAGGCCGAGGTGTCGATCATCTTCTCCTTCACTCGTTCCTACTTCATGGTCGATGTGCCGGTGCCGGCCGAGTTCGTCGGTTTTCTCAAACGCATCTTGCCGGGCAAGCACATTGCCGAGCTGTATACCTCGATTGGCTTCTACAAACACGGCAAGTCGGAGTTCTACCGGGCCCTGATCAACCACCTGGCCGGCACCGATGACCGTTTCATCATGGCGCCCGGCGTGCGCGGCATGGTCATGAGCGTGTTCACCCTGCCGGGCTTCAATACCGTGTTCAAGATCATCAAGGACCGCTTCTCGCCGTCCAAGAGTGTCGACCGCGCCACGGTGATCGAAAAGTACCGCTTGGTGAAAAGCGTCGACCGCGTCGGGCGCATGGCCGACACCCAGGAGTTCTCCGACTTTCGCTTCCCCTTGAGCAAGTTCGAGCCCGAGTGCCTGGCCGAACTGCTGGAAGTGGCGCCGTCCACCGTCGAAGTGCACGGCGACACCGTACTGATCCGCCACTGCTGGACCGAGCGGCGCATGACCCCGCTCAACCTTTACCTGGAAAACGCCAACGGCGCCCAGGTACGCGAAGCCCTGGAGGATTATGGCCTGGCCATCAAGCAACTGGCGGCGGCGAATATCTTCCCGGGTGACATGCTGCTGAAGAATTTTGGCGTTACCCGCCACGGGCGGGTGGTGTTCTACGACTACGACGAGATCTGCTTTCTCACCGAGGTCAACTTCCGCTACATCCCGCCGCCGCGTTTCCCCGAGGATGAAATGGCCTCCGAGCCCTGGTATTCGATCGGGCCGCTGGATGTGTTCCCCGAGGAGTTTCCGCCGTTTCTGTTTGCCGACAGTGGCCAGCGCCGCTTGTTCAGCCAGCTGCATGGCGAGTTGTACGACGCCGATTACTGGAAGAGCCTGCAGGCGGCGATCCGCGGCGGCAAGGTGATCGATGTGTTCCCGTACCGGCGCAAGTGCCGGGAGAGCTGAACACTGTGGGAGCTGGCTTGCCAGCGATCGAGCGCGAAGCGCTCGTATTCCAGGCGCCGCCTGCAGTGCAGGCTGTACTGGCCTCATCGCTGGCAAGCCAGCTCCCACAGGGGTTATGAGATGATTTCAGGGGGTCACCCCTTCAAGCACTTCAACTCGCTGAAACTCTGCCGCACCTGCCCAAGCTTCTGCCCCATGTACTGGCGCTGCTGCTCGCTGCTCTGCGCCATCACATCCACCAGCAACCGCCGCGCCTCCTGCTCGGTACGCTGGAAGGCTCTCCGGTACTCCGGGGTCCACAGGCTATCGCGTTTCTTCAGGAGGATTTCCAGGCGTGGCTCGAAGGTGTCGCTGTGGCGCTGGTCCATCGCCGCGCTGAACTGCGCCTGCCAATGGGCACGGTTGGCAATCCACTGGCGATTCTGCTCGCCCAGGCCCTGGGACCAGGTCATGATCCGCAACTTCTGTTGCGGGCTGAGCTCGCCCAGCCAGGTGCTCAGGCGCTTTTCCATGCGCTCTGCGCGGCGTTCGATCTGCCGCGCCAACGGCGTATTGACGTACTTGGCCTGACGTTCGCGGATGTCTTCGGCAAACGCCTCGCGCATTTCCCGCACCTGATCGTCGTCCATGCTGCGCAACAGCTCGGCGGCCGAGGGGGTGATCTGGTCGGCGACCTTGGCAATCGCTTGCCGGGCTTGCTGGGTGCGCACCTGCAGTTGCTGGTCGGTTACCGCATTGTTGGCGACCATCGTCTGGATTTCGTCGATCCAGGTCAGGTAACCGGGCAACTGCGTACGACAATGCCAGGCCAGTTGCTGTTTGAGCCGATCATTGAGCCAGGTCTTCTGCTGGCGGTTCATGCTCAGGTAGTCGTTCAGCGACCAGGGCACCAGCATGTCGAGGTTGCGGTAGGCCAGGTCGATACGGTTGCAGGCGACCACCAGCATGGCCGATATCACCAGCAACAGAACGGTGCGCAGGTACTTGGACAGGCTGGCGTACATGAGCGAATCCTTGCAAAGGCTTGCTTGTCTTTATAGAACAGGCCAGGCCCGCACGGTTCATTTTGCTGACAGGCCGTCATTGGCAACCGGGCGCAATCGCCGCTTCAGGTGTAGAATGCCCCGCTCGCAACGAGGATTTCCGGAAATGGCTTTAGTTGGGCGTTACAACACTTTGCAAGTGGTCAAGCACACAGACTTCGGTCTGTACCTGGACGGCGGGGCGGACGGCGAAATCCTCCTGCCTAACCGTTACATCCCCAAGGACACGCCCACCGAGGTCGAAGACTGGCTGAACGTCTTTGTCTACCTCGACAGCGAAGACAAGCTGATCGCCACCACGGAAAAGACCAAGTTGCAGGTCGGCGAGTTCGCCAGCCTCAAGGTCAAAGAGATCAACAGCATCGGCATCTTCCTCGACTGGGGCCTGCCCAAAGACCTGTTGATGCCGTACTCCGAAGAAAAGCGCCAGATGAAGGCCGGTGAGTACTGCGTGGTGCACGCTTATCTCGACAAGCGTACCCGCCGCATCACCGCCACCGCGCGCCTGGACCGTTACCTGGACAAGGTGCCGGCGACCTACAAGGTCGGCCAGGAAGTCGACTTGCTGGTGGCCGAAGAAACCCCGATGGGTTTCAAGGCGATCATCAACAACAAGCACTGGGGCCTGATTCACAAGAACGAAGTGTTCAAGTTCCTGCGTTCGGGCAAGCAGGAGAAGGGCTACATCAAGGAGCTGCGCAGCGACGGCAAGATTGCCCTGAGCCTGCAGCCCATCGGCCAGGACCTGGCCAACAGCCTGCACGACAAGATCCTCGCCAAGCTCAAGGACGCCAACGGCGTGCTGCCGGTCAGCGACAAGAGCGATCCGCAGCTGATCAGCGATCTGTTCGGGGTCAGCAAGGGCAACTTCAAGAAAGCCATCGGTGCCTTGTACAAGGATGGCCGCATCGTCATCCACGCCGACCGCATCGAACTGGCCTGATCAGACCTGCTTGAAGCCTGCGAAATTCAGGTTTTCACCGCCTGGGCGCAGGTCTTTGAGCAGCGAATCGCGATCGGCACTCAGCGCCAGGCTGATGGTCGAGCGGCGCTTGCCCGGGTGGCGCACTTCCATTTTTTCCTGATGCGCCTGCAGGTAGTTCACCGGCACCTTCAAATGCTGCAGCTCGTCGGTTTCCGGGGTGTGCAGCAGCAGGTTGACCCAGTCGGGCTGGCCCTTGCGCAGCAGCTTCACCGGCACATCGAACCACCACAGGCTGCGCTTGGTGTCGAGCACGGCAAACAGGGTGTTGTCGCTGTTGAGCACGGGTCTTTCCAGTTCCTGGTTGCGGCGGGCAATGGCGGTGGGTTTGTCGAGTTTCATGCAGGTTCCTACGGGTGACGCTTGAAAGGTCGCTTATTGTGCTGGGATTAACTTGAAACATAAAGCCGCCGTGGCAAGCGCAGGCGTGCGCGGAACTTATTTCCTGCTTTGATATCAATATGATGGCGCGCAATGGTGCGCCAGCCAATTGATCGACCAGCGCCAGGCGCCTCCCTGGCAACCCAAGGAAGAACGCAAATGAAAGTAGTGATTGCCCTGTTGTTGATGCTCAGTGGCTATGCCTATGCAGGGTGCGGCAGTATCGATGACCGCGATCAACGTGCCTACTGTTATGCCCGCGAAGGGGGCTCGTGCGGGAGTATCGATAACCGCGACCTGCGTGCCGCCTGTAATGCCGAAACCCAGGGCGGCAGCTGTGGCTCCATCGATGACCGTGACCAGCGCGCCTACTGCAATGCCAAGAAAGGCGGGAGTTGCGGGAGTATCGACAACCGCGACCTGCGTGCCGCCTGCAATGCCGAAACCCAGGGTGGCAGCTGTGGCTCGATCGACGACCGGGATCAGCGCGCCTACTGCAACGCCATGAAAGGCAGCAGTTGCGGCAGCATCGACAACCGCGATCTGCGCGCCCAATGCGATGCCAGGAAACACTGACCCCGCAACGGGGCTTAGCGGTTGGCGCTGGCCGTTGCTGGCGACAACGGCTGGCTCAGCGGTGAGGTGGCACCATCGGTGCGTGTCACCGTCGCGGTAAAGGCGCCGAACCGCTGCGCCTGTTCCAGCCGATAGTCGAAGTGCCCCTCGCCGCGTGCGTCAGTCGGCACCATCACTTCGCCCAGGTACTGCTCGGCTTCGCGGCCAGCGGCTTGCCCATTGGCGAATACTTCAACACGCAGCAGGCTGTGAGGCTCAGCATGGACCGTACCGCTCAAGCGACCGTCCTTGAGTTCAGTGAGCTGCGGTGCTGGCTGGTTACGGTTGGGCAACGGCTGGCAGCCTTCTACGGGCGCCTTGGCGTCGCAGATGATCGCCCGGTTGTTCGCCGACTGATCGACGCCAATCCCCCGTGAGCCCTCATAGATCGCATGCTCAAGCGCCGGTACGCCAAAGACGATGGCCCCGGTGCGCTGCTCGGCAATGCACGAGCCACCGGCTTGGCAGCGACGGATGTCCTTGCCGTTGTCCCAGATGCGGTTGGCGCTCAGGCGGTTGCTGGTGGTGGTTGGCTCCGGGCGCAGGGCCACGCCGATGCGGTTGCCATGGATCAGGTTGCCGTCAAGGATATTACCGGCGCCGCTGACGCTGACCCCGATCGAGTTGCCGGTAAAGGTGTTGGCGGCCAGGTAATTGCGCTGGCCCCAGTTGATCTGCAAGCCGTCCGAGTAGTTCTCGAAACGATTGCGCACCACGCTGTTGTCGTTGCCCCAGAGTATTTCGATGCCCTGGGACGGTTCCGGGTTGGCCTCGGTGGAGCGGAACAGGTTGTCAGCCACCAGGTTGAACGCCGCGCCGCGGGTCAGTTCCAGGCCATCGCCATTATCGATCAGCTGGTTGCGCAGCACCTTGTTGTTATTGGTGGTGGTCGCGGTCGGGTTGCCCTGGCCATCGTCGCCGGTGAGCATGATCCCGGCACCGCCCTTGTTGGCGACGATGCGGTTGTCTTCGATGACGTTGTTGCTGGCGCGGTTGAGCAGGATGCCGATGCAGAAATTACGCACTTCCAGGCCGGAAATGTGCACGCCCTGGGTGTCACGCAGCACCAGCCCGGGGCCGGTGGTGGTGCGTACATTGGTGCCGAACTGGCCGGGTACGGCGCCGGGGCAGGCCTGGGTGCCGTCGCCGATGATGTAGGCCGAGCCGTCGATGGCGATGAACTGGCCGTCGCGGGCCCAGGCCGTGCCTTCGATGCTTACCGGGCCCTGGATCGGCGGCAGCGGCGAGGCTGGCTTGATCAGGTACGGGGGCTTGCCTACCGGGCGGATTTCGATCCGGTACTGGCCGGGCTTTTCGTTGTTGCGCTCGATCGCCCAACGCAGGCTGCCGGGCTGTTGGTCATCGGCGTATCGATCGACCACCAGCGTGGTCAGGGCCGTTGCCGGTGCGGCGGCAATGGCGGACAGAGGCAGCAAAAGGGCTGCCAGCAGGGGCGTGACGCGCATGGGCAAAGGTTTCCGCAGTCGGCTGTTGTTGTTATAGCGCAGGCGCAAAAAGCCTGCAGCGTGGCTGTCGATTCTAGGATAAGCCTTTGCGATTCAGCGGCTTGCTTGAGCGAATCGGGGCGATATTCGCCCGCTGTTTTGCCAGCGGGCAAATAATTGAAACTCTCGCAACAGGCCATGGGTCCACAGACTGTCGACTCTGACCGCGTGTTATTTCCCCTTCAGGAGAACTCCCATGAGTGGCACTAAAGACAAAGTAAAAGGTATGGCCAACGAGGCTGTTGGCAACGTCAAGCAAGGTGTTGGCAAGGTGACCGACAACGACAAGCTGCGCGCCGAGGGCAAGGCCCAGGAACTCAAGGGCGAAGCTCAGCAAGCGGTTGGCAAGGTCAAGGACGCCATGAAGAAGCCTTGAACCTGTGTGCAGGGTAGGACGACGGCCATCCTCGGGTGGCCGTTGTGCTATCTGCAGCAATCAGTCGCAACTGTGAGGCGATCGTCGATTAGACTTCAGGTCGAACCTGTCTGATAAGTGTTTGAGGAACTTTGCCCATGACCCTCGAGCGGCGAAAGGAGACGCTATGATTTTCCCCGACCTGCGCGGCTTGCCGTTGCACCGTGTGCTGGTGCGCACAGTCAAGGAGTTTCTCGATGACGAGATGTCCACCTACGCCTCGGCGCTGGCTTACCAGATGCTGTTTTCGCTGTTTCCCTTCCTGCTGTTCCTGATCGCCCTGATCGGCTTCCTGCATTTGCCGGATTTCTTCTCCTGGCTGCGCCTGCAGTCTGAACTGGTATTGCCGCCCCAGGCGCTGGAGCAGGTCAACCCGGTGATCGACCAGTTGCAGCAATCCAAGGGCGGTTTGCTCTCGGTGGGTATCGTCATCGCCCTGTGGACCGCGTCAGCCGGTGTGCGGCTGATGATGAGCGCGATGAACGCCGCCTACGACGTGGTCGAAGGGCGCCCGGTGTGGAAGCGTATCCCGTTGTCGGTGATCTACACCGTCGGCATTGCCGGCATGCTCCTGGCGGCTGCCGCACTGATGGTGCTGGGGCCGCAGGTGATGGAGTGGATTGCCTCGCAGATCGGCATGCAGGAGTTCATCGTCACCTTGTGGACCGTGCTGCGCTGGCCGGCAATCATCATTCTGATGATGGTCGCGGTGGCCCTGATCTATTACGTGATGCCCGACGTTAAGCAGAAGTTTCGCTTCATTACCCCCGGTTCGGTGCTGGCGGTAGTGGTGTGGATCATCGCGTCCTTGGGCTTCGGTTATTACGTCAAGACTTTCGCCGACTACAACGCCATGTACGGCAGCATCGGGGCGATCATTGTCCTGCTGTTGTACTTCTATATCTCCGCTGCGGTGTTGTTGCTGGGCGCGGAGATGAATGCGGTGATCGAGCATATGTCCGAGGAAGGCAAGGACCCCGGCGAAAAAGACTTTGATGGTGTCGCCCACGAGCATGATAAAAAGCATGTTTCCGGGCTTGGCCGCGATCATTCACTCGATCATGAAACCACGCCTGCCAGCGAACCCCTGAGTCGAAGCCAGCATGATTCATGACATCCTGAAAATGGGCGATGAGCGCTTGCTGCGCATCGCCCCGCCTGTGCCGAAGCACATGATCGGCAGCACCGGGCTTGAGCGACTGATCGCCGACATGTTCGAAACCATGGAGCATGTCGGCGGTGTTGGCCTGGCCGCGCCGCAGATCGGTATCGACCTGCAACTGGTGATCTTCGGTTTCGAGCGCAGCGAGCGCTACCCGGATGCCGAGGCGGTGCCGCGCACCATTCTGCTCAATCCGCTGATCACACCCTTGGGCACCGAGGTCGAGGACGGCTGGGAAGGCTGCCTGTCGGTGCCGGGGCTGCGTGGTGTGGTGCCGCGCTACCAGCGGATCCGTTACGAAGGCATCGATCCGCAGGGGCAGCCGATAGTGCGCAACGCCGAAGGTTTTCATGCCCGGGTGGTGCAGCATGAGTGCGATCACCTGATCGGCCGCCTTTACCCCTCGCGCATCCACGATTTCAGCCGCTTCGGTTATACCGAGGTGCTGTTCCCCGGGCTGGACCCGGCCAGCGACGACTGAATCCGCGTCATCGCCAACAGGGGCTTGCTGCGCTGGTAGCGGGCCAGGCGCTCGGCCAGAGTGGCGGGCAGGGCGTCGCTGGTGCTGAACGCCAGCCGCTCGTAGAAGCCCACCAGAGCCGGATGGCAAAACAACCAGATGTCCCCTTGCAACTCGCTCGCGGCCGCTTCGATCAGCTGGCGGGCGACCCGTTGGCCGCGCCAGGCGGGCGCGACGAACAACCCGGTCAGCCAATGGCCGCCTGGTACTTGGCTCAGGCACAAGGCAGCGACGATCTCATCGGCCCTGGCTACCCAAAGCTGGCCCTGGGCAGCCGCGCGCATGGGCGAACCCTGGTTTCGGTAGAATTTATTCAGCAGGGGCCGCTCGGCGGCGGGCAGCGGGCAATAGCGTAACAAGGTCACTGGTTTGATCTGGCAAAGGCTCTACCCCGGGCTTTTACACGGGAAGGCGAAAAGTGTCGAGGGCGTTGTGTCGGGCTTATTGTTGCACAGGCGGTAACAGTGAATGTCCGGCTTCGCGATTTAACCGCCCGAAGTACCTTGTAAACTAACCACATCCCACGGAATAAGTTGTAGTGGGGTCGGTACTTCGTGTTATGTCCCATTGCTTGATATAACAACTTCTCCGCGCCCTTATTGGCAAATGAAGTCAATCGATTAGTTTGATTGCTTTGCAGGCCTATTATCATGAAAAGTTTATTTGCACTTGCCCTGGTTGCCATGTCGTCGTTCGCCCTGGCGGATGAAATCAATAGTGCTGCTGCGCAACCTGTTGTTGAGCAGTATGACTACAGCACTAACCTGGATATTGCCAAAGTCATCAGTTTGTCGACCATTCCCAATGTCTGTGAAGTGGTACCGGCAACCATGACCTACGAAGACCATCAGGGTCAGCGCCACACCATCGCATACCGCGCCATGGGCGACGGCTGCAGCAACGGTTGATACCGTTTGGCGCCTCTGGGTTGCGCATTGCAGGGCTTGAGCTAGGGTGAATCGTGTCCAGGGTGGACAGGTTTTTCTATCTCACAAGGAGTGAATGCAATGAACAGCCCTGAAAAGAATCTGCGTCACGGTCGGGTCATTTCACCGGCCAGCCGTGGTTCCAAGACTGTCGAACTGGGATTGCTCGGCAACTGGCAAGTCAACGAAATGGAAGGCGGTAAAAACTTCCCCAGCCTGGTGGGTGGGCCGGTACCCGCGCCCTTCCAGTCGGATGTCGCCAGTGTCGTGCCACCGGCGGATGGATATATTCTAAGTGGCGGCAAAGAGGATGCTCGCGACGTCGTCAATTACACCAATGCCGAAATGTCCGCCAAACTGGGCTCGCCCTTTACCTGGCCGTTGTTGAATGTCACGCCAGGCCAGACCTTTCATGTGAAGTGGGAATACACGGCCCCGCACACCACCCGTGGCTATCGCTGGTTTATTACCAAAGATGGATGGGATGTGAACAAACGCATCAGTCGTGCCCAGCTCGAGACGGCGCCGTTTGCCGACGACCTCTATCCGTATACGCCGTATTTCGATCATAAGGACAAGCTTAAGGCCAAGGTCGAACACGAGGTCAAGCTACCCGGCAACAAGCGCGGCCATCACGTCATCGTCCTGCTGTGGCTGGTCGCTGATACCGGCAACGCCTTCTACCAGGCCTTCGACGTCAACTTCCAGTAACCCGCCTCACTGGCTCTCGCGCGCCAGTAGCTCACGCTTGCGCTCCACGCCCCAGCGGTAGCCCGAGAGGTTGCCATCGCTGCGCACCACCCGGTGACACGGGATGGCCACAGCCAGGGCGTTGGCCGCGCAGGCCTGGGCCACGGCGCGCACAGCCCTGGGGGAGCCAATCCGCTGGGCGATCTCGGCATAGCTGGCAGTGCTGCCGGCCGGGATCGCCCGCAAAGCCTGCCAGACCCGCTCCTGGAACGCTGTGCCGCGCAGGTCCAGTGGCAAATCCAGGCCGATGCCCGGCACCTCGATAAAGCCCACGACCCTGGCAATCAGGCTTTCGAAGCCTTCGTCGCCGCCGATCAGGTTGGCCTTGGGGAATTTGTCCTGCAGGTCATTGAGCAGCGCCTGCGGATCGTCACCGAGCAGGATTGCGCAAATCCCCCGTTCACTCTGCGCCACCAGAATTGCCCCCAACGTGCACTGGCCGATGGCAAAGCGGATGTCGGTATTGGCACCGCCGTCACGATAGGCGCCCGGGGTCATGCCCAGGCGTGCATTGCTCGATTCGTAGAAGCGGCTGTTGGAGTTGAACCCGGCCTCGTACAAGGCGTCGGTGACCGTTGCCGACTGCTGCAGTTGAGTGCGTACCTTGCGCGCACGGTGGGCCGTGGCATAGGCCTTGGGCGTCAGCCCGGTCACGGCTTTGAACACCCGGTGAAAGTGGAACGGGCTCATCTTCAGCTGTTCAGCCAGCTGGTTCAGGCTGGGCGCCGGGTCGGCGCTTTCGATCAAGGTGCAGGCGCGGGTGACCTGGGCCCGGTGCTGTTCGGCGACATCGGTCTGGTTGGCGCCGCGGCGCTTGCTCGGCCGGTAGCCGGCGGCTTCGGCCAGTTCGGCAGTGTCGAAGAATTCGACGTTGTCGATGCGCGGCAGGCGCGAGGTGCTGCTCGGCCGGCAGTAGACGCCCGTGGTACGCACGGCATAGACGAAGGCCTGGTCCGCAGCCGGGTCGCGGGCCAGGATGGCCTGCCAGCGCGGGTCGGATTCGCTGATCCGTGGTTTGCCTGTACTCATGACGGTTTGCTCCTGGCGGTGATCGATGGGTTCAGGCTACGGGTTCGGGCTACAGGAATAACTCCGGGTCTTGCGTTCAAACTCGCTTGGCCGGTACGCGCCAGAGGTACCAGGCGGCAACGGTCCGGTAGGGGCTCCAGCGCTTGCCCAGGTCGATCATTTGCCGGCGCGTCGGCTGCGTCTCCAGGCCTTGCAAGCGGCGGTAGCCCTCGCGCACACCGAAGTCGTCGGCCGGCAGGATGTCCATGCGTTCCAGGGTATAGATCAGCAGCATCTCGACGGTCCAGCGGCCTACGCCACGCAGGTTGATCAGGCGCTCGACCAGCGCTTCATCTTCCAGTACCGAGGCCTGTTGGTAGTCTGGCACCCGCCCTTCGACACGTGCCTTGGCGATACCCTGGATGGTTGCCAGTTTGCTCGCCGAGAATCCGCAGCCGCGCAATTGCTCCGGGGTGGTCGCCAGCACCTGCTCGGGGCTGGGAAACCCGCACCCCGGGTAGAGCGCCAGAAAGCGTCCGAGAATCGCATCGCCCGCCTTGGCATGCAGTTGCTGGTAGGCAATGGCCCGCACCAGTGCCTGATACGGGTCACGGGTGGGTTTGGGTTGATGCAGGCAAGGGCCCACCGCCTCGATGTGTGCGGCCCACTGCGGGTCCATCGCGGCGAGGTAGGTTTGCGCCTCGGTATAGAAAGCGTGCTTGCTCATCAGGCCTCCAGTGCCTTTGCCACGTGCTCCAATGCCTGCTTGAGTTCGGCCCGGCTGGCAGCCGCCGACAGGCTGATGCGGATCGCTGCCAGGTCATGCTGTTTTACCGCGAACACCTCGGCTGGCACCACCGCCACGCCATTGGCCCGGCAAGCCTCGGTCAAGCGTGCGGCGCTGTGCCCGGCCTTGACCCAGATGTGTGGGGCAGGCTGGCTGCTGTTGACCAGGTAGCTGCCCAGAATCCTGCAGGCCAGGCGCCAGCGTTGGCGGACTTCCTCGCGCTGCCAGGCCAGACGCCTTTGCGCCGTGCTATCGGCAATCCAGCGACAGGCAATCTGCAGGTTCAGCGGCGACACCTGCCAGTGAGTGGCCTGGGCATGGGGATCGACCTGCGCCAGTAACGCCGGGTCAGCCACGATCCAGCCCAGGCGCAGGCCGGCGCCGACGGTTTTCGACAGGCTGCTGATCAACAGGCCGCGCCGCCCGAGCAACCGCCACAGCGGTGGCTGGTCGGTCAGCGCACCGTAGACATCGTCTTCGATCACCAGCAGGTCATGCCGCTCGACCACCTCGGCAATCGCCTGCTGGCGAGCGCTGCTCATGCATGCACCGGTAGGGTTGTGCAGGCTCGGGGTCAGCACCATGACGCGCGCGCCGGTGGCACGGGCGACCCGATCCAGATCATCGGCAACAATGCCCTGATCGTCCAGGGCGATGCCATGCAGCGGCAGGCGCAATTGCCGGCAGGCGGCCTTGATGCCGGGGGCCGTGAGAGCTTCGACCAGCACTGCTTCGCCCGGTTGGCACAGTGACAGCAAGGTCGTGAACAAGCCCTGCTGGGCGCCGCCGCACAGCAGCAGTTGCCGGTCGTTCAGTTGCAGGCCGCGATTGGCCAGCCAGGCGGCGCCGTGCACACGGCCGCGCAGCAACTCTTCGGCGCTCAGGTAATGGTCCAGGCAGCCCGCCTGACCGTCCTGCAACAACGCCTGCAAGGTCGTTTCGCTGTCGCGGTTGGCCGGGTCGATCACGGGCACATTGGTCGACAGGTCGATCAGGCTTGATTGCACGTCGCGCTGCTTGAGGCGAAACAGCGTAGCCTCCTTGCTGCCGGCCAGCACATAGGTGCCACGCCCGACTTCGCCCGAGACCAGGTGCCGTGCCGCCGCCTCGCGGTAGGCCTGCTGAGTGGTGCTGGGGTTCAGCCCCAGGTTCCAGGCCAGGCGCCGTTGTGGCGGCAGACGTTCGCCGACTTTCAGCTCGCCGCGCTCGATGGCGGCGGCAATAGCGTCGACCAGGGCCAGGTAGCGCGGCTGGGCATCCTCGGTGAGGGCAGGGGTCCACATTTATTGTTGGCCATGCAATATAAGAATTTACCCATACAATGCGCGGCGACTAGGATCAGGTCAAATCCGATCCTGCCGAGGTGCTTCATGTTCGATCTGCCTGCCCTGCGCGATGCTGCCCGCCTGGTTCATGCCAGCGTACCCGCCACCCCGCAATATGCCTGGCCGCGCCTGGCGCAACGGCTGGGCTGCGAGGTCTGGGTCAAACATGAAAACCATGCACCGACCGGCGCCTTCAAGGTGCGCGGCGGGCTGATGTATGTGCAGTGGTTGCTGGCGCAAAAGCCGACGGTTCGCGGCCTAGTCACCGCGACCCGTGGCAACCACGGCCAGAGCATGGCGCTGGCCGCACGCAATGCCGGGCTGCCGATCATCATCGTGGTTCCCGAAGGCAACTCACAGGAGAAGAACGCGGCGATGCGTGCCCTTGGCGCCCAGTTGATCGAGCACGGCGCCGACTTTGACCAGTCCCGCGAAGAGGCCGCGCGCCTGGCCCAGCTGCACGGCTACGAGAGCGTCCCGCCGTTTCACCCCGAGTTGATCCGCGGCGTCGCCACCTATGCGCTGGAGCTGCTGGAAGCGGTACACGAGCTGGATTGCGTCTACGTACCGATCGGCATGGGCTCGGGCATATGCGGCCTGATCCAGGCGCGCAACCTGCTTGGCCTGCGCACCGAGATCGTCGGCGTGGTGTCCAGCGCCGCGGACGCTTTTGCCCAGAGCCTGGAGCAGGGCCGCATCGTCACCACCGCCACGGCCAACACCTTCGCCGACGGCATGGCCTGCCGTATGCCGTTGCCCGAAGCCTTCGAAATCATCCGCCAGCACGCCGCGCGCATCGTGCGCGTCAGCGATGAGGAAATTGCCCAGGCGATGCGCATCTACCACGAAGACACCCACAACACCGCTGAAGGCGCAGGCGCCGCCGGGCTTGCCGCGCTGATCCAGGAGCGAGAGCGCCAGCAGGGGTGCAAGGTGGCGGTGATTCTCAGCGGGGCGAATATTGATCGGCAGCGGTATGCGCAGGTATTGGCGGGTGATTGAAAAATCCTGAATTGAAGCATTGGAAAAAGTGCTATCTTATTTTGATAGCATTTTCCGATGAACAATCGATATCGAACGATCCTCGACAGCATCTTCCGCACACCGACCAGCGCCAGCCTGGTGTTTACCGACATCGAGGCGCTAGTGCTGTACCTGGGCGGGCAAGTGCAGGAACGTGAGGGCTCCAGGGTCAAGTTGATCCTGGGTGATCAGCTTTGGCGCTGTCACCGGCCGCACCCGGGCAAAGAGGCCAAGCGATATCAGGTGGAAGAAGCCCGCGAGTTTCTTCTACGGGCAGGAGTTCAACCATGAACACTATGAGCTACAAGGGCTACACCGCCCGAGTCGAATACGACCCACGGGACGATATTTTCGTCGGTCGTGTCCTGGGTGTGCGTGACATCATCAGCTTCCACGCCAGCGCCGTCAGGCAGTTGCACGAGGCGTTTCACCTGGCGCTGGATGACTACCTGGCCGATTGCGCCGAGCGTGGGGTCAAGCCGGAAAAACCCGCTTCCGGCAAGGTCATGCTGCGTATCAGGCCAGAAGTCCACGCCGCGGCGACCATCGCAGCTCAGTCGGCAGGCAAGAGCCTCAACCAATGGGCCGATGAAGTTTTTGAGCGTGCAGCACAAGCCTGAATAAAGGCAATTTCTTCCAATACAGCCCGGCGAAAAACCGTTTAAATAGCGCCTGCCCTCAACAGCGGTTACGGAACGTCGATGCCTTTTTCAAATGGATTTCTGCTGAGTTTGTCGTTGTGCCTGGATATCGGCATTGCCAATATCGCCATGATCACCCTGGCCATGCAGCGGGGGTTCCTGCAGGGCTTCTGGCTGGGGCTGGGCACCTGTGTCGGTGATCTGCTGTATGCCATTGCGGCGTTGGCGGGGATGACCGTGTTGCTGCAATTTGAAACGGTACGCTGGGTGCTGTGGCTGGGCGGGTCGGTGTTGCTGGTGTGGTTTGCCATCAAGATGCTGCTGGCGGCGCTGCGCGGCAACACCCACCTGGAGACCCGTGGCGAGGTGGTCGTGGAATCGGGCTGGCGCGAGTTCATGCGCGGGATCTTCCTGGCCATGTCGTCACCCAGCGCCATTCTCTGGTTTGCCGCGGTCGGCGGGGTGCTGATTTCCCGTTCCGGTGGCGGCAGCCTGTTCGAAGCCGGGCTGTTTCTCTCCGGCTTCTTTGCCGCCGGGCTGATCTGGTGCCTGTCGTTGTGCGGCATTGCCAGCCATGGCGGGCGGTTGTTGGGTGACCGCTTGCTGACCTGGTCGTACCTGCTGTCGGCGGGCATCTTCTGTTATTTCGCCGGCTACGTGGTTCTTTCCGGTTACCGCGAGTTCATCCTCGCCGTGCCTGCGGCCACCCCGGGTCTATAATGATTCGAGACACCGGTGCGCAGGTGCCGTCAGGCAGGAGGATCTTCGATGAAAGGTCTTGATGCGAAAAAGATGACGAAGAAAAAACCACTGAAAACCGCCAAAGAAAAACACGCCGCCAAACGCGCCAAACGCTCCGGCGACAGTTTTCTTCCGCAATAAGGCCAAGAGCTCCGCAAGGGGCTCTTTTCGTCCGGGGCAGAACCTCAAGCAGATTACGAGAATGGGCAATTGCCGCTACTCTAGCGGTGGGTACGGATGCGCTGTGCCCATTACCCTGGCGAACGAGGCAAAGGACATGACTCTGCAGACTCCCCCGATCAAACCCGCGCGTTTCGAAGATGGTCGTACCTTCACGGTTGCCGGACTTGGTAAGCGCTATGGCCAGGCCACCCTCCAGCAAATCCCCACCCTGTGGCACCGCTTCGAGCAGCACATTGGCCGGGTACCCGGGCAGGTGGGCGAGGAAGCCTACGGGGTGTGCTGCAACGGTGATGGCAAAGGCAATTTCGACTATATCGCCGGGGTTGAAGTGCAGGGCACTGAGCCGCTGCCTGCAGAGTTTCGGCATGTCGAGCTCAAGGCCCGGCGTTATGCGGTGTTTGAGCACCACGGTAGCCTCGACAATCTCAAGGCTACCTTTCAGGCAATCTGGCAGGACTGGGTGCCGGTGTCCGGCGAAACCGTGGCCAACGCGCCTGAGTTCGAGCGTTATGGCCGGGACTTCAACCCCAACGACAGCCACAGCGTGATGGAAATCTGGTTACCTTTGGAAGACAAATGATCGAACGCTGTAGCGCTGCACAACAAGCCAGGCGCTTTGGCCCGATTACCCGCTGGAGGACCACCGTCAGTCTTTTCTGGTTCTTCGCGTATGTGATCCTTGGGTTGGGTTTCTGAGGCTCGCAATCAGTTTCCCCAGTCTGTCGATTTCAGCCGCTGCCATTCGACCATCTGTGAACGCGCCGAGTTGTTCGGCGCCTGATCGCGCAGAGGACACGACCATGAACAGCGCCGCCGAGAACGAAATCCGCCAACTCATCGAACAATGGCTTCCCGCAGTACGCTCGCGGGATGTCGAGGCCATTACCGCGCCTTACGCCGAGAACATTCGCGCTTTTGATGCGATCCAGCAATTGCAGTTCCAAGGCAAGGCCGCCTATCGCGCCCACTGGCAGGCCTGCATGGATCACTGCCCCGGCGAAATGATCTTCGAAATCGAGCAATTGCAGATCCAGGCCACCCCGGAACTGGCTTTGGCCCACTGGCTCAATCGCTGTGGCCCGGCCAGCAGCGAAGGGGGTGAGGATCAAGGCTGCTACATGCGCGCGACCGTGGGCTACCAGCGGATCGACGGGCAATGGAAGGTGATTCATGAGCACTGGTCAGCGCCGTTCGACATGGAATCAGGTGCCGCGCTGTTCTCGCTCAAGCCTTGAGCTTAGAACCCCGAGAGTTATGCCGAATCGCGCTTTCTAAGGCGGTGTGATCTACCGCCATAGTATCCCCAGCTGTGGAGACGACGATGAAATACCTGTGCCTGGTCTACTGTGACGAAAGTCTGCTGCATAGCTTGCCCGAAAGCCCGGCCGACGCCGAGTGCATGGCCTACGCCGAATCGATCCAGGGCAGCGGCCGAATGCTCGCCGCGGAGGCGCTCAAACCGGTGCAGACCGCAACCACCGTGCGTGTGCGCGGCGGGCAGATGAGCCTGACCGACGGCCCTTTCGCCGAAACCAAGGAGCAACTGGCCGGCTTCTATCTGGTTGATGCGCGGGACTTGAACGAGGCCTTGAACATTGCCCGCGGCATTCCCGCTGCGCGGGTCGGCAGTGTCGAGGTGCGGCCAATCCGCGAGTTGCAACCCTGAAACCAAGGAGAACAACACGATGAGCCTTCTACACCCCGAGCAGCCCAAGGCGCAGCATGAGCTGTCGTTGACGCGTCTGATCGACGCGCCGCGGACCAAGGTGTTTCGCGCCTGGACCGAGCCGCAACTGCTTGCCCGGTGGTGGGGCCCCAACGGCATGACTACGCCGGAATGCGAAATGCAGCTGTGGGTGGGCGGCTTGTTTCGTACTGTGATGCGTGCACCTGACGGCAGCGAGTATCCGAATCAGGGGGTGTTTCTGGAGATCGTGCCGCCGGCGCGGATCGTCTTTACCGATGCTTTCGGCCCGGGTTGGGTCCCGTCGAACAAGGCTTTCATGACCGTTGTCGTGACCTTCGACGACATTCACGGCAAGACCCAGTACACCGCCCGCGCCTGGCACTGGAGTGCCGCCGATTGCCAGGCCCACGAAGAGATGGGCTTTCACCGTGGCTGGGGTGAGAGCCTGGATCGCCTGGTGGCGCTGGTGACTACGCAGATGCCCGACTGATGGCCACGCTTGCTACGGTACGGGCACAACTGGAGACGGTCTATCGCCAGGAGTCGCGGCGCATCCTGGCGACACTGATTCGCCTGCTGGGCGACTTCGACCTGGCTGAAGAGGCCATGCACGAAGCATTTTTCATTGCCGTCGAACGCTGGCAGCGTGACGGTATTCCTGCCAGCCCCAGGGCCTGGCTGGTGTCCACCGGGCGCTTCAAGGCGATCGACAGCCTGCGCCGGCGTGCGCGTTTCGACCGCTCCCAGGCGCAGTTGGTGCAGGCGCTGGAGTCGCTCGAGGAGGCTCAGGTGAATGACGAAGAGCTGGAGGACGACCGCCTGCGCCTGATCTTCACCTGCTGTCACCCGGCGCTGGCCGCCGATGCCCAGGTGCCGCTGACCTTGCGCGAAGTCTGTGACCTGACCACCGAAGAAATCGCCCGCGCGTTTTTGCAGAGCCCGGCGACCATCGCCCAGCGCATCGTCCGCGCCAAAGCCAAGATCCGCGATGCGCGAATTCCCTATCAGGTGCCGTCTCTGGCCGAACTGCCGGAGCGTCTTGATAGCGTGTTGCGGGTGATCTACCTGGTGTTCAACGAAGGCTACTCGGCGTCTTCGGGGGAGAGCCTGATGCGCCACGACCTGAGCGATGAAGCGATCCGCCTTGGGCGTTTGCTCCAGCAATTGCTGCCCGATCCGGAAGTGCTCGGCCTGCTGGCGCTGATGCTCCTGCAGGCTTCGCGGCAGCAGGCGCGCAGCGATGCCCAGGGCGAGCTTGTGCTGCTGGATGAGCAGGACCGCAGGCTGTGGAACCGTGAACTGATTGCCGAAGGCTGCCAGCTGGTGCAGCAGGCCCTGCGTAGCCAGCAGTTTGGCGTCTATAGCTTGCAGGCAGCGATTGCCGCCGTGCATGCGCAAGCGGCCAGTGCCGAGGACACGGACTGGGCAGAGATCGTCGGTCTGTACGATGTACTGTGGCAGCGCTGGCCGTCGCCGGTGGTCGAACTCAACCGCGCCGCTGCCCTGGCCCGGCGCGATGGCGCCCAGGCGGGGTTGGCGGCGGTGGAGGCGATTCTGGCCCGCGGTCAGTTGCAGGACTACCACCTGGCCCATTCGGCCCGCGCTGAACTGTGCCGCCAGCTAGGCCTGCTGGGTCAAGCCCGCGAGGCCTATTGCAGAGCTCTCGAACTGACCCGTCAGGGCCCCGAGCGGCGCTTTATCGAGCGCCGCCTGAGCGAGTTGTGACACTCAGCCGATGGTGATCGGCGGCGGGCTGACCAGCTCGACCGTCTGTTGCTTGCGCGGGGCGAGAATCTCGGCCTCGCCGTCAACCACCAGCTCGTCGTTCTGGTTGAATACGCGGGTGGCGATGCGCACCTTGAACTTCGGCAGTTTCTCGAGGATTTCCAGGCGCACGGTCAGGGTGTCGCCGAACTTGACCGGCTTCTGGAAGCTCATGGTCTGGCCCAGGTAGATGGTGCCCGGTCCAGGCAGTTCGCAGGCCACCGCGGCGCTGATCAGCGCGCCACTGAACATGCCGTGGGCGATGCGCTCCTTGAACATGCTCTTGGCCGCGAACTCGGCATCCAGGTGCACCGGGTTATGGTCACCGGACATTGCAGCGAACAGCTGGATGTCACGTTCTTCGACGGTCTTGCTGAAGCTGGCGGTCTGGCCGACTTCGAGGGCTTCGTACGGGGTGTTGGTGACCTGGGTCATCGCTTGGCTTTCCTTCTATCGTGCGGGGCGGTCGTCATTCGCTGCGGGCGGGGCGGCCAATGGCCAGGGCCTGGTCCAGCCAGTCGATGATGGCGGCCGTGACCTCGTCACGGTTGGTTTCGTTGAGCAGCTCATGCCGCGCCTGGGGGTAGAGCTGCAGCTGCACATGCTGATTGCCGGCCAGGCGCAAGGCACCCGCCAGATCCTTGAGACGCTTGCCGGCACTGACCGGATCACATTCACCGCCCATCACCAGGATCGGCAGGTTCGGATCGATCTGCGCCAGGTTACGCGGCTGGCTGATTTGCTCCAGGCCCATCAGCAGGTCGATCCACAAACGGTTGCTGCAGCGAAAGCCGCACAACGGATCGGCAGCATACTTGTCGACTTCGTCGTTGTCGCGGCTGAGCCAGTCGAAGGCGGTGCGGTTGGGCTTGAAGGCCTTGTTGAACGAGCCGAACGACAACCACTCGATCAGCGCGCTGTGCCCCAGCGGACCCTGGCGCCAGGCTTCGAAGCGGGCAAGCAGGCAAGCCGTTCGGTACAGGGCAGGGGGTTGGAAGTTCGAGCCGCTGAGAATCGCGCCTTGCAGGCTGGCGCCATGGTGCATCAGGTAAGCCTGGGCGATGTAGCTGCCCATGCTGTGGCCAAACAGGAATACCGGTGTGCCCGGAAACTGCTGGCCGATGTGCTGGCTGAGCGGGCCCAGATCGTTGACTACGCTGTTCCAGCCATTGTGTCGGGCGAACAGGCCTAAAGTGCCAAGTTCGGCGGTGCGCCCATGGCCGCGCTGGTCATGGGCGAACAGGGCATAGCCGGCCTTGCTGAGCGCCTCGCCCAGGCGTTGATAGCGCCCGGCATGCTCGGCCATGCCGTGGGCCAGCAGCACCACCGCCTTGATCGGCGTGGCCGGCAGCCATTGATAAACGTAGAGGCTGCAGTGATCGCTGGCCGGAAGCCAGAACGCGTCGTGGTGCATGGCGGGTCCTTGTGCACGCAAGTCGGTGAGTCAGCACAGTGTATAACCCAGGCACACAATCGCAGGGTCATCAGCAATAAGATTCACAATGTTAATGACAGCGCTTGGCGTATTTGCCACCTGCGACATACCTGCTAACGTCGGCAGAGCACCTTCTTCGCCAAGCAGGCAAGGGGGCCGGAACGGCTCAGGTATGAGGACAAGAATAAATGCAAGCTGATTTCTGGAATGACAAGCGCCCGGCAGGCGTTCCTTCGCAAATTGACATAAACGCTTACAAGTCAGTGGTCGAAGTGTTCGAACGCTCCTGCAAGAAGTTTGCTGACCGCCCGGCGTTCAGCAACCTCGGGGTGACCCTGAGCTACGCCGAACTCGAACGCTATTCCGCGGCCTTCGCCGCTTACCTGCAGCAGCACACCGACCTGGTGCCGGGCGACCGCATCGCGGTACAGATGCCCAACGTGCTGCAGTACCCCATCGCCGTATTCGGCGCCATGCGCGCCGGGCTGATCGTGGTCAACACCAACCCGCTGTACACCGCCCGCGAGATGCGCCACCAGTTCAAGGACTCCGGCGCCAGGGCGCTGGTGTACCTGAACATGTTCGGCAAGCTGGTGCAGGAAGTGCTGCCGGACACCGGCATCGAATTCCTCATCGAAGCGAAGATGGGCGACATGCTGCCGACGGCCAAGGGCTGGCTGGTCAATACCATCGTCAGCAAGGTCAAGAAGATGGTTCCGGACTACCGCCTGCCACAGGCTGTGCCATTCAAGAGCGCCCTGGCCCAGGGCCGTGGCCAGTCGCTCAAGCCGGTATCGCTGAGCCTCGACGACATCGCCGTGTTGCAGTACACCGGCGGCACCACGGGCCTGGCCAAGGGCGCGATGCTGACCCACGGTAACCTGGTGGCCAACATGCTCCAGGTGCTGGCGTGTTTCTCCCAGCATGGGCCCGATGGCCAGCGCCTGATCAAGGAGGGGCAGGAGGTGATGATCGCACCGCTGCCGCTCTACCATATCTATGCCTTCACCGCGAACTGCATGTGCATGATGGTCACCGGCAACCACAACGTGCTGATCACCAACCCGCGGGACATCCCCGGCTTCGTCAAGGAGCTGAAAAAGTGGAAGTTCTCTGCACTGCTGGGGCTTAACACCCTGTTCGTGGCGTTGATGAACCACCCCGAGTTCAAGAACCTCGACTTCTCGGCGCTGAAAGTGACCAATTCCGGTGGTACCGCACTGGTCAGCGCCACCGCCGAGCGTTGGGAGAGCATCACCGGTTGCCGCATTGTCGAAGGCTACGGCCTGACCGAGACCTCGCCGGTGGCCAGTACCAACCCTTATGGCCAGCTGGCGCGCCTGGGGACCGTGGGCATTCCGGTGCCGGGCACGGCGTTCAAGGTCATTGACGATGAGGGGGAGGAGCAACCCTTTGGAGAGCGCGGCGAGCTGTGTATCAAGGGCCCGCAGGTAATGAAGGGCTACTGGCAGCACCCCGAGGCGACCGCCGAGGCGCTGGACAGCGAAGGCTGGTTCAAGACTGGCGATATTGCCGTGATCGACCCGGATGGCTTTACCCGTATCGTCGACCGCAAGAAGGACATGATCATCGTCTCGGGTTTCAATGTGTATCCGAACGAGATCGAAGAGGTGGTGATGAGCCATCCGCAAGTGGCCAGTTGCGCGGTGATCGGCGTCCCTGATGAGCGTTCGGGCGAGGCGGTGAAGCTGTTCGTGGTGCCGCGCGAGGGTGGGGTGAGCCTTGAAGAGCTGAAGGCTTATTGCAAGGCCAACTTCACCGGCTACAAGGTGCCCAAGCACATTGTGTTGAGGGACTCGTTGCCGATGACGGCGGTGGGCAAGATTTTGCGCAGGGAGCTTCGGGATATAGCCTGACGGCGGCGCTGAGTCACTGTGGGCGCGGGCTTGCCCCGCGATGTGCCGTGCCAGACAGGGCGCTATCGCGGGGCAAGCCCGCTCCAACAGTGTGCTTTAGAATTTTTACTCTAAAAATGACTACGACATAATCAAGAGTCATTTCCGTGACTGTTCGGGCTACTTTAGCTCTAGGCGGCCCTTGGCAAAGCTGCTACTCTCGGCCCGCTTCGGATTATCAGGTTTGCAATAAACCGTAATCTTATATCAATAATAATCGCATCGACTGCGGTGAAGAATTCGCTGCTGCTGGAGGAGTGGGCTTCCATGATCGAAAATTTTTGGAAGGATAAGTACCCAGCCGGGATTGCCTCGCAAATCAATCCTGATGAGTATCCGAATATTCAGGCGGTATTGAAGCAGTCTTGCCAGCGCTTTGCCGATAAACCGGCCTTTAGCAACCTGGGCAAAACCATTACATACGGCGAGTTGTATGAGTTGTCGGGGGCCTTTGCCGCTTACCTGCAACAGCATACCGACCTGCAGCCGGGTGATCGTATTGCCGTGCAGCTGCCCAACGTTCTGCAATACCCCGTTGCCGTCTTCGGTGCCCTGCGTGCGGGCCTGATCGTGGTCAACACCAACCCGTTGTATACCGCGCGGGAATTGGAACACCAGTTCAACGATTCCGGCGCCAAGGCGCTGGTCTGCCTGGCGAACATGGCGCACCTGGCCGAGAAGGTGGTGCCCAAGACCCAGGTCAAACACGTTATTGTCACCGAAGTGGCCGACTTGTTGCCACCGGTTAAACGCTTGTTGATCAACAGCGTGATCAAGTACGTGAAGAAAATGGTTCCGGCGTACAACCTGCCCAAGGCGGTCAAGTTCAACGATGTGTTGAGCAAAGGTCGTGGCAAGGCTGTTCAGGAAGCCAATCCGGACAGTAACGACGTCGCCGTGTTGCAGTACACCGGCGGTACTACCGGGGTGGCCAAGGGCGCAATGCTGACCCACCGCAACCTGGTGGCCAACATGCTGCAATGCCGGGCGCTGATGGGCTCGAACCTCAACGAAGGTTGCGAGATCCTGATCACCCCTCTGCCGCTGTACCACATCTACGCGTTCACCTTTCACTGCATGGCGATGATGCTGATCGGCAGCCACAACATCCTGATCAGCAACCCGCGCGACTTGCCGGCGATGGTCAAGGAACTGGGCAAGTGGAAGTTCAGCGGCTTTGTCGGTTTGAACACCTTGTTCGTCGCCCTGTGCAACAACGAGAATTTCCGCAAGCTGGATTTCTCCGGCCTGAAGATCACCCTGTCGGGCGGTATGGCGCTGCAGATGAGTGTCGCCGAGCGCTGGAAGGCAGTGACCGGATGCGCCATCTGCGAAGGTTACGGCATGACCGAAACCAGCCCGGTGGCAGCGGTCAACCCGGCCGAGCAGAACCAGATCGGCACCATCGGTATTCCGATGCCCTCGACCCTGTGCAAGATCATCGACGACGCCGGTGTCGAACTGGCCCTGGGCGAAATCGGCGAGTTGTGCGTGAAAGGGCCGCAGGTGATGAAGGGCTACTGGCAGCGTGAAGACGCCACCAACGAGATCCTCGACAGCGATGGCTGGCTGAAGACCGGTGACATCGCCCTGATCCAGACCGACGGCTACATGCGCATCGTCGATCGCAAGAAGGACATGATCCTGGTCTCCGGTTTCAACGTCTATCCGAACGAACTCGAAGATGTGCTGGCGGCCTTGCCGGGCGTGCTGCAGTGCGCAGCCATCGGCGTGCCGGACGAGAAGTCCGGTGAAGTGATCAAGATCTTCATCGTGGTCAAGCCGGGCATGACGGTGACCAAGGAGCAGGTGATGGAGCACATGCGTGCCAATGTCACCGGCTACAAGGTACCGCGCTTCGTCGAGTTCCGCGATGCGCTGCCGACCACCAACGTTGGCAAGATCCTGCGCCGTGAACTGCGTGATGAAGAGCTGAAGAAGCTGGGCCTGAAGAAGATCGCCTGAGTTTCAGGCGAACGCTTCGCGCTCGATCGCTGGCAAGCCAGCTCCCACAGGTACGGTGTAATTAGACCTTGTGGGAGCTGGCTTGCCAGCGATGGTTTCAGCGCAATTTTTCGAGCATCTGGTAATACCACATCCCCGCCGCCAGCAACGGATTGCCCAGCACATCGCCCATCGGCACCTTGATGTGTTTGCAGCCGGCAAAGGTATCGAATTTCTCCAGTGTCCCGGTCAGTGCTTCGGCCATGATTTCGCCCATGATATGGCTGGTGGCGATGCCGTGCCCGGAATAACCCTGGCAGTACCAGACGTTATCCGAAAGCTTGCCCAGTTGCGGGATGCGGTTGACCACGATACCCATCGCGCAACTCCACTGGAACTCGATCGGCACGCCCTTGAGCACCGGAAACGTGCGCTCGATGCACGGGCGCAGTTCACCGGCGATATCCCGTGAATCGCGCCCGGAATAGTTGGCACCACCGCCGAACAGCAGGCGGCCATCGGCGGTCAGCCGGTAGTAGTCGAGGACGAAGCGGCAGTCGTACACCGCCAGGTCGTGGGGGTTGATCTGCGCGGCCAAGTCACCCAGTGGTGCGGTGGTGACGATGCCGCCCATGGCCGGGAAGATCTTGCCCTTGAGCTGGCGCTTTTCCAGTTTGTGATAGACGTCGCCGGCCAGCAGGATCTGCTTGGCCTCGACCCGCCCGTGGGCAGTCACCAGCGCCGGCTGATCGCCATGAACGATGTCCAGCACCTCGGAGTTTTCGAAGATCAGTGCGCCCAGGCTGTGCGCGGCACGGGCTTCACCGAGGCACAGGTTGAGCGGGTGCAGGTGCAGGTTGCGGCGGTTCTTCAGGGCGCCGAGGTACAGCGGGCTTTGCAGGTGTTCGCGCATGGCGCTCTGGTCGAGCAGCTCGACCTGATCAGCCATGCCACGGCGCTCGGCCTCGGCGGCGAAGGCGCGTAGTTCGCCCATGTGCGAAGCTTTCATCGCCGCGTGCAGGTGGCCGCGCTTGAGGTCGCAGTCGATGCCGTAGCGTTCAACCCTTTGCTCGATGATCTGGTGGCCGCGCCAGCGCAGGTGCCAGATGAAGTCATCGACCTCGTCCCCGAGCTTGTCGCGCATCTGCTTGCGCATCGCTTCATCGCCCGAGAGGCTGCCGGTGACCTGGCCGCCGTTGCGCCCGCTGGCGCCCCAGCCGATGCGATTGGTTTCGACAATGGCGACCTTCAGGCCGCGTTCGGCCAGCTCCACGGCGCTGGCGACCCCGGTAAAGCCACCGCCGATGATTGCCACATCGACCTTCACCGTGCCCTTGAGGGTCGGATACTGGGTGGCGTCGTTGAGGCTTGCGGTGTAGTAGGAGGCACTGCGCTGGGCAGGGCCGGCATTCACGGCTGCAGTCATGACAAAAAATCCTTGGCGCAAAAATAAAGAGTCAGGCCTGGGTCAGGTACCAGCGCCAGTCCTGTTCGCCGACCTCGGCCATGAACTGGCGGTACTCGGCACGCTTGACCGCCAGATAAACATCGAGGAATTCGGCGCCGAAGGCCTCGCGGGCCCAGCTTGAGCGCTCCAGGGCGGTGAGCGAAGTCAGCCAGTCGGTGGGCAGCAGTTCGGTGGCCTGGGCGTAGCCATTGCCCTCGACCGGCGCGCCCGGGTCGAGCTGTTGGCGGATGCCGTGATGCAGGCTGGCAAGGATGGCTGCGGCAGCCAGGTACGGGTTGGCGTCGGCGCCGCAGATGCGGTGCTCGATGTGTCGGCTGTTGGCCGGGCCGCCTGGCACTCGCAGGCTGACGGTACGGTTGTCGACCCCCCAGGTCGGTGCCAGCGGCGCATAGCTGTTGGCCTGGAAGCGTCGGTAGGAGTTGGCATTGGGGCAGAACAGCAGCAGCGAATCGAGCAGCAGCTTGAGCATGCCGGCCACCGACTGGCGCAGCAGCGGCGTGCCGGCCTTGTCTTCACTGGCGTAGAGGTTGTTGCCCTGGGCATCGGCCAGGCTCACGTGCATGTGCATGCCGGTGCCCGCCAGGTGATCGAACGGCTTGGCCATGAAGCAGGCCTGCATCCCGTGCTTGTGCGCCACGCCCTTGACCAGGCGCTTGTAGCGCACCGCCTGGTCCATGGCCAGCAGCGCATCGCCATGTTCCAGGGTGATTTCCACCTGGCCCGGGGCATATTCGGAAATCGCCGTGCGCGCCGGAATGCCCTGGGCTTTGCAAGCGGCATAGAGGTCGGCGAGAAACGGTTCGATCTGTTCCAGCTCGCGCAGGCCATAGACCTGGGTGCCCCGCGGCCGGCCGCCGTCGCTGTCGAGCGCCGGTTGCGGCCGACCATGGCTGTCGCGCTTCTGGTCGAGCAGGTAGAACTCAAGCTCGCAGGCCATTACCGGGTAGTAACCTTCGGCCTTCAGTGCATCGATGACCTTGACCAGCAGGTGGCGCGGGTCGGCAATGCTTGCCGGCAGGCCTTCGCTGGGGTGCATGCTGACCTGCAGCGCCGCCGTGGGGATCTGCCGCCAGGGCAGGCGCACCAGGCTGTTTTCCAGCGGGTAGGCGCGGCAGTCGATATCGCCGACATCCCAGACCAGCCCGGAGTTTTCCACATCGTCGCCGTTCAGGGTCAGGCCGAGGATGGTGCTGGGCAATGGCCGACCGCTTTCGTACACCGCCAGCAGCTCTTCGCGGTGCAGCAGCTTGCCGCGCGGCACGCCATTGGCGTCGAGGATGAACAGCTCGATCATCTCGATATCGGGGTTGGCGGCCAGGAACGTTCGGGCCTGCTCGATGGGGGCAAATTGCATGGTGCTCTCGCTCGCGCCGTCAGGCGCACAGGACTGCCTAGCCGGTCAGGCGGCAGTCTTCGACAAGGAAGGTCGGCCAGAAGCTGGCCGCACGGTTCAGTGCAGGGCGAGGCGGGCGTCCGGTGGGCGGGCATGGCGGCAGTGCCACAAGGCCCAGAAGGCGAGAATGATGTGCACCAGCGGATTTTCCCCGCAGCATGCCCGCACCTTCGGGAACGAAGGGCGCAGCAGCGGACGGGGCAAGCCGGGAGACGAAGTCATGCCTGGATACTCCCATGCCGGGGAAGGTTCATTAAATCAGCCTTTGTACAACTTCAGGTAAGTCCCGGCTAAACAATGGCTCGCCAGCCCGCAACCGTGCCGAGCGTCGGCAAATCTGCGACAATCGCAGCCCTTGAAAAGCCGATCATGCAAAAGCAGGCTCACCTGCACGACTAAAAAGCCCCCATGACTGACCACGCGATTGATCAACTGCTGAAAAACCTCGACCACGCCATGATTTCCGAGCGTCACCGCCTGCGCCGGCAGCTGCACGAGCTGCGCAAGCGCCCGGATGAGGCGAAGCTTGCGCAGTGGGTCGACAAGGTGCAGGCCTCCTGCGCCCAGGTCACTGCGCGCAAGGCCAGCGTGCCGAGCATCCGTTACGATGACAGCCTGCCGATTGCGGCCAAGCGTGACGAGATCAAAAAGGTCCTGGCCGAGCATCAGGTGTTGATCATTGCCGGCGAAACCGGCTCGGGCAAAACCACCCAATTGCCGAAGATCTGCCTGGAACTGGGCCGCGGCCAGCACGGCCTGATCGCCCATACCCAGCCACGGCGGATTGCCGCCCGCAGCGTCGCCACCCGGGTCGCCGAAGAGCTCGGCACGCCACTGGGGGCGCTGGTCGGCTACCAGGTGCGCTTTGAAGACCAGAGCGACGCCAACACCCTGGTCAAGCTGATGACCGACGGCATCCTCCTGGCCGAAACCCAGCACGACCGTTTTCTTGAGCGCTACGACACCATCATTGTCGACGAAGCCCACGAGCGCAGCCTGAACATCGACTTTCTGCTCGGCTATCTGAAGACCCTGCTGCCACGCCGCCCTGATCTCAAGGTCATCATCACTTCCGCGACCATCGACCTTGAGCGCTTCTCCAAGCACTTCAACGATGCGCCGATCATCGAAGTGTCGGGCCGCACCTATCCGGTGGAAACCTGGTATCGGCCGTTAACCAGTGAGCAGGACGAGGAGGGCAACCGCGTCGAGGACGACCTCACCGTTGACCAGGCAATCCTCGCCACCCTCGACGAGATCGCCGCCTTCGAGCGCAGCCAGGGCAAGGGCCCGGGCGACGTGCTGGTGTTCCTGCCGGGCGAGCGCGAGATTCGCGACGCCGCCGAGATGCTGCGCAAGGCCCAGTTGCGCCACACCGAGATCCTGCCGTTGTACGCGCGCCTGTCGCCGGCCGAGCAGCAAAAGATCTTCCAGTCCCATCCCGGGCGGCGTGTGGTGCTGGCCACCAACGTCGCCGAAACCTCGCTGACGGTGCCGGGCATTCGCTATGTGATCGACAGCGGCACCGCACGCATCAGCCGCTACAGCTACCGGGCCAAGGTCCAGCGCCTGCCGATCGAAGCGGTGTCCCAGGCCAGCGCCAACCAGCGCAAGGGCCGCTGCGGGCGGGTCGAGCCGGGCATCTGCGTGCGCCTGTACAGCGAAGAGGATTTCAACGCGCGGCCGGCCTTTACCGACCCGGAAATCCTCCGTACCAACCTTGCTGCGGTCATCCTGCAGATGCTGCACCTGCGCCTGGGCGAGATCGACGCGTTCCCGTTCATCGAGCCGCCGGATGGCAAGGCCATCAGCGACGGCTTCAATCTGTTGCAGGAGCTCTCGGCGGTCAACCGCGAGAACCAGCTGACCCCCCTGGGCCGGCAACTGGCGCGCTTGCCGGTCGACCCGCGGCTGGGCCGCATGCTCCTTGAAGGCGCCAAGCAGGGCAGCCTCAACGAGCTGTTGATCGTCGCCAGTGCGCTGTCGGTACAAGACCCGCGCGAGCGTCCGCCGGAGCGCCAGCAAGCGGCCGACCAGGCCCATGCGCAATGGAAGGACGTCGACTCCGATTTCGCCGCGCTGGTCAATTTGTGGCGTGGGTTCGAAGAGCAACGCCAGGCCCTGACCGCCAGCCCGCTGCGCAACTGGTGCCGGAAGAACTTCCTCAACTACCTGCGTTTGCGTGAGTGGCGCGATGCTCACCGTCAGTTGAGCCTGATCTGCCGCGACCTGCAGCTGAGCATCAATAAAGAGCCTGCTGACTACCCGCGCCTGCACAAGGCGATTCTTTCCGGCCTGCTCAGCCAGATCGGCCAGAAGACCGAAGATGGTGACTACCTCGGCGCCCGTCAACGGCGCTTCTGGGTGCACCCGTCGTCCGGCCTGGGCAAGAAGCGTCCACAGTGGCTGATGACCGCCGAGCTGGTGGAAACCACCAAGCTCTATGCGCGCATGGTGGCCAAGATCGATTCGGACTGGATCGAGCCGCTGGCCGGGCACCTGATCAAGAAGAACCATTTCGAACCGCACTGGGAAAAGAAGCGCGGCCAGGTGGTGGCCTTCGAGCAGGTCACCCTCTATGGCCTGATCGTGGTCGGCCGGCGGCCAGTGCATTACGGCCCGGTCGACCCGGTGATGTCCCGCGAGCTGTTTATCCGCGAGGCACTGGTGGGTGGCGAGATCCAGTCCAAAGCCAAATGCCTGACCGCCAACCGGCGCTTGCTGGAGCAACTCGACGAGCTGGAAGCCAAGGCCCGTCGGCGCGACATCCTCGCCGATGAAGAAACCCTGTACGGCTTCTATGAAGCGCGCTTGCCGGCGGAGATCCACCAGACCGCAACCTTCGACAGCTGGTACCGGGTCACCAGCCAGAAAGACCCGCAGTTGCTGATCATGCGCGAGGAAGACGTGCTGGCCCGCGAAGCCAGTGAAGTCACCGCCGCGCAGTACCCGGACACCCTGCGCCTGGGCGACCTGAGCCTGGCCCTGAGCTACCACTTCGAGCCTAACCATCCGCGCGACGGCGTCACCGTGCGGGTGCCGGCGCCACTCTTGCCAAGCCTGCCGGGCGAGCGCCTGGAGTGGCTGGTGCCGGGCCTGCTCGAAGCCAAGTGCATCGCCCTGGTGCGCAACCTGCCCAAGGCTCTGCGCAAGAACTTCGTGCCGGTGCCGGACTTCGTCAAGGCCGCGCTGCAACGCATGAGCTTCGGCGAAGGTTCGTTGCCCCAGGCGCTGGGCCGCGAGCTGCTGCGCATGACCGGTGCGCGGGTCAGCGATGAAGCCTGGGCCGAAGCCGCCGCGCAGGTCGACAGCCATCTGAAAATGAACCTGGAAGTGGTCGATGGCCAGGGCAAGTTCCTCGGCGAAGGCCGCGACCTGGCTGAGCTGACTGCACGCTTTGCCGCTGCCAGCCAGGCCGCTCTGGCGGTACCGCAGACCGCACAAAGCCAGCAACCGGTGCAGGCCAAGGCCTTCACCCAGGTGGCCGAGACCGCGCAGCAGAAGTTTGCCGGGCTGTCGATGACGGTCTATCCGGCCTTGGTGGAAGAAAACGGCACGGTCAAGGAAGGGCGTTTCTCGACCCAGGCCGAAGCCGAATTCCAGCACCGCCGCGCCTTGCAGCGCCTGTTGCTGCAGCAACTGGCGGAGCCGGCCAAGTTCCTGCGTGGCAAGCTGCCGGGGCTGACCGAGCTGGGCCTGTTGTACCGTGAACTGGGCCGGGTCGAGGCGCTGGTCGAAGATATCCTGCTGGCCAGCCTGGACAGCTGCATCCTTGAAGGCGAAAGCACCCTGCCGCGTGATGGCGCAGGCCTGGCCTCGCTAGCCGAGCGCAAACGCGGTAGCTGGGCCGAGCACGCCGAACGCCTGGCGCGCCTGACCCTGGAAATCCTCAAGCTCTGGCACGGCCTGCAAAAGCGCTTCAAGGGCAAGATCGACCTGGCCCAGGCCGTGGCCCTCAACGACATCAAGCAGCAGCTGGGCAACCTGGTCTACCCGGGCTTTGTCCGCGAAACCCCGGGGCTCTGGCTCAAGGAGCTGCCGCGCTACCTCAAGGCGATCGAGCTGCGCCTGGAGAAACTCGGCGCCCAGGTGCAGAAGGACCGGGTCTGGAGCAGTGAACTGGGCAACCTCTGGAGCCAGTACCAGACCCGCCTCGACAAGCACGCCCAGGAAGGCAAGCGCGACGAGCAGTTGCAGCTGTACCGCTGGTGGCTGGAGGAGTACCGGGTGTCGTTGTTCGCCCAGCAGTTGGGCACCAAGGTGCCGGTTTCCGACAAACGACTGAGCAAGCAGTGGAGTCAGGTGGAAGCCTAAACCCCCGCAGTTGTGGCACACTTGGCTGATATACGCCGCGCACCCCGGAATTACCTGCCGGGCCTGCGCGGCTCACGCATGCAGCACTGCGCAGTGGCCCGGCAAGCCAGGGTCATTGCCAGTCAAAGTTGGTACTTTGGTACCAATTCAAACCGACCGAACAGGCCGTTGCCGGGCTGGCAATGGCCCCGAACAGAGGAACGACCGTGCATAACGTCGTCATCAGCGGCACCGGCCTGTACACCCCGGCCAACAGCATTTCCAACGAAGAGCTGGTGGAATCCTTCAACGCCTACGTGCAGCAGTTCAACCGCGACAACGCCGCCGCCATCGAGCGCGGTGAGGTCCAGGCCCTGGCCGAGTCCAGCGCCGCCTTCATTGAAAAGGCCTCGGGCATCAAAAGCCGCTTCGTCATGGACAAGGACGGCATCCTCGACCCGCAGCGCATGAAGCCGCGCCTGCCAGAGCGCTCCAATGACGAACCGTCGATCCTCTGCCAGATGGCCGTGGCTGCCGCCGAGCAGGCCCTGCAACGCGCCGGCCGCACAGCCGCAGACGTCGATGCGGTCATCGTTGCCTGCTCCAATCTGCAGCGCCCGTACCCGGCCATTGCCATCGAAGTGCAACAGGCCCTGGGCATCAACGGCTTTGGTTTCGACATGAACGTGGCCTGCTCGTCGGCCACCTTCGGCATCCAGACCGCCTGCAACAGCGTGCAACTGGGCCAGGCCCGCGCGGTGCTGGTGATCAGCCCGGAAATCTGTACCGGCCACCTGAACTTCCGTGACCGCGACAGCCATTTCATCTTTGGTGATGCAGCGACGGCCGTACTGGTGGAGCGCGCCGACCTGGCCACCTCCAAACACCAGTTCGACATTGTCAGCACCAAACTGCTGACCCAGTTCTCGAACAACATCCGCAACAACTTCGGCTTCCTCAACCGTGCTGCCGAAGAGGGCATCGGCGCCCCCGACAAGTTGTTCGTCCAGGAAGGCCGCAAGGTGTTCCGCGAGGTCTGCCCGATGGTTGCCGAGCTGATCGGCCAGCACCTGGCCGAGAACAACCTCAACGTCAGCGACGTCAAGCGCTTCTGGCTGCACCAGGCCAACCTGAGCATGAACCACTTGATCGTCAAGAAACTGCTCGGCCGTGATGCGCTGGAAGAAGAGGCACCGGTGATCCTCGACAGCTACGCTAACACCAGTTCGGCCGGCTCGGTGATCGCCTTGCACAAGCATCAGGATGACTTGCCACAGGGTGCCTTGGGCGTGCTCAGCTCGTTCGGCGCCGGTTATTCGATCGGTAGCGTGATCCTGCGCAAGCGTTGAGCTTCAGTTGCTTACGAAGTGTCCTACTGTGCTGGGACACTTGGCTGATGGCTTTAGCTGTAACAAATCCGCCTAATCGGACTCTACCCGCAGAACGATGGATGGATGGCGATGACTGGCGAACAACAAGCCCGCTTGCTGGAGCGGCTGCTCAAGGGTGAGCAACAAGCGTTCAAGGAACTGGTCGACACCTATCAGGGCGCCATGCGCGCCGTCGCCTACGCGATTGTCGGCAGCCGGCATGCCGACGAAGCGGTACAGGACGCCTGGCTGGCGGTGGTACGTAACCTCAAGGGATTCGAGCAGCGCTCGAGCCTCAAGACCTGGTTGCTTACCATTACCGCCAACGCAGCCAAGACCCGCTACAAACAGAACCGTCGCGAAGTGCTCCTGGATGACCTGCCAGGCCCCCATGGCACGATCGGTGACGAGCGCTTCGCCACCGACGGCCACTGGTTGCAAGGGCCTTCGGCCTGGCATGAAGACACGCCAGAGGCCATGCTCAGTCGTGAGCAGATGCGTGAATGCCTGGAGCACACCCTGCTGAGCCTGTCGCAGCTGCAACGCAGTGTGCTGGTGCTGCGCGAGCGACAGGGCCTGGAGCTGGAGCAGATCTGTAATCTTCTCGAGATTTCCCTCTCCAATGTCCGCGTGCTGCTGCATCGGGCGCGCCTGAAGGTCTTCGCCACCCTGGAACATTTCGAGGAAACCGGCCAATGCTGAGCTGCAAGGAACTCGTCGCCCGCTCCAGCGACTATCTCGATGAGCAACTGACCCTGGGCGAGCGTCTGATGGTCCGCCAGCACCTGATGTTCTGTCGCCATTGCCGCCGCTTTCTCAAGCAGATGCGCATGGCCCAGGCCACGGTACGGGCCTTGCCGGAAGAACCGGTGGTCGACAGCGATGCCCTGGCCGAGCGTCTGGCCCGTGAACTGAAAAACTCCTGAATCACGCTTGGGAGGCTCTGCAACGGAGCTTTCCGGCTTATTTCCTTTCGAAGTAAAAAAGTTCCCCTGTCACAAAACATTTATCTAAAAGCCACTGATCTGACATACACCCCCGCCAAGATTCCTCCCCAGCACAAGTGGCCTGAGCCGCGTGTTTTTTCAACATTATCAAGACCATAAAGTAGGGGAGCTTCTTCGATGATCCGTAAGCACTTCGCAGGTTTCGTAGCCAGCGCCTTGGCCATGGCCGTTACCGCCCAGGCTTTTGCGGGTACCGTGACCACCGACGGCGCCGATATCGTAGTCAAGACCAAGGGTGGCCTCGAGGTCGCTACCACCGACAAGGAATTCAGCTTCAAGCTGGGCGGTCGGATCCAGGCTGACTACAGCCGTTTCGACGGTTTCTACACCAACAACGGCAACACCGCCGACGCCGGTTACTTCCGCCGCGCCTACCTGGAACTGGGCGGCGTGATGTACACCGACTGGGCCTACCAGATCGCCTACGACTTCTCGCACAACTCCGGTGGTGACAACCGTTCCGAAGACGGCTACTTCGACGAAGCGTCGCTGGCCTACAACGGCTTCAAGCCGGTGTCGATCAAGTTCGGTCGTTTCGACCCTGAATTCGGTCTGGAAAAAGCCACCAGCTCCAAGTGGGTGACGGCGCAGGAACGTACCGCTGCCTACGACCTGGTCGACTGGACCAACTCGCACAACGGCGGCCTGGGTATCCAGGCGTCGGGTAACGCCGGCGATTCGCTGTATGGTTCGGTCGGTGCCTTTGCCAAGGACGCCACCAACCAGGACAAGGACGGCGACAGCACCAAGCAGTTCAACCTGCGCGGCGTCTTCGCGCCGATGCACGAAGCCGGCAACGTCCTGCACTTCGGTATCAACTACGCCCAGCGTGACCTTTCCGACACCGCTTTCGATGGTCGTATCCGCAGCCGTCTGGGCATGCGCGGGGTGAGCACCGACGGTGGTCAGGATGCCGGTACCAATGGCAACCGCCTGACCCTGGGTGGCCAGAACAACACCCCGGCCGGTGCCTACGACACCGACCAGGCCTGGGGCCTGGAAGCGGCCTGGGCCATGGGCCCGTTCTCGGTACAGGGCGAATACATCAAGCGTGAGGTCGAAGCCGACAGCGCCGCGTTCTCCGACATCAAGGCTGACGGCTACTACGGCCAGCTGGCCTACACCATCACCGGTGAGGCCCGTGGTTACAAGCTCGGCAAGTTCGACAGCATCAAGCCGTCGAACAAGCAGATCGGTGCCTGGGAAGTGTTCTACCGCTATGACCACCTGAGCGTCGATGACGACAACGGCGCGTTTGCCAACGTCAGCGATATCGAAGGCAAGGTCCACAACGTCGGCCTGAACTGGTACGCCAACGAGTCGATCAAGCTCAGCGGCGTGTACGTCAAGGCCAAGGTCGACAATGCCCAGAACGCCGCCGGCGACGACAGCGGCGACGGTTTCGTAATGCGCGCGCAGTACGTGTTCTAAGCAACACCGCTCCTCATCCGTTAGATCTTCAGCCCCGCTTGCGCGGGGCTTTTTTTCGCCTGCGCGACGAGGCAGACTGCGTCAATGCCCAAGCTCATCCTGCAACACCTCGCCGAACTCACGCCTGCCACCTGGGATGCCCTGGTGCCGGACGAACAACCGTTCCTGCGCCACGCGTTTCTGTCCAGTCTGGAGGACAGCGGCAGCGTCAGCCGCAACACCGGCTGGAGCCCGGCGCACCAGTTGCTGACCGACAGCGCCGGGCAGTTGCGCGCCGCCTTGCCCGCCTATGTGAAAACCCATTCATTCGGCGAGTACGTATTCGACCACGGCTGGGCCGATGCCTGTGAGCGGGCAGGCATTGCCTATTACCCCAAGCTGCTCTGCGCCGTGCCGTTCTCGCCGGTGACCGGCCCGCGCTTGCTTGGCGACCCGCAGGCGGCGGCCGAGCTGGTGGATCAACTGACCGACGAGCTGTTCGAACAGGGGATGTCCGGCGCCCACATCAACTTCACCGATGCGCAGGCGGATGCGCTGATGCGCGAGCGCGAAGGCTGGATGGAGCGCCTGGGATGCCAGTTTCATTGGCGTAACCAGGGCTACCGCGACTTCCAGGATTTTCTCGACACCTTGAGCTCACGCAAGCGCAAGCAGATGCGCAAGGAGCGCGAACAGGTGGCGGGGCAGGGCATCGAGTTTTATTGGTTGCGCGCGGATGAACTGAGCGAGGCACAGTGGGATTTCGTCTTTGCCTGTTATGCCAATACCTATGCCGTACGCCGTCGCGCGCCTTACCTGACCCGGGAGTTTTTCAGCCTGCTGGCTGAGCGCATGCCCGCTGCGATTCGTGTGGTGATGGCTCGTCAGGGCGGCCGTGATGTCGCCATGGCCTTCAGCCTGATCGGTGGTGGCAGCCTGTATGGCCGTTACTGGGGGTGCCTGGACGAATTCGACCGGCTGCACTTCGAGACCTGTTTCTACCAGGGCATGGACCTGGCGATTGCCGAAGGCCTGCAGCGTTTCGATGCCGGGGCGCAAGGTGAGCACAAGTTGATTCGCGGGTTTGAACCGGTGATCACCCGCTCCTGGCATTACCTGCTGCACCCGGGCTTGCGCCGGGCGGTGGAGGAGTTCCTGGAGCAGGAGCGGGCAGGGGTGTTGGCGTATGCCGGGGAAGCGCGTTTGGCTTTGCCTTATCGGCAAGGTTGAGGGCGTCATCGCGGGGCAAGCCCGCTCCCACACTGGTCCTGTGTGGGAGCGGGCTTGCCAGCGATGAAGACACCACGGTGTTCAGTCGATCCCGACAAACCCCCCGGTCTGGTGATGCCACAACCGTGCATACAGCCCTTGATGCGTGAGCAACTCCGAATGGCTGCCCATTTCGGCAATCCGGCCTTTCTCCAGCACCACCAGGCGGTCCATGCGGGCAATGGTCGACAGCCGGTGGGCAATGGCGATCACGGTCTTGCCTTGCATCAGGGTTTCCAGGCTCTCCTGGATTGCTGCTTCAACTTCCGAGTCCAATGCTGAAGTCGCCTCGTCCATGATCAGGATCGGCGCATTCTTGAGCAGCACCCGGGCAATGGCGATGCGTTGACGCTGGCCGCCGGAGAGCTTGACCCCACGCTCACCCACATGGGCATCGAAGCCGGTACGGCCCTGGGCATCGGACAGTTGCGGGATGAACTCGTCGGCACGCGCCCGGCGTACGGCTTCCCACAGCTCTTCTTCAGTGGCGTCGGGCCGGCCATACAGCAGGTTTTCGCGAATCGAGCGGTGCAGCAGCGAGGTGTCCTGGGTGATCATGCCGATCTGCGCACGCAGGCTGGCCTGGGTCACCTGGGCGATGTCCTGGCCATCGATGAGGATGCGCCCGCTTTCCAGGTCGTAGAGGCGCAGCAGCAGGTTGACCAAGGTCGACTTGCCCGCGCCGGACGGGCCAATCAGGCCGATCTTCTCGCCAGGGCGGATGTCCAGGTTCAGGCTGTCGATGATGCGGCTGCCCTTGCCATAGTGAAAACTGACGTTGTCGAACTTCACCCCGCCGCGATCGACCTTGAGCTTGGGTGCGCTCGGCGAGTCGGTGACGCTCACCGGCTGGGCGATGGTCTGCAGACCGTCCTGGACCATGCCGATGTTCTCGAAGATGCCGTTGACCACCCACATGATCCAGCCGGACATGTTGACGATGCGGATCACCAGGCCGGTGGCCAGGGCGATGGCGCCGACCGTGATCAGCGACTGGGTCCACAGCCACAGCGCCAGGCCCGTGGTGCTGACGATCAGCAGGCCGTTGAGGCTGGTGATGACCACGTCCATGCTGGTGACCACGCGGGCGGCCAGTTGGGTTTTTTCGGTCTGTTCGCTGATCGCTTCGCGGGCGTACTGTTGCTCGAAGTCGGTGTGGGCGAAGAGTTTCAGGGTGGCGATGTTGGTGTATCCATCGACGATGCGGCCCATGAGCTTGGAGCGGGCATCGGAGGAGATGACTGCCCGGGCCTTGACCCGTGGCACGAAGTAGCAAAGTGCGCCGATGTAGCAGGCAATCCAGGTAATCAGCGGCAGCATCAGCCGCCAGTCGGCCTCGGCAAACAGCACCAGCGAGCTGATTGCATAGATCAGCACGTGCCACAGCGCGTCCACCGCCTGCACCGCCGAGTCGCGCAGCGAGTTGCCGGTCTGCATGATGCGCTGGGCGATGCGCCCGGCAAAATCGCTCTGGAAGAAGTTCAGGCTCTGCTTGAGCACGAAGGTATGGTTCTGCCAGCGGATCATGCTGGTCATCCCCGGGCTGATGGTCTGGTGTACGAGAAGGTCGTGCAGGCCGAGAAACACCGGGCGCAGAATCAGCGCCACCACCAGCATCCACAGCAGTTCGGCAGCGTGATCGCTGAAGAAATCAGGCGAAGGGGTGCCTTGAGCCAGGTCGATGATCCGGCTCAAGTAACTGAAAAGGGCCACTTCGATCAATGCGCCGATGAATCCGATCACCAGCAGCGCGGCAAAACTCGGCCAGACCTGGCGCAGGTAGTACACATAGAACGGCCATACCGTGGTGGGCGGCGCCGCAGTAGGCGCCTCACGGAAGATGTCGATGAGCTTTTCGAAGCGGCGAAACAGCATGAAAACGGTAACTCCTGTTCAGTTCGACCCTCGGGCCTGGTTCACGTCCCTGTGAAGCCCAAGGTCAGTCGATACGTTTGGCCGACTTGATGAACACCGGGTCGACCGGCACATCGCGCATGCCTTTTTTCATTGTGGTTGGCGAGTTGACGATCTGGTCGACCACTTCCATGCCTTTGACGACCTTGCCGAACACCGCGTATCCACGGTCGCGGCCCGGGTCGAGGAAGGCATTGTCGGCGACGTTGATGAAGAACTGGCTGGTGGCCGAGTTCGGGTCGGAGGTGCGCGCCATCGACAGGGTGCCACGGACGTTCTGCAGGCCATTGCTGGCTTCGTTGCGGATCGGGTCCTTGGTGGGTTTTTGCACCATCTGCTCGGTGAAACCACCGCCCTGGACCATGAAGCCCGGGATCACCCGGTGAAAGACGGTGTTGTTGTAGAAGCCGCTGTCCACATATTGCAGGAAGTTCTTGCTGCTGATCGGCGCCTTGGTTTCGTTCAGTTCGATTTCGATCTGGCCGAAGCTGGTATCCAGCAGTACATGAGGCGCTTTTTCGGCGGCCATCAGGCTGGTGGCGAAGACGACTGAACAGGTGGCGAGCAGGAGTTTTTTCAGCATGGGCTCAATGATCCTTGAGAGGTGGTGGACGCCGCCAGGAACTGCAGCAGCGTCTGATTGAATACGTGAGGTTGATCCAGGGGCGTAGCGTGCCGGGAATCTTCGATGACCGCCAGCCGTGCCTGTGGAATCAGGGCAACGTAGCGCTCTTTAAGTTGTACCGGGGTGTAATCCTGGTCGGCGCTGATGACCAGGGTAGGACAGCGAATCTGCCCCAGGCGTTCCGCCACGCCCCAGCCGACAATGGCGTCGAAACTGGCCAGGTACGCGCGTTTGTCGTTCTTGGCCCAGCGCTCGGCCATCTTGCGCCGCAAATCGGCCTGCTGCGGCTTGGGGAACAACCGCTCGGCCAGGCCCTTGCCGATGGTTTCGAGGCTCAACACCCGGGCCAGGGCCCAGCGCTTGGCCCACCAGATCCAGTCGCTGCGGCTGCGGCGCTTGACCTCCGGGGCGCTGTTGACGATGCACAGGCTGCGCAGCCACTCGGGGTGATCGACGGCAAACTGGAAACCGATCATGCCGCCCATGGACAGGCCGACCAGGTGCACCGGGCCGGTCTGCAACTGCTCGAGCAGGGCCAGCAGGTCGGCGCTGAAGCTGGCGATGCTGTAGCGCTCGCGCGGTTTGTCGGAGCGGCCGTGGCCACGGAAGTCCATGAGGATCACCCGGTAGTGGTGGGCAAGCGTCGGCACCTGCATCTCCCAGTCCAGGCAGCTGGAGCCCAGGCCGTGCAGCAGCACCAGCGGCTCGCCCTGGCCGTATTCCTCGTAGTGCAGCGAGCAACCTTCATGTTCGAAGTAGGCCATCGGCGTGATTCCTGTCAGGCTTGGGCGGGCGCGGCGAAGGGCACATCCAGCGGTGCGGTGTCGAAGTTGCGCAGCAACTCGACGAGGATCTGCGTCGCCGGGCCCAGGGGTTTATCCTTGTTCGAGTAAAGGTAGAACAGTGGGTGGCGACTGCCACCCTGATCGAGCGGTAACGGCTTGAGCAGGCCTTCACGCAGCTCGCGTTCGATCAGGTGGCGCGGCAACCAGGCAAAGCCCAGACCGCTGCTGACGAAGGTGGCGGCGGTGGCCAGGCTGCCGACGGTCCAGCGCTGTTCGGCGCCCAGCCAGCCGACATCGCGGGGCTGCGCGCGGCCGGAGTCGCGGATCACCACCTGCAACTGGCTTTCCAGGTCCTGGAAGTTCAGCTCCCGACCCAGGCGGTGCAGGCTGTGTTCGGGGTGGGCAACGGCAACGAACTCGACCGAACTGAGCTCCGTGCCCAGGTAGCCGGAAATATTGAAGCCGCTGATGGCAAGGTCGGCGACGCCTTCATGCAGGACTTCCTCGACCCCGGACAGTACCTCTTCACGCAGGCGCACCCGGCAGCCACGGCTTTGCGGCATGAACGCACTCAAGGCGCGGACCAGGCGGGCGTTGGGGTAGGCGGCATCGACCACCAGGCGCACTTCGGCTTCCCAGCCCTGTTCCATATGGTGGGCCAGGTCTTCAAGCTGGCTGGCCTGCTTGACCAGTTGCCGCGAGCGGCGCAGCAGCACGTTGCCGGCCTCGGTGAGTACCGCCTTGCGCCCGTCGATGCGCAGCAGCGGTACGCCGAGCTGGTCCTGCATGCGTGCCACGGTATAGCTCACCGAGGATTGCGAGCGGTGCAGGGCCTCCGCGGCCTGGGCAAAACCACCGTGGTCGACCACCGCCTGCAGGGTCCGCCACTGATCCAGGGTTACGCGCGGCGCTTTCATCTTCGGCTCCTGTTGTCCTAAGCTGGCGCTCTTTCATGGAGAGCGTCGTATGAAGAAATGTTGTGCTGTATTGCTGGCCCTGCTTCCGCTCACGGCCCTGGCCTATCCCATCGACGTGGAAAAGGACATCGACGGCGTCAAGGTCGACTACACCACCTACGACACCGACCGTGATATCGGTTCGATCACCGTCAATAACTATGGCGACGTCGATGCGCAGTGCAAGGTGACTTTCCGCAACGGCCCGGAAGCGCCTCGGGTGCGCCGTGTGCTGGTGCCGGCGAAAAAAAGCGTCGATGCCACCGCCAAGTTCAACCGGGAAATCATCAAGCTGCGCATTGCCTTGAGCTGCAAACCGCAATAAAACAATTTAACTGATAGATTGGACCCAGTTTTTACGCTTTTTTATCGATAGGTCAATCATTAATCTTGCCTCCATCGACTTACCGAACTCGCCGATGGAGGCAAGCCCCATGTCCCGTGTACTCGTCATCGAAAGCAGCGCCCGCCAGCAGGACTCGATCTCCCGGCAACTGACCCGTGACTTCGTCAGCCAGTGGCAAGCCGCCCACCCGGCCGACCAGGTCACCCTGCGCGACCTGGCCGTCAACCCGGTGCCGCACCTGGATGGCAACCTGCTCGGTGGCTGGATGAAGCCCGAAGCCCAGCGCAATGCCGAAGAGCTGCAGGCCCTGGCCCGCTCCAACGAGTTGACCGATGAAGTGCTGGCGGCCGATGTACTGGTCCTGGCTGCGCCGATGTACAACTTCACCATCCCCAGCACCCTCAAGGCCTGGCTGGACCATGTACTGCGCGCCGGCATCACCTTCAAGTACACCGAAACCGGGCCGCAGGGCCTGCTGACCGGCAAGCGCGCCTACATCCTCACTGCCCGCGGTGGCATCCATGCCGGCGCCAGCAGCGATCACCAGGAACCCTACCTGCGCCAGGTCATGGCCTTTATCGGTATCCATGACGTGACCTTCATCCACGCCGAAGGCCTGAACATGGGCGGTGATTTCCACGAGAAGGGCCTGAACCAGGCCAAGGCGCAGCTCGCCGCGGTGGCATGAGCCGGCAATGAATTTTCCCGCCTGACACCTGTTGCTCCTTTGGGTGTACCTGCCCGGTCACTGCCTTGCGCATGACCGGGCTTTTTTATGGTGATTGCTGTGCGAGCAACTGTCTGTGGGAGCGGCGGTGCGACGACTCGACGTGACCCGCGATGAGGCCAGTACCACCAACACATCAGGCGGCGTCTGGATTGCGACCGCTTCGCGCTCGATCGCAGGCAAGCCAGCTCCCACAGGTCCGCAGGGGCTTCAGCAGTTGCCGGGTGTGCTGCTAACCGCTAAGGTCGCCGCCTCCACAGCAAGGGGCCAACATGGGCTATTTATTGATCGTCGCGCTGATCCAGGCGTTTTCCTTCAGCCTGATCGGCGAGTACCTGGCGGGGCATGTCGACAGCTATTTCGCAGTGCTGGCGCGGGTGCTGCTGGCCGGGCTGGTGTTCCTGCCGCTGACCCGCTGGCGTCAGGTCGAACCACGCTTCATGCGTTCGATGCTGCTGATCGGTGCGCTGCAATACGGCATCACCTATGTCTGCCTGTACTTGAGCTTTCGTGTGCTGACCGTGCCGGAGGTGCTGCTGTTCACTATCCTCACGCCCTTGCACGTGACCCTGATCGAAGATGCCCTGAACCGGCGCTTCAACCCCTGGGCGCTGGTGGCGGCGCTGGTGGCGGTTGCCGGTGCGGCGGTGATTCGCTTCGACAGCATCAGCCCGGACTTCTTCATCGGCTTTTTGCTGCTGCAACTGGCCAACTTCACCTATGCCGCCGGGCAGGTACTGTACCGCCACCTGATCGCGCGCAACCCCAGCGACCTGCCGCATTACCGGCGGTTCGGCTATTTCTACCTGGGCGCCTTGCTGGTGGTGCTGCCGGCCTTCCTGCTGTTCGGCAACACCCAGCACCTGCCGAGCACCGACGTGCAATGGCTGGTGCTGCTGTTTCTGGGCCTGTGCCCGACGGCGCTGGGATTATACTGGTGGAACAAGGGCGCCTGCCTGGTTTCAGGCGGCACCCTGGCGGTGATGAACAACCTGCACGTGCCGGTCGGTTTGCTGCTCAACCTGCTGATCTGGAACCAGCACGAGCCGCTGGGCCGGTTGTTCATCGGCGGGGCGGTGATCCTGGCGTCGCTATGGCTCAGTCGTCTCGGCACTCAGCGCCCGCTGCTGGCTGGGCAAGGTCGAGGGTAACAGGCCGGCACGCAGGTCGTTGCCACTCGGCTGCTGGTACAGGCTCAGGCCGAACTCCGGCATCACCGCCAGCAGGTAGTCGAAGATGTCGCCCTGGATCCGCTCGTAGTCGGCCCACGCCGTGGTGCGCGTGAAGCAGTAGATTTCCAGCGGCACGCCCTGGGCGGTGGTCTGCATCTGGCGGACCATGCAGGTCATGTTCGGCTGGATCTCCGGGTGGCTTTTCAGATAAGCCAGGGCATAGGCACGGAAGGTGCCGATGTTGGTCATCCGGCGACGGTTGGCGGACAGTTCGGCGACATTGCCCTGGGCCTCGTTCCAGGCTCTGAGCTCACTGCGCTTGCGGGCAATGTAGTCGGTCAGCAGGCGTACTTCGCTCAGGCGCTGCTCCTCATCGGAGCGCAGGAAGCGCACGCCGCCGGCATCGATGAACAGGCTGCGCTTGATCCGCCGCCCGCCCGATTGCTGCATGCCGCGCCAGTTCTTGAACGACTCGGACATCAAGCGCCAGGTGGGGATGGAGACGATGGTCTTGTCGAAATTCTGCACCTTGACCGTGTGCAGGGTAATGTCCACCACATCGCCATCGGCGCCGACCTGGGGCATCTCGATCCAGTCGCCGACCCGCAGCATGTCGTTGCTGGTCAGCTGCACGCTGGCGACGAACGACAGCAGGGTGTCCTTGTAGACCAACAGGATGACTGCCGACATGGCACCGAGACCTGAGAGCAGCAACAGCGGCGAGCGGTCGATCAGAGTGGCGACGATGACGATGGCGCCGAACACGAACAGGACCATCTTGGCCAACTGCACATAGCCCTTGATCGAGCGGGTGCGGGCATGTTCGGTGCGTGCGTAGATGTCCAGCAGGGCGTCGAGCAGGGCACTCAGGGCCAGGGTCAGGAACAGGATGGTGAAGGCCAGGGCAACGTTGCCGAGGAAATGCTGGCTGGTGGCGCTCAGCTCCGGCACCAGCTTCAGGCCGAACTGCACCACCAGCGACGGGGTGGTCTGGGCCAGGCGCTGGAATACCTTGTTCTCGCGCAGGTCATTGACCCAGTGCAGGGCTGGCTGGCGGCCGAGCAGGCGGGCGGCGTGCAGCACCAGAAAGCGCGCCACACGGCCGAGCAGCAGGGCGATCACCAGCAATACGCCCAGGCCGATACCGGCGTGCAGTATCGGGTGTTGATCGAGGGTGCCCCAGAGGTCCAGGGTGTTTTGCCACAGCTGTTGAATGTCCATAACGGTGTCGTAGAGGGTCCGCAAGTCGAAAACAAGGCCATTAGAGCGCGGATCGGCAAGAAGTTGCCAAAAGAAATTCGGCTCCGACGCCGGAAAACGTTACCCTATGCAACTGAATTTTTTGCACATGCCCGAGGTACACCCGTGTTTTCCCAATTCGCCCTGCACGAACGCCTGCTCAAAGCCGTGGCCGAGCTGAAATTTGTCGAGCCGACGCCGGTGCAGGCAGCGGCCATCCCTTTGGCGTTGCAAGGGCGTGACCTGCGGGTGACGGCGCAAACCGGTAGCGGCAAGACCGCAGCCTTCGTCCTGCCGATGCTCAACCGCCTGGTGGACCTCAAGCAGAAGCGCGTCGAGATTCGTGCCCTGGTGCTGCTGCCGACCCGCGAGCTGGCGCAGCAGACCCTCAAGGAAGTCGAGCGTTTCTCCCAGTTCACCTTCATCAAGGCTGGCCTGATCACTGGTGGTGAAGACTTCAAGGAACAGGCCGCGATGCTGCGCAAGGTGCCGGACGTGCTGATCGGCACCCCGGGCCGCCTGCTCGAGCAACTCAATGCCGGCAACCTGCACCTGGAGCATGTCCAGGTGATCGTTCTCGACGAAGCCGACCGCATGCTCGACATGGGCTTTGCCGAAGACGTCGAGCGTCTGTGCAACGAGTGCCCGAACCGCGAGCAAACCATGCTGTTCTCCGCCACCACTGGCGGTGCCGGCCTGCGCGACATGATCGGCAAGGTGCTGAAAACCCCTGAGCACCTGATGCTCAACAGTGTCAGCCAGCTGGCCGAAGGTACCCGCCAGCAGATCATCACTGCCGACCACAACCAGCACAAAGAGCAGATCATCCAGTGGCTGCTGGAAAACGAGACCTACGACAAAGCGATCATCTTCACCAACACCCGGGTGATGGCTGACCGCATCTACGGTCATCTGGTGGCCAAGGACTACAAAGCGTTCGTCCTGCACGGTGACAAGGATCAGAAAGACCGCAAGCTGGCCATCGAGCGCCTGAAACAGGGCGGCGCCAAGATTCTGGTTGCCACCGACGTCGCCGCGCGCGGCCTGGACGTCGACGGCCTGGATCTGGTGATCAACTTCGATATGCCGCGCAGCGGCGACGAGTACGTACACCGTATTGGCCGTACCGGCCGTGCCGGTAACGAAGGCCTGGCGGTGTCGCTGATCTGCCACGGCGACTGGAACCTGATGTCGAGCATCGAGCGCTACCTGAAGCAGAGCTTCGAGCGCCGGGTGATCAAGGAAGTCAAAGGCACCTATACCGGGCCGAAGAAGGTCAAGGCCTCGGGCAAGGCTGCCGGTGTGAAGAAGAAAAAGGCTGACAAGAAAGGCGACAAGAAGGTCGTTGCCAAGCGCAAGCCGACCGCCAAGCCGAAGCCTAATGCCCCACTGGCCAGCGCCGATGGCCTGGCACCGCTCAAGCGCCGCAAGCCGGCGCCGGCTGCGGAGTAAGCGCCGGCCTCATCGCCGGCAAGGCCGGCTCCCACAGGTTTTCTACAGACCTTGTGGGAGCTGGCTTGCCAGCGATAGCTTCACCCCGATTTCAGGTCTTTTTCTCCGCTGCCTTCAGCTCCTGCAACCGCTTGTCGATCAGCTGGCACTTGTCCGGCAAGTCCTTGCTGGCACTCTCAAGCTTCATGCCTTGCAACTCATCGTTGATCTCCTTGGCCTTCTGCGGATTCTGCTCGGTAAGCTTGCTCACTTCCTTGGCCAGTTCTTCGCGTTTCTCCGTCGCTTCTTCCAGCGTGCAGGCCCAGCTGGGCAAGGCCAGCAACAGGCTGGCGGCGGCGGCAATGTTCATCAGGGTCTTCATGGGCAGGCTCCTGTGCAATCAGGGTGAAGTCTTGCGGTTGAGCCTGGCCGGGCCGCGAAAGTTCAGTCGAACCGCAGCCTCGCGCACCGGTCACAATCTTACCGACCCCTGATTGAGGCTATGCCGATGACCACCTACGACTGGGACCTGATCGAACGCCTGTTGCATGAAGCGCAGAACAGCGCCGGACACAGTTTCACCCCCAGACCCTATGCCGAGCAGCATGCTGCCCAGCTTGCGGCTGAAGGTGCGGCACCTGGCGATCTCGATCATCTGAAAACGCTGGCCTGTGAGTACGAAAAGATACTGTTCGAGCGCGGTTACTTTGCTTCACGCCCGGAAGATGAGGGCGGCAACGGTGAGAATTTTGTCCTCACCGAGCGTGGCTCGCGGCTGCTGAGCCTGCTGGACAGCAGCATTCCGGGCAACGATCACCCGCGTCAGGTACTGGATGAGCAGGACGATCCGCTGGACGAGGCTACCTTCGATCAGGTGGCTTCCAAGGCACAGATTGCCTGACGCAGGCAACACAAGACTGGCATTGAGCGCCTGCCGCCGCTGATAATCGGCACTGGATCCACTTCTGCCGAGAACCTGCCATGTCGTTGCCTGATACCGGGGGCGCCCGATGAGCGCCACCCGCCGCAATACCGATGCCTTCGCCCTGCAAGTGATGCTGGTGCTGTGCCTGATCTGGGGCATCCAGCAGGTGATGATCAAGTGGGCCGCGCCGGATATCGCGCCGGTGATGCAGCAGGCCATGCGTTCAGGCATGGCGGCGGTTCTGGTCGGGCTGCTGATGTGTTTTCGCGGCGGTTGGGATCAGGTGGCCAGCACCTGGCGCGGTGGCCTGCTGGCCGGCGCGCTGTTCGGCCTGGAGTTTCTGTTCATTGCCGAAGGCCTGAAGCTGACCTCGGCCGCGCACATGTCGGTATTCCTCTACACGGCACCAGTGTTCACGGCCCTGGGCCTGCACTTCATGCTGCCAAGCGAGCGGCTCAGGCCTCTGCAATGGCTGGGTATCCTGCTGGCGTTCTGCGGCATTGCCTTTGCCTTTGCCGGCGGCGTTTCGTTGGAGCAACTGGACGGGCGCATGCTGTTGGGCGATGCCTTTGGCGTATTGGCGGGCCTGGCCTGGGGGGCGACGACGGTAGTGGTGCGTGCTTCGCGGTTGTCTGAGGCACCGGCAACCTTGACATTGTTCTACCAACTGGCGGTCGGCTTCGTCGGCTTGCTGTTGATTGCCGTTGCCAGTGGCCAGGTCACCCACGTGCAGTTCACCCCGCTGTCGATTGGCAGCCTGCTGTTCCAGGGCCTGATCGTGTCGTTCTTCAGCTACCTGACCTGGTTCTGGCTGCTGCGTCGCTACCTGGCCTCGAACCTTGCAGTGTTCTCCTTTATCACACCCTTGTTCGGGGTGACCTTCGGCGTACTGCTGCTCGGCGAGCCGTTGAGCCTGAACTTCGTACTCGGGGCCGTCATGGTGCTGCTTGGGGTAACGCTGGTCAGCGCTGAGCAGTGGGTGCGCCGGCGCTTGCGCAGCCTGCTCGGCTAGTCGACCACACGCATGCAGAACGGGCGCATTTTCGGCGACACTTGGTCTGTGTTGTGCGCGCGACTACGGCCTATTTCCGTAAAAAAGGCTAAAAGCGGGCTCGACAGCCTGCCGGGCAGGGAGCGGGTGGCGGTGCATCGCCTGCAGGCGCCGTTCGATCAGGCCACCACCTGGTTGATGTGGCGCAAGGGCATGCGCGGGGCAAACTTGAGCGCCTGGATCGATTTGCAACAAGGGGAAACAGTTGCACAGGCGACGGAACTGGCGGTCAGTGCTTGATCAAGATCAAACTCGGCTTTGGTCGTATGTTTTCGACATGCGCAATGTAAGACATCGGGCTATGATCTGTATGAAGCATCGCAGGATTTATTCGCCGTGCAGGCTGACCCGTAAGGGGGAGTTATGAGAAACCATCTGTTCAACTGGCTCCACGACCTGGCCGCTGCCCTGGGCCTGATCCCGCCACCGCTGCAGCCGGTGCCGATCCCTACCGACGAAGAACAGCGCAAGCGCCAGCAACGTCGCTAAAACACATTGGCCGCCGCATCATTGCTGATGCGACGGCCGTGGTGCACCTGCCTGTCAGGCCAGGTTGACGGCGCCTACCGGGCGGCGCGACATCAGGCTGATTACCACAAAGCTCACCAGGCCGATCGCCAGGCTGTAGTAGATCGGCGTGTTGGCATCCATCCCATCCTTGATCATGAACGCCAGGGCAGTGACAAAGCCCAAGGTCATGCTGGTGATCGCCGCCGCAGTGGTGGCGCGTTTCCAGTAGATGGCGCCGATCAGCGGAATCAACATGCCGCCCACCAGCAGGTTGTAAGCCAGGGTCAGGGCGCTGATGACATCGGTTACCACCAGGGCGATGCCCAGTACGGCAATGCCGGTCAGCAGGGTGAACAGGCGGTTGATGCCCAGGCTCGACTGCTTGCCGCCGCGCAGCTTCGGCAGCAGGTCTTCGGTCAGAACGGTGGAGGCTGCCAGCAGGCCGGCACTGGCGGTCGACATCATCGCGGCCAGCGCAGCGGCAATCACCAGGCCGCGGATGCCATCAGGCAGGGCGGATTTGACGATCGCGGCAAAGGCGTTGTTGGCGTTGTCCAGGTCCGGCAGGAGGACATGCGCGGCCATGCCGATCAGCGCGCACACCAGGCCGTAGATCACGCAGTAGACACCTGCGGTGGTGCCAGCGTACTTGGCGACCTTCTCGTCACGGGCGGTGAACACCCGTTGCCAGATGTCCTGGCCGATCAGGATGCCGAAGAAGTAGATCAGGAAGTAGGTGATGATGGTGTCCCAGCCGATGGTGGTCAGGCTGAAGTTACTCGCCGGCAGCTTGGCCACCAGTTGATCCCAGCCACCGACCTTGTACAGGCAGATGGGCAGCAGGACGAACATCAGGCCGACGGTCTTGATCACGAACTGGACGATGTCGGTCAGGGTCAGCGACCACATGCCGCCGATGGTCGAATAGACCACTACCACGCCACCACCGAGCAGGATCGCGCCCCAGAACGGCAGGTCGAACAGCACTTGCAGGACGGTGCCGATAGCCAGGGTCGAAGTCACCGCGATCATCAGCGCGTAGGCAAGCATGATCACTGCACTGGCCTGGCGGGCCATGGGGTTGTAGCGTTTTTCCAGCACCTGGGTGACGGTGAAAATCTTCAGGCGCAGCAGCGGCTTGGCCAGGAACAGGTTCAGGGCGATGATGCCCAGGCCCAGTGCCGCGCACAGCCAGAAACCGGAAATCCCGTGGACATAGCCCAGGCGAACGGTGCCGACGGTAGACGCGCCGCCCAGTACCGTGGCGGCCATGGTGCCCATGTACAGGCTTGGGCCGAGGTTGCGCCCGGCTACCAGGTAATCTTCATGGGTTTTTGCCCGGCGCATGCCGAACCAGCCGAGCGCGAGCATGCCGGCCGCATAGATCAGAACAACGAATATGTCCAAGGCCATGGGTGTCTCCAATTATCTTTATTATGGTGAGATCGACCCCGGCGCCAGGCAAGCCTGACGCCAGGTCATTCGTCTACTCAGTGGGCCGTCGTTGCGGCCCGACTGTCATGGCTCCTGCCCTGTTGCAACTCCTGGTGTACAACCGTTAGCGGCGAACCACGCCCGGCAGTGCACAGAGCATTTCGTACAGCAGGTTGGCACCCAGCAGCGAGGTGTTGCCGGTGGTGTCGTAAGGTGGCGAGACTTCCACCAGGTCGCAGCCGATCAGGTCCAGGCCCTGGCAACCGCGGATGATTTCCATCGCCTGGATGGTGGTCAGGCCGCCGATTTCCGGGGTGCCGGTGCCGGGTGCCCAGGCCGGGTCGATACCGTCGATGTCGAAGCTCAGGTACACCGGGCCGCCGCCGACTTTCTCGCGCACTTCGGCCATCAACGGCTCCAGCGATTTGTGCCAGCACTCTTCGGCCTGGACCACACGAAAGCCCTGCTTGCGGCTCCAGTTGAAGTCTTCAGCGGTGTAGCCCTGGGCGCGCAGGCCGATCTGCACCACACGGTCGCAATCCAGCAGGCCTTCTTCGACGGCGCGGCGGAAGGTGGTGCCGTGGGCGATCTTCTCGCCGAACATGTGATCGTTGACGTCGGCGTGGGCATCGATGTGCACCAGCCCGACCTTGCCGTGCTTCTTGTGGATCGCCCGCAGGATCGGCAGGGTGATGGTGTGGTCACCACCCATGGTCATGGGGATGACATTGTGTTCGAGGATCTCGTCGTAGGCTTCTTCAATGATCCGCACGGCGTCGAGCAGGTTGAAGGTGTTGATCGCCACGTCGCCGATATCGGCAATCGACAACGAATCGAAGGGCGCAGCGCCAGTGGCCATGTTGTACGGGCGGATCATCACCGATTCAGCGCGGATCTGCCGTGGGCCGAAGCGGGTGCCGGAGCGCAGCGAAGTACCGATGTCCAGGGGAATACCGATGAACGCGGCATCCAGGCCTTCGGCGCTAGGCAGGTGAGGGAGACGGAGCATGGTGGCGATGCCGCCGAAGCGCGGCATTTCGTTGCCGCCCAGTGGTTGGTGCAGAATCTTGTCCACGGTCGGGCCTCATCGATTCGATTGTTGTAGTTGTTGGAACCTGTCTGGCTGGCCTGGGACAAACCCTGAAATGCCGGCAAGCAGGTGCATTGCGGCAGAGTCTGCAAAAGGTAGTGGGTGAAAAGAATCGCTACAGGCAAATACTTAGTTCAGGTTTTTCTGAACTAATGCCGGGGATGGCGTTAGAATCCGGCCACCTGTTGCCCTGCGGACCGCGATCAAATGGCCTCTGCCTTGCCTGACCTGAAACTCCTGCGCATCTTCGTCAGCGTCGTGCGTCATCAGGGGTTTGCCAATGCCCAGCGCGAGCTGAACCTGTCGACCTCGGCCATCAGTACCTACATGAGCCAGCTGGAGGCGGCGCTGGGCATCGTCCTCTGCCATCGCGGCCGCGGCGGCTTCAGCCTGACCAGCAAGGGCGAACTGTTCCATCAGGAGACCTTGCGCCTGCTGGCGGAAATGGACGGCTTCGAGCAATACGCGGCGGCGCTCAAGGGCGAATTGCGCGGCACCCTCAACCTGGGGGTGATCGACTCCACCGTGGGTGATCGGGCCCTACCCCTGGCCGAGGCGATCGGTGCCTACAGCCAGGAACACCCGGCAGTGCATTTGCACTTGTCGGTATCCAGCCCCTACGAGCTGCAGCTGGGGGTGCAGGACAACCGTCTGGACCTGGCCATCGGCGCCTTTTCCACACGTATGAGCGGGCTGGTGTACCAGCCGTTGTACCGTGAACAGCATTGGCTTTACTGCAGCAACCGCCACCCGCTGTTCAACGAGCGGCGCATTCCCGAGCAGGTGATTACCCAGCAGCGCATGGTCGGTCGTGGCTACTGGAGCCAGGCGGAGCTTGCCCGCCACGGCTTCAAGCACAGCGCGGCGACAGTGGAAAGCATGGAGGCGCAACTGATCCTGGTGTTGTCGGGCGCCTACATTGGCTACCTGCCGGAACACTATGCCCAGGCTTGGGTCGACAAGGGGGATTTACGGGTGCTATCGCCGGCGACCTTCGGCTATCAGGCGCCGTTTTCCATGATAATTCGCCGTGGCCGCAGCCGCGAACCCTTGATCCAGACCTTCCGCGACTTGCTCAAGGCGCAACTCACTCCTGCCTGAACGAAACGGCCACTGAAAAATTTAGTCGCGGCTGCAAAAAATCCTGAAAATATCGGCCGCAACCCCGTAATCGCTCTGCTAAACCTGTATTGGCTTGATGAAATTTCCCATCATTTCCTAAGCAGGGATCGCCCAGATGCGCATGAATTTGCCCGTCACTGAGCATGAAAGAGTCTTTCCGAGCGAACAGCGGCTGATTTCCACGACAGACCTCAACAGCCGCATCACCTATTGCAACGACGCCTTTGTCGCCATCAGCGGTTTTACCTACGAAGAATTGCTCGGTCAGCCACACAATCTGGTGCGTCATCCGGACATGCCTCCCTCAGTGTTCGGTCATATGTGGGAAACCATCAAACAGGGCAAACCCTGGATGGGCGTGGTGAAAAATCGTTCAAAGAATGGCGATTTCTATTGGGTCAGCGCCTACGTCACGGCGATTTACGAGAACGGCCGGATCAGCGGCTATGAGTCAGTGCGTTCGGTTCCGACCCGCGAGCAGATCCGCCGGGCCACGGCCCTGTATGCACGACTGCGCCAGGGTCGTGGCCCGGTTCCGCTGGCGGCGCGGCTGGGGGCCGCCCTGGAACAGGGCTGGCCGCTGGTGGGCGCCGCTGTTCTTTCTGCCATCAGTTACCTATGGCTGCCGCAATACGCTGCCCTGGGCGTATTGATGGCCAGTTTGCTCAGCGCCTGGTACCTGATCGAAGCGCGGCACAACCGGGTGATCCGTCGTACCCTGGACGAACACCCGAAAGCCTTCACCAGCCCCTTGGTGGCCCTGACCTATAGCGACAACAGTGGCCTGCAGGGCCAGCTGGACCTGGCAATCCTCAGTGAAGAAGCGCGCCTGCAAACCGCGCTGACCCGCCTGGTGGATGCCGGCGTGAGCGTGAAGGCGCGTGCCGCGCAGTCTTCCGACTTGTCGGGCGCCCAGGCGCAACTGCTCGATCGCCAGCGCAGCGAAACCGACCAGTCGGCCACGGCCATTGCGCAAATGGCAGCGACCATCCAGGAAGTTACCCACAACGTGCAGAGCACCGCCACGGCGGCTTCCGACGCTGATCATCTGGCCCAGCAGGGCAGCGACCTGGCGCAGCAAAGCCTGCGCGCCATGGGCAGCATGGCCGAGGCGGTCAGCGACATCGGCCAGGCGGTCAATGCCCTGGCGGACCAGACCCAGTCGATCGGCAGCGTGGTCGATGTCATCACCTCGATTGCCGAGCAGACCAACCTGCTCGCGCTCAATGCGGCGATTGAAGCGGCGCGGGCCGGTGAGCAGGGCCGGGGCTTTGCCGTGGTCGCCGATGAGGTGCGCTCGCTGGCCCAGCGTACCCGCACTTCGACCGAGGAGATCCACCAGATCATCGCCTCGTTGCGCGCCGGAGCCGAGCGGGCGGTGTCCAGTGCCAGCAAGGGCGAGCAAATCTCTCGCGACAGTGTGCACAGCGTCGAGGCGGTGCAGTCGGCGTTGGTGGGGATTACCCAGGCGGTCAGCCGCATCACCGGCATGAGCCAGCAAATGGCGACCGCCTCGGAGCAGCAGAGCCATGTCGCCGAGGACATCAACCAGCAGATCACCCGCATTGCCCAGCTCTGCGATCACAGCGCCGGGCAGGCCAAGCAGGGCGCGGAGATCAGCCAGGACCTCGAACGCATGGCCGACTATCTGTACGGTCTGGCAGAGCGCTTCAACCGCTGAAGCTTTATCGTCTCTCCCACAGGGAAGTGGGCTTTTTTCGGGACTGCTGTGGCACACTTTGCCCGCTCAGGAGAACCCGATGTCCAGAATCCACTGCGAGCGCTGTTTGCGCCCACAAGCTCATTGCCTTTGCCCGTTGATCCCGTCGCTCGACAGCCGCACCCGTGTGCTGTTGCTGCAGCACCCCAGTGAAGTGCGCCATGCCCTCAATACCGCGAAGCTGGCAGCGCTTGGCTTGCGCAATGCGCAGTTGCAGGTGGGGGAAGTGTTCGAGGATCTGGCTGAGCTGCTTGAGGCGCCGGGGTATCGCAGCGTCTTGCTGTTTCCGGGGGATGAGGCGCAGCCCTTGGTCGCTTATGGTGATGACCAGGATGATCGACCGTGGCAACTGGTGGTGCCTGATGGTACCTGGCGTAAAGCGAGCAAATTGCTGCATTTGAATCCGTTGCTGGGCGCATTGCCGCGGGTGACCCTGGCCCAGGTCCAGCCTTCGCGCTATCGCCTGCGCAAGGCGCCGCAGCCGGGCGCGTTGTCGACCCTGGAGGCGGTGGTGCAGGCGTTGAACGTGCTGGAGGCGCCGCAGAACTTTGATGCGCTTTTAAAGCCGTTCGAGGCACTGATCGAGGGGCAGATCGCGGCGATGGGGCGCGAGACGTACGAGCGTAATCATCTACGTTGAGCCACTGCGAGCGCTTCGCGCTCGATCGCTGGCAAGGCCAGCTCCCACATTGGATCTGCAGGCGGCAATTCTGTGGGAGCCGGCCTTGCCGGCGATGGGCTGCGCTCAGCAGCTCCCGAACGCTTGATCGCTGGCAAGGCCAGCTCCCACATTGGATCTGCAGGCGGCAATTCTGTGGGAGCCGGCCTTGCCGGCGATGGGCTGCGCTCAGCAGCTCCCGAACGCTCGATCGCTGGCAAGGCCAGCTCCCACATTGGATCTGCAGGCGGCAATTCTGTGGGAGCCGGCCTTGCCGGTGATGGGCTGCGCTCAGCAGCTCCCGAACGCTCGATCGCTGGCAAGGCCAGCTCCCACATTGGATCTGCAGGCGGCAATTCTGTGGGAGCCGGCTTTGCCGGCGATGGGCTGCGTACAGCAGCCCTCGAACGCTTCAGCGTTCGCGCATCGCCTCGGTACGTGCCTTGAGCACCGGCTTGAGCAGGTAGTCGAGCACGCTCTTGTGCCCGGTGATGATATCCACCGTCGCGGTCATGCCCGGAATGATCAACAACGGCTTGTTGTCACCCCCCAGATGGTTGCGGTCGGTACGCACCTGGATCAGGTAAAAGGCATTGCCCTTGTCGTCGGTGACGGTGTCGGCGCTGATCAGTTCGAGCTTGGCCTTCAGGCCGCCATAGATGGTGTAGTCGTAGGCGCTGAACTTGACCATCGCCGACTGCCCGGGGTGCAGGAAGGCGACATCTTGCGGCCGCACCTTGGCCTCGATCAGCAGGTTGTCTTCCAGCGGCACGATCTCCAGCAGGTCGCTGCCGGGCTGGACCACGCCGCCGATGGTGTTGACCTTGAGCAGCTTGATGATCCCGTGAACCGGCGAAACCACCGTGGTGCGGGTCACCCGGTCATCGATGGCGATGCTCGAGGCAGTGATCTTCGACAGGTCGGTGCGTTTTTCGTTGAGCTCCTTGGCAGCTTCCGAACGAAACCCGGCTTCGGACTCTTCGATCTTGCTCTTGATCTCCGCTACCGCCGCTTCGGCCCGGGGGATCGCCAGGCTGGTGGCGTTGAGCGAGCCGCGGGCTTCGACGGCGCTGCGCTTGAGACGCAGGATCTCCACCGGTGAAATCGCCCCGGTGCCGACCAGCGGCGTCGACATGTTCAGCTCCTGCTGCAACAGGGCCAGGGCAGAGCGGTATTGCTCGACCTTGGAGCGGAACTCGGCCAGTTCCTGGGTCTTCTGCCGCAGTTGTTCGTTGAGGGTCTGCTTCTCGCTGGTCAGGCGACGCTGGCGTGACTGGTACAGCGACAGCTCGTCTTCAGCCACCTGCGGCGCCTTGCTGCGCACTTCTTCGGAGAGCTGGAACGGCCGGCCTTCGGCTTCGGCTGACAAGCGCTCGACCTGGGCCGTGAGGGCAAAACGGTCGGCCTCGCTCTCGCCCTTGTTGGACTGAAACCGGGTGTCGTCCAGGCGCAGCAGGGTATCGCCCTTGTTCACCATCTGCCCTTCGCGCACGAAGATCTCGGTAACGATGCCGCCTTCCAGGTTCTGGATCACCTGGACCTTGCTCGACGGAATGGCCTTGCCTTCGCCCATGGTCACTTCATCGAGCACGGCGAACTTGGCCCAGAGCAGCGCTACCAGTAACAAAGCTGCAGCCAGCCATACGGTAATGCGTGACAGGCGCGGCGAGTCCTGCAGCGTGGCGCCGGCCACATCGGGCATGAACTCGTGTTCGGCGGTCTTGCCGAAACTCTGGAAGTAACTGCGCAGGCCTTGGCTTACGGACATGGATGGACCCCCTAGAGTGCCGCGCCAACGCGGCCTTTGCGCAGTGCATCGATGACCGCTTCCTTCGGTCCGTCGGCAACGATCCTGCCGTTGTCCAGCACCAGCAGCCGGTCGACCAGGCTGAGCATCGAGGTGCGGTGGGTGACCAGCAGCAGGGTCTTGCCCTGGACCCAGCCATGCAGGCGCTGGCGCAGTTGGTCTTCGCTGCTGTTGTCCATGTGGCTGGTGGGTTCGTCGAGGATCATGATCGGCGGTTCGAGCAGCATCGCCCGGGCCAGCAGCACGGCCTGGCGCTGGCCGCCGGAGAGCAGTTGGCCACGCTCGCCCACCGGGCGGTCGAAGCCTTGCGGATGTTGCCGGGCCAGCTCGCTGACGCCGGTCAGCTCGGCGACTTCGAGCATCCGCGCATCACTCACATAGCGCGCGCCAAGGGTCAGGTTGTCGCGCAAACTGCCCGCCAGCAGCGGCAAGTCATGGGCGACGTAGCCCAGTTGGTGACGCAAGTCGGCGATGTCCAGTTGGCGCAGGTCGAGATTGTCGAGCAGGATCTGCCCTTCGTCCGGGGCATAGAAACCCATCAGCAGGCGCGCCAGGGTGCTCTTGCCGGAACCGCTGCGGCCGATGATGCCGATACGTTCGCCCGGCTTGACGCTGAAGCTGATGTCATTGAGGGCGGCAGCGTTCTGTCCGGTGTAGCGAAAGCTCACATGGCTGACGTCGAGGGCGCCGTGCAACTGGGTGCGTTCCAGCGGCTGCTGGCCGGCCTGGCGTTCCTGGGGCAGGGCCATCAGCGCATCGGTGCTGCGCATGGTCAGTTGTGCCTGCTGGTAGCGGGTAATCAGCCCGGCGATCTGCCCCAGCGGTGCCAATACCCGGCTGCCGAGCATATAGCTGGCGACCAGGGCGCCGACGCTGAGGTTGCCGGCGATGATGCTGTAAACCCCGGCAACGATGGTGGCCATGCCGCAGAACTGCTGGATGAACAACGTGCCGTTGGTGGCCACGGCCGAAAGGTTGCGGGCGTGGGCGTCGAGGCGGGTGAGGGCGCCGTGGGTACTTTCCCACTGGTACTGGCGCTCGCTTTCAGCGCTGCAGGCCTTGAGGGTCTCCAGGCCGCCGAGGGTTTCGATCAGCAAGGCCTGGCGCACGGCGCCAAGGGCCAGGCTTTTTTGCACGGTGTCGCGCAGGCGTATCTGGATGAACAGGGCGAAGACAATGGTCAGCGGAAAGGCGATCAGCGGGATCACCACCAGCCAGCCGCCGAGCAGGCCGATCACTGCCAGCATCAACACCACGAAGGGCAGGTCGATGACGCTGGTCAGGGTCACCGCGGTGAGGAATTCACGCAGGCCCTGGAAGTCATGAATGCTCTGGGCAAAGCCGCCGACCGTGGCCGGGCGGGCTTTCATCGACATGCCGGTGATGCGTTCGAACAGGGTGGCAGAGAGAATCAGGTCGGTCTTTTTTCCGGCCTGGTCGAGCAGGTGGGCGCGGACTACGCGCAGGGTCAATTCGAACAGGGTGCCGATCAACAGGCCGGCACTCAGCACCCAGAGCGTCGAGGTGGCCTGGTTGGGCACCACCCGGTCGTAGGTCTGCATGACGAACAACGGCACCATCAGCCCCAGCAGGTTGATCAGCAGGCTGGCGAGGATGGCGTCGCTGTACAGCCAGCGCGAGAGTTTGAGGGTGTCGCGGAACCAGGCGTTGACCCGCGGCATCAGCGGGGCCCGCAGGTCTTCCAGTTCGTGGCGGGGGCGGGCGAACAGGGCTTCACCGGCGTAGGCTTCAAGCAGTTCTTCGCGGCTGACCCACTGCTCGCCGCCTTCGGCTTCGCAGGGCAGGATCAACGCCCGGCCATCTTCGCCCCAACGGCGCAGCACTGCGCAGCGACCGTCCTTGAGCAGCACCAGCACTGGCAGGTTGAGCGCCGAGATTGACCCCAATTCACGCCGTAGAACCCGCGCCTGCAGCCCGGCCCGTGCTGCTGCCCGGGGCAGCAGCTCAAGGCTCAGGCGTTGCTCGGGCAGGGGCAGGCCGGCACTCAGACCGGCGCGACTGACAGTGCAACCATGCAGCTTGCAGAGGATCAGCAAGCCATCGAGTAACGGGTCATCGAAACTCTGGCGCGGATCTAATGCCGAGCTCGCAGGTTGCATGCTGGTCAAGGTCGCCTACTCCTGCAGCGGGTGGAGGGGATTAGCGCATATCGGGCAAGCGCGCCTCGCTCTTCACTTCGCTCTTGGCGATCGCTTCGGGGGGCAACGAGATGCGCTGCTTGCTCAACAATTCACCCATGTTGGCCAGGACCCGGTACATGGAGAACTCTTCGGTGTAGCGCACTTCGGTGTAGCGGCGGTTGGCGTTGTACAGCTCGTTTTCACTGTCGAGCAGGTCGAGCAGGGTGCGCTGGCCGAGGCCGAACTGGTCTTGGTAGGCCGCGCGCACGCGGGTGGAGGTCTCGGCGTATTCGCGGGCCGCCGGCAGTTGCACGCGGGCGTTGTTCATGGCGTTCCACGACAGCGACAGGTCCTCGGTAAGCTGGCGCAGAGCGTTGTTGCGGATGTCCATGGCCTGGTTGATCTTGTGCGCATCGGACTGCAGGCGGGCCTTGTCGCTGCCACCACGGAACAGGTTGTAGTTGAGCTCGACACCGGCCTGCCAGTCGTTGTTGTCATGGCCGACCTGGCCTGCGGTGTTGTTGTTGGCACCGGTGGCCAGCACCGCGTCCAGACGCGGATAGAACGGCGACTTGGCCACTTCGTATTGCTGCTCGGCCGCATTGACATCGGCCTGGGCGGATTTCAGGTAGGGGTTGTTGTCGAGCATGTTCTGGCGCGCAGCCCCCAGGTCGCCAGGCACTTCGCCCTTGATGGTCACCGGGGTTTCCAGCTCATCGGCCGGGCGACCGACGACGCTATAGAACCTGGCCTCGGCATCGGCCAGGTCGACCTCGGCGGTGTACAGGTTGTTTTCCGCCAAGGCGCGGCGGGCAGTGGACTGGTCGCGGTCGGCGATGCTGCCGACGCCACGCTCGCTACGCAGGCCGATCTGGTCGTTGACCCGCAGGTGCGCTTGCAGGTTGTTCTTGGCCAGGGTCACCAGCTCACGGCGTTTGAGCACCTCGAGGTAAACCTCGATGGCGCTCAGGGCGACGGACTGGGCGGTGGCCTGGGTGTAGTAGGCGCGCGAGTTCACCACCGCTTCCGTACGGCCGACTTCGTTGGCGGTGTTGAAGCCGTCGAAGAGCATCTGCCGCAGGCGCAGGTCGGACTGGGTGTAGGTCAATGTCTCTTTATTATGGTCGCGCGTGCCGTCGACATTGGTGCCACGGGTGTTGGTGTTGTCGGAGCGCTGGCGCCCATAGCCGGCCACCAGGTCGACTCTGGGGTAGTAACCGCCTCTGGCGAACTTCACATCTTCATCGGCCGACAGCCGGCTGTTCTTGCTGGCTCCAATTTCCGGATGTTGATCCACGGCGTTTTGCACAGCCTCATTAAGTGACATCGCCTGGGCATTGGTACATGCCATGGCCAACAGAATTGCGCTGGTGATGGGGGTCAAAACGCGCATGGGTTACTTCTCCCTGATTTCTAATAATGGTCCTGCGGTTCGTCAAAAAAGTGACGAAAACCTGAGGTCAAACCGTATCAGGCTTGTAACAACAGAGCTAAGAACATTTACGCGCGCAGCTAAGAAGATTTTTTCATAAGAGTTATGCGAAAAAAAACTTATGCGGTCTAAGAAATCCGCGACATTGTTCATATCAGGCAGCCCGTGGAATAGCGCTAGAGGGCATTTTTCGGGCGTCAGAGAAAGTTCCCGTGTTTTTGCAGCAGAGGGCATGGATGTAGCGGAGGGGATGGAGGCGGGGCGAAATTTGGCGACAATTTTTTGGCATATGTCACAAGGCCACTTCGTTCAACCACTTTCACCGCAGCACTGACAGGCGAAGTTGTTGATTTCATTGAAATCACGGCGTACTGGCAGGCTGTTTTCAGCGCTGGCCCGGGGTAATCCCGTCGGGTTGGGCACGCGATAGTTCAGCGCACGCTTGTTGCAATCAACCGATTTGCAGTGGAGGAGTGCGCTCATGGCTAAGTTAATCGGTATCGTCAGCAAGGTAGTGGGCGAAGTCTTCGCTGTGGGCAGCGATGGCAGCCGCCGGCCTCTGGTCGAAGGCGATAAGGTGTATGCCGGCGAGCAGCTGGACACAGGCCTTGCGGGCGCTGTCGCCGTCCACCTGCAAAACGGTGCCGAACTTACCCTCGGCCGCGGTAGCAGCCTGACCCTGACCCCTGAGCTGCTGGCGAACCAAGCGCCTCATGTCGAGACGTCGGAGTCGACGACTCCCAGCCAGGCACAACTGACTGATGTCGAGAAACTCCAGCAAGCCATCGCCGCCGGCGCCGACCCGACCCAGGAAGCCGACCCGACTGCGGCGGGGCCGGGCACTGGCGGTGCGCCGGGTGCACTGGGCGGCGGGCATACCTTCGTCATTCTCGATGAGGTGGCCGGGCGGGTAGATCCGCAGATTGGCTTTCCCACTGCAGGCTTCAACGGTTTTCCCGAGTTGCCGGAGCTGGACGTCGGCCTGATCAACAACAATGACGATGCACCGCCGCTGCCTGCGGTCGACAACCCGGTCAACCTCCAGGGGCTTGATATCGAGGGTGGCGAGTTGTCGTTGAACGAGGCCAATCTGGCCCAGGGTTCGGCCAGTGATCCGGCGGCCCTGACCCGGGGTGGCAGTTTCACGGTGCAGGCACCTGATGGGGTGTTCAACCTCAATGTCGGTGGCATCAACATTGTTACTGCTGGAGCGGTGACTGGCGTTGGCCAGTCGATCACCACCGGCCTGGGTAATGTGCTGACCATCACCGGCTACGATGCTGGCAGCGGCGTGGTCAGCTACAGCTACTCCTTGAGCGGAGCCGAAAACCACCCAGGCGGCGCTGGCGCCAATGGGCTTGGCGAAAGCATCGCGGTACTGGTCAGTGACACCGATGGCGACGTAGCCAGTGGTTCGCTGGATATCTCCGTGATTGACGATGTGCCGCAGGCGATGGCCGATACCAATGCCGTCACCGCCACGGAAAACCAGCTGACCCTTACCGGCAACGTGCTGACCAACGATGTGCAGGGCGCAGACCGGGTACCGAGCGGGCCGATCACTGCCGGCACCTTCGTTGGCACCTACGGCACGCTGGTGCTGGCGGCCGATGGTTCCTACACCTATACGCTCAACACTGCCGATCCGGACTTCATCAACCTGCATGGCGGTGGGAATGGCATCGAGACCTTTACCTACACCCTGACTGATGCCGATGGCGATGATTCCAGCGCCAACCTGGTGTTGAACGTCAGCAACCTCAATGATCCGGTGGAGCTCAACGGGCTGAGCATCAACGGCGGCGAGCTGGTGCTGTTCGAGAAAAACCTGGCGGACGGCAGCAGCCCCGACGCGGCGGCGCTGACCCAGAGCGGCACTTTTACCGTGACCGCGGCTGATGGTCTGCAGGCGCTGACGGTTGGCGGCATCAATGTGATCAGTGCAGGGGTGGTCAATGGCTTCCCGCAATCGGTCACGACCGCACTGGGCAATACCCTGACCATCAGCGGCTACAACCCGGCTACGGGTGAGGTGACTTACAGCTACACCTTGAACGCCAGCGAGGCGCATGCCACTGCCAATGGCAGCAACACCCTTGGCGAGAGTTTCAACGTTGTTGCCACCGACAGCGATGGCAGCAGTGCGAGCATGAGCATCGATGTTTCCATCCTCGACGATGTACCGACGGCGGCCGGCGATACCAATGCGGTGACTGCCACGGAAAATCAGCTGACCCTGACCGGCAACGTGCTGACCAATGATGTGCAGGGCGCAGACCGTGTACCGACCGGACCAATCACCGCCGGCACCTTCGTCGGCACCTACGGCACCCTGGTGCTGGCCGCCGATGGTTCCTACACCTATACGCTCAACACCAATGATCCGGACTTCTTCAACCTGCAGGGTGGCGGTAACGGCGTCGAGACCTTTGCCTACACGCTGACCGATGCCGACGGCGATGCGTCCACCGCCAACCTGGTGCTGAACGTCAGCAACCTCAATGATCCGGTGACCCTCGATGGCCTGAATGTCGAGGGCGGCGAACTCACCGTTTACGAGAAGAACCTCGGCGACGGCAGCAGCCCGGATGCGCCGGCCCTGACCCAGACCGGCAGCTTCACCGTGACCGCACTCGACGGCGTGCAAACGCTCACCGTCGGCGGCATCACCGTGGTCAGTGGCGGCGTGGCCAGCGGCTTCCCGCAGTCGGCGACCACGGCCCTGGGCAACACGCTGACCACTACCGGTTACAACCCGGCAACCGGCGTGGTCAGCTACAGCTACACCCTGGTGGACAACGAAACCCATGCCGCAGCCAATGGCATCAACAGTCTCGGTGAGAGCTTCACGGTCAGCGTGACCGACACCGATGGCAGTACCGCCAGTGGCGCCATCGACGTCAATATCGTCGACGACATCCCGACCGCAGCGGGCGATACCAACGCGGTCACTGCCACAGAGAACCAACTGACCCTGACCGGCAACGTGCTGACCAATGATGTGCAGGGCGCAGACCGTGTGGCGACCGGGCCGATCACCGCCGGCACCTTCGTCGGCACCTACGGCACCCTGGTGCTGGCGGCCGATGGTTCCTACACCTATACGCTCAACACCAATGATCCGGACTTCTTCAACCTGCAGGGTGGCGGTAACGGCGTCGAGACCTTTGCCTACACGCTGACCGATGCCGACGGCGATGTGTCCACCGCCAACCTGGTGCTGAACGTCAGCAACCTCAATGATCCGGTGACCCTCGATGGCCTGAATGTCGAGGGCGGCGAACTCACCGTTTACGAGAAGAACCTCGGCGACGGCAGCAGCCCGGATGCGCCGGCCCTGACCCAGACCGGCAGCTTCACCGTGACCGCACTCGACGGCGTGCAAACGCTCACCGTCGGCGGCATCACCGTGGTCAGTGGCGGCGTGGCCAGCGGCTTCCCGCAGTCGGCGACCACGGCCCTGGGCAACACGCTGACCATTACCGGTTACAACCCGGCAACCGGCGTGGTCAGCTACAGCTACACCCTGGTGGACAACGAAACCCATGCCGCAGCCAATGGCATCAACAGTCTCGGTGAGAGCTTCACGGTCAGCGTGACCGACACCGATGGCAGTACCGCCAGTGGCGCCATCGACGTCAATATCGTCGACGACATCCCGACCGCAGCGGGCGATACCAACGCGGTCACTGCCACAGAGAACCAACTGACCCTGACCGGCAACGTGCTGACCAATGATGTGCAGGGCGCAGACCGTGTGGCGACCGGGCCGATCACCGCCGGCACCTTCGTCGGCACCTACGGCACCTTGGTGCTGGCCGCCGACGGTTCCTACACCTATACGCTCAACACCAACGATCCGGACTTCTTCAACCTGCAGGGTGGCGGTAACGGCGTCGAGACCTTTGCCTACACGCTGACCGATGCCGACGGCGATGTGTCCACCGCCAACCTGGTGCTGAACGTCAGCAACCTCAACGATCCGGTGACCCTTGATGGCCTGAACGTCAACGGTGGCGAGCTGACGGTCTACGAGAAGAACCTCGGCGACGGCAGCAGCCCGAACACGTCGGCCCTGACCCAGTCCGGCAGCTTCACCGTGACCGCGCCCGACGGCCTGCAGACCCTGACTGTCCAGGGCATCAGTGTGATTACCGGGGGCGTTGCCAATACCTTCCCGCAATCGGCAACCACGGCCCTGGGCAACACGCTGACCATTACCGGCTACAATCCGGCCACCGGAGTCGTCAGCTACAGCTACACCTTGCTCGACAATGAAGCGCACCCGAGCGCCAATGACACCAACAGCCTGAGTGAAAGCTTCACGGTGACCGCCACTGACACCGATGGCAACACCGCCAGCGGCTCTATCGACGTCAATATCGTCGACGACATCCCGGCCGCAGCGGGCGATACCAACGCCGTCACTGCCACCGAGAACCAGCTGACCCTCACCGGCAATGTATTGACCAACGACGTGCAGGGTGCAGACCGCATTCCAGCCGGGCCGATTACTGCTGGTACCTTCGCTGGCACCTACGGCACGCTGGTGCTGGCCGCCGATGGCTCCTACACCTACACACTCAACGCCAACAATCCGGACTTCAAGAACCTGCACGGTGGCGGTAACGGCATCGAGACTTTCACCTACACCCTGAAGGATGCCGACGGGGACACCAGCACCGCCAACCTGGTGCTGAACGTCAGCAACCTCAACGATCCGGTGACCCTCAACGGCCTTAACGTCAACGGTGGCGAGCTGACGGTCTACGAGAAGAACCTCGGCGATGGCAGCAGCCCGAGCAATCCGGCCCTGACCCAGACCGGCACCTTCACCGTGACCGCGCCCGACGGCCTGCAGACCCTGACCGTCCAGGGCATCAATGTGATTACCGGGGGCGTTGCCAATACCTTCCCGCAATCGGCGACCACGGCGCTGGGCAATACCCTGACCATTACCGGTTACAACCCGGCGACGGGTGTGGTGACTTACACCTACACCTTGCTCGACAACGAGAATCACCCTACGGCCAACGATACAAACAGCCTGAGCGAGAGCTTTACCGTCACGGCCACCGATACCGATGGCAGCACGGCAAGCGGTTCGATCGATGTGAACATCGTCGACGATGTACCGAAGGCGGTTAACGACACCAACGCGGTCACTGCCAGCGAAACGCAACTGACCCTGACCGGTAATGTGCTGACCAATGACGTTCAAGGTGCCGACCGCGTAAGCGGGCCGATTACCGGTGGAACCTTCGTCGGTACCTACGGCACGCTGGTGCTGGCTGCCGATGGGTCCTACACCTACACCCTGAACGCCAACGATCCGGATTTCATCAACCTGCCCGGTGGCGGCACTGGGGTCGAAAACTTTACCTACACCTTGCGCGATGCCGATGGTGACACCAGCACCGCGACACTGAAGCTCAATGTCAGCAACCTTGATAACCCGGTGACCATTGACGGCCTCAACATCAACGGTGGTGAGCTGACCGTTTACGAGAAGCACCTCAGCGACGGCAGCAGCCCGAATTCACCGGCCCTGACCCAGACCGGCAGTTTCACCGTAACCGCCCCTGACGGCCTGCAAAGCCTGACCGTCGGCGGTGTCAGCGTCGTCAGTGGCGGTGTGGTCAATGGCTTCCCGCAAAGCGGCACCACGCCATTGGGCAATGCCATCACCATCACCGGCTACAACCCGGCGACCGGTGTGGTGACGTACAGCTACACTTTGCTCGACAACGAAAACCATCCCAACGCCAATGGCACCAACAGCCTGAATGAGGCGATCACGGTTGTTGCCACTGACAAGGATGGCAGTTCAGCCAATGCCACCCTTGATGTGAACATCATTGACGACGTGCCAAGCGTGGTCGGGGCCGAACGTTCGGTGACGCCGGGGCAGGTGGATTCCAACCTGCTGCTGATCATCGACGTGTCCGGCAGTATGAACGAAGCTTCCGGCGTACCGGGGCTGACCCGCCTGCAACTGGCCAAGCAGGCGATCAACGCATTGCTCGACAAGTACGACGAGATGGGCGATGTGAAGGTGCAACTGGTGACCTTCTCCAGCGGTGCCGACCAGCAATCGGCAGTCTGGGTGACCGTCGACCAGGCCAAGACAATCGTCAACGGCCTGAGCGCGAACGGCTCGACCTATTACGACTCGGCGATCGATACGGCGCAATCGGCCTACACCACCGGTGGCAAGATAGCCGGGGCGCAGAACATCGTGTACTTCTTCTCCGACGGTGCTCCGACTTCGGGGCATTCCATTACCGCGCCTCGGGAAGCCGCCTGGGAGACTTTCCTCGACAACAATGGCGTCAAATCCTATGCCATTGGCCTGGGCGGCGGCGTCAATGCCGAAAACCTCAATCCATTGTCCTACGATGGCAGTACCCACACCGACACCAATGCTACCGTGGTCACCGACCTCAGCCAGCTCAACTCGGTGTTGTCCGGCACAGTGCAGGGTGCGCCGATCACCGGCAGCCTGTTGAGTGGCGGAATCCTCGGCGCCGACGGCGGCTTCATCAAGTCGCTGCTGGTCGACGGCACCACCTACACTTACGATCCCAAGGCCAATAATGGCCAAGGCAGCTATACCGCCAGTGGAACCGACCGTGGCAGCTTCGATACGGTGACCAACACCTTCAACATCAAGACCGTGCTCGGTGGCACCTTGCTGGTCGACATGGATACCGGTGAATTTACCTACACACCGCCGAAGGACACTGGCAGCACCAGGACGGAAAACATCGGTTTCACTGCCAGCGACAACGACGGCGACCTGAGCAGCGCCAACCTGGTGGTGAAGGTCTACACCAACACCGCGCCGGTAGCGGGCGCCGATCACATCATCAGCAACATCCTCTCCAGCAGCATCGTGGTACCGGCCGCGGCACTGCTGGCCAATGACAGCGATGCCAACAATGACCGACTCAGTGTGGCTTCGACGACCACCTTCGAAACCGGCTGGGCAGCCAAAGGCGCCGGCTTCACGGTGGGCAGCGCAACACCGCCGCAGGTCAACTTCAGCAGTACCGGCAACTCGGCTGCCAACCAGCTCCGGGACCTGCCGCGCAGCGCTTTCAGAGGCCCGGCCAACGCCATGACTGCCGCGCTGATCGTCAACGGCTACCTGGGCAACGTGACCGCGAACAATGCCAACGACGAGGACGTGCTGACGGTCACCTTGAAAAAAGGTGAGACCCTCAAGCTGGATCACGACCGGCCGACGGGCAACATCCTGATGGAGTGGAAGGATGAGAACGGCAGCTATCAGACCATCGCTGACGGAAACACCTTTACCGCCAGTCATGATGGTGTCTACAGCATTCACCTGGTCAACCTGACCAACACGTCGGGCAGCAACGTCAACAACGCTGAAAACTATGCGTTGACCATGACAGTCGACTATTCCAACGCGCAAAACGAGACCTACAACGGCACCTATACCCTCAGCGACGGGCATGGCGGCAGCAGCACTGGCAATGTCGACATCACGTATCAGGAGGGCAACACCCTCACCGGTACCGGCGGCGACGATACCCTGCTGGCAGGCGCCGGTAATGACACCCTCAATGCCGGTGCCGGTAATGACGTCCTGATCGGTGGGGATGGCAACGACTTCCTTTACGGTGGTGACGGCAATGACCAGCTGATCGGTGGTGCCGGCGATGACCTGCTCGACGGTGGCGCAGGTATCGACACCGCCAGTTATAGCGGTGCCGCCAGCGCCGTGACGGTCAACCTCAATACTGCCGGTGGACAGAATACCGGTGGCGCGGGCACCGACACCCTGGTGGCGATCGAGAACCTGATCGGTACTGACTACAACGACACCCTGACCGGCAACGGCAATGCCAACCTGCTCCACGGCGGCCTGGGCAACGACACCCTGATCGGTGGCGGCGGCGACGATGTACTGATCGGCGGGCCGGGCAACAACACGCTGACCGGCGGCACCGGCAGCGATACCTTTTTGTATCAGCAGGGCAACACCGGCCATGACGTGGTCACTGACTTTACGCCTGGCACCGATCATCTGGACCTGTCGCAACTGCTGCAGGGTGAGAATACGACGACAGCGTCGCTGGATGACTACCTGCACTTCAAGGTCACCGGCAGTGGCGCCAGCGTGGTGTCGACCATCGAGGTCAGTTCGGTAGCGGGGGCGGCTCCGACCCAGACCATCGACCTGGCAGGGGTAAACCTGGCCCAGCACTACGGCGTGACGGCAGGGGCGGGCGGGGTGGTTGCGGCGGGGCAGGACACGGCGACGATCATCAACGGCATGCTCAATGATCATTCGTTGAAGGTGGATACCGTCTGACGGTGTAGGCCTGTGGGAGCTGGCTTGCCAGCGATCGAGCGCGCAGCGGTCGCAATTCAGCCAGTACCTGATGTGCTGACTGCAATGGCCTCATCGCTGGCAAGCCAGCTCCCACAAAGATCTGTGGGGGCTGTCTCAGGACGGGCGCCGCAGGGTCTTCTGCCGCAAGATGTAAATGCTCACCAGCACCGCGCTGGTGAGCATGAAGCCACGCGCCCAGATCAGCGGCACCAGGTAGCAGGACAGGCCAATGCTCAGCCACATCAGGGCGATGGCGTAGAGTTTGCCTTTGAGGGGAATGCCTTCGCCGCTGAGGTAGTCACGAATCCACGGCCCGAGCCGCGGGTGGTTGACCAGCCAGTGGTGAAAGCGCGGCGAGCTGCGCGCAAAGCACGCAGCGGCCAGCAGCAGGAACGGGGTGGTGGGCAGTACCGGCAGGAAGATCCCGATCACCCCCAGCGCAACGCTGAGCCAGCCGGTGGCCAGCAGCAGGTAGCGCATTGACGCCGACTCAGTGGTGGCGAGGTTTGAGCAGGGCTGGCTTCTCGTCCGGAGCGTGCAGCAGCAGGTACAGCGCGGTGAGCGCTTCCGGGATCTGCACAATCATGTCGTCCATCAGGTTGGCATCGCTGGCGATGTCGGCGAACTCAGGCTGCTCATCAAACAGGCCGGAACCGACCATGATCGGCAGGAGCATCTCGCTGACTTCTTCTTCAGCCGATTCGAACCAGGCCTCTTCGCGCAGGAACACGCCCTCCATGAAGCCGATGCACCAGCCGCGCAGGTCGGAGTCGTCCGGCTCGTCACCCAGGTCGAGGTCGCATGGCAGCTCGAACTCTTCGTCGCTGGCCAGCTGGCGGGCGATGTGGGCCTTGAGGGCGAGCAGGGTGCCTTCGATGGCTTCGCGCTCGGCGTCGTCCTTGTAATGCGGCTCTTCGGCGAACAGGGCGTCGATCCATTCGCGGTCCGGAACCGACTCGGCACAGATCGACAGCGCGGTCATGTAGCCGTGGGCGGCAACGTAGTCCAGCGCCTCTTCGTGCAGCTCGTCGGCGTCGAGGAAGGCTTGCAGGCGGGTCAATTGCTCGGCGAAGGACATTACGGGGCTACCTTGGGAATAAACGATACTGAATTCTAGCACCTTGCAGCGCAAACGAGGCAAAGGAAGACGTCTATCGCAGAGCATCCTGCGCGGGCGCAGGCTCCGGTATAATGCCCGATTTTTATCCCGCGACCCTCGCAATAACGGGGGCGGGTAAAAACCGCTTACGCATTTTTGAGTGTGGCAGGCGGGTTTTTCGTCCAGCCTGTGCCCAGGATGGTTCTGCGATTTTTGGAGTTTTTATGCTCGAACAGGCTCAGCGCGTCCTCAAGGACATCTTCGGTTACGACAGCTTTCGGGGACGCCAGGGTGCGATCATCGAGTGCGTGGCCAAGGGTGGCGATGCGCTGGTACTGATGCCCACCGGCGGCGGCAAGTCCCTCTGCTTCCAGGTCCCGGCCCTGCTGCGCCCGGGCCTGGCGGTGGTGGTGTCGCCTTTGATCGCGCTGATGGATGATCAGGTGGCGACCCTCGACGAGCTGGGCGTCGCCGCAGCCTCGCTGAACTCCACCCTCAGCGCCGAGCAGCAGCGCGAACTGGCCGGGCGTATCCGCCGGGGCGAAGTGAAGATGCTCTACCTGGCCCCTGAACGCCTGGTGCAGCCGCGCATGCTCGACTTTTTGCGTACCCTCGACATCGCCCTGTTCGCCATCGATGAAGCCCACTGTGTGTCGCAGTGGGGCCATGACTTCCGCCCCGAGTACCTGCAACTGGGGCAACTGGCCGAACTGTTCCCCAATGTGCCGCGCATCGCCCTGACCGCCACCGCGGACATGCGCACCCGTGAAGAGATCGTCACCCGCCTGCACCTGCAGAACGCCGAGCGCTTCCTGTCGAGTTTCGACCGGCCGAACATTTTCTACCGCATCGTGCCCAAGGAGCAGCCGCGCAAGCAGTTGCTGGCGTTCCTCGGCGAGCGGCGCGGCAACGCCGGTATCGTCTACTGCCTGTCGCGCAAGAAGGTCGACGACGTAGCGGCCTACCTCTGCGAGCAGGGCTTCCCGGCCTTGCCTTATCACGCCGGCCTGCCTGCCGAGACCCGGGCGTCCAACCAGCGGCGCTTCCTCAACGAGGAAGGCCTGATCATGGTTGCCACCATCGCATTCGGCATGGGCATCGACAAACCCAACGTGCGCTTCGTCGCCCACCTGGACCTGCCCAAGTCGCTCGAGGCCTACTACCAGGAAACCGGCCGTGCCGGTCGTGACGGCCTGCCCGCCGACGCCTGGATGGCCTACGGCCTGCAGGACATGGTGATGCTCAAGCAGATGCTGCAGAACTCCGAGGGTGACGAGCGTCACAAGCGCATCGAGCAACACAAGCTCGACGCCATGCTTGCCCTGTGTGAAGAAACCCGCTGCCGTCGCCAGATCCTGCTCAACTACTTCGATGAAGAGCTGCCGCAGCCGTGTGGCCACTGCGACAACTGCATCGATGGCGTGCAGACCTGGGATGCCACCGAGCCTGCGCGCCAGGCGCTGTCGGCGGTGTACCGTACCGGTCAACGCTATGGCGTCGGTCACCTGGTGGACGTATTGCTCGGTCGCGATAACGAAAAAATCCGTAACTTCGGCCACGAGAAGCTGGCCGTGTATGGCGTTGGCAAGGACCGTTCCGAGCACGACTGGCGCTCGCTGTTCCGCCAGCTGGTGGCACGCGGTCTGGCCGACATCGACCTCGAAGGCTACGGTGGCCTGCGCCTGTCCGACACCTGCCGGCCGTTGCTGCGCGGTGAAATCAGCCTCGAGCTGCGCAAGGACCTCAAGCCACAAACCAGCAGCAAGGGTGGCAGCAGCAGTGGCGGCAGCCCGGCCAGCCAGCTGGTGCGTGGCGACGAGCGCGAGCAGTGGGAAGCCCTGCGCGCGCTGCGCCGCAAGCTGGCCGAAGAGCACGGCGTACCGCCTTATGTGATCTTCCCCGACTCGACCTTGCTGGAGATGCTGCGCAGCCAGCCCACCAGCCTCAGCGAGATGGGCCGGGTCAGCGGCGTGGGTGCGCGCAAGCTGGAGCGTTACGGCGACGCTTTCCTCGAAGTGCTGGGCGGCGGTGTCGAGGCGCCGAAAATCGTCACCGACCTGCGTCACGAACTGGTCAGCCTGGCCCGGGCCGGCATGACCCCGATGCAGATCGCCGGGCAGTTGAACTGCAGCGAAAAGAACGTCTACAGCCTGCTCGCCGAAGCCATTGGCCGCCAGGAGCTGTCGCTGGACCAGGCCCTGGACCTGCCGGAAGACCTGTTGGGCGAGATACAGGATGCCTTCCTCGATGGCGAAGGCGAGTTGCCGCCGGTGTCGGCCATTGCCGAACAGTTTGGCGGGCGAGTACCTGAAGGGGTGCTGTATTGCGTGCGCGCGGCACTGGCCGCCGAATTCGAGATGTAAATCCGGCTTTGTCATCATTTATAACGATTATCGAGCCACCGGCAGCTGTATGAGCCTTGCCTGTGGCTCAAGGTCATGGTTAGCTGACTAATAATTAGTTCTGATAATGAGTTTCTCTATGCCGTTGACCGACCAACACAAATTCGGGATGCAGCTGGCACACATGTCCCGCGGCTGGCGTGCCGAACTGGATCGCCGCCTGGCCGGTCTGAACCTGTCTCAGGCCCGCTGGCTGGTGCTGCTGCACCTGGCCCGTTTCGACGAGGCGCCAACCCAGCGCGAACTGGCCCAGAGCGTCGGCGTCGAAGGCCCGACCCTGGCCCGTCTGCTCGACAGCCTGGAAACCCAGGGCCTGGTTCGCCGGCAGGCGGTGCTTGAAGACCGCCGGGCGAAAAAAATTCTTCTCTGCCCGCCGGCCAAGCCGCTGATCGACCAGATCGAAACCATTGCCAATGCCTTGCGCGCCGAGCTGTTTGTCGGTGTCGATGAAGAGGAGTTGCGCGTGTGCATGCGTGTCCACGCGCGGATCCTCGCCAACCTGGAAAAGTCCTGATCACCCTCAGAAGGTGTGACCTAGATTGAGGTACAACGCCTTCTGATTCTCGCTGTTGGCCCCGTAGCTGAAGTTCAGCGGCCCCAGGGGCGTCTCGAAACCGACGAAGATGCTGGCTGCATTGATGTAGCCACTGTCGAACTCGTTGTCGTTGTTCCAGGCCCGGCCGCGCTCCAGCGAGCCACCGAGGTACAGCGGGAAGTCCAATGGCAAGTAGGCGCGCGGGGTCAGGCGACGGTAGTAGACCATGCGCATCAGGCTGACGTTCTGCCCGGACACCGAGTCCTGGCGAAAGCCCGACAGCTGCCGGGCGCCGCCGAGCACGAAGCTTGAGGTCACCACCTCGGCGTCATCCAGCGTACGTCCGTACTGGCCGCCCAGCACCCAGGTGTTGGGGCCGCTGCTCATGGCCTTGTCCAGCTTGAATGCCCATTGCCGGTAGCGCTGGTCGGATCCCAGACCCTCGTCGTACTGGCGCAGCACCAGGTTGATGTCCTCGCCACTGTGGGGGAAGTAGACGTTGTCAAGGGTGTCGAACGAGTACTTGAGCTCGTAGAAGCCTTCGCTGAAGCTGAATCTTGGCAGGTCCTGATCGCCGATCCGGACATCGGCCTTGCCCCAGGCCTGGCCGACGCCGAAGCGCACCTCGCCGCTGTTGCCGATCTGTCGTCCGAGGTTAAGACCGAAACCATACCGCTCCAGGCGGTATTCGGCGACCGGGTCATCGTCCAGGGTTGCCTCGATATTCTGCGAGCCCAGGTTCAGGTAGGGGGCAATGAAGTAGCGCGAGCCGGCATCCAGCGGCTGGTAGAACTCGCTGTAAAGCTCCTGCTGATCGCCGATCTGCGCCCGGGTCAGCCATTCGGCCCCGAGCGTATTGATGCCATTGACCCGGTAGCTGGCGCCGATGTTGAAGGCGCTGTCGCCGCGCATGTCGTCCGACAGGTTCAGGCCCAGACGCAGGTAGTCGGTACCGCCTCGACGGCCGCGCGCGTTGATCACCAGGGTGTTGTCAGCACCTTTGTGTACCACCCGGTATTGCACGCGATCGAAGTAGTCCAGGCCATAAAGGGTACCCATGTCGGTCTGCAGGCGGTCCAGCTCCAGTGGTTCGCCGATGGGTTGGCGAATGTAGTAGCGGATCACGTCGTCACTGACCTTCGAGTCGTTCTCGATACGGATCGCGGTGATCACCGGGGTGCGCTGGCTGGGCGAGCGCGCGGCCAGCAGTTCGCCGTCGCTGGCTTGCGGGCGCTTGAGCACTGCCAGGCGCGCGTCCAGGGCGCGCGCGGCTCGGTAACCGGCGTCGATCATGTCCTGGGCCCGGCCGAAATCGGTGACGCCGAAGCTCGACAGGGGGGGCTGGATGAGGATGTCGTCGCGGTGCAGGGCCGCCAGTTGCTCCTCGGAGTTACGCCGGGTCATGAGAGTGATTGACTGGTTGAGCACATCGACCACGGTCGCCAGTTGCTTGCGGCTGCGTAGCGGGGTACCGATATCGACGACGATCGCCACGTCCACGCCCATCTCGCGCGCGACATCCAGGGGGATGTTGTCGACCATGCCGCCATCGACCAGCAGCCGGCCATCCAGCTCGACCGGAGCGAACACCGCCGGGATCGACATACTGGCGCGAATCACCTGGGGCAGGTGGCCACGGCGAAATACCACTTTTTCGCCGCTGGCGATGTCGGTGGCGACGGCGCGGAAGGGGATCGGCAGCTTGTCGAAGTCGCGGGTGTCGCTGGTGTGGGCGAGCATGCTTTCCAGCAGCAGCGCCAGGTTCTGGCCCTGGATCACCCCCAGCGGCAGGCCCAGGCTGCCGTCGTCGCGAAAGCTGAGTTTCTGTTTGACGAGGAAGTCGCGGTCGTCCTGTTTACGCCGGAACGGCACGTCCTTGCGCGGCGGCGCGTCGGACAGCGCCTGCTGCCAGTCGATGTTCAGGGCGAGTTTCTCCAGCTCGTCGATCTTGTAGCCGGAGGCGTACAGGCCGCCGACCACCGCGCCCATGCTGGTGCCGGCAATCGCATCGACCTTGATGCCCTGTTCCTCCAGGGCCTTGAGCACGCCGATATGGGCCAGGCCGCGGGCAGCACCGCCGGAGAGCACCAGGCCGACTTTCGGTCGGGGCGCTTCGGCTGCCAGCAGCGGGAAGGAAACGAACATCAGCAGCAGGGATAACAGCAGGCGGTGCATCATGGCTCTCGGAGCGAAGGCTAAAGACCGCTAGTATAAGCGTGCCCACCTGTCAGGAGACCTTCAGTGTATGTCCGCGCCTAAACCGGAAATTGTCATTACCTACTGCACCCAGTGCCAGTGGCTGCTGCGTGCCGCCTGGCTGGCCCAGGAACTGCTGAGCACCTTCAGCGACGACCTGGCCCGGGTGGCCCTTGAGCCCGCCACCGGCGGCACCTTCCGCATTACCTGTGATGGCGTGCAGATCTGGGAGCGCAAGGCCGATGGCGGCTTCCCGGAAGCCAAGGTGCTCAAGCAGCGCGTGCGCGACCAGATCGACCCGCAGCGCGACCTCGGCCACAACGACCGGCCCTGACCCTCAGCCTTCTACGGCCGCGGTCTTGCTGATCTGGCTGCCGGCCGCCAGACGGCTGGAAATGACGATGGCGAGGATGATCAGGACGCCGCCCAGGAGCATGCGCAGGGTCGGGGTTTCGGCAAAAATCAGCCAGGCCATGGCAATGCCGTAGACCGGCTCCAGGGCAAAGACCACTGCGGCGGTGCGCGCCTTGATCACCGCCAGGCTGGCGACGAACAGGCTGTGCGCCACACCTGTGCAGAATACGCCGAGCAGGCCGATCCACAGCCAGTCCATGGCGCTGACGGCGCCCAGCGCTGGCGCCGCCGCCGGCAACAGGCACAAGGCGACCACGGCGTTCTGGCACAAGGCTGCCTGCACCGCCGGAATCCGCCCGGAGCCGGCGCGGTTGGTCAATGACAGCAGCGAAAACAGCAGGCCCGAGAGCAACGCCCAGAGCAGCCCGCCGGTGGCCTGGCTGGCCAGGTCGAAGTCCGGGGTTACCAGCACCAGGCCGATGCTCACCAGCAGCACCAGAACGATCTCGTTGCTGCGGATGCGCTCGCGAAACAGCAACCCTTCGAGGATCACGGTAAAGGCCGGGAAGCTGGCAAAACCCAGGGTGGCGATGGCGACACCGGCGACTTTCACGGCGATGAAGAAACTTACCCAGTGCCCGGCCAGCAACACCCCGCCGAGCAGCAGACGGCGCCAGTCTTGAGCCTGCAGGGGCTGCCAGGCCTTACGCGCAAATCCTGCGAATAGGGCCAAGGCCAGCACGGCAAAGGCGGCCCGGCCGAAGACGATGATTGCAGGCGCGGCGCTGGCCAACTTGCCGAACACGCCGGTGAGACCGAAGAACAGTGCGCCGATGTGCAGGGCGCCGAGGGCAGTGCGGTGATTCATGGAGATCCTTGTGGTAGGCCAGGGCAGCGGCGCCAGTTTACGAGCCGGGCGCTGGCGCTGTCTGTCGCGGTCCTCGCGTCAATTGTCTGCAGAGTCGCGCCGCAGGGCGCCGGGGGAGCGGCCAAAGGCCTTGAGCATGGCGGCGGCAAAGGCGCTTTGCGAGCTGTAGCCGACCTGGCAGGCAATCTCGCCGATCGGCAAGCAGGTATCGCGCAGCAGTTGCCGTGCACGCAGCAGGCGGCGCTGACGCACATATTCCATGGGCGTGACCCCGCATTCGGCCATGAACCGCGCATGCAGGCGCGCGCTGGACAGCCCGGCCAGGCGCGCCAGGTCGGCCACCTGCAGCGGGTAGGCGGCGTTCTGCTCGATATGGGCGTCGAAGCGCGCGTAGGGCAGTGACCTTGTTGTCGCCGCCCGCGATGCGTCACTGCTCAGGCTGGCCAGCAGCAATACCGCACCTTGCTGGGCAATCAGCGGATCGTTGATCGGGCTGGCCGCCAGCCAGTCGACCAGTTGCTGCTGGCGATGGTCCAGGTTCAATGGCCCGGCCCGCTCCAGCAGGCGCTGGCTGGCGTCCAGGTGCCCGCCCAGACACTGGCTCAGCCAATTGTCGGTGGGGATATCCAGCACCAGGCAGTCGCTGCCGGCAGCACTGCCGCAGGTGTGGTGGCGGCCGGCCGGGACCACCATCAGTGCCTGGCGGTCAAGCCGCGCGCCGCGGCCTTCGACCTCGAATTCCAGGCGCCCGCGCAGGCCGAACACCAGTTGCGGGTGTTCGTGGCTATGGGCGATCAGGTCGTGACGATAATGGCGCAGGGAAAGTATCGAGCCGCTGCTCATCGAAAGGTCCTCCGGCAATCGCCGCAGTGTACAGGCTGAGAGGCGGGCCGGGCATGTCATCAGATCGACACCTGGCGGTCACGGTCGATTCACCGCCGGTTGGCAAGCTGGCGCAAACCTTCCCGGAGCCTGCCGATGACCCGTGCCGAGCTTGCCAGACCCTCGCGCAAACAGCGCGTACGCACCTTGTGGATATCGGACGTGCACCTGGGTACCCGGGATTGCCAGGCCGAGCACCTGTCGCAGTTCCTCAAGGGCTACCAGGCGGACCGCATCTACCTGGTCGGCGACATCATCGATGGCTGGAAACTGCGTGGCGGCATGTACTGGCCCCAGGCGCACACCAACGTGATCCGCCGTCTGCTGACCATGAGCAAGCGCGGCACCGAAGTCATCTACGTCACCGGCAACCATGACGAGTTCCTGCGCCGCTATTCCAAACTGGTGCTGGGCAACATCCAGCTGGTCGACCAGGCCGAGCACCTGACCGCCGATGGCCGGCGCCTGCTGGTGATTCATGGCGACCAGTTCGACGTGATCACCCGCTATCACCGCTGGCTGGCGTTTCTGGGCGATTCGGCCTACGAGTTCACCCTGACCCTCAACCGCTGGCTCAACCACTGGCGTGCGCGCTATGGCTATGGTTACTGGTCGTTGTCGGCGTACCTCAAGCACAAGGTCAAGACCGCGGTCAGCTTCATCAGCGACTTCGAGGAGGCCATCGCCCATGAATGCGTCAAGCGCGGTTTTCACGGCGTGGTCTGCGGGCATATCCACCATGCCGAGATCCGCAAGGTCGGCGAGGTGGATTACCTCAACTGCGGCGATTGGGTCGAGTCGTGCACGGCGCTGATCGAGCACTGGGATGGCACTATCGAACTCTATCGTCTGGCGGACGCGCAAGCCGAAGCCGCCCGGCGCCTGGCCGGGCTCGAAGAGCTGGTTGATTCAGGCAGTGGCGGCGGGTTGTTGTAGCGCGGCCTTGTAGATCGACTGCCGGGGCTGGGCGAACAGGCGCTGCAGCATCGGTTCGAAGAAGCTCAAGGGCTGGCTGTCGTAGCCCGGATCGAACGCCGCCGCATCGTAGCGGGCGCAGAACTCGATGGTTTGCTGGTACTGCGGATGGTCCTGGAATTGTTCGCGCAGGTGCCGGTCCATGCCCAGGTGGTGGAAAAAGTAGTAACCCTGGAAGACCCCGTGTTTTTCCACCATCCACAGGTTTTCCGGGCTGATGAAGGGCTTGAGGATGGCGGCGGCGATGTCCGGATGGTTGTAGCTACCGAGGGTGTCGCCGATGTCGTGCAGCAGTGCGCAGACTACATATTCCTCATCGCGCCCGTCGCGCCAGGCGCGGGTCGCGGTTTGCAGGGAGTGGCTCAGGCGGTCGATGGGAAAGCCGCCAAAGTCGCCGTCGAGCAGGCGCAGGTGCGCGAGGATGCGATTGGCCAGCTGGCTGGTATAGGCCCTGAAATCATCGGCGATGATTGCCCAGTCCTGCTCGGTACCGTCCTGCATGTGGATAAAACGGGCCTGCTGATTCATCGGCACTCCGAAGCGCGGTGTTTCAGGGCACTCTACCCCCACCATCGGTCGGGGCAGTGGCCGCGCGGGACGGGTTTCTGACCTTGCGGGCCGAAATCAGAAGCTGACCTTGCCGCGCAGCATGTCGCGGTACATGGCAAAGTCGCCGATCAGGCTGTACAGCGGGTGCTTGAAGGTGGCCGGGCGGTTTTTCTCGAAGAAGAAGTGGCCGACCCAGGCAAAGCCGTAACCGGCAAAGGGCAAGGCCAGCAGCAAAAGCCAGTTGCCGCTGCCCAGGGCAAAGGCGAGCAGGGCGATGACCAGGCTGGTACCGACAAAGTGCAGGCGACGGCAGGTGGGGTTGCTGTGCTCGCCCAGGTAGTAGGGGTAGAACTCGGCAAAACTGCGAAATTGCTGAGGGCTGTTCACGACACTGCTCCAGGGTCTGGTCGATCTGACGAAGATACACGGCGTGGAGCCTGATCTGAGTCTAGAGTGAGTAACACTACAGAGCAGTGGCAATAGGCGCCAATTGAGTATCCTTTGAGTTCGCCGCAGGAGCGGCTTGTCGGTAAGAAAAGAAGCCAGCCATGAGCGAAAGAACCACTTCAGCAAGCTGGGCATCAGGGATCGTCAAGGCACTCGAACTGGAAGGGCTCGATTGCCGTGCCATGTTCAAGCAGCTCGGCCTGGATTTCGCCGCGCTCGATGACCCCGACGCACGTTTTACCCAGGATTCGATGACCCGCCTCTGGCAATTGGCGGTCGAGCTCTCCGGCAACCAGGCGATCGGCCTGAACATGGCGCGGGTGGTGCGCCCGGCATCCTTTCATGTGGTCGGCTATGCGTTGATGTCGAGCCGCACCCTGGCCGAGGGTTTCGAGCGGCTGGTGCGTTATCAGCGGATCATCGCCGAAAGCTCCGACCTTAGTTTCCGTCTGGAGCCCGACGGCTATGCGCTGGTTCTTACCGTTCATGGCGATCACCTGCCGCCCACCCGACACAGCGCCGAAGCCTCGCTGGCCTGCGCCCTGTCGCTGTGCAGCTGGCTCAGCGGGCGGGTGATACAGCCGCGGCGGGTGCTGATCCAGGGGCCGCAGCCCAGGGACCTGACCCCTTACAAGACGGCATTCCATGCCCCGCTGGTATTCAGCGCGCCCTACGATGCGCTGGTGTTCGAACGTGCCGACATGGAGGCACTGCTGCCGACTGCCAACGAAGCCATGGCTGTACTGCACGACCGTTTTGCCGGCGAATACCTGGCGCGCTTCTCGGAAAGCCGGGTCACCCACCGCGCACGCCAGGTGCTGTGCCGGGTCTTGCCCCAGGGCGAGCCCAAGCGCGAAACCATCGCCCAGGCCTTGCACCTGTCCCAGCGCACCTTGCAGCGGCGATTGCAGGAGGAGGGCACGAGCTTTCAGACGCTGTTGGACGATACCCGCCGCGAGCTTGCCGAGCAGTACCTGGCGCAAGCCAGCATGACCCTGCTGGAAGCCGCCTATCTTCTGGGGTTCGCCGACCCGAGCAACTTCTTCAGGGCGTTTCGCCGCTGGTTCGATATCACCCCGGGCGAGTACCGGGCGCGTTTGAGCGGGGCCGCGGCGGCCCCGGTAGAGAACGAGTCGGTCAGTGACGCCAGAACGCAGGCATACACAGCACCAGCACCGTAATGATCTCCAGACGGCCGAGCAGCATGCCGAACGCCAGGATCCACTTCGCCGCATCCGGCAGGGTGGCGAAGTTGCCGGCCGGGCCGATGGTTTCGCCCAGTCCCGGGCCCACTCCGGACACGGTACTGGCGGCGCCGGTCAGCGCGGTCATCCAGTCCACACCCAGCAGCGACAGGGCCAGGGCGATGACACAGATGGTGATGGCGAAGAAGAACGAGAAGGTCAGGATCGAACGCACGATCTCTTCATCGAGACGGTGGCCGTTGTATTTCTGCTTGATCACCGCCCGTGGGTGGATCAGCTGATTCAAGTTGGCCTTGAGCAGGATGTAGGCGACCTGGAAGCGGAAGATCTTGATGCCGCCGGCGGTCGAGCCCGAACAACCGCCAACGAAGCCCAGGTAAAAGAACAGCATCAGCGAGAAATTGCCCCACAGGCTGTAGTCGCCCAGGGCAAAGCCAGTGGTGGTGACCACCGAGGTCACGTTCAGGGCCACGTGACGCAGGGCGTCGAGCCAGTGCAGGTTGGTGGTGGCCCAATACCAGGTGCCCAGTACCAGCCAGGTCGCTACCAGCATTGCCAGCAAACCCTGAACCTGCTGATCCTTGATCAATGCCTTGCGATTGCCACGAATGGTCGCCACGTACAGGGCGAACGGCATACTGCCGAGAATCATCACCACCACCGCGACCCAGTGCACCGCCGGCATGTCCCACTTGGCCAGGGACTGGTCGGAGGTGGAGAAACCGCCGGTGGAGATCGCCGACATGGCGTGGTTGATCGCATCGAAGGGGTTCATGCCGGCCAGCCAGAAGGCCAGGGCGCCCAGGGTGGTGATGCCGATGTACACCAGCACGATCGACTTGGCGACCATGTGCGAGCGCGGCATGACCTTTTCCGAGCGGTCCGAGGATTCGGTCTGGAACAGGCGCATGCCACCGATACGCAGCAGTGGCAGGATCGCCACGGCCATGGCGATAAAGCCGATACCGCCGAGCCAGTGCAGCAGCGAGCGCCACATCAGGATGCCCGGTGACATGTTGTCCAGGCCGCTAAGCACGGTGGCGCCGGTGGCGGTGATGCCGGACATGCTTTCGAAAAAGGCGTCGGTGTAGCTGATGTGCTGGGTCAGCAAAAACGGCAGGGCGGCGAAAATGCACACCACCAGCCAGCTGCTGACCGTCAGCAGGTACATGTCGCGCGGGCGCAGGTGCACATGCTCGGGGCGGCCCTGAATGACCAGGGCAAGGCCTGCAATAAAGGTGATCATGCTGGCCCAGAGAAACGACGGCAGGTCGCCCGTGCGGTCGAAGATCACCAGGGTGGCCATGGGCACAACCATGCTGATCGCCAGGGTGATCAGGAAGATGCCGATGATGAAACCAATGATCCTTAAGGTCGGCAACGCCATGTGATCTGCTCTGACTCGAAACGGAAGGGCGCCATTCTACCTATGGCCCCCTTTAAGTAAACGCTAGAATAGCCCGACATTTATTCACAAGGGGTAGCCAATGGAGGCTCTCGACGCATTGCTCAACCGTGTTTCGGTCCCACGCCTGATGGAGCCGGCACCCAATGCCGCACAACGCGAGGCGCTGTTCCAGGCCGCGCTGCGGGCGCCGGACCACGGCCAGTTGCGGCCCTGGCGCTTTTTGACGGTAGAAGGCGAGGCGCGGACGAAGCTTGGCGAACTGCTCGCCGAAGCGGTAACGCTCAACGGTGAGGCAAGTGAGGCGGCGCTGGACAAGGCCCGGGCCATGCCATTGCGGGCGCCGTTGCTGGTGGTTGTGGTAGCGCGCCTGCAGGATCATTTCAAGGTGCCGGCATCCGAGCAGCGTCTGGCGGCCGGTTGTGCCGCCCACGGTATTCTGCTGGCAGCCCATGCCCAGGGCATCGGCGCGGTGTGGCGCACCGGTGAGCTGTCGTACAGCAAGCATGTGGCCAAGGGGCTGGGGCTGGCGGATAACGAAGAGATCATCGCCTTCCTGTACCTGGGTACCCCGCAGCATGAGCCGCGCACGGCGCCAGTGCTGGCGACGGCTGACTTCGTCAGCGCCTGGGGGTAAGTTTTTGCAGGGGCTGTGCCGCCCCTATCGCCGGCAAGGCCGGCTTCCATAGTGGACCTGTGTGCACCGGACCTGTGGGAGCTGGCTTTGCCAGCGATGGGCTGCGCAGCAGCCCCGGCATTCTCAAGCCTTGCCCGGCCCGACTAGCGGCAATTCCAGCCTGGCCACAAACCCGCCTTCCGGGTGATTGCCCAGGCTCAGGTTGCCGCCGTGGCGCTCCGCCGCCTTGCGCGCAATGGCCAGGCCCAGGCCGTGGCCGGCGGCGCTTTGCCCGGGCGCACGGTAGAACGGCTCACCCAGTTGCGCCAAGTGCTCCGCGGCCACTCCCGGCCCGTGGTCACGCACGCTCAGCACTATCTTGTCGATATCCCGTACCCCGGTAATTTCAATCGGTTGCCCAACCGGATTGAAACGCACGGCGTTGCGCAACAGGTTATCCAGCGCCCGTTCCAGTAGCGTCGGCCAGCCTTGCAGGTTGAGCCCGGTTTCATGCTGCAGCTGGATGTCCTGCTCCGGCGCGCCCAATTGCGCGTCCTTGTGCACGGAGGCCAATAGCGCATCGAGGTCCACCGGCTCGGCCCGCGCCTGCTCGGCATCGACCCGCGCCAGCACCAGAATCTCGCTGATCAGCGCTTCCAGGCGGTCGCATTCACGGGTAAGGCGTGGCCACAGGGCCTGGCGCTGCTCGGGTTCGGCACGTTCAGCCAGGGCCAGGGCGACGCGCAGGCGCGCAAGGGGCGAGCGCAGTTCGTGGGAAACGTCGCGTAACAGCTGGCGCTGGCTGCCGATCAGGCTCTGCAGCCGTGCACCCATGCGGTTGAAATCGTTGGCCAGCACGCCGAACTCGTCACGGCGGTTGGCCAGGCGCGCCAGGCTGTTCTGCTGGTAGGTGGTCTGCCCCAGGTCATGCACGGCGCCGCGCAGGCGGCTCAGCGGGCGGGTGATCGACAGCGTCACCAACAGGCTGAACAGGGTCAGCACCACCAGGGCGATCCCCAAGGCACTCAACGGCCAGAGCAAGCTGTCACGGTGCCAGGCGTCCAGCTCCGGGTGCGGGATGCGATAGATCAGCAGGTAGGTCTCACCGCTGTCGGGGCTGGTGTATTCCTCGGTCAGCCGTCGCCATGGCAGGCGCCGGTCATCATTGTGGCGGCGCGCCTCGAAGGCGGCTGCGCGGCGCGGGAAGGTGCCGGGAACCACCGCATCGCCACTGTCGTTGAGCACCTGCACATCGATGTTGTAGCGGCGCTTGCGGTGTTCCAGGTAGTGCTGGGCATATTCCGGCCCTTGCTGCTCATAGCGCTGGGTCCAGTTCTTGGCCAGGGTGTTGAGTCCCGGGTGGCGGCTGAGAATCCAGGCGTCCTGGTTCAACATGTGGCCGAGCAGGATCGACAGCCCGGCAACCAGGGCGATGGCCAGCCAGAAACTGGCCAGGACGCGCCAGAACAATGAACGCAAAAGAGGCACCTCTAACGGAAAAAGCCCGGCCTGCTGGGGCAGGCCGGGCGGGTGGCTGACAGCTTACTGGGCCTTGTTGGCTTTTTCAGCTTTCCAGGCTTTGAACTCGGCCCATTCGGCGCGGCGCTCGTCCTGCTTCTTCGTCATCTCGTCAAACTGCTTTTGCTGTTCAGGTTTGAGCAGGGCGCGAATTTCGGCCTGGGTTTTGTCTTTCTTGGCTTTGAGCTCGTCTTTCAGAGCCTTCTGGTCAGCGGCCGGGAGCTTTTCCAGGTAGCGCTGGGTGATTTCGTGGCGGCTTTTCATCTGCTCGCCCATCAGCGTGCCGATCTGCTGGCGCTGTTCACGGCTCAGGTCCAGCTGGGCGAAAGGCGCTCCACCGCGGTGGTGCTCGCCGTGACGCGGGCCGCCGGCATCTGGCATGGCCATGGCGACGGTGGGCAGGGCGGCAGCGAACATCAGGGCGATAAGGGTCTTGCGCATGGTGACTCTCCTTTCTGAGGCCGGTCGTTACCGGATGTGCCCAGTCTAGGGAGATCAAGGTCAGCGGCGGTCAGGCAAGGGTAAAGCTTGGGTAAAGATGCCGGCGCGCCGCGCTGACATTACAGGCTGTAGTAGTAACCGCGGCTGCGCAGGGCGACGATGCGCGGGCGGCCATCGGCGTGCGGGCCGATTTTCTTGCGCAGGTTGCTGACATGCATGTCCAGGCTGCGGTCGTACAGGGTCAGCTTGCGGCCCAGGGCGAGCTGCGCCAGTTCCTGCTTGTCCAGCGGCTCGCCGGGCTGGCGCAGCAGCGCTTCGAGGATGCGGCTTTCGGAGAGGGTCAGGGTCAGTTCGTGCTCGTCGATGCTGACCACGCCACGGGCCGGGCTGAAGCACAGGTCGCCGATTTCCACCTGGCTGGGCGTCGCATTGGGGTGGCTGCGGCGCAGCACGGCGCGCAGGCGGGCGGTGAGTTCGCGCGGATCGCAGGGTTTGGCCAGGTAATCGTCAGCGCCCAGCTCCAGGCCGAGAATCCGGTCCAGCGGCTCGCCACGGGCCGAAAGCATCAGCACTGGCAGTTCGGCGTGTTCGCTGCGCAGTTGCTTGAGCAGCTCCAGGCCGCTGCCATCGGGCAGCATCACGTCCAGCACGACAGCGGCCGGCGCCTGTTCGGCCAGCGCTTTACGGGCGCTATGACCATCGTGGCAGGCGCGTACCACGAAACCTTCCTGGGTCAGCCAGCTGCCGAGCAGCTCGCAGAGTTCCTGGTCATCATCAATCAGTAACAGCTCGCTCATGACTCACTCAATTCAACCATTGCCGACGCTTTCTGTGTCCGCCACTGGCAAAGATACCGCAGAGTGCCGCAAACAGGGCAACTGCGCCACCAATCAAAAACCATTGTTGCTGGTCGGTGATGAGTTTCGGCGCAGCGCTGGCCTGCAATTCCTTGAGCGCCAGTTTCAGGCGCTGGTTTTCCTGGCGCAGGCGGGTGAGCTGAGCGCTTTCGCGTTCGCTGTCGGCGTTGTGCAGTTGCTGGACCAGGGTTTCACGCAGGCGCTCGCTTTCCTTCAGGCGCTGTTGCAGCTCGGTGATCTGGCTGCCGGCACTGAGCGACAGCGGGGTGCTGGAGCTGGCGGGCTCTTCGGCCTGGGCCAATGGGGTCAGCAGCAACAGGCACAGCAGCAGGGACAACGGACCTTGACGCATCGGAACTCCTGATTCCATTGGATGGTTCAGGAGGTTGTCGGCCATCGGGCGAGAATAATGAGCAATTGCGAAGAGAAAGCTGCAAAGGGCGGTGCGCCGGCTCGGCCACCGCCCTTGGGCATTACGGCAGGACTTGCTTGAACGGCTTGACGATGACGTTGGCGTAGACGCCGGCGGCAATATACGGGTCGGCGTCGGCCCAGGCCTGGGCGGCGCTCAGCGAATCGAATTCGGCGACGATCAGGCTGCCGCTAAAGCCTGCGGCGCCCGGGTCGTTGCTGTCGATGGCCGGGTGCGGGCCGGCCAGGACCACGCGGCCTTGTTCCTTGAGCTGCAGCAGGCGCTCGATATGCGCCGGGCGTGCGGCCAGGCGTTTTTCCAGCGAATCGGCTACGTCTGTGGCAATGATGGCGTAAAGCATGTCATTCCTCGTGCTTGGGAGTGGAAGGCGGGGTGGTGGGGTCGCTGTCGTGCAGGTGACGGGACAGGTAGACGCCCTGGGCCACCAGGAACAGCACGGTCATGCCCAGGCTGCCGAATACCTTGAAGTCGACCCAGATGCTCTGGAAGGTGAAGGCGACGAACAGGTTGGCCGCGCCGCAGAACAGGAAAAAGCCGATCCAGGCGATGTTCAGGCGCGTCCATACTGGCTCCGGCAGGGCCAGGGCGTGACCCATGATGCGCTTGATCAGCACCCGGTCACCGATGAAGTGGCTGCCGGTGAAGGCCAGGGCGAACAGCCAGTTGACCACCGGCGCCTTCCATTTGAGGAAGGTTTCACTGTGGAAGGCCAGGGTCAGGCCACCGAACACCAGGCAGGCGACCAGGGTCAGCCACTGGCCTTTCTCCAGCTTGCGCTGACGAAGGAACAGGGCGCCGTAGACCACCAGCGAGCTGATGATCAGCATCGCCGTGGCGCTGTAGATGCCACCGAGCTCGAAGTTGTGCCCGGCGAATTCGACAGCGCGCGGTTCGAGCTTGTAGACGATGAAGAACAGGAGCAGCGGGATGAAATCGATGAATTGTTTCACAGTGGCAGCCAGAAGCAGGATGTGACGGCATAATAACAAACATCAATGACAGCGAAAGCGCCACCTATGAATGTTGATCTGCACTGCCACAGTACGGCCTCCGACGGCGCCTTGTCGCCAACGGTCCTGGTCGCCCGGGCCCATGAGCACGGCGTGCGGATGCTCTCGCTGACCGACCACGACACCCTCGAAGGCCAGCTCGAAGCCCGCGCTGCCACCCAGGCCCTGGACATGCAGTGGGTCAGCGGCATCGAGCTGTCGTGCACCTGGGGCGGGGCGACCATCCACATACTGGGTTACAACTTCCCCCTCGACGCCACGCCTTTACAGGCCGCCGTCGAGTCGCTGCACCGTGGCCGCTGGCTGCGCTCGGAAGAAATCGACCGACGGTTGGCGCTCAAAGGCATGAAAGGTGCGCTCGACGGCGCCCGGGCCATTCAGCAGGAGTTGGGCGACAGCGGCAATGCCCCGGCGCGCCCGCATTTTGCCGAGTACCTGGTGCGCGCAGGCTACGTAAAAGACCGCGCCGAGGCGTTTCGCAAGTGGCTGGGGGCCGGCAAGCTGGGTGATGTGAAACTGCACTGGCCGACGCTGGAAGAGACCGTCGAGACCCTGCGCGAGTCCGATGCCTGGGTCAGCCTGGCCCACCCGATGCACTACGATTTAACCCGCAGCAAGCGCCGCCGGCTGATTGCCGACTATATTCAAGCAGGCGGGCAGGCACTGGAAGTGGTCAACGGCATGATGCCGGCTGAACAGGTAGGCACCCTGTCGATCCTGGCCCGTGAATTCGGTCTGCTGGCCAGTGCCGGCAGTGATTTCCATGGCCCTGGCACCTGGGGCGAGATCGGTGTCTACCGGCCATTGCCAGAGGACCTGCCACCACTGTGGCGCCGATTCAAACATGAGCAGCCTATCGCGGCAGTCTGAACAGGAAGAGAACGTGAGTCAGTTTTTCCAGATTCATGCGGAAAACCCGCAACCGCGCCTGATCAAACAGGCCGTCGAAATCATTCGCAAGGGCGGCGTGGTGGTCTATCCAACAGACTCCTCCTACGCCATGGGTTGCCAGATCGGCGACAAGAACGCCATTGAACGGGTTCGCCGCCTGCGCCAGCTGGACAAGAACCACAACTTCACCCTGATCTGTTGCGACCTGTCGCAGATGGGCCTGTTCGCCAAGATCGACACGGCTACCTTCCGCCTGCTCAAGGCCCATGTGCCAGGGCCGTATACCTTCATCCTCAACGCCACCCGCGAAGTGCCGCGCCTGCTGCTGCACGAAAAGCGCCGCACCATCGGCCTGCGCGTGCCGTCCAACCCGATTGCCCTGGCCCTGCTCGAAGAACTCGGCGAGCCGCTGATGAGCGTCAGCCTGATCATGCCCGGCGAAGACGAGCCGATGACCGACCCCTACGAGATCCGCCAGGCCCTGGAACATCACGTCGACCTGATCATCGATGGCGGCTTTGGTGACCTCAAGGCCTCGACCGTGATCAACCTGGCCGGCGATGAACCGGAAGTGATCCGCGTCGGTTGCGGCGACCCTGCGCCGTTCATGGTCGAAGCGTGAGCCAGGCCACCACCACCGAACCGAGCATCGACCCGCAAGCAGGCGCCCAGCAGGAACTGCCGCTGGTACTGGTGTATGGCGAAGCCATGACCGAGATGCCGGTGGACCTGTACATTCCGCCGGATGCCCTGGAAGTGTTCCTCGAGGCTTTCGAAGGCCCGCTGGACCTGCTGCTGTACCTGATCCGCAAGCAGAACGTCGATATCCTCGACATCCCGGTAGCGGAAATCACCCGCCAGTACATGGGCTACGTCGAACTGATGAAGACCGTGCGTCTGGAACTGGCCGCCGAGTACCTGGTGATGGCGGCGATGCTTGCCGAGATCAAGTCGCGGATGCTGCTGCCGCGCTCCGTCGAGGTCGAGGAAGAGGAAGCCGACCCGCGCGCCGAGCTGATTCGCCGTCTGCAGGAATACGAACGCTTCAAGGCTGCCGCCGAAGGCATCGATGGTCTCAGCCGGGTCGGCCGCGAGGTGATCGTGCCGCGCCTGGACGCGCCGCAGGCGAAGGCGCGCAAGCTGGTGCCCGAGGTCAGCCTGGAAGAGCTGCTGGTGTCGATGGCCGAAGTACTGCGCCGCGGTGATCTGTTCGAAAGCCACCAGGTCAGCCGTGAGGCGCTGTCGACCCGCGAACGCATGAGCGAAGTGCTCGAGCGCCTCAAGGGGGGCGGCTTCGTGCCCTTCGTCGAACTGTTCACGGCCGAGGAAGGCAAGCTCGGGGTGGTGGTGACTTTCATGGCGATTCTCGAACTGGTCAAGGAATCCTTGATCGAACTGGTGCAAAATGAGCCTTTTGCGCCGATCCATGTCCGCGCCCGCGCCGAGTAACAACTGAGCAAGCCCATGAACCTGAATGAACCGCGCGACCTGGCGCCCCTGCTCGAGGCTTTTTTGCTGGCCTCGGGTAAACCGCAATCCCTCGAGCGCCTGTACGAGCTGTTCGAGGAAGCCGAGCGCCCGGAGCCTGCGGTGTTCAAGAAGGCTCTGGAGGTGCTGCGCAAGTCCTGCACCGGCCGCGCCTTCGAGCTCAAGGAAGTGGCCTCGGGTTTCCGTTTGCAGATTCGCGAGGACTACGCGCCCTGGGTCGGCCGGCTGTGGGAAGAGCGCCCGCAGCGCTACTCCCGGGCACTGCTGGAGACCATGGCGCTGATCGCCTACCGCCAGCCCATCACCCGCGGCGAGATCGAAGATGTGCGCGGTGTGGCGGTCAACACCAACATCATCAAGACCCTGCTCGAGCGCGAGTGGATCCGTATCGTCGGTTACCGTGAAGTGCCCGGCAAACCGGCAATGTTCGCTACCACCAAGGCTTTTCTCGACCACTTCAACCTGAAGAATCTCGACGAGCTGCCGCCACTGGCCGAACTGCGCGAGATGGAGCCGGAACCCGAACCGCTTCTGGAGCTGGACGACGCGCCGGTGCCAGCGCATTTGCAGGCCCTGGCCGATGCCAGCGCCGAGCCGGAAGAGCCCCAGGAAGAAACCAGCTTCCGCAGCTTGCTGACCGAGCTGGACGCCATGGAAGAAGGGCTGAAGACCGATTTCGATGACCTGATCGACGAGGCGCCTGTCGACCTCGACGCCGAACCACTGGAAACCGAACCGCAAATGCCGCGCGAGTAACTTCAGCCGCTGGGCGCGAAGCGCCGGCAACTTTTACAATTTCGGCTAGTCTCAGGTGCGTTCACGCCGCGATCAGCGTATGATTCGCGACCCTTTTTGGCGCTTGTCCGCCATACCAGATTTTTGTAAATACACCGGGAGGTGCCCAGCATGAGTGAAAAAGACCTGCAAGAAACCCAGCCATTGCCGCCATCAGGCGAGAAACTGCAAAAAGTTCTCGCCCGTATCGGTGTGGGTTCGCGCCGTGACGTCGAGGCCTGGATCAGCCAGGGCCGGATCAAGGTCAATGGCGTCAATGCCAGTCTTGGCCAGCGTGTCGACCTGCACGATGCGATCTCGGTCGACGGCCGCGTGATCAAGCGCGAAGAAGCCGCTGAAACCGTGCGCCGGGTGATCATGTACAACAAGCCCGACGGCGAGATCTGCACCCGTGACGACCCGGAAGGCCGTCCGACCGTGTTCGACCGCCTGCCACGGCCGAAAGAAGGCCGCTGGATCAATATCGGCCGCCTCGACATCAACACCACCGGCCTGCTGATGTTCACCACCGACGGTGAGCTGGCCAACCGCCTGATGCACCCGTCCTACGAAATGGACCGTGAGTACGCAGTGCGCGTGCGTGGTGAAGTCGACGAAGACATGATTGCCCGCCTCAAGGCCGGTGTCGTGCTCGAAGACGGCCCGGCGCGTTTCACCGATATCCAGGAAGCCCCTGGCGGTGAAGGCTTCAACCATTGGTACCACTGCGTGGTGATGGAAGGCCGCAACCGTGAAGTACGCCGCCTGTGGGAATCCCAGGGCCTGGTGGTCAGCCGCCTGAAGCGCGTGCGTTTCGGTCCGGTGTTCCTCAATTCCGACCTGCCGATGGGCCGCTGGCGCGAAATGAGCCAGCAGGAAGTCGACATCCTCGCCGCCGAAGTGGGCCTGACCCCGGTGGCCATGCCGGCACTGAACCACAAGAGCAAGGACAAGCTCGAGCGCCTGCAGCGCAAGTCCACCCGTCCTTTGGGCCGTGGTGAGCGCGTGCGTAACCTGCGTCCGGCTCAGGATGGCGCTGCTACCGGCGAGCGCCCTGCGCGCCAGCCCCGGGGTGAAGCCGAGCGTCCGGTTCGTCAGCCGCGTGGCGACGAGCGTCCAGCCCGTCAACCGCGTGGCGAGGCCCCACGCAAGGACAGCGGCCGTGGCAGCACCGTGGCCGAGCGCCCGAGCGACATGAACAAGCGCGGCAAGCCGGCGCCCAAGCGTCCGGGCAGCACCCGCAACAAGCCGCGCCCGTAAGTCGGGTGGGGTAGGAGCCAACCTTCGGGTTGGCTTTTTTTTGCCCGAATTTCCTTGTCTTACAGACACTTCCGTAAGGTGTGGCAAGTTTTTAAACCACCTTGTAAATAAATCGTTACAAATACTGGCCGATAAGCGGGCCTTCGGTGCAGATTTTCCCCGCTGTAAACAGAACTTGCCGGAACGCCCGGGCCAGGGCGCTTTACGTGCCCGTCAACGGCTTGTTCGCAAGCCCTGGGAACGGTGAGATAGGCGCCATTGCCGTGTGCAAAGCCGGGCCGGAGAGCCGGGCATTCAATAAGAACAAATGGAGGCGCCATGTACGCCAATTACCCCCCCAGGCTAGAACCCTTCCTCAGGACCGGTGCGTTTTGTCGTCAGACAGTTACGCAACGTGTTGACCCCTGCGCGTCTGTAGGGGTATACAATGCGCCGCGTTTTAACTGTGACCCCAATGCGTACCGCGCACTCTTGCTGACACCCGGCTGATTCGCCCACGGCTTTTGCCCTGGATGGGCAGCAGTTGTCCAAGATCTTCAAGGTAATCACCTTGTTAATTCCGCTGCGCCACGAGCGCGGTGGGTCCGATTCCGTCACAGATAAAAACAAGCAGGTGACTTCGTTCATGAGTGGACAAAACACACATTCAGGCGAGCTGAAACGCGGCCTGAAAAATCGCCATATCCAGTTGATCGCCCTGGGCGGTGCAATCGGTACCGGGCTGTTCCTGGGTTCGGCCGGGGTGATGAAGTCGGCGGGCCCGTCGATGATCCTCGGCTATGCGATCTGTGGCTTCATCGCCTTCATGATCATGCGCCAGCTCGGCGAGATGATCGTCGAAGAGCCGGTGGCCGGTTCCTTCAGTCACTTCGCGCACAAATACTGGGGCGGTTTCGCTGGCTTCCTGTCGGGCTGGAACTGCTGGATGCTGTACATCCTGGTGGGTATGTCGGAACTCACCGCGGTCGGCAAGTACGTGCACTACTGGTGGCCGGAGATCCCGACCTGGGCCTCGGCGGCTGCCTTCTTCATCCTGATCAACGCGATCAACCTGGCCAACGTCAAAGTGTTCGGCGAGGCCGAGTTCTGGTTCGCGATCATCAAGGTCCTGGCCATCGTCGGCATGATCGCCCTGGGCAGCTGGATGCTGGCCAGCGGTAGCGGCGGCCCGCAGGCTTCGGTGAGCAACCTGTGGGAACACGGCGGCTTCTTCCCCAATGGCGTCAGCGGCCTGGTGATGGCCCTGGCGATCATCATGTTCTCTTTCGGCGGCCTGGAAATGCTCGGTTTCACCGCAGCCGAAGCCGAAAAACCGAAGACCGTGATCCCCAAAGCGATCAATCAGGTGATCTACCGTATCCTGATTTTCTACATCGGTGCCCTGGTGGTGCTGCTGTCGCTGACCCCATGGGACAGCCTGGTCACCAGCCTCGATGCGGCCGGTGGTACCTATGGCGCCAGCCCGTTCGTGCAGGTTTTCTCGCTGCTGGGCAGTGATGTTGCCGCACACATCCTCAACTTCGTGGTCCTGACCGCGGCGCTGTCAGTGTACAACAGCGGTACCTATTGCAACGCGCGCATGCTCTACGGCATGGCCGAGCAGGGCGATGCCCCGGCGGGCCTGGCGAAGATCGACAAGCGCGGCGTGCCGGTGCGTTCGATCATGGCTTCGGCTGCGGTGACCCTGGTTGCGGTGCTGCTCAACTACTTCATCCCGCAGCATGCGCTGGAACTGCTGATGTCGCTGGTGGTTGCCGCCCTGGTGATCAACTGGGCAATGATCAGCTACTCGCACCTGAAGTTCCGCCAGCACCTGAACAAGACCGGCCAGACCCCACTGTTCAAGGCCCTGTGGTACCCCTATGGCAACTACATCTGCCTGGCCTTCGTGGTGCTGATCCTGGGCATCATGCTGCAGATCCCGGGCATCCAGATTTCGGTCTATGCGATTCCGGTCTGGCTGCTGGTGATGGGCGTGTGCTACAGCCTGAAAACCAACCGCAGCAAAGCGGCGGCCGCGGCAACCCCGGCATCGCTTAAACGCTGATTCACCCGGTTGAAAAAAACGCCCCGCTCTGCGGGGCGTTTTTGTTTACAGGTAGATGATCTCGATCGTGGCCGAGCCGTCGAGGTGGATGTCCTGGCGGTTGTCCAGCTCGTCGGTGGCAGCGATCACCGGCATGATGTTGATCGGCGTGCTCAGGTGGCGGATGGCGATCGGGCCGCTAATGTTGTTCTCGACATCGTTGAAGCCGAGCAGGGTGGTGGTGGTCAGCGGTTTGCTGGTACTGCCCGCGGTGCTCCAGCCCGTGCCGCGGGTCGACTGGGTGACGTACACCGCCGGCAACTGGTCGGCGCTGATGTGCAGCGGGTCGATCTGCACCTCATACAGGCCGATCTTGTTCTCGCTGGCATCACGGCCCAAACCATAGAAGTTAAGGGAGTCGACCACGGCGCTGCCATCGCGGTTGTCCTGCATCAGCAGGGCATAGCGCGCCGGGCTGTCGCACTGGATCGACAGGTTCAGCTGGCGCGTGGGCAGACGCGTGCGTTTGTCGCTGTTCAGGGTCTGCATGCTGATCTTGCCGTAATTCACCACCCCGCCCTGGGACAGCATCGGCGTGCAGGCCGCTGGCTGGATCTGCCATTGCAAGGCAAGTTCTGCATGGCTGCCGGGTAGCGGAGCAACGAACTGCCCGGTTGTACGGAACGCGGTCGACTCGCGCACTTCAAAGGCCTTGGCGGACAGTTCGGCTTCGAATACCAGGTTCAGGCTCAGGCTGCGGCCTTGCACCGCCTTGCCGGCGCGGACGGGGACAATGCCACTACGCGGTTGCCAGCCCAGCGAGCCACTGGCCGGGCCCGGTAGCGCGCCGGCCTGCTCGATCCGGGCCAGGTCGACTCGCTCGCCGTCGACAAAGGCATCCTCGGCACGCATTCGGTAGTGACCGCCAGCGGCCAGTTCGAAGCGCTCGGTATCCAGGGCATTGGCTGTGTAGAACAGGCTCAGGTCGGTGGGTTCGCTGCAGCTCAAGGTCAATTGGGCGGTTTTCTCCAGTAGCGCCAGGCCCGGGCTGCCGGGTTGCAGGCGGGTTCGGTCGAGGGTGCCATAGTCCAGCGGCGCCGGAGTGACGTGCAGTCGGCATTCGCCGGCAATGGCAGTCAGCGGCAGGCTGAAGAGAAGAAGCAATACAAGCTGGGAATTTTGCCGGGTGTTCATGATTTGACGCGTCCTCACCAGAGCGGTGTGTGGAAGGACGACACAACGTGTGGCTGCCGTCTGGCGTCATGTCGTCGCGAAAGGGCTTCAACTGCAGGTGCGTTGGACCTGGGTGTAGTAGCTGTCGCTGACGGCGACAGTGTCGGGGTCAAGGGTCACGCGGCACTCGCGGGCCTGGTGGTCGCTGACGATCAGGTGACCGATGTCGGCGCTGTTGTCGATGAACACCAGTCCGCCCGGTTGCACCAGGTTGATGAAGCGCCCGCGGTCGTCGAACACCGAAGCGCCACTGGCCAAGGGCTGGCCGCTGTCGTCGAGCAAGGTCAGCAGTACCCGTCGGGTACTCCAGGCCCGGAAACTCAGGCGCGGCACTGCCCCGCGACTGGCGTGCAGCACACCGGCACCCTGGTCGACATTGATGTGGGTCGGCAGGCTCTGGCTGTCTACCTCGACCGGGCTTTTGCCATAGGCGGCCAGCGAGGCGATTACCGCATTGCCGGCGTAATCGGTCCACACCGGCCCGCTGGGCGTGCTGGCCTTGACCCCGGAAGTGTCGGTGACCGAGAGGATCGCGAAGGTGTCGCGGATCGGGTAGGGCGAGGGTGTGATCCCGGCGCCATGTACCGCGATACCGCCGCGCAGGCCCAGGTTGTAGTTGGTGTTATCGCCATCGCCGCTGTAGTTCAGGTCCAGTTGGGTGTAGCGCGGTAACGCGGAAAGACCGGCGCTGGCCAGGGTGCTGGAATCGCCCGAACGGTGCTCGGCACCCAGGCGGTAGCCAAAGCTGTCGTTGACCTGTTCGTTGTAGGCAACGGTACTGGTGGTGCTGGTGTCGTTATGGCGCACGCTGCTGCGCAGGCGCCGACGACCATCCAGCGGGAGGCTGGCGCTGAAGTACAGGGCGTCGTCGTTGTAGCCATCGTTGCTTCCGAGGGCTTTTTCCACCGTCGCCGAGAGCGTTACACCGTTGTAGCTGTTGCCCCAGGACAGGAACAGCCGCTGGCTGCTGTCGTGCTCGTAATAAGTGGTTTGCGTGTAACCCAGATTGAGGCTGCCCAGGGTGTGGCTGGCCCAGCGCAGGCTGGTGCTGAACTGGTCGCGGTAGCTGGAGATGAGCTGATCGTTGTCGCGGTAGGTGTTGTCGAGCAATTCGCGGTAGCCGCGGCTGCGGTGGTTGCCGGCCACCAGGCTGCTCCATTGTTCGTGCAGTTGCCAGTTGAGCTGGCCGCCCAGTTGCGCACCTTGTTGATCAAGGCTGCTGGCGTGTGTGCCGATGGCAAAGACTTCAGCGCTGACCCGTGGCGTGAGCGCCGTGCCGAGGCTGGCGCCCAAGCTGCGATAGCCCTGGGCGAGGATCAGGCCGCTGCTCAAGCTTGAGGTATTACCCAGGGCGCCGGTCTGGCCCAGGCTCACCACCGCCGGGTCGTCCGTGCCATGACCATGACTGCGCACCACGCCGGCGCCGACACTGTAACCGCTTTGCGGGCGGGCGCTGGCCGCCAGGCTGGCCGGCACGCGAAAGCGCCGTTGCTCGCCATTGGTCTCGATCACCGTTACTTCCAGGTCCGAGCGCGAGGTAATGCGCGGTATGTTAGTGAGGGTGAAGGGCCCGGGCTGCACCACCGTGCTGTACAGCAAGGCGCCGTTCTGGTGCACCTCGACCCGCGCCTGGCTGTTGGCGATGCCTTGTACGCTGGCGGTGTCCAACTGTGATAGCAGGCCGTACTCGGGAGTGACCTGCGCACCGATGATCTGCGCCCCGTTGAGCACCGGGTTGACCAGGCTGATCTCGCCGGCCTGGAACAGGCTGCGCTGCTGGGCGAAGCTGCGTTGCACATAGGTGTCGAGCATCTCGCTGCGCACCTTGCCGTCGAAGCGGCTGTGCACCTGGCGGCTGCGCAGGATCCAGTTGTCCAGGTTCACCCCCACTTCGGTGTTGGCTGCGGCATAACGGCTGGATTCACCGTCATAGCGGTTGAACGAGCCGAAGATGTCATAGTTCAACAACCCGGCGACACCGCCCTGGCTGTAGCCATCGGACCATTGTCGTTCGTCCCGCAGCGCCTGGTCCGGCACGAACAACCGCACTTGGTGCTGACCGGGTTGCAATTCGACCTGGGCCTGGGGGAAGGCCGTGCCCAGGGCCCGGCAGTCCGGGTCGGTGGGCATGTCCTGTTCATCCAGGGTGGTGGACCATTCGGCGGGTTGGCGCAGCCCTGCGAAGGCCAGCAAGGCGTCATCGACGCACAGGCTGCCATCTTCGCCGAAACGCGCCTGGGTGGTGCCCTTGTCGCGGCCGTTGACGCTCAGGCTGACCTGCTGGCGCCCAGGCGGGAAGCGCGTTTGCCGGCCGAACAGAGCGGCAAGTTTAGGGTCGATACCGCGCTGGCGCAGTACCTCCTGGTCGAACACGCTGTGCTCCGGCGGGGTGGGTTCATTGGCCGCGCGCGCCGGCTTGAAAGTCTCAAGGCCCAGCAGGGTGAGACACAACCCCAGTATCAATTGCTCGCGCGGACGGGGTTTGCCAATGGCATCAACGATGACCTTCACAGGATGCTTGCCTCATAGGGATCGACCGCAAAGCCATAGACCGTGGCCGGTTGAAAGCGCACGGTGTTGGCCGCGGCGGCGGCATCAGGCAAGTCGAGGGTGATGGTTTCGTTGGCCAGCACGTAGGTGCGGCCAAGGTCCAGGGCGTGCTGGCCGGGCAGCAGTTTCAGTTCCTGGGCCAGGCGCACCACGTAGGGCGTGTTGTTCTCCACCCGCAGCTGTTTGCCGTCGATGCGCCAGGCCAGGCCTTTCCAGGGTTCGCTGTTGCGCGCCAGGCCCTTGGGGTGAAGGATCACCGGCAGGTTCTGGCGCACGCCGAAGTTGACCCGCATAGCCCCGGGGTCACCCGGCGCGGTTTCGCGGATGCCTTCGAAGATCACCCGGCGCAGGCGTTGGGTCTGCAGCGGCTCGTTACCCACGTAGTGGAAGATCACCTGCTGCTCTTTGCCTGCCTCCACCCGGGCCACCGTGGGCTGCACCACCAGCAGGTTGTCGGTGTCTTCACTCGGGTTTTCGATAAATACCGCCAGCAGGGCGGCATGGGGGTCGGTGTTGGTGACCACGAAGTCGCTGCCGTTGGCGCGGGCTTCTTCAACGATCACCACCGAAGTCCGGGGCACCATACCGTCGGCGTGTGCCTGTATCAGAGGTAGGGTGCAGATGAGAATCGCAGGCAGCAGGCTGCCGGCAAAGGATTTGCACGCAATAGTCATGGTTGTAAGGTTCTTGTGCGGTGCCGAGCGCCGCTCCCCTCGAGTTGCATCCGGCAAGCTCGAAGCGGGGGAGTGCGCTGGCCGTGGAGTAGGACCGGGTCGCGAGAATCCTTGTTCACGACCCCTGGAGTGAGCGACTAGAGATAGACCAGCTCAACGGTCGTACTGCCGTCCAGCTCTACGCGGTCGCTGAAAGGCAGCTCCTTTTTGACATGACCATGAATGTTCATGACGACGCTCACGCTGCTCGCTGCTGAAGGCCTGGGCTCGACACCCGTGGAGAAGCCCAGTCGAAACTGCGGCCAGTACCCTGATTCTTCAACCATGCCGGTCGAGACAATCTTCCAGGAGTTGCCGGCGTCCATTGACTCCACGGTCGTGCCTTGCGCCCCATCGATCAGGACATCTTCGCTATTCCATCTGAGCCGGTATCCACCAATGTTCTGGTCCTGATGCTTGCCAAGACCGAACACTCCCCCGGGAGCGTCGCCGCTGTCTCGGCGGTTGTCACTGGCGATGAGGGCAAAGGTCGCCGGGGTGTTGCACTCAATGGAGAGGTTTAGCGACTTTGCAGGCAGCAGGTAGCCGTAAGAGATCTCTTCAAGCTCGGTTACCGCGAGGGAGCCATAATCAACCACACCGCCGTTGGCGAATGTCGGGGCACACGCCGATGGCGTAATGTTGCCGGTTACGGTCAGGTCTGTGGTCGCGGCCATGGCCGTGGCAGACGCCAGGCTCACAAGCACCGCAAGGGACAGTGCAGACTTTTTCACAACGCTTTCCTTCTGGTGTTGGCGGTTGCTGGTGGCCCGTATCGCGAATACGGTCATCCCCCCCCCAGGTAACGGGCAGCAGGGAGGGGATGGCGTTCGGCGGGCTCTTGTCTCAGCGGCGGGTGTTAGAGGTAGATGACTTCGATGGTCGCGCTGCCGTCCAGCTCCATGGCGCCGTTCAGGGTCAGGCCTTTGTTGATACTGCCGCGCACATCCATGGTTACGTTGACACTGGTTGCTGGCGTCGGGCCCAGGTTAGTGCCGCTGGAGAATCCTGTGAGCGTATTTGGCGCTCGCCCGGCGTCGAAAAGACCGCCGTTGATGACGTTGGTCCAGCTGTTGCCGCCATCCTCGGATACCAGGTTGAGGCCTTGTGCGCCGTCGACCACGGTGCTTTCGTACTGCCAGCTCATGCCGTATTGCCCGATCGACTGATCCTGGTGCTTGCCAAGCCCGAACAGCCACGGGCTGGCGGGGCTGCTGTCGCGGCGGTTGTCGTTGGCGATCAAGGCGAAGGTGGTCGGTGCGCTGCATTCAATGGCGAAGTTCAAGGACTTCGCCGGCAGGTTGTACTGGCTGGGGGTGTCTTCGAGGTCGGTCAAGGCGAGGCTGCCGTATTCGACCAAGCCGCCATTGCTCAAGGTCGGCGTGCAGGCGGCCGGGGTGATGATCCCGGTCACGGTCAGGTCAGTGGTGGCAGCCATAGCGTTGGCCGTTGCCAGGGACATCAGCACAGCAAGGGACAAGACGGAGTTTTTCACAACGGTTTTCCTTTTAAATGTTGGTGTTGGGTACTGCGAGGTGTCCCGTTTCGCGAGCGCAGTTGACCGCTCCCTGGCCAATGGCAGGGAAAAGTTTCGGGCGTTCGGCGGGATCTTTTATGCGGTCGGTGAAGGACCGCTACGCGTTTGCGTTCTGTGACCGGCTAGAGGTACTGCAGCTCGATGACCATGTGCCCATCCAGCAGCTCTTCGTCCAGATGTGTCATGTCGTTGCGCAGCCAGCCTGTAACCTCCAGGCGCAGGTTCAACTGCTCGGCGGCTGACGGGCTGCTCTGGCCGCGCCGGGCAAAGCCCAGGCGTGAGTCGGGCTTGTCGCCCAGGTGCTCGAAGCCGCCACCGGGCATACGAGTCCAGGTGCTGCCTTTGTCTTCGGAATAGAGGGTGTCGGCTGGCAGGCTGTCGAGGGTCGCGTCACTGTCCGCCCACACCGCGCTGTAAAAGCCCAGGGCCTCGCCGCTGGTGGTGGTGCCCAGACCGAAAGCCCTGGGCGCTGGCATCGAGGCGCTATCGCGGCGATTGCCGGTGGCTACCAGGGCGAAACGGGTTGGACGGTCGCAAACGACGGTGAAGGTCAGGTTGCGCGGCGGCAGGATCGAGTGATCGGGAATGACGGGTTGGGGAGGGAGTTCTGGCATGGAAATATTGCCGAAATCGACCTGGCCGCTTCCGGAAAGCGACGGCGTGCAGGCTGCCGGGGTGATGGTGCCGCTGATGTTGACGTCAGTACTGCTGGCATGTGCGCCAGCACTGACAAAGGTCAGCAGTGCGGTCAGGGTGCACAAACGTTTGGTGTTCATTGTTCGGTCCTTTGAAAATGAATGAACCTCCGTGCCGTTGTTGGTCTTATGCAGGAATCGGCAGCGGATGGCTCTTCAGGCAGCGCAAGGCAAGCTTGCTCTGCCAGTTACCAGGGACGAATCCCTGATCCTGTGTCATCCGTGACGATTTTTCACACGTTTTTGTTAGACGATAGAGCGTGCGAATGTTTGGTTTTATGTGCTTTGCTTGGCCTTGCCCAGGGTAAACAGCGGGAGCATAGTGCTCGGCAAGGCCGTCTGTGTTGTTCGGATGCCGGTTATGCCCAAAAAAATGTTCGTGTAAAGGGGTTTTGATTGAAAAATTGTGCAAATACTGCACCGAAATCGGCAGAGAGCGGAGAGCGATTGCGCCAGGAGCGTACCCGTCTGGGCTTGCGTCAGGATGATTTCGCCCAGCTTGGCGGGGTCAACCGCAATACCCAGGGCAGTTATGAAAAAGGCGAGCGCAACCCGGACGCCGCTTACCTGGCGGCGGTAGCAGGCGCAGGTGTCGATGTGCGATACGTGATTACGGGGGTGCGCACGATTGATGGTGGCGCTTCGTTGAACGAGCCGGAACAGCGATTGCTGGCTCAATACCGATCATTGGCTATCGCCGACCAAGAAGTTGTGCATAGAATTGTCGGGGCCATGCACGACGCGAAAGGTAGTGGCGCATAGCTATTATCTCAATTTTCCTACGAAACGCTCGGAACGGTCCTGGTGGGTCCGCAGGGAATTGCTCGTAACGTCGATGCATTCAGTCTCGTTAGGGAAGGGTGATCATGTCGGAGCATAAAACCTGCGCATTCAACACGGAAAGTGACGCTTCATCGGTGCAAGCCTTGAGCGAAGTCGAAAACGAGCTACTGATTTTGTTTCGCCAATTGTCCCCAGTTGATCAGGGCTGCGTGCACCGGGTGGCTGAGGTACTGTGCCAGGGGGCGGAGGGGGGGCGCTCGTGAACGCCGTTGAGCAACCGGCCTCATTGCTTTTAAAGGATTTACGATGTTGCAGTTATCCAACGCGGTGCAGATACCGGACGACGAGATCGAGTTGACCGCCATCCGCGCCCAAGGCGCCGGCGGCCAGAACGTCAACAAGGTCTCCAGTGCCGTGCACCTGCGTTTTGACACCCAGGCCTCATCGTTGCCGGCGTTCTACAAGGAACGCCTGCTGGCCCTGAGCGACAGTCGCATTACCCGTGACGGGGTGATCATCATCAAGGCCCAGCAGTATCGAACCCAGGAACAGAATCGTGCCGATGCCCTGGAGCGCCTGCGCGAACTGATCCTCTCAGCCATCAAGGTCGAGAAGGCGCGACGCCCGACCCGGCCGACCCTGGGTTCCAAGACCCGGCGCCTGGACACCAAGAGCAAGCGCGGGGCCATCAAGGCCGGGCGCGGCAAGATCGATTATTGAGACAGGTGCCGCGTTGGTTGCAGGCGGGCCTGGCGGTACAGATACAGGCTCAGTAACAGGCCGCAGAACGACGCGCCGGCAGCAAAGACAAAGATCGAAGCGAAGCCGAATCCGGCGGCAATCGCCCCGGCCAGTGGCCCGGTGATGCCCAGCGACAGGTCGATGAACAGCGAATAGGCGCCCACGGCCGCGCCGCGATTGGAGGCGGAGACCAGATTGACCGCTTCGACCCCCAGGGCCGGAAACACCAGCGAGAACCCAAAGCCGCTCAGCGCCGCACCGGCCAGGGCCAGCTCGGCACTCGGCGCCTGCCACAGCAACAGCAGGCCGAGGGTTTCCACCGACAGGCAGGCGATGGCGACCCGATAACCACCGATACGGTTGATCAGGTTGCCGAACAGCAGCCGGGCGCCAATGAAACAGGCGCCGAACAGGCTCAGGCACAGGGCGGCGTTGTTCCAGCTGTGGCTGGCGTAGTACAGGGTGATGAAGGTGGCGATGGTGCCGAAGCCGATCGAGCCCAGGGCCAGCCCCGAGCCATGGCCGAATACCCGGCCGAGCACGTGCAGAAACGGCAGGCGTTCACCGGCAACCACAGGGGCGGCGGTTTTCGGCCAGGCCAGGGCCAGGCCCAGCACGCACAGCAGCAAAATGCTGGCGCCCATGCTCCACAGGCCGAACTGCTGCACCAGCACCACGCCCAGCGGTGCGCCGATGGCCAAGGCGCCATAGCTGGCGATGCCGTTCCAGGAGATCACCTTGGCGGTGTGTTGCGCGCCCACCCGGCCAATGCCCCAACCGATCGAGCCCGAGCCAACCAGGCTTTCGGCGCTGCCCAGCACCAGGCGGCCGACCAACAGGCTGGCCAGGCTCAGCCATGGCGCATGTTGCAGCCACGCTGAAATCAGCATGAACACGCCGCTCAAGCCACAACCGGCCAGGCCGTAGAGCACGGCGCGCTTGCTGCCCAGATTATCGATGATGCGGCTGGCGTAGGGGCGGCTGAGCAGGGTGGCCAGGTACTGCACGCTGATCACCAGGCCCGCGACCACGGTGCCGAATCCCAGGTCGTTATGCACGTAGCCGGGCAGCACGGCCAGGGGGATGCCGATGTTCAGGTAGCCGATGAAGGTAAACAGGACGATGGAGACGACTTGCAGGGTGACCGCAAGGGAGCGCGGTGAGTCGGGCATGAGGGGGCTTTCGTAATGGAGGAATTCTTGACGGTGTGAAAACGTGTTGACGGGGTGGTCCCTGCATCAGCCGTTTTCACACAGTCTGATCGTTGCGCGATTATTCCTGGTCGGCGCTGGAAGTTTCGTCGCCGTCGTAGTCAGCCTGGGCTGGTTCGGCGCTGTGAGTGGCAGGAGTCTGCTCTTCTGGGTTCAGGCTTGGGAAGGGAAGATTCGGGATTTCATGCATCTCGTCGTTCCTCGCAAGTGTGTGGAAAGGCTGCGCAAGGCGCGCATGGGCTTGTGAAAGCCCGTGCAGGATACAGGAGTCTGAATGACAGTATGAATTTTCCTGCTGATTGGTGTTGAAGAGCGGGGGATCTTCGGGGCTGCTTCGCAGCCCATCGCTGGCAAGGCCAGCTCCCACAGGGTTTGGTATATGCAGATCCCGTGTGGGAGCCGGCCTTGCCGGCGATGCTTTTAACGACAGACGTCGGCGATCGCCGCAGCCAGTGCTTCAAGGCGTGCCGCATCGGCGCCGGCGATGTTCGCCCGGCCAGTGCCGACCATGTACACGCTGTGGCGCTCACGCAGTTGCTTGACCTGCTCCGGCGACAAGCCGGTGTAGGAGAACATCCCGCGTTGTTCGGCAATGTGCGCGAAACGTTCGCTCAGGCCATGGGGTGCCAGGGCCTCGACCAGCCCGACGCGCAGCTCGGCGATGCGCTGGCGCATGGCCTCGACTTCTTCGACCCACAGGCGCTTGAGGTCGGCGTCGCCAAGAATCTGCGCCACTACCGCCGCGCCATGGTCCGGTGGCGTCGACCACAGGTTGCGCGCCAGCAAGGCCAGCTGGCTGCGCACATCCACCAGCTTTTCGGCATCATGGCTGCACACCAGCAGGGCGCCGGTGCGGTCACGATAGAGGCCGAAGTTCTTCGAGCAAGAGCTGGTAATCAGCAGCTCGGGCAGTTCGGCGGCGAACAGCCGTACCGCCCAGGCGTCTTCTTCCAGGCCATCGCCAAAGCCCTGGTAGGCAAAGTCGATCAACGGCAGCAACTCGCGACGGCGCACCACGTCCAGCACGGCGCGCCAGTCATCCTGGCTCAGGTCGAAACCGGTCGGGTTATGGCAGCAGGCGTGCAGCAATACCACATCGCCTGTTGGCGCGGCTTCCAGGGCAGCGAGCATCCCGGCGACATTCAGGCGGTTGTCCGCACCGACGTAGGGATAGTGGCTGACCTTGAGGCCGGCGCCGGCGAAGATGGTTTCGTGGATCGGCCAGGTCGGGTCGCTCAGCCAGATACCGCGGCCAGGCAGGCAGTGCTCGATGAACTCCGCTGCCAGGCGCAGGGCACCGGTACCGCCCGGGGTCTGGGTAGCGCCGGCGCGCTGGTTGCTGAACAGCGACGAATCACTGCCCAGGACCAGTTCGCCGATCAGCCGGCCAAAGGCCGCATCGCCATGACCGCCGACGTAGCTCTTGCTGGCCTGCTGCTCAAGCAGGCGCTGTTCGGCCTGCTTGACCGCGGCCGGAATCGGCGTCAGGCCCTGGGCATCCTTGAACACGCCGACACCGAGGTCGAACTTGTTCGGGTTGCTGTCCTTGGCATATGCCTCCATCAGCCCGAGGATCGGATCGCCGGGTACGCGCCCGATGGCGCCGAAGTGCATTACTTGCGGCCTTCGGCGGTGCTGGCGACCTCGTCGGTACGCGCGGCCATGATGAAGTCGTTACGGTGCAGGCCCTTGATCGAGTGGCTCCACCAGGTCACGGTGACCTTGCCCCATTCGGTCAGCAGGCCTGGGTGATGACCTTCGGCTTCGGAAATTTCGCCAACGGCGTTGGTGAAGGCCAGGGCATGCTTGAAGTTTTTGAACAGGAAGACTTTTTCCAGCTGCATGATGCCGTCACGGACTTCGATGTTCCAATCCGGGATCTGCTTGATCAGTACCGGCAGTTCTTCGTCGCTGACCTGTGGAGCATCGGCACGGCAGGCTTCGCAGTGGGCTTGGTTCAAGGCGTTCATAAGGTTTTCCGCAAGTGTTTGTTATTGGTTTGCAAGGTCGCTCAGGCGGCGACCTTGGGTGGAAATTTCGGTGCGTGCAGGCCCATCTTCATCGCCGTGTGAACCATGCCCATGATGTCTTCGTGGGCCAGGTCGAACAGGCGCTTGAGGTTGGGCAGGGCGAAGTACAGCGGTTGCAGGATATCGATGCGATACGGCGTGCGCATCGCTTCCATCGGGTCGAAAACCTGGTGCTCGGGCTCGTCGGACAGGCTGTAGACGGTCTCTTTGGGCGAAGAAAGGATACCGCCGCCGTAGATCTTGCGGCCCTGCGGGGTGTCGACGAGGCCAAACTCGATGGTCATCCAGTAGAGGCGGGCGAGGTACACGCGCTCTTCCTTGGTGGCCTGCAGGCCGAGCTTGCCATAGGTGTGGGTGAACTCAGCGAACCAGGGGTTGGTCAGCAGCGGGCAGTGGCCGAAAATTTCGTGGAAAATGTCCGGTTCCTGCAGGTAATCGAGCTCTTGTTCGGTGCGAATGAACGTCGCCACCGGAAAGCGTTTGCTGGCCAGCAGTTCGAAAAAGGTCTGGAAGGGGATCAGTGCGGGTACGCGGGCAACTTGCCAACCGGTGGTGGCGCCCAACACTTTGTTGATTTCGCCCAGCTGCGGGATACGGTCGTGAGGCAGGCCCAGCTGTTCGATGCCGTCCAGGTATTCCTGGCACGCGCGGCCTTCGATCACCTTCAATTGACGGGTAATCAGGGTGTTCCACACCGCATGTTCCTGCTGCGGGTAGTCGATAAAACCCTGCGCATCGGGCTCGCGAGCCACGTATTGCGTCTGTTTCATACTGCTCTCCTGCTGAGGGCCATTCTTGTTATGTGATCAAGCCATTACCCCTAGTGATAACCCTCAATTGTGCTGTTTGCAGCGGCCTGGCGGCGGATTTGCGATGATTTCGGCCTGGATTTTGTAACGATAACTTTACGAAATAGCCAGCATCCAGAAAAAACGGGGGCTTTAACCCTTGAAACCTCAGCTATCTGTCACATAATCTTTACGACTATTCTTCGGTCGCTGTAAAAAAATGCCCGACGTGCCGCGTACCAGACCTTCTTGTAGGACATTTCATGCGTATTAAAGTGCATTGCCAAAACCGCATCGGCATCCTGCGCGACATTCTCAACCTGCTGGTCGAGTACGGCATCAACGTCGCCCGCGGCGAGGTCGGTGGCGAGCATGGCAATGCCATCTACCTGCACTGCCCGAACCTGATCAACCTGCAGTTCCAGGCCCTGCGGCCCAAATTCGAATCGATTGCCGGGGTTTTCGGCGTCAAGCGCGTAGGCTTGATGCCCAGTGAACGTCGGCACATGGAGCTCAATGCCCTGCTCGGTGCCCTGGATTTCCCGGTGCTGTCGATCGATATGGGCGGCTCCATCGTTGCCGCCAACCGTGCGGCGGCGCAATTGCTCGGGGTGCGGGTCGACGAGGTGCCGGGCATTCCGCTGTCGCGTTATGCCGAGGATTTCGACCTGCCGGAGCTGGTGCGCGCCAACAAGTCGCGGATCAACGGCCTGCGGGTCAAGGTCAAGGGCGATGTGTTCCTCGCCGATATCGCGCCGCTGCAGTCCGAGCATGACGACAGCGAGGCCCTGGCTGGCGCGGTATTGACCCTGCACCGCGCTGACCGCATCGGCGAACGCATCTATAACGTGCGCAAGCAGGAGTTGCGCGGTTTCGACAGTATCTTCCAGAGCTCGCGGGTCATGGCGGCGGTGGTGCGCGAGGCGCGGCGCATGGCGCCGCTGGATGCACCGCTGCTGATCGAGGGTGAAACCGGCACCGGCAAAGAGCTGCTGGCCCGTGCCTGTCACCTGGCCAGCCCTCGTGGCCAGGCGCCGCTGATGGCGCTCAACTGTGCCGGTTTGCCCGAGTCCATGGCCGAGACCGAATTGTTCGGTTACGGCCCAGGGGCGTTTGAAGGCGCGCGGGCAGAGGGCAAGCTTGGGCTGCTGGAGCTGACGGCGGGCGGCACCCTGTTCCTGGATGGCGTCGGTGAGATGAGTCCGCGCTTGCAGGTGAAACTGCTGCGCTTCCTGCAGGACGGCTGTTTCCGTCGTGTAGGCAGCGACGAAGAGGTGTACCTGGATGTGCGGGTGATCTGCGCAACCCAGGTCGATCTGTCCGAGTTGTGCGCCCGTGGCGAGTTCCGTCAGGACCTCTACCACCGCCTTAACGTGCTGTCGCTGCACATTCCGCCGTTGCGCGAATGCCTGGACGGCCTGCCGCCGCTGGTCGAACACTTTCTCGACCAGGCCAGCCGGCAGATCGGTTGCCCACTGCCCAAGCTTGCACCTGCAGCAATGGAACGCCTGAGCCAGTACCACTGGCCGGGCAACGTGCGGCAACTGGAGAACGTGTTGTTCCAGGCGGTTTCGTTGTGCGACGGCGGGGTGGTCAAGAGCGAGCATATCCGCTTGCCGGAATACGGCGGCCGGCAACCGCTGGGCGAGTTTTCCCTTGAGGGCGACCTGGGGCAAATTGTCGGGCGTTTCGAGAAGGCAGTACTGGAACGATTGATGAGCGAATTTCCCAGCAGCCGGGCACTGGGTAAACGCTTGGGTGTTTCCCATACAACAATTGCCAACAAGTTGCGTGAACATGGTGTTGGCAAGTCGGATTAATTAATCCGTCGTTAATAATGCATGGGTAATAGAGGCAGGTCGTTAGTTGCAGGCATGACGTTAAATGAGTGCAGCGCGCCTCGTTCGTTAACAACCGAGGCGCTGCAGGCGGTCAATCCGTTGGATCAACCGTTCGAGCAACCGTTACCCATCACCCGGTACTCGAGAATGTGGCGCTTGCCCTGGGAGTCTTCGTAGGTCATGCGCGCCGGGACCACTTCGCAGACATTCGGGACTTCGCTCATGGAAATAACCTTGGCGATGTCCAGGTGCTGCGAGTAACTGTACTGTTCAACCGGAATCTGCTCGGCGCCGCCATTTGCAACTTCCTCGGCCATGGCCACGCTGCAAAGACTACCCAGTGCCAATACCAGTAAAGCTTTCATCTTCATTTTTACCTGTCTAAGGTCGTAAGGGGGCACGCAGCGCTTGTGGCGCCGCGTGTACAACATCATCAACTATCACGATTATTTGCCGATTAACTTCCCTTCGTGGGGGGCTACAAGAAAGTTAATCGTGGTGCCGTTGCTGGCGAGGTGAATTCTAGGAGTGCGGCCTGGGCTTAAACAGCCACGGTTTTGATAAACACTGTTGGCAGAAACTGTAACAATCGCCTGGCAGGCTGCCGGATTTTTTTATTTTTCCACCGTGCAGGCCCGGCCTTGAGCCTTCGTCGCTGGTTGCAGGGAGAAAAGACGAGGGCGTTACTACCAACGTCGAATGGCCGGCGCAGTCTGGTACAGTTACAACGAGGTCATACAAAAACAACTATTACACCGAGGTAACAAAGATGAGTGCGGCTCCCCTGTATCCCGTTCGTCCCGAGGTTGCGGCCAACACGTTGACCGACGAGGCGACCTACAAGGCCATGTACCAGCAGTCGGTGATCAACCCGGACGGCTTCTGGCGCGAGCAGGCTCAACGCCTCGACTGGATCAAGCCTTTCACCAAGGTCAAGCAGACCTCCTTTGACGACCACCATGTCGACATCAAATGGTTTGCTGACGGCACTCTGAACGTTTCCTACAACTGCCTGGACCGTCATCTGGCCGAGCGCGGCGATCAAATCGCGATCATCTGGGAAGGCGACGACCCTTCCGAACACCGCAACATCACCTACCGTGAACTGCACGAGCAAGTGTGCAAGTTCGCCAACGCCCTGCGCGGCCAGGATGTGCACCGGGGTGACGTGGTCACCATCTATATGCCGATGATCCCCGAGGCCGTGGTCGCCATGCTGGCCTGCGCCCGTATCGGTGCGATCCACTCGGTGGTATTCGGCGGCTTCTCGCCTGAGGCGCTGGCCGGGCGCATCATCGACTGCAAGTCGAAGATCGTCATCACCGCCGACGAAGGCCTGCGTGGCGGTCGCCGCACTGCGCTGAAAGCCAATGTCGACCTGGCCCTGACCAACCCGGAAACCAGCAGCGTGCAGAAGATCATCGTCTGCAAGCGCACCGGTGGCGACATCGCCTGGCACCAGCACCGCGACATCTGGTACGAAGACCTGATGAAGGTTGCTTCCAGCCACTGCGCGCCGAAGGAAATGGGTGCCGAAGAAGCGCTGTTCATCCTCTACACCTCCGGTTCCACCGGCAAGCCCAAGGGCGTGCTGCACACCACTGGCGGCTACATGGTGTATGCCGCACTGACCCACGAGCGGGTGTTCGACTACCGTCCGGGCGAAGTCTACTGGTGCACCGCCGACGTCGGCTGGGTCACCGGCCACAGCTACATCGTCTACGGCCCGCTGGCCAACGGTGCGACCACCGTGTTGTTCGAAGGCGTGCCGAACTATCCGGACATTACCCGCGTGTCGAAGATCATCGACAAGCACAAGGTCAACATCCTCTACACCGCGCCGACCGCCATTCGCGCGATGATGGCCGAAGGTCAGGCCGCGGTTGCCGGTGCCGACGGCTCCAGCCTGCGTCTGCTGGGTTCGGTGGGCGAGCCGATCAACCCGGAAGCCTGGAACTGGTACTACCACACCGTCGGCAAGGAGCGTTGCCCGATCGTCGATACCTGGTGGCAGACCGAGACCGGCGGCGTGCTGATCAGCCCGCTGCCGGGCGCTACCGCGCTCAAGCCGGGCTCGGCGACCCGTCCGTTCTTTGGCGTGGTACCGGCACTGGTGGACAACCTCGGCAACCTGATCGAAGGCGCTGCCGAAGGCAACCTGGTGATCCTCGATTCCTGGCCGGGCCAGTCGCGTTCGCTGTATGGCGATCATGACCGCTTCGTCGACACCTACTTCAAGACCTTCCGCGGCATGTACTTCACCGGTGACGGTGCCCGTCGCGACGAAGACGGCTACTACTGGATCACCGGCCGCGTCGACGACGTGCTCAACGTCTCCGGCCACCGCATGGGCACCGCCGAGATCGAAAGCGCCATGGTCGCCCACCCGAAAGTCGCCGAGGCCGCAGTGGTTGGCGTGCCGCATGACATCAAGGGGCAGGGTATCTATGTCTACGTCACCCTCAACGGTGGCGTCGAACCGACCGAGCAACTGCGCCTGGAGCTGAAGAACTGGGTGCGCAAGGAGATCGGTCCGATTGCCTCGCCGGATGTCATCCAGTGGGCGCCGGGGCTGCCGAAAACCCGCTCGGGCAAGATCATGCGCCGCATCCTGCGCAAGATCGCCACGGCCGAGTACGACGGCCTGGGTGATATCTCGACCCTGGCGGATCCGGGTGTGGTGCAGCACCTGATCGATACCCACAAGGACATGAGCAAGGCTTCGGCCTGAGTCTGAAGCTGCTTCGCAGCCTATCGCCGGCAAGTCCGGCTCCCACAGGGTGATGTTTCCACTGTGGGAGCTGGCTTGCCAGCGATGAGGCCCTCATGTGTTACTCAAATGCCCCGTCCGGCATCTGCCGGCGGGGCTTTGTGCATTCTGTTACTTCGACAATCATCGGTAACCCTTCTGTCACCGCTTTCGCACAAAAGCGGGGCAAAGCGAAACGCCCAAGTGCCTTTTCGGAGCATTTTTTTGCGGCTTTGCGGCCTGCTGAAACGCTACGCTTGCCGGATTAGAAGGCTTTGCCAATAATAGGCCCGCTTATTGCTTCATTGATTGGTTATTTGTCTTTTGCTTTTGCATATTCCGTGAAAGCTGTCAATATCTCCGGCCCCGTGTTCCTGCGCTTCTGTAACTAGTTGTCGCATTGAAGAAATATCGGCTTCGGAGCTGTCGTTAAAATGCCGATCACTCGCTCGCCGCGTCTACTTCAATGCCGACCCTGCGCAGCTCGCGTTGTACCCATTCGCATATCGGGCAGTCCTCAACCCTGCCTTGTATTGCCCTTTACCGATGGAGTTCCAGATGAAGAAACTCGCACTGCTTGGCGCCCTGGCGCTGTCCGTGTTTTCCCTGGCAGCGCTGGCTGATGAGAAACCGTTGAAAATCGGGATCGAAGCCGCCTACCCACCGTTTGCATCGAAGGCGCCGGACGGCAGCATCGTCGGCTTCGACTACGACATCGGCAACGCCCTGTGCGAAGAGATGAAGGTCAAGTGCGTGTGGGTCGAGCAGGAATTCGACGGCCTGATCCCGGCACTCAAGGTGCGCAAGATCGACGCCATCCTGTCCTCCATGTCGATCACCGAAGACCGCAAGAAGTCCGTGGACTTCACCGGCAAGTACTACCTGACCCCGGCGCGCCTGGTGATGAAGGAAGGTACTGCCGTCAGCGAAGGCCTGACTGAACTGAAGGGCAAGAAGATCGGCGTGCAGCGTGGCTCGATCCACGACCGCTTTGCCAAGGAAGTGCTGGGTGCGCAAGGCGCCACCATCGTTCCTTACGGCACCCAGAATGAAATCTACCTGGACGTCGCCGCTGGCCGTCTGGATGGCACCGTCGCCGATGCTACGCTGTTGGAAGACGGTTTCCTGAAGACTGACGCCGGTAAAGGCTTCGCCTTCGTTGGCCCATCGTTCACCGACGCCAAGTACTTCGGTGACGGCATTGGTATCGCTGTACGCAAAGGCGACGCGCTGAAAGACAAAATCAACGCGGCCATCGCCGGCATCCGTGCCAACGGCAAGTACAAGCAGATTCAGGACAAGTACTTCAACTTCGACATCTACGGCCCAGAAGCCAAGTAAATCGTCGACGTTTCACCTGTTCAATGGTGCAAGCAGCAGAGACTCTGAGGTTTGCACCATTTTTTCATCCCTAAGGTCGAGGACCTCATCATGTTGAAAGGCTACGGGGCAGTCATCCTCGACGGAGCGTGGCTGACGCTACAGCTCGCCTTGTCGTCCATGGCCCTGGCCATCGTGCTCGGTCTGATCGGTGTGGCGCTGCGTTTGTCGCCAGTGCGCTGGCTGGCCTGGCTCGGCGATCTGTATTCCACCGTGATCCGCGGGATTCCCGATCTGGTACTGATCCTGCTGATCTTCTACGGCGGCCAGGATCTGCTCAATCGCGTCGCGCCGTTGCTGGGCTTTGACGACTATATCGACCTCAATCCGCTGATGGCGGGTATCGGCACCCTCGGTTTCATCTTTGGTGCCTATCTGTCGGAAACCTTCCGTGGTGCGTTCATGGCCATTCCCAAGGGGCAGGCCGAAGCCGGCATGGCCTATGGCATGAGCAACCTGCAGATTTTCTTCCGGGTGCTGGTGCCGCAGATGATTCGCCTGGCGATTCCTGGCTTCACCAACAACTGGCTGGTCCTGACCAAGGCTACCGCACTGATTTCGGTGGTCGGCCTGCAGGACATGATGTTCAAGGCCAAGCAGGCGGCCGATGCCACTCGCGAGCCTTTCACCTTCTTCCTGGCGGTAGCGGCGCTGTACCTGGTGATCACCAGTGTTTCGCTGCTGGCCCTGCGTTACCTCGAGAAGCGCTACTCGGTAGGCGTAAAGGCGGCTGATCTATGATTTTCGACTACAACGTCATCTGGGAAGCGCTGCCGCTGTACCTGAACGGCCTGCTGACCACCCTCAAGCTGCTGGCGCTGTCGCTGCTGTTCGGTTTGCTGGCGGCGATCCCGCTGGGCCTTATGCGCGTTTCCAAGCAGCCGCTGGTGAACATGAGCGCCTGGCTCTACACCTACGTGATCCGTGGCACACCGATGCTGGTGCAGCTGTTCCTGATCTACTACGGGCTGGCCCAGTTCGAAGCGGTACGTGAAAGCTTTCTCTGGCCGTGGCTGTCCAGTGCGACCTTCTGTGCCTGCCTGGCCTTTGCCATCAACACCAGTGCCTATACCGCCGAAATCATCGCCGGCAGCCTCAAGGCCACGCCGCACGGCGAGATCGAGGCGGCCAAGGCCATGGGCATGTCGCGGGTCAAGATGTACCGCCGCATCCTCTTGCCGTCGGCCCTGCGCCGGGCGCTGCCGCAGTACAGCAACGAAGTGATCATGATGCTGCAGACCACCAGCCTGGCGTCGATCGTGACCCTGATCGACATCACCGGTGCAGCGCGCACGGTCAACGCCCAGTACTACCTGCCGTTCGAGGCCTATATCACGGCTGGCGTGTTCTACCTGTGCCTGACCTTCATTCTGGTGCGCCTGTTCAAGCTGGCCGAGCGTCGCTGGCTCGGCTACCTGGCGCCGCGCAAGCACTGAGGCCTGCGCCCACTTTTTCGCCCTGAGCGTTAGCTCAAGACTGACTGCTTTGTGAGAATCGACAGCATGTACAAACTCGAAGTCCAAGATCTGCATAAACGCTACGGCAGTCACGAAGTGCTCAAGGGCGTGTCCCTGGCGGCCAAGGCAGGCGACGTGATCAGCATCATCGGCTCCAGCGGTTCGGGCAAAAGTACTTTCCTGCGCTGCATCAACCTGCTCGAGCAGCCGCACGCGGGCAAGATCCTGCTCAACAACGAAGAGCTCAAGCTGGTGGCCAACAAGGACGGCGCGCTCAAGGCCGCCGATCCCAAGCAGCTGCAGCGCATGCGTTCGCGCCTGTCGATGGTGTTCCAGCACTTCAACCTGTGGTCGCACATGACCGCGCTGGAAAACATCATCGAAGCGCCGGTGCACGTGCTGGGCATGTCGAAAAAAGACGCCCTGGAAAAAGCCGAGCACTACCTGGCCAAAGTCGGTGTCGCCCACCGCAAGGACGCCTATCCTGGGCATATGTCCGGTGGTGAGCAGCAGCGCGTGGCAATTGCCCGGGCGCTGGCCATGGAGCCGGAAGTGATGCTGTTCGACGAGCCGACCTCGGCGCTCGACCCGGAGCTGGTCGGTGATGTGCTCAAGGTCATGCAGTCGCTGGCCCAGGAAGGCCGGACCATGGTCGTGGTCACCCACGAAATGGGCTTTGCCCGCGAGGTGTCGAACCAGCTGGTGTTCCTGCACAAGGGCCTGGTGGAAGAGAGCGGCAACCCACGCGAAGTGCTGGTCAACCCGCAATCGGAGCGTCTGCAACAGTTCCTTTCGGGCAGCCTGAAGTAAGATTGCCGTTTTGCACCAAAATGGGTCATGCTGCATCGTACGCGCAGCATGACCAGGCTCTAACTTCTTGACCTTTTTCAGGTTTCGGACCGCACCCCATGACCACCCAGCGAATCGGTTTTCTCATCTGGCCCAGCACCAAGGCCCTGACCCTGGCGCTGGCGGAAGAGGTGTTGCGGGTTGCCCAGAAGGTCCATCCGGAAGTGGTCTACGAGCTGTCGTTCCTGCAGGCCGAAGCACCTGGCGAAGGTGCCTGGCGCCTGCCGGGCGAGCCGTGGGCCGGCAAGCTCGAAGGCTGCCAGAAGCTGTTTTTGCTGGCTGACGAGCCGCCCCAGGCCGTGGCGTCGAGCCTGGCCAGCGCACTCAAGCAGCTGGTACGTGCCGGTTGCGTGGTCGGCGGCCTGTCGGCGGGGGTTTACCCGTTGGCGCAGTTGGGCCTGCTCGATGGTTATCGGGCTGCGGTGCACTGGCGCTGGCAGGATGATTTCGCTGAACGCTTCCCCAAGGTCATTGCCACCAGCCACTTGTTCGATTGGGATCGCGACCGTTTGACGGCGTGCGGCGGCATGTCGGTAATCGACCTGCTGCTGGCGGTGCTGGCTCGCGATCATGGTGCCGAGCTTGCCGGTGCGGTGTCTGAAGAGCTGGTGGTCGAGCGAATTCGCGAAGGCGGCGAGCGCCAGCGCATTCCGTTGCAGAACCGCCTGGGTTCGAGCCATCCGAAGCTGACCCAGGCCGTGCTGCTGATGGAAGCCAACATCGAGGAGCCGCTGACCACCGACGAGATCGCCCAGCATGTGTGCGTATCGCGCCGTCAGCTGGAGCGGATCTTCAAGCAGTACCTCAATCGCGTGCCGAGCCAGTACTACCTGGAACTGCGCCTGAACAAGGCGCGGCAGATGCTGATGCAGACCAGCAAGTCGATCATCCAGATCGGGCTGTCCTGCGGGTTTTCTTCCGGGCCGCATTTCTCCAGCGCCTACCGCAACTTCTTTGGCGCAACGCCGCGCGAAGATCGTAACCAGCGACGTAGCAGCAGCCCGTTCGAACTGTCGTCGGTGCCCGCGGAGCGCGGCTGATAGCCGATGCTATCGCCGGCAACGCCGGCTCCCACAGTTCTTGTGTATGCAGAGCCCCTTGTGGGAGCCGGCCTTGCCGGCGATGGCTGCGCAGCAGCCCGAATACAGTTGTGTCCCCACCACACCCGCAGCGTTTAAACTGCGCCTTTGCGACCCTATTTGTCGCATTGCCGTAAGCCTTGGTAAAACAGGGTTTGGCGCTATAAGAAGTTGTCGCTTGGCGGCAAGGTCAGGCGCCGATCTGTCCTTACAATCCCCCCATCGCTCGCCAGTTCCAGGCAGGCGTTCCTCTTCAGGAGACTCCGATGTCCGTTGAGCAAGCTCCGGTGCAACGCGCCGATTTCGACCAGGTGATGGTCCCCAATTATGCACCGGCGGCTTTCATTCCCGTCCGTGGAGCGGGCTCCCGCGTCTGGGATCAGGCGGGCCGCGAGCTGATCGATTTCGCCGGCGGCATCGCCGTTAACGTCCTTGGCCATGCCCATCCGGCGCTGGTTGGCGCCCTGACCGAGCAGGCCAATAAGCTGTGGCACGTGTCCAACGTGTTCACCAACGAGCCGGCCCTGCGCCTGGCGCACAAGCTGGTCGATGCGACCTTCGCCGACCGTGCGTTCTTCTGCAACTCCGGCGCCGAAGCCAACGAGGCGGCGTTCAAACTGGCCCGGCGTGTCGCCCACGACCGTTTCGGCCCCGAGAAGCACGAGATCATCGCCACCGTTAACAGCTTCCACGGTCGCACCCTGTTCACCGTCAGCGTCGGCGGCCAGCCGAAGTACTCTGACGGTTTCGGGCCGAAAATCACGGGTATCAGCCACGTGCCGTACAACGACCTGGACGCGTTGAAGGCGCAGATTTCCGACAAGACCTGCGCCGTGGTCATCGAGCCGATCCAGGGCGAGAGCGGTGTGGTCCCGGCTGACGTTGCCTACCTGCAAGGCGCCCGCGAGCTGTGCGACAAGCACAACGCGCTGCTGATCTTCGACGAAGTGCAGACCGGCGTTGGCCGTACCGGCTCGTTGTTTGCCTACCAGCACTACGGCGTGACTCCGGACATCCTCTCCAGTGCCAAGAGCCTGGGCGGCGGTTTCCCGATCGGCGCCATGCTGACCACCGAAGACCTGGCCAAGCACCTGGCCGTCGGCACCCACGGCACCACCTACGGCGGCAACCCGCTGGCCTGTGCCGTCGCCAGCGCGGTGCTGGATGTGGTCAACACCCCTGAAGTGCTGGCCGGCGTCAAGGCCAAGCACCAGAAGTTCAAGGCACGCCTGGAGCAGATCGGCGAGAAATACGGCTTGTTCACCCAGGTACGTGGGGTTGGCCTGCTGATCGGTTGCGTGCTGTCCGAGGCCTGGAAAGGCAAGGCCAAGGATGTCTTCAACGCCGCCGAGAAAGAAGGCCTGATGGTGCTGCAAGCCGGCCCGGATGTGGTGCGTTTCGCCCCGAGCCTGGTGGTCGAGGATGCCGATATCGATGAAGGCCTGGACCGTTTCGAGCGCGCTGCAGCAAAACTGACTCAGGCCTGATTCAAGCCTGAAGTCCTTTCATCGGCCCTGCCGGGCCGGTGAAACCGAATTCCAGAGCAGGTGCCTGCGGGCGCCTGCTGTTTTTCTTTGAGCCGGCGGATGTCGGCCTGTTTTCCCGAAAGGAGTGACACCATGCTGGTGATGCGCCCCGCGCAAATGGCTGATCTGGGTGAAGTACAGCGTCTTGCCGCAGACAGCCCCATTGGTGTCACGTCCTTGCCGGATGATGCCGGTCGCCTGAGCGACAAGATTGCCGCTTCGGAAACGTCCTTCGCTGCCGAGGTCAGCTTCAACGGTGAAGAGAGCTATTTCTTCGTCCTTGAAGACAGCAGCACCGGCAAGCTGGTCGGCTGTTCGGCCATCGTCGCCTCAGCGGGCTATTCCGAACCGTTCTACAGCTTTCGCAACGAGACCTTCGTGCATGCGTCCCGGGAGCTGAAGATTCACAACAAGATTCACGTCCTGTCGCAATGCCACGACCTGACCGGCAACAGCCTGCTGACCAGCTTCTACGTGCTGCCGGAACTGGTCGGCAGCGGCTGGGCCGAGCTCAACTCCCGTGGTCGCCTGCTGTTCATGGCCGCCCACCCGGAACGCTTCGCCGAGTCGGTGGTCACCGAGATCGTCGGCTATAGCGACGAGCATGGCGATTCGCCGTTCTGGGATGCCATCGGTCGCAACTTCTTCGACCTCAACTACGCCGAGGCCGAGCGCCTGTGCGGCCTGAAGAGCCGGACCTTCCTGGCCGAGCTGATGCCCCATTACCCGATCTACGTGCCCTTGCTGCCGGATGCCGCGCAGGAGGCCATGGGCCAGGTGCACCCGCGGGCGCAGATCACCTTCGACATCCTGATGCGCGAAGGCTTCGAGACCGATCACTACATCGACATTTTCGACGGCGGCCCGACCCTGCATGCGCGGGTTTCCGGTATCCGTTCGATTGCCCAGAGCCGGGTGATGCCGGTCAAGCTGGACGATGCCGCCAGCAAGGGTGGGCGCCCGTACCTGGTCAGCAACGGCCAGTTGCAGGATTACCGCGCGGTGCTGCTGGAGCTCGACTGGGCACCCGGCAAGCCGGTCAGCCTGAGTCTTGAAGCCGCCGAAGCCCTGGGCGTCGGTGAAGGCGCCAGCGTCCGTCTGGTCGCGGTTTGATCCCTGCGGTTCGATAACCGAGCACCCAGGTCGAGTTTTGCGGCAGGCCCAAGGCCGCCGCCCGAGGAGATAGCATGATCGTTCGTCCCGTACGCAGCAGCGATTTACCCGCGCTGATCGAGCTGGCGCGCAGCACCGGCACCGGCCTGACCACCTTGCCGGCCAACGAAGAGCGCCTGGCACACCGGGTCGGCTGGGCCGAGAAGACTTTCCGTGGCGAAGCCGAACGCGGTGATGCCGATTACCTGTTCGTGCTGGAAAACGACGAGGGCGTAGTGGTGGGTATCTCCGCCATCGCCGGTGCGGTCGGCCTGCGTGAGCCCTGGTACAACTACCGGGTCGGCCTGACCGTCAGCGCTTCCCAGGAACTGAACATCTATCGGGAAATCCCCACCCTGTTCCTGGCCAACGACCTGACCGGCAACTCCGAGCTGTGCTCACTGTTCTTGCGTGGCGACCACCGCAGTGGCCTCAATGGCCGCTTGCTGGCCAAGGCGCGCCTGCTGTTCATCGCCGAGTTCCCGGAGCTGTTCGGCAACAAGATCATCGCTGAAATGCGCGGCATGTCCGACGAACAGGGCCGTTCGCCGTTCTGGGAAAGCCTGGGCCGGCACTTCTTCAAGATGGAATTCAGCCAGGCCGATTACCTGACCGGCGTCGGCAACAAGGCTTTTATTGCCGAGCTGATGCCCAAGTTCCCGCTGTACACCTGCTTCCTCTCGGAAGCGGCGCGCAACGTCATCGGCCGGGTGCACACCGACACTGAGCCGGCGCTGGCAATGCTCAAAAGCGAAGGTTTCAGCTACCAGGGCTATGTCGACATCTTCGACGCGGGCCCTGCGGTGGAGTGCGAAACCGCCAAGATCCGCGCAGTGCACGACAGCGAGGCGCTGGTACTGGCCGTCGGTACCCCGGGCGACGACGCGACCCCGTTCATCATTCACAACCGCAAGCGCGAAGACTGCCGCATCACCGCCGCACCTGCGCGCTTTGCCGCCGGCACCCTGGTGGTCGACCCACAGACCGCCAAACGCCTGCGCCTGAGCGCCGGTGACCAGGTGCGTGCCGTACCACTGTCCGCTGCCCGGGAGGCCAAATAATGACGACTCACTTTATCGCCGGCAGCTGGCAGGCAGGGCAGGGCGAAGCGCTGCAATCGCTCGATCCGGTTAGCCAGCAGGTTGTCTGGCAAGGCCAGGGCGCCAGCGCCGAGCAGGTTGACAGCGCCGTCAAGGCCGCGCGTCAGGCCTTTGCCGGCTGGGCGCTGCAGTCGCTGGAGGCGCGCATCAGTGTGCTCGAAGCCTTTGCCGCCGCGCTCAAGGCCAATGCCGATGAACTGGCGCGCTGCATCGGTGAAGAAACCGGCAAGCCGCTGTGGGAAGCCACGACCGAAGTGACCAGCATGGTCAACAAGGTGGCGATTTCGGTACAGAGCTACCGCGAGCGCACCGGTGAAAAGAGCGGCCCGCTGGCCGATGCCACCGCCGTACTGCGCCACAAGCCCCATGGCGTGGTCGCGGTGTTCGGCCCGTACAACTTCCCCGGTCACCTGCCCAACGGTCATATCGTCCCGGCGCTGCTGGCCGGTAACACCGTGGTGTTCAAGCCCAGCGAGCTGACCCCGAAAGTCGCCGAGCTGACGGTCAAGTGCTGGATCGAGGCCGGCCTGCCGGCAGGCGTGCTCAACCTGGTCCAGGGCGCCCGCGAAACTGGCGTGGCCCTGGCTGCCAACCCGGGCATCGACGGTTTGTTCTTCACCGGCTCCAGCCGCACCGGCAACCTGCTGCACCAGCAGTTCGCCGGCCGTCCGGAGAAGATCCTGGCCCTGGAGATGGGCGGCAACAACCCGCTGGTGGTCGACGAGGTCAAGGACCTGGACGCCGCGGTGTACACCATCATCCAGTCGGCGTTCATTTCCGCCGGCCAGCGCTGCACCTGTGCACGCCGCCTGCTGGTGCCGCAAGGCGCCTGGGGCGATGCGCTGCTCAAGCGCCTGGTCGAGGTGAGCAAGAACATCTCGGTCGGCGCTTTCGATCAGCAGCCGGCGCCGTTCATGGGTTCGGTGATCTCCCTGGGCGCCGCCAAGGCACTGCTCGATGCCCAGGCGCAACTGCTGGGCAACGGTGGTATCGCGCTGCTGCAAATGACCCAGCCGCAGGCCACGGCCGCCTTGCTGACCCCGGGCATCATCGATGTCAGCGCGGTAGCCGATCGCCCTGACGAAGAGTTCTTCGGCCCGCTGCTGCAGGTGATTCGCTACAGCGATTTCGATGCGGCCATCAGTGAGGCCAACAACACCCAGTACGGCCTGGCAGCCGGCCTGTTGTCCGATTCCCACGCGCGCTACCAGTACTTCTGGCTGCAAAGCCGCGCCGGCATCGTCAACTGGAACAAACAACTGACCGGCGCCGCCAGCAGCGCACCATTCGGTGGAGTGGGTGCCAGCGGCAACCACCGCGCCAGCGCCTACTACGCGGCGGATTACTGTGCTTACCCGGTAGCCTCGCTGGAGACCGCCAGCCTGACCCTGCCTGCCACACTGACGCCAGGCGTCTCCCTATAACAAAAGGTCCACGGAGCCTTGCCGATGAAATCGTTTGAAGTGAATTTTGATGGTCTGGTCGGACCGACGCACAACTACGGCGGGCTGTCGTACGGCAACGTTGCTTCGCAAAGCAACAGCCAGCAGGCGTCCAACCCGCGGGAAGCGGCGCGTCAGGGCCTGGCGAAGATGAAAGCGTTGATGGAGATGGGTTTCCAGCAGGGCGTACTGGCCCCGCAGGAGCGTCCGGACGTGGCCGCGCTGCGCCGCCTGGGTTTTGCCGGCACCGATGCGCAAGTGATCGAGCGTGCCGCCAAGGACGCCATGCCGTTGCTGGTCGCCAGCTGCTCGGCATCGAGCATGTGGGTGGCCAATGCCGCCACCGTCAGCCCGAGTGCCGACACGGCGGACGGTCGCGTGCACTTCACGGCTGCCAACCTCAACTGCAAATATCACCGCAGTATCGAGCACCCGACTACCAGCCGTGTGCTGGGCGCGATGTTCGCCAACCAGCAGCACTTTGCCCACCACGCCGCCTTGCCGGCCGTGGCGCAGTTCGGTGATGAAGGTGCAGCCAACCATACCCGTTTCTGCCGCAGCTACGGCGAGGCCGGTGTTGAATTCTTCGTCTACGGGCGCAGCGCCTTCGACACCCGCTATCCGGCGCCGCAGAAATACCCGGCGCGCCAGACCCTCGAAGCTTCGCAAGCCGTCGCCCGCCTGCACGGCCTGAGCGAGGAGGGCGTGGTCTACGCCCAGCAGAACCCGGCGGTGATCGACCAGGGCGTGTTCCACAACGATGTGATCGCGGTGGGTAACGGCGAAGTGCTGTTCTACCACGAAGATGCCTTCCTCGAGACCGAGGCGATACTTGGCCAACTGCAGGCTAAACTGGCTAAACGAGGCGGTAACTTCAAGGCGATCTGCGTACCGCGCTCGGCTGTCACGGTAGAGGACGCCGTGCGTTCGTACCTGTTCAACAGCCAGTTGCTGTCTCGCGCCGATGGTTCGATGCTGCTGATCGTGCCGGAAGAGTGCCACAACAATGAGCGGGTCTGGGCGTATCTGTCGTCACTGACCGGCTCTGGCGGACCGGTCAGCGAGGTCAAGGTCTTCGACCTCAAGCAGAGCATGCAGAACGGTGGCGGGCCGGCGTGCCTGCGCTTGCGCGTGGCATTGAATGAAACGGAACTGGCGGCGGTCAATCCAGGCGTTATCATGACCGCACCGCTGTACGACACCCTGACCCAATGGGTTGACAAGCACTACCGTGATCGCCTGAGCGAAACCGACCTGGCCGATCCGCAGTTGTTGCTGGAATGTCGTACGGCCCTGGATGAACTGACCCAGATCCTCAAACTGGGTTCGGTCTATCCGTTCCAACTTCAACCTTGAGAGAGAATTCGACTATGTCCGACGCCCTGCAGCTGATCCTTGAAGATGACGATGGCACCCAGCTGGAAACTTCCTGCACCCGCTTTGCGGTGGTCTGGCAAGGCAAGGAGGTATGGATTCAGCAGGATGGCCGTGGTCAGCTGCTGATCGGCGTCGACGTCGAAGAAGACGATGCCGAGTATGCCAACTTGCTGCTGCGTCCGCTGGCCACCAACCTGGTCAGCCTGCAGCTGGAAATGGAACCGGCCGATGCCGGCGACGATGAAGAACACGTCCATGGTCCCGACTGCGGCCACCATCACTAAGGAATAGCCCATGCTCGCCCTCGGCAAACTGCTTGAACTGACCCTGGCCGGTCGCGAACCGGCAGAGAAGACCCAGCTGACTGTCGACGGCGTACGCATGCGCTGGCTCGGCGAGGGCGCCCTCGAAGTGCGCCCGCCCGAGGCTCGTGACAATGGCCAGGACCTGCTGCTGTCGGCGGGCATCCATGGCAACGAAACCGCACCGATCGAGTTGCTCGATCGGCTGCTGCACGACATTGCCCGCGGCGATCTCAAGCCGCGTGCGCGTATTCTGTTCCTGTTCGGCAACCCTGAGGCGATCCGCCGCGGCGAGCGTTACATCGAGCAGGACGTCAACCGCTTGTTCAATGGCCGCCACGATCAGTCCAGTGGTGCCGAGGCCCTGCGTGCCTGTGAGCTGGAGCGCCTGGCGGCGACTTTTTTCAGCGTCCCCGAGCGCACCCGCCTGCATTACGACCTGCACACCGCCATTCGTGGTTCGAAGATCGAGCAGTTCGCCCTCTATCCGTACAAGGAAGGTCGCCAGCATTCGCGTCGCGAACTGGCGCGCCTGAGTGCGGCCGGCATGGAGGCGGTGCTGCTGCAAAGCAAGGTGTCGATCACCTTCACCGCCTACACCTATGAGCAATTGGAGGCTGAAGCCTTCACCCTGGAGCTGGGCAAGGCGCGGCCGTTCGGGGAGAACGGCCAGGTCAATGTCGAGCGCCTGGAGACCCGTCTCAAGCAGATCATCGAAGGCACCGAGCCTGAAGAGCCTCAAGCCCTGGATGGCCTGCAGCTATTCAGCGTGGCTCGTGAGATCATCAAGCACAGCGAGCATTTTCGCCTGAACCTGCCTGCGGATATAGAGAACTTCTCGGAGCTCGAACCCGGCTACCTGCTGGCCGAGGATATCGCCGACACCCGCTGGATCGTCGAGGAGCAGGGCGCGCGCATCATCTTCCCCAACCCGAAGGTCAAGAATGGTTTGCGGGCGGGGATTCTGATCGTTCCCGCCAACCCCGAACAGCTAGGCTGATTGGGTGGGAGCGGGCTTGCCCCGCGATTGCGATCTACCTGCTGCATCGCATCGCGGGACAAGCCCGCTCCTACAGGGTTATTCAGCCGGCCATTTTTTGCGGCACTTCATTGCGACGCAGGGCGCGCAGCTTGTGCAGGGTATCGGCGCAGGTCTTCGCCGCCTCGGCCCCCTTGACCAGGAAATGTTCGAAGTAGAAGTTCTGATGCTCGTCACCGGCATGGAAGTGGTGCGGGGTCAGCACTGCCGAGAACACCGGCACCTCGGTTTCCAGTTGCACCTGCATCAGGCCGCTGATCACCGACTGGGCGACGAACTCATGGCGGTACAGGCCGCCATCGACCACCAGGCCGGCGGCGACGATGCCGGCGTAGCGACCACCACGGGCCAGCAGCTTGGCGTGCAGAGGGATCTCGAAAGCGCCGCCGACTTCAAAGAAATCGATATCGCTCGCCTGATAGCCTTGTTTACCCATCTCTTCGACGAATGCCTTGCGAGCCTGGTCGACAATATCCTTGTGCCAGCAGGCCTGGATGAAGGCGATGCGCTCGTGGGAAGGGTTCTTGCTATCGATTGCGGTAGGTTGCATTGAAACGGACTCCTGTTTGGATGAGAAACAGGGCGCTGGATCGAAGGGGATTTCGCCATGCAACTGCACAACGACAGGCGCGGATGCACCTCTCCCGTTCTCTCTTTATCCGGACTATGACCGTCGGCCCCGGAATCACACCGGGTCTGCTGACCTTGCAGGCAGGCCTGCAAGCGCTCGCGGGCTATGCGCATTGCGCGCAATTACCGCCGGTGGGGAATCGCACCCCGCCCTGAGAACGTTACCGTCGGTTGTAAACGGCGAGGAATTATTAGCACAGATGTCAGGTAAACGTATAGGCTGCTAACGATTTTTTCCGGATCAACGACATTTCATCCGGGAAACCTTGCCAATTGCTTTGTGCGGCCCCAGTAATATCGTGTCACCAGATCAAATCAGGCCCAGAGAGGTCGGGCGGAGTGGTCGCGAGCGGTTTTTCGCTGACGTTGTCGTTGCAGGCCGTCCAATTGACGGTTTCTATAGCATAAACACACTGCACCCAAGCCTAAGGCCCGATATAATGCGGCCCTTTGCCGTCGTTTCGTCAATTTGACGCAAGCATTTGCCTTAAGGCCGCCGTTTCCGTGGAAGAACCTATGAAAAGCGCAGAAATCCGTGAAGCCTTCCTTCGCTTCTTCGAAGAGCAGGGACACACCCGAGTTGCCTCCAGCTCCTTGATCCCGGGCAACGACCCGACCCTGTTGTTCACCAACGCGGGGATGAACCAGTTCAAGGACTGCTTCCTTGGCCAGGAAAAGCGCGCCTACACCCGCGCGACCAGCAGCCAGAAGTGCGTGCGCGCCGGTGGCAAGAACAGCGACCTGGAAAACGTCGGCTACACCGCCCGTCACCACACCTTCTTCGAAATGCTGGGTAACTTCAGCTTCGGTGACTATTTCAAGAAAGACGCCATCACCTACGCCTGGACCTTCCTGACCAAGGTGCTGAACCTGCCGGAAGAGAAACTCTGGGTTACCGTCTATGCCAGCGACGATGAGGCATACGACATCTGGACCAAGGAAATCGGCGTACCGGCCGAGCGCATGGTGCGCATCGGCGACAACAAGGGCGCACCATACGCCTCCGACAACTTCTGGACCATGGGTGATACCGGCCCGTGCGGCCCGTGCACCGAGATCTTCTACGATCACGGCGCAGACATCTGGGGCGGCCCACCCGGCTCGCCGGAAGAAGACGGCGATCGCTACATCGAGATCTGGAACAACGTCTTCATGCAGTTCAACCGCACCGCCGATGGCGTGCTGCACCCGCTGCCAGCACCGTCGGTGGATACCGGCATGGGCCTGGAGCGCATCAGTGCGGTCATGCAGCATGTGCACTCGAACTACGAGATCGACCTGTTCCGCAACCTGCTCAGCGCTTCGGCCGCCGCCATTGGCTGCGCCAACGAAGAGCAGTCGTCGCTCAAAGTGGTGTCCGACCACATCCGTTCCTGCAGCTTCCTGATTGCCGACGGCGTGCTGCCGTCCAACGAAGGCCGCGGCTACGTGCTGCGCCGCATCATCCGTCGCGCTTGCCGCCACGGTAACAAGCTGGGCGCCACTGGCAGCTTCTTCTACAAGATCGTCGCCGCCCTGGTGGCCGAGATGGGCGAAGCCTTCCCCGAGCTCCAGCAACAGCATTCCAACATCGAGCGCGTGCTCAAGGCTGAAGAAGAGCAGTTCGCCAAGACCCTGGAGCAGGGCCTGAAAATCCTCGAGCAGGACCTGGCCGATCTCAAGGGCACCGTAGTGCCGGGTGACGTGGTGTTCAAGCTGTACGACACCTACGGTTTCCCGATGGACCTGACCGCCGACATCGCCCGCGAACGCGAGCTGACCATCGACGAAGCAGGCTTCGAGCGCGAGATGGAAGCCCAGCGTGAGCGTGCCCGCTCCGCCAGCGCCTTCGGCCTGGACTACAACACCCTGGTCAAGGTCGACGTGGCGACCGAGTTCACCGGCTACAACGCCACCGAAGGCAGTGCCAGCATCGTTGCTCTTTATAAGGACGGCAAGGTCGTCGAGCAGCTGGGTGAAGGCGAGGAGGGTGTGGTCATCCTCGACCGTACGCCGTTCTACGCCGAGTCCGGCGGCCAGGTTGGTGACACCGGCTACCTGCAGGCGGGCAACGTGCGCTTCGATGTGCGCGACACCACCAAGACCGGCGGCGCCTTCCTGCACCACGGTGTGGTGGCCAGCGGCACCCTGACCGTCGGTGCTCAGGTGCAGACCCGGGTCGATGCCGATGTTCAGCACGCCACCTCGCTGAACCACTCCGCCACCCACCTGCTGCACGCGGCGCTGCGCCAGGTGCTGGGCGATCACGTACAACAGAAGGGCTCGCTGGTCGATAGCCAGCGCCTGCGCTTCGACTTCAGTCACTTCGAGGCGGTCAAGCCAGAGCAGCTCAAGGCCCTGGAAGACATCGTCAACCGCGAAGTGCGCAAGAACTCCGAGGTGCAAACCGAAGAGACCGATATCGAAACCGCCAAGCAGAAGGGCGCCATGGCGCTGTTCGGCGAGAAGTATGGCGACAGCGTGCGGGTGCTGAGCATGGGCGGCGATTTCTCCGTCGAACTGTGCGGCGGTATCCACGCCAAGCGTACCGGTGATATCGGCCTGCTCAAGATCATCAGCGAAGGTGGCGTGGCCTCCGGCGTACGCCGGATCGAAGCGGTCACCGGCGCTGCCGCACTGGCGTACCTGAACGCTGCCGAAGAGCAGCTCAAGGAAGCCGCGCAACTGGTCAAGGGCAGTCGCGACAACCTGATCGACAAGCTCTCGGCCGTGCTCGAGCGCAACCGCCAGCTGGAAAAACAGCTGGAGCAACTGCAGGCCAAGGCCGCCAGCGCTGCTGGCGACGACCTGTCCAACGCAGCCGTCGAGGTCAAGGGCGTCAAGGTCCTGGCCGCACGTCTCGATGGCCAGGATGGCAAGGCGCTGCTGGCGCTGGTCGATCAACTGAAGAACAAACTCGGCCGCGCAGTGATCCTGCTCGGCAGTGTCCATGAGGAAAAGGTCGTACTGGTTGCCGGTGTGACCAAAGACCTGACTGGCCAACTCAAAGCCGGTGATTTGATGAAGCAAGCCGCTGCCGCGGTGGGTGGCAAGGGCGGTGGTCGTCCGGACATGGCGCAAGGTGGTGGCGTAGACACCGCAGCGCTGGACAGCGCGCTGGCCCTGACCGTGCCATTCGTGGAGCAGGGCGTTTAAGGCGTACATCGGCCCGCCGTCTAGTGGTGGGCCATGGCGTCGTTTGAATGTTTATTGGGTGCCCTTCATGGGCTGAGGCGGCTTTGAAATGGCGTTGATCGTACAGAAATTTGGCGGTACCTCGGTCGGCACAGTCGAGCGAATCGAACAGGTTGCCGACAAGGTCAAGAAGTTCCGTGAAGCCGGCGATGACCTGGTGGTTGTACTGTCGGCGATGAGTGGCGAAACCAATCGCCTGATCGACCTGGCCAAGAAGATCAGCGATCAGCCGGTTCCGCGTGAACTGGATGTGATCGTCTCCACTGGCGAGCAGGTGACCATCGCCTTGCTGGCCATGGCCCTGATCAAGCGTGGTATTCCGGCGGTGTCCTACACAGGTAACCAGGTGCGGATCCTCACCGACAGCGCGCACAACAAGGCGCGCATCCTGCAGATCGACGACCAGAAGATTCGCGGCGACCTCAAGGCTGGCCGCGTGGTCGTGGTCGCAGGTTTCCAGGGTGTCGACGAGCACGGCAACATCACCACCCTCGGTCGTGGTGGCTCCGACACCACCGGCGTGGCCCTGGCGGCAGCGCTGAAGGCTGACGAGTGCCAGATCTACACCGATGTCGATGGTGTCTACACCACCGACCCGCGCGTGGTGGCCCAGGCCCAGCGCCTGGACAAGATCACCTTCGAAGAGATGCTGGAAATGGCCAGCCTCGGTTCCAAGGTGCTGCAGATCCGCGCCGTCGAGTTTGCCGGCAAGTACAACGTCCCGCTGCGCGTGCTGCACAGCTTCCAGGAGGGTCCGGGTACCCTCATTACCATTGATGAAGAGGAATCCATGGAACAGCCGATCATTTCCGGCATCGCCTTCAACCGCGATGAAGCCAAGCTGACCATCCGCGGCGTACCGGATACCCCGGGCGTTGCTTTCAAGATCCTCGGCCCTATCAGTGCCGCGAACATCGAAGTCGACATGATCGTGCAGAACGTTTCGCACGATAACACCACCGACTTCACCTTCACCGTGCACCGCAACGACTACGACAAGGCCCACAAGGTCCTGGACAAGACCGCCGTCGAGCTCAACGCCCGCGAAGTGGTCGGTGACACCAACATCGCCAAGGTCTCGATCGTCGGCGTCGGCATGCGTTCCCACGCCGGTGTCGCCAGCCGCATGTTCGAAGCGCTGGCCAAGGAGAGCATCAACATCCAGATGATCTCCACCTCCGAGATCAAGGTCTCGGTGGTAATAGAAGAGAAGTACCTGGAACTGGCGGTGCGCGCCCTGCACACCGCTTTCGAGCTGGACGCCCCGGCCCGACAGGGCGAGTAAGGCGGCTGCCTCTGGGGGCGCGGCTTGGCCGCGCCCTTCGTTTTTCTGGCTGGTGTGAGAAATCTGTGCTTTTGCTCGCGCTAGTCAATACTTAGGCGTAGGTCAGCAGCCGTCACGGGTTGTAGGCTGAAGCCCTTTTTTTTGCAGACTGTTATCCCTGAACTGAATTGCGTGAGGAGAAAGCTATGTTGATTCTGACTCGTCGGTGCGCCGAGAGCCTGATCATTGGCGACGGCGAAATCACCGTGACCGTGCTCGGCGTCAAAGGAAACCAAGTGCGGATAGGGGTAAACGCCCCTAAAGAAGTGGCCGTCCACCGTGAGGAAATCTACCTGCGGATCAAGAAAGAGAAGGACGAAGAACCAACCCATTAATTTTTATCGAGTTTTTTTCAAAAAAGAGTTTGCAAACGGGGAAGGGTCTGGTTATTATACGCCCCGTGTTGCGGAGAGGTGGCCGAGTGGCCGAAGGCGCTCCCCTGCTAAGGGAGTATACCTCACAAGGGTATCGGGGGTTCGAATCCCCCCTTCTCCGCCATTATTCATGTAGGACGCTGTAATCTGCCTGAATCGCCTAAGTCGTTGAAATTAAACGAAAAAGTGGTTGGCTAAAAAGATTTAGCGGCCTATAATGCGCGGTAACAAATGCACTCATAGCTCAGCTGGATAGAGTACTCGGCTACGAACCGAGCGGTCGGAGGTTCGAATCCTCCTGAGTGCACCATACGACGAAGCAGTTTTCAACTTGAATGCTGCTTCAGCTGCAACCAGAGGTGATCTGGTCCATCAAGCGCCAACCCTGCACTCATAGCTCAGCTGGATAGAGTACTCGGCTACGAACCGAGCGGTCGGAGGTTCGAATCCTCCTGAGTGCACCATACATCAAAGCAGTTTTCAGTTTGAAAGTTGCTTTAGCTGTAACCAGAGGTGATCTGGTCCATCAAGCGCCAACTTGCACTCATAGCTCAGCTGGATAGAGTACTCGGCTACGAACCGAGCGGTCGGAGGTTCGAATCCTCCTGAGTGCACCATACAACAGAAAGCCCGCCTGCCAAGGCGGGCTTTTTGCTTTCCGGCATTCATCTTCCGGTAAGGCGTGATGACTACACTGTCATCGTTGCCGTGCCTGCCCCGCGCTATTTTTTGCCGACCCCGATGTGTTTTTTTTCGCGCTGCCGCCGTCGCACTGTTGCCTGCATACGTTGTCACAAGTATGTCTCGCAAACGATTGTTATAGCCGCGATTTTTTCAGCACCCAGACAGCTCAAGCGGTGTATGATTGCGCCCGTCAGCCCCGCCGGGGCTTGTGGAATACCACCATGGACTTACCCAGTAGTTACTCAATAGCAAGTTTTGCCAATCAAGAATTGACTGATTGATCCTCCCGGCGTGCTCCGCTGCTGGGAGTGGAGTTCGCCTATGACTGAAATCGAAGTAAAAAAGACGCAAGAGAGCCTGCAGGATCGCCTGGCCCAGGTGGTCGAACTGTTGCAGCGTCAACGCGTGGTCGAAGACCTGACCCACCGTCAGGAAGGTCATCACCATGACCTGGTAGAAAACCTCGTTCACCGCCAGAACCTGGTCGAGCTGCAACGCAAGCTCGACGACCTGCACTCCGCTGACGTTGCCTACATCCTCGAAGCCCTGCCGCTGGACGATCGTCTGACCGTCTGGCAACTGGTCAAGGCCGAGCGCGACGGTGACATCCTCCTGGAAGTGTCCGACTCGGTCCGTGAGACCCTGATCGCCGACATGGACGATCACGAGCTGCTCGCCGCCGCCAAGGAAATGGACGCCGACGAACTGGCCGACCTGGCGCCAGAGCTGCCCCGTGACGTTGTCCACGAGCTGATGGAAAGCCTCGATGCCCAGCAGCGCGAACGTGTCCGTTCGGCCCTGAGCTACGACGAGGATCAGGTCGGTGCGCTGATGGACTTCGAGATGGTCACCATCCGCGAAGACGTCAGCCTCGAAGTGGTCTTGCGCTACCTGCGCCGTCTCAAGGAGCTGCCAGGCCACACCGACAAACTCTTCGTGGTCGATTACGACGGCATCCTCAAGGGCGTGCTGCCGATCAAGCGTTTACTGGTCAACGACCCGGAGAAGAAAGTCGCCGAGGTCATGGCCAGCGACCCGGTGAGCTTCCATCCGGACGAAGACGCCTACGATGCCGCTCAGGCGTTCGAGCGTTACGACCTGATTTCCGCCCCGGTGGTGGACAAGAGCGATCGTCTGATCGGCCGTCTGACCATCGACGAGATGGTCGACCTGATCCGTGAAGAGAGCGAAAGCGAAGTGCTGAGCATGGCCGGTCTGCGCGAAGAAGAAGACATCTTCGCCTCGGTCTGGCGCTCGCTGCGTAACCGCTGGGCGTGGCTGGCGATCAACCTGATCACCGCCTTCGTCGCCTCGCGGGTTATCGGCCTGTTCGAAGGCTCGATTGAAAAGCTGGTGGCACTGGCGGCGCTGATGCCGATCGTTGCCGGTATCGGCGGCAACTCCGGTAACCAGACCATCACCATGATCGTGCGCGCCATGGCCCTGGACCAGGTCAGCCCCGGCAACACCTCGCGGTTGATGCGCAAGGAGCTGGCGGTGTCGTTGATCAACGGCCTGATCTGGGGTGGGGTGATCGGTGTGGTTGCCTTCCTGCTGTATGACAGCTGGTCGCTCGGCGTGGTGATGACCGGCGCCATGACCCTCAACCTGTTGCTGGCGGCGCTGATGGGGGTGTTGATCCCCATGACCCTGGTACGCCTGGGCCGCGATCCGGCGATGGGCTCCAGCGTGATGATCACGGCCGTGACCGACAGTGGGGGCTTTTTCATCTTCCTGGGCCTTGCCACTATCTTCCTACTCTGAGCGGCCATCGGACAAAAAAACACCCCTCGCGAGGGGTGTTTTTTTTTGCCTGGCGTTTATTGCTCTGTGAGGTGTTCGATAAAGGTCGAGCCGCTATAGCCCTCGCGGAACAACCCGGCCTGCACCAGGCGCGGCATCACCTGCTCAAGAAACAGATGCACCGACTCCACCGAGCCACCGGGCGCTGCGATAAAGCCATCGATTGCCCCGGCCGCAGCCCACTCGACGATACTCTCGAGCGCATCGTCCACCGTACCGATCACTTGCCAGTGCGCAGCGGAGATCACCTCCGGACGCAGCAACAACTCACTGACCCGCAGCGATTCACGTTCGACCAGGCGCCGCAGCAGATTGGTGTGGGTGCGGCTGTTGGGATTGCTTGCGGGTGGCGGCAGGTCATCGCGGGTGATCGGCCGGTCCTCTGGCCATTCACTGAGGTCGATCCCGATCATCTCCTTGATCGAGGCAAACTTGCGCGGCTTGTCGATGCGCGCGTGGGTTTGCATGAACAGCTCGCGGGCCTGCTCGCGGGTGTCGGCCAGGTACAGGCTCAGGTCGGGCAGTAGACGAATGTCGGCGGGGCAGCGGCCGTGTTTTTCCGCGCGACGGGACAGATCGCGGCGCAGGTCGAGCGCGGCTTCGATATCCGGTGTCGGTGCAAACACCAGGTCGGCAACCGCAGCGGCAAAGTCACGACCCGAGTCCGAGGCGCCGGCTTGCACCAACGGGATTCGCGTGTTGGCGTACATCGGCAGGTTGAGCGGACCCTTGACCTTCAGGTGAGTGCCGGCGTGGTCGATGGGGCGAACCTGTGAGGCGTCGGCATAGCGGCCAGTGCTGCGATCCAGTTTCAGCGCATTGCTGGGGAAGCTTTCCCACAGTTGGTGCACTACCCGGGTGAACTCCGCAGCCCGCTCATAACGTTCATCGGCACTGGGCATCGCCGTCAGGCCGAAGTTCTCATGGCCTTGCAGCGCGGTGACGATGTTCCAGCCAACCCGGCCCTTGCTGATCCAGTTCAATGACTGCAACTGACGGGCGACCACATAAGGCGGCAAAAAGGTGGTCGATACGGTCGAGACCAGGCCGATCCTGGATGTGTGCTGGGCAACCGCAGCCAACAGAATGCTTGGGTCCAGGCTGGCGAACCCGGAGCCGCTTTCCAACATCTCCGGCACCAGGGCATGTACATCGGGGCGAAAGACAAAGTCCAGGTGCGCAGCTTCGGCGCGCTTGGCCAGATTGATCGCAAACTCGGCGGTGAAGATGCCTTCGATGTTGCTGTTGTCACGACGCCAGCCATCGCCGCTCAGCCAGGTAGGCGCCAGTGACAGGCCAATGTGCAGGCGCTTGGGGGTACTCATCCTTGCTGTTCTCCTCGTTATCTATAGACCGGCTCAGAACGCGCCCTTGACGCCGACGCCAACCATGCGTGGCAGGGTCATGCTCGCCTCGGTGCCGCCAATGCCACGGTTCTGCTGCATGTAGGTGGGGGAGCGGTCGTCGAATACGTTCTTGACGTAGCCGTACAGCTGCACCTGCTTGTTGAACTGATAACTCATCCGCGCATCGGTGAGGGTGTAGGGCTTGACCGAGTAGGACGAGGTGTTGGCGGTGTCGGAGTAATAGCCATCCAGGTGACGGACCTGGACGTTGAAGTTGAGCTTGTCGGTGATGTCCCAGCTTGGGCCGAAGCTCAAGGTGTAACCGGGCGACCGGGCAAACTCGTTGGCCTGGTAGTCGGCGTTGCTGGAGATCTTGTCGATGCGTGTACGTAAGGTACCGGCGCTGGCCTTGAGGGTCAGGTTATCGAGGACGCGGTAGTCGGCGCTCAGCTCCAGGCCATAGGCATGGGCCTTTTCCGCGTTGATGGTGTAGGACTGGGCGACGCCCGGGGAGATCACCACCGGGATGTTGTACTGGGCGTCCTTGAAGTCCATGTAGAACAGGTTGCTACTGAGGATCAGGCGGTCGTCGAGCAGGTTGGCGCGGCTGAACAGCTCATAGTTCCAGATCGACTCTTCCTTGAAGTATGCCCACTGCCGGGTGGTCAGGTTGAGTGACACACCGCCAGGGTTGTAACCGCGGCTGACCAGGGCGCCGACGGTCCAGTCCGGCGTCGCGGCGAAGGCCAGCGAGACCTTGGGCAGTAGGGCGGAGAAGGTTTTCCCGTAGTCCAGTGCCGTGGGCGCAAGCACTGAATTGCCCTGGCGCTCGATGTGATCCTGCTGATAGCGCAGGCCGGTGCTCAGGGTCCAGCGGTCACTCAGGCGATAGTTCAGCTCGCCGAAGATGCCGAGGTTTTCCTTGGTGTCATCGAAGGCCGACAGTCCGCGCAGGTTCAGGGTTTCGTCGGTCTTGGTGTGGGCATAGTAGATGCCGCCCATGCCGCTGACGGTATCAAGCGCGTCGCCAAAGGTAATACGCGATTCGTTGGAGGCGTTCTTCTGCTTGATATCGGCATCGCCTTCACCGGCAACGCCGGTTACCCGCTGCACGTTGGACAGCGAATACTGCGCCTGGTTGAACAGCTTGATGCCGTTGTCGAAGTCATAGCTGACATCCAGCACGCTGGTGTTGGTGTCTTGCTCCCAGCTGGGCATGGTGGTGGTGTCGTGGTCGAGCTTGTGAAAGGGCGCCGAGGCCGCTTCCTGGGTCGGGCGATTGCTATCGTTGTGCGAGAAGGTGTATTTGGCCTCAAGCCCCGGCAGTGACTCAGGCACCCACAGCAGCTTGGCCCGGGCATTGACGGCACGGAAATTCTGGTCGGTCTTGCCGGGTTGGAATTTCGGATTGTCGTAGTCGATGAAAGTGTCGCGCGCCGAGTAGTCCACCGCCAGGCGTCCGGCCAGTTCATTGCCCATCAGCGGGCCGGAAATGGCAACCGAGCTGCGCTTGGCATCGTAGCTGCCGATCTCGGTCTGGTAGGCCGCCTGCGGAGTGAAGGTCGGATCCTTGGTGTTGACGATGATCGCACCGGCAATGGCGTTGGCCCCTTGCGAGGTGGTCTGTGGACCACGGAACACTTCGATGCTGTCCACGTCCCAGACCGAGGTGGCACCGAAGAACATCTCGTTGTAGTTCAGGTAATGGCCGTCGAGGTTGATCGTCGCCCGCGGCACGGTGCCACCCCAGAACACGTTCTGGCCATTGTTCGGGCCCTGGGTGTCCTGGCCGCGAATGATCGGCGCGCCCACCGAGTCGGTGTAGATCACGTTGGGTACATCATTGAGCACTTCCGACACCGACGCGCTGCCGCTCTTTTCCTTGTCGATCTCCTTGGCGGTCTTGATCGATACGGAAGAGGCCGTGTCTTTCAGGTCGCGTTCGAGCTTTTCGCCGGTGACGATGATCGGCTCGAAAACAACGCTCTGCTTGTGGGTAGTGACGACGGATTGTCCAAAGGCGTAAGGCGATGCCAGCAATGTCGAGAGTGTCAACACACTAAAGCCTTGGCGCAGTGTGCGGTGTGGATGTGCCTTCAAGATGCCCCCAAATGAGAATGATCCTCTTTCCTGTTCGAGGGTAGCATGGTGCCATTGCGTTCCTCAATAAAGAATTCATTCCGCAAAATGGGAATAGGTACAGGTTCATGGAATCGGTATCATGGCCGCCAACAAGCGCGACCGTGTGCGCCGGCGAGGAGAGCGAACAATTGAACAATGAGATGACCGCCCTGGACGAAGAAGCGCAAGCAGCCCCGGAAAAGCGCTCCGGCACTATTCAGTCGGTGTCGATCGCGGTGCGTTTTCTCCAGGTCCTGGCCAATGCCGAGAGTGAGTTGGCGCTGGGGGAGGTCGCTCGGCGCACCGCTACCGGCGGCTCGACCGCCCACCGCTATCTGCAGAGCCTGGTCAAGGAAGGCCTGGCCAAGCAGGACCCGGCCAGCGGCCTGTACGACCTGGGGCCGGCCGCCTTGAACATTGGCATCAGCGCCTTGAAGCGTGTCGACGCGGTAGACATCGCCGCCCAGCACATGAAGTCCCTGGCCCAGCAGCATGCCGCCAGCGGCGGGGTGGCGATCTGGACCGACCGCGGGCCGACACTGGTGCGTTGGTACCGCAGTGCCTATTTCTCGATCAACCCGCTGGCATTGGGCGATATCCTGCCGATTGACAATACCGCCTGCGGCCTGGTGTTCCAGGCCTTCCTGCCCAAGGCGGTGATCGATGCCGCGCGCAAGCAGCAGCCGGCGCATTTTCGCGGCACGCCGCCGAGCAAGGCGCTGCTCGATGAGGTGCGTAGCGGCCGCTGGGCCGAGCTGACCAGCCATTTGCTGTCGAATGTTACCGGCCAGGCGGCGCCGGTGTTCGACGCCCAGCAGGAAATTGTCTGCGTGATGACCACGGTCACTGACCTTGGCCAGCTCAAATCAGCAGAGGATCGCGACGCCTTGCACCGTGAAGCCGGCCTGGTCAACCAGGCCACGGGTGGGCGGATTTTCGATCAGCGCGGTTGAATCTGCATCTGGCGTCCCTTGGGTACCACCAGCGGGGTGCCGGTGACCGGGTCGGCAATGATCACCGAGGCCAGGCCGAATACCTCCTCTACCAGCGCTTCGGTGAATATTGCGCCAGGCTCGCCCTGGGCCAGCACCGCGCCGCCGCGCATGGCAATCAGGTGTGAAGCGTAGCGGCAGGCCTGGTTGAGGTCGTGCAGTACCGCAACGATGGTCCGACCCTGGCGGTTGAGATCGCTGAGCAGTTCGAGCAGTTCGATCTGGTGGGCGATGTCGAGGAAGGTGGTGGGCTCATCGAGCAGCAGGATCGGTGTGTCCTGCGCCAGCACCATGGCAATCCATACCCGCTGACGCTGGCCGCCAGAGAGTTCATCCAGCACCCGCTCCGCCAGCTCGCTGACCTGGGTTGCGGCCATGGCAGAGTTGACCGCCTGTTCATCGGCCGCGGACCATTGGCGCAAGAATGATTGGTGAGGGAATCGCCCGCGTGCCACCAGGTCGGCAACCGTGATGCCTTCCGGTGCCGTGGCGCTTTGCGGCAGCAGGCCGAGGCGTCGGGCGACCTCCTTGGCGGGAAGCTCGGTGATGGTTTTACCGTCAAGCACCACTCGGCCTTGGGCGGGAACAAGCAGCCGCGACAAGGCGCGCAGCAGGGTGGATTTACCACAGGCATTGGGCCCGACAATCACGCTGAAGGAGCCATCGGGGATGGCGATGGACAGGTCGCTGGAGATGGTGCGCTGGTCGTAACACAGCGTCACGGTGTCAGCATGCAGGCGATGCGTCATGGGTGGCCTTTCCTGGCTGGCAGCTCGGCGGCGAGTATTGCATGTGCAGAATTAATTCTGCAATATGGAATGAGATTGCATCGCATCCACGTTTAGGCGGGCAAGCACCCGCTGTCGAACCCTTCCTGCCTCACTTGTAGCCGAAGAAAGATCGCCGATGAAAAAGCTCACATTTGCGCCAACGCTGGCTGTTGCGGCGCTGATCCTGCTCGCCTGTACCGCCGTCGGGCTGCGTCCGGCAACCGCTGTCGCGGCCGGGCAGTCCAAGCCGCTGCGGATTGCCTCGACCTCGCCGAGTGTCACCGGCATCCTGCTGGCCATGAAGGCACCGCTGGTGGCCACTGCTGCCACCACCCCGAGCCGGATGACCGACAGCAAGGGCTTTTTCAGCCAGTGGGCGAGCGTCGCCGATGCGCGCCAGGTCGAGGTGCTGTACCCCAACCTGGTGTTCGATATCGAGGCGGTGCTCGGCGTCAATCCGGACCTGCTGGTGCTCGCCGCCACCGGTGCCGACAGCGTGGTCCAGCACCAGGCCGAGCTGGAGGCCCAGGGCATACCGACCCTGGTGGTCAATTACTCGAACCAGAGCTGGCAAGAGATTGCCACCACTCTGGGAAAGGCCGCAGGCCTGGAGGCGCAAGCACAGGCAGCGATCAAGGACTTTGACGATTACGCCGCACTCACCGCGGCCTCGATCAATCCGCCCAAAGGCGGTGTAAGCATCGTCGGTTACAACATCGGTGGCAGCTATTCCGTCGGCCGCGCTTCCAGCCCGCAGGCCCGGTTGTTCACTGCGCTGGGGGTCAAGGTCGCAAGCCTGCCACCGGCCCTGAGTGGCGAGGTCACCCGCGCCGTGGACTTCGAGTTCATCTCCCGCGAAAACCTTTCGGCGGCGATCACCGGTGAAAGCGTGTTTCTGCTCGGCGCCACCGACGCTGATGTACAGGCGTTTCTTGCCGACCCGTTACTGGCCAACCTGCCCGCGGTGACGCAGAACAAAGTCTACGCCTTGGGGCCGACCTCGTTCCGTGTCGACTACTACTCTGGCCGGCAGATGATCGATACCGTCGCCCGGCATCTGCGCTGAGCCATGGCGATTGCAGCGTTGCGCACCGTGGCTTTCAACCGGCACCGGCGCATGCGCTCCTCGGGGCTGCTGACTGGCCTGGGCGTGCTTGGGCTGGTCGCCGTCTGCAGCCTGCTGATCGGTTCACGCGCCATCGGTCTTGGCGAAATCGCCGATGCCTTCTGGTCGTATGACCCACAGAACAATCAGCATCTGGTGATTCGAGAACTGCGTGTTCCCCGCACCCTGGTAGCCATTCTGGCGGGCCTGGCCCTGGGCGTGGCCGGGGCGCTGATGCAGGCGGTGACACGTAATCCGCTGGCCGAACCCGGGCTGCTTGGCATCAACGCAGGTGCTGCGCTGGCGGTCATCATCGGCGTGACCCTGTTCAAGCTGGTGAGCATTGTCGAGTATGTCGGCTTCGCCTTTGCGGGTGCCGGGCTGGCCGCGCTTGCCGTGTTCATTCTTGGCCAGGCTCACGAAACCGGTACCAACCCGGTGCGCCTGGTGCTGGCCGGGGCGGGGTTGTCGGTGATGCTGGCGTCGATCACCGGCATCCTCCTGCTCAACGCCCCGCTTGAGGTGTTCGACAGCTTTCGCAGATGGTCGGCCGGCTCGGTTGAAGGCAGCAGCTTCCAGACCCTTGGCGTGCTCGCGTTGGTCGCCGCTGTCGGGCTGGCGCTGGCCATCGCTATCGTCGGCAACCTCAATGCCATGGCCCTGGGCACGGATCTTGGCCAGGCCCTGGGCGTCAATCTTCGCGCTACCTGGTTGCTGGCTTGCCTGGCAGTGATGCTGCTGGCCGGGGCGGCAACCGCGGCTGCCGGGCCGATCGGCTTCGTCGGCCTGGTCGCACCGCATCTAGCCCGGCGGGTGGTGGGGCCGGACTACCGCTGGATAGTGCCCTATGCCGGGCTGATTGCCGCGATCCTGCTGCTGGGCGCCGATGTAATCGGCCGTGTTGTCGCTGCGCCAGCGGAGGTCGCCGCCGGGATCATTGCCTTGTTGATCGGTGGGCCGTTCTTCATTGTCATCGTGCGCAAGTTCCGGATGAGCCGGTCATGACGGGGGCGGTGCTGCGCCTGGGTAACTATTCACTGCGCTGGCGGCCACGGGTTGCCGTGGTCTGTGCAGTGCTGGCGCTGATAGCCGTGGGCCTGGCGATCCTCTTGCTGGGCGTGGGATCGTTGCCGTTGACACCTGGCCAGGTGTTCGAGAGTTTGCTCGGGGGAGGCGACAATCCGACCGCCGACCGGGTGATTCAGCGGGTTCGCTTGCCGCGGGTGCTGACTGCGCTGCTGGTGGGCGGCGCGCTGGGCATGGCCGGTTCGATCTTCCAGTCGATCTCGCGCAACGCCCTCGGTTCTCCGGATGTCATCGGCTTTACCACCGGGGCTGCCAGCGGCGCCATTGTGCAGATCATCCTGTTCGATGCTGGCCCCCTGGGAACCTCGCTGGCGGCGGTGCTCGCAGGAGTGGGCACGGCCTTGCTGGTGTTCGTGCTGTCGATGCGCGGGCGTAGCACCGGTGGCTATCGGCTGGTGCTGGTGGGGATTGGTGTCGGCGCCATGCTCTCGGGCCTGAATACAGTGCTGCTGGTCATGGGCGACCTCGACCGGGCCATGTCGGCGCAAATCTGGCTGGCCGGTTCGCTCAATACCCGCACCTGGTCCCACGTACTGCCGGCAGCGTTAGGTTTCATTGCCATTGTGCCGGTGGTTATTGGTCATGCGCGACACATCGACCTGCTGGAAATGGGCGATGACACGGCCAGTCAGCTCGGTATCGCGCCGGAGCGCACAAGGCTGATCATGGTGTTGGCTGCCGTGGCGTTGACCGCGATTGCCACTGCAGCTGCCGGGCCTATCGCCTTTATCGCCCTGGCTGCTCCACAGCTGGCCAGGCGTTTGACCGGTGCGCCTGAAGTGCCGTTGGTGCCGGCAGCGTTGATGGGCGCGGTGCTGTTGCTGGTGGCCGACCTGCTCAGCCAGCGCCTGGCGTTGAATCTCAATCTGCCCATCGGCCTGAGTACGGGTTTGCTCGGCGGTTTCTATCTGCTCTGGCTACTGTCGCGCAGCAAACGGGTTTGATCGAGGTAATAAAAAAGGCCAATGCGTGAGCATTGGCCTTGAGTGATTGTGCCACGAAATCAGGAAGCGTCAGCTGCCATCTCGGCGTCATGGGCAATCAACGACACCAGCGCATTCTGCTGGCGATGGGAAAGCTGGCGGAAACGTTGCAACAGTTCGCGTTCGTGCAGGGACAGTTCCGGGCTGTCCAGACGCATGCTCAGTTCTTCACCCAGTGCACCTTCCTGAATAAGGCTCTGCTCCAGGCGAGCGATGATTTCCGAGTTCATGCTGCGGTGGTGGTTGCGCGCTACCTCGGCAATGCGCTCACGCATTCCGTCGGGGAGGCGGACGACGAATTTGTCAGCGGTGCGGCTTGAGTAAATAGCCTGTTTCATTGGGCGCATATAATTGACCGGTTTTTGGTTCAGGGGGAAGCGGTTCTCGAAATTGGCCGCACGATGTCACTACGACCATCCCGGCGTCAAAATGTTCAACCTGAATTGTGAATGAGGCGTGAATCATGCCTCATTATCGCCGGTTCCTTGGCGTCAATTCTGTGACAAATATTGAACCGGATAAAGGCGTTTTGCCAGTACCAATTATCAGAAATGAGCACTGGTTTGAAAAGTTTTCATTTTCTCTTTTTCCGCTGCTGCAGACCTTCGTCGGCAACGGCATGCAACAGGCAGAAAAGGCCTTGGAAAGCGTCTAGAATGCGCGTGCTTTCTTACCATTGAGCATAGTGGCTATGCAGCATGACGCAAGCGCGACGCGGCGTACAGTGAACCCGGGTCGTCTGGTGTACCTGATGGGACCCTCAGGTGCCGGAAAAGATTCCCTCATCGATGCGGCGCGCCCTGAACTGCAGCGCCTGAACGTGCACATCGCCCGGCGCGTGATCACCCGTTCGGCCGAGGCCAAGGGCGAAGATGCCATCGGTGTATCCCCTGAACAGTTCGAACGCCTGTGCGCCGAGGGCGCCTTTGCCCTGCAGTGGCAGGCCAATGGCCTGGCCTATGGCATACCGGTGCAAATCGATGCCTGGCTGGCTGAAGGGCAGGCGGTGCTGGTCAATGGCTCGCGCGCGCATTTGCAGCAGGCACGTGAACGCTACCCGGACCTGTTACCGGTGCTGCTGCGGGTTGATCATCAGGTATTGCGCCAGCGCTTGCTGGATCGTAACCGGGAAACCGCTCAAGACATCGAGCAGCGTCTGGCGCGGGCACAGCAGGTGAGGGTAGAGGAGGGTGAAGTGCAAGTGCTGGACAACTCCACGTCCTTGACCGATGCGGTCCAGCGCTTGCTTGGGCTGCTGCGCGAGCAAGGCCTGCTTGGCGCGAGCTGAAGCCTAGAACACCAGCCGTTCGTTGCTGACTTGGGGTGCGCTTTGTACTTGCGCGGCCTGGGTGCCAAACACCGCCAGTTGCGCCTTCATCGCCGGCACGGCATGGGCCTGCGCAGGCACGGCAATGCCGTCGGGTTGCACGACCAGGCCAACCAGAACGGCCAGAGCCAGGGCGTTGAGCAGAAGCAGGGTGCTGTTCATGGGCATACTCCGCAAAGGTGAGGGCTGAGCCCTAGCCACTTTTCATGAAATAGATAAAGCACACTGCATGCCAGGCTTTTTATCGGTTTTTACCCTTTAAAATCAGTCGCTTACGTTGGTTTTTCGCGTGATTTTCCGTGCAATCTGCAATGATGGCTGACTGCCTCATTGCAGATTGCACGATCCGCTAAAAAGCCCACAGGCAAAAAGCCCCACGGATGACATGACAAATGCCGGCCTGCTGGTTAACATGCACGCCGTCCCTGCCGCGCGACGCTCGTTGCCGGCTCTGCGTCTCAGTAGCTCAATTGGATAGAGCATCCCCCTCCTAAGGGGAAGGTTGGCAGTTCGAACCTGCCCTGGGACACCAATGAATTCGGGCCTTTCTGGCCATCTGTCTGACTGCGTTTCTCTGTGACGGCAGCGTGGCAGCGGAAGGAATAAATAAAGCCCCTTTCAGAATCATCTGGAGGGGTTTTTTCATTAAGGCTGCATGAAAAATGAAAAGATTATTCATTGCTTCCCTAGGGGTTTTATCGCTAATTCAACCATCACTGTCCTTTGCGGATAACGGGAAAAATCTCTATTTACAGAGGTGCGTCATGTGTCACGGCGCAGATCTCAAGGGTACAGGGCCGTTGGCTAACAAAAGCAACCCTCCTACCCCGGACCTTACAACCGCCGCTTTCAAAAAACGATTGGCTGATTATCCGGGCGTTATTGTCTCATCGGTAATACTTCGCCCCAATGGCGACCTGATTCCGAGAACATTGCGAGAGAATGGCGTAAAGCTATCGCCGTACGCCTGGAGGGTTCAGGATTTTCGCGATTTGAATCAATACATGAGTGCAGTGATTTCAAGAAGTCGATGATTTGTGGTGCCAGGCCGCTGCTGCGTGAACAGCGGCCTGGGGCCTACCAGTCTTGCCGCAACGGCAACGGCCCTTCATGGGACGCAAACAGCGGTAGCACTTCTTCTGCCAGCTCCTGAATCACTTCGTCTGCCGGCCGCTGGCAAAACTGTATGCCCAGCGCCGCATGATTGACCCCGGCATCCTGCCATTCCCCGAGCAGATCAATCAGCCCCTTGCGCCCGGTCCTCAGCACGTAGCCGCCTTGCATGGCCGTGCGTGGAAAGTCGGGGTTGGCGTTCAGGTCGATCCACTCGTTGGTCACGTGCGGACGAAAGCCGCCACCGGGAATGTGGTCGCGCCAGGCGCGGATTTTTTCGGCCAGGCGCCGAGGGCCGAGAATGTTCTCGGTCGCCTCAGGAAAGGTCAGCCAGCCATCGGCGTGCTCGCCCAGCCACTGCAGGGACTGGCGCGAACTGCCGGTCACCAGCAGTGGGATGGCTCCGCTGACGGGCTTGGGCAGCAGTTGAGCGCCACTAAGGTGGCCCAGTGCTGATTGAATCGGATGGTCGCCAACCTGCAGCAGTTGGCGAAAATAACGCACTGCCTCGGCAAAGCGCTCGCCACGCTCGCTGTGCTCCAGGCCATAGGCGGGAAACTCAATCGGGCGGTCCCCGGAGGCGATACCCATGACCAGGCGCCCGCCTGACAACTGGTCGATGGTAGTGGCGGCCTTGGCCAGGTCGATCGGATGACGCAAGGCGAAGATCGCGCTGCCCGTGGCCAGGGCGATGCGCCGGGTGTGCGCGGCCAGGTAGCTGAGGTAGGCGAAAGGATCGAACAGCTGGCCGGCATCGCCAAAGTGCGGATCGTACAACGGCACATCACGCACCCAGACGGCGGCAAAGCCCAGGCGGTCGATCTCGCTGACCAGCGCGGCCTGACCATTGAGCACCGCCATGTCGCCGCGGTAGAAGCGCAGCGGCAGGAAGATACCCAGGGTCAGGTGGTCGGCGGCGAACATGCGTCGATAGCCGGGGTGATGGGCGAAGGCATGGGCGCTGGCGCCCGTTAATGTCGGGTTCATCGGCAAATTCCTTGTTGCGCTTCAGGGGCCAGTGGCAGGTGCTGGCAGGCGGATGCCGCGCTGGACGGCAGGGCGCTGACTGACGCGCTCATGCCAGGCGCTCAGATGCCGGTACTGGCTGAAATCGAAGTCGATAACCCGGGCGATATGGGTCCAGCCGAAGGTGGCGATGTCAGCGATCGAATAGCTGCTGCCCGCCAGCCAGGGCCGGTCGGCCAGGCGTTGGTCGAGGGTGCTGAACAGTTCTTCGCTCAGGCGCCGGTAGCGGGCGATGGCCTCGGGGCAGGGCTGCTGGGCGAACAGTTCGAAATGCACGCGCTGACCCAGAATCGGCCCCATGCTCGCTGCGTGAAACTGCAACCAGGTAATGGCCGCCCAGCGTTCGCTGGGGGGATCCGGCAGCAGGCGTGCGCTCTTTTCGGCCAGGTACAGCAGGATCGCCGCAGACTCGAAGAGGGTGATATCGGACTCGGGATCGACCAGTACCGGGATGCGTCCATGGGGGTTGAGCTTGAGAAAGTCAGCCTGGCGATGCTCGCCACGGTCGATCTGCACGTGCTTGAGGGTGTAGGGCAGCCCTAGTTCTTCCAGGGCGATGGTGATCTTGAAGCCATTAGGTGAGCTATCGCTATAAAGAATCAACGGCATGGGCCTTCTCTTCAGGAGTGTTCAGAGAAGGGCTATGCTAGGCAGGCCTTGGCTGATTGAAAAACGATCAATTCTGCGTTTAGGCGATAGATTTTCTAAACCATGGAGAGGGTAGAAATGGGCGCGGTTCTACCGTTGTTGGCATTGCGGGCCTTCACTGAAGCGGCACGTCTGGGCAGCCTCAAGGCGGCCGCCGAGCGCATGGGGGTAACGCCGGGGGCGGTCAGCCAGCAGGTGCGCCTGCTCGAGGCGCGCATGGGCGTGGTGTTGTTCGTGCGTGGCCGCCATGGCGTGCACCTGAGCGAAGCCGGCGCGCGGGTGTATCCGGGGCTGCTCAAGGGCTTCGATCAGATCGAGGCATCGCTGGCATTGCTGGAGCAACTGGCGCCGGGCAAGACCCTGACCATCAGCACCGTGCCGTCTTTCGCAGCCTCCTGGCTGGTACCGCGCCTGGGCCGTTTCAATGCCTTGCACCCGCAGATCGAAGTGCGCGTCGAGGCCTCGGCCAAGCTGGTGGATTTTCAACGTGAGCGTATCGACGTCGCCCTGCGCCATGGGCTCGGCCAGTACCCGGGGCTGGCGTCGATTCGTTTACTGGCACCGGTCCTGTTGCCGGTGGCCAGCCCGCAGTTGCTGGCGCAAGGGCCGGCCTTGAAGCGCCCCGCCGATTGTCTCAAGTATCCGTTGCTGCACGATGCCGATCGCGCCGACTGGATGCTTTGGCTACAGGCTCATGGCGTGGCCGATGAGCCGCGGGCAGCACGCGGTGCGAGTTTCGAGGATGACCTGCTGCTGTTGCGTGCAGCGGCTGCAGGCCAGGGCATAGCGCTGGTACAGGACACCCACGCTGCGGAAGACCTGGCCAGCGGCAGGCTGCAACTGGCCCTCGACAAACCCTGGCCTGCGCGTTTCGCCTACTACCTGGTGTGCCGACAAGAAGCCTTGCAGCGCCCCGAGGTTCAGGCATTCGCCGATTGGGTCAGAGCAGAGGCGGATGCCAGGTCTTGATCCTTATTGTCATCGCTGCCACCTTGGGTCGCAGTCAGATTGGCCACCAGCTTGGCTGAGATTGCCGGCCCTTGCAGCTGGGAGTTGAGGCTGGCCAGCGACTCCAGCTCGGTCTGCTTTTTCATCTGCTCGGCGATCTTGCGTTCGATCTTGTCCTTCTCGGCAGGTGGCAACGCCTCGAACTCTTCCTGGCTGATGCCCAGTTCGTTGAGCAGCTTGAGCTTGATCTTCTCCGCCGGGCTCAGGGCCATGTACTCGCGAAACGCCTGAGTGGCGCTCTTGCCGGATTCGCTGGTGCCGATGCTGGCCCGCTCACGCATGTCCACATCCGGGTTCTGCAGCTGTACCTTGAGCTTGGCGAAAGCTTCCTCGCGGGCGTCTTCGGCACTTTGCTGCGAGCTATTGCCATGGCTGTGCTGCTGCCGATTGGCACTGCTGGTGGGCACCGGCGGGCGGAACTGGGCCTGTTCGGCGGCGGCCGCCTCGGCCACGCCACGGGTCGGGTTGATGGTCAGCGGCTGGGCGCCGACGGCATTGATGCTACTCACCTGATCACTCTCCTTGATGGATGCAAGTTGACCATCGATCAATGGCAAGTCTTGTGCCAGCTCTGCTGACAGGTCCACGAGCTAGTATATTCAGGGGGTGGCGCTGTACGGCGGGTAGGGAATCGGAGCATGCTTTGCCCCGAAGAGGAAAACCCTTGCCGTCAGCGGCAAATCAATTCAAACCGGCAGCACCAACATCCGGCTGGGGCGTAGTTGCCTGGACAAGGGAGATCGTCCATGACTCAAACGTCAGATACACCACCATTGAAGGCCCCGCTGGCCGACTTCAGGGAAGAGCAGTTGCAAACCCTGCTGGAGTTGATCAGCGACGGGATCTGGGACTGGAATGCCAACACCGGTTACGTCTACCGCAATCCCGGGTGGTACAGGATGCTCGGCTACCCGAGCCATTCCCTCGACAATACGGTGCTGACCTGGGAAGGGGTGATCCACCCCGAGGACTATCCGCGGGTGATGGCGCATTTCGAGGATTACCTCACTGATCGCGCCGGGCGGTACCGCATCCAGTACCGCTGTCGTTGCCGGGACGGCAGCTACCTGTGGATCGAGGACAGCGGCCACATAATTGCGCGCAACGAGGATGGTTCGGTGGCGCGGATGCTCGGTGCCCACCGCAATATCGATGACGCCAGGCGCCTGGTTGATCGGCTGGAGGAAAAGAACCTGAGCCTGGAAGCGCAGATCGCCGAGCGCACCCGCGAGCTGTCCTGGGTCAATCAGCAACTGCAGCGCCAGCTCGATGAGAACCGCGACCTGGCCGAGCGCGATGCCCTGACCCTGGTGGCCAACCGTTACCGCCTGGAAAAGGTCCTGCAGCAGGAGTGCGAGCGGGCGCGGCGCTTTCGCCAGCCGCTGGCGCTGATCATCATGGATATCGACGACTTCAAGCCGATCAACGACCAGTACGGCCATGCCCAGGGTGATCAGGCGCTGATCGCCTCGGTGGAGCGGATCAAGGTCTGCCTGCGCAGCGATGACCTGCTGGCGCGGTGGGGCGGTGATGAGTTCGTTGCGGTGCTGCCGGGCACGCAGCGGCAAGAGGCGCTGCAGCTGGCGCGGCAGATTCGCCAGGCGCTGGAGCAGGCGCCGCCGGTGGGCGAGCGGTTGCTGACCATGAGCTATGGCGTGGTCGAGTGGCTGGAAGGTGAAGGGCAGGCGCAGCTGCTGTGCCGGGCGGACCAGGCGCTGTACCGGGCCAAGGCGGCCGGCAAGGATGAAATCGGTGAATGAAAAAGGACCCGCTGCACGGAGCAGCGGGTCAAATCGGCCTCAGCCGCTTCAGTGTCTACAGATGCAGGGCGTGCCCCAGGGCGCGCAGTGCCGCTTCCTGTACCGCCTCACCCAGGGTTGGGTGAGCGTGGATGGTTCCCGCCACATCTTCCAGGCACGCGCCCATTTCCAGTGACTGGGCAAAGGCGGTGGACAGCTCCGAGACGCCAACGCCGACCGCCTGCCAGCCGAGGATCAGGTGATTGTCGCGACGGGCGACCACGCGCACGAAACCGCTTTTCGATTCCAGGGTCATGGCTCGGCCGTTGGCGGCGAACGGGAACTGTGCAACGATACAGTCCAGGCCATCCTGCTCGACCTGTTCCGGGGTCTTGCCAACCACCACCAGTTCCGGGTCGGTGAAACACACCGCGGCAATGGCGGCCGGCTCGAAGCGCCGCGACTTGCCGGCAACAAGTTCGGCAACCATTTCACCCTGGGCCATGGCCCGGTGGGCGAGCATCGGTTCTCCGCTGATATCGCCGATGGCCCAGACGTTGAGCATGCTGGTCTTGCATTGGTCGTCGATGGCAACCGCCGAACCGTTCATCTTCAGCGCCAGGCTTTCCAGGTTGAAGCCCTGGGTGCGCGGCTTGCGCCCGACCGCGACCAGTACCTGGTCAGTGCTCAGTTGCAGCAGTTCACCCTCAGGATCACGTACCTGCAACGCCTGCTTGTCGGCATCGAAACCTTCGACGCTGTGCTTGAGGTAGAGCTTGATCCCCAGCTTCTTGATCGACTCGGCCACCGGTGCGGTCAGTTCACTGTCGTAGGTTGGCAGGATGCGCTCGCGGGCTTCGACCACGCTGACCTCGACGCCAAGCTTACGGTAGGCGATGCCCAGCTCCAGGCCGATGTAGCCGCCGCCAACCACGGTCAGGTGCTTGGGCAGGGTTTTCGGCGCCAGGGCCTCGGTGGAGGAAATGATCGGGCCACCCAGCGGCAGCATCGGCAGTTCGACGCTGCTTGAGCCGGTGGCCAGCAGCAGGTGCTCGCACTGGATGCGCTGGCCGTCGACTTCGACGTGCTTGCCATCGAGAATCTTCGCCCAGCCGTGGATCACCTTGACCCCGTGTTTTTTCAGCAGGGCCGCGACGCCGCTGGTCAGGCGATCGACGATGCCGTCTTTCCAGGCCACGCTCTGGGTGATGTCCAGGCTCGGTGGCGAGACCTTGATGCCCAGGCTCGACTGCTGGCTGTGCAGCTGGGTCTGGTGGAACTGTTCGGCGACGTGGATCAGCGCCTTGGACGGAATGCAGCCGATGTTCAGGCAAGTGCCACCCAGGGCCTGGCCTTCGACCAGCACCGTGGGAATGCCCAGTTGGCCGGCGCGAATGGCCGCGACATAACCGCCGGGGCCGCCGCCGATGATCAGCAGGGTAGTGTTGAGCGTCTGTTGCATGGTCACTCCACAAACAGGCTGGCAGGTTGTTCGAGCAGGCCGCGGATGGCCTGGATGAAGAGTGCCGCGTCCATGCCATCGACCACGCGGTGATCGAACGAGCTGGAGAGGTTCATCATCTTGCGAATGACGATCTGGCCATTGATGACCATCGGCCGTTCAACCATGCGGTTGACCCCGACAATCGCCACTTCCGGGGTGTTGACTACCGGGGTGGAGACGATGCCGCCGAGGGCGCCGAGGCTGGTCAGGGTGATGGTCGAGCCCGACAGTTCTTCACGGCTGGCCTTGTTGCCGCGGGCGGCGTTGGCCAGGCGCACGATCTCGCCGGCGTTGCTCCACAGGCTGCCGGCTTCGGCGTGGCGCAGTACCGGTACCATCAGGCCATTGTCGCCCTGGGTGGCGATGCCGACATGCACCGCGCCGTGGCGGGTGATGACCTGGGCTTCGTCGTCGTAGGTGGCGTTGATCTGCGGGAACTCGCGCAGGGCGACGACCATGGCGCGCACCAGGAATGGCAACAGGGTCAGCTTGCCACGGCTGTCGCCCCACTTCTTGTTCAGGTGCTGGCGCAGCTCTTCCACGGCGGTGACGTCGATTTCCTCGACGTAGCTGAAGTGGGCGACGCGGCGCTTGGCATCCTGCATGCGCTGGGCAATCTTGCGGCGCAGGCCGATCACCGGGATCTGCTCGCTGTCGTTGCGCTTGGCGTAACCGCCAGGGGCACTTTGGCTGCTGGTGGTTGGCTGGGCCAGGAAGGCGTCGAGGTCGTCGTGCAGGATGCGTCCGGCCGGGCCGCTGCCATGTACGTAACGCAGCTCGATGCCGGCATCCAGGGCACGCTTGCGCACGGCAGGCGAGGCCAGTGGGCGTTCGTGGGCTTCGCGCGGAACGATGGCGGCGGGCTGGTGGGTGGAGGCTGCGGGTGCAGCAACGGGTGCTGGTGCAGCAGGTTTTGCTGCTGGTTCAGGGGCAGGTGCAGCGACTGCACTGGCCTCTTCGCGGGGCAAGCCCGCTCCTACGTTGCCGGCGCCTTCGACTTCGATGCGGATCAGTTCGCTGCCCACCGCCATGACTTCACCGGGCTGGCCGCCCAGGGCCAGGACCTTGCCGCTGACCGGCGAAGGGATTTCGACGGTGGCCTTGTCGGTCATGACATCGGCCACGACCTGGTCTTCAGTGACGGTATCGCCGACCTTGACGAACCATTCCACCAGTTCAACTTGTGCGATGCCTTCACCGATATCCGGCATCTTGATGACGTGCGTGCCCATTCAGACCTCCATGACCCGTTTCAATGCCGCGCCCACTCGCGAAGGGCCGGGGAAATACGCCCACTCCTGTGCGTGCGGGTAGGGGGTGTCCCAACCGGTGACGCGTTCGATCGGAGCTTCGAGGTGATGGAAGCAGTGTTCCTGGACCAGCGCGATCAGCTCGGCACCGAAGCCGCAGGTGCGCGTGGCTTCATGGACCACCACGCAACGGCCGGTCTTTTTCACCGACTCGACGATGGTTTCCAGGTCCAGCGGCCAGAGGCTGCGCAGGTCGATGACCTCGGCGTCGACGCCGGTTTCTTCAGCGGCCACCTGCGAGACATAGACGGTGGTGCCATAGGTCAGCACGGTGACGTCCTTGCCCGGGCGGGTAATCGCCGCCTTGTCCAGCGGCACGGTGTAGTAGCCGTCCGGTACGGCGCTGGCCGGGTGTTTCGACCACGGGGTTACCGGGCGGTCGTGGTGGCCGTCGAACGGGCCGTTGTACAGGCGCTTGGGCTCAAGGAAGATCACCGGGTCGTCGTTTTCGATCGAGGCGATCAGCAGGCCTTTGGCGTCGTAAGGGTTGGAAGGCATCACGGTACGCAGGCCACAGACCTGGGTGAACATCGCTTCAGGGCTCTGGCTGTGGGTCTGGCCGCCGTAGATACCGCCACCGCAGGGCATGCGCAGGGTCAGCGGGGCGACGAACTCGCCGGCCGAGCGATAACGCAGGCGGGCCATTTCCGAGACGATCTGGTCGGAGGCCGGGTAGAAGTAGTCGGCGAACTGGATTTCCACCACCGGGCGCAGGCCATAGGCACCCATGCCCACGGCGGTTCCGACGATGCCGCTTTCGGAGATTGGCGCATCGAATACCCGCGACTTGCCGTACTTGGTCTGCAGGCCTTCGGTGCAACGGAACACGCCACCGAAGTAGCCGACGTCCTGGCCATACACCACGACGTTGTCATCGCGCTCTAGCATGATGTCCATGGCCGAGCGCAGGGCCTGGATCATGGTCATGGTGGTGGTCGCCATAGCGGTTTCCAACTGGATTGAAGTGTTGTGATCGTTCATGTCAGATCCCCAGTTCCTGGCGCTGCCGGCGCAGGTGCTCCGGCATCTCCTTGTAGACATCCTCGAACATCGAGGCCGGGCTCGGCATCTGGCCGCCAGCCAGGGTGCCGTACTGCTCGGCTTCTTTCTGCGCCTTGATGATCTCGGCCTCGAGCTCGGCGCTGACCGCCTGGTGCTCTTCTTCGGACCAGTGACCGATGGCGATCAGGTGCTGTTTGAGGCGGGCGATCGGGTCGCCCAGGGGGAAGTGACTCCAGTCGTCGGCCGGACGGTACTTGGACGGATCGTCCGACGTCGAGTGTGGGCCGGCACGGTAGGTGACCCATTCGATCAGGGTCGGGCCGAGGCCCAGGCGGGCGCGTTCGGCGGCCCAGCGGGAGGCCGCGTACACGGCGATGAAGTCGTTGCCGTCGACGCGCAGGGAGGCGATGCCGCAACCCACGCCACGACCGGCGAAGGTGGTCGATTCACCACCGGCGATGGCCTGGAAGGTGGAGATCGCCCACTGGTTGTTGACCACGTTGAGGATTACCGGCGCACGGTAGACGTGGGCGAAGGTCAACGCGGTGTGGAAGTCCGATTCGGCAGTGGCACCGTCACCGATCCAGGCCGAGGCGATCTTGGTATCGCCCTTGATGGCCGAGGCCATGGCCCAGCCGACCGCCTGGACGAACTGGGTCGCCAGGTTGCCGCTGATGGTGAAGAAGCCGGCTTCGCGCACCGAATACATGATTGGCAGCTGGCGGCCCTTGAGCGGATCGCGCTCGTTGGACAGCAGTTGGCAGATCATCTCCACCAGCGACACGTCGCGGGCCATGAGGATGCTTTGCTGGCGATAGGTGGGGAAGCACATGTCGCTGCGGTTCAGGGCCATGGCCTGGCCGCTGCCGATGGCTTCTTCACCCAGGCTCTGCATGTAGAACGACATCTTCTTCTGCCGCTGGGCAACCACCATGCGGCTGTCAAACAACCGGGTCTTGAGCATGGTGCGCATGCCCTGGCGCAGGATCTCGGGGCTGACGTCCTCGGCCCAGGGGCCCAGGGCATTACCCTTGTCATCCAGCACCCGGATCAGGCTATAGGAGATGTCCGCGGTATCGGCGGCTTCTACATCGACGGGAGGTTTACGGACCTGACCGGCATCGTTCAGACGCAGGTAGGAAAAATCGGTCTGGCAGCCTGGCCGGCCTGTAGGCTCGGGCACATGCAAACGCAGGGGGGCGTACTCGTTCATGCTTTTTTACGCTCGCTCTGTCTTGTGTTTTTGTTGAGCTTTGAAGCGGTCGCTACTGACACCCGGCTTGTGACCATGGAGTCAGTCTTGTCCTACATGATATTCCGGCGCCTGAAGAATATTTTTCTCAAGTTCGTTGCCTTTGCTTCGGCTTGCGGATAAACATTCCTTATAAAGACAAAAAACAGGTGATTTTCTCTCATGCGTAAACTGGATCGTACGGATATCGGCATTCTCAACAGCCTCCAGGAAAATGCCCGGATCACCAACGCCGAGCTGGCGCGCTCGGTGAACCTCTCGCCGACACCTTGCTTCAACCGGGTCAAGGCCATGGAAGAACTCGGGGTGATTCGCCAGCAGGTGACCTTGCTGGCGCCGGAGGTGCTGGGCCTGGATGTGAATGTGTTCATCCATGTCAGCCTGGAGAAGCAGGTCGAGCAATCTCTGCATCGTTTCGAGGAGGAAATTGCCGAGCGCCCGGAGGTCATGGAGTGTTACCTGATGACCGGCGACCCTGATTACTTGTTGCGCGTATTGCTGCCGAGCATCCAGGCCCTGGAGCGCTTTCTCGACTACCTGACGCGCTTGCCGGGGGTGGCCAATATCCGTTCGAGTTTTGCCCTGAAACAGGTGCGCTATAAAACCGCGCTGCCGCTGCCGGCCAATGGCCTGACCCTGCCAGGCTAGGCTGTGTAGAAAATTACGTTCACATCGTCCGTTTGGCGCTTGAAATTTCGAACGCCCGGTGCCTATGTTGTAACCGTCGCCGTTCCCGGCATGCGAAAACAACAAGGATAGAGTCATGACGACCAATGGCCAAAACTCACTCGCCGAGCGATTGACGGGCATTGATGAGATCGAGTGCATTACCCCGGACCTCAATGGAGTGCCGCGGGGCAAGGTGATGACCGCTGAAGGCTTTCTCGAAGGCCGCCGCCTGCAGATGGCCCGCGGCGTCCTGCTGCAATGCATCATGGGCGGTTACCCGGCGGCGCGCTTCTATGGCAGCGACGATGGCGACCTGGCGCTGGTGGCCGACCCGCAGCACATCTATCGCCTGCCCTGGAGTGATGAGCCGCGGGCCCTGGCGATTTGCGATGCGGTCGAGCTCAACGGCGAAAGCTCTGGACTGTCCAGTCGCGGCCTGCTCAAGGCGGTAATCGCTCGTTACGCCGCCCGTGGCCTGGCGCCGGTGGTGGCGACCGAGCTTGAGTTCTTTGTCTTCGCCCCCAACAGCGATCCCAACCAGCCGTTCCTGCCGCCGCTGGGCAAGGACGGTCGTCGTGAAGAGGGCCATTCGGCGTTCAGCGTCAGCTCCAACAATGGCCTGCGTCCGTTCTTCGCTGAGGTCTATCGCTGCATGGCCGCCCTGGGTCTGCCGCGCGATACTTTCATGCACGAGATGGGCGTCAGCCAGTTCGAGATCAACCTGCTGCACGGCGACCCGCTGCTGCTGGCCGACCAGACCCTGCTGTTCAAGCACCTGCTCAAGGAAGTTGCGCTCAAGCATGGCCTGACCGTGGTGTGCATGGCCAAGCCGTTGGCGCACACGCCGGGTAGCTCCATGCACATTCATCAGAGCGTGGTGGAGGTGGATGGCGGGCGTAATGTCTTCAGCGATGCCGAGGGCAAGCCGACGCCGACCTTCTATCACTTCATCGGCGGCCAGCAGGCCTGCATGGCGGATTTCACTGCCCTGTTCGCGCCGAACGTGAACTCCTACCAGCGCCTCTGCCACCCCTACGCCTCGCCCAACAATGCCTGCTGGTCCGAAGACAACCGCGCGGCCGGCTTGCGTATTCCGGCCAGCTCACCCGTGGCGCGACGGGTCGAGAACCGTCTGCCAGGCGCTGATACCAACCCGTACCTGGCGATTGCCGCAAGCCTGGCGGCCGGCCTGTACGGTATCGAACAGCAGCTTGCACCGGCGCCAGCAATCCAGGGCGAATTCGCGGTGCCGGATCATTTGAGCCTGCCATGTACCTTGCATGCGGCATTGGAGCGTCTGAAGCGTAGCGAGCTGGCGCGGGAACTGTTCGGCAAGGAGTTCATCGAAGGTTACATCGCCACCAAGACCCTGGAGTTGACCAGTTTCTTCGATGAGATCACCCCGTGGGAGCGTCGCGTACTGGCAGCTCAGGCGTAACCCGCGAGGCGTTTTTGACGCAGTGCTCGGACAATTCAAAAGCAGGTAGCAGACATTCTTCGATAAGCGTCTGCCACCTGTTTTTTTATGCCAGCCGCCTGCAACACGGTTTTTTTCACTTATGCTTTCAAGCAGTTTTTCCACCAGCTCAAGGAGCCGTTCGGGACGCTGATGCGACAGATCTGGAAGTCTTTTCGCGCGCTGTATTTCGCTGCGCTGATGATGTTGATCGGCTCCGGCTTGTTGAGTACCTACCTGGCCTTGCGCCTGGCGGCCGACCACGTCGACAGCCTCTGGGTCGGTGCGCTGATGGCCGCCAACTATTTCGGCCTGGCCCTGGGCGGCAAGATCGGCCACCGGCTGATTGCCCGGGTCGGGCATATCCGTGCCTATGCCACCTGCGCCGGGATCGTCGGCGCGGCGGTGCTCGGCCATGGCCTGGTCAGCTGGCTGCCGGCCTGGGTGGTGCTGCGGATCATCGTTGGTCTCGGCATGATGTGCCAATACATGGTCATTGAAAGCTGGCTCAACGAGCAGGCCGATGCCAAGCAGCGGGGCGCGGTGTTCAGCGGCTACATGATCGCTTCGTACCTGGGCCTGGTGCTCGGTCAGTTGATCCTGGTGGTGCATCCGCAACTGGGTCTTGAATTGCTGATGCTGGTGGCCATGTGCTTTGCCCTGTGCCTGGTGCCGGTGGCGCTCACTCGCCGGATTCACCCGGCGCCGCTCAGACCTGCGCCGATGGAGCCGCGCTTCTTTATCAAGCGTGTGCCGCAGTCGCTGAGTACGGTGCTCGGTGCCGGGCTCATTGTCGGTTCCTTCTATGGCCTGGCGCCTTTGTATGCGGCCAAGCAGGGGCTGAGTACCGAGCAGGTGGGTCTGTTCATGGGGTGCTGCATTTTCGCCGGGCTGCTGGTGCAGTGGCCGCTGGGTTGGTTGTCGGACCGCTACGACCGCGCGGTGCTGATTCGCAGCGTTGCGGTGGGCCTGGCGATTGTCGCCTTGCCGCTGGCGATCATGCCGGCCGTGCCGTTGGAGGTGCTGTTTGTCGCGGGCTTTGCGGTGTCGCTGCTGCAGTTCTGTTTGTACCCGCTGGCGGTGGCGTTTTCCAACGACCACGTCGAGGGCGAGCGACGGGTTTCGCTGACGGCAATGCTGCTGGTGACCTATGGCGTGGGGGCGAGCATCGGGCCATTGGTGGCCGGGGTGATGATGAAGCTGCTGGGCAACCAGATGCTCTATGCCTTCTTCGTATTTTTTGCTCTGGTGCTGGTCTGGCGGATTCGGCCGAAAGCGGTTACCGGTTTGCACCAGGTCGACGATGCGCCGCTGCATCACGTGGCAATGCCGGCGGCAGGCTCGCCCTTGTCGGCAGCACTGGACCCACGGGTTGACGAGCAGGTGGTGCAGGATCAGATGCAGACGCCGGTGGCAGCCGAGGATACCGAGGCGGAGGAGGGGGCTGAAGCTGAGGTTGTGGCTGAAGAGGTCAAACCGACGCAGGTGTGATGGAGTGGTCGGGGCCGCGTTGCGGCCCATCGCCGGCAAGGCCGGCTCCCACGTATGCAGCGCACCTGTGGGAGCTGGCGTTGCCAGCGATGGGTTGCGACTCAGTAATCGTCTTTATCGAACCGCCGCGCTTCACGCTGCAGCTGATACACAAAGGTTTCTACCTTGCGCTGCATCTGCCCGTTGAGGTTGTGAAAGCGTACGCCGGCAAAAGTGGCATTGATACGCTCTTCGAAATGCAGATGGCGCAGCTCGACCTCGACCTGGGACAACCCCAGTGGTGCGCCGGTGGCGAACTTTTCGTAGACCTGGCCCAGTTGCAGGCGCTCTTCGACATTGCCTTCAAAGCGCAACTTGCAGCCAGTGGCGGAAATATCCAGCAGCTTGCCGCGCAAGGTGCCATTGCCCTTGAGCTTGTCGCCGTCGAGTGCCACATCCACCAGTTGGGTAAGCTTCAGCGCCGCGCGAAACGCATTGCGGCGCTGATGGTAGGCGACCTCGGTCGGCAGGGTGCCGCGGTAGCAGCGATGGCCGTCGGCTTCGACGATGCTCAGCGGGGTGTTGCACTCCCAGGCAATGCGCACGCCATCATGAAAGCCTTCAACGCGAAACGGTTCGCCATTTTGCAGGTAGCGTTCGCCGTCGCGAGGGATCATTTCATCAAGGGCCAGGCGGTTGCCTTCGCGGTCGACTTCAACGACATAGCTTTGAAAGCGCTGGCTGCGTTCGTGGAAGGTGATGATCAGCGGGTCATGGCTCTCTAGCAGCGACCGCAAGTTGGCGGCAATTTCCAAAGGGGTGGTGAGCACCTTCGGAGGCTGCGGAGCTTCTGCTTCATTGAACACGGTTAATCATTCTCCAGGCAAAATCGTCACACGCAAGTTACGGCATTTTGCCAGTATGTTCCGTGCCTTGATACAGGGGAATCAAGCCTGGCTCAGCGCCCGTGGCTTGGCGAGGGGAGAGGTGGCCCCACGGCTGTCGTAGAGCGACGGCGCTTCGCCGCCCATGAGGATTCTGATCTGGTTGGCGGTGGTGCTTTGCTGGAGCTGGATCGAGCGGCCATTGCGCTCGTTGACTGCCTGGCAGTCAGCCAGCAGTTGGCCCAGTACATCCAGTTGCTGCAACAGCAACTCGCCGAAGGATGACTCGCTGGTCAGTTGGGCGACGCCCTCGCGGTCCTGGGACAGGCCCAGGCCTGCAAGCAGCTCACTACGCTGGCGGCCATGCTGATCGAGGAGGATCACCAGCGACTGCTTGCGCGCCAGAATGTTTTCCAGCAGCGGCATGTCGCGGCCGTGCAGGGCTACATTCTCGGTCTGCAGTAATTCGAGCAGTTCTTGCGCTGGAGCAATATCGTTTTCGATCAGTTGCAGCAGAGTAGTGTCGTGCATGGCTGGCTCTTTGGTTCAAGCGTCCTGAAGTCAGCGCGCCGGGGGCTAGCGCTGGGCTTCGAAATTAAGCAGTTTGCTGGCGACGCGGTTGCTGTCGACCTGGTAGCTGCCGTCGGCGATAGCCTGTTTCAACTCGGCCACCCGGGCGCTGTTGACAATCGGCTGGTCGCGCAGCTTGTCGCTGACCTTTTGCAACTGCTGGGCCTCGTGGCTGAGGTGTACGGTTTCCCCGCTGGCGCTGTTCTCAACGACGCTGCCAGCCTTGGCCGAAGCGGTGCTGGCGGTGCTTTCCTGGCTGCTGCCGGTACGCACGCCGCCCGCAACGGACGGGGAGTTATTCAAACGACTGAAGTCGATGACCATGATCAGAAAACCTCTGGGTATTTGGACGCTTGCCTTGTTTTCGGCCGACCCGAAAGAAACTTTAGGCGCAAATGCTCAATGGCGTGCGCGGCCGGTTCGGGGCATCCAATGGGACACAGTTTAGGAAAAGCAGTTCCTGATCGCCAGCATTGTTGTTGATTCAAGTACCTACATGGCCACTTCCACCTGGCCCGGCCCGGTGACCCTGGCCTTGACCACCCGCTTGGAGTTGAGGTTGCGTACCCGGATCTGTTCGCTCAGGCCGCCCTTGCTCAACGCTTCGCCGGGCATGCGCACGGCCAGGCTGCCGCTGCGGGCGGTTATCACCACCTGGTCACCCTTGCGCACCACCTCGGCCTGTTCCAGATGCTGGGGGGTAAGGACCTGATCCATGACCGTTGGTCGGATAACCTTGAGCCCTACCGCCTGGTCGAGGCTGCCGAGAAAACCCTGGTTGAGCATGCCCACGTCGCGTTCACGCAGGGCCACGTCCTGTTCGCCGACGATGCTGTCGCGCTTGAGCGGGCGAACCACGGTCACCACATTGCGAAACAGACGTACCTGGGCGGGCACGAACACCGTCCACGGTGAACTGCCGTCGCAACGAACCCGCACGGTGACGCGGCCCATCGGCTGCGCCGGGCTCTCCAGCGCGGCGCCCAACTGCTGGTCGCACAGCGGCATGCGCAGGCGCGGATCGAGGTTGTTGACCTGGATCTCGTAGCGGCCTTCGGTCTGGCTGGTGGCCAGGTAATCTTCTACGGTGAATTCAAGAAACCCCTGGGTGACACCGATAAGCTGTTCAGGCAAGGTGAAAGCGTCAGCCAGAGTTCGAGCGCCAGGGGCCAGAAGGCACAGCGCAGCAAGGAAGCCGGGCAGGTGGCGGGTCAGGCGTCGGAAAAATGTCGTTTTCATGTTCATACGATTAAAAAAAGCAAAGCGCGTGCCGACTGGGTACGAAGCTCGAAGCGTTTGGTGAAGGAGTCTGGCATGGCTGGTGTAATGGATTCGGTGAACCAGCGCACGCAACTGGTAGGGCAGAACCGCCTGGAGCTGCTGTTGTTCCGTCTCAATGGCGAGCAGCTCTATGGCATCAACGTGTTCAAGGTGCGGGAAGTGCTGCAATGCCCGAACCTGACCATAATGCCCAAGTCCAGCCCCGTCGTGCGCGGTGTCGCGAATATTCGTGGGGCAACCATCCCGATCCTCGATCTGGCGATGGCGACCGGAATGCCCGGTCTGAGTGAAGAAACCAGCAAGAGTTTCGTCATCATCACCGAGTACAACACCAAGACCCAGGGGTTTTTGGTGCATTCGGTGGAGCGCATCGTCAACATGAACTGGGAGGAGATCCATCCGCCACCCAAGGGCACCGGGCGCGATCACTACCTGACGGCGGTGACCCGGGTCGACAACAAGATGGTCGAGATCATCGACGTGGAGAAAATCCTCGCCGAAGTGGCACCGACCTCCGAGGCGATTTCCGCCGGTGTGGTGGATGCCGAGGTACAGGACAAGGCGGTGATGCTGCGGGTGCTGACAGTCGATGACTCGTCGGTGGCGCGCAAGCAGGTCAGCCGTTGCCTGCAGACCGTCGGCGTCGAGGTGGTGGCGCTCAACGACGGCCGTCAGGCGCTCGACTACCTGCGCAAGCTGGTCGACGAGGGCAAACGGCCGGAAGAAGAGTTCCTGATGATGATCTCCGACATCGAGATGCCGGAGATGGACGGCTACACCCTGACGGCCGAGATCCGCAGCGACCCGCGCATGCAAAAGTTGCACATCATCCTGCATACTTCGCTTTCCGGGGTGTTCAACCAGGCGATGGTCAAGAAGGTCGGTGCCGATGACTTCCTGGCCAAGTTCCGCCCGGACGACCTCGCCCAGCGCGTTGTTGATCGGATCAAGGCCACGCACTAACGGCCAGGGGCGTTCGCTCCTGGCGGTACATACGATTTAAGAGGCGGCATCATTGTCTACGGGTAATTTGGATTTCGAACAGTTCCGGGTCTTCCTGGAAAAAGCCTGTGGCATCCTGCTGGGCGAAAATAAGCAATACCTGGTCTCCAGCCGTCTCAACAAGCTGATGGAGCAGCAGGGCATCAAGTCCCTGGGCGAACTGGTGCAGCGTATCCAGAGCCAGCCGCGCAGTGGTTTGCGCGAGCAGGTGGTCGATGCCATGACCACCAACGAGACCCTCTGGTTTCGCGACACCTATCCATTCGAGGTGCTGAAGAACAAGGTGTTGCCCGAGCAGATCAAGGCCAACCCCGGGCAGCGCCTGCGCATCTGGTCGGCGGCCTGCTCGTCGGGGCAGGAGCCGTACTCGATCTCCATGGCTATCGACGAGTTCGAGCGCAGCAACATTGGCCAGTTGAAGATGGGTGCGCAGATCGTTGCCACCGACCTGTCCGGCTCGATGCTGAACAACTGCAAGACCGGCGAATACGACAGCCTGGCGATTGCCCGCGGCCTGTCCCAGGAGCGCCTGCAACGTTACTTCGACGTCAAGGCGCCGGGGCGCTGGGCGGTCAAGGCGCCGATTCGCAGCCGTGTCGAGTTCCGCTCGTTCAACCTGCTCGACAGCTATGCGAGCCTGGGCAAGTTCGACATCGTGTTCTGCCGCAACGTGCTGATCTACTTCTCGGCCCAGGTCAAGAAGGACATCCTGCTGCGCATTCACGGCACGCTCAAGCCGGGCGGATACCTGTTCCTGGGCGCGTCCGAAGCGCTCAACGGTTTGCCGGATCATTACCAGATGGTCCAGTGCAGCCCGGGGATCATTTACCAGGCCAAGTAAGCGACGGTTCATGCATGCAGCAAGGCCGGCATCGCCATCATTGGGTGCCGGCCTTGTTTGTGTCTGCAGGTCAGAATTGATAGCGCAGGGTGGCTGATAGCAAATTGGCGTCGAAGCCGGACTTGCCGTAGTAGTCGTAATCGAGTCCCAGGCTGGCTGCGCCAAGGTGGTAGTCAACGCCGATGCCAGCTTCGTAGCTGTCCCGGGCGACAGCTGCGCCATGACTGGCAAAGGTGCTGCTGCCCAGTGCGAAGCTGGATGTGGTGCGTGCCTGGTCAGCGGCGAAATCATGGTAGGCCATCAGGCGGGCGTGGGGTTCGAGTGTTCCGCTGCCGACTGCGTGGCGGCTGGCGGCGCGCAGGCCGGCACCCAGTTCGATGGCTTCGTATCGTTGGTCGTCGACCTTCAGTGCCGCGGCGGACCCTTTCTCGCGATAGCTGTCGAGCGTGACCAGGCTGTAACGGGCCGCCAGGCGCGGCTCGACCAGCACGTGCGGAGTAATGCGGTAGGTGTAGCCAGCTGTCAGGTTCAAGCCCAGCAGGTCGCTGTCGTAATCGGCTTTGGCGCGGCTGCCGGCGATGTCTCGCTTGCTCTGGTTGCTGTTCAGGCCATAGGTCAGGCTGGCGTCGACAAAGTAGTTGTCCTGGGTGAAGCCGCCGTACAGGGTGAAAGCTTGGCTGTCGACTTCGCTGGCGTTGCGATTGCTGCCGTTCAAGGTGGTGGTGATGTAGCTGTAGGTCAGGCCGGCTGTCAGTTGCTCGTTGATCCTGGTGTCGGCACCAATGGCAATGCCTCGGCTGTAGGCGTTGTAACCCTGGATGCTGTCACGGCGGCTTTGTGCGGCATCGTTGTACAGGCCTTGTATCCATAGCCCGGATGGCTGTGAGTCCTGCTCGCGCAGTTGAGCGCTGCGCCGGTTGGCTGCCTCGCTGTTCAGGCGCTGGCTGGTCATTGCTGCCTGGGTGGCGCCGCCATTGATCTCTGGGGGCAGTTGGCTGGCCAGTTGGGCCAGTTCGCGCTCGTCGCTGTTGGCGAATGCCTGCAGTAACGGGTTGCTGGCCTCGAGAGTTGCCAGCACTCGGTCGCTGGTAAAAGCGTTGAGTGCTGCGCGTGTGTTGCTGGTGGCGCCTTGGCGCAGCAACATCTGGTCGATCGCGTCCTGGCCTTTGCCGGTGACCGTTGCCTGGATGCTGTGCTCGTCGAAACTGTAACTGTCGACGCTCAGCAGGGCGGAACTGCTGACAACGTCCAGGGTGTTGTTGGCAATGCTCAACTGGTCGGCGCGCAGCAGAATATAGCGGCTGCCCTGGGCGCTGAAGTCGCTGCCGGTGGCCGTGAGGCTGATCTGGCTGTTGGCGCCGAAGGCGGCGGTTTCACTGACGTCCAGTATCGGGGTATCCGGCCGGGTAGTGCTGCTCAGGGTCAAACTGAGTGATGAGCCCTGGTTGATGGCCAGGTTGCCGTCAAGGGTGGTATGGGCTGATTGCAGTTGCAGGTTGCCGGTGCGCTCGAGAAAGCCCGAGCCGACAGATAGCCAACCCTTTGCTCCGAAGAGTCCTGGTTTGTTGACCTCGATGAGGCTGCCATCAACGCGCACATCACCCAGTACCTGGATGTTGCTCAGGCCTTTGAGGTTGCCGCGCACGCTGCTTTGATCATTCAGCGTGACATTGACCTGTCGATCCGTTGCGCTCGCATCGATGGCATTGCCGGTCGCAAACAGGCTGCCGGTGTTGATGAGGGTCAAGGGTTGCCGGTCCCGGTCGGGGCCCCAGACCGGGTCGTCCGTTGCTACGTTGACGCTTGCATCGACTATTGCAATGGCGGTCTGGGTGGCGCGGATGGTGCCATTGTTGATGATCTGATTGTCTTGATGAAACGCTACGCCATCGATCAGTAGGCCGGTTGCACCCTCGCCGCTGGCGTCCAGGGTGCCCTGGTTGATGAATCTGTCGAGTTGCAGGGGCGCGTTGCCATCGCCTGCCAGGCGCATGGCTACTGTGTCAGGGCCGATAACCTGGATGCTGCTCTGGTTTATCAGGTTGCCCTGGAGATTGCCGCCGCTCAGGTTCACGCCTGTCATGCCGGGCCCTGTCGTATGGACTGCACCGGTCAGCTCGAGGTTTTCAGTGCTGGTCAGGCGGGTCGCGGTAAAGCCTTGTTCCGCCAGTGCTAGGGTCTGTGCCTGGGCGGGCAGGGCGCTGGTGACAGCCAGCGCCAGGACGGATCGGTTGAGCAGTGAGCGTGGCACGCGTTTCTTCCTTGAGAGGCGTTTGCAGTGCTGCCGATATTAAACAAGTGGTTCGTGCTTGGGTAAGGTTCGCTAGTGTCGCAGTGCCAGCGATTGCCGCTTTGCTGACACCCGGCGGAAATCCTTTGCCGCTTTTCTGGCATTGCCGCCACCGGCAAACTCCTCAAAGCCCCGTATTTACGGGGTTTTGTTTTTTGGCATGGCTCTTGCTCTAGCTCAGTCAACGAAAAACCTTCGAAGGTTTCCCCGACATGAGCATCAGCTTCGACAAAGCGCTCGGCATCCACGAAAAGGCATTGGGCTTTCGCGCCCAGCGTGCCGAGGTGCTGGCCAACAACATCGCCAACGCCGATACGCCCAACTACAAGGCGCGCGACATGGACTTCGCTTCGGTTCTGGCGGCCCAGGCCGAGCAGACCAGCAAGGGTCATTTCGCGCTGGATCGTACCAACGCCCGGCACATCGAGGCCGAAGGCCTGAGCATGGGCGACGAGTCCTTGCAGTACCGCACGCCGATGCAGCCGTCGATCGATCAGAACACCGTCGATGCCCAGCTCGAACAGTCGAGCTACGCGGAAAACGCCGTGGGCTTCCAGGCCAGCTTCACGCTGCTCAACAGTAAATTCAAAGGGCTGATATCGGCCCTGCGCGGAGAGTAAGTCATGTCCCTCGCCAGTGTCTTCAACATTGCCGGTAGCGGCATGAGCGCCCAGACCACGCGTCTGAACACCGTCGCTTCGAACATCGCCAACGCCGAGACCGTCTCGTCGAGCATCGACCAGACCTACCGTGCCCGTCACCCGGTATTTGCCACCACCTTCCAGCAGGCCCAGGCCGGTGTCAGCCAGTCGCTGTTCCAGGACCAGGATGCTGCCGGCCAAGGCGTGCAGGTGCTCGGCGTGGTCGAGGATCAGAGCAATCTCGAGGCGCGCTACGAGCCGAACCATCCGGCAGCGAACAAGGACGGCTACGTCTACTACCCGAACGTCAACGTGGTGGAAGAGATGGCTGACATGATCTCCGCCAGCCGCTCGTTCCAGACCAATGCCGAGCTGATGAACACGGCCAAAACCATGATGCAGAAGGTCCTGACCCTGGGTCAGTGATAAGGGACGAAGCCAATGGCAAGCGTTAACGATCCAACAGCCGGCGTAAGCCTGAACGACGTCATCAAGGCGTCGGGCAAGAAGAACAGCGAAACCAGTGCCAACAGTGCCGCCGGTATCGCCTCGGCCACCAACAGCAAGACCGGCGCCAACAAGCAGGCGCTTGGCAAGGACGCGTTCCTGCAGTTGCTGGTGACCCAGATGCAGCACCAGAACCCGCTCGATCCGCAGGACAACAGCGAGTTCGTGGCCCAGTTGGCGCAGTTCAGCAGCCTGGAAGGCATCACCTCGCTGAACGAGTCGGTGACCGCGATTTCCGGCAACTACAAGTCTTCGCAGGCACTGCAGGCCTCGTCGCTGGTCGGTCGCTCGGTGGTTGCCCAGACCGACAAGGCCGTGGTCGATACCACCAAGAGCCTCAACGGTTCGGTGGTGGTTCCGCAGGCGGTCAGCAATGCCACCGTCACCATTACCGACAAGGATGGCAAGTTGGTCAAGACCATCGACATGGGGGCGCAGAAGGCCGGCAATGCCTCTTTCGTCTGGGACGGTACCAACGACAAGGGCGAGAAGGTCGATCCGGGTACCTACACCTTTGCCGCCAAGACCACCGTCGATGGCAAGCAGCTGGACATGTACACCATGCTGCCGGCCACCGTCAGCAGCGTCACCATCAGTCAGACTGGCGGCGAGATGATGCTCAATCTTGCCGGCCTGGGCAGCATCGCCCTGTCCAAAGTCCAAACCATCGGTATATAGAGCCGGCTAACGCGGCACAAGGAGTGAAAGATGTCATTCAATATCGGCCTTAGCGGTCTCTATGCAGCCAACAAGCAACTGGACGTGACCGGCAACAACATCGCCAACGTCGCCACCACCGGTTTCAAATCGTCGCGCGCGGAATTCGCCGACGTCTACTCGGCCAACAAGCTGGGCGTTGGCACCAGCAACATCGGTAACGGTGTGCGCCTGGCAGCGGTATCGCAGCAGTTCAAGAACGGTGAAATCAACAACACCGGCAACGTGCTGGATATGGGCATCCAGGGTCAGGGCTTCTTCGTGCTGAGCGACAACGGCTCGCTCAGCTACACCCGCGCCGGTGCCTTCCAGACCAACAAGGACAACTACGTCGTCACTGCTGACGGCCTGCGCCTGCGCGGCTACGGTGTCGATGAAAACGGCAAGATCATCAACGGCGTGCTGACCGACCTGAAGATCGATACCTCGGCGCTGGCGCCCAAGAGCACCACTTCGATCGACCAGGGGTTGAACCTGAACTCGTCGGACAAGATCATCCCGGCGGCCACCACTTTCAGCCCGACTGACGAAAACAGCTGGAACAAGACCTTCGCCACCAAGATCTACGACAGCCAGGGTAATGAGCACGTCATGGATCAGTACTACGTCAAGACCGGGACCAATACCTGGAAGTCGTACACCCTGATCGATGGCCGCAACCCTCTGAACCCGGCCGAAGAGCCACCAAAGGCGCTGGAAGGCACCATCGAGTTCAACTCCGACGGTAGCGTCAAGACCATGACTGCCGGTGCCGCGGGCTCGGGTTACGAGGTGGTCAACAAGGTCTTCAAGTTGACCGGCTGGATCCCTGCCGAAGTGACCAATCCGAATGCCAAGCCTCCGGTCTGGGGTAGCAACGGTTCGGCCGCCAACGCTGGCGGCATCGCCATCGACATGACCGACACCACCTCGTACAACACCCCGACCACGCGTCTGTCGCAAAGCCAGGACGGTTACGCTACCGGGATTCTGTCAAGCCTGAGCATCGACTCCAGCGGCGTGATGTTCGCAAGCTTCAGCAACCAGCAGTCGCGCGCCATCGGCCAGGTCGCCATCGCCAGCTTCGCCAACGAGCAGGGCCTGCAACCTATGGGTGGCACCCGCTGGACCGAAACCTACGCGTCGGGTATTCCGGGTATCGATGCGCCGAAGACCGGCACCCTGGGCGCTATCGCTTCCAACTCGCTGGAAGACTCCAACGTCAACCTGACCAACGAGCTGGTCGAGCTGATCAAGGCGCAGAGCAACTACCAGGCCAACGCCAAGACCATCTCGACCCAGAGCACCATCATGCAGACCATCATTCAGATGACCTGATGCGGGTGTGAGGTAATCGGTGTGAGCGGACCCCTTTCTCGGAAGGGGTCTTGCATTTCAGAGGTATCGATCATGTTGCAACGATTGCTGATGGCGCTGTTCGCCGTGCTGTTGATGAGCCAGGCCTGGGCTGATGCCGCGCCCTGGTATCGCTGGGAAAGCCAGGTCACCGGGCGCCTGGTGTGCGCACAGTTTGCGCCGGGCGAGGGCTGGAAGCGTTTTGCCGGTCCGTTCAATAACGCGGCTTGCCGCGACCACTGAGCTTGCCGCTAGCGGCAAACCGGCGCCGTATTTTCGACGGCGCATCTTCTGCGTGAGATCTCGCGCGCGCTTGAACCCCTTGTCTTTCGGGCGTTTTCCGCCTTTTTCAAAAGTTGGTTTGAAACTTGCTTCAGGCTCTGCAAAGCAGCGGCGGACGGCAAGTGTTCGCCAGCGCAGCGGAGGATGACTGTGGACAAGATGCTATACGTGGCCATGACCGGCGCCAGCCAGAACGCGCTGGCGCAGAAGGCCCATGCCAACAACCTGGCGAACATTTCCACCAGCGGTTTTCAGCGTGACCTGGAGCAGGCGCGCTCGATGCCGGTATTCGGTGACAGCTTTCCGGCGCGGGCCTATGCCATGACCGAGCGCCCGGCCACTGATTTCAGCCCGGGCTCGATGCAGGAAACCGGCCGTGACCTGGACATCGCCATCGGCGGCGACGGCTTCATCGCCGTGCAGGCCCCGGATGGCAGTGAAGCCTATGTGCGCACCGCCAGCCTGAACATTGACGGTCTGGGTGTGCTGCGGGCCGGCAACGGTATGCCGGTGATGGGCAATGGCGGGCCGATTGCCGTGCCGCCAGAGCAGAAGGTCGAGGTTGGCCAGGACGGCACCATCAGCATCCGCGCCATGGGCGAGGGCCCGCGGGTCATGGCCGAGGTCGACCGGATCAAACTGGTCAACCCGGACCTGAAGAACATGACCAAGGGCCTGGACGGCTTGATCCACACCAAGAACGGCCAGCCTGCCGTCGCCGATGCCAACGTCCAGGTGGTCTCCGGTTTCCTGGAGTCGAGCAACGTCAATGCGGTCGAGGAAATGACCTCGGTGCTGGCGCTGTCCCGTCAATTCGAATTGCACATCAAGATGATGACCACGGCCAAGGAAGGCGACGAAGCCATGGCTCGTGTTTTGCAAATCGGCTAATAACACAGACGTAGCGCCGTAAAACAGGCGCGCGAGGAGAACAGCATGCTTCCGGCTCTTTGGGTCAGTAAAACCGGTTTGTCCGCCCAGGACACCAACTTGACCACCATTTCCAACAACCTGGCCAACGTTTCGACCACCGGCTTCAAACGTGATCGCGCCGAGTTCCAGGACTTGCTCTATCAGATCAAGCGTCAGCCAGGTGCCCAGTCGACCCAGGACAGCGAACTGCCGTCGGGCCTGCAAGTGGGTACCGGTGTGCGCATCGTCGGCACCCAGAAGAACTTCAGTACCGGTAGCCTGCAGACCACCGAGAACCCGTTGGACATGGCGGTCAACGGTCGTGGTTTCTTCCAGATCCTGCAGCCTGATGGCACTGTTTCGTACAGCCGTGACGGTACCTTCCACCTGAACTCCGATGGCCAGATCGTCACCGCCAACGGTTTTGCCCTGGAGCCCGCGATCGTCGTGCCGCCAGACGCGCAGACGTTCACCGTCGGCCAGGACGGCACCGTGTCGATCACCACTGCCGGCAACCCGGCGGCGCAGATCATCGGCAACATCCAGACCGCCGACTTCATCAACCCGGCCGGCCTGCAGGCCATGGGCAGCAACCTGTTCCTGGAGACCGCCGCCAGCGGCGCGCCGCAAATCGGTACCCCGGGCCTCAACGGTTTTGGCGTGGTACAGCAGCAGACCCTGGAGAACTCCAACGTCAGCACCGTGGAAGAGCTGGTCAACATGATCACCACCCAGCGTGCCTACGAAATGAACTCCAAGGTCATTTCCACCGCTGACCAGATGCTCTCGTACGTTACCCAGAACCTGTAAGTGAAGTCTTCGAGGTCGCTTGAACGGCGCCTGTTACACCGTGAGGTCAGAGTCATGAGTCGTTTGTTTTGCATACTAGCCCTGAGTGGGATCGCCTTGCTGGCCGGTTGCGTCGCGCCGACGCCCAAGCCCAACGATCCCTACTACGCGCCGGTATTGCCGCGCACGCCATTGCCGGCGGCGGCCAACAACGGCTCGATCTACCAGGCCGGTTTCGACCAGAACCTGTACAGCGATCGCAAGGCTTTCAGGGTCGGTGACATCATCACCATCACCCTCAACGAGCGCACCCAGGCGAGCAAGAACGCCAACTCGCAGATCGCCAAGAACAGCAAGGCCGAACTCGGCCTGACCTCGTTGTTCGGCAGCAGCGTGACCACCAACAACCCGTTCGGTGATGGCGACCTCAGCCTCAGCGCCGGCTACAGCGGCGACCGCTCAACCAAGGGTGACAGCAAGGCGGCCCAGGGCAACACCCTGACCGGCTCGATCACCGTCACCGTTGCCGACGTGCTGCCCAACGGCATCATTGCCGTGCGCGGCGAGAAGTGGCTGACCCTCAACACCGGCGATGAGCTGGTGCGTATCGCCGGGATGATCCGTGCCGATGACATCGCCACCGACAACACCGTGCCTTCAACCCGTGTCGCCGATGCACGCATCACCTACTCGGGTACCGGCTCGTTCGCCGATGCCAGCCAGCCGGGTTGGCTCGACCGGTTCTTCATCAGCCCGCTTTGGCCTTTCTAGGTTCGGATGACCATGTTCAACTTCAAGCAGCTGATTGCCGCTACGATTCTGCTGTCCACTGCGTTCGCCGTGCAGGCCGAGCGTCTGAAGGACATCGCCAGCATTTCCGGCGTGCGCACCAACCAGCTGATCGGCTACGGCCTGGTGGTGGGGCTCAACGGTACGGGTGACCAGACCACCCAGACGCCGTTCACCCTGCAGACCTTCAACAACATGCTCTCGCAGTTCGGCATCAAGGTGCCGCCGGGGTCGGGCAACGTGCAGCTGAAAAACGTTGCCGCGGTGTCGGTGCATGCCGACCTGCCGGCGTTCGCCAAGCCGGGTCAGGTGGTGGACATCACCGTCTCGTCGATCGGTAACTCCAAGAGCCTGCGCGGCGGCAGCCTGCTGATGACACCGCTCAAGGGTATCGATGGCAACGTTTATGCCATCGCCCAGGGCAACCTGGTGGTGGGCGGTTTCGATGCCGAGGGCCGCGACGGTTCGAAGATCACCGTCAACGTGCCATCGGCCGGTCGTATTCCGGGCGGCGCCTCGGTCGAGCGCGCCGTACCCAGCGGATTCAACCAGGGCAACAGCCTGACCCTGAACCTCAATCGCCCGGACTTCACCACTGCCAAGCGCATCGTCGACAAGGTCAACGAACTGCTCGGCCCGGGTGTAGCCCAGGCCCTGGATGGGGGGTCGGTGCGGGTCACTGCGCCGCTCGATCCAAGCCAGCGGGTCGACTACCTGTCGATCCTCGAGAACCTCGAGATCGATCCGGGCCAGGCCGTGGCCAAGGTCATCATCAACTCGCGTACCGGCACTATCGTCATCGGCCAGAACGTCAAGGTGTCGCCAGCGGCGGTCACTCACGGCAGCCTGACCGTGACCATCACCGAAGACCCGATCGTCAGCCAGCCGGGGCCGTTCTCCAATGGTGAAACCGCCGTGGTGCCGCGCTCGCGGGTCAATGCCGAGCAGGAAGCCAAGCCGATGTTCAAGTTCGGCCCGGGTACCACCCTGGATGAAATCGTCCGTGCGGTAAACCAGGTGGGTGCTGCACCCGGTGACCTGATGGCGATCCTTGAAGCCCTGAAACAGGCCGGCGCCTTGCAAGCCGACCTGATCGTGATCTGAGGGGCTGGCCATGGATATGCCGAAAAGCGCATTCAATGCCGCCGATACCGGGGCTTACACCGACCTCAATCGTCTGAACTCGCTGAAGGTCGGCGATCGCGACAGCGACGCCAACCTGCGCAAGGTGGCCCAGGAATTCGAGTCGTTGTTCCTCAACGAGATGCTCAAGTCGATGCGCTCGGCCAGCGACGTGCTGGCCAAGGACAACCCGCTCAATACCGAGACCACCAAGCAGTACCAGCAGATGTACGACCAGCAGCTGGCGGTGAGCATGTCCCGCGAGGGCGGCGGTATCGGTCTGCAGGAAGTGCTGATGCGCCAGTTGTCCAAGCAGAAGGCCAGCGCCGCGACCAACAACAGCCCGTTCCCGCGGGTGGACACCCAGCAGCGTCCATTGTGGGCGGCCAAGGTGGCCGAGCCTGTGCGCAGCGAAGAAACCGCCGTCACCCGCAACGATATGGCAGCGCTCAACTCGCGTCGCCTGGCCCTGCCGGGCAAGCTGACCGATCGCCTGCTGGCCGGCATCGTACCGTCGGCCGGCGCCGCTGCGGCCACCACCAACACCGCAGCCTTGCCGCAGCGCACCACGGCCATGACCGATGCCGTGGTCAAAGGCGACTGGCAGTCGGCGCAGAGCTTTGCCGCGCCGGGCTCGATGCGCATCTATGGTCGCGCCGTGGCCCAGCCGCCGCTGGCACCGGCCAAGCGTGCGTTCGGTTCTTCCGATGAATTCGTCGCCACCATGTTGCCGATGGCCGAGCAGGCCGCCAAGCGCATCGGTATCGATCCGCGCTACCTGGTGGCCCAGGCGGCGCTGGAAACCGGCTGGGGCAAGTCGGTCATGCGTCAGGCCGATGGCAGCAGCAGCCACAACCTGTTCGGCATCAAGGCCACCGGCAACTGGCAGGGCGGCCAGGCGCGAGCGATCACCAGCGAGTTCCGTGACGGTCAGTTCGTCAAGGAGACCGCGGCGTTCCGCTCCTACGATTCCTACCAGGACAGCTTCCATGATCTGGTCAGCCTGCTACAGAACAACGCGCGCTATAAAGAAGCGGTCAAGGCTGCCGATAAACCGGAACAGTTTGTACGCGAGCTGCAGAAAGCCGGTTACGCAACCGACCCGGATTACGCGAGCAAGATTTCGCAGATCGCCAAACAGATGAAATCGTACGAAAGCTACGCAGCGATTGGCACTACAACGAAACTATAAGGTTTGAACCATGGCGAGTTTGATCAACATCGGGATGTCGGGGCTCAACGCCAACCAGGCGGGCCTGCACACCACGGGTAACAACATTGCCAATGCCGATGTTGCCGGTTATTCGCGCCAGCAGAACGTGCAGCGGGCCAATGGCGCGCAGCAGGTCGGCCACGTCTTCATCGGTACCGGCACCACCCTCTCCGATGTGCGCCGGGTGTACAACGCCTACCTTGAAAGCCAGCTGCGTACCACCACCTCGCTGAGCAGCGATGCCGCCTCGTACCTGAAGCAGGTCGGGCCGATCGACCAGATGCTGTCGGGCGCCGATACCGGCATCACCGGCGCCTTGAAGAGCTTCTTCAGTGCCTTGCAGAGTTCTGCTGCCAAGCCTAATGAAGATGCGTCGCGCCAGTTGCTGCTGACCAGTGCGCAATCGCTGAGCAAGCGCTTCAACACCATCGCCAACCAGCTCAACGAGCAGAATAACAACATCAATGGCAACCTCGCTTCGATGGCCGACCAGGTCAACAAGCTGACGGCAACCATTGCCCAGTACAACGATCAGATCTCCAGGGTAGCGGTGGTGCAGGGCACTCCGAACGACCTGTTCGATCAACGCAACGAAGCAGTGCGTCAGCTCTCCGAGCTGGTCGGTACCCAGGTGGTCGAGCGCGAAGGCAACCTCGATATCTACCTGGAAAACGGTCAGCCGCTGGTGTTGGGTAAAACCACCAACAACCTGGAGACTGCACCGAGCAAGACCGACCCGACCCGTTTCGTCGTGCAGCTCAATCGTGGCAGCACCACCATGGACGTCACTTCCAGCCTCAAGGGCGGCGAGATCGGCGGCCTGCTGCGCTATCGCAGCGAAGTCCTGGACCCGTCGCTGAACGAGCTGGGGCGCGTGGCCCTGGTCATGGCCGATCGCATCAACAGCCAGCTGGCCCAGGGCATCGACAAGAACGGCGAGTTCGGTGCGGCCCTGTTCAACAACATCAACAGCCCCGAGCTGATCAGTCAGCGCAGCATCGCCCAGGCGGGCAACAGCGCAGGCTCCGGCAACCTCGATGTGACCATCAAGGACACCGGCAAGCTGAGCACCAGCAACTACCAGGTGACCTTCACCAGTGCCACCGGCTACAGCGTCAAGAAGCTGCCGGAAGGCAGCATGGTCGGTTCCTATGATCTCAACGACGATCCGGCGCCGGTCATCGACGGTTTCAGCCTCAACCTCAATGGCGGTGCGGTGAAGGCCGGTGACACCTTCAAGATCACCCCGACGCGCAATGCCGCGACCAACCTGGACACCGTCCTTACCGATCCCAAGCGCCTGGCGCTGGCATCGCCGCTGACTTCCACCAGCGGTGCCGGCAACAAGGGCACCGGGATCATCGGCCAGCCAAACCTGACGTCGACCCTGGACATCTACGATCCGGCCCAGCGCCTGGACCTGCAGAACGGCCTGAAGTATTCGACCCCGGTCAAGCTGGTGTTCGGTGACGAAAAGGTCAACCCGCAAACCTACAAGCTGCTCGATGCCAAGGGTGGCACGCTGGGTACCGGCACCATTATTCCGGGCCAGGAAAACAAACTGCAGTTCTCGGTGCCGATGGTCGACTCCACCGGCGCAGCGATCAATGATGCCAACGGCAACCAGAAATCCTTCACCTTCGACATGAGCGTGTCGGGCGCGCCCAAGGAAGGTGACAGCTACACCGTCGGCATGACCGGCTCGGGTTCGGACAATAATCGCAACGGCCAGGCGGTGATCGACCTGCAGACCAAGGGTACCGTCGAAGTCGGCGCCAATGGCAAAGGCATCAGCCTGACCGACGCTTACGGCAAGCTGGTGGAAAACGTCGGCGGCAAGACCGCCCAGGCGCAGATGGATGTCGACTCTACCGGCGCTCTGCATGAGTCGGCCAGGGCCTCGCGCGATTCGCTGTCGGGCGTGCAGCTCGATGAAGAGGCCGGCAACCTGATCAAGTTCCAGCAGTACTACACGGCCTCGTCGCAAATCATCAAAGCGGCGCAGGAAATCTTCTCCACGCTGATCAACGCCCTTTAAGGAGTGGTAGACCGTGCGTATTTCTACTTCCCAGTTCTACGAAACCAGCTCCGCGAACTATCAGCGCAACTTCTCCAATGTGGTGAAGACCGGTCAGCAGGCCAGCGATAACATTCGCGTACGTACTGCCGCCGATGATCCGGTGGGCGCTGCGCGCCTGTTGCAACTGCAGCAGCAGAGCAACCTGATCGACCAGTACGATGGCAACATCACCAACGTGCGCAACAGTCTGGGTACCTCCGAATCGACCCTCAACGGCATCACCAATATCCTGGCGCGGGTCAAGGAACTGACCATCAGTGCCGGCAGCGGTGGCTACACCGACGCCGACCGCAAGGCCGATGCCCAGGAGCTGACCCAGCTCGAAGAGCAGCTCTACAGCCTGATGAACAGCCGTGACGAGAACGGCAAGTACCTGTTCTCCGGCTCGCGTGGCGACACCCCGCCATACGTGCGTAACGCCGATGGGACCTACACCTACCAGGGCGACCAGAGTACCCTGAGCCTTCAGGTGGGTGACATGCTCACCATGGCCTCCAACGAGAGTGGCTACAGTGTGTTCGAACAGGCGCTGAACACCAGCCGCAGCCAGACCAAGCTAACTTCGCCGTTAGTGGATGACGGCCGGGTCAGCCTGTCCAATGGCCAGGTCTCGGGCAGCACCCAGTACAACGATCGCTTCCGTGGCGGTGAGCCGTACACCATCACCTTCACCAGCAGCACGCAGTTCAAGATCACCGATGCGGCCAACAACGACGTGACTCTGGAGGCTACCGGCGAGGGCAAGTTCGATCCGAGCAAACCGGGTGGCGTGACCTTCCGTGGTGTCGAGATGGCCCTCGATATCAACCTGAGCGACGCCGACAAGCCAAACGCTGATGCGCTGATCGCCGGCCATACCTTTTCACTCGGCTCCAAGCCAGATGAAGTCAGCGGTTCGCGTAGCCCTGGCAATACCTCGTCGTCGCAAATCACGGGCGCCAGTATCAGCGACTCGACGGCCTACAACAACGCCTTCCCCGGTGGTGGCGCAGTCATCAAGTTCACCAGTGCTTCCGCCTATGAAGTCTATGCCCAGCCCATGGGGCCAGACGCGCGCCCGGTTGCCACTGGCACGCTGACCGGTACCCCGGCAACCAAGGCCAAGATTGCCGGTGTCGATTTCGATTTCTCGGCACCGCCAGCTGCTGGCGATCAGTTTTCGGTCAAGGTCGATAACCATCAGACCCAGAACATCCTCGATACCATCTCCGAGTTCCGCAAGGCACTGGAGCTGCCGGTGGACAAGGATCTGGCATCACGGCAGAAGTATCAGGGTGCCTTGCAATCGGCAATCGGTAACCTGGAAAGCGGTGCCAACAAGGTCGCCGAGGCGATCAGCTCGATCGGTGCCCGCGGTGCCGCCCTGGATGTCCAGGCCGACACCAACGAAAGCCTGAAGATGGCCAACACCAAGACCCAGAGTTCGATTCGCGACGCTGACCCGGCCGAGGTGCTGACTCGCCTCAGCCTGCAACAGACCATGCTGCAAGCATCGCAATTGGCGTTCACCAAAATCTCCTCGCTGAGCCTATTCAATCGGCTCTGATAGATCTTCGCACAACATCACCGGGTGATGCCCCTGTCGGCATCACCCGGAATCCTCTCCAGGCCTACCACTATGATCGAACAGCCCCTCGTCAGCATCGCCATTCCTGCCTTCAACCCCGAGTTCTTCAGCCGCGCGCTGCTCAGTGCCATCTCCCAGGGTTATGCCAACCTCGAGGTCATCGTTTGCGACGACAGCCAGGGTGATGAGATCAAGGCCATTTTCGATGAGAGAGCCGGGCAAGCGAGCTGCGAGCTGCGCTATTCGCGCAACCCCTCGACCCTGGGGTTTGCCGGCAACCTGCTGCAATGCCTGGAGCAATCCCGGGGCGACTTCATCAAGTTTCTCTGTGACGACGACTGGTTGATCGATGGCTGCATCGAGCAGCAGTCGCGGATCATGGCCGATTGCCCCGAGGTCAACATGGTGGTCAATCACCGGCTGATCTGTGCGGCGGACGAGACACTCTTGCCGCCGCGGCCGGACAACTGCCTAATCGCCCCCTGCAGCGCGATCCTCAATGGTGGCGATATGCTTGATGCGGTCAGCAGCAAGGTTCCCAACCTGTTTGGCGGCATCAGTCATATGCTCATGCGCCGGGCCCCGGTGGAACAATACCTGCCGCCGTTGGTGCAGCAGGGCGCCGGGTTCGTTGCACGCCTGGATATGGCGCTGTACATGTGCCTGTTGCGGCGCGGGCACCTGGTCTATCTGTCCAACATGCTCAGTATCGAGCGGGTTCACGCCGGCCGTCTGAGCCATCAGGCCGGCATGACCCTGGCACACAAGACCGAGAGCGAATGGTTGCTTCAAATGCTCGCCGCCAATACCGGTGAAGCGCCGCCGGCTACCGGCTGGATTCGCTACGTGCCGCTTGAGGATTTCCAGCCAGGCGAGGCGCTGGAGTGGGACGAATATGAGCTGACCCGCTTGTACGCCGGGCAGATGGGCCACTATCAGCAGCAAGTCGGCACCCGGAGCCTGAGCTTTACCGAGCTCTACGCCGAGTGGCTTGAGTGTCGCACCTTGTCGCCCGCGCAGGTCAGCCTGCTGCCCAAGCGTATTGAACAATGGCCACGACAGCCGCGCATCGTTGCTGTGGTGTTCGATCCGCAGGGCGAGGCAATGCCCCTGAAGTCGACACTCGACAGCCTGGCTGCCCAATCCTATGCGGCGCATCAGGTCTGGGTGCTTGGCACTCGGGAGCAGCCTGGGAGCGAAGCCGGTGTCGAGCACATCACCCTGCGCGGCAACGGTTTTGACCAGCTCAATGCGCGGATCGCCAGGGCCGACTCGGCAGACTGGGTGTTGCTCCTGCGCGCCGGTGATCGCCTGCATCCCCACGCCCTGGTGATCATGGCCGAGCGCCTGGCCTTGCACGCCAACAGATTGTGCCTGTACACCGATGAAGGCAGTGACGATAACCTGCAGGTTGGCCAGCCAATCTTCAAGCCCGACTTCAACCTCGACCTGATGCGCAGTTTTCCCTACGTCGGTCGGATGCTCGCCTTTGAGCGTACCCGGCTGCTGGAGCTGGGCGGCTTTACGGCTGACTATGATGTACTGGCGCCTCAGGACCTGCTCTGGCGGATGGTTGAAAGCCATGGCTTGCAGGTGGTCGAACACGTCGCCGAACTGCTGGTGCAATGTCAGTACAACTATTCCAGCTGGCAGTCGGAGCCGGCCTGCGTGGCCCAGGCACCCCGCGTATTGCAGGCGCACCTGCAGCGCCTGGGTATCGAGGCCGAACTGGTATCGGCGCAGAACAGCATGTTGACCCGGGTGCTGTACCAGCACGCTGATACGCCCGCGGTATCGATCATTATCGTGGCCGGGCAAGACCTGCAGGCGCTTCGGCGCTGTGTTGAATCGATTTTCGAACACACCGCTTACCGCAACTATGAAGTACTGATCGCCATCAAGGGTGACGAGCCTCAGGACCTGCAGTCCTGGCTTGCTGCGATGCGGCAACTGGGCAGCGATCAGTTGCGCATTGTCCAGGCCGAGGACAGCGCCGGGCAGCAACTGATCAACCAGGCCGCCGAGCAGGCGCGAGGCAGCTATCTGTTGCTCGTCGACCCTGGCTGCCTGATGTTCGATGCCCAGTGGCTGAGCGAATTGATGCGCCAGGGCCAGCGTCCGGAAGTCGGCATTGTCGGTCCGAAGATGTGCAGCAGCGTCGGCATGGTGGTCAATGCCGGGCTGCTGCTGGGTGTGCATGGCCTGGCGGGAAGCCCGTTCTACGGTCAGCCGGTCGACGCCGGTGGTTACATGAACCGCTTGCTCGCGGTGCAGAACCTCAGCGCTGTCAGCGCCCATTGCCTGCTGGTGCGGCGCGACCTGTTCGATGCGCTGGGTGGCCTGGATGTCCAGGCATTCAGCGTTGAATTGCTCGACGCCGATTTCTGCCTGCGTGCGCGTGAGCAGGGTTACCTGGTGGTCTGGACACCGTTTTCGATGGTGGCGCGCCTGCCAGTCGAGCAGGTTGTCGACACCAAGGCGATAGAGCGGGACCAACGCGCCTTCTACCAGCGCTGGCTGCCCCTGGTCGCCAACGATCCGGCCTACAACCGCAACCTTAGCCTGAAGCTGTCCAGCTACAACCTGGAACCGGGCTTGCGCAGTGGTTGGGACCCGTTCATCAGCCGGCCATTGCCCTATGTGCTGGCTTTGCCGGTCAACACCACGGCGGTTGGGCATTACCGGGTGGTGCAGCCATTTACCGAGCTGGAGCGGGCCGGCTGGATCCAGGGCCAACTGGATTACGCGACGCCAAACACCATCGAAATGGAGCGTTGCAAGCCGGACTCGATCATCCTGCAGTGCCGTTATATGGCCAGTACCATTCGGGATATCGAGCGGGTCAAAACCTTTTCCAATGCGCGGCGAATCTACGAGATCGACGACTACATTATCGACGTGCCGAAAAAGAATGCGCACAGCCGTAACATGCCGCAGAACATGCGCGAACTGGTGAGCCGCGGCATTTCCCTGTGCGACCGCGTGGTGGTGTCGACCCAGCCGCTGGCCGATGCGCTGTCGAGCATGCACGACGATATCCGGGTGGTGCCGAACATGCTGGCAATGCACATGTGGAGCGACCTCAAGAGTCATCGGCAAACCACCCTCAAGCCGCGTGTCGGCTGGGCCGGGGGCACCAGCCATCAAGGTGACCTGGAGCTGCTGGCCGAGGTGGTCCGGGAGCTGGCCGACGAGGTCGACTGGGTGTTCTTTGGCATGTGCCCGGAGGTGCTCAGGCCCTACGTCAAGGAGTACCACACGGGCATTGCCATGTCGCTCTATCCGCAGAAGCTGGCGAGCCTGAACCTCGACCTGGCGCTGGCACCGCTCGAATCCAACCTGTTCAACGACTGCAAGAGCAACCTGCGCCTGCTCGAATATGGCGCGTGCGGATTCCCGGTGGTGTGTGCCGATACCAAGGCTTACCAGGGCTACCTGCCTTGCACGCGGGTGGCGGGCAACTCGACGCAGGCCTGGCTAGAGGCGATCCGCATGCATCTGGACGATCCCCAGGCCAGTTATCGCCAGGGCGATGCCCTGCGCGAAGTGGTGTTGCGCGACTTCATGCTGACACCCGACAAGCTTCAGCACTGGGCTAACGCCTGGTTGGCCGATTAACAACAGTGGCCGGCATTTTTGCCTGGCCATGACAGAAAACATGAGAACTAGGTGCACTATGGGCGAACAAGCAATCGGTTGTGCGGCGCTGCTGGATGACGTCACCGTCGTCTTGCTGGGTCAGGACGAGCCTGGCTATTCAGGGCGCGCCGCTCACTATTACCAGGCGCGCTTTGCACACCTGCAGACACTCGCAGCGCCGGCGTCGCAAACGTCGGTCGGTGACTGGTCCGAGCAGGTGCTGCAGACCCTGGAGCAGGTCGATACCACGTTTGCGGTGCTGACCCTGGAGTGTGATTTCCTCCTGACCGATGGCATCGCCGCAACGGTGCAAGCCTTGCGGGACGACGCAGACTACCTGATGGCGCAAGGTTACTCGCTGGGTTACCAGCCCGGTAATGGCGAGGTGACTTACTACAGGATCGGTTCCGCGCCAAAGGCGCAGTTGCATGCCAGCAGCGCCCTGGGGCGTATTGGCGTGCACGCCGAGTACGGTCTGCAGGCGTGGCGGGCCGTGGTGCGCACCGAGGTATTGAAAGCCGCGGTGCGCAGTGTGCCAGCGGACTTGTCGTTCGATAGCTGGTGCGTGGCGGTTTCCTACGGGCTGCTGGCCCAGGGTGCTTCCCGTCTGCTGGCGCACACCAGCGCAATGGTCGAGTACCGTCCCTGGACCCTCTGCGCGCAGGCCTGCGAAGAACTGCTGAGCCAGGCTGTGCGCCAGCTCCAGCACTGGGACAGCGAGCAGGCAGCAGTATTTGCCAACGCCAAGGGGTTCGAAGTCCTCAATGCCTTCGTGCGCAATACCCACTCGCGTTGCGAGGCGCCATTGCTGTTCACTTCGCGCTGGGACAGCCTGTCGTCCGAACCGAAGCTGACGTTCGAGCCAACCCAGTTCGTCGAAATGCCCTACTACAACGGCACCGTGTTCGGTCAACTGCGTTCGGCCGAGTTCATGGTCCATGCCTGGCCCGCCGGCCAGCTCCACAGCCATGCTCTGGAGGGGACCTGGGTACGGCAACAGGCATTGCTTGCCGAACATCCCAACGATACCGCCGAGAGCCTCATGGCCCGCTACTGGCAGGCATTTGCACTGGGTGTGTTCAACCCGCAAGTATGCCAGCTCCTGCTGGCAGGCCTCGGTGAGCAGGATCAGGGGCTGCGCCACGACCTCGGTATCTGGCTGGAGCAGCTCGAGTTGCTGCCGGTTACGGGTGTCCAGGCGCAACTGGCGAGCACGCCTTCGGGCAAGGTGCTTGCGGCAATCGCCGACGCCAGCCCGGACAGCGCCGCCCGCGAGCGAATTTTTGCCCACCTGGGTAAAAATCCGGCGCCGCAGATGGCCTTTGTGGTGATCGATCTGGAGGACGATAACGCAGGTTTGCAGGATACCTTCGACAGCCTGGTCGCCAGCGGTTTGCGCAACTTCAAGGTTGTCGTGCTCAAGGCCGGCGAATTGCCGGCCATCACCACGGCCAGGGATGCCCTGCACTTCATCAAGGTCACCCCGGCCAACATGGTCGCGCACCTGAATCAGGTGGTGCGCCAGCTTTCGAGTGAATGGCTGCTGATGTTGCAGGCAGGTGACGTGCTGGCTAACGGTGGCCTGCTGCGCCTGCAGGTAGAGCTGCCCGGCGCCCAGGGGTGCGATGCGATCTGTGCCAACGAAGTCCAGCGTGACAGCGACGGGCGCCTGCTCAGTGTCGTACGTCCTGGTTGCGACCTGGATTTGCTGCGCAGCCGGCCTGACCTGATGGCGCAGCATTGGCTGGTGCGTCGCCAGGCCATCGTCGACCTGGGCGGCTACAGTGAAGATTGTGCGCAAGCGCTGGAATTCGATCTGCTCCTGCGCCTGGTCGAAGCCAAGGGTATCAGCGGCATGGCCCACCTGGACGAGTACCTGGTGATCGGCCAGCAAGCGTCGGAGTCGATGGCTGCGGATGCCCTGACCACCCTCAAGCGTCATTTGAACGTGCTGGGTTACCGTGGTCAGGTCAACGAAAGTGCCGACGGTACGTTCCAGGTTGATTTCCGTCATCCACAGACACCGCAAGTGAGCATTGTGCTGGTCGCCGATTCCGATCTCGAGCAGCTCAAGGCCAGCCTGGCGAGCGTGGTTCAGCGTACTCGCTATGCCCGCTACGAAGTCATCGTCACCTGCGAGGCAGCCAATGCCGAGGCAGTGGCCGCAGGCCTCGCCATTGTCCAGGGGCTGGGATCGCGGGTGCGCTTGTTTGCCTGTGAGTCGTCGGTGCGGGCGCAGATGGTCAACCAGGCAGCCGCCCAGGCCCAGGGGCAGTACCTGGTGTTGATGTCCAGCCGCAGCGAGGTGGTGTCGCCAGCCTGGATCGAGTCCTTGCTCAACCAGGCTCAGCGCCCTGAAGTGGGGGTGGTCGGTTGCCAGATGTTCGATCGTGATGGCGTCATCAGTCATGCCGGTTACGAGTTGCTGGGCAGCGGCCTGGTACGCAATGCCCGGCAGGGCGCTTCGCGTTTGCAAGTGACGTTGCCCGGGCTGGAAGCGGTAAAAGGTAGCCAGGCGGTGTCGGCTGACTGCCTGATGGTGGGCAAGGCCCTGTTCGAGCAGTGTGCCGGACTGGATGAGCAGCTCGCTGGCGGTACTGATGTCGACCTGTGCCTGAAGGCTGCGCAAGCCGGTTTGCTGTCGATCTGCGTACCGCAGGCGCAAGTGCTCAACATCGAAGTGCCATTGCCTGCGCGGGAACAGTGCCTGGAGCTGGTTCAGCGCTGGCCAGCGGCGTTCTGCACCCGTGTCGTTGTCGATACCCAGCATGGCGTGGACGTTTCGCGTGCGGCGAATGTCGGTGGCAAGGCTGTGCTGGAGTGGTTGCCTTAACGGGTCACTGGCGCGAAAAATGCAAAGCCGGGCGCAATGCCCGGCTTTTTTATGCCTGCCAATTGGCCAAACCCCTGTGTCTGCAGCCTTGCGCGCAGGCCGCGACAGGGCGGCGATGGCAGATTATTGACAGTTCGCCGTGGTGGTCGTCGCCGTTGCCCGCTCAACGTGCTCTGGGCTGTCGGGTTTCTAATGAATACTGGAGTTGGAAGATGTCGAATACCCTGGGAGTCGATCAGTTTAGGCTTGAGCAAGCGCTGTCCCGTTTGCAACTGATGTATGCCAAGCCGGCGCATCCCTATTACATTTCGGCGCCGGATTACCGGGAGACGTCTTCAGGCGTTTGCGTTCTTCACTATTTGTGTCACGTCTTGAATCAGAACGGGCAGGACGCGTACATCGTTGGGGGTAAAGTCGTTAACCCCGATTTGAAAACGCCGCTGCTCGACCAGGCCACCGCCGAAGGTCATATCGCCAGCGGCAAAGTGCCGATCATTGTTTACCCTGAAGTGACCAGCGGCAACCCCCTCAACGGCAAAGTGGTTGCACGCTATGTGCTGAACGTTGAAGGTTTTTTGACCGGCAGGATGATGGATGAAGAGCCGGGCGACCTGCTGTTCTTTTATGACGCCCGGATTGCGGCTGAGAAGAGCGCCGGCGTCACCGACCTGCTGTGCTTTCCTATCATCGACATCTCGCTGTTCAGTGCGCCTGATGAAACCGTGCAGCGAAAGGGGCATTACCTCTATCAGAATCGCCATCCCCTGGATCAGGTGGACTATTCGTCGCTGCCGGAGGGCATTCGCCTGCTAAGTGTGGCCAATCCGCTGTCGCTGAGGGAGTTGGCCGAGGTTCTGCGCAGTGCCGAGGTGCTCTACAGCTATGAGTGGTCGATGACGTGCTCCATTGCCGTCCTGTGTGGGTGCCCGGTAATCTTTATGGCCGGGTACGGAATCGACCAGACCTTCCTCGACGGGATCTTCTTCGGCAAGGAAGGTTGTGCCGTGTCTGACCAGGTCGATGCCCTGGCGGTTGCTCGCGCTGGCGTGAAGGGGGCCTTGCAGCGTTATGCCGCTGTAACCGCGCAGTTTTGGCAGCAACTTGATGTGTTCATTGAAAAAACCCAGGCCGCAGCGGTGCGCCAGGCGTTGGCCGACAGGCAAGGCATGCAGGTCTGGCTGGAGCAGCGCTGCCCGGATGAGCAGCAACGCGCGGCGTTGATGACGCGCCTGGCAAACGGTCACTCGCCGAGGCTGGGCGTGCTGGTCCTGGATAATGGAGACGCTGAACAGGCGTTGACGCGCACCCTTGAGAGCCTCGCGCCAGCTCGTTGCTTGTATCCAAACCTGCAGGTGGTGACCCTCGGCGACGCGGCGTCTGTGGCAGGTGTGCCGGGCCTTTCGGTGCGCCATCTGCCTTGCCAGGCAGAACAGCGCAGCGCTGTCATCAACCAGGTGGTGGCCGACAGTGCCTTTGACTGGTTCATGGTGGTCGAGGCGGGTGTCGAGTTCACTCCGGGCGGCTTTTTGCTGGTGGCCCAGGCGCTTGCCAATGCGACGGATGACCGCCTTGCTTTCTATGCCGATGAAGCCATGCGCATGGGTAACGGGACGCTTGGCATTTCGCTTCGACCTGACCTCAACCTTGACCTGTTGTTAAGTCTGCCGGCCAGCGTATCGTCGCATTGGCTGTTCCAGCGCAATGGGTTTCTGGCGCAGGGTGGCTTCGATACCGGTTGTGGCGAAGCGTTCGAACTGGAATACCAACTGCGCCTGATCGAGCAACGAGGCTTGAGTGGTATCGAGCATATCAGTGAGCCGCTGTTGGTCTGTGAAGCCTTGTGCTTCGCCGACTCTGTCAGTGAGCGCGAGGTGATCAACCGCCATCTCCAGGCCCGAGGTTACGGCCAGGCGCAAGTCAATACGTACCTTCCTGGCCACTATCAGCTGGACTATGGGCATGCTGGCCAGCCTATGGTGAGTATTGTGATCCTGCTCGACGGTGTCATGGAACAGTTCCAGCGCAGTATCGAAGCGCTGTTGCAATACACCGATTATCCCGCCTATGAGGTCTTGCTGCTGAATGCGGGCAGTGACGACCCGCAACTGCGGCAATGGCTGCAGGGAATCGAGCAAATTGGCGGCGATCAGTTGCGCGTGCTGCCTTTTGCCCCAGGCCAGTCTGCGGCGCTATTGCGCAATGAGGCAGGCCGGCTGGCGCGCGGCGAATACCTACTGTGGCTGGATGCGGCGGCGGCGCCGATTGCCCAGGGTTGGTTGCAGCAGTTGCTCAATCACGCCCAGCGTCCGGAAGTCGCGGCCGTGGGCGGCAAACTGCTGACGATGAACGGCAAGATTCATCACGCCGGCCTGGTGCTGGGCTTGCGTGGGCCGGTGGGGCGGGCTTTTACCGGGTACTCCCATAGCGATACCGGTTACATGCAACGGCTCATGGTCGACCAGGACTATTCGGCGCTGAGTGGCGAATGTCTGATGTTGCGCCGCGACCTGTTTGTTGAGGTGGGTGGGTTTGACGAGGCGCCTGAGCTTGCGCGCTGGATGGATGTCGATCTGTGTTTGCGCCTACGTCAGGCAGGTTTTCTCAACGTCTGGACGCCTCATGCGCAACTGTTGATCGATAGGCCAGCATTGGCTGCTGCCAGCGTCGAGGAAGAAGACGCCCTGTACGCCCGCTGGTTACCAGTGCTAGGACATGATCCAGCCTACAACCCACATTTGTCTCTGACCCATGCTGGCGGTTTCAAAGTTGCCAGCCTGCAATCGACGTGGCATTCGCCGCAGGGTCAGCGTGAGGTGCCGGTACTGTCGCTTCATCCACTTGATCAGGGCGACCTGGGTTATTCGCGGGTGGTTTGTCCCTTCAATGCATTGAAGGCAGCTGGCTGCATCGATGGCCAGGTGTCGCCAGGGGTGGCGCAACTGGTTGAGCTGGAGCGGCTGGCCGCGGACGTGGTGGTGTTCCAGGGTGGGCTCGACGAGCCTCGTCTGGAGGCCATGCGGCGGATTCAGGCATTCTCGCGTGCCTTCACGGTTCTTGATCTGAGCGACTACCTGCCGGATCTGCCGCTGGGCAGCGCCAGGCGCAAGGGCATAGGCGAAGATATTTTCCATAACCTGCAGCGGGCTCTGGGGTATGTGGACCGCCTGGTGGTGCCGACAACGGCGTTGGCGAAGGCTTTTGCCGGCCTGCACGCGGATATCCGAGTGGTTGAGACGCGCTTGCCGATCGAAGCCTGGCGCGATGTCCAGGGGCGGCGGCGCACGGGTGCCCGGCCTCGCCTGGGTTGGGTCGGAAACAGCGAGCAAGCAACTGATCTGAACGTTATCGCGCCTGTGATCAAGGCCTTGGCTGCAGATGTCGAGTGGGTCTTCTTCGGTTACTGCCCGAGCAGCTTGCAGCCCTATGTCCATGAGTACCATGACGGTGTCGATGTGCAGCAGTACCCGCAAACGCTGGCGGGGTTGAATCTGGACCTTGCCCTGGTGCCGCTGGAGCAGAGTCTGTTCAACGTTTGCAAAGGCAATCAGCGCCAATTGGAGTTTGGCGCCTGTGCTGTGCCAGTGATTTGTAGCGACATCGGCCAGGGGCAGGACAATTTGCCGGTGGCACGTGTGAGTAACAGTTACGAGCACTGGATCGAGGCAATCGGCCTGCACCTGGCGAATATTGAAGCAACCCAGCGCCGCGGTGATGAACTCAAGGATGCCGTTCATCGGTACTGGATGTTCGACGAGGAGCATCAGCAGCGTTGGTGCAGTGCCTGGCTACCGGGTTGATCCTGTCCTGAACCTGTGTCCGCCGCGCTGCCCGAGTCGATAGGGAGCGCGGTGGCTGGTGCACTCGATGAGTGCTGACCCCTCCTGAGTTTTCCCTGCGCAGCGTCGGCCAGCCGATAATGCCCATCCCTGATACCCGCAAAACAGCAAAGGCTGACGTTTGTGGTGGGTAATCTTTGTGCAACAGTGACTTGGCAGTCGAAACGGGCATCTTTAATCTATTGAGTCGTCGGGCGGTACTGGCGGGCGGGGTGTGCGCAGGCTCGCAAACCCTTGGTTACCAGGTTCCAGTGCCCGTGAAAATCCGCATATCTATCGGGAAGCCACAATGATTGGCATCAAAAGCATCGCGAGTTACGTACCTGTCGAGGGCGTTGACAACTACGCCCAGGGTGCGAAATTCGCCAAGGACCAGGAATTCATTCTCGGCAAGATCGGTTCGACCTTTTTGCCGCGCAAGGATGCAGGCCAGGAAACCTCCGACCTGTGTGTGGAGGCGGTAAAGGCCCTGTTCGCTGCCAATCCGAGCCTGGTGCCTGAGTCCATCGACGCCCTGATCGTCGTTACCCAGAACGGCGACGAAGAAGGTTTGCCGCACACTGCCGCCATCGTCCAGGACAAGCTGGGCCTGCCGACCCATGTGGCGGCCTTCGATATTTCCCTGGGCTGCTCGGGCTATGTCTATGGCCTGTATGCCATGAAAGGCTTCATGGAAGCGGCGGGGCTGAAAAACGGCCTGCTGATCACCGCTGACCCCTACTCGAAGATCGTCGACCCGGAAGATCGCAACACCACCATGCTGTTCGGTGATGCCGCTACCGTCACCTGGATGGGCGAGGGCGCCCACTGGCAATTGGGCAAGGCCAAGTTCGGTACCGACGGTGGCGGCGCTGCGCACCTGAAGGTCAGTGACGGGGTGTTCTTCATGAACGGTCGTCAGGTCTTCAACTTTGCCTTGCTCAAGGTGCCGGCGCACCTGCACGAGCTGTTGGGCGAAAGCCAATTGGCACCGGCGGATATCGATCTGTTCTGCATCCATCAGGGCAGTGCGGCGATTGTCGATGCAGTCGCCCGGCGCTTCGAGGATGATCCGGACAAGTTCGTCAAGGACATGGTCGAGACCGGTAATACCGTGTCGTCGAGCATTCCGCTGCTGCTGGAAAAACACGTGCTCGGTTCTCAGCACAAGCGCGTCGCCCTCAGTGGTTTTGGTGTTGGCCTGTCCTGGGGGTCGGCGATCATCGAACGCAAGGATTGAGATAGAGCCTTGCCGTTTAAAAAGCGCTGCCGGTTGCACCGGTGGCGCTTTTTTTATGCCTGCCGTTGGTGTGAAAGTGGTTTTTCTGGCGTCAAACCCTTGATTTCATTGGGGTGGCAGGGTGCCATTAAAAAATTTCTAAAAAGCCCTAAAGCAACCGCGCCAGACGACGATAACTATTACGAAGGTTCTCTAGGCCACACCCGGCGGATGCCAGGGCCGGAAGCCGCAGTATCCCAAACACGAGGAATTCGTCATGGCATTAACCGTTAACACCAACACTACCTCCCTGGGCGTTCAGAAGAACCTGAACCGCGCTTCCGACGCTCTGAGCACTTCGATGAGCCGTCTGTCCTCCGGCCTGAAAATCAACAGCGCCAAAGACGACGCCGCCGGCCTGCAGATCGCTACCCGTATGACCTCGCAAATCCGCGGTCAGACCATGGCAATCAAAAACGCCAACGACGGTATCTCGATCGCCCAGACCGCTGAAGGCGCGATGCAAGAGCAGGTCAACATCCTGCAGCGTATGCGTGAACTGGCTCAACAGTCGCGAAACGACTCGAACGACTCGACCAACCGTGTCTCGCTGGACGGCGAGTTCAAGCAGTTGGGTGCGGAACTGACTCGTATCGCCCAGTCCACCCAGCTGAACGGCAAGAACCTGCTGGACGGTTCGGCTAGCGTCATGACCTTCCAGGTTGGTTCCAACACTGGTTCCCAAAACCAGATCACGATCGACCTGAGCGGCAAGTTCCTGGCCAGCGACCTGGGTATCACCAGCGCCATCACCATCGCCGGTAGCGACAGCGCCACTGCCGAAACCAACTTCTCGGCTGCCATGGTTGCAATCGACAAGGCCATCGGCACCATCGGTGACTCCCGCGCTGCGCTGGGTGCTGTACAAAACCGTATGACCAGCACCATCAACAACCTGCAAAACATCAACGAGAACGCCGAAGCTGCTCGTAGCCGCGTACAGGATACCGACTTCGCCGCTGAAACTGCTCAGATGACCAAGCAGCAAACCCTGCAACAAGCTTCGACTTCGGTTCTGGCCCAGGCCAACCAACTGCCGTCGGCGGTACTGAAGCTGCTGGGCTAATCACCTGGTAGTTGTCGGCGGGGGAGTGCATCTATGGCGCTCCTCCGCCTTTTGCATTGAGAGGTGGTGACATGGATATGAGCGTCAAGCTGAACCTGTCGTACCCGACGGTGAAGCCGGTCGAAGCGACCACCGAACGCCCTGCGGCGAAGCCCGTAGCGGCTGTTGAAGCCATCACGCCGGCCAAGGATACTGCCGACAAGGGGCTGTCCGAAGCAGAGAAGGTGAAGAGCGCGGTCAAGGATATCGAGAAGTTCCTTGCATCATCGCGACGTAACCTTGAGTTTTCCACGGATGAAGAATCCGGCCGAATTGTAGTAAAAGTCATCGCCAGTGAGACCGGAGAGCTGATCCGCCAACTTCCTTCGGAAGAGGCGTTGAAGATCGCTCACAGTCTGAGCGATGTAAACAGCCTGCTGTTCAATGCCAAGGCCTGAAGTTGGCGGCTGAACCGCAAGTTCGCTAGTCTGGCAAGGCTAGGGCGGCGCGTAACCATGAGGGAGTAGCAATGGCGAGTACAATTTTACCGAGTATCGGTCTGGGTTCCGGGGTAGACATCAACAAGATCGTTGATGTGCTCGTCAAGGCGGATACCGATCCCAAGGCGAACCAGATCAAGCGCCAGACCGCCAACAACACGGCCATGCTTTCCGGGGTAGCGTCGCTCAAGAGTGCGCTTTCTGTGTACCAGGAAGCGATGAAAAAGCTCAACGATCCGAAGGCTCCGTCCTTCAACGCCTATACCGCGACCTCCAGTAGCGACGCCACGGTCAAGGCGACCTCGAACAATACTGCTGTACCCGGCACCTACTCGGTCCTGGTCGAAAATCTCGCCACCTCGTCCAAGGTGGCCAGTCAGAACTTTACCGGCGGTGCCAGCACCTCGATACCTGAAGGTGACCTGACCATCACTCAGGATGGCGTGACCCATACCGTGAAGGTTGGCCCGGGTGCGACTCTGCAGACGGTGCGCGACTCCATTAATACCTCGCTGGCCGAGAAAGGCATCAGTGCCAACATCGTCAACGGTAAGGACGGCTCGCGCCTGGTGTTCAGTTCGACCAAGACCGGTGAGGGTACCGATATCTCGGTCGATGGCATTGCCGAGCTGAAGATCAACGGCACTGCCCCGATGGCGGGTAACGGTGCCGGTTATATCGACGGCGTTGCCCAGAGCGCCAAGCTGACCATCGATGGTCTGCCAGTTACTAGCAAGAGCAACACCGTTGATGGTGCGATCAGTGGTATGAGTCTGGAGCTGCTCCAGGCCACCGGAACTGATAAGACCAAGGCTATCAAGGTTACTGTTGGTGAAAATACCGAAGGCCTGAAGACGTCGGTCAAGGCTTTTGTTGACGCCTACAATACCCTGGTCAAGGCTGCCAATGCCCTGACGTCGGTGTCCAAGGACGCAGACGGCAAGACCGTGCTCGGGCCGCTGACCAACGATCCGACCACCCGCTCGCTGCTGTCCGACCTGCGCAAGCAGCTGTCTACCCCGTCGGGGAGTGGTCGCCTGACCACGCTCAGTCAGTTGGGTATCAACACGGCCAAGGACGGTACCCTGGAGTTCAACTCCGCCAAGTACGACGCGGCGATGAAGGATAAAAAGCTCGGTCCTGACGTGCAGGAGCTGTTCACCGGCACCGATGGCGTGTTTGCGAACATGAAAAAGGCTGTCGAACCGTACTTGCAGACCGGCGGTATCCTCGATTCCCGCAAGGCTGGCCTAGACAGGCTGCAAAAGGATCTGAGTGATCAGCAGCTGGCCCTTGATCGGCGCATCAAATCGCTGACCGAATCCCTGACCAAGCGCTACGTGGCCATGGATACCCTGGTCGGCAAGCTCGAGGCGGAACGCAAGAACATCGTTTCGATGTTCGCCTCGATCGAGGCGCAGCAAAAGAATTCCTGATCGACCGATGTGCCAGAAGCCCGGCAGTACCCGTAAGGGGACTCCGGGCTTTTTGCTGGCCGCGCTAAAGTTTTTTGACGCGCAGGCGATACAAGCGGTATACGAAACCTTTTTTGCGGTGACGAGGTAGAGCATGAATCCGATGTTGGCCCTTCGGCAGTACCAGAAAGTCAACGGCGTGGCCCAGACCTCCGTGGCCAGCCCGCACCGTCTGGTGCAGATGTTGATGCAGGGTGGTCTTGATCGAATTGCCCAGGCCAAGGGCGCCATGGCGCGCAACGACGTGGCCCAGCGCGGCATCCTGATAGGCAAGGCGATCGGTATCGTTGGCGGTTTGCGCGAAGGCCTGGACCTGGAAAACCATGCTGACTCGCTGACCGACCTGGATAACCTGTATTCGTACATGAGCAAGCGCCTGGTCGAAGCGAACGTGCAGAATGACCCGGAGATCCTCAACGAGGTGGCGCGTCTGCTGATTACCGTCAAGGAAGGCTGGGACGCGATCGGCGATCAGCTCACCGATGCCTAGGAGATTGCAATGAGTGTCGTGCTCGAACGTATCGAACAAACCCGCGAGGCACTGCTGGGTGCCTTGGCCAGCCGTGACTGGGAGGCGATCAGCGAACTCGACGTCAGCTGCCGCCTGTGCGTGGACGATGTGCTGGTCGAAGCGACGGTCGACGAGGCGACACTGCGCAGCAAGCTCGAGGAGCTTCTGGGCGTCTACAGGGAATTAATTGAGGTTGCAAGTGGCGAGCGTCAAACAATAGTCGATGAGATGTCGCAGATCCGGCAAGCGAAAAACGCGGCAAAGGTATACCATTTGTTCAGCTGAAACTGGGCAAAACCAAAAAGCAGTGCGCCATAAATTTGACTATGTACGGTTTTTTGACTTAACTAGTGGCTGTTTTCTAATTTCAGACGTCCGAACACTGACCGTTCAGTCGGAATGATGTCGAGCTTGCCCTTACAAGGGCGCCGAGATGACTAGGGAAGTTGTTATTGCATGTGGCGTGAAACCAAAATTCTCCTGATCGATGACGATAGCGCTCGCCGCCGTGATCTGGCGGTGGTGTTGAATTTTCTTGGCGAAGAAAATCTGCCCTGCTCGAGCCATGACTGGCAGCAGGTTGTCGAGTCGTTGTCATCCAGTCGTGAAGTACTCTGTGTCCTGATCGGGACCGTGAATGCTCCGGCAAGTCTGATGGGCTTGCTTAAGACAGTGGCTGGGTGGGATGAGTTCCTTCCGGTTCTGCTTTTGGGCGAAATTTCTTCTGCCGAGCTGCCGGACGACCTGCGCCGTCGCGTGCTCTCCAACCTCGAGATGCCGCCGAGCTACAGCAAGTTGCTCGATTCGCTGCACCGTGCCCAGGTCTATCGCGAGATGTACGACCAGGCCCGCGAGCGTGGACGCCAGCGCGAACCGAACCTGTTCCGCAGCCTGGTCGGCACCAGCCGCGCCATTCAGCACGTGCGGCAGATGATGCAGCAGGTGGCCGACACCGACGCCAGCGTGCTGATCCTCGGCGAATCGGGCACTGGCAAGGAGGTGGTGGCGCGTAACCTGCACTACCACTCCAAGCGCCGTGAAGCGCCGTTTGTGCCAGTCAATTGCGGGGCCATTCCGGCCGAGCTGCTTGAAAGCGAGCTGTTCGGCCACGAGAAGGGCGCCTTTACCGGGGCGATCACCAGCCGCGCCGGGCGTTTCGAGCTGGCCAATGGCGGTACCCTGTTCCTCGACGAAATCGGCGACATGCCGTTGCCGATGCAGGTCAAGTTGCTGCGCGTGCTGCAGGAGCGCACGTTCGAGCGGGTCGGCAGCAACAAGACCCAGAGCATCGATGTGCGCATCATCGCCGCGACCCACAAGAACCTCGAAAGCATGATCGAGGTGGGTACTTTCCGTGAAGACCTGTACTACCGCCTCAATGTATTCCCCATCGAGATGGCCCCGCTGCGCGAGCGCGTCGAGGACATCCCGCTGCTGATGAACGAGCTGATCTCGCGCATGGAGCACGAGAAGCGCGGTTCGATCCGCTTCAACTCGGCCGCGATCATGTCGCTGTGCCGTCACGGCTGGCCGGGTAACGTCCGCGAGCTGGCCAACCTGGTCGAGCGCATGGCGATCATGCACCCCTATGGGGTGATCGGCGTTTCCGAGCTGCCGAAGAAATTCCGCTACGTCGATGACGAAGACGAGCAACTGGTCGACAGCCTGCGCTCGGACCTCGAAGAGCGCGTGGCGATCAATGGCCATACGCCGAACTTCGCCAACCACGCCATGCTGCCGCCCGAAGGCCTCGACCTCAAGGACTACCTCGGTGGTCTGGAGCAAGGGTTGATCCAGCAGGCGCTGGATGACGCCAACGGTATCGTCGCTCGCGCCGCCGAGCGCCTGCGCATCCGCCGCACCACCCTGGTGGAGAAGATGCGCAAGTACGGCATGAGCCGGCGCGAAGGGGATGAACAGGCGGAGGATTGACGCCTGTGTCGCCATGATGGGCAGCGCAATGGGCCCATCATGGCGAATAACCCTATCTTTCAAAGGGCTGTAACGCCCGTCCTGGCGGCCTTTGCCAGTTCTCTGCAGCTCCAGTAAGCGTCCTTCCGAAACTATCCGGCACGGCTATTGCTATATCGCAGGCTCCACACCGTTTTATGACGGTCAGTCACGCGAGAGAGCACGATGCCCCAGGTCGCTACCATCTCCTGTGTCCCTGAGCCGAAGGGGCCAAACGCCGCCGAGCAGGAAAGCCGCCTTGGTCTTGAACAGGCTTTTGCCATGTTCGATCAGGTGTCCACCCAGCTCAGTGAGTCCTACAGCCTGCTCGAAGCCCGGGTCACCGAGCTCAAGGGCGAGCTGGCGGTGGTCAGTGCCCAGCGCATGGCCGAGCTGGCCGAGAAGGAGCGCCTGGCCAACCGTCTGCAGAACCTGCTTGACCTGTTGCCCGGCGGGGTCATTGTCATCGATGGCCAGGGCCGCGTGCGTGAGGCCAATCCCGCTGCCTGCGACCTGCTTGGCGAGCCGTTGGAGGGTGAGCTGTGGCGTGAGGTGATCGCTCGCAGCTTCGCTCCGCGCGAGGATGACGGCCACGAGGTGTCGCTGCGTGATGGCCGGCGCCTGTCGATTGCCACGCGCTCGCTGGATGCCGAGCCCGGGCAGTTGGTACTGCTTAATGACCTGACCGAAACCCGTCACCTGCAGGACCAGCTGGCCCGCCACGAGCGCTTGTCCTCGCTGGGGCGCATGGTTGCCTCCCTGGCCCACCAGATTCGCACGCCCTTGTCGGCGGCCATGCTCTATGCCAGTCACCTGGCCGAGCAGAGCCTGCCGGTAGAAACCCAGCAACGCTTTGCCAGCAACCTCAAGGAGCGCCTGCACGAGCTGGAGCATCAGGTGCGCGACATGCTGGTGTTTGCCCGCGGCGAGTTGCCGTTGACTGACCGGCTGACGCCCAAGGCCCTGTTCCAGGCGCTGCAGCAGGCCGCGCAGACCCATGTTCAGGGGCATGCGGTGCGCTGGCAGTGCGACAGTCACCTGGGCGAGTTGCTGTGCAACCGCGACACCCTGGTCGGCGCCATGCTCAACCTGATCGAAAACGCCCTGCAGGCCAGTGGCGAGCCGGCGCGGCTCAAGGTTCACCTGTACCGGCGCGAGCAGGTCCTGCACCTGTGCATCAGCGATGCCGGCACCGGTATCGACAGTGCCTTGCTGGCGCGCCTGGGCGAGCCGTTCCTGACCACCAAGGCCACCGGTACCGGCTTGGGCCTGGCGGTGGTCAAGGCGGTGGCCAGGGCCCACCAGGGCAGTTTGCAATTACGTTCGCGACCCGGTCGTGGCACCTGTGCACGGATCAGCCTGCCGCTGATCGGTGCGCAGCAGGCGGAGACAGAGTAATGAAAGCAATCAAGGTGCTGCTGGTCGAAGATGACCGCGCCCTGAGGCAGGCACTGGCCGATACCCTGGAGCTGGGCGGCTTTGCCTATCAGGCCGTGGGTTCGGCCGAAGAAGCACTGGAAGTGGTCGCTGGCGAGGCGTTCAGCCTGGTGGTCAGCGATGTGAACATGCCGGGTATGGACGGCCATCAGTTGCTGACCCTGCTGCGCGCGCGCCAGCCGCAGCTGCCGGTGTTGCTGATGACCGCGCATGCCGCCGTCGAGCGTGCGGTCGAGGCCATGCGCCAGGGCGCGGCCGATTACCTGGTCAAGCCATTTGAGCCCAAGGCCCTGCTCGAACTGGTGGCGCGTCACGCCCTGGGTGTGGCCGGCGCTGGCGAAGGCGAGGGGCCGGTGGCGCGCGAGCCTGCCAGTGCGCAGTTGCTGGAGTTGGCTGCGCGGGTGGCGCGAAGCGATTCGACCGTGCTGATCTCGGGCGAGTCCGGCACCGGCAAAGAGGTGCTGGCGCGCTACATTCACCAGCAGTCGCTGCGCGCCGAGCAGCCGTTCGTGGCGATCAACTGTGCGGCGATCCCGGACAACATGCTCGAGGCCACGCTGTTCGGTCACGAGAAGGGCTCGTTTACGGGGGCCATTGCTGCCCAGGCCGGCAAGTTCGAGCAGGCCGATGGCGGCACCTTGCTGCTCGACGAGATTTCCGAAATGCCCCTGGGTCTGCAGGCCAAGCTGCTGCGGGTGCTGCAGGAACGTGAAGTGGAGCGGGTCGGTGGGCGCAAGCCGATTGCCCTGGACATTCGCGTGGTTGCCACCACCAACCGTGACCTGGCCGGTGAAGTGGCGGCGGGGCGGTTCCGTGAAGACCTGTTCTATCGCCTGTCGGTGTTCCCGCTGGCATGGGCGCCGCTGCGCGAACGCAGCGCCGATATTCTGCCGCTGGCCGAACGCTTGCTGGCGCGCCACGTCAATAAAATGAAGCACGCCCCCGTTCGCCTGTCGCCTGAGGCTCAGGCCTGTCTGCAGGGTTACGCCTGGCCGGGCAACGTGCGCGAGCTGGACAACGCCATCCAGCGCGCCTTGATCCTGCAGCAGGGCGGGGTGATCGAAGCGGCGGATTTCTGTCTTGCCGGTGCCTTGCCGGTATTCGCCGCAGCGCCGGTCGCCGCAGTTGCGCCGATCGAGGCCGAGGCCGCAGGCGGGCTGGGTGATGACATGCGCCGCCATGAATTCCAGATGATCATCGACACTCTGCGTGCCGAACGCGGCCGCCGCAAGGAAGCCGCCGAGCGCCTGGGTATCAGCCCACGCACCCTGCGTTACAAGCTGGCGCAGATGCGCGATGCCGGTATGGACGTCGAGGCTAGCCTGTACGCGAGCTGACAGGGTGTTGAATTAGAGTTTTTGTTCGGGCCGCGGGCAGAGCTGGCACTCTTGTTGCTATGTCCTGCCTATCCGCTGCGTGAGTGTCAAAAAAATGCGGGCCGTCGGAGAGAGAAGTCCATGAGCCAAGGTGTTGAATTTAATCGATTGATGTTGGACATGCGGGCCATGCAAATGGACGCCATGTCGATGCCGAAGGCTGCCGCTGCGCCTGAGCTCGGTTCGAGCAATTTTGCCGACATGCTGGGGCAGGCCATCAACAAGGTCAGCGACACCCAGCAGGCTTCCTCGCAGCTGGCCAACGCTTTCGAGATTGGTAAAAGCGGCGTTGACCTCACCGACGTGATGATCGCTTCGCAGAAAGCCACTGTGTCGTTCCAGGCCTTGTCCCAGGTGCGCAACAAGCTGGTGCAGGCCTATCAAGACATCATGCAGATGCCGGTATAAGGGCGAGATTGAGTCATGGCCGAAGCAGTCGTCGATAACGTGCCCGCGAAAAGCAGCGGGGCAGCGCCCAAGCCGCCGTTGTTCGGCATGTCGTTCCTGGAAAACATCTCGCAGATGCCCATGCTGCGTCAGGTCGGCCTGCTGGTCGGTCTGGCCGCGAGCGTAGCCATCGGCTTTGCCGTGGTGCTGTGGTCGCAGCAACCGGATTACCGGCCGCTGTATGGCAGCCTGGCCGGCATGGACACCAAGCAGGTCATGGAGACCCTGGCCGCTGCCGACATCCCCTACAACGTCGAACCCAATTCCGGCGCCTTGCTGGTCAAGGCCGACGATATTTCCCGTGCCCGCCTGAAGCTGGCAGCCGCCGGCGTGGCGCCGAGCGATGGCAATGTCGGTTTCGAGATCCTCGACAAGGAGCAGGGCCTGGGCACCAGCCAGTTCATGGAAGCCACTCGTTACCGTCGTGGCCTGGAAGGTGAGCTGGCGCGGACCATCTCCAGCCTCAACAACGTCAAGGGTGCCCGGGTGCACCTGGCGATTCCGAAGAGCTCGGTGTTCGTCCGCGACGAGCGCAAGCCAAGTGCCTCGGTACTGGTCGAGCTGTACCCGGGCCGTGCACTGGAAGCCGGTCAGGTGATGGCCATCGTCAACCTGGTGGCAACCAGCGTGCCGGAGCTGAACAAGTCCCAGGTCACCGTGGTCGACCAGAAGGGCAACCTGCTCTCCGATCAGGTCGAGAACTCCGAGCTGACCATGGCCGGCAAGCAGTTCGACTACAGCCGCCGTATGGAAGGCCTGCTCACCCAGCGTGTGCACAACATCCTCCAGCCGGTACTGGGCAACGACCGCTACAAGGCTGAAGTCTCTGCAGACCTGGACTTCAGTGCCGTTGAGTCGACCTCCGAGCAGTTCAATCCGGACCAGCCAGCGCTGCGCAGCGAGCAGTCGGTCAACGAACAACGCTCCAGCAGCATGGGCCCGCAAGGCGTGCCAGGTGCCCTGAGCAACCAGCCGCCCGGCCCGGCTTCGGCGCCGCAGACCACCGGTGGCACGCAAACCGCTGCCAGCGCCATTCAGCCCGGCCAGCCGCTGCTCGACGCCAACGGTCAGCAAATCATGGATCCGGCCACCGGCCAGCCGATGCTTGCCCCGTACCCGGCCGACAAGCGTCAGCAATCGACCAAGAACTTCGAACTGGACCGCTCCATCAGCCATACCCGTCAGCAGCAAGGTCGTCTGACCCGCCTGTCGGTGGCGGTCGTGGTCGATGACCAGCTCAAGGTCGACCCGGCCACCGGCGATGCCGCCCGCACGCCATGGGCCGCCGAAGACCTGGCGCGCTTTACCCGTCTGGTGCAGGACGCGGTGGGCTTCGATGCCAGCCGTGGCGACAGCGTCAGTGTGATCAACGTGCCGTTCGCTGCCGACCGTGGTGAAGTGATCACCGAAATACCGTTCTACTCGCAGCCGTGGTTCTGGGACATCATCAAGCAGGTCATGGGCGTGCTGTTCATCCTGGTCCTGGTGTTCGGCGTGCTGCGTCCGGTCCTCAACAACATCACCGGCAATGGCAAGCAAGGCGCCGGTGCCGATGGCGACATGGAACTGGGCGGCATGCTCGGTCTGGATGGCGAACTGGCCAACGACCGCGTCAGCCTGGGTGGTCCGCAAAGCATTCTGCTGCCAAGCCCGAGCGAGGGTTATGACGCACAGCTCAATGCAATCAAGAGCCTGGTGGCCGAAGACCCGGGTCGTGTGGCCCAGGTCGTGAAAGAGTGGATCAACGCCGATGAGTGATAACCGAGCCCTTACCGCCAAACTGACCCGTGTCGACAAGGCAGCGATCTTGCTGCTGTCACTGGGTGAAACCGATGCCGCGCAGGTACTGCGGCACATGGGGCCCAAGGAAGTGCAGCGGGTCGGCGTGGCCATGGCGCAGATGGGCAACGTCCATCGCGAGCAGGTCGAGCAGGTGATGAGCGAGTTCGTCGAGATCGTCGGCGACCAGACCAGCCTGGGTGTCGGCTCCGACGGCTATATCCGCAAGATGCTTACCCAGGCCCTGGGCGAGGACAAGGCCAACGGCCTGATCGACCGCATCCTGCTCGGTGGCAACACCAGCGGCCTGGACAGCCTCAAGTGGATGGAGCCGCGCGCGGTGGCCGACGTCATCCGCTACGAGCACCCGCAGATCCAGGCCATCGTCGTGGCTTACCTGGACCCGGACCAGGCCGGTGAAGTACTGGGCAACTTCGACCACAAGGTGCGCCTGGACATCATCCTGCGCGTCTCGTCGCTCAACACCGTACAACCGGCCGCACTCAAGGAACTGAACCAGATCCTCGAGAAGCAGTTCTCGGGCAACTCCAATGCCGCGCGCACCACCCTGGGTGGCATCAAGCGGGCTGCGGACATCATGAACTTCCTCGATAGCTCCGTCGAAGGCCAGCTGATGGACGCGATCCGCGACATCGACGGCGACCTCTCCGAGCAGATCGAAGACCTGATGTTCGTCTTCAACAACCTGGCCGACGTCGACGACCGCGGTATCCAGGCGCTGCTGCGCGAAGTCTCTTCCGATGTGCTGGTGGTGTCGCTCAAGGGCGCCGACGAGAAGGTCAAGGAGAAGATCTTCAAGAACATGTCCAAGCGTGCTTCCGAGCTGCTGCGCGACGACCTCGAAGCCAAGGGCCCGGTGCGCGTCAGCGACGTCGAGACGGCGCAAAAGGAAATTCTCACCATCGCCCGCCGTATGGCCGAAGCCGGGGAAATCGTCCTCGGTGGCAAGGGCGGCGAAGAGATGATCTAAGACCTTATCGCGGGGCAAGCCCGCTCCCACAGAGGTCCTGTAGGAGCGGGCTTGCCCCGCGATGCTTTATGAGTGCGTGAAATCATGTCAACCAACGAGCACCTCAGTGAGCTGATTCGCGCCAACGACGTCGATGGCTTCGATCGCTGGGCATTGCCCAGTTTCGACCCCGAGCCTGAGCCGGAACCCGAGCCCGAGCCCGAAGCGGTTCAGGACGAAATCGAAGAAGTGCCGCTGGAAGAAGTCCAGCCACTGACCCTCGAAGAACTCGAAAGCATCCGCCAGGAAGCCTACAACGAAGGTTTTGCCACCGGCGAGCGCGAGGGCTTTCACAGCACCCAGCTCAAGGTCCGCCAGGAAGCCGAAGAGGCCCTCAGCGCCAAGCTGGCCGGCCTCGAACAGCTCATGGGGCATCTGCTCGAGCCTATCGCCGAGCAGGACAGCCAGATCGAAAAAGCCGTGGTGCACCTGGTCGGGCATATCGCCCGCGAGGTTATCGGTCGCGAACTGCGCAGCGATTCCAGCCAGATCGCCCAGGTGCTGCGTGAAGCCCTGAAGCTGCTGCCAATGGGCGCCGAGAACATCCGTATCCATATCAATCCGCAGGACTTCGAGCTGGTCAAGGCCCTGCGCGAGCGTCACGAAGAGCGCTGGAAGCTGCTCGAAGACGAAGCCCTGCTGCCGGGCGGCTGTCGCATCGAAACCGATCACAGCCGCATCGACGCGAGCATGGAAACCCGTATCGAAAAGGCCATGACGCAGCTCTTCGATCAGCTCCACGACCAAGGCCTGCACCCGGCGGCGCCGGACTTGCAGGTCGACCTGGACAGCCCCGATGCGCCTTGAGCGAACCAGCTTCGGCAAGCGTCTGGGGGCTTACGCCGATGCCGTCAATTTACCCTCCCAGCCGGTGGTAGAAGGCCGCCTGCTGCGCATGGTCGGCCTGACCCTCGAAGCCGAAGGCCTGCGCGCGGCGGTCGGGAGCCGTTGCGTGGTGATCAATGACGACAGCTATCACCCGGTGCGGGTCGAGGCTGAAGTCATGGGCTTTGCTGGCGGCAAGGTGTTCCTCATGCCGGTCGGCAGCGTGGCCGGCATCGCTCCCGGTGCCCGCGTGGTGCCGCTGGCGGACAGCGGCCGCCTGCCGATGGGCATGAGCATGCTCGGGCGGGTGCTCGATGGCGCCGGTCGTGCCCTGGATGGCAAAGGCGGGATGAAGGCCGAGGACTGGGTGCCGATGGACGGCCCGACCATCAACCCGCTCAACCGCGACCCGATCAGCCAGCCGCTGGATGTGGGTATTCGCAGCATCAACGGTTTGTTGACGGTCGGCCGCGGCCAGCGTCTGGGCCTGTTCGCCGGTACCGGCGTCGGCAAGAGTGTGCTGTTGGGCATGATGACCCGCTTCACCGAAGCGGACATCATTGTCGTCGGCCTGATCGGTGAGCGGGGCCGTGAGGTCAAGGAGTTCATCGAGCATATTCTTGGCGAAGAAGGGCTCAAGCGCTCGGTGGTAGTGGCATCGCCCGCTGACGATGCGCCGCTGATGCGCTTGCGCGCCGCGATGTACTGCACGCGCATTGCCGAGTACTTCCGCGACAAGGGCAAGAACGTCCTGTTGCTGATGGATTCGCTGACCCGTTTCGCCCAGGCCCAGCGGGAAATTGCCCTGGCCATCGGCGAGCCGCCAGCCACCAAGGGTTATCCGCCGTCGGTGTTCGCCAAGCTACCCAAGCTGGTGGAGCGCGCCGGTAATGGCGAGGCCGGGGGTGGCTCGATCACCGCGTTCTATACCGTGCTGTCCGAGGGCGACGACCAACAGGACCCGATCGCCGACTCGGCGCGGGGTGTGCTGGACGGCCACATCGTGCTGTCCCGGCGCCTGGCCGAGGAGGGGCATTACCCGGCCATCGACATCGAGGCTTCCATCAGCCGGGTCATGCCGCAAGTGGTCAGCCCCGAGCAGATGACCGAAGCGCAGCAGTTCAAGCAGCTGTGGTCGCGCCTGTCGCAGAGCCGCGACCTGATCAGCGTCGGCGCCTATGTGGCCGGTGGCGATGCCGAAACTGACCTGGCCATCACCCTGCAGCCGCGTCTGGTGCATTTCCTGCGCCAGGGTCTGAACGACAACGTCGGCATGCAGCAGAGTCGCGAGCACCTGGCTGGCGTGTTCGCCCCCCTGCCTGCGGCAGGCGGCTGATAGATCATGGCCCAGCCAAGCCGTGCCGCGCGTCTGGCGCCGGTGGTGGAGATGGCGGAGAACGCCGAACGCCAGGCCGCCCAGCGCCTTGGGCAGTTCCAGCAGCAGGTGAGCATGGCCCAGGCCAAGCTCGGCGAGCTCGACCGCTTTCGCGCCGACTACCAGTTGCAGTGGATCAATCGTGGTGCGCAGGGCGTGTCCGGTAGCTGGCTGGTCAACTACCAGAGCTTTCTCGGTCAGCTCGAAACGGCCATGACCCAGCAGCGCCAGAGCCTGGCCTGGCACCAGAACAACCTGAAAAACGCCCGGAGCACCTGGCAACAGGCCTACGCCCGGGTCGAAGGCTTGCGCAAGCTGGTGCAGCGTTACATCGACGAGGCGCGAATGCTTGAAGACAAGCGCGAGCAGAAGCTGCTCGACGAGTTGTCCCAGCGCCTGCCGCGCCACGACCGCTACTGATCCGTGCGTTGATCGGCAGGGCTTGCCGGTGGGGGGCGGGGCTGCTAAACCTTCTAGGTGTCTGCAATCGTCGCAATGGAAGGAATCATCGACATGGCAGTTGTATCTGAAGTATCCCCGGATGGGAAAAAGCTGACGATAAAGGTCAAAGGGCGTTTTGACTTCGGCAAGCATCAGGAATTTCGCCACGCCTACGAGGACGAGCCGCGCAAGCCGGAGTCAGTGGTTGTCGACCTCAAGGACGCAACCTATCTGGACAGTTCGGCCCTGGGCATGCTGTTGCTGCTGCGCGATCACGTGGGGGGTGACGATTCGGAAATCCGCGTGGTCAACACCAGCTCCGATGTGCGAAAGATCCTCGCCATCTCCAACTTCGAAAAGCTGTTCGACATCAGTTGAGCCAGCCAGCCCATGATTTCGAAGCGCTCACTGTACTGATCGCCGAAGATGGCGCGGCAGACCGTTTGCTGCTCGCCACTATCGTGCGTAAACAGGGGCATCAAGTGCTCACCGCCGAAAACGGCGAGCAGGCGGTGACCCTGTTTGCCGAACAGCGCCCGCACATCGTTCTGCTCGATGCCTTGATGCCGGTGATGGACGGTTTCGAGGCGGCGCGGCAGATCAAGGCGCTGGCGGGTGAGGCGCTGGTGCCGATCATCTTTCTTACATCCTTGAGTGAAGAACAGGCACTGGTGCGCTGCCTGGAGGCGGGTGGCGACGATTTTCTGGCAAAGCCCTACAGCCCGGTGATCCTCGCCGCCAAAATCAAGGCGATGGACCGTTTGCGCCGCTTGCAGGCCACGGTGCTTGAGCAGCGCGACCAGATCGCCCGCCATCACAATCACCTGCTCAACGAGCAGCGGGTGGCCAAGGCGGTGTTCGACCAGGTGGCTCATGCCGGCTGTCTGAGTGCGCCGAACATCCGCTACCTGCAATCCCCCTACGCCTTGTTCAACGGCGACTTGCTGCTGGCGGCCTTCACCCCGGCGGGTGATATGCACGTACTGCTCGGCGACTTTACCGGGCACGGCCTGCCGGCTGCGGTAGGTGCCATGCCGTTGGCTGAAGTGTTCTACGGCATGACCGCCAAGGGCTACGGCCTGGCCGAAACCTTGCGGGAGATGAATGCCAAGCTCAAGCGCATCCTGCCGGTGGACATGTTCTGTTGTGCACTGTTGCTCAACCTGAGCTTTCAGCGGCGGGTGGTAGAGGTTTGGAATGGTGGGATGCCCGACGGTTATCTGTTGCCGGCCGGTGGCGGCGAACCCATGCCACTGGTTTCGCGTCACCTGCCCTTGGGAATCCTGACGCCGGAGCGCTTCGACGACACTACCGAAGTGCTGCCCCTGGCCCTGGGCGAGCGCCTGTTTCTGCTGTCCGATGGCGTGGTCGATACCAGTGACGACAACGAGCAGTTGTTTGGCGTCGAACGCCTGCGTCAGGTTCTGGGTGCCAACCGTCGGCCGGCGCTGTTGTTCGAAGAAGTCCTGCAGGCGCTGGAGGGTTTTCGCGGGCGCTCGCGAGACGACGTCAGCCTGCTGGATATCGAGGTGGTCGAGCCGCAACTGTTGTCGCCGCCTCCCGTGATCTATTCTGACAGTGGTCAGTCGAGCCCGCTGGACTGGTCGTTGCAATTTGAATTTCGTGCCGACACGCTAAAGCGTTTCAATCCGTTACCGTACTTGCTGCAGCTGCTGCAGGAGATTCATGGTCTGCGGGCTCAGAGCGGGGCATTGCACAGTGTGCTGACCGAGCTGTATTCCAATGCCCTGGAACATGGGGTGCTGGGCCTGGACTCAGCGCTCAAGCGCGATGCGCGCAGCTTTGCAAGTTATTACCAGATGCGCAATGAGCGTCTGCAGGCCCTGAGCGAGGGGTTCATCCGCGTGCACCTGAGGGTTGAACCCGGGCCGCGGGGCGGGCGTCTGATAATTGAGGTCGAAGATAGCGGCAAGGGCTTCAATGTGAGTAAAGTGCTCGCCAGGCCTGTGTCCGAGCAAGGGTTGTGCGGGCGCGGGCTGAACCTCATACGCCGGTTGAGCCGGCGTGCCGAATGGGTCGACGAGGGGCGTCGCGCATGCGTGGAGTTCGCCTGGGAGGCTCTGGCATAATCCAACTTGATCAAGGAGTGAGCAAGTGTCCGAAATTCACATCGATCGCAAGGTGCTCAGCGACTTGCAGGAGGTCATGGAAGATGGCTACCTGCAATTGCTCGAGACCTTTCTTGCAGATTCCGAAATACGCCTCAGCCAGTTGCATGGGGCGAAGAACGCCGACGAGCTGGCGCATGCGGCGCACAGTTTCAAGGGCAGCAGCAGCAATATGGGCGCCGTGGCGCTGGCCGAGTTGTGCCGGCAGCTCGAAGATCGGGTCAACCATGGGCCGCTGCAAGGAATCGAAGATTTGATCAACCAGATCGACCGCGAGTACGCCGCGGTCCGTGGCTTGTATTGCGACGAACGCCAGCGGGTGTCGATTGGTTGAGCATAAGTTCAAACCTGGCGCGAGTTTTGCGTAGTCTTCGCTAATTCACGTTTACGACTTCTGTAGCGGAGACTCCTACATGCCTGTCGCCTCCAACCCCCTGCTGCAAACCAGTGCCGTGGCGAAGCCGTCGCGCGCCGCTGCCGGTGTGCCGGATAAATCGCTGCAGGCCCCTAACGACAAGGCGTCCGGCTTTTCCGATGTGTATGCCAAACAGTCTCGTGAGACGGCTGTAGGCGTCAAAGACACGCCTGTGCCTGAGAAAACCACCGCTGGTGCAACTGGCGGCAAGAACGCTGCCGCCGACCAGTCGAAGGTTGCCGACAGCGGCAAGAATTTGCCTGAAGACCAGGACAGCGCCGAGGTCGAACCTTCGCAGTTGTCTGACCCGACCTTGCTCGACCCCAGTCTGGTGGCTGGGCAAGTGACCGATGCGCAGCCGGGGGCGCAGTTGATTCAGGCCCAGGCTGAAGCCGTGGCGCCGGTGATCCAGGCTGCGGCTGCACAATTGCAGGTGGCTTCGACGCCAGGTCAGGCGATAGCCGAGGAGCCCGAGTTCGATCCCGAGGCCGATCCGCTGGCTGACCTGCCGGCCTTGCGCCTGGCCCTGGAGCAAAGTGCCCAGGCCCAGGGCACCACCTCCGCCCATACCGCAGGCAAGGTCGGCAATGCCCAGCCTGAAGCGGCAACGGCGCAGCCTGCCGTCAATACACTGGCGGCCCTGCTGGACAAGCCCGGTGCCGATGCCGAACAGGGCGAGCCGGGCGAAAAAGCCTTCAGCGGCCTGATCGATGATGGTCTCAAGGATCTCAAGAGCGCTTCGAGCGATACCCGTGTCGACAACTTTGCCGAGCGCCTGAGCAGCCTGACCCAGGCGGCCACGGCCAAGACCGCCAATGCCGTGCCGGTGGCCGCGCCGCTCAATCAACCGTTGGCGATGAACCAGAGCGGCTGGACCGAGGGTCTGGTCAACCGGGTCATGTACCTGTCCAGCCAGAACCTGAAATCGGCGGATATCAAACTTGAGCCGGCCGAGCTCGGGCGCCTGGACATTCGCGTCAACCTGGCGCCCGAGCAGCAGGCACAGGTGACCTTCGTCAGTGGTCATGCCGGGGTGCGCGAGGCGCTGGAAAACCAGGTCCACCGTCTCAAGGAGATGTTTGCCCAGCAAGGCCTCGGGCAGCCGGACGTCAACGTCGCCGACCAGTCCCGTGGCGGACAGCAGCAGGGTGCCCAGGACACGCCGAAGCTCAGCGGCGTGGCCGCGCGGCGCAATGAGTCTGGCGAATCCGCTGAAATCGCACCAGGCGCAATGTCGGTCGAGCAGCAGTCGGTTGTGGGCTCAAGCGCCGTGGATTACTACGCCTGATTGGCTGCGGTCTTTGTGGGAGCTGGCCTTGCCGGCGATGCAAGGCGCAGCCTTGCCCTTCCAGGTTGGCATAACACTTGCTCAACCCTCGCCATGTGACTGAAATCTCCGATGAATGACGGATTATTGGCATGGCGAAGAGCGAAGCAGAGAAAGACCCCGCCGCTAAAGGCAAACTCAAGCTGATCCTGCTGTTGGTGCTGGCATTGCTGCTGGCTATCGGTCTGTCGGTTGGCGCCACCTGGTTCTTCCTGCACGCGTCCGAGGGCAAGCCAGCGGTCGATCCGGCCCTGGCCAACCTCAAGCCTGCGGCGATCTATGAGCCCCTGGCGCCGGCCTTCGTGGTCAACTTCAACCAGAACGGCCGCCAGCGCTTCATGCAGGTGAGCATCACCATGCAAGGCCGTGACCAGGCAGCGCTGGACGCCCTCAAGGTGCATATGCCGGTGATTCGCAACAACCTGGTCATGCTGTTCTCGGGGCAGGGTTTCGACACCCTGGCCAGCCCGGTCGGCCAGGAAATGCTACGTCAGAAGGCCACCGCGAGTGTCCAGGAAGTGGCGCAGAAGGAAGTCGGCAAGCCGGTCGTCGACCAGTTGCTGTTCACCAATTTCGTATTGCAGTAGGAGCCCCAGATGGCCGTGCAGGACCTGCTGTCCCAGGATGAAATCGATGCCTTGCTGCATGGCGTCGACGATGGTCTGGTGCAAACCGAGAGCAATGCCGAACCCGGCAGTGTCAAAAGTTATGACCTGACCAGCCAGGACCGGATCGTCCGCGGACGCATGCCGACCCTGGAAATGATCAACGAGCGGTTCGCCCGTTATACCCGCATCAGCATGTTCAACCTGCTGCGTCGCTCCGCCGACGTCGCGGTCGGCGGCGTGCAGGTGATGAAGTTCGGTGAGTACGTGCATTCGCTGTACGTGCCTACCAGCCTGAACCTGGTGAAGATCAAGCCGCTGCGCGGTACCTCGCTGTTCATCCTCGACGCCAAGCTGGTGTTCAAGCTGGTGGACAACTTCTTTGGCGGCGACGGACGTCACGCCAAGATCGAAGGCCGCGAGTTCACCCCGACCGAGCTGCGCGTGGTGCGCATGGTACTGGACCAGGCCTTCGTCGACCTCAAGGAAGCCTGGCAGGCGATCATGCCGGTCAACTTCGAGTACATCAACTCCGAGGTCAACCCGGCCATGGCCAACATCGTCGGGCCGAGCGAGGCGGTGGTGGTCTCGACCTTCCACATCGAACTCGATGGTGGCGGCGGCGACCTGCACGTGACCATGCCGTACTCGATGATCGAGCCGGTGCGCGAAATGCTTGACGCGGGCTTCCAGTCCGACCTGGATGACCAGGACGAACGCTGGATCAAGGCCCTGCGTGAAGACGTGCTGGACGTCAGCGTACCGCTCAGTGCCACGGTCGCCCGTCGCCAGTTGAAGCTGCGCGACATCCTGCACATGCAGCCGGGCGACGTGATTCCGGTCGAGCTGCCGGAAGAGCTGATCCTGCGGGCCAACGGCGTGCCGTCGTTCAAGGCCAAGCTGGGTTCGCACAAGGGCAACCTGGCCCTGCAGATTATCGATCCGATCGAGCGCCGCTGAGGCGCTCGTGGTTCCAACTCCGAATTGATTGCCCGTCGAGGACAAAATGGCTAACGAAAACGATATCACCTCCCCGGAGGAGCAGGCCCTGGCCGATGAGTGGGCCGCGGCCCTGGAAGAAACCGGCGACGCCGGGCAGTCCGATATCGACGCCTTGCTGGCTGCCGATGCCGGCAATACATCGCCCAACCGCCTGGCCATGGAAGAGTTCGGCAGTTCGCCGCGCAGCAACGAGCCGGTCACCCTCGATGGTCCGAACCTGGATGTGATCCTGGATATTCCAGTGAGCATTTCCATGGAAGTGGGCAGCACCGAAATCAACATCCGCAACCTGCTGCAGCTCAACCAGGGCTCGGTGATCGAGCTTGACCGCCTGGCCGGTGAGCCGCTCGATGTGCTGGTCAACGGCACCCTGATCGCCCATGGCGAAGTGGTTGTGGTCAACGAAAAGTTCGGCATCCGCCTGACTGACGTGATCAGCCCAAGCGAACGTATCAAGAAGCTGCGCTGAGTGAACAGGCTCCTGCGCAACAGCCTGGCCCTGGCCTGTGGCCTGTATGTAGACGTCGCCCTGGCCACGACGCAACCGGCTGCCGCAGTCGTGGCGCCGGTTGCGGCAAGCGGCAGCGCGGCGGGGCAGTTGACCCAGCTGGTACTGGGCTTGCTGTTGGTGCTGGGGCTGATCTTTTTGCTTGCCTGGCTGCTGCGCCGGGTGCAGAACGCCGCACCGGGCAGTGCTCAGGTCATCGAGATCCTCGGCAGTCGTTCACTGGGGCCGCGAGATCGCCTGCTGCTGATACAGGTCGGCAAGGAGCAGATTCTCATCGGTCATTCGCCGGGCACCATCGAGGCCCTGCATGTCATGGCCGAACCGATTGAAGTGCCCGCCAGTGCGCGTCAGGCAACACCAGAATTCGCCCAGCGCCTGATGGAGCTGATGGGCAAGGATCAGAAGGGAAGGTCGTAATGGGCGCGTTGCGCATGATGTTGGCGCTGCTGCTGATGCTGGTGGCGCCTATGGCTTTGGCGGCCGATCCACTGTCGATCCCGGCGATCACCCTGTCCAGCGGGGCTGACGGCCAGCAGGAGTACTCGGTCAGCCTGCAGATCCTGCTGATCATGACGGCGTTGAGCTTCATCCCGGCATTTGTCGTGCTGATGACCAGCTTTACCCGCATCATCATCGTTTTTTCCATTCTGCGTCAGGCCCTGGGCCTGCAGCAGACGCCGTCGAACCAGATTCTCAACGGCATGGCGCTGTTTTTGACCCTGTTCATCATGGCGCCGGTGTTCGACCGGATCAACCAGGAAGCCGTGCAGCCGTACCTGGCTGAGAAGCTCAGCGCCCAGGACGCGATCAGCAAGGCCCAGGCGCCGCTGAAGAACTTCATGCTGGCGCAGACCCGCGAGAGCGACCTTGACCTGTTCATGCGCCTGTCCAAGCGCACGGATATCGCCAGCCCCGATCAGGCGCCACTGACCATTCTGGTGCCGGCCTTCGTCACTTCCGAGCTCAAGACCGCGTTCCAGATCGGCTTCATGATCTTCATCCCGTTCCTGATCATCGACCTGGTGGTCGCCAGTGTGCTGATGGCCATGGGTATGATGATGCTCTCGCCGCTGATCATCTCGTTGCCGTTCAAGATCATGCTGTTCGTCCTGGTCGATGGCTGGGCGCTGATCATGGGTACCCTGGCCGGCAGTTTCGGCGGCGTCTGACGCCGCGAGGAGAAGTAGTCCATGACCCCTGAAGTGGCTGTCGACCTGTTCCGTGACGCGCTCTGGCTGACCACCCTGATGGTTGCCATCCTGGTGGTGCCGAGCCTGCTGGTGGGCCTGATCGTGGCGATGTTCCAGGCTGCCACCCAGATCAACGAACAAACCCTGAGCTTCCTGCCGCGCCTGCTGGTGATGCTGGTGACCCTGATCGTGGTCGGTCCGTGGCTGGTGCAGAAATTCATGGAATACATCCTGTCGTTGTACGGCAGCATTCCGCAACTGATTGGCTGATCCGGCGATGCTCGAGCTGACCGATGCGCAGATCGGTGCCTGGGTGGCCAGTTTCATCCTGCCGCTGTTTCGCGTCACGGCTGTGCTGATGACCATGCCGATCTTTGGTACAACCCTTGTGCCGGCGCGCATTCGCCTGTATTTCGCCCTGGCGATTACCGTGGTGATCGTCCCTGGCTTGCCGCCGATGCCGGTGGTCGAGGCGCTGGACTTCAAGGCGCTGTTGCTGGTGGCCGAGCAGATCGTCATCGGCGCCCTGTTTGGCATGGCGCTGCAGTTGTTCTTCCAGATTTTCGTCATTGCCGGGCAGATCGTCGCGATCCAGATGGGTATGGCCTTCGCCTCCATGGTCGACCCGACCAACGGCGTCAACGTCGCGGTGGTCAGCCAGTTCCTGACCATGTTGGTGACCTTGCTGTTCCTCGCTATCAACGGCCACCTGGTGGTCTTCGAAGTACTGACCGAGAGCTTTACCACCTTGCCGGTGGGTGGCGGCTTGCTGGTCAATCATTTCTGGGACCTGGTCGGACATCTGGGTTGGGTGCTGGGGGCGGCGCTGCTGCTGGTGCTACCGGCCATTGCCGCGCTGCTGGTGGTCAACATTGCTTTTGGCGTGATGACCCGGGCGGCGCCGCAGTTGAACATCTTTTCCATCGGCTTTCCGCTGACCCTGGTGCTGGGGATGGTGATCTTCTGGATCACCCTGGCCGATATACTCCCTCACTATCAGTCGCTGGCTTCCGAAGCCTTGCAGTGGCTGCGTGAACTGGCACGGGCGCGCTGAGCATGGCAGAGAGCGAAAGCGGTCAGGACAAAACAGAAGACCCCACCGAGAAACGCAAGAAGGACGCGCGCGAGAAGGGCGAGATTGCGCGTTCCAAGGAACTCAACACGGTCGCGGTGACCCTGGCGGGCGCGGGTGCGCTGCTGGCGTTTGGCGGTGGCCTGGCGCAAACCCTGATGGAGCTGATGCGCATCAATTTCAGCTTGTCCCGCGAGGTGCTCATCGATGAACGGTCCATGGGTATTTTCCTCATGGCCTCCGGCAAGATGGCCCTGCTGGCTACCCAGCCGGTGTTGCTGGTGCTGCTGATCGCGGCAATCATCGGCCCGGTGTCGCTGGGTGGGTTCCTGTTTTCCAGCAGTTCGCTGGCACCGAAGTTCAGCCGCATGAACCCGCTATCGGGGATCAAGCGGATGTTCTCGGTCAACGCCTTGTCCGAGCTGCTCAAGGCGCTGGCCAAGTTCTTCATGATTCTGATCGTCGCCCTGACGGTGTTGTCGGCTGACCGCGATGATCTGCTGGCGATTGCCAACGAGCCGCTGGAGCAGGCGATCATTCATAGCGTCCAGGTGGTTGGCTGGAGTGCGCTGTGGATGGCGGCGGGGCTGTTGATCATCGCGGCGGTGGACGTGCCGATCCAGCTCTGGCAGGCGCACAAGAAACTGTTGATGACCAAGCAGGAAGTGCGCGACGAATACAAGGATTCCGAGGGCAAGCCCGAGGTCAAGCAGCGCATTCGCCAGTTGCAGCGCGAGGCTTCGCAGCGGCGGATGATGGCGGCGATCCCCGAGGCGGACGTGATCATCACCAACCCGACCCACTATGCCGTAGCGCTCAAATACGACCCGGAGAAGGGTGCGGCACCGCTGCTGCTGGCCAAGGGGGCCGACTTTATCGCCCTGAAGATTCGCGAGATCGCCAACGAGCACAAGATCCAGGTGCTTGAATCGCCCGCGCTGGCGCGTTCGATCTACTACTCCACCGAGCTTGAAGAAGAGATTCCCGCCGGCTTGTACCTGGCAGTGGCCCAGGTGCTGGCCTATGTCTACCAGATCCGCCAGTACCGCGCCGGCAAGGGCAAGCCGCCGGAGCCGCTCAAGGACCTGCCGATCCCGCCGGATTTGCGTCGCGACTCCTGACCAAGTCTACGCAGGTTCATTGTGGGAGCTGGCCTTGCCGGCGATGGCTGCGCAGCAGCCCCGAGTCACTCAAACCACCTCGTTCAACAAAGTTGGAAAGCTTCTTGCAAAGGCAGCGCTGCGCGCCTCAAAGGCGTCAAAGTTTTGCTTGAGCTAACGAGGAATACCGGTGGATCGCTCTCAGTTAATCAACAGTGCCCGTAGCAACCTGGTCGGTCTAGGCCGGGGTAACCTGGGTGTGCCGCTGTTGCTGCTGGTGATGCTGGCAATGATGATGTTGCCGATCCCGCCGTTTTTGCTCGACGTGTTTTTCACCTTCAACATCGCCTTGTCGATCGTGGTCCTGCTGGTCTGCGTCTACGCCCTGCGCCCGCTGGATTTCGCCGCGTTTCCGACCATCCTGCTGGTGGCGACGCTATTGCGCCTGGCGCTCAACGTCGCCTCCACGCGGGTGGTGATGCTCCACGGTCACGATGGCCACGAGGCCGCCGGTAAGGTGATCCAGGCCTTCGGCGAGGTGGTGATCGGCGGTAACTACGTGGTCGGTATCGTGGTCTTCGCGATCCTGATGATCATCAACTTCGTGGTGGTGACCAAGGGCGCCGGGCGTATTTCCGAGGTGAGCGCGCGCTTCACCCTCGACGCCATGCCCGGCAAGCAGATGGCCATTGACGCCGACCTCAACGCCGGCCTGATCGACCAGGCCCAGGCCAAGGCACGCCGTGCCGAAGTGGCGGGGGAGGCCGAGTTCTACGGTTCGATGGACGGTGCCAGCAAGTTTGTTCGCGGTGACGCCATCGCCGGCCTGCTGATCCTGTTCATCAACCTGATCGGCGGCATGGCCGTCGGCATGTTCCAGCACAACATGACCTTTGCCGATGCCGGCAAGGTCTACGCCCTGTTGACCATCGGTGACGGTTTGGTGGCGCAGCTGCCATCGTTGTTGCTGTCCACGGCGGCCGCGATCATGGTCACCCGCGCCTCGGGCTCCGAGGACATGGGCAAACAGATCAACCGGCAGATGTTCGACTCGCCCAAGGCCCTGGCGGTCTCCGCGGGCCTGATGATCGTCATGGGCCTGGTGCCGGGGATGCCGCACATTGCCTTCCTGAGTCTCGGCCTGCTGGCCGCTGGTGGTGCTTATCTGGTGTGGCGCAAGCAGAACCAGGTCAAGCTCAAGGCCCTGGAAGAGGTGCAGCGCCAGCAGGACCTGCTGCCATCGCCGCAGCGCGCCATGGAAACCAAGGAGCTGGGCTGGGATGACGTCACCCCGATCGACATGATCGGCCTTGAGGTCGGTTACCGGCTGATTCCGCTGGTGGATCGCAACCAGGGCGGCCAGTTGCTGGCGCGGATCAAGGGCGTGCGCAAGAAGCTGTCCCAGGATCTGGGCTTTCTCATGCCTACGGTGCACATTCGCGACAACCTCGACCTGGCGCCTAGTGCCTACCGCCTGACCCTGATGGGGGTGATCCTGGCTGAGGCGGAGATCTACCCGGACCGGGAGCTGGCGATCAACCCTGGGCAGGTGTTCGGTACCCTCAGCGGCATTGCCGCCCGCGACCCGGCCTTTGGCCTGGAGGCGGTGTGGGTCGACGTCAACCAGCGCAGCCAGGCACAATCGCTGGGCTACACCGTGGTGGATGCCAGTACCGTGGTTGCGACCCACCTCAACCAGATCCTGCACAAGCATTGCCACGAGCTGATCGGCCACGAAGAAGTGCAGCAACTGTTGCAGGTGCTGGCCAAGGCCTCGCCCAAGCTTGCCGAGGAGCTGGTGCCGGGCGTCATTTCCTTGTCGGGGCTGCTCAAGGTCCTGCAGGCGTTGCTCGCCGAACAGGTTCCGGTGCGTGATATTCGCAGCATTGCCGAGGCTATCGCCAACAACCCGGCCAAGAGTCAAGATACCGCCGCGCTGGTGGCGGTGGTGCGCGTCGGATTGTGTCGCGCCATCGTGCAAAGCATTGTCGGCGTTGAGTCCGAGCTGCCTGTGATCACCCTTGAGCCAAGATTGGAACAGATTTTGCTCAATAGTTTGCAAAGGGCTGGGCAAGGCCAGGAAGACGGTGTTCTTCTTGAGCCGAGCATGGCCGAAAAGCTTCAGCGTTCGTTGATCGAAGCCGCCCAGCGTCAGGAGATGCAAGGGCAGCCGGCGATCCTCCTGGTCGCAGGACCGGTACGAGCCATGCTGTCGCGCTTCGGTCGCCTGGCTGTACCGAATTTGCATGTTTTGGCGTATCAGGAAATACCTGACAACAAGCAAGTTACCATCGTCGCCACAGTGGGCCCGAACGGCTGAGGTAGTGGGTTATGCAAGTTAAGCGTTTTTTCGCCGCCGATATGCGTCAGGCCATGAAGCTGGTTCGCGATGAGCTGGGGGCCGAGGCCGCCATCATCGGTAATCGCCGGATTGCTGGTGGTGTCGAGCTGACGGCTGCGCTGGACTACAAGCTGTCCGCCCTGGCGCCGCGGGTGCCGAATGTCGAGCTCGAAGACGAGCTGCGCAAGACCCAGTCGCGCATCGTCACCGCGCAGGCCGAACTGAGCAGCCGCAGCGACAGCGAAGACGCCAACCGCCAGCTGTTTGCCGGCCTGCCGCTGACTGCCTCCGAGCCGCTGGTCGATCCGCAGGTCGAAGCGCCGGTGACGACTGCTGCGCCGGCCTCCGCACCCATTGATCCGCGCCTGTTCGACTCGATGCGCTCGGAACTGTCGGGGCTGCGTGAGCTGCTCGAAGTCCAGCTCGGCTCGCTGGCCTGGAGCCAGCTGCAGGGCAACAAGCCGCAGCAGGCCAACCTCTGGCGCCGCCTGCAGCGCATCGGCCTGTCCGGTCCGATTGCCCGCGAGCTGCTTGACCTGACCACCGAGATCGAAGAGCCACGCCATGCCTGGCGCATGCTCCTGGCGCATCTTGCGCGCATGATTCAGGTGCCGGAAATCGAACCGATTGAAGAAGGCGGTGTCATTGCCATGGTCGGTCCGGCAGGCATGGGCAAGACCACCACCCTGGCCAAGCTCGCCGCGCGCTACGTGCTCAAGTACGGCGCACAGAACCTGGCCCTGGTGAGCATGGACAGCTTCCGTATCGGCGCCCAGGAGCAGCTCAAGACCCTGGGGCGGATCCTCAACGTGTCGGTTACTCACGTTGACCCGGGCCAGTCGTTGGCCCAGGCCCTCGACCCGCTGCTGCGCAAGCGCGTGGTGCTGATCGATACCGCCGGCCTGCAGGCCAGCGACCCGGCGCTGCGCATGCAACTGGAAACCCTTGCCGGGCGCGGGATTCAGGCCAAGAATTACCTGGTGCTGGCAACCACCAGCCAGAAGCAGGTGCTCACCGCCGCCTATCACAGCTACAAACGTTGTGGTCTGGCCGGTTGCATCCTGACCAAGCTAGATGAAACCGCCAGCCTCGGCGAGGTGTTGAGCCTGGCAATCAGTCACGAACTGCCGGTGGCCTATCTTACCGATGGCCCGCGCATTCCTGACGACCTGCATCTGCCGCGCCGGCACCAGTTGGTCAGCCGCGCAGTGAGCGTGCAGGTGCAGGACGAGCCCAGCGAAGAGGCCATGGCCGACATGTTCGCTGATCTCTACCACAGCTCCGGCAAACGCGTGGGCTGAGGTGAACTTGAATACGTTGCAAAGTACCTACATCAATGGTCTGCCAGGCATTTTTCAGGTGTTGAAAGCGCAGCCCAGTCATGTGGCCTCGGTCTAAGTAAGACAAGGTAAAGAACAAACATGGGTAGCATGCATCCCGTACAGGTGATCGCCGTGACCGGCGGCAAAGGTGGCGTTGGCAAGACTAACGTGTCAGTGAACCTGTCATTGGCGCTGGCTGAGCTTGGCCGTCGGGTCATGCTGCTGGACGCCGATCTGGGCCTGGCCAACGTTGACGTGCTGCTGGGCCTGACGCCCAAGCGCACCCTGGCCGACGTCATCGAGGGCCGTTGCGAGCTGCGCGATGTGCTGCTGCAAGGCCCCGGTGGTGTGCGCATCGTGCCGGCGGCCTCGGGCACGCAAAGCATGGTGCACCTGGCTCCAGCCCAGCACGCCGGCCTGATCCAGGCTTTCAGCGAGATCGGCGACAACCTCGATGTGCTGGTGATCGACACCGCTGCGGGTATCGGTGACTCGGTAGTCAGTTTTGTCCGCGCCGCCCAGGAAGTGCTGCTGGTGGTGTGCGACGAGCCCACCTCGATCACCGACGCCTACGCGCTGATCAAGTTGCTCAACCGCGATTACGGCATGAACCGCTTCCGCGTCCTGGCGAACATGGCCCAGAGCCCTCAGGAAGGGCGCAACTTGTTCGCCAAGTTGACCAAGGTCACTGATCGCTTCCTCGATGTCGCCTTACAATACGTCGGTGCGGTGCCTTACGACGAATGTGTGCGCAAGGCGGTGCAGAAGCAGCGAGCGGTCTATGAAGCCTTTCCGCGTTCCAAGTGCGCGCTGGCATTCAAGGCCATTGCCCAGAAGGTCGATACCTGGCCGCTGCCTGCCAACCCACGGGGTCACCTGGAGTTTTTTGTCGAGCGCCTGGTGCAACCGACGAGCGCGGGTCCGGTGCTATGAACGCCAGCGGTTATCGGATGTACAGCAAGGCCTCGCGTGATGCCCAGTACGAGTTGATCGAGCGTTACGCGCCGCTGGTCAAGCGCATCGCCTACCACTTGCTGGCGCGTTTGCCGGCCAGTGTGCAGGTGGAGGACCTGATCCAGGCCGGAATGATCGGCCTGCTCGAAGTCTCCAACAAGTACGACGCGAGCAAGGGTGCAAGCTTCGAGACCTATGCCGGTATCCGCATCCGCGGCGCCATGCTCGATGAAGTGCGCAAGGGCGACTGGGCGCCGCGTTCGGTACACCGCAATACCCGCATGGTCAGTGACGCGATTCGAGCAATTGAAGCAAAAACCGGCCGTGACGCTAAAGATCACGAGGTTGCTGCCGAACTTCAATTGAGTCTCGATGATTATTACGGGATTTTGAATGACACCCTGGGCAGCCGCCTGTTCAGTTTCGACGACCTGCTGCAGGACGGCGAACATGAAGGGCTGCACGAGGACGGTGCCAGTGCCCAGCTCGAGCCTTCGCGCGATCTGGAAGACGAGCGTTTTCAGGCAGCCTTGGCCGATGCCATCGCCAACCTGCCGGAACGCGAGCGTCTGGTCCTGGCGCTGTACTACGACGAAGAACTCAACCTCAAGGAGATCGGTGAGGTCCTGGGGGTGAGTGAGTCGCGTGTCAGCCAGTTGCACAGCCAGTGCGCGGCACGTTTGCGTGGTCGCCTGGGGGAATGGCGGGCGCGTTGAACACCGGTTCGATGCAGTCGTGAAATGTAATGCCGAATTGATTGAATGCGCGTTCCGCGCTGAACGCGTTAAAGACTGCTTGGAGGTCTAATTGAACAAAGACATGAAAATCCTCATCGTGGACGACTTTTCGACGATGCGGCGGATCATCAAGAACCTGTTGCGTGATCTGGGCTTTACCAACACCCAGGAAGCCGACGACGGCAACACCGCGCTGCCAATGCTTGAAAGCGGTCATTTCGACTTTTTGGTGACCGACTGGAACATGCCCGGCATGTCCGGTATCGACCTGCTGCGCAAAGTGCGTGCCGACGAGCGCCTGAAACACCTGCCGGTGCTGATGGTGACTGCCGAAGCCAAGCGCGAGCAGATCATCGAAGCCGCCCAGGCCGGGGTCAACGGCTACGTGGTCAAGCCATTTACCGCCCAGGTGCTGAAAGAAAAGATCGAAAAGATCTTCGAGCGCGTCAATAGCTGAGGTACGCCACGGGGGCGCTATGGAGCAAACACAATCATCCTTGGGCGAGTTTGAGTCGACACTCAAGAAACACGCCAAGGAACTGGTCGACAGCCTGGAACGAGGCAAGTTCGGCGATGCGGTGCAACTGATCCATCAGCTGAACCAGACCCGTGACCTAGGCCTGTACCAGGAAGTCGGCAAACTCACCCGCGAGTTGCACAGCGCGATCGTCAGCTTCCAGATCGACCCGCACATGCCGCAGGCCGAGGAAGTGTCGCAGATTACCGATGCCACCGAACGCCTGTCCTACGTGGTCAAGCTGACCGAGGGCGCGGCCAACCGCACCATGGACCTGGTCGAAGCCAGCACGCCGGTACTCAATGAATTGAGCGACGAGGCCAAGGCGTTGAGCGTCGACTGGCAGCGTTTCATGCGCCGCGAAGTGGCGGCACCGGAATTCCGTGAGCTGGCCAAGCGTGTCGACAGTTTCCTGACACGCAGCGAGGAGGGCAGCCGCAAGGTCGCCGGGCACCTCAATGACATCCTTCTGGCTCAGGACTACCAAGACCTGACCGGCCAGGTGATCAAGCGCGTCACGACGCTGGTTACCGAAGTAGAAAGCAATCTGCTCAAGCTCGTGCTGATGGCAAGCCAGGTCGACCGCTTTGCCGGTATCGAACATGACCACCAGCAGCTGCGCGCTGAAAAAGATCAAGAAAAACATCCGACTCGGGGTGAAGGTCCGCAGATTCATGCCGATAAGCGTGAAGACGTCGTGTCCGGTCAGGACGATGTCGACGATCTGCTGTCCAGTCTGGGTTTTTAGGGAGCACGTTTAATGAGCTTCGGCGCCGATGAAGAAATCCTTCAGGATTTCCTGGTAGAAGCCGGCGAAATTCTTGAGCAACTGTCCGAGCAACTGGTCGAGCTGGAAAGCCGTCCGGATGATGCCGATTTGCTCAATGCAATTTTTCGCGGTTTTCACACTGTAAAAGGGGGCGCCGGCTTCCTCCAGCTCAACGAGCTGGTGGAGTGCTGCCATATCGCCGAAAACGTGTTCGACATCCTGCGCAAGGGTGCCCGGCGCGTTGATGCCGAACTGATGGACGTGGTCCTGGAAGCCCTGGACACGGTCAACAGCATGTTCGGCCAGGTGCGCGAGCGCACCGATATCACCCCGGCCACCCCTGAGCTGCTGGCGGCGCTGTCGCGCCTGGCCGAGCCTGCCGGGGAAGACGAGGTTGCTGCACCTGAACCGGAGGTGGTTGAAACGCCAGCGGCCGAGGCCGAAGCGGATATCACCGATACCGAATTCGAACAGCTGCTCGATTCGCTCAATGCGGTCAAGGCCGAAGCCGAGGCCCAGGTGACCGAGCCGGCCAGTGACGAAATCACCGACGCCGAGTTCGAGTCGCTGCTCGACCAGTTGCACGGCAAGGGCCAGTTCGCCGCCGACAGCCTCGGTGCCGCAGCTGAAGCGCCCGTTGCAGCCGCCGCAGGCGGTGACGTCAGTGGTGACATCACCGACGATGAGTTCGAAGCACTGCTCGATCAGTTGCACGGCAAGGGTAACTTTGCCGTCGATGCACTGCCGGGCGCCGCGAGTGCACCTGCCGAGGCCGTTGCGCCTGCGGCAGGCGGCGATCATATCTCCGAGCACGAGTTCGAAGCGCTGCTCGACGAGCTGCACGGCAAGGGCAAGTTCGTCCCGGATGCCGTTGTCACTGCAGCGCCTGCCGCCACCGCCGCGCCAGCCAAAGCTGCGGTCAAGCCTGCGCCGGCACCTGCCGCCAAGGCCGCTGCTCCTGCCGTCGCGCCCGCCCCGGCGGCAAAGGCTGCGGCAGCGGCGCCTGCGCGCCAGGCCGCACCGGCTGCCGAGAAGCACCCGGCCAGCGAAACCGAGACCACCGTACGGGTCGATACCGCACGTCTCGACGAGATCATGAACATGGTCGGCGAGCTGGTGCTGGTACGTAACCGCCTGGTGCGCCTGGGCCTGAACAGTGGCGATGAGGCCATGTCCAAGGCTGTGTCGAACCTCGACGTGGTGACGGCCGACCTGCAGACCGCGGTGATGAAAACCCGCATGCAGCCGATCAAGAAGGTCTTCGGGCGCTTCCCGCGCCTGGTTCGCGACCTGGCCCGGCAGCTGAAGAAAGAAATCAACCTGGAGCTGGTCGGTGAAGAGACCGACCTCGACAAGAACCTGGTCGAAGCCCTGGCCGACCCGCTGGTGCACTTGGTGCGCAACGCCGTCGACCATGGTGTCGAGACCCCGGAAGAGCGCGAGGCCTCGGGCAAGTCCCGTGGCGGCAAGGTGGTGCTCTCGGCCGAACAGGAAGGCGACCATATCCTGCTGTCGATCTCCGATGACGGCAAGGGCATGGACGCCGACGTGTTGCGCGCCATCGCGGTCAAGCGCGGAGTGATGGACAAGGACGCGGCCGATCGCCTGAGCGAGACCGAGTGCTACAACCTGATCTTCGCCCCGGGCTTCTCGACCAAGACCGAGATTTCCGATGTGTCCGGGCGTGGCGTGGGCATGGATGTGGTGAAAACCAAGATTTCCCAGCTCAACGGCTCGATCAACATCTACTCGACCAAGGGCCTGGGCTCGAAGATCGTCATCAAGGTGCCACTGACCCTGGCGATCATGCCGACCCTGATGGTCATGCTTGGCAACCAGGCGTTCGCCTTCCCGCTGGTCAACGTCAACGAGATTTTCCACCTCGACCTGTCGCGCACCAACGTGGTCGACGGCCAGGAAGTGGTGATCGTGCGTGACAAGGCCTTGCCGCTGTTCTACCTCAAGCGCTGGCTGGTCAGCTCCGCCGCTCATGAAGAGCAGCGCGAAGGCCATGTGGTGATCCTTTCGGTCGGTACCCAGCGGATCGGCTTCGTCGTCGATCAACTGGTAGGCCAGGAAGAAGTGGTCATCAAGCCGCTGGGCAAGATGCTCCAGGGCACCCCGGGCATGTCGGGCGCCACCATCACCGGTGACGGGCGCATTGCGCTGATCCTCGACGTACCGAGCATGCTCAAGCGTTACGCCGCCCGGCGTATTTGATTCTGGTGGCGCGGCGTTACGCCGCGCCCCCTAATGGAGTGTTTATGGCAGTCAAGGTCCTGGTGGTGGATGATTCCGGTTTCTTCCGCCGCCGTGTCTCGGAAATTCTTTCAGCGGACCCGACTATCCAGGTCGTCGGTACCGCGACCAACGGCAAGGAAGCGATCGACCAAGCGCTGTCGCTCAAGCCCGATGTCATCACCATGGACTACGAAATGCCCATGATGGATGGCATCACCGCCGTGCGTCACATCATGCAGCGTTGCCCGACCCCGGTGCTGATGTTCTCCTCGCTGACTCACGAAGGCGCGCGCGTCACCCTCGATGCCCTGGATGCCGGTGCGGTCGATTACCTGCCGAAGAACTTCGAAGACATCTCGCGCAACCCGGAGAAGGTCAAGCAGTTGCTGTGCGAAAAGGTCCATACCATTTCCCGTAGCAACCGTCGTTTCAGTGCCTACGCAAGCCCGGCGCCAACCCCGGCTCCGGCGCCGGCCGCGCAGCCAAGCGTCAGCAGCCTGGGCAGCACGCCCGCGCCGCGCGCCGCAGCCCCGGTACGTACCAGCGCAGCGGCAGCCAGCACGTCGCCTGCGCCCAAGCGCAAGCCGTACAAGCTGGTCGCCATCGGCACTTCCACCGGCGGCCCGGTTGCCCTGCAGCGGGTCCTGACCCAGTTGCCGGCCAACTTTCCGGCGCCGATCGTGCTGATCCAGCACATGCCGGCGGCGTTCACCAAGGCTTTTGCCGAGCGCCTCGACAAACTGTGCAAGATCAGCGTCAAGGAAGCCGAAGACGGCGACATGCTGCGCCCGGGCCTGGCCCTGCTGGCCCCTGGCGGCAAGCAGATGATGGTCGACGGCCGCGGCACGGTGAAGATCCTGCCGGGCGATGAGCGCCTGAACTACAAGCCGTGCGTGGACATCACTTTCGGCTCGGCGGCCAAGTCCTATGGCGACAAGGTGCTCTCGGTGGTGCTCACCGGCATGGGCGCCGACGGTCGGGAAGGCGCACGCCTGCTCAAGCAGGGTGGCAGCACGGTGTGGGCCCAGGATGAAGCCAGCTGCGTGATCTACGGCATGCCCATGGCCATCGTCAAAGCCAACCTGGCCGACGCCGTCTACGGCCTGGACGAGATCGGCAAGCACCTGGTCGAGGCCTGCGTCTGATGGATGTCTTGAGCCTTATCGGGATCATCCTGGCGTTTGTCGCCATCGTCGGCGGCAACTACCTCGAGGGCGGTCACCTGTCGGCGCTGCTCAATGGCCCGGCGGCGCTGATCGTAATTGGCGGTACCCTGGCGGCAGCTTTGCTGCAGTCGCCCATGAGCGCCTTCAAGCGCGCGCTGCAGATCGTGCGCTGGATCCTCTTCCCGCCACGGATCGACCTGGCCGGCGGTATCGACCGGGTAGTCAACTGGTCGCTGACCGCGCGCAAGGAAGGTCTGCTGGGCCTTGAAGGGGTCGCCGATGCCGAGCCGGACCCGTATGCGCGCAAAGGTCTGCAGTTGCTGGTCGACGGCGCCGAACCCGAAGCCATCCGCAGCATCCTCGAGGTGGATTTCTACACCCAGGAAAGCCGTGATGTGCAGGCCGCCAAGGTGTTCGAGAGCATGGGCGGCTATGCGCCGACCATCGGTATCATCGGTGCGGTGATGGGCTTGATCCACGTGATGGGCAACCTGGCCGATCCGTCGCAATTGGGTAGCGGCATTGCCGTGGCGTTCGTCGCCACGATCTATGGCGTGGCCAGTGCCAACCTGATCCTGCTGCCGATCGCCAACAAGCTCAAAGCCCTGGCCCTGCGTCAATCGCGCTACCGGGAAATGCTCCTGGAAGGTTTGCTGTCGATCGCCGAGGGCGAAAACCCGCGCTCGATCGAGTTGAAGCTTCAGGGCTTCATGGAGTAACACATGGCGCGCCGTCGACAACCCGAAGAGCATGAAAACCACGAACGCTGGCTGGTGTCCTACGCCGACTTCATCACCTTGCTGTTCGCCTTCTTCGTGGTCATGTATTCGATCTCCTCGATCAACGAGGGCAAGTACAAGGTCATTTCCCAGGCCCTGATCGGCGTGTTCAACGACCCCGAGCGGAGCATGAAGCCGATCCCCATCGGCGACGAGCGCCCGCTCAGCGTCAAGCCGGCCGAGCCGTTGATCAAGGACAGTGAACAGGTCGACGCAGGCCTGGCACAAACCAGCAGCGACCCGTTGAAGACCATCACCGATGACGTACGCGACGCCTTCGGCGACCTGATCAAGTCCGACCAGATGACTGTGCGCGGCAACGAGCTGTGGGTTGAGATCGAACTCAATTCCTCGCTGTTGTTCGGCAGCGGCGACGCCATGCCTAGCGATGTGGCGTTCAACATCATCGAGAAGGTGGCCAATATCCTCAGGCCGTTCGCCAACCCGGTGCATGTCGAAGGCTTTACCGATGACCTGCCGATCCGCACGGCGCAGTACCCGACCAACTGGGAGCTGTCGTCGGCGCGGGCGGCGAGCATCGTCCGCCTGTTGGCGATGGAAGGGGTGAATCCGGCGCGCATGGCCTCGGTCGGCTATGGCGAGTTTCAGCCGATCGCCGGCAATGACACCGCTGAAGGTCGCGCGCGCAACCGACGGGTGGTGCTGGTGATCTCGCGCAACCTGGAAGTACGCCGCAGCCTGACCGGTACTGGCAGCGCCAATGCCACTCCGGATGCGGCCATGAAGCGGGCTGGCACACAAACTGCACCGGCTGCGGTAGCACCGACGGTGGGCGACAAACGCGTCAATTCCCCGTCACCGACCCTATAACCGATCCCGGCAGGGCAGGCTGCCGTACCGGGAGGAAGCAACGCAATGAGAGTCTGGGCAGTAGCCAATCAAAAAGGTGGAGTCGGCAAGACCACCACGTCCATCGCCCTGGCCGGCCTGCTGGCCGAGGCGGGCAAGCGCGTGGTTGTCGTCGACCTCGACCCGCACGGGTCGATGACCAGCTATTTCGGGCATAACCCCGATGCGCTGGAGCACAGCTGCTACGACCTGTTCCTGCACAAGGGCACGGTGCCCGAAGGCTTGCCCGGGCAGTTGCTGCTGCCGACCAGCGACGAGAAGATCTCGCTGTTGCCCTCGAGTACCGCCCTGGCCGTGCTCGAGCGCCAGTCGCCGGGCCAGAGTGGCCTGGGCCTGGTGATCGCCAAGTCTCTGGCGCAGCTGTGGCAGGATTTCGACTACGCCATCATCGACAGCCCGCCGTTGCTCGGCGTGCTGATGGTCAATGCCCTGGCGGCCAGCCAGCAGCTGGTGATCCCGGTGCAGACCGAGTACCTGGCGGTCAAGGGCCTGGAGCGCATGGTCAGCACCCTGGCGATGGTCAACCGCTCGCGCAAGCAGGCCTTGCCCTATCACATCGTGCCGACCCTGTTCGACCGCCGCACCCAGGCCTCCATGGGCACCTTGCGGGTGCTGCGCGACGCTTACCCCGAACATATCTGGCAAGGCTATATCCCGGTCGACACGCGCCTGCGTGATGCCAGCCGGGCCGGGCAGACGCCCTCGCAATTCGACGGCAAGAGCCGCGGCGTGGTGGCTTACCGGGCCTTGCTCAAGCACCTGCTGACGCAGAACCTTGCCTTGCAGGTGGCCTGATGAATCGCCCTCAACAGCTTGCCAGCCGGCCACAAATGGCCCTGCAGAGCTACCTCGATGGCTTGCTGCAGGAGGCCACCGAAGAACTCGATGAGGCAGTGCCGGTATCGGTCGAGCCGGACGAGTTCCAGGCGGCGGTACGTGAAGAGCAGGCCCGTGATGCCCAGGTCGCAGCCCAGGCGGTCGTGACGCCTGCGCCACTGCCGTTTGCCGAGCCGCCACGGTCGGTGTTGCCGCTGACCTTGCCGCCGGTGGTCGAGCCCGTGGTCGAAGTGCCTGAGCCTGAGCCTGAGCCTGCGGTCGAGGTCGCCCAGGTTGCGCCGATCGAGCCACTGGTGGATGTGCACCTGCCGCCGGCACCGAATCAACCGGTACCGCCGGCCACGATCGACGGCCGTCCGGCCTGGGCCGCCGAGCCGTTCGAATGCCTGTTGTTCGACGTCGCGGGGCTGACCCTGGCGGTACCGCTGGTGTGCCTTGGCTCGATCTACTCGTTGGCGGGCCACGAATTGACACCGTTGTTCGGCCAGCCTGACTGGTTCCTCGGCATCCTGCCGAGCCAGAGCGGCAACCTCAAGGTCCTGGACACCGCCCGCTGGGTCATGCCCGATCGTTACCGGGATGATTTTCGCCAGGGCTTGCAGTACGTGATTTCGGTCCAGGGCTACGAATGGGGCCTGGCGGTACATCAGGTCAGCCGTTCGCTGCGTCTGGACCCCAACGAAATCAAATGGCGCAGCCAGCGTGGCCAGCGGCCTTGGCTGGCTGGCACCGTTATCGAACACATGTGCGCGTTGCTCGACGTCGCCGAACTGGCCGAGTTGATCGCCAGCGGTGCGGTCAAGCAACTGCACAGCACCCATAAATAATCGGCCGCATCTGCCGCGACCGCACTGAGCACTCCGCCGATGGCGGATTTTGAGGGATAGGGGAATGAAAAAATCGTCTGCACAAGGTTCCGAAGATCCGATCCTGCAGTGGGTGACCTTCAAGCTGGACAACGAGTCCTACGGCATCAACGTGATGCAGGTGCAGGAAGTCCTGCGCTACACCGAGATCGCCCCGGTCCCGGGTGCCCCGAGCTACGTGCTGGGCATCATCAACCTGCGCGGTAACGTGGTCACCGTGATCGACACCCGCCAGCGCTTCGGCCTGCTGTCGAGCGAGATCACCGACAATACCCGTATTGTCATCATCGAGGCCGACAAGCAAGTGGTCGGCATCCTGGTCGACAGCGTCGCTGAAGTGGTTTACCTGCGTCAGTCGGAAATCGAGACCGCGCCGAATGTCGGCAACGAGGAATCGGCCAAGTTCATCCAGGGCGTGTGCAACAAGAACAACGAACTGCTGATCCTGGTCGAGCTGGACAAGATGATGACCGAGGAAGAGTGGTCCGAGCTGGAGAACATCTGAGTTGATCCTCGAGGTTGCAGTCATATTTCTGGCGCTGCTGTGGGCGGTCAGCCTGTGGTTCTTCCTGAACTACAGCAAGCGCCAGCGTGAGCTGGCCGCGCAACAGGCCCAGGGCGATGCTGTGCGTGACCAGCGCATCAAGGACCTGGGCAAACGCCTGGACGACTACCAGAACGGCAGCGTGCGCATGGGTGAAGCCCTGCACGAGCTGCGGGCGGTGGTTGCGCCCTTGCCGGACAAGCTCCTGCAACTGGAACAGCGTGACCCCAACAGCCTGTCGTTCGCGCAAGCGGCGCGGCTGGTGGGCATGGGTGCCAGCGTTGATGAACTGACCCAGTCCTGCGGTTTGACCCAGGCTGAGGCGGAGTTGATGAGCAAGTTGCACCGCAGCTGAAATCAATCGCGGCCTGTGGGAGCCGGCCTTGCCGGCGATCGACCGCGCAGCGGTCGTGATCCAGTCACTGCCTGGTGTGCTGGCTATACCGGCCTCATCGCTGGCAAGCCAGCTCCCACAGGTTTTGCACAATCCCTTCAAGTCTTACCATACAAGCGGGCTTGCCCCGCGATGCTTTCAGGTACCCGGCAATCTCAGGTCGGTGGGGGTGATATCGCGCTCCTGCGGCCCTTCATCGACAAACCCCATTGGCACCTTACCCTTGAGCTGCCAGGCAAAGGCGATGATTTCGGCGATGGTCAGGTACAGCGCCTCGGGAATCTGATCGCCCAGTTCCATGCGCGCCAGCAGGCGCACCAGTTCGGCATTTTCATAGATCGGCACTTCGTGCTCGCGGGCAATCGCCAGGATTGCCTCGGCCAGCTCGTCGTCGCCCTTGGCACTAAGGGTCGGGGCCTGCTGGCCGTCGTAGGTCAGGGCAATGGCCTGGCGTGGAGTCTTATCAATCATGCCTGTTCATCCACCCATCTTTGTTCCAGGTGCGTGCGCGGCCCCTGGGGCGGTGTGCCGTGATGGCAGTGCAGTTCGGTGACGTTCAGGCCCCGCGCCAGCAGGCGTTCGCGCAGGTGGCCGAGCTGGCTTTCGATCAATTGTGCGGTGCTCGGCAGTTCGGCCCAGAGCTGGCTGGACAGGCTGCCCTGGCTGATCTGCGCCTGTACCTGCAGCGGCCCCAGCGGATGCAGGTCGAAGGACAGCTCGATGCGCCAGAGCATTTCCAGCGGGTCGCGGCGTTCGCGCTCCGGGTCGCCTTGCTGCTCGGGGGTTTCTTCGCGCTGCAGTTTCATCTGTAGCGGCATGAAGTCCTGGCCGGTGCGCAGCGGGATCTCCAGTTGCCAGGTGGTCTGCAGGTTGCCATCGGCGGTGGTGCCGGTCTGTTCCAGGCTTGCCAGCTGATGGCTTTGCAGGCGCGATATGGCCGCAGCGGCCAGGCGCAGCAAATGCTCAAGGTCACCTTCGCCGTCCTGGCTCTGCAGCAGGCGCGAGGGCAGGGGAAAGCCACCGGGATGTGGCCGCGGGCTGACCTGGCCGAGCATGCCCAGGGCATTGCGGACCATGCCGGGCATGACCTGGGCCAGGGTGCTGGCGGCGGCAGCCGGGTTGAACGTGGCGTTGCCGGGTAGCCCCGGCAGCAGTTGCGCCACCAGGCGCACCACTTGGGCTTTAAGGTCGGGTGCAAGCGCAGCGGGCAGCCCGGCCAGCAGCTTGGCCTCAAGAAACACGCCGCTGTTGCTCAAGGCCTGTGCCAGGCCCTTGGGGTCGCTGAGCTGGCGTATGTCCGGCAGGCTGGCCAGCAGCTTGTCTACCGTGGCGCGCACTTCGCCCGTTTGGCTATTGTCGTTGCGCAATTGTTGCAGGGTCGCGAGCAAGCCTTGCAGGGACGCCTGGCGGCTCTGCTGGGTGCTTAGCTGCTGGGTAATCGCCAGTTGCTCCTGGCGCCCGCTGAGCGGTACGAAGCTCAGCGATTGATCACTTTGCACCCGAGCGCTGAGCAGGCTGCCCACCGGCAGCGGGCGCGGGCTGTCGATGGCCAGGGTGGCGCCGGCCTGAGGGCCGCCGAGCAAGGTCACCAGCGAGCGGAACTGGGCCAGTTGACCGGGGTTCTGAGGGAGCGCCTGGCTGGTTACGACCTTGCCTTGCAGCAGGGTGCCAACAGGCAGTTCGCGGGTGTCGATGCGGGTCAGGGTGGCCACGCTGCTGGCGATGGCCTGCTGCACGGTGATGGTCAGGTTGGCGCTGCTGCTCTGGCTCACCGCCAGTTGGCTGCCCTGGGCCAGGGGCAGGGTGCTGCTGGCCTGGATGTTGGTCTGCTTGCCGTTGTCCTGGGTCAGCTTGAGCAGCATCTGGAAGTCCTGGCCGACCTGGCGCAGGGCCAATACCTCGGCCTTGGCGGTTTCGCCCGGGGCCAGCAAGGCCTGTTGCGGTTGCAGCAGGCGCAGCAGCTCACCGGTCATCGCCGAGCGCAGCTGCGGGTTGGCCGGAATCTGTGCAGCAAGGTTGTTGATTTCGCCTGTCATCCGCTCGCAACCTGTTGAAATAGCCCTCTTTGCAGTAGGACATCACATGTATAATGCCGCCCGATCTTTGGCGATCAGCGCGGCCGGGCCACATCGTCGTTGCCAGTATAACGGCAAGGCCGGGACCGACTTGAGACAGGCATCCCAAGCATAAGGCGAAACCGTGACCCCTCATCTCCAAGCCGTGGGCCTGGCCTGCGAGCGCGACTGGCGAATGCTCTTCGAAAACCTCGAATTGCACCTGGGCGCAGGCGACATGCTGCAGATCAGCGGCCCCAACGGCAGCGGCAAAACCAGCCTGCTGCGCTTGATGGCCGGCCTCATGAGCCCGACCGCCGGGCAGATTCTCCTCAGCGGCAAGCCTTTGGCTGAACAACGCAACGAACTGGCGCGCATCCTCTTGTGGATCGGTCACGCGGCCGGCATCAAGGATGTCCTCAGCCCCGAAGAGAACCTCGCCTGGCTCTGCGCCCTGCATCGCCCGGCCGCGCCGGCGGCAATCCGCACGGCCCTGGAAGCGGTCGGCCTGCGCGGTTTCGAAGACGTCCCCTGCCATACCCTGTCGGCCGGCCAGCAACGCCGCGTGGCCCTGGCCCGACTGTACCTGGACAGCCCGCCGCTGTGGATTCTCGACGAACCCTTCACTGCCCTCGACAAGCAGGGCGTGGCCCAGCTCGAAGCGCACCTGGCCGCCCATTGCGAGCAGGGCGGCATGGTTGTGCTGACCACCCACCACACGCTGGAACGCAAGCCGTCCGGTTACCGTGAACTGAACCTGGGGCAGTGGGCCGCATGAGTGTGTTTGTACTGTTGTTGCGTCGTGAAGCGCGTCTGCTGTGCCGACGTCCGGCCGAGCTTGCCAATCCGTTGGTGTTCTTCGCCATCGTCGTCGCCCTGTTCCCGTTGGCGGTCGGTCCGGAGACTCAATTGTTGCAAACCTTGTCTCCGGGACTGGTCTGGGTCGCCGCGCTTTTATCGGTTCTGCTCTCGCTGGACGGGCTTTTCCGCAGTGATTTCGAGGACGGGTCGCTGGAGCAGTGGGTCCTTTCGTCGCACCCCCTGCCTCTTCTGGTGCTGGCGAAAGTACTGGCACACTGGGCCTTTTCTGGCCTGGCACTGGTATTGTTGGCACCCTTGCTGGCACTGATGCTAGGTTTGCCTGCGGCGTGCCTGCCGGTACTGCTGGCATCGCTTTTGCTCGGTACCCCGGTACTGAGCCTGTTGGGCGCTGTGGGTGCAGCCCTGACAGTCGGCTTGAAACGTGGCGGCCTGCTGCTGGCGCTACTTATTTTGCCGTTATATATCCCGGTATTGATCCTGGGCAGTGGCGCCTTGCAGGCGGCATTGCAAGCTATGCCGGCGACCGGTTATCTGCTCTGGCTTGGCAGCCTGACCGCCCTGGCAGTAACTCTGGCACCCTTTGCAATAGCGGCTGGCCTGAAGATCAGCGTCGGCGAATAATGAGGTCTGGGCCCTGCCCAGCAAAGACCCTGGATGTACCGTGATGAAAAGCAGCGCAATCAGCTGGACGTGGTTTCACAAACTGGGTTCACCCAAATGGTTCTATTCCATCAGCGGGCGGATGCTGCCGTGGCTGGCGATTGCCGCCATCCTGCTGATCGGCATCGGCGTGGTCTGGGGCCTGGCCTTCGCGCCACAGGACTACCAGCAAGGTAACAGCTTCAGGATCATCTACATCCACGTGCCGGCGGCGATGCTCGCCCAGTCCTGCTATGTGATGCTGGCGGTCGCCGGAGTGGTGGGCCTGGTGTGGAAGATGAAAATCGCCGACGTCGCCCTGCAGTGCGCGGCGCCCATCGGTGCCTGGATGACCGCCGTGGCGCTGGTCACCGGCGCCATCTGGGGCAAGCCGACCTGGGGCAGCTGGTGGGTCTGGGATGCACGACTGACGTCGATGCTGATCCTGCTTTTTCTGTACTTCGGTCTCATTGCCCTGAGCCATGCAATCAGCAATCGTGAGAGCGCGGCCAAGGCCTGCGCGGTGCTGGCCATCGTCGGGGTGATCAACATCCCGATCATCAAGTATTCGGTGGAGTGGTGGAACACCCTGCACCAGGGCGCCACCTTCACCCTCACCGAAAAACCGGCGATGCCTGCCGAGATGTGGCTGCCGCTGCTGCTGACGGTACTGGGCTTCTACTGCTTCTTCGGCGCCGTGCTGTTGCTGCGCATGCGCCTTGAAGTGCTCAAGCGCGAGGCGCGCGCCAGCTGGGTCAAGGAGGAGGTATTGAACAGCCTGGGTCGGGAGATGGCACGATGAGCTTTACCTCCTTCAGTGATTTTCTCGCCATGGGCCATCACGGCCTGTACGTCTGGTCGGCCTACGGCATCTGCCTGCTGGTGCTGGCCTTCAACGTCGCCGCGCCCGTGCGCGCCAAGCGCCGTTACCTGCAAGAACAGGCGCGCCGTCTGCGCCGGGAGAACAAACCGTGAATCCGCAGCGTAAAAAGCGTCTGTTCATCATCCTCGGCCTGCTGGCCGGGATTGGCATCGCCGTGGGCCTGGCCCTGAGCGCCCTGCAGCAGAACATCAACCTGTTCTATACCCCGACCCAGATCGCCAATGGCGAAGCGCCGCTGGACACCCGCATCCGCGCTGGCGGCATGGTCGAGAAAGGCTCGCTGCAACGCTCCGGTGACTCGCTGGACGTGCGCTTTGTGGTCACCGACTTCAGCAAGTCGGTGCCTATCACCTACCGCGGCATCCTCCCGGACCTGTTCCGCGAAGGACAGGGTATCGTCGCCCTGGGCAAGCTCAATGCCGAAGGCGTGGTGGTGGCCGATGAAGTGCTGGCCAAGCACGACGAGAAATACATGCCGCCGGAAGTCACCAAAGCCCTCAAGGAAAGCGGCCAGGCCGCCACCGATGCTGGAGCCAAGCCATGAATGCGGCACTGATCATTCCTGAACTGGGCCAGCTGGCGATGATCCTGGCGATCTGTTTCGCTTGCGTCCAGGCCACCATCCCGCTGCTCGGCGCCTGGCGCGGCGACAGCCTGTGGATGAGCCTGGCGCGCCCGGCAGCCTGGGGCCAGTTCGCCTTTTTGGCGTTCGCCTTCGCCTGCCTGACCCACGCCTTCATGACCGACAACTTCTCGGTCGCCTATGTCGCCAACAACTCCAACAGTGCCTTGCCCTGGTACTTCAAGTTCAGCGCCGTGTGGGGCGCCCACGAAGGCTCGCTGCTGCTCTGGGCGATGATCCTCGGCGGCTGGACCTTTGCCGTGTCGATCTTCTCCCGGCAATTGCCGCAGGTGATGCTGGCGCGGGTGCTGGCGGTGATGGGCATGATCAGCGTCGGCTTCCTGTCGTTCCTGATCATCACCTCCAACCCGTTCAAACGCCTGCTGCCGCAGGTGCCAAGCGACGGCGCCGACCTCAACCCGCTGCTCCAGGACATTGGCCTGATCGTCCATCCGCCGATGCTGTACATGGGCTACGTGGGCTTTTCGGTAGCCTTTGCCTTCGCCATTGCCGCCTTGCTCGGCGGCCGCCTGGACGCCGCCTGGGCCCGCTGGTCGCGGCCGTGGACCATCGTCGCCTGGGCCTTCCTGGGTATCGGTATCACCCTCGGTTCCTGGTGGGCTTACTACGAGTTGGGCTGGGGTGGTTGGTGGTTCTGGGACCCGGTCGAAAACGCCTCGTTCATGCCCTGGCTGGTGGGCACCGCGCTGATTCACTCGCTGGCGGTCACCGAGAAGCGCGGCGTGTTCAAAAGCTGGACGGTATTGCTGGCGATCGCCGCGTTCTCCCTGAGCCTGCTGGGGACCTTCCTGGTCCGTTCCGGGGTACTGACCTCGGTGCATGCCTTCGCCTCCGACCCCGAGCGCGGCATCTTCATCCTGATTTTCCTGTTGTTCGTGGTCGGTGGTTCGCTGACCCTGTTTGCCCTGCGTGCACCGGTGGTCAAGAGCCAGGTCGGCTTTGCCCTGTGGTCGCGGGAAACCCTGCTGCTGGCCAACAACCTGGTGCTGGTGGTGGCGGCTTCGATGATCCTCCTGGGCACCCTGTACCCGTTGATCCTCGACGCCCTGACCGGCGCCAAGCTGTCGGTCGGCCCGCCGTACTTCGATGCACTGTTCATTCCGTTGATGGCAGTGCTGATGGTGGTGATGGCGGTGGGCGTGATCGTGCGCTGGAAAGACACCCCGAGCCAATGGCTGCTGGGCATGCTCACCCCGGTGCTGATCGCCAGCGCCGTGCTGGCGCCGATCGGCGGCTTTCTGGTCGACGATTTCGACTGGCAGGTGCTGACCACCTTCGCCCTGGCCGCGTGGGTCATCCTCGCCGGTGCCCGCGACATCCTCGACAAGACCCGCCACAAAGGCCTGTTCAAGGGCCTGCGCGGCCTGAGCCGCAGCTACTGGGGCATGCAGGTGGCGCACCTGGGCCTGGCGGTGTGCGCCCTGGGCGTGGTGCTGTCGAGCAACAACAGCGCCGAACGCGACCTGCGCCTGGCACCGGGCGAGTCGGTGGAACTGGCCGGCTACCAGTTCATCTTCGAAGGCGCCAAGCACTTCGAAGGGCCGAACTTCACTTCCGACAAGGGCACCGTGCGAGTGGTCGAGAATGGCCGCGAGATCAGCGTCCTGCACCCGGAAAAACGCCTGTACACCGTGCAGCAGTCGATGATGACAGAAGCCGGTATCGATGCCGGTTTCACCCGTGACCTCTATGTTGCCCTCGGTGAGCCGCTGGATAACGGCGCCTGGGCGGTGCGGGTGCACGTCAAGCCGTTCGTGCGCTGGATCTGGCTGGGTGGTTTGCTGACCGGCCTGGGCGGCTTGCTGGCAGCACTGGATGGTCGTTATCGCGTCAAGGTGAAAACCCGCGTGCGTGAGGCACTGGGCATGTCTGGAGCAACTGCATGAAGCGTTGGATCATGGTGCTGCCGCTGGCGGTGTTTCTGCTGGTGGCGGTGTTTCTCTATCGCGGCCTGTTCCTCGACCCGAGCGAACTGCCCTCGGCGATGATCGGCAAGCCGTTCCCGGCCTTTGCCCTGGCGTCGGTAGACGGCAAACCGCTGACCGAGGCCGACCTGCTCGGCAAGCCGGCGCTGGTCAACGTCTGGGCCACCTGGTGCCCGTCGTGCAAGATCGAGCATCCGTACCTGAACAAGCTGGCCGAGCAGGGCGTGGTGATCCACGGGGTCAACTACAAGGACGACAACGCCGCCGCACTGAAATGGCTGGCCGAGTTCCACAACCCGTACCAGCTGGATATCCGTGACGAGCAGGGCAGCCTGGGCCTGGACCTGGGGGTGTACGGCGCGCCGGAAACCTTCCTGATCGACGCCAAGGGCATCATCCGCTACAAGCACGTAGGCGTGGTCGACGCCACCGTCTGGCGCGAGCAACTGGCGCCGCAGTACCAGAGCCTGGTCGATGAGGCCAAGCCATGAAGCGCTGGCTGGCAGCCGCCGTACTCGGCCTGAGCCTGGCCGGGGTGACCCAGGCGGCAATCGACACCTACCAGTTTGCCGATGAGGCGGAACGTGAGCGTTATCACGAGTTGACCAAGGAACTGCGCTGCCCCAAGTGCCAGAACCAGGACATCGCCGACTCCAATGCGCCGATCGCCGCCGACCTGCGTCGGGAGATCTTCCGCATGCTCGGCGAAGGCAAGAGCAACCAGCAGATCGTCGATTTCATGGTTGATCGCTACGGTGACTTCGTCCGCTACAAGCCCGCCCTGAGTGCTCGTACCTGGCTGCTGTGGTTCGGCCCGGGCGTGTTGCTGCTGGGCGGCTTTACCGTGCTTGCGCTGATTGTGCGCAAGCGCCGTGGCCAGGCAGCTGCAGGCAGCGCCGACCTTTCCCCCGAGGAGCGTGAGCGCCTCGCCAAATTGCTGGACAAAGAACAGACCCATGACTGATTTCTGGCTTGCTGCAGGCCTGCTGTTGCTGGTGGCCCTGAGCTTTTTGCTGATCCCGGTGTTGCGCAGCCGTCGTGCGCAACAGGAAGAAGACCGCACCGCCCTCAACGTTGCCCTGTACCAGGAACGCGTTGCCGAGCTGGCTGCCCAGCAGGCCGCCGGGGTGCTCGATGCCGAGCAGTTCGGCAAAGGCCGCGATGAGGCCGCGCGCGAGCTGCTGGCCGATACCGAGGGCGTCGAACCGCAGCGCCTGGGTCGCCTGGGCAAACCCTTGCCGCTGCTGGCGGCGGTGCTGGTGCCATTGATGGGCCTGGGCCTGTACCTGCATTTCGGTGCCAGCGAGCAGGTCGAGCTGACCCAGCAATTTGCCAAGGCGCCGCAGTCCATGGAAGAAATGACCCGCCGCCTGGAGCTGGCGGTGCAGGCCCAGCCGGACTCGGCCGAAGGCCTGTACTTCCTCGGTCGTGCCTACATGGCCCAGGAGCGTCCCGCCGATGCCGCCAAGGTCTTCGAGCGCGCCGTGGCGGTTGCCGGGCGTGAGCCGGAGCTGCTCGGACAGTGGGCCCAGGCGTTGTACTTTGCCAACAACAAGCAGTGGAACGCCCAGACCCAGGCCCTGACCGACGAAGCGCTCAAGGCCGACGCGAACGAAGTCACCAGCCTCGGCCTGCTCGGCATCGCTGCGTTTGAGTCCGAGCACTACCAGCAAGCCATCGACTACTGGAACCGCCTGCTGGTACAACTGCCTGAAGGCGACGCCTCGCGGGCAGCGTTGCAGGGCGGTATCGAACGCGCCAGCGAAAAGCTCAAGGCTGGCGAGGGCAAGGCCGCACCGGCAGTTGCCGAGCAGGGCACGGCACGCCTGAAGGTACGGGTGGAACTGGCAGCGGCGCTCAAGGACAAGGTCAAGCCTGACGACACCGTGTTCATCTTCGCCCGTGCAAGTTCCGGCCCGCCGATGCCGCTGGCGGCCAAGCGGGTTACCGTGGCGCAGTTGCCGATCGAAGTGGAGTTGAGCGACAGCGATGCGATGATGCCGAACATGAAACTGTCGAGCTTCCCTGAAGTCCAACTGGTTGCGCGCATCTCTCGCGCTGGCCAGCCGACCCAGGGCGAATGGGTTGGCAAGGGTGCTCCGCTGGCCAGCAGCACTACCGCCGCGCAACACCTGACCATCGACAGCCCGGACCAGTAAGAGACCGACTATGAACAGCATCGCACGCCTGACCCTTCTCTCCCTGGTTGTGGGCTTGAGTGCATGTACCGTTCATCAGCCCTCCGAACCCACCGCGCCGCCGATCGAGACCCTGCCGCCTGGTCCGAGCACCAAGCCTGCGCCCAAGCCGGGCGCGGTGCCGAGCAAACCGGCCGTCACCCCGGTGCCCAAGCCGGTACAGCGCACCTCACCGAGCTTTGCACCACCGCCCGGTGGTGCCAGCCACTGGGACCCGCGCCTGGGTGTGTACGTGCTCGACGGCAAGCCCAACACCTTCTACCGCCAGCGCACCTATTACCGCTGGAACAACGGCTGGAGCTGGTCGACCAACCTCAACGGTCCCTGGCAGGAAACCGACAGCAGTGGCGTGCCGGGCGGTCTGGGCCGGGCTTTCGCCCAGTAGCCTGAAGTCCGCATAATGCCCCCTCGCGAATAGCCCGGGAGCTTGGCATGACACAGACGGTACTGGTGCTGGTAGAAACGGTCGACGCCTACCTGCCCCTGTTGGAGAGCAACGGTTTTCGCCTGATCCGCGCGCAGACCCCGGCTTTGCGTGCCGAGGCCATTGCCCGTCATGGCAGCGAGATCGATGCGGTACTGACCCGCGGTCCGCTGGGCCTGTACGCCGATGAAATTGCTGCCTTGCCCGCCTTGAAAATCATCTGCGTGATCGGCGCCGGTTACGAGCAGGTCGATCTGGCGGCCGCCGCTGCGCAGGGTATCACCGTGACCAACGGCGCTGGCGCCAATGCCAAGGCGGTGGCTGACCATGCCATGGCCTTGCTGTTGGCGGTTGTGCGCGATATTCCCCGTGCCGATGCCTCGACCCGCCGTGGCGAGTGGAACCGGGTGATCAGCCCGTCGGTCAGCGGCAAGCGCCTGGGTATTCTCGGCCTTGGCGCGGTCGGCCTGGCGATTGCCAAACGTGCGGCGCAGGGCTTCGATATGCAGGTGAGCTATCACAACCGCAACCCGCGTACCGATGTGGTCTATCACTACTGCGACAGCCCCTTGGCATTAGCCCGTGAATCGGACTTTCTGATCGTCGCTACCCCGGGTGGTGCCAATACCCGCCAGCTGATCGACAGGCCGGTGCTTGAAGCCCTGGGCGCAGAGGGTTTTCTGGTCAACATCGCCCGGGCCAGCGTGGTTAGCACCACTGATCTGGTCGAGGCCTTGGCAAACGGGGTGATAGCCGGTGCGGCGCTGGATGTGTTCGATGAAGAACCGGCAGTGCCCGTCACCCTGAAGGCCTTGCCCAATGTGGTGCTGACGCCGCATGTCGCCGGTCAGTCGCCGGAGGCCGCGCGCGACACGGTGCAACTGGTGCTGAAGAACCTGCAGGCATTCTTTGCCGGCGAGCCGGTGCTGACGCCGGTCACCGGCTGACAGCTGCTAGACTTGCCGCCTACCTCTCCCAGCAAGGAGCCTTGACCATGTCCCTGGAAAAACACGGCAGTTGCCTGTGCGGCGCCGTCAAACTCAGCGTCAGCCTGGAGAAAGCCAGCGTCAACGCCTGCCATTGCAGCATGTGCCGGCAGTGGGGCGGCGGGCCGTTCCTGTCGGTGCATTGCGCTGAGCCGGTGCAGTTCACCCGCGGCCAGCCGGTGTTCCATGACTCATCCGACTGGGCCCAGCGCGGTTTCTGTGGCACCTGTGGCACGCACCTGTTGTACCGGCTGAAATCCGGCAATTTCGATGCGGTGTCGGTCGGCGTGCTGGAGGGCGATACCGACTGGATCTTCGATCTGCAGGTGTATATAGACAAGAAACCGGAGTATTACTGTCTGGCCAGAGGCACACCGACAATGACTGCAGCTGAAGTCGAGGCGCTGTTCAGCTAAGCGCCAGTAACCATGCCTCGAACACTTGCGCCGCCGGCGAGCGCAGGGCCTGTTTGTCGTGCACCAGGTAGTCGGCCTGGCCGGTGTGCACGACAAACGCCGACACCTGGCGGATCAAGCCGTTGTCGATCCGCTCGCGGGCCATGAACTCCCAGCCCAGCCCCACGCCCATCCCCTGCATCACCGCATCGAACACCAGGTTGACCTGGTTGAAGGTCACCGCATTGGCCGGCGCCTGGTAGCGCAAGCCCTGGTGGCCGAACCAGTCCTGCCAGTCCAGGCAGTTCCAGGCCGAGGCGTCCAGTTGGATCAACGGCAATGCCTGCAGCTCGCTCAGTGAATGCACTGCGGGCAGGGCACGTTTGACGCTGGCAATGGGGTAGATGGCCTCATCGAACAACTTGCTGGCCTTGAGTGAACTCCAGTGGCCATGGCCATAGAGGATGCCGAAGTCGTAGTTGCCGATATCGCTTTCGCTGATTTCGTTGCTGGCGTGAATGTTCACCGTCAGCTCCGGGTGCTGCTCGTTGAAGCGCAGCAGGCGCGGGAACAACCAGTACTGGGCCACCGCATGGGTGCAGATGACGCTGACATTACGGCTGCCGTGGCCGCTTTTCAGGCGCAGCACATTGTTCAACAGGCTTTCCAGCATGGGTTCGACAATGGCGTTGAAGCCTTCACCGGCTGTCGTCAGGGCGATACCCCGGGCGCGGCGCTCGAACAGGATCGCGCCGAGGTGCTCTTCCAGCACCTTGATCTGTTTGCTCACTGCGCTCTGGGTCAGGTACAGCTCGCTGGCGGCGCGGGTGAAGCTGCCGGTGCGGACCACCGCTTCGAAGGCAATCAGGGTGTCCAGCGGCGGCAAGTGACGGCTGAAGCGGCTCATGCTTAGGGTCCAGTCTGGGGAATGCCTCAATCATAAGGTCGATGCTTTCGGCATGAAAGGTATTCCCTGTGGGAATGTCTGCATACCAAATCATCTTTTGTCGGAACGGCGCTCTGGCGTTAGCCTGCGCACTTCTTTGAACAGGAGCAGGCAAGTGAAACGGGGTGTGGCTTACGCCGGTGTAGCCGGTGCGATGTGGGGGCTGGTGCTGATGGTGCCGCAGCTGTTGCCGGAGTTCAGCCCGGTGCTGCTCAGTTGTGCGCGCTTTGTCCTGTTCGGCCTGGTGACCCTGGTACTGGCGATTCCCATGCGCACGGCCCTGGGCCGCTTGACCCTGAGCGACCTGTGGATGATCGGGCGCCTGGCCCTGATCGGCAATCTGCTGTATTTCATCTGCCTGGTGGCGGCAATCCAGCGCCTGGGCGTGGCGCCGGCGTCGTTGATCGTCGGCGTGCTGCCGTTGACCATCACCCTGTACGGTCGTCACGACAGTGGCGGGGTGACGCTGCGGCAATTACTCCTGCCGCTGGGCCTGATTCTCGCCGGCATGCTGTGCATCAACCTGCAGACTTTTGCGGTCGAACCCGGTGCACTGGCCGACAAGCTTGCCGGTGTGCTCTATGCCCTCGGCGCGCTGGCCTGCTGGACCTGGTACGCGGTGCACAACAGCCGCTACCTCAAGCAGTGTGGGCATTTCGACAGCCACCAGTGGTCGGTGCTCAGCGGGGTGATGACCGGGGTGTTGAGCCTGGTACTGGTGCTGGTGCTTGCCTTGTGGCAGCCAACCCAGTTGCAGGTCGAGGCGGCGCCTGAGCGCTGGACGCTGTTCTGGCTGTACAGCCTGGGTTGCGCGGTGTTCGGCTCGTGGCTGGCGGCGTTGTTGTGGAATGCCGCGTCCAAGCGCATGCCGTTGACCCTGAGCGGCCAGTTGATTGTCTTCGAGACCCTGTTTGCCTTGCTCTATGCCTTCATCTGGCGCCAGAGCGGCCCGAGCCTGCTGGAAGGTCTGGCGATTGTCCTGGTGATCGGCGGTGTGTGCTGGTCGATGCGCCAGCATGAGCCGGGCAGGGCGCCAGCGACAGCCTGAGGCATGTGTGGGGGCGGGCTTGCCCTGCGATACCATGATGGTCATGGGCCTTGCAAAACCCTGCCAACCCTGCGAAAACGCTGCCCACTAAAGGCATATCCCGCTTCAACGAGGTCAAGCATGAGCAGCGAACTGCAAATCATCGATATCCAGCCAGGCGATGGCAAGGCCGTGGTCAAGGGCGCGCTGATCACTACCCATTACACCGGCTGGCTCGCCGACGGCAGCGAATTCGATTCTTCCCACAGCCGCGGCAAACCGTTCCAGTGCGTGATCGGCACCGGCCGGGTGATCAAGGGCTGGGACCAGGGCCTGATGGGCATGCAGGTCGGCGGCAAGCGCAAGCTGCTGGTGCCGGCGCATCTGGCTTACGGCGAACGCAGCATGGGCAAGATCCCGCCCAATGCCGACCTGACCTTCGAGATCGAACTGCTCGAAGTCCTTACCCGCGACGATTGAGCGCCGTCCGTCTTAATTCAGCAACATCACCACGCTACAGTGGCTCTGGCTCAGGGCCGAGCGCTCAGGGATCGAACCAAAAGGCATTCTTGTACTCTGAAGCATGCCCGATTCCACGGATGGAACATCAGACAGGGATTCCCCCGCGGCTTCGGCCGCGGGGGCACAGGCGGGTCAGCCTCAACCCTTTTTGCTGTGAAGAGCCCTATGAAGTTGCCGTCCCTGTTCAAGCGTCACCGTCACGCTGCGTTGTCCCTTGCCCTGCTTGCCGGAGTCGGCCTGCTGGCCGTCGAGGCGGTGGAAAGCCGCGCCGAACCGATGGACGGTGTACAGACCCTGGTGTTCCTGCGCCACGCCGAAAAGCCCGGCGAAGGCCTTGGGCAACTCAATTGCCAGGGACTCAACCGGGCGCTGGACCTGGCCACGCTGCTGCCAGAGAAATTCGGCAAGGCCGATTATGTGTTTGCCGCCAACCCCTCCCGGCACGTCGAAGAGGGCAGCAAGGACGACGCCTACAGCTACATCCGCCCGTTGATGACCATCAGCCCCAGCGCCATCAAGCTTGGCCTGCCGGTGAACATCGACTTCGGCGCCAACGACACCGGCGAGCTGGCCGACGAGCTGCTGCAGGATAAATACCGCAACGCCACCGTCTATACCGCCTGGTCCCACGGCTACCTGCCGGAACTGATCAACACCGTGGCCGGCAAGGCCCTGGGTGAAAAACGGGTGATCACCGACGATTGGGATGGCGAGGATTTCGACTCGATGTATGTGCTGACCCTCACCTGGCACGATGGCAAGGCCAGCCTGCTCAGCCGCAATTACAAGCAGGGCCTGAACAACGGCGAGCACACCTGCCCGAGCTGATGCTCAGTTCAATGCTTCGAACTGCCCCTTGGCCTCGCGCCATTCAAACACCTTGCCCAGGCAATAGCTGTTGGTTTCCAGCAGCACCTGGGTACTGCCGCCTTCGAGACGTACCTTGACGCTGTCGATACCCTGGCTGTAGCAACCGGGCAGGCCTACGTCGAGGGTTTGCACGCGTTTGCCGCTGGCCTTGTCCATGACCTCGATGGTCTTCACCCGGTCGTGGTCGTCGGCCAGCGGAATCTGGAAATAGAAGCGCTCGGTAGATGCCGCCTGGGGTAACGACGGGGTGCCCGCCGGCCAGACCTGCTGATGACCGAAGTCAGCCACCAGGCGCAACTCCAGGGGTAGCTGCCTGGCATTGGCGTAAGCCGTCCAAGTGCCGAGCATGGGCTTCGAGGCGCCGTTGTCGTCGGGGTTGTAGAACCTCAGGCGAGCCGTGGGCAGACCGCTGCTGTCCAGTTCATCCATGGATAACTGGCGGCCATTGTTGACCGAGCGCTTGAGGCGGATCGGCGTGCGGTAGCGATCATAGAAGTAGAACCCATGCTTGTAGTCATTGGTTTTCTCGATCACCAGGGTGATCGCCTGCTTGCCCAGGGAGCCCTGATAAACAGACTGGTAGGCCTGGGTGCCGAGGCTCAGGCCAAGCAACCCGGCGGCCAGCAGGCATTTGCCCAAGGTGTTCATCGGTTGCGCTCCCTGGCTTGCTGCTCGGTCTTGAGCTCGTAGCGATTGCTCGCCGGTTGGTAGACGTAGTACTGCGGGTCTTGTCCGGCTGCACCGCCGCTGGCCAGCTGCCCGACCGGGGTGGCTTTGAAATCGATCACCCCATCACCGTTGAAGTCGGCAAAGCTCAGGCTGGCGCTGCCCTGGAAGAACAGCGCCAGGTTGTCGATGACCTGCACCGGCTGGCCGCTGGTGCGATCGAGGATAGTGATGCGGTCGACGGTGCCGACATACTCGCCTGCGGTCTTGTGCGCGTGCACGCGAAACAGCCTGCGCCCGTCCAGCGGAAGTTGCAGCAGTTCGCCCTGCCAGGAGGCGTCCCGGCGGTCACTGAAACGCGTAACGCGCTTGAGCTCCAGCGCTTGTCGCTCGCGGTTGCGCAGGTTCACCCGGGTTCCGCGCAGTTCGCGGTCGTGGCTAAAGGCGAAAGGCTGAATCAGCAGCGCGGCGGATGGCAGGTCCGGGTTATCCAGGAGATTGATCAGCAGCGGCAAGCGATGGTCGTAGGGCGTGCGTTCAAGCGGGATCAGCCACTGGCGCTGCTCCTCCAGCCAGTACCCCTCGACGGTCTGGTGCTGGGCGTCGTAGGTCAGGGCGACTTCCACGGCGGTATCGCCCTGGGTGCCTTGGTAGACACTGACGGGAAGGGCCGCTTCAACAGTGGCGCAGGGCAACAGGGTTGCCAGGCTGAGCGAGAGCAGCAGCCTTGGGAGGGGGATCATTTGAGCTGGGCGTCCATGCGAAAAAACAGCGCAAGGCTAGCAAACCTGAGGGGCGGCGGCGACTGGATATGCGTCAACAGTCAGCTCCATTTGAGAGTATTTCTCTTTAACGTCTTTCCGTTGAATCATGTGCAAAATGAGCTGGTAAAATAATACTGTTCAAATATACAGTAGTTTTGTCGCCCACGAAGGGTGACCAACCAACGACCGGGGTTCAAAAACCATGTCTTGATTGAAAACGTCCAAGCAGTAAAAGGATAGAAACATGCCAGGAAGCCTTGTATTACCCCCTATCATCATCACCGGTAGGGAACAGATTTACGGTCCGGGTGGGGGCGGTGGCTACGATCCCAACGCGGACTTGAGCTACAACCTCGCCATTCTTCAGCAGCCGGATGCGCTGCAGTCGCTGACCAAACAGCACTTACGGGGTCGGGTGTATTCCTCGCTGCGTGCGATCGAGAGCAAACTCAAAGCCTTCTTTTCGGCCAAGTTGGCAACAGTTTCGACTGATACCGAAAGCGAGTTGCAGGCAGCCGGTGTGCGCAACGAGGCCACTTACCAGACCTCGGTCGAAACCGAAAACGCCAAGCGCACGGTAGATGGCCTGATTCAAACAAAAAATGCCCTGCTCGGTGCCTATCAGGCCTTGGCGCTGGTTTATTCCGGCAGCGATCCGCTGACGCTTACGGATGCCCAAAAGTTGCAGATCGTAGCTCGGGAAATGGGCTGGAACCTGGGCCAGTACCCGGCGCTGGGCAAAGCTCAGCAAGACAGCTTCGGCGACTCTTACAGTGCCGCCTATCAGGCCAGGATCCTTGCCGAAGCCATCGCCATTCTCAACCGCAAGTCGGCTGCGCTGGCGGCGCGGCTGGCTCAGGTTCAGGCTGCTGAAGCCGAGGCGCGGCGGGTTGCGGCCGAACAGGAGGCGCGTCGTCTGGCCGAAATCAAGCGCCAGGCTGAAGAGCAAGCGCGCCTGGCTGAAGCCAAGCGTCAGGCCGAAGAGCAAGCGCGCCTGGCTGAAGCCAAGCGTCAGGCCGAAGAGCAAGCGCGTCTGGCCGAAGCCAAGCGTAAAGCCGAGGAACAGGCACGTCTGGCGGCCGAGGAGGCGATTCGCGCGGCCAACACCTTCCGGGTGCCGGTTGCCGGAAACAAGGCCCAACTCAGTGCCGTGGCAGGTTCCATTGGCCTCGCCACGGGTTCGAAGTTCACCCTCGATGCCGCCATCCAGGGTGCTATAAAACTGTTGCAAGCTGCAGCCGGTGTTGTGCTCGATCGCGCCACCGGCGTGGGTATCGGTTTGCTGGTTTACTCACCCTCGCTAGGCAACAGTGACCGATTTCCATCGACCTCGCTGACCGTTCCGGCCAGCAGCCTGGCGCCGAATCTGCCGCAGAACCTGGCGGCGATCGCCGCTGCTGGCGGTACGGTCGACCTGCCGTATCGGGTGGTTGGCAGCCGTACGCAGTACTCGGTGGTCAAGACCGGTTCGGCAGGTGGCCTGTCGCCGAAGGTCAAGGTCAGGATGCTGACGCTCAATCCTGCGCGCAGTGCCTACACGTTCACCAGCGCCGATACGCCGCCAATCACCCTGAGCTTTCCGATCGCATCGCCCGGCAACAGCTCCACGGGTACCCCGGCAAAACCTGTAGACGTTCCAGTTTACAACGGGGTTACCCTGACGCCGGTCCAGGTTGAGGGTGAGGTCTTTCCAGCGCTTAACCCGTTGGATATCCATGACGGCATTTACGTCTTTCCGGCCGACTCGGGATTGGCGCCACTGTATGGTGTGTTCAGCTCGCCTTATGATGGTGCCACCACTGTCGGCGTGCATAGCGGACGAAAGTACAACCCTGCCAAGGCGGGCGGCCCCGTCCGGGAGCTGGATTGGAAGAGCGCATCGGTCACTCAGGCGGGGCTCGCGCAGGTCAAGCTTCACACCGGGCGTTTCGCACCCTCTGATGCCAACAATGTCATGATTGATCGCTTGGAAAAGATCCTGCGGGGCGAGATTCCGGTCACTGATACGGACAAACGCTTTTACACGCATGAAGTCAGGGAACTGGAGCGTTATCGAGCGCTAGGCGTCAAGGACGGTCACGAAGATCGTTCGGTATGGAACGATGCCCATACGGCAACGCTTGAAGATTACAGCATCAATGAACGGACTAATCCGCTGTATACCCAGGAAGCCAAAGAGGCGGGTGACCGGCAGGAATACAGGGAAGCAATGAGGAATTTGAAATGAGCACTATCAAAGACATTATCTTGAATGAGTCGGTAGCGGATGTACTGACGGCATTGATTCCGGGATCTTCGTATCCGCGCATTGACCGGATGTACGTGGATTACAAGTTCGAGGTCATCAAGAGTGGCGAGCTGCAACGTACATTCGAGAAGCTGTTTGCCGATGGCGTATTCGCCACGGATAACAATGGCCACCCTATCAAAGGTCCAAAGTGGGTAGCGCCTGGCTTCGTGACGTCGAAAAAATACGGTCCGGCTTCATGATCTGATGCGCCATCAGAAGCACTCTCGGGGTGCTTCTTTGCTGGTGCAAGGCCCCGCTCAGGCGGGGCCTTTTTCATGCCGGCTCAAACGCCTCTGGTGACCCGCGCAATCTGCTCCCGCGCACGCTCGGCAAAATGCTCCAGCAACTCATCCAGTGTGTGCGGGTGGCTCTCGTTGGCGCGGGTCAGGGCGTAAAGGGTAATAGGCAGGGCAGGATTCAACGGCCGAACCAGCGTTCGCGCCGAATCCTGGGCGGTAAAAGGATCGATCAACGCCAACCCTGCACCGGACTCGACCATGGCCCGGGCCAGGGAATAGGTCTGCACGCGGATGCTGATCCGCGGCGCCGGCTCCAGGTTCTTCAGGTAGTGGCCGACCTGGGCGGCCAGCGGGTCACTGCTGCTCAGGCCGATCAACGGCGCATCGGCCAGGGACTCGACTGCCAGCGGCACGCCCTGGCGGTCTTCGCTCCAATAGCCTCTGGGCGCCAGTACCACCAGCATTCCATGGGCCAGAGGCTGCACATTCAGGCCGGGGTGTTCGGGATGGCGCAAGGTCAGGGCGACATCGATCTCGCGCATCAACAACTGCTGCACCAGCTCGCGGCTGTGCAAGCTCGACAGTTCGCACTCGGATTGTGGATGGCGCTCGGCCCACTGGCTGATCACCGGGGGGAACAGCGACAGCGCCAACGCCGGCGTTGCCCCCATGCGCAGGGTCATGCCCGGTTGCCGGCGCAGGCTGGCAGCCAGGCGCCGAACCCCCTCTACGCTGTCGCTGACCTTGTCGACTTCGCGCTCCAGCGCCAGGGCCTCGGGGGTGATCTGCAACTTGCCGCGCACCCGCAGGAACAGCGGGAAGCCCAGCTGTGCTTCGGCATGCTGGAGTATCTTCGACACCGCTGGCTGAGTCACGTGCAGCAGTTGCGCGGCGCCGCTGATGGAGCCGGTCTGGCGGATGGCCTGGAACACTTCGATATGACGCAAGCGCATGGGATCGCCCATAACCTTTGTTTATGCTTTACCCATTTTTATTCATTATCGCCAGGCTGTCACCGGGCCTAGTCTGAAGGCCTTCAGATTGGCGGATGAAAAGCACATGGCACAGCGGGTAACGGTCATCGGCGGCGGCGTTATTGGTCTGGCAACGGCGTATGCCCTGGTGCGCGAAGGCTTTGCCGTCGACCTGATCGAGGCGCGGGACAACCTTGCGGGCGGCACCAGCTTTGCCAATGGCGGGCAGCTGTCCTATCGCTATGTCGCGCCGCTGGCCGATGCCGGGGTGCCGCTGCAAGCGCTGGGCTGGCTGCTGCGCAGCGAATCGCCGCTGAAACTGCGCCCCCGCCTGGACCTGGCGCAGTGGCGCTGGATGGGCGCGTTCATGGCCGCCTGCCGCAGTTCGGTCAATCGCGCCAATGCCGCACACCTGCTGCGCCTGGCGCTGCACAGCCAGAGCACCTTGGCGCAATGGCGCGAGGAAGATGGCCTGGACGGCTTTGCCTGGCGGCGCAACGGCAAGCTGGTGACCTTTCGCAACCGCGCAAGCTTCGAGCATGCCCGCCTGCATCTGCTCGACCCGCATGGTCAGCAGGTATTGGATGCGCAGGAGATCAGCGCATTGGAGCCGGCATTGACCCATGCGCCGTTCATTGGCGGGGTGTTCACCGCCGACGAGGAGGTCGCTGATTGTCACCGCTTCTGCCTGGCCCTGGTCGAGCGCCTTCAGGCTTCGGGGCAATGCCGCTTGATGCTCGGCCAGGCGGTGACGCGCATCCACCACAGTGGCGGGGTGGTGCAGGCGCTGGAACTGGGTGAGCAGGTCTTGCCGGTGGAGCGTCTGGTGCTGTGTGCCGGGCACCGCAGTGCCAGCCTCGGCCTGCCCGGGCTGCACCTGCCAATCTATCCCCTCAAGGGCTACAGCCTGACTGCGTCGATCCAGGCCGGGCACCGGGCGCCTGAGGTGAGCATTACCGACTACGACCGCAAGATCGTCTATGCCCGCCTCGAAAACCAGCTACGCATTGCCGCCATGGTCGATATTGTCGGCTTTGATGAATCGCTGGATCCGCCGCGGCTGGCCAGCATGCGTCAGTTGGCTGAGGCGACCTTGCCCGGTGCCGCCGATTATCAGCATGCCCGCGAATGGGCCGGCATGCGCCCGGCAACCCCCAGTGGCGTGCCGTTGCTCGGTGCTACGGCGTATCGCAACCTCTGGCTCAACCTTGGCCACGGTGCTCTGGGCTTCACTCTGGCCTGCGCCAGTGGCCGACTGTTGGCCGAACTGATAGGCGGCCGCGCGCCGTCGATCGACCTGCACGGCCTGACCCCACGGGCGGCCTGACCTGAACAAGAACAACAAACGCAAGGAGTGTCCCGATGTCGATTACCCGTTTGCACCGTCCTGCTCTACTTGCCCTGTCATTGTGTTTTGCACAGCCGATTCTGGCTGAAACGCCGCCGCTCACCGGCAGCCTGAAGAAGATCGCCGAGTCCGGCAGCATCACCCTCGGCTATCGCGACTCGTCCATTCCTTTTTCTTATGTGGGCGATCACAGCGGCAAGCCCATGGGCTACTCGGTCGACCTGGCGGCTGAAATCGTCAAGCACCTGCAGGCTAAGCTGGCAGTGCCACCGCTTAAGGTGCGCTACAACCTGGTGACCTCACAGACGCGTATCCCGCTGGTGCAGAACGGTACGGTCGATCTGGAGTGCGGAACCACCGGGGTTACTGCCGAGCGGCAGAAGCAGGTGGATTTCTCCTATGGCTTTATTTTCGTCAAAGGCCAGCTGCTGACCAAAAAGGACAGCGGCATCCAGGGCCTGGATGACCTCAAGGGCAAGAATGTGGTGAGCACGGCGGGCACCACCAATGAGAAGTACCTGAAGAACTACAACCTGGAGCACCAGTTGGGGGCTTCGGTGATCAGTGCCAAGGACCACGGCGAGGCGTTCATGATGCTGCAGTCCGGGCGCGCTGCGGCGTTCTACATGGACGATGCACTGCTGTACGGCGAGCGGGCCAAGGCGCGCAACCCGCACGACTGGGTGGTGGTGGGCAAGGCGCAATCGAAGGAGATCTACAGCTGCATGGTGCGCAAGGGTGATGACGGCTTGCTGGCGCTGGTCAACGAGGCGCTGGCGGATGTCTATCGCAGCGGGCGCATCGAGGCAATCTACAACCGCTGGTTCCAGCAGCCGATCCCGCCCAATGGCCTGAACCTGGAGTTTCCGATGACCAGTGAACTGAAGGGCCTGATTGCCAGGCCCTCGAGTGAGCCGGTGCAGTAACGCCCCAGCTCTTGCAGGGGACACACAGCGCCACTGTGGGAGCCGGCCTTGCCGGCGATGAGGCCAGTGCGGTCAGCACCCCATCTGCGGCCTGACTGCGACCGCTGCGCGCTCGATCGCTGGCAAAGCCAGCTCCCACAGTGGCCGCGGATCGTTCAGGCCATCGGTGGCAAGCGCCGTTTCACCGGGGTTTTCTTGACGATTGCGGTGTTGGTCTCGGCATGGCTGTTGAGCTTGTCCAGCACGGTGTCGAGCTCTTCCATCGAGCGTACGTGCAAGCGTGCGATAAAGCAGTCATCGCCGGTGACCTTGTCGCACTCGGTGAACTCGGGGATGGCCATGATCTGCCGTTCAACCTCTTGCAACTGCCCCGGCAACGGCCGCACCCGCACAATGGCCTGCAGCTGGTAACCGAAGCAGCGCGGGTCGATCTCCACCGTGTAGCCCTTGAGCACGCCGCGCTCCTCCAGCCGGCGCAGGCGTTCACTGACGCTGGGCGAAGACAAACCGCTGAGCTGCGCCAGGGCCTTGAGCGAGCGCCGCGAGTCTTCCATCAGTGCCTTGATCAACAGCTGGTCAATGTCGTCGGTCATACGGGCCTCGTTAGGCAAAAATCGAAAACTGCCTTGATAGTAAAGGTAGAGAGTCAGTCTAGCCTGTTTTATCAACTGGAACGGGCCCCGGCACCCTTGCCATAATTTGCCCATCGTCAAGGAGGTGAGTGATGGACAGTTCAATACGCCGTGGGTCGTTCGAAATGGTCGCCGCGATGTTGATTTCCGGGACCATTGGCTGGTTTGTGCTGGTGTCCGGGCAACCGGTGCTGGATGTGGTGTTCTGGCGCTGCGTGTTCGGTGCCGGGACCTTGTTGCTGATCTGCCTGGCCATGGGCTTTCTCAAGCCCAGCCTCCTGACCCTGACCACCTTCGCCTTGGCGGTGCTCAGCGGCGTGGCCATCGTCGGCAATTGGGTGTTGCTGTTCGCGTCTTATTCCCGCGCCTCGATTGCCATCGGTACCGCGGTGTACAACGTCCAACCGTTCATGCTGGTCGGCCTGGCGGCGCTGTTTCTCGGTGAGAAGATCACCGTGCCCAAGCTGTTCTGGCTGGCGGTTTCCTTTGCCGGGATGCTGGCGATCGTCAGTGCCCATGGCAGCCAGGGCGGTAGTGGCAACGATTACCTGCTGGGCATCGCCCTGGCCTTGGGCGCGGCGCTTCTCTATGCAGTGGCGGCGTTGATCATCAAGCGCCTGAGCGGCACCCCGCCGCACCTGATCGCCCTGATCCAGGTGTGCACCGGCATTCTCCTGCTGGCGCCCTGGGCCAACACCAGCGGCCTGCCAGGCGATGTCGGCGCGCTCGCCAGCCTGGTGACCCTGGGCATCGTTCACACCGGGGTGATGTACGTGCTGCTGTATGGCGCGATCCAGAAACTGCCGACCGCCTTGACCGGGGCGCTGTCGTTCATCTACCCGATCGCGGCGATCTTCGTCGACTGGTTCGCCTTCGGCCATCGGCTTGAACCACTGCAATGGCTGGGCGTGGCCGCGATCCTGCTGGCCGCGGCCGGCATGCAGCAAGGCTGGTGGTTCAAACCCGCGCTGAAGGTCCCGGCGGTCAAGCCAGACTGACCGCCGCACGGTCGATCAGGGCTGCCACTTCGGCGGCCCTGGAGGCCAGTGAGGCGTGGCTGGCGTCCAGCTTGAGCAGCTCCTTGGGTTGCATGCGTTGAGCCATGAGTTGCTGGTTGTCCGGGTGGATCATCCGGTCGTGGGTCGAGAGCTGGTACCAGGTGGGTTTGTGTTTCCACGCAGGGTCGCCGATGGTGTCGCCGAAGGTGCTGGCCAGCGGCGCTTTCTGGGTCACGCTCATGACCAGCCCTTCGTCCTTGCCCAGGTCCTGGCAAAAACTCTCATGCATCTTGTCGGGTTTGATCCACAGGTAGCCATCGCCGTCCGGTTGCAGGTTGGCGGCCGCTTCCGGCGGGTGCTGGGCGGTGATGCCGCCGGGGCTCTCGCCGTTATCAGGGGCAAAGGCGGCAATGTAGACCAGGCCCGCGACATTTTTCTGGTTGCCCATCTGGGTAATCACCGCGCCGCCATAGGAATGACCGACCAACAACACCTTGCCGGGTATTGAGGCGACCATCTTGCGCGTGCGTTCGGCGTCGTCGGCAAGCGAGGTCAGGGGCATTTCCACCGCATGCAGGTTGCGGTGGCCCAGGCGTGACAGCTCAAGGATGACCCGGCTCCAGTGGGCGGCGCCGCCCCAGAAACCATGAACCAGGACAATGGATGGGGTGTCGCTCATGGCCGTTCTCCAGCTAAGGGTGGGAAAGCCAGTGTAGACGCTCCTGCCTGATTGCGAGGAGTCCTGCCGCGGGCCACGGCGCCGCGACAGGCCCAGGTCAGTTCAGCCAGGGCAGGGCTGGGCCCTGGGGGACGATACGGGTCGGGTTGATGTGGTCGTGGGAGTAGTAGTAATGCAGCTTGATATGGGCCATGTCGATGGTGCGGTAGATCTCCGGAATCCGTACCAGGCGGCACAGGTACTCATACAGCGCCGGGTATTCGCTCAAGGTCTTGAAGTTGGCCTTGAAGTGCACGTAGTACACCGCTTCATAGCGGATCAGCGTCGGCAGCAGGAACAGGTCGCTCAGGCTCAGCGTGCCACCGACCAGGTAAGGCTGCTTGCGCAGCCGGTTTTCCAGGCTGTCCATGGCCGCGAAGAACTGCGCGTAGGCCTTGTCGTAGCTGTGCTGGTCGGGGGCAAAGCCCATGTGGTAGACCATGCGGTTGATGTTGGTGTGCAGCCAGCTGTTGAGCTCGACGATGTCGCAGCTGGAGCGCTCCGGCACCAGGTCCAGCGGGGTGCGCGCCAGGGGCAGCAGGCGGGTGGCCATCTGCAGGGCCAGTTCGGCCGAATCGTTGTGGGCGATGCAGTCCTTGCGCCGGTCCCAGAGCACCGGCACCGACTGGTTGCCGCTGAAGTCCGGGTGCGAGCGTTGGTACAGGGTCGACAGCAGCGTTACGTCCTTGTGCAGTGGATCCTGGTCGCGTTCATCGAACTCCCAGCCCTTGTCGTAGCGACGCGCCGCCACCGAGGTGACATCCAGCGCATCGCCCAGGCCCAGCAGGCTCTGCACCAGGTGCACGCGGTGCGAGAATGGGCAGGCGTGGGAGATGTACAGGTGATAGCGGTTGGGTTCGGCCACCAGTTCGCTGAGGATCAGCGCTTCACCCAGGGTGTTGTCGTTCGCTTTGGACATGTTACCTCCCTTGCGCGGCAGCCAGGCTCAGGCGCGGGCGTGCGCCCATGGATTCAATGCTGTGCTGGATCTGCCGACGGGCAGCGGCCAGGCCGTTGGCCAGGCTTTCCTCGCCCATGCCCAGGCCTTCGGCGTAGATGAATTCGACGTGCTGCAGGCCGATGAAGCCCAGGGTCTGCGAGAGCCAGCCGGCCAGGCTGTCGCTGCCCTGGCTGTAGACGCCACCGCTGGTGTTGAGCACATGCACCGGTTTGTCGTTGATCAACCCGACCGGGGCGCCATCGACGTAGTTGAAGGTGACGCCGGCGCGTACCAGATAGTCGACCCAGGCATGCAGGATCGACGGTGCGCCGAAGTTGTAGCGGGGCAGGCCGATGACCACGCGGTCGGCTTCCTGCAGTTCTTCGATCAGTTCGTTGGACAGTTTCAGCGCGGCGCTGGCTTCGGCGCTGCTGGCATCGCCGCCGTACAGGGCATCCATGGTCACCGCGTTGAGGTGCGGGATCGGCTGGGCGTGCAGGTCGCGCACGACAATCGAGGCTTCTGGAATCACCTCCTTGAGTTCTGCAAGGAAGTTGTCGACCAGTTGCCCGGAAAAACCGCCGTCGGTTTTGATCGAAGAACGAATGACCAATACTTTGTGATTCATGGCTTGAACTCTTGTGATGAGGGAGTCACTAGAGTTTTTAACAATTGGCCGGACAAAAATAGCGCATATATTCAGGTTCAAACTTCAAGGGTCTTCATGTATTTCCCGGCCCCCAACGCAAACAGCCCGGTGGCGCAGGCGAGTGCGCTACCGGGCTGTTTGCCGGGGCTGCGGGAGCAGCCCTTACCACTGGTGTTTGAGGCGAAACTTGGTCAGTTGCGCGCTGGCCACCTGGGTGCGGCTGCTATCGGCATTGAGCCGCCAGGCGTCGGCCTGGGTGAAGATCAGATTGCGCCCGTCACGGATCACCCGGGCCTTGAACTCCAGCTCGCTGTGCAAGGGGCTGGCCGACATCAGCATGGTATTGAAACTGCTGGTCAGGGCATATTCCTCGGGGCCGAGAATCGGCAGCGTGGCAAGCATGCTGACCACATCGAGCATCGAATAGATCACCCCGCCGTGCAGGGTGTGGCTGAGGTTGTCGATGGCTTCGGTGACCCGCAGGCGGCAGGTGCAGGCGCCAGGCGATTGCTCCAGCAGTTCGAGCCCGCAGTAGCGCTGGTAGGCGTGTTCGAGCAGCGCACTGGAGTGGGCGGCGGCGTGTTCACTGATCTGACTCATGGCTGTGTTCCTTCACAGTTGCCGGGCAATGATTTCCAGCATGATTTCGTGGGTACCGCCGCCGATCGCCAGCAGGCGGGCGTCGCGGTGAATGCGTTCGACGCCGTTGGGCGCCATGCAACCGTGGGCGCCCTGCAATTGCACGGCATCGCGGGCGATGGTTTCCAGGGTCTGTACCGCGCTGTTCTTGGCGATTGCCACCTGGTGCGGGCTCAACTGGCCGGCGGCCTGCAAGGTCACGCAGGCCTGCACGTAATGACGGCTGACGCTCAGTTGCGCGTAGTGCTCGCTCAGGCGATGGCGAATCACCGATTTGTCGATCAGGGCCTTGCCGCCGACCTTGCGCTGCCTGCACCAGGCAATGGCTTGCTGCAGGGCGATATCGGCAGAGGTGCTGGCCATTACCGCCAGGTTCAGACGCTCCTGCTGCAGGCTACCTTGCAGCAGACGGCCGACACCGCCGCCCTGGGTCAGGCGTACCACGGGGGTGTTGTCGAAGCTCAGGTCGGCCAGCGGCAGGCAGCGCCAGCCCAGGCATTGGCGCGGCGTATGGCTGATACCGGCGGCCTTGCCGTCGACCAGGAACAAGGCCAGGCCGTCTTCACAGTGGCCGACCAGCAACAGCCAGTCGGCCCGCGCGCCGTTGCAGATGAACGCCTTGTGGCCGCTTAACCGGTAGCCGTCGGCGTGGCGTTCGGCGCGGCAGGTGAGGGCGCGCAGGTCGGAGCCGGCCTGGCTTTCGGTGATCGCCAGGGCGATGCTCTGGCGGCCATCGAGCACCGCCGGGATCAGGTCGGCGGCCAGTTCCGGGGCGCTGGCCTGCAGGGCCTTGAGGCTCACAAGGTGCGAACCCAGGCCCATGGTGATGCCTTGGGCACCGCTGCGGGTCAGTTCCTCGACCAGGATCGCCAGGCGCTGTGGATCGTCCGGCAACACTGCGCTGGTATGGCCCAGGTTGAGCAACCCGGCTTCGCCGGCCAGTTGATTGAGTTGTGGCGGGTAGGCCCCGGACTCTTCCCACTGCGCCACATTGGGGCTGATGTGCTGGCTGACAAAGGCGCGCACGTCGTTGCGATAGGCTTCGCTCATGCTCGTTCCCTCAGAATACGGTGGTATGGGCCAGGTCGTGGAAGCGGTTGACGATCGGCAGGATGCGCGCCGGGGTGACCGCGCTGTCTTCTTCGAAGTAGTACAGGTCGGTCATGTCGCGCATCACTTCCAGCATCACCCGCGAGCGCTCGGCAGCGCGCACTTCGTAGCGCTGCAGGGCGGCATCGAGGCTGTCGTCGCACAGGCCGACCAGGGCCTGGGCGAGCATGAAGCCGTTCTCCAGGCCCAGGGTCAGGCCATAGCCGAGCGTCGGCAGCATGGCGTGGATGCTGTCGCCGAGCATCGCCACCCGGCCGTTGTGCCAGCGCCCGGCGCCGGTCAGGGCCATCATCTTGTGGGTGAGGATCTGCTCGTGCGGGGTCCGCTCGATCATCCGCAGGATGTCCGCGGGCAGGTCGGCGAACAGCTCCAGCAGCCCGTCACGGTCGTGCAACGGCTGGTTGTGGTGCTGGTAAGCGGCGAACCAGTACCGGTACGGCCGGTCGGCGGCCAGCGGGTAGGTGACCACCCGCGAGAAGGCCGAGGTGAAGATCTGGCAGCGGTCGCTGTGCAGCAGCGGCGAGTCGAACTCGACCATGCCGCGGCTGGCCACCAGGCCGGTGTCGTAGGGCTCGAGCCCCGGCTCCAGGCATTGGCGTACGGTCGAGCCGACGCCATCGCTGCCGATCACCAAGTCAAAGTCCTGTTGATGACCATTGCTGAAGTGCACCCGGGCCCGATCGCCGAGGTTCTCGATCCGCTCGCAGCCCATTTCGTAGCGTACCTGCTCGCCACCGAGCTTCTCGCGCAGCAGGCCGAACAGCTCGCTGCGCGGGAACATCACCGCCGGTGCCGGGATCCCCAGCCCGGCCGGACGCACCGGCTGGCTGTGGATCAACTGGCCATCGCGACCATGGGTGTCGAGGTACTCGATGGCTTTGCCGTGCTGCATGAACTCACGATCGTTGAACAGAAAGCGCAACACCTGCACGCCCTGGGGCCAGACGTAGATCCCGGTCCCGGAATCCCGTGGCCCGTGGCTGCGTTCGTAGACCGTGCAGTCCAGGCCGAAGCGCTTGAGCATGAGGGCACAGGCCAGGCCATTGAGGCCCGCGCCAATGATCGCGATTTTCATGCCGCCACCCCTGCATCCAGGGGGTTCCATTGCTGGCTGGTCATGCGGTAGCGACGTTGCAGCAGGCACAGGCTGGTCAGCTCCATCAGCATCGGGTCAAGCAGGCCCTGTTCCTGGGCCGACAGGCTCGGCAGTTGGTTGAGCAGGGCACGCACCTTGGCCGCATCGAAGAACGGCAGGGCGTCCAGGTCGCTGCTGTTGAGGGTGTCCTGGACCAGTTGATACAGGCGTCCTTGCTGCTGCAGGGTGGCCGGCGGCGCGCGGAAGTAGTGCTTCTTGCGCTCGTACAGTGCAGTCGGCAGGTAGGGGCGCATGGCTTCGCGGAAGACGAACTTCTCGGTGGCGCCACGCACCTTCATCCACACTGGCATCTGGCAGGCCAGCTCGACCACGTGGTGGTCCAGCAGCGGTACCCGGCCTTCGATGCTGTTGGCCATCTCCATGCGGTCACCGAGGGTGGTGAGGACGAAGTTGGGCAGGTACGACTTGGCCCACAGGTACATCGAGTTGTGCACCGGATCGCGGCCTTGCAGCTTGCTGTGGTCGAGACGGTCGAAGAACTGGCGGTACGGGTCGATACCGGCGAAGTGATCGCGGAAATCGGCGCGGTACAGGCCTTCCAGGGCTTTGAACCAGCCGGCCTGGTTGTCCAGCCAGGACACGCCGTGCTTGAGCTGATTGACCATCCAGTGGATGTCATGGGGCATGTTGGCGCCGGTGTAGCCCTGTTCGTTGTCCTTGATCCGCTGGCGCAGCAGGCTGATGACTTTCGGGTCCTGCTGCTCGTTGTTGTACAGCAGCATGTCGCGACGAAAATGCGGGTAGCCGGCGAACACTTCATCGGCGCCTTCACCGGTCAGCACGACCTTCATGCCGGCCTTGCGCACTTCGCGGCTGAGGATGTACTTGGCCACGCCGTGGGCGTTGAAGAATGGCGTTTCGTTGTGCCACAGGGCCTGCTCGAAATTGTCCGCCAGGTGGTCCTGGGTGATTTCGATGGTGTGGAAGCGTGCATTGTTGTGCTCGGCAGCCAGGCGCGCGAAGCGGTTCTCGTCGTAGTCGTCCATGTCGGTGAACGACAGGTTGAAGGCATCCAGCGGCTCGCCATGCAGCTTGGTGGCGATCCCGAGCATGGCCGAGGAGTCGATGCCGCCGCTCAGGTAAACGCCCATGGGCACATCGGCACGCAGGCGCAGGCGCACCGATTCCTCGATGGCTTCGCGCACTGCCTGGATCATCCCGGCTTCGTCGGACGGTGCCACTGCGTCGCGGCGGGCAAACTCCATGTCCCAGTAGCGGCCGCTGTGCAAGCCGCCGTGGTCGACCATGATCCAGCAGCCCGGCTGCACACTGCGTACACCCTTGAACAGGGTGTGATCGCGCAGGTAGAAGGCGCGGCTGGCGTAGGCGTTTTCATCCCACTCGGCGCTGACACCGGCCGCCACCAGGGCCTTGATCTCCGAAGCGAAGTACCAGTTGCCCTCATGCTGGGCGTAGAACAGCGGCTTGATCCCCAGGCGGTCACGCACTGCCAGCATCAGGCGGCGCTGACGGTCGAACAGCACCATCGAGAACTCGCCGCGCAGGCGGTTGAGCCCGGCCAGGCCCGAGCGGCGGTACAGGTGCAGGGCGATCTCGCTGTCCGAGGCGGTCTTGAAGGTGGCACCGTCAGCTTCGAGCTCGGCGCGGATGCGTTCGTGGTCGTAGAACTCACCATTGACCACGATCACCAGGTCACCTTCGTCGGCAACGATCGGCTGCATGCCGTTGTCCAGGCCGATGATGCTCAGACGGGTATGGCCGAGCACGGCGTGCTCGCCGGGGTCACGCCAGAGGCTGTGTTCGTCCGGACCGCGGTGATTGATGGCGACCAGGGCATCAAGCACTGCCTGGTCGGGAACATTGTGGCGATTGGACTGATACACACCGATAAAACCACACATGGCAAATTCCTTTTTGAATGAGGTCGGGCGTCGTCATCGGGCGGCGCCGGGTAGCGGGGGCAAACTCACCCGCAACACATCAGGGTTCACTCCACCCAGTCAGGCCGGGTGCGATTGAAAAAAGCGTTGAGTCCGTGCTGGCCTTCTGGCGAAGTGCGCAGGCGGGCGATCAGCCGCAGGTTTTCCGGTTGCTCTTCGAGCAGGCCGTCCTGGCGGCCCAGGCGCAGGAGCATGTGCTTGACCGCGCGGCTGGCCTGGGGGCCGGTCTGCAGCAGCAGTCCCAGCCAACGGTCGCGGCAACTCTCAAGCACCTGCAGCGGCACCTGCTTGTGCACCAGTTGCAGCTGCACCGCGCTGTCGCCGTCGAAAATCTCTGCCGACAGCATGTAGCGCCGCGCCTGGCGCAGGCCCATGGCGCGCACTACGTAGGGGCTGATCATCGCCGGCGCCAGGCCCAGGCGCGCTTCGCTGAAGGAGAATCGCGTCTGTTCGGCTGCCAGCACATAGTCGGCGCAGCACAGCAGGCCCAGGGCACCGCCGAACACCGAACCCTTGGCGACGACGATGACCGGCACCGGGAAGTTGTCCAGTTGTTGCAGGACGGCGGCCAGAAGGCCGGCGTCCTGCAGGTTCTGGGCTTCGCTGAAAGCCAGGCTGCGACGCATCCACTCAAGGTCGGCACCGGTGCAGAAATGCTCGCCGGCGCCGTCCAGCACCAGGGCCCGCAGCCCGGGGCGGCTGGCCAGTTCATCCAGATGCCCGGTCAAGGCCCGCAACAGGCTTTCATTGAGGGCGTTGCCGGCATGGGGACGGTTCAGGGTCAGGCAGGCAACCGTCGGCTGCAGCCAGCTCAGAAGCACTTCGCTCATGGCCTAGCTCGCCATCTGCAGCTGCTGGGCGGTGCTTTCGTACAGACGGCGGTAACCTTCGGCGCCGCAGTAGCGGAAGGCGCCAGTGGTCACGCGCGGGGTGCTGTAGTCGGCGCTGGCCGGCTGGTTGTTGCCGTAGAACCAGTCGCTGTACTGGGCGTGGCTCAGGCGCGTGCGCTGGGCGAGCATGCGCGCATGTTGCTGGCGTCGCGAATGGGCCTGGTAACCCTTGACCACGGTGGCGCTGAAGAACTCGCCGACGCTGCCCGAACCGTAGCTGAACAGGCCGATGTGCTGGCCGCTGAGGTCTTCCTCGGTCTTGTCCAGCAGCGACAGCAGGGCGATGTACAGCGAGGCGGTGTAGCAGTTGCCGATGGCTTTGCCGTATAGCTGGCTGGTGCTGTAGGCCTTGTCGCCGAGGGCCTTGGCGGCTTCCGGCTCGATATTCTCGAACACCGAGAAGGCTTTTTTCGCCATCTTGGTGAACGGCTGGTGGAAGCACAGGTAGCTGATGTCAGTGAGGGCCAGGCCGCCATCGGCACGGTAGTTCTGCCAGGCGTGTTGCAGCGACTCGAGGTAGACATCGATCGACAGTTTGCCGTCCACCAGCGCGGTGCTGCGGTAGTTCGGCCGCCAGAAGTCCATGACGTCCAGGCTGTAGCGGCCCTGGTGCGGATGGATCTCCAGCAGGCGCGGGTTTTCGCTGACGATCATCGCCACGGCGCCGGCGCCCTGGGTGCATTCACCCTCGGAGTTCTGCTCGTAGCGGGCGATGTCGGTGGCGATCACCAGGACTTTTTCCTGTGGGCGCTGGCGGACCAGGGCACAGGCCATCTGCAAGCCGGCAGTGGCGCCGTAGCAGGCCTGCTTGAACTCCACCACCCGGCAGTCGGCACGCAGGCCGAGCAGGCTATGGACGAACAGACCGGCCGATTTCGACTGGTCGATGCCGCTTTCAGTGGCCAGGATCACCGTGGCAATGCTGGCCCGGGTTGCGCTGTCGATCAACGGCAGTGCAGCGTTGGCCGCCAGGGTGACGATGTCTTCGTCAGGGGCGGGGACGGCCATGAGTTCCTGGCCAATACCCACCAGGTATTTATTAGGGTCGATATTATGCCGTGCGGCAAGTTCATCGAGTGGAAAGAAGTGCTCCGGTACAAACAGCCCAATATCGTCAATGCCGATTTTCATGTGTATGCCCATTTATTATTCGTTCGAGAAGTTCCAGATACACGCCCGGGTTGTAGTTTTCCGGTGCCGACTTATCCAGTTGCAAGTGGCGGTAGAATTATTGCGGCTGAAGGTTCAATCAGGAAAAGCGAAATATTCAGATAGGATTCATGAGGGGGGTTCATGGGTTGTTGACTGTTGTTTTTTTATGACAGGCAGCCGTTGTTTTACGGCGCTGGTGTCGTATTCATTCAGCTATGCAGGGCTTTGTAACAGGCAGGCTAAAGCCTCGCGCAAGCACGAAGCGAAAAGAACAGGTGAAAGACAAGTATTATTTTATTTTGCCGGTTTGTTCGACAATAACTGTTTATTTAAATAATCAGGCGGCGCCGGGTGGAGGTCGCTTTATTGAATGTTTATGCCGGTAGGGGCGGGCGCTGTACACCCGTTTCGCTGTTGCTTTAGTTGTTCGTGCCTGAGTCGCTGAATCCATAGCGTTCTCCCTGAAGGTCGGCGTTTCATCCCTGATTGAACAATCGCTTTGCTATTCAGTTGTCGCATGAAGGCGAAGGCCGGGAAAAGTGAATTAAGTAGCGCTGAACCGGTCACCCGCTTCATGTATCCGCTGCGCCTGTGGTACAAACGCCGGGGTGACGTAGTTGACGTCCCGATGCCGGTCATACAAGGAGGTAGGCATGTTTTCCAAGATCAGTCTCGATCAGTGGCGCGCGTTCGTCTCCACCGTGGAGTGCGGCGGCTTTCAGCAGGCTGGCGAGCACATGTACAAATCCCAGTCGGCGATCAGCCATTCGGTCAATCGCATGGAGATGCTGCTGGGCCAGGAGCTGTTCATCATCGAGGGGCGCAAGGCGGTGCTGACGCCGCTGGGCAAGGCCCTGTTGCCCCAGGCCAAGCACCTGCTGGGGGCGGCGCAGAAGCTCGAGCACCTGGCCAACCAGTATCAGCCGGGACTGTTTACCGAGCATGCGATGGCGGTTGACGTGTTGTTTCCCATCGAATTGCTCCAGCAGGGCTTGCATGAGTTCTCCTCGACCTTCAAGGACCACCGCATCCGTTTGTACGAAACCGCCCTGTCCGGAGCCCGCGAGCTGCTGGAAGACGGCAAGGTCGAATTGGGTATCGCCAGCAGCCTGCCATCCGGTTACCTGCAGGAGTTCCTGCTCAATGTCTCGCTGATCTGCGTGGTGGCCGCCGACCATCCGCTGGCGGCGGTCGAGGGCGAGCTGAGCCTGGATGACATGAAGACTCACCGCCAGGTGGTGATCCGCGATTCGGGTACGCGCAGTTCGCAGAACAGCGGCTGGCTCGGTACCTCGCAGCGCTGGACGGTCAGCAGCCTGGCGGCGGCCAAGACCTTCGTCGAGCGCGGCCTGGGCTTTGCCTGGCTGCCAGAGCACGTAATCGCCGACGAGCTGGCCGACGGCAGCCTGCGCCGAGTGCCGCTGCAGCACCAGCGCGAGCGCGAAGTGCCGATGTACATGGGCTATGCCGAAGAGTTCAAGCACAGCCCGGAGGTGCGGCTGATGGCGCAGATCATTCGTGAGCTGTGCCAGCAGCACAAGGACAGCGCGCAGCGCCTGGTCAGCTGAACCGGCGCCGGCCTGGTTCAGCCCTGGCGGGCCAGGTCGGCGGGCAGGAAATCCTTGTCCGGATCGTAGTCGGGCTTGAGGAACTGGGCCAGGCTCTGCAGGTCGCCGGGGTTGAGGCTGCCGGCCTCAAGCTTGAGGCGCAGGCCATTGAGGATGTAGCCGTAGCGGGCGATGTTGTAGTCGCGCACGGCGTTGTACAGATCCCGCTGGGCATCGAGGATATCGACGATGTTGCGGTTGCCCACCTCGTAACCGGCTTCGGTGGCCTTGAGCGAACCCTGGCTGGAGATGATGGTCTGGCGCCGCGCCCGTACCTGCTCGACATCACTGTTGACCGCACGAAAGGCGTTGCGCGAACGCTCCACCACTTCCCGCTGCAGGCTGGTCTGGTCGTATTCGCTCTGGTCCAGGCGATGGCTGGCCTGGCGCACTCGCGAGCTGGTGCCGCCACCGCTGAAAATCGGCAGCTTGAACTGCACCATCACCGAACTGTCGCGCTGGTTGCCCGCACGCTGGCCAAAGTGGCTGGGGTTGTCCATCAGGTCGCTGTCGCCTTCGGCATAGCCCAGCGCCAGGTTTAGGGTCGGCAGGTGTTCGGCCTTGCTGCTGCGCAGGGTCTGTTCGGCAACCTTCAATTGCGACTGGCTGGCGCGCAGGCGCAGGTTCTGGCTCAGCGCCTGGTCAACCCAGGGCTCGACCTGGTTCGGCACCGGCGCCACCACCGGCAGGCTGTGGCGGATGCCGATCAGCGGCGGCTGCGCCTGCCCGGTCAGGCGCATCAGGGCCTGGTAGGCATCATCGCTGCGGCGCTGGCTGTCGATCAGGTTGGCGTTGGCGCGGTCGAAACTGGCCTGGGCCGAGAGCACGTCGTTCTGGTCGGAGAGGCCGGCATCGAAACTCTGGCGGGTCTGGCGCAACTGGCGCTCGAAGGCGCGCAGTTCGGCCTTGGTCGCGGCCAGGTTGTCCTCGGTCAGCAGGGTGTTGAAGTAGGCCTCGGCGGTGCGCAGGATCAACTGCTGCTGGAATGCCGAGAAATCCAGCTCGGCCTGCTCGCTCTCGGCTTGCGCAGCCTTGAAGGTGAACCAGCGCGAGGCATCGAACAGCGGCTGGTTGAGGGTCAGGCGATAGAGGCTGCCGCTGCGTTCCTCGACATTATGGCGGTCGCTGCGGCGATTGCCGGCATCAGCTTCCAGGGCCACCTGTGGCAGCAACTCGGCGCGGGCTTGGGGCACGCCCTCCTGGCGCGCCAGGTAGTTCTCCCGGGCGGCGGCCATTTCACTATTGTGTGCCACCACCTGGGTGTACACCGACATCAGGCTGCTGCGGTTAGCCTCTTCGGCCTGGGCCAGCGGCGCCAGGATCAGCAGGGTCAGGATCGACTTTCGAAACATGTGCGGTTCTCTTTTTTTACCAAGCCGGTCCCGCAGCAGCCCTTGGGGGCCACCGGGGATGGCGGAGGGAAACAGGCGGGCAGGGCGCAGGCCGTGCCCGGTTGAAGTCAGGCCAGGGCGCTCACGTCGGCCAGTTCCTGGTGGCGTGGCGACTGGTTGGCGGCGCGGTGGTCCTTGGCCAGCAAGGAGTACACGGTCGGCAGGATGAACAGGGTGAACAGGGTGCCGATGAGCATCCCGACCACGATCACCAGGCCCAGGCTGAAGCGGCTGTGGGCGCCGGCGCCACTGGCCAGCAGCAGCGGTACCAGGCCGACGACCATGGCCGCGGTGGTCATCAGGATCGGCCGCAGGCGGATCTCTGCGGCGCGTTCGATGGCGCTGCGGCGGTCGAGCTGTTCGGCCTGTTGCAGTTCGTTGGCGAACTCGACCATGAGGATGCCGTGCTTGCTGATCAGGCCGATCAGGGTCACCAGGCCGATCTGCGTGTAGATGTTCACCGTGGCATAGCCCAGGTACAGCGGGATCAGCGCACCGCAGATCGACATCGGCACGCTGATGAGGATCACCAGCGGATCGCGCAGGCTTTCGAACTGCGCGGCCAGCACCAGGTAAATCACCAGGATGGCGAAGATGAAGGTGATCACCAGGGCGCTGCCTTCCTGCACGAACTGGCGGGCGTCGGACAGCCAGTCATGGCTGAAGCCCACCGGCAGGTTGTCGGCCTGGGCGCTGAGGAACTGCACCGCAGCGCCGATGCTCACCCCCGGCGCCGGCACGGCCTGCAGGGTGGCCGAGTTGAGCTGGTTGAACTGGGTCAGCTTGTTGGCCTCGATCGACATGTCGAAACTGACCAGGGTCGACAGCGGGATCTGTGCGCCGTTGGCTGCCTTGACGTATTGCCCGACCAGCATCTCGGCGGACATGCGCTGGTTGCGCAGCACCTGCGGAATCACATCGTAGGAACGGCCGTTGAGGGCGAAGCGGTTGATGTAGTTCTCGCCCACCAGTACCGCCAGGGCATCGCCGATGGCCTGCATGCTGATGCCCAGGTCGTTGGCCTTGTTGCGGTCGATGGTGATGTTGACCAAGGGGCTGTTGAAGTCCAGGTCGCTGTCGACCACGGCAAACAGGCCGCTGGCCATGGCGGCCTGCTTGATCTTCTCCATCGCCTCGAATACCACCCGGTGTTCCTGGGAGCTCTGGATCACCATCTGCACCGGCAGGCCACCGGTGGAGCCTGGCAGCGACGGCAGCTGGAAGGCGAAGATGCTGACACCCTCGATTTCACCGACCGCCTTCTGGATCTCGCCTTGAAGTTCGTCGGCGCTGCGTTCACGCTCTTCCCAGACGCTGAGGTTGGCGCCGCCGAAAGCGGTGCGCGGGCCATCGTTGCCATTGACCACCCAGGTGATGTCGGTTTCCGGAAAGCTGGCGAACAGGCGGTCCATCTTCATGGCATAGACTTCGGTGTAATCGATGTTGGCGTATTGCGGCGCCTTGGCCACGGCCAGCACCTGGGCCTGGTCTTCGACCGGCGCCAGTTCGCGCTGGGCGCCGAGGTACAGGACCGGCAGGCTGATGAACACCGCCGCCGCCACCACCAGGGTCACGCTGCGATGGTGCAGGGAGATGTCCAGCAGGCGCCGGTAGCTATTGCCCAGGCTGTGGAAGAACCGTTCGGCGGCGCGGGCCATCGGCCCTTCGTTGACCTGGCGGCTGAGCAGGAACGAGCTCATCACCGGCGACAGGGTCAGGGCCACCACCCCGGACACCACCACCGCCCCGGCCAGGGTAAAGGCGAACTCCTTGAACAGCGCCCCGGTCAGCCCGCCCATCAGGCCGATCGGTGCATACACCGCCGCCAGGGTCAGGGTCATGGCAATCACCGGCCCGGCGATTTCCCGGGCGCCGACCAGCGCCGCATGCAGCGGCGACTTGCCCGACTCGATATGGCGGTGGACGTTCTCCACCACCACGATCGCATCGTCGACCACCAGGCCGATGGCCAGGACCATGGCCAGCAGGGTCAGCAGGTTGATGCTGAAACCGAACAGGCTCATGATCGCCGCCGCACCGATCAGCGACAGCGGAATGGTCACCAGCGGGATCAGCACGGTGCGCAGCGAACCGAGGAACAGGAAGATCACCACGGCGACGATGATCACCGCTTCGACCAGGGTCTTGAGCACTTCGTCGATCGACGCCTGGATGAAGCGCGCCACCTCGAAGACGATGTTCGCGGTCATGCCCGGCGGCATGTTTTCGCGAACTTGCGGCATCAGGTCCTTGACCCCCTGGACGATGGTCAGCGGGTTGCCGGTAGGGGTCGGGTGCAGGCCGATGAACACGCTCGGTTCACCGTCCATGATGCCGCTGGTGTCAAAGGACGTGGCGCCCAGCTCGGCGGTGCCGATATCGCTGAGGCGGATCAGGGTGTCGCCCTGGGTCTTGACCACCATCTGGCGGAACTGCTCGACGCTGGTCAGGTCGGTGTTGACGTTGATGTTGGCCGAGACGTACTGGCCCTTGGTCTGGCCTGGGGCGGCCTGGAAGTTATTGTTGCGGATCGCTTCGGCGACATCGCTGGCAGAGATGTTGCGCGCCGCCATGCGCGCCGGGTCCAGCCACAGGCGCATGGCCAGTTTCTGCCCGCCGAGGATCTGCGCTTCGGCGACGCCGTCCACCGAGGCGAACAGCGGTTGCACCACCCGCGAGATATAGTCGGTGATGGCCGGCAGGCCGATCTCCTTGCTCGAGAAGCCGACATAGATCACCGCCGTGCCTTCCCCCGAGGACTTGGCAATCACCGAGTCATAGGCGCCTTCGGGCAGGCGGTACTTCACCTGGTTGACCGCGGCCATGATCTCGGTGAGCGCCTTGTTCGAATCGGCGTTGAGCTTGAGGCGGATGCTGATCACGCTCTTGCCCTGGGTCGAGGTCGAACTCAGGTAGTCGACGCCGTCCACCGAGGCGACCGCCTGGGCGATGGGCTGGGTGACGAAGCCCTGCATCAAGGAGGAGCGGGCCCCCGGGTATTCGGTAGTGACGGTGATGGTCGCGCTTTCCAGCTGCGGGTACTGGCGGATCGGCAGGTTCAGCAAGGCCAGCAGGCCGAGCATGACGATCATCGAACAGACGACCAGCGTCAGCACTGGCCGACGGATGAACAGGTCAGTGAATTTCATAGCGGAACAAGTCCCTTTCAAAGGCACGCAAGGCGCAGGTCGGCGTTACAGTTGCTGGGCCACGTCGGGTTTCTTCAGGTCGCTGGCGGCCATGGCATCCTGGGTCAGGCGCACTGGCATGCCGTTGCTCAGGCGGATCTGCCCGGAGACCACCACCCGGTCGTTGGCATTGATCGCATCGAGTACCACCACCCGGTCATTGCGCCGCGCGCCGAGCTTGACGAAGACCTGCTCGACATTCAGCTGGCCGTTGTTCTCGCGCAGGACGAACAGCGAGTTGCCGTAGGCGTTGTAGCTGATCGCGGTTTCCGGAACGCTGAGCACATCGGCCAGGCTCGGCAGCTCGACGCTGACGTTGGCGAACATGCCCGGCTTGAGCAGCAGTTCGGGGTTGTCCAGGGTCGCCTGGACCTGCATCGAACGGGCGCCGGGGTCGATCTGCGGCTCCAGGGTGGTGACCGTGGCCTGGAACGGGCGCTGCGGCCAGGCGTCGACCTTGAGGTTGATCAGCTGCCCGGGTTGCAACTGGGCGGCGGCCTGTTCCGGCAGCGAGAAGTTCACGTACAGGCGCGACAGCTGGGTCAGGGTCACCACGCTGTCGCCGGGGCTGATGTACTGGCCCAGGTCGACCTTGCGGATCCCCAGCACGCCGGCGAACGGCGCGCGGATGGTCTTCTGGTTGATCACCGCCTGGACCCGGGCGATCTCGCCACGGACTTGATCGTAGTTGGCCTGGGCCTGGTCCAGTTGCGACTGGGTCGAGGCCAGCAGCAACACCTTGCGCGTGCGCTCCAGGGCCAGCTTGGCGTTCTTGGCCTGGGCCTGGAGCTTGGCCAGGTCGCCTTGCTCCGGGCCGTCGTTGAGCTTGAGCAGCACCTGGTTGGCGCTGACGGCCTTGCCGGCGGTGAAATTGAGTTCGACGATGCGTCCGCCGACTTCCGGCGATACCTGCACCTGTTGCACCGCGGCCAGGGTGCCGACGCTGGACAGCACCACCGGCATCGGCCCCGACTGCACATTGGCCACGGCCACCGGGGTAGCTGGCGCCGCGGTCGGTGCCGGTGCGCTGGTGTCGCTGACGCCGTTTGGCGACCAGACCATGAAGGCTGCCGCCAATGCCGCGACGGCGCTGCCTGAACCTACCCAGTAGCGCGCTTTCATTGCACCGCTCCTTCTGGCTTGGCCGCCAGTTCCTGACGAATGTTGTTCAGTGACTGGCGCAGTTGCTCAAGCCCCAGGGCGCCTGGGATCAGGTACCGATCGGCAATCACCAGCGACGGCACCGAGCTGATGCCCAGGTGGCGGCCCAGGCGCAGGTCCTGTTCGAGCAGGGCCGGAGCGTCATGCTCGAAGGCGTGCTCGAAGGCCTGCGGGTCAAAGCCGGCTTCGGCGGCAATCGCCAGTACCGTGGCCTTGTCGCCGATGTTGCGGCTTTGCACCAGGTGCGCCAGTTGCAGGCGATCGAACATCTGCTCGTGAGCGGCATTGCCCCCCAGCGCATTGGCGGTCTGGCAGGCGCGGGCGGCGAGCAGGCCGTTGGGGTATTCGAACGGTTGCTGGCGCATGCCTTCGATGTTGATGCGTTTTTCATCCTCGGCGCGGGCGCAGGCTTGCCAGTGGCCGAGGATGGTGTCCTTGGCCTGGGGCATCGAGCCGAAGCGCTCGATCATCGCCTCACGGCTGGTTTGCAGAATGAAACTGCGGTGCTGGATATCCAGGTCGAGTTCGGCTTGCAGCTGCTTGAGCCGCGGGGCGAGGACGAAGCACCAGCCGCAGACGACATCGTGGAAAAATTCGACTTTCAAGGAGGACATGGTAGTGACCCGATAGCAGAGGGGATGGAGGCACTATCCACAGCGGCTGGGGGAGAAAAAAGCGACAAAAGTGCAGCTAATCCTCCCATCCCCTTCATCGATGGCCGAACGGCCTGCCAGCACGGGCCGGGCAAGGTAGAATGGGCGCCTTTAGCCAACTGATTGTGCCCATGACTTCCGTGATCGATACCCTCCAGCAGCACCTGCTCGCCGCCCTTGACCCGGCGCCGGGCGAAACCCGCCGCCTGTTCCATGGCCGCGGGCGCTGCTGGCCGGGGTTGGAGCAGATCACCGTGGACTGGCTGCAGGGTGTGCTGCTGGTGTCGCTGTTTCGCGAGCCGCCCGAAGGCCAGTTGCCGGCGCTGGAGCAGATGCTCCTGGCCCTGGCCGAAGCGCCGTGCTGGAGCGGCCAGGCGATCCTGATCCAGCACCGCTACCTGCCGGACAGCCCCGGCCAATGGTTGCTGGGTACGCCCAGCGAGCACTGGCTGATCGATGAGGACGGCCTGCGTTATCAGCTGGACCTGGGCCTGAAGCAGAACACCGGTTTGTTCCTCGACATGCGTTATGGCCGGCGCTGGGTACGCGAGCAGGCGGCGGGCAAGCGTGTGCTCAACCTGTTCGCCTATACCTGCGGGTTTTCGCTGGCGGCGATTGCCGGTGGCGCCGAGCAGGTGGTGAATCTGGACATGGCGCGTTCAGCGCTGAGCCGTGGGCGCGACAACCATCGGCATAACGGCCATGACCTGGGCAAGGTGAGTTTTCTTGGTCATGAGCTGTTCAAGTCGTGGGGCAAGGTGCGCAAGTCCGGGCCCTATGACCTGATCATCATCGACCCGCCGACCTTCCAGAAAGGCAGCTTCGTCCTGACCCAGGATTACCGCAAGATCCTGCGGCGCCTGCCGGAGCTGTTGAACGACGGCGGCACGGTGCTGGCCTGCGTTAACGACCCGGCGATCGGCCCGGACTTTCTCATCGAAGGCATGGCCGCAGAAGCGCCGGGGCTGGCCTTCGTCGAACGCCTGGGCAACCCGCCGGAATTCCCCGACAGCGATCCGGCGGGCGGGCTCAAGGCCCTGGTATTCAGGGACCTTGTGTAGACGCGGGCTTGCCCCGCGATAGCATTCTGTCAGCCATCGCGCATCGCGGGGCAAGCCCGCTCCTACTTGGCTAACCGTCGCCAGCCGAGCACCACACCACTGACACTCAGCACCAGCCCGCCCAGGCTGAACAGGATCATCCAGGCATCCCACAGCGGCCGCTGTTGCAGCAATGGCAACCAGTCCCAGCTGTGCAGCAATGAGAACAACCAGCGCGACACGCGCCGGGGCTGGTCCAGCACGCCCAGCATCTCGCCGGTGTACAGGTCCAGGTGCAGCCAGCTCTGCTGCGGGTCTTCAAAGCGTACGCGCAACACCGGCAAACGCTTTTCCAGGTGGCCGAGCATGCTGTGCTCGGCCCTGGCGTAGTAGTAGAAGTCGTAGGTTTCTAGCTGCTCGCTGTGCATCTGGCCCTGAGGCAAAATCGCTTGCGCTGCACGCTCCAGTACGTCCCGTGGCAGGCGCTCGAGTACCTGCCCGTCGGCCATCGACAGCACCCGGGTTCGGCCAGCACCCTCATGGCCGACCAGATAGCCCGCACCGCCGATCAAGCGCCACTCAAGTTCACGGGCCTTGAAGCCTTGCTGGCCAAACCGCGCCAGCGCCTCGTTGGCCGAGAGCGGGAAAGCCGCCGCGGTCAAAGGCCCGCCTTGATAGGCCGCAACGTTCAAGGGCGCTGAACTGCTGAACAGCCGCCACGGGTTCATCGACATCAAGCCACTGAAGATCCAGGTGATCGCCAGCACGCCGAACAGCAAGCCACCGATATGGTGCCAGCGGGCAAACCCGCGGTAGGGCGAGCGCGAGCCACTGCGGTAGGGCTGGCGCAGACGCCAACGGAGGATGCCGATCACCGCGCCGAGCAGCGCCATCAGCGTGCCGGCCAGCGACAGGTAGATCACCAGGTTGCTCCACAGGCCGTCCGCGCCAATGCCACGCAACGGGTACAGCCAGTGCAGCCAGGCGCCGACCAGGTTCCAGCCGCGCTCCAGGGCGCTGGCATCGCGCACCACTTCACCGGTATGGCCGGAGATGTACAGCAGGGTACGCTCGCCATCGTCGAGCTGGACCCGCTGTAACGGCCGCTCGGCGTCCAGGGCGCGCGAGTGGCTCCACAGGTCCTCACTCACTGCGCCGCGATAGCTGGCCTTTGCCCCCGGGTCGTACTGACGAGCACTGGCCAGCGCCTGGTCGCGGTCGATCGGTTGCAGGCGCTGGCCCGTGCGGGCATCCACCGCCACGCTGGCGTGACCCGGATAGCCGAACAGGTAGCGCGGCGTGCCGGCCACCATGATCAGGCGGATGCTTGCCGGGTTGCGCTCGGCATCGGCGCTGCGCAGGGCAGTGCCGAGGTCGACGCAGCAATCCTGCAGGCGCAACTGCGGCAGGTGAGCGAAGTGCTCGCGCGGGGTCAGCTTGGGGTAGCCGACATAGAGCATGACCATCCCCGAAAAGAACCACAGGGCCATGAACAGGCACAGCCCGATGCCCAGCCAGCGGTGCCACAGGTACAGGTAACGTTTCATCGGTGGCGTCCTAGAAGCGCGTCTGCACGGCCAGCTCCAGGGTGCGCGGGGCACCGAGGTAGAGCATGCTCGCAGAGGTCCAGCGGGCGTACACCTCGTCGGTCAGGTTGCGCACCCGGGCGGTGATGCGCGTGTCGTCATCGACCTTGAAACCGAGGAAGGCGCCGAAGATCGTGTATGACGGCGCATAGCGGGTGTTGGCTGCATCGGCATACACCGAAGATACATAGCGGCTGTCGGCACCGACTTGCCAGCTCGGGTCGATGTCGTAGGTCAGCCACAGGTTGGCGACCCGCTCGGGGATGTTGGTCGGGGTGTTGCCCTTGCGCGAGATCGAGCGGCCGCCGACGTTCTCGTTGAACTCATCGTACTGGGCGTCGACATAGGCGAAGTTGCCCTCGGCCAGCAGCTTCGGCGTGACGTGCAGCGACGCGGCCACCTCGACCCCGCGTGAGGATTGCTTGCCCACCGGCTGGGTGACGCTGGGGTTGGCGGCGTCGGCGGTGGCCAGGTTCTTGCGCTCGATATGGTAGGCGGCGACGGTAGCGGCACCACGGCCGTCGAGGAAGCTGAACTTGCTGCCCACTTCCAGTTGCTTGCCGGTGCTCAGGTCGAAGTCGCGTACCGAGGCGAAGCTGGCGGTGCTGAGCATGCCCGAGGGCGGGTCGGCGGCGGTGCTGTACTGCACGTAGACGTTGGCCGCCGGGGTCAGTTCGTAGACCAGGCCGATGCGCCCGGTGGTGGGCTCGTAGCTGCGCTGGAAGTCCAGCGGGTTGTTGGCATCGACCGTGCGGTAGTTGTGCACATCGAGGTCGATATGGTCGTAGCGCAAACCAGTGAGCAGCGACAGGCGCTCAGTCAGTTGCAGACGGTTTTCGACGAACGCCGCCCAGGTGTCGACGGTGTTCTCGCGGTTCTTCTGATAGCCCGGGACCATGCCGTTCAGATCATAGAAATGCCCGGGTTCGAAGGTGGCCGGGTCGACGCTGTCGAAAATGCCGGTGATCGAGCGCGGGTAGCTCATCTGCACGTTGTGGCTGTAGTCCAGGCCCGCCGACCACTGGCTGTTCAAGCCGAACAACTGGCCTTCGTGGAGCAGCTCGAAGCGGTTGCCGTTGAGTTCCTGGTCGTGGCGTTGCAGCAGCGCGTTGGAGCGGTTTACCCGGCTGTTGTCGGCGTTGTAGGCGTAGGTTTCGAGGTTACGGAAGTTACGCTCGGTGTTGTAGTGGTAAAGGGTGTTGCGCAGCGAGGTGTTGTCGTTGAAACGGTAGTCGGTGATCGAGCGCAGCCAGCGCACGCGCTGTTCGTAGCGGCCGTCTTCGACGTTGTAGTTCTCGAAGCGGCGGCTCTCGTCGACCTTCATTTCGCCACCCAGCGGGTTGAGCACCGGGCTGCCCCAATAGGGGCTGTCGACCGTTTCGTTCTGATACTCCACGGCCAGGGTGTGGGACAGCTGGTCGTTGATGTCGGTGAGCAGGGAGAACGCCACGGTCCAGGCATCGCGCTCTTCGCGATCGACATAGCCATTGCTTTTGCTGTGGCTGAAATCCAGGCGGGCGTAGTTGCGGATGCCGTCGCCGTCGTTGAGCGCATGGTTGAAGCCGAACGAGGTCTCGCTGCTGTCATAGGAGCCGTACTTGATTCGCCCCTCGTTGAAGTTCTCGTCGCGGCTGGCCAGCTTGGTGATGTAGTTGATCGATCCACCCACGGCACCGGCACCGAAGAGGAAGCTCGACGGCCCGCCGACGGCTTCGACCCGGTCATAGATCCAGCTGTCCACCGGGCGCGCGGCGATGGAGTCGTATTGCACGCTGATGCCGTTGAACAGCTGGGTGATCTGTGCCCCGGAAAAGCCCCGATAAGCCACTGAGCCGGCAGAGCCGGGCGGCGAGGCGGCGGTCATGCCGGGCACGCCGTTGAGCACGTCCTGGGTAGTCTGGGCGCCGCGCTGCTGAATCTGCTGGCGGTTGACGATGTTCACCGAAGCCGGGGTTTCCCGTGGCGTCAGGCCAAGGCGTGAGCCGGTTTGCGACGGGGTGTCGAGCAGTACGCCGTCTTCGGCGTCGGCGCGGCCGTTGATGCGCAGGTCGGGCAGGGTCAGCGGCGCCTCGGCCACAGCATTGAAGGACAGCGCGCACAGCAGCGCCGCGCAACCGGAAAGGCGATAGGAGTAGGGCATGAATCACACTCTGGAAATTGAGCCAGCGGCCGCCTGCACCTGTCAGGCAGGCGCAGCAAAAACGGCCGGTTCAGGCAGCCCGGGGAGCTGCCAGGAGGTTCAAGCCAGAAGCGGGGAGGCGCGGGGGTTGGCGGCGGGCCAGCAATAGCGCGGCGGTGCTTTGCTGCGCAGCTCACGGTGATAGCGACGTACACGAGTGACCGCCAGCAGCCAGCCGATGACCAGCGCAAGGCCCAGGCAAACTACGGCGGCGGCGCACACCGGGCAGGTTTGCATGCTGTCCCAGCCGGCCACCGACTGGTCGTCGAAATCGCTTTTCAGTGTCGGCCCGGCGCTGCCCATGGCTGAGCAATAGGCGCCGCCAATGCCATTGAGCTGCAGGCCCATCATCTGCCCGTGACCGATCCCGCAGGCGAACAGATTGAACAGGACACAGAAGTACAAGGTCCAGGCAATCAGCGGGCGGTCGGAGGGGGTGCGGTTCATGGCCGCGACTTTAGCACCGATGCCCGCAGGCGTTAAAGCCGAATCAGGCCTGTTGTTCGGTGAGTTTCAGCGGCGGCGGGTTGTATTGCGCGAAGCAATCGCCGGGCAAACCCGCTCCTACACATTCAGTAGGAGCGGGCTTGCCCGGCGATGAGGCCCTTACTGCCCGGTATAGATCTGGTCGAAAATCCCGCCATCGTTGAAGTGGGTTTTCTGCACGGTGCGCCAGTCACCGAAGGTCTTCTCTACCGACAGGAAGTCGACTTTCGGGAAGCGGTCAGTGTACTTGGCCAGTACCGCCGCATCACGCGGACGCAGGTAGTTGTTGGCAGCAATTTCCTGCGCCTCTGGCGACCACAGGTACTTCAGGTATTCCTCGGCGGTGGCGCGGCTGCCTTTCTTGTCGACCACCTTGTCGACCACGCTCACTGGCGGCTCGGCCTCGGCGGAGACGCTCGGGTAGATCACTTCGAACTGATCGCGACCGAACTCGCGGGCGATCATTTCGGCTTCGTTCTCGAAGGTCACCAGCACGTCGCCGATCTGGTTGGTCATGAAGGTGGTGGTCGCGGCGCGGCCACCGGTGTCGAGCACTGGCGCCTGCTTGAATAGCTTGCCGACAAAGTCCTTGGCCTTGTTCTCGTCACCGCCGTTCTTCAGCACATAGCCCCAGGCCGAGAGGTAGGTGTAGCGGCCGTTGCCGGAGGTTTTCGGGTTAGGCACGATGACCTGGACGCCGTCCTTGAGCAGGTCGGGCCAGTCTTTCAGGGCCTTGGGGTTGCCCTTGCGGACGATGAACACGGTGGCCGAAGTGAACGGCGCGCTGTTGTTCGGCAGGCGGCTGACCCAATTGTCCGGCACCAGCTTGCCATTGTCGGCCAGGGCATTGATGTCGGTGGCCATGTTCATGGTGATGACGTCAGCCGGCAGGCCATCGATCACCGAACGGGCCTGCTTGCTCGAACCACCGAAGGACATCTGCACGGTGATCTTCTCTTTGTGCTCGGCTTCCCAGTGCTTCTGGAACGCGGCGTTGTAGTCCTTGTAGAAGTCGCGCATCACGTCATACGAGACGTTCAGCAAAGGTGCCGGAGCAGCCTGGGCCACGGAGCCGAAGGCGAGGCCGGCGGCCAGAAGCGAGGCACTGAAGAGTTTTTTCACTGCGCATTCCTTGTTCGAGTTGGCGTTAAAGGCATTATGCCAGCGACTATAGCGGTTGGACCTTAGGCGCTAAAAGATTAAAAAGTGCTTTGCTTATTACGTTTTATTGAACAGTGCGTTACCGCAACGGGAGCAGAACGCGGCGCCGTGTTCATGGCTGTTTTTCCGACACACCGGGCAGTCGTGCTGCAGCTGTTCGCCGCGCATGGCGTTGGCCAGCTCCGCGGTGAAAATCCCGGTGGGCACGGCAATGATCGAATAACCGGTGATCATTACCATCGACGACAGCACCTGGCCCAGCGGAGTCTTGGGCACGATGTCGCCAAAACCGACCGTGGTCAGGGTGACGATGGCCCAGTAGATGCCCTTGGGGATGCTGGTAAAGCCATGCTCGGGGCCTTCGACTACGTACATCAGGGTGCCGAACACGGTCACCAGGGTCGAGACGCTGAGCAAAAAGACGATGATCTTCTGCTTGCTGCCGCGCAACGCCGTGAGCAGGTAGTTGGCCTGCTTCAGGTAAGGGCTGAGCTTGAGCACCCGGAAGATCCGCAGCATACGGATGACGCGGATGATCAGCAGGTACTGGGCGTCGCTGTAATACAGGGCGATGATCCCCGGGACGATGGCCAGCAGGTCGACCAGGCCATAGAAGCTGAAGGCGTAGCGCAAGGGCTTGGGCGAGCAGTACAGGCGGATCAGGTACTCGACCAGGAAGATCGCGGTAAAGCCCCACTCGATGGCCGCCAGCAGCCCGGCGTAGCTCTGGTGCACCTCGTCGATGCTGTCCAGGATCACCGTCACCAGGCTGGCGAGAATGATCAGCAGCAGGATCTTGTCGAAGCGTCGGCCGGCGACGGTGTCGGTTTGAAAGACGATGACGTAGAGCTGCTCGCGCCAACTCGAAGGGGTGTCCATAGGCTCGTTCCAAAGGCAGATGGGCAGAGCCTAGGGGCTGCACCTCAGCTGTGCAAGCGACGCCGGCTGTGGGACGCCGGCACGCGTAGCAGGCGGCCACCGGCATGCAGCAGCCAACAGGCGAGGATGAACGGCGCGGTCAGGCCGGCGACCGGCAGCAGGCTGAACAGCGGTTGCAGGGCAATCGCCAGGACGATGGCCAGCAGCGGCAACCAGGGCCGCTGGCGCTCCTGGCTGAAGGCCAGGGCGGCCAGGGCGGCGTTGAAGCCGAACAGGCCGTTATAGGCCGCCGTGGCCTCGCCACCGATCAACGCCACGCTGCCACCGATGGCCGAGCCGAGCAAGGCCCAGACTGCCGCGTAGCGATTGGAGATCAGCAGGCCGATGGCAATCAGCACGCCGGCCAGGGGCTGGTCGAGCAAGAAGATCTGCCCGAGGCCACGGGCCAGGGCAAACAGCGGGTTGGCCTCGACGCCGGTACTGGCGGCGCCGGCGGGTTCGGCCATGGTCAGCGCAGCCCAGCCGAGCAACACGAACGGCGCCGTGTAGGCGGGCAGCAATTGCTTGGGGCCGCGCTTGAGCCACTGGTGCACGAGCATGCTGCTCAGGCCGCCGGCGGCGATGATCAGTGGCGGCAGGATCGCCGACCAGGGCAGGGCATAGCTGATCAACAGGCCGATCAGCACGCCGTTGTAGCTGTACAGGCCGGCCTGGCGGTCGCTGCGGTTGTAGCCGCGGCGTTGCGCGGTCAGCAGCCCGGCGAGGGCACCGAGCAGCGCGCCGCCGACCAGGTCGGGCGCGGTCAGGGTGATCGCCAGCAGGCAGCACAGGCCACACAGCGGGTTGCGCTGCAGCAGCACCTGGCTGAAGCCGTTGAGCAAGGCCGTGGCCCAGTCGGGGCACGGGTTGACGAAATTCTTGGTGTACATGGGGGCAGTCTGGGTTGATGTGGAGTGGGGAGCCTCTTTGGGCCGGGTTGTCCCACCGGAATTGTTGTTGGCCGGTCTGGCCTCATCGCTGGCAAGCCAGCTCCCACAGGTTCGGTGTGCACAGCACCTGTGGGAGCTGGCTTGCCAGCGATGGGGTTCAACTCAGATCAAGCTCTCGATCCGCAGCGTGTTAGTCGACCCGGGCTTGCCAAAAGGCACACCGGCGGTGATCAACAGCGTATCGCCACGGCTGGCCATGCCCTGGGCCTGAGCGATTTCCAGGGCGGTGGAGCAGATCTCGTCGACCTGGCGCAGGCGATCGTTGACTACCGAGTGCACACCCCAGGCCACGCTCAGGCGCCGGGCGGTGGACAGGTTGGGAGTCAGGTTGAGGATCGGTGCCCGTGGCCGCTCGCGGGCGGCGCGCAGGGTCGAAGCCCCCGACTCGCTGTAGTTGACCAGCACCGCCACCGGCAGGATGCCGCTGATGCGGCGGATCGCGCAGCTGATGGCGTCCGATACGGTGGCTTCGGCTTTCGGCCGGCCGACGTCGAGCTGAGCCTGGTAGTCCGGGCCATTCTCCACCTGGCGGATGATCTTGCTCATCATCTGCACCGCTTCCAGCGGGTAGTCACCCGAGGCGGTCTCGGCCGAGAGCATCACCGCATCGGCGCCTTCGGCCACGGCGTTGGCCACGTCGGTGACTTCGGCGCGGGTCGGGGCCGGGGAGAAGCGCATCGATTCGAGCATCTGCGTGGCCACCACCACCGGTTTACCCAGTTCGCGGCAGGTGTTGATGATGCTCTTCTGGATCTGCGGCACGCTTTCGGCCGGCACTTCCACGCCCAGGTCGCCACGGGCGACCATGATCGCGTCGCTCAGCTCGGCAATGGCGCGCAGTTGGGTGACCGCCGAAGGTTTCTCGATCTTGGCCATCAGGTAGGCGCGGTCACCGATCAGCTGGCGCGCTTCGACGATGTCTTCCGGGCGCTGCACGAACGACAGCGCCACCCAGTCCACGCCCAGCTCCAGGCCGAAGCTCAGGTCGCGGCGGTCCTTGGCGGTCAGCGGGCTGAGGTCCAGCACCGCTTGCGGCACGTTGACACCCTTGCGGTCGGACAGCTCGCCGCCGTTGAGGACTTCGGTCTCGATCGCATCGCTGTGCTTGGCGGTCACCCGCAGGCGCAGCTTGCCGTCATCGAGCAGCAGGTCCATGCCCGGTTCCAGGGCGGCGATGATTTCCGGATGCGGCAGGTTGACCCGCGAGGCAGTGCCCGGGGTGCTGTCCAGGTCCAGGCGCAGGGTCTGGCCGCGCTGCAGTTGGACTTTGCCCTCGGCAAAACGGCCAACGCGCAGCTTGGGCCCTTGCAGGTCCATGAGGATGCCCAGCGGGTAGTTGAGCTGGCTCTCCACCTCGCGGATCCACTGGTAGCGCAGGGCGTGGTCTTCGTGCTCGCCGTGGCTGAAGTTCAGGCGAAAGATGTTCACCCCGGCCTCGACCAGCTGGCGGATGTCGTCGATGCCCTTGATCGCAGGACCGAGGGTGGCAAGGATTTTGACTTTTTTATCGGGCGTCATGTCAGGCACTCTCGAGGATCAGGATGGCGCGAAAATCGTTGACGTTGGTCCGCGTCGGCTCGGTGACGATCAGGGCATCGAGCGCGGCGAAGTAGCCGTAGCCGTTGTTGTTGTCCAGTTCATCGCTGGCCGACAGGCCCAGGGCCGCGGCGCGGGCGTAGCTGTCCGGAGTCATCAGCGCGCCGGCGTTGTCTTCGGAGCCGTCGATGCCGTCGGTGTCACCGGCCAGGGCATAGACCCCGGGCAGGCCCTTGAGGCTTTCGGTCAGGCTCAGCAGGAATTCGGCATTGCGCCCGCCACGGCCATTGCCGCGCACGGTCACGGTGGTCTCGCCACCGGAGAGGATCACGCAAGGCGGCGACAGCGGTTGGCCGTGCTGGACGATCTGCCGGGCGATGCCGGCATGGACCTTGGCCACCTCGCGTGATTCGCCTTCCAGGTCGCCGAGGATCAGCGGGCTGAAACCGGCCTGGCGGGCTTTGACCGCCGCCGCTTCGAGCGACTGCTGGGGCCGGGCGATGAGCTGGAAGTGGCTGCGGGCCAGGGCCGGGTCATCGGCCTTGACGGTCTCGGAAGCCGGGTTGTTCAGCCAGGCGGTAACCGCCGCGGGCGCTTCGATGTTGTAGCGCTTGAGGATCGCCAGGGCCTCGGCCGAAGTGCTCGGGTCGGCCACGGTCGGGCCGGAGGCGATCACCGTGGCCAGATCCCCCGGTACATCGGAAATCGCATAGGTGTAGACGGTGGCCGGCCAGCAGGCCTTGGCCAGGCGCCCGCCCTTGATCGCCGAGAGGTGCTTGCGTACGCAGTTCATCTCGCCGATGGTCGCGCCGGATTTGAGCAGGGCCTTGTTGATCTGTTGCTTGTCGGCCAGGGTCAGGCCTTCGGCAGGCAGCGCCAGCAGCGCCGAACCGCCACCGGAGAGCAGGAAGATCACCCGGTCGTCAGCCGTGAGGTTGCTGACCATTTCCAGCACCCGTTTGGCCACGGCCAGGCCGGCGGCGTCCGGGACCGGGTGGGCGGCTTCGACCACTTCGATTTTCGAGCAGCTGGCGCCGTGGCCGTAGCGGGTGACCACCAGGCCGGAGACCGGGCCCTTCCAGGCGCGTTCGACGACTTCGGCCATGGCCGCAGCGGCCTTGCCGGCGCCGATGACAATAACGCGACCGCTGCGGTCGCTGGGCAGGTGGGCTTCAAGGACCTGGCGGGGATGCGCGGCATCGATGGCCGTGGCGAACAGCTCGCGCAGAAAGTGTTGCGGATCGACCGACATGGCAGGCTCCAATCTTATTGTTCTTCGGAATCAAAAACGCCCCTGGGCCCGCCTCCGTGCAGGCTGACCCAGGGGCGGTGTTGCCCGGGGTCTTATTTGTCGTCGCGGATCGAGAAGTTGGCCATGTGTTCCAGGCCCTTGATCAATGCCGAGTGGTCCCAGTTGGCGCCGCCGATCGCGGCGCAGGTGCTGAACACTTGCTGGGTGTTGGCGGTGTTGGGCAGGTTGATGTTCAGCTCCTTGGCGCCTTGCAGGGCCAGGTTCAGGTCCTTCTGGTGCAGGCTGATGCGGAAGCCCGGATCGAAGGTGCCCTTGATCATGCGCTCGCCGTGCACTTCGAGGATCTTCGAGGAGGCGAAGCCGCCCATCAGTGCTTCACGCACCTTGGCCGGGTCTGCACCGTTCTTGGCGGCGAACAGCAGGGCTTCGGCCACGGCCTGGATGTTCAGGGCAACGATGATCTGGTTGGCGACCTTGGCGGTCTGGCCGTCGCCGCTGCCGCCGACGCGGGTGATGTTCTTGCCCATGACCTGGAACAGCGGCAGGGCGCGTTCGAAAGCGTTCGGGCAACCGCCGACCATGATGCTCAGGGTCGCGGCCTTGGCACCGACTTCGCCACCGGAAACCGGCGCGTCGAGGTAGGTGGCGCCGGTGGCTTTGATCTTCTCGGCGAAGGCTTTGGTGGCGGTCGGCGAGATCGAGCTCATGTCGATCACCACCTTGTTCGGGCCAACGCCCTGGGCCACGCCGTTGTCGCCGAACAGCACCGCTTCAACCTGCGGGGTATCGGGGACCATGACGATGATGAATTCAGCTTCCTGGGCCACTTCTTTCGGGTTGGCCAGGGCCACGGCGCCAGCGGCGACCAGGTCGGCAGGCGCGGCATCGTGGTGGGTGGAGATGAACAGGCTGTGACCGGCTTTTTGCAGGTTCTGCGCCATTGGACGGCCCATGATGCCGGTGCCGATAAATCCGATTTTAGCCATGAGAAATGCCTCTTGTAATTATTCAATCTCGGCTGGCGGGCCGGGCCCCTGTGGGAGCTGGCTTGCCAGCGATGGGAACAATGCGGTGTAGCTGTGAGGGCCTCATCGCTGGCAAGCCAGCTCCCACAGGGATGGTCGAGGCCCGTCAGTGCGTCAGATCGCGTTGTGGCTCTTCAGCCAGCCAAGGCCCGCTTCGGTGGTGGTCAGCGGCTTGTATTCACAGCCCACCCAGCCCTGGTAACCGATGCGGTCCAGGTGTTCGAAGAGGAAGCGATAGTTGATCTCGCCAGTACCCGGCTCATTGCGGCCCGGGTTGTCGGCCAGCTGGATGTGGTTGATCTTGGCCAGGTTGCTTTCCACGGTGCGGGCCAGGTCGCCCTCCATGATCTGCATGTGGTAGATGTCGTATTGCAGGTACAGGTTGCTGCTGGCCACTTCCGCCTGGATGTCCAGCGCCTGCTTGGTGGTGTTCAGGTAGAAGCCGGGGATGTCGCGGGTGTTGATCATTTCCATGACCAGCTTGATCCCGGCCGCCTGCAGCTTGTCGGCGGCAAACTTGAGGTTGTCGACGAAGGTCTTGCGCACCGTGGCGCAGTCCGGGCCTTGTGGGCGGATGCCGGCCAGGCAGTTGACCTGGGTGTTGCCCAGCACCTGGGCATAGGCGATGGCCAGATCGACACCGGCACGGAATTCCTCGACTCGGGCCGGGTCGCAGGCGATCCCGCGGTCACCCTTGGCCCAGTCGCCGGCCGGCAGGTTGAACAGCACCTGGGTCAGGCCGTGGGCATCGAGCTGCTGCTTGATTTCAGCCGAGCTGAAGTCGTACGGGAACAGGTACTCGACACCGCTGAAACCAGCGTCGGCAGCAGCCTTGAAACGGGCGAGGAAGTCCTGCTCGGTGAACAGCATGGACAGGTTGGCGGCGAAACGTGGCATGGTTGTCTCCTTGCAAAAAGGGGCCCTGTGCACCCGGCAGCAGGGCCTTCGCAGCGATCAGTCGAGCAGGGAAATCGCGGTTGGCGCGTCGTTGCCGACCAGCGCCAGGTCTTCGAATTCGTTGACCGCGTTGATCTCGGTGCCCATGGAAATGTTGGTCACGCGCTCGAGGATAACCTCGACCACCACCGGTACCCGGAACTCTTCGGCCAGTTTCTGCGCCTTGAGCAGGGCCGGGGCGATCTCGCCAGGTTCGGTCACGCGCAGAGCCTTGCAGCCCAGGCCTTCGACCACCGCGACGTGATCGACGCCATAACCGTTGAGCTCCGGCGCGTTGACGTTCTCGAACGCCAGCTGCACACAGTAATCCATCTCGAAGCCGCGCTGAGCCTGGCGGATCAGCCCCAGGTAGGAGTTGTTCACCAGCACGTGGATGTACGGCAGGTTGAACTGCGCGCCCACTGCCAGTTCTTCGATCATGAACTGGAAGTCATAGTCGCCCGACAGCGCCACGACCTTGCGGGTCGGATCAGCCTTGACCACGCCGAGGGCGGCAGGGATGGTCCAGCCCAGCGGGCCGGCCTGGCCGCAGTTGATCCAGTGACGCGGCTTGTAGACGTGAAGGAACTGCGCGCCGGCGATCTGCGACAGACCGATGGTGCTGACGTAGCAGGTGTCCTTGCCGAAGACCTGGTTCATTTCCTGGTAAACGCGCTGTGGCTTGACCGGCACGTTGTCGAAATGGGTCTTGCGTTGCAGGCTCGATTTGCGCTGTTGGCAATCTTCCAGCCAGGCGCTGCGGTCCTTGAGCTTGCCGGCGGCTTTCCACTCGCGGGCCACTTCGAGGAACACGTCCAGGGCGGCGCCAGCGTCGGAAACGATACCCAGATCCGGGGTGAATACCCGGCCAATCTGGGTCGGCTCGATGTCGACGTGAATGAAGCGACGGCCTTCGGTGTAAACGTCAACGGAGCCAGTGTGACGGTTGGCCCAACGGTTGCCGATACCCAGCACCACGTCGGACTTGAGCATGGTGGCGTTGCCGTAGCGGTGCGAAGTCTGCAGGCCGACCATGCCCACCATCAGCGGGTGATCGTCGGGGATGATGCCCCAGCCCATCAGGGTCGGGATCACCGGGATACCGGTCAGCTCGGCGAACTCCACCAGCTTGTCGCAGGCATCGGCGTTGATGATGCCGCCACCGGCGACCAGCAATGGACGCTCGGCAGTATCGAGCATGGCCAGGGCTTTCTCGACCTGGACGCGGTTGGCCGCAGGCTTTTGCACCGGCAGCGGCTGGTAGGCGTCGATGTCGAATTCGATCTCGGCCATCTGCACGTCGAACGGCAGGTCGATCAGCACCGGGCCTGGACGGCCGGAGCGCATTTCATAGAACGCCTTCTGGAACGCATACGGCACCTGGCCGGGTTCCAGCACGGTGGTCGCCCACTTGGTCACCGGCTTGACGATGCTGGTGATGTCGACGGCCTGGAAATCTTCCTTGTGCATGCGGGCACGCGGCGCTTGGCCGGTGATGCACAGAATCGGGATGGAGTCGGCCGAGGCACTGTACAGGCCGGTGACCATGTCGGTGCCGGCAGGGCCGGAGGTGCCGATGCACACGCCGATGTTGCCGGCCTTGGTGCGGGTGTAACCCTCGGCCATGTGCGAGGCGCCTTCAACGTGACGAGCGAGGACGTGATCGATACCGCCGACTTTCTTCAGGGCCGAGTACAGGGGGTTGATGGCTGCACCCGGAATGCCAAACGCGGTTTCCACACCTTCGCGGCGCATCACCAGAACGGCTGCATCAATTGCTCTCATTTTGCTCATGGTTTTGTGCCTCTTTGATTTTGTAATTGTATACAAATTGCTTTTCACCAGAGTGTATTCACGCCAGGCGACTCTGGTCAATCCATTTTCATCGGCGATCGGCGCTTTCGTCGGGAAGCCTTTAAAAATGGCATTTCGTCAGAATTGGTTCATCGCGTCGAAATTATTGTATACAAAAATATTCGCCATTGTGTTCTATTTGTTCTATTGATTTTTACACCTGCCCTCGGGCTTCTAACAACAAGAGGACCTTTCCATGAACGCTTTGACCTTGAAAGTCGCTGTCAGCCTGGTGAATGCTGCGCTGGTTGCCGGGCACAAGATCTCCTCCGCGCCGTTGACCGTGGCGGTGCTGGATAACGGCGGGCATCTGCTGGCCCTGCAACGTGAAGACGGCGCCAGCCTGCTACGACCGCAAGTAGCGATGGGCAAGGCCTGGGGTGCAATTGCCCTGGGCAAGGGCTCGCGCCTGCTGGCGCTGGATGCGCAGCAGCGCCCGGCGTTCTTCGCCGCGCTCAACGGCCTGGGCCAGAGCCCGGTGGTACCGGCGCCGGGCGGGGTGCTGATTCGTAATCAGCAGGGCGTGGTGCTGGGGGCGATCGGCATCAGTGGCGATACCTCGGATATCGACGAGCAATGCGCGATCAGTGCGATCGAGGAGGCGGGGTTGACGGCGGATGCGGGGGTAGCGGCTTAAGGCCTATCGCGGAACCTGTGGGAGCTGGCTTGCCAGCGATCGAGCGCAAAGCGCTCGCTGGCCTCATCGCTGGCAAGCCAGCTCCCACAGGGATCTCGGCAAATTTGCCTAAGCGTCCGGCTCACACCCCTTGAGCACCAGGCGGATGATGGTCTGCGCCGCCGCCTCATAATCGCTGTCATCGAGCTTGGCCTTGCCGGTGACCACCGAGATCTGCCAGTCGAAGTCGGCGTAGGTCTGGGTCGCCGCCCAGATGCTGAACATCAGGTGGTGCGGGTCGAGCGGGGCGATCTGGCCGCGGTCGATCCAGGCCTGGATACACTCGATGTTGTGCCGGGCCTGCTCGTTGAGCTGCTCGACCTGGCTCGGGCTCAGGTGCGGCGCGCCGTGCATGATCTCGCTGGCGAAGACTTTGGAAGCAAACGGCAGGTCACGGGAGATTCGCACCTTGGAGCGGATGTAGGCGCTCAATACCTCTTTGGGATCGCCGTCGGCATTGAACGGCGTCGATGCCTGCATGATCGGCTCGATGATGCTTTCCAGGACCTCGCGGTAGAGGTTTTCCTTGGACTTGAAGTAGTAGTAGACGTTGGGCTTGGGCAGGCCGGCCTTGGCCGCGATGTCGCTGGTCTTGGTGGCAGCGAAGCCCTTGTCGGCAAACTCTTCACTGGCCGCGCGCAGGATCAGTTCTTTGTTGCGCTCGCGAATGCTGCTCATGGTTGACGCTGTTCCTCGTGTCTGGCCGCTGGCGGCACCGGGCCTGGGAGGGCGGTTGCGCATGGTAGCACCGCGTTCGCAAGCGGCTCAAGGTGGCGACTTTGAGCTAGACTGTGGCCCTCTCAACCCGCTGGAATCAGGCAAACATGGCAGGAAGCAGTCTTCTGGTATTGATCGACGATATCGCCACGGTACTCGACGATGTCTCGGTAATGACCAAGGTCGCGGCAAAAAAGACCGCAGGGGTGCTGGGCGATGACCTGGCGCTCAATGCCCAGCAGGTCACTGGCGTGCGTGCCGAGCGGGAAATCCCGGTGGTCTGGGCGGTGGCCAAGGGCTCGTTCCTCAACAAGCTGATCCTGGTGCCGGCGGCGCTGTTGATCAGCGCCTTCATCCCCTGGGCGGTGACGCCGCTGCTGATGGTCGGCGGTGCGTTCCTGTGCTTTGAAGGATTCGAAAAGCTCGCGCACAAGTTCCTCCACAGCAAGGAACAAGACCAGGCCGAGCATGCGGCGCTGGTTGAGGCGGTGGCGGACCCAGCAGTCGACCTGGTGGCCTTCGAGCAGGGCAAGATCAAGGGCGCGGTGCGCACCGACTTCATCCTTTCGGCCGAGATCATCGCCATCACCCTAGGCGCGGTCGCCCATGCGCCGCTGACCCAGCAGATCATCGTCCTTTCGGGCATCGCCATTGTCATGACCATCGGTGTCTATGGCCTGGTGGCCGGCATCGTCAAGCTCGATGACCTGGGCCTGTGGCTGACCCAGAAGGCCTCGAGCGCGGCCAAGGCGATCGGCAACGGCATCCTGCGCGCGGCGCCGTACATGATGAAGAGCCTGTCGGTGATCGGTACGGCGGCGATGTTTCTGGTCGGTGGCGGGATCCTGGTGCACGGCGTGGCGCCGCTGCATCACGCCATTGAAGCCTTCAGCGCAGGGCGCGGCGGGGTGCTGACCAGTACGTTGCTCAATGCCGGGGTGGGGATTGTCGCGGGTGCTGCAGTGTTGGCAGTGGTTGCGTTGATCGGCAAGCTCTGGCGTGCTGTCAGAGGCTGATAGCCTCATCGCTGGCAACGCCAGCTCCCACAGGGGCAGGTGTTAAACCGATCCTGTGGGAGCCGGCCTTGCCGGCGATCAAAGCCCGAAGGGCTTTGCCTCTTTGATCAGAAGTGCGCTTTGACCAGGAAGCTGGCAGTGTTCTGATCGGTATCGAAGGCATCGCTGTCCTTGATGCCGTACTTGTTCTTCCAGTAGTCGTATTCGAAACCGACATACAGCTGCTTCTCGCCCCAGTTCAGCGCCTTGCCCAGGTCATATTTGACCTGCGGGTTGAAGTGCAGGTTGGCGTGGTAGGTGCCACGGCGGCTGGTGGCATCGTTGTCGACGACCCAGTCCATGAAACCATCGATGAGAATGTCGGACTTGCCCACAGGAATGGTGTAGGACCAGACCGGGGTGATCTGCCAGACGTTGTCACCGGCACGGCTGCCCTCGGTGTTGCGCTGGTAGAAGTTCAGCTGGAAGTAGTCGAAGCCTGGGATGTCCAGGTCGAAACCCGGGCCGATCAGGTAGGACTCGGTGTCGCCCTCGCCAAACTCGTAGGTCATCGCCAGCAGCACGTCCTTGACCGGGCCGAAGGCCAGCTTCTGGTCGAAGATCTTGCCGAACGACAGGCGCGGGCTGATTTCGCCGTAGTAGGTATTGGGGCCGTTGTTGAAGTCCTTGTCACCGTTGTAGAAGATCTTGTCGACGAAGATGAAGTTGTCGCCGTACTTCCAGGCATCGGCGTGCTCGAAGGTCACGGTCTGCTGGATCGACGGGTTGACGGCAAAGTTCTTGCCCCACAGGTAGGTCAGGCTGTTGTTCTGCCATTGCAGCAGATCACCGGCGCTGGCGGCGGTGCTGGCCGCCAGCAGGCCGCTGGCGAGGATCAGGCTGTTGGTAATACGCATCGCGTAGTTGCTCCCTTGATTGATTCTGTGTCGGTGCTCTGGTGCGGCACCTTTTGGGTAAATACTTGTCTTTTGGGTCAGTTTTTTTCGATTGGGCACAGCTGTTTGGCAAGAGCTGGGCCAACCTTCCGGGGTGGCGCAAGCAATCCTGCTCGACGTCTTTCTGAACAGTTGAAAATGGGTATTTCAGGTTGGCGTGACGCCTGCCAACCGCCCGAATTCATTGACTGAGCGGTCAGCAAACGCAGGCAGGATCCGTCCTGCCCTGATCGAGGGGGCGCGCAGATTACTGACTTGCGCGCCGGTCCTCAAGTGCCCCGTCCTGGAGCGGGTGAGGCAAAAACTGTGCATTTGGTCAGCTTTTAGAAGTGAACCTTAACCAGGGCGCTGGTAACGCTCTGGTTGGTGTCGAGCTTTCCACTGTTCTCGATACCGTATTTGTCTTTCCAGTAGCTGTACTCGATACCCACGTACAACTGCTTGGCGCCCAGGTTCAGGGCCTTGCCCAGGTCGTATTTGACCTGTGGGTTGAACTGCAGGTTGGCGTGGTAGGTGCCGCGCCGGCTCTGGTCGTTGTCCACCACCCAGTCCATGTAGCCGTCGATCAGCACATCGGACTTGCCCACGGGGATGGTGTAGGAAAAGGTCGGGGTAATCTGCCAGACGCGATCACCGGGGCGGCTGCCTTCGGTGTTGCGCTGCATGATGTTGAGGGTGAAGTAGTTGAAACCGGGGATCGCCAGGTCAAAGCCGGGGCCGATCAGGTAGGCCTCGTTGTCGCCTTCGCCAGACTCGTAGGTCATGGCCAGCAACACGTCCTTGATCGGACCGAACTCGAATTTGCGATCGAAGATCTTGCCGAACGACAGGCGCGGGCTGAATTCACCGTAGTAGGTGTTGTTGCCTTTGTTGCGGTCGGTGCCGCCGTTGTAGAAGATCTTGTCGATGAACAGGAAGGTGTCGCCGTACTTCCACTTGTTGGCATGTTCGAAGGTCACCGTCTGCTGGATTGCAGGGTTGACCTGGAAGTCCTTGCCGTAGAGGTAGGTGAGGCTGTTGGTGTGCCAGAGCAGCAAGTCCCCTGCGGCGGCTGGCAAGGTGGCCAGCAGACTGCTACCCAGCAGGAGGGAAGTGGTGATGCCTTTCATGTTGTGATTCCCGGCTTTGTTATTGTTGGTTTTCGGTTTTTTTGGCGCGAAGCGCCCCGGCCGACCCGCTCCCACGGGTCGACGGCCTTGCGTATTGCTTGGGTGATGCCGGGCGGCAAGCGCCGCCCAAAGGCTCAGTGCTGGTGGGCGGTATCGTTGTGGGCGGCGCGCTCGGCGCCACCGAGAATGTTGAACAGCAGGTTGAGGATCAACGCGCTGACCGTGGCCATGGCAATCCCGCTGTGGGTGATCGGTTCCATCCACTGCGGCATCTGCGCGAAGAACTCCGGACGCACTACCGGGATCAGGCCCATGCCGACGCTGACGGCCACCAGCAACTGGTTGCGGCGGTCGGCGATGTCGGCTTCCTGAAGGATCTTGATGCCAGTGGCGGCGACCATGCCGAACATGGCAATCGACGCCCCGCCGAGTACCGCAGGCGGAATAGAGGCAATCAGGAACGCCGCTTTTGGCAGCAGGCTGAGCAGGATCAGGAAGCCGCCGGCGACCACGGTGACGTAGCGGCAACGCACGCCGGTCATCTGCACCAGGCCGATGTTCTGGGCGAACGAGGAGTGGGTGAAGGTGTTGAAAAAGCCGGCCACGAACGACGCACCGGCATCGCACATCAGGCCGCGGCGCAGCATGCCCGGGGTAACTTCACGGTCGGTGACCTTGCCCAGGGCGAGGAACATGCCGGTGGACTCGACGAAGATGATCACCACCACCAGGCACATCGACAGGATCGGCGCCAGGCTGAAGGTCGGCATGCCGAAATGCAGCGGCGTCACGACCTGTACCCATGGCGCTTCACTCAGGCCAGAGAGGTCGACCATGCCGATGGAGCCGGCGATGATGTAGCCCAGGCCCATGCCGATCAGTACCGAGACATTGACCCAGAAACCACGCATGAAGCGGTTGATCAGCAGGATGGTGGCGAGCACCAGGCCGGCGACGATCAGGTAGACGGGGGAGCCGAAGGGCGCGGCATCGGCGCCACCGCCGGCCCAGTTGACGGCAACCGGGAACAGCGACAGGCCGATCGAGGTGATGACCGTGCCGGTCACCAGGGGCGGGAAGAAGCGCACGACCTTGGACATGAACGGCGCGATGATCATGCCGAAGAAACCGGCGGCGATGGTCGCGCCGAAAATCCCCTGCAGGCCGACGCCGGGCATGCCGGCCATGGCCACCATGCTGCCGACCGCGGCAAAGCTTGCGCCCATCATCACCGGCATGCGGATGCCGACTGCGCCAATGCCGAACGACTGGACGATGGTGGCGACACCAGCGACCAGCAGGTCGGCATTGATCAGGAAAGCGACTTCTTCACGAGAAAGTCCGGCGGCTTGTCCGATGATCAGCGGCACGGCAATCGCGCCTCCGTACATCAGCAACACATGCTGCAGACCCACCAGGAACAGTTGGAACAGGGGCAGTGGCTGTCGTGGGGGCGCAACAGGGATGTACGCCTTGCGTGACTCGGACATGCAACACCTCGGTTTTGTTTTTATTCTTGGAGCTGCAAGCTTCAAGCGCCAAGCTTCAAGAAGAAGCAGGAGGTCGCGCTTGGCTTGCAGCTTTTTTTTGCTTGTCGCTTACAGCTGGCAGCTTGCGGCTGCCTTAGTGGGTCGGTGCTCCCTTGGCGACCCAGGCGCCAATCAGTTCACGTTCCTGCTGGGTCATCTGGGTGATGTTGCCCAGCGGCATGATCTGCGTAGCCACGGCTTGTGCCTGGATGCGTGCGGCCTGTTGCTGGATCTGTTGCGGGGTATCGAGCATCACCCCGGCAGGAGCGGCGCTGAACAGCGGGCTGGTCGGCTTGGCCGAGTGGCACACGGTGCAACGCTCCTGGATGACGCTGTGGATCTTGTCGAAGCCGGCGTCGTCGAGCTTGGCGGTGGCGTTGGCTGGCGCCTCGGTCGGTGCGGCAGGCTGTGCTGGAGCGGCAGCCTGTTCAGCAGCTTTCTCGGCAGCGGTCTTGCCACCCAGGGCGGTTTCCGGCAACGGCTGGTACTCGACCTTGGCGGCGGCCTGCTCAGGGGCGCTCGGCATCGGCGCAGGGCCGGTGACGTACGCCAGGCAGATCATCGACAGGGCACCGACCGGCAGGGTCCAGGCGTACTTGTTGCTGTCATGACGGGTGTTGAAGTAGTGACGTACCAACACCGCAGCCACCGCGATACCTGCCAGGATCAACCAGTTGTACTGGCTGCCGTAGGTGCTCGGGAAGTGGTTGCTGATCATGATGAACAGCACCGGCAGGGTGAAGTAGTTGTTGTGCCGCGAGCGCAGCAGACCCTTGGCCGGCAGTACCGGGTCGGGCGTCTGGTTGGCTTCGATGGCGGCGACCAGCTGACGCTGGGCCGGCATGATGGTGCGGAACACGTTGCCGACCATGATGGTGCCGATGATCGCGCCGGTGTGCAGGTACGCGCCACGGCCGCTGAACACCTGGCTGAAGCCGTAGCAGGCGGCGATGACCAGCACGAACAGCACCAGGCCGAGCAGGGCAGGGCGTTTGCCCAGCGGCGAGTCACAGAGGAAGTCGTAGATGAACCAGCCGGCGATCAGCGAACCGATACCGATGGCGATGCCTTCACCACCGCTCAGGGTGCTGCCGGGGGCCAGCAGGTACAGGGTCGGGTTCCAGTAGAACACCAGGCACAGCAGGGCGATACCCGACATCCAGGTGAAATAGGCTTCCCATTTGAACCAGTGCAGGTTCTCCGGCATTTTTGGCGGAGCCAGCTTGTATTTCTCCAGGTGGTAGATCCCGCCACCGTGAATCGCCCAGAGATCGCCGGACAGACCGTCGCGCGGGTTGGCCCGGTTGAGGTTGTTTTCCAGCCAGACAAAGTAGAACGACGCGCCAATCCATGCCACGCCAGTGATCATGTGAACCCAACGCACGCTCAGGTTCAGCCATTCCAACAGATGTGCTTCCACAGTCTTTACCTCTACCCTGGCGCCCTGTAGCCGGGCGCTCAGGTCTTCTCTTATTGGTGGGGGGCGAGGATCAATTGCTCATCCTCATTGAAAAAATGCTCATCGCAGTTGTTGCCAGTGCCACTGCGATCAACCACCAGGAAGTCATCCCGCTTTTCGATCGTCAGCACCGGGTGGTGCCAGACGCCGCGATGGTAATTGATGCCCTGCCTTCCATTACTGATGAAGGCACGGACCAGGCCTGATACAGGTGCATCGCCAACGGGCGCGACCACGATCAGAAAGGGGTTGCCGAGCAGCGGAATGAAAGCCTGGCTGCCCTGCGGATGGCGCTCCAGCATGCGGACGGTCAGCGGCATGTCCTGCGCGTCGGCGCGGAAGATGCTGATGATCGCCTTGTCGTCGGGTTGTGCGGTTTCGACCGTGGCCAGACGATGGAAGCGCATGGTCGAGCCGTTGTTGATCATGAAGTGGTCGCTGCCGTCGGTTTCGATCACGTCACCGAAAGGGGCGAAGGCTTCTTTGCTCAGGGGCTCAATCACTAAAGTGCGCATGCGGATTCTCTTTATTCTGTGTTGTGGAGGGGGCCGTTGTTGCGCCGGTCAGGCCCTGGGTACGCTCGCGTCGCGCACTCGGGCCAGCCCGGCGGTCGACGCCCTTAAAGCTGCAGCAGGCGGAACAGGGCGATCAGGTTGATCTGCGCCAGCGCTTCCTTGAACTCGGCTTCGACCGAGTTGTGGATGCGCTTTTCAAAGGCGGCCAGGATCTGGTGCCGGTTACTGCCTTTGACCGCCATGATGAACGGGAACTTGAACTTCTCTTTGTAGGCATCGTTGAGTTCGGTGAAGCGCTCGAACTCTTCGGCGGTGCACTGGTGGATACCGGCGCCGGCTTGTTCATGGGTGCTCGATTCGGTCAGTTCACCCTGGATCGCGGCCTTGCCGGCGAGGTCCGGGTGCGCGTTGATCAGCGCCAGCTGGGCGGCGTGGTCGGCGCTCAGGAGGATGTCGCTCATGCGCTGGTGCAGGGCTTCGATCTGCTCGATTTCCTGCAGCTGGCCCAGGTCGTAGGCCTTTTCGGCGACCCACGGCGAGTGTTCGTAGATGTCGGCGAAGGCTGCAACGAACGCTGCGCGATCCAGGGTCGAAGGCTTCAGGGTCTTGAATGCGGTCATCATGCTTTCTCGGCTTGGAAAGGGTGGGTGGCATGCCAGTGACGGGCGATGTCCACGCGCCGGGCGAACCAGACCTGGTCATGGCTCTTGGCGTACTCGACGAAACGCTTGAGCGCGGCCAGGCGCGCCGGGCGGCCGATCAGGCGGCAGTGCAGGCCGATCGAGAGCATCTTCGGTGCCTCGGCGCCTTCTTCGTAGAGCACATCGAAAGCGTCCTTGAGGTACTGGAAGAACTGCTCGCCGCAGTTGAAGCCCTGCACCTGGGTGAAGCGCATGTCGTTGGTGTCCAGGGTGTAGGGGATCACCAGGTGCGGCTTGCCGGTCGGATTGTTCTGTTCCCAGTAGGGCAGGTCGTCGTCGTAGGTGTCGCTGTCGTAGAGGAAGCCACCTTCCTCCATCACCAGGCGGCGGGTGTTCGGCCCGGTGCGGCCGGTGTACCAGCCCAGCGGACGCTCGCCGGTGAGTTCGGTGAGGATGCGGATGGCTTCGAGCATGTGCTCGCGCTCCTGGGCCTCATCCATGTATTGGTAATCGATCCAGCGGTAGCCGTGGCTGCAGATCTCGTGGCCGGCTTCGACCATGGCGCGGATCACGTCCGGGTGGCGCTGGGCGGCCATGGCCACGGCGAAGATGGTCAGCGGTACACCGGTGTCCTTGAACAGCTTGAGCAGGCGCCACACGCCAGCGCGGCTGCCATACTCGTACAGCGACTCCATGCTCATGTTGCGCGCGCCCTGCAGCGGCTGGGCGGAGACCATTTCCGAGAGGAAGGCTTCGGACTCTTTATCGCCATGAAGGATGTTGCGTTCGCCACCTTCTTCGTAATTGAGCACGAAAGACAAAGCAATGCGGGCGTTCCCCGGCCAGCGCGGATGGGGTGGGGTGTTGCCGTAACCGATCAGGTCGCGAGGGTAATCAGCGCTCACTGCAGTCTTCCTTCTTGTACGTTAATGCGGAGGGCGTGGGCACCCGGGTAGGGTATCGGCCACGACGATGGAATGATTGTATACAACTTTGTTTGCGATTTGTAAGCCTGTTTTTTCGCTTTTCTTTGCCTTTTTACCCACTCCTGCCTCTATAAGGAGCCCTGCAAGAAACCTGCCTGATCGGTCAGCTAATGACGGTCGCGTCGGCCAATGGCGTGGATTTGCGACTGATGGCTTATTTACAGGGGATGAGCGGCATGTCAGGAAAGAATACCGAATTATTGTGTACAATTTTACAGAGAAATGTCTTAATAATCCGACAGCCGCACGTTGTCGGGCTTCCTGACGCTGGCGTGCGGGTATTTTTTGCCCACAGATAGAACAGAGGCGAGCAAGCAATGGGACGTTTGACCACGCATGTACTGGATGCCGCTCATGGCTGCCCTGGCAGCTCGATCAAGGTCGAGCTGTACCGGGTCGAAGGCCAGCAGCTGGAGCTGGTGAACACTACCCTGACCAACAGCGATGGCCGTTGCGACGCGCCGCTGTTGCAAGGCGATGATTACCGCAGCGGTGTCTACCAGCTGCAGTTCAGCGCCGGCGATTACTACCGTGCCCGCGGCGTACAACTGCCCGAGCCTGCTTTCCTTGATGTGGTGGTGCTGCGTTTCGGCATCAGTGCCGAGCAGGATCACTACCACGTACCGCTGTTGATCTCGCCGTACAGTTACTCGACCTATCGTGGAAGCTAGTTGGTCGCTAGAAGAATCTTCGTAGGTCCTTGCCCGCTCACACTGCGGGCTTTTTTTTGCCTGTGATTCGAGATCCCGCCTATCCCTGTGGGAGCTGGCTTGCCAGCGATGAGGCCAGTGCGGTTCGCACCAAAGTTGTTGCCCGGATTACGACCGCTTCGCGGTCGATCGCTGGCAAGCCAGCTCCCACAGGGACCACTCAGGCATCAGCACTGTTTAGCCGACAACAAAAAGCCCCACCCGAAGGTGAGGCCCTGTTTACCTGCAGTTGTGTTTACAGGAATACAAACTTGGCAATGAAGATCGCCGTCAGCACCCACAGGCTTGCCGAGATCTCCTTGTAGCGTCCGGTCCCGGCCTTGAGCACCACATAGGTGATAAAGCCCAGGGCGATGCCGTCGGCGACCGAGAAGGTCAGCGGCATCATGATCGCAGTGACAATCGCCGGGATGCTGTCGGTGGCTTCATCCCAGTTGATGTGGGCCATGCTGCCCATCATCAGCATCGCCACGTAGATCAGCGCGCCGGCTGTGGCATAGGCAGGAATCATCCCGGCCAGCGGGGCGAAGAACATCGCGGCGATGAAGAACAGGCCCACCACCACCGCGGTAAGCCCGGTACGGCCACCGGCGGCGACCCCCGCGGCACTCTCCACATAGCTGGTCACCGGTGGCACGCCGACCACGGCGCCAAACACGCTCGATGCACTGTCGGCTTTAAGCGCTCGCGACAGGTTTTCGATGCGCCCGTCGGCATTCACCAGGTTGGCCCGCTGGGCCACGCCCATCAGGGTGCCGGCGGTGTCGAACATGTGCACGAAAAGGAAAGCGAACACCACGGCAATCATGCTGACGTTGAACACGCCGGCGACATCCATGGCCATCCAGGTCGGCGCCAGGCTCGGCGGCAGCGAGAACAGTCCGCCGTACTCCACCAGGCCCAGGCCCCAGCCGGCGAGGGTGACGCTGATGATGCTGATCAGGATCGCGCCGAACACCCGGTGGTAGCTGAGCACCGCGATCATCAAAAAGCAGATGGCCGCTAGCAGCGGGCCAGGCTCATGCAGCGAGCCGAGCTTGATCAGGGTCGCCGGGCTGTCGACGACAATCCCGGCGGTTTTAAGACCGATCAGTCCGAGGAACAATCCGACGCCGGCACCCATGGCATGCCGCAGGCTGACCGGAATGCTGTTGAGCAGCCATTCGCGCACCCGCGACAAGGTCAGCAGCATGAACAGCACCCCGGAGACGAACACCGCGCCCAGCGCGGCTTCCCAGGTGTAGCCCATGGTCCCGACCACGGTGTAGGTAAAGAAGGCGTTGAGCCCCATGCCCGGCGCCAGGCCTACTGGCCAGTTGGCGTACAGGCCCATCAACAGGCAGCCAAGGGCGGCGGCGATGCAGGTGGCGACGAACGCCGCGCCGTGATCGATGCCGGCATCGGCCATGATGTTGGGGTTGACGAAAATGATGTAGGCCATGGTGATGAAGGTGGTCAACCCGGCGATCATCTCGGTTTTGACGGTGGTGCCATGTAGCTTGAGTTTGAAAATCCGCTCCAGCCAGCTCGTTTCGAGCGGTGGGGCAAGATCCAGCGTAGGGGCGTCGGATTTGCGGCTTTCCACAGCGTGTACTCCTCAAGTCTTTTCTTGTTTTCCAGAACCAGTCCTGCGCACGCACTGGGGGGCTCTGTGAGGCGGATGGGATGGCAGGCCACCGGACCGTTTGTTGACTTCTGGGTCAGGAAGTTGCACGGATGGATTATGCGTTTGTATACAAAGAATGCAAATAATGTTTTCTTTGTTGTGCTCAGATAATTTGCCAGTGCAGCTATAAAGGCCATCGCCACCTGCAGAAATCCCTGCGGCTGTGTACAATGTGCCAATACCTTAATCGTTTAATTTTCTTACCAGGACTTGCCATCGCCCCACTGGCTGGTATTACAGTCAGGGTCCGACTGGCGGATCTCCGTGCTCGAGTGCCCATGAACGAACAGCTGCAACCTCTCAAGAAACCAGTGCGTACCGGCAAGGCCGGTCGTAGCGGAACCCAGGACGATATCGTCTACGCGCACATTTTCGAGGCCATCCTCGAGCAGCGTCTGGCGCCGGGTACCAAGTTGAGCGAGGAAGCCCTGGGCGAGATCTTCGGCGTCAGCCGCACCATCATCCGTCGCGCCCTGTCGCGCCTGGCCCACGAAAGCGTGGTCCTGCTGCGGCCCAACCGCGGCGCGGTAGTGGCCAGCCCGACGGTCGAGGAAGCCCGCCAGGTGTTCTTCTCGCGACGCATGGTCGAGCGCGCCATCACCGAGCTTGCGGTCGAGCACGCCACTGCCGAGCAACTCAACGAACTGCGCCAGATGGTCCGCGAGGAGCGCGACAGCTTCTCCCGTGGCGATCGCGGTGCCGGTATTCGTTTGTCCGGCGAGTTCCACCTGAAACTGGCGGAAGCGGCGGGCAATGCCCCATTGATCAGCTTCCAGCGCAGCCTGGTGTCGCAAACCTCGCTGATCATCGCCCAGTATGAAAGCGGCAACCGCTCGCATTGCTCCTACGACGAGCACATGCAGCTGATCGACGCCATCGAGGCCCGTGACGTCAACCAGGCAGTGAGCCTGATGATGCACCACATGGACCACATCGACAGCAAGCTCAACCTCGATGAAGACAGCGCCTCGGATGACCTGCATGCGGTGTTCTCGCACCTGCTGCAGACCAAGAAGCGTGGTGGGATTGCACCGCTCAAGGGTTGAAAGCCAGTAACATCAAATCGCGGGGCAAGCCCGCTCCCACAGAGCTCCTGTGGGAGCGGGCTTGCCCCGCGATGCGTTTCAGGCCACTGGCAGGTTATCCAGCCTCTGCTAGATTCTCACCTGATCCACCGCAAACCTTCATCAAGCAGTTGGGCTTGCGCGCTATGCGTAGAACTTCAACTACTTGAGGACAGGTATATGTCGATGCCCCTGAGCAAACGCATGGGTGCTGAACTGATCGGGACGTTCTGGCTGGTGTTGGGTGGCTGCGGCAGTGCGGTGATCGCCGCGTCGTTCCCCATTGGCATCGGCCTGGTCGGGGTGGCCATGGCCTTCGGCCTGACCGTGCTGACCATGGCTTTCGCCATCGGCCATATTTCCGGATGCCACCTCAACCCCGCGGTGTCGGTCGGGCTGGTGGTGGGTGGGCGGTTTCCGCTCAAGGACCTGCTGCCCTACGTCATCGCCCAGGTGATCGGGGCAATTCTCGGTGCGGCGGTGATCTACTTCATTGCCAGCGGCAAGGCCGGTTTCGAGTTGTCGGCAGGGCTGGCGTCCAACGGCTATGCCGAGCATTCCCCCGGCGGTTATTCATTGGCGGCAGGCTTTGCCAGTGAAGTGGTGATGACCGCGATGTTCATCCTGATCATCATGGGCGCCACCGACAGCCGTGCCCCGGCAGGCTTTGCACCGATTGCCATCGGCCTTGCGCTGACCCTGATCCACCTGATTTCGATTCCGGTCAACAATACCTCGGTGAACCCGGCGCGCAGCACGGGCCCGGCGATTTTTGTCGGTGGCTGGGCACTGCAGCAGTTGTGGCTGTTCTGGGTGGCGCCGCTGATCGGGGCAGTGATCGGCGGCGCGCTGTACAAGGGGCTGTTCCGCGAGCCTTAGCGCTGATGCACGCAGCGCCCGGCAGCGAAGGTCTGCCTGACGGTGCGGTCATCGCCCAGGGTCATCAGCACGAACAGCGTCTCGTCGATGCTGTTCGACTGCTGGATGCGGTAGTCCATCAGCGCCGTGGCCTTGTAGTCGAGCACCAGGAAGTCGGCATCGTTGCCCGGCTGCAGGCTGCCGATGCGGTCATCCAGGCTCAGCGCCCGGGCGCCGCCCAGGGTCGCCAGGTACAGTGACTTGAACGGGCTCAGGCGCGCGCCCTGCAGTTGCATGACCTTGTAGGCTTCATTCAGGGTGTTGAGCAGCGAGAAGCTGGTACCGGCGCCCACGTCGGTGCCCAATCCGACCTTGACCTTGAACTTCTCGGCCTGCGGCAGGTTGAACAGGCCGCTGCCGAGGAACAGGTTGGAAGTCGGGCAGAAGGCCACGGCCGAACCGGTTTCGGCCAGGCGCTGGCATTCGTCGTCGCACAGGTGCACGCCGTGGGCGAACACTGAGCGCTGACCGAGCAACTTGAAGTGATCGTAGACGTCCAGGTAGCCCTTGCGCTCCGGGAACAGTTCCTTGACCCAGTCGATTTCCTTGAGGTTTTCGCTCAGGTGGGTGTGCATGTACAGGTCGGGGTATTCGCCCAGCAGCTGGCCGGCCAGGGTCAGTTGCTCCGGGGTGCTGGTCGGTGCAAAACGCGGGGTCACTGCGTAGTGCAGGCGGCCCTTACCGTGCCAGCGCTCGATCAGCGCCTTGCTCTCGATGTAGCCGGACTCGGCGGTGTCGGTCAGGTAGTCCGGGGCATTGCGGTCCATCATCACCTTGCCGGCAATCATTCGCAGGTCCAGGCGCTCGGCTTCTTCGAAGAAGGCATTGACCGATTCCGGGTGCACGCTGCCGAACACCAGGGCGGTGGTGGTGCCGTTGCGCAGCAGTTCCTCGACGAAGATCTTCGCGACCTTGTCGGCATGCGCCTTGTCGGCAAACTGCTTCTCGCAGGGGAAGGTGTAGGTGTTGAGCCAGTCCAGCAACTGCTCGCCGTAGGAACCGATCATGCCGGTCTGCGGGAAGTGGATATGGGTGTCGATAAAGCCCGGGGTGATCAGGGCATCCTGGTAATGCTCAACCTCGATGTCAGCCGCCAGGGTCGGCAGCAGGTCGCGGGCATCGCCCAGGGCGCTGATCTTGCCGTCGTCGATCAGCAGCAGGCCGTCTTCGAAATACTGATAGGAGGCTTCGACGCCTACTTCGGCAGGGTCGGCGATGCTGTGCAGGATGGCGGCACGGTAGGCTTTGCGGGTTGCGCTCATAGGGCTCTCGTCATATGGCTTGGCTGCGCCGTGACGGCGGCAGCAATTGGGCAATGGGGCCGGCGTTGACAGCGTTGTTGTGCTGGCCAAAGCTGGCGTTGTAGGTGGCAATGATTTCCGCGGCGATCGACACGGCGATCTCGATCGGCAGCTTGCCCTTGACCTCGGCGATGCCCATCGGGCAACGCATGCGTTGCAGGCGCTCCTCGGCAAAGCCGCGCTCACGCAGGCGATGCTCGAACTTGACGCGTTTGGTCTTCGAGCCGATCAGGCCGAACCAGGTGAAGTCATTGCGTTTGAGGATCGCCGCGGTCAGTTCCAGATCCAGCTGATGGTTATGGGTCATGACGATGCAGTAGCTGCCGGCGGGCAGCTCATCGACTTCATCCACCGGCTCTTCGCTGACGATCTTGCTGACCCCGGCGGGAAGGCTCTCGGGGAATTCCTGCTCGCGCGAATCGATCCAGCGCACCTTGCAGGGCAGGGCGGCGAGCAAGGGTACCAGAGCGCGGCCGACATGGCCTGCGCCGAATACGGCGATCTGCGCCTGCACCTGACCCATCGGCTCGAACAGCAGCACGGTGGCGCCACCGCAGCACTGGCCGAGGCTGGCGCCGAGGCTGAAGCGTTCCAGGTGCGGCGCTTCACGGCGCTCGGCGAGCATCTGCCGGGCGATGTGCATGGCCTTGTATTCCAGGTGGCCGCCGCCGATGGTGTCGAACAGCTGCTCGGCGCTGACGACCATTTTCGAGCCGGCATTGCGTGGCGTCGAGCCGCGTTCTTCGATGATGGTCACCAATACGCAGGGCTCGCCGCGAGATTGCAGGTCGGACAGGGCGTTGATCCAGGTGTGCATTATTCAGTTACCTCTACGGTGCCTGTTCTGGCCTCATCGCTGGCAAGCCAGCTCCCACAGTAGTCCCCCTGTAGGAGCGGGCTTGACCCGCGATAGGCGCCCTACGGAACGACTGTCTCAACCTCGGTAGCAGGCTGCTGCGCCGCCACTGCCTTGCGCATCTGCTCGCAACCCCAGAGCACCCGCTCCGGCGTCGCCGGCGCATCGATCAGCGGATGCACGCGGTAATCGCCCAGGCTCGCCACGGCATCCTTGATCGCACACCAGGCAGCGATGCCGAGCATGAACGGCGGTTCGCCCACGGCCTTGGAATGGAACACGGTGTCTTCCGGGTTCTTGCGGTTTTCCACCAGCTTGACGCGCAAATCCACCGGCATGTCGGCCACCGCCGGGATCTTGTAGCTGGCCGGGCCGTTGGTCATCAGCTTGCCCTTGGCGTTCCACACCAGCTCTTCGGTGGTCAGCCAGCCCATGCCCTGGATGAAGCCGCCCTCGACCTGGCCGATGTCGATGGCCGGGTTCAGCGAGGCACCGACGTCGTGCAGGATGTCGGTGCGCAGCATCTTGTATTCGCCGGTCAGGGTGTCGACGATGACCTCGGCACAGGCTGCACCGAAGGCGAAGTAGTAGAACGGCCGGCCACGCGCCTGGCTGCGGTCGTAGTAGATCTTCGGGGTCTTGTAGAAGCCGGTGCTCGACAGCGAGACCTGGGCGAAATAGGCCTGCTGCACCAGCGCTTCGAAACTGAGGATCTCATCGCGCACGCGCACGTGGCCGTTGCGAAACTCGACGTCTTCCTCGCTGACTTTGTATTGCCGTGCGGCGAACTCGGTCAGGCGTTTCTTGAGGATCTCGGCCGCATTCTGCGCCGCCTTGCCGTTCAGGTCGGCGCCGCTGGAGGCGGCAGTCGGCGAAGTGTTGGGTACCTTGTCGGTGTTGGTCGCAGTGATCTGGATGCGCTGGAAATCAACCTGGAACACTTCAGCCACCACCTGGGCCACCTTGGTGTTCAGGCCCTGGCCCATCTCGGTGCCACCGTGGTTCAGGTGAATGCTGCCGTCGGTGTAGATGTGCACGAGGGCGCCGGCCTGGTTGAGGAAGCTGGCGGTGAACGAGATGCCGAATTTCACCGGGGTCAGCGCCAGGCCTTTTTTCAGGATCGGGCTGTTGGCGTTGAAGCGGCGGATCGATTCGCGACGCTCGGCGTAATCACTGCTGGCTTCAAGCTCGGCGGTGATCTCTTCGAGCATGTTGTGCTCGACGGTCTGGTAGTAGTGGGTGACGTTGCGCTCGGTCTTGCCGTAGTAGTTGGCCTTGCGCACCGCCAGCGGATCGAGGGCCAGGTGGCGGGCGATATGGTCCATCACCTCCTCGATGGCGACCATGCCCTGCGGGCCGCCAAAGCCGCGGTAGGCGGTGTTCGAGGCGGTATTGGTCTTGCAACGGTGGCCATGGATGGTGGCGTCGCCCAGGTAGTAGGCGTTGTCGGCGTGGAACATGGCGCGGTCGACGATCGAGGCCGAGAGGTCCGGCGAGCAACCGCAGTTGCCGGCCAGGTCGAAGTTGATGCCGTGCAGGCGGCCGTTGTCATCGAAGCCGACGTCGTACTCGATGTAGAACGGGTGACGTTTGCCGGTCATCAGCATGTCTTCGACCCGCGGCAGGCGCATCTTGGTCGGCTGGCCGGTGAGGTGCGCGATCACTGCGCACAGGCAGGCGGGGCTGGCCGCCTGGGTTTCCTTGCCGCCGAAACCACCGCCCATGCGGCGCATGTCAACGACGATCTTGTTCATTGGCACGTCGAGGACTTCGGCCACCAGCTTCTGCACTTCGGTGGGGTTCTGGGTCGAGCAGTAGACGATCATTCCGCCGTCTTCGGTGGGCATCACCGAGGAGATCTGGGTTTCCAGGTAGAAGTGCTCCTGGCCGCCGATGTGCAGGGTGCCCTGCAGGCGATGCGGGGCGCTGGCCAGGGCGCTGACCGAGTCGCCACGCTGGTGGGTGTGGCTGTCGAGCACGAAGTGTTTCTTGCGCAGCGCCTCGACCACATCCAGCACCGGTTCCAGGTCTTCATATTCGATGATCGCGGCCATGGCTGCGCGGCGCGCGGTATCGAGGTCGCGGGCGGCGACGGCAACCACCGGCTGGCCGACGAACTCGACGGTGTCGATGGCCAGCAGCGGGTCGCCGGGCAGCAGCGGGCCGATGTCCTTGAGGCCCGGCACGTCTTCATGGGTGATGGCGATGCGCACGCCCTCGAAGGCGTAGCAGGGGCTGGTGTCGATGCTCAATACCCGGGCGTGGGCGCGGTCGGACAGGCGCGCATACACGTGCAGCTGGTTGGGAAATTCCAGGCGGTCATCGATGTACACCGCTTCGCCTGACACATGCTTGTCGGCGCTGTCGTGCTTGAGGCTGCGACCGACCCCGGTGGTCAGGTCCTGGCTGAACAGTTCGGCCAGCTCTGCCTGGCTTTTGGCGACGTGATGGTTAGACATAAGCGGTCACCCGAGTCTCGATGTGCGGCGTTTGTAGTTCAATGAAGTATTTGCGCAGCAGGTTCTGCGCGCTGAGCAGGCGGTATTCCTTGCTCGCGCGAAAATCCGAGAGTGGCGTGAAGTCCTCGGCCAGGGCCTGGCAGGCGCGCTCGATGCTGGCCTGGTTCCAGGCCTTGCCAACCAGTGCCGCTTCGCAGGCGCGGGCCCGTTTCGGGATCGCCGCCATGCCGCCGAAGGCAATGCGCGCAGCCTCGACCACGCCGTTGCTGATGCGCAGGTTGAATGCCGCGCACACCGCCGAGATATCGTCGTCCAGGCGCTTGGACACCTTGTAGGCGCGGAACGCCCAGTCGGCACGGGCCCGTGGCACGATGATCTTCTCGATGAACTCGCTTTCCTGGCGCGCGGTGATGCGGTAGTCGATGAAGTAGTCTTCCAGCGCCAGGGTGCGGGTGCTTTCACCTTTGCGCAGAACGATCTGCGCATCCAGGGCAATCAGCAGGGGTGGCGAGTCACCGATCGGCGAGGCGTTGCCGATGTTGCCGCCAAGGGTGCCCTGGTTACGGATCTGCAGCGAGGCGAAACGGTGCAGCAGCTCGCCGAAATCCGGGTACTCGGCGCTCAGGGCGTCGTAGCAATCGGTCAGCGGCGTTGCGGCGCCGATTTCCAGGTACTGGCCTTGAGTCTCGATGCGCTTGAGTTCGGCGACGTTGCCGACATAGATCATCACCGGCAGGGTCTTGTGGAACTGGGTGACTTCCAGCGCCAGGTCGGTGCCGCCGGCCAGCAACCGGGCTTCGGGGTGCGAGCCGTAGAGTTCGGCCAGATCGGCCACGGTCAGCGGCACCAGGCAGCGCTTGTCGCCGCTGTTGAGCTCACCGGTTTCACCCGGCGCGATGGCCTTGAGGCGGGCGATGGTCTGGGCTTCGCTGCTGTCGAACTGATCAGGCTTGGCCTGGCAGCAGGACTGCTCGGCGGCGGCCAGGATCGGCCGGTAACCGGTGCAGCGGCAGAGGTTGCCGGCCAGGGCTTCCTGGGCCTTGTGCAGATCGGGTGCATCGCTGTTCTTTTGCAGGGCGAACAGTGACATGACAAAGCCCGGGGTGCAGAAGCCGCATTGCGAGCCGTGGCAATCGGCCATGGCCTGCTGCACGCTGTGCAGTTTGCCCTGGTGCTTGAGGCCTTCGACGCTGATCAGTTGTTTGCCGTGCAGCGAGGAGACGAACGTCAGGCACGAGTTGAGGCTGCGGTAGCGGATGTGCTCGCGGCCGTCCTCGCCCTGGGCCAGCTCGCCGACCACCACGGTGCAGGCGCCACAATCGCCGCTGGCGCAGCCTTCCTTGGTACCGGACTTGCCCAGGTGTTCACGAAGATACTCGAGCACGGTCAGGTTGGGGTCCAGGGCATGCTCACTGCGCAGCTCCTGGTTAAGTAGAAACTGGATCACGGGAAGGCCTCACAAGCGACTTATTGTTGTTGAGCGGACTGTAAGCAGACTTGATTTTCAGGTCAACATTTTTCTGACCTTCGGGTCAGGAAATTTCTCGTGGCGCTTCCGCCCTTTCACAGGTGCTCTGTTATGAGCATAGTTGGCTCTGTGGGATCCGAATCTTTTGCGCCAATCGTGCCAACTTCTGCTATATGGCCACTGCGCGGCGCGGGGGCAAGTGCGCTACAATTCGGCGCTTGTGCACAGTTCAATGATTTTGAAGGAAAACCATGACGTTCAAGGCGCCGGACAGCCTCTCCGAGCAAATTGCCCATTACCTGGCCGAGCGGATCATCCGCGGCGAGCTCAAGCCTGCCGAACGTATCCAGGAGCAGAAGGTTACCCAGGCGTTGAATGTCAGCCGTGGTTCGGTGCGCGAGGCGCTGCTGATCCTCGAACGCCGCCATCTGGTGACCATCCTGCCGCGTCGTGGTGCCCACGTGACCGAGCTCGACGAGCACAACGTGCGCAGCCTGTGCACGTTGATGGGCGAGCTGTACACCTTGCTCGGCAACGCCGTGGCACAGCACTGGCGCAATGACGCTGACCTGCTGCCGTTCCTCAAGATCCAGCAGCGACTGACCAGCGCTTTTGAGCGTCAGGACATCCGTACCTTCGTCGAAGACAGCTTCGCGGTGATGCGCGCTGCCTATCCGTTCGCCGACAACCCCTACTTGCAGGAAACCGTCGAGAACCTGCAGCCGGCCATGAGTCGTGCCTATTACCTGGCACTGGACCAGCGCAAGGCCAATATGAACGACTTCCTGGTGCTGTTTGCCAACCTGCTCGAGGCCGTGGTGGCCCGTGACCAGCTGCGCATCCGCACGGTGCTGGCCGAGTACTGCCAGCGCAGCTGCGAGCTGGTGCTGGCGGCGCTGGCGACTGCCTGAGCATGCGCTTAAAGTGCATTCGCCTGGCCGGGTTCAAGTCGTTCGTCGACCCAACCACGGTCAACTTCCCCAGCAACATGGCGGCCGTGGTCGGGCCCAACGGCTGCGGCAAGTCCAACATCATCGATGCGGTGCGCTGGGTGATGGGCGAAAGCTCGGCCAAAAACCTGCGTGGCGAGTCGATGACCGACGTCATCTTCAACGGCTCGACCAGCCGCAAGCCGGTGAGCCAGGCCAGCATCGAGCTGGTGTTCGATAACTCCGACAGTACCCTGGTCGGTGAATACGCGGCTTATGCGGAAATTTCCATTCGCCGCAAGGTGACCCGCGACGGGCAGAACACCTATTACCTCAACGGCGCCAAATGCCGGCGCCGGGACATTACCGATATCTTCCTCGGCACCGGCCTGGGCCCGCGCAGCTACTCGATCATCGAGCAGGGGATGATCTCCAAGCTGATCGAAGCCAAGCCCGAAGACCTGCGCAACTTCATCGAAGAAGCGGCGGGTATCTCCAAGTACAAGGAGCGCCGGCGCGAGACCGAGAACCGCATCCGCCGCACCCACGAGAACCTCGAGCGCCTGACCGACCTGCGCGAAGAGCTGGAGCGCCAGCTCGAACGCCTGCACCGCCAGGCCCAGGCCGCCGAGAAGTACAAGGAATACAAAGCCGAAGAGCGTCAGCTCAAGGCGCAACTGGCGGCCCTGCGCTGGCAGGCCCTGAACGATCAGGTGGGCCAGCGCGAAGCGGTGATCGGCGACCAGGAAGTCGCCTTCGAGGCGCTGGTGGCCGAACAGCGCAATGCCGATGCCAGCATCGAGCGCCTGCGTGATGGCCACCATGAGCTGTCCGAGCGTTTCAACCTGGTGCAGGGGCGCTTCTATTCGGTCGGCGGCGATATCGCCCGGGTCGAGCAAAGTATCCAGCACGGTCAGCAACGGCTGCGCCAGTTGCAGGATGACCTGAAAGAGTCCGAGCGCGCGCGGCTCGAAACCGAATCGCACCTGGGCCACGACCGTACGATGCTCGCCACCCTGGGTGAAGAGCTTGAAATGCTCGAGCCCGAGCAGGAGATGACCCTGGCCGCCGCCGAAGAGGCCGCCGCCACCCTGGAAGATGCCGAAACCACCATGCACGGCTGGCAGGAGCAGTGGGACAGTTTCAACACCCGCTCGGCCGAGCCGCGGCGCCAGGCCGAAGTGCAGCAGGCGCGTATCCAGCAGCTGGAAACCAGCCTCGAGCGCCTGGCCGAGCGCCAGCGCAAGCTCGGCGAAGAGCGCGATCAGCTCAGTGCCGACCCGGAAGACGCAGCAATCCTTGAACTGGGCGAGCAACTGGCGACCAGCGAAATGCTGCTCGAAGCGCTACAGACAGACGAGCTGCAGGTGGTCGAGCAGCTCGAAGCCCTGCGTGATCAATTGCAGCAGGCCGTTCAGGCCCAGCAACAAGCCCAGGGCGAGTTGCAGCGCCTGGGCGGTCGCCTGGCTTCGCTCGAAGCCCTGCAGCAAGCGGCGCTCGACCCCGGCACCGGCACTGCGCAATGGCTGCGTGAGCAAGGTCTGGCACAGCGTCCGCGCCTGGCCGAAGGCTTGCGCGTTGAGCCAGGTTGGGAGCTGGCGGTGGAAACCGTGCTTGGCGCCGATCTGCAGGCAGTAGTGGTCGACGATTTCAACGGGCTGGACCTGGGCGCCTTCGAACAGGGCGAACTGCGCCTGCTCGACAGCCGTGGCGAAGGCGTGCGCATTCCCGGCAGCCTGCTCGACAAGGTCGAAGGGCGCATCGATCTGGCGCCCTGGCTCGGCCAGGTCAAACCGGTAGACAGCCTCGAACAGGCCCTGGCCCTGCGCGCTCAGTTGGCAGACGGGCAAAGCCTGATCAGCCGGGACGGTTACTGGGTTGGCCGGCACTTTTTGCGCGTCAGCCGTGCCAGCGATGCCCAGGGTGGCGTACTGGCCCGCGGCCAGGAGCTGGAGCGCCTGGGCCAAGAGCTGCAAGAACATGAAGCCGCATTGGAGCTGCTGGAAGCCAGGCTGCAGGAGCAGCGCGAACAGCAGCAGCAACTCGAAGAGCGCCGCGAGCAACTGCGCCGCCGCGCCCAGGACGAAGCCCGCCAGCAAAGCGAACTCAACGCCAGGCTCTCGGCCGGCAAGGCCCGCGCCGAGCAGTTGAGCCTGCGCCGCCAGCGTCTGGAAGAAGAGCTTGCCGAGCTGCTTGAGCAGCGCAGCATCGAACACGAAAACCTCGGCGAGTCGCGCCTGCAACTGCAGGAAGCCCTCGACCTGATGGCCCAGGACACCGAGCAGCGCGAGTTGCTCCTGGCCCAGCGCGACAGCCTGCGCGAGCGCCTCGACCGGGTGCGCCAGGAGGCCCGTCAGCACAAGGATCACGCCCACCAGTTGGCTGTGCGCCTGGGCTCGTTAAAGGCCCAGCACGATTCTACCCGCCAGGCCCTGGAGCGCCTGGAGCTGCAGTCCGAGCGCCTGAGCGAGAAGCGCGAACAGCTGACCCTGAACCTGGAGGAGGGCGAGGCGCCGCTGGAAGAGCTGCGCCTCAAGCTCGAAGAGCTGCTGGAAAAACGCATGAGCGTCGATGACGAGATGCGTCAGGCGCGCCTGCACATGGACGAAGCCGACCGCGAGCTGCGCGACGCCGAGAAGCGCCGCACCCAGGCCGAACAGCAGTCGCAGCTGCTGCGTGGCCAATTGGAGCAACACCGCCTGGAATGGCAAGGGTTGAGCGTGCGGCGCAAAACCCTGCAGGAGCAGTTGCACGCCGATGGCTACGACCTCGACGGGGTACTGGCGACCCTGGGCGAACAGGCCAGCGAGGAGGAAGCCGAACAGGAGCTCGAGCGCATCGACGCGCGTATCCAGCGCCTGGGGGCGATCAACCTGGCGGCCATCGACGAGTATCAGCAGCAGTCCGAACGCAAGCGCTACCTGGATGCCCAGGACGCCGACCTGGTCGAAGCCCTGGACACCCTCGAGAACGTCATTCGCAAGATCGACAAGGAAACCCGCAACCGCTTCAAGGATACCTTTGATCAGATAAATGCCGGATTACAGGCACTTTTCCCAAAAGTTTTCGGTGGCGGCAGCGCTTACCTGGAACTGACGGGCGAAGATCTACTCGATACAGGGGTGACAATCATGGCGCGGCCACCGGGCAAGAAGAACAGCACCATTCACCTGCTCTCGGGCGGTGAGAAAGCGCTGACCGCCCTGGCCCTGGTATTTGCCATTTTCAAGTTGAACCCGGCACCGTTCTGCATGCTCGATGAAGTCGATGCGCCGTTGGACGATGCCAACGTCGGGCGTTACGCCCGGCTGGTGAAGGAGATGAGCCAGACGGTGCAGTTCATCTATATCACCCACAACAAGATCGCCATGGAAATGGCTGATCAACTCATGGGCGTGACCATGCATGAACCGGGTTGTTCACGGCTGGTGGCGGTGGATGTGGAGGAGGCGATGGCCATGGTCGACGCCTGATTCGAGGCAATAAGGCGTGAACCTGCGGTAAATGGCCCTGTCAGTTGCGACAGACGGTGTAAAGTTATCTTTGGTCGTGCTAGCTTAATGTCACTTATTTTTTTGCGTGGGTAAAACGCCTGTCAGAACATAGAGTTGGCGCCACGTTTTAAAGGGGTTTAAACCCTTTATTTTTCAGCATTTTTTACAGAGGCACGGGATTACATGGAAATCGGTCTGCGCGAGTGGCTGATCGTCATCGGCATTATTGTCATTGCCGGTATTCTTTTTGACGGCTGGCGCCGCATGCGCGGCGGCAAGGGCAAGTTGAAATTCCGTCTGGACCGCAGCTTTTCCAACCTGCCGGACGATGACAGCAGCAGTGGTGGCACCGAAGTGATCGGCGAGCCCCGCGTGCTCGATAACCACAAAGAGCCTGCGCTGGACGAGCACGATCTGCCGTCGATGAGTGCCGGGCGTGACCGTGAGCGTGAACCCAAGGTCGGCAAGAACAAGCGCAACAAGCGCGGCAACGAGCCCCAGCAGGGCGACCTGAACCTGGCCGCCGAACCGCGTGAGCCTGATCTGTTCGGCAATGCCGACGATGACTTCCCGGACGAAAGCCCGAAAACCAGCGGCTACGGTTCTGTGCCGGACAAAGACCTGCCACCGGTTGAAGAAGTACTGGTGATCAGTGTGATTTCCCGCGATGAAGGTGGCTTCAAGGGCCCGGCATTGCTGCAGAACATCCTTGAAAGCGGCCTGCGTTTCGGTGAAATGGACATCTTCCACCGTCACGAAAGCATGGCCGGTAACGGCGAAGTACTGTTCTCGATGGCTAACGCGGTCAAGCCGGGCGTGTTCGACCTCGATGACATCGACCACTTCAGCACCCGTGCGGTGAGCTTCTTCCTCGGTCTGCCAGGCCCGCGTCATCCCAAGCAGGCCTTCGACGTGATGGTGGCGGCAGCGCGCAAGCTGGCCCACGAACTCAACGGCGAGCTCAAGGATGACCAGCGCAGTGTGATGACCGCGCAAACCATCGAGCACTACCGCCAGCGCATCGTCGAGTTCGAGCGCCGGGCGTTGACCCAGAAACGTTAAGAGCATCGCCGGCAAGGCCGGCTCCCACTGTGGGAGCCGGCCTTGCCGGCGATGAAGACGCAACTGATAGTTCAGACATGCCCCAAAGAGCAGCCACGGCTGCTCTTTTGCTTTGCAAGAGATTACACACCATGACCGCCGAATCCCGAATTCTTGAACTGCGTGCCGAGCTCGATCAGCACAACTACCGCTACTACGTGCTCGATGAGCCGAGCGTGCCTGACGCCGAATACGATCGCCTGTTCAACGAACTCAAGGCCCTGGAAGCCGAACACCCGGAGCTGGTGACCGCTGACTCGCCGACCCAGCGCGTCGGTGGCTCGGCGCTGTCGGCGTTCAGCCAGGTACGCCACGAAGTGCCGATGCTCAGCCTCGGGAATGCCTTCGAGGAAAACGACCTGCGTGAATTCGACCGCCGTGTGGTTGAAGGCCTGGACCTGCCGGCCGGCGATCTGTTCGGCAACGGCGCCGCAGTTGATTACAGCTGCGAACCCAAGCTCGACGGCCTTGCGGTCAGCCTGCTGTACCGCGACGGCCAACTGGTGCAGGGCGCAACCCGTGGCGACGGCACCACGGGTGAAGACATCAGCGTCAACGTGCGCACCGTGCGCAACATCCCGCTCAAGTTGCAGGGCGAGGGTTGGCCGGCGGTGCTGGAGGTGCGTGGCGAGGTGTACATGTCCAAGGCCGGATTCGAGCGCCTCAACCGGTCGCAGATCGAGGCCGGCGGCAAGACCTTCGCCAACCCGCGCAACGCCGCTGCCGGCAGCCTGCGCCAGCTGGACTCGAAGATCACCGCCAGCCGCCCGCTGGAATTCTGCTGCTACGGCGTCGGCCAGGTCTCGGCGCCGATTGCGGACAGCCATATCGGCACCCTGGAGCAGCTCAAGGCCTGGGGCATGCCGATCAGCCGCGAGTTGCGCCATGCCGCCGGCGTGGCTGAATGCCTGGAGTACTACCGCGACATCGGCGCACGGCGCAACGACCTGCCTTACGAGATCGATGGCGTGGTGTTCAAGGTCAACAGCCTCGCCTCCCAGCGCGAGTTGGGCTTCCGGGCCCGTGAGCCGCGCTGGGCGATTGCCCACAAGTTCCCCGCCATGGAAGAGCTGACCGAAGTGCTGGATGTCGAGTTCCAGGTCGGTCGTACCGGTGCGGTAACCCCCGTGGCCCGGCTCAAGCCGGTCAAGGTCGCCGGTGTGACCGTGTCCAACGCCACTTTGCACAACATGGACGAAGTGGCGCGCCTGGGCTTGATGATCGGCGACATGGTCATCATCCGCCGCGCCGGTGATGTAATTCCGCAGGTGATGCAGGTGGTCACCGAGCGCCGTCCCGAGGATGCGCGCCCTGTGCACATCCCCACCGAGTGCCCGGTATGCGGCTCGCAGGTCGAGCGCACCCAGCTGGTCAAGCGCAGCAAAGGCAAGGAGACCGTCAGCGAAGGCGCCGTGTACCGCTGCGTCGGCCGCCTGGCCTGCGCCGCCCAGCTCAAGCAGGCGATTATCCACTATGTTTCGCGCCGGGCCATGGACATTGAAGGGCTGGGCGAGAAGAGCGTCGAGCAACTGGTGGATGAAGGCCTGATCCGTTCACCGGCCGACCTGTACCAGCTGACCTTCGAGCAGATCGTCGACCTTGAAGGGTTTGCCGAGCTGTCGAGCAACAACCTGCTGGCAGCGATCGAAGCCAGCAAGAAGCCCGGCCTGGCGCGCTTTATCTATGCGCTCGGCATTCCTGATGTGGGCGAGGAGACGGCCAAGGTCCTGGCCCGTTCCCTGGGCTCGTTGCAGCGGGTCATGGCAGCCTTGCCGCAGGTGCTGACCTACCTGCCGGATATCGGCCTGGAAGTCGCTCACGAGATCCATAGCTTTTTTGAAGACGAACACAACCGGACGGTGATCGCCCAACTGCTCGAGCGCGGCCTGCAGTTGCAGGACGAAGGTGAGCTGAGCGCCGAATTCGCTGCCAGCACCACGCTGGCCGGGTTGATTGCCAAGCTGGATATTCCTTCGGTCGGGCCGACCGGCGCCGAGAAACTGGTGGCCAAGCTCGACAGCCTGGAGAAGATCATCGCTGCCGACGGCATCGACCTGCGCCAGGCCCTGGCAGCCAAGCCGGCCGAAGCGGTGCGTGCGTACTTCCAAGTGACGGAGAACGCTGCCCTGGCCCTGGCCATCGAAGCGCAGCTGCGCGACTTCGGCATGCACTGGTCGAGCGAGAAGAAAGTCGCCGAAGGCTTGCCCCTGGCCGGCCAGACCTGGGTGCTGACCGGCTCGCTGGAGCGCATGAGCCGCGATGTAGCCAAGGACAAGCTGGAAAGCCTCGGGGCCAAGGTGGCCGGTTCCGTGTCGGCTAAAACCCACTGCGTGGTCGCCGGCCCCGGTGCCGGTTCCAAGCTGGCCAAGGCCAATGACCTGGGCCTGAAGGTGCTGGATGAAGATGCCTTCGTCGGCTTCCTGGCCGGTCACGGCATCGAGGTGTAAACACGGCACTCGCAGCGGTCGCCATGGTCTAGTCTTGGCAAGCAGCCAGGAGGGATCGCCATGTACCGTTTTTTCGAACAGCTGGGCGCCAGGATCGCGGCGCCCTTTGTCAGCCAGCAGCAGCGCCCGGATCGGGTCTGGCAGTGCCAATGCGGGCAGTCGGTGTTCTTTCGCAACAGCCAGTGCCTGGCCTGCCAATCGGCGCTGGGCTACTGGCCGCCGAGCAACCGGGTGGCGAGCCTCTTGCCCGGGCCTGCTGCGCGGCTCTGGCTGCTCGATGGCGAGCCTGAGGCCGGGCCGCTGCGGCGTTGCGCCAACCTCGATACCCCGGCTGCCTGCAACTGGCTGTTGGCCGACCGCGAGCCGGATAGCCTGTGCCTGGCCTGTCGCCTGAACCGGACCATTCCGGACCTTTCCATCGCTGACAACCACCTACGCTGGCGCAAGCTGGAAACCGCCAAGCGCCGGCTGACCGCGCAGCTGTTGCACCTGGGCTTGCCGGTGGAGCCGAAAGGCGAGGAGGGTGGCCCGGGCCTTGCGTTCGATTTCATCGGCGTCGATCTTGAGGGCAACGCACCAGTGACCGGTCATGCCAATGGCCTGATCACCCTCGATGTGCGCGAGGCCGATGATGACTGGCGCGAGCGGGTGCGGGTGCAACTGCACGAACCCTATCGCACCTTGCTGGGCCACCTGCGTCATGAAGTCGGTCACTACTATTGGGACCGTTTGATTGCCGACAGCCATTGGCTCGACGGCTTTCGCGACCTGTTCGGTGACGAGCGCGAAAGCTACAGCGAGGCATTGGAGCGCCACTACCAGCAAGGTGCGCCGAGCGACTGGGCCGCAGCTCATGTCAGTGCCTACGCGACCATGCACCCGTGGGAAGACTGGGCCGAAACCTGGGCGCATTACCTGCACATGACCGATGCCGTCGACACCGCGCTGGCATTGGGCATGAATGCCAGCAGCCTGGAGCTGGACTTCCCGCCTTTCACCCGTGAAGACCTGTACCGCCCGGATGACCCCGGGGCAAAAGACTTTCTCGCCTTTATCAATGCCTGGGTCGAGCTGTCAGCGATGCTCAATGAGTTGTCGCGCAGCATGGGCCAGGTGGATTTCTATCCGTTTGTGCTGCCGTCGGCGGTGGTGGCCAAATTGCACTTCATTCATCTGCGCATTGCCGACTGTCAACTGGCGCCGGTGGCATAGCTATGTAGTGCAGCTGCTGCAGGACAATTCAATAGCCTCGTGTCTTTTGTGAAGCCATCACTGACAGGAGGACAGCATGACCCGCGCCCGCCAGAAAACCGACCCGGATGCCGAACACAGTCATCGGCAGAGCAATCTCGATACCCTGGCACGCGCCTGCCCCGAATGGTTGTTGAAGGCTGATCTCTCCACCCGTCAATCCTACAGTCGCAGCCTGAGCAAGGCGCACAAGGCCGGGCGCGCGGCCAGGCAGGTCATGCAACGGATCGAGCCGCTGGAGCGGTTTGCGATCTCGCTGCTGAGCGAGAAACTGATCCAGCGTTTTCGCGTGTCTGTCGATGTGACGCAGGTGCAGCTCGATCATTACACCTGGTATTTATCGGCGCAGATCGGGTCGCCTTCGAACCTTCAGCGGGTCTCCAGACTGTGGCAGCAGGGCAGCCTTTTGCACATGGCCCTGCAGAATTTTACCGCTGCGCAAGCGGACGCCGTCGAGTCGGCACCAGGGTCGAAAGTGCACCTTGCCCAGGTGCAGATCAGCGCCATCGCGGCTTCTGACTTTATCGCCCTGTGCCGGGAAGTCGATATCGGCCGCCGTTACCAGGAACATCTCGCCTCGGTGCTGGCGCCAGGGCAGCCGGGCAGTACCTGGACCGGAGAGCCCAGCGCATCGGTGTTGTCGACCCTGGCCAGCACCAAAGCGGCCAATCTGGAACTCTCGGCACAGGTTGCATTCATGCGTGGGTATATCAGTTGGTCGGCTTACCAGATGCTGCTGGCGGTCAGCAATGGCGAGCAGTCTGTGCCCTACGACCTGCAACCGCTCGAATGCTGCCAGCTGGTGCTGCATGGTCATGTGCTGGAGGGCGTGCTGGTGTTTCGCCAGGCGCAGTCGCTTTACCCTTACCCGGTGTCTCGCAAGCGGGTGCTCTATGTACCGCAAGGGGCTGCGGGCGAGTTGCATGAGTACGCTGATTTACCCTTCATGGTTACCGCGCTTTCCCGCCAGCTGATCTACACCACATTCAGGCAGGCCCTGTTGCGCCACGCGCCGCTGACCGAGCAGGCAGTGCTGAACAACAAGCTTGAAAGCGGCATCGACGGGCATGTCCGGGAACAACCGCTCAGTGGCAAGCTGTTCGAGCAACTGGTCCGGCGCCAATGCCTGCAGCGGCGCCAGGACAGCCTGGTGCTGGCAGTACCGACGGCGCAGGTCGATCATCAGCAACGCCAGCAACTGCTGGAAACCCTGGAAAGCGTCGGCTTGCAGGTGCTCAATCTGGTATCGCTGTTCGTCCCGGTGCTCAATGCCGCGATGCTGGCCTATACCGCCTATGACCTGATGTCCGAGGTGTACCACGGTATCGAGGACTGGAGCGAGGACAGGACCGATGAGGCCATGGAGCACTTGCTTGGCGTGGTTGAAACCATCGCCGTAGGCGCGGTGCTCGGGCTTGCGGCGCACAAGGTCGGGCGATGGGTGAACGAGCACGGCTTTTTTCAGAGTTTGCGGCCGGTGCAACGCTTCGACCGCTCCCTGCAACTCTGGAGTCCGGAACTCGAGCCCTATCGCCAGCGCCTTGAAGTGACGCCTGCAGCCATCGATCAGCGCGGGCGCTTGCTGGCCCATGGCAATGATCATGTGGTTATCGAAGGTCATGCCTACCGCGTCGAGCAAGATGGCGCCGGTGGTTCCTGGCAGATTGTCCACCCTGAACGTCCCCAAGCCTTCAAGCCCAGGCTTGAACACAATGGCGAAGGGGCCTGGCGGCATCAATGGGAGCGCCCCTGGGAGTGGTCTTCGGCCCGCTATGCCTTTCGCCGACTGGGGCCGCTGGCCCAGGGCATGGACGATGCGGACATTGCCCGCGTATTGCGCTGGGCCGACGTCGATGCGGCGCAGCTCTGCCAATTGCACATGGACAACGCACCGGTACCGGCTCTATTGCGCCAGGCCTGCGTGCACTGGCGTCTGGACAGGGACATCAGCGGATTCATCGCGGCGCTTGGGACGACGACTGTCAGCGATAACGCCATGGCGATTTTCCTCTTGCCGCATCTCCCGGGTTGGGACCCGCAACTGACGCCGCGCATCCAGGCCGCACAGGATTCGCTGCTGTTGACGGTGTTGCGGGATGCGCTGGGCGAGCAGCAGCTTGAGCAACTGGGCATCGAAGCCGAGGCGCTCGACACGCTGGCGCAGCAGAAATTCTGTGAGTTACTGGCGACCGAAGCGCAGGGGCAACGTCAGGCCCTGTTCGATTTCTGTCAGAGGCGGGCTGAACCGGCTGTGCAGGAAAGCAGCTTGCTCAGGCGGGATTTTCCTGGTTTGCCGGTAAGAATGGCCGAAGAGCTTCTGGGCCAGGCCCGCGAGGATCTGGTCGCCCGCATGCATCGTCAGGCACGGGTGCCCCTGTCAATAGCCCAAGGCGCCAGAAGGCAACTGAGTCAGTACCGATTCCTGTGTGTCCGCCAGGGCTTCGAATGGCCCTGGCGGCGCGATCACCGGTTCGACCAACTGGTCTTCGGTTTGCTCGAACATCTGCCTGGCTGGCCTTCCGGCTTGCGCATCGAACTGCACGGCCAGGACAGTGCCGGCGTGCTGCTGGCAAGTGCCGGAACAAACCTTCCGGGCCAGGTGCGCACCGTGGTCAAAAGTGCCGAGGGGCATTTCAGCATCGAGGGGCAGGAGGGGAGCGATACCGACCTGTTTACAATGTTGAACCCGTTATTGCCAGAGGGCGTGCGCCAGGAGGATGGCCAATCACTGGCTCAGGCACTGGCGGAGTTGGCCGATACCGACCGTAATCGCGCCCGACGCCTGAGTGGCCAGGTATTGTTGGAGGACCGGTTCAGGCCTCCGGTGCGCCTGGCCGATGGGCGGGTCGGCTATCCCTTGAGTGGCCGCGGTGCAGCGGACGAGCAATGGCAGTTTTATCGCGACCAGGCCAAGCAGTTGTTTCCGCGGCTCACGGATGCTGAACTCACCGATTACCTGCAAGGCCTGTCGATGGCCAGTGTCGATGTGCCCAGGCTGCTCAGGGAGAAAGCCGAGGAACTGGCCAGTTTGCGCGAGTCTTTGAGTGAGTGGGTGCAGGATCGTCCTGGGCCGCACTCCAGTGGCATGCAGCGGCGGCGTCAGCGTGTGGCTGACACGCTCATCATGGCCTGGCGCCGGCAGACACCTCGGGAATTCGGCGATACCGGCGAGCTGCGCGGCTACCGCCTGGACCTTGAAGGCGCCGACCTGGGTTCGCCGCCGCTGTTCCCGCTTGGCGTGGACTTCAGCCATGTTCAGCGCCTGTCGCTGAAAAATACTGGCCTGACGGCCATCCCCAACGGTTTTCTCGATGCATTCAGCAAGCTGCGCGTGCTCGAGCTTGGGCGTAACCGGCTCACGGAACTGCCCGCCATCATTATCGACATGACCCGCCTCGAAGAGCTGCGTTGCGCCGATAACGACATACAGTTGACCGAACGAACGGCGGGTATCCTGGGCAATCTGCGCCGGCTGGAGGTGCTTGACCTGAGTAACAACCCCTTGGGCACGCCTCCGCATCTGACCGGCCTCACCGGCCTGCGAAGCCTGAACCTGCGTTTCACCTCAATCGATGCGTTTCCGCAAGGCTACGTCGAACTGACGCGGCTGGAACTGGCCGATCTGCGTGACAACCAGTTGAGTGAGCTGCCTGAAACGCTGTACCAGTCACAGTCGCGCCCGGCGCGTGCCCTGTATTTGCAGGACAACCCGCTGTCGGCGTCGACAACTACGCAAATCGAGGCCTATCGTCAGCAGACCGGAATCAACCTGGGTGGCCTGGTCGAGTCGAACGAGATCGGGCCGGAGCTGTTCTGGACCCGGGGCGACAACGAAGCGTTGACACGCCAGCGTGAGGTGAAGTGGTTCAGCTTGCGCAAGGAGGCGGGTAGCCAGGAGTTCTTCCGTATCCTGGGCGAGCTGAGCATGACCGCCGAGTACGACGTGGCGCGCACCGAGTTGTTCGACAGGGTCTGGCGCATGATCGATGCTGCCAGCGCCGACAGTCAGTTGCGTGCCAAGTTGTTCAGGCTGGCGGGCCATCCGCGTACCTGCGGTAACAGTATTGCGCTGAACTTCAGCTACCTGGAAATCCAGGTCCAGGTCTTTCAGGCCCTGGCGGCGAGCGAGAACTCCCAGGTGACCGCCCGGCTGCTGCGTCTGGGCAAGGGCCTGTTCCGCCTGGACAAGCTCGACAAGGTGGTGCTGGACGATATCAGGCAGCGGCGGGAAAGCGCCCAGGGGCGCTGGCGCGATGTCGAGGAAGTGGAAGTCAGCCTGGGATATCGGGTCAGGCTGGCCGAAGCTCTGGACCTGCCGGGGCAGCCATCGGCCATGTTGTTCCCGGACCTGGAGATGATCAGCCCCGAGCAGATCGAGGCGGCCAGGCAGGCGATACAGGCTGCCGAAACGCCCGCGGCGCTGGCCGAGTACCTTGGCATGCAGGACTTCTGGTGCGACTGGTTGCGCCAGCGCGACACCCCGGCATTCCTTGCCCTGCGTAACTCGCTGGAGCAACAGGAGCAGGCGTTGGAAGAGCGTCGGGCCTCGATCAGCGATGCCGAGTACTACGCCGGCTACTCGAGCCTCTTCCAGGTGTTTCAGGAAAAAACCGCCGAACTGATCCAGAGCCTGAGCGAAGAGGCGGTGGGACGGGACCTGGCGGATGTTACAAGCCTGCGTCACCTACAAGGGTAAATGCAGTAGAAGCCGCCTGCAGCGTGCCTGGGTGCAGGCGTTACTGAGCACGTTGCAGGCGCTGCCGGCTTTGCCCGAGCGCCAAGTCATTGAGTAATGATGAGTTTTTAGCAATTAAAGGTTGTAACTTGGCTTGATGCCGTTACAATGGCGCGGCTCGTCGCCAGATGAGCTGCGTTATGGTGACCCCATCGGTCCCCCCGCAACGATCAACCGTGAACCCGGTCAGGCCTGGAAGGGAGCAGCCGCAGCGGTGACATTGTGTGCCGGGGTGTGGCTGGTGGGGTTGCCACCCATCATGCCTGTTGGCACTCTGTATTTCCCCCCCCCCAGTTCGAACACCCGCCCGCGGATTCCTCCGCAGCCAGTATTTCTCCGCAGCCGGTTTAGTTGCCTGCGTGCCTGCGAGTCCAACCGTGTGGTGCGGGCTCCCCCAGATGTCTTCATCCGCGGTTGATATCGGCAGGGTGCAATTTTGCCCCCGCTCCGCTACGATTAGCGGTCTTCAGCTTGCAGTCGCGACGGTTTTCGATGAGTTATCAGGTTCTTGCACGTAAATGGCGTCCGCGCTCGTTCCGCGAAATGGTCGGCCAGACCCATGTGCTCAAGGCCTTGATCAACGCGCTGGACAACCAACGCCTGCACCATGCCTACCTGTTCACCGGTACCCGCGGCGTGGGCAAGACCACCATCGCGCGGATCATCGCCAAGTGCCTTAACTGCGAAACCGGTATCACCTCGACGCCCTGCGGCACCTGTTCGGTGTGCCGGGAAATCGACGAGGGGCGTTTTGTCGACCTGATCGAGATCGACGCCGCCAGCCGCACCAAGGTCGAAGACACCCGCGAGTTGCTCGACAACGTGCAGTACGCACCGAGCCGTGGGCGTTTCAAGGTCTACCTGATCGACGAAGTGCACATGCTCTCCAGCCACTCGTTCAACGCCTTGTTGAAAACGCTGGAAGAGCCGCCGCCCTACGTCAAGTTCATCCTTGCCACCACCGATCCGCAGAAACTGCCAGCGACCATTCTGTCCCGTTGCCTGCAGTTCTCGCTGAAGAACATGACCCCCGAGCGGGTGGTCGAGCACCTGAGCCATGTGCTCGGCGCCGAAAACGTACCCTTTGAAGACGATGCCCTGTGGCTGCTCGGCCGTGCAGCCGACGGCTCCATGCGCGATGCCATGAGCCTGACCGACCAGGCCATCGCCTTTGGTGAAGGCAAGGTACTGGCAGCGGATGTGCGGGCGATGCTCGGCACCCTGGATCATGGCCAGGTGTATGGCGTGCTGCAGGCCCTGCTCGAAGGGGACGCCCGGGCCTTGCTCGAAGCCGTTCGGCACCTGGCGGAACAGGGGCCGGACTGGAATGGCGTGCTGGCCGAGATGCTCAACGTGCTGCATCGCGTGGCCATTGCCCAGGCACTGCCGGAGGCGGTCGATAACGGTCAGGGTGATCGCGATCGGGTCCTGGCCCTGGCTCAGGCATTGCCGTCCGAGGATGTGCAGTTCTACTACCAGATGGGGCTGATCGGTCGACGCGACCTGCCATTGGCGCCGGATCCGCGTGGTGGCTTCGAGATGGTCCTGCTGCGGATGCTGGCGTTCCGCCCCGCCGATACCGACGATGCGCCGAAACCGGTGCTAAAGCCGGTGGGGATCAGCCAGGCCACAGCTGATTCTGCAAGCACGGTGGCAGCCGCCACCCAGGCTGCGCCGGTCATGGCTGTTGCACCGGTTGCGGCGCCAGCGCCAGTGGTTGCCGAGCCTGAACCTGTTGCCGAACCAGAGCCAGCGCCTGAACGTGTACCCGAGCCGGTCGAGGCCCCGGCGCCTGAGCCGGTTGTCGACCTGCCCTGGAACGATCCTGTCGCCTGCGAACCTGAAGTCGAGGCCACGCCGGTTGCCGTAGAGCCGCCTGCGCCTGCGCCGGTTCAGCAAGTTGCGCCACAGGACCTGCCCGCGCACGACGACGGTATTGGTTACAGCCCGGCCGGCATGGATCGCGACGACGAGCCGCCGCTGGACGAAGACTATTACGAGCCAGAAATGGACCCGGCCAGCTACAGTTATCTGGATGAGCTGGCCATCGAACATGCCAACGAAGTTGACGCGCCGCCTGCCGAGCCATTGCCCGCCGCGCAACCGGCCACGGGCCTGGCGCTGAAATGGCTGGAATTGTTCCCGCAGTTGCCGATTTCCGGGATGACCGGCAATATCGCCGCCAACTGTACGCTGATCAGCGCCGAAGGCGACGACTGGCTGCTGCACCTGGACCCGGCTCACAGCGCCCTGTTCAACAGCACGCAACAGCGGCGCCTGAACGACGCGTTGAACCAGCACCTGGGCCGCACGCTCAAACTGACCATCGAGCTGATTCGCCCTGAGCAGGAAACCCCCGCCCAGGCCGCAGCCCGCAAACGGGCCGAGCGTCAGGGTCAGGCCGAGGCCTCGATCGAGGATGATCCGCTGATCCGGCAGATGATCCAGCAGTTCGGCGCCATGGTCCGCCACGATACGATTGAACCTGTCGACGCCCCGGTTGCCCAGGGCGAGTAACGGATAAACAGCAGCGGCCCGGGCCTGACCCGCGCCGCACCCCGTAACCTAATATTTGAGGTGATCCCCATGATGAAAGGTGGCATGGCCGGCCTGATGAAGCAGGCTCAGCAGATGCAGGAAAAAATGGCCAAGATGCAGGAAGAGCTGGCCAACGCCGAAGTGACCGGCCAATCCGGTGCCGGTCTGGTCAGCGTGGTGATGACCGGTCGTCACGACGTCAAGCGCATCAGCCTGGACGACAGCCTGATGCAGGAAGACAAGGAAGTGCTTGAAGACCTGATCGCCGCCGCCGTCAACGACGCCGTGCGCAAGGTCGAAGCCAACAGCCAGGAAAAAATGGGCGGCATGACCGCCGGCATGCAGTTGCCGCCGGGTTTCAAGATGCCGTTCTGAGGTACGAGAATCAACAAGCCAGGCCAATGCCTGGCTTTTTTTTTGTGTGTGCAGATGATCAATCGTAGGTAATGGCGAACGTGGCCCGGCCTGGCGCCAGCCGGGGCGTATTTGTGACGGCGCTACTTGCTGAATGTACTGGGCGCTTAGGTGGATCACATGGCGCGAGGTACCGGGATAGACCGTTCCGGCAGTTTGTACCGTGCCCAGTGTAACGATCGAAGGAGTACCGTTCAGATTGCGTTGAATACGAATGCCAACGCCATGGGCACTTGCGCCAGGTGCCAAGCTCAAAGCTTGGGTCCTGTTACCCAGAGAGTGGGCGTCCAAGAGAGTGAAACGAATGTTCAGGCTGCCGCCCGATGATCCGCCCGAGCAGTTGAGGTTAATGTTGAAGGGGACTTCGTTGGTTACGTAGCCGATGCCGTTGAAGTTCCTGCGGGGGTGGTCACCCAAAAATACCGGAATGCTTCCTGAGCCGTTATCGACCGAGCAAGTCGGGTTAGGCGAGATGATAGCAACCGTGGTGCGCGAAGGTCTCAGCTCAGCTGCAGTGATGGGCGTTGTGACTGCTGTCGCCAATTGGGCGGAAAGTTGGAGGGTACCGCTGACCGGGCCGTTCGATAATTTTATCAGCTCTATATCGTAGCTTGGAGTGACATGATGACGGCCAGCAGGGTGTGAAGACACTCCACGAGGCCAGCTCATATACGTGCTGTTGGGGCCTCCAGGGCCTGTCTCTCGCAAAAAGATTCGAATGCCGAGACCTGGTACGTTGGTGCGATAATATTGTTCGTGCGAGTAACTCAGTGGTGTCGTATAGCCATAATTGTTTTGGTGGCTGCTCGGGCATGTCACCCGAAACTGGGGCCCGCTGACGCTGGTCCGATATACCACGGTGCCATAGGAGGCCGAAGGCGAAACGATGAGCTGTGAAGGTAAATCGAACGTAGCCCTTGAAATGCCGCCCGATTCAAAGCGGCAATTGTTGCGGGCCGTGGATCGATCCGGGCCACCTACGCCGCTACCCAGAAGCGAGTTGTACGGTGGTTCTGTTGCCCAGCTGGGCAAGCTGGCAAGCAGACAGCCCAGCATGACCAGGTAATTTGTGGGAAAGGGATGGACGTGCGGTGAAGTCATGGCGTGTCTCTGCAGGAATTGGCGCGTGCTGCATGCTTCAACGCGCAATGGATGTGGGCGAAAAGTCAGGCCCCCGACGTCTGATCAGCTGATGGCATATCGCAGGTGGCATCCAGGCGTTGAATGTCGCCGTCGGCCTGAATGATTGCGCAGCGTCGCGCATGGTTCGCTTCATTGACGCCCGGGGCGCGGAGGGGTGCAGGTGCTGGCTGGCGAATTCGAAGCGACTGCCGGCATTGCTGATCAGTTGTGCCAGCGCCAGGCACATCAGTGATAATCCATGGTGAACAGCGCGCGCCCAAGGGCCGCTCCTGGGCGAATCTGGGAAGCTGGAACCTGCTGGATGTATTGCGCCTTCAGCGGAATGTCATAACGGGTTGTTCCATGATCAACCGTACCGGCCATGCGTGCGGCGCCCAGGCGTATGGCTGTGTCGTTCCTGTCCAGCAGTCGAATACCAACACCATGAGCACCGGCCCCGGGTGCCAGGTTTACTGCAAGGGTCTGATTGCCCGGAAAATGGGCATCGGTAATGGTGTAGCTGATATTTCGCGAGCCACCCGTAGATCCACCCATGCAATTAAGGCGAATGTTGAATGACCTTTCCGGAGTCGTCTTGTTCACGCCTGTGAAGAACGATTGCGGGTGGTTTCCAAGGTTCACCGGAATGTTTTTCGAGCTGGCGTCGATGTCGCAGGTAGGCTCGGCTGAGACAACCTCGACTCTGGTTTGCACCATCGTCAGCCTGGCGGTGTTGGCCGGGGTATGCGGCTCAAAGGTTTGGCTAATGATTGTCTGCGGGAAAAACAGGACCCCGCTGTTCACCGGTCCGGTCTTGATCAACTGCAGTCTGTACCAAGGGGTGACGTCGGTAGTGCCGGCCGGATGCGTGATAGTGGGGACCGGCCAGCTATAAAAACGACTGGCGCCGGCTTCGGAGCCCGTGATCTTGATACCGATACCCTCCAGATTGGTTTGATGAATGCCTTCGCCGATGTGGGTGAAGACCGCGGTAAAACCGGCTCGCTGCCCATGGGCGGCAGAGCAGCGGTAGGCCATGCGTGTCGCGTACCGGGTGCCGCTGTCATAAATCACCTTGCCTACCGGATCTATTGCAGACACCGTCAGCTGCGAGTTTATGGTGATGTAGGCTTGGGAAGGGCTGGAGCCGATATGTACACAACTGGCGGTACTGATGCCGCTATGGGCCAGCAGCAGCAATCCTGTCGCGCCGGCGATGCGCGCGGGTAAAGAACAAAGCATGGGCAGGTCTCGACGGTTCAAGGGTGGGCTGGCGTTGCAAGGCAAACGGACTGAATGTTTTGCGGCGCGGCGCCCGCAGTTTTTTTCGCGGCGGCGGGCAGGGCATAGGTAATCCGGCAATTGCCTGTCGAGCCGTTGTCCCAGCGCACGATGATTTCACCTTCATCCTGAAGGCCGCGGGCGAACAGTTGGCTGCCTTGTCCGACGGCACCCAATTCATTGCCGTCGGTATCCACCACCGCTGCGCCAAACGGCAATGGCTGGCCATCGACCTGGCGGGCGTGGATAACGGCCGAACGCCCGGAGCGGGTCTGGAATACCAGCAGTGGAATGGCGCCGGCCCGCGGCACGGTCTGCTGGCTGCTCGATTGCAACTCGACGTCGGTCGACAGCCCCTTGGGGTCGATGGCAACCGTGTTGCGCCGGTAAGGCGTAAGGTTTGGTACTACGGCATAGCCACCGCTGTCGACTTTCAGCGCGGTGCCGGAGGTGACTCGTGCGCCATCGGCGTCTTTGGCGTGAATCAGGCCGAAGGTTTCACTCAAGGGTTGCGACAAGGTTAAACCGTCAGCATGGGCGACGATGGCGCCGCGCAGGCCAAGCGAGGCTTGCGAAGTGTGCCGTCCCTGGCTGAGTGAACCGCTGAGCTCGGCGGCCGAGCCGCGGTAGAGTAGGTTGCTGCTGAGTGTATGGTTGTTCTGGCCATGATGGCGGTCCTGGCTGGCGGTGATGCCGTAGCTCAGGTGCTGATCGTCACTGGTGGCGCCCGTAAGGGTGGCCTGGGCCCGGCTGTTGCCGTTGCTGTCCCTGGAAATACTGCTGCTGAGGCTGCGCACACGCTCGCTGCCCAGTGGTAGGGACAGGCTCAGATAGAGGGTGTTGCCGGCGCGCCCGAAGCGGTCACGTTCCCGAGTACTGCTGAGGGTGTAGCCCAGGGTCTTGTAGTGATTGCTATAGCCGATCGAGTAGCTCAGATCACTGCCGGCATGGTCCCAGTAGCTCGACGCCGAGGTGCTCAGGTGCAGTTGGCCGTAATTTAGTGCCAACGGTTGGGCTAGTGACAGGGTGGTGCGGCTGCGATGGCGCTGGTAGCGCTGATCGCCGGCATCGCGCAGGAACTGGCGGCTGAGCTGGGCGTCCTCCAGGCCATAGAAGCCGCGGGTGGAGTAGCGATAGGTGGCCAGGGCGATCTGCGTGTCGGTTTCGCTCAGGGTCTTTGCGTAGCTCAGGCGCAGGCTCTGGCCTTGCTGACTGCCTAGCCCGGGCAGGTGGGTACGGGCCTGGGTAAGGTCGGCGCCGAACGCTCCCAGCTCAGTGTTCAGGCTACCACCGAGCAAGGCTGAGCCATACCCGGATGCCAGGGTCATACCGCTGTAGGTGCTGACCAGGTTGTTCAGGCCATATTGCCAGGTGCCTTCGACGAACACCGGGTCGCTGTTCAGTTGCTGGTTGCGCAAGGTGCCCAGCGTTGCACTGTAGCGGCTGGCACCGGCGCGCAAGGACAACGGAACGGCGGCGTAAGGCACGGAGAAACTATGTTCGCGGCCGTCCGCCTCGGTCACTGTGACCTCCAGGTCGCCGCCGTAGCCGGTTGCATACAAGTCATCGATTTCGAATGCGCCCGGTGCGACGGTGGTTTCGTGCAGGGTTACACCGCGTTGTCGGATCAGCACTCGTGCGTTACTGCTGGCGATACCGCGCACCACTGGTGCATAGCCGCGCAGCGAGGCGGGCAGCATGCGATCGTCGCTGGCCAGGCGTATGCCGGTGTAGCTCAACGAATCGAACAGCCCGCCCGAGGTGTAGCTTTCACCCAGTGTCAGTTGCGAGCGCCAGGGGGTGATATCACGCTGGGCATAGCTGGCAATGCTCTGGTAGCGCTGCTGGCCTTGGTCGCTCCAGTTCAGCGAACCATCATGGCGCAGGCGCCACGGCCCGATATTGAGCCCGGCACCGAGCCCCAGGTAGGTCTGGCGAAAATTGCCCTGGCTGCGATGCTGGGTGCCGTAGGTGTTGAGGTTGTAATCGAGAAAACCCGCTGTTATGCCGCTGTCCCATTGTGACGGGTCAACCGTTTCGCGGGCGCTGCGTTTGACCGCGATTTGCGGCACCGACAAGTACAGGCGCTGGTTGGCAAAGTCCAGGCGGCTGCTGGCATCGTCCAGTGCTCCGTCGATGGGTATGCAGGCCTCGGCGGCAGAAAGTTGCTGTTGCGCGTGCGGGTAAAACTTGCTGCTATCCAGGCCGAGACGCTCTAGCAGGGCATTGTCGAAACAGGCCAGGGCTTCTTCGTTACCAGGCCGGGCCTTGAAACTGAGGTTGAAGCGCCCGTGCCACTCGTCGTTGACCACAACGTCCACATTGTAGATTCCAGGGCTTGCGACGTTGCGCCGCTCGAAGCGCGACAGGTCCACGGGCAGGTTACTGCCGTTGCCCAGGAATGCCGGTTCAAATTCAACCTGCGCGGATAAGGCGGTGTCGGCCATGACCGAAACGTGCCATGACAACAAACCGGACAGACCAACAGATAATCGGCTTATTGTTGAGACTGATTTTTTTCGGGGCGAGCGAAAGTGTAATGATATTAAAGTCATTTTCAGGGGTGCCAATATTAAACTTGGGCACGCACGAAAACTTCGAGAACGCCCGGAGTGTCGAGGAGGGAGAGTGGGCTAAGGGGATGGAGTACTGGCAGGCGTAGAGCTCAATAGTTGGTTATGGTTATTGCCGGCGCCGTAGTCATTGATACTGGTGAAGTTGACCGTTGAGCGCGGGTTGACAGGTGACGAGGATATGAAGTGTCCCAGCGAATAAGGCGCAATGTAGCCCGTGCCCAGTGAAGTCGACTTGCCGTTATATTCAATTTTTATTTCACCGAGATTGACGTAGTAGGCCGACGGGTTGCGGCCAACCAGCGTTTCAGGCTTGCCGTCTTGTCCAGGCGCTCGGTGCCAGGTCACCAGGGCCGGTGCGTCCTCGGCCTTGCCCGGCAGGCCCTGCGGGCGGTACAGCAGCTTGATACGGGTACGGAAGGCCAGTTGCAGGACATTGCTGTCCTTGGTTTTTGGCGGAACCTCAAGCATGTTGAACCAGAACAGCGACTCTCGATCACTGGCCATTGGACTGCCGGTATGCAGCAGGCGAATACTTTGCCCTTGTGCAGGTTCGACACGGGCCAGCACTGGCGTCACGGTAAACGGCACCTGGATGGTCTCGGGCGCGGCACGAGTATCGCCATCGTCTACCCAGACCTGGACCAGGCTGGGGTCTTTGCCATTGTTGACAAGGTTGACGGTGGCTTCGCGCTCTTGAGCCGCAAAGATGATGCGGGTACCGGTAATTACAACGCTGGCATGCACGGGCACACTGGCCGCCAGTAGCGCGAGGGCCGTCAGCAGGGAGGGGAAAAAGCGAGTCATGAATGCGAAATCCGACCTGATTAGGGGTAGCAGGCGCGCTGAGCGCGCCTGCCGGTTCATTACGGGAGATTGATCAGGTACTGAACACGGGAGTTGGCGGCACCCGGGGTGACCGTTGCGGCAGTGGCGTAGTACTGGCTGGTGTAGCGCAGGGTTGCCGCGCCGTCTTCAAGGTCAACCGGAATGGTGTTCTGCGAACCGGTTGGCCCGCCGATAATGATCTGTCCGCCTTGTTGGTTGAGCAGTTGGTACTGCACGTTGGTTGCGCTGGCAGGGCCGGCATCCATGTTCAGGCGGCCGTTTTGCACCAGGGCGCCTCCCAGGAACTCGATGTCTACCTGTCCGCCGCTACCGGCGGCACAGTTGGTCAGGGAGATCTCGAAGGTGCGAGGCTGGGCAATGCTGCCGGCCCCTGAGAACTCGCTGGTGTGCGCCGGGCTCATGGGGACGGTGAAGTTCTGGCCGCCAGGGCCGCCGTTGATGGTGCAGGTGGTGCCCGAGATACTGCCGGTGAATTCGATCTGTCCATCAGTTGCCTGGGCATGGAGGCTGATACCGGCCAGCAGCGGTAAAGACAGTGCAAAGCCCAAAGTACGTTTGTTCATTTGTTTTCCAGCTAGATTGATAAAGGTTGTGCGTTAATAAGTAAGTGAGTTGTTGTGGAGGCATATTTACTTGTTTTTTAACGCCGGGAAATTATGCGGTTTATTTGATTAGCTGGATGTAGGAAAGAGGGTGGTGGCAACGGGAGGATTTAGCCGGATGCTGTACGATTGGGAGTCTTTAGATGGGGTGTGCTTCTGCAGGTGTTTGAAGGTGTGCCAATTGCTGTATGTTATGTAGGTAATGTTCCTGCTTAAGAAATAGAAATATTATCTTCTTACGATGCTAATCTAAATGTCTGTAAGATTTGACGTTGGCCAGTCTGGCAGGTATAAACCGCCTTCACTTGCATCAAGGCCTTTTCCCATGAGTTTCAGCCCGCTTATCCGACAGCTGATCGACGCATTGCGCATCTTGCCTGGTGTCGGCCAGAAAACCGCCCAGCGCATGGCCTTGCAGCTACTTGAGCGTGATCGCAGTGGGGGGACTCGTTTGGCCCAGGCCTTGAACCAGGCCATGGAGGGCGTCGGGCACTGCCGCCAATGCCGGACCCTGACCGAGCAGGAACTGTGCCCGCAATGCTCCGACCTGCGGCGTGACGACACCCTGTTGTGCGTGGTGGAAGGTCCGATGGACGTCTATGCCGTTGAGCAAACCGGTTATCGCGGCCGCTACTTCGTGCTCAAGGGGCATCTGTCGCCGCTGGATGGCCTGGGCCCGGAAGCCATTGGCATTCCGCAACTGATGGCGCGAATCGAAGAGCAGGGCAGCTTTACCGAAGTGATCCTGGCTACCAACCCGACGGTGGAAGGTGAAGCGACCGCCCATTACATCGCCCAGTTGCTGGCCGACAAGGGCCTGGTCGCTTCACGTATCGCCCACGGCGTGCCCTTGGGCGGTGAGCTGGAGCTGGTCGATGGCGGGACCCTGGCGCATTCGTTCGCCGGGCGCAAACCGATCTCGCTGTAATCCAGGCTCTTTATTCGCGGGGCAAGCCCGCTCCCACAGAACCTCAGCCTGTGGGGGCGGGCTTGCCCCGCGATGCTGTCAATACTCGCTCAGCGAGAACTCGGTCAGGCAAAAGGTCGGTACACCCGCCTCATTCAGGCGCTGCGAGCCGCCCAGCTCCGGCAGATCGATGATCGCCGCTGCCTCGAACACCTGCGCACCCATGCGCCGCACCAGCTTGGTGGCGGCCAGCAAGGTGCCGCCGGTGGCGATCAGGTCATCGAAAATCAGCACAGAGTCGCCTTCGCAGAGGCTGTCGGCGTGCACTTCGAGGAAGGCTTCGCCGTATTCGGTCTGGTAGCCTTCGGCGAGTACATCGGCCGGCAGCTTGCCTTGCTTGCGAAACAGGATCAGCGGTTTGTTCAACTGGTGGGCGATGATCGAGCCGATCAGAAAGCCGCGCGCATCCATGGCGCCGATATGGCTGAATTCGGTTTCGACGTAGCGTTCGATAAAGGCATCGGCGACATGGCGCAAGCCCCGCGGCGACTGGAACAGCGGGGTGATGTCGCGAAAGATCACGCCAGGCTTGGGGAAGTCCGGTACCGGGCGGATGAGGGCTTTAAGGTCGAAAGTGGCGCTGGGCATGAGGCGGGTATCCTGAAAAACGAATGCCCGCCAGTATACCTGTTATCCGAGGGGTCAGCTTTCCAGCGAACCACCGGCCAGGGCGCACAGCTGGATCGGGTCAAGGATATGGATTTCCTTGCCTTCGGCCTGGATCAGGCCGTTCTGCTGGAAGCGCGTGAACACCCGCGAGACAGTTTCCACTGCCAGGCCCAGGTAGTTGCCGATCTCGTTGCGCGACATGCTCAGGCGGAACTGGTTGGCCGAGTAGCCACGGGCACGGAAGCGCGCCGAGAGGTTGACCAGGAAGGTGGCGATGCGCTCATCGGCGGTCTTTTTCGACAGTAGCAGCATCATCTGCTGATCGTCGCGGATTTCGCGGCTCATCACCCGCATCAACTGGCGGCGCAGCTGTGGCAGTTGCACCGACAGCTCATCCAGGCGTTCAAAGGGGATTTCGCAGACCGACGTGGTTTCCTGGGCCTGGGCCGACACCGGGTAGGCCTCGGTGTCCATGCCCGACAGGCCGACCAGTTCGCTGGGCAGGTGGAAGCCGGTGATCTGTTCTTCGCCACTGTCGCTCAGGCTGAAGGTTTTCAGGGCGCCGGAGCGCACGGCATAGACCGAGCCGAAATTGTCGCCCTGGCGGAACAGAAACTCGCCTTTTTTCAGCGGACGCCCGCGTTTGACGATTTCATCCAGTGCATCCATGTCTTCCAAGTTCAGCGACAAGGGCAGGCACAGAGGCGCCAGGCTGCAATCCTTGCAATGGGCCTGGTTGTGGGGGCGCAGTTTGACTGGCTCGGACATTTCTTCAATCCTTGTGGGAATGCACACATAAGCCGTAAGGGTAACCCAGGGCAGGGTGTTTCGGCCAGCTTGGACGATTGTGTCGTCGGCAGGCGCAAGGATGCCATCTATAGACGGTAAGCTTACAGCCTGTGCGCTGTAGAGCCTCTGAGCGCTGCTTGGCCCCGGTTTTATTGGGCGAAGCCAGAGAAAACTGCGACAAAAAACCTCAGTATCAGATCACGCGGGAAAAGCGCTGACGGTTGTGCAGGTCCAGGTAGGCGTCGAACACCATGCACACCGAACGCACCAGCAGCCGCCCGGCCGGCAGTACTTTGATGCCCGCGTTACTCAGCTCGATCAGCCCGTCCTTGTGCATGGCCTGCAGGGCGGGCCACTGGTCCTTGAAGTAGCCGCGAAAATCGATGGTGAAGGCCCGTTCGATGGTCTCGAAATCCAGTTCGAAATGGCAGATCAACTGCTGGATCACCGCCCGGCGCAAGCGATCATCCTCGGTGCAGATCAGCCCGCGGCTGGTGGCCAGCTGGGCCGTGGACAAGGTGTCCTGGTAGGTGGTGAGGTCGCTGCTGTTCTGGCAGTAGAGGTCGCCGATCTGGCTGATTGCCGAGACCCCGAGGCCGATCAGGTCGCAATGGCCATGAGTGGTGTAGCCCTGGAAATTGCGCTGCAGGGTCGACTCTTCCTGGGCAATCGCCAATTCGTCGTCCGGCAGGGCGAAGTGGTCCATGCCGATGTACACGTAGCCGGCGGCCGTCAGTTGCTCGATGGTGTTGTGGAGCATTTCCAGTTTTGCCGCCGGGGCCGGCAAGTCGGCGCTGTCGATACGCCGCTGGGGCATGAAGCGCTCCGGCAGGTGGGCGTAGTTGAACACCGAGAGGCGGTCCGGTTGCAGCTTGATGACTTCTTCGACGGTGCGGGCGAAGCCTTCCGGTGTTTGCTTGGGCAGGCCGTAGATCAGGTCGAGGTTGATCGAGCGAAACTGCAGGGTGCGCGCGGCTTCGATGATCGCCCGGGTCTGCTCCAGGCTCTGCAGGCGGTTGATCGCCCGTTGCACCAGCGGGTCGAGGTCCTGCACGCCGAGGCTGACGCGGTTGAAGCCCAGTTCACGGAGCAGGCCCATGGTCGACCAGTCGGCCTCGCGCGGGTCGATCTCGATGCCGTAGTCGCCGGAGTCGTCGTCCAGCAGGTTGAAATGCTGGCGCAGGTGGGCCATCAGCTGGCGCAGTTCGACGTGGCTGAGAAAGGTCGGGGTGCCGCCGCCAAAGTGCAGTTGCTCGACGGTCTGCTTGGGGTCCAGGTGACAGGCGATCAGCTGGATTTCCTGCTCCAGGCGCTGCAGGTAGGGCGCGGCGCGGCCACGGTCCTTGGTGATGACCTTGTTGCAGGCGCAGTAGTAGCAGATGTTGGCGCAGAACGGCACATGCACATAGATCGACAGTGGGCGTACGGCGCGACGGCTGTCACGCAGGGCGTGCAGCAGGTCGAAGGAGCCGACTTCGCTGTGCAGTTGCACCGCGGTCGGGTAGGAGGTGTAGCGTGGGCCGGCCAGGTCGTAGCGGCGAATCAGGTCGGAGTCCCAACGAAGAACGTCGAGCATGCGGGCAGTCCCCAGAAAGAGCAGCAGTGTCCGGAGTCTAGGGAGCGCGGGGCAAACCCGTGTTGATTTGTATCAACGCCGCTTCAGTGGCCCATCAGCCAGTGTTGGTGCGGGCCCGGCAGGGTCCACAGGCCGAAGAGCATCACCAGCACACCGCCGGCAATGCGCACGCCACGCTGGCGCAGCAGGGCGCTGGTGCGTTCGGTGGCGAGGCCGGTGGCGAGCAGCACCGGCCAGGTGCCAAGGCCGAAGGCCAGCATCAGCAGTGCGCTGTCGGCGGCATTGCCCTGGCTCGCCGCCCAGAGCAGGGTGCTGTACACCAGCCCGCACGGCAGCCAGCCCCACAGGGCGCCAAGCAGCAGCGCGCGCGGCAGGCTGGAAACCGGCAGCAGGCGGTTGGCCACGGGTTGGATATGCCGCCACAGGCCTCGACCCAGGCCTTCGATGCGGGTCAGGCCGCTCCACCAGCCGGCCAGGTACAGGCCCATGCTGATCAGCAGCAGCGCTGCCAATACGCGCATGGCGGTCGCCACCGGGCTGTTGGCCACCGCCCAGCCGGCCAGGCCGAGCAACAGGCCGGCCAGGGCGTAACTGAGGATGCGCCCCAGGTTGTAGGCCAGCAGCAGGCGAAAGCGGCGGCTGCGTTGTTCCTTGGGGATGGCCAGGGTCAGCGCGCCCATCAGGCCGCCGCACATGCCCAGGCAGTGGCCGCCGCCGAGCAGGCCGAGGATCAAGGCGGAGCTGAGCAGGGGTAGAAGTTCAGTCACGAGGCGGCGTACCGTCGTCGGGTTTCTTGCCGTCGGCCTCGTCCATGGCAGCCTGGTGCTGCGGGTCCTGGTCGTCGAACAGGATGCTGTGGGCCGGGCCGTCGAGGTCATCGTACTGGCCGCTGTCCACCGCCCAGAAGAAGATGTAGATGGCGATGGCGACGATCAGCAGGGCGGCCGGGATCATGATGTAAAGCGCGGGCATGGAGGCTCCTGGTCAGGCCGTCGCGGGATGCGTGGCAGTGGCTGGCACATGGCTGGCCGGCAAGCCGCTGGCGCGGGTCAGGCGCAGGGCATTGAGGACCACGATCAGCGAACTGACCGACATGCCGACCGCCGCCCAGATTGGCGTGATCCAGCCCAGCGCGGCAAACGGCAGCATGACGCCATTATACGCCGTGGCCCACAGCAGGTTCTCGATAATGATCCGCCGGGTGCGGCGGGCCAGGCTGAAGGCCTGGACCAGGGCGTCCAGGCGGTTGGACAACAGCACCGCGTCGGCACTGGTCTTGGCGAGATCGGTGGCCGAGCCCATGGCGATGCTGATATCGGCAGCCGCGAGTATCGGCACATCATTGACCCCGTCGCCCAGCATCAGCACCTTGCGCCCTTGCTGTTGCAGGGCCTTGAGTTTTTCCAGTTTGTCGTCCGGGCGCAGGCCACCGATGGCCTGGTCGATCTGCAGTTCGGCGGCCACGCTCTGGACCATCGGCGAGCTGTCGCCGGACAACAGCAGGGTTTGCCAGCCACGGGCACGGCAGGCGGCCAGCAAGTCGGCGGCGTCGCTGCGCAGGCGGTCGTCGAGGACGAACCAGGCCAGCGGGCCTCGCTGGTCACCGAGCAGCAACCATTGCCCGGCTTCGTCCGGCATCGCCGGTGCGGTGGTGCCACTGAGGGCGCAGGCGAAGCCCGCTTCGCCGATGCGTAGGCGCTGCCCGCCGACTTGGCCTTCCAGGCCCAGGCCGGGCACTGCCTGGACCTCTTCAGCGGCCTGGCTGGCGCGGCCAAACGCGCGGGCGATGGGGTGCTCGGAGCGGTTCTCGAGTGCCGCGGCGAGCATCAGGCAGCGGTCGGCATCGGTATCGCTCAAGGGGCGAATCGCCCGCAGGGTCAGGCGGCCTTCGGTGAGGGTGCCGGTCTTGTCGAAGATCACCGTGTCGATCTGGTTCAGGCCTTCCAGTACATGGCCGCGGGTCAGCAGCAGGCCGAGCTTGTGCAGGGTGCCGGTGGCGGCGGTCAGCGCGGTTGGGGTGGCCAGCGACAGGGCGCAGGGGCAGGTGGCAACCAGCATGGCCAGGACGATCCAGAACGCCCGCGCCGGGTCGATCTGCCACCAGAGCAGGCCGATGGCGGCGGAGGCGATCAGGGTGAACAGCAAGAACCATTGCGAGGCACGGTCGGCGATTTCCGCCAGGCGCGGCTTTTCCGACTGTGCCCGTTCCAGCAGGCGCACGATGGCCGAGAGGCGGGTGTCCTGGCCCAGGGCCTGGACCTCGACGGTCAGCGCGCTTTCGACGTTCAGGGTGCCAGCGGTGACTGCGTCGCCGGCACTGCGTGGTTGCGGCAGGTATTCGCCGGTCAGCAGCGATTCGTCGATGCTCGACTGGCCGCTGACAATACGCCCGTCGGCGGGGATCACATGACCGGGCTGGATCAGCACGCAGTCCTTCAGGCGCAGCTCGCTGAGCAGGATCCGCTCGCTCTGCCCGGCCGCGCCCAGGCGCAGGCACGAGGCCGGCAGCAGGTTGACCAGTTGCGCGGTGGCGGCGGCAGTGCGTTCGCGGGCGCGGCGTTCAAGATAGCGCCCGGCCAGCAGGAACAGGGCAAACATGCCCACCGCGTCGAAGTACAACTCGCCGCTGCCGGTGATCGCGGTCCAGATCCCGGCGCCGTAGGCCAGGCCGATGGCCAGTGACACCGAAACGTCCATGGTCAGGTGGCGGGTGCGCAGGTCGCGGGCGGCGCCGCGAAAGAACGGCGCGCAGCTGTAGAACACGATCGGCGTGGTGAGGAACATCGCCACCCAGCGCAGGATGGTGTGCAGCTCAGGGCTCAGGTCGATGTTGAATTCCGGCCAGGTGGCCATGGTTGCCATCATTGCCTGGAACCATAACAGCCCGGCGACGCCCAACTGGCGCAGGGCTGTGCGGTTTTCGCTGGCCAACTGTTCGGCGGCGCGATCGGCCTGGTAGGGGTGAGCGGCGTAGCCGATATGGCGCAGCTCGGCGAGCAGTTTCGAGAGCGGCAACTGGCTGTCGGCCCAGCTCACCTGCAGGCGGTGATTGGACAGGTTCAGCCGCGCCTCGGCCACGGCGGGAAGGTTGCGCAGGTGTTTCTCGATCAGCCAGCCGCAGGCGGCACAACTGATGCCTTCGATCAGCAGAGTGGTTTCGGCCAGCTCGCCGCTGTGACGGACAAAGGGTTTTTGCACGTCGGCGCGGTCGTACAGAGCCAGTTCGTCGACCAGTTGCTGAGGCAGGGCGTCAGGGTTGGCGCTGGCTTCACTGCGGTGCTGGTAATAGCTTTCCAGGTTGCCGGCGACGATGGCTTCGGCCACCGCCTGGCAGCCCGGGCAGCAGAACGCCCGTGGCTGGCCAAGCACCACGGCGGTGAAGTGGCTGCCGGCAGGCACGGGCAGGGCGCAGTGGTAGCAGGGCGTGGGGCTGGTCATGGTAGTCGTCGCAGATTTTTAGGGTGGCCGCATCGCTGGCAAGCCAGCTCCCACAGGGATAGTGCAACCTGTGGGAGCTGGCTTGCCAGCGATAGGGGCGACTCATTTTTCCAGGTGTTCAGCCCCTTGCAGCGCCTCGTCACCGAGAACCAGGGTCTTGTCGTGGGCGACTTCTTCTTCCTCGAACAGACGCCAGACATGCTCATCCTGGCTACCCAGCAGCTCGACGAAGCGCCGGCCTTCGACCTTGTCGCTGAGCTGGCCGAGGTAGCGACCGGCTTCGCTGTCGCTGCGGGTCAGGACGATCTTGCGGTCTTTCTCCGGCTGGGTCGGCGAGATCAGGTTCAGTTCCAGGGTCTGCGGCTGGCTGTTGCCGGTCAGGCGCAGGTCGACTTCGCCGGTCAGCTCGTCCAGGTGCACGCTGGCCTTGAGGTTGAGGGTCTGGGCCAGCAGTTCACGGTCCAGCGAGCGGTTGATGCCTTTGCCGGCCTCGTAGTAGTTGTCGTTGACCAGGTTGTCCGGGTTGTTCACCGCAATGGTCACCATGGTCAGGCTGAGGGTCACCGAGGTGGCCAGCACCCCGATGATGATCCACGGCCAGAGGTGCTTGTACCAGGGGCTAGCGGCAGTTGCAGAAGGCATGGGCTCAGTCTCTTATCGAATTTGCGGGCCGATGAAGCGGCTCTTGGCTTCAACCTGGGTGGCGCTGTCGTCAGCGTCCTTGAGGGTGAAGATGACTTCGTTGGTGGTCGACGGCAGTTGTTCCGGGGCCATCGACAGTTGTACCGGCAGGCTGACGATGTCGCCGGCGGCGACGCGGATTTCCCGTGCGCCTTCAAGCTTGAGGTCAGGCAGGCCACCGGCCTCGAGCACGTAGACGTGATCGCGCTGGTCCTTGTTCATGACCTTCAGGCTGTAGACGTTCTCGATCCGCCCCTGGGCGTTCTCACGGTACAGCACGCGGTCCTTGCTGACGTCGAATCCGACCAGCGAACGCATGACAAAGGCGCTGGCCAGCAGGCCGATCATCGCCAGCAGGACTACGGCATAGCCGATCAGGCGCGGACGCACCATGTGGGTTTTCTGCCCCGACAGGTTGTGCTCGGTGGTGTAGCTGATCAAGCCTTTGGGGTAGTTCATCTTGTCCATGATGGTGTCGCAGGCATCGATGCAGGCGGCGCAGCCGATGCACTCGATCTGCAGGCCGTCACGGATGTCGATGCCGGTCGGGCACACCTGTACGCACATGGTGCAGTCGATGCAGTCACCCAGGCCCTTGGCCTTGTAGTCGAGGTCTTTCTTGCGCGGGCCGCGGGTTTCGCCGCGGCGCGGATCGTAGGAAACGATCAGGGTGTCCTTATCGAACATCACGCTCTGGAAGCGCGCATACGGGCACATGTACACGCACACCTGCTCGCGCAGCCAGCCGGCATTGCCGTAGGTGGCCAGGGTGAAGAAACCGACCCAGAAGTAGGCCCAGCCGTCGGCCTGGCCGGTGAAGAACTCAATCACCAGCTCACGGATCGGCGAGAAGTAGCCGACGAAGGTCATGCCGGTGACAAAGCCGATGCTCAGCCACAGGCTGTGCTTGGCCAGCTTGCGCAGGAACTTGTTGCCGCTCATCGGGGCCTTGTCGAGCTTCATGCGCTGGTTGCGGTCACCTTCAGTGACTTTCTCGCACCACATGAAGATCCAGGTCCACACGCTTTGCGGGCAGGTGTAGCCGCACCAGACGCGGCCAGCGTAGACGGTGATGAAGAACAGGCCAAAGGCGGCGACGATCAACAGCCCCGAGAGCAGGATGAAATCCTGGGGCCAGATGGTGGTGCCGAAAATGTAGAACTTGCGCTCCGGCAGGTTCCACCAGACGGCCTGGTGACCGCCCCAGTTCAGCCATACCGTGCCGAAGTACAGCAGGAACAGGACGGCGCCGCCGACCATGCGCAGGTTGCGGAACACGCCGGTGAAGGCGCGGGTGTAGATCTTTTCTCGGGAGGCGTAGAGATCGACGCTGCTGTTGTCTTTACTGGCAGGCGGGGTGACGTCATGTACCGGAATCTGCTTGCTCATCATTGAGTCCCACGGCAGTGGTGAAGTGCCGCGGCCAGTACATGCCGGCCGCAGTCGGAAGCTTGCTGCTCTAGGGCGCATGATACGCCTGTGTTGCCGGTAGGGGGGAGGGGTGCGACCTTTGGCCGCGTTGGGGAATCGCAGGTAATAGTGTATTGGCCCGTGTCAATTGACGCAGATCATGGCTAGGGGCGGGGGTCTATAAAAAAGCCCCGGCAGTTTTACTGCCGGGGCTTTTGCCAGCTGGGCGAATTACTTCGCTTCAGCGGTTTTCTCAGGCTGGTGCGACAGACTGTAGACATAGGCCGCCAGCAAGTGGACCTTGTCGTTGCCCTGGATCGCTTCCTGGGCAGGCATCTGGCCCTGGCGGCCGTAACGGATGGTCTGCTGCAGTTGGGCGAAGCTCGACCCGTAGATGAACGCGGTCGGGTGGGTCAGGTCAGGCGCACCCATGGCCGGGGTGCCCTTGCCTTCAGGGCCGTGGCAGGCCACGCAGTTGGTGGCAAACAGCTTCTGGCCGTTGGCCGGATCGGCTTTGGCGTCCTTGGGCAGGGTGCGGCCATCGAGGTTGGTCAGCACGTAAGCGGCCACGTCGGCAACGCCTTGCTCGCCGATCACTTCGGCCCAGGCCGGCATCACGCCGTGACGACCGCCCATGATGGTGGCCTTGATGGTTTCCGGCTCGCCACCCCAACGCCAGTCGTTGTCGGTGAGGTTGGGGAAGCCGTAGGAGCCCTTGGCGTCGGAGCCGTGGCACACCGAGCAGTTGGAGGCGAACAGACGGCCGCCCATCTTCAGCGCTTGCGGGTCTTTGGCCACTTCTTCAATGGGCATCGAGGCGAATTTGGCGAAGATCGGCCCGAACTTGGCGTCCGAGCGGGCCATTTCCTTCTCCCACTCGTGCACGCCGGTCCAGCCGGCCTGGCCGTTGGCGAACTCGGTTTTCTTGTCGTTGTCCAGGTACTGGTAGCCCGGCAGCAGGCCTTTCCAGTTACCCAGGCCCGGGTACAGCACCAGGTAGCCCAGGGCAAAAACGATGGTACCGACGAACAGCATGAACCACCATTTTGGCAGCGGGTTGTCGTACTCCTCGATGCCGTCGTAGGCGTGGCCCACGGTTTCTTCGGTGGTTTCGCTGCGCTGGCCCTTGCGGGTGGACAGCAGCAGCCAGGTCAGGGCGAAGATGGTGCCCAGACTCAAAACGGTGACGTACAGACTCCAGAAGGTAGTCATTCGTTGTTACTCCTAGACGCTTTCGCTTGCGCTTGCTCGACGTGCTTGCTGGCTTCGGGATCATCCGCGAAGGGCAGCATGGTCGCTTCGTCGAACTCGGACTTGCGCCGAGAACTGAACACCCACAACGCCAGGCCGATAAAGGCCACCATCACTACGACGGTGCCCAAGCCACGAATCATCCCGATATCCATCAATGTCACCGTTTGCTTTTGATGATGGTGCCCAGGCCTTGCAGGTAGGCAACCAGGGCGTCCATTTCAGTCTTGCCCTTGACCGCGTCGCGGGCACCGGCGATGTCTTCATCGGTGTACGGCGTGCCGAGGGTGCGCAGGACTTCCATCTTCTTCACCGTGTCCTTGTCGTCGAGCTTGTTCTCTACCAGCCACGGGTAGGCCGGCATCTTCGACTCGGGCACGACGTTGCGCGGGTTGTACAGGTGAGCACGGTGCCAGTCGTCGGAGTAACGACCGCCGACGCGGGCCAGGTCCGGGCCGGTACGCTTGGAACCCCACAGGAACGGGTGATCCCAGACGCTTTCGCCCGCGACCGAATAGTGGCCGTAGCGTTCGGTTTCGGCGCGGAACGGCCGGATCATCTGCGAGTGGCACTGCACGCAGCCTTCGCGGATGTAGATGTCGCGGCCTTCGAGTTCCAGCGCGGTACGTGGCTTCATGCCCTCGACCGGCTTGTTGGTGACGTCCTGGAAGAACAGCGGGACGATCTGGGTCAGGCCGCCGATGCTCACGGCGATGACCATGAAGAAGGCCAGCAGGCCGATATTCTTCTCGACTACTTCATGCTTCATCAGTGAGCTCCAACTACAGCGATCTGAGCGGCGGCTTCAGCTTCGGCCGGCTTCGAGGCGCGTACGGTACGGAAGACGTTGTAAGCCATCAGCAGCATGCCGGAGGCGAAGAACGCACCGCCCAGGGCGCGGACGATAAAGCCCGGGTGGCTGGCTTGCAGGGCTTCGACGAAGGAGTAGGTGAGGGTGCCGTCGTCGTTGATTGCACGCCACATCAGGCCCTGGGTGATGCCGTTGACCCACATCGAGGAGATGTACAGCACGGTACCGATGGTCGCCAGCCAGAAGTGTGCGTTGATCAGGCCGGTGCTGTGCATCTGCTCGCGGCCGTAGACCTTCGGAATCATGTGGTACAGGGCGCCGATCGAGATCATCGCGACCCAGCCGAGGGCGCCGGCGTGTACGTGGCCAACGGTCCAGTCGGTGTAGTGCGACAGCGAGTTGACGGTCTTGATCGCCATCATCGGCCCTTCGAAGGTCGACATGCCGTAGAACGCCAGCGATACCACCAGGAAGCGCAGGATCGGGTCGGTGCGCAGCTTATGCCAGGCGCCCGAGAGGGTCATCATGCCGTTGATCATGCCGCCCCAGCTTGGCGCCAGAAGGATGATCGACATGGCCATGCCCAGCGACTGCGCCCAGTCCGGCAGGGCGGTGTAGTGCAGGTGGTGGGGACCTGCCCAGATGTACAGGGTGATCAGTGCCCAGAAGTGCACGATCGACAGGCGATAGGAGTAGATCGGGCGCTCGGCCTGTTTCGGCACGAAGTAGTACATCATGCCCAGGAAGCCGGTGGTCAGGAAGAAGCCCACGGCGTTGTGGCCATACCACCACTGGATCATCGCATCGGTGGCACCCGAATAAGCCGAGTAGGACTTGAACAGGCTGACCGGCAAGGAGGCGTGGTTGACGATGTGCAGCATTGCGGTGACCACGATGAAGGCGCCGTAGAACCAGTTACCTACATAGATGTGTTTGGTCTTGCGCTTGACGATGGTGCCGAAGAACACCACACCGTAGGTGACCCAGACAATGGCCAGCAAAATGGCGATCGGCCATTCCAGCTCTGCGTATTCCTTGGTCGTGGTGTAGCCCAGCGGCAAGGTCACGAGCGCGCCGACGATCACCGCTTGCCAACCCCAGAAGGTGAAGGCCGCGAGGCTGTCGGAAATCAGTCGCGTCTGGCAGGTTCGCTGCACGACATAGTAGGAAGTGGCAAACAGTGCACAACCACCGAAGGCGAAGATCACCAGGTTGGTGTGCAGCGGGCGAAGGCGTCCGAAGCTCGTCCACGGCAGGTCCAGGTTAAGCTGGGGCCAGACCAGTTGCGAGGCGATGAAGACACCAAGCCCCATGCCAAGGATCCCCCAGACCACCGTCATGATGGCGAACTGGCGGACGACCTTATAGTTATAAGCAGTCGGACTGATTGCTGTGCTCATTCTAAGGTTCCACGGTTTGGGTGTTTTTATAGGGTAAAAATCGGCGCAAGTATGTATAAACCGTGTGGTTATTGCAACGCGATGGCGCCCGCGCCGATCCTTGCCAACGCCTGCTCCACAGCGGTTTCGAGCCTTTTCGGCGGGCAAATTGTACACAATTAATTAGTTGATATGTGTACCAAAATTTGATTTTTCGTCTAAGGCAAAGGCTTCTGCCGAACGCTTGCTCAGTGCCGTTGATCACTCGCACATCGGCGCTTGAGTCGGCCCCATCAGCCTTTGCGCAGAACCGCTGACGAAAAATGCCCCAAAAAGGTGCAAGCGCGCCGGCTGTTTCAGTCGCTGTGGCAACAAGCTTAGTTGTGATCGAGGGGGGTGCAAGGCGTGGGCAGGGCGGGGTGCGACACTTGGTCGCAAGGGGCGAAGGGAACCGCCGCATCGGGTGCCGATGCGGCGGTTTGAGTCAAGGCTCAGTTACTCAATCGTTTTACTTGGCAGACAGGGTTTCGCCTTGGGCAGGTTCCTCCTGGGACAGGCTGTAGACATAGGCGGCCAGCAGGTGGACCTTGTCGTTACCCTGGATCGCTTCCTGGGCAGGCATCTGGCCCTGGCGGCCGTAACGGATGGTCTGCTGTAGTTGGGCGAAGCTCGAACCGTAGATGAACGCGGTCGGGTGGGTCAGGTCCGGTGCGCCCATGGCCGGGGTGCCCTTGCCTTGCGGGCCGTGGCAGGCCACGCAGTTGGTCGCGAACAGCTTCTCGCCGTTGGCAGGGTCGGCCTTGGCTTCCTTCGGCAGAGTGCGGCCATCGAGGTTGGTCAGGACGAACGCGGCCACGTCGGCAACGCCTTGCTCTCCAATCACTTCGGCCCAGGCTGGCATCACCCCGTGACGACCACCCATGATCGAGGCCTTGATGGTTTCCGGATCGCCGCCCCAGCGCCAGTCCTTGTCGGTGAGGTTAGGGAAGCCGTAGGCACCCTTGGCGTCCGAGCCGTGGCAGACCGCGCAGTTGGAGGCGAACAGACGGCCGCCCATTTTCAGCGCCTGGGGATCCTTGGCCACTTCCTCCACCGGCATGGCGGCGAACTTGGCGAAGATCGGTCCGAACTTGGCGTCGGCCTTGTTCATTTCCTTTTGCCATTCGTTGGTCTGGGTCCAGCCGTCCTCATAACCGGGCAGGATGCCTTTCCAGTTGCCCAGGCCCGGATAGAGGATCAGGTAGCCGACCGAAAACACCAGGGTGCCGACGAACAGCCAGAACCACCACTTGGGCAGCGGGTTGTCGTACTCCTCGATGCCGTCGAAGCTGTGGCCCATGGTCTGGTCGGTGGTGCCTTTGGTTTCGCCCTTGCGGGTGCCCAGCAGCAGCCAGGTCAGGCCGATCAGGCTACCGATGGTCAGTACGCAGATGTACGTACTCCAGAAGGTGGTCATTGCCCGTTACTCCTCGGTTCGGGTTCGTTGGCGGCAGGTGCCAGGCGCTCGTCGGCGAATGGCAGCAGGCTGGCTTCGGCGAATTCACGGTCACGCCGGCCGTTGAACACCCACAGCGACAGGCCGATGAAGGCGATGGCCACCAGCAGGGTGCCCAGGCCTCGTAGCTGGCCGATATCCAGTGTGAAGTCCATGGCGCTTACCTCTTGTTCTTGATCGCGGTGCCGAGCACCTGCAGGTAGGCGACCAGCGCGTCCATTTCGGTCTTGCCCTTGAGCGACTCCACCGCGCCGCTGATGTCGGCGTCGGTGTACGGCACGCCGAGGGTGCGCATGGTGCGCAGCTTGGTCTCGGTGTGGCTGCTGTCGACCGGGTTGGCGACCAGCCATGGGTAGGCCGGCATCTTCGACTCGGGCACGACGTTGCGCGGGTTGTACAGGTGCGCACGGTGCCAGTCATCGGAGTAGCGGCCGCCAACGCGGGCCAGGTCCGGGCCGGTACGCTTGGAACCCCAGAGGAACGGGTGGTCCCAGACGCTTTCACCGGCTACCGAGTAGTGGCCATAACGCTCGGTCTCGGCACGGAACGGCCGGATCATCTGCGAGTGGCACTGCACGCAGCCTTCACGGATGTAGACGTCGCGGCCTTCCAGTTGCAGCGCGGTGTAGGGCTTCATGCCCTCGACCGGCTTGTTGGTGACGTCCTGGAAGAACAGCGGGACGATCTGAGTCAGGCCGCCGATGCTGACGGCAAACACCATCAACAGCACCAGCAGGAAGACGTTCTTCTCGATTACTTCGTGTTTCATCAGGGTCTCCTCAGGCCAGCTGCGCGGCGGCAGGGGCGGTCGCGGCCACCGGGGCACGCACGGTGCGCCAGGTGTTGTACGCCATCAGCAGCATGCCGGTGAGGAAGATCGCCCCGCCGACGAAGCGCACGATGAAGCCAGGGTGGCTGGCCACCAGGGTTTCGACGAAGGAGTAGGTCAGCGTGCCGTCTTCGTTGACTGCGCGCCACATCAGGCCCTGGGCGATGCCGTTGACCCACATCGAGGCGATGTAGAGCACGGTGCCGATGGTCGCCAGCCAGAAGTGCGCGTTGATCAGGCCGAGGCTGTACATCTGCTCGCGGCCGAAGACTTTCGGGATCATGTGATACAGGGCGCCGATCGAGATCATCGCGACCCAACCGAGGGCGCCGGCGTGGACGTGGCCGATGGTCCAGTCGGTGTAGTGCGACAGGGCGTTGACGGTCTTGATCGCCATCATCGGGCCTTCGAAGGTCGACATGCCGTAGAACGCCAGGGACACCACGAGGAAACGCAGGATCGGGTCGCTGCGCAGCTTATGCCAGGCGCCCGAGAGGGTCATCATGCCGTTGATCATGCCGCCCCAGCTTGGCGCCAGGAGGATCAGCGACATGATCATGCCCAGCGATTGCGCCCAGTCGGGCAGGGCGGTGTAGTGCAGGTGGTGGGGACCTGCCCAGATGTACAGGGTGATCAGCGCCCAGAAGTGCACGATCGACAGGCGATAGGAATACACCGGACGCTCGGCCTGTTTCGGCACGAAGTAGTACATCATGCCGAGGAAGCCGGCGGTCAGGAAGAAGCCTACGGCGTTGTGGCCGTACCACCACTGGACCATGGCGTCGGTGGCGCCACCGTACAGCGAGTAGGACTTGGTCAGGCTGACCGGGATTTCCAGGTTGTTGACGATGTGCAGGATCGCCACGGTGATGATGAACGCACCGAAGAACCAGTTACCGACATAAATGTGCTTGGTGGTGCGCTTCATCAGCGTGCCGAAGAACACCACGGCGTAGGCCACCCAGACAATGGTGATCAGGATGTCGATCGGCCATTCCAGTTCGGCGTATTCCTTGGAGCTGGTATAACCCAGCGGCAGGCTGATGGCAGCCAGCAGGATCACCAGTTGCCAGGCCCAGAAAGTGAAAGCTGCCAGGCGTGGCGAGAACAGGGTGGTCTGGCAGGTGCGCTGGACCGAATAATAGGAAGCGGCGAACAGTGCGCAACCACCGAAGGCGAAGATCACCGCGTTGGTGTGCAGCGGTCGCAGGCGGCCGAAGCTGGTCCAGGGGAGGTCGAAGTTGAGCGAAGGCCAGACGAGTTGCGCGGCGAGAAAAACGCCGAGCCCCATCCCGACGATTCCCCACACCACCGTCATAATGGCGAATTGGCGGACCACCTTGTAGTTGTAGGCGGTACTGCTGGTTGTGTTCATGTATGGGTTCCCATCCACGGTTATAGGCAGACTAAACAGCGAGGCAAGCATGAGTAATGGGCAACTGGCCGGTATTGACGGGGATCAATGGGCGCGGCTGGTCGAAAGCCGCGGCTGGCTGTGGAATGCCCCGCAAAATCAGGGGGATGGCCAGCATTCGGGGTGCCTGATCCTGGCCCATGGCGCCGGTGCGCCGATGGATAGCGGGTTCATGCAGGAAATGGCGCAAAGGCTGGCGGAGCAAGGGCTGGGGGTGCTGCGCTTCGAGTTTCCCTACATGGCCCAGCGGCGCATGGATGGTGGCAAAAGGCCGCCAAATCCGCAGGCAAAGTTGCTGGACTGCTGGCGTGAGGTGTACGCGCAGGTGCGACCATTGGTCACTGGGCCATTGGCCATTGGCGGCAAGTCCATGGGCGGACGCATGGCCAGCATCCTGGCTGACGAGTTGGAGGCTGATGCGCTGGTGTGCCTGGGCTATCCGTTTTATGCAGCGGGGAAACCGGAAAAACCGCGGGTGGCGCACCTGGCTGAACTGAAGACACCGACGTTGATCATCCAGGGTGAACGCGATGCCCTGGGCAATCGGCAGACGGTGGAGGGGTACGAGCTGTCGTCAGCGATCGAACTGTGCTGGCTGCAGGCGGGGGATCATGACCTGAAGCCGCTGAAGGCTTCGGGGTTCAGCCATGCCGATCATCTGGCGACGGCGGCGGACAGGATTGTCGCGTTTCTGAAGTGAGGGGGCTGCTGCGCAGCCCATCGCTGGCAAGCCAGTTCCCACAAGTTGTTCACCGCAATCCTTGTGGGAGCTGGCTTGCCAGCGATGGGGTCGGCGCCTGATTCAGGCTTAGCCGCGATACTCGCACAGGTAAGCAGTATCAACCGCCACCTTCAGCTGGAACTTGCTGTTGGCCGGCACATTGAACTGGCTGCCGGCGCTGAAGGTTTCCCAGTTGTCGCTGTCGGGCAGTTTGACGGTCAGGGCACCCGACACCACATGCATGATTTCACGCTGGGCAGTGCCGAACTCGTATTCGCCCGGGGCCATCACGCCAACCGTGGCCGGACCTTCAGCGGTGCCGAAAGCGATCGACTTGACCGTGCCATCAAAGTACTCGTTGACTTTAAACATGGGCGACTCCTGAAAAAGGGGCTAAAAAGGCAGGCCAGTATGCCCAAGGCCCGGAGCGCCGTCATCCGCTTTCAGGTGCCATTGGCCGGCAGGGTCAGGGGCAGCAGGCGAGCGGTGTTGCGTGCGTCTTCCAGGGCCCGGTGCTGCTGGCCACTGAACTGCAGGCCAGCCAGCTGCAGCGCGCCATTGAGGCCTAGCGGCCGCTGCAGTTGGCGGGCTTTGGCGAAGCGTTGCTTGAGGTTGATGTGCGGCAGGGTCTCGAGCAGGCTGCCGAGCTGATACTGCTGCCATTCCTGCAGCAGTTGCTTACGGTCGTAGTCGCCCCAGCTGACCCAGCCCTGCAGGTGCTTGGCATGATGACCGAGCCAGCGCTCGAACTGCGCCCAGACTTCGGCGAAGGTTGCCGCCGTGTCGACATTGGCCTGGCTGATGTGGGTCAGCTCGCGGCAGAACGGGGTCAGTTGCGGTCGCCGCCGCGGGCGCACGAAACGCTGGAAATGCCCAACTTCCCTGCCCTGGCGGTCGACCAGGGTCGCGCCGATTTCAATGATTTCCATCTCCGAGACCGGCCAGCCGCCATCGTCTGTGGTTGCTTCAAGGTCGATCACCAGCCAATGGCCCATAGTAGGCTCCCATGCAAGACTGGTTAGAGCGTAGCCAAACTCGCGCGCGGCGGGTATCCCCTGGCGTTTTGCCTGCTGTGCTTGGCACAACCGACAGTTGTGCAACGCCTTGAAAACGCCTAGCTTAGGCAGATTCCGGTTCAAACCCGCAAAGAGTGTGTTGCTTTGAGTTCAACGCCCATGCCACAGACGGTGTCCTTGCTGTTAATGCTTGCCGCAATGTGGCTGCTTCCGTCGGTCCGGGCGGCCGAAGAAATCGAGGTCAAGGTCGGGGCGGCGCATTTCCCTCCCTATACCGTGCGCCCGGAGCAGGGGGCCGATACCGGCCTGTTGCCGCAACTGGTCGAGGCGCTCAACAACAACCAGCAGCGTTACCGCTTTATCCTGGTACCCACGTCCATCCCGCGGCGCTTCGGCGACTTTCAGCAGGGCCGCACCGACATGGCGATCTTCGAGAATCCCGAATGGGGCTGGCAGCAGATCCCCCATGTGAGTGTCGACATGGGCCTGGAAGATGCCGAGGTCTTCGTCACCCATCGCCAGTCTGGTCGTGACCAGAACTACTTCACCGATCTCAAGGGCAAGCGCCTGGCGCTGTACAGTGGTTACCACTACGCCTTTGCCGATTTCAATCCCGACCCCAGGTACCTGGCCGATACCTACAACGCGACCCTGACCTATTCCCATGACAGCAATTTGCTGATGGTCCAGCGCGGCCGCGCGGATATCGCCCTGGTCACCCGTTCATACTTCAGTGACTTTCTGGTCCGTAACCCGCAAAGCGCCGAGCAGTTGCTGGCGTCCGACCGCGTCGATCAGGTCTACCATCACTACGCACTGTTGCGCCCCGACGCGCCCATCAGTGGTGCGGAGTTTGCCAGGCTGTTGCAGTCCCTGCGTGACAAGGGCGCGTTGCTGAAAATATTCCAGCCTTACCGCATCAGCGTCAGCACCCCCAAGGCCGACTAAATTTGCCTGGGCTGGCGACGTTCACAAGGGTGAGCCGATCATTCCCTTGTGAGCCCCGATCATGCCATTCGATTCTGCTTCGCCGACTTTGTCCTTGCCTCGCTGGCGCAGCCTCAGTGCCGATGAAGGTGATTGCCACTTGAGCCTGGTGCTCGAAGGCAGCCCGTTGGTGCGTGTGCGCCTGCAACGCGGCGAAACTTTGCAGGTCCAGCTTGAAGAGCATGCCCGCGACCGTGTGCAACAGGCCCTGTGGGCTGTTTGCTACTGGCTGTTCGCCCGTGATCCCGGCTGCCAGCGCCTGACCTGGCAGCTGCATCAGCCGCCGCAGGAAGCCTTGAACAGCGGTTTGCTGATCGCCACGCAGGTGAAGGGCCAGTACTTGTGTGAGCGCAGCCTGTTCTGGCAGCTGCCCCAGCCCTGGCTTGGCCAGCCCTTGGCGGGCGTCTATCCGCAACAGATGCAGATCAGCGACGGCAAGCGACACCCTCGGCGTGCGCCAAAGCCGCGTGGCGAAGTGTATCGGCGCTTCGATGCGCGCTTGGGTGCCTGGGTCTCGCTGCGCACCCTGGAAATCGACCAGGACCTGGAGCGTTTCAATCGCTGGCAGAACAACCCGCGGGTGCTGAACTTCTGGCAGGAGGGCGGGAGCCTGGAGCAACACCGCGAGTACCTGAACAAGCTTGAGGCCGACCCCCACAGCCTGACCCTGATCGGCTGTTTCGATGACCAGCCCTTCGCCTACTTCGAAGCCTACTGGGCCAAGGAAGACCGTATTGCGCCGTTCTATGCGGTGGATGACTACGACCGTGGCATTCACATGCTGGTGGGCGAAGAGCTGCACCGTGGGCCGCACAAGGTCGCCAGCTGGTTGTCAGCGCTGGTGCATTACCTGTTCCTGGATGACCCGCGCACCCAGCGCGTCGTGGCTGAACCGCGGGCGGACAACGGCAAGATGATCGGCTACATGCACGATCAGTGTTTTCATTGCGAGAAGGAGTTCGACTTTCCGCACAAGCGTGCGGCATTGATGATTCTGGGCAGGGAGCGGTTTTTCGAAGGTTGCAAGTTGCTCTGACCCCAAGCGGCAAGCGGTATCACCACCCTCTTGCCGCTTGAAACTTGTAGCTTGCCGCTCTCAAGCCCTCTGGCTTGAGACCTTGCGACAATGCACCAGGGCATCGCGAATCATGAAGTTGACCAGGGTCGGCGAGACGCCCAGTTCTTTGGCGATGTCCTTTTGCGGTACGCCATGCAGGCGGTACATCTCGAAGGCATAGCGGGTGCGTTGGGGCAGATCGTTCAGGGCCTCGGCGATGTGTTCCAGGGTGGTGAAGTTGGTATGCGTAGCTTCTGGCGAGGCGCCCTGGATGACCACATTCAGGCCCTCCTCTTCGCTGCCGGAATACTTGAGCTCCATCGCCTGCTTGCGGTAGTGGTCAATGGCCAGGTTGCGCACGATCTGGAACAGGTAGCTGAGCTGGGCCTTGAACGAGGAAGTGATCTGCGGCGCCGAGCTGAGTCGGAAGAAAGCATCCTGAACGACATCTTCGGCCCGCGAGTGGCAGCCGGTGATGCGTGCGGCAATCTTCACGAGGATGCTACGGTTGTCGACAAACGCCTGGAGTAACGGTGAATCGCACTTACTTGTGGATAGTTGTTCCGCCATGGAAATCACCTTATCTCTAAGAGGGAAGTGGAGCACTCCAGATCCGGAGGCTTCCTACGACGTGCGACAAACTATTCGTAATGATAATTATTGTCAAATGCGAAAGTTAATAAGTCTCTGTGCTTTTTGGTTCTAAGCTTGCGCTTTGTGACCGGCTTCAAATTCCACCTTTTTTCTCCCTGCCTGGCGCTGGCCACGGGCCTTAATTATTTCTCCGGCCCATCCGTTCCTCTCTGTACATCCTCGGCTCTGGCAAGACGCACCTCGGTGCCTGGAAGCCCGCCCTGCGCGCCACCCGAGACCTGATTTTACGTACAGACTCTGGCAGGAACCCCCATGATGGACGCCTTCGAACTCCCGGTTACGCTGGTCCAGGCATTGGCCCAACGCGCGGCGCTTACCCCCGACCGCGTTGCCTTGCGCTTTCTGGCCGAGGATCCGTGCGATGAAGCCGTGCTGTCCTATCGCGAGCTCGACCAGCGGGCGCGAACCATCGCCGCCGCCTTGCAGGCGCGCACCGAAGTGGGGGATCGGGCGATCCTGTTGTTTCCCAGTGGCCCGGATTACGTCGCGGCGTTCTTCGGCTGCCTCTACGCCGGCGTCATCGCGGTGCCGGCTTATCCGCCAGAATCATCGCGGCGTCATCATCAGGAGCGTTTGCTGTCGATCATCGGCGATGCCGAACCGCGCCTGCTGCTGACCATCAGTGCCTTGCACGACAACCTGCAGGCCCTCGAGGTGCTGGCAGAGCCAAGCGCGCCACAGCTGCTGGCGGTCGATACCCTGGCTCAGGAGCAGGCCGGCAGTTGGCAGGCGCCGACCCTGCAGGCCGACGACATTGCATTTTTGCAGTACACCTCCGGCTCCACAGCCTTGCCCAAGGGCGTGCAGGTCAGCCATGGCAACCTGGTGGCCAACGAAGTGCTGATCCGCCAGGGTTTCGGCATCGATGTAAACCCGGATGACGTGATCGTCAGCTGGCTGCCGCTGTACCACGACATGGGCCTGATCGGCGGCTTGCTGCAACCGATCTTCAGTGGCGTGCCCTGTGTGTTGATGGCCCCGGCGTACTTCCTCGCCCGGCCGCAGCGCTGGCTGCAAGCGATCAGCGATCACGGCGGCACCATCAGCGGAGGGCCGGACTTCGCCTATCGGCTGTGCAGCGAGCGGGTCAGTGCCGCGGCAATGGCCAGCCTTGACCTGAGCAAATGGCGTGTGGCCTATTCCGGTTCCGAGCCGATCCGCCAGGACAGCCTGCAGGCCTTCGCCGACAAGTTCGCTGCCTGTGGCTTTGTGCCTGAGAGTTTCTTTGCCAGTTACGGGCTGGCCGAGGCCACGTTGTTCGTCAGCGGCAGCACCCGAGGCCAGGGGATTGGCGCGCTTGAGCTGGATGCCCTGGCGCTGGCGCGCAACAACGCAGAAGCGGGCAGGGGCACGGTGCAGATGAGTTGCGGGCGTAGCCAGCCCGGGCATGCCGTGCAGATTGTCGAGCCGCACAACCTGACGCTGCTGGCCGACAACCAGGTCGGCGAAATCTGGGCCAGTGGCCCGAGCATCGCCAAAGGCTACTGGCGCAACCCCGAAGCCACGGCCCGCACCTTCGTCGAGCAGGGCGGGCGCACCTGGCTGCGTACCGGCGACCTGGGTTTTTTGCGTGACGGCGAGCTGTTCGTTACCGGCCGCCTCAAGGACTTGCTGATCGTGCGTGGGCACAACCTCTACCCACAGGATCTGGAAAAGACCCTGGAGCGTGAAGTCGACGTTCTGCGTAAAGGCCGGGTGGCGGTGTTCGCGGTCGATGACCGGGGCGAGGAGGGCATCGGCGTTGCCGTCGAGATCAGCCGCAACGTGCAGAAAGTCATCACGCCTGCGAGCCTGATCAAGACCCTGCGCCAGGTGATCGCCGATGCCTGCCAGCAGGCGCCGGCGGTGGTGCTGCTGCTCAATCCCGGCGCGTTGCCGAAGACCTCCAGCGGCAAGCTGCAACGCGCCGCCTGCCGGTTGCGCATGGACGACGGCAGCCTCGATTGCTACGCGCGCTACCCTGATCAGCAAGCAGCGGCCGTAGCCGATCAAACCGCGTCGGCGACCGGCATGCAGGCCCGGATCGGTCGTCTGTGGCGTGAGCAGTTGGGCGTGGAGCAGGTGGCCGCGGACGATCACTTCTTCCTGCTCGGTGGCAACTCGATTGCCGCCACCCAGGTCTGCGCGCGCTTGAGTGACGAGCTGGATCTTGAGGTGGGCGTACGGGTGCTGTTCGAGGCACCGACCCTGGCCGACTTCAGTGCCGCGGTGACGGCGTTGCAGAGCGATGGCGGTGTCGCCCGTGGCGCCATCAGCCGCCTCGGCCGCGCGCAGGCTTTGCCGCAGTCGCTGGCACAGAATCGCCTGTGGCTGACCTGGCAGCTTGAGCCGCACAGTGCGGCGTACAACATTCCCGGCGCCCTGCGCCTGCGTGGCGAGCTGGACGAAGCGGCATTGCAAGCCAGCTTCCAGGCCCTGGTCGAGCGTCACCAATCCCTGCGTACGGTGTTTGCCGAGCAGGATGGCCAGGCCTTGCAACGCGTCCTGCCGAGCCTGGCGTTGACCTTGCAGCGCCTGGATCTGTCTGCTGCCCGTGCGCAAGAAGTACTGGCGCAGCGCGAAGCCGAAGCGGTGCAGCCTTTCGACCTGCAGCAGGGCCCGCTGCTGCGCGTGACCCTGGTGCGCCTGGACAGCGAAGAGCATCAGCTGTGGGTGACGTTGCACCACATCATCGCCGACGGCTGGTCGATGAACATTCTCATCGACGAGTTTTCGCGCCTGTATGCGGCCCGCTGCCAAGGCCAGGACGCCAAGCTGCCGGCCTTGGGGCTGGACTACGCCGACTACGGCAGTTGGCAGCGCCAGTGGCTGGCCCAGGGCGAAAGCGCCCGGCAACTGGCGTACTGGAAGGATCGGCTGGGTGAGCAGCAGGCGGTGCTCGATCTTGCCACCGATTACCCGCGTTCAAACCGCCACAGCAACGCCGCCGCCCGCTTGAGCGTGCGCCTGCAGCCCACCCTGGCGGAAGCTTTGCGCAGTATCGCCCGCGCCCATGACGCCACGCTGTTCATGGTCTTGCTGGCCGGTTTCCAGAGCCTGTTGCATCGCTACAGCGGGCAGACCGACATCCGCGTCGGCGTGCCCAACGCCAACCGTCCGCGCCTGGAAACCCAGGGCCTGGTGGGCTTTTTCATCAACACCCAGGTACTGCGTGCGCAGCTCGATGGGCGCTTGCCGTTCAACCAGTTGCTGGCCCAGGTGCGCCAAGCCACGCTGGAGGCCCAAGCCCACCAGGACCTGCCGTTCGAACAACTGCTCGAAGCCTTCCCCGAAGCTCGCGAGCAGGGCCTGTTCCAGGTCATGTTCAACCACCAGCAACGCGACCTCAGCGCCCTGCGTCGCCTCCCGGGGCTGCTTGCCGAAGAACTGCCGTGGCACAGCCGCGAAGCCAAGTTCGATCTGCAGTTGCACAGTGAAGAAGACCATCAGGGCCGCCTGATCCTGTCGTTCGACTACGCCGTGGAGCTGTTCGATGCGGCGACCGTCGCACGAATCAGCGCACAGCTGGTCGGTTTGCTGGAACAAGTCTGCGCTCAACCGCAGGTCGCCATCGGCGCTGTGCAACTGCTTGACGCCGATGGCCGCGGGCAATTGCTCGCATGGGGGCAGGCGCCGACGGTACCGGCGCAACAGTGGGTGGTCGACCAGCTCAACGAGCAAGCACGTCTGGCTCCAGAGCGCACTGCCCTGGTATGGCAGGGTGGCAGCCTCGATTACGCCAGCTTGCATCAACAGGCCAACCGCCTGGCCCATTACCTGCGCGACAAGGGCGTCGGTCCGGATGTTTGCGTGGCCATCGCCGCCGAACGTTCGCCGCAACTGCTGGTCGGCCTGCTGGCCATTCTCAAGGCCGGTGGTGCCTATGTGCCGCTGGACGTCGATTACCCGGCCGAGCGCCTGGCCTACATGCTCGCCGACAGCGGTGCCAGCCTGCTGCTCAGCCACAGCGATGTGCTCGAACGCCTGAGCCTGCCGACGGATGTCAGCGCCATCGCGATGGACCGCCTCAAGCTCGACAGCTGGCCAAGCCAGCCGCCGGGCCTGCACCTGCACGGCGACAACCTCGCCTATGTGATCTACACCTCCGGCTCCACCGGGCAGCCCAAAGGCGTTGGCAACACGCATGCGGCACTGGCCGAGCGTCTGCAATGGATGCAGGACCGCTATGAGCTCAATGACAGCGACGTGCTGATGCAAAAGGCGCCGATCAGCTTCGACGTGTCGGTGTGGGAATGCTTCTGGCCGCTGGTCAACGGCTGCCAACTAGTGCTGGCCGGCCCCGGCGAGCACCGCGACCCGCAACGCATCGCCGAACTGGTCCGCGAACATCGCGTAACCACCCTGCATTTCGTCCCGGCCTTGCTTCAGGTGTTTGTCCAGGAACCGCTGGCCGCGCAGTGCAGCAGCCTGCGCCGGTTGTTCTCCGGTGGCGAAGCCTTGTCGGCGAACCTGCGCGAGCGGGTGCTGCAGGTATTGCCGCAGGTGGCCTTGCATAACCGCTACGGCCCGACCGAAACCGCCATCAACGTCACCCACTGGCAGTGCAGCGATGCCGACGGTGCGCGCTCGCCGATCGGCCGGCCGCTGGCCAACGTGTTGTGCCGGGTGCTGGATGATGAGCTCGAACTGACGTCGCCCGGCGTAGCGGGTGAGCTGTATCTGGGCGGTGCCGGCCTGGCTCGGGGGTACCTGGGGCGTGCGGGGCTCACCGCCGAACGTTTCGTGCCGCAGCCCGATGGCGACGGCCAGCGTCTGTACCGCAGTGGCGACCGGGCGCGCTGGCTGGCTGATCTGGGTGCGCTGGAGTACCTCGGGCGGCTCGATCAGCAGGTCAAGCTGCGGGGGTTCCGGGTCGAGCCGGAAGAGGTCGAGGCCTGCCTGCTGGCGCAGGCGGGTGTCGAGCAGGCGCTGGTGATGATTCGCGACACCGCCGCCGGCCCGCAACTGGTCGGTTACTACAGTGGTATCGACGCGAGCGCGCAGTGGCTGGCGGCACTGGCAGAGCAACTGCCCGCCTACATGGTGCCGGCGCAGTTGGTTCACCTGGCGCAAATGCCGCTGGGCCCGAGCGGCAAGATCGAGCGCAAGGCCTTGCCCGAGCCGCAATGGCAATCGCGTGAACACATCGAGCCGGGCACCACCCTGCAACAGCAGATCGCCGCGATCTGGCGCGAGGTGCTGGGTATCCAGCGGGTCGGCTTGCAAGATGACTTCTTCGCCCTTGGCGGCCACTCGTTGCTGGCCACCCAGATCATTTCCCGCACCCGCCAGGCTTGCAACGTCGAGTTGCCGCTGCGCACCCTGTTCGAAGCCAGCGAACTGGGCGCCTTTGCCTCTGCGGTCGAGGCGATCCAGCACAGTGGCGCGCACAACCTGCAGGGCGAGATCCAGCGCATCGACCGTCGTCAGGCCGTGCCGCTGTCCTACTCCCAGCAACGCATGTGGTTCCTCTGGCAGATGGAACCGGACAGCCCGGCCTATAACGTCGGCGGCATGGCCCGCCTGAGCGGGGTGCTGGATGTCAGCCGCTTCGAACAAGCGCTGCAGGCGCTGATCGTGCGGCACGAGACGCTGCGCACTACCTTCCCGAGCATCGACGGCGTGCCCTATCAGTGCGTGGCCGAAGACAGCAACCTGCAGATGAGCTGGCTGGATTTCTCCAGTGCCGCAGCGCAGGTACGCGAGCAACGCCTGCAGGCCTTCGCCGACGAGCAGGCGCACCAGCCGTTTGACCTGGAGCGCGGGCCGCTGCTGCGCGCGTGTCTGGTCAAGGCCGGCGAGCGTGAGCATTACTTCGTCCTGACCCTGCACCACATCGTGACCGAAGGCTGGGCCATGGACATCTTCGCCCGCGAGCTGGGCGAGCTCTACGAGGCTTTTGTCGACGAGCGCGAATCGCCGCTGCAACCCTTGCCGGTGCAGTACCTGGACTACAGCGTGTGGCAGCGCCAGTGGCTGGAAAGCGGCGAGCGCCAGCGCCAGCTGGACTACTGGCAAGCCAAACTGGGCGATGAGCATCCGGTACTCGAACTGCCGGCCGACCGTCCGCGTCCGGCGGTGCAGAGTCACCGTGGCGAGCTCTATCGCTTCGACCTGAGCCCGGAGCTGGCAGCGCGAGTACGTGCTTTTAATGCCGAGCGCGGCCTGACCCTGTTCATGACCATGACCGCAACCCTGGCCGTGCTGCTCTACCGCTACAGCGGCCAGACTGACTTGCGCATCGGCGCGCCGGTGGCCAACCGCATCCGTCCGGAAAGCGAAGGCCTGATCGGTGCCTTCCTCAACACCCAGGTGCTGCGTTGCCAGCTTGATGGGCAGATGCGTATCGGCGAGTTGATCGAGCAGGTGCGCCAGACCGTGATCGACGGCCAGTCCCATCAGGACCTGCCCTTCGATCAGCTGGTCGAGGCCTTGCAGCCACCACGCAGCAGCGCCTACAACCCGCTGTTCCAGGTGATGTGCAACGTCCAGCGCTGGGAGTTCCAGCAAAGCCGTGAGCTGGCCGGCATGCAGGTCGAGTACCTGGTAAACGATGCCCGCGCTACCAAGTTCGACCTTAACCTGGAAGTCACCGACCTCGACCGCCGCCTGGGTTGCTGCCTGACCTACAGCCGCGACCTGTTCGACGCGCCGCGTATCGCGCAAATGGCTGCCCACTGGCAGAACCTGTTGGTGGCAGTGCTGGGTGATCCCGAGCAACGCCTGGGCGAATTGCCGTTGTTGGCGGCGGTCGAGCAAAAGGCTTTGTGCGATTCGCTCAAGGGAGACAACACCCTGGCGCTGGATCACAACATTCATCAGCTGTTCAGCGAGCAAGCCGCGCATCAGCCTGATGCCCCGGCCCTGACGTTCGCCGGGCAGCACTTGAGCTACGCCGAGCTTGACGCCCGCGCCAACCAGTTGGCCCGTGTGCTGCGTGAGCATGGCGTCGGCCCGCAGGTGCGCGTCGGCCTGGCCCTGGAGCGCTCGCTGGAGCTGGTAGTCGGCCTGCTGGCGATCCTCAAGGCCGGTGGCGCCTATGTGCCACTGGATCCGGAATACCCGCTGGAACGCCTGCACTACATGATTGAAGACAGCGGCATCGAACTGCTGCTGGGCCAGCGTGCGCTGTTTGAGGCCCTCGGCGAGTTGCCCGCCAAGGTCGGTCGCTGGTGCCTGGAAGAGGACCGTGACGGCCTCGCGGCTTACAGCCGCGAAGCCTTGCCGTCGCTGACCTTGCCGGGCCATCAGGCCTATCTGATCTACACCTCCGGTTCCACCGGCAAGCCCAAGGGGGTGGTGGTCAGCCATGGCGAAATCGCCATGCACTGCCAGGCGGTGATCGAGCGCTTCGGCATGCGCAGCGATGACTGCGAGCTGCACTTCTATTCAATCAACTTCGACGCGGCCACCGAGCGCCTGCTGGTGCCGTTGCTCTGCGGTGCGCGGGTGGTCCTGCGCGGGCAAGGACAGTGGGGCGCGGAAGAAATCTGCACGCTGATCCGCGAACAGCAGGTATCAATACTCGGCTTTACCCCAAGCTACGGCAGCCAGCTCGCCCAGTGGTTGGCCAGCCACAACGCAAGCCTGCCGGTGCGCCTGGTCATCACTGGCGGTGAGGCACTGACCGGCGAGCACCTGCAGCGCATTCGCCAGGCGTTCACGCCGCAGCAGTTCTTCAACGCCTATGGCCCGACCGAAACCGTGGTCATGCCCCTGGCGTGCCTGGCTCCCGAGCAACTTGAAGCCGGCGCCGGCAGCGTGCCGATCGGCCGCGTGGTCGGTGCCCGCACGGCGTACATCCTCGATGCCGACCTGGCCCTGGTGCCGCAAGGCGGCATTGGCGAGCTGTACGTCGGTGGCGCCGGCCTGGCCCAGGGTTACCACGAGCGCCCCGGTTTGAGCGCCGAGCGCTTTGTCGCCGACCCGTTCAGCGACAACGGCGGGCGCCTGTACCGTACCGGCGACCTGGTGCGCCAGCGCGCTGACGGTCTGGTGGAGTATGTCGGTCGAATCGACCATCAGGTGAAGATTCGCGGCTTCCGTATCGAGCTGGGCGAAATCGAAACCCGCCTGCTCGAACACCCCGCGGTGCGCGAGGCCGTGGTCCTGGCCCTGGACATGCCCGGTGGCAAGCAGCTGGCCGGTTATCTGGTCTGCGATCAGGCGCGGGCGGACGCCGCCGGGCAGGTTGCCCTGCGTGAAGCGCTGAAGGCGCAACTGCGCCTGCACCTGCCGGACTATATGGTGCCGACCCACCTGGTGCTGCTTGAGCAAATGCCGCTCACCGGCAATGGCAAGCTCGACCGCCGCGCCTTGCCGGCGCCGGACCTGGAGCAGGGCCGCCAGCACTATGAAGCGCCGCGCAGCGAGCTGGAGCAGCAGTTGGCGACGATCTGGCGCGAGGTACTGAACGTGCAACAGGTCGGTTTGCAGGACAACTTCTTCGAACTGGGCGGCGACTCGATCCTGTCGATCCAGGTGGTCAGCCGTGGGCGTCAGGCCGGGCTGCATTTCACCCCGCGCGACCTGTTCCAGCATCAGACCATCCAGACCCTGGCCACGGTGGTCAGCCGCAGTGAAACCACTCAGGTCGATCAGGGCCCGCTGAGCGGACGCGCAGCGTTGACGCCGATCCAGCACTGGTTCTTCGACAGCGACGTGCCGCAACCCCAGCACTGGAACCAGGCGGTATTGCTGGTGCCGGTCGAACGCTTGAATGGCAAGACCCTGGAGCAGGCGTTGCAGCAGTTGCTGCAGCACCATGATGCCTTGCGCTTGCGCTTCACCCAGGCAAACGCTCAATGGCAGGGCGAGTACGTCCAGGCCGACCATCGCGAGTTGCTCTGGCAGGCTTCGGTAGCCGATCTGGGCGCCTGCCAGGCGCTGTACAGCGATGTGCAGCGCAGCCTCGACCTGGCACAGGGGCCGCTGCTGCGCGCCTTGCTGGTCGAAGACGGCGAGGGTCGTCAACGCCTGTTGCTGGCCATCCACCACCTGGTGGTCGATGGCGTGTCCTGGCGCGTGTTGCTGGAAGATCTGCAAGCGCTGTACCGCGGCCAGCCGCTGGCGGCCAAGACCCGCGCCATGAGCGATTGGGCGGCACGCCTGGTGGCTTATGCCGGCAGTGACTCGTTGCGTGACGAGCAAACCTGGTGGCAGGCACAGTTGGGCACCGCCAGCCGCGAACTGCCCTGCGATCATCCGCAAGGGGCCAACCTGCACCAGCAGGCGCAAACCCTCAGCGTGCGCCTGGATGCGACCCGCACCCGGCAACTGCTGCAGGAGGCGCCCGCTGCCTATCACACCCAGGTCAACGACCTGCTGCTGACCGCCCTGGCCCGCGTACTGTGCCGCTGGAGCGGTGACAGCACGGTGCTGGTGCAACTGGAAGGCCACGGCCGCGAGAGCCTGTTCGAGGACATGGACCTGACCCGTAGCGTCGGCTGGTTCACCAGCGCCTACCCGTTGAGCCTGAGCCCACTGAACGTCGAAGAAGCCGCGGGGCAGGGCGCTTCGATCAAGGCCATCAAGGAACAACTGCGTAATGTGCCGCACAAGGGTCTGGGCTATGGCGTGCTGCGCTACCTGGCCGATGCGCCGGTGCGCGAAGCCATGGCGGCGCTGCCCCAGGCGCGTATTACCTTCAACTACCTGGGCCAGTTCGACCAGCAGTTCCAGGCCGATGCGCTGTACCAGCCGGTGGATGAAAGCGCCGGGCTCGCCCACGACCTGGCGGCGCCGCTGCCCAACTGGCTGAGCGTCGATGGCCAGGTGTATGGCGGTGAACTGCAACTGCGCTGGACCTTCAGCCGTGAGCGCTATGACCCGCAGACCATCGAAACACTGATCGAAGCCTACCGGCTCGAGCTGATCACCCTGATCGAGCATTGCCTGACCCCGGGCACCGGCAGCTTCACGCCCTCGGACTTCCCCCTGGCGCAGCTGAACCAGGAGCAGGTCGATGCCTTGCCGGTCGCCGCTGCACAGATCGAGGACGTCTACCCGCTGACGCCGATGCAGGAGGGACTGCTGCTGCATACCCTGCTGGAGCCGGGCACCGGCATCTACTACATGCAGGACCGCTACCGGATCAACAGTGCCCTCGACCCGCAGCGTTTCGCTGAGGCTTGGCAAGCGGTGGTCGGCCGTCATGAAGCCTTGCGCGCCTCGTTCTGCTGGAACGCCGGCGAGGCCATGCTGCAGATCATTCACAAACCGGGCGCGACGCCGGTCGACTATCAGGACTGGTCAGCCATCCCTGACACTGAACAGGAAGCGCGCCTGCAAGCGCTGCACAAGCAAGAGCGCGAAGCCGGTTTCGACTTGCTCCGGCAGGCGCCGTTCCACCTGCGCCTGGTGCGGGTGGGCGAGGACCGCTACTGGTTCATGATGAGCAACCACCACATCCTTATCGATGCCTGGTGCCGTTCGCTGCTGATGAATGACTTCTTCGAGATCTACCTGGCCATGGGCGAGGGCCGTCAGGCGCAGTTGCCGGTGCCGCCGCGCTACCGCGACTACATCAGCTGGCTGCAGCATCAGGACCTGGACGAGGCGCGCCAGTGGTGGCGCACTAACCTCGAAGGCTTTGAGCGCAGTACCGCAGTGCCCAGCGACCGGCCATTGTTGCGTGACCACGCGGTAGAGAATGCCGGGATGCTGGTCGGCGATTGCTACACCCGCCTCGATGCCGCCGATGGCGCCCGCCTGCGTGAGCTGGCCCAGGCCCATCAGTTGACCATCAATACCTTTGCGCAAGCCGCCTGGGCCCTGGTGCTGAGCCGCTACAGCGGCGAGCGCGACGTGGTCTTCGGCGTTACGGTGGCCGGTCGCCCGGTGAGCATGCCGCAGATGCAGCGCACCGTCGGGCTGTTCATCAACAGTATTGCCCTGCGGGTGAAACTGCCCACAGCGGGCGAGCGCTGCAGCGTGCGCCAGTGGCTGCAGGGCCTGCTCGAGCGCAACATGGAGCTGCGCGAGTACGAATACCTGCCGCTGGTGAGCATCCAGGAGTGCAGCGAGCTGCCCAAGGGCCAGCCGCTGTTCGACAGTCTGTTCGTGTTCGAGAACGCGCCGGTGGAAGTTGCCGTGCTGGACCGTGCACAGAGCCTGAACGCCAGCTCCGATTCCGGGCGCACCCATACCAACTTCCCGTTGACCGCCGTCTGCTATCCGGGCGATGACCTGGGGCTGCACCTGTCCTTCGACCAGCGTTACTTCGATACCGCCACGGTCGAGCGCTTGCTGGCCGAGTTCAAGCGTTTGTTGCTGGCGCTGGCCGAGGGCTTCCAGGGGGATGTCAGCGAGCTGCCGTTGCTCGGTGAAACCGAGCGGCACTTTTTGCTCGACGACTGCAACCGCAGCGAGCAGGCCTACAGTCTTGAGCAAAGTTACGCCGAACTGTTCGAAGCACGGGTTGCCGCGCACCCGCAGCGGGTGGTTGCGCGGTGCCTGGAGCAAACGCTGAGCTATGCCGAGCTCAACCGCCAGGCCAACCGCCTGGGCCATGCGCTGATCGCCGCCGGGGTGGCGATCGATCAGCCGGTGGCATTGCTGGCCGAACGCGACTTGCCGTTGCTGGGCATGATCGTCGGCTGCTTCAAGGCGGGGGCTGGTTACCTGCCGCTTGACCCGGGCCTGCCGGTTACGCGCCTGCAACGTATCGTCGAACTGAGCCGCACGCCGGTGCTGGTGTGCAGTGCAGCCTGTGCCGAACAGGGGCGTGCCTTGCTCGAAGAACTGAGCTGTGCCGGGCGCCCGAAACTGCTGGTCTGGGAGCAGATCCAGGCGGCAGTCGGGCCGGACGGCAACACGGGCATCTATAGTGCGCCGGACAACCTCGCCTACGTGATCTACACCTCAGGCTCCACCGGGCTGCCCAAAGGGGTGATGGTCGAGCAGCGCGGCATGCTCAACAACCAGTTGAGCAAGGTGCCCTACCTGCAATTGGACGAGCAGGACGTGATTGCCCAGACCGCCTCGCAGAGCTTCGATATCTCGGTCTGGCAGTTCCTCGCCGCACCGCTGTTCGGTGCTCAGGTGGCCATCGTGCCGAACGCCATCGCCCACGACCCGCAAGGCCTGCTGGAGCACGTGCAGGCTACCGGCATCACCGTGCTGGAGAGCGTGCCTTCGTTGATCCAGGGCATGCTCGTCAACGAGCATCAACAGCTCGATGGCCTGCGCTGGATGCTGCCGACCGGTGAGGCGATGCCGCCGGAGCTGGCCTCGCAATGGCTGCAGCGTTATCCGCACATTGGTCTGGTCAATGCCTATGGCCCGGCCGAATGCTCGGATGACGTGGCGTTCTTCCGCGTCGATGCCGCCTCGACCCGGGGCAGCTACCTGCCGATCGGCACGCCGACCGACAACAACCGCCTGTACCTGCTTGGCGACGATCAGCAACTGGTGCCGCTGGGTGCCGTAGGTGAGCTGTGCGTTGCCGGTACCGGCGTCGGCCGTGGCTATGTCGGTGACCCGGTGCGTACTGCGCAAGCCTTTATCCCGCATCCGTTCGGTGCGCCTGGCGAACGTTTGTATCGCACTGGCGACCTGGCGCGTCGACGTACCGACGGTGTGCTCGAGTACGTCGGGCGTATCGACCATCAGGTGAAGATCCGCGGCTACCGCATCGAGCTGGGCGAGATCGAAGCGCGCCTGCATGAGCAAAGCGAGATTCGCGATGCGGCGGTGGGCGTGCAGGATGGGGTCAATGGCAAGCATCTGGTCGGCTATCTGGTGGCCAGCACTGCGGGTGCCGATACCAGCGTGTTGCTGGAGCAGGTCAAGCAGCGCCTGCGTGCCGAGTTGCCGGAGTATATGGTGCCTCTGCACTGGGGCTGGCTCCAGCAACTGCCGCTCAATGCCAACGGCAAGCTCGACCGCAAGGCCTTGCCGGCCATCGACATCGGCGCCCAGCACAGCCAGGCCTACCTGGCGCCGCGCAGCGAGCTGGAAACGACTCTGGCCAGCATCTGGGCCGAAGTACTCAAGGCTGAACGGGTCGGGGTGCGCGACAACTTCTTCGAGTTGGGCGGGCATTCGCTGCTGGCTACCCAGATCGCCTCACGGGTGCAGAAGGTGCTGCAACTGAACGTGCCGCTGCGGGCGATGTTCGAGTGCAGCACCGTCGAGGAACTGGCGACCTACGTCGAAGGCCTGAAGGCCAGTGAGCTGAGCGACGACAAGGTCGACCGTCTCAGTGACCTGATGGCCGAGCTGGAAGCACTGTAGGGCTTCAGGCCGGGGCAGGGCTGCTGCGCAGCAGGTCGTGCTTGAGCAAGGCGACCGAAGCCGCCAGCAGCACGGCGTCCTTGATCAGGAAGGACGTCGCTCCACCCATGGCCGGGAACCCGCCGGCGCTGTTCTCCCAGCCGCCAGGAGTGGTAAGGATCAGGGTCAGGGTTGTCAGGTAGGTGACCACCGAACCGAGCGCCCCGATCACTGCCACCCGCGGTTGCCAGATACCGGCCAGCAACGCCGCGCCAATCGCCCATTCCGCTACCCCCAGCGCATAGCTGGCACCTTGGATGCCAAAGGCCAGGTGCAGCCAGGACAACAGCGGGCTGTTATCGATCAGCGGGATCAACGCCTGGGCTTCGTAGTCGAACCACTTGGCATAGCCAAAACCGAAGAAGATCAGGATCAGGCTCCAGCGCAGCATCTGGATATCCAGGGAGGAGCGGGTGAAACGGTCGAGGCAGGCAGGGCGGGTCATGGCAAGGTCCTGTGGTTGGATGAGGCAGGTATCCTGCAGACGCCGTGACCGCCCTGTTGTTACATCAGCCGGTCGCTCACCGCTTGCCGAGAATCTTGCCAAGCAGCTCCGGTCGCGGTGCGCCCTGCTGGGTTTGCAGCTGTTGCTGGTCGTCCAGGTAGAAAATTGCCGGCGTCGCTGACAGGCCGAGTTCTTCCATCACCGCCAGGTTGGCGTCGAGCTTGCTCTGTACGGCTTCGGGAATCTTGTCCAGGGCCTTGAGGGTGCTGGCCTTGCCGGCCTTCTCATGTTGCGCGAGGGCCTTGGCCGGGTCCTTGCTGGCCAGCAAGGTGGCTGATTTACCCGGGCTGTCCTCGCGAATGATGCCGACCATGATATGCCGCAATTGCACCTTGCCCGACTCGACCCAGGGCCGCGCCTGTTGCCAGAACATATTGCAATATGGGCAGTTGGGGTCGCTGAACAAGTAGACGATACGCGGCGCGTCGGCCTTGCCGTCGGCGATCCAGGCGGTGTTTTCCATCTTCGCCCAGACTTCCTTGGCCATCGGTGCATACACCAGTTTTTCCAACGGCGCCTGGCTCAGGTCCTTGCCCTGCTCATCGAACAGGCTGCCCACCAGCACGTGTTTGCCATCGGCAGTCAGGTACAGCGCCAGGCCGCGGTTCTGGTACTCGGCAGCATAGCCGCGCAGGCCATCGGGAGCGTTGAAGCTGCCTTTGATTTTCGCGCCTTTGGCCTCCAGTTGCTGGATGGCTTTGGGCAAGTCTTCAGCCAGCACCAGCTGGCTGGTCATCAAGCCCAGGGCCAGTGTGAGGGGCAGTTTCAGCAGAGATCGCATGCGACGTTCCTTGTGGGGGATGGGGCGGCAGGCGCGGGCGCGCGCTCGAAGGATTGCAGGGCATGGCTGAGGCTGGCCCGCGACAGCTCGCCGAGGTGGCTGCCGACCAGGCGGCCCTCGGCGTTGTAGAACAGGGTGGTGGGCAGGGCCATGGAGCCGACCTTCTGCGCCAGTTGGCCGCCGCTGTCGAATAGCACGTGGGAGAGGTTCAGGCCGGTGGTGGCAAGGAAGGTGACCACGGTTTGCGGCGCTTCGCCCTGGTTGACGAACAGGAAGGTGATGTCCGGGTAGTCGCCCTGGGCCTGTTGCAACACCGGCATCTCGCGCCGGCACGGCGGGCACCAGGTGGCCCAGAGGTTGATCACCAGTGGCTTGCCGCGGTATTCGGCAAGCTCAACGGCTTGGCCATTGGCCTTGCGCAGGCTCATCTCGGGCAGTTGCGTGCCTTGATCATAAAGATGGCTGGCCAGGCTGCCGAGCAACCAGAACAGACCACCACTGAGCAGGCCCCAACCCAGCGGCCGACGCAGGGCGGGGCGGCGGTAACCCTGCCACAGGGCACCGAGGGCCACGGCAACAAGCGCTGGCCAGAGCAGGAAACCGCCGTCACGCAGGTCGATGATCTGCAGCAGGTCGTCGCGGTACATCGACCAGTAGCTGATGACGAAGCCCAGGCGGGCGCTGAGCAGACCCAGCAGAAACAGGCCGAACAGTACCGACTCCGGGTTGTCGCCGCCATGCTTGGCGACGCGCCAGCCAACCAGGCTGGCCAGGGCCAGGGCGCAGATCAGCAGCAGGTGGTTCAGGGCCATGGTCAGCGGCCCGAGAGAAACTGTCAGCATCAGCCTTGGCTCCGGGTAGTGACCCAGTGTTGGAGGAAGTTCGCCGCATCGATTTCACCGGTGATGCGTCGGGCCCGGCGTTCGCTGCCCTCTGGGCCGATCCAGATCAGGCTGGGAGGGCCGGGGACCTGATAGCGCTGCAGCAACTCGCGGCTGGACGCTGCATCGGCAGTTACATCCAGGCGCAGCAAGCGTACGCCGTTCAGCGCCGCCAGCACATCGGCGCGGGCGAATACCTGTTTTTCCATGACCTTGCACGACACGCACCAGTCAGCATAGTAGTCGAGCATCACCCACTGGCCCTGGGCCTTGGCCGCCTCCAGCTCGCGCTGCAGTTCGGCCGGCTGGCTGACGGTGGTGAAGGCATCACGGTGAGCGCCAGGGGCTGTCGGGGCGGTGCTGGCGGTGAACGGTTGCAGCGGTTGCCAGGGGTCATTGCCACCGGCGGCAGCGCCGACGATCAACAGGCTGCCCCAAAAACCCAGCAGCAGCGACAGCGCGCGCAGCGGGCGCAGTGCCTGCATGGCCGGCCAGGCGGCCCAGGCCAGGGCGATCAGCCAGGCCCCGGCAAGGCCCAGCCATAGCGACGCTTCCAGTACCGCGCGCAAGGTATACAGGGCCATGGCCAGGAAGACAAAGCCGAACAGGCCCTTGACCCGGTTCATCCAGGCGCCCGGGCGGGGCAGGTAGCGGTTGCCGAGGGTGACCAGCAACAGCAGCGGCAGGCCCATGCCCACGCCCAGGGTGAACAGCACCAGGCCGCCGTGCACGGCGTTGCCGCTCTGGGCGATGTACAGCAGGGCGCCGGCCAGCGGTGCGGTCATGCACGGGCCCATCAACAGGCCCGACAAAGCTCCGAGCAAGGCGGCGCCATACAGGTTGCCGCCACGGGTGCCGTGCCCTGCACGCTCCAGGCGGTCACGAATCCACACCGGTAGCTGCAGCTCGAAAGCACCGAACATCGGCAGGGCCAGCAGCACGAACAGCCCGGCCAGGGTGCCCAGCAGCCAGGGTTGCTGCAACCAGGCCTGGAAGCTGGCGCCCAGCAGTGCGGCGACCACGCCCAGGGCGGCATACACCAAGGCCATGCTCAGCACATAGACACTGGCCAGCAACCAGCCACGGCGGGCACTGGCACCGCTGCCCAGTACCAGCCCGGCGAGAATCGGCAGCATTGGCAAGGAGCACGGGGTGAAGGCCAGCAGCAGGCCCAGGCCGAGAAAGGCCAGCAGGTTCCAGGCCAGGCTGGACTGCTGCAGGCCACCGGCCAGGGCCTGATCGCTGGCCTGGGGGGTGACAGTTGCGCCGCCCAGGCTGACCAGGCTGGTTTGTGGCGGGTAGCACAGCCCGGCATCGGCGCAGCCCTGCCAGCCCATGCGCAGCTCACCGTTGGCGCTGGCGGGCAGGATCAGTTCCAGTTCGCCACGGTATACCTGGGTTTCACCAAAATATTCATCGCTGTGGGGCAGGGCGGCGGGCAGCTGGGGCTGCTGCTCCGGCGCCAGGCCGTCGAATTTCAGGCGTTTCTGGTACAGGTAGTAGCCATCGGTGATTTGCCAGTGCAGGCGCATCTGCCCCGACTCCAGGCGTTCGCTGCTGAACACGAAGGCCTTGTTGACTGGCAGGAAATCGCTCTGGGCAAAGGGGTTGGCCTGGCTCAGGCCGCTTAGCAGGAACATCAGGGCAAACAGAAAAACGCGCATGTCGAAGCCTTGGCAATGCGATGAAGCGCTAACTCTGGCCCAGCCCGATTAACCGAAAGTTAACCCGGCAACCAACGGCTGTCGCCCGGGCCGCGACGGCTGCGCCTGGGCGCGGCATAATCCTGGGTTAATCCGCCTGGGCTTGAATAAGGCCTTTACTGACCGAGACCCCACCATGCACGTACTGCTCTGCGAGGATGATGACCTGATCGCCAGCGGCATCAGTGCCGGCCTGAGCGCCCAGGGCATGACCGTCGACCGGGTGGCCAGTGCCGGCGCGGCCCAGGCCATGCTCCAGGCCGCGGCGTTCGACGTCATGGTGCTCGACCTGGGGCTGCCCGACGAAGATGGTCTCAAGCTGTTGCAGCGCCTGCGGCAGCAGGGCGAGTCGTTGCCGGTGCTGATCCTCACCGCCCGTGATGCGGTCACCGACCGCGTCGATGGCCTGCAGGCCGGCGGCGACGACTACCTGCTCAAACCCTTCGACCTGCGCGAACTGGCTGCACGCCTGCACACCTTGCTGCGCCGCGCTGCCGGGCGAGCGGTGAACATCATTGAGCACGGCCCGCTCAGCTATGACCCCAGCAGCCGCGAAACCTGCCTGGGTGGCCAGCCGGTCGACCTGTCGCGTCGCGAACAGGCGCTGTTGCAGGCACTGTTGCACAACCGTGGCCGGGTGCTTTCCAGCGAGCAGCTCAAGGACAGCGTTTACGGTTTTGGCGATGAGGTCGAGAGCAATGCCCTGAACGTGCATATCCATCACCTGCGGCGCAAGCTGGGCAACGGTATCGTCGAGACGGTGCGTGGCCTGGGTTATCGCCTGGGGCCGGCGCAATTGCCGCAGGAGCCGCAACCATGACCCTGCGTTTGCGCCTGACCCTGATCCTGGGTACCGCCTTCATCGTCATCTGGGTGCTGGCCGCGGCCTGGATGCTGCGCGACCTGCGCATGCAGATGATGTTTTCCCTCGACCAGCGCCTGGTGGCCTCGGCGCGCATGGTCGCCGGCCTGGTCGACCAGTTGCCGCAGCCGTTGTCGAGCAAGGGCGAGGGTACGCGCCTGAGCGCTGATCAACTGAGCGTCGATGGCATGGCCTGCCAGGTCAGTTCGCTGCGTGGCGAAATCCTCGCCCGCAGCCACAACAACGAGCAGCCCCTTGATGATCAGCGCAGCGGTTTCCACGACCAGACCATTGATGGTGCGCGCTGGCGCAGCTTTACCTATGCCCACGGCGATGTACGCATTACCACCGCTGACCGGCACCAGGAGCGCGAGGCACTGAACCGCTCGATTCTGCTAGCGGCTTCGGCGCCGGTGCTGATGGCATTGCTAGGCAGTCTCGGTTTGCTGTGGATGGGGGTTGGCAAGGGCCTGGCCCCGCTCAATCGCATGCGCGATGCCTTGCGCCGGCGCAGCCCGGACTCCCTCGAGCCGCTGCAGGTGCGCGGCCTGCCCAGCGAGTTGCAGCCGTTGCTGGAAACCCAGAACCAGCTGTTTTTGCGCATCGGTCAGACCATCGAGCGCGAACGCCGGCTGACCGACGATGCGGCCCATGAATTGCGCAGCCCGCTGACGGCAATCAAGACTCACCTGCAGGTGGCGCGAATGACCGACGGCGAAGTGCGCGAGCAGGCCCTTGAACATGCCGAGCAGGGCGCTGATCGCCTGCACCGGACCCTTGAGCAACTGTTGTTGCTGGCACGGGTGGAGGGTCGCCTGTCGTTTGAAGACGGACTGCAATGCAATGCCGAGCAGATTGCTCGCCAGGCGATTCAGGACACCGGCGTCGACAACGCCCGGCGTATTGATCTGCAGCTGGCGCCGGGCGCGGCCCAGGTCTACCTCGGGATGCCTACCCCGCTGGCGGTGACGGCATTGCGCAACCTGCTCGACAACGCCCTGCGTCATACCCGCGGAAGCGAACCCGTGGAGCTGGCGGTGCAGATGGACCAGGACCGGGTGGCATTCCTCGTGCGCGATCATGGCCCCGGCATTCCCGAGCAAGACATAGAACACCTGACCGAGCGTTTCTGGCGCCACAGCCAGAGTGGCGGTTGCGGGCTGGGCCTGGCCATCGTCCAGGCGATTGTCCAGCGTTGTGCCGGTAGCTTGCGCTTCGACAGCCGCAGCGACGGCTTGCGGGTGCTGCTGCATATTCCGCTGCGAGCGAACCCGGCCTGACTGGCCTGGGCAGCAGGACGCTGACAAAAATCCTCACAGGCGAGGGGCGAGCGGCTAAATCCTCGCTGCGCTGAAGCGTTTTTCAAGCGACAACAACCCGCACACCTCTGGCAACAGGCGCGTGACGGGCACATCCGCTTGCTTGCGAGGGTTTCCCCAGATGTCAGTCGCTACCAGCCTTGCCCAGGCGCTGCCGGTATCTTCAGCCGCAGACGCTCCTGAAACACTTTACGCGTTCGATGAGTCGCCGTTGCTCGCGCGGCAAAAACTGCAGGAATCCAATGCCCGCAGCTACCCGCGGCGAATCCCGCTGGCGCTCAAGCGCGCCCGTGGCATTTATGTCGAGGACGTCGAAGGGCGTCAGTTCATCGACTGCCTGGCCGGTGCCGGTACCCTGGCGCTGGGTCACAACCACCCGGTGGTGATCGAGGCGATTCAGCAGGTGCTGGCCGATGAGCTGCCGCTGCACACCCTGGACCTGACCACGCCGGTCAAGGACCAGTTCGTCCAGGACCTGTTCAGCCTGCTGCCGGAGCAACTGCGCAGCGAAGCGAAGATCCAGTTCTGCGGTCCGACCGGCACCGATGCGGTGGAAGCGGCGCTGAAACTGGTGCGCACCGCCACTGGACGCAACACCGTACTGTCGTTCCAGGGCGGCTACCACGGTATGTCCCAAGGCGCCCTGAGCCTGATGGGCAGCCTGGGGCCGAAGAAGCCGCTGGCTGCCTTGCTCGCCAATGGCGTGCAGTTTCTGCCTTACCCCTATGACTACCGCTGCCCCTTCGGGCTGGGCGGCGAGGAGGGTGTGAAGGTCAACCTGCACTACCTGGAAAACCTGCTGAGCGATCCAGAAAGCGGCGTGCAACTGCCGGCGGCGGTGATTGTCGAAGTGGTCCAGGGCGAAGGCGGGGTGATTCCGGCGGACATCGAATGGCTACGCGGTGTGCGGCGCATCACTGAAAAAGCCGGTGTAGCGCTGATCGTCGACGAAATCCAGAGTGGCTTTGCCCGTACTGGCAAGATGTTCGCTTTCGAGCACGCTGGCATCACTCCGGATGTGGTGGTGCTGTCCAAAGCCATCGGCGGCAGCCTGCCGCTGGCGGTGGTGGTCTATCGCCAGTGGCTCGACACCTGGCAGCCTGGCGCCCACGCCGGCACCTTCCGCGGTAACCAGATGGCCATGGCTGCGGGTTCGGCGGTGATCAATTACCTCAAGCGACATGACCTGTGCGCTCACGCCCAGGCCATGGGCGAGCGCCTGGTGGCCCACTTGCGCCGCTTGCAGGAGGTTTTTCCGCAGTTGGGTGATATCCGCGGGCGCGGTCTGATGCTGGGGGTCGAGCTGGTCGATCCAAAAGGGCAGGTCGATGCCCAAGGGCATCCAGCCGTCTGCCCGCGTCTGGCCCCCCTGGTGCAGCGCGAATGCCTCAAGCGCGGCCTGATTCTGGAGCTGGGCGGTCGTCAGGGCGCGGTGGTGCGCTTTCTGCCACCGTTGATTATCACTGCCGAGCAGGTTGATGAGGTGGCGGCACGTTTTGCTCGTGCTGTCGCTGCGGCGGTGGCCAGCCTGTAAACGGTCCAGGCATGTAAAAGCCCGGGGCAGTGCACCGGGCTTTTTTATGGCCCTCAGTCGAACGTGCGACCGGCGCGCCAGTAGCCCATCAGGGTCAGGGCGCTACGGTCCAGCCCGCGCTCGGTGATCAGGTAGCGACGGATGTTCATCACAGCGGCAGACTCGCCGGCGATCCAGGCATAGAAATCACCGCTGCCGGGTTTGGCCAGTTCCCAGAGGATCTGCCGGTCGATATCGACCTCCTCCAGTTTGACCTTCAGGCCTGCTCCGGCCACGGTGGGTGGAAGGCGTGCCAGTTCGCGGCTGGCGTGAATCATCGCTTCGCCATGGGTGCAGTGCAGTACATCGCGTGGCAACCAGCTGAGCTCGGTTGCCGGGCTGCAAGCCAGATCAAGGCAATCGGCTTCGCCAGGCACTTCGATAAAGGCCTGGACTGCCACCTCGGGCAGGTCCCTGGCGATTTGTTCGAGTATGCCGGCAATTGCCGGCAGGGCGGTTTCATCGCCGATCAGCAACAGGTTGCGCAGAGCCTTGGGCGGGCGCCACTCATAGCCGCCCGGATCACCATCGAAGGCCAGGTTCGGGGCCACCATCTGCAAGCGATCGCCGATCCTGGCCTGGCTCGCCCAGGTCGAGGCGGGGCCATTGACGCCGTGCAGGACAAACTCGACATCCACCTCCTGCGCTTCGCGGCGCAGCGCCCGAATGGTGTAGGTGCGCATCGGTGGGCTCTGCTCGGAGCTCAGGCCACGGCGGGCATCCTGCCAGGAGCCGTGCTTGGGCAACTGCGGTGGCTGGCCATTCGCAGAGGGGAAGAAAATCTTGATGCGCTGATCGGCGGCCAGGCTGTGCATTTGCACGACATCCTCACCGCTGAAGACGAAACGCGTGAGCGACGGGCTGAGCGCGATGATGGCTTTGAGCTGAACATCGAACAGGCGGTAGGCGCTGGCTTTGGCGGGTTTGCCGGCCAGCTTGCGCAGACCATTGCCCAGGGCGTTGGTCAGTGAAGTGGAGGCGGACATGGGCGGTACCTCTGGCAAGGGGGGTACCTGGAAAACGAAACGCCTGGCTGCTGAATTAGCCGACGGCCGCCGCGGTTAAATTTCCCTCGCTAGCATACGTCCTAGCTTGGATAAGGCCTGCTTCATGGCTGATACGGGTAGGACGATGACGATTTCGCGACGAGGATTCATAGCAGGCCTGGCAGTGGCGGGCGCGACCGTGCCAGCCGCCTATTACGCGCACAAGCAACTGACCCATGATCCAGAAGACGACATCGTTACCCCGGGTGAGGCCAGTGTCGAACTGGCCGATGCTGCCGGCCAGCAATTGGCCGATCAGTTGCGCGGGGTCTGGGAGCTGCGTTTCGCGGGTGCCGACGGCGGCTTGGCAGGCGTCCCCCGGGAAGGCGTGCTGATGTACCTGGACGTCGCTGCCAAGGGCCGCGGCCTGCGTGGGTACGTGGACAGCGAAAGCGTCCTGGGCAGCGATGCGCCGGCAGCCTACCGGGTGCTGGGTGATCTGGTCGGTGCCTCCACGGCCTCGGTGCGCTGGCGGCTGATGAGCACTCAGGGTGGGCCTGGCTACGAATGTTCAGCCAGCCTGGACGAGGTCTGGGGCAGTTTCGGCAATGCCGGCAGCGGCACGCTCAGCGGCCGCTTGCAGCCGCTGGATCGCTCGATGGCCTTGCCCCTGGCCGACAGCCATTTCGTCGCGGTCAAGCGCCTGTTCCCCGAAGCCCGTGAACGCTTGCCCTACACGCCGCAGTTGCAGGCTTGGCTGATCAGCGCCGAGCACCGTTTGTTCCATCAGCTCTGGCATGCAACCCGTGACAAGTGGCACCGGCTGTCTGAAGAAAAGCACGGTGCCTTGCGCGGCCTGGGCTGGCAGCCCGGCCCGCGTGACAAGGAGCGTGATGCCCGTGGCCCGCGCAAGCACCGCAATGGCTCGGGCGTGGACTTTCTGTTCATGCACCGGCACATGCTCGGTACCGCCCGGTCAATGCAGGACCTGCCGTCGTGGACACATTTCCCCTTGCCGCAACCGAGCGTCGAGCTCGACCGCCAGGGCTTTGCGCGCTACTACGACAATCACGACGGCTACTGCGTACCGCCAAGCTGGCGGGCGCCGGGCGACAATGCCTACGGGCAGTGGGTGTCGGCGATCAAGGCCGGCGAGACGTTCTGCAGCAACTTCCAGGTCTGGGAGTCGCAGTACCAGGACCCGCTGTACCTGTCGAGACTGACCCTCGGGGCGTTCGGCTCGGAGCTGGAAATGAACCTGCACGATTGGCTGCACATGTGCTGGGCCTCGGTGCCGCGCGATCCGGTCAACGGCGCGCCGGTGCCTTTTGCCCGTGATCCGGCCGATTTTGCCGGGCGCTGGTACGGAGCAGAAAACGACTTTCTCGGCGACCCGTTCTCGTCCCATGTGAATCCGGTGTTCTGGGGCTTTCACGGCTGGATCGATGACCGCATCGAGGACTGGTACCGCGCCCATGAGCGCTATAACCCGGGGCAGGTGCGGCGCCTTGAGGTCAATGGCGTGCAGTGGTTTGCCCCGGGACGCTGGGTCGAAGTCGATGACCCGTGGTTGGGGCCAGTGACCCATGGTTGCAGCACTACACCAGGGATGTTCCCGGGCAAATCGGTGGAAATGGATGTCGAAACCATGAAGCTGGCCTTGCGTATCACTTTTGGCGACGACGACAAGATCAGCGACCTGGTGCGCCGGGTGCCGCAGCGGCCCTGGTATGCACGGCATCTGTCGTTGCGCGGGATTGTTTCCTGATTCCTTGTGTTGGGCCTGCTTTGCAGGCCATCGCCGGCAAGGCCGGCTCCCACAGGGTTTGTGCAGGCAGGTCAATGATTTAGCGAACCACCTGCCATCCGCCACCTAATGCCTTGTACAGCGCCACGCTGCCTTGCAACCGGGCCAGGCGCAGTTGTACCTGCTGGTCCTGGGCTTGATACAGCGTGCGTTGGGTTTCCAGTACTGTCAGCAGGGTCTCGGCACCCGCCTGGTAGCGGCGCTCAGACAGTCTGAAAGCGATCTGCGCCTGCTCCACTTCCTCATCCTGCGACTGGCGCTGCTGGTCGACGCCACTGATGCCATTGATGGCCCTTTCGACATCGGCAAAGCCGTTGATGATGCTGCTGCGGTAATTCTCCAGCAGTTCATCCTGCTTGGCGCGGGCTTTGTCGCGTTCGGCGCGCAAGCGGCCGTTGTTGAAGATCGGCGCAGCCAACCCGGCACTCAAGGTGTAGTAGGGGCTACGCATCACCTGGGCAAAGGTATCGGCGCCTGAACCCAGGTCGGCGCCCAGGGTCAGGCTCGGCAGCATCGCCGCGCGGGCCACCCGCACGTCTGCCTGGGCGGCGGCCAGGCTGGCTTCGGCGGTGGCAATATCCGGACGGCGGCTAAGCAGCTCGCTGGGCACCCCGCTGCCGATTTGCGGCCAGTTCAGGCGGGTGATCGATTCTTCAAGGGCGGGCAGCGCCTGCACCGGCTCGCCGAGCAAGGTCGCCAGGGTGATGCGCGCCTCCTGCAACTGCTGCTCGAACAGTGGTACCTGGCGTTGCTGGCCGGCAACCAGGCTGCGTTGCTGGGCCAGTTCCAGGGCGGTGGCCGAGCCGGATTGATAGCGGGTTTCGACCAGGCGCAGGACATCCTCGGCATTACTCAGATTGAGGCGGGCAATATGCACCTGTTCTCGCAGGGCCAGGCTCTGCAGGTAGCTGTTGGCGACGCCGCTGAGCAGGGTCAGTTCGACGGTCTGGCGATCGAAACGGCTGGCATCCAGGTTGAACAGGGCGCTGTCGCGTGCGGCAGTCTTGCCGCCCCAGAAGTCCACTTCGTAGCTGGCGCTCAAGCGGGTGCCGAACGAGGTGCTGGTGCGTTCGCGACTGCTGGCATCGAGCTGGTCGAAGCCGTTGCCATGCAGCAGGCGTTGGCGTCTGGCATCGAGGCCGAACTTGAGCTCGGGCAACAACGGCGCGCCGGCAATGACCGCCGAAGCCTGGGCCTGGCGAATACGCGCTGCGGCAGCGGCCAGGTCGAAGCTGTTGCGCCTGGCCTGTTCGATCAGTTGATCAAGCGCGGGGCTGGAGAACTGCCGCCACCAGTTCTCGTGGGGCAGCGGGGTGCTGGTCGCCTGGCCTTGCCACTGCGCTGGCGCCTGCAGGCCGCTCGAAAGTGTAGGGGCGGTCGACGTGCAGGCGGCAAGCACCAAACTGATCGACAGGAAACTGAGACGGCTGGGCAGGTTCATGGATTATTCGCTGGTTAGGGCTTTGACCGGGTCGAGGCGGGCGGCTTTGCGGGCCGGCATGAAACCAAACACCACGCCGGTGATCACTGCACAGGCAAAGGCGCCGAGCACGGCGGGCAAGGAGAAGGCCACGGCAATATCGGCCAGGAGCAACACGCCGCCAATCAACAGCGCCAGGGCAATGCCGGTGACGCCGCCGACCATCGACAGCAGCACCGCTTCACTGAGGAACTGGCGCAGTATGTCGCGCTGGCGCGCACCGGTGGCCATGCGGATACCGATCTCGCGGGTGCGCTCGCGCACGGTCATCAACATGATGTTCATCACCCCGATGCCGCCGACCAGCAACGAGATCGCGGCGATCGAGCCAAGCATCAGTGACAGGCTGTTCTGGGTGCGCGCTTCAGCCTGGATCAGTGCGGCATCGTTGGTCAGTTCGTAGTCGTGCTTGCCGTGGTGGAGCTTGCGCATCAAGCGGTCGATGGCCGCTTCGGTGTCGGCAACCCGGCGTGAATCGGCGGCGGCGATGGTCACGTACTCCGGGTCGCGGCTGCCGAACAGGCGGATGGCGGCGGCCGAGTAGGGCACCACGATACGCTCGTCGCTGTCCTGATCGCCCGAGCTTGCGCCTTTGCCGGCGAGAATGCCTACCACCTGGAAGGGCACGTTCTCGACCAGGATGTACTGGCCGATGGGATCAATACCGGCACCGAAGAGTTTCTCGCGCACCTTCTGGCCGATGACCGCCACGGCCGCCGCGCTCTGTTCGTCGGCTTCGGTGAAGAAGCTGCCCTCGACCACCGGCCAGTTGAAGATCTCGGAGAAGTAGGTGTTGTTGCCGCCGACATAGAACTGCTGGTTGTTGTTGCCGTAGCGCACCATCAACGAGTTGCCGATCACCGGCATGATCATCTTCACCTGGGGTAGGCTGGACACCGCGGCAACGTCATTGAGGGTGATGACGCCAGCCGGTTCGCGCAAGGTGGGCGCGCTGCCGCTGAGATAAAGGATGTTCGAGCCGAAGGCGGCCATCTGCGCCATGACCTGGCGCTTGCTGCCTTCGCCGACCGCCAGCATGACCACCACCGAGGCTACGCCGATGACGATTCCGAGCAGGGTCAGGGCAGTACGGAAGCGGTTGATCCACATGATCCGCCACGCCGCCTGCAGGGCTTCGACCAGCTCGCCTTTCCAGGCGCCGCTTGCGGTTGCGCCCTGATCCAGGCGCTGGCGCAGGTCTTCGGCCTGCAAGCCAGGGGCGGTGGGGGCAGGGCTGTTTTGCGATGCCGCCGAGTCACTGAGCACCAGGCCGTCACGAATCTCGATGACCCGGTTGGCCCGCGCTGCAACTTCGCGGTCGTGGGTAATCAGGATCACCACATGACCCTGACTGGCCAGTTCGTCAAGCAGAGCCATGACCTCGGCACCGCTCTGGCTGTCCAGCGCGCCGGTCGGTTCGTCGGCAAGGATGATGTGTCCGCCGTTCATCAGCGCACGGGCAATCGACACCCGTTGCTGCTGGCCGCCGGATAATTGGTGCGGACGGTTGCCGGTACGGCTGGCCAGGCCCAGGCGGTCGAGCAAGGCAGCGGCGCGGGCATGGCGCTCGACGGCGGGCGTGCCGGCGTAGATCGCCGGCATCTCGACGTTCTCCTGCGCCGAACCCGAGGCAATCAGGTGATAACCCTGGAAGACGAAACCGAAAGCTTCGCGGCGCAGCCAGGCCAGCTCATCACTGTCGAGCTCGGCGACGTCCTTGCCGGCGAAGTAATAGTTGCCCGAAGTGGGGCGGTCCAGGCAGCCGAGGATGTTCATCAGTGTCGACTTGCCGGAGCCGGAGGCGCCGACAATGGCAACGAACTCGCCGGGGTGAATGGCCAGGCTGATGCCGCGGACCACCTCAACCTTGGGCGTATCGACGCCGCCATAGGACTTGCGGATATCGCGCAGTTCAATCAGGGGAGTGGACATTCAACCCCCGCTCGCGGCAGGTGCGCCGATCAGCAGGCGCTCGCCTTCGGCCAGGCCGTCGAGCACCTGCACCCGCAGGCGGTCGCTCAATCCGGTGCGCACCTGGCGCTGGTTGACCTTGCCGTTGCTGTCGAGCACCTGGGCGATGCGCAGGTCATTGCCATCGGCGTGTTCATCCAGTGCCGCTACCGGCACCGTCAGGACCTTGCTGGCCTGCCCGGCGACAAAGAACACCTGGGTGGTCATCTCCGCCATCAGGGCGTTGTCCGGGTTGTCGACATCAAGCAACACGGTGTACAGCACCACTTTGCTGCTGGCGCCACTGCCACTGGAACTGTTCGGACTGCCGCCGCCCTGGCTGGACTGGTCCAGGGGTTTTGGCGGCACCGGCAGGATTTGCCGCACGTTGCTGGTCCAGCGGCGCTTGCCGCCGGCCAGGGTGGTGAAGTAGGCCGGCATGCCAGGTTTGACATGACCGATATCGGCTTCGGAGACCTGAGCCCATACGGTCATCGGCGATAACTTGGCAATGCGCAGGATCAGCGGAGTTTGCTGCTGGGCGTTGAGGGTCTGGCCTTCGCGGGCATCAACGGCGACCACGGTGCCGGACATCGGTGCGTAGATCCGCGTGTACCCCAGTTCGGCTTCGTCGCTACGCAGGTTGGCCTGTGCCTGGCGGATCTGTGCGCGGTACATGTCGATGCGCGCCTGGGTCACCTTGAGCTGGGCCTGGGCGCTTTGCACGTCTTCATTGCGGGTCGCGCCCCCGGCAGCCAGGTGGCGTTGGCGCTGGTACTGTTGCTCGGCCAGTTGGTACTGGGCTTTCTGCTCATCGAGCTGGGCCTTGAGGTTGTCGATCGAGAAACGCCCGGCATCGAGTTTTGCCTGCTGGGTCGAGGGATCGATTTCCACCAGCAATTGACCTTCCTTGACCTGATCGCCCACTTCTACATGCAGCTTGCGGATTTGTCCGGACGCTTGCGCACCGACATCTACGTAGCGCCTGGGTTGCAGAGTGCCCAGGGCGGTGACACTGCTTTCGATATCGCCGCGGGTCACTGCTACCGTGCTGTGCGGGTCGCCGCCAGTGGGCAGGGTTTTCCAGGCGAGCAGGGCGCCCAGGCTGAGCAGGCCCAGGCCGCAGAGCAACAGGCGACGGGTGTTGGAGAAGCGTCTCATGCGGGGTTTCCAGCCAGAAAGAGTGGCCCGTGACTACAGCCTGTCGCCCTATCACGACAGGCACGGGAAGCTCCCAGATAAACGAGGTGATTAGCGCAGAATTTACCGGGAATGGTTCTGAGCTTGCTGAGAATAATTATAATTTGTATTATTGCATACTGCCATCATCCTTATCCGCTCACCCTTGAGTCAGAGAATTCCCTTCGATGTCGCGGTCAGGTGCTGTGTTGGAAAACTACTATCGCGAACTGGTGAGTTTCCTTTGTGCTCGTCTGGGAAATCGGCAGGCAGCCGAAGACATTGCTCACGATGCCTACATCCGCGTGCTTGAACGCAGCGGTGGCAGTGAAATCGAACACCCGCGGGCGTTTCTCTACCGCACAGCCCTGAACCTGGTGATCGATGGCCATCGGCGTGGCCTGCTGCGTCAGGTCGAGCCGCTTGAAGTGCTCGACAGCGATGAACGTTTCTTTTCCCCCGCGCCGTCCCAGAGCATGGACCTGAACCAGCGCCTGGAGTTGATGCAGCGCGCCCTGGCCGAACTCAGCCAGCCGTGCCGCGAAAGTTTCCTGTTGCGCAAGCTCGATGGCTTGTCGCATCCGCAGATCGCCGAGCGCCTGGGTATTTCGCGCAGTGTGGTGGAAAAACATATTGTTAACGCCATGAAACACTGCCGGCTGCGCATGCGCGATTGGGAGTCGCAGTAGGCGGTGTGCGTGGGAATTTGTGAAAATTCCGTAGAGGCGTTGCTTGATTTATGTCGATTTCCCGACAACTATCAGTAAAGACCCTTTATCTGGCGAAGTGCCCGCCAATAGCCTGCAATTGATGATCTGGCGCAGTATGGTCAAGGAACGTCGTTAACGCTCTCAGCCTTGGTCATAAACGATGCCGAACAAATCGCTGCGGATCCTGATTGCCGACGAGCACCCAAACCAGTTGCTGCAACTGGAGCGGATGCTCAATGGCATGGGCTATTACCGCATCGCTCCGGTCGAGAGCTTCGAAGATTTGCAGCGTCTGGTGCAGAGCGCACTGCAACCGTTCAATCTGCTGCTGGGCAATATCGACCTGGCCAGCCATGCCGGGGTCGACCTGGAGCGGTTTTGCCGGGTCAATCCACAGATCCAGCACGCCTTGTTGTACGAGTCGCAACATCTGAAGATCCCCTCGATTCCCGACAGCCAGCGCCGGGCAGTGAATATCAGCCTGCCCAAGGTCCCGGACAACGAGACCATTCAGTCCTTCATGAACATCATCGACTCGCCCCAAGTGATCGGGCGCCTGCCCGGCATCCCCGAGCACGCCCCCCTCCAGGGCTATGCCCCGCGGCGGATGAACTTCGCCCAGACCGCGTTTTCCCGTCAGTCCTGAGCCTGGACCGGCCTTTGCGCTGGGTATGGCCGGGCGGCTTTTGCTATCCTCTGGCGTTTGCCCTGACGCGCGCGATCGCGCAGGCTCCGATCACTTGCGGATACCTCTATGACTGCCACTGACCCTGCGCGCCCGCTGCGGCTGTCGCGCAGCGACCACAAGACCCTGGGCCTGGCAGCCCTGGGCGGGGCGCTGGAGATCTACGATTTCATCATCTTCGTGTTCTTCGCCCTGACCCTGAGCCAGTTGTTTTTCCCACCGCAGATGCCCGAATGGCTGCGTTTGCTGCAGAGCTTCGGCATCTTCGTCACCGGTTACCTGGCGCGGCCGCTGGGCGGCATCCTGATGGCCCATTTTGCCGACCACCTGGGACGCAAGCGGGTGTTCAGCCTGAGTATCCTGATGATGGCCTTGCCGTGCCTGCTGATCGGCGTGATGCCCACCTACGCCGATATCGGCTACGCGGCGCCGCTGATCCTTTTGGCCTTGCGCATCCTTCAGGGCGCGGCGGTAGGGGGCGAGGTGCCAAGCGCCTGGACCTTCGTCGCCGAGCATGCGCCAGCCGGGCGGCGCGGTTATGCCCTGGGCTTCCTGCAGGCGGGGCTGACCTTCGGCTACCTGCTCGGCGCCTTGACCGCCACGGCGCTGGCGCAACTGTTCAGCCCGCAGGAAATCCTCGATTACGCCTGGCGCTATCCATTCCTGCTCGGCGGCGTGTTTGGCGTGATCGGTGTGTGGCTGCGCCGCTGGTTGAGCGAGACGCCGGTGTTCCTGGCCTTGCGCGAGCGCCGTGACCAGCCGCCTGCATTCCCCCTGCGGACTGTCTTGCGCGAGCATCGCCGCGCCTTGATCCCGGCCGCGCTGCTCACCTGCGTGCTGACCTCGGCGGTGGTGGTGCTGGTAGTCATCACCCCGACGGTGATGCAACAGCGCTTTGGCATGAGCGCCGGGCACACCTTCGCCTTGAGCAGCATGGGCATCGTCTTCCTCAATATCGGCTGCGTGCTGGCAGGCTTGCTGGTCGACCGTATCGGCGCCTGGCGTGCCTTGATGATCTACAGCCTGCTGCTGCCACTGGGTATTGCCGGCCTCTATGCCAGTCTGGTCGGTGGCTGGGGCTGGACCGGCATGGCCTACGCCCTGGCCGGACTGGCCTGTGGGGTCGTCGGGGTCGTGCCGTCGGTGATGGTCGGGTTGTTCCCGGCGCAGATTCGGGTGTCGGGCATTTCCTTCACCTACAACATTGCCTACGCCTTGTGGGCAAGTACCACTCCGTTGCTGCTGATTGCCCTGATGCCGTGGAGCCCATGGGTGTGCGTGGGCTTCTGTCTGATCATGGGGGCGGTGGGCTTGCTGACGGCGATGTACTTCGGTGCGCGAGAAGCGACTACCTTCGAAGACGAAGCTGTACGCTGCTGAATTGCGGCCATTGAAAAGCCCCCTGGCCACTACGGCGAGGGGGCTTTTTTATTTACCGGCAGATTTACATGTTCGGGTAAGTCGGGCCGCCGGCGCCTTCCGGGGTGACCCAGGTGATGTTCTGCGAAGGGTCCTTGATGTCACAGGTCTTGCAGTGCACGCAGTTCTGGGCGTTGATCTGGAAGCGCTTGCTGCCGTCTTCCTGAGTGACCACTTCGTACACGCCTGCCGGGCAGTAACGCTGGGCCGGCTCGTCGTACAGCGGCAGGTTGGTACCGATCGGGATGCTTGCATCGGCCAGTTTCAGGTGGCACGGCTGCTCTTCTTCATGGTTGGTGCTGGAGAGGAACACCGAGCTCAGCTTGTCGAAGCTCAGCTTGCCATCCGGTTTTGGATAGTCGATTTTTTTCGAGTCGGCGGCCAGCTTCAGGCACGCGTAGTCCGGCTTGGTGTCGCGCAGGGTGAACGGCAGCTTGCCGCCGAACCAGTTCTGGTCGACGTAGTTGAACGCCGCACCGAAGATCGGGCCGAACTTGTGCATGGCCGGGCCGAAGTTACGGCTGGCGAACAACTCTTCATGCAGCCAGCTGGCCTTGAACGCTTCGACGTAGCCGTTGAGCTGGTCGCCGCCTTCGCTACCGGCCAGCAGGGCGTCGGCCACCGTTTCGGCGGCGAGCATGCCGGACTTCATCGCGGTGTGGCTGCCCTTGATCTTGGCGAAGTTCAGGGTACCCAGGTCACAACCGATCAGCGCGCCACCGTTGAAGACCATCTTCGGCAGCGAGTTCAGGCCGCCTTTGCTGATGGCGCGGGCGCCATAGCTGATGCGTTTGCCGCCATCGAGGTACTTGCTGATCACCGGGTGGTGCTTGAGGCGCTGGAACTCATCGAACGGCGACAGGTAGGCGTTGCTGTAGGACAGGTCGACGATCAGGCCGACCACCACCTGGTTGTTTTCCAGGTGATAGAGGAACGAGCCGCCGGTGTTCTCGGCGCTTATCACGTCCAGCGGCCAGCCGGCGGTGTGCACCACCAGGCCTTGCTCGTGCTTGGACGGGTCGACTTCCCAGATTTCCTTGAGGCCGATACCGTAGTGCTGAACGTCGGACTCACTGTCGAGGTTGAAGCGCTTGATCAGTTGCTTGCCGATATGGCCCCGGCAGCCTTCGGCGAACAGGGTGTACTTGCCGCGCAGCTCCATGCCCGGGGTGTACAGGCCTTCTTTGGGATTGCCTTCACGGTCGACACCCAGGTCGCCGGTGATGATCCCGCGGACCACGCCGTTTTCGTCGAACAGCGCTTCCTGGGCGGCGAAGCCCGGGTAGATTTCCACGCCCAGGTTCTCGGCCTGCTGGGCCAGCCAGCGGCACAGGTTGCCCAGGGAGATGATGTAGTTGCCCTCGTTGTGCATGGTCTTGGGCACGAACAGGTCAGGGACCTTGATCGAGCTGCCAGCATCCTTGAGCACATAGATGTCGTCGCGTTTGACTTCGGTGTTGAGCGGGGCGCCGAGCTCTTTCCAGTCCGGGAACAGTTCGTTCAGGGCGCGCGGTTCGAACACCGCACCGGAGAGGATGTGGGCGCCGACTTCCGAGCCTTTCTCGACCACGCAGACGCTGATTTCGTTACCGGCTTCGGCGGCCTTCTGCTTCAGTCGGCAGGCGGCGGACAGGCCAGCCGGGCCAGCGCCGACAATGACCACGTCGAATTCCATGTATTCGCGTTCCACAGGTTCTCTCCTACTCAAGGCTCATCGGTTTTTCTTTGTTGGCGGGTGTCAGGCGGTCATTTTTCAGACGCTCGGGCTGTAGCTCGAGCGATGACGGACTACACCGCTTTCTCTTGGCCGCGCATTATATCTACACCACTCGCGGGGTCCAATACAAACGTTTGTTTGAATTTGCCGCAGGCCAGTAAAATCAAAGAAGCGCGGCTTGAAGCTGACCGGTTTGCCGTATTGACCGGATTGGGCGTTACGGTCAAGATACGAGCGGTTTTGCGCTCGCCGTAGGCTGACCGTCGGATGCAGGAGCACCCCTAAAAACCAGGCGAAAAGCAGGGCAGTTACGCCACAACCCGCTTTGTAGTGGAGTTTACACGCCACGACAAATAATGCCCCACGGGTTTTGCAACTGACAGGCCGAATCGAGACTGCTGGGTCAGGGTTAAATTCGTCCACCTGTGATCGTTTTTAGAGGTGCCCTTGTACCCACGCGCAATCGCCGGGTTTGCCCCAGGCGACATTCTTTTCACCGGAGAGTAACGAGGAATCCATGAAGGTTCTTGTAGCTGTCAAACGAGTGGTCGACTATAACGTCAAGGTTCGCGTCAAGGCGGACAACTCCGGCGTCGACCTTGCTAACGTCAAGATGTCCATGAACCCCTTCTGCGAAATCGCCGTAGAAGAAGCCGTACGCCTGAAAGAGAAGGGTGTTGCGAGCGAGATCGTCGTCGTTACCGTCGGCCCGGCCACTGCCCAGGAGCAACTGCGTACTGCCCTGGCACTGGGTGCCGACCGCGCCATCCTGGTCGAATCGGCTGAAGAGCTGACTTCGCTGGCCGTGGCCAAGCTGCTCAAGGCAGTGGTCGACAAAGAGCAACCGCAGCTGGTAATCCTTGGCAAGCAAGCCATCGACAGCGACAACAACCAGACCGGCCAGATGCTGGCTGCGCTGAGCGGTTACGCCCAGGGCACCTTCGCCTCCAAGGTCGAGGTTGCTGGCGACAAGGTCAACGTCACCCGTGAAATTGACGGCGGTCTGCAGACCGTTGCGCTGAACCTGCCAGCCATCGTCACCACTGACCTGCGCCTGAACGAGCCACGCTACGCGTCGCTGCCGAACATCATGAAGGCCAAGAAGAAGCCGCTGGAGACCGTTACTCCAGACGCGCTGGGCGTTTCTACCGCCTCCACCAACAAGACCCTGAAAGTCGAAGCGCCGGCTGCCCGCAGCGCCGGTATCAAGGTCAAGTCGGTTGCTGAACTGGTCGAGAAACTGAAGAACGAGGCGAAGGTAATCTAAATGACTATCCTGGTTATCGCTGAACACGAAAAAGGTGCCGTTGCCCCGGCCACCCTGAACACTGTTGCTGCTGCCGCCAAGATCGGTGGCGACATCCACGTGCTGGTCGCTGGCCAGAACGTCGGTGGCGTCGCTGAAGCTGCCGCCAAGATCGCCGGCGTTGCCAAGGTCCTGGTTGCCGACAACGCCGCCTACGCTCACCAGCTGCCAGAGAACGTCGCGCCGCTGGTAGCCGAGCTGGGCAAGGGCTACAGCCACGTGCTGGCACCTGCCACCTCCAACGGCAAGAACATCCTGCCACGCGTTGCCGCGCTGCTGGACGTCGACCAGATCTCCGAGATCATCTCGGTTGAATCGGCTGACACCTTCAAGCGTCCGATCTACGCCGGTAACGCCATTGCCACCGTGCAATCGAACGCTGCCGTCAAGGTCATCACCGTGCGTTCCACCGGCTTCGACGCCGTTGCCGCCGAAGGTGGTTCGGCTGCTGTTGAAGCCGTCGCTGCTGCCCACGACGCTGGCAAATCGGCGTTCGTTGGCGAAGAGCTGGCCAAGTCCGACCGTCCTGAGCTGACCGCTGCCAAAATCGTCGTTTCCGGCGGTCGCGGCATGCAGAACGGTGAAAACTTCAAGCACCTGTACGCCCTGGCCGACAAGCTCGGCGCAGCCGTTGGCGCTTCGCGCGCTGCGGTCGACGCAGGTTTCGTACCCAACGACATGCAGGTCGGTCAGACCGGCAAGATCGTTGCACCACAGCTGTACATCGCCGTCGGTATCTCCGGCGCGATCCAGCACCTGGCCGGCATGAAAGACTCCAAAGTGATCGTTGCGATCAACAAGGACGAAGAAGCGCCGATCTTCCAGGTGGCCGACTACGGCCTGGTGGCTGACCTGTTCGAAGCCATCCCAGAGCTGGAGAAGCTGGTTTAATCCAGCCGCTTCACTTATAAAAGAGCCCGGTCCGTTCGGGCTGTGCAGGCCAGCCTTGCACAGCCCGGCGGACCGGGCTTTTTCATTCGGGCTAAAAAGATCAGGGAGTCGTTGCATGGGATGGCGTGGTCGGATAAACACGGCGCTGGTGGCTGCTGCGGTGCTGATGCCATTGCAGGCCTGGGCGGTGGGTAAATGCGAGCGGCTGGTGGCCACCGGCAGCCCCGATGCCCCGCCGTATTCATGGCGCGACCCGCAGGATCCCAAGCACCTGATTGGCGCCAACGTCGACCTGTTCAGGCAGGTTGCCGGCGAGTTGGGCCTGAAGATTGAAGTCCTCGACAGCGGTACCCGCAGTCAGGCGTTGGAAGAGGTGCGCAGCGGGCGCGTCGATCTGTTGATCGATTCACCCTTCGCGGTGGCCGAACTGACCACCGTCGACTATGTTCACCCGTCGTTGCTGAGCAATGAATACGTGGTCTGGACTCGTCACGATTCGCCACTGGTTTACAACACCTTGTCCGATTTGCACGAGCATCAAGGCAGTGTGTCGGAGAAAGCCCGGCTGACGCCCGAATTTTCCGCCTACGCCAAGAGTCAGTTGAAGCTGGCGCCGGCGCAGAACCTGACCCAGGCATTTCAGAAGCTGCTGCTCGGCCAGGTCGACTATGTGCTGGCCGGTCGCTACGCCGGCATGGCCATGGCCCAGACCCTGGGCATGAGCAACGAGCTGATTGCCCGCGGCTTGCCCCTGGACCGCCCTGGGCTGTACCTGGCGCTGTCGCATAATTCGGCATGCAATGACGCCTGGTTACGCGGACAACTGGCAAAAAAACTGACAGAATTGCCGGCCTCCGGCGTGTCCCAAGCGGTACTGCAACGTAATGTCGAGCGCTGGAAAGCGCAGATGCAGGCACCGCTGGATGCCCCTAAACAGTAGGAAGATTGCGTGAGAACTCATTCACTATTCGCCGCCCTGGCGCTGCTGGCCCTGGCCGGATGCGCCAATGACCCGGCCCCCAATGAACAGCTACGCCTGTCCGAACAGGCGCTGGAGCAGGCCAAGGCCGTTGGTGCCACCGATGAAGTGGCAGAGCTGAAGCTGGCTGAAGACAAACTGGCCCGCGCCCGCGCCAACATGACCAGCGAATCCTATCGCGACGCGCGCATGCGCGCCGAGCAGGCCGAGCTCGATGCACGCCTGGCCGAGGCCCAGGTGCTGACGGTCAAGAGCAAGGAGCAGCTGGACTTGCTGCAGTCGCGGGTCAATCGCCTGCGTAAACAGTTGGGAGAGCAGCGGTGAGTTCGATCAAACCTTTGGCGGCATTATTGTTGGTCGGGGTAGTGGGCCTGCAGGGCTGCGCCAGCCAGCGCAGCGAGACGGCGCTGGATGAGGCCACGGCCAAGTTCCAGACGGTCAAGGACGATTCCGACGTGTTGCGCAGTGCGCCGCGTGACGTGATCCGTGCCGGTGAATCGCTGGCCCGTGCCGAGCGCCTGTCCAGTTATCTGGGGACCGGTGCCGATGTGCGCCACTATGCCTACCTGAGCCAGCGCTACAGCGACATTGCCCGCGAGCACAGCAACCTGGTCCTCAATCAGGAGCGCCTGGCCAAACTTGAGCTCGAGCGTCAGCGCCTGCAGTTGGCCCTGCGCGAAGCCAAGCTTGCCAGCGTGCAGCAGCAGGGCAAGTGGCTGGAGGCGCAGATCGTCAGCCTGGCCACTGAGCAGAGCGACCGTGGTCTGGTCATGACCCTGGGCGACGTGCTGTTCGATACCGGCCATGCGGAGCTGAAGAACTCCGCCAGCCGTACCGTGCTCAAGCTGGTGCAGTTCCTCCAGCTCAACCCCAAGCGGGTCGTGCGTATCGAGGGTTACACCGACAGTACCGGTGCGCCGGAAGACAATCTCAAGCTCTCCCGTGATCGGGCTCAGGCAGTGGCCGACATGCTGATCGATCTGGGTGTCGATGAAAAACGTATCCAGGTCGAAGGGTACGGCGACCAGTATCCGGTCGAGGCTAACGCCTCGGAGCGGGGCAGGGCGCAGAACCGTCGGGTCGAGATCGTCTTCTCCGACGAAAAAGGCAAGCTCGGCGCCGCACGCTGAGTAATAGATGAAGAAACCCGGAGGCCGCACAGCTCCGGGTTTTTTTATGGGCAATCGCCTGGTTGTGACAAATGGCGCACCCCCGCCTCTGTCACGCAACTGTATTGTCGACTATTCTGCAATCTGTCCCAGTACACTTCGTAACTGTTCCGGTATTCTTGCTCGAAACAGCCGTACAAAAACAACTACATTGCCTGCGTGTCGAGAACTGATCATGACCAACCTGTTGCTCTACCAGCGCATCGCCCAGCAACTGGCCGAAGATATTCGCCGCGGTGTGTATCAGCCAGGTGAGCGTGTGCCGTCGGTGCGCAAGATGAGCTCGCAGCTCAATGTCAGTCATGCCACCGTGCTGCAGGCCTATGCCAACCTCGAAGACCAGGGCCTGATTCGCGCGCGGCCGCAGTCCGGCTACTACGTACACCAGACACCCGCTCTGACTGCGCAGACGCCGGACATCGCCCGGGTCGAGCGCCCCGGCCTGGTGACGCGCAGCAGCATCATCCAGCAGGTTCTGACCGAAGCTCGGCGCGACGGGGTGTTCCCCTTCGGCGCGGCGGTACCCCATGTCGATTATTTGCCCGTGCGGGCGCTGCACCAGCAGTTGGCCAAGGTCACCCGCTTTCATAGCCCGCGGGCCTTCAGCTACATGTTCAGCCCGGGTTTCGAGCCGTTGCGTCGGCAGATCGCCATACGCATGCGCGATGCCGGCGTGGTGGTCGACCCCAGTGAAGTGGTGGTCACCCATGGCTGCGTCGATGCCCTGCAGATGTCGCTGCGGGTGCTGACCCGGCCGGGCGACCTGATCGCCGCCGAGTCGCCGACCTACTACGGCTTGCTGCAGCTGGCCGACCTGCTCGGGCTGAAAGTGATCGAAATCCCCAGTGATCCGTCCACCGGTATCAGCCTCGAGGCGCTGCAACTGGCGGCCAACCAGTGGTCGATCAAGGCGCTGGTGTTGACCGCGCGCCTGAGCAATCCGCTGGGCGGCACCATTCCGGAAGACCGGCAGAAACAGTTGCTGCGCCTGGCCTCGGATTTCGACATTCAGATCGTTGAAGACGACATTTATGGCGAACTGATGTTCGAGCAGGGCAAGACCAAGTCGCTCAAGGCCTTTGATCGGTTGGGGCGGGTGATCTATTGCTCCAGCTTTTCCAAGACCCTGTCGCCAGGTGTGCGGATCGGCTGGATGGTCGCTGGCAAGTATCAGGCGGAAATCCAGCGTTTGCAGACCTTCACCACCCATTCAGCCTGCAGCGTGACGCAGATGGGGGTGGCGTCCTACCTGGAGAATGGCGGTTACGACCGGCACTTGCGCTACATCCGTCAGGAGTACCGGAAGAATCTCAGTGCCTACCAATTGGCGGTACAGCAGCACTTCCCGGAAGGCACGCAGATGACCCGGCCAACTGGCGGCTTCATTCTCTGGGTCAGCCTGCCGGGGCGGGTCAATACCCAGGAGTTGCATGTGCGCGCGCTGCAGCAGGGCATCAGTATCGCCCCGGGGTTGATCTTCAGTAACACCGAGCAGTTCAACCACTGCATTCGCCTGAACTGTGGCATCCCGTGGAACCGTGAAGCGGAGCGGGCGGTGATGACCCTGGGCATGCTGGCCAGCCAACTGTGCCAGGAGTCCGCCTCGGGCGCTTTTTTCTAGGCTTGCCAGTCGTGTCAGGAACGGGGAGCATAAGCATTTTCAGGGATAATCGTCGGTGCCTATGAAAGCGTTGCGTTGTATCGGGTTGTCCCTGTGCCTGCTCGGTGGCTTGGCTTGCTCTTCGGCAGCTGTGGCCGAAACTGCGCCAGCCGGCAAAGCCCCTGCAACGAAAAGCGCCAAGCCTGCGGTCAAGCCAAAGCAGGCAAAAGCGCCACCGGTGCGCAAGAAGGCAACCACCAAGGCCACCAAGCGTACCCCGCGTAAAAACGCCAAAGCGGCACCGGCACCCTTGCCCAAGGCCAAGCTCGACCTGAGCCTGCCCTCCAGCATGGTCAAGGAACTCAAGCCCGACACCCAGGAGCAGGCGCCGCTGCCCAAGCCCTTGCTGCCCTACCTGTTCGGTGAAAAGCCGCCGTCCGATAGCCCGTTCCAGCTCAATGGCCGGCTCATCAGCAACGAAATGCAACTGCAACTGCGCAACGAAAGTCGCAAGGATGTCGAGGGTGCGGCAATCGAGTTCGAGTTCAAGCAGTAGCGTGGAACTGACTGTTCGGTCATCACGTTCAGGCTGATATTTCATCCTGCGAGCAATTTCAAACACCTGTTTAAGCGGTTACTATCCGGGTTCATTCATCATTTGTTACTCCGAGGATTCTGTTGTCATGAATTGCCGTGAAGGTTGTGGCGCCTGCTGCATTGCGCCCTCCATCAGCTCGCCGATACCGGGCATGCCCAAGGGCAAGCCTGCCGGTGAGCGCTGCCTGCATCTGTCGGTTGCCAATCTCTGTGGCTTGTTCGGCAAGCCCGAGCGTCCGGCGGTGTGCGGTGGTTTCAAGGCGGAGGCCGACACCTGCGGCAACGACCGCGACGAGGCAATCAGGATCCTGGGATGGCTGGAGCAAATGACGGCAGCTTGAAACGCGGGTCTTCGACAATAAGGAACAAGAGAATGGGATCGTTTAAGCAAGTGGCACTGGTTTTGGGTCTTGGTGCGGTGCTGGTGCCGCTGGCTCATGCCGAGGACTGGAAGCAAGCCAAGAACGAAGACGGGATCAAGGTCGAGCTCAGTGAGGTGGCCGGTTCCGATTACAAGGCCTATCGCGGGGTAACCTTTATCAAGGCGCCGCTGGCGAAGGTCAGGGCCCTGCAGGAAGATGTCGCCGGTGCCTGCGCCTGGATCCATGAGTGCAAGTCGCAGAAGCTGCTGAAATCCGAGGGTGACCAGAGCTGGACCTACACTCAGTTCAATACCCCGTGGCCGGTCACTGCGCGTGATTCGGTCATGCATGTCACCACTACCGAGGCCGCCGATGGCAGCCTGACCCGCAAGCTTGAAGGTGTGCCGAAATACCTGCCGGAAGAGAAGGGCTTCGTGCGGGTGGCCAAGGTTGATGGCTTCTGGAAGCTGCAGCCAAAAGACGGTGGTACCGAGGTGACTTACCAGGTGCATACCGAGCCGGGCGGCAGCGTGCCGTCGATGGTGGCCAACAAGTTTGTGGTGGATGCGCCGTTCAATACCTTGAAGGCGTTGAAGGCGAAGGCTGAGAAATAGTAAGTACAGTTGTGGCGAGCAGGGGCTATTGGTTAACTGTTGGATAATCGCGGGGCAAGCCCGTTCCTGCAGGGGCGTTAACCGCGATGAGCGCGCAATAAAAAAGGCTGCCCGAAGGCAGCCTTTTTTCGTTTTCGGCCCAAGGGCTTACTTGCGGTCTTCCAGCTTGACGATGTCGCGCGACTCGTAGCCGGTGTACAGCTGGCGAGGGCGGCCGATCTTGTAAGGGCTGGAGAGCATTTCTTTCCAGTGCGAAATCCAGCCGACGGTCCGCGCCAGGGCGAAGATCACGGTGAACATGCTGGTTGGAATGCCGATCGCCTTGAGGATGATCCCCGAGTAGAAGTCGACGTTCGGGTACAGCGAGCGCTCGATGAAGTAAGGATCGGTGAGGGCGATCTCTTCCAGGCGCATGGCCAGTTCCAGCTGCGGATCGTTCTTGATGCCCAGCTCGCGCAGGACTTCGTCGCAGGTCTGTTTCATCACGGTGGCGCGCGGGTCGCGGTTCTTGTAAACGCGGTGACCGAAGCCCATCAGCTTGAACGGATCGTTCTTGTCCTTGGCCTTGGCGATGAACTTGTCGATGTTCGAGACATCGCCGATTTCATCGAGCATGGTCAGCACGGCTTCGTTGGCGCCGCCGTGGGCAGGGCCCCACAGTGCAGCGATACCGGCAGCGATACAGGCGAACGGGTTGGCGCCCGACGAGCCGGCCAGACGGACGGTGGAGGTCGATGCGTTCTGCTCGTGGTCGGCGTGGAGGATGAAGATCCGGTCCATTGCCTTGGCCAGTACCGGGCTGATCGGTTTGATCTCGCACGGGGTGTTGAACATCATGTGCAGGAAGTTTTCCGCGTACGACAGGTCGTTGCGCGGGTACATCATGGGCTGGCCCATGGAGTACTTGTACACCATCGCCGCCAGGGTCGGCATCTTGGCGACCAGGCGAACCGCGGAGATTTCGCGGTGCTGCGGGTTATTGATGTCCAGCGAGTCGTGGTAGAACGCCGACAGGGCGCCAACCACGCCGCACATGACGGCCATCGGGTGGGCGTCGCGGCGGAAGCCGTTGAAGAAGGACTTCAACTGCTCGTGAACCATGGTGTGGTTCTTCACGGTGCTGACGAACTGGGCCTTCTGCTCGGCATTCGGCAATTCGCCGTTGAGCAGCAGGTAGCAGGTCTCGAGGTAGTCGGATTTTTCGGCCAGCTGCTCGATCGGATAGCCGCGGTGCAGCAGGATACCCTTGTCGCCGTCGATATAAGTGATCTTCGACTCGCAGGATGCGGTCGCCATGAAACCAGGGTCGAAAGTGAAGTGACCCGTGGCCCCCAACCCTCTAACGTCGATAACATCGGGACCAACGGTGCCGGTTAAAATGGGCAGCTCGACGGGGGCTGCGCCCTCGATGACCAACTGCGCTTTTTTGTCAGCCATGTGGCCTCCTATTAATGCTTGAAATCATCAGACAGACCCCCCACGCAGGGCCCGCACCACTATAGTGAGATAAATTCGAATGTCAATTTGCCTAAAGCACGGTTGTAAAGGGCTTTGGGCGCTGTTTTTCCTCGAAATTACCGCCCGTTTACGCCTTTTGTTGGCTAAAGGCAATGCGCTATTTGGGCTAGGTGTCTGCGTTGTCATTAGTAGCCTAACTGTCTATAATCGGCCCCCGACCGCCAGGGGCTTGCAAGCCCGTGTTGCTGGGGTCGTCACTCCCTGGGTGGTGGGTACCTGACCAGTACACTTACCAACAACTTTGCCCTGCTTGCTAGGGGCTCTTCAGTGTGAAAAAAGCCGTGAAAAGCCAACGACCTGTAAACCTAGACCTAAGGACCATCAAACTCCCCATTACCGGCGTTACGTCATTTCTTCACCGTGTTTCCGGCATCATCCTCTTCCTGGGCCTTGGCTTCATGCTTTATGCATTGGGCAAATCCCTGGGTTCGGAGGAAGGTTTCGCCGAGGTGAAGGCATGCTTGACCAGTCCGCTGGCCAAGTTCGTGGCATGGGGCCTCCTGTCCGCCTTGCTGTATCACTTGGTAGCCGGTGTGCGCCACTTGATCATGGACATGGGCATCGGTGAAACGCTGGAAGGCGGCCGACTGGGCTCGAAAATTATCATCGCCGTCTCTGTGGTGGTGATCGTGCTGGCAGGAGTTTGGATATGGTAACCAACGTCACGAACCTCTCGCGTTCGGGCCTCTATGACTGGATGGCGCAGCGCGTTTCTGCGGTCGTTCTCGCGGCTTATTTCATTTTCCTGATCGGATACCTGGTCGCGCACCCGGGCATCGAGTTTGCCCAGTGGCACGCTCTGTTCTCCAACAACGCGATGCGTATCTTCAGTCTGCTGGCCCTTGTAGCCCTGGGCGCTCACGCCTGGGTCGGCATGTGGACCATTGCCACCGACTACCTGACGCCGATGGCGCTGGGCAAGTCGGCGACTGCCGTACGTTTCCTGTTCCAGGCGGTATGTGGTGTCGCGATGTTCGCGTACTTCGTCTGGGGTGTGCAGATTCTCTGGGGTATCTGATTCATGGCTAACATTCCTACGATTACATTCGACGCCATCATCATTGGTGGTGGCGGTGCCGGCATGCGCGCTGCGCTGCAGCTGGCCCAGGGCGGTCACAAGACCGCCGTGATCACCAAGGTCTTCCCGACCCGTTCGCACACTGTATCGGCCCAGGGTGGCATCACCTGTGCCATCGCTTCGGCCGACCCGAACGATGACTGGCGCTGGCACATGTACGATACCGTCAAGGGTTCCGACTACATCGGTGACCAGGACGCTATCGAATACATGTGTCAGGAAGGCCCTGCTGCCGTGTTCGAGCTGGACCACATGGGTCTGCCGTTCTCGCGTACCGAACAAGGCCGTATCTACCAGCGTCCGTTCGGCGGTCAGTCCAAGGACTTCGGTAAAGGTGGCCAGGCCGCCCGTACCTGCGCCGCTTCCGACCGTACCGGTCACGCGCTGCTGCACACCCTGTACCAGGGCAACTTGAAGGCAGGTACCACCTTCCTCAACGAGTACTACGCAGTTGACCTGGTGAAGAACCAGGAAGGCGCGTTCGTCGGTGTGATCGCAATCTGCATCGAAACCGGCGAAACCCTGTACATCAAGGCCAAGGCCACCGTTCTGGCCACTGGCGGTGCAGGCCGTATCTACTCCTCCACCACCAACGCCCTGATCAATACCGGTGACGGTATCGGCATGGCCCTGCGTGCAGGCGTTCCGGTCCAGGACATCGAGATGTGGCAGTTCCACCCGACCGGCATCGCCGGCGCTGGTGTACTGGTCACTGAAGGTTGCCGTGGTGAAGGCGGTTACCTGATCAACAAGCACGGCGAGCGTTTCATGGAGCGTTACGCGCCTAACGCCAAAGACCTTGCTGGTCGTGACGTTGTGGCCCGTTCCATGGTTAAAGAGATCATCGCCGGCAACGGCTGTGGCCCTAACGGCGACCACGTGATGCTCAAGCTTGACCACCTGGGTGAAGAAGTACTGCACAGCCGCCTGCCAGGTATCTGTGAACTGTCCAAGACCTTCGCTCACGTCGACCCTGTGGTCGCGCCGGTTCCTGTTGTTCCAACCTGCCACTACATGATGGGCGGCGTTGCCACCAACATCCATGGCCAGGCGATGACCCAGGACGCCGATGGCGTTGATCACATCATCCCGGGTCTGTTCGCGGTAGGTGAAGTGGCGTGCGTATCGGTTCACGGTGCCAACCGCCTGGGCGGCAACTCGCTGCTCGACCTGGTGGTCTTCGGTCGTGCTGCCGGCCTGCACCTGGAAAAAGCGCTGAGCGACGGTATCGAATACCTCGACGCCAGCGACACCGACATCGATGTTGCCCTGAGCCGCCTGAACAAGCTCAACGAGCGCAACACCGGTGAAGACGTGGCTACCCTGCGTCGCGAGCTGCAGAGCTGCATGCAGAACTACTTCGGTGTATTCCGCACTGGCGAATACATGCAGAAGGGTATCGAGCAATTGGCCGGTCTGCGCGAGCGTATCGCCAACGTCAAGATCAACGACAAGTCCCAGGCCTTCAACACCGCGCGTATCGAAGCGCTGGAGCTGCAGAACCTGCTGGAAGTCGCTGAAGCCACTGCAATCGCTGCAGAAGTCCGTAAAGAGTCCCGCGGTGCGCATGCCCGTGAAGACTTCGAAGACCGTGACGACGAAAACTGGCTGTGCCACACCCTGTACTTCCCGGGTGAGAAGCGCGTCGCCAAGCGCGCCGTCAACTTCGCGCCGAAAACCGTTCCGGCGTTCGAGCCTAAAGTCCGGACTTACTAAGGGTGGCCACAATGTTGCAAGTCGAAGTTTATCGTTACAACCCCGATACCGACTCGGCACCCAAGATGCAGGTGTTCCAGGTCGATACCGGCGGCAAGGACCTGATGGTTCTCGATGTATTGGCACTGATCAAAGAGCAGGACGAAGGTTTCTCGTATCGTCGCTCCTGCCGTGAAGGTGTTTGCGGTTCCGATGGCATGAACATCAACGGCAAGAACGGTCTGGCCTGCATCACGCCGCTTTCGGCCGTGGTCAAGCGCAACAAGCTGATCGTCCGCCCTTTGCCTGGATTGCCGGTCATTCGTGACCTGGTCGTCGATATGAGCATCTTCTACAAGCAGTACGAGAAGGTGAAGCCATTCCTGCAGAACGACACGCCGGCTCCGGCCATCGAGCGCCTGCAGTCGCCGGAAGAGCGTGAAAAGCTGGACGGTCTGTACGAGTGCATTCTGTGCGCTTGCTGCTCGACTTCCTGCCCGTCGTTCTGGTGGAACCCGGACAAGTTCCTCGGTCCAGCTGCACTCCTGCAGGCCTATCGTTTCCTGGCCGACAGTCGTGACACCAAGACCCAGGAGCGTCTGGCTTCGCTGGATGACCCGTTCAGCGTGTTCCGTTGCCGCGGCATCATGAACTGCGTAAACGTTTGCCCTAAAGGTCTGAATCCGACCAAGGCCATCGGTCACGTACGTAACATGCTGCTGCAAAGCGGTACCTGATTTTAAAAGTGTTGTACCCGTAGTACGCCAAGGTGCGGGCCCTTGCCCGCACCAAGGTGAAACCCGAGCTCGGGCCCACAAAGCCCAAGCTTTTACCTATGAAGATATGAGACCAGCAGGGGCTTCCGGGCTGGTACCCGGAAAATCTGTAGGATCCTTGGTGGCTTGGTTGGGTCGCTGCATTAGGACTTTTCCAGGCGTGCTGTGGCTCTTGCCGATCCGTCCCCTAACCGAGGGTGACCAAGCATGCAAGAAAGCGTGATGCAGCGCATGTGGGATAGCGCCCACCTTTCAGGTGGTAACGCTGCATATGTGGAAGAGCTCTACGAGCTTTACCTGCACGACCCTAACGCTGTGCCAGAAGAGTGGCGCACTTACTTCCAGAAGTTGCCCGCCGAAGGCAGCACCGCTACCGATGTATCGCACTCTACAATCCGCGACCATTTCGTACTGCTGGCAAAGAACCAGCGCCGCGCCCAACCGGTTTCCGCCGGGAGCGTGAGCAGTGAACACGAGAAGAAGCAGGTTGAAGTTCTGCGACTGATCCAGGCCTACCGTATGCGCGGCCACCAAGCCGCGAAGCTCGACCCCCTGGGGTTGTGGCAGCGCCCTGCGCCAGTAGACCTGTCGATCAATCATTACGGCTTGACCAATGCCGATCTTGATACGACCTTCCGTGCCGGCGACCTGTTCATCGGCAAAGAGGAAGCGAGCCTACGCGAAATCTTCGACGCTTTGCAGCAGACATATTGCCGCACCATTGGCGCCGAATTCACCCACATCGTCGACTCCGAGCAGCGCAGCTGGTTCCAGCAGCGTCTGGAGAGCGTGCGTGGGCGTCCAGTCTTCTCCGCGGATATTCAGAGCCACCTGCTCGAGCGCGTCACCGCCGCTGAGGGTCTGGAAAAATACCTGGGTACCAAATACCCGGGCACCAAGCGTTTCGGCCTGGAAGGCGGCGAGAGCCTGATTCCGATGCTGGACGAGCTGATCCAGCGCTCCGGTTCCTACGGTACCAAGGAAGTTGTCATCGGCATGGCCCACCGCGGCCGTCTCAACGTGCTGGTCAACACTTTCGGCAAGAACCCGCGCGATCTGTTCGACGAGTTCGAAGGCAAGAAGAAGGTCGAGCTGGGCTCCGGTGACGTGAAATACCACCAGGGCTTCTCGTCCAACGTGATGACCGCCGGTGGCGAAGTTCACCTGGCCATGGCGTTCAACCCTTCGCACCTGGAAATCGTCTCGCCAGTGGTTGAAGGTTCGGTACGTGCCCGTCAGGACCGTCGCAACGACACCGTTGGCGACAAGGTACTGCCGATTTCCATCCACGGTGACGCGGCATTCGCCGGTCAAGGCGTGGTCATGGAAACCTTCCAGATGTCGCAGACCCGCGGTTTCAAGACCGGCGGTACCGTGCACATCGTGATCAACAACCAGGTTGGTTTCACCATCAGCAACCCGCTGGACTCGCGTTCCACCGAGTACGCCACCGACGTCGCCAAGATGATTCAGGCGCCGATCCTGCACGTCAACGGTGATGATCCGGAAGCGGTGCTGTTCGTGACCCAGCTGGCCGTCGATTACCGCATGCAGTTCAAGCGTGACGTGGTCATCGACCTGGTCTGCTACCGTCGTCGCGGCCACAACGAGGCCGACGAGCCGAACGGCACCCAGCCGCTGATGTACCAGCAGATCGCCAAGCAGCGCACCACCCGCGAGCTGTACGCCGACGCCCTGACCCAATCGGGTCGTCTTGACGCCGAGCGCGTCCAGGCCAAGGTCGACGAGTACCGCAACGCGCTGGACAACGGCCTGCACGTCGTAAAAAGCCTGGTCAAAGAGCCGAACAAGGAGCTGTTCGTTGACTGGCGTCCGTACCTGGGCCACGCCTGGACCGCGCGTCACGACACCCGCTTCGACCTCAAGACCCTGCAGGAACTGTCGGCCAAGCTGCTGGAACTGCCGGAAGGCTTCGTGGTTCAGCGTCAGGTTTCGAAGATCTACGAAGACCGCCAGAAGATGCAGGCCGGTGGCTTGCCGATCAACTGGGGCTACGCCGAAACCATGGCCTACGCCACCCTGGCATTCGAAGGTCACCCGATCCGCATGACCGGTCAGGATATCGGCCGCGGCACCTTCTCTCACCGCCACGCGGTGTTGCACAACCAGAAGGACGCCAGCACCTATATCCCGCTGCAGAACCTCTACAAAGGCCAGCCACGTTTCGACCTGTACGATTCGTTCCTGTCCGAAGAAGCGGTCCTGGCATTCGAATACGGCTACTCGACCACCCAGCCAAACGCACTGGTAATCTGGGAAGCGCAGTTCGGCGACTTCGCCAACGGGGCCCAGGTAGTTGTCGACCAGTTCATCACCAGCGGCGAGCACAAGTGGGGTCGTCTTTGCGGTCTGACCATGCTGCTGCCACACGGTTATGAAGGGCAGGGGCCTGAGCACTCCTCGGCACGTCTGGAGCGTTACCTGCAGCTGTGCGCCGAGCACAACGTCCAGGTTTGCGTACCGACTACTCCGGCTCAGATCTACCACCTGCTGCGTCGTCAGGTCATCCGTCCGCTGCGCAAGCCGCTGATCGTGCTGACGCCGAAGTCGCTGCTGCGCCACAAGCTGGCCATCTCGACCCTGGAAGAACTGGCCGAAGGCTCGTTCCAGACCGTGATCCCGGAAATCGATACCCTCGATCCGAAAAACGTCACTCGTCTGGTCCTGTGCAGCGGCAAGGTCTACTACGATCTGCTGGAAAAACGCCGTGCCGAAGGCCGCGAAGATATCGCCATCGTGCGTATCGAGCAGCTGTATCCGTTCCCTGAAGACGACCTGGTCGAAATCCTCGCGCCGTACACCAATCTCAAGGATGTGGTGTGGTGCCAGGAAGAGCCGATGAACCAGGGCGCCTGGTACAGCAGCCAACACCACATGCGTCGTATCCTGACCCGTCACAACAAGGACCTGGTCCTCGAGTACGCCGGTCGTGATGCTTCGGCAGCACCCGCTTGTGGTTACGCTTCGATGCACGCCGAGCAGCAGGAAAAACTGCTGCAAGATGCCTTCACCGTTTAATGCCATCGCGCACTAGAAACCGAATTTAAGGAACCACTGATAATGGCTATCGAGATCAAAGCCCCTACTTTCCCGGAATCGGTTGCCGATGGCACCGTTGCCACCTGGCACAAGCAGCCGGGCGAAGCCGTCAAGCGTGACGAGCTGATCGTCGACATCGAAACCGACAAGGTTGTCCTGGAAGTACTGGCTACCGCTGACGGCGTACTGGGTGCAATCGTCAAGGGCGAGGGCGAGACCGTCCTGTCCGACGAAGTCCTGGGTTCGATCCAGGAAGGTGGCGTTGCAGCTGCCGCGCCTGCCGCTGCAGCAGCTCCTGCTGCCGCCGCTGCTCCTGCCGCCGCTGCTGACGAAGACGCCATCGGCGCGCCAGCTGCTCGCAAGCTGGCCGAAGAGAACGGCATCGCCCTGAACAGCATCAAGGGCACCGGCAAAGACGGTCGCATCACCAAGGAAGACGTGGTTGCTGCCATCGAAGCGAAGAAATCCGCTCCGGCTGCCGCACCTGCCGCCAAGCCAGCCGCTGCTGCCGCTGCCCCGGTTGTCGCCACTGGCGACCGTACCGAGAAGCGCGTGCCGATGACCCGCGTGCGCGCTACCGTGGCCAAGCGCCTGGTAGAAGCACAGTCGAACATGGCCATGCTGACCACCTTCAACGAAGTCGACATGACCGAAGTCATGGCCCTGCGTTCGAAGTACAAGGACCTGTTCGAGAAGACCCACAACGGCGTCCGCCTGGGCTTCATGTCGTTCTTCGTCAAGGCTGCCACCGAAGCGCTGAAACGCTTCCCGGCGGTCAACGCCTCGATCGACGGTTCCGACATCGTCTACCACGGTTATGCGGACATCGGCGTTGCCGTTTCCAGCGACCGCGGCCTGGTGGTACCGGTACTGCGCAACGCCGAGCAGATGAGCCTGGCTGAAATCGAGAACGGCATCGCCACCTTCGGCAAGAAAGCCCGTGATGGCAAACTGTCGATCGACGAAATGACCGGTGGTACCTTCACCATCACCAACGGTGGTACCTTTGGTTCGATGATGTCGACCCCGATCGTCAACCCGCCACAGGCCGCGATCCTGGGCATGCACAACATCATCCAGCGTCCTATGGCCGTCAACGGTCAGGTCGTGATCCGTCCGATGATGTACCTGGCACTGTCCTACGACCACCGTCTGATCGACGGTAAAGAAGCCGTGACCTTCCTGGTGACCATCAAGAACCTGCTGGAAGACCCGGCTCGTCTGCTGCTGGATATCTGATTGAGCAGTTGCAAGCTGCAAGCTTCAAGCGGCAAGCCTGAACGGTTTGCGCTTGAACTTGTGGCTTGCAGCTTATCGCTTGCAGCTTTAAAGAGGATTTTCTGAATGTCGCAAAAATTTGATGTGGTAGTGATTGGCGCAGGTCCTGGCGGCTACGTAGCTGCCATCAAGGCCGCGCAACTCGGTCTGAGCACTGCCTGTATCGAGAAGTACACTGACGGCGAAGGCAAGCTGGCCCTCGGCGGTACCTGCCTGAACGTGGGTTGCATTCCTTCCAAGGCGCTGCTGGACAGCTCCTGGAAGTACAAGGAAGCCAAAGAGAGCTTCAACGTCCACGGTATCTCCACCGGTGAAGTGAAGATGGACGTCGCCGCGATGGTTGGCCGCAAGGCCGGCATCGTCAAGAACCTGACCGGCGGTGTTGCCACCCTGTTCAAGGCCAACGGCGTAACTTCGATCCAGGGCCACGGCAAGCTGCTGGCTGGCAAGAAGGTCGAAGTCACCAAGGCTGACGGCACCACCGAAATCATCGAAGCCGAGAACGTCATCCTGGCCTCCGGTTCGCGTCCGATCGACATTCCACCGGCTCCGGTCGACCAGAACGTCATCGTCGACTCCACCGGCGCCCTGGAATTCCAGGCCGTACCGAAGCGCCTGGGCGTTATCGGTGCCGGCGTAATCGGTCTGGAACTGGGTTCGGTCTGGGCTCGCCTGGGTGCTGAAGTCACCGTCCTGGAAGCCCTGGACACCTTCCTGATGGCCGCTGACGCCGCTGTCTCCAAGGAAGCGCTGAAAACCCTGACCAAGCAAGGTCTGGACATCAAGCTGGGCGCTCGCGTGACCGGCTCCAAGGTCAACGGCGCTGAGGTCGAAGTGACCTACACCGACGCCAATGGCGAGCAGAAAATCACTTTCGACAAGCTGATCGTTGCGGTCGGCCGTCGCCCGGTGACCACCGATCTGCTGGCTGCCGACAGCGGCGTGACCATCGACGAGCGTGGGTTCATCTTCGTCGACGATCACTGTGCGACCAGCGTACCGGGCGTCTACGCCATTGGTGACGTGGTTCGTGGCATGATGCTGGCGCACAAGGCCTCGGAAGAGGGCATCATGGTTGTCGAGCGCATCAAGGGCCACAAAGCCCAGATGAACTACGACCTGATCCCGTCGGTTATCTACACCCACCCGGAAATCGCATGGGTCGGTAAAACCGAACAGACCTTGAAGGCCGAAGGCGTTGAGGTTAACGTGGGCACCTTCCCGTTCGCGGCCAGTGGCCGTGCGATGGCTGCCAACGACACCGGTGGTTTCGTCAAGGTCATCGCCGATGCCAAGACCGACCGCGTTCTGGGTGTACACGTGATTGGCCCATCGGCTGCCGAACTGGTGCAGCAGGGTGCAATCGCAATGGAATTCGGCACCAGCGCCGAAGACCTGGGCATGATGGTTTTCTCCCATCCGACCCTGTCCGAAGCGCTGCATGAAGCCGCGCTGGCTGTGAATGGCGGTGCCATTCACGTCGCCAACCGTAAGAAGCGTTAAACAATAAGAAACCACGGCGGGTGGCCCGTCGTGAGTCTTGCGTGCATGACTCACCGCGGAAAGTCCGCCGGACTCGAACTCCCGGAGCATACCGGGGGCAAGTGGTCACAGGTGGCGCGGCACTCCCACGGAGCGCAGCGCCGAAGCGCAGTACCTAACGAAGACGGTAAAAAGCATGAATCTTCACGAGTATCAGGGTAAGCAGCTGTTCGCTGAATACGGCCTGCCAGTTTCCAAGGGTTTCGCAGTCGACACCCCTGAAGCTGCCGCAGAAGCCTGCGACAAGATCGGTGGCACCGAGTGGGTTGTCAAAGCCCAGGTCCACGCCGGTGGTCGCGGTAAAGCGGGCGGCGTCAAGCTGGTTCGCAGCAAGGAAGACGCCAAGGCGTTCGCTGCGCAATGGTTGGGCAAGCGCCTGGTGACCTACCAGACCGACGCCAACGGTCAGCCAGTGACCAAGATCCTGGTCGAATCCTGCACTGACATCGCCAAAGAGCTGTACCTGGGCGCTGTAGTCGACCGTTCGAGCCGCCGTATCGTGTTCATGGCCTCCACCGAAGGTGGCGTGGACATCGAGAAAGTCGCTCACGAGACTCCTGAGAAGATCATCAAGGCTACTATCGATCCACTGGTTGGCGCTCAGCCATTCCAGGGTCGTGAACTGGCATTCCAGCTGGGTCTGGAAGGCAAGCAAGTTGCTCAGTTCGCCAAGATTTTCGTAGGCCTGGCCAAGCTGTTCAAAGAACACGACCTGGCCCTGCTGGAAGTAAACCCGCTGGTCATCAAGGCCGACGGCGACCTGCACTGCCTCGATGCCAAGATCAACATCGACGCTAACGCCATGTACCGTCAGCCTAAGCTGAAAACCTTCCACGACCCGTCGCAAGACGACCCTCGTGAAGCCCACGCTGCCAGCTTCGAGCTGAACTACGTGGCCCTGGAAGGCAACATCGGCTGCATGGTCAACGGTGCCGGCCTGGCCATGGGTACCATGGACATCGTCAACCTGCACGGCGGCAAGCCAGCCAACTTCCTCGACGTAGGTGGTGGTGCTACCAAAGAGCGCGTTACCGAAGCCTTCAAGATCATTCTGTCCGACAGCAATGTCGCGGCCGTTCTGGTCAACATCTTCGGCGGCATCGTTCGCTGCGACATGATTGCCGAAGGCATCATCGGCGCTGTGAAAGAAGTCGGCGTTAAAGTACCGGTTGTTGTTCGCCTGGAAGGTAACAACGCTGAACTGGGTGCTAAAGTACTGGCAGAAAGCGGTTTGAACATCATTGCGGCAACCAGCCTGACCGACGCTGCTCAACAAGTTGTCAAAGCTGCGGAGGGCAAGTAATGAGCGTCCTGATCAATAAAGACACCAAAGTCATCTGCCAGGGCTTCACCGGCTCGCAAGGTACTTTCCACTCCGAGCAAGCCATCGCCTACGGCACCAAGATGGTCGGCGGCGTGACCCCAGGCAAGGGTGGTACCACCCACCTGGGCCTGCCAGTGTTCAACACTGTGAAAGAAGCCGTAGAAGCTACCGGCGCTGACGCGTCGGTCATCTACGTTCCGGCTCCTTTCTGCAAGGACTCGATCCTGGAAGCTGCCTTCGGCGGCATCAAGCTGATCGTCTGCATCACCGAAGGCATTCCTACCCTGGACATGCTCGATGCCAAGGTCAAGTGCGACGAGCTGGGTGTTACCCTGATCGGCCCTAACTGCCCAGGCGTCATCACTCCGGGCGAGTGCAAGATCGGCATCATGCCAGGTCACATTCACTTGCCAGGCAAGGTCGGTATCGTTTCGCGTTCCGGCACCCTGACCTACGAAGCGGTCAAGCAGACCACTGACGCCGGTTTCGGTCAGTCCACCTGCGTCGGTATCGGTGGCGACCCGATTCCGGGCTCCAACTTCATCGACATCCTGAAGCTGTTCCAGGAAGACCCGAAGACCGAAGCGATCGTTATGATCGGCGAGATCGGCGGTTCGGCTGAAGAAGAAGCGGCTGCCTACATCAAGGCTCACGTGACCAAGCCTGTAGTTTCCTACATCGCTGGTGTTACCGCTCCTGCGGGCAAGCGTATGGGCCACGCTGGCGCCATCATCTCCGGTGGCAAAGGCACTGCAGACGAGAAATTCGCTGCGCTGCAGGACGCTGGTGTGAAAACCGTGCGTTCGCTGGCAGACATCGGCAAGGCCCTGGCCGAGCTGACTGGCTGGGAAGTGAAGAAGTAATCACTGCCCAGTAAACAAGAAAGGCCACCTTCGGGTGGCCTTTTTTGTTTACTGGCGTTCGCTGTGGCCCCATCGCTGGCAAGCCAGCTCCCACAGGACCTGTGCACTCCGACCTTGTGGGAGCTGGCTTGCCAGCGATGCAGGCGCCACGGATTTGCGGAAAAAGCGGTCAACCAGACGACATGTACATTCGCACATCGGACAAGCAGCCCTGCAGCAGTGCGTTTCTGTGTCAAATTCGTTAACCTATGCACTCATTTTGTGCCCGCTCCCCAAAAGGGAACGACACGCTAAACGGGTCTGGCTCATCCAGCCAGGCAGCATTTCCCTCACCCAAGGGGAAATCCCTCTCTAAATCCCGATTTCAGCAGTGTGGTATTTCCTTAATGAAAGTTTTGAAAGGCCAGGACATCCTGGCACTTGGTTTTATGACGTTCGCTTTGTTCGTCGGCGCGGGCAATATCATTTTCCCACCTATCGTCGGTCTGCAATCCGGTCCACACGTGTGGATGGCGGCGCTGGGTTTCCTGATCACTGCTGTGGGCCTGCCGGTCATCACTGTCATTGCCCTGGCCAAGGTCGGCGGCGGCATGGATGCCCTGAGCAGCCCGATCGGCAAGGTCGCCGGCGGCCTGCTGGCGGCGGTGTGCTACCTCTCGGTAGGCCCGCTGTTCGCCACCCCGCGTACCGCCACCGTATCTTTCGAAGTAGGTGTTGCACCGCTGACCGGTGAAAGCCCGCTGGCCCTGTTCATCTACAGCCTGGTGTACTTCCTGGTGGTATTGGCGGTGTCCATGTACCCGGGCAAGCTGCTCGACACCGTCGGCCGCTTCCTCGCACCGCTGAAGATCATCGCCCTGGCCGCGCTCGGTATCGCCGCGTTCATGCTGCCAGCCGGTGGTATCGGTGAAGCGCAGCCTGCTTACGTCGCCGCGCCGTTCTCCCAGGGCTTCATCAATGGTTACCTGACCATGGATACCCTCGGTGCGCTGGTGTTCGGTATCGTCATCGTCAACGCCATCCGTTCGCGCGGCGTCGAGTCGCCGCGGCTGATCACCCGCTACGCGATCATCGCCGGCCTGATCGCCGGTGTCGGCCTGGCCCTGGTGTATATCAGCCTGTTCCGCCTGGGTGCCAGCAGCCATGAAATCGCCGCCGGTGCCAGCAACGGCGCGGCGGTGTTGCATGCCTATGTGCAGCACACCTTCGGCTCGCTGGGCAGCGGCTTCCTTGCCGTGCTGATTGCCCTGGCCTGCCTGGTGACCGCAGTCGGCCTGACCTGCGCTTGCGCCGAGTACTTCAGCCAGGTGCTGCCGCTGTCGTACCGCACCCTGGTGGTGATCCTCGCCGGCTTCTCGCTGCTGATCTCCAACCTTGGCCTGACCAAGCTGATCATGTTCTCGATCCCGGTGCTGACGGCAATCTACCCACCGTGCATCGTGGTCGTGGGCCTGAGCTTCTGCAAAGAGCTGTGGAACTCCCAGGTACGCATTCTGGCGCCGGTGATGCTGGTGTCGCTGCTGTTCGGCATGATCGATGCCATCAAGGGCACCGCGCTGGCCAGTGAACTGCCAGAAATCCTCGCCCACCTGCCGCTGAGCGAGCAGGGCCTGGCCTGGCTGGTGCCTTCGGTGATTACCCTGGGTGTTGCGGTGCTGTGCGACCGCATGCTGGGCAAGCCACGCGAAGTGCTGGCCTGAGAATTGGCCATCTGACGGGCACCGGCCACAAGCCAGCAGGGTGACCGTCACGGCAGATTCCGAGCCCCGTGTCCGAAAGGATGCGGGGCTTTTTCGTTTCTGCACGGCAGACGTGTCTTTTTCTGCGGCAAAGCGTCGAAAGCCGGTCAATGGGATTTACTGTGCTCGAAACTTAATCAGGACCTTGCATGAGCTTCATTCAAAGCAATCTGATCCACCTGCTGGCCGCCTGCTGGTTTGCCGTGTGCTGGGGCGGTTATACCCGCTACGCCACCTGGAAGGGCCGCGATACCGCCTGCCTCGCCAGCGTGCTGCACCTGTACCGGGAAGACTGGATGCGCCGCATGTTGCTGCGTGACAATCGCATCGCCGATGCCAGCGTGATCGGCAACCTTGAGCGCAATGCGTCGTTCTTCGCCTCCAGCACCCTGATCATTCTCGCCGGCATTCTCACCGTGCTCGGTGCTTCGGACCGCGCAGTATCGCTACTGGCCGACCTGCCGCTGGTGCAGCAAGCGTCCCAGGGGATGTCGGAAATCAAGTTGTTGTGCCTGGCAATGGTGTTTGTTTACGCCTTCTTCACCTTCAGCTGGTGCATGCGCCAATACAACTTCGCCGCGGTACTGGTGGGCTCGGCGCCGATGATCGGTGAGCGTCATGTCAGCGAACTTGAACGCAAGGCGTTTGCCCTTAGAGCCGCCAGGGTTATTTCACTGGCCGCCAACCAGTTCAACTTTGGCCTGCGCTCCTATTACTTTGGTATGGCCATGCTCTGCTGGTTTATCAGCCCGTGGTTGTTCATGTTGATGAGTACCGGGGTGGTACTGGTGCTGTATCGTCGCGAATTCCATTCGGATGTGCTCGATGTGATGGTTTACACCCCTACCGAGGCACCTGCGCCGGAGCCGGCTAAAGAGAACCTTGCCTGAAGAGTGACGACTGAATCGTTTAATCCAGTTTTGGCAGCCATAAAAAAACCCGACAGTGTCGGGTTTTTTTTATTCCGGCAGGCTTGCTTACTGTTTAGCAGGCTCAGCAGGAGTAACTGGGGCAGCAGGAGCGGCTTCTTTCGCAGCTTCTTCAGCGGCTTTTTGTTGCGCTTCGGCCTGATCTTTGGCGGCTTCGACGTTTTCTTTCGCTGCCTCGTTCACTTTATCCTGAGCTTCGTTCATTTTCTCTTGAGCGTTCTCGGAATGTTGCGCAGCGTCTTGGGCTTTGTCTTCGCTGGCTTTATCGCAAGCGGCAAGACCCAGGGCAGCGGCGAGCATAACGGCAAAAGCAAAAGGTTTACGCATGGGGTGTTTCTCCTTGTGGAATAAGTTACTTGTTCCTTCGAGTTCAAGTAACCGGTAGAAGTTCCGCGCACCATACAGATATATAACAAATGGATCTATATGGACATTTGCCAGACTGTGTGCATGTTCTCAATGGCCTGAGAGTTTTTTCAAATGACCGACACTTCCTTGCTGGCAATGGCCGAGCGCTTTCTCTCGGCGTTACGCCATTGTCAGGTACTCCAGATGCGCGTGCATCACGCTGACGCCCAGGGCATGACCCTGGTGCTGCCATACTCCGCGAGGATCGTCGGCAACCCTCAGACCGGCGCGGTGCACGGCGGGGCGATCACCACCCTGATGGACACCACCTGCGGCATGGCCACCCTCTGCGCGCTGCCTGAGTTCGAGGTCTGCCCGACCCTGGACCTGCGCATCGACTACATGCACCCGGCCGAGGCCGGTAAGGATATTTTCGGTCACGCGTACTGTTACCGCGTTTCCCGCGATGTGATTTTCACCCGCGGGGTGGCTTACCAGGATGACCCCGAGCAGCCAATCGCGCAGGTGGTTGGCACTTTCATGCGTCTGGGCAAGGGCATCAAGGGCGGTCTCAATTTCGCCAACAAGCTCAAGGGGAGTGGCCAATGATCCCGCCAGAAGTGCACCAGCAACTGCGCCAGGCGCATGCCGAAGGCAATTACGAACCGCTGCTGCAGTTGATCCCTTATGCCGGATTGATTGGTATCCAGTGCAGCCGTCAGGGCGATGACCTGCTGTTCTGCCTGCCGGCCAGCCAGGACAATATCGGCAATCCGTTGCTGCCAGCGATCCACGGCGGGGTGATTGCCGGCTTCATGGAGTTGTCGGCTGCGCTGTACTTGCTGATTTTCAGTGAAAGTGCGGCAATTCCGAAAATCATCGACTTTTCCATCGACTACCTGCGTGCCGGCCATTATCGCGACACCTACGCCCAGTGCCAGCTGTGGCGCCAGGGCCGGCGGGTGACCAATGTGGCGATCACGGCCTGGCAAGGCAACCCGGATGAGCCGATTGCCACGGCGCGAGCACATTTCAAGATCGAAGAAATGACCTCGCCCTTGAAATAGCCCCAGCCACCCCCATCTGTTGTGCATCCCGCCGTGAAAGCAGGCCGCTGGCCTGCCCAACGACAACTGTCATCAGATCGGAGTGTTGAAGACCATGAGTGTGGAAACTCAAAAAGAAACCCTGGGCTTCCAGACCGAGGTGAAGCAACTGCTGCACCTCATGATCCATTCCCTGTATTCGAACAAGGAAATCTTCCTTCGCGAACTGATTTCCAACGCCTCCGACGCCGTCGATAAACTGCGCTTCGAAGCCCTGGCCAAGCCAGAGCTGCTCGAAGGCGGCGCCGAGCTGAAGATCCGCCTGAGCTTCGACAAGGACGCCAACACCGTCACCCTCGAAGACAACGGCATCGGCATGAGTCGCGAGGACGTGATCGCGCACCTGGGCACCATCGCCAAGTCCGGCACCGCCGACTTCATGAAGAACCTCACCGGTGACCAGAAGAAGGACTCGCACCTGATCGGTCAGTTCGGCGTGGGCTTCTACTCGGCCTTCATCGTCGCCGACAAGGTCGATGTGTTCAGCCGCCGCGCCGGCCTGCCAGCCGCCGAGGGCGTGCACTGGTCGTCCAAGGGCGAGGGCGACTTCGAAGTCGCCACCATCGACAAGGCCGAGCGCGGTACCCGCATCGTCCTGCACCTGAAAAAGGGTGAAGAAGAGTTCGCCGACGGCTGGCGCCTGCGCAACATCGTCAAGAAATACTCCGATCACATCGCCTTGCCGATCGAGCTGCCAAAACAGGTCGAAGCCGCCGAGGGCGAAGACAAGCCGGCCGAAGAATGGGAAACCGTCAACCGCGCCAGCGCCCTGTGGACCCGTCCGCGTACCGAGATCAAGGACGAGGAGTACCAGGAGTTCTACAAGCACATCGGTCACGATTTCGAGAACCCGCTGGCCTGGAGCCACAACAAGGTCGAAGGCAAGCTCGAGTACAACTCGCTGCTCTACGTACCGGCCCGTGCCCCGTTCGACCTGTACCAGCGTGAAGCGCCGCGCGGCCTGAAGCTGTACGTGCAGCGTGTGTTCATCATGGACCAGGCAGAATCCTTCCTGCCGCTGTACCTGCGCTTCATCAAGGGCGTGGTCGACTCCAACGACCTCTCGCTGAACGTCTCGCGTGAGATCCTGCAGAAAGACCCGATCATCGATTCGATGAAATCGGCGCTGACCAAGCGCGTGCTGGACATGCTCGAGAAGCTGGCCAAGAACGAGCCTGAGCAGTACAAGGGCTTCTGGAAGAACTTCGGCCAGGTGATGAAAGAAGGCCCGGCCGAAGACTTCGCCAACAAGGAGAAGATCGCCGGTCTGCTGCGCTTCGCTTCCACACACGACGAAAGCGGCGAGCAGAGCGTTGCCCTGGCCGACTACCTGGCCCGCGCCAAGGAAGGTCAGGACAAGATCTACTTCCTCACCGGCGAGTCCTACGCGCAGGTGAAGAACAGCCCGCACCTGGAAGTCTTCCGCAAGAAAGGCATCGAAGTCCTGCTGCTGACCGACCGTATCGACGAGTGGCTGATGAGCTACCTGAGCGAATTCGACGGCAAGAGCTTCGTCGACGTCGCCCGGGGCGACCTGGACCTGGGCAAGCTGGACTCCGAAGAGGACAAGAAAGCCCAGGAAGAAGTCGCCAAGGAGAAAGAAGGCCTGGTCGAGCGCCTGAAAGCGGCCCTGGGCGAAAGCGTCAGCGAAGTGCGCGTCTCGCACCGTCTGACCGACTCGCCGGCGATCCTGGCCATCGGTGAGCAGGACCTGGGCCTGCAGATGCGCCAGATCCTCGAGGCCAGTGGGCAGAAGGTGCCGGACTCCAAGCCGATCTTCGAATTCAACCCGGGCCACCCGCTGATCGAGAAGCTGGACAACGAGCAGAGCGAAGACCGTTTCGCCGACTTCTCGCACATCCTCTTCGATCAGGCCGCGCTGGCGGCGGGCGATAGCCTCAAGGACCCGGCGGCGTACGTTCGTCGCCTGAACAAGCTACTGGTCGAATTGTCGGCTTAAGTAGTTGCAGGAAAGCCCGCTTCGGCGGGCTTTTTTCATGGTGCAAGGAGGAGTGCATGAGCAAGGTTACCGTCGAATCGCTGGTCTATCATGTTGCCGGCAAAGCCTATGAGAGCCGCTTGTTCTATACCCAGGGCGCCCGCGAGCAGCCTGGGCTTTTGATGGCGCCAAACTGGATGGGGGTGGGCGAGGGCGCCGAACGTATCGCCCGCGAGGTTGCCGCCCAGGGTTATGTGGTGTTGCTGGCCGACATCTACGGCCAGACCCTGCGTCCGTCGGACATGGATGAAGCCGGTGCGGCGATGACGCCGCTGAAGAATGACCGCGTCGAGCTGCGCAAGCGCTTGAAGGCAGCGCTGGACCAGTTGCTGGGCCAATCCAGGGCGGTACTGGAGCCTGGCAAGCTGGCCACCTTCGGCTTCTGCTTCGGCGGCTGCTGTGCGCTGGAGCTGGCGCGTGAAGATGCGCGCCTGCTGGCCGCTGTATCGTTCCACGGCACCCTGGATACGCCGCTGCCGGCCGAGGAGGGCAAGGTCCGGGCCTCGATGCTGGTGTTGCATGGCGCCGCCGACCCGTTCGTGCCCAAGGAGCAGCTACCGGCTTTCGAAGCCGAGATGGACGCGGCCAAGGTTGATTGGCAGCTGATCAGCTATGGCGGCGCGGTGCACTCGTTCACCGATACCGCAGCGAATATCCCCGGCAAGATGAAGTACGACGCACGCACGTCCAAGCGCGCGTTCCGCGCGATGTTCAATTTGCTCGATGAAGTGTTCCAGCGCTGAGTGGGGCGGGGCTGCTGTGCAGCCCATCGCCAGCAAGGCTGGCTCCCGCACTGGACCTGCATGCATCCACCCTGTGGGAGCCGGCCTTGCCGGCGATCAATCTCAAGGCAACTCGATCCGTTCACTTTCCCCTGGTACCGTCGGCCAGTCTCCGGCCGCCCAGCGTGCCCGCGCCTGTTCGATCAGCGCCGGATCACTGGCAACGAAATTCCAGTTCATTCGCCGCGGCCCGTCCAGTGGCGCCCCGCCAAACAGCACCAGCTGGCTCTGGCTGTCGGCATACAGGCTCATCTCCTCGCCGGGCGGCAAGATCACCAGGCTGCACGGCTCGACCGCCTCGTCGTTCAGGCTGACTTCGCCATCCAGCACATACAGTGCACGCTCGACATGCTCGATGGGCACCGTCAGGGTGGTCGCCGCCTGCATCTGCACCAGCGCATACAGGGTCGGTGACAGCACCGGCACCGGCGATTGCAGGCAAAAACCGCTGCCGGCAATCATGCGAATGCTGACCCCCAGGGTGTCACTGACCGGCAAGCTCGCCGCCGGATGATGGCTGTAGTGCCCAGGGCCTTGCTCATGCTCCTTGGGTGACGCCAGCCATACTTGCAAACCGTGCAATCGCGAGTTGCCGGGCAGTAGCTCGGCAGGCGTGCGCTCGACATGGGCAATGGCGCTGCCAGCGGTCATCCAGCTGACTTCACCGGCCTTGACCCGTTGATCCGAGCCCAGGCTGTCCTTGTGCTGGATCTCGCCCTCGAACAGGTAGGTGAGAGTCGACAGGCCGATATGCGGATGCTGGCGGATGTTCATGCCGCGCCCGGCCGGGTACTCGGTTTCGAGCATGTGGTCGAAGAACACGAACGGCCCGACACTGCGGCACTGGGCCGAGGGCAGGGGGCGCAGGATAGGTTGCCCTTCGACCGATTCGGCGCGAGGGCGGATGACCAGGGGAAGGCTCACGGTGTGCTCCAGGCCAAGGGGGAAAGTTCTTGTAGCATAACCTGCTGAACTGGCGCGTGGTCGGCTCGGTCTACCCTGTCTGAATCGGCCAACAAGGAAAGCGTGATGATTGCCAGGTGTCTGGGCTGGGTGCTGTTGCTGGGGGTATCGCTGCAGGCGGCGCAGGCGCGCGAGTATCACTACAGTGATGCGCACCTGCATTACGTCGACTTCTTCCAGGAGACCGCCGGCATGGATGCCTTGCTCAAGGCCATGGATGAGGCCCGAATCGACCAGTCGATGATCTCGGGTATCCCGGTGGCCAAGAAGTGGCACGAGGATGAGCCCAAGCGCCCGCGTTATTACGCTGGCGACGATGCCGATGCCTACTGGTACAGCGCCACCGATATCTATGTAGCGGCAGCACTGGAGAAACTCAGCCCCGAACAACGCCAGCGCTTTCATCCGTTTCTCACCGGCTTCAACCCGGTGGACAAGAATGCCGTGGCCCACATCGAGCGCATGCTCGAGCTGCACCCGGGCCTGTGGCAGGGCATTGGCGAGGTGTTCACCCGCCATGATGACCTCACTGCGCTCACCAGCGGCGACACGCCCAGGGCCAATAACGAGGCCATGACCCGCATCTATCACCTGGCTGCCGAGCAGGACCTGCCGGTGCTGATCCACTCCAACATCACCTCCAAGCGTGAGCGCAACCCGCTGTACCTGGCGGAAATCGAAGAGCCACTGCGCAATCACCCGCACACCCGCTTCATCTGGGCTCATGCCGGCACCAGCCTGGAGATTCATCGCCACCAGGCTCAGCTGGATTTTTTGCTGCCGACCCTGACGCGGATGCTCGAGGATTACCCGAACCTGTACATAGACCTCTCCTGGAGCGTGCTGCAGCCTTATCTGCTGGATGAGAAGGGCAACCCCAGGGTTGAGTGGCTAGCGCTGGTCAAGCGCTTCCCTGAGCGCTTCATGCTTGGTTCCGACGTGGTCGGGCGTTTCAACAGCCTGGGCGAGCAGTTGCATGGCTTCGATCCGTTCCTTGATGCCTTGCCTGCCGAGATTGCGCAAAAGGTCGCCCGCGACAACTTCCTTGCCGTACTGCCCAAGGCGCGCAAGTGACAGCCCTGTCATCAGCCTGTCATGCCCGTGTCATAGCCTGCCGCCATCAACCTGATGGAGTGCACTATGTTCCCACGTCGTTTCAGCGCCCTGTGCGGGCTCATGCTGGTTAGTGGCCTGGCCGCTGCCGAGGTTCGCGTTGATGGCCCGGTCGAGTACGGCCTGTTCGAAACCCGCCACCAGAATTTCCAGCCGGGTGAGCGGGTGCTGACCCAGAGCAACCAGACCATCCAGCCAACCGATGAGATCCCGGCGCGCCTGGGCAGCAAGTTCGGTATGCGTTACCGGCTGGAGGGCAAGGTCGCCGAAGACACGCCGCTGACCCTGCTGTACCTCACCCCCGGTGTACGCACCCCGGACGGCAAGCGTCACGACAAGTTCGAAGTGGTGCAGAAGCTGGTGCCGGGGGCGGCCCAGGACGTCATGGCCTACGAGTTCACCGAGAACCACGAAGTGGTGCCGGGACAATGGCATTTCATGGTCTTCCAGGGTGATCGTCTGCTTGCCGAGCAGCGCTTTACCGTGCGCTGATCAAGGGTGACCATGGTGTCGCGATCATAAGGCCTTTTGATATCACGTTTTCGTCTTACGCAAATTTTCCCCAGGCCGATACCGTCTAGAAGCAAGGACTGCTGCACTGTTTTGCAGCGCTTTTGGAGGGAGCCAGAAGATGAGCTTGAGAAGCATGAATATCGCGCCCAGGGCCGGCCTGGGTTTTGGTCTGGTGGCGGCGCTGGTGTTTGCCTTGGGCGCTTTTGCCCTGATGCAGATGACCAGCATGCGCCAGCAGTCCGCGCAGGTCGACAGCAATTGGTTGCCCAGCGTGATTTCGGTCGGGCAGATGACCCAGGATATGCTGCGCATCCGCGCCCTGACCCTGCGCCTGTTGGTCAATCGCGATGCTGCGGCGCTGGAACAGAACAAGTCGCGCATCGAAGAGATCAAGTCCGGCCTGGACAAAGCCCAGCAGAAGTACCAGGCGCTGATCGTGTTGCCCGAAGAACAAACCCTGTTCGATCGTTACCTGGGCCTGGAGCAGCGCTATCTCAAGCTGCAGAACCAGGTGGTGGCCTTGTCCACCGAGCATCGGCTTGAAGAGGCGGTAGCCATGGTCAACGGCGAGATGAACCAGTTGGCCGACCAGATGACCGCCAGTCTCAACGAGCTGATCGCGCTCAATAACCATCATGCCAACACCGCGACCGACCTTGCCGAGGTTGTCTACCAGGAGGCGCGGGTCTGGGTGATCGGCTTGCTGATCGCCGCCGTGGTGCTCACCGTGGTGCTGGCCCTGACCCTGACCCGCAGTATCGTCCGGCCGCTGGCGCAGTCACTGAAGGTTGCCGAGGTAGTGGCCACCGGTGATCTGACCCCGCAGATCTCGGTGCAGGGCAAGGACGAACCGGCGCGCTTGCTCACGGCGTTGAAGCAGATGCAGCAGAGCCTGCGCGATACCATCGGGCGCATCTCCGATTCGTCCAGCCAGTTGGCTTCAGCCTCCGAAGAGCTCAGCGCGGTGACCGAAGATGCCACCCGCGGGCTGCTGCAGCAGAGCCAGGAAATCGAACAGGCGGCGACTGCGGTCAATCAGATGACCACCGCGGTGGAGGAGGTGGCGAGCAATGCCGTGGCCACTTCCGAAGCATCGCGCGAATCGGATCGTATTGCCCGCCAGGGACGTGAGCAGGTGCGCCTGACCGTGACCTCGATCGAAGACCTGGCGGCCGGCGTCACCGCCAATGCCGAAGAGGTCGGGCAGCTGGCGCAACAGGTCCATGGCATTACCAAGGTGCTGGATGTGATCGGTGCGATTGCCGAGCAGACCAACCTGCTGGCGCTCAACGCCGCGATTGAAGCGGCCCGCGCCGGTGATGCCGGGCGCGGCTTTGCCGTGGTGGCGGACGAGGTGCGGGCACTGGCCCATCGCACTCAGCAGTCGACCCGTGAAATCGAGCAGATGATCGATGGCATCCAGCAAGGCACCAATCGTGCGGTCGAGGGTATGCAGCACACCAACGAGCGGGCGCGTGGCACCTTGGAAGGCGCCCATGCCGCAGGGGCGGCGCTGGAAGAGATTGCTGCGGCCATCAGCCTGATCAACGAGCGCAACCTGGTGATTGCCAGCGCCTCCGAGCAGCAGGCGCAGGTGGCGCGGGAGGTGGACCGCAACCTGACCAATATCCGCGACCTGGCCATGCAGACCTCGGCGGGGGCGAATCAGACCAACGCGGCGAGCCAGGCGTTGTCGCAGTTGGCGATTGAGCTGAATGGGTTGGTGGGGCGGTTTTCGGTGTAAAGCATCGCGGGTCAAGTCGAGTTGTCGCACCGCCGCTCCCACAAGGTCGGAGCAGGACCCGCGATGGCACAAACAAAAACGCCCCGACGAGTCGGGGCGTTCGAGCATAAGGGGCTGGCCCTTACTTGCCTTCCCAGCGCTTGAGCACCAGGGTGGCGTTGGTGCCGCCGAAACCGAAGCTGTTGCTCATCACGGTATCGATCTTGGCGTTTTCCCGGGTCTTGGTCAGCACCGGCAGGTCGGCCACTTCCGGGTCCAGCTCGTCGATGTTGGCGGAACCGGCAATGAAGTTGCCTTCCATCATCAGCATGCAGTAGATCGCTTCGTGAACGCCGGCGGCGCCCAGGGAGTGACCGGACAGGCTCTTGGTCGAGCTGATGGCCGGAGCCTTGTCGCCGAACACTTCGCGAACGCCCTTCATTTCGGCAACGTCGCCAACCGGCGTCGAGGTGCCGTGGGTGTTCAGGTAATCGATCGGGGTGTCGACGGTGGACATGGCCATCTGCATGCAGCGGATGGCGCCTTCGCCGCTTGGCGCGACCATGTCGTAGCCATCGGAAGTGGCGCCGTAGCCGACGATTTCCGCGTAGATCTTGGCACCACGGGCCAGAGCGTGTTCCAGCTCTTCAACCACGACCATGCCGCCACCGCCTGCGATGACGAAGCCGTCACGGTCAGCGTCGTAGGCACGGGAAGCTTTTTCCGGGGTGTCATTGCGCTTGCTGGACAGCGCGCCCATGGCGTCGAACAGGAACGACTGGCTCCAGTGCTCTTCTTCACCGCCACCGGCGAAGACGATGTCCTGCTTGCCCATCTGGATCTGTTCCATCGCAGTACCGATGCAGTGAGCACTGGTGGCGCAGGCCGAGGCGATGGAGTAGTTCAGGCCCTTGATCTTGAACGGGGTGGCCAGGCACGCCGAAACGGTGCTGCTCATGGTCCGGGTGACGCGGTACGGGCCAACGCGCTTGACGCCTTTCTCGCGCAGGATGTCCAGCGCTTCCATCTGGTTCAGGGTCGAAGCGCCGCCGCTGCCTGCGATCAGGCCGGTACGCGGGTTGGAGACTTGCTCTTCGGTCAGGCCCGAGTCCTTGATCGCGTCGGCCATTGCCAGATAGGCGTAGGCAGCGGCGTGACCAACGAAACGGAAGATTTTACGGTCGATCAGTTCTTCGAGGTTGAGGTCAATGGAGCCGGAAACCTGGCTACGCAGACCCATTTCGGCATATTCCGGGTTGAATCGGATGCCAGGGCGGCTTGCACGCAGGTTGGCGGAGACGGTCTCTTTGTCATTGCCCAGGCACGAAACAATGCCCAGACCAGTGATAACGACGCGGCGCATGCGGATAACCCTTAGAAGTTGTCAGTGGAGGTGAATACGCCGACACGGAGGCCTTCGGCGGTGTAGATCTCGCGACCGTCGACGCTGACCGAACCATCGGCGATGGCCATGTTCAGCTTGCCTTTGAGGACGCGCTTGATATGAATGTTATAGGTGACTTTCTGGGCGGTCGGCAGAACCTGGCCGAAGAATTTCACTTCACCCGAACCCAGTGCCCGGCCACGGCCCGGCAGGCCTTGCCAGCCAAGGAAGAAGCCGACCAATTGCCACATGGCGTCCAGGCCCAGGCAGCCCGGCATCACCGGATCACCTTCGAAGTGGCAGGCGAAGAACCACAGGTCCGGGGTGATATCCAGCTCGGCGACCAATTCACCTTTGCCGTACTTGCCACCCTCCTGGCTGATATGGGTGATGCGATCAACCATCAGCATGTTCGGGGCGGGCAGTTGCGCGTTACCTGGGCCGAACAGCTCACCGCGACTGCAGCGCAGCAGGTCTTCCCGAGTAAAGGCGTTTTGTTTGGTCATGCGAGCTCCTCAATAGTCCCCGTGCGGCAGGGGGCAAATCTTCCCGGCCGTCCCAAAACGCGTACGTTTGAGCCGGCAGCCTAAACATAGACTATTGCGTTGTAGTGAAAGTCACAGCGCACGGGGCAAAGAAGTACACTTGTGCACTGAAATTTTATTTTCAAGCCCTTCGCAGCGCTTGTCCAGTCTCTAAGACTGCCGCAATTTAGCATTTATCGCCAGTCGCAGCTGCCTGACCGGGCAACCAGCGTTGCAGAATTTGTTGCAGATCAGTGCGTTTGAACGGCTTGGCCAGGTAGTCGTTCATGCCCGCGTTCAGGCAACGCTCGCGATCGCCCTGCAAGGCATTGGCGGTCAGGGCGATGATCGGCATGGCGGCCGCCTGCGGCAGCAGGCGAATGCGCCGGGTGGCCTCGTAGCCGTCGATAATCGGCAGGCGGCAATCCATCAGCGCTGCGGCAAAGCGCTGGCGCCCGGCCTGGGCCACGGCCTGGGCGCCATCGACAGCGATGCACACCTCAAAACCCAGGCTGCGCAGCATGGCTTCGATCACCGTCTGGTTCACCGGATTGTCCTCGACCAGCAGGATGCGCCGGCCCTGGCCGTCGTCTTCGGGGCGGGTCAGGCCGCTGGGCAGGCGCGGCGTTTGCGCCGTCGACAAGGCCAGAGGCATCTCCAGGGTGAAGGTCGAGCCGAGGCCTTCACGGCTTTCGCCGCGCAGGGTGCCGCCCATCCGTTCGGTCAGCGTGCGGGCGATCGACAGGCCCAGGCCGGTACCGCCATAACGGCGGGAGATCGAGCTGTCGGCTTGCTGGAAGGCGATGAACATCATTTCCAGGCGCGTGCTGTCGATGCCGATACCGGTGTCGCGTACCGCGCAGGTGAACCAGATCAGCTGGCGGTCGAGCACCTGCCAGCGCGGTTCGATCTGTACGCTGCCGTGCTCGGTGAACTTCAGCGCGTTGCCGATCAGGTTGAGCAACACCTGGCGGATGCGCGTCGGATCGCCTACCACCTGCAGTTGCTCCATGCCCGGTGGCAGACGCAGTTGCAGGTCCAGCTGGCGCTGCTGGGCCAGGTGCTGGAACGACTGCACGCTGCTGCCGATCAGCTCGCCGAGGTTGAAATCGATGTGCTCCAGCTCCAGGGTGGTGCGCTCGATGCGCGAGAAGTCGAGGATATCGTTGATGACTTTGAGCAGGTGCCCGGTCGACTCACTGGCCACGGCCGTGTACTCGGCCTGTTCTTCGCTGAGGGTGGTGGTTTCCAGCAATTGCAGCATGCCCAGAACACCGTTCATCGGCGTGCGCAGTTCATGGCTCATCATCGCCAGGAAATCAGACTTGGCCTTGTTCGCCTGCTCGGCCTCTTCACGGGCCTGGATCAATTGCGACATGGCCTGCTGCTGTTCGTGACTGGCCTTGCCCAGCGCACTGGCGAGGTTGTTGATGTGCCGGGCCAGGTGGCCCAGTTCACTGTCATCGACCACCGGCAGCGGCGCATTGAACTCACCTTGCTGGATGGCCTTGACCGCATGGCCCATGTCGCTGATCGGCTTGGCCAGGCTCAGGGCCAGGCGCCGGGCCAGGATGAAGGTAAAGAGCAGGGCGAACAGGGCAAGAATCCCGGCCTTGACCACGATTTCCTGTTGCCGTTCGTTGAAGGCGTCATCCGACATGCCGACGATCACCCGGCCCAGGTAGTCATCGCCGATGCTCTTGGTCGGTGCGTTGCTGTGCAGGAAGTCGTTGTCCAGGCGGATCTGTTGCAGGCGGATCGGTGCCTGGAACACTTCCACCTGCTGCGCGCGGTTGTGGCTTTCGTCAGGCTGCTCGACGTACACGAGGATGTGGTTGCTGCTGTCCTGCACCTCGAGAAAGCGCACGTGGGGGATGCTCAAGGTGGCGCGCATGAGGCTTTCGAGCACTTCGTTGTTGCCGGCGATCACGCCGTACTCGGAAGCTGGGGCCAACTGATTAGCGATCAACTGGCCGGTGTGGTTGAGCTCCTGGCGCAAGTCCTGAATGCGCACGAAGGTAAAGAAGCTGATCAGCAGCAGGGTCAGCAACAGGGCCGGACCGAGGCTGATGATCTGCGTGCGGGTGTGAATGTCCCAGCTCAGGCGCCGACTCATGGTGTGCTTTCTCCTTCGGCCAGGGCCAGGGCGGCGGCGGACGGGTCAATCGCTTCGATGCCCAGGGCGCGGGCAACCTGCTGGTTGCCGAGCACGCTGAAGTGATCCGGGTAGAGCGTGCGGGGCCAGCGGTTGGGCGCCTGGTCGAGCAGCCGTTCGAGCACCGCCAGCCAGTCGTCCTGGTCGCTCAGGGTGCTGGCCAGGGCGCCGGCCTTGACGAACCCGGCATTGGGCCCGATCAGCGCCATCTGCCGGCCATAGCTGCTGAGCAAAACGTTCTTGGCCGTCTTCGAGTTGTACAACTGTGGATCGTCGATGCCCAGCAGTACATCGCTGTTTTGCAGAAGACTTTGCAAAGGCCGGCTGTCGCGCAGGTCTGGCCAGGCTTCGGCGACGATTTCCAGGCCCAGCGGACGCGCCGCCTTGCGCAATTCATCGAGGAGGAACTGACTGTGTTCGGCATACAGCACGCCGACCCGCTTGGCCTGCGGCAACAGGTAGCGGGCCAGGCGCAACTGCCGGGCCAGGGGTGGGTCGCTCCACAGCAGGCTGAGGTAAGCCGGGCGCAGGCTGCCCAGCCGTTGCTGGGCCTGGACCCGGCTGACGCGCAAGGCCAGCGCCGGTGGCCCGGCGGTTTCGCTCAGGCGCCATTCGAGGCTGGCACTGTCGAGCAGGATCAGCCGGGTGGCGGCTTTGATCTGGCTGGGGCGGGGTAGCTTGGCGACTGGCACGAAACGCACCTGATCAGCCGGACGGCGCTCGCGCAACGCTTCAACGAAGCTGCGCACACCGGCGTTGTCCTGGCTGCCGGTCAGCAGGATCTCGTTAGCCGACAGGCCGCACAGGGGCCACAGGCAGGCCAGCAGCAGCCAGCGCCGCAGGCGGCGCATCAGAATTCCAGCTCCGCACTGAAAGACAGCACATGACGGCTGTCGTAGCGATTGTCGGCGATGGTCGTGGGCTCATCGTCCAGACGCTGCTGGAGCATGCCGGCCAGCTCCAGGCTGGTGCGGTTCCAGCGCAGGCGCTTGGCCACGCGCAGGTCGAGGCGTTCGAAGCGGTACTGGTTGAGGGCGTCGTCGCCGTAATAGAAGAGGGCGCTGGACCAGCCCGCGCCCCAGTCGCGCAGCCAGCCGGCCGAGCCGCTGTTGTGGGCGCTCAGGCGTCGGTCGGCGGGGTTGCTGGCCCAGGCGTCGACGTAGGCGTAGGTCAGGCGCAGGCGGTCGGCGGGGCTCAGGCGCCAGTCCAACTGCGCTTCGCTGCCGCTGAAACGGGCCTCGTTGCTGTTGCTGGCGATGTACTGGTTGTTGCGCAGCGGCTCGCTGATCATGCCGGTGATTTCGTCGTAGAACAGCTTGAGGTCGACGCTCAGGTCGGCATCGGCGAAGTAACCGTTGTAGCCCAGTTCCCGCGAGCGCATGCGCTCCTGTTCAAGATCGCCGGGGCCGCGGGTCTTGACGAAATATTCGGCGTTGCGCCGGCCGAAAGCGCCAGGCACCAGGTTATTGACCCGGTAGCTCCAGTTGACGTTGTTCTCGAACATGTCCGGCGAGCGCACCGCTTCGGAGTATACCGCGCGCAATCCATGGCGCGGGGTAATCAGGTAGTTGACCGCCACCCGCGGGGTCAAGGAGCTACCGGACAGGCGGGCATCTTCGTACATGGCCCCGCCCTGAAGGATCCAGTGCTCGTCGGCGCGCCATTCCAGGTGACCGAACAGGCGCCAGGTGCTGTCGTCCAGGCTGCCATTGAAATAGGTCTGCGAGTCGGCGCGGTCGTAGCGATAGTTGGCGCCGCTGACCAGGCGCAGGCTGTCGGACAGGCTCAGGGTGTCCTGCACTTCAAGGTCGTAGCGGGTTTCCCGGGTGCTCTGGTCGATATCACCGCAGACCTGCTGCGAACCGCCATTGCTCCACTGTTGCTGTACCTGCTCGGCCAGGGCGCGTTCCTCGCTGCTGCCGGCGGGCAAGGGCGAAGTAATGTTGCGCGCCACCTGCTCGGCGTAATTCGGGTTCAGGCGCCAGAGCTGGGTCAGTTGCGGGCTGAACGACAGCGCCGCATCACAGGCGCGCCATACCTGCTCACGATCCCAGTGCTGGGCCGAGCCCTGTACATAGAGGCTGTGGTCGGGGTTGAAGTCGATGTTCCAGCGCAGCGAACCGGCGTAGTCCTTGGCGTTGAGGTCGGCGTTGTTGCCTGCGGCAGTAATGTAGGGGAACACCGGTTTATAGGTGTAGGGCCGCTGATCGCTGCCTTCCTTGGCCGAGAATTGCCATTCCAGGCTCTGATTGCTGGCCAGGGTGTGGCTGGCACTCAGGGCCAGGCGGTTGAGGCGGCGACTGTCGCGGTAGTCCTGGCCCCAGCGGTTTTCGTCGAAACCATCGTCCTGCATGCCCGACAACGACAGGCGCAGGTCGCCACCGTCCCAGCCCAGGCCCTGGCTTGCGTACCAGTCATTGATACCGCGTTGGCCGCGGGTAACCTTCAGGCGCGTGCCATGGCTGTCGGCCGGGCTGCGGGTGAGGATATTGACCACTGCCATCAGCGCATTGGCGCCATAGCTGACGGTGTTGGGGCCGCGGAACACCTCGATGCGCTCGATATCTTCCATGGCCAGCGGAATGTCGCTCCAGTCCACGGTAGCCAGGCCGGCGCGGTACACCGAGCGACCGTCGATCAGCACCTGCATGCGTCGGGCATCGTTGACGTTGCTGCCATGGTAGTTGACCGTCGGCTGGTTGCCGGCGCCGTAGCCGATCATCATCCCCGGCACCAGGCGCAGCAGTTCGGGTATGTCGCGGGCGCCGCTGGCACGAATCAGCTCGCTGTCGAGCACGGTCATGCTGCCCGGCACCGCCGCTGGCGATTGCTTGAGGCGGGTGGCGGTGAGCACCTGCGGCAGGGCCTGGCTGTCGACGAACAGGTCGTCAGCCATGCCGGGGCTGCTGAGCAGGGCTGTCAGCAATAATAAAGGGCGATTGGAGGTCGGGCCAAAAGACACAGTGCGGCCTTGGTAACTGGTTCAAGTCGGGCATGTTAACCGAGTGGCGGGCATTTTCCAGTCATGGCGCGACTGTTCCCAAGGCCTATTCGGTCATCTGCCACTGGCTCTGGCACTGGCGCTCCGTATAATGCGCAGGTCGCCACTTTAATTGGTTTTAACGGATTGGATATGACTGAACAGCAGCCTGTTGCAGTTCTGGGAGGCGGGAGTTTCGGCACCGCCGTGGCGAATCTGCTGGCGGAAAACGGCGTTCGGGTGCGGCAATGGATGCGCGACCCCGAGCAGGCCGAAGCCATGCGTACCAACCGCGAGAACCCGCGCTACCTCAAGGGCATCAAGTTGCATGCCGGGGTCGAGCCGGTCAACGATTTGCTGGCGACCCTCGAGGCCTGCGAGCTGATCTTCGTCGCCTTGCCCTCCAGCGCCCTGCGCAGCGTGCTGGCGCCGCACGCTCAGCTACTGGGCGGCAAGATGCTGGTCAGTCTGACCAAGGGCATCGAGGCGCAAAGCTTCAAGCTGATGAGCCAGATCCTCGAAGAAATCGCCCCTCAGGCGCGCATCGGCGTGCTGTCGGGGCCCAACCTGGCCCGCGAAGTGGCCGAACACGCGTTGACGGCCACCGTGGTCGCCAGTGAAGACGAAGCCCTCTGCCAGCAGGTTCAGGCCGTACTGCACGGGCGCACCTTTCGTGTTTATGCCAGCGGCGACCGTTTCGGTGTCGAGCTGGGCGGGGCGTTGAAGAACGTCTACGCGATCATCGCCGGCATGGCCGTGGCCTTGGGGATGGGCGAGAACACCAAGAGCATGCTGATCACCCGCGCCCTGGCCGAGATGACCCGCTTTGCCGTCAGCCAGGGTGCCAACCCGATGACCTTCCTGGGCCTGGCCGGGGTCGGTGACCTGATCGTCACCTGCTCCTCGCCCAAGAGCCGCAACTACCAGGTCGGTCACGCCCTGGGCCAGGGCCTGAGCCTGGACGAGGCGGTCAGCCGCCTGGGTGAAGTGGCAGAAGGGGTGAACACCCTCAAGGTGCTCAAGGTCAAAGCCCAGGAGGTCCAGGTGTACATGCCCCTGGTGGCCGGGCTGCACGCGATCCTGTTCGAAGGCCGGACCCTGACCCAGGTGATCGAGCTGCTGATGCGCGGCGAGCCGAAAACCGATGTCGACTTTATCTCCACCAGTGGTTTCAACTAAGCAGGAGCAGGACATGAACGAATCTTCGAACCAGACCCAGCGCGAATCGATCATCTTGCGCGTACTGTGGATGCTGGTATTCCTGGTGGTCTGGCAACTGGCCGAACTGCTGCTCGGTGGCCTGGTGCTGGTGCAACTGATCTACCGGCTGATTTACGGTGCACCGAGCGCCAGCCTGATGAATTTCGGCGACAGCCTCAGCCAGTTCCTGGCCCAGATCGGCCGCTTCGGCAGCTTCCACAGCGACCAGAAGCCCTGGCCGTTCGCCGACTGGCCAACCCCGCGCGCGCCGGAAGGCGAAGCCGCGCACAGCGTACCGCCTGCGCCGCATCCGGTACGCGACGAAGAGCCGAAGCTGTGAAGCTCTGGGTTCTGCGTCACGGCGAGGCCGAGCAGCGGGCCAACACCGATGCCGAGCGCCGGCTCACCGCCCATGGCCGCGAGCAGGTGCTGCGCAGCGCGGCGGTGTTGCTTGGCCAACCACCGCAGGTGATCCTCGCCAGCCCCTATGTACGTGCCCAGCAGACCGCTGCCCTGGTCCATGAAGCGCTCGGGTTTGCCAAACCGGTGCAGACCGTGTCCTGGCTGACCCCCGACAGTGACCCGCAAGCGGTCATCGCCGAGCTGGACAAACTGGGCGTGGAGGAGGTGCTGCTGGTCAGTCACCAACCGCTGGTGGGCAACCTGGTCGGCTTGCTGGAACATGGTAACTACCGGCACCCGGCGGCAATGAGCACCGCCAGCCTGGCGCAGCTCGAAGGCGAATGGCCGCTGGCCGGGCTGATGACCCTGAGTAACCTGCATCACCCATGAATCACCCGCTACAACAATGACAAGAAGGATTGATCCCATGAGCCTGTGGCACACCCAGCCTGATATCGATCACCTCAACGCGTTGCTGAAAAACACCATCGGCGAAGTGCTGGACATCCGCTTTGAGGCCTTCAGCGAGGACTCACTCAGCGCCAGCATTGTCGTCGATCACCGCACCCACCAGCCTTACGGCCTGCTGCACGGCGGCGCCTCGGTGGTGCTGGCCGAAACCGTCGGCTCGATGGCCAGCTACCTGTGCATCGACCCGCAGAAGTTCTACTGCGTGGGCCTGGAAATCAACGCCAACCACCTGCGCGGGATCCGCAGCGGGCGGGTGACGGCGACGGCCAAGCCGGTGCACATCGGCCGCAGCACCCACGTCTGGGATATTCGCTTGAGCAGCGACGAGGGCAAGGCCAGCTGCATTTCGCGTCTGACTATTGCCGTGATTCCCCTGGGTCAGGACGCACCGAGCCGCTGATCGACCTGACATTTTTACCAGTTGTCGTGCTCCGTGCAGCTTGTTAGCGTGCGTTGAAGTTGCGGGGCAGGGTGTCCCAGGGAATTCGACTATGAGCAGTAGACATCTGGATCTGGTGTACTCGGCCGATGTGCAGCCGACGCTCGACAAGGTGCGCAAGCACCAGGCGCTGGATTTTGCCGAGTACCGCATGCTGCAGGACAGCGCCGACGCCAAGCTCGACTACCTGCTGCGCAAGTTCGAAGGCCAGTACGAGCTGGAGCAGCTGCGCCAGGCCAGCATCCGTATGTCACACCTGCTGCAGACCAGTTGCCTGGCCTTGCGTCGGCTCGAGCTCGATGCCGAAGACAAACGCCGTGCCCGCGAAGCCCTGGAGCAGCAACTGGCCTATATGCAGGCCTGCCTGCGCCGCTCCATGGCCAGTTTCGGCGAGTATTGACCTGATTGCCGTCGCCGATGGCCTTTCCGGACATTGCCGCAGCGGGTGCGGTTGCCGACAATGAGCCATCACTTCCCTCTGGATTGGCGGCCATGTCGCAGCAGATCTTCTTCGCCCATGCCAATGGCTTCCCCTCGGCCACTTACGGCAAGCTCTTTGCTGCGCTGGCCCCCGACTATCAGGTGACCCACCTGGCCCAGCACGCCCACGATCCGCGTTTTCCGGTCAATGACAACTGGCAGAACCTGGTCGACGAACTGATCCATCACCTGGAGCAACAACCCGGCCCGGTCTGGGGCGTCGGTCATTCCTTGGGTGGCGTGTTGCACCTGCATGCGGCCATGCGCTGCCCGCAGTACTACCGTGGTGTGGTGATGCTCGATTCGCCGGTATTGACCCGGGTCGATCAGTGGCTGATCCAGGCAGCCAAGCGCATGGGTTTCATCGATCGCATCACCCCGGCCGGGCGCACGATGGGCCGCCGCGAAGCCTTTGCCGATCGTGACAGCGCGCGGGCCTACTTTGCTGGCAAGACGTTGTTCCGGCATTTCGACCCGGAATGCCTGGACGCCTACCTGGAGCATGGACTGCAGCCTGACGAAGACGGCTTGCGCCTGCGCTTTGATCCGGCCACGGAGATCAGCATCTACCGCAGCCTGCCGCACACCAGCCCAAGCCCGGCCAAACAGTTGCAGTTGCCCCTGGCCATGGTCCGTGGCAGTCATAGCCGAGTGGTCAAGCGTCATCACGCCCTGGCCGTGCGTGGCATGCCGAAAGGCGAATACCACAGTCTGCCCGGCGGCCATATGTTTCCGCTGGAGCACCCCACCGATACCGCGAGCCTGATCAAGGACCTGTTCGACCGCTGGCAGGACACCCCGGCATGAGTAGCGAAATGGAAGAAGTTCGCCTGAACCTGGGTCATATCGAGCTGGCCGCACACTTGTTCGGGCCCGCCGATGGCCTGCCGGTAATCGCCTTGCACGGCTGGCTCGACAACGCCAACAGCTTTTCCCGCCTGGCGCCCCGGCTCAAGGGCCTGCGCATCCTGGCCCTGGACCTGGCGGGCCATGGCCATTCCGACCATCGCCCGGCTGGCGCCGGCTATGCCCTGGCCGATTACGCCCACGATGTGCTGCGCGTCGCCGAGCAGATGGGGTGGGCGCATTTTGCCCTGCTCGGGCATTCGCTTGGGGCGATCATTTCGGTGCTGCTGGCCGGTTCGCTGCCCGAACGGGTCACTCGCCTGGCCTTGATCGACGGGGTGATCCCGCCCACCAGCGGCCCTCAGGATGCCGCCGAACGCATGGGCATGGCCCTGCAGGCGCAACTGCGCCTGGACAGCAAACGCAAGGCGGTGCACCCGACCCTCGACCAGGCAATCGAGGCGCGCATGAAGGGCCTGGTGGCGGTCAGCCGCGAAGCCGCCGAGCTGCTCGCCCAGCGTGGGCTGATGCCGGTACCCGGTGGTTTCAGCTGGCGCAGTGACAGCCGCCTGACCCTGCCATCGCCCACCCGGCTCAACGAAGCCCAGGCCATGAGCTTTGTGCAGCGCATCGCCTGCCCGGCGAAACTGGTGGTGGCAGCCGAGGGCATGCTGGCGCGCCACGGCACGTTGCTTGAGCAGCTACCCTTTGAGCGAGAACAACTGCCGGGCGGCCATCACCTGCACCTGAATGACGAGGCCGGCGCAACCCTTGTTGCAGACTGTTTCAATCGCTTCTTTGGCATTCCTTGACTTGTGGCGGGCAACTGTCGAGGCTTGGCGGGTTGAACAGGGAGACAACCATGAACGAGCAAGACAACGCCACATCCGTTGACCACCTTGACGCCCCGCGCTCGGTGGCGTGCCTATGAGGCTCAAACCTTTTATCCAGGCGGTGATGGCCGGGCTCGGCGTTCTCGCCAGCGCGCCGTTGCTGGCCGAGGGGTTGCCGGTGCCGCTGGACGCCAAAGTGGTCGATCAGCGCCCTCCAGTGTTGCAGGAGCGCATCTACCCGCTGGGCGGCCTGCGCAAGATCAGCAACCAGCTGCGGGTCGACGGCAAGATCGAGAGCCGTGGCCAGGTCAGCTCGACCACCTACGAGCTGCCTCGCGAGCGCAGCGCCAACGAAGCCTTCACCGCAGCCCGCGAAGCCTTGCAGAAGGATGGCGGTTATCCGTTGTTCTGGTGCCAGGCCCGCGATTGTGGCGAGAACAGCCTGTGGGCCAACGAGGTGTTCAAGAACCGCACGCTGTCGGGCGCCGACGAGCAACAGGCGTTCATCCTGCTGCGCCGCTCCGCCGAGCAGAGCAATACCCTGATCGCCCTGTACAGCGTCACCCGTGGCAACAAGCGCGCCTACCTGCATGTCGAAGAGTTTGTCGCCGAGGCGCCCCTGGGCGAGTTGCTGCCAACTGCAGCGACCTTGATGCGCGAACTGCTCGACACCGGCAAGCTCGACTACCCTGACTTGAACGGCGAGCCAGCGCAGGCTTGGGTCAACCTGATCGGGCGCAGCCTGAACAACAACACCACCTTGCGCGTGAGCCTGAGCGGGGCCAAGGCCGAAGCCTGGCGCGAGCAGTTGGTAAAGGCCGGAGTACTTTCGGCGCGACTGGAAGTGGGTAGCGCAGAGACCGATGGTTTCCACGTCGAACTGATTCGTTGATCGAGAAGCATGATGCCAAATAATGACCGCCTGCTGGTGCAGATCATCCTGCTGGCGCTGCTTGGCGCCGGCCTGTGGGTGATGGCGCCGTTTATTTCGGCGCTACTTTGGGGCGCCATCCTGGCCTATGCCAGCTGGCCGCTGATGCGCCTGTTGACCCGCCTGCTCGGCGGTCGCGAAACCCTGGCCGCAGGCTTGCTGACCACCTTGTGGATCTTGCTGGTGGCACTGCCGCTGGTGTGGCTGGGCTTCAACCTGGCCGACCATATTCGTGATGCCACCGCCTTCGTACGCGACGTGCAGGTCGACGGCCTGCCCGATGCACCGAGCTGGCTAGGCGGCGTGCCGTTGGTGGGCGAACGTCTGGTGGGCATGTGGGACACCATCGACCAGCAGGGCGCGGCCTTGCTGACCACCATCAAGCCGTACCTGGGCCAGGTCGGCAATTGGCTGCTGGCGCGCAGCGCGCAGATCGGCAGCGGCATTCTCGAGCTGACCCTGAGCCTGGTCTTCGTGTTCTTCTTCTACCGTGACGGGCCACGGCTGGCGGCTTTCGTGCTGCGCCTGCTGGACCGGCTGATCGGCGAGCGTGCCGAGTACTACCTGGACCTGGTGGCCGGTACCGTGCAACGGGTGGTCAACGGCGTGATCGGCACGGCAGCGGCGCAAGCCGTACTGGCGCTGATCGGCTTTTTGATTGCCGGTGTACCGGGGGCGCTGGTGCTGGGGATCGTCACCTTCATGCTCAGCCTGATCCCCATGGGCCCGCCACTGGCCTGGGTTCCGGCCACCGCGTGGCTGGCCTGGCAGGGCGAATACGGCATGGCGGTGTTCCTCGGCCTCTGGGGTACCTTCATCATCAGCGGCGTCGACAACGTGCTCAAACCCTACCTGATCAGCCGTGGCGGCAACCTGCCGCTGGTGATTGTCCTGCTCGGGGTATTTGGCGGCCTGCTGGCCTTCGGCTTTATCGGCCTGTTCATCGGCCCGACCTTGCTGGCGGTGGCCTACAGCCTGTTGCTGGACTGGTCGCGCAGCGGGCCGGTGGCGCCGCCGCGTACCTGATTGCGGGGTTAGAGCTGGGGGGCGGTGTTCTTCACCACCGCCAGCTCCGGGTGGGCGACCAGCTTGTCGATGTGCAGCTCGTCGTTGTTCATCCAGGTTTCGGTCAGCACCCGATAGTGCTCCATGTCACGGCAACGCATGCGCAGGCTATAGTCGAAGTGACCACTGATCAGCTGGCAGTCGAACACCTGCGGGCAGGCGCGCACGCAGGCTTCAAACGCCTTTTGCGCCGCGCGCCCGCTCTGGTTGGAGAGGGCCACCAGCACCAGCAGCGACAAACCGGGCGAAACCATCTGCACATCGATGATCGCGCCATAGCCGCGAATCACCCCGCGCCGTTCCAGCTTGCGCACCCGCTCCAGGCACGGGCGTGGGGTGAGGTGCACCAGCGATGAGAGCTTTTCATAGGTGATGCGCCCGTTATGGCGCAGCACGTCGATGATCGCTTCGTCGATCCGGTCCAGGGGCGGCGTGGTCTGTGGGCTGTTGACCTTGGTATCCATGCAGGTTCGGCTTCACTTCAAACGGTTGGAAAGAAATTGCTGCAGGCGCTCGCTCTGCGGCTGGTCAAGTATCTCGGCGCTTCCCTGTTCCTCGACCCGGCCCTGATGCAGAAACAGCACCTGGCTCGACACCTGACGGGCAAAGCCCATCTCGTGGGTGACCATGAGCATGGTACGGCCTTCCTCGGCCAGCGTCTGTATGACTTTCAGCACTTCACCGACCAGCTCCGGGTCCAGGGCCGAGGTCGGTTCATCGAAGAGAATGATTTCCGGCTCCATGGCCAGGGCCCGGGCTATCGCCACCCGCTGTTGCTGGCCACCGGAGAGGAACGCCGGGTACTGGTCGGCAGCCCGCGGCGGCAGGCCGACCTTGTCCAGGTACTTGCGCGCCCGGGCTTCGGCTTCCTGGCTGCTGACCCCGAGCACCCGCCGCGGCGCCATGCAGATGTTCTCCAGCACGGTCATGTGGCTCCACAGGTTGAAGTGCTGGAACACCATGGCCAGGCGCGTGCGCAGGTTCTGCAGTTGCGCCGGATGCGGTGCGCGCGTGCCGGCGCGGCCCTGGCGCATTTCGATCGTCTGTTCATCGAGGGTGATGACCCCGGCATCGGGTTGCTCGAGGAAGTTGATGCAGCGCAGCATGGTGCTCTTGCCCGAGCCGCTGGCGCCGATCAGGCTGATCACGTCGCCTTTGCGCGCCTGCAGCGAGACGCCCTTGAGCACTTCATGTTCACCATAGCGTTTGTGCAGGTCGGCAACGCTCAGCTTGACCGTGGCATCGGCGGCAACGCTGGCGATGCGCGGGCTTGGGCGGCTGCGGGGAGTGGGCTCGGCGGTCGCCAGGGCGTGTGCGGTAGTGGTCATGAATTAGCCTCGGGCAGGAACAAGAAAACCCATCCAGCGCCGCTCGGCCAGGCGAAACAGCCCGACCAGCGCGAAGGACAGCAACATGTACAGAAGCGCCGCCGTTCCGAAGGCCTGAAAGGTCAGGAAGGTGGCGGCGTTGGCATCGCGGGCGACCTTGAGGATGTCGGCGATGGTGGCGGTGAAGGCCAGCGACGTGGCGTGCAGCATCAGGATCAGTTCGTTGCTGTAGGCCGGCAGCGAACGGCGCAGGGCTGCGGGCAAGACCACGAACAGGTTCAGCTTCCAGCCGTGCAGGCCATAGGCCTGGGCCGCTTCGATCTCGCCATGGGGAATGTTGCGAATCGCCCCGGCGAAGATCTCCACGGTGTAGGCACAGGTATTGAGCACGAAGGCCAGCAGGGTGCAGTTCAGCGCATTGCGAAAGAACTGGTCGAGCAGGGCGTGATCGCGTACCACCTCCAGCCCGTACAGGCCGGTGTAGCAGATCAGCAACTGGATGTAGAGCGGCGTGCCGCGAAACACGAAGGTGTAGAACTCCACCGGCCAGCGCAGCCACAGGTTGCGCGACACCCGCGCCAGGGCCAGCGGCAGCGACAGGAAAAAGCCCAGGATCATGGTGATGACGAACAGCCAAAGGGTCATGGCCAGCCCGGAAAGCCCGGCGCCATCGCTGTAGAGGTAGGCCTGGCCGTACTGTTCAAAGAGTTCGATCATCGTGCCAGCCCCTTGATGCCGGTGTTGTAACGCCGCTCCAGGTGCTTGAACAAGCGGTTGGAGAGGGTGGTGATCAGCAGGTACACAAGCCCGGCGATGATCAGGAAGTACAGGGTGTTGTTGGTGGTCTTGCCGGCGTTCTGCGCGGCCTTGACCAGGTCGGCGAGGCCGATGATCGACACCAGCGCGGTGGACTTGAGCAGCACCAGCCAGTTGTTGCCCAGGCCCGGCAGGGCGAAGCGCATCAGTTGCGGGAACAGCACCAGGCGAAAGCGTTGCGCCTTGCTCAGCCCATAGGCTGTGGCTGCCTCCAGCTGCCCGGCCGGGACGCTGAGGATCGCGCCGCGAAAGTTCTCGGTGAAGTAGGCGCCGTAGATGAAGCCCAGGGTGATGACCCCGGCAGTAAACGGGTCGATTTCGAAGTAGTCCCAGCCGAGCATTTCGGTCAGGTCGTTGAGCCACAGTTGCAGGGTGTAGAAGATCAGCAGGATCAGCACCAGGTCCGGCACGCTGCGAATCAGCGTGGTGTACAGGGTTGCCGGCACGCGCAGCAGTTTCAGCCGCGAGAGCTTGGCGCTGGCGCCGAACAGGCCCAGGGCCAGGCTCAGGCCAAGCGACAGCAGCGCCAGTTTCAGGGTCATCCAGGTCCCTTGCAGCAACAGCGGGCCGAAGCCCTGCAAGCTCAGGGCCTGCCAGCCATGGGAGTGAAGGAAGTCGTTCACGGGAAAAATCTCGGTAGGACGCAGGGCAAATGCGGCCGTGATCAGCTCAGGGCGAACCGATCACGACGACACGGCTTACTCGTTGTAGATATCCAGGTCGCCGACGTACTTCTTCTGGATGGCGGCGAAGGTGCCATCGGCATGCACCGCAGCAATGCCTTTGTCGAGCAGGGCCTTGAGCTCGCTGTCGTTCTTGCGCAGGCCCATGGCGATGTCCAGGGGCAGGGTAGGGTCCTTGATCGCCGGGCCGCTCTTGAAGTCGGCGCCTTCGGGCTTGGTGAGGAAGTTCAGCTGGGCTTCGAGCTTGTCGGTCAGGGTGGCGTCGAGGCGGCCGTTGATCAGGTCGGCGTAGTTCTGGTCCTGGGCCTGGTAGGCCTTGACCTGGGCCCCCAGCGGCGCCAGCTTGGCACGGGCATACGCTTCCTGCAGCGAGCCCTGCAATACGCCGACCTGCTTGCCCTTGAGCGATTCGGGGGTGTCGCCGAAGTCGGCGTTCTTGCGCACGATCACCGAAGTCGGGCTGAGGAACAGCCGGGCGCTGAAGTCGATCTGTTTCTGCCGCGCCGGGGTCACCGCCATCGACGACATGATTGCGTCGAACTTGCGTGCCCGCAGGGCCGGGATCATGCCGTCGAATTCGTTGTGCACCCAGGTGCATTTGACTTGCAGCTTGGCGCAGATGGCGTTGCCCAGCTCGATGTCGAAGCCTTGCAGGCTGCCATCGGCGGCAACGGATTCAAAAGGGGGGTATTCGGGGTAGACGCCGAAACGGATCTCGGTCCATTCCTTGGCCTGCACCGCACTTGCGCACAGTGGCAGGAGCAGCACGCTGAGGAGCTTTCGCAGCGAAGTCATATGAGTATCCCTGAGTTTTATAGTTGATGTAGGGCAGTGGTGCGCTTCTGGTCTTTTAGTGACTCTCTGGTCGGGCTCAGAATGCGCGATGACGACGTTTTTTTTGTGTCGTTTGCGCCGGCGTCGGCTGCCGGATTTTGCTGTTAACGCGTGTATGGCAGCCGAATCGGCTGAGGCACCTCCTGTTTAAGCTTCCCTTGCAGCAGTTTCCGATCTGCCGCGCGGTGGCACGGCAGAATCGGTCGGGTTCAGGCGCGTTTTTTCTGCAGGTTTTCAACCGGTGCACGCAGCAGCGCGAACAGGTCTTTCGGGTCCTTGAGTTCCGGCACCAGGGCGATCTCGCTGCCGATGTCCAGGGCCTTGGCCACGTCCAGCACATAACGCAGCGCCGAGTAATCTTCGAGGGCGAAGCCGACCGAGTCGAACAGCGTCACTTGCGCGGCGTTTTCGCGACCGGCCACCTGGCCGTTGATCACTTGCCAGAATTCGGTGGTCGGCGAGTCGGCGGGCATTTGCTGGATTTCGCCTTCGATGCGGCTTTGCGGTTCGTACTCGACGATCACCCGCGCGCGCTCGACGATCTCGCGGTGCAGTTCGGTCTTGCCCGGGCAGTCACCGCCGACGGCATTGAGGTGCATGCCCGGCTCGATCATCTCCGGCGTGAGGATGGTGGCGTAGGCCTTGTCGGCGGTCACCGTGGTGACGATGTCGGCGCCGCGCACCGCTTCGGCGACGGAACCGGCGACGGTTACCTTGATTGCAGGGAAGGCGCTGAGGTTGGCGACCAGTTTGGCGCTGGCGGCCGGGTCCAGGTCATACAGGCGAATGTCTTCGATGCCCAGCAGGGCGTGGAAGGCCAGGGCCTGGAACTCGCTTTGCGAGCCGTTGCCGATCAGCGCCATGCTGCGGCTGTCCTTGCGCGCCAGGTAGCGGGCGGCCAGGGCCGAGGTCGCGGCGGTACGGATGGCGGTGGTCAGGGTCATTTCGCTGAGCAGCACCGGCGCGCCGGTATCGACGTCGCCCAGGGCGCCGAAGGCCATTACCGTGAGCATGCCGCGATGGGTATTTTTCGGGTGGCCGTTGACGTACTTGAAGGCGTAAAGGTTGGCGTCGGACACCGGCATCAGCTCGATCACGCCATCGGGCGAGTGGTTGGCCAGGCGTGCGCATTTTTCGAAGTCCTGCCAGCGCAGGTAGTCCTCACGGATGTACTCGGCCATTTCGCTGATGCAGGTGCTCAGGCCTTTGCGTGCCACCAGGCGGCTGAGGTCGGTAACGTCGATATAGCGGGTCATGATGAACTCCTTTGTTGTAATCAGTGACGGACGGGCAGGTGCACTTCGGCGAGCATGCAGCGCGCGCTGCCGCCGCCAATGCGCTCGATATGGTCGATGTTCACCACCACCGGGTGGCTGTGCTGTTCGACCTGCCGGCGCTGTTCGGGGCTGAGCGAGCGCCAGGCGCTGCGCGACATCACCAGCAGCGGCTGGCCTTGCTTGTCGTGGACTTCAAGCATGTTGCCGGCGAAACCTTCGAGCTGGTCGAAATCCAGGGCCAGGATGTCCTTGCCGGTGTCGCGCAGCGAGTGCTCCAGGGCGCGGCGCTCGGCGGCCTCGGGCAGGGCCTGCAGGCAGACCACCGAGAGCCCGCGGCCAACGCTCATCATCACATTGCAGTGATAGATCGGCGCCTGGTGGCGGTCGACGGCGTGGAACAGGCACAGGCGATAGTCGAGCTGTTCGGCGAACAGGCGCAGGGCCTGGGTGTGGGTGCGCCCGGAATGGCAGGCATAGCTGATCCGGTGCTCGCGATCCAGGACCATGCTGCCGGTCCCTTCCAGATACATACTCTGCTGTTCCAGGGGGCTCAGATCGATGGTCTGACGGACGGCAAAACGCTCTTCGAGCACCTTGAGCACGCCCTTGCTGCGCTCCAGGCGGCGGTTCTGGCCTTCCATCGGGTAGAGCACCAGGCTGCCGTCGGCGTGGCTGCTCCACCAGTTGTTGGGGAAAATCGAGTCAGGGGTGTGCGGCGCCGGGGTGTCCTGCACCACCAGCACTTCGACGCCGTGCTGGCGCAGGGTGTCGACATAACCATCGAACTCTTCCAGCGCTTTCTGCTGTGCCTGCTCCGGCTCGAGCAGGGCTTGCTGGAAACGGTTGTTGAGGGCGGTATCCGGGTTGAAGGCGAACCGCGCCGGGCGGATCATCAAGACTGTATTTGTTGTTTGCATCGAGGCACGCATCCGGGGTTGGCTGTGTGCTTATTGTCGACGTGATCAATGATAAATCCCGGCTGAAGCGCGTTGGGCGCTCAGCCGGTAAAGCTGAAATAGTGGGTTTGACAGCGGAATCTGCTGTGATGACTCAAGGTGGGTCTTGCTTGAAGGCGCGCAGCTGCCGCGCCAGGCTCAGCGCGGTGCTGGCGCTGTGTTCGCCGGCAAGGATGTGGGTGAAGGGCAGGTCGATCAGGCGATTGTTGCGCACGGCTTGCAAGTGCGAGAGCGCCGGGTGCTTGCGCAGGTAAGCGCGCTTGCCGGCGGCGGGCGACCACACTGCATCGGCAAGGATGATGACGTCGGGGTCGGCGCGCAGCAGGCTTTCGGCATCGACCGTGACCCGGTTCAGCTCAACCTCGGCGTAAAGGTTGCGGCCGCCCGCCGCGTCGATCAGTTGGGTGATGAAGCCGCGCTTGCCTTCGCTGTGCAGGCCGTTGACCTCGCTGTCGAGGTAGAACACCGACAGCGGCTGCCCGTGCCCGGCGATGGCTTTAGCAGCGGCCAGATCCTGGCGCTGGCGGGCGATCAGGTGGCTGGCCTGGGCGTCGCGCTGCAACAGGCGGCCGAGGACACGCAGGTCTTGTTCAACGGCGGCAAAGCCGTTTTCGGTCGCTGGCGCGCAGGCGTTCTCCAGCAGGTAAGTGCCGATGCCGTTGGCCTTCAAGGTCGTGCGCAGGGCTACGCCGTCGCTGTCGCGAAAGGCGCTGGCAAAACCGCCGACCAGCAGGTCGTAACCCTGGGCATAGACGACCTCGGTTGCCGGGTAGCGGCGTGACAACAGGGGGACGCCGCGATAGCGTCCGCTGGCCAGGGCTTGCGGGTCGTCATCGATATAGCTGACCGCGGCCAGGGTTGGGCCGGCTTCAAGGGCCAGCAGCAGGTCGGCGGCGTGCTGGTTGAGGGCCAGGATGCGTTGTGGACGGTCATGTGGCAGTTGCCAGGTCTGCCCGCAGTTTTGATAGTCCAGGGCCAGGGCGCTGCTGCTCAACACGGCCAGCAAGCTGGCGCCGAACCACCTCATGACACCTGGCCATTGAGCAGCAGATCGGGCACCGGCTGACCCTCGATCAGGTGTTCGCGCACCAGCCGTTGCGCGTCTTCGGCATTGGCTACCCGGTACCAGCAACGGTCCGGATACACCGTCAGCACTGGGCCGAGGTTGCAGGGGAACTGGCAATGGCTGCGGGTCAGCAGCACGCCGTCAGTGGTTTCGATACGGTTGGCCACCAGCAGCTCGCGGCGCAGGACTTTCCACAGCGGCAGGGCACCGCGTTGCACGCAGCGAGGGCCGGTGCAGAGCATCACGTGGCGGGTATGCTCGGGGATCTGCGACCACTCGGGCTTGCTCTGGATTTCATCTTCGGCGACGCGGCCGCGGCGACGCTTGGGGGTTGTTGCTGTCATGGACTTCTCGAAAAACATTCGCGAAGCGCACAGGAGGGCCCCAGCCAACACGCGCCAGGCAGCCGGCTCGTGCCCGCCCTCCGCAGGTTTGCCTAAATGACTGCGTGCAGTCGTGGGGCTTCAGGCCGGTCTCCGGGCTTGCGAGGCTTGAAGCCATTCGCCTTCCCATGCCTGTGGGCACAGTGGCGGGTTGAATGCTTCACTCGCTTACCGTTGCGGGGGCAGCGCCGGACTGGTCGATAACGACGCACCGGCTTCCCGTTTCACCTGACGCACGGCGGCGGCAGGCACCTGAAACTGGCAGGCATCTGACCATCAGCCCAGGCGTTCGTCAACTGTACCGGCCTGGCCCTGGGCGTGCAGGCGCTTGTACAGGGTGGTGCGGCTGATGCCCAGGGCCCGGGCCAGGGCCGAGATATTGCCGTTGAGGCCTTGCAGGCGCTGGCCGAGGTCGTCGGCGCTAGCTGGTGGCGGCAACACGGGGGGCTGCGGCCTGGAGGCGGGCAGATCGGCAAAGAAACTGTCCGGCAGGTGCTCCACAGCAATCGGCCGCCCGCCCGCCAGCGCCAGTGCGACCTGGAGCACGCTGGCCAGCTGGCGCAGGTTGCCCGGCCAGGGGTGCTGGAGCAGCAGTTCCAGCACCTTGCCGGGCAGTTGCGTCGGCGCCCCGGGCTCGCGGTGCTGCTGGTGGAGCTGTTCGATCAGGGCCAGGCGGTCGCTGCGTTCGCGCAATGGCGGCAGCATCAGGCTGAGACCGGCGATGCGGTAGTACAGGTCCTGGCGAAAGTGGCCCAGACGTACTTGGTCGGCGAGGTTCTGGTTGGTCGCCGAGACCACGCGGATATCCACCGGGATCGGTTCACCACTGCCCAATGGCTGGATGTTGCGGGTCTGCAGAAAACGCAGCAGGCGTGCCTGGGTCGGCAGCGGCATGTCACCGATTTCATCGAGAAACAGGATGCCCCGGTCGGCCTTGCGGATCAGGCCGATGTTGCCCTTGTGATGGGCGCCGGTGAATGCGCCTTTCTCGTAGCCGAACAGCTCCGACTCGACCAGCTCGGCCGGAATCGCTGCGCAGTTCACCGCAATCAACGGCTGGCCGGCGCGGCTGCTGGCGCGGTGCAGGGCATTGACGAAGACTTCCTTGCCGGCTCCGGTTTCGCCCTCGATCAATAGTGGAATGTCCTTTTCCAGCAACAACCCGGCCTGGTGCAGGGCCTTGTCGATACGCGGGTCGCAGGTGGTTTGCGCATGGCTGACCGGTGTGGCCCGCGGGGCTTGGGTGGGGGCATGCAACAGGCAATGAAAACGGTTGCGCCCGGTCACCTGCACGGCGAACGGTTGCTCTGCGCTGTGGCCGAGCAGTTGCACCAGGGGCGTCCTGAACAACTGCTCCAGGTTCAGTTGCAACGGATTCTGGCCGAGCAAACTGTCGGCCCGGCGATTGGCCGCCAGCACCCGGCCCTGGTCATCGAACACCAGCAGCCCGGCCCATTGGCTGTCGAGGTTGTTGGCGCCGGTATTGAAGCTCAGTTGCCGGTAATCCCCGGCAAAGCGCGCCAGGATCAGGCGGTTCTCCAGGCTCTGGCTCATCATCCGCACCAGGCCCTGGGTTTGCGCCGCCGGCAGGTAGCTGTCGCTGGACACATCGAGTACGCCGATCAACTGGCGCTCGGCGTCGAACAAGGGGGCGGCGGCGCTGGCCATGAAGCGGTTGAGCTTGAGGAAATGCTCATCCTGGCTGACATGCACCGCCTCGCCGGTAGCCAGGGCGGTGCCGATGGCATTGGTGCCCACCCCTTGTTCCCGCCAGCAGGCGCCGGCGACAAAGCCGTGGCGCTGGCGCGGGTCGATAAAGCGGCGGGTGCCCCAGGCATCGAGCAACTGGCCCTGATGGTCGCTGAGCATGATCAGGTAACTGGAGTTGCCGAGCAGGTGCGCGTATTGCGGCAGCACCTCGTCGCGGGTGGTGCCCAGCAGTGAATGCTCGCGTTCGAGCAGTTCGCTGACCTGGGCGGCGGATGCTTCGCCGAACTGCGGTTGTGACTGGTGATCCAGGCCGTAGGCGCGGCAGCGCTGCCAGGAGGCCTGGATCAGTTGCGCATGGGCGCTGGTGGATGCGGCCATGGGCCCGTCCTCTGCCGGCGGCAGTGTTGTTGTTTTTGTCTGATCCAGTGTTGTTCAGTCCTGTTCATTGTCAATGCCGCGGCTGTTCAACTGTGCAGCGAAGGCTGTTCATTTCTGTTCAGGTGTGAACCCCGGCCATCGGTCAGTTCGCTGAATTGCTTTTGCCGGCAAAGGCTTGGCAACCGCTGGCACGAATCTGGCTCTGCCTTGTGCGCCTGCTCGATAACAACAAGAAGGCCGCGCCATGTCGCTCACGCTCGAACATGTCAGCCGTACCGTGGATAACCAGGTGTGCATCGACGATGCCTGCCTGAGCTTCGAGCCCGGCTCGTTCAATGTGCTGCTTGGCCGCACCCTGGCCGGCAAGACCAGCCTCATGCGCCTGATGGCCGGGCTTGATCGGCCGGACCGTGGCCGGGTGCTGATGAATGGCGAAGATGTCACCGGCCGCCCGGTGCGCCAGCGCAATGTGTCGATGGTCTATCAGCAGTTCATCAACTACCCGACCCTGAGCGTGTTCGAGAACATTGCCTCACCCTTGCGCCAGGCGCGCATGGCCGAAGCGCTGATCCGCGAGAAAGTCCAGCAGACCGCGCAGATGCTGCGTATCGAGCCGTTTCTGCAACGCTTGCCGCTGGAGCTGTCGGGCGGTCAGCAGCAACGCACGGCCATGGCTCGGGCACTGGTCAAGGACGCCGAACTGATCCTGTTCGATGAGCCGCTGGTGAACCTCGACTACAAGCTGCGTGAAGAGTTGCGCCAGGAGATGCGCGAGCTGTTCGCCGCCCGCCATTGCATTGCCGTGTACGCCACCACCGAACCCAACGAAGCCCTGGCCCTGGGTGGCACCACCACCATCCTCCATGAAGGGCGCATCGTGCAGAGCGGGCCCACTGCCCAGGTCTATCACCAGCCGCGCACAGTGCTGGCCGCCGAGCTGTTTTCCGAGCCGCCGATCAATCTGATGCCCGGGCGTATCAGCGGCAATGAGGTGAGTTTTGCCGGTGCCGTGCATTTCGCCATGAACGCCGATCTGCGCCGCATTGGCGATGGCGATTACCGCTTTGGCGTGCGCCCGAGCCATATCAGCCTGGTGCCGTCCAACGACGATGACCTGGAGCTGGCAGTGCTGGTGGAACTGGCGGAAATCAGCGGCTCGGAAACCTTCCTGCATGTGCGCAACGAGCACTTTCGCCTGGTCCTGCACCTGCCTGGCGTGCACGAGTACCACGTCGATGCGCCGATCCGGGTGTTCATCCCCACCCACAAGCTGTTTGTCTTCGACACCGCCGGGCAGCTGGTGCAGGCGCCGGGCCTGCGTGAAGCGAGGGTCGCCTGATGGCCGAGATTCGCCTGCAACAGCTGGCGCACAGCTACAGCCGTGACCCGCAGGGCGCTGACGACTATGCCTTGCGCGAGCTCGAACATGTCTGGGAGCAGGGCGGTGCCTATGCCTTGCTCGGGCCTTCGGGGTGCGGCAAATCCACGTTGCTCAATATCATTTCCGGGCTGCTCAGCCCGTCCCAGGGCCAGGTATTGTTTGATGGCAAGGTGGTCAACGCGCTGTCGCCGCAGGCCCGCAACATCGCCCAGGTGTTCCAGTTCCCGGTGGTCTACGACACCATGACAGTGTTCGACAACCTGGCCTTTCCGCTGCGCAACCAGGGCCTGGATGAAGTGCGCATCGGCAAGAAGGTGGCAGAGATCGCCGAGGTGCTCGACCTGGGTAACCTGTTGAAGAAGAAAGCCCGCAACCTCAGCGCCGATGAGAAGCAGAAGGTCTCCATGGGCCGCGGCCTGGTGCGCGACGACGTCTCGGCGATCCTCTTCGACGAGCCGCTGACGGTGATCGACCCGCACCTTAAATGGAAGCTGCGGCGCAAGCTCAAGCAGATCCATGAGCAGTTCAACATCACCATGATCTACGTCACCCACGATCAGCTCGAAGCCTCGACCTTCGCTGACAAGATCGCGGTGATGTATGGCGGGCAGATCGTCCAGTTCGGCACCCCCCGCGAGTTGTTCGAACGGCCGCGCCACACCTTTGTCGGCTACTTCATCGGCAGCCCGGGGATGAACCTGATCCCGGTGCAGGTGCAGCCCGGCGGGGTCGGCTTTGCCGGCATCCACCTGCCATTGCCTGGGGATCTGCAGGAGCGCCTGGCGGCGAGCAACACCACGCACCTGCAGGTGGGCATCCGTCCGGAATTCGTCCAGGTCTGGGACACGCCGTTCGACGAAGGCTTCAGCGCCCGGGTGGTGGATGTCGAAGACCTGGGGACCTACAAGATCCTCACCCTCGACCTGCAAGGCGTGCCGCTCAAAGTGCGCCTGGGCGAGGACCGCACCTTGCCGGTGGGCCAGGCCTGGATCAGTTTTCCGGCGCAGTGGCTGATGCTCTATGCCGATGACGTGCTGCTGGAGGCCCGGCCATGAACAAGGTGCCCAACAACAAGGCCTGGTGGCTGGTGCTGCCGGTGTTTTTGCTGGTGGCCTTCAGCGCCGTGGTACCGATGATGACCGTGGTCAACTACTCGGTGCAGGACATTTTCGACCAGTCCAGCCGCTACTTCGTTGGCGCCGACTGGTACCGCCAGGTGCTGCAGGACCCGCGCCTGCACGACTCCCTGCTGCGCCAGTTCATCTACTCGGCCTGCGTGCTGCTGATTGAAATCCCCCTGGGGATCGCCGTCGCCCTGACCATGCCGACCAAGGGCCGCTGGTCGTCCCTGTGCCTGATCGTCATGGCCATTCCGCTGCTGATCCCGTGGAACGTGGTCGGCACCATCTGGCAGATTTTCGGCCGTGCCGATATCGGCCTGCTGGGTGCTTCACTCAACCAGCTGGGCATCAACTACAACTATGCCGCCAACACCATGGACGCCTGGGTCACAGTGCTGGTGATGGACGTCTGGCACTGGACCTCGCTGGTGGCGCTGCTGTGTTACTCCGGCCTGCGCGCAATTCCCGACGTGTATTACCAGGCGGCGCGCATCGACCGCGCTTCGGCCTGGGCGGTGTTCCGGCATATCCAGTTGCCGAAGATGAAGAACGTGCTGTTGATCGCGGTGATGCTGCGCTTCATGGACAGCTTCATGATCTACACCGAGCCGTTCGTGCTCACCGGTGGCGGGCCGGGCAATGCCACTACTTTCCTCAGCCAGACCCTGACGCAGATGGCGGTCGGTCAGTTCGACCTGGGACCTGCGGCGGCGTTCTCGCTGGTGTACTTTCTGATCATTCTGCTGGTGTCATGGCTGTTCTATACCGCCATGACCCATGCCGACAAACAGTAGGGGCCGCCCATGAACCTGCGCAAGACGCTGCCGCTGCTGCTGTACATCCTGTTCCTGCTGGTGCCGATCTACTGGCTGCTGAACATGTCGTTCAAGAGCAACACCGAGATCCTCGGCGGCCTGACCCTGTGGCCGCAGAACTTCACCTTCGACAACTACCGGGTGATCTTCACCGACCCCAGTTGGTACAGCGGCTACATCAACTCGCTGTACTACGTGTGCCTGAACACGGTGATCTCCCTGAGCGTGGCCTTGCCGGCAGCCTATGCCTTCTCGCGCTACCGCTTTCTTGGCGACAAACACCTGTTCTTCTGGCTGCTGACCAACCGCATGGCGCCACCGGCAGTGTTTCTCCTGCCGTTCTTCCAGCTGTATTCGTCCATCGGCCTGTTCGATACGCACATTGCCGTGGCCCTGGCCCACTGCCTGTTCAACGTTCCGCTGGCGGTGTGGATTCTCGAAGGCTTCATGTCCGGAGTACCGAAGGAAATTGACGAAACCGCCTACATCGACGGCTACAGCTTCCCGCGGTTCTTCGTGAAGATCTTCGTGCCGCTGATTGGCTCCGGCATCGGCGTCACGGCGTTTTTCTGCTTCATGTTTTCCTGGGTCGAACTGCTGCTGGCACGCACCCTGACCTCGGTGAACGCCAAGCCGATTGCCGCGGTGATGACCCGAACGGTGTCGGCCTCGGGAATCGACTGGGGCGTGCTGGCCGCTGCCGGGGTACTGACCATTCTGCCGGGCATGCTGGTGATCTGGTTTGTCCGTAACCATGTCGCCAAGGGCTTTGCCCTGGGCCGGGTCTGAGGAGCGCGCTATGGACTGGATGGCCTGGACTTTGCCAACAACGATCTTCTTCGCCTCGATCGGCCTGTTGCTGCTGGGCATGACGCTGTATGAGCTGCGCCGGCCGTGCGTCGAGCGTCGTGGTTTTCTGCCGATCGCCACCAGCCGTGGCGACCGGTTGTTCATTGGTTTGCTGGTCAGCGCTTACCTGCACCTGCTGGTAATCGGGCTCAGCGACTGGAACCTGTGGGTAGCCTCGCTGCTGTCCCTGGCCTGGCTGTTGGTGGTGATGCGCTGGGGTTAGCCGAGGGCAATCGGCAGGGCTCCGGGAAAATACTCAATCGGGAGATCACAATGTTCGACAACAACAAGAACCGGCGACATTTGACCCTGGCAGCCCTGCTGGTGCTTGGCAGCTTTCACGCCAGTGCCTGGGCCGATGCCTATGAAGATGCCGCCAAGAAGTGGATCGGCAGCGAGTTCAAGCCTTCGACCCTGACTCCCGAGCAGCAGCTTGAAGAGTTGAAGTGGTTCATCAAGGCGTCCGAGCCGTTTCGCGGGATGAAGATCAACGTGGTGTCGGAAACCATCGCCACCCATGAGTACGAGGCCAAGGTGCTGGCCAAGGCATTCAGCGAGATTACCGGGATCAAGCTGACCCACGACTTGCTGCAGGAAGGCGACGTGGTGGAAAAACTGCAGACGCAGATGCAGTCGGACAAGAATATCTACGACGGTTGGGTCAATGATTCCGACCTGATCGGTACCCACCTTCGCTATGGTAAGACTGAATCCATCACCGACCTGATGGCCAACGAAGGCAAGGACTACACCTCGCCGACCCTGGACCTTAAGGACTTTATCGGCATCTCCTTCACCACCGCGCCGGACGGCAAGATCTATCAACTGCCTGACCAGCAGTTCGCCAACCTCTACTGGTTCCGCGCCGACTGGTTCGACCGCCCCGACCTCAAGGCCAAGTTCAAGGAAAAGTACGGCTACGAGCTGGGCGTGCCGGTGAACTGGTCGGCCTATGAAGACATCGCCAAGTTCTTCAGCGAGGACGTCAAGGAAATCGACGGCAAACGCGTTTACGGGCACATGGACTACGGCAAGAAAGATCCTTCGCTGGGCTGGCGCTTCACCGATGCCTGGTTCTCCATGGCCGGTGGTGGAGACAAGGGCCTGCCCAACGGCTTGCCGGTGGATGAATGGGGCATTCGCGTCGAAGACTGCCATCCGGTCGGCTCCAGCGTTACCCGTGGCGGCGACACCAATGGCCCGGCTGCGGTCTACGCCACGCAAAAATATGTCGACTGGATGCGCGCCTATGCGCCGCCAGAGGCCCAGGGCATGACTTTCTCCGAATCCGGGCCGGTGCCGTCCCAGGGCAACATCGCCCAGCAGATTTTCTGGTACACCGCCTTTACCGCCGACATGACCAAGCCAGGCCTGCCGGTGATGAACGCCGACGGCACGCCGAAGTGGCGCATGGCACCGTCGCCCAAGGGGCCGTACTGGGAGGAGGGCATGAAGCTTGGCTATCAGGATGCTGGCTCCTGGACCTTCCTCAAGTCGACGCCAGAGAAGCAGCGCCTGGCCGCCTGGCTATACGCCCAGTTCGTCACCTCCAAGACCGTCTCGCTGAAAAAGACCATTGTCGGGCTGACGCCGATCCGCGAGTCGGACATCAACTCCCAGGCCATGACCGATCTTGCGCCCAAGCTCGGTGGGCTGGTGGAGTTCTACCGCAGCCCGGCGCGGGTGCAATGGACTCCGACCGGCACCAACGTGCCGGACTACCCGCGGCTGGCGCAGCTGTGGTGGAGCCATATCGCCGAGGCGGCGAGTGGCGAGAAGACCCCGCAGGAGGCGCTGGATGGCCTGGCCAAGGATCAGGACCGCATCCTCGAGCGTCTGGAGCGCTCCAAGGCTCAGGCGACTTGCGCACCCAAGCTGAACAAGGAGCGTGATGCCCAGTACTGGTTCGACCAGCCGGGGGCACCGAAGCCGAAACTGGCCAACGAGAAGCCCAAGGGCGAAACCGTGAGCTACAGCGAACTGCTCAAATCCTGGGAGGCTGCACGCAAGTAACCACGCAGGTTGGGTGTAGGAGCGGGCTTGAGCCGCGATGAGGCCCTGACGCCAGGCACAAAAAAACGGCACCTTCACCGGTGCCGTTTCTTATTCCGCCATCAGCACTTACTTATGCAGTGCTTCGGCCGCATACAAAGTGTTCTCCAGCAGGCACGCGCGGGTCATCGGCCCGACGCCACCCGGCACCGGAGTGATCCAGCCAGCGCGGGGCAGGGCAGTCTCGTAGACCACATCGCCAACCAGCTTGCCATCTTCCTGACGGTTGATGCCGACGTCGATGACGATCGCGCCTTCCTTGATCCACTCGCCCTTGACCAGGCCCGGCTTGCCGGCGGCGACTACCACCAGGTCGGCACGGCCAACGTGGCCGGCCAGGTCCTTGGTGAAGCGGTGGGTGACGGTCACGGTGCAACCGGCCAGCAGCAGTTCCATGGCCATCGGCCGGCCAACGATGTTGGAGGCGCCGACGACAACCGCGTTCATGCCGTACAGGTCCTGACCGGTGCTTTCCAGCAGGGTCATGATGCCTTTTGGCGTGCACGGGCGCAGCAGCGGGATTCGCTGGGCCAGGCGGCCGACGTTATAAGGATGGAAACCGTCGACGTCCTTGTCCGGGCGAATGCGCTCGAGCAGCAGCGAGGCGTCCAGGTGCGCCGGCAGCGGCAGCTGCAGGAGGATGCCGTCGATGTTCGGGTCATCGTTAAGGCGATCGATCAGCTCGGTCAGGGCTTGCTGCGTGGTATCGCTGGGCAGGTCGAAGGCCTGGGAAATAAAGCCGACCTCTTCGCAATCCTTGCGCTTGTGCGAGACATAGACTTGAGAAGCGGGGTCGGTGCCGACCAGGATCACCGCCAGGCCAGGCGTACGCAGGCCTTGCTGGCGACGCTCCACGACACGTTGGGCGATCTGCTGGCGCAGGCTGGCGGCGATCGCCTTGCCGTCGATAAGGTGTGCAGTCATGACGCGTGATTAACCATCGAGAGGGAATAAAAAGAGCGCGCATTCTCGCATGAAGGGGCCCGAGGGCAAAGGCGCTTGGTCCGGCAATTGCCCTAAGCCCTTCAATAAAATGAATTTTTTTCAAAAAATAGTTGACGACTTTGCCACTCGTCTATAACATTCGTCGCACTTGTCGGGCAGAGCCTAGCACTGGTTAGCAAGGTCAGGCAGAATGAGCGGATTTTTAGCTTGTTCGGTACGGCTAAAAGTTAATTTGTAATCGTAACAGAAAGCAGATTAAATATGCGCCCGTAGCTCAGCTGGATAGAGCATCCGCCTTCTAAGCGGATGGTCGCAGGTTCGAGTCCTGCCGGGTGCGCCAATCGGCAGCTTTGGCACAAGTAAAGCGGTAACTGCAATATGGTGGACGTAGCTCAGTTGGTAGAGCGCAGGATTGTGATTCCTGTGGTCGTGGGTTCGATTCCCATCGTCCACCCCATATTCCAAAAGGCGCCCGATGAAAATCTGGCGCCTTTGCTTTAAAGGCTTCATGCGGACGTGGTGAAATTGGTAGACACACTGGATTTAGGTTCCAGCGGCGCAAGCTGTAAGAGTTCGAGTCTCTTCGTCCGCACCATCCAAACTTCACCGCCCTTCGCTGAAGTGCGTGAATGTACCAACAGGCGGCTTTGACACAAGCAAAGCGGCCAATGCAATATGGTGGACGTAGCTCAGTTGGTAGAGCGCAGGATTGTGATTCCTGTGGTCGTGGGTTCGATTCCCATCGTCCACCCCATATTCCCAAAGGCGCCCGATGAAAATCCGGCGCCTTTGTTTTAAGCGTTTCATGCGGACGTGGTGAAATTGGTAGACACACTGGATTTAGGTTCCAGCGGCGCAAGCTGTAAGAGTTCGAGTCTCTTCGTCCGCACCATCCAAGCTTTCACCGCTCTTCGTTGAAGTGCGTGAACGCCTCGAAAAAGCCGCCTTGTGCGGCTTTTTTCGTTTCTGGGGTTCATGCCTCGGTGCAATTAACGAAGGTCATTGAGTGCTGCCAGGGGCGACGGGCACCATACGGTTCGGGCGGGTGTTGATCGCAACCTGGGGCGGGTGCTGCGTTATTGGGCTTCGACAGCAGGTTCAGTGCCAGAGGTCACGGTGCTGCTCACGACAGTGTCTGGCCCGCTCGTTTCACCGCAGGCTTCCTCGCTGATGGCCCTGGCCAGCGATCCCTTGAAGATAGGGGTGGATTCCTTGTCGGCGACTGCGCTTTTCAGGTCCTCCAGCGAAGTACCCGAGCCCAGGAAGCGTACGGTGCGGTTTGTGCAATCGATCTGGCGAGCGCTGTAGCTGGTGCCGCTCAAGCCGACGCGCTGGGTGATGACTGTGCGCTCGGCCGCATCCCCGGTCATGCTCACGATCGAATAGCGTGCATCAGGGTCGAATGACGCCTCCAGCAAAGTGGCGTTGGCAGTTAGGCAGGTGAGTGCCAGGCAGCTGGCGGCGAGCAGTTTGTTCGGCACGGGGGTCATCCTTGCAGTGGTGCTGGTCATTCCATTGAGTTGGTAGGTAGGAATGAAAAGTATTACCGATATGGCGTATTGCTAGCTTATCGGGCTGTCGGGGCCTGGACAATTGGTCGAGGCGTCGGCCTCGGGTATTTCCGACAGCCGGAATGGATTATTCTGACATCTTTTTACGCTCTGGTGACAATCGACCAAAAGCTGATAGATTTCAGCCGGTTGAAACAGTGATCGGGCGTCCGGTCGCAGGAAGGAAGAGCAAGATGATTTCACTTGAACGCCAGGCCATCGCCCTGCAGCGCTATCTCGATGCCAATCCGCAGATGCGTGAGGAAATCGCCGGGCTTAGCGAGCACGAGCAGGCTCAGCAGGTCCTTTGGGCCTTCGAGGATGCCGCGCAGGAGCAGGGGGTTGAACCTTGGGAGTTGACCCTGCAACTGATCGCCGAATCCCCTGAGGAGCTTGAGGTCATGCGCCTTGAGGTGCACCGCGAAGCTGCCGAAGCCTTGGGGATGGACTGGGAAGGGTATTGCGTGATCAACGAAATCGAGCTGAAGCCATAACGCCGTCGCTCGGTTTTGTAGTGTTTTGACAAGAATTATCAGCGGGCCCGCAGGCGGGGCGGTCACGACTGCAAGTGTGCTGTCCAGGCCTTGGCCTGCTTGTGTTGAGGGGCTTCAGGCAGGGTTTTTGCCGAGGCCTGTAAATGAAATGGACCGGCGTGCTTTCCCGTCGTCCTGAACGGGGTGACTTCTGGCCTTTGAGCCACTAGAATGCTTGCCCTTGATTCTGGAGTCGGGTATCGCCGGCTAACGTCTGTGCAACGAGGAATATCCATGCAAGTTTCTGTTGAAAATACTTCTGCTCTCGAGCGCCGCATGACCATCGCCGTTCCGGCCGAGCGCGTCGAGACCGAAGTCAACAAGCGTCTGCAACAGACTGCCCGTCGTGCCAAGGTCCCAGGCTTCCGTCCTGGCAAAGTGCCGATGAGCGTGATCCGTCAGCGCTACGAAGACGCCGCCCGTCAGGAAGCCTTCGGCGACCTGGTACAGGCTTCCTTCTACGAAGCCGTGGTCGAGCAGAAGCTGAACCCGGCTGGCGCCCCTGCCGTCGAGCCAAAATCGTTCGAAAAAGGCAAGGACCTGGAATACGTCGCCATTTTCGAAGTGTTCCCTGAGTTCACCGTTGCCGGTTTCGAGTCGATCGCCGTCGAGCGCCTGAGCGCCGAAGTGGCTGACGCCGACCTGGACAACATGCTGGAAGTGCTGCGCAAGCAGAACGTTCGTTTCGAAGCCGCCGACCGCGCTGCCCAGAACGAAGACCAGCTGAACATCGATTTCGTCGGCAAGGTCGACGGTGAAGTGTTCGCCGGTGGTTCGGCCAAGGGCACCCAGCTGGTGCTGGGTTCCGGCCGCATGATCCCGGGCTTCGAAGAAGGCCTGGTTGGCGCCAAGGCCGGTGAAGAGCGCGTTCTGAACCTGACCTTCCCAGAGGATTATCAGAACCTCGACCTGGCTGGCAAAGCCGCCGAGTTCACCGTGACCGTCAATAGCGTTGCCGAGCCAAAGCTGCCTGAGCTGACCGAAGAGTTCTTCGCCCAGTTCGGCATCAAGGAAGCAACCCTGGAAGGTTTCCGCACCGAAGTTCGCAAGAACATGGAGCGTGAACTGCGTCAGGCGATCAAGACCAAGGTCAAGAACCAGGTAATGGACGGCCTGCTGGCTGCCAACCCGATCGAAGTGCCAAAAGCCCTGCTGGAAAACGAAGTGAACCGCCTGCGCGTTCAAGCCGTTCAGCAGTTCGGTGGCAACATCAAGCCTGAGCAACTGCCGGCTGAACTGTTCGAAGAGCAAGCCAAGCGCCGCGTCGTGCTGGGCCTGATCGTCGCCGAAGTGGTCAAGCAATTCGATCTCAAGCCAGACGACGCCCGCGTTCGCGAGATGATCCAGGAAATGGCCTCGGCCTACCAGGAGCCTGAGCAGGTCGTGGCTTGGTACTACAAGAACGACCAGCAACTGAACGAAGTCCGTTCGGTTGTGCTGGAAGAACAAGTTGTGGATACTGTTCTGCAGAAAGCGACTGTGACCGACAAATCGGTCTCGTACGAAGACGCCGTAAAACCAGCCCAGGCCCCTGCCGCCGCTGAGTAATACGCCAGCTTCGTAGGAAAACACCACAAGCCAGCCTTCGAGCTGGCTTGTGCGTATTCAAGACATGACTATTTGGGAGTGCGTGCAGGACATGTCCCGCAATTCTTATTATCAGCAGAGCTCTGACATCCAGGCCGCAGGCGGCCTGGTCCCGATGGTTATCGAGCAATCCGCTCGTGGCGAACGCGCCTATGACATCTACTCGCGCCTTCTTAAGGAGCGGGTGATCTTCCTGGTCGGCCCGGTAGAGGACTACATGGCCAACCTGGTTGCGGCGCAGATGCTGTTCCTTGAAGCGGAAAACCCGGACAAGGATATCCATCTCTACATCAACTCGCCGGGCGGTTCGGTGACTGCCGGTATGTCGATCTACGACACCATGCAGTTCATCAAGCCGGACGTCTCGACCATCTGCATCGGCCAGGCCTGCAGCATGGGCGCCTTCCTGCTGGCTGCGGGTGCCAAAGGCAAGCGTCATTGCCTGCCGAACTCGCGGGTGATGATTCACCAGCCACTGGGCGGTTTCCAGGGTCAGGCGACGGATATCGAGATCCACGCCAAGGAAATCCTTTCCATCAAGTCGCGTCTGAACGAATTGCTGGCCTACCACACAGGTCAAGACCTGGAGACCATCAAGCGTGACACCGAGCGCGACAATTTCATGAGCGCCGAGCGCGCAGCCGAATACGGCTTGATCGACTCGGTCTACGACAAGCGGCAACTGGCCTCCTGAATCCGGGTGCCAGAGCAGGCGGGCGCGCATTGCGCCTACCTGCGGACTTGAAAAAGCCCGCAATTGCCTTCATCTTGTGTTGCAAGCCTACCGGATTGGATCGATCGAATGACTGACACCCGTAACGGCGAGGACAACGGCAAATTGCTCTATTGCTCCTTCTGCGGCAAAAGCCAGCACGAAGTGCGCAAGTTGATTGCCGGCCCCTCGGTATTTATCTGCGACGAGTGCGTCGACCTGTGCAATGACATCATCCGTGAGGAGGTGCAGGAAGCCCAGGCCGAAAGCAGCGCGCATAAACTGCCTTCGCCGAAAGAAATCAGCACCATCCTGGACCAGTACGTCATTGGTCAGGAGCGTGCGAAAAAGGTACTGGCGGTAGCGGTATACAACCACTACAAGCGCCTGAATCAACGCGACAAGAAGAACGACGATGTCGAGCTCGGCAAGAGTAACATCCTGCTGATCGGTCCGACGGGCTCGGGTAAGACCCTGCTCGCCGAAACCCTCGCGCGTCTGTTGAATGTACCGTTCACCATCGCCGACGCCACCACCCTGACCGAAGCCGGTTACGTGGGTGAAGACGTCGAGAACATCATTCAGAAACTGCTGCAGAAGTGCGACTACGACGTGGAAAAGGCCCAGATGGGCATTGTCTACATCGACGAGATCGACAAGATCTCGCGCAAGTCGGACAACCCCTCGATCACCCGTGACGTTTCGGGCGAGGGCGTGCAGCAGGCGCTGCTCAAGCTGATCGAAGGCACGGTCGCTTCGGTTCCGCCGCAAGGTGGCCGCAAGCACCCGCAGCAGGAATTCCTGCAGGTCGATACGCGTAACATCCTGTTTATCTGTGGCGGTGCGTTCTCCGGCCTCGAAAAGGTCATCCAGGCACGCTCCACCCGCGGCGGCATCGGCTTTGGTGCCGAAGTGCGCAGCAAGCAGGAAGGCAAGAAGGTTGGCGAGTCGCTGCGTGAAGTCGAGCCTGACGATCTGGTCAAGTTCGGTCTGATTCCGGAGTTTGTCGGTCGTCTGCCGGTTCTGGCTACACTCGACGAGCTGGACGAAGCGGCATTGATGCAGATTCTGACCGAGCCGAAGAACGCCCTGACCAAGCAGTACGCCAAGCTGTTCGAAATGGAAGGCGTGGACCTGGAGTTCCGCAGCGATGCGCTCAAATCAGTGGCCCGCAAGGCCCTGGAGCGCAAGACCGGGGCCCGTGGCCTGCGTTCGATCCTCGAAGGCATTCTGCTCGACACCATGTACGAGATTCCTTCGCAGAAGGATGTCAGCAAGGTGGTGATCGACGAGAGCGTCATTGATGGCTCTTCGCAGCCGCTGTTGATCTACGAGAACAGCGAGCCGCAAGCCAAGGCTGCACCCGACGTCTGAGTCGCCATGCGGCTCGATTCAAGCAAGGGGCCTTCGGGCCCCTTTGCTTTTCCTGTCGCAGAGCTTGTTTTTTTGCGGGCCTGCCCCCACATTAACTCCACGCTCAAATTCCATCGGTTTCCGGCCATAAGGCCGCTGTAGAGGCGAAATCATGAAGACCACCCTCGACTTGCCTCTCCTGCCATTGCGCGATGTCGTCGTCTATCCGCACATGGTCATCCCACTGTTCGTGGGGCGCGAGAAGTCCATCGAGGCCCTTGAGGCCGCGATGACGGGCGAGAAGCAGATCCTTCTGCTGGCCCAGAAGAACCCCGCTGACGACGATCCAGGCGAAGATGCCCTGTACCGCGTCGGTACCATCGCCACCGTCCTGCAACTGCTGAAACTGCCCGATGGCACCGTCAAGGTGCTGGTCGAAGGCGAACAGCGCGGTGCGGTCGAGCGTTTCAACGAAGTTGACGGGCACATTCGTGCCGAAGTCTCGCTGATCGACGAGTCCCAGGCTGCCGAGCGCGAGTCTGAAGTCTTCGTCCGTAGCTTGCTGTCACAATTTGAACAATATGTTCAGCTGGGCAAGAAAGTCCCGGCTGAAGTCCTTTCGTCGCTCAACAGCATCGACGAACCCGGTCGTCTGGTCGACACCATGGCAGCGCACATGGCGCTGAAGATCGAACAGAAGCAGGAAATCCTCGAAATCCTCGACCTGTCTGCCCGTGTCGAACACGTGCTGGCGCTGCTGGATGCCGAAATCGACCTGCTGCAGGTCGAGAAGCGTATCCGTGGCCGGGTCAAGAAACAGATGGAGCGCAGCCAGCGCGAGTACTACCTGAATGAGCAGATGAAGGCCATTCAGAAAGAGCTCGGCGACAGCGAAGAAGGTCACAACGAAGTCGAAGAGCTGAAAAAGCGCCTCGACGCCGCTGGCCTGCCAAAGGATGCCTATGCCAAGGCCCAGGCCGAGCTGAACAAGCTCAAGCAGATGTCGCCGATGTCGGCCGAAGCCACCGTGGTGCGTTCCTACCTCGACTGGCTGGTGCAGGTGCCGTGGAAGGCTCAGAGCAAGGTGCGCCTGGACCTGGCCAAGGCCGAGGAAATCCTCGACGCCGACCACTACGGGCTGGAAGAGGTCAAGGAGCGCATCCTTGAGTACCTCGCCGTGCAGAAGCGGGTGAAAAAGATCCGTGGCCCGGTACTGTGCCTGGTAGGGCCGCCTGGCGTGGGTAAAACCTCGCTGGCCGAGTCGATCGCCAGTGCCACCAACCGCAAGTTCGTGCGCATGGCCCTCGGTGGCGTGCGTGATGAAGCCGAGATTCGCGGCCACCGCCGTACCTACATCGGTTCGATGCCCGGTCGTCTGATTCAGAAAATGACCAAGGTTGGCGTGCGCAACCCGCTGTTCCTGCTCGACGAAATCGACAAGATGGGCAGCGACATGCGTGGCGATCCTGCCTCGGCGCTGCTGGAGGTACTCGACCCCGAGCAGAACCACAACTTCAACGATCACTACCTGGAAGTCGACTACGACCTCTCGGACGTGATGTTCCTCTGCACTTCCAACTCGATGAACATCCCGCCAGCGTTGCTGGACCGGATGGAGGTCATCCGTCTGCCGGGTTACACCGAGGACGAGAAGATCAACATCGCGGTCAAGTACCTGTCGCCCAAGCAGATCAAGGCCAACGGCCTGAAGAAGGGCGAGCTGGAGGTAGACGTCTCGGCAATCCGCGACATCATCCGCTATTACACCCGCGAAGCCGGTGTGCGGGGCCTGGAGCGCCAGATCGCGAAGATCTGCCGCAAGGTGGTCAAGGAGCACTCCGGGCTCAAGCAAGTGGCGGTGAAGGTCACGGGCGAGCAGCTCGAGCACTACCTTGGCGTGCGCAAATACCGTTACGGTCTGGCCGAGCAGCAGGATCAGGTCGGTCAGGTCACTGGTCTTGCCTGGACCCAGGTGGGCGGTGAGCTGTTGACCATCGAGGCCGCGGTCATTCCGGGCAAGGGCCAGCTGATCAAGACCGGTTCGCTCGGTGATGTGATGGTCGAGTCCATCACTGCCGCGCAAACCGTCGTGCGCAGCCGGGCCAGGAGCCTGGGGATTCCTGCTGACTTCCACGAGAAGCGCGACACCCACATCCACATGCCCGAAGGTGCCACGCCCAAGGATGGTCCAAGTGCCGGTATCGGCATGTGCACCGCTCTGGTCTCGGCCCTGACCCAGATCCCGGTGCGTGCCGATGTGGCGATGACTGGCGAGATTACCCTGCGTGGTCAAGTGCTGGCGATTGGCGGTTTGAAGGAAAAACTGCTGGCCGCGCACCGTGGTGGAATCAAGACGGTGATCATTCCGGAAGAGAATGTGCGTGATCTGAAGGAAATTCCTGAGAATATTAAGCAGGATCTGCAGATTAAACCGGTCAAATGGATTGACGAAGTCCTCCAAATTGCGCTGCAATACGCCCCGGAGCCCTTGCCCGATGTGGCTCCGGAGATTGTCGCCAAGGATGAAAAGCGCGACAGCGATTCCAAGGAAAGAATCAGCACACATTAGTACGTATTTGGCTGGGGGGCTTTCTTGACAGTATTTTCAGGCCCTTGTTATAAAGCGGCACTTAAGTGTCAACAGGCCACCCAGCGCTCGTTTAGCTTTTCATTACATACTTAGAAACAAACTCAATAGAGATATAAGGGGACTTAGAGTGAACAAGTCGGAACTGATTGACGCTATCGCCGCATCTGCTGATATTTCGAAAGCTGCCGCTGGCAAAGCGCTGGACGCAGTAATTGATTCCGTCACCGGCGCCCTGAAGGCAGGTGACTCCGTGGTACTGGTAGGTTTCGGTACCTTCTCCGTCACCGACCGTCCAGCTCGCACCGGCCGCAACCCGCAAACCGGCAAGACCCTGGAAATCCCTGCCGCCAAGAAGCCTGGCTTCAAGGCTGGCAAGGCACTGAAAGAAGCCGTCAACTAAGTCGCTTCCTTCAGGCTCACGCCTAACCGAGCCAGGCTCACGCCTGGGCCGGCTGCCGAGCGCCGGGAGGCCTGATATCAGGTTCCCGGCGCTCGGCCAGTTACGAGAAGGCGCATCCTCGGATGCGCCTTTCTTCTATCAGGACTCTACCCACGCTCCACGGTTGGTTCATTCAGTACAACCGTTTCTGGGGGACGCATGCTGCAGAATATCAGGGACAATTCACAAGGTTGGATTGCCAAGACCATCATCGGTGTCATCGTAGCCTTGATGGCACTGACCGGCTTCGATGCCATCTTCCAGGCCACCACCAACAGCCAGGACGCTGCCAAGGTCAATGGCGACACGATCAGCCAGAACGAGCTGAGCCAGGCCGTCGACATGCAACGTCGGCAGCTGATGCAACAGCTGGGCAAGGATTTCGATCCGGCCATGCTCAACGAGCAAATGCTGCGTGAAGCCGCGCTCAAGGGGCTGATCGATCGCAAGTTGCTGCTCCAGGGCGCCGAAGACGCCAAGTTCGCTTTCTCCGAGGCGGCCCTCGACCAACTGATCCTGCAAACGCCTGAATTCCAGGAAGATGGCAAGTTCAGCGCCGAGCGTTTCGACCAGGTCATTCGCCAGATGGGCTACGGCCGTCTGCAATTCCGCGAAATGCTAGCCCAGGAAATGCTCATCGGCCAACTGCGCACCGGCCTTGCCGGCAGCGGTTTTGTCACCGATGACCAGGTCGACGCCTTTGCCCGCCTGGAAAAGCAGACCCGTGATTTCGCCTCGCTGACGTTCAAGGCCGACCCGGCCGCGGTCAAGGTCACCGACGAGCAGATCAAGGCTCACTACGACGAGCACGCCAAGGAATTCATGAGCCCCGATCAGGTCGTCATCGACTACATCGAGCTGAAGAAATCCGCGTTCTTCGACCAGGTTGAAGTCAACCAGGACGAGCTCAAGGCACTGTATGAGAAAGAAATCGCCAACCTCGCCGAGCAGCGTCATGCCGCGCATATCCTTGTCGAAATCAACGACAAGGTGAACGAGGGCCAGGCCAAGGCCAAGATCGAAGAGATCCAGGCGCGTCTGGCCAAGGGCGAAAGCTTTGCCACCCTGGCCAAGGAATTCTCCCAGGACCCGGGCTCGGCCAGCAACGGCGGTGACCTCGGCTATGCCGGGCAGGGCGTCTATGATCCGGCCTTCGAAGATGCGCTGTATGCGCTGAACAAGGACCAGGTCTCGGGGCCGGTGCGTACCGAATACGGTTTCCACCTGATCAAGCTGCTCGATGTGCAGGCGCCTGAAGTGCCAAGCTTCGACAGCCTGAAAGACAAGCTGACCCGTGAGCTCAAGACCCAGCAGGTCGAACAGCGCTTCGTCGAAGTGACCAAGCAACTGGAAGACTCGGCATTCGAAGCCTCCGACCTGGCCCAGCCGGCTCAGGAACTGGGCCTCAACGTGCACACCTCGCCAGCGTTCGGTCGCGAAGGCGGCGAAGGCATCACTGCCAACCGTGCCGTGATCCAGGCCGCGTTCAGCACCGAAGTGCTGGAAGAGGGTTCCAACAGCACGGCGATCGAGCTGGATCCGGAAACCATCGTGGTGCTGCGCGTCAAGGAACACCGCAAGCCTGAGCAACTGGGCCTTGAAGTCGTCTCCGAGAGCATCCGCAAGCACCTGGCCAAAGAGCAGGCGACTGCCGCTCTGAAGACCAAGGCCGATGCCCTGATCGCCGGTCTGCGCGATGGCAAGATTGCCCTGGCGGCCAGCCAGGATGGTCAAGCCTGGAAGGTCCAGGAAGCGGTGTCGCGCAGCCAGGAAGGTATCGACCCGGTCGAGCTGCAGGCGGTGTTCCGCATGAGCAAGCCAGAAGCCAAGGACAAGCCGGTGTACACCAGCGTCACCCTGGCGGACGGTAGCCTGGTGGTACTGCGCCTGAACGGCGTCAACGAAGGCGCTGCGGCCACTGAAGAAGAGAAGGCGACCTACCGCCGCTTCCTCGCTTCGCGTGCTGGCCAGCAGGACTTCGCGGCGTACCGCAAGCAGTTGGAAGCCAAGGCGGATATCACTCGCTACTGAGTGCTTGATGCTTGAAACAGAAAAGGCCGCTGATGCGGCCTTTTCTGTTTTCAGGGTCTAGGAATGTACTGGCCCCTGTGGGAGCTGGCTTGCCAGCGATCGAGCGCGAAGCGGGCGCAATCCAGGCGACGCGACTAGGCCGGTGTTGGCGCCAGAAACGCTGCCTCCAGCAACTGCCGTGTATACGCATGCTGCGGATCGGCAAAGATATCCGCCGCCACCCCTTGCTCCACCACCTGACCTTGCTTGACCACCATCAGCTGATGACTGAGCGCCTTGACCACCGCGAGGTCGTGGCTGATGAACAGGTAGGTGAGGTTGTATTTGCTCTGCAATGAGCGCAACAGTTCCACCACCTGGCGCTGCACGGTACGGTCCAATGCCGAGGTGGGCTCATCAAGCAGGATCAGCGCAGGCTTGAGCACCAATGCCCGGGCGATGGCAATCCGCTGACGTTGACCGCCGGAGAACTCGTGCGGATAACGATGCCGCGCCTGCGGGTCGAGCCCTACTTCCTGCAAGGCGGCAATGATCGCCTGTTCCTGCTCGGCGGCGCTGCCCATGCGGTGGATGCGCAGGCCTTCGCCGACAATATCGCTGACGCACATGCGCGGGCTGAGGCTGCCGAACGGGTCCTGGAAAACCACCTGCATCTGCCGGCGCAGGGGGCGTATCTGTTGCTGGGTCAGGTTTTCCAGGGCCGTACCCTGGAAGCGGATGCTGCCCTGGCTGCCGAGCAGGCGCAGGATCGCCAGGCCCAGGGTCGACTTGCCCGAGCCGCTCTCGCCAACGATGCCCAGGGTCTGGCCCTGGGGCAGATCGAAGTTGATGCCGTCGACCGCCTTGACGTAATCGACGGTGCGCCGCAGCAGGCCCTTCTTGATCGGGAACCAGACGCGCAGGTCCTCGACCTGCAGCATCGGTGCGCCAGGCGGGTTGCCGGCCGGGCCGCCGCTGGGCTCGGCTCCGAGAAGCATCTGCGTGTAGGGGTGTTTGGGGTTGCGGAACAGTTCTTCGCAATCGGCCTGTTCGACGATCTGGCCCTTTTGCATCACGCAGACCCGGTGGGCGATGCGCTTGACCAGGTTGAGGTCGTGGCTGATCAGTAGCAGGGCCATGCCCAGGCGGGCCTGCAGCGATTTGAGCAGTTCGAGGATCTTCAACTGCACGGTGACGTCCAGCGCCGTGGTCGGTTCGTCGGCGATCAGCAGGTCGGGCTCGTTGGCCAGGGCCATGGCGATCATCACACGCTGTCTCTGACCGCCTGAGAGCTCGTGTGGCAGCGCTTTGAGGCGTTTGTGGGGCTCGGGTATGCCGACCATCGCCAGCAGCTCCAGGGTGCGCTCAGTGGCCGCCTTGCCGCGCAGGCCCTTGTGCAGCAGGAGGATCTCGTTGATCTGCTTTTCGATGTTGTGCAGCGGGTTGAGCGAAGTCATCGGCTCCTGGAAGATCATCGCCACGCGGTTGCCGCGAATGCGCCGCATCTTTTTCTCGTCGAGGGTCAGCAGGTCGTTACCCTCGAACAGGATGCTGCCGCTCGGGTGCCGGGCCAGGGGGTAGGGCAGCAGGCGCAGGATCGAGTGCGCTGTCACCGACTTGCCCGAACCGCTTTCGCCGACCAAGGCCAGGGTTTCGCCGCGGCGGATGTCGAAGCTGACGCCTTCGACCACCCGCTGGCATTGATCGCCGGTGACGAACTCGACGGCCAGGTCGCGGACTTCGATCAAGGTTTCCTTGCTCATCTCATTTCCTCGGGTCGAACGCATCGCGGGCGGACTCGCCGATGAACACCAGCAGGCTGAGCATCAGCGCCAGCACGGCAAATGCGCTCATGCCCAGCCAGGGCGCTTGCAGGTTGGACTTGCCCTGGGCTACCAGCTCACCCAGCGATGGCGCACCGGGCGGCAGGCCGAAGCCGAGGAAGTCCAGGGCGGTCAGGGTGCCGATGGCGCCAGTGAGAATGAACGGCATGAAGGTCATGGTCGAGATCATCGCGTTGGGCAGGATATGCCGGTACATGATCGCGCCGTTCTGCATGCCCAGTGCCCGCGCCGCACGCACGTATTCAAGGTTGCGTCCGCGCAGGAACTCGGCGCGTACCACATCCACCAGGCTCATCCACGAGAACAGCAACATGATCCCCAGCAGCCACCAGAAGTTCGGTTGCACGAAACTGGCGAGGATGATCAACAGGTACAGCACCGGCAGTCCCGACCAGATTTCCAGGAAGCGCTGCCCGACCAGGTCCACCCAGCCGCCGTAAAAGCCCTGCAGGGCGCCGGCGATCACGCCGATGATCGAGCTGAGGATGGTCAGGGTCAGGGCAAACAGCACCGAAATACGGAAACCATAGATGACCCGTGCCAGCACGTCGCGGCCCTGGTCGTCGGTGCCCAGCCAGTTCTGCGCCGACGGCGGGGCAGGGGCCGGGACCTTGAGGTCGTAGTTGATGCTCTGGTAGCCGAACGGGATCGGCGCCCACAGCACGAAGCTGTCCTTGGCGGCGAGCAGCTCGCGGATGTACGGGCTCTTGTAGTTGGCTTCCAGCGGGAACTCGCCGCCGAACGTGGTTTCCGGGTAGCGCTTGAGCGCCGGGAAATACCATTCGCCGTCGTAGCGCACGGCCAGGGGCTTGTCGTTGGCGATCAGTTCGGCGCCCAGGCTCAGGCCGAACAGGATCAGGAACAGCCACAGCGACCACCAACCGCGGCGGTTGGCCTTGAAGCGCTCGAAGCGCCGGCGATTCAGAGGTGACAGGTTCATCTCAGTGCTCCCGGCTGTCGAAGTCGATGCGTGGGTCGACCAGGGTGTAGGTCAGGTCGCCGATCAGCTTCACCACCAGTCCGAGCAGGGTGAAGATGAACAGGGTGCCGAAGACCACCGGGTAGTCGCGGTTGATCGCCGCCTCGAAACTCATCAGGCCCAGGCCGTCGAGGGAGAAGATCACCTCGATCAGCAAGGAGCCGGTGAAGAAGATACCGATGAACGCTGAGGGAAAGCCGGCGATCACCAGCAGCATGGCATTGCGGAAGACATGACCGTAGAGCACGCGGTTGGGGCTCAGGCCCTTGGCCTTGGCGGTGACTACGTACTGCTTGTTGATTTCGTCGAGGAAGCTGTTCTTGGTCAGCAGGGTCATGGTTGCGAAGTTGCCGATCACCAGCGCGGTTACCGGCAGCACCAGGTGCCAGAAGTAGTCGAGCAACTTGCCGGTGGTGCTCAGCTCGTCGAAGTTGTTCGAGGTCAGGCCGCGCAACGGGAACCAGTCCAGGTAGCTGCCGCCGGCGAACAGCACGATCAGCAGGATGGCGAACAGGAAAGCGGGGATGGCGTAGCCGATGATGATCGCCGAGCTGGTCCAGACATCGAAGTGGCTGCCGTGACGGGTGGCCTTGGCGATTCCCAGGGGGATCGACACCAGGTACATGATCAGCGTGCTCCATAGCCCCAGGGAGATCGACACCGGCATCTTTTCGATGATCAGGTCGATGACCTTGGCATCGCGAAAGAAGCTGTCGCCAAAATCCAGCCGGGCGTAGTTCTTGATCATGATCCACAAGCGTTCCGGCGCCGGCTTGTCGAAGCCGTACATCTGCTCGATTTCCTTGATCAAGGCCGGGTCCAGGCCCTGGGCACCGCGGTAGTTGGAGCCGGCCACGGAGACTTCGGCGCCGCCACCGGCGATGCGGCTGGTGGCGCCCTCGAAGCCTTCGAGCTTGGCGATCATCTGCTCCACCGGGCCGCCCGGGGCGGCCTGGATGATGATGAAGTTGATGATCAGGATGCCCAGCAGGGTCGGGATGATCAGCAGCAAACGGCGAAAGATATAGGCCAGCATGCTATTTCGCCCCTTCGGCCGCTTGCGCTTCGGGCGCCGGGTTCAGCGGCACTACCGGCTCGACATCCGGCTTGATCCACCAGGTGTTGATACCGATGTCGTACTTGGGCGAAACCTTGGGGTGGCCGATGTGGTTCCAGTAGGCCACGCGCCAGGTCTTGATGTGCCAGTTGGGGATCACGTAGTAGCCCCATTGCAGCACCCGGTCCAGGGCGCGCGAGTGCTCGATCAGGCTCTGTCGCGAATCGGCGTTGATCAGTTGCTCCACCAGGGTGTCGATGGCCGGGTCCTTCAGGCCGATGAAGTTGCGGCTGCCGGGATTGTCGGCGGCGGCGCTCTGCCAGAACTCGCGTTGCTCGTTACCCGGGGAGTTGGACTGCGGGTAGCCGCCGACGATCATGTCGAAATCCCGCGAGCGCAGGCGGTTGATGTATTGCGAGACATCGACCCGGCGAATCACCAGGTCGATACCCAGGTCCGCCAGGTTGCGCTTGAACGGCAGCAGGATGCGCTCGAATTCGGTCTGCGCCAGGAGGAATTCAATGGACACCGGCTTGCCCTGGGCGTCGACCATCTTGTCGTCGACAATGCGCCAGCCAGCCTCCTGCAGCAGCTTGTAGGCCTTGCGCTGCTGTTCGCGGATCATGCCGCTGCCATCGGTAACCGGGTTGGCAAAGGCGCGGGTGAACACCGGGTCGGGGATCTTGCCGCGCAGCGGTTCGAGAATCTTCAGCTCGGCGGCGTCGGGCAGGTCGCGGGCGGCCATGTCGGAGTTCTCGAAGTAGCTGCGGGTGCGGGTGTAGGCACCGTTGAACAGCTGCTTGTTGGTCCATTCGAAGTCCAGCAGCAGGCTCAGTGCTTCACGTACCCGTACATCCTGGAACAGCGGGCGGCGAATGTTGTAGATAAAGCCCTGCATGCCGGTCGGGTTGCCGTTGGGCAACTCTTCGAGGATCAGGCGTTTCTGCCGCACAGCCGGCACGTCATAGGCGGTGGCCCAGCTCTTCGCTGCGGTTTCCAGGCGGTAGTCGAACTGGCCGGCCTTGAGCGCTTCGAGGGTGACTGCGCTGTCGCGGTAGTAGTCGGTGGTCATCTCGTCGAAGTTGTAGAAACCACGGTTGACCGCCAGGTCCTTGCCCCAGTAGTCCTTGACCCGCTCGTAGCGGATCGAGCGCCCCGGCTTGACCTCGGCGACCTTGTACGGGCCGCTGCCCAGGGGGATTTCCAGGTTGCCCTTGGTGAACTCGCGGCTTTCCCAGAAGTGCTTGGGCAATACCGGCAACTGGCCGAGGATCAGCGGAAGTTCGCGGTTGTTGCTGTGCTTGAACTTGAACAACACCCGCTGCGGGTCTTCGGCGATCACTTCGGCGACATCGGCGTAGTAGCCGCGGTACAGCGGTGCGCCGTGCTTGATCAGGGTGTTGAAGGTGAACACCACGTCTTCGGCGTGCATCGGGTGGCCGTCATGAAAACGCGCTTCGGGGCGCAGGTAGAAGCGCACCCAGCTGTTGTCCGGGGCTTTTTCGATCTTGCCGGCGACCAGGCCGTACTCGGTGAAAGGTTCATCCAGGCTCTGGGTCATCAGGGTGTCGTAGATCAGGCCAATGTCGTCGGCGGCTACGCCCTTGTTGATGAACGGGTTGAGGCTGTCGAAACCGCCGAAGCCGGCCTGGCGAAAGGTGCCGCCCTTGGGCGCGTCGGGGTTGACGTAGTCGAAGTGCTTGAAGCTGGCCGGGTATTTCGGCGCTTCGTCGTAGAGGGTCAAGGCGTGTTGCGGTGCAGCCAGTGCCTGGCCGCCAAGGCAGGCCAGCAGCAGTGCGCAGGCCTTCAGGCGCAGGCGGGACATTGGCATCATTGGGCTTTCTCCGAAGGCTTGATCCACCAGCTGTTGAGCCCCAGGGTGTAGGGCGGCGTGGCCACAAAGGCAAAGCGATTGCGGTAGGCCAGGCGGTGGTTGTCGAGATACCAGTTGGGAATCATGTAGTACTGCCACAGCAGCACCCGGTCCAGGGCGCGCGCCGCAGCCACTTGGTCTTCGCGACTCTGGGCGGCCAGCAGGGTGTCGAGCAGGTGATCGACCACCGGGTCTTTCACGCCAGCATAGTTCTTGCTGCCCTTGGTCGAGGCCTGGCTTGAGTGAAAGTACAGCCATTGTTCAAGGCCCGGGCTCAGGGTCTGGTTCAGGGTCATCAGAATCATGTCGAAATCGAACTGGTCCAGGCGTTGTTTGTACTGGGCCCGGTCTACGGTGCGCAAGCGCGCTTCGATGCCGATGCTGGCGAGATTTTCGACATAAGGTTGCAGGATCCGTTCAAGGTTCGGATTGACCAGCAACAGCTCCAGCTTCAAGGGTTGCCCGGCACTGTTGAGCAGGCGCGGCCCTGTGAGCTTCCAGCCGGCCTGGCCGAGCAAGTCGAGGGCCTGGCGCAGGGTCTGGCGGTTGATGCCACGCCCGTCGGTGTGGCTGACCTTGTACGGCTCGGTGAACAGCGCCGTGGGCAGTTGCTTGCGGTAAGGGGCCAGCAGCAGCCACTCCTTGCCCACCGGCAGGCCGCTGGCAGCGAACTCGCTGTTGGGGTAGTAGCTGCTGGCGCGTTGGTAGGCGCTGCTGAACAGGGCGCGGTTGGTCCATTCGAAGTCGAGCATCAACCCCAGTGCCTGACGCACCCGCGCATCGCTGAAGGTCGCCCGGCGGCTGTTCATGAACAGGCCCTGGGTCTGGGTCGGGATCTTGTGCGGGATCTGCGCCTTGATCACATCGCCGCGACGTACCGCCGGGAAGTTGTAGCCGTTGGCCCAGTTCTTCGCCTGGTGCTCGATGTAAATGTCGAACTCGCCGGCCTTGAAGGCTTCGAAGGCCACCGCGCTGTCGCGATAGAACTCGTACTCGACGCGGTCGACGTTGTACTTGCCGCGGTTGACCGCCAGGTCCTTGCCCCAGTAGTTCTTTACCCGCTCGAACACCAGGCGCCGCCCCGGCTGCACCTGGGTGATGCGGTACGGGCCGCTGCCCAGCGGCGGCTCGAAGGTGGTGGCCTTGAAGTCGCGGCCTTTCCAGTAATGCGCCGGCAGCACCGGCATCTCGCCCAGGCGCAGGATCAGCAGCGGATTGCCGGCGCGCTTGAAGACGAAGCGGATGCGTCGCGGGTTGAGGATGTCGACGCGCTGTACTTCCTGCAGGTTGGTCCGGTAGATCGGGTGACCTTCCTTGAGCAGGGTGCGATAGGAGAACGCCACGTCGGCGGCGGTGATCGGCTTGCCATCGTGAAAATGCGCCTCGGGGCGCAGGTTGAACACCACCCAGCTACGGTCGTCGCTGTATTCGACGGAGCCTGCGATCAGGCCATAGCTGGACGTGGCCTCATCGCCGGACGGGTCGTACTGGCCGGTGCCGACCATCAGGGTTTCGTTCAGCTCGCTCACCCCGTACTGCAGGAAGTTCGGCGTGGTGACCGGGCTTGAGCCCTTGAAGGTATAGGGGTTGAGGGTGTCGAAGGTGCCAAATGCCATGGCCCGCAAGGTGCCGCCCTTGGGCGCTTGCGGATTGACCCAGTCGAAGTGGGTGAATTTGGCTGGATACTTGAGCGTGCCGAACTGGGCGTAACCGTGGCTTTCGCTGATTGTCGCGCCCGCGGGAAAGCTCAAGGCCAGGCTGAGTGACAGCAACAGGAGGGGACGTATCAAGTCGAGATCCGATCCAGGCGGCTTGGGCTTTATTCCAGCTACAGTAACAGCTTGTATCGACTGGAAAAAGAGTGCCGCGTGGGGCGGGGCAGGCGGCTCCGGTCACTGACCGGAGCGCGGACCTCAATGGTTGAGGTAGACGGTCAGGGTCTGGCCCGGCTTGAGGGCGTGGCCGCTGCGTGGATTCCAGCGCTTGAGGTGCTGCATCTCGACGTTGAAGCGCTTGGCCACCAGGTACAGCGAGTCGCCTTTGCGCACCTTGTACTGGGTGGATTTCTTCTGGTTCTTCGCGCCAACCGGCTGGGCGTTCTGCATCACCAGGGTCTGGCCGGCCTTGAGGTTCTTGCCGGAGAGCTTGTTCCAGCGTTGCAGGTCCTTGACGCTGACCTTGTTGGCCTTGGCGATGCTGGCCAGGTTGTCGCCACGCTTGACCCGGTAACGGCTGTTGCGGATCGTGGTGGTGCGCGGCGCAGCCTCGGCCAGGGCGGCTTCGAATACGGCTTTTTTCGGCTGCAGGCTGAGCAGCTCTTCAGGCTTCATGTTCGACAGCGAGGCGGTCAGCAGTTGCGCCTTGGCGGTCGGCACCAGCAGCTGCTGCGGGCCGTCGACGGTCATGCGCTTCTTGAACGCCGGGTTGAGCTGGAACAGTTCGTCTTCGTCGATCTCGGCCAGGGCGGCGACTCGCGACAGGTCGAGGCGATCCTTGATCGCCACGGCCTCGAAGTAGGGTTCGTTGGCAATCGGGTTGAGGTTGACGCCATAGGCCTGCGGTGTCATCACCACCTGCGACAGGGCCAGCAGCTTGGGTACGTAGTCGCGGGTTTCCTTCGGCAGCGGTAGGTTCCAGTAGTCGGTTGGCAGGCCGAGCTTCTCATTGCGCTCGATGGCGCGGCTGACCGTGCCTTCACCGGCGTTGTAGGCCGCCAGGGCCAGCAGCCAGTCACCGTTGAACATGTCGTGCAGACGGTTCAGGTAGTCCAGCGCGGCGTTGGTCGAGGCGGTGATGTCGCGACGGCCATCGTAGAAGCGGGTCTGGCGCAGGTTGAAGTAACGCCCGGTGGAGGGGATGAACTGCCACAGGCCTACCGCATGGGCCCGCGAATAGGCCATGGGGTTGTAGGCGCTCTCGATCGCCGGCAGCAGGGCCAGCTCCAGCGGCATGTTGCGCTCTTCGAGGCGTTCGACGATGTAGTGGATGTACAGGCTGCCACGGTCGCCGGCGTTCTCGAGGAACGAGGGGTTGCTGGCGAACCACAGGCGCTGCTGTTCGATACGCGGGTTGACCGCAACGCCGTCCTGCAGCACAAAGCCCTGGCGCATGCGTTCCCAGACGTCCTGAGGCGCCTGCTCGACCGGCTTGACCGGTACGATCAGCGGTTTCTGCTTGGCCCGTGCCTGGTAGTTGTGCGCGCGAACGCTGTCGGATTCGTCGACTTGACGGGTGCTCTGGCAGCCCACGAGAGTGGCGGCCAGGGCTAGCGCACTGGCTTGGGCCAGGCGCGTCAGGGCGACGGAATTGAAGGTTCTGCGGCTATTGGACGACATTGGCTGGGACGAAGTTCCGGGCAAAAATGTCGGGCGATTCTAGAAAGCGGCCCCCCAACGGTCAACCTTTCAGAACTTTCCGTCACCAGCAGAGGCTGTTTAGAACCTATCTTTCCAAGCACGTAACCCAGCAAAAACAGCACTTGGCGTGGGGTTTATCGGGCCATTCCGTTCGTCTAGTTTTTCTTTAACGGATGTTTCGGTGGTCCGCAGGAAAGGGTTTGTCAGCTTTTCCAGGTCTAGGGTTGACGGTAACGTGATGCGATCCTGCGCCCTTAACTGGGTAACGTCGGCAAAGCGTTGGGCAATGTGCGGGTTGCCAGGCTCCACGGCCTGGGCAAAGCGCAGGTTGCTGAGGGTGTACTCGTGAGTGCAATACACCAGGGTCTCGCCAGGCAGGGCGGCCAGGCGTTGCAGGGAGTGGTGCATCTGCTCCGGCGTGCCTTCGAAGAGGCGCCCGCAACCGGCGGCGAACAGGGTATCGCCACAGAACAGCACGGGCGTGGCCGTCTGCTGGCAATAATAGGCAATGTGTCCCAGGGTGTGTCCAGGCACGGCGATGATCTGGAAATCCAGACCCAGAACGCGCACGCTGGCGTTGTCGTCGAGGGCCTGGTCGCGGCCGGGGATGCGCTCGTGGGCAGGGCCGTACACGGTGGCGCCGGTTTGCGCCTTGAGCTGCTCGACGCCACCGACATGGTCGTGATGGTGATGGGTAACGAGGATGTCGCTCAGTTGCCAGCCGGGATGGCGTTCAAGCCAGCCCAGTACCGGTGCTGCATCGCCCGGATCGACCACCGCGCAACGCTGGTTGGCAGAATCTTGTAACAACCAGATGTAGTTATCGTTGAAAGCGGGCAGGGCATCGATCTGTATCATGGTGCGATTCGCCAAACGGTGGACATGGGTGCATCTTAGTAGCTATGCGCGCTGTCGAGAACCTTCAAGGGAGACTGCAATGACCGATCAAGCCTTCGCCCAGGCCGATCCGCAGTGGCTGGAGCTGATCAGCCTGGCCCGCGACTGGTTCGCCGGCCCCCTCGGGCAACTTATGCTCAAGGAGGAACAACGCCTGCTTGAGGAAGAACTGGGGCGTTACTTTGGTGGTTACCTGGTGCACTACGGCCCCTGCGCCGAAGCGCCGCCCAAGGCCCCGCAGGTGCAGCGCAACGTGCGCTTGGGCGCGCCGCTGCCCGGGGTCGAGATTGTCTGCGAAGAACAGGCCTGGCCACTGAGCGAGCATGCCGCCGATGTCGTGGTACTGCAGCATGGCCTGGACTTCAGCCTGTCGCCCCATGGCCTGCTGCGTGAAGCCGCGAGCAGCGTGCGCCCGGGCGGCCATCTGCTGATCGTCGGTATCAACCCCTGGAGCAGTTGGGGCGTGCGCCGGGTGTTTGCCCATGATGCCCTGCGCAAGGCGCGCTGCATTTCCCCGTCGCGGGTTGGCGACTGGCTCAACCTGCTGGGCTTCGCGCTGGAGAAACGCCGCTTCGGGTGCTATCGTCCGCCGCTCGCATCCCCCGCCTGGCAACAGCGCCTGGCCGGTTGGGAGCGGATCGCCGGTGGCTGGCAGAGTGCCGGTGGCGGTGTCTACCTGCTGGTGGCGCGCAAGATGGTGGTCGGCTTGCGGCCCCTGCGCCTGGAGCGCCGTGAGCCGATGGGCAAGCTGCTGCCGCTGCCGATGGCCAAGGTCAACCGGCGCCATTCCGAACCCTGAGCTCCGGGCCCCAAGGGCACGGGGTCAAATCATTGATGAAAAGGCTGTAAATGAGCGATAGCGTCGAGATCTTCACCGATGGTGCCTGCAAGGGTAACCCTGGCCCGGGCGGCTGGGGCGTGCTGATGGTATGCAAGGGCGTCGAAAAGGAACTGTGGGGCGGCGAACGCGAGACCACCAACAACCGCATGGAACTGATGGCGGCGATCAAGGGCCTGGAAGCACTCAAGCGCGAGTGCGAAGTGCTGCTGGTCACCGACTCCCAGTACGTGATGAAAGGCATCAACGAATGGATGGTCAACTGGAAGAAGCGCGGCTGGAAAACTGCCGCCAAGGAACCGGTAAAGAATGCCGACCTCTGGCAGTTGCTCGATGAGCAGGTTGGCCGTCACAAGGTGACCTGGAAATGGGTACGCGGGCACATTGGCCACCATGGCAACGAGCGCGCCGACCAGTTGGCCAACCGTGGTGTTGACGAGGTCCGTGGCCTGCGCTGAGCACACCGGCCGCCACTCCTCCTTGAGCTGAGGTAGAATGGCCGGCTTTTCACCAGACTGTACGCGGCAGGAGACCATCGGCGTGGAGATTCAGAACAACAGGTCGGTCGTCCTCGACACCGAAACCACCGGTATGCCGGTGACTGACGGACACCGGGTCATCGAGATCGGGTGTGTCGAGCTGATGGGGCGGCGCCTGACCGGACGGCACTTCCACGTCTATTTGCAGCCGGACCGCGAAAGTGACGAGGGGGCCATCGGCGTCCACGGTATCACCGACTCCTTCCTGATCGACAAGCCGCGATTCGCCGAAGTCGCCGATGAGTTCTTCGAGTTCATCCAGGGCGCCCAGCTGATCATCCACAACGCGGCGTTCGACGTTGGCTTCATCAACAACGAATTCGCCTTGCTCGGCCAGCACGACCGCGCCGACATCTCCCAGCACTGCACCATCCTCGACACCCTGATGATGGCCCGCTCGCGCCATCCGGGACAGCGCAACAGCCTCGACGCGCTGTGCAAACGTTATGGCGTCGACAACTCCGGCCGTGAGCTGCACGGCGCACTGCTCGACTCCGAACTGTTGGCCGACGTCTACCTGAGCATGACCGGTGGCCAGACCAGCCTGTCGCTTGCCGGGCATGGTGCCGATGGTGAGGAAGAGGGTGACGACAACCGCGGCAGCGAGATCCGCCGCCTGCCCGCCAGCCGCCAGCCAGGGCGGATCATTCGCGCCACCGAGCAGGAGCTTGAACTGCACATGGCGCGTCTGGAGGCCATTGCCAAGTCCGCCGGTGGCCCGGCGCTGTGGCAGCAGCTGTCCGAAGCAAACTGAGGCAATTTGCCGCGCAGGGGCGCTGGCGACCTTCTACCCTGAGGTGACAAAGCTGTTACCCGGAGGAAGCGCCCGCCCATGTACAAGGACCTCAAGTTCCCCGTCCTGATCGTGCATCGCGATATCAAGGCCGATACGGTCGCAGGCGAGCGTGTTCGCGGTATTGCCCAGGAGCTGGCCCAGGACGGCTTCACCATCCTGCCGGCCGTCGATTACGCCGAAGGCCGCCTGGTTGCCGCGACCCATCATGGCCTGGCGTGCATGCTGATTGCCGCCGAAGGTGCTGGCGAAAATACCCACCTTTTACAGAACATGGTCGAGCTGATTCGCCTGGCCAGGGTGCGCGCACCGCACTTGCCGATCTTCGCCCTGGGCGAGCAGGTGACCCTGGAGAATGCTCCCGCCGATGTCATCAGTGAGCTTAACCAGCTGCGCGGCATTCTCTACCTGTTTGAAGACACCGTGCCGTTTCTCGCCCGCCAGGTGGCGCGGGCTGCGCACAGTTATCTGGATGGCCTGCTGCCGCCGTTTTTCAAAGCGCTGGTGCAGCACACCGCGCAATCGAACTACTCATGGCACACTCCCGGCCATGGCGGTGGCGTGGCCTATCGCAAAAGCCCGGTCGGCCAGGCCTTTCACCAGTTCTTCGGGGAGAACACCCTGCGCTCGGACCTGTCGGTGTCGGTCCCTGAGTTGGGCTCGCTGCTCGACCACACCGGGCCCCTGGCAGCTGCCGAGGCGCGGGCGGCAAAGAACTTCGGCGCCGACCATACTTTCTTCGTGATCAACGGCACTTCGACCGCCAACAAGATCGTCTGGCACTCGATGGTCGGCCGTGATGACCTGGTGCTGGTGGACCGCAACTGCCACAAGTCGGTGGTCCACGCGATCATCATGACCGGGGCCATCCCCTTGTACCTGTGCCCCGAACGCAACGAGCTGGGCATCATCGGGCCGATCCCGCTGAGTGAGTTCAGCCCGGTATCGATCCAGGCCAAGATCCAGGCCAATCCTTTGGCCCGGGGTCGCCCGCCCAAGGTCAAGCTGGCGGTGGTGACCAATTCCACCTACGACGGGCTGTGCTACAACGCCGAGCTGATCAAGCAGGAACTGGGCAGCAGTGTCGAGGTGTTGCACTTCGATGAGGCCTGGTATGCCTATGCGGCGTTTCACGAGTTCTTCCGCGGGCGCTACGCCATGGGCACTTCGCGCAGCGCCGACAGCCCGCTGGTGTTCAGCACGCATTCGACCCACAAGCTGCTGGCGGCCTTCAGCCAGGCTTCGATGATCCATGTGCAGGACGGCGGTGCCCGGCAGCTGGACCGCGATCGCTTCAACGAAGCCTTCATGATGCACATTTCCACGTCGCCGCAGTACAGCATCCTCGCCTCGCTGGATGTGTCGTCGGCGATGATGGAAGGCCCGGCCGGGCGCTCCTTGCTGCAGGAAATGTTCGATGAGGCGCTGAGCTTTCGCCGGGCCATGGCCAACCTGCGTGAGCACATGGCTGCGGATGACTGGTGGTTCAGCATCTGGCAGCCAGCGCTGGGTGAGGGTGCAAGGCAGGTCAAGACCGAAGACTGGCTGCTGCAGCCCCAGGCCGACTGGCATGGTTTTGGCGATGTCAGTGACGACTACGTGCTGCTCGACCCGATCAAGGTCACCCTGGTGATGCCGGGCCTCAGCGCCGGCGGTGCCTTGAGCGAGCACGGGATTCCGGCCGCGGTGGTCAGCAAGTTTCTCTGGGAGCGCGGCCTGGTGGTGGAGAAGACCGGGCTTTACACCTTCCTGGTGCTGTTCTCGATGGGCATCACCAAGGGCAAATGGAGCACGCTGCTGACCGAGCTGCTCGAGTTCAAGCGTAACTACGATGCCAATACCGATTTACTCGAAAGCCTGTCCTGTGTCGCCGGTCTCGATCCTGTGCGCTACCAAGGGTTGGGGCTGCGGGATTTGTGTGACCAACTGCATGCCTGTTACCGCAGTAATGCCACTGCCAAGCAGCTCAAACGGCTGTTCACGCGCTTGCCTGAAGTGGTGATGAAACCCGCCGATGCCTATGACCGGATGGTGCGCGGGGAGGTCGAAGCGGTACCGATCGAGCAGTTGCTCGGGCGAATCGCTGCCGTGATGCTGGTGCCCTATCCGCCGGGAATTCCGTTGATCATGCCGGGGGAGCGCTTTACCGAGGCGACGCGTTCTATCATCGACTACCTGGCTTTTGCCGCCGCCTTTGACAGCGGTTTTCCCGGGTTTGTCGCGGATGTGCATGGGCTGCAGCATGAAACCACAGCGCAGGGGCGGGTCTATACCGTCGATTGCATCAAGGTGTGAGCAGGGTCAGGGAATACGGATGATTTCCACACCACTCTGTACCAGCTCGAAGCGATCTTCACCCAGGTGGTTGACCCGGTCGCCGATTGCCAGCCTATAGGTAGTAATCGGCAGGGGTGCGCCACTACCGTCGGCCTGCAGGGTGGCTTCCTGGAACTCATGAACGGGATAGATGCGGCCCTCTGCGTCCCGTGCATGAAACTGTCCGACCAGTACTGCTGTCATTTACCGTGCAACCTCTGAAGAAATAAGGATCTGTCAGGCATAGACCACTGTTTTGCCTGGTAAGTTTTGCCCGCCTGGAAAAAAACTTCAGGGCCGCACGGGATCATCTATACCTACAACTCCCTTTGTTCTCCACGTCAGGAAATTGCCATGAGCCAGGTGTACTCAGTCGCCGTCGTCGTCGGCAGCTTGCGCAAGGAATCCCTCAACCGCAAGGTCGCCCGTGCGCTGGCGGAGCTCGCGCCGTCCAACCTCAAACTGCACAACGTCGAAATCGGCGAGCTGGCCTTGTACAACGAAGATATCGACGCCAATCCGCCACAGGCCTACAAGACCTTCCGCGAGCAGATTCGCAGCAGTGATGCGGTGCTGTTCGTGACCCCGGAGTACAACCGCTCGGTGCCGGGGGTATTGAAAAATGCGATTGATGTGGGCTCGCGGCCTTACGGCCAGAGCGCCTGGAGCGGCAAGCCGGGGGCGGTGATCAGCGTGTCGCCGGGGGCGGTGGGCGGCTTTGGCGCCAACCATCACCTGCGCCAGTCGCTGGTGTTCCTCGATGTGCCGTGCATGCAGCAGCCGGAAGCGTACATCAGCGGGGCAGGGACGCTGTTCGATGAGCACGGCAAGCTGTCGGAGAAGACCCGGCCATTCCTGCAGACCTTTATCGACAAGTTTGCCGTGTGGGTCGAGCGTCACCAGAAGTGAGGCAGCTAATCGCGGGGCAAGCCCGCTCCTACCTGTAGGAGCGGGCTTGCCCCGCGATGGTGGGGTTACACCGCCTGCGGCATCTCGCCTCGCGCCAGGCGCTTGTTGATGTCGGCAATCACTTGCGGCAACTCGTTGATGGTGTCGATCAGGTAGTGCGGGCGCGAGCCTTCGAACAGCGCATGAATGCGCTTGCGCTCGCTGTCGAGCGTCTCCAAGGCCAGGGCGCGGTAACCTTCGTAGGTCAGGCCCAGGGCGTTGCCCGAACACACCAGCGCCACCGTCCACATGCCGGCACGACGGCCTTCGAGGATGCCCGGCACAGTGTCATCGACCTTGACGCAGGCGGCGACATCATCGATCCCCAGGGCAATCACATTGGCCAGGGCCTGGGCCGGCCATGGGCGGCCGTTCGGAGTTTCGTCGGTAGCCACCACATGATCGGCCACGTAGCCGTTCTGCGCGGCCAGCTCCACTACCTTGTCCATCACCACTTTCGGGTAGCCCGAGCACGAGCCGATCTTCAGGCCATCTTTGCGCAGCCCGGTCAGGGTCTCGAGGGCGCCTGGGATCAGCGCCGAGTGCACGGCAATCTTCTCGATCTGCAGGGGCATGAAGCGTTCGTAGAGGGCGGTGACGTCAGCATCGGTCGGCGTGCGGCCGAACACCTTGCGGTAGCGCTCGGCGATCTGTGGCTGGTCGCACAGGGTGCGGATGTGGTCCCACTTGCCCATGCCCATCGGGCCGCGGGCTTCTTCGATGGACACCTCGACATCGAATTCGGCGAAGGCCTCGACGAGGATCTGGGTCGGGGCGAAGGAGCCAAAGTCGACCACGGTGCCGGCCCAGTCGAGGATCGCGGCTTGCAGGTGCGTCGGGTTGCTGTAGTTCATGTTCAGGGTTCCTTGAGCGGGTGGTTTCGCTGATCAGGTAGAAAGAATTCGAGGTGTCAGATGTCCAGCACTTCCATTTCCCGCAGGACCTCGGCGATGGCGTTGACCGCAGCCTGCATGCCGTCCGGGCCAACGCAACCGATGCAGCCGACGCGGAAGGTTTCGACCTGGGTCAACTTGCCCGGGTAGAGGATGAAGCCCTTGGCCTTGACCCGCTCGTAAAAGTCCTTGAACTGGTAGCGCGGATCGTTCGGGGCATGAAAGGTGACGATGATCGGCGCCTGGATCTCGGCTGGCAGGAAGCTGCGCAAACCGATGGCGGCCATGCCGTCGAGCAGGGTCTTGCAGTTGTTGGCGTAGCGCTGATGACGCGCGGGCAGGCCGCCTTCTTCGTTGTATTGCAGCAAGGCTTCGTGCAGCGCCGCCACCACGTGGGTCGGCGGGGTAAAGCGCCATTGGCCGGTTTTGGCCATGTAGGCATGTTGGTCCTGCAGGTCCATGGCCAGCGACGGTGAGTTGCCTGCGGCGGTGGCCAGCGACTGTTTGTTGGCAAACACGAAGCCCATGCCGGGTACGCCTTCCAGGCATTTACCGGAGGCGGCGATCAGGGCATCGAACGGCACTTGGCGGGCATCGATCGGCAAGGCGCCGAACGAACTCATGGCATCGATGATCAGGCGCTTGCCGTGGCCGGCGATAACCCGGGCGATCTCAGGCAGCGGGTTGAGAATGCCGGTACTGGTTTCGCAATGAATCAACGCCACGTGGGTGATGCTGCTGTCGGCGGCCAGCAGGCGATCGACGTCAGCAGCGGTAGTGGGCTCGTCTTCGGCGGTTTCGAAAGTGCTGTAGGCGCGCCCCAGCACCTTGCAGATCTTCGCCAGGCGCTGGCCATAGGCGCCATTGATCAGCACCAGGACCTTGCCGTCGCGAGGCACCAGGGTGCCGATGGCGGCTTCAACGGCAAAGGTGCCGCTGCCTTGCAGGGGCACGCAGTGGTGGCTGTCGGCACCGTTGACGATGGCCAGCAGTTGCTCGCAGAGGCTTGCGGTCAGCTGGTTGAAATCGCGGTCCCAGGAGCCCCAGTCGACCATCATCGCTTGGCGGGTACGGGCCGAGGTGGTCAGGGGGCCGGGGGTCAGCAGGATAGGGGCGTTACTCATTCCGGTAATCCTCACAAGCGGTGGGCTGAATCTACGGGGCCTAAGTTGCAATTCCGTGCGCTATCAATCAAATTGTTTGTTGTTATGCCAGCCATAAGTCAGGCCGATAGATATGAACCTGTTCCAGCTCCGCGCCTTCGATGCAGTGGCCCGTGAGGGCAGCTTTACCCGCGCCGCCAACCGCCTGTTCATCAGCCAGCCGGCGGTGACCGGGCATATCAAGGCGTTGGAGGAGCATTACCAGATCACCCTGCTGCGCCGCACCGCCCGGCGGGTAGAACTGACCGAGGAGGGCATACGCCTGGCGGCCATCACCCGCGCCATGTTCGGTCTGGTCGAAGAAGCGCAGGTGATGCTTGAGGCCAACCGGCAGTTGCTCACCGGGCGTCTGGAAGTGGCCGCTGACGGCCCGCACCGGGTCATGCCGATGCTGGCGCAACTGCGTGCGGCTTACCCGGGCATCACCGTCAACCTGCGCCTGGGCAACGCCCAGGAAACCCTGGCGGCGCTGCTCTGCGAGCATGCCGATGTGGCGGTCCTGACCGAAGTCGAACCGCGCAAGGGCCTGTACCTGCAAAGCCTGGGGGATTCACGGATCTGCGCCTTGCTGCCGGCCGGGCATGCCTGGGCGAGCAATGCCGAGGAACTACAGCTCGGTGAACTGGACCGGCAGATCATGGTGCTGCGCGAACCCAGTTCGATCACCCGCCGCACCTTCGATCAGGCCTGCAGTGAGGCCGGTGTTCAGCCGCGGGTGCTGCTGGAGCTCGACAGCCGCGAAGCAGTGACCGAAGCAGTGGCGGCCGAGCTTGGCATTGGCATCGTATCTTCGATGGAAATCAGCCATGACCCGCGGGTGGTGGCGCGGCCCATTGCCGGAGCGGGGCTGGTCAACCAGCACATGATCGGCTGCCTGGAACGGCGTCGCGAACTGCGTCTGATCCAGGCGTTTCTCAGCCTGGCGCCGGTGGTATGAGGAGGTGCTGGCATTTTCCGGGCGGGCCTCTAAGATGGCGGTCAAACAAGACGGGCAAGGCGAAAGACTGCTGATGGCGGAGAAAGACACCATCTCCATGCAACTGGTGCGTGAAGCGCTGCTGGAAAGTTGCGCGCCGGGTGCGCCGAGCCAGGCCTTGCTCAATCGCGTCGGTATCGACCCGGCGCAGTTGGACCAGGCCCAGGCGCGGGTACCGGCCAGCGCCTATGCGCAGCTTTGGCGTTTGCTGGCCCGGCGTTGCCACGATGAATTTTTTTGCATGGACCCACGCGGCCTGCGCACGGGTAGCCTGGCCTTTCTCTGTCGCTCATCTATGGCTCAGCCGACCCTGGGTGCAGGGCTCGAGACCGCCCTGACTTTTCTCGGGCTGATGCTCGAGCATCTGCAGCCGGTGCTGGTGCGCCAGCAGAGCCTCGCGGAAATTGTCATCGGCGAGCCGCAGGATGCGCCGCGCAGGCCCTTTACCTACTTCACCTTCTGGATGATCGTGCATGGCGTGGCCTGCTGGCTGGCCGGGCGGCGCATTCCGATCCTGGCCATCGAGCTGCGCTGTGCCGAGCCGCCGTTCTGCGACGACTACCGGGTGATGTTCTCGGAAAACCTGCAGTTCGGCCGTCCACGCACGCGGATGATCTTCGCCGCCGATTGCCTGGACCTGCCGCTCAAACGTACGCCGGAAGAGTTGCAACGCTTTCTGGCCGAGGCACCGGCCAACATTCTGGTCAAGTACCGCGACCCGGACAGCCTGGCCCGGCGTATCAAGGCAACGCTGCGTCGGTTGCCAGCCGGGGAGTGGCCGGAAACCGAAGCGCTGGCCCAGCAACTATGCATATCGGCCTCGACCCTGCGCCGGCGCCTGGCCGAAGAGGGCACGACCTACCAAGCCCTCAAGGACAGCGTGCGCAAAGAGCTGGCGATCACCTGGCTGGCAGAAGCCGAGGTCGGTTTCGCCGAGATTGCCGCGCGCTTGGGTTTCGCCGACACCAGCTCGTTCTACAAAGCCTTTCGCAAGTGGACCGGCTCCAACCCTGGTCATTACCGCAGCCTGATCCTGCCCCACGACGTCTGACTGGCCAAACCAGTCATCCAGATTGACAGCTTTGACCATTGTCCCGTAACGGCTCTGGCGCGACTATCTTCAGATCAATCGTTTTATTCCAACAATAAAAAACGAGGAGTCTGGCGATGCGTGATTACCGTGCCGCGGCGCAAGGATTCAACTACCCGCATACCGCTGCGGCTGCCCTGCAAGGCAGCCTTGAAGCGCTCAACGCCTGCGTCGAGTGCTGCGACCGGCATGTCGGCGGCAATCGTATTGCACTGAACTGCGAAGGCCGCGAGGGTAGCAGCGCCCAGTACAGCTTCGAGCAACTGCAGCAATCTGCCGCGCGCCTGGCCAATGTGCTCAGGGCTCAGGGTGTAGGCGCCGGCGACCGGGTTGCCGGCTTGATGCCGCGTACGGTCGAGTTGCTGATCACCGTGTTGGCCACCTGGCGCCTGGGCGCAGTCTACCAGCCGCTGTTCACCGCTTTTGGCCCCAAGGCTATCGAGCACCGGCTGGAACAGTCCGGGGCCAAGGTGGTGGTCACCGAGCCGCTCAATCGCAGCAAGCTCGACGAGGTCCATGACTGCCCGACAATCATCTGTGTTGGTGCCGCCAACGACGCCAGCGATATCGACTTTCACATGGCGCTGGCAGCAGCCGATGATCATTGCGAGCCGGTGCTGCTGGGGGGCGACGCACCGTTCCTGCTGATGTTCACTTCCGGCACTACCGGCCCGGCCAAGCCGCTGGAAGTGCCGCTGCGGGCCATCGTCGCCTTTCAGGGCTACATGCGCGATGCCATCGACCTGCGCCCTGAAGACAACTTCTGGAACCTTGCTGATCCTGGCTGGGCCTACGGGCTTTACTACGCCGTGACCGGGCCGCTGGCCCTGGGCCATGCCACTACCTTTTTCGATGGACCGTTCAGCGTCGAAAGTACCTGTCGGGTCATCAACAAGTACGCGATCAGCAACCTGGCGGGCTCGCCCACCGCCTATCGCCTGTTGATCGCTGCCGGCAGCGAATTCAGCGCGCCGATCAAGGGCCGCCTGCGGGTGGTCAGCAGTGCCGGCGAGCCGCTCAACCCGGAAGTGATCCGCTGGTTTGCCGACGAGCTGGGAGTGACCATCCACGACCATTACGGGCAGACCGAACTGGGCATGGTGCTGTGCAACCACCACGGCCTGGAGCACCCGGTGCACCTGGGGGCGGCCGGCTTTGCCATTCCCGGCCACCGTATCGTGGTGCTGGATGAGCAGCACAATGAACTGCCAGCCGGGCAGCCGGGCATTCTCGCCGTGGACCGCGAGCAGTCGCCGCTGTGCTGGTTTGCTGGCTACCACGGTTTGCCGACCAAAGCCTTCGTCGGCAGGTACTACCTGAGCGGTGACACCGTGGAGCTCAACCCCGATGGCAGTATCAGCTTCGTTGGCCGCAGTGATGATGTGATCACCACCTCCGGCTACCGGGTCGGGCCGTTCGATGTCGAGAGCGCTCTGATCGAACACCCGGCGGTGATCGAGGCCGCCGTGGTTGGCAAACCGGACCCGGAGCGTACCGAACTGATCAAGGCGTTCGTGGTGCTGGCAAGCGCTCAGCAACCCAGCGAAGAACTGGCCGAGGCACTAAAGCAGCACGTCCGCCAGCGCCTGTATGCCCACGCCTATCCACGGGAAATCGAATTCGTCAGCGAGCTGCCCAAGACCCCGAGCGGCAAGCTGCAGCGTTTCATCCTGCGCAACCAGGAAATAGCCAAACAACAAGCCGCGCTGGCTTCGACTGCCAGCGCCTGAGGAACGACCATCATGCAGATTGCCAACAAGAACTTCATCGTCAGCGGCGCAGCTTCCGGGCTGGGCGCCGCTACCGCACAGATGCTCATCGAGGCTGGAGCCCAGGTGATGCTGGTCGACCTCAATGCCGAGGCGGTCGCTGCCAAGGCCCAGGCGCTGGGTAGCAAGGCGCACTTTGCGGTTGCCGATATCAGTCAGGAGAGCGCCGCCAAGGCCGCGGTCGATGCCGCCGTTGCCGCGTTCGGCAGTCTCCATGGCCTGATCAACTGCGCCGGTATCGTCGGCGCCGAAAAGGTCCTGGGCAAGAATGGCCCCCATGGCCTGGACAGCTTCAGCCGGGTGATCAACGTCAACCTGATCGGCAGCTTCAACCTGCTGCGCCTGGCCGCTGCAGCCATGGCCGAAGGCGAAGCGGGCACTGAGGGTGAGCGTGGGGTGATCATCAACACCGCCTCGATTGCCGCCTACGACGGCCAGATCGGTCAGGCCGCCTACGCCGCCTCCAAGGGCGCGATCGCCAGCCTGACCTTGCCTGCGGCCCGTGAACTGGCGCGCTTCGGCATCCGTGTGATGACCATCGCACCGGGCATTTTCGAAACCCCGATGATGGCTGGCATGACCCAGGAAGTGCGCGATTCTCTGGCGGCCGGAGTACCGTTCCCGCCACGCCTGGGCCGCCCGCAGGAATACGCTGCGCTGGCCCGCCACATCATTGAAAACAGCATGCTCAACGGTGAGGTGATCCGTCTTGACGGCGCCTTGCGCATGGCTGCCAAGTAATTTTCGGAGTAGACAATCATGACACTCGCCAATGATCCGATCGTAATCGTCAGCGCCGTGCGCACGCCCATGGGCGGCCTGCAGGGCGACCTGAAAAGCCTGACCGCGCCGCAACTGGGTGCTGCGGCCATCCGCGCCGCTGTCGAGCGTGCCGGGGTAGCGCCTGACAGCGTCGAACAGGTGCTGTTCGGCTGCGTACTGCCGGCAGGCCTGGGCCAGGCGCCAGCGCGCCAGGCGGCCCTGGGCGCCGGTTTGAACAAGGGCACCACCTGCACCACCCTGAACAAGATGTGCGGCTCGGGCATGCAGGCGGCGATCATGGCCCACGACCTGCTGCTGGCCGGCAGCGCTGATGTGGTTGTGGCTGGCGGCATGGAAAGCATGTCCAACGCCCCGTACCTGCTGGACAAGGCCCGTAGCGGCTACCGCATGGGCCACGGCAGGATCATCGACCACATGTTCTTCGACGGCCTCGAAGACGCCTACGACAAGGGCCGCCTGATGGGCACCTTTGCCGAGGACTGCGCCGAGAACAATGGTTTTACCCGTGAGCAGCAGGATGACTTCGCCATTGCCTCGCTGACCCGCGCGCAGCAGGCGATCAAGGATGGCAGTTTTGCCAGCGAGATCGTCCCGGTCGAAGTGACCGAGGGCAAGACCCAGCGCCTGGTCAGCGACGACGAGCAGCCGCCCAAGGCTCGCCTGGACAAGATCCCTCAGCTCAAGCCGGCCTTCCGCGACGGCGGCACGGTGACCGCGGCCAACTCCAGCTCGATCTCCGATGGTGCTGCAGCGCTGGTGCTGATGCGCCGTTCCCAGGCCGAGCAGCAAGGTTTGAAGCCGTTGGCGGTGATCCATGGGCACGCGGCGTTCGCCGATGCCCCGGCGCTGTTCCCCACCGCACCGATCGGCGCCATCGACAAGCTGATCAAGCGCACTGGCTGGAGCCTGGCCGAGGTCGATCTGTTCGAAATCAACGAAGCCTTTGCCGTGGTCACCCTGGCGGCGATGAAGCACCTGGACCTGCCGCACGACAAGGTCAACGTCCATGGTGGCGCTTGCGCCCTGGGCCATCCGATCGGCGCGTCGGGCGCGCGCATCCTCGTCACCCTGCTGGCGGCCCTGCGCCAGAAAGGCCTGCATCGTGGCATTGCAGCGATCTGCATCGGCGGCGGTGAAGCCACGGCCATGGCCGTCGAGTGTCTGTACTGAGGTGCACCATGCTAATCAATGACGAACAACAGCAAATCAGCGACGCCGTCCGCCAGTTCGCCCAGGAGCGCCTACGGCCCTTTGCCGAACAATGGGACCGCGAACATCGCTTCCCTAAAGAGGCAATCGAGGAGATGGCCGGGCTGGGCCTGTTCGGCATGCTGGTGCCGGAGCAGTGGGGCGGTAGCGACACCGGTTACGTGGCCTACGCCATGGCTCTGGAAGAAATCGCCGCCGGCGATGGTGCCTGCTCGACCATCATGAGCGTGCACAACTCGGTGGGCTGCGTGCCCATCCTCAAGTTTGGCAACGACCAGCAGAAGCAGCAGTTCCTCACACCGCTGGCCAGCGGCGCCATGCTCGGCGCCTTTGCCCTGACCGAGCCGCAAGCCGGTTCCGATGCCAGCAGCCTGAAGACCCGCGCCCGGCGTGACGGCGATCATTACGTGCTGAACGGCTGCAAGCAGTTCATCACCTCCGGGCAGAACGCTGGCGTGGTCATCGTGTTTGCAGTCACCGACCCCGAGGCCGGCAAGCGCGGCATCAGCGCCTTCATCGTGCCCACCGATTCAGCGGGTTACCAGGTGGCGCGGGTTGAAGACAAACTCGGCCAGCACGCCTCCGACACCTGCCAGATCGTCTTTGACGACGTGCGCGTGCCGGTAGCCAACCGCCTGGGCGAGGAGGGCGAAGGCTACAAGATTGCCCTGGCCAACCTCGAAGGCGGCCGGATCGGTATTGCCTCGCAATCGGTGGGCATGGCCCGCGCCGCCTTCGAGGTGGCCCGTGACTATGCCCGCGAGCGCGAAAGCTTCGGCAAGCCGTTGATCGAACATCAGGCCGTGGCCTTCCGCCTGGCCGACATGGCTACCCGTGTTGCCGTGGCCCGGCAGATGGTCCTGCATGCTGCGGCGCTGCGCGATGCCGGGCGTCCGGCCCTGGTCGAAGCGTCAATGGCCAAGCTGTTCGCCTCGGAAATGGCCGAAAAGGTCTGTTCGGACGCCTTGCAGACCCTCGGCGGTTATGGCTATCTGAGCGACTTTCCGCTGGAGCGCATCTACCGCGATGTGCGGGTCTGCCAGATCTATGAAGGCACCAGCGATATTCAGCGCATGGTCATTGCGCGCAATCTTTGAAGGGAGCAGCTTGCATGTCATTTGAAACCATTCTGTTGGACATCCACGGCAAGGTCGGCCTGGTCACCCTCAACCGCCCCCAGGCGCTCAATGCCCTGAACGCGCAGATTGTCGGCGAGATCAACCAGGCCCTGGACCAGCTCGAAGCCGACCCGAACATCGGTTGCGTGGTGCTGACCGGCTCCGCCAAGGCGTTCGCGGCTGGCGCCGACATCAAGGAAATGGCCGACCTGCGCTACCCGCAGATCTACGTCGATGACCTGTTCAGCGACGCTGATCGCATCGCCAACCGGCGCAAGCCGATCATCGCTGCGGTGTCCGGCTTTGCCCTGGGCGGCGGTTGTGAGCTGGCGATGATGTGCGACTTCATCCTTGCTGCCGATAACGCCAAGTTTGGCCAGCCGGAAATCAACCTCGGTGTGCTGCCGGGCATGGGCGGCACCCAGCGCCTGACCCGTGCGGTGGGCAAGGCCAAGGCCATGGAACTGTGCCTGAGCGGCCGCCTGATGGGCGCCGAGGAAGCCGAGCGCGCTGGCCTGGTGGCGCGCGTGGTACCGCAAGCCGAGCTGCTGGAAGAGGCGCTGAAGGTGGCGGCGACCATCGCCAGCAAGTCGATCCCGATGACCATGATGGTCAAGGAAAGCGTCAACCGCGCGTTTGAGGTCAACCTGGCCGAGGGCGTACGCTTCGAGCGCCGGGTGTTCCATGCGGCCTTCGCCACCGAAGACCAGAAGGAAGGCATGGCCGCCTTTATCGCCAAGCGTGAGGCGCAGTTCAAGGATCGTTGAAATGGATCGGGCGCTGCTGCCAGCGCCCGATTTTCTCCCGTCACTCCTTGAAAAACCATTGCCGAGCCGCCGCCAGGCTTATCGGCCCGCGGTGCACCACCTTGTTGCCTTCGACGAACTGCCCGCGGTCATAGCGCTGACTGGCAAGCTTCAGGTGTGCGGCCTTGAAGTCGTCGACCGGGGTGTTCTCGGCCGCGTAGTGAAAGTGCGCATACCACAAGGGTTTGTTGGCGTGCAGCACCACGTACTCATCCAGGTACTCCTGCGCCCAATCCCGGGTACTGGCCAGCGACTTGCGCTTGACCAGGCGTTTGAGTTTCACCTGGCCCTTGCCCAGCAAGTACTCCAGCTCGCGCATGCTCGGTGCTTGCGCCAGGGCAGCCTCTATCCTCAGTTGCTCGCCGGTATGCAACAGTTCGTCAGCGACTTCATCCAGCCGCTTGATCTGCAGGGCTGCGTCCGTATTGCCCGCCGCCTGATCGGTCTGGTTGTTCCGCGTCAGCGCCCGTTCGATGGCCTGGCGCTGCGCGGTCAGTGCAAGCCGTCGGCGATCGGCTATTTCCTCGATTTCGATTGGCAGGTAGGTGCTTCTGCCCTGGTTTTTCAGGCGCTGGATATCTTGCCTGGCCAGAGCGGTAAGACGCATGCCTTCACGCAGCAGGGCACCCAGCTCGGCGTCTGCGACCTGTGGAGGTAGCGCTTGCTCGAGGGATAGGGGCTCCCAGGTACCGGTAAGCGGATCTTCACGGTAGGACGCACGGATACTGTCGTCCTGTGGGTTGTGGATGTCGACGATACCTTCACTGTCGCGTCGCTGCTGTCCTAGCAGCACGCCCTCATCGCGGGTTTCGATCAGCCCTGGCACTTGCCGGTGCAACTGACGCAGGCTGCTGCGCTCAAGCAGCGGTTGCGGGTACTCGTCAAGGTCGGCGCGGGTCTCCTTGAGCATCAACGCCAGGTCGGTTTCGAGCCTGGACACCAGGCTGTCGGCGGCCTGCTGACCGGGCAGCAGGTTTTTCAGATTGCCCAGTTGGCGCAGCGCCGTGCTGAAATGGCGCTGGATGTTGTCCAGTACGCGGGCATGAACCTCTGCCTGCTCACGGCTCAAGGCCTGCAGGTTCATGCGCTGCAGCATGCCCTGCTCGAGGTTGCGCCAGCTGTGTTCCAGCCAGTAATCGCTTTCGCTGGCATCCTCGCTTGCCTCCACCAGCCTCAAGCGGTTGCTCATCACCTCGCTGCGCAGGGTGTACCAGTACAACCGCGATGCGGGGCGGGTGGCAGGTTCGTTGAGGCTCAGTTCCATCATCTGGATAGTGGGTTGACGGATGCTGGACAGCTTGTGCAGTTGCTCGCGGGTAGCGCTCAGGGTTTCGCTATGGCTGATCAGTTTGCCGAGCAAAAGCTCGATCTGGTCGAGCAGATCGACCTGCATTGAATGTTCGCTTGAGCCTGGCTCAGGCAAGACTCCGTCGGTTTCCCTGACCGACTGGACAAAGCGCTGGCGCAACGGTTTGTACAGTTTGCCCAGGGTCGAAAGCATGGACAGCTGGCAACGTGCTCGTTCAAACAGGGCTTTTGCCTGCAGTGTCTTGTACTGGTTGAGGGGGCGTTTTTCATTGCGTTCACGCAGCGTCTCTCGGTGTCGCTCGAAGTCTTGGGACAACGTTTCCATCTTGGCCAGATAGCCTTGCAGGATGCGCGGGTCGGTGTCGTCGGTGAGCTGCCGGGCAAATACCTGCAGACGTTGTTGGCTGGCCAGTGCCTCGGCTTGCTGCGTGCGTAATGTCTGATCCAGGTTGTCGATCGACTGCTCCAGGTCAGCAGGCTTGAGGCGATTGCGCAGAGGCTGACCGCCGCGCAGGCGCAAGCGCAGATCGAGTGTCCAGCGCAGGGCCTCATCTCTTCTCAGCCAGGGCCCGGCGATAATGCGCGGTTGGTCGATGGCGGCATCGAATTGCACTGGGTAGGCGCGAGCGCCCTGGGCGAAATAGAGTTGTTCATTGTGCAGGTACAAGCCCTGCAGCGCCCCGTCCTGGATGGGGGAACCGAGCATGGAGGGTGACAGCGGGCTGGCCAGGCTTTCCAGGTGGGTGCTTTGCTGGGCGGTGAGGCGGTGGTCCGGGCGCGCCCAGCTGAAGGTCAGCTCGGCTTGCGGTTCGGCTAGCGCCGGGGTGACTGGCGGTTTTGCCGGCACAAGTGCGTGGCTGGGCCGCCTGCGCACCGCTGGCCTGATGCCCAGCCGGCGGGTGGCGTGCACGAACAGGACCATGGCGATGTTGATCAGCAGGTCGGCGAACGCCTGGCGATGTTCACCGGGACTGTTTTGTACATCGCTCACCAGCAGGCGCTTGGCGCTGTCGAGGACCTGAATCATCCAGGCGACCTTGGCCACACTGCCCTCGAACAAGGGCAGCAAGGTGTTGAACATCAGCCAACCCAGTTGCTTCCAGGCGTCCCAGCGCGATTGTGCGGTGCTGGTCGAGTGGCGCTTGGCCCGGTCGACCAGCTCCTGGGCGCTGGCCTGGTAGATCAGGTCGTGCACGGCACCTTTGGCCAGGGCCACACCCAGGCGGGCAGGCGCAGGCGTCTGCAGCGGTTCGAACTCGGCGCCAGGGACGAAGCGGTGAATGTGCGGCTCACGCAGGCCGCCCTTGGCATAAATCGGACGCGTATGTTCAGGCAGACGGTCGAGCAAGTCATCCTGCAACGGACCGGTGCTGGCGAACGCGTCGAACAGGGCGATCCGGTCGTGAAACTCCAGCAGCGGGTCAGTATGCAATGGGCGATACAGCACGCAAGGGCCTTGCCTGACATCGCCAGGTTCGATCAGCCAGGCATTGAGTAGCGTATCGGCAGCAGCGCCGCTTGCGCGCAGCAGGGTCAGGGGCCTGAGTACGAAGGCCCCGGGCAAGGCGTGGGCGAACAGCGCGTCCACCGCCTGGCAGGCCGGCAGGCTGATGCGTTTGTCGCGCAGATGCAGCTCCAGCGCCAGCAGCGGCAACTGCGTCTTCAGCTGCGTACCGAACAGTGTCCGCCGCGCCTGCACCTGGTCGGGGTCGTCGAGCAATTGCCGTTGCAAGGTCTGTGGATACTGTCCGCCGATGTCCAGTTCACTCACCAGGGTGCGCACATAGGCTTCATTCATCCAGTCGGGCAGGTGGGCACCGCTGAGTAACTGCAGGCTCACAGTGCCTGCGGCCAGCACACCGAGGTTGTCGATGGCCAGCTGTGCGAGGGAAAAATTGACGACCTTGACGACGCCATCGGTGATCAGGCTGCCTTGCCCGGGGATGGCGCTGGCGATGACTTGATGATTGCTGATCATTACGTCGCTGGCATTGAATCCCGCACCGGGGTGATCGTGCTCGATCCTCGCGTCCAGGGCCTTGCAGGCGAAGACCTCGGCGGTGTCGATGTCATCACGCCAGGTTTTGCCGGCGGCCTCTGTGTGTGATTGAGCGTGGTTGATCAACAAGGTGCTGTAGCGGATGGCCAGCTCGCTGTCGAGTAGCCATGCCGGCAGCAGGAAGGCGATCTGGTTCTGTCGCTCAAGCTCCTGGGCGGTACACAGGTCCAGCATCGAGGTCGAGCGATCAATGATGGCGTTGAGCGCTGCCGCCTGCTCAGGCGTTCTCGATGCCAAGGCGATGACTTCGATCAAGCGCAAATGTTGTTTGAGAAAGCCGGCGGCCTGGGCTTCGAAGGCCGATGTTGCCGGTTGGCTGAACTGAGCTTGTGGAGCCGTGGATAGCAACGACCTGGGCCAGTTCATAGCTAGCATGTCGAGAAAACCCTGGGTTGACTCGAAGGGCGCCAACGCACCCACCAGGGTAAACAGGATGGCCACTTGGGCTTTTGGTGGATCGGGAAAATCTTCGATCAGCAAGGCACTGGACAGGTCGGCATCGATAACCTGTGCTGGCGTCAGGTCAACCGTCACCTGCCGGACGCTCAAGCCTTGCAGATTGGCGAACCGGCTGCGTTGCCACGGTGTCGGAAAGGCCGCAACGATGCCGGCGGTGGCCGCTTGAGCCAGGGTTAGCTTGCCGGCGTTGACACTGACATCGATCGCATTCTTCATCAGCCTTTGCAGGTAGCTGGCGTACCAGCTCCAGGGCGTTTCACCGCGCTCGTCACTCAAGCTCCAGAAATCAACCAGCGCCTGCAGGAAGGCTTCAACGATCAAGGGGCCACAATCGTTGATCAGCAGTTCAAGGGTATGCAGGTCGACATTGAGTTGTACATCCTGGCCCTGTTGCGGGTAGCGGCTGAGATAATCCTCGCCGTCATTCAGGTTCAAGGTGCTGCCCAGGCAGTATCGCTCGATCAGGACTTGAGGCAACTGGCGGATATGAACTTGAGCTTCGGTGTGGCTGATCAGATAGAGCGTCAGCGGATTGTGTTGCAGTGGCAGTCGTCGTTGGCCCCAGTGCTCAAGCAGGATCTGGCCGGCGATTTCGAGTAGGGCGGGACGCTTGACGAAGCGCTTGGCGACCGCGCAGCTCAAGGTCGCCTGTTCGGCAATGGACTGATGGGGCGAAGGGGCGGTCATCTGGCGAGGCTTCCAAAACAGGGGGAAGCGCCATATGACGCCCGCACGCGCCTGAGCAGGCGGTAGCCGGTTACCACCCAGGCGTACTACCAATTGACGAGACGGCACCTGCCAAGGGCCGATTCGCGCCTGCCGTGCGGCTGCTTATCATCGAGCCAGCTGCCTGTCATGCCGACAGGCCCGCAGCGCACATGAGGCCCCCATGATCTACGCACCCCCTGGCACAGCTGATGCCCTGATCAGCTTCAAGGCCGTTTACGGCAACTACATCGGCGGCGAATTCGTGGCCCCGCTGACAGGCCAGTACTTCAGCAACAGCTCGCCGGTCAATGGCCAGGCGATTGCCGAGTTCCCGCGCTCCGGCGCGGCCGACATCGACCTGGCGCTGGATGCCGCCCATGGCGTAGCCGATGCCTGGGGGCGCACGTCCGTGCAGGAGCGCTCGCGAATCCTGTTGAAGATCGCCGATCGCATCGAACAGCACCTTGAAGTGCTGGCCCTGAGTGAAACCTGGGACAACGGCAAGGCCATCCGCGAAACCCTGAATGCCGACGTGCCACTGGCTGCCGATCACTTTCGTTACTTCGCCGGCTGCATCCGCGCCCAGGAAGGCAGTGCCGCCGAGATCAACGAGCACACCGCCGCTTATCACTTCCATGAGCCGCTCGGCGTGGTCGGGCAGATCATCCCCTGGAACTTCCCGTTGCTGATGGCCGCCTGGAAACTCGCCCCGGCCCTGGCCGCGGGCAACTGCGTGGTGCTCAAGCCGGCCGAGCAGACGCCGCTGTCGATTACCGTGTTTGCTGAACTGATCGGTGATCTGTTGCCCGCTGGCGTGCTCAACATCGTCCACGGCTTTGGCCGCGAAGCCGGTGAAGCCCTGGCCACCAGCAAGCGTATCGCCAAGATTGCCTTTACCGGCTCTACCCCGGTGGGCTCGCACATCATGAAATGCGCTGCCGAGAACATCATCCCCTCGACGGTGGAACTGGGCGGCAAGTCGCCGAACATCTTCTTCGAAGACATCATGCAGGCCGAGCCCGCGTTCATCGAAAAAGCCGCCGAAGGCCTGGTGCTGGCGTTCTTCAATCAGGGCGAAGTGTGCACCTGCCCATCGCGGGCATTGATCCAGGAGTCGATCTACGAGCCGTTCATGGCCCAGGTCATGAAGAAGATCCAGCAGATTAAACGCGGTAACCCGCTGGACACCGAAACCATGGTCGGTGCCCAGGCCTCCGAGCAGCAATACGACAAGATCCTTTCCTACCTGCAGATCGCCCGCGAAGAGGGCGCCCAGGTACTCACTGGCGGCGATTGCGAACGCTTGAGCGGTGATCTTGCCGGTGGCTATTACATCCAGCCGACCCTGCTCAAGGGCCACAACCAGATGCGCGTGTTCCAGGAAGAAATCTTCGGCCCGGTGGTCGGCGTGACCACGTTCAAGGACGAGGCCGAAGCCCTGGCGATTGCCAACGACACCGAGTTCGGCCTTGGCGCCGGAGTCTGGACCCGTGACATCAACCGCGCCTACCGCATGGGCCGCGGCATTCAGGCCGGGCGGGTGTGGACCAACTGCTACCACCTATACCCGGCCCACGCCGCGTTCGGTGGCTACAAAAAATCTGGGGTCGGCCGCGAGACCCACAAGATGATGCTCGACCACTACCAGCAGACCAAGAACCTGCTGGTGAGTTACGACGTCAATCCGCTGGGGTTCTTCTGAAGGCCCGGATAACCTGAAAGAAACGGTTCCAAAGTAGCATTCGACCGGCACCGGCAACGGTGTATTAATAGAAGCACCGCAATCCTGTGGTGCCAGAAGAGGATGGACCTATGTGGAAAAAGCCTGCGTTCACTGATCTGCGTATCGGTTTTGAAGTGACCATGTACTTCGCCAATCGCTGATCCCTCTTGCGCCGGTCGCTGCTTGCAGCGGTCGGCGCTTCTGTTTCTGCCCGCCGATGGTCTGATTGCAATCGAAGGGGGATGCTTTAGGCTGGCGCTATTACTACAACAAGAATAGAAGCGTCCCATGAGCCCGAAACTGAGCCAGTTGCGCAAGTTCGTCTCCCCGGAAATCATCTTCGGCGCCGGTTGTCGTCACCATGTCGCCAATTACGCCAAGACCTTTGGCGCGCGCAAGGTCCTGCTGGTCAGCGACCCAGGGGTGATCGCCGCCGGCTGGGTGGCTGATATCGAAGCCAGCCTGCAAGAACAGGCCATTGATTACTGCCTGTACACCGAGGTTTCGCCCAACCCTCGGGTTGAAGAGGTCATGGCCGGCGCCGAGCGATACCGTAGCGAACAGTGCGATGTGATCGTCGCGGTCGGTGGCGGCAGCCCCATGGATTGCGCCAAGGGTATCGGCATCGTGGTTGCCCATGGTCGGCACATTCTCGAGTTCGAAGGGGTCGACACCATCCGCGTGCCGAGCCCGCCGTTGATCCTGATCCCGACCACCGCCGGTACCTCCGCCGACGTTTCCCAGTTCGTGATCATCTCCAACCAACAGGAACGCATGAAGTTCTCCATCGTCAGCAAGGCGGTGGTGCCGGATGTGTCGCTGATTGACCCAGAAACCACCTTGAGCATGGACCCGTTCCTCTCCGCCTGTACCGGCATCGATGCCCTGGTGCATGCCATCGAGGCGTTCGTGTCGACGGGCCACGGACCGCTGACCGACCCCCATGCGCTGGAGGCCATGCGCCTGATCAACGGCAACCTGGTGCAGATGATCGCCAACCCCGCCGACATCGCCCTGCGCGAGAAGATCATGCTCGGCAGCATGCAGGCCGGGCTGGCGTTCTCCAACGCGATTCTTGGTGCGGTGCATGCCATGTCCCATAGCCTGGGCGGCTTTCTCGATTTGCCTCACGGGCTGTGTAATGCGGTGCTGGTCGAGCATGTGGTGGCGTTCAACTACAGCGCCGCACCGGAGCGCTTCAAGGTCATCGCGCAAACCCTCGGTATCGATTGCCGAGGCCTGAGTCACAAGCAGGTCAGCCAGCGCCTGGTCGAGCACCTGATTGCGCTCAAGCATGCCGTGGGCTTTCACGAAACCCTTGGCCTGCATGGCGTCGGCATGACCGACATCCCGTTTTTGTCCCAGCACGCCATGGATGATCCGTGCATCCTGACCAACCCGCGCAGCTCCAGCCAGCGTGATGTCGAGGTGGTGTATGGCGAGGCCCTCTGAACCGGCGGGCGACGCCCTGGCCGGGCTGCTGGGGCTGAGCAACCACACCGTACGCAAGAGCCACTACCCGGAACTGGCGGTACGCCTTGAAGAGCTGGAGGCCGAGCGCAATCGCTACAAGTGGCTGTTCGAGCATGCGGTGCACGGCATCTTCCAGGCCAGTCTTGAAGATGGCATGCGTGCGGCCAATCCGGCGCTGGCGCGCATGCTGGGTTATGCCGATGCACAGGCACTGGTGTTGTCGCGCAACGACCTGGCCAGCCACTTGTTCGCTGGCGGCCAGGATGAATTGCTGGCCATCGCCCAGGTGCTGCAGCGCGAGCAGGCACTGATCGGCTATGAAACCCGGCTGCGCCGGCGTGACGGCAGCCATATCGACGTGCTGATGAACCTGTTGCTGCGTCCGGACGAAGACGGCGTGGTCGAAGGTTTTGTCGCCGATATCACCGAGCGCAAGCTGGCCCAGGAGCGCCTGCAGCAACTCAATGACCAGCTTGAGCAGCGGGTCGCCGAGCGCACCAACGAACTGATCGAAGCCCGTGACGCCGCCCAGGCCGCCAATCGTAGCAAGGACAAGTACCTGGCAGCGGCCAGCCACGACCTGCTGCAGCCGCTCAACGCGGCGCGGCTATTGATCTCCACCCTGCGCGAGCGCCAGATGCCCGCGGGTGAACAGCAACTGGTGGAGCGTGCACACCAGGCCCTGGAGGGCGCCGAGGACCTGCTCACCGACCTGCTGGATATCTCCCGGCTCGACCAGGCGGCGATCAAGCCGGACCTGGACCTGTACCGCCTGGACGAGGTGCTGGCGCCACTGGCTTCCGAGTTTCAACCGGTGGCTGAAGCAGCCGGGCTCAGTTTGCGTGTGCGCGGTGGTCGGCTCGCCGTGCGTACCGACTTGCGCCTGGTCACGCGAATCCTGCGCAACTTTCTCAGCAATGCCTGCCGCTACACCGAGCATGGGCGCATCCTGCTCGGCGCGCGGCGGCGTGGCGATTACCTGCGCCTGGAAGTCTGGGACAGTGGGCGTGGCATCGCCGCCGACCGTCTGGACTCGATCTTTCTCGAGTTCAACCAACTGGATGTCGGCCGTGCTGCCGAGCGCAAAGGGGTAGGGCTGGGGCTGGCAATTGTCGAGCGGATCGCGCGCATACTCGATTACCCGGTCAAGGTGCGCTCATGGCCGGGGCGCGGCTCGGTGTTCAGCATCGATGTGCCGCTGTCGGGAGAACTGCCGAATGAGCTGCCAGCGTCGACGCTTTCGCAGCCCAGTGTGGGGGATCCGCTGCCTGGGCGGCGGCTGCTGGTGTTGGACAATGAACTCAGCATTCAGCACAGCATGGCAGCCTTGCTTGAGCAGTGGGGGTGCGAAGTGCGCACGGCGAGTGATTACGCCGAGGCCCTGGCGGTGCTCAAGGGGCGGGCACCGGAACTGATCCTGGCCGACTTCCACCTGGATCACGGGGTGACCGGGTGCGAGGTGGTGCGTGACTTGCGCAAACATTTCGGCCAGCCCATCCATGCCGTGATGATTACCGCCGATCGCAGTGAGCAAAGCCGCCGGGCCATGCAACGCCTGGGTACACCATTGCTGAACAAGCCAGTGAAACCGGGCAAGTTGCGTGCGGTGCTGAGTCAATTGCTCGGTTAAGGGGATCTTTGTTACAAGGTTTTTGTCGGAGAATGACCGTTTGTCCCTGGGAAAGCGCCTGCGCTGCGGTTTTTTTGTTATAAACCAGCGCCGGGGGAGAGCCTTTAGCACCTTTTCGGTCAAAACCACTGTCATTTCTGTTGCCCAGTGTGAATCTCGGCCTTAGACTGCCGCCCCCTGTAAATTGAGTGCCGGATGGTGCTTGAAGAATTCCGCTCCTGGCGAGCTATTCGCCAGGAGCACCCGATTCGCCTTAATGCACGTATTTTTTATAGAGAAATCAATGACAAAGGAAAAGTTGCTGGCCATGCCGGCCGATGACTACATGAACGCTGAGCAATTGGCTTTCTTCACCGAGCTGCTGCAGACGATGAAGGTCGAGATCCATGAGCGCATCGAACAAAGTCGTGTAACCATCGAAAGCCTGGACACGCCTGCCGATCCTGCCGACGCCGCCTCGGTCGAAGAAGAGCGCCAGTGGCTGGTCAACACCATCGACCGTGACCAGCGCCTGCTGCCGCAACTGGAAATGGCCCTGGGCCGGATCGCCGACGAGAGCTTCGGCTGGTGTGACGACAGCGGCGAGCCGATCGGCCTCAAGCGCCTGCTGATCAGCCCGACCACCAAGTACTGCATCGAGGCGCAAGAGCGTCAAGAGCAGATCGACAAGCACCAGCGCCAGGCCTGACCTGCGCAGGTCTCAGACAAAACCCCCGGGGAGCGATCTCCGGGGGTTTTGTTTTTCTTGCCCTGTATCAAGGGCGGCGGTCTTACATCCAAGGAAGCATGGCTAATGGCAAGATAGTGGCGTTTAATGGCTGCACAACAAGACGTGCTGCGATGGAGCCAAAACATGATGCGAGAAGGATCTCTGCCTGGCGCCGTGATTGAAGGGCAAACTGCGTCGTCCAGCGTCGCGCCCTGGTCAGACACGGTGTTGCAGAGCCTGGTACTGGCGGGGTTGCTGGCGGCCATGGCTTTTGCCGGGCTTTCGTTTTACATCGGCCTGCCTCTGGCCTTGCTGGCGCTGTGGTTACCACGCCTGCGCAAGGCCACGGTTGCCCCGCAGGTGACCAGTGATCCGCTGGCCGAGCTGACTCGCGACCTGTCACGAACCACCAGCCACAACGCCTTGTCGGCAGCCGGCGTGGCGTTTTCGGTGCAGCAACTGGCAGACAAGCTGCAATCGCAACTGAGCGCGGCAGCACAGATCGTCAGCAGCGCCGAAGTAATGATCGGCACCGAGAAGGCTACCTCGCAGTTGAGCCAGCAAGCCCTGGTGGCTGCCCGCAGCGCCCATGAAAGCAGCGCCGCCGGCCGTACGGTGCTGGCGGAGTCGATCCAGCGCATGCACCACCTGAGTTCGCGGGCTACGGCCAGTCGCGAATTGATCGAGGCTCTGCACCAGCGCAGCGAGGATATTGCCCGGGTCACTCTGGTAATCCAGACCATCGCCAGCCAGACCAACCTGCTGGCCCTCAACGCTGCGATCGAGGCAGCCAGGGCCGGTGATCACGGTCGAGGTTTTGCCGTGGTTGCCGATGAGGTGCGTGGCCTTGCCGGGCGCACCGCCAGCGCCACTGAGGAGGTCGGCCAGATGGTTGCCGACATCCAGCACCGTACGGCGCAGGTGGTCGAGCAGATCCGCGAGCTGTCGGATGACCTGCACAGCGGCGTGGATCAGGTCGAGCATACCGGGGAACAACTGGACAGCATTGCCGGGCTGGCCGCCGGGGTCGAGCAGCAGATTGGCGAGATTGCCGAGGGCACCGAAACCAATCGGTTGCAACTGGACAGCCTGTTCGAGGCGGTGGCCCGGATGCGCAGCGACCTGCAGGTCAGCGACCAGCAAACCCAGCGCCTGGCCCAGGCAGCCGTGCAGCTGGAAGGGCAGGCCGAAAGCATCAGCGAGCGCCTGGCCGAGGTCGGCCTGGATGACTATCACCAGCGCGTTTATGACCTGGCCCGCCAAGGCGCACAGCAGATCGCCGAACAGTTCGAGCACGATATCGCCCAAGGCCGTATCAGCCTTGAAGACTTGTTCGACCGCCATTACCAGCAACTGCCAGGCACTTCACCGGTACGTTTCCGCACGCGCTTCGACCAGTACACCGACCAGGTCCTGCCAGCGATCCAGGAGCCGCTGCTCAAGCCTCATGAAGGCCTGGTGTTCGCCATTGCCTGCACCCAGCAAGGCTATGTGCCTACTCACAACAATGCCTTCAATCAGCCGTTGACCGGGGACCCGGTGGTGGACACCGCGCACAACCGCAGCAAGCGCAAGTTTGATGATCGCACCGGCATTCGTTGCGGTAGTCATCAACAGGCGGTCTTGTTGCAAACCTATACCCGCGACACCGGCGAGCTGATGCACGACTTGTCGGTGCCGATCCAGGTGCAGGGACGGCATTGGGGTGGTTTGCGCCTGGGCTATCGGCCGCAAGCGGATTAACGGGGCTTTGTTACCGCCGATGTAAAACAGCTATGCCGGGGATAGCTTTTTCTGCAGGCACGCAGGTTCTATCATGCTCACATCGTTAGGTTGCTAATAAATTCCGGAGGGAATGATGAATAGCCAAGTCGATGTTGCGGTGATGATCGGCAGCGGCGTGCCTGCGTCGCTTCAGGCATTGGGCAAGCGCGTGTGCTGGGTAGTGCTGGTTAATGGCGAGCGACGTGGCACTGCTTTTGCCAGCCGCACTGAGGCCCAGGAGTGTCGTGCAGCCTGGCTGGAGCAGTTGCGGGACACCGACCGGCCCGGCGCTGCGCGTCAGGCCGGTTGAACCTGGGCCTGAGTCAGTTTTCCAGGTGACGGGCCAGGGCACAGGCTTCGGTATGCTCACGGCGAAAGCCCCTGACCCGCCCGGTGGCCTGTTCGGTGATATGAAAGAACCCGATACCGGCCGGTATTACGACAAAGCGCGGTGGCCTGTTGAACGATTGAGCAGCATATTCTATGTAGGAAACGCCTTTAGGCTCTCGACGGAATTCGGTGTTTTCGTGCATATTCGCTTCCCTGTGTGTTGTGGATGATTTCCAGGAGCCCGTCCTGCTGAAGGGCTTGATCTCATCTATCGCACTTTTGTTGCGATAGTGCTGTCAGAAAAAGCGTCTCCGTTTAAGGAAATTAGCTGAAAATTGGCAAACTGGCTTAAGCCTGCAGTAATGGGTAACCATTCCTGCGCGTTGCTTTGCCAGTCTGCACAGACTTTTCAAGCACCAATCCACTAGTCTTTCAGACTTCGAATTGAAGTACCGTTGCCTTGCGGGCGCCTTGTTGCCTGCCGGGGGAGCGGCGTGTAATCGGTATTTGAGGAATTCTTCATTGGCAGTCAGCAATCTGGATACACATGCCCTGTTTGTGCTGGGCGACCTCAGGGCGAAACTGGTCAAACAGTTTCAAACGCGTTTTGTTTATGTCACTGAACAGAGCGCGGAAGGCCTGTACATGGCCGAGATCGATACTGAAACCGCATTGGTGGTGGATGACAAACAGCGACTGGAGCTCAAGGTCGGCGATCATTTTCGTGCCGCCGTATTGCCCAGCCGTGAAGGTGGCAAGCTGGAAATCCGCTTTCGTGAGATCAAGCTGACCGTGTATGGCCTGGGTGACTATGCCTTTGTTTCTGTTCCTGAAGGCGAAGGTATCGTCTTTAAAGAAGGGCAGAGCGTGGTGCTGGTGTTTGCCGCGAAAGAGCAGCTGCAGGAAGGCCTGAGCAAGACTCTCAAAGCCGTGACTCGCAAGGTTGCCAAGTGGCAGAAGGGTGAGCTGACCACCTTCAAGGCCAGCGAGTGAGTGAGCCCGTCGAACGCTCCAGTCGTGCCGACTTTCATGTTCGGCACCAGGCGCAAGCACGGGCCCTGGCCGAGCAGTGGCTATTGCAACGCCCACAGATGCAGGCCGCCTGGTTTGACTGGGTCGCAACCCAGCTTTATCAATTGAGCCCGCCCGAGTATGCGGCCATGGTCCGCCGTGAGCTGCAACAACTCACGGGTTGATCTCAGTTGCCGCGATCGCGCCCGCTGCTGACTTCTTCAGGTACTTCATCACCGGCCATGCGCTTGCGAAACAGTGCCGCGCGGGCCAGCAGCAGGGTGGTGACCGGTACGGTGATCGACAGCAGGATCGGAATCAGCCAGGCGTGCAGTACCGGTGACTCCTTGAGTATCGAGAAGTACAGGATCGAGGCCAGTGCCACGCACCAGGCGCCCAGGGTCGAGGCCAGTGCTGGCGGATGCATGCGCTGAAAAAAGTCCTTCAGGCGAATCAGGCCGACGGCGCCGCTCAGGGCGAACAGGCTGCTCAGCAGCAGCAACACGGCGACCAGCACCTCTACCCAGAACGGCAGTTCATTGGCATTGATCATTCGATTACCTCGCCACGCAGGAGGAATTTGGCCAGGGCGAAGGAGCCGACAAAGCCGAACAGCGCGATCAGTAGCGCCCCCTCGAAGTAGGTGTCACTGGCATAGCGGATGCCCAGTACCAGCATCATCAGCATGGCCAGGATATACAGGTAGTCCAGCGCCAATACCCGGTCCTGGGCCGAAGGGCCACGGAACAGACGTACCAGGGTCAGGGCCATGGCCAGGGCGAAGATGAACAGGCTGGCGAGAATGGCATTGGCAAGCAGGCCAGTCATTCGAAGATCTCCATCAGCGGGCGTTCATAGGTGTGCTTGAAGTGCTCGATGAACCGGGTCTCATCGTCCAGATCGAACACGTGCAGCAAGAGGATGCTGCGGTCCAGGGCCAACTCCGACCAGATGGTGCCAGGGATCACCGTGGTGATCATCGACAGTGCGGCCAGGCCGTGGGCATCACGCAGCTCCAGGGGGATATGCACGAACTGCGAGCGCGGCGGACGGCGCTTGGCCGACCATACGCCGCGGGCAACTTGCAGGTTGGATACCAGCACGTCGGCGCCGACCCGCAGGATCAGGCGCGCGATGGTGCCCGGGCGGCGGATGCGGATCGGAAGGGGGCGCAGCGGCGCCATCAGCAGCGGCGCAACGAAGCCCAGCAGGGCACCCAGCAGCAGATTGCCGGGGCTGACCGACAGGTTCAGTACCAGCCACAGCAACCACAGCGACAGAGACAGTAGTGGGGCGGGGAACAAGCGCTTCATGGCTGCACCTCGGTACTCGCAGCCAGGGTGGTTGGTCCAGGGATGGGGCGGGTGCCGAGCACGGCGCTGACGTATTGCTCAGGGTCCTGCAGGCTGGCAGCGGTGTCCTGGGTGTAACGCAGCAATGGCTCGGCACGCAGGCTGAGCACGACGCACAAGCCCAACAGTGCCACGATGGGTATGCATTCATAACGGCGCAGCAGCGGCGATGGGCGTTCCTGTGGTGTCCAGAAGCGCTGGATGCCAACGCGGGTCAGGGCAATCAGCGAGGCCATGCCGGACAACACCAGCAACGCCACCAATATCCAGCCCTCGACGCTCAGCGGCTGCTCCGGCGTTACGCCCAGGCCTTGTGGGTTGAACAGCGCACTGATCAGGCTGAGTTTACCGATAAAGCCCGACAGCGGCGGCATGCCGATGATCAGCAGGGCGCAGGCGATGAAGCTCAAGCCCAGGAAGGCCATGGTCCAGGGGATCACCTGGCCGATCACTGCCTTTTGCTCGTCATCGAGGTTGATGCCTTTGGGGGGGTGCAGCGTTTCTACCGGCGAAGGCAGGCCGTCGCCGTCATCGTCCAGGGGGATCTCGTTGGCCGAGCGCGAACGTTCGATCAGTTCGGCCAGCAGGAACAGCGCACACAGTGCCAGGGTCGAGCTGACCAGGTAGAACAGCGCCGCGGCGGTCAGGGTTGCCTGGCCGAAGCCGATCGCCGCCAGCAGGGTGCCGGCCGAGACCAGGATGCTCAGGCTGGCCATGCGCTCCAGGCGCTGCGCCGCCAGTATCGACACCGCTGCGCAACCCAGGGTGGCCAGGCCGCCATAGATCAACCAATCGCCTCCAAAGAACGCCGAAGCACCGGCCTGGCCGGAGAACAGCAACGTCCACAGGCGCAGCACGGTGTAGAAGCCGACCTTGGTCATGATCGCGAACAGCGCGGCCACCGGTGCGCTGGCCGAGGAGTAGGCCGGCACCAGCCAGAAGTTCAATGGCCAGATCCCGGCCTTGGCCAGGAATGCCGTGGCCAGGATCGCCGCGCCGGCGTGCAGCAGGCCGCGATCGGCCTCCGGTACCAACGGGATTTTCAGGGCCAGGTCAGCCATGTTCAGGGTGCCGGTCACGCCGTAGAGCATCGCCGCGCCAATCAGGAACAATGACGAGGCCAGCAGGTTGATGGCGATGTAGTGCAAGCTGGCCTTGACCCGTGCGCGCCCCGAGCCATGCAGGATCAGGCCGTAGGAGGCAGCCAGCAGCACTTCAAAGAACACGAACAGGTTGAACAGGTCGGCGGTGAGAAACGCGCCATACAGGCCCATCAACTGGATCTGGAACAGGGCGTGGAAGCTGGCGCCGGCGCGGTCCCAACGGGCCATGGCGAACACCAGGGCGCTGACCCCGACGATGCCGGTCAGCACCAGCATCAAGGCTGAAAGGCGGTCGACCACCAGCACGATACCGAATGGCGCCGGCCAGTTGCCGGGCAGGTACACGCCAATCGAGCTGGCTTGCCCCTGGCACTGCACCCATAGCAGCAGGGTGATGGCGATGCCCAGCCCGAGCAGGCTGGAGATCAGGTTGATACGCGCCTTGAGCGGCCGGCGTTTTTCCCCGAGCAGCAGCATCAGCGCTGCGGTCAGCAGCGGCAGCAGGATGGGTGCGACGATCAGTTGGTTCATCGAACTCATTCGTTAGGCTCCCGGCCATCGACATGGTCGGTTCCGGTCAGGCCGCGGGAGGCCAGCAGCACCACCAGGAACAGCGCGGTCATGGCGAAGCTGATGACGATCGCGGTGAGCACCAGGGCCTGAGGCAGCGGATCGGTGTAGTTGAGCAGGTCCTGGGGCACGCCGTCCTTGATGATCGGCTCCTTGCCGATGAACAGGCTGCCCATGCTGAAGATGAACAGGTTGACCCCGTACGACAGCAGGCACAGGCCCATCACCACCTGGAAGGTCCGTGGCCGCAGGATCAGCCAGACCCCGGAGGCGGCGAGCACACCAATGGCGATTGCAATGACTTCTTCCATCAGGCGGCTCCTGCTTGAGTGGGTTTCTGTTGGCTGCCCGGGCGATGACCGCGCACCGACTGGTGGGCCAGCGCGGTGAGGATCAGCAGGGTCGAGCCGACCACCACGGTGAACACGCCGATATCGAAGAACAGCGCACTGGCCAGGTGGGTGTCACCCAGCAACGGCAAGTGCAGGTGCGCGGTATGGGTGGTCAGGAACGGGTAGCCCAGCAGCATCGCCCCGACCCCGGTCAGGGTGGCGCAGAGCAGGCCGGTGCCCATCCAGCGCAGAGGCCGCAGGCTCATCTGTGCCTCGACCCACTGGGTGCCGGCCACCATGTACTGAAGGATGAACGCCACCGACATCACCAGCCCGGCAACGAAGCCGCCGCCTGGCTGGTTGTGGCCGCGCATGAACAGGTACATCGACACCACCAGGGCGATCGGCAGCAGCAGGCGCACCAGTGCCGCCGGCACCATCATGAAGCCCAGCGCGGTGTCGGCCGCGTGGCGCGGGTTGACCAGGTCGGTGACTACGTCAGGTGCCAGCAGGCGCTGCTGGGCCGGCAGCTGCATGCTCTCCTTGGGCGGACGGAAGCGCCGCAGCAGGGCAAACACCGCCAGGGCCACAGCCACCAGCACGGTGATCTCGCCCAGGGTATCGAAGCCGCGGAAGTCCACCAGCATGACGTTGACCACGTTGCTGCCGCCACCTTCAGGCAAGGCCCGGCTCAGGTAGAACGAGGAGATGTCGTTGGGGGTCGGGCGGGTCAGCATGGCATAGGACAGCAGCGCCATGCCGCCACCCACGCCGACCGCCAGCAGCAGGTCGCGCAGGCGGCGCAGGCGGGCGCGTTCCTGGGTGCCCGGCAGCGGCGAGACGCCCTCGATCCGCCGTGGCAGCCAACGCAGACCGAGCAAAATCAGTACCGTAGTGACCACCTCGACCACCAGTTGGGTCAGGGCCAGGTCCGGCGCCGAGAACCAGACGAAGGTGATGCAGGTCATCAGGCCGCAGACACTGACCATGGTCAGGGCCGCCAGCCGGTGATACTTGGCCTGCCAGGCAGCGCCCAGGGCGCAGGCAATAGCGATCAGCCAGAGCATGACGAACACCCCGGAACCGGGAATCTTCGGCCGGTCACCCCAGGTCAGGCCACTGTGCAGCATCGGCAGCAGGCCGGCCAGCAGGGCGATCAGCACCAGCATGAACAACTGCTTCTGCAGGCGGCGGGTGGTGAATATCCGCTCGACGCGCCGGGCGGTGCGCATGATCAGCACCTGGCCGTGTTCGAACAGGCGCTTGCCATTGAATCGCTCGATCAGCGGCGGCGACGGGAAACGCCCGAGCTTGAGCTGATTGCGCAACAGCAGATAGAGCACGATGCCACCGCTCATGGCGATCAGGCTCATGATCAGCGGGGCGTTCCAGCCGTGCCAGATCGCCAGGCTGTACTCGGGCAGGGTGCCACCCACCACCGGCAGTGCGGCGGCGGCCAGCAGCGGGCCGACCGATTGCGCCGGGAAGATGCCGACCACCAGGCAGGTCATTACCAGCAACTCGACCGGTGCGCGCATCCAGCGCGGCGGTTCGTGAGGCGTATGCGGCAGGTCGGTGGCCGGCGGGCCGAAGAACACATCGACGGTAAAGCGCAACGCATAGGCGACGCTGAAGGTACCGGCAAGGGTGGCAATGACCGGCAAGGCCGCTTCGACCCAGGCGGTGGAGCTGATGAACACGGTTTCGGCGAAGAACATCTCTTTGGACAGGAAGCCGTTCATCAACGGTACCCCGGCCATCGAGGCGCTGGCCACCATGGCCAGGGTTGCGGTGAAGGGTATGAGCCGGAACAGACCGCTGAGACGGCGAATGTCACGGGTGCCGCTTTCGTGGTCGATGATCCCCGCGGCCATGAACAGCGAGGCCTTGAAGGTAGCGTGGTTGAGGATGTGAAAGACTGCCGCGACCGCTGCCAGCGGGCTGTTCAGGCCCAGCAGCAGGGTAATCAGGCCCAGGTGGCTGATGGTCGAGTAGGCCAGCAGGCCCTTGAGGTCGTTCTGGAACATCGCCGCGAAGGCACCGAGCACCAGGGTGGCGGCGCCGGCGCCGCTGACGATCCAGAACCATTCTTCAGTGCCGGAGAGCGATGGCCATAGTCGCGCCAGCAGGAACACCCCGGCCTTGACCATGGTCGCCGAGTGCAGGTAAGCCGAAACCGGAGTAGGCGCCGCCATGGCATGGGGCAGCCAGAAGTGGAAAGGGAACTGCGCGCTTTTGCTCAACGCGCCAAGCAGGATCAGGGGTAACAGGACGGGATACAGGGCATGGTTGCGAATCTGCTCACCGGCAGCGAGGACCTTGTCCAGGTCGTAGCTGCCGACCACATGGCCGAGCAGCAATACCCCCGCCAGCAGGCATAGCCCACCCGCTCCGGTAACCATCAGGGCCATGTAGGCACCGCGTCGGGCATCGGCGCGGTGGTGCCAGTAGCCGATCAGCAGGAACGAGAACAGGCTGGTCAGTTCCCAGAAGAACACTATCTGGATCAGGTTGCCGGAGATCACCAGGCCGAGCATGGCGCCCATGAACGCCAGGAAGAAGGCAAAGAAGCGCGGCACCGGGTCTTGCGGGGACATGTAGTAGCGCGCATACAGCGACACCAGGGTGCCGATGCCCAGCACCAGTAAGGAGAACAGCCAGGCGAAGCCGTCCATGCGCAGGACCAGGTTCAGGCCCAGGCTCGGCAGCCACAGGAATTCTTCACGGATCACGCCGCCATGGGCGATCTGCGGGTACATCAAAGCGACCTGAACGGTGCCCACCAGGGCGACCAGTCCGGCCAGCAGCGATTCGCTGTTGCGTGCGTTGTGCGGCAAGACAGCCGCCAGGCAGCTGCCGACAAACGGCAGAAGCAGTAGCACTATCAAGGACATAGATTTCTAATCTGCAGGAGTTTGTAAGGGATCATACGTGGCGACTGGTCGATCACCAACCCGCAAGCTGTCGCAGAATCCTACAAGAGCGCTGTATAAATCCTTTTTTTTATAACAGTTTTTTTCAAAGGATAGACGGCATTTGCCGATCAGAGGCCCGCTTCACGTTCTTCGGCGTCAACCTCCAGCGACGTCTGCTCTTCACTACGGCGGCGAAACTTCAGTTCGCTGACCACCACGGCGATGACGATCAGCAAACCGCCGAGCAAGGCCACGCCCGGCAGGCGTTCGCCAGCGATGCGCCCGACGATGCCGGCCCATACCGGCTCACCGGCGTAGATCAGGGTGGCGCGGGTCGGCGAGACCGATTTCTGTGCCCAGTTCATCGCCACCTGGATCACCGCGCTCATCGCCCCCAGGCCCACGGCACTGAACAGCAACAGCCAGGAAAAGTCCGGCAGGCGCTCCTGGGTCGGTACCACCATCATGAACGACAGCGCCGAAGCGGTGGCCAGTTGCACCACCGTGACCCGACGCACATCGACCTGACCGGCATAGCGACTGATCAGGATGATTTCCGCAGCGATGGCCACGGCACTGACCAGGGTGGCGATTTCGCCGGGGCTGAACTGCAGCGAACCACCGCCAGGGCCGGCCAGCAGCATCAGGCCGGCGAATGCCAGGCCAATGCCCAGGCTTGGCATCAGGCCCGGGCGGCGGCCCAGTACCAGCCATTGCAGCAAGGGCACGAAGGGCACGTACAAAGCGGTGATGAACGCCGACTGGCTGCTGCTGATGGTTTGCAGGCCAACGGTCTGCAGGCCGTAGCCGAGCATGATCGACACGCCGATCAATACCCCGGCCTTGAGCTCCGTGGCGGTCAGGCCGGGCAACGAACGGGCCGAGACCAGGCCGACAAACAGCGCTGCGGCGGCAAAGCGCAGGCCGACGAAAAACATCGGCCCGCTGACCGTCATCACGTTGTGCACCAGCAAAAAGGTGCCGCCCCAGAGCACGGTAATAAACACCAGCACCAGTTCGGCCTTGCTCAGCCGGAAGGAAACGGAAGGGCGTTCAGCAGCGTTCGTTGGGGTCATGGCCTTGCACACGGAAGAGGGTCGACGCACAATTGCGGTGAAAGTGGGCAGTATACTGCGCAACCCCTATTGATGAGCAATATAGTGCACAAAGATTCCAGTCAACGCGCGTCGGTGCTTCAGCACGTCAGCCAGAACATTCGCCACCTGCGTCATGCCGCCGAGCTGAGCCAGAGTGCCCTGGCGGAAAGGTCCGGGGTCAGCCGGCGGATGTTGGTGGCCATCGAGGCCGGCGAAAAGAATGTCAGCCTGACCACCCTCGACCGGATCGCCGAAGCTCTGGAGGTTGCCTTCAGTGACCTGATCAAGGCGCCGGACAACCGCGACCCGAGCCGGATCAACGAGCTGGCCTGGACCGGTGTGCATCCCGGCAGCAAGGCCGTGCTGCTGGCCAGTTCCGCTGCCACCCGCGAGGTGGAGCTGTGGGAGTGGCGCCTCGAACCCGGCGAGGTCTACCCCTGCGAGGCTGATGCCGATGGCTGGAGCGAGCAGTTGTTCGTATTCGAAGGTTGCCTGAGCCTGGAGGTCGAGGGGCAAAAACACCTGCTCAATGCCGGCGAGTTCTTCTCCTTTGCCAGCAACCGCCGCTACGCCTACCGCAATGACGGCGAAGTGGCGACCCGCTTCGTGCGCAATGTGGTGATCTGAGCACGAGGCAGGTCACTGCCTTCAGCGGCTGGCGTCGGTCAAGTATTCCTGGGTGGAAATCACCTGGGCGTAAGCGAAGGCCAGCGACGCCATATAGGCCGCATGCACCTGCGCCGCCGGTACCGTGACGCCGTTGAATTCCAGGGCGCGGGTGGCGCAGGCGTCGTGAACCACGGTGACGCCATAACCGTAATCGGCGGCAGCGCGGCTGACGGCATCGATGCACATGTGGCTCATGCTGCCGATAACCGTGACGTTGCTGATTTGCCCTTCATCCAGCAGATGCTTGAGCTCGGTTCCCAAAAACGCATTGACCTTGTGCTTGAGCACCACTGGCTCACCTGCGCGGTTAGCCGCCTTGGGGTGAATCTGCGCACCCTCGGAGCCAGGGGTGAAGAACGGTGCATCACTGGATTCGAACTCGTGGCGCACATGTACCACCAGGTCGCCGCGGGTGCGGGCGGCGTCAAGGATGCTGGCGGCGTTGTCAGCCGCCGCATCGGCACCGTCCAGGGTCCATTTGCCGCCGGGGAAGTAATCGTTCTGGATGTCGATGACGATCAGTGCCTGTTTGCTCATCTCAAAAGCCTCATGCTGGGGAGTGGTTGTGGCGTGGTGATAGTTATAGGCTTGAGCGATGCGCTTGCGGATTGGCGCGAACGACAAATTGGCGGGAAAAACTGACAATGGCAACGGCGCAGGACACTCTGGAAATTGGCGTGCTGGTCTATCCCGGCGCGCAACTGGCCGCAGTCCATGGCCTGACCGACCTGTTTGCCGTGGCCAATCGCCTGCGCCATGAGCTGGGGGCGTTGGAGCGGCCACAGTTGCGCGTTTGCCATTGGAGCGAGACGCCTGATCGGCAATTGCAGGTAACGTTCGACACGCACCCCGGCACGGGTCATCAAGTGCGCGCCATGATTATCCCGCCGAGCCTGACCCAGGCCCCTTCGCCCGAATTGCTGGAACGCTACCGCGCCAACCTGCGCCAATGGCATGGTGACGGTGCGTTGCTGGTGTCGGTCTGCGTCGGGGTGTTCTTCATCGCCGCCAGCGGCCTGCTCGATGGGCGCCCGGCGACCACTCACTGGAATTTCGCGCAATCACTGGCCGAGCGTTTTCCGCAGGTTCAGGTCGAAGCCAACCTGCCGCTGCTCGACGACGGCGACATCATTACCTCGGCCGGGTTGATGGCCTGGACCGATCTGGGGCTCAAGCTGGTCGAGCGTTACCTGGGCGAGACGCTGGCGGCGGAGACCGCGCGGTTTCTCGCGGTCGAACGGGTCAGCGGCGGGCAACAGCCCGGCAGCGTCTTCAGCCCACGGCTGGACCATGGCGACGAGGCGGTGCTGAAGGTTCAGCACTGGCTGCAGGGCAGCGGTGCGCGTGACGTTTCGCTGACGGCCATGGCCGATTGCGCCGGCCTTGAGCAGCGTACTTTCCTGCGTCGCTTTCGCAGTGCCACCGGTCTCAAACCCACCGAATACTGCCAGCAGGTCAGAGTGGGGCGGGCCTGCCGGATGCTTGAGTTCACCAACCGCAGCATCGATCAGATTGCCTGGGGTGTCGGTTACCAGGACCCAGGTGCCTTTCGCAAGGTGTTCTTCAAGGTGACCGGGCTTGCCCCCAGCGACTACCGGCGACGCCTCGCGACCCGGGCGGGCTGATCCTACTTTGGTACCGGTCGGGCTGCGCTTTGCGCGTCTTGCTGCTTATTATCCGTAGCAAACAAGACGGAGAACGCCATGAGTGCCCCTGAACAACCCGAGAACCCGGCGGCTGATGTGCTGATCATTGGCGGTGGCTTGAGCGGTGCCCTGCTGGCCGCGCAGCTGTTGCGTCAACCGGGGCAACGCCGCCTGCTGATCGTCGAGCCGCGCAGCGACCTAGGCCGTGGTGAAGCCTATAGCGCCACGCACCTGGGGCATACCCTCAATGGCAACGCGGCACGGATGAGTGTCGACCCGGACAATGCCGACGACCTGACCACGTGGCTGGGCCAGCATATTGCAGCGGGTGGTTGGCCAGAATCAGCCGGGCAGCAGGTGCCCGTTGCCGAGCTGTTTCCGCCACGCGGGCTGTTTGGCGTGTATGCGCGCCAGCGTTTGGCCGAAGCGCAGGCGGTGAGTGCGCGACAGGGCTCCTGCCTTGAGCATGTCCAGGACCAGGCCGTTGATCTGGCGGTGGACGATCAGGGCGTCGATGTCAGCCTGGCGGATGGCCGTACTTTACGCGCAACCAGGGCTGTTCTGGCCACCGGCATGTTTGCCGCTGCGCGTACCGCCCAGGTCAGCGACAATGCGCTGAACACGGCATCAGTCGACCCTTGGAACATACCGGCCATGCAGGCGATCGATGCGCACGGCCGGGTGCTCATCATCGGTTCCGGGCTGACCATGGTCGATGCCGTGGTGTCGTTGCAGGCAGCCGGGCATCGCGGGCCGATCGAGGTGTTTTCCCGCCACGGCCTGCTGCCGCAGGTGCGCCGTCAACCGCCCGCGTGGGAAGATTTCCTGGCGGCTGACCTGTCACTGTGCAGTCCGTTGCAACTGCTGCGGGCCTTGCGTGCGCAATGCCAGGCGGCCGGGCAGCAGGGCATCGACTGGCAGGCGCCGCTGGATACCGTGCGCGTGCATATCGCCAGGCTCTGGAGCCAGGCCAGCGAGCGTCACAAGCGCCAATTCGTGCGTCATCTCCGGCCCTGGTGGGAAAGCCATCATCATCGTTCGCCGCCGCAGGGTGCGGCGTTGCTGGCGCGACTGGTCGAACAAGGGCGATTGCGCATTCATGCGGCGTCGTTGCAGGGTGTGGAAACCAGCGCCGACGGGCAGCCAGTGGTAAGGCTGCGCTTTCGCGGGCAAACGCAGGTCGAGCGAATCAGCGCTGCCGCCCTGATCAATTCCACCGGTATTGAGTACGATTGGCGCCGGGTTGCCCGGCCTTTGCCGCAGAACCTGCTGCAACGCCGGCTGATCCAGCCAGGGCCCCTGGCACTGGGCATCGCCGCGGATGCGCAGGGAGCCGTGCAGGATGCCGAGGGCCGCTACAGTCGGCGCCTGTTTGCCATGGGCCCACCCTTGCGTGGTCTGTGGTGGGAAAGTACGGCAGTGACCGATGTCGCTTTGCAGGCCAAGGCACTGGCCCAACGCCTGGTTGGGTATGGCGACTAGTCGTGGTATTCGGGGCCGGGCTCGAGCAATTGCGGGCCCGGGCCCTGCTCGCCGAGTTGATCATCACAGTTGCGCAACGGGCAGCTTTGCAGCGACATGCAACCACAACCGATACAGCTGTCGAGCTGGTCACGCAATACCAAGAGTTTATCGATGCGCCGGGTCAGGTCCTGGCGCCATTGCTCTGACAGCCGTTGCCAATCCTTCACGCTGGGTGCACGACCTACCGGTAGCGTCTGCAGCGCGGCATGAATGGTTGCCAGGGGAATCCCCAGGCGTTGCGCCATCTTGATCACTGCCACCCGCCGCAGCGTGTCGCGTGGGTAGCGGCGCTGGTTGCCGGCGCTGCGGGTGCTGTGGATCAAACCCTTGCTCTCGTAGAAGTGCAGCGCGGTCACGGCTACGCCGCTGCGCGCCGCCAACTGACCCACGCTGAGTACGCTCTGAGCTGAATCGGACATGACACAATATCTCTTGACCTCTAGTTAACTTGAGGTTTTACCCTGCCAGCCATCACACCGCAAGTGCAATGGCAGAGGGAGCATGTTCATGCTGGTTTCAGACAACAGCCTGTGTTTTACCCAGATGATCGAGTTCGAAGTCGCGCCAGCCCGGCAACGCGCGCTGGCCCAGGCGCTGGTGGCGCGCAGCGAGCACCTGGCCGAGCAGCACAATGGTCTGGTCGCAGCCAGCATCCAGGCCAGCGACGATGGCAGTCGGGTCTTGCAGTATTTGCAATGGCAATCGCGGGCGGCCTGGGAGGCGGCTGTCAGCAGCTTCGAGCAGGAGCCGTTCCTGCAGCTGATTCGTCAGCATCAGGCCAGGGGCGTGAACTTCAACACCTTCCAGACGCTCAGCAGCCTGGCCCGGACGGCGGAGCACGGGCTGCACTGCCAGTTGCCGATGACCTCAGGAATACCAGGGTGAATGGTGCGGGTAGCGGTCAAGCCGTGCGCCGATGACCATTTCACTGATCCAGGCACTGAGAATGGAGCTGTAGGCTTTCTGGCAGCGGTCACTGGACAGCGCATGATCGGCGCCGTCAACGATTCTGTGGGTCAGCGAATGGGCGCTGACGAAAGCCGAGCGATAGCTCATCAAGGTACTGTGCGGCACGAAGTCATCCTGCTCCGACTCAACCAGCAGCACGTCACCGGCAAACTCGGCGCAGGCGCCCAGTGCCCGGTTGTCCCCCGGGCCGAGGGGGCGTTGACGGTAGTCGGTCAGGCGTTGACGGTCGAGCGCTTGCTTGGGCAGGTTCCATTCATCGTCCCAGTACAGCGCCGGCACCCGTAACGCCAGCCATTTGACCGGTCGCAACGCTGTCAGCAGCGTCGCCAGGTAGCCGCCGTAGCTGCTGCCGATCAGGGCAATGGCGCTGGTGTCGACCGCCGGGTGACTGACCAGCCGGTCGTAGGCGGCGACCAGGTCGGCCAGGTTCTGCTCGCGGGTAACGCTCAGGCGCTGGCTTTCGGTCTTCTCGTGGCCACGCAGGTCGAAGGTCATGCATACGCATCCCAGGCCGGTGATCTGCTTGGCCCTGGCCAGGTCACGCTGCTGGCTCCCACCCCAGCCATGAACAAAGAGGATTCCGGGAACCTTGGCACCGGGGCTGACAATGGTCCCGGCAATACTTTCGCCATCAACCGGAATCTCGATCCCTTCGCTATGGATGGTCATAGTCGCGAATCCGTGCGTATTTGCAGACTCGTCCGATTTCACTGTCGTCCCCCTGATAAAAAATCGTGGCATCGGCGGGCAGCTCAGGCGCGTCGAAGGCTTCGTGGGTGGAGGCGCGCACGCGCCTCAAAGCCGGGTCGTCGGCGAAAGCTTGCAATGCCAGTACCTCGGCACTGCTGGCGCCGCCGATGCGCCAGGATTGTTCGAGCACGCCGCTGCGCAGCTTGCCCTGGCTGTTCAGGCCGCGGGCGACGTCATAGTTGCGCCGTGAGGCGATAAAGCCGGGGAAGGCTTGCAGCGCTGCCTGCTCGTAGGTTCTTGCCTGGGTGATGGCCAGGCGAAGCTGATCTTCGAGTTCCAACTGCAGCAATACGTCGTAGTCCCCGCGCACCAGCACCAGATCGGAACCGCCGTAGATCTCCTCGCCCTGGTGGTCACGGGTCAGTTGCTGGGTGCCGTAGTAGCTGCACAATATTCCCGCCACCAGGACCTGGCCGACGCTGAAGGTCTGCACCTCGCTCAGGTTCTCTTCCAGGGTCAGGCCCCAGAGCGCGAGTTCCTGTTCGTCCATGGTGCCAAGCGCTTGCTCCAGTCCTTTGATGCTGTCGATCACCGTTTGCCCACGGCCCGCAGTTGCGCGTACGGGCTTGAGGCGCAGCGGTCCCTCTCGCAGCAGCAGCCCGGCGGCACGAATCGCATCCTCCAGGCTGAAAACGCTATAGCCTCGCAACAGCGCATCGCTGGCCAGGCGGGCGAAGTCATCGGTCCAGCCCAGTGGAAAGCGCGCATCGGCGGGCAGCGGATGGGAGATGGCCTTGGTCGCCATGTACGGCTGGCTGACCAAGCCGCCAAACAGGTCGGTGTGCGCCGCGATACCCATTGCCCGGTAGCGCTCGGCGCCGATCAGGGTTTCGGTGGGCAGGTAATAGAAATTCTCCTTCGCCGTTGGTGGCTGGGCAGGCGTAACCACCTCGGTGTGGAACAACTTCGCCAGCCGTTGGGCGAGCTTCAGGTGCACGCTGTGTTCGTGCTCGGGTGTGCTTTGACGTGTGTCCAGCAGCACCACGCCTTGCTTGCGGTCGGTCGATCGGAGCATGGGCAGATCCTCTGCGTGGTTCAGGAGGCTTTCTTGAGTGCGTCGATCAGTTCGTGCTTGCGCATTTTCGAGTGGCCAACGATGCCTTTGCTGCGGGCGTCCCTGGCGTTGCTTCCTTGTGGCATGGCGTTTTCTCCCGGGTAGGACTGTACTGATTGTGAAGTCCGTAAGCGGTAGAAGTTCAGTAGGGCTGATTAGTGGATGGTATTTTGGTTATATAAATATATAAATTGATAATTTATAGTTCTATTGGTGGCTGGTGCAATATGGCGTGGCACTTTACCTACATGGATTTAGGAAGCGCCTACTTTGCAAGGCGACGACAACCAGAGAGCCTGCTGTCATGAACAATCTTCCGCTGTATTTCGACTACGCCGCCACGACACCGGTCGACGAGCGAGTTATCCAGGCCATGGTCAAGTGTCTGGGCGCCTCGGGTAATTTCGGCAACCCGGCGTCAAGCTCCCACTGTTACGGGCAGAGCGCCCGGGCAGCCGTGGAGCGGGCGCGGGGCCAGGTCGCCGGGCTTGTCGGCGCCCGAGCCGAACAGATCATCTGGACGTCGGGGGGCACCGAGTCGAACAACCTGGCGCTCAAAGGCCTCGCCCAGGGGCGCCAGGGTGGTCACATCATCACCAGCCAGATCGAACACAAGGCAGTGCTCGACACGGCTCGCCAGCTTGAACACAACGGCTTCACCCTGACCTTGCTGGCGCCCGACGACCAAGGGCTGATCACCCCCGAGGCGCTACGCAGTGCCCTGCGTGAAGACACCTTCCTGGTTTCGCTGATGCTGGTGAAAAATGAACTGGGGACCGTCAACGATATCCCGGCGTTGGCTGAGGTGGTTCGCCAGCATGGCGCACTGCTGCACGTGGATGCGGCCCAGGGTGCGGGCAAATTACCGATCGACCTGGGCCGCTGGGCGGTCGACCTGATGTCCTTTTCCGCGCACAAAGTTTATGGTCCAAAAGGCATCGGCGCCTTGTATGTCGGCGAGCGCGCCAAACCGCTGTTGCAGGCGCAGATCCATGGCGGTGGCCATGAGGGCGGTTTGCGCTCCGGCACCCTGGCCACCCACCAGATCGTTGGCATGGGCGAGGCGTTTGCCGTGGCCCAGGCGCTGCTCGTGGAAGAAACTGCACGCATCCGCCAACTGCAACAGCGGTTGCTGGATCAATTGCTGCAGTTGCCGGGAGTGCGCCTCAATGGCAGTGCCGGGCAGCGAATCGCGCACACGCTCAGCCTCACGTTCAACGCCGATCACCCCGACTTTTCCCAGCTTGCGCAGTCGCTGGCATTTTCTTCCACTTCCGCATGCAACTCCGCGGCCAATGCTGCTTCTCACGTGCTGCTGGCGCTTGGACTTGAGCCGCAAGCCGCGAGGCAGACCATTCGCCTGAGCCTGGGTCGCTATACCAAGGCGCAGGATATCGACCAGGCGGTGCGGGCAATAAAGACCTCGTTACAGTCGCAACCTTTCTGGGCGGTTGCCCATGGCTGAAGGCTGTTCCATTATCTGCGCCAAGAACAATGGATGCCGTGGTAGCAGGAGTCAGCATGAACACTCAGTCTTCAACGCAGGGAGCGGTGAATACGCGCCTGGCACGTATTCGTGAAGTGATGCAACGTGAGGGCGTCGACGCCTTGTTGGTCCCGTCGGCCGATCCTCACCTTTCCGAGTATCTGCCGGGGTACTGGCAGGCCAGGCAATGGTTGTCCGGTTTTCACGGGTCGGTCGGTACCTTGATCGTTACCGCCGATTTCGCCGGCCTCTGGGCTGACAGCCGCTACTGGGAGCAGGCGGAAAAGGAACTGGCAGGCAGCACCATTGAGCTGGTGAAGCTGCAGCCGGGCAAGCCCGGTCCGCTGGACTGGCTGGCCGATCAGGCCCCGCAAGGTGGGGTAGTGGCCGTGGATGGAGCAGTAATGGCTCTGGCCTCGGCACGTCAGCTAGGCGAGCGCCTCAAGGCTCGCAACGTTCGATTGCTGACTGAGAAGGATCTTCTGGCTCAGGTATGGGACGACCGGCCGCCACTACCGAACAACCCGGTGTATCAGCATCTGCCGCCCGAGGCCACGGTCAGCCGCGCGCAGAAACTGGCCAACTTGCGCCAGACGCTGCGCGCCCGCGGTGCCGACTGGCATTTCATCGCCACCCTGGACGACATTGCCTGGTTGTTCAACCTGCGCGGTAGCGACGTTTCCTATAATCCGGTGTTCGTATCCTTTGCCTTGATCTGCCAGGATCAAGCCACGTTGTTCATGGACTTGAACAAGATCGATGCCCATTTGCGCAGTGTGCTCGAAGTCGATGGCATCACGTTACGTGATTATGCAGAGGTCGCCCAGGCGCTGGCGGCTATTCCAGCTGGCCAGACATTGCTGGTTGATCCTGCTCGGGTGACGAGTGGCCTGCTGGCGAATACCGACAGGGATGTGCGCCTGATTGAAGGACTGAACCCGACTACGCTGTCGAAATCGCAAAAAAGCAAAGCTGATCTTGGGCACATTCGCAAGGCCATGGAGCAGGATGGTGCGGCGCTGTGCGAGTTTTTTGCCTGGTTGGAAGCTGCGCAAGAGCGAGCCGAGTCAATCACCGAACTGACCGTTGACGAGCAGCTGAGTGCCGCGCGTGCGCGTCGTCCAGGTTTTGTCTCGCTGAGTTTTTCGACCATCGCTGCCTTCAACGCCAATGGCGCCATGCCGCATTACCGCGCCACGGAGGAGTCTCATGCCCGTATCGAAGGTGATGGCTTGCTGCTGATCGACTCTGGTGGTCAATACCTGGGGGGCACCACCGACATTACCCGCATGGTCCCCATTGGTAACCCCACTACTGCTCAGAAGCAGGACTGCACGCGAGTGCTCAAAGGGGTTATTGCCTTGTCGCGGGCACGCTTTCCGCGGGGCATCCCGTCGCCATTGCTCGATGCCATTGCCCGGGCGCCCATCTGGGCGGACCAGGTCGACTATGGTCATGGTACCGGGCACGGGGTCGGTTACTTCATGAACGTGCATGAAGGACCGCAGGTGATTGCCTACCAAGCGGCGGCGGCACCTCAGACAGCCATGCAGGAGGGGATGATTACGTCGATCGAGCCGGGTACCTATCGCCCGGGCGAGTGGGGGGTACGTATCGAGAACCTGGTGTTCAATCGCGAGGTGGGCACGAGCGCGTTTGGCGATTTTCTCGAGTTTGAAACCCTGACCCTGTGCCCGATCGATACCCGTTGCCTGCTGCCTGAACGGCTGACCAGCGAAGAGCGCGACTGGCTCAATGGTTATCATGCCCAGGTCAGGGAGCGCCTGGCGCCGCTGCTGGAAGGCGCTGGGCTGGAATGGTTGCAGGGGCGAACCGCAGCCATTTGAACCCGGTATTCGAACAGCAGCAAAAAAGGGCGGCCGTTGGGTCGCCCTTTTTGGTGGGATGCATTACTTGCAGATGACGATCATGCTGCGGCTGGTGTAGCCGGCCGGATTGAGGCCGAAGGGGTAGTCACCAGGCTCGGCGTCGGCATCCCCCGAGCGGGCAATCACTTTGTAACCCTTGCTGCCACATGAGGCCGCAGCCTTGGTGTAGCAATTGTCCCAGGAAGATGAAAGGCCGGAGCAATTGATATGCAGGCCCTTCTTGCCGCGTTTGACTTCAGTCTTCGCCGTCGCCGCACATCCAGCGATGGCCAAAATGGCTAGGATGAGCAAAATTCGTTTCATTCCTGTCCTTAATGCGTACCGGGTCTGTCGCCCGTGTCTAATTTCCTTTGCGTCTTCCCGATGCTTGTTCGCGTCCCTGTCTTGTCAATTAGATATCTTCAAGGTTGACGTTGGGTTACAGCTTAAAGATGGCGGATGCCCGGCACAATGACCAGTGTCTATTTAAATGCAAATATTTCTCAAATCAGTCGGCAGCAACCAATGCCGGGCTTTCCTTGCGCAGCGACAGGGTGGCACCCACTGAAGCGGTGATGATTGCAGCGATAGCCAGCCATTGCGCCACCGTCAGTACTTCACCCAGGAACAGCAAACCTGAAAGTGCACCGAACGCAGGTTCGATACTCATCAGTGTGCCAAAGGTGCGTGCAGGCATGCGTGTGAGTGCCACCATTTCCAGGCTGTAGGGCAGGGCAGTGGAGAGTATGGCCACGCCCAGTGCGATAGGCAGCAGTGCGGGAGTAAGCAGTGCGCTGCCAGCATGGACAATGCCTATTGGCGCTACGAACAGGGCAGCGATCATCACCCCCAGGGCGGCGGTCTGGATACCGTTCTCGGCGCCGGCTTTCTGCCCATATAGAATGTACAGCGCCCAGCACACGCCGGCACCTAGTGCATAGCCGGCACCTACCAGGTCGATGCTGGCGCTGGTCTGGCCAATCGGAATCAGCAGCAGCAAGCCAATGACCGCAAGACCGATCCAGAGAAAATCCACGGCCCGTCGCGAGGCATACAGGGCAACTGCCAGCGGTCCGGTGAACTCCAGGGCTACGGCAATCCCCAAGGGCACGGTCTGCAGCGACATATAGAAGAGGAAGTTCATCCCGCCCAGGGCCATGCCGTAGATGATCACGGTGCGAAGCGTGCTGGCGCTGAGCTTGGCGCGCCAGGGGCGCAGCAGCAACAGCATGATGATGCTGGCGAAGATCAGTCGCAGGGTGGTGGTGCCTTGCGCGCCCACGACAGGGAACATGCTCTTGGCCAGGGAGGCACCGGACTGGATTGAGGCCATGGCGATCAGCAGCAAGCCAATAGGGAAGAGGGTGGCGGCCAGGCTGCGGGGGTGGCTGTTCATTGCGGGAGGGCATTCCTTATATAAGAAGAAGCACGAGCAGCCTATGATGCGCAAAGGCCAAAAAATGAGCAATATACTGCGCATTATTCTTTTATTGGGGGTTTTTTAAATTAACCCTTGACGCCCGATTTAATCTCTCTATAATTCGCCCCACTTCCGGCGCAGTCGGAACTGAAAACTACTTGAGTTTCAAAGAGTTAGCGGTTCCAGGGTCATCCGGAAGGGCTTCGATCGAAAGATCGACAGCGGTGAAAAAGGCAGTTGACAGCGGTTTGAAACGCTGTAGAATTCGCCTCCCACTGACGAGAGATCGCAGCGAGTCAAGTGGTTGAAGTTGAAAGGCTTTTTAATCGAAAGCATCTGAAAAACTTCAAAATAAACGCTTGACAGGCTCTGAGGAAAGCGTAGAATGCGCGCCTCGGTTGAGACGAAAAGCTCTTAACCAACCGCTCTTTAACAACTGAATCAAGCAATTCGTGTGGGTGCTTGTGAGTTCAGACTGATAGTCAAAAAGATTATCAGCATCACAAGTGGCTACACGAAAATCGAAAGATTTGAAAGTAAGTCATTTGAGATTGCTGAGCCAAGTTTAGGGTTTTCTCAAAACCCAAGCAGTATTGAACTGAAGAGTTTGATCATGGCTCAGATTGAACGCTGGCGGCAGGCCTAACACATGCAAGTCGAGCGGATGAGAAGAGCTTGCTCTTCGATTCAGCGGCGGACGGGTGAGTAATACCTAGGAATCTGCCTGGTAGTGGGGGACAACGTTTCGAAAGGAACGCTAATACCGCATACGCCCTACGGGGGAAAGCAGGGGACCTTCGGGCCTTGCGCTATCAGATGAGCCTAGGTCGGATTAGCTAGTTGGTGAGGTAATGGCTCACCAAGGCGACGATCCGTAACTGGTCTGAGAGGATGATCAGTCACACTGGAACTGAGACACGGTCCAGACTCCTACGGGAGGCAGCAGTGGGGAATATTGGACAATGGGCGAAAGCCTGATCCAGCCATGCCGCGTGTGTGAAGAAGGTCTTCGGATTGTAAAGCACTTTAAGTTGG
>NZ_UIDD01000003.1 GCF_900497695.1 Pseudomonas wadenswilerensis | reverse complement strand
CTCACCAACTAGCTAATCCGACCTAGGCTCATCTGATAGCGCAAGGCCCGAAGGTCCCCTGCTTTCCCCCGTAGGGCGTATGCGGTATTAGCGTTCCTTTCGAAACGTTGTCCCCCACTACCAGGCAGATTCCTAGGTATTACTCACCCGTCCGCCGCTGAATCGAAGAGCAAGCTCTTCTCATCCGCTCGACTTGCATGTGTTAGGCCTGCCGCCAGCGTTCAATCTGAGCCATGATCAAACTCTTCAGTTCAATACTGCTTGGGTTTTGAGAAAACCCTAAACTTGGCTCAGCAATCTCAAATGACTTACTTTCAAATCTTTCGATTTTCGTGTAGCCACTTGTGATGCTGATAATCTTTTTGACTATCAGTCTGAACTCACAAGCACCCACACGAATTGCTTGATTCAGTTGTTAAAGAGCGGTTGGTTAAGAGCTTTTCGTCTCAACCGAGGCGCGCATTCTACGCTTTCCTCAGAGCCTGTCAAGCGTTTATTTTGAAGTTTTTCAGATGCTTTCGATTAAAAAGCCTTTCAACTTCAACCACTTGACTCGCTGCGATCTCTCGTCAGCGGGAGGCGAATTCTACAGCGTTTCAAACCGCTGTCAACTGCCTTTTTCACCGCTGTCGATCTTTCGATCGAAGCCCTTCCGGATGACCCTGGAACCGCTAACTCTTTGAAACTCAAGGAGTTTTCAGTTCCGACTGCGCCGGAAGTGGGGCGAATTATAGACAGATCCACAGGGGCGTCAAGCACTTATTTAAGCTTTTGTTACAGGTGCCGTTTTACGCACTGCCAGGCGCGGGATTCGCCGCTCCAGCGCAGGAATACGCAAGGCCAACAGGAACAAGCCGATAGCAGCGTATATGACCCACTCTTTAAGGTCGGCGCGTACTACCCAGAGAAAGTGCAACAAGCCCAGCCCCAGAATCACGTAAACCAGTTTGTGCAACTTCTTCCAGCGCGCGCCGAGACGGCGCTGACTGTATCGATTGGAAGTGACCGCTAAAACCAGCAAGCCCAAAAAGCCCAGCATCCCGACAATGATGTAAGGACGCTTGCTTAGCTCAACCCCCAACTGCCCCCAGTCCAGCCCCAGGACGAAGAACATGTAGGCACTCAGGTGCAGCACTATATAAGCAAAGCACCACAGCCCCAGCTGGCGCCGCGAGACAATCCAGCCCGCCCAGCCGGTAAGGCGCTGCAAGGGCGTCATGCTCAGGGTTATCAACAGGAAGATCAAAGCCCCCAGCCCCAGGCGATCGACCAGGATCTTGCCCGGATCCGGCCCAAGGGCTTCCATGGCTGCTTCATACAACCACCATAGCGGCCAGACACTGGCCAAGATAAAGATGCCGAGCCTGAAGAGTGGATAACGCATCAGTAGTTCTTCCGCAGGTCGAGGCCGCTGTACAGCCCTGCCACTTCTTCGGCATAGCCATTGAACATCTGCGTGGGCCGCACATTGGGACTGAACAGGCCACTGGGCAGGCGCCGCTCACGGGCCTGGGTCCAGCGCGGGTGATCAACCTCGGGGTTCACGTTGGCGTAGAAGCCATATTCTTCTGGAGCAATCGCCTGCCAGGTGGTGCGCGGCTGCTCTTCGACCAGGCTGATGCGCACGATCGACTTGATGCTCTTGAAGCCGTACTTCCAAGGCACCACTAGACGCAACGGCGCACCGTTCTGGTTGGGCAGTTCGCGCCCGTACATGCCAACGGCGAGGATCGCCAGCGGGTTCATCGCCTCATCCAGGCGCAAGCCTTCTATATAAGGCCAGTCGATCAGGGCAAAGCTTGAGCGCTGACCAGGCATGCTCTTCGGGTCCTGCAGGGTTTCGAAGCGAATGAAACGGGCCTTGGAGGTTGGCTCGACCTGATCAAGCAGCGCCGATAAAGGAAAGCCCAGCCAGGGGATGACCATCGACCAGGCTTCCACGCAGCGCAGGCGATAGATGCGCTCCTCCAGTTGGTAGGGTTTCATGAAGTCTTCCAGGGCATAGCGCCCGGGCTTGCCTACTTCACCATCCACCACCACGGTCCAGGGCTCGGTTTTAAGGCTGCCGGCATTGGCCGCCGGATCGCCCTTGTCGGTGCCGAACTCATAGAAGTTGTTGTAGTGGGTGGCATCCTTGAACGGCGTGATCGCCTCCCCCGGCGCCGTCACTGCTTGCCACTTGGTAGCGACGAGCTTCTCGCTGAACCAGCCAGGCGCCCTGCCCGCCTCGACATCGGCATAGCGCGATGCGTCGGCAGCACTGGCCCACCGCGGCAGCGCGGTTGCCGCGATGGCAGCCAGCGACCCGCCGAGCATGGCGCGGCGCGAGACATAAAGGGATTCGGGGGTGACATCCGATTCTTTGCAATCGGAGGCTTTGGACAGCTTGATGAGCATGATGGCTCCGTAGAACTGGAGGACTGATGCACCAGTAGACTACGGAGCCCGAGCGAAATTACATCACTCGATGTTTTTGCGCCGACGCATGCGCAACAGGTATTGCACAGGGCCGGAGGCCGCATAGCCGAGGAACACCAGCAGCAGGATGCGCGGTGGATCACTGAAGACTACCGCGAACACCAGCACCACGGCGAGGATCGCTACGAACGGTACGCGTCCCTTGAGATCCAGTTCCTTGAAGCTGTTGTACTTGATGTTGCTGACCATCAGCATACCGGCCGCAGCCACCAGCAGCGCCACCAGGAACGACAGTTTCGAACCCTGGATGCCGTAGTCGCTGAAGGCCCAGACGGTACCGGCCACCACACCGGCAGCAGCCGGGCTGGCCAGGCCGATGAAGTAGCGCTTGTCAGCCTTGCCGACCTGGGTGTTGAAGCGCGCCAGACGCAGCGCGGCGCCAGCTACATAGATGAAGGCGACCATCCAGCCGACCTTGCCCATGTCTCCCAGGGCCCAGCCAAAGGCCAGCAACGCCGGGGCGACACCGAAGGCGACCATGTCCGACAGCGAGTCGTACTCGGCACCAAAGGCGCTCTGGGTGTTGGTCATGCGTGCCACACGGCCGTCCAGGCCATCGAGGACCATGGCGACGAAAATGGCGATAGCGGCGAAGGCGAAATACTTGCTCGCCTCACGTGGATCACCCGCGCTGAGGGCCGCCTGGGCACTCATGGAGTTGATGATCGAATAGAAACCGGCGAACAGGTTCGCAGTGGTGAACAGGTTGGGCAGCAGATAGATGCCGCGATGCCGAACCTTGCGTCCTTCGGCGTCATGCCCTTCTTCAACATGCTCATCGATCGGTAGCAGGCTTTCGGCGTCAGAGGCCTTGTTCGGCTCTTCGGGACGTTCGCTCATGGACATTACCTTGCAACGGTGTGGAAAGTTTCGACAGACGTCTGCGACGAGGGTTCGCCGACAAACGATGAAGCTTTATACCAGAAGCTGACCGCCTAAACGAAAAAACGCGGCCGAAGCCGCGTTTTCATCGCATCAGGACAAGATCAGTTCTTGGCCTTGTCGACGATTTTGTTCGCCGCGATCCAAGGCATCATCGAGCGCAGTTGCTCGCCGATGACTTCGATGCCGTGAGCAGCGTTGTTACGACGCTTGGCGGTCATCGAAGGATAGCCGGTGGCGCCTTCGCTGATGAACATCTTGGCGTACTCGCCGTCCTGGATGCGCTTCAGAGCGTTGCGCATGGCCTGACGGGATTCGGCGTTGATGACTTCAGGGCCGGTCACGTACTCGCCGTATTCGGCGTTGTTGGAGATCGAGTAGTTCATGTTGGCGATGCCGCCTTCGTACATGAGGTCAACGATCAGCTTCAGTTCGTGCAGGCACTCGAAGTAGGCCATCTCTGGCGCGTAGCCCGCTTCAACCAGGGTTTCGAAACCGGCTTTGACCAGCTCGACGGTACCACCGCACAGAACAGCCTGCTCGCCGAACAGGTCGGTTTCGGTCTCGTCCTTGAAGGTGGTTTCGATGATGCCGGTACGGCCGCCACCGACGCCAGCGGCGTAGGACAGGGCAACGTTCTTGGCATTGCCGGAAGCATCCTGGTAGATCGCGATCAGGTCAGGGATACCGCCGCCTTTGACGAATTCGGAACGCACGGTGTGACCTGGCGCTTTTGGCGCGATCATGATCACGTCCAGGTCGGCGCGTGGGACAACCTGGTTGTAGTGGATGGCGAAACCGTGGGAGAAGGCCAGGGTGGCGCCCTTCTTGATGTTCGGCTCGACTTCGTTCTTGTACAGCTGGGACTGGAACTCGTCCGGGGTCAGGATCATGACCAGGTCGGCACCGGCAACAGCGGTCGCTACATCGGCAACTTTCAGGCCGTGAGCTTCGGCTTTGGCAACGGTGTTCGAACCTTTACGCAGACCGACAGTGACATCCACACCGGAGTCTTTCAGGTTGCACGCTTGAGCGTGGCCCTGGGAGCCGTAACCGATGATGGCAACTTTCTTGCCCTGGATGATGGAAAGGTCACAGTCTTTGTCGTAATAAACTTTCATGAAAATACCCCTGTTATCTCGGCCCATAGGGCCATCGCTAATTTTTTGAGTTAGATGCTGAGCACTTTGTCGCCACGGGCAATGCCGGTAACGCCGCTGCGCACTGTTTCGAGAATGGACGCGGTACCGATGGCCTGAATGAAGCTGTCAAGCTTGTCGCTGGCGCCAGTAAGCTGAACGGTATAGACGCTGCTGCTGACGTCGACGATCTGCCCACGATAGATATCGGTGGTGCGTTTGATCTCGGCACGCTGGGCGCCCGTGGCCTTGATCTTGACCAGCATCAGTTCACGTTCGATGTGCGCGCTTTCCGAGAGGTCGACCAGCTTGACGACTTCAACCAGCTTGTTCAGGTTTTTGGTGATCTGCTCGATCACCTCATCATGACCGACCGTGGTCAGCGTCAGACGCGACAGGGTCGGGTCTTCGGTTGGCGCCACCGTCAGGCTTTCGATGTTGTAGTTACGCTGCGAGAACAGACCAACCACGCGAGACAAGGCACCGGGTTCGTTTTCCAACAGCAGGGAAATAATGTGCCGCATGATTAGGTACGCTCCGTCTTGCTCAGCCACATATCGCGCATAGAGCCGTCTTTGATCTGCATCGGGTAGACGTGCTCGCTGTTGTCGACCTGGATATCGATGAACACCAGCCGGTCTTTCATGGCGAACGCTTCCTCGAGCTTGGGCTTGAGGTCTTTCAGGCTGGTGATGCGAATACCCACGTGACCATAGGCTTCGGCCAGCTTGACGAAGTCAGGCAGCGATTCCATGTAGGAGTGCGAGTGACGGCTGTTGTAGGCCATGTCCTGCCATTGGCGGACCATGCCCAAGACACCGTTGTTCAGGTTGACGATCTTCACCGGCAGGTCGTACTGCAGGCAGGTCGACAGCTCCTGGATGTTCATCTGGATGCTGCCCTCACCGGTAACGCAGGCAACGTCCTGGTCCGGGAAGTTCAGCTTGACGCCCATGGCCGCCGGAAAACCGAAGCCCATGGTGCCCAGGCCACCGGAGTTGATCCAGCGGTTCGGCTTGTTGAAGCGGTAGTACTGCGCCGCGAACATCTGGTGCTGACCAACGTCGGAGGTAACAAAGGCATCGCCCTTGGTCACTTCGCAGAGGGTCTCGATCACGGTCTGCGGCTTGATCACGCTGCCGTCGCCCTTGTCGTAAGGGAACATGTCGCGATCACCACGCCATTCTTCGATCTGCTTCCACCAGGCATCCATGGCGGCCTTGTCCGGCTGCTCGCCGATTTCGCGCAAGGTCGCAACCATTTCGGTCAGTACGCTCTCGACCGGGCCAACAATCGGCACGTCGGCCTTGATGGTCTTGGAGATCGACGCCGGGTCGATGTCGATGTGGATAACCTTGGCGTTCGGGCAGAACTTGGCCGGGCCGTTGACCACGCGGTCGTCGAAACGCGCACCGACGGCGAAGATCACGTCAGCGTGGTGCATGGCCAGGTTGGCGGTGTAGCTGCCGTGCATGCCGAGCATGCCGAGGAACTGGCGATCGGTACCCGGATAGCCGCCCAGGCCCATCAAGGTGTTGGTGACCGGCAGGTTGAGCATCTGCGCAACTTCGGTCAGCGCTGCAGAACCGCCGCCGAGGATCACGCCGCCACCGGCGTAGACCACTGGGCGCTTGGCGGCCAGCAACATCTCGGCAGCCTTGCGGATCTGCCCCGAGTGACCACGAACGGCCGGGCTGTAGGAACGCATCTTGACCTTTTTGGGGTAGACGTATTCGAACTTTTCCGCGGGGTTGGTCATGTCTTTGGGGATATCGACCACGACCGGGCCCGGGCGACCGGATTGCGCCAGATAGAAAGCTTTTTTCAGGACTTCAGGGATTTCCGAGGCGTGCTTGATCATGAAGCTGTGCTTCACGATCGGCCGGGAAATACCAATCATGTCGGTTTCCTGGAAGGCATCGGTACCGACCATGGTGCTAGGCACCTGACCGGAGAGGATGACCATCGGAATGGAGTCCATGTACGCGGTGGCAATACCGGTGATGGCATTGGTCGCGCCTGGACCAGAGGTCACCAGTACCACGCCGGCCTTGCCGGTGGCACGGGCATAACCGTCCGCCATATGGGTAGCTGCCTGCTCGTGACGAACCAGGATGTGGCTTACTTCCGGTTCTTTGAACAGGGCATCGTAAACATGAAGGAGAGCACCACCAGGGTACCCGTAGATGTGCTTAACGCCTTCGTCACGCAAAAAGCGGACGACCATCTCAGCGCCAGATAAAAGCTCCACGTTGTTCACCTCTAAAACGCCAGAATACCGTCCACGGTGGACGGGTCTTAATAGGTTTACTGCCAAGCAGAGCATGAGCGACGGAATCGCCGACTACGTCAGCACTGACTGAGCAAGTATTGGGAGCGCCCCAAAGTGTTGCGGGGTTTTCCCACCCAGCGCGAGGTAACGCGTTGCGGGGTGTAACAGGTCGGCGCGGGTATGCGCCTCATGATCTGCTTAGCGGGTCTGCTTCTGGCAGTCCCTCTACAGCGGAATCTGGATTCTTCTTTTTCGGCGCGCGCAAGTCAAGAAAAATTATTGCCAATTTCGCGCAAGGACGATCCGCAGCCACCACTAATGCCAGTGACAGCAGCAGAAAAACAAACAATACAAACAAAAAGAGCCACAATCTGTGGCTCCAAGGGTGAAAAGAGGGAAATTCAGGCAGAAGGACTGATCAATTGGTCAAACTCTGCTAGCAGCCTGCGTAGCTCGCGGCTTTGCTCCGGGCGATCGACGTATACCGTTTCAGCCATGACCAGGATGCCGGAGGCATTTGGCAACGGCAGGCCCTTTTCGAGAATCTCTTTCATTTTTGGCAGGAAGATCCACTGCAGCCACTGATCGAAGCTCATGCTGTCGACCGCGAACGGCACGCTGCTCGCCAACGCTTGAGGCGTCGGTGCAACATCACTCCACCAGCCTTGGGCATGGAGTTCATGCTCGATCAACAGCAGGTGATCGGCAATATCGAGAATGCGTGGATCCATTACAGGTTGACCTGGGCTTTCTGCCGGGCCAGCGCTGCGCCTGCCGAATCACCCTGTTTTTCGCGCGACTGGGCAATGATGTTCCACAGCCCGGCCTGCAGGTCGGGGCGACCGTTGGCGTAGGTCAGCGCGCGGCGAGCCAGTTGCTCGGACTGCGCGGCATCGCCTTGAGCCAGGCGCACCTGGGCCAGCCGGTAAAGCACTTGCGGCTCGCGTGGCGCGATGCGCTGGGCACGCTCCAGACTCGACGAGGCACCGTTGTAGTCGCCACCGGTCTGTTGCTGCTGGGCGGTGGTCAACAACGCCAGTACCGGGCCGTCGAGCTGTTCGTCAGCCGAGAGGCCGCCGCTGGCTGCACTGGCGCGCGGAATACCGCTCGGCGCGCTGGGCGCAGTGGTGCTCGGCATGGTGTAGCTGCCGGCATTGGTCGAGCTGCTGTCGAACGGCACCGAGCTGCTCGGGCCCGGGGTAATCGGGCCGGTGCTGATCGGCGCGGCTCCGGTGGACGCTGGGAAAGTCTGGATCGGTGTGGCGCCGGAACCTTGCGGGACCATGACCATCACCCCGGAATCCTGCGGCACGGACTGAGCCTGACGCGTCCCGCCATTGACCTGCGCAGGCGCACCACGGTTAGCCGTGACCCGCTCGCTGTTGGAAACCCGGGTACTGGAATCGACCACGGGAATGGAGCCGCGCGGATTGCTGGCGCAGCCGTTGAGCAAAGCCAGCGCCGTCAAGGCTGGAAACCACCACTTGTTCACTTCACACCCTCTTTAGGCTAGTGCTTAATTCATCCAACCCTTGACCCAGTCCATGACGGACTCGGCGGGATCCGGCTCGCCGCCACAGGCGGGCCCAGCCGGCGGTTCACTACCGCGAATATACGGCATCTGCACGGCGCCCGGGCAACTGGCATCCGAGCCCTGGCCGCTATGCGGATCGATCCAGGCCTGAACCACGTTATCGGGCAGCGGCATGTCCAGCGGCAAGGGGTCAGCCTTGCGCATGAAGCTGGTCCAGACCTGCAGCGCGCCGGTAGCACCCGTGAACGGTGTTTTACCGTTGTCATCGCGCCCTAGCCAGACCACCGCCAGCAAGTCCTGGCTGAAACCTGCGAACCAGCTGTCACGCGAATCGTTGCTGGTACCGGTCTTGCCCGCCAGGTTCAACGAGCTTGGCAGCACACTGTAGACCGAACGCCCGGTACCTTCGCGCATCACCCGCTGCATGGCGTTCTGCACCAGATAGATGGCGCCCGGATCGAAGGTTTGCTGGATCTGGAACGGATAACGCTTGAGCGGCTCGCCTTCGGCGGTCAGCACGCTGCGAATACCGCGCATCGGTGTATTGAAACCACCGTTGGCCAGGGTCTGGTACATGGTCGCGACCTGCATCGGCGACATGCCGCCAGCCCCGAGCATCATCGACGGGAACGCCGGCCAGTCGACGTTCACGCCTAACCGGCCAATGGTCTTGAGCACGTTTGGCACGCCCAGTTCCAGGCCCAGCTTGGCGGTCGACAGGTTGTAGGAGTTGGCCAGGCCCTGGTACAGATAAATCGTACCGTGGGAGCGGCGGTCATAGTTCTGCGGCCGCCACACCTGGCCATCGGCGCCTTTGATCGAGAACGGCTCGTCCTGCACCCAACTGGTCAGGGTGTACTTGCTCGGTTTTTCCAGGGCGGTCAGGTATACCGCCGGCTTGACCAGCGAGCCGATCGGCCGCACCGCATCGATAGCGCGGTTGAAACCGGCGAAACCGGCCTGACGGCTGCCGATCAGGGCCTGGACTTCACCGGTTTCCGGGTTGGTCACGACCATTGCCGCTTCGACTTCATCGGCGCCCTTGCGCCCGGCCAGGCGCTTGAAGGTCTCGCCCATGGCCGCTTCCGACTTCATCTGCAGGATCGGATCGAAGCTGGTGAAAATGCGCAGGCCTTCTTCGGTCAAGTCTTCGTCACGGTAGTCCTGGCGCAGCTGGCGTTTGACCAGGTCGAGGAAGCCAGGGTACGAACTGTCGGCCAGGCTGCCGCGCTTGGTCACGCCCAATGGCATCTTCTTCGCCGCTTCCACCGCTTCCGGGGTTGCCACGCCCTGCTCGGCCAGCAGGTCGAGTACCAGGTTACGCCGCACCGTCGCCCGCTCCGGGTAACGCCGCGGGTTGTAATAGGAAGGGCCCTTGACCATACCGACCAGCAAGGCAATCTGGTGCAGCTTGAGTTCCGACAGCGGCTGGCTGAAGAAGAACTGGCTGGCCAGGCCGAAGCCGTGCACCGCGCGCTGACCGTCCTGGCCGACGAACACTTCGTTGAGGTAGGCCTCGAGGATTTCGCGCTTGTCGTAATGCAACTCGAGCAGCAAGGCCATCATCGCTTCATTGAGCTTGCGGCTGAGGCTGCGTTCGTTGGTCAGGTAGAAGTTCTTCACCAACTGCTGGGTCAGGGTACTGCCGCCCTGGCGCATGGCGCCGGACGAGGTGTTGACCCACACCGCCCGGGCAATCGACTTGGGCGACACACCGAAGTGGTGATAGAAGTCACGGTCTTCCACCGCCACCAGGGTTTCCAGCAGGTACGGCGGCACCTGGTCGATCTTGATCAGGATGCGGTCTTCGAGGTTTTTCGGGTACAGGCCGCCGATCAGCAGCGGCTCGAGGCGCACCACGTCGAGCTTCGAGCCGTTGGCGCCACTCAAGCCGGCTACATAGTCACCGGAGAAACGCACGCGCACCGCTTGCGCCGTTTCCATGCCTTCATAGAACTGGAAGCCGCGAGTATTCAGATCAACGGTATTGCCATTGACTGCAGCCGCGCCCGGGCCATTGGCAACGCTTTCGCGGCGATAACCGAGGGCATCGAGTTCGATGAGGAAGTCGGCCTTGCTCAGTTTCTGGCCGACGAACAGCTCCAGCGGCCGGGCATACACCTTGGCCGGGATAGTCCAGCGCTTGCCGGAGAATTTCTCCTGGACCACGGCGTCGAGGTAAATGGCATAGCCCGCCACCAGCACAAAGCCGACCAGGCTGAGCTTCAAGGCCCAGCCCAGCCAGGCACGCGAGCGGCCAGACGGGCGTTTTTTAGCGGTACGGGGGGATCGGGATCGAGTCATGGCGGCGGATTATACGCACTTTATCGCACATCGACAGGCGCCCTCCGGCGGTTTGCACCAGCCACGCTTGCAGCCATAATGGCCCATTCGAATCTCCCGACCCAGAAGGATCGCCCGTGAGCCAAGCCTTGATTACAGCCCTGCAGAACCCCGCCCTGTTCCCTCACCCAGTGACGGCGTTTCAGGTTATCGAGACGCATATCTCCTGGGTGCTGCTCACCGGTGAATATGCCTACAAAATCAAGAAGCCGATGAACTTTGGCTTCCTCGACTTCACCGAGCTGTCTCAGCGCGCGCACTTCTGCGCCGAAGAGCTGCGCCTGAACCAGCGCCTGACCGACGGCTTGTATCTGGAAGTGCTGCCGATCACCGGCAGCGCCGAAGCACCGCAACTGGGAGGCGAAGGCGAGCCGATCGAATACGCGCTGAAGATGCGCCAGTTCCCTCAGAGCCAGATGCTCAGCACCCTGCAGGCCAACAGCGAACTGACCGCCGCGCACATCGACCAGATGGCCGAGCAGATCGCCCGCTTCCACCTGGCGGCGCCAAAAGTTGCCGTGGAGCATCCACTAGGCACGCCAGACAGCGTCATGGCTCCGGTCGAGCAGAACTTCGAGCAGATTCGCCCGTTCCTTTCCGACAAGGCCGACCTGCAGCAACTGGATGCCCTGCAAGCCTGGGCCCAGGACAGCTTCAAACGCCTGAATCGCCTGCTTGAGCAACGCAAGGCAGAAGGTTTCATCCGCGAATGCCACGGTGATATCCACCTGGGCAACGCCACCCTGATCGATGGCAAGGTGGTGATTTTCGACTGCATCGAGTTCAACGAACCGTTCCGCCTGACCGACGTTTATGCCGACGCCGCATTCCTGGCCATGGACCTCGAAGACCGCGGCCTGAAATCGCTGTCGCGCCGCTTCATCAGCCAGTACCTGGAACTGACCGGTGACTACGCCGGCCTGGAACTGCTGAACTTCTACAAGGCTTATCGTGCACTGGTGCGGGCCAAGGTCGCCCTGTTCAGCATGCCGGCCAACGCCGATGCCGTGCAGCGCGCCACTACCCTGCGCACCTATCGCAACTATGCCAACCTGGCAGAGAGCTACAGCGCCATCCCTTCGCGGTTTCTGGCCATCACCCACGGCGTTTCCGCTGTCGGCAAGAGCCACGTGGCCATGCGCCTGGTCGATGCCCTGGGCGCCATTCGCCTGCGTTCGGACGTCGAGCGCAAGCGCATGTTCGGTGAGCAAGCCAGCGCCAATGCCGGCCAGCTGCAAGCCGGCATCTACAGCGAAGACGCCAGCCAGGCCACCTACCAACGCCTGCACCAAATGGCCGAAACCATCCTGCGCGCCGGCTTCCCGGTGGTGATCGACGCCACCTACCTCAAGCAAGACCAGCGCCAGGCCGCCGCCGGGGTCGCCAGCGAAACCGGCGTGCCGTTCCTGATCCTCGACTGCAACGCGCCGGATGCGGTGATCGCCAGCTGGCTGGCCAAGCGTCAGGCCGATCAGAACGATCCGTCGGATGCCACCCTGGAGGTGGTCAAGGCCCAGCAAGCCAGCCGTGACCCGCTCAGCGCCGAAGAGCTGCTGCAAAGCAAGCGCGTGGAAACCAACGAAAGCGGTAGCCTCGACCTGCTGGTCAAGCAGATCCGTCAGCGCCTGCCAGGGCTCTGAAGCCTCCCGGGACGTGAAGTAGTCGACACTTCACGCTTGATTCCGGGCGCCTCCGCAATGATGGCCCTATAGTGTCACCATCAGGGCAAACAAGGAGGCGCCTCATGAATCAGCCACGGCAACTGGACAGCGCGCTATATGCGTTGGTGCATGACGAACAGATCGCCAGCTTCAATCGCGAGAAACCCAAGGACGGCGCCGTCGACTTTCGTGGCGGTGATTTCCGCGGACTCGACCTGCGTGAACTGGACACCAGCGGCATCGACTTCACCGATGCCTACTTCCGCGCCTCCGACCTGCGCGGCCTGGACCTGCGCTACAACGGCCTGGAAGGCGCCAGCCTTGCCCATGCGCAGATTTCCGGCACCTACTTCCCCAGCGAACTGAGCGCCGACGAGATCCTGATGTCGGTCAATTTCGGCACCCGCCTGCGTTACCGCACACGCTGACAGCAACGAGTGAAACGCCCGCCGGCTGTGGCCTGGCGGGCAGCTTTCGGCTACCCGTCGGCACATGGATGGCAAAACGCCGCGTATTTTCCAAGTGCCGCTACACTCCTCATTGACCTGCCGCGATTCCTTAATCAAGACCCGTTCAGCCGTCGCAAGGAGGCTTGATGAACGATGAACTCCAGCATCTGAAAAATCTTGGCAAGACTTCTGCGCAGTGGCTGCATGCGGTCGGCATCCACAGTGCTTCGGATTTACGCCGACTGGGTGCGGTGACTGCCTACAAGGCCGTGCGCAGCCGCGGCTTCAGGGCTTCGAAGGTGCTGCTCTACGCAATTGAAGGCGCCTTGCTCGACGTGCACTGGAACGATATTCCGGCCGAGCGCAAGGAAGCCCTGAACCAGCAACTCGACGGCAAAACTGCCGTACAGAAAAATAATCGGGAATATTGAGTCAGGACGCTTGACTACGAAATGAGAATCGTTATGATTATCACAACTGGTCGCGAGACTGGTTGGGTAACCTGAAAGCCCCTGGTTCGGACTCTCAGATTATCTCCTCATCAGGCTAATCACGGTTATTGACCCGGCACTTTGCCGGGTCTTTTTTTGCCTGGGGTTTCTACCCGCCTTTGCGCATCTGCGCGCAGTAGTCCTGCTCCGGCAAAGCCGGGGTGTACCAGACATAATCGGCCATTTGCGCATCAACCACCTGCCCCACCTCAGCGAGCATCAGTACCTGCGTGGTGCCTTCAGCACCCAGATCGGCAAGGTGCAAGGGCACGCCGATGTCCTTGCGCACGTGATAACCGCCGGCCAACAGCAGCGCCGGTTGTGGTGCGGCCAGCAGGCGCTCGGCGATGCGTCGGTCGCGCTGTTGCTGAACCGCCAGCATGGCCGGCAACTGGCTTTCGGGCAGCAGGCCGCAATGGGATTCCCTGACTTGCTCCAGCAGCACGGCTTGTACCTTGGCTGCTGCCGAGCGCGGCCCCTTCAACGCTGGCGGCTGGCGATAGATCCTGCGCACTTCGTCGTGGTCGAGGTTGGCGGCCAGTAACGAGTACGGTTGCCCCAGGGCTTCATGGACAATCGGCCCGTACAAGGCCCAATCCCAGCCATCCTGCCAGCCCAGCGCCTTGGGCAGGTCCTGCGGGCGTGTTTGCTGCTGTTTCAGTGCATCGACCTGGCCTTGCTGCACCGGCTGCAGCATCTCCAGCAGCAGGCTGCCCTGCGGCCGTTGCGCGTCCAGTGCGCGCAGCAGCCAGAGCTGCAGGGCATGGTGATCGGGGTTGTCGTGTTTCTCGCCAACCAGCAGCCGTTGAGCCTGCGCGAGCCGCTCCAGCAGTTGCGCGGGCGTCAGCAGCCGGCCGCTGCTCAGTTCACGGATGTGCCCAAGCTCGGCATGCTCACGGCCTTCGGGGCTTTGCCAGGCTGGCAAAGGCGGTGCCTCGGCTCGGGACTGGCAGCCGGCGAGCCCCCAGACCAGCAACAGCAATAACGCGGGCAACCGGGGACGACGCATGGGGCAGTTCTCCTAACGGGCGATGATCAGCGGGTGCCCCCGCTCGGGATGAGGCTGTACCAGCACATCGATGCCGAACACCGCCTTGAGGGAATCGGGGCGCAACACCTGCTGCGGGGTATCCAGGGCATGGGCGCGGCCCTGTTCGAGCAGCAGGATACGGTCACAGTAGCGCGCCGCCAGGTTCAGGTCATGGAGGATGACCATCACCGCCGCACCACGATCAGCGAACTCGCGGACCGCTTGCAAGGTGGTGTGCTGGTGCAGCGGGTCGAGCATCGAGGTCGGCTCGTCAAGCAGCAGGATTCGCCCGTCCTCCCCTGGCCACAGCTGCGCCAGCACCCGCGCCAGGTGCACGCGCTGACGCTCGCCACCGGAGAGTGCCAGATAGCTGCGCCCGACCAGATGGCCGGCATCCGCCGCCTGCAGGGCCGCGTCGATGATCTGCTGGTCACGTTCGAGGCCGGTTTTATGCGGCAAACGGCCCATGCCGACCACCTCTTCAACCTTGAAGGCAAAACCCAGGCTGGAGACTTGCGGCAACACCGCCAGGCGCTGGGCGCGCTGCTGGCCTGGCCAGTCGGACAGGCCTCGGTCATCCAGGGTCACCCGCCCCTGGCTGGCATTCAGCTCGCCGCACATCACCCCGAGCAGGCTGCTTTTGCCCGCACCGTTGGGACCCAGAACCCCAAGTACCTGGCCGGGTTGCAGCGCCAGGCTGATATCGCTCAGGACCTGGTTCGCGCCACGGCGCAGGGACAGGTTCTCGACTCGCAGCATCAGGCACGCCCTCGCAACAGCAGATAAAGGAAGAACGGCGCACCAATGAACGCGGTGACGATACCGATCGGCAGCTCCGCAGGCGCCAGCGCCAAACGGGCGATCAGGTCGGCGAACAGCAACAGCGAAGCGCCAGCCAACAGCGAGGCCGGTAACAGCACGCGGTGATCAGGCCCGGCCAGCAAGCGCACCAGATGCGGCACCACCAGGCCGATAAAGCCGATCAGCCCCGCCGCCGCTACCGCCGCGCCAACCCCCAAGGCGGTACAGAACACCAGTTCGCGCTTGAGCTTCTCGACCTCGATGCCCAGGTGCCGCGCTTCGGATTCGCCCAGCAACAAGGCATTCAAGGCCTGAGCCCGGCGCGGCAGCCACAGTGAGACCACCACGGCGACCAGCACCAGTGGCCAGAGGCGCAGATAACTGGCGCCATTGAGGCTGCCCAGGTTCCAGAACGTCAGGGTGCGCAAGGTGGCGTCATCGGCCAGGTAAGTGAACAGCCCCACGGCCGCGCCGGCCAGGGCGGTCAAGGCGATACCGGCAAGGAGCATGGTCGCTACGTTGGTCTGACCATCACGTCGGCCCAGGCGGTACACCAGCGCGGTCACCCCGAGGCCACCGAGAAACGCACACAGCGATAACAAATAAGGAGCGAATACCTCGGGAATACCGCCCATCCATGAGCCGCCGACAATCGCCACCGCCGCACCGAGCGCGGCGCCAGCGGACACGCCGACCAGGCCAGGGTCGGCCAGCGGGTTGCGAAACAGCCCCTGCATCGCCACCCCGGACAGCGCCAGCACGGCGCCCACGGTCAGCCCGAGCAAAGTCCGCGGCAAACGAATCTGGCCGAGGATCAGCTCGGCCTGCTCCAGCCCTTCCCCGGCCACCGGCAACCCGATCAGCCGGGCGCCGGCGCGCAGGGTATCGATCAGTGGCAGGCTGACCGGCCCCAGCGCCAGCGACAACCAGATCGCCAGCAGGCACAGCAGCGTCAGGGTGACGAACAGCGTGCGCGGTTTGACCAGCCGGTTCATTGCGCGGTCGGGTAGAAGGCTTGGGAAAGGCTCTGCAAGGTAGACGGCAGACGCGGACCGAGACCACCAACCAGCAGGGTCGGGTCCAGCTCGATCATGCGCTTGTTACGTGCGGCACGCGAAGCATTCAGGGCGGGGTTTTCCTTGAGCAATGCCTGCAAGGCCTGGTCACCGCTCAGACTACGGTCGGCGAATACCAGCACATCGGGATCGAGGGCCGCCAAGGCCTCTACGGAGAAGTTCTTGTAGCCTTCGTTGTCAGCCAGGTTGCGCGCACCGGCCTGCTTGAGCAACCAGTCGCCGGCAGTGCCTTTGCCGGCAATCATTGGTTTGGAGCCGGCATGGCCGACCAGCAGGATCACGCCCGGGGCGGCTTGGCTGTTTTGCAGTTGCTTGATCTTGCCCTGCAGGGCATCGAGTTGCTGACGGTACTCGGCGAACAGTTGCTGGGCTTGTTGCTCATTGCCGAGCAAGCGGCCCAGCTGCTGCAGATTGGTTTCGACTGCGCCAAGGTCGGCCTTGCTCGAAAGCAGTTCGACCTTGACCCCGGCCCCGCGGATTTGCGCGAGCACCGGCGGCGGGCCCATTTCTTCGGTGCCCACCAGCACATCCGGACGCAGGCTCAGCACCCCTTCGGCGGACAGCTGGCGCTGATAACCGATACTCGGCAACGCCTTGAGCGATTGCGGATGCTGGCTGGTGGTATCGACCCCGACCAGCTTCTGCTCGCCGCCCAGCGCCGCCACCCACTCGCTCAGTGCCCCACCGGCGCTGACCCAGCGCTGCGGCAACGTGTCGGCCTGGGCCAAGGTGTTGAACACAAGACCGGCACATAGGGCGATCAGGCGGGCACGTGGGCGCATAACAGGCTTCCTTGAATGAGGAGGAGCGGCAATCCGGGTGGATAATGCCGGGGACGCACGGTATAAAGCGTCCGATACGGCTGATGCAGGCAATTTGATAATTATTTGCATTTGCACGTCAAGCCGTCACTGTGACTTCGAGTAACCCTCACCATGCATTTTCTTTGTCGTTCCGAACACCTGGGCGAAGGCCAGAGCCGAGGCTTCAGTGTCGATGACCTCGGGATTTTCGCGGTTCGGCGCGCAGGCACGGTCTACCTGTACCGCAATTACTGCCCCCATCGCGGGATCCCGTTGAACTGGGAGCCTGACGCCTTTCTCGACAGCAGCGCCAGCCTGATCGCCTGCGGGCGCCACGGCGCGCTGTTTCTGATCGAGTCCGGCGAATGCGTGGCGGGCCCCTGCGAGGGCGAGCAACTGACTGCCCTGGACTGCCGCGAAGACAGCCAGGGCATCTGGTTTATCGACTGAGCAACACCGGCAACGGCCGATCGATATAGACCTGTTCGCCATCGATCCGCGTGCCGTAGGCTAGCACCTCGACGCCATCGGCCACCGCAGCGCGCAGCGCCTCGGCATAGGCACTGTCGATCTCGTCGGCCGGGCGTACGGCTTCGACACCGCTGAGGTTCACGCAATATAGCTGCACCGCGCGCACACCCTGGCGTGCCAGGGTTGCCAGCTCACGCAGGTGCTTGGCGCCGCGCTGGGTCACCGCATCGGGGAAGGCGGCCACGCTGGAGTCATCAAAGCCCAGGGTCACGCTCTTGACCTCGACATAGGCCGGACCGTCAGCAAACTCCAGGCGAAAATCCACCCGGCTGCGTTCTTCACCGTAGGCCACCTCGCGCTTGAGCCCGGTAAATCCGGCCAGCTCGCTGATGACGCCGGCACGCAAGGCCTCTTCTACCAGGGCGTTGGCCCGCCCGGTGTTGACACAGGCCAGGCGCCCTTGCGGCGTTTCGCTGATTTCCCAGGTACCGGGCAGCTTGCGCTTGGGATCGTTGGAGCGGCTGAACCAGACCTGGCCGCCCTCGACCATGCAATTGAACATCGAACCGGTGTTGGGGCAGTGAATGGTCATCTGCTCGCCGTTGGCCAGTTCGATGTCGGCCAGGAAGCGCTTGTAGCGACGCAGTAAGCGTGCGGTTTCAAGTGTTGGAGAAAAACGCATCAGCCTTGCCAGCTCCGCAGTCCACGGGCAATCCGCTCAACCGCTTCCTGCAAGCGCGGCAAGCTCTGGGTGTAGGCAAAGCGCACATGGTGCCCGGCCTGGTGACGGCCAAAATCCAGGCCCGGGGTAAAGGCCACATGCTCGGTTTCGAGGAAGTGCCGGCAGAAGGCGAAGGCATCACCGCCAAAAGCGCTGATGTCGGCATACAGATAGAAGGCACCCTGAGGCTCGACGGCGATCTGGAAACCCAACCCGCGCAATGCGGGCAGGAGGAAGTCGCGACGACGGGCGAACTCGGCACGGCGCTCTTCGAGGATCGCCAGGGTAGCTGGCTGGAAGCACGCCAGCGCTGCATGCTGGGCCATGCTTGGCGCGCTGATGTAGAGGTTTTGCGCGAGTTTTTCCAGGTCAGCCACTGCTGCCGGTGGCGCCACCAGCCAACCCAGGCGCCAACCGGTCATGCCGAAATACTTGGAAAAACTATTAAGGACGAACGCCTCGTCGTCGACTTCCAGCACACTTGGCGCATCCATGCCGTAGGTCAGGCCGTGGTAGATCTCGTCCACCACCAGGTGACCCTTGCGCGCGCGGGTAGCGGCCGACAGGCCGGCAAGCTGGTCGCGATCGAGCACCGTCCCCGTCGGGTTGGCAGGTGACGCCACCAGGGCGCCGACGGTGTCCTGGTCCCAGTAGCGCTCGACCAGATCGGCGCTCAATTGATAATTCACCTCTGGCCCCACCGGCACCAGTTGCGCAGCACCTTCGACCAGGCGCAGAAAATGCCGGTTGCACGGGTAACCCGGGTCGGCCAGCAGCCAGTGCTTGCCCGGGTCGACCAACAGGCTTGCGGCCAGCAGCAAGGCGCCGGAACCACCCGGAGTGATGAGGATGCGCTGCGGGTCGATGCTCAGCCCGTAGCGCTGCTGATAGAACCCGGCAATCGCCTCACGCAGCGCCGGCAGCCCGCGGGCGGCGGTATAACGGGTGTGCCCCTGGGCCAGTGCGGCCTGGCCGGCCTCGACGATCGGCGCGGCGGTGGTGAAATCCGGTTCGCCGATTTCCAGATGGATCACGTCGCAGCCGCTCGCCTGCAGCTCGTTGGCGCGGGCCAGCAGGGCCATCACGTGGAAAGGTTCGATGGCGCGGCTGCGCGCACTGTAGGGCTGGGCCATTAGCCTTCTCTCAAAAGGGTCTAGAATAATGATTCTACTCATGCACTGGGTCGAACGTGTGGCAAAAGCTGTGGTCCACTGCAAAGATCGTCAAGGCCTGGCACAGTTGTCCCGGCCTTGACAACCGGGAGTAGCGTACCCCGATTCGATCTGGTAAGTTCGGCGGCTCGCAGTCGCAGGGCCGGCGGGCGCCGGAGATGGAGCAGCCTGCGCAATGGATTAGAAGAGTGAGAGGCGGTCTATTCATGTCCACCCAAGAAAAGCAACAAAGTCAGTCAGTTCTTGTTCATGGCGTCGAACCCTATAAAGAGACAAAGGGTGAGGAATACATGAGCAAAGCCATGCGCGACCACTTCACCAAGCTCCTCAATGGCTGGAAGAAAGAGCTGATGATCAGCGTGGACAACACCGTTGACCACATGAAGGATGAAGCGGCCAACTTCCCTGACCCAGCCGACCGTGCCAGCCAGGAAGAAGAATTCGCCCTGGAACTGCGCAACCGTGACCGTGAGCGCAAGCTGATCAAGAAGATCGACAAGACGCTGCAACTGATCGTCGATGAAGAATACGGCTGGTGCGAAAAATGCGGTGTCGAAATCGGCCTGCGTCGCCTCGAAGCGCGCCCGACCGCCGACATGTGCTACGACTGCAAGACCTTGGCGGAAATCAAGGAAAAACAGGTCGGCAAAGCCTGACCTGACCAGAACGGGGCGCTCAAGGCGCCCCGTTTCATTTATGGCTATACGTATTCCTCTGCAGTTGCGTCCATGAGCATGAACAACCCTCGCTACATCGGGCGCTTCGCCCCTACCCCCAGTGGTTTCCTGCACTTCGGCTCGCTGGTCGCCGCCCTGGCCTCATGGCTGGACGCGCGTGCGGTCGGCGGCACCTGGCTGGTGCGCATGGAAGACATCGACCCGCCCCGCGAAGCCCCCGGCGCCCAGGCAGCGATCCTCAACACCCTGGAAAGCTACGGCCTGGAATGGGATGGCGAGGTGGTGTACCAGAGCCAGCGCCACGAGGCCTATGCCGAAGTGATCGAACGCCTGTTCCGTCAGGGTCTGGCCTATGCCTGCACCTGCTCGCGCAAGCAGCTCGAAGGCTATCACGGCGTTTACCCGGGCCTGTGCCGCAACGCCGGGCACGGCTGCGAGGACGCGGCCATCCGCGTACGGGTGCCAGAGCTGGCCTACCATTTCGATGACCGGGTCCAGGGCCGTTTCGAACAGCATCTGGGCCGCGAGGTCGGCGACTTTGTCATTCGCCGCCGCGATGGCCTGTACGCTTATCAACTGGCCGTGGTGCTGGATGACGCCTGGCAAGGGGTGACCGATATCGTCCGCGGCGCCGACCTGCTCGACAACACTCCACGCCAGCTGTACCTGCAAGAATTGCTGGGGCTGTCGCAACCGCGTTACCTGCATGTGCCACTGATCGTGCAGCCGGACGGACACAAGCTGGGCAAGTCCTACCGTTCACCGCCACTGGCCGCCGAGCAGGCGACGCCCTTGCTGCTGCGGGCATTGCGCGCGCTGGGCCAGGCGACCGAAGCGGGCATGGAGCAAGGCACCCCGGGCGAAGTGCTGGCGCATGCCGCACTGCACTGGAACCCCGACGCCCTGCCCCGACGCCTGAGCGTGCCCGAGGCCGACCTGCACTGACCCTTGCAGGAGCGGCGGTGCCCCGCGATGAGGGCAATCCGCACTTGATCGCGGGGCAAGCCCGCTCCTACCAGTCATGCAGAAAGCCTAGTAAATTCAATTCTTTGGCAAAAACGCACAAGCCCGTTACCATCGCCGCAGCCATTTGCGCCAATAATAAGTCCAAGCCGCAGCGCCCTAACCTTTGAGGCCAGCATGTATATCTATCGTTTGGTCCTGCTTCTGGTCGTGGGGATCTACCTGTTCTCCCCGGCCATCATGGACTGGTGGATCGAGCCAACCGGTGCCTGGTATCGCCCTTACCTGCTCTGGCTGATCCTGATCGTCGTGACCTTTATCCTGCAGAGCCAACGTGATGCCGATGAGCTTTAGCCTGACCCAGATGATCCTGATCAGCGCCGCCTACCTGCTGGTGCTGTTCGGCGTGGCCTGGGTCAGCGAACGCGGGATGATCCCGCGCTCGATCATCCGCCACCCGCTGACCTACACCCTGTCGCTGGGCGTCTATGCCAGTGCCTGGGCCTTTTATGGCTCGGTGGGCCTGGCCTACCAGTACGGCTACGGCTTTCTCGCCTGTTACCTCGGGGTATCCGGGGCCTTCCTGCTGGCGCCGGTGCTGCTGTACCCGATCCTGAAGATCACCCGTACCTATCAATTGTCGTCGCTGGCCGACCTGATCGCCTTCCGCTTTCGCAGCACCTGGGCCGGGGCGCTCACCACCATCTTCATGTTGATTGGCGTACTGCCGTTGCTGGCGCTGCAGATCCAGGCGGTGGCTGACTCGATCAGTATTCTTACCGGCGAGCCGGTCAAGGCGCGGGTCGCCTTTGCCTTTTGCGCGCTGATCACCCTGTTCACCATCTTCTTTGGCTCGCGGCACATCGCCACCCGGGAGAAACACGAAGGCCTGGTGTTTGCCATTGCCTTCGAGTCGGTGATCAAGCTGCTGGCCCTGGGCGGTATCGGCCTTTATGCGCTGTACGGCGTCTTCGGCGGTCCGCATGAACTGGAAGTCTGGTTGTTGCAGAACCAGACCGCCCTCGCCGCCTTGCACACACCGTTGCAGGAAGGCCCATGGCGCACCCTGCTGCTGGTGTTCTTCGCCTCGGCCATCGTCATGCCGCACATGTATCACATGGCCTTTACCGAAAACCTCAACCCGCGCTCGCTTGTCAGCGCCAGCTGGGGCCTGCCGCTGTTCCTGCTGCTGATGAGCCTGGCCGTGCCGCTGATTCTCTGGGCCGGCCTGAAAATGGGCGCCAGCACCAGCCCGGAATACTTCACCCTGGGCCTGGGCATCGCCGCCAACAACCAGGCGCTGGCGTTACTGGCCTATATCGGCGGGCTATCGGCCTCCAGCGGGCTGATCATCGTCACCACCCTGGCACTTTCGGGCATGGCCCTGAACCACCTGGTGCTGCCGCTGTACCAGCCACCGGCCGAGGGCAATATCTATCGCTGGCTGAAGTGGACCCGCCGGGCGCTGATCGTTGCCATCATCGCCGCCGGTTTCGGCTTCTACCTGACTCTGGGCAGCCAGCAGGACCTGGCCAACCTCGGCATCGTCGCCTTCGTTGCCACCTTGCAGTTCCTGCCGGGCGTGCTCTCGGTGCTGTACTGGCCGACCGCCAACCGCCGCGGCTTCATTGCCGGCCTGCTGGCAGGGATCCTGGTGTGGATGGTGACCATGCTGTTGCCGCTGGTGGGCAACCTGCAGGGCTTCTACATCCCGCTGCTGAACATGATCTATGTGCTCGACGACACCAGTTGGCACATGGCCGCGATCGCCTCGCTGGCCGCCAACGTGCTGCTGTTTACCCTGATCTCGCTGTTCACCAACGCCAGCAGTGAAGAAGTCAGCGCCGCCGAGGCCTGTGCGGTGGATAACGTGCGCCGCCCGCAACGCCGCGAGCTGCACGCCGCCTCGCCCCAGGAGTTCGCTACCCAGCTGGCCAAGCCCCTGGGTGCCAAGGCCGCACAGAAGGAAGTGGAACAGGCCCTGCGCGACCTCTACCTGCCGTTCGACGAGCGCCGCCCTTATGCCCTGCGCCGTCTGCGCGACCGCATCGAGGCCAACCTGTCAGGGCTGATGGGCCCGAGCGTGGCCCAGGACATGGTCGAGACCTTCCTGCCCTACAAGTCCGGTAACGAAAACTACGTTACCGAGGACATCCACTTCATCGAAAGCCGCCTGGAAGACTACCACTCGCGCCTGACTGGCCTGGCCGCCGAGCTCGACGCCCTGCGCCGTTACCACCGCCAGACCCTGCAAGAGTTGCCGATGGGTGTTTGCTCGCTGGCCAAGGACCAGGAAATCCTGATGTGGAACAAGGCCATGGAAGAGCTCACCGGTATCCCCGCCAAGCGCGTGGTCGGCTCGCGCCTGACCACCATCGGCGAACCCTGGCGCGGCCTGCTGCTGGGCTTCATCAACGTGCCCGACGAACACCTGCATAAGCAACGCCTGGGCCTGGACGGCCAGACCCGCTGGCTGAACCTGCACAAGGCGGCCATCGACGAGCCGCTGGCACCGGGTAACAGTGGCCTGGTGCTGCTGGTCGAAGACCTCACCGAAACCCAGGCCCTGGAAGACAAGCTGGTGCACTCCGAGCGCCTGGCCAGCATCGGCCGCCTGGCCGCCGGGGTTGCCCACGAGATCGGCAACCCGGTCACCGGTATCGCCTGCCTGGCGCAAAACCTGCGCGAAGAGCGCGAAGAGGATGGCGAAATCACCGAGCTGAGCAGCCAGATCCTGGAGCAGACCAAACGCATCTCGCGCATCGTCCAGTCGTTGATGAGCTTTGCCCATGCCGGCAGCCACCAGCACAGCGATGAGCCGGTGTGCCTGGCCGAAGTGGCCCAGGATGCCATCGGTCTGCTGGCCTTGAACCGGCGCAATTTCGAAGTACAGTTCTTCAACCTGTGCGACCCGGAACACTGGGTCGAGGGCGACCCGCAACGCCTGGCCCAGGTGCTGATCAACCTGCTGTCCAACGCCCGCGACGCCTCCCCGCCCGGCAGCGCCGTACGGGTCAAGAGCGAAGCCAGCGAACATACCGTCGACCTGATCGTCGAGGATGAAGGCAGCGGTATCCCGAAAAACATCATGGATCGTCTGTTCGAACCCTTCTTCACTACCAAGGACCCGGGCGAAGGTACCGGACTGGGGCTTGCTCTGGTCTATTCCATCGTGGAAGAGCATTATGGACAAATCACCATCGACAGCCCGGCCGATAGCCAGAGCCAACGTGGCACCCGGATCCGAGTGACCCTGCCGCGCCATGTCGTAGCGACGTCCGCTGTGAACTGAGACCGTCGAGAGAATTGAATCAATGCCGCATATTCTGATCGTCGAAGACGAAACCATTATCCGCTCGGCGTTGCGCCGATTGCTTGAGCGCAACCAGTACCAGGTCAGCGAGGCCGGCTCGGTGCAGGAAGCCCAGGAACGCTTCAGCATTGCGACCTTCGACCTGATTGTCAGCGACCTGCGCCTACCGGGCGCGCCTGGCACCGAACTGATCAAGCTCGGCCAGGGCACGCCGGTACTGATCATGACCAGCTACGCGAGCCTGCGTTCTGCCGTCGACTCGATGAAAATGGGTGCGGTGGACTACATCGCCAAGCCATTCGATCACGACGAAATGCTGCAGGCCGTGGCCCGCATCCTGCGCGACCGGCAGAACGCGCCCGCCGCGCCCGCTGAACGGGGCAACGGCAAGTCTGCAGGTGGCGACAAGGCCGCGGCCAGCAATGCGGCCAATGGCGAGATCGGCATCATCGGCTCCTGCCCACCGATGCAAGACCTGTACAGCAAGATCCGCAAGGTCGCCCCAACAGACTCCAATGTGCTGATCCAGGGCGAATCGGGAACCGGTAAAGAGCTGGTGGCCCGCGCCCTGCACAACCTCTCGCGGCGGGCCAAGGCACCGATGATCTCGGTGAACTGTGCGGCCATCCCGGAAACCCTGATCGAGTCGGAGCTGTTCGGCCACGAAAAAGGCGCCTTTACCGGTGCCAGTGCCGGACGTGCCGGTCTGGTCGAGGCCGCCGATGGCGGTACGCTGTTCCTCGACGAGATCGGCGAACTGCCACTCGAAGCCCAGGCGCGCCTGTTGCGCGTGCTGCAGGAAGGCGAAATCCGCCGGGTCGGTTCGGTGCAATCGCAAAAGGTCGATGTGCGCCTGATCGCCGCGACCCACCGCGACCTGAAGAACCTGGCCAAGGTCGGCCAGTTCCGTGAAGACCTTTATTACCGCCTGCACGTCATCGCCCTCAAGTTGCCGGCCTTGCGCGAGCGCGGTGCCGACGTCAACGAGATCGCCAATGCCTTCCTCGCCCGCCAGAGTGCGCGGGTCGGGCGCAACGACCTGCGCTTCGCCCACGACGCTGAGCAAGCCATTCGGCACTACTCCTGGCCAGGTAACGTGCGCGAACTGGAGAACGCCGTGGAGCGTGCGGTGATCCTGTGCGAGAGCCCGGAAATTTCTGCCGACCTGCTCGGCATCGACATCGAACTCAGTGACCTGGTAGACGACGATCCGTTTGCCGGCCTGCCGGGTACCGGCAGCAACGCCAGCAACACCAGCCACGAGCCGACCGAAGATCTGTCACTGGAAGATTACTTCCAGCATTTCGTCCTCGAGCACCAGGACCACATGACCGAGACCGAGCTTGCACGCAAGCTCGGGGTCAGTCGCAAGTGCCTGTGGGAGCGTCGTCAGCGCCTGGGTATTCCGCGACGCAAGAGTGGCGCCACCAGCGAAAGCTGAGCCGTTTCAGCAGGTTGTGCGGGTGCACGGCGGTAACACCGTCACCTTGCGACAAACTGTTACCGCAACATGAAGTCGTAACAAAAACCGGGGCTTAAGGTAACGAAGCCCCGGTTTTTTTTCGCCCTCCAGGCTGTCAAAAAACGCTTCAACCCCTTGTTTTACTGGGGTTTGCAAAAGTTGGCACGGCACCTGCTATATGTTTGGTACAAGAACAATAACAAGCACTGCAAAAGACAATAAAAATAAGACGAATCGGCTCACGCACAATAAGAACAAGACGGCGGAGGCGCAGCTAACTGATTCTTTTGGAGAGGAGTTGTATTTGGGGCTTGCCCCACAACCAGGCAGAGAACAATAAAAACTGCACTCAAGCAGGGCCTGAACTGGTTGGATCGCATGATCATTGCAACCTCAGCGACCAAAGCAATCCGTTTGCTCTTGATCCCGATTAGGGAGACCGCCCACAAGCTTTTTTTGTGGGCAGGGCACTCAACAAAAACAAGAAGCCCGGCAAAAAAACAATAAGAGCACGCAACTACTTCTTGGGGAGCTTCGGCTCCCCTTGTAGTTCCTGCCCGCCCCAGCCTGTCCGTGCGTCGTCCGACGCGACCGCCTACACCATCCTCCGAGTAAATGCTAGAATCCCCGCCCATCATGCGGCCATTCTTCGTTTTTGGCCGAACATTCCTTCAAACAGTGCATCCCATGCTGAAGAAGCTGTTCCAGTCATTCCGTCCTACCGTGCGTGGCCAGCACCATATTCGCACCACGCCCGAAGTGATCAATAGTGGTCAACATTCGCTGCAACGCGGCCAGTTCAGTCGCCATGCGGTGAACATCGTCGAGCGCCTGCAAAACGCTGGCTACCAGGCCTACCTGGTCGGTGGCTGCGTGCGGGACCAACTTCTGGGCATCACCCCCAAGGATTTCGACGTCGCCACCAGCGCCACCCCTGAACAGGTCCGCGCCGAATTTCGTAACGCCCGTATCATCGGTCGCCGTTTCAAACTGGTTCACATCCATTTCGGGCGTGAAATCATCGAAGTCGCCACCTTCCGCGCCAACCACCCGGAAAGCGAAGAAGAGAACAGCCACACCTCGTCGCGTAACGAGAGTGGGCGGATCCTGCGCGACAATGTCTACGGCACCCTGGAAGAAGACGCGCAGCGCCGCGACTTCACCATCAACGCCTTGTATTACGATCCGGTCAGCGAGCGCATCCTCGATTACGCCAACGGCGTGCACGACATCCGCAACCGCCTGATCCGCCTGATCGGCGACCCGACCCAGCGCTATCAGGAAGACCCGGTACGCATGCTGCGTGCCGTGCGTTTCGCCGCCAAGCTCAATTTCGGCATCGAGAAGCACACCGTGCAGCCGATTCGCCAGCTGGCGCCGATGCTGCGCGAGATCCCGGCGGCGCGCCTGTTCGAAGAGTCGCTCAAGCTGTTCCTCTCCGGGCAGGCTGCCGACACCTTCGAAATGCTCGTCGACCTGGAGCTGTTCGACCCTCTGTTCCCGGCCAGTGCCGAGGCGCTCGAAGAGCATCCGACCTACACCCACACCTTGATCAGCCAGGCATTGATCAATACCGACCTGCGCGTCAGGCAGGGCAAGCCGGTAACCCCGGCCTTCCTGTTCGCCGCCATGCTCTGGCCGGCGCTGCCGGGTCGCGCCCTGCGCCTGCAAAGCCGTGGCATGCCGCCGATCCCGGCGATGAATGAAGCCGCTCACGAGCTGATCGCCGAGCAGTGCCAGCGCATCGCTATCCCCAAGCGCTTCACCATGCCGATTCGCGAGATCTGGGACATGCAGGAGCGCCTGCCACGGCGCAGCGGCAAGCGTGCCGACCTGTTGCTCGACAACCCGCGCTTCCGCGCCGGTTACGACTTCCTGCTGCTGCGTGAAAGCGCTGGCGAAGAAACCGATGGCCTTGGCCAGTGGTGGACCGATTATCAGGACTGCAACGACAGCGAGCGCCGCGACATGATCCGCGAGCTGGGCAACCGCGATGAAGGTGCCGGTGCCGGCCCGCGCAAACGCAAGCGTAGCCCGAGCAAGCGCAAGCGTGCCGACGGCGCAGCAGGCGAGTAACACATGATCCGCGCCTACATTGGCCTGGGCAGCAACCTGGCCGATCCCGAGCAACAACTGCGCAGCGCCGTCGAGGCGCTGGGGCAGTTGCATGAAAGCGCCCTGGCCGGGGTTTCGGCCTTCTACACCAGCGACTCGCTGTCGCCCGGCCAGCCGCGCTACACCAATGCCGTGGCGGCGCTGGAGACCGCCCTGGCGCCGCTCGACCTGCTCGATGCGCTGCAGGCCATCGAGGCCGATCAGGGCCGCGAGCGCAAGGAGCGCTGGGGCCCGCGCACCCTCGACCTGGACATCCTGCTGTACGGCGACCAGGTCATCGATGTGCCGCGCCTGAAAGTGCCGCATTACCACATGCAGGCCCGACCGTTCGTCCTTTACCCACTGGCCGAACTGGTACCCGAAGACTTCTGCCTGGCCGATCAGCGGCCCCTGTCCCAATTACTGGCAGATTGCCCGTTCGTCGGTCTGGAACGCCTGTAACCGGGCGATCCCCCAGCCGGTAACGCCCGTAACAGCGCATTAGTAACAATGCGGTAACAGGGTAATTGACTTCAGCCCCCTCGCTCACGACTATAGGCGTCCCGTGGCGCCCCGAGCGCCGCAAAAAGGCGTATATAGGCCTGGAACAGGTCGTATTTCAAACACCACGATCGATGATGTGCTGTTCCAGAAGATGAATACACGCGTTGTACGCAGTCGTTTTTCACAGCGCCTGAACGAGGATTCCTTTTCATGCCAGAAGTAACCCTGACCACCCTGCAGAGCCTCAAGGCCAAGGGTGAGAAAATAACCATGCTGACCTGCTACGACGCGACCTTTGCCCAGGCCGCCAGCCGGGCCGGCGTGGAAGTATTGCTGGTGGGTGACTCCCTGGGCATGGTCCTGCAAGGCCATGACAGCACCTTGCCGGTATCCAATGCCGAGATGGCCTACCACACCGCCTGCGTCAAACGCGGCAACGAAGGTGCGCTGATTCTCGCCGACCTGCCGTTCATGGCCTGCGCCACCACCGAGCAGGCGTTCGCCAACAGCGGCGCGCTTATGCAGGCTGGTGCGCACATGGTCAAGGTCGAAGGCGCCGCCTGGCTGGCGGAAACCATCCGCCTGCTGGCCGAGCGTGGCGTGCCGGTCTGTGCCCATATGGGCCTGACCCCGCAGACCGTGAATATTCTCGGTGGCTACAAGGTTCAAGGCCGCCAGGAAAACCAGGCTCGGCAGATGCGCGCCGACGCCATCGCCCTGGAGCAGGCCGGTGCGGCCATGCTGCTGCTCGAATGCGTACCGACCGAGCTGGCCGCGGAAATCACCCAGGCGGTGAGCATCCCGGTGATCGGCATCGGCGCCGGCAGCGCCACCGACGGCCAGGTGCTGGTGTTGCATGACATGCTCGGCCTGTCGCTGACCGGCCGGGTACCAAAGTTCGTGAAGAACTTCATGGCCGGCCAGAGCGACATTCAAGGCGCGCTCAAGGCTTATGTAGCCGCGGTCAAGGATGTCAGCTTCCCCGGCAGCGAACACGGGTTCAGTGCATGAATACAGTCAAGACCGTCCGCGAACTGCGCGCCGCCGTGGCGCGGGCGCGCAGTGAAGGCAAACGCATCGGCTTCGTGCCGACCATGGGCAACCTGCACAGCGGCCATGCCGCGCTGGTGACCAAAGCCGCGCAACGGGTCGATTTCGTTGTCGCCAGCATCTTCGTCAACCCGCTGCAGTTCGGCCCCAGCGAAGACCTCGACAAGTACCCGCGAACCCTCGCCGCCGACCAGGAGAAACTGCTCCAGGCCGGCTGCCACCTGCTGTTCGCCCCGACCGTCGAGGAGATGTACCCGGACGGCATGGCCGGGCAGACCCGGGTCAGTGTCCCGCAGCTTTCCGACGGGCTTTGCGGTGCCAGCCGCCCGGGCCATTTCGAAGGCGTGGCGACGGTGGTCAGCAAGCTGTTCAATATGGTCCAGCCAGACCTGGCCGTGTTCGGTCAGAAGGACTTCCAGCAGTTGGCGGTGATTCGCGCGCTGGTACGTGACCTGAACATGCCGATCCAGATCATCGGCGAGCCGACCGTGCGCGCCGAAGACGGCCTGGCGCTGTCGTCGCGCAACGGTTACCTGAGCGACGAACAGCGCGCCACGGCGCCAGCGTTGTATCGGGTGCTGAGCCAGATGGCCGCCGCGATTGAGCAGGGTGAACGCAACTATCCGGCGTTGATCGCCAATGGTCAGCAACAACTGAGCGCGGCAGGTTTTCGCCCGGACTACCTGGAAATTCGCCAGGCCCTGAGCCTGCGTCCGGCAGCGTCTGAAGACCGCGATCTGGTGATCCTGGTGGCCGCCTTCCTGGGTGCCACCCGCCTGATCGACAACCTGCACCTGAATCTCGACGACAAGTAAAACGGTCGCCCGCTGGGGACACTCCCTGTAACGCAGGTTGCATGCCTATAATTGGCATCAGCCTGCAAACAGGATGCTTTTTCCAGTGTCCAAGGCAGCTCACGCAATAAGGAAACCTGCAGCGATGGCGTACTACCGCACTCCTCATGATGTCACCGCCCTGCCCGCCTGGCAGGCGCTCCAGCAGCACCGCGAAGCCATGCAGGACTTCAGCATGCGCGACGCGTTCAATGCCGAGCCAAAACGCTTCGAACAGTTTTCCCTGAGTACCTGCGGGCTGTTCCTCGATTACTCGAAAAACCTGATCAACGGCCAGAGCCGTGATCTGCTGGTCAATCTGGCCAACGAGGTCGGCCTGCAAGAGGCAATCAAGGCGCTGTTCGCCGGTGAGATCCTCAACGCCTCCGAAGGCCGCCCGGCGCTGCACACCGCCCTGCGCCGTCCGGTTGGCGACAAGCTGAGCGTCAACGGCGTCAACGTGATGCCCGAGGTGCACAAGGTGCTCAACCAGGTGACCGAACTGGTTGGCCGCATCCATGACGGCCTGTGGCGCGGCTACAGCGAAAAGCCGATCACCGACGTGGTCAACATCGGCATCGGCGGTTCGTTCCTCGGCCCCGAGCTGGTCTCCGAAGCGCTGCTGCCTTACGCCCAGCGCGGCGTGCGCTGCCATTACCTGGCAAACATCGACGGCAGCGAGTTCCACGAGCTGTCGGCCAAGCTGCGTGCCGAAACCACGCTGTTCATCGTCTCGTCCAAGTCGTTCAACACCCTGGAAACCCTGAAGAACGCCCAGGCGGCCCGCGCCTGGTACCTCGCCCAGGGTGGCTCGGAAGCCGAGCTGTACAAGCACTTCATCGCCGTATCCAGCAACAAGGCCGCTGCGGTGGCCTTCGGCATTCGTGAAGAAAACATCTTCCCGATGTGGGACTGGGTCGGCGGGCGTTACTCGCTGTGGTCGGCCATCGGCCTGCCGATTGCACTGGCCATTGGTACTGCCAACTTCAAGGAACTGCTGTCCGGTGCCTACACCATGGACCAGCACTTCCAGAACGCGCCATTCGAACAGAACATGCCGGTGCTGCTGGCCTTGCTGGGCGTCTGGTACGGTAACTTCTGGGGCGCGCAGAGCCATGCGATCCTGCCGTACGACCATTACCTGCGTAACATCACCAAGCACCTGCAACAGCTGGACATGGAATCCAACGGCAAGAGCGTCCGCCAGGACGGCACGCCGGTCAACCACGACACCGGCCCGGTGATCTGGGGTGGCGTGGGTTGTAACGGTCAGCACGCCTACCACCAGTTGCTGCACCAGGGCACCCAGCTGATTCCCGCCGACTTCATCGTCCCGGTGGTCAGCTTCAACCCGGTCGCCGACCATCACCAGTGGCTGTACGCCAACTGCCTGTCGCAGAGCCAGGCGCTGATGCTCGGCAAGACCCGCAGCGAGGCCGAAACCGAACTGCGCGACAAGGGCATGGCCGAAGCCGATATCCAGAAGCTGGCGCCACACAAGGTGATCCCGGGTAACCGCCCGAGCAACACCCTGGTGGTCGAGCGCATCAGCCCGCGGCGCCTCGGCGCACTGGTGGCGATGTACGAACACAAGGTGTTCGTGCAGAGCGTTATCTGGGGCATCAACGCCTTCGACCAGTGGGGCGTGGAGCTGGGCAAGGAGCTGGGCAAGGGTGTGTACCAGCGCCTGACCGGCGGCATCGAAGAGCCTGCCGAGGACGCTTCGACCCAGGGCCTGATCAACTTCTTCCGCAGCCGTCACCGCGGTTGATCGCCTGCGCTGCCCCTGGCCGAACGAACACGGCCAGGGGCAGCGGCTACACTGTCCTGACAAAAACAATCCGTCAGAACAGGACCCCGCCATGTTCGATATCAGCGACTTTCCCCAAGCCGATGCCGTCAGCAAAGCGGCGCAACTGAGCCAGGCCGACTATCAGCGCCTGTACCGCCAGTCCATCGATGACCCGGATGCCTTCTGGACCGAACAAGCCAAGGCCCTGGACTGGATCGAGCCCTGGAGCCAGATCCAGCAGAGCGACATGAAGACCGGCCAGGCCGTCTGGTTCAAAGGTGCGCAACTCAATGTCAGCTACAACTGCATCGACCGTCACCTGGCCACCCGGGGCGATCAGCCGGCGATCATTCGTGAGGGCGACAACCCCACCGATTCCAGTGTCATCACCTACCGCGAACTGCACCAGCAGGTCTGCCGCCTGGCCAATGTACTCAAGCAGCGTGGGGTAAAAAAAGGCGACCGGGTGTGCATCTATATGCCCATGGTTCCGGAAGCGGCCTACGCCATGCTCGCCTGCAGCCGCATCGGCGCCATTCACTCGGTGGTGTTCGGCGGCTTCTCGCCGGATGCGTTGCGCGACCGGATTCTCGACGCCGATTGCCGCACACTGATCACCGCCGACGAGGGTGTTCGCGGCGGCAAGAGCGTGCCGCTGAAGAACAACATCGACAAGGCCCTGCTCAGTTGCCCGAATGTCGGTACGGTGGTGGTGATCAAGCGCACCGGTGGCAAGATCGACTGGCGTGAAGGCCGCGATATCTGGTACCACGAAGCAATCAAATCGGTAGGTGACCAATGCCCACCCGAGCCGATGGATGCCGAAGACCCGCTGTTCATCCTCTACACCTCCGGCAGCACTGGCAAACCCAAGGGCGTGCTGCACACCACCGCGGGTTACCTGCTGCAAGCGGCGCTGACCTTCAAGACCGTGTTCGATTACCGCGAGGGCGAGGTGTTCTGGTGCACTGCCGATGTTGGCTGGGTGACCGGTCACAGCTATATCGTCTACGGGCCGCTGGCCAACGGCGCGATCACCCTGATGTTCGAAGGCGTGCCCAACTACCCGGATACCTCGCGCTTCTGGCAGGTGGTCGACAAGCACCAGGTAAACATCTTCTACACCGCGCCCACCGCCCTGCGTGCGCTGATGCGTGAAGGCCCGGGCCCGCTGGCGAGCACCTCACGCAAGAGCCTGCGCCTGCTCGGCAGCGTTGGCGAGCCGATCAACCCGGAAGCCTGGGAATGGTATTTCGAGGCCGTGGGCGAAAAACGCTGCCCCATCGTCGATACCTGGTGGCAGACCGAAACTGGCGGCATCATGATCAGCCCACTGGTCGGCACCCGGCGGGTCAAACCCGGCTGCGCCACCCAACCGATGTTCGGCGTGCAGCCGGTGTTACTGGACGACAAGGGCAAGCTGATTGAAGGCCCCGGCAGCGGCATGCTGGCGATCAAGGCCAGCTGGCCCGGACAGATCCGCAGCGTGTACGGCGACCCGCAACGAATGATCGATACCTACTTCAAGCCACTGCCGGGTTACTACTTCACCGGCGACGGCGCGCGCCGCGACGAGGACGGTGACCTGTGGATAACCGGACGGATCGATGACGTGATCAACGTCTCCGGCCACCGCATCGGCACCGCCGAAGTCGAAAGCGCCCTGGTGCTGCACGACAGCATCGCCGAAGCGGCCGTTGTCGGGTACCCTCACGATCTCAAGGGGCAAGGCATCTATGCCTTTGTCACGCCCATGAACGGGGTGACCCCGGACGACAGGCTCAAGCAGGAATTACTGGCCCTGGTCAGCAAGGAGATCGGCAGTTTTGCCAAACCCGAGCTGATCCAGTGGGCGCCGGCGCTGCCCAAGACCCGCTCAGGCAAGATCATGCGGCGCATTCTGCGCAAGATCGCCTGCAACGAGCTCGACAGCCTCGGCGATACCTCGACCCTGGCCGATCCGAGCGTGGTCCAGGGCTTGATCGACAAACGCCTGAACACTTAAGCGGCAGCGCTGTTTGGCTGCCTTGCAGACAAGGTAACCATGGAAGCGATTCGCCGCCGTATCGAAACCCAGGTGATGAGCCTGACCGGCTTGTCCCTGGGACAACTTGACCTGGAAAACCCCAAGGGTGACCCTGGGCTGTTCGGCCCGGGCAGCATCAGCTGGCGCGTGCATGGCGACTTCCCCAGCATGCTGATCGGCGGCATCAGTGCCCTGCTCCTGCAACTGCTGCACCCGCTGGCGCTGGCCGGCGTGTGGGATCACTCCAACTTTCGCCAGGACCTGCTCGGCCGCCTGCGCCGCACCAGCCAGTTCATCTCCGGCACCACCTTCGGCTCGACTCAAGATGCCAACTGGCTGATCGAAAAAGTACGCACCATTCACTTGCAGGTGGTCGGTAGCGCCGCCGATGGCCGGCCTTATGCTGCCAGCGATCCAGACTTGCTGACCTGGGTGCATGTAGCTGAGGTCAGCAGCTTCCTGGCAGCACACATGCGCTACCGCAACCCGCACCTGCCGATCGCCGATCAGGATGCCTACTACGCCGAGATCGCCCTGATCGCCGAACGCCTGGGCGCCCGCAACGTACCGCGTTCGCGCCAGCAGATTGCCGACTACCTGCAGGCCATGCGCCCCCAACTTATCTGCGACACCCGCAGCCATGAGGTGGTACAGGTGCTGCTCGACGCGCCGGCGCCCAGCCGCCTGGCCCAACCGGTAGGCGCCTTGATGCTGCGAGCCGGAATTGACTTGCTGCCCGAATGGGCCAGCACCATGCTCGAGCTGAGCCAGAACCCGCTGCAGCGCCGGCTGATCCGCCTGGGCATCAACAGCACCGCACCGGTCCTGCGCTGGGCCATGCGCGATGGCTCGGCCCATCGTGCACGGCGACGCATGGGTATCGCCTGAGCAGTGCGCCAATAGCCCTCGCCCGGCCATCTATGCCACCATGCGGGTCTAGCCAGGCCCTGGGACCTGAACCGTTCTGACGCCAAATCCAATAAGAATGAGGAGCCGCGCCATGCAAGATGTCGTAATCGTTGCCGCCACCCGGACCGCCGTGGGTAGCTACCAAGGGGCATTGGCCAACATTCCCGCCGTCGACCTTGGCGCCGCGGTGATCCGCCAGCTGCTGACCCAGACCGGCATCGATGCCGAACTGGTCGACGAAGTCATTCTCGGCCAGGTGCTCACCGCCGGCGCCGGGCAGAACCCGGCGCGCCAGGCCGCGATCAAGGCCGGCCTGCCCCATGCCGTCCCTGCCATGACCCTGAACAAGGTCTGCGGTTCGGGCCTCAAGGCCCTGCACCTGGCGACCCAGGCGATTCGCTGCGGCGACGCCGAGGTGATCATCGCCGGCGGCCAGGAAAACATGAGCCTGGCCAACTACGTCATGCCCGGTGCCCGCACCGGCCTGCGCATGGGTCACAGCACCCTGATCGACAGCATGATCAGCGATGGTTTGTGGGATGCGTTCAACGACTATCACATGGGCATCACCGCCGAGAACCTGGTGGAAAAGTACGGCATCAGCCGTGAAGAACAGGACGCCTTCGCCGCCGCTTCGCAGCAAAAGGCGGTGGCTGCCATCGAAGCCCGGCGTTTCGTCGACGAAATCACCCCGATCCTGATCCCGCAGCGTAAAGGCGAGCCGGTTGCCTTCGCTACCGACGAACAACCACGCGCCGGCACTACTGCCGAGTCGCTGGGCAAGCTCAAGCCGGCGTTCAAGAAGGACGGCACGGTAACAGCCGGCAACGCCTCGTCGCTCAACGACGGTGCGGCAGCAGTACTATTGATGAGCGCGGCCAAGGCGCAGCAGCTGGGCCTGCCGATCCTGGCGCGCATCAAGGCTTACGCCAACGCCGGGGTCGATCCGGCGATCATGGGTATCGGCCCGGTCAGCGCCACCCGCCGCTGCCTGGAAAAAGCCGGTTGGCAGCTGAGCGAGCTTGATCTGATCGAAGCCAACGAAGCGTTCGCCGCCCAGGCCCTGTCGGTGGGCAAGGAGCTGGGCTGGGACGCCAGCAAGGTCAACGTCAACGGCGGTGCCATCGCTCTGGGCCATCCGATCGGCGCCTCGGGTTGCCGGGTGCTGGTGACCTTGCTGCATGAAATGATCAAGCGTGATGTCAGCAAGGGCTTGGCTACCCTGTGCATCGGCGGCGGTCAGGGCGTGGCCCTGGCGATCGAACGCTGATCACCGCGGGAGGGGCTGCAACGGCCCCTCCCCTGGCTTGAACTGATAAACTGCACGTCCGCAAACCAAGGCCACGTGCATGTCCCTCTTGAATCAGGCGCTGCGCGCCGCCCTCGACGCCCGCCAGGGCCTTCTCGCCGAACTGCATGCCCAGGGCACCGACTGCTATCGCCTGTTCCATGGCAGCCAGGAGGGCGCCAGCGGCCTGACCATCGACCGCTACGGCCCGCAGCTGCTGGTGCAGAGTTTCCACCAGACCCTCGAGACCAGCGCCTTGCTGGAGCTGCACGCGGCAGTGCAAACGCACCTGGGCCAGGAACTGCTGCTGGTCTACAACGACCGCTCCCAGGGCAACAGCCGCATCGACCGCCGCGATCCGGTGTATCAGGCCAGCGAAGCCGCGCTGGCCGATCATGTCGGTCACGAATGGGGTCTGAACTACCGGGTGCGTGGCCGCCATGCCGGGCAGGACCCGCTGCTGTTCCTCGACCTGCGCAACGCCCGTGGCTGGGTCAAGCAACACAGTGCCGGCAAAAGCGTGCTGAACCTGTTCGCCTATACCTGCGGCGTCGGCCTCAGCGCCGCAGCGGGTGGTGCCCGCGAGGTGTGCAACCTGGACTTTGCCGAAGGCAACCTGGCCGTGGGCAAGGAGAACGGCGCGCTCAACCCGCAACTGCTGCCGATGGGTTTTATCCAGTCCGATTACTTCCCGGCGATCCGTCAATTTGCCGGCCTGCCGGTCAGCCAGCGCCGCGGCCACAAGCTGCCGCCGTATCCGCGCCTGGAGCAGCGCCAGTTCGACCTGGTGTTCCTCGACCCGCCAGCCTGGGCCAAGAGCGCCTTCGGCACCGTCGACCTGCTGCGCGACTACCAGAGCCTGCTCAAGCCGGCCCTGTTGAGCACCGCCGACGATGGCGTGCTGATCTGCTGTAACAACCTGGCAAAGGTCAATCTCGACGACTGGCGCGAGCAGGTGCTGCGCTGCGCCGACAAGGCCGGGCGCCCGGTACGCGACTGGCAGGTGCTCAAACCCGACGGCGACTTTCCGTCGCAGGATGGGCAGCCCCCACTGAAGACCTTGATTCTTCAGCTCTGAAACAAATATCCGTTAATTTTCGGGGTAGCTTCGGAACCGTTTTTACGTGCCATACTCCAACCACCTCCGTTCGAGACAGACGACGCCACACATGCCCAAAGGATTGAAACGCGCCCTCGGCGCCATGCTGGCCGCAGTGGCCTTGTACAGCCTGCTAGGCTTTCTGATTCTCCCAGGGGTTACCCTGCGTATCGCCAATCAGCAACTGGCCAATTACGCCACGGTGCCGGCGCACCTGCAGCGGATCGAACTCAACCCGTTCAGCCTCGAACTGACCCTCTGGGGCCTGCAGATCGGCGAGCCGGGCAAGGAGCAGGTCGGCTTCGAACGCCTGTACGCCAACCTGCAGCTCGACAGCCTGTGGAGCGGTGCCCTGCACCTGGACGGGGTCGAACTGGACAAGGCGCGGACCGAGCTGCTGTTCGCCAAGGACGGCAGCCTCAACCTCACTCAGTTGTTCAAGCTGCCACCGAGCGAGCCCAAGCCTGAAGAGCCCGCCAGCGATCCGTTCCCGCTGCGCATCGGCAGCATCAAGCTCAGCGAAGGCTACCTGCACTTCCAGGACCTGCGCCCGAGCGAGCCGATCGAGTTCCTCTACGACTCGATGAACCTGGAGCTGAAGAACCTCAGCACCCTGCCCGACGACAGCGCCGACATGACCCTGGTCGCAGTAGGCCCCGGTGGCGGCCGCATCGACTGGAGCGGTACGTTCAGCGTGGTACCCCTCGCCTCCGAAGGCACCTTGAAAGTCACCGACGGCAAGATGAAGGCCTTCTGGCCCTATGTTCGCGATGCAGTGCCGCTGGTACTGGAAGACGGCGTGGTCAGCCTCGATACCCGCTACAAGCTGAACCTGTCCAAGGAAACCGAGCTGCTGCTGGACAATACCTCGGTGAGCATCGCGCCCTTTGCCATCAAGGCCCCGGATGGCCGTCCGCTGGCCCGCCTGGCGCGTCTGGATGTCAGTGAAACCTCGATCGACCTGGCCAAGCAACTGGTGACCGTCGGCAAGATCCGCAGCGACAAGCTCGAAACCTGGGCAGCAGTGGAGTCCGACGGCCAGCTCGACTGGCAGAAATTGTTCGCCAGCCAGCCGGCCAAGGCCACGCCAAAAGAGAAAGCCGAACCTGCCGCCGCCGAGCCGGATACCAAGGAGAAAGCCGCCGCCGAAGCGCCGAGCAAGCCATGGCAGGTGCTGCTCAAGGACGTGCAACTGCGCAATTACCAGGTGCACCTGGCCGATCGCTCGCAGAAAGAGCCAGTGGCCCTGGATGTCGGCCCGCTGAACCTCGACCTGCAGAATTTCGACAGCCTCAACCAGTCGCCCTTCACCCTCAAGCTCGATACCGGCGTGGGCAAACAAGGCAAGCTGCAGGCCGCCGGTGAAGTAAACCTGGCGCCCGTTACCGCCAAGCTCAAGGTCAATACCCAGGACATCGACCTGCGCGTCGCCCAGGCCTATATCAGCCCGTACATCCGCCTGGAACTACGCAGCGGCATGCTCGGCAGCGACCTCAACGTCGACCTCAAGAGCATCGAGCCGCTGGCCTTCAGCATCGATGGCAAGGCCCAGGTCAACCAGTTGCACACCCTGGACACCATCAAGGACCGTGACTTCGTCAAATGGCAGCAGCTGAACCTCGACGCCTTGTCGTACCGCCACGGTGACGCCCTGACCATTGGCAAGGTGACCCTCAAGCAACCCTATGCGCGCTTCATGATCAACGAGGACCGCACCACCAACGTCGATGACCTGCTGATCCCGCAACCGGCCACCGCGCAATCCAGGGCGCCCAGCAAAGCCAAGGCCCCGGCCGAGAAGCCACTGGGTATCCGCATCGGTGCAATCGACATCAACGACGGTTCGGCCAACTTTGCCGACTTCAGCCTGACGCCGAACTTCGCTACTGCCATCCAGCAGCTCAACGGCCAGATCGGCACCATCGACAATCGTCAGCCGAAACCTGCCAAGGTCGACATCAAGGGCAAGGTCGATCGCTATGCACCCGTGACCATCAAAGGCTCGCTGAACCCCTTCGACCCGATGGCCGCGCTGGACATCGCGACCAGCTTCAAACGCGTCGAGCTGACCACCCTGACCCCTTATTCAGGCAAGTTTGCAGGTTTCCGCATCCGCAAGGGCCGGCTCAACATCGACCTGCACTACGTGATCACTCAGGGCAAGCTCAAGGCCGAGAACAAAGTGGTGGTCGAGCAGCTGCAATTGGGGGAGAAGGTCGACAGCCCGGATGCGGTGGACCTGCCGATTCGCCTGGCAGTCGCCCTGCTCAAGGATACCGACGGCAAGATTTCCATTGAGCTGCCAGTGACCGGCGACCTCAACGACCCGCAGTTCAGCGTCATGCCGATCGTCTGGCAGACCCTGCGCAACCTGGTGCTGCGTGCGGCCCAGGCGCCCTTCAAGTTCATTGGCGGGCTGGTCAGCGGCGGCGACTCCCAGGACCTGGGTAACGTGGCCTTCGCCGCCGGCTCCAGTGACCTGGGCCCGGATGCGCAAAGCGCTCTGGACAAGCTGGCGACGGCGCTCAAGGAACGCCCGGCCCTGCGCCTGGAGATCGAAGGCACCAGCGCCCAGAGCAGCGATGGGCCGCTGATTGCCCAGCAGCGCCTGGAGCGTGAGTACCAGAGCACCTACTACAAGATCCTCCAGCGCCGCGGTGACAAGGTGCCAGCACAGGCCTCCGAGCTGAAGGTCCCGGATGGCGACAAGCCGGCCATGCTCGAAGGCATCTACCGTACCCGGATGAAGAAACAGCCACCGACGGAATGGGAACAGCTGGACCGCGAGCAGCGCACTACCCAGTTGCGCGATGCAGTGCTCAAGTCCTGGGGCGAAAGCGCCCTGCTGCTGCGCCAGTTGGGTCAGGCCAGGGCCAGCAGTATCAAGGACTACCTGGTGGACAAAGGCCAGTTGGCTGATGACCGGGTGTATTTCGTCGATGCCAGCCTGGGCCAGGCTGAGGCGGATGGGCGGGTGATCTCGCCACTGCATCTGGACGCGGAGTGAAGTAGGCCCCTATCGCGGGGCAAGCCCGTTCCCACAAACCGCCCCCAAAAAGAAGCCCCGGCAACCAGTGCCGGGGCTTTGAGTGACCAAGTCCTTTTGGTCGTTCGCATGAACCTGAAAGGTCAGCGAGTCGGAACAAACTATTAATTGGTTTTCAGGCCATCAGCCGAGACGGCTTGAACGCCTTTGATCTTCTTGGCGATAGCGACCGCCATGTCTTTCTGCGAATCCGTCACGGCAACATCGGAAGACAGGGAGACCACGCCTTTGTTGGTTTCGACCTTGATGTCGGTGCCTGGGATGCCTTTCTCGGTCATCAGGTCAGCTTTGACCTTGGTGGTGATCCAGGTGTCGGAGGTCGCTTCTTTTGCTTTGGTAACTTCACCAGCAGCAACGGTCAGCGGAGCCTGGGAGGGCTGTTGGGCAAATGCCGCGTTAGCCATGGTCAGGGTCAGGGCGGTGGCAGTAGCGGCAGCAATAGCGAACTTCTTCATACGAGACACTCCTGTTTTTCGAAAAGTCTGCGCCGTCAGTCCTGGCAGCAGGGGTATGAATACTGTTGCAGGGCCTGTGCCAGCTTTTGCTATTAATTTTTCCCTTATAAATCAGACACTTGTACAAACAGGCAAACACCTGAATCGTGCATTTTGCAAGCAGTGGCAAAATCCTGCATGCAAGATGCAAGTCCGCAAGACATTGTGCGCAGGCACAAAAAAAGGACCCCGAGGGGTCCTTCTTCTTAAGCTGCGTGCTTAGACGCCGGATGCCTTGGCAGCGGCAACGTCCTTGATCGACAGCTTGATACGGCCGCGGTTGTCCACGTCCAGTACCAGTACTTCAACTTCCTGACCTTCTTTGAGGATGTCGGTCACTTTCTCGACGCGAGCATCGCTCAGCATGGAGATGTGAACCAGACCGTCCTTGCCAGGCAGGATGTTGACGAAGGCACCGAAGTCGACAATGCGCTCGACCTTACCGACGTAGATCTTGCCGATCTCGGCCTCGGCAGTGATGCTCAGAACGCGCTGACGAGCAGCTTCAGCGGCGTCTTTGGTCTCACCGAAGATCTTGATCGAACCGTCATCTTCGATGTCGATCGAAGCCTTGGTTTCTTCGCAGATGGCACGGATGGTCGCGCCGCCTTTACCGATGACGTCACGGATCTTGTCGGTGTCGATCTTCATGGCGATCATGGTCGGAGCGTTTTCCGACAGTTCGCTACGGGACTGACCAATGATCTGGTTCATCTGGCCGAGGATGTTCAGGCGCGCTTCCAGGGCTTGGCCCAGGGCGATTTCCATGATCTCTTCGGTGATACCGTTGATCTTGATGTCCATCTGCAGCGCGGTAACACCCTTGGCGGTACCGGCTACCTTGAAGTCCATGTCGCCCAGGTGGTCTTCGTCACCGAGGATGTCGGTCAGAATGGCGAATTTCTCACCTTCTTTAACCAGACCCATGGCGATACCGGCAACCGGCGCCTTCATCGGTACACCGGCGTCCATCAGTGCCAGGGAAGCACCACAGACCGAAGCCATGGAGCTGGAACCGTTGGATTCGGTGATTTCCGATACGACGCGGATGGTGTACGGGAACACGTCAGCGGCAGGCAGCATGGCCTGAACTGAACGGCGGGCCAGACGGCCGTGACCGATTTCGCGACGGCCAGCACCGCCCATGCGGCCACACTCGCCCACCGAGAACGGCGGGAAGTTGTAGTGCAGCATGAAGGGGTCTTTCTTCTCGCCTTCGAGGGTGTCCAGCAGCTGGGCATCACGGGCAGTACCCAGGGTTGCAACGACCAGGGCCTGGGTTTCGCCACGGGTGAACAGCGCCGAACCGTGGGTCTTCGGCAGCACGCCGACTTCGATGTTCAGCGGACGAACGGTCTTGGTGTCGCGGCCGTCGATACGTGGCTTGCCGTTGACGATGTTTTCGCGAACGGTGCGGTATTCGATTTCGCCGAAGATTTCTTTGACTTCGGAAGCCGAAGGTTGACCTTCTTCACCGGAGAACTTGGCGATCACTTGCTCGCGCAGTTCACCCAGGCGAGTGTAACGGTCAGCCTTGACGGTGATGGTGTAGGCGTCGGAAACCGCAGCACCGAATTCGCCACGGATGGCGCTCAGCAGTGGGGTGTTCTCGGCCTTGGCAGTCCAGTCCCAAGTCGGCTTGGCAGCTTCGGCGGCCAGCTCTTTGACAGCCTGGATCACGGCCTGGAATTCGTCGTGAGCGAACAGTACGGCGCCCAGCATCTGGTCTTCGGTCAGCTCTTTGGCTTCCGATTCAACCATCAGTACGGCGTCGGAGGTACCGGCAACGACCATGTCCAGGCTCGAGGCAGCCAGTTGCTCGTAGGTCGGGTTCAGCAGGTAGCCGGTGCTTTCGTGGAAAGCTACGCGGGCGGCGCCAATCGGGCCTTCGAACGGAATGCCGGAGATGGCCAGGGCAGCCGAGGTACCGATCATCGCAGCGATGTCCGGATCGGTCTTCTTGCTGGTGGAAACGACGGTGCAGACAACCTGCACTTCGTTCATGAAGCCTTCAGGGAACAGCGGACGGATCGGACGGTCGATCAGTCGCGAGGTCAGGGTTTCTTTCTCGGAAGGACGGCCTTCACGCTTGAAGAAACCACCAGGGATCTTGCCGGCGGCGTAGGTCTTTTCCTGATAGTGAACGGACAGGGGGAAGAAGCCTTTGCCTGGATCGGCCTGTTTGGCACCGACCACGGTCACCAGTACGGTGACATCGTTGTCGACGGTGACCAATACGGCGCCGGACGCTTGACGAGCAATACGGCCCGTCTCGAGGGTAACGGTCGATTGACCGAATTGGAATTTCTTGATTACCGGGTTCACGGTTTCCTACCTTTTTCAGTGGCTCTGGGGGAACTGGTTCTTGCGAATTCTTGGGCAGAACAGGGAATCGGCCCTGTTGGCAGTCCAGATAAAACTAGAGGTTGGAAGCCTGCCCTGCCCTTGCGGTAAACCGCTCAGGCGAGACAGACAGCCAACCTCATAGATACGCAAGGCGTGCTCACCAGCACGGGGGCCAAAGGCTCCGCCTGGTGACTGCAGCACGCCGTGCACACCACTGGCCAGGCCGCTATTAGCGACGCAGACCCAGACGACCGATCAGGGCGCTGTAACGAGTGGTGTCCTTGCCTTTCAGGTAGTCCAGCAGCTTGCGACGCTGGTTAACCATGCGGATCAGACCACGACGGGAGTGGTGGTCTTTGCCGTTGGCCTTGAAGTGGCCTTGCAGCTTGTTGATGTTGGCGGTCAGCAGTGCAACTTGCACTTCTGGGCTACCGGTGTCACCGGCGGCTTGCTGGTATTCGCCAACGATCTTTGCTTTTTCTTCAACGCTGAGTGCCATCTGGCTTCTCCAAATCAAGGGAAACCGAACAAACGGTTTCCAATAGGCCAGGGACTGCTCCCTGTATTCATAAAGTGAGGCGTGACCGTGCCTATTAACAGCCATCCTCTTTACCACCAGTACCAGGCCTGAACCTGACACTGAAGGTTTCGATCATTCTGACCGAATCAAGCGACGCGGCGCGATGCGCCCGTCTTCGCTCACTTCACCGATACCGATGAAGCGACCATTGTGATCCTGTACCCGGACCATGCCGAACTTCGGCGCGTCGGGGGCTCTGACCGGCTGACCATTCAGCCAGTAGAACGCACTGTGCTCGGAGAACTGCAACAGTGGCCAGTCCTGCAGACCGCTGTCCGATGGCATCAGGAAGCGATCGACCGCTTCGTTACCACCTTCGGCGTGGACCGCTTCGAGTTCTTCGAGGGTCACGGTCTGGGCCAGCTCGAAAGGACCGGCGTGTGTGCGACGCAGTTGGGCGACATAGGCCCCGCAACCGAGCACCTCGCCGATGTCCTCGACCAGGGTGCGGATGTAGGTGCCTTTGCTGCAGCCGACCGACAGCCGGACACGGGTGCCTTCGCACTCGAGCAATTCCAAGCGGTTAATAGTAACAGAACGCGCCTCGCGCTCCACTACTTCACCTGCACGGGCCAGCTTGTACAGCGGCTGGCCGTCACGCTTGAGGGCCGAGTACATCGGCGGTATCTGACTGATTTGACCACGAAATTGTGGCAAAACCGCTTCGATATCGGCGCGACCAACGGTCACGTCACGGGTTTTCAGCACTTCACCTTCGGCGTCGCCGGTGGTGGTGGTCTGACCCAGTTGCATGACCGTCTCGTAGCCCTTGTCGGAATCGAGCAGGTACTGCGAGAACTTGGTCGCCTCACCGAAGCACAGTGGCAGCACGCCACTGGCCAGTGGATCGAGGCTACCGGTGTGCCCGGCCTTTTCGGCGTTGAGCAGCCAGCGGACCTTCTGCAAGGCAGCGTTGGAAGTGAACCCCAACGGCTTGTCGAGCAGGATGATGCCGCTGACGTTACGACGGATACGCTTGACCTGAGCCACCGCTTACTCCTTGGTGTCCAGGGGCGTGTCGGAAGCCTGGTGCAGCTTGTCTTCGGCGACGGCGCGTTCAATCAGGGCCGACAGGTGGGCACCGCGACTGATGCTCTCGTCATAGTGGAAATGCAGTTGCGGCACGCTGCGCAGTTGCATTTCCTTGCCCAGGTGCACGCGCAGGAAACTGGCCGCGCCGTTGAGCACCTTGAGGGTCTGCTTGATGTCTTCCGCGCCTTCCTGGCCCATGGAGGTGATGAACACCTTGGCATGGCCGACATCGCGGCTGACATCTACAGCGGTAATGGTGACCACGCCGACACGCGGGTCTTTGACTTCACGACGGATCAACTGAGCCAGCTCGCGCTGAATCTGATCGCCAATGCGTTGGGTACGGCTATATTCTTTTGCCATTTTTGCTACCTGTAACTAAAGCGGCAAACGCCCGGCCAGGCTAGAGCCGGACCGGGCGTTGCGTTCAGAGCCGCCAAGCGACGCCCTGGGGCGGACAATTGGCGGTTCCCATGCTCGCGGCTTAGAGCGTACGAGCCACTTGGACTTTCTCGAAGACTTCGATCTTGTCGCCGACCTTGACGTCGTTGTAGCTCTTGACGCCGATACCGCATTCCATGCCGGCACGTACTTCGGACGCATCGTCCTTGAAGCGACGCAGCGATTCCAGCTCGCCTTCGAAGATCACCACGTCCTCGCGCAGTACGCGGATCGGACGGTTGCGGTAGACCACACCCTCGACGACCATGCAGCCGGCGATGGCGCCGAACTTCGGCGAACGGAACACGTCACGCACTTCGGCGATACCCAGGATGTTCTCGCGAACATCGCTGCCGAGCATACCGGTCAGGGCTTTCTTGACGTCTTCAATGATGTCGTAGATCACGTTGTAGTAACGCATATCCAGACCTTCCTGCTCGACGATCTTGCGCGCGCCGGCATCGGCACGCACGTTGAAGCCGAACAGTACTGCATTGGAAGCCAGGGCCAGGTTGGCATCGCTCTCGGTGATACCACCGACGCCGCCGCCAATCACGCGAACCTGTACTTCGTCGTTGCCCAGGCCGCTCAGGGAGCCCTGCAGGGCCTCGAGAGAACCACGAACATCGGACTTGAGCACGATGTTGAGGGTCTTCTTCTCTTCCTGGCCCATGTTCTCGAAGATGTTCTCGAGTTTGCCAGCGTGAGCGCGAGCCAGTTTGACCTCGCGGAACTTGCCTTGACGGAACAGGGCAACTTCACGGGCTTTCTTCTCGTCAGCCACTACCGACAGCTCGTCACCGGCGTCCGGAGTGCCATCCAGGCCGAGAATCTCGACCGGGATCGACGGGCCGGCTTCCTTAACAGGCTTGCCGTTTTCGTCGAGCATGGCCCGTACACGGCCATAGTTCGAACCGCACAGAACCATGTCGCCCTGACGCAGGGTACCGTCCTGAACCAGCACGGTAGCCACCGGGCCACGGCCCTTGTCCAGGCGCGACTCGACCACTACACCACGACCCGGGGCCGATGGAGTGGCCTTGAGCTCGAGGATCTCGGCTTGCAGCAGAACGGCTTCGAGCAGTTCGTCGACACCGGTACCCATCTTCGCCGACACCTTGACGAACGGAGTGTCGCCACCCCAGTCCTCGGAAGTGACGCCTTCGACGGACAGCTCGTTACGGATACGATCGAGGTCAGCACCTGGCTTGTCGATCTTGTTCACCGCCACGACCAGCGGAACACCGGCAGCCTTGGCGTGCTGGACCGCTTCGCGGGTTTGCGGCATCACGCCGTCGTCCGCTGCAACCACCAGGATCACGATGTCGGTCGCCTTGGCACCACGGGCACGCATGGCGGTAAACGCGGCGTGACCCGGGGTGTCGAGGAAGGTGACCATGCCGCGGTCGGTTTCCACGTGGTACGCACCGATGTGCTGGGTAATACCACCGGCTTCGCCAGCAGCAACCTTGGCACGACGGATGTAGTCGAGCAGCGAGGTCTTACCGTGGTCAACGTGGCCCATTACGGTCACGACTGGTGCACGGGAGAAGGTCTCGCCTTCGAACTTCAACGACTCAGCCAGGGAATCTTCCAGGGCGGTGTCGCTGACCAGGGTGACCTTGTGGCCCAGCTCTTCGGCGATCAGCTGAGCTGTCTCCTGGTCGAGCACCTGGTTGATGGTCACCGGAGTGCCCAGTTTGAACATGAACTTGACCACTTCAGCGCCCTTGACGGACATCTGGTTGGCCAGGTCGGAAACCGTGATGGTCTCGCCGATCTGCACGTCGCGGACAACCGGACCGGTCGGGTTCTGGAAGCCATGGGCGTTGCGCTTCTTCGGCTTGCCCTTGCCACGGCCACCACGACGGAAGCCATCGCTTTCTTCGTCGGTGGTACGCGGAGCGGCACGCGGGGTAGGCGCCTTTTCCTTTTCCTTGACCTTGACCGAAACGCGCGGCGCTTCGTTGCGGCGCTCGCCGCCACGACGCTCGTCGTCACGCGACTTGTCGCTGCGACGCACGTCGTCTTTCTTGCGGTCGGCAACCGGTGCCGGAGCGGCGTCCGCGGCGGCCTGGATCACTGGCGCTGCAGCCGGAGCCGGAGCGGCAGCAGCCGGCGCGGCAGACGCAGCGGCTGGCTGACGACGGGCTTCTTCCTCGGCACGCTGACGTGCTTCGCCATCGGCTTTTTCACGGGCAGCGTTTTCCGCTGCACGGCGCTCTTCCAGCTCGCGCTTCTGCTCGGCCTGGATTTCTTCCGGGCTGCGCTGAACGAATACTTTCTTCTTGCGTACTTCTACGCTGATGCTCTTGCTACCGGCGACACGCAGGGTGCTGGTGGTTTTGCGCTGCAAGGTGATCTTGCGCGGCTCTTCCACTTTTGCCTTGTGGCTGCTCTTCAAATGAGCCAGCAATGCCTGCTTCTCATTGTCGGTCACTACCTGACCGGCGTCGGTGTGCGGCAGACCTGCCTCACGCATCTGCTGCAGCAGGCGCTCTACCGGTGCAGCGACCTCTTGGGCCAATTCTTTCACCGTGACTTGCGTCATGCACTTCTCTCCTCAGGCCGCGCCTAATTACTCGAACCAGTGGGCTCGGGCGGCCATGATCAACTTGCCGGCACGCTCTTGGTCGATGCCGTCGATGTCGAGCAGGTCATCAATCGACTGCTCGGCCAGGTCTTCGCGGGTAACTACGCCGCGCACCGCCAGTTCCATCGCCAAATCCTTGTCCATACCCTCAAGCGAGAGCAGGTCTTCGGCCGGATGGGCGTCTGCCAGCTTTTCCTCAGTAGCGATGGCTTTGGTCAACAGGCGATCCTTGGCGCGAGCACGAAGCTCGTTGACGATGTCTTCGTCAAAGCCGTCGATGTTGAGCATTTCTTCCAGCGGTACGTAGGCAATCTCTTCCAGGCTGGTGAAGCCTTCATCGACCAGCACCTGTGCCAGTTCTTCGTCGACTTCCAGCTCGTCGATGAAGTTGCGCAGGATGTCACCGGTTTCAGCTTGCTGCTTGGCCTGGATGTCCGATTCGGTCATCACGTTCAGGGTCCAGCCGGTCAACTGACTGGCCAGGCGCACGTTCTGGCCACCACGGCCAATCGCCTGGGCCAGGTTGTCGGCACCCACGGCGATGTCCATGGCGTGGGCGTCTTCATCGACGATGATCGCCGCGACTTCAGCCGGCGACATGGCGTTGATGACGAACTGTGCAGGGTTGTCGTCCCAGAGGACGATATCCACGCGCTCGCCACCCAGTTCGCCGGACACTGCCTGGACACGCGAACCGCGCATGCCGATACAGGCACCTTGCGGGTCAATGCGTTTGTCTTTGGAGCGTACGGCGATCTTGGCGCGCGAACCCGGATCACGGGACGCGGCCATGACTTCGATCAGGCCCTCGGCGATTTCCGGCACTTCGATGCGGAACAGCTCGATCAGCATCTGTGGCGCGGTACGCGACAGGATCAACTGCGGGCCGCGGTTCTCGGTGCGGATTTCCTTGAGCAGTGCACGCAGGCGCACACCGACACGGAAAGTCTCGCGGGAGATGATGTCTTCACGGGCCAGCAACGCTTCGGCGTTGTTGCCCAGGTCAACGATGACGTTGTCACGGGTGACCTTCTTGACGGTACCGGAGATGATCTCGCCCAGACGCTCGCGGTAGGCATCTACCACTTGAGCGCGCTCGGCTTCACGGACCTTCTGGACGATGACTTGCTTGGCGGTCTGGGCGGCAATACGGCCGAACTCGATCGACTCGATCTTCTCTTCGATCACGTCACCGACTTTAGCTTCAGGATGGGTGTCCTGAATCTTCGCTGGCCACACTTCGATCGCCGGATCGTCCAGATCCTTTTCTTCGACGACAGTCCAGCGACGGAAGGTTTCGTAGCTACCGGTGTGGCGGTTGATTTCCACACGCAGGTCGACTTCGTCGTCAAAACGTTTTTTGGTTGCAGTGGCCAGAGCCACTTCCAGCGCTTCAAAAATTACGCCGGCCGGTACGCCCTTTTCGTTCGATACCGACTCAACAACCAGCAGTACTTCTTTGCTCATCGTACGCCTCGCCTTTCGCAAGCCATTGGATCCGCGCGGTCCGCGGGATCCGGCACGTCTCAGTCAAAACTGGGAATAATGTTGGCCTTGTCGATCGAATCGATCGGCAACAGGAATTCGTTGTTGTCTACCTGGACCACAACATCCTGCTCCTCCACGCCACGGAGAAGGCCCTGAAAGTTACGACGACCTTCAAAGGGCGTACGCAGCTTGATCTTCACTTGTTCGCCGGCATGCGAAGCAAACTGTTCCAAGGTGAACAGCGGGCGATCCATGCCAGGAGAGGACACTTCAAGGGTATATTCGGAAGTGATCGGGTCTTCGACATCGAGGATCGCGCTGGCCTGGTGACTGACTTTTGCGCAGTCATCAACAAGCACGCCATCTTCTTTATCGATATAAATCCGCAGGACCGAATGTTTGCCTTGAGAGATGAATTCGATCCCCCAGCATTGATAGCCAAGAGCCTCGACCACCGGGGCCAACAAGGCCTGCAACTGTTCTAGCTTGCTCGACACCTGAACCCCCTCGTGCATGCTATGCAAATAAAAAATGGGCAAAGCGCCCATCCCTGATACGCCGTTGAATACCGGCGTTATGACTGTTCAGCCAAGAAAAAGCCCCTGCAAAAGGGGCTCCGCTGAAACTGGTTGCGGGGGCTGGATTTGAACCAACGACCTTCGGGTTATGAGCCCGACGAGCTACCAGACTGCTCCACCCCGCGACAAAGCTGGGGCGAAAGTATACGACCGAACCCCGACAGGGTCAATCTAACCTCCACCTACAAGAAAGCCCGCTGTAGCGGGCTGTCTTGTTTCAATTGGTACCGAGAAGGGGACTCGAACCCCTACACCCTATGGGCACAACCACCTCAAGGTTGCGTGTCTACCAATTCCACCACCTCGGCAATACTACTTTGAAACCCGTTACTTCTGCTCTTGAGCGGGAGGAACATCACCAGTGTTAGTGGCTTCGCTCTTCTGCTCCTGGAGCACCGGTACATCATCTGTTGCCGGCTTTTGCTGCTTCACTTCCAAGACCGCTGGATCTGGCAACCCTACTTGAGTCAGCTCTTGAGCTTTCTCCTTAGCAAAGTATCCTAACCCAAGAGCAGTTAAGAAGAAAGAGGCAGCTAGTATAGCAGTAAACTTACTCAGAAAGGTAGCAGAACCTTGGCTTCCGAACACAGTATTTGAAGCACCTGCGCCGAAAGATGCACCCGCTTCCGCACCTTTACCCTGTTGCAGCAACACCAGCACTACCAAACCCAGCGCGCCCAACAGATGCAAAACAACGATCACTGTTTCCAGCATTTTTCAGTTTCCTGCGGCGCGACAAATTGCACCGAATTCGTCTGCGTTCAGGGAAGCCCCACCAATCAGGCCCCCATCGATATCCGGCATGCCGAACAGTTCAGCCGCATTGGCCGCCTTCACGCTGCCGCCGTATAGAAGCCGCACACTCGCTGCGACTTCCGGGTTCTTTGCCGCCAGCTGCTCGCGAATGGCCTTATGCACATCCTGAGCCTGCTGTGGCGAGGCTGTCAGCCCTGTACCGATGGCCCATACAGGCTCATAGGCAATCACCGCACTGGCGAAGACTTCGACACCGAACGCTTCGATGACGCTGTCCAGCTGACGCCCGACAATCTCAAGCGTTTTACCCGCTTCGCGCTCTTCGAGGGTTTCCCCTACACAGAGCACCGGCTTCAAACCACAAGCCTGTGCCGCAGCGAACTTGCGATTGAGGACTTCGTCGTTCTCGCCAATGATCTGGCGGCGCTCGGAGTGCCCAATCAGTACCAGCTCGCAACCTGCCTCGGCCAGTTGACTCGGTGCAATTTCACCGGTCAGTGCGCCTTGCTCAGGCTGTACCGCAGAATTCTGAGCGCCGACGGCGATCGCCTTGCCTTGTACGCCATCAATTACCTGATTGATGTACAGGGCGGGGGGAAACACCGCGACCTCGACACCGCTCGGCAGGGCGAGATTACTCAAGCCCTTGATCAGCTCAGCGACGCTGGCGCGGGTACCGTGCATCTTCCAGTTACCAGCTACCATAGGGCGACGCATGCTGTACCTCGTCGGTCAAAGAGGGCGCAGATGTTACCCAACCCAATCACCTCTGGCAAGCGTATTTCAAACGCAAACTTCACTTACCAGTTTTGCCAGGGCTTCGGCGTGGCCGCGGACCTGATTTTCATCCTCGCCTTCGACCATTACCCGCACCAGAGGCTCTGTCCCGGACTTGCGCAGCAGCACACGGCCACGACCGGCCAGGGCCTCGGTAACCTTGGCACTGGCCTCCTGGACAGCCGGATGCTCCAGGGGGTCGACTTTGCTCGCACCGAAGCGCACATTGATCAGCACCTGCGGGCATTTGCGCAGGGCCTGACGGGCCTGGGCCAGGGTCTCTTCGCGGCGTTTGAGGGCCATCAGCACCTGCAGCGCGGCGATGATCGCATCACCAGTGGTGGTGTGGTTGCAGCACACCACGTGCCCGGAGTTCTCGCCACCGATCACCCAGTCGCGCCCCAGCAGCTCGGCCATCACGTAGCGGTCACCGACCTTGGCGCGCACGAACGGGATGTCGAGGTCCTTCAGGGCCAGCTCCAGCCCCAGGTTGCTCATCAGGGTACCCACCACCCCACCCTGCAGCTTGCCACGCTCGTGCAGGTCACGGGCGATGATGAACAGCAGTTCGTCGCCATCGACGATGGCACCGGTGTGATCGACCATCAGGACACGGTCGCCGTCGCCATCGAAGGCGATACCCAGGTCGGCATGACCAACCAGGACCGCCGCCTGCAGCGACTCGATGTGGGTCGAACCACAGTTTTCGTTGATGTTCAGACCATCGGGCTGTGCCGACAGCACGGTGACATCGGCACCCAGCTCGCGGAACACGCTTGGCGCGACCTTGTAGGTAGCACCGTGAGCGCAGTCGACCACCAGCTTGAGACCGGCAAAATCGGTGCTGCTCGGCACGCTGCTCTTGCAGAATTCGATGTAACGGCCAGCCGCATCGTTGATACGCGACACCTTGCCCAGCTTGCTCGATTCGACCACGGTCATCGGCTGGTCGAGCAGCTCCTCGATCATCAGTTCGACTTCGTCCGGCAGCTTGGTGCCCTGGCCGGAGAAGAACTTGATGCCGTTGTCGTCATGCGGGTTGTGCGACGCACTGATGACAATGCCCGCTTCGGCGTGGAAGGTGCGGGTCAGGTAGGCGATGGCCGGGGTCGGCATCGGCCCGAGCAGCATCACATCAGCGCCAGCCGCCGACAATCCGGCTTCCAGTGCCGACTCGAACATGTAGCCCGAAATTCGCGTGTCCTTACCGACCAGTACCCGGCAAGCGCCTTGCTTGCGAAAGGCCATACCCGCAGCCCAACCGAGCTTGAGCATGAAATCAGGGGTAATCGGAAACTCGCCGACACGGCCACGAATGCCATCGGTGCCAAAGTATTTTCTGCTCATAGATGCTCCATCACTCTTATTCGGCGGCTTGCACCGCAGCAATCATCCGCACTACATCGGCGGTTTCGGCGACATCGTGAACGCGCAATATGCTCGCTCCCTTGGTCATCGCCAGCGCAGCCAGGGCCAGGCCGCCATAGAGCCGTTCTCCGACCGGGCGGCCCAGGGCCAGACCGATCATGCTCTTGCGAGAAACACCCACCAGCAAAGGACGCCCCAACCGATGGAGCGCCTCCATGTGCTTGAACAGGCTGAGGTTGTGTTCCAGGGTCTTGGCGAAGCCGAAACCCGGATCGAGGATGATCCGCCCGGCCTCGATGCCCACGGCCGCGCAGGCAGCCATTCGCTCTTCAAGATAGCTCGCCACCTCGGCGGTGACATCCTCGTAATGAGGATTATCCTGCATATCGCCCGGCTCGCCACGCATATGCATCAGGCACACCGGCAAACCGGTAGCTGCTGCGGCATCCAGGGCGCCATCACGACTGAGCGAGCGCACATCGTTGATCAGCCCGGCACCGAGCCTGGCCGACTCACGGATCACCGCTGGCGTCGAAGTATCGACCGAGATGATCACATCGAGTTCGCGACTGATCGCCTCGACGATCGGCGCAACGCGCTCCAGTTCTTCAAGCGCCGACACCGCGCGAGCGCCAGGGCGGGTGGACTCGCCACCGACATCGACCAGGGTCGCACCGGCAGCCACCATCGCCTCGGCGTGACGCAAGGCTGCGTCACGCTGGGTGAAGCGGCCGCCATCGGAGAAGGAATCGGGGGTGATATTGAGGATACCCATGACATGGGTACGGGACAAATCAAGAACCCGGTTGCCGCAAGGCAACCGGGTCGGGTACTGCTGTGAGGTCATATGTGCCCTTAGACTTGCGCCGCTGGACCGCCGATCGGCGACTCTGGGCGATCGCTCTGCGGAGCAGAGGTGCCTGGAGTGCCTGACCCACCTTCCCAATCACGCGGCTCGCGTGGCTCGCGACCAGCCATGATGTCGTCGATCTGATCGGCATCGATGGTCTCGTACTTCATCAGCGCATCGGCCATGGCGTCGAGCTTGTCGCGGTTCTCAGTGAGGATCTGCTTGGCCGTGGCATAGCACTGGTCAATGATGCTGCGCACTTCGGAGTCGATCAGCTTGGCGGTTTCACCGGAGACGCTGGCGTGCTGGGAACCGGCACTGCGGCCCAGAAACACTTCGCCTTCTTCTTCGGCATACATCAGCGGACCGAGTTTTTCCGACAGACCCCATTTAGTGACCATGTTACGGGCGATCTGGCTGGCACGCATGATGTCGTTGGATGCACCGGTGGTGACGCCATCGAAGCCCAGGGTCATCTCTTCGGCGATACGGCCACCGTACAGCGAGCAGATCTGGCTGATCAGCGCGCGCTTGGACAGGCTGTAGCGGTCTTCCTCAGGCAGGAACATGGTGACACCCAGTGCCCGGCCCCGCGGAATGATCGATACCTTGTAGACCGGGTCATGCTCGGGCACGACGCGACCGACAATGGCGTGACCAGCCTCGTGATAAGCGGTGTTCTGCTTCTCTTTCTCGGACATGACCATGCTCTTGCGCTCGGCGCCCATCATGATCTTGTCTTTGGCCAGCTCGAACTCTTTCATCTCGACGACGCGCTTGCCACCACGGGCAGCGAACAACGACGCCTCGTTGACCAGGTTGGCCAGGTCCGCACCGGAGAAACCTGGAGTACCACGGGCAATGACCGCTGGATTGACGTTCTCGCCAATCGGCACCTTGCGCATATGCACTTTGAGGATCTGCTCACGGCCACGGATATCCGGCAGGCCAACCACCACCTGGCGGTCGAAACGGCCCGGACGCAGCAGCGCCGGGTCGAGTACGTCCGGACGGTTGGTCGCGGCGATGACGATGATGCCGTCGTTCATTTCGAAGCCGTCCATCTCCACCAGCAACTGGTTGAGGGTCTGCTCGCGTTCGTCGTGACCGCCGCCCATGCCGGCACCACGATGGCGGCCGACGGCGTCGATTTCGTCGATGAAGATGATGCACGGAGCATGCTTCTTGGCCTGCTCGAACATGTCGCGCACACGGCTGGCACCAACACCTACGAACATCTCGACAAAGTCGGAGCCGGAGATGGTGAAGAACGGCACCTTGGCTTCGCCGGCAATGGCCTTGGCTATCAGGGTCTTACCGGTACCTGGCGGGCCAACCATGAGCACGCCGCGAGGAATACGACCGCCCAGGCGCTGGAACTTGCCTGGGTCGCGCAGAAATTCGACCAGCTCGCCGACTTCTTCCTTGGCTTCGTCGCAACCAGCGACGTCGGCCAGGGTGGTTTTCACCTGGTCTTCGGAAAGCAGGCGCGCCTTGCTCTTGCCGAAGCTCATCGGCCCGCCCTTGCCACCGGCGCCGCCCTGCATCTGACGCATGAAGAACATGAATACGGCAATGATGACCAGGATCGGGAAGCTGGCGACCAGCAGTTGGGTCCAGATGCTCTGCTGCTCTGGCTGCTTGCCTTCGACCACGACGTGGTTGTCGACCAGGTCGCCGATCAGGCCGTTGTCCTGAATGGCCGGACGGATGGTCTTGAAGCTGTCGCCATCGGTACGTTTACCGGTAATGACGTAGCCGTCGACCGCAACGCGCTCGACCTTGCCATCCTTGACCTGCTGAATGAAGTCGGAATAGTTGAGGGTCTGCGGCTCATTCGGGCTGGAGAAGTTGTTCATCACCGTCACCAGGACAGCCGCGATGATCAACCACAGGATCAAGTTCTTTGCCATATCGTTCAATTAGCTACCCTCTGAAGCCGGCTGACGGCGCAGCCGTGCCTCGCATGATATTCACCGGCTTAACTTACTACATAACCTACACATCTGCAGGCGCCGTCTGTAACCCTTTGTGAAACCTAGACTACACGAAGTACATCCAGGTCAGGCAGGAGAGCCGATTGGAAAAAACTATCGGACACCCTGGAAGCCGCCGGCCTGACGCCCCTACTCGCCGCGGTAACCCCTCGCCAGCAAGTACTGTTCACGGGAGCGGTCCCGCGAAGAATCAGGTTTGAGCATCTGGACCTTGTCGAATTTCTGACGAGCGTCCTTGAGGTATACGTCAAACCCTTCGCCCTGGAAAATCTTGATCAGGAAATCACCACCCGGCTTGAGTACCCGGGTCGCCAGATCAATGGCCAGCTCACAGAGAAACATGGCCTTGGGAATATCCACGGCAGGCGTACCACTCATATTGGGGGCCATATCGGAAATCACAAGGTCTACATGCGAATTACCCACCGCCTCAAGGATCTGTGCCAGCACTTCGTCCTGGGTAAAGTCGCCCTGGATGAAGGTAACGTCGGGAATACTGTCCATTTCCAGGATATCGGAAGCGATCAAGCGGCCCTGACCGCCGATCAGACGACTGGTCACCTGCGACCAGCCACCCGGCGCCGCGCCGAGATCGACGACACTCATACCCGGGCGGATAATCCGGTACTTTTCTTGAATTTCCAGCAATTTATAGCTCGCACGCGAGCGATAACCATCCTTTTGCGCTTTTTTAACGTAAGGATCGTTGAAGTGTTCTTTCAGCCAGCCAAGGCTTGTCTTGGAACGCGCCATTGGGCACCTCGATGATAAGGGTCGTGATTAACTGGGCGGATCCACGGGCCCTCGGGTAAAATGGCCGCCATTTTTACAGAATCAGACAAAGGGTCAGATTATGCCGCTCAATAACGAGCAGAAGAAACAGTACAAATCCATTGGCCACGACCTGAAACCAGTTCTGATTGTGGCAGGCAACGGGCTGACTGAAGGGGTTATCGCCGAACTCGAACGCGCTCTGGCCGATCACGAACTGATCAAAGTCGAGATTCGCTCCGAAGACCGCGAAGAGCGTGCTGCCGCAATTGCCGCGCTGTGCAAGGCCGGCCGCGCCGAACTGGTACAGACCATCGGCAAGAAAGCGCTGATCTATCGCCGCAATCCGCAGCCGAACAAACAGCTGTCGAACATCCACCGTTACAAGTGATGTTCGCCCCGGTCAGTGGCGCGCCTTGCGCGCCCTGCCCGGCACGGGTTGCATGACCAGCAGCAAGCCGGTCAGGCCCAGCACCAGGTAGCAGAACAGCTGCCAGCGCAACTCCTCCGGCATGCCCATGCGCAAGGCGAAATACACCACGCACGCCAGCATCGCCATCGACAGCAACTGCCCCCGCATGTCCCGCCACAGACTGGCCAGGCCCTGAGCCTGAATCAGCACCAGTGCCTGCACGCCTGCGCAAAACGCCGCAAACGCCACCAGCAACGATGCCATCAGGCTGCCAATATCCTCGATCAGCAGCGGCGCCAGGCCAATCTGGCCCAACGCCGGCAACAGACCGAAATGCAGCATCCACAGGCCACCAACCCAGAACACCTGGGTCAGTTGCCAGATCACCGGGGCCGCGGCAAAGCCGCGGCGACGGTCAAATGTGGGCGACTTCGACAATCTCGTACTCGACCAGGCCGCTCGGGGTTTTCACCGCCACAACGTCGCCTTCTTCCTTGCCGATCAGAGCACGGGCGATGGGCGAACCCACCGACAGTTTGCCGGATTTGATGTCGGCTTCATCCTCACCGACGATCTTGTACTTCAAGCTTTCGTCCGTCTCGACGTTGGCGATTTCGACGGTAGTGCCGAAGATCACCTTGCCGGTGTGCGCAATAGTGGTGACATCAATGACCACCGCGTTCTGCAGACGCCCTTCGATATCACGGATTCGCGCTTCGACCATACCCTGCTCTTCACGGGCAGCGTGGTATTCGGCGTTTTCCTTGAGGTCACCGAGTTCGCGGGCCTCGCCAATGGCCTGGCTCAGGCGCGGACGCTCGGTCTTGCTGAGGAATTCATGCTCATCTTCCAGGGCGCGATGGCCCTGGACAGTCATCGGGTATTTGATCATGCCTTGAGTCCTGCATGGAGATCCTGCAAGCGGCGCACGGTCTTTTCCGGACCGAACTTCAGCGCTTCACAGATAGCTTCACCGGCCGCAATGGTGGTGGTGCAGTAGATCTTGTGCTGCAACGCATTGCGGCGAATCGAGTAGGAGTCGGCGATCGACTGACGGCCTTCGGTGGTGTTGATGATCAGCGACACTTCGTCGTTCTTGATCATGTCGACCACGTGCGGACGACCTTCGGTCACCTTGTTCACGCGACGCACTTTCAGGCCAGCCGCTTCGATGACCTTGGCGGTACCGACGGTGGCAACCACTTCGAAGCCCAGGGCGATCAGGTCGCGAGCAACGCCAGCCACTTGTGGCTTGTCGTCGTCACGCACGCTGATGAACGCAGTACCGCCGGTCGGCAATACTTCGCTGGCGCCCATCTGGGCCTTGGCGAAGGCTTCACCGAAGCTGTCGCCGACACCCATGACTTCACCGGTGGATTTCATCTCTGGGCCGAGGATCGGGTCAACACCCGGGAACTTGGCGAATGGGAACACCGCTTCCTTGACGCTGTAGAAGTTAGGAATGATTTCCTTGGTGAAACCGATTTCCTTGAGGGTCTTGCCGGCCATGACCCGCGCGGCAATCATCGCCAGCGAAGTGCCGATGCACTTGGAGACGAACGGCACGGTACGCGAGGCGCGCGGGTTGACTTCGATCACGTAGATCTTGTCGCCCTGCAGGGCCAACTGCACGTTCATCAGGCCGACAACGCCCAGTTCCAGGGCCATTTTCTTGACCTGTTCACGGACTTCGTCCTGCACATGGGCGGGCAGCGAGTACGGAGGCAGCGAGCACGCCGAGTCACCGGAGTGAACACCGGCCTGCTCGATGTGCTGCATGATCGCGCCGATCACCACGTCGGTGCCGTCGCAGACCGCATCCACGTCCATCTCGATGGCGCAGTTGAGGAAGTGATCGAGCAGCACCGGGCTGTCGTTGGACACTTGTACCGCTTCACGCAGGTAGCGCTTGAGCTCGTCCAGTTCGTAGACGATTTCCATCGCGCGGCCGCCCAGTACGTAGGACGGGCGAACCACCAGCGGGTAACCGATCACGCCGGCAGCACGAATCGCTTCGTCTTCGCTGCGCACGGTGGCGTTTGGCGGCTGCAGCAGGTTCAGGCGCTGAACCATCTGCTGGAAACGCTCGCGGTCTTCGGCGCGGTCGATGGAGTCCGGGCTGGTACCGATGATCGGTACGCCGGCTTCTTCCAGGGCTCGCGCGAGTTTCAGCGGGGTCTGGCCGCCATAATGGACGATCACGCCCTTCGGCTTCTCGACGCGAACCACTTCCAGTACGTCTTCCAGGGTCAGCGGCTCGAAGTACAGGCGGTCGGAGGTGTCGTAGTCGGTGGAGACGGTTTCCGGGTTGCAGTTGACCATGATGGTCTCGTAACCGTCTTCACGCAGGGCCAGTGCCGCGTGTACGCAGCAGTAGTCGAACTCGATGCCCTGGCCGATACGGTTAGGACCGCCACCCAGGATCATGATCTTGTCGCGGGTCGACGGATTGGCCTCGCACTCTTCCTCGTAGGTCGAGTACAGGTAGGCGGTATCGGTGGCGAACTCGGCGGCGCAGGTGTCGACGCGCTTGTAGACCGGGAACACTTCGAGCTTGTGACGGTGACGACGCAGGTTCTTGTCGGTGATACCCAGCAGCTTGGCCAGACGCTGATCGGAGAAGCCCTTGCGCTTGAGGCGCAGCATCAGGTCCTTGTCGATCGCCGACAGGGCCAGGGTCTTGACCTTCTCTTCTTCCTTGATCAGGTCTTCCATCTGCACCAGGAACCAGTGGTCGATACCGGTCAGGGCGAAGATTTCATCGCAGGTCATGCCCGAACGCATGGCGTCGGCGACGTACCAGATGCGCTCGGCGCCCGGCACGGTCAGCTCGCGCTTGAGGATGCTGGCAGCGTCCGGGCTGGCCAGGTCGACTTTCGGGTCCAGGCCGCACACGCCAACTTCCAGACCGCGCAGGGCTTTCTGCAGCGACTCCTGGAAGGTCCGGCCGATGGCCATGACTTCACCCACGGATTTCATCTGGGTGGTCAGGCGGGCGTCGGCTTTCGGGAATTTCTCGAAGGCGAAACGCGGCAGCTTGGTGACGACGTAGTCGATCGACGGTTCGAAGGACGCCGGGGTACGGCCGCCAGTGATGTCGTTCTGCAGTTCGTCGAGGGTGTAACCGACCGCCAGCTTGGCGGCGATCTTGGCGATCGGGAAGCCGGTGGCTTTCGACGCCAGGGCCGAGGAACGCGAAACCCGTGGGTTCATTTCGATCACGACCATGCGGCCGGTGTCCGGGCAGATACCGAACTGCACGTTGGAACCGCCGGTCTCGACACCGATTTCACGCAGCACCGCCAGCGAGGCGTTGCGCATGATCTGGTATTCCTTGTCGGTCAGGGTCTGTGCCGGCGCCACGGTGATCGAGTCGCCGGTGTGCACGCCCATCGGGTCGAAGTTTTCGATCGAGCAGACAATGATGCAGTTGTCCTTTTTGTCGCGGACCACTTCCATCTCGTACTCTTTCCAGCCGATCAGCGATTCGTCGATCAGCAGTTCCTTGGTCGGCGACAGGTCCAGACCACGGGCACAGATCTCTTCGAATTCTTCACGGTTGTAGGCAATGCCACCACCGGTGCCGCCCATGGTGAAGGACGGACGGATGATGCACGGGAAGCCGAGCTTCTCGAGGACCGCATTGGCCTCTTCCATGCTGTGGGCGATACCGGAGCGCGGGCACTCAAGGCCAATGGCCTTCATGGCGGTGTCGAAGCGCGAACGGTCTTCAGCCTTGTCGATGGTGTCGGCGTTGGCGCCGATCATTTCCACGCCGAACTTTTCCAGGACGCCTTCGCGCTCCAGGTCCAGGGCGCAGTTCAGGGCAGTCTGGCCACCCATGGTCGGCAGCAGTGCGTCGGGGCGCTCTTTTTCGATGATCTTGGCAACGGTCTGCCACTTGATCGGCTCGATGTAGGTCGCATCAGCCATGGCCGGGTCGGTCATGATGGTGGCCGGGTTGGAGTTCACCAGGATGACGCGGTAGCCCTCTTCGCGCAGGGCTTTGCACGCCTGGGCGCCGGAGTAGTCGAATTCGCAGGCCTGGCCGATCACGATCGGGCCAGCGCCGAGAATCAGGATGCTTTTAATGTCTGTACGTTTTGGCATGGGTTGTCACTCAATTCCGCAGGTCAGTCGGCAAGCCGCATTGAACAATCTTGGGGGCGGCACCTGAACGCGGCTTGCACCGGTCCAGGGCCTTCTCGCCAGATGCTCAGCGGCGCTTGGCCATGGCATCGATGAAACGGTCGAACAGTGGCGCGACGTCGGTCGGGCCCGGGCTGGCTTCAGGGTGGCCCTGGAAGCTGAACGCGCTCTTGTCGGTGCGCTCGATGCCTTGCAGGGTGCCGTCGAACAGCGACTTGTGGATGGCGCGCACGTTACCCGGCAGGGTTGCTTCGTCAACCGCAAAGCCGTGGTTCTGGCTGGTGATCATCACAACGCCGGTGTCCAGGTCCTGGACCGGGTGGTTGGCGCCGTGGTGACCATGACCCATTTTCACGGTCTTGGCACCGGAGGCCAGGGCCAGCAACTGGTGACCCAGGCAAATGCCGAACACCGGGATCTCGGTTTCGAGGATGTCCTTGATCGCCTGGATCGCGTAGTCGCAAGGCTCCGGATCGCCAGGGCCGTTGGACAGGAACACGCCATCGGGGTTGAGCGCGAGGACTTCGCTGGCCGGGGTTTGCGCCGGCACTACAGTCAGGCGGCAGCCGCGGGCGACCAGCATGCGCAGGATGTTCAGCTTGACGCCAAAATCGTAGGCAACCACGTGGTACGGCAGCTCGGACGCTTCAATGGTGGCGTGGCTGTCGGTCTTCAGCTCCCAGACGCTGGAGCGCCATTCGTAGCTGTTCTTGGTGCTGACGACTTTCGCCAGGTCCATGCCCTTCAGGCCCGGGAAGCCGCGAGCGGCGGCGATTGCGGCCTCTTCGCTGATGTTGTCGCCGGCGAGGATGCAGCCGTTCTGCGCGCCCTTCTCACGCAGGATGCGGGTCAGGCGACGGGTGTCGATACCAGCGATCGCCACCACGTTGTGGGCCTTGAGGTAATCAGGCAGGGATTGCTTGTTGCGCCAGTTGCTCGCGATCAGAGGCAGGTCGCGAATCACCAGACCGGCCGACCAGACGCGGTCGGATTCGGCGTCTTCCGGCGTGGTGCCGGTGTTGCCGATGTGCGGGTAAGTCAGGGTAACGATTTGCTGCGCATAGGAAGGGTCAGTCAGGATTTCCTGATAGCCGGTCATTGCGGTGTTAAACACCACCTCACCAACGGTCTGACCGTCGGCTCCAATGGCTTCACCGCGAAAAATGCTGCCATCAGCAAGGGCGAGTATGGCTGGCTTAGTCAAGAAGACCTCCCGTAAATCTAGCCTGAAGGGGCGATCGCAGGTTGCAAAAAAGCGGAATGACGTATAGACACGTCACCCCGCTTTCTTCGTCGAATTATCTGCGCGCTTTTAGTGGACACACTAAAGCTGTAGCTTACAGAAAAACGCTTTTTTGGTCTACCACTGAAGTACCTGAAAGGCGCAGGAATGCGACAGGGCGTCGCGGGAATGGAAAAGCATCGCTGGCAAGCCAGCTCCCACAGGAGATACTGAGACTCAGGAATTGCAGCCATGGCGCAATTCCTGTGGGAGCTGGCCTTGCCAGCGATGGGCCGCGCAGCGGCCCCTGAACAGCGTTCAACGCAGGTCGAGCACGTCCTGCATGTCGTACAGGCCAGGCTCGCGCCCGTCCAGCCACAGGGCCGCACGTACCGCACCCTTGGCGAAGGTCATGCGGCTGGAGGCCTTATGGGTGATCTCCAGGCGCTCACCTTCGGCAGCAAACAGCACGGTGTGATCACCGACCACATCGCCGGCACGCACGGTGGCGAAGCCGATGGTCTTGCGATCACGCGCACCGGTCTGGCCTTCACGGCCATACACCGCCACTTCCTGCAGGTCGCGGCCCAGCGCATTGGCAACCACTTCACCCATGCGCAGCGCAGTACCCGACGGCGCATCGACCTTGTGCCGGTGGTGAGCCTCGATGATCTCGATATCGACATCATCACCCAACACCCGCGCAGCCATGTCCAGCAGCTTCAGGCTGAGGTTGACGCCAACGCTGAAGTTGGCGGCGAAGACGATCGCAATGTCCTTGCCCGCTTCGGCCAGCAGTTGCTTTTCTTCGGCCGTGAAACCGGTGGTGCCGATGATCATCGCCTTGCCTGCCTTGCGGCAGAACGCCAGGTTCTTCAGGGTCACCGAGGGATGAGTGAAGTCGATCAGCACGTCGAACTCGTCGGCGACCTTGGCCAGGTCGTCGGACAGCAGCACGCCGATCCGGCCCAGCGCCGCCAGCTCACCTGCATCAGCGCCGACCAGCGAGCTGTCGGGGCGATCGATCGCCGCGGTCAGCCCGGCACCCGGGGCTTGCTGCACCGCTTCGATCAGGGTCTTGCCCATGCGCCCTGCCGCGCCCATTACCGCTATACGTCGCATGCCCTATTCCTTCTTAGAGATCACCGAAGAAGCGCTTCACGCCTTCGAACCAGCCATTGGCTTTCGGCGAATGGGAACTGTCGCCTTCCAGCGAATCACGCAGCTCTTCGAGCAGCTCGCGCTGACGACGGCTGAGGTTGACCGGGGTTTCCACCGCGACCCGGCACATCAGGTCACCGGCACCACCACCGCGAACCGGCGCCACACCCTTGCCGCGCAGACGGAACTGCTTGCCGGTCTGGGTACCTTCCGGGATCTTCAGCTTGACCCGACCATCGAGGGTCGGCACTTCCAGCTCGCCACCCAGGGCAGCGTCGGTGTAGCTGATCGGCACTTCGCAGTACAGATGCTTGCCGTCGCGCTGGAAAATCGAGTGTTCACGCACGTTGATCACAACGTACAGGTCGCCAGTCGGGCCACCTTGCGAACCGGCCTCGCCCTCACCGGACAGACGAATACGGTCGCCGGTGTCGACACCTGCCGGAACCTTGACCGACAGGGTCTTGTACTCTTCGGTGCGGCCTTCACCATGGCACGAATCGCACGGGTCGGTGATGATCTTGCCCTGGCCGTGGCAACGTGGGCAGGTCTGCTGGACCGAGAAGAAGCCCTGCTGCATGCGCACCTGGCCGATACCGCCACAGGTCGGGCAGGTCGAAGGCGACGAGCCTTTCTTGGCGCCGGAGCCGTCACACGGCTTGCAATTGACCAGCGTCGGCACACGGATATTGACCGTGGTACCGCGGACGGCCTCTTCCAGGTTCAGCTCAAGGGTATAACGCAGGTCGCTGCCACGCTGGGCACCACCACGCGAACCACCACGGCCACCGCCGAAGAAATCGCTGAACACATCACCGAAGATATCCGAGAAGTTCGCGCCGCCGAAACCGGCGCCGCCACCACCCATGCTCGGATCCACGCCGGCATGACCATACTGGTCATAGGCCGCACGCTTGCTGGCATCGGAGAGCACTTCGTAAGCCTCGTTGGCTTCCTTGAATTTCTCTTCCGAGTCCTTGTCATCAGGATTACGGTCCGGGTGATGCTTCATCGCCAGGCGGCGATAGGCCTTCTTCAGGTCCGCTTCACTGGAGCCGCGCTCAACTCCCAGAACTTCGTAATAGTCACGCTTTGCCATAAGTCTTTGCACTCTTGAGGACGTTCGGCAAACCTCTGCGCATTCCGCGCTGTGCCGCCAGCACCCACCCCACCTACCCCACGGGCGGCTGACAGATGCTGTAAAAATTCGGGTATTGCAGACACGCCAACGCGGGAGCAAGCCCCCGCGCGGCGACATCCTACCAGCCAACCATCAAAAAACAGTCAACTGGCCGACAACCTGTAGCAATTACTTGTTCTCTTTGACTTCTTCGAACTCGGCATCGACGACGTCGTCGTGCTTGGCTTCCGGCTCAGCTTGCTGAGCGCCGCCCTGAGGCTGTTCAGCCGACTGCTCGGCGTACATCTTCTGGGCAACCGGAGCCGAGACTTTCGACAGCTCTTCGACCTTGGCGTCGATGGCAGCCTTGTCGTCGCCCTTGATGGCGGCTTCCAGGGCAACCACGGCAGCTTCGATCGCGGTTTTCTCATCGGCAGTGACCTTGTCACCGGCGTCTGCGACCATCTTGCGAGTCGAGTGAACCAGTGCATCACCCTGGTTACGGGCAGCGGCCAGTTCTTCGAACTTGCGGTCTTCTTCCGAGTTCGCTTCGGCGTCGCGGATCATCTGCTGAATTTCTTCATCAGACAGGCCGGAGTTGGCCTTGATCACGATCGACTGGGTCTTGCCGGTGGCCTTGTCTTTGGCGCCGACATGCAGGATGCCGTTGGCGTCGATATCGAAGGTCACTTCGATCTGTGGCACGCCACGTGGTGCTGGTGGAATGTCAGCCAGGTCGAACTTGCCCAGGGACTTGTTCTGTGCAGCCTGCTTACGCTCACCTTGCAGCACGTGAATGGTCACGGCGCCCTGGTTGTCATCGGCAGTCGAGAACACTTGCGACTTCTTGGTCGGGATAGTGGTGTTCTTCTCGATCAGCGCGGTCATCACGCCACCCATGGTTTCGATACCCAGGGTCAGCGGGCTGACGTCCAGCAGCAGTACGTCTTTCACGTCACCGGCCAATACCGCGCCCTGGATGGCGGCACCCATGGCAACCGCTTCGTCCGGGTTGACGTCTTTACGTGCTTCTTTGCCGAAGAAGTCGGTAACAGCTTTCTGCACCAGCGGCATACGGGTCTGACCGCCGACCAGGATCACGTCGTCGATCTTGCTGACGTCGATACCGGCGTCTTTCATGGCGATGCGGCATGGCTCGATGGTGCGCTGAACCAGGTCTTCTACCAGCGATTCCAGCTTGGCGCGGGAGATCTTCACGTTCAGGTGCTTAGGACCGGTAGCGTCTGCAGTGATGTACGGCAGGTTGACGTCGGTCTGCTGGCTCGAGGACAGCTCGATCTTGGCCTTTTCAGCAGCTTCTTTCAGGCGCTGCATGGCCAGCGGGTCACCTTTGAGGTTCATGCCGCTTTCTTTCTTGAACTCGTCGACGAGGTAGTCGATCAGGCGGATGTCGAAGTCTTCACCACCGAGGAAAGTGTCACCGTTGGTGGCCAGAACTTCGAACTGGTGCTCGCCGTCGACTTCGGCGATTTCGATGACCGAAACGTCGAAGGTACCGCCACCCAGGTCATAAACGATCACGGTGTGATCGCCCTTGGCCTTGTCCATGCCGTAGGCCAGAGCCGCCGCGGTTGGTTCGTTGATGATCCGCTTGACGTCCAGACCGGCGATACGGCCGGCGTCCTTGGTGGCCTGACGCTGGCTGTCGTTGAAGTAGGCCGGAACGGTGATCACCGCTTCGGTCACTGGCTCGCCGAGGTAGTCTTCGGCGGTCTTCTTCATCTTTTTCAGGATTTCAGCCGAGATTTGTGGCGGCGCCATTTTCTGGCCGTTCACTTCAACCCAGGCGTCATTGTTGTCAGCCTTGACGATCTTGTACGGAACCATCTGGATGTCTTTCTGCACCACTTCTTCATCGAAGCGACGGCCGATCAGACGCTTTACCGCGTACAGGGTGTTGTGCGGGTTGGTGACCGCCTGACGCTTGGCCGACTGGCCAACCAGGATTTCGCCATCGTTGGCGTAGGCAATGATCGACGGCGTGGTACGAGCGCCTTCGGCGTTCTCGATAACCTTGACGTTGCCGTTTTCCAGAATGGAGACGCAGGAGTTGGTGGTCCCCAGGTCGATACCAATGATTTTACCCATGTTAACTCTCCCGAAACTTGAATTTGGTTGCCGCAGCAGTGGTGGCTAACTGCGGTAATACTTGAATGCTTGACACCTAGATGGGGGCGCTGAAAACGATTTCAAGCCTGCTCGTCAATCGACGGCGAAACCGTTGCCGGGGCCTTGCTGACCACGACCATGGCCGGGCGCAGCAGACGGCCGTTGAGCTGATAGCCCTTCTGGAACACCTTGAGCACGCTGTTGGGCTCGACCTCGGCGCTTTCCTGCATGGCCATCGCCTGATGGTGCTCGGCATTGAACGGTTCGCCGTGCGGGTCGATGGCCTCGAGGTTGTAGCGCTTGAGGGTGTCGTGGAACATTTTCAGGGTCAGCTCGATGCCTTCGCGCATCGGGCGGATGCTCTCGTCGTCCGGGCTGGACAGTTCCAGGCCGCGCTCGAGGCTGTCGATGACCGGCAGCAGGTCAGCGGCGAATTTTTCCAGGGCGAACTTGTGCGCCTTTTCTACGTCCTGCTCGGCGCGGCGGCGCACGTTCTGCAGGTCGGCGGCGGTGCGCAGGGATTGATCCTGGGCCGCCGCCAGCTGCTCTTCGAGCACCTGCACGCGGGCGCTCAGCTCTTGGTCGCCAGCCGCTTCGGCGTTCAGATTCTGTTCATCCAGCTGTTCGTCAGCCATAAAATCTCTCCTCTCGAATTAGGTCTGCGAGCATTACTCGCGCGTCTGCCGGCTATATGGGGTCGCAAAACCCAGGTTCAAGGGCCTGCAAGGCAGCTCGCTCAGATTCGTTCATAACCCATGGCGATCAGAACAGCGCCCTGATAACCAAATTGAACTAAACATCAGCATTGTCAGCGGATTTGAAAACACTGTATAAATAACCAGACCTAACGCCTGGGAGCCGCCCCAATGCTGGTGCACCTGTCCGTACACAACTATGCCATCGTCGAACACCTGGACCTTGAGCTCGCCCGCGGGATGAGCGTCATCACCGGTGAAACCGGGGCCGGCAAATCGATCATGCTCGACGCCCTGGGCCTGACCCTGGGCGATCGCGCCGACAGTGGCGTGGTGCGCCCAGGAGCCGACAAGGCTGACATCCTCGCCACCTTCGACCTGGTGGATATCCCCGAGGCGCGCACCTGGCTGGCCGAGCGCGACCTCGACAGCGACGGGCCGTGCATCCTGCGCCGGGTGATCACCGCCGAAGGCCGCAGCCGTGGCTATATCAACGGCACGCCCTGCCCGCTCGGCGACCTCAAGGCCCTGGGCGAGCTGCTTATCGACATCCACAGCCAGCACGAACACCAGTCACTGCTGAAAACCGACACCCACCGCCGCCTGCTCGACGAATACGCTGGCGCCACCGACCTCGCCCGCCAGGTACAGCTCGCCGCCCAGCGCTGGCGCCAGACCCGCCAGGAACTGGAGCGGCTGTCCAATTCCGGCGATGAGCAGCGCGCGCAGCACCAGCTGCTCAGCTACCAGCTCGAAGAACTGGACAACCTTGGCCTGGGCGAGAACGAACTGGAGCTCCTGGAACAGGAACACAAGAACCTGACCAATGCCGAAGCGCTGTTCGGCATCTGCCGCCAGGTCATCGACCACTGCAGCGAAAACGATTCGGGCAACGTACTCAACGCCCTGACTGCCAGCCTCAACCGCCTGACCGCCGTGCACAACGCGCCCAAGGCCCTGGGCGAGGCGGCCACCATGATCGCCAGCGCGCAGATCCAGGTAGAAGAAGCCGTTGGCGAGCTGAACCGCTTCCTCGACAACTTCGATGCCGACCCGGCGCGCCTGCAACAGCTCGAAGAGCGCCTCGACACCATCTATACCCTCGCCCGCAAGCACCGGGTGCACCCTACCGAGCTGGCCGGCCTGCAGCAGCGCTTGATGGAAGAGCTGGAAAACCTCAACGCCAACGACGAATCGATCGAGCGCCTGGCTGAAGAGCTGGCCGCCTATGCCCGCCACTACCAGGACAAGGCCGGTGAACTGAGCGCCCTGCGCCAGCAAGCCGCCAGCCAGCTGGCCAGCGCCGTGGAGCAGGAAATCCAGCGCCTGGGCATGCCTGGCGGGCGCTTCAGTATCGAGTTGCGGCCCAACAGCAGCGACGAACTGCAGCCCCAGGGCCTGGAACAGGTCGAGCTGCTGGTCAGCGCCAACCCCGGGCAGCCGCTCAAGGCCCTGGCCAAGGTTGCCTCCGGTGGCGAGCTGTCGCGGATCAGCCTGGCGATCCAGGTGATCACCGCGCAGACCTCGCGCATCCCGACCCTGGTATTCGACGAAGTCGACGTGGGTATCGGCGGGCCAACGGCAGAGATCGTCGGTCAACTGCTGCGTCGCCTGGGCGAACGCGGCCAGGTGCTGACCGTCACCCACCTGCCGCAGGTGGCCGCCCAGGGCCATCACCACCTGTTCGTGCACAAAGTGCGCAACAGCGATGCCACCCATACTGCCGTGGCCAATCTGGGCAAGCGCGAGCGTGTTGAAGAGGTTGCGCGCATGCTCGGCGGCATCGACCTGACCAAGGAATCCCTGGCACACGCACGCAAGATGGTGGTCACCAGCAAGGCCTGAAACGCGCAGCTATAAAAAACAATCAGGCAGAAAGCACGAAGGCGACCCCAGGGTCGCCTTCAGTACTTATGCAGCAATGTAATAATTGCTTACTTTTTCTTGCGTACGTACAGAACCAGGTTGTGGTCAACCAGTTCGAAACCGTGCTCTTCCACGATTTGCTTCTGACGCTTCTCGATTTCACTGTCGAAGAACTCGATGACTTCGCCGGAATCGACGTTGACCATGTGGTCGTGGTGACCACCGTCAGCCAGCTCGAACACAGCGTGGCCGCCATCGAAATTGTGGCGCACGACCAGGCCAGCGGCTTCGAACTGGGTCAGAACACGGTAAACCGTGGCCAGACCGACGTCCTCGCCTGCCTCCATCAGCGCCTTGTAGACATCTTCAGCACTCATGTGACGCTGCTCGGTAGAGTCGAGCATCTGTAGAATTTTTACTCGAGGCAGTGTCACCTTGAGACCGGCTTTGCGCAGTTCGCTATTTTCAACCATGGTCAGCTTTCTCGCCGATGCTGCTTCGCAGCTTCTCTGAATACGGGTATGATCGGGGTTTACGTTGTCCAGCCAAGATAGTGGAAGTCGCCCACCGATGCAAAACACCAAGCTCTTGCTAACCAGCCTCACCTTCGTGGGACTGCTCGCACTCGCCGGTTGCTCGTTCCCCGGGGTTTACAAAATCGACATCCAGCAGGGCAATGTCGTCACGCAAGACATGATAGACCAATTGCGCCCCGGAATGACCCGTCGGCAAGTACGGTTTATCATGGGCAACCCGCTGATCCAGGATACTTTCCACACCAATCGCTGGGACTACCTGTATAGCCTGCAGCCCGGTGGCGGTGAGCGCCAACAGGAGCGCATGAGCATCTTCTTCAACGAGAACGATCAGCTCGCCAGCCTGTCCGGCGACTTCATGCCAGGTGTCAGCCGCGACCAGGAAATCCTCGGTGGCAGCAGCGACACCACTGTCAGCCCGGCCGGCACCACCGAACCCGCTGCGCAGGAGAAACCTGCCAAGCCAGGCTCGCTGGAAGACACCATCCAGAAAGACGTGGATACCATCGAGGTCATCCCGGTGCCGGTGCCAGAAGCACTGGACACCTCGCCGCAGTAAACCTGCAGCGCACACAAAAAAGCCCGGACCAGTCCGGGCTTTTTATTGCCTGCGATTCAGCGCTTGGCTTTCTTGAAGACCCTGGCGACTTTTGCGGCGCGCTGCTTGCGCACCTCTTTCGGGTCTGCCAGCAATGGCCGGTAAATCTCGATGCGATCCCCCGCCTCGACTTTTTGCTCTTCAGGGTTAGCGATTACCCGGCCAAAAATACCGAGCGGGCAGGCTTGAATATCGGCCTCGGGAAAATGCGCGGCGATCCCCGACAGTTTTACCGCTTCATTGATAGTCGCCCCCGCCGGCACCTCAACACTGAGCAGCACCTGCCGCTCGGCCAGGGCGTACACCACCTCGACCGCCAGCAGCGCTTCAGACATGGAGCTGTTTGGCACGCTGACAGAAGGCATCGACCAGGGTATTGGCCGCCTGGTTGAACAACGGCCCCAAGGTGGCGCGCACCAGCGGCCCGGCGTAATCGAACGACAGGTCGAGGCTGATCTTGCAGGCCTTCTCGCCCAATGGCTTGAATACCCAGACGCCATGCAGCTGGGTAAAAGGCCCCTCCTCAAGGTTCATTTCAATGGACTGGCCCGGCACCAGCACATTGCTGGTTACAAACTGCTGGCTCATCCCCCCCTTGGCCACTTCCAGGCGCGCGCGCATGTGCGTGTCGCTTTCTTCCATCACGGTGCTGGACGAACACCAGGGCAGGAATTCCGGGTAGCGCGCTACATCATTGACCAGGTCGTACAGGGCCTGGGCGGGATATGGCAGCAGGGCCGAACGTTGAATATGGGTAGTCATCCAGGGGTCAATTCCAAAGCTGGGCGGCAAACACAACCAGAATGCCGAGGGGCGCCATAGAGCGCATCAAGTGCGCGCATTGTCCGGGATTCACGGCAATGGCTCAAGCGCACTGCTACCCCGTAGCCGACAGCGCGGCGACTGCCTATAATGCCGCCCCTATGGCTAACCAAAAGAAACATCCGACAGGGACTATCGCGCAGAATAAAAAGGCGCGTCACGATTACTTCATCGAACACAAGTTCGAGGCCGGATTGGTCCTGTCCGGTTGGGAAGTAAAAAGTCTGCGTGCCGGCAAGGCGCACCTGACCGACAGTTACGTGGTGCTCAAGGATGGCGAGGCCTGGCTGATGGGCAGCCATATCACGCCACTGACAGCCGCCAGTACTCACGTCATTGCCGACCCGACACGTACCCGCAAACTGCTGCTCAACCGTCGAGAGCTGGAACGCCTGCATGCGGCCGTCCAGCAGAAGGGCTACACCTGCGTAGCCTTGTCGATCTATTGGAGCAAGCACTTGATCAAGTGCGAAATCGCACTGGGCAAGGGCAAGAAGGAATACGACAAGCGCGATACCCAGCGCGAGCGTGATTCCGACCGCGAATTGCAGCGCGCGGTGCGTAACAAGGGCAAAGAAGACTGATTCCAGCCTGAAGCGCCTTTATCGCGGGGCAAGCCCGCTCCTACAGGAGCGGGCTTGCCCCGCGATTGCTAACGCCCGCTACGCCGTTCCGCCCGCGCCACCCGCTGAACCTCCTGGCGCACTTCGTCGAGCACCTCCTGCACATAGGTGATGTGCCGGCTGGACACTTCGCGAGCATCTTCCGCACGCCCTTCGACAATCGCCAGGTACAGCTCACGGTGCTGGCTGATGAGCATGTCGCGAGTTTCGGCGCGCTGTTTGTACATGCCGCCGATGTTGGTCACCACGTTGCGCTTGAGCAGGTCGAACAGGCCACGAATGGTGTGCAGCAGCACCGCGTTATGGCTGGCTTCGGCGATCGCCAGGTGGAAACGCGCATCGGCCGCGCCCTCCTCGGCCCGGTCCACTTCATCGGCGCGGGCGTAGCAATCCTGCAAGGTGTCGAAGGCCGCCTTGAGCCGCTGGCGATCAGGCTCGGTGGCGCGGATCGCCGCATAATAGGCGCAGGATGCCTCCAGGGTATGCCGGAATTCCAGCAAGTCGCGCTGCGCTTCAGGGTTGCTTTCGAGCAACTGCAGCAGCGGGTCACTGAAGGTCGAGCCGAGCGATTCGGCCACATAGTTGCCACCGCCCTGGCGGCTGACCAACAAGCCCTTGGCCACCAGCTTCTGGATCGCTTCGCGCAACGACGGTCGTGACACGCCGAACTGTTCGGCCAGCGCCCGCTCGGCAGGCAGGCGCTGACCGGCCGTCAAGGTGCCTTCGAGAATCATCCCTTCCAGCCGCTCGACGATATCGTCGGACAAACGGCGTTGGCGGACCTGATCAAAAACCATCACATGCTCTCCACATCCCGAGTGCGTTCGGGGCTGTCTATTCTGGCGCATCCGCGACCCGCCGACACCCATCAGTTGGCAAATTTCCCTGCCGCTCAGGCCCGTGCCCCCGCACAAATCCGACGAAAGTTTTCCTGGGACAAATTGACACAGCCGCAGCGAGGCTTTTAACCTAGCGCCTCGACATTGTAAATTGGTCTTACCAATTATCCAATGCCAGTGCTGACCAACAACAATTAGGGGCCACCCCATATGCAAACCTGGCAACAGCTTTACAGTCCGCTTGGTAGTCTTGGCCTGTCCGCGCTCGCGGCAGTCATCCCGATCGTGTTCTTCTTCCTCGCGCTGGCGGTGTTCCGCCTCAAGGGTCATGTGGCCGGCAGCATCACGCTGGGCTTGTCGATCCTGGTGGCGATCTTTGCCTTCCAGATGCCTGCCGACATGGCGCTTGCCGCCGCCGGATATGGCTTTGCCTATGGCCTGTGGCCAATTGCCTGGATCATTGTCGCCGCGGTGTTCCTCTACAAACTGACGGTCAAGAGCGGCCAGTTCGAAGTGATCCGCAGCTCGGTGCTGTCGATCACCGATGACCAGCGCCTGCAGGTGTTGCTGATCGGTTTCTGCTTCGGCGCCTTCCTCGAAGGTGCGGCAGGTTTCGGCGCACCGGTAGCCATTACCGCCGCTCTGCTGGTGGGCCTGGGCTTCAACCCGCTGTACGCCGCCGGCCTGTGCCTGATCGCCAACACTGCGCCAGTGGCCTTCGGCGCCCTGGGCATCCCGATCATCGTTGCCGGCCAGGTTACCGGTATCGATGCGTTCAAGATCGGCGCCATGACCGGTCGCCAGTTGCCACTGCTGTCGCTGTTCGTACCGTTCTGGCTGGTGTTCATGATGGACGGCCTGCGCGGCGTCAAAGAGACCTGGCCTGCCGCCCTGGTGGCCGGCTTGAGCTTTGCCGTAACCCAGTACTTCACCTCGAACTTCATCGGCCCGGAACTGCCGGACATCACCTCGGCCCTGGCCAGCCTGATTTCCCTGACCCTGTTCCTCAAGGTCTGGCAGCCCAAGCGCTCGTTCGCCAGCGCCACCGGCAGTGTCGGCGCTGCCGTGGTCCAGGGCGGCGGCAGCCAGCCTTCGCCCTACAGCTTCGGCGAGATCTTCAAGGCCTGGTCGCCGTTCCTGATCCTCACCGTGCTGGTCACCATCTGGACCCTCAAGCCATTCAAGGCTGCCTTCGCTGCTGGCGGTTCGATGTACAGCTGGGTGTTCAACTTCGCCATCCCGCACCTTGATCAACTGGTGATCAAGTCCGCACCGATCGTTGCCACCCCGACGGCGATCCCGGCGGTGTTCAAGCTCGACCCGATTTCCGCCACCGGTACCGCGATCTTCTTCTCGGCGCTGATCTCGATGCTGGTGCTGAAGATCAATTTCAAAACTGGTCTGACCACTTTGAAAGAGACCTTCTTCGAACTGCGCTGGCCGATCCTGTCGATCGGCATGGTCCTGGCCTTCGCCTTCGTCACCAACTACTCGGGCATGTCCTCGACCATGGCGCTGGTATTGGCCGGCACCGGCGCGGCGTTCCCGTTCTTTTCGCCGTTCCTTGGCTGGCTAGGCGTGTTCCTGACCGGTTCCGACACCTCGTCCAACGCCCTGTTCAGCTCGCTGCAGGCCACTACCGCGCACCAGATCGGGGTCAGCGACACCCTGCTGGTAGCAGCCAACACCAGCGGCGGCGTGACCGGCAAGATGATTTCGCCGCAATCGATCGCCGTGGCCTGCGCCGCCACCGGCCTGGTCGGCAAAGAGTCGGACCTGTTCCGCTTCACCCTCAAGCACAGCTTGTTCTTCGCCACCATCGTCGGCCTGATCACCCTGGTCCAGGCCTATTGGCTGACCGGCATGCTGGTTCACTAAAGTGTCAGGGGCCGGGCGCGTTGTGGCGCGCCCGGCAGCCGCCCCTTTAACCAACGCTGCGAGACCCCATGATCATTTCTGCCTCTACCGATTACCGCGCAGCTGCCCAACGCAAGCTGCCGCCGTTCTTGTTCCACTACGCCGACGGCGGTGCTTATGCCGAGCACACGCTGCGCCACAACGTCCAGGACCTGGCCGGCATCGCCCTGCGCCAGCGCGTATTGAAGAACATGTCCGAGCTGAGCCTCGAGACCCGATTGTTCAACGAAACCCTGAGCATGCCCGTGGCCCTGGCGCCGGTCGGCCTGACCGGCATGTACGCGCGCCGCGGTGAAGTGCAGGCTGCCCGTGCGGCAGCGGCCAAAGGCATTCCGTTCACCCTGTCGACCGTATCGGTGTGCCCGATCGAAGAAGTGGCACCCGCCATCGACCGGCCGATGTGGTTCCAGCTCTACGTTCTCAAGGATCGCGGCTTCATGCGCAACGCCCTGGAGCGCGCCAAGGCTGCTGGCGTCACCACCCTGGTGTTCACCGTCGACATGCCGGTACCCGGCGCTCGCTACCGTGATGCCCACTCCGGCATGAGCGGCCCGAATGCACCGCTGCGCCGGGTCTGGCAGGCCATGACCCACCCACAGTGGGCCATGGATGTCGGCCTGCTGGGCAAGCCCCATGACCTGGGCAACATCTCCGCCTACCGCGGCAGCCCGACGGGCCTGGCCGACTACATCGGCTGGCTGGGCGCCAACTTCGACCCGTCGATTTCCTGGAAAGACCTGGAGTGGATCCGTGAGTTCTGGGAGGGCCCGATGGTGATCAAGGGCATCCTCGACCCGCAAGACGCCAAGGACGCCGTGAAGTTTGGCGCCGACGGCATCGTCGTCTCCAACCACGGCGGCCGCCAGCTCGACGGCGTGCTGTCCAGCGCCCGCGCCTTGCCAGCGATTGCCGACGCGGTGAAAGGCGACCTGAAGATCCTCGCCGACTCGGGCATCCGCAGCGGCCTGGACGTGGTGCGCATGATTGCCCTGGGTGCCGATACCGTGCTGATCGGCCGCGCGTTCCTCTACGCCCTGGCTACCGCCGGCGAAGCCGGGGTGAAGAACCTGCTGGACCTGTTCGAAAAAGAAATGCGCGTGGCCATGGTGCTCACCGGCGCCAAATCGATCAGCGAAATCACCCGCGACTCGCTGGTCCGCGAACTGGGTGCCTGATTGCCGCACCTTCGAATCACAGCCTGATTGACCGGGGCACGCGGCGCACCAGACGCCACGGCCCCGCGAGGAGATTGCATGAGTCTGCCCGCCGCGTTCCTCGACTCGGTAGCCCGCCTGATACCCGGCGAGCGACGTTTCGACGACCCGCTCTCGACCCTGGCTTTCGGTACCGATGCCAGCTTCTACCGGCTGATCCCCAAGCTGGTGGTGCGGGTCGAGTCCGAAGATGAAGTGGTCGCCCTGCTCAAGCTGGCCCAGCGCGAGCGCGTGCCGGTCACCTTCCGCGCCGCCGGCACCAGCCTGTCCGGCCAGGCCATCAGCGATTCGGTGCTGATCGTGCTCGGCGATAACTGGAACGGCCGCGAGATTCGCCACCAGGGCCAGCAGATCCGCCTGCAACCCGGGGTGATCGGCGCCCAGGCCAACGCCTGGCTGGCCCCCTTCGGGCGCAAGATCGGCCCGGATCCGGCCTCGATCAACGCCTGCAAGATCGGCGGTATCGTCGCCAACAATGCCAGCGGCATGTGCTGCGGCACCGCGCAGAACACCTATCACACCCTGGCCGGCATGCGCCTGGTGCTGGCCGACGGCACGCGCCTGGACAGCGAAGATCCGGCCAGCGTCGCCGCCTTCGAACAAAGCCACGCCAGCTTGCTCGATGAGCTCACGCGCCTGGCTCGGGAAACCCGCGCCAACACCGAACTGGCGGCGAAGATTCGCCACAAGTACCGCCTGAAGAACACCACCGGCCTGTCGCTCAATGCCCTGATCGACTACGACCAGCCGCTGGATATCCTCAGCCACCTGCTGGTCGGCTCCGAGGGCACCCTGGGTTTTATCAGTGCGGTGACCTACGACACGGTGGTCGATCACCCGAACAAAGCCTCGGCACTGATCGTCTTTCCGGATGTGGAAACCTGCTGCAACGCCGTCACCGTGCTCAAGAGCCAGCCGGTATCGGCCGTGGAGCTACTTGACCGGCGCAGCCTGCGCTCGGTACAGGACAAGCCCGGCATGCCGGCTTTCGTCCAGCAACTGTCCGACGGCGCCTGCGCACTACTGATCGAATCGCGTGCGGCAACCCAGGCGTTGCTGCACGAGCAGCTGGCGCAGATCATGGCCTCGCTGGCGGGCTTCCCGGTGGAAAAGCAGGTCGACTTTACCGAAGACGCCAAGGAGAACGCCAAGCTCTGGGCCATCCGCAAGGACACCTTCCCCGCCGTCGGCGCAGTACGCAAGACCGGCACCACGGTGATCATCGAAGACGTGACCTTCCCGGTCGAGCAACTGGCCATCGGCGTCAATCGCCTGATCGCCCTGTTCGACAAGCACCGCTACGACGAAGCCATCCTGTTCGGCCACGCCCTGGAAGGCAACTTGCACTTCGTCTTCACCCAGGGCTTTAACAGCGCCGAGGAAGTCGCGCGTTACCAGGCCTTCATGGACGATGTGGCGCAACTGGTGGCGGTGGAATTCGGTGGTTCGCTCAAGGCCGAACACGGCACCGGGCGCAACATGGCGCCCTTCGTCGAGCTGGAATGGGGCAGCGATGCCTACCGGTTGATGTGGCAGCTCAAGCGCTTGCTCGACCCCAATGGCATCCTCAACCCGGATGTGGTGCTCAGCGAAGACCCGCAGATCCACCTGAAGAACCTCAAGCCACTGCCCGCCGCCGACGAGATCGTCGACAAGTGCATCGAATGCGGGTTCTGCGAGCCGGTCTGTCCCTCCAAGGGGCTGACCCTGAGCCCGCGCCAGCGCATCGTCATGTGGCGCGATATCCAGGCAAAAAAACGTGCTGGCAGCGATACCCGCGAACTGGAGCGCGACTACCAGTACCAGGGCATCGACACCTGCGCGGCCACCGGCCTGTGCGCCCAGCGTTGCCCGGTGGGTATCAACACGGGTGAGCTGGTGAAAAAGCTGCGCGCCCAGGCGGCGGATCATGTCAAGACCGCCGACTGGCTGGCTGACAACTTCCACACCGCCCTCAGCGGTGCGCGCTTTACCCTGCAGGCGGCCAATGGCGCCCGTCGCTTGCTCGGTGCGCCGCGCCTGAGTCGCCTGAGCGCCAGCCTGAACACGCTCAGCCATGGCCGCGTGCCGCAGTGGACGCCAGCCATGCCGCAACCGCTCAAGGCCGTGCAGTTCACCCCGGCCAGCAACGACGCGCGACCGCGGGTGGTGTACCTGGCAGCGTGCGTCTCGCGGGTGATGGGCCCGGCGGCGGCTGATCGCGAGCAGACTTCACTGCTGGACAAGACTCGCGCCCTGCTGGAAAAGGCCGGCTATCAAGTGATATTCCCGGACAACCAGGACAACCTGTGCTGCGGCCAGCCGTTTGCTTCCAAGGGCTACGCCGAACAAGCCGAGCACAAGCGCCAGGAGCTGATCAACGCGCTGCTCCACGCCAGCCGCGGCGGACTTGACCCGATCTACTGCGACACCAGCCCGTGCACCTTGCGCCTGGTTCAGGACCTGGCCGAAACGCGGCTGGACCTGTATGACCCGGTGCGCTTCATCCGCACCCACCTGGTCGACAAACTGGAGTTCACGCCCCAGGACGAGCCGATCGCCGTACACGTAACCTGCAGCACCCAGCACCTGGGCGAAAGCCAGGCATTGATCGACCTGGCGCGGCGTTGCAGCAAGCAGGTGGTAGTTCCCGAAGGTATTCATTGCTGCGGCTTTGCCGGCGACAAGGGCTTTACCACCCCAGAGCTCAATGCCCACTCGCTGCGCAGCCTCAGGGATGCGGTGCAGTACTGCAGCGAAGGGATCTCCACCAGCCGCACCTGCGAGATCGGTCTGTCGAACCATGGCGGGATCGATTATCACGGTCTAGTTTATCTGGTGGACCGCGTGACCCGGGCGCGAGCAATCTGAACCCTAGGCAAGCAGTGCAGTCCATCCATTTAGGCCCCTGTTTCCCGAGGCCTTTCCAGCCAAGGAGATTCACATGAAGCGTACTGCGATTTCCGGACTGTTCATTGCCGCCGCACTGCTTGCCTCCCCTGTGTTCGCGGAAGAAGACCTGTGTGCCCTAAACCTGCAGAAGATTGAAGATGCCACGGCCACCGCCGGAGCTACCTCCGAAGGTATGGACAATGCCGTGGCCGAGCATGTCAAGGACGCCAAGGCTGCCCAGGCAGCGGGCAACACGAAAGACTGCATTGCTATTACCAGCAAAACTCTGGAGCGCCTGGAGAAAACCGAGAAAGGCAGCAACGGCCAATAACCCGTCTGCCGGGCGATGTTAGGCCAGCAGTCGACGTCGCCCGACCGATGGCGTATACTCGGCCTTGAGCGTTGAAAAACGCTTACAGCTAGAGCGCAGCAAATGGGGCCGATTAGGATTCGACGCCGGTAGTGAAACTCTAGGTGCATGCCGAGTTGGTAACAGAACTCGTAAATCCACTGTTGCAACTTTCTATAGTTGCCAATGACGAAAACTACGAGGGTTACGCTCTCGCTGCGTAAGCAGCTGAGCCCGCTCTCCTGGTAGCTTCGGCTCCAGCAATCACTAGGGGATGCCTGTAAACCCGAAGTGATTGTCATACAGAACAGGATCGCCGTGCAGTACGTTGTGGACGAAGCGGCTAAAACTTACACAACTCGTCCAAAGCACCCTGCCCGTCGGGCGGCTGCGGATTAACTCAATAGACACGGCTAAGCATGTAGGACCGACAGCGGATCACTGGCGGACGGGGGTTCAAATCCCCCCGGTTCCACCAAATTTTCTTCCCAGGAAGACCCAGAAAAGCCGTAAAGCCTAGATAAATCAAAGCTTTACGGCTTTTTTCTTGCCCGTGTTTTCCCACCTGATCCCAGGGCATCCCACGGTTGACGGGGGCATATATGGGGGCATAAAACTCTCATCTGCTCGCTCGGAGAGGATGTGCCCCCAATGCCCCTGAAAGACACCAACTGCCGCAACGCCAAGCCCCAGGACAAGCCATACCGCCTGTACGACGAACAAGGTTTGTACCTTGAAGTGCAGCCCAACGGAGGCCGTTACTGGCGCTTGAAGTACCGCTTTCTGGGAAAAGAAAAGCGCCTGGCGCTTGGTGTTTATCCTGAGGTCGGCCTGCAGGAGGCACGACGCAAGCGTGATGATGCTCGTGTCCAGCTCGCCAGCGGCCAAGACCCTTCGCTGCAAAGACGCATGGCCAAGGTGGTCAGCCAGCTCGATCACCAACACACCTTTGAATCGGTCGCTGAGCAATGGCTCACTATTCGCGAATCAACCTGGGATCCGGAATACACCCGCACGGTGCGGCAGCGCCTTGAGCTCAATGCCTACCCCTGGTTGGGAAAACTCCCGATCAGCAGCATCAGCACGCCCATGCTGGTCGAAAACCTGCAGCGCATCATCAAGCGCGGTGCTCGCGAGACGGCACGTCGTGTAGCTCAAATCTACAAACAGATTTTCGAGTTCGCCGAATCTGCCGGTATCACCCCGCCCAACCAGATAGGGAATCTCTCACGGACGCTCCCAGCCAAGCGGGTAAAACACTTTGCTGCCGTGACCGATCCTGAAAAACTCGGCGCACTGCTCAAAGCACTGGATAGCTACACGGGAACAATGCCTGTTTGTTGTGCACTCAAACTGGCCCCGTTGCTGTTCTGCAGGCCCGGTGACCTGCGCCACATGGAGTGGTCGGAGGTCAATCTGGATGCGGGCGAGTGGTTGATTCCCGGCCACAAGATGAAAGGGCTCACTGCCACCAAGCAGGATCGGCCGGACCATTTGGTTCCTCTCAGCCAACAAGCAGTCGCGGTTCTGCGCGAGCTGAAACCACTCACCGGCAGACATCCGTACGCCTTCCCCTCGGCACGAGGAGGCGACCGGCCGATGTCCAACAATGCCGTACTCAGTGCGTTACGCCGCATGGACATCACCGGCGACGAAATGACTGGGCACGGCTTTCGTGCGACAGCGAGAACCATAGGCGCTGAGGTGCTGGGGTTTCGCCCCGATCTTCTGGAGCATCAGCTTGCTCATACGGTAAAAAATCCGCTGGGACGTGCGTACGATCGAACCACCTTCTTGCCGGAGCGCCGTGAAATGATGCAGATCTGGGCCGACTTTTTGGACTCGATAAAACGCTGAATGCAAGCGCCCCCATCAGCCAGCGAGCCTTCAAGCTAATACGAGCACTATCTTATCGCTCCAGTACTGGCTGAATTGCTAAACTGCGCCGATTTGGCGCCTGTAATGCGCCAGACGCAGTCCAAAAGGAATTCCTACCGATGTCAGCCTTATCAGCTTTGCTGAATACCTACCGCAGCGCTTCTGTCACCGAACGCGAAAAAGGTACTTACTTCGAAGAGCTGGTTTGCACTTACCTACGCAACGAAGCCACCTACCGCGACCTTTACGACAAAGTATGGACGTATGCAGAGTGGGCGAAGGAACAAAGCCTCAGTGGTAAGGATGCGGGCATTGATTTAGTGGCTCGCACCCAGGGCACCGGCGAGTACCACGCCATCCAGTGCAAGCTGTACGCCGCGGACTACAAAGTCCAGAAGAAGGACATAGACAGTTTCTTCACTGCCTCGGGCAAGGCGCCGTTCTCGCACCGCGTCATCGTCGCCACCACCAACAACTGGAGCGAGCACGCCGAGGACGCGTTGCAGGGCCAGCAGCCTCCGGTCAGTAAAATCGACCTGCAAGCCCTGGAAGACAGCCAGATAGACTGGGCCAAGTACCAGCCCCATCAAGCCGTCGCGCTCAAGGCCAAGAAGCAGCTGCGCGAGCACCAGCAAACCGCGTTGAATGCCGTGGCCGCTGGCCTCAAGGACGCCGAACGCGGCAAGCTGATCATGGCCTGCGGCACCGGCAAGACCTTCACCAGCCTGAAAATTGCCGAGCAGCAGGCCGGCAAGGGCAAGCGTGTACTGTTCCTGGTGCCCAGCCTGTCGCTACTATCGCAGACCCTTACCGAATGGACGCAGGAAAGCGCCACCCCGCTTCACAGCTTTGCCGTCTGCTCCGACAGTGACGTAGGCAAGAAGCGCAAAGCAGAGGATGACGCGGTTCAGGTGTTCACCCACGAGCTACGCTACCCGGCCACCACTAAGGCAGATCGCCTCGCAGCGGAAATGCTCAAGCGCCACGATGCCGAGCACATGAGCGTGGTGTTCTCCACCTATCACTCCATCGACGTGATCAGCCGTGCCCAGGCTGATCATGGCCTGGCCGCTTTCGATCTGGTGATCTGCGACGAAGCGCACCGCACCACGGGCGCCACCTTTGGCGACGATGACGAAAGCAACTTTGTGCGCGTTCATGATGCCGACTACATCCGCGCCACCAAACGTCTGTACATGACCGCCACGCCGCGCATCTACGGTGACAACGCCAAGCTCAAGGCCGAGTCCGGCGACGTAACCCTGTGCTCGATGGATGACGAAGCGCTCTACGGCAAAGAGCTGTTCGTCATCAACTTCTCCGAGGCCGTTCAGCGAGGCCTGCTCACCGATTACAAGGTGCTGGTACTCACCGTCGAGGAGAGCACCATCAGTCGCCGCCTTCAAGAGATGCTGAAGGACGAGAACAACCAGCTCAAGGTAGACGACGCCGCCAAGATAGTCGGTTGCTGGAAGGCGCTGGCCAAGCAGGGATTGGCCGAAAACCTGGTGGGTGATGATCAGCCCATGAGGCGCGCTGTAGCTTTCTGCCAGGTCATCTCGCCCAACTACAAGGGCACCAAGCACAAGGTCAGCTCGATCAACATCGCCAGCATGTTCCAGTCGGTGGTGGAGGCTTATCAGGAGTCAGAAAACATCGATGAGTCCTCACGCATCGTCTGCGAAGCCGCACACGTCGATGGCGGCATGAACGCAAGTGCTAAGGAAGCCAAGCTCAACTGGCTCAAAGAAGAACCGCCAGCCAACACCTGCCGCATCCTCAGCAACGTGCGCTGCCTGTCTGAAGGTGTGGACGTACCGGCGCTGGACGCCGTTCTCTTCCTCACCCCGCGTAATTCCCAGGTGGACGTGGTGCAATCCGTTGGCCGGGTAATGCGCAACGCACCGGGTAAGAAGCGTGGCTATGTGGTGCTGCCCGTGGTCATTCCGGCCGGCATGGAGCCCCACGAAGCGCTCAATGACAACCAGACCTACAAAGTGGTTTGGCAGGTGCTGCAGGCACTGCGGTCGCACGACGACAGCTTCGACGCCATGGTCAACAAGCTCGACCTGATCGGCTCTGACCCGCGCAAGATGGAAGTCATCGCCATCACCGACAAGGCCGAGAAGAAGGCCAGGAAAGCTAGCGGCACCAGCAACGGCCAGGCAGGCAAAGGCCAATACGGCATCGGCGAGAAACGCGCTAAGTACGATGTCGAAGGCCAGATGACCCAGCAGGCCGAGCTGACCTATGAGGTGGGGGAAATCGAGAAGGCCATCTACGCCAAGATCGTCTCCAAGTGCGGCAACCGCCACCACTGGGAAGACTGGGCCAACGATATCGCCAAGATCGCCCGCACCCATATTGATCGTATCCAGGGCATTTTGGAGAACCCTGAATATACCCAGGAGAGAGCGACTTTCGAGGCCTTCGCCGCTGAGCTGCGCGATGATCTCAACGACAGCATCAGCGATGGTGAGATCATCGAAATGCTTGCCCAGCATCTGGTAACGAAGCCAGTGTTCGATGCGCTGTTCGAGGAACACAGCTTCGCCAGCCACAACCCCATGTCCAAGGCCATGCAAGGCGTGCTGGACGCGCTCCATGAGCATCACCTGGCCAAGGAAGCCGACACACTGGAAAAATTCTACGCCAGCGTTCGTCAACGCGCTGCCGGCATCGACAACGCCCAAGGCAAGCAGAAGATCATCGTCGAGCTGTACGACAAATTCTTCCGCAACGCCTTCCCCAAGATGACCGAGCGCTTGGGCATCGTTTACACCCCGGTCGAGGTGGTGGACTTCATCCTCCACAGCGTTAACCATCTGCTGCAACAGGAGTTCGGCCAAACCCTGGGCAGTACGGGCGTTCACATCATCGATCCGTTCACCGGCACCGGCACCTTTATCACACGCCTAATCCAGTCGGGTCTGATCAAGCCGGAAGAGCTAGCGCACAAGTATAGGCACGAGATCCATGCCAACGAACTGGTGCTACTGGCTTACTACATCGCCGCCATCAATATCGAAGCGGCCTACCATGGCGAAGTGATCGACGAGTACACCCCGTTTGAAGGTATCTGTCTGACCGATACCTTCCAAATGTATGAGAAGGACGACCTGGTAGACGCACTGCTGGAGGACAACAGTGCCCGGCGTAAGCGGCAGAAGGATTTGGATATACGGGTGATTGTGGGCAATCCGCCTTATTCAGTCGGCCAAGGTGATGCCAACGCGAATAACGCCAACGTCCCTTACCCCAGTTTGGATACCCGCATCCGTGATACGTACGGAGCGCGCTCTGATGCAACGAACAAAAACTCGCTGTATGACAGCTACATTCGCTCAATCCGTTGGGCCAGTGACCGTATAGGCGATGCGGGCATCATCGGTTTTGTCACCAATGCGGGCTTCGTCGATGCCACCACCGCCGATGGCTTGCGTAAGTGTCTGGTCGATGAATTTTCCAGCCTCTATGTGTTCCATCTGCGTGGCAACCAGCGTACCAGCGGTGAAACCTCACGCAAGGAGGGCGGCAAGATTTTCGGAGGTGGCAGTCGCTCACCTATTGCCATTTCTCTGTTGGTTAAGAACCCAGACGCACATGCCCATGGCCAGATCTATTTCCATGACATTGGTGACTATCTCAGCCGTGAGGAAAAGCTAGAGAAAATTGCGGGCTTCACCAGCGTTGCGGGTATTGAGCAGTGGCAAAAGATCACTCCGGATGAGCACGGCGACTGGCTAAAGCAGCGTGACGGAAGTTTCAACCAGTTCATCGCGCTAGGAGACAAAGACGATAAGAGCTCACTAGCGCTGTTCGCAAATTACTCTAACGGCGTGAAAACTCAACGCGATGCTTGGGCCTGCAATTCCAGCAAAACCAGGCTAGTGGCAAACATGAAAAGCATGATCAGTTTCTACGACTCGGAAGTAGAGCGTTTCAATGCTGCATATCCAGGGCTGGATACTAAAGCACGCCAGACAAAGGTGGATGGGTTTATAGATACCAACCCGGCGCGTATCAGTTGGACGCGAGCCTTGAAGCAGGATCTGGGTAAAGATCGCAATTATGCTTTCGAGGCTGAATGTACAGTGACTAGCCTGTATCGCCCTTTCACCAAGCAATGGTTGTACTTCAATCGTCGATTCAACGAGATGGTTTACCAGATGCCGCGCATTTTTCCCGATGCAGTGGCTGAGAATTTGGTTATCGGCGTTTCTGCCACAGGTGAAAAGGTTGCATTTAGCGCCTTGATTTCTCGCCATGTACCAAGCCTTCACTTCGTGGATATTGAGGGTTCGCAATGCTTCCCCCTGTACCTCTACGACGAAACCGCACAGGCCTCGAAAAAAGATCTCTTTTCCGAGCCCACTGAAGCCGGGCTGCGCCGCCGAGATGCCATCACCGATGCCGGCCTTGCACACTTCCATAATGCCTACCCCGGCGAGCAGATCGGCAAAGAAGATCTGTTCTACTACGTCTACGGCATCCTCCATTCGCCCGATTACCGAGAGCGCTATGCCGACAATCTGAGCAAGGAACTGCCACGCATTCCGGCCGTAAAGAAAGTCGCCGACTTGTGGGCTTTCAGCAAGGCGGGCCGCGCATTGGCCGAACTTCACCTGAACTACGAAACCGTCGCGCCCTACCCGCTGACCATCGAGGCCAAGGGCACGCTGGCCAATGCCGATTACCGCGTGGAGAAGATGAAGTTCGCCAAGAAGGGCGACAAGACCACCGTCATCTACAACCACTGCATCACCCTAAAGGGCATTCCTGAAGCGGCGTGGGATTACGTCGTCAACGGCAAAGCCGCACTCGATTGGGTGATGGAGCGCCAAGCGGTGCGTACCGACAAGGCCAGCGGCATCGTCAACGACGCCAACGACTGGGCCGTGGAAACCATGGGCAACCCCAAGTACCCACTCGAGCTGTTCCAGCGCGTGGTCACCGTCAGCCTGGAGACCCAGAAAATCGTCAAGGCGCTGCCCAAACTCGATATTGGGACAGATAACTAGTTGAGTCCGACAGAACGCTGAGCATTCAGTCAACTACTGCCTTGGTTGGGCCACCCTTTCCCAACCAAGGCAGAGCACCTGCTGATTGCCAGCCCGGCACTCTCATGTTAAATAGTGTCTGTCCCAAGCGATCCCTATCGATCCGCAACGGGCCGCCACGTCGCCCCGGTAACGACGTTAAAAACTTTCGCCTCGTTCGCATCAGCTGAACGGGCCGCATCAGCTGCCATTGGCTGATTTGCGTATCTGGTCAGAACACTCGCAGTCCGTTCTGCCCCTAGAAGCCTTAGTGCCCTAGAACTTCTGTAGCTCACAACGACCTCCGACGCTACCGACCACAAATCTCGGAAACGCGCATATACCTATGCGTGTGGCAAATGCCCCTGCTCGCTATATAGCCAGCCGATATCCGTCTTTTTACCCTTTTTAGCAGTAGTGCCGGAGGACGCTGCCCCACGCTTCAGGACCTAGGACTCAAACCTATGGCAATGCACGTTAGCAACTTTGACGACGTCGGCGACGATGACAAGATTCTTCGTTTACGCGATGTCGAAGCAATCGTCGGCCTAAAACGTTCAACGATCTATCGGAAAATATCGGAAGGCCTTTTCCCGCGACAGCGCCTTTTGTGCGGCTCCAGCGTCGGTTGGCGTAACAGCGAAGTCCAGGCCTGGATTCGGCAAAGGGAGGCGCTGTAATGCAGCGCCGAACACCTCAACAACCGGGCTGGATGATAGAACTCACAGCAGCGGTCGATATTCCAGCGGAAAAAATCCAGTGGATTTGGCCAGGCTGGCTGCCAAAGGCAAAGTTATCCATTCTTGCCGGCGCAGGTGGATGCGGCAAAACCACGCTGGCAATCTCGCTGGCCGCCACGCTCAGCAGAGGAGGTGACTGGCCAGACGGCAGCAAATGTGAGGCAGCAGGCAACATCGTAATCTGGAGCGGCGAGGATGGTATCGCTGACACGATCATTCCCCGCCTTACGGCTGCAGATGCAGACCTAACCCGCGTGCACATTATCGAGGGGCTCAGAGATCAACGTGGGAACAGACGACAGTTTGATCCTGCAGCCAACTTTTCCCTTTTGGATGAAGCAGCCGCAAGGATTGACGGCGTTTCATTGCTGATTTTCGACCCACTGATAAATCTCATTCGTGGGGATATGCACCGGGCAAACGAAGTTCGGCAGGGGCTACAAATGGTAGTGGATTTCGCAGAGCAGCATTGTTGCGCTGTCCTCGGTATATCTCACCTGAGCAAAGGTACATCCCAGTCATCCGTAGCTGATCGCGTAATCGGCAGCCAGGCATTCTCAGCACTTGCTCGCACGGTACTGGTGGCTGGGAAAGCTCAAAATTCCGAAGCGCGAGTGCTTGTCCGACCGAAATCCAACGTCTCGATTGATAGTGGGGGGATAGAGTACTTCGTTGAGCCCTTAGTGATAAACGAGCAGTTGGAAACAACCTGCATCCGGTGGGGAGAGGCCGTCGAAGGTAGTGCTGAAACTATTTTGGCGGATATCGAGCGAGCGGACGGCGAAAGACCAGCATCAGCTACTCAAGAGGCGTGCAGCTTTCTTGAGGAGACGTTGCAAGCTGGGCCTGTTGCAATCAATGCGTTGATGGCTTTAGCTGAAGAACGTTGCATTTCTTCGGCGTCACTTCGCAGAGCCCAGAAACAGCTAGGTATACGTTCACACAAAACAGGTATGCAGGGCGGATGGGCATGGGAGCTTCCCACTGCTCCCTGAAGGCGCTCAACGCACGTCGAAGGTGCTCAATACTTGTGTTGAGCACCTTCGTTTTTATTGAACGCCTTCGACTCGCGAGAGAGTCTGTATGCCTGATTCCGCAGATAAAATCCCGGCACGCCAGTCGCACAGGTCAACCACGACTACTTCCCAATGAAATAGAGATTGCCGTTCTTGTTGTAAATCGCGGCAGGTCGGAAGTCCTTAGGCCAATTCCGTCCAGGATAGTATGCATACATCCATTCGGGCAGGTGACGAGCAATACCCGCCAGCGCATCCATGCCGTCCTTATCAGCTCTGCTAGCATCAGCAAATAGTTCGCCTGAGGGATCGGTCAGGAAAATCGGGCCGTAGGCTTTCTCGGCCGAAATGAACGCTGGCGCAGCGCTCGCCGGAGCGTCGAACGGCGCGGGGTTCCCAGCAGCCAAATCTGCAAGCCTGTCGTATTTCTTGCCTGATCCGTCAGCATACTTAGCTGGCTCATGACGCAACTTTGAGATTTTTCCACCGAAGTATTTCTCTCTCGCATCCAGCCAGGCCGACCAGACCATCGCAGATGCCTGATTGGGGTTAGACGCGAGCTCCTCAGGCACCCACGCAGCAACCTGGTAGTGATAGACAGGGCCAGCGCTGCCACCACCCAGCAAGAACAACCCTACGCCAAGAGAGGCTGCTCCTGCGCTGCTAAAACCAGTTGGAGGTGACACGTATCCCAAACCTGCCGTCGCTAGACCTCCAGAGCCTCCCGAAGACCGCGGCGCGCTCAGGTTATCTACTTCATTCCCAACCATTTCCCTTGGAATATCGCGCTGACCATCGATGCGCATGGCTTCCAGAACCAGCATGGCATCGGACCATTTCTCGCGAGGAACATCTTTAGGTTCTGGCAACGTGACCTTCGGGGTACTGGAGCAACCAACCAGCGCAACCAACAGCAAGGTACCAACGCATCCCTTCACAGAAAAAAGCATCGACATGAAAAATCCCTATTTATTCAGTGGTAGTCCGGCACACGTAGTACGCCGGAGACATCCTTCACTTGCCTGCCAGGTCATAGCGCCCAAAATTATCTGGGCAACTTCAGCGGAAAATACCACCACCACTTAAACGACCGCAGATGATTTCGGCGAACCGACGTAGCGGTAAAGCGTTGTTCGAGAAACGCCATACCGTCGGGCAACATCGGTTACCTGTATCTCAGGATCTCTGAGAAGAGCTCGTATCTCACGTACCTGACGATCATCCAGCGCAGGCTTGCGTCCACCTTTTCTCCCACGGGCACGAGCCGCAGCCAGTCCTGCACGAGTTCGCTCTCGAGTGAGGTTGCGCTCGAACTCCGCCAGGGCAGCGAACACGTGAAAGATCAGCTTGCCGGCAGCGCTGGTGGTTTCGATTCGTTCGGTTATGGATTCGAAGGCCACCCCTTCCCGCTCCAAGCTACTGACAATCCCAACCAAGTCAGGCAAAGAACGACCGAGGCGGTCCAGTCGCCAGACAACCAGAGTGTCACCACTACGCAAAGCTTTGAGGCAATGCCCCAGCTCCGGCCTGTCCGCCGACTTGCCGCTCATGGTCTCCTCGTAGACTGTTGAGCACCCAGCCAGAGCAAGTGCATCTCGCTGCAGGTCGAGGTTCTGATCATCAGTCGACACTCGGGCATATCCAATCCGCTTTCCCATACGTTTTTCTCACACTGATTTCGGTACAGGCAAAGTGACAGGAAAGCGGTAAATCCCAAGTCCAAAAGATCAGCTGGAATAGGTGTGCCGTAAACGACCGTTTACGGGACGAATGCACTCATCAATTTCAGACGTCGAAAGCGACCGAAACCGAGCCTCAGGAAATTTTTTCTAGCTCATCCTCTCCACCACAGCTCAACACCTGAGCTAATTGGGAGGAGTGATCATGAAGCAAAACTTCCACTTACGTTTTGACCGGGACTTGAGCAAGGCTGGTTCGACGATCCTGAGGGATGCAGTCCGACACGGGTTCCTCAGTCAACATGAGGCGATGATTCACGACCAGCAATGGACTCAGTTTAGTATTTACGTCAAGGAGTCTCATGAGGTGGATATCCTGGAGTTCGTCAATAAAAAGCTGGTGCGGCAATACGGCGAAGAACTCTGCATCCAGGTGTACCACAGGAACCTCTCGCAACAACAAGCGGTGAATTTGCTTCAAACCGTGCACTTGGTTATGGACCTTGCTACCAATGGTGGTTGGAGATTCGTTTTGGCTGATATTGTCGATCGCATTGTCTTTCCTACCCATGCACGGATTACCGTCCCGCGCAGTCTTGATCAAATAAAGTTCGAGGCTGCAATGGAAGACATTCGAGTTCGGTTCTCAGAACAGCTAGCAATGCTAATCAAACTAGTTCGATACCTGGGCATTTCGTTACGCGAGGCTTTCTTCTTCGATGCACAAAGTGCGGAGAAGGACGCCAGAGCAGAAAAAATATTCTATGTATCCAACGGTGAAGATCCATATGAGCACCGGGTTATGAATATCTCAAACCCTAAGCAAATGGACATCTTGGAGACAATCTCAGAAATTCAAAACCTACAGCGCGGCTACCCGGCAACGCTAAAAGCATGGCGTAGATGGAAACAAAAGAGCCTACCTGCAGCGAAGGAGCTTTTACTTGCCCATGGGCTGAGCATTAATGATTGCCGCGCAGCATATGCCTGCGAACTCTACGAGCAATTGTCTGGTCATCAAGCACCGATTCTTGGGGGGAAGGCTCCCAACGAGCTGGATTTGGAGGCGCGGAACCAACTCGCTTATGAACTCGGATATCTGCGTATTTGGGAAACTGATGCACACGTTGGTGCCCGAGCCCCCTAACTAAAGGAAGCAGCCGTTAAGGCATAACGTAGCAGATTTGGGATTAGCTCAGACGCCCTTAAACTTTGCTTACCTCGAGTCAAAGGAGTCAGGGTATGGATCGTTTTGAATTGTTGGTATGTGCGGTTGTTGCGGTCATCAGTGCGCTGACCATCACTGGGGTTGTTGTCTACATGGTCGCAGCGTACCTGGACAAGAAGCGTGGTGACGACTGAGGCTTCAGCGGGACGACCAGATACTTGTAACAAACTGTCCGCTGCCTCTTGGCAGCGGGCGCTTACGCAAATGCATCATCAAAGCCCCTATTGCTGCGATACGCAGTTTTTTCCATCCAAGTCCAGGAGGTCAGGGATGGCCTCGGCAAGACTTGGGTTTTCCTAAAGCTACCGGAGAGTGTCTCGCGACCTAATCTACCCGGAGCACCAATATGGAATTTCGTCACCTCGGTAACGGACTGTACTTCCCACCCGTTGCACCAAACGGTCGGGTTTACGCCGTACCTCTTGGACAGGAAACCCAGGTAGAAATTTTCTACCTGACACCAGTGGGCATCATGGGCGCGGGCGTCCAATCACACTGGTCAGAAATCGTTGGCTTCTACTACGACGACGAATCATGGGAGATCATCCCGCACAATTACTCGGGACGAGGAATGCGCTTCCGCAGAGGCCTATCCTGCATCATGGTGATCGCCGGCAGCGAAACCCTCACGACTCACATCCAGGGCTACCCCATCCCCATGTGCGTAATGAACCGCATTGCATTCGAACAACAACGAGTAGGTGAAGGGTAGCACGTCACCTCCACTATCCGCTGCGCGACACGGGTATCTGCTAGACGGCACCTGCCAATGTTTATTTTATGAAAGTCAAGCCTTTCACTACTAATACAGATCGCAGTAGGGCAGCCGGCTTAGACTCACGCTTCGCTGCTAATAGAAAATATTGCCTGCAAGCCCCGCCTTCATGGCTTTGCTGGCTGCCCGCGGTTAGATGTAGAACCTTACACCACTTATAGACGCATCCTTCTCAAGCGCATCAGCATGTCGCTCTGAAGTTCACTGCTGATACAAGAAAGCCCCGTCAGACCAAGGTGCGCGGGGCTTTCGTGCGTTAAAAACGATTCAGATCCGTTTGGCACTGCTTATTAGCACTCGGCCTCTACTCTCCCGAATAGAGGTCGCCATGATCGAGAGCTTGATATCTAGACAGTTTGTTTTCATAAGCAACCAACGTCCGCCGTAGCTGGCGATTTTCACTGGCGATGCGGCGGATCTCAGCAAGCTGCTCCTCCACCTGCAAAACCAGGCGGCGATAGGGGTATTTAACAAATTCGAACGAGGAAGCCGGATATTTGTGTTTGCCATTGCCCTTCGGGATAGTCAGAGGCGCGAATTTGTTTTTTTGCCCTTGCAATGGCACCAGTTTGCACCAGTAGATAGAGAATGCATTTGGGCTCACCTGCTTGATTGACACGGCAGCCACAACAGATCTGACTCCGGTCTTTTTGTACAGATTCATGGACGCACCCACATAGGTTTGTACTAGGCTTCTCGCCTGCGCCAAAACCTGATCGTATTGCTGATCCAGTAGCGTGACTATCGTTTGTGCTTCTTTACTCATGACCAAGCCTCTTTATTCTGTGGGAGTCCGAATCGTGCCTGAACTCCGATCAAAACAAATTCGCTTTCAAACGATTTTATCGACGGAAATTAACCCAAATTTGAGTTGGTTCCGTAACGCTGATGAAGACTAGGTGATCCATAACAAAACCACTTTAATCAGGCTCAGATTCGTTCACAACGGACAAACAACTGTCAATTGCACTCACCGCCCGCATCAGGTCAGCCCTCAATGATGGAAGCGTTGTACGTATTATAGAGCTGCTTCGCCTGGACATATCGAGGAAAGATTCCAATGCGGCGTCTGAGTGCTGTACTAGACGGGCCAGATGTTCACCGCGAGGGCCACAAGTCCCTTTTAACCAATTTTTGGCGGTACGTTCGTTTGCATTCGTCCATCTCATCAATGTCTTCACAGCCTGGTGCGTCGAACCCAACTCACTTTGTAATGCCAACGCCAGTCCCGACGCATAATCTTGTCTGTCCGGAAAAGTTTTGCCCTTTTTAGGAAACATTTTTCCCCCTTAAGTCCTCTATGGTGAAAAGACACACCGCTTGCTTAAGAAGCAAGCAGAACGGGTGCTCCCGCTGGCGCACGTCCAGTGTGGATGCACGCAGGGGTTATTGCGTATGCGCAGTCGAAAAAGTGCTCACTCAGGAAACCCACACCGAGACCCAGGATTGGCAGCGGCTTATGTCCGGATGTCCACAGAACATCAGCAGTACTCAACTGAAAATCAGCTCGACACTATCAAGCTTTACGCAACGGCGCAGTCTCTCGAAATCGTCAGAGTTTATACCGACGCCGGAAAAAGTGGCCTTCGCCTGGAAGGACGTGATGCGTTAATTCAGCTGTTCAGCGATGTCGAAAGCGGTGCCCTTGGTTTTTCGACTGTTCTCGTCTACGACGTAAGCCGCTGGGGCCGCTTTCAAGATCCGGACTTGGCGGCCAGCTTCGAGGTCCGTTGCAGACAGGCCGGCGTCTCGATTCACTACTGCGCGGAGCAATTTTCCAATGATGGCTCTCCCGTTTCTAACATCGTCAAAAGCCTAAAGCGCATGATGGCTGGCGAGTACAGTCGGGAGCTGTCTGTCAAAGTCTTTGCGGGGCAATCCCGCCTCATTCAGCTGGGCTATCGGCAAGGGGGAATGGCGGGGTACGGGCTCAGGCGTCAGCTGGTTGACGCGGCTGGTAACCCCAAGGCGGAACTAGCGATTGGCGAACACAAAAGCATCCAAACCGACCGCGTAAAACTTGTTCCCGGACCACCGGTAGAGGTTTCAACCGTCAATTGGATCTATCAACAGTTTGTTGAAGCCGGCTACTCAGAGATAGAGATCGCTCAACAACTGAATAGTCGAGGGCTTCAGAATGACCTAGCCAGGCAGTGGACCAAAGGGGGAGTTCATCAGGTTCTGACCAACGAGAAGTACATCGGCAACAACGTATGGAACCGGTCCTCTTTCAAACTTAAAAAAGAACATGTACGGAATGATCCAGAGCAATGGATACGCGCGGATGGTGTCTTTCCTTCTTTAGTCGACCACGTAATATTCGCCGCAGCCCAAGAAATCATCCAATCTCGCAGCTACCGCATGCCCGACTCCGAAATGCTGGAGAGGCTAAAAAAACTCTACGAGAAAGCCGGGTATTTATCCGGCATGATCATCAACGAGTCTGACGACTGCCCCTCCAGCACGGCGTATCAATATCGGTTTGGCGAGTCTTCTGCGTACGTACTCGCTCATTGGCTACACTCCCTCACGGGACTACGACTACGTCACCGCTAACCATCAGCTTCGAATGATGTATCCGCTGTTGCTGGCTCGAACCGTGGAGCAAATTCAGCAAATCGGGGGAAGAGTTGCAATAGACCCAACCAGCGACCTGCTCCTAGTCAACGAAGAGCTACTGATTTCCCTCGTCCTGTGCCGGTGCAAGCGCAGTGATTCGGGAGCAAATCGTTGGAAAATACGCTTCGACCTCGGCCTCTCACCTGATATCACCGTTGCCGTCCGAATGGAGCCTGGGGAAGAGATCGCCCGCGATTACTACATCCTGCCAACCATCGATATTCAACAGCCCAAAATTCGTCTGAGTGAGTCCAACGCCTCCAGCCTGGAAATCTATCGTTACGACAGCCTCGAAGCCCTCGCGCAACTTTCTCGTCGAACTGTTGTGGGGAGAGCCGCATGAATATGCCGCAACACCCTCGAAGCCCGCACCATGTCGGGGAAGCGACGACCGTTGTAATGGTCAGCCTGGATCGTATACGCGTCCTCAATCCCCGCGCGCGTAACAAACAAGTGTTCGCCAAACTGGTCGAAAACATTTCGAGCTTGGGTCTGAAGCGACCGATCACCGTCACCCCCAGCAGCGACCAAGACAATACTGGCTTCTTCGAACTGGTCTGTGGGCAAGGTCGATACGAAGCCTTTTGTGCGTTGGGCGAGCGAGAAATTCCCTGTGTTGTCGTCAGTGCCGGTGAAACCGACCGATTTCTCATCAGCCTAGTCGAAAACCTGGCCCGTCGTAAGCACACGAACAAGGACCTGCTCTACTCTATTCAAATCCTGTCTGACCGCGGTTACACCACTAAACAGATCAGCATGAAAACTAGCCTGGATCCCACCTATATCAACGCCATTCTCCTGCTTTTACGTCAAGGGGAAGAGCGACTCATCGCAGCTGTCGAAAAAGGCTGGTTACCCATCTCACTCGCGACAATGGTGGCTAGGTCGAGTGACACCGAAGTACAGATCGCGATGGTGGAAGCCTATGAAACGGGCGTCTTGAAAGGAGAGCAATTGATTAAGGTCAGACGTCTGATCGATAGGCGTCGTTTTTTAGGAAAACATTACGGTCAAAAGCGATCAACCACCGAACAACCGACGACGCCTCAAAAACTGCTGAGTACTTACCAAACCGAAGTCAGGCGCCAACAAGTCATGCTCAAAAAAGCCGATATTAACGAGCAACGCGTATTGATCATCGTCACGGCTATGCGCCGACTGCTGGCTGACGACTATTTCTGTACGCTCCTGCGTAGCGAAAACATCGCGGACATGCCTAAGTCGCTGGCAGACCGTATCAATGGAGAGGGGTGATTATGGGCCAGGTGAAACAAGGCTTTGAACGGCAGATCATCCCAGTCCCCCTCGACCGAATTCTTCCGACCCGATCTGTAGACAAGGATATAGAACAGACCAAAAAATACTTAACTATCCTAACTTCCATTCGCGAGTTGGGAGTCATTGAGCCACTGGCAGTGCATCGGCAACAGACCAATGTGGAGGGGGTAGCAACTTTCGTGTTGCTCGACGGCCATCTTCGCCTGCACGCCCTTAAAGCACTAGGCGCTACTGAGGCACTGTGCCTGCTGTCAATCGATGACGAAAGTTTCACATACAACCGGCAGATCAACCGCTTAACTCCCGTGCAAGAGCACAAGATGATTCTCACGGCTGTGCGATCAGGGATTTCCCCCGCCCTGATCGCCAAAGTCTTGGGCATCAACATCGAGCGCATCCATGAACGGCAGCGCTTGCTTGATGGCATCGCGCCCGAAGTGGTGGAAATGCTCAAAGTCAAAATGGTCAGCCAAGGAGTATTCCGCACATTAAGAAAAATGAAACCCATGCGCCAAATCGAAACCGTAGAGCTGATGGTGTCCGCCAACTGCTTCACCCAGACCTACGCCGACATGGTACTTGCCGCTTCACGTCCCGACATGTTGATCGAAAAAAAATCCAAGCTCTCCGCCGAGGTCAGTGTCGAAGAACTGGCAAGGATGGAACGCGAGATGGAAAAGCTGTTTCACGATTACAAGGTCGTGGAGGATACGCTGGGGGAAACCATGCTGTTTCTGGTCGTTGCCAAAGGCTATCTCGCCCGTCTGCTGCGCAATGAAACCATTTCGGGTTACTTAAACCGTTGCCACGCCGAACTTCTACATGAATTAACCGCCATCATGGAGGCGGTCAGCTCCGACGCAAGAAAGCCTGAACGAGAGTGATGAATCGACTTGGCGAGGGCATAAATATTTTCAGCGTTTCAGATGCATTTGGAGCACAGAGAATTGGAATTTTTTTCGCTGTATTGATGATATTGTCTAATAGCTCGGCATGAACAAAAGCTTCTGCTGGCAATTCAAGACCTAGCGTCCCACGCCTGCCCTCGGCTGGTTGCTGCCTGTTATACGTATACAAAATCCGCTTTTCAGCAGTCTACAAACCAATTGTAAAAACGATAGCCCGCAGCCACCGACACTGCACATGTTCCCAGGCTCAGCAGAGACCACTGTCCCTCAATACCGAGCCACCACTGGACTTTGAACAAAAGTGCTCCCACAAGAACACAGGCCAGAATACCCAATGCCAGGCCAACCAACGCAAACAGCCGAGCCCCTAAACTTGGATTTCCCCCGTGCCAGTTCTCGCTCAGGCAAAAGGGACAATGATTCGACGAAGGCGAATAGCCCCAGAAACCACGGCTGTATGTCGCTCTCGGAACCATCGCTTTGCCGCAGTTGTGACAGGTAACTATCGAATGTCTCACGCTGCACCTCAGATCAGATCGCCCTAGATGAGCCCATGGTGCTTTACCGCGAAAAAAACCCAACGGCATGATCCAACCGCTACCGAGCGTCAGGTCGCCAGCTCAACCTCTTAAATGACCGTTCATCGGAATTAAGTGTTCGGGGGCATTTATGGGGGCACTTACTTAACCAATCAACAATAAACTAATGTAAAACAAATGCTTATATACGCCTTTCTAATTCCCCCGGTTCCACCAAATACGCAAAACGAAAAAGGCATCTGGCGCTTGCGCCGATGCCTTTTTTGTTGCCTGCAGAACCCTGACTGAACCCGCCTGTCGGCCATCGACACGCCGCAGACAAAACCGCACTCATCCTATTGCCGCAGCGGTCGATAAACAGCAGAAGGACCGCCCCGTCTCGTATCCTTGTCGACTCCGGGGGGCCGCAACCACCACAGAACAGGAGCAGGCATGAAAGTCTGTATGACCCACCGCGAGACCTTCTACCACCTTCTCAAGGCAGTGTTTGACGCCTGCAACAAAAAGCCGCTCATCGCCGAGCTTGGCGTCCTGCGCGGGCAAAATGCGCTGAACCTCTACAACGCCCTCAGCCCTGAAAAGATGGTGTTGATCGACAGCTGGAGCCCCTCGGCTACCGAAGCCTACAGCTCGTTCGACCAACTGCCACCTTGGGTTGACCCTATAGATAGCTATGATTACTACTATGGCGGCTCGCTGTATGACATGACCACCTGGGACAACCTGTATGAGGAATGCCAGGGCAAGTTCGCTGACAAGCACAACGTCACCCTCATTCGCGCCGAGACGATCGACGCCATTCCTGAGATCCAGCCAAGAACCGGTATCGAGAAATTCGACCTGATCTACATTGATGCCAACCATCAATACGAGTACATCCTGCGCGACATGATGTACTACCAGGACCTGCTGGCCGATGATGGCTTCATGCTTCTCAACGATTGCTGCCATAGCCTGCAGGGCACCAAGCAGAACCTGGGTGTACTGGAAGCCCTCAGCAGCTTCCTCAAGCGTTCCGACTTCGTGCCTGTGGCCGTGACTAACACCGACTGGTCGGATGTCATCCTGGTCAAAAAGAACTCGATGATGCTGCAACTTGTGGACATCGCCATCACCAACTCGGATATCCCCTTCGTCGAGATTCCTCATCAACTGATGTCCGCCGCACGCGTTGTCTATGGCGCGCAGCGCACCAACATCAGTTTTGCCTGAGCCGAGTCAAAGCCCCGGACATATGAAGAACCAATGCGCCCATTGATTATCCTTACCCTGCTCCTGCTGTGCGGCCCGCTTCAAGCCGCACCGCAGTGCGCAGACTTCCTGGGTGCATTGGGTGCGTACCCAAAGGGAATCGAGTACCTGGGCTGCCGCCAGGAACCCGAACTGCAGACCGCCCCCTTAATCGCGACCTATAGGGTCAAAGGTGCCGAAGCAGGGGCTGCCGAGGGCTATCTGCACCACGCCTTCGGCATGCCGCGCCTGCTGTTTATCTGCTGCATGTGGGATTCATTTCGCCACTTCCACCGCGCCCCACAGAGCGGCATCGGCTACGAAATCCTCATGGCTTCCGAAGAGACACCGGTCAACCAGCGCTCGCAATGGGCACGGATCGAGTTCTTCTACATCACCGTCAGCGTCGATACCCTCGAGCCCTGACCGGGTATCAGCCCTTGGCGTACTGCAGCAGCACCTCCAGCGGATGACGCAACTGGCGGTCTGCCAAGCGCTTGACCTGGCTGCGGCATGAATAGCCGGTCGCCAACGCCTCCCCCTGTTTACCCAGCTTGCCGGCCCAGGATTGCTCGAAAATGGTTCGCGAGGTGTCCTGGTTGCGCGCTTCGTGGCCATAGGTGCCGGACATGCCGCAGCAACCGGTCGCTTCGGTGAGCAGTTTCAGCCCCAAGCGCGCGAATACCTGCTCCCACTGGCGGGTACTGGCCGGCACGTTGGTTTTCTCGGTGCAGTGGGCCAGCAGACGGAAGGTTTCGCCGACGCCCGCGGCCTGTTCGGGCAGCACGTCGATCAACCATTCCTGCGGCAGCAGCACCTTCGGGCAGTCGCTCAGGCCTTCGACCTTCTGGTACTCCTGGCGGTACACCAGGGTCATGGCCGGGTCGAGGCCGACCAGTGGCACGCCGCAATCGGCCAGGGCCTTGAGCTGGTTGGCGTTGCGAATCGCCGCCTTGGCAAAGGCGCCAAGGAAGCCCTGAACATGCAAGGGTTTGCCGTTGGCGCTGTAGGGCGCGAGGAACACCTTGTGGCCAAGACGGTGGGCCAGCTCGATAAACGACGCCAGCAGCGGTGTTTCGAAGTAGCGGGTGAACGCATCCTGGACCAGCACGATGCTGCGCTCACGCTGGGCCGGGGTCAGTTCGCGCAGCGCCGGCACGCTGGCCGCGCGGACGTTGCAACGGGTCAGGGTGTTCTGCAGGTTGTAGCGGCTGATCAGCGGGCTGTCGAGCATGCCGACATGGCGCTCGAGCAGGCGGCTGACCCACTTCGACCCCATCACCGCGTTGTACAACCCTGGCGCATAGGCCATGTAGGGAATGCTGAACTCCAGCGAGCCGATCAGGTAGTCACGCAGCGGGCGCTGATAGCGACCGTGGTACAGCTCCAGGAAGCGCGAGCGAAACTCCGGCACGTTGACCTTGATCGGGCACTGCCCCGCGCAGGATTTGCACGCCAGGCAGCCGGCCATGGCTTCGTAGACTTCGTGGGAGAAATCGGCTTCGCCACGGGAGCGTGCCTGGTTGTTGCGCAGGCGTTTGGGCAGCTCCTTGAGCCACGAAGTCTTGTTCTTTGCCGCCGCCAATACATCGATGCTGGCCGCACCCTGCAGGCGCAACCATTCACGGATCAGCGAGGCGCGGCCCTTGGGCGAATGCTGGCGCTCACGGGTGGCCTTCCACGATGGGCACATGGCGTCGTTGGGGTCGAAGTTGTAGCAGGCGCCGTTGCCGTTGCAGTGCACGGCGCTGCCAAAGCTTTGCCAGACCCGCTCATCGATCTGCCGGTCAAAATCACCGCGCATTGGCGCTTCGTTGACCTTGATCAGGCCCTGCTCGCTATCGGGCGGGGTGCAGATCTTGCCGGGGTTGAGCTGGTTGTAGGGGTCGAACGCGCCCTTGAGCGACTGCAGTGCCGGGTACAGTTCACCGAAGAAATCCGGCACGTATTCCGAACGCAGGCCCTTGCCATGCTCCCCCCAGAGCAGGCCGCCATAACGCTGGGTCAGTGCCGCCACGGCATCGGAAATCGGCTTGACCAGTGCAGCCTGGGCCGGGTCTTTCATGTCCAGCGCCGGGCGTACGTGCAACACGCCGGCGTCGACATGACCGAACATGCCATAGGCCAGGCCGTAGCTGTCGAGCAATGCGCGGAAGTCGGCGATGTAGTCGGCCAACTGCTCTGGCGGTACGGCGGTGTCTTCAACGAACGGTTGCGGACGCACTTCGCCGTCGACGTTGCCAAGCAGGCCTACCGAACGCTTGCGCATGGTGTAGACCCGGGTCACCGCCTCGGCGCCTTCGGCCAGGGTGTGGCCCAGACGCTCGACGCCGGTGTCAGCCTGCAGGTGGGCGACAAACGCCTGCACCCGCGCGTTCACTTCAGCCGGATCATCACCGCAGAACTCCACCAGGTTGATGCCCAGGGTCGGGCGCTCGGCTTCGGCGGGGAAGTACTCGGCGACGCTGTGCCAGACGATGTCCTTCATCGCCAGCATCAGTACCTTGGAGTCCACCGTCTCGATCGACAGCGGCTTGTGCGCCATCAGCGCATTGGCGTCGCGCAGGGCGTCCATGAAGCTGCTGTAACGCACGTTGACCAGCACAGCGTACTTCGGAATCGGCAGCACGTTGAGCTTGGCCTCGACCACGTAGCCCAGCGAGCCTTCGGCGCCGCACAGCACACTGTTAAGGTTGAAGCGGCCCTGCTCGTCGCGCAGGTGCGCCAGGTCGTAACCGGTCAGGCAGCGGTTGAGCTTGGGGAAGATGGTCTCGATCAGCTCGGCCTGGGTTTCCTGGATCTGCCGGGCCATGCGGTACACCTCACCGCTGCGGCCTGGTTGCGCGCAAGCCTGCTCCAGCGCCTGGTCATCGATGGGCAGGCTGTGCAGGCGCTCGCCGCCGAGCAGCACACTGTGCAGTTCAAGCACGTGATCGCGGGTCTTGCCGTAGGTGCAGCTGCCCTGGCCGCTGGCGTCGGTGTTGATCATGCCGCCGACGGTGGCGCGGTTGGAGGTCGACAGCTCCGGGGCGAAGAACAAGCCGTGGGGCTTGAGCGCGGCGTTGAGCTGGTCCTTGACCACCCCGGCCTGGACCCGCACCCAACGCTCCTCGACGTTGATCTCGAGGATGTTGTTCATGTGCCGCGACAGGTCGACGACGATGCCGTCGGTCAGCGACTGGCCGTTGGTACCGGTGCCGCCACCACGGGGGGTGAGCTTGACCTGGCGAAAGCGCGGTTCGGCCATCAGCGCGGCAACCCGGGCGACGTCCTCGGCATCCAGCGGGAACACCGCCGCTTGTGGCAGGCGCTGGTAGATCGAGTTATCGGTGGCGAGCACCGTGCGGGTGGCATAGTCGGCGCTAATCTGGCCACGGAAACCGTTGGCACGCAGGGCGGCGAGGAAATCGGAATAGTCGGCAGCAGGGGCGCTGGTCGGCAACTGGGCGATCATCAAAGGATGGCCTCTTTAATTTGGCTAATCACGGGATATCGGAACACTTGCTGGCTGAGCATAATTAGGTCAGCCTCAAGACACTGATATGCCAATGATCCCGGAGCGTGCCGCCGCGGACAACTGGATATTTCTGCCGCTATCGATGACTTTTACGAATGAATTACCGCCATCTAACGCCGTCCATGTCATTGCTGCTGGCTTTCGAAGCCGCCGCCCGGCATGAAAGCTACACCCGCGCCGCCACCGAGCTGTCGCTGACCCAGAGCGCGGTGAGCCGCCAGGTGCAGGCGCTGGAGCAGCAACTGGGCCTGACCCTGTTCCGCCGCGAAGGCCGCCAGGTGCGCCTGACTGATGTCGGTCGGCTGTATCAGCGGGAGATGAGCGAAGCCCTCGGGCGGATCCGCAGTGCTACTTTGCAGGCCATGGCTTACCAGTCTGGCGAAGGCAGCCTGCGCCTGGCGACCCTGCCGACCTTCGGCTCCAAATGGCTGCTGCCGCGCCTGCATGAGTTCTACAAGCTGCACCCGGGCATGCTGGTGCACATCAATTCACGCATCGAAGCCATCGATTTTGAAACCAGCGGCATCGACGCCGCCATCGTCGTCGGTAATGCCGACGTACCGGGGCTGGTCTGTCATCGCCTGCATGCCGAAGAGTTGCTGGTGATCCTCTCGCCGGACACCGCCGCCGGCCAGGCCGACTGGTCACCGCCGCGCCTGCATGAGCAGTTGCTGCTCAACGTGGCCAACAACCCCAACGCCTGGGGCGAATGGTTTTCCCACCATGGCCTGGCGCACCGCAGCATGCGCCTGGGGCCCAGCTTCGAGCTGACTTCGCACCTGATCCAGGCAGTGCGCGCCGGCATCGGCATCGGCCTGGTACCGCGCATCCTGGTGGCCGACGAGCTGGCCAGCGGTGAACTGGTCAGTGCCGGTGCACCGTTTGCCAGCCAGCGCAGCTATTACCTGATCTACCCGCCACGCAACCAGTCGCTGCCATCGCTGATGGCATTTCGCGGCTGGTTGCTGGGGCAGATCTGAGGCGCTGGCTCAGATGCTCAGGCAGATCTTGCCGAAGTGCTGGTTGCTTTCCTGATAGCGGAAGGCTTCGACGATCTGCTCCAGGTCGAAGGTCTTGTCCACGACCGGGCGCAAGCCATTGGCATCGATGGCGCGGACCATCGCCTGCTGCTGGGCACGGCTGCCCACCAGCACGCCTTGCAGGCGAATCTGCCGTACCAGGGCCTGGACCAGCGGCAGGTTGCCCGCCACGCCGGTCAGAATACCGATCAGCGACACATGCCCGCCGATACGCGCAGCGATCATTGATTGCTCGAGGGTCGCCGGGCCACCGACTTCGATCACGTGATCGACACCGCGGTTGGCGGTGAGCTGGCGCACCTTCTCGCCCCAGGCCGGAGTCTTGCGGTAGTTGATCAGGTGGTCGGCGCCGAGGGCCTTGAGGCGTTCGAGCTTGTCGTCGCTGGAGGACGTGGCGATCACCGTGGCACCGGCCAGCTTGGCGAACTGCAGGGCGAAAATCGACACGCCACCAGTACCTTGCACCAGCACGGTATCGCCTGGCTTGAGCGAGTCATCGGCCATCAGTGCGCGCCAGGCGGTGAGGCCGGCGGTGGTCAGGGTCGCCGCTTCGGCGTGGCTGTAGCCCTTGGGCGCATGGGTAAAAGAGGTTGCGCGGGCAGTCACCTGTTCGCGGGCGTAACCATCGATGCCGTCGCCCGGTACGCTGGCGAAACCTTCGACCAACGGCTGGCCGTCCAGCCAGTCTGGGAAGAAGGTGCTGACCACCGAATCGCCCACGGCGAACTCGCTCACGCCAGCACCCACTGCGGTCACCACACCGGCGCCGTCGGCCATGGGGATACGCGGCGCAGTCGGCCCCCACATGCCGCTGACCACGGCGAAGTCGTGATAGTTGAGCGAGTTGGCGTGCAGGCGCACGCTGATTTCGCCGGCTTGCGGCGCCGCAGCCTCGCGGGTGCCTACCTGCACCTTGTCGTAACCACCGCCGGTCTGGACGATAATGGCCCTGCTGGTCATGGAAACCTCCTGAGTCGATTGGGCAAATAGCTGACCAGTCTTTGCCTGCCCCTGCCCCAGGTCAAGCACGAGCGCTTGCATAGTGCGCCAGCAAACCACAATAATGCGACTAATTATCAATTACTCGATATTGCCTCACCATGCCCGCTCCCGATCATGCTGCCCTGCACGCGCTCTACAGCGAACATAACGGTTGGTTGAAGAACTGGCTGCGCGCCCGCCTGGGCAATGCCAGCGATGCCGCCGACCTGGCCCAGGACACCTTTATCCGGGTTTTGAACGCGCGCAATGCAGACACCATTCGCGAGCCGCGCAGCTACCTGGGCGCCATTGCCCATGCGCTGATGATCGACAAGTTCCGCCGCAAAGCGCTCGAACAGGCCTACCTGGACGAACTGGCGTTGCGCCCGGAGCGGGTCGCCGAATCGCCGGAAAGCCGCTTGCTGATCCTCGAAACCTTGCTGGCCGTGGACCAGATGCTCGATGGCCTGGGCGAGCGCACGCGCAATATTTTCCTGGCCGTGCAGCTCGAAGGCCTGAGCTATGTGGCCACCGCTGAGCGCCTGGGAGTGTCGGTGACCACGGTGAAGAAGCACCTGATCCGCGCCATGACCCACTGCCTGCTACTGACGGACGACTGACATGGCCCAGCCGCTGGACTATCGCACCCTCGAAGCTGCCGCCACCTGGTACGTGCAGCTCAACGCCGCGCCGCCCAGCGATGCGCAGTTGCAGGCCTGGCAAGACTGGCTGGGCAAGAGCCAGGCCCATGCCCAGGCCTGGGCGCGGGTAGAAAAGCTGCAGCGTCAGTTGGGACGACTGCCGGCCGATGTCGCCCTGCCGGCCCTGGCCGGTGTGCGCGCCCGGCGCCGCGCCGTACTCAAGACCCTGGCCCTGCTCATGGCCGTCGGTGCAACCGGCTGGGCCGTACGGGAAAGCACCCCGGGCCAGGCCTGGATGGCCGAGTTGCGCACCGGCAAGGGCCAGCGCCGCCAGGTACGCCTCGCCGACGGCAGCCAGCTCGAACTCAACACCGACAGCGCTGTGGATATCCGCTACGACGGCCAGCAACGCCTGCTGCGCCTTTACAGCGGTGAAATCATGGTGCAGACCGCACGCGATAGTGCGGCTCGCCCGTTCATTGTCGAAACGGCCGAAGGCCGGGTGCGCGCCCTGGGCACGCGCTTCAACGTCCGTAGCGACAACGGCCTGAGCCGCGTCAGCGTGCTCGAGCATGCGGTTGAAGTACGCCCGCTCGACCAGCCGCTGCTGATGCTGCGCCTGGAGACCGGACAAAGCGTCAGCTTCGACCGCACGCAGATTGCTGCCGCCAGCACCGCCCTGCCCGGCACCGGAGCCTGGACCCAGGGCATGCTGACCGTGATCGAATGGCGCCTGGGCGACTTCATCAGTGAACTGCGCCGCTACCGCCCCGGCGTGCTGCGCTGTGCCGAGAGCATTGCCGACCTGCGCCTGTCCGGCGCCTTTCGTATCGACGACACCGACACCGTCCTGGAAAACCTTGGCGTGTCGTTGCCGGTCAGGGTGCGTTACATGACCCGCTACTGGGTCAGCATTGAAGCAGTCTGAAGAAATTTCGCACAAAGGGTTGCCGATTTTCATTCTCATTCGGCTACGCAGTTAAAGCGGCAAATTTCGACCGCCCCTCTGCCCAGCCAATCGAAGGAAATCCTGCATGACCCCGACTTGTCCGCGCGCACCCCGCCCTCTGGTTCGCGCTGTCCACCTGGCGCTGTTCGGCCTGACCCTGGCGCCTTTGCCGCTGCTCGCGCTGCTGCCTGCCCAGGCCATGGCGCAGAGCGCCAGCACGCAATTCCAGATCGCCCCGGGCCCGCTGGGCACCACTCTGAGCCTGTTCGCCACCCGCGCCAACATTACCCTGTCGTTCGATGCCCGCCAGACTCAGGGCCAGCAGTCGGCCGGCCTGCAGGGCAACTATTCGGTGGAAGAAGGCCTGGCCCGTCTGCTCAGCGGTACCGGCCTGCAGGCTCAGCGTCAGTCCAACGGCGGCTACGTATTGGTGCCGGCCAACACCGGCGCAGCGATGGAACTGGGCGCCACCAGCATCAACGCCCAGGGTCTGGGTGAAACCACCGAGGGCACCCATTCCTACACCACGGCGGCGACCCGTACCGCGACCAAGCTGCCGCTGTCGATACGCGAAACACCGCAAACCATCACCGTGGTCACCCGCCAGCAGATGGACGACCAGGGCGCCCAGAGCATTTCCGATGTACTGCGCAACACCCCCGGCGTGTCGGCGCAAACCTATGACAGCGACCGCACCGAGTTCACCAGCCGCGGCCTGGTGATCACCAACTACCAGTACGACGGCGTCAACACCGTGTATGACGGTGTGTATGGCGAAGGCACCGCCCACGTCGACATGGCCATCTACGACCGGGTGGAAGTGCTCAAGGGCGCCACCGGCCTGATGACCGGCTCCGGCGACCCGTCGGCCACGGTCAACCTGATCCGCAAAAAACCGACCGCGCAGTTCCAGGGTTCGCTGACCGGCAGTGCCGGCAACTGGGATAACTACCGTGGCGAAGTCGATGTCTCCGGCCCGATCAACAGCAGCGGCAGCGTGCGCGGGCGCTTCGTCAGCGCCCAGCAGGACAAGAAGGGCTACCAGGACCACTACCAGCAGAGCAAAGAGGTGTACTACGGCATCCTCGAAGCCGACATCACCCCGGACACCCTGCTGACCGTCGGCATCGACCAGCAGACCACCACCCCGCGTGGCAGCTCCTGGACCGGTAACCCGGTGTATTACACCGACGGCGGCCGCACGGACTTCTCACGCTCGTTCAACCCGGGCGCCGACTGGAGCCGCCGCGACTTCCAGAACCGTACCTACTTCGCCTCGCTGGAGCAGGCGCTGGCCAACGACTGGTCGCTCAAACTCACCGTCAACCAGCTGCAAAGCGACCACGACACCCGCCTGGCCTCGGCCAGTGGCGGTGCGCCGGATCGCAATGGCGATGGCATGTCGTTCTTCTGGGGCCGCTGGGAAGGCCATCGGGTGCAGAACAGCGCCGACCTCAACCTCTCGGGCCCGTTCACCCTGTTCGGTCGCCAGCATGACCTGGTCGTCGGTCTGGACACCAACCATTCGCGCCAGACTGGCGCCACCTGGGACACCAGCGAGTTTGCCATGGTGCCCGGCAGCATCTTTGACTGGGACGGCCACATCGGCGTGCCGGACTTCCCGAAAAACGGCAAGTACGAACAGAAAAAGAGCCAGAACGGCGCCTACATCGCTACCCGCCTGCACCCGACGGACGACCTCTCGGTGATACTCGGCACCCGTGTCAGCACCTTCAAGTACGACGACAACTACGACTACGACGGCCTCAACCCGACCTTCCAGGACAGCCAGTCCGGCTACAAGCAACATGGCGTGGTCACCCCGTACGCCGGTGTCGTCTATGACCTCGACGACACCTACTCGGTGTACGCCAGCTACACTTCGATCTACCAGCCACAGAGCAACAAGGACAGCAATGGCGCGACCCTTGATCCGGTCGAAGGCGACAGCTACGAAACCGGCCTCAAGGCGGCCTACTTCGACGGCAAGCTCAACGCCAGCCTGGCGCTGTTCCGCATCGAGCAGGACAACGTCGCCGAGTCGATCGGCACCAACCCTGCGACCAACGAGGGCATCTACAAGGCCACCAGTGGCGCCACCACCCAGGGCATCGAGCTGGAAATCGCCGGCGAACTGCAGGAAGGCTGGAACCTCTCGGCAGGCTACACCTACGCACGCTCGCGCGATGCCGACGAGCAGCGCATCTATGGCTTCCCGATGAGCACCAGCAAGCCTGAGCACCTGGTGCGGATGTTCACCACCTACCGTTTGCCGGGGGTGCTGGATAAAGTGACCGTGGGCGGGGGAATCAACTGGCAGAGCGCGTTCTACGGCAAGATCTACAATCGCTCGGTGAACGACTACACCTTCATCAAGCAAGGCGGCTACACCCTGGTCGACCTGATGACCCGCTACCAGTACAACGAACAGCTGAGCTTCACGGTCAATGCCAACAACGTGTTCGACAAGCGCTACCTTAGCGGGCTGGGCAACTTCGATACCACCTACTACGGTGATCCGCGCAATGTGATGCTGACCACGCGCTGGGAGTTCTGAGTAAGGTGTGAGGGCCTCATCGCTGGCGAGCCAGCTCCCACAAGGACCGCGTGCAGCCCACCTGTGGGAGCCGGCCTTGCCAGCTATTGGTCGAGCATCACCTGCAGCGCCCGACAATCCGCCGCATGCCAGTCGGCCAGTTCCGGCCAGGGATTGTCCGGCAGGTTGACCAGAATCGTCCGCGCCCCCGCCGCCCGGCCGCAATCCAGGTCAAAGCGATAATCGCCGACCATGACCATCTCGGTCGGCGCCACGTCCCAGGCTTCGGCCAGCTTCAACAAGCCACCCGGGTGTGGTTTGGGCGGTGCTTCATCGCGACCGACGATGTGCTCGACGGCAAAGCAGTCAGCCAGGCCGATGGCCTCCAGAGTGATATGCGCCAGCTCACGGGCATTGCGGGTGAGGATGCCCAACCGACAACCACGCGCCGCCAGGTCGCGGACCAGCTCCACGGCGCCGGTAGCCGGGCGCGAGCCGATCGCCAGCTCACGCTCATGTTCCAGCAGCCAGGCGTGCTTGGCCGCGGCCTCGGCGGCCGGCAAAGCCGCCAGGTGGGTAAGGATGTCGTGCGTCTGCGGAATCTCCAGCGCCTCCTTGATCGCCGCAAAATCGTGCACGGCGACGGTCAGGGTACCGTCCATGTCGAACACCCAGTGGCGAATCTGCTGCAGGCTCATTGCCAATCCTTGCGATGACGAATCAGGCCTTCCTGGCACGACGAGGCCACTAGATGCCCGGCCTGGTTGTAGATATTGCCGCGGGCAAAACCACGGGCATTGCCGGCCCATGGGCTGTCCATGGCGTACAGCAGCCACTGGTCGGCGCGCAGGTTGCCGTGGAACCACAGCGCGTGGTCGAGGCTGGCAATCTGCATGTCTTTCTGCCACACCGATTTGCCATGGGGCAGCAGCGAAGTGGTCAGCAGGCCGAAGTCCGAGGCGTAGGCGAGCATGTACTTGTGCAGCGCCGGCACATCCGGCAGGTTGCCATCGGCGCGGAACCAGACGTACTTCACCGGCTCGCCCGGCTTGGGGTTGAACGGGTCCTCGGCGGTCACCGGGCGCATTTCGATCGGCTTGGCGCAGAGCATCTTGTCGCGGATGGCTTCAGGCAGGCGATCGGCCATGCCCTTGGCCAGCTCGACTTCCGACGGCAGGTTCTCCGGGCCGACCACATTGGGCATCTGGCTCTGGTGCTCGAAACCTTCTTCGTCGTACTGGAACGAGGCGCTGCAGGTGAAGATGGTCTTGCCCTTCTGGATCGCGGTCACCCGCCGGGTGCTGAAACTGCCGCCATCGCGCACGCGGTCGACCGAATAGACCACCGGCATGCTGGCATCGCCCGGGCGCAGGAAGTAACCGTGCAGCGAGTGCACATGACGCGCCTCTTCGACCGTCTGGCTGGCCGCCGACAGCGACTGGCCCAGTACCTGTCCACCGTACAGCTGCCGAAAGCCCAGGTCCTGGCTTCGCCCGCGGAACAGGTTTTCCTCGATCGATTCCAGGCTCAACAGGTCAACCAGATCGTCCAACACGTGGCTCATTCAAGATTCTCCAAGGCAATGCGCAACTGCTGCAAATAATACAGGGTTTGTCATTGCCAGCCCGTATGTTCTGCAATTCAGCCGCGCAGGGTAGCTTGCCACTGGGCGCGGTCGATGCGGTACAGCACGTGCGGGCGCAGGGGGTGGCCAGGCTCTAGCTTGGGGTGTTCGAAGCTGCCTGCCAGGTCCTGCTGCATGCCGATGGCCTGCATGACTTTCTGCGACGCCAGGTTGCTTTGCGTGGTGAACGACACCACCTGCTCCAGGCCCAGTTGAGCGAAGGCGCAGCGCAGGCTGGTCCAGGCTGCTTCACTGGCAAACCCCAGCCCCCAGTGACGCCGGGCCAGGCGCCAGCCGATCTCCACCGCTGGGGCGAAGTCGGCGTCAAAACTAACATTGAGCAGGCCGGTCATGCCGATGAAAGCGCCGGTATCCTTGCGTTCCAGGGCCCATAGGCCATAGCCGTATTCATTGAAGTGACCGCGGATCCGGCCGATCAGCGCGGCGCTCTCGACCCGGGTCAACGGCGCAGGAAAGTAGCGCATGACCATAGGGTCGGCGCACATGGCGGCGAACTCGGCGAGGTCGTCATCCTGCCATTGGCGCAACTGCAGCCGCGCGCTTTCAAGTTGCAGTATCGGGGTCATGCTCGGCTCCTTATCCACAGCCTGCAGTTTACAGCGTAGGCTGTTCATCGGCTGCTGGCGCTTCAGTGCTGGTAGCACAACAAGGCAAGGAGCTGGCAAGATCGATTCCTGCTCTGACCAAGACCCTGCCATGCCCCTGCCGCTGATCTATCACGACGACTACAGCCCGGCGTTCCCGCCGAGCACCGCTTTCCGATGGACAAGTTCCGCCTGTTGCGCGATCACCTGGTCGCCAGCGGCCTGACCACGGATGCGGCGCTGCTACGCCCGGAAATCTGCCCCAACGATATCCTCGCCCTGGCCCACGACCGCGCCTACATCGAGCGCTACATGCATGGCGAGCTGTCGCGTGAAGACCAGCGCCGCCTCGGCCTGCCCTGGAGCGAAGCCCTGGCGCGGCGTACCGTGCGTGCGGTCGGCGGCTCGCTGCTGGCCGCCGAGCAGGCGCTGGAGCACGGCATCGCCTGCCATTTGGCGGGAGGTACCCATCATGCCCATTACGATCACCCGGCCGGTTTCTGCATCTTCAATGACCTGGCAGTGATCAGCCATTACCTGCTGGAAGCCGGGCGGGTGCACAAGGTGCTGATCTTCGATTGCGACGTGCACCAGGGCGACGGTACCGCGCGCATCCTCCACGACACCGCGGATGCCATCACCGTGTCGCTGCATTGCGAGCAGAACTTCCCGGCGCGCAAGGCTGAAAGCGACTGGGACATTCCGCTGCCGCGCGGCATGGGTGACCAGGCTTACCTGAAGGTGGTGGATGACGCGCTCAACTACCTGCTGCCGCTGTATCGCCCTGACCTGGTGCTGTACGACGCCGGCGTCGACGTGCACAAGGACGACGCCCTGGGGTATCTGCAACTCACCGATGAAGGCGTCGCCGCGCGTGACGAAAGCGTGCTGCGCCACTGCCTGGGGCGTGACATCCCGGTGGTCGGCGTGATTGGCGGAGGCTACAGCAAGGACCGCGAGGCCCTCGCCCGCCGTCACGGGATACTGCACCACAGCGCCAGCCGCGTGCTGGGTTACTCACAATGACTGTGGAACCGCCTGTGGATAACCTGCTGGAAACCCCCTCAAGCCCTTTAACTACCTGGCCTTGAGGCTGCTGTTCATTTTTTGATCAGTGTTTCCGGGCGGCCCGCTAAGGTAGAATGCCGGCTCTTTTTCCCAGCTTGCAGCCGACCATGACCGACACCCGCCCCACCGACCGCCCACACGTTGCCATTATCGGAGGCGGGCCGGCCGGGTTGATGGCCGCCGAAGTGCTGAGCCAGGCCGGGGTCGCCGTCGAGCTGTACGACGCCATGCCCTCGGTGGGCCGCAAGTTCCTCCTGGCCGGGGTCGGTGGCATGAACATCACCCATTCCGAGCCTTACCCGGCGTTCATCGCCCGCTATGCCGAACGTACGGATGAAGTTGCCCGCCTGCTCGAAGGCTTCGATGCCGATGTGCTGCGCCAGTGGATTCACGACCTGGGTATCGAAACCTTCGTCGGCAGTTCCGGCCGGGTCTTCCCCCGCGACATGAAAGCCGCGCCGCTGCTACGCGCCTGGCTCAAGCGCCTGCGCGACGCCGGAGTAGTTATCCACACCCGCCATCGCTGGCTGGGCTGGAACGCCGAAGGAGCCTTGCGGATCGCTTATCCACAGGGCGAACTGGCGCTCAAGCCGACGGCCACCGTGCTGGCGCTGGGCGGCGGCAGCTGGGCGCGGTTGGGCTCGGATGCAGCCTGGCTGCCCTGGCTGCAAGCGCAAGGCGTGCAGATTGCGCCGTTGCAGGCGGCCAACAGTGGTTTCGAGGTCGAGGGCTGGAGCGCTGTGCTCAAGGACAAGTTTGCCGGCGCGCCGCTGAAGAATATCGCCCTGAGCCTTGAGGGCCATGCACCGCGCCTGGGTGAGTGCGTGCTCACCGCACAAGGGCTGGAAGGCAGCCTGGTATACGCCTGGTCGGCGCAGATTCGCGAGGCGATCAACCGCGATGGCAGCGCCAGGGTGCTGATCGACCTGCTGCCCAACCGGCCTGTGGATAAAATCCAGCAGGCCCTGGCCAAGCAGCGGGGTTCACGCTCGATGGCCAAGCATCTGCACAGTCAACTGGGGCTGGACGGGGTCAAGGCAGCGCTGTTGCGCGAGCAGACCGATCAGCAGACCTTTGCCGACCCGGCGTTGCTGGCGCAAGCGATCAAGGCCTTGCCGGTCACCCTGGTGCGCCCTCGCCCGCTGGATGAAGCGATCAGCAGTGCCGGTGGGGTGACCTTCGAAGCGCTGGATGAACGCTTGATGCTCAAGCAGATGCCCGGCGTGTTCTGTGCCGGCGAGATGCTCGACTGGGAGGCGCCGACGGGCGGCTATCTGCTGACGGCCTGTTTTGCCAGTGGGCGCAAGGCGGGGTTGGGGTTGCTGGAGTGGCTCAAGGCCTAAGGGAAGGCTTCGCCTTCCATCGCCGGCAAGTCCGGCTCCCACAGGTTATCGCTGCCCTCTGTAGGAGCGGGCTTGACCCGCGATGGCGTACTCAAGGCTTGCGCTTGCGCGGCCCGGTGTTGAAAGTCGGCACCTTGCGCACCGGCTTGGCCTGCGGCGCCGCCGCTGGCGTTTCAGCGCTGTCCAGCCAACGCCCGAGGCTGCGTTTGCTGCTGTTCTCCTTGGGCTTCTTCGGCTTTTTCGGCTTCTTCAGCACCTGGCCATTGGCGTCGGTCATCGGCACCTTGTGGTCCGGAGTGAAGTCCGGCTCTTCATGGCGCGGCAAGGTCTTGCGGGTCAGGGTTTCAATCGCCGACAGCAGTTGAACCTCGTCGGCACACACCAGCGAAATCGCCTCACCACTGTTGCCCTTGCGCCCGGTACGGCCGATGCGGTGGATGTAATCCTCGGCCACGATCGGCAGGTCGAAGTTGACCACCAGCGGCAGGTCGTCGATATCCAGCCCGCGCGCCGCCACATCGGTGGCTACCAGAATCTGGATCTCGCGCGCCTTGAAGCTGTCCAGTGCACGCTGGCGAGTGGCCTGAGGCTTGTCGCCGTGGATACCGTCGGCGTTGACACCCTGGCCACGCAGGCGCTCGACCAACTGGTCAACGCCATTACGGGTTTTGGCAAACACCAGCACCTGCTTCCAGCGCTGTTTGCGCATCAGGTGGCTGAACAGCTCAGGCTTGCGCTTCTTGTCCACCGGCACGATCCACTGCTTAACGGTGCTGGCGGTGACGTTGCGCGGGCTGACTTCAATGCTCAACGGATCATTGAGGGTTTGTGCGGCCAGTTGGCGGATCTCGTCGGAGAAAGTTGCCGAGAACAGCAGGGTTTGCCGGCGTGCCGGCAAGGCGGCGTACACCGCGCGCAGCTCTTCGGCAAAACCGAGGTCGAGCATGCGGTCCGCTTCATCGAGCACCAGCGCCTGCAGCTGGTTGAACTTCACCGCGTTCTGGCGGAACAGGTCGAGCAAACGGCCGGGGGTGGCCACCAGCAGGTCGATACCCTTGCGCAGCTTCATCATCTGCGGGTTGATGCTGACGCCGCCGTACACCGCGTAGGTACTCAGTGGCAGGTGCTCGGCGTAGTCGCGAATGTTGGCGTGTACCTGTTCGGCCAGTTCGCGGGTCGGCACCAGCACCAGCGCGCGTACCGAGTTGCTGGCGACCTTGGCCCCTTCCAGGGTCAGGCGCTGCAACAGCGGCAGGGCAAAACCTGCGGTCTTGCCGGTGCCGGTCTGGGCGGCGGCCATCAGGTCGCGGCCGGCCAGTACGGCAGGAATGGCCTGGGCCTGGACCGGGGTCGGGGTGTTGTAGTCCAGGCGCTCGAGCGCGCGCAGCAAGGGTTCGATCAGGCCGAGTTTGGCGAAAGTCATGGCAATACCGTCAGGGGAATTCAGCAATGGCGGCAGTTTACCTTGTTCAGGCCCGGCGCGTGCCCCTGTCGGTATCAGCCTGGCGGTTGAAAGCGCACCTTGAGCAGACGATCGACACCTTCCCCCAGATAGAACGAAAAGGGCCTGCCGCTCTGGTAGGCAACCGCTCGACAAGCGTCGAATGCCTCGGGGTCGTTGCGGATGAAGTACATGTAAGGCTGATACCTGACGGTGCCAATCGAGCCGAACTCGAACACCAGACGGTCTACAGTGTCCGGGCGGTCGATGCGTACCCGCATACCGCCCATCTCCAGACGTTCGAGCAACTGCTGATCATCGAAAAACAGCTGCGCCGGCGCCTGGACTTGCTCACCGCTGGCCATGCGCAACTTCATTTCGCCGCGCAGGTCGCTGCCACTGACATCGAACTCGGTCACCTCGAAGGGCAACGCTGCCTGCAGCCTGGCATTGGCCTCACAGATCATATCGGCCTGCGGCTTTTGCGCAGTCGCCTGCTCTTTGCGTCGCAACTGCACATCGATTCCAGAGCGAAAACTGAAGTGCAGTGGCAGCGACACCTCACCGAGTGCGACGATCTCCCTGGGCGCCGGGCCGAAGTCATAAACACCCAGGCCCAGCTTTCGCGCCTGGCGCATGTCGACCATCAGCCGACCACTGAGCCGGGCCGCTTCACGAGCGGGCTCGAATGACTCGAACAACGCCCGCAGATCCTGGCGCTGCCTGGCATTCAGGGCATCATCGGCAAAGCGCAGCTGCAGTGCCCGCCGGCTGTCGGGATCGAGCACCAGGTCGATCTTTTGTGTATCGATCTGCTGCGTAGCGATGATCTGCTGCAGCGCCTGGACATAGCGCGGGTCGATTTCGTCGCTGGCGCTGGTGCGGGTAACCGACTCCTGAAAGTACAGGGTCATGAAGGTGCTTCGGTCGTCGCGCAACATGACCATGCATACCGCGACCACTGCCACGCAACCCACGATCTTCACTGCCGTCCTGGCAAAACGTCCTTTCATTTACAGAGTTCACCTTCCACTTCGCCAACGGGTTTGGCCTTTTCAACTGCCGGTCGGCGCCACTGCGGCACACCGATCAACACCACGGCGCCAATGATAACCGCCATTGCCACGCATTCCTCGAAACCGATCTGTTCGCCGGCAAAAACGATCCCCAGCAGCACCGCCACTGCCGGGTTGACGTAGGCATAGCTGGTGGCTGCGGCCGGACGCACGTGCTTGAGCAGGTACATGTAGGCGCTGAAGGCCAGGATCGAGCCAAAGAACACCAGGTAGGCCAGCGCCCCCCAGCCGGCGGCGGTGGGCATCTGGGTCATGCGTTCGCCGCTCAACGCGCTGCCGAGCAGCAAGACCACGCCACCAACGAGCATTTCCGCGGCACTGGCCATCGGCCCCTGGGGCAGCGGCAGGCTTTTGCTCCATACCGAGCCGAAGGCCCAGGAGGCGGCGGCAAACAGGATCAGCGCGGCACCGACGGGGCTGGCCTGCAGGTTGGAGCCGAGGTTGAGCAAGGCGATGCCAACCAGGCCGAGGACAATCCCGGCCCATTCCAGGCGAGTGTTGCGATGGCCCCAGAGCAGGCCGAACATCAAGGTGAACAGCGGCACTGTGGCCACCGCCAGCGCGGCCACACCAGAGGCCACGCCAGCGTGCTCGGCCAGGGTCACGCCACCGTTGCCACAGCTGAGCAGCAATACACCGATGACACCCGCTGCCCGCCATTGCGGCCAGGTCGGTGCCGGCACGCCGCGCCAGCGCAAAAAGCCGTAGAGCAAGGAACCGGCAATGACAAAACGCACCCCGGCCATCAGCAACGGCGGCCAGGATTCGACGCCGATGCGAATCACCAGGTAGGTCGAGCCCCAGACCAGGTACAAGGCGAGAAAGGCGCCGATCAAGACTAACGGGAAGCGACGGGAGGCAGGCATGGGGGGCTCGAATTATGGGTGTCGGGCGGTTAGTTTAGAAAGGCAGCACGGCAAACATAAGTTACAAAACCTGTTTAAACGAGCCGTACACTTTTGAAACAACGGTTATTCAGGTCTTGCACCTTTGAATCGACAATCAGCCTCTGGAAGCCCATGGACAAGTACGATCGCATGCTCCTCAGCGCCCTGCTGGACAACGGCCGCGCCTCCTTCGCCGAACTCGCGCGCAAGGTCAATCTCTCCGCCCCGGCGGTGGCCGAACGGGTGGCCAAGCTTGAAGCCAGCGGGGTGATTACCGGCTATCAGGCCAAGGTCGACCTGGAGAAAATCGGCCTGCCGATCCAGTGCGTGATCGAGCTGCGCCTGGCCAGCCATGGCAACCAGCAGACCTTTGAGGAGCTCACGCAGATCCCGCAACTGACCGAGTGCCACCGGGTGACCGGCGACCCCTGCGTGATCATGCAGGCGGCCGTGGCCTCGATGCCGGAACTGGAGGAACTGATCAACCGCATCGCCCAGTTCGGCTTCAGCAAGACTTCGATCATTCTCTCCAGCGCGGTGGAGCGGCGCCTGCCGCTGGGCCACCTGGAGCACAACGGCAAGAAGGCCTAGCGATAGTTGTTCAGCGCTTCGCCGATCTTCGCCGCGGGGACTTTCTGCAGGCTGCAGAACAACTGGTGGGAGACGCCGTTGACGCCCTGCTGGCGCAATTGCCCGGCCAGGTGCTGGGCAAGGTTGGCGGCCATTTCCGCATCGGCCATGGCCCGGTGCGCGGTGCCGGTGTCAGGCAGGCCGGCCCAACGGGTCAGGGTGCCCAATTTGTGGTTAGGCGCCGATGGCATCAGGCGCCGCGCCAGCAACATCGAACAGGCGAACCGCTGGCTGCGGCTACGGCCGATCTGTGAAAGCTCGTAGTCCCAGAATTTCTGGTCGAACGAGGCGTTGTGGGCGAGCATCGGCGTATCGCCAACGAACTCGGCCACCTCGTTCATCACCCGGGCGATCGGTGGCGCACTGCGCAGCATGGCGGTGGTGATGCCGGTCAAGCCGGCGACAAACGCCGGCACCGGCACCCCGGCATTCATCAGGCTTTGATAGCGCTCGACGATGCGCCCGCGCTCCAGCATGACCACCGCCACCTCCGTGGCCCGGCAACCGGCCCCTGGTGAAATACCGGTGGTTTCAAAGTCGATGACAGCGATACGTTCCAAAACGACAACCTCGGAAATCTTAATGCTTGAGCAGCAGGCTGCCCTCGATGGGCACATAACGGCTGGCCGCGCGAATCAGTGAATTGGCGGTCAGCCCCGGCACGCCATAGGCGACGGCCTGAATGCCGTGACGGCTGATGACCCGCTCGAGCAGCAGGTCGAAATCGCCATCGCCGGAAGCCAGCACCACCTCATCGACCCGCGCGGCGGCGTCGATCACATCGAGGGTGATGCCCACGTCCCAGTCGCCCTTGGCCGAGCCGTCGCTGCGCTGGATATAGGGTTTGAGTTTGACCGTGAAACCAAGGTTGCGCAGGATCTGTTGAAACTGCTGCTGCTTGCTGTCGCCGCGGTCGATGGCGTAGGCCACCGCTTCGACGATCTGCCCGTGCTGGCTGATGTCGGCCCACAGCGCCGCGTAGTTGAAGTGGCAACCGTAGGCCTGGCGCACGGTGTAGTAGAGGTTCTGCACATCGGCGAATACCGCGATCTTCTTCACCGCTTTTCCTCATGGCGCCACGGCGCTGTTACCGGCCGCCGCACACCGGGGCCGTTTCGGCGCCCAGTATGCCAGCCCGCGAGCCATGCGGGTAAGCGCGGTCAGACGAAGCTGTCGTCGTCACCGCCGAAGAAGCCGCCGTCATCATTGCCGTAGTCGGTGTCCATGAAGCCGCCCTGGTCGTTGCCATAGCTGCCATTGTCGGCGGTCAGGCGTTGCTCGTCGTTGCTGCCCCAGCCGCCCGTGTCGCTGGCGGGCGCCGGTTCTTCCTTGATCACCTCGACCACTTCTTCAGGCTGCGAGTGGTGGTTGAACAGGCTGCTGATACCCTGGGCCAGCATCACCCCGCCGGCCACGCCAGCGGCAGTCTGCAGCGCGCCACCGAGAAAGCTGCTGGCACCACCGCGGGCCGGAGCCTGGGCGGGAGCTGCGTTGAAACCCTGCTGCTGGGCAGGTTGGTTGAATGACGGGCGCGACGGTTCGCGCCAACCGCCGCCACGGCTGGGAGTGCTGGCGGGGGCCGGGTTCTGTACCGGCTGTGGATCGCGGGTGCCACTGCCGAATATGCTCGACAAGAAGCCGCCGCCGCTGCTCGGCGCGGTCGCTGCAACCTGGGCCCTGGCCTGTTTCAGCTCGGCCTCCAGCTGTTTGTTCTGTTCGTCGAGACGCTTGAGCGCCGCTTCCTGCACCAGGATCGCCTGGGCCATGTAGTAAGGCGCCGCGGGTTGCTGCTGCAGGTGTTCGCCGATGCGCGCCTGGGCCTGGGCGTCGCGCGGCACAGCCGGGTCCTCGGCTTGCTTGAGCCGACCGAACAGGCCGTCGATCAGGGTTTGTTCTTCACTGTTCATGGGCAACCTCACTGCAAAACCGGAAAATCGAGTACGGGTAAAATGGGGTGCCGGGGCCGTAGATTCAACACAAGCCGGGATTAAACTTTCTTCAGGTTGGCCTACGGCTGGGCTAAAGTGACGCCCTGCTTTTTTTCAATGCGATATCGACCGATGAATCCGCTTAGTGTTCTGCGCGACTCCCTGTATTTCTTCCGCCGTCACCTGCTGAGCATTGCCCAGCTGTGCCTGCCGCTGGTGGTGCTCGAAGCACTGTGCACCCAGCTGCTGAACCAGCAACTGGGCGAGGATGCCTCGCCAGGCTACGGCATGCTGGTCAGCCTGCTGTTCTACCCGTTGTACAGCGCCGCGCTGATCCTCTACCTCGACACCCGCAGCAACGGCTACACCCCGCTCAAGCGCAACCTGCTGGCCATGGCCTTGCGCCTGTGGCCGTCGTTCGCCCTGATGGTGATGCTCAGCTCGTTGCTGATCATGGCCGGCGCCGCGCTGTTCATCATTCCCGGCATCTGGGTGATGATCCATCTGGTGTTTGCCGAATACGTCCTGGTGCTGCGCGGCCTGGCGCCAATCGAAGCCATGCGTGAAAGCTTCAAGCTGAGCACCGGTAATTTCTGGCGCATTTTCAGCTGCATCCTCGGCGTGCTGGCACCGCTGTGGCTGATCGACGGCCTGAGCATGATGCTGGTGCCCGAGCCTTCGGCGCTGGTGCAACTGGCCCTCGACAGCGCCAACGGCTTCCTGCAGCTGTTCAGCACCGTGGTGATGTTCCGCCTGTACATGCTGGTCAGCGAACCGGTTGCAGAGCCACCGGTATCCTGACTGGTTAGCGGACGAACGGCTCGGGTATGCTTGGCGGTGACCTGCCAAGCCAAGCCGAGCCGATGACCCGACTACTGCGCAACGCACTGCTGACCCTGCTTGTTCTGTTCGCCCTGCTGTGGCTGCTGGCCACGCAGCTGAGCTGGCAACCCGAGCCACGCGAAACCCTGCCGGTCAGTTGTCGCGCCGGCAACGCAACGCTGGTGCCGGGCCAGGTGCTCAAGGTGATGACCTGGAACGTGCAGTACCTGGCCGGCAAACGCTACGTGTTCTGGTACGACCAGGGCCGTGGCGACGACACCCGCCCTACCCCTGAAGACCTCGCCTTCAACCTCGATGAAGTGGCGCGGGTTATCCGCGCCGAGCAGCCGGACATCGTCCTGCTCCAGGAACTGGACAACAACGCCAAGGCCAGCGACTACCAGGACCAGCTGGCACTGCTGCGTGAGCGCCTGGTCGATATCTACCCCTGCGCGGTGCAGGCCTACGACTGGAAAGCCGATTTCGTCCCCGACTGGCATATTTTCGGCAGCGTCGGCCGCAGCCTGGCGACCCTGAGCCGCTACCCGATCAAACAGGCCGAACGCGTGCAATTGCCGGTGACCGCGAGCAACACCCTGCAGCGCTTGCTGCAACCTCAGCAAGCCATCCTTGCCAGCTACCTGCCACTGCGCGACGGCGGCCAGCTAGCGGTACTCAACACCCGCCTCGCCCCCTTCGAGGCGGGCAGCGATATCCAGCGCCAGCAGGTGCAACAGCTAACGCGGCTGCTCGACAAGCTCGAAAGCCAGGGCACCCCCTGGTTGATCGGCGGCGACTTCAACCTGCTGCCGCTCGGCCAGTACCGGCGCCTGCCGGCCGAACTGCGCGGTCAGTACAGCGCCGACAGCGACTTGCACCTGCTCTGGGACAAGTACCCGATGATCCCCAGCAACGCCGAAGCCAGCGGCGCCGACCGCGCGGCCTGGCTGACCCATTACCCCAACGACCGCAATGTGCAAGGGCCGGACCGCACCCTCGACTACCTGTTCCACAGCCCCAAACTGCAGCGTCTGGGGGCACGGGTGATTCAGCAGGACACCCTGGAAATTTCCGATCACCTGCCGGTAACGGCGCGCCTTGTACTGCCTGCGATGCCCTGACTATTTGCGTGGCTTGGCCCGCGCGGTGGCCTCGGCTACCAACGGGTCATCCGGCCAATAGTGCTTGGGATAGCGCCCCTTCAGATCCTTCTTCACCTCGGCATAGGTACTGCGCCAGAAGTTGGCCAGATCCTGGGTCACCTGCACCGGCCGCCGCGCGGGCGACAGCAGGTGCAACAGGACTTGCTGTCGGCCCTGGGCAATACGTGGGGTTTCGGCCAGGCCGAACAGCTCCTGCAGGCGCACGGCGAGGATTGGCGGGGTTTCGCTGTAGTCCAGGCGGATGTTCGAGCCTGAAGGCACGCTCAGGTGGACCGGCGCCTGTTCATCCAGGCGCTGAGGCAATGGCCAGGGCAACAGATTGCGCAGGATCGACGAGAGGTCGAGCTGGGCGAAATGGCTCAGACGGGTGACCTTGCCCAGGTAGGGTTGCAGCCAGTGCGAAAGGCTTGCCAACAGGGCGGCGTCGCTCAGGTCCGGCCATTCACTTTCACCCAGGGTTGCCAGGTCGAGCTGGCGCAACAGTGCCACACGCGCCTGCCACTGGCGCAGCTCGGGGGTCCACGACAGCAGCTCCAGGCCCTTGCGCCGCACCAGTTCCAGCAGGGCCTTTGCGCGGGCGTCTTCGTCCAGGCCGGTCAGTGGCTCTCGGCTGAGCACCAGCTCGCCGACCTTGCGCTGACGCTCGGCACGCAAAACGTTTTCGCGTTCGTCCCAGTCGAGGATATCGAGGCTGCGCACCTGTTCGGCCAGCACCCCGTCGAACAGTGCCGGGTCGAAGTCGGCGGCGAGATAAATGCGCTCCTCGCGCTGGCCCTGGCGGCTGCCCAGGTCGGCAATCACCAGCCACGAATGTTTCATCAAGGCATCGGCTTCGCCGAACAGCGCGGCACGGCCGTTAGCCAGCCGATATTCCGCACCGCCGGCACGCCGCTGTTGGCCGACCCGGTCCGGATAGGCCAGCGCCAGCAAGGCGCCCAGCCAGCGGGAATGGTCAGGGTCGGCAACAGCTGAAGTGGCTTTGCCACGCAGATAACCACGGTACTGGCGAGCCAGTTGCCGGGCGCGCTGCACGCCGCCCTGCCCGCCTTTGGCTGCGCGGGTTTCGCCGCTGAGCAAGGCCAGGCGACTGTGCAGGTCAGCACCGCCGCCGCGCAGAATGTCGCGTTCACCGAGCAATGCGGCGACGTCGCAAGCCATGTCGGCCAGCCCCAGGTCCTGGCCGCGCAGCAGCAAGTGGGCGATGCGCGGATGCGCCGGCAATTCGGCCATGGCCTGGCCGTGGGCGCTGAGGCTGTCCTGACTGTCGGCCTTGAACGCGCCCAGACGCCGCAACAGGTCCAGCGCCTGGCCGTACGCGGCAGCAGGCGGCTGGTCGAGCCAGCGCAATTGTTCGGGGGTGACGCCCCAGCGCGATAGCTGCAGGGCCAGCCCGGCCAGATCGGCCTGGAGGATTTCGGCCGCGCCGTACGCCGCCAGTTGCTCATGCTGGGCTTCGGACCACAAGCGATAGCACACGCCGGGCTCAAGGCGTCCGGCACGGCCGGCGCGCTGGGTGGCGCTGGCGCGAGAGATGCGCTGGGTGTCCAGGCGGGTCATGCCACTACCCGGGTCGAAACGCGGTACCCGCGCCAGGCCGGCGTCGACCACCACGCGCACGCCGTCGATGGTCAGGCTGGTCTCGGCGATGTTGGTCGCCAGCACCACCTTGCGCAGGCCGGCAGCGGGCGTGTCGATGGCGGCGCGTTGGGCATTGAGGTCGAGCTCGCCATGCAATGGGCATAGCAGGACATCGCGGCGATCACCGAGGGCCTCCTGCAAGGATTGATGCACCCGGCGAATTTCCGCCTGACCCGGCAGGAACACCAGGACACTGCCCGACTCGTCAGCGATGGCCTGCAGCACCGCATCGACCACCCGCGGCTCGATGAACTCGCCCGGCTGGAACGGCCGGCCCCACCGCACATCGACCGGGTACATGCGCCCTTCGCTGCTGACCACCGGGGCATCGTCGAGCAAGCTCGACAGACGCTCGCCCTCAAGGGTCGCCGACATCAGCAGGATCTTCAGCGGCGGCTCGTCACGCAACAACTCGCGACCATTGAGGCTCAAGGCCAGGGCCAGGTCGGCATCGAGGCTGCGTTCGTGGAATTCGTCGAAGATCAGCAAGCCCACACCGTCCAGGGCCGGGTCGGCTTGCAAACGACGGGTGAGAATCCCTTCGGTAACCACCTCGATCCGCGTGTTCGGGCCGACCTTGCTGTCCAGCCGAATGCGATAACCGACCGTTTGCCCGACCTGCTCGCCCAACTCGCTGGCCAGCCGCTCGGCTGCCGCCCGTGCCGCCAGGCGCCGCGGTTCGAGCATGAGGATGCGCTGCCCGGCCAGCCACGGCTCATCAAGCAGCGCCAGCGGCACACGGGTGGTCTTGCCGGCGCCGGGGGGCGCTTCGAGCACCGCTTCGTGGCGCAGGCTCAAGGCTGCGCGCAAGGCTGGCAGTACGGCATCGATCGGTAATGATTTCATGGTGGCCCTCAAACAATCCGCCGAGTATAACGGCGAACCGAGCCTGCCTTATCATGGTCTTAGCTGTAGATACCGGCTCTTTGCCTGTATCGTTGTCGCCTTCATTCCGGAGATTTCCATGCGTATTCCCTCCCGTGTCATTGGCGGCGTCGTGATCGCCACCCTGCTGACCCAACTGACCGCCTGCGGCACCCTGTTCTTCCCCGACCGACGCGGCCAGATCGAGGGCAAGATCGACCCGGTGGTCGCCGCCCTCGACGCAATCGGCATCCTTTTCTACGTGATCCCGGGCTTGATCGCCTTCGGTATCGACTTCGCCACCGGCGCTATCTACCTGCCAGGCGGCACCACTGCCCAGGTCGCGCCCGAGAAGCTCAATGAAGCCATCAGCGCCGACGGCAAGGTCGACAACAGCAAGCTGCAGGCTATTCTCGAGAGCGAACTGGGCCAGCGCCTGCCGCTCAACGACCCACGCCTGATCCAGCACAAGGGCAGTGTCGAGCAACTGGCCATGTACGGCCTCAAGCCCGCTGCTTGATCTTTGACAGGAAGCCACCTTCGGCATGACTCCCTCGGCTGAACACCAACGCCTGCTGCGCCTGGCCACCCGCGCCTCGCTGGCGGTGGCCAGTATCCTGATCCTGACCAAGGCGGTGGCCTGGTGGCTCAGCGGTTCGGTCAGCCTGCTGGCCGGGCTGACCGATTCGGCGCTGGATGGCGTGGCCTCCTTTCTCAATCTGCTGGCCGTGCACTACGCCCTGCGCCCGGCCGATGACGACCACCGCTACGGCCACGGCAAGGCCGAAGCCATGGCCGGCAAGGCCCAGGCGCTGTTCATTGCGGTCAGTGCGGTGCTGATCGGTGTACAGGCGGTGGAACGGCTGCAGAACCCGCAACCTTTGGGTGATACCGGCATCGGTATCGCGGTGATGCTGTTATCGCTGGTGCTGACCGTTGCCTTGTTGATGCTCCAGGGCAAGGTGATCCGCATCACCGGCTCGACCGCGGTGCGCGCCGACTCTCTGCATTACCGCTCCGACCTGCTGCTCAACGGCAGCATCCTGGTGGCGCTGGTGCTGGCGCGCTTCGGCTGGCCGCAGCTCGATGCGATTTTCGGTCTGGGCATCGCCCTGTACATCTTCTGGAGTGCCTTGCAGATTGCCCGGGAGAGCAGCTCGATCCTGATGGATCAAGAGCTGCCCAGCGACATCAGCGAGCAAATGCTGGCGCTGGCCTGCAGTGTGCCGGGGGTACGCGGCGCCCATGACTTGCGCACGCGTGTGTCGGGCAGTCACTGGTTTGTGCAGTTGCACCTGGAACTGCCCGGGGACTTGCCGCTGACCCAGGCCCATGCCTTGTGTGACCAGGCTGCGGCGGCGATCAACAGCAAGTATCCGAAGGCTGAAGTGCTGGTGCATGCGGATCCGGTGATGTGAGGCCATTGGCAAGGCCGGCTCCCACAATGGAACTGCATACACCGTTAAACTGTGGGAACTGGCCTTGCCAGCGATGGGCTGCGCAGCAGCCCCCGGTTCAGTTGACGCTATACCCCCGCCCGCTCAAACAAGCACCCTGCGCCCGCCGATAGTCATCGGCCACTTGCGCCGCTGGCGCATAGCTGGCCGCCGCCGGGTCAAACCCGGTCTGCTGCACCGCCCAGCGATGGCATTCGTAACGATCACGATCAAGCTGCTGAGGGCTCTGGCCCTGGGCCGGATAGGCGATCACGTCATAACCGGGGCTACTCTGTACCGGCGCACTGGCCGTCGGTGGATTGACCACCACGTACTCGCGGCTGTCCTCGAGGTACTGGTAGTAAGTACCCGCCGCGAGGAACAACAGCGCGCCGCCACTCCATACTTGCCGGGCATAGTCGGGCAGGTAGTTGACCCGTGCACCATAGGGCGGCGTCACCACCACATAGCGCGGGCCTTGCGGGCGATACCAGTAGCCGCCGGAATAGAAGTAGTCATCCCCGCGATAGGGCACTTTCCAGTAGCGATCGGGGAAGCGGTCGATTGTGTGCCCCGGCCGATACTGCGGGCCGGGCCCCCAGCCATTGCCGTGGCCATCCGGACGCCCGGCGCCACCGGCCTGGTAGTAGCGATTGTCGTTACGCCGCGGAATGTCCTGGTAGTAACCGGTACGCGGCTCCTGAGTCTGACGCACTTCATCGGGCCGCGACTGCAAAGGTGAAGCTCCCTGCCCTTCGGCCAGTAGCGGCAGATTGACACTCATGCACAGCAAACCAACACCTGCCATACGCCAGACGCGCGACTTCATGCTTTTCCTCTCGGACCGGTAACAAGGGGCCTGGGATTACTTTATCAGGCCGTCTGCAACGGGGTATCGGCCGCCAGATGAAATTTGCCAGGCAATAAAAAAGGGAGACCCTGGGGTCTCCCTTTGAGAATTTTGTCCGTGCTCGGCGCTTGTGACACCGGCTCACCTCACGCCGTCTTGTGGACAGTGTGTAGCCCGGGGGCCGAGCACAACCTGGTGGGGTTGCTGGCCGCAGCTGGCCTGATTCGGCCCGCCGCACTGGACTGATGTCCGGGCAGTGATTCTGGTGATAAGAATACGGCGAAGGCAGCGGCAGAGGATTGCGAAGATTGCTCAATTAAATATCACTTGCGCAATTTTTGCCTACAGATTGATAATTCAACGCAATCGAAACAGAAAAGGCCAACCCCATGAGCAAGCTTGACCGCTATGACCTGAGCATTCTTGCTGAATTGCAGCGCGATGCGCGTATCTCCAACCAGGAACTGGCCGAACGCATCGGTCTTTCACCCTCGCCTTGCTCGCGCCGGGTCAAGCAACTGGAAGACGACGGTTACATTGCCCGTCAGGTCGCCCTGCTCGACCGCAAGAAGCTCGGCCTGAGCCTGACTGCCTACGTATTGATCGGCATGGACCGCCACACCCCCGAGCGCTTCGAGACCTTCGAGTCGGCGATCCGCAGCCTGCCGCAAGTGCTCGAATGCAGCCTGGTTACCGGGATGGATGCCGACTACCAGTTGAAAGTCGTGGTGCCCGACATGGACCATTACCAGCAGTTGCTGCTGGGCCACCTGACCCGCATTGAAGGCGTTACCAGCGTGCGTTCCAGTTTCGTTCTCAACCAGGTACTGGCCAGCACCGAAATGCCGCTCACGCACCTGCGTTAGTCAGGCTGGCAAGGGGGGCGTATAATCGCGCGCCTCAACCTGCCGGAGAAAATCGATGGATCCTGCGTTGTTCGAAGAGTGGATGATGACCATCCTGGTCACCATCCTGATTGGTTTCATGGGCTTTATCGTCTGGGACCTGGCGAAAAAATCCAAGGCCGGCAAGTTCGGCACCTTCATCCTGTTTTTCGTGCTGGGCCTGGGCATCCTCGCCTTCATCATCAAAAGCGTGGTGATCGGCTTTATCGAAGGCGTTTAAAGCCTGGCCGGCACTTCCCGCCACTGGCCCTGATCGAGGCCATCCAGGCTCCAGTCGCCGATCCGCACGCGCACCAGGCGCAGGGTCGGCAGGCCGACGGCAGCGGTCATGCGCCGCACCTGACGGTTGCGCCCTTCCTTGATCACCAGCTCCAGCCAACGGGTCGGCACGCTCTTGCGAAAGCGTACCGGCGGGTTGCGTGGCCAAAGGTCTGGCTCGTCGAGCTGACGGGCCTGGGCCGGCAAGGTCGGGCCGTCGTTGAGTTCGACGCCATCGCGCAAGCGCTGCAACTGCTCCTCGCTCGGCTCACCCTCCACTTGTACCCAATAGGTTTTCGCCAGCTTGTGCCTGGGGTCGGCAATGCGTGCCTGCAACTGGCCGTCGTTGGTCAGCAGCAGCAAGCCTTCACTGTCACGGTCCAGGCGCCCGGCCGGGTAAATGCCGGGGATGGCGATGAAGTCCTTGAGGGTCGCGCGCCCTTCGCCGTCGCTGAACTGGGTCAGCACGTCAAAGGGTTTGTTGAACAGGATCAACCGCGGCTCGGCCGGCGGCGCCTTGGGCAGGCGACGCGGGCCGGCGGGTTTGGCCGCGGGACGCCGCGGCTTGGTGCGTGGGGGTAACGGCATGGGGCCTCAGCGGAACGGCGGCTCGTCAAAACTGCGCAGTTTACGCGAGTGCAGCGAGTTGAGCTCGGTACGCAGCAGGTCGAGGGCGGCGATGCCGATCTTCAGGTGCTGGCTGACTGCCCGGTTGTAGAAAGCATTGGCCGCCCCCGGCAATTTGATCTCGCTGTGCAGCGGCTTGTCGGAGACGCACAGCAAGGTGCCGTACGGGACCCGCAGGCGATAGCCCTGGGCGGCGATGGTGCCGCTTTCCATGTCCACCGCCACTGCCCGCGACAGGTTGATCAGCGGCCGTTCCTGCGCCCAGCGCAGTTCCCAATTGCGGTCGTCGTAGGTCAGCACGGTACCGGTGCGCAGGCGCTTTTTCAGTTCGTCGCCGCGCTCGCCCGTGACCTGCGCCGCCGCTTCCTGCAACGCCAGTTGCACCTCGGCCAGGGCCGGAATCGGAATGTTCGGCGGCACCACCCGGTCGAGAATCCCGTCGCGGCGCATATAAGCGTGGGCCAGCACATAGTCGCCGATGGTCTGCGATTGGCGCAGGCCACCGCAGTGGCCGATCATCAGCCAGCAGTGCGGACGCAGCACCGCCAGGTGGTCGGTGATGTTCTTGGCGTTGGACGGGCCGACACCGATATTGACCAGGGTAATGCCGTCGCCATCGGCAGCGATCAGGTGATAGGCGGGCATCTGGTAGCGGTGCCAGACCACCCCGGCGACCAGGGCCTGGGCTTCGCCGTTGTCCATGGCCTTTTCGATGATCACATTGCCGGGCAGGACCATGCGCACAAAACGCGGGTCATCACGCAGGCGCTCAAGGCCGTGGCTGATGAACTGGTCGACATAGCGGTGGTAGTTGGTCAGCAGGATCCACGGCTGCACTTGTCGCCAGTCGCTACCGGTGTAATGCACCAGGCGGCGCAGGGAGAAATCCACCCGCGCGGCGTCGAACAGCGCCAGCGGCAGCGGATCGACGTTGGCCCAGTCATACAGGCCGTCGGCGATGCCGTCGGTGGCGGCGGAAAGATCGGTACTGGGGAACACCCGCGCCAGCGCGGCGGCAGTGATGCCGGTGCCGGCCAGCTCGTCGCCCTGCTCGACCACATAGGGGTAAGGAATGTTCTGCTGGCTGACGCCCACTTCGACCGTGACGGTGAAGTCGCGCATCAGTGGCTTGAGCTGCTCGAGGAGGTAGCCACGGAACGCCGCCGGCTGGGTCACGGTCACGCTGTAGGTGCCAGGCAGCTGGACCTTGGCGTAGGCGCGGGTGATCGCCGGAACTTCACCATGGTACTGGTAGGTCAGACGCAGTTCGGGGTAGCGGAACAGCGCCCGCTCCTCGGCATCCGGCTCGGTGCGGTCCTTGAGGTAGCGCTTGAGCGCCTGGCTCAGGGCCGCGGTGGCTTGTTCGTGCAGGGCCGCGAGGCGATCGACGGCCTGCTCGGCGGTTTCTACGACAACGAAGGCTTCATCAGTACGGCTCACAATGTACTTCCTGTCTGACATGCATGCGCCCATCTTGCCTATATCCGGCGGCAAAGGCACGCACGTTAGAGCGGCCAGTTCGGGGTCGAGCGCTGCACCAGCGCCGCGACGTCGACGCCACGGGGCAGCACGCCGTATACCCGGCCGTTGCCACTCAGGCGGCTGGCGATAAAGGCATCGCTGACCGCCGTGTTACCGGCTTCGAGCAGCAGCTTGGCCTGCAGGCCGACGGCGATGTCTTCGCTGAGCTGGCGGGCGCGGTACTGGATGTCGGCGGTGTCGGCAAAGGCCGCCTTGAGGTTGCCAATATGCGCGGCCAAGCGTGGATCGCCGTGACCATCACCCAGCTCGGCGAACAGCGTGTCGAGAACGCCCGGCTCCTTGGACAGTGCGCGCAGCACATCCAGGCACTGGACGTTGCCCGAGCCTTCCCAAGTCGAGTTGACCGGTGCTTCGCGGTACAGCCTCGGCAGGATGCTGTCTTCGACATAACCGGCGCCGCCCATGCACTCGGCCGCTTCGTTGATCATCGCTGGCGCCCGTTTGCAGATCCAGTACTTGCCCACGGCGGTGATCAGCCGGGCAAAACGCGCCTGATGCGGATCATCCGGCTGGTCGAGGGCCCGCCCCATGCGCAGGCTCAAGGCCAGCGCCGCCTCGCTTTCCAGGGCCAGGTCGGCCAGCACGTTCTGCATCAATGGCTGCTCGGCCAACAGGCGTCCGCCGACCTGGCGATGAGCGCAGTGGTGGGCGGCCTGGGTCAGGGCCTGGCGCATCAGGGCGCTGGAGCCAACCATGCAATCGAAGCGGGTCATGGCGACCATTTCGATGATGGTCGGCACCCCCCGGCCTTCCTCGCCGATCATCCAGGCCAGGGCGCCGCGGAACTCGACTTCGCTGGACGCGTTGGAGCAGTTGCCGAGCTTGTTCTTCAGGCGCTGGATATAGAACTGGTTGCGACTGTCATCCGGGCGGTGGCGCGGCAGCAGGAAGCAGCTCAGGCCCTTGTCGGTCTGGGCCAGGGTCAGGAAGGCGTCGCACATCGGTGCCGAACAGAACCATTTATGCCCGACCAGCTCATAAGCCTGGCCCGGGCCGGGCGCACCGACCGGGTAAGCACGGGTTGTGTTGGCGCGTACATCGGTGCCGCCCTGCTTCTCGGTCATGGCCATGCCCAGAGTCACGCCGACCTTGTGGCGATCGCCAACGTTGCGCGGGTCGTATTCAGTGGCCAGCACTTTCGGCAGCCAGTACTCGGCCAGTTCCGGCTGCAGCTTGAGCGCCGGCACCGCGGCAAAGGTCATGGTCAGCGGGCAGCCACTGCCGGCTTCGGCCTGGCTGTGCAGGTAGGTCATCGATGCGCGGGCGACATGGGCGCCCTCCCGCGGGTCGGTCCAGGGCAAGGACGGCAGGCCATGCTCGATGGCCGTGCGCATCAGCTCGTGATAGGCCGGATGAAACTCCACCAGGTCGATGCGATGGCCATAACGATCATGACTGCTGAATTGCGGCTTGTTCTGGTTGGCCAGAAAGCCCGCGGCCATCAGCGGCCCGCCAGCCAGAGCACCGTACGCATCGATGCGCTCCTGCGCCCAACCCGCCCCGTAGCGCCGCGACCACTCCTGCAACGGCAGGTCGATGCGGTACAGGTTGGCGCCGTCCAGGGATGGCGGCTGGTTGGTGACCTCATGGGTTTCAGCGTACTGGTGCAGGTTCATCGAGGGGCCTCCTGGATCCTGGCGTGACTGAAATTTCAGTGAATCACGCCCTGCCCCCCTGTCAAAGTGACAAAAACGCCTAACTAGCCGTGATTTAGCCCTGGCCTGACCATGCCCAGCTGCGCCTGGGGCGGGCTCAAGGGCGCGCGCAGGCTCAGCTCGAAGCGACTGCCCAGCCCCGGGTTGGATTCGTGCTGCAGGCGCGCGCCGATCAGCTCGGCCAACTGCCGACAAATCGCCAGGCCAATGCCCAGGCCGCCGTATTCACGGGTCATCGAACCATCGACCTGGAAGAAGCGCTGGTACAGCGTGGCTTCATCCAGGCAGTCGAAACCGATGCCACTGTCGCTGACGCTGATGCTCAAGCCCAGTTGGTCCGGCCCCAGGCGATCACCGCGTACCTGCAACATGACTCCGCCCTGATGAGTGAACTTGATGCCGTTATCCATCAGGTAACCCAGACACATGGCCAGCTTGTGCCGATCGCCGATCAGCACATCCGGCAGCTCCGCCGGGGTATCCAGGCTCAGGTACAAGCCCTTGGCCATGGCGGGAGCAGCGTATTCGGCACGCACCTCCTGCAGCAGCGAACGCAGGCTGAACGGGGCGTTCTGGGCGCTCAGGCGGCCGGCCTGCAGCTCGGTGAGGATGAGAATGTCATCGACCATGCCCATCATGTCCTGGGCCGCCGAAGTAGCGGTGTGCTGATACTGGGCCAGCTCGCCGTCCAGCGGCATGGTCTGCATCAGCTCCAGCGAACCGATCACACCGTTCATCGGCGTGCGCAGTTCATGGGTGACGGTGGCCAGGAACTGGTCCTTGAGGCGGTTGCTGTTGGCCAGCTGGACGTTGAGCTGCTCAAGGGTCCGGCCGGTTTCGCGCAGGGTCTGGGCCTGCTCTTCACGCATACTGTTTATGCGGTCGGCCAGGGCCAGCGACAGCAGGCCGACCTCCAGCGCCGAACCGATCTGGCTGGCATACATGGTCAGGAATACGTTGGGCAAATAGCCCAGTACCATCAGGGTGTTGACCAGGCCGCCGAGCAAGAACGCCGACCAGGCGATGATGAAGTAGCGAGCCACGCGCAAACCACGGTGCCAGGCATAAATCCCGGCAGCGAAGATGCATACGGTAAACAGCAGCGCCAACGCCGTGGCCAGACGCAGGGCGACGCCGTAGCTGCTGGTCAGCGACAGCAACATGACCAGCGCACCACCGCCCATCAATGCCTTGAGCACCCCATCGAAGGCACGGCTGTGATTGCGCAGCTGCAGGAAACTGCGGGCAAACTGGCAACCGAACAGGCCGGACGCACCGATGAACATTGGCGTGGCGGCGTTCGCCCACCAGGGGCTGTCCGGCCAGAAATAGGCCACCCCGGCGCCGTTGACCGAGACCTGGTAAAGGCCGAACGAAGCGATATAGAGGATGTAATACAGGTAACTGGTGTCGCGCACGCTGAGGTAGATGAACAGGTTGTACACCAGCATCCCCAGCAACACGCCATAGATCAGGCCCAGCACATACAGGCGGGTCGGCTGTGCTTCCAGGTAGGCCTGGGCCGACCACAGGGTCAGCGGCGCCTGCACCGAACCCTGGCTGTGCAGGCGCAGGTAGGCGGTGGTGGTCTGGCCGGGAGTAAAGGGCAGTTCGAAAAGGTAGTTGTTCTGCTTGATTTGCCGACTGGCGTAAGGCAGGGCGTCGCCGGTGCGCTGGGCCAGGCGGAAGGTGCCGCTGGCGTCCGGCAGGTAGAGCTCAAGGTGATCGAGGGGTGGATAGGCCAGCTCCAGCAACCAGGTGCGTGGCGCGGCCGACGGCAAGGCGGTGTAGCGCAACTGGATTTTCAGCCAGAACACCGAGGTGGAATAGCCGGCATTGAGGACCTCGGCCCGGTGCGGGCGAAAATGCTCGCTGAACGACGGCGCACTGACCTGCGCAATGCTGGCATTGCCATCGCGGTCTTCGAACACCTGCATCATCTGCCCCAGCGGCAAGCTGCGGGTGGAGTCGTCGAAATCGACCGCCGTGGCCAGTAACGGCAACCAGCCCAGCACAACAATCAGCAAATAGCGCATACAGCCCCAGCATGGTCTGTCCCGGTCGCGTCGCGTAGCCTCCTGTCCGTTTGAGGCGACGCAATCCGGCAGTAACCGTTATCGGTTTATTCGAGCACTCTAGCATAGCTTTCCGAGCCTGCCAGACGCCACTGAAAACTTTGCGACGAAGGCTCTAGAACGGCACTTTCAGCGTTTTTTTAAACTGCAGTTCAAACGCCCGTTGAAAAATCCGCGGCGCCGGGGCGGACCCAGCAAAAGCGTTTGGTGATAAGCTCGCGCACCATGAATACCTACAGCTCCCGCCCCGTTGTCCTCTGTCTCTCCGGCCACGACCCCAGTGGCGGCGCCGGCTTGCAGGCAGATATCGAAGCCCTGATTGCGCAAGGCTGTCATGCCGCTCCGGCCGTGACCGCCCTGACCGTCCAGGATACTGTCAATGTCAGCGACTTCCGCGTCCTCGACCGCGAGTGGGTACTGGCCCAGGCCAATGCCGTGCTCGCCGATTCGACGGTAGCGGCGGTCAAGCTGGGCATGCTCGGCTCTACCGAAATGGTCGATACCGTGGTCGAACTGCTCAGTGCTCATCCGCATCTGCCGCTGGTCTGCGACCCGGTCCTGCGCGCTGGCGGCGGTGGCCGCCTGGGCAAGGATGAAGTCGGCTACGCCATGCGCGAGCGCCTGCTGCCCTTGGCAACCATCGCCACCCCTAACCTTCCCGAAGCGCGCATCCTGGCCGAACTGCCCGAAGGCAGTGCCGATGAATGCGCAGAAAAGCTCCTGCCGTTTGTCAGACACCTGCTGATCACCGGCGGTCACGGCGACGAACACGAAATCCATAACCGCCTGTACAGCCGCGACGGCCAGCGTCACACCTGGACCTGCCAGCGCCTGCCCGGCAGCTACCACGGCTCCGGCTGCACCCTGGCCAGCACCCTGGCCGGCCGCCTGGCCCTTGGCGAACAACTGCAGAGCGCCGTGCGCACAGCCCTGGACTACACCTGGCGAACCCTGCGCGACGCCGAGCAACTGGGCAAAGGCCAGTTCGTGCCGCGCCGCCTGCCCCTGGATTTCTGTTCCTGATCTTCGCTTGAGGTCTACACCATGAAGTTACGCGGCCTGTATGCCATCACTGACAGCCAGTTGCTGGCCGGCAAGTTTCTGCCCTATGTCGAAGCGGCCCTCGAAGGCGGCGTGACCTTGCTGCAGTACCGTGACAAGAGCCAGGACGAGTCCCGCCGGCTGCGCGAAGCGGAGGCCCTGGCCGAGCTGTGTGCACGCTACAACACTCAGTTGATCATCAACGATGACGCCGAGCTGGCCGCGCGCCTGGGCGTCGGCGTCCACCTGGGTCAGACCGACGGGCCGTTGACCCCGGCGCGAGCCTTGCTCGGGCGCAACGCCATCATCGGTTCCACCTGCCACGCGCAAATTGACCTGGCCGAGCAGGCCGCCCGTGAAGGCGCCAGCTACGTCGCCTTCGGCCGCTTCTTCAACTCGGTGACCAAGCCGGGCGCACCCGCCGCCGACATCGCCCTGCTGGAGCAAGCGCACGACCGCATCCATCTGCCGATCTGCGTGATCGGCGGCATCACCCTCGACAACGCCGCCCCGCTGGTCGCCCACGGCGCCAGCCTGCTTGCGGTGATTCATGGCCTGTTCGGCGCCGACAGCACGCAGGAAGTCACCCGTCGTGCCCGCGCCTTCAACGCCCTGTTCGCATCTGCCTGATTGAGAGAGCCCATCATGTCTCGTTCCGAAACCCTGTTTGCCAACGCCCAGAAACACATCCCCGGTGGCGTCAACTCGCCGGTGCGGGCGTTCAAAAGCGTTGGCGGCACGCCGCTGTTCTTCAAGCACGCCGCCGGTGCCTATGTCACTGACGAAGACGACAAGCGCTACGTGGACTACGTCGGCTCCTGGGGCCCGATGATTCTCGGCCATAGCCACCCGGACGTGCTCGAGTCGGTACGCAAGCAACTGGAGCACGGCCTGTCCTACGGCGCCCCCACCGCCATGGAAACCGAAATGGCCGACCTGGTCTGCTCGATCGTGCCATCGATGGAAATGGTGCGCATGGTCAGCTCCGGCACCGAAGCGACCATGAGCGCCATCCGCCTGGCCCGTGGCTACACCGGCCGCGACAGCATCATCAAGTTCGAGGGCTGCTACCACGGCCACTCCGACAGCCTGCTGGTAAAAGCCGGTTCCGGCCTGCTGACCCAGGGCGTGCCAAGCTCCGCTGGCGTTCCGGCAGCCTTTGCCAAACACACCCTGACCCTGCCGTTCAACGACATCGACGCGGTCGAGAAGATGCTCGCTGACGTCGGCCAGGAAGTCGCCTGCATCATCGTCGAGCCGGTCGCCGGCAACATGAACTGCGTGCCGCCGGCGCCTGGTTTCCTCGAGGGCCTGCGCACACTGTGCGACCAGCACGGCGTGGTGCTGATCTTCGACGAAGTGATGACCGGTTTTCGCGTCGCCCTGGGTGGCGCCCAGGCGCACTACGGGGTCACCCCCGACCTGTCGACCTTCGGCAAGATCGTCGGCGGCGGCATGCCGGTGGGCTGCTTCGGCGGCAAGCGCACGATCATGGAACAGATCGCGCCGCTGGGCCCGGTCTACCAGGCCGGTACCCTGTCGGGCAACCCGCTGGCCATGGCCGCCGGCCTGACCACCCTCAAGCTGATCAGCCGCCCGGGCTTCCATGACGAGCTGAGCGCCTTCACCAGCCGCCTGCTCGATGGCCTGCAACAGCGCGCCGATGCCGCTGGCATCCCGTTCGTCACCACCCAGGCTGGCGGCATGTTCGGCCTGTACTTCAGTGGCGCCGACGATATCGTCACCTTCGATGACGTCATGGCCAGCGATGCCGAACGCTTCAAGCGCTTCTTCCACCTCATGCTCGAAGGTGGCGTGTACCTGGCGCCAAGCGCCTTCGAGGCAGGTTTTACCTCGATTGCCCACGGTGAAACCGAGCTGCAGATCACCCTGGATGCGGCTGAGCGAGCGTTCGCCAAGCTCTGATTTTTGCAGCCCTCGCGGGGCAAGCCCGCCCCCACAGTGATCATTGTGGGAGCGGGCTTGCCCCGCAATGGGGCCTTGCAAAGCAGAAAATCGAGTAAAGACTTTGTAAGGTAGGCGCTGCTTATCCCATAATGTGCCACCAGACACTTTGGCCGCAGCTTTGCAGAGGTATGTCGATCCCCATGAACCGCACCGGCCGCGCCCTTGCCCTGGGCTGCCTGTTGCTTCTTCAGCCCCTGCTGGCCACGGCAGGCGGTAACTCGTTGCTGATTCCAGCAACGGGCCGCTGCACCCTCGATTCCCAGCCCGAAGACCTGCCGCAAGCCCTCGCCGCCTGCCAGGACGCGGCCAAGTCCGGGGATGCCCAGGCCCAGTACGAGCTGGGTGAGTTCTACTACGAAGGCACCCATACCCCACGTGACCTCAACCAGGCCCTGAGCTACTTCGAGCAAGCCTCGCTGCAAGGCCACGCCGAGGCTCAATACCGCCTGGGCACCATGTTCTACAAGGGTGAAGGTGTGGCAGCCAACAATGTGCAGGCCTACATCGTACTGAAGATGGCCGCGGTCAACGGCGCAGAAGACGCGCTGGACATGGCCGACGAGGTGTCTGCCAAGATGCCCCGCGATGAGCTGGAAGTCGCTACCCAGGTGCTCGGGCAGATTTTCCGCAAATACCTGTTGGAGCTGCAGACCGCCGAAGGTCGCACGCCCTTCTCACCGCTGCCCTGAAACGCTCGCCTACTTCTCCGGCATTGGCATCGGGAACGGCATTACATTGCCAGTACCGCGCGCCTCGCTGATCTTGGGCGTGCCCAGACGCTCGACCTCGTCGATGCGCACGATCGAATGCATTGGCACAAAGCTGCGCACCACGCCTTCGAACTGGGCCTTGAGCTTTTCTTCGCTCGGGTCGACCACCACCTGGGTGCGCTCGCCAAAGACAAATTCCTCGACTTCAAGGAAGCCCCACAGATCGCTTTGATAGATCTGTTTGGCGTACATCTCGTACACCTGGCCCTGGTTGAGAAAGATCACTTTGTAGATCGGAGCTTCGCGTTTGGTCATTTTTGGCGGGGACAATCACGGGTGGTAAAGAAGGCGCAAACTATAACATAGGCACCGGGCCGACAACGCTAGGATCCAAAGCCCCAGGCCCTTATAATGTGCGGTTCTTCGAATCACCAGATGATCTCCCATGGCCAAGAAGCTTTACATCGAAACCCACGGTTGCCAGATGAACGAGTACGACAGCTCGCGCATGGTCGATCTGCTGGGTGAACATCAAGCCCTTGAAGTCACGGCCCGCGCCGAAGACGCCGACGTCATCCTGCTCAACACCTGCTCGATCCGCGAGCGCGCCCAGGACCGGGTGTACTCCCAGCTGGGCCGCTGGCGTGAACTCAAAGACCTGAAGCCGGACATGGTCATCGCCGTCGGCGGCTGCGTGGCCAGCCAGGAAGGCGAGTCGATCCGCAAGCGCGCGCCCTATGTCGACGTGGTCTTCGGCCCGCAGACCCTGCACCGCCTGCCGGAAATGATCGACGCCGCGCGCACCACGCGCCTGCCGCAGGTCGATGTGTCGTTCCCGGAAATCGAGAAGTTCGACCACCTGCCCGAACCGCGCATCGATGGCCCCACCGCCTATGTCTCGGTGATGGAAGGCTGCAGCAAGTACTGCACCTTCTGCGTGGTGCCCTATACCCGTGGCGAGGAAGTCAGCCGGCCGTTCGATGATGTACTGGCCGAGGTCATTCACCTGGCCGAGAACGGCGTGCGTGAAATCACTCTGCTGGGGCAGAACGTCAACGGCTACCGTGGCCAGACCCACGACGGGCGCCTGGCGGACCTTGCCGAGTTGATCCGCGTGGTCGCCGCCGTCGACGGTATCGAGCGCATCCGCTACACCACCTCGCACCCGCTGGAATTTTCCGACAGCCTGATCCAGGCCCACGCCGAGGTGCCGGAGCTGGTCAAGCACCTGCACCTGCCGGTCCAATCGGGCTCCGACCGGGTACTGGCGGCGATGAAGCGCAACCACACCACCCTCGAATACAAGTCCAAGCTGCGCAAACTCAAGGCCGCGGTGCCAGGCATCTGCATCAGCTCGGACTTCATCGTCGGCTTCCCCGGCGAAACCGAGAAAGACTTCGAGCAGACCATGAAGCTGGTGGCCGACGTCGGTTTCGACTTCTCCTACTCGTTCGTCTACAGCCAGCGTCCGGGCACCCCGGCTTCGGACCTGCCGGATGAAACCCCGGAAGAAGTGAAAAAAGAGCGCCTCAAGGCCTTGCAGCATCGCCTCGATACCCAAGGCTTCGAGATCAGCCGACAAATGGTCGGTACCGTCCAGCGCATCCTGGTCACCGACTACTCGCGCCGTGACCCCGGCCAGTTGCAGGGACGCACCGAGAATAACCGTATCGTCAACTTCCGCTGCGACAATCCCAAGCTGATCGGCCAGTTCGTCGACATCCATATCGACGACGCGCGTCCGCACTCGCTGTTCGGCTCGCTGGCCCATTGACCTGTCCTGCCGGGCCTTGTTACAGGCCCGGCGACCCTTGATCGTTTCAGCGCTTTCGCCCTGCAGCGGCTAGGGTTATCCTTGAGACCATATCCTTTGCCGTTGGGCGGCTGAAAAACGACCTTGAACGCACCTATCGAACCACATCGCTTCATCCTAGAGCCCTTCGAGGCCCATCGCTTCGCCAACCTGTGCGGGCAGTTCGACGAGCATCTGCGCCTGATCGAACAGCGCCTGGCCATCGAAATCCGCAACCGCGGCAATCAATTCGAGCTGATCGGCGAACCCAAACACACCTCCTCTGCCGAGCAACTGCTGCGCCGGCTCTATCGCGAAGCCAAGGCCACCGACCTGTCGCCGGAAATGGTCCACCTGTACCTGCAGGAATCGGCCGTCGAAGAGCTGGAAAATCCGGCCGTCAACGAAGTCAGCGTTTCCCTGCGTACACGCAAGGGCATGATTCGTCCTCGCGGGCTGAACCAGCAGCGCTATGTGAAGGAAATCCTCAGCAACGACATCAACTTCGGCATCGGCCCGGCCGGCACCGGCAAGACGTACCTGGCCGTGGCCTGCGCCGTCGATGCCCTGGAGCGTGAACAGGTGCGGCGCATCCTGCTGGTACGCCCGGCAGTCGAAGCGGGCGAAAAGCTCGGCTTCCTGCCTGGCGACCTGGCGCAGAAGATCGATCCGTACCTGCGTCCGCTGTACGACGCGCTGTACGAGATGCTCGGCTTCGAGCACGTGGCCAAGCTGATCGAACGCCAGGTGATCGAGATTGCCCCGCTGGCCTACATGCGCGGCCGCACCCTGAACAACAGCTTCATCATCCTCGACGAAAGCCAGAACACCACGGTCGAGCAGATGAAGATGTTCCTCACCCGTATCGGTTTCGGCTCCACCGCCGTGATCACCGGCGACATCACCCAGGTCGACCTGCCACGTGGCACCAAGTCGGGCCTGACCCAGGTCATCGAGGTGCTCAAGGGTGTGCCGGGCATCAGCTTCACGCACTTCCAACCCAAGGACGTGGTCCGCCACCCGTTGGTGCAGCGGATTGTCGAAGCCTACGAGCGCTTCGACAGCCAGCAGCAGAACCCGACCGAAGGCAAACAACGCGATGCTTGAGCTCGATCTGCAGCTGGCAAGCGATGCGAACCACCCGAGCGAAGAGCAGTTCCGCCAATGGTGCGAGCTGGCCCTGCGCCAGCGCACGGCCGATTCGGAGCTGACCATTCGTCTGGTCGATGAAGCCGAAGGCCGTGAACTGAATCTCACCTGGCGAGGCAAAGACTACGCCACCAACGTGCTGTCCTTCCCGGCCGACGTGCCTGATGAACTGCTCGACATCCCGCTGCTGGGCGACCTGGTGATCTGCATCGCCGTGGTCGAGCGCGAAGCCGCCGAACAGAGCAAGGCGCTCGACGCCCACTGGGCGCACCTGGTCATCCATGGTTGCCTGCACCTGCTGGGCTACGACCACATCGACGACGATGAGGCCGAGGAAATGGAAGCACTGGAACGAACGTTGCTTGCGGAACTGGGCCATCCGGACCCGTACGCCGACGACGAACACGACGACATTTCAACACTGATATCTGCAAAGGATCACGAGTAACCGCCATGAGCGAAGATCGATCGAGCAACGGGCAAAAGTCCTGGCTGGGCAAACTGACCCAGGCTTTTGCCCACGAGCCGAAAAACCGTCAGGAGCTGCTTGAGCTGCTGCGCGAAGCCCATCAGAACAAGCTGCTCGACAGCGAGGCGCTGACCATTGTCGAGGGCGCCATCCAGGTCGCCGACCTGCAAGTGCGCGACATCATGGTGCCGCGCTCGCAGATGATGAGCATCAAGGCGACCCAGTCGCCACGTGAGTTCCTGCCGGCGGTGATCGACGCCGCGCACTCGCGCTACCCGGTCGTCGGCGAAAGCCATGACGACGTGCTCGGTGTGCTGCTGGCCAAGGACCTGTTGCCGCTGATCCTCAAGGAGAACGGCGACAGCTTCAACATCAAGGACCTGCTGCGCCCGGCCACCTTCGTGCCCGAGTCCAAGCGCCTGAACGTACTGCTGCGTGAATTTCGCGCCAACCACAACCACATGGCCATCGTCATCGACGAATACGGCGGCGTGGCGGGCCTGGTGACCATCGAAGACGTACTTGAGCAGATCGTAGGCGACATCGAAGACGAACACGACGTCGAGGAAGACAGCTACATCAAGCCGCTGCCCAGTGGAGACTTCCTGATCAAGGCGCTGACGCCGATCGAAAACTTCAACGAGTTCTTCGACAGCCAGTTCTCCGACGACGAATTCGACACCGTCGGCGGCCTGGTCATGAGCGCCTTCGGCCACCTGCCCAAGCGTAACGAGACCACCGAGATCGGCCCATACCGTTTCCGCATTCTCAACGCCGACAGCCGCCGGATTCACCTGCTGCGTCTGACCCCTATTACCCGTTAAGGACAACCATGCGCTGGATCACCCGCCCCGGCTGGCCCGGTAACCTGCTGGCCGTGGCGGCCGGTGCAATCACCACCCTGGCCCTGGCGCCGTTCGACATCTGGCCGCTGGCATTGCTCGCGGCCGGCCTGTTCTACCTCGGCCTGCGCGAGCTCAGCCCGCGCCAGGCCCTGGGCCGCGGCTGGTGCTTCGGTTTTGGCTTGTACGCCGCTGGCACCAGCTGGATCTACGTCAGTATCAACACCTATGGCGGTGCCACGCCGCTGCTGGCCACCGGGCTGTTGCTGGCGTTCTTCGCCGCCATAGCCTGGTTCTTTGCCCTGCCCGCCTGGCTCTGGGCACGCTGGCTGCGCCGCAACGAGGCGCCGTTGGCCGATGCCCTGTGCTTCGCCGCCCTGTGGGTAGGCCAGGAAGCTTTCCGCGGCTGGTTCCTTACCGGTTTCCCCTGGCTGTACTCCGGCTACAGCCAGCTTGACGGCCCCCTGTCGGGCCTGGCACCGCTGGGTGGCATGTGGCTGATCTCCTTCTGCCTGGCCCTGTGCGCGGCGCTGCTGTGCAACCTGCCACGCCTGCGGGCGCGCAAATCGTTCCTGGCGGTGGCCATCGTCCTGCTGCTGGCACCCTGGGCAATCGGCCTGGCGCTGAAGAACCACGCCTGGACAAGCCCTGCGGGCAAGCCGCTGACTGTCGCTGCGCTGCAAGGCAACGTCGAGCAGGAACTTAAATGGAACCCGGAACACATCAACGCCCAGTTGGCTCTGTACCGCGACATGAGCTTCAGCTCGAAACCTGTCGACCTGCTGGTATGGCCGGAAACCGCGGTGCCGATCCTCAAGGAACAAGCCCAGGGTTACCTGGACATGATGGGCAACTTCGCCGCCGAGCGTAATTCGGCGCTGATCACCGGGTTGCCGGTGCGCGAAGTGGTGCACGAGCAACGCCGCTATTACAACGGCATCACCGTAACCGGCGAAGGCGATGGCACTTACCTCAAGCAAAAACTGGTGCCGTTCGGCGAGTACGTGCCGCTGCAGGATATGCTCCGCGGCCTGATCGCCTTCTTCGACCTGCCAATGTCGGACTTTGCCCGCGGGCCGGCTGACCAGCCTCTGCTGCAGGCCAAGGGCTATCAGATCGCGCCATATATCTGCTACGAAGTGGTCTATCCGGAGTTTGCGGCGAGCCTGGCGGCGCGCAGCGATATTCTCCTGACCATCAGTAATGACACCTGGTTCGGCACCTCGATCGGCCCCCTGCAGCACCTGCAGATGGCCCAGATGCGCGCGCTGGAGGCCGGACGCTGGATGATCCGCGCCACCAACAACGGCGTCACCGGCCTGATCGACCCGTTCGGGCGGATCACCGCGCAGATCCCGCAGTTCGAGCGCGGCATCCTCTACGGCGAAGTGGTGCCGATGCAGCAACTCACCCCGTACCTGCAATGGCGCTCCTGGCCACTGGTGATTCTCTGCGCACTGCTGCTGGGCTGGGCCCTGCTGGCCAGCCGGATCGCCAAGACCGTCTAGTAGAACAGTTTGTAGCCGAGCAGGCCGACTGCCTCGTTGAGCAGTTGGCCGCTCTGCCACATGGACTTGCCTTCCGGCAGCCAGCCACCGAAAGGCCGGGCGTGATCGCGGCCGAGAAAGCCCACCGGTGCCGGCACCACTTCAAACCCCGCCTGCTCGAAGCTCCAGCGTGAACGCTGCATGTGCCAGGCCTGGGTTACCACCACCACGCGCTTGATCCCCAGGGGCTGCAACAGCTCGGCGCTCATTTGGGCGTTTTCCCAGGTGGTGCGGCTGCGCTCTTCCTTCCAGCGTACAGTCACGCCCAGGTCACGTTGCAGGGCATCGGCCATCAGTTGCGCTTCGCTGGGTGGCGTATCGTAGTGCAGGCCGCCGCTGGTCAACACGGGCAACCCCGACGCCTTCGCCAACTGCGCGGCGTACCGCATGCGTTCCATGGCTACGCCCGTGGGTTGGTCCTGCGAATCCCAGGCCGGATCACCGCGTTCGCGGCCGGAGCCGAGGATGACGATGGCATCGGCATGCTGGCTAAGCCCTGCCCACTGGCTGGTGGCCAGTGCCGGTTCGCTTTCCAGTCGATAGGCGGCCTGCTCCACCACGATCGGCAGGCTCATCACCCACAGCCCGCCCAAACCCAGGACGAAGCACAGGGTCGACAGCCGCGGCCAGGACCTGCGCAGCCACCAGGCAACTATAAGTAAGAGCAACAGAATGCCAGGCGGCATGATCATTTGTTTGATGAGATAGCGAAACGGCACAGGACACCTCCTTGGAGGTGCGCAGCCTAAGACGATCGGCACCTGGCAACAATAGCCAGGTGCCGATCAGAGAAGTTATTGACTCAGTGGCGCACTCCGCATTGCGCCGGAAAAACCCGAACGGCTACTTGAATTGCAGCGTCCTGGACTTTGCTGTGGTAGCGGAACGCTTGTCCTTGAGCCAGACGACTCTGGCCGCAGGCGGCGACTCCGGTTGTGGCAATGCGCCGACGCGTCCATGCCCGCCTTCCGGAAGGGATTCCAGATAGGCCTTGATCACTTCGAATTCAGCGCGGCTCAGACCACGCAACTCCAATTCAGCAGGCACTTCATCGCGTAATCGAACGGAAGTTCTGGCGACCTCGAGGGCCAGGCCCAGACGATCGATCAGCCGTTCGTAAAGCTCCGGTTTCGTTGCTTGTTGCTGCGACTCTCCCATCCGTTCACCTCATTGAAGGTAAATGTATCTCCCCCCACACATGAGCTTAGCGTTACTCGTAAAAGCAGCAGGACGCCGCGACCAACGGCCCGCCGCGCCACAGGCGGTGCAATCAGGGTTTCCCTCGATGGACAGGGGTCATGTATGCTAGGCCGTTCACCATACTTGACACCGGATTGCCGATGCAGCGGTTTGATCGCTGCCTGGATAAGGTCTCCCATTTCTCAGCGCAAAGTAGCCATGCACGAACTCTATCAGCCCCGCGAAATCGAAGCCGCCGCCCAGTCTTACTGGGATGAGCGAAAGTCTTTTGAAGTCAGTGAACAGCCAGGCAAGGACACGTACTACTGCCTATCGATGTTCCCGTACCCAAGCGGCAAGCTACATATGGGCCACGTGCGCAACTACACCATCGGTGACGTGATCGCCCGTTACCAGCGCATGCTCGGCAAGAACGTGCTGCAGCCAATGGGTTGGGACGCCTTCGGCATGCCGGCGGAAAACGCCGCGATGAAGAACAACGTCGCCCCGGCCAAGTGGACCTACGAAAACATCGAATACATGAAAACCCAGCTCAAGAGCCTGGGCCTGGCATTCGACTGGTCGCGAGAAGTCACCACCTGCAAGCCGGACTACTACCGCTGGGAACAGTGGCTGTTCACCCGCCTGTTCGAAAAAGGCGTGATCTACCGCAAGAACGGTACCGTGAACTGGGACCCGGCCGACCAGACCGTACTCGCCAACGAGCAGGTCATCGACGGCCGCGGCTGGCGTTCGGGCGCGCTGATCGAGAAGCGCGAAATCCCGATGTACTACTTCAAGATCACCGACTACGCCGATGAGCTGCTGGAAAGCCTCGATGAGCTGCCGGGCTGGCCTGAGCAGGTCAAGACCATGCAGCGCAACTGGATCGGCAAGTCCCGCGGCATGGAAGTGCAGTTCCCCTACGATCAGGCCAGCATCGGCCACGCCGGGGCCCTGAAGGTCTTCACCACCCGTCCGGACACCCTGATGGGCGCCACCTACGTGGCCGTTGCCGCCGAACACCCGCTGGCCACCCAGGCCGCCCAGGGCAACCCCGAGCTGCAAGCCTTCATCGATGAGTGCAAGAGCGGCAGCGTCGCCGAAGCCGACATCGCCACCCAGGAGAAAAAGGGCCTGGCCACTTCGCTGTTCGTGGAGCACCCGCTGACCGGCGAAAAACTGCCGGTGTGGGTCGCCAACTACGTGTTGATGCACTACGGCGACGGCGCGGTCATGGCTGTTCCGGCTCACGACGAACGCGATTTCGAGTTCGCCCACAAGTACAACCTGCCGGTCAAGGCGGTGATCCGTACCAGCGCTGGCGATGAAGTCGGCAGCGAGTGGCTGGTCGCCTACGGCGAGCATGGCCAGCTGATCAATTCCGGCGCATTCGACGGCCTGGACTTCCAGGGCGCCTTCGACGCCATCGAAGTGGCACTGATCAAGAAAGAGCTGGGTAAATCCCGCACCCAGTTCCGCCTGCGCGACTGGGGCATCAGCCGTCAGCGTTACTGGGGCTGCCCGATCCCGATCATCCACTGCCCAGCTTGTGGCGATGTGCCGGTACCGGAAGACCAACTGCCGGTCACCTTGCCGGAAAACGTCGTACCCGATGGCGCCGGTTCGCCGCTGGCGCGCATGCCCGAGTTCTACGAATGCGAATGCCCGAAATGCGGCACGGCGGCCAAGCGCGAAACCGACACCATGGACACCTTCGTCGAGTCGTCCTGGTACTTCGCCCGCTACGCCTCGCCTAACTACGAAGGCGGCATGGTCGACCCGAAAGCGGCCAACCACTGGCTGCCGGTAGATCAGTACATCGGTGGTATCGAACACGCGATCCTGCACCTGCTGTACGCGCGTTTCTTCCACAAGCTGATGCGCGACGAAGGCCTGGTCACCTCCAACGAGCCGTTCAAGAACCTGCTGACCCAGGGCATGGTCGTCGCCGAAACCTACTACCGCGTTGCCAGCAATGGCGGCAAGGACTGGTTCAACCCGGCCGACGTCGAAATCGAGCGCGATGCCAAGGCCAAGATCATCGGCGCCACGCTGAAGACCGACGGTCTGCCGGTCGAGATCGGCGGCACCGAGAAGATGTCCAAGTCCAAGAACAACGGCGTTGACCCGCAGGCGATGATCGAAGCCTACGGCGCCGACACCTGCCGCCTGTTCATGATGTTCGCCTCGCCACCGGACATGAGCCTGGAATGGTCCGACTCTGGTGTCGAAGGTGCCAACCGCTTCCTGCGCCGCGTCTGGCGCCTGGCTCAGGCCCACGTAGCCCAGGGTCTGCCGGGCAAGCTGGACATCGCCAGCCTCGATGACGGGCAAAAAGTGATCCGCCGCGCCATCCACGCTGCCATCAAGCAGGCCAGCACCGATGTCGGTCAGTTCCACAAGTTCAACACCGCCATCGCCCAGGTGATGACCCTGATGAACGTGCTGGAAAAGGCCGCGCAAGCCAGCGAACAGGACCGCGCCCTGCTGCACGAAGGCCTGGAAGCCGTCGCCCTGCTGCTGGCACCGATCACCCCGCACATCAGCCATGAGCTGTGGCAGCGACTGGGTCACCAGGGCGCCGTGATCGACGCCGCCTGGCCGGTGCTGGACGAAAGCGCCCTGGTCCAGGACAGCATCGTCCTGGTCATCCAGGTCAACGGCAAGCTGCGTGGCCAGATCGAAATGCCGGCCGCGGCCAGCCGCGAGGAAGTCGAAGCCGCCGCCCGCAGCAACGAGAACGTGCTGCGCTTCACCGAAGGCCTGAGCATCCGCAAGGTCATCGTGGTACCGGGCAAGCTGGTCAACATCGTCGCCAACTGACAGGAAACGCCGGCCCGCCATAGCGCGGGCCGGCGCACAGAATCGGCCCACAAGGGAGCTACAACATGATCAAACGCAATCTGCTGGTAATGGGCCTGGCCGTCATGCTCAGCGCCTGCGGTTTCCAGCTGCGCGGTACTGGCACCAATGAACTGGCGTTCAAGGAACTGGACCTGAGCGCGCGTAACGCCTACGGCGAAACCGTGACCAAACTGCGTCAGGCCCTGCAGAGCAGCGGCGTCAACGTCCACGCCGGCGCACCTTACAAGCTGGTGCTGACCAACGAGCAAGAGTCCCAGCGTGCGGCGAGCTACGCCGGTTCAGGTCGTTCTACCGAGTATGAGCTGACCACCGTGCTGACCTTCAGCATCGAAGGCCAAAACGACGCCAACCTGCTCAACGACAAGATCGAAGTGCGTAAGATCTACGTGCATGACGGCAACAACATCACCGGTTCCGATCAGGAAGCCGTCCAGACTCGCAAGGAAATGCGCCGCGATCTAGTGCAGAACATGCTCGTGCGCCTGCAGTTGCTGACCCCAAGCCAGCTCGACAGCCTGCAGCAAAAGGCTGACGAACGCGCCAAGGCCGAAGCCGACGCCCTGGAAGCCGCCCGCCGTGCCCAGGACGAAACGCCTCAGCAATCGCCGCTGCAACTGCCGGTCAACTGAGAATGAACGGGGCACTTCGGTGCCCCGTCTGCCATCATGAAACTCACTCCCGCCCAGCTCAACAAACACCTGCAAGGCAGCCTCGCGCCGGTCTACGTGATCAGTGGCGATGACCCGCTGCTGTGCCAGGAAGCCGCCGATGCCGTGCGTGCCGCGGCACGCCAGCAAGGTTTCGATGAACGCCAGGTGTTCAGCGCCGATGCCAACTTCGACTGGGGCACCCTGCTCCAGGCCGGGGCCAGCCTGTCGCTGTTTGCCCAGCGCCGTGTGCTCGAACTGCGTTTACCCTCCGGCAAGCCCGGCGACAAAGGCGCGGCGGCGCTGATCGAATACTGCTCCAACCCCGCTGAAGACACCCTGCTGCTGATCAGCCTGCCCAAACTCGATGGCAGCGCGCAGAAGACCAAGTGGGGCAAGGCACTGATCGAAGGCCAACACGCCCAGTTCGTACAGATCTGGCCGGTAGACAGCCACCAGCTGCCGCAATGGATCAGCCAGCGCCTGTCCCAGGCCGGGTTGAGCGCCCAGCGCGACGCAGTTGACCTGATCGCCGCCCGGGTTGAAGGCAACCTGCTGGCGGCGGCCCAGGAGATCGAGAAGCTCAAGCTGCTTGCCGAAGGCAATCAGATCACGGTCGAAACGGTGCAGGCGGCGGTAGCCGACAGCGCCCGTTTCGATGTTTTCGGCCTGGTCGATGCGATTCTCAATGGCGAGGCGGCCCACGCCTTGCGCATGCTTGAGGGATTGCGCGGCGAGGGTGTCGAGCCACCCGTGATTCTCTGGGCCCTGGCCCGGGAGCTGCGCCTGCTGGCCGGACTTGCCCAGCAGTTCAGCCAGGGCGTGCCGCTGGACAAGGCTTTCAGCCAGGCCCGGCCACCGGTCTGGGACAAGCGCAAGCCATTGATGAGCAAGGCCCTGCAACGCCATTCGGCGCAGCGTTGGAGTCAGTTGCTGCAAGATGCCCAGCGTATCGACGCACAGATCAAGGGCCAGGCACAGGGTTCGGCCTGGACCAGCCTGGCGCGCTTGTCGTTGTTGATGGCCGGGCAGCGCCTGGCGTTGCCGGCGGAGTGAAGCCGGGGGCTGCTTTGCAGCCCATCGCTGGCAAGCCAGCTCCCACGACCGTCCCTGTGGGAGCTGGCTTGCCAGCGATGGCTTCAACGCCTATATTGCGCCCCACACCCACCCCAGCAGGATTCCCTGTCATGAGCAAAAAACCCGCAAAACCCGGGCCCAACAAGGCCAAATCAATCGTTGCCCAGCCTCTGTTCCGTAGCCGCCAGGAACCCGCAGGCAAAGGCAAAGGCAGCTACCGCCGCGAAGCCTTCCAATCGAGAGATTGGGAGGCTTCTTACTTTTTGGCCGCATAAAGGCAAGAATTCGGCAGGCATGGTATGGTCGACACCTGACCTGAAATACCTGGACCTGTGCATGCCCCTTTGTCTTTCCCGTCGCTGGCAACCTCGTCAGCTGATTGCCGCCTCCAGCCTCATCCTGCTTGTCGCCTGCGCGGAAAAACCCACCGCCGCCGATGCACTGCCGCTGGCCCCTGCCCAGCCTGCTCCGGTAGTCACCCTGCCCAACCCCGCCGTCGACACCAGCACTGAAATCCAGCCGCTGCAAACTTTTGCCCAATGGCAGGCAGGCTTCCGTCAGCAAGCCCTGCAAGCGGGCATCAACGCCAGCACCTTCGACAGCGCCTTCCTCGGCGTCACGCCTGACATGGACGTGATCAAGGCTGACCGCAGCCAGCCGGAGTTCACCCGGCCGGTATGGGAATACCTCGATGGCGCGCTATCGCCGCTGCGCGTGCGCAATGGCAAGGGCCTGCTGGAAAAACACGCTGAACTGCTGAGCCAGATCGAACAACGCTATGGCGTTGATCGCAACGTGCTGGTGTCGGTGTGGGGCATGGAAAGCAACTTCGGCCAGTTCCAGGGCAACAAATCGGTGATCCGCTCCCTGGCCACCTTGGCTTATGAAGGCCGCCGCCCGGCTTTTGCCCAGGCGCAGCTGATCGCGGCCCTGCAGATCCTGCAAAACGGTGATATCCAGCCCGACGCCATGAAAGGCTCGTGGGCCGGCGCCATGGGCCAGACCCAGTTCATCCCCACCACCTACAACACCCATGCCGTGGACTTCGATGGCGATGGCCGTCGCGATATCTGGAACAGTTCGGCTGACGCCCTGGCCTCCACTGCCCACTACCTGCAGAGCTCCGGCTGGAAACGCGGCGAGCCTTGGGGTTTTGAGGTGCAGCTGGCGCCTGGCTTCGATTACTGGCTGGCGGATGGCAGCCAGCGCAAGACAGTCTCCGAATGGCTGCAACTGGGGCTGAAACTGCCTGCCGGCGTACGTCTGCCTACCGGTAGCGAGCAGCTCTCTGCCGCCCTGTTGCTGCCGGCCGGTTATCGCGGCCCGGCGTTCCTGGTGCTGGACAACTTCCGCGCGATCCTCAAGTACAACAACTCGTCGTCCTACGCCATGGCCGTCGGCCTGCTTGGCCAACGGTTCGACGGCTCGGGTTACATCGCCGGATCCTGGCCCAAGGACGACTTGCCGCTGAGCCGCAGCGAGCGGGTCGAATTGCAGACCCTGCTCAGCGCCCGCAACTACGACGCCGGGGCCGCCGACGGCATTATCGGCGCCAACACCCGCAAGGCCATTCGCAGCGCCCAGCAGGCGATGGGCTGGCCTGCCGACGGCTATCCGACGCACAAGCTGCTGGATAGCCTGCGTCAACGCTAAGCAATACAAAAACGCCCCTGTTCAGGGGCGTTTTTCATTCAGCGTCTGAACAAGTCCTGCTCCAGCCGCAAGCACTTGCGATCGGCATCCAGGTGCACCCTGGCCCCTAGCGGCAAGGTCAGGTTCGGGTCGCAATGACCGCTGCGCCATCCGGCCAGTACCGGCACCTGCAACGGCGCGAAGAACTGCCGCATCAAGGGCGCCAGCGCCTCTAGCGTGATCCCGGCAAAATCCCCCACCAACACGCCACGAACCCCTTCGAGCTTGCCCGCCAGGCGCAACTGCGTCAGCAGGCGGTCAACCCGATACAGTGGCTCATTGACGTCTTCGACAAACAGAATGCCACCGCCGCAGTGGATTTCTGCAGGGGTGCCCAGGGTCGCGCACAACATCGACAGGTTACCGCCCTGCAAGGGCCCGCTGGCGGCGCCTGGCAGGATCGAGGTCAACGGCCAGGCATCGGGGTGCTCAAGGCGGTCGCCGGCGCCCAGGCGGCCGCTGAGCTGCTCGAACAGCGATGACAGGGTCGGCTCCTGCTTGTTGCCCAGCAATTCCGACTTGAGCATGGCGCCGTGGAACGACACGAACCCGGCATGACGGGCAATGGCCGTGTGCAGCGCGGTGATGTCGCTGTAGCCGACCAAAGGCTTGGGGTGACGGCGCAGCAGGTCGAAATCGATGTTGTCCACCAGGCGCATGCTGCCGTAGCCACCGCGCAGGCAGATGATGGCATCGACATCCTCGGCAGCGAAGGCGCTGTGCAGATCTTGCAACCGCTGCGCATCGCTACCGGCCAGGTAGCCCTCGGCGGCGGTCACCCCCGGGTAGATCCGGCAACGATAGCCGCGCGCCTCGAACCACTGGTTGACCTTGAGCGTATCGACCTGGGCAGGACCTGCCGGGGCAATGATTGCAATCAGCCCACCTGCCGGCAAGGCCGCCGGCAGGGGCTGGGCATTCGTCAACAGGCCGGCCTGTTGCGTGAAGGGAAGGTTCATCCAGACGACTCCTTGTGTGGACTGATCCGTCCACAGTAAATCAACGATCCGTTCGACGGCGCAAGGAAGCCTTGCCGCAAACAAAAATGCCGATGCCGCAGGGTAGCGGGCATCGGCATTGAGGCACGGCGGCGTCGATCAGAGCTTGATCTTGGCCTCGTGCGCTTGCTGGTCAGCATGGTACGAAGAACGCACCAGCGGGCCGGAGGCGACGTTCTTGAAGCCCATCTTGTAGCCTTCTTCGGCGAACCAGGCGAAGGTGTCCGGGTGCACGAAACGCTGCACCGGCAAGTGGCTACGCGACGGCTGCAGGTACTGGCCGAGGGTCAGCATGTCGATGTTGTGCTCGCGCATGCGGTGCATCACTTCGATCACTTCTTCGTCGGTTTCGCCAAGGCCCAGCATCAGCCCGGACTTGGTCGGTACATGCGGCACCAGTTCCTTGAACTTCTGCAGCAGGGTCAGCGACCACTGGTAGTCCGAACCCGGACGCGCAGCCTTGTACAGGCGAGGCACGGTTTCGAGGTTGTGGTTGAACACATCCGGCGGGGTCTCGGCGGTGATCGCCAGGGCCACATCCATGCGCCCGCGGTAGTCCGGCACCAGGGTCTCGAGCTGGACGCCCGGCGACAGTGCGCGAATTTCACGAATGCAGTCGGCAAAGTGCTGGGCACCGCCATCACGCAGGTCGTCGCGGTCCACCGAAGTGATCACCACGTACTTCAGGCGCAGGTCGGCGATGGCCACGGCAAGGTTCTTTGGCTCGTCGACGTCCAGAGGCTTGGGCCGGCCATGGCCGACGTCGCAGAACGGGCAACGGCGGGTGCAGATGTCACCCATGATCATGAAGGTGGCGGTGCCGCCAGAGAAGCATTCGCCCAGGTTCGGGCACGAGGCTTCTTCGCAGACGCTGTGCAACTTGTGTTTGCGCAGCAGTTGCTTGATACGGTCGACTTCCGGCGAAACCGGAATACGCACGCGAATCCAGTCAGGCTTTTTTGGCAGCTCGTCGGTGGGGATGATCTTCACCGGGATACGCGCGACTTTTTCCGCGCCACGCAGTTTGACACCCGCCTCGACCTTCGGCCGTGGCGCTGGCGTCACGCTTTGCACTGGTTCTTGCACAACAGTAGTCATATTCAGAAGATTCCGCCCGTAAGGGTCGTCTGCTCAGCATAGTCGAGGTGCTTGACCAGCTGCCCGCGCAGCCTTGCCCTTACCTCAGAGAGTTCGATCGAGCCTGCCTGATCGCGCAGCTGGGTCATGGCCAGCCCCGCATACCCGCAGGGGTTAATCCGGCGGAATGGCGCAAGGTCCATGTCCACGTTCAGGGCAAGGCCGTGGAACGAACAGCCATTGCGAATCCGCAAGCCGAGGGAGGCGATTTTCGCCCCTTCGACATAGACGCCCGGCGCATCGGCCTTGGCCGCCGCCTCGACGTTATAACTGGCCAACAGCTCGATCAGGCAGCGCTCAATGCGGCTGACCAGATCGCGCACGCCAAAGCCCAGGCGGCGCACATCCAGCAACAGGTACGCCACCAGCTGGCCCGGGCCGTGATAGGTCACCTGGCCGCCGCGATCGGTCTGCACCACCGGGATGTCACCCGGTACCAGCAGATGCTCGGCCTTGCCGGCCTGGCCCTGGGTAAACACCGCCGGGTGTTCAACCAGCCATACCTCATCCGCCGTGCCGGGGCCACGCTGGTCGGTGAACCGACGCATGGCCTCCAGCACCGGCTCATAAGGCAGCAGGCCGAGGTCGCGAAAGCCGAGGCAATCGGGCATCAGAGCACCATTTTCACGATTCCGGTCGCGCGCAGGGCGCTGTTGATATCGTGCAGCTGGTCTTCACCGGTGGCGACGATGTGCAGTTGCACCGTGGTGTACTTGCCTTCCTTGCTCTGGCGTTCGGCCAGGGTATTCATGTCGACCGTGGCGTACTTCTTCAGGATCTCGATCACCGTGTCCTTGAAATTGACCACGGTGTCACCGATGACCTTGATCGGGTAATCGGCGCAGGGGAATTCGATTTTGTGCGATTTGACGTCTTCGGTCATGGCAGTAACGGCCTCGTAAGCCGTGGCAACAACAACGCCCCCGCGTGAGTGGGCGGGGGCGTGGCAGGTCACGATATCAGTTGAACAACCCGTAGAAGAATAGCCGAATGCTATCCCACACACGACGGAAGAAACCACCTTCCTCGACGCCATCCAGCGCGATCAGGTCGGCACTGTGGACAACCTTGTCATCCAGTTTGACTTCCACTTTACCGATCACGTCACCTTTGTTGATCGGAGCGATCAATTGCGGGTTCATGGTCATGCTTGCAGCCAGCTTTTTCAATTGGCCTTTAGGCAAAGTCATGCTCAGATCCTGAGCCAGACCGGCTTTGACCTGGTTGGTCGCCCCTTTCCATACCGGCGCCTGGGCCAGTTCGGTACCCTTCTGGTAGAAAGTCTGGGTTTCGAAGAAGCGGAAGCCGTAAGTCAGCAGTTTCTGGGTTTCGGCTGCACGCGATTGCTCGCTGTTGGTACCGAAGACCACGGCGATCAGGCGCATGCCGTCACGTACCGCCGAAGACACCATGCAGTAGCCGGCTTCGTCGGTGTGGCCGGTTTTCAGGCCGTCGACGGTCTTGTCGCGCCACAGCAGCAGGTTGCGGTTAGGCTGCTTGATGTTGTTCCAGAAGAACTCCTTCTGCGAGTAGATCGCGTAGTGAGCCGGGTCTTCGTGGATGATCGCGCGTGCCAGCACCGCCATGTCGTGAGCCGACGAGTAGTGCTCGGGGTTCGGCAGGCCGGTCGGGTTCATGAAGTGGCTGTTGCTCATGCCAAGATCGGTAGCGGTCTTGTTCATCATGTCGGCGAAAGCGTCTTCGCTGCCGGCGATGTGCTCGGCCAGGGCGACGCTGGCGTCGTTACCCGACTGGATGATGATACCGTGCAGCAGGTCGCTGACGCTGACCTGGGTGCCAACCTTGATGAACATCCGCGAACCGCCGGTACGCCAGGCGTTTTCGCTGACGGTGACCGGGTCGTTTTCGCCGATCTGCCCGCGACGGATATCCAGGGTCGCGATGTAGGCGGTCATCAGCTTGGTCAGGCTCGCCGGAGGCAGACGCTGGTCACCATTGTTCTCGACCAGGATGTTGCCGCTGGAGGCTTCCATGAGCACGTAGGACTTGGCAGCCAGTTGCGGCGGCGACGGCATCATCTGCTCTGCCGCGAAGGCGGCAGGGGCAATCATCAGCGGTACAAGCAGGCAAAGGCGTTTGGCAAAGCTGGTTATGTTCATCCGTCTCTCGAAATGGCTAATGGGCTCATGCCCTCATGGGCAAAACGTTTACAGGCGCATGGCCTGACGGGCAAAACCGCCATTGTACATGGCGGCTGCGCCCGGCTGCATGACAAACCGATCAGTCCCCCCGATCAGTCTGCCGTGACGACTTTGGGCTGCCCCAGATTGGCCAGCCGCACGCTGTCCTGCATCTGCTGGGCTTCGCCCTGGCTGTTGATCGGCCCCAGGCGGACCCGATGCAGGGTCTGCTGGTTACGCACCACCGAACTGATGAAGACCGGCGCGCTGACCATGCTGCTGAGCTTGGAGCGCAGCAGTTCGGCGGCGTCCGGGTTGGCAAAGGCGCCGACCTGCAAGTAAAGACCATTGCTGGCCAGGCCATTATTGCTGGCGACCTGTACCGGGACCACGGCGGCGGCGTGCTGCTGCGGTGGCGGAGTCCATTGTTCGACCGTACCGGTGCTGGCCGGCAGGGCCTGGGTCTGGGCCACTTGCGGCTGGTCGAGCACCATCGGCGCTGCTTGGCCACGCTGAGCCCACCATTGTTTCGGGTCGATACCCTCGACGCGCACCCGCGCGGTACCGGTTTCGGCATAGCCGAGCTTCTTCGCCGCCGCGTAGGACAGGTCGATGATGCGGTCGGAATAGAACGGTCCGCGGTCGTTGACCCGCAGGATCACGCTACGGTGGTTGTCGAGGTTGGTGACCTTGACGTAGGCCGGCAGCGGCAGGGTCTTGTGCGCCGCGCTCATGCCGTAGAGGTCATAGACCTCGCCGTTGGCGGTGTTCTGGCCGTGGAACTTGGTGCCGTACCAGGACGCCGTGCCCTCGGCGCGGTAGTTGCGCGAGTCGGGGATCGGGAAGTAGGTCTTACCCAGTACGGTGTAGGGGTTGGCCTTGTAGTTGCCGGTGTGCACGGTCGGCGTGGCATCGGGGATCTTCGAGACATCGACATCCCACCAGGGCGCGCCGTCCTTGTGGGCCCGGTTGATGTCCAGCCCGGGCTTGGCCCGCACCACATTGGCATTACCCTGGGTAGAGGTGCTCGGGCGGCTGCTCGAGCAGCTCACCAGCACCAGGCCCAGGGCGGCGCAACCAAGCATTTTCAGCGATGTAGCGGAGAACATTACACGCATTACTTGGCGCCCCGTGCTTGAACCAGCAGGTCCGAGAGCTGATGCACTGCCATGGCATACATCACGCTGCGGTTATAGCGAGTGATCGCGTAGAAGTTTTTCAGGCCCAGCCAGTATTCGGGGCCATTGTCGCCTTCGAGCCGGAAGGCGGTGACCGGCAGATCATCGCGCAGCGCATCATGACTCGACCAGCCCAGTGCCCGCAACTCCCCGACCGTCTTGACCGCGTCGATACCCGGGCTCAGGCCCTCTTCGACACGTTCGCCACGTACCGTGGCACGGCTGACCACCTGCTCGCCAGCGACCCAGCCATGGCGCTTGAAGTAGCTGGCAACGCTGCCAATGGCATCGTCCGGGTTGTTCCAGATATTGATGTGGCCGTCGCCGTCAAAGTCCACGGCGTAGGCGCGAAAGCTGCTCGGCATGAACTGCGGCAGGCCCATGGCGCCAGCATAGGAGCCTTTGAGGGTCAGCGGGTCAACCTGCTCTTCACGGGCCAGCAGCAGGTATTCGCGCAGCTCCTTGCGGAAGAATTCGGCGCGCGGCGGGTAATCGAAGCCCAGGGTCGACAGCGCGTCGATCACCCGGTAGTTGCCGGTGTTGCGGCCAAAGAAGGTCTCGACACCGATGATCGAAACGATCACCTGGGCCGGCACGCCGTATTCCTGCTCGGCGCGGGCCAGGGTGGCCTCATGCTGGCGCCAGAAGTCGACGCCACGGGCGACCCGGGCGTCGGTGAGGAACATCGGCCGGTAGTCCTTCCAGGGTTTTACCCGTTCGGCCGGACGCGAGATCGCATCGAGGATCGACTGCTTGCGCTGAACCTCGCGAAACACCCCCATCAGTTGCTCACCGGCAAAACCGTAGTCGCGGGTCATTTCGCCGACGAACTCGGCCACCTGGGGCGAGCCGTCATAGTCGCCGGCAGAGGCACCCTGCACCCCGCCGAACAAACCCAGAAAGCCGACCCAAGGCGCGCAACGAGCCGCCCAGCCACGCATTGCTTGCATGTAATTCTTCACCTTATTCAAACCTGCGCAATCCATTTGCGATGCGTATGGATCGACATTAAAACTCCAAACGCTGACAGCAGCGTCACCAACGAAGTTCCGCCATAACTAATGAAGGGCAGCGGCACACCCACTACAGGCAACAAGCCGCTGACCATTCCGATATTGACGAACACATAAACAAAGAAGGTCATGGTCAGGCTGCCGGCCAGCAACTTGCCGTAGAGCGTCTGGGCCTGGGCAGTAATCACCAGGCCACGGCCGATCAACAGCAGGTAGATGAGAAGCAGCGCGCAGATGCCGACCAGGCCGAACTCTTCGCCGAGCACGGCGATGATGAAGTCGGTGTGGCTTTCCGGCAGAAAGTCCAGGTGCGACTGGGTGCCCAGCAGCCAGCCCTTGCCGAACACCCCGCCCGAGCCGATCGCCGCTTTCGACTGGATGATGTTCCAGCCGGTGCCCAGCGGGTCGCTTTCCGGGTCGAGGAAGGTCAGTACCCGTTGCTTCTGATAGTCGTGCATGACGAAGAACCACATGGCCACCGCCACCGGTACCGCCGCCGCCACCACGCTAAGGATCCAGCGCCAGCGCAGGCCGCCCATGAACAGCACGAAGGCGCCGGAGGCCAGGATCAGCAAGGCGGTGCCGAGGTCTGGCTGACGCACGATCAGGATGAACGGCACGCCGATCATGATCAGGCTGATCATCACGTGCTTGAGGTGCGGCGGCAGCGAGCGCTTGGCCAGGTACCAGGCGATGGTCGCCGGCATGATGATCTTCATGAATTCCGAGGGCTGGAAGCGGATCACCCCGGGGATATTGATCCAGCGCGTGGCGCCCATGGCGTTGTGGCCCATGACGTCGACCACCACCAGCAGGATCACCCCGACCACGTAGGCCAGGGGCACCCAGCGCGCCATGAAGCGCGGTTCGAGCTGGGCAATGACGAACATCGATACCAGGCCGATGCCGAAGGAACTGGCCTGCTTGAGCAGCAGGTCCCAGTTCTTGCCGCTGGCCGAATAGAGGACGAACAGGCTGCCGGCCGCCAGGGTCAGCAGCAGGATCAGCAACGGTCCGTCGACATGGATACGCTGCAGGAAGCTGGCGCGACGACGCATCACGTCCTCGCTGGAAAGCATGCGATCGAAATTGTTCTTCACTGGGCCGACTCCTGAACAACGGTGGCGGGAGCGAACTCGGATTTGAGCCGGCCGTTCTCGTCGAGCAGCCAGGCGTCCATCACCTGCCGCATCACTGGCGCTGCGACGCGACCACCGGCCTCGCCGTTTTCGATCATGACCGAGACCACGATCTTCGGGTTCTCTGCCGGGGCGAAGCCGACGAACAGGGCGTGGTCACGGTGGCGTTCCTGAACCTTGTTGCGGTCGTACTTCTCGCCCTGCTTGATCGCTACCACCTGGGCGGTGCCGCTCTTGCCGGCAATCCGGTACTGGGCCCCGGCGGCGGCGGCGCGTGCGGTACCGCGGGCGTTGTGCATCACCTGCTCCATGCCGTGGGTGACCCTGGCCCAGTCGGACTTGTCGCGCAGCACAATGTCTTCCATCGGGTTGTCGTCCACCGGCGGCTGGCCTTCGATGGTCTTGGCCAGGTGCGGACGGTACCACTTGCCCTTGCTGGCGATCAGCGCGATGGCCTGGGCCATCTGCAACGGCGTGGTCTGCATGTAGCCCTGGCCGATACCGAGGATCAGCGTCTCACCCGGGAACCAGGCCTGGCGGCGGGTGGCGCGCTTCCATTCGCGGGTCGGCATCAGCCCGGCGGACTCCTCGAACATGTCGAGGGAGACTTTCTGCCCGAGACCGAACTTGTTCATGTAGCTGGACAGACGGTCGATGCCCATCTTGTGCGCCAGGTCGTAGAAGTAGGTGTCGTTGGAGCGCATGATCGCCAGGTCCAGGTCGACCCAGCCGTCGCCGCTGCGGTTCCAGTTGCGGTACTTGTGGTCATAGTTGGGCAACTGGTAGTAGCCCGGGTCGAATACTCGGCTGCTGGCCGTGACCACGCCACTGTCGAGGCCGGCGATGGCCACTGCCGGCTTGATGGTCGAACCCGGCGGGTACAGCCCACGCAGCACGCGGTTGAACAGCGGGCGGTCGATCGAATCGCGCAGGTCGGCGTAGGCCTTGAAGCTGATACCGGTGACGAATGGGTTAGGGTCGAAGCTCGGCTGGCTGACCATCGCCAGCACTTCGCCGGTGTTCGGATCGAGCGCGACGATAGCGCCGCGTCGCCCGCCCAGTGCGGCTTCGGCGGCCTCCTGCAGCTTGATGTCGAGGCTCAGGACGATGTCCTTGCCGGGGATCGGGTCGGTGCGCTTGAGCACCCGCAACACCCGGCCACGGGCATTGGTCTCGACCTCTTCGTAACCCACCTGGCCGTGCAGCTCCGGCTCGTAGAAGCGCTCGATGCCGGTCTTGCCGATATGGTGAGTGCCGCTGTAATTGACCGGATCGAGGGTTTTCAGCTCTTTCTCGTTGATCCGCCCAACATAGCCGACCGAGTGGGCAAAGTGCGCACCCTGCGGGTAATGGCGCACCAGCTGGGCAACCACCTCAACACCCGGCAAGCGGAACTGGTTCACCGCAATACGGGCGATCTGCTCTTCGGTCAACTCGAACAGGATCGGCACCGGCTCGAACGGCCGGCGCCCCTGGCGCATGCGCTTTTCGAACAGGGTGCGGTCATCCGGGGTCAGTTCCAGCACCTCGACGATTACGTCGAGCACCTGCTGCCAGTCGCCGGAGCGCTCGCGGGTCATGCTCAGGCTGAAGCTTGGCCGGTTGTCGGCGACAATCACCCCGTTGCGGTCGAAGATCAGCCCGCGGGTCGGCGGAATCGGCTGCACATGCACCCGGTTGTTTTCCGACAGGGTCGAGTGATAGTCGTACTGGATCACCTGCAGGTAATACAGGCGGACGATCAACACGCAGATCAGCAGGACGATCGCCACTGCACCGACCACGACGCGGCTACGCACCAGACGGGCGTCTTTCTCGTGATCCTTGAGGCGAATCGGCTGCGACATTGAAAAGGCTTAAGGCTTATTTATGGTAGGGGTGCCCGGACAGTACGGTCCAGGCGCGGTACAGCTGTTCGCCGATCAGTATCCTTACCAACGGGTGGGGCAGTGTCAGTGGCGACAGCGACCAGCGCTGCTCGGCCCGCGCGCAGACTTCCGGCGCCAGCCCTTCGGGGCCGCCAACCATGAAGTTGACAGTACGCGAGTCCAGGCGCCAGCAGTCCAGCTCGACCGCCAGTTGCTCGGTACTCCAGGGCTTGCCATGGACCTCCAGAGTGACAATCCGTTCCCCTGGCTGGACCTTGGCGAGCATGGCCTCGCCCTCCTGACGAATCAGGCGGGCGACGTCGGCATTCTTGCCCCGGGTATTGAGCGGTATTTCCACCAGCTCCAACGACAGCTCAGAGGGCAGGCGCTTGGCATATTCATGCCAACCGTCCTCAACCCACTTGGGCATGCGCGAGCCGACCGCGATCAAACGCAGACGCACGAGCCTTCCTTATTCCCGATCTTTCAGCTTGTCTGAAAACTCGTGGGCATGATCCGGGCTGTGGTGTTTGCCATCAGCTGAGCGGCTCTGCTCCGCACCCAGCCACAGGCGCTCGAGATCGTAGAACTGACGGGCAGCGGCGGTCATCATGTGGACGATGACGTCGTTCAGGTCGAGCAGGACCCAGTCGCTGTCGCCCTTGCCTTCTTCGCCCAGCGGCTGCACGCCCTTGGCCTTGACTTGCTCGCGGACCTTTTCCAGCATCGCGCTGATCTGGCGGTTGGAGGTACCGGTGGCGATGATCATGTAATCGGTCAGGCTGTGCTTTTCACGCACGTCGATAACCTGGATGTCCTGGGCCTTGACGTCTTCCAGGGCGGATTTGGTCAGTTCGACCAGCTCTTCGGCGCTGACGGCGTTGTGTTTTTGCTTGGTCATATAAAACTCATTCAACTCAATAGTATGAGGCGCTTTTCAGCGCCCTCAGTTCGGCGCACGGTAAAGGTTGTGCGCATCGATGTAGGCCAGTACTGCGTCCGGCACCAGAAACCGCACCGACTTGCCGCTGGCCAGCAGCTGTCGGATCTGCGTGGCTGACACCGCAAGCGGCGTCTGCCAGACGAATGCAATATTCCCGGCAGGCCCTTCGAGGGCCTGCGGATCACTGACCGAGCGTGCGGCCAGCAGGTTGCGCAAGGCATCCGGCGGCTCGACGTCGGCATCCGGGCGTTGCAGCACCAGGATGTGACAATGTTGCAGCAATTCTTCCCAACGGTGCCAACCGGGCAGGCCGCAGAACGCGTCCCAGCCCAGCAGCAGAAACAGTTGCTCCGAGGCGGCCATTTCGGCGCGCATCAGCTCCAGCGTTTCAATGGTGTACGACGGCTTGTCGCGGGCAAGCTCGCGGGCATCGACCGACAGCGTTGGCACACCCTGTACGGCGCACCGGACCATCGCCAGACGGTCCTGGGCCGATACCTGCGGTGTGTCGCGGTGCGGCGGGCGGGCGTTGGGCATCAGCCGCAGCTCGTCCAGCGCCAGCACTTCAGCTACCTCCAGCGCACTGCGCAGGTGGCCGATGTGCACGGGGTCGAATGTCCCGCCGAGCACGCCGATGCGCCGGGCGGGCGACAGCGTCGAAACGTGGGCGGGCGGTTTGCGCTCGGCCAAGTCAGAGCGACTCCTGTCCGCGCAGTTGACCGTCGCCGATCACCACGTACTTCTCGCAGGTCAGGCCTTCCAGGCCAACCGGGCCGCGGGCGTGCAGCTTGTCGGTGGAAATACCGATCTCCGCGCCCAGGCCGTACTCGAAACCGTCGGCAAAGCAGGTCGGGGTGTTGATCATCACCGAGGACGAATCGACCTCGGCCATGAACTGGCGAGCCTGCGCCTGATGTTCGGTCACGATGGAATCGGTATGGTGCGAGCCATAGTGATTGATATGTTCGATGGCCTGGTCCAGGCCGTCGACCACGCGAATCGACAGAATCGCCGCGAGGTATTCAGTGTTCCAATCCGCCTCGGTCGCCGGCACCGCCTCGATAATCTCGAGGGTGCGCTCGCAACCGCGCAGTTCGACACCTTTTTCCCGAAATTGACGGGCCATTTCCGGCAAGAACTCGGCCGCTACCGACTGATCGACCAGCAGGGTTTCCATCGCCCCGCAGATGCCGTAGCGGTAGGTCTTGGCGTTGAAGGCGATGCGCCGGGCCTTGTCCAGCTCTGCATGCTCGGCCACATAGACGTGGCAGATGCCGTCCAGGTGCTTGATCACCGGCACCCGCGCGTCGCGGCTGATGCGCTCGATCAGGCCCTTGCCGCCACGCGGCACGATGACATCGACAAACTCCGGCATGCTGATCAGCGCGCCGACCGCTTCGCGATCGGTGGTTTCCACCACTTGTACCACCGCCGCCGGCAAGCCGGCCTCGGCCAGCCCGCGCTGGATGCAGGCGGCAATGGCACGGTTGGAGTGGATGGCCTCGGAGCCGCCACGCAGGATGGTGGCGTTGCCGGACTTGAGGCACAGGCTGGCGGCGTCGATGGTCACGTTCGGACGCGACTCGTAAATGATGCCGATCACCCCCAGCGGTACGCGCATCTTGCCAACCTGGATACCCGATGGCCGGTAGCTCATGTCGCGGATCGCGCCGACCGGGTCCGGCAGGCTGGCCACCTGGCGCAGGCCGACAATCATGCCGTCGATGCGCGCCGGGGTCAGTGCCAGGCGCTCGAGCATGGCCGGTTCCAGGCCGTTGGCCCGGCCAGCGGCCAGGTCCAGCTCATTGGCGGCGGTCAGCTCTGCGCGGGCAGCGTCCAGCGCGTTGGCGGCGGCTTGCAGGGCGCGGTTCTTCTGCGCGGTGCTGGCACGGCCGATCACGCGCGACGCCGCGCGGGCAGCGCGACCCAGGCGGGTCATGTAGTCAAGAACGGACTCAGTCATGGGCTCAGTGGTCTTGGCGAAGGGGAAAATCGGATGATTATAACTGTCGCGTGGTCCCACGCCCAGCGGTGACAGGCGGATGGTCGAAAAGAGTGCTGATATTGGCCATTCAGGGTTGATTAAGACAGAAATTGCTATCATCGCCCACCTGCCCACCCGCGAACCCCGCCAGCATGCCCGATTCTGCCCCCTGCCCGCTCAAGGCCCTGCCCGACAGTTTCTTCGACCGCGACGCCGGGGAACTGGCCAGGGCTCTGCTGGGCAAGGTCATCCGCCACCGTCACGGCCCGTACTGGCTGGCGGCGCGGATCATCGAGACCGAGGCCTACTACCTCACCGACAAGGGCAGCCACGCCTCGCTCGGCTACACCGAGAAACGCAAGGCGCTGTTCCTCGACGGCGGGCACATTTACATGTACTACGCCCGCGGCGGCGACTCGCTGAACTTCAGCGCCCACGGGCCGGGCAATGCTGTGCTGATCAAGTCGGCCTACCCCTTCGTCGACGCCCTTTCGGATGACAACAGCCTGGCGCAAATGCAACTGAACAACCCCGACGCCAGCGGCCAGGCGCGCCCACCCGAGCGCCTGTGTGCCGGGCAGACCCTGCTGTGCAAGGCCCTGGGCCTGAAAGTTCCGCATTGGGACGGCAAACGCTTCGATGCCGAGCAGCTGTTTGTCGAGGACTGCGGTATCAAAGTGAAACAAATTATCCAGACCACCCGCCTGGGGATTCCCCACGGCCGTGATGAACATCTGCCCTACCGGTTCGTCGACGCCGACTTCGCCCGCCATTGCACACGGAACCCGCTGCGCCGGGGCCAAGTCGAAGGCCGGGATTACTTCTTACTGACACAAGGAAACTGACACGATGGGCCCATGGCTCGACAGCCTGACCACTTGGCTCAGCGCCAACCCGCAATGGCTGGGATTGGCGATTTTTCTGGTGGCCTGCGTGGAATGCCTGGCAATAGCCGGGATCATCGTCCCCGGCACCGTCCTGTTGTTCGCCGTCGCGGTACTGGCTGGCAGCGGCGCCCTGACGCTGGGTGAAACCCTGCTGCTGGGCTTTGCCGGTGGCCTGCTCGGTGACGCGATCTCCTACACCCTGGGCCGGCGCTTTCACCAGAACATCCGCCGCTTGCCGCTGCTGCGCCATCATCCTGAATGGATCGGCAGCGCCGAGACCTATTTCCAGCGCTACGGTATCGCCAGCCTGCTGGTCGGGCGCTTCATCGGCCCGCTGCGGCCAATGCTGCCCATGGTCGCCGGCATGTTCGACATGCCGCTGCCACGCTTTATCGCGGTAAGCCTGATCGCCGGGGCCGGCTGGGCGGTGGCTTACCTGCTGCCAGGCTGGGCCACGGGAGCAGCCATGCGCCTGCCGCTGCCGGAAGGCTTCTGGCCACAGGCCGGAGTGGTCGTCGGCGGCCTGGCGTTGCTGATCGGCCTGAGCATCAACAGCAGCCTGCGCAGCATGCGCCGCGGCACCCGACTGATTGCCGGGATGAGCCTGCTGGCCCTGACCGGGCTGTTTTTCGGCTGGCCGTACCTGACCCAGTTCGACCAGGGCCTGATGACCCTGATCCAGGAAAACCGCAGTCGCGCCATCGACGGCACGGTGGTGCTGATCACCCGCCTCGGCGATTTCCGTACCCAGTTTTTCCTTGGCGGCCTGCTCACTGGCCTGCTGCTGCTGGCCCGGCAATGGCGCCCGGCGATTCTCGCCGGCAGCACCCTGATCGGCACGGCACTGGCCAACGGCAGCCTTAAATGGCTATTTGCCCGGGCCCGCCCGGAAGTACTGACCGATCCGCTGACCACCTATAGCATGCCCAGCGGCCACAGTTCGGCGTCGTTTGCGTTCTTTCTGGTGCTGGCAGTACTGGCCGGGCGCGGACAACCGCCGCGCATGCGCCTGACCTGGATCCTGCTGGGCTGCATTCCGGCGCTGTCGATCGCGCTGTCACGGGTCTATCTGGGCGCGCACTGGCCGACCGACATTCTCGCCGGCGCCATGCTCGCCTGCTGCGTGTGTGCCACCAGCCTGACCCTGACCCAGCAGCGTCAACCGCTCACGGCCCTGCCGCTGCGGGTGTGGTGGCTGATCCTGCCGGCGTGCGTCGCGCTGCTGGCATTCTTCGCCCTGCACGCGCTGCCCCACGCCCTGCTGCGCTACCAGTACTGAGGGCTCAGGCGAACAGCTCGCCCTGCAGCCGATCGAGCAGCGCCTGGATAGCCTCCAGGCGTTTGTGCGGCGAATCGATGGCCAACAGGTCGAGCTTGTCTTCTTCGACGAAGGGCAGCAGGTAGGCCAACTGATTGGCCAGTGCCTGCTGGCCCGTCACGGGTACCGGCATGCCCAAGGCTTCGACCATCGGGTGCTCGCCCAGCGCCTGCAGCAGCGCCAGCAAGTCGTGGTGGTCATCTTCCAGCGACTCATCGGCAAGTTCAGGCAGCCAGGACACATCAGCAACCAGCAACTGATCCTTCTGCACCTCGAACGGCCCGACGCGAAAGCGTCGGGTGCCCTCGACGCGAATACCCAGCAGGCCGTTGTCCTGCTGCTGGAAATCACGAATCAGCGCCTCGCAGCCGATCTGCGAGAAACCGCTCGGCGCACTGCCAACCTGCTCGCCTTCAAGAATGCACACCACACCAAAGCCGCCGCCCTGCTTCATGATGCGGCCGATCATGTCCAGGTAGCGCGCCTCGAATATCTGCAAATCGAGAAAGCAGCCTGGAAACAGCACGGTATTGAGCGGAAACAGGGGTAACGTCATTGCAACTCCTCAAGCAACCAGGCTAACCGCCAGGGGCAGGAACACCGCCGTGGCAACCCCCATCAGGCTCATCGCCAGGGCCGCGAAGGCCCCGCATTCTTCACTTTCCTGCAGCGCCACCGAAGTGCCCACCGCATGCGCGGTAACGCCGAGGGCCATGCCCCGCGCCTCGGGGCTGTGCACGCCACAGCGCGACAGCAGCGCCGGACCGAAAATCGCCCCGATCACCCCGGTGATCAGTACGAACACCGCCGCCAGCGCGGCCACGCCACCAATCTGCTCGGCCACCAACATGGCAATCGGCGAAGTCACCGATTTTGGCGCCATGGTCATCAGGATCATGTGCTCGGCGCCGAACCACCAGCCCAGCAACAGGCAGGCGCCGGTGGCGAACACCCCTCCGATTACCAGCGTAGTAAAAGTCGGCCAGAACAGCTGGCGAATGCGCCGAAGGTTGAGGTAGAGCGGTACCGCCAGAGCCACGGTCGCCGGGCCCAGGAGGATGTTCATGATCTCGGTGCTTTTACGGTACTCGCTGTAGGTCAGGCCACAGGTGAGCAGTACGCCAATGACCACCAGCATCGACACCAGCACCGGTTGCAGGAAGATCCAGCGGGTCTTCTCATAGGCAGCCAGCACCAGTTGATAGGCGCCCAGGGTGATGCCGATGCCGAACAGCGGATGGTGAATGACGGCGTCGACGGCGCCGCTCCAGTCCAGGCTCATGGCTGCTCCTTGTGGGTGCCCTGGCGGGCCATCAGCTTGTGCATCAGCACACCGACAAACACCAGGGTGAGCAACGCCGACAGCACCAGGGCGCCGACGATGGCCCAGAAGTCCGCGGCAATATCCGCGGCATAGACCATCACCCCCACCGCCGGCGGTACCAGCAAGAGAGGCAGGTAGCGCAGCAGACTGTTGGCCGCCTCGCTCAGGGGCGCGCCCACTTCGCCGCGCAGCATCAGGAACACCAGCAGCAACAGCAGACCGATGATCGGCCCCGGAAGGATCGGCACGAACAGGTGATTGATCGCCGTCCCGAACAACTGGAACAGCACCAGCCAGGTCAAACCACGCAACAGCATAAGCATCTCCTTGAAGCCCGGCGGCCATTATAAGCACGCTAACGACCGGCTTATAAGCCGATATTCGCCGACTTGACCGCACCCTGCAGGCGTGCTGATCTTAGGTCTTCGAATCTGCCGAAGTCATAAGAAACCAAAGACAATCTGGAGAGTCACAATGCCCTATGTACCTGTTGCAGAGCTTTCGCAGTACGTTGGAAAGGAACTTGGACGTTCCGAATGGCTGACCATCGATCAACAACGCATCAACCTGTTCGCCGAGGCCACCGGCGACTTCCAGTTCATCCACGTCGACCCGGACAAGGCGGCAAAAACGCCATTTGGCAGCACCATCGCTCACGGTTTTCTCACCCTGTCGCTGATTCCCAAGTTGATGGAAGGCATTCTGGTTGTGCCTGAAGGCCTGAAGATGGCTGTCAACTATGGCCTGGACAGCGTGCGTTTCATCCAGCCGGTGAAGGTCGACAGCAAGGTGCGGCTCAAGGTCGACCTGACTGACGCCACCGAGAAGAAGCCCGGGCAATGGCTGCTCAAGGTCACCGCCACCCTGGAAATCGAAGGCCAGGAAAAACCTGCCTACATTGCCGAACCGCTGTCGCTCTGCTTCGTCTGAGCCAGGCAATGGGTGAAACCGTCCTGGCGACTGTTTCACCCGCCGCATTCTGCGGCATACTCGGGGCCTCACTCGTCCGGACCCCGCCATGCGCCCACTCGTTCCTCTTGCCCTGACCCTGCTACTGGCCGCTTGCGGTGACGGCGAGCCGTTGTCGCCACCCGATGCGCGCCTGCCCGATGGCGGCCGCTATCGAGGCGAGGTGGTCGATGGTCTGTTGCAAGGTGCCGGGCGCATCGACTACCCCAATGGCAGCTGGTATGAAGGCAACTTCCTCAATGGCCAATGGCACGGCCAGGGTGAATGGCACGGCAGCAATGGCGAGGTCTACCGGGGCCAGTTCCAGCAGGGCCTGTTCCACGGCCTGGGCACCCTGAAGACGCCGGGTAGCAGCTACACCGGCGGCTTCAAGCTTGGCCGCCGTGATGGCGAAGGCACCCTGAAAGAACCCGGCCTGCTCTACCGTGGCCAGTTCAAGGACGACCAGTACAACGGCGCCGGCCACCTTGAACTGGCTGACGGCAGCCAGTACCAGGGCCTGTTCGCCCGGGGCAAGCCCAACGGCGAAGGCATTCGCAGCGATGCCAGCGGCAACCAGTTCAGCGGCCATTTCGTCAACGGCCAGCTCGAAGGCAGCGGCACCTTCAACAGCGCCGAAGGCGATCAGTACATCGGCGCCTTTCACGACAACCGCCTGGAAGGGCGGGGTCGTTATGAAAACGCCGACGGCGACGTGTGGATCGGTCAGTTCAAGGACGGCTCGCTCAGCGGCAAGGGCGAACTGATCGGCAGTGACGGCAGCCACTACAAAGGTAATTTCAGCGACTGGCGCTTTTCCGGTAACGGCCGCCTGCAGTTGCCTGACGGCAGTGTCTATGTCGGCGGCTTCGAGAACGACACCTACCAGGGCAATGGCCGCCTGACCCTGGTCGACGGGCGCAGCGAAAGCGGCCTGTGGCTCAATGGCCAGCGCGTGCGCGACGAGCATGGCAAGCTGCTGCCCGACCCGCTGGAACTGGCACTGCTCAACCAGGGCAGCCTGCTTGACCAAGCGCTGACCAAGGTGCCGGCTTCGACCGCACAAATCGAACTCTACAGCCTGGCTCTGGGTGGCGATGGCAAGCAGAGCGTATTCCTGCGTGAAGCCGACTACGTCAGCAACATGCTCAAGAGCCGCTTCGGCGCGGTCGGCCAGGTCAGCCTGGTCAACCACCGCGACCACCTCGCCGACCGGCCCATGGCCACCCGCGAGAACCTCGCCCGCGCCGTGCGCACTTTGGCAGAGCGCAGCGGCCCGGAAGACCTGGTGTTCATCTATCTGACCAGCCACGGCAGCCATGAGCATGAACTGGTGCTCGACCAACCGCGCCTGCAACTGGCCGACCTGCCCGCCGATGCCCTGGCTGCCACCCTGGCGCCATTAAAAGACCGCGACAAGATCATTGTCATCTCGGCCTGTTATTCAGGGGGCTATATCGCTCCGCTCAAGGACGACAGGACCCTGATCATGACCGCTTCGCGCGCCGACCGGGTGTCGTTCGGCTGCTCGGAAGAGGCGGACTTCACCTACTTCGGCGACGCGCTGTTTGCCCAGGCCTTGAACCAGACCGACGACCTGCAACAAGCCTTTGAACGAGCCAGGGCCGCCGTCTCGGAGCGCGAGGCGATCGAAGGTTTCGATGCCTCCGAACCACAGATCTGGGCGCCCAAAGGCGTACTCGATCACTGGCAGCGCCTGCGCCAGCAACAAGCGCGCAAAGCCCTGCAAAGTGATACGGGCAAGCAACAGGCCGAGCATGCAAAAAATGCCGGTAACCACTAAGCTGACTGTATCAAGGGAGAGACATCATGTACTTGACGCCTCAGCATATCCTGCTTGCCGGAGCCACCGGTCTTACCGGTGAACACTTACTTGATCGGCTGCTCAACGAGCCCACCGTCAGCCGCGTATTGGCCCCAACCCGTCGCCCACTGGCCGAACACCCACACCTGGAAAACCCGGTGGGTGACCCGGCGGTGTTCCTCCCACAACTGGCAGGCCGCGTCGACATCGCCTTCTGCTGCCTGGGCACCACCATCAAGCAGGCCGGATCGGAGCCGGCCTTTCGCGCAGTCGACCTGGACATGGTCGTCGCCTTCGGCAAACGCGCCCGGGAGATGGGCGCGCGGCATTTGCTGGTGGTCAGCGCCCTGGGTGCCGACCGTAGATCGCCGATCTTCTACAACCGGGTCAAAGGCGAAATGGAGGCCGCATTGAAGGCCCAGGACTGGCCGCAACTGACCATTGCCCGGCCTTCGCTGCTGCTGGGCGATCGCGTCGAACCGCGGCTGTCGGAGAGGCTGGCCGGGCCACTGTCCAAGCTGATTCCGGGCAAGTATCGAGGGATCGAGGCATGCCAGCTGGCCCGGGCACTGTGGCGTCTGGCGCTGGAAGAGCAGGACGGGATTCGGATTGTCGAGTCCGATGAGTTGCGCAGGCTGGGCAAGTAGAACCTGGGGCTGCTTTGCAGCCCATCGCTGGCAAGGCCAGCTCCCACAAGGAGCTACATTCTCCCTGTGGGAGCCGGCGTTGCCGGCGATGAGGCCAGCCGCTACAACCCGCCAGTCGCCTGAAACCCAACCCCCAGCGCGGTCAATACCGACAGCGGCAACAGCAAGGTATCGAGCAAGGCACTGCCCGGCAGATCCAGCCCGGGATACTTCGGCGCCTCGGCACCGAAGCGGTCCATGGCGCAACAGCCACCCTGCATGGCATACAGATCCAGGCGCGTACCGGCATACACCAGCGGCGCACCCGGCTTGGCCGCGTCCAGGGTGCGCACGCTGGCGCAACCGCTAGCCACCAAGCACAGCGTCATCACGCCAAGCAGTCGCTTCATTCATCCGCGCCGAAATGATGCTCGCCCCAACGTGGCAGCATGTCCTGGGGAATGTTCAGCAGGTTGAGAATCCGCGCGACAACGAAGTCGATCAGGTCATCGATGGTCTGCGGCTGATGATAAAAGCCCGGCGCCGCCGGCAGGATCACCGCGCCCATGTTCGACAGCTTGAGCATGTTCTCCAGGTGGATGGTCGAGAATGGCGCTTCACGCGGCACCAGGATCAGCTGCCGACGCTCCTTCAAGGTGACATCCGCAGCCCGCTCGATGAGGTTGTTGCAGGCGCCGGTGGCGATCGCCGACAAGGTACCGGTAGAGCACGGCACCACCACCATCGCCGCCGGCGCGCCGGAGCCCGAGGCCACTGGCGACATCCAGTCTTCCTTGCCATACACGCGAATCTGCCCGGCCGCAGCGCCGGTGTATTCGGTGAGGAAGGCTTGCATGGCTTGCGGTTTGGCCGGCAGCAACACATCAGTCTCGGTGGCCATCACCAGTTGCGCGGCCTTGGAGATCAGAAAATGCACCTCGCGGTCTTCGCGCACCAGGCAATCGAGCAGGCGCAGCCCATACTGCGCCCCCGAAGCCCCGGTCATGGCCAGGGTGATGCGTTCCGGCCCGCTCATTTCAGGGCCTCGGCCAACTTGCCGTGCAGGCCGCCGAAGCCGCCGTTGCTCATGATCACCACCTGGGTGCCGGGCTTGGCCTGGCTCTTGACCCGTTCGATGATGGCTTCAAGGCTGTCGGCGACCACAGCGGGTACCTTGCATTCGGCAGCGGTGGCGGCCAGGTCCCAGCCCAGGTTCGGCGGTGCGTACCAGATCACCTGGTCGGCATCGTTGACGGCTTCCGGCAGGCCATCGCGGTGGGCACCGAGTTTCATCGAATTGGAACGCGGCTCGATCACGGCAATCAGCGGCGCATCGCCGATGCGCTTGCGCAGGCCGTCCAGAGTGGTGGCGATGGCGGTCGGGTGGTGGGCGAAATCATCATAGATGGTCACGCCTTGCACTTCAGCGACCTTTTCCATACGGCGTTTGACGCTCTTGAAAGCGCTCAACGCGGCAATGCCCATAGCTGGCACTACACCAACATGACGCGCGGCCGCCAGGGTGGCCAGGGCGTTGGCGACGTTGTGCTGACCGGTCAGCTCCCACTCGACCACGCCCTGGGTTTCGCCCTCGAAGCTGACCTCGAAACGCGAACCATCGGCGCTGAGCAGCTTGACCTGCCACTGCCCGCCCTCACCGGTGGTCTGCACCGGCGTCCAGCAACCCATCTTGATCACCCGCTCCAGAGCAGGCTCGGTGGTCGGATGAATCACCAGCCCTTCGCTCGGAATGGTCCGCACCAAGTGGTGGAACTGCCGCTCGATCGCTGCCAGGTCAGGGAAGATATCCGCATGATCGAACTCAAGGTTGTTGAGGATCGCGGTGCGTGGGCGGTAATGAACGAACTTCGAACGTTTGTCGAAGAAGGCGCTGTCGTACTCATCGGCCTCGACCACGAAGAACGGCGTGCCGCCCAAACGTGCCGATACCGAGAAATTCTGCGGCACGCCGCCGATCAAAAAGCCCGGGCTCATGCCGGCGTGCTCCAGCACCCAGGCGAGCATGCTGCTGGTGGTGGTCTTGCCATGGGTACCGGCAACCGCCAGCACCCAGCGGCCTTGCAGCACATGGTCGGCCAGCCACTGAGGCCCCGACACATACGGCAGGCCCTTGTTCAACACGTATTCCACTGCCGGGTTGCCCCGCGACAGGGCGTTGCCGATCACCACCAGGTCCGGTGCCGGGTCCAACTGGGCGGCGTCATAGCCCTGGGTCAGTTCGATGCCCTGGGCTTGAAGCTGAGTGCTCATCGGTGGGTAGACGTTGGCATCGGAGCCGGTGACCCGATGGCCCAGCTCCTTGGCCAGGACGGCCAGCGAACCCATGAAAGTGCCGCAAATACCGAGAATATGAATGTGCATGATCGACCTCGCAAAACGTCGAGGCAGGGTAGCCTAGGGCGCGACAAATCGCATCCTGTGTTTCGCTCAGGCGTCCCGGGCGATGCCGTGTTTGCGAAGTTTTCGATACAAGGTATTGCGGCTGACCCCCAACTGCGCCGCGACATGGGTCATGTGCCAGCGTTGTTGCTCCAGCACTGTCAGCAAGGCATTGCGTTCGGCGCTGTCCAGCGGCGGAGCGGGGTTATCCACAGGCGGATTGCTTTTGATAAGGACCGGTGCCTGGCGCACCACGGCTGGCAGGTCGGCAAACTCGATGCGCCCGTCTTCGCACAGGGCCACCAAGGTGCGCAGGACGTTACGCAACTGGCGCACGTTGCCCGGCCAGTTGAAGTCGAGCAACGCCCGGCGCGCCGAAGGCTCAAGGGCAACCGTTTGCTCGCCGGCCTCTTCAGCCAGGATGAAATCGAGCAGCTGGGATTTGTCGCTACGCTCGCGCAAGGCCGGCAGGTCGATTTCCAGGCCGTTGAGGCGGTAGTAAAGGTCTTCCCGGAAACTGCCATCCTCGACCCGCTCCAGCAGGTTGCGGTGGCTGGCGCTGATGATGCGCACGTTGACCGCTTGTGGCTCGCCACCGATGGGCACCACCATGCGGTCTTCCAGTACCCGTAGCAAACGGGTCTGCAGAGCCAGTGGCATGTCGCCGATCTCGTCCAGCAGCAGCGTGCCGCCATCGGCCTGCTGCAACTTGCCGCGCATGCCTTCCTTGCGCGCGCCGGTAAAGCTGCCGCCGCGATAACCGAACAGTTCGCTCTCGATCAGGCTTTCAGGGATCGACGCACAGTTGAGAGCGACAAACGCCTTGCGGCTGCGTTGACTGGCCTGGTGCACGGCTTTGGCGAAAGCCTCCTTGCCGCAGCCGGTCTCGCCGCTGAGCAGCAACGGCACATCGCGCTCGAACACGCGTACGGCGCGGCGAAAGTCGTTCTGCAGGGCCGGATCGACCAGGCAGATGCCACCGGGCTGCGCGGTTTTGGCCGGAGCAACAAAGGGCGCCGCCGCAGGCACCACCGAACGCACCTGCCCGCGCACACTGGCGAACAACACGCGGCCATCCCGGGTGCGCAGCGGCCAGCTGGTGTTGGCCTGGGCGGTGGCGCGGCTGAACAGCTCGTCCTGGGCGCAATCGAAGAACATATCCACAGGCTTGCCGAGCACACCACCGCGGATGGTGCCCAACAGGTTCAAGGCGCTCTGGTTGACCGCACAGATTCGCCCGTCGCCATCAAAAGCCAGCAGCCCTTCACTGAACATCCCGACCGATTCGGCCTGCAGATGAAAGCGCAGGAGGAACTGGTTGTCGAAATAACGCAGGAAGTAACTGCTCTCGATCATCTTCGCCGAGAGGTTGACCAGCGCCATGGTGTGAAACTGGCTCTGGCGCGATACATCAGCCCGCGCCGACGACACATCGAGCACCGCCAGCAATTCACCGTGCGGGTCGAACACCGGGCTGGCCGAGCAGGTCAGCCCGGTATGGCGGCCACGAAAGTGCTCATCCTGATGAATGGTCACCGCCTGACGTTCGACCAGGCAGGTGCCGATGCCATTGGTGCCTTCGCGCGCTTCGCTCCAGTCGGCACCGAGCCACAGCCCGGCGCGTTCGAAAATGCGTCGCTCGCTGGGCGCGGTGACGCAGTTGAGGATCACCCCACGGGCGTCGGTGAGCAGCACGGCATGGCCGGCGCCGGAAAGTTGCTGGTGCAGGCTGTTCATCTCGTTGCCGGCGATTTGCAGCACCTGTTGCAAGCGCTCGCGGCTTTCCAGCACGCGGCCGTGTTCGAGCACGGTCGGCGCCATGCTCTGGGCCGGGTCCAGGTGATAGTCCTCGAGGCAACGCAGCCAGGAACGGGCGATCGACGGGTCGCTACCGGGGCCCTGGGCCAGGGCCTTGCCCTGGGTCACGGTGAGTACTTGCCGGGCGTGCCGGCTGAGGTGATTGCTCTGCACTTTTTATTGTTCTCCGCAGACGAGATAGGCCCAGCATCCTCCACCCGTCGGCGCAATGCAATGCTGGCTTGACCGTAGGGTCACGCTTTGTGTCAGTAACGGTACAAAGTGTCACCCAGGCTGTACCGCAGCCGCTACAGCCCCTCGCCTGCGCCCCCGCAAAAACCTGCCAAGCCCTTGATTTAACTGGGCCCGGCCACACTGGCCCAACCCTTGCTCTATGCTTTACATCCTCCCCAACAAGCACAATAGCCAGGAGACACACCATGCGTTATGCACATCCCGGTACCGAAGGCGCCAAGGTTTCCTTCAAGAGCCGTTACGGGAACTACATCGGTGGCGAGTTCGTCGCTCCAGTCAAAGGCCAGTACTTCGAAAACACCTCGCCCGTGAACGGCCAACTGATTGCTGAATTCCCCCGCTCCTCTGCCGAAGACATCGAAAAAGCCCTGGATGCCGCCCATGCCGCCGCAGATGCCTGGGGCGCAACGTCGGTGCAGGCACGCTCGCTGATCCTGCTGAAAATCGCCGACCGTATCGAACAGAACCTCGAACTGCTGGCCATCACCGAAACCTGGGACAACGGCAAGGCTGTGCGCGAAACCCTCAACGCCGACATCCCGCTGGCTGCCGACCATTTCCGCTACTTCGCCGGCTGCCTGCGCGCCCAGGAAGGCAGCGCCGCCGAGATCGACGGCAACACCGTGGCCTACCACATCCATGAACCGCTGGGCGTGGTCGGGCAGATCATCCCCTGGAACTTCCCGATCCTGATGGCCGCGTGGAAACTCGCCCCGGCCCTGGCTGCCGGCAACTGCGTGGTACTCAAGCCCGCCGAGCAAACCCCGCTGGGCATCACGGTGCTGCTGGAAGTGATCGGCGACCTGCTGCCACCCGGCGTGCTCAACGTGGTGCAAGGCTACGGCCGTGAAGCCGGTGAAGCCTTGGCCACCAGCAAGCGCATCGCCAAGATCGCCTTCACCGGCTCCACCCCGGTCGGCTCGCACATCATGAAATGCGCCGCCGAGAACATCATCCCGTCCACCGTCGAGCTGGGCGGCAAGTCGCCGAACATCTTCTTCGAAGACATCATGCAGGCCGAACAGAGCTTCATCGAAAAAGCGGCTGAAGGCCTGGTGCTGGCGTTCTTCAATCAGGGCGAAGTGTGCACCTGCCCATCCCGCGCGCTGGTGCAGGAATCGATCTACCCGGCGTTCATGCAAGAGGTGATGAAGAAGATCAAGCAGATCAAGCGCGGCGACCCGCTGGACACCGACACCATGGTCGGCGCCCAGGCCTCCGAGCAACAGTTCGACAAGATCCTCTCGTACCTGGAAATCGCCGAGAAGGAAGGCGCCGAGCTGCTCACCGGCGGCAAAGTGGAAAAACTCGAAGGCAGCCTGTCGACCGGTTACTACATCCAGCCGACCCTGCTCAAGGGCACCAACAAGATGCGCGTGTTCCAGGAAGAGATCTTCGGCCCAGTGGTGAGCATCACCACCTTCAAGGACGAAGCCGAAGCCCTGGCGATTGCCAACGACACCGAGTTCGGCCTCGGCGCCGGTGTCTGGACCCGCGACATCAACCGCGCCTACCGCATGGGCCGCGGCATCAAGGCCGGCCGCGTATGGACCAACTGCTACCACCTGTACCCGGCCCACGCCGCGTTCGGTGGCTACAAGAAGTCCGGCGTCGGCCGTGAGACCCACAAAATGATGCTCGACCACTACCAGCAAACCAAGAACCTGCTGGTCAGCTACGACATCAACCCGCTGGGCTTCTTCTAAACGGGCAACAGGGCGGTCCCGACCCGGGGCCGCTCTGGCTCGCTTCCTGCAAGACCATCACCAGACAAACCGGCACCCGCCGGGATTGATAAAAAGAACAGGTGAACCCTATGCCAAGCGATCATACCGGCAGCGTGCCGGCAGGCTCTTCTGTCGACTTCGAAAAGGTCGGCTCCGATTACTTCCAACAACGTGAACTGAAAAAGGGCGCCGCCGGCTGGGTTTTGCTGGTGGGCCTGGGCGTCGCCTACGTGATTTCCGGCGACTATGCCGGCTGGAACTTCGGCCTGGCCCAGGGTGGCTGGGGCGGCATGTTCCTCGCCACCTTGCTGATGGCGACCATGTACCTGTGCATGTGTTTCTCGCTGGCTGAACTGTCGTCGATGATCCCTACCGCCGGTGGCGGCTACGGCTTTGCCCGCAGCGCATTCGGACCCTGGGGCGGGTTTCTCACCGGTACGGCGATCCTCATCGAATACGCGATTGCCCCGGCGGCCATTGCCGTGTTCATCGGCGCCTATTGCCAGTCACTGTTCGGCATCGGCGGCTGGATGATCTACCTGGCCTTCTACATCATCTTCATCGGTATCCACATCTTCGGTGTCGGTGAAGCGCTCAAGCTGATGTTCATCATCACCGCCGTGGCTGCCATTGCCCTGGGCGTGTTCCTGGTGGCGATGGTCCCGCACTTCGACGTCAACAACCTGTTCGATATCGCCCAGACCGACGCTGTCGGCGCCAGCAGCTTCCTGCCGTTCGGCTATGTCGGGGTGTGGGCGGCGATCCCTTACGCCATTTGGTTCTTCCTCGCCGTCGAAGGCGTGCCGCTGGCCGCCGAAGAAACCAAGAACCCCAAACGCGACCTGCCCCGCGGCCTGATCGGCGCCATGCTGGTATTGCTGGCCTTCGCCCTGCTGATCCTTGTGGTCGGCCCTGGCGGCGCCGGCGCCGAAGCGCTGAAAGCCTCCGGCAACCCGCTGGTTGAAGCGCTGTCGAAAGCCTACGGCGGATCGACCTGGATGGGCGGCTTCGTCAACCTGGTGGGCCTGGCCGGCCTGATCGCCAGCTTCTTCTCGATCATCTACGCCTATTCGCGGCAGATCTTTGCCTTGTCGCGTGCCGGCTACCTGCCGCGCAAGTTGTCGGAAACCAACAAGAGCAAGGCCCCGGTGCTGGCCCTGGTAATCCCCGGGATCATCGGCTTCGCCCTGTCGCTGACCGGCCAGGGTGACCTGCTGATCCTGGTCGCGGTGTTCGGCGCTACGCTGTCTTATGTACTGATGATGGCTGCGCACATCACCTTGCGCATCCGCCGGCCGAAAATGGAGCGTCCTTATCGTACCCCTGGCGGTGTCTTCACTTCGGGCGTGGCCCTGGTGCTGGCCTGCATCGCCGTGGTTGCGGGTTTCCTGGTCGACCCACGGGTAGTGATTGGCGCCGCAGTGATTTATGCGGTATTGATTGCCTACTTTGCTTTCTACAGCCGGCACCACCTGGTCGCCGGGACCCCGGAAGAAGAATTCGCCGCGATCCAGAAGGCCGAAGAGGCCCTGCACTGATCAACGCCACCTACGCCGCAGGCCAGCCCTGCGGCGTTCTGGAGATTCTGTATGGCAAGTTTTGTACACACGGCAGGCAACCAGACCTACCGTTTCGACAGCCTGAAAGAAGTCATGGCCAAAGCCAGCCCGGCGCGCTCGGGGGACTTTCTCGCCGGTGTCGCCGCCAGCAACGATGGCGAACGGGTGGCGGCGCAGATGGCCCTGGCCGATATCCCGCTCAAGCACTTTCTGACTGAAGCACTGATCCCTTACGAAGACGATGAAGTCACCCGGCTGATCATCGACACCCATGATGCCAATGCCTTCGCCGCCGTCAGCCACCTGACCGTCGGCGGTCTGCGCGACTGGCTGCTCAGCGAGGCCGCCGACGAAGACAGCCTGCGCGCCCTCGCCCCGGGCCTGACCCCGGAAATGGCCGCGGCGGTCTCAAAGATCATGCGTGTGCAGGACCTGGTGCTGGTGGCGCAGAAGATCCGCGTGGTCACCCGCTTTCGCGGCACCATGGGCCTGCGCGGGCGCCTGTCGACCCGCCTGCAGCCCAACCACCCCACCGACGAGCCGGCCGGCATTGCCGCGAGCATCCTCGACGGCCTGCTCTACGGCAACGGCGATGCCATGATCGGCATCAACCCGGCCACCGACAGCATCGCCTCGATCTGCGCGCTGCTGGAAATGCTCGACGCCATCATCCAGCGCTATGACATCCCGACCCAGGCCTGCGTGCTCACCCACGTCACCACCTCGATTGAGGCGATCAACCGTGGCGTACCGCTGGACCTGGTGTTCCAGTCGATCGCCGGCACTGAAGCGGCCAACGCCAGCTTCGGCATCAACCTCAATGTGCTCAAGGAGGGCTACGACGCCGGCCTGAGCCTCAACCGCGGCACCCTCGGGCAGAACCTGATGTACTTCGAGACCGGCCAGGGCAGCGCCCTGTCGGCCAATGCCCACCATGGCGTCGACCAGCAGACCTGCGAAACCCGCGCCTACGCCGTGGCCCGGCACTTCAAGCCGTTCCTGGTCAATACCGTGGTCGGCTTCATCGGCCCCGAGTACCTGTACAACGGCAAACAGATCATCCGCGCCGGCCTTGAGGATCACTTCTGCGGCAAGCTGCTCGGCGTGCCCATGGGTTGCGACATCTGCTACACCAACCATGCCGAAGCCGACCAGGACGACATGGACATGCTCCTGACCCTGCTGGGTGTTGCCGGAATCAACTTCATCATGGGCATCCCCGGCTCCGACGACATCATGCTCAACTACCAGACCACCTCGTTCCACGATGCGCTCTACGCCCGGCAAACCCTGGGCCTGAAACCTGCGCCGGAGTTCGAGGGTTGGCTGGCGCGCATGGGCATCTTCACCCAGGCCGACGGCCGGGTGCGTTTCGGTGACAACCTGCCACCGGCCTTCCGCCAGGCCCTGGCGCAACTGGGATAAGCGAGTCGACTATGGCCAACACCCCACAACACGACAACAGCGCCAATCCCTGGCTGGAGCTGCGCCGCCTGACCCCGGCGCGCATCGCCCTGGGCCGCACCGGCACCAGCCTGCCCACCGGCGCCCAGCTCGACTTTCAGTTCGCTCACGCCCAGGCCCGCGACGCCGTGCACCTGGCCTTCGACCATGCCGGCCTGCGCGAGCAGTTGAGCGAGCGCGGGCGTGACAGCCTGTTGCTGCACAGCGCCGCCGCCGATCGCCACAGCTACCTGCAACGCCCCGATCTGGGGCGCCGGCTGCACGAAGATTCAGCACAACGGCTGCGCGAGCATGCCCAGGCCAACCCCGGTGGCGTTGACCTGGCCATCGTCGTCGCCGACGGCCTCTCGGCCCTGGCCGTGCACCGCCACACCCTGCCGTTTCTCGCCCGCCTGGAGGAACAGAGCGCCGCCGACGGCTGGTCAACATCACCGGTGGTATTGGTGGAGCAAGGCCGGGTGGCGGTAGCCGATGAGGTGGGTGAACTGCTCGGGGCGAAAATGACCGTGATCCTGATCGGCGAACGCCCGGGCCTGAGCTCACCGGACAGCCTCGGGCTGTACTTCACCTACAACCCCAAGGTCGGCCTCACCGACGCCTACCGCAACTGCATCTCCAACGTGCGCCTGGAAGGCCTGAGCTACGGCATGGCTGCCCATCGCCTGTTATACCTGATGCGCGAGGCCTGTCGGCGGCAGCTGTCGGGGGTCAATCTGAAGGATGAAGCCCAGGTGCAAACACTTGAGTCAGATTCGGATACGCCGAAAAGCGGAAATTTCCTGCTGAGTAAACCTTGAGATCCTAGATTGCGTTTTCTAATTGCTTTCAGGCAGCATCTACCAAGGCTGTCGGCGACTTGCCGTAAACTCCCATGGACTCTGAGGCCTGCTTATGCGAATCATCCAAGCAACCCTGGAACACCTGGACATACTGGTTCCGCTGTTCGTCAGATACCGCGAGTTCTACGGCCAGTTGCCCTACCCGGACTCCTCGCGCTCGTTCCTCGAGAAACGCCTGGAGCGTGGCGAGTCGATCATCTACCTGGCCCTGCCGGACGATGACGAGAGCAAGCTGATGGGTTTCTGCCAGCTCTATCCGAGCTTCTCGTCGCTGTCGCTCAAGCGCGTGTGGATCCTCAACGATATCTATGTCGCCGAAGACTCCCGGCGCATGCTGGTGGCCGACCACCTGATGCGCGCAGCCAAGAAGCTGGCCAAGGAAACCAACGCCGTGCGCCTGCGGGTGTCCACCAGCAGCGACAACGAAGTGGCGATGAAAACCTACGAATCCATCGGTTTTCACGAAGACACCGAGTTCAAGAGCTACATCCTGCCTATCAACTCGGACTGATCCGAGCGCAACGGCAGGCACCACGCCTGCCGTTCACATCCATTCGACATCCGCCGCTACAAACTGCGCAGGCACAATCTGTTCGTAGCCGTATAATGCGCCTCTTCATTGTGTGTGAAACTTTACCCATCTTCCGGGTAGCGACCGTCCGCATTCGCACTGCCAGCCATCGCAAGCCCGTCGCTCGGGTCAAGAACACAGGTGCTGTACATGGATTTCAACCCGCTGGACCTTATTCTGCATCTCGACGCCTACCTGGACCTGTTGGTCAACAACTATGGCCCGTGGATCTACGCGATCCTGTTCCTGGTGATCTTTTGCGAGACCGGTCTGGTGGTCATGCCGTTCCTGCCGGGTGATTCCCTGCTGTTCATCGCCGGCGCCGTGGCTGCGGGCGGCGGCATGGACCCGGTGCTGCTCGGCGGCCTGCTGATGGCTGCGGCCATTCTCGGCGACAGCACCAACTACGTGATTGGCCGAACGGCGGGCGAACGCTTGTTCCGCAACCCCAACTCGAAGATCTTCCGCCGCGACTACCTGCAGCAGACCCACGATTTCTACGAGCGTCATGGTGGCAAGACCGTGACCCTGGCGCGCTTCCTGCCGATCCTGCGCACTTTCGCACCGTTCGTCGCCGGCATCGCGAAAATGCACTACCCGCGCTTTCTCGGCTTCAGCGTCGCCGGCACCGTACTGTGGGTCGGCGGCCTGGTCACCCTCGGCTACTTCTTCGGCAACGTGCCGTTCATCAAGCAGAACCTGTCGCTGATGATCGTCGCCATCATCCTGCTGTCGCTGGTGCCGATGATCATCGGTGTAGTGCGCAGCCGCATGGGCCGCAATGAAGCCAAGGTTCACTAAGCCCGGTTTATGTGGTCGCTGAGCGCCTGGCGCCGTCGTCGCACCCTGGCCCGACATCCGCTCGACCCGCAGCGCTGGCAGCGGGTGCGCCAGCGCCTGCCGATGCTCGATGGCCTCAGCGACGAGGAAGACCAGTGGCTGCGTGAAGCCTGCGTGTTGTTCCTGCACGACAAGCACCTCACCGCCCTGCCCGGGGTCGAGCTGGACGGCGAGCAGCGGCTGTTTCTCGCCGCCCAGGCGCAACTGCCGCTGCTGCACCTGGGCGAGCTGAACTGGTACCAGGGTTTTCACGAAATCATCCTCTACCCCGACGACTTCGTGAGCCCGCAGCGCCATCGCGACGCCAGCGGTATCGAGCACGAGTGGGACGGCGAGCACAGCGGCGAAGCCTGGCAACAGGGGCCGGTGATCCTCGCCTGGCCGGGGGTGCTGGCCAGCGGCGGCTGGGAAGGCTACAACCTGGTGATCCACGAACTGGCGCACAAGCTCGACATGCTCAATGGCGACGCCAACGGCCTGCCGCCGCTGCACAGCGACCTGCGCGTCAGCGACTGGGCCCAAGCCATGCAGGAAGCCTTCGACGACCTCAACCGGCAGCTCGACCGCAACCCCGATGCCGAGACCGCCATCGACCCCTATGCCGCGGAAAACCCGGCAGAATTCTTCGCCGTCACCAGCGAATACTTCTTCAGCGCCCCGGACCTGCTCAACGACGCCTACCCCGCGGTGTACCAGCAATTGCGCGGCTTCTACCGCCAGGACCCGCTCGCCCGCCTGCAGCAGCTGCAGCACCATCACCCGCATTACCAGGACGCGCAGGACTGAGCCTGCCGGACATCCGGCCGGGCGTGGCAAGCGCGCTGGAATGTGCCTATAATCGCGACCAATTTTTGGCCAAACATGGGGGCACTGCCCAATGAGCTACAGCAAGATTCCGGCTGGCAAAGACCTGCCGAACGACATCTACGTCGCCATCGAGATTCCAGCCAACCACGCGCCGATCAAGTACGAGATCGACAAGGACAGCGACTGCCTGTTCGTTGACCGTTTCATGGCCACCCCGATGTTCTACCCGGCCAACTACGGCTACATCCCCAACACCCTGGCCGACGACGGTGATCCACTCGACGTGCTGGTTGTTACCCCGTACCCGGTTGCTCCAGGCTCGGTAATCCGCGCCCGACCAGTCGGCATCCTGAACATGACCGACGACGGCGGCGGCGACGCCAAAGTCATCGCCGTACCGCACGACAAACTGTCGCAACTGTACGTCGACGTCAAAGAATACACCGACCTGCCTGCCCTGCTGATCCAGCAGATCGAGCACTTCTTCGCGAACTACAAAGATCTCGAGAAAGGCAAGTGGGTCAAGATCGAAGGCTGGGATGGCGCTGACGCCGCTCGCGCCGCGATCACCAAGTCGGTTGCAGCTTACAAAGGCTAAGCAACCCTCAACAAAAAGCCCCGCAAATGCGGGGCTTTTTGTTTCAGGGCAAGAACACCCCATCAAGCCCGCTCCCACAGCAAAGGCAGCTACCTTCTCAAGCCCTATTCATTCCCAAACCCACATCACCAACAATCGCCTTGGCGAACCCGCTCAGATAAAAAGCGGCCCACATCATGTCGCCGTCTTCATCCATAACCCCGGCCCGGGTCAGCTTGTGCACACATCCCAGCAGGGTTGAAGCCTGCTCCAGCGCGTAATCACACGGCACGCCTGGCGTAATCCGAAACAGCCCCATGGGCAATTGCTGGCTGCTGATAAAGCTTGTGACACCTACCGTCTCGTCGCACGAATCCTCGTTCATGCCACTACTCCCTCTTCCACGGCCTGCAGCTTGCGCAACGCATGCTCGACCAGCGCCCTGGCCATCTCGGCCGAATGCAGCACATTCATCAGCATGCCCTGACCAGGTTCATTGACGTGGGTTCGGCAGAATTCGTCGGTGGTTTCGTGAATACCGCGCAGCAGTTCGCTGGCGTAGGCCAGGGAATCAGGAGGGATCAGGTCGCTGTGAATGGAGAAATAAGGGGTGGTGAAGCTATTGCGGGAAATATCGGAATACGGTGGATCGGGGACGATCTTCTTCATGGCTTAACTCCCAGTCAATTCAGGAGCCTCCACCTCAATCCTTCTCACAAGATTAGGGTGGCAGCTGTACGCGGGGTGAGAAACCGAGGACATAGGAAACTCGGCCAGACCGAAGTCTGCCCGCGCACAGCCGCCATAACATGGCTGCTCTAATGTCATCGGGTTTCTCACGCCCGGTAGCCCACAAGCGACCCGAGGAAGTTAGACCCGATGCATTTTTCGAACAACAGTGAAAAGGCAGCAGCGTGCGTAGGATAGTTCCGAACGCCATTTAAGTGGATTTTTTTGCCGCGAAACCTCCTACACCAGCCTAAGCAAACACCTGTAAGCCAGACAATTTCCCGCCCTCAAAATGAACCTCGCGTTTATAGCCCGGGCTATGCAAGCCCACTAGACTCGGGCCTCATGAATACATCCGGTGATCGTCTCAAAGCGCTCCTGAGCGAGTGCAACCTGTCCCCTTCCGACTTTGCCGCACAGCGCAAGGTCACGCCGCAGCATGTCAACAACTGGTTCAAACGCGGCGTGCCCCTGGCGCGCCTGGATGAAATCGCCGAACTGCTGTGCGTGCGCAGCCGCTGGCTGCGCAACGGCGAAGGCCCCAAGCACCCCAACCCCTTGCCGCGCCTCAACAGCCAGGCCGCCCGCCCGGGCGTCGAAGGCCCCGATGCCAGCCTGCTGGCGGCGCACAACTACAACGACATCCAGCTGCCGTTCTACGGTATCCAGGCCCGCCAGCTGAAACCGCTTGATGACCGCTACCTGCGCTTGCCCATCCGCGCCCTCGACGCCCTGGGAGTCGACCCTGGCGACGCCCTGTGCCTGAGCATGCCCGGGCACAACATGAGCCCGCTGCTGCCACGCGGCACCACCCTGGCCGTCGACCGCAGCCTCACCCGCGTGGTCGAAGGCGAAATCTACGCCCTGCTGCACAACGGCCGCCTGCGCATCAACAGCCTCAGCCGCCGCGCCAACGGCGCCTTGCGCCTGCACAGTCAGGACAGCGACGAATACCCGACCGAAACCTACAGCCCGGCGCAACTCAAGACCCAGCGCCTGGAAGTACTCGGCTGGGTTTTCTGGTGGGGCCACCTGCGCGACAGCCGCCCGGCTTGAGCGTCGGGGGTGATTTTTTGCTGGGCATCGCCGGCCAATCCCAGTATGCTACGCCGCACATTTAGCCCGGCGGCCCAGCCCGCCCGCGGCCCTGGCGCGGCACCCCACAGCTTGCCCGCCACCTCCCGGCCCCAGCGCCGGAGCAACGATTTTAAGGCGGTTGCGGCTTACCAAAAATTAGCCAAGCCCGTCCCCGGAAGCCGGCCACAAGCCGGCTTTTTAATGCCTGCGATTCCACGCCCCCGCCCCTGCTGAATATGCCCGGAAGACATTCATCTCCAAGGCTACCGGTACGCTTTCATTTTTCAGGAACATCCCCGGCACTACATTAAATTCGACGGCTAAATCGCAAAAATCATTTAAAACCTCATTAATACAGGCGCGAACTCCTCTTAATCTTTAATCAACAACTTACGGAGGCGCCACCATGCTGATTTTCTTCAAATCATTGATCATCGGACTCTGCATCGCCGCGCCCGTCGGACCGATCGGCCTGCTGTGCATTCAACGCAGTCTTTCCCAGGGTTGGCGCGCAGGCTTTGCCACTGGCCTGGGCGCGGCGACCGCCGACTCGATCTACGGCTTTATCGGGGCGCTCGGCATTACTGCGCTCATTGCCACGCTGGTCAGCTGGAAACCCTGGTTGTGTATCTTCGGCGGCGCGTTCCTTGCGTATGTGGGGTATCAGATAATCAGATCGAAAGACAAAGCCGAGTCCCTGACGGGAGAGCGAAGCAACATGCTCACGGCCTATACCACCACCTTGTTCCTGACGCTGTCGAACCCGATGACGATCCTGTCCTTCATCGCCATATTTGCCGCCATGAGTGACGGTATCGGCGGCGAGCAAGGCAGTACCCTGTCAGTGGCACTGATGGTCGCCGGAATCTTTCTCGGTTCTGCGGCATGGTGGCTGGGGTTGAGCGGCTTCTCCTCCGCCTTCAAAGCCAGGATGTCCGGCGCAAAGCTGCGACTGATCAACTACTGCTCAGGCACCGCGATCAGCCTGCTCGGCGCGTATCAGATCGTCAGTGGCGTGATGCTCAGTAGCGCTGCGTGAACCGCAACCGAGCTGTGTATCGACGTAGGCGCCAAAGCGTTCGATGGCAACGCGGATCTGCTCGAGCGACACATTGCTGAAGGACAAGCGGACTTCCCGGGTGCCGTGTCCCAACAATGAGAACAACGCGACCGGAAAAACGATGACCCTGAAGGCGATGGCACACTCTTTCATCTGCGCCTGGGTAAATTCAAAGGGCAGTTTCAGATTGATGAAAAAGCCGCCTGCCGGGCGATTCCACGACACCCCGGGCTGATCGGCGAATGCCTGTGCAAGGCACTCAAGCATGTAATCGCGCTTGCGTGCATAGGCCGCCACGCGAGCGGCGTTCAACTGCACCAGGGAAAACTGGTTATCCAGCAGCAAACCGCCGACGACCGCCTGGCACAGCGCCGGTGTATGCACGCTCACCAGGCTTTTGCTTTTACACAATCTGGCCGTCCACTCGGGTGCATGAACGCCTTGCGGTGCAACCACATAGCCCATGCGCAAGCCGGGGAAGATCGATTTTGCAAACGAGCCAAGATAAAAGACCCGCTCGCTGTCGAGTGCCTTCATCGCAGGCAGCCGATCGCCTTCGTACCTGAAGTAACGGTAGGCATTGTCTTCCAGCACATAGAAATCGCACGCCCGGGCGATGTCCAGCATGGCCTGCCGGGCATCGAAGGACAGGCTGTCGGCAGTCGGATTACTGAAGTCAGGAATGGCATAAATCGCCCGCACCTTACGCCCCTGACACTGCACGGTGCTGATGAAATGGCGCAACGCGCGCGGGTCGAGAAAAGTGGCCATGGGTACGGCAACAACCTCGATCTTCAACAGTTTGGCAATCCCGGTTATGCCGGAAAACACCGGGTCAGGCACCAATAGCACTCCACCCTTGTCGAACAGTGCCAGCAGCGCCAGTGTCACTGCTTCCTGAAAACCCTGACACACCACCAGGCAGTCCGGATCAACCGGACACAAGCCTTCGTCGACCCGCATGTGCTCGGCCAGTAACTCGTTGATGATCCCTGCCGTTGCCGAGTACTGGCACAGCAATGTCGCCACCGATGCAGGCTGATCGAGATACCGCGTGTAACTGGCCAGGCCACGCTCGATCAACGCCGGATCGCATTGCTCATCGTCCGGACGGCCAGAGGCCAGTGAAATTGCCTGCGGATGCTCGCCCGTCAATGAGTTCAACAAATGAATGACATTCAACACTGGCTCATCAAAAACAGAAGATTCACTGATAGTCGACACCTTGTCGCTCCTGTAAAAAAACAACGGGCCACCTGAGCCCGTTGTTCAATTGCCGACACTTTTGCGCGCTATTGGCGTGTCGCTTGCTCAGCCGTCTGAAACGCTTGCAGCAGGTCATCCTGAAGGTCTTCCAGCGCTTCCAGACCAAAGCACAAGCGCACCAACCCCTGGCCAATGCCCATCAGCGCTTTTTCTTCGTCAGTCATTGACGCATGGCTGCCGCTAAAGGGTTGGGCAACCATCGACGTGACACACGCCATGCCTGTACCGGTTCCGAACCATCTGAGCGAGCGTGTGAAGGTTTTATAGACCGGCACCAGGTCACGGCGAATATCGACAAACACGATCCCGCCATAGCCTGTCAGCTGCTTGCCATCGATGTGCGGGTAGTAAACCCGCTCGATATAGGGGAGGTCCTTCAGATAGTTGAGCATTTGCACGGTGGTCTTGCCGTGCCGCTCCATGCGCAACTCAAAGGTCTGCATGCTTCTGCGCAACAACCAGGCGCTATGGGGCGTCAGGATTGAACCCGAATAAAAGCGCCCTTCCAGCAAGCGCTGGTAAAGTGCCTGGTCATTGACCATTACCAGCCCACCCATGACATCGCTGTGCCCTGAGAAGTACTTGGTGGCGCTGTACAGCGAAATATCCGCGCCCCAGGCCAGCGGCTTTTGAAACAACGGCGTCGCCCAAGTGTTGTCGACCACGATCAACGCCTGGGGATTGATGCTCTTGACCGCCGTCGAAACGGCCTGGATGTCGATATCCTTCAAGAACGGATTGGTCGGTGTTTCAAATATCACCATGTCGACCTTCGCCGGCAAGGCTGCCAACCCCTGCGCACAGCTCAGGTCGAGGATGCTCAATTGCACACCCAGGCGTGCTGCGTAACGCTGGAAAAGTTTGTACGAACAACCGTAGATAAGCCTGTTGATCACCAGCGAATCGCCCGGTTTGAGCAGTTCGAGCACCATGTAGAGTGCACTCATGCCCGTGGCGTAGGCCAGGGCATGTTCGCTCCCTTCAAGGGCCGCAACGACTTGTTCAAGCTCGCTGACGTTGGGATTCGCCTTTCTCGAATAGAAAAATGCCGAGTCGGCGCTGAAAGCACTGCATTGATAAAGGGGCGTGACCGCGGGTTGAGCGCCATGGTCATCCACCCGGATGTGCAACATCTCGGTCGAAATGTTCATGCCTTGCTCACCAGTTTGATGACTTGCTCATACATGTTCTGTTTGCCTTCATAGCCGACGGCTGGCGTGATGTCGTTTTGCGCTATGCCGATTTCCTCGATCGATTCAGTGGGAAAATGGGCGCGGTCAAACACTTCATGCAGGTTGGAATTCACCCCCGCTGGCAGCCAGACTTCAGGGCCCAACTCGTCCACTCGAGCCTTCGCGATGATGAACCGATAGCTTTCAAACGGCCGCAGCGTCAGGGTTTTCCACTCGCTGCTGTGGCCATCGGCATAGTTTCGACGCAGGTACACGCTTTGCTCCCGGTCAAGGGTGTTGAGAACCTGGGCGTGCAATGAAACGATATCGCCGTGCCATCCAAACTTCCTTTTCTCGTACGCAGTCAACGCCTCCTCGCGCAACTCGACCGGCTGGCCAGCGGGCAGCTCGGGCAACAACCTGAAGTGGGCATCATGACCGCATTGAGTACAGCAACCCTGGCTATCCAGGCCGATATTCCTGGCGTTCAGCCCGTAGCGGGTGACCAGCAAGGCGCTGCAGTTGTTGCAACTGGTATTGGTACCGTCGACATCATTTACGTTGCCCAGATAGACATGCTCGACCCCCATCGACCGGGCAACGTCCCTGGCCTTGAGTAACCGGTCAACCGGTGTGCGGATGCTGTTGCTCATCTTGTAGTCGGGGTGGAAGCGCACAAAGTGCAACGGCACCTCTGGGCCCAGCTCATCCAGGACCCACTGGCTGATCGTGCGTGCGGTGTCTTCGTCATCACTGATATCGGTCACCATCAACGTGCTGACTTCGACATACTTGCCCGCGTCATAGACTTTCTTGATACCCGCCAGCACCGGCTCGACCCAGCCGGTGGTGACCTTGCGGTAATACTCGGGAGAAATGGACTTCAGCGAGATCGAGAAAATATCGATGACCGGCAACAGTTCATCGATCGCTTCCTCGCTGATGAAAAAGGCCGATTTGTACAGGTTGATCAAGCCAGCTTCTTTGGCCAGCTTGGCCGTGTCCAGAATAAACTCATGCCAGACCACTGGATCATTGTAGGTCCACGACAGTACGCGAATACCGTGCTGCAACGCGGTTTCCACGACCTGTTCGGGGGTGTAGTAATAAACGTCCTTATCGGTAACGTATTTGGCCTGCGAGGTTTTCCAGTTATGGCAGTAGCCACAATTGAGCATACAGCCGATATTACCCAGCGAGAGAATCCGCTCACCGGGTGCGAAGTGGAAAACAGCCTCGGTTTCGATGGTCTCCTCGGTACTATGAACACCCTTGCCATAGTTCAATGTAACTAAACGTCCGCCGCGATTGCCACGCACCTTGCAAAAGCCGAGCTTGCCTTCCTGAATGACACAATTACGCGGAGAAAGATGACACTTTACTGCGCCGTCCGGCAACAGCTCTTCCAACTTGGCCGGGGTGCTTTGCAGGGTCCAGGTTTTATTATTGAGATCGTTCACTGTTTATTCCTCATCCATCAGCACAGTAGTTACATCATCGGTTAAGTACGCAGCCGCTCGCGCGCCAGTCACTGACTGCCGAGGAGGGTTGTTGTTATGGTTTTAAATCAGGAGGCGCTGGCCAGGCCGTGATTGGTCAGCGAAAAATGCCGGGCATTGATGGTCATGAATGGTTGAATCAACGGACCGATCACCAGCAGGAACAGAAGCGTCCCGACACCAAACGGACCGCCCAGCAACCAGCCGGTTGAAAAGATACCGATTTCAATGAACATCTTGGCCTGGGTGAATGACCAGCGCCATTTGGCGACCATGGTCAATACCACCAGGTCCATGATGCGAATACCAACGCCGCTCATGATGATCAGCGCCGAGGCATAGGCACAAAGCAGTAAACCCAGGGCCAACATGGCATAGGCATTAAGGTGGGGGACCACATGGCCCTCCAGGTCGAGCACCGTCCACAGATCGATCAACAACCCCGTCAGGGTGGTAGTGATGAACGGGCTGATCGGCGGATATTTCTTGTTCCAGAGCATCCACCAGGTCAGGAAGATCAGCGACACAATCGCCGAGCAGACGCCCATGCCGACCATCAGGATTTGATTGAAGGCAATAATAAGCACATCCAGCGGGTCGGTTCCGAGGTGACTCATAATGAACAACTTGGCACCCAGCGAGAACAGGCCGACACCGACCAGATACATGCACACCTGATCAACTTTCAAGTGGCGAAAGCCAAATAATTGCCCGGTGAGGTACTGGCGAAACGAAGGGTAGTTATTGTTATTGCAGCCGCGCGTCTTATTCCCCATACGAACTCCATTTCCAAGGAAAGACCTGGCCCGTGATCCGCGGACCGGGAAATAATTCTTATTATGTCAACGCCGTTCCCAAGCGACTCTTCGAGCGACGAAATTAGACTAGCATCGCACTATTTTTTGATGCATTATTTTTTAATGAAAAAGACACCTTTTTCATTAATTTCTTTGCTTTTGCCAGAGGAAATCTACATGGACCGTATAGACATAAAAATCCTCGCCGCGGTGCAGACCTCGGGCCGAATTTCCATCACCGAGTTGTCTCGGCACGCTGGTCTTTCTATCCCCGCGACCACTGACCGCTTACGCAAACTCGAAGATGCCGGGGTGATCAAGGGCTACAGCGCCCAGGTCGACCCCGTCAAACTCGGATACGGCATCTCGGCCGTGGTTGGCATGACCACCTTCAAGCCAGCCAAAACCAAGTTGATTGCCCTCCTTCAGGAAATACCCGAGGTCGTCGAGTGCCTGCACGTAACGGGTAACGATTCTTACCTGATCAGGCTCTACGCCAAATCCATGGCTGATATCGAAAACACCATCGCCAGGATCAATCCCTTTGGGGAGACACGCACCAGCATCGTACTGTCAGAACCCATCGAGCGACGAAAACTGGCGCCGTGAAGCGCGACATCGATCTTCAGCTACTTTCTACGCAGTCAACCTGTCCTGAATGAATGGAGGCCTCATGAAACTGATCGGCATGCTCGATTCCCCCTACGTACGCCGCGTCGCGGTATCGCTGGAGCTGTACGGCATCACTTTCGAGCACCAGGCGTTGTCAGTGTTTCGCAATTTTAACGAGTTCGCCGCGATCAACCCGGTGGTCAAGGCACCCAGCCTGGTCCTCGACGATGGCACGGTGTTGATGGATTCGACGCTGATTCTGGATTACTTCGAAGCCCTGGCCGTGCCCGCTAAAAAGCTATTGCCGCAAGACTCTCTGGCCCGCGCCAGCGATTTGCAGGTGATCGGCCTGGCGCTGGCAGCCAGTGAGAAGTCGGTGCAGATCTATTACGAACACAACTTGCGCCCGCAGGAGAAACTGCATACGCCCTGGCTCGAGCGGGTGACCGGGCAGTTGCTGGCGGCGTACGCACAGCTCGACGGGCTACTTGCCGAACAGCCGACGAAATGCCCCAGCCTGCCCTTGAGCCAGGCGGAGATCACAACGGCCGTGGCCTGGTCGTTCACTCAATACGTGTGCGCCGAGGTAGTTGCGGCCAGTGAGTTTGCGCATGTGCAGCGTCTGGCTGACAAGATTGAAGGCCATCCGGCGATGCTCAAGTATCCGATCGAATAGCACCTGCCGCCAAACCCTCGCGCAACATCTGCACGAAGGCATCCCTTGCCGGATGCCTGCCCGCCTGGGCATGCCAGTAGAAGGCGTTGCTGATGGCCTTGAGTTCGGCGAACTCATGGCCAGTCCAGCCGGCGCCTTTGCGGTATTGCTCGAAAATGCCCCTGGGCACCAGCGACACCCCGGCGCCAGCACTCACGCAACTGACGATGGCGCCATAGCTGGCGATGCCGACAATCGGCAGCTTTTGCCCCTGTTCGAGTAGCCAGCGCTCCAGCGCCGCCCGATAAGGGCAGCCTTCCGGCCACATGAAAATGGCCTTGCCCAGCAGGTCTTCAGCGCTGCGGATCGGTCCGAAGGATTCAGGGGCGATCAGTACCAGGTCCTCCTGATACATGGGCGTGCGCTTGAGCAACGGGCGCTCGACCTCCACCGCGACAATTGCACCGTCGAGTCGATGGTTGAGCACGTCATCGAGCAGTTGCGACCAGGTACCCGTGCTCAGTTCCAGCGAAACCTCGGGGAAGCGCGCATGATATTCCGCCAGCAATCGCGGTAATCGGCCACTGGCCGAAGACTCGATGGCGCCGATGCGCAAGCGCCCGCTGGGTACGGCTTGCGGGCTCAAAGCAGCCTTAGACTCTTCAGCCAGGGCGAGCATCTGGGTGGCGTATTCGAGAAAGGTTTCCCCCGCCGGGCTGATCTTCAAGCCACGCCCATGACGCAAGAACAGCGGCACACCCAGCTCCTCTTCCAGCGCCTTGATCCGCGCGGTGATGTTCGACGGCACATAGTGCAATACCTCGGCCGCACGGGCGATGCTGCCGGTGTCGTAAACCGTCTTGAACATGCGAATCTGCATCAGCTCCATACATCACCCAAAGTGAACGATCAGTTCAGTATAAGTCGATTGTGGTGAGCAGATACCTTTCTGATACTGAAGCTCCACGCCTCTGGAGCCTCTTGCGATGCCACGCGCCCACCCCTTGAAAATCGTTCTGGCGACACTGTTCGTGGTGTTGTGCTGGGCCTATTCACCCGCGGGTATCCATATCGCCCTGCAAGGTTACGAGCCGGGACATCTGGCCCTGGCGCGGTTTATCGTGGCGTCGCTATTCATGGCGTTTGTTGCGGTGTGGCGCGGCATCAGCCTGCCGCGCCCCAAGGACTTGCCGCTCTTGATACTGCTCGGGCTTTTTGCCGTGTTTGGGCATCATGTGGCGCTCAACTTTGGCCAGCGCGGAGTAAGCGCCGGAGCCTCCAGCCTGCTGGCGCAGTCGACGCCGCTGTTCACCTTGCTGATTGGCTTTTTTGTCCTGCGTCAGCGCGTCAGCGCCTGGCATTGGGGCTGCCTGGTACTGGGGATGCTCGGTGCGGCCATTGTCGCCGTCGCTGATCGCGGCTTGGGCACACTCGATGCCCATGGTCTGCTGGTGCTGTTGGCCGCGCTGTCGTGGAGCATCTACTTCACCCTGCAGAAACTTCACGGCCATCGTTACGACGGCCTGACCATGGTGTGTTACACCGTGTGGACCGGCACGGCGTTGTTGCTGGTGTACCTGCCAGGCCTTGGCGCTGCGGTGACTGCGGCGTCGCCACAGGCAAACCTGGCGGTACTGATCCTCGGCGTGTTTCCCAGTGCCCTGGCGTACCTCGGTTGGGCTTATGTACTGAGCCATTCCGACGTCAGTCGGGCGTCCATGGCGCTGTACCTGATCCCGCCCTGCGCAATATTGATTGCCGCCGTTTTGCTCGGCGAACAACCTTCACTGCTGGTGGTGCTCGGGGCACTGGTGGTATTGAGCAGCGTGCTGGCCTTGAACCTGACGCCGGGCTTGTCCTGCCCTAAGCCGGCGCGGCAAATTTCACCTTGAAGTAGTCCAGCAGGTTTTGCCCACGGCGAAAGGCCTTGCGCACCTCGTCACTTTCTTTGAGCAGCGCCTCGCTGGGCACCGCATGCTGATCCACCGGCAATGGCCTGGACCACTCCCGCACCCCCTTGGGAAACATCGCTCTGGGGCGATTGTTGACCCAGTTGGAGAGATGACACGGCAAGGTCCAGCCGCCGAACGCCTGAACGAACAGAAAGCCAAACACATACTGCAGCCACGGAAAGTTGTCGCGATAGCCGAGGCGGGCCATATGGAAAAACGCCACCGTGCCCTCCTCGAACTCTTCTGGCGGCGGCGCAGGCAAGGCAGCCGGGCCCTCTTCCATGTAGACGCGAATCGCCTCCCATTCGGCAACTGCACCGCGCAGGCTGCCACAGGCCACGGTCAGCCACAGGACGTTACCGCTTTGCGCGTCGCGCAGGCCGATCATCAGCTTGAACTCGGGCATCACCGCGTATTCGGTGACCAATTGCCCGGCCGAAACACAGGCGATGACCTCTTCCCAGGGCACATACTGGGGTGCAGCGCCCTTCTTCGGCACCATCGCCACTTCGCGGCGCTGGCGATTGAAGCGGATCGGTGGCTGGACGCTGACCTGGCGCACGGCCAGGCAAAATATGACGACGTACATCAACGCCAGCAGCCCGATAAAACCCCAGATGGGCGGCGATGCGAGAAAGTCGTAGACCCCCTCCCAGAACGGCTCAAGCCTACGCAGCACCCAGGCCCCGAGAAATGCCGTCATCACCACGCAGCTCACCACCCCCATGACCGCGGCAATACCGCAGCGGGCCATGAATTCGAAGTTGCCCCGGCCGATGCCGAAGTCCAGGTAGACCTCATTGGCATCACGATGCAAATGCCGGTAGCTGTAGGCTTCTACACCCGTGGGCAAGGGTTTGGGCGACAGGTAGACGATCTGGGTACCGGAGACTTGCTCGAAGTCTCCGGCATGGGGCAGGCGCTGGTATTTGCTGTCAGGCATGAAAACGTTCCGAGTCCTTTCGACAAGGAAGGCACGCCAGGCGCGCTTCCTATGAATAACGCCGCACAGTATCGCGCAAACAGTCATCCAGCAGTTGTGTATCACCGCGCAGCCTCGGCAAGGTCGGCGAGGTTTCGGCGCGCAGCAATTCGCTGTCGATAAACTGCTGCAGCAACACCCGCCGTGGCCCGTAGTCAGCCTCGACCGCCTGGCGCTTGATGCGCAGCAACTCATCGATCTCGGCGAGCATCTGCGGCTCGCTCAGGGTGCCCGCGAGCAGATCGGCAAAGGCCGTCGGTGGCATGCCCAGGCCCAGGTCGATCCAGCGCACGGCCAACAGCGAACGCAGCACGTACAGGTACTTCTTGAAACGCACCTGCGTGCCCTGGAGGAAGTCGCGGTGGTTCTTTTTCGCCATCGACAGGTAGTGGTGCCGCGCCGCCCTGGCGCTGTAGAACTTCAGCGCCAGCGCCTGGAGCGACTCCACTGCACCCGGTTCAGCGCGGTACACCAGCGGCGAACCGAGCCATTCGAGCAGGGTCGGGTTGGAGTTGCGCAGCAGCTTCAGGGTCTTGCGCAGTTCCCAGCCGCTGATGTCCAGTTCGTCGGTCAGCGGCCGCTCGATGACGTCGCGCGGCTCATCGACGCGCAGGTACCAATCCTGGCGCGGGACGTAGATGAAACGCACGTCGAAGTCGCTGTCGGTGGAGGCAAAACCCCAGGCGCGGCTGCCGGATTCGCAGGCGTAGAGCACGGTGACGTCGTGCTCGCGCTCGACCCGGCGCAGCTCTTCAAGCACCCACTCGCGCATGGCGTCCGGCAGTGGGTGACGGTCTTCCTTGTTCATGTTCGTATCCTTGCACTCGGGCGCCTCAAGGCGCCCTCTCTATCCTTTGACGCACACCACCTGACGCAGGGTGTGCACCACTTCCACCAGCTCACGCTGGGCTTGCATCACCGCGTCGATATCCTTGTAGGCCATGGGGATCTCGTCGATCACGTCCTTGTCCTTGCGGCATTCGACATGGGCGGTGGCGCGTCGCTGATCCTCGACGGTGAACGCCTGCTTGGCCCGGGTGCGGCTCATGACCCGCCCGGCGCCGTGGCTGCAGGAGCAGAACGCCTCTTCGTTGCCCAGGCCGCGAACGATGAAACTCTTCGCCCCCATGGAGCCAGGAATGATCCCCAGCTCGCCCTTCTGCGCCGACACCGCGCCCTTGCGGGTGACTAGCACGTCGTGGCCAAAGTGATGCTCGCGCTGCACATAGTTGTGGTGGCAGTTGACCGCTTCGAGGTTGGCCTCGAAGGGTCTACCGAGCACTTTGCGCGTAGCGGCGATCACCGCATGCATCATCAACGCGCGGTTCTGCCGGGCGAAGTCCTGGGCCCATTCCACCGCTTCGACGTAGTCGGCAAAGTGCCGGCTGCCTTCTTCGAAATAGGCCAGGTTGCGGTCCGGCAGGTTGGCGATGTGCTGGCGCATGTCGGCCTGGGCCAGGTCGATGAACAGGTTGCCGATGGCATTGCCAACTCCGCGCGAACCGCTGTGCAACATGAACCAGACGCGGTTGGCTTCATCCAGGCAGACCTCGATGAAATGGTTGCCGCCGCCGAGGGTGCCCAGGTGCTGGCGGTTGTTGGTTTTCTCCAGCTTCGGGTACTTGTCGGTGATTGCCTTGAAGCGCGCCGCCAAGTCGTGCCAGGCATGGTCAGCCATGGCCGGCACGCTGTCCCAGGCCCCCTGGTCGCGACGACCGAAGGTCTTGCCGTGGGGCACCGCTTTCTCGATTGCAGTGCGCAGGCCATGCAGGTTGTCCGGCAGGTCGCTGGCGGTCAGCGAGGTGCGCGCGGCGATCATGCCGCAGCCAATATCGACGCCGACCGCCGCCGGGATGATCGCGCCCAGGGTCGGGATCACGCTGCCGATGGTCGAGCCCTTGCCCAGGTGCACATCGGGCATCACCGCCAGGTGCTTGAAGATGAACGGCATCTTCGCGGTGTTCAGCAGTTGCTCACGGGCGCCCTCGTCCACCGGGACGCCGTCGGTCCAGAGCTTGATCGGCTTGCCGCCGGCCACTTCGAGTATGTTCATTGTCGTACTTCCACTTTTATCTGTTGCTGCCGGGCTGCTTGAGCCCGGCAAACCTCATCCGGCCTTGATGCTGACCAGTCCATTCAACACCTGATCCAGGCCGCCGAACACCGAAATCCGGTCGATTCGCTCGGCCACCCGTTCCAGGGTTTCCAGTTCCTTCAGGCGCAGGGCCGTCGGGTTGTCTTCCATGACCTTGGCGGTGTTGAGCAGCGAACGGGTTGCCGAGGTCTCTTCGCGGCGGCGGATGACGTTGGCCTGCGCCGCTTTCTCCGCCTCCACCACCTGCGCCAGCAGGGCCTTCATCTCACCTGGAAGGATGATGTCGCGCACCCCCAGGCCGCTGACTTCGATACCGCTGCCGGCGAGTTTCTCCTGCAGGTACTGGCTGACCGAATCGTCGATCAGTTGCTTGTTTTCCAACAGCTCATCCAGCGTTCGGGTGCCCACCGCCGCCCGCAGGCCGAACTGCACCTCGCGGTACAGGTGCTCCAGCGGTTTGCTCAGTTGCGCGAACGCACCGAGCACATCGCTGTAGCGCCAGTTGGCCGCAAGATTCAGGCGCAGGCTGACCTTGTCGCGGGTGAGGATTTCCTGCCCGCTGATTTCCATGGCCTGGATGCGCATGTCGACCAACTCGACACTCACCTGGCGGCTGAAGCGCCAGAAGCCGTACTGCCCGGCGCCGAGCAACTCGACCACCACGCCATCGACCTTCAACACACCGACATGAAAGGCCGGCACAGACGCCAGCAACACCGCGTCCAGCCCGGCCAGGTTACGGCTGCGCAATTTCGGCTGGTTGAGCTGGGCCACCAGGGCGCCGTCCAGGCGATAAGTCTGGCTCAGGTCGATGCGCTGCAGGGTCTGCGCGCTCTGGCCTTTCCAGTACAGCTGGCGGCTGCCCGGGGCCAGCAACTCGACCAGGGCACCGTCTTCAAAACGCAGGCCGGCTTCGTTTTCCGCCAGGTCCATGCGTTCGAAATACTGCTCGACCAGAGCCGGCTCGCTTTGCCGCAGGTAGCCGGCCAGGCGATGTTCGAACAGCGAAGTATTGAGGCTGAAGGTTTCCACCGTCAGCCGGTTGTGCAGGTCGAAACGCTTGTGCACGCCAGGTTCGAGGATCGACACAAAGTCGCCTTCGCAGAACAGCAGGCCGCGTTCGTTCTTTTTCACGATAAAGCGTTTCAACAGTTTCATCTTGATCATCCTGTGCAATTAATCCTTGGTGCCGGTGCTGCCAAAGAGCCGAGCGCTGCGGGCGTGGCCCGGAGGAGTCAGTTGCCGGGACGTCCTGTCCACTGACCGCATCCTGCGGTCCGGCAACTGCCTTGCTCCGGGCCCGGCCGGCAAGCCGGGCAAATCGGCGGTGGGCGTGTGCGCTCCGTGCGCACCTTGCAGCCTTCCCTGGCTACGCCCCACCGGCGGGTACAACATTCGAGATACCTTGGAGGGTATGTAAGGTTCGAGTCAGGCCTCGAGACCAGCGTCTCCGTGAGGAGCCACGCTATCGACTGCTCGTTGCGGCGGCGGCATGCACGACACCAACACCTGGGGTGGGCTCGTGCACCGGCGGGGACATAAACCCCGTCCCGTTGGCCAGCTTGGCGATGCGGTCGAGGGAGATATTGCGAGGGGCGTGCCAGGTTTTGAGTTAAAGACAGAATAAATTTTTATCTTATTGATTTATAAGGATTTTATTTTAACAACCATAAGCAAATGAAATTTCTCAGCCCACAACAAACAAGATTTTTATATATGATGAGATAGGTATTTATCTTTTGAGCTAAATAGAAATGAGCAAGCGTAGCGTCGCCATCGGTTTTCTCGGTACCACCCTTGATCGCAACGGCAAAGGCGCCGCGCGCTGGCAGCGCTGGCGCCCGACCATCAGCCTGTGCCAGCAAGCGCAAACCCCGATCGATCGCCTGGAGCTGATCCACGGCACCAGCGCCCGCGATCTGGGCCTGGCCGAGCGCATACGTGACGACATCCAGAGCATCTCGCCACACACCGAGGTGCGCCTGCAGCCCATGGTCCTGCGCAATCCCTGGGACTTCGAGGAGGTCTATGGTGCCCTGCACGATTTTGCCAGCGCCTACCCGTTCGATACCGAGCACGAGGACTACCTGGTCCACATCACCACCGGCACCCACGTCGCGCAGATCTGCTGGTTCCTGCTCACCGAGGCGCGCTACCTGCCGGCGCGGCTGATCCAGACCTCGCCAGCCCGCGGCAAGGAAGACACGGCCGACCCGGCCGGCACCAGCACGCTGATTGACCTGGACCTGTCGCGCTACGATCACATCGCCTCGCGCTTTCAACGCGAGCAAGCCGACAGCCTGAACTTTCTCAAGGCCGGTATCGCCACCCGGAACGCCGCCTTCAACCGCTCCATCGAGCAGATCGAACGTGTGGCGCTGCGCTCGCGGGCGCCGATGCTGCTGGTCGGCCCGACCGGCGCGGGCAAATCCTTCCTGGCCCGGCGCATCTATGAACTCAAGCGCGCTCGCCACCAGTTGGAGGGGCGCTTTGTCGAAGTGAACTGCGCCACCTTGCGCGGTGACGGCGCCATGTCGGCACTGTTCGGTCACAGCAAAGGCGCCTTCACCGGTGCCCAGAACGCCCGCGAAGGTTTGCTGCGCGCAGCCGATGGCGGCATGTTGTTCCTTGATGAAATCGGCGAGCTGGGCGCCGACGAGCAGGCCATGCTGCTCAAGGCCATCGAAGAAAAACGCTTCTTCCCGCTGGGCTCGGACCGCGAAGTAGAGAGCGACTTCCAGCTGATTGCCGGTACCCATCGCGACCTGCGCAGCCGGGTCGCCGAAGGGCTGTTCCGCGAAGACCTGTACGCACGCATCAACTTGTGGACCTTCGAGTTGCCGGGGCTGGCCGGGCGCAGGGAGGACATCGAGCCGAACATTGATTTCGAACTGCAGCGCCATGCCCGCGAACAGAACCGCCAGGTGCGCTTCAACCTGGAGGCCAAGCGTCGCTACCTGGCCTTTGCCAACTCGCCGCAAGCGCGCTGGGCCGGCAACTTCCGCGAGCTGTCGGCCTCGATCACGCGCATGGCCACCCTCGCCGACAGTGGGCGTATCGACGAAGCGCTGGTGCTGGAGGAGATCGAGCGCCTGCAGCGCGCCTGGGGCCTGGCGCAGGGAGCGGACCCGCTCGACGCGCTGCTCGGCGACAAGGCGCTGGACCAGTTCGACCGCCTGCAACTGCAGGCCGTACTCAAGGTTTGCCGCAACGCCCGCACTTTGTCCGAAGCCGGACGCCAGCTGTTCGATGTATCACGCCAGGAAAAAGAAAAGCCCAACGACGCCGACCGCCTGCGCAAATACCTGGCGCGCTTTGGCCTGGAATGGAATCAACTCAAGGGTTGAACAGGGTGCTAGAATTCGCGCCCTCTTCGGCCGCATCTGGCCGAGCACTACCGAAAAAGGACTCTCGGCCATGTCATTGCTGACAGCTACCCGCTTGCATCTCTGCTCCTTCGGCCTGCTGGCCGGCCTCAGTCTCACCGCCGCCAGTGCCTACGCCGACGAAGCCACCGACCAGGCCGTGCACAAGGGCCGCTGGCAAGGCATGGCCGCCATGGCCAACCTGTACCTCAACGACGCCACCCCGGCCGAGTTCATGGATGCCGGTGACAAGGAAAAGAGCGAGCACGACAACTATGCCGGCGCCCTGGCCTTCTATCTGACCGCCGCCCGCCTGGACCCGAAGAACGCCTTCGCCTCTTACCAGGCCGCTGCCGCGCTGTCGTCCATGGACAGCCCGGAACTGGCCGCGCAATACCTCGACCAGGCGCGTGAGCGCGGCTTCTGGCAAGCGGTGATCCTCAAGGAAGACGACGAACTGGAGCCGATGCAGAAAGACCCGGCCTACCAGAAGCTGCTGCAAGCCGCCGAGAAGAACTACCCGACCCAGGCCAAGGACGCCGGCCTCGCTGCGTTCAGCATTCCTGAAGGCAAGGCGCCGGCTGGCGGCTGGCCAGTGGTGGTATGGCTGGCCGGTTTCGGCACCGAAGGCGTCAAGGGCACCAACATGCGCGCCGACCTGGTGGGCGACAAGGCCGTGCTGGTGGCCCTGAACGGCACCCTCAAACGCGACGAGCATCAGTTCATGTGGCAGCGGCAATCGGTCGAGCCGACCGAGCAAGCGGTGGCCGCGGCCCTGAAGAAGCTGGAAAAAGACACCCGCATCGACCGCTCGAAAGTTGCCCTGATCGGCTTCTCGCAAGGCGCCGAACACGCCGCGCACCTGATCGCCCAGTACCCGCAGAACTACAGCGGCGCCGTGCTGCTGTCGCCGGGCGGCTTCAAGATCCCGTTCACCGTGCAGAAGGCCAAGGACAAGCGCCTGGTCGTGGTTCATGGTGCACAGGAGCATGAAAGCAACCTGCAACTGACCGCCACCACCGAAAAAGCCTTCGCCAGCAACAACAAGGTGCAGAGCCACGAACACCCTGAAGGCCACACCTTCCAGGACGACTGGCGCAAGGCCTACCCTGGCTACCTGGATTACGCCCTGGGCCTTTAAGCCCGGCTTAGACCTAGGTCGTAGCCCTGAGGCTTGCAAGCATGATGGCACCCTGATGTATGCTTGCACGGTCTTCAGGGCGGGGTGAAAGTCCCCACCGGCGGTAAATCGAAAGATGAGCCCGCGAGCGCCTCGGCCTTTGGTCGAGGGTCAGCAGATCTGGTGAGACTCCAGAGCCGACGGTCATAGTCCGGATGAAAGAAGGCGTCAGGTCAGGGCCATCGTGCGCCCTGGCGCACGCATTTTGTTCGCCCTGAAACGTTCATCGATCACTTACGAGGAGCGTTTCATGTCCCCTTTGCACCGCAAGCAATTCCCTAACGTCGCTGCCGCCGTCGCTGCCTATCAGGCCGGTAAACCCGTGCTGTTGCTCGATGACGACGACCGCGAGGACGAGGCGGATATCATCGCCGCCGCCGAAAACATCAGCCTGCAGACCATGGCCATGATGATCCGTGATTGCAGCGGCATCGTCTGCCTGTGCCTGGATGAAATCACCGTTGACGAGCTGTCGCTGGCACCGATGGTGCCGAACAACCGCGCCCGCCATGGCACCGGTTTCACTGTGACCATCGAAGCCGCTGAAGGTGTATCCACGGGCGTGTCGGCCCAGGACCGCATCACCACCATCCAGGCAGCGCTGGACTCGACCCGCGCAGACCTGCGCATCGTCAGCCCCGGCCACGTGTTCCCGCTGCGCTCACGCGATGGCGGCGTGCTCACCCGTCGTGGCCACACCGAAGGCTCGGTAGACCTCGCCCGCCTGGCTGGCCTGCGTCCGGCAGCGGTCCTCTGCGAGCTGATGAACCCCGATGGCAGCATGGCCCGTGGCGAACAGGTGGCAGAGTACGCCAGGCTGCATTCGCTGCCGGTACTGACCATCGACGAGTTGGCCCGTTACCGCCAGGCAGCCTTGACTCCCGCCCTGGAAAGCGCCTGAAAAATATTCTGTTCGAGAAAATTTACAGCCCTGCAGACAGCTACTAAGGTGAATGCAGAGGAGTGAATCGCGGCTGATTCAAGGCAGTCGCATCGTGCTGAGCGGGTGCAGCTTCATGCACCCGGATTTGCCTCTATTAGGAGGCGGGAAGACGACTTCATGGGGCGCCGCAAGCCAACCCGGAGTCGTCCCCGCCTCTGCTTTTTTCTGCCCTACTTCAAGCCCAGCTGCGTGCGCAAAAAGTCGTGCAGGCCGACCGCGCTTTTCTTGTAGCCGTCCGCCGTCAGGTGCACCAGATCGCCACGGGCCAAGCCTGAAGCCTGCCAGCCGGCAATCGAACACTGTCCGCCCATATACGCCTGCCAGTCCCAGAACAGGGCATTGGCCTGCTTGGCTGCCTGGCGCTGGATGCGGATCACCTGGGCCAGTTGCTGCGGCTGGCGCGCGGCGCAACTGCGGGCCTTGCGCTGCTTGATCGAGTCCGGCGGACCAACCAGCAGCACCACCGCCCGCGGCAGGTCCTGGCGCAGGCGCTTGAGGGTATTGCGCAGTTGCGTCTGGTACAGGTTGAGATCGAGGGTGTCATCGAAGGCTTCGTTGGTGCCGTAGGCGAGGATCACCAGGTCCGGCCGCAAGGTCTTGAGGTTGTCCTGCCAGCCGGCCTGCCATTTGTCCTGCACCTCAAGACGCGCGCCGTTGATACCCAGCGCCGAATAGATCACCCCGGCATTCTTCTGGCCCTGGATGTACCACCCCCCCAGCACGGTGCCGGGACGGCCGTTGAGGGTCAGGTCCAGCGGCAGACCGAGGTTGCCGACCTGCGGGCCGAAGCGCCATTGCCCGCCGGTTGCCGCCAGCATGCGCTGGTTGCGTCCACGACCGTCGCGCAGCACCAGGGTACTGTTCTCCCGCGCCTGGTACAGCGCCTGCACGCGATAACGTTGGGCACCAGGTTCACGGGCCTCGATGCGTACGCTGGGGTTGGCCGCCATCGGCACCGACAAGTAACCGCCGAGCGGGAACTGCGTGCTCTGCTGATTACGCGCCGACACCAGCTCCCACTGGCGCTTGGCGGCTTTGAGGATAACCTGGTCGTAGCGGGTGCCCGGCACCGGCGTGGCGGCGATCAGGCCGATACCGCCGTCGCCATATCGCGCTTGCAGCAGGCGGCGCATCTCGCCACTGAACAGATCGGCAGCGGTGTGCGAGTCGCCGAACTGAATGATATTGACCGGCGCGCGGTTGGCGTTCTTGAACTTGCCCGCCAGTACCGCCAGGTTGCCATCGACGCGGTTGACCGGGGCCTTGGCCGCCGTATTGGCTGGCCTGGCCGTGGTATTGACCGCCGCCACCGGGCTACAGCCCGGCAGCGCGCAGATCAGCAGGGCCAATCCCAGAATGTTGTGCAGTCGACGCATCAGTGTCCCGTTACAGTGAGGCCGGGAAAGGCGATCATCGAGAGAATCCGTTCCGAGATCAGCTTCTGTCCGGTGGTGGTGAAATGGATGCCGTCATCGACCCGGGTCTTGATCCGTTTGCCCTGGCTGTTCTGCAAAGTAGCGGAGAAGCTGTCGTCGTTGTAACCGAGTGCCGGGTTGGCCGAAACGTAGTGCTGTTGGTACAGGCCGGTCTGTTGCTCGTACAACCCGCTCAGATAAGCCATGGCCGTAGACAGCTTGGGCTTCTGCATGTTCGGCGGCCCGACCCAGATCACCTGCACATTGTGCGCACGGGCCTGGTCAAGAATCGAATCGATGCGCTGGCGATAGGTGACTTCCCACTCCGGCGACTTGAAGCGCAGGAACGGCTTGCCCTTGCCCTGGGGCATGTCCCACGGGTCATTGGGGCCGAGGAAGATCACCATCAGGCGAATGTTCGGCTCGCTTTCCAGGGTCTTGGCCACGGTCTGCGGCCAGTTGAAGAACCCCGGATAGGCAAGGCCGGTGCTTTGCTTGCTGAGGTTGACGCTCTTGATCTGGTAGCGCTTGCGCAGGCTGTTGGCCAGGTGCGGGGCGACGCCCTGCATCAGCGAGTCGCCGACCAGGAACACTTCATCACCGGCCGCCAGGGACACAACGGTGCCCGCTTGCAGCGGCGCCTGGGCAACCTGGGCCGCAGGTTGGGTCACCGGCGCAGCAACGGGCGCAGCAGGTGCCGCCACCTGGACTACGACCGGCTTGCTGACCGCTACCTGCGCGGTAGCTGGCGGCTTGCCCAGGTGCACCGGAACCACCCGGGTCGGCGCCGGCAGCTCGACCGTATCGCTGGCCTCGACCTTGGCCACCAGTACCGGCTCGTTACGTTTTTCCAGGCTATCGACAAAACTGTCGCGGGCATCGCCCAAGGCGTGGGTCAGGTTGCCACCCAGGCGCCAGGCCGGGCTTTGCCCGAGCACCGGCAGCTCGCAGCTCTGGTGATATTTCTGCTGGCAATAGAGGCTGATCGAATCCTGGTTCAGCCAGAACAACAGCAGCGTGGTGATGACGATGGCGTACAACGCCTTGGCCGCGCCCGCTTGCGAGGACATCAAACGACCGGCATTAGAAACTTGCATAGATGAACCCCGGCACGCCCGATTGCGAAGCAAAAATAACCAAGGAAACGAACAACCCCAGCGGTATCGGATACAACTGCCAAGGCAAGCGCGTGGTCGCTGCAAAGAACTGACGCAGGAGCACCAGCAACTGCGGGTAGACAGCCACATACAGCACGCTCACCAGCAACAGCAGGCCGGTACTGGAGAACAATCCATCCAGGCTCAGCCCGCCGATTCCGGCGAGCATGTCCACGGCTTCATCAAGGCTCGCACTGCGGAAGAAGATCCAGGCGAAGGCCACATAGTGGAAGGTCAGCAGACGCGCCGCCAAACCGGCCCCCGGCCAGCGCATCGGCTGCGGCAGGATGTAGGTCGAGGCCTTGTACAGCGCCAGGCCGATACCGTGCAACGCGCCCCAGATGATGAAGTTGATGCTCGCCCCGTGCCACAGCCCGGAAACCAGCATCGCCAGCAGCATGTTCAGGTTGCCGCGCCACACGCCCTGGCGGTTACCGCCCAGGGGGATGTAGACATAGTCGCGAATGAACAGCGACAGGCTGATATGCCAGCGGCCCCAGAATTCCTTGAGGTTGTGCGCGGCATAGGGCGCATTGAAGTTCTCGGGCAGGCGGAAGCCCAGCAGCAAGGCAATGCCGGTGACCAGGTTGGTGTAGCCGCTGAAGTTGAAATAGATCAGGAAGCTGTAGCCATACACGCTCAGCAGGATCTGCTCGGGCGAATAGCTGCCCGGCGTTTCAAACACCGGGTCGACCCACTCGCTGGCCAGCCAGGCGCTGCAAAAGAACAGCTTGACCACCGCCAGGGCGATCAGGCCCAAAGCCCGTTGCGGCTCCAGCACCTCACGGATACCGCTGGTGCGAATCTGCGCCAGCATGTGGCTGGCGCGGTTGACCGGGCCGGCAATCAGGCTGGGGAAGAACGCCAGGTACAGGGCCAGGTCGAACGGCGAAGCCGAGGGCATCTCGCGGCGGTTGATCGACACCAGGTAGCTGACCGAGTGAAAGGCGTAGAACGACAGGCCGATCGGCACCAGCACTTCCAGCACCGGCAGTGACACATCCAGCCCGGCACTGGCCAGGGCACCCTGCACGCCGCCGACAAAGAACTCCTGATACTTGAACAGATAGAAGCAGCCCAGCACCAGCAGCAACACCAGCAAATAGCTGAAGCGCCGCCCGGGATACCGCTCACCGACCAGGCCGAGCAGGTACACCAGGGCGCTGTAGCCCAGCAGGATATACAGGGAGTTGAAGCTGAAACTGGCCACCAGTGCGTAACTGGCCGCCAGCAGCAGGACGTTCTGCAGGCGAACGCTCCAGCACAGGCTCCAGTAGACGATGAAAAACAGTGTGAAGCAGAGGCCGAACTCGATCGAAAGGAAGCTCACAACGTAGTCCATTACGTGACAACAGAAATAGGAGGCTTCACCGCGAGAAACCCGCGGGGTAAAGCGGGCGCGATTATGGCAGAGAGCCATAAGCCCTCACAATGCGAGCCCTGCAGAAAAATCAAGACTTCACCGGCGGCCTTTGTGCAACAGAATGCGACGAAAGATCGCCCCTATCGATTTGCTCCCCCCGCCCCGCTCTGCTAGTGTCGCGCCGTTTATACCGCCACCGAGACAGCCGCCATGGCCCGAAAAAAAGCCTCCATTGATTTCGAGCAATCCCTCGCCGACCTGCAGGTCCTGGTCGAGCGCCTGGAGAACGGCGAGCTGTCGCTGGAAGACTCGCTGACCGCCTTCGAACAAGGCATCAGCCTGACCCGCGACTGCCAGAGCGCTCTGGCCCAGGCCGAACAGAAGGTCCAGGTGTTGCTTGAGCGCGATGGCGAGCTGGCCGCCGAGCCTTTCGATGCGGACCAGGCAGAATGATCAGTCGCTATCAGGCCGACTGCCAGGCCCGGGTCGACGCCGCCCTTGAGCAACTGTTCGTGCCGCCGTCGCAGGAACTCACCCGCCTCTACCAGGCCATGCGCTATAGCGTGATGAACGGCGGCAAGCGCGTACGCCCGCTGCTCGCCTACGCCGCTTGCGAAGCCCTGGGTGGCACGCCGGAGCAAGCCAACGGCGCTGCCTGCGCGGTCGAGCTGATTCACGCCTACTCGCTGGTGCACGACGATTTGCCGGCCATGGACGATGACGACCTGCGCCGCGGCCAGCCGACCACCCACAAGGCCTTCGATGAAGCCTGTGCGATCCTGGCTGGCGACGGCTTGCAGAGCCTGGCCTTCAGTGCCCTGCTCGACCCGCAACTGAGCCCGCAGCAAGACAGCATCCGCCTGGCCATGGTCCAGGCCCTGGCGTTGGCCGCCGGCCCTGCCGGCATGGTCGGCGGCCAGGCCATCGACTTAGGTTCGGTGGGCCTCAAGCTCGACCAGACGGCGCTGGAGTTCATGCACCGGCACAAGACCGGCGCGCTGATCGAAGCCAGCGTCAGGCTCGGCGCCCTGGCCAGCGCCCGCGCCGACCAGACCCAGCTCAAGGCCCTGCAAACGTATGCACAGGCCATCGGCCTGGCGTTCCAGGTCCAGGACGATATCCTCGACGTCGAGAGCGACACAGAAACCCTGGGCAAGCGCCAGGGCGCAGACATCGCCCGCGACAAGCCGACCTACCCGGCCTTGCTCGGCCTCGACGCCGCCAAGGCCTATGCCCTGGAACTGCGCGACCAGGCCCTGCATGCCCTGCGTCCGTTTGACGCGGCGGCCGAGCCGCTGCGGGAACTGGCGCGTTATATCGTTGAACGGCGTAATTAAGCGCAAACCGCATCGCGGGGCAAGCCCGCTCCCACAGCGATCACTGTAGGAGCGGGCTTGCCCCGCGATTAGCTCAAATGGGCAGCCAATACCGCAATAAGGTAAACTGCCGCCACTTCATATCTATAACGATTCGCCTGATGCCCACGACGTTTCAAGAGATCCCCCGCGAACGCCCGGTCACGCCGCTGCTTGACCGTGCTGATACGCCTGCCGGCCTGCGCCGCCTGGCTGAAGCCGACCTGGAGAGCCTGGCCGACGAGTTGCGCCAGGAATTGCTCTATACCGTTGGCCAGACCGGCGGGCATTTCGGTGCCGGCCTGGGCGTCATCGAGCTGACGATCGCCCTGCACTACGTCTTCGACACCCCGGACGACCGCCTGGTGTGGGACGTTGGTCATCAGGCCTATCCGCACAAGATCCTCACCGGTCGCCGCCAGCGCATGAACACGCTGCGCCAGAAGGACGGCCTGGCCGCCTTCCCACGCCGCGCCGAGAGCGAGTACGACACCTTTGGTGTCGGTCACTCCAGCACCTCGATCAGTGCTGCCCTGGGCATGGCCATCGCCGCCCGCCTGCAGAACGATCCGCGCAAGTCCATTGCCGTGATCGGCGACGGCGCACTGACCGCCGGCATGGCTTTCGAGGCGTTGAACCACGCCCAGGAAGTCGATGCCGACATGCTGGTGATCCTCAACGACAACGACATGTCGATTTCGCGCAATGTCGGCGGCCTGTCCAATTACCTGGCCAAGATCCTCTCCAGCCGCACCTACTCGAGCATGCGCGAGGGCAGCAAGAAAGTCCTGTCGCGCCTGCCCGGCGCCTGGGAAATCGCCCGCCGCACCGAAGAATACGCCAAAGGCATGCTGGTGCCCGGCACCCTGTTCGAAGAGCTGGGCTGGAACTACATCGGTCCGATCGATGGCCACGACCTGCCGACCCTGATCACCACCCTGCGCAACATGCGTGACCTCAAGGGCCCGCAGTTCCTGCACGTGGTGACCAAGAAGGGCAAGGGCTTCGCCCCGGCCGAAGTCGACCCGATCGGCTACCACGCGATCACCAAGCTCGAGCCTGTGGACAAACCTGCCGCCGCGCCGAAACAGGCCGCTGGGCCGAAGTACTCCGCGGTGTTCGGCCAATGGCTGTGCGACATGGCGGCGGCCGACCAGCGCCTGGTCGGCATCACCCCGGCCATGAAGGAAGGCTCCGACCTGGTGGCCTTCAGCGAGCGCTACCCGGATCGCTACTTCGACGTCGCCATCGCCGAACAGCACGCGGTAACCCTGGCGGCGGGCATGGCCTGCGAAGGCAGCAAGCCGGTGGTGGCGATCTATTCGACCTTCCTCCAGCGCGCCTACGACCAGCTGATCCATGACGTTGCGGTGCAGAACCTCGACGTACTGTTCGCCATCGACCGCGCCGGCCTGGTCGGCGAAGACGGCCCGACCCACGCAGGCAGCTTCGACCTGTCGTTCCTGCGCTGCATCCCCGGCATGCTGGTGATGACCCCGAGCGACGAGAACGAACTGCGCAAGATGCTCAGCACCGGCCACCTGTACAACGGCCCGGCGGCCGTGCGCTACCCACGCGGCAGCGGCCCGAATGCGACCATCGAGAGCAACCTCGAGCCGTTGGAGATCGGCAAGGGCATCGTTCGCCGCCAGGGCAGCAAGGTCGCCTTGCTGGTGTTCGGCGTGCAGCTGAGCGAAGCCCTGAAAGTTGCCGAGCAGATCGACGCCACCGTGGTTGACATGCGCTTTGTCAAACCGCTGGATGAAGCCCTGGTGCGCGAAATCGCCGGCAGCCACGAGCTGCTGGTGACCCTCGAAGAGAACGCCATCATGGGCGGCGCCGGTGCGGCGGTAAGTGAGTTCCTCGCGCGTGAAGCCCTACTCAAGCCGGTGCTGCACCTGGGCCTGCCAGATGTGTATGTCGAGCATGCCAAGCCTGCGCAGATGCTGGCCGAGTGCGGGCTGGATGCGGCCGGGATCGAGGCTTCGGTGCGTCAGCGGATGCAACTGCTCGGTCTTTGATCTTCGGGGCCTTAACCGGCCTCATCGCTGGCAAGCCAGCTCCCACAAGTACAGCGCATGCAGAACCTGTGGGAGCTGGCTTGCCAGCGATAGCAATGGAACTGCCCATGAAATCCCTGCGCCTGGTAGCCCCACTCCTGCTATTGCCGACCACCCTGCTGGCCGAGCCCATCGACCGCGAAAGCGCCCTGAAGCTGCCCGACACGCTGATCAGCGCCAACCGCCAGGTCGAAGACCGCACCCAGACCAGCGCCGCCAACACGGTGTTCACCCGTGCTGACATCGACCGCCTGCAACCTTCCAGCATCACTGACCTGCTGACCCGGGTACCGGGTGTTCAGGTCTCGCGCACCGGCGGGCGTGGCAGCCTGCCCGGCATCTTCATTCGCGGCACCAAGTCGGCCCAGAGCCTGGTGCTGGTGGACGGCGTACGCATCGCCAACACCTCGTCCGGTGACAGCGGCCTGCAGTTTCTCAACATCGATCAGATCGAGCGGGTCGAAGTACTGCGCGGGTCGCGCTCGGCGATCTATGGCAGCGATGCGATTGGCGGGGTGATCCAGATCTTCACCCGCCGCGCCAGCACGCCCGGCCTGCAGCCACGCCTGCACCTGGCCGGCGGCAGCAACAAGACCTGGCAGCGTGATGTTGGCCTGTCCGGTGGTGACGAGCGCACCCGTTTCAACCTCGCCGCCGGCCTGGACGAAACCGCTGGCATCAACGCCACCCGCGAATCGTTTCCCGCCAACGGCGATCACGATGCCTACCGCAACAAGAGCCTGAGCCTGAACCTCAGCCATGTCGCCAGCGACTCGCTGGAGCTGGGCCTGAACTGGCTCGACAGCCACGGGCGCAGCGAATACGACAATCTGTTTGGCGACCAGAGCCAGCCTTATACCGACTTCAACGTCTCCAGCGTCGGCACCTATGCCGACGCCCAGTTCACCGAGATGTGGCATTCACGCCTGGAGCTGGGCCACAGCGAAAACCGTGATACCAAGCGCGACTCACTGCAACCGGGCGGTAGCGAGTTCAACACCTATCGCGATTCGCTGAACTGGCAGAATGACCTGAGCCTCGACGAACACAACAACCTGCTGCTGGGTGGCGACTGGTACCAGGACCGCCTGCACGGCAGCACGCCCCTGGACGAAGACAGCCGCTGGAACCGCGCCGCCTTTGTGCAGCACCGCTACAAGGACGACAGCTTCAGCACCGAAGTGGGCGTGCGCCGCGACCAGAACCAGCAGTTCGGCAGCCAGAACAGCTGGAGCGCCAGCCTCGGCCTGCCGCTCAACGCGGACAACGACCTGCTGCTGTCCTACAGCGAAGGCTTCCGCGCGCCGACCTTCAATGACCTCTACTACCCGGACTTTGGCAACCCCGACCTCAAGCCCGAGCGCTCGAAAAGCTACGAATTGCAATGGCGCAGCCAACTGGCTGAAACCACCCGGCTGGAGGCGTCGCTGTACCGCACCGACCTGCGCAATGCGATCTCCCTGGGCCCCAACTACATTCCGCACAATGTCGGTTCGGCACGGATCAACGGCTTCGAAGCCAGCCTGCATCAGGCGTGGTTCGGCTGGCAGAGCAACCTGGGCCTGTCGCTGATCGACCCGCGTGACCGCGATTCCGGGCACACCCTGGAACGCCGTGCCCGCCGTACCTTGAGCCTGGACCTGGATCGCCAGTTCGATCGCCTGGGCCTCGGTGCCAGCTGGCAGGCGGTCAGCAGCAGTTACGCGGATGCGGACAACAAACGCTCACTCAGTGGCTACGGTCTGCTCGGTTTGCGCAGCAGCTGGAACCTGAGCCGCGAGATTCGCCTGGAGCTCAAAGCCGATAACCTGCTGGACAAAGCCTACAGCCGCGCGCAGTACAACTATGGCGCAGGCTATGCTGACTATCGTGAAGAGGGCCGAACCTGGCTATTGGGCGTCACCTGGACGCCGGCGCTTTAGCCTGCAACAACGCACACAACTTCGCCGTCGCTTCGATCATCTGCCCACTGGGGCGCTCCAGGCCTTTGTCCGGCACCTGCAGCAACAGGCCGTCGCGCACTGCCGCAACGTTGGGCCAGGCCTTCCAGGCGTCTAGCTGAGGCTGATCGGGGGCGAGGATGACTTGGGGATTGCGCGCCAGCACGGTCTCCAGGTTGACCTGAGGCGCCGGCTGGGTGAGGTCGGCGAACACGTTGCGCGCGCCGCAGACGCTGAGGGCATCGGAGATGATCTGATAGCCACCAACGGTGTACAGCGGCTTGTCCCAGACCTGATAGAACACCGACAGCGGGCGCTCTCGGCGGTACTGTTGGCGTAACGCTGCAAGGCGGCTGCGCAAGGCATCGGCCAACTGCCCGCCTTGCTCCTTGCGCCCGATGCGCACGCCAATTTCGTCGACCTGGGAAACCAGGTCATCCAGCTCGTGCACATCGACGCTATACAGCGGGATACCGAGACGTTCGAGCTGGTCGCGCTGGGCCGCCGGCACGCTGCCCGGCCAGTACAGCACCAGATCCGGGCGCACGCTGAGCAGGCGCTCCATGTCCAGTTGGCCATAGCGGCCAACCAGCGGCACGTCTTCCAGTTGCGCCGGCCGTTCGTGCCACTCGGCCATGCCCACCAGCAGATCGCCGGCCTGCAGGTCGAGAATGATTTCAGTGATCGAAGGCGCCAGGCTGACCACTCGCGGCGCTGCCGCCAATGGCATGCCGAGGGCCAGCAGCAACAGCCACAGGTAACGGCGCATCAGCCGAGCTGGCGAGGGATACGGTAGAGGTAGAGCAGGACCAGGCTGGAGATCGCCAGGAGGATCTGCGGCACCGCCTCAAGGCCGACGAATACCGACAGCGCAGCGACCCAGGCCGGCAGGCAGGCGAACAGCATGCCCAGCCGGCGGATGCGCGCCAGTTCGATCCAGGCACCTGGCTCGTCGTCAGTGTTCAAGGCTTTCTGGGTCGCGATCAGCCCATGCTTGTACGCACCGAAGCGCGGCAGGCTGAGGAACATCGACGCCACGCCGGCGATGAACATCGGCATGGCCAGGATCGGAATCAGCGCCTGCACGCCACCAAAGGCCCAGGCGAACACCAGCAACGGTGCCAGCGCCACCGCCAGGTACTGCCACCAGGCCAGCTCCAGACGACGGCGAACCTGGGCGCGGGTCACGCCCGACCGGCCTCGCCCTGGTGCTCGTTGCCCATCATGTGGCCGAGCTTGCCGGCTTTGGTCGCCAGGTAGTGTTTGTTATGCGGGTTGTGGCCGGTGTGCAGCGGCACGCGCTCGGCAACCGGGATGCCCATGCTGGTGAGGGCCTTGACCTTGCGCGGGTTGTTGGTCATCAGCCGCAGCGACTTGACCCCCAGATGCTCGAGCATCGGCTGGCACATGCCGTAGTCACGCTGGTCGGCGGCAAAGCCCAGGCGCTCGTTGGCCTCGACAGTGTCGGCGCCGCCGTCTTGCAGCTCGTAGGCGCGGATCTTGTTCAACAGGCCAATGCCGCGGCCTTCCTGGCGCAGGTACAGCAGCACGCCGCGGCCTTCGCGGGCGATCGCCTGCAGGGCCGCTTCGAGTTGCGAACCGCAGTCGCAGCGCTGGCTGAACAAGGCGTCGCCGGTCAGGCATTCGGAATGCAGGCGCCCCAGCACCGGCTGCCCGTCGGCCACATCACCCAGGCTGAGCACGACGTGCTCGCGGCCGGTGGCTTCATCGAGAAAACCATGCATGGTGAAGGTCGCAAAGGGGGTAGGCAGCTTGGAAGCGGCAACAAAAACGACGGGCACGTTGTGCTCCTGATCAGTAACTTGAAAATTGACGTGGGGCGATTGTATCAGCAGCGCAGCGCCGCTGCTTAGGCTGAATTATTGGGCAAACAGATCGAGAGGTTCGATATTGCCTAACGGTTCTTGCCCTCGCCGTCGAACGGATACGGCTGTTGCCAGTGCTCGAAGATCGCCCGCAACTCGCCACTGGCCACCAGCTTGTCCATGCGTTGATCGAACAGGACGCGCAACGCCTTGCCCTCGGCGGTGCGGCCAAAGGCGATGTACAGCGGCAGTTCGGCCAGATGGCTGCGGCGGAACAGCTCGGGCTTGGGCGCCTGTTCGAGGACATAGTCGACTTCGGTCAGGGCATCGATGTAGAAGTCGACGCGATCGTGCTCAAGCATCGGCAAAATCCCCTCGCGGCGCTGGATCTCGCGAAAATGGCCGACGTTGGGCAGGTAGTTCTTGTAGTCATAACCGCGCACCCAGGCCAGGCGATACTGGCCAAGGGTCTGCTGGGTGGGCACAGGACGGCTGGCCAGGCCCAGGGCATAGATATGGTCCATGTCGAAGTACCAGCGCGGGTAGAGGTTGTCGGCGTTCTCTTCGTGATAGGAGCCGACCCAGGCATCCGCCTCACCACGCTTGACCAGGCCGACCGCACGGCTGTACGGCGCACTCAGGGTACGGACCCTGACGCCGGCCGGCTCGAACACCTTGCGCAGCACGTCCCAGGCCAGGCCGCTGCCATCGGCGTTGGTGTAATCGAGCCATTCCTCACTGACCAGACGGACCTGGCCGGGCGTCGCCAAGGGCGCATCAGCCGCCTTTACCACATTTGCCGCCAGAACCAGCAACAACAGCAACAGCCGCCATCCCGTCATCACCCCGCTCCCTTAGGTAAAGCTCCATACCAGAACCTGCATGCCCAGCCAGGCAAACACCCCCGCCAGCACATCGTCGAGCATGATCCCGACCCCGCCATGTACGTGACGGTCAACCCAGCGGATCGGCCAGGGCTTGAGGATGTCGAAAAATCGGAACATCAAGAAGCCCGCCAGCAGCCACAACCAGCCTTCTGGCACCAGCCACAGGGTGATCCACATACCGACCATTTCGTCCCAGACGATCCCCTCATGGTCGTGGACTTTCAGGTCATCGGCGACCTTGCCGCACAGCCAGAAGCCGAACAGCATGGTCAGGCCGAGCATCAGCCAGTAGCCCCAGTCGGGCAGCATCTGCCACAACGGGATAAAAGGTAGAGCCACCAGCGAGCCCCAGGTTCCCGGCGCCTTGGGCAAAGTCCCGGAGCCGAAGCCGAAAGCCAGAAAATGCCAGGGATTGCGCCAGACCGACGGCGGAACGAACTCCGCTGGCACCTGTTTGGGGTGATCGGTCACGGTGTCTCCTTAAAATGTTGATAGCCCCGGGTTTGCGGGGTGATGTCCTGGCCGCCGCCATCGAGCAGGCGCACGCCGCTCCCGGCACCGACCCGCCCGACCACATGGATCGGCCAGCCGGCCGCCAGCAGGGACGCAAGCTCGGCTTCGGGCAAGGTAAAGGCCAGGACGTAATCATCGCCCCCGGCCAGTGCCGCCTGTTGCGCGTCGTCGTGGCCGAGAACAGCCTGCAGTGCCGCCGACAACGGTAACCGCTCAAGCTCGACCTGCAATGCCACATCCGACGCCTTGGCGATATGCCCACAATCGGCGAGCAGGCCGTCGGAAATGTCCAGCGCCGCCGTAGCCTTGCCGCGCAACGCCTGGCCCAACGCCAGTTGCGGCTGCGGCGACCAGTAATGGGCAAGCAGGGGCTCGGCCTGGGCAGCATCGGCCACGCGTTCGCCCAGCACCAGCGGCAAGGCGCCGGCGGCATTGCCCAGCTCGCCACCGACACAGAGCAGATCACCGGCTCGCGCACCGCTGCGGGTCAGGGCCTGACCGCCCGGCACACGGCCGAACACGGTCATGGTCAGGCTCAGCGGGCCACGGGTGGTATCACCGCCAATCAGGCTCAGCTGGCAACTTTCGGCCATCTGGTTCAAACCGCAGGCATAGGCTTGCAGCCAGTCGGCGCGAACCTCCGGCAGGGTCAGGGCAAGGGTAAAGCCGATGGGCGTGGCGCCCATGGCCGCCAGGTCACTGGCAGCGACGGCCAGCGAACGCTGACCGAGCAGAAAAGGGTCGCAGACAGCCGGGAAATGCACCCCGGCCACCAGCGTATCGGTGGAGATCGCCAGCTGTTCGCCCGGTGGCACGCTGAGCAAGGCGCAATCATCGCCAATGCCCAGCGCCACGCCTTCACCACCTTGCGCACAGGACGCGGCGGCGAAGTAATGACGAATCAGCTCGAACTCACCCATTGGCACATAGCGCCGCAATCAGCGCTTGAACGCCTTGACTTCGGCTTCACGCAGGCGTGGAGCCAGCTTGTCGAGCACGCCATTGACGAATTTGTGGCCGTCGGTGGCGCCAAACACTTTGGCCAGCTCCACACCTTCGTTGATCACGACGCGGTACGGGACGTCAACGCGCATCATGAACTCCCAGGTGGACAGGCGCAGCACTGCCAGTTCAACTGGATCGAGCTCTTCAAGGGCCAGGTCCAGGCACGGCTTCAGTGCTTCGTCGATTTCGGCCTTTTTCACCGGAACCCCGTGAAGGATTTCGCGGAAGTAGGCACCGTCGACATCGGTGAAATCGTTATCGACCCGGAACTGCGCTTCGATCTCGTTCAGCGACTGCTTGGCCATGTGCCATTGGTACAGGGCCTGAGTCGCGAGCTGACGGGCTTCGCGACGCTTGGCGCTTTTCGATGGCTTGCCAGCATCCGCAGGTTTTGGATCGCGCGGGTTGAAACGATCGCTTTCGTCGCTAATCACTTGGCCTCCAACTGCGCCAGCAGGCTGACCATTTCCAGAGCGGACAGGGCAGCTTCGGCGCCCTTGTTGCCGGCCTTGGTGCCGGAACGCTCAATGGCCTGTTCGATCGAGTCGACGGTCAGGACACCGAAGGAGACCGGCACGCCGAACTCCATGGACACCTGGGCCAGGCCCTTGGTGCATTCGCCCGCTACGTATTCAAAATGCGGGGTACCGCCACGGATCACGGCGCCCAGGGCGATGATCGCGGCATATTCGCTTTGCTGGGCGACTTTCTGTGCTACCAGCGGGATTTCGAAGGCACCCGGGGCACGGATGATGGTGATGTCGCTTTCGTTCACACCGTGGCGAACCAGGGCGTCAACGGCACCGCTCACCAGGCTTTCGACAACGAAGCTGTTGAAGCGGCCAACCACCAAAGCATAGCGACCTTTGGGGGCGATGAAGGTACCTTCGATGGTCTTCAGGGTCATTCCGGAGTTCTCATCTTAAAGAGCCAGGCCGCAAACGGGCGGCCTGTGGGGGTTTGGGACACGAATGGCAGCGCGACAAACCGCCTGCTTTATTCGGAGGGCACGTATTCTACAACTTCCAGATCGAATCCGGATATCGCATTGAACTTCATTGGCGAACTCATCAGGCGCATTTTGCGCACGCCGAGGTCGCGCAGGATCTGCGAACCGGCACCGACGGTGCTGTAGGTGGTCGGGGTTTTCGCCTGCGGGGCAGCGTCGGCGCTTTCGCGAATGTGCGCCAGCAGCACGTCGCCATCGAGCGGGTGACCGAGCAGCAGCACCACACCGCTGCCAGCGTCTGCAACGGCGCTCATGGCCGCGCGCAGGCTCCAGCGGCCCGGTTGCTTGACCATCAGCAGGTCGCGCAGCGGGTCCATGTTGTGCACCCGTACCAGGGTCGGTTCTTCGGCGCAGATGTTGCCCAGGGTCAGGGCCATGTGCACGTCGCCCTCGACCGAGTCACGGTAGGTGACCAGGTTGAAATGGCCCAGCTCGCTGTCCAGCGGCTGCTCGGAAACCCGCTGAACGGTACGTTCGTGGATCATCCGGTAGTGGATCAGGTCGGCGATGGTGCCGATCTTGATGTTGTGTTCGGCGGCGAAGGTTTCCAGCTCGGCACGACGGGACATGGTGCCGTCATCGTTCATCACCTCGCAGATCACCCCGCTCGGCTCGAAACCGGCCATGCGCGCCAGGTCGCAGGCAGCTTCGGTGTGGCCGGCACGGGCCAGGGTACCACCCGGCTGGGCCATCAACGGGAAGATGTGACCGGGGCTGACGATGTCTTCGGCCTTGGCATCACGGGCAGCGGCAGCCTGCACGGTGCGCGCGCGGTCGGCGGCGGAGATGCCGGTGGTGACCCCGGTGGCGGCTTCGATCGACACGGTGAACTTGGTACCGAAGCCCGAGCCATTACGTGGCGCCATCAGCGGCAGCTTGAGCGTTTCGCAGCGCTCGCGCGACATCGGCATGCAGATCAGGCCGCGGGCGTGCTTGGCCATGAAGTTGATGTGTTCGGCCTTGCAGCACTCGGCGGCCATGATCAGGTCGCCTTCGTTCTCGCGGTCTTCGTCGTCCATGAGGATGACCATTTTGCCCTGGCGGATGTCTTCGACCAGTTCTTCGATGCTGTTGAGCGCCACGTGGCACCCCCTTTCAAATCAGGATTTCAGGTAGCCGTTGGCGGCCAGGAAACTTTCGGTGATGCCGCTGCCTTTGCTCGGCTCGGCGGCCTTGTCACCCAGCAGCAGACGCTCCAGGTAACGTGCCAGCAGGTCGACCTCAAGGTTCACCCGACGACCTGGACGGTAGTCGGCCATGATGGTTTCGGCCAGGGTGTGCGGGACGATGGTCAGCTCGAACTCGGCGCCATCGACGACGTTCACCGTCAGGCTGGTGCCGTCGACGGTGATCGAGCCCTTGTGGGCAATGTATTTGGCCAGTTCTTTCGGCGCACGGATGCGGAACTGGATGGCGCGGGCGTTATCGCTGCGCGAGACCACTTCGCCGACGCCGTCGACGTGGCCGCTGACCAGGTGACCGCCCAGGCGGGTGGTCGGTGTCAGGGCCTTTTCCAGGTTGACCCGGCTGCCGCTTTTGAGCTCGTTGAAGGCGGTGCAGTCGAGGGTTTCGCGGCTGACGTCGGCCCAGAAGCCATCGCCAGGCAGTTCGACCGCAGTCAGGCACACGCCGTTGACGGCGATGCTGTCGCCCAGTTTGACGTCGCCCAGGTCGAGCTTGCCGGTTTCGACATACACCCGCACATCACCGCCTTTGGGGGTCAGGGAACGGATGCTGCCAATCGATTCGATGATGCCGGTGAACATGGAGTCCTCCTCGAGAACAGGGCTGCGCGTGGCGCTAGCCGCAAATTATACGCCGGGCGCCGGCTTCGGTACCGCAGTGACTCGCCAGTCATCGCCTATTGCGCGCATTTCGGTGATCTGCAAATGGGGCGCCTGGCTCATTTTTTCCAGTGGCCAGTCGAGCAATGGCCGGGCATTGGAGCCGAGAATGCGCCCGGCGACAAAAATCTGATACTCATCGATCAGGCCCTGCCGGGCAAAGGCACCGACCAAGCCGGCGCCGGCTTCGACCAGCACTTCGTTGATGCCACGGGCCGCCAGCTCGAGCATCAGTGCGGGCAAATCGACGCGGCCATCGCTGCCCGGCAGGTGTAACAGCTCATGCCCGGCTTCAACATAACGCGGGTCGACTTCAGCGGCGGTTACCACCAGGGCCGGCCCCGCTTGAAAGAACGCTGCATCGAGCGGCAAACGCAAACGGCCGTCGATCAACACCCGCAAAGGTGGACGGGCCAGGGCCAGCGCGGTGGTTTCAGGGTCCAGGCCAAGTTCTTCGCCGCGCACGGTCATCCGCGCGTTATCGGCCAGCACGCTTTCGGCGCTGGTCAGCACCACGCTGGATCGTGCACGCAAACGCTGCACCGCCGAGCGCGCCGCCGGGCCGGTGATCCACTGGCTCTCGCCGCTGGCCATGGCCGTGCGGCCGTCCAGGCTCATCGCCAGCTTGGCCCGCACGAACGGCAGGCCGTGTTCCATGCGCTTGAGAAAACCCGGGTTCAGGGCGCGGGCTTCAGCTTCAAGCACACCGCTGGCGACTTCTATGCCAGCGTCGGCCAGGCGCTTGAGGCCTTGGCCGGCGACTTGCGGATTAGGGTCCTGCATGGCCGCTACCACCCGCGCCACGCCGGCCTTGACCAGCGCCTCGGCACAGGGCGGCGTGCGCCCGTGGTGGCTGCACGGCTCAAGGGTGACGTAGGCACAGGCGCCGCGGGCCAGCTCACCGGCCTGGCGCAAGGCATGTACTTCGGCATGGGGCTCGCCGGCACGCACGTGCCAGCCTTCACCGACGACCTGGCCATCACGGACGATCACGCAGCCGACGCGCGGGTTCGGGTGGGTGGAGTACAAGCCCTTGCGGGCCAACTCGATGGCCCGGGCCATGTAGTGCGCATCAAGCACCGCGCGTTCGCTGGACATGCTCACTCTTTAGCCGGCACACGGGCCAGGCGGTCGATTTCTTCACGGAACTCGTTGAGGTCCTGGAAGCGCCGGTACACGGAGGCAAAGCGGATATAGGCGACTTCATCGAGCTTCTGCAGCTCGGCCATGACCAGCTCGCCGACCACCAGCGACTTGATCTCGCGCTCGCCGGTGGCCCGCAGCTTGTGCTTGATGTGCGCCAGCGCCGCTTCCAGGCGCTCGACGCTGACCGGACGTTTTTCCAGGGCGCGCTGCATACCGGCGCGCAGTTTTTCTTCGTCGAAGGGCTGGCGGCTGCCGTCCTGCTTGATCAGCCGGGGCAGAACCAGTTCGGCGGTTTCGAAGGTGGTGAAGCGCTCACCGCAGGCAACGCATTCGCGCCGACGGCGCACTTGCTCGCCCTCGGCAACCAGTCGCGAGTCGATGACCTTGGTGTCGTTGGCACCGCAGAAGGGACAGTGCATGGTGGCAGGCAACAAAAAAAAGGGAGGGCCATGGTAGCGCATCCCACTGGCAAGACAAGCCAAAGGGGTTACCATCCAGTGAGGAAATATGCCGCGAAGGAATTCCCCATGCCATCAAGAGCGCTTGTCGTGCTCAGTTTCGCCGCCCTGCTGGCCGCTTGCAGCAGCGATAAACCCCAGCCTGCGCCGGCCCCGAAAGCCCCTGTAGCCAGCAAACCGGCCAAAGAACTCGGCCCGCTGCCGGCCTATCAGCGCGAGTTGAGCGGCACTTTGCTCAACATCCCGGTCGGTGCCGAAGTCGAACTGGCCTTGCTGGTGATCGATGAACGTGGCCGTCCGCAAGGCCTGCTGGCCAGCAGCACGTTCAGCGGCAATGGCCTGGACCTGCCGTTTCGCCTGCGCTTCAACCCCGAAGCCTTTCCGGCCGGTGCGCGGGTCGAGCTGCGCGGCCGCGCGAGCAAATCCGGGCAACTGATCCTGCACCTGCCGCCCCTGCGTATCGCCCAGGCACAAACCCAGGCTACCGGCCCGCTGCGCTTCGAAAAGGCGCCATGATGGCGCCCGCTCCGCTGCAACAGGCCTTGAGCGAACTGCTGGGTGACGCGCAACTGGTGGTCAGCGATCTGCCCGAGTGCGCGCTCAGGTTGTGGCTGATCGATGCGCAGAACATGGACCGCGCCTTCAGCTCCGAAGAAACCCGGCGCATCCTCCACGAACCGCCGTACTGGAGCTTCTGCTGGGCCAGCGGCCTGGCCATGGCACGGTATCTGGACGAGCACCGGCACTGGGTCGAAGGCAAGCGCGTGCTCGATTTTGGCGCAGGGTCCGGCATTGCCGGTATTGCCGCGGCCAAGGCCGGGGCGCTTGAAGTCGTCGCCTGCGATCTTGATCCACTGGCGCTGCACGCCTGCCGGGCCAACGCCGAACTCAACGAGGTGGAACTGAGCTATTCCAGCGATTTCTTCCAGGAGGCCGACCGTTTCGACTTGATCCTGGTCGCCGATGTGCTCTACGACCGCGCCAACCTGCCGCTGCTGGATGAATTCCTCAGCCGAGGCCAGCAGGCCCTGGTGGCCGATTCACGGGTACGGGATTTCAGCCATCCGCTGTACCGGTCCCTGGGTGTGCTGGATGCCCTGACCTTGCCGGACCTGGCCGAGCCCCACGAATTCCGCCGGGTCAGCCTGTACCACGCCAGCCGCCAGCCTTTATAGTGATGCCATTCACGGATTTTCGAGAGTCGCGATGAACCCTGCTACCCCGTACATATTCGACGCCACGGCCACCGACTTCGATCAGTCGGTGATCCAGAACTCTTTCCACAAACCGGTGCTGGTCGATTTCTGGGCCGAGTGGTGCGCGCCGTGCAAGGCGCTGATGCCGCTGCTGGCGCAGATCACCGAGAGTTACCAGGGCGAACTGCTGTTGGCCAAGGTCAACTGCGATATCGAGCAGGACATCGTTGCCCGCTTCGGCATCCGCAGCCTGCCGACCGTGGTGCTGTTCAAGGATGGTCAGCCCGTGGACGGCTTTGCCGGTGCCCAGCCGGAGTCGGCGATTCGCACCCTGCTCGAACCCCACGTAAAACTGCCGCCACCCGCTGCCGCCGACCCGCTGGAACTGGCCCAGGCACTGTTCGCCGAAGGGCGCTTCAGCGAAGCCGAGAGCACCCTCAAGGCACTGCTCACGGAAGACAACAGCAATGCCGGTGCGCTGATCCTCTATGCCCGTTGCCTGGCTGAGCGGGGCGAGCTGGGTGAAGCCCAGACCGTGCTCGACGCGGTCAAGAGCGATGAGCACAAGGCCGCCCTCGCCGGCGCCAAGGCGCAACTGACCTTCCTGGGCCTGGCCGCCAGCCTGCCGGAAGTCGCCGACCTGAAAGCGCGCCTGGCGCAGAATGGCGAAGATGATGAAGCGGCGTATCAGCTGTGCATACAGCAACTGTCGCGCCAGCAGTACGAGGCGGCGCTGGAAGGCTTGCTGAAGCTGTTCAAGCGCAATCGCGGCTACGATGGCGGGGTGGCGCACAAGACCTTGCTGCAGGTATTTGACCTGCTGGGGAATGACCATCCGCTGGTCGGCACCTATCGTCGCAAGTTGTTTGCTGCCTTGTATTGAATTGATCGCGGGGCAAACCCGCTCCTGCTGATCTTGTAGGAGCGGGCTTGCCCCGCGATACCCTCATCACCCCACCCAGTGATAAACCGGCGCATCCGCCCCGCTTTCCACCTTCACCTCGGCACTATGGCGCAAGCGAACCAACAAGCGCTTGCCGGCCGCCATACTCCCCGCCAGCCCTTCCAGATGCTCGAGCAACTCCGGCCCGTTGAGCTGCCCGGCCTTGCGCAGCACCTCGCGCGCGGCCTGCCATAGCGCATCATCCGGCCGCACCGCTGCCACGGGAGCGGCAGCCACCGCCGGCGCTGGCGCCACAGCAACCAGCTGACCGCCCAGTTGCGCCCATTCCGCCGGGTCCAGTTCCAGGGTCAGGTCTACCGGCCAGTCGCCGATGTGTCCGCGAATTCGCATGGGTTTGTCCTTGTGCGCAATCAATGGGCCCATGCTCCCACGCCAACGCCTCATCGCCAAGCACACTGGCGCGGCCCGAACAAGTTGTTATAACATTACCAAATCCATCCAGTGCCTCTGCGGAGTCCGCCCATGCGTCGTCTGTTGCTTGCCTTGCCGTTTGCCTTGTTGCCCCTGGCCGTCGCTCATGCCCACGACGACGACCACGATCATGACCACGCTCATGGCAGCCTCGCCGCCCATGAGCACGGCGTTGCCCGCCTCAATGTAGTGCTGGACGACAAGACCCTGGAGCTGGAACTGGACAGCCCGGCGATGAACCTGGTCGGCTTCGAACACCCGGCCACCAGCGCCGCCGACAAGGCCAAGGTCGCTGCCGTACGCACACAATTGGAAAAACCATTGGCCCTGTTCGGCCTGGCTAAAGCGGCCAACTGCAGCGAGAGTGATCAGGAGCTGGAAAGCCCGCTGTTCGGCGACAAGCCGGCAGTCGATGACGATGGCGACGAGCACGAAGGCCACGCACACAGTGAAATCCATGCCCATTACCGGCTGGCCTGTGACAAGCCCGGCGAGCTCAAGAGCCTCGACCTGAGCCCATTGTTCAAGGCCTTCCCCGCCACCCAGAAAATTGCGCTACAACTGATCGGACCCAACGGCCAACAAGGTGTCGAAGCGACCCCGGCCAAGGCCACGATCAACTTCTGATAGCCCTTTTGCAGCGAAACGCCCGGGGTAACCCGGGCGTTCATTTATGAGCCAGGCACTGATTGAACTGACCGACCTGGGCTTTGCCTGGCCGGGCCAAGCCCCCCTGCTGGATATTCCCGCCCTGCGCCTGGAAGCCGGCGAATCGCTGTTTCTCAAAGGCCCCAGCGGCAGCGGCAAGACCACCCTGCTCGGCCTGCTCGGCGGCGTGCAAAAACCCGATCGCGGCAGCATCCGCCTGCTCGGCCAGGACTTGAGCGAACTGAAGCTGGCCGCCCGCGACCGCTTTCGGGTCGACCACACCGGTTACATCTTCCAGCAGTTCAACCTGCTGCCGTTCCTCTCGGTACGGGAGAACGTCGAACTGCCCTGCCGCTTCTCGCGCAGCCGCGCGCAACGCGCCGCCGAGCGCCACGGCAGCATCGACCAGGCCGCCGCCAGCCTGCTTGCTCACCTGGGTTTGAAAGACCCGGCGCTGCTCGCCCGCCGCGCCGACAGCCTGTCGATCGGCCAGCAGCAGCGTGTCGCGGCCGCCCGGGCCTTGATCGGCCAGCCGGAACTGGTGATCGCCGACGAGCCAACGTCCGCCCTCGATGCCGACACCCGTGAAGCCTTCATTCGCCTGTTGTTCGCCGAGTGCCGTGCCGCCGGTTCCAGCCTGCTGTTTGTCAGCCACGACCAGAGCCTGGCGCCGTTGTTCGACCGTCAGCTGTCCCTTGCCGAACTCAACCGTGCGGCCCAGCCGGCCAATGACCTGGAGGCCTGATGTACCTGCTCCGCCTTGCCTTGGCCAGCCTGGCCAACCGCCGCTTTACTGCTTTTTTGACCGCCTTCGCCATTGCACTCTCGGTGTGCCTGCTGCTGGCGGTCGAGCGGGTGCGCACCGAAGCCCGCGCCAGCTTCGCCAGCACCATCAGCGGCACCGACCTGATCGTCGGCGCCCGCTCAGGCTCGGTGAACCTGCTGCTGTACTCGGTATTTCGCATCGGCAACGCCACCAACAACATTCGTTGGGAGAGCTTCGAACACTACGCCAGCGACAAACGGGTGAAATGGGCCATCCCCATTTCCCTGGGCGATTCGCATCGCGGCTACCGGGTAATGGGCACCGACGCACGCTATTTCGAGCACTACCAGTACGGCCGCAAGCAGCACCTGCAACTGGCCGAGGGACGGGCCTTTGCCAGTGATCCGTTCGAGGTGGTGCTTGGCGCCGAAGTGGCCGACGCCCTGCACTACAAGCTTGGCGACAAACTGGTGCTGGCCCATGGCGTGGCAGCCATCAGCCTGGTCAAGCACGATGACAAACCCTTCACCGTGGTCGGCGTGCTGCAACGCACCGGCACTCCCGTCGACCGTACTTTGCACATCAGCCTGGGCGGGATGGAAGCCATCCACATCGACTGGCACAACGGCATGCCGGCCCGCGGCGCTGGGCGCATCAGCGCCGAGCAGGCGCGCAACATGGACCTCGAGCCCGTAGCCATCACCGCGTTCATGCTCGGCCTGAACAACAAGGTGGCAACCTTCAGCCTGCAACGGGAAATCAACGAGTACCGCGGCGAACCGCTGCTGGCGATCCTCCCCGGTGTAGCCCTGCAAGAGCTCTGGAGCCTGATGGGCACGGCTGAGCAGGCACTGTTCGTGGTCTCGTTGTTTGTGGTACTGACCGGCCTGATCGGCATGCTCACCGCGATCCTCACCAGCCTCAATGAACGGCGCCGGGAAATGGCCATCCTGCGCTCGGTAGGCGCGCGCCCCTGGCACATTGCCGGGCTGCTGGTGCTCGAAGCCCTGGCCTTGGCGGTAGCCGGTATCGGCGCCGGGCTGGCCTTGTTATACGGCGGCATCGCCCTGGCTCAGGGCTACGTGCAAGCCAACTACGGCCTGTTGCTGCCGCTGGCCTGGCCCAGCGCCCATGAGTGGACCTTGCTGGGCATCATTCTTGGCGCTGCCCTGCTGATGGGCAGCGTGCCGGCTTGGCGCGCCTATCGCCAGTCGCTGGCCGACGGCCTGTCCATTCACCTGTGAGCACCTCGATGACCCGCGCCCTGCTGCTGTTACTGCTGTTGATCGCCTCGCCTTTGTGGGCGGCCGAACCCCGCACCCTGGAATGGCAGCAACTGATCCCGGCCGGGGCGCCGGTGATCCAGCCGCAGCTGGCGCCGCTGCACGACCTCTCGCAATTGAGTGATGCCCTGGCCGCGGAAGCGGCGCCAGCAGCGCGGCAAACCGCACCCAATGCCCCGGTGGTCAAGGCCCTGGATGGCCAGCAGGTGAAACTGCCCGGCTATATCGTGCCACTGGAAGTCAGCGAGGAAGGCCGCACCACCGAGTTCCTGCTGGTGCCTTACTACGGCGCCTGCATTCATGTGCCGCCACCGCCGTCGAACCAGATCGTTCACATCTTCAGCGAGATTGGCGTGAAGGTCGAAGACCTCTACCAGCCTTACTGGATCGAAGGCCAGATGCAGGTCAAAGCCACCAGCAGTGAACTGGCCGATGCCGGATATCAGATGGAAGCCGAGAAAATCTACGCATACGAGCTAGAATAAATGGCCGCCTGCAGGGCTTTGACGATTTCATTGAGCTGAGTCAAAAGTCGCCGTCCGTCAGCTCCTTACCATTGGACTCATTAAATTCTAAACGTCCTTTGGGAGCTTCCATGAACAAGTCCTTGCTTGGCGCCTCGCTCGTTGCTCTGGCGCTTGCAGCCCCTGTTGCCCACGCCCACCAGGCTGGCGACTTCATCCTGCGTGCCGGTGCGATCACTACCGCTCCCAACGAGAACAGCGGCGACATCAAGCTCGACGGCACCAAGATGTCCGGCACCAAGGCAACCCTGGACAGCGACACCCAACTGGGTCTGGCTTTCGCCTACATGCTGACCGACCACATCGGCCTCGAGCTGCTGGCCGCCACCCCGTTCCAGCACACCGTTGGCGTCAAGGGTCTGGGCGCGGGCCTGGATGGCAAGCTGGGCGACATCAAGCAACTGCCACCGACCCTGTCGCTGCAGTACTACCCGATGGAAGCTTCGTCGAAGTTCCAGCCTTACGCTGGTATCGGCCTGAACTACACCATGTTCTTTGACGAAGACCTGAGCAGCAACCGCAAAGCTCAAGGCTTCAGCAACATGAAGTTGAAAGATTCGGTCGGCCTGGCCGGTCAGTTGGGCATGGACTACATGATCAACGACAACTTCCTGGTCAACGCCGCGGTCTGGTACGTCGACATCGACACCAAGGCCACCATCGACGGCCCGAGCGCCCTGGGCGTCGGCAAGACCAAGGTCGACGTGGATGTCGATCCATGGGTCTACATGGTGGGTGTAGGCTACAAGTTCTAAGCGTCGTTTAAACACAAATCGCGGGGCAAGCCCGCTCCTACAGCACTTGTAGGAGCGGGCTTGCCCCGCGATGCATTTCAGCGCCCTAAAAGACGCGCCAGCCCATCGGCCAGTGGCGTCGGCTCAGGGAAGTCAAAACGGCTCAGCAAACGCTGATTGTTCGCCCGCGAATGGCGGATATCACCCGAGCGCGCTGGCCCATGACTGATCGCCGGCAAATCGCCAACCACCGATTTCAGCGCGGCCAGCAACTGGTTCAGCGAAGTGGCCTGATTCAGGCCGATATTCACCGCGCCCTCTTCGACTTCCGCCATCTCCAGTGCCTGGACCATCACCGTCACCAGATCGCCGACATAGAGAAAGTCGCGAGTCTGCTCGCCATCGCCAAACAGGGTGATCGGCGTCCCGTTCAGGGCGCGCTCGCAGAAAATGCTGATGACCCCGGAATACGGCGAGGACGGATCCTGGCGCGGGCCGAAGATGTTGAAGAAGCGAAACACTACCGGTTCCAGGCCATGCTGACGGCGGTAGAAGTCCAGGTATTGCTCGCTGGCCAGCTTGTCTACCGCGTAAGGCGTCAACGGTGCCTTGGGCGTATCTTCCTCGATCGACTGGCCTTCGCCGTTGTTGCCATAAACCGCAGCGCTGGAGGCAAACAACACGCGCTTGATGCCGTTCAGGCGCATGGCCTCGCAGACATTCAGGGTGCCGATGAAGTTGCTCTGGTGGGTTTTCACCGGGTCATCCACCGAGGCCTGCACCGAGGCCACGGCGGCCAGGTGCACCACTGCCTGGCAACCGGCAGCCACGCGTTTGACCAGCTCGGCGTCGGCGACGTCGCCTTCGACCAGTTCCAGACGCGGGTTATCTACTTGGAGGTTGCCTGGTTTGCCGGTCGACAGGTCATCGAGGATACGCACGGCATAACCTTTGGCCAGCAGCGCATCGCTCAGGTGGGAACCGATGAAGCCAGCGCCACCGGTGATCAGAATAGGGGCATCAGCCATGACGATAGAAGCGATCCAGTAAGGGCGGCAAACCGGCGCGCCAGGCGCGGGGTTTGATACCAAAGGTGTGGAGAATTTTCTTGCAGGCCAGTACCGCATGCTGCGGTTCTTCGCTGGCGTCCGGGCGCGCGGCGTGGGCCTGCGCGGTCGGTGCCTGTACCGCCAGCTTATGCAACTGGGCCGCTTCTGTGAGGATAGCCTGCCCCAGCGCCAGCGGCGTGGTCGCCTCGTTGCCGGCGTAGTGATAGGTGCCCCACAGCGGCGCGGCGCAATCGAGCTGCTTGAGTACCGAAAGGATCACCCGCGCGGCGTCGTCCACCGGAGTCGGGTTGCCACGCCGGTCATCGGCCAACAGCAGCTCCTGGGGTTGCTCGGCGCGGGTCAGGAAGCGCCCGAGCACACCGTCGATGCTCTCGTCGAGCACCCAGCCAAAGCGCAGCAGTACATGTTGCGGGCAGGTGGCGCGTACGCTCTGCTCGATGCGCCACAAGGCCTGGCCACGCAGGCCCAGCGGCACTGGCTCATCCTTTTCACTGTAGGCCGTGGCCCGCGAGCCATCGAAGACCCGGTAGCTGGACGGCTGGACGAGAATGATGTTGTGGTGCTGACACAGCTCGGCCAGGCGCTCGACTGCGCGTTCCTGCTGGGCCAGGCGCTGCTCGCTGACTGCTTCGGCCTGGAACCAGTCGAAATAGTAGGCCAGGTTGATCAGCGCATCGGGGCGGGTGTCGTCGAGCAGTTGGGTCAGGCTCGCTGGATCCCAGCCGCTGTCCGGCGGGCGCGGCGCCAGAAAGCCGATATCTTCCTCGGCCCCGAGACGAATCAGCGCTTGCCCGAGGGCACTTCCACCACCCAACAGCATCAGGCGCATTCGCATAGAGTCAGCAGGTCCGATCAGTTTATTGGAAGAAAGCCTTCATTTTGCGGTTTCCGGCAGGGGAAGTCCAACACAGGGGCACCCGTCCCGCCCGGCGTTGCGTCGAGGGCGAGTTTTTGCCCCTGCGTAATCTACCTATACTAGATCCGGAGTAATCTGGCACAGGCAACCCGCTCGGCACGTGGCGGCATCATCAGTTCCTGGAGACGGTGTCCATGCATCTGGAAGCAACCTCGACCCAACGTTCCACCTGGCAATACGACGAACCCACCCCCGGCACCGAACGCTTCATCAGCGAAACCTTCGACGGCTTCCAGCAACAGGCGCGGCTGCTGATACCCGATCAGGAGCGCGCCGCGCCGCTGTTCGTGATCGGTGGTGCGCGCTCTGACTTCACCCGCCTCAACCCGCTGTTGTATCGCCTGCAACAGCAGGGTATCGGCTCGCTGACCGGCAACCTCTCAGGCCATAGCCTGGCGGCCGAGCCCGGCGCACCACAACCGTCGCTGACCACCAACCTGGAGGAGGCGCAGCGCTTTCACCGGCATATCGCCGAGCGCTGCCAGACCCTGCTCGGCCACAGCCTCGGCGGCGCCATCGCGCTGAAACTGGCCGCGCAAACACCGGCCATCGACAAGCTGGTGCTGATCTGCCCGGCGGTTTACCCGGATGCCGCCCACCAGGCGCCCTTCGGCCCGGCCTTCACCGAGGCGATCCGCCAGCCCTACGGGTTTCTCGACTGCGACAGCTACGAATTCCTGCGCAAGTTCCAAGGCCGGGTGCTGCTGGTGATCGGCGAGTTCGACGGGCTCAACTCCAGGGCTTATGGGCAAGGCGAAGGCACCTCGGCCGGCACCTTGTGGCTGGCCGGTGCCCAGCGTTACAGCCCGATCCCCGAAGAAGTCACCCAGGCCCTGCTGCGCGCAGTGCCGGCGCCGCACCTGGAATGCCTGCTACTGACCGATTGCGATCACGGCATCGCCGCGCACCTGCGCGACAAGCCGGCCGTGGCCGATCAGGTGGCGCAGGTGGTGGCCGAGTTCATTCTCGGCTGAGCGCGGTTATTCGATCTCGAACAGGCCGTTACGGATCGGCCCGGCGCTGAGGCGTTCGCGTACGTCGTCGTCGATCCGCGGATCGTCCGGGCGGTACAGCTTGACCTGGCGGTAGGCGCTGATGCGGTTGATCTCGGTGCCCAGGTATTCCCACACCACCCGGGTGCAGGCCGGGGTGCGCCGGTCGCCGCTGGAAACCCCGGTCTTGAGGCCGTTGAGGCGGGTAATGCGGCTCTTGAAGCTGGGTATCAGGATGGTCTGGCTCATCTCGTTGACGGTCAGCGATTCGTAGTCGAGCAAAAACAAGCGGTCCTGCAACTGGAACGCCGCGCCCAGGTAGCGGCAACGCACCCAGTCTTCGGCCTGAACGTCCGTGCTGCTGGAGCGCTCCTGACGCTCCTGACGCTCGAACAAAAAACTGCCGCGCTCTTCGCGCAGGTGCACCAGCGACAGCAGGATCGAGCCCGGTACCGACATGCAGTTGGAGTATTCGAAGTAATAACCGCAGTAGCGCGACAGGTTGCCGGCCTGTTCACGCAACGGCCGCAGCAGTTCGGCCAGCGGGTCGTCCTGGCTCACTGCGGGGTTGGCGGCACTGCGGGCACCGATCAGGCGGGCGAACTGCTCCGGCGGCAAACCCAGCTCGTAATCCTCGACACCAAAGAAATCGCCGATGCGCTTGAGGTTGTATGCCGTCGGCTGGCTCTGCCCGCTCAGGTACTTGTTGAACTGCGCGCGGTTGATCGACAGCTGCCGGCAAACTTCCGAGATAGAGCGGTAGTGGCTGCAGGCAAGCTTGAGATTGGTGCCGAGATATTCGCTCATGTGAGCCGTTCCAGGTGATGCGACAGGCGCCAGTTTAGCATCAAGTCGCATCAACTGAGAGCAACCCGCGAAATTGTAACCAACCTTGTCATGACCAACCATGCGCCCCCATGGATACGGCGTATCGACGCCGGCCTGTCGTCTTTCATGCGAAGAATAAGAATCGAGGTATTACATGCTCGAAGCGCTCAACGATTTCCTCTCGGGGAAACTCCTCATCGTGCTTATCGTCGGACTCGGCAGCTATTTCACCCTGCGCTCCCGTTTCGTCCAGTTCCGCCATTTCGGCCACATGTTCAGCGTCTTCAAGGAATCCCTGCGCGGCCAGGCCGGCCAACTGAGCTCGTTCCAGGCGCTGATGCTGAGCCTGGCCGGCCGTGTCGGTGCCGGTAACATCGCCGGTGTCGGCATCGCCGTGACCCTCGGCGGCCCGGGCGCGGTGTTCTGGATGTGGGTAACCGCGCTGGTGGGCATGTCCAGCAGCTTTTTCGAGTGCACCCTGGCCCAGGTCTACAAGCGGAGCGACGGCAACGGCCTGTACCGTGGCGGCCCGGCCTACTACATCCAGCACGGCTTGAAGCTGCGCTGGATGGCAATGGTGTTCGCGATCCTGCTGCTGGTGACCTACGGCTTCACCTTCAACGGCCTGCAGTCCTACACCGTGACCCACTCGCTGCAGAACGCTTTCGGCTTCGAACCGCAGTACACCGGCATCGCCCTGGCCGCCCTGCTCGGCCTGGTGTTCATCGGTGGTATCAAGCGTATCGCCTCGGTTTCGGACCTGCTGGTACCGATCAAGACCCTGGCCTACATCGGTGTGACCCTGTACGTGATCTTCACCCAGATCGAACACGTGCCGGCCATGCTCGAAACCATCATCAAAAGCGCTTTCGGCCTTGATCCGGCCTTTGCCGGCCTGCTCGGCAGCGCCATCGTCATGGGCGTGAAGCGTGGCGTGTTCGCCAACGAAGCCGGCCTTGGCAGTGCGCCGAACGTTGCCGCTGTTGCCGCTGTACGCCACCCGGCGGCCCAGGGCGTGGTCCAGGCCTTCTCGGTGTTCCTCGATACCTTCGTGATCTGCACCTGCACCGCGCTGCTGATCCTGCTCTCGGGCTTCTATACCCCAGGCTTCGAAGGTGACGGCATCGCCCTGACCCAGAACTCCCTGGCCGCCGTGGTCGGTGACTGGGGGCGGATCTTCGTCAGCGTGGCCCTGTCGTTGTTCGTCTTCACCTGCATCCTCTACAACTACTACCTGGGTGAAACCAGCCTGCAGTTCTTCACCCGTAACCGCCTGGTGCTGCTGAGCTACCGCGGCCTGGTGCTGCTGCTGATCCTCTGGGGCTCGGTGCAGAACCTGTCAACCGTATTCGCCTTTGCCGACATCACCATGACCTGCCTGGCGTTCGTCAACCTGATCGCCCTGGCCCTGCTGTTCAAGGTCGGCCTGCGCGTGATGCGCGACTACGACGAACAGCGCCGCGCCGGTATCGCCCAGCCGGTGTTCGATGCGTCGAAGTTTTCCGACCTCGACCTGGACCCGCAAGCCTGGCCGGTCAAGCCGGTTGCTGAAGCCGAGGCTGAAGTGGCTGTCGGTCAGGCTCAGACCCAGCGCTGATCCATACTGCAGAAAAAGCCGCCCCGTTCGTGGGCGGCTTCCCCCTCCCCCGCTTTTCTCTCACCTGCCCGGAAATTTCTCATGCGTGCAGTCAAGAACCTTCTAGTCCTGTACACCGGCGGCACCATCGGCATGCTGCAAACCCCGCAAGGCCTGGCGCCTGCCGGTGGCTTCGAAGCGCGCATGCGTGAGCACCTGCAACAGCTGGCCGATGCGCCGCTGCTGACCTGGCGCCTGCACGAACTGACGCCGTTGATCGACAGCGCCAATATGCAGCAAGGCAACTGGCTGGCCATGCGCGAGGCGATTGTCGAAGCGGTCGAGCGCGATGGCCATGACGGCATCCTCCTGCTGCACGGCACCGACACCCTGGCCTACACCGCCGCGGCACTGTCGTTCCTGCTGCTCGGCCTGCCGGTACCCGTGCTGCTGACCGGCTCGATGTTGCCGGCCGGCGCCCCCGACAGCGACGCCTGGGACAACCTCTGCGGCGCCCTGCGCTTGATGGCGACGGGTATCGACAACGGTGTGCAGCTGTATTTCCACGGCCAGCTGTTGCATGGCGCGCGCGCTTCGAAGCTGCGCAGCGAGGCTTTCGATGCCTTCGCCACGCTGCCGCGTGAACGCGATGGGCAACGCGTCGAGACGATCCCGGCCTGCCTGGATTATCGCCAGCCATGCCAACCGGTAAACCTGATGGTGTTGCCGGTGTTCCCCGGGCTGCAGGTCGGTCATCTGCGCGGCCTGCTGGCCAGCGGTGTACAAGGCCTGCTGCTGGAGTGCTACGGCAGCGGCACCGGGCCGTCGGACGATCAGGACCTGTTGGATGCATTGCACGACGCTCGCCAAGGCGGGGTGTTGATTGCTGCTATCAGCCAGTGCCCGGAAGGTGCGGTGCACTTCGATACTTATGCGGCCGGCAGCCGCTTGCGCGACACCGGCCTGGTCAGCGCTGGCGGCATGACCCGCGAAGCTGCGCTGGGCAAGATGTTCGCCTTGCTCGGCACCGGGCTGGATGTGCAGGCGGCGGAGCACTGGTTCGCCCTGGACCTGTGCGGCGAGCGCGCACAGTAGAAAATGGCGGAAGGCAGCGGGAGTCGAACCTGCCCAGGAACGGCTGCCGTCCCCAACCGGGTTTGAAGCCCGGCCGCGCCACCGGGCGCGATTGCCTTCCTTGTACGGATTACTGCCCGGGCGATTGGGCCAGGGCATTGTCGGCGCGAATCTGCCGCCGATCGCCAACACGCCGGGTGAGGCCGATGCGGTCGAAGTACTCGAGTATCTGCACGCTGCGTTTGCGGCCGATCCCCAAGACATCGCGAAACGCTGCGACCTGCACCACCGGGTCATCGCTGGCCAGCTGCAAGAGCATAGCCGCCATTTGCCGGATCGTGGCCTCAGGATAGAACAGATCGCGCACCACCTGGTGCACCTGCCCCAAGCGCCCGAGCTTGCGCAGCAACAAGCGCACCTCGGCCTCATCGGCTTTTACCGACCTGGCCAGATCGCGTACCCAGGGCGGATCGAACGTGCCTTCTTCAAGCAACGGTTGCAACTGGCTCCACAGCTGGGAGTCGGCATCGCTCAAGCGTATCTGGTGCCCGGGCAGATGCAGCCAGGGCCCGCTACCGACCAACCTGCCGCCGGCGAGCAGCTCATCCACCAGGCTGATGAATGCCGGACGTTCCAGTGCCAGGGCAATGAAGCGACGCAAACGATCGCGATCAGGGCCGAGCTGATCCGGCTCCTGCTCATGGAAACGCGCCAGCCCCTCCAGCACTGCGGTTTGCAGTGCAAGCCAATGCTCATCGGTGAACAGCAGCGGTCCTTGCCGGGTAGCGATTACCTGGACATTGGCGGGTAGTTGCCAACTGCTGCGCAGGCGGTTGAACTGACGCTCCAGGCGCTGTGGGTCGAGCCCGATGTCGTCACTGGCGAGCAGTGCCGGCAGGGCCTGTTCCAGGCTGTTGGCGCAGGCCAATGCCTGCAACTGGGCGATGCGCGCCTCGCTGCGGCGCTGGCGGGCAGGCGCAAAGGGGTCGAGTACACGGCCCCCCCCAAGGGTACGTTGTGCACGCTGGTCACGCAGTACCAGCCGATCACCGTGAACCGCCTGCAGCGGTGCATTACTGAGCAACTGGGCGAACATGCGCGCGCCCGGCAGCAACTGCTCGCCCTGCAACAAAGCCACCCGGGCGGTGACATCCTGGGTGCCCAGGTGCAGGTGCACCGGGATGAAATGCTCGAAGGCGCGAAGTTCGCTGGCCAGTAGCTGCAGCTCGATATCCAGGCGCTGGGTCGGCGCGTGCAGCCACTCGGCAAGCAGCCAGTCGCCGCGGTGAATCTGCTCAAGGTCCAGGCGCTCGGCGCTGATGTTCAGGGCGACTCGCTGCCCGGCATGGGCCTCGGCAGCCACCTGGTTCTGCGCATGCAGGCCACGCACCCGCACCGGCTTGCCGGCTTTGCCCAGCAGCAGGGTGTCGCCCAGTTGCACACGCCCGTCCAGCGCGGTACCAGTGACCACGATGCCGGCGCCAGCTACTGCGAACGCGCGGTCGATGGCCAGGCGAAAACCGCCCTGGCTACGGCGCTGGCTGACCTCGCCCTGGGCCGCCAGCAAGGCCAGGCGCAGCGGCTCGATACCCTCACCCGTCACACTGGAAACCACGAACTGCGCCGCGCCCGTATAAGGCCCGGCCGCCAGCAACGCACTGACCTGGACTTGTACTTCCTGCACCCGCTGCGGCTCGACCCGATCGCACTTGCTGATCACCACCAGGGCCTGGGGAATGCCCAGCAATTCGACAATCGCCAGGTGCTCGCGGGTTTGCGGCATCACCCCGTCATCAGCAGCGACAACCAGCAGCACCAGGTCGATACCCTGGGCGCCAGCGAGCATGTTGTGGATAAAACGTTCGTGGCCGGGCACATCGATAAAGCCGGTAAGAGGTGCGCCCTCGGTCAGGGCGGCATAGCGATAACCGAGGTCGATGGTCATGCCGCGCTCGCGCTCTTCCCGACGCTGGTCGCCCGCCTGGCCGGTCAGGGCTTCGAGCAGGGCCGTCTTGCCGTGGTCGATATGCCCGGCGGTACCGACAATCACACCTGCACCTGCGACAACTGCGCCAACCACGCGGCTTCGTCATCGAGTTGGCGCAGGTCCAGCCACAGGGCATCGTCATCGATGCGTCCGAGTACCGGAATCGGCAGGGCCCGCAGCGCGCTCTCCAGGCCATGCAAGGTGCGCCCGCGCAGGCGCTTGGAGACCTGTGGGCGCAGACACAAGGCCGCACTGGGCAAGCGCGCCACCGGCTGGCTGCCACTGCCGATCATGCCCAGCGCAGGCTCTGCGCTGACCGTCCAGTGGTCGCCCAGCTGTTGTGCCAACGCTGGCAGCAAGCGCTCGGCCTGCTGGAGGATATCGGCCTGCGGCCGGGTCAGCAGGCGCAGGCTGGGCAGGCGCTCGGCCAACAGATCGGGGTTGCGGTACAAAGCCAGCACGGCTTCAAGTGCCGCAAGGGTAAGCTTGTCGACCCGCAAGGCGCGTTTGAGAGGGTTCTTCTTGATCCGCGCGATCAAGTCCTTGCGCCCGACGATGATGCCCGCCTGGGGCCCGCCCAGCAGTTTGTCGCCGCTGAAGGTGACGATGTCGGCGCCATCAGCCAGGGCCTGGCGCACGGTAGGCTCGGCCGGCAAGCCCCAGCGGCTGAGATCGAGCAGGCTGCCGCTGCCCAGGTCTTCCAGCAACGGCAACCCGTGGCGATGGGCCAACTGCGCCAGTTCTGCCGTCGGCACCTGGGTGGTGAAGCCCTGGATGCTGTAGTTGCTGCAATGCACGCGCATCAACAGGCCGCTGCGCGGGCCGATGGCCGCTTCGTAATCGCGGGCGTGAGTACGGTTGGTGGTGCCCACTTCATGCAGCTTGACCCCGGCGCGGGCCATGATATCGGGAATACGAAAAGCGCCACCGATCTCGATCAGCTCGCCACGCGAGATGATCCCCTCCTTGCGTGCGCCCAGGCTGTTGAGCGCCAGCAGCACAGCAGCGGCGTTGTTGTTGACCACAGTGACGGCCTCGGCGCCGGTGAGCTCGCGGATCAGGCCTTCGATCAGGTCATCGCGGTCGCCGCGTTTGCCGCTGGCCAGGTCGAATTCGAGGTTGAGCGGGTAGCGGGCAGCCCGTTGCACGGCGTCGATGGCTTCCTCGGGCAGCAAGGCCCGCCCCAGGTTGGTGTGCAACACCGTGCCGGTGAGGTTGAACACCCGGCGGACCTGACTGCGGTGCCGGGTAATGAGGCGCTCGCCGGCGCGGCCAAGCAGCACAGGGGCAGCCAGTTCGGCGGCATCCAGCTGGCCGAGCCTGGCGTCGTCGCGCAGGTCGTCGAGCAGTTGGCGCAGGCTGGCCAGGACAGCGTCGCGGCCGTAGCGGTCGATCAGCGGGAGGCTGGCGGGGTGACGCAACAGGGTGTCGATGGAGGGCAGGCGGGTCGGGAGCTTGGCGAGGTTGGACGGCATTCAGACGGTTCTCAACTTCAGCGTTGACCTAGTGGGAGCTGGCTCGCCAGCGATGGCATCACTACAGTCCTGGCGATGGACCGCAGCGTCTGCATCGCTGGCAAGCCAGCTCCCACAGGGTTCGGGTGGTATGGGCAAAACCTCAGTGTAGACCCGATCTCACTCCCCTCCCGGCGCCAGCAACAGGTTCGGCGCCAGGCGCTGAAATCCTTCCTGATCCAGGCGCATATCCAGCGCCAGGCTGGCCAGGTCGGCCGACAGCGCTTCGGCATCGGCGTCGTTTTCCAGGTAGATGTGCTTGAGATAGGCGTTGCAGCCCGGACAGCACTCGGCCTGCAGCGGTGCCTTGGCGCTGGCATGGCGGTCGTCCTCAAAGCTGAAATACTTGAGGTCCTTGCTCTGCTCGCAGTACACGCACTTGACCCGCACCACATGCCATTCGCAGGCACACAGCGAACACACCAGGTAACGCAGGCCGTTGTACTTGCCGCGGTGGCGGATCACCCCGGCCATCGCCGGTGAGCCACAGGCCGGGCATTGGCACAGGCTGTCCGCCGCCTTCAACTCGACACCCTGCAGGCTCAGCAACCAATGGCTCCAGGCGGCCTGCAACGCGGCGCCGAGAAACGGCACCAACGCCGCCGGTACCAGGCTGTACTGGCCTGTGAGCAAGGCGATGGCCCAGAGCTTGCGCTGTTCGTCGGCAGCACGCTGCAGTACTGCCACCGCATCCGCCACAGCGCCACGCGAAGCCGGATAGCGCTGCAACAACGCCTGCAGATAAGCCAGCCAATGCCCTTCGCGCACCAGGCTGTCGGCCGCCAGCGGTGGCAAGCCGTGCTCGACACACAGGCGCTGGCGCTCAGTGTCGCTGGGGGCTGCGGCAGGCGGTTGGTCCAGCAGGCCCTGTTGTACCTGGCACAGGCCGGCCAGCAAGCGCAGGTAATCCGCCAGCGGGTTGCCCTCGGCCAATAGCTCCAGCCGCTGCGCGCGCAAGGCGAACAGGTTCTTCGGCGGCAGATAGAGAAACGGCGGCGTGCTGGCCGCCGCTTCAATCTGCCCGGGTTCCAGAAGAGTACTCAAGCGCTCATCCTTTTTTGTTGATCGGCGGCTCCGGTTGTTTGTCGCCGGTCACCTCCCGATACCACAGCTCATGGTGTTTTTTCGCCCAGGCGCGGCTGACCCAGCCATGCAGCATGGCGCTGACCGAGCCCTTGATCCAGATGCCGGCGTAGATGTGGACGATGATGCTCAGCACCAGCACGAACGCCGCCAGCGCATGCAGCAGGGTTGCCAGGCGAATCGAGCCGATGCCGAAGTAACTGCTGAAATAGGCGCGCCAGATCACCACGCCGCTGATCAACAGGACCAGCATGCACAGCAGCAGCGTCCAGAACAGCAGCTTCTGCCCGGGGTTGTACTTGCCGATCGGCGGTACGCCCTCCTCTTCGTTGCGCATCACCCGGTCGATGCGTTTGAGCCACAGGCGATCGTTGGCGATAAAGTAGTTCGCCCGCCAGAAACGCAGCACCAGGCCAAGAAAGAACACGAACATCAGCACGCCCATGAACGGATGCAATATGCGCGTCCAGGGCCCGCCACCGAACAGATGGCTGAGCCAGTACAGCGCCGGGTGAAACAGCGCCAGCCCCGACAACGCGGCCATGATGAAGAGGATCGCCACCAGCCAGTGGTTGGTCCGCTCGTTGGCGTTGTAGCGCAGGATCGGTTTGTCGTTCATGGTCGTTCCTCCCCTTGCCCACCTGGCCGGTTCGGGTCATAGACATGCACCGCTGGATCGACCACATGCACGCTGGCATCCGGCGGGCTGGGGTGCTCGTCTTCTTCGACCCGTTGCGGGCCGACGCGCACATAATGGAAGAACCCGGCCAGCACCGCCGCGCCCATGGCCAGCAGCGCCAGCGGCTTGGTCACACCTTTCCACAAGCCGACCAGCGGGCTGATGATCGGCTGGTCCGGAAGGCCTGCGTATATCCTCGGTGTGTCGGCGTGGTGCAGCACGTACATCACGTGGGTACCGCCGACGCCATCCGGGTCATACAGGCCGGCGTTGTCGAAACCACGGGACTTGAGGTCGACGATGCGCTCGGCGGCATGCTCCTTCATGTCCTGCTTGGTGCCGAAGACGATGGCGCCGGTCGGGCAGGTTTTCACGCAGGCCGGCTCCAGCCCCACCGACACGCGGTCGGAACACAGGGTGCATTTGTAAGCCTTGTGGTCCTTCTGCGAGATCCGCGGGATGTTGAACGGGCAGCCGGTGATGCAGTAACCGCAACCGATGCAATGGTCCTGGTTGAAGTCGACGATGCCGTTGGCATGCTTGATGATCGCTCCCGGGCTCGGGCAGGCCTTCAGGCAGCCGGGGTCGGCGCAGTGCATGCAACCGTCCTTGCGGATCAGCCACTCCAGGTTGCCCTCGCTGGTCTCGTGCTCGGTGAAGCGCATTAGGGTCCAGGTTTCGGCGCTCAGGTCCTGCGGGTTGTCGTAGGTGCCATGGTTGTGGCCAACCTCGTCACGCAGCTCGTTCCATTCCGAACAGGCCACCTGGCAGGCCTTGCAACCGATGCACTTGGTAGTGTCGATCAGCTTGGCCACTTCCTCCTGCTGACGGATAGACGAAGGGGCGGTGGTGGTGGCCGAACGGGCGATGATGTCTTGGCTGGCCATCAGATTTTCTCCACGTTGACCAGGAACGACTTCGATTCCGGGGTCTGGGTGTTGCCATCACCGAGGAACGGCACCAGGGTGTTGGTCAGGTAGCCGTGCCGGGTTACCCCGGTAAACCCCCAGTGCAACGGAATGCCGATCTGGTGCACGGTCTGGTTGTTGACCTGCAACGGCCGGATCCGCTTGGTCACCACCGCAACTGCCTCGATATGCCCACGCTTGCAGGAGACCCGTACCCGGTCACCGGCGGCGATACCCTTCTCCTTGGCCAGGGCTTCGCCGATCTCGACAAACTGCTCGGGCTGGGTCACGGCGTTGATCGGACAGTGCTTGGTCCAGAAGTGGAAGTGCTCGGTCAGGCGGTAGCTGGTGGCCGCGTAAGGGAAGTCCTTGGCTTGCCCCAGGCTGTCCCACACCGAATCGAACACCCGCCCGGCCGGGTTGCTGGTCGCCTGCTTGTTGTTCGGGTGCAACGGGTTGATCCCGATCGGCGTCTCGAACGGCTCGTAATGCTCGGGGAATGGCCCTTCGGCCATCTTGTCCAGGGCAAAGAAGCGCGCGACCCCTTCAGGGTTCATGATGAACGGGTTCATCCCCGACTCCGGCGCCGCATCGACCTTGAAGTCCGGCACGTCGGTGCCGCCCCACGCCTTGCCGTTCCACCACACCAGGCGCTTGTTCGGCGCCCACGGCTTGCCTTGAGGGTCGGCCGAGGCACGGTTGTAGAGAATCCGTCGGTTCATCGGCCAGGCCCAGGCCCAGCCCAGGTTTTGCTTCATCCCGTACGGGTCGGCGTTGTCGCGCCGGGCCATCTGGTTACCCTGCTCGGTCCAGCTGCCAGAGAAAATCCAGCAACCGGAGGCGGTGCTGCCATCGTCCTTGAGCTGGGCGAAGCCGGCCAGTTGCTGCCCGGCCTTGACCAGCGCCCCCGAGGCATCGGTGACATCGGCCACGGCGTAGCCACTGAACTCCTTGGCGATTTCTTCCGGCGTCGGCTCTTCGGGCACCTTGTAGGGCCAGTTGAGTTTGAGGATCGACTCGGCCCAAGCGCCGCCGTCGCGCTGATAACGCTCGCGCAGGCGCAGGAACAGCTCGCTCATGATGCGCACGTCGGTACGCGCCTGTCCCGGCCCTTCGGCGCCCTTCCAGTGCCATTGCAACCAGCGGCTGCTGTTGACCAGCGAGCCATCCTCCTCGGCAAAGCAGGTGGTGGGCAGGCGAATGACTTCGGTCTGGATACTGGCCGTTTCGACATCGTTGAACGGCCCGGCATTGCGCCAGAACTCCGAGGTCTCGGTGGCCAGCGGGTCCATCACCACCAGCCACTTGAGCTTGCTCAGGGCGGCGGTAACGCGGTTCTTGTCGGGCAAGGCGGCAATCGGGTTGAAGCCCTGGCAGAAGTAACCGTTGACCTGGTCCTTGGCCATCATGTCGAACATCTTCAACACGTCGTAACCGGGAATATCCAGCTTCGGCAGGTAGTCATAGCCCCAGTTGTTCTCGACTGTGGCGTTGGCGCCATACCAGGCCTTCATCAGGCTGACATGGAACTTGCCATAGTTCTGCCAGTAGGACAGCTGCCCCGGCCGCAGTGCCTTGGGCGCACGCTTGGCGATGTAGGCGTTGTAGTCTTGCTCGGCATCCGCGGGCAGGGTCAGGTAACCCGGCAGCAGGTTGGACAACAGCCCAAGGTCTGTCAGCCCCTGGATATTGGAGTGCCCACGCAAGGCGTTGACTCCGCCACCCGGCATGCCGACGTTGCCCAGCAGCAACTGGACCATGGCGGCACTGCGGATGATCTGCGAGCCGATCGAATGCTGAGTCCAGCCCAGGGCATAAAGAATCGTCATGGTCTTGCCCGGTTGCGAGCAAGTAGCGATCTCTTCCCAGATCTTGCGCATGCTGTCGGCCGGCATACCGCAGATCTGGCTGGCCAGTTCCAGGGTGTAGCGGCTGTAGTGCTGCTTCATCAACTGGTAGACACAGCGTGGGTCCTGCAGCGTCGGGTCGACCTTGGCAAAGCCGTCCTCGCCGATTTCGTAGCCCCAGCCGGACTTGTCGGTGTAACTGCGCTTGGCCGCGTCGTAACCACTGAACAGGCCGTCTTCGAAACTGAAACCGGCTTTGACGATAAACGACACATCGGTGTAGTTGCGCACGTACTCGTGCTGGATCTTGTCGTTGCTCAGCAGAAAATTGATCAACCCGCCCATGAAGGCAATATCACTGCCGGTGCGGATTGGCGCGTAATAGTCGGCCACCGAAGCGGTTCGGGTAAAACGCGGGTCGACCACGATCAGACGGGCCTTGTTGTGGGCCTTGGCCTCGGTCACCCATTTGAAGCCACAGGGATGGGCTTCTGCAGCGTTGCCACCCATCACCAGGATCAGATTCGCGTTGGCGATATCGGTCCAGTGGTTGGTCATGGCTCCACGGCCGTACGTCGGGGCAAGACTTGCCACCGTCGGGCCATGTCAGACACGTGCCTGGTTATCGAACCCCAGCATGCCAAGGCTGCGAATGACCTTGTGGGTCATGTAGCCGGCTTCATTGGAAGACGCCGAGGCGGCCAGGAAGCCTACGCTCAGCCAACGGTTGACGGTCTGGCCCTGGGCATTCTTCTCGATGAAGTTGGTGTCACGGTCGGCTTTCATCAGGTCGGCGACACGGTCAAGCGCGTCATCCCAGGAAATCCGCGTCCACTCGTTGCTCCCCGCCTTGCGCACCTGGGGGTACTGCAAACGGCTGGGGCTGTGGATAAAGTCGAGCAGGCCGGCGCCTTTCGGGCACAGCGTACCGCGGTTCACCGGATGGTCGGCGTCGCCTTCGATATGGATGATGTTCTGCGCCACGTTCTTGGCCGCATCACCCTGGCTGTACATGATCAGGCCGCAGCCGACCGAGCAGTAGGGGCAGGTGTTGCGGGTCTCTTTGGTGTGCGCCAGCTTGAAGTGGCGCACCTGCTCGGCGAAGGCAGGTGTCGGGGCCATGCCCAACGCCGCCAGGCTCGAGCCTCCAAGGCCAACTGCTGCGACCTTGAAGAACTGCCGACGGTTGAGATCCATCGTGCACTCCTGATCAGGTGGTGGACGCGCGGGACGTTGCCGGCGTCTCTTGAACGATCACGGTGGCGACATTGGTAGCAGTCACCAGTTGATACTGTAGTCAAGATTCCTGACCAGCGTGCTGAAAATGGCTCATTACCCCGTTACAGGTTGCGCACGACATTGAGCGCAGCGCTACGTCATCGCGCTTCCCCTCCCAAGTAGTCCGAAACTCCCATCTCGCCTGGGAGTATCGGCCGATGCACAAGTTCCGACGCTTATCCATAGTTGCAGCGTGTATCGATAGTAGGTCCACGGTCCGGCCCCTACGCCTGGAATTGCTCTGGAGAATGTCATGACTACCCGCAAAAAAATAACAACACCCACGAGCGACCTGACCGGTGACAGCAGTACCGATCTGTTCCCCATCCGCCAGAATGCCGTTGCGAGCAAAGACAAAAACGCTACCGTCGTAAGCGATCCACCGCCCCAACAGACGCCGACCGTCACAACCGATCAAGCAGACTACGCCCCCGGCAGCACGGCCATCATCACGGCCAGCGGTTTCGCCGCCGGTAGCACAGTGGCGCTCGAAGTGGAGCACGCCACCGGCCCAGGCGCGGATAACCTGTGGGGCACGCCCGACGATGTACTCAATACCAACACCGGCGAGGGACATGAGCCCTGGTACGTGACCGACGGCGGTGCCGGCGATCTCGACGGCCAAGTCAACGGCAGCGTCACGACCTCGTGGTACGTGAATCCCGACGATTCGGCAGGCGCGACGTTCCTGCTCACCGCCACCTCTGCCGGTGCCGATGGCAAGTTTGCTACCCGTGACGACGTTGTCGCGACAACGTCGTTTACCGACAGCGCCCTGAGCGTGGTAGCGACGGGGGTAAACGTTTCGTTGGACGAAACAGCCGGCTTGCAGAACAGCATGGCCACCGCAGTCCCTGCGGGAGACGCTGACGACAATGACATTCTGCTCACGGCGCTACCCTCGTCCTTCGCTACCCGGCTGACAGCACTGGGGGCAGGTACCGCAACAGGTGCGGCCTTGAGTGGCTATACGGGGGCGGCGGGCAACACGGGCAGCAATGCGTTCACCATCACCGCGGCGCCCGGAGCCAGCATTTCCGATATCAGCTTCACCGACAGCCTTGGCGCAGCGCTCAATGGCCTGGACAGCGGACTCGATACCCTCAATGGCACCGATATCCTTCTCTATACCGATACCAACAACAACATCCTGCTGGGCCGAGCCGGGGGCCCAGCCGGCGCGATCGTGTTCGCGGCCTACATCGAGGAAACCGGATCACCGGTCAGCGGCGGCAAGATCTGGACCGTGGAATACCAACCGCTCAAGCATCCGGACGCCAGTAACCCGGACGATGCCCTCAACCTGCTGAACAAGGTGTTCATCGGTGCTAGCCAGGACCTGGTATTCAGCCTGGCCAATGCGCCTTCAGGGCAAAACCTGTTCCTGATGTTCACGACGGCGAACCCGACCGTTGTCGACGTCGGTGGGGTCCTGCGGATCACGGACCCGACAATTATCGCCACCGGCAAGAACCCCGCCGACCAGTCGAGCGGCGCCAATATAACGACGGGCGACACGATCAATACCAGCCAGGCGGGTGGCCCGACCACCTTCGGCACCAACAGTCAGATGATTACGGAACAGGAAGGCATCCGCTTTTCGTTCGTCACCGGTGCCCGGCAGAATGTGACCATTCCCAACCTGGATCAGAACGAAGCAGATGTTGAAGCCAACATCGACTTTACCGCCGTGTTCAATACGAGGTCGGCCACTTTCGACGTCGTGCAGTTGCAAAGCGGCAAGAGCGCTGTGGTAAAAATCAGCGCATTCAGCACCGCTGCTGAACCTGGCGTGAATTTCATCAACGGCTATGTGGGTGATACGTCAGTTGCAATCAGCAATGTTCGCGTCATCAACATCAGCACCGGGCTGGTGATCGAGAACTCGGACGGATCGGCGAATGATCCGGCCATTGTCATCAGCTTTGCTTCCGGGGTTGCAACCATCACCGGCGTTAAAGCCGGCTACAAGATTGAATACACCACAACGGCAGACCACAACCGCGTGCTCATCGAGAATGGCGCGGCTACCGACGCCAAGGGCAATAACCACGCCGATTTCGATATCGGTGGCTTCAAGCTGCTCCAAGCCTCTACTACGACCGCCGAAATTGGCTCGAAGATGATCTTCGAGGACGACGGCCCGAGCATCAGCACCACCGGCACCGGCACCGAGCCAACACTGACAGTAGACGAAACTGTGCTGGCAACTAACGCCACGCAGAACTTCGCCGCCAACTTCACCTCGGCGTTTGGCGCCGATGGCGCCGGTACGTTGACCTATGCACTGGGCGTGGTAGCCGGGGCCTCGGGGCTGACCGACACCGCCACCGGTGAGGCCGTCAACCTGGCGCTCAACGGCACCGTAGTTGAAGGCCGCACCGCCACGACCAACGAACTGGTGTTCACCGTCAGCGTTGCCGCCAACGGTGACGTCACCCTCGATCAACTTCGCGCCGTGGTGCATTCCGACACCACCAATCCGGATGATTCCACCAGCCTGACCGCCGACAACCTGGTGACCCTGACGGCAACCAAAACCGACAGGGATGGCGACAGCGTCCAGGCCACCCTGAACATCGGGCAGAACCTGGTGTTCAAGGACGACGGCCCGAGCATCAGCACCACCGGCACCGAGCCAACGCTGACGGTAGACGAAACCGTGCTGGCGACCAACGCCACGCAGAGCTTCGCCGCCAACTTCACCTCGGCGTTTGGCGCCGATGGCGCCGGCACGTTGACCTATGCGCTGGGCGTGGTAGCCGGGGCCTCCGGGCTGACCGACACGGCCACTAATGAGGCGGTGAACCTGTCGCTCAACAGCGGCGTGGTCGAAGGCCGTACGGCGACGACCAATCAACTGGTGTTCACTGTCAGCGTTGCCGCCAACGGTGACGTCACCCTCGATCAGCTTCGCGCCGTGGTGCACTCCGACACCACCAATCCGGATGATTCCACCAGCCTGACCGCCGACAACCTGGTGACCCTGACGGCAACCAAAACCGACAGGGATGGCGACAGTGCCCAAGCGACCCTTAACATCGGGCAAAACCTGGTGTTCAAGGATGACGGCCCGAGCATCAGCACCACCGGCACCGAGCCAACGCTGACGGTGGACGAAACCGTGCTGGCAACCAACGCCACGCAGAACTTCGCCGCCAACTTCACCTCGGCGTTTGGCGCCGATGGCGCCGGCACGTTGACCTATGCGCTGGGCGTGGTAGTCGGGGCCTCCGGGCTGACCGACTCCGCTACCGGTGAGGCGGTGAATCTATCGCTCAACGGCGGCGTGGTGGAAGGTCGCACGGCCACGACCAATCACCTGGTGTTCACCGTCAGCGTTGCCACCAACGGTGACGTCACCCTCGACCAACTGCGCGCCGTGATCCATCCCGACACGACCAATCCGGATGACTCCACCAGCCTTGCCTCAGACAACCTGGTCACCCTGACCGCAACCAAGACCGACAGGGACGGCGACAGCGTCCAGGCCACCCTCAATATCGGGCAGAACCTGGTTATCAAGGACGACGGCCCGGCACTCGCCTTTGGCAACCTGATCGGGACCGGTAGTGTCCTTGCGCAATACGGCTTCTGGAGCATGGCCGCCGGCGCTGATGGACTGGGGACGGCGGGTCTGGACATCTCGTTGGTCAATGGCCAGTTCACCCTTGTCAGGCCAGACAACACGACCACGACCGGGACCGGCACGCTCACCGAACTGGTGCCCTCGCCGGACGTCAATGGTGCGTACCAGTTCGCCGGGACGTTGACCGGCGACTTCGACAACAACGCAGCAACGGCGAACACCACCGTCGACTACACGCTGACCGCCTATGCCAATGGCAGCTATGCACTGGATCTGGTGCAAGGTTTTGCTTCGACGATCGTGCTCAGCAGTGCCGACGGCTCGCTCGGTGCCGGCGGCCCGGACCCCGTGCGCACCTTGTTGATTCCGGCGCAGGATCCGCCGACTATTCCTTCGCCATCTGAGGAGATTGTGTTCTTCGGTGTTAACGCGACCACTAGCGCAAGCGATATATTTTCTGCCATCACCCCGGGAGTGTCCGACCTCACCGAAGCACAGATAGAGGCTGGCGGGTTTGCATTCATCGGCAGCGCGAACATGAACGTCAGCACGTCCGGCATTGGCATTACCAACAACAATCTGGATGGAAACGGGACGGCAGGCATCAATGCCGGTGACGAGAGCTTCGTCATCAATCCCGAGACCCTGTTGACGGGCATGAAGATTTTCATCGACAACTCGGTCCAGGGGTACAACCCGGCAACGGAGGAGCTGTACTACACGATCTTCTACGATGACGGCACGACGTCAGGTTCGCCGACGAAAGTTCTTGCCGCCGATCTGACCTCGGAGGATGGAGGACAGACGTCCTTCGTAATCGAAAGATCGGACTCGAAGCTCATTGACGCGGTCCAGCTCACCATGGGCCTGGGCGTGATCAAAATACCGGTGATCCAGTTCATCCAGGAGAGCGAGAGCCTGGCCAGCGATATCAAGCTGGCGTTCAATGCGACACTGACAGACAAGGACGGGGACACGGCGACCAGTGCATTCGACGCCAACCTGTTCGCCAACGACTCGGCCGAGGCAGAATTCGACTTCACCCTGGTCGGCACGGGCGGTGAGCGGGATGCCTTCAACATCGATCTGTCAGTCGCCGAGAACCAGTACCAGGTCATCGGCTTCGATGCGGGCCTCAGCCTGCGCGACACGCTGGTGCTCAACGGCGACCAGAGCGCCGTAGTCCAATCGATCAACAACAGTGGGGCAGACAGCATCGTGACGGTTGCCGAGTCTGGCGGACAGACAACGACCATCACCTTGGTCGGAGTCGATCTTCTCAATAGCGACATTGTGTTTGGCGGCGCCTGAGGCAGCGCAAGCGTGAAAGGATGCGAGGGTGGCGTGACAACCACCCTCGCATTGCTTTTGAAACTACGACAACGTTCTCGCCATCAACCAGGGACCTCGGGGGTGACCTGGCCCCCCCGAAGATCGCTCAGAGCGTGTTGTTTTGACATGAAGCTCAATCCCGCTCCCCCCGAATAGACTTGGGCGGTTCTTCGTTGTTGATGAGCCCGTGTTTCAGTGCATACATCAGCAAATCGATGCGATTGATCAGATCAAGCTTTTGATAGATGTTGCTGAGGTGATTGTGCACGGTGTGCTCGCTGATCCCCAGGCGCCCGGCGATGCTCACGTATTTGGCGGACGGGTCCCCCACGATGGCGCGAATCAGTTCCCTCTCGCGCAACGTCAGCCGCGCCTGTTTCGCCCGTTCCAGATTGCATCTCAAGGGGGTATGCACGCTCGCGGCATAGCCGGAAAGCCCACCGACCCAGGCCCTGTCCAGCCCACTGTTGTGATGATGGGCCTTGATGATGGCCTGGATAATCGATTCCGTCGGGTCTTCCGCCAACACGATGCCGCGTGCGCCCGCTTCTATCGCCTGGACAAAGGGGACGGCTTCGTACAGGCCTTTGAGCACCAGCACTTTCGTTTCAGCGCTGCGAGCCAACCCCGCGACGACCTCCAGCGGGTTCAGCGCATCCGGAAAGAAACTGAAAAGAATGACATTGGGATGCAACTGATCGGCAAGATCCAGCGCATTGGTATAGGTGCTGGCCTCACCGCTCACCTCCATCCGCGGCTTCCTGGCATTGATCAAGTCATGAAGCCCCTTGAGAACCAGGGGACGACAATCGACCAACATCACACGTATCGGCTTTCTGTGGTTAGGCATGATGTTCCTGCCTCCCATGAAAAACGATCTATGACCTGCATCCGTTGACCGTTCTGAGTCAACGACCCTGGGAGCACTTTTACCTGTGGCATCGAAAAGGGTTGCAGACGTTTTCCATCGCTGGAAGACGCCACCGAGACAATACAAATACAAATAACTATCAATAGCTTACGCACGATTCTGTGCTCCCTAGAGCCCTCTACTGAGTCTAGGTCAGCACAACGCGCCGCCTGTACAGCCACCCACCAGCCATTGACTCGAACCTTAGGCGAGTAGCCGGGTTGATGTTTCTGGGAGTTGGCCCTAGTCCTCGGAAATCAAGGTCTTAGGCGGGCCACAGGCGACCTGCAAGCAGCGTTTGACAGCGAGCAGAATCGTCAATTAACAGACGAATGGTGTGTAGTTACATGCCCTAAAAATGCACCTGTCAATTTCTCGTCCAAACCGCTTGGCGATTCATCCGCTGGAATGGCCAGGCACGCTTTCTACTAATAATCGGATCCAACGCCCGCTGCTTGGGACGGGCTGCCGGGGCTCAACCAGTTGTTCACACTGTCTACACTTTCGGCTGGTGGTTTTCCCGCCCAACGGTTGAGGGTAAACACATTGCTGAGGAACTCGTATTGCGTCTTGAGCAGGTCACGCCTGGCGCGGAATTCGTTGCGTACACTGGCCAGAACATCGACGGCATTGACCATTCCATAGGTCAACGCTTTCTCTGCCGCCACCCTGGAAAGTTTTGCCGAGTCCAGGGCCAGACGATTTGCGTCGATTTTCTCGCCGTTCGAATTGGCAGTCAGGTAAGCGCTGGTGATCTCCTTGACCACCCGGCGCCGGATCGCTTCCAGCTCCTGCTCGGCGGCCAACTGATCCTGGTAAAGCCCACGGACTCGCGCCGAAGTCGAGCCGCCGCTGTACAGCGGCACCTGAACGCCGACGCCAGCAACATAGCTGTCAGTTCGCGGCGCCAGGGAGTTGTTGTAGCCCTCGTTGGTTTCTTGTGCACTCAGGTTCAGGCTCACGGTCGGATAGTGCCCACCCTTGCCACTGCGCAACGCTGCACCCGCTGCTTCGACCCCACTTTCGCTGGCCTTGAGGGCCGGGTTTAGCGCTATACCCTCGCGGACCCAGTTTTCCAGACTCTGCGCCGAAACCCGTAGTTGTGCGTCATCGCGAATGCGGTTGAGCTTCTCTTTGACCGGCCGGCCGACGATCTCCGCCAGCGCCTCACGACTGATTCTGGCCTGGTTGCGGGCATCCACTTCCTGCGCCGCAAGTAAATCCACCCGGGCCTTGAGGTCGAGCTGATCCGTCACCAACGCCAGCTGCTTTTCATACAACGCATTGACTCGATCCAGGCTCTTTTGCGTAGTTCGGCGTTCCGCCCGCACCAACTCCAGCTCATCCTCGGCTGCTAACGCCGTGAAGTAACGCCGCGCCAATTCCACAGCGGCCTCGGCCTGGACATCCAGCGCTTGCGACTCCGACTGCCTGGCCAGGCTTTTGAATTTTTGGTAGTTCTCCCACGCGGCTTTGTTATAGAGATACTGACGCAGTACCAGGCTATAGCTTTCGCTATCGTAACTCTGCTGTACCAGGTCGTTTTCCTGGTGAATACGGTTCGATCCGGCATTGAGTGACAATTGCGGCAACAGCGCTCCCATGGCCTCGCGCTGATGTTCCTTGCCCGCCTGCGCTTGCGCAAAAGAGGCCAATACCTGCGGGTCCTCCAGGCGCGCTTCGCGATACAACTGCATGAGATCGGTGGAGAACGTAGAGGCGCTGACCCCGGCTGGCGCTTGTGCAGCGGGTTGCCCCAGGGCAGCCGCCACGGCAAGCATGCACACTCCCCCCAGAAGACCCGACGACATGCCCACGGTCATTCCTCGATCATTGATTGAGACATGACATCGCGGGCCGGCTGCATCAAGTACTGCAACAGCGTGCGTTGCCCGGTGATGATCAACACGTCCGCCGGCATCCCCGGCAACAACTTGCGCTCACCCAAGGTGCGCGCGCCCTTTTCGGTTACCCGGACCCGCGCCAGGTAATAGGCTGCCCCGGTCTTTTCATTGGTAAGCCGGTCAGCCGACACGCTGCTGACCTCACCTTCGATCACCGGGGTTGTCGAACTCTTGAACGCACCGAAACGGATATCGGCGCGCTTGCCGATGGCAATGCGATCAATATCCACTGGCGCCACCTGGGCCTCGATGACCAGTTCGGAAACCGATGGAACGATGTCCAGCAACGGCGTCGCTGGCCGCACTACCCCACCAATGGTGTGCACTGTCATGCCAATCACCATGCCCGCATCGGGCGCACGGATGACGATATGGTTGAGCCGGTCTTCCAGGGCCGAGGTTTTCTCTTGCAGGTCATATATCCGGGTCTGGACCTCAGCCAGTTGCTTGGCAACGTCGGCATTAAAATCCTTGTCGACTTGCAGAATCTGCAACTGCGTTTCGTTGATTTGCAGGCGCGTCCGGTTAATAGCGGAACGGTGATCCGCCACCTCCGACCTGAGCATCCCCAGCTTGCGCTCCTGTTCGAGCAGACGTTGTTTGTCGACGAACCCCTGATGCAGCAGATCGCTCAACTCTTTGATTTCACCACTGTAGGATTTCTCCAGGCCAACCTTGGCAGCAATCATCGACTCCAATCCCTTGATCTGTTGATTCAACTGGCCAATGCGCTCGCGCAGCACCGCTATCTGGCCCAGCCGCGAACCCTGCCGGGCATTGAAAACCTGAGTCTCGCCCTGGCGCGCTTCCTCTCCTCGCAGGCTGGCGAGATCGGCGATCTGCCCAAAGCCAATCACCGGGAGCGTGTCGCGCTCGGCGATAAGCCTTGCCTCCATGGCACTGGCCGCAACCAACTGGCCTCTGGCCATCTCGTACTCGAAGCGTAGCTGGGCATCATCGAGAACGATCAACGGGTCATCACGCTTGACGATGTCCCCGTCATGGGCCAGCACGTCTTTGACAATCCCGCCTTCAAGATGCTGGACCGTTTTGCGATAGGCCTGCACGGTGACCACCCCCGGCGCGTAAGCGGCTCCGTCGAGGGGTGCAATTGCCGCCCAGGTGCCGAACAGGCCAAAAGTAATCCCCACAATGCCAAGGCCCAGGCGGCGGATTTTTCGATCTGCTATGGGCAGGTCGGCGAAGCTTTCAATTTGACGGTTGGGCATCGTAGAGGTCATTGCCATTGCCCTTGCTGGTCTCGACCGGGGCTACGCTGGCACCTGCTGGTGCTGGCATGGCGGGCTTTTGTACCGGCGGTTGCTGCGCGTTGAGTTCGGCCAGCACATGGTCGCGTGGCCCATAGAGACTGATAACCCCGGCTCTCATCACCATGAGCCGGTCAAGTTGCGAGACGATGTTGGTTCGGTGAGTAATTACAAAGAGGGTCGCGCCGGTCTGCTTGAGCTGCTGGATGGCTGCAGCCAGGGCGCGATCGCCGACGTCGTCAAGATTGGAGTTGGGCTCGTCGAGAATAATCAGCCGCGGGTTGCCATACAGGGCGCGAGCCAGCCCGATGCGCTGGCGCTGCCCTCCCGACAGCATGACGCCCTCGCTGCCAATGATGGTGTCGTAGCCATCAGGCAACAGCAAAATCATTTCGTGAACGCCAGCCGTCCTGGCAGCTTGAATGACTTTCGCCGAATCGACCTCGGCGAAACGGGCAATGTTCTCGGCGACGCTGCCTTCGAACAGTTCAATATCCTGAGGCAAATAACCAATATGCGGGCCAAGCTCCTGTTTGTCCCAGGCACTGATGTCCGCGCCATCCAGCCGGACCACGCCCTGCTGGGGCGCCCATACACCCATCAGTGCTCTGGCCAGTGTCGACTTGCCCGAGGCGCTTGGACCGATGATTCCCACCACGCAACCGGCAGGTACGCTGAAACTGATATTTTTGATGATCGGAGTTTTCGAGCCAGGTGCCGCAACAATCAGATTCTCGACCTGCACGTGCCCCTGGGGCGCAGGTAAAGACAGACGCTCGGGTTGCGCTTGTTGTTTGTCGAGGATGTCGTTCAGACGGCTGTACTGCGAGCGCGCGGCAATAAAGCCTTTCCAGCCACCGATGATCAGATCGATTGGGGCCAGTGCACGCCCCAGCAGCACAGCTCCCGCGAACACCATACCTGCGCCCACCTGATGATCCACCGCCAGGTAGGCCCCCAGTCCCAGCACCAGTGATTGCACCAGGAGCCGGAACGACCGGGAAAGCGTGCTGAAAAGCGCGGCTCGATCACTGGCCAGGGACTGCAGCAACAGCACGCTCCTCTGCCGACGCCCCCACCGATCCATCAGGGTTTCAAGCATGCCCATGGACTCGATGACCTCGGCGTTGCGCAGGTTCTTGGTGGTGTAGAGCGTCGCGCCGATATGCTCCTTGTTGGCTTGGGCCAGTACCGGTCCGGTCAGCCTCTCATTGATAAATGCGAGCAGTAGCAACAACACGGCGCTGCCCGTCGCGACCCAACCAAACCAGGGGTGAAACGCGAACATCACCGCGATATAGATCGGCAACCAGGGAGCGTCGAAAAAGGCGAACAGACCGTTGCCGGAAAGAAACTGCCTCAAGCCCGTCAAGTCGTTGAGCGACTGCGCCGAAGCATCCATACCGCCACTTTCCAGAGCCCGCTTGAAACTGGCCTTATAAACCTGACGACTCAACAACACATCCAGCCGGGTACTGACCCGAATCATGATGCGCGAACGAACCCACTCCAGAGAGGCGAGCGTGATCAGCAGCCCAGTCATGATCAGCGTAAGCATGGCCAGGGTCGTCAGGCTTCCGCTAGCCATCACTCGGCCATATACCTGAAGCATATAGAAGGTAGGGACGAGCATTAACGCGTTAATGAAAAAACTAAAAAAACCAACAGAAACAAAGCTGTCTCTACAGGTTTTCAACGCGTGTTTCAGACTGTTTTCAGGTGTGCTTCGCATGGAAACCCCTGCTCGAAACCCCCATCCTGCTTGGAGCTTAGATCATGCCAAGGACCGCGTGTAGCAATTGGCCTGATCGTCTCAGGCAAGTCGCCTGCAGCAGGAAAAACCTGGCCTCAATAAGCACCGAGGGGCGTTAGCAGAATTGAGTCAACAGAAAACTTCCCCCCTGAAATGACAAAGCCCCCGCAATGCGGGGGCTTTCAGAAGAAACTTTACGGGAAAGTCTCTACGGCTGGTCAGAACGGAATATCGTCATCGAAGCTGTCGAAGTCCGGAGCCGGCTGCGGTGCGGCCTGCTGTGGTGCTGGACGCTGCTGTTGCGGCGCGGACTGCTGCGGACGCGGAGCCTGCTGGCGTGGCGCCTGGTTGTAGTTGTTGCCGCCTTGCGGGGCGCCGTCCTGGTTCTGTGGACGACCGCCGAGCAGCTGCATGGTGCCCTGCATGTCGACGACGATTTCAGTGGTGTAACGCTTGATGCCGTCTTTTTCCCACTCGCGGGTCTGCAGCTTGCCTTCGATGTAGACTTGCGAACCTTTGCGCAGGTATTCACCGGCGATCTCGGCAACCTTGCCGAACATCGAAACGCGGTGCCATTCGGTGCGCTCGACCTTCTGGCCGGTCTGCTTGTCGGTCCACTGCTCGCTGGTCGCCAGGCTCAGGTTGGTCACGGCGTTACCGTTGGGCAGGTAGCGGACTTCGGGATCCTGGCCGCAGGTACCGACCAGAATGACTTTGTTAACCCCACGGGCCATAACGTTCTCCTAGGCTTCGCACGCGGAGGAAGCCGGGTTTACCAGGCGTTCCAGGGTCGTGCGATCCAAAATTTGTGTATCAAGTTTGATATAGATGGCGGCTTCATCGGCCACCACCACTGCGTCGGTCACACCCGGGACGGCCATCAGCCGCTCGGTCAGCCCCGCTTCCCGTACCGCCTCGGCCGATAACGGCATGCGCAGGCTGGTCACGTACGGCGGTTCACGCATGCTCAGCGCCACGCCCCACCACAGGGCACACAACGCTGCGCAGCCAAGGAACACCGTGCTCAGGCCACCGTGCTGGAACAACCAGCCACCGAGAATTCCTCCCAGCGCGGCGCCAAGGAACTGGCTGGTGGAATACACCCCCATGGCCGTGCCCTTGCCGCCGGCGGGCGACACCTTGCTTACCAGTGAAGGCAAGGATGCCTCCAGCAGGTTGAAGGCGGTGAAGAATATCACGGTGCCGATCACCAGTTCGTGCAAGTTGTCTGCTGACAGCCAGAAGAATAGCTCGGTAAGCATCAACACACTGACCGCGCCCAGCAGGACACGTTTCATCTTGCGCTTTTTTTCGCCGTAGATGATGAACGGGATCATTGCAAAGAATGAAATCAGCAAGGCAATCAGGTACACCCACCAGTGCTCTTCCTTCGGCAGACCACCACGCTCGACGAAGGCCAGCGGCAACGCGATGAAACTGGCCATCAGAATGGCATGCAGCACAAAGATGCCGACGTCCAGGCGCAGCAGGTCCGGGTGGCGCAGGGTCGGCATCAGCGCCTGCTTGGCGACCCCGGATTCGCGATGCTGCAGGGCGCCGTGGGACGGCGGCACCACAAAGGCAATGATCGCAATACCGACCACGGCCATGGCCGCCGTGGCCAGGAACAGCCCGGACAGACCGAAGGCACGGGTGACCAGCGGGCCGACGACCATGGCCACGGCGAACGACAAGCCGATGCTCATGCCGATCATGGCCATGGCCTTGGTGCGGTGCTGTTCGCGGGTCAGGTCCGAGAGCAAGGCCATGACCGCGGCAGAAATCGCCCCGGCGCCTTGCAGGATGCGTCCGGCGATCACCCCCCAGATCGAGTCGGCCTGGGCCGCCAGCACGCTGCCCAGGGCAAAGATCACCAGCCCCAGATAAATCACCGGGCGGCGGCCGATGCGATCGGAAATCACCCCGAACGGAATCTGCAGGAAGGCCTGGGTCAGACCGTACGCACCAATGGCCAGGCCGATCAATGCCGGAGTGGCACCGGCCAGGTCCATGCCATAGGTCGCCAGTACCGGCAGGACCATGAACATGCCCAGCATACGGAAGGCGAACACCAGGGCCAGGCCGCCTGCGGCGCGGGTCTCGCTGCCACTCATGCGTTCGCTGTGGGGATCGTGCATGGATAAACCTCGTGTGAACCGGCGGCGATTCTACCAGTCCCATCGCTTAACGGCATATACGCGACGCTTTGCCGCGTAATGGCATGGAGCCGTATACTCAACCGTTTATGCCCGCCGAGCGAGGCCGCAGTGGACAAGATCCTGATTCGTGGGGCACGAACCCACAACCTGAAGAACATCGACCTGACCCTGCCCCGGGACAAGTTGATCGTCATTACCGGCCTGTCCGGTTCCGGCAAGTCGTCCCTGGCCTTCGATACCCTGTACGCCGAAGGCCAGCGCCGCTATGTCGAATCGCTGTCGGCCTATGCCCGGCAGTTCCTGTCGATGATGGAAAAACCCGACGTCGACACCATCGAAGGTTTGTCGCCGGCGATTTCCATCGAGCAAAAGTCGACCTCGCACAACCCGCGTTCGACCGTCGGCACCATCACTGAAATCTACGACTACCTGCGTCTGCTTTACGCCCGCGTCGGCACCCCGCGCTGCCCGGACCATGACATCCCGCTGGAAGCACAGACCGTCAGCCAGATGGTCGACCTGGTGCTGGCCCAGCCAGAAGGCAGCAAGCTGATGCTGCTGGCGCCGGTGATTCGCGAGCGCAAGGGTGAACACCTGGCGGTCTTCGAAGAACTGCGCGCCCAGGGCTTTGTCCGTGCGCGGGTCAACGGCAAGCTGTTCGAACTCGATGAACTGCCGAAGCTGGACAAGCAGAAAAAGCACACCATCGAAGTGGTGGTCGACCGTTTCAAGGTTCGCGAAGACCTGCAACAGCGCCTGGCCGAGTCATTCGAAACCGCGCTGAAGCTGGCTGACGGCATCGCCCTGGTCGCCTCGATGGATGACGAGCCGTTCGAGGAGATGATCTTCTCCGCCCGCTTCGCCTGCCCGATCTGCGGCCATGCGATCAGCGAGCTGGAACCCAAGCTGTTCTCCTTCAACAATCCGGCCGGCGCCTGCCCGACCTGCGACGGCCTTGGGGTCAAACAGTTCTTTGACACCAAGCGCCTGGTCAATGGCGAGTTGACCCTGGCCGAAGGCGCGATCCGCGGCTGGGACCGGCGCAACGTCTACTACTTCCAGATGCTCGGCTCGCTGGCCGCGCATTATGACTTCAGCCTCGAAATCCCCTTCGGCGAGCTGCCGGCCGAGCAGCAGAAAGTCATCCTCCACGGCAGCGGCAAGCAGAACGTCGACTTCAAGTACCTCAACGACCGTGGCGATATCGTCAAGCGCTCGCACCCGTTCGAAGGCATCGTGCCGAACCTGGAGCGGCGCTACCGCGAGACCGAATCGGCGACCGTGCGTGAAGAACTGGCCAAGTTCCTCAGCACCCAGCCCTGCCCGGATTGCCGCGGTACCCGCCTGCGTCGCGAGGCGCGGCATGTATGGGTCGGCGAGAAAACCCTGCCGGCGGTCACCTGCCTGCCGATCGGCGAAGCCAGCGGCTATTTCGGTGGCCTGAAACTGACCGGTCGACGTGGCGAAATTGCCGACAAGATTCTCAAGGAAATCTGCGAACGCCTGCAGTTTCTGGTCAACGTCGGCCTCGACTACCTGACCCTCGACCGCAGCGCTGACACTCTCTCGGGCGGCGAAGCCCAGCGTATCCGCCTGGCCAGCCAGATCGGCGCCGGCCTGGTCGGGGTGATGTACATCCTCGACGAACCGTCCATCGGCCTGCACCAGCGCGACAACGACCGTTTGCTCGGCACCCTCAATCACCTGCGCGACATCGGCAACACGGTGATCGTGGTCGAGCACGACGAGGACGCCATTCGCCTGGCCGACTACGTGGTGGACATCGGGCCGGGCGCCGGCGTGCACGGCGGCCAGATCGTCGCCGAAGGGACGCCGGCCGAGGTCATGGCCCATCCGGATTCGCTGACCGGCAAGTACCTGTCGGGCCGGGTCAAGATTGCCGTACCAGCCAAGCGTACTCCGCGTAACAAGAAGCTTTCGCTCAAGCTCAAGGGCGCGCGCGGCAACAACCTGCAGAACGTCGACCTGGACATCCCGATCGGCCTGCTGACTTGTGTGACTGGCGTGTCCGGTTCGGGCAAGTCGACGCTGATCAACAACACCCTGTTCCCGCTCAGTGCCACCGCCCTCAATGGCGCCAGCACCCTGGAAGCGGCGCCGCACGACAGCTGCGATGGCCTGCAGCACCTGGACAAGGTGGTCGACATTGACCAGAGCCCGATCGGCCGCACCCCGCGCTCGAACCCGGCGACCTACACCGGCCTGTTCACGCCGATCCGCGAACTGTTCTCCGGCGTCCCGGAGTCGCGCTCGCGCGGTTACGGCCCGGGGCGCTTCTCGTTCAACGTCAAGGGTGGGCGCTGCGAGGCCTGCCAGGGCGACGGCCTGATCAAGGTTGAGATGCACTTCCTGCCGGACATCTACGTGCCGTGCGATGTGTGCAAGAGCAAGCGCTACAACCGCGAAACCCTGGAGATCAAGTACAAGGGCAAGAACATCCACGAGGTCCTCGAAATGACCATCGAGGAGGCCCGCGAGTTCTTCGACGCGGTGCCGGCGCTGGCGCGCAAGCTGCAGACGCTGATGGATGTAGGTCTGTCCTACATCAAGCTCGGGCAGTCGGCGACCACGCTGTCAGGTGGCGAGGCGCAGCGGGTCAAGCTGTCACGCGAGCTGTCCAAGCGCGATACCGGCAAGACCCTGTACATCCTCGACGAGCCGACCACCGGCCTGCACTTTGCCGATATCCAGCAGTTGCTCGATGTACTGCACCGCCTGCGCGATCACGGCAACACTGTGGTGGTGATCGAGCACAACCTGGACGTGATCAAGACCGCCGACTGGATCGTCGACCTAGGCCCCGAGGGCGGCTCCAAGGGCGGGCAGATCATCGGCTTTGGTACGCCGGAAGACGTGGCCGAGATGAAGCAGTCGTACACCGGCTACTACCTCAAGCCGCTGCTTGAGCGGGATCGCGCCTGATGTAGGAGCGGCGGTGCGACTTGCCCCTCGATTGCGGTTTGTCTATCGCATCGCGGGGCAAGCCCGCTCCCACCAAGAGATCCCCAGATAACAAAAAGCCCCGCACTGGCGGGGCTTTTTTTGATCGGGAAAATTACATCTGCGATTGCAGGTAGTTTTCCAGGCCGATCGACTTGATCAGGCCCTGCTGCTTTTCCAGCCAGTAGGTGTGATCTTCTTCGGTATCGGCCAGCTGCAGGCGCAGGATGTCGCGGCTGATGTAGTCTTTGTGCAGCTCGCACAACTCGATGCCTTTGCACAGCGCAGCGCGCACCTTGTACTCAAGGCGCAGGTCGGCGGCGATCATGTCCGGCACGGTGGTGCCAACGTCCAGGTCGTCAGGACGCATGCGCGGGGTGCCTTCCAGCATGAGGATACGACGCATCAGGGCATCGGCGTGTTGCGCCTCTTCTTCCATTTCGTGGTTGATACGCTCGTAGAGCTTGCTCAAGCCCCAGTCTTCGTACATCCGCGAGTGAATGAAATATTGGTCACGTGCCGCCAGTTCGCCCGTCAGCAACGTGTTGAGATAATCGATTACGTCCGGGTGACCTTGCATCGCCCTGCCTCTCCCTGTGTGAAAGACATAGTTTGAACCAGGATGACCGGAAGGTCACTGAGAATCGGGCATAAAAGTGCAAAAAAGCGGGCAAACGGTAGTGATATTCATTGAAAAACCGCCCAAATGAGGGCGGTTCTTCTTATCACTTCGACTTAGGCGAGATTCAGGCCCAAAGCCTTGGCAATTCCTTCGCCATAGGCCGGATCGGCCTTGAAGAAGTGTTGCAGCTGGCGCTGAACCACGTCTTCAGTCACCCCGGCCATGGCGCCGGCGATGTTGCTGATCAGCAGGGCCTTCTGCTCCGGATTCATCAGGCGGAACAGCGCCCCGGCGTGACTGTAGTAGTCGGTGTCTTCGCGGTGATCGTAACGATCGGCGACACCGTTCAGGGCCAGTGAAGGCTCCGCGTACTGAGGAGCCTGCTTCGGCGCATTGGCGTAGCTGTTCGGCTCGTAGTTCGGTGCCGCACCGCCGTTGCTGCCAAAAGCCATCGAGCCATCACGCTGGTAGCTGTTCACCGGGCTACGTGGGGCGTTGACCGGCAGTTGCTGGTGGTTGGTCCCGACACGGTAGCGATGTGCGTCTGCGTAGGCGAATACGCGGCCCTGAAGCATGCGGTCCGGCGACAGGCCAACCCCCGGCACCATGTTGCTCGGGCCGAACGCCGCTTGTTCGACTTCGGCAAAGTAGTTCAGCGGGTTGCGGTTGAGCTCCAGCTCGCCGATCTCGATCAACGGGTAGTCCTTCTGCGACCAGGTCTTGGTCACGTCGAACGGGTTTTCATCGCGGCTGGCCGCCTCTTCCTCGCTCATCACCTGAATGCACACGGCCCATTTCGGGAAGTCGCCACGCTCGATCGCTTCGAACAGGTCGCGTTGGGCGTAGTCCGGGTCGGTGCCAGCCAGGCGCGCGGCATCGGCGGGGGCCAGGTTCTTGATGCCCTGCCTGGTTTTGAAGTGCCATTTGACCCAGGTACGCTGGCCCTGAGCATTGATCAGGCTATAGGTGTGACTGCCGAAGCCGTGCATGTGACGGTAGCCGTCCGGGATCCCACGGTCTGAGAACAGGATGGTGACCTGGTGCAGCGCCTCGGGCGAATGCGACCAGAAGTCCCACATCATCTGCGCGCTTTTCAGGTTGCTTTGCGGCAGGCGCTTCTGGGTGTGGATAAAGTCGGGGAATTTCAGTGGGTCACGGATGAAGAACACTGGAGTGTTGTTGCCAACGATGTCCCAGTTGCCTTCTTCGGTGTAGAACTTCAGGGCGAAACCACGTGGGTCACGCTCGGTATCGGCCGAACCACGCTCGCCACCGACCGTGGAGAAGCGCAGGAAGGTTTCGGTCTGCTTGCCAACGCTGTTGAACAGCCTGGCGCAGCTGTACTGGGTGATATCGCGGGTGACGGTGAAGGTGCCATAGGCACCCGAGCCTTTGGCGTGTACGCGGCGCTCAGGGATGTTCTCGCGGTTGAAGTGCGCGAGTTTCTCGATCAGGTGGAAGTCATCCAGCAACAACGGGCCACGCGGGCCTGCCGAACGCGAATTCTGGTTGTCGGCCACCGGCGCGCCGCTGGCGGTGGTCAGTATTTTGTTCTGGCTCATGCTCTCTCTCCCTATCGGTCTTGAACGGCCGGCTAATCGGCTCGGGATGAGTATCGACCACAACTATGACAACAACAAATTCATTAACTGATTCATATCAATAGATTATTACAATACATGCAGACACAAAAAACCGGGCACTAGGCCCGGCTTCTTGTTACAGACTGTTCGCCTTACTCAGCAGCTTCAACCGAGCCACCGACAGGACGATCAACCAGCTCGACGTACGCCATAGGTGCGTTATCGCCAGCGCGGAAGCCGCACTTGAGGATACGCAGGTAGCCGCCCTGACGGGTGGCATAGCGCTTGCCCAGATCGTTGAACAGCTTACCGACGATTTCTTTCGAACGAGTACGGTCGAAAGCCAGACGACGGTTAGCAACGCTGTCTTCCTTGGCCAGGGTGATCAGCGGCTCGGCAACGCGGCGCAGTTCCTTGGCTTTTGGCAGAGTAGTTTTGATCAGCTCGTGCTCGAACAGCGACACCGCCATGTTTTGGAACATGGCCTTACGGTGAGAGCTGGTACGGCTCAGGTGACGTCCACTTTTACGATGACGCATGGGTTCATTCCTTACCAAACACTACGTTCGGTGATTACGACGATCAGGCAGTCGCCTTGTCGTCCTTCTTAAGACTTGCAGGCGGCCAGTTGTCGAGGCGCATGCCGAGGGACAGACCGCGGGAGGCCAGAACGTCCTTGATTTCAGTCAAGGATTTCTTGCCCAGGTTCGGAGTCTTCAACAGCTCTACTTCGGTACGCTGAATCAGGTCGCCGATGTAGTAGATGTTTTCCGCCTTAAGGCAGTTAGCCGAACGTACAGTCAGTTCCAGATCGTCAACCGGGCGAAGCAGGATCGGATCGATCTCGTCTTCCTGCTCGACAACCACTGGTTCACTGTCACCTTTGAGGTCGACGAACGCAGCCAACTGCTGTTGCAGGATGGTTGCAGCGCGACGGATAGCCTCTTCAGGATCCAGAGTACCGTTGGTTTCCAGATCAATTACCAGCTTGTCCAGGTTGGTACGCTGCTCGACACGGGCGTTTTCCACCACGTATGCGATACGGCGAACCGGGCTGAACGAAGAGTCGAGCTGCAAGCGACCAATGCTGCGGCTTTCGTCTTCATCGCTCTGACGCGAATCGGCCGGTTCATAACCACGACCACGAGCTACGGTGAGCTTCATGTTCAAGGCGCCGTTGGACGCCAGGTTAGCGATTACGTGATCGGGGTTAACGATCTCGACATCATGATCCAGCTGAATATCGGCAGCGGTAACCACCCCCGAACCCTTCTTCGACAAGGTCAGCGTAACTTCGTCACGACCGTGCAGTTTGATAGCCAGGCCTTTCAGGTTCAACAGGATTTCAATGACATCTTCCTGTACACCTTCGATTGCCGAGTACTCATGGAGTACACCGTCAATCTCGGCCTCGACTACTGCACAGCCAGGCATGGAGGACAACAGGATGCGGCGCAGCGCGTTGCCCAGGGTATGGCCAAAGCCACGCTCGAGAGGCTCGAGCGTGATTTTAGCGCGGGTTGGACTGACGACCTGCACATCGATGTGGCGGGGCGTCAGGAACTCATTTACCGAAATCTGCATGGATGCACCTATTTTCTAGCCCTTACTTGGAGTAGAGCTCGACAATCAGGCTTTCGTTGATGTCGGCGGACAGGTCACTGCGAGCAGGAACGTTCTTGAAAACGCCCGACTTCTTGGCAGCATCCACATCTACCCACTCAACGCGGCCACGCTGGGCGCACAGTTCAAGGGCTTGAACAATGCGCAGCTGGTTCAGCGACTTCTCGCGAACCGCGACCACGTCACCCGGACGAACTTGGTAGGACGGAACGTTTACAGTCTTGCCGTTTACGCTGATCGCTTTGTGCGAAACCAGCTGACGGGATTCGGCACGAGTAGCGCCAAAGCCCATACGATAAACGACGTTATCCAGACGGCACTCGAGCAGTTGCAGCAGGTTCTCACCAGTAGCGCCCTTCTTGGAGGCCGCTTGCTTGTAGTAACCGCTGAATTGACGCTCGAGGACGCCGTAGATACGACGAACTTTTTGTTTCTCACGCAGCTGGGTGCCGTAGTCGGACTGACGACCGCGGCGCTGACCGTGGATACCTGGGGCTGCTTCGATGTTGCACTTCGATTCCAGAGCGCGAACGCCGCTCTTCAGGAACAGATCGGTGCCTTCACGACGAGACAGTTTGCATTTTGGACCAATGTAACGTGCCATTTATCTGTCTCCTGATTACACGCGGCGCTTCTTCGGCGGACGGCACCCGTTATGCGGGATTGGCGTCACGTCGGTGATGCTGGCGATCTTATAGCCACAGCCGTTCAGAGCACGAACAGCGGACTCACGACCTGGACCTGGACCCTTGACGTTGACGTCGAGGTTCTTCAGACCATATTCCAGCGCAGCTTGACCAGCACGTTCAGCAGCTACCTGAGCAGCGAACGGGGTGGACTTGCGGGAACCGCGGAAACCCGAACCGCCGGAGGTAGCCCAGGACAGAGCGTTACCTTGACGATCGGTGATGGTCACGATGGTGTTGTTAAAAGACGCATGGATGTGGGCGATGCCATCAACCACTGTCTTTTTGACTTTTTTACGAGGACGAGCAGCAGGTTTTGCCATTTCTAAATTCCTGTCGATTCGCTGGTGCGATTACTTGCGGATCGGCTTACGCGGGCCCTTACGGGTACGCGCGTTGGTCTTGGTACGCTGACCGCGTACTGGCAGACCCCGACGATGACGCAGGCCGCGGTAGCAACCCAGGTCCATCAACCGCTTGATTTTCATGTTGATGTCACGGCGCAGATCACCTTCGGTGATGTACTTCGCAACTTCAGTACGCAGCGATTCAACCTGCTCGTCGCTCAGATCCTTGATCTTTGCGGCTGGGTTGACCCCAGTGTCTGCACAGATTTTCTGTGCAGTAGTGCGACCAACACCATAGATGTAGGTCAGCGAGATAACAGTGTGCTTGTTATCTGGAATGTTGACGCCTGCAATACGGGCCATTCAGTGGGACTCCAATTGACAGCTACCTACGCCCCGGAAGCCAAGAAATAGGGCGCGAGATAATATCGCTGTAGAAACAAATAATCAACCCAGCAGCGCACTAGCTGCTGGGTTTGAAGCGCAGATCACAATCAGCCTTGGCGCTGCTTGTGACGTGGTTCCGCACTGCAAATTACTCGAACGACACCTTCGCGGCGAATAATTTTGCAGTTACGGCACAGCTTTTTCACCGATGCACGAACTTTCATCACCAACTCCTCGAACCTTAAGGGTCAATCAGCGCAGCAGACCGCTGCCACCGTAGCCTTTCAGGTTGGCTTTCTTCATCAGGGATTCGTACTGGTGCGAAACGAGGTGCGATTGTACTTGGGACATGAAGTCCATCACAACCACTACCACAATCAGCAACGAGGTCCCGCCAAGGTAGAACGGAACGTTTGCCGCGACCACCAGGAACTGGGGAAGCAGACACACGGCCGTCATATAAAGAGCACCGAACATGGTCAAGCGGGTCAGAACGCCATCAATGTAGCGCGCCGACTGCTCGCCCGGACGGATACCCGGAATAAAGGCACCGGACTTCTTCAGGTTTTCCGCTACGTCTTTCGGATTGAACATCAACGCCGTATAGAAGAAGCAGAAGAAAATAATCCCTGCACTAAACAGCAGAATATTCAACGGCTGACCAGGAGCGATCGACTGCGAGATGTCCTGCAACCAGCCCATACCTTCGGACTGACCGAACCAGGCACCCAGCGAAGCCGGGAACAGCAAGATGCTGCTCGCGAAAATGGCAGGAATTACGCCCGCCATGTTCACTTTCAACGGCAAGTGGCTGGTCTGCGCAGCGAAGACCTTGCGGCCCTGCTGACGCTTGGCGTAGTGAACGGCGATACGACGCTGACCACGCTCAATGAACACCACGAAACCGATAATCGCTACTGCCAGCAAACCGATAGCGACCAGGGCGAAAATATTGATATCGCCTGTGCGTGCAGACTCGAAAGACTGCCCGATTGCTCTCGGAAGACCGGCGACGATACCTGCGAAGATCAACATCGAGATACCGTTGCCTACACCGCGCTCGGTGATCTGCTCGCCCAGCCACATCATGAACATCGCGCCGGCCACGAAAGTGGACACCGCAACGAAATGGAAGCCAAAGTCAGCAGAAAACGCCACGCCCTGACCGGCCAGACCAATGGACATGCCAATGGCCTGGACCAGCGCCAGGATAACGGTGCCGTAGCGGGTGTACTGGCTGATCTTGCGACGGCCAGCTTCACCTTCCTTCTTCAACTGCTCCAGCTGCGGGCTAACGGCGGTCATCAGCTGCATGATGATCGATGCCGAAATGTACGGCATGATCCCCAGTGCAAAGATGCTCATCCGTTCCAGCGCGCCGCCGGAAAACATGTTGAACAAGCTAAGAATGGTCCCCTCATTCTGTCGAAACAGTTCCGCCAGCCGGTCCGGGTTGATACCTGGAACTGGGATGTGTGCGCCTATCCGGTAGACGATGATCGCCAGGAACAGAAAACGCAGACGAGCCCAGAGTTCAGACATCCCGCCTTTGCCGAGCGAAGAGAGAGCACCTTGCTTAGCCATTTATTCCTCGAACTTGCCGCCAGCTGCTTCGATAGCCGCACGCGCACCTTTGGTGGCTGCGATACCCTTGATGGTGACCGCGCGAGTAACTTCGCCGGACAGCATGATTTTCACACGCTGTACGCTTTGGTTAATCACGTTGGCATCCTTCAAGGATTGCACGGTGACAACGTCGCCTTCCACTTTGGCCAGCTCGGACAGACGCACTTCTGCGCGGTCCATGGCTTTCAGGGAAACGAAGCCGAATTTCGGCAGACGACGGTGCAGCGGCTGTTGACCGCCTTCAAAGCCTGGAGCAATGGTGCCACCGGAACGGGAGGTTTGACCTTTGTGGCCGCGGCCACCAGTCTTACCCAAACCGCTACCGATACCACGGCCCGGACGATGCTTCTCGCGACGGGAACCCGGCGCTGGACTCAGATCATTGAGTTTCATCGATTAACCCTCGACGCGCAGCATGTAGTAAGCCTTGTTGATCATCCCGCGATTCTCGGGAGTATCCAGGACTTCTACAGTGTGACCGATGCGGCGCAGACCCAGACCCTTAACACACAGTTTGTGGTTAGGGAGACGGCCGGCGGTGCTTTTGATCAGCGTTACTTTAACGGTAGCCATGATCAGCGGATCTCCTCAACGCTCTTGCCGCGCTTGGCAGCAATGGACTCAGGAGATTGCATAGCCTTCAGACCCTTGAAAGTGGCATGAACCACGTTCACTGGGTTGGTCGAGCCATAGCACTTGGCCAGGACGTTCTGAACGCCAGCAACTTCCAGGACGGCACGCATTGCGCCACCGGCGATGATACCGGTACCTTCCGAGGCAGGCTGCATGTACACCTTCGACGCGCCATGGGCGGACTTGGTGGCGTACTGCAGAGTAGTGCCGTTCAGGTCTACCTGAATCATGTTGCGACGAGCAGCTTCCATGGCTTTCTGGATCGCAGCAGGTACTTCGCGCGACTTGCCACGGCCGAAGCCAACACGACCTTTACCATCACCAACCACGGTCAACGCGGTGAAAGTGAAGATACGGCCGCCTTTGACGGTTTTAGCAACGCGGTTAACTTGAACCAGCTTCTCGATGTAGCCTTCGTCGCGCTTTTGATCGTTATTTGCCATAACTTAGAACTCCAGCCCGCCTTCACGAGCAGCATCAGCCAGCGCTTTGACGCGGCCATGGTACTTGAAGCCGGAACGGTCAAAGGCAACTTGAGATACACCGGCGGCTTTCGCGCGCTCAGCTACCAGCTTGCCAACCTTAGTGGCCGCGTCGATGTTGCCGGTGGCACCATCACGCAGTTCTTTGTCCAAGGTCGAGGCACTGGCCAAAACCTTGCTGCCGTCGGCCGAAATGACCTGGGCGTAGATGTGCTGCGAGGAGCGGAACACGCAGAGACGCACGACTTCGAGTTCGTGCATTTTCAGGCGTGCTTTGCGAGCGCGACGCAGTCGAGTAACTTTTTTGTCGGTCATTTGCTAGGCCCTACTTCTTCTTGGCTTCTTTACGACGGACGACTTCGTCCGCGTAACGCACACCCTTGCCTTTGTACGGCTCTGGTGGACGGAAGTCGCGGATTTCAGCGGCCACCTGACCTACCAGCTGCTTGTCGATACCCTTGATCAGGATATCGGTCTGGCTTGGGGTCTCTGCGGTGATACCGGCCGGCAGTTCGTAATCCACTGGATGCGAGAAGCCGAGTGCCAGGTTCAGCACGGTGCCTTTGGCTTGTGCTTTGTAACCAACACCGACCAGCTGGAGCTTGCGCTCGAAGCCTTGGCTTACGCCCTGGACCATGTTGTTCACCAGGGCGCGGGTAGTACCGGCCATAGCGCGAGTTTGTTGATCGCCATTGCGAGCAGCGAAACGCAGCTCACCAGCTTCTTCAACAATTTCAACCGACGAGTGAACGTTCAGTTCGAGAGTGCCCTTGGCACCCTTCACCGAAAGCTGTTGGCCGACGAATTTGACTTCGACACCGGCTGGCAGCTTAACGGGGTTCTTAGCGACGCGAGACATGCTTATCCCCCCTTAGAACACTGTGCAGAGAACTTCGCCGCCGACACCGGCAGCGCGCGCAGCACGATCAGTCATCACACCTTTGTTGGTGGAGACGATAGACACGCCCAGACCGCCACGTACTTTCGGCAGTTCTTCGACGGACTTGTACTGACGCAGGCCTGGACGACTTACGCGCTTGACTTCCTCGATGACCGGACGGCCTTCGAAGTATTTCAGCTCGATGGAAAGCGATGGTTTTACTTCGCTGCTGACTTGGTAGCCAGCGATGTAACCTTCGTCTTTCAGAACTTTGGCTACCGCAACCTTCAGAGTCGACGAAGGCATGCTTACGACGGACTTTTCAGCCATCTGGGCATTACGGATGCGAGTTAGCATGTCCGCTAACGGGTCCTGCATACTCATGGGCTAGACGCTCCTGATACAAGAAAAATTAGCCTCTCGGCTACTACAGTCCCCTGAAATCGCCGGACGTAAAAACCCGGGCTCAGGAGAGCCGGTCATTCTAGACAGTTCCCAGAAACGAAACAAGCCCCAGAAGGGGCTTGTTTCGTTGCAAGGTCGCCGGTGGTCGGAAGATTGCTCCCCCGCCACCTGGACGCTGCCGGTACGTCTTACCAGCTGGCTTTAACCAGACCTGGAACGTCACCGCGCATTGCTGCTTCACGCAGCTTGTTACGGCCGAGGCCGAACTTGCGGTAAACGCCATGTGGACGACCGGTGATGCGGCAACGGTTACGCAGGCGCGCAGCGCTAGCGTCACGTGGTTGCTTCTGCAGAGCTACGACGGCGGCAAAACGCTCTTCTGGAGTTGCTTCCAGGTTCACGATGGTCGCTTTCAGCTCGGCACGCTTCTTGGCGTACTTGGCAACGGTGAGCTGACGCTTCAGCTCACGGTTCTTCATGCTCTTCTTGGCCATTTTCCTACTCCAATCAGTTGCGGAACGGGAATTTGAAAGCACGCATCAGAGCGCGGCCTTCATCATCGTTCTTGGCAGTGGTGGTCAGGGTAATGTCCAGACCGCGCAGAGCATCGATCTTGTCGTAGTCGATTTCCGGGAAGATGATCTGCTCTTTCACGCCCATGCTGTAGTTGCCACGGCCATCGAAGGACTTGGCATTCAGGCCGCGGAAGTCGCGAACCCGAGGCAGGGAGATCGCCAGCAGGCGGTCCAGGAATTCGTACATACGATCACGGCGCAGGGTAACTTTAACGCCGATCGGCCAGCCTTCACGGACTTTGAAGCCCGCGATGGATTTCCGAGCGAAAGTCACAACGGCTTTCTGACCGGTGATCTTCTCCAGGTCAGCAACAGCGTGTTCGATGACTTTTTTGTCGCCGACAGCTTCGCCCAGACCCATGTTCAGGGTGATCTTGGTAACGCGCGGAACTTCCATCACGTTCGCCAGCTTAAGTTCTTCCTTAAGCTTGGGAGCAATCTCGTTCCGGTAAATCTCTTTCAGTCGTGCCATGGTCTTCTACCTAGCAGTGTTCAAGCATCAACCGCTTTTTGGGTCGACTTGAAGACACGAATTTTTTTGCCGTCTTCTACTTTGAAACCAACGCGGTCAGCCTTGTTGGTTTCGCCGTTGAAAATGGCGACGTTGGAAGCGTGCAGTGGCGCTTCTTTCTCGACGATACCGCCCTGTACGCCCGACATCGGGTTAGGCTTGGTATGACGCTTCACCAGGTTGATCCCACCAACGACCAGACGGTCGTCAGCGAGAACCTTGAGCACCTTACCGCGCTTACCTTTGTCTTTGCCGGCGATCACGATGATCTCGTCGTCACGACGAATCTTTTGCATGTCGGATCTCCTTACAGCACTTCTGGGGCGAGCGAGACGATCTTCATGAACTTCTCAGTACGAAGTTCACGGGTCACTGGCCCAAAGATACGGGTGCCGATCGGCTCTTGCTTGTTGTTCAGCAGAACAGCAGCATTGCCATCAAAGCGGATGATGGAGCCGTCAGCACGACGGACACCGTGGCGAGTGCGGACTACAACAGCAGTCATCACTTGGCCTTTCTTCACTTTACCGCGAGGAATTGCTTCCTTGACGGTTACCTTGATGATGTCACCGATGCCGGCGTAACGGCGGTGCGAACCGCCGAGAACCTTGATGCACATGACGCGACGAGCGCCGCTGTTATCGGCCACATCGAGCATGGATTGAGTCTGAATCATAAAATTTCTCCGACCCTTAGCCCTTAGACTTCAACAGCGCGTTCGAGAACTTCAACCAGTGCCCAGGACTTGGTCTTGGCCAGCGGACGGGTCTCGCGGATGGAGACCTTGTCGCCGATATGGCACTGGTTGGTTTCGTCGTGCGCGTGCAGCTTAGTCGAACGCTTAACGTATTTACCGTAGATCGGGTGCTTTACGCGACGCTCGATCAGTACGGTGATGGTTTTGTCCATCTTGTCGCTGACGACACGGCCAGTCAGCGTACGGACGGTTTTTTCAGCTTCAGCCATGATCACTTACCTGCCTGCTGGTTGAGCACAGTTTTCACGCGAGCGATGTCACGCTTAACTTGCGAGAGCAGGTGCGACTGCCCCAACTGGCCAGTTGCTTTCTGCATACGCAGATTGAACTGGTCGCGCAGCAAGCCGAGCAGTTGCTCGTTCAGCTGCTGTGCTGATTTTTCACGAAGTTCATTCGCTTTCATCACATCACCGTCCGCTTAACAAAGGAGGTGGCGAGAGGCAGCTTTGCAGCCGCCAGGGCGAAAGCCTCACGCGCCAACTCTTCAGAAACACCCTCGATCTCGTACAGGACTTTGCCTGGCTGGATCTGGGCAACCCAGTACTCCACGGAACCTTTACCTTTACCCATCCGCACTTCGAGAGGCTTCTTGGAGATCGGCTTGTCCGGGAACACACGGATCCAGATTTTACCGCCACGTTTTACGTGACGGGTCAGAGCACGACGTGCCGACTCAATCTGGCGGGCGGTGAGACGACCGCGAGCAACAGCTTTCAGAGCAAATTCGCCGAAGCTGACTTTGCTACCGCGCAGTGCCAGACCACGGTTGTGGCCAGTCATCTGCTTGCGGAATTTTGTACGCTTTGGTTGCAACATTTGGCGTACCCCTTACTTAGCAGCTTTTTTACGAGGCGCTGGTGCTTGTGGTTTCAGTTCTTCTTGGCGACCACCAATTACTTCGCCTTTGAAAATCCAAACCTTCACACCGATCACACCGTAAGTGGTGTGAGCTTCGTAGGTGGCATAGTCGATATCGGCACGCAGGGTGTGCAGCGGCACACGACCTTCGCGATACCATTCAGTACGTGCGATTTCAGCACCGCCGAGACGACCGCTCACTTGGATCTTGATGCCTTTGGCACCAATGCGCATGGCGTTCTGTACGGCGCGCTTCATGGCGCGACGGAACATCACACGACGCTCCAGCTGCTGAGCTACGCTCTGAGCTACCAGCATACCGTCGAGTTCCGGCTTGCGGATCTCTTCGATGTTGATGTGCACAGGCACACCCATTTGCTTGGTCAGGTCCTGACGCAGTTTCTCAACATCTTCACCTTTCTTCCCGATAACGATACCTGGACGAGCGGTGTGGATGGTGATGCGTGCAGTTTGGGCCGGACGATGGATATCGATACGGCTAACGGACGCGCTTTTTAGTTTGTCTTGGAGGTACTCACGCACATTCAGATCTGCGAGCAAATAGTCCGCATAAGTCCGACCGTCTGCGTACCAGACGGAGGTGTGCTCCTTGACGATTCCCAGGCGAATGCCAGTGGGATGTACTTTCTGACCCATCTGATCGACTCCGTTACTTGTCCGCAACCTTGACAGTGATATGGCAAGACCGCTTGACGATGCGATCAGCGCGGCCTTTGGCACGCGGCATGATGCGCTTCAGCGAACGCCCTTCGTTGACGAAAACGGTGGAGACCTTCAGGTCATCAACGTCTGCGCCTTCGTTATGCTCGGCGTTGGCTACGGCCGACTCGAGGACTTTCTTCATGATTTCAGCGGCTTTTTTGCTGCTGAAAGCCAACAGGTTGAGCGCTTCGCCCACCTTCTTCCCGCGGATCTGGTCGGCGACCAAGCGGGCTTTCTGGGCGGAGATTCGAGCGCCCGACAACTTAGCGGCTACTTCCATTTCCTTACCCCTTAACGCTTGGCTTTCTTGTCAGCCACGTGCCCACGATAAGTGCGGGTACCGGCAAACTCGCCCAGTTTATGGCCGACCATGTCTTCGTTCACGAGAACTGGGACGTGTTGGCGACCGTTGTGTACCGCGATGGTCAGACCGACCATTTGTGGCAGGATCATGGAACGGCGCGACCAGGTCTTAACTGGTTTGCGATCGTTCTTTTCCGCCGCCACTTCGATCTTCTTCAGTAGGTGAAGATCGATAAAAGGACCTTTTTTCAGAGAACGTGGCACTGTCGTATCCCTCTATTTACTTGCGACGACGGACGATCATGTTGTCGGTACGCTTATTACCACGAGTCTTCGCGCCCTTAGTCGGGAAGCCCCATGGCGATACCGGATGACGACCACCGGAGGTACGACCTTCACCACCACCATGTGGGTGGTCAACCGGGTTCATGGCAACACCACGAACGGTTGGGCGAACGCCACGCCAGCGTTTGGCACCGGCTTTACCCAGCGAACGCAGGCTGTGCTCGGAGTTCGAGACTTCACCCAGGGTCGCACGGCATTCAGCCAGGACTTTACGCATTTCACCAGAGCGCAGACGCAGGGTCACATAGACACCTTCGCGAGCGATCAGCTGAGCCGAAGCACCAGCGGAACGAGCGATCTGTGCACCTTTGCCCGGCTTCAGTTCGATGCCGTGAATGGTGCTACCCACTGGGATGTTGCGCAGTTGCAGGGAGTTGCCTGGCTTGATTGGAGCCAGAGCGCCTGCGATCAGCTGGTCGCCAGCAGCAACGCCTTTAGGGGCGATGATGTAGCGGCGCTCGCCGTCTGCGTAGCACAGCAGTGCGATGTGAGCAGTACGGTTTGGATCGTATTCGATACGCTCGACAGTGGCGACGATGCCATCTTTGTCGTTGCGACGGAAATCGACCATACGGTAATGCTGCTTATGACCACCACCTACGTGACGAGTAGTGATACGGCCATTGTTGTTACGACCACCAGACTTCGATTTCTTCTCGAGCAGCGGTGCGTGAGGAGCGCCTTTATGCAGCTCCTTGTTGACCACCTTGACCACGAAACGGCGGCCAGGGGAAGTCGGTTTGCATTTAACGATTGCCATGATGCACCCCTTCCTTACTCAGCACTGCTGCTGAAATCGAGATCTTGGCCTGGCTGAAGCGAAACGATCGCTTTCTTCCAGTCATTGCGCTTGCCCAGACCACGTGCGGTACGCTTGGTTTTACCCAGAACGTTTACAGTCGACACGTTTTCGACTTTTACGCCGAACAGGCCTTCGACAGCTTTCTTGATTTCCAGCTTGGTTGCGTCAGTAGCAACCTTGAATACGAACTGGCCTTTTTTCTCAGCCAGAACGGTAGCCTTCTCGGAAACATGCGGGCCAAGGAGGACTTTAAATACGCGTTCCTGGTTCATCCCAGCAGCTCCTCGAATTTCTTCACGGCCGACACAGTGATCAACACTTTGTCGTATGCGATCAGACTGACCGGATCGGAACCCTGTACGTCACGTACGTCGACGTGCGGCAGGTTACGAGCAGCCAGGTACAGGTTCTGATCAACAGCGTCCGAAACGATCAGTACGTCGCTCAGACCCATGCCGTTCAGCTTGTTCAGCAGATCTTTGGTTTTCGGTGCTTCAACAGCGAAGTCCTGAACCACGACCAGACGGTCGGTACGCACCAGCTCAGCGAGGATGGAACGCATTGCTGCGCGGTACATCTTCTTGTTGAGCTTCTGCGAGTGATCCTGAGGACGAGCTGCGAAAGTGGTACCACCGCCACGCCAGATTGGGCTACGGATAGTACCGGCACGAGCACGGCCAGTGCCTTTCTGACGCCATGGGCGCTTACCGCCACCAGCAACGTCGGAACGGGTTTTCTGCTGCTTGGTGCCTTGACGGCCGCCGGCCATATAGGCCACGACTGCTTGGTGTACCAGCGTCTCGTTGAATTCGCCGCCGAAAGTCAGTTCGGAAACTTCGATCGCTTGAGCGTCATTTACATTTAGTTGCATGTCAGCTTCCCCTTAACCGCGAGCCTTGGCAGCCGGACGCACAACCAGATCGCTGCCAGTTGCGCCTGGAACGGCACCCTTGACCAGCAACAGATTGCGTTCAGCGTCGACGCGCACTACTTCGAGGGACTGAACGGTCACGCGCTCGGCGCCCATGTGACCGGACATTTTCTTGCCCTTGAATACACGACCAGGAGTCTGGCACTGGCCGATAGAGCCCGGGACGCGGTGGGAGACGGAGTTACCGTGGGTGTTATCTTGACCGCGGAAATTCCAACGCTTGATGGTACCGGCAAAGCCTTTACCCTTGGACTGGCCGGTAACGTCTACCAGCTGACCTGCAGCGAAGATTTCAGCGTTGATCGAATCACCGGCCTGGAACTCACCTTCTTCAAGGCGGAATTCCCAGACACCGCGACCCGCGGCAACGTTCGCCTTGGCGAAGTGACCAGCTTGAGCAGCAGTCACACGCGAAGCGCGACGCTCACCGACAGTGACTTGCACTGCACGATAGCCATCGGTTTCTTCAGTTTTGAACTGGGTGACGCGATTCGGCTCGATCTCAATGACCGTGACCGGAATGGAGACACCTTCTTCGGTGAAAATACGGGTCATACCGCATTTACGACCGACTACACCAATAGTCATGTTGTAAACCTCATGAGTGTACGGGGCTTTCACCCGCTATGGCCGCCCATTTCAGAGCGTTACACGACTAAGACCGTGTCTTAGCCGAGGCTGATCTGCACTTCCACACCGGCCGCAAGATCAAGCTTCATAAGAGCATCAACGGTTTTATCCGTTGGCTGGACGATGTCCAGAACGCGCTTATGAGTACGGATCTCGTACTGGTCACGCGCGTCTTTGTTGACGTGCGGGGAGACCAGAACGGTGAACCGCTCTTTACGGGTAGGCAGTGGAATTGGACCACGCACTTGAGCACCAGTACGTTTCGCGGTTTCCACGATTTCCTGGGTGGATTGGTCGATCAGGCGATGGTCAAAAGCCTTCAACCTGATACGGATTTGCTGATTTTGCATTGGATTTCAGACTCCAGGCTGCTATTCCCACCGGGCGCACTACGCCCGTTAAAAGGAGGCGTGATTCTATAGAGGGCCCCACTGAGTGTCAACCCAATAAAAAAGCCCCCGCTGAGCGGGGGCCTTTTTAAGCGATCAACGATTACTCGATGATTTTGGCTACGACGCCGGCGCCGACGGTACGACCGCCTTCACGGATAGCGAAACGCAGACCGTCTTCCATCGCGATGGTCTTGATCAGGGTAACAGTCATTTGAATGTTGTCACCTGGCATTACCATTTCAACGCCTTCTGGCAGCTCGCAGTTACCAGTCACGTCAGTAGTACGGAAGTAGAACTGTGGACGGTAGCCTTTGAAGAACGGAGTATGACGGCCGCCTTCTTCCTTGCTCAGAACGTAAACTTCTGCGGTGAACTTGGTGTGCGGCTTGACCGAACCTGGCTTGACCAGAACCTGGCCACGCTCAACGTCGTCACGCTTGGTGCCGCGCAGCAGCACGCCGCAGTTCTCGCCAGCACGACCTTCGTCCAGCAGCTTGCGGAACATCTCAACACCGGTGCAGGTGGTGGTGGTGGTGTCACGCAGACCAACGATTTCCAGGGCGTCTTGAACGCGGACGATACCACGCTCGATACGACCGGTAACAACGGTACCACGACCCGAGATCGAGAATACGTCTTCGATTGGCATCAGGAACGGCTTGTCGATAGCGCGCTCAGGCTCTGGGATGTAGGCATCCAGAGTCTCAACCAGCTTCTTGACAGCGGTGGTGCCCATTTCGTTGTCGTCTTTGCCTTCCAGCGCCATACGAGCCGAACCGATGATGATCGGAGTGTCGTCGCCTGGGAAGTCATAGGTGGACAGCAGGTCGCGAACTTCCATCTCGACCAGTTCCAGCAGCTCAGCGTCGTCTACCAGGTCAGCCTTGTTCAGGAAGACCACGATGTACGGAACGCCAACCTGACGGGACAGCAGGATGTGCTCACGGGTTTGTGGCATCGGACCATCGGCGGCCGAGCAAACCAGGATCGCGCCGTCCATCTGGGCAGCACCGGTGATCATGTTCTTCACGTAGTCAGCGTGACCTGGGCAGTCGACGTGAGCGTAGTGACGAATCTTCGAGTTGTACTCGACGTGTGCGGTGTTGATGGTGATACCGCGAGCTTTCTCTTCTGGAGCGCTGTCGATCTTGTCGAAGTCAACAACGGCCGAACCGAAAACTTCGGAGCAGACGCGAGTCAGAGCTGCGGTCAGAGTGGTTTTACCGTGGTCAACGTGACCGATGGTGCCAACGTTGACGTGCGGAAGGGAACGATCAAATTTTTCTTTAGCCACGACAGTGAACCTCTTGCCTAAAGGGCTGGATTAGCCTTGTTTTTTAACGAGTGCTTCGACGATATTCGACGGAGCTTCGGCGTATTTGGAGAATTCCATGGAGTAGCTCGCGCGACCCTGAGACATGGAACGAACGTCGGTCGCATAACCGAACATTTCTCCGAGCGGAACTTCAGCACGGACAACCTTGCCGGACACCGAATCTTCCATACCCTGGATCAGACCACGACGACGGTTCAGGTCACCCATCACGTCACCCATGTAGTCCTCAGGGGTCACAACTTCTACCTTCATGATCGGCTCAAGCACTTTACCGCCGCCTTTGGCAGCCAGTTGCTTGGTCGCCATGGAGGCCGCCACCTTGAACGCCATCTCGTTGGAGTCGACGTCGTGGTAGGAACCATCAAACACGGTTGCCTTCAGGCCGATCAGCGGATAGCCGGCAACAATGCCGTTCTTCATCTGCTCTTCGATACCCTTCTGGATCGCCGGGATGTATTCCTTAGGAACCACACCACCTACAACCTCGTTGGTGAATTCCAGGCCTTCGGTGATGTTGCCTTGTGCGTCCACTGTTGGCTGCGAGAAGCGAATCCAGCAGTGACCGAACTGACCGCGACCACCGGACTGACGAACGAACTTACCTTCGATCTCGACGTTGTCCTTGGTGATCTGCTCGCGGTACGAAACCTGCGGCTTACCGATGTTGGCTTCGACGTTGAACTCGCGCTTCATGCGGTCAACGAGGATGTCCAGGTGAAGCTCGCCCATACCGGAGATGATGGTCTGGCCGGTTTCTTCGTCGGTCTTGACGCGGAACGACGGGTCTTCCTGAGCCAGCTTGCCCAGTGCGATACCCATCTTTTCCTGGTCTTGCTTGGTCTTCGGCTCAACAGCAACCGAGATCACAGGCTCCGGGAAGTCCATACGCTCGAGGATGATCGGCTTGTCGGCGTTGCACAGGGTGTCACCAGTGGTGACGTCCTTCATGCCGATCAGAGCAGCGATGTCGCCTGCCAGTACTTCTTTGATCTCTTCACGCTGGTTGGCGTGCATCTGCACCATACGACCAACGCGCTCTTTCTTGCCTTTGACCGAGTTGATCACGGAGTCGCCAGACTGCAGCATGCCCGAGTAAACGCGCACGAAAGTCAGGGTACCCACGAACGGGTCGGTAGCAATCTTGAACGCCAGAGCCGAGAACGGCTCGTTGTCGTCGGCGTGACGCTCGTCGTAGTCGGCCTCGACCAGCTCGTCCTTCGGCTTCTCGATCAGGTCAGGGTGAATACCCTTGATCGCAGGAATCTCGGTCGGAGCAGGCAGGAAGTCGATAACGGCGTCGAGAACCAGGGGAACACCCTTGTTCTTGAACGACGAACCGCAGACGGCCGGAACGATCTCGCTGGCCAGGGTGCGCGCACGCAGACCGGCTTTGATCTCTTCGACCGACAGCTCACCTTCTTCAAGGTACTTGTTCATCAGCTCTTCGTTGGCTTCGGCAGCAGCTTCTACCATGTTCGCGCGCCATTCTTCGGCCAGCTCGAGCATGTCCGCAGGAATCTCTTCCTCACGGTAGGTAGTGCCTTTGTCGTCGTCGTTCCAGTAGATAGCCTTCATCTTGATCAGGTCGACCTGACCCTGGAAGTTATCTTCCGAACCGATGGCCAGCTGAACAGGAACCGGGGTGTGACCCAGACGGTTCTTGATCTGACCTACGACGCGCAGGAAGTTGGCGCCAGCACGGTCCATCTTGTTCACGTAAACAACACGTGGAACGCCGTATTTGTTGGCTTGACGCCATACGGTTTCGGACTGAGGCTCAACACCGGAGGTGCCGCAGAAAACAACGACCGCGCCGTCGAGTACGCGCAGCGAACGTTCTACTTCAATGGTGAAGTCAACGTGGCCGGGGGTATCGATGACGTTTACGCGATAGTTGTCATACTGACCTTTGGAGCCCTTCCAGAAGGTGGTGACAGCAGCGGAGGTAATGGTAATACCCCGCTCCTGCTCCTGCACCATCCAGTCGGTGGTCGCGGCGCCGTCATGCACCTCGCCCATCTTGTGGCTCAGGCCTGTGTAGAACAGGATCCGCTCGGTAGTGGTAGTTTTGCCCGCGTCAACGTGCGCGCAAATACCAATGTTACGGTAGCGGTTGATTGGTGTAGTACGAGCCATAGAGCCCTCGCAAAAATAGTGATGCCTGAATTAGAAGCGGTAGTGCGAGAACGCTTTGTTGGCTTCGGCCATACGGTGTACGTCTTCACGCTTCTTGACTGCAGCACCCTTGCCTTCAGCAGCATCCAGCAGCTCGCCGGCCAGGCGCAGAGCCATGGACTTCTCGCCACGCTTGCGGGCGTAGTCTACCAACCAGCGCATTGCCAGGGCGTTACGACGGGATGGACGAACTTCAACAGGAACCTGGTAAGTGGCACCGCCAACACGGCGCGACTTAACTTCGACCAGCGGAGCGATGGCGTCGAGAGCTTTCTCGAAGATTTCCAGGGGATCGCTGTTCTTGCGTTCTTTGACCTTGTCCAGCGCACCGTAAACGATACGCTCGGCAACGGCTTTCTTGCCGCTTTCCATCACGTGGTTCATGAACTTGGCGAGGATCTGGCTTCCGTATTTTGGATCGTCCAGAATCTCACGCTTGGCTGCTACACGACGTCTTGGCATTGATAAGCCCTCAAACGGTCTTCAGGTTAGCCCGGGACAGTGCCCCCTAAGGGTGCGTGCCCGACCTTACTCTTATCGACTCAATAAAATGAATAACTGCAAACTGCTGCAAACGGCCGATTACTTCGGACGCTTGGTACCGTACTTCGAACGACCTTGGTTACGACCTTTGACGCCGGAGGTATCCAGGGAGCCGCGAACGGTGTGGTAACGAACACCTGGCAAGTCTTTTACACGGCCGCCACGAATCAGGACGACGCTGTGCTCTTGCAGGTTGTGGCCTTCACCGCCGATGTACGAGGAAACCTCGAAACCGTTGGTCAGACGCACACGGCAAACTTTACGCAGTGCCGAGTTAGGTTTTTTCGGCGTGGTGGTGTACACACGGGTGCACACGCCACGACGTTGCGGGCAGTTCTGCAGCGCAGGAACGTCGGATTTCTCGACGATACGCTTACGCGGCTGACGTACCAGCTGGTTGATAGTTGCCATCTACTAGCTCCACTGTTGTCTTGCGACGCTATTGTCTTGCAAGAAAAGCAAAAATTGGCAGGACGGAGTCCCACCAAATTTAGGGGTACAAGAGTCTAAAGAGGATCTTGCCCCCAGTCAAGACAAGGCCCCGGCCCTCCCCTTCCGGTCATCGGCAACAAATTATGTCGCCGATGACCAAAACAGGTTTGCCGGGGCCCTATCCTACTTTCAGTTACCGCTGGAATTCAGCGCTTCGGTCAGTGCGGCTTCCACCTCACTGGCACTTACGCGCAGCGGTTTGTCGGCATCACGGCGACGCTTGCGCTCGCTGTGGTAGGCCAGACCGGTACCGGCCGGGATCAGACGACCCACGACCACGTTTTCTTTCAGGCCGCGCAGGTAATCGCGCTTGCCGGTTACCGCCGCTTCGGTCAGTACTCGAGTGGTTTCCTGGAAGGAAGCCGCCGAGATGAACGATTCGGTGGACAGCGAGGCCTTGGTGATACCCAGCAGTACGCGAGTGAACTTGGAGACAAACTTGTCTTCCGCGCCAAGGCGCTCGTTCTCTACCAGTACATGGGTCAGTTCCATCTGGTCGCCCTTGATGAAGCTGGAGTCACCCGACTCGGCAATCTCGACCTTGCGCAGCATCTGACGCAGGATGGTTTCGATGTGCTTGTCGTTGATCTTAACGCCTTGCAGACGGTAAACGTCCTGAATCTCGTTGACGATGTACTTGGCCAGCGCGCTGACACCCAGCAGACGCAGGATGTCGTGCGGATCGCTCGGACCGTCGGAGATAACTTCGCCGCGGTTCACTTGCTCGCCTTCGAAGACGTTCAGGTGACGCCACTTTGGAATCAGCTCTTCGTACGGATCGCTACCGTCGTTCGGGGTGATGACCAGACGGCGCTTGCCCTTGGTCTCTTTACCGAAGGCGATGGTGCCGCTGACTTCAGCCAGAATCGAGGCTTCTTTCGGACGACGGGCTTCGAACAAGTCGGCAACCCGCGGCAGACCACCGGTGATGTCACGGGTCTTCGACGTTTCTTGCGGGATACGCGCGATAACGTCACCGACGCCGATCTGGGCACCGTCAGCCACACCGACCAGGGCGTTGGCCGGCAGGAAGTACTGAGCCGGTACGTCGGTACCTGGCAGCAGCAGATCCTTGCCATTGGCGTCGACCATCTTGATTGCAGGACGGATTTCCTTGCCTGCAGCCGGACGGTCTTTGACGTCCAGAACTTCAATGTTGGTCAAACCAGTCAATTCGTCAGTCTGACGCTTGATGGTGATGCCTTCTTCCATGCCCACGAAGGTCACGGTACCTTTCATCTCGGTAACGATCGGGTGGGTGTGCGGGTCCCACTTGGCGACGATTGCGCCAGCGTCGACCTTGTCGCCTTCCTTCACCGAAATGACCGCACCGTAAGGCAGCTTGTAACGCTCGCGCTCACGACCGAATTCGTCGGCAATCGCCAACTCACCGGAACGCGATACGGCGACCAGGTTACGGTCGGCACGCTCAACGTGCTTCAGGTTATGCAGGCGAACCATACCGCCGTTCTTCACCTGGACGCTGTCGGCAGCCGAGGTCCGGCTTGCAGCACCACCGATGTGGAATGTACGCATGGTCAGCTGGGTACCCGGCTCACCGATCGACTGGGCAGCGATAACGCCGACCGCTTCACCGATGTTCACCTGGTGACCACGCGCCAGGTCACGACCGTAGCACTTGGCGCAGATGCCGTAGCGGGTTTCGCAGCTGATCGGCGAACGCACGATCACTTCGTCGATGCTGTTCAGCTCGATGAACTCGACCCACTTCTCGTCGACCAGGGTACCGGCCGGAACGATAACGTCGTCGGTGCCTGGCTTGAACACGTCACGGGCGATAACACGACCCAGTACACGCTCACCCAGCGGCTCTACAACGTCGCCGCCTTCAATGTGCGGCGTCATCAGCAGGCCTTGCTCGGTGCCGCAGTCGATCTCGGTCACGACCAGATCCTGGGCAACGTCTACCAGACGACGAGTCAGGTAACCGGAGTTCGCGGTTTTCAACGCGGTATCCGCAAGACCCTTACGAGCACCGTGAGTCGAGATGAAGTACTGGAGTACGCTCAGACCTTCACGGAAGTTCGCGGTGATCGGCGTCTCGATGATCGAGCCGTCCGGCTTGGCCATCAGACCACGCATACCGGCCAGCTGACGAATCTGAGCTGCCGAACCCCGGGCACCGGAGTCAGCCATCATGTACATCGAGTTGAAGGACTCTTGCTCGACTTCGTCGCCATTGCGGTCGATGACCTTCTCTTTCGAGAGGTTGGCCATCATCGCCTTGGAAACTTCGTCGTTCGCCTTGGACCACAAGTCGATGACTTTGTTGTACTTCTCGCCCTGGGTTACCAGGCCGGAGGCGTACTGGCTCTCGATCTCTTTCACTTCGTCGGTGGCAGCACCGATGATGCGGGCTTTTTCATCCGGGATAACGAAGTCGTTAACACCGATGGAAACGCCGGAGATGGTCGAGTAGGCAAAACCGGTATACATCAGCTGGTCAGCGAAGATCACGGTCTCTTTCAGACCAACCACGCGGTAGCACTGGTTGATCAGCTTGGAGATCGCCTTTTTCTTCATTGGCTGGTTGACCACGTCGTACGACAGACCTGGTGGAACAACCTGGAACAGCAGTGCACGGCCGACAGTGGTGTCGACGATACGGGTGTTCTTGACGCTGCCGCCATCACGATCGTTTACGGTTTCGTTGATACGAACCTTGATCTTGGCGTGCAGGGCAGCTTCGCCGGCACGGAATACCCGGTCGACTTCCTGCAGGTCAGCGAATACGCGACCTTCGCCCTTGGCGTTGATGGCTTCACGGGTCATGTAGTACAGACCCAGTACAACGTCCTGCGACGGAACGATGATTGGCTCACCGTTGGCTGGCGACAGGATGTTGTTGGTCGACATCATCAGCGCGCGCGCTTCGAGCTGGGCTTCCAGCGTCAGCGGCACGTGAACGGCCATCTGGTCACCGTCGAAGTCGGCGTTGTACGCAGCACAGACCAACGGGTGCAGCTGGATAGCCTTACCTTCGATCAGTACCGGTTCAAACGCCTGGATGCCCAGACGGTGAAGGGTCGGTGCACGGTTGAGCAGTACGGGGTGTTCGCGAATCACTTCGGCGAGAACGTCCCAAACCTCTGGCAGCTCACGCTCGACCATTTTCTTGGCGGCCTTGATGGTGGTCGCCAGACCACGCATTTCCAGCTTGCCGAAAATGAACGGCTTGAACAGCTCGAGAGCCATCTTCTTCGGCAGACCGCACTGGTGCAGACGCAGGGTCGGACCTACGGTAATTACCGAACGGCCGGAGTAGTCAACACGCTTACCGAGCAAGTTCTGACGGAAACGACCTTGCTTACCCTTGATCATGTCGGCCAGGGACTTCAGAGGACGCTTGTTCGAGCCGGTGATGGCACGACCGCGACGGCCGTTATCCAGCAAGGCGTCGACCGCTTCCTGCAGCATGCGCTTTTCGTTGCGCACGATGATGTCCGGCGCGGACAGGTCGAGCAGGCGCTTCAGACGGTTGTTACGGTTGATCACCCGACGATACAGGTCGTTCAGGTCGGAAGTCGCGAAGCGACCGCCATCCAGCGGAACCAATGGACGCAGGTCTGGCGGCAGAACCGGCAGAACGGTCAGGACCATCCACTCAGGCAGGTTGCCCGAGCCCTGGAAGGCCTCCATCAGTTTCAGACGCTTGGACAGCTTCTTGATCTTGGTTTCCGAGTTGGTCTGCGGAATCTCTTCGCGCAGGCGACCGATCTCGTGCTCCAGGTCGATAGCGTGCAGCAGCTCGCGGACAGCCTCGGCACCCATGCGGGCGTCGAAGTCGTCACCGAACTCTTCCAGCGCTTCGAAGTACTGCTCGTCGTTGAGCAGCTGGCCTTTTTCCAGGGTGGTCATGCCCGGGTCGATAACGACATAGCTCTCGAAGTAGAGAACGCGCTCGATATCACGCAGGGTCATGTCCATCAGCAGGCCGATACGCGACGGCAGCGATTTCAGGAACCAGATGTGGGCAACCGGCGAAGCCAGTTCGATGTGCGCCATGCGCTCACGACGAACCTTGGCCAGGGCGACTTCAACGCCGCACTTCTCGCAGATCACGCCGCGGTGTTTCAGGCGCTTGTACTTACCGCACAGGCACTCGTAGTCCTTGACTGGGCCAAAGATCTTGGCGCAGAACAGGCCGTCACGCTCAGGCTTGAACGTACGGTAGTTGATGGTTTCCGGTTTTTTAACTTCACCGAACGACCACGAACGGATCATCTCAGGCGAGGCCAATCCGATACGGATGGCGTCGAACTCTTCGACTTGACCCTGGTTTTTCAGCAAATTCAGTAGGTCTTTCAAGGCCTTTCCTCCTGGCGGAGCAGGGAGCGGGCTTTTCAGCCACGCTCCCGATTCGCGTCACGTGTTATTCGGTTTCCAGATCGATATCGATACCGAGCGAACGAATCTCTTTGATCAACACGTTGAAGGACTCGGGCATGCCCGGCTCCATACGGTGATCGCCGTCCACGATGTTTTTGTACATCTTGGTCCGACCGTTCACATCGTCCGACTTCACTGTGAGCATTTCTTGCAGGGTGTATGCCGCGCCGTATGCTTCCAGCGCCCACACTTCCATCTCCCCGAAACGCTGACCACCGAACTGCGCCTTACCACCCAGCGGCTGCTGGGTAACCAGGCTGTAAGAACCAGTGGAACGCGCGTGCATCTTGTCGTCCACCAAGTGGTTCAGCTTGAGCATGTACATGTAACCAACGGTCACATGACGCTCGAACTTGTTACCAGTACGACCGTCGAACAGCTGCATCTGACCGCTTTCTGGCATGTCTGCCAGTTTCAGCATGGCCTTGATCTCGCTTTCCTTGGCACCGTCGAAGACTGGAGTGGCCATTGGCACACCGCCTTTGAGGTTCTTCGCCAGGTCCAGGATCTCCTGGTCGGAGAAAGTCTCCAGCTCTTCCTGACGACCACCGATCTCGTTGTAGATCTCGGTGAGGAACTTGCGCAGCTCGATGACCTTGCGCTGCTCTTCGAGCATGCGGTTGATCTTCTCGCCCAGACCTTTGGCCGCCAGGCCCAGGTGGGTTTCGAGGATCTGACCAACGTTCATACGCGATGGTACACCCAGCGGGTTGAGTACCACGTCGACCGGAGTACCGTTGGCGTCGTGCGGCATGTCTTCGACCGGCATGATCACCGAGACCACACCTTTGTTACCGTGACGACCGGCCATCTTGTCGCCCGGCTGGATGCGACGACGGATTGCCAGGTAGACCTTGACGATCTTCAGTACGCCCGGTGCCAGGTCATCGCCCTGCTGCAGCTTGCGCTTCTTGTCTTCGAACTTGTCGTCCAGCAGACGGCGACGATCAACGATGTAGGCCTGGGCCTTCTCGAGCTGCTCGTTCAGCGCGTCTTCGGCCATGCGCAGTTTGAACCACTGGCCGTGCTCCAGACCGTCCAGGACTTCGTTGGTGATCACAGTGCCTTTCTTCAGGCCTGCACCACCGTCGACAACCTGGCCGTTCAGGGCCGAACGCAGACGCTCGAAGGTTGCGCCTTCGACGATGCGGAACTCTTCGTTGAGGTCCTTGCGGATCTCGTCCAGCTGCATCTTCTCGATGGACAGCGCACGGCTGTCGCGCTCGACGCCATCACGGGTGAAGACCTGTACGTCGATGACAGTACCTTTGGTGCCGGTAGGCACGCGCAGGGAGGTGTCTTTAACGTCGCTGGCCTTCTCACCGAAGATCGCGCGCAGCAGTTTTTCTTCCGGAGTCAGCTGGGTTTCGCCTTTTGGCGTGACCTTGCCGACCAGGATGTCGCCAGCGCCAACTTCAGCACCAACATAGACGATACCAGCTTCGTCCAGCTTGTTCAGCGCAGCTTCACCGACGTTCGGGATGTCCGCGGTGATTTCCTCTGGGCCAAGCTTGGTGTCACGGGCCACACAGGTCAGTTCCTGGATGTGGATCGTGGTGAAGCGGTCTTCCTGAACCACACGCTCGGACAGGCAGATGGAGTCTTCGAAGTTGAAGCCGTTCCACGCCATGAACGCGATGCGCATGTTCTGACCCAGTGCCAGTTCACCCATATCGGTGGACGGGCCGTCGGCCATGATGTCGCCACGCTGAACCGCGTCACCCTTGTTCACCAGCGGACGCTGGTTGATGCAGGTGTTCTGGTTCGAACGGGTGTACTTGGTCAGGTTGTAGATGTCGACACCGGCTTCACCGGTTTCAACTTCGTCATCGGCAACGCGAACAACGATACGGCTGGCATCGACGGAGTCGATCACGCCACCACGACGGGCCACGACGCAAACGCCGGAGTCACGGGCAACGTTGCGCTCCATGCCGGTACCGACCAGCGGCTTGTCGGCGCGCAGGGTTGGTACAGCCTGACGCTGCATGTTCGAACCCATCAACGCACGGTTGGCGTCGTCGTGCTCGAGGAACGGAATCAGCGACGCTGCAACCGAAACTACCTGCTTCGGCGAAACGTCCATCAGGGTGACGTCTTCCGGCGCCTTGACGGTGAATTCGTTCAGGTGACGAACAGCTACCAGCTCGTCGATCAGGTGCTTCTTCTCGTTCATCGTGGCCGAAGCCTGGGCGATGACGTGATCAGCTTCTTCGATCGCCGACAGGAACACGATGTCGTCGGTAACCACGCCTTCTTTCACCACGCGGTACGGGCTTTCCAGGAAGCCGTACTGGTTGGTGCGAGCGTACGCAGCCAGGGAGTTGATCAGACCGATGTTCGGACCTTCAGGGGTCTCGATCGGGCACACACGGCCGTAGTGGGTCGGGTGTACGTCACGGACTTCGAAGCCTGCGCGCTCACGGGTCAGACCACCAGGGCCGAGTGCGGAGACACGACGCTTGTGGGTGATCTCGGACAGCGGGTTGTTCTGGTCCATGAACTGCGAGAGCTGGCTGGAGCCGAAGAACTCTTTCACCGCCGCCGCAACCGGCTTGGCGTTGATCAGGTCCTGAGGCATCAGGCCTTCGCTTTCAGCCATCGACAGACGCTCTTTGACCGCGCGCTCTACACGCACCAGGCCAACGCGGAACTGGTTCTCGGCCATCTCGCCGACACAACGGACGCGACGGTTACCCAGATGGTCGATGTCGTCGACGATACCTTTGCCGTTACGGATGTCGACCAGGGTCTTGAGGACCTCGACGATATCTTCCTTGCTCAGCACGCCCGAACCTTCGATCTCGGTACGACCGATACGACGGTTGAACTTCATGCGGCCAACGGCCGACAGGTCGTAACGTTCGGCGCTGAAGAACAGGTTGTTGAACAGGGTCTCGGCGGCATCCTTGGTTGGCGGCTCGCCAGGACGCATCATGCGATAGATCTCGACCAGCGCTTCCAGTTGGTTGCTGGTGGAGTCGATCTTCAGGGTATCCGAGATGAACGGACCGCAGTCGATGTCGTTGGTGTACAGGGTCTCGATGCGAACAACCTGAGCCTTGGCGATCTTCACCAGGGCGTCGGTGGTCAGCTCGGTGTTGCACTCAGCCAGGATCTCGCCGGTAGCCGGGTGCACGATCGCCTTGGCGGTAGTGCGGCCCAGGACGTATTCCAGCGGAACGTCCAGCTGCTTGACGCCAGCTTTTTCCAGCTGGTTGATGTGGCGAGCGGTGATACGACGACCTTGCTCGACAATGACCTTGCCGGTTTCGTCATGAATATCCATGACCGCAACTTCACCACGCAGGCGCTGAGGCACCAGCTCCAGGCTGAGCTTCTCGCCCGACACGTGGAACACGTTGGTGGTGTAGAAAGCATCCAGCACTTCTTCAGTGCTGTAGCCCAGCGCGCGCAGCAGAACCGACGCAGGCAGTTTACGACGACGGTCGATACGGACGAATACACAGTCTTTCGGATCGAACTCGAAGTCCAGCCACGAACCGCGGTAAGGAATGATCCGCGCCGAGTACAGCAGTTTGCCAGAGCTGTGCGTCTTGCCGCGGTCGTGATCGAAGAACACGCCCGGCGAACGGTGCAGCTGGGAAACGATAACACGCTCGGTACCGTTGATTACGAAGGTACCGTTTTCAGTCATCAGGGGAATTTCACCCATGTAGACTTCTTGCTCTTTGATGTCCTTGATCGCTTTGTTCGACGACTCTTTGTCGAAAATGATCAGGCGGACTTTTACCCGCAGCGGAACCGCATAGGTCACGCCACGCAGTACGCATTCTTTGACATCAAAAGCCGGTTCGCCCAGACGATAGCCAACGTACTCCAGGGCAGCATTGCCGGAGTAGCTGATGATCGGGAAAACCGATTTGAAGGCCGCATGCAGGCCCACGTCGCGGAACTGATCTTTGGTCGCTCCCGCTTGCAAGAATTCACGATACGAATCCAGCTGGATGGCCAGGAGGTAAGGCACATCCATGACGTCCGGCAACTTGCTAAAGTCCTTGCGGATACGTTTTTTCTCAGTGTATGAGTAAGCCATCAGCGTTCCCCAGCTTGGTCACCTGCTTGTTTGGCTTCTCCCGACGGGAGCAGCCAGAAAATCGTGCAAACCCCATGGTTTGCGCCACCATCATTGGTGGTTGCAGCTCGTTATCGGCGCCGACCTGGTCAGCTGCCAATAACGGAAAAAGGCCGGTGGCAAGAGCCACCAGCCATCAGCCTTTCGCTTATCGCTCGGGCTGGAGACGCACAGTCGAAATTACTTCAGTTCGACGGTAGCGCCTGCTGCTTCCAGGTCAGCTTTAGCTTTGTCAGCGGCTTCTTTCGAAACGCCTTCAGCAACAACCTGAGGAGCGGTATCAACCTTTTCCTTGGCTTCTTTCAGGCCCAGGCCGGTCAGTTCACGAACAGCCTTGATCACGTTTACTTTCTTGTCGCCAGCGGCAACCAGAACAACGTTGAACTCGGTTTGTTCTTCAACAACGGCAGCGGCAGCAGCTGGGCCGGCAGCGGCAACAGCAGCGGTAACACCGAAGGTTTCTTCCATTGCTTTGATCAGCTCAACAACTTCCAGAACGGTTTTCTGGCCGATTGCTTCGATGATTTGCTCGTTAGTCAGAGACATGACTTAAATCCTGTATTGGGGTGACAGCCTACGCAGCCATCAAATTAAACGTATGATTTCGAAAGTGCTTTCTGCGCCTTAGGCTGCAGCAGCTTCTTTCTGGTCGCGAACGGCTGCCAAAGTACGAGCCAGCTTGCTGGTAGCGCCTTGGATCACGCTCATCAGCTTCGCAATGGCCTCGTCGCGGGTCGGCAGGGAAGCCAACACGTCGATCTGGTTTGCGGCAAGGAACTTGCCGTCGAACGCAGCTGCCTTGATCTCGAACTTGCTCTGACCCTTGGCGAATTCTGCGAACAGACGGGCAGCAGCGCCCGGGTGTTCGTTGGAGAATGCGATCAGGGTAGGGCCAGTGAAGGCGTCGTTGAGGACACTGAATTCAGTGTCAGCAACAGCGCGCTTGAGCAGGGTGTTACGTACAACACGTACGTAAACGCCAGCTTCACGAGCCTCTTTACGGAGTCCGGTCATTGCGCCTACAGTCACGCCACGGGCATCAGCCACGACAGCAGACAGAGCGACTTTGGCAGCCTCGTTGACTTCAGCGACGATGGCCTTCTTGTCTTCGAGTTTAATTGCCACGGGTAAAACTCCTGCTTGTTACCGTTTCATCCAGCCGGAGCCGGATGTCGTTTTGGTGTCTGATTCGGTAAGGAACCAGGGGCACCATCTGCGTAGGCTTGTGGTTTAAGACTTGCGTCGCCTACGGTCTTGGATAGCCCCCGCCAGGCAGGGACCCCAATTTTTTCAACCTGGTGCGATCGCTCGCACCGGGTTTTGTCTTACGCGTTCAGCGAGCTCTGGTCGATGACCAGACCTGGGCCCATGGTGGTGCTCAGGGTAACGCGCTTGACGTAGATACCTTTCGAGGAAGCTGGCTTGATGCGCTTCAGATCAGCGATCAGGGCTTCAACGTTTTCCTTCAGCTTGCCAGCTTCAAAGCCGACTTTGCCAACGGAGGTGTGGATGATGCCGTTTTTGTCGGTGCGATAACGAACCTGACCAGCCTTGGCGTTTTTAACCGCGGTGGCTACGTCTGGAGTTACGGTACCGACTTTCGGGTTAGGCATCAGGCCGCGAGGACCCAGAACCTGACCCAGCTGACCTACAACACGCATTGCGTCCGGGGAAGCAATAACGACGTCATAGTTCAGGTCGCCGCCTTTCATTTCGGCAGCCAGATCGTCCATACCAACGCGGTCAGCGCCGGCAGCCAGAGCGGCTTCAGCAGCAGGACCCTGGGTGAAGACAGCTACACGTACGGTCTTGCCAGTGCCGTGTGGCAGCACGGTAGCGCTACGAACGACCTGGTCGGATTTACGTGGGTCAACACCGAGGTTGACAGCAACGTCGAAGGATTCGCTGAACTTCACGGTGGACAGTTCGGCCAGCAGCACTGCTGCGTCTTCGAAGTTGTAGACTTTGCCTGCTTCGATTTTCGAAGCAATGGCCTTTTGGCGCTTGGTCAGCTTAGCCATTACACACCCTCCACGTTGAGGCCCATGCTGCGAGCAGAACCGGCGATGGTTCGCACGGCTGCATCCATGTCAGCAGCAGTCAGATCAGCCTGTTTGGTCTTGGCGATCTCTTCCAGCTGAGCACGGGTCACAGTACCGACTTTAACGGTGTTCGGACGTGCAGAACCGCTGGTCAGGCCAGCTGCTTTCTTCAGCAGAACCGAAGCAGGGGTGCTTTTGGTTTCGAAGGTGAAACTGCGGTCACTGTAAACAGTGATGATCACAGGAGTCGGCAGACCGGCTTCTTGACCCTGAGTACGGGCGTTGAAGGCCTTGCAGAATTCCATGATGTTCACACCGTGTTGACCCAGTGCTGGACCAACGGGTGGGCTTGGGTTGGCCTGGCCGGCCTTTACTTGCAGCTTGATGTAAGCCTGAATCTTCTTAGCCATGAGCTACTCCAATATCGGGTACGAACGCCTGAAGGCTCCCCGGATTACTTGCGTTTTATCCCAGTGACGACAAAACCCCGCAGCACATAGGGCTGCGGGGTATGGGATGCTTTGTTCGGCTAGACCTTCTCGACCTGGCTGAACTCGAGCTCTACCGGGGTAGAGCGACCGAAAATAAGCACGGCCACTTGGATCCGGCTCTTCTCGTAGTTAACTTCTTCAACGGTACCGTTGAAATCAGCGAACGGACCGTCGATAACGCGGACCACTTCGCCCGGCTCGAACAAAGTCTTCGGCTTCGGCTTATCGCTGCCATCGGCAACGCGACGCAGAATGGCTTCAGCTTCTTTGTCGGTGATGGGTGCAGGCTTGTCTGCAGTACCACCGATGAAGCCCATGACACGAGGAGTATCCTTGACCAAGTGCCAAGTCCCTTCGTTCATGTCCATTTGGACCAGCACATAACCCGGGAAGAACTTACGCTCGCTTTTGCGCTTCTGGCCATTGCGCATCTCAACCACTTCTTCAGTGGGGACCAGAATCTCGCCGAAGCCATCTTCCATGCCAGCCAGCTTTACGCGCTCGATCAGCGAGCGCATTACATGCTTCTCGTAACCCGAGTAAGCATGCACAACGTACCAACGCTTAGCCACGGGACACCCTTAGCCAACAATCAAGGAAATCAACCAACCCAGCAGGGAGTCGAGACCCCACAGCAGCAACGCCATAACCAGGACAACCGCCACTACGATGAGCGTGGTCTGCGTGGTTTCTTGGCGGGTTGGCCATACGACTTTACGAATCTCGGTGCGAGCTTCCTTTGCCAGCGCAAAGAACGACTTGCCTTTGGCAGTCTGCAGGGCAACGAAGCCAGCTACAGCAGCAAGAGCAAGCAGTGCAAGTACGCGATACAGAATCGGCGAGGCGGAGTAATACTGGTTACCCACAACACCAACGACTACCAAAGCGACAACAGCCAGCCACTTGAGCAGATCAAAACGAGAGTCTTGGGCTTCAGCCTTGGGAGTCATCTAGGAAAATCCTGTGAAAAGAAAGCCAGACACACGAGGTGAATCTGGCAGGTCAGGAGGGAATCGAACCCCCAACCTACGGTTTTGGAGACCGTCGCTCTGCCAATTGAGCTACTGACCTAAAAGCTTATCAGGCCGACCATTATGTCGGCCTGATCGAGAGAAATCAACTACTTATTCGATAATCTTTGCTACGACACCAGCACCGACGGTACGACCGCCTTCACGGATAGCGAAACGCAGACCGTCTTCCATCGCGATGGTCTTGATCAGGGTAACAGTCATTTGAATGTTGTCACCTGGCATTACCATTTCAACGCCTTCTGGCAGCTCGCAGTTACCAGTCACGTCAGTAGTACGGAAGTAGAACTGTGGACGGTAGCCTTTGAAGAACGGAGTATGACGGCCGCCTTCTTCCTTGCTCAGAACGTAAACTTCTGCGGTGAACTTGGTGTGCGGCTTGACCGAACCTGGCTTGACCAGAACCTGGCCACGCTCAACGTCGTCACGCTTGGTGCCGCGCAGCAGCACGCCGCAGTTCTCGCCAGCACGACCTTCGTCCAGCAGCTTGCGGAACATCTCAACACCGGTGCAGGTGGTGGTGGTGGTGTCACGCAGACCAACGATTTCCAGGGCGTCTTGAACGCGGACGATACCACGCTCGATACGACCGGTAACAACGGTACCACGACCCGAGATCGAGAATACGTCTTCGATTGGCATCAGGAACGGCTTGTCGATAGCGCGCTCAGGCTCTGGGATGTAGGCATCCAGAGTCTCAACCAGCTTCTTGACAGCGGTGGTGCCCATTTCGTTGTCGTCTTTGCCTTCCAGCGCCATACGAGCCGAACCGATGATGATCGGAGTGTCGTCGCCTGGGAAGTCATAGGTGGACAGCAGGTCGCGAACTTCCATCTCGACCAGTTCCAGCAGCTCAGCGTCGTCTACCAGGTCAGCCTTGTTCAGGAAGACCACAATGTACGGAACGCCAACCTGACGGGACAGCAGGATGTGCTCACGGGTTTGTGGCATCGGACCATCGGCGGCCGAGCAAACCAGGATCGCGCCGTCCATCTGGGCAGCACCGGTGATCATGTTCTTCACGTAGTCAGCGTGACCTGGGCAGTCGACGTGAGCGTAGTGACGAATCTTCGAGTTGTACTCGACGTGTGCGGTGTTGATGGTGATACCGCGAGCTTTCTCTTCTGGAGCGCTGTCGATCTTATCGAAGTCAACAACGGCCGAACCGAAAACTTCGGAGCAGACGCGGGTCAGCGCTGCGGTCAGCGTGGTCTTGCCATGGTCGACGTGACCAATGGTGCCGACGTTCACGTGCGGCAGACTACGATCGAACTTTTCCTTAGCCATCGAGACAATCCTCAGCAAGAAGAAATAAGCAAGTCAATACGACCATTAAAACAAAGGCAGATATTTTCATATCTGCCTTAGTTATATGGAGCTCTTGAGCGGATTTGAACCGCTGACCTCACCCTTACCAAGGGTGTGCTCTACCAACTGAGCTACAAGAGCGTAACACTGTGCAACAACCGTAAACTTGGAGCGGGTAGCGGGAATCGAACCCGCATCATCAGCTTGGAAGGCTGAGGTTCTACCACTAAACTATACCCGCGGAGCTTGCGGCTCTCGCTAAAACTGGTGGAGGGAGAAGGATTCGAACCTTCGAAGCTCTCGCAACGGATTTACAGTCCGTCCCCTTTGACCGCTCGGGAATCCCTCCAGATTTGGCCGGCATTCTATGCAGAATGCCGATCCAGTGTCAAGCTCTTTTTCAAATTTTTTCAATCAAATCTGAAACTTAGCTGCTTTGACACCGCCTCCAGCTCTACCACCTGAGTGGTGTTCCCTGTGAAGCGGGCGCCATTCTATCAAGCTATTCGCCAGTTGCAATACCCTCGCACAACATTATTTTATGTTTTAAGTCTTTGAAATCATGGGAAAGTGTCCCAAGCACGGTTTGGTCCAGCAAACGCTGGCTCTGGGGCGCGATCTGCAGCCACAAACCAGTGCTATCACCCAGGCGGCCGGTCACCGGAACAGCAGCAATATCCAGGGTCAGCAAGCGCTGACGCAGTGCCTTTACCTGATCCTGGCCCGCCAGGCCGCCTACGTAGAGGCATTCCTGGCCACGCTCGGGCGCCGTTTTACCCTTGCTCGACTCGCTCAGCAGACGAATATCCTGCTGATTTCCCTTATACAGCGACAACGGCGCCACTTCCTTGGCCTTCAACGGCGCTTCCTGCTGGTGCCAGACGTAATAAAAGACATTGAGCACCACCAACAACAGAAACAACCAACGCATAGGCACCTCAATCCAGGGGACAAGCCATGGCCAGACCAACGAACACCAGGTCCGGCACCACCCGGGCCTGTGGCGCGGTCTCCTGCACCAGGAGCGCATCGCCCCCGGTTAGCAGCACGGTGAAATCATCACCCCACAGTCCCTGAGCGTATTCGAGCTGCGAGCGAACAAAGCCCTGCAGCATATGCACGCAACCACGCTCCACCGCCTCGACAGTAGAACGCCCAGGCGCCAGGCTCGACAATGCCCGTTCAGCCGAAGCATCGTCATAGCGGATACGCCGGGTGTGGGTACGCAGCTGACTGCGCATCAACGGCATGCCCGGGCAAATGAAACCACCCAGATGCTCGCCGTCGGCAGATACGAAGTCGGCCTTGGCCGCCGTACCAAAATCCATGACCAGGCAAGCGCCGCCCGCCAAGTGATACCCCCCCAGGAGCGCAAGCCAACGATCCAGGCCAAGGCGCTGGAAGTCTTCGTAACCATTACGCACGCCACAGACCTCTTTGGCCGGCTGCGCCACGACAACATTCAGGCCAAAGTGCTGAGCGAGCAGCGCCGAAAGACCGGCAGTCTCCTCTTCACTTCTGACACTGACCAGGCGGCAGCGCCTGGGCGCCTCAGGGAGCGCCATGACAGCCGCTACCAGGGCCTGATCGGAGTCCACTATGCCGCCGGCAGCCACAGCACCCTGCGCAGCATGGATTACCCGCCACTTGATAAAGCTGTTGCCACAATCGAGCTCAAGAATCATCACGCAACCTCAAACTGAGCTCACCACCGCTAAAGCTCTTCTCAACACCATCAACCTCGAGGCGCAACGCCCCTTGCCGGTCAATGCCTAGAACAATTCCGTCAATCCGGTTGACTCCGGCAATCAGGGACACCGCAGCCCCCTGCCACAGATGGGATTGTTCCCATTCGGCCTGGAACGCGGCGAAACCGGATTGCCGATGGCGCTGCAGATCCTGCTGCAGGTTCTGACTGAGCGCAGCCACCAGCTTATTACGATCGACTGCCACCCCTGTCTCACGACGCACAGACGTCCACAGCTGATCGATCTGCTCGTTGACCTGCATGTTGACGTTGATACCAATCCCCAGCACGACGTGACAGACGTCCGCGGGATCTCCAACCAGCTCCAGGAGGATGCCAGCGATTTTCTGATTGTTTACCAGAACATCATTCGGCCATTTCAGTCCCGCGCTGGCAACACCAAAGGCCTGCAGCGTACGCATTACCGCCAGGCCAACCACAAGGCTCAAACCTTCCAGCTGGCGCATGCCGCCTTCAATACGTAGCACCAGGCTGTAGTACAGGTTTTCCGCGAATGGGCTGACCCACTGCCGGCCACGCCGACCACGCCCGGCCGCCTGACGCTCAGCCAGCACCAGGAACGGCGCAGCCTGGCCTTCGCTGATCGAGCGCAGGGCCTGGGCGTTGGTCGAGTCGATGGATTCGAATATCAACACTGGCCACTGTTCACCTTGGGAAAGCTCGGCTAATGCCGACTCTTCCAGCAACGACAGCGGCGTGGCCAACTGATAGCCGCGGCCACGGACTTTATGAATGGGCAGGTTCAGCTCAGCCTCAAGAAGCTGCAATTGCTTCCAGACAGCGGCGCGACTGACGCCCAAGGCTGCGCCCAGGTCTTGCCCGGAATGGAACCGGCCATCCTTGAGGAGCTTCAACAACTTCAGCATGCCAATCTCGACTCACAATGAGGAGGGCATGATAGCCATGCAGGTGGGGATTGCATAGAAAACTGAGTTGCGGAAGCGGCAGCAGGAGCGCACAGAGGAAAATGCCAGAAAGACAAAACCCCTACCTGCGTACGCAGATAGGGGTTTCGGAATTTAATCTTGACGATGACCTACTCTCACATGGGGAAACCCCACACTACCATCGGCGATGCATCGTTTCACTACTGAGTTCGGGATGGGATCAGGTGGTTCCAATGCTCTATGGTCGTCAAGAAATTCTGTTGCCAGAAGGTCTTGTTAGACACTCCAGCGAATCGGGTATGTGATGTTTGTGAGTTACAAATTCTCGGCTTTGCAGTCTTCACTACCGCAATTTGGCCTGCTCTTTATTTAGGAGCAGCAAATTGCTTGGGTGTTATATGGTCAAGCCTCACGGGCAATTAGTATTGGTTAGCTCAACGCCTCACAGCGCTTACACACCCAACCTATCAACGTCGTAGTCTTCGACGGCCCTTCAGGGAGCTCAAGGCTCCAGTGAGATCTCATCTTGAGGCAAGTTTCCCGCTTAGATGCTTTCAGCGGTTATCTCTTCCGAACATAGCTACCCGGCAATGCCACTGGCGTGACAACCGGAACACCAGAGGTTCGTCCACTCCGGTCCTCTCGTACTAGGAGCAGCCCCTCTCAAATCTCAAACGTCCACGGCAGATAGGGACCGAACTGTCTCACGACGTTCTAAACCCAGCTCGCGTACCACTTTAAATGGCGAACAGCCATACCCTTGGGACCGGCTTCAGCCCCAGGATGTGATGAGCCGACATCGAGGTGCCAAACACCGCCGTCGATATGAACTCTTGGGCGGTATCAGCCTGTTATCCCCGGAGTACCTTTTATCCGTTGAGCGATGG
>NZ_UIDD01000001.1 GCF_900497695.1 Pseudomonas wadenswilerensis | reverse complement strand
ACTGTGGGAGCAACTGTCTTGATCAGGCTGTTTGCTCTCGCCAAGGGGTATTGTCCCGCAGCATTGCATTCAGCCTGACGATCAGCACCCGCATGCAAGCTACGAGTGCCACCTTGGCGCACTTGCCACGTGCCCGAAGTGCTTCGTAGCGTGCTTTAAATTCCGTGTTGTGGCGGATGATGATCCAGCTCGACATGTACAGAACTCGCCTTACATGCGCCCGGCCTCCCCATATCTGGCGGTGCCCTCGATGGCTACCGCTATCGTTGTTGTAAGGCGCTACGCCCACCAGCGCGGCGATCTGACGGCGGTCCAACTGCCCCAGTTCAGGCAGTGAGGCGAGCAGATTTGCGGCGGTTACCCGACCGATTCCGCTCACCGCCAACAACTGACTCGCCCTGGTATCGTCCAGTTGCACCATCGCCTGGTCAATTTCTTCGTCGAGGCGTTTGATCAGCACTTTCAGCTGCTCTATATGCTCATCGAAGTGGGCCATCACTGTTGCCGAGCGACATTGCTGGCGACGCCGCTTGTCGTCATCACGGCTCTGCACAAATTGGGCGCGCTGCTTCACCAGCTCTCGCAGCTCTTCGCGTTCAGGGCTGACCGGTTGGCCTTGAGGGGCGCTGAGGTGTGCAGCGAAGTCCGCAAGGACTTCGGCGTCGATCTTGTCGGTTTTGGCTTTTTTACCCATGGCATCGGCGAATTTTCGGGCACGGGCTGGGTTGATGCAGATGGTTTCCAGTCCTGCTGAGGCCAGGGCGATCAACACATCTTTCTCGTAGCCGCCTGTCGCTTCGATCAGCACTCGACTGATCTTGAAGTCCTTCAGACGCTCAAGCAACGCCTCGAAGCCTGCGGAGTTGTTGGCCACTTCGAAGCGGATTTTCTGAGGTTTGATGCAGATTTCCAAAGTGGCTTTGGCAGTGTCGATTCCAACAGAAGACAACATGGCTGAACCCTCTTACACTCAGTTGTGAGAGCGCTCTGGCTTGGCCCACGCTTGTGATTCGAGAGGCGCTCAATCAACTGTTCGGGCTCGGGCCAGAGTGGAGAGGTGAATGGCAGCTTTGCTCCCACACGTGCTTTAAGCACTACCGGCGTACAGCTTGCCATTCACCGCTCTCACTTCTGATTCTATTCCTACCTCAAGACACAAGCGGCGGTGCGGCGCCCCGACTTGACCCGCGATTGGCCTCACCGCTTGGCGATGATATACACCGCATGGACGATGCCCGGGATATACCCCAGCAACGTCAGCAAGATGTTCAGCCAGAAGGCGCCGCCGAAGCCAACCTGCAGAAACACGCCAAGCGGCGGCAGGAGAATGGCGATGATGATGCGGATAAAGTCCATTGGGCAGCTCCCTTCAAAGATGTACTAGAACTGACTCTAGCGCGTCACCGGGGTTCCACTTGTAAGCAGCAGACAAAAAAACGCCCCAAGCCAAAAACAACAGGCCCGGGGCGATGCGCAGGAACGCGAGACGGTTCGGAAAATTCGTTAGTGCGGTGTAGTGATCAGGCCGTGGCCTCGCGCCGCAGGTTCTGCTGCGCGGCGTGCACACGGGCAAAGGCCCGGGCCAGGCGCAGGAGCATCTCGTCGATGTTGCCCTTGCTCACCGTCAGCGCTGGCGAAAAGCGCAGCACGTCGGCCTGCGGAGCGTTGAGCAGCAAGCCTTCGTGCAAGGCGGCCTGGACCAGCTCGGTGGCGATGTCTTCGCTCAGCTGCAACGCCCAGAGCAGCCCCTGGCCGCGCACCTCGGCCTGACCATAGCGACCCGCCAGACGGCTCAGACCGTCGCGCATGTGCCGCCCTGAATCCTGCACATGTTCGAAGAACCCCGGCTCCAGCACGGTCTGCAGCACCGCCAGGCCCGCCGCACTCATCAGCGCATTGCCATGGTGGCTGCCCTCCAGCTCGCCAGCCTCGGCGCAGCAGGCACTGCCACGGGCCAGCAGGGCCGCCAGTGGTACGCCGCCCCCCAGGCCCTTGCCAAGGGTAAGGATGTCAGCGCGCACGCCATACAACTGTTCGGCGAGCATCGCGCCGCAGCGACCGACGCCAGTCTGCACTTCATCGAGGATCAGCAGGATGCCCAGCTCGCGGCACAGTCGCTCGACACCCTGGAGATACGCCTGGGTCGCCGGAATCACCCCGGCTTCGCCCTGGATCGGTTCGAGCATGATTGCCACGGTGCGCGAATCGACAGCCGCGTGCAGCGCTTCAAGGTCGTTGAACGGCACCTTGCTGAAGCCCGGCAAACCCGGCTCGCAACGGTTGCACGGCGATGGGTCGGAGGCGGACAGCGCGCCCAGGCTGCGGCCATGGCAGCTCTGGCTGGCGGTGATGATGTGATAGGCGCCGTTGCGGTGCAGCTGACCCCATTTGCGCACCAGCTTGATTGCCCCTTCGCAAGCTTCGGCGCCGCTGTTGAGCAGGTAGGCCTGATCGCTGCCGGTGCTTTCGCACAGGCAATTGACCAGGTTCAACAGGCCACGGTTATGAAAACCCGCCCCCGGATTGATCAACGCCTGCGCCTGGCTGCCCAGGGCTTTGACCAGCACACTGGGGCTGTGGCCGAGGCTGTTGACTGCACAGCCCTGGGTGAAATCCAGATATGCGTGACCTTCGCTGTCCCACAACCATGAGCCTTGGCCGCGGACGAAAACCTGGGGCGCGCGCTCTACCGCCGGCATCAGGTATTCACGCGACAATGCGTCTGCAGGCTGAGTAACTGCAGGTGCGATCTTGCGCTCGGCCACGGCCACAGCCGGGCGGCGCAGGTTGAACAGGTTCATGCGCGCAGCCCCTCGAGCGGCAGGCCAAGCAGACGCGCGGTCCAGTCTTCGACCTGACCGGTGCGCATGCGCTTGATCGCGATATCGCGCCAGCGTGACGAGAGGGCCGGACAATCCACCAGCTTTTTCAAACCTGCATGCTCCAGAGGTTCACGGTAAAAAGTGCGCAGCGCCCAGGCCACGGTCAGGCCCGGATAACTACGTTGAATCAGTTCGAAAGGTTCATCGGCGCTGACAAAACCCGGCTTGAGCACCCGGTAGAACCAGCCACAGCGGCCACTGTCCTGCGCCTGTTGCGGCAGGTTCGGCACGCCCCAGCGATGACTCAGGCGATAGCATGGCGAGCGCGGCTGACTGATCTGCAACAGCGCCCCACCCCAGCGGAACATGTCCCCCAGGCACACCTGATGTTCATCCAGGCCGTGGGTCGAGAGGTTCTCGCCGAAACCCGGGGCGCGCCAATCGAGTTGTGGATAACGTTGCCGCCACCAGGCGTAGTGCTCGGCCGGGTAATGGTGCAAGGCCCGTTCAGGGCCGGTGTGAAAGCGTGGGTCGCCGTGTTCGTCGCTCCCCAGCCCCTGTGGCCATAACCACAACCGTCTTGCAACCTCCTGCTTATCGATATCAGTCAATAAGCCATGCCCGAGGTTTTTTGCCTTGCCTATGTAAACGCCATCCACATACACGGTATTCATCGCGCCTTCTGGCCCTGTAAACCTTGTGAATACGGGATAGACTAGGCTTCTTGCAGGCTAACGGCCATTTGGTTTTTCGAGCATTTTTGATAAGTAATTCTTATGGATTTTCGCCAACTGCGTTATTTCGTCGCGGTGTATGAAGAAGGCCACGTCGGCCGGGCTGCCGAGCGCCTGTCACTGTCGCAACCGGCGCTTTCGCAGCAGATCCGCCAGCTTGAGCAAAACCTCGATGTGAGCCTGTTCGAGCGTGGCAACAAGCGCCTGCTGCCGACCCTGGCCGCGCACACCCTGTACAACCATGCCCTGCCCCTGCTCGACGGCCTGCAGCGGGCTCGCGAGGCGCTGCGCAACTTCAAGGGCCAGGCGTTGCGTACCCTGGCCATTGGCGTACTGCAGACCGTGCGCCCAAGCCTGGTACCGCAGCTGCTCGACCGAGTGCGCAAGGCGCAGCCGCATCTGGTGGTACAGATCTACGAACTGTCGGGCCTGGAGATCGAACGGCGTCTGCTCAACGGCAGCCTGGATATCGGCATCAGCTACCTGCCACCGCGCCAACCGGGCCTGCATGGGCTGCTGCTGTACGAAGATGAACTGCAGTTGGTCATCCCCAACACCCACCCCTTGCGTGAATTCAAGAAAGTCTCGCTCAAGCAGGCTGCCGAGTTACCCATGCTGCTGCTCGGCGAAGAGTTCCAGGTACGGCAGATCTGGCAGTCGCAACTGGCCAACCTCGGCCGGCGGCCGCAGGTACAGGCAGAAATGAACAACATGGGCGGGATTCTCGACAGCCTGGCGCATACCTCGCTGGCGACCGTATTGCCGGGGCGCGCCAAGGAAGTGGTCGAAGATGACCAGGAACTGCTGTGGAAGCCATTGAGCGAACCACGGGTGCCGCTGAAAATTGGCCTGGTGTTCCGCGATGCACAACGCCAGCAAGCGTCGGTGGAGCTGCTGCGCAACCTGCTGGAAGAAGAAGCCGATCCGCGGCAGATCGGGGTGTCGCCGCTGGATGTGCTGGGCTGAGGTTAAATCGCAGGCAAAAGAAAACCCCGCCGAAGCGGGGCTTTGCAGACTGTTTCCCTGACATCCTTTTCGCCCCGCCATCCTGGCAGGAATCCTTCGTGTCCGTGTTCTGTACTTTGCGCTTCCTGCGCTACGTCCATGTGAGAAGATTAACTGTGGATCCAATCTTCCGATAGAGGCGAAAAGTCACCACGTCATGTAAGAGAATGCTTACAAACAACTAACACCCTTAAAACTGTGCCGCATCGAGCAGGTACAGCGATTCGCTACCGGCTTTTACCGAGGCGCTGAGCGAGTGGATACGCGGCAGAAGACGGGCGAAATAGAAGCGCGCAGTGCCCAGCTTGCTGGCATAGAAATCGTCTTCACCTTGCTTGGCCAAGGCCGTACGGGCCATCAACGCCCACATGTAGGCATAAGCGGTATAGCCGAACACCTGCAGGTATTCCACCGAGGCTGCGCCAATTTCGTTCGGGTTGTTCTTGGCCCGATCCAGGACCCAGGCAGTCAGGTCGTCAAGATTGTCCAGAGCCGCGTTGAGCGGTTTGACGAACTCGGCCAGGTTGCTGTCGGCACTGGCGGTGAAATGACGGATTTCGTCGGCAAACAGCTTGTACAGCGCCCCTCCGCTACCAACCACCTTGCGGCCCATCAGGTCGAGAGCCTGGATGCCATTGGTGCCTTCGTAGATCTGGGTAATGCGCACGTCGCGCACCAGTTGCTCCTGGCCCCACTCACGGATGTAGCCGTGGCCGCCGAATACCTGCTGGCCGTGTACGGCCGATTCCAGGCCCAGGTCCGTCAGGAACGCCTTGGCCACCGGAGTCAGCAACGCCACCAGTTCTTCGGCGCGTTTGCGCGTGTCGGCGTCTTCGCTGAACTTGGCGGTATCGAGCTGCATCGCCACGTAGGTGGAAAATGCACGACCGCCTTCGTTGAGGGCCTTCATGGTCAACAGCATGCGTCGCACATCAGGGTGGACGATGATCGGGTCAGCGACCTTGTCCTTTGCTTGCGGGCCGGTTGGCGCGCGGCTTTGCAGGCGGTCGCGCGCGTATTCAATGGCGTTCTGGTAAGAGCGCTCGGCCGAGGCCAGGCCCTGAATACCCACGCCCAGACGCTCGTAGTTCATCATGGTGAACATCGCCGCCAGGCCCTTGTTCGGCTCGCCGACCAGGTACCCGACCGCCTCGTCGAAGTTCATCACGCAGGTGGCCGAGGCCTGGATGCCCATCTTGTGTTCGATCGAGCCACAGGTGGCCGGGTTGCGTGCGCCCAGGCTGCCATCGGCATTGACCATGAACTTCGGCACCAGGAACAGGGAAATACCCTTCGGCCCGGCAGGCGCATCCGGCAGCTTGGCCAGCACCAGATGGATGATGTTTTCGGTGAGGTCGTGTTCGCCACCGGTGATGAAAATCTTGGTGCCACTGACCTTGTAGCTGCCATCGGCCTGAGGGTCGGCCTTGGTGCGGATAATCCCCAGGTCAGTACCGGCGTGCGGCTCGGTCAGGCACATGGAGCCGGCCCAGACACCGGCATACATGTTCGGCAGGTATTTTTCCTTGAGCTCGTCGCTGGCGTGGGCGTTGATCGACAAGCAAGCACCAGCAGTCAGCATCGGGTACAGGCCGAAGGACAGGCTGGAGGAATTGACCATTTCCTCGACCTGGGCCGAGATCACCTTGGGCATGCCCATGCCGCCGTAGGCTGGGTCGCCACCGACGCCAACCCAGCCGCCTTCGGCGTAGGTCTTGTAGGCGTCGATAAAACCGGCCGGAGTGCTCACGGCGCCGTTATCCCAGTGGCAACCTTCTTCATCGCCGCTGCGGCTCAGCGGCGCGATGCTCTTGCTGGTGACCTTGCCGGCTTCTTCCAGCACCGCCAGGGCGGTGTCTTCGTCCACCGCTTCGGCAAGGCCGGGCAACTGCGCCCAGAGCTTGGCGACTTCGAAGACTTCATTGAGGACGAAGCGCATATCGCGCAGGGGCGCTTTATAGTCAGCCATGGCTACCTCTCACACTAGAGTCGGGGACGGCCTACAGGGCCGCATCACTGTTATGAAACCAGTGTAACCGAACAACTTTTGTGACACATAGGGTCATCTGGCGACTATGCAGTCTATTTCGGTCACGCCATGCGCACCGCACCACGTTTTGCCTGAACCCCATGGGCCATGACACAGTTGCGCCCGGCGCCCTTGGCGCTGTAGAGGGCCTGGTCGGCGGATTTGAGCACTTCATCGGGTGAACGATGATCGGCCAGGCGCTCACTGGCACCAATACTGATAGTCACCGACACACTGGAAGCCGCCGACGCCCCACGCCGTTGTCGACCCTGCTGGTCGTCCTGGGGGCGGTTGTCCTGGTTGCGCAACTGGATGTTGTAGTTGGCGATCACCTCGCGCACTGCCTCAAGGTGCGGCATACACTCTTCGATAGTTTTGCCGGCAAATACCACGGCGAATTCCTCACCCCCATAGCGATAGGCCCGACCGCCGCCGGTGACCTTGGACAGTTTGCTCGCCACCAGGCGCAGTACCTGGTCACCCACATCGTGGCCATGGGTGTCGTTGAATTTCTTGAAGTGGTCGACGTCAGTCATCGCCAGCACATAGTTGCGCCCCAGGCGCTGCATGCGCTCGTTGAGCGCGCGGCGGCCGGGCAATCCGGTCAGCTCATCACGAAAAGCCATTTGATAGGCCTCGTGGGACACCGCCGCGGCAATCATCAGCATCACCTGGCTGCACATGATGTTCAGGGTGAACGGCAGGATGAAGGTCTTGGGCAGCATCCAGAAGATACCGATCAGGCCGATCACCTGCGCCGCGTGCAAGGGACGCGGTTCACGCAGGTACTGCACCACCAGCAGGATGAAGGCGCAGAGGAACACCGGATAGGCCAGCTGGATCAGGCTCATCCACTGGCCATGCAACGAAGGCCAGCGAATCTCCGCCAGCCAGCTCAACAGCGCTTGGGGAAAACTCTGCTCCAGGCCCAGGGCGACGCTGCCCACAGCCAACAATACGGCGAAACGCGCGACCATGTCCTGGAACAGATGGGTGCGCTCTTGCCAGGCGCCATACAGGGCGAACATCAGCGGCAACAGCAGGCAGACCAGGTGGAACACCACCGCTGCATCTTCTCGCACGCGGCCGTTGTCGCGGTAGAAGTCGGTCTGGGTGTCGAGCAGGAAGTAGGCGATGTACACCGTGAGCATCAGAAACAGTTCACGTTGGCGGCGGTACACGGCGCAGTAGGCGCCGCCGAGCAACAAAACCAAGGTGGGCAGGACATTGAACAGCGACGTGAAAAACACACTGAGGTCTCTCACGTAAGCGGCCGCGAGCCCTGACACCAGCAAACAGACCGATGGCAGGAAGTGGCTCAGGCGTACAGCGGATAAACGAAACAAGGGTAATCTCCGACCCGGCAGATCAATAATGGCATTGTGCCTTAATGTATCGGCAGCGCACATGAATAGATGAATGCACTTGATCGGGATGGCTGGATGGGGTGGGGTGGGCTGGGTGGGAGCGGGCTTGCCCCGCGATGCGATGTGGCTGACAGAAAGCTATCGCGGGGCAAGCCCGCTCCCACAGGAAGCAAAAGCAAAAAAAAACGCCTGCCGGTGAGGGCAGGCGTTTTTTCTTACAGCCTTTGACTTAGTAGGAGAGACCGAAGTCCTCTTCTTTCATGTCCATCAGGTTGTTGGCGCCCGACAGCATGGTTGCTACGTGGGTGCGGGTACGCGGCAGGATGCGCTGGAAGTAGAAGCGCGCGGTCTGCAGCTTGGCGGTGTAGAAGGCTTCTTCAGTGGTGCCGGCAGCCAGTTTTTCGGCAGCCAGGCGCGCCATGTCAGCCCAGAAGTAGGCCAGGCAGGCATAACCGGAGTACATCAGGTAGTCCACCGAAGCGGCACCGACTTCTTCACGGTCTTTCATCGCGGCCATACCGACCTTCATGGTCAGCTCGCCCCACTCTTTGTTCAGCTGGGCCAGCGGCGCGACGAACTCGCTGATTGCTTCGTTGCCTTCGTTACCCTGGCAGAACTTGTGCACGATCTTGGTGAAGCCCTTGAGCGCTTCGCCCTGGGTCATCAAGACTTTACGGCCGAGCAGGTCCAGCGCCTGGATGCCGGTGGTGCCTTCGTACAGCATCGAGATACGGCTGTCGCGAACGTTCTGCTCCATGCCCCACTCGGCGATGAAGCCGTGGCCGCCATAGATCTGCACGCCGTGGTTGGCCGCTTCGAAGCCGACTTCGGTCATGAATGCCTTGGCGATCGGAGTCATGAAGGCCAGCAGTGCGTCGGCTTTCTTCTTCTCTTCTTCGTCCTGGCTGTACTTGACGATGTCCACCTGCTTGGCGGTGAAGTAGACCATCGCGCGGTTGCCTTCGGCGAACGCCTTCATGGTCAGCAGCATGCGACGTACGTCCGGGTGGACGATGATCGGGTCAGCGGCTTTGTCCGGCGCTTTCGGGCCAGTCAGCGAGCGCATTTGCAGGCGGTCGCGAGCATATTTCAGGCCGCCCTGGAACGCCACTTCAGCGTGGGCCAGGCCTTGCAGCGCGGTACCCAGGCGAGCGGTGTTCATGAAGGTGAACATGCAGTTCAGGCCTTTGTTGGCCGGGCCGATCAGGTAGCCGGTAGCGGCGTCGAAGTTCATCACGCAGGTGGCGTTGCCGTGGATGCCCATCTTGTGTTCGAGGGAGCCACAGGACACGGCGTTGCGCTCACCGACGGTGCCTTCGGCGGTCGGCAGGAACTTCGGCACGATGAACAGCGAGATGCCTTTGGTGCCAGCCGGTGCATCGGGCAGGCGGGCCAGAACGATGTGGACGATGTTGTCGGCCATGTCGTGCTCACCGGCCGAGATGAAGATCTTGGTGCCGGTGACTTTGTACGAACCATCAGCCTGAGGCTCGGCCTTGGTGCGTAGCATACCCAGGTCGGTACCGCAGTGTGGCTCGGTCAGGCACATGGTGCCGGTCCACTCGCCGGAAACCAGCTTGGTCAGGTAGGTCTCCTGCTGCTCGGCGGTGCCGTGCTCGGAGATGGTGTTCATCGCGCCGTGGGACAGGCCAGGGTACATGCCCCAGGACCAGTTCGACTCGCCGACCATTTCGCTGACCGCCAGGCCCAGCGACTCAGGCAGGCCCTGACCGCCGTGCTCGACGTCATGGGCCAGGCTCGGCCAGCCACCTTCGACGAACTGCTTGTAGGCTTCCTTGAAGCCGGTCGGGGTTTTAACGCCCGATTCGCTCCAGGTGCAGCCTTCCAGGTCGCCGACACGGTTCAGCGGGGCCAGTACCTGTTCACAAAACTTGGCGCCTTCCTCGAGGATGGCGTCAACCATGTCCGGGGTGGCGTCCTGACAAGCCGGCAGGCTCTGATAATGCGCTTCGTAGCCGAGCAGCTCGTCACGAACGAAGCGAATATCACGCAAGGGGGCTTTGTAATCAGGCATAGCGATGAACCTCTGCTGATGAATCCTGGATAGGGAGACCGCGATATACCGACCAGCTCTAGGCGGCTTTCGGTCAAACAGTTGTTTGAAACATACGTTTACGCCGAAAACTTGTCAAGCATCAAGCAGAGGGCAGTTCGGCCATGCCAGACTGCGCGATTGCCTTGGCAAAATGCCCGGCAAACGCGCAGCCGAACGCCGGCCAACAAGGCCAAAGCGCTGATACATAAAGACTAGTTGAAGGCTCGCGAAGGGCGAGCCGAAGGGGGTCAGGCGTAGGTGTCGATCAGGGTGCCGAGCATTTCGTCCGATGCTTTGGCCACTTTGACACCGAGTTCGACCTGATGCTTGCCCAGCGCCATCTCGACACTGCTGGTGGCCAGGTCCATCTGCTGGCTGCGGTCGACCGCGCGCAGGCGCTCGGCCTGATAGTCACTGGACTGGCTGGTGGCGGCACGCTCGACGGTGGTGTTGGCGATCTGGCTGGCGGCCTGATCGACGCGGTTTTGCCCAGCGTTAATGGCACCGAGCCCTGCGTAGTATGCTGAACTGCCCGAGATTTCCATGTCGAAACTCCATGACACTAAAAGCGAACGGCCTCTATTGAAGCAGACTTGCTGGCAAAAGACCCGTTGAAAACACTAATGGCACTTTGCCTTATGATAGACCAGTCTCAGTCCAGCAGGTCCAGTTGCAGGTACGCAGCCACGGTTTCGGCGCTGACCTGCTTGAGCTTGGGCACCCGCCCCAGGCACGGCGCCGGTAAACGCTCGGCGAGGCTGGCGAGGTTTTCTTCCAGCCGCGAGGTGCGTGGATCGACGATGTTGGCGACCCATCCGGCCAGTTGCAGGCCATCGCGGGCGATGGCTTCGGCCGTGAGCAAGGCGTGGTTGATACACCCCAGGCGCACACCGACCACTAGAATTACCGGCAGCTTCAGGGCAACGGCCAGGTCTGACAGGTTGGCTTCACCAGATAGCGGCACGCGCCAGCCTCCAGCCCCTTCGATCAGAGTGAAATCCGCCTCTTTGGCCAACACCTCGCGCATCGGCGTCAACAAGGCCTGAACACTCAGGGCGACACCGGCTTCCCGCGCAGCCAGGTGCGGAGCAATGGCCGGTTCGAAAGCGAACGGATTGACCTGTTCGTAGGGCAACTTGAGCGAACTTTCGGCGATCAGCGCCATGGCATCGGCATTGCGCAGGCCCTTGCTGCTGACCTCACAGCCCGAGGCCACGGGCTTGGCACCCAAGGTGCTGAACCCGGCCAGGTGCGCGGCATGCAGAAGGCCGGCGGCAATGGTGGTCTTGCCGACATCGGTGTCGGTCCCTGCAATGAAATAGGCCCGGCTCATCTCACTCCCCTTCTACCGGCGGCTTTTGCAGTACACCGTAGACCACCTGATAGGTAGCCGGTAGTCCCTGAGGCTGACGGAAGCGTTCGTAGGCCTGCAACAGGCCCTGCATTCGTGCCCGTCCGGTAAGCCCGGCGGGGCGCCCCGGATTAAGGTTGTGGGCGCCGAGGGCCTTGAGTTCGTGGGTCAGGCTGCGCACGTCCGGGTAGTGCAATACATGGGGCCGAGCCTGCAGGCCGAGCACCTTCAGCTCGCTTTCGCCGCACAGGCGTTGATAGTCCTCAAGGCGCCGGAAGCGGTTGACATGCACCAGGCCGTCGACCGCCTGCCAGCTTTCGCGCAGCTCATGCAGGGTGCCGACGCAGAGACTGGCGAAGGCCAGCACGCCGCCCGGCTGCAGAACGCGTCGGGCCTCGCTGAGCACGGCGCGAAAATCGCCGCACCATTGCACCGCCAGGCTGGTGAAGATCAGCTCGACACTGGCGTCCCGCAGCGGCAAACGCTCGGCATCGCCAGCCACATGGTGGTGCGCCCCGCCCTGCTCCCGGGCGTGCAGGAGCATGCCTTCGGCAATATCCAAGGCAACACCGGCAGCCTGGGGAAAACGGCGGTTCAGAGCGCGACTGAAGTAGCCGGTACCGCTGCCCAGGTCCAGCCAGCGTTGCGGCTCGAATGCACCAGGCAACTGCTCAAGCAGTGCATTGCCCACCGCGCGCTGCAGTTCGGCGACGCTGTCGTAGCTGGCGGCAGCGCGGGAGAACGACGCTGCGACCTGACGTTTATCGGGCAAGGCGCCGGGCAGGCCCGGCAGGGAAAGATCAGTCATCGTCACTCTCATGTACAAAGGCCTTGATTGCCGCCGCCAACTCATGAGGTGTTTCCATCACAAAACCATGAGCACTGTCTTCCAGCAGCCCGACTTCCACGTCGGGCAGTATTTCCAGCAACTCGCCGGCGACCTCCGCCGGTACCAGCCCATCCCGCCCGGCAAACAGGTGCAATTGCGGACCGCCATAACGCTGCAGGGCTGCACGCGTATCGAGCTGGCCAAGGACTTCGAGCCCCGCCACCAACTGCTCCGGAGCGGGAGCAGGCATCCCGGCGCTGAGCAGGCGGGCCAGGCTGCGCGGCTCTTCGGCGCCCTGGCTGCACAGCGAAACGAAGCGCTTGAGGGTGACCTGGGTGTGATAGCGGCAACCTTCGAGGAAGGTCTGGAAGGTATCCAGCGCCATGCCGTGCGGCCAGTCCGGGCGGCTGACAAAACTGAGGTTGCTGCCCAGGGTGATCAACCCATGGCAGTCATCGCCGCGCCGTGCAGCCAGTTCGGCGGCGAGCATGCCGCCCAGCGACCAGCCGCCCAGCCAGGCATTGCGCGGCAACTGCCGATCGAGCTTGTCGAGCCAGTCCTCGGGGTTGCTGGACACCAGGCTGGGCAAGGCCTGGATTTCGACCCGCAAGCCAGGGTCGATGGCCCGCAGGGTCGCCACCAGCGGTTGCAAGGCGGAACTGCCCAGGCCCCAGCCTGGCAACAGGATCAAATGATTACGCATCTGCAGGCTCCAGCAGCGGATAACAGTCAGCCAGTGCATTCAACAATAGCTGCACCTGCGCCGGGCTGTGCGCCGCACTCAGGGTCACGCGCAGGCGCGCGCTGCCGGTGGGTACCGTTGGCGGGCGGATCGCGGTCACCAGCAGGCCGCGCTCGCGGAGCATCTGCGACAGGCGCAAGGCCCGCGCGCTGTCGCCGATCAGGATCGGCTGGATCGGCGTGAAGCTGTCCATCAGTTGCAGGCCGATCTGTTCGGCGCCGCTGCGAAACTGCTGAATCAACGCCGCCAGGTGCTCACGGCGCCAGTGTTCGCTGCGCAGCAACTCCAGGCTGCGCAGGGTGGCACAGGCCAGGGCCGGTGGCTGGCTGGTGGTATAGATGTAGGGCCGGGCGAACTGGATCAGGCATTCAATCAGCTCTTCGCTGCCAGCGACAAAAGCACCTGCGGTGCCACAGGCTTTGCCCAGGGTGCCAATCAGGACCGGCACCTGTTCGAGGCTCAGGCCGAAATGCTCGACGATGCCGCCGCCGTTGCGTCCCAGGGTGCCGAGGCCATGGGCATCGTCGACCATCAGCCAGGCGTCGCGGGCATTGGCCACCGCAGCCAGGGCTGGCAAATCGGCCAGGTCGCCGTCCATGCTGAACACGCCGTCAGTCACCACCAGGGTATTGCCGACGGCCTTGTCCAGGCGGCTGGCCAGGCTCACGGCATCGTTGTGCAGGTAGCGGTTGAAACGCGCACCGCTGAGCAGGCCGGCATCCAGCAACGAGGCATGGTTGAGACGGTCCTGCAGCACCGTGTCGCCCTGCCCGACCAGTGCGGTCAACGCACCGAGGTTGGCCATGTAGCCAGTAGAAAAAAGCAGCGCCCGCGGCCGCCCGGTCAGCTCGGCCAGGGCTTCTTCTACCGCGTGATGGGGGCTGCTGTGGCCTATCACCAGGTGCGAGGCACCGCCGCCGACCCCCCAGCGCTCGGCACCGGCGCGCCAGGCGGCGATCACTTCCGGGTGATTGGCCAGGCCCAGGTAATCGTTGCTGCAAAACGCCAGCAACGGCTGGCCGTCGACCACCACTTCAGGGCCCTGCGGGCTTTGCAGCAGCGGCCGCTGACGGTACAAGTCAGCTGCGCGGCGTTGCTCCAGCCGCGCGCGAAGATCAAAAGCCATGGCCGCCTCAGGCCGAGGCGGCGTTGTAGAACAGCTCGCTGCTCTTCTGTTCCACCAGGGCCTGTTCGATGGCCGCCTGATGGACTTCGTCGGCGTGCTCTTCACGGGCTTCGGGCTGGATACCCAGGCGCGCGAACAGCTGCATGTCCTTGTCGGCTTGCGGGTTGGCGGTGGTCAGCAGTTTCTCGCCGTAGAAGATCGAGTTGGCGCCAGCAAAGAACGCCAGGGCTTGCATCTGCTCGTTCATCGCTTCACGGCCAGCGGACAGCCGCACGTGGGACTTGGGCATGAGGATCCGGGCCACGGCGAGCATACGGATGAAGTCGAACGGGTCGACTTCTTCGGCGTTCTCCAGCGGGGTGCCGGCGACTTTCACCAGCATGTTGATCGGTACCGACTCCGGGTGCTCCGGCAGGTTGGCCAGCTGGATCAGCAGGCCTGCGCGGTCGTCCAGCGACTCGCCCATGCCGAGGATACCGCCCGAGCAGATCTTCATTCCGGCATCACGCACATAGGCCAGGGTCTGCAGGCGATCGCTGTAGGTGCGGGTGGTGATGATGCTGCCGTAGAACTCCGGCGAGGTGTCGAGGTTGTGGTTGTAGTAGTCAAGCCCGGCCTCGGCCAGCGCCTGGGTTTGCTCCAGGTCGAGCTTGCCGAGGGTCATGCAGGTTTCCAGGCCCATGGCCTTGACCCCTTTGACCATCTGCAGCACGTAGGGCATGTCTTTGGCGGACGGATGCTTCCACGCCGCCCCCATGCAGAAGCGGGTCGAGCCGATGGCCTTGGCCCGGGCTGCCTCTTCGAGGACCTTCTGCACTTCCATCAGCTTCTGTTTTTCCAGCCCGGTGTTGTAGTGGCCGGACTGCGGACAATATTTACAATCTTCCGGGCAGGCGCCGGTCTTGATCGACAGCAGGGTCGAGACCTGCACGCGGTTGGCGTCGAAATGCGCGCGGTGCACGGTTTGCGCCTGGAACAGCAAGTCATTGAACGGCTGCTGGAACAGGGCTTTGACCTCGGCCAGGGACCAGTCGTGACGTGTTGTTGCAGTTGTGCTGGCGCTCATCGGCGATTCCTTGTTTAGGCTTGTACTGGCGCCGGCACAGGAAACCCCGCCAGCGCATCACGGATAGCTCGCATAGTTAAGGAAGGCTGATGCACTGTCAACCACAACTCAAAATACTGGTTTACAATTGGCTATTTAATAACCATGCATGCCTACTCTGCAATGAAGCGGCCGAGCAGCCCTACCCCCTGTGCGTCGCCTGCGAAAGCGAACTGCCCTGGCTGGATGATCGCTGCCAGGTGTGTGCCCTGCCGTTGCCCATGCATGGCCTGGTCTGCGGCCAGTGCAGCCGGCGCCCGCCGGCCTTCTATCGGGTCGAGGCGCCCTGGCATTACGGGTTTCCGGTCGATGCGCTGGTTACCCGCTTCAAGCACAACAGCCAGTGGCCGCTGGGCCGCCTGCTCGCGCAACTGCTCGGGCGCTGGTTGATCCACCGCTTTGACGAAGGGCTACCGCGCCCGGCCTTGTTGCTGCCGGTACCGCTGTCACGGCGGCGTTTGCGTCAACGCGGCTACAACCAGGCGGGCATGCTGGGCAACTGGCTGGCGCAACAGCTGGGTATAAGCTGCAGCGAACAGGTACTCACTCGCACCCTCGATACCCCGGCCCAGCAAGGCCTCAAGGCCAAGGCACGCAAACGCAACCTGCGCCAGGCCTTCGCCGTGCACGACAGCAGCCTGATTGCCGGGCGTCATGTAGCGCTGGTGGATGACGTACTGACCACTGGCGCCACTGCCCAGGCATTGGCCAGCCTGCTGCTCAAGGCGGGTGCCCGACGGGTCGATGTCTATTGTCTCGCACGCACCGCCAAGCCCGGCAGCGCTTGACTTGAACGCGGGGTGCGGGCACTTTCGGGCTGTTTCCTTTCAGGTGCCCGTTACCGCTTATGTCTCTGCCTGCCCTGCTCACCCAGCACATCGTCCGCCGCCCGCAGCGTATTGCCTTGCTGCAACACATTGCCGAACAAGGTTCGATCACCCGTGCGGCAAAAAGCGCCGGCATGAGTTACAAAGCAGCCTGGGATGCAATCGACGAACTCAACAACCTGGCGGCCAGCCCGCTGGTCGAGCGCAGTGTTGGCGGTCGCGGTGGTGGTGGAGCAAAACTGTCTGCCGAAGGCCAACGGGTGCTGCGTCTGTACCAGCGCTTGCAGGCCCTGCAGGCGCAGATCCTTGAAGCCGCCGAGGACGCCAGCGATCTCGACCTGCTCGGCCGCCTGATGCTGCGCACCAGCGCGCGCAACCAGCTGCACGGGCGCATCAGCTCGATTGAAGCCCAGGGCCGCTATGACCGCATCAGCCTGACCCTGGCGGGCGAACTGCGCATTGATGCCGAGATCACCCACGACAGCACCGGCCGCCTGGAACTGACCCCCGGTACCGCCGTCGTGGCGCTGATCAAGGCTGGCTGGCTCGAGTTGCTGGGCCTCGACCAACAGCCTGCCGAGGGCTACAACTGTTTGCCGGTCAAGGTCGATGCCTTGCTTGATGACGCCGAAGGCCCCACCGAAGTGCGTCTGGCACTGGCCAGCGGGCAAACCCTTTGCGCCTTCGCTGAAGCACACTGGCTGAAGGACCATCAGGTCGTTGTAGGCAGCAACTTGCAAGTGCAATTCCAACCTTCCTACGTGCTTCTCGGAACTCCTCTATAAAACTGCCACAAAACCGTCATGCACCCTGACTAAGGTGACTGCCAAACCCGCAGGAAGCCTGTCATGCACCTATTAGAAGAACATCAGCCAACCGACCTTGAACACCTGACCCGTCTCAGCCGCCGCCGCTTCATCGGCGCCGGCGCCTTGTGCGGCGCGGCGCTGTTTCTCGGTGGCAATCTGCTCAGCCGCAGCGTACTGGCGGCCAGCGTCAGCGCCGGCGGCAGCAGCCTGCTGGGCTTTGCCAGCATCCCCGCCGCCACCGCCGACAGCATCAGCCTGCCGCCAGGCTACAAGGCCCGGGTACTGATCAGTTGGGGCCAGCCGCTGCATGCCGACGCCCCGGCCTTCGACCCTTCCGGCAATGGCAGCGCCCTGGCGCAGGAACTGCAGTTCGGTGACCACAACGACGGCATGAGCCTGTTTCCCTTCCCCGGCGACGACGACCGCGCCTTGATGGCGATCAACAACGAGTACACCAACTACCGCTACCTGTTCAGCCATGGCGGCAAGCCGGCCTCTGCTGAAGAGGTGCACAAGGCCCAGGCCGCCGAAGGGGTGTCGGTGATCGAAGTGCGGCGCCGTGATGGCCAGTGGCAGTTCGTCCAGGACTCACCCTACAACCGGCGTATCCATGGCAACACACCCATCAGCCTGAATGGCCCGGCCGCCGGCGATGCACTGCTCAGAACCGCGGCCGACAACAGCGGGCGCAAGGCGCTGGGCACCTTCCAGAACTGCGCCAACGGCAAGACGCCGTGGGGTACTTACCTGACCTGCGAAGAGAACTTCACCGACTGCTTCGGCAGCAGCGATTCATCCCAGGCCTTCGACGCCGCACAGAAGCGCTACGGTGCCTCGCTCACCGGCAAGGAGGTCGACTGGCACCAGCACGACCCGCGCTTCGACCTGGCCAAGAACCCCAACGAACTGAACCGTCATGGCTGGGTGGTGGAAATCGATCCGTTCGATCCGCAATCGACTCCAGTCAAACGCACCGCCCTGGGCCGTTTCAAGCACGAGAACGCCGCTCTGGCCGAAACCCGCGACGGCCGCGCCGTGGTGTACATGGGCGACGATGAGCGTGGCGAGTTCATCTACAAGTTCATCAGCCGCGATCGCATCGACCACAAGAACGCCAACGCCAACCGCAACCTGCTGGACCACGGCACCCTGTATGTGGCGCGCTTCGACGATGGCGACCATAACCTTGATCATCCGCGCGGCAAGGGCCAATGGCTGGAGCTGACCCATGGCAAGAACGGCCTCAACGCCGCCAACGGTTTTGCCAGCCAGGCCCAGGTACTGATCCATGCGCGCCTGGCCGCCAGCCACCTCAAGGCCACGCGCATGGACCGCCCGGAGTGGATCGTGGTCAGCCCCAGGGACGGCCAGGTCTATTGCACCCTGACCAACAACGTCAAACGCGGTGAAGAAGGCCAGCCAGTCGGCGGCCCCAACCCGCGCGAGAAGAACGTCTACGGGCAGATCCTGCGCTGGCGCGAAAGCGCCGATGACCATGGCGCGATGAGCTTCGACTGGGACCTGTTTGTAGTAGCGGGTAATCCGGCCGTGCATGCCGGTGATGCCAAGGCAGGTTCCGCCAACATCACCCCACAGAACATGTTCAACAGCCCTGATGGCCTGGGCTTCGATGCCGATGGCCGCTTGTGGATCCTGACTGACGGCGATTACAGCAACAATGGTGACTTTGCCGGCATGGGCAACAACCAGATGCTCTGCGCCGACCCGGCCAGTGGTGAGATCCGCCGCTTCATGGTCGGGCCGGTGGCGTGCGAAGTGACGGGGATCGCCTTCGCTCCGGATCAGCGCACCTTGTTCGTCGGTATTCAGCATCCGGGGGAAACCGGTGGCTCGACCTTTCCCGAGCACCTGCCCGACGGCAAGCCGCGCTCCTCGGTGATGGCGATCAGCAGGGAGGATGGCGGGATCGTTGGGGGTTGAGTCTGTGCAGCCCAATCTATAGGAGCGGCGATGCGGCGACCCGACGTACCCCGCGATGACCCCAGTGCAGACGGCACATCAGGTGGTGTCTGCATCGCGGGGCAAGCCCGCTCCCACACGAGCCGCCGATGTGCGATACCATGCAGGGAACCGCACAGCAGGAGCGAGCATGTCCCACCCCTTTGAAACACTCACCCCCGACCTGGTCCTCGACGCCGTGGAAAGCATCGGCTTTCTCAGCGACGCCCGGGTGCTGGCACTGAACAGCTACGAGAACCGGGTCTACCAGGTGGGTATCGAAGGGGCTGAACCACTGATCGCCAAGTTCTACCGCCCGGACCGCTGGACCGACGCGGCGATCCTCGAGGAGCACAGCTTTACCGCTGAACTGGCCGAATGCGAAGTGCCGGTGGTCGCGCCACTTGTCCACAACGACAAGACCCTGTTCGAACACAGCGGCTTTCGCTTCACCCTGTTCCCGCGCCGCGGTGGCCGTGCACCAGAGCCGGGCAACCTCGATCAGCTGTATCGCCTTGGGCAACTGCTCGGCCGTCTGCATGGGGTCGGCGCCACCCGCCCGTTCGAGCACCGTGAAGCACTGGCCGTGGATAACTTCGGCCACGCCTCGCTCAATACCCTGCTCGAAGGCAACTTCATCCCCAAAAGCCTGCTGCCGGCCTTCGAGTCGGTGGCCCGCGACCTGCTCAAGCGGGTCGAGGCGGTTTACGCCAGCACCCCGCACCAGGTCATTCGCCTGCACGGCGACTGCCACCCGGGCAACATGATGTGCCGCGACGAGGTGTTTCACATCGTCGACCTCGATGACTGCCGCACGGGCCCGGCGGTCCAGGATTTGTGGATGATGCTTGCCGGCGATCGCCACGAGCGCCTGGGCCAGTTGGCCGAGCTGATGGATGGCTACAACGAGTTCCACGATTTTGATCCGCGCGAGCTGGCCCTGATCGAACCCCTGCGCGCCCTGCGCCTGTTGCACTACAGTGCCTGGCTGGCCCGGCGCTGGGACGACCCGGCGTTCCCGCGCAGCTTCCCCTGGTTCGGCCAGGAGCGTTACTGGGGCGACCAGATCCTCGCCCTGCGTGAGCAAATGGCGGCACTGGATGAAGAACCGCTGAAATTGTTCTGAAGCGTGCGCGAGTCTGTCTACAATAGCCCCCTGCTTTTAGATAGCTGCCTAAGCAAGGAATCTGCATGCACGCCGCCAACCCGCGCCGCGGGTACATCCTGGGCCTGAGCGCCTACATCATCTGGGGTTTGTTCCCGCTCTACTTCAAAGCGCTGCAAAGCGTTCCCGCCGTGGAAATCATCGTCCACCGGGTGCTCTGGTCAGCCCTGTTCGGCTCGTTGCTGCTACTGGTCTGGAAACATCCTGGCTGGTTGCGCGAGCTGCGCGACAACCCCAAACGCCTGGCAATCCTGGCCCTGAGTGGCTCGCTGATCGCCGGCAACTGGCTGACCTACGTGTGGTCGGTCAACAACGGGCGCATGCTCGAAGCCAGCCTGGGCTACTACATCAACCCATTGGTCAATGTGTTGCTGGGCATGCTCTTGCTCGGTGAGCGCCTGCGCCGCCTGCAGTGGGTAGCCGTGGGCCTGGCTGCACTCGGGGTGGCCCAGCAGGTCTGGCAGGTCGGCAGCCTGCCCTGGGTATCGCTGGTGCTGGCACTGAGCTTCGGCTTCTACGGCCTGATCCGCAAACAGGCGCCGGTCGCCGCCCTGCCCGGGCTGGTGGTGGAAACCTGGATGCTGGTACCGCTGGCCATCGGCTGGATGCTGCTCAACCCCATGGCCCATAGCGCCCAGGCGAGCTTCTACACCAGCAGCGAAGCCCTGTGGCTGATAGCCGCCGGCCCGGTGACACTGGTGCCACTTGTGTGTTTCAACGCCGCCGCCCGGCATCTGCCTTACACCACCCTGGGCTTCCTGCAATACCTGGCGCCTACCCTGGTACTGCTGCAGGCGGTGTGGCTGTTTGGCGAGCATCTGTCGAGCAGCACCCTGGTGGCCTTCATGTTCATCTGGGCGGGCCTGGCGCTGTACAGCGTGGATGCCTGGCTGAGCCTGCGCCGGCGCAGCTGATCAAAAAACGTACAAAGCCATGCAGGCCACGCAATTAGTGGCCTGCAGCGACATCTCCCAAGGTTATCCACAGGCGCATCCCCGATAAACCGGGATAACTAATCCTCAGGGCGCAGGTTCAATTCCACCATCAGGTCGTCGGCCAACGCCTCCAGTTTGCCCTGCAAGACATCCAGCGACAGTGTCAGCGGCACGGCCAGCAAGGCATCGGCATGGAACAGCGGCTCGCTGCTCATCGGCGCCGGGCGCACCTCGGTGGTCAGGCGCTCGACGTTGACGCCCTGGTCGGCCAGCAAGCGGGTAATGTCGCGGACGATACCCGGGCGGTCATTGCCCACCAGTTCCATGGCGATCGGCTTCCAGGTGCAGGACGGCTCGATGCCGCTTTCGGCGATCAGCACACGAATGTCGTACTTGCCCAGGGCCTGCAGCGCCTCGACCAGCTCATCGTAGGACTCGGCCGGCACCGCCACCTTGAGAATGCCGGCAAATTGCCCGGCCATCCGCGACATGCGGCTCTCCAACCAGTTACCGTTATGCTCGGCAATACATTCAGCGATACGCTCGACCTGCCCGGCCTTATCGGGGGCGATCACTGTCAATACGAGATGATCCACGCGGCAACCCTCTGCTTTTAACGTTCAGCCCCGAAATCAAAGGGCGCGGAGAAAGTATAGGCAAGGCGCGGCAACCTGCCGCAGGAGCTTCGAATGACTAATCGTGTACTGTTTCAAGATTTATCTGGAACAATCTTCCGGTTTTTTGAGAACATACCGATTCCCAGCGTGACCCTATGCGACCAATTGGTCGCAGAACGACGTATTTAGTCTAATTTTCACAACCGCAGCGCATCATGTAGTATGCCGCAGCGCGGACTACAAAACGTTGGATCGATGTCTGCCAAGGCGCCTGTGAAAATACGCCAACGCCCGCCAGCCTGTCTGGCAGGCCGCACCCAGCCGCCCGCGAGGGCATGTTCTGGTGCCGTGTTTAGAGAAGCGCGCAAGGCTTAAATAGAAGAGCTGAATAGCTGAGCAGAGTGAGGCAAGCAATGACTGAACACGTTCAAGTCGGTGGCCTTCAGGTCGCCAAAGTCCTGTTCGACTTCGTGAACAACGAAGCCATTCCCGGAACCGGCGTCAACGCCGAACAATTCTGGGTGGGTGCGGAAAAGATCATCAACGACCTCGCTCCAAAGAACAAAGCACTGCTGGCCAAACGTGACGCACTGCAGGCGCAGATCGACGCCTGGCACCAGGCGCGCAAAGGCCAGGCTCACGATGCCGTGGCTTACAAAGCCTTCCTTCAGGACATCGGTTACCTGCTGCCAGAAGCGGCAGACTTCCAGGCCTCGACCCAGAACGTCGACGACGAAATCGCTCGCATGGCCGGCCCGCAGCTGGTGGTGCCGGTCATGAACGCCCGCTTTGCCCTGAACGCCTCCAACGCCCGTTGGGGTTCGCTGTACGACGCGCTGTATGGCACCGACGCCATCAGCGAAGCCGGCGGCGCGGAGAAAGGCAAAGGCTACAACAAGGTTCGCGGCGACAAGGTAATTGCCTTCGCCCGTGCCTTCCTCGACGAATCGGCGCCACTGGCTGCTGGTTCCCATGTCGATTCCAGCGCTTACCGCATCGAAGGCGGCAAGCTGGTGGTCGCCCTCAAGGGTGGCAGCAACAGCGGCCTGCGCGATGACGCCCAGCTGATCGGTTACCAGGGCGACGCCTCGGCGCCGACCGCGATCCTGCTCAAGCACAACGGCCTGCACTTCGAAATCCAGATCAACGCCAGCACCCCGGTCGGCCAGACCGATGCCGCCGGTGTCAAAGACGTGCTGATGGAAGCCGCCCTGACCACCATCATGGACTGCGAAGACTCGGTCGCTGCCGTCGATGCCGACGACAAAGTGGTGATCTACCGCAACTGGCTGGGCCTGATGAAAGGCGACCTGGCCGAAAGCGTCAGCAAAGGTGGCCAGACCTTCACCCGGACCATGAACCCGGACCGCGAGTACACCGCGCCAAACGGTGGCTCGGTCAGCCTGCACGGCCGTTCGCTGCTGTTCGTGCGCAACGTCGGTCACCTGATGACCATCGATGCCATCCTCGACAAGGACGGCAACGAAGTGCCGGAAGGCATCCTCGATGGCCTGGTCACCAGCCTGGCTTCGATCCACAACCTCAACGGCAATACCAGCCGCAAGAACAGCCGCACCGGCTCCATGTACATCGTCAAACCGAAGATGCATGGCCCGGAAGAAGCAGCGTTCACCAACGAACTGTTCGGCCGTATCGAAGATGCCCTGGGCCTCAAGCGCAACACCCTGAAGGTCGGCATCATGGACGAGGAGCGCCGCACCACGGTCAACCTCAAGGCCTGCATCAAGGCTGCCAGTGAGCGCGTGGTGTTCATCAACACCGGCTTCCTCGACCGTACCGGTGACGAGATCCATACCTCCATGGAAGCCGGCGCCGTGGTGCGCAAGGGTGCCATGAAGACCCAGAAGTGGATCGGCGCCTACGAGAACTCCAACGTCGACATCGGCCTGGCCACCGGCCTGCAAGGCCGCGCCCAGATCGGTAAAGGCATGTGGGCCATGCCGGACCTGATGGCCGACATGCTCGAGCAGAAGATCGCTCACCCGCTGGCCGGTGCCAACACCGCCTGGGTGCCATCGCCGACGGCCGCAGCGCTGCACGCCCTGCACTACCACAAGGTTGACGTGTTCGCCCGTCAGGCGGAACTGGCCAAGCGCGCACCGGCTTCGGTCGATGACATCCTGACCATCCCGCTGGCGGCCGACACGAACTGGTCGGACGAAGAAAAACGCAACGAGCTGGACAACAACGCCCAGGGCATCCTTGGTTATGTCGTGCGCTGGATCGACCAGGGTGTCGGTTGCTCGAAAGTGCCGGACATCAACGATGTCGGCCTGATGGAAGACCGCGCCACCCTGCGGATTTCCGCGCAGTTGCTGGCCAACTGGCTGCGTCACGGCGTGGTCAGCGAAGCGCAGATCCTCGAAAGCCTCAAGCGCATGGCGCCGGTGGTCGACAAGCAGAACGCCAACGACCCGCTGTACCGCCCGCTGGCACCGGACTTCGACAACAACATCGCCTTCCAGGCGGCGGTCGAACTGGTCGTCGAAGGCACCAAGCAACCGAACGGTTATACCGAGCCGGTGCTGCATCGTCGTCGCCGTGAGTTCAAGGCCAGGAACGGCCTGTAGCATCCTCGGGGGCTGCTTTGCAGCCCCATCGCTGGCAAGCCAGCTCCCACAGGGTCGGTGAATGCAGTACCTGTGGGAGCTGGCTTGCCAGCGATGAGGCCAGACCTGCCTAAGAAATCCCCAGTTCCCTGCGCACCAACTCCACCAGTTTGTCCAGATCGATCGGCTTGAGCAGAAAGTCGACAACGCTCAAGTGCATCGCCTCGATGGCGTCCTGCACATCCGCAGCCCCTGACACGATGATGATCGGCATCGCCGCGCGCTCCGATTCGCGTATGTGTCGAATCAGCTCAAGACCACCGAAAGCGCCCATGCGCAGGTCGGTGATCACCAGGCCAATACCCCGCTCCTTGACCAGGCACTCCAGCGCCTGCTTGCCGCTGCTCGCGGTCAGGCACTTGATACGCTTGGAGCTCAGGTACCTGGCCAGGGCTTCGCGGGCCACACGGTTGTCATCAACGATCAATACCTTCAGCGGCGCAGCCGGTGGCGCCGTTACCGATGCCAGCGCCTCACGCTCGTCCTCGCTCAGTATGTCTTCATGGTCGGACATGGCTGCCTCATCATCAATGACCTGCAAAATGTCCTGTGAATCAGTTCAGACTGCATTCAGATTACTTGCAAACTGCCTTTCGTCGGGTAATTGACACATGACGCACTGCTTCAACACCCTGACGCGGTTTATAGACTTACGTCCAATGGGCACTGAGCACCCCGCGACCGACCATGAAGGTCGAAAACAACAAGGTCGATGATCACAGTTCGACACAAAGACGCGGTAATGCTCATGAGCAAAATGGACGCCTTCGCCCAGGCAGGAAAATCTGCAGTGATGCAGAACATCCAGGGGACCATGCAATTCTTGCAACGCTTTCCACCCTTCAATCAGATGGAGAATGCCCACCTGGCGTTTCTCGTCGAACAGTGCCAGCTGCGCTTCTATGCGGCCAATGACAGCATCATCAAGCCCGCTGACGGCCCGGTCGAGCACTTCTACATCGTCAAGCAAGGCCGTGTGGTCGGTGAGCGTCAGCACGTGACCCGCCCGGGCACCGAAACCACCTTCGAGATCACCAGCGGCGAGTGTTTCCCCCTCGCCGCCTTGCTCGGCGAACGGGCTACCCGCACCGAACACCTGGCAGGCGAAGACACCTTCTGCCTGCAATTGAACAAGGCCGCGTTCATCCGCCTGTTCACCCTCTCCGAAGCCTTCCGTGACTTCGCCCTGCGCGGGGTCAGCAGCCTGCTCGACCAGGTCAACCAGCAGGTCCAGCGTCGCGCCGTGGAAACCCTCGGCAACCAGTATTCGCTGAACACCCGCCTGGGCGAACTGGCCATGCGTCATCCGGTGGTCTGCGATCCGGCTACGCCGCTGCGTGAAGCGGTGCGCCTGATGCACGAGCAGCAGGTCGGCAGCATTGTCATTGTCGACGAGCAGCGCTTTCCCATCGGTATCTTCACCCTGCGCGACCTGCGCCAGGTGGTGGCCGATGCCAGCGCCGACTTCGCCCAGCCGATCAACCGGCACATGACCGCCTCGCCCTTCTACCTGAGCCCGCAAGCCAGTGCCTTCGATGCCGCCATCGCCATGACCGAGCGGCATATTGCCCACGTCTGCCTGGTCGAAGAGCGGCGCTTGTGTGGCGTGGTGTCGGAGCGAGACCTGTTCTCCCTGCAACGGGTTGACCTGGTGCACCTGGCGCGCACCATCCGCCACGCCAGCCGGGTCGAAAACCTGGTGTCATTGCGCGGCGAAATCAGCCAGTTGGTCGAGCGCATGCTGGCCCATGGCGCCTCGTCGACACAGATTACCCAGATCATTACCCTGCTCAACGACCACACCGTGTGCCGGGTGATCGAGCTGGCCATCGAAGACAAGGGCGACCCGGGCGTGCCGTTCAGCTGGCTGTGCTTCGGCAGTGAAGGCCGGCGTGAACAGACCCTGCACACCGACCAGGACAACGGCATCATTTTCGAAGCCCGCGATGCCGCCCATGCCGCCGAGATTCGCGGCCGCCTGCTGCCGCTGGCCCAGCACATCAACCAGGGCCTGGCGCAATGCGGCTTCAGCCTGTGCAAGGGCAACATCATGGCCGGCAACCCCGAGCTGTGCCTGTCCCGCGCCGAATGGGCAAGGCGCTTTGCCGCCTTCATTCGTGAAGCCACGCCGGAGAACCTGCTGGCTTCGAGCATCTACTTCGACCTGCGGGTGGTCTGGGGCGATGAGCAGGCCTGTGAACAACTGCGCCAGAGCATCCTTGAGCAGGTGGCCGACAACCGCCTGTTCCAGCGCATGATGGCTGACAACGCCCTGCGCCAGCGCCCGCCGGTGGGCCGTTTCCGAGAATTCGTGCTGACCCGCCAGGGTAACGACAAGGCCGCCACCCTCGATCTCAAGGTCCAGGGCCTGACGCCGTTCGTCGATGGCGCACGCTTGCTGGCCCTGGCCAACGGCATCGGCGCCAACAACACCCTGGAGCGCCTGCGCCAACTGGTGGCCAGGGAAGTGATCGACCCGCTCGACGGCGCCGCTTATGAAGAGGCCTACCACTTCATTCAGCAAACCCGTATGCAGCAACATCAACTACAGAGCCGGCAAAATCTGCCCTACTCCAACCGGGTCGACCCTGACAGCCTCAACCACTTGGACCGGCGCATTTTGCGCGAGTCCCTGCGCCAGGCGCAGCGCCTGCAAAGCAGCCTGGCCCTGCGGTACCAGCTATGAGCCTGTTTGCCTGGCTGCGCCCCAGCCCACCACGGCTCGACGAGCAACTGCGCCAGCGCGTGCAACAGCTGACTGCCCCGGCGCCGCTGGCCGAACATAGCCTGCGCCAGCAGCGCTGGGTGGTGCTCGACCTGGAAACCAGCGGCCTGAACCTCAACCGTGACCACGTGCTGTCGATTGGCGCGGTGGTGATCGAAGACGGTGCCATCGACTTCCGCCAGCAGTTCGAACGTACCCTGCACCAGCGCGACCACAAGCTCACCTCCAGTGTGCTGATCCACGGCCTGGGGCCCAGCGCCATCGCTGCTGGCTGTGACCCGGCCCAAGCCCTGCTTGAGCTGATGGACTTTATCGGCGACAGCCCGTTACTGGCCTTCCATGCGCCGTTCGATCAACGCATGCTCAGCCGCGCTTTGAAGGACCATCTCGGTTATCGCCTGCAGCACCCGTTCTTCGATGTCGCGGAACTGGCACCCCTGCTCAACCCGCAGATCACCCTGCGCGAAGCCGGGCTGGATGACTGGACCGCTTACTTCAACCTGGAAGCCGCCGAGCGCCACAACGCCAGTGCCGATGCCCTGGTCACCGCCGAGCTGGCGCTGATCCTGTTCAGCCAGGCCCGGCGCCAGCAACTGGACAGTCCGGCTCTGCTTGACCAACAGTTGCATCGCCTGCGCAGGCGTCGGCAACAAAGTCATGGCTTTTAAGCATCATCCGATGAGCGTGAATTGCGTCTGATGGGGAGCTTCTGCGACAATCGCGAATAATTCTCGTTAGTTAACGCATCTTTTCGGGGAACGCCTTGTCGTCTGTGCAAAGCCCACACACTGAGCTGGTCGGTACGCTGTACCGTGACCATCGCAGTTGGCTGCTCGCCTGGCTGCGACGCAATATCGCCTGCGCCGAGCGCGCCGAAGACCTGAGCCAGGACACCTTCGTGCGCCTGCTCGGGCGCGAGCAATTGCCTGCGCCACGCGAACCCCGGGCGTTCCTGCTGGCCATTGCCAGGGGCCTGCTGTTCGACCACTTTCGCCGCGCCGCACTGGAGCAGGCGTATCTGGCCGAGCTGATGCTGATCCCCGAAGCCGAGCAGCCCTCCCCCGAAGAACAACACTTGATCCTCGAAGACCTCAAGGCCATCGACCGCCTGCTTGGCAAGCTGTCGAGCAAGGCCCGGGCAGCATTCCTGTATAACCGCCTGGACGGCCTGGGCCATGCCGAGATCGCCGAACGCCTGGGCGTTTCCGTATCGCGGGTGCGCCAGTACCTGGCCCAGGGCATGCGCCAGTGCTACGTGGCGCTGTACGGTGAACCGACATGAATAACAAGCCGGTTTCGGCGCGGGTGCTGGATGCCGCGATCGCCTGGCAGCTGTGCCTGGACTCGGGCAGTGGCAGCACCGACGAACGCGCCGAGTTCGCCCGCTGGCATGCCGCCAACGAAGAACACGCGCGCGCCTGGATGCAACTGGGCATGCTCGACCAGCGCTTCAGCGCCGCGGCCGGCCCTGCGCGCCAGGCCCTGCTGCAATCACGCGCCGGTCTGCGCCAACGGGTACGCAAGCTGGGCAGCGGCCTGGCCAGCCTGGTGCTGGTGGTGGGTCTGCTGAGCTGGGTCAGTGCCCATCAGACGCTGGGCTACTGGCTGGCCGATCAACGCACCGGCACGGGTGAGCAGCGTACCTTGCGCCTCACCGATGGCACCCTGATCAGCCTCAACACCCATTCGGCAGTGGATATCCGCTTCGACGAGCAAGAGCGCCTGATCGTGTTGCACGAAGGTGAAATCTCTATCGAGACCGGCCACAAGGACGATCGCCCGTTTGTAGTCACTACCGAGGACGGCCGCATGCGCGCACTGGGTACGCGCTTCCTGGTCAGGCTCGAAGACCAGGGCACGCGCCTGAGCGTGCTGCAGTCGGCGGTGGCTGCCCGGCCGCAGAACAGCGGCGACGAGCAAATCTTCAAAGAAGGCCAGCAAGTGCTAATGAGCCACGACCGCTTGGGCCGGGCTGACGGCCTGGCCGCCGGTGCCGATGCCTGGACCCGCGGCATGCTGGTGGTCGACAACGTGCGCCTGGCCGATCTGGTCGACGAGCTGGGACGTTACCGCAGCGGGCATCTGGGGGTTGCTGCGGATGTAGCGGACCTGCGCATTACCGGCAGCTTCCCGCTCAACGATACCGACCTGGCGCTGACCTCGTTGCTGCCGACCTTGCCGGTGCAGATCGAACAGCGCACACCGTGGTGGGTGACGGTGGTAGCTAAACGCGATACGCACTGAGGGCCCGATGCGGGCCCTGTGGGAGCGGGCTTGCCCCGCGATAGGCATGAAATAGAAATCGAAATTATTTCCACTACCCCCTGACACTTTTCCCAACTCACTCGGCAAGGAAGCTAGTTAGCACTTACTTCCGTCGAGGAGCCGCTGTATGTCCCGCGCTTTTGAGAACTTCCTGCGTCCCAGCCTGCTGGCCGTGGCCATTGCCCTGACAGCGCCTCTGGCGAGTAGCCCGCTGATCGCCGCCGAGCAATCGGGCAACCTGCGCAGCTACAACCTGCCCGCAGCCCCGCTGTCCACCACGCTCAACCAGATCGCCAGCCAGGCCGGCATCGCCCTGGCCCTGGACCCAAGCCTGGCCAGCGGCCGCACCTCGGCGCCGGTCAGCGGCCAGTACGACGGCGTCGGCGCCCTGCAGGCGGCCCTGCGCGGCACCGGCCTGCAACTGCAACAGAGCAGCGCCGGCACCTATAGCCTGGTTGCGGCACCCGAAGGCACCCTGGCCCTGCCGGAAACCAGCGTCAATGCACGCAGCGACTATGAAAGCGCCTGGGGCCCGGCCACCGGCTTCACCGCCACCCGCACCGCAGCCGGGACCAAAACCGACACTCCGATCGTTGAAGTGCCGCGCTCGATGAGCGTGATCACCCGTGAGCAGCTGGACGACCGCCAGGTCCTCAACCTCAACGACGCCCTGCGCTACACCGCCGGCGTACAAAGCAGCGGTTACGGCTCCGACACCCGCGCCGACTGGCTGCGCGTGCGGGGTTTCGACCCGACCCAGTTCCTCGACGGCCTGCCGCTGCCGAAGGGCTCGTTCGCCAACCCGAAAGTCGAGCCGTGGAACCTGGAGCGCATCGCCGTGCTGCGTGGCCCGGCATCGTCGGTTTATGGCCAGACCCCACCCGGCGGCATGCTCGACATGGTCAGCCGTCGCCCCCAGGCTGAAAGCGCCCACCAGATCGAAGCTCAGGTCGGCAGCAACAACCACCGCCAGATCAACTTCGACAGCACCGGCAAGATCGATGACCAAGGCCAGTTCCTGTACCGTGTCAGCGGTGTCGTACGCGACAGTGGCGCGCCGACCGATCATGTTCCGGACAAGCGCTACAACCTCGCGCCAAGCCTGACCTGGAACATGGATGAAGACACCAGCCTGACCTTCATCACCCAGTTCACCCGTGACGATACCGGGATCAGCGGCCAGTTCCTGCCGCTGCAGGGCACCAAGCTGGGCTCGCCGGCCGGTGATATCTCCCACCACAAGAACCTCGGTGACCCGGACTGGGAATTCTACGACCGCACCTACTACGCCCTGGGCTATGCCTTCGAACACCGTCTGAACGATGTCTGGCAGTTCCGCCAGAACCTGCGCTACACCAAGAGCGACCTGTCGTTCCAGGGTATCAACGTCGCGACCATGAACAACGACACGATCCAGCCTGACGGCACCGTTCCTCGCGAGACCGGCATCGTCAACGAAGACATCAGCCAGTTCGCCGTCGACAACAACTTCCAGGCCGACTTCCAGACCGGCGCCCTGAGCCATACCCTGCTGATCGGCCTCGACCACCAGCGCTCGAACACCAACTACCGCTGGGACTACGGCCTGAGCCCGAGCGTGCCGCCAGGCAACGTGATCAACCCGCCGTACGGCCAGGACTTTTCCAAGGTGGATTACTTCACCATGTACGACTACGGCCAGAAAATCCGTCAGACCGGCTTCTACGTGCAAGACCAGATCGCCCTCGACAACTGGCGCCTGACCCTGGGCGGGCGTGAAGACTGGGTGCACACCGGCACCACCTTCCACAACCAGAACGATGCGACCAGCACCGAGCGCGACAAGGCCTTCACCGGCAACGTCGGCCTGAGCTACGTGTTCGACAACGGCGTGACCCCGTACGTCTCCTACACCGAGTCGTTCCAGCCGACTACCGGCGCCGCCGTCGCCTCCACCGATTCGTTCAAACCGACCGAAGGCCGCCAATACGAAGTCGGCATCAAGTACCAGCCGGTTGGCAGCAAGAACCTCTACACCGCAGCCGTGTATGACCTGCGCCAGGACAACGTGAAAGTCACCGAAGGCAACATCACCCAGCAGGTTGGCCAGTTGCAGGTTCGCGGCCTTGAGCTGGAGGCCACCACACAGGTGACCGAAAACCTCAAGCTGATCGGTTCCTACAGCTACACCGATACCGAGATCCTCAAGGGTGCGGCCAACGAGCAAGGTAACCGCATGGCGCTGATCCCGCGCAACCAGGCGACCCTGTGGGCCGACTACACCTGGCACAGCGGCCTGCTCGACGGCTTCGGCGTCGGCGGTGGCGTGCGTTATGTCGGTGACAACTACGGCAACACCACCAACACCGATCTCGGTTATGTCGGCTCCTACACCGTCTACGACGCGTCGGTGCATTACGATCTGGGCCGCAAGGTCAGCACGCTCAAGGGCATGACCGTCGCCGTCGAAGCCAAGAACCTGTTCAACAAGGACTACCTGGCCAACTGCGACGGTTACTGGTGCTACTACGGTGACGAGCGCAATGTGGTCGCCAGCGTCAATTACAAGTTCTAAGGCCGCGGATGAAAAGCCGAACCATCCGTCGCTGGTCCTTCGTTCACACCTGGACCAGCCTGATCTGCACCCTGTTCCTGCTGATGCTGGCAGTCACCGGCTTGCCGTTGATCTTTCATCACGAGATCGACCACCTGCTGGGCGATGCCCCCGAGCTCAAGCAGATGCCGGCCGACACACCCAAGCTCGATTTGCAGGAACTGGTGCTCAAGGCCCAGGCCCATCGCCCTGGCGAGGTGATGCAGTACTTCGGCTGGGATGAGGACGACAGCAACGGCGTGATCGCAATCATGGCCGCCACCGCAGGCACCGAACCGAATTCGTCGCACACGTTCATGCTCGATGCACGCAGCGGCGAAGCGGTGGAAATGCCTTCGGCCAATGGCGGCTTCATGATGACCATGCTGCGCCTGCATGTGGACATGTTCGCCGGGCTGCCCGGCAAGCTGCTGCTGGCGTTCATGGGGCTGTTATTCGTGGTGGCGATCATCTCCGGCGTGGTGCTCTATGCACCGTTCATGCGCCGGGTGAAATTCGCTACCGTGCGCAACGACAAGTCCACACGCCTGCGCTGGCTCGACCTGCACAACCTGATCGGCATCGTCACCCTGACCTGGGCGCTGGTGGTTGGGGTTACCGGGGTCATCAGCGCCCTGTCGGATCTGGTCATCGCGGCGTGGCGCAACGAAAGCCTGACGGCGATGGTCGCGCCCTACCGCGATGCACCGCCGCTAATGGAGCTTGCGCCGGTCAGCCGCGTGCTGGATATCGCCGCCGACGCCGCACCGGGCATGCAGCCGGACTTCATCGCCTTCCCCGGCACGCGTTTCTCCAGCGAGCATCACTATGCGGTGTTCATGAAGGGCAGCACACACCTGACCGCACACCTGCTGACCCCGGTGCTGATCGACGCCAGTAACCTTGAAGTCACCGCCATCGGTGACCGGCCCTGGTACATGGACGCCATGGGCCTGTCGCAGCCACTGCACTTCGGTGATTACGGCGGCCGGCCGATGCAAGTTCTCTGGGCAGTGCTGGATGTGCTGACCATCATCGTGCTGGGTAGCGGGGTGTACCTGTGGGTAGTGCGCCGGCGGGCCAGCAAGCCGGTGGCGGTGGCACAAGCGGAGACGGTGCAATGAAGCGCAAGTCGTCAGGTTTCTGGAGCGTGTTCGGCATGCCAGTGGCGATAGCACTGGTGGGCACGCTGGGCCTGTTTGCCGCCTTGCTTGGCGATGGCTGGTGGGATGCGCTGGCCTGGGCGGGGTTGGGCTTGCCAGCGCTGTACAGCTTGCGCGGCTTGGCTCGATAGCAATCGCGGGGCAAGCCCCGCGATGCGGCTCTATCAGTCCGCCAGCTTCGGCAGGCACTCATCCAGGCGCTTGTACAGCGCACTGCCAGCGGGCCAGTTGCGCAACAACCGCGCCCGGTCACGGGCAAAGGCCTGGGCAAAGCTCATCTGGGTAGCGTGATGACACATGGCATCCAGATCGATCAGCGACCATTGGCCGTCCTGCCAGAACAGGTTGTGGCCCTTCATGTCGCCGTGGCTGATGCGCTCGTGGATCAACTGAGCGAGCAGGTGCTGCAAGGCCTGCAGTTGCTCCTCGGGCACCTCGCCGGATTCGACATACGGCGCGAAACAAGCCAACAGATCCGGGCCATCAGCGTACTCGGTGACCAGATAGGCGCGGCTGCGCAAGCCCATGAAGCGCAGCTCCTGCACCGCCAGCGGCTTGGGCGTGGCAATGCCGAGAAACTCCAGGCGATGCCCTTCGATCCACGAATGCCAGGCCCGGCTCGGGCGCCAGAAGCGCTTGAACCAATGGGCGGTGTTCTTGATGTTGTAGCGCTTGAGCACCAGTGGCCGGCCATTGACCTCGACCTTGGCCACGCTGGCGGCGCCGCCGGTCTTGTACAGGTGGCCCTGGTCGATCAGGGTATCGGCCTGCTCCAGCACCGGCAGCATGGCGACCACTTCATTGCGGCGAATTGAACGCAGGCCCGACGGACCGCGCTCGACGCTGAACAACGTGCACTCGCGACCCGCCTTGTCCAGGTAGTCCTTCAGACGCCAGCTACGGACCTTGTCGATCTGCTTTTGCAGCGTTTCCAGCGGCAACGCGTGCTCGGCGTTGGCCAGCAGGTAATGCACCAGCAGCTCTTCGATGAACGGCTCCAGGCGCTTGGGCAACTGGGCGAAAAGTACGCCGAGGTTCTGCAGCACCTGCTGGCGCGACAACGGCTGGCCAAGGGTTTCGGCCTTGATCCCGGCGCCATCGATCAAATACAGCTGGCCGTTATGGCGCAGCAGGTTGTCCAGGTGCAGGTCGTCCTGCCACAGGCCCTTGGCGTGCATCTGCGCCACCGCCGTCAGGGCTTCGCCGAGCACCAGGTGCTGTTCATCGGCCAGCGGCGGCAGGGCTTCGACTTCAGCCCAGGCATCGGCCAGGCTCACGGCGTTTTCGAGAAACTCGAACAGCAGCCAACCGCCCTCGCCTTCGCGCAAACCATCGGCCAGCAGCAACGGCGTGGTCAGGCCCTGGGCGGCCAGCAGCCGCGCACCCTCCAGCTCACGCTGAAAATGCCGGGCAGCACTGCTGCCGACCAGCAATTTGGCCAGTACCGGCTTGCCGCGCCAGATCCCGGCGCCAACATAACGCTGGCCCGGCAGCACCCGCAGCAGGCTGAGCAACTGCAGCTCGGCACTGCCGGCGGCGTCGGCCAGGCTGATGTTCAGGGGCAGATCCGGGCTGCGCCCGGCATCCTTGAGTTCAGACAAACGCATCAGCGAGCCTCTTTCTCACGGCGGCGGCGCGTCAGGCGCTGCAGCCAGGTATCCACCAGCGGGCTGTCGGTGGGCTGGTCCAGGTAGGACGAGAGCATCACCCGCACTTCAGCTTCGCTCCAGATCGGTGCCCGGCGCAACAGCGGCTCAAGGTCCTTGAGCCGGTCACGCATGCCCAGCAGCAGCGGCCGGGTTTTCTCCAGGTCGATCAGTTGCGCCAGCCAGCCATCGCTACGGGTACGCAGGAAGATATGCTTGGGGTAAAAGCAGCCATGCACCTGATTGGCAGCGTGCAGGGTACGCGCAAGCTGCCCGCAGGCACGCAGGATGCCCTGGCGCTGGCCGATGTCCAGCTGCGGCCACTGCGCCAGCAGGCTGTCGAGGTCGCTCCAGTCATCCAGGGCACGGGTCATGAGGATCGCCCGACGCTCGCCTTCGACCTTGCGCTCGCCGTAATACACCGCCTGCAAAGCGGGAATCCCGAGCTTCTGGTAGCGGCTGATATTGCGAAACTCGCGAGCGAAGGTCGGCTCGCCGAACGGCCGGTGCAGGGTGCGGGTCAGGTAATCGCTCTGGCGCTTGAGGTAGTAGCCTTTGCCTTCAAGCTCCAGGCGATAGACGCTGCTCCAGCCGCCACGACCGGTATTGGGCTCATCCACCGCATCGAGCTGCAGGGCCCAGAGCTGGTCGAAACCGTTGAGGCCATGGCGCTCAAGCAGTGCCACATCGGCACTGGCAAGAAAGTCAGTCATTCGCGTCCCTCGAAAAACGTCACCACATGGCGAATGCGGCGTTTGTCCGATTCATTCAGACGCTCGCGCCCGCGGTACTGCAGGTAGAAGCGCAGACGCTGGGTATTCGACAAGTGATACTTGGCCACTTTGTCCAGGCACGCCAGGTCTTTGGTGATGCGGTAACGCAGCATGAAGCCCCACCAGAAATCGCCGGTCGGGCAGTCGATGAAGAATAGCGTGGCCTGGTCATCCACCAGCAGGTTGCGCCACTTCAGATCGTTATGGGTGAAGTGGTGGTCATGCATGATTCGCGTATGCCGGGCCAGCTGACGGCTGATGTGGTCAACCCAGCCGCGATCGGCCAGGCGCGCATCGTTGCGCTCGGCCAGAGCCGACAGATCTTCGGTGCGCGGCAGCTCGCGGGTGATCATCGCCCCGCGGCCAAAGGCCAGGCCATTACGCTCAAGGCCAAAGGCGACCACTTCGGCGGTGGGGATGTCCCACTTGGCGAACTGCTTGAGGTTCTGCCATTCGGCCTTGATCCGCGGGCGCCCCAAATACCGGCGCAGGCCTTTGCCTGCGCCGGTATAGCGTTTGACGTAATAGTTGACCCCGTCGCGCTCGACACGGATCACTTCGCTCAGCGGGTCGTGGGTCAGGCGCTCGCCCTTGAGGGCGAACACCGCGTCGATGCTGCCAAAATCCGTCGCCAGGGCCTGGTAGGCAGGCTCCAGTTTCCAACCCGCCATCAGAGCGCGTCTCCGTACCGTTGTTTACGCTCGTAGAGCTTCTGCGCCTTGCCTTCCAGCCAGGCCAGCAGCCCGGCTTCCTCGGCCAGAATCTGCCGTAGCGGCTGCTGGAAGTAGCCACGCAAGAAGCGCAACTTGTCGCGCCGGGTCAGGCCGATGTCCAGTGCCGAGAAGTACAGCGCGGCCAGGTCCTTGTCACGCCAGCGGCGGGAGATTTTCGCCCGGGTCTGGGCGCGGTGCAGGTCGATAACCGACAACTTGAAGTCATCGGCGGTCACCGCCCGGTCGGTGTGCAGCAAGAAATGGCAGATGTAGCAGTCGCGGTGGTTGACCCCGGCGCGGTGCATCATGCCGGTCATGCGCGCTACTTCGGCGATCAGCGCACGCTTGAGGCGCGGCGCGGGTGGCTGCTTGACCCAGTCGATGCTGAAGTCTTCGAGGCTGACGGTCGGTGCCAGTTCTTCAGTGACGATGAACGAATGCTGGGCAGCCGGATTATCACCGCGCTCACCATAGGCCACCGCAGTCATGGTCGGCACGCCCACTTCGTGCAGGCGCTGGATGGCCTGCCATTCTTGGCCGGCGCCGAGCACCGGCAGCTTGGCGGTGAACAGGTTCTTGAAGATCTCGCCCCAGCCGATGCCACGGTGGATCTTGACGAAATAGCCACGGCCTTCGACTTCGGTGCGCAGGGTACGGCGGCCTTCCAGCTCGCGGTACACCTCGCCTTGCAGGGCCTCGACGGCCTCGAAGGCATCGCGCCCGGCCCACAGGCGTTTGAACGGCTCAGCCAGTATCAGTTTCATGCGCGCTCCTGCGCCAGGATCACGTCGGCGGCATGCTCGGGCATGCTGTAGAGGTCGGCGCTGTCGGCAAACGCCAGGCCATTGCGCGCCCACTCGGCGCGAGCGTTACCCTCTTCGAGCATGCGCTGCAGGTAGCGGTTGAGCTGCTCCTGTTCGAACGGCTCATCGAGCACCAGGCCGCTGTCGGCTTCGGCGATGTAATGGGCATAGCCGCACACGGCCGAAACCAGTACCGGCAGCCCGGCGACCAGCGCTTCGAGCAGCACGGTGCCGGTGTTTTCGTTGTAGGCCGGGTGGATCAGCAGGTCGGCGCCGAGCAGAAAGCGCGGGATATCGCTGCGGCCCTTGAGGAACTGCACCTGGTCGCTCAGCCCGAGGGTTGCGCTTTGCAGCTGGAACACCTTGGGGTCGTCCTGGCCGATGACCATCAAGCGCGTGCGCTTGCGCAAGGACGACGGCAAGGCGGCCAGGGCCTTGAGGCTGCGGTCGACACCCTTGGTCTTGAAGCCGGAGCCAATCTGCACCATCAGCAGTTGATCATCCTCAAGGCCGAACTCACGACGGAATTCGGCGCGGATCTCGGCGGCATTGGCCGGCGCGCGGCGGTCCTGGCTGATGCCAGGTGGCAGCAAATGGAAGCGCTCGATCGGTGTCTGGTAATGCTTGATGAACAGCGGCTGCTGGACTTCGGAGATCATCAGGATCTCGGTCTTGGCATCCTTGGCGAACACCGCCCGCTCGTACTCGGCAAAGTGCCGGTAGCGGCCCCAGCGCCGATACAGCGAGTTGCGCAGGTTCTGCGCCTTGTCTTCGAAGCAGCCGTCGGCGGCGTAGTAAACGTCCAGCCCGGGCATCTTGTTGAAGCCGATCAGGCGGTCAACCGGGCGCTTGGCCAGGTCCGCTTCCATCCAGGCGCTGAGTTTCTCGTTGCGCCGATGGTTGAACAGCGCCTTGACCGGTGCCACCAGCACTTCGAAGCCCTCGGGCACATCGCCTTCCCAGATCAGCGTGTAGACGCGGATCTGGTGACCGCGACGCTGACACTCCAGGGCAATGCGCATGAAGTCACGCTGCAGGCCGCCGAAGGGGAAATACTTGTATAGAACAAAAGCCAGTTGCATCAACGAACATCCTCAGCCAGCAGCAACGCGCGCAATTGGCTCGCCACACGCTCGGGATTCAGGCGAGTGAAGCACAGTGGCCACTCGCGTTTGAGATCGAACCGGCGCTGGTCATCAGCGCTCGGCTTGTAGGTACATTTTTTTTGCAGGCACGGCGCGCAGGCAAAATCGCTGGCGATATGCACCTGGGACTTGCCATAGGCACCGGTGAGGCCCGGGTTGGTCGGGCCGAACAGTGACAGGGTCGGTACATCCAGTGCTGCCGCCAGGTGACCGAGGCCGGTATCCACGGCAATGCAGGCCTTGGCTGCGGCCAGTACGCGGGCGACTCCGACCAGGTTCAACTTGGGCAACACCTGGCAGTTGCTCAGGCCCTTGGCAATGCGCTCGGCTCGCGCCTGCTCGGCCGGGTTGCCCCACGGCAGGCGTACCTGCAGGCCTTGCTGGCCGAGGCGTTCGGCCAACTGACGCCAGTAGGCTTCCGGCCAGTGCTTGGTCGCCCAGGTGGTGCCGTGCAGGAACACCACGAACGGCGCCGCCGGCGGCAACTGCAGGCGGTTGAGGTCCAGGCCGTAATCGCCCAGACCAGCCGGCAGGTTGTAGCCCAGAGCGAGGGCGAACAGCTGGCGCACCCGCTCCACCGCATGCTGGCCGCGCTCCACCGACAAACGCCGGTCGTAGAAGCGGCTCGCCAGCCCTTCACGGGCCGAGTAACGGTCCATGCCGGCCACCGGCGCCTTGACGTAACGGGTCAGCCAGGCGGATTTGACCAGGCCCTGGGCGTCGATCACCAGGTCATACTTGCTCTCGCGCAGACGCTGCTTGAACTGGCGCCACTCGCCGCTCTTGAAGGTCTGCCAGAGGTTCTTGCGCCAGCGACGAATGGCCACCGGGATGATCTTGTCCACCGCTGGGTGCCAGCTGGGGATCTCGGCAAAGCCTTCTTCGACCACCCAGTCGAAGCGGATGCCGGGGATTGCCCGGGCGGCGTCGGTCAGCGCCGGCAGCGCGTGGATCACATCGCCCAGGGACGAGGTCTTGATCAGCAGTACCCGCACTTAATCGACCTCGGCCATGACGTCGATCAGGTTCGGGCCGTTCAGGCGCTGCAGCGCAGCTTCCACGGCTTCCGGCTCCAGTTGACGCAAGCAGTTGTAATGGCCGAATCGGCAGGTACGGTCGAAACAGGGGCTGCAGTCCAGGCCCAGGCGCACCACCTCGACCTGATCGGCCAGGGGCGGAGTGAAGCCCGGCGAGGTCGAGCCGTAGACCGCCACCAGTGGACGGTTCAGCGCGGCGGCCACATGCATCAGCCCGGAGTCGTTGGACACCACCGCATTGCTGCACGACAGCAGGTCGATGGCTTCGGCCAGCGAGGTCTCGCCGCTGAGGTTGCTGGCTTCTTCGCGCAGCCCCGGAATCAAGCGGGCACGAATGGCCTCGCCGACGGCGTGGTCGTTCTTCGAGCCGAACAGCCAGACTTGCCAGCCTTCGCGGATCTTGGTCTCGGCAACCTTGGCGTAATGCTCCGACGGCCAGCGTTTGGCTTCACCGAACTCGGCACCGGGGCACAGCGCCAATACCGGGCGGTCCAGGCTCAGGCCGAACTTGGCCAGGGCGGCGTCGCGGCTCTGCGCTTGAATCTGCAGGCTCGGGCGCGGGTACGGCTGCGCCAGCTCGGCACCAGCCGGGTAGGCCAGGGCCATGAAGCGCTCGATCATCAGCGGGTACTTGGCCTTGTCGAGCTTGCGCACGTCGTTGAGCAGGCCGAAACGCAGCTCGCCGCGCCAGCCGGTGCGCTTGGGGATGCCGGCAAAGAACGGCACCAGCGCCGATTTCAGCGAGTTGGGCAGCAGGATCGCCTGGTCGTACTGGCCGGCCAGGGATTTGCCGATACGCCGACGCGTAGCCAGTTCGAGCGCGCCGTGGCCGAGCGGGAAGCTCAAGGCCTGACGCACTTCGGGCATGCGCTCGAGGATCGGCCGGCTCCACTCGGGTGCCAGCACATCGATCACACATTCCGGGTGACGCTGCTTCAGGCACTGGAACAAAGTCTGCGCCATTACCATGTCGCCCACCCAGCTGGGGCCAATGATCAAAATTCTCATGCTTTATCCAGAAACGATCAGGGAGGCTGCAAACTGTCCGCAAACAGCCTGGCCTCCCCTCTTTATATTCAGGCTATATGTCGACCAGTGTACGCCACTCGGGCTGTACTGTGGTCGTGGCAGGCGTCCTGATGCCTGAACCGCCTGGCCGATGTATCAACTCAAGCCCAGCTCCGACCAGATCCGCCGCACCTCCTGGCGCTCCTGAACGAACTGTCCGGCATCGATCACCCCGGCCTGCTTCTGCAGGGCCTGGCGGTGCGCGGCGGAACGGAACGCCTTGTACACCTCGCGCAGCAGCACGGCATCGCTGGCGGGCATCAGCCCAGCCTGCTCGAGCTCTTCGAGGATGCGGATATTGTCGGTCCAGCGCAGCAGCGCCGGATGGTCGTGAGACCAGGCCAAAGCGGCGTATTGCACCATAAATTCGATATCGACGATACCACCGGCATCCTGCTTGATATCGAAGGGCACACCGGCATCGAAGGCGTTGGCCGCCGTCCCGGCGGCGCTGAGCTTGGTGCCGAGGTTGTCGCGCATCTTGGCGCGCATCTCGCTGACCTCGGCCTGCAGCTTGGGCAGGTCGCGCGCCTGGCCGAGAATGCGTGCACGCACGGTCTCGAACGCCGAACCCACCTGCGGGCAACCGACCAGCACCCGGGCGCGAACCAGGGCCTGATGCTCCCAGGTCCAGGCTTCGTTTTGCTGGTAACGCTCAAAGGCGCCCAGCGAGCTGACCAACAAACCTGAGGCACCCGAGGGGCGCAGGCGCATATCAACGTCGTAGAGCTGGCCGGAGTTGGTCTGGGTGGTCAGCAGGTGAATAATGCGCTGGCCCAGGCGGGTGAAGAACTGCGCGCTGTCGATCGGCTTGGCACCGTCGGTTTCGGCCTGCGGGTCACCGTCGTGGATGAATACCAGGTCCAGGTCCGAGCCGTGGCCCAGCTCGATGCCACCCACCTTGCCGTAGCCGACAATAATGAAGCCCGGGTCGCACAGGCTGCCGTCGCTGCGCTTGGGCTGGCCGTGACGGCTCACGGTCTGGCGCCAGGCCAGGGCCAGCACCTGGTTGAGGATGGCTTCGGCCAGCCAGGTCAGGTAGTCGCTGACTTTCATCAACGGCAGGTTGCCGGCGATTTCCGAAGCGGCCACGCGCAGGCTGTGGGCCAGCTTGAAGTGGCGCAGGGCTTCCATTTGCTGTTCAAGGTCGTCTTCGGGGATGCGCGTCAGCCGCTCGCGCAACTCGGCGGCCAGTTCCGGGGCCTGCGGCGGGCTGAACAGGCGGCCTTCGTTGAGCAGCTCGTCGAGCAGCAGCGGGAAACGGGTGATCTGTTCGGCGATCCACGGGCTGGCGGCGCACAGGGTCAGCAGGCGGCGCAGCGCCCCGGGGTTTTCGGTGAGCAGCACCAGGTAGGCCGAACGCCGGGCTACGGCTTCGACCAGCGGCAACACCCGCTCCAGCACCAGGTCCGGATCGGCGTGCTCCACCGCCTGGGCCAGCAAACGTGGGATAAAGGCATCCAGACGCTCACGCCCCAGGCGCTGCATGGCCCGCAACTGCGGGCTGACGCGCAGGCCGGCAAGCTGCTTGAGGGCTTTTTCCGGGTCGGCGAAACCGGCGTCCTGCAACTGACGGCAGGCGGCCTCTTCATTCTGGGCTTCTTCCCACAGCGGCAGCCATTCGCCGCCGACGATCACTTCACCTTCTTCATTCTCGTCTTCGTCCGGGTCGGCAATCACCTGACGGAAGTGCCAGTCGATACGCCCACGCCAGTGCATCAGCTGGGCATGGAAGCTCGGCCAGTCGGCAAAGCCGAGCATGAAGGCGATGCGCGCGCGGTCCAGTTCGTCGTCCGGGAGCATCTGGGTCTGGCGGTCGGCAATCGCCTGGATCGCGTGTTCGGTGTAACGCAGGAACTCATAGCCTTCACGCAGCTCGGCAATCACCGCCGCTGGCAGGTAGCCCTGCCCTTCGAGGGTCGACAGCACCTTGAGCAACGGCCGTTGTTGCAGGCTCAGGTCGCGCCCGCCGTGAATCAGCTGGAAGGCCTGGGCGATAAACTCGACTTCGCGGATGCCGCCGGCACCCAGCTTGATGTTCTCGGCCATGCCCTTGCGCCGCACTTCCTGCTGGATCAGCTGCTTCATGGTGCGCAGCGCTTCGATCGCCGAGAAGTCCAGGTACCGCCGGTAGACGAAGGGCCGCAGCATATCCAGCAGTTGCGCACCGGCGACCTGGTCGCCAGCCACCACCCGCGCCTTGATCATCGCGTAGCGTTCCCAATCGCGGCCCTGGTCCTGGTAATACTGCTCCAGGGCATTGAAGCTGAGCACCAGGGCGCCGGCCGAACCGTAAGGGCGCAGGCGCATGTCGACACGGAACACAAAACCGTCGACGGTGATCGGGTCCAGGGCCTTGATCAAGCGCTGGCCCAGGCGGGTGAAGAACTCCTGGTTATCCAGCGAGCGCTTGACCCCTTCAGTCTCGCCGCCTTCAGGGAAGGCGAAGATCAGGTCGATGTCCGACGACAGGTTCAGTTCCACCGCGCCGAGCTTGCCCATGCCCAGCACCACCATGTGCTGCGGCTGGCCGCTGCGGTGGCCGATCGGAGTGCCGAACTGCTGGCAATGGCGCGGGTACAGCCAGTTGTAGGCCTGGTCGATAGAAGCGTCGGCAAGGTCGGACAGGTCGCGGCAGGTCTGCACCAGGTCGGCCTGGCGGGTCAGGTCGCGCCAGATGATCCGCACCTGCTGGCGGCTGCGCTGGCGGCGCAGGTTGCGCGCCAGTTCGTCTTCGCTCTCGGCAGCCTGGGTGGCGGCAGCGATCTGCGCGCACAGCGCACCTGGGGCAAATGCCCGGTCGAGCTCGCCACTGGCGGCCAGATCAACCAGCATCGCCGGGTCGCGCAGCACCTGTTCAAGGACGAAATCACTGGCCGCAGTCACCCGGGCAAACTGCGCCCAGCGCTCGGCGTTCCAGCCTTCAACAGACAATTCGGGGAGCTGGGCGACAGCCGCACGAAACGATTGCTCGTTACGGCTGACCAAGGCAGTGAGGGTGGCCGGCAGTTCGGCCAGCAAAGGCAGGCTCATGGTCTATCCTTGATCGGCGAGAAAAGATTGGCGAGTGGGAGCGGGCTTGCCCCGCGATTGGGCTTTTTCAGGAAAATCGCTTCGCGGGGCAAGCCCGCTCCTACCGACCACTGCTGGACTGTCGTACAAAAGTTAGAAATAGCTGTAAAAACTGATTTTCTGGCAGAAACCATCGCAGCAAACCTTTTCTTAACTTGTTTTTAACCACCGGTATCGATTTTTCCCACAACCCGAACAGCGGCCACGAGCCATTTTTGTGTAGTTTTACTACTGCCCGATCACCTCAAAAGCATGAAATGGTGATTCATTTGTAGTAAAACTACACAACGCCGGTACACTCTCCGGTAATCCAAGAATTTCATGTCGTCTGCCCAAAAGGCCAGTCGCAAACTCAGGCAACCGATTCTGGAAGCCTTTCCGCCCTGGAGCAAGCCATGCAAGACCTCGATCCCGTCGAAACCCAGGAATGGCTGGACGCCCTGGAGTCGGTTCTCGACAAAGAAGGCGAAGACCGCGCTCACTACCTGATGACCCGTATGGGCGAGCTGGCCACCCGTAGTGGCTCTCAGCTGCCATATGCCATCACCACGCCATACCGCAACACCATCCCCGTAACCCACGAAGCACGCATGCCTGGCGACCTGTTCATGGAACGCCGCATTCGCTCGTTGGTACGTTGGAACGCGCTGGCCATGGTAATGCGCACCAACCTGAAAGACTCGGATCTGGGCGGCCACATCTCCAGCTTCGCCTCCAGCGCCACCCTGTATGACATCGGCTTCAACTACTTCTTCCAGGCCCCGACCGACGAGCACGGCGGCGACCTGATCTACTTCCAGGGTCACGCTTCGCCAGGCGTCTACGCCCGTGCGTTCATGGAAGGCCGGATCACCGAAGACCAAATGAACAACTTCCGTCAGGAAGTCGATGGCAAGGGCCTGTCGTCCTACCCACACCCATGGCTGATGCCTGACTTCTGGCAGTTCCCGACCGTTTCCATGGGTCTGGGCCCGATCCAGGCGATCTACCAGGCGCGTTTCATGAAGTACATGGAAAGCCGTGGCTACATCCCTGCCGGCAAGCAGAAGATCTGGTGCTTCATGGGCGACGGCGAGTGTGACGAGCCGGAATCCCTGGGCGCAATCTCGCTGGCTGGCCGCGAGAAGCTGGACAACCTGATCTTCGTCATCAACTGCAACCTGCAGCGCCTCGACGGCCCGGTTCGCGGCAACGGCAAGATCATCCAGGAACTCGAAGGTGTGTTCCGTGGCGGTGGCTGGAACGTCAACAAAGTGGTCTGGGGCCGTTTCTGGGACCCGCTGCTGGCCAAGGACGTCGACGGCATCCTGCAACGCCGCATGGACGAAGTCATCGACGGCGAGTACCAGAACTACAAGGCCAAGGACGGCGCGTTCGTCCGTGAGCACTTCTTCAACACTCCAGAGCTCAAGGCCATGGTCGAAGACCTGTCCGACGACGAGATCTGGAAGCTCAACCGTGGTGGTCACGACCCGTACAAGGTCTATGCGGCCTACCACCAGGCGGTCAACCACAAAGACCAGCCGACCGTCATCCTGGCCAAGACCATCAAGGGTTACGGCACCGGTGCTGGCGAAGCCAAGAACACCGCGCACAACACCAAGAAGGTCGACGTCGACAGCCTGCGTCACTTCCGCGATCGTTTCGACATCCCGGTCAAGGACGAAGAGCTGGAAAACCTGCCGTTCTTCAAACCTGAAGAAGGCAGCGCCGAGGCCCGTTACCTGGCCGAGCGCCGCAGCGCCCTGGGTGGCTTCGTGCCGCAGCGCCGCGCGAAGAGCTTCAGCATCCCGACGCCGCCACTGGAAACCCTGAAGGCGATCCTCGACGGCTCGGGCGACCGTGAAATCTCCACCACCATGGCCTTCGTGCGGATCCTCGCGCAACTGGTCAAGGACAAGGAAATCGGCCAGCGCATCGTCCCGATCATCCCGGACGAAGCCCGCACCTTCGGTATGGAAGGCATGTTCCGCCAGCTGGGCATCTACTCGTCCGTCGGCCAGCTCTACGAGCCAGTCGACAAAGACCAGGTGATGTTCTACCGCGAAGACAAGAAGGGCCAGATCCTCGAAGAAGGCATCAACGAAGCGGGCGCCATGTCCTCCTTCATCGCTGCCGGTACTTCGTACTCGAACCACAACCAGCCGATGCTGCCGTTCTACATCTTCTACTCGATGTTCGGCTTCCAGCGTATCGGCGACCTGGCCTGGGCCGCTGGCGACAGCCGCACCCGTGGCTTCCTGATCGGCGGTACCGCCGGCCGTACCACCCTCAACGGTGAAGGCCTGCAGCACGAAGACGGTCACAGCCACATGCTGGCCGCGACCATCCCGAACTGCCGCACCTATGATCCGACCTACGGCTACGAGCTGGCGGTGATCATCCAGGACGGCATGAAGAAGATGACCGAAGAGCAACAGGACGTCTTCTACTACATCACCGTGATGAACGAGTCCTACCAGCAGCCAGCCATCCCGGCCGGTGTCGAGGAAGGCATCATCAAGGGTATGTACCTGCTCGAGGAAGACACCCGCGAAGCTGCACACCACGTTCAGTTGCTGGGCTCCGGCACCATCCTGCGTGAAGTGCGCGAAGCGGCGAAGATCCTGCGTGAAGAGTTCAACGTTGGCGCCGACGTCTGGAGCGTTACCAGCTTCAACGAACTGCGTCGCGACGGCCTGGCCGTAGAGCGCAGCAACCGCCTCAAGCCTGGTCAGAAACCTCAGGTTACCTACGTCGAAGAGTGCCTGGCTGGCCGCAAGGGCCCGGTCATCGCCTCCACCGACTACATGAAGCTGTTCGCCGAACAGATTCGCCAGTGGGTACCGAGCAAAGAGTTCAAAGTCCTGGGTACCGATGGCTTCGGTCGCAGCGACAGCCGCAAGAAGCTGCGTCACTTCTTCGAAGTCGACCGTCACTTCGTGGTGCTGGCTGCCCTGGAAGCCTTGGCTGACCGTGGCGATATCGAACCTAAGGTCGTGGCTGAAGCCATCACCAAGTTCGGCATCGACCCGGACAAACGCAACCCACTGGACTGCTGAGGAGTATTTTTAAGTGAGCGAACTCATTCGCGTACCTGACATCGGCAGCGGTGAAGGTGAAGTCATCGAGCTGTTCGTCAAAGTTGGCGACCGTATCGAAGCCGACCAGAGCATCCTGACCCTGGAATCGGACAAGGCGAGCATGGAAATCCCTGCTCCCAAGGCCGGTGTGGTCAAGAGCCTGAAGGTCAAGCTGGGCGACCGCCTGAAAGAAGGCGACGAACTGCTGGAACTGGAAGTCGAGGGCGCCGCTGCTGCGGCCCCTGCGGCTGCCCCTGCCGCAGCACCTGCTGCCGCGGAAAAACCTGCTGCTGCCGAGGCCCCTGCGGCCCCGGCCGCTGCACCGGCGGCTGCCACTGTTCAGGACATTCATGTTCCGGACATCGGCTCCTCGGGCAAGGCCAAGATCATCGAGCTGCTGGTCAAGGTTGGCGACACGGTCGAAGCCGACCAGTCGCTGATCACCCTGGAATCCGACAAGGCCTCGATGGAAATCCCGTCGCCGGCTGCCGGCGTGGTGGAAAGCATCGGCGTCAAGCTGGAAGACGAAGTCGGCACTGGCGACTTCATCCTCAAGCTCAAGGTCCAGGGCGCCGCCGCGCCAGCAGCAGCGCCTGCCGCTGCTGCTCCGGCCAAGGCTGAAGCTGCGCCCGCCGCAGCCGCCCCTGCGCCAGCTGCCAAAGCCGAGGCCGCACCTGCTCCTGCTGTTGCCCCTGCGGCAAACGGTGCCAAGGTGCATGCCGGCCCTGCCGTACGTCAGCTGGCCCGTGAATTCGGCGTCGAGCTGAGCGCCGTCGCTGCCAGCGGCCCGCACGGTCGTGTGCTCAAGGAAGACGTACAGGTTTACGTCAAGGCCATGATGCAGAAGGCCAAGGCAGCTCCAGCCGCCGGTGCAACCGGTGGTGCTGGTATTCCGCCGATCCCGGAAGTCGACTTCAGCCGTTTCGGCGAAATCGAAGAAGTGCCGATGACCCGCCTGATGCAAGTTGGCGCCACCAACCTGCACCGCAGCTGGCTGAACGTGCCGCACGTGACCCAGTTCGACAGCGCCGACATCACCGAGCTGGAAGCTTTCCGCGTAGCCCAGAAGGCCGTGGCCGAGAAGGCTGGCGTCAAGCTGACCGTGCTGCCCCTGCTGCTCAAGGCCTGCGCCCACCTGCTCAAGGAACTGCCGGACTTCAACAGCTCGCTGGCCCCTAGCGGCAAGGCGATCATCCGCAAGAAGTACGTCAACATCGGCTTCGCGGTTGATACCCCGGACGGCCTGCTGGTCCCTGTGATCAAGAACGTCGACCAGAAGAGCCTGCTGCAACTGGCTGGCGAAGCTGCTGCCCTGGCGGAAAAAGCCCGGACCAAGAAGCTCTCGGCCGACGACATGCAAGGCGCCTGCTTCACCATCTCCAGCCTCGGCCACATTGGCGGCACCGGCTTCACGCCGATCGTCAACGCGCCGGAAGTGGCGATCCTCGGTGTGTCCAAGGCGACCATCCAGCCAGTCTGGGACGGCAAAGCCTTCCAGCCGAAGCTGATGCTGCCACTGTCGCTGTCCTACGATCACCGCGTGATCAACGGTGCAGCTGCTGCGCGCTTCACCAAGCGCCTGGGCGACCTGCTGACCGACATCCGCACCATGCTCCTGTAATTGCTGTTTCCTGTCTCCCCTGCCGGGGAGACAGGCTCCCTTTTCGAGCTGCCACGCTCGTACCTCAACCCCGTCATTTTGGCGGGGCTTTTTTTATCTGCTGGAATGGTCCCCCTGTGGGCGCGGCGATGCGGCGGTCCGACTTGCCCCGCGATGGGCAGCGTCTGACTTAAGATTCCTACGCCAATGCCGACACAGTTAGTACGGAGGTCTCTGTATCGCTTGTCAGCCTCAAGCGCATGATGCAACCTTGCCGACACGCGTAGTAGCAGATTGCTCTATTTGCGCGAACAGCCTTCTTGAAGCGAGCTCTCGATGAAAAGCCAACCTGATGCCGCCAGCCGTATGGTGGCCGAGGTCGTGACGCAGTTGCCCGTGCCCTCGCGGCTCGGGATGCTGCGTTTCGAGCGGCTGAACGAGGCGAGCTGGGCGCTGCTCTATCTTGATCCTGGTTGTGAACGGCAATTTGGCCTGGCCGCAGTGGAACTCTGTGCACTGGTCGGCTCGCCCTACGCCAGCCTGATGGAGCCCGAAGCGCGCTACAAACTGCACGATGCCATTCAGTTGCAACTGGCCCAGCGCCCGCATTACCTGGTGCGCTATACCCTGCACACCGCCCAGGGCCCGCTGCACCTGCTGGAGCTGGGCGAAGCCTACAAGCAGCACAACCGCCAGTTGCTGCGCGGTTACCTGATGGTCCTCGACAGCCAGCCGGGTGACACGCCAGACCTGTCGGCCGCCGACCTCGAAACCCGCAACAGCCGCCTGCAGATCGCGTTGCAGCTCAACCAGCGGGCCCAGCAGGAACAGCTCGAGCACCTGGAGCGGGTACGTGCCCAGCAGGACCTGATCCTGCACCTGGCCCGCCATCGCTACAGCGCCAGCAATTCGCTGCTCGAAGCCGCCGAACTGATCACCCGCAGTGCCTGCGAGATCTACAAGATCGACTGCGCGAGCATCTGGTACCTGGAAGACCAGCACCTGCAACCAATCTCGGCGTTCTACCGAGACACCCAGGAATACCGCCTGCCCGAGCCGATCGACGCCAGTCGCTTTCCCGACTACCTCGAAGCCCTGCACACCAGCCGCGCCATCGACGCCCACAACGCCACCCACGACCCGCGCACCCGGGAAATGGCCGAGAGCCTGCGCCCGCGCGACATCAACGCCATGCTCGACGCCAGTATCCGCATCGATGGCCAGGTGGTCGGGGTATTGTGCCTGGAGCAAACCGGCTCGGCGCGCGCCTGGCAAACCGATGAAATTGCCTTTGCCGGCGAGCTGGCCGACCAGTTCGCCCAGGTCATCAACAACCACAACCGGCGCACCGCGACCAACGCCCTGCACCTGTTCCAGCGCGCCGTCGAGCAAAGCGCCAACGCCTTTTTGCTGGTCAACCGCGACGGCGTGGTCGAGTACGTCAACCCAAGCTTTACCGCCATTACCCAGTACAGCACCGATGAAGTCCACGGCCACCGCTTGTCGGAACTGCCGGCGCTGGAAAACTTGAGCGAACTGCTGTTCGACGCGCCGTCCAGCCTGGCCATGGGCAACAGCTGGCAGGGCGAATTCAAGAGCCGGCGCAAGAACCTCGAGCCCTACTGGGGCCAGCTGTCGATTTCCAAGGTGTTCGGCGACAACCGCGAACTGACCCATTACATCGGCATCTACGAAGACATCACCCAGAGCAAGCTGGCCCAGCAGCGCATCGAGCGCCTGGCCTATACCGACAACCTGACCAGCCTGGGCAATCGCCCGGCGTTCATCCGCAACCTCGACGAGCGCTTCGCCCGCGACAGCGACAGCCCGATCAGCCTGCTGCTGGTGGACATCGACAACTTCAAGCGAATCAACGACAGCCTCGGCCACCAGACCGGCGACAAGCTGCTGATCAGCCTGGCCCGACGCCTGCGCAACAGCCTGAGCCCCGGCGGCAGCCTGGCGCGCTTTGCCAGCAACGAATTCGCCGTGCTGCTCGAAGACACCGACCTGGAGGGCGGCCAACAGGTTGCCCAGCAACTGCTGCGCACCCTCGACAAGCCGATGTTCGTCGACAACCAGCTGATCAACGTCACCGGCTCCGTGGGCCTTGCCTGCGCGCCGCTGCATGGCCGCGACCCGCAGACCCTGATGAAGAACGCAGGCCTGGCCCTGCACAAGGCCAAGGCCAACGGCAAGCACCAGGTCCAGGTGTTCACCGAGGCGCTGAATGCCGAGGCCAGCTACAAGCTGTTCGTCGAGAACAACCTGCGCCGCGCCCTGACCCAGAACGAACTGGACGTGTTCTACCAGCCCAAGCTGTGCCTGCGCAGTGGCCGCCTGCTGGGCCTGGAAGCGCTGCTGCGCTGGAACCATCCGGAAAAGGGCATGATCCGCCCCGACCAGTTCATCAGCGTCGCCGAAGAGACCGGGCTGATCATCCCTATCGGCAAGTGGATCGCCCGCCAGGCCTGCCGCATGAGCCAGAAGCTGCGCACCGAAGGCCTGGGTAACCTGCAGGTGGCGATCAACCTCTCGCCCAAGCAGTTTTCCGACCCCGACCTGGTCGCCTCGATCGCCAACATCCTCAAGGAGGAAGCCCTGCCCCCGCACTTGCTGGAGCTGGAGCTGACCGAGGGCCTGCTGCTGGAAGCCACCGAAGACACCCACCGCCAGCTCGACCAGCTCAAGCAACTGGGCCTGACCCTGGCCATGGACGACTTCGGCACCGGCTATTCGTCGCTGAGCTACCTGAAGAAATTCCCGATCGACATCATCAAGATCGATCGCAGCTTCATCCACGAAATCCCCGACAACCAGGACGACATGGAGATCACCTCGGCGGTGGTGGCCATGGCCCACAACCTCAAGCTCAAAGTGGTTGCCGAAGGCATCGAGACCGCCGAGCAGCTGGCATTCCTGCGTCGTCACCGCTGCGATGTCGGCCAGGGCTACCTGTTCGACCGGCCGATTCCAGGCAGTGAGCTGATCGATAAGCTCAAACGCTATCCGCGTGGCCCTATCGCCTGACAGCGGCGTTTCTCTCGGGCAATATAGAGTTCATTCAGGCCCCTTCGCGGGGCAAGCCCGCTCCTACCTTTTATCAGCAGAGGAACGATCATGGTCCTGCGCTCGGAGATTCTGGTGAACAAAAACGCCCTGCCCACTGCGGAACAGGCCCTGCCTGGCCGCGAAACGCCGATGACCCTGCCCGAGAAGCATTTCGTCTTCAAGGACACCCCGCTGCTCGGCCCGTTCTTCGAAGGCGCCATCGACTTTGCGATCTTTGGCCTGGGCTGCTTCTGGGGTGCCGAGCGGCGCTTCTGGCAACGTGAAGGCGTGGTCAGCACCGTGGTCGGCTATGCCGGCGGCTTCACCCCCAACCCGACCTACGAAGAAGTCTGCTCGGGCCTGACCGGCCACACCGAAGTGGTGCTGGTGGTGTTCGACAAGGACAAGGTCAGCTACAAAGAGCTGCTGGCGATGTTCTGGGAACTGCACAACCCGACCCAGGGCATGCGCCAGGGCAACGACGTCGGCACCCAGTACCGCTCGGTGATCTACTGCACCAGTCCCCAGCAACTGGACGAGGCACTGGCCAGCAAGCAGGCCTACCAGGCCGAACTGAGCAAGGCCGGCTTCGGCGAAATCACCACCGAGATCGACCAGGCGCCGACCGTGTACTTCGCCGAAGCCTACCACCAGCAGTACCTGGCCAAGAACCCAGAAGGCTACTGCGGCATCGGTGGTACCGGTGTCTGCCTGCCACCGAGCCTGCAAGGCAACTGAGGGATCGACATGTCCGCACCGAGCATGACCCTGTTCCATTCGCCGGCCTCGCCGTTCGTGCGCAAGGTCCTGGTGGTGTTGCACGAAACCGGGCAAACCGACCGCGTGGCCCTGCACGCCGTCAACCTCACTCCGGTCAACCCGGTAGCCGAGCTCAACCAGGGCAACCCGGCGGGCAAGATCCCGGCCCTGCGCCTGGCCGACGGTAGCGTGCTGCACGACAGCCGGGTGATCTGCGAGTACCTCGACCTGCAGCATGTCGGTAACCCGCTGATCCCCCGTGAAGGCTGGCCGCGCTGGCACCGCCTGACCCTCGCCTCGCTGGCCGATGCGATCATGGATGCCGCGGTGCTGACGCGCTACGAGACTTTCCTGCGGCCCAAGGACAAACAATGGGACGCCTGGATCGAAGCGCAACAGGACAAGATCCGTCGTGGCCTGAGCAACCTTGAGCAGGAACACTTCGCCGAACTGGCCTCGGTGTTCGACATCGCCGCCATCGGCGTGGCCTGTGCCCTGGGTTACCTCGACCTGCGCTTCCCGGACTTCGGCTGGCGTGAGCAACAGCCGCAGCTGGCGGGGTGGTATGCGCAAGTCAGTCAGCGTGAGTCGATGCAGGCGACTGATCCTTCGGCTACCTGACATTGCCAGGGGCTGCTGTGCAGCCCATCGCCGGCAAGGCCGGCTCCCACAGTGCATCGGTGTACCGCTGACTGTGTGGGAGCTGGCTTTGCCAGCGATGCAGGCGCCGCGCATTACCAGACAGCAGAGCAATCTCATCCCCGACAAGGCCGGCGCCGACAATCACTTCTGCTGTCCACAGGCCGGCGATGTGGGTCGCCAGCACTGCACCCAATACCCTCTCCTCGCGCAAGCCACTCATGACAGTTTCACCTGGCCAACCCGATACCAGTCCAGGCGACGGGTCAGGACCATGAACACACCCAGCAGGCCGAACAGCAGCAGCGAGCCCATCAGCAGCGCGTAATCCTCGGCCGTCAGCAGGCCGTAGAGCATGCCGTAGAGCAGCGCCAGACCCAGGGCAAAGCCCATGCCGCGAAACACGCTGTGCAGCACGTGGCACAGGTAGAAGCCGATCAGCAACACGCAGCCCCCCGCCGACAACGCATAGGCCTTGGCAAAGCCCAGGTGCTCGGACAACGACAGCAACAGCAGGTAGAAGAACGCCAGGGCCACGCCCACCAGGCCGTACTGGATCGGGTGCACGCTGAGGCCCTTGAGCACTTCGAAGAGGAAAAAGCCGGCAAAGGTCAGGGCAATGAACAGCAATGCATATTTGATTGCCCGTTCGCTTTTGAGGTACTGGTCCACCGGGTCGACGAAGCTGACGCCGAAGGCACGCCCATTGAAATCATTGCACTGCTCGTTGACCACGCACTGGGTCAAGGCGTCTTCGAGGTTGGTGGAGAAGAACGAGGTTTGCCAGCGCGCCGAAAAACCACCGGCATCGACCTTGCGGCTGCTTGGCAGGTAGTTACCGTCGAAGCTTGGGTGCGGCCAGTTGGCGGCCATGCTTACCGTAGTGCTGCGGCCCATCGGCAGCACGTGCAGCTGTCCGGTGCCTTGCAGGCTGAGGTCGAACGCGTAATTGAGCACGGCCTCGGCCTTGCCATCGATGCCCGGCAACAGCGCATGGACGCCACCGCTCATCCAGCTCAGCTTGGTACCGGCGGCAAAGTCCAGACGCTGCTCGTTGAGCTGCAGTTGCAGGCCTTTTTCGATGCCGCGGATGTCGCTGATGCCCACCACCAGGAACGCCGGATCGAAGCGGTAGTCGGCAAAGTCCTCGGTAATCCCCCAGTTGGCCGGAATCTTGAATTGGCCACTGATGTGATTGTCGGCGTGGAACAGGCGCGCCTCATAGATACCGCGCGAACGCAGTTCGGTGTCGATGCCTGCCTTGAGGTCGAAGGTTTCCGGCAAGAAGTACAGATGGCCGGCGACCTGGCTGGCTTCCTGGTAGCTCTTGCCGTCTTCGGTCTTCCAGCGCCGCTCGATCTTGCGGTATGGCACCACCAGCATCGGCCCGCTGATCTGCTGGGCAAAACTGGAGCTCTGGGCAATGTCGCGCACCACCTGGTCGCGTTGCTCCTGGCGGTCCTGGATCAAGCCGCCAATCATCAGCAAGGGAATCAGCAACAGTGCGATCAGGATGGCAATGGCACCCAGTTTGTAGCTCAGATTTCGGTTCATGGACGGGACTCCGGTTTCGATGGGCAGAGTCTGCGCAAGCGAAATGGAGCCCTTGGGGAGTTATGTGGAGCCTGTGTGCAGACTCTGTGAAGTTTTCAGCCCAGGCGCTTGGCCGGCAACCACAAACGCACGCGTACGCCGTCCTCGACGTTGGCGACTTCCAGCGCGCCGCCATGCAACTGCATCACCTCTTCGACGAAATTCAGCCCCAGGCCGGTGCTCTTGCGCCCGCTGAACGGTCGCGGCAGCGAGTAGAAACGTTCGCTGAGACGACCCAGGGCATAGTCAGGAATCGCCTCGCCCTGGTTGAACAGGCTCAAGGCCACGCGGCCGTCCCCGTGCTCCAGCTCGAACACCAGCAAACCGCCCGGCGGGGTGAAGTCCAGGGCATTGTCCAGCAGGTTGGCAATGGCCTGGCGCATCAGGAAGGGGTCGCATAACAGCCGCGCAGCGACGGGTACGCGCTGACGCACCTGCAGTTCGCCGCTTTCGATCCGCGCGCCCTGGGCCAGCAGCAGCTCGTCGACCAGCGCCGCCAGCGGCACCTGCTGCTGTTCTTCCAGCTCCTGCATCTGCTCGACCTGGGCCAGGTTGAGCAGGCGCTCGATCAACTGCTGCATGCGCGCACTTTCGCTTTCGATATTGCCGGCAAAGCGCTGGCGCTGCTCGTCGCTCATCGGCCCCTGGAGCAGTTCGGAGGCACCGCGGATCGCCGCCAACGGGCTTTTCAGCTCGTGGGTCAGGGTGTGCACGTAACGTTCGACGTAGTCCTTGCCTTCGAGCTGGGTACGCATGCGCTCCACCGCTGCCGCCAGTTGCCACAGCTCACCGCCCCGGTAATGCGGCAGCGCCGTGCGCTCACCCTCACTGACCGCCTGGGCATAACGGGTCAGCCTGCGCAGCGAGCGCGCCAGCCACCACGACAGCGCCGCGCCCACCAGCAGGCCAAGGCCGATCAGGCCCAGGCCGAGGTACAGCAGGCGCCGCTCGGAGCGGTCGATATAGGGTTGCAGCGACTTGTTCGGCTTGGCCACGGTGACCACGCCGATAATCCTGCCTTCATCGAGAATCGGTGCCGCCACGTGCATCACCGACGACTCCGGATCCTCCGGGTTGCTGCGGGTCGAGCGTGCACCGTATTGGCCGCGCAAGGTCAGGTAGACGTCGTTCCAGCGCGAATAGTCCTCGCCCACCGCCACACCTGCGGAGTCGAGCAACACCTTGCCCTGGGCATCGGTGACGTAGATGCGGTGGTTGACCTGGTTCTTCGACAAGCCCCAGATATCGGCCTTGGGCTGGCGCTGGCCGTAGGCACGCAGCAGTATCGGCAAGCGGCTCTGGCCAAGGGTGCCGGCCTTGACGTCGTCGTGGAGGATTTCCGCAAGCAGGTTGGCGGTGTCGACCAGGGTTTCTTCGGTGGACTGGCGCACACCCGGGCGAATCTGCTCGCGCACGGTGCTGAGGATGAAATAGCCGGTCAGCCCGACGAACAGGAAATACACCAGGAAAATCCGTATTCCCAGGCGCATCAGCTGTGGCTCGGGCTGTAGCTGTAACCGAGGCCCCGGTGGGTCTGGATCGGCTCGGCGTCGGCGGCCACCGCGCGCAGCTTGGCGCGCAGGCTCTTGATATGGCTGTCGATGCTGCGCTCGTAGCCGACATCGGCGGCAACGCCGACGGCATCCAGCAGCTGCTCGCGGCTGAATACTCGCTCGGGTTGTTCCAGCAGGCTTTGCAGCAGGCGAAATTCGTGGCGGGTCAGGCTCAGGGCCTGGCCGTGGTAGTGGATCTGCATGCGCAGGGTATCGACCTGGAACAGCTCCGGGGCACTGGCAAGCGGTTCGGCGCGCGGCGCCATGCGCTTGAGGATCGCCCGCACCCGTGCCGCGACTTCGCGGGGGCTGAAGGGTTTGACCACATAATCGTCGGCACCGATTTCCAGGCCCACCACCCGGTCGATTTCACCGTCGCGGGCGCTGAGGAACATCACCGGCACTTCACTGAAACGGCGCAGTTGCCGGCAGGTTTCGAAGCCGCTGATATCCGGCAGGCCGATGTCGAGGATGATCAGGTCGGCCGGGCGCTGGCGTTGCTGCTCCAGCGCGGCGCTGCCGAGGGTTACCCACTCGGTGCTGTGGCCGTCGCCTTGCAGGGCGAAAATCAGCGTATCGGCAATGGCCGCTTCGTCTTCGACAATCAATATATGCGGCATGGCATCCGGGCCTGGCGGTGGAAATGCTGCACTTGTAGGAGATTATGCGGCGCCTGGCAAGGCCTCATCGCTGGCAAGCCAGCTCCCACAAGGTCTACACCAACCCTGTGGGAGCTGGCTTGCCAGCGATGCTTTTCATTCCATCAGCAGTCCGGCTTGTCTGCAGTAAACCTTCGCGCCGGGTTCACCGCCGCCTTGAACTCGCGCAACGCCTTCGCGCCAATCAGCAATGGATAGTTGAAGCTGCTGCGGTCGGTCAGGTTGACTTCGACGGTACGCTTGACGTCGCCCAGGCACAGCTCCAGGTCAACCACCGGCCGCTTGCTGATCTCGGCGCCCTCGCCATCTTCGTCTTCATCGGCACGGTTCTTGATCTTGCTGATGCGTGCCAGCTTGTGTTCGTAGACCTTGCCATCGGCATCCTTGGTTGCGACACGAAAGCGCACCCAGTCCTCACCATCACGGGTGAAGCGTTCGATGTCCTTGGCCGACAGCGAGGCGGTCAGCGCGCCGGTGTCCATCTTGGCCTTGAAGGTCTGGCCACCGACTTCCGGCAGTTTGATGTATTCGTAGCGGCCGTACAGGGTCGGCTCGGCGGCCATGACCGGCAGGGCCAACAGGGACAGCAGTGCAAGTACCGATTTCACAGGATCCGCTTCCTTGAGATAAGACAGTGTTTAGACTGCGAAGGCAGGATAGGTTCGCGGCAATAGCTTATTCAACACAATGTGAAACATTTGTCCGGCAGGAGCAGACCAGAGCATTTGGCGTACGCCGACAGGGTGCTTATCATTGCCGACCGCTTACTTGAATATAAGAGTTTTCTTATGCGCCGCTTGCTGACGGGCATTCTTGTGACCTTGCTGTTGCTGCTCAACACCCTGGTCCTGATCGGCCCGCTGATGGTCTTTGCCCTGCTCAAACTGGTCCTGCCCGGCCGTTACCGCGACTATGCCTCGTGGGGGGTAATGTGGATCGCCGAAACCTGGGCCGAAATCGACAAACTGATCTTCCGCCTGTGCATCCCGACCATTTGGGACGTGCGCGGCGCCGCCGACCTGCGCCTCGACACCTCGTACCTGGCAGTCAGCAACCACCAGAGTTGGGTCGATATCCCGGCGCTGATCCAGGTACTCAACCGGCGCATTCCATTCTTCAAGTTCTTCCTGAAAAAAGAGCTGATCTGGGTACCGCTGCTGGGCCTGGCCTGGTGGGCGCTGGACTACCCGTTCATGAAGCGCTACAGCAAGGCCTTCCTCGACAAGCACCCAGAACTCAAGGGCCAGGACCTGGAAATCACCAAGGCTGCCTGCGAGCTGTTCAAGCGCCAGCCGGTGACCGTGGTCAACTACCTCGAAGGCACGCGTTTCACCGAAGCCAAGCGCGCCGCCCAGCATTCACCGTTCAAGCATCTGCTCAAGCCCAAGGCCGGTGGCGTGGCCTTCGTACTGGCGGCGCTGGGCGAACAGCTCGACGCCCTGCTCGACGTCACCATCGTCTACCCTGGCGACCGGGCGCCGGGTTTCTGGGACCTGCTCAGCGGTAACCTGGCTAAAGTGATCATCGACATCCAGGTGCATGAACTGGATCCGGCGCTGTGGGATGGTGACTACGAGAACGACCCAGCCTTGCGCCAGACCGTGCAGGACTGGGTCAACCAGCTCTGGCACGCCAAGGACGCCCGCATCGAGGCCCTGCGCGCCGAGCTGCGCTGATCAGCCGATGATCGCGTGGGGCAAAAAGCGGCTGCTGTCCTTGGTGATCAGCGAGTTGTCTTCGCGGATACCAATGCCCGCCGGCAGGTCGCCGACCACCCAACTGCCGATCACCGTGTAGCTGTCGCCAAAGCGCGGCAGCGCCTGAAACTGCTGGACAATGCTCGGCCCGCCGCCATACGGGCCGTCCTCGACCACACGCTGGCCACTGCCGGTGTGGATCTCGATATTTGCGCCCTCGCGGGAGAAGAAGGGTTTGCGCACCCAGCCCTTCTCCAGAGTCGCGCCCGACGTTTGCTCAATGAACGCCGGCAGCAGGTTCGGGTGGCCCGGGTGGCGCTCCCACAGCAGCGCCAGCATGCCCTTGTTGGAGAGGATTGCCTTCCACGGCGGCTCGACGAACAAGGTGCCGCTGTTGGCGATCGCCGGGCCGTACGGGTCGTGGAAAATGTCTTCCCAGGGGTAGAGCTTGAACAGGCTCGGGATTGGCGCGCCAACGTCATCGACAAAGCGCCCGCCGCGACTCAAGCCGATATCTTCCATATCCACCAGGCGCGCATCCAGCCCGGCACCCATGGCGATATCGCGCAGGTACTCGACGGTGCCGCGATCTTCGATCGAGTCTTTTACCGAGGCAAAGTAGAACGGCGTGGCAAAGGTATGGGCGCTCATCACCTGAGTGAGTTTGTCTTCCAGGCTGTTGAACTGATCAGCACCGGCCGGCAGCCCGCCGCGCTGCATCTGCTGCTCCAGCCACAGGTACTGGAAGAAGCTGGCCTCGTACAGTGACGTCGGCGTGTCGTAGTTGGCCTCCAGCAACTTGGCCGGGCCCTTGCCGTCGTAGCACAGGTCCATGCGCCCGTAGAAATGCGGGTGGCCATCGCGCCACGAGCGGCGGATCAGGTCGAAGTACTGCGCGGGAATCGCCAGGCGCTCGAGCAGCGCTTCACTGTCGACCACCTCGGCCACCAGTGCCATGCACAGTTCGTGCAGCTCGCGGGTCGGCTCTTCGAGGTCGTCTTCGATCTGCCGCAGGCTGAACTGGTAGTAGGCCGACTCGTCCCAGTAGGGCTCGTCGCCAAAGGTGTGGAAGTTGAAACCGAAGTGCTCGGCGGTGGCGCGCCAGTCCGGGCGCGGGGCGATGGAAATTCGCTTCATTGCCAGGCCTCAGGACGCAAAGCCGCCACGCCCCGAAGCGCGCGAGACAAAGCCGTTGTGGGTGCCAACCGCGAACGGCCGCGACGAGCTGATCAGCTTGTTCGGCTGGGCCATGGGGATGACCGTTGGATGGGCGCTGCTCACGTGCGCCGGATCGCTGCTGGCACCCGTGCCCCCGCCACCACTCATGACCGCATGCTGCGCGGCTTCGCTGAACGGTTGCGAAGCCGGGTGCGACGTATCCAGGCCGGTGTAGTAGTTGTGGTGTGCCACCTGCTCGGTCAGGGTGCTGACCTTGAACGCGTTGCGTCCGTCTCGCTCGTGGTAGATCGCCTCGGACGAATAGCGCGGGTCGGTATCGGTGTACTCGTAGTAGCCACGGCCGCCACCGGAGCCGCCGCTCGACGATGAACTATTGGTGGACGAGCTGCTGTCTTCCTCGTCATCGGCATACACCTGGCGTTCGGTGGTCAGGGCGAAGCCTTCCATCGGCGGGATGTAGTTGTTGGCATAGCGCCGGTAGTCGCACTTGAAATAGGCCGCTTCGCAGCCCTCGGCAGTGACGAAGCGCGGCACGTTGGCGGCATGGTGGTTCTGTGCCGCGACCCAGGCCTGCTGGCACACCTGACGCGGCTTGCCGTCCATGACGCAATAGTCGACGTCCTGATAGCGCTTGGTTTCGCTGATGATCTTGGTTGGCCGGTCGCCGCAGGCGGACAGCACCAGGGGCAGACTGCCCAGGGCGACCAGGCGAATGCGTTTGCTGCGTTTCATTGTCGATCGTCCCTGATCAGGCGGCGGGGGTCATGCAGGCGGCGTTGAGCAGGCCGATGCCGATGGATACGGCGGCCAGCAGTATTGCCGAGGCGGTCTCCTGGCGGGCCATCCGTTCAGCCATGCCTTTGACGCAGCGGTTGACCACCACGAACGCCAGCAACTGCACCACGGCAGCGATCAGCGCCCAGACCAGGAAGTCGAGCAGGGAAATCGAATGGGAAATGGCACTGGCCACCGGAATGGCAAAGCCGATCAAGGCACCGGCCAGGGCAATGGCCGCGGCATTGTTGCCTTCGCGGATCAGGCGCAATTCGTTGTACGGGGTCAGGCGGGTGTAGATGAATGCGTAGAGGGCGAACAGCACGGCGGCGCCGAGCATGTAGACCACAAAACCGAGCACGGCCTCGGCAGGCAAAGACATCTTCAGGGCGTCCATGAACATGGCGAATCACACTTCCTTGTAAAACGGGGCGGGACATATAGCACACCGCCCCGCCCGAGCAAATACCTGCCTTAAACGGAAGGTACGCTGCCACCGGTGCCCCACAGGCTGCCCAGGTTCTGCAACAGCGAACCGCCGACGCCTTGCTGGCCGAGGTACTGCAGAATCAACGGCGCGAACTGGCCGATCATCCCGGTGTCCATGCCCAGCGCGCTGAAGGCGTTGTTCAGGTCGTTGCTGTCTTTGACATTGCCCAGGGCATTGCTCAGGGCCGAGGACTTGTCGCTCTTGCCGAGCAGCGCACCCAAGCCATTCAAGCCGCCCAGGGCTTGCTCGCCAGAAAGCAGGTCGAGGCCCGGTACGGCTTTGCTCAATTGCTCGTAATCGCCGCTGCTGAGCTGGTTCCTGGCCAGGCCCAGCAGTGCGCCGGTGCCGCCAATGGCTTGTTCGGGGGTGACCTTGAGTTCGCTGCCGAGGGTATTGAGCAGGTTCGCCGAAGCGGCTGGTGCCTGCACGGCGGCATCGCCGGTGTTGCCCTTGGCGGCATTGTAGACGTTGGCCGCGTCGTTGAGGCTGAAGCCTGCGAAGACCGGGGTGGCAGCCAGGGCCACCAGGGTGACCAGTGCGAAACGTTTCATCGAAATACCTCGTCAGCCGTAAAAGGCAGGGAAACGAGGGTTGGACCCTGGGGACGGGGGATTGTTCCGAACCTCCTCGACATGTCCTCTTGCCCCGGACCCAACCGGCAAAACTGGCAATCAGCCACCTAGCAATTCTACCAGTTGTTAGCCTCATGACCGGGGAGTAATTTCTTAACGGAGCCAAATGGCGTAAGGCTCCAGGGAACCGCACCAACTGCGAGCTTGACACCAACGAGTGTGAGGGAATCCATGATGAGCGACGACAAGAGCAAAACGTCCCAGACTAAAACGAGTAACATCGGCTCCGCTCTCCCCGGACCCGAACTCGCAACCACCAGCTACCTGAATAATGAGCTCCATATTCGGTCCCAGCGCACTATGCCGACACGCGAGTACGGCCACCCTCCGTCCCTACTCACACCTGACGCCCCCGCCCTTCCGCCGCTCGCTGGCGCAATGGGCACTCCGGAAAGCGAGATATCCATTAGTGACTGGCAGAAATCTCTGGCGCCACACCAGGTAAGGTGGTTTAACCCCGATGACTCTCACCCTTCAGGGGTAACCCGCGCCCAGATAGAAACCGGTACCGATGCTCAGAGAGCGTCGGCCTGGGCGAAACTAGATGAGTGGTTCGCACGGGCTGCGCAATAACCCAGCCCCACCGCAAGATCCGGTGTACGGACACAGCCCCGAAAGGAACAACTCAAGAAGAGCTAACCTGCCCCCTCGACGCGACGGTTGGGTGGGAGCAACCTTTCGCTGGAGAAGGGTTGATCGGATAGAACATGGAATGCCCAAAGAAGGGCATTCCATTTAGGACATCAAGCTGCGCTGAACAGCTTGTGCGGATCGATCACGAATTTCTTCGGCACACCGGCATCGAACTCGCCATAACCTTCCGGCGCCTGGTCCAGGCTGATCACCTGTACGCCCACCACTTCAGCAATGTTGATGCGGTCCCACATGATCGCCTGCATCAGTTGGCGGTTGTACTTCATTACCGGCGTCTGCCCGGTGTGGAAGCTGTGCGACTTGGCCCAGCCGAGGCCAAAGCGGATGCTCAGGCTGCCGATCTTCGCTGCCGCATCCACCGCGCCCGGGTCTTCGGTAACGTACAGGCCAGGGATACCGATCTTGCCCGCTACGCGCACCACGCCCATCAACGAGTTGAGCACGGTGGCCGGGGCTTCGTGCTTGGCGCCGGCATGGCCGTGGCCACGAGCTTCGAAGCCCACGGCATCGACCGCGCAGTCGACTTCCGGTTCGCCCAGCAGGTTGGCAATCTGTTCGTGCAGCGGAGTGTCCTGGGACAGGTCGGCGATTTCAAAACCCTGGGCCTTGGCGTGGGCCAGGCGCACCGGGTTGACGTCACCGACGATAACCACCGCCGCCCCCAGCAGGCGCGCCGAGGCAGCCGCTGCCAGGCCCACTGGACCGGCACCGGCGATGTACACCGAGCTGCCCGGGCCCACGCCGGCGGTCACCGCACCGTGGTAACCGGTGGGGAGGATGTCCGACAGGCAGGTCAGGTCGCGGATTTTCTCCATGGCCTTGTCGCGGTTCGGCAGTTTCAGCAGGTTGAAGTCGGCGTACGGCACCAGCACGTACTCGGCCTGGCCACCGGTCCAGTCACCCATGTCGACATAACCGTAGGCACCACCGGCGCGGGCCGGGTTGACGGTCAGGCAGACGCCGGTGTGTTGCTCTTTGCACGAGCGGCAGCGGCCACAGGCGACGTTGAAGGGCACCGACACCAGGTCACCGATCTGCAGGTTCTCGACGTCCCTGCCCTTCTCGATGACCTCGCCGGTGATTTCATGGCCCAGGACCAGGCCGACCTGGGCAGTGGTACGGCCACGGACCATGTGCTGGTCGGAGCCACAGATGTTGGTGGAGACCACCCGCAGGATCACCCCGTGCTCGATCTTGCGACCGCGCGGGTCCTGCATTTTCGGGTAGTCAATCTTCTGCACCTCGACCTTGCCGCCGCCGAGATACACCACACCACGATTACCAGACATGCTTTCACCTCGCTAAAGTTTGTTGTTATGTAGCGGTGTAAAGTGCGCTGCCCGGGGGCGGCGCTGTGTTACTGGAATCTTTGTTCCGACTCGAGGGCCTCATCGCTGGCAAGCCAGCTCCCACAGGTACTGCATACACCGGATCTGTGGGAGCTGGCTTGCCAGCGATGGCGGCCGTCAGAGCACTACCGTCCTGTTGGCGTTGAGGAACACCCGCCGCTCGATGTGATACCCCACCGCCCGCGCCAGGGTCAGGCACTCGATATCGCGCCCCTTGGCAATCAGGTCTTCCGGGTAATGGCTGTGGTCCACCGCCTCGACGCCCTGGGCGATGATCGGCCCTTCGTCGAGGTCGTTGTTGATGTAGTGCGCCGTGGCGCCGACCAGTTTCACCCCCTTGTTGTAGGCCTGGTGATACGGCTTGGCGCCCTTGAAACCGGGCAGCAGCGAGTGATGGATGTTGATCGCCCAGCCGTCGAGCTTGCGGCACAGTTCGGGCGACAGCACCTGCATGTAGCGGGCAAGGATCACCAACTCGGCGCCGGACTCCTCGATCACCTGCAGCACCTTGCGCTCTTGCGCCGGCTTGTCATGCGGGTCGAGGGCAAAGTGGTAATAGGGAATGCGGTGCCAGTGGGCCAGGGGCTCGAGGTCCGGGTGGTTGGAAATCACCGCCACCACCTCCATGCTCAACTGGCCGATGCGCTGGCGATAGAGCAGGTCGTTGAGGCAGTGATCGGCCTTGGACACCATGATCACCACTTTCGGCCGGTGCTTGGGCGCGGTCAGCTCGAACAGCATGCCGAACGCATCGCCCCGCTCGGCCAGCCCTGCGCGAAAGCTGGCCTCGTCGAAGTCATCCGGCTGGCGGAATTCCACGCGAATGAAGAAGCGTCCGGACAGCCGGTCATCGAACGAATGGTGCTCAGTGACGTAGCAGTGCTGTTCGAACAGGTAACGCGTCACCACATCCACCGTACCCAGCAAGCTCGGGCAATCGGCGGTGAGAATCCAGGTGTCCGGGGCACGACTCATGGCATTGCTCCTTAAGCCTGAATGCTCAGGCCGTATTCGGCGGAGGCGTCCTGCAGCCACAGCCACCAGTAGTCGGAGAAGCTGCGGCGGATCAGCAGCTCCCAGGTTTCTTCACCGGTACGGCGGATCACCAGTTGCGACTTGGCGAACACCGTGCCAACCGCCTTGCCCACCGGGAAGTTGTTTGGATGGACATCATAGCTGGTGGATTTCATCAGCACGTCGCGCACATTGGGGCCGCTCAGTTCCAGCAGGGTTTGCCCGCCGCTGACGTTGACGATTTGAATGTGCAGGCCATCGAGGGCATCGCGCAGTTTTTGCTCGACGGCAAATTCCTCGCCGCCGGGAACGATCAGCAGCCACTCGTCCGGGCCCAGCCATTGCAGCGATGTCTCGCCGTTGGCGACCACGGTCAGGGCCACCGGCAGCTCCAGGCCCAGGGCCTTGAACACACCGCCGGCGAAGGCCGGATCCTTGCCATCACCACGAATGGTCAGGTGGCCAAGGAGTTTTTTCTCGCGCAGGGAGACCCCGGCGTTCTTGCGGCCCTTGCCGACCAGGCTGGGCAAGTCGGCGTGGTGCAGTGGCGTTTCAGCCTTGGCATCGTTGCCGGGGCGTTGCTGGTAGACGTTGATCGTGCTCATTACACACCTGCCTTGAATTCGCGTTCGGTAGGGCAAGTAACGTGTGGGAGCCGGCCTTGCCGGCGATGCAAGGCGCAGCCTTGCCAAAATCGGGGCTGCTACGCGCCCCATCGCCGGCAAGGCCGGCTCCCACAGGTCATCTGGCCAACAAGTCGATTAGATGTTCTGCCGCTCGCCCTTCGGATCGAAGAACACCGAAGAACAGATCTCCGCCTCGATCACGCTGCCATCGGCCTGGGGCGAGTAGACCCGCTCGCCGATGCGCTTGAGCCCGCCCTTGACCACGCCCATGGCAAACGAATAACCCAGGGAGTTGCTGGCGTAGCTGGAAGTAACGTGACCGACCATGTCCATCGGGATCGGTTGTTTCGGGTCAAACACCAGTTGCGCGCCTTCGGGCAGCCATTTGTTCGGGTCGACCGGCTTGAGCCCGACCAGTTGCTTGCGGTTCTCGCGCACGCAATCTTCGCGGTTCATCCCGCGCCAGCCGATCCACGAGAACGGTTTGGTACGGCCAACACACCAGCCCATGTTGAGGTCGTCCGGGGTCATCGAGCCGTCAGTGTCCTGGCCGACGATGATGAAGCCCTTCTCGGCCCGCAGTACGTGCATGGTTTCGGTGCCGTACGGGGTCAGGTTGTATTGCTTGCCGGCAGCGACGATTTTCTCCAGCACGCCCATGGCGTAGTTGGCCTGGACGTTGACTTCGTACGACAGCTCGCCAGTGAACGAAATGCGGAACACCCGCGCCGGCACACCGCCGACCAGGCCTTCCTTCCAGGTCATGAACGGGAAGGCGTCCTTGTCCAGGTCGATATCGGTCACTTCACTGAGCAGCTTGCGGCTGTTGGGGCCCGACAGGGTCAGGGTCGCCCAGTGGTCGGTGACCGAGGTGAAGTACACCTTAAGCTCCGGCCATTCGGTCTGCTGGTAGATCTCCAGCCACTGCAACACTCGCGCCGCGCCACCGGTGGTGGTGGTCATGATGAAGTGGTTATCGCCGACGCAGGCAGTGACGCCGTCGTCAAAGACCATGCCGTCTTCCTTGCACATCAGGCCGTAGCGGGCCTTGCCGACGTCAAGCTTGGTCCAGGCGTTGGTGTAGATGCGGTTGAGGAATTCGCGCGCGTCCGGGCCCTGGATGTCGATCTTGCCCAGGGTCGAGGCGTCGAGCAGTCCGACGCTGTCACGCACCGCCTTGCACTCGCGAGCCACGGCGGCATGAATGTCTTCGCCGTTGCGCGGGAAGTACCAGGGGCGCTTCCATTGGCCGACGTCTTCGAACTCGGCGCCGTTCTTCACATGCCAGGCATGCAGGGCGGTGAAGCGTACCGGCTCGAAAAGGTGCCCGCAGTGCCGGCCCGCCACTGCGCCGAAGGTGATCGGCGTGTAGTTGGGGCGGAACATGGTGGTGCCCATTTCCGGGATGGTGATGCCCATGGAGCGGGCGGCAATCGCCAGGCCGTTGATGTTGCCGAGCTTGCCCTGGTCGGTACCAAAGCCCAGGGCGGTGTAGCGTTTGACGTGTTCGACCGACTCGAAGCCTTCGCGGGTGGCCAGTTCGATGGCGGCGGCGGTGACGTCGTTCTGCTGGTCGACGAACTGCTTCGGCGCCCGCGCAGTGTTCTTGTCGTGGGGCACCTGGAACAGCGCCACGGTGGGTTCTTCCTGACGCGCCAGGACTTTCGGGATCACCCCAAGCACGGCCTTGAAGCCGGCTTCGGTGGCGGCACGCACGCCGCCTTCAAAGCCATCGGCGAGGGTGTCGCCGAGGGCGAACACACCGTTGATGCCGCCCACGCACACGCGTTTTTGCGGTGCTTCGCCGGGCACGAAACCGAGAATGTCTTCACGCCAGACCGGCTTGCCGCCCAGGTGCGAAGCCAGGTGCACGACCGGGCTGTAGCCGCCGGAAGTCGCGACCAGGTCGCAATCCAGCCACTCGCCGGGGCTGCTGACTTTATGGGCTTTGACGTCGATGGCGGCAACGCGGGCTGCGCTTACATGCTTGCTGCCACGGGTCTCGATCACCGCGCTGGAGGTGAGGATGCGGATGCCTTTGGCTCGCGCTTCTTCCACCAGCGAACCGCGCGGGTTGTGGCGGGCGTCGGCGATGGCGACCACGTTCAGGCCGGCGTCGTGCCAGTCCAGGGCCACGCGGTAGGCGTGGTCGTTGTTGGTCGACAGCACCAGCTTGCGGCCCGGCGCCACGCCGTAACGGCGCACGTAGGTCGATACCGCACCGGCGAGCATGTTGCCCGGCACATCGTTGTTGCCATACACCAGTGGTCGCTCGTGGGCGCCGGTGGCCAGCACCACGCGCTTGGCGCGCACCCGGTGCATGCGCTGACGCACCTGGCCGATCGGCGCGTGATCACCGAGGTGGTCGGTCAGGCGCTCGTGAATGGTGAGGAAGTTGTGGTCGTGGTAGCCGTTGACCGTCGCCCGTGGCAACAGGATGACTTCCGGCAGTTCCTTGAGCTCGGCCACTACTGCCGCAACCCAGTCGGCGGCCGGTTTGCCGTCGAGGGTTTCACGGCTGTCGAGCAGGCTGCCGCCGAACTCTTCCTGCTCATCGGCGAGGATCACCCGCGCGCCGCTGCGACCCGCTGCCAGGGCGGCGGCCAGGCCGGCGGGGCCGGCGCCGACCACCAGCACGTCGCAGTGGTGGCTCATGTAGTCGTAGCTGTCCGGGTCGTTTTCCAGCGGCGCACGGCCAAGGCCCGCGGCTTTGCGGATGTACTTCTCGTAGGTCATCCAGAACGACTGCGGGTACATGAACGTCTTGTAGTAGAAACCCGGCGGCATCAGCTTGCCGCCGACCTTGCCGAGAATGCCCATGACGTCGTTGTTCACATTCGGCCAGCCGTTGGTGCTGGTGGCGACCAGGCCGCTGTACAGCGCCTGCTGGGTGGCGCGCACGTTAGGCACCTGGGTGGCTTCGGTGGCGCCGATCTGCAGGATGGCGTTGGGCTCTTCGGAGCCTGCGGCGATGATCCCGCGGGGGCGCGAGTACTTGAAGCTGCGCCCGACGATGTCGACGCCATTGGCCAGCAGCGCGGCGGCCAGGGTGTCACCGGCAAATCCCTGGTAGGTCTGGCCGTTGAAGGTGAAGCTCAAGACTTTGCTGCGGTCGATGCGACCACCGTTGGACAGGCGATAGACCTGGCTCATACCTTTTCTCCCTGACCACTGACTGCCAACTGCGGGCTGGTGCTTTTGCCGGTGACCTGCGGCTTGGCGCCGATCGGATAGGTTTCCAGAATTTCGTAGGTCAGCGTGTCACGCGTGGCGTTGAAGTACTGACGGCAACCGGCGGCGTGAATCCACAGCTCGTGGTGCAGGCCGCGCGGGTTGTCGCGAAAGAACATGTAATCGCCCCACTCCTCGTCGGAACAGGCGTTGGGGTCCAGCGGCCGGGGAATGTGCGCCTGGCCTGCGGCGTGGAACTCCTCTTCGGAGCGCAGCTCGCCGCAGTGGGGACAGAAGATATGCAACATGGGGATTTCTCCTGTTAGTGGGCGACAGCGGCGGCGCCGTGTTCGTCGATCAGTGCACCGTTGTGGAAACGGTCGATGGAAAAGGGTTTGGCCAGCGGGTGCATTTCGCCCTTGGCCAGGCTGGCGGCGAAGACGTTGCCCGAACCGGGGGTGGCCTTGAAGCCGCCGGTGCCCCAGCCGCAGTTGAAGAACATGTTCTTCACCGGGGTCTTGGAGATGATCGGGCAGGCGTCCGGCGTGGTGTCGACGATGCCGCCCCACTGGCGGTTCATGCGTACCCGCGAGAGGATCGGGAACATTTCGACGATGGCCTGCAGGGTGTGCTCGATCACCGGGTACGAACCGCGCTGGCCGTAGCCGACCCAGCCGTCGATGCCGGCGCCGATGACCAGGTCGCCCTTGTCCGACTGGCTGATGTAGCCGTGCACGGCGTTGGACATGATCACGCTGTCGATGATCGGCTTGAGCGGCTCGGACACCAGCGCCTGCAGCGGATGCGATTCGATCGGCAGGCGGAAACCGGCAAGCTTGGCCATATGCCCGGAGTTACCGGCAGTGACCACGCCGACGCGCTTGGCACCGATGAAGCCCTTGTTGGTCTCGACACCGATGACCACGCCGTTTTCCTTGCGAAAGCCGATCACTTCGGTCTGCTGGATCAGGTCGACGCCCAGGGCGTCGGCGGCACGGGCAAAGCCCCAGGCCACGGCGTCGTGACGGGCGACGCCGCCACGCCGTTGCACGGTGGCGCCGATGATCGGGTAGCGGGTGTTCTTCGAGCAGTCCAGGTACGGAATCTCTTCGGCCACCTGTTGGGCATTGAGCAGCTCGCCGTCGACACCATTGAGGCGGTTGGCGCTGACCCGGCGCTCGGAATCACGCATGTCCTGCAGGGTGTGGCAGAGGTTGTAGACGCCGCGCTGGGAGAACATCACGTTGTAGTTGATGTCTTGCGACAGCCCTTCCCAGAGCTTCATCGCGTGCTCATACAAGTGCGCCGACTCGTCCCACAGGTAGTTGGAGCGGACGATGGTGGTGTTGCGCGCGGTGTTACCGCCGCCCAGCCAGCCCTTCTCGACCACCGCCACGTTGGTGATGCCATGCTCCTTGGCCAGGTAGTAGGCGGTGGCCAGGCCGTGCCCGCCACCGCCGACGATGACCACGTCGTAGACTTTTTTCGGGGTTGGCGTGCGCCACATGCGCTGCCAGTTTTCGTGGTGGCTGAGTGAGTGCTTGAAGAGGCCGAAGCCTGAGTAACGTTGCATAGTCTTTACTCCTGGACCACTCAGCGATAAACCGGAAAATCTGCACAAAGTGCCGACACGTTCTTCGCAACATCGGCCTCGACATCGGCATCGCCGAGGTTATCGAGGATGTCGCAGATCCAGCCGGCCAGCTCCACGCACTGGCTGACCTTGAAGCCGCGGCTGGTGACCGCCGGGGTGCCGATACGCAGGCCGGAGGTGACGAACGGCGACTGCGGGTCGTTGGGTACGGCGTTCTTGTTGACGGTAATGTGGGCGCGGCCCAGGGCGGCGTCGGCATCTTTGCCGGTCAGGCCCTGGCGGATCAGGCTGACCAGGAACAGGTGGTTATCGGTACCACCGGAGACCACGTCATAGCCGCGCTTGATGAACACCTCGGCCATGGCCTGGGCGTTGTCGATCACCTGCTGCTGATAGGTCTTGAAGCCAGGCTCCAGCGCTTCCTTGAAGCACACCGCCTTGGCGGCGATCACATGCATCAACGGGCCGCCCTGGGCGCCGGGGAACACTGCGGCGTTGAGCTTTTTCTCGATCTCTTCGTTGCTGCGCGCCAGGATCAGGCCGCCACGCGGACCGCGCAGGGTCTTGTGGGTGGTAGTGGTGACCACGTCGGCGTACGGCAACGGGTTCGGGTACAGCCCGGCGGCGACCAGGCCGGCGACGTGGGCCATGTCGACGAACAGGTAGGCACCGACCTTGTCGGCGATCTGACGGAAGCGTGGGAAATCGAGGGTTTTCGAGTAGGCCGAGAACCCGGCGACGATCATCTTCGGTTTGCTCTCCACCGCCAGGCGCTCGACTTCGTCGTAATCGATCAGGCCCGTCTTGGTGTCGATGCCGTACTGCACGGCGTTGTACAGCTTGCCCGAGGACGACACCTTGGCGCCGTGGGTCAGGTGCCCGCCGTGGGCCAGGCTCATGCCCAGAATGGTGTCGCCGGCCTGCAACAGGGCCAGGTACACGGCGCTGTTGGCCGAGGAGCCGGAGTGTGGCTGGACGTTGGCGTAATCGGCGCCGAACAGCTGCTTGGCGCGGTCGATGGCCAGTTGCTCGACTTTATCCACATGCTCGCAACCGCCGTAGTAGCGCTTGCCCGGGTAGCCCTCGGCGTATTTGTTGGTCAGGCCGCTGCCCTGGGCCTGCATGACACGCTTGCTGGTGTAGTTTTCCGAGGCGATCAGCTCGATGTGATCTTCCTGGCGTTGCTCTTCGGCATTGATCGCCGCCAGCAGTGCATCGTCGTAACCCTGGATCTGGTCTTGCTTGCTGAACATCGCAGTTTCTCCCGGCAGCGGCATCGGTTCTTGTCGGGCAATTGCCCTTTTCAGCGATGGTATGACCGACGCAGACAGCCCAGATGCCTACGGACGCCACACAAAGGTGCGTTTACGACATGGGGGCCGATGTCGCCTGCATCGCTGGCAAGCCAGCTCCCACACGGTCACTGTGGGAGCTGGCTTGCCAGCGATAGGCGGCCACCCGGAACTTGGTTTAGAGTGCTCACCTGCGTCGTTCACAGGACAGTGTCATGCCAGATAAAAGCCAGCAATTCGCCAGCGACAACTATTCAGGTATCTGCCCGGAAGCCTGGGCCGCCATGGAAAAAGCCAACCAGGGCCATGAGCGCGCCTACGGCGACGACCAATGGACGGCACGCGCCTCGGAGTATTTCCGCAAACTGTTTGAAACCGACTGCGAAGTGTTCTTCGCCTTCAACGGCACCGCGGCCAACTCGCTGGCGCTGTCGTCCCTGTGCCAGAGCTATCACAGCGTGATCTGCTCGGAGACCGCCCACGTCGAAACAGACGAATGCGGCGCCCCCGAGTTCTTCTCCAACGGCTCCAAGTTACTCACCGCGCGCAGCGAAGCCGGTAAGCTGACCCCCGAGTCGATCCGCGAAGTGGCGCTCAAGCGCCAGGACATCCACTATCCCAAGCCGCGCGTGGTGACCATCACCCAGGCCACCGAGGTCGGCAGCGTCTACCGTCCGGAAGAGCTCAAGGCCATCAGCGCCACCTGCAAGGAGTTGGGCCTGAACCTGCACATGGACGGCGCGCGCTTCAGCAACGCCTGCGCGTACCTTGGCTGCAGCCCGGCCGAGCTGACCTGGAAAGCCGGGGTCGATGTGCTGTGCTTTGGCGGCACCAAGAACGGCATGGCGGTGGGCGAGGCGATCCTGTTCTTCAACCGCCAGCTGGCCGAAGACTTCGACTACCGTTGCAAGCAGGCCGGGCAACTGGCGTCGAAGATGCGCTTCCTGTCGGCGCCCTGGGTCGGCCTGCTGGAAGACGGCGCCTGGCTGCGCCATGGCGTGCATGCCAACCGCTGCGCGCAGTTGCTCTGCGAACTGGTGCGCGATGTGCCAGGAGTTGAGCTGATGTTCCCGGTGGAGGCCAACGGGGTGTTCCTGCAGATGTCGGAACCAGCGCTGGAAGCCTTGCGCAACAAGGGCTGGCGTTTCTACACCTTTATCGGTAGCGGTGGCGCGCGGTTCATGTGCTCGTGGGACACCGAAGAAGCGCGGGTACGTGAGCTGGCGGCGGATATCCGGGCGGCAATGGGCGCCTGATGACGCCATCGCCGGCAAGCCGGCTCCCACAGGTACTGCATGCACCTTACTTGTGGGAGCTGGCTTGCCAGCGATGAATTCCCCCCGATTTAAAGACGAAACCCACCCATCTGCCGCGCCAGATCATCGGCCAAGCCGCGTAACGCCTGACACTCCTGCCGACAGCCCTGCACATCCACTGCCGTTTCCCGCGCCAGGTCGGAAATCCCCTGCACGGTGCGATTGATCTCCTCCGTCACCGCCGACTGCTGTTCGGTCGCCGTCGCCACCTGATGGTTCATGTCACTGATGTGTTCGACCTGATCGGTGATCGTGCCCAGCGAAGCGCCGGTCTGCTGGCTCGACTCCACGCCCGTGCCGGTTGCCGCCTGGCCGGCCTGCATCGATGCGACCGCACTGCCCGCGCCATGCTTGAGGCGCAGGATCATCTGCTGCACTTGATCGGTGGACACCTGGGTGCGCCGCGCCAGGGTCCGTACTTCATCGGCGACCACGGCAAAGCCACGACCCATCTCACCCGCCCGCGCCGCCTCGATGGCGGCGTTGAGCGCCAGCAGGTTGGTCTGCTCGGAGATGCTGCGGATCACCGCCAGCACTTCGTCGATCGACGCCACTTCCGTGGCCAGCTCACCCACTGCACTCGCCGCCTGGCCAATCTCGCTGGACATGCCCTCGATATGGGCAATCGAGCGGCGTACCACTTCGCGGGCCTGCAGCGCTTCGGTGCGCGCGGTTTCCGACGCCACGGCAGCGTTACCGGCGTTCTGCGCAATGTCCTGCACGGTCAGGCCCATCTCATGCACGGCAGTGGCGACCATTTCGGTCATTTCCTGCTGGCGGTCGGAACGTTCGGCGGTGTTCTCTACCACTTGCGTCACTTGCGCTACCGACGCGCGCAAGCGTTCGCTGGTATTCAGCACTTCGCCAATCAGGTCACGCTGGCTGTCGAGAAAGCGGTTGAAGCCACGGGCCAGGTCGCCCAGCTCGTCTGCGCGGTTTTCGTCCAGGCGCTGGGTCAGGTCGCCGCCGCCATTGCCGATGGCCATCAAGGCCCCCGTCACACGCCGGATGGGGCGGACGATGCCGCGGGCCAGCAGCACCACCAGCAACAGCGATACCAGCGCGACCGCTGCACCAATCAGGCTGGTCAGCCAGACGGTCTCACGTACCTGGGCATAGATCTGTGCTTCTGGCACCTCGGCGACCAGGGTCCAGTTGAGGTCACGCAGCGGTAGGCTGAGGGCCAGGTAGCCCTCGCCATCGCGCTCGAAGCGGCTGCTGTGCAGGCCCTGTTCACGGCTCAGGACCACCTTGGCAGCCTCGCCACCGATCTGCTCGGCGAGCTGCTGCTTACCGCTGAACGCCGACTGCGGATGCACCTGGATCAAACCGTCGCCGCGCACCAGCATCACCCGCCCACGTTCGCCGAAGCTGAAGTTGTGGATCAATTCGGAGAGTTCGGTCATACGCAGGCCAAGCCCGGCGATACCCACCAGTTGCCCGGCTTTCTCCACCCGATAGTCGATGAACAGTGCCAGTTCGCCGGTGCTGCCGTCGGTGTCGATGTTCAGCAGGCGCGGGTTGCCACTGTCGATAAAGCCGAAAAACCACTTGTCCGCCGGGTTGCTGCGGCTGAGGGTGCGGTCCAGGCCTTTCTCGTTGTAATAGTGGTTGCTCGCTGTAGCGGCAAACAACGCGGTAAAGGCATGGTTCTGTTTGCGCAGGGCTTCGAGGTACTCGATAAATTGCGGCGCCTGGGTGCTGTCTTCCCCCGCCGCCAGCCAATCGCGCAGCAACGTGTTGTTGGCAATGTCGGCCGCCGCCGTCAACGGTCGGCCAAGCATGCGCTCGATGTCGTTACGAATCGCCTCAATGCTCGCCGGCAAGGCGGTGTCGACCAGGTAACGCTCGGTCAGGCGATTGACCGCCACGCTATAGATGCCGACCACGATCAGAATGCTCAGCAACAGCGCTGCGCCCATGCTTGCGATCAATTGCCACTGGATACTGCGCCGCCAGAACTGCATGTATTTCCCCTGGGTAAATAAGCCCTGTAGTGCAAGAGACAGGCCAATTGTATACAACAGGAAATACAATCTAATCCACAGCAAAGCCGGCCCACCCTCCCGAAGGTGGTGAGCTGGCAAAAGGATGTAGCGGGGGCTTGGACGCGATCAGCTGTTGCTGATGGTCCGGGCAATCACATCGACCGTGGCGTTGACTTGCTCTTGGTAACGGTCGAGGGCCTGCTGGTGCTGCTGTTGCAGTTCGATCTGCTGCGAGCACAGGTTGAGGGCTGCCAGTACCAGCAGCTTGTCACCGATCAGGGTCGGGTACTTACGCTTGGTATCGGCCAGCGAGGCGTTGAGCATCTGCACCGCTTGCGCCAGCGCTTGCTCCTGGCCTTCGGGGGCCTTGATCGAATAATCGCTGCCGAGGATCGACACGACATTGATCGGCTGCGCTGAGGTTTTCATGCGTTCACGGTACCAACGCTGGCACGCTCAACCAGGGCCTGGATGCGCGCGGCGGTGGCGCCCTGCTTTTCTTCCTGCTCCAGCAGGCTCAGTTGCAGGCTGTCGTTTTCATCTTTGGCCTGGGCCAGTTCGGCACTGATCTGCGCGTTGCGCTCGGTCAGTTCCTGATTCTTCTGCACCAGGTCGCTGACCAGTTGCTCCAGTTGACTAAGGGAAGTTTCCAACATGATTGCCTTCTCGGGGTGTTTCAGGGGGCGCACACGATAAAGAAAAGTCCGCGTGCTCGCCAGGGATATCGGGTTTAGACGCTTCGGCCTGGTGCAGATTGACCCACCGATAGCCCTGCGGTTCCCCGTTTTGTCTACCACCGGTCAGGAAAAAAGTTAGCTGCCTCACAATTTCATCTTCACCCGCTCAAGTCTTTTCCCGGCCGACCGATAGGCATGGCAGTCCTGAATCTGCCGCACGGATAACGTGCCCTTTCCCCTCCTGGATACCACCATGTCCCTACGCAACATGAATATCGCCCCGCGCGCGCTTCTGGGCTTTGCTCTGATCGGTGCGCTGATGCTGGCCCTGGGTCTGTTTGCCCTGAACCAGATGAGCAAGATTCGCCAGGCCGGCGAAACCATCGAAACCTCGACGGTGCCGAGCATCACCAACCTCGACCAGTTGACCCAGCTGACCCTGCGCCTGCGCACCTTGTCGTACCGCCTGCTGCTCAACCGCGAAGCCGGCACCCTGCAGGCCACCCTCAAGCTGATCGACCAGCGCAACCAGCAGATCGACGAAGCGCGCCGGGTGTACGAGCCGCTGATCTCCGGCAACCAGGAGCGCTCTGCCTACAACCAGTACGTGCAGCTGCTGGGCCAGTACCGCCAGCTGGAAAACCGCATGCGCCTGGCGTCGCAGAACAATGACCTGGAGACCCTGCGCAACCTGATCAACCGCGACATGCTCGACAGCTCCGAGCAGATCAACAGCGTCATGGATCAATTGATCAGCATCAACACCGAGCAAACCAGCGAGATCAACCGCACCGCCGCCGACCAGTACTCCAACGCTGTTGCCCTGGTGATCGGCTTGCTGCTGGCTGCCACTGCCCTGACCCTGATCTGCGCCCTGCTGCTGACCCGCAGCATCGTCAAGCCGATCGACGAAGCCCTGCAGGCGGCCGAACGCATCGCCGAGGGCGACCTGACCCGCAGCATCCAGGCCGAAGGCCAGGACGAAGCCGCGCGCCTGCTCAAGGCCATGGCCAAGATGCAGAACAAGCTGCGCGATACCCTGCAGCAGATTTCCGGCTCCGCCACCCAGCTGGCGTCGGCGGCTGAAGAGCTGAACAGCGTCACCGACGAAAGCGCCCGTGGCCTGCAGCAGCAGAACAACGAAATCGAACAGGCCGCCACCGCCGTCACCGAGATGACCAGCGCCGTGGAAGAAGTGGCACGCAATGCCGTGAGCACCTCGGAAGCCTCCAAGGAAGCCACCCGCTCGGCCGGTGACGGCCGTGACCTGGTGATGGAAACCGTCAGCGCCATCGAGCGCATGAGCACCGACGTGCAAGGCACCGCCGAACTGATCGGCAATCTGGCGGAAGAGTCGCGCGATATCGGCAAGGTGCTCGACGTGATTCGCGGCCTGGCCGACCAGACCAACCTGCTGGCCCTGAACGCCGCCATCGAAGCGGCCCGTGCCGGTGAAGCCGGCCGTGGCTTTGCCGTGGTGGCCGACGAAGTGCGTGCCCTGGCCCACCGTACCCAGCAGTCGACCAGCGAAATCGAACGGATGATCGGCAGCATCCAGGGCGGCACCGAGCAGGCGGTCAACTCCATGCGCAACAGCACCGAACGCGCCGAGTCGACCCTGAACATCGCCCGCGGCGCCGGCCTGGCGCTGGAAACCATCACCGGTGCGGTCGCCGAAATCAACGAGCGCAACCTGGTGATCGCCAGCGCCGCCGAAGAGCAGGCCCAGGTCGCCCGCGAAGTGGACCGCAACCTGGTCAACATCAACGACCTGTCGGTGCAGTCGGCCACCGGCGCCCACCAGACCAGCGCGGCCAGCGCCGAACTGTCGCGCCTGGCGGTGGACCTGAGCGGGCTGGTGGCACGTTTCAGCGTGTAAGCCATCGCGGGTCACGTCGAGGCGTCGCACCGCCGCTCCTTCAGCGGCTGTAGGAGCGGCGGTGCGACTTGCCCCGCGATCAGCCGCTACTCAGACTCAGTACTCAATCCGTACATCACCTTTCGGCACACTGCAGCACGAGAGGATATACCCCTCGGCCTCATCTTCTTCGGTGATGCCGCCGTTGTGCTCCATCTCCACTTCCCCACCCAGCTTGAGCACCTTGCAGGTGCCGCAGATGCCCATGCCACAAGCCTTGGGGATCATCAGCCCGAGCTTGGCCGCCGCCGCGTGCACAGTCTCGCCCGGGGCCACGCGGATACTCTTGCCGGTAGCGGTGAATTCCACCTGGTGCAGGTCGCCGGCGTCCACCTCGGCGGCTTCGGCGGCCTGTTCGGCGTGTTCCACAGCATCGGCCTTGACCTCGGCCGGGGTCGCGCCGAACGACTCCTCATGGTAGCGGCTCATGTCGTAGCCGCTGCTTTCCAGCAGGCGCTTGACCGCGTTCATGTACGGCGTCGGGCCGCAGCAGAATATCTCCCGCTCCATGTAGTCGGGGGCGATCAACTCCATCAGCTTCTGGTTCAGGTAGCCGCGGTAGCCCGCCCAGGGCTCGCCCAGGCCATGCTTCTCGCAAATGATGTGCAGGCTGAAGTTGTCGATCCGCGAGGCCATGTGCTCCAACTCGCGGTGATAGATGATGTCTTTCGGTGAGCGCGCACTGTGGACGAAGACCATGTCGACATTGCCGTTGGTGTCGTAGAACCAGCGGGCCATGGACATCACCGGGGTGATACCGACACCGCCACTCAGGTACAGCACCTTGGGGCTGGGGAAATCCATGGCGTTGAACAGCCCCACCGGGCCGTGCACCGCCAGCTCCTGGCCTTCGTGCAGGGTGTCGTGCAGCCAGTTGGAGACCTTGCCGCCGGGCACGCGCTTGATGGTCACCGAGAAGCTGTAGGGCACCGACGGGGAGCTGGAGATGGTGTAGGAGCGCATGATCGGCTCGCCGTCGATCTCCAGCTCCAGGGTGACGAACTGCCCGGGCTTGAAGAAGAACATGATCGGCTGGTCGGCCATGAAGCAGAAGGTGCGCACATCCCAGGTTTCCTGGATCACCTTGACGCAACGGACGATGTGGCGGCCGTTGGCCCAGGTCTGGGTGCTGACCGGATTGAGGAAGCTGTTGGACATGCTCGTCTCCACGGCCGACTGCGGCCTGATGGCTGCGATTCTGCTTAAGCCGCGCAGGCAACACTTACCCATCCGCGACATTGGCGTGCTTATCGCGACCAGCCCCCGGCTACAGGGGCTGGCGCGTCGGAAACGGATCTGATCATGTCGCCCATGGATATGGTTCAAGCGCTCTTCGAACGCACACTCCATCGCAAATGATCCTGCTGTATTTGTGCCTTGCGTCGCCATAACAACGATTAGCCACTTTCACCGGCCACAAGCACTGGCCATGAGGACCTACACGATGGACGTCACCGCAACTTTGAGTCTGGGCGATCCACTGGAACCTGCACGCAAGGCCACCGCCGAGATGCTGCAGAGCCGCGAGCGGACCTTCTCGCTGCCACAGCCGTTCTACTGCGACGAGCGCCTGTTCCAGATCGACATGGAAGAAATTTTCCAGAAGGAATGGCTGATCGCCGGGATGACCTGCGAAATCCCGACCAAGGGCAACTTCATCACCCTGCAGATCGGCAAGAACCCGATCCTGGTGGTGCGCGGTGCCGAAGGCCAGGTGCATGCCTTCCACAACGTCTGCCGCCATCGCGGTTCCCGCCTGTGCACCAGCGACAAGGGCAAGGTCGCCAAGCTGGTCTGCCATTACCACCAGTGGACCTACGAGCTGGACGGGCGCCTGCTGTTCGCCGGTACCGAGATGGGCGCCGACTTCGACATGAAGCAGTACGGGCTCAAGCCTGTGAACGTGAAGACCGCCGGTGGCTACATTTTCATCAGCCTGGCCGAGAACCCGCCAGCCATCGATGACTTCCTCGCCACCCTGACCCACTACATGGAACCCTACGACATGGAGAACACCAAGGTGGCGGTGCAAACCACCTTGATGGAAAAGGCAAACTGGAAGCTGGTGCTGGAAAACAACCGCGAGTGCTACCACTGCAGCGGTTCGCACCCTGAATTGCTGAAAACCCTCCTGGAGTGGGACGACGTCACCGACCCGCGCGCCGACCAGGCGTTCAAGGACCACGTCGCCGCCTCGGCCGCCGCCTGGGACGCCGAGAAGATCCCCTACGCCCACGCCAGTTTCGGCCTGCGCAACCGCATCGTGCGCATGCCGCTGCTCAAGGGCACGGTGTCGATGACCCTGGACGGCAAGCAGGGCTGCCAGAAGCTCATGGGCCGGATCAAGAACCCGGATCTGGGCTCGATGCGCATCCTGCACCTGCCGCACTCCTGGAACCACTGCATGGGCGATCACATCATCGTCTTCACCGTGTGGCCAATCAGTGCGCAAGAGACCATGGTCACGACCAAGTGGCTGGTGCACAAGGATGCGGTTGAAGGTGTCGACTACGACCCGGCGCGCATGCGCCAGGTGTGGGATGCCACCAACGACCAGGACCGGCGCCTGGCGGAAGAGAACCAGCGCGGGATCAACTCGACGGCGTACCAGCCGGGGCCTTATTCGAAGACCTACGAGTTTGGGGTGGTGAACTTTGTCGATTGGTACAGCGAGCGGATGCTGAGCAACCTGGGGGCGGCACCGGCGCCTTACCTCAAGGGTGTGGCTGCGCAGTAAAGCGGGGCCGCTTTGCGGCCCATCGCCGGCAAGGCCGGCTCCCACACAGGTGGTGTGTACACCTGCAAACCCTGTGGGAGCTGGCCTTGCCAGCGATGGGGCCGTACCAGCCTGTACAAATTTTGACCACCTACCGCAATCCCCCGGCCCCACTGGGCCCGTCAACACAGCAAACACTTTATCCACAGGACAGCCCACAGCTAATGTGGGCAAGTCGTTGTTTTTCCCGCTAAATTTTATTGGTCAATATTTGATCAATTCTCTGCACGCTTTTAAATACAAGACTCACAGCGGAAGGCGAACACCTTATCCACAGAGACGCCAACAGACTTTGTGTGCAAAAGTCCAAGCCCCGAAAAACCCTTGTGGATAACGCTTCGAGAAGCCGAAACACTGGGCCTGTACAAGTAAAAATGACACAATTGAGTGTTTTTTGATCAACCGTGCGCAGCCCTTGCCCCACGGGCCTCTCAGCCATGGGCGAACATATTATCCACAGACCCGCCAACAGCGATTGTGGGCAAACTCATCGCCGGCCAGGGAAGAAAACCTCGAAAAATCCGCAACTTAGCCTGATCATTTTTTGACCATAACGCCGAAGGGCACGCAATGCGTGCCCTCCAGCCATGCACAAACACTTTATCCACAGATCGGCCAACAGACTTTGTGAGCAACTGTCAGCGCAGCACACCCTCTTCCACCAGCAGCTTGAGGATGGCTTGTGCACCGTCCTGAGGGCTGACGTCCTTGAGTACTTGCCCACCGCCGCCACTGGCCTTGGCGGTGGCGGCTTTCATGCGGTCGGCGCCGCTCTTGGCCTTGATCACTTTGAGGCGCTTGGGCCGTGGCTTGGCCGGTTGCAGTTCGGCACTTGTGAATAACTCGTCTTCGATGATTGCCACCTGGCGCGCGGCCAACACCCCACGCCGCGCCGGGCCAAACGCGCTCTGGCGCGGCTTGGGCGCGGCGTTATCCACAGTGGCGAGCAACGGCAGGCGCACCTTCAAGCGGCGCCGCTGGCCCCGTGGCAGGGCCTGCAGGACCTGGGCCACGCCGTTGTGGATAGACTCCACTTCGGCAAGGCCCACCACCAGCGGCCAGCCCAGACGCTCGGCCAGCAGGAATGGCAGCATCCCTGAGCCTTCGCCGGTTTCCGCCTGGCTACCGGTAAGTACCAGTTGCGCACCGGCGTCGCGCAGATAGTCGCCCAGTACGCCCAGGGCATCGGCGCCTTGCGGTTGTTCCAGCACGTCAATGTGTTCCAGGCCCATGCCCAGGTAGGCGCGCAAGGCCGGCTCCTGCGGGTCGCCGGCATGCAGCACCTGCAAGTTATCCCCAGCCAGCTGCAGGCCCAGTTCCACCGCCCGGGCGTCCTGTTCGGCGCGGCGGCTGCGGCCGGAGCTGGGGTGGGCACCGATTGAAACCAGACTGATGACCTTGGTGTGCATAGTTATCCCCTGCCCTTAGGCCGCATCGCGCTTGGCGTCGTTGCGGTAGTTTTCCACAGCCTCGATCAGCGCCTGGAGAATCGCCGCGCTGTCGCCGATCACCGACAGGTCGGCACGCTTGATCATGTCGCAGCCCGGGTCCATGTTGATCGCCACCACCTTGTCGCAGGCCCCGATGCCCTGTAGGTGCTGGATCGCCCCGGAAATACCCACAGCCACATAAACCCGCGCGGTCACCCAGGTACCGGTAGCACCGACCTGGCGATTGCGCGGCATGAAGCCGTCGTCCACGGCCACCCGCGAAGCGCCTTCGGTAGCGCCCAGCGCAACGGTGGCGCGGTGGAACAGGTCCCAGTCCTTGACGCCGTTGCCGCCCGAGACGATGAACTCGGCCTCGGCCATGGCAATGGCGGCCGGGTCGACGGCCACAGGGCCGAGGTCTTCAATTCGCGACAAGCTGCGCACAGCGCTTGTGGATAACTGCACCGGCAAGGCTTCGTGGCGAGTTTCGCTGACCGGTTCCGCGCATTCGGCAGCCGCCAGGATCAACCGTGGCAGGCCGCGGATCAGGTCCTGCTGGCCAGCGCCGGCGCGGCCGCTGCATTGCCCGTCCTTGACCTGCCAGACGCGCGTAGCCGGGCGTTCGCCAATGGCCGCGGCAAAGCGCCGGCCCAGCTCGCCGCCACCGGTACGACTGTCCGGCAGCAGCCAATGGCGTGGGCTGTACTGGTTATCCACAGCGCGCAGCCCCTGCACCAGTTGCTCCGGCGCATAACCTGCGAACTCGTCGCCTTCGATCACCAGCAGGCGATCGACGCCGGCTGTGGAAAAGTTGCTTTCCTTGTGTTCGCCAAACACCATCGCCAGCACCGCACCGTCACTGCCGGCCAGGCTGCGGGCCAGGCCCAGCAGGTCGCGGTCGTGGCTGCCCAGGCGGCCGCCGACCATGTCCGGGACCACGGCGATGTAGAACGCCGGCTGCGCCACCTGGTGCAGCGGCAATTGCACCGCCGCTGCTGCCGTGCGCTTGCTGCTGCCGCCCTGCTGGGCGCCGCTGCGATCGATGCGCTTGATGCCGTTGGGGCCGATGAAGCCGACCCCATGGGGGTTCTTGCGGATGATGCCGTTGGGCCCCATCCAGCTGTGCTGTTGGCCCTGCTGCATGGCCGCGTGCAGCGGGTGCAGGCGGTTGCGGGCGATCCACTCGGCGCGCGGATCACGGCGAATAATGTCGCTCATCAGTGCACCTCCGCGGGTTCACGCTTTGCCGGGGCGGGTTTGCTCGCCTGGGCCGGTTCTTCGAGAATGGCGTCGGCGACCAGCTCCGCCAGGTCCTTGATCAGCGGACGCGGCTCGACCACGCCTTCGAGCATCGCCGTGCACTGTGGACAACCCACGGCCACCAGCTCGGCAGCGGTTTCGCGGATGTCGTCCATGCGCATGTCGGGGATCCGTTGCTTGCCAGGAATATCGGTAATCTGCGCGCCGCCGCCACCGCCGCAGCAGCGCGAGCGAAAGCCCGAACGCTGCATCTCCTTGACCTCGATACCGAGGGCGCGCAGCACTTCACGCGGCGCCTCGTACTCGCCGTTGTAACGACCCAGGTAGCACGGGTCGTGATAGGTCACGCTGCCGCCCTTGTGCTGGCCAAGGTTGAGCGCACCAGCGGCGATCAGTTCGGCGATGTAGGTGCTGTGGTGCTGCACCAGGTAGTTGCCGCCGAAGGCACCGTACTCGTTCTTGAGCACATGGAAGCTGTGCGGGTCGCAGGTGACGATGCGCTTGAAGTTGTACTTGGCCATGGTCTGGATATTGCGCCTGGCCAGTTGCTGGAAGGTCGCTTCATCGCCCAGGCGCCGGGCCACGTCACCGCTGTCGCGCTCTTCCAGGCCGAGCACGGCAAAGTCCACTTGCGCGGCTTTCAGCACTTTGACAAACGCCCGCAGGGTGCGCTGGTTACGCATGTCAAACGCACCGTCGCCGACCCAGAACAGCACCTCGGCGGTCTTGATGTCGCCGAGCAGGTTGAGGTTGAGGTCCGCCGCCCAGTTCATCCGCCCGCCCGGGGCAAAACCGCCGGGGTTGTCGGTGGCGATCAGGTTGTCCAGCACCTCGGCGCCCTTGTTCGGCGTCGCGCCTTTTTCCAGGGTCAGGTGACGGCGCATGTCGACGATGGCATCGACGTGCTCGATCATCATCGGGCACTCCTCGACGCAGGCGCGGCAGGTGGTGCACGACCACAGGGTCTCGGCGTCGACCAGGCCGTTGACGATCGGCTGGTGCGGGTTGCCACCATGCTCGCCGATCGGTTTGCCAGGGTACGGGCTGCCAGCGAACTTGGCATCGGTGCCGCCGGCCAGGCCGACGACCATGTCCTGGATAAGTTTTTTCGGGTTCAGCGGCTGGCCTGCGGCAAACGCCGGGCACACCGCTTCACATTTGCCGCACTGCACGCAGGCATCGAAACCGAGCAGCTGGTTCCAGGTGAAGTCCTTGGGCTTTTCCACGCCGAGCAGGGCTTGTGGATCTTCCAGATCGATGGGTTTGAGCCCGGTCGAGCGACCACCGCCAAAGCGCTCGGCGCGCCGATGCCAGGCCAGGTGCAGGGCACCGGCGAAGGCGTGCTTCATCGGCCCGCCCCAGGTCATGCCGAAGAACAGCTCGGACACGCCCCACAGCACGCCAATCCCCAGCAACGCCACCAACAGCCAGCCGCCGAAGCCCTGCGGAAGAATCCCGGCCACCGGCAAGGTGGCGATGAAGAAGCTCGCGGCAAACACCAGCAGGCTTTTCGGCAGGCGCATCCACGGGCCCTTCGACAACCGTGAAGGCGGGTTGAGGCGGCGTTTGTAGACGAACAGCGCACCGCCGAACATCAGCACGGTGGCGAACAGCAAGGCAAACCCAAGGATCTTGTTATGCAGGCCAAAGCCATGCACCAGGATCGCCAGCACCGCTGCCAGGACGAAGCCGCCAGCCGTGGCCACGTGAGTGTTGGCCATGTACTTGTCGCGGGCGACCACGTGGTGCAGGTCGACCATATAGCGCCGTGGCATGGCCAGCAGGCCGCCCAGCAGATCGACCTTCGACGGCCGACCCTGGCGCCACATCCGCACGCGCCGCAGCGCGCCAAGGACGGCAAGGCCCAGGGCGGCGAACAGGAGGATGGGGATAAGGGTGTTCAACATGGGAAGCTCCCAAAAGACACTTCAGTGCCTTGCCAGGGGATCACTGTGGGAGCTGGCCTTGCCAGCGATGCAGACACCGCGCAACAACAGACACGGCGTCGATCCCATCGCCGGCAACGCCGGCTCCCACAGGGGTAGTAACACACCAGCATTCAGTTGCCGGTCGATCAGAAATCCTTGCACAGGCGCAAGGCGTCGTAGATGGCCGCGTGTGTATTGCGCTGCGCCACGCAGTCACCGATGCGGTACAGCAGGTAGCCTTCGCCCGGTTGGCTGAGGATCGGCTGCGGCTTGATCGCGAACAGGGCTTCGATATCGATCTGGCCCTTGTTCCGCGAACCTTCCTTGAGCCCGTAGTACAGCGCCTCGTCCGGCCGCACGCCGTTCTCGATCACCACCTGGTCGACCACCCGCTCCTCTTTGGCGCCGGTGTATTCGTTCTCCAGCACCGCCACCAGCTTGTCGCCCTCGCGGTAGACCTTTTCCAGCATCAGGTCGCCGGTCATGATCACTTCCTTGGGGTACATGCTGCGGTAGTAGGTCGGGAACGACGTGCCACCGATGGCCACGCCCGGCTTGATGTCGTCGGTGACGATCTCCACCTGGCTGCCTTTGTCGGCGATGTAGTCGGCCACCGACATGCCGGTGAATTCGCAGATGGTGTCGTACACCAGCACGTTCTTGCCCGGCGCCACCTTGCCGTCGAGCACGTCCCAGCTGCTGACCACCAGCCCTTCGGCGGCGCCCCAGTGTTCGTTCTGCTCGATGTAGGGATGGCCGCCCACCGCCAGCACGATAATGTCCGCACGCAGGTCCTGGATGGTCTCGATATCGGCCGCAGTGCCCAGGCGCAGGTCGACCTTCAGGCGCGCCAGCTCCAGCTGATACCAGCGGGTGATACCGGCGATCTGGTCGCGTTGCGGCGCCTTGGCAGCGATGCTGATCTGCCCGCCGATGGCGTCTTTCTTCTCGAACAGGGTGACGTCATGGCCGCGTTCGGCCGCCACGCGAGCGGCTTCCATCCCCGCAGGCCCGGCGCCGACCACCACCACCTTGCGCTTGGGCCCGGTGCTTTTCTCGATGATGTGCGGCACGCCCATGTATTCACGGGAGGTTGCCGCGTTCTGGATGCACAGCACATCCAGGCCCTGGTACTGGCGGTCGATGCAGTAGTTGGCACCGACGCACTGCTTGATCTGGTCGATCTGGCCCATCTTGATCTTGGCGATCAGGTGCGGGTCGGCGATGTGCGCGCGGGTCATGCCGACCATGTCGACATAGCCGCCTTCGAGGATGCGCGTGGCCTGGTTGGGGTCCTTGATGTTCTGCGCGTGCAGCACCGGAACCTTGACCACTTCCTTGATGCCGGCCGCCAGGTGCAGGAACGGCTCGGGCGGGAAGCTCATGTTGGGGATAACGTTGGCCAGGGTGTTGTGGGTGTCGCAGCCCGAACCGATCACGCCGAAGAATTCCAGCATGCCGGTGGCATCGTAGTACTTGGCGATTTCTTTCATGTCCTCGTGGCTGAGGCCATCGGGGTGGAATTCGTCACCGCAGATACGCATGCCCACGCAAAAATCCGGGCCCACTTCGGCACGCACGGCCTTGAGCACTTCCAGGCCGAACTTCATTCGGCCTTCAAAGGTACCGCCCCATTCGTCGGTACGTTTATTGACCCGCGGGCTCCAGAACTGGTCGATCATGTGCTGGTGCACCGCCGACAGCTCGACGCCGTCCAGGCCGCCTTCCTTGGCCCGACGCGCGGCTTGCGCGTAGTTGCCGATCACCCGCCAGATCTCTTCCGGCTCGATGGTCTTGCAGGTGGCACGGTGCACCGGCTCGCGCACCCCAGACGGCGACATCAGGGTTGGCCAGTTGAAGCCGTCCCAGCGCGAGCGGCGGCCCATGTGGGTAATCTGGATCATGATCTTGGCGCCATGCTTGTGCATGGCATCAGCCAGGTTCTGAAAGTGCGGGATGATGCGGTCGGTCGAGAGGTTCACCGAGGCCCACCATTCCTGCGGGCTGTCGATCGCCACCACCGAGGAGCCACCGCAAATGGCCAGGCCGATGCCGCCCTTGGCTTTCTCTTCGTAGTACTTCACGTAGCGCTCGGTGGTCATGCCGCCGTCGGTGGCGTAGACCTCGGCGTGCGCGGTGCTCAGTACCCGGTTGCGGATGGTCAGTTTGCCGATCTGGATCGGCTGGAACATTGCTTCGAAAGCCATGGCGGGATCCTCGACTTACAACGGCTTGACGATGAACAGGCCATCGTCGTGGCCTTCTTCCGAACCGCCGTAGACCTGCTCGGCGACCGTACGAATGTTGCTGCCGCGGGCCGCCAGGATCTGGTCCATGGCCCCGGCGAACCAACCGGTGAACATGTAATCGACCTTGCGCCCGACCTTGCCGTAGACATAGACGAACGCTGAGTGCTCGAGCTTGACGCTGGCAGTGCCCTTGTCCAGGTCAATGTCCTGGATCTTGAACAGGCCCCAGCCGCGCTGGGACAGGCGCTTCATGTAGTGTTCGAACACCGCCACGCCCTCCAGGCCGTGGCATTCAGCCTCTTTCTCGCACCAGTGCCAGGCGGACTTGTAACCGGCCTTGTAGAGGATCTCGGCATAGGCGTCGGCGCCCAGCACTTCCTCGATACCCATGTGGTTGTTGACGAAGAAATGCCGCGGCACGTACAGCATCGGCAGGGCATCGCTGGTCCAGACACCGGTTTCGCTGTCGACTTCGATAGGCAATTGCGGGGCGATCTTGGCCATGGAAACTCAACTCCAGAAATTTTGGTTGGCTGCCCCTGCGCCTGTGGCAGGGGTCGGAAGACGGTTACTGGCGGCTTATTCGCCCCAGACATCCTTGAGCACGTTGACCCAGTTCTCGCCCATGATCTTGCGCACCACGCGCTCGGAATGGCCGCGCTTGAGCAGGGTCTCGGTGAGGTTGGGGAATTCGCCCACGGTGCGGATGCCCAGCGGGTTGATGATCTTGCCGAAGTTGGTCAGACGCCGGGCGTAGCCCTTGTCGTGGGTCAGGTATTCGAAGAATTCCTGGCCGTGGCCCTGGGTGAAGTCGGTACCGATACCGATGGAGTCTTCACCAACGATGTTCATGGTGTATTCGATGGCTTCGGCGTAGTCATCGATGGTCGAATCGATGCCCTTGGCCAGGAACGGCGCGAACATGGTCACGCCGACGAAACCGCCGTGGTCGGCAATGAATTTGAGCTCTTCATCGGATTTGTTGCGCGGGTGCTCCTTGAGCCCGGAAGGCAGGCAGTGGGAGTAGCACACCGGTTTTTTCGATTCGAGGATGACTTCTTCGGAGGTCTTGGAACCGACATGGGACAGGTCGCACATGACCCCGACGCGGTTCATCTCGGCGACGATCTCGCGGCCAAAGCCCGACAGCCCGCCGTCACGCTCGTAGCAACCGGTGCCGACCAGGTTCTGGGTGTTGTAGCACATCTGCACGATGCCTACGCCCAGCTGCTTGAACACCTCGACATAGCCGATCTGGTCTTCAAAAGCATGGGCGTTCTGGAAGCCGAAGAGGATGCCGGTCTTGCCCACTTCCTTGGCCTTGCGAATGTCGGCAGTGGTGCGTACCGGCATCACCAGGTCGCTGTTCTCGCGGATCAGCTTCTGGCTGGCGGCGATGTTGTTGACCGTGGCCTGGAAGCCTTCCCAGACCGACACCGTGCAGTTGGCCGCAGTCAGGCCGCCCTTGCGCATGTCCTCGAACAGCTCGCGGTTCCATTTGGCAATGATCAGCCCGTCGATAACGATGCTGTCTGCGTGTAATTCGGCTGGGCTCATCAGGCTGTCCCCTTTATTGGTAAAACCTGCGCCGAATCGTCTGCCGGCGCTTTGGGGCCAGCATATGCCTAGGGGCAATGTCGCCCAGATGCAAAAACGACAGGGGAATTGCCGAAAGCGTCAAAGAGCGACAAAGGGCTGCTTTGACCGCCTGCACCACAGTCTTTAACAGTTTTCCGACAATCCGCTCAAAGATTGCCGACCGCCTCTGCCCTAGCATGAACTGCCCCCCATTGCGCCCAGGTGCCCCATGCTTCGCCTTGCCTTTCTGTTCAGCCTGCTGCTCGTCAACTCCGGCTGCAGCGAGCGGGCACCCGCAAGCCTGCAGCCGATCCGCCAGGGTGACTATCAAGCGGTGATCGAACAGTTGCGCCAGAGCATCCCCGAGCAGATGCGCAAGAACCATGTGCCGGGCCTGTCCCTGGCGCTGATCGACGGCCAGACGCTGGTCTGGGCCGAAGGTTTCGGCCTGGCTGACGAGGCGCTGCAAATACCCGTGACCCCCGCCACGGCGTTCCGCGCCGGCTCGCTGTCTACGCTGTTCACCGCCAGCGCCACTTTGCAACTGGTCGAACAACAGCGCCTGAACCTGGATGCCCCGCTGTCGCAGACCCTGCCGGAGTTTCGCGTGCGTTCGCGCTTTCATGCCGATGCCCGCGGTGCTGACCGGGCTATCACCCTGCGCCGTTTGCTCAGCCACCAGGCTGGGCTACCCAGCGAATTTTTGCCGAACCTGCACAGCGCTGATCCATTGACGCACCTGCCGCAAAAAGCCGGCGAGCTGTGGCTTAACCATCCCCCCGGCATGCAGATGGCCTATTCCAACCTGGGCTTCACCCTGCTCGGCGCCGCCATCGAGCGCAGCAGCGGGCAACCCTTCGAAACCCGCCTGCAGCAGCACTTGTTGAAACCCCTGGGCATGGCGCACTCAAGTTTTATCGGCACCAGCAGCCTGCAGCCCTACCGCGCCCGCGGCTACCTGCAGGGCCAGCGCAGTAAGGACCCGGAAATTCGCGACCTGCCGGCTAGCGGCTTGTGGACCACGCCTCGGGATGTCGGCCAGTTCGTGCAAATGCTGTTCGCCCAGGGGCGCTTCGACGGTCGGCAAGTGCTCAATCGCCAGTCGATCGAACAGATGTTCCGCCAGCACAATCGCGCTAATGGGCCGGACGTCGATTGCCCGATTGGCCTGGCCTGGTACCTGGGCCCTTGCGGTGATCCACGTATAGGGCCGCAACTGCAGCAATGGCAACACAGCGGTTCGACCGGAGATTTTGCTGCGCAACTGAGCGTGCTGCCCGAGCCGAAACTGGCAGTGGTGGTGATGGCCAATGCCGATACCGCCGAAGCGCTGGTCAGCGACCTGGCCACCCAGGCCCTGCGCCTGATGCTGCAGGCCCACGGTAGCCAGCTGGCTTGCCCGCGCGACTGTCAGCCGAGCTTGCCGCCGCTGCGGCTCTGAACCTCAGGCTTCGTTGTGCGGCCAGCTCAACACGAACAGGGCGCCGCCACCGGCGCAGTCACGTACTTGAGCGTGGCCCTCGTGCCACTGCGACACTCGCCGGACCAGCGCCAGGCCAAGACCGTAGCCACCGGTGCGGCGATCGCGGCTGGTGTCCAGGCGGGTAAACGGCTCGAAGATCTTCTCCCGGGCGACCAAGGGCACGCCCGGGCCGTCGTCTTCGACAAACACCTGATACAGGTCGCCTTCGCGTACCAGGCTCACCCGCACTTCACGCTCGGCGTAGCGGATGGCATTACGCAGCAGGTTGATCACCGCCCGTGCCATGAACCGCGGCTCGATGCGAATGTTTTCAACCGTACAGACACTCAGCGTCAGCGCTACACCAGCGGCTTCCGCTTCCAGGGCGACGCTGCCAAGCACGCTGTCGATCCAGTCGGCGGCCTGGATGGTTTCGCGTTTGATCTGCGCCGCACCATGCTCAAGGCTGGCGTAGGTCAACAGCTCGGAGACCATCTCCTCCAGGTCGCCCAGGTCGGCATGCATATCGTCGATCAGCGGGCCACAGGCGCTCTGGTCGGCCAGGCGGCGCAACTGTTCCAGTTCGAAGGTCAGCCGCGCAATCGGCGTACGCAGCTCATGGGAAACGGCATTGGTCAGCTCGCGCTGGTTGGCGATCAGGCCTTCGATACGCCCGGCCATCTGGTTGAAATGCTCGGCCAGCTCACGAATGTTCGAGCGCCGCGACAAATGGATGCGCGAACGCAAGTCATTGTCACCAAAACGCTGGGCCGCCAGGCGCAAGCGCTCAAGGTCGCGCCAGTGCGGCCAGACCCAGCAGAACACGGCAATGCCGAGCAAGCTGGCGAACATGGCGTAGGCACTGACGGTAAAGGCTGTGGTCATGCGTAAATCGGGCGGCAAACTGACGCTCAACAACTGGCTGCCATCATCGATGGGAATGATGAAGCGGCTGACATCATCGGAAATCAGCATCTGCCCGTCGGCCAGTAACGCCTGATCTTGCCGGCCCAGTTGCAACTGGCTGGCCTCGACCAACTTGAGAGTCATCCCGTAGTGAGGCTGCAGCTCATTCAGGCGCTGCGGACGTTGTGCAGCAGGCAATGGCCGCAGTTGCTCCACCAGGCTGTAGGCCGGCCCGCGCATCGACTCGCGATAGTAAACATCGTCGCTGGTTTTCAGGTACCAGTCGAAAAACGTGTTGATCGACGGCACTGCCAGGGCGAAGGCTATGACCAGGGTGATGAACAAGCCGAGAAACAACCGCAGCATCTACAGCTCCCAGGCAAAAGGATTGAACAGGTAACCCTTGCCCCACACCGTCTTGATGCACACCGGCTCGCGGGGGTTGTCGCGCAATTTGCCGCGCAGCTTGCTGACATAGACATCGACGCTACGGTTGAAGCCGTCAAAGGCAATGCCGCGCAGGCGATTGAGGATGTCATCGCGCGACAGGGTCTGCCCGGCGGCACTTGCCAGCAGCCAGAGCAGTTCGAACTCCATGGTGCTCAACTCGATCGGTTCGTCACCCAGATGCGCTTCGCGACTGGCCCGGTCGATGCTCAAGTTCCCGAAGCGCAAGCTGTCGCGCCCAAGCGGCTCGCTGCCCTGGCGGCGCTGCAGGGCGCGCAGGCGCGCCAGTAGCACCGGTGGCTTGATAGGCTTGATCACATAGTCATCGGCACCGGACTCAAGGCCAAGGATATGGTCCAGGTCGTCCTCGCGGGCAGTCAGGATCACGATCGGGGTGGCCGCCTGGCTGCGAATCGCCCGGCACACCTGCAGGCCGCTCAGGCCCGGAAGCATCAGGTCGAGCACCACCAGCGCGGGCTTGAAATGCACAAAGGCCTCCAGTGCCTGGTCTCCACGATGCACGCAGTGCACCTCGAAGCCGTGTTCGGCCAGAAAGTGCGCAACCAGGCCAGCCAGTTTCAGGTCATCCTCGACCAGCAGTACCTTGATCAGTCCGGGGCTTTCCATGGCGTTTCCACAGGGTAGTCTGGATAAATGACAAAACGCCGAGTTTATGTGCGCCTTTATGAAACGTCTGTGAATAAGTGTTCACTCAGCCTGCACGCTTTTTCACAGGTGCAACGGCTACCCTGTTCTTTGCTGCGGCGCTGAGCGAGAATCGGCGCCCATGTTCGCGAAGCTTCCGGAGGATGTCGCAGATGAGAACGATGGTAGGGCTGGCCCTGGTATTGCTGGCATTCGGCGCCTATGCCGAGGACGACGAAAGCACCCCGTGCGACAACGTCGAAACCGACCAGCAAAGCTATGAATGCGCTCAATACAGCCGCACCACCGCTGAACGCGAACTCAATGCCGCTTTCGATGACCTGCTGCAACGCATCGGCGAGCAGTACGAAGGCCAGGACGCCAAGGTCGCCGACCTGAGCAAGCGCCTGCGTGACGCCGAAGCCATCTGGAAGCAACTGCGCGATGCCGATTGCAAGGTCGAGACCTTTGACGTCAAGCCCGGCAGCAAAGCCTTCGAAACCGCGCAGAACACCTGCCTGGCCCAGCGCAGCGACGATCGCTCGGAGTACCTGCAATCGCTCGGCCTGCAATAACCCCTGTCCTGAGGTATGAATGAAAGTCTGCGGAATCGAAATCAAGGGCAGCGAAGCCCTGCTCGCGGTCGCCACCCTCGAAGCTGGCGCCCCGGCGCACCTGGCCCTGGGTACCAAGAAGATCGCCCTGGAAGACGATGACCTGGCGGACAACGTCAAGGCCTTCGCCCGCCAGGCGCGGCAATTCTTCAGTGACAACGCCATTACCCACCTGGCGATCAAGAAGCGCAGCAAGAAAGGCGAATTCGCCGGCGGCCCGACCACCTTCAAGATCGAAGGCATCCTGCAGTTGCTCGACGGCTGCGAAGTACAGCTGCTGTCGCCGCAAACCGTCAGCGCCCAGGCCAAGAAGCACGCCATCGAGCTGCCCGCCGGGCTCAACAAGTACCAGCACGAAGCCTACAAGTGCGCCTGCGCGGTGCTGCTCAAGGCACGCTGAGTGCGGGTTTGGCGGTAACCTGGACGCGATCATCGCGCGGGCAGCTGTTAAAGCGCGCGCGGTAGCAGCGGGTGAAGTAGGACGATGACTCGAACCCGCAGGCGATGCTCACCTCCAGTACGCTGAGGTCGGTCTGGCGCAGCAGTTGCCGGGCCTTGTCCAGGCGCAGGCGCAGGTAGAAACCACTGGGGGTGTCGTGCAGGTACAGGCGAAACAACCGCTCCAGTTGGCGCCGGGTGATCTGCACCGACTCGGCCAGCACCAGGGTATTGAGCGGTTGCTCGGTGTTGCGCTCCATCTCGCCGATCACCTGCACCAGTTTCTTGTTACTGATCCCATAGCGTGAGGCGATCTGCATGCGCTGGTGATCCTGGCGCGGGCGGATACGGCCGAGCACGAACTGCTCCGACACCTGGATCGCCAGCTCCGGGCCGTGGGCCTGGGCGATCAGGTCGAGCATCAGGTCGATCGACGCGGTACCACCCGCCGAAGTGATACGTCGGCGATCTACTTCGAACAGCTCCTGGGTTGCCTGCAACTGCGGGTAACTTTCCTTGAAGGCTTCCAGCGCTTCCCAGTGCAGGGTCACCCGGTGGCCGTCGAGCAGCCCAGCCTCGGCCAGCACCACGGTGCCGGTGTCGATGCCACCCAACACCACGCCCTCGTGATCGAGCTTGCGCAACCAGTGCTGCAGGACCGGGCCGAAGCTGCGCAGTGGCTCGAAACCGGCCACCACCAGCAGGGTCGCGCCTTTGCCCAGCGGCTGCAGCGCGGCGTCGGCATTCACCGACATGCCGTTGCTGGCCGGCACCGCACCGCCATCCATACTCAGCACCTGCCAGCGGTACAACTCGCCGCGAAAGCGGTTGGCCACCCGCAACGGCTCTACCGCGGAAATGAAGCCAATGGCGGAGAAACCGGGCAACAGCAAGAAATAGAAATCCTGGGGCATAGCGACAACTCGACGGCCACGGATGCAGGGTTAATAGCGCGCTGGTCGCCACTGTGCAAGTGCCGGTCGCCACAGTGCGATTTTTGCCCAGGGTACCCGCGTAGTTTGATCACACGGCACGCAGAGGCCGCCCCCTATAACAATTAGAACTGCCGTTGGAGGAGCCACCATGAACAGAATGATCAGCCGTAGCCTGCTGATGCTCGTCGGTACCGCAATCCTCAGCACCAACGTAATCGCCGCAGAACCGGCGGCCTGCAAGAACGTGCGCCTTGGCGTGGTGAACTGGACCGATGTGATGGCCACCAGCGCCATGACCCAGGTCCTGCTCGATGGCCTGGGCTACAAGACCAAGCAGACCAGTGCCTCGCAACAGATCATTTTCGCCGGTATCCGCGACCAGCGCCTGGACATGTTCCTCGGCTACTGGAACCCGATCATGACCCAGACCATCACCCCGTTCATCGACGCCAAACAGGTCAAGGTCCTCGACCAGCCGAGCCTCGACGACGCCCGCGCGACCCTCGCCGTGCCCAAGTACCTGGCCGACAAGGGCCTGAAAACCTTTGCTGACATCGCCAAGTTCGAGAAGGAGCTTGGCGGCAAGATCTACGGCATCGAGCCAGGCTCCGGCGCCAACACCCAGATCAAGGCGATGATCAGCAAGAACCAGTTCGGCCTGGGCAAGTTCCAGTTGGTCGAATCCAGCGAGGCCGGCATGCTCGCTGCCGTCGACCGCGCTGTGCGGCGCAAGGAGGCGGTGGTGTTCTTCGGTTGGGCGCCGCACCCGATGAACGTCAACATCGACATGGCCTACCTCGGCGGCAGCGAGGGCGCCCTGGGCCCGGACGAAGGCCGCGCCTCGGTGTGGACCGTTACCGCCCCGGATTACGCCGAGCGCTGCCCGAACGTCAACCAGCTGCTGAGCAACCTGACCTTCAGCGCCGAAGACGAGAGCCGCATGATGCAACCGCTGCTTGACCACAAGGACGCGCTGGAGTCCGCCCGCCAGTGGCTCAAGGATCATCCACAAGACCAGAAACGCTGGCTTGAAGGGGTGACCACGTTTGACGGCAGGCCGGCCGCCGAAAACCTGCAACTGACCGCTAACTGACAACCCCCATCGCGGGGCATGCCCGCTCCCACAGAGGAAATGGTCATCTGTGGGAGCGGGCTTACCCCGCGACGGCCCCAACTCGCCCGAAGGAAACCGCACATGAACCACGACGTCATCATCACCTGCGCCCTGACCGGCGCCGGCGACACCGCCAGCAAGAGCCACCTGGTCCCGGTGACCCCGAAACAGATCGCCGAAGCCGCGGTAGAGGCCGCCAAAGCCGGCGCAACAGTCGTCCACTGTCACGTCCGTGATCCACAAACCGGCCGCTTCAGCCGCGACGTCGCCTTGTACCGGGAAGTGATGGAGCGCATCCGCGAAGCGGACGTCGACATCATCGTCAACCTCACCGCCGGCATGGGCGGCGACCTGGAGATCGGCCCGGGCGAGACCCCACTGGAATTTGGTACCGGCACCGACCTGATCGGCCCGCTGGAGCGCCTGGCCCACGTCGAGGCGCTGCTGCCGGAAATCTGCACCCTGGACTGCGGCACCCTCAACTTCGGTGACGGCAACAGCATCTACGTCTCGACCCCGGCGCAACTACGCGCTGGCGCCAAGCGCATCACTGAACTCGGGGTCAAAGCCGAGCTGGAAATCTTCGACACCGGTCACCTGTGGTTTGCCAAACAGATGATCAAGGAAGGCCTGCTCGACGACCCATTGTTCCAGCTGTGCCTGGGCATTCCCTGGGGCGCCCCGGCCGATACCACCACCATGAAAGCCATGGTCGACAACCTGCCAGCGGGCGTGACCTGGGCCGGCTTCGGCATCGGCCGCATGCAGATGCCGATGGCCGCACAAGCGGTGCTGCTGGGCGGCAACGTGCGGGTCGGCCTGGAAGACAACCTGTACCTGGACAAGGGCGTGCTGGCCAGCAATGGCCAGTTGGTCGAGCGCGCCAGCGAGATTCTAAGCCGCCTCGGCGCACGGGTACTCACCCCTGCCGAAGGCCGCGCCAAAATGAACCTGACCCGTCGCTGATTGCTGGAGAAACCGATGAGCTTTATCACCGAGATCAAGACCTTTGCAGCCCTGGGCAGCGGCGTAATCGGCAGCGGCTGGGTGGCCCGCGCCCTGGCCCATGGCCTGGACGTGGTAGCCTGGGACCCGGCTCCCGGCGCCGAAGCGGCCTTGCGCAAGCGTATCGCCAACGCCTGGCCAGCCCTGGAGAAACAGGGCCTGGCGCCCGGCGCATCACAGGAGCGCCTGCGCTTTGTGGCAACTATCGAGGAATGCGTGCGCGATGCCGATTTCATCCAGGAAAGCGCACCCGAGCGCCTGGACCTCAAGCTTGACCTGCACAGCAAGATCAGCGCTGCGGCCAAGCCCAACGCGCTGATCGGTTCCAGCACTTCGGGGCTGTTGCCCAGCGAATTCTACGAGTCCTCGACCCATCCCGAGCGCTGCGTGGTCGGCCACCCGTTCAACCCGGTGTACCTGCTGCCGCTGGTGGAAATCGTCGGCAGCAACAAGACCGCGCCCGAGGCAATCGAAGCGGCAAAAACCGTCTACACCAGCCTCGGCATGCGCCCCTTGCACGTGCGCAAGGAAGTGCCCGGCTTTATCGCCGACCGCCTGCTCGAAGCGCTCTGGCGCGAGGCTCTGCACCTGGTCAACGACGGCGTGGCAACCACCGGTGAAATCGACGACGCCATTCGTTTCGGTGCGGGTTTGCGCTGGTCGTTCATGGGCACCTTCCTTACCTATACCCTGGCCGGTGGCGATGCCGGCATGCGCCACTTCATGGCCCAGTTCGGCCCGGCGCTGCAACTGCCCTGGACTTACCTGCCAGCACCGCAACTGACCGACGGGCTGATCGACGCCGTGGTCGAGGGCACCAGCGAACAACTGGGCGAACGCAGCATCAGCTCGCTGGAGCGCTATCGCGATGATTGCCTGCTGGCCGTGCTGGATGCGGTAAAAACCACCAAGGCCAAGCACGGCATGGCCTTCAGCGACTGACCGGAGTACAGCGATGCCCGCATTGATCACCTACCAGACCCCGGTCCAGGCGGACTGGGTCGACTACAACGGGCATCTGCGCGATGCCTTCTACCTGCTGATCTTCAGCTACGCCACCGACGCCTTCATGGATCGCATCGGCCTGGACAGCGACAACCGCAGCGCCAGCGGCAACTCGCTGTTCACCCTGGAGTGCCACCTCAACTACCTGCACGAAGTGAAGCTCGGTACCCAGGTGTGGGTGCAGACCCAGATCATCGGCTTCGACCGCAAGCGCCTGCACCTGTATCACAGCCTGCATCGCGAAGGCTTTGACGAGGCGTTGGCGGCCAGTGAGCAGATGCTGTTGCATGTGGACCTGGCGGGACCAAGGTCGGCGCCGTTTGCGCCCGGGGTGATGGAGCGGTTGCAGGGGATCGTGGATGAGCAGGTTGATCTGCCGGCGGCCGAGTTTGTTGGCCGGGTGATCGGGTTGCCAACGTAATCGCCCTATCGCTGGCAAGCCAGCTCCCACAGAAGCGGCGGTGATCCCTGTGGGAGCTGGCTTGCCAGCGATGAATCCAGCACCGATCCAAAGGCAAAAAATAACCCCGGCAAGCCGTGAAGCAACCGGGGCCAAGAGCGAGCATGAACATGCTTCAAGCGGAGGGTGACCAAACCTTCCTTTTCTGTGCATGGCCCCAGTGTGCAGCCTCCCCTCCCCGTCGATTTGCCCGAAAACGACCTGTGCTTAGGTAAAGCGGCCATTGCGACAATCTGCCCTTGCCGCAGTGCCTCGGCGCCCACAGAATCGAAGAAGATCACACCTGCAAACAAGGACAACAGCCATGATGCATGCGGATTTGATTGATCAGGACGACCTGCTGGGCCAGCTGCGCGCGCTGGGTTTCGAGATGCCGACAGATGCCAGTGCCGAGCAGGCCTGCGACTGTGCAGTGCGCGGTTTGAATGAGCCCCGGGCCAAAGCGTTAAAGGGCATGGTCGAGCAGATGTACAGAGGCAATGCGACCATTCTGCCCGCCGTGCGCCAGGCCATCGAAAAGCAGCTGTTGCCGGCGTTGGCGCAGTTCAACAGCAATCGCGGCTGACCCCATCGCTGGCAAGCCAGCTCCCACAGGATCGGCATGCACCGGACCTGTGGGAGCTGGCTTGCCAGCGATTGATTCAGCTCGGAATCAGAGCCTCACACTGGCAAACGTCGACTCGTTACGCGCCTGGCTCAATGCCGACATCGGACCGGCCAGCGGCGACAGCACCAGCGCCTGCGGGATCGGCATCATCGCCACCTGCTGCGCAGTGTTGGAGCCCACACGCTCGTCACGCGGCGGAATACCGAAGTACTCGCGGTAGCACTTGGAGAAATGCGGCGTAGAGACAAAGCCGCACACCGAAGCCACTTCGATGATCGACATCGGCGTCTGCTTGAGCAATTGCCGGGCGCGAATCAGGCGCAGCTTCAGGTAGTAGCGCGATGGCGAGCAGTGCAGGTACTTCTGGAACAGGCGCTCGAGCTGGCGTCGCGACACCGCCACATAAACCGCAAGTTCGTCCAGATCGATCGGCTCTTCCAGGTTGGCCTCCATCAGCGCGACGATTTCCTGCAGCTTCGGCTGGTTGGTGCCAAGCATGTGCTTGAGCGGCACGCGCTGGTGATCCTGTTCGTTGCGGATGCGCTCGTAGACGAACATCTCGGAGATCGCCGCCGACAGCTCGCGGCCATGATCACGGCTGATCAGGTGCAGCATCATGTCCAGCGGCGCAGTACCGCCAGAGCTGGTGAAGCGGTTACGGTCGAGGGTGAACAAACGGGTACTCATGCTCACCCGCGGGAAGGCTTCCTGCATCGCCGCCAGGCATTCCCAGTGCACGCTGCAATCGAAGCCATCGAGCAGACCGGCACAGGCCAGGGCCCAGCTGCCGGTGCACACCGCACCCAGGCGACGGGACTGACGCGCCTGGCTTTGCAGCCAGGTGACGTGCTCGCGGGTCACGGTGCGCTGGATGCCAATGCCGCCGCAGACAATCACGGTGTCCATGGCCGGTGCCTTGTGCATTGCTGCATCGGGGGTGATCTGCAAGCCGTCGCTGGCCCACACCTGGCCGCCGTCCACGCTCAAGGTGCTCCAGCGGTACAGCTCGCGGCCGGACAGCTGGTTGGCCATGCGCAGCGGCTCAACAGCGGAAGCCAGGGAAATCAGCGTGAAATTGTCCAGCAGCAGAAAGCCGATGGATTGGGGCGTGCGGTTCTGGGTTGGGGTCCCGGAGTTGTACGACGTCATCGCGGTATCTCCTCACACAATGCAGGTTGTGCCTCAGGCAGGCACGGGCTTTTTTGTCACGGCCCCGATTCGGATGCAGGGGCTTTGCCAATCACAACGCAATTGCCATGCCTGAAATTGAATGGCCATTCAATAAAACCCAAAAACGACGTCGCGCAGCGTCTATACAGCCCTTGTTCCCAGGCACGCTTATAAACGCAAACGACCGACCTAGTGCCGGCCTGTAGGACGCGTGAGCAATTCGGTAGCACTTGTGTGAAGGATGCCCAGAAACGACATGGGCAACTGTCACCCAAGGCGTCAGGCGCCGGGGTAACAGCGGGTTACTTGAGGTGAGATGGGCCAGCGCGCCAAAAGGCAGCGCGCAGGCCAAGGGCGAACGAAAACGGCGCAGGCCACCTCATCAACATTCAATGGCGCTGACCGCCAGGCCACCGCGCGAAGTTTCCTTGTACTTGTCGTGCATGTCGGCGCCGGTATCGCGCATGGTGCGGATCACCCGGTCGAGGGAGATGAAATGCTCGCCATCACCGCGCAGGGCCATCTGCGCCGCATTGATCGCCTTGACCGCGGCAATCGCATTGCGCTCGATGCACGGCACCTGCACCAGCCCGCCGACCGGGTCGCAGGTCAGCCCGAGGTTGTGCTCAAGACCAATCTCGGCGGCGTTTTCCAGTTGCCCAGGGGTGGCCCCGAGCACTTCGGCAAGACCGGCCGCAGCCATGGCACAGGCCGAACCGACTTCACCCTGGCAACCGACTTCGGCACCGGAGATCGAAGCGTTCTTCTTGCACAGGATGCCCACCGCTGCAGCACCGAGGAAGAAGTCGACGACATTGGCCTCGCTGACTTCGTCGCTAAAACGCATGTAATAGTGCAGCACCGCCGGAATGATCCCCGCCGCGCCATTGGTCGGCGCGGTGACCATGCGCCCGCCGGCGGCGTTCTCTTCGTTGACCGCCAGGGCATAGAGGTTGACCCACTCCATGGCGCTCAGGGTCGAGCCGATCACGTTGGGCTTGTTCAGCTCCTGCAGGCTGCGGTGCAACTTGGCCGCGCGGCGTTTCACATTGAGCCCGCCAGGCAGGACGCCTTCGTACTTGAGGCCGTTTTCGACACAGGCCTGCATGGCATGCCACAGCTTCAAAAGCCCGGCGCGAATCTCTGCCTCGCTGCGCCAGACCTTTTCGTTTTCCAGCATCAATTGCGACACCCGCAGGTCGTTTTGCTTGCACAACTCAAGCAGTTCCACGGCACTGTTGAAATCGTAGGGCAACACGGTGTTGTCGGCGTCCAGCACGCCGCTGGCAGCCTGGGCTGCATCGACGACAAAGCCGCCGCCCACCGAGTAATAGGTATCGCGGTGCAGCTCGCCAGCGGCGCCTTCGGCGGTCAGGGTCATGGCGTTGGGGTGATACGGCAGGTTCTCGTCGAGCAGCAGCATGTCGCGGGCCCAGACGAAGCCGACCTCGAACCGGCCGTCGAGCAGCAAGGTGTCTGTTTCGCGCAGGGCGCTGATGCGTGGGCCAATCTGCGAGGGGTCGATGGCGTCCGGCCATTCACCCATCAGACCCATGATCACCGCGTTGTCGCTGCCATGGCCAATACCGGTGGCCGACAGCGAGCCGTACAGGCGTACTTCGATGCGCCGCACCTGCGCAAGCTCGCCGCGCTCGCGCAGGCCCTGGACGAACAGTGCTGCGGCGCGCATGGGCCCGACGGTATGGGAACTGGATGGGCCAACGCCGATCTTGAACAGGTCGAACACACTGATGGCCATGCCACCTACCTCCTGAATGTACAGCCTGAATGTGCAGCCCCGCAGCCCAAGCCAAGGGCGCCGCAACTGCTACGCTGATTAGGCGGCAATCCGCCGATTCCGCGCATCATCAGGCTTTTGCCAGGACCTCTGACGTCTGCAACCGACGCGTTCTTGCCCAGCAACGCCGCCAGCTGTCAGCCGCGCTTGTGCGCCGTTTTTTTGCGGTGCAGAGGTGCCGAAACTGCGTTTACAGGGTGGGATAAAGCTGTAAACGACCTCATCGACACTGGATGCGACCCTGTCTGTACTGGATACGACGCACCCTGTAGGCGTTTGATTTTCGCTGTTAGATGATCGGTATCGACTCGATTGCACGGCAGCCGTCCCGCTATCGCCCGATAGTCAGGCCCGACCGAATGCAAACCATAAAGCACGGCGGTCCCGTGGGACATCCGAGAAAAAAACCCAGGAGTCCATCGAATGAAAGGTTCACCCTCGCTATTGCTGGCCGCAGTGCTGAGTCTGCCGGTGCTGGCCCAGGCCGCCGAGCCCGAGCAGTGCCAGACCGTCAACTTCTCCGATGTCGGCTGGACCGACATCACCGTGACCACCGCGGTCACCAGCGTCGTGCTCCAGTCGCTGGGCTACAAGACCAAGACCACGATGATTTCGGTACCGGTGACCTACAAGTCGCTGGCCGATGGCAAGAACATGGACGTGTTCCTCGGCAACTGGATGCCGACCATGGAAAACGACATCAAGCAGTACCGTGATGCCGGCACCGTGGAAACCGTACGGGCCAACCTGGAGAACGCCAAGTACACCCTGGCCGTGCCCCAGGCGCTGTATGACAAGGGCCTGAAGAACTTCGCCGACATTGCCAAGTTCAAGAAGGAACTGGACGGCAAGATCTACGGCATCGAGCCGGGTAACGACGGCAACCGCACCATCCAGAGCATGATCGACAAGAACGCCTTCGGCCTCAAGGACGCCGGCTTCAAGGTGGTCGAGTCCAGCGAGGCCGGCATGCTCTCGCAAGTGGAGCGTGCCCAGCGCCGCGACACCGCCGTGGTATTCCTGGGCTGGGAACCGCACCCGATGAACACCCGCTTCAAGATGAAGTACCTGGACGGCGGCGATGACTTCTTCGGCCCCGAATATGGCAAGGCCACCGTCCTCACCAACACCCGCAAGGGCTATGTGCAGGAATGCAGCAACGTCGGCCAGTTGCTGAAGAACCTGTCCTTTACCCTCGACATGGAAAGCACCCTGATGGGCAACGTCCTGGACGACAAGATGAAACCCGACGCTGCAGCCAAGGCCTGGCTGAAGAAGAACCCGCAGGTGCTCGACACCTGGCTGGCCGGGGTTACCACCGTTGACGGCAAGCCTGGCCTGGAGGCAGCCAAAGCCAAACTCACGCAGTAAGCACTGCCTGCGGCGGGCTGGCCCCGCCGCAGGCTGTCTTCAAACTTTTGCAGGTGGACGCTCGCTATCATGCTGATCGATGAAAAACTCCCTCTGGGCCAGTACATCGCAGGCTTCGTTGAATGGTTGACGCAACACGGCGCCAACTACTTCGATGCCTTCGCGGCAGCACTGGAATATATGATTCATGGCGTGACCGGGGCACTGACCTGGTTCAATCCCTTCGTCCTGATCGGCCTGGTTGCAGTGATCGCGCACCTGATCCAGCGCAAATGGGCGCTGACCGCATTCTGCGTACTGTCATTCCTGCTGATCCTCAACCTCGGCTACTGGCAGGAGACCATGGAGACCCTGGCCCAGGTGCTGTTTGCCACCCTGGTCTGCGTGGCCATCGGCGTGCCGCTGGGCATCCTCGCCGCACACAAACCGATGTTCTACACCGCCATGCGCCCGGTCCTCGACCTGATGCAGACGGTACCTACCTTCGTTTACCTGATCCCGACCCTGACCCTGTTCGGTCTGGGGGTGGTCCCCGGACTGATCTCGACGGTGGTGTTCGCCATCGCCGCGCCAATCCGCCTGACCTACCTGGGTATCTGTGATGTACCCCAGGAACTGCTCGACGCCGGCAAGGCCTTCGGCTGCTCACGCCGCCAGCTGCTGTCGCGCATCGAACTGCCCCACGCCATGCCGAGCATCGCCGCCGGCGTCACCCAATGCATCATGCTGTCGCTGTCGATGGTGGTGATTGCCGCGCTGGTGGGTGCCGATGGCCTGGGCAAACCCGTGGTCAACGCATTGAACACTGCCGATATCGCTCTGGGCTTCGAAGCGGGTCTGGCGATCGTGTTGCTGGCGATCATGCTCGACCGTATCTGCAAACAACCCGACGCGCCGGTAAGGAGTGAAGCATGAGCATTATTCGCTTCGAAGACGTAGACGTTATCTTCTCCAGCCGACCGCGCGAGGCCCTGAGCCTGCTCGATCAGGGCCTTTCACGCGAACAGATCCTGAAGCAGACCGGCCTGGTGGTCGGGGTCGAAAAAGCCAACCTGGACATCAACAAGGGCGAGATCTGCGTATTGATGGGCCTGTCCGGTTCAGGCAAATCCAGCCTGCTGCGTTGCATCAACGGCCTCAACACCGTCAGCCGCGGCAAGCTGTTCGTCGAGCATGAAGGCTCGCATATCGACATCGCCCACTGCACCCCGGTGGAACTGAAGATGATGCGCACCAAGCGCATCGCCATGGTGTTCCAGAAGTTCGCCCTGATGCCCTGGTTGACGGTGCGCGAGAACATCAGCTTCGGCCTGGAAATGCAGGGCCGCCCAGAGAAGGAACGGCGCAAGCTGGTCGACGAGAAACTCGAGCTGGTGGGCCTGACCCAGTGGCGCAACAAGAAGCCTGACGAGTTGTCAGGCGGCATGCAGCAACGGGTCGGCCTGGCCCGGGCGCTGGCCATGGATGCCGACATCCTGCTGATGGACGAACCCTTCTCGGCCCTCGACCCGCTGATCCGGCAAGGCCTGCAGGACGAGCTGCTGGAACTGCAACGCAAGCTGAACAAGACCATCGTCTTCGTCAGCCACGACCTGGACGAGGCACTGAAGCTCGGCAGCCGCATTGCGATCATGAAAGACGGCAAGATCATCCAGTACAGCAAGCCGGAAGAGATCGTCCTCAACCCGGCCGACGATTACGTGCGCACCTTCGTCGCCCACACTAACCCGCTCAACGTGCTGTGCGGCCGCAGCCTGATGCGCACCCTGGACAAGTGCAAGCGCATCAACGGTTCGGTGTGCCTGGACCCGGGCGGTGATTCCTGGCTCGACCTGGCCGAAGGCAACACCATCAAGGGTGCGCGCCAGGGTGCCAACGGCATGGACCTGCAGAACTGGGCACCGGGTCAAGCCGTGGAAGGCCTGGGCCGCAAACCGACCCTGGTCGATGCCAAAATCGGCATGCGCGAAGCCCTGCAGATCCGTTACCAGACCGGCAACAAGCTGGTGCTTCAGGAAGGCAATACCGTGGTGGGGATTCTCGGTGACAGCGAGCTGTACCACGCGCTGCTGGGCAAGAACCTGGGTTGAACGCTATCGCGGGGCACTTGTGGGAGCTGGCGTTGCCAGCGATGCAGACGACGCGGTGCACAGGACACAGCGCTGATAGCATCGCCGGCAACGCCGGCTCCCACAAAGCCTCAGCGAACGACGATACCCTGCCTGGCCATGAACGCCTTGGCCTCAGGCACCGTGTACTCACCGAAGTGGAAGATACTCGCCGCCAGCACTGCGCTGGCATGACCTTCGATAATTCCGTCGGCCAGGTGCTGCAGGTTGCCCACACCTCCGGAAGCAATCACCGGAATACCCAAGGCATCGCTGATGGCCCGGGTTACACCCAGGTCAAAGCCATTCTTCATGCCGTCCTGGTCCATGCTGGTCAGCAGGATCTCGCCGGCCCCCAGGCCTTCCATCTTCTTCGCCCACTCCACTGCGTCCAGGCCGGTAGGCTTGCGTCCGCCGTGGGTGAAGATCTCCCAGCGCGGGGTTTCACCCGGGCCTGAGACCTTCTTGGCATCAATGGCTACCACGATGCACTGCGAACCGAAGTGCGCGGCAGCTTCGCCAACGAACTCCGGGTTGAACACCGCGGCGGTGTTGATCGAGACCTTGTCGGCACCGGCATTGAGCAGGTTGCGGATGTCCTGCACGCTACGCACGCCGCCGCCTACGGTCAGCGGGATAAACACCTGGCTGGCCATGCGCTCGACGGTATGCAGGGTGGTGTCACGGCCATCGACGCTGGCGGTGATGTCGAGGAAAGTAATCTCGTCAGCACCCTGTTCATCGTAGCGCCGGGCGATTTCCACCGGGTCGCCGGCATCGCGGATGTTCTCGAACTTGACGCCCTTGACCACCCGGCCGTTGTCGACGTCCAGGCAAGGGATGATGCGCTTGGCCAGTGCCATGTGGGAATCCTCAGCCTTTGTAGCTGTCGCAGAAGGCTTGCGCCTCGGCGACATCCAGGGTGCCTTCGTAGATGGCGCGGCCGGTGATCGCACCGATAATGCCCGGCGCCTTGGCGTCGAGCAGGGCCTTGATGTCACCGAGGTTGTGGATACCGCCGGAGGCGATTACCGGGATCTTGGTGGCAGCGGCCAGAGCTGCGGTGAACGGCACGTTGCAGCCCTGCATCATGCCGTCTTTGGCGATGTCGGTGTAGACGATGGCCGAGACGCCGTCGGCTTCGAAACGCTTGGCCAGGTCGATGACCTGCACCGAGCTGACTTCAGCCCAGCCGTCGGTGGCGACGAAGCCGTCTTTGGCATCCAGGCCCACGATCACTTTGCCCGGGAAGGCGCGGCAGGCTTCGGCAACGAACTCTGGCTCCTTGACCGCCTTGGTACCGATGATCACGTAGCTGACGCCGGCCTTGACGTAGTGCTCGATGGTTTCCAGCGAACGGATGCCGCCACCGATCTGGATCGGCAGGGTCGGGTAGCGCTGGGCAATCGCGGTGACCACTTCACCGTTGACCGGCTGGCCTTCGAAGGCGCCGTTGAGGTCAACCAGATGCAGCCGGCGGCAGCCCCCTTCAACCCATTTGGCGGCCATGCTGACCGGGTCGTCGGAGAATACCGTGGAGTCTTCCATGCGGCCCTGGCGCAGGCGTACGCAAGCACCGTCCTTGAGATCGATAGCGGGGATAATCAGCATCTGCAAAACCTGTCTATTCGGTAAACAGTGATGCTCGAAAAGTCAGTTCTTCTCGAGCGCCCACAGGTCGCTTTCAATGCTTTCGAACCGTTCCTTGAGGTGGTTCTGCACATCGAAAATCGCCCTGTTGTAGTAGTGCGGGGCAATCTCTTTGGTGAACAGCTCCAGGACCTCGGCCACCTCGAACGACCCCAGTTGCAGCTCGAAACGGTCTTCGAGAAAGCGCTTGAGGGTATCGAGCGCTTCGCGTTCCTGTTCCGGCGCCAGTGTGAGGATCGGCGGCTTGGCCCTGGACTTGCCCATTACCAGCGCCCGTCCCAGGCGGCGAAGTTCTGCAGCAGCTGCAGGCCATGGGTATGGCTCTTCTCCGGGTGGAACTGCACGGCAAAGCGCGAGCCTTCGGCCAGCGCTGCGGCAAAGTCGACGCCGTAGTGACCGCTACCCACCACCTGGCCCGGCTTGCCGGCGGTGATGTAGTAGCTGTGCACGAAGTAGAAGCGCGCACGCTCGGGGATGTTGTGCCACAGCGGGTGGTCGATGCTCTGGACGACTTCGTTCCAGCCCATGTGCGGCACCTTCAGGTGCTCGCCGTCTTCGTGCAGGTCTTTGCCGAAGAAGCGCACATTGCCCGGGAACAGGCCGATGCAGTCGACGCCGTCGTTCTCTTCGCTGTGATCGAGCAAGGCTTGCATGCCAACGCAGATGCCAAGGAACGGACGGTCCTGACTGACTTCACGCACCAGGCTGTCGAAGCCCAGGCGGCGGATTTCAGCCATGCAATCGCGGATCGCGCCGACGCCCGGGAACACCACGCGATCCGCTTCGCGAATCACGTCGGCGTCGCTGGTGATCAGGACCTTGCCGGCGCCTACGTGCTCGAGGGCCTTGGCCACCGAGTGCAGGTTACCCATGCCATAGTCGATAACGGCAACCGTCTGCATTACAGGCAACCCTTGGTCGATGGCATCTGCCCGGCCATGCGCTCATCCAGCTCGATGGCCATGCGCAGCGCGCGGCCGAAGGCCTTGAACACGGTCTCGATCTGGTGGTGGGTGTTGTGCCCACGCAGGTTGTCGATGTGCAGGGTGACGTTGGCGTGGTTGACGAAGCCCTGGAAGAACTCCTGGAACAGGTCGACATCGAAGCCACCGACCGACGCGCGGGTATACGGTACGTGCATCTGCAGGCCCGGGCGGCCGGAGAAGTCGATGACCACCCGCGACAGCGCTTCGTCCAGCGGCACGTAGGCATGGCCGTAGCGGCGGATGCCCTTCTTGTCGCCGATGGCCTGGTTGAAGGCCTGGCCCAGGGTGATACCGACGTCTTCGACGGTATGGTGATCGTCGATATGCAGGTCGCCCTTGCACTCGATATCGAGGTCGATCAGCCCATGTCGGGCGATCTGGTCGAGCATATGTTCAAGGAAAGGCACACCGATATCGAATCGGGCCTTGCCGCTGCCATCCAGGTTGATCGAGGCCTTGATCTGGGTCTCCAGAGTATTGCGCTCGACGGAAGCCTTACGTTCGACCATCACCAGCTCCGCAAAATCATTGGGCGAAAAAGGTGATCATTATAGGCCCAGAAGCGCCCGGCTTGAAACGCAGATGACGCGTGGCAGGGAATTTAGTCGGGCCGCTGTGCGGCCCATCGCTGGCAAAGTCAGCTCCCACAAGGGTCAGTGCATGAAGATCTTGTGGGAGCCGGCCTTGCCGGCGATGGCCTGCGCAGCAGGCCTAATTGAACAACACCGCCGTCTTCTGCAGCGTCACCCAGATCCCCCAGGCCAGCGGCACCACGACCACCAGCCAGGCCGCCAGCACCAGCGGCCTGCTGGCCGGATCAGCCTGCCACTCCAGCGCGCGCTCGCTGGCGCTGCCCTGGTCATGGCTCAGGGCCCGCTCGGCAGCAAGCTCGGCATCGGTCATGAAGTACTTGTCGGCCACCGGCCGTACCAGCGCATTGCAGACAAAGCCCAGCACCAGCAGCCCGGCGAGGATGTACAGGGTGATGTCATAGGCCGCCGCCCGCGGCACGCCCAGTTCCAGCTGGTACTCGCGCAGGTAGGTGATCAGCACCGGCCCCAGCACCCCGGCTGCGGCCCAGGCGGTCAGCAGGCGACCGTGAATGGCGCCGACCATCTGCGTGCCGAACAGGTCGGCCAGGTACGCCGGCACCGTCGCAAAGCCACCGCCATACATCGACAGGATGATGCAGAACGCCGCCACGAACAGGGCGATGTTGCCCAGATGGCCCATGTTCGGCACCAGCGCATACAGGGCCACGCCCAAGGCGAAGAAGGCGAAATAGGTGTTCTTGCGCCCGATATAGTCGGAGAACGACGCCCAGAAGAAGCGCCCGCCAATGTTGAACAGGCTGAGCAAGCCGGTAAAACCTGCTGCAATCGCCGCGATCTGGCCCAGTTGCGCAGTGTTGAGCTGACTGAAGCCCAGGTCATTGCCCAGCAACTTGCCGGCAAAGACTTCCTGCAACAGCGGCGAGGCCATGCCGAGAATGCCGATACCCGCCGACACGTTCAGGCACAAAACCAGCCAGATCAGCACAAACTGCGGAGTTTTCCATGCCACACTGACGTGCACATGACGATGAGTGATCATCGCGTTGTTGGCTTTTTTCAGCGGTGCGGACCAGCCTCCAGGTTTCCAGCCGGTGGGCGGCACGCGATAGGCCAGGGCGCCGCCGAGCATGAACACGAAGTAGATCAGCGCCATCACCACGAAGCTCTGCCAGACGCCGACGTCGCCGGGAGTGGCAAAGTGGTTCATCAAGGCTGCCGCCAGCGGCGCACCGACCATGGCGCCGCCGCCAAAGCCCATGATCGCCATGCCGGTGGCCATGCCGCGTTTGTCCGGGAACCACTTGATCAGGGTCGAGACCGGCGAAATGTAACCAAGCCCCAGGCCGATACCGCCAATCACCCCGGAGCCCAGCCACATCAGCCACAGCTGGTGGGTATAGACGCCGAGAGCGGAAATCAACAGGCCGCCGCACCAGCACAGGGTCGACACCACCCCGGCCTTGCGCGGCCCGGCGTGTTCCAGCCAGCCGCCCCAGATGGCCGCCGAACAGCCGAGGAAGACGAAGAACAACGTGTAGATCCAGCTGAGCATCGAGATCGGCCAGTCACACCCGGTGGTAAACATGCGCATCAGGAAGTTGGTTTCTTCCGAGCAGACAACCGGCGCACTGATACCGATGGCCTGCGACAGCGGCAACCAGAACACCGAAAAACCGTAGGCCATGCCGATGCACAGGTGAATGGCCAGGGCCGCTGGCGGCACCAGCCACCGGTTGAAGCCCGGACGGGCGATGATCCGCTCCTTGGACAGGAAACCGGGCGCGCTCGCTATGGCGCCGGCCGTGATGCTGCTGCTCATTGTTGTGTTCCCCTCGTAGGTATGAAGCGCTCACCGCCCTCGACCTTGGCCCTCTGGCAACTGGTCGTTTTTATTGGCGAACGGCCCTTTTGCGCGACAAATAGCCGCAGCAGGGCCTGAGAGCGGCGAGAGAGTAGCATTTGCCGTGGCCACTGAGCGCAAACTGATACCGTCGTTTGTTCAACAACTGATCTCCCCGGCAAGGAACTGTCAGGCCCTCTGCTGTCGAATCCGACACCTTTGCAGGACTAAACCTTCGCCCCATATCACCCAGCGGTGATAACCGCAGCGCTATACTCTGCGGCTGAATTTAGAAATCGGACTACAAGGACTCGCCCATGAAAGCGTTCGGCAAAATCCTGGGGCTGGTGCTTCTCGGGTTGTTGCTGATCATTGTGGCTCTGGGCTTCGCCCTGACCCACCTCTTCGATCCCAACGACTACAAAGACGAGATTCGCCAGCTGGCACGCGACAAGGCCCACGTCGAGCTGACGCTCAATGGCGACATCGGCTGGAGCCTGTTCCCGTGGCTGGGCCTTGAGCTGCATGAAGCCAGCATCGCCACCCTGAACAACCCGAAAGTGCCGTTTGCCGACCTGCAGATGCTCGGCCTGTCGGTACGCGTGCTGCCCTTGCTGCGCCGTGAAGTGCAGATGAGCGACGTGCGCGTCGAGGGCCTGAACCTGACCCTGAGCCGCGACGAAAAAGGCCACGGCAACTGGGAAGACATCGGCAAGCCCCTGCCTGCCGCTACCCCGGCCCCGGCCGAAGGCGCCGGCACCACGCCTGCCGACGCCGCCGCACAAGCCAGCACCGACAGCGCCAGCGAGCGCCCGATCAAGCTCGACATCGACAGCCTGACCGTCAATAACGCCCGCGTGCAGTACAACGATGCCCGCAGCGGCCAGAGCTTCGGCGCCGAAAGCATCCAGCTGAGCACCGGCGCGGTGCATGAAGGGGTGAACATCCCGCTGAAGATGACCGCCTTCCTCAGCTCCGGCCAGCCGGTGATCAAGGCGCGCACCGAGCTTAACGGCGAACTGCGCTTCGATCGGCGGCTCAAGCGCTACCAGTTCGAAGACATGAAGCTCAGCGGCGAAGCCTCGGGCGAACCGCTGCAAGGCAAGACCATGACCTTCGCCGCCCAGGGCCAGTTGCTGGTTGATCTGGCAGCCAACGTCGCCGAATGGAACGGCCTCAAGCTCTCGGCCAACCAGTTGCGCGCCCTTGGCGAGCTGAACCTGCGCGACCTCGACAAAACGCCACAGCTGAGCGGCGGCCTGTCGATTGCCCAGTTCGACCTGCGCAACTTCCTCGACAGCATCGGCCACCCGCTGCCGGTTTCGGCCGACCCCAGCACCCTGAGCAAAGTCGAGCTGGTCACCCGTTTGCAAGGCACACCGAACAGCCTGGCCCTGGAAGACCTGGCGATTAAACTCGACGACAGCACCTTCAGCGGTCGCCTGGCCGTCGAAGACTTCGCCAAGCAAGCCCTGCGCGTGCAGCTCAAGGCCGACAAGTTCGACGCCGACCGCTACCTGCTGGCCAAGAGCGATGCGGCCAAAGGCGCCAAGGCCGCGCGCCAGGCCGAAGTGCAGAGCAAAGAAGCTGGCGCCCTGGCCGGTGCCGGCACCACGCCGCTGCCCGACGCGCCAACCCAGGTGGCCTGGAGCAACGACAAGCTGCTGCCGGTTGATCGCCTGCGCAAAGTCGACCTGCAAGCCGATCTGACTTTTGCTCAGTTGACCCTGGACAAGCTACCGATCGCAAACGCCCACCTCAAGGCCCAGGGCCAGGGTGGCCTGATCACTCTGGAAACCCTGCGCGGTGGCCTGTACAACGGCGACTTCGAAAGCAAGGGCACCCTCGACGTGCGTCCGGCAGTGCCGCAGATCGGCCTCAACACCCGCATCAACCGGGTACCGGTCGAGCACTTCATTAAGAGCGAAACCAGCACTGCACCGGTCAAGGGCCTGCTGACCCTGAACAGCGACCTGACCGCCACCGGCAACAGCCAGAAGGCCCTGGTCGACACGCTCAACGGCAACGCCAGCTTCGTCATCAACGACGGCATCCTGGTCAACGCCAACCTCGAGCAGCAGCTGTGCCAGGCCATCGCCACCCTCAACCGCAAGACGCTGAGCGGCGAACCACGCGGCAAGGACACCCCGTTCCAGGAGCTCAAGGGCAGCCTGGTAATGCGTAACGGCGTAGCCAGCAACCCTGACCTCAAGGCACGGATTCCCGGCCTGACCGTCAACGGCCAGGGCGACCTCGACCTGCGCGTGCTGGGCATGGACTACCGCATTGGCGTGATCGTCGAAGGCGACAAGCGCGATATGCCCGACCCGGCCTGCCAGGTGGGCGAGCGCTATGTCGGCCTCGAACTGCCGCTGCGCTGCCGTGGCCCGCTGGAGCTGGGTGCCAAGGCCTGCCGCCTGGATAAAGACGGCCTGGGCAAGGTCGCGGCCAAGCTTGCCGGCGACAAGGTCAGCGAAAAACTCAGCGAGAAGATCGACGAGAAGCTCGGTGACAAGGTCAGCCCGGAGCTCAAGGACGCGCTCAAGGGGTTGTTCAAGCGATGAGCCCCGAGCAGTTTTCCAGCGCCGTGCTGGAGTGGTACGACCGTAACGGCCGCCACGACCTGCCCTGGCAACAGGGCATCACCCCGTATCGGGTGTGGGTTTCGGAGATCATGCTGCAGCAGACCCAGGTGAGCACCGTGCTCAACTACTTCGACCGTTTCATGCAGGCGCTGCCGACGGTCCAGGCCCTGGCCGAAGCCCCCGAGGACGAAGTGCTGCACCTGTGGACGGGCCTGGGTTACTACACCCGGGCGCGCAACCTGCAAAAGACCGCGAAGATCGTCGTCGAGCAATACGGTGGCGAGTTCCCCCGCGATGTCGAGAAGCTCACCGACCTGCCGGGCATTGGCCTGTCCACCGCCGGCGCCATTGCCAGCATCAGCATGGGCCTGCGTGCGCCGATCCTCGACGGCAACGTCAAGCGCGTGCTGGCCCGCTATACCGCGCAAGAGGGTTACCCCGGCGAGCCGAAAGTGGCCAAGATGCTATGGGCCAACGCCGAGCGCTATACCCCGCACAGCCGGGTAAATCACTACACCCAGGCGATGATGGACCTGGGCGCCACCCTGTGCACCCGCAGCAAGCCCAGTTGCCTGCTGTGCCCGCTCAAGGTCGGTTGCGAGGCGCACCTGCTCGGCCAGGAGATCCGCTACCCGGTGCCCAAGCCGCGCAAGGAGCTGCCACAAAAGCGCACGCTGATGCCGCTGCTGGCCAACCACGAAGGCGCCATCCTGCTTTACCGGCGGCCTTCCAGCGGCCTCTGGGGCGGGCTGTGGAGCCTGCCGGAGCTGGACAACCTCGAACAGATCGACGACCTGGCCGACCAGCACGGCCTGAGCCTGGCCGGCAGCCAGGCGCTGGACGGCCTGACCCACACCTTCAGCCATTTCCAGCTGACCATCGAACCCTGGCTGGTGCGCGTCGATACCGCCACCGACCACGTGGCCGAGGCCGACTGGCTCTGGTATAACCTCGCCACCCCGCCGCGCCTGGGCCTTGCCGCCCCGGTGAAAAAACTGCTTAAACGCGCGGCCGACGTATTGCTTACAGGAGAGTCGCGATGACCCGCACCGTAATGTGCCGCAAGTACCATAAAGAAATGCCAGGCCTGGATCGTGCCCCCTACCCGGGCGCCAAGGGCCAGGACATCTTCGAGAACATCTCGCAGCAAGCCTGGGCCGACTGGCAGAAAGAGCAGACCATGCTGATCAACGAGAAGCGCCTGAACATGATGAACGCCGAGGACCGCAAATTCCTCCAGGGCGAGATGGACAAGTTCTTCTCCGGTCAGGATTACGAGAAGGCCGAAGGCTACGTTCCACCTAGCGAATAACCCCGGAAAATCGTAAGCGACGGAATTAATTTAAAAAATTTTCAAAAAGTCGTTGACGTAAATCCGAAAAACCCTTTTAATGCGCCCCGTTGCCCAGATAGCTCAGTCGGTAGAGCAGGGGATTGAAAATCCCCGTGTCGGCGGTTCGATTCCGTCTCTGGGCACCACTAATACCGAAAAGCCCCAAGCGAAGTGATTCCTTGGGGCTTTTTTCATGCCTGCGATTTATCAGCGAACGCAGGCTTTCTCGCGCACGGAAATGCCGCGAGCACATCGGAGCCAGGGATGAAATCGATTGCCGTTATCGTCGCCATACTTCTGAGCCTGACCGGCTGTGTCGGCGCCACCGTCGTGCTGCCGGAAAAACAGACCTATCCCACCTCGGCCCATCGCATCCTGCGCCTGAAGAACATCACCCCCAAGGTCAGCAAATCGGAGAAATCCGACGTCACCCGCGAATGGTGCGGCGTCACCCTCTGGGCAGTGGTCGTGCCGGTGCCTTTGCTACTGCCGGTGTGCAGGACCTACAGCGAAGTGGCCTACGGCCCGGACATCGATGGCGACCAGGTCGTGCTGTTCAACGCCAGGCAGACCATCAGCTCGCCCATGTACGCCTGCGGCCCGATGATGATCCTCGCGCCGATCATCCATGGTTACGAAGGCAATCAGATCTGCGGGATGCTGCGCTAGGCCAGCGCAGCCACCATCGACCGCGCCGCCTCGAACAGCGGCACCTGCACCCCGCCGACCTGCGACGCCACGATCAACCCCTCGCCGATCAGAAACAGCTGCCCCGCCGCAGCCGGCTGCTTGCACCCAGCCTCCCGGCAGGCCTGTTCAAGTGCGGCCATGACCTTGTGCTTGTGCAACCTGGCCAGCACATGGGGCGGTTCGGCCGACCCGGCGTATTCGGCTGACGCGTTGATGAAGGCACAACCGTGGAAGTCTTCAGAGCGCGCCCAGGCCTCAATAAAGTCGATATAGGCCAACGGCCGCGCTTTTGCCTCAACGGCCGCCAGAGCGCTTTCCAGGCGCGCCATGAAATCGTGATCGCGCCGCTCCAGTGCTGCCTCGATCAACAGCTCCTTGCTGGGGAAATGCCGGTACAGGGTCTTCTTGGTTACCCCGGCCTCCTGGCTCAACTGCTCGACCCCGGTGCCGTGGTAACCCTGGCGGTAGAACAGTTGCAGCGCCGACTCGGCGATTTTCTCGGACGTACTCATGCCACACCTTCGATCAGGACAATTACGAGCAGTGTATACCGATCGGTTGACTTGCAGGTAAACCGATCGGTATCCTCGGCGCAAATTGCCCACCTGGAGACTGTGCCCATGCCGTTCAAATCCAAGGCGCCCGCCGCCCCCTCCCTGCACTTCAGCCTGTTGTCACTGATTGGCGCGGCCCTGGCGATCGGCGCCACCGGCTGGCTCAGCCAGGTGTCCGGTGCCTTGTGGTTGATGGCGCCGTTTGGCGCCAGCTGCGTGCTGGCCTTCGGCATGCCCGACTCGCCGCTGGCGCAGCCGCGCAACATCATCGGCGGGCACGTGATTGCCACCCTGGTGGGCCTGGCAGTGCTGCATACCCTCGGCGACAGCTGGTGGAGCGCAGCCCTGGCCGTCGGCCTGGCGCTGGCCGCCATGCAGCAGACCCGCACCCTGCACGCGCCAGCCGGGGCCAACCCGCTGGTAGTGATCGCCAGCCATGCACCACTGAGCTTCGTGGTGACCCCGGTGCTTGCAGGCTCGCTGGTGATCGTCGCCGTGGCCTGGTGCCTGAACAATGCGCGCCAGGCCAACAGCTACCCGAAATACTGGTACTGATGGCGCTATGCCAAGGGCTGTTGACCACCGTCAATATGCCCCTGGCCTGCCCCGATAAAATGCTCTGAGGATATTAGAAGGAACCAACAGGCCTCCCCATGAGCGAAGAATCCACTGCCCTGCCCCTGCCCTCACCTACCGCTGAAACATCTGCGAGCACCAGCCCAAGCCCGGCACGCAAAGTTGCCAGCACCCGCCCACGCCGTCCACGTACCCCACGCAAGCCTGCAGCAAGCGCCGCTGCCGAAGCCGAAATCAGCGCCATCAGCCAACAACCAGCCGCTTTGAAAGTCGCCTCGGCGCCACGTGGCTCCAACGAAGACAGCGCCTCGGCCAAGCTGCCGGCCAGCTATCCGTACCGCAACCGCATGCGCCGCGCCGAGTACGAAAAGGCCAAGCATGAACTGCAGATCGAGTTGCTCAAGGTGCAAAGCTGGGTCAAGGAAACCGGCCAGCGCATCGTCGTGCTGTTCGAGGGCCGTGACGCCGCCGGCAAGGGCGGCACCATCAAGCGCTTCATGGAGCACCTGAACCCGCGCGGCGCGCGAATCGTCGCCCTGGAGAAGCCTTCCGAGCAGGAGAAAGGCCAGTGGTACTTCCAGCGCTATGTCCAGCACCTGCCCACGGCCGGTGAAATGGTCTTCTTCGACCGCTCCTGGTACAACCGCGCCGGGGTCGAGCGGGTCATGGACTTCTGCTCGCCGCTGCAATACCTGGAGTTCATGCGCCAGGCGCCGGAGCTCGAGCGCATGTTGTGCAACAGCGGCATCCTGCTGTTCAAGTACTGGTTCTCGGTGAACCGCGAAGAGCAGTTGCGCCGTTTCATCTCCCGTCGCGACGACCCGCTCAAGCACTGGAAGCTGTCGCCGATCGACATCAAGTCGCTGGACAAGTGGGACGAATATACCGCCGCCAAGGAGGCGATGTTCTTCCACACCGACACCGCCGATGCCCCGTGGACGGTAATCAAGTCCGACGACAAGAAGCGCGCGCGGATCAACTGCATCCGCCACTTCCTGCACTCGCTGGACTACCCCGGCAAGGACCTGAGCGTCGCCCACCAGCCTGACCCGCTGCTGGTAGACCGCGCCGCGCGCGTGCTGGAAGAGGAAGACCGCGGCGAGCTGGCCCAACCGGCCTGAGCGTGCTCCAGGCCGTCGGCGGCACTTGGGTTTCCCGGCCAACTGCGATTCAATACGCAGAATTTATCCGGCTCAGCACAAGGGTTCACCGATGGCCTCCAGCAGCAAACAACAGAAACGCGCCAAGCGCGCCGCCAGCAAGGCTCGCGAGAACCGCATGGTGCGTAGCGGCCAGGCGGTCAAGAGCTCGGGCGAAAGCTCCAGCGCCAGCGTCGAGCAGGTATTCAACAAGGCGATGGAATCGGGCAGCTATACCGCCTTGTTCGAAAAAATGAAGCAAGCCCAGGACACCGGCCTGGTCGCGCTGATCTCGGTGTTCCTGGTCGACCCGCTGCTGACCCTGGTGCTCAAGGGCCACAAGGAAGAACACGCCACCGACTACATCGTCATGGTCTTCAGTGCCTACCGCAAATGGCTGGACGGCGCCGACGAGGCCACTTCCATGGCCTGGCTCGAGAGCGACGAGTTCCAGGAAGCCTACATTGCAGCTTCCGAAGCGGTGTCCAAACAGCAGAAGAAGTTCGGCTGACAGCTTGCCTGGCTCCTGATCCCCTCAATGGCGATAGCCGGATGGGGCTGCGCTGCAGCCCATCGCCGGCAAGACCGGCTCCCACCACAGTCCCTGTGAGAGCTGGCTTGCCAGCGATGGGGCCAACCAGAACACCACACCACTTCCTGCTTGAACAAAAAAGGCCGCGATCCTCACAGATCGCGGCCTTTGTCATTGCACCCGCATCACATCAGTTGTTCAGCACCGCCCGCCCGGCCGCCTCGGTCTTGCGCTTGCGCGCCACCAGCAGCCCGGCGGCGACCACGGCAATCGACAACAAGCCGGTCGCGACGATCTCGATACGATGATCCGGACGGATCAGCATCACCGTCAGAATGCCGACAATGAAAGCGATCGTCGCCCAGGTCAGCCCCGGGAACAGCCACATCTTGAAGGCGATCTTCTCACCGCGCTGCATACGCTGACGGCGCATGCGCAGTTGCGACACGGCAATCACCAGGTACACCAGCAAGGCGATGGCGCCGGAGCTGGCCAGCAGGAACTCGAACACCTGGGCAGGCGCCAGGTAGTTGGCGATCACGGTGAGGAACGCCGCCGCAGTCGACAGCACCACCGCCACATACGGGGTCCCGCTGGAGGTGGTGCGCTGGGCCATGGCCGGCGCATCGCCACGCTTGCTCAGGGAGAAGAGCATCCGCGAGGAGGTGTACAGCGCCGAGTTCAGGCAACTGGTCACGGCGATCAGCACGACGATGTCGACGATCAGCTTGGCGTTGGGGATGCCCATCAGGTTGAGCACGGTCTGGTACGAGCCGACTTCGGCCAGGTCACTGTTGGTCCACGGCACCAGGGCCACGACCACGAAGATCGACACGAGGTAGAACAGGAAGATCCGCCAGATCACCGAGTTGGTGGCCTTGGTGATCTGCTTGCCCGGGTCTTTCGACTCGGCGGCAGCGATGGTGACGATCTCGGTACCCATGAACGAGAACATGGTGGTGAGCATTGCCGCCAGCACCGCGCCCATGCCGTTGGGCATGAAGCCCTGGGTGTCGAACAGGTGGCTGACGCCGCTGACCTGGCTGTTGGGCAGCAGGCCGAAGATCGCGGCAACACCAAGGATGATGAAGCCGATGATCGCCACCACCTTGAGCAATGCGAACCAGAACTCGAATTCACCGTAGTTCTTCACACTGAACAGGTTGGTCGCAGTCAGCAGCAAGGTGATCACCAGGGTAAATACCCAGATGCCGATATCGGGAAACCAGGCATGCAGGATGGTCGCCGCGGCGTTGGCCTCAAGCGGAATCACCAGCACCCAGAACCACCAGTACAGCCAGCCGATGGTAAAGCCGGCCCAGTGGCCGATGGCTTTGTCGGCGTACGTCGAAAACGAACCGGTATCCGGCGAGGCGACGGCCATCTCGGCCAGCATGCGCATCACCAGCACCACCAGGGTTCCGGCCGCGGCGTAGGCCAGCAACACCGCAGGGCCGGCTTCGGCGATGGCGTGGCCGGAGCCGACGAACAGGCCGGCGCCGATGACACCGGCAATCGACAGCATGGTCACATGCCGCTGTTTGAGCCCCTGAGCGAGGTCGTTGGAATTGTGCGTACCGCTCATAAAACTACCTTTGCGAGAAATGGCGTTTTGATCCTGCTACTCGAGTCGCACTCTTCAAAAAGAGTGCTACATCCTGTTGCCGATCGATAACGCAATTACCGCGCCAGGCTGATGACCGTTCGTTCGAAAATTCTCACAGCCCCGTTTAACAAGGCTTACAGGTCTTTCGGCCAAGACTTGACCGAAAGCCCCTGAAAAACCGGCGGAATTGGCCAATTACTGAAATACCCACTTACAAATACCCTAGGTGCACCACAATCCGTCACCGGTAACACCTCATGCACTTCCTACGAACACAAAGGTACAACCCCGAGGTACAACCAAAGCCGTAAATAAAGGCCCGAACCTGTGCACAAGGTCAGAAACGACTTCCCAGAAACGGCCAAAACTGGCACCATCGCGCCTTTTTTCATCAAGGCTCCGGCCCTGGAAACGAGGGTAGGCGGACATCTGCGCGACAGTCCACTGCAGCGATGCGACACCCGCCCTCCCACCAACCGATTGCCTCTCCCGACGTTATTGGCTGTCTTCGGACCGCTATGCTAGCTTGGCGCCTCGCCAGGAAGGCCGCTAACAGCAGGAGCGCACCAGAACACATGAGGACCGCACATGGCTGAGGCCACGCCCGCGCTGGAAATCCGCAACCTGCACAAACGCTACGGCGACCAGGAAATCCTCAAGGGAATTTCGCTGACCGCGCGTGATGGCGACGTGATCTCGATCCTGGGATCCTCCGGCTCCGGCAAGTCCACTCTGCTGCGCTGCATCAACCTGCTGGAAAACCCGCACCAGGGCCAGATTCTGGTGGCTGGCGAAGAGCTCAGGCTCAAGGCGGCAAAAAACGGCGAACTGGTCGCCGCCGACAACAAGCAGATCAATCGCCTGCGCAGCGAGATCGGCTTCGTCTTCCAGAATTTCAACCTGTGGCCGCACATGAGCATCCTCGACAACATCATCGAGGCGCCGCGCCGGGTGCTGGGCCAGAGCAAGGCCGAGGCCATCGAGCATGCCGAAGCGCTGCTGAACAAGGTCGGTATCCACAACAAGCGTCACAGCTACCCGGCCGAACTGTCCGGTGGTCAGCAACAGCGTGCGGCCATCGCCCGCACCCTGGCAATGAAGCCCAAAGTCATTCTGTTCGATGAGCCGACTTCGGCCCTGGACCCGGAAATGGTCCAGGAAGTGCTCAACGTTATCCGTGCCCTCGCCGAAGAAGGCCGTACCATGCTACTGGTTACCCACGAAATGGGCTTTGCCCGCCAGGTGTCCAGCGAAGTCGTCTTCCTGCACCAGGGGCTGGTCGAAGAGCAAGGAACGCCGCAGCAGGTTTTCGAAAACCCGACCTCGGCGCGTTGTAAACAATTCATGTCCAGCAACCGCTAACGGAGCAACACGCATGCAGACCTATAAGAAATTCCTCCTGGCCGCTGCCGCCACGCTGGTGTTCTCGGCCAATGCCATGGCTGCCGAGAAACTGAAAATGGGCATCGAGGCGGCCTACCCGCCGTTCAACAACAAGGATGCCAGCGGCCAGGTGGTCGGCTTCGACAAAGACATCGGCGACGCCCTGTGCGCCAAGATGAAGGTCGAGTGTGAAGTCGTGGTCTCCGACTGGGACGGTATCATTCCAGCCCTGAACGCGAAGAAGTCCGACTTCATCGTCTCGTCCCTGTCGATTACCGACGAGCGCAAGCAGGCCGTGGACTTCACCGACCCGTACTACTCGAACAAGCAGCAGTTCATTGCCCCGAAGAACGTCGACTTCAAGACCGATGATGCTTCGCTCGCAGGCAAGACACTGGGCACCCAGCGCGCAACCCAGGCCGCCATCTGGCTGGACGATCACGGCGGCATGGACGGCAAGTTCAAAGTCAGCCTGTACGACACCCAGGAAAACGCCTACCTGGACCTGACTTCTGGCCGCGTCGATGCCCTGCTGGCTGACAAATACGCCAACTACGACTGGCTCAAGTCCGACGCCGGTAAAAACTACGAGTTCAAAGGCGAGCCGGTGAACGAAAGCGACAAGGTCGGTATCGCCGTGCGCAAAGGTGACAATGAACTGCGCAACAAGCTGAACGCCGCTCTGAAGGAAATTGTTGCCGACGGCACCTACGAGAAGATCAACAACAAATACTTCCCGTTCAGCATCTATTGATTCGCCCCGACCGGCATTGCCCTGGAGGCGATGCCGGTCCCTTGAACAAACCTGCCCATGAATATTGATCTCTACGGATTCGGTCCGGCCTTGTTGGCCGGGACGCTGATGACCGTCAAACTCGCGTTGTCGGCCCTGTTTCTGGGGCTGGTACTGGGACTGCTTGGTGCCCTGGCCAAGACCTCGCCGTACAAACCCCTGCAATGGCTGGGTGGCTTCTACTCCACGCTGGTTCGCGGCGTGCCCGAACTGCTCTGGGTGTTGTTGATTTACTTCGGCACCGTCAGCCTGATGAACCGGCTTGGCGAACTTCTGAATATTCCTGGCCTGGAGCTCAATGCCTTCGCCGCAGGTGTCATTGCCCTGGGCCTGTGCTTCGGCGCCTATGCCACGGAAGTGTTCCGTGGTGCGATCCTGGCCATTCCCAAGGGTCACCGTGAAGCCGGCCTGGCCCTCGGCCTGTCCAAAGGGCGGATCTTCTCCAAGCTAATCCTGCCGCAAATGTGGCGGATCGCGCTGCCGGGGCTGGGCAACCTGTTCATGATCCTGATGAAAGATACCGCGCTGGTCTCGGTGATCGGCCTGGAAGAAATCATGCGTCACTCGCAAATCGCCGTGACCGTGAGCAAGCAGCCCTTCACCTTCTACATGGTCGCCGCCATCATCTACCTGGGCCTGACCGTCCTTGCCATGACCGGCATGCACTTCATGGAAAAACGCGCCGCTCGCGGCTTCGTGAGGGCCAATCAATGAACTGGGAAGTCATCATCAAGTGGCTGCCACGCTTGGCCCAAGGTGCCACGCTGACGCTGGAGCTGGTAGCCATCGCGGTCATTGCCGGCCTGATCCTTGCCATTCCACTGGGCATCGCCCGCTCCTCGCGGCACTGGTACGTGCGCGCCCTGCCGTACGGTTACATTTTCTTCTTCCGTGGCACACCGCTGCTGGTTCAGCTGTTCCTGGTGTACTACGGGCTGGCCCAGTTCGATGCCGTGCGTAACAGCGCCTTGTGGCCGTACCTGCGCGATCCGTTCTGGTGCACGGTGCTGACCATGACCTTGCACACTGCCGCCTACATCGCAGAAATCCTGCGTGGCGCGCTGCAGGCCATCCCCCGTGGCGAAATTGAAGCGGCGCGGGCCCTGGGCATGTCCCGGGCCAAGGCGATGATCTACATCATGCTGCCACGCGCAGCGCGCATCGGCCTGCCGGCCTACAGCAACGAAGTGATCCTGATGCTCAAGGCCAGCGCCCTGGCCAGTACCGTCACCCTGCTGGAGCTGACCGGCATGGCGCGGACCATCATCGCCCGCACCTACCTGCCGGTAGAGATCTTCTTCGCTGCGGGCCTGTTCTACCTGCTGATTTCCTTCCTGCTGGTGCAAGCCTTCAAGCAGCTGGAACGCTGGCTGCGCGTCGACGCCTGCCAGGGTCGATAAACCTGTATAACGGGGCTGATCTCAGCCCCGTTTTCGTATCCGCTCATGACCACTGCCTTTCCTCTTTCCGGTGACCAACTGCTCAGCCGCTTCCAGGCGCTGGATGGTTTTCTACGCGAGCACCAGGCACTCTGGCGGCCACGGCCATTCACCCAGCTGGAACTGCCGTGGGAAGCCGAGCACCCCGCCCTTGCCCACTGGTTGCGCGAGCGTTCGTTGAGCGAGGCTGAGGCGGCGCACAATCACCCCGAGCAGCTAGACGCCCCCGCCCCTTTTCCACAACTGGCGCGCCGGGCGGCAGAGCTGTCTGCCATCGGTGAGTTATCCAGCGTTGATCTGCCCGCGGCAGGCCCTCGCCTGAATGTCGATGTGCCGGGGCGCAAATGGCAGCAGATCGAAGCCTTCGCCAGCCATCTGGGCTTTATCCACAACCCGCGACACTGGCTGGACTGGTGCGCAGGCAAGGGCCATCTGGGCCGGCGCTTGTTGCAGCCGCACAGCCAGCAACTGACCTGCCTGGAATTCGACCCGGCGCTGGTCGAAGCCGGTATCGCCCTCAGCCAGCATCATCAGCTGCCCGCCGAACACCGCCTGCAGGATGTACTGGCCAATGACGCCGCCTTGCAACTGAATGCCGAGCACACGGCAGTCGCCCTGCACGCCTGTGGCGACCTGCATGTACGCCTGATGCAACTGGCCAGCCAGCAGGGCTGCCGCCAACTGGCCATCGCACCGTGCTGCTACAACCGCATCCAGGCGCCGCAGTACCAGCCGTTATCCACAGCCGCCAAGGCTTCTGGCTTGCAGTTGTCGATCGAAGATCTTGGCTTGCCGCTGAGCGAAACGGTTACCGCTGGTGCGCGCGTGCGCCGCCAGCGTGACCAATCCATGGCCAGGCGCCTGGGTTTCGATCTGTGGCAACGTCAGGTGCGTGGGGTGGATGAGTACCTGCCAACGCCTTCGCTACCGGTCAGTTGGCTGCACAAGCCGTTCGCCGACTACTGCCGGGGCCTTGCTGAACTCAAAGAGTTGCAGGCAGGTGCCGAGCCCGATTGGCCCGCGCTGGAAGCCGCCGGCTGGCAGCGCCTGGCCCAGGTGCGCAACCTGGAATTGCTGCGCAATCTGTTCCGCCGCCCGCTGGAATTGTGGCTGGTGCTGGATCGCGCACTGTTCCTGCAGGAACAGTCCTATCAGGTACAGCTCGGGGTGTTTTGTGAACAGCCTCTCACGCCACGCAACCTGATGCTGTTGGCCGAACGTCAGTAAAGGTGCTCAGCCTGTGGATAAGTCTGTGCGCAACCTTGCGTCGAACCCCTGCAAATTCGTGGATCCAAGCGCTTTCACTGGCTGGTCATTTTTTGTTCACCGATTAATCGCCAGCAAAAACAGCCATTTGCGCAAAGACCAACGGCGGGCGTTGGTCCGATGCAATGCGCACCTGCTTGGCATGCGGCTTGTGCATAAGCCTTCGCGCGAATAGCGCTAAGCAGGCTGAATCAGGCCAGTTTCAACAGGCTCATGCCCACCAGCAACAGCGCCAGCCCCAACCAGCCACGGCCCACCAGGCGTTGACCAAACAACGCCCAGCCCATGGCCACGGTGGCGAGGATGCCGAAGCCACCCCAGATGGCATAAGCCAGCGACAGTTCGATATCTCGCACAGCCTGAGCCAGTGCGGTAAAGGCGGCCAGCACACAGAGAATCGAGGCAATGCCCAGGCCGCGCTTTTTGAAACCGTCGGAATACTTGAGCAGCAGGTTGGCGATCACTTCCAGCACGATCGCCAGGCCCAGCCAGGCGAAGGGAATCCAGTTCATGCTCAGCATGGCAGGGCCTCCATGTTGCGCGGGGCAGGTGCGGCGCGGGTACCCGACTTGATCAGCAGGATACCGGCGATCATCACACCCAGGCCGGCGGCCTTGAGCAGGCCCAGGCTCTCGCCCAGCCAGGTGACGCTGATCAGGGTAATCAGCACGATACCGATGCCTTCCCACAGGGCGTAGGCCACGCCCACCGGCACGCGTTTTACCGCCAGTGCCAGGAAGAAGTACGACAGGCCGATCATCAGGTACATCAACCCGTGACCAAGAATCGGGAAATGACTGGCGGCGAATTTCATCGACGCGGTACCGATCACCTCAGCGGTGATGGCGATAAACAGATAGATCCAGGAACGCATGATGCCCTCCCACGGGCGACACAAGCCGAGCGAAATCGCGCTGACGGCTGCAGACAAAAAGAGAAACGAGGCTGTTTGTCGGGGGAGGCGCTAGAGGTCGCCGGTCCAGTGACGTTCACGGGAAACCAGGCGGGAGGTGAGGAGCGGAAACGCTTTAGTGTTCAACATAATGAACAACAAATTAGCTCAAGGCATCGTTAAAGTCAAATCGATAGAAAATGACTAATTAATTTTCGCGTCTTTCAGTCCGTATTTAGGTGAAAGCCCTTAAAGGTTACAGAAAGGTTCGTAAATTATATTACCCGGCCATTTTGGGGCTGCTGCGCACCCCATCGCCGGCAAGGCCGGCTCTGTGGGAGCTGGCTTGCCAGCGATTCAGCCACCGCGCAGCCTCTGACACCCCTCTCCTGCCCTCGTGTCAAAACGCCGCACCCCTACCAAAATTACAATTAATTATTGTAATACGATAATTTTTCACAAATAATGCACCCCGCTCAACTAGCACGGAGGGAAACCATGAACAGTAAGACAGTGGCTTACGCGAGATCGCGTCTGCGAGTGATCGGTGCATTCGCCGCGGTACTCGCCTGGGGTACAGGGATCGTCGAGTTCGGCGGCAACGTACTATTGTGGGTGTTCGAAAAAGCCCAGGTGCAAGGCGCCTACCTGCAAAGCTTTGGTGAAAACATGCCGCTGCTGCTGGCCCCGGACTACCAGCCTTCGCACCTGGCCCTGGGCCTGGTGATCGGCCTGGAACTGATCCCCGCCAGCCTCTCGGCTTTTGCCTTGTACCTGACCGGCTTGTTCTTCCTGCGCCTGTCGCGGGGCGAAACCTGGACGACGCAAAACATCAAGATGCTCTGGTGGGTGGGCTTGCTGTGCATCGGCTTGCCGATGGTCTGGCCGATGATCGGCACCTTGCAGGGCCTGGCGTTCTCCATCGACCTGCCCAAAGGCGAGAGAAGCTTCAGCGTATCGATCGGTGTATCATCCCAGGCGGTTTACGAGATCATGAAAGGCATCTTCCTGTGCGCCTTCTCACTCCTCATGCGTGACGCCAAAACCATCAGCGATGAACACAACTGTTATGTCTAGCTTGCCCCTATGCCGATAATTATTCGACTCGATGTAGTCATGGCCAAGAACAAGATCCGCTCCAAGGATCTGGCCGAGATTATCGGTATTACGGAGGCGAACCTGTCGTTGCTGAAAAACGGCAAGATCAAGGGTTTCAAGATGGAAACCCTCGAGAAGCTCTGTCGCGCGTTGAACTGCCAGCCAGGTGACCTGCTGGAGTTCAGCGAGGAATGAACAAGGAACTGGCAACTCGTGAGCAATTCACTCAAATGGCGCGCTGCGCTAGTGCTGGCCGTCGGCCTGCTCGGCGGCTGCGGCCCCAGCTACACCTATAGATACTCCCCACCGCCAAGCATGGCGGGCATGAACTGCATCAACTCCTGCTCGATGGAGCGCAACCACTGCAAACAGATGGCGCGCCTGCAGGAAAACAGCGATCAGGCCCTGTACCAGGCCAACTACAGAAGCTACCAGCTTTGCCAGGCCGGCAAGAGCAAAAAGGAAGCGCGCAAAAGCTGCTACTACCCCAGCTACCCGTTCAACAGCGGCTCTAGCTACTCGTGCGGCAGCGACTACGACAGCTGCTACCAGTCCTGTGGCGGCACCATCCACCGCATCCTCAACAAAGACTGACGCCTCGAATAAACGGAATTGACTGTGGATATCATCAGATCCATCGCCCTGCTTGCGTGCGCGTTTTACCTCAGCGGCTGCGCCTTCATGTCCGACTGGCAAGTCCCGCCACCCCGGTCCGACTGGCAAGTGCCGCCCATGCAGATGTACGGCACCCAGAGCTTCCCCGGGCCGGACTTCAGCAGAGACCACCACGCCATCCAGCGCTACCTCGACACACACAAACACTGACACTTCGACCAAACGGAATTGCCTGTGGCTATTATCAGATCCTTCCTCCTGCTGGCGTGCGCGTTTTACTTGAGCGGCTGCACCACCGGCGACTACGCCCCGATGTCTGGCTGGGAAATCCCGCAGATGCAGATATACGGCGACAAGGGCTACACGGGCCCGGCCTACAGCTGCAAGAAAAAGCACGGCTGCCGAGAGCACTGTAAAAAGCACGATTGCCGCTACAAACCGCTGATATTCGACCCCACCAAAGCCGAACCCAGCGCCACCACAATGCACCGCGGCTGGTAACAAAACACCTCGCGATAGCCGCTGAAACCGGGCATCGCGAGGAATGTTGCAGAAGTAGTTTACAGACGCAAACTGATCGCTATAATGACGCCCCTGTGCCGGTATAGCTCAGATGGTAGAGCAACTGACTTGTAATCAGTAGGTCCCGGGTTCGATTCCTGGTGCCGGCACCATACGCAGTAAAAAAGAGGCTCACCGCAAGGTGGGCCTTTTTTGTTTGCACAGCCTACACCGCCTCGGTAGGAGCGGGCTTGCCCCGCGATGAGACCGGTGAATTCGGCCTCCTCAGGTGGCGTCTGAATTGCGACCGCTGCGCGCTCGATCGCGGGCAAGTCCCGCTCCCACACATACCTTGCTGGATAATCCCGTCTATCGTCTCGGCCACCGGGCTTTCGAAAGACGCGCTGCATATCTACTTCGGTATGGTGGTGTTCGTCACCCTTGCAGCCATCAGCAAGCAACCAAGGCCCTATCTGGCCTGGTCTTGTGCATTAGCCCTGGCCTGCGTGGGCGAGATAGTCGACGGGTGGGATGACCTGCATAGCCTGGGCTACTGGCGTTGGCAGGCGAGCCTTCATGATGTGCTGAATACTTTGTTTTGGCCGAGCGTGCTGACACTGCTTGGGTACCTGAGATCTCGGGCAAAGCATGGCCCGAATTTCCCAGAAAAATGATCAACAACGCTCCTGGACGATGGGCTGCCGAGCCGCATGCCTGCTGAGCGCTGTCATAGATGCCTTGCAGCAAGAGCGAAACGTGAACCAAAGCGTCTTCAGCCTCGATTCCATCACGCACAGCAAATAACGGTGGATGTCCGGCACCACAGGAGCCGAAGGGGGGTGCGGCAGTCTTGCCAAGGAGGGATTCGGGAGGATCCGGAACTATCTTTTTTGTCATTATGACGCTCCTTTTGCAATGGAGCTGTCACCGTCTGCGACCAAACAAATTGGGGGACAGCTGTACGCAGGTTGGTCGACCGGGGCAAAAGGCAAACCCGGCAGGCACGAATGCCTCCTGCGCACAGCCGCCATAGCACGATGTGCAGACGAAAATCCGTCAGCATTCGTGGATGGGAGCTTTTGCAATTTGCTGTACGGGCGACCAAACCCGATCGCTGATTTTGCAGCGACCGGGGAAGCCTAACGTTCACCATGCCGAAATGGCAAGGCGGGAAACACACGAGTCCATAATGAAGTGGCGGTAACTCGCAGGCCATTGCGCCAGCAGCAAGCTAATGCGGGCGCTGCAACCACTCGCAATAACCCGCCACACCCTGCTCCACCGTCAGCGTCGGCTGCTGATAGCCAACGCTGCGCAAGCGCTCAAGGTCGGCGCAGGTGTAGCACTGGTACTTGCCGCGCAGGTGCTCGGGGAATTCGCTGTATTCAAGAATGCCTTCCAGCAGGGCCATCTCCAGCGACAGCGGCGGCTGGTCCTGCTGCTCGCGCAGGTGGTTGATCACTGCCAGTGCCACATCGTTGAAAGGCTGGGCACGACCGCTGCCGACGTTGAACAGGCCACTCAACTGTGGCCGGTCGAGGAAGAACAGGTTGACCTCGACCACATCCTCGACCGCCACGAAATCGCGCAGGTGGCCGCCGCTCGGGTAGTCGCCATAGCTGCCGAACAGGCTGACCTTGCCGTCGGTCTGGTACTGGTTGAAGCAGTGCAAGGCGACCGAGGCCATGGCGCCCTTGTGCTGTTCGTGGGGGCCGTAGACGTTGAAGTAGCGCAGGCCGACGATCTGGCTGCGCGCCTGTGGCAGTTGCCGGCGCACGCGCTGGTCGAAAAGGAATTTCGAGTAGCCGTAAACATTCAATGGCCGCTCGCATTCACGCTGTTCGCGAAAGTCGCGTCCGGAGCCATACACCGCTGCCGACGAGGCATACAGCAGCGGCACCTGCAGGGCCTGGGCGGCGTCGAGCAGGTCGCGGCTGAAGCGGTAGTTGTTGTCCATCATCAAGCGCCCGTCGCCTTCGACGGTGCTGGAGCAAGCGCCCTGATGCAGCACGGCGCGTACCTTGCCGAACTGGCCACGGCCGAAACGCGGAAGAAAGTCGTCCTTGTCCAGGTAGTCGGCGATTTCGCCGTCAGCCAGGTTGCGAAACTTGTCGCCATCGCTCAAGTCATCGACCGCGATGATCTCGGTTTCTCCGCGCTGGTTGAGGGCCTGAACCAGATTGCTACCGATAAAACCGGCGGCGCCGGTGACGATAATGGTCATGCCATGTCCCCCTTTGAGGGTGCAGAGGCCTCAGTTTAGGGAGTGGCGATTGTGCAAATATTAACCAGAGTCAATGATGTTGGCGTTTTTGCCGGCGTTCGTGGTGAAGCTTCGCGAGGGACTCGCGCATTTGCCGATGGCCGGTGCTGTTCAGCAGGAGCAGACCAATAAGGGGGAACAGCAACCCCAGCATATACACGCCGCGATGGGGTTGAAACGAGTAAGTAGATACTACCGTAATCAAGCTCGCACAGTATAGAAAGGCAATAATCCAAACTGCCCAGCGACGCCCTCGGACCATCAAGAAGTGACCAATAAAAACCAATACGGCAAGCACCAGCAAGGAAAAGGTACTGTAATCACTCCGATCCGCGTAGCCCGCAAAATAGGTAGCCGAAGCCAAGGACACCGCACACCCAATTGACAGGCACACCATGAAGAACGCCGCCATGAAGTAGGGGAAGTAGCGCGCTTTGAAGCCTTCCGGGCTGTGATTTGGATTCATTCCGAAAACTCCTCATACAAACCAATTGCAATGCTTTTCGAGTAGCTGCTGCCCGCAACGCTGAGCGTGGCACCCAACGAGTCTTTGATCAGGTTGATCGTTCCATGCCTGAATTCGGTAGGTGTGTATCGTTTCGGCAATTCGCCCAAGCTTTGCTTTAACCGTAGCTGTTTGGCTGTCAATGATGGATGTTTAAGCTTCAACAACTCGTCGGTGAGCGCCTTACGTTGCTGTCGACTCAAACGTTGCGACAAGTCGTTCCAGCTGCGCCCTGTAGTGGCTTTGCGAAGTTGCAGATACTTGATGGTAGTGGCTCCAGAAACACCTGCACCGAGTAGCGAAACAGCCTCAAGCATCGATGACATATTTCGGTACCATTCCAGGGAATCGAGGCGATCATTCTCGGCAGGATCCAGCACCTCGTTGAAAACTCTCTGCACACCTATCAAGCACTGGGCGGAGCTGGCAGCAGCAGCGGCCGCACCTATTGGTACCAGCACTGCGCTGACGCCAGCAGTAAAAGGGACTGCTACCGTACCGCTGAACACCACACTCCAGCCCAACCAGGCACTCACACAGGCAACCGAAGCACTCAATGCTTCTGCAATAACGCGGGATTCACGCGGATTATTCCGCAACTGATCCAAGAACTGTGCAGGTGTCAGATATTTCTTGGTTTCGCGAAGAATCACCCGTTTGGGCAACACACTACACAGTGGCTGAAATTCACGCAGAATGATGATGTTGTAATCTGCATCGATATAGACCACTCCTGCCCCGACAATACCGGGGTCGGCATCAATGGCGGCAAACAGCTTGGGCAGATTAGTTTGGCTTTCGACACGTTGGCGCGCAAAGTACCTCGAGGGGCTGGCGCCCAGCCCACTCATCCTTGAGTCGGTCATGGGGTCTCCTTGAACCTAACACCCGTACTCCAAAGCTGACGAAGCAGATTGGGTCACCCGGGCAAAGAAGCCCTATTCATAGCAGCTCCAGCCAGCAACCTCAGTGCACTTTGGTTTCTTGATGTATCCATGACTCTAGAGCAATAGGTTAACCAAGCGCTTGCTCAACGGCAGGCTCGACTCCGAGCTCGAACTTTGGCCGCACGCATGGCCTTGAACAACTTGTTACGCGATTTGCGGATCGCCACCAGACGACTGCGCATTTCTCGCTGGCGTTGGCTGTTGAGCACATAAAGCCCTGCCAGCGACAGAACCGTAATAACCAGGAACAGCAGATTGCTGGAGCGCGACCCATAGCTAACGAACAACGCCAGCAGATTAGCAACCAACAACGCAACAACCACCCAGACACCCCAAGGACGCCCGCGGACAACAAGCATATTGCCTATACAAAGCACCAATGAAGCGATCATCACGAGTACTACGGTGTAGTTGGCCTGCTCTGTCACACTGGCAAAATGCCCATCGACCACTACTACCGCTGTCAACGCGCAGGAGAAGCAGGCCAACAAAAAAGCGCAGATAAAGGTCGGAAAGTAACGGCGAAGAAACCCTGGTACGTCATGAAGATGAACCATTTGGGACTTCCCCCCTTCAACGACGTGCCTTGATTGCACGAGCTTCGCCCCGTTGCTTAACACGCTCCTTTCGCATCGCTACCAGATAGGCACGCATTTCCCTATGCCGTTTGCTGTTCAGAATCAACAACCCGATGAGAGGGAATAGCAGACCGGTGCTGTAGACAAACATATGAGGCCGATATCCGTAGCTGGGCAACACTGTTAACAGGCAAGCCACGAACAAGCCGACAATGACCCAAACCGCCCAAGCGCGACCCCTTACCATCAGAAAATGGCTCAGAAACCCCACCACAGAAAGCGCCAGCAGAACCATGGAGGTTTTGAACACTCGATCTTCAATACCTTTGAAATAGGTATTGGAGGCAAGCGCCACGGTGCAGGAAGCCGAGAAGCACATCATAAAGAAGGCGACGATGAACGCTGGAAAGTACTGTGCCAGAAACACTTTCAAACTCAGCGGCTGCGTCATTGCTCAAACTCCTCATACAAACCTACGGCGATCGTTTGCACTCTGCTGCTGCCCACAAACCCAGCACCAGCACCCAAGGAGTCTTTGATCAGGGTTTGGGTTGCATGCTTGAACTCGGTCGGTGTGTGGCGCTTGGGAAGTTGACCAGTACTCTGTTTGAGCCGTAGTTGCTTGGCTGTCAGCGAAGGATGTTTGAGCGAAAGCAATTCATCGGTCAGCGCTTTGCGCTGCTGACGGCTCAGTTTTCTGGAAAGCTCAGACCAACTGCTTCCGGTAGCCGCTTTGCGCACTTGAAGATACTTGAAAGTCGTAAGCCCAGAGGCCCCTACCCCCATCAACGACACAGCATCCAGCGCTGACGACATGTTCTGGTACCACTCGTAAGAGTCCAGCTCGTCGTTATCCGCAGGGTTCACCACTTCGTTGAAAGTTCTGTACCCGCCGAAAATGCACTGGGTGGTACTGGCCGCTGCAGCTGCGGCGCCCATTGTAGTGAGCACCAGGCTGGTGCCGGCAGTGAACGGCACCGCAACCGTGCCGCTAAACACTACGATCCATCCCAGAACTGCCCCGGTACAGGAAAGCGTTGCGTTCAGTGCTTCTTTAACCACTCGCGACTCACGCGGACTGGTCTTGAGCTCTTCGATGAACTGCGCAGGCGCCAGATACTTCTTCGCCTCACGCAAAATCACCCGCTTGGGCAACACACTGCAAATGGGTTGAAACTCACGCAGCGTCACCACGTTGTAGTCCGCATCGATATACACCACGCCGGCACCGACGATGCCTGGATCGGCGTCGATGGCGGCAAAGAGTTTCGGCAGGTTGATGCCGCTTTCGATGCGCTGCCTTGCGAAAAACTGCGATGGATTGCTATCCAGTCGGTTGAGTAACTCACTCATGTACGGTCTTCCTTGAAACGGCGCACAGGTCGCCCGGCCTTGTAGCACAAGGCCAGGCGACGCTGCTGTTCAGGCCTTACACGTTAGGGCAAGGCACCGGTGCCCAGTCACCCATGTCCGGGTTCTTGCACATGCTGTTGACCTGGCTCTGGCCGGCGCTGGCAACCTTCTGGCTTTCAGCCTTCTTGGCATTGGCGTCCTGCAGGGTCTTCTCGGTGGCGACGGCTTCTTTCGGTACCTCTGGCAGCTTTTTCTTCGCCGGTGGCGGAGTCTTGGTCTTGCCGGTGTTGGTCTTCTTGGCGTTGCCGGTGGCCAGCACCGGCGCCTGGGCCTCGGCGACGATCACCACGTCGTTACGCGGTACGCCGACCTGCTTGAGGTCTTGCTCGTAAGCCTGAGTGTAGTTGTTGAGGTTCTCACCCAGACGGCCGTTGACCGCAGTGATCAGGTTGTTCGACTCCTGCAGGCCGGCGATGATTTCCGCCAGGCGCTTGCGGCCTTCGCCATCGCTGATCTTGTTGCTCTTGCGGCCATCCATCAGGTTGGCGAACTCACGCTGGTAGCACGCCTGGGAGGCTTTGGCGTAAGCGGTGCTGCGGTCCATGTCGGCCGCGCTCTTGTTGATGTCGGTGGCGTAAGAGCCGATGCGCTGGTTGTCGTCGCTGATCTGCTTCTGGCGCTCGGTGTAGTAACCGGCCGCACCGCCGACCAGGGCACCACCGGCAGCACCGATGGCAGCGTTACGGCCACGGGTGTCGGAGTTGCCGGTCAGGGCGCCGGTCAGCGCGCCGCCGACGGCACCGATCAGGGCGCCGGTTGCGACCGACTTGGTCATGTCCGAATCGGTGGCGCGCAGGTGCTGGACCGGCTCGTAGCAGCTCGGGTAGTACTCGACCTTGGTCGTCGCACCGACCTTGGACGCCGGCGAGCTGGCGCAGCCAGTCAGCAGGACGGTGCTGAAACCGGCCGCCAGCAGCAGCGCGGCCCGGCCGTTGGAAGCAGTGAAGAAGGGCTTGCGAGTTGAAAGCATGGTCAGGTTCTCTCTCTGTTTAAACACGCCCGGGACAACCTCATGTCGCCCCGGTCACTACGATGCTCGCTCGACAGCCGCTCAAGATTGCGGAGCAGCTGATGCGAGCAGTTCTTTCAAGATCGTCGCTGGGTCCGCACGCCGTTGCTGGCGATAGTCCCCGACATGACGGACGAACAAGGTCGCGCGGCTGAGCAGGCTCTTGCCCAACACCGGCTTGCGATTGAGCTCTTCCTTGACCCGCTGGAACTGCGCCTGAATCACCGCATCGGTATAGCGCGTGCCAGTGGCAAGGTTGTCGATGTAGATCGCCACGGCGCCGTCGAGCGCGCTGCGGCCGTTGTTGATGGCGGCGGCGAACAGTTTGGCGCTGGTCTCGTCACCCGAGGCCTTGGCCTGCTGCTGGGTCTTCTGCAGGTTGGTCAGGCGGATGTTGTAGTTGTTGATGGTCTCGGCCACCAGCGCCGCCGACTGGATCAGGTTGCCGGCAGCTTCTTCGCGCTGTTGGGCGATCAACGAAACGTTGCGCTTGAGCTCTTCGTTGACCAGGCCAAGCTCCGCTTGCAGGCGCGGGTCGACGCTGGCGGCGATGATGCTGTCCAGGCGCTTGGTCGGGTCCTGGGCGTCGTCGATGGCGTCGGTCAGCGAGGCCATGCGGCCCTCTTTCTGCCACTGCTCGAACAGTTCCTCATAACGCGAACGCGGGGCCGACAGGGCGCCAATGGCTACACGGAAACCTGTAGTTTCATTGCTTTGCTCAGTGCCATCGGCGCCGAACAGCGGGTACTCGCGACGCATGCCGGTGAACAGCGTGCCCTCGCCTTCCAGGTAATTGCCGCCCTTGACCACGAAGCCGCCATAAGCACCCTGGCGGCGCCCGGCATGCACCAGCTGGAACGACTCCTGGACCATTTCCGCAGCGTTGCCGACAACGTCGAACAGCCCCAACGGGTTGGGCAGTTTGGTGCCGATCGGGGTCAGGCGCGCGGCCTGGCCGGTGCCGCCGGCAACCTGATTGAACACTGCCCAATCAGCCAGCGGCCCGTCGCTTTCACTGCCCTCAAGGCGTCGCGGGAACAGCCGGCCTTCCAGCTCCTGGCGACTGACGGCAGAGCCACCACGGGCAGCAAATTCCCATTCCACTTCGGTCGGCAGGCGCACAAAACCGATACCGCCATCCTCAGCCTTCTTGCCACGGCCACTGACCGGCAGCAGATCGCGGTGGTTCTTCATCAGCCAGGCGCTGTAGACCGCAGAAAAACGCTCAGCCTCAAAACGTGACAGTTTGACCTTGGGCAGGCGCCCGGCCATGCCAGTCGGTGCCTCGCAGGCCGGCGCCGGTTCGCCGCTGGCCAGCGACTGGGCCTGCGCCATCACCTGCGCGTACTGGCGGGCAGTGACTTCGTACTTGCCAATGAAGTACATCATCGGTTTCAGCGGACTGCCGGCCTCGGTTTTCGGCAGGCTTGGGCTGATGCGTTTTTTCCAGTCAGTGGACAGGTCCTGCAGGCTGAACTGGCCGTTGATGAAGTCGCGGCGATAGCCGGAAATAAACGACTGTTTGTAGCCCGCCTCGCCTTCGCTGAACGGATAGCCGAGGTTCACTTCACGGTCATCGAGGCTGCCCTGGGCCAGCACGTAGACGTGGCGGAAGACCATCTCGCCGTCGCACGGCAGCGGCAGGCTGATGTCGTCGGCCAGCGGCTTGGGGTTGTCCAGCTTGTTGCTGGCAGGCTTGGGGTCGTCCTCGGCCTGGGCGCAGGACACCAGGCTCAGGGCGGCGACGATCAGCGCCAGGGCGGGGAAGCGGCGGTCAAACATCTCGAATTCCTTCACAAGCGTCTATTCGTGCCACGCGCCAGCCCCCCAGGGCGGCAGCGGCCGCGCTGGCCAACAGCACAGCGAGCAAGGCAACGAGGTAATGCGACGGGAGCAGATGGCTGGCGTACTCGCCGGGCATCTGCATGAACAACTGGTTGAGGCCGCTTTCGGCCAGGGCATACAGCGTGGCGCCCAGCACCGCGGCGAACACACCGCTGTACAGCGCCTGGAGCACCACAAAAGCCAGCAAGGCTGTCGTGCTGAAACCGAGCAAGCGCATCACCGATAGCTCGCGGCGCTTGCGCTCGACCGCAGCCAGGGCGCCAGCGCAGATAGCCGCGAACGCGCCAGCCACTGCCAGCGCGGCGATGATCCAGAACACCAGGGTCAGGTTGCGGCTCAACGACTGCACCTGGGCAATGGCCGGGGCCTGGGTCGAGACCAGCAACTGGCGGTCGGCAAAGAAGCGGCGCAACGGCTCGACATCGGTGAGGTTGCGCGCATACAGGCGAAAGGCCGGATAGACCCGTTGCGCCTCGCCGGCCTTGGCCTCCCCTTCCCAGGCAAAGGCGGGTACGGCGCGGCCATCGCGGTAGTCTTCGGCAGCTTCCAGCAGCGCCAGAGGCGCGAACAAGGCGTCACGCTCGAAGGCTTCCAGCGGCAATACGGCCAAGACCTTCAAGGTGGTGCGTTGAGCCTGAATCTGCCCGGCCAGCTGGCGGCTGAACGACGCCTCAAGCGAGTCGCCTGCCTGAGCGCCAAGCTTCTCCGCCGCCGTGCGGCTGAGGACGATCTGGTCGATGCCGTTGGGGATTTGCAGCCCCTGCAGAAGCGGGTCGCGGAGCGCCGTCGGGATCATCTCGACATTGACCACCACCTTGCGCGCAGACAGCACCAGATCAGCGGTTGCGGCAATTTGTCGGGTCCGCGGCAAGGCGAATGCCACATCGTGACGCTCAGCCAGTTCGGCAACGAAATCAGCGCTGAAACGACCACCGCCCAACGGGATGATTTCACGCACCGCCGGGTCGCGCTCCAAGCGCTCGGTCAGGCTGCTGACCAGGCCGAACTTCAAACCGAACAACACCAGCAACGGCGCGATCACCGCCACCAGCGCCAGCACGCTGCAAGCGGACAGGCGCGCGTCGTTGCGGTAGTCCCGCCAGGCCAGGGCAGCGATCAGCATCGGGCGCATCAGGGCTGGCCCTCCAGCGTGGCGGTGACACCGCCGTCGGCATCGCGGCGGCAGATCATGCGCAACACCTGCAAGCCGGCATCGCGGGCCAGCGCCTCGTCGTGGGTAGCGATCAGGCAGGCCACCTGCCGCGCTTGCGCCTGACGCAGCAACAGCTGCATCACCCGCTCGGCATTGAGTGGATCAAGGGCCGCGGTCGGCTCATCGGCCAACAACAGGTCGGGGTTATGCGCCAGGGCACGGGCACAACTGACCCGCTGGCGCTGGCCGACCGACAGCGCGTTCGGCTGCTTGTCGAGCTGGTCGTCAATTTCCAGTTGCTCGGCCAGGCGCTGCACGCTGCCGTCATCGCCCAGGCCAAGCACCTGGCGCGGCAGGGCGATATTGCTGCGTACATCGAGAAAGCCCAGCAAGCCCCCCGCCTGCAGCACATAGCCCAGATGCCGGCGGCGCAGGTGCGCCAGCCGGTCCTGGCGCTGCTCGCGCCACAGTTGCTGAATGTCGTAAGTGTGCGAGTCGGTGCTGAACACGAAGCGCTCGGCCTGATCCGGCTGCAGCACCAAGGCCAGCAGGTCGAGCAAGGTGCTCTTGCCGCAGCCGCTAGGGCCGACCAGGGCCAGCTGCTGACCGGCGCGCAGTTCCAGGCGCTCGATCTCCAGGCTGTAGCGCTGGCTGCCGAGGCCGCGGGTTTTGCGCAGCGCTTGCAGGCTGATCATCACGGCAGCGTCGACAACGGCACACGGTACAAGGCATCACCGGGCTCGGCATTGCCGAAGCGCACCCAGTTGGCCATGTCGTTATGGAAGGTTTCGTACAGGCGGATCTTCGAATCCAGCTCGTCGATAAAGTCCTCCTGTTCGCCAACGCTGAGCGACAACCACAGGTCCTGGGTCATGCTCAGGGATTTGCTGCGGTACGGCAGGCCCTCCAGGTATTCGCCCAGCACACCGCCTTCGGCGAGGTTGGCGCCCTTGCGCAGGGCCGCCGGGTCGCGGCTCATGTAGGCACTGGCGCTGGCGATTTCCTGGAAGAAATCCTTGGGCGAAGTGCGGGTCTTGCGCGCGGCATCGACGATCAGCTTCAGCGATTGCTGCAGGTCGTTGAGTTGCAGCTTGGTGAGCATCACGCAGACCTGCAGGGTCGGCAGCGCCGGGTTGGTCAGGTCGCGGTCGGAGGTCCAGGCGCTGACCAGTTGCGGGGCCTGGCTGGCGCTCTTGCGGCCGAGAAAGTCCATGTGCATGGCATAGCCAATGGCGGCTGATTTATCCGCAACGCTTGGCGAAGCAGCCAGCAGCGGTGCCGGTTGTGCCGGGTTGCTGCGTACCTGGTGGACCAGGTCGGCGAAGCTCGAGCCGATCTCGCGCACCCGCTCGCCAAACTTGTTCACATCGCCACCGGGCACCGACACATACAGGTCGCCGATCTGCGGGTTGGCATCGGCAGTCAACACCCGGTACTGCTGCTCGGCGTAGGCGTGGTTCTTCTTGCCCGCTTCGGTGCGCAGGTGCAGGGCGTAGATCTTGATCTGCTTGCTCAGGGCCGCCTGGCGCACTTCGGCTTCGTTCATCTGGGTGCTGCTGTAGCGGTCGTTCTTGCGCAGGGAGCCGGCGTCGCTGACCAGCAGAATCAGGCGCCCGCCATAACCGGACCAGTCCATGCCGTCGACCGCCTGCATGATCCCGGCAAAGGCGTCTTCGTTGAACGAGTGGCTGGAGACATTGGTGGCCTTGACCTGTTCGGCCAGCTTCAGGAAGCGCTCGGGATCGCGGCCCTGGTCCAGGGTTACCAAGGTCTTGGTCAGGTATTCCAGGGCCGGCGTGCGCGTGGTGTTGTTGCGAAAGCCGACCAGGCCGAAGCTGACGTTATCCAGCTCACCACGGCGCGAGATCTGCCCATGCAGCTCGTGCACCACCTGGCGCACCTGATCGATATAGGGCTGCATCGATACCGACGTATCCACCACCAGCACCACGGCGGTACGGAACGCGTCGCTGGAGGACGCCATACCGGCGGCCTTGGGTTGGCTGCTGCGCGCGCTGCTGCCAGGGTCGATGGAGGCGACATTGAGCAGCTGCAGCGGCTGGCCGTTTTCGTCGAAGCTCTCGCGCGCCTCGAAGATCGGCATCAGGTAGAACTGGTCTTGAGGCACGGCGCTGGCGCTGGGTTCCAGGGCCATCACTTGCGGTACTGCGTCCGGAGTGTTTTGCGCCTTGAGCAGTTCGGCGCGGGCCGCCGAGGTATCGCCGAGCAAGCGTTCCAGCTCATCGGACTGGCGCAGGAACATCACCGGTGCGCGCCCCGAGCGTTCGGTGAACTTGAGTACCAGGCTCTGCTTCCAGTCGCTAACCTGGGAGGCCGGCAACCAGCCGTCGCGGCGACCATCACTGGCGGTGCCGACCTGAAGCCAGGGGCTGCCGTTGAGGTCCTGACGCTGGTAGACGTAGAGCACGGTAAACGCCGGCAAGGTATCGCTGGGCGTGGCGCCCGGCTGGCTGACGACCTGGGCGCCGGGCTTGCTCAGCACGCGCTGGAACAGGGTTTTCTTGCCGGCCATCAACAGCGGGCGATTGTCGTCATTGCTTGCGCTCGGAGGCGTCTGTGGTGCCGGTTCGCTGGTTTGCACCGGCTGGGAATCAGCGACCTGTTCATCGCCACTCATAACCCAATAACCAACCCCACTCAGGCCCAGCGCCGCAGCGATCGCAATGGCAAGCAAGGCCACTGCCGGGCGCTTGCGCGGGGCTGCCGGTGGCGATGCCTTGGCGATGGGTTCTGATTTCGGCGTTGGAGGCGCCTGTGGCGGCGCCACCGCTACAGGCGTCACCGGGCTGGCAATTGGCAGCGGCTGGATCAACGTGCTTTGAGTATCTTGTGCTGGCAGCCGATCGAGCGCCGCCAGCAAGGTCTCGGCATCGGCAAAGCGCTCGGCCGGGTCCTTGGCCAGCAGGCCACGAAGAATTTCCTGATAGCGGCCGTGCTCGATCGGCAACTCCGGCAACGGCTCGGTCAAATGCGCCAGTGCCGTCGACAGTGCGTCGTTGCCGCTGTATGGCAGCTTGCCAACCAGCATCTCGTAAAACACCACACCCAGGGCATAGAGATCGGCGCGGCCGTCGATGTCCTGGCCACGCGCCTGCTCCGGGCTCATGTAGCTCGGGGTGCCAACAGCGAAACCGGCCTGGGTGAACTGGGTCCGGTCATCCAGCGACTTGGCGATGCCGAAGTCCGACAGCACCGCAGTGCCATCGGCGCGAAAGAGAATGTTGGCCGGTTTCACATCACGGTGCACCAGGCCCTGGGCATGGGCGTAGCCCAGGGCTGAAGCGATCTGGCGGATATACAGCAGGCCCTGCTCCGGTGTCACCCCGGCGGCAATGCGCTCCTTGAGCGTGCCATTGGGCAGGTACTCCATGGCCATGTAGTACAGCTCGCCGACATTGCCGATGTCGTGGATGGTCACCGTGTGCGGGTGCGACAGCCGCGCCAGGGTGCGGCCTTCGCGCAAGAAGCGCTCGCAGAAGGTCGGGTCGGCAGCCAGGGCCGCAGCCATGACCTTCAGGGCCACCTTACGCTCCAGCGAGCGTTGGGTGGCCAGGTAGACGGTAGCCATGGCGCCTTCGCCAATCTCGCCGTCGATGTCGTATCCGGGAATCACTTTGTCCATGTGCTTGGTCTTCAACCGGCCTTGATGACGACGGCGGTAATGTTGTCGGGGGCGCCCCGGGTCAGGCCCAGGTGCACCAGGCTGCGGACCACCTGGTAGGGGTCGCTGTGGCCCAGCACTTCGCGGATTTCATGGTCTTCGGCAGTCTTGTTGAGGCCGTCGCTGCACAACAGGTAGGTATCGCCGGGGAAGATCTGCAGTGACACGGCCTCAAGCTCAAGCTCGGGCTCGACACCAATCGCCCGGGTGACGATATTGGCCCGCGGGTGCACCCGCGCTTCGGCCTCGCTGAGCAGGCCGCTGTCCTGCAGTTCCTGCACGTAACTGTGATCGCGGGAGATGCCCTCCAGGCGCCCGTCGCGCAAGCGGTACAGGCGGCTGTCACCGGCCCACAGGCAGATACCCTGGTCACCACGCACAGCCAAAAGCACCAGGGTGCTACCCATCATCGTCACGCCACGCCGGACGCTTTCTTCGCGCACCGCTGCATTGACCGCCGACAGCCGCTCGCGCAGCACCTGGGCGTATTCATCCAGGGAATGCGTTGCCGGCAACTGGCGCAAGGTATCGACGATCAGGCAACTGACGTAATCGCCCGCCGCATGCCCGCCCATGCCATCGGCAACCGCCCACAGGCCTTCACTGCCAAGGTCCAGGCAGGCGTCTTCGTTGATGCTGCGCACCATGCCGACATGGCTGTAGCTGGCTGCGGTGTAATGCAAAGCCGTCATCTAGCGCGCCGCCTCACTACCCAAAAGAAAACTGGCGAAATCCTCGCTGCGCGGCAGACCGGCACAACGCAACAATCCCGCCTCGATATGCTCCGAACCCCGCCCCCACCACAGGCTCATGCCGGCGCAGGCACTTTCGGCCAAAGCGGCCTGGCGGGCCTCGGGGGTCACTGCCGCAAAGCGCTGCAAGCCAGCAACCGCCGGACTCGAAACGGCACTGATGCGGGGTGCGGAAAAGCCCTGGACCGCCGCATCGAACGCCTCGAAACCAGCCAGGGGTTCCAGGGTGGCCAACAGCTGCGCTTCGCCGTGCTCGAACCAGTCATCCGGGCCACTGACCACCGCCGCCAGCGACTCATCCGACGCCAGAACCTGAGCCAGGGTAAGAGGGAAATAGCGCCCTACCCGGTCGATGCTGGGCATCAGCACGCCCACTACAGCCTCTGGCCCGCAGACCCCCGGGGCCAAGGCAAAGCGCCACAAGGGGCTGACCAGATAGGCCGGCAACCAGTGCTCGGCCAACTGCTGCTGGCTGGCCATAAGCCCCGCCGCCAGCCACTGGTCCCAGGGCTGGATGAAGCTCTGCGGCAAGCCGCGGCTGACAAAGTCGCCACGGCTGGCCAGCTTGCCGTAGAAGCCAACGCCACCCATCACAACCGCTCCGGCAGGCTGAAGCCGCTGAGCACGCGGCTCTTGAACGGGTTGAAAGCGCTGTTGGCGCGCAGTTCGTAAGACACGCTGGCACCGTCGACGCGCAGGCGCAGGCTGAAGCGATCCGGGCCGTTGCCGGCCACCAGATCGGATTGATCGAGCAAGCGGAACCAGGCCCACGGCCCTTCCAGGGTCAGGCCGGAACGGCCGTTGGCCGACGGCGGCATGATCGACAGGCGGACCACGCCGATACTGTTGGGGTTCGGCCACTGCATTGCTACCGGTCGGCTCGGGCCGTGGTCATAGCTGATCTGCTGGCCGTCGAGGTCGAGCAAAAACTGGGTGATCGAGGCGTCCATGGCCACCGGCTTGAGCTCGAAGCGCACGGTCGGCTGCATGCCGCCGGAGCGGAAGAACGCATCGCGAATCGCCGCCGAGCGCTGGAAGGTGTGCAGCACACCAGGGCCGATGCCGAGTTTCTGCGCCGCACCCGGCTGCCAGCGCCACGGGTTGGCCGAGGTATCGACGTACGGCTGCAGGTACTTGCGGAAATAGCTGTCCATCACCCCGCCAACGCCGAAAAACTGGCCAAAGTCGTCCAGCGTGGCATCCCGCGAGCTGCCCGGTGCCAACGGGTAACGGCCGCTCAGGGACTGGCGATAAACGTTGACCACTTCACTGACCCAGGCGGCGTTCAGTTGATTGCGCACGCCGCCCATCATGGTGTTGGTGGTCGAGCTGACGACCGACTTGACCAGGCCCTGGACCATCGGCGGCTGGCGTTGTGCGGTGAGGCTGACACGATTGGCGGCGGCAGTGGCCTGGTTCTTGGCCTCACCGAGCAAGGCGTCACCACTGGCACCGACCATGGCACTGACCTGCACGTACAAGGCGTTCATGTCGGTGAGCAGGCCATCGATGGCCGCAGGCTCCCCCTCGCCCTTGCTGACCAGGCTGGCCAGTTCGGCAAAGTGCGCGGTGACCGGATCCTCGTTGTGTTGCGCCTGACGGATATCTGCCGGTGCATCCTGGCCCAGCAGGTTACCCAGGCGTTGCTTGAGCTGATCGACACCGGCCTCGCTGGCTTTAGCCTGGGCGGCGGCGAGCGGGTCCTGCTGTTGCAGGTTGGTTTCCTTGGCCACGGCGGCCAGCAGTTTTTTCAGCGGCGAAGTCGGCCCGGAAATCACCCGCAATACATCGGCGGCCTGGGCCACGCTGGTGATCGGCACGAAGTCGATATCGGCCAGCAGTGCGTCCCAGTGGCGGATGTAGTCGGCAAAATACAGGCGGCGCACGTCGGCAGCCAGGCTGCTTACATCACCTTCATCGGCCTGCTCGCGGCCCAGCACCCAGCGCTCTTCGGCCAGGGTGTTGCTGTGTTGCAGGCTGGTGGCGAGGAACGCCTTGCGATAACCCTCGACGGTGAACAGCCCGCTCAATGGCTCGCCCAACGGCTTGCCGCTCTTGCGGCTGAACACCAGCGCAGCATCGCGGCCGGCGGCTTCGCTCAGGCGAAAATCGCTGACGCCGTCTGGCAGTTTCTGCCGTTTGACCCGGTCATAGACGCGCTGGGCCACCGGCAACTGCTGCAGCTGGCGACGCAGGTCTTCGATCAGGTTGGCATCCAGGCGCGCATTCGGCGGACGCTTTTCAAACAGCGCCTGCAGGTGCTCACCCAGCGCCGCACGCTGCTCAGGAGAGAGGTCACGGGGCAGGCTCTGCTCCCAGTCGAGGGTTACCCAGGCCTTGATGAAATCAGGGTCATAGTGCTCGCCGTCCGCCAGCATCAGATACGCCTTGAGGCCTTCGTAGAGGAAGTCGGAGCCACCGCCACTGTGCAGCTGCTCTTCGATACGGGTAACCAGGCGTGGGGCAAACACGGCAATCAGCAGCTTGCGGTAGACGCTGGCCGACTCGGCTTCGAGCATGTCGCCCTGGTACAGCCCCAGGCCTTCTGCCCAGCTCGGTGGATCATCGGCCAGATGGCGCACGGCATTGAGAAGCGGCAGTACCGCCAGTACATCGCGCTGGGCCGGGCTCAGGGTTTGCAGGACTGGCCCCAGCGGCGCGAGCTTACGCTCGACCTGGGCGATGTAAGCCTGGTTGGCGCGATAGCTCAGCGCCCACACGCTGCCGACCAGCACTACCAGGGCAACGCTGGCCGCGAGTGCAGCACGGGCCAGCCATTTGCGCCGGCGCTCGACCTTCGGGTTGACCCCGACCAGCCCGCGCTCGGCAAAGGCCACGGCGCTGAACAGTTTTTCGATGAAGTAACTGCGGCCGGTGCCGGTCTGGCGCGCCAGGTGCTGACGGTCCAGGCCCATGCTCTGGGCCATGGCGCCGATCAGCCGGTCGATCGGGCTGCCTTCCTGGGTGCCGCTGGTGAAGTACACGCCACGCAACAACGCGCGCTCTTCATAGGCATTGGGCTTGAACACGCCGTCGAGGAAACTCTGCAGGTTCGAGCGCAAGGCAGCGAACTGCTGAACAAAGCCATAGACCAGATCGCGCCGCGCCGGATCGCGCTCTTGCTGCAGGCGCTCGACCAGCCGCTCGTTGAGGCGTTGCTCAAGGCCGGCGAACTCACTCTGGAACTGCGCCAGCGGCCCTTCAGCCGACTTGTCGTCGTCCAGGGCAAAGGTCATGCCCCACACCTGGGCGCGCTCTTCCTTGCTCAGGGTGTCGAAGAACTCCATGAAGCCCGGCACCAGGTCGAGCTTGGTCAGCATCAGGTAGATTGGAAAGCGCACGCCCAGCTGGCTATACAGCTCCTGGATGCGCGAGCGGATGGCCGCCGCGTGGGCGGCACGTTCCGCGTCGCTGCCCAGCAGCAGGTCGGACAGGCTGATGGCAATGAAGGCGCCATCGATCGGCCGACGCGAGCGCTGCTTCTTCAGCAGGTCGAGAAAGCCCAGCCAGGCAGCCTTGTCGACCTGGGCGTGGCTGTCCTGAGTGGTGTAGCGGCCTGCGGTGTCGAGCAGCACAGCCTGGTCGGTAAACCACCAGTCGCAGTTGCGGGTGCCGCCAACACCGCGAATTGCCCCGGCGCCAAGCTGTGCCGCCAGAGGGAAATGCAGGCCGGAATTGACCAGCGCCGTGGTCTTGCCCGAGCCCGGCGGACCGATGATCACGTACCACGGCAGCTCGTACAGATTGCGCCGCTCGTCACCACCGAGGCGGGCCTTTTTCAGCAGCGCCAGGGCTTCGTCCATGCGCTGGCGCAAGGTCGCCAGCTCCTCGGCGGTAGCAACGCTGGCAGGGTCCGGGGCGGTTTCTGCGGCCAGGCTGCGCATGACCTCTTCCGCCTGGCGGCGGGCCTGGACAATGCGCCACAGGCGATAGCCGAGCCACAACGCAAACAGCAGGGCAATCAGGGCCCAGCGGCGACCCGCCGGAATCAGCACATCCCACAACGGCCCGACGAACCAGATGATCAGGCTCAGGGCGATCAGACCCAGCACCGGGATGACCCAGCGAATGACAAAACCGAAAAACGCCTTCACTCGACCCCCTCCGCCAATACAGTGATTTCAACCCGGCGGTTCTTTGCCCGGCCTTCGGCCGTGTTGTTCGGTGCCAGTGGTTCGGTATCGCTCAGGCCCTGTGCGGTGAAGCGCGCAGGCTGGCCGGTCTTGGCTGCCAGAATCTGCTGGACCTGCTCGGCGCGGGCCTGGGACAGCGCCCAGTTGGACGGGAAGCGCAAGGTCGCAATCGGCCGGTTGTCACTGTGGCCGGTGATCCGCACCTGGCCCTTGACCTGGCCAATGGCATCGGCGATGCGCAGCATCAATGGCTGCAAGCTGTCATTGATGCTGGTGCTGGCCGAGGCGAACAGTTCGTCGCCGCGGATGGTCACCACCGAGCGGTCGACGGCGTCTTCGACGCTGACCCGCCCGGCCTTGATATCGCTGGCCAGGAAGCCCGCCAGCCGTGGCCGTTCCACTGGTTTTGGCTGGGTCACCGGGCGATCGATGGCTTGCACCGGGATCTCGCCCAGGGCATGAATGTTCTTGAATACCGGCTCGGCGTCGGCGGCGAGCATGAAGCGCAGGGCAAACAGCAATGCCAGTAACAGCGCCAGGGCAATGGCCAGGCCCACCCAGGGCGGCATGAACTGCGACAGTCGATCACGGGTGACGCTGACCCCGCGCCAGTGCGGCGACAGTTCGCGCTCGAACTCGCCCCGGGCACTGCGAATGGCGGCGGCAGTGCGTTCGCGCAAGGCTTCGAGCTGAGCACGGCCACCGTTCATGACCCGATAGCGGCCTTCAAAGCCCAGGCACATGCACAGGTACAGCAACTCCAGCAGGTACAGACGTTCGCGCGGGCTCTGCAGGCAGTGTTCAAGCAGCTGAAATACCTTCTCGCCACCCCAGGCTTCGTTGTGCACGGTAATCAGCAGGCTCTGCTTGCCCCAGTCGCTGCTGCTGCCCCAAGGCGTACTGAGTACGGCTTCATCGAGAGCGGTGCACAGGGCGTAACGCGCCAGCAGCACTTCGTTACGCGCCACCCCGGCGGCTTCGGCGCGCTCTTCGAACTGACGCAGATAGGCCAGCAACTGCGCACGCAGGCTGGCCGGGGCCGGATGGGCGATGGTGCTACGCAAGCGGGTCAGCAATGCCAACAACGGGCCGGCGGCGCTTTCCAGCGGGTTCAGGCCAAGTGCCTGGCCACCGGGCAACGGCTGTGCCGGCATCGACGGCGGCGCAGCCGGCTCAGGCATATCCGCCTGTGGGCCACGGCCACCGGGGCGCGGCATGAACTGGGTGCGGTCGTTGGCCGGCGGTGCCGACGGGTCGTTAGGCTGCATCGCGGCTTATCCTCGGATGGCCCAGAAGGACAGGTTCAGCCCCGGGAACTCGCCGGCGACGTAGAAAGCAAAGCCCCCGGCGTTCTGCAGTTGCTGCCAATGCTCGCTGCCGCGATCGAGTTCGTAGTAGGTGGAGCCGGCATGGAACGGGATCTGCCGTGGCGCCACCGGCAACGGCAGCAGGCCGATGCCCGGCAGTTGCAGGTTGACCAGGTCACGAATGTGTTCGACCGCACCGATCTTGCTTTGCTGGGCAAAGCGCCCGCGCAGGGTCTCGCTCGGCACGTCGGCGCGCACCACGAGGATGAAGCTGGCGTTATCGAGCAGGCTGCGGTCAGCCAGCATGGCCACGTGAATGCCGTAGGCCTTCTCGACGATCGGGATGGGCGTGGCCTTGCTGTCGATCAACATCGACAGGGCTTCGCGCAGCGCCTGCATGACCGGGGCGAAGCTCGCTGCCAGGTCATCATGCTGGTACACCGGGAACTCGCCCGGGCGACGGTTGCTGGCACAGAAGGTGGCGAACTCACCGGCCAGGCTGACCAGCTCGCTGTAAAGCCGCTCCGGGTGCAACGGGCTCAACTGGCTCAGGTGTTCGACCAGCGGTTGGGCGCGGTTGACCAGTTGCAGGAGCATGAAGTCGGCGATTTCCGAAGCGCCGCCGGCACCCGAGGCTACCACCCGCCCGGCCAGCGCTTCGCCGCGTTGATGCAGCAGGCCCAGCAGTTCGCTGCGAAATGCCGACAGGCTCTTGCTCGCCGATACATCCAGCACTGGCGCGATATAGCTGTCATCCAGGACCAGGGCGCGGTCGGCGCGCTTTTCCTTGATACGTACCAGGCCCAGCGCGGCATAGTCGCTCAGGCCCTCTTCGGCAGTAATCAGGCGCAGGGCACGGGAACCGAGAGCGACCGGCGAGCGATTCTCGAACGGCGCGTTGTCGTCGCGCACTTCGGCCACCCGGCTGACATAGCGCGCACCGCCCAGCGTCTCGCCCTCGTCGACCGTATCGCGGGCACCGGCGCGCTTGAGCGGCAAGGCCAGGTACACGAGGCCATCACGCAGGTTGTCATCGATGTTCAGCGGGCTTGGCGCCAAGTCATCCTGGGGAATGTTGAAAGGTGTGCCGTCAGGCAGCAGGCCCCGAGCCGAAACGATGGCCAGTTTCCCCTGGGCCAGCAGGCCCTGGTCGATCAGCAGCTCGGAAAAACCCCAGGCGCCCGCCGACAGTGGCCGGCTGCGGGCATCGATCAGATTTTCGAGATAACGGTCATGCTGTTGAAAGTGCTGGGTTCCGAGGAACATGCCTTCCGACCAGACCACACGATTGTTCCAGGACATGGCTTCTCCGATCGCCTATTGGGCGGTACTGGTTGGGGAGGTATGGGCAGCGCTGCGCACAGCGCGGACATCGAGGCTGATCTGGTAATCCAGCGGCGGCACGGGCAGCAGGCTGCGCCACTGCGCCTGATCGACCTCGCGGTAGCCGACCACCAGGCCGATCTGGCGGGTGGTCGGGCTCAGCGGGCGCTCGATACGCAGTTGCTCACCAGGCTGCACCAGCACTTCGTCCTGATCGACCAGGTCGGCGCCCAGGGTCGCCGGAGCACGTTCGGCCAGGGCGAAATAATCGGCGCGGTTGAAGTTGGCGCTGTTCTTCAGTTCGAAAATGCGCACGCGCACAGGCGCGGCCTGGCCGTTGGCGCCCGGGTTGAGCCCGGCGGCGGCACTGAAATACAAGGTCACGCTGGTAGGCCCTGCCACCTCGGGCTGGACCGGTGCTGCGACTTCATCCTTGCTACAACCACTGAGCAGCAGTGTGGTCACCGCCGCCATCAGCATTGTTCGAATCATCCTGCGTCCTCAATGACGTGGCACTTTCCGTTTGTTTCAGGAGCGTTGCAGACGCGCGCTGTGCTCCTCATAGGCGCGGCTGAACTCGCGCCCGAACAGGTCCTGGAAGTCGTCTTCGGCTTCCCCGGAGATCTTGCTGTACAGCTCGGTGAACTGCTGCCAGTACTGCGCCTGGCGCGAGCTGCCGAACAGTTTCGACAGGCCGGCCGGCTCGCCTAACCGCGACTCCAGCTGTGCCGGCTCGAAGCGTGCGAGCAGGTGCTTGATGGCCGCTTCAACACCCGCCATCACAGCCAACTGATGCGCGCGCAGGTCGTCGAAGCTGTCGCGTACTGCCTGATCCGGCGCCATGAACGCGTGATTGCCGTGCCGCAGCAGCAGCAACAACGCTTCGTCGGCATTCGGAGCGAACTTGAGCGGGTTGTTTTCCGCCGGGCGGATCATGGTCTGCTGCATGCGGAACTCACCCTTGAGGCTGCTGCGCGCACGCAGTACATCGATCAGACCCTCGACCATCAGCCGGTAGCTACGGCCGAGGGCTTCCATCTGCGCCTCTACCTGGGCGCTGTCGATTCGCAACTGCTCAAGACCTGCACCGCGCAGGAATGCCTGGACCAACGCACTTGAGTCGGCAGGCTGCGCAAGGGCTTCGACAACGGGCGCCGGGGCGGGCTGCGCAACGGCTTCGGCAACGGGCGCCGGAGCGGGCATTGCGGTCGCGGCCGGCGCGGCTACAGGAGCGGGCGTGGGAGCTGAAGGTTCGGCGAACAGGTCCCAGTCTTCGGGGATGACCCCGGGGCTCGCCGGCGCTGGCACAACAGGTGGCACTGGCGTTGGTGGGCGAAAGTCATGCTGTTGGGCAGGCACATGATCGGGCTGGGTCACCGGTGCAATGCTTGCCGGTGCAAGAAAATCGAACAGGTCAGGGAGGGTATCGTTGCTCGAGGCCCCCTGGATGAACGCAGGCGCGGCAGGAACTGAAGGAGTAGGGGCGGCGCCAGCCTGATTGGCCATCAGCGCCTCGAAGCTGTTGGAGGCATCGCGACTTAACGGATTGCCATCTTCCATTTTGAAGCTTGAATCGATGCGCGCCTGAATCTCGTACTCGCCAATGCGGATCACTTCGCCATCCATCAGCGGCTCACTGTTACCGCGACGCAAACGAATACCGGCGTGAATTAATTCGACACCATTCGTACTGTTATCAGTGAGGTAGTAGCGACCATCTTTATATTGAATGACACAATGTTGCGAAGAGACCAGACGTTCCGGATCGGGCAATACCCAATCATTACCGGGGCCACGTCCAATGCTGATGGCACCTGATTCGATGAACTTTTCAGGACATTGGCCAGGGGTAATCTTGTGATAACTGGTAATAGTCAGACTCAGCGACATCACGCCTCCTTAGCAACATCCTGAATCGCCTGCGGACCCGCTTCAGGCCTTGCGCAGATAACGCGATTCGCTTCCAATCCCTGAAAAATCAACTGAATGTCCGATGTTCGGTAACTTTAGCCGAACTCTGTCAGTTTCAAACGACATCCACCGGCACCCTGACCAATAGGTCAGAAAACCTGTTTGGCCCAAAACTCAGGTTACGGTGGGCCGATAGCTTACCTTGACAGCCAATTGGAAATAAACCAAAAATGCGCGACTTGCTGAACAAGCGTGATATCACTTTGATATCAACTAAGGACAACTCAGCAAAATATGTGCGCTACGTCACAAATCCAATTAGCGCACATTAGCTACCCCCACCACGGGACGATACGGAGATCGATATCTGGTGAACTCAGCGCATTTGCTCGCTGCCGTTTCGGAGAACTTTCCTTGCGGCGACGACCTTGAATACGACCCGGACTTCCTGCAATTGGAGCGTGATGCCCAAGGCAAGCCCGAACGTGTCATGGGCGATGCCATCCAGCCTGCCGAACCGCCCCAATGGCGGCAGATCGAACAGTCCTGCACCGCCCTGCTGCAACGCAGCAAAGACCTTCGCGTCACTCATTTCCTGTTGCAAAGTGCCCTGGCCTTGCATGGCATTGCCGGCCTTGCCAGCACCCTGCAACTGATCAACGACCTGTTGCGCCAGTATTGGCCGCACGTACACCCGCAACTCGACGCCGATGACGACAATGACCCGACGGTGCGCATCAACGCCCTCGCCGGTCTGGTCTGCGAGACCAACATCGCCCTGCTGCGCGAAAGCCTTCTGACCCGCTCCCGTGCTTTCGGCCCGGTCAGCCTGCGCGCGGCCCTGCACGCCAGCGGCCTGCAGCACTTTGCCAGCGAGACACTCAATGCCGACGAGCTCGGCGGTGCCCTGCGCGACAGTGATGCCGAGCAACTGCAGGCCACCCACGAGGCGTTGCAGCAGGCCCGCGAAGCCACCGAGGCAATCGAGCAGTACGTCAACGAGCAGGTCGGGGCGGCCAGCGGGGTTGATCTCAGCGCCCTGAAACAGCCGCTGCGCCAGGCCGCGCAAATCCTCGCCGAACATGCGCCAGCAAGCGAGCAAGCCGCCAACGACACCAGCGAAGTCAGCGAAGTCAGCGAAGTCAGCACCGCAGCCGACAGCCCGGCGTCTCTTGCCAGCGCGACTCCTGCAGCCCCCGTTGCCCGTGCCTCGGCCGATATCGCCAGCCGCGACGAGGTGCTGCGCAGCCTCGACCGAATTCTCAAGTACTACGCCCGTCACGAGCCCTCGAGCCCGCTGCCGGTGCTGTTGAACCGCGCGAAAAATCTGGTGAATGCCGATTTTGCCGCGATCGTCCGCGACCTGATCCCGGATGGGCTGTCGCAATTCGAAACCCTGCGCGGGCCTGAGACCGACTGAGGCCTGCGGGCCAGACCCTACGCACATATGCAACACCGTTACCGGCAACGATCGATGACGCCAATACCGTCGCACCTGCGACCAGGAGGAACAACGTGGCGAACCCCAGTTCTCAGAAATTCATTGCGCGCAATCGCGCGCCGCGGGTGCAGATCGAGTATGACGTCGAGCTCTACGGCGCCGAAAAGAAGGTCCAGTTGCCTTTCGTCATGGGCGTCATGGCCGACCTCGCGGGCAAGCCTGCCGAGCCGCTGGCGCCGGTGGCCGAACGCAAGTTCCTGGAAGTCGACGTCGACAACTTCGACTCGCGCCTCAAGGCCATGCAACCACGGGTAGCCTTCCATGTACCCAACGAGCTGACCGGCGAAGGCAACCTGAGCCTGGATATCACCTTCGAAAGCATGGACGACTTCAGCCCTGCCGCCGTGGCGCGCAAGGTCGATTCGCTGAACCAGCTGCTCGAAGCGCGGACCCAGCTGGCCAACCTGCTGACCTACATGGACGGCAAGACCGGCGCCGAAGAAATCATCATGAAAGCCATCAAGGATCCGGCCCTGCTCCAGGCCTTGGCCAGTGCGCCAAAGCCCCAGGACCCCGAGCCGAACGCTTAATCAGGACATAGCCTCATGACCGATCCGATGCGTGATACCCAGGCCCAGCCAGCGGCCACCGAGCAAGCCAGCGAGTTCGCCTCGCTGTTGCTGCAAGAATTCAAACCCAAGACCGAGCGCGCTCGCGAAGCCGTCGAAACTGCGGTACGCACCCTGGCCGAACAGGCCCTGGCGCAAACCGACCTGGTGTCCAATGACGCGATCAAGTCGATCGAATCGATCATTGCCGCCATCGACGCCAAGCTCACTGCCCAGGTCAACCAGGTCATCCACCACCCCGAGTTCCAGAAGCTGGAAAGCGCCTGGCGTGGCTTGCACTACCTGGTCAACAACACCGAGAGCGACGAGCAGCTGAAAATCCGCGTGCTCAACATCTCCAAGCCCGACCTGCACAAGACCCTGAAGAAATTCAAGGGCACGGCCTGGGACCAGAGCCCGCTGTTCAAGAAGATGTACGAAGAGGAATACGGCCAGTTCGGCGGCGAGCCGTATGGCTGCCTGGTCGGCGATTACTACTTCGACCAGTCGCCACCGGACGTCGAGCTGCTCGGCGAGCTGTCCAAGGTTTGTGCCGCCATGCACTCGCCGTTCATTGCTGCGGCCTCGCCGACCGTGATGGGCATGGGCTCGTGGCAGGAACTGTCGAACCCGCGCGACCTGACCAAGATCTTCACCACCCCGGAGTACGCCGGCTGGCGTTCGCTGCGTGAATCGGAAGACTCGCGCTACATCGGCCTGACCATGCCGCGTTTCCTCGCGCGCCTGCCGTATGGCGCCAAGACCGACCCGGTGGAAGCCTTCGCCTTCGAAGAAGACACCGACGGTGCCGACAGCACCAAGTACACCTGGGCCAACGCCGCCTACGCCATGGCGGTGAACATCAACCGCTCGTTCAAGTACTACGGCTGGTGCTCGCGGATTCGCGGTGTCGAGTCCGGCGGTGAAGTGCAGAACCTGCCCGCGCACACCTTCCCCACCGATGACGGTGGCGTGGACATGAAGTGCCCGACCGAGATCGCCATCTCCGATCGCCGTGAAGCGGAACTGGCGAAGAACGGTTTCATGCCGCTGCTGCACAAGAAGAACACCGACTTCGCTGCTTTCATCGGCGCCCAGTCGCTGCAAAAGCCTGCCGAGTATGACGACCCGGACGCTACCGCCAACGCCAACCTGGCTGCGCGCCTGCCGTACCTGTTCGCCACCTGTCGCTTCGCCCATTACCTGAAGTGCATCGTGCGCGACAAGATCGGCTCGTTCAAAGAGAAGGACGAGATGCAGCGCTGGCTGCAGGACTGGATTCTCAACTACGTCGATGGCGACCCGGCCCACTCCACCGAAACCACCAAGGCCCAGCATCCGCTGGCGGCGGCCGAAGTGGTGGTCGAAGAAGTCGAAGGCAACCCGGGTTACTACAACTCGCGTTTCTACCTGCGCCCGCACTACCAGCTCGAAGGGCTGACCGTGTCGCTACGTCTGGTATCGAAGTTGCCATCGGCCAAGGGCGCCTGAGCCCTGGCTCGCTGAAGCGCCCCGCAAATGCGGGGCGTGCACTGAAAAACAATGTGGTAGAAGCCACACTCTGGAGACAACATGGCAGTTGATATTTTCATCAAGATCGGCGACATCAAGGGCGAGTCCATGGACAAGGCCCACAAGGACGAGATCGATGTGCTGAACTGGAGCTGGGGCATGGCCCAGTCCGGCAACATGCACATGGGCGGTGGCGGTGGCGCCGGCAAGGTCAACATCCAGGACCTGTCGCTGACCAAGTACGTCGACAAGTCCAGCCCTAACCTGATGATGCATTGCTCCAGCGGCAAGCACATCGACAAGGTCAAGCTGACCGTGCGCAAGGCCGGTGGCGAAAGCCAGGTTGAATACCTGGTCATCAACCTCGAAGAAGTGCTGATCAGCTCGCTGAGCACCGGCGGCTCGGGCGGCGATGACCGCCTGACCGAAAACGTCACCCTGAACTTCGGCAAGGTCACGGTCGATTACCAGCCGCAGAAAGCTGACGGCACCAAAGACGGCGGCCCGGTCAAGTACGGCTGGAACGTGCGCCAGAACGTCAAGATCTGATGCGTTTCGCCCTCTTCGCGGGGCAAGCCCGCTCCCACCTGGTAGGAGCGGGCTTGCCCCGCGATAAGGCCAACGCAATCTTGAATCCCACCACCGGAGCCGCCCCTTGGTAGCCGAAATCGCTGCACGTGACCGCCTGCAGCCTTCGCTGCTCGATCGTCTGACCGACGACGAGCCCGGCAACCTGCAAGAAGCCAACGACAAACGCGTGCTGTCGCTGAACCAGCTCAAGGCGTCAGTACTGCGCGATCTCACCTGGCTACTCAATACCACCTCACTGCTTGATGCTGGCGCCACGCTCAACACTGCGGCCGGCACCTCGGTGGTCAACTACGGCCTGCCGGCACTGGCCGGTAACAGCGCCTCGAACATTGATATCAGCGCTCTGGAGAGCATCATTTACCAGGCCATCGCCACCTTCGAACCGCGCATCCTGCGCAGCAGCCTGCGGGTTCGCGCCCAGGTCGCACCGGGGGAAATGAACAACAACGCCCTGAGTTTCGAGATCGAAGGCGACCTGTGGGCCCAGCCCGCGGCACTGCCGTTGCTGCTGCGCACAGACCTTGACCTGGAATCCGGGCATGTCCGGGTTGCCCCCGCCGAGCGCCGGAGACGTCCATGAACCCGCGCCTGCTCGAGCTGTACAACCAGGAACTGCAACACATCCGTGAAAGCGCGGCAGAATTCGCCAGGGAATACCCGAAGATCGCCGGGCGTCTGACCCTGTCCGGCATTGACTGCGCCGACCCCTATGTCGAGCGTCTGCTCGAAGGTTTTGCCTACCTGACCGCACGGGTACAACTCAAGCTCGATGCCGAGTACCCGACCTTCACCCACAACCTGCTGGAGATCGCCTACCCGCACTACCTGGCACCGACGCCGTCGATGGCCGTGGTGCAGATGCAGGCCGATCCTGACGAAGGTTCGCTCAGTGCTGGTTTCACCCTGCCCCGTGGCAGCGTGCTGCGCGCCACCCTTGGCCGCAATTCGCAGACGCCCTGTGAATTTCGCAGTGCCCACCCGGTCACGCTGTGGCCGCTGCAGGTGGCCCAGGCCGAATACTTCGGCAATCCCGCAGCCAACCTCGGGCGCCTTGCCGCCAGTGAACCGAAAGCCCGCGCCGGGTTGCGCATTACCTTGCGTACCGGCGCCGAGCTGCCGTTCAACGCGCTCGACCTCAGCAGCCTGCCGCTGTACCTCAACGGCGCCGATGAACTGCCGTTTCGCCTTTATGAGCAGTTGCTGGGCAACGCCTGTGCGGTGTTCGCGCGCCAGCCCGGCAGCGACTGGGTCGAGCGCATTCCTGCCTCGGCCCTGCGCCCGTGCGGCTTCGATGACCGCGAGGCAGCCTTGCCGGTGGTCCCGCAGGCGTTCCAGGGTTACCGCCTGCTGCAGGAATACTTCGCTTTGCCGCAGCGTTTCCTGTTCGTCGAGTTCGCCGAGCTGAGTCGCGCGGTAAAACGTTGCGACGGGCAGGAGCTGGAGCTGATCGTGCTGTTCGAGCGCTACGACCAGACGCTGGAAGGCAGCGTCGGCGTCGAGCAGTTCGTGCCCTTCTGTACTCCGGCGATCAATCTGTTCCCGCGCCGTGTCGACCGGATCCACCTGAGCGACCGGGTCAACGAGCACCACGTGATCGCTGACCGCACCCGGCCGACGGATTTCGAGATCCACTCGCTGAGCAGTGTGACCGGTCACGGCACCGGCCCCGACCAGAGTTTCCTGCCGTTCTATGCCGTGCGCGATCCAGCGCGCTATGGCCGTGACCAGGCGTACTACATCGTGCGCCGCGAACCACGCATGCTTTCCAGCGAACAGCGGCGCAACGGCACCCGCTCGACCTACATGGGCAGCGAGACCTTCATCAGCCTGGTCGATGGTCAGCAGGCGCCCTACCGCCATGACCTGCGCCAACTGGGCGTCAGCGCCCTGTGTACCAACCGCGATCTGCCGCTGTTCATGAACGTTGGCGATGGCCGCAGCGATTTCACGCTGGCCGACAGCGCGCCAGTGGCCGCCATTCGCTGCCTGGTCGGGCCAAGCCGGCCGCGTGCCAGCCACGCCCATGACAACAAGGCCTGGCGCCTGATCAGCCAGCTGTCGCTGAACTACCTGTCGCTGACCGAACAGGGCCAGGGCGCAGCCGCTCTGCGCGAGCTGCTGCGCCTGTACGGCGACAGCCATGACGCCGCCCTGCAACTGCAGATCGACGGCCTGCGTGAGGTCAGCAGCAAGGCTTGCACGCGACGGCTGCCAATGCCCGGGCCGATCGTCTTTGGCCGTGGCCTGGAGATCACCCTGGAGTTCGATGAGAACGCCTTCCGCGGCACCGGGGTGTTCCTCCTCGGTGCAGTGTTCGAGCGTTTCCTGGCACGTTACGTGTCGATCAACAGCTTTACCGAGACGGTGCTCCGTACCACCGAACGCGGCGAGATCATGCGATGGAAAGCCAAGCCCGGACGCCGTCCGACCCTGTGAATATCCTCAGCGAGATGCAGGCCGAACCCTGGAACTACGATTTCTTCCAGGCCCTGCGCCGGCTTGAGTGCGAGTCGCCGCAGTTGCCACGCTTCGGCCATTCCCTGCGCCTGGCCGATGAGCCGGTTCGCCTTGGCCAGCAGCTCGATTGCGCTTTTGCGCCGGCAACCCTGGCATCGCTGACGCCTGCCACAGAGCAGGGCCCGGCGCGCCTGGAGCAGTTCTTCTTTGGCCTCGGCGGCCCCAACGGCCCCCTGCCCCTGCACCTGACCGAGTACATGCGCGAGCGCCAGCGCAACAACGCCGACAGCACCAGCAAGCGCTTTCTCGATGTGTTTCATCACCGCCTGCTGAGCCTGTTCTACCGGGCCTGGGCCGAGGCGCGGCCGACGGTCAGCCATGACCGCCCCGATGACGACTACTGGGCCGCGCGCCTGGCCGCCCTGAGCGGCCGCGGCACACCGGCGCTGCGCGACCAGGGCCCGTTGCCGGACACCGCCAAGCTGCACTACAGCGGCCATCTCGCCGCCCAGACCCGCTACCCGGATGGCCTGCGTGGCATTCTCGGGGCGTACTTCGGCGTGCCGGTGAGCATCGAGGAATATGTCAGTCAGTGGCTACAACTGCCGGAGCGCAGCCGCCTGGGTGCGAGCGCCAACCAGTTGGGCATGGATGTGTGCCTGGGCAGCCACGTCTGGGACCGCCAGCACAAGTTTCGCATCTGCCTGGGGCCGCTGAGCCTGGACCAGTACCTGTCACTGTTGCCCGATGGCAGTGCCTTTGGCGAGCTGGTGGCCTGGGTCGCCGAGCATCAGGGGCACGAGCTGGACTGGGACCTGAACCTGATCCTGCAGCAGGAGCAGATACCCGCCCTGCAACTCAACACCGGTCGACGCCTGGGTTTCGATACCTGGCTGGGCCGCCCGCAACACGATGCCAGGGATCTGACACTGGCTCGGTACTACGCCGAGCAGGCGACCGCATCGCAATCCACAAGGAGTCCGGAACATGGGTGAAATCAGCCGCGCCGCGCTGTTCGGCAAACTCAACAGCGTCGCTTACAAGGCCATCGAGGCCGCCACGGTGTTCTGCAAATTGCGGGGCAACCCTTATGTGGAACTGGCCCACTGGTTTCATCAACTGCTGCAACTGCAGGACTCGGACCTGCACCGCATCATCCGCCAGTTCAACCTTGAGCCCGCGCGCCTGGCCCGTGAGCTGACCGATGCCCTGGACCGCTTGCCCCGCGGCTCGACCTCGATCACCGATCTGTCTTCCCACGTCGAAGAAGCCGTCGAGCGTGGCTGGGTGTATGGCAGCCTGATGTTCGGCGCAAGCCAGGTGCGCACCGGCTACCTGGTGCTCGGTATCCTCAAGACCCCGAGCCTGCGCAATGCCTTGCTCGGCCTGTCGTCGGAGTTTGCCAAGATCAAGGTCGAAGCCCTCAGCGAACGTTTTGACGAGTATGTCGGTGATTCGCCGGAAAACGCCCTGAGCGCCAGCGACGGTTTCAATGCCGGCGCCGTGCCGGGCGAAGCCAGCGGTGCCATGGCCCCCAGCGCCCTGGGCAAACAGGAAGCGCTCAAGCGCTTTACCGTTGACCTCACCGAGCAGGCGCGCAGCGGCAAGCTCGACCCGATCGTCGGCCGTGATGAAGAGATCCGCCAACTGGTGGATATCCTCATGCGTCGCCGGCAGAACAACCCGATCCTCACCGGTGAAGCCGGTGTGGGCAAGACCGCAGTGGTCGAAGGCTTTGCCCTGCGTATCGTCGCCGGCGATGTCCCGCCTTCGCTCAAAGACGTCGAACTGCGCAGCCTGGATGTCGGCCTGCTGCAGGCCGGGGCGAGCATGAAGGGCGAGTTCGAGCAGCGCCTGCGCCAGGTCATCGAGGATGTTCAGGCCTCGCCGAAACCGATCATTCTGTTCATCGATGAAGCCCACACCCTGGTCGGTGCCGGTGGCGCGGCCGGTACCGGTGATGCCGCCAACCTGCTCAAGCCAGCCCTGGCCCGCGGCAGCCTGCGCACCGTGGCCGCCACCACCTGGGCCGAGTACAAGAAGCACATCGAGAAAGACCCGGCCCTGACCCGCCGCTTCCAGGTGGTGCAGGTCGCCGAGCCGAGCGAAGACAAGGCGTTGCTGATGATGCGCGGCGTGGCCTCGACCATGGAGCAGCACCACCAGGTGCAGATCCTCGATGAAGCCCTCGAAGCTTCGGTCAAGCTCTCCCACCGCTACATCCCGGCGCGCCAGTTGCCAGACAAGTCCGTCAGCCTGCTCGACACCGCCTGCGCCCGCGTCGCCATCAGCCTGCACGCGGTGCCGGCTGAAGTGGATGACAGCCGCCGGCGCATCGAGGCACTGGAAACCGAGCTGCAGATCATCGCCCGCGAACAGGCGATCGGTATCGCCATCGGCAACCGCCAGCAACAGTCTGAAACCTTGCTGGCTGCTGAGCGCGAGCGCCTGGCCGAACTGGAAAGCCGCTGGGCCGAAGAGAAAACCCTGGTCGACGAGCTGCTGGCCACCCGTGCGCAACTGCGCGAAAACGTCGGCGTGGTCGACCGCGACACGGGCAGCGAACAGAGCCATGAGCTGCGCGAAAAACTCATCGACCTGCAACAACGCCTGAGCGACCTGCAAGGTGAAACTCCGCTGATCCTACCGACCGTCGACTACCAGGCCGTGGCCTCGGTGGTTGCCGACTGGACCGGCATCCCGGTCGGGCGCATGGCCCGCAACGAGCTGGAAACCGTGCTCAAGCTCGATCAGCACCTGGCCAAGCGCATCATCGGCCAGGACCATGCCCTGCAGATGATCGCCAAGCGCATCCAGACTTCCCGCGCCGGCCTCGACAACCCCAACAAGCCGATTGGCGTGTTCATGCTCGCCGGTACCTCCGGGGTGGGCAAGACCGAAACCGCCCTGGCCCTCGCCGAAGCCATGTATGGCGGTGAGCAGAACGTCATCACCATCAACATGAGCGAGTTCCAGGAAGCCCATACCGTCTCGACCCTCAAGGGCGCCCCGCCCGGCTATGTCGGCTACGGCGAAGGTGGTGTGCTGACCGAGGCGGTGCGGCGCAAGCCCTACAGCGTGGTATTGCTGGATGAGGTGGAGAAGGCCCACCCGGACGTGCACGAGATCTTCTTCCAGGTGTTCGACAAAGGCGTGATGGAAGACGGCGAAGGCCGGGTGATCGACTTCAAGAACACCCTGATCCTGCTCACCACCAACGCCGGTACCGAGCTGATTTCCCAGGTGTGCAAGGACCCGCAGAACATCCCCGAACCGGAAGCAATCGCCACCGCACTGCGCCAACCGCTGCTGGAGATCTTCCCGCCAGCACTGCTCGGGCGTCTGGTGACCATCCCCTACTACCCGCTCAGCGACGAGATGCTCAAGGCCATCACCCGCCTGCAGCTCGAACGCATCCGCAAGCGCGTACAAGGCACCCACAAGGTCGCCTTCGACTACGACGACGAGGTGGTCGACCTGATCGTCTCGCGCTGCAGCGAGACTGAAAGCGGCGGACGGATGATCGACGCGATCCTGACCAACAGCCTGTTGCCGGACATGAGCCGCGAGTTCCTGACGCGCATGCTCGAAGGCAAGGCCCTGGCCGGGGTGCGCATCAGCTGCCACGCCAACGAGCTGCACTACCACTTCAGCGACGCGCCGTGATGGCGCGTTTGACGAGATAAACGATGCTATTCAAGCAATTCACCCGACTGGCGCAGATCAACAGCCCGCTGGGCCCGGATGCCCTGATCCTGGCGGAAATGGGTGGCGGCGAAGAGCTGGGGCGGCTGTTCGACTACGAGTTGCAGCTGACCTCGGACAACTCGTCCATCGACCTCAACCAGTTGCTGGGCAAGCCCATGAGCTTGAGCCTGCAACTGGACCTGGGCCGCTCGCGGTATTTTCACGGCATCGTGTCGCGCTGCAGCCAGAGCATCGACCGCGGCCAGTTCGCCAGTTACCGGGTGACCCTGCGGCCGTGGCTGTGGCTGCTGAGCAAGACCTCCGATTGCCGCATCTTCCAGAACCAGACCATCCCGCAGATCATCAAGCAGGTGTTTCGCGACCTGGGTTTTTCCGACTTCGAAGACAGTCTCAGCCGCCCCTACCGTGAGTGGGAATACTGCGTGCAGTACCGTGAGACCAGCTTCGACTTTGTCAGCCGGTTGATGGAACAGGAAGGTATCTACTACTACTTCCGCCACGAAAAGGACCGTCACGTGCTGGTGCTGGCCGATGCCTATGGCGCCCATCAGGTAGTGCCGGGCTACGAATCGGTGCCGTACTTTCCACCTGATGGCCAGCATCGCGAGCGCGACCACCTCAACGACTGGCATCTGGCCCAGGAGGTGCAATCCGGCTCGCTGGAGCTCAACGACTATGACTTCCAGCGCCCCAGCGCACGCATCGACGTGCGCTCGGAAATGCCGCGTCCGCACACCGCTGGCGATTACCCGCTATACGACTACCCCGGCACCTACGTGCAAAGCGAGGACGGCGAGCATTACGCCCGTACCCGCATCGAGGCCTTGCAAAGCCTGCACGAGCGCATCGAGCTGCGCGGCAACGCCCGGGGCCTGGCAGCCGGCAACCTGTTCAGCATGAGCGGCTTCAGCCGCCAGGACCAGAACCGCGAATACCTGATCGTCGGCGCCCGCTACTACGTCGTCCAGGAGCGCCTGGAAACCGGTGCCGGTGGCGGCAACGCACAGTTCGAAAGCAACCTCAGCTGCATCGATGCGCAGCAGAGCTTCCGCCCCCTGGCCAGCACCCTGCGCCCGCAGGTCAAGGGACCGCAGACCGCCATCGTGGTCGGTCCGGCCGGTGAAGAGATCTGGACCGACCAGTATGGCCGGGTCAAGGTGCACTTCTACTGGGACCGCCATGACCAGTCCAACGAGAACAGCTCGTGCTGGATCCGCGTGTCCCAGGCCTGGGCCGGCAAGAACTGGGGCTCGATGCAGATCCCGCGGATCGGCCAGGAAGTGATCGTCAGCTTTCTTGAAGGTGATCCGGACCGGCCGATCATCACTGGCCGGGTGTACAACGCCGAGCAGACCGTGCCCTACGACCTGCCGGCCAATGCCACTCAGAGCGGGATGAAAAGCCGTTCGAGCAAAGGTGGCACGCCAGCGAACTTCAACGAAATCCGCATGGAGGACAAGAAGGGCGCCGAGCAGCTGTACATCCATGCCGAGCGCAACCAGGACATCGAGGTCGAGAACGACGAGAGCCACTGGGTGGGCCACAACCGTAACAAGGTGGTGGACTTCAGCGAAGTGGCGACCATCGGCGAAGACCGTATTCGCGCGGTCAAGCGCGACGACATCCTGCTGGTGGGCTCGACCAAGACCGACAGCATCAGCCGCAGCTACCTGATCGAGGTCGGCGAGAACCTGCGCCTGGTGTGTGGCAAGAGTGTGCTCGAGCTCAACGCCAGCGGCCAGATCAACCTCACCGGCGTGCAGTTCAACCTCAACGCCGAAGGCAATGCCCAGTTCAACACCGGCGGCACCCTGGACCTGAACATCGGCGGCGCCCCCGGCGCCACTCCGGACGGGCAAGGCGTCAAAGGCACCATCGATGGCGCCGTGGAAGCGATCTTCCCCAAGCCCAAAGCCAGCCAATAAAGAGATTCCTGCGTCATGACTTATCGTCTCAACGAATTCCAGTTTGCCCTGCCCGATGTCGAGGTGCAGGACACCACCATCAATATCCTGCGCTTTGCCAAGCTCGGCACATCTTTGATCGTCAGCCGCAGCCTGCTGGCCGACGGCGAAACCCTGCAAAGCAACTTCGACGGTCAGCTTGAACGTCTGCAACAACAGGTCAAGGACCTGCGTTTTCAACCTGGCCAGGCCGTGCGCCTGGGCGCCGAGCAGTCGGTGGACGGCATCGAGCTGCGCAGCCAGTTCAGCAAGGGCAACGAAAAGGTCTATCAGTACCAGCTCGCCCTGGTGCTACCGGGCACTCGCAAGATGTTCGCCCTGAGCTACGTCAAGGCCCAACCGCTGGGCGATGCCGAGGCGGCGCACTGGGCGGCGATCAAGCAATCATTGAACTTCGACGCCCTGACCTGATGAGCACCCTGCATGTCTGACGCTCTTTGGGCCGCTCGTCAGGGCGACGCGCTGATGCACACCTCGATGATGGCCGACATCGTCAGCGGCGTGCTGGAAGTCGCCGCCAACGTCGCCATCGGCGTGCTGGCCACCGCGGCGGTGACCGCGGCGCTGGGCCTTACCGTGGCTACCGGCGGCCTCGGCTGCTTCGTGCTCGGCGCAGTGGTGGGCATTGTGGTCGGCGTGGCCATGAGCAAGACCGGGGCCGACAAGGGCTTAAGCAGTTTATGCGAGGGCATCGGCAACTTTTTGTTCCCGCCCTCGGTGCAGGCCAACATCCTCACCGGCTCGAAGAACACCCACACCAATGGCAAACCGGCCGCCCGCGCTGCAGGTGTCATCGTTGCCGCCGCGGCGCCCGCCGGCAGCGACGCGGCTCAGCCGCCGGCCGAGGAGGAGGAAGAAAGCTTCCTCGACATGGCCAAGGGCTTTTTCTCGCTGATGTGGCGGCCTACGGTCGCCAGCCCGGCGCCGAACACCGAGCCTGCCGACGACGACAAGATCCTCTGCAGCAAGCATCCGCCGATGCCGCCGCAGTACCTGGCCGAAGGCTCGAGCAAGGTCACCATCAACGGCCATCCGGCCTGTCGCAGCGGCGATCGCAGCACCTGCGAGGCGGTGATCGTCGACGCCGGGCTGGTCTCCGATAACGTGCGCATCGGCGGCGGCTCGATCGTGGTCCGCGAGATTCGCAGCGGCAAGACCCCGGGCATCGGCCTGGCGATTACCGCCTTGATGATGCTGCGCGGGCGCGGCGGCAAGTTCTACAGCAAGTTCGGCTGCATGGCGATTGGCGGCATCAGCAGCGCCGTCACCAGCCAGGTGACCGGCGCGATCACCAACGCCATCGCCGGCTCACCCAACCCGGTCCACAGCCCCACTGGCGCCAAACTGTTGAGCGGCGAAGCCGAACTCGATTTCAGCCTGCCCGGACTGATCCCGCTGGACTGGCAGCGCTACTACAACAGCCGGGATGAACGCCGCGACAGCCTGTTTGGCGCTGGCTGGAGCGTCGACTACGAAGTCTTCGTCGCCATCGAAGCGCATCCTGAAGGCGGCGAGCGCCTGCTGTTCACCGACGAACAGGCACGGGTCGTCGACATGGGCCATATCCCTCGTGGTGATGCCGTGTTCAGCGCCGGCGAAGGCCTCAGCGTGCGTCGCGCGCACAATGGCGAGCTGCTGATCGAAAGCGTCGACGGTCTCTATCGCTTGTTCCAGCCGACCCCGAACAATCCGCAGCGCCTGCGCCTGGCGCAACTGGGTGACCGCAACGACAACCGCCTTTACCTCGACTATGACGCCAGTGGCCGCTTGCTCAGGCTGCGCGACACTTTCGACGTGGTTCAGGTGCAGTTGGTTTACAGCGCGCAATGGCCGGCACGGGTCAGCCATATCGAGCGCCTGTACAGCGATAATTCAAGCGAGCTGCTGGTCAGCTATGCCTACGACAGCAACGGCGACCTGGCCGAAGTCCGCGATGCCGCTGGCCAGCTGCAACGGCGCTTCGCCTACGACCAGGGCCGGCGCATGGTCGAGCACCAGTTGCCCAGCGGCCTGCGCTGCTTCTACGAATGGACTCGTGCTGCAGACGACTGGCGCGTGGCCCGGCACTGGACCGACGACGGCGACGAATACCGCTTCGACTACGACCTCGAAGCCGGCATCACCCGGGTCACCGACGGCCTGCAGCGGGTCAGCAGCCGCCACTGGAACCCGCAGTACCAGATCACCCAGTACACCGACGCCCTCGGCCACACCTGGCATTTCGAGTGGAACGACGAACGCCAGCTGCTGGCCGCCACCGACCCGCAGGGCGGGCAATGGCAGTATCTGTACGATGAATCCGGCAACCTCTGCGAAAGCATCGACCCATTGGGCCGCAGCGAGTCAACCCTGTGGCTGGAACACTGGTCGCTGCCCCGGGTACAGACCGACAAGGCCGGCAAGCGCTGGAGCTACCGCTACGATCAACGCGGCAACTGCAGCAGCGAAACCGACCCGCTGGGCCACACCACCCGCTACCGCCATGACGAACGCGGCCAGGTGGTGGAGATCATCGATGCGGCGGGCAAGCACAAGCACCTGCGCTGGAACGAATTGGGCCTGCTGATTGAGCAGGTCGATTGCTCAGGGTATCCGACCCGCTTCAGCTATGACCGGCGCGGGCATCTGCAGGCTGTCACCGATGCCCTCGGCGAACGTACCGAGTACCAGTACGATGCCCAGGGCCGATTGCTCGGCTCGCAATTGCCCGATGGGCGCAGTGAGCACTATCAGCTTGATCGCAACGGCCAGCTCAACAGCTATACCGACCCCGCCGGGCACTCCACCCACTACCGCTACAACCGTCGCGGCCAGGTGCATCAGCGTATCGACCCGCATGGTCGACTGGTACAGTTCAGTTACGATGCCTATGGTCGCCTGCAAGCGCTGAGCAACGAAAATGGCGAGAGCTACAGGTTCAGCTGGGACCTGCTTGATCGCCTGACTGAACAGCAGGATCTGGACGGCAGCGCCAGCCGCTACCACTACGACCCGCTGGATAACCTCGGTTGCCTGGAGTACCTCCCCGCTCCCCATGGCGGCAGTGCACCGATCATCCATCAGTTACGCCGGGATGCCGTCGGACGCTTGATCAGCAAGCAGACCGACGACGGCGAAACCCTGTACAGCTACGATCCTCTCGATCAACTGACGGCAATCAGTTTTACCGACAAGGCAGGCAACAGCGAACAACTGGCCTTCGCTTACGACGCCCTTGGCCAACTGCTGGAGGAACACAGTGCCAGCGGAGTGCTGCAGCATCACTACGACGAACTCGGCAACCTGATCCAGACCCAGCTGCCCGATGGCCGCTGGCTCAACCGCCTGTACTACGGCAGCGGTCATCTGCACCAGCTCAACCTCGATGGCAAGGTGATCAGCGATTTCGAGCGCGACCGCCTGCACCGCGAAGTGCTGCGCACCCAGGGACGTATCAACACCCGCAGCGAGTACGACCGCAGCGGTCGTTTGCGTTCACGGCTGCGCCGCCCCAACCTCCAGCCGCCGCAACTGCCGGCCACCGTGCAGCAACGCTTCGACTTCGATCCGGCTGACAACCTAATCAGCCGTTTCAACCAGCAGCCCGGCAGCCAGCACCAGCAACTGCTGCATTACGATGCCAGCGGGCGGATCATGGCCAGCCAGGACGCCGGCCAGGGCCAGAGCGAAGCCTTCGCCTACGACGACGCCGCCAACCTGCTCGACGGATCGCTGACGGGCATGGGCCTGGTGCGCCACAACCGCGTGCTCACCTACCAGGACAAACGCTACCGCTACGACGGCTTCGGCCGCCTGATTGAAAAACGCAGCAGCCGGCGCGGCATCCAGCACTTCAGCTACGATGCCGAACACCGCCTGGTGCAAGTGCGCAGCCAGCACGGCGGTCGCGAGCGGGTACTGAACATGCGCTACGACCCGCTGGGGCGGCGTGTCGAGAAGAGCGAGTACGATGACCAGGGCAACCTGCTCGACCAGACCTGCTTCGCCTGGGACGGACTGCGCCTGCTACAGGAACACCGCCACAGCCAGACCAGCCTGTACCTGTATGTCGAGGACAGCTACGAAGCGCTGGCCCGGGTTGACGGCACTGGTGCGCAGCAGCAAGTTCGCTACTACCACAACGATCTCAACGGCATGCCTGGGCAACTGAGCGAAGACAGCGGCGAAACTGTCTGGCAGGCGCGTTATCAGGTCTGGGGCAATACCCTGCAGGAAGTGCGTGAGGCGCATTTCATCGAGGAGCAGAACCTCAGGTTCCAGGGCCAGTACCTGGACCGCGAAACCGGCCTGCATTACAACCTGTTCCGTTTCTATGACCCGGATATCGGCCGCTTCACCCAGCCGGACCCGATCGGTCTGGCCGGTGGAATCAACCTCTACCAGTACGCGCCAAACCCACTAGGCTGGATCGACCCGTGGGGCTTGCTCAAGGAGGGTGAAACCGCAGGCTACGGTGCCAAGGCACACCGCGGCGACAAGCTCGAAGCCCACGAACTGATGCGCAACAAGTTCCTCGAAGACAAGGGCATTGCCACCGGCAAACGGGTCAAAGGCAACCCTTCGATGGCGCTCTCGCCGAAGAACCACGACGCCGTTCACCTTGAAGAAAACCGCCTGCGGCGACAATTGGGGCTCAAGCCCAACCAGATGCTCAAAAGAGGCAAGCTGGAAATCCGCCTTATGTCCCAAGCCATTCACAACTCGTTGGTCAGCAAAGGCAAAATCACCCAGACTCAACTGCGCATCGCCCGGCGATATGCCGAATCCTTCGCCAAACGTAAGGGGTGTTACTAAACATGGACTCGCAAAAAATCCTTCTTGGCAGCAACGATCAAGGCCTCGGCCAGGTCGGTGGCGGCGCCCGTCTGCCACGCCTGGACCTGTGGCCATTGACGCCCGACACCCAGGAACCGATGACTCCGCTGTGCACGATCACCGAGCGGTTCCTGCCGATCAACTTCATACCGGCCGGCATGGCCTTGACCGTGTTCATCACCGCCCGCCAGCACGGCGGCGCCTTCAACCGCGCCGTACAGCGGCACTACACGGTCAACCAGCAGGATGACCTGGACAAGACCGGCAATGGTTATGCCCGCGTCATTCTGCATACCCTCGCCGAGCAGGAGCTGCTGCCAGCCGTTCCGCCCTTGCTGCTGGAGCGCAGCTTCATTCAGTTCGAACCGCTCAGCGCGCAGGAAGAAGACGAAGAGCTGGCCGACGAGGACAGTGGCCTGGAAGTCAGCAAGCCGCTGGGACGCCCTTCGTGGCTGCAGGACCCGATCTACGAACCACAGCGCTATCAGTTCCTCATGCAACTGCTGGACAGCGACATTGCCAAGGCCAGCCCTGCCCATGAAGGCCTGCTGGCGGACGGCATCGGCTACCTGTATGTGAACCGCCAGGCGCGGCGCGGCAAGGAAGGTGACGAGGGAGGATTTTTCTTCATTCAGTTCACGTGAAGCCCGAGGCTGGCCATTGCTGCGGCAGATTCCGCAATGGCCCTTGCTGACGTATCATCCGCACCTTGCTCAAATTCACATGGATGTCCGATGAAAGCCGCCGCGCGCCTGCTTCCTGCCGCCCTGTTCGCTGCCTGCCTGCACAGCCCCGCAACCGTTGCCGCGGGCTTTGACTGCAGCAAGGCCAGTACCCTGCTGGAAACCGCCATCTGCACCACGCCGTCGCTGTCGGCCAAGGACGACACGCTCAACGAGCGCTACAAGCCGCTCAAGGACCGCAAGATTTTCCGTGAGCTGGAGAACTTCTGGCTGCGCGAGGTGCGCAATCGCTGCGAGACTGCCGCCTGCCTGGAAGTCGCCTACGACCAGCAGATCAAGCTGCTGACGCCAGTACCGGCACTATCCCAGGTTGATCCCAAGAGCCTGCAGCCCCTGCCCCGCGACCAGCGTTATACCCAGGTCGAGGATGAGCCGTGGCAGCGCTTTCCCCTGGCCACCGTCGCCGACATGAGCGAAGACAGTTTTGCCTACCTGGTGGACGTCGCCACCCTCGATGGCGTGCTGAACGTGGTGCTGTTCGTTTCCGAAAAGCAGGATGACGAAGGCAGCAACCCCGGCAATATCTATGACAGCCGCCCGATCGGCACCCTCTACGAATACTCCGATGCTCGCCCTGGCCTGCACCCGTTCGCGCGCAATGTGCGCTTTGATGGCTGGAACAATATCACCGCCAACGATCAGGGCCGGCGCTATGCCGGGATCATTGACGGGGTGTTCTACTACCGGCAGAAGCTGAGCGGCGAAGCGCAGCAAAGCATGGCCTACAAACTGGGCTCCAAGGCTACGCCGCAACCTTCAACGCAACTGTACGCGGCCGAGTCCAACAGCAAGCGTTTTGCCAAGGCGCAGATCAGTGGCGACCTGAACCACGACAACTCCGGCCTGCTGATCTATTACCCGCACCTTACCGGCGACAGCAACCCCTACGACCGGGTGATGGACAAGGATGCCGGCGGCTGGAGCCTGGTCAACCCGACCTGGAGCCCGACCCGGCCAGTGCTGTACTTCGACAACAACGGTGGGTTCGCCTGTATCTGGCGGGTCGACCTGGTGAGCAAGCGCCTGGAGAAGATCGTCCCCGAGCATGAAGCGGTGGCCGCCCGCCCGGTGGATGTCATTGGCCGCGAGGCGATCGTCTACCTGGAAGCCGACCAGCTGATGTTTGCCATCGCCCCGGATCAGTAAGCCGTCAGCTCGCCGCAGCCAGTATACGGGCGCGCCTGCGCCCGATCAGGCGACCACTGCCGAACACGGCCAACGATGGTGCCATGTCCACGGAAATGAACCGCCCGGAGGTTAATGCAGCAGCTCTGCACACTCCTTCATCACCCCGGCTTTCATTCGCAGGTAGCGCTCGAATATCTCCCGCGCCGCCGCCTGATCGACATTGATCTGCATGGCTTCGACAAACTGCTCGACCGCCGCTACCGCATGGGCGAAGTGATTGCTCTCGGTACCACCGGTGTGCACGGTGACCCAGGCCACCGTCGCTCGAGCCCGTTCTGCCGGTATGCCCATATCGCGGACGAACCACTCCTTGAACATCGGGTGGATGAACTCGACCTCGCCATGGGTATAGACCTCATGCACCAAAGTGGTCAGCAGACCTTGCAACAAGTCACGCTCACGCAGGCGCTGGCGGTCGGTCCAGTCCTTGAAGGACTGGGCAGAAGGCAGGCAGTTGGCCTTGAGCATCCATTGGTCATCACCACAGATCGGCGTCGCCATGTTGTAGAACAGATCGGCATGCAAAGTGTTGCCCAGGGCGCCAAGGTCTTCGTCGGTAATCCGTTGCAGGCTGCCGCAGGCGCGATAGAGTTGGTCGGCAGCCATAGAGCCTGCATCGGAACGGGCCAGCAGGGTCAGGCGGTTGGCCAGCCCGGAGACACTGGCCGCGGAGTTGTTGGTTTTCGACCAACTGGCGAAGAACTTGCGCAGCACCGCAGGTGAATGCCTACGCTCGGTGAGCAGTGAAAAAGCCTTCTCGATTTCCATCAGCTCGTCCTCAACCGCCCAGAACGCTTCGAACAACGCGTGCTTGAGGGTGCTGGCCGGCATGTCATTGAGCACCGGCTCGACGATTGAAAGCAGTTTGCTGTGCAGGGCTATCACGGTGTTCATTTGAGTATTCACGTCCTTGTTATGGATGGGTCAGCGGTTTTTTGAACGTATTTGTGTCAGCGGCATCGGTGCGCTGCCAGCCAAACCAGGCAATCAGCATCACCAGCAGTTGTGCAGCCATGATCAGAGGCACACAGCCTGACCAGCCCCAGCGCTCCCAGAGCAACGCCGGTAACAAGGCGCCGACGCTGCCGCCCAGGTAGTAGAACGTCAGGTAGCAGCCTACGGCGCCGGCCTTGTTGTGCTTCGCGGTGGTGGTGACAAAAGCATTGGCGGCCGCCTGGGCGAGGAATACCCCTGTGGAACTCAACGCCAGTCCCAGCACGATCCACCAGAGGCTGCTGAGCAACGTCAGCAAGGACCCGCACAGCCCTAGCACGCCGGCTACCAGCACCAGGTGTGCAGGCGGTCGGGCGCCGGCCAGCTTGCCGGCAATCGGCGTGACCACCAGGGCCAGGAGAAACACCGCATAAACCGAGCCCAGCGCTGCTGAGCTGAGATTGAATGGCGCGGCCAGCAGATGCAGCCCGACATAGGTGAAGGTGGCAACTTGCGAAAACAACACACAAAAACCAACCAAATAGGCAGCCAGCAACCGCCTATTGCGCAGCATGCTGATACGTTTGTTGGCGATGGTGATCTCGATCAGGCGCGCGCCGCTGGGCAGCAGCCGGTGGATGCTCAGGCCGATCAGCAAGTTCAACGTCGCCAGCAGGATGAAAGCTTCGCGCCAGCCCAGGTATTCAGTCATGACCCCGGTCAGAAAGCGCCCGGCAAAACCGCCGAGAATGGTTCCGGCGACGTACAGGCTGGTGACTTCGGTGACTTTGGCACCCTGCCAGCGCTCGCCGATGTAAGCCACGCTGGTGGCGAAGATCACCGGGATCAGCATGCCTTGGACAAAGCGCCAGAACAGCAGGCTGTTCAAGTCACTGGCCGATGCCAGCATCAAGCCCGGCAGGCTGAGCAACAGCGTTGCGGCGACCAATACGGTCTTCTGGCTCCAGCGCCGGGTCAGCACGCCGACAAAGGGTGCGACCAGGGCCACGGCCAGGGTGGTCGAGGTGATGCTCCAGCTGACGTGCTGGGCGCCCACAGCGAAACTCTGCGCCAGCTCGGCGAGAATGCCCTGGGTAGCGTAAAGCGGCAGAAACGCGGCACATCCGCAGAGGAACATGGCGAAGCGGGCGGCGGACAGGCGCGATTGCATGGGAAAACTCGTTACAGTGACGAGCAGTGTTTATAAGGTGCGGTCATTGGCGCTGGCCAATACCGATTTCGGACCGATTGATACCTCAAGGTGCAACATGCTCGATGTGCGAAAGCTGCGCTATTTCATTGCCGTCGCCGACGACCTGCATTTCGGCCGCGCCGCGCAGCGTCTGCACCTGGCCCAGCCGGCACTGACCCGGCAGATCTCGGCGCTGGAAAGCCAGCTGGGGTTTCGTCTGTTCGAGCGCAGCAGCCGTAGTGTCAGCCTCACCGGCGAAGGCCAGCAGTTTCTGCCCTACGCCCGCGGAGTGCTGGAGCAACTGACTCTTAGCGAGAGCTTTGCCGCCAAGCTGGCTGCCGGGACTGCCGGGCACCTGAGCATCGGTTATGCCAGCTCGGTAGCCTTGAGCGACCGTTTCACCCAGGCTATCCAGCAGTTTTCCCGCGCCTATCCGCAGGTTCGCCTGACCCTGGTCGAAGAAGCCTCCAGTGCGCAATGGCGGAACATCGTCGAAGGCACCCTGGAAATCGGTCTTAGTCGTCTGTTGCCACCGCAGGAGTTCAGTGAGCTGCAGGTCCAGCCGCTGGATCAGGAGCCACTGTTTGTGGCGCTGGCCGAGGACGACCCGCTAGCGACCCTCGAAACCATCAGCCTGGTCGAGCTGCAAGCGCATCCTGTGGTGCTGTACAGCGACGAGCAGGGCACCGGCCTCAACGATGCCATCGAGCGCTTGTTCCACCATTGCGAGCTGCCCTTGCTGCGCGGGCCGAGGGGACGCCAGATCACGTCGATCATTGCCCTGGTGGCCGCCGGTCAAGGCATCGCTCTGGTCCCCGCCTGCGCCCGTGCCTTGAACCAGCGCGGCGTGTGCTACCGCCCCCTGAGCGAAGCTGCGGCCACCATCGGTTTACTCGCTGTCAGCCATCGCCATCGACGCTCACGGGCAGCCGACGCTTTTCTGCAAATACTCGCCCAGGCAACCGAATCCGGCGCATGAGCGTGGCCGCCTGACAAGCACGGCGGGGATAAAAGTGTTTTACCGAAACCACTGGTTTTCTACCGGGGCGCTTTGCCTATCCTAGGAAGGATCTCTCATATCAGCGGAAGATCCATGAAAGCTTCGCTACCCAGCCGCTACGCCTGCCTGTTCGGCTGCCTTGTTTTCACCCTTGCCAGCCTGCCGTTTCTTTCTGCCCATTCCTGGTTATGGCCTTTGACCCTGATCAGCGCGCTGCTCAGCCTGGTCGGCCTCAATGACCTGCGCCAAAGCCACCACGCAGTACGGCGCAACTACCCGATCCTCGGCAACATCCGTTACCTGATCGAAACCATCCGCCCGGAGATTCGTCAGTACCTGCTCGAGGGCGATGACGACAAGCTGCCGTTTTCCCGGGCCCAACGCTCGCTGGTGTACGCGCGGGCCAAGAATGAAAGCGCCGAGAAGGCCTTTGGCACCCTCAACGATGTCTACCGGCCAGGCTTCGAGTTCATCAGCCACTCCATGCTGCCGGTAGAAACACCCGACCCTGCCTCGTTTCGCATCAACATCGGCGGCCCGCAGTGCCGCCAACCTTACTCGGCATCGATCTTCAATATCTCGGCGATGAGCTTCGGTGCGCTCAGTGCAAATGCCATTGCTGCGCTGAACAAGGGCGCGAAACTTGGCCACTTCGCCCATGACACCGGTGAAGGCAGCATCAGCCCTTACCACCGTGAGCATGGTGGCGACCTGATCTGGGAAATCGGCAGCGGCTATTTTGGCTGCCGCACGCCAGAGGGCCGCTTCGATCCTGAACGTTTCGCCAAACAGGCCCGCGACCCGCAGGTGAAGATGATCGAGATCAAGCTCAGCCAAGGCGCCAAACCCGGTCATGGCGGAATATTGCCAGGACACAAGGTCAGCGCCGAAATCGCCGCAACCCGTGGTGTGCTGATGGGCGAAGACTGTATTTCACCGGCGGCGCACAGTGCCTTTCGCAGCCCGGTGCAACTGTTGCAGTTCATTGGCCAGTTGCGCGAGCTGTCCGGTGGCAAGCCCGTGGGTTTCAAGTTCTGCCTTGGCCACCCATGGGAGTTCATGGGCATCGCCAAGGCCATGTTGGCCACCGGTATCATCCCGGACTTCATCGTGGTTGATGGCAAGGAAGGCGGTACCGGCGCCGCGCCACGGGAGTTCAGCGACAACATCGGCGTGCCGATGCGCGAAGGCCTGATGTTCGTGCACAACACCCTGGTGGGCCTGAACTTGCGCGACAAGATTCGTATCGGCGCGGGCGGCAAGATTGTCAGTGCTTTCGACATCGCCAGCGTGTTGGCCATCGGCGCCGACTGGGTCAACTCGGCCCGTGGCTTCATGTTCGCCATCGGCTGCATCCAGTCGCAGAGCTGCCACACCAACAAATGCCCGACCGGTGTAGCCACTCAGGATCCGCTGCGCCAACGGGCCCTGGTTGTGCCGGATAAAGCTGACAGAGTTTTCAGCTTCCATCGCAACACCCTGCATGCTCTGGCCGAAATGCTTGCCGCTGCTGGCCTTGAGCACCCCAATGAGCTCAAACCAAAGCACCTGGTGCGACGCATCAGCGCCAGCGAGATCCGCCTGTTTTCGCAGCTGCACGTGTTCCTCAAGCCCGGTGAATTGCTCAGCGGCTCGATCGACAGTGAGTTCTATGCACGGATGTGGCGCATGGCCCGTAGCGACAGCTTCGAGCCGCAGAACAGCGAGGTGCTGGCGATCAAGCCTGCTGTACGCCGAAAAGAAACAACCCCGGCCTAGGCCGGGGTTGCTGGAGTCGCCAAACAGCTATTAGAGAATGCTGATCGGGTACTCGACGAATACGCGGACTTCGTTACCGTCGTCGTTGTAGCCGTTCTGACGAACGCTGTCAGAAGTACGCAGGAACGAGCTACGCAGTTTGACGGACAGGTCCTTGGCAGGGCCTTCCTGAACCACGTACTTGAACTGGTTGAAGATTTCGCGCTCTTTACCTTCGCCGAAGCCGTGGGTGTTGATGTTGTCACCACGCACGTAGGCCACTTTGTAGGTCAGGCCCGGTACGCCGAAGGCGCCGAAGTCCAGGCCGTAGCCCAGCTGCCAGGAACGCTCGTCTTCAGCGTTGAAGTCGGACCAGTAGGAGTTGGCCAGGTAGATGGTCGAACCACCGTCACCCACGCCACCGGCGTTCTGGTAGAAGCCGTACTGATAACCGGTGTCGCCAGTGCTGCGCTGGTGCGCAATGGTGATCGAGTGCGGGCCGAAGGCGTAGGTGGCCGCCAGGCTCCAGATGGTGTTGGAGTCACCGGTCAGGTCGGCGGCAGCGACGTACTTCTTGTCGATGTCCGACTTGTAGCCGTTGAAGTCCAGGGTCAGCGACTGGTCGTCGGCGATAGGGTGAACGTAGTTCACGCCCAGGTAGTGCTTCTTCAGTACATCTTCAACATCGGAGGTGTACAGGGAAGCCGACAGGTTTTCGGTGAACTTGTAGCTGCCGCCGAATACGTTGATCGACTTCAGGCCACCGCTGTCACGGCCTTCAGCACTCTTGCGGGCTTCCTGGGTGAAACGACCGGCGTTCAGTTCCAGGCCCTTGATCTCCTTGGAGGTGATCAGGGTACCGGTGTAGCTTTCTGGCAGCAGGCGACCGTCGTCGTACTGCAGCACTGGCAGTTCCGGCATCTGGTCACCGTACTTCAGTACAGTGTTGGAGATGCGGAATTTAACTGCTGCGCCACCACGGGCCAGATTGTGCGGGGAGTTCTGCTGGTTGGTTGGCGAGTCGCCGTCCGCCGGCTTGAAGAAGTCGATACCGCCACCGCCGTTGCGGCCTTTACCACCGTCCAGACGCACAGCGTACAGACCGAAAGCGTCGACACCGACACCAACGGTGCCCTGGGTGTAGCCGGAGGAGAACTTGCCGATGAAGGCCTGGCCCCACTCGCTTTGGTCTTTGGTGTGGTGCTTCTTGTCACGGTTGATGAAGGCGTTGCGCAGCAGAACGCTGGCTTTGCTGTCTTCTACGAAGCCCTTGGCTTCGGCCTGGTCATTGGCCATAGCCTGAGTCGCTGCCATAAGCCCCAGCGCGATCAGACTGATCCTGGTTTTCAACATTTTATTTTCCTTATTACTTAGTCAAAGACGCTCTGCGACCAAACGCCAAAAACCACGCCCCCTGCGTGGGTTGACGCTCACGGGTCTGAAAATAGAAAGCCCGCCTGCGAGTGTTCGCAGCGGGCCTTTTTTTCTGGACTCTTGGCCGATGGGCCTACAGGCGTTGACCGAATCCTATCCGTGTGCGGATCAGCATGTCAAAAATTCGTGAAAAGTAACTGTTTCCGGTTACGAACCGCAGCCATCAGGGGTGCAAAACGGCAGGTTAGAGACCTTTGCCTCAGCGCTCAGGTAGAACTCCCGGTCCAGCCATTGCACAAAGGCGTCAGGCTTACCGAGGAAGGGGCCGATGTCGATAACCTGCAGCCGCCCTTCGCGCTCCAGCACCAGGGTTGGATATCCCTGCCCACCGACGCTGGCCATGAATGCGCGGCTGGTGCGCATATGGCTTTGTGTGTCCATTTCCAGCAATGCGCTGGCAAAAGCTTGGGCAGGTAGCCCCATCTCTGTGGCGATTGCCTTGAGCACCGCATCATCGGCAATACGTCGACCTTCTACGTAGTGCGCACGCTGCAAGCGCGCCAGCAATTCAAGGCCACGGCCCGCCAGTTGCTCTGCGGCAAGGATCGCCGCGATTGGCGGCTGCGAATCGAACACTGCATCGTGGTCACGCAACAACCCTTCGAAATAGTTCCGGCCAAAAGGCTGCCCCGTGTATTCAGCGATGCGCCGGTCATGGGGCATGACAAAGTCGCGCAGCTGCGCCGACACCTTCTGGCGATTGGCACCGGCCATCATCCCGCCCCCGTGTATCACCACCGGCAACAAACCGCTGGCGGCGCTGATCAGCGGCTCGGCGCCATAGCACCAGCCGCACAGGGGGTCGAAAACATAGTGAAGGGTGGTTTGCACCGGCATAGCGGTCTCCGCGACAGCAAAAAATGATGCCGTCAGGTTAATGCCCGCGAAGATTGCGAAAAACGTCGTCGTGACGACAGGTTTATTGCAAAAAACAGCACAAATAACCCTGCCAGACTAAAGGCTTATAGACAGAAATATCTTGAAACAAACAGCACGTCGACAAACAAAGAAACAATTAACGTTAGTAAATGGCAAGCATTATCATTCGCGCAAAATTTTCCTCTGCCAATGAATGTCCGGATATCCGCCATGCTTGCCCCCTGCCGCCTTTCTCCGCTGACCCTGGGCCTGTCGCTGTTGTTCAGCTCTGGCCTGGTCGCTGCTGCCACCACCACACTGCCCGAGGTCTCGGTCACCGCCGAAACAGATCGCGAACGCGATGATCCGCGGGTACCTGAGGTCAACACTGCAACCCGCACCACTACGCCTGCCCGCTATGTGCCCCAGGCCATCGACTCGGTGAAGACCAGCAACGTCCTGGACTACGGCAGCAATGACCTGGGCAAGGCACTCAGTGGCATCCCCAACGTCAGCAGCGGCGCCGACACGCGCTTTGACAGCGTGCGTATCCGCGGCTTTGATGCCAGCAACGACTTCTACCTCGACGGGATCCGTGACGACAGCCAGTACGTGCGCGACCTGCACAGCATCGAGCGGGTTGAAGTGCTCAAGGGGCCAGCCGCGGTGCTCTATGGCCGCGGCAGCCAGGGCGGGATCGTCAACCGGGTGAGCAAGATGCCGGAAGCCGGCCGGCGTTCCAGCATCGAGGCCCAGGGTGGCAGCGAAGACCTGCGCAGCCTGTATGCCGATCTCAGCGCCGATCCAACCGACAACATCAGCCTGCGCCTGAACATGGGCAATCAGGACAACAACAGCTTCCGCGACGGCATCGATGGCAGCCGCCAGCTGTTCGCGCCGTCCATGAGCTGGCAGCTGACCCCGGAGTTGAACTGGCTGGTGCAGTACGAATACAGCCGTTACAACCGCACCCCGGATCGCGGTATCCCCAGCGTCAATGGCCGCCCGGCCGATGTCGGCCGCGACACCACCTACGGTGATACCCAGCGCGACTTCATCGACGACAAGGCCCAGTCCCTGCGCTCGCGCCTGAACTACCAGCTCAGTGACAACTGGCAGGTACGCCATACCCTGGGCCTGTTCAAGCTCAACAGCGATTTCGACAACACCTACCAGACCAGCTACAACACCACCACCCAACAGGTCACCCGCCAGCGCTGGCAGCAGGACCTGAACACCCGCAACCTGTTCAACAACCTTGAACTGGAAGGCAACTTCGACACTTTCGGCCTGCAGCACACCCTGCTCACCGGCCTTGAGTTCGGCAACCAGCGCCGCGACCCGCTCCTCTACACCGCAGCGACCTCGGGCACAGGCTCTCGCCCGGTACCGAGCCTGGACCTGAACAATCCCAACCGTAACCTGCAACACAACGGCACCATGGTGGTCTCCAGCAATAACCACACCGTGGTCGACAGCCGCGGCCTGTACCTCCAGGACCAACTGCGCCTGAATGATCAGTGGCAAGTGCTGGCCGGGGTCCGTTTCGACCAGTTCGAAGTGGAAACCACCAACAAGATCCGCGGCATCTCCGAAAAGCAGGACAGCAACAGCACCAGCCCGCGCCTGGGCGTGGTCTATTCGCCCTGGAAGGAGCACTCCTTCTATGCGTCCTGGAGCAAGACGTTCTCGCCAGTCGGCGGTGGCTTGATCGGCATCACCCCGGGTGCTGCCGGCAACACTAACGAAACCAGTCCGGAACAGACCCGGCAGAAGGAAATCGGGGTCAAGAGCGACTGGCTAGATGAGCGCCTGAGTACCACCCTGGCGGTCTACGAACTTGAACTCTACAACCGCCGCACCAGCGACCCGAACAACCCGGGCATCACCCTGCTCTCGGGCCTGCAGCGTTCTCGCGGCGTCGAGCTGACCACCACTGGCAACATCGTGGGCAACTGGTACGTACGCGGCGGCATTGGTATCCAGGATGCAACCATCGTCAAGGACAACAACGGCCAGGAAGGCAACCGCGTGAGCAACGTCGCCAAGCGCAATGGCAGCCTGTTCGTGACCTGGAAGCCGGAAATGGGCTGGTACGGCGAAACCGGCCTGACCCTGGTCGGCGAGCGTTATGCCGACAACCAGAACACGGCGGTATTACCAGGTTATGGCCGCTGGGATGCCTTGGCCGGCTTCCGCACCAAGGACTGGGACTTGCGTGCGGCGCTCAACAACATCACCGACAAGACCTACTACAGCTCGGCCACCAGCGCCGCGCAGATCCAGTTCGGTGATCCCCGCAGCCTGATCGTTACCGGCACCTATAGTTTCTAAACGCCAAGCGACTAAAAAGGGCGGCATTGTTCAGACAATGTCGCCCTTTTCATTCCTGCTGCCGAACCTCCTAGCGGCTGCCATCACCCAGCAGCGCTTCCAGCTCTGCTTCGCTAAGCAGGCCTGCCGGATAACGCGCCAGCAACGTGCGTCGCTGGTCGGCCTTCCTGACCCGGTTTGCTCCATTGTGTTTCAACCACTGCGCCACGCGTTGGAGGGACTCGTGATTCACCGCTGATGGGGGCGAAGCCGGCTCACTTGCTGCATTCATTTCGACACGTACTCCCGGGGCCGTGAGCGGCTAACCTACTCAAACTTTGTGACAGAACTAAGCAGCCCTATCTGTTTGAAATACAATGCAAAACAAATACAAGAGGTGTGCCAGAAGGCTATGCCGATCGTCGTCCACGCAAAAAAAAGCCCGTCAATCGACGGGCTCTTTTCCTCCAGCGCTTCAGCCTTTGGCTGGTGCCGGTTGCTGCTGGGTCAGACAATGAATGTTGCCGCCCCCCAGAAGCATCTCACGCCCGGGGATCATGACCACTTCGTGTTCAGGGAACACTCGCGCCAGAATCGCTCTAGCTTCAGCATCTGCCGGGTCGTCGAAGCTTGGCGCGATGATGCCGCCATTGACGATCAGGAAGTTGACGTAGGAGCCGGCCAGGCGCACCGACGGGTTGCGCTCCTGGCTGCCGGCCACCGGATCGACCCCGGCGCACTCTTCTTCAGTGGCGAACAACGGCCCCGGAATCGGCATCTTGTGCACGGTAAAGGCGCGGCCTTTGGCGTCACGGCTGTTCTCCAGCACCTCAAGTGCGGCATGGCAGCGTGCGTAATTGGGGTCTTGCGGATCATCGGTCCAGGCCAGTAACACTTCACCCGGGCGAACGTAACAGCAGAAGTTGTCGACGTGGCCGTCGGTCTCGTCGTTGTACAGGCCATCCGGCAGCCAGATGATGCTGTCAACTGCCAGGTGATCGCCCAGAATGGCTTCGATCTGCTCACGGTTCAGGTGCGGGTTGCGGTTGTGGTTGAGCAGGCATTCCTCGGTGGTGATCAGGGTGCCTTCACCATCGACATGGATCGAGCCGCCTTCCAGCACGAAGCCTTCGGTGTGGTAGCGCTGGCAGCGTTCCATCTCCAGCACCTTGCTGGCCACTTGCTCGTCGCGGTTCCATGGCGAGTACAGACCACCCTCGAAGCCGCCCCAGGCATTGAAGCCCCAGTCGACACCACGCACTTCACCGCTGTCGTTGATGACGAAGGTCGGGCCGGTATCACGAACCCAGGCGTCGTCGTTGCTGATTTCCACCACACGAATGTTCGGCAAGTCCAGACGGGCGCGGGCGTTATCGTATTGAGCGGCGGAGACGGCAACGGTCACCGGCTCGAAACGGGCGATAGCCTTGGCCAGGGTCACGTGGGCAGCCTGCACCGGTTTGCCACCCAGGCGCCAGTTGTCCGGGCGCTCGGGCCAGACCATCCAGACCTGGGTTTGTGGCGCCCATTCGGCAGGCATGTGGAAGCCGTCGGCGCGCGGGGTACTGGTAAGCGTTTTCATAGATGATCCTTGCTGAACTATCAGGATTGCAGCGCGCCGTCGAGGGTCTTCACCGGGCCGTACAGATTCGGACGACGGTCTCGGAAAGTGCCCCAGGCACTGCGGGTGTGCTCAAGTTTGTCGAGGTCGAAAGTATGCACCAGCACACCCTCCTCGGTCTCGTTCAGCGCCTGGACCTTCTCGCCGAACTGGTTGGCAATGAAAGAGGAGCCGTAGAAGGTGATGTCGTAGCCGTCCTGCTCTTCGCGACCGATGCGGTTGCTGGCGATCAGCGGCATCAGGTTGGCGCCGGCATGACCTTGCTGCACACGCTGCCAGTGGTCGCGCGAGGAAATGGTTTTATCGTGCGGCTCGCTGCCGATGGCCGTCGGGTAGAACAGCACCTCGGCACCGAGCAGGGCCATGCTGCGCGCGCACTCGGGGAACCACTGGTCCCAGCAGATGCCTACGCCGATTTTTGCGTAACGGGTTTGCCAGACCTTGAAGCCGGTGTCGCCCGGGTTGAAGTAGTACTTTTCGTGATAGCCGGGACCGTCCGGGATGTGGGTTTTACGGTACACGCCCAGGTTGCTGCCGTCGGCATCGATGATGGCGATACTGTTGAAACGCGCGCGCCCGGCCAGTTCGTAGAAGCTGATCGGCAGCACCACCTGCAGCTCTTTGGCGAGCTGCTGGAAATGGGCGATGGCGGCGTTGGATTCAACCGGGGTGGCCAGCTGCAGGTAATCCGGATTGGGCTTCTGGCAGAAGTACGGAGTTTCGAACAGCTCCTGGATCAGGATGATCTGCGCGCCCTTGGCGGCCGCTTCGCGGACCAGCCGCTCGGCAGTTTCCAGGTTGCCCTGGCGGTCCCAGGTGCAGGCCATCTGGGTGGCGGCAACAGTGACAGTGCGGCTCATTTATTCCTCCTCGGCAGGTGGCTGGGCCGACAAGGCCAGGCCATCACGGTGATGATGGAGGCATTTATATCCGATAAATATCGGCTTTAAAAGTGACATTGCAAAAATATTAGCCAGTAAAAAGCCGGTTAATCCGATAACAATCGAATTAACCGGCTTTGGCTCAAGCGTTACAGGTCTTCTGACAGTACCCGGTCGATGCTGTCGACGAAGAAGTCCACGCTTGCCCGGGTGGTGCACATCGGCGGCTTGATCTTGAGGATGTTGAGGTAATCGCCCGTGGGCTGCATGAAGATACCCAGGTCGCGCAGGCGGTTGCACAGGACCGTGGTCTCGGCACTGGCCGGTTCCAGGGTCTGGCGATCCCGCACCAGGTCCAGCCCCAGGTAGAAGCCGGAACCGTGTACGGCACCTGCCAGCGGATGTTTATCGACTAACTGCTGCAGCCGCGACTTGAAGTAGCCGCCGACTTCACGGGCGTTGTCCCACAACCCTTCTTCTTCCATGACATCGAGCACGGCCATGCCGATGCGGCAGCTGACCGGGCTGCCACCGGCAGAGGAAAAGAAATAGCCCTCGGCTTCCAGCGCCTCGGCAATCTCCCGGCGGGTGATGACCGCGCCCAATGGCTGGCCGTTACCCATGCCCTTGGCCATGGTAATGATGTCCGGCACTACGCCCTGCTCTTCGAACCCCCAGAACCAGGTGCCAAGACGGCCGTAACCAACCTGCACTTCATCGGCGATGCACACGCCGCCCGCTGCACGGACCTTGGCATAGGCTTGCTGCAGGTAACCCGGCGGCAGCGAGATGCCGCCGGCATTGCCGTAAACTGGCTCACAGATGAAGCCGGCCAGTTGCCGTTGCTCGGCGGCCAGTGCGTCGAGCCTGGCATCGACGTCACGCAGGTAATCGGCGGTGCTCTCGGCGCCACGATAGGCGCCGCGATAGGTGTTCGGTGCAATCACCGGGTGTACCCAGTCCGGCCTTGTGCTCAAGGCCTGGGGGTTGTCGGCGATGGAGGTGGAAATCGCATCGGTAGCTACCGACCAGCCGTGATAGGCCTCGAGCACACTCAGCAGGTCGCGCCCACCGCTGTAGGCCCAGGCCAGACGGATCGCCAGGTCGTTGGCCTCGGTGCCGCTGTTGACCAGAAACACCCGGTCCATGCCGCTCGGAGCCAGGGCCAGCAAGCGCTCGGAGAATTCGGCGATGGCTGCATAGTGGAAGCGCGAGTTGGTATTGAGCAATGACCATTGCCGCGCCGACTCGGCAACCATGCGCGGATGCCCGTGACCGAGTACCGCAACGTTGTTGAGCATGTCCAGGTAAGCCCGCCCCTGCATGTCGAACAGGTAGTTACGCCAGCCGCGCTCGATATGCGGCGGTTGCTGGTAGTAGTGCTTCTGCGAGCGGGCGAAACTGGCATCGCGCCGAGCCAGCAAGGCCTGGGCATCGACCAGCGGTTCGGCGTCGCAGGCAATGCCGAGGATGGCCTGCGGCGAGGGGCAGAGTGCCTGCCAGGCCTGTGCCCGTGACGGCTCGACAAAGGCTGGCGGGTAGAGCCCGGCAATCCGGCATAGTTGAGCACTGAAAAGTCCGGCACTGGCACCCAGTGCCTGCCCTGGAGTGACCTTCTGACCATCCTCTGGCGCGGCGCCCAACCCGTGCAGCCACAGGCTGCATTCCTTGCCCTCAAGGCAGCCGCTGTCTTCGCCATGCTGATGCCAGGTACCGGCCCAGGGCGCCTGCAACGTCGTGCCGAGCGGTAGCAGCAATTCAACCTGCAAGGCAAAGGTCGCAGGCTCTGCAGGGTTGTCGATGTGCGTCTGCGACAGGCGGTATTGCCCGTACAAGGAGCAGGCCGCGCCCGACGCTGTCGCCTGCTCGGCCAGCAACTGCTGGTCAATGCCGGGCTGCTCCCAGTTCCCTGCCTGGTAGTGCTCGCTGAGCACGCCCAGGTCCACCGTTACAACCTGATGTGCGAGCGTTGGCGGCAACAACGGCACGCAACCTTCCAGCACCAACGCGGGCATCTCATGCCCGGCCACCTGCAGGACCGCCGCCTCCATCAGTTCGAAAGGCACGCTGGTGGCGACGTCGAAGATCTCCCACTCATGGGCCAGATTGTCGCGGCTATAGCTGTTACCCGGGTCGACGCTCAACTGCTGTTCACTGCTCAGTACCAGCACCGCGGCGCGGGCCACCACCAATGGCCACAAGGCTTTGAGTTCGGCTTCGGTCAGCGGGTTGAGCGCATGGTAGGCCTCGATTGCCGGCAGTATCCGCAACGGGTCGCCTTCGGCGTGATGCAGCAATGCCGCGCAGGTCACCGACAGGTCGGCGACGCGCCAGGTGTACATCAGGTCGCCGAAATCGATGACGCCTTGCAACTGCCACTGGCGCTGCTCATCGCGCGCCCAGACGGCGTTATCATCGGTGATGTCCAGATGTACCGCCTGCATCGGCAACTTGTCGAGCAACGGTTGCAGACATTCCCTGGCCTGCTCTGCGGCGGCACTTACCCGCGCTTGCTGCGGGCTTTTGGCCAACACCGGCAACAGGTGAGCGATCAATGCCTGGGCGTGCCGTGGGTCCCATTGCAAGGTTCGTTCGAGCCCCGGGTGGGTGAAGTCGGCCAGGGCCAGGTCGACTCGTGCACAAAGACGGCCCAGCTCAGCCACCAGGCGCGGCTCCATGTGCTTGATACGGGTCAGCGACTGACCTTCTATATAGTCGAGCAAGCGCACGCGCAAGCCCTGACCGTTCACGTTCACCGCCAGCAACTGCTCGCCGGTACGTGCTGCCAACACCGCAGGTACCGGCACTCCCTGGTCATGCAAATAGCCCAGGGCAGCATGCTGGGCCTGGAGCTCCGCAATGGCATAGTCGCCATGGCAGACCTTCAGCACATAGCGCCCGCTGGGGGCGTCCAGGCGAAAATTCAGGTCTTGCTGGCTACCCAGCGCTTGCAGTGAGCCGCTTAGCCCATAGTGATCCTGCAACAGGGTCGCTGCTTGCTGCGGGCTAACGTCAGGGCATGGCTGACTGGAACGGTGGATCAGGGTGGTAAGCGGCATGGGCAGGGAACCTCATTTTTTTTGTTGCTTATATCGCCACTGTGCCTGCCGATAAGCAAGAACAACGGGTAAAATTGCCGATAAGCCGCTTGAAGGGCCAACCAGCCAGGCATAAATGGGCGCTTCGGCGCTTTTCGCTTGCACCTGCCTGCACCCGGCCACAAGCTATACACTTTATGCCCAATGTCAGTTATGGAAGAAAGGCAGTCAGACATGCGAATTCTCATCACCGGCGGAGCCGGATTCATCGGTTCGGCGCTGGTGCGTCACCTGATCAACAATACCGAGCACGAAGTGCTCAACCTGGACAAGCTGACCTATGCCGGTAACCTGGAATCGCTGACCAGCATCGCGACCAATACCCGCTACGAGTTCGTCCAGGCCGACATTGCCGATCAGGCAACTGTCAGCGCTGTACTCGAGCGCTTCAAGCCGCATGCCATCATGCACCTGGCAGCCGAGTCGCATGTCGACCGTTCGATCGACGGCCCTTCCGATTTTATCCACACCAATATTGTCGGTACCTACAGCCTGCTGGAGGCTACTCGCGCCTACTGGCTGACGCTGCCTGCCGACGAGCGTGCAGCGTTTCGTTTCCATCACATTTCTACCGACGAAGTGTATGGCGACCTGCATGGCGTCGATGACCTGTTCACCGAAACTACACCGTATGCCCCAAGCTCACCGTACTCGGCGAGCAAGGCCGCGTCCGACCATCTGGTCCGCGCCTGGCAGCGTACTTATGGCCTGCCGGTACTGATCACCAACTGCTCGAACAACTACGGCCCGTTCCACTTCCCGGAAAAACTCATTCCGCTGGTGATCCTCAATGCCCTGGCAGGCAAGCCGCTGCCGGTGTACGGCAACGGGCTGCAAGTGCGTGACTGGCTGTTTGTCGAAGACCATGCCCGCGCCCTGTTCAAAGTCGTAACCGAAGGCAAGGTCGGCGAGACTTACAACATCGGCGGCCATAACGAGCAGAAGAACATCGACGTCGTACGCGGCATCTGTGCACTGCTCGAAGAGCTGGCGCCACAACGTCCTGCCGGCATTGCCAACTATGCCGACCTGATCACCTACGTGCAGGATCGCCCTGGGCACGACCAGCGTTATGCGATCGATGCCAGCAAGATCGAGCGTGAACTGGGCTGGGTTCCTGAAGAGACCTTCGAGACCGGCCTGCGCAAGACCGTTCAGTGGTACCTGGACAACCTGCAATGGTGCCAGCGGGTACAAGACGGCAGTTATCAAGGCCAGCGCCTGGGCGCCAGCGAATTCAAGGATCTGATTGCATGACCAAAGGTATCGTCCTGGCAGGTGGCTCCGGCACCCGCCTGCACCCTATCACCCTGGGTGTTTCCAAACAGCTGTTGCCGATCTACGACAAACCGATGATCTACTACCCGATCTCGGTACTGATGCTGGCCGGTATTCGCGAAATCCTGCTGATCTCCACACCACAGGATCTGCCGCAATACCAGCAGCTGCTGGGTGATGGCAGCCAGTTCGGTATCGAACTCAGCTATGCCGAACAGCCTTCTCCGGATGGCCTGGCACAGGCCTTCCTGATTGGTGAAGAATTTATTGGCAACGACTCTGTTTGCCTTATCCTTGGCGACAACATTTTCCATGGCCAGGGTTTCACTCCCCAGCTGCGCAAGGCCACCCAACAGGGTAGCGGCGCTACCGTGTTCGGCTACTGGGTCAAGGATCCGGAGCGCTTCGGCGTTGTCGAGTTCGACGACGAGGGCCGCGCCCTGTCCATCGAGGAAAAGCCGACGCAACCCAAATCCAGTTACGCCGTGACGGGCCTGTATTTCTACGACAACGATGTGGTCAAGATCGCCAAGGCGGTCAAGCCGTCGCCACGCGGTGAGCTGGAAATCACCGACATCAACAATGCCTATCTCAACCGCGGCGACCTCAACGTTCAACTGCTCGGACGTGGTTTCGCCTGGCTCGACACCGGCACCCACGACAGCCTCCTGGAAGCATCGCAGTACGTGCAGACCATCGAGCACCGTCAGGGCCTGAAAGTCGCTTGCCTTGAAGAAATCGCATACCAGCAGGGCTGGATTGATCAAGCGCACCTGCTTGAACGAGGGAAGATGTTCGGCAAGACCGGTTATGGTCAGTACCTGTTCGGTCTCGTAGGAAAACATTAATGAAAGTAACCGCCAGTACGCTGCCTGATGTTCTTGTTATCGAACCGAAAGTGTTCGGTGACGAACGAGGCTTCTTCTTCGAGAGTTTCAACGAGCGTTCGTTTCAGGAAGCCACGGGCATCAATGCCCATTTCGTTCAGGACAATCATTCCGGCTCGCAGAAAGGTGTACTGCGCGGTTTGCATTATCAGATTGAACACACCCAGGACAAGCTGGTGCGGGTAACTGCCGGCGAAGTGCTGGATGTGGCAGTGGACATCCGCCGCCACTCACCGACTTTCGGTCGCTGGGTAAGTATCAGGCTTTCGGCTCAGAACAATCGCCAACTGTGGATCCCCAAGGGCTTTGCCCATGGGTTTGTGGTATTGAGCGATTTTGCCGAGTTTCTCTACAAGACCACCGACTATTACGTTCCATCTGCCGAACGCTGCATCCGCTGGAACGACCCGGACCTGGCGATCGACTGGCAGCTGGATAACGCCCCCGCGCTTTCTGCCAAGGACCAGGTTGGCAAATTCCTGCATGAGGCGGATCTGTTCCCGTGATCCAGCACCGCCCGCGCATCCTCATCAGCGGCCAGCACGGCCAGGTTTCCCTGGAGCTGCAACAGCGCCTGGGCGATCTAGCCCAGCTGCATGTGCTGGGTCGTGACCAGCTCGACCTCGCCAAGCCGGAAGGCATTCGTGAGCGGGTGCAGTCGCTCAAGCCCGACCTGATCATCAACGCCGCGGCCCATACCGCCGTCGATCAGGCCGAAAGCGAGCCGGAGCTGGCCTTCGCGATCAATGCCCGGGCCCCCGGCGTCTTTGCCGAGGAAGCCGCGAAGCTGGGGATCCCGCTGATCCACTACTCCACCGACTACGTGTTCGACGGCAGCAAGTCCAGCCCCTACACCGAAGACGACGAGCCCAATCCGCTCGGCGTCTACGGGCGCAGCAAGCTGGCCGGCGAGCAGGCGATTACTGCAGTGGGTGGCCAGCATCTGATCCTGCGTACCAGCTGGGTGTATTCGCGCCACGGGCGCAACTTTCTGCTGACCATGCAGCGCCTGCTGCAGGAAAAGCCAGAGTTGCGCATCGTTGCCGACCAGATCGGCGCGCCGACCTGGGCCGGTACCATCGCCCAGAGCACCCGTGCCCTGATCGAACGCTGGCAGGCTGGCCAGGCCGGTGCCTGGGGCACCTATCACCTGACCGCCCAGGGTGAAACCTCCTGGTTCGGCTTTGCCCAGGCCATTGCCGAGCAACTCAAGGCCCGGGGCCTGCCCTGTGCCGAGCTGTTGCCAATCTCCTCCAGCGACTACCCGACCCCGGCCCGCCGCCCGCTGAACTCGCGCCTCGATTGCAGTCGCCTGCAACGCCAGTGGCAGGTCAGCCAGCCGCATTGGCAGCAGGCGCTGATCGACTGCCTGAAGTAGCGCATAATGCGCCAGATCATTCTGGCGCAGTTGCGATGAACATAACTCCACCCGTACCCCGCCGCCCTCGCTGGCGCAGCCTGGCCATACTTGCAGTGTGCCTGGCGCCATTGCTGTGGCCACTGCAACACCTCGCCGAGCGCTACTACCAGGACGAGCTGGCCGGGCAGAACCGCCAGACCCTCGATCTCTATGTGGCCAACCTGCTCGGCACCCTGCACCGCTACGAAACCCTGCCGCAGATCCTCGGCGACCTGCCAGCCTTGCGCGCCGTGCTGGCCGACCCGCTGCGCCTGGAAACCCTGACCAACGCCAACCGCTTGCTCAAGGACATCGCCACCCAGACCGGCGCCGAAGTCATGTACCTGATGGACGCCAACGGCAACACCCTGGCCGCCTCCAACTGGGATAAACACGACAGTTTCGTTGGCCGCAACTTCGCCTTCCGTCCCTACTTCAGTGAAGCCATCGCCGGGCGCCTGGGGCGCTTCTTCGGCCAGGGCACCACCTCGGCCAAGCGTGGCTACTTCTTTGCCGCTGCCGTGCGTGACCGCGACCGGGTTATTGGCGCGCTGGTGGTCAAGGTCGACCTCGACCATACCGAAACCCTCTGGGGCAAGACCCCCGAGCAACTGTTGCTGACTGACCACAACGGCGTGGTGATCCTCACTTCGCGCCCCGACTGGCGTTTCCGCGCCACCCGGCCCCTGAGCGACGCCGAACGCGAAGCCATCGTCGCCATCCAGCCCTACCCGACCCAGTCGCCCAAGCCGTTGAACCTTGAGCCCAAAGCCTGGCTGACCCAGACCCAGACCATCGAGGAGACCGGCTGGCAGGTCAGCATTCTGGCCCCGCGTACCCTGATCGACCGCTCGGTGCGTACTGTGGTGGCGATCGGTGGCGCTACCTTGCTGGTAGTGATGCTACTGCTCGGCTTGATCATGCAGCGGCGCCGCCACTACATGGACCGCATCGACTTTGAAGCCCACGGCCGCCAGGAGCTGGAAAAACGCGTGATAGAGCGCACCGCCGACCTTGAAGGCCTCAACAGCCGCCTGAAGAACGAAGTACTGGAACGCGAACAGGCCCAGCAGGAACTGGTGCGCGCCCAGGACGAACTGGTGCAGGCTGGCAAGCTGTCGGTGTTAGGCACCATGTCGGCAAGCATCAGCCACGAGCTCAACCAGCCGCTGGCGGCGATCCGCAGCTATGCCGAGAACGCCGAGATCCTGCTCGATCACCAACGCACCGACGATGCCCGCAGCAACCTCAAGCTGATCAGCGAGCTGACCGGGCGCATGGCGTCGATCATCGCCCACCTGCGCGCCTTCGCCCGCCGCGACCGCCATGCCCCGGAGAGCGTTGCCCTGCAGCCGGCACTGGACGATGCCCTGGCGCTACTGGCCAAGCGCCGGCGGGCGATGGCCGTGGAGCTGGTGCGCGACCTGCCGGAAGCCACTTTGTGGGTCCAGGCCGGTGAAACCCGCCTGCGCCAGGTGCTCGGCAACCTGCTGGCCAACGCCCTCGACGCCCTGACCGAAAAAGCCAACCCACGCAAACTCTGGCTCAGTGCCGAACAGCGTGATGGCAACGTCTACCTGTACATACGCGACAACGGGCCGGGCTTTACCAGCCAGGCCCTGGCCCGCGCCCGCGAGCCGTTCTTCACCACCAAGACGCGCACCCAGGGCCTTGGCCTGGGCCTGGCGATCTGCGATACCTTGATGCGTGCACTGGGCGGCGAGCTGCTGCTGGGCAACCACCCTGAAGGCGGCGCCCTGCTCACCCTGCAGCTGCGCATCGCCAAGCCCGGCGCCACATTACCCACTTCAGAGGACCCATCGGCATGACGACCGAGCCGCTCATCGACAGCCGCACGCAGGTAATCCTGGTCGACGACGACCCGCACCTGCGCCAGGCGCTGAGCCAGACCCTCGACCTCGCCGGCCTGAAAATCCTGCCCCTGAGCGATGCCCAGGGCCTGGCCGGGCGCATCGAGCGAGACTGGCCCGGGGTGGTGGTCAGCGATATCCGCATGCCCGGGATCGACGGTCTTGAGCTGCTGCAGCAGTTGCACGCCCAGGACCCGGAACTGCCGGTGCTGCTGATCACCGGCCATGGTGACGTGCCCCTGGCGGTGCAGGCGATGCGCGCCGGGGCCTATGATTTTCTGGAAAAGCCCTTCGCCAGCGATGCCCTGCTCGACAGTGTGCGCCGTGCCCTGGCCCTGCGCCGCCTGGTGCTGGACAACCGCAGCCTGCGCCTGGCCCTGAGCGATCGCCAGGAGCTGAGCACGCGCCTGGTCGGCCACTCGGCACCGATGCTGCGACTGCGCGAGCAGATCGGCGCATTGGCCGGCACCCGCGCTGACGTGCTGATCCTCGGCGAAACCGGTGCCGGCAAAGAGGTGGTGGCTCGCGCCCTGCACGACCTGTCGAGCCGTCGTGACGGCCCGTTCGTGGCGATCAACGCCGGCGCCCTGGCCGAGTCGGTGGTCGAAAGCGAGCTGTTTGGCCACGAACCCGGCGCATTCACCGGTGCGCAGAAGCGCCGCATCGGCAAGTTCGAATTCGCCAATGGCGGCACACTGTTCCTCGATGAAATCGAAAGCATGAGCCTGGATGTACAGGTCAAGCTGCTGCGCCTGCTGCAGGAGCGGGTGGTCGAGCGCCTGGGCGGCAACCAGCTGATCCCGCTGGATATCCGCATCATCGCCGCGACCAAGGAAGACCTGCGCCAGGCCGCTGACCAGGGGCGCTTTCGCGCCGACCTGTATTACCGCCTGAACGTCGCGCCGTTGCGCATCCCGCCGCTGCGCGAGCGCGGCGAAGACATCCTCGTACTGTTCCAGCACTTCGCCGATGCCGCCAGCGAACGCCATGGCCTGCCGATGCATCCGCTGCAACCGGCGCAACGGGCACTGCTGCTACGCCATGAATGGCCGGGCAACGTACGCGAGCTGCAGAACGCCGCCGAGCGCTTCGCCCTCGGCCTGGAACTGGCCCTGGACGGTGATGTACCGCCCGCGGCCGACGAGGCCGTGGCAAGCATCGGTAGCGGTAACCTCAGCGAACAGGTCGAGCAGTTCGAACGCTCGCTGATCGCCGCCGAACTGGCGCGCTCGCACAGCTCGTTGCGCAGCCTGGCCGAAGCCCTCGGCATCCCGCGCAAAACCCTGCACGACAAGCTGCGCAAACACGGCCTGAGCTTCGCCGACAGCAACCACAACAGCGATGACCTGGAGGACAACCGTTCATGAGCACGGATAGCCACTACCTCGAATCGTTACTGCACAGCGACATCCCGCTGACCCGGCAGATGGGCCTGCAGGTACTCGACTGGCAGCAGCATTGCCTGCGCCTGCAATTACCGCTGGAGGCCAACGTCAACCACAAGAGCACCATGTTCGGCGGCAGCCTGTACTGCGCTGCGGTGCTGGTCGGTTGGGGCTGGTTGCACCTGAGGTTGCGTGAAGCGGGGATTGATGACGGGCATATCGTCATCCAGGAAGGCCAGATCAGCTATCCGTTACCGGTCACCGGCGCGGCCATCGCCACCTGCGCGGCACCGGAAGAGAAAGTCTGGGAGCGTTTCATTGCCACCTATCAACGCCGTGGCCGAGCGCGTCTGAACCTGCACACCCAGGTCAGTAATGCCGGCAGCAGCGAGGCTGCCGTGCAGTTCAGCGGCCAGTACGTGCTACACCGCTAAGGCTTGCTGCAACAGCTTGTCGCGCCATGGCGCGGCAGCCGGCAAGGCCAGGAAGAACGGGTTGAGCAAGGATTCGCGCGGCGGGTAGACAAAGGCCTGGCCATCAAGGCCGAGCACTTCACCGCCGGCGCCTTCCAGCACGCCCTGGGCTGCAGCGGTATCCCACTGCGAAGTGGGTGCCAGGCGCGGGTAACAATCCGCCGCGCCCTCGGCCAGCAGGCAGAACTTCAGCGAGCTGCCGATGTTGGCCAGTTCCAGCTCACCCACTGCCTGGCTCAGCCCGGCCAGCAAGGCTTCCTGTTGCGGGCTGGAATGTCGGCGGCTGGCGACCACGGTAAAGCGCTCACCTGCAGGTGGCGCAGTGCGCACGCTGATGGCCTTGCCCACCCCACCCGCTTCGGCGAGCCATGCACCAAGGCCTTTGCCGCCGAAATAGCAGCGGCCATTGGTGGGAATCGCCACCACGCCAAACACCACCTGACCCTGCTCGACCAGGGCGATGTTGACGGTAAATTCTTCAGTGCCGGCGATAAATTCCTTGGTGCCATCCAGCGGATCGACCAACCACCAGCGCTGCCAGCCTTGCCGTTCGCTCAGGGGGATATCGCAGTCTTCTTCCGATAGCACCGGGATCTCCGGGGCCAGCGCGCGCAAGCCTTCGGCAATCACCTCATGGGCCGCCAGGTCGGCGGCAGTGACCGGCGATTCATCGGCCTTGGCCGCCACCGCCACATCGGCGCGCCAGAACGGCAGGATGGCCTTGCCCGCCTGGCGAGCCAGTTCCACCACCTGCTGCATCAGGGCAATGTTGTTCATAGCGGGAACACCCCACGCTGGCTCAGCAGGTCTCGCACCAGATACAACGCCGCCAAGGCCCGGCCTTCGGAGAACTGTGGATGCTGGGCCAGGGCCGAAAGCTCGCGCAGGTTGATCTTGTCCACGCGCATCGGCTCCGGTTCGTCGCCTTCCAGGCGCTCCTCGTAGAGGTCGCTGGCCAGTACCACCTGGATCTTCTGGCTCATGTAGCCTGGCGACAGCGACAGCTCGGTCAGGTGCTCCAGCTGACGGGCGCCGAAACCTGCTTCTTCCTTGAGTTCCCGGTCAGCCGCCGCCAGCACGTCTTCACCCGGCTCGATCAGGCCCTTGGGCAGCGACAGTTCATACTCGTCGGTGCCGCCGCAGTATTCTTCAACCAGCACCGCATGCTCGGCATCGAGCATCGCCACGATCATCACCGCGCCATAACCGTTGCCGCGCCCGACCAGGCGTTCGTAGGTGCGCTCGGCGCCGTTGGCAAAGCGCAATTGCACGGCTTCGACACGGAACAGGCGGCTGCTGGCGACGATCTCGCGAGAGAGGACGGTGGGTTTCTGGCGCATGGGGCGGCTCCTTGGCGTGAACGGGTTACTATACCGTGGCTTGCCCGGCCGCTGCCTCCTGACTGCTCGAGAATTTCATATGCCCGTTTTAGCCTGGTCCACCATCGATACCGTCCTGCTGGACATGGACGGCACCCTGCTCGACCTGCACTTCGACAACCATTTCTGGCTCGAGCAACTGCCACAGCGCTACGCCGATCTGCACGGCATCAGCCGGGCCATGGCCGAGCTCGAGTTGCAGCCGCTGTTCGAGCAGCACGCAGGTTCGCTGAACTGGTACTGCCTGGACTTCTGGAGCCGCGAGCTGAACCTTTCGGTGCGCGAGCTGAAGCTGGAAACCGCCCACCTGATTGCCTTGCGCCCGGATGCCGACACTTTCCTGCAAGCGATCAAACAGGCCGGCAAGCGGGTGATCCTGATCACCAACGCCCATCGCGACTCGCTGTCGTTGAAGCTGGAACGGGTGGAGCTGGCGCCGTATTTCGAGCGCCTGATCAGCTCCCACGACTACGGCTACCCCAAGGAGAACCCGCAGTTCTGGAGCGCCCTGCAGGCCGATATCGGCTTCAGCCCGCAACGCAGCCTGTTTATCGACGACACCCTGTCGATCCTGCGCAGCGCCCGCGACTTCGGCGTGACGCACCTGCTTGCGGTGCGCCAGCCGGACAGCCGCAAAGGGCCACGGGATACCGAAGAATTCGCCGCGGTAGAGGACTACCGGGCGTTGCTCGAAGGGTTGTGATTACTCGGGGATGCGCAGGGTCTGGCCCGGGTAGATCTTGTCCGGGTGGCTGAGCAGCGGCTTGTTGGCTTCGAAAATCTTGTTGTACTGGTTGGCATTGCCGTACACGGCCAGCGAAATGGCGCTGAGGGTGTCGCCCTTCTTCACCACGACAAAACGGGCCGCAGCAACAACCGGGCCGGTGACAGTGATCTGATCATCCACCGACGCAACACCGGCAATGTTGCCGACCGCCAGGAGGATCTTCTCTTTCTCTTCCTGGCTGCTGACTTCGCCAGTCAGGATCACCTTGTCGCCTTCGACTGTGGCCTGAACGTTCGGATTACCCAGGCCGACCTTCGCCACATGCTCCTTCAACTGCTCGCTGGCATTGGCATTACCCGGGGTCAACAGGTCGATAAGTTTCTCGCCTGCTTCTTTGACAAAACTGAAAATGCTCATACCGCTCTCCTTGGTGATGAATCTCGGAGCCTGGAGTCTAGGACAGGTTAGAATGCTTCGCCTGCTTTGCGCCGTGGAGCGACGATGGACATCAAACAACTCAAATTCCTCATCGCCCTGGATGAAACCCGCCACTTCGGCCAGGCCGCCGCCCGCTGCCACGTCACCCAGCCGACCCTGTCGATGCGCCTGCGCAACCTGGAGCAGGAGCTGGACCTGGCCTTGGTCAACCGTGGCCAGCGCTTCGAGGGTTTTACCGCCCAGGGCGAACGGGTACTGGCCTGGGCCCGCTCAGTGATCGCCGCCTACGACGGCCTGAATGCCGAAGCGGCCGCCTGCCGTGGTCATCTGGTCGGCACCTTGCGCCTGGGCGTGGTGCCACTGTCGAGCTTCGATCCGCTGCCGCTGCTGCGGCGCATGCACCAGCAGCACCCGGAACTGCGCTTCGAACTCAGCGCCCTGAGCTCCGAGCAGATCCTCGAACAGCTGACCAGCAACCAGCTGGACCTGGGCGTGTCGTACCTCGATCGTCTCGACCATGAACGCTTCCAGTCGCTGCCGTTGGGCGAGACGCGCATGGGGCTTTTATATGATCCAGATCATTTTCGCTTCGAGGCCCAGCCCCTAAGCTGGCAACAGCTGACCGAACTGCCGCTGGGGCTGCTCACCGCCGGCATGCATTTTCGCCAGTCGATCGACCACAATTTCCACAGCCGCGGCCTGACACCACAGTTGTTGCTGCAGACCGATGCCGTCCATCAGTTGGCCCAGGCCGTCAGCGGCGGGCTATGCTGCGCCATCATGCCGTTGGCGGCAGGCCTGGAAGTGCTCACCGAACGGCTGCGCCTGCAACCGATCGAACAGGCCTGCACCCTGGCGCCACTGGGCCTGATCATGCGCCGCACGGCGCCACGCTCGGTCCTGGCCGAGGTGTGCCTGGCGGAATATCAAGCGCTGCAAGGCGAGGCTTGATCGACGCCGTCTATCAACGCATCAGCATTAGCGATTAGACGATACCCGAGCGCAAGCCTAGGCTTAAAGCTGAACAGCCGCCGGTACCTCTGCTGATGAGCACTAAACCCCCGGCCTGTGCGGCGTCCACCCCGCTTGTGACTGCGCCCGCGGCCAGCAACACCTACGACTACTGCCACCTTACCGACGACAGCCAGGCGCACACCGCACTGGCCGAAGAAGTCGCCCTGGCGATCGCCTATAACGGCATCAGCCAGGCGGTGATGCTGGTCAGCCCCACTGACCTGGAAGACTTTATCGTCGGTTTCAGCATCGGCAGCGGCATCATTGCCTCGGCCAACGAGATCTACGACGTCAAGTTCACCAGCAAGGGTTCGGCCGTGCATGCCGACGTCGAGATCGCCAACCGCGCCTTCTGGAACCTCAAGACCCAGCGCCGGCAACTGGCCGGTACCAGCGGCTGTGGCCTGTGCGGTGTAGAAGCGGTGGAGCAGGCACTGCCCGACCTAGCCGTGCTGCCCGGCGCGCCGCTGCCGCCAGCGCGCTGGCTTGAAGGCCTGCGCCAGCGCATGGATGCTTTCCAGCCCCTGGGCCAGCATTGCGGCGCGGTGCATGCGGCGCTGTTCATGAACAATCAGGGCGAGATCCTGCTGGGCCGTGAAGATATCGGCCGGCACAACGCCCTCGACAAGTTGATCGGTGCCCTGGTGCGCCAGCACATCAGCCTCGACGGTGGCTTGGCTATCGTTACCAGCCGCTGCAGCCTGGAACTGATCCAGAAGGTTTTGCGCGCCGGCATCCAGACCCTGGTCAGCCTGTCCTCACCCACCGGCCTGGCCCTGCAGTGGGCGCGGCGGCACAACCTCAATCTTATTCACCTGCCCAAACACAGCGCGCCACGGGTGTTCAGCCCCGTGCGGGAGAACAGAACGTGAGCCTGCATCACCAAGCCGATCAGAAGCCCGTGCCTCGCTACAAACCCTACAGCGGTGCCGCTGGCGGCTGGGGCGCGCTGCGCAGCGTGGCCCAGGCCTGGATCGGCAGCGACAACGCCCTGAAGAACATCCGCGCACTGCTCAAGACCAACCAGAACGGCGGTTTCGACTGTCCGGGCTGCGCCTGGGGCGACTCGCCGGAAAGCGGCATGGTCAAGTTCTGCGAGAACGGCGCCAAGGCGGTGAACTGGGAGGCGACCAAGCGCCGGGTGGATGCCGCGTTCTTCACCCGCCACAGCGTCACATCGTTGCTGGCCCAGAGCGACTACTGGCTCGAATACCAGGGCCGGCTGACCGAGCCGATGGTCTACGACGCCAATACCGACCGCTACAAACCGATCGACTGGGACGGTGCCTTCGCCCTCATCGCCGAGCACCTGCACCAGCTCGAAAGCCCGGACCAGGCCGAGTTCTACACCTCCGGCCGGGCCAGCAATGAAGCGGCGTACCTGTACCAGCTGTTCGTGCGTGCCTATGGCACCAACAACTTTCCGGACTGCTCGAACATGTGCCACGAGGCCAGTGGCGTGGCCCTTGGGCAGAGTGTCGGGGTTGGCAAGGGCACGGTAACTTTCGACGACTTCGAGCATGCCGACGCGATCTTCGTCTGGGGCCAGAACCCCGGCACCAACCATCCGCGCATGCTCGAGCCGCTGCGTGAAGCGGTCAAGCGCGGCGCCCAGGTGGTATGCGTCAACCCGCTCAAGGAGCGCGGCCTGGAACGTTTCCAGCATCCGCAGCACCCGCTGGAGATGCTCACCAACGGCGACCGCCCGACCAACACCGCCTACTTCCGCCCGGCCCTGGGTGGCGACATGGCGGTACTGCGCGGAATGGCCAAGTTCCTCTTGCAGTGGGAGCGTGAAGCCCAGGCCAGCAATGCCCCGGCGATCTTCGATCATGACTTCCTCAACCAGCATACCCAGGACGTACTGGCTTACCTGGCAGCCGTCGATGCCACCTCATGGGAGCAGATCACCGCGCAATCAGGCCTGACCCTGGCCGAGATCGAGCACGCCGCACGCATGTACTGCAAGGCGAAAAAGGTCATCATGTGCTGGGCCATGGGTATCACCCAGCATCGCCATTCGGTCGCGACCATCCAGGAAATCGCCAACCTGATGCTGCTGCGCGGCAACCTCGGCGTCCCCGGCGCCGGCCTGTGCCCGGTGCGTGGCCACAGCAACGTGCAGGGCGACCGCACCATGGGCATCAACGAGCGGCCACCGGTGGCCCTGCTCGACGCCCTGGAGCGCCGCTTCGGCTTCAAGGTGCCACGGCACAATGGCCACAACACGGTCGAGGCGATCCGTGCCATGGCCGACGGCCAGGCCAAGGTGTTCATCGCCCTGGGTGGTAATTTCGCCCAGGCCACGCCGGACACCGAACGCACCGCCCAGGCCCTGCGCAACTGCGAGCTGACCGTGCAGATCAGTACCAAGCTCAACCGCAGCCACCTGCTGCATGGCAAGCAGGCGCTGATTCTGCCGTGCCTGGGGCGCACCGATATCGACCTGCAGGGTGAAGGCCCGCAGGCAGTGACGGTGGAAGATTCGTTCAGCATGGTCCACGCCTCCAATGGCCAGCTGCAACCGCTGTCACGGCAAATGCGCTCGGAGCCTGCGGTAATCGCCGGGATTGCCAATGCCACCCTCGGCGCCAAGCCGGTGGACTGGAACTGGCTGATCGCCGACTACGCGCGGATCCGCGACCTGATCGACCAGACCATCCCCGGCTTTGACAAATTCAACCAGCGTCTGGAGCATCCAGGCGGCTTCTACCTGGGCAATAGCGCCGGCCAACGTCAATGGAAAACCGCCAGCGGCCGGGCCAACTTCAAGGCCAATGCCCTGCCGGACGACCTGCTGCACGAGCGCGTGCGCGCCAGCGGCCAGGTGCCGGACCTGATCATGCAGTCGATGCGCTCCCACGATCAGTACAACACCACCATCTACGGCCTGGATGATCGCTACCGTGGGGTCAAGGGCCAGCGCAACGTGCTATTCGCCAATGAAGCCGACATCCTCCGCCTGGGTTTCCACCCCGGTGACAAGGCCGATATCGTCTCGTTGTGGAGTGATGGCCGCGAACGGCGGGTCAAGGGCTTCACCCTGCTGGCCTTTGATATCCCGGCCGGCCAGGCGGCCGCCTACTACCCGGAAGTGAACCCGCTGGTGCCACTGGAAAGCGTTGGCGACGGCAGCCACACGCCAACTTCGAAGTTCGTTGCGATCCAGCTGCAACCTGCCAGCGACAACGCCCGGATCCTCTGACAGAATCGGCGGCAGACAGGCACAAAAAAGGCCCTGACATCACTGTCGGGGCCTCGTTCCAAGTAAACTCAGACAAGCGAAAAACGATAAAGTTTCACAGTGAAAACAGTAACTTAGAAAATTGTGTACAACTCGTGTTACTCGTCGGATTTCGTTTGCCAGCCCCCCTCTCCAGCCTCAGGATCGCCTCGTCATCCCTATGAGGCTTTCTTGATGAAGTACTCCTCGATTCTGTTGTTGTCTCTCGGCCTGCTCAGCGGCGTTGCCTCGGCAGGTGGCACCACCGAAGCCGGTATTGGCGGCGCATTGGGTGGGGTACTCGGCTCAGTGGTCGGTCAATCCATCGGCGGCAGCACTGGCGGTGCAATCGGTGCCGGCCTGGGCGGCGCGGCCGGCAGTGCGGTTGGTGCCGACAAGCGCCAGCGTGGTGAAGCCGCAATCGGTGGTGCCCTGGGCGCAGCCGGCGGTAACGTGGTCGGCCGCAGCATGGGCGGTACCACTGGCAGCTACATCGGTGCGGCCGCAGGTGGTGGCGCCGGTGGCGCACTGGGTAACTACATGGGCAACAAGGCCGATGAAGACGACCGCGATGACCGCCGCTACCGCCGCGGCTACGATGACCGTCGTTATTACGACCGTGGCCACCACTACGGCCACCGCAAGCACAAAAAGCACTGGCGTCACCGCTAAGCCCTTTCGGGCTTAAGCCAAACTCCTAGACCCTGCCCTCACGGGCAGGGATCGCTACAATACCCCGCGCGTTACCGATCAAGCCCTGCAGGCCAATCCTCCGGCCACTCCAGGCAGGTTCTACATTCCCTCCTCCTTGCTACTCACCCGCGACCTAGGGGCAACCCCGATTCTGGCGAATATAGCCAGTAGCTATCATCGGCCGTTCCCAATCAGCCAATGGACGCAGGGAATGCGCATCTATCACGCAAAGACGGCCCGATTGCCCATTGCACGAGGGGAGTGAGATGCCTGCCAGCAGCCGCCCTCCGTTGCTGAGCGAAGCCCAGTTCCTGCGCTTTCGCACCCTGGTCAGCCAGCGCACTGGCGTGTTCCTCGCCGCCGACCGCCGGGCCGCCGTGGCTGCGCGCCTGGGAAAGCGCCTGCGGCATCTGCAACTGAGCGCCTTCGAGCAGTACCTGCAGTTGATCGAACAGCCTGATCAGCAGCAGGAACAGCAGCGGGTGCTAGACCTGTTGATCGCCCGCGACAGCTACTTCTTCCGCGAACATCGCCATTTCGAATTCCTCGCCCAGTGGCTGCGCGACATACCGCGGCCGCTAAGGCTCTGGAGCGCGGCCTGCGCCTCTGGCGAAGAAGCCTACAGCTTGGCCATGGTGGCCAGCGAACACGCCGCAAACGATGACTGGAGCGTTCTGGCCAGCGACGTCAGCCCCAACCTGCTACAGCAGGCAGCCGAAGGCATCTACGAGGTTACCCAGGCCCGTTATTTTCCTGAAGGCTGGTTGCAACGTTACTGCCTGTGTGGCGTCGGCGAGATGGCCGGGCGCATGCGCATGGCTGCGTCCTTGCGGGAGCGCTTGACGTTTCGCCAGATCAACCTGATCCAGCCTCTGGCTGGCGACCTGGGGCTGTTCGATGTGATTTTTCTGCGCAATCTGCTGGCCTATTTCAGTCAGGATGAGAAGCAGCGCGTGGTTCATCGCCTGCTGGCCTGCCTGCGCCCGGGCGGCCTGCTGCTGATCGGGCATAGCGAGAGCATCCACGGGCTTGACCTGCCCTTGCGGCCGATCCTGCCCTCGGTGTTCGAACGCCTATGATGGCCTGCGCTGCCGGGACCTGCGGCAGGCCCCCGATACTGATCGCGCCACCACGCGGCAGCGCTCATCCGGACCGAGCAAACCTGCCGCCCCTCTTCTTTTGCGAAACAGGCTCGAACCCATGCTTTGCCGAATACTACTTGCCGATGACTCGCCGCTCTTTCGAGCGGGCCTGCGAGCGCTGCTCGAACAAAAAAAACAATACGCCGTAGTCGGTGACGCAGGCGATGGCATGACCGCTGTCGCCCTGGCCGAGAAACTCAAGCCCGACATCATCCTGCTGGACATGACCGCCGACACCCTCGACAGCGAGCAGATTCTGCGCGAGCTGTTCCTGCGCGTGCCGTCCAGCCACGTGCTGATGCTTTCGTCGCGCTCGGAGCTGGACTTCGTCATGCGCTGCCTGCAATTGGGTGCCCATGGTTTCCTGCTCAAGAGCGCCACCGTACTGGAGCTGGAGCAGGCCTTGCAGGCCCTGAAGAACGGCGGCCAGTACCTGTCCTCAGCGGTGCTGCCGATGGTCATTGGCCAGGCGGTGAAACACAGCCGCAAGCGCCCCAGCGGCAGCACCACGATGCAGCTCACCGCACGCCAGCTGGAAATCCTGCGGCTGATCGCCCGCGGTGAATCGACCCGCTCGATTGCCGACGGCCTCGGCCTGAGCGTGAAGACCATCGAGGCGCATCGCTCGCAAATCATGCACCGCCTGCAGATTCACGACGTACCGGGCCTGGTGCTGTTCGCCGTACGCGAAGGGATCATCCGCCTCAACGATTGAGTGGCCTCAGCCTTGCAAGCGCTCCAGCGCCGCCAGCAGCGTGGCCGGTAACTGCGCCGGCCGGCCTGAGCTGCGCTCGACGAACACCTGTACCACTTTGCCGGCCGCGCAGGGTTGCCCGTCCTCGACCCGAAACAACGCCAACTGGTACTCCACCGAACTGCCTGCCAGGCGCGCCACCCGCAGGCCGACCTCAAGGGTGTCGGGGAAGGCCGGCAAGGCGAAGAAGTCCGCCGCCGAGCTGACCACGAAGCCGGCGACCTCGCCTTCCTGCAGGTCCAGCCCGGCCTGTTGCAGCAGGTACGCCTGGATCGCCGTGTCGAAGTAGGCGTAAACCGTGGCACCGGCTATATGGCCATTGAGGTCGCTGTCCTGCCAGCGGCTGAGGATCGGGTGCAGGTGGGGATAGGCTTGGCGCTGAGGGAGTTCGGACATGGTGGGCCTGAGTATTGGATGGCTCATAACTGTAGGAGCGGGCTTGCCCCGCGATCAAGCACCAATTGATCATCATTCGGGCAAGCCCCCTCCCACAAGAGATTCGTTGGACCGGAAAGCAAAAAACCGCCCATGAGGGCGGTTTTTTGTTTACGCGGGCTTCAGCTTACAGCTGTGGGCCAGCAGCCTTGATGGCGTCGGAAACTTCGAACTTCTTGAAGTTTTCGATGAACAGGCCAGCCAGGGCTTTTGCAGCTTCATCGTAAGCAGCCTTGTCAGCCCAGGTGTTGCGTGGGTTGAGCAGGTTGGTTTCAACGCCCGGCACGGCCAGTGGCACGTCGACGTTGATGATGTCCAGGTGTTCGGTTTCGGTGCCGATCAGGGCGCCGCTCTGGATCGCTGCGATCACCGCGCGGGTGGTCGGAATGTTGAAGCGCTTGCCAACGCCGTAGCCACCGCCGGTCCAGCCGGTGTTGACCAGGTAGACCTTGGAGCCGAAGCCGCGGATACGCTTGATCAGCAGTTCAGCGTACTCGCCAGCCGGACGCGGGAAGAACGGTGCGCCGAAGCAGGTGGAGAAGGTCGACTTGATGCCGCTGCCCGAACCCATTTCGGTCGAGCCCACCAGTGCGGTGTAGCCGGACAGGAAGTGATAGGCCGCTTGTTCTTCGTTGAGGATCGACACTGGCGGCAGCACGCCGGTCAGGTCGCAGGTCAGGAAGATGACCGCGTTAGGCTCGCCACCGAGGTTTTTCTCGGAACGCTTGGCAACGTGCTCCAGCGGGTAGGCGGCGCGGCTGTTCTGAGTCAGGCTGACATCGGCGTAGTCGGCGTGCTTGGCGTCGTCGATGACGACGTTCTCCAGTACCGCGCCGTGCTTGATGGCTTTCCAGATGACCGGCTCGTTCTTCTCGGACAGGTCGATGCACTTGGCGTAGCAGCCGCCTTCGATGTTGAAGACAACGCCTTCGCCCCAACCGTGCTCGTCGTCGCCGATCAGGTAACGGCTTTCGTCAGCCGACAGGGTGGTCTTGCCGGTACCCGACAGACCGAAGAACAGGGTCACGTCGCCCTCTTCGCCGATGTTGGCGGCGCAGTGCATTGGCAGCACGTCGGCAGCCGGCAGCAGGAAGTTCTGCACCGAGAACATGGCTTTCTTCATTTCACCGGCGTAACGCATACCGGCGATCAGCACTTTCTTCTGGGCGAAGTTGAGGATCACGCAACCATCGGAGTTGGTGCCGTCACGCTCAGGCACGCACTCGAAGTTGGCAACGTTGAGTACTTGCCACTCATCACGGCCAGCAGGGTTGTACTGCTGCGGGTTGATGAACAGGCAACGGCCGAACAGGTTCTGCCAGGCGGTCTGGGTGGTCATCTTGACCGGCAGGTAGTGATCGGCGGCTGCACCTACGTGAACGTAGGAAACGAAGTGTTCCTGGGCGTTGTTGAACGCCTCGACGCGGTCCCACAGGGCATCGAACTTGTCGGCCGGGAACTTGCGGTTGATCGGGCCCCAGGCGATGGCGTCCTGAGTGGACGGCTCTTCGACGATGAAACGATCCACTGGCGAACGACCGGTGCGGTGACCGGTTTTCACGACCAGCGCGCCAGTGTCGGCCAGCTCGCCTTCACCGCGGTTCAGCGCTTCTTTGACCAGCTCATCGACGCTCAGGTCGGTGTAGACGGTGTTGTTGGCTTGCGTCATGAGATTCCCCATCCGGCCTGCGGCCGAGTGCTCCAAACGTTTTGTAGTAGATCTTTCCAAACTACTACAGCGAAAAAAGTGGCCGGATTATGCCAGAAACGCCCAAAAAAAGTAGGGCCCTCCTGTCAGAACGGCGTGTTTCCGGCGTTAGACAGGAGATTTACCTGTGATGAAACGTTTTAGTGACGAGTATCTGACGGCGTGTCTACACCGCCACCGGCGAACAATTGCTCGATATCGGCGGCATCGAATTGATAGCGCTGATTGCAGAACTGGCAATCGACTTCGATCTTGCCGCCATGTTCGTTAATCAGCTCCAGCGCGTCATGTTTGCCAAGGCTGACCAATGCATTACCGGAGCGCTCACGCGAGCAGCTGCAGCGGAAATGCAGCGGCTGGACATCGAACAGGCGCACGGCATCCTCGTGATACAGGCGATGCAGCACGGTTTCGTTGTCCAGACCCAGCAGTTCCTCGGCTTTCACCGTATTGGCCAGCGCTTTCACATGGTTCCAGCTTTCCTCACGCTCCTCGATGTCCTTCTGGCGGTCGGCAGGCAGCTGCTGCACCAGCAGGCCACGGGCTCGAATGCCGTCGGCGGCCAGCGAGATGCAGGTGTTGATCTGCTGGGACATGACGAAATAGTTGGTGAAACACTCCGACAGGTCTTTGCCGTCCAGCTCCACCGTGCCCTGGTAGCGCTGACCGTTGACCGGAATGATGGTCAGGACCAGATGCCCGCCAGGCATCAGGTCGGCAAGGGTTGCATCATCCTCGATCTGCTCGGCCGCATAGCGTGCCAGGCCGCGAATTTCGTGCTCGCTGGTGCACTCGATGGCCAGCAGGGGCACCGGCCCGCTCGACTGTGCCTGAAGGATCAGCAGACCATCGAACTTCAGCGTACCCACCAGCAGCGCGGCAGCCGCCATCAGCTCGCCGAGCAGTTGGGCGACAGGCTGCGGGTAAGGATGCTTGGCCAGCACTTCGGCGTAGCTGCGCTCCAGCCCGACCATTTCACCGCGCACATCGCGGTCGTCGAAGATGAAGCGTTGTGTGTAGTCGGTATCTGGCAAATCGGACATGGGTTCTGGCTTTCTGAATGATGACAAAATAATTTCAAGGGCCTATAAAGCCCGACCTAGAGCACCAGAATGGTGCACTCGTGGTTCGCAGCAAAGAGGTAGTTTATGGACAATTCTTCACTGTTCCAAGCAAGGTGGGCTTGGGGTCCTTTGATTCTCTGCACGGTTTTGCCCGTTGCCCTACTGTGTTTCTGGTTATGGCCCTTTGGCCAGATCCTCTGCCTGACTTTCGACGAATGGCTGTTTCACCTGCTCAATCGGCCACTTGCCGACAATAGCACCTGGCGTTACATCTGGACCGTTGGCAGCCTGCGTCCGTTCGATATCGTCGTCGGCCTGATCCTGCTCAGCCTGCTGGTCCGCGGCGACTGGGTGTTCAAGGCGGGCCAGGTGCGCCAGGCCTTCTTTGGTTTCTTCGCCACCCTGGTCTTGCTGCTGTTGATCCGCGCGTTGTTCTCGAAATGGATGAACGCCATGGGCTGGCAGCACAACAGCCCGTCGATGGTGTTCAGCGACGCCATCCACCTGAGCGACTTCTACCCGCATCTGGAAGCCAGATGGGAGCTCAAGGACCGCTCCAGCCAGAGCTTCCCCGGTGACCATGCCTCGGTGCTGCTGATCTGGGCGATGTTCATGAGCCTGTTCAGCCGCAAGCTGCTGCAGCAAATACTGGTCTGGGCCCTGGCGCTGCTGTTCATGTTGCCACGCCTGGTAGCCGGCGCGCACTGGGGCCAGGACGACTACATCGGCGGCGTGCTGATGGCAGTGCTGGCCCTGGGCTGGAGCTGCTATACCCCATTTGCCGCCAAAGCCAGCGCCACCCTGATGCGCCTGAGCGCGCCATTGTTCGAGTGGCTGGTGCGGCTGCCGCTGCTCGGGCGCCTGCACGTGATCAACCCGCGCGCTTAACCTGCGCTGTCATGCAACTGATGCAGCTGGCGCCGCTGTTTCTTGGTGGGCCGGCCATCAGTGCTGACACCCAGAGCGCCGGCCTTGCGCAGGGCAGCGGCTTGTTCGCGGCGAGCAATGCTCTGCTCGGTCTCTTCATACAGCGCCTGAGCTTCCGGCGCGCCACGACGCACCACCGACAACGCCTTGACCACTACCGTACGCTCGTCAAAGCCGGTGCGCAGCACGAACTCATCGCCCATCCGCGGCTCTTTGCCCGGCTTGCACCGTTCGCCCCGGCAATGCACCTTGCCGCTTTCAATGGCCGCCTTGGCCAGCGCCCGGGTCTTGTAGAAACGCGCTGCCCATAGCCATTTGTCCAGGCGGACCTTGTCATCCTCTTCCTGCTTTTGTGCCATGACATTTCCCCACTTATTTTCGTAAAGAGAACTGTACTACCGTATCTGGCGGATGCAAAAAACACGCGGCGTGCTTACAGTTCACCGACCTGTCGCTCACATCCGTTTTGGTGCCTGACGACTTATTACGCTGGTTGAGCATTTTGAAGACATTTGACCATTTGACCGTGATCGGCCTGCGCGAGTGGGTGGCCCTGCCGGACCTCGGCCTGGCCGGCCTGCGGGCCAAGATCGACACCGGCGCCAGCACCTCGAGCCTGCACGCCACCGAAGTCGAACCCTTCGAGCGCGATGGCGAGCAGTGGGTGCGTTTCAACGCCCACCTGGGCTCGGTGGTACAACTGCGCCACCGGCGCTGCGAAGCGCCGCTGGTGACGATGAAGACCATCAAGAGCTCCAACGGCCAGGCCCAGACCCGCTACGTGATCCGCACGCCGTTGGCGCTGGGTGACCGGGTGTGGGAAGTGGAATTCACCCTGGCTTGCCGCAAGGCCATGCGCTATCGCCTGTTGCTCGGTTCCAAAGCCCTGATCCATGGCCAGTTGGTGGTCAATCCGGGGCTCAAGTACGTTCAGGACAAGCCGGCATTCCCGGCCACTATCACTCCCTCCACAGGTGTTGCATGAAGATCGCCGTGCTGTCGCGAAACCCGCGTCTGTATTCCACTCGTCGCCTGGTCGAAGCCGGTACCGAACGAGGCCATGAGGTGGTTGTGATCGACACCCTGCGCGCCTATATGAACATCGCCAGCCACAAGCCGCAGATTCACTACCGCGGCAAGCCGCTGGAAAACTTCGACGCGGTGATCCCACGGATCGGCGCTTCGGTGACCTTCTACGGCTGCGCAGTGCTGCGCCAGTTCGAAATGATGGGGGTGTTCCCGCTCAACGAATCGGTGGCCATTGCCCGCTCGCGGGACAAGCTGCGTTCGCTGCAGCTATTGTCGCGTCGGGGGATCGGCCTGCCGGTCACTGGCTTTGCCCACTCGCCGGACGATATCCCCGACCTGATCCAGATGGTCAACGGCGCCCCGCTGGTGATCAAGGTACTCGAAGGCACCCAGGGCATCGGCGTCGTGCTGTGCGAAACCACCAAGGCCGCCGAGTCGGTGATCGAAGCCTTCATGGGGCTGAAGCAGAACATCATGGTCCAGGAATACATCAAGGAAGCCGGAGGCGCCGACATCCGCTGCTTCGTGGTCGGTGACAAGGTCATCGCCTCGATGAAGCGCCAGGCCAAGCCTGGTGAGTTTCGCTCCAACCTGCACCGCGGCGGCAGCGCCAGCCTGATCAAGATCACCCCGGAAGAGCGCATGACCGCCATCCGCGCGGCCAAGGTCATGGGCCTGAGCGTGGCCGGGGTGGATATCCTGCGTTCCAATCACGGTCCGCTGGTGATGGAGGTGAACTCCTCACCAGGCCTGGAAGGCATTGAAGTCACCACCGGCAAGAACGTTGCCGGGATGATCATCGAACACCTGGAGAAGAATGGCGGGCCGAACCTGACCCGCACCAAAGGCAAAGGCTAGACCGCGTCGCGGGGCAGCATCAGCCCTAACGGCAACCGCACCCGCGCCTCCAGGCCGCCGCCTGAACGGTTGCGCAACTGCACGTTGCCGCCGTGCTGGGCGGCGATCCGCTTGACGATCGCCAGGCCCAGCCCGGTGCCCTTGCCGCTGCGGGCACGGTCACCGCGAATGAACGGGTTGAAGATACCCTCCAGCTCGCCCGGGTCGATCCCGGCACCACGGTCCAGCACGCTCAGCACCACGTAAGGCGCACCACTCTCACCCGATACATAGGCCGCCACTTCCACACCCTTGCCGGCGTGATACAGGGCGTTGCCAATCAGGTTGTTGAGCAGGCGCTTTAGCGACACCCGGCGCAGCGGGAACGGAGGGATCGGCTCCAGGCACAGGCGTACCTGTTCTTCCGGCTGGTTGAACGGCGCCACCACTTCACGCACCAGCTCACTGAAATCGACCTCTTCGACCGGCTCGTCGCGGCCATCGCGAATGAACGCCAGGAACTGGTCGAGAATTGCGTCCATGTCTTCGATATCGCGGACCATGTCGTCGGTCAGGTCGCTTTCGTTGGCCAGCAACGACAACGACAGACGCAAGCGCGTCAGCGGTGTGCGCAGGTCATGGGAAACCCCGGCCAGCATCAACTCGCGCTCGCGGCCGGCCTGTTCGACATCCTCGGCCATCTGGTTGAACGCGCGGTATACCTCGGTCATTTCGCTCGGCGTGTCGCTGATCGGCAGCCGTACGCTGCGCCCCTGGCCCAGCTGCCGGGCAGCGAACACCAGGCGCTTGAGCGGCTGGTTGAGCTGGCGCACGAAGATCCACGCCGACGCGGTGGACAACAAGCCGATGGCCAGGAACCAGCCCAACACGCTCCAGATCTTCTGCCCACGCAGCGGGTGCGGATACAGCGGCACCTTCAGCCAGCCATCGCCCAGGCTCGGAGCCCGTACCCACAAGGCCGGTGGTGCATGCACGCGCAGGCGAACTTCGGTATCGGCGCCCAGCTCGGCCTGCATCTGGCGCTGGTAGATCTCGCTGTACGGCCAGTGCTGTTCACCCTCGGGAACGCCGGAGCCAACCACGCGAATCAGCCCCGCCGCCTCGGCGATCTTGTCGCGGTCAGACTCGTCGGCAGCCCAGTAGGCGCGCAGGGTCAAGGCCACGCCGTGGCTGTACTGCCGATCAACCAGCACGTCCTCGTTCATCAGCAGGTACACCAGGGTCAGGGCCTTGGAGAACAGCACGACGATCAGCACCAGCCAGAGGGTGCGGGCGAAGAAGCTTTGCGGGAACCACAGGGGCGTTTTCATCGACAACGGCTACACACTATGCGGGAACGAGCGGGGCTCGCAGGCTTTGCAAAGCGCTGCACAGGCAAAAACAGGGCAACCCCGAAGGTCTGCCCTGCTGGCGGTGAGCTACTCCTGCAAACGAAACATCACTTGGTGGCATTACCATCCGGCACAAACACATAACCAACGCCCCAGACGGTCTGGATATAACGCGGCTTGGACGGGTCGGGTTCGATCATCCGCCGCAGGCGCGAGATCTGCACGTCGATGGAGCGCTCAAGGGCGTCCCACTCGCGACCACGGGCCAGGTTCATCAGCTTGTCGCGGGTCAGCGGCTCGCGGGCGTGCATCACCAGCGCCTTGAGTACGGCGAACTCACCGGTGGTGAGCATGTGCACTTCTTCACCGCGCTTGAGTTCGCGGGTGGCCAGCGACAGCTCGTAGTCGCCGAAGGTAACGGTTTCGTCCTCGCTGCCCGGTGCGCCCGGTACCGCCGGTGCCTGACGGCGCAGCACGGCCTTGACCCGGGCCATCAGCTCGTCGGGGTTGAAAGGCTTGGCCAGGTAGTCGTCGGCACCCAGCTCCAGGCCCTTGATGCGGCTCAGCTCGTCGCCCTTGGCGGTGAGCATGATGATCGGGATCTGGTTGTTCGCGGCGCGCAGGCGGCGGCAGGCAGTCAGGCCGTCTTCGCCAGGCAGCATCAGGTCGAGCACCACCAGGTTGAAAACTTCGCGGGCCAGCAGGCGGTCCATCTGTTCGGTATTGGGTACTGCACGGGCACGATAACCCTTGCTGGTGAAGAAACGTTCCAGCAGGCTGCTCAGGCCCGGGTCATCGTCGACGATGAGAATTTTGTCGCCTTCGGCGGTTTGTGCAGTGCTGCTCATGGGTAGCTCCTCTAATCTCGGCACGCATTATGGCTTAGCCATCAATGGCCGTGCCGTGTGCATTGTTAGCAGATTTTTCCCCGGGTGCCAGTATTGCCGGGCCGACAACTGGCCTGCTGCTATCACCGCAAGCCGGACGCGCTGGGTATAATGCGCCGCTTTCAGCCAGCGCCGCATTGACCACAAGCGCTCTACAGCGCCCACCCGCGGCCTTTGTATTCACAATTTGTCAGGTGGTTTTATGGACAGCATCAACAGCCGCATCGCCGAGGAACTCGGTGTCCGCCCACAACAGGTCGAAGCGGCCGTGGCTCTACTTGATGAAGGTTCGACCGTGCCTTTTATCGCCCGTTACCGGAAAGAAGTCACCGGTAGCCTGGATGACACCCAGTTGCGCCACCTGGAAGAGCGCCTGCGCTACCTGCGCGAGCTGGACGACCGGCGTGTCAGCATCCTTGCCAGCATCGAAGAGCAAGGCAAGCTGACCCCGGAGCTGGCCCGCGAAATCAAACTGGCCGATACCAAGACCCGCCTCGAAGACCTGTACCTGCCGTACAAGCAAAAGCGCCGCACCAAGGGTCAGATCGCCCTGGAAGCCGGCCTGGGCGAGCTGGCCGATGGCCTGCTGAACGACCCGCAACTGAGCCCTGAAACCGAAGCCGCGCGTTTTGTCGACGCCGAAAAAGGCGTGGCCGATGTCAAAGCCGCCCTCGAAGGCGCCAAGTACATCCTCATGGAGCGCTTCGCCGAAGACGCCAGCCTGCTCGACAAGCTGCGCAGCTTCCTCAAGCAGGAAGCGGTGCTCAGTGCTCGCCTGGTGGCCGGCAAGGAAGAGGAAGGGGCGAAGTTTCGCGATTACTTCGAGCACGACGAAGTGCTCAAGAGCGTGCCGTCGCACCGCGCCCTGGCAATTTTCCGGGGCCGTAACGAAGGCGTGCTGGCTGCTTCGCTGAAAGTCGGCGAAGAGCTGCCGGGCACCCTGCACCCCTGCGAAATGATGATCGCCGAGCGTTTCGGCCTGCAAAACCAGAACCGTCCTGCCGACAAGTGGCTGGCCGAAGTGGTGCGCTGGACCTGGAAGGTCAAGCTCTACAGCCACCTTGAAACCGACCTGTTCGGCGAGCTGCGCGACAACGCCGAAGGCGAGGCGATCAACGTCTTCGCCCACAACCTGCACGACCTGCTGCTGGCCGCCCCGGCCGGCCCGCGTGCCACCCTGGGCCTGGACCCGGGCCTGCGTACCGGTTGCAAGGTCGCCGTGGTCGATGCCACCGGCAAGCTGCTGGACACCGCCACCGTCTACCCGCACGTGCCGAAAAACCAGTGGGACCAGACCATCGCCGTGCTCGCCGCGCTGTGCGCCAAGCACTCGGTGGAACTGATCGCCATCGGTAACGGTACCGCCAGCCGCGAAACCGACAAGCTCGCCGCCGAACTGATCAAAAAATACCCGGCGTTGAAGATCACCAAGATCATGGTCTCCGAAGCCGGCGCTTCGGTGTATTCGGCCTCGGAACTGGCGGCCAGGGAGTTCCCGGACCTCGACGTATCGATCCGCGGCGCCGTGTCCATTGCCCGGCGCCTGCAGGACCCGCTGGCCGAACTGGTGAAAATCGACCCGAAATCCATTGGTGTCGGCCAATACCAGCATGACGTTTCGCAGCTGAAACTGGCCCGTGGCCTGGATGCGGTGGTCGAGGACTGCGTGAACGCCGTCGGCGTTGACGTCAACACCGCCTCGGTCGCCCTGCTCGCCCGTATCTCCGGCCTCAACAGCACCCTGGCGCAGAACATCGTCGCTCACCGCGATGCCAACGGCGCCTTCAAGACCCGCGCAGCACTGAAGAAAGTCAGCCGCCTTGGCGAGAAAACGTTCGAACAGGCCGCAGGCTTCCTGCGCGTAATGAACGGCGACAACCCGCTGGACGCCTCCGCAGTGCACCCGGAAGCCTACCCGCTGGTACAGCGCATTGCCGCTGAAACCGACCGCGACATCCGTTCGCTGATTGGCGACAGCGGTTTCCTCAAGCGTCTGGAGCCGAAGAAATTCACCGATGAAACCTTCGGCCTGCCGACCGTCACCGACATCCTCCAGGAGCTGGACAAACCCGGCCGCGACCCACGCCCCGAGTTCAAGACCGCCGAGTTCCAGGAAGGCGTCGAAGACCTCAAGGACCTGCAGTTGGGGATGATCCTCGAAGGTGTGGTGACCAACGTCACCAACTTCGGTGCCTTCGTCGACATCGGCGTGCACCAGGATGGCCTGGTGCACATCTCGGCCCTGTCGGAGAAGTTCATCAAGGACCCGCGTGAAGCGGTCAAGGCCGGCGACGTGGTCAAGGTCAAGGTCATGGAAATCGACATCCCGCGCAAACGCGTCGGCCTGTCGATGCGCATGAGCGACACCCCGGGCGAGAAGATCGACGGCGCCCGTGGCAGCCGCCCGGGCTCGGCCCCGCGCCAGCAAAGCGCTCCAGCCCGTGCCAAGGAAACCCCGGCACCGGCCAACAACGCCATGGCCTCGCTGTTCGCCAACGCCAAGCAGCTGAAGAAGAAGTGATGACGGCTCCCGACGACGTCGTCTTCAGCGCCTTCAGCCAGTTGCTCGGCTGCCGTCTGCAACGCCTGGAAAACGGTGTTGCAGAGGTGGTCATGGCCCTGGAGCCGCACCTGCGCAACCGGGGTGGCAAGCTGCATGGCGGGGCGATCTTCAGCCTGGTCGACACCACCATGGGCCTGGCCTGTTCCAGTTCCCATGGTTTCGACCAGCAGAGCGTGACCCTGGAATGCAAGATCAACTACCTGCGCGCGGTCAGTGAAGGTGAAGTGCTGTGCGTTGCCCGGGTGCTGCATGCCGGGCGGCGCACGCTGGTGGTCGACGCCGATGTACTTCAGGGCGACAAACTGGTGGCAAAAGCGCAGGGGACATTCGTCGTCCTCTAGCCGCAAATGGCCAAACTGCGGTACTTTCGGCAGAGCGCAGGCGCTGCCGAAAGCCGGCCACAACCAGGCGACAACGCCAGTTCCTCTGTCCACCCTTGTAGACCGTCATCTCCACCCCCATATTGGGGCGACTGACGCGTGAAGGAATCCATCTTGAGCGAACTTCTCAACCGCCGCCTGAGCCTGCTCGGCCAAGGCGACAACCTCTCCCTGCTCAAGCAGTGCCTGCACGGCATCGAGCGTGAATGCCTGCGTGTGACCGAGGAAGGTCGTCTGGCCCAGACTCCGCACCCCGAAGCCCTCGGCGCGGCGCTGACCCACGAGCAGATCACCACGGACTATTCGGAGTCGCTGCTGGAGTTCATCACCCCAGCCCTGGCCGACCCGGCGCAGACCCTCGAAAGCCTGGAAAACATCCACCGCTTCGCCTACACCAAGCTTGGCAACGAGTTCCTCTGGAGCCCGTCGATGCCTTGCCCGCTGCCGGCCGAGGAAGACATTCCGATCGCCTGGTATGGCACCTCCAACATCGGTCAGCTCAAGTACGTCTACCGCAAGGGCCTGGCCCTGCGTTACGGCCGCACCATGCAGTGCATCGCCGGGATTCACTACAATTTCTCGCTGCCAGAAAAACTCTGGCCGCTGCTGCGCGCTGCCGAACACGGCACGGAAGATAATCGCGACTATCAGTCGTCGGCCTACATCGCCCTGATCCGCAACTTCCGCCGCTACAGCTGGCTGCTGATGTACCTGTTCGGCGCCTCGCCGGCCCTGGATGCGGGCTTTTTGCGTGGCCGCCCGCACCAGCTCGAACAGTTCGACGCCGACACCCTGTACCTGCCCTACGCCACCAGCCTGCGCATGAGCGACCTGGGTTACCAGAGCAACGCCCAGTCCGGCCTGACGCCCTGCTACAACAATCTCGCCAGCTACACCGACAGCCTGCGCAAAGCGGTAGCCACGCCTTACGCGCCCTATGTCGAGATCGGTACGCACAAGGATGGCGAGTGGGTTCAGTTGAACACCAACATCCTGCAGATCGAAAACGAGTACTACTCCAATATCCGCCCCAAGCGCGTCACCTACAGCGGCGAGCGGCCGATCCAGGCGCTGATGGCTCGTGGTATCCAGTACGTCGAAGTGCGCTGCCTGGACATCAACCCGTTCCTGCCAACCGGTATCGACTTGCCCGAAGCGCGTTTCCTCGACGCCTTCCTGCTGTTCTGCGCCCTGGAAGAAAGCCCGCTGCTGGGCAACCTGGAATGCGGCAACTGCACCAGCAACTTCCTTAGCGTGGTCAAGGAAGGTCGCCGTCCGGGCCTGGAGTTGCAGCGTGACGGTCAGCCGGTCGAGCTCAAGCAGTGGGCCGCTGAACTGCTCGAACGCATTGCGCCCCTGGCCGAACTGCTCGACCGCAGCCACGGCAGCGACGAACACGCCAAGGCCCTGCACGCGCAGAAAGCCAAGGTCAGCGACCCTTCCCTGACGCCATCGGCGCAGGTGCTGGCGAGCATGACCGAACACAAGGAAAGCTTCAGCCGCTTCGCCTTGCGGCAAAGCCAGGCCCATGCAGAGTTCTTCCGCGCCCAGGCCCTGCCGATCGAGCAGCAGCAACGCTTCGAAACGGCAGCGCACGAGTCCCTGGAAGCCCAGGCAAAGCTCGAGCGCGAAGAGGACAAGGCCGACTTCGACCTGTTCGTCAGCGCTTACCAGGCGAGCATCCTGGCGATCAGCAACTGACATGACCCGCACTGCTACCCCGCGCAAACCCCGGGCCCGCAGCCAGGCGAGGATCGATTCGATCCTCGAGGCGGCGCGCACGCTGCTGGCCAGCGAAGGGGTGGCCAGCCTGTCGATCTACAGCGTGGCCGAGCGCGCGCAGATTCCGCCGTCGTCGGTGTATCACTTCTTCGCCAGTGTCCCGGCCCTGCTTGAAGCGCTCACCGCCGACGTGCACAGCGCCTTTCGCGCCTGCCTTGAAGCGCCCATTGATGCAGCGGCGTTGAACACCTGGCACGACCTGTCGCGCCTGGTCGAGCAACGCATGCTGGTGATCTACAACGAAGATGCCGCGGCGCGCCAGCTGATCCTGGCCCAGCATGGTCTGAGCGAAGTGACCCAGGCTGACCGCCAGCACGACATCGAGCTGGGCGACCTGATGCATACCTTGTTCGCCGAGCATTTCCAGTTGCCGGTGTTGCCGCAGGACGTGGATGTGTTTGCGCTGGCCATGGAGCTGGGCGATCGGGTGTATGCCCGCTCGGTGCAGTTGCACGGGCAGATCACGCCGCGCATGGCCGAGGAAGGGATGCGGGTGTTTGATGCGTATCTGGGGCTGTATTTGCCGCCGTTTCTGCCTAAACGCTGATGGCCTCATCGCTGGCAAGCCAGCTCCCACAGGGACTGTATACACCGAACCTTGTGGGAGCTGGCTTGCCAGCGATGCAAGGCAAAGCCTTGCCCTGGTAGTCAGAGCTTGGCAATCGACACTTCAGTCGACTTCACAAAGGCAATCACCTCACTGCCAATGGTCAGCTCCAGCTCGCGCACCGAGCGGGTGGTGATCACCGAAGTGACGATACCCGAGGCCGTTTGCACATCGATTTCCGACAACACCGGGCCTTCGAGGATTTCCTTGACGGTGCCTTTGAACTGGTTGCGTACGTTGATCGCTTTGATAGTCATCTGCTTGGTTCCTTACAGGTCAGAGAGCCCAACGCAATTGCGTCGGCAAAGGTGCGACAGGTTCCGGCTCGGGCGGTGTGCCCGGAATAGACAGAACCCGGTTGAGTACTTCGGTTTCCAGTGCGGCCAGGCGGTGTGACCCGCGCACCCGCGGGCGAGGCAGGTCGACCGTCAGGTCCAGGCCCACTTCGCCGTCTTCGATGAGGATCACCCGGTCGGCAACCGCCACCGCTTCACTGACGTCGTGGGTAACCAGCAACACGGTGAAGCCGTGCTGGCGCCACAGCCGTTCGATCAACTGCTGCATTTCGATACGAGTCAGCGCATCCAGCGCGCCCAATGGCTCGTCGAGCAGCAACAGGCGTGGCTGGTGGATCAGGGCGCGGGCCAGGGCCACACGCTGCTTCTGGCCGCCCGACAACGCCGCCGGCCATTCATGGGCGCGCTCGGCCAGGCCGACCGCCTCCAGCGCTTCAAGGGCTCGCGGCCGCCAGTTGCCCGACAGGCCCAGGCCAACGTTGTCGATGACCTTCTTCCACGGCAGCAAGCGCGCTTCCTGGAACATCAGGCGGGTGTCTTCCTGGGCTTCGCGCAGCGGCGCGGAACCGGCCAACAGCTCGCCGCCACTGGGCTGGTCGAGCCCGGCGAGCAAGCGCAGCAAGGTGCTCTTGCCGCAGCCGCTGCGCCCGACAATGGCGACGAACTGCCCGGCCGGAATATGCAGGTCGATGTCACGCAGCACCTGGCGCTGGCCGAAGGTCTTCTGCAGGTTCTGCGCCGCCAGCGGAATCCCGCGCAGCAGTCGTGGTGGCGTTTCCTTGAGGATGGTCATGCGCCCTCTCCCCTGCTCGGTTGATAGGCCGGATGCCAGCGCAGCCAGACCCGCTCAAGACCGCGTGCGGCCAGATCGGCAAGCTTGCCGAGCACGGCATAGAGGACGATGGCCAGTACCACCACATCGGTCTGCAGGAACTCGCGGGCATTCATGGCCAGATAGCCGATACCGGCATTGGCCGAGATGGTTTCGGCAACGATCAAGGTCAGCCACATGAAGCCCAGGGCAAAGCGCACGCCAACCAGGATCGACGGCAAGGCGCCCGGCAGGATCACCTGGCGGAACAGCTCGAAGCCGGACAAGCCATAGCTGCGGGCCATTTCCACCAGGGCCGGATCGACGTTGCGAATGCCGTGGTAGGTATTCAGGTAAATCGGGAACAGGGTGCCCAGGGCCACCAGGAAAATCTTCGCCGACTCATCGATGCCGAACCACAGGATCACCAGCGGAATCAGCGCCAGGTGCGGCACGTTACGGATCATCTGCACCGAACTGTCGAGCAGGCGTTCGCCCCATTTCGACAGGCCGGTGATAAAGCCCAGCGCCAGGCCGATGGCGCCACCAATCAGAAAGCCGACGGCTGCCCGCCAGCCACTGATTGCCAGGTGGGTCCAGATCTCGCCGCTGCGCACCAGCTCGACGCCGGCGCTCAATACTGCACTTGGTGCCGGCAAAATCCGCGTCGACAGCCAGCCGACGCTGACTGCCAGTTGCCAGACCGCCAACAACAGTAACGGCAGCGCCCAGGGCGCCAGGCGTTGCTGCCAGGGAGTGGATGAACGACTCATGGCCCGGCCCTCAGCGCTGCGCCGAGGATTTGGGCAGGATGTCGTTGGCGACCATCTCGCCGAACGGGCTCACGTAGCCACCGCTTTGCGGCAGTTGCGGGCGCTCCACGTCCAGGTGCGGGAATAGCAGCTCGGCCACCCGGTACGACTCTTCCAGGTGTGGATAACCGGAGAAGATAAAGGTGTCGATACCCAGCGCCGCGTATTCCTTGACCCGTTCGGCCACGGTCGGGCCATCGCCGACCAGGGCCGTACCGGCACCGCCGCGCACCAGGCCGACACCGGCCCAGAGGTTGGGGCTGACTTCCAGGTTGTCGCGGTTGCCGCCGTGCAGCGCGGCCATGCGTTGCTGGCCGACCGAATCGAAGCGCGCCAGCGAGGCCTGGGCGCGGGCAATGGTGTCGTCGTCCAGGTGCGAGATCAGGCGCTCGGCGGCCTGCCAGGCTTCGGCGTTGGTCTCACGCACGATCACGTGCAGGCGGATGCCGAAACGTACGCTACGGCCTTGCTTGGCGGCCTTGGCACGCACCTGCTCGATCTTCTCGGCAACCGCGGCGGGTGGCTCGCCCCAGGTCAGGTACAGCTCGACCTGTTCGGCCGCCAGGTCCTGGGCCGCTTCCGAAGAGCCACCAAAGTACAGCGGCGGACGCGGCTGCTGGATCGGCGGATAGAGCAGCTTGGCGCCTTTGACCTGGATGTGCTGGCCGTCGTAGTCGACGGTTTCGCCTTCCAGCACCCGGCGCCAGATGCGGGTGAACTCCACCGAGGCCTGGTAGCGCTCTTCGTGGCTGAGGAACAGGCCGTCACCGGACAGCTCCTCCGGATCGCCACCGGTGACCAGGTTGAACAAGGCACGACCACCGGAAAGACGATCCAGGGTCGCCGCCTGACGCGCTGCCACGGTCGGCGAGATGATCCCCGGACGCAGGGCTACCAGGAACTTCAGGCGCTGGGTCACCGGAATCAGCGAAGCGGCGACCAGCCAGGAGTCCTCGCAGGAACGCCCGGTGGGGATCAGCACACCGCCAAAGCCGAGGCGGTCAGCCGCCTGGGCAATCTGCTGCAGGTAGCCGTGATCGACGGCGCGCGCGCCTTCGGCGGTGCCAAGGTAATGGCCGTCGCCATGGGTTGGAAGAAACCAGAATACGTTGAGGCTCATTGGAGTTGTCTCCTAGGGGTGGCGCAGACCGGGGCGGCGCCCCGGCGCGGGCAAATCGTCAAGGGGCGCTGGCGACCTTGGCCGGCGGTGTCCAGATCACGTCCTTGATGCTCAACGGCTTGGGAATCAGCTTGAGCGTCTTGAAGGTGTCGGCGATCTTCTGCTGGGCAGCGATCACTTCCGGGGTGAGGAAGGCGGCGCCGTAGCCCTGGCGCTTGACCGAGGTCTGGGTGATGTCGGCGGGCAAGCCGAGCAGCGGCGCGACCTGGTCGGTGACTTCCTGCGGGTTGGCCTTGGACCACTCGCCCACTGCGCGCACTTCATCGACCAAGGCGCTGATCACTTCAGGGTGCTTCTGCGCGTAGGGCTTGGTCGCCAGGTAGAACTGATGGTTGTCGACGATGCCCTCGCCGTCACGCAGGGTGCGTGCCTGCAACTGCTGCTCGGCAGCGGCCTGGTACGGGTCCCAGATCACCCAGGCATCGACGCTGCCACGCTCGAAGGCGGCGCGGGCATCGGCGGGCGGCAGGAATACCGGCTGGATGTCGCTGTACTTGAGGCCGGCGTCTTCCAGGGCGCGGACCAGCAGGTAGTGAACGTTGGAGCCTTTGTTCAGCGCGACCTTCTTGCCCTTGAGCTCCTTGACCGACTGGATTGGCGAGCCCTTGGGCACCAGGATGGCTTCGCTGTGCGGCGCTGGCGGTTCGTAGGCGACATACAGCAGGTCGGCGCCAGCGGCCTGGGCGAACACCGGCGGCGTCTCGCCGGTCACCCCGAAGTCGATCGAGCCGACGTTCAGGCCTTCGAGCAGTTGCGGGCCACCGGGGAATTCAGTCCATTGCACCTGCACGCCCTGAGCGGCAAGGCGCTTCTCCAGCGTGCCCTTGGCCTTGAGCAGCACCAGGGTGCCGTACTTCTGGTAACCGATACGCAGGCTTTCGGCCTGGGCTTGAGTAATGGCGCCGAAGGACACAGCCGCAGCAAACAGAGCGACCAGACCACGACGCAAAATGACAGTGCGCATAGCGCTCTCCTTTGCTGTTGGGGTTCAGGCTGCACCTGCTTGCCCGTTGGCGGGCGAGTAAGGTGGGAACTACAGGTAGCGGGTGATACGCCTCAGATGCTCCAGCGAGCACTGAGCAGACGTTCATTCAACACGCCCGGCGCAACCGGTTTGGGTCGACGCGCCAGGGCGCTGTGAAACAGTTCCAGGGATTCGAGCAGACGCTGCTCCAGGGCCGGCGCCAGTTGCGCGGCGGCACTGCCTTCGCCGTAGGCGATCTGGCTGTCGTCGGCGAAGATCCCTTGCAGGGTTTCCTGGGCCTTGAGTGCCGACAGCACCGGCTTGAGCGCGTAGTCCACGGCGAGCATATGGGCGATGCTGCCGCCGGTAGCGATCGGCAGCACCACCTTGTGGCTCAGGGCGCGTTCGGGCAGCAGGTCGAGCAGGGTTTTCAGCGCACCGGCGAACGAGGCCTTGTACACCGGGGTAGCAACCACCAGGCCATCGGCCTGTTCTACCAATTGCAGGAAGTGCTGCACCTTGGGGCTGTCGAAACGTGCATGGAGCAGGTCTTCGGCCGGAAAATCCCGCACCTGGAAAGTCACCACTTCCACGCCCTGGCCTTGCAGCCACTGGCGGCTGCGCTCAAGCAGGACACCGGAGCGGGAACGCAGACTGGGACTACCACCGAGAGAAACAACCAGCATTGGAACGCATCCTTGATCGTGTTCTAGAGGGCCGCGAGTTGGAGTTCTCGCTGGAGTGAAGTGACCTTAACAGCTTGATACATATATCGATAAATCATATTTTTTCATTTGTTTATTCCTTTAAGAGCTATGAGAGCATCGCGGGGCAAGACCGCTCCTACAGGTATTGGGGGGAATAAAAAAAGGGCCGTAAAACGGCCCGAGTTCCCTGCTATGGCTAAAGATCAACGATTGGGTTGCGGGGTCAGGCGCAGGTACGGCTTGACCGCCCGGTAACCCTTGGGAAAGCGGCGCTTGATTTCGTCTTCGTCCTTGAGCGATGGCACGATCACAACTTCGTCACCATCCTGCCAGTTGGCCGGGGTGGCGACCTTGTGGTTGTCGGTCAGCTGCAGCGAATCGATCACCCGCAAGATCTCGTGGAAGTTGCGCCCGGTGCTGGCCGGATAAGTGATGGTCAGGCGGATCTTCTTGTTCGGATCGATAACGAACAAGGAACGCACCGTCAGGGTATCGCTGGCATTGGGATGAATCAGGTCGTAGAGGTCGGAGACTTTGCGATCGGCATCGGCCAGGATCGGGAAGTTGACGACAGTGTTCTGGGTTTCGTTGATGTCTTCGATCCAGCGGTGGTGCGAATCCACCGGGTCCACCGACAGGGCGATGGCCTTGACCCCGCGCTCGGCGAACTGCTCTTTGAGCTTGGCGGTGAAACCCAGCTCGGTGGTGCACACCGGGGTGAAGTCGGCCGGGTGAGAGAACAGCACGCCCCAGCTGTCGCCCAGCCATTCGTGGAAGCGGATCTTGCCGGCGCTGGAATCCTGTTCGAAGTCGGGGGCGATATCGCCGAGTCTGAGGCTCATGGTGCGGCTCCTTGGCTGGGTTCGTTATGGCTTCACTGTGCCTGCTTACTCGTAAAATTAAAAAGAATAAATATCGATTTATTTAGATCAAAAAGGGATATCAAAAAACAGGCAAAAGAAAGCCCGCCCGGCACAAATGCGGGACGGGCTCTGATTGCCGACTTACAGGATCGACAGGGTGTAGCTGAGGATCAGACGGTTTTCGTCCTGGTCACGCTGGTTGACTGCGTCGGAACGCAGCGAAGCGTTCTTCCAGGCCAGGCCCAGGCCTTTGAAGGTACCTTCAGGTACAACATAGCCGAGGGAGAAGTCGCGCTCCCATTCGGAACGGTCGCTGCCCGGAGCATTGATATTGGTACCTTTGAGGTAGACCACGGAGGTGGTCAGGCCCGGCAGGCCAACCGCAGCGAAGTCATAGGCATACTGCGCAAGCCAGGTGCGCTCGCCGGCACGCTGGAACTTGCCGATCTGACGGTCGGTGATCAGATAGGCCGAAGCACCATCACCCTGGTTCAGGAACGGGAAGTCACTGGTGCCGTTGACACGCTGGTAACCAGCGCTCAGCGCATGACCTTGCAGGCTGTAGGTGAACATCGCACTCCAGGTGCGGTTGTCCACTTCGCCGTTGTTGTTCTGATAACCAGACGCCTTGTACCCAGCCAGGCGGCCTTCGGTGCTGGCGTTCTTGCCATCGGAATCGCTGTAGAAGTAACGCAGGTCGGACTTCAGGCTACCGACCGGCAGCGCCCAGTTATGGGTCAGGCCGAGGAAGTGCTGTTTGTAGAAGTCGTCCAGGTTGCCGTAGTAGTACTGGGCAAGCAGGTCCTTGGTGACCTTGTAGTCGCCACCGGCGTAGTAGAAGGCGTTGCTGCGCTGACCAGTACGGCTGTTGGCACCTGCAATCGACAGCGAGTCGTTATTGGTGGAGTTACGACCTTTGGCGTGCTCCAGCTTACCGCCGATCAAGGTCAGGTTCTCGATTTCGTTCGAAGTGACCTGACCACCTTCAAAGGTTTGCGGCAGCAGTCGACCGTCGTTGTAGGTCACGACCGGCAGCTTCGGCATCAGCGTACCGAGGCGTGCTTCAGTCTTGGAGAACTTGACCTTGCCGGTCAGGCCCAGGCTGCCGAAATCGTCGACAGCACGGCCGTTGCTTTCACTCGGGAATACAGTACCGCCAGTGCTGCCGTTGGTTTTGTTGTAGGCAGTGCCACGACCGGAGTCGAGCTTGATGCCCAGCAGGCCGATGGCATCGACACCAAAGCCGACGGTACCTTCGGTGTAACCGGAGGTGAAGTTGAAAATGAAGCCTTGGCCCCACTCTTCAGTCTTGGATGGGTCAGCGGTGCCGCTACGGTTGTCGGTGTTGATGTAGAAGTTGCGGGCAGTGATGCTTGCCTTGCTGTCTTCAACGAAACCGGCAGCACCCGCCTGCTGGGCCAGAACCCCAACGGCCACGGCAAGTGCCAAGGTGGACTTGTACATGTTTTGCTCCTCTACGTTCTAATTCTTGTGTGTCGCTTACGGCAGGATCTTTGTGTCCCGCTCGACGTCGATTGGCGATTAGCACCAAAGGGTGACCGTCTAGTCAATCGTAACTATTCATTTCACTACTTTGGTCTAATGCGCCAGCGGTGGGGGTGAAGGATAATGACAATCCTATAAATCCAAAAAGACTTATTTCGTAATTTTTCAGATTATTACGGAATATGATCCGAATTTTTCTCCGCTGCCGTTATCGGCACATAAGCTAATTCCTAAAGGGTATTTTGAAGCGGTTTTTTAGATCGCTTAGCTTTGACGAACCTTCCCCTTTCGACAAGGCAGCCCCTCATGGCCAGACCATCATTGCGTTTCCTTTATGCCCTGGCCTTGACCAGCATCACTTTTGTCGCCCAGGCCGATGAACTGACGGTGGGCTACCAAACCGGCATCGACCCGAGCAAAGTGCCCCAGGCCGACGGCGCCTATGAACAGGCCATCGGTGAAAAGATCGCCTGGCGCCGTTTCAACAGCGGCCCGGAAGTGGTCACCGCGCTTGCCTCTGGCGATGTACAGATTGGCAATCTGGGCTCCAGCCCGTTAGCCGCTGCCGCTTCGCGCAAGCTGCCGATCGTGGCGTTTATCGTCTCGGCGCAGATCAACGCCGCCGAAGCACTGGTGGTGCGCAACGGCAGCGGCATCAACAGCCCGCAGGACCTGGTCGGCAAGACCATCGCCACGCCGTTCGTGTCCACCTCGCACTACAGCCTGCTTGGTGCGCTCAAGCACTGGAACCTCGACACCCGTCAGGTCAAGGTGGTCAATCTGCAACCAGCGGAAATCGCCGCAGCGTGGAAACGTGGCGACATCGACGGTGCCTTTGTCTGGTCGCCGGCATTGGGCGAAATCCGCAAGACCGGCAAAACGCTCACCGACGCCGCCGAGGTTGGCGGCTGGGGTGCACCGACGTTCGAAGTGTGGGTAGCGCGCAAGGATTTTGCCGAGAAGCATCCTGAGGTGGTGAGCAAGTTCGCCAAGGTCACCCTTGATGCATTTGCCGACTACGCTGCCAACAAGGCGCAGTGGACGAGCGACTCGGTACCGGTGCAGAAGATCGCCAAATTGACCGGCGCCAATCCGGCAGATGTTCCGCAGTTGCTGGCCGGGGCGGCGTTCCCCGATGCCCAGGCGCAGCCGCAGTTGCTGCAGAGCCAGACGCCCAAGGCGATTGGCGAGACCGCGCGGTTCCTCAAGGAACAGGGCAAGGTCGAAGCGGTACTGGCGGACTACGCGCCGTACGTGAGCGCCAAGTTTATTCAGTGAGATCGTATCGCGGGGCAAGCCCGCTCCCACAAGGACCTGCAGGAGTGGGCTTGCCCCACGATGAAACCACCTCATTTGCAGAGCCATAAATCAATTGGCTCCTAAGCTAATGCAAAAAAGTTATTTATTTTAACTTTCTTAGATCATCTAGTCTTATTCCACACCAACACAACCGCCCGCCTGACAAGGAGTTCACCATGACCCTGCATGCTCCCCTGCGCCTGTTCGCCGCCCTGACCCTGGCCGGCACCAGCTGGTTTGCCCAGGCGGCCGACCTGACGGTGGCCTACCAGACCACCGTGGACCCGGCGAAAGTCGCCCAGGTCGACGGTACCTACGAGAAAACCAGCAAAGCCGACATCGACTGGCGCAAGTTCGACAGCGGTGCCGACGTGATCACCGCCGTGGCCTCCGGCGATGTGCAGATCGGCTACCTCGGTTCCAGCCCGCTGGCCGCGGCCGCGACCCGCAAGCTGCCGGTGGAAACCTTCCTGATCGCCACCCAGATTGGCGCTGCCGAAGCCCTGGTCGCCCGCGATGGCGCCGGCATCAACTCGCCGCAGGACCTGATTGGCAAAAAGATCGCCGTACCGTTCGTCTCCACCGGTCACTACAGCCTGCTGGCTGCGCTCAAGCAATGGAACATCGACCCGGCCAAGGTACAGATCCTCAACCTCGCACCACCGGCAATCATCGCCGCCTGGAAGCGCGGTGACATCGACGCCACCTACGTCTGGGACCCGGCCCTGGGCGTGGCCAAGGAAAACGGCAAGGTACTGATCACCTCCGGTGAGCTGGCCGACAAAGGCGCACCGACCTTCGACGCCTGGATCGTGCGCAAGGACTTCGCGGCCAAGCACCCGGAGATCGTCAAGGCCTTCGCCAAAGTCACCCTGGATGCCTACGCCGACTACCGCAAAGACCCGCAAGCGTGGCTGGCGAACAAGAGCAACGTCGACAAGCTGGTGAAGCTCTCCGGCGCCAAGGCGGCTGATATCCCTGGCCTGCTGCAAGGCAACGTGTTCCCGCTGGCCGCCGACCAGGTTGCAGCGCTGGGCGCACCGACCACCCAGGCAATCACCGACACCGCTACCTTCCTCAAGGAGCAAGGCAAGGTCGAAGCGGTGCTGCCGGACTATGCGCCTTACGTCAGCGCCAAATTCATTGCCAACTGAGACTCGGAGCAGACCATGGCCCTGTTACAACTGGAGCGCATCAGCGCACAGTACCCCGGCGCGGCCGAGCCGGTGCTGGCCGACATCAACCTGAGCCTGGGCCCGCAGCAATTGCTGGTGGCCCTCGGCCCTTCGGGCAGCGGCAAGACCTCGCTGCTCAATCTGATTGCCGGTTTCGTGGCGCCCAGCAGCGGCCGTATCACCCTCGACGGCGTCCCGGTGCAAGGCCCCGGCGCCGAGCGCGGCGTGGTGTTCCAGGATGATGCGCTGCTGCCCTGGCAGGATGTGCTGGCCAACGTTGCCTTCGGCCTGGAACTGGCCGGGGTACCGCGCGCCAAGCGGGAAAGCAAGGCCCGCGAGATGCTCGCCCTGGTCGACCTGGCGGACTTTGCCAGCCGGCGAATCTGGCAGCTGTCCGGTGGCCAGAAGCAGCGCGTGGGCCTGGCCCGGGCGCTGGCTGCCGACCCGCGTGTGCTGCTGATGGACGAGCCGTTTGGCGCACTGGATGCCTTTACCCGTGAACAGATGCAGGAGTTGCTGCTGCAAGTCTGGCAGCGCACCGCCAAACCGGTGTTCCTGATTACCCACGACATTGAAGAGGCGGTGTTCCTCGCCACCGAACTGGTGTTGCTGGCGCCGAATCCCGGGCAGATCGTCGAACGCCTGCAACTGGATTTCGGCCAGCGCTACAGCGCCGGCGAGCCGGCCCGCTCGATCAAGTCCGACCCGCGCTTTATCGAAACCCGCGAGCACGTGCTGGCCCGGGTGTTCTCCCAACGCAGTGCCGCGACGCGGCAGGAGTCTGCATGAGCAGCCTGGATGTCCCGGTAGCGGCCAAACGCGCCGCCAGCCAAACCACGCCGAGCAAACCCCGGCGCAGTCTGAGCACCCGCTGGATCAGCGCCCTGACCCTGGCCACGCTGTTGCTGGTGTGGTGGGCGGTTACCGCCGCCGAATGGATCGAGCCGTTGTTTTTGCCCTCACCCGAAGCGGTGCTGAGCAAGGCCTGGTTGCTACTGACCCAGGGCTACATGGAATCCACCCTGTGGCAGCATCTGGGCGCCAGCCTGCAACGTATTGGCCTGGCCCTCGCTGCGGCGATCGTCACGGCGATTCCGATCGGTATTGCCATCGGCCATAACCGTATCGCCCGCGGCATTCTCGACCCGCTGATCGAGTTCTACCGGCCGATTCCGCCCCTGGCCTACCTGCCGCTGATCGTGATCTGGTGCGGCATCGGCGAGCTGTCGAAAGTGCTGCTGATTTATCTTGCGATCTTCGCCCCGATCGCCATTGCCACCGCCACTGGCGTGCGTACCGTCGACCCCACCAAGCTGCGCGCGGCGCAGTCGTTGGGGGCCACGCGCTGGCAACTGATTCGCCATGTGATCCTGCCCAGCGCCCTGCCCGACATTCTCACCGGCGTACGCATCGGCCTGGGTGTCGGCTGGTCGACCCTGGTGGCGGCCGAGCTGATCGCCGCCACCAGCGGCCTGGGTTTCATGGTCCAGTCGGCGGCGCAGTTCCTGGTAACCGATGTGGTGGTGCTGGGCATCCTGGTGATCGCGCTGATTGCCTTCGCCCTGGAGATGGGCCTGCGCGCCCTGCAGCGCAAGCTGGTGCCCTGGCACGGCCAGAGCCATTGACAACGGATAGAGAACAACCATGAGCCTGACCATTACCCCGCTGAGCCCTGCCCTCGGCGCCCAGATCAGCGGCATCGACCTCAGCCGCGAAATCAGCCAAGAACAACGCGACGCCATCGAACAGGCACTGCTCAAGCATCAGGTGCTGTTCTTTCGCGACCAGCCGATCAACCCGCAGCAGCAGGCCGAATTTGCCGCGCGCTTTGGCGACCTGCATATCCATCCGATCTACCCGAATGTGCCGGAAACCCCACAGGTGCTGGTGCTCGATACCGCCGTCACCGACGTGCGCGACAACGCCATCTGGCACACCGACGTGACCTTCCTGCCGACCCCGGCGCTGGGTGCCGTGCTCAGTGCCAAGCAGCTGCCGGCCTACGGCGGCGATACCTTGTGGGCCAGTGGCATCGCTGCCTACGAGGCGCTGTCGGCACCGCTGCAGCAGCTGCTTGCTGGCCTTACCGCGACCCATGACTTCACCAAGTCGTTTCCGCTGGAGCGCTTCGGTACCACCCCTGAAGACCTGGCGCGCTGGGAAGCGGCACGGCGCAACAACCCGCCGTTGTCGCACCCGGTGATCCGTACTCACCCGGTGAGCGGGCGCAAGGCGCTGTTCGTCAACGACGGTTTCACCACCCGCATCAACGAACTGAGCGAGGCTGAAAGCGAGGCAATTCTCAAGCTGCTGTTCGCTCACGCGACCCGTCCGGAGTTCACCATTCGCTGGCGCTGGCAGGAAAACGACGTGGCGTTCTGGGATAACCGCGTGACCCAGCATTACGCGGTGGATGATTACCGGCCGGTGCGGCGGGTGATGCACCGGGCGACGATTCTGGGGGACGCGCCGTTTTAAAGATCCATCGCGGCGCTACCATCGCTGGCAAGCCAGCTCCCACAAAACCCTGTGGGAGCTGGCTTGCCAGCGATGGGGCCAGAAAAATCAACGCACCAGGTGCAAGAACTGCATATGCCGCTCGTACTGATCGAGAATGTCGTTGATGATCTGCTCCTTGCTGTAGCCAACCAAGTCGTAATCCTGGCTGCCTTCGCTCAGGTGCACTTCGGCACGGTAGTAGCGGCGGTTCTTCAGTTCCTGGGTACCCAGGCCCCCCAAGGCAAATGACGGGGTGAAGTAACCGCGCATCTGCACCTGGTAAATGAACGGCTGCTCTTCGCCATGGCCGATCTTCAAACTGACGTTGTCGTGGCTCGGGTCTTCCTGGGTGATGACATGCAGACCCTTCTCGCCAAACACTTGGGTCACCTCGGCAATCGCCGGGCGCACCACGTCATCCATGAAGCGATACACCTCATCGCGTGACGGGAAGTGCACGGCCTGGCTCAAACGCTGACGCCAGCCACCACGGCCACGCCGTGAGTTGGCGAACGGTGCCAGCGAATGCAGCTGGGCGATCTGCCGTTGCGATTCCAGGTAGAACGCCTTGTGCAGGCCCCACATCATCAACAGCAGGATCACCGAGAACGGCAGCGAGGTGAGCACCACCGCCGACTTCAGCGAATCGATGCTGCCGGCGAACAACAACCCGCTGGTCACCAGCGCGGTCATCGCGCCCCAGAACACCCGCAGCCAGTTCGGACCGTCTTCGTCGGCGTTGCCGCCACGTGCAGAGAGGGTCGAGAGCACCACGGTGCCGGAGTCGGCGGAGGTCACGAAGAACACGAAGCTGATGAACACCGTGACGGCAATCACTGCCTTGCTCCACGGGTAGGTTTCCAGCAACAAATAGAGGGTCATCGACGGGTTGTCGAGGGCCGATTGGCCCAGCGCGGTCATGCCGTGTTCGAGCACCTGGAACAGCGCGCTGTTACCAAAGATCGACATCCACGCCAGGGTGAAGCCCAGGGGAATCAGCAGCACGCCAAAGACGAACTCGCGGATTGTCCGGCCGCGGGAAATCCGCGCAATGAACAGGCCGACAAACGGCGCCCAGGCAATCCACCAGGCCCAGTAGAACACGGTCCAGCCGCCCAGCCACTCATTGGCCTGGTTGTAGGCGTAGACATCGAAACTCTTGCGCGGCAAGGCGCCGAGATAGTCACCGAGGTTCTGGATCAGGGTATTGAACAGGTGCTGGGTGGGCCCGGCGAACAGCACGAACAGCAGCAGCGCGCAGGCCAGGAACATGTTGATGTCGGACATCACCCGCACGCCCTTCTCGACCCCGGCAACCGCCACGGCGACCGCCGCGCCCATCATCAGGGTGATGAGGATCACCTGCACCCACTGGGTATGCGGCACGCCGAACAGGTAGTCCAGGCCAGAGTTGAGGTGCAACACGCCAAAACCCATGTCGGCGCCCAGGCCGAACACCGTGGCGATGATGCCGAAGCCGTCCACGGCGTAACCGATCGGGCCGTTGATACGCTTGCCGATCAGCGGATACAGCGCCGAACGCAAGGCCAGCGGCAGGTTGTGCCGGTAGGCGAAATACGCCAGGGCCATGCCGACAAAGGCGAACACGCCCCAGCCATGCAGGCCCCAGTGCAGGAACAGCAGCTGCATCGCCTGGCGCCCAGCCTCGACCGTGCCGGCCTCGCCTTGCGGCGGCTGGAGCATGTGGGTCAGGGGTTCGGAGACACAGAAGAAGAACAGAGTAATGCTGATGCCTGCTGCGAACAGCATGCCGGCCCAGGACAGGTAGCTGAACTCGGGCTCGTCGTGGTCGGCACCGAGCTTGATCTTGCCGTAGCCAGACAAGGCGGTGACCACCACGAAGACCAGATACAGCGTCATCGCCAGCATGTAGTACCAGCCAACGGTGTTGGCCGCCCAGTTCTGCGCCGCCAGCAGCCACTCGCCAGCGGCTTGCGGATTGCTGATGACCACCAGGCCGAATATCAGGATAAAGCTCGCCGCGAAGTAGAAAACCGGCGGATTCATGCGGATCTTGCCGCTGGAGTCGGGGCTGGGTGCACTCATTGGTCGTGCACCTCGCCGAGGGGGGAGAAGCTTGGATTGAACGGGTTCAGCAAAGGGTTTCCTCCTGTTGAACACCGGCAGCGGACCACCGTTTTAACTTGAACAAGCGTTCAAGTTAAACATGGATGGGACCATTGCGCGACCCATCGCGGGGCAAGCCCGCTCCCACAGTGGGAGCGGGCTTGCCCCGCGATGGCCATTAGAATCTACTTCTGGGTACCGTCATCATGCTGCAGATTGGCCTGGGTCAGGTTGCTGCCCGGGGCCACGCTGCGGGTCAGCCAGACGTTGCCGCCGATGGTCGAACCCTTGCCGATGGTGATTCGTCCCAGAATAGTCGCGCCGGCATAAATCACCACGTCGTCCTCGACAATCGGGTGACGCGGATGGCCCTTCTGCAACTGCCCGTCTTCGTCCGCCGGGAAGCGTTTGGCGCCCAGGGTAACGGCCTGGTAGATGCGTACCCGCTCGCCGATGATCGCCGTTTCGCCGATCACCACGCCGGTGCCGTGGTCGATGAAGAAGCTCGGGCCGATTTGCGCGCCGGGATGGATATCGATGCCGGTGACCGAGTGGGCCAGCTCCGAACTGATCCGTGCCAGCAATGGCAGGCCGGCCCGGTACAGATGGTGGGCCAGGCGGTGGTGGATGACGGCGAGAATACCCGGGTAGCACAGCAGCACCTCATCGACGCTGCGCGCCGCCGGGTCACCGTGGAAAGCGGCCAGCACATCGGTATCGAGGATGCTGCGCAGACCCGGCAAGGCCGCGGCAAAGTCCTGGATCAGGCGCAAGGCCTTGGCATCGATCTCGGACGATGTGTTTTTACCTTGGCGAGCGACATAACGCAGTTCAAGGCGGGCCTGGGCAAGCAATGCGGTCAGGGCCGCGTCGAGGGTATGGCCGACATAAAAGTCTTCGCTCTCTTCACGCAGGTCGACCGGACCCAGGCGCATAGGGAACAAGGCACCACACAACTGCTCGAGAATATGCCGCACCGCTTCGCGCGAAGGCAGCTCACGGCCGCCTTGCTCGCCGCTGCTGCGACCATTGCTGCTGCGCCACTGATCGCGGGCGGCACGCAGCTGGCCAACGATGGTTTGCAGCTGCCAATGCCCTGATTGCGCGTTCTCGCTCACGGTTACCTCTCCTGCTGCAGCGGCGGTCGGTGGGTTGAAGTTCCGCCACAATTGACGATCACTTTACGGCAAATTCCTACAGGGGAAAAAATAACCCTTTATTCCAGAACGCGATAAAGGCGGCATAAGCCAGGTAGTTGCCCGCACGCCGCAGGCTGCTTATAGTCAAATTTTACCTAGCCGACGTGACCCCATGATCGACCGACAGCTTGCCCGCTTCAATCGTCTGGACTTGCTTGGCGCCCCCACCGCGCTGGAAAAACTCCATCGCCTCTCGGCCTGGGCTGGCCGCGACATCTACGTTAAACGCGACGATTGCACGCCGCTGGCGATGGGCGGCAACAAGCTGCGCAAGCTCGAATACCTGGCCGCCGACGCCCTGAGCAAAGGTGCCGACACCCTGGTCACCGCCGGGGCGATCCAGTCCAACCATGTGCGCCAGACCGCAGCCCTGGCCGCTCAATTGGGCCTGACGTGTGTAGCTCTGCTGGAAAACCCGATCGGTACCGATTCGCTCAACTACCGGCAGAACGGCAACCGACTGTTGCTGGAGTTGTTCGACGCCAAGGTCGAACTGGTCGACAACCTAGATAATGCCGATGAACAACTGCAAGCCCTGGCGGTGCGCCTGCACGCCAGCGGGCGCAAACCCTACATCGTGCCGATTGGCGGCTCCAACGCGCTGGGTGCCTTGGGTTATGTACGCGCAGGCCTTGAGCTGGCACAGCAGATCGAACATTGCGGCGAGCAGTTCGCCGGGGTAGTACTGGCTTCTGGTAGCGCCGGCACCCACAGCGGCCTGGCCATCGCCCTGGCGCACAAACTGCCGAAACTGCCGGTGATCGGCGTGACCGTATCGCGCAGCGATGAAGACCAGCGGCCGAAAGTCCAGGGCCTGGCCGAACGCACCGCCGAGCTGTTGGGCGTGCGTTTGCCAGAAACCTTCAAGATCGAACTGTGGGACGAGTACTTCGCCCCACGCTATGGCGAACCGAACGCTGGCACCCTTGCCGCCATTCGCTTATTGGCCAGCCAGGAAGGATTGCTGCTCGACCCGGTGTATACCGGCAAGGCCATGGCCGGGCTGCTCGACGGCATTGCCCGCCAGCGCTTCGACGACGGCCCGCTGATTTTTCTGCATACCGGTGGGGCACCAGCATTATTCGCCTACCCTGAGGTCTGGAACGGCTAATCAACTTATTTGAAAATGATATAAGAGCATGAATTTATATTATTTTTCAGACTAAAAGCGTCACCCTATAGTCAGCGCCACACTCACAACAACATTGGGGCTAACCATGAAGATTTCCGCTTTCGGTAAACAGGCAGTAGCCGCCGGCCTTGGCCTGCTGCTCGGGGCCAGCCTGCTCGGCCAGGCTGTGGCTGGCGAGCAACTGCAGCAGATCAAGGACAAGGGCGTGATCAACATCGGCCTTGAAGGCACCTATCCACCGTTCAGCTTCGTCGATGCCGACGGCAAGCTGGCCGGCTTTGAGGTGGAACTCTCCGAGGCCCTGGCCAAGGAGCTGGGGGTCAAGGTCAAGCTGCAACCGACCAAGTGGGACGGCATCCTCGCGGCCCTGGAGTCCAAGCGCCTGGATGCGGTGGTCAACCAGGTGACCATCTCCGAAGAACGCAAGAAGAAGTACGACTTCTCCGAGCCCTACACTGTTTCCGGGATTCAGGCGCTTGTGCTGACGAAAAAGGCCGCCGACCTGAACATCAAGTCCGCTGCCGACCTGGGCGGCAAGAAAGTCGGCGTGGGCCTGGGCACCAACTACGAACAGTGGGTCAAAGCCAATGTGCCGACCGCTGACGTGCGCACATACGAAGACGATCCGACCAAGTTCCAGGACCTGCGTGTCGGCCGTATCGACGCCATCCTGATCGACCGTCTGGCCGCACTGGAATACGCCAAGAAAGCCAAGGACACCACCGCCGCCGGTGACGCGTTCTCCCGCCAGGAAGCCGGTATTGCCCTGCGCAAAGGCGAGCCGGAACTGCTGGCCGCCGTGAACAAGGCCATCGACAAGCTGCGCGCCGACGGCACGCTGAAAAAGCTTTCGGAAAAGTACTTCAACGCTGACGTCACTCAATAATGGAAGAAGCTTTCCAACTCGCAATAGAGTCCGCGCCCTTCCTGCTCAGGGGCGCGTACTTCACGGTAGTCCTCAGCCTCGGCGGGATGTTCTTTGGCCTGCTGCTGGGCTTCAGCCTGGCGTTGATGCGCCTGTCGTCGCTCAAGCTGCTGAGCTGGACCGCGCGGGTCTACGTCTCGTTCTTTCGCGGCACGCCGCTGCTGGTGCAGCTGTTCATGATCTACTACGGCCTGCCGCAGCTAGGCATCGAGCTCGATCCGCTGCCGGCGGCGCTGATCGGCTTCTCGCTGAACATGGCCGCCTATGCCTGTGAAATCCTTCGCGCCGCAATCAGCTCCATCGACCGCGGCCAGTGGGAGGCGGCCGCCAGCATCGGCATGACCCGTGGCCAGGCCATGCGCCGGGCGATCCTGCCGCAAGCGGCGCGCACCGCCTTGCCGCCACTGGGCAACAGCTTTATCTCGCTGGTCAAGGACACCGCCCTGGCCGCCACCATCCAGGTGCCGGAGCTGTTCCGCCAGGCGCAGCTGATTACTGCGCGCACTTTCGAAATCTTCACCATGTACCTTGCCGCTGCACTGATCTACTGGGTGCTGGCCAGCGTTCTCGCACACCTGCAGAACCGCCTGGAAGCGCGAGTCAACCGGCACGACCAGGAGTCCTGAGGCATGATCGAGGTACAACGACTGAGCAAGCAGTTCAACGGCCAGACCGTGCTCGATGACATCAGCCTCAAGGTCGAGGCCGGCGAGGTGATCGCCATCATCGGCCCCAGCGGTTCCGGCAAAACCACCTTCCTGCGTTGCCTGAACCTGCTGGAAACCCCCAGCAGCGGGCGCATCAAGGTCGGCAATGTGGAGATTGACGCCAACCGTCCGCTCAGCCAGCAAAGCGGGCTGATCCGTCGGCTGCGCCAGGAGGTCGGGTTCGTCTTCCAGAACTTCAACCTGTTCCCCCATCGCACTGCGCTGGAGAACGTCATCGAAGGCCCTCTGGTGGTCAAGAAGACGCCTCGCGAGCAGGCCGTGGCCCTGGGCATGAAGCTGTTGGCCAAGGTCGGCCTGGCCGGCAAGGAGGCCTCCTACCCGCGCAAGCTGTCCGGTGGTCAGCAGCAGCGGGTAGCGATTGCCCGGGCACTGGCCATGGAGCCGGAGGTGATCCTCTTTGACGAGCCGACTTCGGCGCTCGACCCCGAACTGGTCGGCGAAGTGCTGGCGACCATCCGCAGCCTGGCCGAAGAAAAGCGCACCATGATCATCGTCACCCACGAGATGAGTTTTGCCCGCGATGTAGCTAACCGGGTGATCTTCTTCGACAAGGGCGTGATCGTCGAACAGGGCGAAGCCAAGGCGCTGTTTGCCCAGCCGAAAGAAGAACGCACCCGCCAGTTCCTCGGCAAATTCCTCGGCACGCAGAACACCGGTTACTGAGTTTTTCCCTCCCCTGTCCCGCCTTTCTGATAGCGCCTGCCCTGCCCCGGCAGGCGTTCCTCCAGCGACCGCCAAGTACTTCTATATTTATTCCTAAAAGTTAGTTTATTTAATTTTTATACGCTATTAGGGTATATGAACCGGACCACCGGACCAGCGCAATTTTGTCGCCGCACCCCCGCGTCGACGTTTTCAATTCGTGAGGTAGGTATGGTCAGGAACACAATCACCCCAGTGCGTAACGCCAGGGCATTGAGTGCAGCCAAGGAGCGGTACTGATGTCCAATCTGGCAGAAACCACAATCCACAGCGACCTGGACAGCGCCCCGCTGTTGTTGCCGGCCAAGGTGCTGAGCAATGACGAGCAAGCCCTGCAGGCGGCCCATGAGCTGGCCGAGGCAGCTCGCGGCCAGGCGGCCAGGCGCGACCAGCAACGCAAGCTGCCCTGGGCAGAAATCGAACAATTCACCCGCAGCGGCCTGGGTAGCATCAGTATCCCGCGGGCGTTTGGCGGCGCGCAGGTGTCGTTTGTCACCATTGCCGAGGTGTTTCGCATCATCAGCGCCGCCGACCCGGCGCTGGGGCAGATCCCGCAAAACCAGTTCGGTATCCTGCAACTGCTCAAAGGCACCGCCACTGAGCGGCAGCAAGAGCTGCTGTTCAAATCAGTGCTCGACGGCTGGCGCATCGGCAATGCCGGGCCGGAACGCGGCACCAAGCACACCCTGGACCTCAAGGCGCGGATCACCCGCGAGGGCGATCATTATGTGCTCAGTGGCCAGAAGTTCTATTCCACCGGCGCCCTGTTTGCCCACTGGGTGGCGGTCAAGGCGCTGAACGACGACGGCCGCCAGGTCATGGCCTTCGTCCGCCGTGGCACCCCGGGCTTGCGCATCGTCGACGACTGGTCCGGTTTCGGCCAACGTACCACCGCCAGCGGCACCGTGTTGCTGGACAAGGTGCAGGTCGACGCCGAACTGGTGATCGATACCTGGAAGCAGGGCGAAGTAGCGAACATCCAGGGCGCCGCTTCGCAGCTGATCCAGGCTGCCATTGATGCAGGCATCGCCGAAGCGGCGATTGCCGACACCATCGCTTTTGTCCGCGAAAAAGCCCGGCCGTGGATCGACGCCAAGGTCGATCGCGCCAGTGACGATCTCTACGTGATCGCCGACGTCGGCCGCCTGCAGCTTGAACTGCATGCTGCCCAGGCACTGCTGGGCAAGGCTGCGCGGGTACTCGACGAAGTCAACGCCGCACCGGTCGACGCCGCCGCTGCCGCCCGCGCCTCGATCGCCGTGGCCGAAGCCAAGGTGCTGACCACCGAGATCTCCCTGCAAGCCAGCGAGAAGCTCTTCGAGCTCTCCGGCAGCCGCGCCACCCTGGCCGAGTTCAATCTCGACCGGCACTGGCGCAATGCCCGCGTGCACACCCTGCACGACCCGGTGCGCTGGAAATACCACGCCGTCGGCGCCTATCACCTCAACGGTACCTTGCCTGCCCGGCACTCCTGGATTTGACCAGACCACTGGAGCCCTGTTTATGAGCCTATTGCCACCACCGTACGCTAACGTCGCGGTCATCCACACTGACGCCCAGGCATTGCAAATCGCCGAGGAAATCGCCGTCCAACTGCATCGCGACAGCGCCTTGCGCGACCGCGAACGACGCCTGCCGCACCCTGAACTCGAGCTGTTCTCCCGCTCCGGCCTGTGGGGCATCAGCGTGCCCAAGGCCTATGGCGGCGCTGGCGTATCGAACGTCACCCTGGCCAGGGTCATCGCCCGCATCGCCCAGGCCGACGCCTCGCTGGGGCAAATTCCACAGAACCACTTCTATGCATTGGAAGTGCTGCGGGTGAACGGCACTCCGGAGCAACAGCAGCGCCTGTACGCCGAAGTACTGGCCGGCAAGCGCTTCGGCAATGCCCTGGCCGAGCTCGGCACCAAGACTGCCCACGACCGTACCACTGCCCTGACCCGCGATGGCGACGCTTATCGCATCAATGGCCGCAAGTTCTACGCCACGGGTGCGATCTACGCTCAGCGCATCCCCACGTCGGTCGTCGATGAAGAGGGCATTCAGCGCCTGGCTTTCGTGCCGGCTGACAGCGCTGGATTGAAGGTAATTGACGACTGGAGCGGCTTCGGCCAACGCACCACCGGCAGCGGTTCAGTGGTGTTCGACAACGTGCAGGTCGCCGCCGAGGACGTGCTGCCGTTCCAGAGTGCCTTCGAGCGCCCGACCACGGTCGGCCCGCTGGCGCAGATCCTCCATGCTGCCATTGACACCGGCATCGCCCGCGCCGCCTATGAAGATGCCCTGCACTTCGTGCGCACCCGCAGCCGGCCATGGGTCGACTCCGGTGTCGACCAGGCCAGCGAAGACCCGCTGACCCTGAAGTCCTTCGGCCACCTGGCGATCCGCTTGCACGCTACCGAAGCCCTGCTCGAACGCGCCGGCGAGCACCTCGACCGTGCCCAGGCCGAGCCGAATGCCGAAACCGTCGCCGCCGCCTCCATCGCCGTGGCCGAAGCGCGGGCGATCAGTACCGAGATTTCCCTCGCCGCCGGCACCACGCTGTTTGAGCTGGCCGGCAGCCAGGCAACCCTGGCCGAGCATGGCCTTGATCGACACTGGCGCAACGCCCGGGTGCATACCCTGCACGACCCGGTGCGCTGGAAGTACCACGCCATCGGCAACTACTACCTGAACGATGAAAATCCACCGTTGCGGGGCACCATCTGATGGCCAAGAAGAAGATCCTGCTCAACGCCTTCAACATGAACTGCGTCGGCCATATCAACCACGGCCTGTGGACCCATCCGCGGGACAACTCGAGCCAGTACAAGACCCTCGAATACTGGACCGAGCTGGCCCAGCTACTGGAGCGCGGGCTGTTCGACGGGTTGTTCATTGCCGATATCGTCGGCGTCTACGATGTCTACCAACAGTCCGTCGATGTACCGCTGAAGGAGTCGATCCAGCTTCCGGTCAATGACCCGCTGCTGCTGGTTTCAGCCATGGCCGCCGTCACCCGCAACCTCGGCTTCGGCCTGACCGCCAACCTGACCTACGAGCCGCCTTACCTGTTCGCCCGGCGCCTTTCCACCCTCGACCACCTGAGCCGTGGCCGGGTGGGCTGGAACATCGTCACCGGCTACCTCGACAGCGCAGCCAAGGCCATGGGCCTGGATCAGCAGCCCGAGCACGACCGCCGCTATGACCAGGCCGACGAGTACCTGCAGGTGCTGTACAAGCTCTGGGAAGGCAGCTGGGAAGACGGCGCGGTGGTCAACGACCGCCAGCAGCGGGTCTACGCCCGGCCGGACAAAGTGCACAAGGTCAACCATCAGGGCGAGTTCTACCGGGTCGAGGGTTATCACCTGTGCGAGCCATCGCCACAGCGCACCCCGGTATTGTTCCAGGCCGGCAGCTCCGAGCGCGGCCTGAGCTTTGCCGGCAGCCACGCCGAGTGCGTGTTCATCAGCGGGCAGAACAAGGCCGCCACCCGCGCCCAGGTCGACAAGGTGCGCGCTGCCGCCGTGGCAGCGGGGCGTGACCCGCAGGCGATCAAGGTGTTCATGGGCCTGACGGTGATCGTCGCCCGCACTGAAGAGCAGGCCAAGGCCAAGCACGCCGAGTACCTGCGCTATGCCAGCGCCGAGGCCGGTGTTGCGCACTTTGCCAGCTCCACCGGCATCGATTTCTCCGAGTACGAACTGGACGAGCCGATCCAGTACGTGAAAAGCAACGCCATCCAGTCCGCCACCAAGAACCTGCAGAACAACGACTGGACCCGGCGCAAGCTGCTCGAGCAACACGCCCTTGGCGGACGCTACATCACCCTGATCGGCTCGCCGACCCAGGTCGCCGACGAGCTGGAAAGCTGGATCGCCGAAACCGGCCTGGACGGCTTCAACCTGGCCCGCACGGTTACCCCGGAAAGCTATGTCGATTTCATCGACCTGGTGATCCCCGAGCTGCAACGCCGCGGCTCGTACAAGACCGCCTACGAACAGGGCAGCCTGCGCGAGAAACTCTTCGCCAGCGACCAGCCTCACCTGCCGGCAGACCATCCTGGCGCCAGCTATCGCCACACCCCTACGACCCCGACGGGAGCGCTACAGCATGCTTAAGACCTTTATTGCCCGCCCGGTCGCAGCCCTGGCCCTGACCTTTAGCCTGTTCGGCACCGCCCAGGCCGCCGACGCCTTGAAAGTCGGCACCACCGCAGCCTTTTCCATCCCCCTCGAAGCGGCCGTCAGCGAAGCGAAGAAACAGGGCCTGGACGTCGAGCTGATCGAGTTCAGCGACTGGATCGCGCCCAACGTCAGCCTGGCGGCCGGTGACATCGACGTGAACTACTTCCAGCACATCCCGTTTCTGGAAAACGCCAAGGCCGCCGGCGGTTTCGACCTGGTGCCCTTCGCCCCGGGGATCATCAACAACGTCGGCCTGTACTCGAAAAAATTCAAAAGCTTCGCTGAGCTGCCCGAGGGCGCCAGCGTCGCCATCGCCAACGACCCGATCAACAGCGGCCGCGGTTTGCAGCTGCTGGCCAAGGCCGGTTTGATCACCCTCAAGCCCGGTGTCGGCTACAAGGCCACCGAAGAAGACATCGTCGCCAACCCGAAAAAACTGAAGATCCTCCAGGTCGAAGCGGTGCAACTGGTGCGCGCCTACGATGACGCCGACCTGGTCCAGGGCTACCCGGCCTACATTCGCCTGGCCAAGACCTTCGACGCCACCTCGGCGCTGCTGTTCGACGGCCTGGACCACAAGGAATACGTGATCCAGTTCGTCATCCGCCCGCAGAGCAAGGACGACCCGCGCCTGGCCAGATTCATCGACATCTACCAGCACTCGCCGGTGGTGCGGGCCGCCCTCGACCAGGCCCACGGCAAGCTCTACCAAGCTGGCTGGGAGAGCTGAGATGAGCGCCGTCAGCGCCCGCGTGGCGCAGGAGCAGCAGCGGCCTTTCGCGCCCCTGCAACAGGCCCGGCAACGGGCCTTGCACCCGGAGCTGGGCAACGCCCATGTACGTTTCATCGGCCTGGGCAAGACCTACCCGGGCCAGCAAGCCCCGGCGCTGGACGGCATCGACCTGAACATCCAGCACGGTGAGATCTTCGGCATCATCGGCCGCAGCGGTGCCGGCAAGTCGTCGCTGATCCGTACCATCAACCGCCTGGAGCAACCGAGCCATGGCCGGGTGCTGATCGACCAGGTGGACATTGGCGAGTACGACGAAGACCGCCTGGTGCGCCTGCGCCGGCGCATCGGCATGATCTTCCAGCACTTCAACCTGATGTCGGCCAAGACCGTGTGGCAGAACGTCGAGTTGCCGCTCAAGGTTGCCGGCGTGCCCAAGGCCCAGCGCCAGCGCAAGGTCGCCGAGTTGCTGGAACTGGTCGGGCTGCAGGAAAAGCACCACGTGTACCCGGCTCAGTTGTCCGGCGGGCAGAAACAGCGCGTCGGCATTGCCCGGGCGCTGGTACATGACCCGGAAATTCTGCTGTGTGACGAAGCCACTTCGGCACTAGACCCGGAGACTACCGAGTCGATCCTCGGCCTGCTGCGCGACATCAACCAGCGCCTGGGCCTGACCATCGTGCTGATCACCCATGAGATGGCGGTGATTCGCGATATCTGCCATCGAGTGGTGGTGCTCGAGCGTGGGCGAATCGTCGAGCAGGGTGCCGTCTGGCAAGTGTTTGGCGACCCGCAGCATGAGGTCAGCAAGACCCTGCTTGCACCGTTGCAAGCCGCCCTGCCGGCTGCGTTGCAGGCACGCTTGCAAGCACAGGCGCCCAGCCCGGAAGCGGCGCTGGTGCTCAACCTGCGGGTCAGCGGCAAGGACAAGCAGGCGCCGGAGCTGTCTTCTTTGTTCACCTTGCTCGGCGGCCAGATCAGCCTGCTGCAAGGCGGCATTGAACCGATCCAGGGCCGCGCCCTGGGGCAACTCGTGGTGTCGGTGGCCCACTCGCCGCACAGCCACGAGCAGGTGATTGAGCGCGCCCGGCAATGGGCTGCACAGGTGGAGGTACTGGGTTATGTGGTTTGATCGCTTGCTTCAGGGTGTACTCGACACGCTGCTGATGGTTGGCGTCTCGTCGCTGATTGCCCTGCTCGCCGGTGTACCGCTGGCGGTGATCCTGGTCACCAGCGGCAAGGGCGGGATCTTCGAAGCGCCCACCCTGAACCGGGTGCTCGGCGCCTTCGTCAACCTGTTCCGTTCGATTCCGTTCCTGATCCTGATGGTGGCGCTGATCCCCTTCACCCGTTTGATCGTCGGCACCACCTATGGTGTCTGGGCAGCGGTAGTGCCGCTGACCATTGCCGCCACGCCGTTCTTTGCGCGCATCGCCGAAGTCAGCCTGCGCGAGGTCGACCATGGCCTGATCGAAGCGGCCCAGGCCATGGGTTGCCGGCGCTGGCACATCGTCTGGCATGTGCTGCTGCCAGAAGCCCTGCCGGGTATTGTCGGCGGCTTTACCATCACTTTGGTGACCATGATCAACTCCTCGGCCATGGCTGGCGCCATTGGTGCCGGGGGCCTGGGCGACATTGCCTACCGCTATGGCTACCAGCGCTTCGACAGCCAGATCATGCTGACGGTGATCGTCATGCTGGTGGTGTTGGTGGCGTTGATCCAGCTGGGCGGGGATCGGTTGGCGAAGGGTTTGAACAAGCGCTGAATTCATCGCTGGCAAGCCAGCGATGGCCGTTACACGGGTCAAAGCCATTCGGCATCCCAATGAGGATAGTCACCAATGTGGTGTACCAAGCCCGCTCGTAATGGATTGGCAACGATATAACGGGCAACCGCGCGAACATCCTCCTCACGACGTAACGCCCGGTCATAAAACCCTTGCTGCCATAGCCGCCCATGGCGATTGCAGGCCTTGTTCACCGCACACGTAGATCGAGATTTGAGTCGGCGCATCAGGGTTTTCAGCGTCACCTGATGCAACTCGATCAGCCAGTGAAAGTGATCAGGCATCACCACCCACGCCAATGATCTGGCCGACTGCTCTTCCTCGGCCTGACGAAACTGGGCAATGATCAATCTGGCCAGCCAGATATCTTCGAAGATGGGCGTGCGGTTCTCGATCACACTGGTCAACAGATACAACCTGCCGGGTTCAGACACGCGCCCCCGGCGTAGTCGATGAGAGGATGGACGTTCCATGTCGCGCTCCTTGAAGATGAACCTTCAAGGTAGCTGCACAAGAAAGGCAAAGTGGGGTGTCAATCAGACCGGATGTTTCTGATGCACCGCATCGCTGGCAAGCCAGCTCCCACAGGGTCTGCACGCACCGGACCCTGTGGGAGCTGGCTTGCCAGCGATGGCGTAGTCAATGGTGCTGCGGCTCGCGGATCTTGTACCAGGCCACATACAGCGCCGGCAAAAACAGCAGGGTCAGCAAAGTCGCCACGATAATCCCGCCAATCATGGCGTAGGCCATCGGCCCCCAGAACACTTCCCGGGCAATCGGGATCATGCCCAGGCTCGCCGCTGCCGCCGTCAGCAGGATCGGCCGGCGCCTGTGGTTGGTCGCTTCCAGTACCGCGTCCCAGGGCGAATAGCCCTGGGCTTCGTACTCGTCGATCTGGGTCACCAGGATCACCGAGTTGCGGATGATGATGCCAATCAGCGCGAGGATCCCCAGGATCGCCACAAAGCCCATCGGCGTGCCCGTCGGCACCAGCGCCAGGACTACGCCGATCAAGCCCAGCGGCGCCACGCTGGCGACCAGGAACAGCTTCTGCACGCTGTGCAGCTGGAGCATCAGGAACGTGCCCATCAAAAAGAACATTAATGGCAGCACTTTAGCGATAGGTCCTTGGGCCTTGCCGCTGGCCTCCACCGTACCACCGGTTTCCACCTGGTAGCCCACCGGCAACTTGCTGGCGAAGTCGTCGATCTGCGGTTTGAGTTCACGCACCAGGTCGGTTGGCTGGATATCGCCGCGCACCGCCGCCTTGATGGTAATGGTTGGCTTGCGGTCGCGGCGCCAGACCAGGGGTTGCTCCATCTCGTAGCGTACGGTGGCAAAAGCCAGCAGCGGGATCGAGGTGCCATTGGGGGTGACGATCTGCAGGTTCTGCAAGGTCTGCGGCGAGCCACGTTCGCTGTCCTCGGCACGGGCCACGACATTGATCAGGTAGATATTGTCATTCACCTCGGTCACCGGCATGCCGCTGACGATGCTGTTCATCACATTGGCCACGTCCTCGGACGACAAGCCCAACTGGCGCGCCTTGTCCTGGGCGATCTCGATCCGCAACACCTTGCCTGGCTCGTTCCAGTCATAAATCATCTGGCCGATGTTATCGTTGCTGTCCAGCAAGGTTGCCAGCGCGATGGCATGCTGGCGCACCTGATCGATGTCCTTGCCGCTGACCCGATACTGGATTGGCAAGCCCACCGGTGGGCCCATTTCCAGTGACTGAACGTTGCTGCCGATGCCGACGAAGTCCTCGCGCAAGCGCTGCTGCAAGCGCTTGATCAGTACCTCGCGCGCCTCGAAGCTTTTGCTGACGATCACCAGCTGGGCGTAGTAAGGGTTCTGTAGCTGCTGGTCCAGCGGCAGGTAGAAGCGGATCGCACCCTGGCCAATATAGGTGCTCCAGCGCACGATATCCGGATCACCCTTGAGCGTCGCCTCCAAGCGGTCCACGGCCTTGCGGGTTTCCTCGATTGAAGCATTCTGCGGCAGGTTCAGATCGACCAGGATTTCCGGGCGATCCGAAGAGGGGAAGAACTGGTTCTGGACAAAGCGCATGCAGAACAACGCCAGCACGAACAACAACACCGTACCGATGATGGTCACCCAGCGATGGCGCACGCACCACAGCAGGCTGTGCTCGAAAGCCTTGCCGACGCGGCCGGGCTGCGCATCATGGGCTTTGACTTTGGTGCTGAGGATATGCACCCCCAGCACTGGCGCGAACATCACGGCCACCACCCAGGACACCAGCAAAGCCGCGGCAATCACTGCGAACAAGGTATAGGTGTATTCCCCCGCCGAACTGGCATTGAGGCCGATGGGTACGAAGCCCGCCACGGTTACCAGAGTACCGGTGAGCATCGGGAATGCCGTCGAGGTGTAGGCGAATGTTGCCGCCTGCTCCTTGCTCTCGCCCTTTTCAAGGCGCGTGACCATCACCTCCACGGTGATCATCGCATCGTCCACCAGCAAGCCCAGGGCAATGATCAAAGCACCCAGGGAAATCCGCTGCATGGTGATACCGCTGTATTCCATGAAGATGAACACCATGGCCAGCACCAGCGGGATCGAGCAGGCCACCACCAGCCCGGCGCGCACGCCGAGGCTGACGAAACTCACCACCAGCACGATGATCACCGCCTCGAACAGCGCGCTGGTGAACCCCCCCACTGCCTCTTCGACCACCACGGCCTGGTCGGACACGGTATGCACGCCAACACCGACCGGTAGTTCGGTAATCACCCGGTCCATCATTTTGTGCAGGTCGGCCCCGAAGGCCTGGATGTTGCCACCGGCCTTCATGCCGATGGCCAGGCCGATGGCGGTCTGACCGTTATAGCGAAACATCGGCGCGGGTGGGTCGACATAGCCACGCTGAATCTCGGCAATGTCGGCCAGACGGAAAAAGCGGTCATTGATGCGCAGGTTGACCGCTTGCAGGTCTTTTTCCGAGGCGAACTGGCCACTGGTGCGCACCGAAACCCGCTCAGGCCCGGCTTCGATGACCCCGGCTGGGGTTACCGCATTCTGGCTCTGCAGGGCTTGCAGCACCTGGCGCTGGTCGATACCGAACGACGCCAGTTTGCGTGTGGAGAAATTCAGGTACAGCACCTGGTCCTGGGTGCCGATCATTTCCACCTTGCCCAGGTTGGGCACTTCGCGGATCTCGGCGCGCACCTGTTCGACGTAGTCGCGCAACTGGCGCATGGTCAGGCCGTCGGCGGTAAAGGCGTAGATCGAACCGTACACATCACCGAATTCGTCGTTGAACCCCGGGCCCTGGATACCCTGGGGAAACTGGCCGCGTATGTCCTGGATCTTCTTGCGCACCTGATACCAGATCTCGGGGATGCTCTCGGCCGGAGTGGTATCGAGCAGGTTGACGTAGACCGTCGACTCACCCGGGCGGGTGTAGCTTTTCACATAGTCGAGCGAATCCAGCTCTTCGAGCTTCTTTTCAATCCGGTCGGTAATCTGGTTGAGGGTTTCATCCTGCGTCGCTCCAGGCCAGCGTGTCTGGATCACCATGGTCTTGATGGTGAATGACGGGTCTTCCTCGCGCCCCAGGTTCATGTAGGAAAGTACGCCCATCAGCAAGCCGACGAACATCAGGTACCAGACAAAGGATTGGTGCTTCAGCGCCCACTCCGATAGGTTGAAGCTTCCTTTCATCGTGGATCTTCCTCATCGACTTTGACTTTCTGGCCCGGCTTCAAGCTGTTCACGCCTGCCGTCACCACCCGTTCGCCTGCCTGCACCCCTGAGCTCAGCACGACGCTGTCGGATGTACGTTCCATCAGTTTCACCTCGCGCACAGCGACGGTGTTCTGCTGCGGATCGACCACCCAGACCTGGGTCTGCCCATCCCGTTCCAGCAATGCCGATAGCGGCAGCTCAGTTCGCGGCGACACCAGCGAAGTCAAAGTGACGCTGATGGCTGTGCCCAGGTGAAAAGCCGCCGGAGTGTCGACCAGGGTCAGTCGCGCGCGCCGGGTGCGGGTGGCAGCATCGGCCTGGGGTTCGAGTTCACGCAGGGTCGCGGCGGTATTGATGCTGGGGTCCAGCTGCGAAGCGACCTGGAATTTCAGTTCGGTCGTCAGCTGCTCGGCCAGGTACGTCGGCAGATCGATCACCGCCTCCTTGATATCCGGCCTGGCCAGGGTGACCACGGCCTGACCGGCACTGACCGTCTGCCCTGCCTCGGCTTGCCAGTTGGTGACCACTGCCGCGTGGTCGGTACGCAGTTCGCTGTAGCCAAGCTGGTCACGCGCCTGGGCCACGGCCGCGCGCGCCTGCTCCAGCGCGGCGGTGGTGGTTTTCAGGTCGGTCTGGGCAATGTCCAGCTGCGCCTGGGCGCCCACGCCGCGGTCGTACAACTGTTGCTGGCGGCGAGCATTGGCCTGGGCGTTGATCCATTGCGCCTGGACTTTGGCCAGGTCGCCTTCGGCGGCGCGCAACTGGTTACGCTGATCAGTCGGATCAAGGCTGGCAAGCAAGTCACCCGGTTTCACCTGACTGCCGACATCGACCCAGCGTCGGGCGATGCGACCGCCCACACGAAAACCCAAGGTACTCTCGTAGCGCGCCTGGATGCTGCCAGCGAAACGGCCCAGGTTGGCCTGGACCTGAGGCTCGGCGATCATCGACAACACCGGCCGGACCGGTTCAGGCGCAGTCGCCTGCTGTTCACAGCCGCTGAGCAACAGCAGGCTGCACAGGCCCAGGGTCACGGTTCTCATTGCGCCACCCCGCTGTCCTTGTTCGCGGCGATTTCCACCTGCATGCCCGGGTTCAGCAGTTGTCCGCCCGCCACCACCACGGTCTCCCCGCCCTTGAGGCCCTCGCCGACCACCACCTTGCCCGTGAGGTAACGAATCACCTTGACCTGCTGCAGGCTGACCTTGTTGCCTTCGCCCACCACCCACACAGCTGGGTCATGCAGGGCCTTGGTCAGGGCCGACCAGGGCAACTCGACGCTTGGCTTGCCCTGGCTGCTACCGGTAGCGGTGACGGCCGAGCCGAGTTCCATTCCCGCCGGGACCTGGTCCAGGGCCACCTTGACCTGCACCGTGCCGCTTTGCGCCGACACCGTCGGGGTGACTTCCCGCACATGGCCCTGGGTCTGGATCTTCGGGTCATCGACCAGGCGCACGGTGATGGCATGCTCGCTCGGTGGCGCCACCAGCAAGGACTCATAGACGTTGAACACCGCATCACGCTCGCCATCGCGGGCCAGGCTGAAAATCGGCACCGTGGCCTGGACCACCTGGCCGACTTCGGCCTGGCGCTCGGTGATCACCCCGTCCGCCTCGGCCACCAGGGCGGTGTAGCTCAGCTGTTCACGGGCGTTGGCCAGTTGTGCCTGAGCGGCCTTGAGGGCGCTCTGGCTGCTGCGCAAAGCCGCTTCGGCAGAGTCGTACTCACTCTGGCTGGTGTAACCCTTGGGCAATAGCTTTTGCTGACGGACAAAGGCGGCGGCGGTCTGGGTCACGCGCGCCTGTTCGGCAAAGACTTCGGCCTTGGCCGAATCGACATTGGTCTGCAAGTCCTTGGGGTCGAGCCGGGCCAGGACCTGGTTGGCCTTGATGTGATCGCCGACGTCGACGCTGCGGGCAATGATCTTGCCGCCCACGCGAAACGAAAGATCGGTCTGCACCCGCGCTTGAACATCACCGGTCAGCGTCACCGAAGCCGCGAAATCACTGGGCTCAACTCGTTGTACGCCGACCCTGGGCAGCTCGGCTTCAGCAGCCTTTTTTTCGCCGCACCCCGCCAGCACCAACAACACCCCCAGGCAGACGATCGATAAAGAACGCGACACCGTCATGCAGGCTCCTTGCACGTGCCAGATCTATTGAGGAATGCGAGTGTTAGCGTAGATCAGGGATCCACTTGCCGCTTGTCGGCATACACAATTCGTTCACCACGCAGAATCGGCGATACTGGCCTCTTTGCCTGAACGGACGCCGCCATGCTGACCACCCTGGCTGTCGCCAACTACCGCTCGATCAATCATCTGGTGCTGCCGCTGGCACGCTTGAATGTCATCACCGGGCCCAACGGCAGCGGCAAGTCCAATCTGTACAAGGCCTTGCGCCTGCTCGCCGAAACGGCCCAGGGTGGCGTGGTCAACGCCCTGGCCGTGGAAGGCGGGCTGGAATCAACGTTCTGGGCCGGCCCCGAGCAGATCAGCCGGCGCATGAGCAACGGCGAAGTCGCCATCCAGGGCGGTCCGCGCCAGCACGCTCGGCGCTTGCGCCTGGGGTTTGCTGACGAGGCGTTCGGTTACGCCATCGGCCTGGGCCTGCCGGAACCGAGCAAATCATGTTTCGCACTTGACCCGCAGATCAAGCGCGAAAGCATCTGGGCAGGAACGCTGTACCGTCCGGCCAGCCTGCTGGTGGATCGCCAGGGGCCGATGGTCAAGGCCCGCGAAGGACGGCAATGGGATGTGCAGGCGCAGCACACACCGAGCTTCGACAGCCTGTTCGACCAGGTCGGCAACCTGCGTTCCTCGCCCGAAGTGTTGTTGCTGCGCGAGCGCATCCGTGGCTGGCGCTTCTACGATCACTTTCGCACTGACCGTGATGCCCCGGCCCGCCGCCAGCAACTGGGCACGCGCACGCCGGTGCTGCACCACGATGGCCGCGACCTGGCCGCCGCGCTGCAGACCATTATCGAGATCGGCGACCCGCACGCCTTACAGGCGACCATCGCCGATGCCTTCCCAGGCGCGCGCCTGGAAATCGATGCAGTGCCGGGTGGGGCGTTTGGCGTGTTGTTCCATCAAGAAGGCTTGTTGCGACCGCTGACCGCAGCCGAGCTGTCGGACGGCACCTTGCGCTACCTGCTGCTGGTCGCCGCGCTGCTGACGCCAAGGCCGCCGACCATGATGGTGTTGAACGAGCCGGAAACCAGCTTGCACCCGGACTTGCTGCCGGCACTGGCACGCTTGATCGTTCGCGCCTCGGAGCAGTGTCAGGTATGGGTGGTGTCGCATGCACGAAGATTGGTGGCCGCGCTGGAACAGGATGCGACCTGCAATTCGATCGTGCTGGAGAAGGTGCTGGGGCAGACCCGTGTTGCCGGTCAGGGGATGCTGGATGAGCCGGCCTGGCACTGGCCGGAGTGAAAACCCGAAGGCCCCATCGCTGGCAAGCCAGCTCCCACAGGGACTGCGTACACAGAACCTGTGGGAGCCGGCTTGCCGGCGATGAGGCCCGTCAGATCACGCCGAAACCGGCGCCGGCGCGCGACGCACGTCCGGTTGTTTCCACGAGTCGGCAGCGCTTTCTTCGATCGCCTGCTGGATCGCCCGGCGGCGACGCTCTTCGGCCTGACGGCTGAAGTACCAGACCATGAAGGTCACCAGCGACACGCTGAGCAGGATCAGGCTGGCCACGGCGTTGATTTCTGGCTTCACGCCCAGACGCACGGCAGAGAAGACCTCCATCGGCAGGGTGGTCGAGCCAGGGCCGGACACGAAGCTGGCCAGCACCAGGTCATCCAGCGACAGGGCGAAGGACATCATCCCGCCTGCTGCCAGCGACGGTGCGATCATCGGGATGGTGATCAGGAAGAACACCTTCCACGGCCGCGCACCGAGGTCCATGGCCGCTTCTTCGATCGACAGGTCCAGCTCACGCAGGCGTGCCGACACCACTACCGCCACATAGGCTGCGCAGAAGGTGGTGTGGGCGATCCAGATGGTGACGATGCCACGCTCCTGGGGCCAGCCGATCATCTGCGCCATGGCCACGAACAGCAGCAACAGCGACAGACCGGTGATCACCTCGGGCATTACCAGCGGTGCGGTAACCAGGCCACCGAACAGGGTACGGCCCTTGAAGCGGGTGACCCGGGTCAGCACGAAGGCGGCCAGGGTACCCAGCGCCACTGCGGCGATCGCTGTGTAGCAGGCGATCTCCAGCGAGCGCATCACCGAGCCCATCAGCTGGGTATTGTCGAGCAGGCCGACGTACCACTTCACCGACCAGCCGCCCCACACCGTAACCAGCTTGGAGGCGTTGAACGAGTAGATCACCAGGATCAGCATGGGCAGGTAAATGAACAGCAGGCCCAGGATCAACATCAATTTGGAGAAACTGAAACGCTTCATGCCCTGCCCTCCATCTCTTTGGCCTGACTACGGTTGAAGAGCAGGATCGGTACGATCAGGATCGCCAGCATCACTACCGCCAGGGCAGAGGCCACCGGCCAATCGCGGTTGTTGAAGAACTCTTGCCAGAGCACTTTACCGATCATCAGGGTTTCCGGGCCGCCGAGCAGCTCAGGAATGACGAACTCACCCACCACCGGAATGAACACCAGCATGCAGCCGGCGATGATGCCGTTCTTCGACAGCGGCACGGTGATCTTCCAGAAGCTGTTGAAGGTACTCGAACCCAGGTCCGACGCGGCCTCAAGCAGGCTCTGGTCGTGCTTCACCAGGTTGGCATAGAGCGGCAGGATCATGAACGGCAGGTACGAATAGACCACACCAATGTATACCGCGAGGTTGGTGTTGAGGATCTGCAACGGCTGATCGATCAAGCCCAGCCACAGCAGGAAGGCGTTGAGCAGACCGTTGTTGCTGAGGATGCCCATCCAGGCATACACGCGGATCAGGATTGCCGTCCAGGTCGGCATCATGATCAGCAGCAACAGCACGGTCTGGGTTTCCTTGCGCGCATTGGCAATGGCATAGGCCATCGGATAGCCGATCAGCAGGCACAGCAGGGTGCTGACGAAGGCCATCTTCAACGAACCCAGGTACGCCGAGATGTACAGTTCATCTTCGGTCAACAGGCCATAGTTGGCCAGGTTGAGCACCAGTTGCACCTTGTCTTCGACGTAGCTGTAGATCTCGGTGTACGGCGGGATCGCCACGTCGGCTTCGGCGAAGCTGATCTTCAGAACAATGAAGAACGGCAGCATGAAGAACAGGAACAGCCAGATGAACGGCACGCCGATCACCACATGGCGCCCCTCGGGCTTTATTCGGTTGAAGGCTCGCTTGAGCTTGCGGGCGTTCATGAGCGCAGTACCACGCCGCTGTCATCCTCCCACCAGACGTAGACCTGGTCGTCCCAGGTCGGCCGGGTGCCCTGGCGCTCGGCGTTGGCGACGAACGACTGGACGATCTTGCCGCCAGGCAGCTCGACGTAGAACACCGAATGGCCGCCCAGGTAGGCGATGTCGTGGACCTTGCCGCGCGACCAGTTGTGCTCGCAGGTCGGCTGCTCGGTGGTCACCAGCAGTTTTTCCGGACGCAGGGCGTAGGTGATGCGCTTGTCTTCCACCGAGGTGGTGACACCGTGGCCGACGTAGATGCGGCGCTCGAGCTCGGGGCTGGAAATCACCGCGTGGCCTTCGGCGTCATCGACCACTTCGCCTTCGAACAGGTTGACGTTACCGATGAACTCGCAGACCAGGCGGCTGGTCGGGGTTTCATAGATATCGATCGGGCTGCCGATCTGGGCGATCCAGCCCAGGTGCATGATGGCGATGCGCTGGGCCATGGTCATGGCCTCTTCCTGGTCGTGGGTCACCATTACGCAGGTCACGCCGACCCGCTCGATGATCTCCACCAGCTCCAGTTGCATCTGCGAGCGCAGTTTCTTGTCCAGCGCGCCCATCGGCTCATCGAGCAGCAGCAGCTTCGGCCGCTTGGCCAGCGAGCGGGCCAGGGCCACGCGCTGACGCTGGCCACCGGAGAGCTGGTGCGGCTTGCGCTTGGCATACTGGGTCATGTGCACCAGCTTGAGCATCTCGGCCACGCGGGCATCGATCTCGGACTTGGGCATGCGGTCCTGCTGCAGGCCGAAGGCAATGTTTTGCGCCACGGTCATGTGCGGAAACAGCGCGTACGACTGGAACATCATGTTGATCGGCCGCTCGTAGGGCGGCATATCGGTGATGTCTACACCATCGAGGAAAATACGCCCCTCGGTTGGCCGTTCGAAACCGGCGAGCATGCGCAGCAAGGTGGATTTGCCCGAACCCGAGCCACCGAGCAGGGCAAAGATCTCGCCCTTCTTGATTTCCAGGGACACATCGTCCACGGCGATCGTTTCGTCGAACTTCTTCGTGACCCGGTCGATTTTGACCAGCACCTGTTTAGGTTGCTGGTCGCCCTCGAGGGCTTTCTTATAGGCACCGGAGGCAACTGCCATTTGTGAAACTCCCAACAAGATTTTTTGCGCCCGCCCCTGCCGTGACGGACCCTGGATTTTTACTTGCCCGACTTGACCTTGGTCCAGCTACGGGTCATCAACCGTTGCACCTTGGGAGGTAGCTCGGAATTGACGTACAACTTGTCCAGCACTTCTTGCGGTGGGTAAACCGCTGCGTCGGTTCGCACGCTCTGGTCCATCAGATCGCCAGCCTTGGGGTTCGGGTTGGCATAACCGACGTAATCACTGACCTGGGCAATGACCTCAGGCTGCAGCAAATAGTTGATGAAGGCGTGGGCCTCTTTGACATTCTTGGAATCCTTGGGGATCGCCAGCATGTCGAACCAGAGGTTGCCGCCTTCCTTGGGAATCGCATAGGCCACCTTGACGCCCTTGCCGGCTTCTTCGGCGCGGGACTTGGCCTGGAATACATCGCCGGAGAAACCGGCGGCCACGCAGATGTCGCCGTTGGCCAGGTCCGAGATGTATTTGGACGAGTGGAAGTAGGTCACGTAAGGACGCACGGCCAGGAGTTTCTTCTCGGCGTCGGCGTAGTCCTTGGGGTTGGTGCTGTTGGGGTCTCGCCCCATGTAGTTGAGGACGGCCGGGAGCATCTCGTCGGCCGAGTCGAGGAAGGCGACCCCGCACTTGGAAAGCTTCTTGATGTTTTCCGGCTCGAACAGCATGGCCCAGGAATCGATCTTGTCGGTACCCAGCGCCGCCTTGACCTTCTCGACGTTGTAGCCGATGCCATTGGTGCCCCACAGGTAGGGGACGGCGTACTGGTTGCCAGGATCGTTCTTTTCCAGGCGCTTCATCAGCGCCGGGTCGAGGTTCGCGTAATTGGGCAGCAGCGCCTTGTCGAGCTTCTGGAACGCGCCCGCCTTGATCTGCTTGCCGAGGAAATGGTTGGACGGCACGACCACGTCATAGCCGGTGCGACCGGCCAGCAGCTTGCCTTCCAGGGTTTCGTTGGAATCGAAGACATCCTGCACCGGCTTGATGCCAGTGGCTTTTTCGAAGTCGGCGAGGGTGGTCTGACCGATGTAGTCCGACCAGTTATAAATGTGCACCGTGGGCGCCGCTTGGACGCTGATCGCCAGCGTCAGACCCGCTCCAGCCATGACGGCCTTGCGAAATACAGAAATAGACAAGTGGGAGGTCCTCACAAATGTGCCAGTGGCGAACGACAGAAATACCTGCCGGATAAGCAAACCGGCGCGCAACTTACCTTCGATGCACTCGTGCCGCAAAAAAAATTTGTGCTTTCATGCTCCCTGGGCGGGATTTACACCGCACCCAGGGAGGCAACCAGGGTTACTTGCCCGATTTGATCTTGGTCCAGCTGCGAGTAATTTCGCGCTGGGCCTTGGCACCCGGGTCAGCAATTGCGTACAGCTGTTTCTTCACATCAGCCGGTGGGTAGATGCTCGGATCGCCCGAGATGTCCTTGTCCACCAGCGGGGTGGCCGCCTTGTTGCCGTTCGGGAAACGTACGGCGTTGGTGATCTCGGCCATGATTTCCGGTTGCATCAGGAAATCCATGAACTTGTAGGCGGCGTCGACGTTGGCGGCATCTTTGGGGATGGCAACCATGTCGTAGAAAGTACCGGCGCCTTCTTTCGGAATGATGTAGTCCAGCTTGACCTTGTCACCGGCTTCATGGGCCCGGGTCTTGGACTGCTCCAGGTCACCCGAGTAACCCACGGCCACGCAGATGTTGCCGTTGGCCAGGTCCGAGATGTACTTGGAGGAGTGGAAGTAACCGATCGAAGGACGCACGCTGAGGAACAGGTCCTCGGCGGCTTTCAGGTCTTCTTTTTTCGTGCTGTTGGTCGGCTTGCCCAGGTAGTGCAGCGCCGCCGGGATCATCTCGGTCGGAGCATCGAGGAAGCTCACACCGCAGCTCTTGAGCTTGGCGATGTTCTCGGGCTTGAACACCACGTCCCAGGAATCGATCTTGTCGATGCCCAGCGCAGCCTTGACCTTCTCCGGGTTGTAGCCGATGCCGATGGAGCCCCACATGTAGGGGAACGCATATTTGTTGCCCGGGTCGCTGGCGTCACCAACGGCCTTGAGCAGGTCTTCGTCGAGGTTCTTCCAGTTCGTCAGCTTGGAGCGGTCCAGCTCCTGGTAGACGCCGGCCTTGATCTGCTTGGCCAGGAAGTTGTTAGAAGGTACTACCACGTCGTAGCCGGACTTGCCCGCCAGCAACTTGGCCTCAAGGGTTTCGTTGCTGTCGAAGACATCGTAGACGACCTTGATGCCGGACTGTTTCTCGAACTTGGCGACGGTGTCTGGTGCGATGTAGTCGGACCAGTTATAGACGTGCAGTACTTTGTCATCCGCGTGAACAGCACTGGCCATGGCGCCCATCAGGGACATAGCCAGCAACGTCTTGCCCAATTTCTTCATGCGTAATGCTCCAGAATTTTTATTTAGCCATCTGTTCAGCGGCCGGCTTATTCGGCGCAAGCTCCGAGCGACTGAAACAGTCGCTAGTCTGGCAAGTTACAAGGCGCTCTTTCAACAAAAGAGGCACCTTGAAACTCATTGATGCCATTACGCTAGCCTAGCACTTGGCTACTTCAGCGCTTCGAGCGTCAGGTCCAGGCATTTGCGCGCCTTTTCCACCAGCTCGTCGATCTCTGCATGGCTGATCACCAGCGGCGGGGCGATGATCATGGTGTCGCCCACGGCGCGCATGATCAGGCCGTTGTCGAAGCAGAACTGGCGGCAGATCATGCCTGCACCCTGACCTTCGTAACGGGCGCGGGTAGCCTTGTCCTTGACCAGTTCTATGGCACCGAGCATGCCCAGGCCACGCACTTCGCCCACCAATGGGTGATCGTTGAGCTCACGCAGACGTTTCTGCAAATACGGTGCCGTTTCTTCGTGGACACGCTCGATGATCTTCTCGTCGCGCAGGATCCGCAGGTTTTCCAGGCCCACCGCCGCCGCCACCGGGTGACCGGAGTAAGTGAAGCCGTGGTTGAAGTCGCCACCTTCGCTGAGCACCTTGGCCACTTCGTCACGCACGATCACACCGCCCATGGGGATGTAACCGGAGGTAAGGCCCTTGGCGATGGTCATCAGGTCGGGCTTGAGGTCGTAGTAATCGGAACCGAACCACTCACCGGTGCGACCGAAGCCACAGATCACTTCGTCAGCAATGAACAGGATCTCGTACTTGGCGAGGATTTCCTTGATCTTCGGCCAATAGGTGTCTGGCGGAATGATCACCCCGCCCGCGCCCTGGATCGGCTCGGCGATAAAGGCGGCGACGTTGTCTTCGCCGACTTCGAGGATTTTCTTTTCCAGCTGCTCGGCTGCCCACACGCCGAACGCGTCCGGAGTCATGTCGCCACCTTCGCCGAACCAGTACGGCTGCGGGATATGCTCGATGCCCGGCAGCGTCCCGCCCTGTGCATGCATGCCGCTCATGCCACCCAGGGCGGCACCGGCCACGGTGGAACCGTGATAACCGTTGATACGACCGATGATCACCTGCTTCTGCGGCTTGCCCTTGAGCGCCCAGTAGTGGCGGACCATGCGCAAGTTGGTGTCGTTGCCTTCGGAACCGGAACCGGTGAAGAACACATGGGTCATGCCTTTCGGCGCCACGGCGGAGACCGCTTTGGCCAGCTCCAGTGCCGGTGGGTGGGCAGTCTGGAAGAACAGGTTGTAATACGGCAGCTCGCGCATCTGTTTGGCGGCCACTTCAACCAGCTCTTCACGGCCGTAACCGACCGCCACGCACCACAGGCCCGCCATGCCATCGAGGATCTTGTTGCCCTCGCTGTCCCACAGGTGCACGCCCTCGGCCTTGGTGATGATCCGCGGCCCCTTCTCCTTCAGCTGTTTATAGTCACTGAAAGGTGCCAGGTGATGCTCACTGCTAAGGGTTTGCCACTCACGGGTTTGCGGGTTGTTGACGCTCATGTGCTTCTCCGTTTGTTGACGGCCGCGGTCCTGCGGCTCCGGGTTGATCAGACCGCAAACAGCAGGAACTCACGTTCCCAGGAGCTGATTACGCGTTTGAAGTTTTCATGCTCGGCGCGTTTGGTGGCGACGTAGCCGGCGATGAATTTCTTGCCCAGGTATGGCTCCAGGGCTTTGCAGTTTTCCATGCGCTCCAGGGCGTCCTCGATGGTCAGCGGCAGGCGCAGGTTGCGGCGCTCGTAACCACGCCCCTGTACCGGCGCACTCGGCTTGATGCCTTCGACCATGCCGATGAAGCCGCACAGCAAGCTGGCGGCGATCGCCAGGTACGGGTTGGCGTCGGCGCCTGGCAGACGGTTCTCGACCCGGCGGTTCTGCGGGCCAGCATCCGGTACGCGCAGGCCAACGGTACGGTTCTCTTCGCCCCACTCGACGTTTACCGGTGCCGAGGTATCCGGCAGGAAGCGGCGGAACGAGTTGACGTTCGGCGCGAACAGCGGCAACACCACCGGGATGAACTTCTGCAGGCCGCCGACGTGGTTGAGGAACAACTCGCTCATGCGCCCGTCTTCGTCCGAGAAGATGTTCTTGCCGGTGTGCACGTCAATGATGCTCTGGTGCAGGTGCATGGCGCTGCCCGGCTCGCCGGTCATTGGCTTGGCCATGAAGGTGGCGGCGACGTTGTGCTTGAGCGCGGCCTCGCGCATGGTGCGCTTGAACACCAGGATCTGGTCGGCCAGCGACAGGGCGTTGCCGTGACGGAAGTTGATCTCCATCTGCGCCGTGCCGTCTTCGTGGATCAGCGTGTCGAGATCCAGGTTCTGCAGCTCGCACCAGTCGTAGACGTCCTCGAACAGCGGGTCGAATTCGTTGGCCGCCTCGATCGAGAACGACTGACGGCCGGTTTCCGGGCGCCCGGAGCGGCCGATCGGTGGCTGCAGCGGGAAGTCCGGGTCTTCGCAGCGCTTGGTCAGGTAGAACTCCATTTCTGGCGCCACGATCGGCTGCCAGCCCTTGTCGGCATAGAGTTTCAAGACCTTCTTGAGCACGTTGCGCGGCGACAGCTCAACCGGGTTGCCTTGCTTGTCGTAGGTGTCGTGGATCACCTGGGCGGTCGGCTCGATGGCCCAAGGCACGAGAAACACCGCGTTCTCGTCGGGGCGGCAGATCATGTCGATGTCGGCCGGGTCGAGCAGCTCGTAATAGATGTCGTCGTCGACATAGTCGCCGGTCACGGTCTGCAGCAGCACGCTCTCGGGCAGGCGCATGCCTTTTTCGGCAATGAACTTGTTGGTCGGCGAGATCTTGCCACGGGTGATACCGGTGAGGTCGCTGATCAGACACTCGACTTCGGTGATCTTGTGTTCTTTCAACCAATCGGTGAGCTGGTCGAGGTTGCTACTCATAAATACCTCAGGAGGTAAATGTCTGGACAGACGTCAGGACGACACCCGGAGTGGGCCGTCCCAGACATTCTGGATGCCCCACGAGGCTAAAGCAAAAGTCAGGCGCAGGGAGGCCGCAACGGGCAGTTCCCGCAAGGCTGACGAGCCCGCTATAGTGATGGCAGAGGTAATTCGAAGCAGCGTCGGCAGCAGGCAGGACACCCGGGCCGTCAATTATTTCAGCCGGGGCGCAACGTGCTGGCGCATGGCGCAAGCCACCCGCGAGGAACGCGTGCAAACCGTTCTGTGAACGGCGGGCGATGATGCCGGTTGTCGGCAGGCGTGACATGTAACCCCCGGTATTATTGGTGTTATGGGTTGCCACCGAGCTTAGCCTTGTTCATTTTTTTACACAACACCCCCGTAAAAAATAGAACACGCCCCGCTCAAGATCGCCGTTACCGTACGAAAGCAGCCCTTGTCGGCGCCCCCAATTGCAGCAAAAATGCCGCTTGAGGGCCATTTTAGGGCATCATGGGGCTGGCTTGACTTCAGCAAGGCTTTCCGATTGACTGAACCTGCAAGCCCCCATTGATTGATATTTTTAACAACAAAGGTGTTGCATCATGTCGGTACCCCCGCGTGCCGTTCAGCTTAACGAAGCGAACGCGTTCCTTAAGGAACATCCTGAGGTTCTCTACGTTGACCTTCTGATTGCAGATATGAATGGTGTGGTGCGCGGCAAGCGCATCGAGCGCACCAGCCTCCACAAGGTTTACGAGAAAGGCATCAACCTGCCGGCCTCCCTCTTCGCCCTGGATATCAACGGTTCGACCGTCGAAAGCACCGGCCTTGGCCTGGACATCGGCGATGCCGACCGCATCTGCTATCCAATCCCTGACACCCTGTCCAACGAGCCTTGGCAGAAGCGTCCCACCGCACAACTGCTGATGACCATGCACGAGCTCGAAGGCGAGCCGTTCTTCGCCGACCCGCGCGAAGTCCTGCGTCAGGTCGTGAGCAAGTTCGACGAGCTCGGCCTGACCATCTGTGCCGCATTCGAGCTGGAGTTCTACCTGATCGACCAGGAGAACGTGAATGGCCGTCCGCAACCGCCGCGTTCGCCTATTTCCGGCAAACGCCCGATCTCGACCCAGGTGTACCTGATCGACGACCTCGACGAGTACGTCGACTGCCTGCAGGACATCCTCGAAGGCGCCAAGGAACAAGGCATTCCTGCCGACGCCATCGTCAAGGAAAGCGCCCCGGCCCAGTTCGAAGTGAACCTGCACCACGTTGCCGACCCGATGAAGGCCTGCGACTACGCGGTCCTGCTCAAGCGCCTGATCAAGAACATCGCCTACGACCATGAGATGGATACCACCTTCATGGCCAAGCCCTATCCGGGCCAGGCGGGTAATGGTCTGCATGTCCATATCTCGGTGCTGGACAAAGATGGCAAGAACATCTTCACCAGCGAGGATCCCGAGCAGAACGCCGCACTGCGTCACGCGATCGGCGGTGTGCTCGAGACCCTACCGGCGTCGATGGCGTTCCTCTGCCCGAACGTCAACTCGTACCGCCGTTTTGGTGCCCAGTTCTACGTGCCGAATTCGCCGAGCTGGGGCCTGGACAACCGTACCGTGGCCCTGCGCGTGCCCACCGGCACGCCGGATGCCGTGCGCATCGAACACCGCGTAGCCGGTGCCGACGCCAACCCGTACCTGCTGATGGCCGCCGTACTGGCCGGTGTTCACCATGGCCTGACCAACAAGGTCGACCCGGGCGAGCCGGTTGAAGGCAATTCCTACGAGCAGAACGAGCAGAGCCTGCCGAACAACCTGCGTGATGCCCTGCGCGAGCTGGACGACAGCGAGATCCTGGCCAAGTACATCGATCCGAAATACATCGATATCTTCGTGGCCTGTAAAGAGAGCGAGCTGGAGGAGTTCGAACACTCCATCTCCGACCTTGAGTACAACTGGTATCTGCATACCGTGTAACAGCGGTTGGATGCTGGAATGAAAAACGCCGTCGACCCCTGAGTCGACGGCGTTTTTTATGGCCTCATCGCTGGCAAGCCAGCTCCCACAAGTGCTGTGTACACCGGACCTCTGGGAGCTGGCTTGCCAGCGATGGGCTGCAAGGCAGCCCCAAAGGCTACAGCGCTTTTTCGAAGATCTTCGAATTACGCTGATAGTTGTACAGCGATGCCCGCGCCGCCGGCAGCCGCTCGACGCCGCTCGGCACGAAGCCGCGTTCGCGGAACCAGTGCGCTGTCCGCGTCGTTAGCACAAACAGCGTGTTGAGCCCCATCTCCCGCGCCCGCGTCTCGATACGCTCCAGCAGCTCGTCACCACGGCCACCATGGCGATACTCCGGGTTCACCGCCAGGCACGCCAGCTCGCCCGCTTCAGAATCGGCAATCGGGTACAACGCCGCACAGGCGATGATCATGCCTTCGCGCTCGACCACGCTGAACTGCTCGATCTCGCGCTCCAGCACCTCGCGCGAACGACGCACGAGGATGCCCTGCTCCTCCAGCGGGCTGATCAGGTCGAGCAAGCCACCGACATCCTCGATTGCCGCCTCACGGACCTTCTCGAACTGCTCCTGGGCCACCAGGGTGCCGCCACCGTCGCGGGTGAACAGCTCGGTGAGCAAGGCGCCGTCTTCGGCATAGCTGACGATATGGCTGCGCGCCACGCCGCCACGGCAGGCTTCGGCGGCAGCATCGAGCAGCTCGCCCTGGTAATCGCTGCCCAGGCGCTGCAGGTGCGCGGGCACCTGCTGTGGGCGCAACTCGCGTACCAGCCGGCCCTGCTCGTCGAGCAGGCCACGCTCGGCGCCGAACAGCAACAGCTTGTCGGCGCCCAGCTCGATAGCGGCGCGGGTGGCGACGTCTTCACAGGCCAGGTTGAAGATCTCGCCGGTGGGCGAGTAGCCCAAAGGCGAAAGCAGGACGATAGAGCGCTCGTCGAGCAGGCGGTTGATGCCCTTGCGGTCGACCCGGCGCACTTCGCCGGTGTGGTGGTAATCGACGCCTTCGACCACGCCGATCGGCCGTGCGGTAACCAGGTTGCCAGCGGCCACGCGCAGACGCGAGCCCTGCATCGGCGAGGCGGCCATGTCCATCGACAGGCGCGCTTCGATGGCGATGCGCAGGTGGCCGACGGCGTCGATCACGCATTCCAGGGTGGCAGCATCGGTGATCCGCATGCCGCGGTGGTAGTGCGGGGCCAGGCCGCGGGCAGCCAGGCGGCTTTCAATCTGCGGGCGCGAACCGTGGACCAGCACCAGGCGCACGCCAAGGCTGTGCAGCAACACCAGGTCGTGGACGATATTGCCGAAGTTGGGGTGCTCGACCCCGTCACCGGGGAGCATGACCACGAAGGTGCAGTCGCGGTGGGCGTTGATGTAAGGCGAAGCGTGACGCAGCCAATTGACGTATTCGGGCATAACCGGAGAGCCTGTAGAAAATAGGGACAAGAACGGGAAAGCACACAGCGCTCGAAGGGTTATCGTCGGAACAGGCTTGGCGTCACGCGCAATCTCCTCTGCAAAACGGTTCAGCTCAGCGGGCAATTACCGGGCTGAGGCAATAATGTTCGATCAACTCACGCAATAGACGCACAGTAGGCTGCAAGCGTGACATTTCCAGGTATTCACCCGGCTGGTGGGCGCAGGCGATGTCGCCAGGGCCGAGTACCAGGGTCTCGCAGCCCAGGCGCTGAAGATAAGGCGCTTCGGTGCCAAAGGCTACCGCTTCGGCGCGATGACCGGTAAGACGTTCGGCTACCCGCACCAGTTCCGCATCGGCGGCCTGCTCGAACGGCGGCACCTCGGGGAACAGCGGTGCATAGTCGATGCGCACCTGATGCTGTTCGGCCAGCGGCGCCAGTTTGTGGCGAATGGCGGCACGCAGCACTTCAGGGTCCATGCCCGGCAGCGGGCGCAGGTCGAATTCCAGGGCACACTGGCCGCAGATGCGGTTGGGATTGTCGCCACCATGGATACAGCCGAAGTTCATTGTCGGCTGCGGCACGCTGAACTGCGCGTTGCTGAATTCCTTCTGCCATTGCCGGCGCAGGTTCATCAGTTCGCCCATCACCTGGTGCATGGCCTCCAGGGCGCTATGGCCCAGGCTCGGATCGGACGAGTGGCCGCTGCGCCCAAGGATGTCGATGCGCTCCATCATCACCCCCTTGTGCAGGCGGACCGGCTTGAGCCCGGTCGGCTCGCCGATCACCGCCGCACGGCCCAAGGGCCGCCCGGCCTCGGCCAGGGCGCGGGCGCCGGCCATCGAGCTTTCTTCGTCACAAGTGGCGAGAATCAGCAGCGGTTGCTTGAAGTCATGAGCCAGCAAGGGCTGCACGGCTTCGATGATCAGGGCGAAAAAGCCCTTCATGTCGCAACTGCCCAGGCCCACCCAGCGCCCGTCGACCTCGGTCAGCTTGAGCGGATCGGTCTGCCAAAGCTCGGGGTCGTAGGGCACGGTGTCGCTGTGCCCGGCCAGCACCAGCCCGCCCGGGCCGCTGCCGTAGCTTGCCAGCAGGTTGAACTTGCCCGGGCTGACCTGCTGGATATCGCAGGCAAAACCCAGGTCCCCCAGCCAGCCGGCCAGCAGGTCGATCACCGCACGGTTGGACTGATCCAGTGACGGCTGGGTGCAACTGACCGATGGCGCGGCGATCAGGGCGGCGAACTGCTCTTTGAGCGATGGCAACGGCATGCGCTTTCTCCTTGGGCGAAGCCCATCATAGGGCCATCCGGCACCGGGAATAAACCGCCGCGAGCCGACTCCTGTACACTGCACCCCCAAGACGCTCCCTGTCATTCGAGCCTGGATTACCCAGCAATGCATAAAGAAACCGAAATCAAACTGCGGGTCAGCCGCGAGACCCTCGCCGCCCTGCGTGAACACCCATTGCTGAACAAGCGCAACAAGTCCGGGTGGCAAAGCCGCGAACTGCTCAACCAGTACTTCGACACCCCGGAGCGCGACCTGGCCGCCGCCAAGGTCGCCCTGCGCCTGCGCCGCGACGGCGATGTGGTGATCCAGACCCTCAAGACCCGTGGCCAGAGCGTCGCCGGCCTGTCCCAGCGCAACGAGTTCGAGTGGGAGTTGCCCAAGGCCAAGCTCGACCTGAAAAAACTCGACGCCGAGTGCTGGCCAGAGCAACTGGCTGATGTCGACAAAAAGACCATCAAGCCGCTGTTCACCACCGATTTCACTCGTGAATACGCCGAAATCGCCTGGGGCCGCGGCAAGGCCAAGGTGGTGATCGAAGCCGCACTGGACCTCGGCACCGTGGTCGCCGGCAAGCAGAAGGAAGAAATCTGCGAGCTGGAGCTGGAGCTGCGCGAAGGCGCCCCCGAAGCCCTGCTGGAACTGGCCGCCGAGCTGTCGGCAAAACTGCCGCTGATGCCCTGCGACATCAGCAAGGCCGAGCGCGGCTACCGCCTGCTCGACGCCGGCAGCTACGCCCTGAGCTTGCCTGGCGCCGAACTGAACGCCGAGATGCCCCTCGACGACGCCTTCGCTGCGCTGGCCTGGCAGTTGCTCGGCAGCAGCCAGCGCCTGGCCGAACAGTACCGTTTCAATGGCCACTGGCGCCTGCTGCAGGACTGGGTCGAAAGCCTCTGGGAGCTGCGCGCCCTGGCCAGCAGCCTCGGTCAGGCCGGCCCACGCGCCAGCACCCGCGAGCTGCGCAACAGCCTTGACGCCCTGCTCGAAGACTGGCGCCCGCTGGTGCTGGCCGGTGCCGACGATGAAGACGTGCGTCGCGCTGCGCCCGAGCAGTTCGCTGAAGAGCTGCTGGAAACCCGCTGGGGCCAGTTCTCCCTGGAAACCTCGCGCTGGCTGCTGGCCCGTGGCTGGACCGTCGAGCGCAACAAGCGCGGCGACCGCCAGGGCGCCGCACAGTTGGCCAACTGGCTGAACGTGCTGCTGGCCGAAGAAGCCAAGGCCCTCAACCTGCCGCTGTACCATCGCCAGCCGGAAGACCTGGCCGAGCAGTTGCCGCGGATCGAACGCCTGCTGGCCTGGCTGCACCACGCCCGTCAGGTGCTGGAGAGCCCGGACCTGGACCGCCTGTTCGGTGAACTGAACAAGCTGCACGAGCTGGCCAACCTGCCGATCAGCGACGAAGTGCTCGAAGCCCGCGTCCACCAGGCCATGGCGGTGTTCCAGAGTCGCGGCTGGAAGCATCTGCTGCGCAAGTAAGGCTCAAGGCAATACCGGCAGACTCGTCGTGGACTTGATTTCGGACAAGGCCACGGTCGAGTTGACCTCCTGGATCCCCGGCACCATCGACAGCTTTTCGAAGAAGAACCGTTCGTAGGCTTCGATGTCCGGGGTGACAATGCGCAGCAGAAAATCCACTGCGCCCATCAAGACATAACACTCCAGCACTTCCGGAAAGCCGCGGATCGCCTCGGTGAACTCGGTAAAGTTGGAGCGCCCGTGGGCGTTGAGTTTGACCTCGGCGAAAATCTGCGTGTTCAGGCCGATCTTCTTGCGGTCGAGCAGGGTTACCTGGGCGCGAATCACCCCCTCCTCTTTCAGGCGTTGTATGCGCCGCCAGCATGGCGATTGCGACAAGCCCACGCGCTCGGCGATCTGCGCGCTGGAGAGCGAGGCATCTTCCTGCAGCAAGGCCAGGATGCGCCGGTCATAGACGTCCAACTCGCTGTGCATGATTATTCCTCAAAAACGGATAGTGACGAATTGAGCTATTCAATAGCTGGCGATATCGCACGATCATAGAGAAGAAATACCCCGACCTGCATGTAAAAATTTCTCCACTTTCTGCGGAGAATCCCATGAGCGCTCTCGAACGGCTGGACAGCCCCCTTACGCCCTTGCGCAACGATGTCTGGGCCGCCAGCAACGTGCACAGCGATGTCTGCTACCAACTGCAGGTAGAAGCCGAGCCCGACAGCCTGTGCCGGCTGCTCAACCTGTTTGCCCTGCAATTTCTGGTGCCGCATCGGCTGAAGGTTGAGCAAGAGGATGATCTGCTCAACGTCGAGATCGGCATCAGCGGCCTGAGCTGGCACCGCGCCGAACTGATTGCACAAAAAATGCGCAACCTGATCTGCGTGACCGAGGTGCAATTGAACGAGACCCGAAAAGCCTGGTAACCCTTGTACCCGTGGAAAGCCCGCCTCAGCGGCTAACCTTGCTCAGGCCACCACTGTCGGTGGCGCGGCAAGGAAGCCCGCACGCATGCACAACCTCAGCGAAGATCGCTGGCTTGACCTCGGCACCTTGCTTGACGAGCTGGTGGCCGATCAACGCATCAGCCTGGATGATCGCAACATCTGCCCTCCCGTGCAGCACGAGCAGCACCCACTCGAATGGATCGCCAGCCAACAGTTTGCCGACCTGGGCAATCCCGGCCAACGCCTGGACCTGGGTACCCTGTGCCAATGGCTGGCCAGGCAGGCTGGCCAGCCTTACCTGCATATCGATCCCCTGAAGATCGACCTTGCCCGGCTCACCGGCCTGATGTCCGCAGGGTTCGCCCGGCGCCATGGCATCCTCGCGCTGGCCGCCGATGCCAGCGGCGTCACCGTGGCCAGCGCACAACCTTATGTACGCGCCTGGGAAGCGGACCTGGCCCAGGTGCTGCAACGGCCGATCAAGCGCGTGCTGGCAAGCCCGGTGCAGATCCGCCAGCTCAGCCAGACGTTTTTCCAGGTCGCGCAATCGGTCAGTGGCGCCAGCCAGCAACAGTCAATGCCGACGGCCGCGGGCAATCTTGAGCAGTTGCTCGAACTGGGCAACCGGGGCCGCGAGGCGCAAGCCAACGATGCGCATATCGTCAGCATCGTCGACTGGCTATTGCAGTACGCCTTCGAACAGCGCGCCAGCGATATTCACCTCGAACCCCGGCGCGACCAGGGTCAGCTGCGCTTTCGTATCGACGGCGTGCTGCATCCGGTCTACCAGTTCCCGGGGCCGGTCACCCTGGCTGTGGTCAGCCGCCTGAAAAGCCTGGGGCGCATGAATGTCGCAGAAAAGCGCCGCCCCCAGGATGGCCGGATCAAGACCCGCCTGCCTGGCGGCGAAGAGGTCGAGCTGCGGTTGTCGACCCTGCCCACTACCTTCGGCGAAAAGTTGGTACTGAGAGTCTTCGACCCGCAACTGCTGCAACAGGACTTTGCGCAACTGGGCCTCGGCGGAGCCGACCTCAGGCGCTGGCTGTCGATGCTTGACCATCGCCATGGCATCATCCTGGTCACCGGGCCCACCGGCTCGGGCAAGACCAGCACCCTTTACGCCAGCCTCAAGCACCTGGCCACCCCGCAGATCAACCTGTGCACCGTCGAAGACCCGATCGAGATGGTCGAGCCGGCCTTCAACCAGTTGCAGGTGCAACCAAGCATCGACCTGGATTTTGCCACCGGGACCCGCGCCCTGCTGCGCCAGGACCCGGATGTCATCATGATCGGCGAGATACGAGACCTGGAAACTGCCCAGGTGGCGATCCAGGCCGCCCTCACCGGGCACCTGGTGCTCTCGACCCTGCACACCAACGACGCCTGCAGCGCCATCACCCGCTTGCTGGAGCTGGGTATCGCGCCTTACCTGCTCAAGGCCAGCCTGATCGGGGTCATGGCCCAGCGCCTGGTGCGCACCCTGTGCAAGCACTGCAAGGCCGCGCCAGCGTCGCCGGGGCAGAGCCATCAAGCGGTGGGCTGTAGTGAATGCCGGCAGACCGGCTATCACGGACGTAGCGCGATCTACGAACTGCTGGGCATCAGTGATGCACTCAAAGCCCGAATCGAGCCCGACCTCGATCTGCTCGCCTTGCGCCGACTGGCGCTTGATGACGGCATGCTCAGCCTCAAGCACAGTGGCGCCGAGAAGGTTGCCGCAGGGCAGACAACCGAGGCCGAAGTGCTTCGCGTCATCGCCTGAAGCAGGCGCCAAACCTTTTATCTGGCCAGGGAACTAGATCCACATAAACCCAATCAAAGGCCCCAGTTCACCTCAGTTGGAGTCACCTTAATGCGTTTCAAGTTTGCAGTCGCAACCCTTGCCCTGCTCTCCCTGCCGGTTGGATCTGCCATGGCTGATACCTTCTGGCGCAACGTCATCTCTTCTGGCGCCACCACCGCGTCCTCTTACCTGACCTCCAAAGACCACAAGCTGGTCGTGGCTGCCCAGGATGATGCCGGCAGCTTTGTCGCCAGCGAAGGTGCGATTCGCGGCCCATACCTGGAAGCGGCGATGCAGAAAGTCCGCGCCGACAACCCGGGCCTGAAAGTCAGTGACATGGAACTGGCCAATGCGATCCTGGCCAAGAACGCGGTAGCCAGCGAGTAAGCGGCAACCCTTGTGGGAGCGGCGGTGCGACGCCTCGACTTGCCCCGCGAATGCGAAAAAGCCAGTCTGCACCGGCCTCATCGCGGGGCAAGCCCGCTCCTACCCGAAACAATTGCCTCAGCGGTAATCTTCCACCGGCACACAGGCACAGAACAGATTCCGGTCGCCATACACGTTGTCGACCCGGTTCACCGCCGGCCAGTACTTGTGCATCCGCGCATGGGCACTGGGCGCCACGCCCTGGGCAATGCTGTAGGGCCGCTCCCATACGCCCAGCACATCCTCAAGCGTATGCGGCGCATGCTTGAGCGGATTATCTTCTGCCGGCCAGTTACCCTCCTGCACTTCGCGGATCTCGGCACGAATGCTCAACATCGCCTCGACAAAGCGGTCCAGCTCGGCCTTGGACTCGCTCTCGGTCGGCTCGACCATCAAGGTCCCCGGCACCGGGAATGACATGGTCGGTGCGTGGAAGCCGTAATCCATCAGACGCTTGGCCACATCCTCCTCGGTGATCCCGGTCAGGGCTTTCAGCGGCCGCAGGTCGAGAATGCACTCATGCGCCACCCGTTCGTTGCGTCCGCGATAAAGCACCGGGAAGGCGCCGCCCAACTGCTCGGCCAGGTAGTTGGCCGAGAGGATCGCCACCTCGCTGGCATCGGCCAGCTGCGGGCCCATCATGGCAATGTACATCCAGCTGATCGGCAAGATGCTGGCGCTGCCCCAGGGCGCGGCGCTGACCGCTGTGTTCTGCGGGTCGGGGCCGGGTAGCGGGATTACCGGGTGGCTGGCGACAAAGGGCGCCAGATGCGCCCGCACGCCGATCGGGCCCATGCCCGGGCCGCCACCGCCGTGGGGGATGCAAAAGGTCTTGTGCAGGTTCATGTGCGAGACATCGGCACCGATATCCGCCGGTCGCGCCAGGCCGACCTGGGCATTGAGGTTGGCGCCGTCCATGTACACCTGGCCGCCGTGCTTGTGGATAACCTCGCAGATCTCGCTGATGCCCTCCTCGTAGACGCCGTGGGTCGATGGATAGGTGGCCATCAGGCATGACAGCTTCTCGCCGGCCGCCTGCGCCTTGGCCTTGAGGTCGGCCAGGTCGACGTTGCCGGCCTGGTCGCACTCGACGATCACCACCTGCATGCCGGCCATCTGCGCAGAGGCCGGGTTGGTGCCGTGGGCCGAGGCCGGGATCAGGCAGATATCGCGCTGGGGCTGGTGACGGCTGCGGTGATACTTGGCGATTGCCATCAGCCCGGCGTACTCGCCCTGGGCGCCAGAGTTGGGCTGCATGCAGATGGCATCGAAGCCGGTGATCGCACACAACCAGCTTTCCAGCTCGTCGATCATCGCCTTGTAACCCTGCACCTGTGCCGCCGGCGCAAAGGGGTGCAGCAGGGCAAAGCCGGGCCAGGTGATCGGGATCATCTCGCTGCTGGCGTTGAGTTTCATGGTGCACGAGCCCAGCGGGATCATCGACTGGTTCAGTGCCAGGTCCTTGTTCTCCAGCTGCTTGAGGTAGCGCAGCATCTCGGTTTCGCTGTGGTGCAGGTTGAACACCGGGTGACGGAGAAAGTCCGAGCGCCGCACCAGTGCTGGCGGAATGCCTTCGGGCTGCGCCAGAGCATCCAGCGCGGCGATATCCAGCCCGTGGTCGGCGCCGAGGAAGATATCGAACAGGCGCATGACCGTGCTTTCGTCACAGGTCTCGTCGAGGCTCACGCCCAGTTGCCCGCGGCCAAGAATCCGCAAGTTGACCTGCACGGCCTCGGCGCTTTCGATGATTGCCGTCTGGCTGCCACCGACCTCCAGGGTCAGGGTGTCGAAGAAGTGTTCATTGAGGCGCTTGATGCCCTTGCTCTCCAGGCCCGCAGCAAGCACGAAGGTCAGCGCATGCACGCGTTGGGCGATGCGCTGCAAGCCTTCCGGGCCGTGGTACACCGCATAGAACGCGGCGATGTTGGCCAGCAGTACCTGGGCAGTGCAGATGTTGGAGTTGGCCTTCTCGCGGCGGATATGCTGCTCGCGGGTCTGCAGGGCCATGCGCAACGCAGTGTTGCCCCGGGCATCCTTGGACACGCCAATGATGCGCCCGGGCATGGCCCGTTTGAACTCGTCACGACAGGCAAAATACGCCGCATGCGGGCCACCAAAGCCCATGGGCACGCCAAAGCGCTGGGACGAGCCCAGCACCACATCGGCGCCCTGCTCGCCGGGCGGCATCAGCATCACCAGGCTGAGCAGGTCGGCAGCTACACAGGCCAATGCCTGCTGGGCATGCAACTGGGTAACCAGCGGGCGCAGGTCGCGCACTTCGCCATGGGTATCGGGGTATTGCAGCAAAGCCCCGAATACCTGGTACTTGGCGAGGTTATCCACAGCGTCGACGATCAGTTCGAAGCCGAAGCCTTCGGCACGGGTCTGCAGCACCGAGAGGGTTTGCGGATGGCAGTGTTCATCGGCGAAGAAGGCATTGCTTTTCGACTTGGCCACGCGCTTGGCCAGGGCCATGGCTTCCGCCGCGGCGGTGGCTTCGTCGAGTAACGAGGCGTTGGCCAGGTCCAGGCCGGTGAGGTCGATGATCATCTGCTGGAAATTGAGCAAGGCTTCCAGGCGGCCCTGGGCGATTTCCGGTTGATACGGGGTATAGGCGGTGTACCAGCCCGGGTTTTCCAGGACGTTACGCAAAATGACGGTGGGGGTGACGGTGCCGTGATAACCCATGCCGATCAGGCTGGTCCACACCTGGTTCTGCTCGGCGTAGCCCTTGAGCTTGGCCAGGGCGGCCTGTTCATCGAGGGCGTCAGGCAGGTCCAGCGGCCGGATCAGGCGAATGCCCGGCGGCACGGTCTGCTCGATCAGCTCGCGCCGGCTGCCAACGCCGAGGGTGGCGAGCATGGCCTGCTGCTCCGAGGCATCGGGCCCCAGGTGGCGACGCAGGAAAGAATTGCGGTCTTGCAGTTGGCTCAGGGACGGCGACTGGGACATAGCGGCTCTCTCTTCCTCGACCAAGCCTCGAGCGCTCGAGGCATATTGAGTCTAGGAAGAGATTGCCGCCTGCGTGAAACTATTCGCCGATGGCGGCTTTGTAACCGGCGGCGTCGAGCAGCTTGTCCAGCTCGGCCTTGTCGCTTGGCTTGAGCTTGAAGATCCAGCTGGCGTACGGATCGCTGTTCAGCGACTCAGGGCTGTCGGCCAGCTCCTCGTTGACCGCAATCACTTCACCGCTGACCGGTGCGTAGATGTCGGAAGCTGCCTTGACCGACTCGACCACACCCGCCGCATCGCCGGCGGCAAAGACCTTGCCCACTTCCGCCAGCTCGACGAACACCACGTCACCCAGGGCTTCCTGGGCGTGGTCGCTGATCCCGACAGTCACAGTGCCATCAGCTTCCAGCCGGGCCCATTCGTGGCTTTCGGCAAAACGCAGGTCGGCGGGGATATTGCTCATAATTGTTGTCCTCGATTGGGTCAGCGGTTGGCCCGCCAGAAAGGTTCAGATCAGGATCTTGCCATGGCGCACGAAGGTCGGCTTGACCACTCGCACCGGGTACCACTTGCCGCGGATCTCCACCTCGGCACGATCGGCGGTGGCCATCGGCACCCGCGCCAGGGCAATGGATTTGCTCAGCGTAGGAGAGAAACTACCACTGGTGATCTCCCCTTCGCCAATCCCGGCGACACGGACCACCTGGTGGGCGCGTAAAACCCCGCGTTCTTCGAGCACCAGGCCGACCAGTTTCTGCTCGACGCCATGCTCGATTTCTTCCAACAAGCCTTTACGGCCGATGAAATCGCGCGCTGCCGGCTCCCAGGCGACGCTCCAGCCCAGGTTCGAAGTCAGCGGCGTATGGGCTTCGTCGATGTCCTGGCCATAAAGGTTCATGCCGGCTTCCAGGCGCAGGGTGTCGCGCGCACCAAGGCCGCTCGGGGCAATGCCGGCGCCGACCAGGTCGTTGAAAAATGCCGGGGCCTGGACAGCGGGGAAGATGATTTCCAGGCCATCCTCACCGGTGTAACCGGTGCGGGCGATAAACCAGTCGCCGTCGGCCAGGCCTTCGAAAGGTTTCAGTTCACGGATCAACGCGGCGCGTGCGGCAGTCACCAGTTCAGCGACCTTTTCCCGTGCGTCCGGGCCCTGGATGGCCAGGATGGCCAGTTCCGGGCGTTCGTTGAGTTCGACTTCGAAACCGATCTTGCGCGCCTGCAGCCAGGCCATGTCCTTGTCGCGGGTCGAAGCGTTGACCACCAGGCGGTAACCGTCTTCACAACGGTAGACGATCATATCGTCGATGACTCCGCCCTGCTCGTTGAGCATGGTGCTGTACAGGGCCTTGCCGGGAGCGCCAAGGCGGTCGACATCGTTGGCCAGCACATGCTGCAGCCAAGAGCGGGCCTGGACGCCACGGATATCGATCACGGTCATGTGGGATACATCGAATACGCCGCAGGCCTGGCGCACCTGATGGTGCTCCTCGACCTGCGAACCATAATGCAGAGGCATATCCCAACCGCCAAAATCGACCATCTTGGCGCCAAGTGCCAAGTGCAGGTCATAAAGAGGCGTACGCTGTCCCATGGGTTTCTCCTTCCGGGCGTGGCGAGGCTACGGCTGGCAGCGTTGCAGCTACCCGGCCTGTAGGACCGGCCGCAGCGAATGCCGCGCATTGTAGCTGCAAGGAGGCAGGCTTACACCCTCAGCGCGTTTGACCCGGGTGCTGGGCCGAACGTCGAATCAGCCCGATGACCGGCAACAGGCCGACTAACACGAGGGTCAAGGCCGGCAGCGACGCTCGCGACCATGCGCCTTCGCTGGTCATTTCGAACACCCGTACTGCCAGAGTGTCCCAGCCAAACGGGCGCATCAGCAGGGTCGCCGGCATCTCCTTGAGCACGTCGACGAACACCAGCAGCGCTGCACTCATTGCACCGGGCACCAGCAAGGGTAGATACACCTTGAAAAACAATCTCGGACCGCTGACGCCCAGGCTGCGGGACGCTTCCGGCAAAGAAGGACGAATCCGCCCCAGGCTGTTTTCCAATGGCCCGTAGGCCACTGCAATAAAACGCACCAGGTAAGCCAGTAACAAAGCCGACAGGCTACCGAGCAGCAACGGCTTGCCGGCGCCACCCAGCCAGTTGGAGAGCGGCACCACCAACTGATTATCGAGGTAACTGAAGGCCAGCATGATCGACACCGCCAGCACCGAACCGGGCAAGGCATAGCCCAGGTTGGCAAGACCGACACCCGCGCGGATGCCCGGCGTCGGTGCCTGGCGCCGGGCAAACGCCAGCACCAGGGCGACACACACGGTAATCAGCGCCGCCATGGCGCCCAGGTAGAGGGTATGCAGGATCAGGCCGGCATAGCGCTCGTCGAGGTCAAAGCGGCCGCGCTGCCAGAACCACACCATCAGTTGCAGCATCGGCACCACGAAGGCACAGGCAAACACCAGCAGGCACCAGCTGCTGGCAGCCAGCGCCTTGAATCCACGCAAGTGATACAACGCCTTGCCCCGCGGCCGTTCGTTGCTGCTGCGCACCGCGCCACGGGCACGCCGCTCGCCGTACAGCACCAGCATCACCGCCAGCAACAGCAGGCTGGCCAGCTGGGCGGCGCTGGAGAGGCTGAAGAAGCCGTACCAGGTCTTGTAGATGGCGGTGGTGAAGGTGTCGAAATTGAACACTGACACTGCGCCGAAATCCGCCAGGGTCTCCATCAACGCCAGCGCCACCCCGGCACCGATCGCCGGCCGCGCCATGGGCATGGCGACCCGCCAGAATGCCTGCAGCGGCGAAAGTCCCAGTACCCGTGCCGCTTCCATCAGGCCTTTGCCCTGGGCCAGGAAGGCGTTACGGGCCAGCAGGTAAACGTACGGGTAGAACACCAGCACCAGCACGGTGATCACCCCGCCGGTGGAGCGCACCCGCGGCAGGTGCATGGGCCCGAACCACTCGCGCAACAGGGTTTGCACCGGCCCGGCGAAATCCAGCAGGCCGACGAACACGAACGCCAGCACATAGGCCGGAATTGCGAAGGGCAGCATCAGGGCCCAGTCGAGCCAGCGCCGCCCGGGAAACTCGCACAGGCTGGTCAGCCAGGCCAGGCTCACCCCCAGCACCGTCACGCCGACGCCGACACCGAGGATCAGCGTCAGGGTGTTGCCCAGCAGGCGGCTCATCTGGGTATCGAGCAGGTGCGACCAGATCTGCATGTCGACCGACTGCCAGGACAACAACAGCACGCTCAGCGGCAGCAGCACCAGGGCGGCGATGGTGAAGACCAGGGGGTACCAGCGGCGTTGGGCGGGGTGGGCCAAAAGTGAAATCTCTATGGGAATGATTGCGACCGCGTTGCGGTCGATCGCTGGCAAGCCAGCTCCCACAGTGAAAAGAGAGCACCGCTATCCCTGTGGGAGCTGGCTTGCCAGCGATTGGGGCCCGATAGGGCCCCGGAAGGATAAAGCCTGGCGCTTAGTTCCAGCCAGCCCGATCCATCAGGCGAATGGCTTCGGCCTGGCGTTTGCCGGCTACTTCCACCGGAATGCTGTCGGCCTTGAACTTGCCCCAGGCGGCCACTTCTTCCGAAGGCGCCACTGCCGGGTTGGCCGGGAACTCCTGGTTCACGCCCGCAAAGATCTTCTGCGCCTCTTCACCGGTCATCCATTCGACCAGCTTCTTCGCCGCTTCAGGATGCGGCGCATATTTGGTCAGGCCAATGCCCGAGAGGTTGACGTGCACGCCACGGTCAGCCTGGTTAGGCCAGAACAGCTTGACTGCCAGCTTGGGGTTTTCCTTGTGCAGGCGGCCGTAGTAGTAGGTGTTGACGATACCGACATCGCACTGGCCGGCGTTGATCGCCTGGAGCAGCGCGGTGTCGTCGGAGAACACGTCGGTGGACAGGTTGTTGACCCAGCCCTTGATGATTTCTTCGGTTTTCTGCTCGCCGTGGGTTTCGATCAGGGTGGCGGTCAGCGACTGGTTGTAGACCTTCTTCGCCGTACGCAGGCACAGACGCCCTTCCCAGTTCTTGTCGGCCAGGGCCTCGTAGGTGCTCAACTCTTCGGGTTTGACCCGGTCGGTGGAGTAGGCAATGGTCCGCGCGCGCAGGCTCAGGCCGGTCCAGTCGTGGGACGAGGCACGGTATTGGGCGGGGATGTTCTTGTCGATGATGTCCGACTTGATCGGCTGCAGGATGCCCATCTGCTCCGCCTGCCAGAGGTTGCCGGCGTCGACGGTGAGCAGCAGATCGGCAGTGGCGTTCTCGCCCTCGGCCTTGATCCGCTGCATCAGCGGTGCTTCCTTGTCGGTGATGAACTTGATCTTCACCCCGGTCTCTTTGGTGTAGGCGTCGAATACCGGTTTGATCAACTCGTCGATGCGCGAGGAATACACCACCACCTCGTCCGCCGCCTGGGCGGCAGTGCCGAACAGGGTCAGAGCCAGGGCGGCCAGTACGTGCTTGCGTGGCAACATGGTGCGGTCCTCGGAGTTCAAGAGAGGCGCAAATGGTAGTTAATCCCATTTGGCTTCTCAACCGAACTCACAAGTGAGGAGTTACCAGATGTTGCGGGGCCCTCAGGCCCGCGCCAGTTCCGGCAGGTCACCGCTCAAGCCCAGGGCCTGGCGCACGAACAAAGCCTTGGCTTCCGGCAGTTGCTCGACCCATTTCAGGCCGCTATTGCGCAACCAGCGCAAGGGCAATGGATCAGCCTGGAACAGGCGCTCGAAACCTTCCATCGCCGCCATCAAGGCCAGGTTGTGCGGCATGCGCCGGCGCTCGAAACGGCTCAGCACGCGAATATCGGCCAGGCGTTCGCCACGCTCGTAGGCATGTTGCAGCTCTTCGGCCAGCACCGCGGCATCGAGAAAACCTAGGTTGACGCCCTGCCCGGCCAACGGGTGAATGGTGTGCGCGGCATCGCCAATCAGCGCCAGGCCTTCGGCCACGTAACGTTTGGCGTGACGTTGACGCAGTGGCACGCAGACCCGCGGATCGGCCTGCAGCACGCTGCCCAGGCGCCCTTCGAAGGCACGCTCGAGCTCGGCGCAGAACCCTTCGTCGCTCAACGCCATCAGGTGTTCGGCCTGCTCCGGCGTGGTCGACCAGACGATCGAGCACCAATCCTGCTGGCCATCGCGCAGCAGGGGCAGGAACGCCAGCGGCCCCTCATCGGTAAAGCGCTGCCAGGCGGTCGCCTGATGCGGCTGGGCGCAACGCACACTGGTGACGATGGCGTGATGCAGGTAATCCCACTCGCGCGTCTCACAACCGGTCAGGCGGCGCACCGCCGAGTTGGCACCGTCAGCGGCAATCACCAGCGGCGCACGCAGGGTACGACCGTCGGCCAGGGTCAGCAGCCAGTCGTCGCCGGAGCGGCGCATCTGCTCCAGGCGGGCATTGGCCAGCAGGCCGATCTCGCTGTCGTGCAGGCGCTCCAGCAGGCCATCCTGCACCACCCGGTTCTCGACGATATGGCCGAGCACCTCGGCATGCACGCTGGCGGCCGAGAAGTGGATCTGGCCAGTGCCACTGCCGTCCCACACACGCATGTCCGAGTAGGGGCTCAAGCGCCGTTCGCTGATCCCCTGCCAGGCGCCCAGGCGCTCGAGGATGCGCTGGCTGGCCGCCGACAAGGCGCTGACCCGCGGCTCGAATGCCGACTGCTGGTCAAAGGGCTTGATCGACAACGGGCTGCCATCGAGCAAGAGAATTTCCAGGCCGCTGTGCTGCAACGCCAGGGCCAGAGCGCTGCCGACCATACCAGCACCGACAATCAACAGATCTGCGCGCATTTCCATGCCTTAAGCCTGTCTCGCTTGCGGCTTGAGCCGCACGTAAAGGGTTTTGTCGACCCGCGCCACCAGCTCACCGGCGGCGTCGCGGATATCGACCTGAAGTCGTGGCAGATATTTTTTGCCGCCGGCGGTGTGCTGGCGGATGTCATCAAGCAGCGCATCGTCGATGCGCAGGTCGGCGAACACCGGGCCTTTGCCCGGGGACACGAAGTCGATGCTGGCGGCCTTGTCCCAGACGATGTACTCACGCCCGAGCAGCTCCATCAGCATCAACATGTAGAACGGGTCGACCATCGCATACAGGCTGCCGCCGAACTGGGTGCCGACATAATTGCGGTTGAACCAGCGCAGGCCCATGCGCACACGGATATGGCGCAGGTCGGGGCTGACGCTGAGCACACGGATGCCCGCGCCCAGGTACGGCGGATAGATGTTCAGCAGCCAGCGCAGCCTGCGCGCGCGCCGGGCCAGTTTGCGCGGGTCGCTCATGTTCAGTTCCGTGGGTCCGGGCGAGTGCCCAGGCCCATGGCCTGGCGGGCGAACCAGCGCTTGGCCGGGGGCAGCAGGTCAAGGCCGAGCAGGCCCAGGTTACGGCCGGTGGCCACCAACGGTTGGGCGCTGCCGAACAAACGAGTCACACGGTCGGAGAAGCCCACGGTCAGGTCCTGATCCAGGCGCTGACGCTCGCGATAAGCTTGCAGTGTGGCGAAATCTCCCGGCAAACCTGGGCTGGCCAGCAGGCCTTCGGCCAGCGACTGCACATCGCGCAGCGACAGGTTGAAACCCTGCCCGGCAATCGGGTGCAGGCTGTGCGCGGCATTACCGAGCACCACCAGGTGCGGGCGCACCTGCTCCTGGGCCTCGACCAGCGACAATGGATACAAATGCCGGGCGCCAACCTGGCGCAGCGCGCCCAGTCGGTAGCCAAACACGTCCTGCAGCTCGCTGAGGAAGCTGCGCTCGTCCAGTTCGGCCAAACGCTTGGCGTCCATCCCGGCGCGGGTCCAGACCAGCGCGCAGCGGTTTTCCGGCAATGGCAGCAAGGCCATCGGCCCGTCATCGGTGAAGCGCTCGAAGGCCTGGCCGCAATGGGCTTCGCTCGGGGTGATGTTGGCGATCAGGGCGCTCTGGTTGTACGGCCGCTGGCTGACATGAATGCCCAGTTGCTCGCGCAGGCCGGAGCGGCCGCCATCGGCCAGTACCGCGAGGTCGCATTCAAGCGTGGTGTCGTCGTTGAGCGACAGCCGATAGCCGTCTTCCAACGCCTGCATGGCGGTGACTTCCGCCGGGCAGCGCCAGCTCACCACCTCGGCGTCCAGGCCCTTCCACAGGCACTGGCCGAGCCAGGCGTTCTCGACCACATAGCCAAGCGCCGGCACGCCTTCTTCCAGGGCATCCAGGCGGGTGGCGCCAAAGCGCCCGCGGTCGGAGACCTGGATCTGGCGGATCGGCTCGGCGCGGCGGCTGATCTGCTGCCACAGGCCGAGGCGTTCGTAGATTTGCCGGGTACCGAAGGACAACGCCGAAGAACGGGCATCGTAGCTCGGCTGAAAACTGTCACCAGGGGCGAACGGCTCGATCAGCAGGATCTTCCAGCCACGGGCCTTGGCCCCGGCTTGCAGGGCCAGGGCCAGGCTGGCGCCGACCAGGCCGCCGCCAATGATCGCCAGATTGACCCGGCTCATGCCGCGTCACTGCGCGCAGCAGCCATCAAGGCTTCGATTTCGGCAACCGTCTTGGGTACGCCGGAGGTCAGGATTTCACAGCCCTGCTTGGTTACCACTACGTCATCCTCGATTCGCACACCGATGCCGCGCCACTTCTTCGCGACACTCTGGTTATCGGCACCGATATAGATGCCGGGTTCCACGGTCAGGGCCATGCCCGGCTCAAGCACGCGCCACTGACCACCGACCTTGTACTCGCCGACATCGTGCACATCCATGCCCAGCCAGTGCCCGGCGCGGTGCATGTAGAAGGCCCGGTAGGCTTCGCTATCAATCAGTTCCTGCACCTGGCCCTTGAGCAGGCCCAGCTCCACCAGGCCTTCGGTGATCACTTGCACCGTGGCTTCGTGGGCGTGGTTCCAGTGCTTGCCCGGGGCGATCACCGCAAAGGCGGCTTCCTGAGCCTTCAGTACCAGCTCGTAGATAGCCTTCTGCTCCGGCGAAAAACGCCCGCTGACCGGGAAGGTACGGGTGATGTCGCTGGCGTAGCAGTCGATCTCGCAACCGGCGTCGATCAACACCAGGTCACCGTCCTTGAGCGGCGCGTCGTTCTCCTGGTAATGCAGGATGCAGCTGTTGCGCCCGGCGGCGACGATCGAGCCGTAGGCCGGCATCTTCGCCCCGCCCTTGCGAAACTCGTAGTCCAGTTCGGCTTCCAGGCTGTACTCGCGCAGACCGGCGCGACAGGCCTGCATGGCCCGCACGTGGGCACGGGCGGAAATCGCCGCGGCCTCGCGCATCACTTTCACTTCCGCCGCCGATTTATACAGGCGCATGTCGTGCAGCAGATGATCCAGGGCAACGAATTCGTTCGGCGGCTGCGCACCCAGGCGCGCTTTGGAGCGGATCACGTTGATCCACTCCATCAAGTGGCGGTCGAACTCGGGGTTGCTGCCCATGGCCGAATACACCCGGTCACGGCCTTCGATCAGGCCGGGGAGGATGTCGTCGATATCGGTGATGGGGAAGGCGTCATCAGCGCCAAAATCGCGGATCGCTCCTTCCTGGCCAGCACGCAGGCCGTCCCAGAGCTCGCGCTCGGGATTACGCTCGCGGCAGAACAGTACGTATTCGCCGTGCTCGCGGCCGGGGATCAGAGCGATCACCGCCTCGGGCTCGGGGAAGCCGCTGAGGTACTGGAAGTCGCTGTCCTGGCGGTACACATGCTCGACGTCGCGGTTGCGGATGGCAACCGCGGCGGCGGGCAGGATGGCGATGCTGTTGGGTTCCATCTGCGCCATCAGCGCCTTGCGTCGACGGGCGTATTCCGACTTGGGGATGTGGCTCATGGGCAGTGGCAGTCCCTGGTTGATCAGTGCAGCGAAGGTTTGGCCGCAGGCTCGACCGGCTGCTTTGCCAGCTCCGTGTAGAGCAGCAGCGGGGCGACACGCAGGTATTCCATGACTTCCATGTAATCGTTTTCGCCGTCTTCGGATTCTTCCAGGGCGTCCTGAACCTGAGAGATCGCGACCAGGTCCTGCAGCACTTCCTTGGCCTCGGTGCTCAGTTCCTTGCCACCGGCGTTCAGGCCGAAACCGGCAATGAAGCCTTGGCACCATTGACCCAGGGCGGCAGCACGCTCGGTCAGCGGCTCATCATCACCCGGCAGCAACAGCACGACGGTGATATCGTCACTGGTGAGTTCGCCCTTGACCATTTCTTGCAGGCCGATCAAAGCGTTACGAACGTTGTCTACCGGCTCGCTTTCCAGCAGGCCGGCGGCGTCTGCCAGCCACGCGTCGGCATCGAAGCCAGCACCGGCGCAGCTGCGCCCGAGCAACAGCCCGTGCAGTTCGGCAGGGGAAACAGGATGCCCGTTGCTGCTGAGCAAGGTGGCGAAGGCGGTGTACGGCGAATTGGTATTGGGCATGGGCAACTAGGCGCCAGACGGCGCAATGACTAGAATGAAGACCTTGTATCCTAGCACCGGCAGGCGCGCCAAGACCATCGACGCGGCCAACTCCGGGCCGGCCAGGGCATAAACCGGGCAACCACCCGCAAGACCGAATCGAGTGGCAACCAATGCAAGAGAACGATCTGCAAGCGCTGATGGGCCGATTCGAACTGCTGATTGAGCGGGTCGAGCAACTAAAACGGCAAAATGCACTCTTATTAGCTCAGGAAAAATCCTGGCGCGAAGAGCGCGCCCACCTCATCGAAAAAAATGAAATCGCCCGGCGTAAGGTCGAATCGATGATTTTGCGACTCAAGGCCCTGGAGCAAGACTCATGAGCTCAAGCAATAGCGTCACTGTTCAGATTCTCGACAAAGAGTATTCGATCATCTGTCCGCCGGAAGAACGCAGCAACCTGGTCAGCGCCGCGCGCTACCTGGACGGCAAGATGCGCGAAATCCGCAGCAGCGGCAAAGTCATCGGTGCCGACCGGATTGCCGTGATGGCCGCACTGAACATCACCCACGACCTGCTGCACAACCAGGAACGCCCGGAAGCGACGGGCACTGGCGTTAACCGTGAACAGGTGCGCGACCTGCTTGAACGCGTCGATCAGGCATTGGCCGACGATCAAGATTCAAATAAGGGTTGAGTATCGGTATACTGGCGCCACTCCCTGGAGTGCTTGCCAGTCGGTCATGTCCCTGAGCCGATACGCACAACCACGGGGGTTGCACGTGGGGCCGGTGTGCATGTCCGCTTGACGGAAAGCCTTAACGCCTCCTGCAATCTCCACCTTGAACTTTCGGGTTCAAGGGCTACACCGACAGCGGTTCGTCGGGGAGCCTGAATTACCTTTGCCCGCCCTTCTGCGCGGGCAATCGAGCTGTCACCCGCAGGTGGCAGCCCTCTCTGGGACCGCCCGTGCCATGACCGACACCGCGCCGCTTACCCGCCCCCAACTTCGCCGCCTGCTTCGCGATGCCCGCCGCGCCCTGACGCCGGCCGAACAGCGCCAGGCAGCCCGAGGCCTGTACCGTCAGCTGGCGCAGCACCCGCTGTTTCGCCGGGCCAGACACATCGCCCTGTACCTGCCCAATGATTGCGAGATCGACCCGCGTCTGCTGATGCGTGAAGCCCAGCGTCGCGGCAAGCGCACCTACCTGCCGGTGCTGCACGCCTGGCCGAAGACCAAGATGGTGTTCCAGCGCATCGAAGCCGGCGAGAAGCTGCGGCCCAACCGCTTTCGCATCCCCGAGCCGCACATCAGCCTGGCCCGGCAACGGCCGATCTGGGCGCTGGACCTGATCCTGCTACCGCTGGTGGGTTTTGATGAAGTGGGTGGTCGGCTGGGCATGGGCGGCGGTTTCTATGACCGCAGCCTGGCCTATCAGGCCCGCCGCAAGGCCTGGAAAAAGCCATTGCTGCTGGGCCTGGCGCATGAATGCCAGAAGGTCGAGCGACTGGCGCAAGCCAGTTGGGATGTGCCGCTGCAGGGGACGGTCTCGGACCGTGGCTGGTACCTGGCACCCGATTGATAGGCGCCAGCAAGGGCAATCAACGCTGTTGCGGATTGACCGGCATTTCGTAGGGGGCGTCGAGTTTGCGTTCCCAAAGGCTTTGCGCATAACCGGTAGTGACAACACCCAAACCGAACAGAAACACCAGAATCCAGAGCAAATCCGGTTTGCGATTCATCGATTGCCCCCCTCAGGCAAACTGATCACGTTGTCAGCAACGTTTTTGTTGTTGCAGCAGCGTCAAGCTTAAAATGCGCGCATTCTCCGACAACCTGAGGCGACACGCAAACGTTGACGCCAACCGACCGTCGGTTTCCTGAAACAGGTTATTTCAAACATTGTCTGGAGCACCACCCATGGCCTACTGGCTGATGAAATCCGAGCCCGACGAACTCTCGATCAAGGACCTGGCGCGCCTTGGCGAAGCGCGCTGGGATGGCGTGCGCAACTACCAGGCGCGTAATTTCCTGCGCGCCATGGCGGTCGGTGACCTGTTCTTTTTCTACCACTCCAGCTGCCCGGAGCCGGGCATTGCCGGCATCGCCCGCATCAGCGCCGCAGCCTACCCCGACCCCACTGCGCTGGACCCGCAAAGCCATTACTTCGACGCCAAGGCCAACGACGAGAAGAACCCGTGGAGCGCCGTGGATGTCGCCCATGTCGAAACCTTCGGCAAGGTCCTGCAACTGGGCTACCTCAAGCAGCAAACCGCCCTGGTCGAACTGCCGCTGGTGCACAAAGGCAGCCGTCTTTCGGTGATGCCGGTCACCGCCGAACAATGGGCAGCGGTACTCGCACTGCGTTAAACAGGGTAGGATTGCCGCTCATTTGACGAACATCAACGCACCAGGACCGGTGCAGCGTCACAATTTGACGTTAATGCAGCAAGGATTGCCCAACCATGTCGATGAGCCAACACACCCCCAAACTCTTCGCCGGCGCCTTGATCGCCCTGCTCCTGGCCGCAGGTGGCCTGGGCTACTGGAAGTCCCTGCATGACCGCTTGCCCGAAGGCCTGAGCATGGGCAACGGCCGGCTCGAAGCCACTGAAGTGCAGATCGCCAGCAAGATCCCCGGGCGCCTGGCCGAAGTACTGGTCGATGAAGGCGATACGGTCAAACAGGGCCAGTTGCTCGCCCGCATCGACACCCGCACCCTCGAAGCCCAGCGCAGCCAGGCCGAAGCCGAAGTGCTGCGCGCCCGGGAGAACTACTCCGCGGCCCAGGCCACGGTGCAATTGCGCCAGAGCGAGCAATTGCTGGCCAGCCAGGAGCTCAAGCGCGTACGCGAAATCTTCCAGCGCAAATATGCCAGCCAGCAGTTGCTCGACCAGCAGCAGGCCCGTTACGACACCAGCAACTCGGCCGTGGTCGCCGCCCGCGCGCAACTGGCGGCAATCAAGGCGGCCATCGGCGCTGCCGAAGCCCAGGTCGCGCAACTGACCAGCGAAATCGACGACAGCAGCCTGCGCGCGCCGATCAACGGCGTGATCCAGCTGCGCCTGGCCGAACCTGGCGAAGTGCTCGGTGCTGGCGGCCGCGTATTGATGCTGATCGACCCGAGCGACCAGTACATGAACCTCTACCTGCCCGCCTCCACCACAGGCCGCCTGACTGTCGGCGACCAGGCGCGCATCGTCCTCGACGCCCTGCCCGACCGGGCCTTGCCGGCGAAAATTGCCTTCGTCGCGGCCAAGGCACAGTTCACCCCCAAGCAAGTGGAAACCCGTGACGAGCGCCAGAAGCTGGTGTTCCGGGTCAAGCTGCGCCTGACCGAACCGAGCGCCGTGCCCCAGGCCAAACCCGGCATGCCGGGCGCAGGCTATGTGCGCACCGCTGATGTGGACTGGCCGGCCAACCTGCAATGAGCGCGCTGGCGCTGAACGCCGAGGGCATCAACCACCGCTACGGTGGGCTGAGTGCCCTGCAGGACATCGCCTTCAGCCTGCCGGCTGGCACCCGCTGCGGCCTCATCGGCCCGGACGGCGCCGGCAAGTCGAGCCTGCTCGGGCTGATCGCCGGGGTCAAGAAACTGCAAAGCGGCGAGCTGCAGGTGCTCGGCGGCTCGATCCGCCAGCGCCGCCATCGCAACAACCTGTACCCGCGCATCGCCTTCATGCCCCAAGGCTTGGGCAATAACCTTTACCCTGAGCTTTCGATCAGCGAAAACATCCGCTTCTTCGCCACCCTGTTCGGCCTTGGCGCCAAGGAGTGCGAACAGCGCATGCACAACCTGCTGCTGGCCACCGACCTGCTGCGCTTTGCCGAGCGCCCGGCGGGCAAGTTGTCGGGCGGCATGAAGCAGAAGCTCGGGCTGTGCTGTGCGCTGATCCACGAACCGGACCTGCTGATTCTCGACGAACCCACCACCGGCGTCGACCCGCTGTCGCGCCGGCGCTTCTGGGAGCTGGTCGAACAGGTACGCCAGGAGCGACCGCAACTGACCCTGCTGGTGGCCACGGCCTACATGGAAGAAGCCGAACAGTTTGAACACTGCCTGATGCTTGATCGTGGCCGGCTGATTGCCGCGGGCTTGAGCGAAGAACTGGCTGCAGCCACCGCCAGCCACAAGCTCGATGACGCCTTTACCCACTTCCAGGGCGACAGCCAGCACAGCCAGCAGCCATTGGTGATCCCTGCGCGTGACACCGGCAATGCCGAGATCGCCATCGAGGCCCACGAACTGACTTTGCGCTTCGGCGACTTCACCGCCGTGAACAAGGTCAGCTTCGCCATCGGCCGTGGCGAGATCTTCGGTTTTCTCGGCTCCAACGGCTGCGGCAAGACCACCACCATGAAGGTGCTCACCGGCCTGATGCCGGCCAGCGAAGGCAGCGCCACCCTGCTCGGCCGCCCGGTGAACGCCAAGGACCTGGCCACGCGCAAGCGCGTCGGTTTCATGTCCCAGAGCTTCTCGCTGTATGGCGAACTCAGCGTGCGACAGAACCTTGACCTGCATGCGCGGCTGTTCGACCTGCCCAAGGCCGAGAGTGGCCCGCGTATCGCCGAGTTGATCGAGCGTTTCGACCTGGGCGCCATCGCCGACCAGCAGTCCGGCGCCCTGCCCCTGGGCTTGCGCCAGCGCCTGTCACTGGCGGTGGCAGTGCTGCACCGCCCGGAAGTACTGATCCTCGACGAACCCACCTCAGGCGTCGATCCCGCCGCCCGCGATGATTTCTGGCGCCTGCTGATCGAGCTGTCGCGAGACCAGGGGGTGACGATCTTCCTCTCCACCCACTTCATGAACGAAGCGTTGCGCTGCGACCGGATTTCCCTGATGCATGCCGGCAAGGTCCTGGCCTGCGATACCCCGGCGGCGCTGCAGCAGCAGTTTGGTGGCGAGACCCTTGAAGACGCCTTCGTCACCTGCCTGGAACAGGCTCAGGGAGCCAGCGAAGCGCCGACGGTCAGCACCCAGCTCGATACTCCAGCCAACGCAGCGCCGTTGCACCTGCGCCGCGGCTTCAGCCTCAAGCGCCTGTTCGCCGTCGCCACCCGCGAAGGCAAGGAACTGCTGCGCGACAAGGTGCGCCTGGCTTTCGCCCTGCTCGGCGCGCTGTTCATGATGGTGATCTTCGGTTATGGCATCTCCCTGGATGTGGAGAACCTCGCCTTCGCCGTCTACGACCAGGACCAGAGCCCGCAAAGCCGCGCTTACCTGGAAGCCTTCCGCGGCTCACGCTACTTCGCCGAGCAGACACCGATCCGCGATGCCGCACAGTTGCATAAACGCCTGCAGCGCTCGGAAATCAAACTGGCCCTGGAGATTCCGCCAGGTTTTGGCCGCGACCTGTACGCCGGGCGCCAGCCGGTAGTCGCGGCCTGGCTGGATGGCGGCATGCCGTTTCGCGCCGAGACCAGCCGCAACTATGTCGAGGCCGTGCACCAGGCCAACCTTGAACAACTGGCGGCGCTGAGCAGCAAGTCCCGGCCCGGGCAAACCCCGGTGCGCCTGGAAACCCGCTTTCGCTACAACCAGGATGTGGTCAGCGTGAACGCCATCGGCCCTGGGGTGATGGCGCTGATCCTGGCGTTCATTCCGGCGATGCTCACCGCGCTGGGTATCGTGCGCGAGAAAGAACTGGGCTCGATCACCAACTTCTATGCCACGCCACTGACCCGCCTGGAGTTCCTGCTCGGCAAGCAGGCGCCGTACCTGGCGGTGAGCATGATCAACCTGGCGCTGCTGGTGGCAATGAACCGCTGGCTGTTCGGCGTGCCGTTCAAGGGCAGCGCCCTGGCACTGGCCTGCGGTGGCTTGCTGTACCTGCTGGCGACCACCAGCCTGGGCCTGCTGATCTCGGCCTTCACCCGCACCCAGATCGCCGCGATCCTCGGCACCATGATCATCACCAGCCTGCCGACCATTCAGTTCTCCGGGCTGATCGTGCCGCGCTCCTCGCTCGACGGCGCTGCGGCCTTGATGGGGCAGTTGTTCCCGGCCGGTTACTTTCTCGATATCGCTGTCGGCACCTTCACCAAGGCATTGGACTTGCGTGAACTCTGGCCGCAATGCCTGGCGCTGCTGGGCTTCTTTGTCGGTTTCACCGGCCTGAGTCTGGCCATGCTGAAGAAGCAGGAGGTCTGATGCATCGTCTGGCACACACCCTGCGCCTGGGGCTCAAGGAGCTGACCAGCCTGCGTCATGACAGCGTGCTGCTGCTGTTCCTGCTGTATGCCTTCAGCGTGGCGATCTACATGCCGGCCGCAGGCTCGGTGATCGGCGTGCACAACGCCAGCGTCGCGGTGATCGACGAAGACCATAGCCTGGTTTCGCGCAAACTCGCCGAAGCCCTGCAACCACCGGAGTTCCAGCGCGCTGTGCCACTGGCCTACGATCAGCTCGACCAGGCCATGGACAGCGGCCGCTACACCTTTGTGATCAACGTGCCGGTGAACTTCCAGACCGACCTGCTGGCCGGACGCTCGCCGGAGCTGCAGGTCAACGTCGACGCCACGGCCATGAGCCAGGCATTCATGGGCGCCGGCTACATCGGCCGGATCGTCGAACGCGAACTGCTCGACTACGCCAACCAGGGCTCGGCCACTGCCGGCAGCCCGGCGCTGCTCAGTGCCCGGGCGCTGTTCAACCCCAACCTTGAGGGTGGCTGGTTCCTGGCGGTGATCCAGATCGTCAACAACATCACCATCCTGGCCATCATCCTCACCGGCACGGCACTGCTGCGCGAGCGCGAACACGGCACCCTCGACCACCTGCTGGTGCTGCCGCTGACCGCCCTGGAAATCATGCTGGCGAAGATCGGCAGCAACGCCCTGGTGGTGGTGCTGTGTACCTGGGTGTCGCTGGAAGTGATCGTCAAAGGGGCGCTGGGGGTGCCACTGGCGGGATCGCTGGGGTTGTTTCTGGCGGTGACGGCGCTGTACCTGTTCGCCAGCACCGCGCTGGGGATCTTCCTCGCCACCCTGGCACGCTCGACCCCGCAGTTCGGCCTGCTGGCCATCCCGGTGATCATCCCGATGCTGTTGCTCTCGGGCGGCAGCACGCCACTGGACAGCATGCCGCAGTGGCTGCAGTGGGTGATGCAGGGCTCGCCCTCGACCCACTTCGTCAGCCTGAGTGCAGCCATCCTGTTCCGTGACGCCGGGCTGGAAGTAGTCTGGCCAGACATCGCAGCGCTCGCCGCCATTGGCCTGGCCTTCTTCGCGATTGCCCTGGCGCGCTTTCGCCGCAGCCTGACGTCGTGATTACTGGACGATCAGGTTGTTGAACAGCAGGTCGTCGACCGTCGGCTTGCCTTCTTCGGTTTCGAGCACCTGCTGGACCTGCTTCAGGGCTTCCTGACGCAGCTTTTCCTTGGCCTCGACGTTACTCATGCTCTCGAGGTTCTGCTGGGTGAACAGGGCAACCAGCTGGTTACGGATCAACGGCTCGTGATGACGCACTGCTGCCGCCGCGGCGTCGCTGTTGACCCGCAGGGCCACGTCGGCCTTGTACACGCGCAATTTCGACCCGCCATCGAGGGCGTAGTTACCCACAAAAGGCGGGGTGAGGGAAATATAGGAAACCTTCGGTTCCCCTTCCTTGGCTTCCTCGGCCATGGCCGCCATCGGCAGCATCAGCGCCAGTACCATCAAGATCCACGCTTTCACGAATTCGCTCCTCATACAGTTGGCGCCAGCATACCCAGCGCACCGGTCAAACCCAAGCCCGGGCTTATGCCGGCCTATCAGGGCGGGCCATGCTCGTTGACCCGGCACCTCGCCCACCTACACTTATCGGCCACTACGCGCAAAGGAATAGTCCCGATGAAAGCAGTGTTGTGCAAAGCCCTTGGCCCGGCGCAAAACCTGGTCCTGGAAGACGTCGCCAGCCCGGTGCCGAAGAAGAACGAGATCCTGCTGGACGTGCAGGCCGCCGGGGTCAACTTTCCCGACACCCTGATCATCGAAGGCAAGTACCAGTTCCAACCACCACTGCCATTCTCGCCGGGTGGCGAAGCCGCTGGCGTGGTCAGCGCCGTGGGCGAAAAGGCTGGCAACCTGAAGGTCGGCGACCGGGTCATGGCCCTGACCGGGTGGGGCAGTTTTGCCGAACAGGTGGCGGTGCCGGCCTATAACGTATTGCCGATTCCAGCGCAGATGGACTTCACCACCGCTGCGGCCTTCGGCATGACCTACGGCACCTCGATGCATGCGCTCAGCCAGCGCGGCCAGCTCAAGGCCGGGGAAACCCTGCTGGTGCTCGGTGCTTCCGGCGGTGTCGGCCTGGCGGCGGTGGAAATTGGCAAAGCCATGGGCGCGCGGGTGATTGCCGCAGCCAGCAGTCCCGAGAAGCTGGCCGTGGCCAAGGCTGCCGGTGCCGACGAGCTGATCAACTACAGCGAAGCCAGCCTCAAGGACGAGATCAAACGCCTGACCGGCGGCAATGGCGCCGATGTGATCTACGACCCGGTGGGTGGCGACCTGTTTGACCAGGCGGTGCGCGGTATCGCCTGGAATGGCCGGCTGCTGGTGGTCGGGTTTGCCAGCGGACGCATCCCCGAGCTGCCGGTGAACCTGGCGCTGCTCAAGGGTGCGGCGGTGCTCGGGGTGTTCTGGGGCGCCTTTGCCCAACGCCAGCCGGCTGACAACGCGGCGAACTTTCAGCAGCTGTTTGCCTGGTTTGCCGAGGGCAAGCTCAAGCCGCTGGTGTCGCAAACCTTCCCGCTGGCTGAAGCCGGTGCAGCCATCGAGATGCTTGGCCAGCGCAAGGCGGTAGGCAAGCTGGTAGTGACCATGGCCTAAACAGCTGAAGCCCGCTCCTACCTGGAATGACAACGCCGAAAGCGCGCCTCCAGATTGCGATCCGGCATGGCGTGGCTGCGCAGGGCATCGAGGGTCTGCTCGACATAGTCGCGGGTAGTGCCATAACGACCCTTGGCACTGGCAAAGATCTGACTGAGCAAGGTGTCCGGCAAATTGCCGGCGTAGCACGGCAAGTGGCGTTCGAGTACGAAGCCCAGGGCCTGGACCTTGCTGCCATCCTCAAGACGACAATTGAGCCAGTGCGGACGATAGGCCGGGTAAGGCATCTCCCGTTGCCACAAGGCCAGCAGCGATTCTTCCAGGCAGTCGTCCGGCAAGCGGTAGGCGAAACCGCTGCACGAACCACCGCGATCCAGGCCGAAGACCAGACCCGGGCATTCCGGCGTGCCGCGGTGCTCGTGGGACCACAGGTACAGACCACGATGATAACCATGCACCCGCGCCCGGCGCCTTTCGGCGGCATTGCACTCCGGGCGCCAGATCAACGAGCCGTAGGCAAACAACCACACCGGGCCGCCCTGATGCCGGGACATGGTGTGTTGAACTGAATGTACAAGTTGCTCGCGGGTTAATTGTTCCCCGAAATCAAGCAAAGGAGGATATGCCACATTCAAAGATGCAGTTTCGATCGCCGACATAGCTGCCGCCACACTTCCCCGTGAATTACCAAAGCACTGCACTATAAGCCAAAGCACTGCGCACCGAGTTACCGTACGGCAGATAAGCGCTGCAATACAAGCCCCCAGGCCACCGGAGACGGCAACAACGGCCGTGCAGGTGCGATAACAGGTGCACTGTTTCAAGTGTAGCGAAAGTTATTTTCGTTGTTGCCAATAATTATTGGCTTATCACCACGGGCAACGCCAACCGTTATTTAAGCCGGCACGCTGTTGCAGCGTGCCTTATTCCGTCATTCAATTGCGTGGGGCATAAGCGAATACATCGGCGCGCATTTGATGCGCATCCATGCCGGCTTCGACCAGGGCATCGAGCGTGGCATAGATCATGTTCGGCGAGCCGCTGGCATAGACATGCACACCGGCCAGGTCGCTGATGTCTTCACACACCGCCTGGTGCAGCAGGCCGCAGCGCCCTTCCCAACCACACAGATCGCTGACCACCTTGTGCAGGAACAGGTTGGGCAGGTGCTCCCATTCGGCCCAGTGCTCGATCTGGTAGAAGTCGTCCGGCAGGCGCACGCCCCAGTACAGGTGCACCGGGTGCTTGAAACCGCTGGCCCGGCAATGCTCGATCAGGCTGTGCATCTGCGCCATGCCGGTACCGGCGGCGATCAGCACCAGCGGGCCGTCGGGCAACTCCGCCAGGTGCGTGTCGCCAAACGGCATCTCGAGCCGTGCCATGCCATTGCGTTGCAACTGGGCGATCAGCTCAAGTGCGCTGTTCTCGCGGGCCAGCACATGCAGCTCAAGGTCGCGGCCACTGTGCGGTGCCGAGGCCAGCGAGAAGGCGGCCTTGTCGCCGCTGTCACGCTCGATCATCAGGTACTGCCCAGCATGGTAGCGCGGTGGCTTGCCGGCTGGCGCACGCAGGCGCACGCGCCAGACGTCGCCGCCGACTTCCACGCATTCGCTGAGCTGGCAGGCCAGGGTCCGTACCGGCAATTCGCCCAGGGCCAGCACGCCATCCCACAACAAGACACAGTCCTCCAGGGGCTCGGCGATGCAAGTGAACAGCTCGCCGTGATCACGCTCGACGCCATCCTGGCGCACCCGGCCTTCGACCAGCAGCGCGGCGCAGACATGGCAGTTACCGTTGCGACAGCTCTGCGGGCAGTCGTAGCCCAGGCGCCGCGCCGCATCCAGAATCCTTTCTCCGGGCTTGAGCGCCAACACGGCCCCGGACGGCTGCAAGGTTACCTGCATTTAGTCTATTCCCAACTGATGCCAAAGCTCATCGATCCGCCGAGTGACGGCTTCATCCTTGACGATGACCCGGCCCCACTCGCGGGTGGTTTCACCCGGCCACTTGTGGGTGGCATCCAGGCCCATTTTTGATCCCAGCCCGGACACCGGCGAAGCAAAGTCCAGGTAATCGATCGGGGTGTTGTCGATCATCACCGTATCGCGCTTGGGGTCCATCCGCGTGGTAATTGCCCAGATCACGTCGTTCCAGTCCCGCGCATTGATATCGTCGTCGGTGACGATAACGAACTTGGTGTACATGAACTGTCGCAAAAACGACCAGACACCCAGCATTACGCGCTTGGCGTGGCCCGGGTACTGCTTTTTCATGGTCACCACCGCCATGCGGTACGAGCAGCCCTCAGGCGGCAGGTAGAAGTCGGTGATCTCCGGGAACTGCTTCTGCAGGATCGGCACGAACACTTCGTTCAGCGCCACGCCGAGGATCGCCGGCTCATCTGGCGGACGGCCAGTGTAGGTGCTGTGGTAGATCGGCTTGGTGCGGTGGGTGATGCGCTCGACAGTGAACACCGGGAAGCTGTCGACTTCGTTGTAGTAACCGGTGTGGTCGCCGTACGGCCCTTCCGGAGCCATTTCGCCCGGATGGATCACGCCTTCGAGAATGATTTCGGCTGTCGCCGGCACCTGCAGGTCGCTGCCACGGCATTTGACCAGCTCGGTGCGGTTGCCGCGCAGCAGGCCGGCGAAGGCATATTCGGACAGGGTATCAGGCACCGGCGTCACAGCACCGAGAATGGTCGCCGGGTCGGCGCCCAGGGCCACGGCCACCGGGAAGGGTTGGCCGGGGTGCTTTTCGCACCATTCGCGATAGTCCAGGGCGCCGCCGCGATGGCTCAGCCAGCGCATGATGACCTTGTTGCGGCCGATTACCTGCTGGCGATAGATACCCAGGTTCTGGCGGTCCTTGTTCGGCCCGCGGGTAACGGTCAGGCCCCAGGTGATCAGCGGCGCAACGTCGCCCGGCCAGCAATGCTGCACAGGCAGCAGGCCCAGATCGACATCGTCGCCTTCGATGACTACTTCGTGGCACGGCGCATCCTTGACCACCTTCGGCGCCATTGCCACGACCTTTTTGAAGATCGGCAGCTTCGACCAGGCGTCCTTGAGGCCTTTCGGCGGCTCGGGCTCCTTGAGGAAGGCCAGCAGTTTGCCGATTTCGCGCAGCTCGCTGACCGACTCGGCACCCATGCCCATGGCTACCCGCTCCGGGGTACCGAACAGGTTGCCGAGCACCGGAATGTCGAAGCCGGTAGGTTTTTCGAACAGCAGGGCCGGGCCTTTGGCGCGCAGGGTGCGGTCGCAGACTTCGGTCATTTCCAGGACTGGAGAGATCGGCACCTGGATGCGCTTGAGTTCGCCGCGCTGTTCCAGGCCACGGATAAAGTCGCGCAAATCGCGATACTGCATGCAAAAGCCTCGTATTGGCTGCCGTAGCGGTCGGGCTGCAGAGTGTAGCGCCGAACTCGGCTGCTCAGAATAGCCAAAGTACAGATAGCAAAAAGCCGGGTCGCCCCGGCTCTTGCCCAGCGCAGCAGTTTACTTGCGCTTCATCGACAAGAAGAACTCGTCGTTGGTCTTGGTCTGCTTGAGTTTGTCGATCAGGAACTCGATAGCAGCAACTTCATCCATCGGGTGCAGCAGCTTGCGCAGGATCCACATGCGCTGCAGCTCGTCGTCGGCGGTCAGCAGCTCTTCGCGACGGGTACCCGAACGGTTGATGTTGATGGCCGGGAAGACACGCTTCTCGGCGATCTTGCGGTCCAGGGGCAGCTCCATGTTGCCGGTACCCTTGAACTCTTCGTAGATCACTTCGTCCATCTTCGAGCCGGTTTCGACCAGCGCGGTGGCGATGATGGTCAGCGAACCGCCTTCTTCGATGTTACGCGCGGCACCGAAGAAACGCTTCGGCTTCTCCAGGGCGTGGGCATCGACACCACCGGTGAGGACCTTGCCGGAGCTCGGGATCACGGTGTTGTAGGCACGGGCCAGACGGGTGATGGAGTCGAGCAGGATGACCACGTCTTTCTTGTGTTCAACCAGGCGCTTGGCCTTCTCGATGACCATTTCGGCAACCTGCACGTGGCGGGTTGGCGGCTCGTCGAAAGTCGAGGCAACCACTTCGCCGCGCACGGTGCGCTGCATTTCGGTCACTTCTTCCGGGCGCTCGTCGATCAGCAGGACGATCAGGTGGCACTCGGGATTGTTACGGGTGATGTTGGCCGCGATGTTCTGCAGCATGATGGTCTTGCCCGCTTTTGGCGGAGCGACGATCAGGCCGCGCTGGCCTTTGCCGATCGGGGCGCAGAGGTCGATAACCCGGCCGGTGAGGTCTTCGGTGGAACCGTTGCCGGCTTCCATCTTCAGGCGCTCGTTGGGGAACAGCGGCGTCAGGTTCTCGAACAGGATCTTGTTCTTCGCGTTTTCCGGCCGGTCGAAGTTGATGGTGTCGACTTTCAGCAGGGCGAAGTAACGCTCGCCTTCTTTTGGCGGGCGGATCTTGCCGACGATGGTGTCGCCGGTACGCAAGTTGAAACGGCGGATCTGGCTTGGCGACACGTAGATGTCGTCCGGGCCGGCCAGGTACGAGGCATCGGCCGAGCGCAGGAAGCCGAAGCCGTCCTGGAGAATCTCCAGCACGCCGTCACCGGAGATTTCCTCGCCGCTTTTCGCATGCTTTTTCAACAGGGAGAAAATCACATCTTGCTTGCGCGAACGGGCCATATTTTCTATGCCCATCTGTTCGGCCATTTCGAGCAGATCGGTAATCGGCTTTTGCTTGAGTTCAGTCAGGTTCATAAGGGGAGTGACGTAATCATGTAAGAAGGGGGAATTAAGCTTCTGGCTTAATGAAGCCGCGCCGCAAAGAAGGCGACAGGATCGCGTACTGATTCGAATTAGGGATGCGTCGGCGACGGCGTGCAGAGGGCACCGAAGAAACAGTGCGAGGCCGAATGTAACACCTGCTTTTTCTGGCGTCTAGTCACCAGATAAAGAAAAGCCCCGACGAATGCGGGGCTTTTTTCACTCAGATATTGGCGTCCAGGAAGGCTGCCAGCTGAGATTTCGACAGTGCACCGACCTTGGTGGCCTCGACGTTGCCGTTCTTGAACAGCATCAGCGTCGGGATGCCACGCACGCCGTGCTTGGCCGGGGTTTCCTGGTTGTCGTCGATGTTCAGCTTGGCGACGGTCAGTTTGCCCTGGTAGGTAGCGGCGATGTCGTCCAGAACCGGCGCGATCATTTTGCAAGGGCCGCACCATTCAGCCCAGTAGTCGACCAGCACCGGGCCTTCAGCCTTCAGAACTTCGGCTTCGAAGGTGGCGTCGGTGACGTGTTTGATAAGATCGCTGCTCATGGAAGTCTCCAAGGTCGTAAGCAAAAAAACGTGGCCCATCATAGCTGCACCCGCCGCCTACAGGAAGCCGGGAACGATTGAGTGTAACTATAGTTGTGCATGACCGCGCATATCGCTGCTGTCACGGGAAAGTCATATTTCCCGCACAACCTGCCCCATATCAAGCCTTGATACGCTGCGCGTTGGCGCCAGCGCCGGATCGTGGCAGGATTGCCGGGTTATCGACCGAGAACCCATGACCATGCCGCAAACCACAGCCAAGAATCTGTCCTTGATCGCTGCCATAGACCTGGGCTCCAACAGTTTCCACATGGTGGTCGCCAAGGCCCACCATAGCGAGATCCGCATCCTGGAGCGGCTCGGCGAAAAAGTTCAGCTGGCCGCCGGCATCAACGAAGAGCGCCAGCTCAGCGAAGAGTCCATGCAACGCGGCCTGGACTGCCTCAAGCGTTTTGCCCAACTGATCAACGGTCTGCCCGATGGCGCCGTACGCATCGTTGGCACCAACGCCCTGCGCGAGGCGCGCAACCGTGGCGAATTCATCCGCCGCGCCGAAGCCATCCTTGGCCACCCGGTGGAAGTCATCTCCGGTCGTGAAGAAGCCCGCCTGATTTACCTTGGCGTGTCCCATACCCTGGCCGACACCCCGGGCAAGCGCCTGGTCGCCGACATCGGCGGCGGCAGCACCGAATTCATCATCGGCCAGCGGTTCGAGCCGCTGCTGCGCGAAAGCCTGCAGATGGGCTGCGTCAGCTACACCCAGCGTTATTTCCGCGACGGCAAGATCACCCCGGCGCGCTACGCCCAGGCCTACACCGCCGCACGCCTGGAGCTGATGAGCATTGAAAACGCCCTGCACCGCCTGACCTGGGATGAAGCCATCGGCTCTTCGGGGACGATCCGCGCCATTGGCCTGGCGCTGAAATCCGGTGGCATGGGCAGCGGCGAGGTCAATGCCGAAGGCCTGGCCTGGCTCAAACGCAAGCTGTTCAAGCTGGGGGAAACCGACAAGATTGACTTCGACGGGGTCAAACCCGACCGCCGGGCGATATTCCCGGCAGGCCTGGCGATCCTGGAAGCGATTTTCGACGCCCTTGAGCTGCAACGCATGGATCACTGCGACGGCGCTCTGCGCGAAGGCGTGCTCTACGACCTGCTTGGCCGCCATCACCACGAAGACGTACGTGAGCGCACCCTGACCTCGCTGATGGAGCGTTACCACGTTGATCAGGGACAGGCGGCACGGGTCGAGCGCAAGGCCCTGCATGCCTTCGACCAGGTGGCCAAGGACTGGGACCTGGAAGACGGTATCTGGCGTGAACTGCTGGGCTGGGCGGCCAAGGTGCATGAAGTGGGCCTGGACATCGCCCACTACCATTACCACAAGCACGGCGCCTACCTGATCGAGCACTCCGACCTTTCCGGCTTCTCCCGGGAAGACCAACTGATGCTCGCGCTGCTGGTACGCGGCCACCGGCGCAACATTCCCAAGGACAAGTTCGCCGAGTTCGGCGACGACGCCGCCAAGCTGATCCGCCTGTGCGTGCTACTGCGCTTTGCGATCCTGTTCCACCACATCCGCGGCACCCAGCAGATGCCCACGGTGACCCTGCACGCCAAAGGCGACAGCCTGGACGTCGAGTTCCCTGTGGGCTGGCTGGATGAAAACCAGCTGACCCAGGCCGACTTCGGCCTGGAGGCCGAGTGGCTGGCCCGGGTCGGCTTCGTACTCAGCGTACGATAAGCACCGGGTTGCTCAGGCGCTCGAGCAGAGTGGCCTGGGCACTGCGCGGGTTCTGGTTGCCGGTTGGCGTGCTGCGTACGTAGCGGCCATCCGGTTGCAGGATCCAGGCGTGAGTGTTGTCGGTCAGGTACCCTTCCAGTTCCTTTTTCACCCGCAGGATCAGCTTCTTGCCCTCGACCGGGAAGCAGGTCTCGACGCGCTTGTCGAGGTTGCGCTCCATCCAGTCGGCGCTGGAGAGGAACATCTGCTCTTCGCCGCCATTGAGGAAGTAGAACACCCGCGTGTGTTCGAGGAAGCGGCCGATGATCGAGCGCACCTGAATGTTGTGCGATACCCCGGCAATGCCCGGGCGCAGGCAGCACATGCCACGCACCACCAGATCGATACGCACCCCTGACTGGCTGGCCTTGTACAGCGCGCGAATGATCTTCGGATCGGTCAGCGAGTTGAACTTGGCGATGATGTGCGCCGGCTTGCCGTCGAGGGCGAACTGGGTTTCGCGCGCGATCATGTCGAGCATGCCCTTTTTCAGGGTGAACGGCGCGTGCAGCAGCTTCTTCATGCGCAAGGTCTTGCCCATGCCGATCAGCTGGCTGAACAGCTTGCCGACGTCTTCGCAGAGGGCGTCATCGGAGGTCAGCAAGCTGTAGTCGGTGTACAGGCGGGCGTTGCCGGCGTGGTAGTTACCGGTACCCAGGTGCGCGTAGCGGACGATCTCGCCGGCTTCGCGGCGCAGGATCAGCATCATCTTGGCGTGGGTCTTGAAGCCGACCACGCCGTAGATCACCACCGCACCAGCAGCCTGCAGGCGGCTGGCCATCTGCAGGTTGGACTCTTCGTCGAAACGCGCACGCAATTCGATCACCGCAGTGACTTCCTTGCCGTTACGCGCGGCGTCGACCAGCGCGTCGACGATCTCCGAGTTGGCACCGCTGCGGTACAGGGTCTGGCGCACGGCGAGGACGTGCGGGTCCTTGGCCGCCTGGCGCAGCAGGTCGACCACCGGAGTGAACGACTCGAAGGGGTGCATCAGCAGGATGTCCTGCTTGCTGACCACGCTGAAAATGTTCTCGCTGTTCTGCAACAGCTTGGGGATCGCCGGGGTGAACGGCGTGTATTGCAGCTCCGGGTGGCTGTCCAGGCTGGTGATGCTGAACAGCCGGGTCAGGTTGACCGGGCCATTGACCTGATACAGCTCGCTCTCGCTCAGGCTGAACTGCTTGAGCAGGTAGTCGGAGAGGTGTTTGGGGCAGGTGTCGGCCACTTCCAGGCGCACGGCATCACCATAACGGCGCGAGAACAGCTCGCCGCGCAGGGCCCGGGCCAGGTCTTCGACATCCTCGGAGTCCAGCGCCAGGTCGGCGTTACGGGTCAGGCGGAACTGGTAGCAGCCCTTGACTTTCATGCCCTGGAACAGGTCATCGGCGTGAGCGTGGATCATCGACGACAGGAACACATAGTTGTCGCCAGCCCCCCCGACTTCCTCCGGCACCTTGATCACCCGCGGCAGCAAACGCGGCGCCGGGATGATCGCCAGGCCTGAATCACGACCGAAGGCATCGACGCCTTCAAGCTCGACGATGAAGTTCAGGCTCTTGTTCACCAGCAACGGGAACGGGTGGGTCGGGTCGAGGCCGATCGGGGTGATGATCGGTGCGATCTCGTCACGGAAGAAGCGCCGCACCCAGGTCTTGAGCTTGGTGTTCCAGTGCCGGCGGCGGATGAAGCGGATCTGGTGTTTTTCCAGCTCCGGCAGCAGCACGTCGTTGAGGATCGCGTACTGGCGATCGACTTCGCTGTGCACCAGCTCGCTGATCCGCGCCAGCGCCTGGTGCGGCTGCAAGCCGTCGGCGCCGGCCTGTTCACGGGCGAAGGTGATCTGTTTCTTCAGGCCCGCCACACGAATTTCGAAGAACTCATCCAGGTTGCTGGAGAAGATCAGCAAGAACTTCAGTCGCTCCAGCAATGGATAGGACTCATCCAGCGCCTGTTCCAGCACGCGGATGTTGAACTGCAGCTGGGACAATTCGCGATGAATGTACAGGCTGCTGTCGTCCAGGCCGGGAATGACGATGGCCGGCGCGGCCACCGGTGCCGGAGCTGGCGCCTCTACCGCAGGGGCTTCGAACGCAGGCTCGGCAACCGCAGGCGGTTCCGGCGGGGTCTCGACCATCTGCTCGGGCACAGGCTGGGCGTCTTTCACAGCGACGTCGGTAAGTACTTCGTTATTCATCTAGCGTTCCTGAAGGGCGTTACTGCCCTCTCATCAATTGAGCAGCGCGAACAGCGAAATAGGTGAGGATGCCATCGGCGCCCGCCCGTTTGAAAGCGGTGAGGGATTCAAGGATAACCCCTTCACTGAGCCAGCCGTTCTGAATCGCCGCCATGTGCATGGCGTACTCGCCGCTGACCTGGTACACGAAGGTCGGCACTTTGAATTCGTCTTTGACCCGGTGAAGAATATCCAGGTACGGCATGCCCGGTTTGACCATGACCATATCGGCACCTTCCGACAGGTCGGCGGCCACTTCGTGCAGGGCCTCGTTACTGTTGGCCGGGTCCATCTGGTAGGAGGCCTTGTTGGCCTTGCCCAGGTTCAGCGCCGAGCCGACCGCATCGCGGAACGGGCCGTAATAGGCGCTGGCGTACTTGGCCGAGTAGGCCATGATCCGTACGTTGACGTGACCGGCCAGCTCCAGGGCTTCACGGATGGCCTGGATGCGGCCGTCCATCATGTCCGATGGTGCGACCACCTGGGCACCGGCTTCGGCATGGGACAGCGCCTGGCGTACCAGGGCATCGACGGTGATGTCGTTCTGGACGTAGCCTTCTTCATCGAGAATGCCGTCCTGGCCGTGGGTGGTGAATGGGTCCAGGGCAACGTCGGTGATCACCCCCAGTTCCGGGAAGCGCTCACGCAGGGCACGAGTGGCACGCTGGGCAATACCGTCGGGATTCCAGGCTTCGGCGCCGTCGAGGGATTTCTTTTCCACCGGGGTTACCGGGAACAGCGCGAGGGCCGGAATGCCCAGTTTTACCCACTCTTGCGCAGCTTCCAGCAACAGGTCGATGGACAAACGCTCGACGCCCGGCATCGAGGCGACTTCTTCGCGGCGGTTTTCGCCATCGAGGACAAACACCGGGAGGATCAGGTCATCGACAGTCAGAACATTTTCGCGAACCAGACGACGGGTAAAGTCGTCACGACGGTTGCGACGCAGACGGGTGGCAGGAAACAAACGGTTAGCGGGGGTAAAGCTCACGGCAGACTCCTGAGCCCGCGCAGGCGGGCGAGCGCGACAGTTATAAGCGGCCATTATGACGCCTGTATGACAGCCAAGGGCAACCCTGCGACTTGAGGACGCAGTCATTGTCCTTGTAGGAAATGTTCACGTCGAGACACATTTGGACACTTTCCCCAAAGGCCACGAAGGGTTAGGCTGCGCGTTCATTTCGCCAGCACCCAGAAAATGCTCCAACAATTCCTGCAGGATTTCGGCTACTTTGCCCTTTTTCTCGGCACGTTTTTCGAAGGTGAGACCATCCTGGTTCTCGCAGGCTTCCTTGCGTTCCGCGGATACATGGATATCAACCTGGTGGTCGTAGTGGCCTTCTTCGGCAGCTACGCGGGCGACCAGCTGTGGTACTTCATGGGGCGCCGCCATGGGCGCAAACTGCTGGCGCGCAAACCGCGCTGGCAGATGATGGGCGACCGTGCGCTGGAGCACATTCGCCGTCATCCGGACATCTGGGTTCTGAGTTTCCGCTTCGTCTATGGCCTGCGCACGGTGATGCCGGTGGCCATCGGCCTGTCCGGCTACCCGCCGCGCCGCTACCTGCTGCTCAACGGCATTGGCGCAGCCATCTGGGCCCTGGCCCTGGGCGCCGCTGCCTATCACTTCGGCGCCATTCTCGAAGGCCTGCTGGGCAACGTGAAGAAATACGAGCTATGGGTGCTCGGCGGCCTGCTGGTGCTCGGCGGCTGCCTGTGGCTGCGCCGGCGATTCAAGGCTGCCCGCGTTGCGCGCAAGGAAGCGGCTGCCGTAGAGGCCGAACAGGCTGAGCAAGCTGTAGCCAAGCAGCAAGACCCAAGCCAGGGCGGTGACCGGCCATAAGCCGGTAGTCCCGGCCAGCAGCATGGCCGGGGCATTCAACCCCAGACGCAGCAGCTCCAGCCTCAAGGCCCAGGGCCGGTTCTCCAGCGCCGTGCCCAGCACGAACAAACCAAACGCCATCAAGCCCCAGCCCAGCAGCAATGCGCCGACCGACAGCTGCTCGGCGTGCTCCATCAAGTAACTGCCCAACGCCACATAAGCCGCGAACTGCACAACAACATAAAGCTGCTGCGGCCAGGCCAGGGGCACCTCGAACTTCTCGAAGCGGCTCAAGTCCTGCTTGGCCTGTGGATAACGCCGGGCCACGTCATCCGGGCGCCAGCCAGTGGGCATGAACCAGATCCGCAGCTTGTCCCACCAGCGCTCGGCCCGCCGCGCATCGCTCCATAGCTGGGCATAGAACTGCAGGTTGGCCCACAGCGGGTTCCAGCTGGCCAGCGGCGTGGTCACGCCGAATATCACCGGCTCGTTGTCATCCTCTTCCTGGAAGGTGCCAAACAGACGATCCCAGACAATGAACACTCCGCCGTAGTTGCGATCCAAGTACAGAGGATTCTGCGCATGGTGGACACGATGATTGGACGGGGTAATGAACAGCCATTCGAACCAGCCCAGTTTCGGAATGTGCCGGGTGTGCACCCAGAACTGGTACAGCAGGTTGAGCGCCGCGACGGTGATGAACACCAGCGGCGGCACGCCCAGCACGGCCATCGGCAGGTAGAAGATCCAAGACAGCAAGAAGCCGCTGCTGGTCTGGCGCAAGGCCGTGGACAGGTTGTAGTCCTCGCTCTGGTGATGCACCGAATGAGCGGCCCAGAGGATGTTGCGCTCGTGGCCCATACGGTGCAGCCAGTAATAGCAGAAGTCATACAAGACAAACGCCAGCACCCACACCCACAGCGCCTCGCCCGGCAGTTTGAACAGTGCCAGATGTTCCCAGGCCAGGGCGTAGGTAACCAGGCCCACGCCCTTGGTCAACAGGCCGGTGGTGGTCGACAGCACCCCGGCGCTGAGGCTGTTGATAGCATCCGCCAGGCGATAGGTACGCATGCCCCGCCACTGGTCGGCGAGCAGTTCGACCACGATCAGAACGAAGAAAAACGGTACCGCCAACAGGATCAGGTCCATGGGTTATCCATCTCCAGGCTATCCAGCAAGATTAGGCCGGGAATGGCACAACCCCTATGGCCACATCTGCCAAACTAGAGGACATTTAGCGCCTCGAATCGGGAGTAGTGAGCATGACCCAGAAAAAAGTTGCTGTGATTCTTTCCGGCTGTGGCGTTTATGACGGCGCCGAAATTCACGAAAGCGTGATCACCCTGCTGCGCCTGGATCAGCGCGGGGCGCAAGTGCAGTGCTTTGCGCCAAACATTGCGCAGATGCATGTGATCGATCACCTGACCGGCGAAGAAATGCCCGAGACTCGCAATGTGCTGGTGGAATCGGCGCGGATCGCCCGCGGCGAGGTCAAGGACCTGCGTGAAGCCGACGCCAAGGACTTCGACGCACTGATCGTGCCGGGCGGCTTTGGCGCGGCGAAAAACCTCTCGAATTTTGCCGTGGAAGGCGCCGGATGCAGCGTGCACCCGGACGTCCTGGCCCTGGCTGAAGCTTTCGCCGAAGCCGGCAAGCCGGTCGGCCTGATCTGCATCTCACCGGCCCTGGCGGCGAAGATCTACGGCCCCGGCGTGGTCTGCACCATCGGTAACGATGCCGGCACCAGCGCGGCCATCGTCAAGATGGGCGGCACCCATGAGGAATGCGATGTCCATGACATCGTCGAGGACACCCAGCGCAAGCTGGTCAGCACCCCGGCCTACATGCTGGCCAAAAGCATCAGCGAAGCGGCAGGTGGCATTTACAAGCTGGTCGACCGGGTGCTGGAACTGACCCACGAGAATGACTGAACACTGGAGTGAGGCACAGATCCACTGTGGGAGCCGGCCTTGCCGGCGATGAGGCCTGTACAGTCAACACCTCATTGCTGCCTGACTTTCGACCGCTGCGCGCTCGATCGCTGGCAAAGCCAGCTCCCACAGGGTGATCGCCAGCCCAAGCCAGCGGCTATGGCACCTGGCGCGCCAGGCGGGTCAGGATCCGGTCCAGGGCGTTGGCAAACGCCTGCTTCTCACGGTCGCCATAAGGCGCCTGACCACCACCGACCTGCCCTTGCTCGCGCAAGTCGGTGAACAGGTTGCGCACCGCCAGGCGCTCGCCCATGTTGCGCTCGTCGAATTCCTTGCCGCGCGGGTCGAGGCAGGCAACACCCTTCTTGACCAGGCGATCGGCCAGCGGCACATCACTGCAGATCACCAGTTCGCCAGGCACGGCGTGCTCGACCAGGTAATCATCGGCGGCATCCGGACCACTGGGCACGACGATCAGTTTGACGCAGGCAAAGGCCGGCTTGATCTGGCTCTGCCCGGCCACCAGCACCACTTCCAGCTGTCGCTTGAGAGCGAACTTGACCAGTTGATCCTTGGCCGCCTTGGGGCAGGCGTCGGCATCGATCCACACACGCATGGCACAGATTTCCAACAAAAACGGGGGAACAGTATCCCTGCTCACCCGTTTCGCTTCAAATCAGCCCGCCAGTTGGCGGCGCTTCTCGGCCAGGCGGCTGCGCCCGTAGAGGATGGCAATGGCCAGCAGCGCAACTACCTGCGCCGCCAACGAGTAGGCATCGGCATGAATCCCCAGCCAGTCGAAATCGAAGAACGCCACCGGCCGTGTACCGAACACCCCGGCTTCCTGCAGGGCCTTGACCCCGTGCCCGGCAAACACCACCGACAAGGCGCACAGCAATGCCGCGTTGATACTGAAGAACAGCGCCAGCGGCAGCTTGGCCGAACCGCGCAGGATCACCCAGGCCAGGCCGACCAGCAGCACCAGCGCCGTGGCGCCACCGGCCAGCACCGCGTTGTGCCCGGCGGGGCCGGCCTGCAGCCAGAGGGTTTCGTAGAACAGGATGACTTCGAACAACTCGCGGTACACCGAAAAGAACGCCAGCACGGCAAAACCGAAGCGCCCGCCGCCACTGACCAGGCTGCTCTTGATGTAGTCCTGCCAGGCCGCCGCGTGGCGGCGATCGTGCATCCACACGCCCAGCCAAAGCACCATGACGCTGGCAAACAGTGCCGTGCAGCCTTCAAGCAATTCGCGCTGGGCGCCGCTGACGTCAATCACATACGCCGCCAGCGCCCAGGTACCGAGCCCGGCAAGCAGGGCCAGGCCCCAGCCCACGTTGACGCTGCGCACCGCCGATTGCTGGCCGGTATTGCGCAGGAAGGCGAGGATCGCCGCCAGCACCAGGATTGCTTCCAGGCCTTCGCGCAGCAGGATCAGCAGGCCTGAAATGTAACTCAGCGACCAGCTCAGGCCATCACCGCCAAGCAGGCCGGCGGCATCCTTGAGCTTGGCCTTGGCCGCATCCAGGCGCTGTTGCACCTGCTCCAGCGGCAAGCCGTCCTGCAGTGACTGCCGGTACGCCATCAGTGACTTTTCGGTGTCCTTGCGCACGTTGGCATCAACGTTGTCCAGCGAGCTTTCAACCAGCTCGAAACCTTCCAGGTAGGCCGCTACCGACAGGTCATAGGCTTGTTCGTGGTCGCCGGACTTATATGCCGCCAGGCTCTTGTCCAGCGTACTGGCGGTGTACTCCAGCAGTTGCGCCGGGCCACGCTGAACCTGTGGCGGCTGGGCACGCTGGGCGCGGAACCGGGCAAGCGCTTGCGGCCCTTCACTGGCTTCGACTTCGGCCGGCGTCTGACGGGCCAGGTCGGCGAGGTTGTAGGCTTTGTCACCCTTGGCCTTGGCCGGATCGGCAGTGAAGCTGGCGACATAGGTCGCCAGGTCCCAGCGCTGACGCTCGTCGAGCTGGTCGGCAAACGACGGCATGTCGGTGCCTTCGATACCCAGGCCGAGCGTATTGTACAGGTCGAACAGGCTCAAACGGTCGAGCCGCTCGGCGCTGCGCAGGTTCGCCGGCGGCGGGGTCAGGCCGAGGCCGGCCGGGCCGTCGCCAGCGCCGGTATCGCCATGGCACACCGAGCAATGCTGGGCATACAGCGGCGCGCCGCGGCTCGGGTCCGGGGTAATGATCGGCGCCTGGCTGACTTCATAAGCCACCGCCAGTTGCGCGCCGAGCAGACGGGCCTGACGGGCGACGCCCGGGCCGTCCTGACGCTGGCTGACCGCCTGACGCAAATTGACCACACCTTGCTCCAGGGCCCGGCGCTCCGCACGCGCAGGCAAGGCGACGATCAGCCCCTGAAGCACATCGATGAACTCGAGCTGCTCGCGGTATTCCCCTTCGTCAATGACCTTGCCTGCCTCAACGGTGGCCGGGTAATCGGCACCGATGTAATCGAGCAGGTGCAGGGCCTTGGCAGCGCCATCGGTGCTGTCGGCCAGCAGTGTGGCACTGCTCAACGCCAGCACCGGCCAGAGCAGCCAGGCGAGTAAGCGGGAACGGGGAATCATGAGCGACTCTCAAATGGAAATACGAGGTAAAGCATTGTTCACTTCCACTGCCCTTCGCTCAAGGCTTGTCAGGCTGATCCTTGAAAAATTTTGTGACAAATAGCCCTGAATCCCTCCCGGCTAAAGAACAACCGTTCGTCGGCCGATATGTGAATGCTGGCACAACGGCAGATTCAAAAAGCAAAACGCCATTAATTAGCCAGCAAATGCGTTTATAATGCCGCGCCGCTATATAGCGGATAAGAATTTAGGCTCTTCTTTTAAGAGGATTTGGCGATATCGCCAGAGAGATGACAGCCGTCTCGCCCCCCAGGCCTCTCATCAATTCAGGGAAGAAGAATTCAGATGGCATCCCGTGTCCTCACCGTCGCGACCCTGGTCGCGGCCATCCAACTGGCTGGTTGCTCGGCCTTTCGCAGTTACGACAGCGAGCTTCAGGAAACCAACCAGCACCTGAGCAGCGGCAACGTCGACGCTGCCCTGCAACTGCTGGAAAAGAACAACAAGGGTGAGGACAAAGACCTTCTCTACTACTTCGAGAAAGGCGAACTGCTGCGCTCCAAGGGCGACCTGGCCGGCAGCCAGCTGGCCTGGCGCAGTGCCGACGACGTGGTGTTCAAGTGGGAAGAGTCGGTCAAGCTGGACACCGACAAGTACCTGAGCCAGTTCGGCAGCTACCTGGTCAACGACAAGGTCCGCCGTTACGAAGGCTACGACTACGAAAAAGTCATGCTGACCACGCAGATGGCCCTCAACCTGCTGGCCCAGAACGACTTCGACGGCGCCCGTACCGAAATCAAGAAGACCCACGAGCGTGAAGCGGTCATCGCCGAGCTGCGCGACAAGGAGTACCTCAAGCGCGAAGAAGAGGCCGAGAAAGAAGGCGTCAAGACCGAGTACAAGGAGCTCCAGGGTTACCCGGTAGCCAGCCTCGACGCTCCGGAAGTGGTCGGCTTGAAGAACAGCTACCAGAGTGCGTTCAGCCACTACCTGTCCGGCTATGTGTACGAAGCCCTGGGCGAAAAAGGCCTGGCTGCACCGGGCTACCGCAAGGCTGCCGAGCTGCGCCCGAACACCCCGCTGCTGGAGCAGGCCCTGCTCGAACTGGACAAGCCCGCAGCGAAAACCACCGACAGCGACGTGCTGATCGTGATCCAGAGCGGCCTGGCCCCGGCCCGCGACTCGGTGCGTGTCCCACTGCCGTTGCCAATCAGCGGCAACCTGGTAATCACCCCGCTGTCGTTCCCGGTGATCAAGGAAGACACTTCCACTGCGCACTTCAGCGAGATCTACCTGAATGACCGCGAGCTGAAGCTGACCGCCCTCAACAGCACCACCGCCATGTCGCGCCGCGCCCTGCGTGACGACATGCCGGGGATCATCCTGCGTACCAGCGTACGGGCCATCTCCCGTGGCGTGGCACAGAAGCAGCTGAACGACGTCAACCCGTTGGCCGGCCTCGCCGTCGGTATTGCCTCGACCATCACCGAAGGTGCCGACACCCGCACCTGGCGCACCCTGCCTGACGAAACCCAGGTTGCCCGCGTGCGCCTGCGCCAGGGCGAGCACCAGCTCAGCCTGCCGTCGAGCCTGGGTGGCAGCCAGGTCAGCGTGAAGATCGACCGCCCGTTCCAGGTCGTCACCCTGCGCGTGGTCGGCAACCAGGTCTTTGCCGGTGGTCCAGCCCTGCATGTGGAAACGAAAGCCGCGGGTCAGGCCGTCGCCAGCCTCAAACAACCTTAAGGAAGCGTCATGCGTATCAAATTGCTCGCCGTTCTCGTCACTGCCCTGCTGGCCGGTTGCGCGACCCCGCCACCGCCAGAGCCTGGCAGCGCCGCCAGCAAGGTGGTGAAGATGGGCAAACTGAAGAACATCGAAACCGGCCCGATGCGCGTTGCGCGCGAGAACGGCTTCCTGACCGTCAAGGTGTCGCTGAACAACACCAGCGGCAGCAACAAAACCCTGTTCTACCGCTTCGCCTGGCTGGGTAACGACGGCTTCCCGGTTGCCGATGAAGAAAGCTGGAAGACCGTGACCCTGTACGGCAAGCAGGCCAGCGTGTTGCCGGCTATCGCACCCGTGCCGCAGGCCACCGATTTCCGCCTTGAAGTTCAGTCTCAGTAATCATTTTTGCAGGAGCACCTTTTCATGATTGCACGCATTTCCCTCGCCGCCCTCGCCATTGCTCTGGTCAGCGGCTGCAGCACCCCGTCGCCGGTCCTGGGCGGCAAGAACATCGGCTACGGCGACAGCAAGGCCGTGGAACTGGTCACCAACGAGTTCGGTTCGACCGACCTGCAGATGATCGCCGAATCCATGACCCGCTCCCTGGCCCAGTCCGGCATCCTCCAGGGTCGCCCGGTGGTGCAGGTCTATGACGTGAAGAACAAGACCAGCGAGTACATCGATACCCGCGAGATCACCACCTCGATCAAGACCCAGTTGATGAAGTCCGGCACCGCCCGCTTCGCCAGCGACAACACCCAGATGCAGAGCCAGGTCGACCAGCTCAAGCTGCAGAACCAGAGCGGCCTGTACAAGAAGGGCACTGTGGCCAAGACCGGCAACATGATCGCCGCCAAGTACCGCCTGGAAGGCTCGATCAGCTCGATCGTCAAGCGCAGCAGCGACTACAAGGACGTGTTCTACAAGTTCAGCCTGCAGTTGATCGACGTTGAAAGCGGCCTGGCCGAGTGGATGGACGAAAAAGAAATCCGCAAGACCACGGAGCGCTAAGCAATGCGTGCATGGATGGGCGTTCTGGGCCTGGCTTGCGCGTTCAGCGTGCAAGCGGCCCCCAAGGTCGCGGTCACCGACCTCGCGTACCAGGAGCGTGTGGAGCAGTACATCCACACGGTCTCGGCGCAGAGCAGCGGCCAGGCAAGCATGTACCACGCCAGTGGCTCGTCGAGCTACAGCGAGTACGAGAGCCGCGACAGCTACATCGAGCAGACCGAACTGCGCAAGTTCACCGGTGACATCAAGGGCGAGATTCTCAAGTCCGGGATGTTTCAGCTGGTTCAGGGCACGCCCTACACCGCCGATGCCAAAGGCGACGTGTATGACGTGATCCGGCGCATCAAGAACGGCAACTTCAAGGGCGCCGACTACGTGCTGTTCGGCACCTTGTCGGATATCGATTTCCAGCGCGATATCACCTCCCTGGACAACACCAACAGCTATTCGGCCATCCTTGGCCTGAGCCTGGTGGCCGACTTCAGCCTGATCAACACCAAGACCTACGAGATCACCTCGGCGTTCACCGCCATGGGCGAAGGCCAGGACACCAAGCTGGTCAACAGCCAGGATGTGCGGGTAACCCTGAACCGCCCGCGGGTGGTGCGTGAGGTCTCGAAGGAGTTGGGAATGGACGTTGCGCGGCAGATGGCCGAGCAACTGGGCGGTAGCGTACCGGGGCACGAACGTGCACCGGCGCGCAACAACTTGCCGCCTGATGAGCCGGCGCAGATTTTGCGCTGAGAAAGCAAAAAGGCGACCTTCGGGTCGCCTTTTTTGTGTGCGGTGAGTTTATCGCGGGCTCCTAAACCGGCGCCCGACGGATACTCGCCAGCAACGTCGCCGCGCCCAGGAACAACCCGGCAAAGGTACGGTTCATCCGCCGCTGCTGCCGGGGCGTGCGCAGCAGGCGCAACACCTTGGCTGCAAGCCCGGTATAACCCGCCATGACCATCAGGTCGACCGTGACCATGGTCGCGATGATGATCAGGTACTGCGGCAGCAGGGCCGCATGCGGGTTGATGAACTGCGGCAGCACCGCGAGCATGAAGATCAGCGCCTTGGGATTGCTGACGTTGACCAGAAAGCCACGGAACACCAGGCTCAGCGGCTTGCCGATGGGGCGTACGGCGGAATTGTCACTGATGTCAGCCGGCAGCGCGCGCCACTGCTTGACCGCCAGATACACCAGGTAGGCAACACCGAACCATTTGATGACCTGGAACGCAGTGGCTGATGTCGCGAGGATGGCACCGACGCCGGCGGCAATGATTGCAATCTGCAGCACCAGGCCCAGCTGCAGGCCTAGCGCGTTCCAGTAGCCGCGCCAGAAGCCGTATTGCAGGCCACAGGACATCGAGGCAATGGCCCCGGCCCCCGGCGACAGACTGATTACCCAGCAAGCGGCAAAAAATGCCAACCACGTTTCCAATAACATCGCGCACCTCGGCACTAACTTGTTACAAACCTCTAAGCTAGTGCCCTGGCGAAAAAATCACCACGATTTTTTTCTGCGACCGATCAATTGTCCGAAGTTTTGCTTTCGCTCACCAGCGGCAGTACTTCGGCACCGCGCCAGCGCCGTACCGATTTCTGGAAGAACTGGCTGTTGGGCACCTGCACCAGCGCACCGCCAGCCTCCGGCAGTTCGATCAAGGTGGTGAACAACAGGTTGATCGCGACCACCCGGCCTTTGACGCCGGGCTTGTCGATGGTTTCGACCAGCTCGACCACATCACCGATGCGAAATGGCCCGACGGTAAAGATCAGCACCGCGCAGAGCAGGTTCGACAGCACGCTCCACATGGCGAAGAACGCCACTGCCGCCACCGCAACGAAACCGGACAAGGCGGTCCACAGCACCGTGGCGGAAACCCCCAGGCGTTCGAGGACGAAGATCAGCGCACTGCCCATGATCAGCCAGCGCAGGCCACCGCGCAGCGGCATCAGCAGCTCGGGCGGCAACGGATAGCGCTCGCCCAGGCGCTTGAGGCAACGCGCAACCACACGCTGCAGGATGAACGCCGCCGAAAGGATCAGCAGGATCTGCAAACCCAGCCAGAACGGTGCGATCCATTCCACCGGCAATGGCCATTGCAAGGATTCCATCAGGACAACGCCTCCAGCTCCGCCTGCATGCTCTCAAGCGTCTCCAGGGCAGCCATCCAGGCTTCTTCCAGCTCCCCTTCACGGACCTTGAGCCTGGCTTGTTGAGCCAGCAGGTCACGCAGCTCGTCCTTGCGCGCCGCCTCGTAGAGCGCGCTGTCGCCGAGGCCGGCGTCGACCTTGGCGAGTTGCTCATGCACGCTGCCCAACTCGCGCTCCAGCTTGTCGGCTTCACGCTTGTGCGGTGCCAGCTGCTGACGCAGGGCCGCTGCGGCCTGGCGCTGAGCCTTCTTGTCGGTCTTGTCGGCATTGACCGGCGCGCTGCTCACCGGAGCATTGCGTTGACGGTACTCGACCAGCCAGCGGCTGTAGTCGTCCAGATCGCCATCGAAAGCCTCGACCTTGCCGTCGGCTACCAGCAGGAAGTCATCGGTGGTGCTCTTGAGCAGGTGACGGTCGTGGGAGACCACCAGCACCGCGCCACTGAACTCTTGCAGGGCCATGGTCAGCGCCAGGCGCATTTCGAGGTCCAGGTGGTTGGTCGGTTCATCGAGCAGCAACAGGTTCGGCCGCTCCCAGGCAATCAGGGCCAGAGCCAGGCGGGCTTTTTCGCCGCCGGAGAAGTTCAGCACCGGCTCGTCAATGCGCCCGCCACGGAAGTCGAAGCCACCGAGGAAATCGCGCAGCGTTTGCTCGCGCTCGGTCGGCGCCAGGCGTTGCAGGTGCAGCAGCGGGCTGGCCTTGTTGTCCAGCGAGTCGAGCTGATGCTGGGCGAAGTAGCCAACCGAGAGGTTCTCGCCACGCACCAGGCGCCCGCTCAGGGGCTCCAGCTCACCGGCGAGGTTCTTGATCAGGGTCGACTTACCAGCGCCGTTCGGGCCCAGCAGGCCGATCCGCGCACCCGGCGTGAGCTGCAGCTTGACCTTCTCGAGGATGGTCTTGTCGCCATAGCCCAGACGGCCTTCGGACAGATCGAGCAACGGGCTGGAGATTTTCTCCGACTCGCGGAAGACGAAGTCGAACGGCGAATCGACATGGGCCGCCGACAGCTCTTCCATGCGCTCCAGGGCCTTGATCCGGCTCTGCGCCTGACGGGCCTTGGTAGCCTGGGCCTTGAACCGGGCGATGTACTTTTCCATGTGCGCGCGCTGGGCCTGTTGCTTCTCGTAGGCCTGTTGCTGCTGCGCCAGACGCTCGGCACGGGTGCGCTCGAACGCGGTGTAGCCGCCACGGTAGAGGGTCAGTTTGCACTGCTCGACATGGGCGACATGATCGACCACGGCATCGAGGAAGTCTCGGTCGTGGGAAATCAGCAGCAGCGTGCCGGGGTAGCCCTTGAGCCAGTCTTCCAGCCAGAGGATGGCATCGAGATCCAGGTGGTTGGTCGGTTCATCGAGCAGCAACAGGTCGGACGGGCACATCAGTGCCTGGGCCAGGTTCAGGCGCATCCGCCAGCCACCGGAGAAGTCGCCGACCCGGCGGTCCATCTGCTCGTTGGTAAAGCCAAGACCCGCCAGCAACTTGCGCGCCCGGGCGTCGGCGGTATAACCGTCGGCGCTGTCGAGTTCGATGTGCAGGCGTGCCAGCGCAGTGCCGTCGTGGGCGGCTTCGGCCGCAGCCAGGTCGGCCTGGACCTTGCGCAGGCGGGCATCGCCGTCGAGTACATAGTCGACCGCCAGGCGGTCGAGGGTATCGACCTCCTGGCGCATGTGCGCGATGCGCCAGTCCGCAGGCAGCTGACAGTCACCGGAGTCGGGCGTCAACTCGCCGCGCAGCAAGGCGAACAGGCTGGATTTACCGGCGCCGTTGGCACCGATCAGGCCGGCTTTATGACCGGCGTGCAGGGTCATCTCGGCGCCTTCTAGCAGGCGCTGTGGACCACGCTGTAAAGTGAGGTTCGATAGTCTGATCATAATGGCCGCGGAGTCTACCAGCTTCGTCGGCAACTGGCGCGAGTGGGACAATGCACACCGACCTGTGGAATTTTGCCCTGAAGCTTTACGCCCGACCAGGCGTGGAAGCCGCCTGCCTGCAATGGCAGGACCTGGGTGGCGACGTCTGCCTGCTGCTGTGCGGCATCTGGCTTAGTGCGCGTGGCGTAGCAGCGAACGAACAACGGGTGCGACAGCTCACGGAGCTGGCCGAGACCTGGCAAACCGAAGTGGTGAAACCACTGCGCGCCCTGCGTCAGTCCTGGCGAGACGAGGCAGCCAGGGATCCGCAATTGACGGGATTGCGCGAGCAGGTAAAAGGTCTGGAGTTAGCGGCAGAACGCATCCTGCTGGAGCGCCTTGAGACGGCCTGCAAGGACTGGGCAGCAACGCCCGAAACCGCACTGGACTGGATAAGCTGGCTGGCCCCCGAAGTCGCCGGTGCGCATCACGACGCGCTGCACAGGCTGCGCGCCGTGATGCTGACGACTCAGGACGCCGAAGACGGGGTCTGAGTGGCCGGTGTTACCGAAGCTGCTGGTGCAGACGACGCAGCGGCTGCCGGTGCAGGAGCAGCGGCTGCTGCCGGTGCTGCTGGAGTAGCCGGCTTGGCTGCTGGTTTGGCTGCAGCGGGCTTTGCAGCAGGCTTGGCGGGTGCTTTTACGGCAGCAGGCTTAGCGGCTGGCTTGGCGGCGGGCTTTGCCGCGGCAGGTTTGGCAGCGGGCTTAGCCGGGGCTTTTGCCGCGGCCGGTTTGGCTGCAGCGGTACGGGCCGGAGCTTTTGCGGCTGGCTTGGCTGCTGGTTTTGCCGCTGCTGGTTTAGCGGCAGGTTTTGCCGCAACGGGTTTAGCTGCCGGCTTGGCTGCCGGTTTTGCCGCTGCAGTTTTCGCCGCAGGCTTGGCAGGGGCTTTGGCAGCAGGCTTGGCGGCCGGTTTGGCAGCAGCAGGCTTGGCTGCAGCAGTGCGCGCGGGTGCTTTAGCAGCAGGCTTGGCTGCTAGTTTGGCGGCGGCTTTAACGGCCGGTTTTGCCGCAGGCTTGGCAGCAGGTTTGCTCGCGGCTTTGGCCGGTGCCTTGGCAGCAGGTTTGGCGGCTGGCTTGGCAGCAGCCACTGCAGCAGGTTTGGCCGAACGCAGGGTCAACGCCTTGGCGGCGGCTTCCTTGACCTTGCCAACACCCTGGGCCAGTTTCAGGCTTTCCTGAGCGTCACGCTTGAGTTGCAGGATGTAGGTGCGCGTTTGCGATTGACGGTCCTTCAAATTGTCGAGCAACTTTTCCAGTTCGGCCACAGCGTCCTTGGCCTTGCCCTGTGCCTTGGCTTTGCCAGCCTTGGCAGCGTCCTGCAGTTTAAGACGGGACTTGTGCAGTTTTTCCTGTGCCTTACCCCGTTGTTTTTCCAACTTGGCGAGCAGTTTTTCAGCATCAGCCAGCGCTTGCGAGCAGGCATTTTCCAAATGATCGAGCAGGCTGCCCGAGAGTTGCTGGAGCAGGTGCAACGGCGTACTTACTGGCTTCTTATTGGCCGACATGGTTTACCTCCTGGCTGACGAGATTGCGGCTCATACTATGCTTCTGCTGCTACCGCCGCTAGGGCATGTTGACAGTATTAAATGCGCCGCGTTGCATGCCTGGGCAAAGTTGTTATCGCTGCAGCTGGAAACAAGTGTAGATGCTGCACAAAGTGTTGCTGATATTTACACGAAGTGACGAGCGAAGGCTGGCATACTTTGTTTCCTCTGAAGCAGGAGCGAGCCTGTGCCGCGCTATCTAATCCTTACCCTGTTGCTATTGCCGACATCGTTAATTGCAGCGCCTGAAACTACTTCGACAAGTGACCATGACCTGGCCTACAGCCTGGGCGCCAGCCTGGGTGAACGCCTGCGTACCGAAGTTCCCGGCCTGCAACTCGATGCCTTGATCGAAGGGTTGCGCCAGGCTTATCAGAACAAGCCGCTGGCGCTGAGCAAAGAGCGCATGACGGCAATACTCAGTGAACATGATGCCCAGGCCAACGAGGCTGCAGTTCAAGCCCAGACCGAACAATTGCTGAGCGCAGAGAAACGTTTCATGGCCACTGAACGGGCCAGGCCCGGAGTGCGTGAACTGGCTGAAGGCATACTCGTGAGCGAATTGCAGGCCGGCACTGGCAGCAAACCCAAAGCGGGAGGCAAAGTCCAGGTTCGCTATGTTGGCAAGTTGCCGGACGGGACCGTGTTCGATCAGAACCAGCAGGCACAGTGGTTCAATCTGGACAGTGTTATCGAGGGCTGGCAGGTGACATTGCCGCAGATGGCGACCGGGGCGAAATGGCGGCTGGTGATCCCTTCGGCGCAGGCTTACGGCGCCGATGGCGCGGGTGACCTGATTGCACCCTATACGCCGCTGGTGTTCGAGATCGAACTGCTCGGGGTTGCCGACTGAGGGTCGGCAGCACCGTCAGGCCTGCACCGCGCCTTCTTCACTGTGCGCAGTATGCAGCACTTCGATCAGGCAATCCTCGAGCTCGAAACGCTCATGCAACAGGCTGCCGAGCTTGCCCAGCTTTTCCGCGAAACGTTCAGGGTCGTTACAGTTGCCCTTGTCGCAGTGATCGTTGAAAGCCGAAGCGATTTCGGTGATGGCGTCGATGCGAGGGCTGATCTGCTTGGCCAGCTCGAGGCCGCGAGTATCACCAAACGCCTTGGCTTCGCTGACCAGTTGTTCGCTCACTTCGAAATGCCACGCTGACACGTAATCGATCAGCACCGCACAGAAGTCACGGTTCTTGTCCTTGTCGGCAAACGCCGGCTTGGCATCACGCAGCTCGCGGAAGGCCGTCACCAGCTCTGCACGCTCGTCCAACCAGCGGTCAATGAGCTTATGAACCCCACCCCAGCGTTCCTGAGCATTCTGACAACTATCTAGCATGGCGATCTCTTCCCTTCTGGGTAATGCCCCTGCCCCCGCGCCGCAAATGTGCAGAGCAAAGGTGGAATCAGCAGAGCGGCATCGAGCAGCTGTGTTTTCGGTATGCGTGCAGGGAGATTATTCCCGTGCGCCCTAGCCTTCAAGGTACGCACGCGACAAAGTTCATACAAGTGTTTAATCCGACCATCCTTTGCCGCCGGTCGCTTGCACTGTGAAAAACTTCGCCTCAGTTTTTTACTGCGCGGGTGAACAGGGGGCGGGTGCGGCCGAGCAGGCGGAAGGTCGGCAAGGTTGCCAGCAACACAAAGGACAACAGGCTCCATTCAGGCAGGGTCAGGTCCAGGAAACTCCAGTTGATAGGCACGCAATCGGGGCTGCCGATGACCATTGCCTTGATGACCTGGAGCGTTGGCATGCTTTCGATAACGTAGTCAAAAGCCGGTTCGCACTCGGTGCTTGAAAGCGCCGGATTGCCTTGTAGCCACACGTGCCGGGCGGCGAGCAGCGCGCCACCTGCGGCAAAGAACAGCGCCAGAGCGGCATAGATGCGGGTACCCAGACGCCCCGGGGAATGCACCACCGCGCAGAGGCAGACCACGGCAAACGCGCCCAGGAACAGGCGTTGGCTGTAGCACAGCGGGCATGGCACCAGGCCCATGCCGAATTCCAGGTAATAGGCGGCAGCCTGGACCAGTATCGATGCCAGCAACGCCGGGAAGAATAGTGAACGCAAGCGGGCCAACGACATGGCGAATCCAGGAGCGCAATAGACAGGCGATAACGGTAGAGGAAAGGCGCGGCTTGTATCAAGGCAAGACAGTCGGGACAAGTCCCTGAACGACTGGGGAAGTATCCCGAACTCAGCAAGAAAAATGCGTAGGTATTTGAAGGAAAACTTACCGGCTAACGCAGGAAATTGGCTCAAGCCCATGGGCCCGCGTTTTTCGGCGCGCCCATGGGTAACTCAAGCTCGCACGACCTCTGGCAGTGGCAATGCCAGCAGACGCTCATCAAGCATGCCCAGACCTTCCTGGAACAATTGGTTACTGCGTTCGGTATCACCCAAGCCAGCAAGCAGGCGTGCCAGTTCGGCACAGGCCTCGGGATTGCGCTGCACACGCAAACTGCTTTCCAGGTAATCCCGCGCCTTGCCCCACAAGCGGTTCTGCAGGCTCAGGCGGCCCAGGGTGAGCAGCAGGCTTGGATCGTCAGGATGCTCCTTGAGCCAGCCTTCGGCCGTTTGCAACTGGCGAGCCAGGTCGCCGCCGCGCACCAACCCGTACAGCCGGGCCAGATGGCTTTCGTACTGACGCTTGAGGGCTGTACGCAAGACCTGCTCGGCCTCGCTTTCAGCACCCAGCTGGCGTAGCTGCTCGGCATAGGCCAGCACCAGCGGCGGTTCCTGACGCTGCGCAGCGGTAAGCTGCTGCCAGGCGCGCTCAAGGGATTGCCGCGCGGTCTGTTCATCGCCTTCGCGGCTGGCCGCCAGGCTCAGGTTCTCACCCCAGGCACGGCGCTCCAGTTCAGCCAGCTCCGGCGCCGGCAGCACTTTGTCCTTGCGCAGCTCAGGCAGCAGGCGGATCAGTGCTGACCAGTCGCCACGCTCGCGATACAGACGCTGCAACAGGCGCAACACCTGAACGTTGTGCGGGTGACGCTCCTGCATGGCCTGCAGGGTAACCAGGGCCGCGTCGCTGTCGCCGCGGTCCATCTGCAACTGGGCGTGGCTCAGGGCAATGGCCAGCTCGGCTTCGGGCTGACGCTCCAGGGCACGCTCCAACAGGTTGTCACTGTCTTCGGTGCGGCCCAGCTCATTGGCGGCACGCGCGGCGCCGAGGTAGTACAGCAGCGGTTGACGCTCGGCTTCGGCAGCGCGATGCAGGTGACGTTGAGCGCTGGCCCAGCGACCCTCGGCGAGGTCCAGTTGGCCCTGCTCGATGGCCAGTTGCGTGCGACGGCTGCGGTTGCGCCGCGACCAGGGGTTGACCACCCCGCCTGAAGTCAGCACCAGGCCGACCAGGTAGCGCACCAGCAGCACCGCCAGGATAATCCCGGCCAGCGCCGCCAGGGCTGCCCACAGGCCCGACTGATAGCGAAAGCTGCCGTAGGAGATCAGCACATAGCCGCTGTGCTTGGCGATCGCGATCCCGAGCGCAGCAGCCACTGCAATGGCCACCACCGCCAGCAGGTAGACGCGCTTCATGGCTTGGCCTCCTCGACCGGCAGATGCCGGCGCTCAAGGTAGGCCTGAACGGCACTGATGCTGTCTGCCAGGTCCGGCACCACCACCGCAACCGGCTGCTCGGCCAGCTCGTTGAGAGCGGCAAGCATTGCCTGGCTCTGCGGGTTGTCCGGGTTGAAATTGGCCAACAGCACGCTCCTGGCGTCATCCAGGGCCTGGGTATAGACCTTGGCTTCGCCATTGAGCGCAGCCCACTGGGCTTGCTCGATCGTCAGGCTCAGGGCCAGGCGCAACTGATTGAGCGATTGCCCGGCCAGCAGTGGACGAACATTGTCGTCGGCGTTGAAATCGATCTGGAAGTACTTGGACAGCTCGGCCCACCACTGCGACCAGCGACTGGCGCCATCACCATCAGCGGTCAGGGCTCCCAGCGCATCGGCATTGCTGTTGAACTCCGGCGACTGGGCACTGAGCTGCAGCACTTGCTCGCGCTGGGCTGCCAGCTTCAGGAACAGGCCGGTGCGATCGGGCTGCTGGACGCTGTTGAGGGTGGCCAGGCTCTTGGCCAGTTGCTCGCGGGCGGCAAACGACCCCGGGTCGCTCTGTTCACGGAGGATTTCGTCTGCCCCCTTGACCAGCTCGCGGGCACTGACGATGTCCTGCAAGGCGGATAGACGCAGGCTGGCCAGGCGCAGCAGGTGCTCGGCTTCGGCCAGGCGCCAGTCCTTGCGGCTGGCGCCGAGGATGGTCTCCAGGCGCTGGCTCAAACGCTGCTGATCACCCTGCAGTTGGGCGACCAGCCGACGACGGTCTTCCAGTTCGGAAGCAGGCGGCAAAACGGCCAGCTGTGCAGAAAGTTGCTGCTCACGCTGCTGCAGGGCCCGGGTTTGCTCGCTCAGGGCCTGCAGGTTCTGCACCTGCCCCTGCTCGGCACCCTGGAGCTGGCGAACCTGCCATACGCCCCACCCGCCAACTGCAACACCCGCCGCGCCCAGCAGCAAGGCCAGGATTGCCAGACCATTACCGGACCGCTTGGCCGGTTCCACGGGGGTTTGCGCAGCAGCCTCAGGGGCCTTCAGTTCATCGTTGGGCAAGACAGTTTCGCTCACGTATCCATCCTTTGCTTTGCGGCACGTCGCCAATCAGCTTAGCGCCTTAGGGGGCTGGTGCAGGAGTTTCCTGCAATGTTGCCAGCAAAGCCGTGGCGCTGGCACCACGGCAATCCACTACATTCTGTGCGCCACTGGCGCGGGCAAGTTCCGCCACCCGTGGGCTGGGCACGAACAATGGCAACTGCGCCAGCCGTGGCCAGTCTTCGCCCGCCAGTTGGCGCAAGTGTTCAAAACCCTGCCCACTGCTGACCACCAGGCCGTTCAGGCGTTCCCCGGCAATACGCCGGGCCAGGACAGCCTCAGGGTAATGCGGCAGATAGCGGCGATACAACTCGAGGTAATCGACGCGGGCACCCCGTGCAGCCAAGCGTTCGGCGAGCAACTCGCGCCCGCCTTCGCCGCGAATGATCAGCACCCGGGCTTGCGCCTGGCTGATCGCTGCGGTCAATGCCGGCAGCTGCAGCAGCGCTTCGCTGTCGTCACCTTGCGGTGGATAACTGACGTTGAGGCCATGGTCGTCGAGGATCTGCGCGGTGGCTGCGCCGACGGTGAACCAGGCTTGCTCGGGCGGCTGCTGCCAGTGCGCATTCAGCTGTTCAACCGCCAGGCGCGCAGCCGGCTTGCTGACGACAATGATCGCGCAGTACTGATCAAGCGCTTGTACCTGGCGAAGCTGCGCTGGCGTCAGCGCCAGCGGCTCGATTTCCAGCAACGGCAGGCTGCTGCTGAACACGCCCTGTTCGGCAAGCGTCTGGGCCAGCACCGAGCACTCTTCTGCCGGCCGGGTCAGCAGCAGGCGCCAGCAGCTCACGGATGCCCGGCCTCGCCGTAGACCGCCTTGAGGATGTCCTCGGCACCTTGCCCGAGCAGGTCTTCAGCGACCTTGATGCCCAGTGCTTCGGCATCCTGGCGCGGCGCGCGGGCCTGGGCAGTGAGCAGCTTGCCGCCAGCCGGCTCGCCAACCAGTCCGCGCAGCCACAGCTGCTCACCTTCGAGCACCGCGTAGCAAGCGATCGGCACCTGGCAGCCACCATTGAGGTGCTTGTTCAGCGCCCGCTCGGCAGTGACCCGGTCAGCGGTGTCGGCGTGATGCAGCGGGGCCAGCAGCGCATGGATTTCGCTGTCGGCGCTGCGGCACTCGATGCCCACCGCGCCCTGGCCGCCTGCAGGCAGGCTGTCGTCGACGCTGATGCTGGAGGTGATGCGGTCTTCAAAGCCCAGGCGGATCAGGCCGGCGGCCGCGAGGATAATGGCGTCGTACTCACCGGCGTCGAGCTTGGCCAGGCGGGTGTTGACGTTGCCACGCAGGAAGCGGATTTCGAGGTCAGGGCGGCGGGTCAGCAACTGGGCCTGGCGGCGCAGGCTGGAGGTACCGACGATGCTGCCGGCCGGCAGCGCCTCAAGGCTGTTGAAGGTGTTGGAAACAAAGGCATCGCGCGGGTCTTCGCGCTCGCAGATACAGAACAGGCCCAGGCCTTCGGGGAAGTCCATCGGCACGTCTTTCATCGAGTGCACGGCGATGTCGGCCTGGTTCTCGAGCAGCGCGGTTTCCAGTTCCTTGACGAACAGCCCCTTGCCGCCGATTTTCGACAGCGGCGAGTCGAGCAGCTTGTCGCCACGGCTGACCATCGGCACCAAGGTCACTACCAGACCGGGATGGGCCTGTTCCAGACGGGCTTTGACATATTCGGCCTGCCACAGGGCCAGGGCACTTTTGCGGGTGGCAATGCGGATTTCGCGAGTGGACATGGAACGATCCGTACGAGATAGATTCTCCCGATGATAACAGCTCAGTCCAGACCGCTAGCAGATCTAAATCATGGTAGGAGGCGACCTTCCCTGGCCGTCGACTGCTCCATGGTCCCCGCCCTTAAAGCTGTTGCATCATTTTGCGCACACCGGCCACATGTCGGCGGCTGACAATCAGGGCATCGCCATTGAGGCCCTTGAGAAATAGCTGGAAATGCCCCAGTGGCGTGCGTTGCAGGCGTTCGATGCGGTTGCGGGCGACCAGGGCGTTGCGGTGAATACGCACAAATCGCTCGCCGAACTCGTCTTCCAGCGCCTTGAGCGGTTCGTCGAGCAGCACTTCACCGGATTCGTGGCGCAGGGTCACGTACTTGTGGTCGGCAATGAAATAGATCACCTGATCGAGGGGGATCAGTTCGATGCCCTTGCGGGTACGGGCACTGATGTGGCTGCGCGGGCCGCTGCCGCTCTCGGCTGCCGGACGGGTCAGGGCCGCCAGTTGCACCCGGTTGGGGCGCTCGGCCTTTCTCAGGGCTTCGCGCAGGCTGTCGGGTTGCACCGGCTTGAGCACATAGCCCAGGGTGCTGTCCTTGAACGACTGTACGGTGAACTCATCGTCACCGGTGCAAAACACCACCGCAGGCGGTGCTTCACGCTCGCACAGCCGGGCAGCGACCTGCAGGCCATCCAGCCCCGGCATGCGAATGTCGAGCAGGACCACCTCGGGCTTGAGGCTGTCAATCAGGGCCAGAGCCTCTTCGCCATTGGTGGCGCTGGGCTCCAGCACGGTATAGCCCTCCAGTTCGCCGAGCAGTCGGCTCAGGCGTTCCCGGGCTTGGGGTTCGTCATCAACGATCAGGACATTCATATTGCGCTGGATTCCTGCGTGAGTCTCGCACAAGGATAGCGTAGACAGGTGAGGTGACGACCGTCACGGCGATCCACGCTCAGACTCGCACGATGGCTAAAGATTCACTGGCTCGGCAGGAAACATGCCGAGCCTCTGTCCAACTGTAGACGGTTGCCGCAACACTGCCGTTCAATCGATAAATATCCTGTTGCAAGCGCGCTGTCGCGGGCCTGTGCTGCGACATAAACCCGCATTTGCCCCGACCGCCGCACTCCGGCAGGGCCGCCAATCCTGCTATGATCGACGCCACTTTTTCCGTTCACGCCTTCAACGAGTGAATCCATGAGCACCGACAAGACCAATCAGTCCTGGGGCGGCCGCTTCAGTGAGCCCGTCGACGCCTTCGTCGCCCGTTTCACCGCCTCCGTCAATTTCGACCAGCGCCTGTATCGCCACGACATCATGGGTTCGATCGCCCACGCCACCATGTTGGCGAAGGTCGGCGTTCTCACCGACGCCGAACGCGACACCATCATTGATGGCCTGAAGACCATCCAGGGCGAAATCGAGGCCGGCAACTTCGACTGGCGCGTCGACCTTGAAGACGTGCACATGAACATCGAAGCGCGCCTGACCGACCGCATCGGCATCACCGGCAAGAAGCTGCACACCGGCCGTAGCCGCAACGACCAGGTCGCAACCGATATCCGCCTGTGGCTGCGTGACGAGATCGACCTGATCCTGGCCGAAATCACCCGCTTGCAGCAGGGCCTGCTGGAACAGGCCGAGCGCGAAGCCGAAACCGTCATGCCCGGCTTCACCCACCTGCAGACCGCCCAGCCGGTAACCTTCGGCCACCACCTGCTGGCCTGGTTCGAGATGCTCAGCCGCGACTACGAGCGCCTGGTCGACTGCCGCAAGCGCACCAACCGCATGCCCCTGGGCAGCGCCGCGCTGGCCGGCACCACCTACCCGATCGACCGCGAACTGACCTGCCAGCTGCTGGGCTTCGAAGCCGTGGCCGGCAACTCGCTCGACGGCGTCTCCGACCGTGACTTCGCCATCGAATTCTGCGCCGCCGCCAGCGTGGCGATGATGCACCTGTCGCGTTTCTCGGAAGAGCTGGTGCTGTGGACCAGCGCCCAGTTCCAGTTCATCGACCTGCCTGATCGCTTCTGCACCGGCAGCTCGATCATGCCGCAGAAGAAAAACCCGGACGTGCCGGAGCTGGTACGCGGCAAGACCGGCCGTGTGTTCGGCGCCCTCACCGGCCTGCTGACCCTGATGAAAGGCCAACCCCTGGCTTACAACAAGGACAACCAGGAAGACAAAGAGCCGCTGTTCGACGCCGCAGACACCCTGCGCGACTCGCTGCGTGCCTTTGCCGACATGATCCCGGCGATCAAGCCACGCCACGCCATCATGCGCGAAGCGGCCCTGCGCGGCTTCAGCACCGCCACTGACCTGGCCGACTATCTGGTGCGCCGCGGCCTGCCGTTCCGTGACTGCCACGAAATCGTCGGCCACGCGGTGAAATACGGTGTCGATACCGGCAAAGACCTGGCCGAAATGAGCCTGGACGAACTGCGCCAGTTCAGCGACCAGATCGAGCAGGATGTGTTCGCCGTGCTGACCCTCGAAGGCTCGGTCAACGCCCGTGACCACATCGGCGGTACTGCGCCTGCACAAGTACGCGCTGCCGTAGCCCGCGGCAAGGCGCTGCTCGCCGCGCGCTAAGCCCTGTCGCGTGCTGCTGCCCGGCCAGTTCTGACTGGGTGGCAGCACTTGGCCTTCAAGGCTTGCTTGAGCGCACCATCTCCAGGAAAGCAGGCATCTGCGCTTCCTTGTCGGCGGCAATTTTCTGCACGTTCGGGTTGTGCTTGAAACGCTCCAACAGCTCACGCGCTTGCGGGAAGTCTTCCAGCACGTCGATGGCGAAGACCTTCTTGCCCACGGCATAGGCCAGGTCGACGCTAAAGCAGAACAGCATGTCGGCGAGGGTCAGGCTGTCGCCGGCCACAAATGGGCTGAACTTGCCATTACGCTTGAGGGTGGCGATACCGGCCAGCAATTCGGCCTTGGCCTTGGCCTTGATGGCGTCATCGACCCGTGCGCCGAAAAATGCTTCGGGGTAGCAGGCGCGGGCAGGCAGTTCGATGTACAGCTCGATCTCCTTGGCCAGCTCGTGCACCTTGGCCTGGGCAAAAAACCCTTCAGGCAATAGCGCCTTGCCCGGCTGAGTCCGCTCGATGTAGTCGAGGATCAGGTTGGTTTCGCTGATAAAGCCCTCTTCGGTCTCCAGCACCGGCACCTTGCCGCGCGGGCTGAGCTTCAGCGCTTCGGGGCTGTGGCCGCCGAAAAACAGCACTTCTTCAAACGGCACGCCCTTCTCCAGCAGCGCCAGTTTGGCCATGTTGTAGTAGTTGCTGACCGAAAATCCATGAAGCTTGAGCATGAAACAGCCTCCAGGCCGTAAAGGGGTTGGCCGGGTTGTTATAGACCCAAGTGCCGGGCACTGACCAGCATCATGGAGTTCGTCGATAGCAAGGCATCGGTGCCCGGCTCGTGGCAAACTGGGCCCCCCTAAAGAGGAAAGCGCCCATGAGCGAACCAACCGATATCGACAACGACGAAGAAGAGTTCGCCGAGTCGACCCTGATCGAAGCCATCGAGAACCAGATCGAAAGCGACAACCCGCCGGCGGCCAAGGCCACGTTCAACAAGCTGACCCTGGTGGGCTACGAGCGTGAAGATATTCTCAACCTGATGGCCCATGTGCTGGCCTACGAGATTGACGCGATGCTCGAAGACGACCGCGCGTTCAACACCGAATGGTACGAAACCGCCTTGCGCGCCCTGCCCGAGCTGCCGCCGGAAAAGGTCTGAAGCAAAGCAGGATTTCCCTGACTACACTGCAAAACCAGGCACCGGCGACGGTGCTGCCCTCCTTGTCTGGAAGTCGGAGTCTCTATGTCGTTTACCCCCGAACTGATTGCCGAGCTGGAAGTCCTTGCCTTGTTCAACCTGGATAGCAGCCAGGAAGGCATCAAGGTCCATAACACTGCCTCCAAGGAGGTGATCGCCGCTGCGCGTCGCCTGTACGAGAAAAAGCTCACCGACCAGCCCGATGGCGGTTATCTGACCAGCCTTGGTCACGATGCTGCCGAGAACGTGCAGGTGTTGCTGAACATTCTGAATGTCGTCGAACCTGCCTGATCGGGACTGCCTTGCAGTCCATCGCCGGCAACGCCGGCTCCCACAGTGGGGGCTGGCCTTGCTAGCGGTCGTATCCACACCAACGCTAATAAAATGGCGTCAAAATTAAAATAGCTTAAACTCGCCATTGCTCCCCAGACGGCCGGTTTAGCTCGCCATGAACCACCCCCACGAAATTCGCCCCGACCTCGACCAGGGCATTGACCGCAAGGTGCTCAGCCAGCTGCGCCAACGTTTCCTGACGCTCAACCAGGGGCGCCTGGGGCGGGCCATGGACGGGCTGTCGAGCCGGCAACAGCAGGTGCTGACCCTGCTGCCGCTGTTTTTCCACGTCAATCACCCACTGCTACCCGGTTATGTATCCGGCAACACACCGGCGGGCGTCGCCAATTTCGAGCCTGATGCCCCACTGCTGGCCGAAGCCCAGCGCCTGACCCGCTCGTTCTCGTACAAGGCCCGCCGCGGCAACCCGCCCCAGCCGATTCACGGGCTGTACCTGATGGGCAGCCTGGGCACCCTGGCCCAGGCCGAGCAAAGCGATATGGACGTCTGGGTCTGTCACGCCGCCGACCTCAGCGAAAGCGAACTGGCAGAGCTGCGCAAGAAATGCCTGCTGCTGGAAATCTGGGCTGCCAGCCAGGGCGCCGAAGCCCACCTGTTTTTGATCGAGCCGCAAAGCTTCGTCCAGGGCGAGCGCGACGGCCAGCTCAGCTCCGATGACTGCGGCACCACCCAGCATTACCTGCTGCTCGACGAGTTTTACCGTACCGCCATCTGGCTCGCCGGGCGCACGCCCTTGTGGTGGCTGGTACCGGTCTACGAAGAAACACGCTACCGGCAATACATCGATACCCTGCTGTCCAAGCGCTTCGTGCGCGCCGAAGACAACCTCGACCTCGGCAACCTTGCGCACATCCCGCCGGGCGAGTTCGTCGGCGCCGGGTTGTGGCAGCTGTTCAAGGGCATCGAGTCGCCCTACAAGTCGGTGCTCAAGCTGCTGCTCACCGAGGTCTATGCCAGTGAGCACCCGCAGGTACAGTGCCTGAGCCTGCAGTTCAAGCAGGCGGTGTTCAGCAATCGCCTCGATCTCGACGAGCTCGACCCGTACATGATGGTCTACCGGCGTATCGAGCAGTACCTGCAAGGCCGTGGCGAACGTGAGCGGCTGGAGCTGGTGCGGCGCAGCCTGTACTTGAAGGTGAACAAGAAACTCAGCGGCCTGGCCCGCCAGCGTAGTGCCAGCTGGCAGCGTGACCTGCTGCAGCGCCTCAGCCAGGAATGGGGCTGGGATGAGCGCCAACTGGCGCTGCTCGACAGCCGCAGCCAGTGGAAAGTCCGCCAGGTGGCGGTCGAGCGCCGTGAGCTGGTGGCCGAGCTGAACTACAGCTACCGCTTCCTCTGCCAATTCGCCCGCAGCCAGAACGCTATCAGCCGCATCGACCAGCGTGACCTCAGCGTCCTCGGCCGGCGCCTGTACGCCGCCTTCGAACGGCGCGCCGGCAAAGTCGAGTTCATCAACCCGGGGATCGCCCCGGACCTCGCCGAAGACACCCTGACCCTGGTCCAGTCGCCCAACCGCAAGGAACCCGGGCAAACTCACTGGGGCCTGTATAACGGCAACCTGGGCGTACACGAGTGGGAGCACTTTGCCCCGATCAAGCGTTGCCGCGAACTGCTCGAATTGCTGACCTGGGCCCACCGCAATGGCGTGATCGACAGCAGCACGCGCCTGGCCCTGCACCCGGGCAGCAGCGACCTCAGCGAGTATGAGCTGTTCAACCTGCTCGGCAGCCTGCAACAGAGCGTCGCCCTGCCCCTGCCGGTGGTCAGCGAGCAGCGCCTGCTGCAACCGAGCGTGGCGGACGAGATACTCTTGCTGGTCAACGTCGGCATCGACCCGCTGCAGCACCACCGCGACCTGAACATCCTGATGACCACCGAGCGCACCGACTCGCTGAGCTATGCCGGGGTGCGCGAAAACCTGGTGCTGACCCTCGATCAGGTCACGCTCAATAGCTGGAACGAAGTGCAGGTACACCGCTACGACGGCGAACATGCCCTGCTGCGCTGCCTGCGCGATTACCTCAACAGCCTCGGTGCCGGCCACACGCCGAGGCTACGGGTGCGCTGTTTCTGCCACAACCGTGCCCAGGCCATTGCCCTGCGGGTCGAGGAAGTGTTCGCCACTACCCAGGCGCTGCTCGCGCAGAACCTCAACCACCGCTACCTGTTGCAGGTTGAGCAACACACCCATGTGCTGGAACTGCAAAGCGGCGCGGTGAACCTGGTGACCCTGGAAGATCAGGACGCCGTGCTGCGTTACCTCGGCGAAGAGCGCAGCGATTACAGCCCCCTGCACCTGGACGCCAACGCCCTGCAGGAGCTTGACCTGGCCCAGCTGCTGTCCCTGGGGCAGCCGCAGTGCATCCAGTTGTTCTATCGGGTGCAGGACGCCTGGGCGGATGTCTATGTGCTCGATGAGCACAATGCGCTGTGGCAGCAGCGCCTGCCGTTCCACGATGAAAACAGCCTGTTGCTGCCGCTGCAGCGCTTTTTGCAATCAATCGTGTTTCGCCGCGAAGCGCGCCTGCCGCTGGACAACCTGCAGGCCCAAGGCTCACTGGATATTCTTTATTACCAATTGTTGCCATCGGGTACCGGCAAGGTCCGCCAGGTGGAAGCGCGCCAGGTCGAGGTCAAAACTATCGACCGGCCGTACTACGAGGTGCAGGCGATTTTGCAGGCAGGCGCCAGCGACGACGTGCAAGTCACGCTGTACTGCAATCAACGGGAGTTTTCCCAGCTCGAGCACGGCGACCAGCTGTATGCCGTGGTCGCCCGCGAGATCATCGAGCAGCGCCTCGAGGCCGAGCGCTACCGGTGTTACATCACTGACCTGGACCTGTCCGGCCTGCTGGCCGACGGCCTGGGCTCGAGCATCTTGTACCTGCGCTACAAGGGCGAACTGGAGCGGGCGCTCAACGAGGCCCTGGCGCAGGCTTGAGGCTCAGAGGTCGAAGTCGCCTGCCGCTTCTGGCTGGTACTCGACTGCCAGCAGCTCGAGCTTGAGGGTCTTGCCGCCCGGGGCCGGCCAGTCGATCTTCTCGCCCACCGACAAGCCCAGCAGCGCGCTGCCGATCGGGGCGAGAATGGAGATCTTGCCTTCGTCGGCATTGGCGTCTTTCGGATAGACCAAAGTCAGGTGGTAGTCCTTGCCACTGGCTTCTTCGCGGCAATGAACCCGGGAGTTCATGGTCACGACACCGGCCGGAATTTCCTCGTGACCGACCGTTTCGGCGCGGTCCAGCTCGTCCTGCAAGGCGAGCACACCCGGCGAATCCTGCGTCTTCTCATCGAGGCTGTCGATAAGACGCTCGAGACGCTGTACGTCCAATCGGGTGACGATAATGGAAGGCTTGGTGCTCATGATCCGGTCAGACTCCTTTTTCTGGGCGATATAAAGCAAAACCCCGCCCAAGGGCGGGGTTTGCAGGAATTCGGCACAGCCGAAACAGGTTCGACACTACCACAGCCAAGTAAATACACAATACCCGGAGGGTCTATGCCGACCCGGCCAGCTGGCGACGCGCCAGCGCCTCTCGGCAGATCTGCCGGCGTTGCTCATCGTCGGCCGCACGCCACTGGCGAATGTCCTCGACATGGCGGAAGCAGCCGATGCAGACCTTGTGCTCATCCAGCCGGCAGGTGCTGATGCACGGCGACGGCACTGCCGGGCTGACATTGCTGTAGAGCGGCTTGGCCGGCTTGGCTGCACTGCTCATCAGATGTCGTCGAAATCGAGCTTTTCACCGATCCGCTCCCAGACGATGCGCTCGAGCATTTCGCCCAGCAGCTCTCCGCTCTTTTCGCAGGTCCACTTGCCGTTCTGCTCGTCGTAGTCGAAGTGGAAACCACCGGACCTGTCGGCCAGCCACAGTTGGCGCAGCGGCTCCTGACGGCTGAAGATCAGCTGGCTGCCGTTGTCGAACTTGATGGTCAGGACCCCTGCCGAGTTCTCCATGTCCAGATCCAGGTCAGTCTCGTCGAACAGGTCTTCCAGGGCCTGTTGGGTCGCGTCGACCAGGTCGTGAAAACGCGCTTCGGTCAAACTCATTGCAAGAACCTCAAAAATGTCTGCACACACGCAAGCCGGGCAAGATACGAGCGCGGCGCGCCGAATGCAAAGGATACCGACCTGCGCCCGCCGGCGCAGCCACCACCCCGCCCGACGGCGGGCTGCCTGCATAGGCAAGGGGCCGGGCGCTCGGTATACTCGGGCGCAATACTGCTTATTACAAAGGATTACGCCATGAAGCGCCTGATCTCCACCCTCGCGGCGCTCGTCGCGGTTGCCTGCCTCGTTTCCGCCTGCGGCCAGAAGGGCCCGCTGTACCTGCCAGACGAAAGCAAAGACGGTCAAAAGTCGCAATCGCACAAGCACCAGTAAGGGTAACCCATGGACGCTTTCAACTACCGCGACGGTGAACTGTTCGCGGAAGGCGTGGCCCTGTCGGCCATCGCCAAACGTTTCGGCACGCCCACCTACGTCTACTCGCGCGCCCACATCGAGGCCCAGTACCGTAGCTACGCCGATGCCCTGGAGGGTGTTTCGCACCTGGTGTGCTTCGCCGTCAAGGCCAACTCCAACCTCGGCGTGCTGAACCTGCTGGCCCGCCTGGGCGCAGGTTTCGATATCGTTTCCGGCGGTGAGCTGGAGCGGGTCCTGGCTGCTGGCGGGCGTGCCGATCGCGTGGTGTTCTCGGGCGTCGGCAAGACCCGCGAAGACATGCGCCGCGCCCTGGAAGTCGGCGTGCACTGCTTCAACGTCGAATCCACCGACGAGCTCGAGCGCCTGCAGGCAGTGGCTGCCGAAATGGGCGTGCGTGCGCCGGTTTCGCTGCGGGTCAACCCGGACGTCGATGCCGGCACCCACCCGTACATCTCCACGGGCCTCAAAGAAAACAAGTTCGGGATCGCCATCGCCGATGCCGAAGAGGTGTACATCCGCGCCGCGCAGCTACCGAACCTGGAAGTGGTCGGCGTCGATTGCCATATCGGCTCGCAGCTGACCACCCTGGAACCCTTCCTCGATGCCCTCGACCGCCTGCTGGCGTTGATCGACCGTCTCGGCGACTGCGGCATCCTCCTGCGCCACCTGGACCTGGGTGGCGGCGTCGGCGTGCGCTATCGCGACGAAGAGCCGCCACTGGCCAGCGACTACATCAAGGCCATCCGCGAGCGCGTCGGTGATCGCGACCTGGCCCTGGTGTTCGAGCCGGGCCGCTACATCGTCGCCAACGCCGGCGTACTGCTGACCCAGGTCGAGTACCTCAAGCACACCGAGCACAAGGATTTCGCCATCGTCGATGCGGCGATGAACGACCTGATCCGCCCGGCCCTGTACCAGGCCTGGATGAACGTCACCGCGGTGCAACCGCGTGCCGGTGAAGGCCGTACCTACGACATCGTCGGGCCGATCTGCGAGACCGGCGACTTCCTCGCCAAAGAGCGCGAACTGAACCTGGCCGAAGGCGACTTGCTGGCGGTGCACTCGGCGGGCGCCTATGGTTTTGTCATGAGCTCGAACTACAACACCCGTGGTCGTTGTGCCGAAGTGCTGGTCGATGGTGACCAGGCCTTCGAAGTGCGTCGTCGCGAAACCGTGGCCGAGTTGTTCGCCGGCGAAAGCCTGCTGCCGGAGTAAACCCATGCTGCTGCGTTTTACCAAGATGCATGGGCTGGGCAACGACTTCATGGTCCTCGACCTGGTCAGCCAGCATGCGCACATTCTGCCCAAGCACGCCAAGCAATGGGGCGACCGCCACACCGGCATCGGCTTCGACCAACTGCTGATCGTCGAGGCGCCAAGCAACCCGGAAGTGGATTTCCGCTACCGGATCTTCAACGCCGACGGCTCTGAAGTCGAACAGTGCGGCAACGGTGCGCGCTGCTTTGCACGCTTCGTGCTGGACAAGCGCCTGACCGCTAAAAAACGCATCCGCGTCGAAACCAAGGGCGGCATCATTGAGCTGGACGTGCGCAACGACGGGCAGATCAGCGTCGACATGGGCCCACCGCGGCTGGTGCCGGCCGAGATCCCGTTCGACGCGCCGGCCCAGGCCCTGAGCTACCCGCTGGAGGTCGCCGGACGCACTGTCGAACTGGCCGCCGTGTCGATGGGCAACCCCCATGCGGTGCTGCGCGTCGACGACATCAACGCCGCACCGGTGCACGAGCTGGGCGCGCAGATCGAGCATCACCCGCGCTTCCCGCAGCGGGTCAATGTCGGTTTCATCCAGGTCATCGACCGCCACCGCGCGCAACTGCGGGTGTGGGAACGTGGCGCTGGCGAAACCCAGGCCTGTGGTACTGGCGCCTGCGCCGCTGCTGTGGCGGCGATCAGCCAGGGCTGGATGGATTCACCGCTGTTGATCGACCTGCCGGGTGGGCGCCTGTCCATCGAATGGGCAGGCCCGGGCAAACCGGTGCTGATGACCGGCCCCGCCGTACGCGTGTTTGAAGGACAGGTTCGTCTATGAGTGAGTACCAGCCATGACCGATCAGCCCCAGGCTCCCGCCGAACAGCCCACCGACCTTAGCGCCGAGGGCTCGACGCCCAACCTCGGGGCTGAGGCCGTGGTTGCCTACCTGCGCGACAACCCGACGTTCTTCGCCGAGCACGACGAGTTGCTCAGCGAGCTGCACATCCCCCATCAGCGTGGTGACACCGTGTCGCTGGTCGAGCGCCAGCTCAAGCTGCTGCGCGACCGCAACATCGAAATGCGCCACCGCCTTTCGCAACTGATGGACGTGGCCCGCGACAACGACCGGCTGTTCGACAAGACCCGCCGGCTGATCCTCGACCTGCTCGATGCCGACAGCCTCGAAAGCGTGGTCATGGCCGTCGAAGACAGCCTGCGCCAGGAGTTCAAGGTGCCCTTTGTCAGCCTGATTCTGTTCGGCGAAACCGCAGCGCCGGTCGGCCGCTGGGTCAACAGCACAGACGCCCAGCAAGCCATTGGCGGCCTGCTGTGCGCCGGCAAGACGGTCAGCGGCAACCTGCGTGATCACGAGCTGGACTTTCTGTTCGGCGAAGAGCAGCGCAAGGAAGTCGGCTCCAGCGCCGTCGCCACCCTCAACCATCAGGGCCTGCACGGCGTACTGGCGATCGGTAGCCGCGATCCGCAGCATTACAAGAGCACGGTCGGCACCCTGTTCCTCAGCTACATCGCCGAAGTGCTGGGCCGGGTCGTCCCGCGCCATACCCAGACCCTGCGTCCGGTGCGCTAGTGGAACGCCAGCTGGAGGCCTTCTGCGCGCACTTGCGCAACGAGCGCCAGGTGTCCGAACACACCCAGCTGGCCTACCGACGCGACCTCGAAAGTGTCCTGGCGTTCTGCACCAAGGGCGGCATCGACAGCTGGAACGCCCTGCAAATCCAGCATCTGCGCCAACTGATCGCCCGCCAGCACCATCAGGGCCAGTCTTCACGCAGCCTCGCCCGCCTGCTCTCGGCAGTGCGTGGCTTCTACCGCTACCTCAACCGCGAAGGCCACTGCAGCCACGATCCGGCCAACGGCCTGTCGGCACCCAAGGGCGAGCGGCGCCTGCCCAAGACCCTCGACACCGACCGCGCCCTGCAACTGCTGGAAGGCGCAGTCGAGGATGAATTTCTCGCCCGCCGCGACCAGGCCATGCTCGAGCTGTTCTACTCCTCCGGCCTGCGCCTGTCGGAGCTGACCAGCCTCAACCTGGAGCAGCTCGACCTGCCGGGCGGCCTGGTGCAGGTGCACGGCAAGGGCAGCAAGACCCGCGTGCTGCCGGTCGGCCGCAAGGCCCGCGAGGCGCTGGAACAATGGCTGCCCCTGCGCGCTGGCAGTGGCCCGCAGGACGGCGCCGTATTCGTCAGCCAGCAAGGCCGACGGCTCGGCCCACGGGCCATTCAGCTGCGCGTGCAGGCCGCTGGTGCCCGCGAGCTGGGCCAGAACCTGCACCCGCACATGTTGCGGCACTCCTTCGCCAGCCACCTGCTGGAATCGTCCCAGGACCTGCGCGCCGTGCAAGAGATGCTTGGCCACGCCGACATCGCCACCACGCAGATCTACACTCACCTGGACTTCCAGCACCTGGCCGCCGTCTATGACAGCGCCCATCCCCGGGCCAAACGCAGTAAGGGCAGTGACTCATGAGCATCAAGCTGATCACCTTCGACCTCGACGACACCCTGTGGGACACCGCGCCGGTGATTGTCAGCGCCGAGGCCATCCTGCGCGACTGGCTGGCGGCCAATGCGCCAACCCTGGGCGCGGTCCCGGTGGAGCACCTGTACGCCATCCGCGAGCATCTGGTACAGGCGGAGCCCGGGCTCAAGCACCGCATCAGCGCCCTGCGCCGGCGCGTGCTGTTCCATGCCCTGGAAGAGGTCGGCTACAGCGAGAACAAGGCCCGTGAGCTGGCCAACGAAGGCTTCGAGGTGTTCCTCCGCGCCCGCCACCAGATTGACATTTTTCCCGAAGTGCAGCCGGTACTGGAGATCCTCCGGCACAGCTATACCCTGGGCGTGGTTACCAACGGCAACGCCGATGTACGCCGCCTGGGCCTGGCCGACTACTTCAAGTTTGCCCTGTGCGCCGAAGACTTAGGCGTTGGCAAACCCGATCCGCAGCCCTTCCTCGAAGCCCTGCGTCAGGGTGAGGTCGAAGCGCATGCGGCGGTGCATATCGGCGATCACCCCGGCGATGACATTGCCGGAGCCCAGCGTGCCGGCCTGCGGGCGATCTGGTTCAACCCCCAGGGTAAGACCTGGGAGGCTGAGAACCGCCCTGACGCGGAGATCCAGCGCCTGTCGCAGCTGCCTGAACTGCTCAACAGCTGGCGCTAAATCTGTGGGAGCGGGCTTGACCCGCGATTGCGGACTGTCAGCGCACATCGCATCGCGGGGCAAGCCCGCTACTACATTTCGGCGATCCAACCATTACAGACACAAAAAAGCCCGCAGCGACGGCGGGCTTTTTTGCTGACGGGGCCACTCAGATAGGGCGGCTACCGTACTTGTTGTCCGGCTTCTTGGGCGGATCGGCGACCACGTTGGCCTCCACTTCCTGCACCTTGCCACCACGGGAGAGAAACTCTTCCATGGCCTTGGCCAGAGCATCACGCTCCTTCTGCTTGGCTTCCATGCTCGGCATCTCGTCGACCGAGACCGCCGCCGACTTCTTGCCCTTGGCTACAGGTGCCGGGCTGTCGTCGCCGCTGTCGTCAGCCACATCATCAGCTGCCGCTTCGAGGCCTTCATCACCTTCGTCTTCGTCGCCTACTTCGAGGTCGTCAGTTTCCAGATCGTCGTCGCTCATGTTCTACCTCATGACTTGCGAAAAGCAGATTAGTTATAGACCAGCAACGTCGAAAATCGACAGCTGCCAGAAAAAATTCAAGGTCCGCGGACTGGCCGCAGGCCGTGGTTGCGCCACAACGAATGGCGAGAACCGGGCAAACCCCACGTCACGGGCGAGGCCTGTACAAATAAAGAGCGGGCGGCGTTAATGCGCCGACATACCCTGGCGTGATCGACTCGCTTATTGGCAAGCCTAGCAAAGGGTATGGAAGTTTGCGGACAGCTCGTCAGCACCCTTCGGCGCGCATTCTAGCGTGCTCAGAGAAAAAGCAAAGTGCCTAAATTTCACTGAGCGCTGTAAGTTTTCTGCCCACATCACACGCAGCCATCAAAGCTCGGGTAGAAACCGTTTGCGCTTGAACGAACGGACAATTTACGGGCAAAAAAATGCCCGGCAAGCCGGGCAAGTTTTTTTCGAGGCCGTTACAGGTTGTAGCCGCGCTCGTTGTGTTGCGCCAGGTCGAGACCGACCGACTCTTCTTCTTCGTTGACCCGCAGGCCCATGACCAGATCCAGCACCTTGAGGATCACGTACGTGACGATCGCGGTGTAGATCACGGTAAAGCCGACACCCTTGGCCTGAATCCAGACTTGTGCGCCGATGTCTTCAACGGTGCCGAAGCCACCCAGGGCCGGGGCTGCGAACACGCCGGTGAGGATCGCACCGACGATACCGCCGATGCCGTGCACGCCGAAGGCATCCAGGGAGTCGTCATAGCCGAGCTTGCGCTTGAGGCTGGTGGCGCAGAAGTAGCAGATCACGCCTGCCACCAGGCCGATCACCAGGGCGCCCATCGGCCCGACGGTGCCGGCAGCCGGGGTGATGGCCACAAGACCTGCTACCACCCCCGAGGCGATGCCCAGTGCGCTTGGCTTACCGTGGGTCAGCCACTCGGCGAACATCCAGCCCAGGGCCGCTGCGGCGGTGGCGATCTGGGTCACCAGCATGGCCATGCCGGCGGTGCCGTTGGCCGCAGCGGCAGAGCCTGCGTTGAAGCCGAACCAGCCAATCCACAGCATGGCCGCGCCCATCAGCGTGTAACCGAGGTTGTGCGGCGCCATCGGCGTGGTCGGGAAGCCCTTGCGCTTGCCCAGCACCAGGCAGGCCACCAGGCCGGCGATACCGGCGTTGATGTGCACCACGGTGCCGCCGGCGAAGTCGAGCACGCCCCAGTCCCACATCAGGCCGCCGTTGCCGCTCCAGACCATGTGGGCGATCGGCGCGTAGACCAGGGTGAACCAGATGGCCATGAAGATCAGCATCGCCGAGAACTTCATACGCTCGGCAAAGGCACCGACGATCAGCGCCGGGGTGATGATCGCGAAGGTCATCTGGAAGGTGATGAATACCGCTTCAGGGAACAGCGCCGCCGAAGAGGTCAGGCTCGCCGGGGTCACGCCGGCGAGGAACGCCTTGGACAGACCGCCAACGAAGGAATTGAAGTTGACTACACCTTGCTCCATACCGGTGGTATCGAACGCCAGGCTATAGCCGTAAACCACCCACAGGACGCTGATCAGGCCGGTGATCGCAAAGCACTGCATCATCACCGACAGCACGTTCTTGGAACGCACCATGCCGCCGTAGAACAGGGCCAGACCAGGGATGGTCATGAACAGCACCAGGGCTGTGGCGGTCAACATCCAGGCGGTGTCGCCGGAGTTGAGCACGGGGGCTGCCTCCTCTGCCAGGGCCAGGCCGGGCATTACGAGGGACAAAAGGGCTCCTAGCCCTGCGAACTGACGCAGAGTCATATTGTTATCTCCTGGGGCGTTGGGGTTTGGTGAGGCTTTTTTGTTAGATCGCGTCGGTATCGGTTTCGCCGGTACGGATGCGAATCGCCTGCTCCAGATTGACCACGAAAATCTTGCCGTCACCGATCTTGCCGGTGTTGGCCGCCTTGGTGATCGCCTCGATGACCCGGTCCAAATCCTTGTCGTCGATGGCGACGTCGATCTTCACCTTGGGCAGGAAATCGACCACATATTCAGCGCCGCGATACAGCTCGGTGTGACCTTTCTGCCGGCCGAAACCTTTGACTTCAGTGACAGTGATGCCCTGCACGCCGATTTCGGACAGCGACTCGCGCACGTCGTCCAACTTGAACGGCTTGATGATGGCAGTGACTAGCTTCATGAAACTCTCTCCCGAATTGGTGGACTTGCCCCAGGAAAACAAACCCGACTCAAGTCTAAGCGCAGTGCCTGGCTTTGTAACGCGTCGTCATGGTGACTGCATCAATGCATGGGTCATGAAGGTCTTAGCAGAAAGCTTGCCAGATTGGTTAAACCCCCGGATTACAGGGACTTACGTTACTCGGCCCGACTTGGCCAGTCGCCAGCACCGTTTTGATGCACAACAACGGTGCGCGGCGTTTCGCCGCCATGCGCGAAAAGCGTGCAGCATTGGGGCGCTAAAGGTGCGTGTTACACTGGCGCCCCATTGCATACTGTGGACAGCCGAACATGCTCGCGCCCAAAGCCTTTCTTGATGCCCTGAGCGACCAGGCCTCGCGCCTGTTCAGTGGCGACTCCTCGCAGCCCCGCAGCGAAATCGAAAGCCAGTTCAAGGCCCTGCTGCAAAGTGGGTTCAGCAAACTGGAACTGGTCAGCCGGGAAGAATTCGACAGCCAGATGGTCGTCCTGGCCCGCACCCGCGCCCGCCTTGAAGCGCTCGAAGCCAAGGTCGCGGAGATGGAAGCACGCCAGAACCCGCCCGCTGCCGAGTGAGCTTGCGATGACGCCTTCTACTGAGTACCCGGTGCTGTTGTTCTCCTACGGCACCTTGCAGGACAAAGCCGTGCAACTGGCCAACTTCGGCCGCGAACTGGTCGGCCAGACTGACCAGATGCTCGGTTACAGCCAGACATGGGTGGAAATTACCGACCCGCAAGTCCTGGCCACCAGCGGCAAGACCCACCACCCGATCGTCACCCCCAGCAACAATGCAAACGACAGCGTGGCCGGCATGGTCTTCCAGATCAGCGAGGCCGAGCTTGCGGCGGCGGATGCCTATGAAGTGTCCGACTACAAGCGGGTTGCGGTGACCCTGGCCTCTGGCCTGACGGCCTGGGTTTACGTGCGCGCCTGAGCGACGCGGTAGTGGCCAAGGCCTCGCACATAACGCTCGGCGTGGCTGGCTGAGCTGACCTCATCGCGGGTCAAGCCCGCTCCTACACAAGGTGAGCGCCAAGCCTGAGAACAGTGCTGAACCTGTGGGAGCTGGCTTGCCGGCGATCGAGTGCGCAGCGCTCGCACAAATGGTCCTGTAAAAACCTGACTCACTCTTCCCCGCCCCGATCCGCTCCACCCCACTACGCTTGCAGAGCCGCAGGACGCGGCCTCGTCTAGATCATGGAGCGTTCATGTCCCTCGCCCTTGTCCACAGCCGTGCCCAGGTTGGTGTTTCGGCCCCGGCGGTCAGTGTTGAAGCGCATCTGGCCAATGGTTTGCCGGCGCTGACCCTGGTTGGCCTGCCGGAAGCGACCGTGAAGGAAAGCAAGGATCGGGTGCGCAGCGCGATCCTCAATTCCGGCCTGGAATTCCCCGCCCGGCGCATCACCCTCAACCTCGCGCCAGCCGACCTGCCCAAGGATGGCGGGCGCTTCGACCTGGCCATCGCCCTGGGGATTCTCGCCGCCAACGGCCAGTTCCCGATTGCAGCGCTTGGCGAGGTGGAATGCCTGGGCGAACTGGCGCTGTCCGGGGCGATCCGCTCGGTGCAAGGTGTTCTGCCCGCAGCCTTGGCTGCACGAGCAGCCGGTCGGGCCCTGGTCGTGCCGCAGGAAAATGCCGAAGAAGCCTGTCTGGCATCGGGGCTGGTGGTGTTTGCAGTCAGTCACCTGCTGGAGCTGGTCGCCCACTTCAACGGCCACACCCCGCTCAATCCCTACGCAGCCAACGGCCTGTTGCTGCAGATCCGCCCCTACCCCGACCTCAACGAAGTGCAAGGCCAGCAAGCCGCCAAGCGCGCGCTACTGGTCGCGGCCGCAGGCGCACACAACCTGCTGTTCAGCGGCCCACCCGGCACCGGCAAGACCCTGCTCGCCAGCCGCCTGCCCGGCCTGTTGCCGCCGCTGGATGAGCGCGAGGCACTGGAGGTGGCAGCGATCCAGTCGGTGGCCAGCCATGTACCGCTGAGCAGCTGGCCGCAGCGTCCGTTTCGTCATCCGCACCATTCGGCCTCAGGTGCTGCGCTGGTCGGCGGTGGCAGCCGACCGCAGCCAGGAGAGATAACCCTGGCCCATCACGGCGTGCTGTTCCTCGATGAGCTGCCGGAGTTCGAGCGGCGCGTACTGGAAGTGCTGCGCGAACCGCTGGAATCCGGCGAGATCGTCATCGCCCGGGCCAAGGACAAAATCCGCTTCCCGGCGCGCTTCCAGCTGGTCGCCGCCATGAACCCCTGTCCCTGTGGATATCTTGGCGACCCCACCGGGCGCTGTCGCTGCAGCAGCGAACAGATCCAGCGCTACCGCAACAAACTCTCCGGCCCCTTGCTCGACCGCATCGACCTGCACCTGACTGTCGCCCGCGAAGCCACGGCACTGTCCACCAGCAGCAGCCACGGCGAAAGCAGCGCCACCATTGCCGCGCAAGTCGCCGCCGCCCGCGACATCCAGCAACAGCGCCAGGGCTGTGCCAACGCCTTCCTCGACCTGCCCGGCCTGCGCCAGTATTGCGGGTTATCCACAGCCGACCAGACCTGGCTGGAAAGCGCCTGCGAACGCCTGACCCTGTCGCTACGAGCCGCCCACCGCCTGCTCAAGGTGGCGCGCACCCTGGCTGACCTGGAACAGGCTGAAAACATCGGCCGCGACCACCTGGCCGAAGCACTGCACTATCGCCCCAGCAACCAGTAGTAATTGCCCGCATTCTGCTCTTAACTTGGCAACAGCCCACCGCACCGAGACCGGTATGTTCGCATTCGTCCAGAGTTACCCGCTGTTGCTCGGCATTACCCTGATCGTGCTCGACCTCACGCTCTGGCAACTGATACCCGCCAATCGCCGCCCTTGGCGCATCGGTGCGCGCTTGCTGGCGTTTTCGCTGTTTACCTGGGTGCTGATCAGCGCCGGGGTCAGCCCGCTGCAACCTGCGCCCTGGGTCGAGGATGTGCCGCGCAATCTGCTCGCTACGGTGCTGGGGATTGCCTGGTGGCTGTTTGCGGCGCGTACCGCCACGGTAGTGATCGGCCTGGTGCTGGTGGCCCGTAGCGGTCACACCGGGCGGTTGCTGCAGGATGTGCTGGGGGCGGTGATCTTCCTGGTCGCCATTGTTGCCGCAGCGGCATATGTGCTGCAGCTGCCGGTCAAAGGCCTGCTGGCAACCTCCGGGGTCATGGCAATCGTGATCGGCCTGGCGCTGCAGAGCACGCTGAGCGATGTGTTCTCCGGCATTGTGCTGAATACCACCCGCCCCTATCAGATCGGCGATTCGATCAGCATCGACGGCACCGAAGGCAAGGTCATCGAGATCGACTGGCGCGCCACCCGCCTGCTTACCGGCAACGGCAGCATGGCGGTGATTCCCAACTCGGTGGCGGCCAAGGCCAAGCTGCTCAACTTCAGCCAGCCCAGCGATGTGCACGGCGTCTCCATCACCGTCGTGGTGCCGGCCAAGGTGCGCCCGCGACGGGTGCTCGATGCGCTGGAGAAAACCCTGCAAGGCACGCGCACGTTACTGATCACCCCTGCCCCGAAAGCGACGATCAAGAGTTCGAGCCTGGAGTCGGTGGAGTACGAGGCCAGCGGCTTTGTCAGCTCCATGAGCCAGAAGACCGAGGTGCGCAACCATATGTTCGACCTCGCCCACCGCCACCTGGAAGCGGCCGGCGTGGTGTGGAACAGCGATACCCAGCCAGGCCAGATGTGGAACCGTCAGCGCGCCCTGCTCGAGGATGTGCGGATCTTCCGTTCGCTCAGCAACGAGGAGAAAGACAACCTCAGCCAGCGCATGACCGCCGTGGAATACCTGGCCGACCAGGTGATCCTCGGCGTCGGCGACAGCTCGGATTACCTGCTGGTGATTGGCACCGGGGTGGTGTCTGTCGGCATTCGTGATGGCGACAAGCAGCTCGAAGCCGGGCGCATGGGCCCGGGTGAGGTATTGGGAGTGGAGGGCTTGCTGGAAGCGGATGATTCCACTGCCGAGTTCCGCACCCTGACCAGCTGCATTCTCTATCGCATCGACAAGGACGAAGTGCGCAGTTGCCTGGAGCAACGCACCGAGGTCAAGACTGCGCTGCTCAAGCTGCAACGCATCCGCCAGCAAACCCGCCAGTCACTGCTGGAGCAAAAGCCTGCAGCCATCAAGAAAGGCGGTTTTCTCAGCTGGCTGCACAAGTAGCCGTCAGAGCACCACGCGCAAGCATTGCCCGGCGTGATACAGCGAGAAGCCGGTTTCGTAGAAGCCGGTACGCAGCGCCGGCGCCGACACCGGTTTCATTGCCGAGAACGGAATCGGCAAGGCATCCGGGTTGTCGCAGAGCAGGTACTGGGCAAAGGCTTTGCCGATCACCGTGCCGGTGGTGTTGCCGCGGCCGTTGTAGCCAGTGACGGCGACGATGCCCGGCGCCGGCTCGAACAGGCGCATCAGGTGGTCCGGGGTGAAGTCGATGCAGCCGGTCCAGTGCATTTCCCACTCGACCTTGCCCAGTTGCGGGAAGTAGTGGTTCTGGATGCGGTCGGCCCAACTGCGGATGAACCAGGCCGGCTTGTTGTCGACCCGCCCGAGGCTGCCGAGCAACAGGCGCCCTTGGTCATCACGACGGATGCTGCTGAGCACCGTGCGCGTATCCCACGAACCCTGGCCGTGCTTGAGCACGTTGTCGGCAGCGGCGCCTTGCAGCGGCACCGAAGCGACCTGGTAGTAGTAGCCGCGGAAGAACTGGCGTTGCAGGTTGGTCCAGTCGCCTTCGGTGTAGGCGCCGGTAGAGATCACCACCTTGTCGGCGCTGACCGAACCTTTGGCGGTCTTCACCCGCCAGCTGCCGCCTTCACGCTCCAGGCCTTGCACGGCGGACTGCTGGAAGATCTGCCCACCCAGACGCTCGACCGCAGCGGCCAGGCCCTGTGTATAACCCATGGGGTTGATGGTGCCGGCGCGGCGATCGAGCAGCGCGGCGGAAATCTTGTCGGTACCGCAATATTCTTCGCACTTGGCCCCGGTCAGCAGCTCGACATCGGCGCCACGCCGGCTCCATTGCTGGTGACGGGCTTCGAGGTCGGCAACGCCGGTGGCGTTGTGGGCCATGTGCAGGGTGCCGGTGTTGTGGGCCTGGCAGTCGATACCCAGGCGTTCGATGGTGGCGAACACTTCGCCCGGCGCCTCACCCAGTATCTTGTTCAGGCGGCTGCCTTGCTTCTGGCCAAGGGTCGCTTCAACGTCATCCGGACGAATCCAGGTGCCGGCGTTGACCAGGCCGACGTTGCGCCCGGAACCACCGTGGCCGATTTTCCAGGCTTCGAGCAGGATCACCGTCTTGCCCTGTTCGAGCAGGTGAATGGCTGCCGACAGGCCAGTGATACCGCCGCCGATGATGCACACATCGGCCTTGAGCTCGGCGTTCAGCACCCGGGATGGCGCAGCGGGCTGGGTGACGTGTTCCCAGAGGCATTGTTGACGCAGTTCTGGCATGGCCGGCTTCCTCTTTTATTCTTGTGCGGTGGTGCCCCTATCGCTGGCAAGCCAGCTCCCACAGGGAGCAGCGGTCCTTGTGGGAGCTGGCTTGCCAGCGATGGGGCCGACTCGGTATTCAGTCGAACACAATCCCCTGCGCCAACGGCAGCTCGCGGGAATAGTTCACGGTATTGGTCTGCCGACGCATGTAGGCCTTCCACGAATCCGAGCCTGACTCACGGCCACCGCCGGTTTCCTTCTCACCGCCAAACGCCCCGCCAATCTCCGCACCGCTGGTGCCGATGTTGACGTTGGCAATCCCGCAGTCACTGCCTGCCGCACTCTGGAAGCGCTCGGCTTCACGCAGGTCGGTGGTGAAGATGCACGACGACAGACCTTGCGGCACTTCGTTGTTCAGGCGCAGGGCTTCGTCGAATTCGTCGTAGGTCAGCACGTAGAGGATCGGTGCGAAAGTTTCATGACGAACCACGGCGCTCTGCGCGGGCATCTCGGCAATAGCTGGAGAAACGTAGTAGGCATTCGGGTACTGGTCCTCAAGCTGCCGCTCACCACCAAACACCTGGCCGCCTTCATCGCGGGCACGGGCCAACGCATCCTGCATGCCTGCGAACGAAGCCTTGTCGATCAGCGGGCCGACCAGGTTGTCTTTACGTGGATCACCGATACGTACCTTGGCGTACGCGGCTTTGACCCGGGCCACCACTTCGTCCTTGATCGAACGATGAACGATCAGCCGGCGCAGGGTGGTGCAACGCTGGCCCGCAGTGCCAACGGCGCTGAACAAGATGCCGCGCACGGCCAGGTCGAGGTCGGCGCTGGGCGCGAGGATCATCGCGTTGTTGCCACCCAGCTCGAGGATGCTGCGACCGAAACGCGCGGCCACACGCGGGCCGACTTCACGGCCCATGCGGGTGCTGCCGGTGGCGCTGACCAGCGGCACGCGCGGGTCGTCGACCAGGGCTTCGCCGGCATCGCGATCACCGATGATCAGCTGGCTCAGGCCTTCTGGCGCTTCGCCAAAGGCTTTCAGGGCTTTTTCGAACAGCGCCTGGCAGGCCAGCGCGGTCAGCGGGGTTTTCTCCGACGGCTTCCACACCACGGCGTTGCCGCACACCAGCGCCAGGGTGGTGTTCCAGGCCCAGACCGCGACCGGGAAGTTGAAGGCGCTGATCACCCCGACCACCCCCAGCGGATGCCAGCTTTCACGCATGTGGTGGCCCGGGCGCTCGGAGGCGATGGTCAGGCCGTACAGCTGACGCGACAGACCGACGGCGAAGTCGCAGATATCGATCATTTCCTGCACTTCGCCCAGGCCTTCCTGGGTGATCTTGCCGGCTTCGATCGACACCAGTTCACCGAGTTCGGCCTTGTGCTTGCGCAGCACTTCGCCAAACAGGCGGATCAACTCACCGCGACGCGGGGCCGGAACGTTGCGCCAAGCCTGGAAGGCTTGTTCAGCCTGATCGATCTTGGCGGTCACCTGGGCTTTGCTTTCCAGGTGCACCGAGGCAATCGCGCTGCCATCGATAGGGGTGTGAACGGGATGGTTGCCATGGGTGTAGGCAGTAGTGGGAACACCGAGGCGGTCAAGCAGTCCATCAACCATTTTCTTCTCCTGCATGCGATGAGTGGTTGAAATAGTGATAGGGATCAGTATTAATCCGATCACTCTGGCGCAACAAACGACCTTTATTCTGCATATCATTCCGCCAGGTAATGATCTACTGGCTTAGAGACCGCTATGTCCAAACGTCTGGTGCCATCGATGGCCGCCCTGCAGTGTTTCGAGGCTGCCGCCCGGCACCTGAGCTTCACCCGCGCCGCCGAAGAGCTGCACCTGACCCAGAGCGCGGTGAGCAAGCAGGTGGCCCAGCTTGAAGAGATGCTCCGCCATCACCTGTTCCTGCGGATCCGCCGGCGCCTGCAACTGACTCCAGCAGGCGCGCTGTACCTGGCCGAGGTCAACAAGATTCTCACCCAGGTCGATATGTCCAGCCGTTACATCATGTCCTACGGCGAACAGACCGAAGTCCTCAAGGTAGCCACTCAACCGAGCTTTGGCGTGCGTTGGCTGATCCCGCACCTCAAAGGCTTCGGCAAGCAGCACCCGAACATCCACCTCGACATCCGCAACGAGATGGAGCCCTTTGCCCTGCTGCAGGCCACTGCCGACGTGGTGTTCTTCTTTGGTCAGGGCACTTGGCCGGGGGCCACCTGCATCGAGCTGTTCGGCGAGGAAGTGCTGCCGGTGTGCGCACCGGAACTGTTGCAGGGGCGCACGCTCAAGGACGCCAGCGAACTGGCCGAGCTGGTGCTGCTGCAAAGCACTTCGCGTCCGGAGGCCTGGCACGAGTGGTTTCTCGAGCAAGGCCTGCATTCGGCCAACAGTTATCACGGGCCGCGCTTCGATACCTTCTATATGAGCCTCAGCGCTGCCCAGTCCGGCTGCGGCGTGGCCCTGGTGCCGCGCTATCTGGTGGCCCAGGAACTGGCCGAAGGTAAATTGATCGTGCCCTGGCAGCACAGCATGCGCAGCAATGGTGCGCATTTCCTGGCGTTTTCCGAGCATGCGGCGGAGGTGCCGAAGGTACGCGCGCTGGTCGATTGGATTCGGGCGGAGCTGGACCTGCAAGGTTGATAATTTTTGGAATGACAGATCGACTTTTTTTCGCTTGTGCGAGCACTGCATTCCTCGCTTTCATGTAAGGGTGCCCACTTACCAGGAAGCTTTCGATGCCCGCTCAAGATTTCGTCAGCCCGGACAGCATTCGCGCGCAGTTCTCGGCCGCCATGTCGCTCATGTACAAGCAAGAGGTGCCGCTGTACGGCACGCTGCTGTCACTGGTGAGCGAAATCAATCAGCAGGTCATGACCCAGCAACCCGAGGTTGCCCAGGCCCTGCGCTGGACCGGTGAAATCGAGCGCCTCGACCAGGAACGCCACGGCGCCATTCGCGTCGGCACCGCCGAAGAGCTGGCAACCATCGGCCGCCTGTTCGCGGTGATGGGCATGCAACCAGTCGGGTACTACGACCTCAGCTGCGCCGGTGTACCGGTGCATTCCACCGCCTTTCGCGCCGTGCACGAGCAATCGCTGCACATCAGCCCGTTCCGGGTCTTCACCTCGCTGCTGCGCCTGGAGCTGATCGACAACCCGGCGCTGCGTGAGCTGTCGCGCGAGATTCTCGCCCGCCGGCAAATCTTCACCCCGCGTGCGTTGCAGTTGATCGAGCAATTCGAGCGCGATGGTGGCCTGAATGCCGACGATGCCCTGGCGTTTGTCGACGAAGCCCTGCACACCTTCCGCTGGCACCGGGACGCCACGGTGACCGCCGAGCAGTACCAGCAACTGCACGACCAGCACCGCCTGATTGCCGATGTGGTGGCCTTCAAGGGCCCGCACATCAACCACCTGACCCCGCGCACCCTGGACATCGATGCCATCCAGCTGGGCATGCCGGCCAAAGGTATTCCGCCCAAGGCCGTAATCGAAGGCCCGCCACCGCGTCGCTGCCCGATACTGCTGCGTCAGACCAGTTTCAAGGCGCTGCAGGAGAAGGTCGCGTTCACTGATCAGCAGGGTGAAGGCAGTGGCAGCCATACCGCGCGCTTTGGCGAGATCGAGCAACGGGGTGCAGCACTGACGCCAAAAGGTCGCCAGCTTTATGACCAATTGCTCGATGCCGCCCGCACGGCGCTGGGTGGCGTTCCCGCCGAGGCCAATGCCGAGCGCTACATGAGTCTGCTCAGCGACAGCTTCAAGGCCTTCCCGGATGACCTGGCGCAGATGCGGGAGCAGGCGCTGGCGTACTTCCGCTACTTCCCGACCGAACGCGGGTTGGCGGCGCGTGGTGAAGCGCAGCGGCCGACTTCATTGCAGGGGCTGATCGACGCTGGGCATGTTCACTTTGAAGCGCTGGTGTACGAGGATTTTCTGCCGGTCAGTGCGGCGGGGATTTTCCAGTCGAACCTGGGCGATGATGCGCAGAACGAGTACGGCAGCAATGCCAACCGCGAAGCCTTCGAACAGGCGCTGGGCAAACCGGTGCAGGATGAGCTGGGGTTGTACGCCGAAAGTGAGCGGCGATCGTTGATGGCCTGTGCGCAGGCGCTGGGCCTGTCGCAGCTGTAGGAGCCCAGGGCTGCTACGCAGCCCATCGCTGGCAAAGCCAGCTCCCACAGTTTCAGTGTTTGCAGTTCCATTGTGGGAGCCGGCCTTGCCGGCGATGGGCCGCAAAGCGGCCCCGATTTAGAACCTAACGCCCAACCCGAAAGCGATCCACTTCCTGCCGCAACTGCCCCGCCAATCCCTCAAGCTCACGCGCCGTAGCCGCCAGGTTGGTCGCTACCTCGCGCTGCTCACTGTTGGCCAGGGCAATGCTCTGCAGGTTACGGCTGAGCACATTCGCCGTGCTGCTCTGCTCCTGGGTTGCCGTGGTAATGGCGGCAAACTGTTCCCCCGCCGAACGGCTGCGTTCATCAATCTGCGCCAGCGCCGCGGCAACCTTGGCATTGCGCTCCAGCCCTTCCTGCATCAGGCGGTTGCCCTGCTCCATGGTGCTGATGGCGTTACCGGTTTCCTGCTGGATGCTGCCGATCATGGTCGAGATTTCATCGGTAGCCTGACGGGTACGCGAGGCCAGATTGCGCACCTCGTCCGCGACCACGGCAAAGCCCCGCCCCTGTTCACCGGCCCGCGCCGCTTCAATGGCAGCGTTCAAGGCCAGCAGGTTGGTCTGCTCGGCAATCGAGGTGATCACCCCGACGATGCCGCCAATTTCCTGGGAGCGCAGGCCGAGGGTGTCGATCACTTCGGCGGTGCCGGCCAGTGCGCTGGCGATCTGCTCAAGGGACGACGACGCCTGGTCCATCGAGGTGCGGCCAATGCGGGTTTGCTGGACGTTGTCCTGGGCCATGCGCTCGGTGCTGCCCATGTTGTCGGCAATGTTCATCGAAGTGGCGCTGAACTGCTCGACGGCACCGGCCATGCTGGTGATTTCGCCGGACTGCTGCTCCATCCCCTCACAGGCACCGGAGGACATTCCCGACAATGCCTGGGCACGGCTACTGACCTGCTCTGCCGCTGCGCGAATGTGCTCGACCATGCTCGCCAGCGCTTCGCCCATCTGGTTGAAACTGTGCGCCAGCTGGCCGATTTCATCGTTGCTCGATACCCGCAGACGCGCCTGCAGGTCACCGCCACCCAGGGCTTGCGCTTGCTGCAGCAGATCACCCAGCGGGCGCAGACGGCGGCGTAACAGCCACAGGGTCGCAGCAACGGCCAGCAGCATCGCCAACAGGCTGCCGATGGCCAGGCGGGTACCGACGCTCCAGGTTACCGCGCGGATTTCCGCCTTCGGCATGCTCGCCACCACCGTCCAGGGCCCACCTGCAAACGGCACGGCAACGCTGAACAGCTCTTCGACACCGTCATGCCAGAAACGCCCTTCGCCCGCGGTGAATCCGGCAAGTGCCTGTGCCGCCTGGCTATCCGGGCGCACACCTGCTGGCGGCACCAGCCAGTGCTGCTTGTCGTCGAGCAGGGCCAGTGAGCCGGTCTGGCCGATGCGAAAGCGCCCGAGGTTGGCGAACTGGGCCTTTTGCGCATCGGTGTAGTCGAAGCCGACGAACAGCACCGCAATCACCCGCCCGCTGCTGTCACGCACCGGGGTGTACTGGGTCATGTAATCGCGCTCGAACAGGTTCGCCCGGCCAACATAGGCCTGACCGGCCAGCAAGCGGGCGTAGGCCGGATGCTGGCGGTCGAGCAGCGTGCCGATGGCGCGGCTGCCGTCCTGCTTGGTCAGCGAGGTGCTGATACGGACAAAGTCTTCACCGCTGCGCACGAACAAGGTGGCGACGCCCGCGGTCATCTGGCGGAAATCATCCACCTGGCGAAAGTCGTTGTTGAGCAGTTGATCACCCAGGTACAGCGCGGGCGTGGCAACCCCCGCAACCGTCACCGACTCCCCGGAATGCAACTGCAAACCAGCGGCAAAGCGCTTCTCGAACAAGCCGCTCAGGCGCTGAGTGCTTTCGCGCAGAGTGCTGTGAAAGGTATCGAGCTGATCGGCGAGCAGTCGCGCTTCGCTGGCCAGGTGTTCCTGGCGGGTAATCAGGTTGGCGTTGTCCAGCGAACGCAGGGCAAACAGGGTGCTACCGGTAATCACCACGGCCAGCACGATGGCGAGGGCGATACCGAGTTGCGAGGCAATCCGGGCACGGGGTTGAGACATGGAAGCTCCTGGCAAGAGGGGCCGGGATCGTCCTGATCACGCTGACCGTCCGCATCAATACGGGAAGCGAGCCATCTAGACGTGGCTCTGATGCCTCTGCTTCGGCGGCGCGCGGCAATACTTGAGTGTGCAACAGGGTTATCCCGCGCAAACGTTCAACTGCTTCCGATAGACGCTGATGGCCCCAGTATTTCCACCTTGGGCAAGTCCATGGAGTCTGCCTCGCCTTGCAGGAAGTCACTCAAGCGTCGCAAGCGCTCGCCACCGGGGCGGGTTTTCGGCCAGACCAGGTAGTAATCCAGCCCGCTGGCAACCGCCGTCGGCCATGGCAGGCTAAGCCGGGCCTGGGCGACATCCTCGGCCACCATCAACAAGTCCCCCATGGACACGCCATAACCCCGGGCAGCGGCGATCATGCCCAGTTCCAGGGTATCGAACACCTGGCCACCCTTGAGCGAGACCTTGTCGGTGAGGTCCATGCGCGCCAGCCAGCTGCGCCAGTCGCGCTTGTCGGGGGTCGGATGAAGCAGCTCGACACCCGCCAGGCGCCGCTCATCCCAGGGCCCTTCCTTGAGCAGTTCCGGCGCGCCGACCGGTATCAGCAGCTCGGAAAACAGCCGCTTGACCTCCCAATCCGACGGGAAGTGACCGTCACTCAGCAACACCGCGCAGTCGAAAGGCTCATGATTGAAATCGACATGATCGACGTCCATCCAGGCGCTGGTCAGCTGTACTTCGTTGCCCGGCTGCAGGTGGCGAAAGCGGCTCAGGCGTGCCAGCAGCCAGCGCATGGTCAGGGTCGAAGGGGCTTTCATGCGCAGGATGTCGTCCTCGCTGCGCAGGGTGTTGCAAGCCCGCTCCAGTGCCGCAAAGCCTTCGCGCACTCCGGGCAGGAGCAAACGCGCCGCTTCGCTGAGTTGCAGGCTGCGGCCGTTGCGCACGAACAAACGGCAAGCGAAGTGCTCCTCAAGGGTGCGGATGTGCCGGCTGACCGCGCTCTGGGTGATTGATAACTCATCTGCGGCGCGGGTGAACGAACTGTGCCGGGCGGCCGCTTCGAAAGCCCGCAGTGCGTACAAGGGCGGTAAACGACGAGACATGAGGGACGGGCTCCGGGTTATCCACAGGCGATCGTCAGGATCATACTCCCATGAGTTTTAATCATGCCAAGCATCGCTATTATCCTTTTGTGGATAACCGTGCAAAGCCTCAAGCTTTCATGCTTTGAATCTATCGCGTAAGAAAAGGACGACTCCATGCAGGCTGCGCCTACCCATGAACTCAAGGCTTTGCTGCGCCTGGCCGGGCCGCTGATTGCCTCGCAGTTGGCGCACATGCTGATGGTACTCACCGACACCCTGATGATGGCCCGCATCAGCCCGCAAGCGCTGGCCGGTGGTGGTCTGGGGGCGGCGAGTTATTCGTTCGTGTCGATCTTTTGCCTGGGTGTGATCGCCGCGGTCGGCACCCTGGTGGCGATTCGCAAGGGTGCCGGTGACATCGCCGGCGCCACCCGCCTGACCCAGGCCGGGTTGTGGCTGGCCTGGGTCATGGCCCTGGTGGCAGCACTGGCGCTGTGGAACCTGGAGCCGGTGCTGCTACTGCTCGGCCAGAGCCCCAACAACGTCGAGGCCGCCGCGCAGTTCCTGTTGTTGCTGCCCTTCGCCCTGCCCGGCTACCTGAACTTCATGGCCCTGCGCGGCTTTACCAGCGCCATCGGCCGTTCGACGCCGGTGATGGTTATCAGCCTGGTCGGCACAGTGGCCAACTTCCTGCTCAATTACGCCTTGATCGAGGGCATGTTCGGCCTGCCGAAACTGGGCCTGGTGGGCATCGGCCTGGTGACCGCGATCGTTGCCAACTGCATGGCCGTGGCCATGGCGTTGTATATCCGCTGGCACCCGGCCTACGCGCCCTACCCGATTCGCCAGGGCCTGAGCCGCCCGTCGTGGCCAGCCCTGCGCGAGCTGTGGCGCCTGGGCTTGCCGATTGGCGGCACCTACACCGTCGAGGTCGGCCTGTTCGCCTTCGCCGCACTGTGCATGGGCGTGCTCGGCAGCACCGAACTTGCCGCGCACCAGATCGCCCTGCAGATCGTCTCGACCGCGTTCATGATTCCGGCGGGCCTGTCGTATGCCGTAACCATGCGTGTAGGGCTCTATTACGGTGCCGATAACCTCTTGGGTGCCCGACACGCTGGCCGGGTTGGGATCGGTTTTGGCGCGGCGATGATGCTGATGTTCGCCATCCTCTTCTGGCTGCTGCCAGACCCGCTGGTGGGGCTGTTCCTCGACCACGGTGACCCGGCCTTTGCCGACATCATCCAGCTGGCCGTGAGCCTGCTGATGGTCGCCGCCTGGTTCGAGCTGTTCGATGGTGTGCAGACGATTGCCATGGGCTCGATCCGCGGGCTCAAGGATGCCAAGACCACCTTCCTGGTCGGGCTGTTCTGTTACTGGGTGATCGGTGCGCCGGCGGCCTGGTTGCTGGCGTTCAACCTCGGCCTGGGTGCGGTGGGCGTGTGGTGGGGGCTGGCGCTGGGCCTGGCGTGTGCGGCGGTGAGCCTGACTTGGGCATTTGAATGGCGAATGAAGCGCTTGCTGGGCAGTGCCGGTGGGGTGAACAAGGTGACTGCTTCGGTGGTTTGAAAGCCCTGTGGGAGCTGGACTTGCCAGCGATGGGCTGCAAAGCAGCCCCAGAATCTACAAAGCCACCGACTGCTGCGCCGGACCACGCAGCAGATACTCCATCAACTCATCCATCGGCAACGGCCGGCTGATCAGAAACCCCTGCACCTGGTCACAATCAAAACTGCGCAACAGGTCCATCTGCTCCGGGGTTTCCACGCCCTCGGCCACCACCTCGAGGTTGAGGTTGTGCGCCAGGTTGATCATCGCGTGCACCAGCTTGCGGTTTTCTTCGCGCTGCTCCATGCCGCCGACAAAGCTGCGATCGACCTTGAGCAAGGTGATCGGCAAGCTGTTCAGGTGCACGAACGACGAGAAGCCGGTACCGAAGTCATCCAGGGAAAAGCGCACACCCAGGCGCCCGAGCGCATCCATGGTCTGCTTGACCAGGTCGTTGCGCCGCATCACCGCGGTTTCGGTCAGCTCGAACTCCAGCCAGCGGGCATCGACGCCGTGCTCGATGATCAGCCGGCTCAGGGTCGCCAACAGCTGGCTGTCCTGGAACTGGCGGAACGACAGGTTCACCGCCATGTGCAAGGGCGCCAGCCCTTGTTCGCGCAGGGCCTGCATGTCGCGCAGGGCACGGGAAATCACCCAATAGCCCAGGGGCACGATCAGCCCGCTCTGCTCGGCCAGGGGCACGAACTCGCTGGGCGGCAGCAGCCCGCGTTCGGCATGGCGCCAGCGCACCAGGGCTTCGAGGCCGACGATGCGCCCGTCGGCCAGGTTCAGCCGCGGCTGGTAGTGCAGTTCCAGCTCGTCACGACGCAGCGCCCGGCGCAGTTCGCTTTCCAGGTCGGCAAGGCTGCGGGCGTTGCGGTTGATGCGTTCGTTGAAGACGTGGAAGGTACAGCCCTGGGTGCTCTTGGCCTGCTGCATGGCGATGTGCGCATGCCACATCAGCGGGTCGGCGCCACCCTGGGCGCGGGCGTGGGCGACGCCCAGGCTGCAGCCTAGCAGCAGGCTTTCGCCGTCGATCCAGTAGGGTTCGGCCAGGGCTTCGGTGATGCGTTCGGCCATCCATTCGGCGCGCTGCGGCTCGCGGCGAGTATCGATCAACAGGGCGAATTCGTCGCTGCCCAGGCGCGCGACCTGGTCACCGGCTTCGAGCTGGCTTTTCAGCCGGCCCACCACTTGCAGGATCAGCCGGTCGCCGGCCTGATGACCAAGGGCATCGTTGGCATGGCGAAAGTTGTCGAGGTCCAGATGACCGAGGGCGACACCGCGCCCTTCGCTGTCAGCCAGGCGCGCTGCCAACAGGGTCTGAAAGCCCTGGCGGTTGGCGATGCCGGTCAGCGGGTCCTGCTCGGCCAAACGCTGCAAGGTCGCTTCGAGGACGCCACGCTCGCGGACATGGCGCAGGCTGCGGCGCAGGATATTGCTGGTCAGTTGGTCGCGGATCAGCCAGTCGCTGACCCCCGGCGGCGGCACCTGCGGCTCGTGCTCGAGCAGCAGAACCATCGGCAATATGCAGCGCCCGGGCGCCGGTTGCAGTGGCGGGGTCGCCAGCACCAGCGCATTGCGGTCGTTGGCAAACAGGGTGTCGACTGCCTCCCAGTTCGGAGCGGTCAGCAATACCGCCTGGCCCGCCATCGGCAGCAGACACTCGCGCAAGACAGTGGCCCATTCCGGCTCATCGGCCAGCAGGAGCAAACGCAAGGGTTCGACGGGCGTAGACAAGCTGGCTCCTTAGGACGTAGGCGCAGTCAAATGACGATGGGCAGCGAGAATGCGTATCCTAAACCATTAATGAAAATGATTTTCACTTAAAGTCATGCCATTCCATTGCCGACATCCCGCAGGTTTCGCCACGCATCCTGCGGGAAAGTATCAAATGCGGCAAATTTAGATCGCGTGGTACGTCACACTGTCAGACGGTCGCGGCAGAAACTTTCTACCCCTGCTAAAATGCCCGGCTATTTTTCTAGCGTCCCCGGTTTTCGTCATGTCCCGACTCAACCCCCGGCAACAAGAAGCCGTGAACTACGTCGGCGGCCCTCTTTTGGTGCTCGCCGGTGCTGGCTCCGGCAAAACCAGCGTGATCACCCGCAAGATCGCGCACCTGATCCAGAACTGCGGCATCCGTGCCCAGTACATCGTGGCCATGACCTTCACCAACAAGGCCGCGCGGGAGATGAAGGAGCGGGTCGGCACCCTGCTGCGCAAGGGCGAAGGCCGCGGCCTGACCGTGTCGACCTTCCACAACCTGGGCCTGAACATCATCCGCAAGGAGCATGAACGGCTGGGCTTCAAACCGGGCTTCTCGATTTTCGACGAGACCGACGTCAAAGCCCTGATGACCGACATCATGCAGAAGGAATACTCGGGCGACGACGGCGTCGACGAGATCAAGAACATGATCGGCGCCTGGAAGAACGACCTGATCCTGCCGCCCGAAGCCCTGGAAAAGGCCCGCAACCCCAAGGAGCAGACCGCCGCGGTGGTCTATGCGCACTACCAGCGCACCCTGCGGGCATTCAACGCGGTGGACTTCGACGACCTGATCCTGCTGCCGGTCAAGCTGTTCCAGGACAACCCCGATGTCCTGGAGAAGTGGCAGAACAAGGTACGTTACCTGCTGGTCGACGAATACCAGGACACCAACGCCAGCCAGTACTTGCTGGTGAAGATGCTGATCGGCACGCGCAACCAGTTCACCGTGGTCGGCGACGACGACCAGTCGATCTACGCCTGGCGCGGTGCGCGGCCCGAGAACCTGATGCTGCTCAAGGACGACTACCCGTCGCTGAAAGTGGTGATGCTCGAGCAGAACTACCGCTCCACCAGCCGCATCCTGCGTTGTGCCAACGTACTCATCTCGAACAACCCGCATGCCTTCGAAAAGCAGCTGTGGAGCGAGATGGGCCACGGCGACGAGATCCGCGTGATCCGCTGCAAGAACGAGGAAGCCGAGGCCGAACGGGTGGCCATGGAAATCCTCAGCCTGCACCTGCGCACCGACCGGCCCTACAGCGACTTCGCCATTCTTTACCGGGGCAACTACCAGGCCAAGCTGATCGAGCTGAAGCTGCAGCACCACCAGGTGCCGTATCGCCTGTCGGGCGGCAACAGCTTCTTCGGACGCCAGGAAGTCAAAGACCTGATGGCCTACTTCCGCCTGCTGGTAAACCCGGACGACGATAACGCCTACCTGCGGGTGATCAACGTGCCGCGCCGGGAAATCGGCTCGACCACCCTGGAAAAACTTGGCAACTACGCCACCGAGCGCAAGGTTTCGATGTACGCCGCCAGCGAGGAGCTGGGCCTCGGCGAACACCTGGACAGCCGCTACACCGACCGCCTGCAGCGCTTCAAACGCTGGATGGACAAGGTCCGCGAGCAGGTCGCCCTGGAAGATCCGATCGCTGCCCTGCGCAGCATGATCATGGACATCGACTACGAGAACTGGATTCGCACCAACAGCTCCAGCGACAAGGCCGCGGACTTTCGCATGGGCAACGTCTGGTTCCTGATCGAGGCGTTGAAAAACACCCTCGAGAAAGACGAAGACGGTGGCATGACCATCGAGGAAGCCATCGGCAAGCTGGTGCTGCGCGACATGCTCGAACGCCAGCAGGAAGAGGAAGACGGCGCCGAAGGTGTGCAGATGATGACCCTGCACGCTTCCAAGGGCCTGGAATTCCCCTACGTGTTCATCATGGGCATGGAAGAGGAAATCCTACCGCACCGTTCCAGCATCGAAGCCGACACCATCGAAGAAGAACGGCGGCTGGCCTACGTCGGGATTACCCGCGCACGTCAGACCCTGGCCTTCACCTTTGCCGCCAAGCGCAAGCAGTACGGCGAGATCATCGATTGTTCGCCGAGCCGCTTCCTGGACGAGCTGCCCGACGACGACCTGGCCTGGGAGGGCCTGGACGACGCGCCAACCGAAGTGAAGGCCGCTCGTGGCAACAATGCACTGGCCGATATCCGTGCCATGCTCAAACGTTAGATAATCAACCTTTGCTGCGGCGTATTGCCGTGGCCACTCTTGCTACATCGAGGAAATACCACAGTGGAAGCACTGCACCAGAAGATTCGCGAAGAAGGCATCGTGCTTTCCGATCAGGTTCTCAAAGTCGATGCGTTTCTCAACCATCAGATCGACCCTGCGCTGATGCAACTGATTGGCGACGAGTTCGCCCGTCTGTTCGCCGACTCGGGCATCACCAAGATCGTCACCATCGAAGCCTCGGGCATTGCCCCAGCGGTGATGACCGGCCTGAAACTGGGCGTTCCGGTGATTTTCGCGCGCAAGCACCAGTCGCTGACCCTGACCGAAAACCTGCTGGTGGCTTCGGTGTATTCCTTCACCAAGCAGACTGAAAACACCGTGGCGATCTCCCCGCGCCACCTCAACAGCAGCGACCGCGTGCTGGTGATCGACGACTTCCTGGCCAACGGCAAAGCCTCCCAGGCGCTGATCTCGATCATCAAGCAAGCCGGTGCCACCGTTGCCGGTTTGGGTATCGTCATCGAGAAGTCGTTCCAGGGCGGCCGTGCCGAGCTGGACAGCCAGGGCTACCGCGTTGAATCGCTGGCTCGTGTGAAGTCGCTGGAAGGTGGCGTGGTTACTTTCATCGAGTAATTTGCGCTGGCCTCATCGCTGGCAAGCCAGCTCCCACAGATACTGCATACCGCGGACCTTGTGGGAGCTGGCTTGCCAGCGATAGCGTCCTCAACGGAACGCTGTTGCCTGCAACCCCGCCAGCAACAAGCGCTGATACAAGTCCTCCTTCAGCCCCTGCGGCTGCGCCAGTCCCATCCGCGTCAACTGCCCGGGAAACGCCTCGGGTGCCGGTGCATCCAGCGCCGCCTTGCCCAGCTCAAGCACCTCGCTCAGTTTGAACTTGCTCTTGAGCCAGTTCAGCGCCCGCAACAAATCACGCTCCTCAGCCGTGAAGTCACTGCCCAGCGGATACTCGGGGAACAACCGTGCGTGCCTTTCGCGCAGCGCCTGCAAACGCTGCGGGGTGTTCTCGGTGAAGCGCTGATCCAGGCAAAAATCCTTCGGCAACTTGCCGGCCTTCTGCGCCCGTTCGATCAGCTCGGGCTGAAAGCGCGTGTCGCTGATCGCCAGCAACCGTGCAATCACCTCGGCGTCAGTCTGCCCACGCAGGTCGGCGATGCCGTACTCGGTGACGACGATGTCGCGCAGGTGCCGGGGAATGGTGCAGTGACCGTATTCCCAGACCAGGTTGGAGCTGACCTCCCCGCCCGCTTCACGCCAGCTGCGCAGCAGCAGGATCGAGCGCGCGCCTTCAAGTGCATGGCCCTGGGCAACGAAGTTGTACTGCCCACCTACCCCGCTGAGCACCCGGCCGTCTTCCAGCTGATCGGCCACCCCGGCGCCCATCAAGGTCATGGTGAACACCGTGTTGATAAAGCGCGCATCCCGGCGCTGCAGGCGCTTGAGCGACTCCTGGCCATACAGCTCGTTGATGTAGCTGATGGCGCTCATGGCAAAGCGTTTGCGCTGGCTTAAAGGCATTTCCCGCAAGCGCTGGTAAAAGGCCTGAGGGCCAAGAAAGAAGCCGCCATGCACCAACACGCCCTGGTCATCCAGCTCGCCATTGTTGGCCGCCTGCTGGCGTGCCTCTTCAGGATAAACCGGGCGGCGGATGATCCCCGCTTCGACCAGTGCCAGCAGGCCGTTGACGAACATTTCGCTACAGCCATACAGGCCGTGGGTAAAGGGCTCGATGCCGCCTTCGCGTGCGATCAGGGTTTGCCAGGGCGTGAGGTCAATATCAGCCAGCAACGCACTGTAGGCCTCGCTGTCAGCCTGCCGCGCCAGCAGCCCGGCGGTCAGCGCATCGCCCATGGCGCCAATGCCGATCTGCAGGGTGCCGCCATCGCGCACCAGGGTACTGGCATGCAGGCCGATGAAATGGTCCTGGGTGGTGACCGGCATGTTCGGCGTGGAGAACAACCGGGTGCTTTCCGCGCTATCGATCAGCAGGTCGAAGTCATCCCGGGGCAGCTCCGAGGCGCCCGGCATGTACGGCAGTTCGGTATGCACCTGGCCGAGCACCAGGATGGTTTCACCGGCCGCCCGGCGGCGGGCGATCATTGGCAACAGGTCGAGGGTGATGTCCGGGTTGCAACTCAGGCTCAGCTGGCCGGGATGCGCCGGGTCTTCGGCGACCAGCTGCGCCACCAGGTTCAAGCCCTTGGCATTGATATCGCGGGCGGCGTGGCTGTAGTTGCTGCTGACGTAGTCCTGCTGGGCCATGGCGCTGTGCAGCAGGCTGCCGGGCTGCATGAAGAACTGCTCGACACGGATGTTCGCCGGCAACTGGTCGCGGCGCAGGTCGTGCAGGTAGTCCAGTTCGAGGTAGTCGGCGAACACACGCTCGATGAAGGGCTCAAGAAAGCGCCGTTGCAAGCCGTCACCAAGGTCCGGGCGGCCGAGACTCAAGGCGGTGTAGATCGTCAGTTGCCGCTCGGGCAACTGGCGGATCCGCGCATACAGGGCATTGACGAAGCGGTTGGGCTTGCCCAGCCCCAGCGGCAGGCCCATGTGGATATGCGCGGGCAGGCGTGCCAGCACCTGGTCCACGGCAGTGTCGATCGAACAGCTGTACGCCATCTCGGCCTCCTGTGGCATTCCTTGACCACTTTGGACCGAGCATGCCGCCAGAATGCTGCGCTGACCAGCGCTAAAACGCACAAAGCCCGCACGTGGCGGGCTTTGCTGGGCAAGCGCTGGGCTTACAGGCCGGACATCTTCTTGATGGCGCCCATCAGGTCGTCATCCGAGCAGTCGGCGCAGGTGCCTTTTGGCGGCATGGCGTTGATGCCGGTGATGGCCTTGGCGAGGATGCCGTCCAGACCACCCTGATGGTCAGAGCGCTCTTTCCAGGCGGCGGTATCGCCGATTTTCGGTGCGCCGAGCAGGCCGCTGCCATGGCAAGCATTGCAATGCTTGGCGATGATTTCATCCGGGGTCTTGGCACCGCCGCCAGCAGCAGCTGCCGCGACTTCCATACCCTTGCATTCCTGACCCTGTACACACACCTGGCCAACCGGTTCCAGTCGCTTGGCGATGTCGTCGTTGGTCGCAGCTTGTGCGCTGACTGCCCAAAGGGCCAATACGGCAGCTGGTACGGCCAGCATTTTCTTGATTAGATTCACGCGTACACCCTCATGGTGGCTAGTCACGCCCGCGGCCACGGTTTCGCAGGCGGCGCAAGTATAACGGGAACCCTGCCTCACCGAAACAACCCTAGTGTCCAAAGGGTCTTAGCCGCGACAATCCGCCGCGCAATGCCCACTAGAAGTTGGCCGGAGTCGCCGCGCTGATCAGCCGGGCCGGCTCATCGTAAGGATTGCGGAAACGGTGCGGCTTGGTACTTTCAAAATAGTAGCTGTCGCCCGCTTCGAGGATGAAAGTTTCCAGGCCCACCACCAGTTCAAGGCGGCCTTCGAGGAGGATGCCGGTCTCTTCGCCATCATGGGTGAGCATTTCTTCGCCAGTATCGGCACCCGGCGGATAGACCTCGTTGAGAAAGGCAATAGCCCGGCTCGGGTGCGCCTTGCCGACCAGTTTCATGGTCACCGCACCGTCCGAAATGTCGATCAGTTCGTGGGCTTTATAGACGATCTGGGTAGGGTTTTCCGGTTGCAGCTCTTCGGAAAAGAACTCGACCATGGACATTGGAATACCGCTCAGCACCTTGCGCAGCGAGCTGATTGAAGGGCTGACGCTGTTCTTCTCGATCATCGAGATGGTGCTGTTGGTGACGCCCGCACGTTTGGCGAGTTCACGCTGTGACAGGCCCTTGAGCTTGCGAATGGCTTGCAGTCGTTCACCGACGTCCAATGCTGGAGCCCTCCTAAACGAACGAGTGGGGTCGAAATTGAACGTTATCATCGCAACAGCGTTCAGTATTTACAACACTTCGACCCGCAGCCTGTCCGCTTTGGCGCCTTAATCGCCGCTGTAGTCCAGCGGTACGCGCTTGAGGTTGCAGAAAATCTGGTAAGGGATGTTGCCAGCATGCATGGCCACTTCGCTGGCCAGCACGTTTTTGCCCCACAGCTCCACCGGGCTGCCGAGGCCCGCTTCCGGCACGTCGGTCAGGTCAATGCAGAGCATGTCCATCGACACCCGGCCGATCAGCTGGGTGCGTTTGCCGGCCACCAGCACCGGTGTACCGTTTGGCGCCTGGCGCGGGTAGCCATCGGCGTAACCCATGGCCACCACGCCAACCCGGGTCGGCCGCGGGCTGATGAACTTGGCGCCATAACCGACAGGCTCGCCAGCCGGCAGCTCACGCACACTGATCACCCGCGATTGCACGGTCATTACCGGCTGCAGGCGCGCAGCTTCTGCCTGAGGCACTTCGAAGGGCGTGGCGCCGTACAGCATCAGGCCCGGGCGCACCCAGTCGCTGGGCATATTCGGCCAACCGAGCACGGCCGGCGAGTTGCGCAGGCTGACCTCGGCGCTCAGGCCCTGGCGCGCGGCCTGGAATACCGCCAGTTGTTCGTTGCTGGCGTCGCTGTCGAGTTCATCGGCACGGGCGAAGTGGCTCATCAGCACGATACGCGCAACCTTGCCGCTGGCCAGCAGGCGCTGGTACGCGGCCTGATAGTCCTTGGCGTGCAGGCCGACCCGGTGCATGCCCGAGTCGAGTTTGAGCCAGACGGTGATCGGCTTGCTCAGGTGCGCCTGTTCGATCGCCTCCAGCTGCCACAGCGAATGCACCACGCACCACAGGTCGTGCTGGGCGATCAGTTGCAGTTCGCTGGCTTCGAAAAAGCCTTCAAGCAGCAGCACCGGCGGCTTGATCCCGGCTGCGCGCAGCTCCAGCGCCTCTTCGATGCAGGCCACGGCAAAACCATCGGCTTGCTGCTCCAGGGCCAGGGCACAACGCACGGCACCGTGACCATAGGCATCGGCCTTGATCACGGCCAGCGCTTTGGCTCCGGTCAGTTCGCGGGCAAGTTGATAGTTGTGACGCAGGGCTTGAAGATCGATCAGGGCACGGGCAGGACGCATGACGGCAGCCTTCTGGGCAGTCTGGTTAGAAGTAAAAAACCCGGTGCCCGAAGGCAGCTGGTCGGCCGCCGGCGGCACCGGGTGAGGGATCGGGTGTTACGGCAGTGCGGCGACCACCGACAGCTCGATGAGGATTTCCGGTTCGCACAGCTTGGCTTCAACGGTGGCACGGGCCGGCGCGACGCCTTTTGGCAGCCACTTGTCCCACACCGCGTTCATGCCCTGAAAGTGCGCGTCGATGTCCTTGAGGTAGATGGTCACCGAGAGCAGGCGGCTCTTGTCGGTGCCGGCCAGGTCCAGCAGGCGCTCGATGTTGGCCAGGGTCTCGCGGGTTTGCTGCTCGATCCCGGCGTTCATGTCGTCACCCACCTGGCCCGCCAGGTAGACGGTGCCGTTGTGGGTGACGATCTGGCTCATGCGCTCATTGGTGAGCTGGCGCTGGACTGACATGTTTGGCAGGCTCCTGGTGTTTTCCGTAGCGAGAGATATCGAGGCCTTCGGCGCTGATTTGCGGCTTCTTGCGCGCAATCAGGTCGGCCAGCAGGCGACCGGAACCGCAAGCCATGGTCCAGCCCAACGTACCGTGCCCCGTGTTGAGGAACAGGTTGCGGAACGGCGTGGCGCCAACGATCGGCGTACCGTCCGGAGTGGTCGGGCGCAGGCCGGTCCAGAAACTGGCCTGGCTCAGGTCGCCGCCACGAGGATAAAGGTCGTTGACGATCATCTCCAGGGTTTCGCGCCGACGCGGGTTCAGCGACAGGTCAAAACCGGCGATTTCAGCCATGCCGCCAACGCGGATGCGGTTGTCGAAACGGGTGATCGCGACCTTGTAGGTTTCGTCGAGAATAGTCGAGGTCGGGGCCATGGCCGGGTCGGTGATCGGCACGGTCAGCGAGTAACCCTTGAGCGGGTAGACCGGGGCCTTGATGCCCAGCGGCTTGAGCAACTGCGGCGAATAGCTGCCCAGGGCCAGCACGTAGCGGTCGGCGGTTTCCAGCTTGCCGTCGATCCACACACCATTGATGCGGTCACCGGCGTAGTCCAGGCGCTGAATGTCCTGGCCAAAGCGGAACTCGACGCCGAGCTTGATCGCCATTTCCGCCAGGCGGGTGGTAAACAGCTGGCAGTCGCCGGTCTGGTCGTTGGGCAGGCGCAGGGCACCGGCGAGGATGTCAGTAACGTTGGCCAGGGCCGGTTCGACGCGGGCGATGCCTGCGCGGTCGAGTACTTCGTACGGCACACCGGACTGCTCGAGGACGGCGATGTCCTTGGCGGCGTTGTCCAGCTGTGCCTGGGTGCGGAACAGCTGCGTGGTACCCAGGGTACGGCCTTCGTAGGCAATCCCGGTTTCAGCGCGCAGCTCGTCGAGGCAGTCACGGCTGTACTCGGACAGGCGCACCATGCGCTCCTTGTTCACCGCATAACGGCTGGCGGTGCAGTTGCGCAGCATTTGCGCCATCCACAGGTATTGGTCAATGTCGGCGGTGGCCTTGATGGCCAGGGGCGCGTGGCGTTCAAGCAGCCACTTGATGGCCTTGAGCGGCACACCCGGGGCAGCCCAGGGCGAAGCGTAACCAGGCGAGACCTGGCCGGCGTTGGCAAAACTGGTTTCCATGGCGACTGCCGGTTGACGGTCGACCACGACGACTTCGAACCCTTGCCGTGCCAGATAGTAGGCACTGGCGGTTCCGATCACACCGCTACCAAGCACCAGAACTCGCATGTTTATTACCCTCGACGCAGCGTACCGCTGACATTTGTTGTTAATGGCATAGATGGGCGCAGTATAGGAAGGTATGACCAGTGCTTTTCACTATATAAAAGCCTATATTTGGCGAGAATTCTCGGCAAGGTTGGCTTTTACGGAGGGGCATCCACTATGAGAACCCAGCACCAAAGCAAACGTGAACTGGACAAGATCGACCGCAATATCCTGCGCATCCTGCAGGCAGATGGGCGTATCTCGTTTACTGAACTGGGCGAAAAGGTCGGCCTGTCGACGACCCCCTGCACCGAGCGGGTCCGGCGCCTGGAGCGCGAAGGGATCATCATGGGCTACAACGCCCGGCTCAACCCGCAGCATTTGAAGGGCAGCCTGCTGGTGTTCGTCGAAATCAGCCTCGACTACAAGTCGGGCGACACCTTCGAGGAATTCCGACGTGCCGTACTGAAGTTGCCACATGTGCTCGAGTGCCACCTGGTCTCGGGCGATTTCGATTACCTGGTCAAGGCACGGATTTCCGAGATGGCCTCCTACCGCAAGCTGCTCGGCGACATCCTGCTCAAGCTGCCGCATGTGCGCGAGTCGAAGAGCTATATCGTCATGGAAGAGGTGAAGGAAAGCCTCAACCTGCCGATTCCGGACTGAGGCTCAGACCAGCACCTGCCGGGTGCTGGCGATGTACTGGTGCACCAGCTTCTCGGCCTGCGGCTCGATCATCTCGGCCGGGGCGCGGCCATTGGGGCATGGCAGCTTTGGGGTAGTGCCGAACAAGCGGCAGATCAGCGGCCGTTCTTCGTACACGGTGCAGCCGTTGGGGCCCAGGTGCACGCAGTTGAGTTCCGCCAGTGCGGCTTCCTGCTCGGCGGCGCTCTTGCGCGGCAGGCGGGCCATTTCTTCGCTGGAGGTGGTCACCGGCCCACAGCAGTCGTGGCATCCGGGCACGCATTCGAATGACGGGATCTGCTCACGCAGGAAGCGGATCTTGTGGCTGTTGCAACTCATGGCGGCCTGCGGCAAAGAAGTGTGGCGCACTATTTTGCCCTACGGTTGCCCGCCCCTGAAAGCGCAGCTTATCCTGCGTAAAATTTTCCAAACACTCAGAACCAGGACAATGCCATGAACGCCGGCGTTCAGCAGCCCGCCTCGCACACCGCTTCCTACTACGCTGCCAGCAGCGTCCCACAGGCGGATTACCCACAGCAGCAGGGCGAACTGAGTTGTGACGTCTGCGTGGTCGGCGGCGGTTTTTCCGGGCTGAACACGGCAATCGAACTGGCCGAACGCGGCCTCAATGTGATCCTGCTGGAGGCGCGCAAGATCGGTTGGGGCGCCAGCGGGCGCAATGGCGGCCAGCTGATTCGCGGAGTCGGCCATGGCCTTGAGCAATTCACCCCGATCCTTGGCAGCGACGGCGTGCGAGAGCTCAAGCTGATGGGCCTGGAAGCGGTAGATATTGTCCGCGAGCGAATCGAGCGCCACGCCATCGACTGCGACCTGGCCTGGGGCTACTGCGACCTGGCCAACAAACCCCGTGACCTGCAGGGTTTCGCCGAGGACGCCGAAGAGCTGCGCAGTTTGGGTTACCGCCATGAGCTACGCCTGGTGCAGCCGGAGCAGATGCACAGCGTAGTCGGCTCGGACCGCTACGTTGGTGGCCTGATCGACATGGGCTCGGGACATCTGCATCCGCTTAACCTGGCCCTGGGCGAAGCGGTCGTCGCCAGCAAGCTGGGCGTGCGTCTGTTCGAGCAGTCGGCGGTGACACGGATCGACTATGGCTCGCAAGTGCGGGTGCACACCGCCAACGGGACCGTCCATGCCAGCACCCTGGTGCTGGGTTGCAACGCCTACCTGAACGACCTGAATGCCGAGCTTGGCGGCAAGGTGCTGCCCGCCGGCAGCTATATCATCGCCACCGAACCCCTGAGCGAGGCCCAGGCCAGCCAGTTGCTGCCGCAAAACATGGCCGTCTGCGACCAGCGCGTGGCCCTGGACTATTACCGTCTGTCCGCCGATCGCCGGCTGCTGTTCGGCGGCGCCTGCCACTATTCCGGGCGTGATCCGCAGGATATCGCCGCCTATATGCGACCGAAGATGCTCAAGGTGTTCCCGCAGCTCGCCGATGTACGTATCGACTATCAATGGGGCGGGATGATCGGCATCGGTGCCAATCGCCTGCCGCAGATCGGCCGCCTGCCCGACCAGCCCAACGTGTACTTCGCCCAGGCCTACTCCGGCCATGGCCTCAATGCCACGCACCTGGCCGGCAGGCTGCTCGGCGAAGCCATCAGCGGCCAGCACAGCGGGCGCTTCGACCTGTTCGCCCGGGTACCGCACATCACCTTCCCGGGCGGCAAGCACCTGCGCTCGCCGCTACTGGCCCTGGGCATGCTCTGGCACCGACTGAAAGAGCTGACCTAAGAGCGCCAGAAGGGTTTCAACCCTTCCTCGCGGGCCTGCTCACGGGTCAGACCGACATCGCGCAACTGTGCGGCGTCCAGCTCCAGCAGCGCCCTGCGGGTATGCCAGCGATGAACCATCAGGCCCCAGCGGTTGAGGCCGGCGGGCGTACTGGATAACCGGGTGCGCTGCTCGCGGCTCAGTTCTTCGGCATACAGTTTCAGGCGCACATCGCTCATGCCGCTCATTGCTTGTTACCTCCAGGGTGTGTGAACCGTGGAGCAAGCATGCGCGTCGGTGCAAAACCATTACAGATCCAAAGCCTGACTATTATTTCCATACAGAATTGGCAGATTTCCTACTGAATGCTGTATTTTTTCCCCATCTGTATTGGTCAGTTGCTGTAGCCGCCCTCCGGAGTATGCCATGACGCTGTACATCAACCTCGCCGAGTTGCTCGGCGCCCGCATCGAACAAGGCCTGTACCGTCCCGGCGATCGCTTGCCTTCGGTGCGCGCCCTGAGCCTCGAGCATGGTGTCAGCCTGAGCACCGTCCAGCAGGCCTATCGCCTGCTGGAAGACAACGGCCTGGCCGCGCCCCGGCCGAAATCCGGTTACTTCGTGCCCAACAATCGCAGCCTGCCTGCCCTCCCCGATGTCAGTCGGCCGGCACAACGCCCGGTGGATATTTCCCAATGGGAGCAGGTCATCGAGCTGATTCGCAGCGTGCCGAGCAAGGACGTGGTGCAGTTGGGCCGTGGCATGCCCGACATCGACAGCCCGACCCTCAAGCCGCTGCTGCGCAGCCTGGCCCAGCTCAGCAGGCGTCAGGACATGCCCGGCCTGTACTACGACACCATCTCCGGCACCCAGGCCCTGCGCGAGCAGATCGCCCGGCTGATGCTCGATTCCGGCTGTACCGTGAGCCCGGCGGACCTGGTGGTCACCACCGGCTGCCACGAAGCGCTGTCGAGCAGCATCCGCGCGGTGTGCCAGCCCGGTGATATCGTCGCGGTGGATTCGCCCAGCTTTCATGGCGCCATGCAGACCCTCAAGGGCCTGGGCATGAAGGCCCTGGAAATCCCCACCGACCCGCTCACCGGGATCAGTCTCGAAGCCCTGGAGCTGGCCATGGAGCAATGGCCGATCAAGCTCATCCAGATCACTCCGAACTGCAACAACCCGCTCGGCTACATCATGCCCGAGGCGCGCAAGAAGGCTTTGCTGACCCTGGCGCAACGCTTCGACGTGGCGATCCTCGAAGACGATGTGTATGGCGACCTGGCCTACACCTATCCCAGGCCACGGACCATCAAGTCGTTCGACGAGGACGGTCGGGTGCTGCTGTGCAGCTCGTTCTCCAAAACCCTGGCGCCAGGCCTGCGTATTGGCTGGGTAGCCCCCGGGCGTTACCTGGAGCGGGTGCTGCACATGAAGTACATCAGCACCGGATGCACCGCCACGCAGCCACAACTGGCCATCGCCGACTTCATCGAAGGCGGACACTACCAGCCGCACCTGCGGCGCATGCGCAGCCAGTACCAGCGCGGGCGCGACCAGATGAGCGACTGGGTTACCCGCTACTTTCCACCGGGCACCCGCGCCAGCCGGCCTCAGGGCGGCTTCATGCTCTGGGTGGAGCTGCCGGAAAGTTTCGACACACTGCGCCTGAACCGGGCTTTACTTGGGCAAGGGGTGCAGATTGCCGTCGGCAGTATTTTCTCGGCCTCGGGCAAGTACCGTAACTGCCTGCGGATGAACTTCGCCGCACGCCCCAGCGCCGAGATCGAAGCGGCGGTGCGCAAGGTCGGCGAGACCGCCATTCGTCTACTGGCCCAAGAGCACAGCAACGGGTAACTTTCCGCCGCCGCTCGCGGTCCATATCCATATGCCTCAGTTGTAACAGGACGAATTTTCTTGAAAAGCCAGCGGGTGCTGCCCCTACTGCTGTCGCTGCTGCTCGGCCTGGGCGGCTGTGCCAGCGTCAGCCAGCCACGGGAAATCAGCCAGGTCCTGCCGGCCAGCGAGTCGTCGTTCGGCCGCTCAGTACAGCGCCAGGCCTCGGCCTATGACGGACGCTCGGGGTTTCGCCTGCTGCCCAACAGCAATGAAGCCTTCCGCGCCCGCGCCGAACTGATCCGCAACGCCCGGTCGAGCATCGACCTGCAGTATTACATCGTCCACGACGGCCTGAGCACCCGCGCCCTGGTGCATGAACTGCTGCAAGCCGCCGACCGCGGCGTACGGGTGCGCATCCTGCTCGATGACACCACCAGTGACGGCCTCGACGAACTGATGGGCACCCTGGCCGCGCATCCGAACATCCACATCCGCGTGTTCAACCCGTTACACCTGGGCCGCAGCACCGGCGTGACCCGGGCCATGGGCCGACTGTTCAACCTGTCGCTGCAGCATCGGCGCATGCACAACAAGCTGTGGCTGGTGGACAACAGCATGGCCATCGTCGGCGGGCGCAACCTGGGAGATGAGTATTTCGATGCCGAACCCAACCTGAACTTCACCGACATCGACTTGCTCGGCGTCGGCCCGGTGGCCGAGCAATTGGGGCACAGCTTCGATCAATACTGGAACAGCGCCTTGAGCAAGCCCATTGGCGACTTCCTGCTCACCCAACCGGACGCTCGCGACTTGCGCGAAAGCCGTCAGCGCCTGGAGGCCTCACTGGCTGAAGCACGGATCAAGCGCCAGGCACTCTATGACCGGCTGATGGCCTACCAGACCCGGCCGCGCCTGGATGTGTGGCGCAACGAGCTGATCTGGGCCCATAACCAGGCGCTCTGGGACGCGCCGAGCAAGGTCCTGGCCCGCGATGAGCCCGACCCGCAGCTGTTGATGACTCAGCAACTGGCGCCCGACCTGAACAATGTCCAGCACGAACTGATCCTGATCTCGGCCTACTTCGTGCCCCGCGAGTCCGGCTTGCTCTACCTGACCAGCCATGCCGACAAAGGCGTATCGGTGAAGTTGCTGACCAACTCGCTGGAAGCCACCGATGTACCGGCGGTGCACGGCGGCTACGCCCCCTATCGCAAGGCACTGCTCGAGCACGGCGTGCATCTGTATGAACTGCGCCGCCAGCCGGGCGATCCGAGCGCAAGCCGCAGGATCAATTTGCGCGGCAGCTCCGACTCCAGCCTGCACAGCAAGGCGATCGTCTTCGATCGCAAGAAGACCTTCATCGGTTCGTTCAACTTCGACCCGCGCTCGGTGCTGTGGAACACCGAGGTCGGCGTGCTGGTCGACAGCCCGGAGCTGGCCGAATACACCCGCGAACTGGCTGCCCAAGGCATGGCCCCGGCCCTCAGCTACCAGCCGCAACTGGTCGATGGCCAACTGGTCTGGGTGACCGAAGACAACCACCGCCTGCACACCCTGACCACCGAGCCCGGCGGCGTCTGGCGGCGCTTCAACGCCTGGATCAGCAAGGCCGTGGGCCTGGAGAAGATGCTCTAGACCGGGGCCGGTTCGAAAGCATTGGGCCGCCGTGCAAGCAGCACCAGGCCAAACGCGCCCAAAGCCATGAACAGCGGCAGCGCATGCCCACTGACCCACTGGCTGCCCGCCCCTGCCGCCAGCGGCCCGATCAGGCAACCGATGCCCCACAGCTGCGCAACGTGGGCATTGGCGCGAACCAGCGCGTCGTCGCGATAACGCTCGCCAATCAGCACCAGCGACAAGGTGAACAGGCCGCCAGCACTGGCGCCGAACAGCACCCACAGCGGCCAGATCAGCGGCGTTTGCAGCAGCAGCGGAATCGCCAGGCTTGAAGCCAGCAGGGTCAATGCGCAACCACTGAACAGCGTGCGCCGCGACATGCGGTCGGCCAACGCGCCAATCGGCAACTGCAGCAGCGCATCACCGACCACTACGGTGCTGACCATGAACAGGGCGATTTCGGTGGTGAAACCCTGCTGCAGGCAATAGACCGGCAGCAAGGTCAGAATCATGGCCTCGAAGGCAGCAAACAAAGCAATGGCCCAGGCGATCACTGGCAAGCGCCGACAGAAGCCGAACAGGTCCGCGAAGGTCACACTGCAGGATTCGGCACTGGGCGCGCCATCGCGGCCGAGCAGTACCAGCGGCGCGGCAATCAGCAGGCCGGCACCGAGCCAGAAGCCCAGGTCATCTTCCGAGCCCACGACGCCGAGCAACAGCGGCCCGGCCAACTGGCTCAGGGCATAGCTGCTGCCATACAGTGCCACCAGACGTCCGCGCCACTGTTCGACCACCAGCTGGTTGATCCAGCTTTCGCCAAGAATGAAGACGATGGTCAGGATCACCCCGATCAGCAAGCGCAGGGCCAGCCACAACGGATAACTGGGTAGCAGCGCCAGCAGGCCGATGGAAAACGCCCCGGCCCACAGGCACAGGCGCATCAGCCCCGGCGTGCCGAAGCGCGCAGCCAGACGGCTGGAAAGGCTGGCACCGACCAGCACGCCAATGGCCGGCATTGCCGCCATCACGCCGATAGCAAAGCTGCCGTAGCCCCAGCCCTCCAGGCGTAACGACACCAGCGGCATACTGACGCCCAAGGCCAGACCGACACTGAGCACGGCCGCCAGCACGGCGAAATAGGTTCCCCAACGCATCGGCGTCTTCCTTCCAAAAAAATCGCGGGGCAAGCCCGCTCCCACACTGTGGAAGAGGGCTTGCCCCGCGACAGGTCCGCCAGGACTTACAGTTTGATCCAGGTCGCTTTCAGTTCGGTGTACTTGTCCAGCGCATGCAGCGACTTGTCGCGGCCGTTGCCCGACTGTTTGAAGCCGCCGAAAGGCGCGGTCATGTCGCCGCCATCGTACTGGTTGACCCACACGCTACCGGCACGCAGGGCCTTGGCGGTCAGGTGCGCCTTGGAGATGTCGGCGGTCCACACACCGGCAGCCAGGCCGTACGGGGTGTCGTTGGCGATGTTGATCGCTTCTTCGGTGGAGTCGAAGGTGATGACCGACAGCACCGGGCCGAAGATCTCTTCCTGGGCGATCTTCATGGCATTGGTCACGCCGTCGAAGATAGTCGGTTCGACGTAGGTGCCGCCGGTTTCCTCGAGAATGCGCTTGCCGCCCACCAGCAGCTTGGCGCCATCGCTGTGGCCAGCGTCGATGTAGGACAGCACGGTGTTCATCTGCTGGGTATCGACCAGGGCACCGACGGTGGTGGCTGGGTCCAGCGGGTTGCCCGGCTTCCAGGCCTTGAGTGCTTCGAGCACCAGCGGCAGGAACTTGTCCTTGATCGAGCGCTCGACCAGCAGGCGCGAACCTGCGGTGCAGACTTCGCCCTGGTTGAAGGCGATGGCGCTGGCAGCGGATTCGGCAGCGGCGTTGAGGTCCGGGGCGTCAGCGAAGACGATGTTCGGGCTCTTGCCGCCGGCTTCCAGCCAGACGCGCTTCATGTTCGACTCGCCAGCGTAGATCATCAACTGCTTGGCGATCTTGGTCGAACCGGTGAACACCAGGGTATCGACGTCCATGTGCAGGGCCAGGGCCTTGCCGACGGTGTGACCATAGCCTGGCAGCACGTTGAGCACGCCGGCCGGGATACCAGCCTCGATCGCCAGTTGGGCGATGCGGATGGCGGTCAGTGGCGACTTTTCCGAAGGCTTGAGCACCACCGAGTTACCGGTGGCCAGCGCCGGGCCGAGCTTCCAGCAGGCCATCAGCAGCGGGAAGTTCCACGGCACGATGGCAGCAACCACGCCCACCGGCTCACGGGTCACCAGACCCAGCTGATCATGCGGGGTGGCGGCGACTTCGTCGTAGATCTTGTCGATCGCTTCACCGTTCCAGCTCAGGGCCTGGGCGGCACCTGGCACGTCGATGTTCAGCGAGTCGCTGATCGGCTTGCCCATGTCCAGGGTTTCCAGCAGGGCCAGCTCTTCGACGTTCTGCTTGAGCAGGCCGGCGAAACGAATCATGGTGGCCTTGCGCTTGGCCGGGGCCAGGCGCGACCAGACGCCGGAGGCGAAGGTGGCACGGGCATTTTCCACGGCGCGGTTGGCATCGGCCTCGTCGCAGCTGGCGATCTGCGCCAGGAGGCGTCCGTCGACCGGGCTGAGGCACTCGAACGTGGCGCCGGAAACGGCAGCGGTGTATTCACCATTGATGAAAGCACGGCCTTCGATCTTCAGTTGCTGGGCACGTTGTTCCCAGTCCGCACGAGTCAGGGTGGTCATACGAAACTCCTCCTCTTGTTAAGGTGCAGTGCCGCACGAGGGCTTGGGGGCACTGTCGAAAATTCTGGCTGGGCGACACACGCGCACAGGCACCTGCCACCCTAAACCACCGGCGCCCTAATTTTCAATATATTTGACATAATCACACCAAACACCTACTGATGTTCATTTTATTAAACAACAAAAAGGGGACCCGACCATGCGCATTAACCAGATCATCGACTTTGCCCAGGTGCTGACCGAGGCCGAGCGCTACCGCCCCGCCGCAGAAAAGGTGCTCAAGGGCGATCCCGAGCAGGCGGTCTACAACCACTACTCCAGCCCGTGCTCACAGTTTCATGCGGGCGTCTGGGAAGGCGCGGTCGGGCAATGGACCGTCAATTACACCGAACATGAGTATTGCGAGATCGTTCAAGGCGTCTCGGTACTTCGTGATGAGGACGGCGGGGCAAAAACCCTGCGCGCTGGCGACCGCTTCGTGATCCCGGCGGGCTTCAAGGGCACCTGGGAAGTGCTGGAACCGTGCCGCAAGATCTATGTGATGTTCGAGCAGAAATAAATATCTACCGCTCGAGCAGGACTTGTCCAACAGAGCATGGCGTTGCCCAACCGGGCATTCAATCAATCGAAGGAAGCAACGTCATGACCAACGAAGAAGCCCTGCAACAGATCGATCACCTTGTCGGCACCCGCTATGTACCTAGCGTCAAAGCCTACGTCAGTGAGTTGACCGGTCGTGACCGCGTCGTCGGCATCAATGACCGCTCGACTCGCGAGTATGATCCGGAGCGGATTCAGATCGAGGGGGATGCGGACGGCAAGATTAAATCGTTCGCCTTCAACTGATCGACAGCCGGGCTTAGGCCCTGGTACCGAAAAAGCGGCATAAAAAAAAGGGCCCGTATCCTGAGATACGGGCCCTTTTTTCGTCAGCCGGATCAATTACTTGATCTTGGCTTCCTTGTAGATCACGTGCTTGCGAACAACCGGATCGAATTTTTTGATTTCGATTTTGTCCGGAGTGGTGCGCTTGTTCTTGTCGGTGGTGTAGAAGTGGCCGGTATTAGCGGTCGACACCAGACGGATCAATTCACGCATGATTCTCTCCCTTAGACCTTAGCGCCGTTACGGCGAATGTCGACCAGAACGGCATCGATGCCGCGCTTGTCGATGATGCGCATGCCTTTGGCAGATACGCGCAGACGCACGAAACGCTTCTCGGACTCGACCCAGAAGCGATGATGCTGCAGGTTCGGCAGGAAACGACGACGGGTTTTGTTGTTTGCGTGGGAAATGTTATTCCCGGTTACCGGACCCTTACCGGTAACTTGACAGACTCTCGACATGCCTCAGCCCTCTAAAACCACATGCCCAACCCGGCATGGGTTGGCCGCTTAATCTCTCAGTCTTTGGCGCCAGGCGCCGTGTTTCTTCAGGGTCTTATCGACTCGGTCAGCAGATGCGACAAGCCGAGCCCCTAGAAAAGAGCGCTGCTTTATACCAGAAAGACCAGAGCACAACAACAGAAGATGTGCTTTGACTTGCTGTTCGACACGCCGGAGCAGCATAACCACTGGCCCGGCCGGCTGTCGACCGCCCGTCGCCCGATCGGCAAAAAAGGATATGGTCATTTGCCTCACGGCACACTAGGGTAGGACTTTTCCAGACTGCATTGGCAGATGGGCCATCGATCAGCCAAGGAATCCCCATGCGCGCTGCCGTTCTACCCCTGTTGTTCGCCACCCTGCTCGGCCCGGCTTTCGCCCAGGCGGCTGCGCTGAGCGTATGCACCGAAGCCAGCCCCGAAGGCTTCGACGTGGTCCAGTACAACTCGCTGACCACCACCAATGCCTCGGCCGATGTATTGATGAACCGCCTGGTCGAGTTCGACGCACGCCAGGGCCAGGTAGTGCCGAGCCTGGCGCAAAGCTGGACGGTGTCGCCGGACGGCCTGATCTACGAGTTCAAGCTGCGCCCGGGGGTGAAATTCCACAGCACCGGCTACTTCAAGCCCAATCGCACCCTGGACGCCGACGACGTGCTGTTCAGCTTCCAGCGCATGCTCTACCCCGCCCATTCCTGGCACAAGATCGCCCAGAGCGGCTACCCGCACGCCCAGTCACTGCAGTTGCCCAGCCTGATCAAGCAGATCGAGGCGGTAGACCCGCTGACCGTGCGCTTTACCCTCGATCACCCCGACGCCACTTTCCTGGCCACCCTGAGTATGGGCTTTGCCTCGATCTACTCCGCCGAGTACGCCGACCAACTGCTCAAGGCCGGTACTCCGGAGAAGCTCAACAGCCAGCCAATCGGCACCGGGCCTTTCGTGTTCAATCGCTTCCAGAAGGACGCGGTAATCCGCTACCGGGCCAACCCGGACTACTTTGCCGGCAAGCCTGGGGTTGATCCACTGATCTTCGCCATCACCCCCGACGCCAACGTGCGCCTGCAAAAACTCAAGCGCAACGAGTGCCAGATCGCCCTGTCGCCAAAACCGCTGGATATCGCCGCGGCCAGCGAGGATCCGACCCTGAAGGTAGAAAAGACCGAAGCCTTCATGACTGCGTTCGTCGCCATCAATAGCCAGCACGCGCCACTGGACAAGCCGGAAGTGCGCCAGGCCATCAACCTCGCCTTCGACAAGGCCAGCTACCTCAAGGCTGTGTTCGAAGATACCGCCGTTGCCGCCAATGGTCCGTACCCACCCAACACCTGGAGCTACGCCAAGGACCTGCCCGGCTATCCGGCCAACCTCGACAAGGCCCGGGCGCTGCTCACCAAGGCCGGCCTCAAGGACGGCTTCAGCACCACCATCTGGACCCGCCCGCAAGGCAGCCTGCTCAACCCCAACCCCAGCCTTGGCGCTCAGTTATTGCAGGCAGACCTGGGTAAAATCGGCATCAAGGCCGAAATCCGCGTGATCGAATGGGGCGAGCTGATCCGCCGGGCCAAGGCCGGCGAGCACGACCTGCTGTTCATGGGCTGGGCCGGCGACAACGGCGACCCGGACAACTTCCTCAGCCCACAGTTTTCCTGCGCGGCGGTCAAGTCCGGGACCAACTTCGCCCGCTACTGCGATCAGCGCCTCGACCAGCTGATCAGCGCCGGCAAGACCACCAACGACCAGAGCGTGCGCAGTCGCCTGTACCAGCAGGCCCAGACGCTGATCCAGCAGCAGGCCTTGTGGCTGCCCCTGGCCCACCCGACGGCCGCCGTGCTGGCCCGCAAGGATGTCCAGGGTTATCAGGTCAGCCCGTTCGGCCGCCAGGACTTTGCCGGGGTCAGTACCTCGCGTTAAAGCCAGCCGTGCTCAGCCATCGACAGCGGCTCGCCGTCGCCGATGACGAAATGGTCGAGCACGCGGACTTCGATCATGTCCAGGGCCTTGGTCAGGCGCCGGGTCAGCACCAGGTCGGCATCGCTGGGCTCGCTCACACCCGAGGGATGGTTGTGGCAGAGGATCAACGCCGCAGCGTTGTGCGCCAGGGCCCGCTTGATCACTTGCCGGGGATAGACGCTGGCGCTGTTGATCGAACCCTGGAACAGCGCCTCGAAGGCCAGCACCCGGTGCTTGCTGTCGAGAAACAGGCAACCGAACACTTCGTGCGGCTCGTGGCGCAGACACGCCTTGAGGTAATCCTTGACCGCTTGCGGGCTCTGCAAGGCTGAATCGCGCCGCAGGCGCTCAGCCAGGTGGCGCCGGGACATTTCCAGCACGGCTTGCAACTGGGCGAACTTCGCCGGCCCCAGCCCGAGTTCGCCGTTGAAGCTGCGGCTGTCAGCCTCGAGCAGCCCGCGCAAGCTGCCGAAGCGCCCGAGCAAATGCCTGGCCAGGTCGACCGCGCTACGCCCACGCACGCCCGTGCGCAGAAAGATCGCCAGCAGCTCAGCATCCGACAGGCTGCCCGCCCCCGACTCCAACAGTTTTTCCCGCGGTCTTTCCGCCGCAGGCCAGTCCCTGATACTCATGACAATTCCCTCTGTCTTTCGGTTACTGCTCCCGGTTTGAGCCCTGTGCTACATTAGCCGCTCATTTTTACGCGACGAACCGGCCTGGGGAGGCGTCGTCGCCGCGTGTAATCACTGAGCAAAAGGCAAGCCTATGCAGCGGCTGTATCGGAAGCGCATCGTTCTCGGCGTCGGCGGCGGCATTGCCGCCTACAAGAGTGCCGAGCTGGTTCGCCGACTCCTGGAACACGGCGCCCAAGTACGCGTCGTCATGACCCGTGGCGGCGCCGAATTCATCACCCCACTGACCATGCAGGCCTTGTCCGGGCATCCGGTGCACATGGACCTATTGGACCCTGCTGCCGAAGCGGCGATGGGCCATATCGAACTGGCCAAGTGGGCCGACCTGGTGCTGATTGCCCCAGCCACCGCCGACCTGCTCGCGCGCCTGGCACAGGGTGTTGCCGACGATCTGCTGACCACCCTGGTACTGGCTACCGACGCCACTGTGGCCGTGGCCCCGGCGATGAACCAGGCGATGTGGCGCGACCCGGCCACCCAGGCCAACCTGGAGCTGCTGCAAAGCCGTGATATCCAGGTGTTCGGCCCGGCCTCCGGCAGCCAGGCCTGTGGCGACGTGGGCCTGGGCCGCATGCTCGAAGCCACTGACCTGGCCTGGTGCGCCGCCGAGACATTCAAGCGCGAGTCGCTGACCGGCAAGCACGTGCTGATCACTGCTGGCCCGACCCAGGAAAACATCGACCCGGTGCGCTACATCACCAACCACAGCTCGGGGAAAATGGGCTTCGCCCTGGCCGAAGCGGCTGTCGAAGCCGGCGCCAAGGTAACCCTGGTCACCGGCCCGGTGAACTTGCCAACGCCCGATCGTGTCACCCGCATCGACGTGGTCAGCGCCCGCGACATGCTCGCCGCCTGCGAAGCGGCCATACCCTGCGATGTGTTCATCGCCTCGGCAGCAGTCGCAGACTACCGCCCAGAGGTTGTGGCCCCGCAAAAACTCAAGAAAGACCCTACGACAGGTGACGGCCTGCTGCTGCAGATGGTCCGTAATCCGGACATTCTCGCCAGCATCTCCACCCGCCCCGATCGCCCGTTCAGCGTCGGCTTTGCCGCCGAGACCGAACACCTGCTCGATTACGCCGCGCGCAAGCTCAAGGACAAGAACCTCGACCTGATTGTCGCCAACGATGTGGCCAACCCCAGCATCGGCTTCAACAGCGAGGAGAACGCCTGCAGCGTCATCGACCGTCAACTTCACGCAACTATTTTCGCGCAGACCAGCAAGGGCAAGATCGCCCGCCAGCTGGTCGCTTTCATCGCCGAACGTCTCAACCAGGTTTAATTTCGCATGCACGCTCTACAAGCCAAGATTCTCGATCCACGCATCGGCAGCGACTTCCCGCTGCCACAATACGCCACCCCGGGTTCGGCCGGCCTCGACCTGCGCGCCATGCTCAAGCAAGACACCGTCCTCGAGCCTGGCCAGACCCTGCTGATCCCTACCGGCCTGTCGGTCTACATCGGTGACCCGGGCCTGGCGGCACTGATCCTGCCGCGCTCGGGCCTTGGCCACAAACACGGCATCGTCCTCGGCAACCTGGTCGGCCTGATCGACTCCGACTACCAGGGCGAGCTGATGGTTTCCTGCTGGAACCGCGGCCAGACCCCGTTCACCATCGCCATCGGCGAGCGCATCGCACAGCTGGTGCTGGTACCGGTGGTACAGGCGCATTTCGATGTCGTCGAAGCCTTCGACGAAAGCCAGCGCGGCGCTGGCGGTTTCGGCCATTCCGGTAGCCATTGATCCGTCGGTTGCCCAGCGCGAGCCAAGGATGGCGAACTCTCTGGCGAAATGGCCGTCAAAGCGTTCAGTTTGAGCCTGCCCTGCACGCCCTCTAAATTGGAGCTCCCCAGAGATGAACGACATGGCACACCTGGTACCTGTACTTCCCGCCAGCATCTTCCGCGCTTATGACATCCGTGGCGTGGTCGGTGACACCCTCACCGCCGAAACCGCCTACTGGATCGGTCGCGCCATCGGCGCACAAACCCTCGCCCAGGGTGAACCGAACATCTCGGTCGGCCGTGACGGCCGCCTGTCCGGGCCGATGCTGGTCGAGCAACTGATCAAGGGCCTGGTCGAAGCCGGCTGCAAGGTCAGCGATGTCGGCCTGGTACCGACCCCTGCCCTGTACTACGCCGCCAACGTGCTGGCCGGCAAGTCCGGGGTGATGCTCACCGGCAGCCACAACCCGCCGAATTACAACGGCTTCAAGATCGTCATAGCCGGCGACACCCTGGCCAACGAACAGATCCAGGCGTTGTTGACCCGCCTGCAAAGCAACGACCTGAGCCGTGGCGAAGGCAGCGTCGAGAAAGTCGAAATCCTCGATCGCTACTTCAAGCAGATCACCGGTGATATCAAGCTGGGGAAAAAGCTCAAGGTGGTCGTCGACTGCGGCAACGGTGCGGCCGGCGTGATCGCTCCCCAGCTCATCGAAGCCCTGGGCTGCGAGATGATCCCGCTGTTCTGCGAGGTTGATGGCAACTTCCCCAACCACCACCCGGACCCAGGCAAACCTGAGAACCTGGTCGACCTGATTGCCAAGGTCAAGGAAACCGGTGCCGACCTGGGCCTGGCCTTCGACGGCGATGGCGACCGCGTCGGCGTGGTCACCAACACCGGCAGCATCGTCTACCCGGACCGCCTGCTGATGCTGTTCGCTCAGGACGTACTTGAGAGAAATCCGGGCGCCGAGATCATCTTCGACGTCAAATGCACCCGTCGCCTGACCCCGTTGATCGAGCAATACGGTGGCCGCGCACTAATGTGGAAGACCGGCCACTCGTTGATCAAGAAAAAGATGAAGCAGACCGGTGCTTTGCTCGCAGGCGAGATGAGCGGTCACATCTTCATCAAGGAGCGCTGGTATGGTTTTGACGACGGCATTTACAGCGCCGCACGCCTGCTGGAAATCCTCAGCAAGGCCAAAACCGATGCCGAACAGCTGTTTGCTGCGTTCCCGAACGATATTTGCACGCCGGAAATCAATATTGATGTGACCGACGAGGGTAAATTCAGCATCATTGATGCACTGCAACGCAACGCCGACTGGGGCAACGACGCCAACCTGACCACCATCGATGGTGTGCGGGTCGACTACCCCCACGGCTGGGGCCTGGTTCGCGCCTCCAACACCACGCCGGTGTTGGTATTGCGCTTCGAGGCCGACAACGACGCCGAACTGCAGCGTATCAAAGAGGTATTCCGCGCCCAACTGAAGCGCGTTGCCCCTGACCTGCAACCCAAGTTCTGACCGACCCCCTGTTCCAACTGGAGCCCTGCATGACCCTCGATCGCGATGCCGCCACCCATGTCGCCCAGGTTTTGTCCGAAGCGCTGCCTTACATTCGCCGCTTTGTCGGCAAGACCCTGGTGATCAAATACGGCGGCAACGCGATGGAGAGCGAAGAGCTCAAAACCGGTTTTGCCCGCGATGTGGTGCTGATGAAAGCCGTCGGCATCAACCCGGTGGTGGTGCACGGCGGCGGCCCGCAAATCGGTGACCTGCTCAAGCGCCTGTCGATCGAAAGCCACTTCATCGATGGCATGCGCGTTACCGACGCGCAAACCATGGACGTGGTGGAGATGGTCCTCGGCGGCCAGGTCAACAAGGACATCGTCAACCTGATCAACCGTCATGGCGGCAGCGCCATCGGCTTGACCGGTAAGGATGCCGAGCTGATCCGTGCGAAGAAGCTCACCGTCACCCGTCAGACGCCAGAGATGACCACCCCGGAAATCATCGACATCGGTCATGTGGGCGAAGTGGTCGGGGTCAACACCGACCTGCTCAACATGCTGGTCAAAGGCGACTTCATCCCGGTGATCGCGCCAATCGGCGTGGGCGCCAATGGCGAGTCGTACAACATCAACGCCGACCTGGTGGCAGGTAAAGTGGCCGAAGCGCTGAAGGCTGAAAAGCTGATGCTGCTGACCAACATCGCCGGCCTGATGGACAAGCAAGGCACCGTGCTCACCGGCCTGACCACCGAGCAGGTCAACGAACTGATCGCCGACGGCACCATCTACGGTGGCATGCTGCCGAAGATCCGCTGCGCACTGGAAGCGGTGCAAGGCGGGGTCAACAGCTCGCACATCATCGATGGCCGGGTGCCGAACGCGGTGCTGCTGGAGATCTTCACCGACAGCGGCGTGGGTACCCTGATTACCAATCACAAGCCGCGTTAAACCCTTTCGCGGGTCAAGCCCGCTCCTACAGAGCCTGTGGGAGTGGGCTTGACCCGCGATGAGGCACAAAAAAAGGCGACCCTATGGTCGCCTTTTTTTATTGGCTTCAGATACCGTACTGCGCCCGGTAGGCCTCGACGGCCGGCAAGTGCTGCTTGAGCGCCGGGTCGTCGGCGAGGAACTCCAGCACCTGGGTCAGCGAGACGATGCTCACCACCGGGATGCCGAAGTCACGCTCGACTTCCTGGATCGCCGACAGCTCACCGTTGCCGCGCTCCTGGCGGTTCAGTGCGATCAGCACGCCAGCAGCCTTGGCTTGCTGACCCTGGATGATCTGCATGACTTCGCGGATGGCAGTGCCGGCAGTGATCACGTCGTCGATGATCAGTACATCGCCGGTCAGCGGCGCGCCGACCAGGCTACCGCCTTCACCATGGGCTTTGGCCTCTTTGCGGTTGAAGCACCATGGCAGGTCGAGGTCATGGTGCTCGGCAAGGGCCACGGCAGTGGCTGCCGCCAGGGGGATACCCTTGTAGGCCGGGCCGAACAGCACGTCGAAGGGGATCTTGCTGTCGACGATCGCCGCAGCATAGAAACGCCCGAGCTGAGCCAGGGCCGAGCCGCTGTTGAACAGGCCGGCATTGAAGAAGTACGGGCTGGTGCGCCCGGACTTGAGGGTGAATTCACCGAAGCGCAGAACCCCGCGGTCGATGGCAAAACGAATGAAGTCGCGCTGATACGGCTGCATGAAGAGTCCCGGATACCACGGATTTAGCTAATTGAGTACAGCTCGGGTATCATACACGCACGAGATTTTTGGGGCCATTTATGCGGATCATCAGTGTGAACGTTAATGGCATTCAGGCTGCCGTTGAGCGTGGTTTGCTCAGCTGGCTACAAGCCCAGAATGCTGACGTCATCTGCCTTCAGGATACCCGCGCCTCGGCCTTTGAACTCGACGACCCAGCTTTCCAGCTCGATGGCTACTTCCTTTATGCCTGCGACGCAGAAGTTCCCGCCCAAGGCGGCGTGGCACTTTATTCGCGGTTGCAGCCCAAGGCAGTCATCAGCGGCCTGGGCTTCGAGACAGCCGACCGCTACGGACGTTACCTGCAGGCCGATTTCGACAAGGTAAGTATCGCAACCCTGTTGCTACCTTCGGGAATGAACGGCGATGAAGACTTGAACCAGAAGTTCAAGTTGATGGACGACTTCGCCAAGTACCTGGACAAGCAACGGCGCAAGCGTCGTGAATACATCTATTGCGGCTCGTTGTACGTGGCGCAGCAGAAACTCGACGTCAAGAACTGGCGAGATGGCCAGCAATCTCCAGGCTTCCTGGCGCCGGAACGCGCCTGGATGGACGAGATTGTCGGCAACATGGGTTATGTCGATGCCCTGCGCGAAGTCAGCCGTGAAGGCGACCAGTACAGCTGGTGGCCAGACAACGAGCAAGCCGAGATGCTCAACCTGGGCTGGCGCTTCGACTACCAGTTGCTGACCCCGGGCCTGCGCCGTTTCGTGCGCAGCGCACGCCTGCCACGCCAGCCGCGCTTTTCTCAGCACGCGCCGCTGATCGTGGACTACGACTGGACGCTGACCATCTGATTTGCTCAGCCACAAAAAAGCCGACTTCGCGTCGGCTTTTTTGTCACTGCAACATTCAGCTGATCATTATTTGATCGGCCGCCAGGTCAACGGGTAGCGATAAGGCTGGCCGTCATTGGCCTTGACCCCGGCCATGATGGTCAGGATCAGCACGGCGATCATCAGCATGCCGAACAACACCACACCGATCAGCACGAACATCAGCACGGCGCAGATGATCGAGGCAATGAACACGGTGATCTGAAAGTTCAACGCTTCCTTGCCCTGGGCATCGACAAACGGATCGACGTCCTTCTTCCAGATCCACATCACCAACGGCCCCAACAGGCTACCGAAGGGAAAGACCAGGCCCAACAGCGCGGCCAGGTGGCAGAACATTGCCCACTGCCGCACTTCGGCATTGGGGGTAGGCAACTGCAACGGCTGCTCGGTCATATTCTGCTCCTTGCCCGGGTTGAATTCAGTCAGCCAGCGAGGCTTGCTGCAGTTCGAACAGGTCGACCATGCCTTTTTGCGCCAATGCCAACATGGCATTGAGCTCTTCCGGCTGGAATGGCGCGCCTTCGGCAGTGCCCTGGACTTCAATGAAACCGCCCTGGCTGGTCATCACCACGTTCAGATCGGTCTCGGCGGCCGAGTCTTCGAGGTAATCCAGGTCGAGCACCGGCTCACCCTGGTACATGCCCACCGAAACGGCAGCGATCATGTGCTTGAGCGGGTCGCCGCCCTTCAGGCCGCCACGCTTCTTGACCACGCGCAGAGCGTCGACCAGGGCAACCATGGCGCCGGTGATCGATGCGGTGCGGGTGCCGCCGTCGGCCTGGATCACGTCGCAGTCGACGTACAGGGTGATGTCGCCCAGCTTGCTCATGTCCAGCGCGGCGCGCAGGGAACGGCCGATCAGGCGCTGGATTTCGAGGGTGCGCCCGCCTTGCTTGCCACGGCTGGCTTCGCGCTGGTTACGCTCGCCGGTGGAGCGCGGCAACATGCCGTATTCGGCAGTCAGCCAGCCCTGGCCCTGACCTTTGAGGAAGCGCGGGACACCGTTCTCGACACTGACGGTACAGATGACTTTGGTGTCACCGAACTCGACCAGTACTGACCCCTCGGCGTGTTTGGTGTAGTTGCGGGTGATGCGGATCGAGCGAAGCTGATCGGCAGCGCGACCACTTGGACGTTTCATTTGGGATACCTGTACTGGACTTGAATCTGCCCAGCATTATAGAGCGCGCCGGGCGATGAGGACATGCCTATTGTCGCAGGCCCCGAAACAGACGGCCCAGGGCCGCAGGTCGGGTTTTTCCGGGAACGGCCCGAGGGTTTGTAACATCAGTGGATTGGGAGCCAGCGCCGCACTGCGCTACAATCCTGCGCCTTCAGCCGTTGGCTTTCCTTCATCTATTGCGCGAGGTACTTCCCATGGTGCACAGCATGACCGCTTTTGCTCGTGTCGAGCGCGCCGGTAGCCGGGGCACCCTGATCTGGGAACTGCGCTCGGTCAATCATCGCTACCTGGAGCCGCACCTGCGCCTGCCAGAAGCCTTCCGCGACCTCGAAGGCGCTGTGCGCGAGAGCTTGCGCCAGGGCCTGTCGCGCGGCAAGGTCGAGTGCACCCTGCGCTTCAACGAAGAGAATAACGGCAAGGCCCTGCAGATTGATCGCGAGCGCGCCGCGCAATTGGTTGCCGCCGCCGAGACAGTCGCCAGCCTGATCAAGCAGCCAGCACCGCTCAATCCGCTCGAAGTACTGGCCTGGCCGGGCGTGCTGGTGGCTGATGCCGCCGACCCGCAGGCGCTCAACAGCGAAGCCATGGCCTTGTTCGAAGAGGCCCTGAACGAACTGAAGAATGGCCGTAACCGCGAAGGCGCCGAGCTGGCCCGATTGATCAACGAGCGCCTGGACAACATGGCCAGCGAGGTCACCACCCTGCGCGTCCTGGTACCGCAGATGCTCGCCGCCCAACGGCAGAAGATCCTCGACCGCTTCAGTGACATGCAGGCCGAGCTCGACCCGCAGCGCCTGGAACAGGAAATGGTCCTGCTGGCGCAAAAGAGCGACGTTGCCGAAGAACTCGACCGCTTGAGCACCCACGTCACCGAAGTGCGCCGGGTGCTCAAGTCCGGCGGCGCCGCCGGCCGGCGCCTGGACTTCCTGATGCAGGAGCTCAACCGCGAAGCCAACACCCTGGGCTCCAAAGCCTTCGACCCACGCAGCACCCAGTCCGCGGTCAACCTCAAGGTACTGATCGAGCAGATGCGTGAACAAGTACAGAACATTGAGTAAGGCCACCCCGACCATGAATCACAGCAGCGGCACCCTTTATATCGTTTCGGCCCCCTCCGGCGCCGGCAAGACCAGCCTGGTCAAAGCCCTGATCGACGCTGACAACAGCATCCAGGTATCGGTCTCGCACACCACCCGGGCCATGCGCCCGGGCGAAGTGCACGGCGTGAACTACCACTTCGTCGAGCATACCGAGTTCAAGCTGATGATCGAGCAAGGCGACTTCCTCGAGCAGGCCGAGGTCTTCGGTAACTTCTACGGGACTTCGCGCAGCGCGCTGCAGCAGGCCCTTGACCAAGGCCGGGACCTGATCCTCGAGATCGACTGGCAAGGCGCCCAGCAGGTGCGCAAGCTGATGCCCGAGGCGCGATCGATCTTCATCCTGCCGCCGACCCAGGAGGCCCTGCGCCAGCGCCTGACCAACCGCGGCCAGGACAGCGACGAGATCATCGAAGGACGGATGCGTGAAGCGGTGAGCGAGATGAGTCACTACGACGAGTATGACTTCGTCATCATCAATGATGACTTCGCCACGGCACTGGAAGACCTCAAGGCGGTGTTCCGCGCCAATCGCTTGCTGCAGGCCAATCAGCAGCAGCGTCATGGCCAGCTGCTCAAGCAATTGCTTGCCTGAGCAACCGGCACCTCCAGCCGCTTAACGGCGGCTGGAGACCGTGGCGTGACGGTGCAAGGTCATGCCCAGGAAGAACGCCGGCGCACGCAGGCGGGACAGCATCATCAGCACCAGTCCGAGCACGGTGATGATCATTGCGATCACGAACACCAGGCCCAACCCACCCACATGCGAACCGCTGCCGAACGACGGCGAAGCGCTGTCGATGGCCGTCTGCAGGAAGATCACCGAAAGGATGCCGCCGCCGAGCAGCGGGCACAGGCCGCGCATCAGGAAGTGACGCAGGCTGTCGAACAGGCTGTGGCGGAAGTACCAGACACAGGCGTAGGCGGTCAGCGAATAGTAGAAGCAGATCATCATGCCCAGGGCGGTGATGGTGTCAGCCAGGACGTTCTCGCTGAGGGTGCGCATGGTCACGTAGAACACGCCTGCTGCAACGCCAGCGCAGATGGTGGCATAACGCGGGGTTTTCGAACGCGGACAGACACTGGCGAAACGCTCAGGCACGGCCCCGTAGTACCCCATGGCCAGCAGCGTACGTGCTGGCGACACGAAGGTGGACTGCAGCGAGGCAGCAGTGCTGGCCAACACAGCGATCGACATCAGGATCGCCAACGGGCCCATGACCGGACCGGCCAGGTGAGCGAAGACGTTTTCCTGGATGCGCGGGTTGTTCAAGCCCAGGCCAATATCACCGATACCGGCAAACTGCAGCGTGGCAATCGCCGTGACCAGGTACAGGCCGAGAATCAACAGTACCGTCAGAGTGGCCGCGCGGCCGGGGGTGTCACCGCTGCCGACCGATTCTTCACTGATGCTCAGGCACACGTCCCAGCCCCAGAAGATGAAGATCGACAGCGACAGGCCGGCGGTAAAAGCCGAGAACGATTCAACGCCGAAGGGGTTGAACCAGTCCAGGTCGAACGCCAGCGGCGGCGTCGCCGAAGACTCGCCAAACGCAGCCATGGCAAAGCCCACCAGCACCACCAACTGCAATGCCACCAGGCCGTACTGCACGGTCATGGTCGTGGCGATGCCGCGGCAACAGATCCACACCGCCATGGCGATGAACACGCAACAGGTGACGACGTTGATCAGCAGATTGTCGCTGAGCGCAGCCACCTCGTGGCTGCCGGTGATCTGCCCAAGGAATAGATAGAAGAAGTCGACGGCCACCCCGGCCAGGTTGGACAGCACGATGGTGGTCGCAGTGACCAGCCCCCAGCCGCCGATCCAGCCAATCATCGGGCCGAAGGCCCGCGCCGACCAGGTAAAGGAAGTACCGCTGTCCGGCTCGGCCGCGTTCAGTTCGCGGTAACCCAGGGCCACCAGCAGCATCGGCAGGAAGCCAACGATGAATACCGCCGGCAGGTGAGCCCCGACTTCACGCACGGTCGGTCCCAGCGCGCCGGTCAAAGTATAGACCGGGGCGATGGTGGAGATGCCCAGCACGATGCTGGCCAGCAGTCCGAGCCGGCCCTTGGCCAGCCCCTTGGATCGCCCGCCCTCACCTGGGGACAGGCCTGCTTTGTGTTCACTCATGAGTAGTTGCCGCCAATATTGGTATTGTTTTTCAGGACGCCCCGCAGGGTGTCCGCTTTCACTCACTGAAACCTGTTGCGTGGTACTTCAAGCCCGGATCAACCGGTTGACCTCATAGGGTCTTCTCCCGGATCTGCTCGCCCATGGCATGGGCCAGGCATGCCTCACGGAACGCCTGGAACAGGCGCAGCGAGACCGGGTTGTCGGCAAAGCGGTACTCGGGGTGCCATTGCACACCGACCACAAAGCCTGGGGCGTCATCCATGGACACCGCCTCGATCAGTCCATCGGGGGCCAATGCCTCGGCTCGCAAGCCGTCAGCCAGGCGATCGATACCCTGGCTGTGCAGCGAATTGACCATGAAGCTGTGCTCCATCCCCAGGCGCTCGAACAGCCCGCCGGGCTGGACAGTGACCAGGTGACGGGGGCTGTATTGTTCTTCCAGCGGGGCATCCTGCGGCTCGCGATGATCCAGGTAACCAGGCAGCTCCTGCACCCGCTGGTGCAGGGTGCCGCCGAGGGCCACGTTGAGTTCCTGGAATCCGCGGCAGATGCAGAACACCGGCACGCCGTCGGCAATCGCGGCCTGCAGCAGCGGCAGGGTCAGCCGATCGCGAAACACGTCGTGCCTGGTCCCTTCCACGCTGGGGGCGCCATTGTAATGATGCGGCTCGACATTTGAAGGCGAACCGGTAAAAAGAATGCCATCGAGCCGCTCTAATACGCGGCGCGGGTCGCTGGGCTCGGCCCGTGCCGGGAGGATCAGCGGGATCCCGGCAAAACCTGCGGCCTCGACATATTTGTCGCCAACGGTGTGCGACGAGTTCTTGCCCAGTTGCTGGCGGCAAGCGGAAACGCCAATCAAAGGCGGCATTGCGGCGGTAGTTTGCATGGGTTCACCCTCCCTTACAGCTTGATCCAGGTCGCCTTGAGTTCGGTGTATTTGTCGAAAGCGTGCAGCGATTTGTCCCGGCCATTGCCCGACTGCTTGAAGCCGCCGAACGGCGCGGTCATGTCGCCGCCGTCGTACTGGTTGACCCAGACGCTGCCAGCACGCAGGGCGCGAGCGGTGTTGTGGGCGCGGGAAATGTTGCTGGTCCATACCGCCGCGGCCAGGCCGAAAGGCGAGTCGTTGGCGATGGCGATGGCTTCTTCGGCGCTGTCGAAAGTGATCACCGACAGCACCGGGCCGAAAATTTCTTCGCGGGCGATACGCATGGCATTGGTGACGCCGTCGAAGATCGCCGGCTGCACGTAAACACCGCAGGTGTCTTCCAGGACACGCTCGCCGCCAATGACCAGGGTGGCACCGTCAGCCTTGCCGGCTTCGATGTAACCCAGCACGGTATCCAGCTGGGTGGTGTCCACCAGGGCGCCGACGCGGGTGTCCGGGTCCAGCGCATGGCCGGGTTTCCAGGCCTTGAGGGCTTCGACCACCATCGGCAGGAAGCGCGCCTTGATGCTGCGCTCGACCAGCAGGCGCGAACCGGCAATGCATACCTCGCCCTGGTTGAAGGCAATGGCGCTGGCCGCAGCTTCGGCGGCGGCCTGCAGGTCCGGGGCGTCGGCGAAGACAATGTTCGGGCTCTTGCCACCGGCTTCGAGCCAGACCCGCTTCATGTTCGACTCACCGGCGTAGACCATCAGCTGCTTGGCGATACGGGTGGAGCCAGTGAACACCAGGGTGTCGACGTCCATGTGCAGGGCCAGGGCCTTGCCGACGGTGTGGCCATAGCCTGGCAGCACGTTGAGGACGCCGGCCGGCAGGCCCGCTTCGATCGCCAGTTGGGCGATACGAATGGCGGTCAGCGGCGATTTTTCGGACGGCTTGAGGATCACCGAGTTACCGGTGGCCAGGGCCGGGCCGAGTTTCCAGCAGGCCATCATCAGTGGAAAGTTCCACGGAACAATGGCCGCGACCACGCCGACCGGCGAGCGGGTGACCAAACCCAGCTGGTCGGACGGGGTCGCAGCAACTTCGTCGTAAATCTTGTCGATGGCTTCGGCGTTCCAGCGAATGGCGTTGGCCGCCGCCGGAATGTCGATGCTCAGGGAATCGGCAATCGGCTTGCCCATGTCCAGGGTTTCCAGCAATGCCAGTTCTTCGGCGTTTGCCAGCAGCAAATCAGCAAAGGCGATCAGCACCCGCTTGCGCTGGGCCGGGGCCTGGTTGGCCCAGACACCACTGTCGAAACTGCGCCGGGCAGCGGCCACCGCACGTTCGGCGTCGGCGCTGTCACAGCTGGCGATGTGCGCCAGTTGGCGGCCGTCGACCGGGCTTGTGCACTCGAAGGTCTCGCCAGACACACTGGTGCAGTACTGGCCGTCGATAAAGGCACGGCCTTCGATGTTCAGGCCCTGGAAAAGCTGTTCCCAGTGTTGGCGTGGTGCTGTTGTCATTGTTGTTCTCTCCGGCGTCACACCGTGTGCAGGTACCAGTTGTATTCGAGGTCGGAAATCGACACCTCGAACTCGGCCATCTCGCTTTCCTTGCAGGCGACAAAAATATCGATGTAGTCAGGGCTGATGTACTTGTTCAGCACTTCACTGTCATCGAGCTCTCGCAGCGCATCGCGCAGGTTGTTCGGCAGGCTCTGTTCCAGTTGCTCGTAAGAGTTGCCTTCGATAGGCGCTCCCGGCTCGATCTGGTTGGTCAGGCCGTGATGGATACCGGCGAGAATCGCCGCCATCATCAGGTACGGGTTGGCGTCAGCACCGGCGACACGGTGCTCGATGCGCACGGCATCGCTGCTGCCGGTCGGCACGCGGACCGCAACGGTGCGGTTGTCCAGCCCCCAGCTGGGTGCGTTGGGCACATAGAACTGGGCACCGAAACGGCGGTAGGAGTTGATGTTCGGGCAGAGGAAGGCCATCGATGCCGGCATGGTCTCCAGCACGCCGCCGATAGCGTGGCGCAGGGTCTCGCTTTGCTCGGGGTCTTCGCTGGTGAAGATGTTCTTGCCGGTTTTCTTGTCCAGCAACGAGATGTGCACGTGCAGGCCGTTGCCCGCCTGGCCCGGATAGGGCTTGGCCATGAAGGTGGAATCCATTTCATGGTCGTAGGCGATGTTCTTGATCAGGCGCTTGAGCAACACTGCGTAGTCGCAGGCCTTCATCGGGTCGGCGACGTGGTGCAGGTTGACCTCGAACTGCGCCGGGGCGCTTTCCTTGACGATCGCATCCGCCGGGATGCCCTGCTCTTTGGCCGCTTCGAGCATGTCCTGCAGGCAATCGACGTATTCGTCGAGATCGTCGATCAGGTACACCTGGGTCGACTGCGGGCGCTTGCCGGAGATCGGCGAACGCGGCGGTTGCGGACGGCCGTTGAGGTTGTCCTGGTCGATCAGGTAGAACTCGAGCTCAAACGCCGCGCAGATATCCAGGCCCAGCGCATCGAACTTCTCCACCACACTGCGCAGCACTTCCCGCGGGTCGGCGAAGAACGGCGTGCCGTCCAGCTCGTGCATGGTCATCAGCAATTGCGCGGTCGGGCGCTTCTGCCAGGGCTCGTAGGCCAGGGTGCCGGGGATCGGATAGCAGATGCGGTCGGCATCGCCGATGTCCAGGCCCAGGCCGGTGCTTTCGACGGTCGAGCCGTTGATGTCCAGGGCAAACAGCGAAGCCGGCAGGTTGATACCTTTTTCGTAGACTTTAACCAGGCTTGCACGCTCGATGCGCTTGCCGCGCACCACGCCGTTCATGTCTGCAATCAGCAGATCGACAAATTGCACCTCAGGGTGGGCCTGGAGAAATTCGCCCATCTCATCGAGAGGGATGGCGCACGGGGAGACCGACGTCATGGCTAGGCATCCTTTGATTTTTTATCGAACGACATGGAGGAGGTACTACTGCGCTATCGGGAGCGGCGATGGTTTCATTTGTTCTTTTAAGTGGTCCCATCGTGGGGAACAGCTGAACGCCGTGGCTTCGCACGGACGTTCCAGATTTATCTGACAACGTCGCGACTTGATTCACGACTGCCGCCTCACTATAGAATGGCCCCCACGCAACAGACATTGGCATTTAGGCAAGCAAAGAGTGCATCCATGCAATATCAGATCAGCCACGCCGACCTTTCACTGGTGCTCGCCCTGGTCCGCGGCCGCTCCCTGGCCAAGGCCGCCGAGCTGCTGAAGGTCGATGTATCGACTGTTTTTCGTTCGATCCGGCGCATGGAAGCCGCCCTGGGTACCGCGTTGTTCGTCAAAAGCCGCAAGGGTTACATCCCCACCGGCACCGCCCAGGCCCTGGCCGAGCAGGCCGAGCGCGCCGAGCAGGCGCTGGATGCGGCGCGCGTGGCACTGGAGCATGGTGAACAGGTGGTCAGCGGCACAGTGCGCCTGACCTGCACCGACGCCGTGCTGCACAGCCTGCTGCTGCCGGCGCTGGCCGAGTTCATGCCAGCGTATCCCGCACTGTCGCTGGAGCTGGCGACCTCCAATACCTTTGCCAACCTCAGCCGGCGGGATGCCGACCTGGCCCTGCGCCTGACCAATACGCCGCCGGAGCATCTGGTCGGACGTTGCCTGGGGGCGGCGTCCTACGTGATCTGTGGGCGCGAGGAGTTTCGCGAACGCCTGACTGAAAACCCTGCCAGCGTGGCCTGGATCGCCCCGGACGACGCCATGCAGGATCACCCGACCGTGGTCTGGCGCAGCGAGCACATGCCCGGGGTGATGCCCAAATACCGCTGCAGCGGGATTTCGGCAATTGCCCAGCTGGTCAGTGCCGGCCTGGGCGTTGCCGCCCTGCCCGACTACATGGCCCATACCCTGCCGGGGGTGGAGCAGTTGAGCGATCCGCTGCCCGGTTGCGATACCGAACTGTGGCTGCTGACCCGGCCGGATTGCCGGGCCTTGCGTTCGGTGCAGACGCTGTTCGACGAATTGACCCCGCGCCTGCGTGACGCCTTGGGTCGCCAGTGAAATCGTCCTCGCGGGGCAAGCCCGTTCCCACAGAACCACTGTAGGAGCGGGCTTGCCCCGCGATGCTATTGAATTGAGCACGCATACAAGACAGTTGTGCTAGAGCCCTTGAAATGGTTATCGTCGGGGTATCAAGGGCTCGAAATGAAATCAGCGCTTCCATAAAGGCTGGTGATTTTTTAAACTATCGAGTCCGCTCGCCCATTCGGGCTGAACACCGCATTTGCTACTTGAGGAAGACCATGGCCCGCGTAACCGTTGAAGACTGCCTAGAACACGTGGATAACCGTTTTGAGCTGGTCATGCTCTCCACCAAACGTGCCCGTCAACTGGCCACCGGCGGCAAAGAGCCGAAAGTGGCATGGGAAAACGACAAACCTACCGTCGTTGCCCTGCGCGAAATCGCTGAAGGCATCTGCACCCCTGAGTTCATGGCCGAACAGGATATCCGTACGCAAGAAGATCCGATCTTCGCGTTCGGCGAGGGTGACGAGGCCAACGAGGCGGTCTAAGCCCATGCCTGGTCGACGTAGTACGGCGCCGGTCCCCGTCCCTTGGCAAGAGGTAATCCCATGCCGAGCATAGACGCCCTCGCCGATCGCTTGTCGACCTACCTCGGCGCAGACCAGGTCAACCTGGTGCGCCGGGCGTATTTCTACGCCGAACAAGCCCACGACGGCCAGCGCCGTCGCAGCGGCGAAGCCTACGTCACGCATCCGCTGGCGGTGGCAAGCATCCTCGCCGACATGCACATGGACCATCAGAGCCTGATGGCGGCCATGCTCCATGACGTGATCGAAGACACCGGCATCGCCAAGGAAGCGCTCAGCTCGCAATTTGGCGAAACCGTGGCCGAACTGGTCGACGGCGTCAGCAAGCTGACCCAGATGAACTTCGAGACCAAGGCTGAAGCCCAGGCGGAAAACTTCCAGAAAATGGCCATGGCCATGGCCCGGGACATCCGCGTGATCCTGGTCAAGCTGGCCGACCGCCTGCACAACATGCGCACCCTCGAAGTGCTGTCCGGCGAAAAACGCCGGCGCATCGCCAAAGAAACCCTGGAAATCTACGCGCCCATCGCCAACCGCCTGGGCATGCACAGTGTGCGCGTAGAGTTCGAAGACCTCGGTTTCAAGGCCATGCACCCGATGCGTTCGGCGCGCATCTACCAGGCGGTCAAGCGTGCCCGCGGCAACCGCAAGGAAATCGTCAACAAGATCGAAGAGTCGCTGGCCCACTGCCTGGCGGTCGACGGTATCGAGGGCGAAGTCAGCGGCCGGCAGAAGCACCTCTATGGCATCTACAAGAAGATGCGCGGCAAACGCCGGGCCTTCAACGAGATCATGGACGTCTACGCGTTCCGTATCATCGTCGACAAGGTCGACACCTGCTACCGCGTGCTCGGCGCCGTGCATAACCTGTACAAGCCGCTGCCGGGGCGCTTCAAGGATTACATCGCGATCCCCAAGGCCAACGGCTACCAGTCGCTGCATACCACGCTGTTCGGCATGCACGGGGTACCGATCGAGATCCAGATCCGCACCCGCGAAATGGAAGAGATGGCCAACAACGGCATCGCCGCCCACTGGCTGTACAAGTCCAGTGACGACGAGCAGCCCAAGGGCACCCATGCCCGGGCGCGCCAGTGGGTCAAAGGCGTGCTGGAAATGCAGCAACGTGCGGGCAACTCCCTCGAATTCATCGAGAGCGTGAAGATCGACCTGTTCCCGGACGAGGTCTACGTGTTCACGCCCAAAGGCCGGATCATGGAGCTGCCCAAAGGCTCCACGGCGGTCGACTTTGCCTACGCGGTGCACACCGACGTCGGCAACAGCTGCATTGCCTGCCGCATCAACCGCCGCCTGGCACCGTTGTCCGAACCGCTGCAGAGCGGCTCGACGGTCGAGATCGTCAGCGCCCCGGGCGCGCGGCCGAACCCGGCCTGGCTCAACTTCGTGGTGACCGGCAAAGCCCGCACGCACATCCGCCATGCGCTCAAGCTGCAGCGCCGCTCGGAGTCCATCAGCCTTGGCGAACGCCTGCTGAACAAGGTCCTCAACGGTTTCGACAGTGCCCTGGACAAGATTCCCCAGGAGCGCATCCAGGCCATGCTCGGCGAATACCGCCTGGAGCTGATCGAGGACCTGCTCGAAGACATCGGCCTGGGCAACCGCATGGCCTATGTGGTGGCCCGCCGCCTGCTGTCCACCGAAGGCGAGCAACTGCCAAGCCCGGAGGGCCCGCTGGCGATCCGCGGCACCGAAGGCCTGGTACTGAGCTACGCCAAATGCTGCACGCCGATCCCGGGCGACCCGATTGTCGGGCACCTGTCGGCGGGCAAAGGCATGGTGGTGCACCTGGAAAACTGCCGCAACATCAGCGAAATCCGCCACAACCCGGAAAAGTGCATCCAGCTGTCCTGGGCCAAGGATGTCACCGGCGAATTCAACGTCGAACTGCGCGTCGAGCTGGAGCACCAGCGCGGCCTGATCGCCCTGCTGGCCAGCAGCGTCAATGCCGCCGACGGCAATATCGAGAAAATCAGCATGGATGAACGCGATGGTCGCATCAGCGTGGTCCAACTGGTGGTCAGCGTGCACGACCGAGTGCACCTGGCACGCGTGATCAAGAAACTGCGCGCCCTGACCGGGGTGATCCGAATCACCCGCATGCGTGCGTAGCCCAATAACAGCAAGGAGTCATCATGACCAAGACCGTCATCACCAGTGACAAGGCCCCAGCCGCCATCGGTACCTATTCCCAGGCGATCAAGGCCGGCAACACGGTGTACATGTCCGGGCAGATCCCGCTGGACCCGAAAACCATGGAACTGGTCGAAGGCTTCGAAGCCCAGACCGTTCAGGTCTTCGAAAACCTCAAGGCCGTTGCTGAAGCCGCCGGCGGTTCGTTCAAGGACATCGTCAAGCTGAACATCTTCCTCACCGACCTGAGCCACTTCGCCAAGGTCAACGAGATCATGGGCAAGTACTTCGACCAGCCGTACCCGGCCCGCGCCGCCATTGGCGTTGCTGCCCTGCCGAAGGGTTCGCAGGTTGAAATGGATGCCATCCTGGTCATCGAGTAATACCCCCTGAAGGCGCACCGCCCGGTGCGCCTTCATCCCCCGCCCCTGCAAGGACCCCCGCCATGCGCTACGCGCTCGCCCTGTCGCTGCTCGCCACCCTGTTGAGCGGCTGCGCCAGCCACAGCCCGGAAGACCTCAACGGTACCTGGATCAATCAGAACGCCATCGATGCTGCGGCCAAAGGCGTCAACCTGCGCCAGGCCCTGCTCGCCAATGGCCCGAACCTTGAGTGGAAGGTCAACATTGCCGCCGCCCAGGCCACCTTCAGCAACGGCTTCGAAGCCGGGGACGGCAAGCTCAAGGCGCTCAAGGACGACCAGTGGGAAGTCGATTTCTACGGCAACTATGTCGAAACGCTGAGCCTGGACGGCGACGAACTGGTTCAAGCGGCCAGTGACGCCAATCCGCAGCAGAGTTTCCAGCGCGCCGAAACCCCGGCCCCGATTGATGCGCCAGCTGGCACCACCTTCGAAACCGAGCTGTACAAGGCTTACCTGGGTGGCAACTGGAAGATCATCGAAGGCCCCGGACAGGGGACGATTGCGCATTTTCGCGCCAATGGCAGCCTCGACGGCCTGCCCGGCCTGGATCGCTACGCCCTGTGCCTGGCTGGCGACTGCGCGGCCATGAGCGGCGAGTACGACAGCCTGTGGCTGGAGCGCAATCAGCAAGGCAACCCGTGGATCTTCAAGCGTGACGGCAAACAGCTGGAAATCTTCCAGGCCGTCAATCAGGCCCAGGCCGACGAGATGCCGGATCTGCATCCTGGCACTCGCCGCTGGCTGCTTGAGCGTCAGTAAGGGTTAATTGCTACCGGCAAGGATGGCCGCATAGCCTTCCTTGTAGCTAGGGTACTGTGGCGCCCAGCCCAGTGCCCGGGCCCGGGCGTTGCTGCAACGCTTGCTGCCGGTGCGCCGCACCCGCTCCTGCTCCGACCACTGGGTAACGCCCATGTACTCGCGCAGCCAGGCGACTACATCGAACAGCGGCGCCGGCGCGTCATCGACACCGATGTAACAATCTTCCAGGACCTTGCCCTGGTGATCGGCCTTGAGCAAAAAGGCCAGCAACCCGGCCGCGTCTTCAGCGTGGATACGGTTGCCGTACAGCGGCGGCTCTTCAGTCACCCGATAGCCCTGGCGTACCTGGCTCAGCAACCATTCGCGGCCCGGGCCGTAGATCCCCGTGAGGCGCACGATGGTGCCTGGAATGCCACTGGACAGCGCCAGCTGCTCGGCTTCGAGCATTACCCTGCCGGAATAGCCTTCGGGCTCCACGGCAGCGGTTTCGTCAATCCACTCACCATCCTTCTGCGCATACACGCTGCTGCTCGATACAAACAACAGCCGCCGCGGCTTCTGCCCGCGCTCGGCCAGCCAGCCCAGCACGCGGCGCAAGCCCTCAACATAAGCTGACTGATAACCGGCTTCGTCATGCTGGCTCGCCGCGACGCTGTAGACCAGGTAATCCGGCGCGTCAACCGGCCACTCGGGCGGACAGCGCGGATCATTCAAGTCGGCAGCGATAGCCGTCACCCCAACTGGCAATTGGCCAACACTGCGGCGCAAGCCGCTCACCGGCCAGCCAGAAGCCAGCAATTGCTTGGCCAGACGGCCACCGACATCGCCACAACCGACGATCAGAACTGAGGGCGCAGACATCCCGAAACTCCGCAAATCAAAGGCCCAGCCTATCCAAATAAATCGATAGGCGGCTAGCTATAGTGGAAAAAAAGTAACTTTATTACTTCTGCTAACAAGAATTACTTGCAATAATGGCCACCCAATTTTGTTCTCGGCCTGTCTCGAGGCCTGGAAGGACAAGCACCTCTTTCTTCTTCATCAGGTCAGGCCAGCATGACACGTATCCAACCTTCCGCTTCGCCAACCATGTCGCGCGCATGGCGCGCCATTGCCGCGCTGATGTTCAGCCTGGTGATGGCACCCGCCGCCCTGGCCGATGAGCCGACCACTGCCCCCGTCACTCCAGCTGCAGCCGTAGCACCGGCCGCACCAGGCGCCGAACAGGCTGCAGCACCGACCGATCCGGCTGCCGCACCTGCCGCTGCACCGATCGACGGCCAGGCAGCCAACCCGGCCGACGAAAGCGTTGAAGCACTGGTTGAAGATACCAGCCTGGGCATGGCCCACGACCTGTCGCCGTGGGGCATGTACAAAAACGCCGACATCGTGGTCAAGATCGTCATGATCGGCCTGGCCATCGCCTCGATCATCACCTGGACCATCTGGATCGCCAAAGGCTTCGAGCTGATGGGCGCCAAGCGCCGCCTGCGTGGCGAGATTGCTGCACTCAAGCGTGCCACCACCCTCAAGGAAGCCAGCGACAGCGCCAATAAAGAAGGCACCCTGGCCCATATCCTGGTCCACGATGCCCTGGATGAAATGCGCCTGTCGGCCAATACCCGCGAGAAAGAAGGTATCAAGGAACGCGTCAGCTTCCGCCTTGAGCGCCTGGTAGCCGCCAGCGGCCGCAACATGAGCAGTGGCACCGGCGTACTGGCAACCATCGGTTCCACCGCCCCGTTCGTCGGTCTGTTCGGTACCGTATGGGGCATCATGAACAGCTTCATCGGCATCGCCAAAACCCAGACCACCAACCTCGCCGTGGTTGCCCCGGGTATCGCCGAAGCACTGCTGGCCACCGCCCTGGGCCTGGTAGCGGCAATTCCGGCAGTCGTCATCTACAACGTCTTCGCCCGCTCCATCGCCGGTTACAAGGCTCAGGTGTCTGATGCCTCGGCCGAGGTCCTGCTGCTGGTCAGCCGCGACCTGGACCACCAGCCAGGCGATCGTGCTGCCCCACCTCACATGGTCAAAGTGGGCTAAACCATGGGCCTGCATCTTAACGAAGGTGGCGACGACCTCGCCGAAAACCACGAAATCAACGTCACGCCGTTCATCGACGTCATGTTGGTCCTGCTGATCATCTTCATGGTGGCAGCGCCGCTGGCGACCGTCGACATCAAGGTCGACCTGCCAGCCTCGACCGCAAAACCTGCGCCGAGGCCCGAAAAACCGGTGTTCCTCAGCGTCAAGGCGGACCAGAACCTGTACGTCGGTGACGAGCAGGTCCAGCGTGACCAGCTCGGTGCGATCCTCGACGCCAAGACCAAGGGCGACAAGGACACCACGATCTTCTTCCAGGCCGACAAAGGCGTGGATTACGGCGATCTGATGGAAGTCATGAACACGCTGCGCGCGGCCGGTTACCTGAAAGTCGGTCTGGTCGGCCTCGAGACGGCAGCCAAGAAATGATCAAGACGCGGCATAAGCTGGCGCGTTACAGCAGTAGTCTGGCGATTGTGCTGGGTATCCATGCCGTTGCCGTGTTGCTGACGCTCAATTGGTCGGTGCCCCAGGCGATCGAGTTGCCGCCTGCGGCGATGATGGTCGAAATGGCACCGATGCCCGAACCGGCACCGCCACCTCCACCCAAGGTGGTCACCCCGCCACAACCGCCAGCGCCGGTAGAAGAACCGCCGCTGCCGAAACTGGCCGAGGCGCCGAAACCGAAGATCGCCATTGCCAAACCGGTCAAGCCGAAGGCCAAACCGCAGCCGCCCAAGCCTGAGAAAAAGCCTGAGCCGCCGCAGGAGAAGCCGGCCGACGAGGAAGCGGTCGATACACCGCCAAGCACCGCACCGGCGCAGAAATCGGCTGCCCCGGCGCCGAGCATCGCCACCAACAGCAACGCCCTGCCCACCTGGCAGAGCGACCTGCTGCGTCACCTGGCGAAGTACAAGAAGTACCCGGAAAACGCCAGGCGCATGCGCATGGAAGGCATCAACCGCCTGCGCTTCGTGGTCGATGGCGAGGGCAGGATCCTCTCCTACGCCCTGGCCGGTGGTTCGGGCAGCGCGGCACTGGATCGGGCGACTCTGGAGATGATCCGTCGTGCGCAACCGGTTCCACCGCCGCCAAAGGAATTGCTCAACAACGGCAGCATTGAAGTGATCGCGCCTTTCGTCTACTCGCTGGACAAGCGCTAACGCTTTGTTTCTGTCACAAACGAGCAAGTCTGATAACGTGCGTCTATCGATTGCAGCCGCTATGCTGGGGCCGCAACTTCATGGACGCACGTTATGACCCTCACAGAATTGCGCTACATCGTCACCCTCGCCCAAGAGCAGCACTTCGGCCACGCTGCCGAGCGCTGCCACGTCAGCCAGCCGACCCTGTCGGTCGGCGTGAAGAAGCTTGAGGACGAGCTGGGTGTACTGATCTTCGAGCGCAGCAAAAGCGCGGTGCGCCTGACCCCGGTCGGCGAAGGCATCGTGGCCCAGGCGCAAAAGGTCCTCGAACAGGCCCAGGGCATTCGCGAACTGGCCCAGGCCGGCAAGAACCAGCTGACCGCCCCGCTGAAAGTCGGCGCGATCTACACCGTCGGCCCCTACCTGTTCCCGCACCTCATCCCGCAACTGCACCGGGTCGCCCCGCAGATGCCGTTGTACATCGAAGAAAACTTCACCCATGTACTGCGCGACAAGCTGCGCAACGGTGAGCTGGACGCAGTGATCATCGCCCTGCCGTTCAACGAGGCCGATGTGCTGACGCTGCCGCTGTACGACGAACCTTTCTACGTGCTGATGCCCAGCGAGCATCCATGGACCCAGAAAGAAACCATCGACGCCGGCCTGCTCAACGACAAGAGCCTGCTGCTGCTCGGTGAAGGCCACTGCTTCCGTGACCAGGTGCTCGAGGCCTGCCCGACCCTGGCCAAGGGCAGCGACGGCGCCAAGCACACCACGGTCGAGTCCAGCTCGCTGGAAACCATTCGTCATATGGTCGCGTCGGGGCTCGGTGTGTCGATCCTGCCGCTGTCGGCGGTGCACAGCCATCATTATGCCCCCGGCGTGATCGAAGTGCGCCCCCTGAGCCCACCGGCACCGTTTCGTACCGTGGCCATCGCCTGGCGCGCCAGCTTCCCGCGGCCCAAGGCGATCGAGATCCTCGCTGACTCGATCCGCCTGTGCTCGGTCGCCAAACCCGCCGCGAGCCAGTAGGAAAGCACCATGCCGGAGTTGTCCCAGGTCTCGGTGACCGCGCTCAAGGGTGTCGGCGAGGCCATGGCCGAGAAGCTCGCCAAGGTCGGCCTGGAGAACCTCCAGGACGTGCTGTTCCATCTGCCGCTGCGCTACCAGGACCGCACCCGCGTGGTGCCCATCGGCGCCCTGCGCCCGGGCCAGGACGCGGTCATCGAAGGCGTGGTCAGCGGCACCGACGTGGTCATGGGCAAGCGCCGCAGCCTGCTGGTGCGCCTGGGCGATGGCAGCGGCGTGCTGAGCCTGCGCTTTTACCACTTCAGCAACGCGCAGAAGGAAGGCCTCAAGCGTGGCACCCACCTGCGCTGCTACGGTGAAGCCCGCCCCGGTGCTTCGGGCCTGGAGATCTACCACCCGGAATACCGCGCGCTGACCGGCGATGAGCCGGCGCCGGTGGAACAGACCCTGACACCGATCTATCCGACCACCGAAGGCCTGACCCAGCAACGCCTGCGCCAGCTGTGTCAGCAGAGCCTGGCGATGCTCGGCCCGCGGAGCCTGCCGGACTGGCTGCCGGAAGAGCTGGCCCGGGATTACCAACTGGCGCCGCTGGACGATGCGATCCGCTACCTGCATCACCCACCCGCCGATGCCGATGTCGATGAGCTTGCCGAAGGTCACCATTGGGCCCAGCACCGCCTGGCGTTCGAAGAACTGCTAACCCACCAGCTGTCCCAGCAACGCCTGCGCGAAAGCCTGCGCGCCCAGCGGGCGCCGGTGCTGCCCAAGGCCAGCCGGCTGCCCCGGCAGTACCTGGCCAACCTCGGCTTTGCACCCACCGGTGCGCAGCAGCGGGTCGGTAACGAGATTGCCTACGACCTCAGCCAGCCGGAGCCGATGTTGCGCCTGGTCCAGGGTGACGTTGGCGCGGGCAAGACCGTGGTCGCCGCCCTGGCCGCCCTGCAGGCGCTGGAAGCCGGTTACCAGGTGGCACTGATGGCGCCCACCGAGATCCTCGCCGAGCAGCACTTCATCACCTTCAAGCGCTGGCTGGAGCCGCTGGGCATCGAAGTTGCCTGGCTGGCCGGCAAGCTCAAGGGCAAGGCGCGCACCAGCGCCCTGGAACAGATCGCCGCCGGTGCACCGATGGTGGTCGGCACCCATGCCTTGTTCCAGGAAGAAGTGAAGTTCAAGAACCTGGCGCTGGCGATCATCGACGAACAGCACCGCTTCGGCGTGCAGCAGCGCCTGGCCCTGCGCCAGAAAGGCGTGGGTGGTCAGCTCTGCCCGCACCAGCTGATCATGACCGCGACGCCGATCCCGCGCACCCTGGCAATGAGCGCCTATGCCGACCTGGATACCTCCATCCTCGACGAACTGCCGCCAGGCCGCACCCCGGTCAATACCGTGCTGGTGGCTGACAGCCGTCGTTTCGAGGTGGTCGAGCGGGTCCGTGCAGCCTGTGCCGAAGGACGCCAGACCTACTGGGTGTGCACCCTGATCGAAGAATCCGAGGAGCTGACCTGCCAGGCCGCCGAAACCACTTTCGAGGAGCTCAGCAGCGCCCTGGGCGAGTTGCGTGTCGGCCTGATCCACGGGCGCATGAAGCCTGCGGAAAAAGCCGCGGTGATGGCCGAGTTCAAGCAGGGCAACCTGCAACTGCTGGTGGCGACCACGGTGATTGAGGTCGGCGTCGACGTGCCCAACGCCAGCCTGATGATCATCGAGAACCCCGAGCGCCTGGGCCTGGCCCAGTTGCACCAGCTGCGCGGCCGGGTTGGCCGTGGCAGCGCAGTGAGCCACTGCGTGCTGCTGTATCACCCGCCGCTGTCGCAGATCGGCCGCGAACGCCTGGGGATCATGCGCGAAACCAACGACGGCTTCATCATTGCCGAGAAGGACCTGGCGCTGCGCGGCCCCGGCGAAATGCTCGGTACCCGCCAGACCGGCCTGCTGCAATTCAAGGTCGCCGACCTGATGCGCGACGCCGACCTGCTACCCGCCGTGCGCGATGCCGCCCAAGCGTTGCTGGCGCGCTGGCCGACCCACGTCAGCCCGTTGCTGGAGCGCTGGCTGCGCCACGGCCAGCAATATGGCCAAGTGTGACGCCCGTCCCAGATTGCAGCCAGCCCAGGGTTCAAGCTGGTTATACTCATGCGATTGAAAAATTTTTGGATACAGACCATGACTGAAGTTGCTTTGGACACCGCAACCCCCCACGCTCCGTCTGTTATCCGGTTGCTGCTCGACAAGCTCGGCATCGCCTACCGCGAAGTGAGCGAACACCCGCAGCTACCGGCCGCCGCCAAGGTGCAGGCCGTACTGCTGGACGATGAAGTCGGCGCGCTGATGGTGCTGTTCCCGCAGAACCAGCTCCTCGACCTCAATCGCCTGACCGAACTGACCGGGCGCAAGCTCGCCGCCGTGCCGCTGGAACGCCTGCGCCACATGCTGGAAAAGCACGGCCTGAAGATCCTCCCCGGGATCCCGGCCCTGACTAGCTCGCCATGCCTGTATGAAGAAAGCCTGCTGCGCCCCGAGCGCCTGCTGATTCACTCCGGGGAGGCCGGGCTGTTGCTGGAGATCGAGCGCGACGATTTCAAGAAAATGCTCAGCAAGGCCAGCGCCGGCAACTTCGGCGAACTGCTGAGCAGCATCCGCCCCAACCTCGACCGCCCCCATGACGACCGCGACGAGATCTCCCAGGCCGTCCAGGCGTTCACCGCCAGGCGTATCCAGCAGCGCCTGGAAAGCACCATCGAGATCCCGCCGCTGGCGGAAACCGCGCAAAAGATCATCAAGCTGCGGGTCGACCCCAACGCCACCATCGATGACATCACCGGCGTGGTCGAAACCGACCCGGCGCTGGCCGCGCAAGTGGTCAGCTGGGCAGCATCGCCCTACTACGCCTCACCGGGCAAGATCCGCTCGGTGGAAGACGCCATCGTCCGCGTGCTGGGCTTTGACCTGGTGATCAACCTGGCCCTGGGCCTGGCGCTGGGCAAGACCCTGAGCTTGCCCAAGGACCACCCGCAACAGACCACGCCTTACTGGCAGCAATCGATCTACACCGCTGCGGTGATCGAAGGCCTGACCCGTGCCATGCCCCGGGCCGAGCGCCCGGAATCGGGCCTGACCTACCTGGCCGGGCTCCTGCACAACTTCGGCTACCTGTTGCTGGCACATGTGTTCCCGCCGCATTTCTCGCTGATCTGCCGGCACCTGGAGGTCAATCCGCACCTGTGCCACAGCTATGTCGAACAGCACCTGCTGGGCATCAGCCGCGAGCAGATCGGCGCCTGGCTGATGCGCTACTGGGACATGCCGGAAGAACTGTCCACCGCCCTGCGCTTCCAGCACGACCCGACCTACGCCGGCGACCACGCTGCCTTCCCCAACCTGGTATGCCTGGCAGTACGCTTGCTGCGCTCACGCGGGATCGGCTCGGGCCCGCAGGAAAGCATCCCCGACGAGCTGCTCGAGCGTCTGAACCTGACCCGCGAAAAAGCCGAGGATGTAGTCAACAAGGTGCTGGAAGCCGAAGCCATGCTCCGTGAGCTGGCCTCGCAGTTCAGCCAGCACTGAGGCCTGGGCCTGACCCTGACGGTCAGGCCTTCTTTTTCGGCTTCAGGTACTTCATCAGGCCCTGGAACCAGATCACCAGCGCCGGGCTGCCCTTGATCTGGATGCTCTTGTCCTGAATCCCCTGCATGAAGGCCAGCTGCTTGTTCTTGGCCTGCAGGGTGGCAAAGCCGAACGCTGCGTCCTTGAACGCTATCGCGAACGCCGGGGCGGCATGGGTGCCGGACTTGCTGCTGATGCGCATGTCCTTGACGATGAAATGGCGAGCGGCCTTGCCATCGAGGGTCTGCAACTGGAACACCAGATCCTTGTCAGCCAGTTGCTGCTGGAAGGCAGGGTTGTTGCGGCTGGCCTTGGCCATCAGCAGGCCCATGGCCCAAAGGAGAAAGCGAAACTTCATGTGCACGCCTCGGCTAAAAAGTGACTGGCGAAGCAGTTTATAGTCTCGCTACGAAAACGCCATAGTTCTCTGCGCTTTACGCGACGATAGCCGCCGTTGGCCTTGTAACCGGGTTATTCACTGGCGCCGGACCTTGCTCAGCAGGTGCAAGATCAACTGGTTCGCGCCGATTGCCGCCAATGCCGTGGAAACCCCCAGCACGCTGCAAAACAGCGCGCGCAGCGGATGCTGCGGCAGCAGGTACAAGAGGATCGTCGCAGGAATGGCGGCCGCCAGCAGCAACCGCCACTTGAGCCGCAGCACCAGCGCGATCACCAGGTTCATCAGCACCACGAAGTAGAAGATCAAATACATGCCCATGCCGATCGCCACCCCACGCGACATCAGCCCGCCGGCCATCTGCCTGTACATCGTCATGCCGGTGTTGTGCAGCAGCAGGTAAGTGACAATGGCCAACACATGCACAATCAGGGCGATTGCCAGGCGATAAGGGCGAGTTACAGGCATTTCTGCACTACATCCTCGACCACGCCTTGATCGCTCAGGCGCTTGATGCCGTCCACGGCGCTATCACGGTAACCGCTCGCCTCAAGGGCGGCTTGTTGATAGCAAGCCATGGCGCGGGCATTGTCCTGCTGGCCAAGCTTGCCTTTCTCATAGGCGTAACCAAGGTCCACCAGCCCCCTCGGTGACTCCAGCTTCGCCGATTGCTGCAAGGCTTGCAGTGCTTTGCCCGGGTTTTGGCAGGTCAAGTTCTCGGCATACTCTTCGCCGTAGCACACAAAGTGCGCCAGCATGGCGCCGGCGTCGCGTTCAGTGCTCATGGCCGATTCCAGCAGTTGCACGATGGTCGCGTCCGGCAGCCGTTCGGCCTCTCCCGAAAAAATCAGGATGACCGCCTGCACCGCCGCTTCGTTGTTGCCCTTGGCAGCGGCACTGAGCAGGCTGTTGAGGGCGGCGTTCATCAGTTGCCCAGGGTTGTCGTAGAGCCCTGCCCTGCCCAGGTCCTCATAGAGCCTGGCACGCTCGACATCCAGCTCGCCGGCGACCTTCTCCTTGCGCCCGGTGAAGAAGCCTTCCAGGGACCAGTCGTCGATCCGCTGCAACACCCAGCACTGGCCACGGGAAAAGGTGTAGACCTTGAGCAGTTCGCCCTTGGTGTCGTGCAACACCACTTGCCGTATGCCCTCCTGCTCGACCACCAGGCCCAGCTCGGCACGCTTGGCCGGCTGCAGCAACGCCAGGGACGGGCGCTGTTCGGGGGTCAGCTTGCGAATCGACACACGCGGTTGCTTGCGCCCGGGGTAGATCCGTTGCTCGATCAGCGGGTCGGCTACCAGCGACTGCTGCAGCGCCTCGCTCTGGGCAAACGCGGTGAAGAAGGCGCCGAAGTCATTGTCGGAGCAATCCGGCATGTCCACCGGGGCGGCAACACAGGTTGTCGCGCCGGCCAGCAGCAGAAACGAGCAGAGCCACTGCCGCAAGTTCGTCGCACAGCCCTTCATGGTTTGCCTCTGTCGATCAGTTGTTGAGTGGGGGTACACCAGTAGTCACTGAAGCCCAGCCAGTAACTCAGCACATCCCAGATGAAGCGCAGGGCGTTTTCCGGCTTGCGGCAATCGGCCTGCTCGTCGGCCACGTCATAGGGCGTATTGCTGATGAAGTAGTTGAGCCAATGGGGTTCCCAGTTGGGCATGGCGATCTCGATATGCCCATCGGCCTTGAACAAGCTGATCCAGACGATGCCGACGCTGCCGTCGTCTTCGTAGTCGCGCATGTCCAAGGAGATCTGCGAGAACAGCGGCGTGCGGTAAACCTGCTTTTGATTGCTGCGGTCAATGAAACGCAGGTAGGCCAGGTCATCGAAAGGCACCAGCCAGCCACCAACCGGCACGTTTTCCATGAGATAACGGCCCGATTCGCTGACCACCCTGACTTCGCCTGGCCGGTCGATCAGTACCTGGATGTTGTGTCCCACCCAAAGTACCAATGCCCCAACCATCGCCAGGGCAAAATAGTGCCTACGTTTCAAGACTGTCCCTTTTTGAATACATTCAGCCGGCCCAACCAGTGGGCAATCATTATCGCCAGGAAAGTCAGGCCACCGGCCAGGGGGCTGAAGAACATCGTGCGCACCGGGTGATCCGGCATCAGCCAGTAGATGATCAACGCCACCAGCGCACCATTGATCATGAGTTTGTGCTTGAGCCTCGGCACAAAAACGATCACCAGGCTGAAGATCACCATCACATCGAAGACCAGCCAGAAAATGGCGCCAGACGCCACGCCGCGGGCGGTGAAGCCGCCGTAGACCTGCTTGTAGTAATCAACCCCGATGTCGTTGAGCACCAGGAACAGGTAGCAAGCCAGCGCGTGCGTGGCCAGGGCGATCAGCCAACGCTTGATCATCGGGTGTTTCCTTGCAAGACCTGGCACCAGCTGCGCACATCGTTCCTGTCGAAGCCCGGGCAGTTGTTGTCGCGGGGGATATAGCGATAGGGGTGCGCGGCGTCGTAGGTGAAGTGGTAGTAGTTGTGCTTGTCCTGGCCGTACAGCCAGTACGACGAGGAGCCCTGGGAAATCTGGTAGGGCTCGAAGGTCAGCATTGAGGACTCGGCGGGGATGAAGTTGTCAGGTTCCATCCATAGCAGCAGCGCGTTCCAGTACAACTGCGTGGTCACGCCTGGCAGCAGCAGGAGCACCAGCAACGCCAGAGCGAACCATCTGCCTTTGCTCATGCCGGTGGCAGGTTCGCGTAGTAGGAGCCCACCAGTTCCATGACCACCACGGTGGTCAGGCAAATGAACGTCAGCAGGCGATGCCAGAGCTGGTCGCGCCAGCGCCGGTGCAGGCCGGTGAGTATCAATATCAGGCAGACAAAGGCCAGGCTGCCGAACAGGTTGCTGTCGGCGACACTCGCCAGGTAGTTGGGCAAGGTCAGACCGTCATACATGGCGTTGCCCTGCGCTAGCGGTTACTGCGAATCCTTCGATCTTCATCACGGCCCTCCCTGGACACTTTCCCGTCCTTGCGACGGGGGCCGCGTATGCTAGCCAGATGCCAGGGCGGCGGCAATAAAAAACGGGCACCTTGTGCGGTGCCCGTTTTTTACTGCAATCGATCTGTGCGAGGCATCACGGATTGACGCTGTCCTTCAGGGATTTGCCGGGTTTGAAAGCAACGGTGTTGCTGGCCTTGATCTTGACCGGTTCGCCGGTTTGCGGGTTTTTACCAGTGCGGGCACCGCGGTGGCGCTGCAGGAAGGTACCGAAGCCGACCAGCGTCACGCTGTCCTTGCGATGCAGGGCGCCAGTGATTTCTTCGAGCACGGCGTTGAGCACGCGGTTAGCTTGCTCTTTGGTGAGATCGGCCTTTTCCGCAATGGCGGCGGCGAGTTCTGGTTTACGCATAGTGAAGCCTCTTTGACGGTTTTTTTGTTGTTATGCCGTGCTGCTCTTCAAGAACAGCGCCCAAGGCACCGCAGGCTCTAAACTGCGGCAGACGGGAGTGAGAATGGCATGCCCTCAGGGGCCGCGCCAGTCTCTGGGCGGCCATTGTTGGGGCAAAGGCAGGGGAAATCCGACAGAACGCCGGTTATTTACGCCGTTAGCGCCGGAAGATGCCGATTTAGAGCCAGCTTCTCCATGACCGCAGTGCCGGTCAGGGCATAGCCCAGCAACTGGCCGTCCGCATCGTGACAGAGCACCTTGAGGTCCGTACCCAGCCCCTCAACGCTCCACTGGCCTTCGCGGCCATGGGGCGGGGGCGAAACCACCAGCGGGCAGGCCGGGGTTTTCACCGTGACCGGCATCGGCCCATAGGCAACCGCTGTCGGGTTACCGGCCAGGGTTTGCGCCAATGCCCGGGCGCAGCTCATCAAGGGCATTACGTACAGCAGGTTGAGGCCATCGACTTCGGCGCAGTCGCCCAGGGCAAAGATATTGTCGTGAGAGGTGCGCAGTTGACGGTCGACCACCACGCCGCGGTTGACCTGCAGCCCCGCTGCCGAAGCCAGATCGATGCGTGGCCGCAGGCCAACGGCTGAAACCACCAGGTCGCAAGCGATCACGCTGCCGTCTGACAAGTGCGCCTCCAGGCCCTGCTCCAGCCGCTGCAGGCGGGTCAGCACCGGCCCCAGGTGGAAACGCACGCCCAGCCCCTCCAGGCCAACCTGTACGGCGGCAGCGGCCGCCGGGTGCAGCAAGGTCGGCATGACCTGCTCGCACGGCGCCACCAGCTCGACCTGATAGCCGCCCAGGCTCATGTCATTGGCAAATTCACAGCCGATCAAGCCGGCACCGAGGATCAGCACCCGTTGCTTGCCGGCTGCCGCGGCACGGAAACGGGCGTAGTCTTCGAGGTCGTTGATCGGGAAAATCAGCTCGGCAGCATCGCCTTCGACGGGCACCCGCACGGTCTCGGCACCCCAGGCCAGGATCAGGTCGCGATAGGGCACCTGCTCTTCGCCGATCCACAGGCGCTTGTGGCCCGGATCGATGCCGCTGATGCGGGTGTGGGTGCGCACTTCGGCCTTGAGCTGCTCGGCCATGGCGCCGGGCTCGGCCATGCTCAGGCCGTCGGCGTCCTTGTTTTTGGCAAAACCGGTGGAGAGCATCGGCTTGGAGTAGGAACGGCCGTCGTCGGCGGTGACCAGCAGCAACGGTGTTTCACCGTCGAGCTTGCGAAATTCGCGAGCCAGGTTGTAACCCGCCAGACCCGTACCGACAATCACCACTGGAGCCGTCATGCGCTGCTTTCCTTGAATCTGATTGAGTGAGATCAGTTGATTTCGATCATTTCGAAGTCCATCTTGCCGACACCGCAGTCCGGGCACAGCCAGTCTTCGGGTACATCTTCCCACTTGGTGCCTGGAGCGATACCGTCATCCGGCCAACCGTCGGCTTCGTTGTAGATCAGGCCACAGACGATACATTGCCACTTTTTCATTACGCACTTCCTCGAAAGACTCAGGCTTTGGAGTGGCCGCTCTCGTGAACATTACAATGGCGGCCATCAAAGAGGGGCTTTGTACTGGAGCGAGGTGCCAGCATGCAAGCCGGATCGGGCAATCATGCTAAGCTCGGCGTCTCTCTGGCCTGTTATTCGATACCGACGTGCCGTACGAAACATTGCAAGCGCCCGCTGCATTCTGGCTGCAGCACCCTGACGTGGCAGACAACACCTCGCCCGCGACCCTTGACTGGTTGTTCGACCAGGGCTCCCTGACCCGCCGCCTGATCCAATTATCCGCCGATCACTTTTCCGTGACACCCCTTTGCGAAGGCTGGCAACGCCTGCGCGACGACGAATGCCTGGCCCTTGACCTGCCCCAGGGCAGCGAAGGCTGGGTGCGCGAGGTGTACCTGCGCGGCCATGGCCAGCCCTGGGTGTTCGCCCGCAGCGTGGCCGCGCGCAGTTCGCTGGAAAGTGGCGGCCTGGACCTGGAAGCACTGGGCAGCCGCTCACTGGGTGAGCTGTTGTTTTGCGAAAAGGGTTTTGTCCGCAGGCCCATTGAGGTCTGCAACTATCCACAGGCCTGGCTGCCGGCGGAACAACGCCATGAAAGCTTGTGGGGGCGCCGCTCACGCTTTGACCGCGGCCCCTTGAGCGTGCTGGTGGCCGAGGTGTTCTTGCCTACGCTGTGGATTGCTGCCGACACCCCTTCGGAGAACCACTGATGTACCTGCAGTTGCTCAAGTCGTTCAATCGCCTGCACCCACGGGCCTGGGACTTCATTCAGCTGAGCCGGATGGACCGCCCGATCGGCATCTATCTGCTGCTGTGGCCAACCCTCTCGGCAGTCTGGATTGCGGCCAAGGGCACACCGACCGTGGCCAACGTGCTGATCTTCACCCTTGGCGTGGTACTGATGCGCGCCGCCGGTTGCGCGATCAACGACTTTGCCGACCGCAAGGTCGATGGCCACGTCAAACGCACCGCCGATCGCCCTCTGGCCGCTGGCCGGATCAACGCCCGCGAAGCGCTGACCCTGTTTGCCGTGCTGGTCGGAGTGAGTTTTCTGCTGGTGTTATGCACCAACGCCACCACGGTGTGGCTGTCGTTCGGCGCGGTGGCGCTGGCGGCCTGTTACCCGTTCATGAAGCGCTACACCTACTACCCACAGGTAGTACTGGGCGCGGCCTATTCCTGGGGCATCCCCATGGCCTTCACCGCGGCCACCGGCGAGCTGCCGGCCATTGCCTGGCTGCTGTACATCGCCAACCTGCTGTGGACCGTGGGTTACGACACCTACTACGCCATGGTCGACCGTGATGACGACCTGAAGATCGGGGTCAAATCCACTGCCATTCTGTTTGGCGAAGCCGATCGGGTGATCATTCTGACCTTGCAGGTGCTGTCGCTGGGCTGCCTGCTGCTGGCCGGCAACCGCTTCGAGCTGGGCGGCTGGTTCCACCTGGGGCTGTTGGCGGCATTAGTGTGCTTTGCCTGGGAGTTCTGGTCGACGCGCAAGCTGGACCGCGAGTCGTGCTTCAAGGCCTTTCTGCACAATCACTGGGCGGGGCTGCTGATCTTTATCGGCATCGTGCTGGATTACAGTTTCTGATTTTTTTGCGGGCAAGCCCGCTCCTACATGTAGGAGCGGGCTTGCCCCGCGATTGAAGGCACTGTTACTTGATCACGTGCCAGACATCTTTCATGCCATCACCGGTCATGTCACCGGCTTTCTTGTCCTTGATGAAGGTGTACACCGGCTTGCCTTTGTAGGCCCACTGCATTGAACCGTCATCGCGCTTGATTTGAGTCCAGCCCTCTTCCGCCATGTCGCCAGCTTTGACCATCAGCGGCGGCCAATTCTTGGCACACTCATCGTTGCACATGGACTTGCCGCCCGAATCCTTGTCAAAGGTGTAGAGCGTCATGCCAGCATGGTCGACCATCATGCCGTCCTTCATCATGGCATGATGGGCCGACGCTATCCCTGGCAACGCCAGTGCCACTGCAGCGAAAAGCGTCATCCAGTTCAGCGTATGTCGTGTCATTGGATTCACCGTAATAATCGGGAGAGGGAGTTTAAGCCTAGCCCAGTAACAGAATGTTGCTGCAATGGCCCACGAGCTGTCACACGACTGCAATAATTCCGTTATCTAATGCGGGCCAAGACACCTTTAATGGAAGAGGTTTGAGCATGGTTGGCAGAAACATTCTGATCGTTGACGACGAAGCGCCAATTCGCGAGATGATCGCCGTTGCATTGGAAATGGCCGGCTATGACTGCCTGGAAGCCGAGAACTCCCAGCAGGCCCACGCCATTATCGTCGACCGCAAGCCGGACCTGATCCTGCTCGACTGGATGCTCCCGGGCACCTCGGGCATCGAGCTGGCCCGACGCCTCAAGCGTGACGAGCTGACCGGCGACATCCCGATCATCATGCTCACCGCCAAGGGTGAGGAAGACAACAAGATCCAGGGCCTGGAAGTCGGCGCCGACGACTACATCACCAAGCCATTCTCGCCGCGCGAGCTGGTAGCCCGGCTCAAGGCCGTACTGCGCCGTGCAGGCCCGAGCGATGGCGAAGCACCGATCGAAGTCGGTGGCCTGCTGCTCGACCCGATCAGCCACCGGGTGACCATCGACGGCAAGCCCGCCGAAATGGGCCCGACCGAGTACCGCCTGCTGCAGTTCTTCATGACCCACCAGGAGCGCGCCTACACCCGCGGCCAGCTGCTCGACCAGGTCTGGGGGGGCAATGTCTATGTCGAGGAGCGCACCGTCGACGTGCACATCCGCCGCCTGCGCAAGGCGCTGGGTGATGCCTACGAAAATCTGGTACAAACCGTCCGCGGCACGGGTTACCGGTTCTCGACCAAAAGTTGAGAACGCTGCAAGCTGCCAGCCTCAAGCTGCAAGAAAGAGCAAAAGCAAACGCAGATCCGCTTCAACCTTGCAGCTTGTAGCTTGCAACGTGCAGCTGATCCGCTAAGGATCCCAATTGAACCAGAACTGGCATGGCACCCTGATTCGCCACATGCTGTTGCTGATCACCGTCTGCCTGCTGGCGGGCCTGATCAGCGGCTACTATGGCTGGAGCCTGGCCCTGGGCCTGGCCATCTACCTGGGCTGGACCCTCAAGCAACTGCTGCGCCTGCATGAATGGTTGCGCCTGCACAAACCCGATGAAGCACCGCCCGATGGTTATGGCCTGTGGGGCGAGGTGTTCGACAGCATCTATCACCTGCAACGCCGCGATCAGCGCGTGCGCGGGCGCCTGCAGGCGGTGATCGACCGGGTGCAGGAGTCCACCGCTGCACTCAAGGACGCGGTGATCATGCTCGACAGCGATGGCAACCTGGAGTGGTGGAACCGCGCCGCAGAAACTCTGCTGGGCCTGAAAACCCCGCAGGACAGCGGCCAGCCGGTGACCAACCTGGTCCGCCATCCGCGCTTCAAGGAGTATTTCGAGCAGGAAAACTATCAAGAGCCGCTGGAAATCCCTTCACCGATCAACGACCGCATGCGCGTGCAGTTGCACATCACCCGCTACGGCAACAACGAACACCTGATGCTGGTGCGCGATGTCACCCGCATCCACCAGCTGGAACAGATGCGCAAGGACTTCGTTGCCAACGTCTCCCACGAGCTGCGTACGCCGCTGACGGTGATTGCCGGCTACCTGGAAACCTTGCTCGACAACGTTGAGGAGGTGAATCCACGCTGGGTTCGCGCCCTGCAGCAGATGCAGCAGCAAGGCGGGCGCATGCAGACCCTGCTCAATGACCTGCTGTTGCTGGCCAAGCTGGAGGCCACCGACTACCCCTCGGACAACCAGCCAGTAGCCGTCGAAACCCTGCTGCAGTCGATCAAGGGCGACGCCCAGGCGCTATCCGGGCAACGTAACCAGCGCATCAGCCTTGAAGCCCAGCCAGGCATCCGCCTCAAGGGCAGCGAGGCAGAGCTGCGCAGCGCCTTCTCCAACCTGGTGTTCAACGCGGTCAAATACACCCAGGATGAAGGCCAGATCCGCATCCGCTGGTGGGCCGACGAGCAAGGCGCGCACCTGAGCGTGCAGGATTCAGGCATCGGCATCGACCCCAAGCACCTGCCACGCCTGACTGAGCGCTTCTATCGGGTCGACTCCAGCCGCGCCTCCAACACCGGCGGCACCGGCCTGGGCCTGGCGATCGTCAAGCACGTCCTGTTGCGCCATCGCGCGCGCCTGGAAATCAGCAGCGTACCCGGCCACGGCAGCACCTTTACCTGCCATTTCTCCCCTGCCCAGATCGCGGCGCGCCAGGCCTCCTGAGCCGCCGCCCTTTAAATTTGCACAGTCAGCCGCTACATTGGCTGACTCGCGCCAGCACATGCTGGCATTGCTGTACTCCCATTCTTAGAAGACGGACCCCGTAAAACTCCATCATGGACCCTTCCCCTGGTTTCAACCTCGCTGCACTGTTCGCCGATTTCGGCATGATTCTTTTTGCTCTGCTGCTGGTGCTGCTCAACGGCTTTTTCGTTGCCGCCGAGTTCGCCATGGTCAAATTGCGCTCGACCCGGGTCGAGTCGATTGCCGAGCAGCATGGCTGGCGCGGGCAGATCCTGCGTACCGTCCACAGCCAACTGGACGCCTACCTGTCCGCCTGCCAACTGGGTATCACCCTTGCCTCGCTGGGCCTGGGCTGGGTGGGTGAGCCAGCCTTCGCACACCTGCTCGAACCGCTGCTGGGCGCAGTCGGTGTCGAGTCGCCGGAAGTGATCAAGGGCATCTCGTTCTTCAGCGCCTTCTTCGTCATCTCCTACCTGCACATCGTCGTCGGTGAGCTGGCGCCCAAGTCCTGGGCGATCCGCAAGCCCGAGCTGCTGTCGCTGTGGACGGCGGTGCCGCTCTACCTGTTCTACTGGCTCATGTACCCGGCCATCTACCTGCTCAACGCCAGCGCCAACGCCATCCTGCGTATCGCTGGCCAGGGCGAGCCCGGGCCGCACCACGAACACCATTACAGCCGCGAAGAGCTCAAGCTGATCCTGCACTCCAGCCGTGGCCAGGACCCTAGCGACCAGGGTATGCGCGTACTGGCTTCGGCAGTGGAAATGGGCGAGCTGGAGGTAGTCGACTGGGCCAACTCCCGTGAAGACATGGTCTGTCTCGACGCCAATGCACCGCTCAAGGAAATCCTCGCGATGTTCCGCCGGCACAAGTTCAGCCGCTACCCGGTACTCGATGCCGAGCGCGGCGAATTCATCGGCCTGCTGCACATCAAGGATCTGCTGCTGGAGCTGGCCGACCTCGACCATATTCCCGAGTCGTTCAACCTGGCGGAACTGACCCGCCCGCTGGAACGTGTGTCGCGGCATATGCCGCTGGCTCACTTGCTGGAGCAGTTCCGCAAAGGCGGCGCACACTTTGCCCTGGTCGAGGAAGCCGACGGCAAGGTGATCGGCTACCTGACCATGGAGGACGTGCTGGAAGTGCTGGTTGGCGATATCCAGGACGAACACCGCAAGGCCGAACGCGGCATCCTCGCCTATCAGCCGGGCAAGCTGCTGGTGCGCGGTGATACACCGCTGTTCAAGGTCGAGCGCCTGCTTGGTGTCGACCTTGACCATATCGAAGCGGAAACCCTCGCCGGCCTGGTCTACGAGACCCTCAAGCGGGTGCCGGAAGAGGAAGAGCTGCTGGAAGTCGAAGGCCTGCGCATCATCATCAAGAAGATGAAAGGGCCGAAGATCGTCCTGGCCAAGGTGCTCAAGCTCGATTGAACCGCCTCAGGGGTTGCCGGCGGTAAAGTTCGGCAACCCGCCGACGGGCTGGTTGAACTGGTAGGGTATCGACTCCAGCGCCAGCCCGACGTTGCGCTGCACCACAAAGTGCAGGTGCGGGCCACTGCTGTTGCCGGTATTGCCGGATTTGGCCAGCGGCGTGCCGTACACCACTCGCTGCCCTTCCCTGACCACCACCGAGCCGCGCATCAGGTGCAGGTACACGCCCATGGTGCCGTCTTCGTGGAGGACCCGCACGAAATTGCCCGAAGGATGGCTGCCACGGCCGCTTTGGCTGTTTTCAGTCTTGATCACTACCCCCGCCCTTGCGGCGATGATCGGCGTGCCTTCAGGCATGGCGATGTCCATGGCATAGCGGCCCTTGGGCCCGAAATGGCTGTAGCGGCCGTTTGGCCCTTGGCTCAGGCGAAAAGGCCCGCCGCGCCAGGGCAAGGGGTAGCGGAAGGCCAGTTGGCGCTGGCCCGGGTTGCCCAGGGCGTAAGAGAATTTCTCCTTATAGCTCACCGGTCTGCCGGGCTGCCGTGCACTTAGCAGGGTCAACGGCATCGTCGTGCGTGCCGGTATTACCCCCCGTACCAGCCGTGACGCCCCACCCTGCACATTGCCCATGCGCTGCAGACGCAGCTCCACCTCGACTGGCGCGTAAGTGTCGTTGCGCGCACTGAAGCGCACACCACCGGCAAACCGGTTGACCTGCAACTGCACCTGGGTGTCCAGCTGTTCGACCATCCTGTCGCCAAAGACAAACGCCCGGCTGCCGGGAATCGGGCGATCGGAATAAGACACCACGCCATAGGCGTCGGTACTTTTGTAGAGGGTTATGCCGAGCACAGGGCCGCAAGCCGTGAGCAAGGCGCAGAACAGCAGCGTGCGTGCAGGCATGAGTAGTGGCTTTTTGACAGTTGATGGTCTGTCGAAGCCTAGCAGCAGATTTTGGCGGGGATGCGGCGAGAGTGTTTCAGGGGTGTGCCAGGAGACGAGCGGTGCTTTGATCGCCGGCAAGGCCGACTCCCACAGAAACGATAGTCACAGACCCTGTGGGAGCTGGCTTGCCAGGGATGGGGCCGTCAGGCCCCCGGCACGAAGTGCTTCTGCGCCGATCCGCGGGCAATCAGACGCGACAGGTAGTCGAGCTTCTGCGCATCCTGGTCAACGAACTTGAAGGTCAGTTGCAGCCAGTCGCTGTCCGGCTTGGGCTCCAGCGCGGCAATCGCATGCAGGTAGCCATTGAGACGGGCGATCTCGGCGTTCTCGCCCTGCTCCAGGTCAAGCACCGCGCCCTCCAGTACCTGTGGCAGAGTTTCGCCACGGCGCACCACCAACAGCGCCTCCTTGAGGCTCAGGGCCTTGATCACGCACGGCTGAACGCCGCTTGGCAAACGCAGTTGGCCCTGGCCACGACCTGCCGGTGCGGCAGTTGCAGGCTTGGGAGCGCTCACCAGTGGCTTGGCCGCCGCTACCGGGGCTGCTGGCGCTGCCGGCTTGACCGTTTCGGCACGGCCGCCGGTCAGGGCACTCAGCGAGTCGTTGGCAAACGCCGAAGTAGCGCGGGTCGGTGCACTGGCCAGCAAAGTGTCGAGCTTGCCGACCTTGGTCAGGGCTTTTTTCACCTTGGTCAGCAGCTGCTCGTTGGTGAATGGCTTGCCGACAAAGTCCGAGACCCCGGCCTGGATCGCCTGAACCACGTTCTCCTTGTCGCCACGGCTGGTCACCATGATGAACGGCAGGGTCTTCATCGACTCCTGCTGGCGACACCAGGTCAGCAGCTCAAGGCCGGACATTTCCGGCATTTCCCAGTCGCACAGGACCAGATCGAAGGTCTCACGGCTCAACAAGGTCTGGGCCTTGCGACCGTTGACCGCGTCTTCGATCACAACACCGGGGAAGTAGTTACGCAGGCACTTCTTGACCAGATCGCGAATGAACGGCGCATCATCCACAACCAACACACTGACTTTACTCATCGCCACTCCTATTGAATCCCGACTAGCATAACGCTGACTGATGGCCATTTGCCAAACATTGGGTCACGCCGGGACTCGTTGTTTCGTTCGCGGCTGCCTCACCCGCAAACGAAAACGCCCGGCCAAGGCCGGGCGTTCATTCTCGGGCAGTCTTAGTTATCGTCAGATTTGCCCGGAACATTAGCCTTTTCGCCGCTGCGCTGAACCTCTTCCTGCATGCGCTTGAGGCCCAGGTGACGGACGTCGGTGCCGCGCACCAGGTAGATCACCAGCTCGGAGATGTTGCGCGCGTGGTCGCCGATACGCTCCAGCGAGCGTAGGGCCCAAATTACGCTGAGAACACGCGAGATCGAGCGTGGATCTTCCATCATGTAGGTGACCAGCTCGCGCAGGGCGGTCTTGTACTCGCGGTCGATGGTCTTGTCGTACTGGGCCACCGACAGCGCCAGGTCGGCGTCGAAACGGGCAAAGGCATCGAGGGCATCGCGGACCATGTTGCGCACCTGGTCGCCGATATGGCGCACTTCGACGTAACCGCGGGGCGACTCGCCTTCTTCGCACAACTGGATGGCGCGGCGGGCGATCTTGGTCGACTCGTCGCCGATGCGCTCCAGGTCGATCACCGACTTGGAAATGCTGATGATCAGGCGCAGGTCGGACGCCGCCGGCTGACGACGGGCCAGAATGCGCACGCACTCTTCGTCGATGTTGCGCTCCATCTGGTTGATCTGCTCGTCGACTTCGCGCACCTGCTGGGCCAGGCCCGAGTCAGCCTCGATCAGCGCGGTAACCGCGTCGTTGACCTGCTTCTCGACCAGGCCGCCCATCGCCAGGAGGTGGCTGCGAACCTCTTCGAGTTCGGCGTTGAACTGCTGGGAGATATGGTGGGTAAGGCTGTCTTTATCGATCATGCTTTCGCTCCGCGAAAAAGCTTCAAGTAGCAAGCTTCAAGCTTCAAGTTTGTTCGTGTCGTTCCCGGGCTTCACGCTCGCCACTTTCTTGCAGCTTGCGGCTTGAAGCTTGCAACTGCCGTTAGCCGTAACGGCCAGTGATGTAGTCTTCGGTCTGCTTCTTCGCCGGGTTGGTGAACAGCGTGTCGGTATCACCGAACTCCACCAGCTTGCCCATGTACATGAATGCGGTGTAGTCCGAGACCCGCGCCGCTTGCTGCATGTTATGGGTAACGATGACGATGGTGTACTTGGACTTGAGCTCGTAGATCAGCTCTTCGACCTTCAGCGTCGAGATCGGGTCGAGTGCCGAGCAGGGTTCGTCGAGCAGCAGTACTTCCGGCTCCACGGCGATGGTGCGGGCAATCACCAGACGTTGCTGCTGACCACCGGACAGACCCAGCGCCGACTCGTGCAGGCGGTCCTTGACCTCTTCCCACAGCGCCGCGCCCTTGAGCGCCCACTCCACGGCTTCGTCGAGCACACGCTTCTTGTTGATGCCCTGGATGCGCAGGCCGTAGACCACGTTCTCGTAGATGGTCTTGGGGAACGGGTTGGGCTTCTGGAACACCATGCCGACCCGGCGGCGCAGCTCGGCAACGTCTTCGCCCTTGCGGTAGATGTTGTTGCCGTAGAGGTTGATCGCGCCTTCCACGCGGCAGCCGTCAACCAGGTCGTTCATGCGGTTGAAGGTACGCAGCAAGGTCGACTTGCCGCAGCCGGACGGGCCGATGAAGGCGGTCACGCGCTGCTTGGGGATGTTCATGCTGACATCGAACAGGGCTTGCTTGTCGCCGTAGTACAGGCTCAGGCCAGGCACTTCGATGGCTACGGTTTCTTCAGCCAGGCGCAGGCTCTGTTTGTCGCGACCCAGGGCCGACATGTCTATACCGTGAGAATGGGTTTCATGTTGCATGATTTCACTCCGTTTGTAGCTGCTAGCTTCTCGCTGCAAGCTGCAAGTTTGAGCAAAAGCGGCTTGTAGCTTGCCGCTTATGGCTAATAGCTTTCAGTCAGCTGTCCAGCGCCTTGTACTTCTCGCGCAGGTGGTTACGAATCCATACCGCCGAGAGGTTCAGGGTGGCGATTACCAGCACCAGCAGCAACGCGGTGGCGTACACCAGCGGCCGCGCGGCCTCGACGTTCGGGCTCTGGAAGCCGACGTCATAGATGTGGAAGCCCAGGTGCATGATCTTCTGGTCCAGGTGCAGATACGGGTAGTTGCCGTCCACCGGCAGCGAAGGCGCCAGCTTGACCACACCCACCAGCATCAGCGGCGCGACTTCACCTGCGGCGCGGGCCACGGCGAGGATCATGCCGGTCATCATCGCCGGGCTGGCCATCGGCAAGACGATCTTCCACAGGGTCTCGGCCTTGGTCGCACCGAGCGCCAGCGATCCTTCGCGGACCGTGCGCGGAATCCGCGCCAGACCTTCTTCGGTGGCCACGATCACCACCGGCACCGCCAGCAGCGCCAGGGTCAGCGAAGCCCAGAGCAGGCCCGGGGTACCCAGGGTCGGCGCGGGCAGCGCTTCAGGGAAGAACAGGCGGTCGAGCGAGCCACCCAGCACATAGACGAAGAAGCCCAGGCCGAACACGCCGTAAACGATCGCCGGAACACCCGCCAGGTTGTTCACCGCAATACGAATCAGGCGGGTCACCGGGCCCTGACGCGCATACTCACGCAGGTACACCGCCGCCAGCACGCCGAACGGGGTGACGATCACCGCCATGATCAGGGTCATCATCACGGTACCGAAGATCGCCGGGAAGATCCCGCCTTCGGTGTTGGCTTCACGCGGGTCGTCGCTGAGGAATTCCCAGACCTTGGCAAAGTACACGCCCAGCTTGGTGAACACGCCCATGCCGTTCGGCTGGTAGGCGTGCACCACCTTGCTCAGGTTGATTTCCACCTCACGACCATTACCGTCCTTGGCTACCAGGCTGTCGCGGCCGAAGTCCTGGTGCAGGCCGCCCAGGCGCTCTTCGATGGCCTTGTAACGGTTGTTCAGCTCGGCGCGCTCGGCTTCGATATCGGCCTGGGCAGCGGCATCCAGCTTGCCATCCAGTTCCAGCTTGCGGGTCTGCAGGCGCAGGCGCTCAAGGCCGTAGTTGATCGCACCGATGTCTTTCTTCTCAAGCTTCTGCAGTTCGCCGGCCAGTTTGTCGGCACGCTTGAGGCGGTTTTGCAGTTCGTTCCAGGCCGCCTGGCCTTCGGCGACAACCTTGCCGTTTTCCTTGACGCTGACCAGGTAACCGTAGAAGTTGCCCCACTCGCGGCGCTCCAGGGCGATCAGCTCGACCGGCTTTTGCTGGTCGGTCAGCCATTCGCCGACCACCCAGGTGAAGTCGCTGCCGTTGAGGTCGCGGTTACCGACCTTGATCAGCTCGCGGGTCATGAACTCCGGGCCTTCGTCAGGCACCGGCAGGCCGGCGCCCTTGAGACGGGCACGAGGTACTTCTTCCTTCTGTACCACTTCGCCCACGACGATGTGATTGGCCTGGCCAGGCACGTTGTAGCTGGCTTGCAGCAGGTCGGCCGGCCAGAAGTGGCCGAGGCCGCGCACGGCGATCACGGCGAGCAGACCGATGGTCATGATCACCGCGATGGCGACCGCGCCACCGCTCATCCAGACGCCGGGGGCGCCGCTCTTGAACCAGCTTTTGAGGGAATCCTTTTTCACGGATCGCTACCTTTCTATCAAAGCGACGAGTATTTCTTGCGCAGACGCTGGCGAATCAGCTCGGCCAAGGTGTTCATCACGAAGGTGAACATCAGCAGCACCAGCGCGGCGAGGAACAGCACGCGGTAATGACTGCCACCGACTTCCGACTCGGGCATCTCCACCGCAACGTTGGCCGCCAGGGTGCGCATACCTTCGAACAGGTTCATTTCCATGACCGGGGTGTTGCCGGTGGCCATCAGCACGATCATGGTTTCACCCACGGCGCGGCCCATGCCGATCATCAGCGCCGAGAAGATCCCCGGGCTGGCGGTCAGGATGACCACACGGGTCAGGGTCTGCCACGGCGTGGCACCGAGCGCCAGCGAACCCAGGGTCAGGCTGCGCGGCACGCTGAACACGGCATCTTCGGCGATCGAATAGATGTTCGGGATCACCGCGAAGCCCATGGCGATACCGACCACCAGAGCGTTGCGCTGGTCGTAGGTGATGCCCAGATCGTTGGTGATCCACAGGCGCATGTCGCCGTCGAAGAACCAGGTCTCGATGAACGGGCTCATGTACAGGGCGAACCAGCCGGTGAACAGGATCACCGGGATCAGGATCGCCGCTTCCCAACCGTCCGGTACCCGCAGGCGCAGCGACTCGGGCAGACGGCTCCAGGCAAAACCAGCCACCAGAACACCCAGCGGCATCAACAGGAACAGGCTGAACACGCCCGGCAGGTGCCCTTCAAGGAACGGCGCCAGGAACAGGCCGGCGAAGAAGCCGAGAATCACCGTCGGCATCGCTTCCATCAGCTCGATCACCGGCTTGACCTTGCGGCGCATGCCCGGGGCCATGAAGTAGGCGGTGTAGATGGCGGCGGCAATGGCCAGCGGCGCGGCGAGAATCATCGCGTAGAACGCCGCCTTCAGGGTACCGAAGGTCAGCGGCGACAGGCTCAGCTTGGGTTCGAAGTCGGTGTTCGAGGCGGTCGACTGCCAGACGTACTTCGGCTCGTCGTAGTTCTCGTACCAGACCTTGCTCCACAGCGCGCTCCAGGACACTTCCGGGTGCGGGTTCTTCAAAGTCAGCGGCAGCAGCTTGCCGCCTTCTTCGATGATGATGCGGTTGGCCCGTGGCGACAGCGCCAGGACGCCCGCGCCTTCAGCGGCCGGCTCGACCAGCAGGGTACGGTGCGCGGTGCTGTGGAACACACCGAGCTCGCCATCGGCATCGAGGGCGATGAAGCCCTTGCGGCGTTCTTCAGCATCGATCTGGACGATCGGCGCCTTGCCCATCTGGAACTCGCGAATGCGCTTGAAGCGCTGTTCGCCGTCCGGATCGCGGGCCATGAACCACTGGGCCAGGCCACCTTTGGAGTCACCGATGATCAGCGAGATACCGCCCACCAGCTGAGTGCTGGCAGTAACTTCGGCATTGCCGTCGTCGAGCAGCTTGTAGCGGCCGTTGAGGCTCTTGTCGCGCAGGCTGAAGACGTCGGCCTGGGCGCGGCCGTTGATTACATACAGCCACTGCTGGCGCGGATCGATGAAGATGGCTTTGACCGCTTCGGTCATCTGCGGCAGCTCGATACGGCTCTGCTCGCTGGTGACTTCGCCGGTCATCATGTTTTCTTCGCGGCTCAGCGACACAACCTGCAGGTGCGCACCGGTAGAGCCGGCCACCACCAGGGTCTCGCCATTCACGTTGAGGCTGACATGCTCCAGCGCCCGGCCCTGTTCATCCAGGGTGAACGGCGCCTGGCCGTAAGGGAAGTCGATGCCCGGGCTGATGGTTTTCTTGTTGTCCGGGTAGGTGATCTTGTAGCTGTGGCTGAACGCCAGCGCCTGACCGTTGGACAAACCCAGCACCACCAGCGGGTTGCCCGGCTGATCGGCACCGATCGAGGTCACCTGGGTACCGGCTGGCACCGGCAACTCGACGCGCTTGAGCTCGGCACCGGTCTTGGTGTCGAAGAACAGCGCCTGGCCCTTGTCGGAAACCCGCATGCCGACCAGGTTCTGTTCTTCCAGGGCGATCATCAGCGGCTTGCCGGCGTCCTGCTGCAGCCAGGTCGGCTCCAGGGCCTTCTTGCTGGTCAGTTCGGCGCCCTGGAACAGCGGCACGACCACGTAGGCCAGGTAGAAGAAGATCAGGGTAATTGCCGCCAGCACGGCAAGCCCGCCCACCAGTACATACCAGCGGGTCAGGCGGTCCTTGAGCGCACGCATGCGCCGCTTGCGTTGCAGTTCGGGCGTATTGAAGTCAATCCGCACGGGGGGAGAATTTTGGGTCATTGTGGAGTTGGCCAGATCATTCATGCGCACACCCTAGCGGTCCCGTATGACAAAAACATGACAATGCAGTGACGCAAAAAAGCCCGCCGCGCAGATACCCCTGGCAGCGGACTCGCAATTTGTGGCGAGACCAGGTCAAAACCTGACCCCGCCGGTCTTTCAGTTACTTCTTCGCAACGTTGCCGTTGTGATTCAGACCCAGGTCCGCCAGGGCTTTATCAACCACTTTGGCAGGGAGCGGGATATAACCGTCCTTGACCACGACTTGCTGGCCGGCTTGCGACAGGACCAGTTTGACGAACTCGGCTTCCAGCGGGGCCAGAGGCTTGTTCGGTGCCTTGTTGACGTAGACGTAGAGGAAGCGCGACAGCGGGTAGGTGCCGTTCAGGGCGTTGGCTTCGTTGTCTTCAACGAAAGCACCGCCTTCCTTCTTGGCCAGTGGCACGGTCTTGACGCTGGCGGTCTTGTAGCCGATGCCCGAGTAACCGATGCCGTTCAGCGAGCTGCTGATCGACTGCACGACCGAAGCCGAGCCAGGTTGTTCGTTGACGTTAGGCTTGAAGTCGCCTTTGCACAGGGCTTCTTCCTTGAAGTAGCCGTAGGTGCCGGACACCGAGTTACGACCGAACAGCTGCACTGGCTTGTTGGCCAGGTCGCCGGTCACGCCCAGGTCACCCCAGGTTTTGACGTCGGCCTTGGCGCCGCACAGGCGGGTCGAGGAGAAAATTGCATCGACCTGGGCCATGGTCAGGCCTTTGATCGGGTTGTCCTTGTGCACGAATACGGCCAAGGCGTCGACGGCAACCGGGATGGCGGTTGGCTTGTAGCCGTATTTCTGTTCGAAGGCCTGCAGCTCGACGTCCTTCATCTTGCGGCTCATCGGGCCGAGGTTGGCGGTGCCTTCGGTCAGCGCGGGTGGCGCGGTGGAGGAGCCGGCAGCCTGAATCTGGATGTTTACGTTCGGATATTCCTTCTTGTAGGCCTCGGCCCACAGGGTCATCAGGTTCGCCAGGGTATCGGAACCGACGCTGGAGAGGTTGCCCGACACACCGGTGGTCTTGGTGTAGGTCGGAATAGCTGGGTCAACAGCGGCAACCGCATTGGCGGTGGCAACGCCAGCGGCGACGAAAGTCAGGGCCGCCATCAAACGCTTCAGTTTCATGCCTTGCTCCTAGCAGGAATTGGGGTGAGATGGATCGGGCCCAAGTATCTGCAGGCCGTATGACTACTCTATGAATCGAATGTGACAATTAGATGAAAGGCCATCACCGGCTAGCGGTGATGGCCTTTTCAAAATGTTGCGAGGGTTGTGTTAGAGCGGTTTCAGCGCTTCTTCGCCGTCAGATAAATACCCACGAGCAGACCAATGGCACAGATGCCAGCAACATAGTAGGCCGGTGCCATCGGGCTGAACTTGAGCAACGCGGTCACTACCATCGGCGTCATCCCGCCAAAAATCGCGTAGGCCAGGTTGTAGGAAAACGACAGTCCGCTGAAACGTACGACAGGCGGGAAGGCTTTGACCATGACGTAAGGCACGGCGCCGACAATGCCGACACACAGTCCGGTCAGGGCATACAGCGGGAACAGCCACTCCGGGTGGGTAGGCAAGGTGTGATAGAAGGTCCAGGACGTGACCAGCAGCGCCAGGCTACCGACGATGAATACCCGGCCGGCGCCAAAGCGGTCGGCCAATGCACCGGTGCCGATGCAGCCGAGGCTGAGCAGGACGATGGCCAGGCTATTGGCCTTCAGCGAGTCGGTCGGGCTGACCTGGTAAAGACTCTGCAGCAGCGCCGGGGTCATCAAAATCACCACGACGATGCCAGCCGACAGCAGCCAGGTCAGCAGCATCGACAGGACAATGGCACCACGGTGGTCACGCAACACCGCGCGCAACGGCACCTCTTCGGCCAGCGCCTTGCGCGCCTGCATCTCGGCAAACACCGGGGTTTCATGCAACCAGCGGCGCAGGTACACCGCGAACAGGCCGAACACCCCGCCGAGCAGGAACGGGATACGCCAGGCGTAATCGGCGACTTCCTGCTGGCTATAAACAGTGTTGATCAGCGTTGCCACCAGCGAACCGAGCAGGATCCCGGCGGTCAGGCCCGCCGTCAGCGTACCGCAGGCGTAACCGGTATTGCGCGCCGGCACGTGCTCGGAGACGAACACCCAGGCGCCCGGCACTTCACCACCAATCGCCGCGCCCTGGATCACCCGCATCACCAGCAACAGGATCGGCGCCCACAGGCCGATCTGCGCGTAGGTCGGCAGCAGGCCCATGATCAGCGTCGGCACGGCCATCATGAAGATGCTCAGGGTGAACATCTTCTTGCGCCCCAGCAGGTCGCCGAAGTGGGCCATGACGATGCCACCCAGAGGCCGTGCCAGGTAGCCGGCGGCGAAGATGCCAAACGTTTGCATCAAACGCAGCCATTCAGGCATTTCGGCGGGAAAGAACAGCTTGCCGACCACCGTGGCGAAGAACACGAAGATGATGAAATCGTAGAACTCCAGCGCACCGCCCAGGGCGGAAAGCGACAGGGTCTTGTAGTCACTGCGGGTCAGCGGCCTCGAAGGCTGCGCGATACTGCCGGGCACGGAGGTCATAGGTCTCTCTTGTTGGCATTTCTTATTGGGGTGCAGGCCGCCTGGCACGCGGGTTTCGGCCTGGGAAGCATCGAAAGATAGCAAATTGGCGGAAAAAGCACATAGCAGTACAAATTCAATACAAGTATTCATGACTGCATGGTCGTCGCTGCGCTTTCGGCTCTATATACTGGCCGCTTGTAGGAAAAGGTTGGGTCTTCTGAAGGATGTTGTGCGAAAACGCCGCTAGGTATGCTTAGTCGGTTTCGCAGAGTTTCCCTTCGCCGCCTGGCAAAGCGAAAGCAGCGTAGAATAGTTGTGCTGAATCGTTTTTCGAGGCGTCTGTCATAGCGCCAACCAACGAAGCGTCATGGGTCAGAGGCACCCCCGGCATGATTGAACTCGAACAAGAAGATCCTATCCCGCAAGGCGACCTGGCCTTGCAGATCACTGCATTGCCCCGTGAAACCAACGGTTTTGGCGATATCTTCGGCGGCTGGCTGGTCGCTCAGATGGACCTGGCCGGTACCGCCATGGCCAGCCGCGTTGCGGGTGGCAGAGTGGCTACCGTAGCCATCGATCGCATGGCATTCCTGGTGCCGGTGGCTGTCGGCGCGCAGTTGTCCTTTTATACCCAGACCCTGGAAATCGGCCGCAGCTCGATCCAGATGATGGTCGAGGTGTGGAGTGACGATCCGCTGTCCAGCGAATGGCGCAAGGTTACCGAAGCCGTATTCGTGTTCGTCGCCATCGACGGCAGCGGTCGCACCCGTTCGGTTCCTCCTCGTCGCTGAGACCGCTGCGCGGTAAACTCGAAGGCATGCAAGCGGTCCAAGGCCGTACGGCAAACCAACGAGATAAAGCGCATGTCCACACCCAAGGTCGAATCCGAAAAGCACGGCGAGCTCAATTGCTGGCGCATCACCAGCGACACGGCTGAATTGCTGGTCGCCCAGCAGGGCGCGCAGGTGCTGAGCTATCAGCGCCTCGGCGAGCCGCCTTTGCTGTGGCTCAGCGAACAAGCCATCTTCAGGCAGGGTAAATCCGTGCGCGCCGGGGTTCCGGTGTGCTGGCCCTGGTTCGGCATTTTCAAGCGCAACCCCGAAGCCGTGCAGGCCATGTATCACGGTGAAGACGGCCCGGCCCATGGCCTGGTGCGCGGCCGTGACTGGCAGTTGCTGGGCATCGACAGCAGCGGCGACAGCGTGCGCGCCGAGTTCACCCTGCCCGCCAGCCAGGGCGATCTCCCCGGCTGGCCCCACATTGTCGAGCTCAAGCTGACCATCGTCATGGGCGAACAGCTGAGTATCACCCTCTCCAGCTACAACCTCGACAACGTTCCGGTCACCCTCAGCCAGGCGCTGCACAGCTACTTCGCCGTCAGCGATGTGCGGCAGGTGCAGGTCGAAGGTGTCGATGGCCTGAGCTACATCGAAACCCTGGCCAACTGGGAGCAGCGCCAGCAGCAAGGCGCGCTGGGCTTTGCCGGTGAAACCGACCGCATTTATCTGCAGGCGCCCGAGCAACTGAGCATCGTCGACCCGGCCTGGAACCGCCGCGTGGTGATAACGGCCAAGGGTTCGCGTACGGCAGTGATCTGGAACCCCTGGACCGAGCGTGCCGCCGAGTTGCCGGACATGGCCGAGGATGGCTGGCAGCGCATGCTCTGCATCGAGACCGCCAACGTGGTGGATGACCTGGTGACACTGGCGCCAGGGGCGACCCATTCGCTGAGCCTGACGATCGGCAGCCAGGCGCTCTAGATCGCTATCGCGGGGCGCATGCCCCGCGATCATTCACAAATCTGCGTCTTCAACCACTCGCACCTTGGCCGCATCCATTGCATAGGCGGCATCGGCCAGGTCATTGCTGACCGTTTCCACCTTCAAGGTGCCGTTGACCCATAGCGGCGTGTAGATATCGTCGAGCTTCAGGCCCTTGGGGTAGCGCACCAGCACCAGCTGGTTCGGTGGCGGTGGCGGCACGTGGATGCAGGCGCCCGGGTAAGGCACCAGGAAGAACAGTGTGCTGTTGCCCTTGGCGTCGGTTTCCAGCGGCACCGGATAACCGCCCAGCCGGATGTGCTTGCCGTTCATGGCCGGCACGGTCTTGGTCGAATACATCACCGCCGGCAGGCCCTTGCTCTGCTTAAGGCCACCCTTGTCGGTGAAGGTGCCCATGGCTTCCGGGGAGTTGTGGTCGATTTCGGGCATCTGCTCGAGGGCTTTCTGGTCCGACTTGGGCATCAGTTCCAGCCAGTCGGTTTCCGGCATTTCAGCCCGGGCCAGGCCGCTCAGCAGCAATAGGGAGAGAAGTAATACACGGTGCATGAAAAAGCTCGGCAACGAAGGAGTTCGGTGCCGAGCATTCTAGCCTGCTGTCAGCTCTTTTTGACGACCAGGCCGTAGATCACCAACAGGACAATCGCGCCCACCAGCGCGCCGAGGAAACCCGCACCCTCTCCGGCCTGATAGATGCCCAGCGCCTGGCCGCCGTAGGTCGCGGCAAGCGAACCGGCAATACCCAGCAGAATGGTCATGATCCAGCCCATGCTGTCGTCGCCCGGCTTTAGAAAGCGTGCCAGCAGACCGACGATCAGGCCGATGAAGATGGTTCCGATGATACCCATGGCAATCCCTCTGAGTTGAATGGCGCATGCCAAAGCCTAGTCAGCGCTTTGGCATCCTGCCATCAGAGGGATAGAGCAGCGGGAAGGTTCCCTTCAGCCCTTGATCAGGGCTTCGACTTGCTGGATTTTTTGCTCCAGGGTCGCCATGTCGTCGCAACGCAGGGTGGCATGGCCGACCTTGCGCCCGACCTTGAAGGCCTTGCCGTAGTGGTGCAGGTGGCATTCGTCGATGGCAATCACCTTGTCGACCGCCGGCACTTCACCGATGAAGTTGAGCATGGCGCTTTCGCCGACCTTGGCAGTCGAACCCAGCGGCAGGCCGGCAACGGCGCGCAGGTGGTTTTCGAACTGGCTGCACTCGGCGCCTTCGATGGTCCAGTGCCCGGAGTTGTGCACCCGCGGGGCGATCTCGTTGGCCTTGAGGCCGCCATCGACTTCGAAGAATTCGAAGGCCAGCACGCCGACATAGTCAAGTTGCTTGAGCACGCGGCCGGCGTAGTCTTCGGCCAGGCTCTGGAGCAAGTGGTCTTCGCTGGCCACCGACAGGCGCAGGATGCCGCTCTCGTGGGTGTTGTGCACCAACGGGTAGAAACGGGTTTCGCCATCACGGGCGCGCACGGCGATCAGCGACACTTCGCCGGTGAACGGCACGAAACCTTCGAGCAGGCACGGGACGCTGCCCAGTTCGGCGAAGGTGCCTACAACATCCTCGGCAGTTCGCAGCACTTTCTGACCTTTGCCGTCATAACCCAGGGTGCGGGTCTTGAGCACGGCAGGCAGGCCGATGCTGGCAACGGCGGCATCCAGGTCGGCTTGCGACTGAATATCGGCGAAGGCCGGAGTGGGAATGCCCAGGTCCTTGAACATGCTCTTTTCGAACCAGCGATCGCGGGCGATGCGCAGCGACTCGGCACTCGGGTAGACCGGCACGAACTGCGACAGGAAGGCCACGGTTTCAGCCGGGACGCTTTCGAACTCGAAGGTCACCAGGTCAACTTCGTCAGCCAGCTGCCGCAGGTGATCCTGGTCACCGTAATCGGCGCGCAGGTGCTCGCCCAGAGGCGCCGCGCAGGCGTCCGGAGCCGGGTCGAGGAAAGCGAAGTTCATGCCCAGCGGGGTACCTGCCAGGGCCAACATGCGGCCCAGCTGGCCGCCACCGATTACACCGATTTTCATGCTTTTGACCTCAGGCCTGGCGCGGATCTGGATGGTCCAGAACGTTGTCTGTCTGTTCAGTGCGGAACTGTTTGAGCACAGTGTGGAACTGCGGGTGCTTGGCGCCGAGGATGCTCGCCGAGAGCAGCGCGGCGTTGATCGCACCGGCCTTGCCGATGGCCAGGGTGGCTACCGGAATACCGGCTGGCATCTGCACGATCGACAGCAGCGAGTCGACACCGGAAAGCATCGACGACTGTACCGGCACGCCCAGCACCGGCAGGTGGGTCTTGGCCGCGCACATGCCTGGCAGGTGGGCAGCGCCACCGGCGCCGGCGATGATCACCTCGATGCCACGGCCTTCGGCCTCTTCGGCATACTGGAACAGCAGGTCCGGGGTCCGGTGGGCAGACACCACCTTGACCTCGTAGGGAATGCCGAGTTTTTCCAGCATATCGGCGGTGTGGCTAAGGGTGGACCAATCGGACTTGGAGCCCATGATCACGCCAACCAGTGCACTCATCGTCGAGCCTCTTCTCTTGGGCGCCCGCAGGCGCGTCAAAAAACAACAAGCCACGCGGGACGACCGGCGTGGCTTGTTATACGAATTAGGGCCGGGCATACCGACCAAAGGCCGCGCAGTATACCGCAAAGGAACGTCTTGGATGCACCCTGACGACCAACTGTCGGCCTTATTTTTCGGGGCTTTGGCTGACTTTCGGGTCAAGCCCCGGCGGCTGGCGAACCGCCCTCCAGCTTGCGCCACAGCAGGCGCACGTTGGCCTTGCGCACCAGGGCGCAGCGATACAGGCGGATTTCCAGTGGTACGTGCCACTGGCTGCCGCCGCAAATCACCAGCTCACCGCGCTCAAGCTCGGCCCGCGCCGACAGCCGTGGTACCCAGGCGATGCCCAGGCCTTCAAGGGCCATGCTCTTGAGGCTGTCGGCCATCGCCGTTTCATAGACAGTGGTAAAACGCAGGTTGCGCTGGCGCAGCAGCAGATTGACCGAACGTCCGAGGAACGCCCCAGCGCTGTAGGCCAGCAACGGCACACTGCCCTCGCCTTCCAGGTCGAACAGCGGCTTGCCCTCGGCATCGGCGGCGCACACCGGCAACATCTCGGTATGGCCCAGGTGCAGCGACGGGAAAATTTCCGCATCCATCTGCAAGGCTGCATCCGGGTCGTAGAAGGCCAGCATCAGGTCGCAGCCGCCTTCGCGCAGGGCATGCACGGCGTCGCCGACGTTGGTCGCCACCAGGCGCGTGGCAATGTTCAGGCCGTCGTTACGCAGTTGCGCAATCCAGCGTGGAAAGAACCCCAGCGCCAGCGAGTGCGCCGCCGACACCTGGATCACCTCGCCCTGCCCGCCTTCCAGGTGATGCAGATGGCGCAGCACCTCGCCCAACTGATCAACCACCGTACGCGCCGTCACCAGAAACAACTGCCCCGCCGCCGTCAGCTCGATAGGCGTGCGTGAACGGTTGACCAGGGTCAGCCCCAGCGCCGCTTCCAGGCTGCGAATCCGCCGGCTGAAGGCCGGCTGGGTGACGAAACGGCGCTCGGCGGCCTGGGAAAAACTGCGGGTCGCGGCCAGGGCGCTGAAGTCTTCCAGCCATTTGCTCTCAAGGTTCATGGGCTCTCCAGGCATGCACCAAAATTGAACACGCTCGATCGGCAGTTGGCGTCACACCAACCTGTATGCCGTTTGTGCATAGGTTAGCGCGCAACAGCATTGGCCGCAAAATCGGCGCAAGCCTAGGATTGGCGCCATTCCGGCATGTGCCGGGCCAAACTCGAGATGATATCTATCATGTCCGCTGCTGCATCGTTCCGTGTCGAAAAAGATCTGCTTGGCACCCTCGAAGTCCCTGCTGATGCCTACTACGGTATCCAGACTCTGCGTGCTGCCAACAACTTCCACCTCTCCGGCGTTCCGCTGTCGCACTACCCTAAACTGGTTGTGGCCCTGGCCATGGTCAAGCAGGCTGCTGCCGACGCCAACCGTGAGCTGGGTCACCTGAGCGATGCCAAGCACGCTGCCATCAGCGAGGCTTGCGCCCGCCTGATCCGCGGCGACTACCACGAGCAGTTCGTGGTCGACATGATTCAAGGCGGTGCTGGTACTTCTACCAACATGAACGCCAACGAAGTGATCGCCAACATCGCGCTGGAGGCCATGGGCCACCAGAAAGGCGAGTACAAGTACCTGCACCCGAACAACGACGTGAACATGGCGCAGTCGACCAACGACGCCTACCCGACCGCGATCCGTCTGGGTCTGCTGCTGGGTCACGACGCCCTGCTGGCCAGCCTCGACAGCCTGATCCAGGCCTTCGCTGCCAAAGGTCAGGAATTCGACCACGTACTGAAGATGGGCCGTACCCAGCTGCAGGACGCCGTGCCGATGACCCTGGGCCAGGAATTCCGCGCCTTCGCCACCACCATGACCGAAGACCTCAACCGTCTGCGTTCCCTGGCGCCAGAGCTGCTGACCGAAATCAACCTGGGTGGTACCGCCATCGGTACCGGCATCAACGCCGACCCAGGCTATCAGCTCCTGGCCGTACAGCGCCTGGCCACCATCAGCGGCCAGCCGCTGGTACCGGCTGCCGACCTGATCGAAGCCACCTCGGACATGGGCGCCTTCGTCCTGTTCTCGGGCATGCTCAAGCGTACCGCGGTCAAGCTGTCGAAGATCTGCAACGACCTGCGTCTGCTGTCCAGCGGCCCACGCACCGGCATCAACGAAATCAACCTGCCGGCGCGTCAGCCAGGCAGCTCGATCATGCCAGGCAAGGTCAACCCGGTAATCCCGGAAGCGGTCAACCAGGTGGCCTTCGCCATCATGGGCAACGACCTGGCCCTGACCGTCGCGGCCGAAGGTGGCCAGTTGCAGCTGAACGTCATGGAGCCGCTGATCGCCTACAAGATCTTCGACTCGATCCGCCTGCTGCAACGCGCCATGGACATGCTGCGCGAGCACTGCATCGTCGGTATCACCGCCAACGAACAGCGCTGCCGCGAACTGGTCGAACATTCGATCGGCCTGGTCACTGCCCTGAACCCGTACATCGGCTACGAAAACGCGACCCGTATCGCTGCCATCGCCCTGGAAAGCGGCCGTGGTGTGCTGGAACTGGTACGTGAGGAAGGCCTGCTGGACGAAGAGATGCTCAACGACATCCTGCGTCCGGAAAACATGATTGCTCCGCGTCTGGTGCCGCTCAAGGCGTAACCGATGCTGTAACACGCTCACCAGGTCGAGGGACTAGACACCTCTCACCTTTTGAGGGCCCAGGGATCACTCCCCGGGCCCTTTTTTTATGCCCTCCTGCCGCACCTTCTATCCCTGTGGGAGCCGGCCTTGCCGGCGATAAAACCCGCACGGTTTCAGCTACTGCGCGGCGCCCGCATCGCTGGCAACGCCAGCTCCCACAATGGCAAGCACAGGGCATATCCGCCACGCCAAGGCAGACGCGCGGCGCTCGCATCGGTATAGTGCCCGCCCTCTTGCGTGCCAGCACCCCGGCGCTACACGCAGTAAAAGCCATTAAAAGCGAGGAACACTCCATGCTTGAAGTCATTAACGACTTCCTCTCGGGCAAGGTACTGATCGTGCTCATTGTCGGTCTGGGCAGTTACTTCACGATCCGCTCGCGTTTCGTTCAGTTGCGTTACTTCACCCACATGTTTTCGGTATTTCGCGACAGCCTGCGCAGCAGCAGCGAACAGCTCAGCTCCTTCCAGGCGCTGATGCTCAGCCTCGCCGGCCGCGTCGGTGCGGGCAATATTGCCGGTGTCGGCATCGCCGTGACCCTCGGTGGCCCCGGCGCGGTGTTCTGGATGTGGGTGACGGCGCTGGTGGGTATGTCCAGCAGCTTCATCGAATGTACCCTCGGCCAGCTGTACAAGCGTTGCGACAGCGAAGGCCAGTACCGCGGCGGCCCGTCGTATTACATCGAACATGGCCTGGGCAAACGCTGGCTGGGCATGGTCATGGCGTTCCTGCTGCTGATCACCTTCGGCTTCGCCTTCAACGGCCTGCAAGCCCACGCCGTGACCCACTCGCTGAACAACGCCTTCCAGTTCGACACCACCTATACCGGCATTGCCCTGGCCGTGCTGCTGGGCCTGGTGTTCATCGGCGGCATCAAGCGCATCGCCGCCGTCGCCGACCTGCTGGTACCGGTCAAGACCCTGGCCTACATCGCCGTGACCCTGTACGTGATCGTGCTGCAGTTCGACCAGGTACCGGACATGCTGATGACCATCGTCAAGAGCGCCTTCGGCCTGGATCAGGCCTTTGGTGGCCTGGTCGGCAGCGCCATCATCATGGGCGTCAAACGCGGCGTGTTCGCCAACGAAGCCGGCCTTGGCAGCGCACCCAACGTCGCCGCCGTGGCCCAGGTCGACCACCCGATTGCCCAGGGCGTAGTCCAGGCGTTCTCGGTGTTCCTCGACACCTTCATCATCTGCACCTGCACCGCCTTGCTGATCCTGCTCTCGGGCTTCTATACCCCGGGCTTCGAAGGCGACGGCATCGCCCTGACCCAGAACTCGCTGGCTGCCGTAGTCGGTGACTGGGGGCGGATCTTCATCAGTGTCGCCCTGGCGCTGTTCGTGTTCACCTCGATCCTCTACAACTACTACCTGGGCGAGAGCAACCTGCGCTTTCTGGTCGGTGACAACCGCAAGGCCCTGATCGGCTACCGCGCACTGGTGTTGCTGCTGATCTTCTGGGGCGCGGTGCAGAACCTGGGCACGGTGTTCGCGTTCGCCGACATCACCATGACCTGCCTGGCCTTCGTCAACCTGATCGCCCTGGCCCTGTTGTTCAAGGTGGCCATGCGCGTGCTGCGCGACTACGACGACCAGCGCGCTGCCGGGGTGAAAACGCCGGTGTTCGATTCGGCCAAGTTCGCCGACCTCGACCTCGACACCAAAGCCTGGCCAGCCAAGGTCGAAGACTCCAAGCGCTGACAGCCTGCGCGGTGATGGCGTACTGTGGTCGGTCTTCCTCAAGCTGACCACGGAGACAGGCGATGGCAACTGCGCAACCGGCCCGCAACATCATGGTGCTGTACACCGGCGGCACCATCGGCATGCAAAACAGCGCCAATGGCCTGGCCCCGGCCTCGGACTTCGAGCAAAGGATGCGCGAGCATCTGGCCGGGCAGGCCGACCTGCCCGCCTGGCAGTTCCGAGAACTGCTGCCACTGATCGACAGCGCCAACATGACCCCGCAGTACTGGCAGCGCCTACGCGCAGCGATTATCGAGGCGGTCGACGGGCAAGGTTGCGATGCCGTGCTGGTGCTGCATGGCACCGACACCCTGGCTTACAGCGCCGCGGCGTTGAGCTTCCAGTTGCTTGGCCTGCAGGCCGCGGTGCTGTTCACCGGCTCCATGCTGCCAGCCGGCGTGGCCGACAGCGATGCCTGGGAAAACCTCACCGGGGCACTACAAGCCCTGGCTGCCGGCGTCCCGCCGGGTGTGCAACTGTACTTTCACGGTGAACTGCTGGCCCCGCACCGTACGGCCAAGGTACGCAGTTTTGGCCGTCATCCATTCGTCACCCTGAAGCGCTTTGCAGGTTCTGCCACGCCGCAGCCCTTGCCGGCAGCGCTCGACTATCGCCAGCCAAAACAGCTCGCCAATGTCGCGGTGCTGCCCCTGGTGCCGGGGTTTGGCGCGCCGCTGTTGCAGGCCGCGCTCGCCAGCGGTGCACAGGGCCTGATCCTGGAGTGCTTCGGCAGTGGCACCGGCCCATCCGACAACCCCGACTTTCTCGCGGCCCTGGCTGAGGCTCGGGCACGTGGCATCGTCGTAGTCGCCATCACCCAGTGCCATGAAGGCGGGGTCGAACTGGATGTCTACGAGGCCGGCAGCCGCTTGCGTCAGGTCGGCGTGCTGTCGGGGGCCGGCATGACCCGTGAGGCGTTGTTCGGCAAGTTGCAGTTGCTGCTGGGCTGTGGCTTGCCGGTTACCGAGGTACGCCGCCTGGTCGAACAGGATCTTTGCGGTGAATTGCTATAAGCGGCTGAAGGCATACAAATTGCTCGACTTGTTCGGCCAACCTGTCGAAAGAAGCCGAGCATGCTCCATTCACACCTCACCACCCTGAACGCCGTGTCCTTGGTTCTACAAGCCTTTCAAGGCCAGGGCCCTGGCGATGAAGCCTTGCTTGCCGGCAGCGGCATCAGCCCAGCAGACCTGGGCCGCGCCGACTCGCGCATCACCACCCGCCAGGAGCTGCTGGTGTGTGCCAATGCCGTGGCCCGGCGCCGCGAAGTGGGGCTGGAGTTAGGCCGGCGCATGCATGTTTCCTGCTACGGCATGCTCGGTTACGCCCTGCTCTCCAGTGCCACCTTAGGTGACGCTTTGCGTCTGGCGATGCAATACCCGGCGCTACTGGGAACACTTTTCCAGCTGCGCCTGATCGACGATGGCGAGCGGGTCTGGTTCAGCGCCAGCGATTATCGCGAAGAACCACAGCTGGCAGCCTTCAATGCCGAGTTCTGCCTGACCTCGCTGAAAGTCATCTGCGACGACCTGCTTGGCCAGCCGCTGCCACTGCTGGCTGCACGCTTCGCCCACCCGACCCCGGATTACCATGCGCTGTATGGCGACAGCTTCGCCTGCCCGTTGCGCTTCGACGCCGCGGACAATGCCTTCGCCTTCGCCCGCACATGGCTGGACCAACCTCTGCCGCTGGCCGACCTGATCACCCACCGGGCCATGAGCGAGCGCTGCCGGCGGCTTAACCTGGAATTCACCGGCCGCCAGGCCTGGCTCGGGCGGATCCGCCAGCTGCTGCTCGACCAACTCGATGCAGCTCCCGGCCTGGAAGGCCTGGCGCGACAGATGAACTGCTCGTCACGCACCTTGCGCCGGCACCTGCAGGAGCTGGGCAGCAGTTATCAACAGCTGCTCGATGAACTGCGTTTCGAGCGAGCCAAGCAGCTGTTGGCCGAAGATCAGCTGCCCATCTACCGCATCGCCGAACTGCTGGGCTTCAGCGAAACCGCCAGCTTTCGCCACGCCTTCATGCGCTGGAGCGGGGTTGCACCGAGTCACTTCCGCGCCTGAATACAACGGTTGCACCGCCAGGGGGCGAAATCCGGACAACCAGGTTGGCCATATTGATCCCCTTTTGGCCGTTTCCGTCGTTCTGCCCCGGACCCGCGCCACCAACAATGGAGCGACGCCAGTGACCCGGAGAACAACAAAATGCTGACGATCTATTCCGATGACCACCGCCTGCACCACGGCCGCTGCGAGCTGATCGACGGGCAACTGATGCCCTGCTTCGAGATGCCCTCGCGCGCCGACCATGTTCTGGAGCGGGTAAAAACCCGCGAGCTGGGCGCAATCAAGGGCCCTGCCGATTTTGGCCGCGCGCCCTTGCTGCGCGTGCACAGTGCCGATTACCTGAACTTCTTCGAAGGTGCCTGGCAGCGCTGGACCCAACTGGGCCACGAAGGCGACCTGCTGCCCTTCACCTGGCCGGCGCGCACCCTGCGCAGCGTCAAACCCACCGGCCTGCATGGCGAACTCGGTTACTACAGCTTCGATGCCGGCGCGCCGATTACCGCTGGCACCTGGCAAGCGGCCTACAGCGCCGCGCAAGTGGCCCTGACCGCCCAGGCTGCGATCCAGGCCGGCGCCCACAGCGCCTTCGCCCTCTGCCGACCACCGGGACATCACGCCGCCAGTGACGTCATGGGTGGCTACTGCTACCTGAACAACGCCGCCATTGCCGCCCAGGCGTTCCTCGACCAGGGCCGGCGCAAGGTGGCAATCCTCGATGTCGACTACCATCACGGCAACGGTACCCAGGAAATCTTCTACCAGCGCCGTGACGTGTTCTTCGCTTCGATTCACGGTGATCCGCAGGCCGAGTTTCCATTTTTCCTCGGCTATGCCGACGAGCAAGGCGAAGGTGAAGGCCTGGGCTGCAACGTCAACTATCCGCTGCCTGCCGGTAGCGACTGGCCGACCTGGAGCAAGGCCCTGGATGTGGCCTGTGAACGCATCGCCGCCTATGGCCCGGACGTGCTGGTGATTTCCCTGGGCGTCGACACCTTCAAGGACGACCCGATTTCCCAGTTCAAGCTCGACAGCCCCGACTACCTGAAGATGGGCGAACGCATCGCCCGCCTCGGCAAGCCGACGCTGTTCGTCATGGAAGGTGGTTATGCCGTCGAGGAAATCGGTATCAACGCGGTGAACGTACTCGAAGGTTTCGAACGCGCCCAACAGGAAGCTCAAGCATGACCCGACTCAAGCGCCTGCTCGCCCCCCTGCTCTGCAGCACCCTGCTCGCCGGTAGCCTGGAAGCTGCCGAACAACGCACCCTGCGGGTCTACAACTGGTTCGACTACATCACCCCGCAAACCCTGGTGGACTTCCAGAAAGATAGCCAGGTCAAACTCATCTACGACATCTTCGACACCAACGAAGCCCTGGAAGCCAAGCTGCTGACCGGCAACTCCGGCTACGACGTGGTGGTGCCGTCCAACGTGTTCCTGGCCAAGCAGATCGAAGCCGGGGTGTTCCAGCCGCTGGACCGCAGCAAGCTGCCGAACTGGCAGCACCTGGACCCGAAACTGATGAAGCTGATCGAGGCCAACGACCCCGGCAACAAGTTCGCCGTGCCGTATATGTACGGCACCGTGCTGATCGGCTTCAACCCGGCCAAGGTCAAGGCGGCGCTGGGCGACAATGCTCCGGTCGACAGCTGGGACCTGATCTTCAAAGAAGAGAACATCGCCAAGCTCAAGCAGTGCGGCGTGGCCTTGCTCGACTCGCCGTCGGAGATCCTGCCGCTGGCCTTGCAGTACCTGGGCCTGCCACCGAATAGCACGAAGCCGGCGGACTACAAAAAGGCTGAAGAACTGCTGCTGAAAATCCGCCCGCACGTCACCTACTTTCACTCCTCGAAGTACATGGCCGACATAGCCAATGGCGACATCTGCGTGGCCGTGGGCTACTCCGGCAGCTTCTCCCAGGCGGCCAACCGCGCCACTGAAGCGAAGAACGGCGTGGTGGTCGATATGCGCCTGCCCAAGGAAGGCGCGCCGATCTGGTTCGACATGCTGGCGATCCCCAAAGGAGCGGCAAATGCGCAAGATGCCTACACCTTCATCAACTACCTGCTGCAACCGAAGGTGATCGCGCCCATCAGCGACTTTGTCGGTTACCCGAACCCGAACAAGGACGCCACCGAGTTGGTTGCCCCGGCCATCCGCAACAACCCCAACCTTTACCCGACAGAAGAGGCCATGGCCAAGCTCTACACCCTGCAACCGCTGCCGCGGGATGCGGAGCGGGCGCGCACCCGCGCCTGGACCAAGATCAAGGCCGGGACCTGATCGTCACTCACGCCAGGCCCGGTGCAAGCGGGCCAGGGCGTCGGCAATAGCGGCTTCGTCCACTGCGGCGAAGCCCAATACCAGGCCAGCACGCTTATCCACAGGGGTGAGCGAGTCCGGCAGCCAGTAATCGCTCAGGGCGTTGAGCTCGACGCCCACCGTTTCTGCACGGGCAATGAGTTCCTGCTCGCGGGCGAAACTCTCGACATCGACTTTCACATGCAGCCCCGCTGAAACTTCGGGCATCGGCCCAAGACCGGGAACATCAACCGCCCAGCCGGCCTTCAATGCGTTGCGCCGGTTCAACGCAGCTCGGCGCATGCGCCGGATATGCCGCTGAAAATGCCCCTGGGCCATGAACTGCGCCATTACCGCCTGGGTGCCCACCTCCGAATGCCGCACCGCCAGCGCCCGGCAGCGGGAAAACGCCTGCACCAGTTGCCTGGGCAATACCAGGTAGCCCAGGCGCAGCGCCGGGAAGGCAATCTTGCCGAAGGTCCCGACGTACAACACCCGCCCGGCACGATCCAATGCCGCGAGCGGCGCCAGTGGGTCACCGCTGTAGCGGTACTCGCCGTCGTAGTCGTCCTCGATGATCCAGCCGTCCCTGCGCTCGGCCCAGGCCAGCAGTTCCAGGCGTCGGGCCAGGCTCATGGTGACCCCGGTCGGGTACTGGTGGGACGGCGTCACGTAACTGAGGCGGCAATGTTCCACGGCATTGAGCGCTGTGCAGTCCAGACCTTCGTGATCCACCCCTACACCCTGCACCTTTGCCCCGGTCAGCGCGAAGGCATTGCCGGCGGCACGGTAACCGGGGTTTTCCACAGCAACTACCTCACCAGGCTCCAGTAGCAGCTGTGCACAAAGGCTGATTGCCTGCTGCGCGCCACTGGTGATCACAATTTGTTCACCCGTGCAGGAAAGCCCACGAGATCGGCGCAAATAGGTGGCGATCAGCTCTCGAAGTTGCGGCTCGCCTGCAGGATCACCATACCCAAGCGCAGCAGCTCCGGGATTTCGCCAGAAACCCGCCTGCAGCTTGGCCCAGACGTCGAACGGGAACAGGTCGAACGCCGGCAACCCGACGCGAAAAGCCCGCGGCGGACCGCTTTTAGGTTCCGGCAAATGGTTGTTTTCCAGACGGATAAAAGGACCACTGTGGATAAGTTTACTGGATAAAACCTCAGTGCTTTCAGCGGTTTTTGTGGATAACCCTGTGGAAAAACCCAGGGATAACCCTGTGGATACTTTTGTGGATAATTTTGGCAGCTGACTGACATAGGTGCCATCGCCGACCCGGCTTTCGATAAAGCCTTCGGCGTACAACTGGTCATAGGCACGCACCACACTGTTGCGTGACAGCGCCAGCGCCGCCGCCATGTCGCGGCTGGCCGGCAGGCGCGTACCACTGCTCAGGCGGCCGTCCAGCACCCGCATGCGCAGGGCCTGATAAAGCTGGCGGCTGAGTCCCTGGCGGCGATCAAGAACGATGCCCGTTGGGTCGAACGGCAAGGTGAAGGGACGCTCGCTCATGACAATGGACCTATGAAATTAGCTGGAAATGGCTCTTACCATAGGCCAATAGCCTGCCTAGGATTGAGCCATTCGCCAAGGACAATCCATATGTTCACACCTTCGAGCCACAAGGAAACCGATCTCGACCGCCTGCATCAGCAGATCGAACAAACGCGCCTCGCCGTGCTGGTCACCCACGGCGCCCAAGGTTTGCAGGCCAGCCACCTGCCCTTGCTGCTGGATCGCAGCCAGGGCAGCAACGGCACCCTGTACGGCCACTTCGCCCGCGCCAACAAGCAATGGCAGGAGCTGGCCAACGGCGCCGAGGCGCTGGTGGTGTTTGCCGGGCCTGATGCTTACGTCAGCGCCGGCTACTATCCCAGCAAAGTCGACGACCCGCGTACGGTGCCGACCTGGAACTACGTGACGGTGCACGCCTGGGGCAAGGCCGAGGTGTATCACGACGCCGAGCACCTGCTGGCTATCGTCCAGCGCCTGAGCGATCACCATGAACAGCGCCAGTCCAAACCCTGGTCAGTGGATGAGGCGCCGGCCGACTACATGGCCGGCATGCTCAAGGCGATCGTCGGCTTCGCCCTGCCCATCGAACGCCTGCAAGGCACACGCAAACTCAGCCAGAACCGTTCGGCCATCGATATCGAAGGCGTGCGCAACGGCCTGGCCAACAGCACCGACCCCCTGGACAACCAACTGGCCGCCCTGATGGGCCAACCTTGAAGGAACATACCTATGCCTGGCGTAACCATCCGTCCCGTCACTGCCGATGATCACACTGCCTGGCTGCCGCTGTGGCAGGCTTATCAACGCTTCTACGAAACCCGGATCGCCGACGAGGTCAGCGCCGTGGCCTGGGAGCGTATGCTCGACCCAAACGAACCCACCAACGCCGCGTTGGCCTGGGTCGACGGCAAGGCGCTGGGCATGGTTCACTGGATCTATCACCGCTCCAACTGGAGCATCGAGAATTCCTGCTACCTGCAAGACCTGTACGTGCACAGCGAACAACGGGGCCTGGGTGTCGGCCGCCAACTGATCGAACACGTCTACGCTACGGCAAAGGCGGCAGGTTGCGCCAAGGTGCACTGGCTGACCCACGAAACCAATGCCACGGCCATCAGCCTGTACGAACAGGTTGCCGAGCGGCCCGGCTTCATCCAGTTCCGCAAACCGCTGTAAGCCAGAGGAGCCACCATGAGCAGCCCATTGAACTGGCATCCGGCCAAGCGCCCACAACCTGCAACACTGACCGGGCGCTTCGTGCGCCTGGAGAAACTCGACCCCAAACGCGACACCGAAGACCTCTGGGAAGTGTTCCAGGGCCCCCGGGCCGATAACAAACTGTGGGATTACCTGGCCTACGGTCCGTTCAGCGAACGCGAGGATTTCGATCACTGGCTCGACACCAACGCCGCCAGCAGCGATCCGCTGTTCTATAGCGTCATCGACCTTGCCAACGGCCAGACCCAGGGCATCCTCAGCCTGATGTCGATCGTTCCTGACCAGGGCCGCATCGAGATTGGTCATATCGCCTTCGGCGCCGCCATGCAACGCACGCCCAAGGGCAGCGAGGCCGTCTACCTGCTCGGCAAGCTGGCGTTCGCGCTGGGCAACCGCCGCCTGGAATGGAAGTGCAACAACGACAACGCCCGCTCCAAGCGTGCCGCGCTACGCTTTGGCTTCACCTTCGAAGGGGTGTTTCGCAAGCACATGGTGATCAAGGACCGTAACCGCGACACGGCCTGGTTCTCGATTACCGATGATGAATGGCCTGCGATTGCGGCGGGGTTCGAGCGCTGGTTGGCGGAGGATAACCAGCGGCCCGAGGGGCAGGTGCGAACACTGCAAGCGTGCCGCTAGGAGCGGGCAAAAAAAGGGGAGCATACGCCCCCCAGAGGTTAACCGCTTGTAGATGAGGGCGTGAAAATCAGCCCTCGATCTCGATCAGGATCTCGCCCGGGTTGACCCGGTCGCCCTTGGCCACATGAATGGCGGTGACCTTGCCGGCAATCGCGGCCTGCACTTCGGTCTCCATCTTCATTGCCTCGGTGATCAGCACTGGCTGGCCGGCCTTGACCATGTCGCCTTCCTTGACCAGCACATCGACGATGTTGCCCGGCATGGTGGTGCTGACATGGCCCGGCGCGCTGGCCTGCTTGCGTTTGCTGCTGCCGCCGCCGACGAACTCGTTGAGCGGCTCGAACACCACTTCTTCCGGCATGCCGTCGATGGACAGGTAGAAGTGGCGCTTGCCTTCGGCCTTGACGCCAACACCGGTGATGTCCACCCGGTAGGTTTCGCCGTGCACGTCGATGACAAACTCGGTCGGTACGCCTTCGCCACCAGCCGAAGCCACAGCGCCTGCTTCCGGAATCGGCAGCAGCACTTCAGGGGTCAGGGTGCCGGCCTCACGCTCCTCGAGGAATTTGCGCCCGATGTCCGGGAACATGGCGTAGGTCAGTACGTCTTCTTCCGACTTGGCCAGGGCGCCAATGTCGTTGCGCAGCTTGGTCATTTCTGGCTTGAGCAGGTCGGCCGGACGGACGTCGATGACTTCTTCGCTGCCGATGGCCTGGCGCCGCAGGTTTTCGTCGACCACACCCGGGGCCTTGCCGTAGCCGCCTTGCAGGTACAGCTTCACCTCGTTGGTGATGGTCTTGTAGCGCTCGCCGGCGAGCACGTTGAAGAACGCCTGGGTGCCGACGATCTGCGAAGTCGGGGTCACCAGTGGCGGGAAGCCGAGGTCTTCGCGGACCCGCGGGATTTCCGCCAGCACTTCGTTCATGCGGTTGAGCGCGCCCTGCTCCTTGAGCTGGTTGGCCAGGTTGGAAATCATCCCGCCCGGAACCTGGTTGACTTGCACGCGGGTATCGACAGCGGTGAACTCGCTTTCGAACTGGTGGTACTTCTTGCGCACGGCATAGAAGTACAGGCCGATTTCCTGCAGCAGTTCCAGGCTCAGGCCAGTGTCGAATTCGCTGCCCTTGAGGGCCGCGACCATCGACTCGGTGCCCGGGTGGCTGGTGCCCCAGGCAAAGCTGGAGATGGCGGTGTCGATATGATCGGCGCCGTTCTCGATAGCTTTGAGCTGGCACATGGCAGCCAGGCCGGCGGTGTCGTGGGAGTGGACGAACACCGGCAGCGACTGCTCGGCCTTCAGCGCCTTGACCAGCTCGCCGGTGGCGTACGGGGTCAACAGGCCGGCCATGTCCTTGATCGCCACCGAGTCGCAACCCATCGCTTCCATCTGCTTGGCCTGGGCGACGAAAGCTTCGATGGTGTGCACGGGGCTGGTGGTGTAGGCGATGGTGCCTTGGGCATGCTTGCCAGCGGCCTTCACCGCTTCGATGGCCACGCGCAGGTTGCGCACGTCATTCATGGCGTCGAAGATGCGGAACACGTCAATGCCGTTGACCGCCGCCTTGGCGACGAAGGCTTTGACCACGTCATCGCTGTAGTGGCGGTAGCCGAGCAGGTTCTGCCCGCGCAGGAGCATCTGCAGGCGGGTGTTGGGCAGTGCCGCGCGCAGCTTGCGCAGGCGCTCCCACGGGTCTTCCTTGAGGAAGCGCACGCAGGCGTCGAAGGTTGCGCCACCCCAGACTTCCAGCGACCAGTAGCCGACCTTGTCGAGCTTGTCGCAGATCGGCAGCATGTCTTCGGTACGCATGCGGGTGGCCAGCAGGGACTGGTGGGCGTCGCGCAGGATTGTGTCGGTTACAAAGATCTTCTTGGACATTATGGGTTCCTCACAGGCCTGCGTGGGCGGCGATGGCGGCAGCGATGGCCAGGGCCAGCTCTTCGGGTTTGCGCTTGATCGAGTAGTTGGTCAGTTCCGGGTGGCTTTCAACGAAGCTGGTATTGAACTGACCGCTGCGGAATTCCGGATTGCGCAGGATTTCCTGGTAGTAGGCGGCGGTGGTCTTCACCCCTTGTACGCGCATGTCGTCCAGGGCACGCAGGCCACGGTCCATGGCTTCTTCCCAGGTCAGCGCCCAGACCACCAGTTTCAGGCACATCGAATCGTAGAACGGTGGAATGGTGTAGCCGGTATAGATCGCCGTGTCGGTGCGCACACCGGGGCCGCCGGGCGCGTAGTAGCGGGTGATCTTGCCGAAGCTGGGCAGGAAGTTGTTCTTCGGGTCTTCGGCATTGATCCGGAACTGCAGGGCGAAGCCGCGGTGCTGGATGTCTTCCTGCTTGACCGAGAGCGGCAGGCCGGAGGCAATGCGGATCTGCTCGCGAACGATATCGATGCCGGTGATTTCTTCGGTGATGGTGTGTTCCACCTGCACCCGGGTGTTCATCTCCATGAAGTACACCTCGCCATCGGCGAGCAGGAACTCCACGGTGCCGGCGTTCTCGTAACCCACGGCCTTGGCCGCGCGTACCGACAGGTCGCCGATGTAGGCGCGCTGTTCGGGGGTCAGTTGCGGGCTCGGGGCGATTTCGATGAGTTTCTGGTTGCGCCGCTGGATCGAGCAGTCGCGCTCGAACAGGTGCACGACGTTGCCGAAGCTGTCGCCGAGAATTTGCGCCTCGATGTGTTTCGGGTTGACGATGCATTTTTCCAGGAACACCTCCGCAGAACCAAAGGCCTTGGTCGCTTCGGAGATCACCCGCGGGAAAGCCTGTTCCAGCTCTTCACGACTGTTGCAGCGACGAATACCACGGCCGCCACCGCCGGAAGTGGCCTTGAGCATCACCGGATAACCGATGCGGTCGCCTTCGAGCAGCGCTTCATGGATGTCGGCGACGTTGCCCTCGGTGCCCGGGGTGACCGGCACGCCGGCCTTGATCATGCTGCGGCGGGCTTCGGTCTTGTCACCCATGCGGCGAATGACTTCCGCCGAAGGGCCAATGAATTTGATTCCACGTTCGGCGCAGATGTCCGCAAGTTCAGCGTTCTCAGACAGAAAACCATAACCGGGATGCAGCGCATCACAACCGGTTTCCACGGCCAGGTTCACCAGCTTGCGCGGGTTCAGGTAGCCGGCCAGGGGCTCGGCACCAATGCTGTGGGCCTCATCGGCACGTTTGACGTGCAAGGCATGGCGGTCGGCGTCTGAGTAGATCGCCACGGAACGGATGCCCATCTCGGCGCAGGCACGCACGATTCGAACAGCAATTTCACCGCGGTTGGCGATCAGGATCTTTTTTATCACTGGAGTATTCCCAAGGCCGCTAGAACAAACGAGCCGGCAACGCCGGTCGGCGCGTGACCAATCGTCGCTGGCAAGTCGCATCTTTACCCTAGCGCTGTCTCTGGATAAACAAAAATCAATATTTATTAGGGTGTGCATAAGCAAAAGCTTATAGTGCTGTTACAAGGTTTTGCCGGGGCTTGAGAAATGCGTAAGTCATTGATGCGTATGACATTGCGTCAACTTCAGATCTTCAATGAGGTCTGTGATTTGCGTTCCTACAGCCGGGCGGCCGAGGAGATGAACCTGACGCAACCCGCCGTTAGTCTACAAATCCGTCAACTCGAAGAACTGGTTGGCCAGCCGCTGTTCGAGTACGTCGGCAAAAAGCTCTACCTGACCGACGCCGCCGAAGCGCTGCAGCGCGCTAGCCGCGACATCTTCGGGCGCCTGGAGAGCCTCGACATGCAGCTCTCGGACATGCAGGGCTCGCTGCAGGGGCAACTGAAGCTGGCGGTCGAATCCAGCGCCAAGTACTTCGTTCCGCACCTGTTCGCCGCCTTCAAACGCCTGCACCCGGAGGTCAATCTTACCCTCACGGTAGTCAACCGGGCCCAGGCCATCCGTCGCCTCTCGGACAACCGTGATGACCTGATCATCATGTCCATGGTGCCCCAGGACATGGGCCTGGAGTTCCTGCCGTTCCTGAATAATCCGATCGTTGCCGTGGCACCGCCCGATCACCCGCTGTGCAAGCTCGACAGCCTGCGCCTGCAGGACCTTGAGCCGCACACGCTATTAGTGCGCGAACAGGGCTCGGGCACGCGCAAGGCTTGCGAAGAGTACTTCAAGGAAAAGCGCGTGCACTTCACCCAGACGTTGGAGGTGGCCTCGGCCGATGCCCAGCGCGAATGCGTGATCGCAGGCCTGGGTATCGCCCTGCTGACCCGTCACGCCCTGAACCTGGAACTGGCGACCGGCGTGCTGCGCGAACTGCCGGTCGAAGAGCTGCCACTGTACCGCAGTTGGTGCGTGGTGCAGTCCAAGGCCAAGCGGCAGTCGCCGGTGGCCCTGGCCTTTTTAGCGTTCATTCGTAGCGAACGTGCACAGATCAGCGGGCTTGTTGAGCGTTTCTCGGGGATTCTGCCGCCGATACCTGCCACACGCTGAGGGTCTGCAAGTCGGCGTAATCGGTGATCTCCTGCAGCAGGCGGCGCTGCTCGGAGTAGCTTTCGATCGCGCGGCGGAACTCCATGCGGCGCTGGTCTTTTTCCTGCTGTTTGCGGGATTTGGCGTTGGGTTGGTACGAGCCATCGAATTCACGAGCCATTGCATATCTCCCTTTTCGAGTGCGGGAGCTTCAGCTTGACGTCGTGGCATTACGGTTTGGCGGCGGGCCAATGACAAATCAATGAACCTCTAGCAGCGGGCTTGCCCCGCGATTCGCGGGGCAGCCCGCTCCTAGAGGATGTATCAGTCGTCCATCGCCTTGATCGACTTGGGCGACAAACGCAGGCTGCGCAAGCTGCGCTTGACGCTCTTGAGGTGGTTGACCAGGCTCGGCCCGCGGGCCATGGCCACGCCCATGGCCAGCACGTCGATCACCACCAGGTGGGCAATACGCGAGGTCAGCGGGGTGTAGATCTCGGTGTCTTCGTGCACGTCGATGGCCAGGTTGACGGTCGACAGCTCCGCCAATGGCGTCTGGCTCGGGCACAGGGTAATCAGCGTGGCGCCGCTTTCACGCACCAGGTTGGCGGTGATCAGCAGGTCCTTGGAGCGCCCCGACTGGGAAATGCAGATGGCCACATCGCCAGGCTTGAGAGTAACCGCCGACATTGCCTGCATATGCGGGTCGGAATACGCCGCCGCCGTCAGCAGCAGGCGGAAGAACTTGTGCTGGGCATCGGCCGCTACCGCGCCAGAGGCACCAAAACCGTAGAACTCGACGCGCTGGGCCTGGGCCATGGCGGTCACCGCACGCTGCAAGGCCTGTGGATCGAGGTGCTCGCGCACTTCCATCAGGGTATGCAGGGTGGTGTCGAAGATCTTCAGGCTGTAGTCGGCAACCGAGTCGTCCTCATGAATGGCGAACTGGCCGAAACTTGCGCCCGCCGCCAGGCTCTGGGCCAGCTTGAGCTTGAGGTCCTGGAACCCGGAACAACCGATCGCACGGCAAAAACGCACGATGGTCGGCTCGCTGATGCCGACGCTGTGGGCAAGGTCGGCCATGGAGCTATGCATGACGGCCGCAGGATCAAGCAGCACGTGATCGGCAACCTTGAGTTCCGATTTGCGTAGCAGATGGCGCGACTGGGCGATGTGTTGCAACAGATTCAAGGGCAGGACTCGGTTATGATCGACTGACCGGGTTGTAGCTTTCTTGTAGTTATACTACATGACCGGCGACCCGCCCAGCTAAACGAACTAGGAGAGTGGTGGTATTGACTATCCCTTGCGACATCATGGTGTTCGGCGGCACCGGTGACCTGGCCCTGCACAAACTGCTTCCGGCGCTCTACCACCTGTATCGCGAGGCTCGCCTACACCCCGCCGTGCGCATCATCGCCCTGGCCCGCAGCAATCTGCCACGCAATGAATTCCTCAAGCTCGCCGAACGCCGTTGCCGGGCGCAGATCGCCCGTGCCGACTTCGATGAAGATGTCTGGGCGCGCTTCTCTGCCCGCCTCGACTACTTCCCCATGGACGCCTCGCAAAGCGCCGATTTTGTCCGTCTGGCACGGTTTCTGGGTGAGGCCGGCGGCCTGACCCGGATCTACTACCTGGCCACCGCACCCAACCTGTTCGTGCCAATTGCCAACCACCTCAAAGTCGCAGGCTTGGCCGATCACGATGCGCGCATCGTGCTGGAAAAACCGATCGGCCACTCGCTGGAGTCGGCGACGGCAATCAACGAGGCCTTCGGCGCCGTTTTCGCCGAGTCGCAGGTGTTTCGTATCGATCACTACCTGGGCAAGGAAACCGTGCAGAACCTCATGGCCCTGCGCTTCGCCAATGCCCTGCTCGAGCCCGTGTGGCGCAACAACCAGGTCGATCATGTGCAGATCAGCGTCTGTGAAACCCTCGGTGTAGAGAACCGCGGCGCCTACTACGATCGCGCCGGCGCCACTCGCGACATGCTGCAGAATCACTTGCTGCAGCTGCTCTGCCTGGTGGCCATGGAGCCACCGGCACAGTTCGAGGCCGAAGCGGTACGCGACGAGAAGGTGAAGATCCTCAAGGCCCTGCAACCGATCACTGGCCAGGATGTGCAGGACAAGACCGTGCGCGGCCAGTACAGCGCCGGCAAGATCGGCGGCCAGGAAGTTCCGGCCTACTACTTCGAGAAAGATGTCGACAACGACAGCGATACCGAGACCTTCGTCGCCGTAGAAGCGCATATCAACAACTGGCGCTGGGCCGGCGTGCCCTTCTACTTGCGTACCGGCAAGCGCCTGGCCAAGCGTTCGTCGCAGATCGTCATCCAGTTCAAGCCGGTGCCCCATCGCCTGTTCGAAGGTGATCAGGCCAACCAACTGCTGATTCAACTACAACCCGATGAGCGCATCAGCCTGCAGATGATGACCAAGACCCCCGGCAAGGGCATGCGCCTGGAGCCGGTGGAACTGAACCTCAACCTGGCCCAGGTGTTCGGCCAGACCCGTCGCTGGGACGCCTATGAGCGGCTGTTGCTGGATGTGCTCGAAGGCGACTCGACGCTGTTCATGCGCCGTGACGAGGTCGAGGCGGCCTGGGCCTGGATCGACCCGATCCTCACTGGCTGGCAGGAGCACTTCCAGGCCCCACGCCCCTACCATGCCGGCAGCAACGGCCCGGACCAGGCGCACAGCCTGCTGGCGCACCAGGGCCGCGCCTGGCACCTTTAAAAGCTGTAGCGGCTGGCCAGTAACCCGGCCAGCTCCTGCGCCGGTACCGGTCGGCTGATCAGATAGCCCTGCACTTCATTGCAGCCTTGCTTGCGCAGGAAATCCAGCTGTTCATGGGTCTCGACGCCCTCGGCCACCACCTGCAGGTCCAGGCTCTGGGCCATGGCGATGATTGCCCGGGTAATGGCCGCGTCTTCGCTACCCTCGCTCAGGCCACGGATAAAGGCCTGATCGATTTTCACGTAATCCACCGGGAAGCGCTTGAGGTAGCTGAGCGATGAATAGCCGGTGCCGAAGTCGTCGATCGCCAGCTTTACCCCCAGTTCGTGTAACTGGCGGAAGGTGGCGATGATGTGCTCGACGCTGTCGAGCAACTGGCTCTCGGTCAGCTCCAGTTCCAGCAGGTGCGGGGCCAGGCCGCTTTCCTCCAGCACCTGGCGCACCAGGCTGACCAGCTTGCCCTGACGCAACTGATAGACCGACAGGTTCACCGACACGCGGATCGGCTCCAGACCCATGCGCTGCCACTCGCAGGCCTGCCAGCAAGCCTGGCGCAAGACGAACTCGCCCATCGGCGCAATCAGCCCGGTTTCTTCGGCCAGGCCGATGAAGTCCGACGGCGGCACCATGCCCCACTGCGGATGCTGCCAGCGCACCAGCGCCTCGGCTGCATGCAGACGGCCAGTGGCCAGACACAACTTGGGTTGGTAGTAGACCTGCAATTGGCGCTCTTCGATGGCCTTGCGCAGGTGGTTCTCCAACTGCAGGCGCTGCAGGGTGCTGGCCTGCAGGCTCTCGGTGTAGAACTGGAAGTTATCGCCCCCCAGGTGCTTGGCGTGTTGCATGGCGGTATTGGCCTGGCTGACCAACACCGTGACATCCCGCGAGGTGTCGGCCAGCAGGCTGATGCCCACCGAAGCGCTGATCACCAGCTCGTGGCCATCGACCCGCAGCGGCACACGCAATTTGTCGAGCAGGCGGCTGGCGACCCGCACCAGGCTCGACAGGTTGCTATAGGCATCGAACAGCACGGCAAACTCGTCGCCGGAAAGCCGCGCCACCGTGTCGGCCTCGGGCATGGCATTGCTGATGCGCTGGGCCATCTGCTTGAGCAAATGGTCGGCAACTTCATGGCCAAGGCTGTCATTGAGCAGCTTGAAGCGGTCCAGGTCGATGTGCAGCAGCGCCAGCCCGCGCCCGCTCTGACGCAGGCGCTCACCGGCCTCATGCAGGCGCAGGCGGAACAAGGCGCGGTTGGCGAGGCCCGTCAGCTCGTCATAGTGGGCCAGGTAACGCAGGCGCTCCTCGGACTCGCGGCGTGCCGACAGGTCGGTAAAGAAGCCGACGATGCTGGTCAGGTTGCCGCGGGCATCGCGCACGCCGTTAAGCTGCAGCCACTGTGGATAAAGCTCACCGTTCTTGCGCGCCTCGACCAGCTCACCCTGCCAGCTGCCCTGCTGCTCCAGCGCCAGTTCGATGGCCTGGGAATGCCGGCGTGCATCCCGGCTGCACGGCAGCTCCAGCAAACGGCCCTGGAGCAGTTCTTCGCGGTTGTAGCCGGTAACCCGGCAAAAGGCCTGATTGACCGCCAGCAACACATAGTCAGGATCGAGAATCACGATGCCTTCGCTGGCCGCTTCGAATACGGTGGCGGCCAGGCGCTGTTGTTCTTCCTGGGCTTTTTGCGCGCTGATATCGCGGCGGGTGCCGAGCATACGCAACACCCGCCCGCTGGCATCGCGCTCCACCGCCCGACCACGGTCTTCGATCCAGCACCAGTGGCCCTGGCGGTGACGCACCCGGTAGTCGATGCGGTAATCCTCGCTGCGACCCTTGAGGTGTTCGACCAGGGTGCGCTTGAGCAGCGGCACGTCATCGGGATGCAGCCGTGGCTTGAGGTGCGCGAGCATTTCCTGGACCTGTTCAGGCTCCAGGCCGAACAATTCACGCAATTGGGTATGGTGGATCTCGTCGGTTTCCAGGTTCCAGTCCCACAGCCCCAGTTCGCTGGCCTCCAGGGCCAGGGCCAGGCGCTGTTCGCTCTTGCTCAGCGCCTGGTTGGCAACATCGAGCTCCTGGCTGCGCTGGGCGACGCGCGACTCAAGTCCCACTTGCGCCTCGCGCAGTTGTTCCTCGATCAACCGACGCTGCTCGACCTCCCCGGCCAATGCCTGGTTAAGTCGTTCGCTGCGGCTTTGCGCAGCTTGCAGGTGCTCGATCAGTTCCTGATTCTGAAAGCGCCGCAACAGCCCACGCTCGATCAGCCGGTTGACCTGCCAGGCCACCACTGACAAGGCGATCAATAGAATCAGCCCAAGCCAGCCCCAGCCGCGCTGCTGTTCATCGCCATTCCAGAACAGGAAGGCAATCGGCGGCAGCAGGCAGGGCAAGGTAAAACTGAGGAAGGCCGGCAGGCTGACGGCATAGGCAACGCTGGCCGATAGCGTCGCCGCCCCCAGCAGGCCAAACACCCAGGCCTGCTGCACGAAGTTATCCACAGGCACCAGGGCTATTGCCGCGCTGGCCAGGGTCAGGCCGCTGAAAGCCGAACCGAGCAGGAACATTCGCCACCAGCTGGGCTGGGCCTGACGATCGGGCATGGCGGCATCGAAGGCGGCGACCTGAATCACCCGCAACGCCACCAGGGCCATCAGCCAGACGATCCACACGCTGACCAAAAGGTAGCGCGCCGGGCTCCAGAGCAACCAGGCACAGACCAGACCATTGAGCAGCATGAACAGGGTCGGCAGCAACGAGCCCTGGTATAGCAGGCGGGTGCGCTCGACAGCCAGTTGGGTTGCGAAGTGTTTGCGAATACTCCGGCGCGCTTCGGAAGGGGCGCTCATGGAGTCGGAACCGAGTGTCATAGGCAGTGTTCTTGTAATGGTTAGCCTTAAACGTGCACGGAGCATACACAAGCAAGCCCCCGGGCCAAACTGCTCTGGATCATAATTATTTCATCGCATTTCCCGACGGCAGGCGCTCAAGCGCGCAGGCCTTGGGCTGCAGCCGGTGACCGGCCGGTCGTCAGTGGCAAGTTTTTCTACTGTATATTTGCCCAAGGGTCGTCTGCGCCCCTAAAATGGCCGGATGCGCGATGATCTCTCTCTCCTGTTGAACTCTCTCAACGACGCCCAACGCCAGGCTGTAGCTGCGCCGGTCGGTCGTCAGTTGGTCCTGGCCGGTGCCGGCTCCGGCAAGACCCGTGTGCTGGTGCACCGCATCGCCTGGTTGATCCAGGTCGTGCAGGCCTCGCCGCACTCGATCCTGTCGGTGACCTTCACCAACAAGGCCGCTGCCGAGATGCGCCAGCGTATCGAACAGCTGATGGGCATCAACCCGGCCGGCATGTGGGTAGGCACCTTCCACGGCCTGGCGCACCGCCTGTTGCGCGCGCACTGGCAAGAGGCGGGGCTGAACCAGAACTTCCAGATCCTCGACAGCGACGACCAGCAGCGCCTGGTCAAGCGGGTAATCCGCGAGCTGGGCCTGGATGAACAGCGCTGGCCGGCGCGCCAGGCGCAATGGTTCATCAACGGCCAGAAAGACGAAGGCCTGCGCCCGCAACATATCCAGGCCAGTGGTGACCTGTTCCTGGGCACCATGCGCAGCATCTATGAAGCCTACGAGGCAGCCTGCCAGCGCGCCGGCGTCATCGACTTCTCCGAGCTGCTGCTGCGCGCCCTGGACCTGTGGCGCGACCACCCCGGCCTGCTCGAACACTACCAGCGGCGCTTCCGCCATGTGCTGGTCGACGAGTTCCAGGATACCAACGCCGTGCAGTACGCCTGGCTGCGACTGCTGGCCAAGGGTGGCGACAGCCTGATGGTGGTCGGCGACGACGACCAGTCGATTTACGGCTGGCGCGGCGCCAAGATCGAGAACATCCACCAGTACACGGCCGACTTCCCCGACGCCGAGCTGATCCGCCTGGAGCAGAACTACCGCTCCACCGCCGGCATCCTCAAGGCGGCCAACGCCCTGATTGCTAACAATAGCGGGCGTTTGGGCAAAGAGCTGTGGACCGACGGTGGCGATGGCGAGCCGCTGAGCCTGTACGCCGCCTTCAACGAACACGACGAAGCCCGCTACGTGGTCGAGAGCATCGAAAGCGCGCTCAAGACCGGCCTGGCCCGCAACGATATCGCCATCCTTTATCGCTCCAACGCCCAGTCGCGGGTGCTTGAAGAAGCGCTGCTGCGCGAACGCATTCCTTACCGCATCTATGGTGGTCAGCGCTTCTTCGAGCGCGCCGAGATCAAGAACGCCATGGCCTACCTGCGTCTGCTTGAAGGCCGCGGCAACGACGCCGCCCTTGAGCGGGTAATCAACGTACCTCCGCGTGGCATCGGCGAGAAAACCGTCGAAGCGATTCGCGAGCACGCGCGCCACGCCCAGGTCTCGATGTGGGAATCGATGAGCCTGCTGATCGCCAACAAGGCGCTCAAAGGCCGCGCTGCCAGTGCCCTGGGCGCGTTCATGGAAATGATCGAAAACCTTGCTGCCAAGGTCCTGGAGATGCCCCTGCACCTGATGACCCAGACGGTTATCGAGCAGTCCGGGCTGATCGTCTATCACCAGGAAGAAAAAGGCGAAAAAGGCCAGGCCCGGGTAGAAAACCTTGAGGAACTGGTCAGCGCCGCGCGCAACTTCGAAAACAGCGAAGAAGACGCCGAGCTTTCGCCATTGGCGGCGTTCCTCGGCCACGCCTCGCTGGAAGCCGGCGACGCCCAGGCCGACGAGCACGAAGACAGCATCCAGCTGATGACCCTGCACAGCGCCAAGGGCCTGGAATTCCCCCATGTGTTCCTGGTCGGCATGGAAGAAGGCCTGTTCCCGCACAAGATGAGCCTGGAAGAACCCGGCCGCTTGGAAGAAGAGCGCCGCCTGGCCTACGTCGGCATCACCCGCGCCATGCAGCAGTTGGTGATGACCTACGCCGAAACCCGCAGGTTGTATGGCAGCGAGACCTACAACAAGGTCTCGCGCTTCGTACGCGAGATTCCGACCGGCCTGGTTCAGGAAGTACGCTTGTCCAACAGCGTCAGCCGTCCGTTCGGCTCGGGCCAGCAGCAGAACTCGAGCAGCCTGTTTGCCAACGCCAACATCCCGCAGACCGCCTTCAATCTGGGCCAGCGGGTGCAGCACGCGGTATTCGGCGAAGGCGTGATCCTCAACTTCGAGGGTTCCGGCGCCCAGGCCCGGGTCCAGGTCAACTTCGCCGAGGGCAGCAAATGGCTGATGCTCGGTTACGCCAAGCTTGAGGCCCTGTAGGAGCGGGCTTGCCCCGTGATGCAATGTGACTTGCAAACCGCAAATCGCGGGGCAAGCCCGCTCCTACAGCGTATACAGACAATTCAGGCAAAAGCTGGAAACATTATGGCGCTGGTCATGTGTCCTACAACCTGTGCACCATGACGCGCGTGCAATCCACAAAACGGGAATACCCTTCTATGCAACGTTTTCTTAGCATCGCTTTGGCGCTGTGCATCGGCCTGACGATGAGTCTCGACGCCAACGCCAAACGCTTCGGCGGCGGCAAGAGCTCGGGCGCCGCGCCGACCCACCAGACCCGTCAGGCGGCCCCGGCTACTCCGGCTGCCTCGCCAACCGCGCCAGGTCGCGCACCTGCCGCTGCCAGCGGTGCTTCGCGCTGGCTCGGCCCACTGGCCGGTCTCGCCGCCGGTGGCCTGCTGGCCTCCATGTTCATGGGCGACGGCTTCCAGGGCATGCAGATCTTCGACATCCTGATCATGGCGCTGATCGCCTTCCTGGTGTTCCGCTTCATCGCCGCCCGTCGTCGCAAGCAGCAGCCACAAATGGCCGCCGCCGGCCACGCGCCATTCCAGCGTGAAGTGCACCAGCAGCCTGCCCAGCCGTCGATCTTCGGTGGTTCCGCTGCGCCTGCCGCCGCTGCCCGCCCGGTGATCAACGCCCCGGCCTGGTTCAACGAGCAGAGCTTCCTCGCGGCTGCCCGCAACCACTTCCAGTCGCTGCAGCAGCACTGGGACGCCAACGAAATGGACAAGATCGCCGAGTTCGTCACGCCGCAGATGCTGCAGTTCCTCAAGCAAGAGCGTGCTGACCTGGGTGATGCATTCCAGTCCACCTACATCGACGACCTGAACGTGCAGCTCGAAGGTGTCGACGACCGTGCCGACAAGACCATCGCCACCCTGACCTTCAGCGGTGTGTCGAAGACCTCGCGCTTCGACCAGGGCGAAGTGTTCAGCGAAAGCTGGAACATGGAACGCGCGCCGGGCGAAAACCAGCCTTGGCTGGTCGCCGGGATCCGTCAGAACGGCTGATCTTGAGGCATTGCACAAAAAAACCCCGGGCTTGTCCCGGGGTTTTGCTTTTAGCGCAGCGGGCTACTAGGGTATAACGCGCAGCGTGTCGTAAAGGTTAGAGGATAGAACCGTGGAAGAAGTCATCGAACAGCTCCGAGAAGCCAATGAACCGGTACCGGTGCCGCTGGAGTTGCCGGACGAAGACCAACTGGTCGAAATCGAAGAAGAGTTGTTCATCAACATTCCGTTCGTCTTCAAGGAATTCCTGCTGACGGTCAGCGACGTGGTCTACGGTAGCCTGGAGCCGGTCACCGTCACCGACTCGCAGTCGCATACCTACTTGCCGGACGTGGCAGCCAATGCCTGGGATGCCGGCGTGCCGCGCGACCTGATCCCGATCTGCCAGGATGGCGACGACTACTACTGCGTCGAAGAAGACGGCACCGTGGTGCTGTGGTCCGGTGAAGAAGAAATCGTTACCGAAGACAGCTGGGAATCGGTCTGGCACTGGGCGCGGGACGTCTGGCTGGAAAGCTGAATGAGAAATAACCGCATAAAATAATGGCTCTTGGCTATTAATGTTCGTAGAATCGCCACGCCTTCCTGCGCGTGGCGCTTCGCTACCGCTCCATCCCCTCGGACATTCGAACCGCCCCGCGCAGGAAGCGCCTCTTAGTGGTGGTTCTCCTGGTTGTTTTCCAGGGTCTCCAGCAAGGCGATCTGCATGCGTGTGTGCACGCGGATGAACCAGCGCCACAGCACTGCAACCACCACCGCCGCGACCACCACGATCAGTAACAGCAGCTCGCTGGTAGGCAGAATGCTGGCCGACAGCGCCGACAGCAGCAGGAAAATCACCAGCAGCGACAGCAGTGGGATCACCTCGGCAATCACCCGTCGAACCCGCTGGGTGTGCCGTCCGGCCATCTCCGGCTTGACCCCCATCTCCGCCAGCAGCATCGACAGCGCCTTGAGCTTGCGATACGCGGCGATCAGGAATGGCAGCGACAGCATCAGCGCCGCGCCCCAGATCAAGGCCTTCTGCTGGCCAACATCACTGACCCATTCGCTCAGGTAGTCACCAATGCGCGCGGCAAAATAGCCACCGCTGAAGAAGATCGCCACCACCAGCGCCAGGTTTACCCCCACCTGCAGCAGAATCCGTCGGATCATCGACGCCAGCAATGCCCCTTCGCCATGGGGCTGGATGCTGCGCAACCACTCGCCATACAGCGACAACACCCGCGACAGGCGCCCCGGCACGACCTTGGCCAGCTTCAACGACAGTGGGTCGGCAGCACGAATCAGGTAAGGCGTGAGCAGTGTGGTGATAGCCGAAACGGCTACCGCCACCGGGTACAAGAAGTCGCTGGTGACCTGCAGGGTCATGCCCAGTGCGGCGATGATGAAAGAGAATTCGCCAATCTGTGAAAGCCCCATCCCTACCCGTAGCGAGGTACGTCCGTCGTTACCGGCGATAAAGGCGCCCATGCCGCAGGACAGCATCTTGCCCAGCACCACGGCGATGGTGATGACCACGATCGGCCAGGCGTACTCGACCAGGATCGAAGGGTCGATCAGCAAGCCGATGGCGACGAAGAAGATGGCACTGAACAGGTCGCGAACCGGCTCGATCAGCCGCTCGATCTTCAGCAACTGACGCGACTCGGCCATGATCGCACCGATCAGGAAGGCACCCAGGACCATACTGTATTCAAGCTTGACCACCAGCAGGCAGAAGCCAAAACACAGGCCCAGGACGGTGATCAGCAGCATCTCGTTGCTTTCGAAACGGGCCACGTAAGCCAACAGGCGCGGCACCAGCAAAATGCCGATGACCAGGGCGACGATCATGAACAGCGACAGCTTGCCGACTGTGGAGAACACCTCGCCGGAGCTCACCGTACCACTGACGGCGATGCCCGAGAGCAAGGCGATGATGCCGATGCCAAGGATGTCCTCGACGATCAGCACGCCAAAGATCAGCTGGGCAAAGCGCTCGTTCTTCATCTTCAGGTCGTTGAGCGCCTTGACGATGATGGTGGTCGAGGAGATTGCCAGGATGGCACCGAGGAACAGCGAATCCATGGTGTTCCAGCCGAACCAGCGGCCGATCTCGAAGCCGATCCAGATCATCAGCACGATTTCCAGGAACGCGGCGATGAACGCCGTGGCCCCGACTTTGAACAACTTGCGCAGGCTGAACTCCAGCCCCAGGCAGAACATCAGGAAGATCACCCCGAGCTCGGCCAGGGTCTTGATCGTGTCTTCGTCGTGAATCAGGCCAAACGGTGGGGTGTGCGGGCCGATGATAAAGCCGGCAACAATGTAGCCAAGCACTACGGGCTGCTTGAAGCGGTGGAACAGGATAGTGACCACCCCGGCAACCAGCATGATCACTGCCAAATCCTGAATAAAGCTGATGGCATGCACGGCGTGGGACTCCTTACCTGGTATCCAGAGACAAGCCGCAACTCACCCGATGAATTGTCTGATTGAGTTGCGGGTACATAGCGTTTTAAATGTAGGAAGCCCACGTTGCATGGGCCTCCTCAGGTTAACACCGCCGCTTGTCGCAAATAGCCGGTGCAATATGAAGAAACAGATCGACCAAAGCATCGCTGCAAATGGCACAAACAGCGTGACGGCAAGGCCGCTGTCAGCGTCCCGTCTACGTAGATGGGAATCGTATTGGGGGAAAGAAGCGTGAATAGCAATCGCCACCCCGCCTCAGCGCAACCTTACCGTGAGCACACTATGGAACCTGGAAACGCCCAGCTGTCGATGACCGTCCTGATGACCCCGGACATGGCCAACTTTTCTGGCAACGTCCACGGCGGCACCCTGCTCAAATACCTCGATGAAGTGGCCTATGCCTGCGCCAGCCGCTATGCCGGCCGTTATGTGGTGACCCTGTCGGTCGACCAGGTGGTCTTTCGCGAACCGGTGCATGTCGGCGAGCTGGTGACCTTCCTCGCCTCGGTCAACTACACCGGCAACACCTCGATGGAAGTCGGCATCAAGGTGGTCACCGAAAACATTCGCGAACGTTCGGTGCGCCACAGCAATAGCTGCTTCTTCACCATGGTCGCCGTCGACGATGACCGCAAGCCGGTGGCGGTGCCGCCGCGCCAGCCTGAAACCAGCGAGGAAAAGCGCCGTTTCCTGCAGGGCAAACAGCGCCGGCTGATCCGTCAGGAGTTGGAAAAACGCTATCAGGAGCTCAAGGGCGACGCCCTTTAAAAGGCCAGAGGCTGCGCTGCAAAGCGCAACCGCGGGTGCACGATGCGGTCCTGGGCACGCACCAGCTCCAGCTCGTAGCTGGCGCAGGCCTGGGTTTCCAGCAGCACTTCGTGCACCGCGGCGGCGGTGAACTCAAAAGCCGCCACCCAATCCTCGCCCAACAGCAAGCGCGCCAGGAACAAGCCTGAAGTCAGGTCGCCAACGCCTACCGGCTGGCGGGCAAACGCCAGCAGCGGGCGGCGGATATGCCAGCTGCCTTCGGCAGTCACCAGCAGCATTTCAAAGTCTTCGGCACCACGCCCAGGATAAGCCAGGTGCTTGACCAGGATCGCCTCCGGGCCCCGCGCCAGCAGGCTGCGGGCCATGTCGACACAGTCTTGCAGCGACTCGGCACGGCGCCCGCAGAAGCTGTCCAGCTCCAGCTGGTTCGGGCACAGTACATCTGCGCTGGTCAGCGCTTCTTCAACCAGAAACTCGCTGACCTCGGCCGGGACGATACAGCCCTTCTCCGGATGGCCCATCACCGGGTCGCACAGGTACAAGGCGCGCGGGTTGGCGGCCTTGATCCGGGCCACGCCGCTGAGGATCGCCCGCCCCTGCTCGGCACTGCCCAGGTAGCCGGACAACACTGCATCGCAATTGCCCAGCTCACCGATCGTCGCAATCCCCTCTACAAGTGCAGGTATTTGCGCTGGAGCAAGCACTTCTCCGGTCCACTGGCCATACTGAGTATGGTTGGAGAACTGCACGGTATTGAGCGGCCAGACCTTCACCCCGACCCGCTGCATGGGAAACACCGCAGCGCTGTTGCCGGCATGGCCGAATACCACGTGGGACTGGATGGCGAGCAGATGCGGTGTACGTTTCATGCAGGTCTTCCGAAGCGTAGGAATGAAAAACAAGGCGCGCAGTATGGCGCTAAATGCCACCTGTACGACAGACCGGGGAGGCAGTTAAGCTGGGCATACCTCGTTGGAGCATATGTAAATGTTGACCCTGGGAAATCTCTTCGTGCTGATGCTGCTGGCCACGGCAGGCGCCTGGTTGTGGCATAACCACGGCTTGCGTGAAAAGGCCCTGGAGCGGGTCAAGCAGCACTGCGCCAAGCTTGACCTGGAACTGCTCGATGGCAATGTCGCGCTCAAGCGCATCGGTTTCGTGCGCGACGCCAACGGCCGCAAGCGCCTGGCCCGCGTGTACAACTTCGAATTCACCGTGACCGGCGAACAGCGCCACCCCGGTACCGTTACCCAGTTCGGCGCCCACACCATGCAGATCGAACTGGCGCCCTACCCGTTCGAGATCAAGACGCCTCAACACCACGACAATGTCGTCGAGATGAACCAGTGGCGTCAGGATCATAACCGCTGGCGCAACTAGGCGCGGCAGGCCAGCATGGCTTGCTTTAGTCGTTCAGGGTCTTGCGGCTCGACGAAGATCAGCTCCAGCCGCGAGTCGCGGCGCCATTCACTGCTGCTCCACAGCAACGAAGGCTGCCCTGCCAAGGCGTTGATCGACTGCCAGCCGTCCAGGCTGTGGATAACTGCCTTGGCGCGGCGCCAGTCCAAGCCCTTCAGAAAAAGCTCCACGCGGCTACGATCAAACACCTGACTCGGGTGCCATCGCCAACCTATGCTCCAACCCTCCGCGGCCTGCTGAATACTGCAAATAGGCTCCTGCGGATTTGTCCACAGGCTGCTGACAACCCCGGAAACATTGACCGCCGCCAGCTTATCCACAGCGCCGGAAAATGGCGCTGCAGCGCTTTCCACAGGCACTTCGGACAAGGGTATCTGGCCAAAATCGGTCCAGAACAGACGGGCAGCAGGTAGCTGAGAAGTTATCCACAAGCGCTGTTGTGTCTCCAACCCGGCGGATTTGTTCAGCACCAGCAACCCGGCGCTGGCCAGGGTGGATTGTTGTGCTTCAGGCAGGGCAAAACCTGCAGCCAGTTGCTCGGCATCCAGCACCAGCACTGCCGGTTGTACCGCCAACACCCCCTGCCAAGGCGGCAAACGCAGCTGCTCAAGCAACTGCAACGGATGGCCTAATCCGGACGGCTCGATAAACACCCGATGCGGCCTGGCCTTGCGCAGCAACCGACCCAGGCCGACCTGGAACGGCATGCCGTTGACGCAGCACAGGCAACCGCCGGCCACTTCACCCAGGGCAATCCCATCGTCATCGGTAGCCAGCAGCGCCGCATCCAGGCCAATCTGGCCAAACTCGTTGATCAGCACAGCCCAGTGCTCATCGGCGGGCCGCTGCGCCAGCAACTGACGAATCAGGCTGGTCTTGCCGGCACCGAGCGGACCGGCAATCACGTGGGTAGGAATGTTCTGCAACATGGGACGGAGAGTGCCTGAAATTTTCACCACTATGCCGCTATTTCAGGCCATCCAGTCAAGGCTGAGGATCAGACGACGTTCGCCGTTCACCAGCATCGGCGAACGATGGACCAGCCCGGCGCCCTGATTGCCGAGCCATTTCTCGCCCTTGAGCAAAGCCACCTCGCCCACGGCCAACTGGCGGACGGCATTGGCATCCGGTTGTTCCCGGGCGAGCTGCGATCGGTCGACTGCGCCTTCTTCCAGCCATTCACTGCCCGGGCCGGCGTAGGTGCTCAGCAAACGCAGGGGGACATGATCGACATGAAACCGCGGGCACATGGCGTTGCTCAGCGCCTGTAACCGCAGTCCGACACGCCGGGCATCAAGCAGGCAAGCGTAGGCGGCTACCAGCCAGGCAACATCGGTCAGAAACGCCACGTGGCCCTCCAGGTCGGCATAACCGCCCAGCAAGCCACTGAGGTCCGGCAGCTGTTGCTGCTCATCCAGTACGATGACCCGGCTTTCACCGAGCGGTTGGTTCAGCGACAACAGCAACCGGGCAAAGTCCTCGATCTGCACCGGCAGACGCCGCTGCCACACCGCGAGGTTCACGCCATCCTGCAACGCCTCGGTGAGTACCTGAGGGGTTTCGCCGAATGCCTGGCGCATCACGCCGCTTCCTCGTCGAACCAGGGGCCAAACGGGTCGGACAATTGCCGCCAGCTGTGCACGCCTGCGGCCATTTCTGCATCGCTGAGCAGGCAGGCCGAGAGCTCGGCATCCAGCCGGGCGAAGTCGATGTTCTGCCCAATGAACACCAGCTCCTGGCGGCAATCGCCGCATTCGGCATTCCAGTTCTTGAGGATGGCTGCAGTACTCTGCTCATCCTGCGGCCAATGCTCGCGTGGAACAAAACGCCACCAGCGCCCGGCAAAACCATGGCGCATCATACCGCCCGCTTGCGACCAGCTCCCGGCGTCCTGGTGCTTGCTGGCCAGCCAGAAGAAGCCCTTGGAGCGCAGCAGCCGGCCGTTGTCCCAGGGCTTGTGGATAAAGTCGAAAAAGCGCTGCGGATGCAGCGGCCGGCGCGCTTGCCAGGTAGTGGCGGCAATGCCGTACTCCTCGGTTTCCGGCACATGCTCCCCGCGCAGTTCCTGCAGCCAGCCGGGCGCCTGGGCGGCGCGCTCGAAGTCGAACAGACCGGTGTTGAGGATCTGTTGCAACGGCACCTGGCCCATGACCATCGGCACAATCTGCGCCTGGGCGTTGAGACTGCGCAGAATGGCACTGAGCTCTTCGCGCTCGGCGCTGCTGATCAGGTCGATCTTGCTCAGCAGAATCACGTCGGCAAATTCCACCTGTTCGATCAGCAGGTCACTGATCGAGCGCTCATCTTCTTCACCAAGGGTTTCGCCACGGCTGGCCAGGCTTTCGGCTGCCTGATAATCACGCAGGAAGTTCAAACCATCGACCACGGTGACCATGGTGTCCAGGCGTGCCTGGTCGGCCAGACTGCGGCCTTGCTCATCACGAAAGGTGAAGGTCTCGGCTACCGGCAACGGCTCGGAGATGCCGGTGGACTCAATCAACAGGTAATCGAAACGCCCCTCACGGGCCAGGCGGGCGACCTCTTCGAGCAGGTCTTCACGCAGGGTGCAGCAGATGCAACCGTTGCTCATCTCCACCAGCTTCTCTTCGGCGCGGTTGAGGCTGACGTTGCGCTGGACCTCACTGGCATCGATGTTGATTTCACTCATGTCGTTGACGATCACCGCGACCCGCAGGTTGTCGCGGTTTTTCAGCACGTGATTGAGCAGCGTGCTTTTGCCGGCACCCAAAAAGCCGGAGAGCACGGTGACGGGAAGACGGTTGGGCATGGGGGCTATCCTCATCAGGGCGAGTGCATTCGAACGATGCATTGCGCAATGTTATATTATAACAATACAATCTCGCCAACCCACTTCGCTCAGAACATGACCAAAGGCCGACCTGAAAGATGAAATCGCGTTGCTTGTTTGCCTTTGCCGCATTGCTGCTGTGCGAGTTCGCCAGCGCGAACACCGCGCCCCTCAGCAACGGCCTGGCGCTCTGTACCCGCAGCGCAACACTGCTTGCCTGCAGCGATGCCCAAGGCAATTACTACAGCGTGCAAACCCAGGGCAGCACTACCTACCTGCGCGGCTTTGAAATGGAAGGTCGCAGGCTATGGGCACAAACCAACAGCCGTTATGGCCAGCTGACCTTTTACACAGGCGTGGCGAGCAACGGTGAAACCTGGGTCGGTTACAGCCGGCGCGTGGGTTGGACCACCTTGAACAGCGTGTCCAGTTCCACCGGGCAGCGTTTCAATCTGCGCTGCAATCGCCTGAGCGGCTGCCAATAGTCTTCCTTGAAAAGTGAACCACTGATGAGCGCTTTCACCCTTCCTGACATTGCTGCCCAAGCCACTAACAGCCAGTTGCCACTGGATTGGGTGGGCATGAGTGGTATTGCCCTGCCCCTACGGATCAATGGGCAGAATTTGCCAGCAAGTGCCGACGCGGGTGTCAGCCTTGATGATGGCGCCTCTCGGGGCATTCACATGTCACGCTTGTACCTGGCGCTGGAAGCTCTAGAACAACAAGCGTTGAGCCCTGCGTTAGTGAACGGAGTTCTGGAGCGGTTTCTCGATAGTCATATCGGGCTTTCCGCCAGCGCGTTCTTGACCCTTCGTTTCGAACTGATGCTCAAACGACCTGCCCTGATCAGCCCGTTGGCGGGCTGGAAAGCCTATCCGGTTACCCTGGATGCGCAGATAAAAGACGGAGTGTTCCACGTGGAACTATTTGTCGATGTGGAGTATTCCTCCACCTGTCCCTGCTCCGCTGCCTTGGCTCGACAGTTGATTCAGCAGCAGTTCCTCACCGACTTTGGCAATCGCAGCTTGAGCCATGAAGCTGTCTTGAGTTGGCTGGGCAGTGCCGAAGGTATCGTCGCTACCCCTCACAGCCAACGCAGTGTGGCGAAGCTGCAGGTTCGTTTGAGGCAAGGGATTAACGAACTGCCGCTAGAAGCGTTGATCAACCAGGCCGAAAATGCCTTGGGCACTGCGGTACAAACTGCGGTAAAGCGCGCCGATGAACAGGCCTTTGCCTTGGCTAATGGACAGAATCTTATGTTCTGTGAGGATGCCGCCCGGCGACTGCACGTGGCCTTGAAAACCCTGCCCTGGCTCGGCGGCTTCAACCTGCGCGTGGAACATGCCGAAAGCCTGCACGCCCACGACGCAGTCGCTCACAGCCAATGGCGGTGGTGAGGCGCTTCAGGTTCGCGGTTTGACCGTACCGCAATCATTACCCAGCCACACCGCACGGGTGTTCATGCTGCCTTGCTGTTGCACGCCGGAGGCATTGAAGGTGCCGTTGACCTTGGTCAAGAACTCGCGGTCGCTGAGGAACTGAGCCTCACCATTGCCCTGGGCTTTCGGGCAGCTGAAGGTGAACTTCCAGACATTGCCGTTGCGCTCGGTGATTTTTTGAGTACAGCCGGACTTGGGATCCTGCAGCGGGATGTCATTGGTTTTCACCTGCTCAGGCGTCAGACAGGAACGTACGCCCTGACCGGCCACGCTGATCCCTTGCTTGGCCAGGCCACCCTCGATCATCGCCCGTTGTTCAGGCGGCAGGTTCTTCAGTTGGCCGAGCATGAAGCCCATGTCCGGCAACGGCTTGCCATCGACCTGCATGTTGCTGGTGGTCAGCTCCCACAGGCCAGGTTGCAGCACCTGCGCATGCACCAACGGGCTTGCCAGGCCCAGCACCAGTGCCAGCAGCGGAAGACGATTCTTCATGTAATGACTCCTCGAAACTCCAGCCCCAAGCTGGAACACAGCTTAGACGTCAATTTGTGCTTTCGGTTGCAAGTGCTGCCATGAACATGCTCTGTTAGGGGCAGAGCCTTCGGACAGCAGGATGCGTATGGATTACCACAGCCCCTACTTCTTCGGTTACCTCATTGGCGTGATTCACCTGCTTGGCGCAATCGCCGCCTTGCACGCAGTGTTCACCGTGCGCACGGCCCAGGGGGCCATTGCCTGGGCGTTGTCGCTGCTGTTCATTCCCTACTTCACCCTCATTCCCTATCTGGTATTCGGCAGCCGAACCTTCGATGCCTACATCCAGGCCCGGCGCCAGGCCAACCGCGAAATGCACGTGGCCATGGCCGACCTGAACTGGCGACCCTGGGTCGAGGAAGCCTTGGCCGCGCGCAACTCGGAATCCTATGGCGCACTGCGGGCGATGCCCAAGCTCGGGCGCATGCCGTGCCTGGCCAATAACCAGGTGCGCTTGCTGGTCGACGGCAAGGCCACCTTCGATGCGATCTTGCGCGCCATTGCTGGCGCTCGCGATACGGTGCTGGTGCAGTTCTTCATCATTCACGACGATACCCTCGGGCGGCAGTTGCAAACCCTGTTGCTAGAAAAAGCCGCCGAAGGCGTGAAGGTCTACGTGCTCTATGACCGCGTCGGCAGCCACGCCCTGCCTTCCGCCTACAGCCAGAAGCTGCGTGACGGCGGCGTGAACATCCGCGCCTTCGCTACCCGCCGCGGCTGGTTCAACCGCTTCCAGGTCAACTTCCGCAACCACCGCAAGATCGTCGTGGTCGATGGCCTGCAGGGGTTTCTTGGCGGGCATAACGTTGGCGATGAGTACCTCGGCGGCAACCCCAAGCTGTCGCCCTGGCGTGATACTCACGTACAGGTCAGCGGGCCGGTGCTGGCCTGCTTGCAGGAGTCGTTCGCCGAAGACTGGTTCTGGGCGTCGCGAAACCTACCGCCACTGATTCTGCCGGATACCTACCCGGAAGACGGTGTGCTCTGCCAGGTGTTGGCCAGCGGTCCGGCCGACCCACAGGAGACCTGCTCACTGTTCTTCGTCGAGGCCATTCACGCGGCGCGCGAACGGCTGTGGATCACCAGCCCCTACTTCATCCCCGACGAGGCCGTGTTCGCTGCCTTGCGCCTGGCGGTATTGCGCGGTGTGGATGTGCGCATCCTGATTCCTTCGCGACCGGACCACCGCATCGTCTACGCCGCCTCCAGCCTGTTCGCCTTCGAGGCGGTGCGCGCCGGGGTGCGTATGTTTCGCTATGAGCCGGGGTTCCTGCATCAGAAGGTGGTGCTGGTCGATAGCGAGATCAGCGCCATCGGCAGCGCCAACCTCGACAACCGTTCGTTCCGCCTCAACTTCGAAATCATGCTGCTGACGGTGGACCGCGAGTTCGCCGACCAGGTCGAAGCCATGCTCGCCCATGACTTCGATCGAGCCCGGGAGATCACCGCCGAAGACACTCGCGACACGCACCGCCTGCAACAACTGGGGATGCGTATCGCCAGGTTGATCTCACCGATCTTGTAAGGCGCTTCAGCGGTAGAAGTCTGCACGGGTCAGCGGCAGGTCATGGCTGCCATCGGCGAAAGGTTTCACCGCGAGGATCTGGTGCAGGTTGATCCAGCCCTTGGCAAAGGCGTAGGAACAACCGGCCAGGTACAGGCGCCAGATGCGCAGGGCCTTCTCTGGCACCAGCGCGCCAGCCTTATCGAGTTGTGCTTCGAGACGGTTGCTCCAATGTTCCAGGGTCCGCGCGTAATGCAGGCGCAGGCTCTCGACGTCGACGATTTCCAGGCCCGCCTCGCTGATCCGCGCACTGATCATCGACAGGTGCGGCAGCTCGCCATGGGGAAATACGTAGCGCTCGATAAAACTACCGGCGCCACGCCCGACCGGTCGTCCATCGGTGTGCTTGGACGTAATGCCGTGGTTCATCACCACGCCGCCTTCGCGCACTGCCCCGAACAGCCGCTGGCAATACAGCGCCAGGTTGGCATGGCCGACGTGTTCGAACATACCGACACTCACTACCTTGTCGAAGCGGCCGTCCTGGGGCAGGTCACGGTAATCAAGAATCTGCAGCTCCACCTGCCCTTCCAGGTCTTCGGCCTTGACCCGTTCACGGGCCAGCTTGAGCTGCTCCTGGCTCAAGGTGATGCCGAACACCTTGGCGCCGAACTCCCTCGCCGCATAGCGCGCCAGCCCGCCCCAGCCACAACCGACATCGAGCAGGTAGTCGCCTTTCTGCAGGCGCAGCTTGCGGCACAGGTGCTCGAACTTGTTCTGTTGGGCTTGCTCCAGCGTGTTGGTTGCCGATTTGAAATAGGCGCATGAGTACGCCATGTCGCTATCCAGCCACAGCTGGTAGAAGGCGTTGGACAGGTCGTAGTGGTAAGAGATCGCTGCCGCATCGGTAGCCTTGTCATGCTCGGTACGCACCGGCTGATCGTCTTCTTCATCCTTGAGCAAGGCCACGCTGAGTTCGTCGCAGACACGGATCACCTCAGCGATGGAGCCTTCCAGTTCCAGCTTGCCTTCAACGAATGCCGCACCCAGTTCATCCAGGCTCGGATGGGTCAGTTGGGTGATCAGTTGCGGATCCTTGACCAGGATGGTGACCTGCGGCTTTGGTCCCAGATCGAACGCATGCCCATCCCAGAGCTTCAATCGCAGCGGCAGTTGCAGGCTTTGCAGAACAGGTGGAAGTTGCGCAAGCATGAAATGAGCCTCCTTTTTTCATCGGACGTCTGTCGAAAAGGGTAGTTCATCTACAGCAAGTTTCAGCTAATGCCGACCATAGTCTGAGCCTATCTGCCCCGTTCCAGACCTTGCGACGCCTGATCAAGCCCGCGATCAATTGTATACAATCAATCGAATTGCGGATTAGTCTTGGCGCCATTGTCGATTCTTCATCCTGGAGTACAACAATGAAAAACTATGATGTGGTGATCATCGGCGGCGGGCCTGGCGGCTACAACGCGGCCATCCGCGCTGGCCAGCTGGGCCTGAGCGTAGCGTGCGTGGAAGGCCGTTCGACCCTCGGCGGCACCTGCCTGAACGTCGGCTGCATGCCGTCCAAGGCCCTGTTGCATGCCTCCGAGCTGTACGAGGCGGCAGTTGGCAGCGAGTTCGCCAGCCTCGGCATCGAAGTCAAACCAACCCTAAACCTTGCGCAGATGATGAAGCAGAAGGACGAAAGCGTCAGCGGCCTGACCAAGGGCATCGAGTTCCTGTTCCGTAAAAACAAGGTCGACTGGATCAAGGGCTGGGGCAAGCTCGACGGCGTCGGCCGGGTCAAAGTGACCGACGACCAGGGCGCTGTCACCGAGCTGCAGGCCAAGGACATCGTCATCGCTACCGGCTCCGAGCCAACGCCGCTGCCAGGTGTCACTATCGACAACCAGCGCATCATCGACTCCACCGGCGCCCTGGCCCTGAGTGAGGTGCCCAGGCACCTGGTGGTGATCGGCGCCGGCGTGATCGGCCTGGAGTTGGGTTCGGTGTGGCGCCGGCTGGGCAGCCAGGTGACCGTGGTCGAGTACCTTGATCGCATCTGCCCCGGCACCGATGAAGAAGCGGCAAAAACCCTGCAACGCTCCCTGGCCAAGCAAGGCATGAAGTTCAAGCTCGGCAGCAAGGTCACCCAGGCCAGCGCTTCGGCGCACGGGGCGAACCTGAGCCTGGAGCCTGCCGCTGGCGGCAGCGCCGAAACCCTCGAAGCCGATTACGTGCTGGTCGCCATCGGCCGGCGCCCCTACACCCAGGGCCTGGGCCTGGAAAGTGTCGGCCTTGAGACTGACAAGCGCGGCATGCTCGCCAACCAGCACCACCGCACCAGCGTGCCGGGGGTCTGGGTGATTGGCGATGTCACTTCCGGGGCGATGCTCGCGCACAAAGCCGAGGACGAAGCCGTCTCCTGCATCGAGCAGATCGCCGGCAAGGCTCATGAGGTCAATTACAACCTGATCCCGGCGGTGATCTACACCCGCCCGGAGCTGGCCAGCGTCGGCAAGACCGAAGAACAGCTCAAGGCCGAAGGGCGCGAGTACAAGGTCGGCAAGTTCCCTTTCAGCGCCAACAGCCGGGCCAAGATCAACCACGAGACCGAAGGCTTTGCCAAGGTCCTGGCTGACGCCCGTACCGATGAAGTGCTGGGTGTGCACCTGGTCGGCCCGAGTGTCAGCGAGATGATCGGCGAGTACTGCGTGGCCATGGAGTTCAGCGCCTCGGCTGAAGACATCGCCCTCACCTGCCACCCGCACCCGACCCGCTCCGAAGCCCTGCGCCAGGCAGCGATGAACGTCGACGGCAAAGCCATGCAGATCTGATCAGTCAGCCTGCACCCCTGCCCTGCCAGCCTGTGGCGTCAATCGCCGCAGGTTGAGCAGCCAGTGTGCGAACAGGCCGAAAATCAGCCCCCAAAACGCCGCCGACAAACCAAGAAATGACATGCCCGAAGCGGTCACGAGAAAGGTGATCAGCGCCGCTTCACGGTCACTCGGCACGCTCATCGCCCCGGCCAGTGCGCCGCCAATCGCCCCGAACAACGCCAACCCGGCCAGGGCCGCAATCAAGGCAGCGGGGAAGGCGGTGAACAGTGAAACCAGGGTCGCGCCGAATAATCCCAGCAGCAAATACAGCACGCCACCCCAAACCCCGGCCCAATAGCGGCGGCCAGGGTCGTCATGAGCCTCGCGTCCGGTACAGATTGCTGCGGTGATCGCCGCCAGGTTAAGGCCATGGCAACCGAACGGCGCCAGCAATAGGCTGGTCAGGGCATTGCTGGCAATGATCGGGCTGGCAGGTGTGCGATACCCGTCGTTGCGCAACACCGCGATGCCCGGCACGAATTGCCCGGTCAGGGCCACCATCACCAGCGGCAGGCTGATGCTCAGTACTGCATTCCAGCTAAACGCTGGCGTGGTCCATACCGGCGTGGCCAGGCCGATCACCAGTGCCGAGCTGTTCAACTCACCGCCCAGCACAGCAATGCTCACGCCGCAGACCAGCACCGCCAGCACCGCATAGCGCGGGGCCAGACGCTTGAACAGCAGGTAGCTGACGAACATCGCCAGCACCAGGGTTGGCTGCGATTTCAGCGAAACGAACAGACCCGTGCCGAAGCTGAACAGGATGCCCGCCAGCATCGCTGCCGATATGGCTGGCGGCAGCTTGCCGACGATACGGTCGAAGGCGCCGGACAGCCCCACCAGCAGGATCACCAGGTTGGCGACGATGTAGGCACCGACGGCTTCGGCAAAGGCGACTCCCGGCAACAACGCTACCAGCAATGCCGAGCCCGGTGCCGACCAGGCAATCACCAGTGGCACCTTGTAGCGCAGGCTGAGGATTACCCCGAGCAGGCCGCTGCCGATGGAAATCGCCCAGACCCATGAAGACAGTTCGGCCGCCGACAGCTGGGCGCTGTGGGCGGCCTGGAAGATGATCACCAAGGGGCCGGCGTAGGAAATCAGGGTGGCGATGAAGCCGGCGACCAGGGCGGAGAGGGAGAAGTCCTGGAATATTGTTTTCATGAATTTATCCAGTCGTGGGCTTCTGAAAGGCATCGCTGGCAAGCCAGCTCCCACAGGGTTTGCACTGAACCTTGTGGGAGCTGGCTTGCCAGCGATGGATTCAACCCGGCCTCAAACGTCCTGCAACGCCCGCGGCCGCTGGCTGCGCTGCTCACTGGCAGGCTTGGGCGCACTCAACAGCTGGAAGTCAAAGTCCATCTCGGCAAAGCGCCCCTCCACACCACGAACATCGGCCGCCGCCGCATCCTCGACAAAGCGCAACTCGCCAATCAACCCGTCACGGGTGGCGTAGGCGAAGTCATCCCACAGGTACTCATCGCCCGCCAGGTTGATCTGGGTGGTCAGGTGCCGGTAGCCAGGGGCCGAGATGAAGAAGTGGATATGCGCTGGGCGATTGCCGTGACGACCGAGCTGAGTGAGCAACTCCTGGGTCGGCCCGTCCGCAGGGCAACCGTAGCCCGACGGCACGATACTGCGGGCGCGGTAGCGGCCTTCGGCGTCGGTAACGATGCGCCGGCGCAGGTTGAACTCGGACTGCGTGCTGTCGAAATACGAGTAGGTGCCCTGAGTGTTGGCATGCCACAGGTCGACCACGGCGCCAGCTACCGGCTGGCCCTGTTCATCCAGCACGCGGCCCTGGAGGAACATCACCGTGCCCGGGTCACGGCCATCGTCCATACGCACTTCGCCTTCGGCCAGCGGTGCGCCCGCCACATACAACGGGCCTTCGATGGTCCGCGGGGTGCCGCCACTGATGCCGGCTTCGGCATCCTGGGCGTCCAGCTGCAGGTCCAGGTAATGCTCGACGCCGAGCCCGGCAACCAGCAGCCCGGCTTCCTGGCGCGAGCCGAGGCGGTTGAGGTAGTCGACCGCCTTCCAGAACTCGTCGGGGGTCACTTGCAGGTCTTCGATGAGGCGCGCTACATCGTTGACGATGCGCTGGGTCAGCAGCTTCAGGCGCGGGCTGCCCTGGTCGTTGTGCAGGCCACTGACTTCTTCGAAGAATTTCTGGATATCGGCAGTGTGAGCAATCTTCACGGTCATGACGGGTTACCTCGAATTGTTGTTATCGGCGCTCGTTGTTCAGCGGTCGTCGCTGTGGATCGATGACGGGTGGCGGCACAGGCCGTCGACTTCGATGTCCATGTAGGGGAACAACGGCAGTTGCATCAGGGTGTCGTGCAGGGCTTCGACGCTGGGCAGGTCGAACACGCTGTAGTTGGCGTAATGCCCGGCGATGCGCCACAGGTGGCGCCAACTGCCTTCGCGCTGCAGACGCTGGGCCAGTTCCTTCTCGTCGGCCTTGAGCTGCGCGGCTTTGGCCGGGTCCATGTCCAGGGGCAATTTCACGGTCATTTTCACGTGGAACAACATGGCGTCTCTCCTTGCTTACGTGCGGCTGAAGAACGCCAGGCGCTCTTCGTCCAGGGTCAGGCCAAGGCCGGGAGTGCGGGGTACCTGCAGGGCGAAGTCGCGGTACACCGGCGCATCGACCACGATTTCTTCAGTCAGCAGCAGTGGGCCGAACAGCTCGGTATGCCAGGTCAGCTGGTTGAGGGTGACGAAGGCATGGGCGGCAGCCAGGGTGCCGATCGAGCCTTCGAGCATGGTCCCGCCGTACAGGGCGATACCGGCGGCTTCGGCAATTTGCGCGGTACGCAGCACAGCGCGTGGGCCACCGTTCTTGGCGATCTTCAGGGCGAAGATGCTGGCGGCGCCGTCAGCCGCGAGGCTGAAGGCATCCTCGACGCTTTCGATTGATTCATCAGCCATGATCGGTGCCGGGCTGCGCTGGTTCAGGCGCACCAGGCCGGCACGGTTGATGCGCGAGATCGGTTGCTCGATCAGGTCGATGCCGTTGTCGCCCAGCACCTGGCAGGCGCGGATCGCCTGGGACTCGTCCCAGTACTGATTGACGTCGACGCGCACGCTGGCACGCTCGCCCAGTGCCCGCTTGATCGCGATGACATGGCGCAGGTCATGGGCCACTTCGTTGGCGCCGATCTTCAGCTTGAAGATCCGGTGACGGCGCAGGTCGAGCATCTGCTCGGCCTCGGCGATGTCGCCCCCGGTGTCGCCGCTGGCCAGGGTCCAGGCCACTTCCAGGCTGTCGCGTACACGCCCGCCGAGCAGCTCGCTGACCGCCAGGCCCTGGCGTTTGCCTTGAGCATCGAGCAAGGCACTTTCGATTCCCGAGCGGGCAAAGGTATTGCCCTTGATCACCTTGTCCAGGCGCTGCATGGCGGCGTTGATGTTGCTGGCATCCAGGCCGGTCAGCAGCGGCGCGAAATAGCTGTCGATATTCTGCTTGATGCTTTCCGGGCTTTCGTTGCCGTAGGCCAGGCCACCGATGGTGGTGGCTTCGCCGAGGCCTTCGATACCGTCGCTGCACTGCAGGCGGATGATCACCAGGGTTTGCTTCTGCATGGTGTGCATCGCCAGCTTGTGCGGGCGAATGGTTGGCAAGTCGACGATCAGGGTCGAGATGCGCTCAATCAGGGGATGACTCATCAAGGTTCTCCAGGGGCACTCAACCGAGGTCGCCGCCGCCGACCGGCAGCACCGTGCCGGTGATGTAAGAGGCTTCGTCGCTAGCGAGGAAGAGGATTGCGCCAACCTGTTCATCGAGGTTGCCGTAGCGTTTCATCAGGCTGCTGTCGAGGGTCTGATCGACGATCTGCTGGTACCAGACTTTCTCCTCGGCGCTCTGCTCGGCACTGTTGCGCGGTACCCGCCGTGGCGGTGCGTCGGTGCCGCCGGGCGCCGTGGCGTTGACCCGCACTCCGCGTCCGGCGGTTTCAAAGGCCAGGCAGGCAGTCAGTGCATTGACGCCACCCTTGGCCGCGCCATAGGGCACGCGATTGATGCTGCGAGTAGCGATCGAGGAGACATTGACGATCGCCCCACTGCCCTGCTCAAGCATGTAGGGCAGCGCCGCATGGCAGCACCACAGCGTGGGAAACAGCGAGCGGCGCACTTCCGCTTCGATCTGCGCCGCTTCGTAGTGCTCGAACGGCTTGGCCCAGAGGGTGCCGCCAACGTTGTTGACCAGCACATCGAGGCGGCCGAAATGCTCCACCGCAGCGGCCATCACTCGGCTGCACTCGCTGTGCTGTTCAAGATCGGCGGTCAAACTCAGCACGCCCTCGCCTTGCAGTTCATGCACCAGCTCCGAGCGATCCACGGCCACCAGCGTCGCGCCTTCTGCAAGCAGACGCTCGCACAGACGACGGCCGATCCCCTGCGCCGCGCCGGTAACCAGCGCGACCTTGTTGGTGAATCTGTTCATGACAACCTCGAATAAAAAAGGGACCGACCGTACCCGCACGATGCGCCCGGCCCCATAAAACGGCTTCAGGCAGCGGCGGCGGCGAATTTTTCGTAGTAGAAGTTCGCCGGGGTGATGCCCTGTTCGCGGATGTACTGGCTGACCGCCTCAACCATCGGTGGCGGCCCGCACAGGTACACATCGACATCGCCTTCGTTGAGGTGGTGCGGCTCGATGTGCTGGGTGACATAGCCCTTGAGCGGATGCTGGCTCTCGGGGTTGGCTACGCAGGCGCCAAAGCTGAAATTCGGGATGCGCGCAGCAAAGGCCTGCAGGCGGTCCAGCTCGACCAGGTCGAAGTCGTTGGTGACGCCGTAGATCAGGTGCAGCGGATGCTCGCTGCCCTCTTCGGCGATTTTCTCCAGCATCGCGGTGAACGGCGCCAGCCCGGTACCACCGGCCAGCAACAACAACGGCCGACGGATCTCGCGCAGGTAGAAACTGCCCAGCGGGCCGGCCAGGGTCATGCTGTCGCCCGCCTTGGCAAGACCGGTAAGAAAGCTGCTCATCAAGCCGCCCGGCACGTTGCGGATCAGAAAGCTGACCTCACCGTCCTTTTGCAACGAGCTGAAGGAATAGGCGCGAGTATGCTCACTGCCGGGCACGCCGAGGTTGACGTACTGCCCCGGCAAAAAAGCCAGACGGCTCAGGGCCTCGCCCTTGATCGACAGGGCAATGGTGCTGTCGGACAACTGGCGCACGGCGCTGATGCTGGCCTGATAGCTGGCCTGCTCGGTCTTGCACAGTTGCGACGAAGCCGGCACACGCACCACGCAATCGCTCTCGGCGCGCATCTGGCAGGTCAGCACATAGCCCTGGGCGGCTTCTTCCTCGCTCAAGGCGTCTTCGATGTATTCCTGACCGAGGTCGTAACGGCCAGCTTCGGCGAAACACTTACAGGTACCGCAGGCGCCGTCGCGGCAATCCAGCGGAATGTTGATGCCCTGGCGGTAAGCGGCATCGGCCACGCTTTCGTCAGCGGTGGCGTCGATGAAACGGGTGACCCCGTCCTCGAAATTCAAGGCGATCTTGTGCATGGCGCACCTCGCAGCAAAGCAGGATTCAGATGTGATAAACGTCGATGACCTGACGCACGTAGTCGTTCTTGAGCACTACCTTCTTGGCCTTGATCAGCGGCCGTTCGCCACGGATATCGAGGGTGTAGAAGCTGGTGCCGAAGTGGCTGTCGACGGTCTTGTAGCGAAAGCTCAGGGTGTGCCAGTTGAAGCGCACCTTGCACAGGCCTTCGCCCTGCTCCAGCAGCTCGATATTGCTGATGTTGTGCGAGGTCCGGGTGTCGGGCATGGTCGCGCTGGAGCGTTCGGTCTTGATCCGGAACACCCGGTCTTCCAGGCCACCACGGTTGCCGTACCAGATCAGCGAGATTTCCCGTTGCGGGTCTTCGGTGAGCTGGTCGTTATCGTCCCAGGCCGGCATCCAGAAGGTGGCGTCGGCGGCGTAGCACTCCAGCCACTGGTCCCACTGGCTGTCGTCCAGGTAGCGTGCTTCTTCAAAGAGAAAGTCGCGCACTTGCTCGAAGGAAATGCTCATTGCACGGCCTCCACGGGGATCAACTGCTGGTCGGCGGCGAGGGCCTTGAGCATGGTTTCCTGCCAGTACTTGTGTTGCAGCACGAACAGGCCTTCGTCTTCGGTGCGCACGCCGCTCAGTTGCGGATGCAGGTCGATTTCCTGCGCGGCGGCATCGGCGCCTTCGACCCAATGGGTGGCACCACGGGACATGTCGTTCCAGCCCCGCCCGCCCTGATAGCCCATCTGGCAGGAGCGGAATTCTTCCAGGTCATCCGGGGTGGCCATGCCACTGACGTTGAAGAAGTCTTCGTACTGGCGAATACGCTGGGCTCGCGCCTCGTCGCTCTCGCCCTTGGGGGCGATGCAATAGATAGTGATCTCGGTCTTGTCCACGGCGATCGGCCGAGCGATGCGGATCTGCGAGCTGAACTGGTCCATCAGGTACACGTTCGGGTACAGGCACAGGTTGCGCGAGTTCTCGATCATCCAGTTGGCGCGAGCCTGGCCGAAGTCAGCCGCCAGTTCGTCACGGCGCTCGAACAGCGGCCGGTCCTCGGGGTTGGCCCAGCGAGTCCAGAGCAGCAGATGGCCCTTGTCGAAGGAATAGAAACCACCACCGCTCTTGGCCCAGCCGCCCGCGCTCATGGTCTTGACCTCATCACCGGCTTCACGCTGCTTGCGCTGGTTCTGGGTAGCGGCGTAGTTCCAGTGCACGGCGCTGACGTGGTAACCATCGGCGCCGTTTTCAGCGGTCAGCTTCCAGTTGCCTTCGTAGATGTACGAGGACGAACCGCGCAGCACTTCCAGGCCATCGGCCGACTGGTCGACGATCATGTCGATGATCTTCGCCGACTCACCCAGGTGCTCCACCAAGGGCACCACGTCCGGGTTGAGGCTGGCGAACAGGAAGCCGCGGTAGGACTCGAAACGGGCGACCTTGGTCAGGTCGTGGGAGCCTTCGCAGTTGAAGCTGGCCGGGTAGCCGGCGTCGACCGGATCCTTGACCTTGAGCAGCTTGCCGGAGTTGTTGAAGGTCCAGCCGTGGAACGGGCAGGTGTAGGACGAGCGGTTACCGCTCTTGTGTCGGCAAAGCATCGCACCGCGATGGCTGCAGGCATTGAGGAAGGCATTGAGCACCCCATCCTTGTTGCGCGCGATGAAGATCGGCTGGCGCCCCATGGTGGTGGTGAGGAAGTCGTTCTTTTCAGGAATCTGGCTTTCGTGGGCAAGGTACAGCCAGTTGCCCTCGAAGATATGTTTCATTTCCAGATCGAACAGACGGGGGTCGGTGAACATCTCGCGCTTGCAGCGAAAGACGCCCTTCTCCTGATCTTCTTCAAGCAGGGAATTAAGGTAATCGAATCCCAGGGACATGGCCGGGGCCTCCGTTGTTATTGTGTTCAGGCCATGTCAGGTTAGGGAGCGAGGGGCACGGTAAATATCCGCTTTGTGCAGACCTTTATCCGTTTTCTGCAAAGTGTCAGAGGCGGCGCTTGAGGGTGTCGGAGGGCAGTTCGCCGAATAACGACTTGTAGTGTTCAGAGAAACGCCCGAGGTGGACGAAGCCATAGTCCATGGCCAGCTCGGTAATGTTGCGCACCTTGCAGTCGGGGTCGCTGAGGCTGGCGCGGATGCGTTCGAGTTTCTGCTGGCGGATGTACAGCTTGGGCGTGGTGCGAGCGTTGCGCTCGAACAAGGCATACAGCGAGCGCAGGCTCATGCTCGCCTGCTGCGCCAGCTGTTCGCTGCAGATGTCCTGCTTGAGGTTGGCATTGATGTACTCGGCAATCCGCTCGAAGGATGCCGCCTGGCTGCTCAGGGCTTCACGGCTGACGTTGGTGTGCATCAGGGTCAGCAGCTTGCTGGCGACGATCTGGCTGTAGTGCTCCTGCACCCGCAGCATCGGCTCGTTGCTTTCGGCCTCCTGGCAGACCATCGCCAGCAGCCCGGCAAAGCCTTCCAGCGCCAACAGCTGGTAGTGATGATCGAGAAAGCGCACACCTTCGCTGGGGCGCTGCCAGCGTTGCTCGTCGCACACTGATTCGAGCAGGCGGGTGGGCAGCTTGAGGATGAACTTCTCGCAATCCGCGGAATAGGCCAGGTCGACCGGTTCGTCGGGGTTGATCAGCAGCAGCCCGCCGGGGGTCAGCAGACGCTCTTCACGGCCACGGCGCCAGAGGCAGTGGCCACGCAGCAGGATCTGCAGGTGAAAGACGTTCTCCAGCGCTGGCGACATCACCCGCACATCGCCGCCGTAGCTGATCCGGCACAGGTCGAGGCTGGCGAACTTGCGATGGTTGAGGTACGCCTCCGGATGCCCGTAGCGCGGCAGGCGAATGCAATGGGGGCCGACATGCTGGTTGACGTAGGTCGACACCGCATGAGGGTCTGCACGCTCGAACACCCGGCTGCGTTCGCTGAGCAGGGGACTGTCCATACCCATATCGGCCATACCAGCCATACCAGGTCACTCGTTGTAGTTATGCGGCCAGTCTAAGCGATAGCACTGGCCGGCGAGCAACCTGGGGATGGACGGTGTGTTTCCAAAAGCATCGCTGGCAAGCCAGCTCCCACAGAGTTACCCACAACCCCGGTAGGAGCGGGCTTGCCCCGCGATATGGCCTACAACAACGTCCAGGTGTAACTCAGGATCACCCGGTTCTCATCAATGTCCGAACGGTAATTGGACCGTGCCATGGCATTGCGCAGCCGTATCCCCAGCCCTCTGAGCAACCCGCTCTGCACCGCATAGCCAAGGTCAAGATCGCGCTCATGTTCCTTGCCCTCGAAGCCCAGCCCGGTATCGACGTTATTGCCCTTAAGGTAACGCACGGTGGCAGTCAAACCCGGTATGCCCATGGCCACGAAGTCATAGTCATAACGTACCTGCCAGGAACGCTCATCGGTGTAGGAGAATTCATAGGTTGGCACTTCGTTGCCCAGCGGCGAGATGTTCGGGAACACCCGCGGGAAGGCATCGTCACCATAGATTGCCTGGTAGCCGACGCTGAAGGTGTGCCCGCCACGCTTGGCCGACAGCAGCGAATAGAACGCCCGGTTGTCGACATCACCAAGGCGCGCATCGCCCTGCTCCCTGGCGGTGAAGTAACCGAGGTTGGCGCCCAGGGTCCAGTCGCCCAGGGGCTGGCTGTGCTTCAAGCCCACGAAGCCTTGTTGATAGATATCTTCGAGGCGCCCGTACCAGAGGCTGGCGGTGGTGCGATTGGCGTTGAAGCTGTAGTCGCCACCGGCATAGTTGAAGGCATCGCTGTCGGCCTGGCGCTGGGGCAAGTGGCCGAGCATGGCGATCATTTTCTCGTCCCCGGCTTCGTTGCGCAGGCTGGTAGAACTCAGGTGGCCGGCCTGCAGGGTCAGGCCGGTTATCTCGGCCGAGGTCAGGCTGACGCCCTGGTAGGTTGGTGGCAGCAGGCGCGAGTCGTTGTATTGCAGGATGGGCAGATTGGTTTGCAGCTCGCCGACTTTCAGCTCGGTCTTCGAATAGCGCATTTTCAGCGTGGCGCCGACCCGGCTGTACTCATCGGCAGCGCGGCCATCGTCCTGCACCGGCAGCAAACCGGTGCCGGTGCGATCCGGGCTGCTGTCGAGCTTGAGGCCGAGCAGGCCAATGGCATCGACGCCCACCCCCAAGGGGCCCGGGGTATAACCGGACTTGAAGTTGAAGATAAAGCCCTGGCCCCATTCCTCAGCCTTTGATTGCTGGTTGGCACCGACAATGCCGGAAAAGTCGCGGCTGAAGTAGTAGTTACGCGCTTGCAGGGTAGCGCTGGCGTCCTTGATAAAACCCGGCTCGGCGGCATTGGCGCAGAAACTCAGGGCGCAGAGAAACAGCAACCCGCAGTGTGGGAAGTTGGTCATGGTAGTGGTGCTCTTGTTATTGTTGTTTTGGCTTGTAAATTTGTGGCGCCTGCATCGCTGGCAAGGCCAGCTCCCACAAGAACGCTATGTACTCCGACCACTGTGGGAGCTGGCTTTGCCAGCGATAGGGCCAACGCGGTTATTTGGCTATGCCGCTGACTGCAACGCCGCCCTGCCCCTGGCAGCACCACGCCCGGCAAACACCATCATCGCCACCGCCGCTACCGCCCCCGGCAGCGCAAAGGCCATGAAATTCAGCGCCAGCGGCAGCTGAATCCCCAGCAGCATCCCACCCAGGATCGGCCCGATAATCGCCCCGCTGCGACCGATACCCGATGCCCAACCCAATCCCGTCGAACGGATCCCCATGGGGTAGTACTGGGCTACACAGGCATAGGCGAGAATCTGCGTGCCGATGGTGGTCGCGCCGGCAATGGCGATCAGCAGGTACAAGACCGGCGTCGGGCTCTTGAAGCCGAGCAGGCTGATCGACAACGCCGCCACGGCGAAGAACACCACCAGCACCCGATCGAGCTTGAAGCGGTCACCAATCCAGCCGCCGCCGACCGCACCGAAGATCGCGCCGAAGTTCAGCACCAGCAAAAACGCCAGGCTCGAGCCCAGGCCGTAGCCGGCGTTGTTCATCAGCTTGGGCAGCCAGGAATTGAGGGCATAGACCATCAACAAGCAGCAGAAAAACGCGACCCAGAGCATCAACGTACTCAGCGCTCGCCCTTCGCGAAACAGCTGCGGTACCGAGCCACCGGCTTGAGTGCCGGTCACCACCTCCAGACGATCACCCGCTTGTGGCTGATAGCTCGGCTCGACCCGCTGCAGCAACTGGCTGGCCTGTTCGGTACGACCCTGGCGCACCAGAAACCCCAGGGACTCGGGCAGGTAACGCAGGATCAGCGGTAGCACCAGCAAGGGGATGATCGCCACATAGAACACCGACTGCCAACCGAAGGCCGGCAACAGCACGATGCCCAACCCGGCGGAGAGCATGCCGCCCACCGAGTAGCCACTGAACATGATCGCCACCAGGGTGCTGCGCATGCGTTTGGGCGCATATTCGTTCATCAGCGCCACCACGTTGGGCATCACCCCGCCGATCCCTAGCCCTGCCAGAAAGCGACAGAGGCCGAACTCGGCAGGGTTGCGGGCAAAGCCGTTGAGCACGGTAAAGCCGCTGAACAGGATCACGCAGAGGGTGATGGCCTTCTTGCGCCCGATCCGATCCGACAGCGGGCCGAACACCAGGGCGCCGAACATCATGCCGAACAGCGCATAGCTGCCCAGGGCACCGGCCTGCAGCGGGGTCATGCCCCACTCCTGCATCAAGGCCGGCAGCACCACGCCGTAGATGACCAGGTCGTAACCGTCGAAGATGATGATCAGCGCACACCAGAACAGCACACGCCAGTGAAAGGAATTGAACTTCGCCTGATCGATCAGGCTATTGATATCGATCGCTCGCATGAGGCGCGTCTCTTTTGTTGTTGTTATCGAAACCTGAATGGCGATACCTGCCGGGCGCGGGGCCGGGCAGTGTTCGCAAGGTCAGGTTAGGAGCAGCAGCAAGGCGCCAATAGCCGTTTCCTGCGAATCGCTATCCAGATTGCGCAGGGGCCGATGAGCGTTCAGCGGTGGCGTTTGAAGGTAACCGAAGGCAGCTCGCCGAAGCGCTGGCGATAGCTTTCGGCGAAGCGGCCCAGGTGCAGGAAGCCGTAGTCCAGGGCGATTTCGGTGACATTGCGGACCGGGCTGGAGGGGTCCTGCAGGGCCGCGTGAATCCGCTCGAGCTTGCGCTGGCGCACATACCCCTTGGGTGACAGGCCGGCGTGACGCTCGAACAGTGTATACAACGAACGCTCGCTGACCCGCGCCACCGTCATCAACTGGCTGACCCCGATATCCTGATGCAGGTTGACGTCGATATAGGCCACCAGCTGTTCGAACGAGTGGGTCTGCAACCCCGGCTCGCAACGATCGATGTTGTTGCCCAAAAGGCTCAGCAACTTGCTGGCGACGATGCGCCCGTAATGCTCCTGCACCTGCGGCAGCGACTGGGTGGATTCGGCTTCGTCACACACCAGCCCGATCAGGCCGATAAACCCCGCCAGCGCGCCAGTGGCATGACGCGCGCTGGTGAAGCGGATACCGCCTTCGGGCAGTTGCCAGCGCTGTTCCAGACAAGCCTGTTCGAGCAGGTTGGCCGGCAACTTGAGGATGAATTTTTCGCAATCGGCCGAGTAGGTGAGGTCAACCGGATCGTCCGGATTGATCAGCAGCAGCTCGCCGGGCACATAGTGATGCTCATCGCCGCGACAGCTTGAATGGCAGTGCCCTTTGAGCAAGATCTGCAGGTGATACAGGGTGCCCAGCGCCGGTGAAGTAATCCGCGCCCTGCCCCCATAGCTCAGGCGGCACAGGTCGAGGCTGGCAAACTTGCGATGGTTGATGCTCGCCTGCAGGTCACCGCTGCGCGGCAGGCGCAGGCTGTGGCCGCCAACGTGCTGGTTGACGTAGTCGGACACCGCATAAGGGTCGGCATGCTGGAACACACGGCTGCGCTCGCTCAACAGTTGGCTGCTCATGGGCTGGCCTCATTGTTATGGTCGTACGACGATATCCACAGGGTCTGGTTATCCACAAGGCAGCAGCTTGCGCCAGTGCCTGCAGGCAGTCCAATATCCGTTGGGTAGGCAACCATACCCTGGAGGTATCATGGAATTGCGTCATCTGCGCTACTTCCGGGTGCTCGCGCAAACCCTCAATTTCACCCGCGCCGCCGAGCAACTGCACATTGCCCAGCCGCCCTTGAGCCGGCAGATCCGTCAGCTGGAAGAAACCCTCGGCGTCGAACTGCTGGAGCGTGGCAGGCCCCTGCGCCTGACCGAAGCCGGTCGGTTTTTCCACGAGCAGAGCGCTGCCTTGCTCGACCAGCTCGAACAGATCGCCGAAGGCACCCGGCGCATCGCCAACAGTGAACGGCAGTGGCTGCGAATCGGCTTTGCGCCGTCGACGCTCTATGATTTGCTACCCGAATTGATCCGCCAGCTGCGGCGCAATGAGGAAATGGAGCTGGGCCTGCAGGAAATGATCACCCTGCAGCAGGTCGAGGCACTCAAGGCCGGGCGCATCGATGTCGGCTTTGGCCGCATCCACATCAAGGATCCAGCCATCGAACAGGTGTTGCTGCGCGAGGAACCGTTAGTCGTTGCCCTGCCCTGCGGGCACCCTTTGCTCGGCCAGCCCCTGGACCTCAAACGCCTGGCCGACGAGCCTTTCGTGCTCTACCCCGCCAACCCGCGGCCGAGCTACGCCGATCACATCATGGCGCTGTTTACCGCCCAGGGTGTGAACATCAAGGTAATCCAGTGGACCAACGAACTGCAGACCGCGCTGGGCCTGGTTGCTGCTGGCCTGGGGATAACGTTGGTGCCAGCGTCCGTGCAAAGCCAGCATCGCGCCGACATTGTTTATGCACCACTGTCAGAAAAAACCGCAGTGTCACCGATCATACTCAGTCGCCGGGCTGGGGATAACTCGCCACAGGTCCGGCAGTGCTTGAGTTTGGTGGCACAGATGAATACCGGCCCCCAGGGCTGAAGGCCGGTTTATCCACAATCAGGCCAGGGCAGCCTGCTTGTTTTCCACAGCAAGCAAGTCAAAACGCTCGGCCAGGAATGGAGTGATATCCAGCGGCAGGGCTTCCTGATGCACGACCTTGTCGATCAGCACCCCGGTGATGGCCGAAGTGAGGATGCCGGTGCGAAAGTGTCCACAGGCATTCAGGTAACCACTGACTTCCGTGACCGGCCCCAAAATCGGTAGTTCGTCCGGCGAGCCCGGGCGCAGGCCGGCCCACGTGCGTTTCAGGTTGATCTGCGCCAGCTCCGGTACACAGCGAACCGCACCCTGAACCAGGCCGTTGATTTCCGGGAAGGTGTTGCTGACGTCGAAGCCTTTGTCCTCGGTGGTGCTGCCGATCAGGATCTCGCCGTTGTCCTTCTGCGCCATGTAGCAATCGCTGGTGGTCAGGCAGCCTTGCAGCAGCTTGGGCATGCGCTCGGTGAGGATGATCTGGCCTTTGACCGGCTTGACCGGAATCCGCAGGCCGGTGGCCCATTCGCTCAAGTCTGCGGCCCAGGCGCCAGCGGCGTTGATCAGGGTATCGCAGTGAAAGGTGCCCTCTTCTGCGGTTTGCACACCGCTGACCCGCGAGCCCTGGTGCAGCACGCCGGTGATGTTGGTGTTGTGGAACAGGTCGACGCCGTTCTGGCGCGCCGCTTCCATATAGGAATCGGCCAGGCGGAACGGGCTGACCTGGTGATCGCAAAGGAACTCCAGAGCGCCATGGGCCTGATGGCTGACTGCCGGCTCCGCCTGGCGCAGGGCCTCGCGGTCGAGCCAGCGTACCTGGTCGGCCAGGTGCGGAATCTGCGCGACGATGTGTTCGGCGTACAGGCGGTCTTCATCGTCGTAGATCACGTACTTGAGGCCGGTGCGCTCGAACTTGAAGTCCATGCCGTGGCGGTCGATCAGCTCGCGGTGCAGCTGTGGATAAAGTGCGTTGGACTGCAAGGCAAAGTCGAAGAACGACTGCGGCAGGATATGCGGCGTGCTCGAATCCACCGCCACTGCCGCGCCATGGGCTTCGCGCTTGTGCTTGGCCGACATCATGCGAAAGAAGATTACCCCGCAGCCCAGGCCCACCGACTCGCCGATTGCCCACAGGCCGCCCGCCGAGGCGCGGGTGGCATTGCCCGGGCGCTTGGCATCGATCAGGGCGATTTTCAGGTTTTTGCGTTTGGACAGCTGGTAGGCGCAGGACGCACCGATCACGCCGCCACCGGCGATGACCACATCATAGGTTCTGTTCATGCTTCAGGCTTCCGTGCCGAGTTGCTGGAATGCAGAGAATGGAATCGGGTCGATCGGGAAACGCGGGCGCAGCCAGCCTACGTCGGCGCGCCCGGTGGCTTCGCGCAGGCGATCGCTGCAGTAGCCGACGCACATGCGCCCCTGGCAGTCGCCCATACTGACCCGGGTGCGCATCTTCAGCCCGGCCATGTCTTCGACACCCTGCTCCAGGGCGCGGTCGATGTCGCTGCGGGTCACGTGTTCGCAGCGGCAGATCACCGTGTCGGGCTGCGGCAGGTCAATCTGCTTGGTGCCGCGGTGGGTGTAGCGTTCTACGCCAGCGCGAAAGCGCTTGATTGCCGCCAGTTGGCCGAGGTACTTCTCGCGCAATTCGATGGCCTGTTCAGCGTTGAGCACTTCGCGCTGCAGCAGGATCGAGACGGCGGCGATGCGCCCGGTGAGCATTGCCGCTTCGCCACCACGGATGCCGCCCATGTCGCCAGCCAGGTGGATATGCGCCTGGCTGCTTTGCTGCCAGACGTTGCTTTCCGGGCGCAGGTAGCCATCTTCGTTGAAGCCGTGGTCCAGACCCAGTTGCTGGCTGAGTTGCGTGCGCGGGATAAAGCCGTAGCCCACCGCCAGGGTTTGCGCCGGTTCGCGTTGAGCGCGGGAGAGGTCTGGTTGCCAATCGTCACCGTAGGGTGCCACGGTCACTTCAGCCAGTTCGCCCTCGCCCTTGGCTTCAACGACGCCCCAGCCGTAGTACATGGGGATGCCATTGAGTTTCATGTAGCCGAGCATGCTCAGGCCATCGAGGAACAGTTGCGGCTTGTTCATCAGCGCCAGGCTTTCACGGGCGATCTTGCTGAACGGGCAGGCTTCATAGACACCGGCGACTTTCGCCCCGGCCGCGTGCAGTTGGCAGGCCACCAGCGGCAACAACGGCCCGGTACCGGCGATCACGGTACTGCCCAGGGGTTTGACCACGCCGCTCTTGATCTGCAGTTGCAGCCCGCCGAGCAGCATGACGCCAGGCAAGGTCCAACCGGCGAAGGGGACGTTGCGCTCATGGCAACCGGCCGACAGCAGCAGGTGGGAATAGTCGATCTCGTGTAGGGTTTCTTCGGCATCGAGCACCATCAGGCGCTGCTCGTCACCACCCAACACGCGGCTGTTCAGGCGCAGGTCGATACGATCGCCGCAGGCGGCAAAATCCTTGTGCAGTTTCTTCAGCGCCTTGCTGTAGCGGGCGCCCAGGTAACCCAGGTCGACGCCGCTGCGCAGCGGCCCGCGAAAGACCACGCCACCCGGACGCGAGGCTTCATCGAACAACAGGCTGGAAACACCGTGGTTGGCCAGCTCGATCGCCGCCGCCATACCCGCCGAACCACCCCCGACAATCACTGGACGCAGGCTCATGGTGCCTCCTGCCTGGCAAAGCGGTTGGTCCCGGTTTCGACCTGCATACCCGGCTGCACCACAGTCTGGCAGGCGCGGCGCTTGGGCCGGCCGTTGATCGACACCAGGCAGCAATGGCAGACACCCATGCCGCAGAAAGCGCCGGTCAGTTGATCGTGATCGTTGCGCGCCACCTGGCGCAGGCCCACAGCGTTGAGCACGCTGAGCACGGTTTCACCGGCGGCGACAGCGACTGCCTGGCCGTTGAGTTCGATGGTCATGTCCGCCCGCGACAGGGGCTGGATATCAAGCTTTCGCTCCAGAGTCTGCATAGCTTTTCGTCCGTGAAAAAGAAACATGGACTGCGCACACTATGCCAAGCGCGCGCCTGGACTATTGATCCAGGCCAGCTAATGGGTCTGCTTGCCGGACAAACCGACAAAAACACAAAACCCCCGATAAACGGGGGTTGTGGGCTTGGCAGGAGCGACCGTTACTCGACAGTCACCGATTTCGCCAGGTTACGCGGCTGGTCGACGTCGGTACCCTTGAGCACCGCCACGTAGTACGACAGCAGTTGCAGCGGGATGGTGTAGAGGATCGGCGCCAGGGCATCGATGATGTGCGGCACGGCGATTACATGGGTGCCTTCGCCATTGCTCATGCCGGCCTGCTCGTCTGCGAAGACGATCAGCTCGCCACCGCGAGCGCGGACTTCCTGCAGGTTGGACTTGAGCTTTTCCAGCAGCTCGTTGTTCGGCGCCACAGTGACCACTGGCATGTCGCTGTCGACCAGCGCCAGCGGGCCGTGCTTGAGCTCGCCGGCCGGGTAGGCTTCGGCGTGAATGTAGGAGATCTCTTTGAGTTTCAGAGCACCTTCCATCGCCACCGGGAACTGCGCGCCACGACCGAGGAACAGGGTGTGGTGCTTGTCGGCGAACAGCTCGGCGGTCTTCTCGACGATCGCATCCATGGCCAGGGCTTCGCCCAGGCGGGTTGGCAGGCGACGCAGTTCTTCCACCAGCTCGGCCTCGACACCGGCGGCCAAGGTACCACGCACCTGGCCCAGGGACAGGGTCAGCAGCATCAGCGACACCAGCTGGGTGGTGAAGGCCTTGGTCGAAGCTACGCCAATTTCCGGGCCGGCCTGGGTCAGCAGGGTCAGGTCCGACTCACGCACCAGCGAACTGATGCCGACGTTGCAGATTGCCAGGCTGCCGAGGAAGCCCAGTTCCTTGGCGTTGCGCAGGGCAGCCAGGGTGTCGGCGGTTTCACCCGATTGGGAGATCGAGACGAACAGGGTGTCAGGCTGCACCACCACCTTGCGGTAGCGGAACTCGCTGGCGACTTCGACCTGGCAAGGAATACCGGCCAGGCTTTCCAGCCAGTAACGGGCAACCATACCGGCATGGTAGCTGGTGCCGCAGGCAACGATCTGCACATTGCGCACTTTGGCGAACAGCTCGGCAGCTTGCGGACCGAAAGCCTGGACCATCACGTGATCCTTGCCCAGGCGGCCTTCCAGGGTGCGTTGCACCACGGTTGGCTGCTCGTGGATTTCCTTGAGCATGAAGTGACGGTACTCGCCCTTGTCAGCCGCTTCGGCGCCTTCATGGTATTGCACGGTTTCGCGCTGGACCTGGGTGCCGGCGACGTCCCAGATGGTGACCTGTTCGCGGCGGATTTCGGCGATGTCGCCCTCTTCCAGGTACATGAAGCGGTCGGTGACCTGGCGCAGGGCCAGTTGGTCGGAAGCCAGGAAGTTCTCGCCGTGGCCCAGGCCGATGACCAGCGGGCTGCCGCTGCGGGCTGCCAACAGGCGATCAGGCTGCTTGGCGCTGATCACTGCCAGGCCATAAGCGCCGTGTAGCTGCTTGACCGCAGCCTTGAGGGCATCGGCCAGGTCAGGCAAAGATTTGAGGGTGTGAGCCAGCAGGTGAACGATCACCTCGGTATCGGTCTCGGAGCTGAATACGTAACCCAGGCCCTTGAGCTTTTCACGCAGTTCTTCGTGGTTCTCGATGATGCCGTTGTGCACCACCGCCAGTTCATGACCGGAGAAATGCGGGTGAGCATTGTGCTCGGTTGGGGCACCGTGGGTGGCCCAACGGGTATGGGCGATACCCAGGTTGCCGGCCAGCGGTTCAGCGCCGACTGCAGCTTCCAGCTCACTGACCTTGCCGATACGACGGCGGCGCTCGAGGTTGCCCTGCTGGGTGTAAACGGCCAGACCTGCGCTGTCATAGCCGCGGTACTCGAGACGCTTGAGGCCTTCGATCAGAATGGTTGTGATGTTACGTTCGGCGACGGCACCAACGATTCCACACATTAGTCATGCTCCTGGGTGATAGCGGCGCAAATCACGTTGATGCCGCGGGCTTCAATCTGTTCGCGTGCCTCGGTGGGCAGGCGATCATCAGTAATAAGGGTGTTGACGCTGCTCCACGGCAGCTCAAGGTTGGGGATCTTGCGCCCGACCTTGTCGGACTCGACCATGACGATCACTTCCCGGGCGACGTCAGCCATCACCCGGCTCAGGCCCAGCAGTTCGTTGAACGTGGTGGTGCCGCGCGCCAGGTCGATGCCGTCGGCGCCAATGAACAGTTGGTCGAAGTCGTACGAGCGTAGTACCTGCTCGGCTACCTGGCCCTGGAACGATTCCGAATGCGGGTCCCAGGTGCCACCGGTCATCAGCAGTACCGGTTCGTGTTCCAGTTCGCTGAGGGCACGGGCCACATTCAACGAGTTGGTCATCACCACCAGACCGGGTTGATGACCCAGCTCCGGGATCATCGCAGCGGTGGTGCTGCCACTGTCGATAATGATCCTTGCGTGTTCGCGAATGCGACCGACAGCGGCTTTGGCGATGGCCTGCTTATAAAGGGAGACCGGCTGGCCCTGATCAGTAAACAGTTCCTGCGGCAGAGTTACCGCACCGCCATAGCGACGCAGCAGCAGGCCGTTGGCTTCAAGGGCAGCCAGATCCTTGCGGATGGTGACTTCCGAGGTTTCGAAACGCTTGGCCAAAGCGTCGACGCTCACCTCGCCCTGCCCATTGAGCAAAGCCAGGATGTTATGACGACGTTGGGGAGTGTTACGTTTCGACATGGTGCCTTAAGTTTCGTTTCGAAAGATAATGATGCCAATCAAAACCTATAGCGACTCATGCGTCAAGGACGCTGAAAAGATTTTCTTAATGTGAACAACTTTCTCCACAGCACGACTTTATCCACAGAATGAAAAAGGCCGACTTATGCACAATCCCGTCGGCCTTCTTTTTCAGCTGTGGGTAACTCAGCTCTTCTTGATCTTCTCCGGCCGCTTCCAGCCATCGATATTGCGCTGACGCGCCCGACCGACCGCCAACTGCGCCGCTTCAACGTTCTGGGTAATAGTTGAACCCGCTGCGGTGGTGGCGCCGTCGAGGATATCCACAGGCGCTACCAGCGAGTTGTTCGAGCCGATGAACACGTCTTCACCCAGCACGGTCTTGAACTTGTTGGCGCCGTCATAGTTACAGGTGATGGTGCCGGCCCCAATGTTGGTACGCGCGCCGACCTCGGCATCACCCAGGTAAGTCAGGTGACCGGCCTTGGCGCCTTCACCCAGGTGGGCGTTCTTCAATTCGACAAAGTTACCCACATGGGCACGCGCTTCGAGCACGCTGCCTGGACGCAGGCGGGCAAACGGGCCGGCATCACTGCCTTCACCCATGATCGCGCCTTCCAGATGGCTGTTGGCTTTGACCACCACACCCTTGCGCAGGGTGCTGTTCTTGATCACGCAGTTCGGGCCGATGACGACGTCGTCTTCGATGACCACGCGACCTTCGAGGATCACGTTGATATCGATCAGCACGTCGCGACCAACGGTCACTTCACCACGTACATCGAAGCGCGCCGGGTCACGCAGGGTCACGCCCTGGGCCATCAGGCGGCGGCCTTCGCGCAGCTGATAGTGACGCTCCAGCTCAGCCAGCTGGCGACGGTCGTTGGCGCCCTGCACTTCCATCGGGTCCAGCGGCTGTTCGGTGGCGACCACCAGGCCATCGGCCACGGCCATGGCGATGACGTCGGTGAGGTAGTACTCGCCCTGGGCGTTGTTGTTCGACAGCCGGCCCAGCCAGTCAGCCAGGCGCGCGCCCGGGACGGCGAGGATGCCGGTGTTGCCTTCGTTGATAGCTTTCTGTGCGTCGCTGGCATCCTTGTGCTCGACGATCGCCGCCACCTGACCCTGGGCATCACGGACGATGCGGCCATAGCCGGTCGGATCATCCAGGGTCACGGTCAGCAGGCCAAGCTGCTGCGGGGTGACCTTGGCAAGCAAACGCTTGAGCGTGTCTACCTCGATCAGTGGTACATCGCCGTAGAGGATCAGCACGGTATCGGCATTCAGTGCCGGTAGGGCCTGGGCCACGGCGTGGCCGGTGCCCAACTGCTTGTCTTGCAGCACGAAGTTCAGGTCATCGGCGGCCAGTCGTTCACGTACCAGCTCCGCACCATGCCCGATCACCACATGAATACCCTGCGGCTGCAGTTGGCGGGCACTGTGGATAACATGGCCGAGCATGGAGTCGCCGGCGACCGGATGCAGCACCTTGGGCAGCGCCGAGCGCATGCGGGTACCTTGGCCTGCGGCGAGAATAACGATATCGAGAGACATTGACTGGCTACCAATCCTGGGGGGTCAGCGCTGTGACCAGAAGAAGAAATTCGGAAAAAGAAAAAGGGTAGCCGAGGCTACCCTTTAACTCAATCGCAACGGAAGTGATCGGCGAGCGCCAGATTACTTGCCTTTGCGCATTTGCTGGACGGTACGCAGCTGGGCTGCGGCCTCGGCCAGACGTGCGGCGGCGGCGCCGTAGTCGAAATCCGCGCCTTTCAGATTCAGGGCGTTCTCGGCAGCCTTGAGGGCTTCCTGAGCCTGAGCCTCGTCCAGGTCTGCAGCACGTTGCACAGTATCGGCAAGCACCTTGACCATGTTCGGCTGGACCTCGAGGAAACCACCAGAGATGTAGAACACCTCTTGGGCGCCACCCTGCTTGGTCAGCGTGATCGGACCTGGCTTCAGATTAGTGATCAGCGGGGCGTGGCCTGGAGCGATACCAAGATCACCCAGGTTGCCGTGCGCAATCACCATCTCGACCAGACCGGAGAAAATTTCCCCTTCCGCGCTGACGATATCGCAATGGACTGTCATAGCCATCTGCTTGCCTCAACCTGATTAGCGCCCCTTGCGGGGCGCCGGGATTACAGTTTCTTGGCTTTCTCGACGGCTTCTTCGATGCTGCCGACCATGTAGAACGCTTGTTCTGGCAGGTGGTCGTAGTCACCTTTGAGGATGCCGCTGAAGCCTGCAATGGTGTCTTTCAGGGAAACGTATTTACCTGGAGAACCGGTGAAGACTTCGGCCACGAAGAACGGCTGGGACAGGAAGCGCTGGATCTTACGAGCGCGCGATACCAGCTGCTTGTCGGTTTCGGACAGTTCGTCCATACCCAGAATGGCGATGATGTCCTTCAGCTCTTTGTAGCGCTGCAGAACATACTGAACGCCACGAGCGGTGTCGTAGTGCTCGTTGCCGATCACGTTCGGGTCCAGCTGGCGCGAAGTCGAGTCCAGTGGATCGACCGCTGGGTAGATACCCAGGGAGGCGATGTCACGGGACAGTACGACGGTAGCGTCCAAGTGGGCGAAGGTGGTCGCTGGCGACGGGTCGGTCAGGTCGTCCGCAGGTACGTATACGGCCTGGATCGAGGTGATCGAACCTTCCTTGGTCGAAGTGATACGCTCTTGCAGAACGCCCATCTCTTCAGCCAGGGTCGGCTGGTAACCTACTGCCGAAGGCATACGGCCCAGCAGTGCGGATACTTCGGTACCGGCCAGGGTGTAACGATAGATGTTGTCGACGAACAGCAGAACGTCGTTACCTTCGTCACGGAACTTCTCAGCCATGGTCAGGCCGGTCAGCGCTACGCGCAGACGGTTTCCTGGTGGCTCGTTCATCTGACCGTAGACCAGCGCTACTTTGTCGAGAACGTTGGAGTCCTTCATCTCGTGGTAGAAGTCGTTACCCTCACGAGTACGCTCACCCACACCGGCGAACACGGAATAACCGCTGTGCTCGATGGCGATGTTACGGATCAGTTCCATCATGTTTACGGTTTTGCCTACACCGGCACCACCGAACAGACCAACTTTACCGCCCTTGGCGAACGGGCAAACCAGGTCGATAACCTTGATGCCGGTTTCCAGCAGGTCGTTGCCGCCTGCCTGGTCAGCGAACGAAGGAGCGTCGCGGTGGATACCCCAGCGCTCTTCTTCACCGATCGGGCCAGCTTCGTCGATTGGGTTACCCAGGACGTCCATGATCCGGCCCAGGGTCGCTTTACCGACTGGTACGGAGATGGCTGCGCCGGTGTCTGCAACGTCCAGACCGCGCTTCAAGCCTTCGGTCGAGCCCATCGCAATGGTACGAACCACGCCGTCGCCCAGCTGCTGCTGAACTTCCAGGGTGGTTTCCGCGCCTACTACTTTCAGCGCGTTGTAAACACTCGGAACGCTGTCACGTGGAAATTCCACGTCGATGACGGCGCCGATGATTTGAACGATACGTCCGCTACTCATAGCTGGATCCTCTGAATATTTGAACCGTTAAACCGCGGCAGCGCCGCCGACGATTTCCGAGATCTCTTGGGTGATCGCAGCCTGACGCGCCTTGTTGTAGATCAGCTGCAATTCGCTGATCAGGTCACCGGCGTTGTCGGTGGCGTTCTTCATCGCGATCATCCGGGCAGCTTGTTCAGCTGCGTTGTTCTCGACCACCGCCTGGTAGACCTGCGACTCCACGTAACGCACCATCAGGCCGTCCAGCAGCTCTTTGGCGTCAGGTTCGTAGAGGTAGTCCCAGTGGTGCTTGAGTTCTTGATCCGGGGTTGCAACCAACGGAATCAACTGCTCGACCGTTGGGGCTTGCGTCATGGTATTGACGAACTTGTTCGATACCACGGACAGACGGTCGATACGACCATCCAGGTAAGCGTCCAGCATGACCTTGACGCTGCCGATCAGATCATTGATCGACGGCTCTTCGCCCAGGTGGCTGATCGCGGCTACGACGTTGCCGCCGAAGCTGCGGAAAAACGCCGCACCCTTGCTGCCAACCACGCAAAGATCGATCTCGATACCTTGCTCGCGGTTGACCGCCATGTCCTTGACCAGAGCCTTGAACAGGTTGGTGTTCAAGCCACCGCACAGACCACGGTCACTGCTCACGACGACATAACCAACGCGCTTTACTTCGCGTTCGATCATGAAGGGGTGGCGGTATTCCGGGTTGGCGTTGGCCAGATGACCGATAACCTGGCGGATACGCTCCGCGTAAGGACGGCTAGCAGCCATGCGCATTTGTGCCTTGCGCATTTTACTGACCGCCACTTTTTCCATGGCGCTGGTAATTTTTTGCGTGCTTTTGATGCTCGCAATCTTACTGCGAATCTCTTTTGCGCCTGCCATGTAACACCTATCAGGTTAGCAAGCGGGGGCCGCAAAGCCCCCGCTGCGGCTTACCAGGTTTGGGTGGCCTTGAACTTCTCGATACCGGCTTTGATGCCAGCGTCGATTTCGTCGTTGAAGTCACCCTTCACGTTGATCTTCGCCATCAGTTCGGCGTGATCACGGTTGAAGTAAGCGATCAGTGCTTGTTCGAAGCTACCAATCTTGGCGATTTCAACGTCGGTCAGGAACCCACGCTCAGCGGCATACAGCGACAGCGCCATGTCCGCGATGGACATTGGAGCGTATTGCTTCTGCTTCATCAGCTCGGTAACACGTTGACCGTGCTCGAGTTGCTTACGGGTGGCTTCGTCCAGGTCAGAAGCGAACTGGGCGAATGCCGCCAGTTCACGGTACTGAGCCAGAGCGGTACGGATACCACCGGAGAGCTTCTTGATGATCTTGGTCTGAGCGGCACCACCCACACGGGATACCGAAACACCGGCGTTCACTGCAGGGCGGATGCCCGAGTTGAACATGGCCGATTCCAGGAAGATCTGACCGTCGGTGATGGAAATCACGTTGGTCGGAACGAACGCGGAAACGTCGCCAGCCTGGGTTTCGATGATCGGCAGTGCGGTCAGGGAACCGGTCTTGCCAGTTACAGCACCGTTGGTGAACTTCTCGACGTACTCTTCGGAAACGCGCGATGCACGCTCCAGCAGACGGGAGTGGAGATAGAACACGTCACCTGGGTACGCTTCACGTCCTGGTGGACGGCGCAGCAGCAGGGAGATCTGACGGTAGGCAACGGCCTGCTTGGACAGGTCATCGTATACGATCAGCGCGTCTTCACCGCGGTCACGGAAGAACTCGCCCATGGTGCAACCGGCGTATGGCGCCAGGAATTGCAGTGCGGCGGATTCCGAAGCACTGGCAACCACCACGATGGTGTTGGCCAGGGCGCCGTTTTCTTCCAGCTTGCGAACGATGTTGGCAACGGTGGAACGCTTCTGGCCGACAGCAACATAAACACAGAAAATACCGGAGTCTTTCTGGTTGATGATGGCGTCGATCGCCATGGCGGTCTTACCGATCTGACGGTCACCGATGATCAGCTCGCGCTGGCCACGGCCGACCGGGATCATGGCGTCGACAGATTTGTAGCCAGTCTGTACAGGCTGGTCTACCGACTTACGCCAGATCACGCCCGGAGCAACTTTCTCGACCGCGTCGGTCTCGGTGTTGCCCAGTGGGCCTTTGCCGTCGATTGGGTTACCCAGTGCGTCGACTACGCGACCCAGCAGTTCCTTACCAACTGGAACCTCGAGGATGCGGCCGGTGCACTTGGCGCTCATGCCTTCAGCGAGGGTGTCGTAGGCGCCCAGTACTACCGCACCAACGGAGTCTTGCTCCAGGTTGAGGGCCATACCGAACACGCCACCTGGAAACTCGATCATTTCGCCGTACATAACGTCGGCCAGACCGTGAATCCGCACGATACCGTCAGAAACGCTGACGACGGTACCCTCGTTGCGGGCTTGGGAGGTCACGTCGAGTTTCTCGATGCGACCCTTGATGATTTCACTAATTTCGGAAGGATTGAGTTGCTGCATTGCTCTGCTGCCCCTTCAAACTCAAGATTTCAATGCTTCGGCCAGTTTCGCGATTTTGCCGCGAACCGAGCCATCGATTACCAGGTCGCCGGCGCGGATCACGACACCACCGATCAGGGTGGCATCCTCCGTCGCATGCAGGCGCACTTCCCGGCTGAGCCGTGCACTGAGAACCTTGGCGAGTTTGTCTTGCTGTTCTTGGTTCAACGCAAAAGCACTGGTGACTTCCACGTCCACGGATTTCTCTTGTTCAGCCTTGTACAGGTCGAACAAAGCCGAAATCTCCGGCAAAAGCAGGAGACGGTCGTTTTCCGCGGCAACATGAATGAAATTCTGTGCCTGTGCATCGAACTTGTCACCGCACACGTCAATAAACGCGGCGGCCTTTTCTGCGCTCGTCAGTCGCGGGGCCTTGAGCAGGCGCTGCATCGTGTCGTCTTCCGACACTGCAGCAGCCAGGCCGAGCATGGCTGACCAATTGGCCAGTTGCTGATGGGCCTGGGCGTGCTCAAAGGCCGCCTTAGCGTAAGGTCGGGCCAACGTGGTCAGTTCTGCCATGATCGCCCTCGCTTAAATTTCAGCGGCCAGTTTATTAACCAGCTCCGCATGCGCGTTTTGATCGATTGTGGCGCCAAGGATCTTTTCAGCACCGCCGACAGCCAGCAGACCCACTTGGGCACGCAGGGCGTCTTTGACACCGTTAATTTCCTGTTCGATCTCGGCCTGAGCCTGAGCCTTCACACGGTCAGCTTCGACGCGGGCCTGATCACGGGCTTCCTCGACGATCTGAGCACCGCGCTTCTTGGCTTGCTCAATGATTTCGGCTGCCTGAGCTTTCGCTTCGCGCAGTTGCTGACCCGCTTTGTCTTGGGCCAACTCCAGGTCGCGAGCTGCTCGGTTGGCAGCGTCCAGTCCATCCGCGATCTTCTTCTGACGTTCTTGCAATGCCGCGATGACCGGAGGCCACACGAACTTCATGCAGAACAGCACAAAAATGAAGAACGCAACGGACTGACCAATCAGGGTTGCATTAATGTTCACGCCAACACCTCGCTCGTTCTTTGTCCATCACACCAAACCACTCGAGAATTCGAGTGATTAGCCGGCGATTTGACCAACGAAGGGATTAGCGAAGGTGAAGAACAGAGCGATACCAACACCGATCATGGTTACGGCGTCGAGCAGACCGGCAACGATGAACATTTTAACTTGCAGCATTGGAACCATCTCTGGCTGACGAGCAGCGCCTTCCAGGAACTTGCCGCCCAGCAGGCCGAAACCAATGGCGGTACCCAGAGCACCCAGGCCGATCAGCAGAGCAACAGCGATAGCGGTAAGACCAACTACAGTTTCCATCTTTCCTCCCGACTTTTACGTCGTATTGGTTAGGTTTTTTAGTTTGAAGCGGTAAAACAAAATCGTTTGGTACAGCTGCCCTTGCGGACTTTTTCGACCCTTCCCCGTACCGGCGCAAGGGTCATCAGACACGCCAGGCGGTCTTAATGGTTATCTTCGTGAGCCATCGACAGGTAGACGATGGTAAGCATCATGAAGATGAACGCTTGCAGGGTGATGATCAGGATGTGGAACACAGCCCACGCCCACTGCAGCACCACGCCCAGGCCGCTGAGCCAGAGCAGGCCGCTGCCGAACATCACGGCAATCAGGATGAACACCAGCTCGCCGGCGTACATGTTGCCGAACAGACGCAGGGCCAGCGAGATTGGCTTGGCAATCAGGGTCACGAATTCGAGCAGGAAGTTGACCGGAATCAGCAGGATCTGAACGAAGATGTTCTTGCTGCCGAACGGGTGCAGGGTCAGCTCGCCGAGGAAGCCGCCGAGGCCTTTGACCTTGATGCTGTAGAAAATGATCAGGGCGAATACGCTGAAGGCCATGGCCAGGGTCGCGTTCGGGTCGGTGGTCGAAACGGCACGGAACGGAATGTGCGGATCACCGGAGATCAGGATGGCCAGCTGCGGAATCCAGTCGACCGGGATCAGGTCGACGGCGTTCATCAGGAAGACCCAGACGAAAATGGTCAGCGCCAGCGGGGCGATCACCGGGCTGCGGCCGTGGAAGCTGTCCTTGACGCTGCCGTCGACGAACTCAACCAGCACTTCTACGAAGTTCTGCAGGCCGCCAGGCTGACCGGAAGTCGCCTTCTTGGCTGCCATGCGGAACAGGAATACGAAAAGCAGACCCAGTGCGACCGACCAACCCAGGGTATCCAGGTGGAAAGCCCAGAAGCCCATTGCCTTGGCTTCTGCTGCGGAATGGGCAAAGCCCCAACCGCCGTCTGGTAGTTGACCGAAGGTCAGGTTCTGCAAGTGGTGCTGGATATAGCCCGAAGCGGTTTCTGCTGCCATGGTTGCCTCAAACGCCCTAAGGTCTCGAAAGTCTTATATTCATCAGCAGGGGCGCGAACCAGCTGACCAACTGGGTCAGCAGAAAGACACCGAAGACTGCTAACGGCGCCAATGGCTTCACTCCTGCGAACGTCAGTGCAAAAAGCACTGCCGTCAAAATCAACTTGCCTGCCTCGCCAGCGTAGAACGACTTGACGATGGCCTGCGCTGCCCTGGCTCCCGTGTAACGAAAAGCCTTCCAGGCGAAATACACATTCGGCAGCCAGGCAATCAGCCCTCCGCAGAGTGCCGAATATCCACTGACCGCCCCGTGCCACTGCCACAACGCCAAAGTTGCCAGCAGAAACACGACACATTGAGCCAACAGTACCGGAAAAACCGCCCAGCGATGGAAAGGCAAGCGGTTTGGCGTGCGGGTTTCCATCACAACTGCTCCTCGAAAGTCGACCAACCAGTCAGCTATGACTTGGCATAATTTGTGCCGACAAAATGCGCGCAGAGTATAGGGGCGGTTTAACCCCTATTCAACTGCCGGGTAGTGATTTCCGACTACGCGCTACAAAAGGAATTGTTTCAGCGGATGTGAGCAAGCACACCTTGCAACTCATCTAGTGAGTTGTAACGGATAACTAACTGGCCCTTGCCCTTGTTGCCGTGACGAATCTGTACGGCCGAGCCCAGACGCTCTGCCAGACGCTGTTCAAGGCGGGTGATGTCCGGGTCCGGCTTGGCAGGTTCTGCGGCCTCAGGCTTACCGTTGAGCCACTGGCGAACCAGTGCTTCAGTCTGGCGCACGGTCAGGCCGCGTGCGACAACGTGACGCGCCCCATCGACCTGCTGTTCATCCGGCAATCCGAGCAATGCCCGGGCGTGACCCATTTCCAGGTCGCCGTGGGACAACATGGTCTTGATCACCTCTGGCAACGAGATCAGGCGCAGCAGGTTGGCCACGGTTACCCGCGACTTGCCCACAGCATCGGCGACCTGTTGCTGGGTCAGCTGGAATTCCTGCTGCAGACGCTGCAGGGCGATGGCCTCTTCCACCGGGTTGAGATCTTCGCGCTGGATGTTCTCGATCAGGGCCATGGCGATGGCCGCTTCATCCGGCACATCGCGGACCATGGCCGGGATGGTGTCCATGCCGGCCTGCTGGCTGGCGCGCCAGCGGCGTTCACCGGCGATGATCTCGAATTTGTTGTCAGCGATCGGGCGCACCACGATCGGCTGCATCACGCCCTGGCTCTTGATCGAGTGGGCGAGTTCTTCCAGTGCCTGCGGGTCCATGTCCCGGCGCGGCTGGTACTTGCCGCGCTGGATCAGGTCGAGCGGCAGGTGTTGCAGTTCCTTTTGGTCGACCTGGACAGCCTGCTCTTCGAGCGCGCTGACGGTCGGACCACTGAGCAGTGCATCCAACCCACGTCCGAGACCCCGTTTCTTAACGGCCATGCGGATTCCTTAAGTTGTCTGTGCAGTGCGGGTTTGACGACGTTGGCGACGAACCAGTTCCCCGGCCAGTGCCAGGTATGCCAGGGCGCCACGCGATTGCTTGTCGTAGGCCAGGGCCGGCATGCCGAAGCTCGGGGCCTCGGCAAGGCGGATGTTGCGTGGAATCACGGTGTCGTACAGCTGGTCGCCGAAGTGTTCCTTGAGCTGTGCGGAAACATCGTTGATCAGGCTCAGACGTGGGTCGTACATGGTCCGCAGCAGGCCTTCGACCTTGAGCTGCGGGTTCAGCCGCTCGCCGATCCGCTTGATGTTATCCACAAGGTCGCTCAAGCCTTCCAGGGCAAAGTATTCACATTGCATCGGAATGATCACGCCATCGGCGGCGACCAGGGCGTTGAGGGTCAACATCGACAGCGACGGCGGGCAGTCGATCAGGATGTAGTCGTAATTCTCGCGGATCGGCGCCAGCGCGGTGCGCAGGCGGCTCTCCTTCATCTGCATTTCCAGCAGGACCACTTCGGCGGCGGTCAGGTCGCGGTTGGCCGGCAGCAGCTGATAGCCGCCGTGCTCGGAGAAGTGCATGGCCTGGGCCAGGTCGCATTCGCCGATCAACAGGTCATAGACCGAATGTTCCAGGACGTGTTTATCCACACCGCTACCCATGGTGGCGTTGCCCTGTGGATCGAGATCGATCAGCAGCACGCGGCGCTTGGTTGCCACCAGCGATGCTGCGAGATTGATACAGGTGGTGGTTTTGCCCACACCACCTTTCTGGTTCGCGATTGCGAATACCTTAGCCATTCTTGCTTGTGTTCCCAGTCATGCCGTGCGGCGCAGTATCAGCAGATGGCGTTGGCCTTGGCAACCCGGAACGGTCAAGGCCTGCTCGCTATCCACTCTGAAATCTGCCGGCAATGCTACCAGCTCATCGGCAGGATGCAGCCCTTTCATTGCCAGCCACTGCGTCTGGGCGTCACCGAGGTGGCGCGTCCAGTTGGTGAAGTTCTCCATGCTGCTGAAAGCACGGGAAACAATTCCGGTGAAAGGCAGCTCCGGTTGGAACTCCTCTACCCGCTTGTGGATAACTGTGAGGTTATCCAGTTTGAGTTCAAGCTTTACCTGGGTCAGGAAGCGGGTTTTCTTGCCGTTGCTGTCGAGCACCGTGACTTGCTTGTCCGGATGCAGGATAGCCAAAGGAATGCCCGGCATGCCACCGCCGCTGCCGACATCCAGCCAGCGCTCGCTGTGGATAAACGGCATGACGCTGAGGCTGTCGAGCAGATGGCGGGAAACCATTTCGTCCGGATTGCGCACGGCGGTCAGGTTGTAGGCCTTGTTCCACTTGATCAGCAAGGCCAGGTAGGCCAGCAGTTGTGCCTGCTGGGCCTCGCTCAGCTCGACACCGAGCTGGCGGGCGCCTGTGGACAACTCTTCGGCGTGTTGAGGGGTGACCTGAGAACTCAAGCGCTTTGCTCCAACTCGCGGCCTGCGCCGCGTTTTTTCAGATGAATCAGCAACAGGGAAATCGCCGCCGGGGTCACGCCGGGGATACGCGAAGCCTGGCCCAGGGTCTCGGGCCGGGTCTGGCCGAGCTTGCCCTGGATTTCCTTGGACAGCCCGGAAATACCGCTGTAATCGATATCGTCGGGCAGGCGGGTGTCTTCGCTGGCGCGCAGCCGGGCGATTTCTTCCTGTTGCCGGTCGATGTAACCGGCGTATTTGGTCTTGATTTCAACCTGTTCGGCCACCTGCGGGTCGATCTCGGCACCGCCGGTCACTTCCATCAGCCCGGCGTAATCGATTTCCGGGCGAGTCAGCAGGTTGAGCAGGTTGTATTCATGGCTCAACGGCGTGCCGAATTTCTCGGCAATGGCCTGACCTTGGGTGGTGTCCGGGCGGACCCAGGTGGATTTGAGACGCTGTTCTTCCAGGGCGATGCTTTCGCGCTTGGCACTGAACGCGGCCCAGCGCTCGTCATCGACCAGGCCCAGTTCGCGACCTTTCTCGGTCAGGCGCAGATCGGCGTTGTCTTCACGCAGGATCAGCCGGTATTCGGCGCGCGAAGTGAACATGCGGTACGGCTCCTGGGTACCCAGGGTAATCAGGTCGTCAACCAGCACCCCGATGTACGCTTCATCGCGGCGTGGGCACCAGCTTTCGCGGCCTTGCGCACGCAGTGCGGCGTTGGTACCCGCGAGCAGACCCTGGGCACCGGCTTCTTCGTAGCCAGTGGTGCCGTTGATCTGGCCGGCAAAGAACAGCCCGCCAATCACCTTGGTTTCCAGGCTGTACTTGAGATCACGTGGATCGAAGTAGTCGTATTCGATGGCGTAGCCCGGGCGCACGATGTGGGCGTTTTCCATGCCGCGGATCGAGCGGACGATCTGCAACTGCACATCGAACGGCAGGGATGTGGATATCCCGTTCGGATAGAGCTCGTGGGTGTTCAGGCCTTCGGGCTCGATGAACACCTGATGGCTTTCCTTGTCGGCGAAGCGGTGGATCTTGTCTTCGATCGACGGGCAGTAGCGTGGGCCAATGCCTTCGATGACCCCGGAGTACATCGGCGAACGATCGAGGTTCGAGGCAATGATCTCGTGGGTCCGGGCGTTGGTGTGGGTAATCCAGCAGCTGACCTGACGCGGATGCTGCTCCTTGGAGCCCATGAACGACATCACCGGGATCGGCGTGTCACCCGGTTGCTCGGTCATCACCGAGAAATCCACAGAGCGGCCGTCGATGCGCGGCGGCGTACCGGTTTTCAAGCGACCAACGCGCAGCGGCAGTTCACGCAGGCGGCGAGCCAGGGCAATCGATGGCGGATCGCCGGCGCGGCCGCCGGAGTAATTCTGCAAACCGATGTGGATAAGTCCACCGAGGAAGGTTCCGGTGGTCAGCACTACGGAGTCAGCGAGAAAACGCAGACCCATTTGCGTCACCACCCCACGTACCTGGTCCTGCTCGACGATCAGGTCGTCGCACGACTGCTGGAATATCCACAGGTTGGGCTGGTTCTCGAGAATCTCGCGCACCACCGATTTGTAGATGGCGCGGTCGGCCTGGGCGCGAGTAGCGCGCACGGCTGGGCCTTTGCGGTTGTTCAAAACACGGAACTGGATACCGCTCTTGTCAGTGGCCAGTGCCATGGCACCGCCGAGCGCATCGATTTCCTTGACCAGGTGGCTCTTGCCGATGCCACCGATGGCCGGGTTGCAACTCATATGACCGAGGGTTTCCACGTTGTGGGTCAACAGCAGGGTTTTTACACCCATGCGTGCAGACGCAAGCGCAGCCTCGGTACCGGCATGGCCGCCGCCGATGACGATCACTTCAAAACGGGAAGGGAAATCCACCACGCACCTCGTGCCTGTTTCGGGAATAGATAGGGATAACGCACAAGTATAGGGACTTACCCCCCTCTAAAGGAACCTTTTGCACAAAATTTAACCAGGCTGTGGATGAATGGCGAGTAATAGAAATTAAAAGAGAGAAATTTATTAAAGCTTTGTTTTTATGTTTATTCTTAGTCAGGCACCTTTCTGTGGATAAGGTTCTACAGGCCTTTATTTACCTTATGTACAGAGATTCAAAACCCTGTGGTCTACCCGGGATGAGCGTTCTGGATAAGCGCTTTAAGCCTGTGGATGAAATGGTCAGTTACCCACAAGCGTAGTTATCTCCAGCCTTGAAGGCCAGTTATCAACGGAGCTGAAGGTGGGTTTTCCACAGGGCTTATGTCAGAGAATTGTGGATAGACGCGCAGGCATCAGCGCAGCACGAGCACTGTGGCTGTACTGACCAGGAGAGGGGATTGGAGAAAAAGGCTGCTGCAGTCGGGTCCGTTGCAGACCCGACGGTAGATCAGGATGTTTACTTGCCGATACAGAAACTGGAGAAGATCCGCCCAAGCAAGTCATCAGAGCTGAATGCCCCGGTAATCTCGCCCAGGGCTTGTTGAGCCTGGCGCAGATCCTCTGCCAGCAGTTCACCGGCACCGGCAAGGGTCAACTGGGCGCGGCCGTGCTCCAGGTGTGCACTGGCCTGACGCAATGCCTCCAGGTGGCGCCTGCGTGCGCTGAAGCTGCTTTCGGCAGTCTGTTCATAACCCATGCAGGCCTTCAGGTGCTCGCGCAGCAGCTCAAGGCCCATGTCGCTGTCCTTGGCACTGAGGGTAATGGTGACATGGCCATCTTCACTCTGTTCCATGGCAATCGCGTCGCCGCTCAAATCCGCCTTGTTACGAATCAGCGTGACCTTGGCCGGATCCGGACGCAGATCGAGGAATTCCGGCCACAGGGCAAACGGATCACTGGCTTCCGGTGCTGTGGAGTCGACCACCAGCAATACCCGATCGGCTTCGTTGATAGCCTTGAGGGCGCGTTCGACGCCGATCTTTTCCACATGGTCATCGGTATCACGCAACCCGGCCGTGTCGACAACGTGCAGCGGCATGCCGTCGATGTGGATATGTTCGCGCAGGATGTCCCGGGTGGTGCCGGCGATATCGGTGACAATCGCCGCCTCGCGGCCAGCCAGAACGTTAAGCAGGCTCGACTTGCCGGCGTTCGGCCGGCCGGCAATCACCACCGTCATGCCGTCACGCAGCAAGGCCCCCTGCCCGGCTTCGCGCTGCACTGTGGATAAATTGTTGCGCACGTCATCGAGCATACCCAGCACGTGACCGTCGGCGAGAAAGTCGATTTCTTCTTCGGGGAAGTCGATTGCCGCTTCCACATAAATACGCAGGCTGATCAATTTCTCCGTGAGGTTATCCACACGTCGGGAAAACTCGCCCTGCAGCGAGCGCAAGGCATTACGCGCCGCCTGGGCAGAACTGGCTTCGATCAGGTCGGCGATTGCCTCGGCCTGGGCCAGGTCGAGCTTATCGTTGAGGAACGCACGCTCGCTGAATTCACCCGGACGCGCCAGGCGGCAACCCAGTTGTACACAGCGCTGCAGGAGCATATCGAGCACAACCGGGCCGCCGTGGCCCTGCAGCTCCAGCACGTCTTCACCGGTGAAGGAGTTGGGCCCTGGGAAAAACAGCGCAATGCCTTCATCCAGTACCAGGCCATCTTCAGCGCGGAACGGGCCATAATGGGCGTGCCGCGGCGTTAACGTTTTTCCACAGATGGCCAGCCCGGCTTGTTCGGCCAGAGGGCCGGATAGCCGCACGATCCCCACGCCCCCACGTCCCTGGGCGGTAGCGATGGCGGCAATGGTTTCACGCACAGTGTTCATGCTCGAAGGCCTCACGACAAAAACGACAGATAGCAAAACGCCCCACGAGGGGGCGTTTATCCACAGGTTAGCTGGCTAACCCGTCAAGCAGCGGCTTTCTTGGTAGCCTTTTCGATGCCGCGGGTGATGTACCACTGCTGTGCGATCGACAAGCAGTTGTTCACAACCCAGTACAGCACCAGACCTGCAGGGAACCACAGGAAGAAGAAGGTGAAGATGATTGGCATCAGCTTCATCACCTTGGCCTGCATCGGATCCGGCGGAGTCGGGTTCAGCTGCTGCTGGATGAACATGGTCGCGCCCATGATGATCGGCAGGATGAAGAACGGATCCTTGATCGACAGGTCAGTGATCCAGAACATCCATGGCGCCTGACGCATCTCGACGCTTTCCAGCAGAACCCAGTACAGCGAGAGGAAGACCGGCATCTGCACCAGGATCGGCAGGCAGCCGCCGAGCGGGTTGATCTTCTCTTTCTTGTACAGCTCCATCATGGCTTGCGACATTTTCTGCCGGTCGTCGCCATGTTGTTCTTTCAAGATCGCCAGTTTTGGTGCCACGGCACGCATGCGCGCCATCGAACGGTAGCTGGCAGCCGACAGCGGGAAGAACAGTGCCTTGATCAGCATGGTCAGGACAATGATCGACCAGCCCCAGTTGCCGAGCAGGCTGTGGATATGTTGCAGCAGCCAGAAGATGGGCTGGGCAATGAACCACAGAATGCCGTAGTCGACGGTCAGTTCCAGACCTGGGGACAACTCTTTGAGTTTGTCCTGAACCTTGGGACCGGCATACAACACGGTGCTGGTTTCGGCTTTACCGCCGGCGGCAACGTTCAATGCCGGGCCGGTGAAACCGATGATGTAATTGCCTTGGCTGTCCTTACGGGTCTGAACGATGTTGTTGTCAGACTTGTTAGGAATCCAGGCAGTTACAAAGTAGTGCTGCAGCCAGGCTACCCAGCCACCGGAAACATTTTCTTTCAGATTTCCCTTGTCGATGTCTTTCATCGACACCTTTTTGTAGGGCTCCGAACTTGTCCACAGGGCGGCACCCAGATAGGTCGCCGTACCGGTTGCGGTGCTCGAGGAAGGATCCGAGCTGGCGTCGCGCTTGAGTTGCGCGAACAGGTTACCGGTCCAGGGCTGGGCGCTCTGGTTGTCGATCAGGTAGGTGACGGTCAGGTCGTACTCACCGCGCTTGAAGCTGAAGCGCTTGATGTAGTTGACGCCGGCATCGCTGAACTTCAGGTCGACGACCAGTTGGTCCTGACCATCGGCCAGTTGATAACTTTTCTGATCAGCGGCATACAGCGGACGGCCAGACGAACGTGCATCCGGGCCGTTGGCGCCAGTCAGACCGCTCTGTGCCAGGTAAGTACGCTCACCACCGTTGTCGAACAACTGGAACGGAATGTCCGGATGGTCCTGACGGCGTGGGTACTTCGGCAGCATCAGCTGGGCGATGTCACCACCTTTGGGATCGATAGCCAGATCGAGGACATCAGTCTTGACCCGAATCAGGTCCTTGCTGACCACTACCGGGGCAAGTTCTGCTGGGCTGGATTCAGCGTTGGCGCTCGGTACATCGGCGCTGGCGCCAGTGTTACCGGCCTGCGCGGTGTCCGGCAGGGCCGGGGCAACGTTGCTGGCAGCAGTATTCTGAGTCGGCAGGGCAGCCTGGCCATAGTCCTGGTTCCAGTTAAGGACCATGACGTAGGACACGATTGCCAGGGCGACGATCAGGATCGTGCGTTTAATATCCATGATTACTCGGCTATCGAAGAAGTACGGGAAGAGGAGGCAGGTGGAACCGGGTCAAAACCACCGGCATTCCACGGATGACAACGCCCCAGGCGACGAACGGTAAGCCACCCGCCGCGTAAAAGGCCATGTGTTTCGATGGCTTCGTACGCATAGCAGGAGCAACTGGGGTAGAAACGACAGTGACTGGCCATCAGAGGACTAATGGCATAACGGTAAAACTGGATCGGAACGAGCGCCAGTTTACGCATCTTGACTGTCTACCCCCACAGAGTCGGTGTTAACCACTGGAGCGGGCCGACTGCGTGCAAGGCGCTTCCAGAGCTTGCCAAAATGTTGGTGCAATTCTGGGTTTTCAATCTCGCCCAACCCTTTGCGCGCGACGATCACGATATCCCAACCGGCAAGCGAATGCTGGTTCAGGCGAAACGAATCGCGCATCAGGCGTTTCAGGCGATTGCGTTGAACGGAGAGCTTGACGCTCTTTTTCCCGATCACAAGCCCCAGGCGGGGATGATCAAGACCGTTCTCGCGAGCAAGGATCAGCAGGCATTTCCCTGGAACCTTGCCGGTTGGGGAGTCGAAGACCGCTTTGAAGTGTCGGGGAATAAGCAGACGCTTTTCCCGACTGAAGTCCTGACTCACCACCAGTGCCGAAAAATCAAACTGCCAGGCGCTTACGGCCTTTGGCACGGCGACGCGACAGAACGGCACGACCGTTCTTGGTGGCCATACGGGCACGGAAACCGTGAGTGCGAGCGCGCTTGATGGTGCTTGGTTGGAAAGTACGTTTCATGGCGTGTTACCTGGTTCGTCGACAACGGGCCGGAATGGCCCCCGTTTTAAGAGACCGGCGATTCTAGAGAAAGCAGGGCCGTAGGTCAATTTCCAACCAGCTTTTCCTTATGGACGGAAAATCGGCTTCATTCGGGGGATCGCTCGGAGCGGGCTGACAGGTCGCGAGTAACGGATCACTTAAACATAGAAAAAAAGAGAGGACTTATTTAAAGCTTTTTAGTGAATCTTATAAATCTTATGTGGACGATTTCTGTGGATAACAAGCTATAGCCCTTGAAATACGTAATGTACAGAGGAAAGAAACCTTGTCGAGAAGAGGTGCTCTGACTGTGTTGTACCCTCGGAAAAGCTGTGGATCAAATGGCCTGTTATCCACAGGCAGGTTATCCACCGATTTCGACCCCCAGTTGTGCAAAGACCTCAGGCGAGGTTATCCACAGGGCTTATTCACATGGCCAGAACGACATTTTGGTCACTAAACTGCTGATTTATCGCCATCCTCGACGCACCTGCATGTGGATAACTGCGCTGGCGCTGGGTACAATGGGCGCTTGTTTTTGCCTCACCGGCTTTCAACTCAGGGGATATCCGTGTCAGTGGAACTTTGGCAGCAGTGCGTGGAGCTTCTGCGCGATGAACTGCCTGCCCAGCAATTCAACACCTGGATCCGTCCGCTACAGGTCGAAGCCGAAGGCGACGAGTTGCGCGTCTATGCGCCCAACCGTTTCGTTCTCGACTGGGTCAATGAAAAGTACCTGAGCCGTCTGCTCGAGCTGCTGGGTGAACACGGCAACGGTATTGCGCCTGCCCTTTCCTTATTAATAGGCAGCAGACGCAGTTCGGCGCCGCGTGCCGCGCCTAATGCACCGCTCGCCGCGGCTGTAGCCGCATCCCAGGCCCAGGCTGCGAAAACTGCGGTGGTCAACGAACCTGTAGCCGCACCCGTAGCAGCACCGGCACCGGTGGCCGAAGTCGAGGAAGCACCTTCGCGTGACAGCTTCGATTCCATGGGCGAAACCAATGCCGCCCCGGCGCCAAGCGGCCGCACCGAACAACGCACCGTGCAGGTCGAGGGTGCGCTCAAGCACACCAGCTACCTGAACCGCACCTTTACCTTCGAGAACTTCGTCGAAGGTAAGTCCAACCAGCTGGCCCGCGCTGCGGCCTGGCAGGTTGCCGACAACCCCAAGCATGGCTACAACCCGCTGTTCCTGTACGGCGGTGTGGGCCTGGGTAAAACCCACTTGATGCACGCTGTGGGTAACCACCTGCTCAAGAAGAACCCGAATGCCAAGGTGGTGTACCTGCACTCCGAGCGCTTCGTCGCCGATATGGTCAAGGCGCTGCAACTCAATGCCATCAACGAGTTCAAGCGTTTCTACCGTTCGGTCGATGCGCTGCTGATCGATGACATTCAGTTCTTTGCCCGTAAAGAGCGTTCCCAGGAAGAGTTTTTCCACACCTTCAACGCCCTGCTCGAAGGCGGTCAGCAGGTCATTCTGACCAGCGATCGTTATCCGAAGGAGATCGAAGGGCTGGAAGAGCGCCTGAAGTCGCGTTTCGGCTGGGGCCTGACCGTCGCGGTAGAGCCTCCGGAGCTCGAAACCCGGGTAGCGATCCTGATGAAGAAGGCCGATCAGGCCAAGGTCGACCTGCCGCACGATGCTGCTTTCTTTATCGCTCAGCGAATTCGCTCGAACGTGCGTGAACTCGAAGGCGCACTGAAACGGGTGATTGCGCATTCGCACTTCATGGGTCGCGACATCACCATCGAGCTGATTCGCGAATCGCTCAAGGATCTTTTGGCACTGCAGGACAAACTGGTGAGTGTGGATAACATCCAGCGCACCGTTGCCGAGTACTACAAGATCAAGATCTCCGATCTGTTGTCCAAACGTCGTTCCCGTTCGGTAGCCCGTCCGCGGCAGGTCGCCATGGCCTTGTCCAAAGAGCTGACCAACCACAGCCTGCCGGAAATCGGCGACGTTTTCGGCGGCCGCGATCACACCACCGTGTTGCATGCGTGCCGCAAGATCAACGAACTCAAGGAATCCGACGCGGATATCCGCGAGGACTACAAGAACCTGCTGCGGACTCTGACGACTTGATGAACGTCAGCGCAGCTTATTAAAGGCAAGGGACTAGACCATGCATTTCACCATTCAACGCGAAGCCCTGTTGAAACCCCTGCAACTGGTCGCAGGCGTCGTCGAGCGCCGCCAGACCTTGCCGGTACTGTCCAACGTACTGCTGGTGGTACAAGGTCAGCAATTATCGCTGACCGGTACCGACCTGGAAGTGGAACTGGTAGGCCGTGTGCAGCTGGAAGAGCCGGCTGAGCCTGGCGAGATCACCGTGCCTGCGCGCAAGCTGATGGATATCTGCAAAAGCCTGCCCAACGACGTGCTGATCGATATCAAGCTCGATGAGCAGAAGCTCGTGGTCAAGGCCGGCCGTAGCCGCTTCACCCTGTCGACCCTGCCAGCCAATGATTTCCCGACGGTGGAAGAAGGCCCTGGCTCGCTGACCTGCAACCTGGAGCAAAGCCGCCTGCGCCGCCTGATCGAGCGCACCAGCTTCGCCATGGCCCAGCAGGACGTGCGCTACTACCTCAACGGCATGCTGCTGGAAGTGTCCACCGATACGCTGCGCGCCGTCGCCACCGACGGTCACCGTCTGGCCATGTGCTCGATGCGTGCCGATATCGGCCAGGCTGATCGCCACCAGGTCATCGTACCGCGCAAAGGTATCCTCGAACTGGCGCGCCTGCTCACCGAACCGGATGGCATGGTCAGCATCGTTCTGGGTCAGCACCATATTCGCGCCACCACCGGTGAGTTCACCTTCACCTCCAAGCTGGTCGATGGCAAGTTCCCCGACTACGAGCGTGTACTGCCCAAGGGCGGCGACAAGCTGGTGGTCGGCGACCGTCAGGCACTGCGTGAGGCCTTCAGCCGTACCGCGATTCTGTCCAACGAGAAGTACCGCGGCATCCGCCTGCAACTGGCCAATGCCCAGTTGAAGATTCAGGCCAACAACCCTGAGCAGGAAGAAGCGGAAGAAGAAATCAGCGTCGAGTACAACGGTAGTTCGCTGGAAATCGGCTTTAACGTCAGCTACTTGCTCGACGTACTGGGTGTCATGACCACTGAGCAGGTTCGTCTGATCCTGTCGGACTCCAACAGCAGTGCCCTGCTGCAGGAAGCTGACAACGACGACTCCGCTTACGTTGTCATGCCGATGCGTCTGTAATTTGTCCAGCAGACTCTAGATGTCCCTCAGTCGCGTTTCTGTCACCGCGGTGCGTAACTTGCACCCGGTGACCTTCTCTCCCTCCCCCCGCATCAATATCCTGTACGGCGCCAACGGCAGCGGCAAAACCAGCGTGCTGGAAGCCGTTCATCTGTTGGGCCTGGCCCGCTCGTTTCGCAGCACTCGCCTCACGCCGGTCATTCAGTACGAGCAACTGGCTTGTACGGTATTCGGCCAGGTCGAGTTAAGCGAAGGCGGTTCGAGCAACCTGGGGATTTCGCGGGATCGGCAAGGTGAGTTCACCATTCGCATCGACGGGCAGAACGCCCGTAGTGCTGCACAGTTGGCAGAGATACTGCCCCTGCAACTGATCAACCCGGACAGTTTTCGCCTGCTCGAAGGCGCTCCGAAAATACGTCGGCAGTTCCTCGATTGGGGAGTGTTCCACGTGGAACCCCGCTTCATGGCCACATGGCAACGCCTGCAGAAGGCTTTGCGGCAGCGGAACTCATGGTTGCGGCATGGTACACTTGACGCTGTTTCGCAAGCGGCCTGGGACCGGGAACTGTGCCTGGCCAGCGCGGAAATAGATGAATACCGTCGCAATTACATCAAGGCCTTGAAGCCCGTCTTTGAGCAAACCCTGAGCGATTTGGTCGAGCTCGAAGGGCTGACCCTAAGCTATTACCGTGGCTGGGACAAGGATCGCGAACTCAGTGAAGTGCTCGCCTCCTCCCTGCAACGTGATCAGCACATGGGCCATACCCAGGCCGGCCCACAACGTGCCGACCTGCGCCTGAGACTCGGCGCCCATAACGCGGCTGACATTTTGTCTCGCGGCCAGCAGAAGCTGGTGGTCTGTGCATTGCGTATCGCCCAAGGCCATCTGGTTAGCCAGGCGCGTCGCGGCCAATGTATTTATCTGGTGGATGACTTGCCGTCGGAACTCGACGACCAGCACCGCCGCGCACTTTGTCGCTTGTTGGAAGACTTACGCTGCCAGGTGTTTATCACCTGTGTAGATCAAGAATTATTGAGGGAAGGCTGGCAGACGGAAACGCCAGTTGCTTTGTTCCACGTGGAACAGGGCCGTATCACCCAGACCCACGACCATCGGGAGTGAAGGCATGAGCGAAAATCAAACGTACGACTCCTCCAGCATCAAGGTGCTGAAAGGGCTAGATGCCGTGCGCAAGCGTCCCGGTATGTACATTGGCGACACCGATGATGGTAGCGGCCTGCACCACATGGTGTTCGAGGTGGTCGATAACTCGATCGACGAGGCACTCGCCGGCCACTGCGATGACATCACCGTAATTATTCACCCGGACGAATCCATCAGTGTTCGCGACAACGGTCGTGGCATTCCGGTTGACGTGCATAAAGAGGAAGGCGTTTCCGCCGCCGAGGTCATCATGACCGTCCTCCATGCGGGCGGTAAGTTCGACGACAACTCCTACAAAGTATCCGGCGGTCTGCACGGTGTAGGTGTGTCGGTAGTTAACGCTCTCTCCGAGCAGTTGATCCTCACCGTTCGCCGCAGTGGCAAGATCTGGGAACAGACTTACGTCCACGGTGTTCCACAAGCGCCGATGAAAATCGTTGGCGAAAGTGAAACCACCGGTACCCACATCCACTTCAAGCCATCGGCTGAAACCTTTAAGAATATCCACTTCAGCTGGGACATCCTGGCCAAGCGGATTCGTGAACTGTCCTTCCTCAACTCCGGCGTTGGCATCCTGCTGAAGGATGAGCGTTCGGGCAAAGAAGAGCATTTCAAATACGAAGGCGGTCTGCGTGCCTTCGTTGAATACCTGAACACCAACAAGACTCCGGTCAACCAGGTATTCCATTTCAGCGTTCAGCGTGAAGACGGCGTGGGTGTGGAAATCGCCCTGCAGTGGAACGACAGCTTTAACGAGAACCTGTTGTGCTTCACCAACAACATTCCGCAGCGCGACGGTGGTACTCACCTGGTCGGTTTCCGCTCGGCGTTGACCCGTAACCTGAACAACTACATCGAGCAGGAAGGCCTGGCCAAGAAGAACAAGGTTTCGACCACCGGCGACGACGCCCGTGAAGGTCTGACCGCGATCATCTCGGTGAAGGTGCCAGATCCGAAGTTCAGCTCGCAGACCAAAGACAAGCTGGTGTCCTCGGAAGTGAAAACAGCCGTGGAACAGGAGATGGGCAAGTACTTCTCCGACTTCCTGCTGGAGAACCCGAACGAAGCCAAAGCAGTTGTCGGCAAGATGATCGACGCCGCTCGTGCCCGTGAAGCTGCACGTAAAGCGCGGGAAATGACTCGCCGCAAAGGTGCGCTGGATATCGCCGGCTTGCCGGGCAAACTGGCGGACTGCCAGGAGAAGGACCCTGCTCTTTCCGAACTGTACCTGGTGGAGGGTGACTCCGCGGGTGGCTCGGCCAAGCAAGGCCGTAACCGCAAGACCCAGGCGATCCTGCCGCTCAAGGGCAAGATTCTCAACGTCGAGAAAGCACGCTTCGACAAGATGATCTCGTCCCAGGAAGTGGGCACGCTGATCACCGCGCTGGGCTGTGGTATCGGCCGCGAAGAGTACAACATCGACAAGCTGCGCTATCACAACATCATCATCATGACCGATGCTGACGTCGACGGTTCGCACATCCGTACCCTGCTGCTGACCTTCTTCTTCCGTCAGCTGCCGGAACTGGTCGAGCGTGGTTACATCTACATCGCTCAGCCGCCGCTGTACAAGGTCAAGAAAGGCAAGCAAGAGCAGTACATCAAAGACGACGACGCCATGGAAGAGTACATGACTCAGTCGGCTCTGGAAGATGCCAGCCTGCACCTGGACGAATCCGCACCACCTGTTTCCGGCGTCGAGCTGGAGCGTCTGGTCAACGAATTCCGTACCGTGATGAAAACCCTCAAGCGTCTGTCGCGCCTGTACCCGCAGGAGCTGACCGAGCACTTCGTCTACCTGCCGGCGGTCTCGCTGGAGCAGCTGGGCGACCACGCTGCCATGCAGGAATGGCTGGGCAAGTTCGAAGAGCGCCTGCGTATCAGCGAGAAGTCCGGCCTGCTGTACAAGGCCAGCCTGCGCGAAGACAAAGAGCGCAACGTCTGGCTGCCGGAAGTGGAAATCACCTCCCACGGCCTGGCCAGCTATGTCACCTTCAACCGTGACTTCTTCGGCAGCAACGACTACCGCACCGTCACCGCCCTCGGTGCACAGCTGAGTACCCTGCTGGGTGAAGGCGCCTACGTGCAACGTGGCGAGCGCAAGAAAGCCATCACCGAGTTCAAGGAAGCCCTCGACTGGCTGATGACCGAAAGCACCAAGCGCCACACTATTCAGCGATACAAAGGTCTGGGTGAGATGAACCCGGATCAGCTGTGGGAAACCACCATGGACCCAACTGTGCGCCGCATGCTCAAGGTGACCATCGAAGACGCGATCGCTGCCGATCAGATCTTCAACACCCTGATGGGCGACGCCGTTGAGCCACGTCGTGAGTTCATCGAGAGCAACGCTCTGGCAGTGTCCAACCTGGACTTCTGATCAGGTGTAGGTTCAAAAATGCAACATCATCAAGCCCGCTCACGCGGGCTTTTTGTTGCGTTGGCTTCCATGTGTTGAGCTGCTCGGTTCAGCGCGCCTCTTCCTCGTCCTTTACTTCGCTCCAACTGCTGTCGGGGTCGAAACGCGTAATCGCAGCAGCTTGCTTGGCGCTGTCACGACCGAGGTCTTTCTCGAACAGTTCGCCGTCGTGGCTGATCATGAAACTCATCACGCCAGTGTCGCCGTAGTCTGCCGGCCAGGCGATCACGGCAAAGCCGCGCGTCATGCGATCGCCAATCATGTAGTCATAGGCGCCGCCCGGCGCCGAAGGGCCTTGGCCAGTGAGGATGCGATAGTGGTAGCCGTGCCAGTCGTCGCCAGTCGCGGTATCTCCAAAAAGCGGTCCGAGCGGACTTTCTTCGACACCGCCCTCTTCCGGCCAGTACAGGCCGTCGAACTGCCCGTCGCTACTGATGAACTTCTGCGCGTATTCGAGGACCCCATCGTCATTACGATCAATCTCGGCGTAATCCATCTGCGCGTCGTGATAGGCACGCGCCGCTTGAATTGTCGCCAGTTCGTCGCGTCCGATGCGGCGCTGGCGGATTTCATCGGCGCCAGCTTTGGTGTCGAATGCCCAACCGCCAGGATTGTGTCTGATGGGAATCGGGAACATCCAGGGCGTGTCGCCGACGACCAGATGTGCACGCTTCGGGTTGTCGGACTGAACCTGATGTTTTTCCTTGTAGAGGGAGAGAAAGGCATCAACATCTTTACGATCGACGTTCTTGGTCGGGATATAACTCTTCCAGTCGTTGCCGAGCAAGTTCGCCAACTGTTGGCTATCGGCCTTTTCACTTCCAAGCGCCTGCACCAGTGCTTCGCCGGCGGCCTCCGGGGTTGGGAAGTGTTTCTGAGCGAAACTGCTGGATGTCCAGAACAGGAGCAGAACCAGCACAGTTCGACTAGCAGCATTCATGACTGACTCTCCTCTCAACGGCGACGGCCGCCACCGCTGGGTTGCATCCGCGCGGGTCGTTGCACCTGGTGGCCCGCAGACGCTGCGGACGGTCGGCTGGCGCTCCGTTGGCTGATCTGGCCACGATTACTCGCGATGCGTGACTGCGAAGGGTTGCGCACCCCGGCCAACGCATTGTTGCGGGGCGCCTGGGCGCTAACATGTTGCTGGCGAACTTGTTGGCGGACTTGTTGGTTGCGCCCCGGCTGCTGAGGCTGGCGGTTCTTCTGGGGCGCCTGCGCACGTTGGCGAGCCTGACCGTCATTTTTCAGTTGGCGGTCGGCGACCTGGGCGCGCTCGCGTGCGTTGCCGGACGGGTTGATGCCCTGCTTTTCCAGGCGCTGTTGGGCGCGCTCGCGGTCGGCACTCTGCACCCGTTGGCGGGCTTCAAGGTTACTGGTTGCCGGTGCTTCGATGCCGCGCTGTGCCAGGGTTTCACGGGCTCGCGCGCGATCTTCGACCCGGGCCGGCGTGTCTCCGCGGTAGGCAGTGCGCTCTGCGCTGCCGGGTAAGCGCCGGTCGAACTGGGTTCGACTGGCTTGGTCGCGGTACGGGACGCCGTCGCGATACGCAGGATTATGGCGCCAGTTGTTCTGGTTGGCATCGAGCCTGGGGTTGACGTTGTTGATATTGTTGTAGCGATTGACGTTGATATCGACGTCATGATCGTCCCAGTCACAATCCCCCCACAGTGAATTGACGATCGCTATTCCAGCACCGAAAGCCAGGCCGGTCGCTAAAGCCGTGCCGATGGCATACCCCGGTGGTGGCGGATAATACGCTGGAGGGTAGGATGGCGAGGACCAACTGCCGTACACCACAGAGGGGTTGTAGCTTGGCACGTATACAACCTGCGGGTTGGTCGGCTGGATAACGATAGTCTGTGCCGGCGCGGTACCTTGCACCACCGTGGTCGTGCCGCCTGCGGGGGCGCTTGACGGTTGCACGATAACGGTCTGCTGAGCGTTGGACTCCAGGTGGCCAGCAGCCTTGGCCTTGGCGCGCAGGCGCTGGACCGAGTTCATCACCGCGTCGGGCTGGGCGAGAAAGGCATCACCGACTCGCTGCACCCAGACCGGGTCCTGGCCAAGTGTGGCCAGCACCTGCGGAAAAGCCACCAACGATTGCACGCTGGGGTCCCAAGGTTGGTCGGCGACCTGCTTGACGGCGGCATCACCGCTGACGTTCGGATGCGCCTTGGACCAGACAACCGCGTCGGCGACATTGCCTGGATAGGTGGTGGCCATCAGCACCTGAGCCAGTAAAGCGTCCGGATACAACGCCAACGGTGCAAGCATTTGATCAAGCTGTTCGGCGTTGAACACCGCCTCGCTTGGCGTCGTCGGAGCGGCCGGTACAGCCGGTACAGCCGCTGCAGCCGTTGCAGGCGCCGTGGCGGTTGCCTTAGGTTGCGCATCCTCTTCGGAACAGCCAAAAAGCGCGAGTATGGCGATGGTGAGCAAGATCGCCCTGTGAAGGCAGGCAGACATGACGATGCTCCTGTGGCAGAAAAGACAGAGCGGAACGTCAGGCGCCCGGGCACCTGGTTACCGACTCGGCAATCGACGCATGGAAAGCTCTTCGCAGCGGGTGAGCAGTTTCAGCGTAGAAGAAAAAGCCGGGGTTTGTTGTTTCTGCGTCGGGCTCAAAGGCCCAATTCGCGCAGGCGTCGGTACAAGGTGCGTTCACTCATCCCCAGATGACGCGCCAGCTCACTGCGCGATCCATTGAAGCTGTCCAGGGCCTGGGCCAGCTGCCCGAGGTTGTCTTTGGATCGACGGCTCATGCTTGGCATCGGCCCAAGCACCGAACCGAGCTCCGTAGGCAGATGCTCGGCACGAATCAGTCCGTCGTCGGCGAACAGCCGCGCCCGCTCGAGGATATTGCGCAGCTCGCGAATGTTGCCGGGATAGGCGTACAAGTTCAGCCGTTTCATCGCTTGTGGATCGACCTGCGGCGCTGCAGAACCTGCCATTCGTTGCAGCAGGCTCTGGATCAACAACGGCAGATCATCGACCCGCTCGCGCAACGCCGGCAGGCGAATGGGGAAGCCGCTAATGCGGTAGTACAGGTCTTCACGGAAAGTGCCCGCCGCTGCCATTTCCTTGAGTGGTTTGTGGGTGGCCGAGACCAGTCTGAAATCTGAGTGAACCGTGCGCAGGCTGCCAACCGGGCGAAAGCTGCCGGACTCGATCAGGCGCAGCAGTTTGACCTGCATCGGCAACGGCACTTCGCCGATCTCATCGAGGAACAAGGTGCCGCCATGGGCGGCTTCCGCCAGGCCGATCTTGCGCTGGTGGGCGCCGGTAAAGGCACCCTTCTCGTAACCGAACAACTCACTCTCGAATAATGACTCGGTCAGGCCGGTGCAATCGACCACCACCAATGGGCCGTTTGCCCGTGGACTGCCCAAGTGCAGCGCGCGGGCAAACAGCTCCTTGCCGGTACCGGATTCGCCCTGGAGCAATACCGGGATTTGCGCAGGTGCCGCACGCTGAAGGCTCGCCAGTGCGTCCTGGAACGCCGGTGAGCGCCCGACCAGGCCGTGTTGTTGGGGCTGAGCCGAAGCGACGGTGATGCTGGTCAGGCGCTCGACAAAAGCTACCACCTCACCCTGCTTGTCGAGGATAGGGCGTAACTCGACGTCCACATGCTCCGGCCCGCGAGGGGTGTGGTGCACATGCAACACACGCTCGGGCAGCCGACTGTCCCAGGCCTTGCGCATCGGGCAGTGTTCACCGGCCTGGTCGCAAGGGACGGCGTAGTGGTGGGACACCCGGTGGCACTTGGCGCCAATGGGCGGCTGGCCGTCAATGCCGAACTGGCGTCGATAGGCACCGTTGGCGGCAAGAATGTTGTAGTCGGTGTCCAGCACGATGGTCGGCTGGGCGTCGTGTTCGAGGTAGGACACCAATGCCTGTACGGCAGGATGAGGAGCAACAGCAGTAGAGAAAGACATGGCGACACCTGGGCAAGCACGGGCAAAGCTTAACTGAAGGTGCCAGGGACTGCCAAAAACTGCCAGGTGCTGCCATGTCACTGCCAACTATGCTGACAGTCTGGCAGCGATGAGCGATATGCCGCCTGAAATACCGCCGTAACCATTGGGAAAAGGCCTACCTATTCCGTGGCACATATCTTGATGACAGCCTGTCCACTGCCAGCAAGGCTTCATACCTGGCACCTGTGATGAATTCGGAGCGTAGTAAATGATCATCGGCGGCAACTTGTATGTGGAGGCACTGTTCGACAGTGTGACTTCGACCATCAGCTACCTGGTGATGGACCGTAGCAGCGGCGACTGTGCCTTGATCGACAGTGTGCTGGATTACGATCCAAAGTCCGGGCGCACCACCAGTGCTTCGGCAGACAAGCTGATTGGCCGGGTGACTGAACTGGGCGGCAAGGTTCAGTGGATTCTGGAAACCCACGTACACGCAGATCACCTGTCTGCGGCGGCTTACCTCAAGCAGGCCCTGGGTGGCCAGATCGCCATTGGTAGCCAGATCACCCAGGTGCAGAAAGTCTTCGGCGCGCTGTTCAATGCCGATACCGGTTTTGCCCGCGACGGTAGCCAGTTCGATGTGCTGTTCGACGATGAGCAGCCCTTCACCATCGGCAACCTGCAAGCGCGTGCCCTGCACACGCCCGGGCATACCCCGGCCTGCATGACCTACGTGCTGGAGATCGAAGGACAGAGCATCGCCTTCGTTGGCGACACCCTGTTCATGCCTGACTACGGCACCGCCCGTTGCGACTTCCCTGGCGCCAGCGCGCGCACCCTGTACCGCTCGATCCAGCGCATCCTCGCCCTGCCCGCCGAGACGCGCTTGTTCATGTGCCACGACTACCTGCCGGGTGGCCGAGAATTACGTTACATGACCACGGTGGCCGAACAGCGCGCCAGCAATATCCATATCCATGAAGGCATCAGCGAAGACAGCTTCGTCGCCATGCGCGAAGCCCGCGACGCCACCCTGGAGATGCCGGTACTGATCCTGCCCTCGGTGCAGATCAACATGCGCAGCGGCCAGCTGCCCGAACCTGAAGAGAACGGAGTGCGCTACCTGAAGATCCCGCTCAACGTGCTCTGAGCTTCACCCCAGAATTATTATTAGAAGGACCCTGCCATGCATGCTCAACCCTCCCCTGCCGAGGTGCCGAAAGGCGACCATCATAAAGTGCTGATCGTCGGTGCCGGTGCCGCCGGTATCGCCGCCGCTTCCAGCTTGATCTGCCGCGACCCTTCGCTGGATGTCGCAATCATCGACCCGGCTGACGTTCACTACTACCAACCCGGCTGGACCATGGTCGGCGCTGGCATCTTCCAGGCCCCTTCGACGGCACGTACCATGGCTTCGACCATTCCTGGTGGCGTGCAGTGGATCAAGGCGCGGGTCGAGACCTTTGACCCGCAGGCACAAACGGTCACCCTGAATGACGGCCGTCTGCTCAGTTACGAGCAATTGGTGGTTTGCCCAGGGCTGAAGCTCGATTGGGACGCCATCGAAGGCCTGAGCGAAACCCTCGGGCGCAATGGCGTGACCTCCAACTACCGCTACGACCTGGCGCCCTACACCTGGCAATTAGTGCAGAATCTTCGTGAAGGGCGGGCACTGTTCACCCAGCCGCCGATGCCGATCAAGTGTGCCGGTGCACCGCAAAAGGCCTTGTACCTGTCTTGCGATCACTGGTTGCGCAACGGTCGCCTGGGGAACATCCAGGCACAGTTCTTCAATGCCGGTGGCGTACTGTTCGGTGTGCCCGACTATGTTCCAGCGCTGATGGAGTACATCGACAAGTACGCAGTCGACCTGCAGTACGCCCACCGCCTGGTTGCTGTCGATGGTCCGGGCAAGCGGGCGACCTTCGTGCGCACCCTGCCCGATGGCAGCAGCGAAACCCGGGTTCAGCCGTTCGACATGCTGCATGTTGTGCCGCCGCAGGTCGCTCCCGATTTCATCCGTAACAGCCCGCTGGCTGACCAGGCCGGCTGGATCGATGTCGACCCGGCCACCCTGCGTCACCAGCGCTACGCCAACATCCACGCCCTGGGCGATGGCATCAATACCAGCAATGCCAAGACCGCGGCGGCTGCACGCAAACAGGCGCCGGTGGTTGCCAATAATGTACTGGTGGCGCTGGGGCGCCTGCCCAACCTCGCCCACTATGATGGATATGGCTCCTGCCCGTTGACCGTCGAGCGCGGCAAGATCGTGCTCGCCGAGTTCACCTATGGCGGCAAGCTGGCGCCGAGCTTCCCGCGCTGGCTGCTCGACGGTCGCCGGCCGACGCGCCTGGCCTGGCTACTGAAGGCACAGATCCTGCCGCCGCTGTACTGGCGCTGCATGCTCAAGGGCCGTGAGTGGCTGGCCAAACCCCGGGTTACCGCCGAGGGCCTGCGGTGATCGAGCATCAGTTTCTTGCGGCAGGTTTGGGAGCGATCATTGGTGCGGTGCTGGCGCTGACCGGCGCCGGCGGCGGCATTCTTGCCGTGCCCTTGTTGGTATTCGGCCTGGGCTTGTCGATGGTCGAGGCGGCGCCAGTCGGCCTGCTGGCCGTCGGCATGGCGGCGGCGGTGGGTGCCCTGTTGGGATTGCGCCAGGGCCTGGTGCGTTATCGCGCGGCGCTGTTCGTGGCGTTGATCGGCATTGCTATCGCGCCCTTCGGCCTGATGCTTGCCCATCGTTTGCCGAACGGGCCATTGGCCCTGACCTTCGCCCTGGTGCTGGTCTATGCCTGTGCACGCATGCTGCTCAAGGCTCGCCGGGAGCTTCGCGGCGAGCCGCCATTGGGCCAGCGCATGGTCATGCCCTGTGTGCTCAACCCTTTGCAGGGGCGTCTGCGCTGGACCCTGCCCTGCGCCCGCGCACTGGCCTTTACCGGCGCGCTGTCCGGCTTGCTTTCGGGGTTGCTGGGTGTGGGTGGCGGCTTCGTAATCATCCCGGCACTGAGCCGCTACACCAACCTGGACATGAAGAGCATCGTTGCCACTTCGCTGGCGGTGATCGCCCTGGTGTCCACCGGCAGTGTGGTCAGCGCGACGGTCGGCGGCGTCATGCATTGGGCGGTGGGCGCCCCCTTTGCCGGCGGCGCCGTGCTCGGGCTGCTGCTGGCTCGCCAGGTCGCCAGCAAACTGGCCGGGCCGCGACTGCAGCAAATGTTCGCGGGTGTGGGTATCTGCGCGGCATTGTTGCTGGCGGTCAAAACCCTGGGCAGTTGACGCCCTACTCCGCCAGCAAGGCGTCCTGCTCTTGCGCGCACAGGGCCAGGAGGAAATCCCAGACCACGCGCAGGCGCACTGACTTGTGCAGCTCACGGCGGGTACAGATCCAGTAGCTGCGCTGGATGGTCTCGCTGGGCAGCACCCGCACCAGTGCCGGATCGTGGCGGGCCATGTAGTTGGGCAACACGGCGATGCCCAGGCCGGCGCGAGCGGCCTGTTGTTGGGCGATCACGCTGGTGCTGCGAAACGCGACATTGGGTGCCCGGCAGAAGCTGTTCAAAAACAGTAATTCCTGGCTGAACAGCAGGTCGTCGACGTAGCCGATCCAGCTGTGCTTGGCCAGGTCTTCGCGATGATTGAGCGCCGGCGCCTGGGCCAGGTATTCGGGGCTGGCGTACAGCGCCAGGCGGTAGTCGGTGAGTTTGCGAGTTATCAACAGGTCGGCGTTGGGTCGCTCAAGGTGAATGCTGATTTCCGCCTCGCGGTTGAGGATGCTGACAAACCGCGGTACTGCCACCAGCTCCACCTCAAGCCCCGGGTAGCGCTCGAACAAGCTGCCCATGCGCGGGGTGAAGAACATGATGCCGATGCCTTCGGTTACCCCCAGGCGAATCTTGCCCAGCGGGGTGATGGCCTGGGTGATCTCTTCCTGAGCCAGCAGGGCAACGTTTTCCATGGCTTCGGCGTGCTTGAGCAGGGCCTGCCCGGAAGGCGTCAGTTCGTAGCCCTGGGCATGCTGAACGAACAGCGCGGTGCCCAGACTTTGCTCGATATTGTCGATATGCCGGGCCACGGTGCTGTGGGTGGTGTTGAGGCGTTTGGCCGCGGTCAGCAGCCGGCCGCTGCGCTGCAACTCGAGAAAAAACCGCAGATCATTCCAGTCGAACATGCTTTTCCTTGTGAATCAGGTGTTCACGGACGTTGTGTTAAAACGCACAGCACTTGAGTGAAATCTAACGTTTTCATCCCGAAATTAATCAATAACATGGGCTGGGACAAGAATAATAATCAGGCGCGAGGTTGCCCATGCCATCAGCCGATCCTGTCTACGACTATGTGGTGGTGGGTGCCGGCCCTGCCGGATGCCTTCTGGCCAATCGTTTATCCGCCGAGCCAGGCTGCCGGGTGCTACTGCTCGAAGCCGGTGGGCGCGACAACTACCCCTGGATTCACATTCCGGTGGGCTACCTCTATTGCATCGGCAATCCCCGCACCGACTGGTGTTTCAAGACCCAAGCGCAACCCGGCCTCAATGGCCGTGCCCTGGGTTATCCACGGGGCAAGGTGCTCGGTGGCTGTTCGTCCATCAACGGCATGATCTACATGCGCGGCCAGGCTGGCGACTACGATCGCTGGGCCGAGCAAGGCAATGCCGGATGGGCCTGGAAGGATGTGCTGCCACTGTTCAAGGCCAGCGAAAACCACTTTGGCGGCGCCAGCGAAGCCCATGGCAATGAAGGCGAGTGGCGGGTCGAGCAACAACGCTACTCCTGGCCGATCCTCGATGCGTTCCGCGAAGCGGCGGCGCAGAGCGGCATCGCCAGCGTTGCTGACTTCAACACCGGGGATAACCAGGGCTGTGGATACTTTCAGGTCAACCAGCGTTCCGGCATTCGCTGGAACTCGGCCAAGGCCTTTTTGCGCCCGATCCTCAAACGTCCCAACCTGACCGTGCTGACCGATGTGCTGGTTGACCAGGTAGTGCTGGAAGACGGCCGTGCTTCCAAGGTACGTGCCCGCTGGCAAGGCAACTGGCAGAACTTCAGCGCACGCCGGGAAATCATCCTGTGTGCAGGCTCCGTGGGTTCACCCGGGATCCTGCAGCGCTCCGGCATTGGTCCGCGCGGCTTGCTCGAGAGCCTGGGGATAACTGTTCGTCACGAGCTGCCCGGCGTTGGTGGCAACCTGCAGGACCATCTGCAACTGCGTTTGATCTATCAGGTTACCCAGGCGCGAACCCTCAACCAGGTCGCCAACAGCCTCTGGGGCAAGCTCGGCATGGGCCTGCGTTACCTTTACGATCGTAGCGGTCCGCTGGCGATGGCGCCGAGCCAATTGGGGGCTTTTGTTCGTTCCGGGCCCGAACAGGCTTCGGCCAACCTGCAGTACCACGTGCAGCCCCTGTCGCTGGAACGCTTCGGCGAGCCACTGCACCGCTTCCCGGCGTTTACTGCTTCGGTGTGCAACCTGCGCCCGGCCAGCCGCGGGCGTATCGATATCCGTTCGGCCAACCCGGACGATGCACCGCTGATCGATCCCAACTACCTGAGTGACCCCGAAGACCTGCGCGTTGCCGCTCAGGCCATTCGCCTGACCCGCAAGATCGTCCGGGCCCCTGCCCTGGCTGCCTTCAGCCCGCGCGAATACCTGCCCGGCCCGGACCTGCAAAGCGAAGAGCAACTGCATGAAGCCGCCGGGCAGATCGGCACTACGATCTTCCACCCGGTGGGTACTTGCCGCATGGGCAACGGGCCGCTGGATGTGGTCGACGACCAGTTGCGGGTGCACGGCGTGCCGGGGCTGCGCATCGCCGACGCCTCGATCATGCCGCAAATCGTCTCCGGCAATACCTGCTCACCGACCCTGATGATTGCCGAGAAGGCGGCGCAATTGATTCGCCAGGGGACGTTATCCACAACCAGCATCGACGAAAACACCGCCGTACCGACGCCCTGACCAGGGTGCGTAGCAACAACGGCGCCGGACGCAGTCTGCCGGCGCCGACAGTGGAACAACAAGAATAATCACTGGGGCCTGCAGGCCGAGGACAGCAACGATGTCGGATTACATTCAAGAGCAGGGCGCTGCAACGGCGAGCAATAGTCGCCGGGAAGAACGCAAGATCATTTTCGCGTCATCCCTCGGGACGGTTTTCGAGTGGTATGACTTTTTTCTTTATGGGGCGCTGGCCGCGGTCATCAGCAAGCAGTTTTTTGCCGGGGTGAACGACACCACTGCCTTTATCTTTGCCTTGATGGCCTTCGCCGCCGGTTTCCTGGTGCGGCCCTTCGGCGCGCTGGTGTTCGGCCGCCTGGGCGACATGATCGGACGCAAGTACACCTTCCTGGTCACCATCGTGCTGATGGGCCTGTCGACCTTTGCCGTTGGCCTGTTGCCGACCTATGCCAGTATCGGCATTGCTGCACCGATCATTCTGGTGGTGTTGCGCATGCTTCAAGGCCTGGCGCTGGGCGGCGAGTACGGTGGCGCAGCCACTTATGTTGCCGAGCATGCACCACCCGGCAAGCGCGGCTTCCACACCGGTTTTATCCAGTCCACCGCAACCCTCGGCCTGCTGCTGTCGTTGCTGGTGGTACTCGGCAGCCGCTATATCAGCGGCGACCAGTTCGAAGTCTGGGGCTGGCGCTTGCCGTTCCTGCTGTCGATTGTGCTGCTGGGGATTTCCACCTGGATTCGCATGAGCATGCATGAGTCGCCAGCCTTCGTGAAAATGAAGGCTCAGGGCAAGACCAGTAAAGCGCCGATCCGCGAGTCGTTCGGTTCCTGGCCCAACCTCAAGGTGGTGCTCACTGCGCTGTTCAGTATCAACGCCGGCCAGGCGGTGACCTTCTACACCGCGCAGTTCTATGTGCTGTTCTTCCTCACCCAGATGCTCAAGATGGACCCGGCCCAGGCCAACACCCTGCTGATCATCAGCGTGGTGATCGGCGCGCCGTTCTTCGTGTTTTTCGGTTGGCTGTCGGACCGGGTCGGGCGCAAGCCGATCCTGATGCTCGGCTTGCTGCTGGCCACGGTGCTGTATTTCCCGCTGTTCAAGGCCCTGAGCTACTACGCCAACCCGCAGATCGACGCCGCCAGCCGTCAGGCGCCAATCGTGGTGATGGCCGACCCGCAAGGCTGCACCTTCCAGTTCGACCCGGTGGGCAAGGCGCGTTTTGACAGCCCCTGCGACAAGGTCAAGACCTTCCTGGTCAAACAGGGCCTTCCCTACAGCTCGGCTGAAGCGGCCGCTGGCGCCGAGGTGGTGGTGAGTATTGGCGAGCAGCAGATCAGCGGCTTTGACGAAGCCGCCATGCGCGCTGCCATCGACAAGGCCGGCTACCCGGCCAAAGCAGACCCTGCCAGCGTCAACCAGCCGATGGTGGTGCTGCTGATCGTGGCCATGATCCTGATCGCGACCATGACCTACGGCCCGCTGGCGGCGGTGATGGTCGAACTGTTCCCGACCCGTATCCGCTACACCTCGATGTCGCTGCCCTACCACATCGGTAACGGCTGGTTCGGCGGCTTCCTGCCCACCGTGTCCTTTGCCCTGGTGGTGTACACCGGCGACATTTTCTACGGGCTCTGGTACCCGGTGTTGATCACCGGCATCAGCCTGGTGGTGGGGCTGTTCTGCCTGAAAGAAACCCGTGACGTGGATATCGACAAGGTGTGAGGATTTGCAGGCACAAAAAAACCGGCGTAAGCGCCGGTTTTTTTATGCCGCGAAAAAACTTATGCACGATTTTCAGAAAACAGTCATACAGAGAAATAAGTAGCTAAATTAATCACTTAGCGGATTTTTCGCTGAGAAATCCAAATACTGTACACAAGTTATCCACAGATCGGTCAGGCCACGCCTTGCGCTTGGTTTGGCGCTGCTGCAGGCAGTGAGCCGAGGTCACGCTGGGTTTGTTCGTTCCACGCAGCAGCACGGTCGTTGAGCTCGGCAATGGCCCGTGGGCCGCTACCTTCGGCAAACATCGGGGCGCCAATCACCACCTCGATGGTGCCGGCGCGCTTGCCCCAGCCCTGCTTGGGCCAGAACTTGCCGGCGTTGTGGGCGATTGGCAGCACCGGCAGGCCAGCGTTCACCGCCAGCGCGGCACCGCTGCGCGAGAACTTGCCGATCTGGCCAAACGGCACGCGGGTGCCTTCGGGGAAGATCAGTACCCAGACGTTCTCCTTGAGCAGCTTGTCGCCCTTGCTGGCAACTTGCTTCAAGGCCGCCTTGGGGTTGTCGCGGTCGATGGCGATCGGCCGCAGCATGGCCATGGCCCAGCCGAAGAACGGCACATACAGCAGTTCACGCTTGAGCACCTGGCTCAAGGGCGAGAAATAGGCGGAAAGGAAAAAGGTTTCCCAGGTGCTCTGGTGGTTGGAGAGGATCACGCAGGGTTGCTTGGGGATGTTCTCAGCCCCGGTGACCTTGACCTTGATGTTGAGAAACACCCGTACCAGCACCAGCGCAAAGCGGCACCAGTAGACGTTGATGAAGCGGTAGCGGGCGCTGAATGGCAGAAACGGCGCGATAAAAAAGCTCAGGGTGCACCACAGCAAGGAGCTGGTACCCAGCAGCAGGTAAAAAAGAAAAACTCTGATCGCCTGCAAGATCGACATAGCGGCATGTACCGTTGCGGGCTTGCCCGCCTAGTAAAAGTGCGCCTGTTTTGCAGACGCGCTAGTTGTGGATAAGTTCTCTGGCGATGGCTGCCAGATCATCGAAAATCAGCGTGTTCTCTGGAATTCCCTTGCTCAGGGTCTTCTCGCCTTTTCCGGTTTTTACCAGAATCGGTTGAGCATCGACGGCCAAAGCGGCTTCCAGGTCACCCTTACTATCACCGACAAACCACACGCCGGCCAGATTCACGTCGTAATGCGCGGCAATGCTGGTGAGCATGCCCGGCTTGGGTTTGCGGCAGGCGCAGCCCTCATCGGGCCCGTGCGGGCAATAGACGATCAGCCCGACTTCGCCACCCTGCTCGGCCACCAGCTTGCGCAATTGCGCATGCATGGCGTCGAGAGTAGCCAGGTCGTAGTAGCCACGGGCAATGCCGGACTGGTTGGTGGCAACCGCCACCGTCCAGCCGGCCTTGCTCAACTGCGCAATCGCTTCGATCGAACCCGGGATCGGAATCCACTCGTCCAGCGACTTGATGTAGGCGTCGGAGTCCTGGTTGATCACCCCGTCCCGATCGAGAATCAGCAGTTTCAAGACTTACCCCAGCAGCGAAATGTCGGCCACGCCCAGGAACAGACCGCGCAGGCGGCTGAGCAGGGCATAACGGTTGGCGCGGACATTGGCGTCGTCGGCGTTGACCATCACCGCCTCGAAGAAGGCGTCGACCGGTTCACGCAGGGCTGCCAGGCGCGCCAGCGATTCGCTGTACTGGCGCGCGGCAGCCATTGGCTGCACGGCCTGGTCGGCTTGCTGGATGGCCGAGTACAGGGAGAACTCGTTGGCGTTGTCGAAGTACTTCGGCTCGACCGTGGTGGCGACAGCGCCTTCGGCCTTGCTCAGCAGGTTCGACACGCGCTTGTTCACCGCGGCCAGGGCAGCGGCTTCCGGCAGTTGGCGGAAGGCCTGGACGGCCTGCACGCGCTGGTCGAAGTCCAGGGCCGAGCCTGGCTTGAGGGCACGCACCGACAAGTAGGTGGCAACGTCGATACCCTCGTCTTCGTAACGGGCACGCAGACGATCGAAGACGAACTCCAGTACCTGCTCGCCCAGGCCGGCGGCCTTGACCTTGGTACCGAACTGGCTGACTGCGAAGTTCACCGCTTCGTTCAGGTCCAGGTCCAGCTGTTTCTCGATCAGGATGCGCAGTACGCCCAGCGCTGCACGACGCAGGGCATAGGGGTCCTTGCTACCGGTCGGGAGCATGCCGATACCGAAGATACCCACCAGGGTGTCGAGCTTGTCGGCGATGGCCACAGCCGCGCCGGTCAGGGTCGACGGCAGTTCGGCACCGGCACCGCGCGGCATGTACTGCTCGTTCAGGGCCAGGGCAACGTCTTGCGGCTCGCCGTCGTTGAGCGCGTAGTAGTAGCCGGCAACACCCTGCATTTCAGGGAACTCGCCGACCATTTCGGTGGCCAGGTCGCATTTCGACAGCAGCCCGGCACGCGCCGCACGTTGGGCGTCGCCGCCAATGCGCTGAGCGATGAAGGCAGCCAGCTTGGCAACCCGCTCGGCCTTGTCGAAGACACTGCCCAGCTGGGCCTGGAACACTACGTTCTTCAGGCGCTCGTTGAAGCTTTCCAGCGGCTGCTTCTTGTCTTGCTTGAAGAAGAATTCGGCGTCGGTCAGGCGTGGGCGCACGACCTTCTCGTTGCCTTCGACGATCTGCTTCGGATCGCGACTCTCGACGTTGGCCACGGTGATGAAGCGCGGCAGCAGCTTGCCGTCGGCATCCAGCAGGCAGAAGTATTTCTGGTTGTCCTGCATGGTGGTGATCAGGGCTTCCTGCGGTACTTCAAGGAAGCGTTCCTCGAACGAGCACACCAGCGGCACTGGCCATTCAACCAGGGCGGTCACTTCATCGAGCAGCGCTGGCGGCACGATGGCGCTGCCTTCCTGTTGCATTGCCAGTTCGGCGGTACGCTTGCTGATCAGCTCGCGGCGCTCGGCAAAATCTGCCAGGACGTACGCCTTGCGCAGGTCTTCCTGGTAGTTGGCCGGGGCGCTGATGCGCACGTTTTCCGGATGGTGGAAGCGGTGGCCACGGGATTCACGACCGGCAGTCTGCGCCAGCAGGGTGCAGTCGACCACTTCGTCACCGAGCAGCATGACCAGCCACTGGGTTGGACGCACGAACTCTTCCTTGCGTGCACCCCAGCGCATGCGCTTGGGGATCGGCAGGTCGTTGAGCGAGTCTTCGACGATGGTTGGCAGCAGGCTGGCGGTGGCCTTGCCCGGGATGTGCTGTGAGAAGCGCAGCTTGGCGCCGCTCTGGTCGATATCCGACAGCTCTACCCCACACTTCTTGGCGAAGCCCAGGGCGGCCTGGGTCGGGTTGCCTTCAGCATCGAAGGCGGCCTGGCGTGGCGGGCCGTCGAGGTTGACGCTGCGGTCCGGCTGCTGGGTGTCGAGGTTGCGGATCAGCACGGCCAGGCGGCGCGGCGCGGCGAACACCTGCTTGTCGGTGTAGTTCAGGCCAGCGGCCTGCAGGCCTTTCTCGATACCGGCGAGGAAGGCGTCACCGAGGCTGCTCAGGGCCTTGGGTGGCAGTTCTTCGGTGCCCAGTTCAACCAGGAAATCTTGAGCACTCATTGTGCAGCCTCCAGCTTAGCCAACACTTCATCACGCAATTCAGGGGACGCCATCGGGAAGCCCAGCTTGGCGCGGGCTTGCAGGTAGCTCTGGGCTACGGCCCGGGCCAGGGTCCGTACGCGCAGGATGTAACGCTGACGCTCGGTCACCGAGATGGCGCGGCGGGCATCGAGCAGGTTGAAGGTGTGCGAGGCCTTGAGGACCATTTCATAGGTCGGCAGCGGCAGCTCCAGCTCGATCAGGCGGTTGGCTTCGCTTTCGTAGAAGTCGAACAGTTCGAACAGCTTCTCGACGTTGGCGTGTTCGAAGTTGTAGGTCGACTGCTCCACTTCGTTCTGGTGGAACACGTCGCCGTAGGTCACCTTGCCGAACGGGCCGTCGGTCCAGATCAGGTCGTAGACCGAATCCACGCCTTGCAGGTACATGGCCAGGCGTTCCAGGCCGTAGGTGATTTCACCGGTGACCGGGAAGCATTCGATGCCGCCCACTTGCTGGAAGTAGGTGAACTGGGTGACTTCCATGCCGTTGAGCCAGATTTCCCAACCCAGACCCCAGGCGCCGAGGGTCGGCGATTCCCAGTTGTCTTCGACGAAACGGATGTCGTGCACCAGCGGGTCGAGGCCGATGGCTTTCAGCGAGCCCAGGTACAGTTCCTGGAAGTTCGCCGGGTTCGGCTTGAGGACCACCTGGAACTGATAGTAGTGCTGCAGGCGGTTCGGGTTTTCGCCATAACGGCCATCCGCCGGACGACGGCTAGGCTGCACATAGGCGGCGTTCCAGGTTTCCGGGCCGACGGCGCGCAGGAACGTGGCAGTATGGAAAGTGCCGGCGCCTACTTCCATATCGTAGGGCTGAAGCACCACACAACCTTGCTCGGCCCAGTAGTTCTGCAGGGCGAGGATCAAGTCTTGGAAGGTACGCACGGCTGGCGTAGGCTGGCTCACGAAATTCACCTGTTTCTAGGGCTGCGAATATAAAGAGCGGGAGTATAACCCGATTCGCGCAGGCCTCTACCCTTGGAGCCTTATGCCACGTTGCTTTTGGTGTACCGACGATCCGCTTTACCAGGCTTACCACGACCAGGAATGGGGCACGCCGCAGCGTGATCCTGGCCAGTTGTTCGAGATGTTGCTGCTCGAAGGCTTCCAGGCCGGGTTGTCGTGGATCACTGTGCTGAAGAAACGCGAACGCTACCGTCAGGTGCTGTTCGGCTTCGATCCGCAGCGCCTGGCACAAATGAGCGATGAAGAGATCGAAGAGCGCATGCTCGACCCGGGCATCATCCGCAACCGCCTCAAGCTCAATGCCGCGCGGCGCAATGCGCGGGCCTGGCTGGCGCTGGAGAACCCCGTTGAATGGCTTTGGTCGTTCGTCGGCGGCGCACCGAAGATCAATCATTTCGGCCAGCGCAGCGAGGTCCCGGCAGTCACCGATGAGGCCAAGGCAATGAGCAAGGCACTGCAGAAAGCCGGCTTCACCTTTGTCGGCCCGACTATCTGCTACGCCTTCATGCAGGCCACCGGCATGGTCATGGATCACACCCGCGATTGTGATCGCTACGCCGCTCTGCTGCGCTGAGGGTTACAATGGCCGGCTTGCAGAAAGAGGAACCAGCCTGTGGATAAATTCAAGGGCGCCTTGATGGTCGGGGCGTTGCGGTTGTTTGCCAAACTCCCCTGGGGCGCGGTACAGCGAGTCGGCGCGGCCATCGGCTGGATCATGTGGAAGGTGCCGAACAGTTCGCGCAACGTCGTGCGCATCAACCTGGCCAAATGCTTCCCGGAAATGGACCCGGTTGCCCGTGAGCAACTGGTTGGCCGGACCCTGATGGACATCGGCAAATCCTTTACCGAAAGCGCCTGTGCCTGGATCTGGCCGGCCCAGCGCTCGCTCGACCTGGTGCGCGAGGTCGAAGGCCTGGACGTGCTTGAAGCTGCCTTGGCGTCGGGCAAGGGCGTGGTCGGCATCACCAGTCACCTGGGCAACTGGGAAGTGCTCAACCACTTCTATTGCAGCCAGTGCAAACCGATCATTTTCTATCGCCCGCCCAAGCTCAAGGCGGTTGATGACCTGTTGCGCGAGCAGCGCGTGCAGCTGGGTAACCGCGTGGCCGCTTCCACCAAGGAAGGCATCCTGAGCATCATCAAGGAAGTGCGTAGAGGCGGTCAGGTCGGCATTCCGGCAGACCCGGAGCCGGCCGAGTCGGCGGGGATCTTCGTGCCGTTCTTCGCCACCAAGGCGCTGACCAGCAAATTCGTGCCAAACATGCTCGCTGGCGGCAAGGCAGTCGGGGTGTTCCTGCATGCCCTGCGCCTGCCGGATGGCTCTGGCTTCAAGGTGATCCTGGAAGCGGCGCCCGAGGCGATGTACAGCGAAGACACCGAAACCTCGGCGGCGGCCATGAGCCAGGTGGTCGAGCGCTATGTGCGGGCGTATCCGAGCCAGTACATGTGGAGCATGAAGCGCTTCAAGAAGCGTCCGGCGGGTGAGCCGCGCTGGTATTGAGCTCCCTATCGCAGGCAAAGCCAGCTCCCACAGGATCGAGTTTGGCCATCAATTGTGGGAGCCGGCGTTGCCGGCGATGGACCGCGAAGCGGTCCTAAACAGCCTTGTCGAGCTTCTTCAGAAACACCGTCATCTCTTTCTCGGCCTGCTTGTCGCCATGGACGCGAGCCGCTTCCAGCCCCTGCTCCCAGGCCTTGCGTGCACCCGCCAGGTCTCCCTGTAGCTGATGCGCCTTGCCCAGCAGCTTCCATGCCGCCGAATACTTCGGGTCGTGCTCAACGCAGCGCTGCAAGTGCACGGCCGCCTCGGCGCCATTGCCTTCATCGAGCCAGGCCTTGCCCAGGCCAAAGCGCAACAGGGCGTTATCCACACCCTTGGCCAGCATCTTTTCCAGTGATTCGCGCATTCCAGGTCCCTCTTTAGAAGAAGCTCAACCCTACATGGAACAGCTTCTCGACGTCACGGATGTACTTTTTATCCACAACGAAGAGGATCACGTGGTCGCCGGCTTCGATCACCGTGTCGTCATGGGCGATCAGCACTTCTTCGTCGCGAATGATCGCGCCGATGGTGGTGCCCGGTGGCAGGGCGATGTCTTCGATGGCCTTGCCGATCACCTTGCTCGACTTCGAGTCGCCGTGGGCAATCGCCTCGATGGCCTCGGCCGCACCGCGGCGCAGCGAGTGCACGCTGACGATATCGCCGCGGCGCACGTGAGCCAGCAGGGTGCCGATGGTGGCCAGCTGCGGGCTGATGGCGATGTCGATTTCGCCACCCTGGACCAGGTCGACATAGGCCGGGTTGTTGATGATGGTCATTACCTTGCGCGCGCCCAGGCGCTTGGCCAGCAGCGAGGACATGATGTTGGCCTCGTCATCGTTGGTCAGGGCCAGGAAGATGTCGGCTTCGGCGATGTTCTCTTCGAGCATCAGGTCGCGGTCCGAGGCGCTGCCTTGCAGTACCACGGTGCTTTCCAGGGTGTCGGACAGGTGCCGGCAGCGTGCCGGGTTCATCTCGATAATTTTCACCTGGTAACGGCTCTCGATGGCCTCGGCCAGGCGCTCGCCGATCTGCCCGCCGCCGGCGATGACCACGCGCTTGTTGGTCTCGTCGATGCGCCGCAGCTCGCCCATCACCGCACGGATGTGCGCCTTGGCGGCGATGAAGAACACTTCGTCGTCGGCCTCGATGACCGTGTCGCCTTGGGGCAGGATCGGCCGGTCACGGCGGAAGATCGCTGCCACGCGGGTGTCGACATTGGGCATGTGCGCACGGATCTGGCGCAGTTGCTGGCCCACCAGCGGTCCGCCGTAGTAGGCCTTGACCGCCACCAGTTGGGCCTTGCCTTCGGCGAAGTCGATCACCTGCAAGGCGCCGGGATGTTCGATCAGACGCTTGATGTAGTGGGTTACCACCTGCTCGGGGCTGATCAGCACATCGACCGGGATGGCGTCGTTGTCGAACAGGCCGGCGCGGGTCAGGTAGGCCGATTCGCGCACCCGGGCGATCTTGGTCGGGGTGTGGAACAGGGTATGGGCGACCTGGCAGGCCACCATGTTGGTCTCGTCGCTATTGGTTACCGCCACCAGCATGTCGGCATCGTCGGCGCCGGCCTGGCGCAGCACGGTCGGAAAGGAGGCACGGCCCTGCACGGTACGGATGTCCAGGCGGTCGCCGAGGTCGCGCAGGCGGTCGCCATCGGTGTCGACCACGGTGATGTCGTTGGCTTCGCTGGCCAGGTGTTCAGCCAGCGTACCGCCGACCTGCCCTGCGCCGAGGATGATGATCTTCATCCGCTGTTCCCTTCTCTTGTTATCCGCGCACGGCGGCGATTTTGATCAGCTTGGCATAGTAGAAGCCGTCGTGTCCGCCTTCCTGGGCCAGCAACTGGCGGCCATGGGGCTGGCGGATACCGGCCTGGGTCGCCAGGTCCAGCTCGCGGGCACCGGGGGTGCGGGCGAGGAAGGCCTCGATCACTTCGGTGTTTTCCGTCGGCAAGGTCGAGCAGGTGGCGTAGAGCAGGATGCCGCCGACCTCGAGGGTTGGCCACAGGGCGTCGAGCAGCTCGCCTTGCAGGCTGGCCAGGGCGGCGATGTCGTCGGCCTGGCGGGTCAGCTTGATGTCCGGATGGCGGCGGATCACCCCGGTGGCTGAACACGGCGCATCGAGCAGGATGCGCTGGAAGCCTTTGCCATCCCACCAGCTGGCGGTGTCGCGGGCGTCGCAGGCGATCAACTGGGCGTCGAGGCCCAGGCGATCGAGGTTCTCGCGCACGCGGGTCAGGCGCTTGGCCTCAAGGTCGATAGCGACCACGGCGTCCAGCCCCGCTTCAGCTTCCAGCAGGTGGCAGGTCTTGCCACCCGGGGCGCAGCAGGCGTCGAGCACGCGCTGGCCGGGGGCCAGGTCGAGCAGGTCGGCGGCCAGTTGTGCGGCTTCGTCCTGGACGCTGATCCAACCCTGGTCGAAACCGGGCAGGCCGCGTACATCGCAGGCTTCGGCGAGCAGGATGCCGTCGCCGCTGAACTGGCAGGGCGCGGCTTCAAGGCCGGCTTCACGCAGCAGTTCGAGGTAGGCATCGCGGCTGTGATGGCGGCGGTTGACCCGCAAAATCATCGGCGGGTGGGCGTTGTTGGCAGCGCAGATGGCTTCCCATTGCTCGGGCCAGAAGGCCTTGAGCGACTTTTGCAGCCAGCGCGGGTGCGCAGTGCGCACCACCGGGTCGCGTTCCAGCTCGGCGAAAATCTCGCTGCTTTCCCGTTGCGCACGGCGCAGCACGGCGTTGAGCAAGCCCTTGGCCCAGGGCTTTTTCAGCTTGTCGGCGCAGCCTACGGTTTCGCCGATGGCGGCATGAGCGGGGATGCGCGTGTAGAGCAGCTGATACAGGCCGACCAGCAGCAGCGCCTCGACATCAGCGTCGGCGGCCTTGAACGGCTTCTGCAGCAGGCGCTCGGCCAGGGCCGACAGCCGTGGCTGCCAGCGCGCGGTGCCGAAGGCCAGGTCCTGGGTCAGGCCACGGTCACGTACTTCGACTTTGTCCAGCTGACTTGGCAGCGAGCTGTTCAGCGATGCCTTGCCACTGAGTACTGCCGCCAGGGCGCGGGCGGCTGCCAGACGTGGATTCATTGGCCAAGTACCGTGCCGGTGGCGAATTTCTCGCGGCGACTGTTGAACAGGTCACTGAAGTTCAGCGCCTTGCCGCCAGGCAGTTGCAGGCGGGTCAGGCACAGCGCCTGCTCACCGCAGGCGACGATCAGGCCGTCCTTGCTGGCAGAGAGGATTTCCCCTGGGTTGCCCGAGCCTGTGGATAAGCTGGCGGTGATCACCTTCACGGCTTCGCCGTTGAGGGTGCTGTGGCAGATCGGCCATGGGTTGAAGGCGCGAATCAGGCGCTCCAGCTCAACCGCCGGACGGCTCCAGTCCAGGCGCGCTTCGTCCTTGTTCAGCTTGTGTGCATAAGTGGCCAGGCTGTCGTCCTGGACTTCACCCTGCAAGGTGCCAGCGGCGAGGCCCGCAACGGCCTCGAGCACGGCTGGCGGGCCCATTTCGGCGAGGCGGTCGTGCAGGGTGCCACCGGTGTCGCTGGCACTGATCGGGGTGCTGACCTTGAGCAGCATCGGCCCGGTGTCCAGGCCCGCTTCCATGCGCATCACGGTGACGCCGCTTTCGCTGTCACCGGCTTCGACCGCACGCTGGATCGGCGCGGCGCCACGCCAGCGCGGCAGCAGCGAAGCATGGCTGTTGATGCAGCCCAGGCGCGGAATATCCAGCACCGCCTGGGGCAGGATCAGGCCATAGGCGACCACCACCATCAGGTCCGGCTGCAGGGCTGCCAGTTCCGCTTGTGCCTCGGCGTTGCGCAGGGTCGGTGGTTGCAGGACCTGGATGCCGTTATCCACAGCCAGCTGCTTGACCGCGCTTGGCATCAGTTTTTGCCCACGACCGGCCGGACGGTCCGGCTGGGTGTAGACCGCCACCACGTCATAGGGGCTGTCGATCAGGGCCTTGAGGTGTTCGGCGGCAAACTCTGGGGTGCCTGCGAAGACAATGCGCATGGAGTTCTCGCTTAAAAAGAAAAAGGCTTGCCGGAGCAAGCCTTTGGGAAGAGGAGATCAAGCTTGCTGGCGATGCTGTTTTTCCAGCTTCTTCTTGATCCGGTCGCGTTTGAGCGTCGACAGGTAGTCAACGAACAGCTTGCCGTTGAGGTGGTCGCATTCGTGCTGGATGCACACCGCCAACAGGCCTTCGGCGATCAGCTCGTACGGCTTGCCGTCGCGGTCCAGCGCCTTGACCTTGACCCGTATCGGGCGATCGACGTTCTCGTAGAAGCCGGGCACCGACAGGCAGCCTTCCTGATACTGATCCATTTCGTCGGTCAGCATCTCGAGTTCGGGGTTGATGAACACCCGTGGCTCGCTGCGGTCTTCGCTCAGGTCCATGACCACGATGCGCTGGTGCACGTTGATCTGGGTGGCGGCGAGGCCGATGCCAGGGGCTTCGTACATGGTTTCAAACATGTCATCGATCAACTGGCGAACGCCGTCGTCGACTTCGGCCACCGGTTTGGCGATGGTACGAAGGCGCGGGTCCGGGAATTCGAGGATGTTCAGAATGGCCATAAGCGTATGAGCTGCACTGTGCGATGAATTACAAACATGAGTACACATAATAAAGGGATTCGGCGCATTCGGCACCTGGCAAAGGTCAGCTAAGGTTTCAGGGTGCTTTTTCACCCGTGTCTGCAAGCCTGAAGGACTGCCCTCGAGGGAAATCCTTCAACCGGTTGTCAAAGTATTATCAACAGAGTTATCCACAGCTTCTTCACGGCTGGCCCAGGCTGCCCGATCAAGGATGATCGTCATGTCGCAACCCTTATCGCCGGCGTGTTCACCCGCCGAACTCGAAGCGCGCTTGCGTCTTCATTTGCTGCCGTCCCTGGGGCCGCGGCGTTTTCATACCCTTATCCAGGCCTTTGGCAACGCCTCTGCGGCACTCAGTGCGCCGGCCGCTGCCTGGCGCGTGCTGGGCGTGCCAACGGAGAGCAGCGATGCCCGGCGCAGCCTTGAAGTGCGTGACGGCGCGGCAGCGGCAATGCGCTGGCTAGAGGCCCGCGACCAGCATTTGCTGATGTGGGATGACCCCTGCTACCCAGGCTTGCTGGCCGAACTGGGGGACGCCCCGCCGCTGCTTTTTATCGCCGGCAACCCGGCCATTCTGGAAAAACCGCAGTTGGCGATCGTTGGCAGTCGAAGGGCGGCGAGGCCTGCGCTCGATACAGCAGCGGCCTTCTCTCGAAGTCTTGCCCGGGGTGGTTTTGTCATTACCAGCGGCCTGGCCCTGGGGGTCGATGGCGCTGCGCATCAGGCTGCCCTGGACGCCGGCGGGCAGACCATCGGTGTGCTGGGTACCGGGCTGCAAAAATTTTATCCACAGCGCCACAGAGCGCTGGCGGCGGCGATGATCGAGCGAGGTAGCGCGGTGGTCTCCGAGTTTCCGCTGGATGCCGGGCCTGTGGCCGGTAATTTTCCCCGGCGAAACCGGATCATCAGCGGCCTGTCGCTGGGTGTGCTGGTGGTCGAGGCGAGTCTTGCCAGTGGTTCGCTGATTACCGCGCGACTGGCGGCTGAGCAAGGCCGCGAGGTGTATGCCATTCCAGGCTCGATTCACCACCCCGGCTCCAAGGGCTGTCACCAGTTGATTCGTGATGGCGCCTTGCTGGTGGAAACCGTCGACCAGATCGTCGAAACCCTGCAGGGCTGGCAGCGCTTGCCGCCCTTGCAATCGCCTGTAACCGCCAGCCATGCCCTGGTCGACTTGCTGCTGGCCGCGCCGCAAACCACCGAGGGCCTGGCCAGTAGCAGTGGCTGGCCGTTACCCAGGGTGCTGGCCGCGCTGACCGAGCTGGAATTGGCCGGAAGGGTCTGTAATGAAGCTGGGCGTTGGTTTGCCCGGCCCGGCTAAGTACACTGCTCATCTGCCTTTATGCGGAGTGAAAGCAATGGTGAGCAGTTGGCGTGTGCAACAAGCCGCGCGTGAAATTCGGGCAGGTGCGGTGATTGCCTATCCGACCGAAGCGGTCTGGGGCCTGGGTTGTGACCCTTGGAACGAAGAAGCGGTGGATCGCCTGCTGGCGATCAAGTCGCGTTCGGTCGACAAGGGGCTGATCCTGATCGCCGATAATATCCACCAGTTCGACTTCCTTTTCGAGGATTTCCCCGAAACCTGGCTGGACCGCATGTCTGCGACCTGGCCGGGGCCGAACACCTGGCTGGTGCCGCATCAGAACCTGCTGCCGGAGTGGATTACCGGGGTGCATGACACGGTGGCGTTGCGCGTTAGCGATCACCCGGTCGTGCGGGATTTGTGCGCACTGGTCGGGCCGCTGATTTCCACGTCGGCCAACCCGCAAGGTCGCCCGGCTGCCAAGACCCGTTTGCGCGTCGAGCAGTATTTCCGCGGGCAGCTGGACCTGGTGCTCGGTGGCGCCCTGGGTGGGCGGCGTAACCCGAGTGTGATTCGTGACCTGGCGACCGGTGAGATTGTGCGGGCCGGCTGAGGGCCTCATCGCTGGCAAGCCAGCTCCAGTAGGAGCGGGCTTGCCCCGCGATCAATTCACCCCCGCTTCAAGGCAGCAACACCGTCGACCCCACCGTCCTGCGCGCCGACAGCTCGCTCTGTGCCCTGGCCGCCTCGCTCAGTGGATAACGTTGCTGGATATCCACAGCCAGCTTGCCGCTGGCAATCATCGCAAACAGATCGTCAGCCATCGCCTGGGTGTTCTCGGCGTTATTGGCATAGCTGGCCAGGGTTGGCCGGGTGACATACAGCGAGCCCTTTTGCGCCAGGATCCCCAGGTTGACCCCGCTCACCGCGCCAGAGGCATTGCCGAAGCTGACCATCAGCCCACGCGGCGCCAGGCAGTCCAATGAAGTCAGCCAAGTGTCCTGGCCGACGCCGTCGTACACCACCGGGCATTTCTTTCCGTCAGTCAGTTCCAGTACCCGCTGGGCCACGTCTTCGCGGCTGTAATCGATGGTCGCCCAGGCGCCTAGGGCTTTGGCTCGCTCGGCCTTCTCGGCGGAGCTGACAGTACCGATCAACCTGGCCCCCAGGGCTTTGGCCCATTGGCAGGCCAGCGAGCCGACGCCACCTGCTGCGGCGTGGAACAAGATGGTTTCGCCCGGTTGCACCGCGTAGGTCTGCTTGAGCAGGTATTGCACGGTCAGGCCCTTGAGCATCACCGCCGCCGCTTGCTCGAAGCTGATGCTGTCGGGGAGTTTGACCAGGTTGGCCTCAGGCAGCACATGCACTTCGCTATAGGCGCCCAGCGGGCCGCCGGCATAGGCGACGCGGTCGCCGACCTTGAGCCGGGTGACTTGCTCGCCCACCGCCTCGACCACTCCGGCGCCTTCAGTGCCCAGGCCCGATGGCAGTGACGGCGGCGCATTGAGACCGCTGCGAAAGTAGGTATCGATGAAGTTCAGGCCGATCGCCTGGTTACGCACGCGGACCTGCTGCGGGCCGGGCGCCGCCGGCTCGAAGTCGACCAGGGTCAGGACTTCGGGGCCGCCGTGCTGGCTGAACTGGATACGCTTGGCCATCTGCACTCTCCTGAAGGTACCGGAAAACCCCTATCGGACGCCTTTGCTTGATCGCCGTCAACTGCGGCCCGCCTGCCGCCGGTGGTATGCTACGCGCCGAATTTGCCTTAGCCCGCTTCCAGGTGACCTGATGACTAGCCGCACCGAGGCCGTGAAAGCCTACCTGCTCGACCTGCAAGACCGTATCTGCACCGCCCTCGAAAACGAAGACGGCGGCGCCCGCTTTGTCGAGGACGCCTGGACGCGCGAGGCCGGCGGTGGCGGGCGAACCCGGGTGATCGGCGACGGCAAGGTCATCGAAAAAGGCGGGGTGAACTTCTCCCACGTGTTCGGCAGCGGTTTGCCACCCTCGGCCAGTGCCCACCGGCCGGAGCTGGCTGGGCGCGGTTTCGAAGCCCTGGGCGTGTCGCTGGTGATCCATCCGCACAACCCGCATGTGCCGACTTCCCACGCCAACGTGCGGTTTTTCATCGCTGAGAAAGAAGGTGAAGAAGCCGTCTGGTGGTTTGGCGGCGGCTTCGACCTGACCCCTTACTACGGCAACGAAGAAGACTGTGTGCATTGGCACCAGGTTGCCGAGCGCGCCTGCGCGCCTTTTGGCGCCGACGTCTATCCGCGCTACAAAGCCTGGTGCGACCGCTACTTCCACCTCAAGCACCGCGGCGAGCCACGGGGCATTGGCGGCCTGTTCTTCGATGACCTCAACGAATGGGACTTCGACACCTGCTTCGCCTTCATCCGCGCCATCGGCGACGCCTATGTCGAGGCTTACCTGCCGATCGTCCAGCGCCGCAAGGATCAGCCCTATACCGCCGAGCAGCGTGAGTTCCAGGAATACCGTCGCGGCCGCTATGTCGAGTTCAACCTGGTCTACGACCGTGGCACCCTGTTCGGCCTGCAATCGGGCGGACGTACCGAATCGATCCTCATGTCGCTGCCACCGCAAGTGCGTTGGGGGTACGATTGGAAGGCCGCGCCAGGCAGCGAAGAAGCACGTCTGACCGAGTATTTCCTGCAGGACCGTGATTGGCTTGGCGAGGCCAGGACCAGCCACTGAACCGCTGTGGATAACTTTCCGGCCCTGCCCGACCTTGACCCAGGAACCGCGTGAATGGACCAGTACGTTGTATTCGGCAACCCGATCGGCCACAGCAAGTCGCCGCTGATCCACCGCCTGTTCGCCGACCAGACCGGCCAGCAGCTGGAGTACAGCACGCTGCTGGCGCCACTGGATGATTTCAGCATGTGTGCCCAAGGCTTTTTCAAGCAGGGCCTGGGCGCCAACGTCACCGTGCCGTTCAAGGAAGAAGCCTATCGCCTGGTCGATAGCCTGACGCCACGGGCCAAGCGTGCGGGGGCGGTCAACACCCTGAGCAAGCTCGCCGACGGCAGCCTGCAGGGCGACAACACCGATGGTGCCGGCCTGGTGCGCGACCTGACCGTCAATGCCGGCGTGCAACTGACCGGCAAGCGCATCCTGCTGCTCGGCGCCGGCGGTGCCGTGCGTGGGGTGCTGGAGCCATTGCTGGCGCACAATCCGGCTTCGCTGGTGATCGCCAACCGCACGGTGGAAAAAGCCGAACAACTGGCCCGTGAGTTCGCCGACCTGGGGCCGGTGGCTGCCAGCGGTTTCGACTGGCTTGAAGAGCCGGTCGACCTGATCATCAACGCCACTTCGGCGAGCCTTGCCGGCGAGCTGCCGCCGATCTCCGCCAGCCTGATCGAGCCGGGTAAAACCGTGTGCTACGACATGATGTATGGCAAGGAGCCGACGCCTTTCTGCCGCTGGGCCAGCGAGCACCAGGCCGCCAAGGTCCTGGACGGCCTGGGCATGCTTGCCGAACAGGCCGCCGAGGCGTTCTTCATCTGGCGTGGCGTGCGCCCCGACACTGCCCCGGTGCTGGATGAACTGCGCCGCCAGCTGGCGCGCGGCTAATCTTTGAAGCGGATCGGGCAGTTCGCTGCCCCTTCGAGCTTGTGCAATTCCTCGATCACTTGCGGGCGCGCCCGTTGTAGCGTCAGGCTGCCGCCCGCACGGCCCAGCCGCCGGGCTTCGCGGTGGAGCATGTCGACCCCGGAATAGTCGATGAAGTTGATCTGCCGCGCATCGATCACCACCTGCGGGCCCTGGCAGCGTTGCAGGCGTACCTGCAGGTAATGGCTGGCGCCGAAGAAGATCGAGCCACCCACCCGCAGCACATCGGCATCGCCTTCACGAGACTGCTGCACCCGTGGCCGCGAAGTACGCTTGAGGTAGAAAAACAGCGACGCCAGTACCCCGGCGTAGATTGCTGTTTGCAGCTCCAGCAGCAAGGTGGCGGCAGCAGTCAGGGCCATGACCAGAAATTCCGAGCGGCTGACCCGAAATAGTGCGCGGATCACCCGACGATCCACCAGTCCCCAGCAGATCAGCAGGATGCTGCCGGCCATGGCCGGGATCGGGATATGCGCGATCAGTCCCGCCCCTGCTACCGCAAATAAAGTTACCCACAGGGCGGAAAACACTCCGGCCAAGGGCGAACGGGCGCCAGCGTCATAGCTGAGCCCGGAGCGGGTGAAGGAACCGGACGACAGGTAGCCGGAGAAGAACCCCCCGACCATGTTCGACAAGCCCTGGGCGCGGATCTCCTGATTGGCATCGATGAGCTGTTCGGAGCGTGAAGACAGCGAGCGGGCAATCGACAGGCTGGTAACCAGACCGAGCATGCCTACCGCGACGGCGCTGGGTAGCAGACGCAGGATCAGTTCCAGGTCCAGCAGTGGCAACGGGCTCAGCGGTGGCAACTGGCCGATGAAGCCGGGGACCAATTGCACGTGGCCAAAAACGCCTGGCAGCGACCAGACCAGCAAGCTGGCAACCGCCAAGGTTATCAACAGGCCGGGCCAGCGCGGGCGCATTACCTTTACCGCAACGCCCAGCAGTACGGTACCCAGGCCCAGCAACAGTGAAGGCCAATCCACCTCCCCGGCGTGATCCAGCAAGTTTTGCAGGGTTTTCAATGCCGTGGCCTGGCTGGGCAGGTTCATCCCCAGCAAGTTGGGCAGTTGCCCAAGCGCGATCACCACCGCAGCACCCAGGGTGAAGCCCAGCACCACCGATTGCGAGACAAAATTGACCAGCGCACCAAAGCGCAGCAGCCCCAGCAACCACTGAAACACCCCGGCGAGGAAGGTCAGCAGCAGGATCAGGGTGATGTAGTCGCTGCTGCCAGCGACCGCCAGCGGGCTGACGCTGGCATAGAGGACGATTGAGATCGCTGCCGTCGGCCCGCAGATCAGGTGCCAGGACGAACCCCACAGGCAGGCGATCATGACCGGCACAATCGCCGCGTACAGCCCGTACTCGGCAGGCAGCCCGGCGATCAGGGCGTAGGCGATTGATTGCGGCAGCGCCAGGATCGCCCCGCTCAGGCCGACCAGTAGATCGCGGCGCACACTGGCCCGGGTCTGGCGCGGCAGCCAAGTGAGAAACGGCAGCAGTTGGTGGCGGTCGGGCCAGGCCATGAAGGGTCTCTATCGCAGGTGGAAGCTGTTCAGGGTGCGATGTCGGGCGCTTGGGTGCAAGCCGGGTCAGAAGACAAAGTTCACGTGTTCGCCGTGGTGCAGCTTCAGCTCCAGGGCATCAACCATGGCGGCCGCCACCCGGGCCAGGCGTTGCAGTGGCTCGGCCAGGCCCGGCTCAAGGGTGCCGTGGGTCTGGTGAAAATGCTCGATACCCAGGCCAGCAACCTGTTGTGGAGTATTGACCAAGGTCCAGTGCAGCGGGCTGCGCTGCAACAGGTCGACGATCTGGTCGGCGCAGGCCCGTTGCTGCTCGCTGTGCCCTTCGCTGTGATCCAGCACGTCGAAATCGCCCACCAGCAGCAGCCGGCGTATAGTTGTGCGGGCCATGCCGGCGATCAGCGCTTGGCTCATGCGCAGCTGCGCGGCAAAGTCGTCAGGCGCCAGTGCCGCCAGCAGGCAGATCACCGCCGAACCGCCAGCTACGCTTTGTTCAGCCTGATCGGGGTTGTCCAGGCCGCCGGTCTTGAAGTGCAAGCCGGGGCGTGGCGCCAGGCTGTTGAGGTCATCGACCACGGCGATCACCTCGTGCTGGCGCTTGAGCAATTCGGCCATCAGGGCGCTGCCCAGGCTGCTCAGTCCTCCGAGCAGGGCCAGTTTGAACACTGGGGTTTCGGCATTTTTCACCAGATCACTCCATTGGCGGCGGGTGATCATTTGACCCGCGCAGCGCGCTGCGGGTTCGTTATGATTCAGGAGTTTTCGTGCAGAGGATCAAGGGTTATCACGCCCATATCTACTATGACGCCAGCACCATGGAACAGGCCCGGCAACTGTGTGAAGAAGCCGCGCGGTTGTTTCCGGTGAGCATGGGCCGCATGCATCAGAAGCCGGTCGGACCGCACCCGGACTGGAGCTGCCAGCTGGCCTTCGGGCCTGAGGTGGTTGGCGTGGTGTTGCCCTGGCTGGCGTTGTATCGCCATGGGCTGGTGGTGTTTCTGCATCCGCTGACCGGGGATGAGCTGGCCGATCATCGCGATCATGCGATCTGGATGGGAGCGGTGCGGCCTTTGAATCTTTCGATCTTTCAACAGCCTTGAAATTTCGAGCTTTACCATCGCTGGCAAGCCAGCTCCCACAGGTACCGGAGTGATCCGAAGATCGCCGCTGTCCTGTGGGAGCCGGCTTGCCGGCGATTGAGGCGCTGCCTCAAGCCTTGCGCGCACCCCGCACACCCTGGGCCAACGCCGAGCACAGCTCGAGCACATCACCCACGGCCTGTTCGGCATTCTTGGCATTGGCAATCTTGTCCACCAGCGCCGAGCCTACCACTACACCATCTGACAGTTTGGCAATGGCAGCTGCCTGCTCTGGCGTGCGGATACCGAAGCCGACGCTGATCGGCAGGTCGGTGTGCCGGCGCAGGCGCTCGATGGCGCTGCTGACGTGTTCGGTGGTCGCTGAACCGGCACCGGTCACGCCGGCAACCGACACGTAGTAGACGAAGCCCGAGCTGCGCTCAAGCACGCGCGGCAGGCGCACGTCGTCGGTGGTCGGGGTGGTCAGGCGGATGAAGTCGATACCTGCGGCCTGGGCCGGGGTAGCCAGCTCGGCATCATGCTCTGGCGGCAGGTCGACGATGATCAGGCCATCCACGCCCACTGCCTTGGCCTGGGCCACGAAGGCCTCGACACCAAAGCGGTGGATCGGGTTGTAGTAGCCCATCAGCACGATCGGCGTGGTCTGGTTGCCGACGCGGAACTCGCTGACCATCTGCAGGGTTTTCGCCAGGGTCTGGCCGGCTTCCAGGGCGCGCAGGGTGGCGAGCTGAATTGCCACGCCGTCGGCCATCGGGTCGGTGAACGGCATGCCCAGCTCGATCACGTCGGCGCCAGCAGCCGGCAGGCCTTTGAGGATCTCCAGCGAGGCATCGTAGCCAGGGTCGCCGGCGGTGATGAAGGTGACCAGTGCGGAGCGGCCTTCGGCCTTCAGTTCGGCGAAGCGTTGTTCAAGACGGCTCATGCCTGTTTCTCCTGGGCGGCCATATGGCTCATCACGGTTTGCATGTCTTTGTCGCCGCGCCCGGACAGGCACACCACCATCAGGTGATCCTTGGGCAGGGTTGGCGCGCGTTTGATCGCTTCGGCCAGGGCATGGGAGGTTTCCAGGGCCGGAATAATGCCTTCCAGGCGGCAGGTGGTGTGGAACGCGGCCAGGGCTTCGTCGTCGGTGATGCTGACGTACTCGACGCGTTTCACTTCGTGCAACCAGGCGTGTTCAGGGCCGATGCCGGGGTAGTCGAGGCCGGCGGAAATCGAGTGGGCGTCGGTGATCTGGCCGTCGGCATCCTGCAGCAGGTAGGTGCGGTTGCCATGCAGTACGCCCGGCACGCCACCGTTGAGGCTGGCGGCATGCTTGTCAGTGTCCACGCCATGGCCACCGGCTTCGACGCCGATGATCTGCACGCTGGCGTCATCGAGGAAATCGTGGAACAGGCCCATGGCATTGGAGCCGCCGCCGACGCAGGCGATCAGGCTGTCGGGCAGGCGCCCTTCCTTGGCTTGCAGCTGTTCGCGGGTTTCTTTGCCGATGATCGACTGGAAGTCGCGGACCATTGCCGGGTACGGGTGCGGACCGGCCACGGTGCCGATCAGGTAGAAGGTGTCGTCGACGTTGGTGACCCAGTCACGCAAAGCCTCGTTCATCGCGTCCTTGAGGGTGCCGGTACCGGCGGTGACCGGGACGATTTCGGCGCCCAGCAGCTTCATGCGAAATACGTTGGCTTGCTGGCGCTCGATGTCGGTGGCGCCCATGTAGATCACGCAAGGCAGGCCGAAGCGTGCGGCGACGGTGGCAGTGGCCACACCGTGCATGCCGGCTCCGGTTTCGGCGATCAAGCGTTTTTTGCCCATGCGCTTGGCCAGCAGTACCTGGCCAATGCAGTTGTTCACCTTGTGCGCGCCGGTGTGGTTGAGCTCTTCACGCTTGAAGAAGATCTTCGCGCCGCCGCAATGTTCGGTCAGGCGTTCGGCGAAATACAGCGGGTTGGGCCGGCCGATGTAGTCGCGCTGAAAGTACGCCAGTTGCTCGAGGAACTCCGGGTCGGCCTTGGCCGCCTCGTATTCGCGGGCCAGGTCGAGCACCAGCGGCATCAGGGTTTCTGCCACGTAGCGGCCGCCGAATGCGCCAAACAGGCCGTTGGCATCGGGGCCGGCGCGGAAGTTGGTCTGGGTCATGGGTCGCTCCAGGGCGGTAGTGAAGTCGGGAATGGCTTTACTCTAACCACGACACGCGCAACTGAAAACCGATAAGATTGCGACAACATGTCAGGAAAACTCACACGTCATGCGCCAGGACCTGCCTCCCCTCAATGCCCTTCGGGCCTTTGAAGCCACTGCCCGGCTCAACAGCGTCAGCCAGGCGGCCGAGCAGCTGCACGTTACCCACGGTGCGGTAAGCCGGCAATTGAAGGTGCTTGAAGAACACCTTGGGGTGGCGTTGTTCGTCAAGGAAGGGCGCGGCCTTAAACTCACAGATGCGGGTGTGCGTTTACGCGATGCCAGCAGCGACGCGTTCGAGCGTCTGCGCGGGGTGTGCGCCGAACTGAGCCAGAGCAGCGCCGATGCGCCGTTCGTCCTCGGCTGTTCCGGTAGCTTGCTGGCACGCTGGTTCATCCCGCGGCTGGGCCGGCTGAAGGCGGACCTGCCGCAACTGCGCCTGCACCTGTCGGCCGGTGAAGGTGATCTCGACCCGCGCCGCCCGGGGCTGGACGCCCTGCTGGTGTTTGCCGAGCCACCGTGGCCGGCGGACATGCAGGTTCATGTGCTGGCCCAGGAGCGCATTGGCCCGGTGCTCAGCCCGCACTTCCCCGGCTTCAACCGCTTGCAGCTGGCGCCGGCTGAGGCGCTGCTGGCTGAAACACTGTTGCAGACCACCTCTCGCCCGCAAGCCTGGCCAAGCTGGGCCGCGCAGCAGGGTATAGACCCGCAGGCGCTGTGCTACGGGCAGGATTTCGAGCATCTGTATTACTTGCTGGAGGCGGCGGTGGCGGGGCTGGGTGTGGCGATTGCACCGCAACCGCTGGTAGCCGACGATCTGCGGGCCGGCCGTCTGGCTGCACCCTGGGGATTTTGTGAAACACAGGCCGCGCTGGCCCTGTGGGTGCCGCGACGCGCCGCAGACGGGCGCGCCGAGCAGTTAGCCGGCTGGTTGCGCGCCGAGCTGGCGCGCCAGGCCGCTTAGTTACCGCGTTTGCACAGCAGGTACGCGGCCAACAGGCCGAGGGCGCCAACGGCGACACCGGCGGTGGTCCAAGGGTGCTCCTGGGCATAGTCGCGGGTGGCGAGGCCAGTCTGGCGGGTCTTGGTTTTGACGTCTTCGTAGGCATCGCTGAGCAGGTTGCGCGAATGGCGCAGGGCATTCTCGGCGTTGCCCTTGAGCGTCTTCAAGGTTTTGCGCGACTCATCCGAGGCATCGTCCTTGAGGCTTTCCAGGGACTTGAGCAGGCTTTCGATTTCCGCTTCCATGCTTTGCAGCGAAGCTTTGCGCAGCGAGGTGTTGGCCATGGTGACTCTCCTTCGAGGTTGAGTTGAGCTGTGTAGTTTCCGACTACAGGGTGTTGGGAAAGTGCAGTCGAACTTTTAGCGGTATTTACCCCTCGCAGGTAAATCAGCCCGGCGCTGCTAGGCTCTATCTCACATTAAAAAAGGAGGTTGCCATGTCAGATCACCACACCTACAAGAAAATCGAACTCGTCGGCTCGTCGCCCACTTCCATTGAAGAGGCGATCAACAACGCCCTGGCCGAGGCAGGCAAAAGCATCAAGCATCTTGAATGGTTCGAGGTGGTCGACACCCGTGGCCATATCAAGGACAACAAGGCCGCGCATTTTCAGGTCACGCTCAAGGTGGGCTTTCGCATCGTCAATAGCTGAAGCGGCGACACTGGCTTGTGCGGGTCAATTGCGTTACACAGTCTGAGGCGCCCGGCCCTCCTGGCGCCCTTCTCTACTTTGATCTGAACAAGGAAAGCGATCGATGAAGAAGTTAGTAGTAGCGATAGGTTTGATGACGTTGGCGGGTACCGCGTTGGCGGCCGGCAAGCCATGTGAAGAGCTCAAGAGCGAAATAGCAGCCAAGCTCGATGCCAAAGGCGTCAGCGGCTATTCGCTGGAGATCGTCGATAAAGGCGCTGCCGCTGGTGGCAAGGTCGTGGGTAGCTGCGAAGGCGGTACCAAGGAAATCGTCTACAAGCGCGGCTGATCGATATTGAATCCATCGCGGGGCAATCCCGCTCCTACCTGATTGTAGGAGCGGGATTGCCCCGCGATAGGGCCCTCAGCCGCCCAGCACCGTCTGCGCCAGCAGCTCATAAGACCGAATCCGGTCCGCATGCTCATACAGATCGCAGGTAAAGATCAGCTCATCAGCCTCGGTTTGCTCCAGCAGCACCTCAAGCTTGGCGCGGATTTTCTCTGGGCTACCCACCATCGCCAGGCCAAGGAAACTGCCCACCGCTTCACGCTCATGAGGCAGCCACAGGCCGTCCATGGTCTCTACCGGCGGACGTTGCACCAGGCTTTGGCCGCGCATCAGGGCGAGGATGCGCTGATACACCGAGGTGGCCAGGTAATCAGCCTGTTCATCAGTCTCGGCCGCCACCAGGGGTACGCCGAGCATCACGTAGGGCTTGTCGAGCACGGCCGAAGGCTGGAAGTGGTTGCGGTACACACGAATCGCTTCGTGCATGTAGCGCGGGGCGAAATGCGAAGCGAAGGCGTAGGGTAAACCGCGCATTCCGGCCAATTGCGCACTGAACAGGCTCGAACCCAGTAACCAGATCGGTACTTCAGTACCGTATCCCGGCACGGCAATGACTTTCTGATCCGGTGTGCGCGGGCCCAGGTAACGCATCAGTTCTTCGACATCATCGGGGAAGTCGTCCGCACTGCCAGAGCGTTCGCGGCGCAGGGCGCGGGCGGTCATCTGGTCGGAGCCGGGTGCGCGCCCCAGGCCCAGGTCGATACGCCCGGGGTAAAGACTGGCCAGGGTCCCGAACTGTTCGGCGATCACCAGCGGCGCATGGTTGGGCAGCATTACCCCGCCGGCGCCAACGCGAATGGTCGACGTACCACCGGCCAGGTAACTGAGCAGTACCGAGGTTGCAGAACTTGCGATGCCATCCATGTTGTGGTGCTCGGCCACCCAGAAGCGGTTGTAGCCAAACTTTTCGACATGTTGCGCCAGGTCCAGCGAATTGCGCAGGGACTGCGCCGGGCCGCTGTCGGCACGCACTGGTACCAGGTCGAGGGTGGAGATCTTGATATCCGCAAGTCGCTTCATGGGCGTTTGAGCCTCCTGGGCAGTCGATTGGCCGAAATAACCCAACGGCCTTTCTAGCTCTGTATGGGCACATCTGCAGGAATCAATGCCAGGGTTTGTAATCCGTCTGAACTTGCCTGAGTCAAGGATCTCTGAATTTAAGGCAAGGCGCGATATCACGCGTCCCACGGAGCTCAGGAGGCATTATGAAAAAAACAGCATCGGCTATCTGGCAAGGTGGCTTGAAGGACGGCAAGGGCCTGCTTTCTACGGAAAGTGGCGCCCTCAAGCAGAACCCCTATGGCTTCAACACCCGCTTCGAGGGCCAGCCGGGCACCAACCCGGAAGAATTGATCGGTGCGGCGCATGCCGGCTGTTTCTCCATGGCCCTGTCGATGATGCTCGGTGAGGCCGGATTGACCGCAGAACGCATCGATACCATTGCTGAAGTGACCCTCGACAAACTGCCAGATGGCTTTGCCATTACCGCCGTGAACCTGATCCTAAAGGCCAAGGTGCCCGGGGCCAGCGAAGCGCAGTTTCTTGAGATCGCCAACAAGGCCAAGGCCGGTTGCCCGGTATCGAAAGTGCTCAACGCGAAAATCAGCCTGGATGCGACGCTGCTGAGTTAAGGCAGAACCGGGACGCGCTTCTTGTGGTCAAATGAGGGTCGGTAGAACGTCTGCCGCCACAAGGAGCTGTCCCATGATCCGTGTTGCAATCGCTGTGCTGGCTTCGCTGCTGGCAACGTCTGCGTTGGCCGCGACCAAGAACTGTGAAGAGCTCAAGGCCGAGATTGAGGCGAAGATCCAGGCCAACAACGTGAGTTCCTACACCCTGGAAATTGTCAGCAATGACGAAGTCAAAGACCAGAACATGGTGGTTGGCAGCTGTGAAAACGGCACCAAGAAGATCATCTATCAAAAGAATGATCGCTAGGTATCAGGGTGTGCAGAAGATGTCGTTCGATTCCTCGGCCACGACCTTGCGCTGAGCGTCATAGAGGTAGGCGCTGGGCTGCATGGCCGGTGCCCGGGCTTCCAGGCGGTAGCGCTGACCGGCCTCGAAATGGGCGAATTTGACCGTCAGGTAACAGGTACGCTCGGTCGGGTCGGTGCTGAAACCACCGGAGTAGATTTCGTAATCGAACCTCACCACCAACTCGTGTGCGCCGGGCGTGACCTGGAAGAACCGGCCATCGGTCAGGCGCTGGCCATCAAGCCGTTCGGCCATCACCAGTTTGCCCGGTGTGATGGTGTAAAGGTCGACCCAGGCCTGCTTGTTATCCACAGGTGGCAGGGGGCTGGCGCAAGCTCCCAGGGTACTGATTGCGAGCAGCATCATAGGCTGGCGCATGGCGAACTCCGACGTGCGGGTTACAAAGCATAAGCATAGCGCCATTCACGCCTTTAGGTACGCTGGCAGCCCGCCGGCTGGCCTTTGCCGACCACTTTGCGCTGTTCGTCATAGAGCTTGGCCCAGGGGCGGAATCCGATGCTGCCGGCCTCAAGCTGATAACGCTGGCCGGCACTGAAATCCTTGAACTTCACATTCAGCTGGCAATCGCGCCACAGCGGCTCGTCGACCGGGCCGATATTGCTTGGGGTAACCGGGAAGAGATAGCGCACGGTCAGCTCATGGCTGCCTGGCGGTACCTCGAAATAGCGTTTGTCGGCCCAGGCACGTTCGTCAATTTCCATGGCATGCAGGGTGTCATCCTGGCCCGGTGCGAGGTCGATCCAGGCCTGGTTGGGGTCGGGATCGGGCAGGCCGGCGCAGCCGGACAGAAGCAGAAGACCGCTGATGACAAGCAGTGTACGCATGGCAAAACTCCAGCCGGGCAGGATAGTCTTGAAGCTGACGAGTACTTGAGCGGATGACGGGATACGAATGCTTCGACTATTTTTTTTGTTGCGCTCAAGTCATGTGTCACTCGACCACATTTTTCGCTACTTGGTTCCCTTCCTGGCCATTGGACTGCTGAACGGTTGCACCAGTGTCAGTTACTACGGGCAACTGGCCAGTGGTCAGTGGCAGTTGTTGCAGGCACGCCAGCCGGTCGCCGAACTGGTAGCCGACCCGGCCACCGACAGCGCATTGCGCCAGCATTTGTTGCATGCCGAGCAGGCCCGGGCCTTCGCCAGTGCGCGTTTGAAGCTGCCGGACAACCGCAGTTACCGGGTGTATGCCGACATCGGCAGGCCCTATGTGGTCTGGAATGTGTTCGCCACACCGGAGTTTTCACTTGAGCCGCAAACCCATTGCTTCCCCATCGCCGGCTGCGTTGCCTACCGCGGTTATTACAGCCAGGGTGCGGCGCGAGGAGCGGCGGCGCTGCAGAAACAGCAAGGGCTGGATGTGTATGTGGGTGGCGTTGAGGCTTATTCGACCCTGGGTTGGTTCGACGACCCGATCCTCAGTTCGATGCTTGGTTGGGGCGATGAACGCCTGGCCACGGTGATCTTCCATGAGTTGGCCCACCAACGGGTCTATGTGCAGGACGACACTGCGTTCAACGAGTCCTTCGCCACGTTTGTCGAGCAGGAAGGTACCCGTCAATGGCGAGCGGCGCGGAGTCTGCCAGCGCTGGCCGAGGCTGGCAGCCAGCAGCGCGAGCAGTTCGTCGGCTTGGTGCTGGCCAGCCGCGAACGGCTCAAAGCCTTGTACGCGGCGCCGCTGACCGAGCCCGCCAAGCGCGCTGGCAAGCAGGCCGAGTTCGAACGCTTGCGCCGTGAGTACCGGGCCTTGCGCGATAGCCAATGGGGCGGTGTCGGGCGCTATGACGCCTGGATCAATGCGCCGATGAACAATGCCAAGTTGCTGCCCTTTGGCCTGTATGACCAGTGGGTGCCGGCGTTTGCGCAGCTGTTTGCCGAGGTGGGGGGCGATTGGCAGGTGTTTTATCAGCGAGTAGAAGCTTTCGGGCGGCTGCCCCTTGAACAGCGTCAGCAGGCGCTGAAAAGCATCGCGGGGCAAGCCCGCTCCTACAGTGGGAGCGGGCTTGCCCCGCGATAGGGGCCTCAGCCGCGCTGAAAAGCCTGATGCAGTTCCGCCAACGTAGCAAAGTGATAAGCCGGCTGCTCCGCTGTCAGCTCTTCATGGCTACCAAAGCCATAACCCACCGCTACCGCTTCCAGGCCGTTGCTGCGCGCGCCGATCAGGTCGTGCTTGCGGTCGCCGATCATCAGGGTGTGCGCAGGGTCCAGGGCTTCTTCGGCCAGCAGGTGGCGGATCAGCTCGACCTTGTTGGTGCGGGTGCCGTCCAGCTCGCTGCCGTAGATCACCTTGAAGTGCCGGGCAAAATCGAAGTGCCGGGCGATCTCGCGGGCAAACTCCCAGGGTTTGGAGGTGGCGATGTACAGGGTGCGGCCCTGCCCTTGCAGGGTTTCGAGCATTTCACTGACGCCGTCGAACACCTGGTTCTCGTACAGGCCGGTGACCTTGAAGCGCTCGCGATAGAAGTTCACCGCGTCCCAGGCCTTGGCCTCATCGAAGTCATAGAACTGCATGAACGCCTGCAGCAACGGCGGGCCGATGAAGTGTTCCAGGCGCGTCAGGTCCGGCTCATCGATGCCGAGCTTGGCCAGTGCGTACTGGATCGAGCGGGTGATGCCCAATCGCGGATCGGTCAGAGTACCGTCGAGGTCGAAGAGGATGTTTTGCTGGTGCATGGCAGTCTCGAATAGGCTGTGGGCAGGTTCACTCGGGCAGGTGGTAGCCTTCGGCCAGGTGCTGATCCTTGAGTTTGACGTAGTTGCCGGCGCTGTAGGGGAAGAACGCGCGCTCCTTCTCGGTCAGGGCGCGAGCTTGTTTGACCGGGCTGCCGACATAGAGAAAACCGCCTTCCAGGCGCTTGCCCGGAGGCACCAGGCTGCCAGCGCCGATGATCACTTCGTCTTCGACGATTGCACCATCCATGATGGTGCTGCCCATGCCGACCAGGATGCGGTTGCCCAGGGTGCAGCCATGAAGCATGACTTTGTGACCGATGGTTACTTCATCGCCGATCAGCAGCGGGAAACCATCCGGGTTGAACGGCCCGGCATGGGTGATGTGCAGCACGCTGCCGTCCTGGACACTGGTGCGCGCGCCGATGCGGATGCGGTGCATATCGCCGCGGATCACCGTCAATGGCCACACCGAGCTGTCGGCGCCGATCTCGACATCGCCCAGCACCACGGCACTGCGGTCGACAAAGGCACGCTCGCCAAGCCTGGGAGTGTGATGCTGGAAGCTACGGATGGCCATGATAGGAATTCTCTTTGGTATGGATAGGGCTGCGGTCGGCGTCGATTGTAATTAAGATGGGGAAGTGTTTCTTCTGCCAAGGTGTTTAACCGTGAGTGCGAACAACCCGCTTCTGCAGTCTTATGACTTGCCGCCCTTCTCGGCGATCCGTGCCGAGCATGTGCAGCCGGCGATTGAACAGATCCTGGCCGACAACCGTAAAGCCATTGCCGACATCCTCCAGGCCCAGGGCAAGCACCCAAGCTGGGCCGGCCTGATCCTGGCCATGGACGAACTCAACGACCGCCTGGGCGCCGCCTGGAGTCCGGTCAGTCACCTCAATGCCGTGTGCAACAGCGCCGAACTGCGTGAAGCCTACGAGGCCTGCCTGCCGGCGTTGAGCGCCTACGCCACCGAAATGGGCCAGAACCGCGAGCTGTTCCAGGCCTATGAAGCGTTGATCGCCAGCCCCGAAGCCGCCGGCTTCGATGTGGCGCAAAAGACAATTCTCGAACACGCCCTGCGTGACTTCCGCCTGTCGGGTATCGACCTGCCGGCCGATAAGCAACAACGTTATGCCGAAGTTCAGAGCAAGCTCAGCGAACTGGGCAGCCGCTTCTCCAACCAGCTGCTGGACGCCACCCAGGCCTGGACCAAGCACGTCACCGACGAAGCGGCACTGGCCGGCCTGACTGACTCGGCCAAGGCACAGATGGCTGCCGCCGCCCAGGCCAAGGGCCTCGATGGCTGGCTGATCAGCCTGGAATTCCCCAGCTACTACGCGGTGATGACCTACGCTGAAGATCGCGCCCTGCGCGAGGAAATCTACGCCGCCTACTGCACCCGCGCCTCCGATCAGGGCCCTAACGCCGGCCAGTTCGACAACGGTCCGGTGATGGGCGAGATCCTCGATCTGCGTCAGGAACTGGCTCAGCTATTGGGCTACCAGAACTTCGCCGAGCTGAGCCTGGCGACCAAGATGGCCGAGTCCAGCGATCAGGTGCTGAGCTTCCTGCGTGACCTGGCCAAGCGCAGCAAGCCGTTTGCCACCCAGGATCTGGCCCAGCTCAAGGCCTATGCCGCCGAGCAGGGGTGCCCGGACCTGCAAAGCTGGGACAGCGGTTTCTATGGGGAAAAACTCCGTGAACAGCGCTACAGCGTTTCCCAGGAAACCCTGCGCGCCTACTTCCCGATCGACAAGGTGCTGACCGGCCTGTTCACCATCGTCCAGCGCCTGTACGGCATCGAGATTGCCGAGCTCAAGGGCTTCGATAGCTGGCATCCGGACGTGCGCCTGTTCGAAATCAAGGAGCACGGCCAGCACGTCGGGCGCTTCTTCTTCGACCTCTATGCCCGTGCCAACAAGCGCGGCGGTGCCTGGATGGACGGCGCCCGCGACCGTCGTCTGACCGCTGACGGCCAGTTGCAGAGCCCGGTGGCCAACCTGGTGTGCAACTTCACCCCGGCCGCCCCTGGCAAGCCGGCGTTGCTGACCCACGACGAAGTCACCACCCTGTTCCACGAGTTCGGCCATGGCCTGCATCACCTGCTGACCCGTATCGAGCATGCCGGTGTTTCCGGTATCAACGGTGTGGCCTGGGATGCGGTCGAGCTGCCGAGCCAGTTCATGGAAAACTGGTGTTGGGAGCCTGAAGGCCTGGCGCTGATTTCCGGCCACTACGAAACTGGCGCAGCCCTGCCCCAGGATTTGCTGGAGAAGATGCTGGCGGCGAAGAACTTCCAGTCCGGGCTGATGATGGTTCGCCAGCTGGAATTCTCGCTGTTCGACTTCGAACTGCACGCCAGCCACGGCGACGGCCGCGGTGTACTGCAAGTGCTCGAAGGCATCCGCGACGAGGTCTCGGTCATGCGCCCACCTGCGTACAACCGCTTCCCCAACAGCTTTGCGCATATCTTCGCCGGTGGTTATGCGGCCGGTTACTACAGCTACAAGTGGGCTGAAGTGCTGTCGGCCGACGCCTTCTCGCGCTTCGAAGAAGAAGGCGTGCTCAATGCCGACACCGGTCGCGCGTTCCGCGAAGCGATCCTGGCCCGTGGCGGTTCCCAGGAGCCGATGCTGCTGTTCGTCGACTTCCGTGGCCGCGAGCCGTCAATCGATGCACTCTTGCGCCATAGCGGCTTGAGTGAGGAAGTGGCGGCATGAGTGATGGGCCTGTGATAACGAAAAAGCGCTTTATCGCCGGGGCGGTCTGCCCGGCGTGCAGCGAGCCGGACAAACTGATGATGTGGAGCGAAGACAGCGTTCCGCACCGTGAGTGCGTGGCCTGCGGGTTTTCCGACACCCTTAACGAGCAAGGGTTGTCGGTGCCCAAGGAACTGGGGACCCGGGTCAACAAGGTCGAGGTGAAACCGGCTGCGGCTACGGTGCAGACGGTACAGTTCTTCCCTAATCCGAAGTTGAAGAAGTCAACCGAGTAAACGCGCCAGCGCCAGCGTTTTCGGCTGGTGCCCAGCGGTACTGGAATCGAACGCAAGCCCCGTGTACTGTATATAAAAACAGTATTCGGGGTTTTTCATGTTCAATCCTCAAGGACCGGTGCGGGGTCGTGGCACCGCGAGCAATCCCCATAACCGCTTCGCCCCGAATCGCTCGGTGGCCGAGGATGACGGTTGGTACCAGGAAGTGCCCCTGACCCAGGGCACTGAAGTACGCATCGAAACCGCCAAGAGCATCATCACCCGCAACAACTCGCCCGACCTGCCTTTTGATCGTGCGATCAACCCTTATCGCGGCTGCGAGCATGGCTGTATCTACTGCTATGCGCGGCCCAGCCATGCCTATTGGGACCTGTCGCCGGGGCTGGACTTCGAAACCAAGCTGATTGCCAAGACCAACGCCGCCGCCGTGCTCGAACAGCAATTGAGCAAGCCGGGCTATGTGTGCGCGCCGATCAACCTGGGCTCCAACACCGACCCCTACCAGCCCATCGAACGCGAGCAAAAGCTGACTCGCCGACTGCTGGAAGTGCTGCTGCGTTATCGCCATCCGGTCACCATTGTCACCAAAGGCTCGTTGATCCTGCGTGACCTTGACCTGCTTGCCGAACTGGCCCAGCAGCGTCTGGTGCAGGTGATGATCAGCCTGACCACGCTGGACGACGAACTAAAACGCACCCTGGAGCCCCGGGCAGCAGCACCCAAGGCACGGCTGCGGGCAATCCGGGTGCTCACTGAGGCTGGTGTTCCGGTGGGGGTGTTGTGCTCGCCGATGATCCCGATGATCAACGACAGCGAGCTTGAGCACTTGCTCGAGGCGGCCAAGGCCAACGGCGCCCTGAGCGCGGCCTACATGATGTTGCGCCTGCCGCTGGAGGTCGCGCCGCTGTTCGAGCAATGGCTGCAGGACCATTACCCGCAACGGGCCAATCATGTCCTGAGCTTGATCCGCCAGAGTCGCGGTGGTGAGTTGTACGACAGCCGCTTCGGTGCGCGCATGCGCGGCGAAGGGGTATTTGCCGAGTTGCTGGCGCAACGCTTCAGCAAGGCGATCCGCCGCCTGGGGCTGAACCGGCGCGAAGGCTACGCGCTTGATTGCAGTGCGTTTTGCCCCCCTGGCGGGCAGATGTCACTGCTCTGATTTCAATAATGGGTATTGGCCATTAATGTTTTTTTGATATTATCCTGGCAACTCTTTGAATCTCTGGAACGCCCGTACTAGAGCCTCGCAATTCAGTTTGAGTTAAGTTTCGCCGAGTAGCGTAGGAATTCAGCCAGCAACTGATGTGATTGTTGGCGCGCGTATTTCATCCAACTGTCATACGCCGTTTGAATCATCAACCCGGTAAAATGGACTTAACCTAAAACCGTCAAAGAGGATGAATCATGCCCGTCAAGGACCCATCCAAGGCCGTCCCGGAAACCCCCACCGAGAGCGCCGATGCCGCCCTGAAGCATATCGTCGACGGCTTTCTGCGGTTCCATCACGACGTTTTTCCCGAGCAGCAGGAGCTGTTCAAGAAACTCGCCACCGCGCAAAAGCCCCGTGCGATGTTCATCACCTGTGCCGACTCGCGCATCGTGCCCGAGTTGATTACCCAGAGCTCCCCTGGCGATCTGTTCGTGACCCGCAACGTCGGTAACGTCGTGCCACCTTACGGGCAGATGAACGGCGGCGTATCCACCGCCATCGAATACGCGGTGCTGGCCCTGGGCGTACACCACATCATTGTCTGCGGTCACTCCGATTGTGGCGCCATGCGCGCGGTGCTCAACCCCCAGAGCCTGGAGAAGATGCCGACGGTCAAAGCCTGGCTGCGCCATGCCGAGGTCGCCCGCACGGTGGTCGAAGACAACTGCTCCTGTGGCAGCGAGCATGAAAGCATGCAGGTGCTGACCAAGGAAAACGTCATCGCCCAGCTGCACCACTTGCGCACCCACCCTTCGGTGGCCTCGCGCCTGGCGGCTGGCCAGCTGTTTATTCACGGCTGGATCTACGACATCGAAACCAGCCAGATCGAAGCCTACGACGCGGCAAGCGACAGCTTCCTGCCCCTTGCCCAAGGTCAGCCGATCCCCTGCGCAACACCCAGAGGACGCTACTAAGCGTTCCAGACACCCCCGCGAATAGCTGATTGACGGCCGCACCTGCCTGGTGCGGCCTGGTCATCGGCTGCCTTGAATTTCCCTGACTGCCTTGCCGGCGCCCGCTGGCGGTGTGTGCCTGCGCGTGTGTCAGGGGTTGTGCCAGCGGCCATTGGAATGGCCATGAATCGTGAAAGAAGGAGTGACAGGGTGAACAAGACACAAGTGAAAGCGGCTTTGCCGCGTGAATTGCTGGCCTCGGTGGTGGTGTTCCTGGTCGCCCTGCCCTTATGCATGGGCATCGCCATTGCCTCGGGCATGCCGCCGGCCAAGGGCCTGATCACCGGGATCATCGGCGGCATTGTCGTCGGTTGGCTGGCCGGCTCGCCGTTGCAGGTCAGCGGTCCGGCAGCCGGCCTGGCGGTGCTGGTGTTCGAACTGGTGCGCCAGCACGGCGTGGCGATGCTCGGCCCGATCCTGCTGTTGGCCGGCCTGCTGCAATTGCTCGCCGGGCGCTTGCGCCTGGGCTGCTGGTTTCGGGTCACGGCGCCGGCGGTGGTGTACGGCATGCTCGCCGGTATCGGCGTGCTGATCGTGTTGTCCCAAGTGCATGTGATGTTCGACAGCGCCCCCCAACCCTCGGGCCTGGCCAACCTGCTGGGCTTTCCGGCAACCCTGACTCAGGCGCTGCCGTTGGAAAGCCGGGGCAATGGCTGGCAGGCCGGTGCGCTCGGGCTTGGCACCATTGCCATCATGTGGGCTTGGGAGCGCTTGCGCCCGCAGTCGCTACGATTCGTTCCGGGGGCCTTGCTTGGCGTGGCCTTGATGACCGCAATCAGCATCTGGCTGGCATTGCCGGTGAACCGCGTCGAAGTGCCGGCGAACCTGAGCGAAGCCATCGACTGGCTGCGCCCGACTGACCTGCTCAACCTCGCCGACCCGAACCTGCTGGTCGCCGCCTTCGCCCTGGCCTTTATAGCCAGCGCCGAAACCCTGCTCTCTGCCGCTGCGGTCGATCGCATGCATAACGGCCAGCGTTCGGACTTCGACCGTGAACTGTCGGCGCAGGGGCTGGGCAACATGCTCTGTGGGGTACTCGGTGCGTTGCCGATGACCGGGGTAATCGTGCGCAGCTCGGCCAACGTCCAGGCCGGCGCGCAGACGCGCCTGTCGGCGATCCTGCACGGGGTCTGGTTGCTGGCCTTCGTGGTGGTGTTGAGCAGCGTGCTGCAGCAGATTCCGGTGGCGAGCCTGGCCGGTGTGTTGGTCTACACCGGGGTCAAGCTGGTCGACTTCAAGGCCTTTCGCGGGCTCGGGCGCTATGGACGCATGCCGATGTTGACCTATGCCGCGACTGCGCTGGCAATCATCTTCACCGACCTGCTCACCGGCGTGTTGCTCGGTTTTGCCCTGACCCTGCTGAAGCTGGCGCTCAAGGCCGCACGCCTGAAAATCAGCGTGGTCAGCCTTGATCAACCGGGCCATCTGGAGCTGCGCCTGAGCGGCGCGGCGACCTTTCTCAAGGTGCCCGCGCTGGCCCAGGTGCTTGAAGGCATTCCGCCCGGGACCACCCTGCATGTGCCACTGGCCAACCTCAGTTACATCGACCACTCCTGCCTGGAGCTGCTCGAGGACTGGGGGCGGGCCAACGCCGGCAAGGGTTCGCGGTTGCTGATCGAGCAGCGACGACTCAAGCGCCGGGTCGAGGGGCGAGTGCGCACGACGGCGGGGTTGGGGGCCTGATCTGGATTCAGCGGTGTTGCCATCGCTGGCAATGCCAGCTCCCACACCCCGCTCGGGCTCTGCACTGAACCGGTGGGAGCCGGCCTTGCCGGCGATGCTGGCGCATCAACCTCAAGCGGATTGATCCAGCTCCAGGCCCACACCCAACTGCCGCGACAGGCACGGCCAGCGCTTCCAGGCTTCGCCAGTGTCCGGGCTGCTGAGCTTGTCGCGGTACTGTTCGACTGACTCCAGGGCAAAGCTCTGGTCATTGAGCATCTCATCCACCGAGTGGTGCACCACTTCATCCAGCTGGTTGGCAAAGTCTTCACCAATCAGTTGATGGGCGATCAGGTTGGCCACGGTGGTGTCCAGCGGGATCAGCGGCTGGTTGAAGTGCTTGATGTACAGATCGTTAACTTCTTCCACCAGGCGGTGGGCCAGGTAGGCCTCATCCAGCAGGCAGCCCAGGCCCAGGTGGGTATTGGTGATGGTGGGCGGTTGCAGGAAATACTGTTCGGCGATTTTCAGCACCGGTTTGATCTGCGACTCGATGCCGGCTTCGCGGGCAACGTCATTGGCCGCTTCCAGCAGTTCCGGAACCTGATCGATATAAGCGCCGACGAAGCGCGCCAGGGCGCCTTGGGCATCGGCCTCTGGCAAATGGATTGAAGGATGCAGGTGGGGCAGCTGTTTTTCGAGTTGCTCTTTCAGTTGGCCGGTTTCGGTCTCATGTTGACGGGCACGGGTGATCTGCTCGCGCAAAGCGGCGATGTTCATGACAACTCCAGGGTAAAGGCGTGACAAACGGAAGACATAAGGTAGCTCGGTTCTGAAAATGCCTAAGACGCATTTGGCATAACCATTAACAACTTAATATTCACCAATTATATCGAAATGCCATCATTGTGCCCCAAGCCAGGTAATTCGCGGCTTTGCGCGCAAACGTTCAACTTCTTCTGATGTTTTCCTTGCGCGCGTTGCGAGGCCGGGGTCGCTGTCTATACTCCGGTTTGAAAGTGATTCGCTGATGAGGCCCGACTGCAGTTCGCAGGGGCTCGGTCGTCGAAGTTCGCAGTCTTGGCCGCCGTACCCTTAGCCGTAGGTCCACGCCTCCGGGATAACAAGAACGATAAGGGGAACCCGCAATGATGCGACATCCACATGTCTGGATGGGCCTCCTGTTGTGGTCGGTATTCGGTCAGGCGCACGCCGCCTGGACCGTGAACATGGCGCCAGGGGCGACTGAAGTCAGCAACGCAGTGTTCGACCTGCACATGACCATCTTCTGGATCTGCGTGATCATCGGTCTGGTGGTCTTTGGCGCAATGTTCTGGTCGATGATCATCCACCGTCGTTCCACCGGCCAGCAGCCTGCGCATTTTCACGAGCACACCTGGGTCGAGATCATGTGGACGGTAGTGCCGTTCCTGATCCTGGTGGCCATGGCCATCCCGGCGACCAAGACCCTGATCGATATCTACGACGCCAGCGAATCGGACGTCGACATCCAGGTCACCGGTTACCAGTGGAAATGGCATTACAAATACCTGGGCCAGGACGTCGAGTTCTTCAGCAACCTGGCCACCCCCGCCGAGCAGATCCACAACAAAGCCCCCAAGGATGAGCACTACCTGCTCGAAGTCGATCAGCCGCTGGTGCTGCCGGTGGGGGCCAAGGTGCGCTTTCTGGTGACCGCCGCCGACGTTATCCATTCCTGGTGGGTGCCGGCCTTTGCGGTCAAGCGTGACGCCATCCCCGGCTTCGTCAACGAAGCCTGGGCCCGGATCGAGAAGCCCGGCATCTACCGCGGCCAATGTACCGAATTGTGCGGCAAGGACCATGGCTTCATGCCGGTGGTGGTCGAGGTGAAGTCCAAGGCCGACTACGACACCTGGCTCGGCGAGCGCAAGGCCGAAGCGGCCAAGCTCAAGGAGCTGACCAGCAAGGAATGGACCCTGCAAGAGCTGGTCGAGCGCGGCGACAAGGTCTACCACACCACCTGCGTGGCCTGTCACCAGGCCGAAGGCCAGGGCCTGCCACCGATGTTCCCGGCGCTCAAGGGGTCGAAGATTGCCACCGGGCCGAAGGAAGATCACCTGAGCATCGTCTTCCACGGCAAGCCGGGCACGTCCATGGCCGCCTTCGGCAAGCAGCTCTCGGAAGTCGATATCGCCGCCGTGGTGACCTACGAACGTAACGCCTGGGGCAACAACAAGGGCGACATGGTCACGCCAAAAGACGTGCTGGCGATCAAACAGGCAGAAAGCAAATGAGCCGGGTTGACGCGTATCCGCGCCCCAGCCAACGGACTGCAGGAGACAGGACATGAGCGCAGTGATCGACGACCACAGCCACGGTCATGAGCACGCCCACGGGCCGGCCAAGGGCCTGATGCGCTGGGTGCTGACCACCAACCACAAGGACATCGGCACCATGTACCTGTGGTTCAGTTTCATGATGTTCCTGCTGGGCGGCTCGTTCGCCATGGTCATCCGCGCCGAACTGTTCCAGCCTGGCTTGCAGATCGTCCAGCCGGAATTCTTCAACCAGATGACCACCATGCACGGCCTGGTGATGGTCTTCGGTGCGGTGATGCCGGCCTTCGTCGGCCTGGCCAACTGGATGATCCCGCTGATGATCGGCGCGCCCGACATGGCCCTGCCGCGGATGAACAACTTCAGCTTCTGGCTGTTGCCGGCAGCTTTCCTGCTGCTGGTCTCGACCCTGTTCATGCCCGGCGGCGGGCCGAACTTCGGCTGGACCTTCTACGCTCCGCTATCGACCACCTATGCGCCGGAAAGCGTGACCTTCTTCATCTTCGCCATCCACTTGATGGGCATCAGCTCGATCATGGGCGCGATCAACGTTATCGCTACCATCCTCAACCTGCGTGCCCCGGGCATGACCCTGATGAAAATGCCGCTGTTCGTCTGGACCTGGCTTATCACCGCCTTCCTGCTGATTGCGGTGATGCCGGTTCTGGCGGGTGTGGTGACCATGATGCTGATGGACATCCACTTCGGCACCAGCTTCTTCAGCGCCGCCGGCGGCGGTGACCCGGTGCTGTTCCAGCATGTGTTCTGGTTCTTCGGCCACCCCGAGGTGTACATCATGATCCTGCCGGCCTTCGGCGCGGTCAGCTCGATCATCCCGGCGTTCTCGCGCAAGCCGCTGTTCGGCTACACCTCCATGGTCTACGCCACCGGGGCGATCGCCTTCCTGTCGTTTATCGTCTGGGCCCACCATATGTTCGTGGTCGGCATCCCGGTGGTCGGCGAGCTGTTCTTCATGTACGCCACCATGCTGATCGCGGTGCCCACGGGGGTAAAGGTGTTCAACTGGGTCAGCACCATGTGGGAAGGCTCGCTGACCTTCGAGACACCGATGCTGTTTGCCATCGCCTTCGTCATCCTCTTCACCATCGGTGGCTTTTCCGGGCTGATGCTGGCGATCGCCCCGGCGGACTTCCAGTACCACGACACCTACTTCGTGGTTGCTCACTTCCACTATGTGCTGGTGCCCGGTGCGATCTTCGGCATCTTCGCCTCGGCCTATTACTGGCTGCCGAAGTGGACCGGGCATATGTACGACGAAACCCTGGGCAAGCTGCACTTCTGGTTGTCGTTCGTGGGCATGAACATGGCCTTCTTCCCCATGCACTTCGTGGGCCTGGCCGGCATGCCGCGCAGGATTCCGGACTACAACCTGCAGTTCGCCGACTTCAACATGATCTCGTCAATCGGCGCCTTTACCTTCGGTGCCACGCAGATCTTCTTCCTGTTCATCGTCATCAAGTGCATTCGTGGCGGCGCCCCGGCGCCGGCCAAACCCTGGGATGGCGCCGAAGGGCTGGAATGGTCGGTACCGTCACCGGCGCCCTATCACACCTTCCAGACTCCTCCGGAAGTGAAATGAACGGCTCCGGCCCGAGGATGCAGCCATGAGTGAAGGGACCTCGCTCAAACGCCTGGTTTGGCGGCTGATGCTGCTGACCGTGGTGATGTTCGCTTTCGGTTTTGCCTTGGTGCCGATCTACGACGTGATGTGCAAGGCCTTTGGCATCAATGGCAAGACCGGCGGGCAGTACGAAGGCACCCAGGTCAGCGACCCCAACCGTACGGTGAAGGTGCAGTTCATGTCGACCAACGCCAGCGACATGGTCTGGGACTTCTATTCCACCGCCGACCAGATCGACGTCAACCCGGGGGCGGTCAACCAGATGGTGTTCATCGCCCGCAACCCGACCGACAAACCCATGAGCGCCCAGGCCATTCCCAGTATTACTCCGGCCGAGGCGGCGGCGTATTTCCACAAGACCGAATGCTTCTGCTTTACCCAGCAGGTGCTGCAGCCGGGTGAGCGCATCGAAATGCCGGTGCGCTTCATCGTCGACCGCGACCTGCCCAAGGATGTGAAACACCTGACACTGGCTTACACGCTGTTCGATATCACCGCTCGCCACCCGCCGGTTGCACACCTGGCGGACCCGGTTGCACAGGGCGCCCGATAAGGAGAACACCAAGATGGCTTCCCATGAGCACTATTACGTCCCGGCGCAAAGCAAGTGGCCGATCATTGCCACGGTCGGCATGTTCATCACGGTGTTCGGCCTGGGCACCTGGTTCAATGACCTGAAGGCCGGGCGGCCGGAATCCCACGGGCCGTGGATCTTCTTCTTCGGTGCCCTGTGCCTGGCCTACATGCTGTTCGGCTGGTTCGGCGCGGTGGTCAAGGAAAGCCGCGCCGGGCTCTACAGCCCGCAGCTGGACCGCTCGTTCCGCTGGGGCATGTCGTGGTTCATTTTCTCCGAGGTGATGTTCTTCATCGCCTTTTTCGGTGCGCTGTTCTATGTGCGCAACCTGGCCGGGCCCTGGCTCGGTGGCGATGGTGCCAAGGGTGTGACCCACATGCTCTGGCCGAACTTCGAGTTCGCCTGGCCGTTGCTCAATACCCCAGACCCGAAACTGTTCCCGCCGCCCAAGGACATCATCGACCCCTGGCACCTGCCGCTGATCAACACCATCCTGCTGGTCAGCTCCAGTGTCACCGTGACCATCGCCCACCATGCCCTGCGCAAGAACCACCGCGGGCCGCTGAAGGCCTGGCTGGCGCTGACCATCCTGCTCGGCCTGGGCTTCCTGGTGCTGCAGGCTTACGAGTATCACGAGGCCTATACCGAACTGGGGCTGACCCTGGGCTCGGGCATCTATGGCGCCACCTTCTTCATGCTCACGGGGTTCCATGGTGCCCACGTGACCATGGGCACCTTGATCCTGTTCGTGATGCTGGTGCGGATCATGCGCGGGCACTTCAACGCCGACAAACACTTCGGTTTCGAGGCGGCCAGCTGGTACTGGCACTTCGTCGATGTGGTCTGGGTGGGGCTGTTTATCTTTGTTTATGTGCTGTAGCCGGGTTCAGAACGGCGCGTGGGACACCAACTGGCCGCTATAGAAACCCCAGGTCACCAGGGCCAGGGTCAAGGCGGCCAGGGTGACGCGAACAGTCAGGGCTTTAAGCAGGCGAGTCGACTGCCCGTCGTCCTTGACCAGAAAGAACAGGCCACTGAACAGGCTGGCGATGGTCGCCAACAGCATCAGGACAATCGCGGCTTTCAGCATGGCGAAACTCCGGGGGGATGCAGTGATGAGTACAAGTATAGCGACTGACCTTTCGAGGGCCCGGTGACGCGCTTTCGCCCCGGCATCGTGCCGACCCTGGTGGTGCTGTTGCTGCTGCCGGGGTTGATTGCGCTCGGCTGCTGGCAGCTCGGGCGTGCCGAGCAGAAACGCCAGCTGCTGCAGGCCTACGCCGAGCGTAGTGCCGGCGACGCGGTAGGCAGTGCGCAGTTGCTGCAGATCGATGATCCGGCATATCGCCGGGTGCACCTGTATGGCCATTTTGATGGTCAGCACAGCCTGTTGCTGGATAACCGCATGCGCGATGGCCAGGTCGGCGTCGAGCTGCTGCAACCCTTTCTCGACCAGGCCAGCGGCCTGTGGCTGTTGATCAATCGCGGCTGGTTGCCCTGGCCGGACCGGCGCATACCCGTGCAGTTCAGCACGCCTGATCAGCCTTTGAGCCTGGACGCCTCGGTGTATGTCGCCCCGGGCGCCACCTTTCAATTGCAGGCCGACCCGGCAGGCGGCAGCTGGCCGCGGCTGATCACCGCCATCGACGCCAGCATGCTGTGGCCGCTGTTGGGCCGCGATGGTTTCGCCCACGAATTGCGCCTGGAACCGGGCCCGGCCAGCTACCGGCTGGACTGGCCGGTAGTCGCTCTGGGCCCGGAAAAACACCTGGGTTACGCCGTGCAGTGGTTTGCCCTGGCGTTGGCCCTGGGGCTGCTCTACCTCTATTTCGGCTGGCATAACAACAAGGAGAAACAGCATGGGAGCCGTCACAAGTCCACTCAACATGTCTGAAGGCAAGGTCCCGCGCAGTCGTGCGCGCGGGCGGCTGCAGCTGCTGCTGATCCTGCTGGTGGTACTCGGCCCGATGATCCTTGCCACCAGCATGTACAAACTCAAGTTCTGGGTGCCCAACAGCCGTAGCTACCACGGGGAAATGATCGGCAACGGCCAGACCCGCACCGACCTGGGGGTGAGCGCTGACGAGGGGCGCTGGCAACTGCTGGTGAGTACGCCCAAGGATTGCGCACTGGACTGCCAGCAACTGGTGTACCTGGCCCGGCAGATCCAGATCGGCCTGGGCCGCGATGCCAGCCGCGCCAGCCATGCCCTGGCCGCCGCCCAGCCATTGGCCAGCGACTACCAGGCCAAGCTGGACCGCGAGTACCCGCAACTGCAGCGTTACTCCCTGGACCTGTCGCGCTACGGCGCGGTCAGCCAGGGCAAACAGGATGCCCAGCTGTGGATCATCGACCCGCACGGCAACCTGGTGCTGCGCTACGACGCCAGGGTCAAGGGCAAGGACTTGCTCAACGACCTGCGCCACCTGCTGAAGCTGTCCAACATCGGGTAGGACATCGCCATGGCCAGACCAGGATTTCGCCTCGCCGTCTTCGCCACCCTGCTGGCACTGGTTGTCGTGTTGCTCGGTGCCTATACCCGCCTGACCCACGCCGGCCTGGGTTGCCCGGACTGGCCGGGCTGCTATGGCTTTATCAGCGTGCCCAAGACCGAAGCGCAACTGGCCCACGCCGAGCTGCACTTCCCCGACACTCCGGTGGAGGCGCACAAGGGCCGCAACGAAATGGTCCATCGCTACTTTGCCGGCACCCTGGCGCTGGTGATCACGCTGCTGGCCATGCAGGCCTGGCGCCGTCATGGCCGCGATGGCCAGCCTTATCGCCTGCCCCTGCTGTTGCTCTGCGTGGTGTTCGCCCAGGCGGCCTTCGGCATGTGGACGGTGACCCTCAAGCTCTGGCCGCAGGTGGTTACGGCACATCTATTGGGCGGCTTTGCCACCTTGAGCCTGTTGTTCCTGCTCAGCCTGCGCCTGTCGCGGGCCTTTGCACCCTTGCCCAAGCTGCCTTTGAGCGTGCGCCGGGTGGCGGCGCTGGGCTTGCTGGTGGTGATCGGCCAGATCGCCCTGGGTGGCTGGGTCAGCGCCAACTACGCGGCAGTGGCCTGTATTGACCTGCCGACCTGCCATGGCCAGTGGTGGCCGCAGGCCGATTTTGCCAACGGCTTTCACCTGACCCAGCACATCGGCCCCAATTACCTCGGCGGCCAGCTCGACAGCGATGCGCGCACGGCGATTCACATGAGTCACCGCCTGGGTGCCTTGCTGGTGACCGCAGTCATGCTGAACCTGAGCTGGAAGCTGCATCGCCATGGCTTGAGCAGGCTGGCCGGGTTGGTGCTGGTGGCGCTGGCAGTGCAGGTGACCTTGGGGGTCAGCAACGTGCTGTTCCACCTGCCGCTGGCTGTGGCCGTGGCGCACAACGCCGGTGGCGCCATGTTGTTGCTGAGCATGGTGCTGGTCAATTACCGCATTCGCCTGGTTGCCCAGGCCAAAGTTCGTCGGGTCAGCCAGGGCTGGCGCCTGACCCCGCTGGCTAGCGGCGGAGTCGTTCATTATCTGGGAGATAACTCATGGCGACGCTTCTGAGCGAGCGCAGGCTGCAAGCAGGTTGGCGTGATTACCTGGAGCTGACCAAACCCAAGGTGGTGGTGCTGATGCTGATCACCTCGCTGGTCGGTATGTTCCTCGCCACCCGCGCCGGGGTTCCGTGGACCATCCTGTTGTTCGGCAACCTTGGCATCGCCTGCTGCGCCGGCGGTGCTGCGGTGGTCAACCATGTGGTGGACCGGCGTATCGACGCGCTGATGGCGCGTACGCATAAACGCCCGATTGCCGAAGGCCGAGTGGCACCGGCGGCGGCACTGGCCTTTGCCCTGCTGCTGGCGACAATGGGCATGGCCCTGCTGCTGGTCTTCACCAATGCCCTGACCGCCTGGCTGACCCTGGCCTCGCTGCTCGGCTACGCGGTGATCTACACCGGCTTTCTCAAGCGCGCCACGCCGCAGAACATCGTTATCGGCGGCCTGGCCGGCGCCGCCCCGCCACTGCTGGGCTGGGTGGCAATCAGCGGGCATATCAGCGCCGAGCCATTGCTGCTGGTGCTGATCATCTTCGCCTGGACGCCGCCGCACTTCTGGGCCTTGGCCATTCACCGCAAGGAGGAGTACGCCAAGGCTGATATTCCCATGCTGCCGGTGACCCACGGCGAACACTACACCAAGGTGCATATTCTGCTGTACACCCTGGTTTTGCTGGCGGTCAGCCTGCTGCCCTACGCCATCCACATGAGCGGCCCGTTGTACCTGGCCTGCGCCCTGGCCCTGGGCGGGCGCTTCCTGCAGTGGGCCTGGGTGTTGTACCGTGGCAGTCGGCCGCACGCGGCGATCAAGACCTTCAAGTACTCTATCTGGTACCTGTTGCTGCTGTTCATCGCGCTGCTTGTTGACCACTACCTACTGTTGAACCTATGACTCGAACCCAGAAAACCGTCTTTATTCTCGTTGCCCTGGTCGCCGTGATCCTCGGGCTTACCGTCAACAAGGTGCTCAATGGCCGCAGCGAGGGTAATCCTACCGAGCTGATCGATGCCGGCATCATCCTGCTGCCACAGAGCCGCACCGTGCCTGCCGTAGAGATGACCGACGAGCAGGGTCAGCCAGTGGTGATGGACGAGCTCAAGGGCAAGTGGTCGCTGCTGTTCTTCGGCTACACCTTCTGCCCGGACATTTGCCCGACCACCCTCGCCCAGCTGCGCCAGGTGAAAAGCGAGCTGCCCAAAGAGGCGGTAGACCGATTGCAGGTGGTGCTGGTCAGTGTCGACCCGAACCGCGACACCCCGGCACAGCTGAAGCAGTACCTGGGCTATTTCGACAAGGATTTTCGCGGGGTGACCGGCTCGCTGGAGAACATTCAGAAGCTGGCCAATGCGGTGAGCATTCCGTTCATTCCGGCCGATACCAGCAAGCCGAACTACACAGTTGATCACAGCGGCAACCTGGCACTGCTGGGGCCGGATGGCAAGCAGCGCGGGTTTATCCGGGCGCCGTTCAACAACCAGAAGCTGGTTGCTCAATTGCCGGGATTGGTTAAGCGCGACTGAAAAGCATCGCTGGCAAGCCAGCTCCCACAAGGTCCGGCTTTGCACCTGAACCTGTGGGAGCTGGCTTGCCAGCGATGAGGGCGATGCGGCTTATCAGAACGCCGGCTTGACCGCGCCCTTGTACTTCTCTTCGATGAACTTCTTCACTTCCGGCGTGTGCAGGGCTGTTACCAGCTTCTTCACAGCGTCCGCGTCCTTGTTGTCTTCGCGGGTCACCAGGATGTTCACGTAAGGCGAATCGCTGCCTTCGATGACCAGTGCATCCTTCTCAGGGTTGAGCTTGGCTTCCAGCGCGTAGTTGGTGTTGATCAGCGCCAGGTCGACCTGGGTCAGCACGCGCGGGATGGTCGCGGCTTCCAGCTCACGGAATTTCAGGTTCTTGCTGTTCTCGGTGATGTCTTTGACGGTCGAGAGGATGTTCTTGTTGTCCTTGAGCTTGATCACACCGGCCTTGTCCAGCAGCAGCAAGGCACGACCGCCGTTGGTGGCATCGTTGGGGATGACCACGGTGGCAGTCGAAGGCAGCTCGTCGAGCTTCTTGTACTTGCTCGAGTAGGCGCCCAGCGGCTCCAGGTGCACGCCGGCAACGCTGACCAGATCAGTGCCCTTGGCCTTGTTGAACTCATCCAGGTACGGCTGGTGCTGGAAGAAGTTGGCGTCCAGGCGTTTCTCGGCGACCTGTACGTTCGGCTGGATGTAGTCGGTGAATACTTTCACCTTCAGTTCCACGCCTTCTTTGGCCAGGGCCGGTTTGACGAACTCGAGGATCTCGGCGTGCGGCACCGGGGTGGCGGCGACGGTCAGGGTCTCGGCCTGGGCCGAGAAAGCCGCGACGGCGGCGACAACAGCAAGCAGCTTTTTCATCAAATCACTCCTTGTGAGGGCCGATCCGGCCCCCGGTGCGTCGGCTAGTGCCGACCCATGGGGTTACTTACGGGAAAAATGCACAACCAGTTTGTCGCCCACGCTCTGCAGGACTTGAACCAGGACCAGCAGCAGAACCACGGTGACCACCATCACATCGGTCTGGAAACGTTGGTAACCGAAGCGGATCGCCAGGTCACCCAGGCCGCCAGCGCCCACTACACCGGCCATGGCGGTGTAGGACACCAGGGTAATGGCAGTGACGGTAATGGCCGCGAAGATGCCCGGGCGGGCCTCGGGCAGCAAGGCGTTCATGATGATCTGGCGGGTAGTGGCGCCCATCGACTGGGTGGCTTCGATGATGCCGCGGTCGACTTCACGCAGCGCTGTTTCCACCAGGCGGGCGAAGAACGGCGTGGCTCCAACCACCAGTGGCGGGATGGCCCCGGCGACGCCCAGCGAGGTGCCGGTGATCAGCACGGTGAAGGGGATCATCACGATCAGCAGGATGATGAACGGCAGCGAGCGCAGGATGTTCACCACCAGCGACAGCAGCGCGTACACGCCCTTCTGCTCGAACAGCTGGCGCGGGCCGCAGAGGAACAGCAGCACGCCCAGCGGCAGGCCGAGCAGCACGGTGAAGAACAGCGAGCCGAACAGCATGATCATGGTGTCGATGGTGGCCAGCCAGATTTCGGCCCAGTCGACGTTGGCAAAGAAACTCAAAGCGTCCATCAACGCAGTACCTCCATATGAACATCAGCCGCAGTGAAGCGGGCAAACGCCGCTTCCATGTCGCCGCCAGTGACGGCCAGGGTCAGCTGCCCATACGGGGTGTCCTTGATACGGTCGATGCGGCCAGCCAGGATGCTGTAGTCCACACCGGTTTCCCGGGCCACAGTGCCCAGCAGCGGCGCGTAGGTCGAGTCACCCTGGAAGGTCAGGCGCACGATGCGCCCTGGCACGTGGGCGAAGTCGTCGCGCTGTTCGCTCTCGTCGATCTGTTCATCTTCCTGGACAAAGCGCTTGGTGGTCGGGTGTTGCGGATGCAGGAACACATCGGCCACCGGGCCCTGCTCGACGATCTGCCCGGCGTCCATTACGGCCACGCGGTCGCAGACCCGGCGGATCACGTCCATTTCATGGGTGATCAGCACGATGGTCAGTTTCAATTCGCGGTTGATCTCGGCCAGCAACTGCAACACCGAAGCGGTGGTTTGCGGGTCAAGGGCGCTGGTGGCTTCGTCACACAGCAAAATCTTCGGTTTGGTAGCCAGGGCGCGGGCGATGCCGACGCGCTGCTTCTGGCCGCCGGAGAGCTGCGCCGGGTACTTTTTCGCGTGATCGGACAGGCCGACGCGGGCCAGCAGTTCGTTGACGCGGGTGTCGATTTCCTTGCGCGACAGCTCGCCGGCCAGGGTCAGTGGCAAGGCCACGTTGTCGGCGACAGTCTTGGAGGCCAGCAGGTTGAAGTGCTGGAAGATCATCCCGACTTGCTGGCGGAATCGGCGCAGATCGTTGGCGTTGAACGCAGTGACGTCTTCGCCGTCGACGATGATCTTGCCGCCGCTCGGCGCTTCCAGGCGGTTGATCAGGCGCAGCAGGGTACTTTTACCGGCACCGGAATGGCCGATCAGCCCGAACACCTGGCCGTCTTCGACGCTCAGGTTGGTCGGGTGCAGTGCGGGAATATCCCTACCGGCTACGCGGTAGGTTTTATGAACATTTTGAAACTCGATCACGTAGCGAACCTTGTGGGGCGCATGGGAATGGGGTCAGCGGTTAGCCGGGCGCGCATTTTAGCCTGTTCGTATAGAGGTTCTTAGCATTTATTTCGCAATTGACCAATGCTACTGGAATAACGCGATCAGTGGTCAATCCGAAGGAACGCCTGCACAAGCCATCAGTCCCTACTGAATAGGGCCCACCGTGGGGTCGAACCGCAGGACTGATTGAGTGAGGAGAGCACACTGATGCCCAGCAAGAAGAACCCGCCCAAGGAAAGCCAACTCGCCGGTACCCAGACCCCCGACCGGGCCAATACCAACGCCAAGCTGCAAAGCCTGGAGGTGTTTCGCAGTGACGCCACCGGCCAGGCCCTGCGCACCAATCAGGGGGTCAAGGTTGCCGACAACCAGAACACCCTCAAGGCTGGCGACCGTGGCCCGTCGCTGCTTGAAGACTTCATCATGCGTGAGAAGATCACGCATTTTGACCACGAGCGCATCCCTGAACGCATCGTGCATGCCCGCGGTACCGGGGCCCATGGTTACTTCCAGGCCTACGAATCTCATGCCGCCTTGACCAAGGCCGGCTTCCTGCAGGACCCGGAGAAAATTACCCCGGTGTTCGTGCGTTTTTCCACCGTTCAGGGCCCACGGGGTTCTGGTGATACCGTGCGTGATGTGCGCGGTTTTGCCGTCAAATTCTTTACCGATGAAGGCAACTTCGACCTGGTGGGCAACAACATGCCGGTGTTCTTCATTCAGGATGCCATCAAGTTTCCCGACTTCGTCCATGCGGTGAAGCCTGAGCCGCACAACGAAATTCCCACCGGAGGCTCGGCCCACGACACTTTCTGGGACTTCGTTTCGCTGGTGCCGGAGTCAGCGCACATGGTGATCTGGGCGATGTCCGACCGCGCCATTCCGAAAAGCCTGCGGACCATGCAGGGTTTCGGTGTGCACACCTTTCGACTGATCAATGCCGAAGGCAAGTCAAGCTTCGTCAAATTCCATTGGAAGCCCAAGGCTGGTGTATGTTCGCTGCTCTGGGACGAAGCGCAGAAGCTGGCGGGTAAAGATACCGACTACCACCGCCGCGACCTCTGGGAAGCGATCGAAACCGGCAATTACCCGGAATGGGAGTTCGGCGTGCAGATCGTTGCTGAAGAAGACGAGCACACGTTCGACTTCGACCTGCTCGACCCGACCAAGATCATCCCCGAAGAGCTGGTGCCGGTTACGCCGCTGGGCAAGATGGTGCTCAACCGCAACCCGGACAATTTCTTTGCCGAAACCGAACAGGTTGCCTTCTGCCCCGGGCATATCGTTCCCGGCATTGATTTTTCCAACGACCCGCTGCTGCAGGGCCGTTTGTTTTCCTACACCGATACCCAGATCAGCCGGCTCGGCGGGCCGAACTTCCACGAGATACCGATCAACCGCCCGCTGGCGCCCAACCACAACGGTCAGCGTGATGCATTGCACCGGACCACCGTGGACAAGGGCCGCACTTCCTATGAACCCAACTCGATCGACGGCGGTTGGCCCAAGGAGACCGCGCCAGCAGCCAGCGATGGTGGCTTCGAGTCGTACCCGGAACGCATCGAAGCGCACAAGGTGCGCCAGCGCAGCCCGTCGTTTGCCGACCACTTCTCCCAGGCACGGCTGTTCTTCCAGAGCATGAGCCCGACCGAGCAGGAACACATCGTCAGTGCCTACAGCTTCGAGCTGGGCAAGGTTGAGCGTGAGTTCATCCGCGCCCGCGAGGTCAACGAGATCCTCGCCAACATCGACCTCAAGCTGGCCGCGCGCGTGGCGGCGAACCTGGGCCTGCCGGCGCCGAAGAAAGGCACGGTGGATGTGCCTGCGCCAAGCCTCAAGGAGTCCCCTGCCCTGAGTCAGATGAACCTACTGGGCGAAGGCATCAAGGGCCGCAAGGTCGCAGTGCTGGTGGCCGATGGGGTGGATGCCGCCAGTGTCGATGGCCTGGTCAAGGCGCTGGAAGCCGAGAGCGCACAGATCAAGGTACTTGGCCCTACTTCGGCGCCGGTCAAGACCGCCCAGGGCAAGCCGTTGGCAGTGGATGCTTCGATGCAAGGCATGCCGTCGGTGGTTTTCGATGCAGTCTGGGTGCCGGGCGGCAAGGCCTCACTGCAGGCCCTGGCGGGTGATGGTGTAGCGGTGCACTTTCTGCTCGAAGCCTACAAGCACCTCAAGCCCATCGGCTTGGCCAGCGAGGCGCAAGCCGTGCTCGACAAACTGGGGCTCAAGGTCGACAGCGGTTTGCTGCTAGGCAACGATGACAGAGCTTACAAGGCCTTCATCACTGCAATCAGCAAGCATCGGGTGTGGGCGCGTGAGGCTGCAGCGAAAGCCATTCCGGCTTGAGGCAGGAACCGGGTGCCCGCCTGGGCACCCTTTTTGCTACGGGCGGCGCGGGATCAACACCGCCTGGGCAGGCTGATTGCGATGAATCTCGTGGCTTTGCTGCAAGGCAAACTCACTGTCGAGTTTTTTCACCCGTTTGCCCAGCAGGGTTTGCAGCCAGGGCGCATCCTGCTTACGCGGAACCTGGAACACCACCTCGCACTGGTAATTGACCACATCGGCGGCGATGTCATCCAGTTGCTTGCGCATTTCGCGAATATTCGTGGTTTTCAATGCAACGACCGTGTTGGGCGCGGTCGGGTCGATCAGTTTGGCGGCCGGGCGGGCTTCGGCGGCCTTCAGGGCAGCCTCGGCTTTATCGAGCTCGGCCTTGCGCGCCTGGGCGATAGCGCCGTTGACACCACCGGTCAGCGCTGGTGCCTTGGGCATCAGCGCGCGGGCGCGGGCCAATGCGGTGGCAGCCGCATTCACATCACCCTTTTGCAGGACGATCTGGCTGCGTTGCAGATAGGCTTCGGCCAGCTGACGCTGGTATTGCTCGATCCGGCTGTCATTTGGCGCTTGGCTTTGCAGGGTAGCGAGTTGATCTTCGGCAGTGGCCAGCTCGCTGCTGGCGATGCTTTGCTCCAGCTGCTGCCAGGCATCAGGCTGGGCAGGCACGGCGGCGTTGTCGGCCGGGGTGCTGGAGCACGCGGCGAGGATCAGCGAAAACGCGGCAAGGAGCAGATAACGGGAGGCGAACGGCTTCATTCCTGCGACTCTCTATTTGCGCAAAAAAGCGAGCAAGTCTACACCCAGTCCGCAGACTCGAAAATAACTCTTCAGGACCCTGCGCGTTTTTAATGTCGCAGGGTGCAACCGCCTAGGCTGCGCCCCACGCCTTCAGCGCCGGGGCAGTGCCAGGCTTAGCAAGAATAGCACTGCGGCGCAGACCACGATGGACGGCCCGGCCGGGGTGTCCTTGAACCACGATAGCGCTAGCCCTCCGCAAACCGCAGTCACCCCCAGCAGGCTGGCGCCCAGGGCCATCTGTTCCGGCGAGCGAGCGTGACGTTGCGCCGCAGCGGCGGGAATGATCAATAGCGAAGTGATCAGCAGTACGCCGACGATCTTCATCGCCACGGCGATCACTACCGCGATCAGCAGCATCAGCGCCAGGCGCAGCGCGGCGACAGGCAGGCCTTCGACCATGGCCAGTTCTTCATGCACGGTGACCGCCAGCAGCGGGCGCCACAGCACCACCAGCAACAGCAGCACTGCGGCGCTGCCGCCGAGAATCCAGGCCAGATCCCCCGGGCTGATGGCCAGCAGGTCGCCAAACAGGTAGGCCATGAGGTCGATGCGCACATCGTGCATGAAGCTCAGTACCACCAGGCCAAGGGAAAGCGTGCTGGGCGCAAGAATCCCCAGCAGGGTGTCCGAGGCCAGCGGCTGACGCTGTTGCAGGGTCACCAGCAGGATAGCCAGCAACAGACAGCCGACGGTTACCGCCAGGGCCGGGCTGACATCCAGCACAAAGCCCAGGGCGACGCCGAGCAGCGCGGCATGGGACAGGGTGTCGCCAAAATAGGCCATGCGCCGCCAGACCACGAAGGACCCCAGAGGGCCTGCGACCAGTGCCAGAGACAAACCTGCGAGCAGGGCGTAAAGCAGAAAATCAGCCATGCTTGCAGTGATCTCCGTGGACATGGCCGCCTTTGGCCGGGGTAACCACCGAGCCGTGCAGGTCGTGGGCGTGGTCGTGGTGGTGGTGATAGATCGCCAGACTCGGCGCGTTGCTGCCGAACAGCTCAACGAAAGCCGGGTCGCCGCTGACCTGCTCCGGATGGCCGGAACAGCAGACGTGACGGTTCAGGCAGACCACCTGGTCGGTGGTGCTCATGACCAGGTGCAGGTCGTGGGAAACCATCAGCACGCCGCAGCCATGACGGTCGCGCAGGCGGGTAATCAGGCTGTACAGCTCGGACTGGCCGGCGACGTCGACGCCTTGCACCGGTTCGTCGAGTACCAGCAGTTCAGGTTCGCGCAGCAACGCCCGGGCCAGCAATACACGCTGCATCTCACCGCCGGAAATGCCCTGGATCGGGCTGTCGATGACCTGTTCGGCGCCGACTTCCTTCAATGCCGACAGCGCCGCCGCGCGGTCAACGCCGGGTACCAGGCGCAAAAAACGCAGGACCGAAAGCGGCAAGGTGGCATCGACCTGAAGCTTTTGCGGCATGTAGCCGATGCGCAGCCGTGGCTTGCGCCAGACCTTGCCGGTATGCGGCTTGAGCAGGCCCAGCACGGCGCGCACCAAGGTGGTTTTGCCGGCACCATTGGGGCCGATCAGGGTGACGATCTGTCCGGGCTCCACGGCCAGGTCGATGCTGTCGAGTACCGCCTGGCCGGCGAAGCTCACGCCCACCTGTTCGAGGCGAATCAGCGCATTGCTCATCAGGCGCTCCGGCAGTTGCCGCACAGGCCAACCACTTCGACCGTCTGTGCTTCGACACTGAAACCGACCTCTTTGGCGCTGGCGACGATGGCGTCGCTGATGCTGCTTTGCTCAAGCTCGATGGCCACGTGGCATTCGCGGCAGATCAGGAACTGCCCCTGGTGCGCATGCTCGGGGTGACTGCAGCCGATAAAGGCGTTGAGCGAGGCAATGCGGTGCACCAGGCTGTTTTCCAGGAGGAAATCCAGCGCCCGGTACACGGTGGGCGGCGCCGCCCGGCGACCGTCCTGCTCGCTCAGCACGGCAAGGATGTCGTAGGCACCCAGCGGCTTGTGGCTCTGCCATACCAGCTCCAGCACGCGCCGGCGCAAGGCGGTCAGGCGCACACCCTGGCGTGCGCACAGCGCATCGGCCTCGGCCAGGGCGCTGTGCACGCAATGGGAGTGGTCGTGGGGGCGGTTGGCCAGCGGGGTTTTAGGCATGAGCGGCGACGGTTCTGATTGGAGACGTTATTATGTTACCTGTTTCAGCCCCTGTGAGTGGTCATCGTGTCCCGAATTTTTGCCCTTTTTGTCGCTTTTATCGCCACCTTGGCGATGGCCCAGGCACAGGCCGAAGTGCGTGTGCTGACCAGCATCAAGCCCCTGCAACAGATCGCTGCAGCGGTTCAGGACGGCGTCGGCACCCCTGAAGTGCTGCTGCCGCCAGGCGCCTCGCCGCACCATTACGCCCTGCGTCCTTCCGACGTACGGCGCGTGGGTGATGTCGAGTTGCTGTACTGGATCGGCCCGGACATGGAAGGCTTCCTGCCTCGTGTGCTCAAGACCCGCAGCAAGCCAAGCGTCGCCGTGCAGGACCTGCCTGGCCTGCACCTGCGCCACTTTGGCGAAGATAGCCACTCCAACGACGAAGATGGCGACGATCATGACCACGATCACCGCCCCGGCAGCCTCGATGCGCACCTGTGGCTGTCGTCGGTCAACGCCCGGGTGATTGCGGCGAAGATGGCGGCTGACCTCAGCGTTGCCGACCCTGCCAACGCGGCGCGCTACCAGAGCAACCTCAAGGCCTTTGGCGAGCGCCTGGATACACTCGACCTGCGCCTGCAAAAGCGTATGGCGGGTATCAGCGGCAAACCGTTTTTTGTCTTCCATGAGGCTTTCGATTACTTCGAATCGGCCTATGGCCTGAAACACACCGGGGTGTTCAGCGTGGCTGCGCAAGTGCAGCCAGGTGCTCAGCACGTGGCGGCGATGCGCAAGCGTCTGCAGGAAGTGGGCAAGACCTGTGTGTTCAGCGAGCCGCCACTGCGGCCACGGCTGGCCGAAACGCTGACGGCGGGGCTGCCGGTGACCCTGGCTGAGCTGGATGCGCTGGGCGGGACCGCGCCAGCCAGTGCCCAGGGCTATGAGCAGTTGCTGGAGACGCTGGGGAATGATCTGGCGGGGTGCCTGGAGAAGTTGTGACGCCCTGATCGCGGGGCAAGCCCGCTCCAACCTATTGTAGGAGCGGGCTTGCCCCGCGATGTTTCACAACGCAAACGGCAAAGCGATTTCCACCTGCTGCCGCGCCGCCAGGCGCACTTCAAAGTCCGCCGGATCGTGAATCAGCACGTCCATCCCGGCAAACGACTCGGCAGCAATCAAGCGCGACAGCCAGAAGCGCACGCAGGCAATGCGCAACATCACCGGCCACAGGTTGGCCTCGGCCGAAGTGAACGGCCGCAGCGCCGCATAAGCCCCCAGCAACGCCCGCGCCCGCGGGCCGTCGATGAGCCCGGCATCATCGCAGCACCAGTCGTTCAGGGTGATCGCCAGGTCGTAGAGCATCGGCCCCGAGCAGGCGTTGTAGAAGTCGATCAGGCCGGTCAGGTGGGTGCCTTCGAACAGCACGTTGTCGCGGAACAGGTCGGCATGCAGGTTGGCCCGGGGCAGCGCCATGATCTGCGCCTTGTGCTCGCCCACCTCGTCCAGGCAAGCCTGCAGCAGCTGGCGTTGTCCGGCGTTCAGGCGCGGCATCAGTTCGGCGCCGGTTTCCAGCATCCAGTCCAGGCCGCGGTCGGTCTTGCGCTCCAGGACCTTGTCACGGGTGGCCAGGTGCAGGTGCCCGAGCAACTCGCCCACCTGCACGCAGTGCTGATTGTTGGCGGTCTTGATGTGTTTGCCCGGCAGCCGTGGCTGCAGCAGCGCAGGCTTGCCGGCCAGCTCTCGCAGGGCCACGCCGTCGTTGCCACGCAAGGCGTACGGTACCGGCAGGTCGGCCTCATGCAGCACATCGAGCAGTTCGATGAAGAACGGCAGGTCCTGGATCGGCCCGCGTTCGACCAGCGTCAGCACGTACTCCCCTTGTTCCAGGCTGACAAAGAAGTTGCTGTTCTCGGTACCGGCGGCAATGCCCTGGAAGTCCCGCAGGCGGCCCAGGCCGTACGGCGCCAGAAAGGTTTCCAGCTCAGGCCGGGTCAGGGGGGTGAAGACTGACATGATCAAAAATTGCCCATACGGGCACTTCAGCAGGGAAGTGCCAGGTTGATGTAAAGGGTACGGCTTACCACTCGAAGATTTTCCACGACGGGATCAGCATGTCCGGTTGGTCGGAGCGGATGAAATTGCCCTCCGAACCATCAGCGCGTACCAGGAAGTAAGGTTTGCCGCCTTTCGGGGTCACCTTGATTGCATACAGGAAGCCATTTTGCCGGTATTCCTGGATGGTTTTGTCGCCTTCCGTGCGAATGGTTACATCCGGATCAGCCGATGGCGCGTCGTCCGCTGCCAGGGTGACGACCGGAGTGACTGCCAACAGGCTGAGCAGCAACAGGCGATTTAGTGTACGCATGATAACCTTGTCCCTTTGTCGTCAATGTTCCGGACATTCTAGCGCCGGGCCCGTCGAAAAGGTTGATTCTGCACATGAGCCAAGCTCCCCTCGTCCTGGTGGACGGTTCCTCGTACCTGTACCGCGCCTTTCACGCGCTGCCACCACTGACTACCTCCAAGGGCCTGCCAACCGGCGCGGTCAAGGGCGTGCTGAACATGCTCAAGAGCCTGCGCAAGCAGTATCCGGACAGCCTGTTCGCGGTGGTCTTCGACGCCAAGGGCGGCACCTTCCGCGACGAAATGTTCGCCGAGTACAAGGCCAACCGGCCGAGCATGCCCGACGACCTGCGGGTGCAGATCGAGCCGCTGCACGCCAGCGTGCGTGCCCTGGGCTACCCGCTGCTGTGCGTCGAAGGCGTGGAAGCCGACGACGTTATCGGCACCTTGGCGCGCAGCAGCGCTGCGGCCGGGCGTCCGGTGATCATCTCCACTGGCGACAAGGACATGGCGCAGCTGGTCGACGGCCACATTACGCTGGTCAACACCATGACCGGTAGCGTGCTCGACGTGGCTGGCGTGCACGAGAAATTTGGCGTCGGTCCTGAGCACATCATCGATTTCCTCGCCCTGATGGGCGACAAGGTCGACAACATCCCAGGTGTACCGGGGGTAGGCGAAAAGACTGCGGTGGGCCTGCTGACCGGTATCGGCGGCGGCCTGAGCGACCTTTACCAGAACCTCGACAAGGTTCCGGCCCTGGCCATTCGCGGCGCCAAGACCCTGCCGGCGAAGCTTGAAGAGCACCGTGACGCGGCGTTCCTTTCCTATGAGCTGGCAACCATCAAGATTGACGTGCCACTGGAGGTTGAAGTCGATGCGCTGGTCTGCGGCGAGCCAGACCGTGACGCGCTGCTGGCGCTGTATACGGAGATGGAATTCAAGAGCTGGATCGACGAAGTCCAGCGCGACGCCAAGCGCGCCGGCCAGGAGGTGGTGGTCGAAGCGCCGCAGGAAGTGGTCGAGGCCCAGTACGAAACCATCCTCGACCAGGCCCGATTCGACGCTTGGCTAGAGAAGCTGCGCCAGGCGCCACTGTTCGCTTTCGACACCGAAACCACCGGGCTCGATGCCCAGCAGGCGCAACTGGTCGGCGTGTCGTTCGCGGTCCAGGCCCATGAAGGCGCTTATGTGCCGTTGACCCATTCCTACATGGGCGTGCCCGAGCAGCTCGACCGCGACAGCGTGTTGCTGGCGCTCAAGCCGCTGCTGGAGGACCCGACCAAGGTCAAGGTGGCGCAGAACGCCAAGTACGACATGAACATCCTGGCCCACTGCGCCATCGGTGGCGACATTGCCAACGGTATCCAGATGCAGGGCGTGGCCTACGACACCATGCTCGAGTCCTACGTGCTCGACTCCACCGCCACCCGTCATGACATGGACAGCCTGGCGCTCAAGTACCTGAACCACGCTACCATCGGCTTTACCGACATCGCCGGCAAAGGTGCCAAGCAGTTGACCTTCGACCAGATCACCCTGGAACAGGCCGGCCCCTATGCCGCGGAAGACGCGGACGTCACCCTGCGTCTGCACCAGACCCTGCAGCAGAAGCTTGCGCAGATTCCAAGCCTGCAATCGGTGCTGGCCGACATCGAGATGCCGCTGGTACCGGTACTGGCCAAGATCGAACGCCAGGGCGCGCTGGTCGATGCCAAGCTGCTGGGCGTGCAGAGTATCGAGCTGGGCGAGAAAATGGCCGAGCTGGAACGCCAGGCCTTCGAGATCGCCGGCGAGGAGTTCAACCTCGGTTCGCCCAAGCAACTGGGCGTGATCCTCTACGACAAGCTCGGTATGCCGGTGCTCAACAAGACCGCCAAGGGCCAGGCTTCCACCGCCGAAGCGGTGCTGGCGGAACTGGCCGACATGGACTTCCCGCTGCCCAAGGTGCTGATGCAGTACCGCTCCCTGAGCAAGCTCAAGAGCACGTACACCGATCGCCTGCCAGAGCAGATCAACCCCCGCACCGGGCGTATCCACACCTCCTACCATCAGGCGGTGGCGGCCACCGGGCGCCTGTCGTCCAGCGACCCGAACCTGCAGAACATCCCGATCCGTACCGCCGAAGGCCGGCGTATCCGTCAGGCCTTCGTTGCGGCCCCGGGCTACAAACTGCTGGCGGCGGACTATTCGCAGATCGAGCTGCGGATCATGGCCCATCTGGCCCAGGACGAAGGCTTGCTGCACGCCTTCCGCAACGACCTGGACGTTCACCGTGCCACCGCTGCCGAGGTATTCGGCGTTGAGCTGGAGCAGGTCACTACCGACCAGCGACGTAGCGCCAAGGCCATCAACTTCGGCCTGATCTACGGCATGAGCGCCTTCGGCCTGGCCAAGCAGATCGGCGTCGACCGTAAACAGTCCCAGGCCTACATCGATCGTTACTTCGCCCGCTACCCCGGCGTGCTGGCCTACATGGAGCGCACCCGCGCCCAGGCGGCCGAGCAAGGTTATGTCGAAACCCTGTTTGGCCGGCGCCTGTACTTGCCGGAGATCAACGCCAAGAACCCGGCCCTGCGCAAAGGCGCCGAGCGCACCGCAATCAACGCGCCGATGCAGGGCACGGCGGCCGACATCATCAAGCGCGCCATGGTCGCTGTGGATAACTGGCTGACCGATTCGGGCCTGGATGCCCGGGTAATCCTCCAGGTGCACGATGAACTGGTGCTGGAGGTGCGCGAAGACCTGGTCGAGCAGGTGCGCGAGCAAATTCGTCCACACATGAGCGGGGCTGCCCAGTTGGATGTTCCGTTGCTGGTTGAGGTCGGAGTGGGGGCAAATTGGGACGAAGCGCACTAAAAATGCGCTGAAAATCGGGGAAAAGCTGCGGCATATCGTCGCGGCTTCTGGCCTGGCTAGATGGAATCAGTGCCGGAAATTTCCCATCTATCGCAAATAGTTTTTAAACGTCCGGAACTAAACCGGTGAACCGCGACTCAGAGTAACTGAATGGCTGGTGAAGCCCTTCGATGCTCCTATGTTGTGTTAAGTGTTGGCAGATATCTGGACCCCGCCCTAGCGGTCCGGAAACTTGAACCCCGAACTTCCCCCTCCCCATACGAAGTCCGGGGTTTTTTTTGCCCGGCGTTTGCCGGGCAGCCCTTATTCGGCGGGCTTGTCCGGCAGTTCCATCCAGCGCGCCAGCACCCCGTAGGCCTCTTCCAGGCCCTGACGCTTGGGCGCCGAAAACAGCTGGATCGACACGCTGTCGCCCCAGCCTTTGCGAATTTCCGACTGCACTTTGAGCAGGGTGTTCTTGGCTGCACCGAAGGTCAGCTTGTCAGCCTTGGTCAGCAGGATGTGCATCGGCATGCCCGAGGCGCGCGACCAGTCGAGCAGCATCATGTCGAAGTCGGTCATCGGATGGCGCACATCCATCATCAGGATCAAGCCCTTCAAGGCCTCGCGGCTGCCCAGGTAGGCCTCCAGGTGGCGCTGCCAGTGCTGCTTGAGCGGGATTGGCACCTTGGCATAACCGTAACCCGGCAAGTCGACCAAACGCCGTTCATCGTCCAGACTGAAGAAGTTCAACAGCTGGGTGCGCCCCGGGGTTTTCGAGGTGCGCGCCAGGCTGGCGTGGGTCAGGGTGTTCAGGGCGCTGGACTTGCCGGCGTTGGAACGGCCGGCAAAGGCCACTTCATAGCCCTGGTCGGGCGGACACTGGTCGACCTTGGCAGCACTGATGGCGAATTTGGCCTGTTGGCAGAGGCCGAGGATGGGGTTTTTGACTTGCATGGGATATCCGGTGTGGGCGTTGCCAGAGGCAGGCTCGGCAAGCGGTGTCGTTTCCGTTTCAGTAACGGGAGTATATAATGCCCCAGATTTTGTGTGCGCATTATCCCAGCGTAGGAGGATGTGCACGGGGGCATCGGATTCAAGCTTGCGCATTAGAACGCAGTGCAGCCCCCAACCCTGAAAGGTCGTTCGCATGACGAAATGGCTGCTTGTTGTCGGTGTCTTGATACCGTTATTCAGCGCTCAGGCTACACAGGATCCCGAGGCGTTGTACAACCGCACGTGTGCGGCTTGTCACGCCGGGCAGCTGCCACAGGCACCGAAAGCAGGTGATCGTGCGGCTTGGGAGCCAAGACTGGCGAAGGGTATGGAGATGCTGGTGGTGCATGTCACCCAGGGTTTCAAGGCTATGCCAATGCGTGGATTGTGCATGGACTGCAGTGCCGAGGACTACCAGGCAATCATCCAGTGGATGAGCCAAAGTCCCGATACATAACTCTTTCACCCTTAGCCGTAGTTGGATTAGCTGATGAACAAACTACTCGTGAGTCTGCTGTTGACCTTGGGCATCACCGGTGCAGCCAATGCCGCAGAGCCTATCAAAGGGGATGCCGCTGCTGGTCAGGCCAAAACTGCTGTATGTGGCGCTTGTCACAATCCGGACGGCAACAGCCTGGCGCCGAACTTCCCGAAACTTGCAGGCCAGGGTGAAAAGTACCTGGAAAAGCAATTGCATGACATCAAGTCGGGCAAGCGCACCGTGCTGGAAATGACCGGCATGCTGGCCGCCTTCAGCGACCAGGACCTGGCGGATATCGCCGCTTACTTCTCCAGCCAGAAAGGCAGTGTCGGCGCGGCTGATCCGAAGCTGGTCGAGCGTGGCCGCGCCCTGTTCAACGGCGGCGACGTCGAGAAAGGCCTGCCGGCCTGCACCGGCTGCCACTCGCCTAACGGCGCAGGCATTGCCCTGGCCGGCTTCCCGCACCTGGGTGGCCAGCACTCCAGCTACGTAGCCAAGCAGTTGACCGACTTCCGCGAAGGCAACCGTACCAACGATGGCGACGCCACCACCATGCGCACCATCGCTGCCAAGCTGAGCAACAAGGACATCGAAGCGCTGTCCAGCTACATCCAGGGTCTGCACTGATCCGCGCTTTAACGCTGGGTTAATACTGCGGCGCAAAGATGAAAAGGGTGGCTTCGGCCGCCCTTTTTTGTGCCCGCTGCCGTTACACTAACGAACTCGGGCCTGCCTCGACCTGTCCTGCGACCGGTCGCGCCAAGGCGACTCAATAGACTGCTCAGGAGTAAAGCATGCGTAATCTGATTCTCGGCGCCGCGCTGGTCACCGCCAGCCTCTTCGGCATGACTGCCCAGGCGGCAGAACCGGTACCCTCCGACCGGTATACCGAGCTGCAGAACCCGGTTCCGGTGTCGGTACCTGGCAAGATCGAAGTGGTCGAACTGTTCTGGTATGGCTGCCCGCACTGCTACAGCTTCGAGCCGGTGGTCAATCCATGGGTCGAGAAGCTGCCCGAGGACGTCAATTTCAAGCGGATCCCGGCGATGTTCGGTGGCCCTTGGGATGCCCACGGCCAGATGTTCCTGACCCTCGAAGCCATGGGTGTTGAACACAAGGTTCACGCTGCGGTGTTCGAAGCCATTCAGGTTCAGCGCAAGCACCTGACCAAGCCTGAAGAGATGGCTGACTTCCTCGCCACTCAAGGTGTTGATCGCGACAAGTTCCTCGCCACCTTCAACTCCTTTGCCATCAAGGGCCAAGTGAAGCAGGCCAAAGATCTGGCCCAGAAGTACGGCATCACCGGCGTACCGAGCATGGTTGTCAACGGCAAGTACCGCTTTGACCTGGGCACCGCCAAAGGTCCGCAGGGCGTGCTGAATGTCGCTGACTACCTGATCGCCAAGGAGCGCGCCGCTAAGTAAGCGGCGCCAGCCATGCGCCGCTGGAGAACCGAGCGTGGCGTTGGCCTGCATGATCCGCAGGTCAACGAACATCACTTGCAGGCCAACGGCCTGCCAGAGGATGGCCGGCTGCGGCTGCTCAGTTTCAACATCCAGGTCGGCATCAGCACCGAGCGTTACCGCCATTACCTGACTCGTGGCTGGCAGCACTTGCTGCCGCACACCGGGCGGGCCGGCAACCTGCAGAAAATCGGCGACCTGCTCGCCGATTTCGACCTGGTCGCCTTGCAGGAGGCCGACGGCGGCAGCCTGCGCTCGGGCTACGTCAACCAGGTCGAGCACCTGGCCCAGCTCGGTGCTTTCCCTTACTGGTACCAGCAGCTCAACCGCAACCTCGGTCGTCTGGCCCAGCACAGCAATGGCGTGCTCAGCCGCCTGAAGCCGCAACTGCTCGAAGATCACCCGTTGCCGGGCCCTGCCGGGCGTGGGGCAATCCTGGTGCGTTTCGGCGAGGGTGAAGACGCCCTGGTCGTGGTGATGATGCACCTGGCCCTTGGCTCCAAGACCCGAGCCCGGCAGCTTGCCTACATTCGCGAACTGATCGGCGGCTACCGCCATCAGGTACTGATGGGTGACATGAACACCCATGCCACCGACCTGCTCGAACACTCGCCGCTGCGCGATCTGGGCCTGATCGCGCCCCAGATTCAAGCCACCTTCCCCAGCTGGCGGCCACAGCGCTGCCTTGATCATATTCTGCTCAGCCCGAGCCTGACCCTGGAGCGGGTCGAGGTTCTGGCCCAGCCTATTTCCGATCATCTTCCGGTCGCGGTTGAGATTCGTTTGCCTGATGCCCTTGCTGTGGATACGCTGCCCGCTTTGAGCTAATTGCCATTACCCTCTGCGGACCCAGGCATGACCGACGAAGCCCAGCGCTGGAAAGAGAAATACCTCAAGAGTATCGAGCAGCAAGAGAAGCTGGAGCGCCGTTGGGAGGCCCGTCTCGACCTGTTGCGCCGTGGTCTTGTGCGCAGCACGCTGGCCGCTGAAGGCAGCGACCGCGCGGTGGACCAGTGCATGAAGGAAATGCGCGAGGTGATCCGCACCGACAACATGGACGCCGCCCTCGCCGGCTTGATCCCGCGCCTGGAAAAGGCCGTGCTCGATTCCGAGCAGCGCCGGGAAACCCGTATCGCTCAGGTCACCACTGCCCTCGCCTCGCTGGTCAGCCAGTTGCAGACCCTGCCCTTGCCCAGCGACGTCAGCCGACCGCTGAAAAAATTCGCCAAGCAGGTCGAGGCCCGCGCCAGCCAATCCCGGGAAATGCCCCTGCTGCTGGGCGAGTTGAGCGGCTTGCAGGGCCAAGCACTGCTGGCGCTGGAGCGGCCTGAAGAGGCGCATCGGCCCGGCTTGCTGCAGCGTTTGTTCGGAAACCGCGAAGCCGAAGCAGAAGCCGAAGCCTTGCAACCGGCGCTCGCAGGAACAGCAGTGGCTGTACCTGAGGCCAGAGAGCAGCTTGCGCCGATGCCGCAAGCTGTTGTGGAAACTGCACCGCAAGAGCCCGTCGATATCGATGAGTTGCAGCCCTTGTCGGCTGCTCAAGCGCTTGTGCCCGAGGCGTTCGAGCCCGCAACGGTCGAGGCTGAAGCTAACGAAGAGCCACCGCTTACGGCTGCGCCCGAGCCCGAGCCCGAGCCTGAGCCAGAGCCAGTTCTAGAGCTGCCAACAGAGCCCGAACCCGAACTGCCAGCGCCGGTCGAGTCCATCATTTTGGACAGTGAGCAGGATGTATTGGCGCTACTCGAACATAGCCCGGACGATCCACCCGCTCACCAGCCAGAAGCCGAGGCCGTCGACGATGAGGACGCCCAGTACGCCCTGCCCGATGGCACCGAGCCCACTTACAGCTCGGTCGCAACTCATATTGAAGAGACTCTGCTTGGCTTGCTCGACGACCTGACCCTGCCCGAACGCCACAAGGCCCAGGCGCAATCCATGCGCGAGCGCCTGGAGCACGGCCTGAACTGGTATGAGCTGCTGCCGGTGCTGGATGATCTGGCAGTGCTGATGCTGGCGATCAACGACAGTGGCCAGCACGAATTCGAAGCCTACCTGCAGCAACTCAACGAACGCCTGGAGTCATTCCAGAGCCACCTGCACGAAGCCAGCGAAGGCCATGCCGACAATACCTCGGCAGCGCGTGACCTCGACAGCCAGCTGCGTGAGCAAGTCGATGGCCTGCAAAGCAGTGTGCAGGGCGCAGCCGACTTGGGCAGTCTCAAAAACATCCTCGAAAACCGCCTCGAAGGCTTGCTCGGTACCATGGACGAGCACCAGCAACAGCGCGATCAGCGCGAGCAGGAGATGGCCAGTCGCCTGCATGGCTTGGCCGAACGGGTGGCAAGCATGGAGCAGGAAGCCCTGGGCTATCGCGAGCACCTTGAGGAGCAGCGTCAGAAAGCCCTGATCGACCCCCTCACCGGCCTGCCCAACCGCGCCGCCTGGTCGGAGCGGGTCGATCAGGAAGTGCTGGAGTGGCAAGAAAGCGGTGGCCACCTGCTAATGGCGATCCTCGATCTTGACCATTTCAAGCGTATCAACGACAGCTATGGCCACCTGGCTGGCGACAAGGTGCTGAAGATTGTCGCCAGCGTGCTGCGCAAGCGCCTGCGCAGCCGTGATTTCATCGCCCGCTTTGGTGGTGAGGAGTTCGTCTTGCTGATTCCGCAAACCTCGCTGCCTGCTGGCTGCCAGCTGGCGGAAACCTTGCGCGCAGCCATTGAAGCCTGCCCGTTCCACTTCAAGGGCGAGCGGGTGACCATCACCTTGTCGATCGGTATCAGCGCATTTCGCAGCGGTGAGCGCAGCGAGGTGGTGCTCAAGCGGGCGGACGAGGCGCTGTACCGGGCGAAACATCTTGGTCGAAATCGTGTCGAACAGGGCTGAGTGGCAACATTGAGGATACGGTAAGCTTACGCTTTGCAGACTCTCATCACAGTGCCCTCTCCATGAAAGCGTTTTTCACCGCCCTCCTGCTGCTGACCCTGGCAGGTTGCGCCACTGGCCTGCGGATCGATCGCAGCCACACCTCCGCCAACCAGGACGAACGGATCCAGTTCGTCGTCCTGCATTACACCAACGCGTCGCTGGAGCGTTCCCTGGCCTTGCTGACCCACGGTGAAGTCAGCAGTCATTACCTGATTGGCGATTCACCGGCGACCGTCTATCAACTGGTCGACGAGGGCCGCCGTGCCTGGCATGCCGGCGACAGCCAGTGGGATGGCCGCACCTGGCTCAATTCCACCTCCATCGGTATCGAGATCGTCAATCCGGGTTTTACCGACACGCCAACCGGGCGGGTCTGGCAGCCGTACACCGAGGCACAGATCGAAGCGCTGATCGTCCTGCTCAAGGACATCGTCAAGCGCAACAACATCAAACCCCGCTACATCATCGGCCACAGCGATATCGCGCCGCTGCGCAAACTCGACCCGGGTCCGATGTTCCCCTGGAAGCGCCTGGCAGACGCGGGGCTTGGGGTCTGGCCGAACGCACAGGCCGTGGCCCGGCAGCAGGCGTACTTCAATGTCAATCCGCCGAGCATCACCTGGTATCAGCAGCAGTTGAAGCGCTTTGGCTATGCCATCGAGCAGACCGGCGAATACGACGTCAGCACCAAGCACGTGTTGGCAGCCTTCCAGATGCGCTTCCGCCCCCAGCGTTTCGATGGTGTGCCGGATGCACAAACAGCGGCGATGTTGCAGGTGCTCAACAGCAGTCGTTAACCGGCACCGCCCAACGGGCAGGCTGACTTGGCTGGCAGTTGCTATACCTCTTGGTATTCAACTGGATGCTTATTGATGTCAGCTGCCCTGTCCGTGCTGCGCCACCTGCTCTATCGTCCCTGGTTATTGGCCATACTCGCGGCTACGGCCAGCGCGATCCTGTTGCTCATGGCCAGCGTTGGCGTGGCCATGCACCAGATACAGCAAAGCGAAATCGAGCAGATGAACGCCAAGGGCGAGCGTTTTCTCGTGCGCCTGGAACAGATATTCGGCCAGTTGCGCGAAGGCGTCGATCAGCTTCAGGCCCAGCCTTTGCGGGGCTGCGACGCCAATATGCTAGCGGCCTTGCAGCAGGTCGGCTTCAGCTACCGTTTCGTTTATGAAGCCGCCTACGTCGATGGCACTATCGCCTGTTCCAACCGCATCGGCGAGCGCACCATCAATCCGTTACGCCCTGCCGATATCCAGGGCCCTACCTACAGCTACTGGCTCAACACCACCACCGAACCCGATGACAACCTGGCGGCGTTGATGCTTGGCCGTGGCAAATTTCTCGTCGCCACTTCCCGTGGGCACCTGACCGATGTGGTCGACCTGCCGCCGGAGGGCAGCTTGCTAGTGGTGCTGGACAACGGTGCACGTGCAGTTCCGGTACTTGGCCCGCCGCAAGTATGGCCGCCGTCAACCGACTGGCCGCCGGCCTCCAACGATTCCCTGCTGGAGCTGTCGGACCGGCTTATCTACCGTATGCCGACCAAGTCGCCGGACTATCAACTGGTGCTGATCGCCCCGCGGGCCAGCTTGCCGTTGAAGATGAACGGCATTCTCTGGCTACTGTTCCCAGGCAGCCTGGTGCTGGCTTGGTGCATTGGCTGGTTGGTGCTGCAGCTGGTTCGCCAGCGTCGCTCGATGAGCTCGGAGCTGCAGGGCGCCTTGCGCCGGGGGGAGTTGCAAGTGCTCTACCAGCCGATCTTCGAACTCACCAGCCGCCGCTGCGTGGGGGCTGAAGCCCTGGTACGCTGGCGACGGCCGGATGGCACGCTGACCAGCCCGGACTTGTTCATCCCGCTGGCGGAGAACACGGGGCAGATCCGTCAGATTACCGACTTCGTCCTGCAGCGAGTGCTGGAGCAATTGGGCCAGTTGCTGCGCGCCAATCGCCAGCTGTACATCTCGGTAAATCTTGCCGCTTGCGATGTCATGGTGCCGAGAATCGGTCGGGTAGCCGCGAGGTTGCTGGCTTTGCACCATGTGGCGGCCAGCCAGATTGCCTTCGAGGTCACCGAGCGCGGGCTGATTGATGTAGTGGTGGCCCGGGATAACCTGCAAGCCTTGCGGGCGGTGGGGCATCAGGTGTTGATCGATGATTTCGGCACCGGCTATTGCAGCCTGGCCTACCTGCAAACCCTGCCGGTCGATTGCCTGAAGATCGACAAGGCCTTTATCGATGCATTGGGCCATGACGCGGCCAGCAGCGGGGTGGCGCCGCACATCATCCGCATGGCCCACGCCCTGCAGTTGCGGGTGATTGCCGAGGGTATCGAGTACGAAGACCAAGCCTTGCTGCTGAACAGTGAAGGGGTCAATTACGGCCAGGGCTGGCTGTTCGCTCATCCGCTCAACGCCCGCCAGTTCATCGAGCTGATCACCCGCGGCCGGCGTCTCGGGCCTCGTCGCATCGACGATGAAGCCTGAGCCGCAGGTGAATCAGACCGGCAAGGCCATATAGAACTGGGTGCCCTGGCCTGGCCGCGAATACACCCCCATGCGCCCGCCGTGCAGCTGGACGATCTCCTTGCACAGCGCCAGGCCCAGGCCTGCACCGCCCTTTTTGCGCCCGACCTGGACGAAAGGCTCGAAGATCCTGCCCTGCTGGCCGTAGGCGATGCCCTCACCGTTGTCTTCGATGCTGATGATCACCCGCTCGGCGTGACGGCGTGCATGCAGACGGATGCGCCCGGCAGTCGGCGTATGGCGCACGGCGTTGTCGAGCAGGTTGTCCATGACCCGGTCCAGCTGCGCGGGGTCGGCCTGGATGCGCGGCAGGGGCGCAGTGAGTTCGACCTGCAACTCGATCTGCTTGTCGTTGGCCGCAGCAGCAAAACGCTCGCAGGCACGGCCCAGCAGTTCGTCGATGGCACAAGGGGTGAGTTCGAGCTTTTGCAGGCCGCTCTGGTAACGGGAGAAGTTCAGCAGGTCATTGATCAGCTGGTTCAGGCGCTGCATCTCTTCGCCGATGGTGTCGGACAGGTCCGCCTCCCGCGAATCAGGGGCAAAGCTCAGGCGCTCACGCAACAGGCCGAAAGCCATGTGCATGCCGGTCACCGGCGTGCGCAGCTCATGGGAGGCACGCAGGACGAATTCACTGCGTACCCGTTCGAATGCGCGTTGTTCGGTGACATCGTGCAGCACCATCACCGCGCCGAGGATTTGCCCTTGTGGATGGCATACCGGTGTCAGGCTGTAGGAAAGCAGCCGGGATTCTTCATCTATTTCCAGGCTGAGATCATCGGGCACCCGGTCCAGGGTGCCGCCGCGCAGCACCAGGCGCAGTTGTTCGTCCAGCTCCGGGCGCTGCAGGGCATCGCCAAGCCCGGTGCCCAGGCGTGCATCTTCCCAGCCCAGCTGGCGTTGGGCGACCGGGTTGAGGTGCTCCAGATGGCCCTGGCGATCGATGATCAGCAAGCCGTCGTCGATGCTGTCGAGCACCGCTTGCAGACGCTGCTGGCCGGCCAGTACTTCGTCGATGTTGGTTGCTTGATGCTTGCGCAAGGCTTCGGCCATCAGGCCAAAGCGGCGGGTCAGCTGGTTCAGCTCCAGGGCGTGGGCGACCGGCAAGGTCACCTCGAAGTTGCCTTGGCCGATCTGGTCGGCGGCCTTGGCCAGTGCTTCGATCGGCTGGCCGACGCGGCGGGCGATGCCATGGGCTGTAACAAAACCGAGAATCAATACTGTCAGGCCAACCAGGCCGAGCAAGCCGCCAATCAGCAGGGCGCGGTCATGGGCTTTCTGCTCGCTTTCGTTGATGTGCTGCAAGGCGCGTTTATGCGATTCGACCAGATCGGCACGCAGTACGTTGAAGGCGTGGCCCAACGGTTGGTCCGCGCCCAGACTCTTGGAAGGCGAGCTACTGCTACGGTAGGCCTGGAGGAAGGCCTGGTAATCGATACTGGCTTTGGCAAAGCCCTGATCGCCAGGGCTGTCGTCGTCATGGTTGATGCCTTCGTCCAGCAGTTGCTGGAACTGCCTTTGCAGCCCTTCGAGGGCTGGTTTGTCCTGGGAGTCATCCAGCAGCAGGGTCAGTTGCTCGCCCAGGTTCTGCCGTAGCTTCAGGCCCAGGTCGAGGGTCACCGAGTTTTCCCGCACCAGCGCCTGTTGCGCGTTGGCCATCTGCAGCACGCTGACCAGGCCCAGCAGCAAGCCGAACAGCGCGACAGTGATCAGCGCTGAAATGCTGAGGAAAAGCCGCGTGCGCAGCTTCATCGCCAGTTTCACAGGTTGTACTGCTTGCGTTTGCGGTACAGGGTCGAGGCATCAATACCGAGGGTCTTGGCGGCCTGGTCGAGGGTTTCACTGGTGGCCAGTACCGCACCGATATGGGCGCGTTCCAGTTCATCCAGGCTCAGCGCCGCGCCAATGCGCGGGGCATTGCTGGCCGGTTGTTCGGCCATGCCCAGGTGGCTGATCTCGACGCGCTCCTGGGCACAGATGATGCTCGCCCGTTCGACCACGTTGCGCAGCTCGCGGATATTGCCTGGCCAGCGGTAATTGAGCAGCGCGGCGCGCGCTTCGTCGCTGAATGCGCGTGCCGGTCGCGAGTATTCCTTGACGAAGCGGGCGAGGAAACGATCGGCCAGGGTGAGAATGTCTTCGCTGCGCTCGCGCAATGGCGGCAGGTGCAGGGTGATGACATTCAGACGGTACAGCAGGTCTTCCCGGAAGCGTCCTTCGCGGACCATGTCCTCAAGGTTGAGGTTGGTCGCGGCCAGAATCCGCACATCGGCACGGCGGGTCACCGGGTCGCCGACCCGCTCGTATTCCTTGTCCTGGATAAAGCGCAGCAGCTTGGGTTGCAGGGTCAGCGGGAAATCGCCGATCTCGTCGAGGAACAACGTACCGCCGTCAGCCTGGTTAACCCGGCCCAGGGTACTTTCGCTGGCACCGGTAAAGGCACCGCGGCTGTGGCCGAACAGCTCGCTTTCCATCAGCTCGGCGGTCAGCGACGGGCAGTTGATGGTCACGCAGGCTTTGCGCGCACGCTTGCTCCAGCCGTGAATGGCGCGGGCCAGTTCACCTTTACCGGTACCGGACTCACCGAGAATGAGGATGTTGGCGTCGGTGGTGGCGACCTGGCGGGCAGTTTCCAGCACTACCATCATCGCCGGGCTGTGCGAGTCGAGGCCGTCCTTGGGTTTGCGGACTTCGCCTTCCAGTGCTTCCAGGCGTGCCGACAGCTGACGGACTTCCAGTTGCTTGGCAGTGGCCAGGCGCAACTGGTCCGGGCTGCACGGCTTCACCAGGTAATCGGCGGCACCGGCCTGGATTGCATCAACTGCGGTGTCGACCGCCGAATGCGCAGTGACGATCACCACGCGCATCCACGGCGCCTGGATACGCATCTGCGCCAGTACATCCAGACCGTTGTCCTCGCCCAGGCGCAGGTCGAGGAAACACAGGTCGAAGACTTGTCGTTGCAGCAGGGTTTCGGCCTGCGCCGCACTGTTGGCGGTGGCCACACTGTAGCCTTCATCTTCGAGACAGTAGCGGAAGGTTCGCAGGATGGCGGACTCATCGTCGACCAGCAGAATACGGCCTTGATGTTCCTGGGCTGGCTCCATTTCCTACGCTCCTTTGAGAATGATCTAGGTTAGTGTCGGAAAAATCGGGCAAGTTGCATGGTTCATTCTGATTCATTCCGCTGTCTGCATGGTAGCCGTTCGCCCAGCACTTATCTAACCCACTGAAAAGTCAGCGGTTGTTTACCCGCAAGGAACTGGCACGGGCTCTGCGAAGACAAAAGACTCTGACCCATCGGAGGCTTTGTCATGTCCGCGCCCTATCCGTTGGCAGTCGCTACTGCCCTGTTCCTGCTGCTGCCGATGGCCAGCAGCGCCGCCGAATCGCCTTCTTCCAGCGTGCAGCAGGCCCGCCAGGAAGGCGCCTTGCAAACTGCATTGGCGCTCAACCGCTTGCTCAACCCGTTCAAGATCGAGGTCAAGGTCCAGGGCAGCACGGCGCATTTGCAGGGTGAGGTGGAAAACGAGGTCGAGCGTCAGCTGGCCGAACGTATTGCCCTGGCGACCCGCGGCATCGAGACGGTGCAGAACGACCTGCAGCTAAATGCCGAACTGGTCGAACAACCGCTGGAGCTGCGCGCCTATGCCCAGCGCCTGGAGGACGCGACCCTCGCCTCCATTATTCGCGCGCGCCTGCTGTGGAGCACTCATACCCAGGCAGCCCCTATAGAAGTAGACAGCCGTGAAGGTGTGGTCACCCTGCGCGGCCAAGTCAGCAGCGCCGAAGCCAAGGAGCTGGCGGGCGTACTGGCAAGCTCCACCGAGGGCGTTTACCTGGTCAACAACCTGATCAGCCTGGGTGCCGCGGATATGGCCAGGTTGCGCGAAGAGCGCCAGGAGCTGGTTGCCGATCCGCAGCTCAGCGACGCCTGGATCAACGACAAGGTGCAGACCAGTTTCATGTACAGCCGCAACCTCGATGGCCCGAACATCAAGGTGGCGACCCAGGATGGCGTGGTGCGCTTGTCTGGCGAGGTGGTCAGCAGCGAGCAGAAGACCATTGCCGTCGAGGTCGCCCGGCAGATTCGCGGCGTTCGCGGGGTCGATGCCGACATGCTCAAGGTGGCGAGCAAGGTCCCGGGCTGATCATGCAAAACGCACGAGCGCCTGCGCCCGATCGTGCAGGATACGTTTCGGGCGGGATCCAAATATATGGATAACATATTGAATTTTAACGATAAAAAATTGTTTTAAAGGCTGGCATGCAGGCTGCAATGACTACATCAAGTCAACAGTAAACGCAGCAGGAGGAGCACGGCATGAACCGCTACCCCGCCACCCTAGTGCAGGTTTCTTCGCTTCAGCTGCGCCAAGGCCTGTTTTTCAGCCTGGCGCTGTTGCTGACCCTGATTGCCGGTCAGCTCTATAACAGCTGGGAAACCGCGCACAGTGCCGAGCAGCTGGCTGCCCAGGCAGCGCTGGTGGCGCAGGTTCAGGCGCAACGCTCCATTGCACCGCTGCAGGCCCGGGTCGCACTGTCTACGCCAGTGACCACTCCAGCCGTTGTTGATAACGCTGCACCCCGTGATCGCTGGGTGTTTTAAGCGAACACCCAAGGACCTCTTCTAAAAACGGTAAGGAGAATCACCATGTTGAGTTGGGCCATCACCTTCCTGATTATCGCCATTGTCGCTGCCGTGCTGGGCTTCGGTGGTATCGCCGGCGCCGCTACCGGTATCGCGAAGATTCTGTTCATTATCTTCCTGGTGCTATTCGTGGTGTCCTTCTTCTTTGGTCGCCGCGGTAGGGGCTGAGTATGAGCACAACGCTAGGCAGAGCCCTGGTTGCCGCCCTGATCATGGGCGGCAGCGCAGTGGCAATGGCGGCCAATGACGGCCAGGTCCGGGCCAATCAGGTTCTTGGCTCGGACCCTGAATACCGGGAAACCTGGCAGGACGTGGTCAAAAACGAAGAGCGCTTGCCCGAATGGGTCCTCAACCTGAGCGGTACCTCCGAGCAACAGATGTCGGCGGTTGAGGAAGATGGCGACAAGTATCTGGTCGGACCGTTGTGCGAGTCCGAGCAGAAATGCCTGAACAAGCGCCTGATCGTTGCCTTCAGTTGGGACAAGGACGAAGCCTACGGGATGCTGGTTGAAGTACCCGAAGGGTTGCCGTCCGACAAGTCGCCCACACGCCACGCCGACTACCGATGGCTGGGCAAGCCGGACGAAGGCATGCAGGCCCTGCTCAAGGAGCAACTCAAGCGGGATCCGAACTGGTACTGAGGTGTTGCTCACACATCAGTACATATATAGAAGCTGAACCTTTTTCCATTTCAGGCTTCTATGCTGCGCCACCCGAGGAAGGCAGGCGCATGACCAGGGGGCCGGGCTGCTCTGATTGTTTCAGGATCGGAGGGGCCTAGGGGTACAGGGAGTACCTCCGATGAGGGCCGGGTCAGGTGCAGCGGTAGCGGAAGTTCCGGGTCGGGTAACTGCCTTCAGGCAGAGGTGCCCGACCGGGCTTCCGTAGCGCTCTTTGAGGCAATCGCCTTTTCCTCGCAGCAAATTCGTTTTTCCTACCGAAGCTGTCGACGCATATTTTTGCCCGACCGTACATCGATATTTTTTCACCCCGCCGCCCTACCAAAGTCGAAGCAATTTCACCCATTCGGATTGTCGAACAAAGGCCTTTGCCTTGCAGGTGGATACCTCTATATCTGCCGGATTATGGCGCTTTGGCCATCGTCGGAATTCCGAACGGTAGGCGAATAACCCATTGTGACGTACGATTTGGCCGATAAACCTCATGCCGATTCGGCATAGGGTAGTCGTTTACGGCATTAGACGGAGCCCCCCCACGTCGGAATAGTTGCGCCTTTTTTCGCTGGCCTGAGCGTTCCTACGCTCGCTTGCGGTGACCTTTTACGATGTCATCGGCAGATAACAAAAACGATACGGATCGCTGGCAACAGCTCTGGATCGCGGTTATCAGCCTGGTGGCCGTTTCCACTTGAAGAAAGGTAACGACATGAAGAAGGCAAAGCTAAGCCTCGCCTGGCAGATCCTCATCGGTCTGGTACTGGGGATTGCAATCGGCGCTTTACTGAACCATTTCAGTGCAGAAAAGGCATGGTGGATCAGCAACGTCCTGCAGCCTGCAGGTGACATCTTCATTCGCCTGATCAAGATGATCGTCATCCCGATCGTGATTTCGTCGCTGATCGTGGGTATCGCCGGGGTTGGCGATGCGAAAAAACTCGGCAGTATCGGCCTCAAGACCATCATCTACTTCGAGGTGGTGACCACCATCGCCATCGTCGTCGGCCTGGTGCTGGCCAACCTGTTCCACCCGGGTGCCGGCATCGACATGAGTACCCTGGGTACCGTCGACATCTCCAAGTACCAGGCCACGGCGGCCGAGGTTCAGCATGAGCATGCGTTCATCGAGACCATCCTCAACCTGATCCCGTCGAACATCTTCGCAGCGCTGATGCGTGGTGAGATGCTGCCGATCATCTTCTTCTCGGTGCTGTTCGGCCTGGGCCTGTCGAGCCTGCAGGCAGACATCCGCGACCCGCTGGTGAAAACCTTCCAGGGCGTCTCCGAAGCCATGTTCAAGGTCACTCACATGATCATGAACTACGCGCCAATCGGTGTGTTCGCGCTGATCGCGGTGACCGTCGCCAACTTCGGCTTCGCCTCGCTGCTGCCGCTGGCCAAGCTGGTGCTGCTGGTGTACTTCGCCATCGCTTTCTTCGCCTTCATGGTCCTTGGCCTGATCGCCCGCCTGTTCGGCTTCTCGGTGATCAAGCTGATGCGCATCTTCAAGGACGAACTGGTCCTGGCTTACTCCACCGCCAGCTCCGAGACCGTGCTGCCGCGCGTGATCGAGAAGATGGAAGCCTACGGTGCGCCGAAAGCCATCTGCAGCTTCGTGGTGCCGACCGGCTACTCGTTCAACCTTGACGGTTCGACCCTGTACCAGAGCATCGCGGCGATCTTCATCGCCCAGCTGTACGGCATCGACCTGTCGTTGAGCCAGCAGTTGCTGCTGGTGCTGACCCTGATGGTCACTTCCAAAGGCATCGCCGGTGTACCGGGCGTGTCCTTCGTGGTCCTGCTGGCCACCCTGGGCAGCGTTGGTATCCCGCTGGAAGGCCTGGCCTTCATCGCCGGTGTCGACCGCATCATGGACATGGCCCGTACTGCCCTGAACGTGATCGGCAACGCCCTGGCGGTACTGGTTATCGCTCGTTGGGAAGGCATGTACGACGATGCCAAGGGCCAGCGCTACTGGAACTCGCTGCCGCACTGGCGCAGCAAGGAAGCCGTACCGGCTGGCAAGCCTGCCAGCAAGTAAGCGCTAACCGGCTGCACGAAAAGCCCCGACCTGGTCGGGGCTTTTTTGTTGGCCCTATCGCGGGTCAAGCCCGCCCCTGCAGTGTGGGAGCGGGCTTGACCCGCGATGGAGACGGTGCCTGAGTCGACGTTTATGGCGCGAAGCCAACCCGGCCCGCTATCATTTGCGCCATCTTTGGGGGGAACAACGGATGCTCAACGGCCTTTGGCTTGGTTTTTTCTTGGTCGCCGCCGTCTCGGCGCTGACACAATGGTTGGTGGGCGGTAACGCCGGGATCTTCGCGGCAATGGTCGAAAGCATCTTTGCCATGGCCAAGCTCTCGGTCGAGGTCATGGTCCTGCTGTTCGGCACCCTGACCCTGTGGCTGGGCTTTTTGAAGATTGCCGAAAAGGCCGGCGTGGTCGAGTGGCTGGCCAAGGTCCTCGGCCCGTTGTTCGCCCGGCTGATGCCGGAAGTCCCGCCCGGCCATCCGGCCCTGGGCCTGATTACCCTCAACTTCGCCGCCAACGGCCTGGGCCTGGACAACGCCGCTACGCCCATCGGCCTCAAGGCCATGCGCGCACTGCAGGAACTCAACCCCAGCTCCACGACCGCCAGCAACGCGCAGATCCTCTTCCTGGTGCTCAATGCTTCCTCGCTGACCCTGCTGCCGGTGACCATCTTCATGTACCGCGCCCAGCAAGGGGCAATGGACCCGACCCTGGTGTTCCTGCCGATCCTGCTCGCCACCAGCGCCTCGACCCTGGTCGGCCTGTTGTCGGTGGCGGTGATGCAGCGACTTCGGCTATGGGACCCGGTGGTGCTGGCTTACCTGATCCCGGGCGCCCTGCTGCTGGGCGGATTCATGGCCTTTCTCGGCACCCTGTCGGCCACGGCGCTGGCGAGCCTGTCATCGATTCTCGGCAACCTGACGTTGTTCGGCCTGATCATCCTGTTTTTGGTGATCGGTGCGCTGAAGCGGGTGAAGGTCTATGAAACCTTCGTGGAAGGCGCCAAGGAGGGCTTTGACGTCGCCAAGAGCCTGTTGCCCTATCTGGTTGCCATGCTCTGCGCCGTCGGCGTGCTGCGCGCCTCAGGGGCTCTGGAGCTGGCTCTGGATGGCATCCGTCATGCGGTCGAGTGGCTGGGCTGGGATACCCGCTTTGTCGAAGGCCTGCCCACAGCCCTGGTCAAACCGTTTTCCGGCAGTGCGGCACGGGCGATGCTGATCGAAACCATGCAGACTCACGGCGTGGATAGCTTCCCGGCCCTGGTGGCAGCCACCATCCAGGGCAGCACCGAAACCACCTTCTACGTGCTGGCAGTGTACTTCGGCGCCGTCGGCATCCAGCGCGCCCGCCATGCAGTAGGCTGTGCGTTGCTGGCGGAGCTGGCCGGAGTGGTCGCGGCGATCTTCGTCTGCTACTGGTTCTTCGCCTGAAGCTGACCGGCCTGGACTACCGTCCAGTCGACCAGTTGCTTCATCAACTGGTCGCTGGCCGTGCCAAAGCTGCTGACCACCGCTGAAACCTGCTTGTCGCTCACCGGCTGGCGCACCTCAAAGCGCCGGCTGGCGAGGATGCGCTGGCTGCGGCCCTGCACCAGGCGCGCGTCGTAGCGGATCACCACCGCCAGGCCATCGGCGCTGTACTCGCTCTGGAAGGCCTGCAGTTCACCGGCAATTTCATAATCGCTTTGCAGGTTGCTGTCGTCGGCGCTGAGGCGCTGCACCCGGCCGTCACGCTGGAAGGCATCGAGCATGCGATTGCGCAGCAACGTCGGCGCCGGGTCGCTCCAGCGTGCACCCTTGTAGCTGCTGATCAGGTCGCCTTGCGGCACCACGGCGATACGCGGGCTGTTCAGGACATCGCTGGCGATCGGCTTGTTCACCCGCAGCGACCACAACGTGCTGTGCGGCACAGTCCGGGTGCTTTGCGCCGAAGGTAGGCGGTAGATGTCGGCAGGTTCGGCCTGGGGCAGGATCGAGCAGGCGCTGCTCAGGCTCAGCGCAGTGGCCAGGACGAGGTAGCGGCAGGTATGGCTCATGGCTCGAACTCCTTGTTTTTGTCACGGCCCAGCAGGTAGCCGCTGGGGTTGGCTTCCAGGCGCTGGGAGATACCTTTGAGCGAGGTCAGGGTATCGCGCAGCTCGCGGATTGCCGGCGCCAGTTGATTGAAACCCTGGGCGCCGCCGTCGATGGCTTCGCGGTTGTCATTGAGCAGGCTGTTGATGGTCGCGGTGCTTTGCGCCAGCGACTGCATGGCTTGCTCTGCGCTGCCGAACATCTGCTTGCCTTGGTTGCTGAGCAGGCCGTTGGCGTTGCGCATCAGTTCGCTGGTCTGCTCGAGCATGGCCCCGGCCTGCTTGCCGACCTGGGCCAGTTGCTGGATAGCCTCGCGGATGTCGCCACGCTGGTCGTTGAAAGCTCCGGTGGTCTGCTCGAGGTTGTTCAGGGTGTTGCTCAGGCGGGCGACGTTGTCCTGGGAGAACAACGCGTTGGCGTTGTGCACCAGGGCGTTGATGTTGGTCATCAGGTCGCTGCCGTCATCCAGCAAGCGGGCAATCGGCGACGGCGAGGCGATGATCACGGGCAGTTTGCCATCCTTGCCCTTGAGCTCGGGGCTTTGTGGCGTACCACCGCTGAGCTGGATGAACGAGGTGCCGGTGATGCCGGTGAGGGTCAGTTTGGCCTGAGTGTCCTCCTTGATGGGGGTATCGGCGCTCAGACGCACCTGGGCCAGTACCCGGCGCGGATCACTGGGGTCCAGGCGCAGGCTGGTCACGTCACCGACCTTGATGCCGCTGTACTGCACCGAGCTGCCCCGGGACAAACCGGAGACGGCTTCGTTGAACACCACTTCGTAGTCCTTGAAGGTGCTGTCGACGCTGGACTTGGTCAACCACAGGCCGAACAGCATGGCGCCGGCCACCACCAGTACGGTGACCAGGCCGATCAAAACATGATGTGCACGGGTTTCCATCTCAGAGCTCCTTGGGCGCTGTAGCGGCCTGGTACGCCGCGCGGCCACGCGGGCCATGAAAGTAGTCGTGAATCCAGGCGTCGTCGGTGTCTTCGACCTGGGCAATGGGCCCGGCAACCAGCACCTTTTTCTGCGACAGCACGGCGACGCGATCAGTGATGGTGTAGAGGGTGTCCAGGTCGTGGGTGATCAGGAACACGCTCAGGCCCAGGGCGTCGCGCAGGGTCAGGATGAGCTGGTCGAAGGCCGCCGCGCCAATCGGATCGAGGCCGGCGGTGGGTTCGTCGAGAAACAGGATGTCCGGGTCCAGGGCCAGCGCCCGGGCCAGCGCCGCGCGCTTGATCATCCCGCCTGACAGCGACGACGGATATTTGTCTGCCGCGGAAATCGGCAACCCGGCCAGGGCCAGCTTGACCCCGGCCAGGTGCTCGGCATCTGCGCGGCTCAGGCCCGCGTGCTCGATCAGCGGCAAGGCGACGTTTTCGGTGACGGTCAGTGACGAGAACAACGCGCCCTTCTGGAACAGCACGCCGAATCGCCGCTCGACCAGTGAACGCTGCTCGTCGCTGGCGCTGCTCAGGTCCTGGCCGAACACCCGCACCTGGCCTTCGTTGGGCCGGCGCAGGCCGACGATACTGCGCAGCAACACCGACTTGCCGCTGCCCGAGCCGCCGACCACCGCGAGGATTTCGCCGCGGTACAGGTCCAGGTCGAGTTGCTCGTGCACGCTCTGGGTGCCGAAGCGGTTGCAGATGCCCCGGGCTTCGATCACCGTCCCGCGAGCGTTGCCGTTGGCCTCTTTCACCAGCCCATCTCCATGAAAAACAGTGCCGCCACGGCATCCAGAACGATCACCACGAAGATCGATTGCACCACGCTGGAGGTGGTGTGGGCGCCGACCGATTCGGCGCTGCCGCTGACCTTGAAGCCTTCCAGGCAGCCGATGGCAGCGATCAGGAAGGCGAAGAACGGTGCTTTCACCAGCCCGACCAGGAAGTGCTGCACACCGATATCGCTTTGCAGCAGCGACAGGAACATCGCCGGCGAGATACCCAGCGACAGCGCACAGACCACCGCCCCGCCGATAATGCCGCAGAGCATGGCGACAAAAGTCAGCAACGGTAGCGCGATCAGCAACGCCAGCACCCGCGGCACTACCAGCAACTCCACCGGATCGAGACCCAGGGTGCGGATGGCGTCGATCTCCTCATTAGCCTTCATCGAACCGATTTGCGCGGTGAAGGCGCTGGCAGTACGCCCAGCCATCAGGATTGCGGTCAGCAGCACGCCGAATTCACGCAGGAACGAGAACGCCACCAGGTCGACGGTAAAAATGCTGGCACCAAAGCTGGCCAGCACCGTGGCGCCGAGAAAGGCCACCACCGCACCGACCAGGAAGGTCAGCAAGGCGACGATGGGCGCGGCGTCCAGGCCGGTCTGTTCGATATGCGCAACCACCGAGGTAACCCGCCAGCGCTTGGGCTGGAACAGACGCAGGAACAGGGTTTGCAGGATCAGGCCGATGAAGCCGAGGATCTGCAGGGTGTCTTGCCACAGGATGTCGACCGCGCGGCCGATACGGCTGAGCAGTTGAATCAGCACCGAGCGTTCCGGCTGCTTTTGCGGGATGCAGAAGTCCTGCACCGAGCAATACACAGTCTTGAGCAGCGCCTGGCTGGCAGCGGGCAAGTGTGTGGCGGTTTCGGTCAGCCGCGCCAGGCGCTCGGCACCGAGCAGCTCGACCAGCAAAGCCGCACCGGCGGTGTCGAGCTTGCCAAGCTGGTCGAGATCGACCTCGGTAGAGGGGTCATACTGGCCGGCCAGGCTGTCGCTGCTGCGCTTGAGGCTGGCGTAGTTGGCCAGGGTCCAGTCACCGGTGATCCGCAGCCGTGGCGGGCTGCTTGCAGTATCCAGGGTGGCGCTGGCGTGTGTAGTCATAGGCTCCATGCAGTCCGACCAACGGTTCGCAGCCTCAGAGCATAGCGTTACTCGGCCGCAAGCGCTTGACCATCGTCAACCACGCGAAAGCGCAGCACGCCGATGACCTGGCCGTCTTCGGTCAGCACCCGCACCTGCCAGCGCCCGACCGGGTTGCCGGGGAAGTTCTGCTTGTGGGTCCAGGCCCGGTAGCCTTCCTTGCGCCCGCCATGAATGTCCAGGGCGATACGGTCGACCTCTTTGCCCTCGAATTGCCAGACATGGTAGATCCGCTCGTTCAGCCCGCGAGGGGCCTTGATCGCGGTAAAGGCGTAGAGACCACTGCGTATTTCACTGGCTTTGATCTGCTCCAGGCTTTTGCCAGGCGTGCGGTTCTCGACCTGGGTGCTGACTGCCACTTCGGTCATCCACAGGGTCGCTGGTGGCACCCAGGAGCGCAGCATCCAGCCGCCGGCACCAACGGCCAGGGTCATCACCACCAGCATGATCCCACGGCGCCAGTGGCTGATCGGGAAGCTGCTGGCCAGGCTCGGGAACGACAGCAGCATGGCGATGCCCAGGGCCAGCTTGAAGCTCTGCGAGGTGGTCAGGTGCAGGATGATTGGCAGCGCGGTCAGCAGCGCGGCAAACAAGGTCAGGGTATGCAGCGCCAGGTACAGCCAGCGCCGCGGGGCCAGCCACTTGTAGTACAGCGGGTCGATGATCGATATCAGTCCGGCTGCGGCGAGTATGCCGGTAAACACCAGCTGGCCACTGTTCCAGGTGGTGGTCACGAAGAAGAACGGCAGGACGAAGAACAGGCTTTCCTGGTGGATCATCTGCGTCGCGTAGCGCAGCAGCGGCTGGGGGATTTCGCGCTTGAAGACCTTGGTGAAGACCTTGGTGAAGGTGTTCTCCATCATCAGCCAGATCCAGCTGATGAGCATGACGATGGCGATCCAGCTGGCCAGGCTCTCCTGGCGATCGACCAGAATGAAGCTGCCGACACCGGAAATGAAACCACCGAGGGCGATGACTCCGGGATAGCGCTTGATCAGCTCGATCAGGCGCTGGAGGTAAAGAGGCATGAAGGTGTTCGCAAGGTCAGGTAAAAACCTTCACAGGATACTCTGTAGGAGCGGGCTTGCCCCGCGATGATTTCAGCGGGAACGCCGCCGCCCCCAGATCAACACCCCGGCCAACAACACCCCCACCGCCAGCGCCACCCACCCATACAGCTCGTCAAAACTGAGCAGCGGCTTCTCGATCCGCACATAGCCAGGCTCGGCCAGTAACTGTTGCAGGGCCCGGTTGGCATCTTCCAGGCTGATTCTGCGCAACGCCCGCACCGGATCGGCAAAGCGCCCGTCGGCGTAATCGTTCAGCGCCCCCCAGTAATAATCGGCCAGGACGCTGTTGCCCTGGGTGGTCCAGGCTTCGCGGTCGATGGCGGCCTGTTTGATGCGCTGGAACGTTGCCGGGTCCAGGCCATCCTTGCGCAGGCGCTCGAGCATGGCGGCCAGGGCCTGCTCGGCGGCATCGACATCGGCGCGGTCCAGATCGGCATTGAGCACCATCAGCCCGGTGTCACCGAAGCTCTCGCGCTGGCTGAACGGGCCGTAGGAAAACCCGTGCTTGAGCCGCAGTTCGTCGTACAACGCCCAGTCCAGGTAGCGCTGCAGCAGGTCCCAGGTCTGGCCGTGGTCGTTGTCCAGTACCGGTTCGAGGAATAGCCAGTGCAGGCGCGCACTGTCGCCCAGCCAGCCACGGGTCAACTCACGGCGGGCTTCGGCTTTGTGCGTGACACCGTCGAGCACCCGGCGCTCACCCGGCTCGACCGCTGGCAGCTCGCCATAGGTGCGCTCCAGATAGGCTGGCAGCAGGCGGTCGAGGCCGCCGACAACGATCAGGGTCATGTTGTTGGCCGCGTACCAGTGCTCGCGCAGGTCATTGACCTCTTCCAGGGTCATGTCCTCGATCGACGAACGTTCGGCGCACTTGAGCCCCAGCTCCACTGCCAGTTGGTCGCTGGCGCGATGGCCGAGGTCCTGGCGGTCGAGCCAGCGCTGCAGGTGCGAGTAATGGCCACCGTCTTCACGTTCGACGATGCGCTTGGACAGCTCCAGGGCTTTTTCATCGATCCGGGTGTCGTTGATCACCGCCAGCAGCAGGTCGAGTACCTTGCGCTGGTTGCGCGCCGGCGCTTCGATGACGAAGGTGGTGTCGGCACTGCTGGTATAGGCATTCCACTCCCCGCCCAGTGCCTGCATGCGTTCTTCCAGGCCGCCCTCGCCGCTGTCGTCGATGCCGCTGAACAGCAGGTGTTCAAGCAAGTGCGGCAGCTCCTGGCGCTCGCAGGGGAAGTCATCGAAGCCAACACCCACCACCAGGCGAATCGACACATGGCTGCGTTCATAACCCGACTTGAGCACCACCTGCAGACCATTGGGCAGCAGGTAGCCTTCGACCTGGGAGCGGTCGATGGCGAAGCCGGGCGCGCAGCCCAGCAACAGGCAAATGAACATCAGGCAACGCATGGCGAGCTTCCTTGCGGGAGTTCTTGAGGTGAAGCGGTCAGGGTGAGTGAGCGTCGTCAGGCACGCTGTCGAGCAGCAGGCCGCCGGTATCGGCGCCGCCCAATACCACATAGGCACTGCTGCAGAACAAGGAGTTCAATCGTTTCATGTCGGCGATCAGTTCCAGGTGCAATGAGCTGGTCTCGATACTTTGCACCACTTTACGTTGCAGTCGGCTGACATGGGCGTGGGCCAGGCGTCGTTCCTGGGCGCGGAAGCGGCGTTTTTCCCGCAGCAGCTGGCGGGCGCTTTCCGGATCGGCGCTGAGAAACACCGACAGGCCCAGGCGCAAATTGGCCAGCAACTGGCTGTGCAAACCGGTGAGCTCTTCCAGGCCGACGTCGGAAAACTCCCGGCGCTGAGAGGTCTTCTGCTGTTGAACCTTGCGCAGCATGCGCTCGATCAGGTCGCTGGCAAGCTTGAGGTTGATCGCCAGCTCAATGATCTCGGCCCAGCGCCGGCTGTCCTGCTCGCTGAGGTCTTCGCGGGGCATTTGCGCCAGGTACAGCTTGATGGCGTTGTACAGGGCCTCGACGTCTTCGCCCAGGCCGCGCATCTGCTGGGTCATGGCGGTCTGGGTGCCGCGCAGCACATTGAGCATGGCATCGAGCATGCTGTCGACCAGATCGCCCATGCGCAGGGTTTCGCGTACCGCGTTGGCCAGGGCCAGGCTTGGCGTAGTCAGCGCGGTAGCGTCCAGGTGCCGTGGGCGGGCACGGCCATTGGCTTCTTCGCGCTCAGGCAGTAACCAGCTGCACAGGCGGCCCATGGGCGTCACCGTCGGCAACAGGATCAGGCAGCGCAAGGTGTTGTAGAGCAGGTGAAAGCCGATGACCAGTTCCTGGGGGCTGAAACTCAGGCTGTCCATCCACGCCACCAGCGGATTGAGCACGGGAATGATCAGCACCAGGCCGATCAGCTTGTACAGCAAACTGCCCAGCGCCACCTGACGGCCTGCGGCGTTCTGCATGCTCGTGCTGAGAAAGGCCAGCAGGCCACTGCCGATGTTGGCGCCGATCACCAGGCCGATGGCCACCGGCAGGCTGATCAACTCGGCACCGGCCAGGGTTGCGGTGAGCAGCACGGCGGCCAGGCTCGAGTAGGAGATCAGTGCAAACAGGGCGCCGACCAGGGCATCGAGGAGGATATCGCCGGTCAGCGAGGCGAACAGCACTTTCACCCCCTGGGCATGGGTGATCGGCGCCGCCGCTTCGACGATCAGCTGCAGGGCGAGGATGATCAGGCCCAGACCGATAGCGACGCGGCCCATTTGTCCGGCGCGAGTCTGCTTGCGGGAAAGAAAGAAGATCACCCCGAGAAAGATCAGCAGCGGCGACAGCCACGACAAGTCAAATGTCAGCACCCGCGCCATCAGCGCGGTACCGACGTCGGCACCGAGCATGATCGCCAGCGCCGGGGTCAGCCCCATCAGGCTCTGGCCGACGAACGAGGTCACCAGCATCGCCGTGGCGTTGCTGCTTTGCACCATCGCCGTCACCAGGATACCGGCGACAAAGGCCAACGGCCGCTTGGACATGTTCTGGCTCAGCACCCGACGCAGGTTCGAGCCATACACCCGCAGGATGCCGGTACGCACGATGTGCGTGCCCCAGATCAGCAACGCCACGGCGGAAAGCAGATTGAGCAGGGTCAGCATTGAAAAGGCCCCCTGTTATGCGCCCCAGTGGGGCAAATGGATGATGCCGTGAGCCTGTCCTGCTACCAGGCGGTTTTTCCCAGTGCCCACTTAAGCTGTAGTCGGCCAATGGCCGTGGCGCCAGCATCGCATAGCCACGGCAGGCTTTGAAACAGCACTGTCATGAAGCTGGATGAAAAAAGGGCCCCGCAGGGCCCTTTTCAACAGCACCGGGATTACTGACCCGGGATGTCCTTGCGAAGTTTCACCGGATCGCTCTGTTGCTTTTTCTTGGCCATGGCCGTGCGCATCTTGATGTTGATCGCTTCGACTGCCAGCGAGAACGCCATGGCGAAGTAGACATAGCCTTTCGGTACGTGCACGTCGAAGGATTCGGCGATCAGCACGGTACCGACCACGATCAGGAACGACAGGGCGAGCATCTTCAGCGACGGGTGCTTGTCGATGAAGTTACTGATGGCGCCGGCACAGAGCATCATCACCAGCACGGCGACGATAATCGCCGCGATCATCACCGGTACGTGGGAAACCATGCCCACGGCAGTGATCACCGAGTCCAGGGAGAAGACGATGTCGATGATCGCGATCTGGATGATGGTGTAGAAGAACTTGCCGCCGGCGCCGCTTGGCTCGTCGCTGGTTTCGTCTTCACCTTCCAGGCCGTGGTAGATCTCCTGAGAGCTTTTCCACAAGAGGAACAGGCCGCCGAAGAACAGGATCAGGTCGCGCCCGGAAATGCCCTGGTCGAATACTACGAACAGATCGGCGGTCAGGCGCATTACCCAGGTGATCGACAGCAGCAGGAGGATCCGGGTGACCATGGCCAGTGCCAGGCCGAAGATCCGAGTGCGCTGCTGCATGTGCTTGGGCATGCGGCTGACCAGGATCGAGATCATGATGATGTTGTCGATACCGAGAACGATCTCAAGCGCCGTCAGAGTAAAAAAGGCAACCCAGATTTCTGGGCTGGTCAGCCATTCCATGTGTATTCCTTCGAACGATGTAAGCAGAACGCCCCAGGCAATGGGGCGCGGCTACGGTTAGGTGATTCTGTTGTCTTATAGGCTACTGAACAGGGGGAAAATTCCCATGAGCAGCGCGGCGAGCATTATGCACAGGCAGACCAGCACTGCCCACTTCAGGGTGAAGCGCTGATGATCGCCGAACTCAATGCCGGCCAGGGCCACCAACAGGTAGGTAGAGGGTACCAGCGGGCTGAGCAGATGCACGGGTTGGCCGACGATCGACGCGCGGGCCATCTCAACAGGCGAGATGCCGTAATGGCTGGCCGCTTCCGACAGCACCGGCAATACCCCGTAGTAGAAGGCGTCGTTGGACATGAAGAAGGTGAACGGCATGCTCACGATCGCCGTGATCACCGCCAGATACGGGCCCAGCGCATCCGGGATGACCGCCAGCAGGCTTTTGGACATGGCGTCGACCATGCCGGTACCGGAGAGGATACCGGTGAAGATACCGGCGGCGAAAATCAGGCCGGTCACCGCCAGGACGCTGCCGGCATGGGCGGCGATGCGGTCCTTCTGCTGTTGCAGGCACGGGTAGTTGACGATCATCGCGATACTGAAGGCGATCATGAACAGCACCGGCAGCGGCAACAGGCCCATGATCAGCGAGACCATCAGCAAGGCGGTCAGGACGCCGTTGAACCACAGCAGTTTGGGACGGCGGGCATCCGGGAACTGCGAGACGCTGATTTCACTGTGATCGATCTCATCGCCCGGCAGATGCAGTTCGCCCAGGCGAGCGCGCTCACGCTTGCCATACATGTAGGCGATGGCCAGCAGGGCGACGACACCGGCGAGCATGGCCGGGATCATCGGTACGAAGATATCCGACGGGTCGACATGCAAGGCACTGGCGGCGCGAGCGGTCGGGCCACCCCAGGGGGTCATGTTCATGATGCCGCCGGCGAGAATGATCAGGCCGGCCATGATCCGCGGGCTCATGCCCAGGCGGCTGTACAGCGGCAGCATGGCCGCCACGCAGATCATGTAGGTGGTGGCGCCGTCACCATCCAGCGACACTACCAGGGCCAGCACTGCCGTGCCGACCGAGACTTTCAGCGGGTCGCCTTTGACCAGCTTGAGGATCTTGCGTACGGCCGGGTCAAACAGGCCGGAGTCGATCATCAGGGCGAAATACAGGATAGCGAACATCAGCATGACCCCGGTCGGCGCCAGTTTGCTGATGCCTTCGAGCATCATTGGGCCGATCTTGGCGGAAAAACCGCCGAACAGGGCGAACAGAATCGGTACCAGGATCAGCGCGATCAAGGCCGACAGGCGCTTGGTCATGATCAGGTACATGAAGGTGATGACCATGGCGAAGCCGAGGAAGGTCAGCATGGGAGTACTCCAGGCGTAGCGCGTCGAAGGAAGAACGATTCGGGCGGATCAGCGCGCGGGGCGCGGCGCGTGGAATAGCGGAGGGATGGCTGCAGGGAGGCGGGCGTAGGAAAGCATCAGTATCACCATTGTTGTTGTTAATTGGGCCGGGCGCTGTATGAAAGACACAGGGCCCTGGCTGACCGGTCTGGTGCCGGTAGTGGAGGCAATCCTAAGGCGGGAAGCTTTCAGCCAGCTTTCGCTGGCCCAAAGCCGACGAGAGGTGCATTGTTGGCTGTAAGCCAATAGGTAACAGGAGGGAGCGATGCGCGATTCGTACGAAGGCGGCTGCCATTGCGGCGCCCTGCGCTACCGGATTCAAGGCCCGTTGACGGATGTTGCCCACTGCCATTGCTCGGTTTGCCGGCGGGTCAGTGGTGGCTTGTTGATCACCTGGTTGACGGTGAACTGTGATGATTTCCAGTGGTTGAGTGGTACGCCGCAACGCTATGACTCATCGGCCAGTTGCGTGCGATATTTTTGCAGTCGTTGCGGTGCCCATGTGGCCTTGACCACTGATCTGAGCCCGCAGAGCATCGACGTCACCGTGACGACGCTCGACCAGCCGGAGCTGGCGCCGCCCAACCGGCACATCTGGATCGACAGCCGCCTGTCCTGGCTGCACCTGGATGAACAGTTGCCTGAAGAGCATGGCGAAACCCTGTGATCAGGGCAGTTGCAGACCGCCGCCGGCCTTGTGCAGTGCGCGCAAATGTTCGCCCACCTGCTTGATGTTGGCCTCGACCGCTTTGATTTCAGCCGCGCGTGTCGGGCCGAGCAAGGCGCGCACCTCCTTGTCGAGTTCGGCGCTGAGGGTTTGCAGCTGTTTTTGCCGCTGGCTGGTTTCACTCAGCAGCTTTTCCCGCTCACTGGCCTGGGGCAAACCGTAGCCACTGCTGCCCAGCAGTTCCGCCGGGCGGCTGAGAAAACCGCTGTTGGCGAGAATCTGCTGCAGGGTGTTGTTAGCCTTGCCGACGCTGGCGTCATTGAGCTCCCGCCCGGTCAAGTAGCGCTGCTTGACCTCGTCCTGGGCCAGCAACAGCTGGCGGCGCAGGCTGGCTTGCTCCAATAGCAGCAACGCCGCGCTGGTGCGCAGGTCGGCTTGGGCAAACCACTGCTGGCGTTGTTCGGCAGATTGTTCCAGCCAGGCTTCGACGCTGTCCTGCTTGATCGGCAGCTGCTGCTTCAGTACCAGGAACATCGCCTGGTACCGGTCGCGGTAGGAGTCGAAGCGGTAACCCAGGCGTAGCGCCTCGCGCGGGTCGTCGAGCACGCTGACGTCAGCCAGGCCGCGGCCTTCGAGTACTTCGAGCAAGCCATTGGGAACGATGCTGTCCAGATTGTTCAGGCGTGGGTTGGCGGTGCCGCTACGCAATAGCTTGAGGGTTTCGACCGCGCAGTTGTTGGACAGGAAGTAATAGTTGCCGTCGTAGCTCCAGTGCATCTCGGCGGCTTGCCGTACCAGGCTTTCCAGTTCGTTACGGTTGAGCCTGAGCGGGATAGAGGCGAGGCTGCGCAGTTCAGTCTTGGTGTATTCGTCGATGACCTGGGCCAGTGGCAACACGAACAGCCGCGACGGGTAGGCACCGGTCAAACCGTCCCAGCTCGACAGCTGCACATCATTGACGAACGCCCGGTACGACAGCACCAGGTGCTGGTCCAGGTCCAGGCGGCAGTCCGGCCCGCGCGGGCGCCCTGGGGCGCAGATCACCAGGCGCAGCATGCTGTGGCCCCAGCGGCTGACCCAGTTCTGGTTGGCTTCGGCCAGCAGGTAATCCACGGCATAGACCCGCTCGGGGTCGATCTCGCCCAGCGGCGATTTGGCAAAGTCATTGCCGGCGTTGAGGAACGGCAATGCGCTCGGGCATGGCGGATGCTCGGGCGCCCAGTCGAAATGCTCCTTCAGGTAAGCCTGCAAGGCCGGGCGGCGGCAGGCAAAGCTTGGGTCGAGCAGGAAGTACTCCATGTTGACCGCAATGAATTCCTTGGGGCTGCTCAGCTCATAGCTGTCGGGGCTGCGTGCCACCTGGCGGTTGTGCTGTTCGCGCTCGCCACGACGGCCGACATATTGCGGCCAGCCAGCCAGGTCGAGCAGGCGCGGGTCGTCACTGAGGGTGAAACGGCGTTCGGTCTGGCCACGGCACTGTTCGGGCAGGCCGACTTTGCCCTGGCTGTTCTGCTGTCGGGTGCACTGGGTGATCAGCCGACGTTGCGCACCCTGCCACAGGCGGGCGCGGTCATAGATGTGGGTCAGCTCATGCAGGACGGTGGCCAACAACTCCTGGCGTACGGTGCCGTGGGGGCGGCCGGTCTTCTGCGTGGCGGCGCTGCCATCGGCAAGGCCCGGCAGCAGGCGGCTATTGAGCTCCAGGGTGGAGACCAGCGATGCCTGGCCGTAGGCGTCGGCCGGCATGCGGCTGCTCCAGCTGACCAGGATGCGTCGGTCAAGGCGGGTCTTGAAGCTCGGCGGCAGTGCCTGCAGGGCTTCGTCCAGCAATGCCTGGCTGGCCCGCTGTTGCTGCGGGTTCAAGTCGTCGGCCTGCAGCACCAGCTGCAGGTCGGCCAATGCCGGGCTGCCGAACAGTATCAGCAGGCAACCCAGCAGCCAGGCACGCACCGGCTTCACAGAGCGAGAATGGCTTCAGCCAGGACCTGGTCACTGGCCTGGCGTGCTTCAGGAACACGCTGGCGCAGGGTATCGAAGGCGGCTTCGAGTTGTGCGCCACGGATCTCGCCACGGCTGGCGACATAGCTGGCGGCATCGTCGCGGGCTTCGCGCACGACTTTGGAATCGCGAATCGAAGTAGTGGTGTCGGAGGTGAAGTCGATCGAGCGGCCGAAGGCGCGAACGATGATGTTGCTGGTGGCCACCAGGGTTTGTGCCTGGGCCACATCGGCCAGCAGCAGAAGGCCAAGGGTGGCGGCAATCAGCGGGTTACGCATGGAGCATCTCCGGGAAAACAGAAGTAATCATTGGACGAGAATTGCCTGCGCCAGTTCAAGGTCGCTGGCATGAAGTTCCGGGTTGGCCTGGCGCAGCCGGTCCAGTGCAGCCTCAAGGCGAGCGCCCCGCCATTGACCGTCGCTGCCCACAAATGCAGCGGCATCGTCATGGGCGGCCAGCAGCAGTTTGCGATCGAAGGGCGCCGACGTCACTTTGCTGGTGACGTAACCACTGACGACAAGGTTGTTGGTGGTCAGGTCCAGCGCCTGGGCGGCACCGCTCCAGCAGAATACGAGCAACAGCAATGACAGATAACGCATGGGTCTCGAACGGCAGCTGAATCAGGCGGTAAAGGCTATCCCAATGCGCTGGTGAGGACCAGCGCAGAGGGCCCGGCTTAGTTGCACGTTGTTACATGCATGGGCCGGAAGCGAGTGCTTCAGAGCGCCAGGATGGCCTGTGCCAGTTGAGCGTCGCTGGCCTGCAGGGTTGGGGTCTGCTGGCGAATGTGGGCGAAAGCGCTCTCCAGTTTCGCGCCGCGGATGTCACCGTGGCTGGCAACGAAGCTGGCGGCGTCGTCACGGGCGGCCTGGACGATCTTGTCGTCACGGAACGAGGACGACACATCGGAGGTGGCATCAGTGGAGGCGGCGACGCCACGAACGACGGTATCGGTGGTGACGACAAAGCTGGTGGCGTTGGCAGTGGAAGCCAGGGCCAGCAGCAGCGCGGCGCCAAACAAGCGTGAATGGAACATGGTCGATCTCCTGGATAGGCTTTTTGGTGGTTCTTATGTCAGACGCACGCTCAGCTTGTTGCGCTACTTATTACCAAGCTGGGTACGCTAAGGGTATCACGCGATAGGAACCTGAGGCTTGGACCACCTCGTCGCAAGATTTATCAACTGTACCGGTCATATTTCTTAAATGTCTAACTGTACATGTCGTGGTGTCAGCCGCTCTATCTCGGGCCTTTAAACGACAAAACCCGTCAGCAGTCACCTGCGACGGGTTTTGGGGAATTCGAGGTGCCGGCCTTGGCCGGCGAGCCCTGCATTAACGCCAGAAAGGCTTGCTCAGCTCTTCGTAGCGTTGTGCTTCGCTGATACCGGCATCAGCCAGCAGACGCGAGTCCAGGCGAGCCAGTTGGTGGCGGCTGGCAATACGGCGTTGCCACAGCATCAGGTTGGCCAGCAGGCGCAGTGGCAGCGAGGCCTTGGATTGTTCGGCGGTGTTTTCGAAAACCAGATCGGAACTGAGGGTACGTTCCATGATGTCATCCTTCCGCTTGTGGCGGCATTAGGTAGTGATTTAACTGATGCCAATGATCCTCCTCTGTCGTCCATAACAGTAGATACAGTTCACCTGCATTGTGATGGGCCAGTTAACTGTTTTAAGCGACTGTTGCACTCGGAATAGGCGCAACTGTACTGGTCGGCACTGAAATGGTGCATTTCTGCTTGGAGAAGGGACAAGAGGACGGAAAATGGTGGTGAAATCACCGGTACAGTAGAACAGTTTTTGCCAGAATAAATAAATCAGTTGTCCGGCCGGTTGGCATTGCGCACAACCGGCCGGTTACTGTGCAGGTCAGCTGGCGAGCATGCGCCCGGTTTCTTCCAGGTTTTCGTGCCAGGCCAGGGCTTCGCGCAGGATGTGCGGCGTGTGGCCGCCGCGTTCGCAAGCGCGGGTGAAGTAGTCGTTCAGCGTGTCGCGGTAATACGGGTGCACACAGTTGTCGATGATCACCCGGGCACGTTCGCGTGGTGCCAGGCCACGCAGGTCAGCCAGGCCCTGCTCGGTGACGAGGATGTCGACGTCGTGCTCGGTGTGGTCGACGTGGCTGACCATCGGCACCACGCTGGAAATCGCCCCGCCCTTGGCAATCGACTTGGTGACGAAGATCGCCAGGTGCGCGTTGCGGGCGAAGTCGCCCGAGCCACCGATGCCGTTCATCATCCGCGTGCCGCAGACGTGCGTGGAGTTGACGTTGCCGTACAGGTCGAACTCAAGGGCAGTGTTGATGCCGATGATGCCCAGGCGGCGGACCACTTCAGGGTGGTTTGAAATTTCCTGCGGGCGCAGGACCAGTTTGTCCTTGTAGCGCTCCAGGTTACCGAAGACGTCGGCGTTGCGGCGGGTCGACAGGGTGATCGAGCTGCCCGAAGCGAAGCTCAGCTTGCCGGCGTCGATCAGGTCGAAGGTCGAGTCCTGCAGTACTTCGGAGTACATGGTCAGGTCTTCGAACGGCGAGTCGATCAGGCCGCACATCACCGCGTTGGCAATGCTGCCGATACCGGCCTGCAGCGGACCGAGCTTGTTGGTCATGCGCCCGGCGTCGACTTCCTGCTTGAGGAAGTTGATCAGGTGGTTGGCGATGCCCTGGGTTTCGTCGTCTGGCGGCAGCACGGTGGACGGCGAGTCCGGCTGCTCGGTGATGACGATACCGACAATCTTGGCCGGGTCGATCGGGATCGCGGTGCTGCCGATGCGGTCATCGACTTTTACCAGCGGGATCGGCGTACGGGTCGGGCGGTAGGTCGGGATATAGATGTCGTGCAGGCCTTCCAGGTTGGCGTTGTGCGCCAGGTTGATCTCGACGATCACCTGTTTGGCGAAAATCGCGAAGCTGGCCGAGTTGCCCACCGAAGTGGTCGGCACAATGTGGCCTTGCTCGGTGATGGCGACCGCTTCGATGACCGCGATGTCCGGCAGCTTGAGCTGCTGGTTGCGCAGCTGCTCGACGGTTTCCGACAGGTGTTGGTCGATGAACATGACCTTGCCGTCGTTGATGGCCTTGCGCAGGGTGCTGTCGACCTGGAACGGCATGCGACGGGCCAGTACACCGGCCTCGGTCAGCTGTTTGTCGAGGTCGTTGCCCAGGCTTGCGCCGGTCATCAGGCTGATTTTCAGGGGCGACTGCTTGGCGCGCTCGGCCAGTGCATGGGGCACGGCCTTGGCTTCACCGGCACGGGTAAAACCGCTCATGCCGACGGTCATGCCGTCCTCGATCAGGCCAGCGGCATCAGCCGCACTCATTACCTTGCTGTGCAGGGAGGACAAGCGGATACGATCACGGTACATGGATTGTTATCTCGGGCTACTAAAGCTAGATGCGCAGTCTAGTGTTTTCGCCTGGCTTCGTCCCGCGACCAAGGTCGAATGCGAAGCCCTGAAATAGAGCCTTCTGTCGGCGGGCCGGGCATGAAAAAGCCCCAGCCGGTACCGCGCTGGGGCTATTTGTCACAGCAGGTTGAACGGCTTATTCGACCGCTTTGACCATGTCTTCGATGACCTTCTTGGCGTCGCCGAAGACCATCATGGTCTTGTCCAGGTAGAACAGTTCGTTATCCAGGCCGGCGTAGCCGCTGGCCATCGAGCGCTTGTTGACGATGATGGTCTTGGCCTTGAAGGCCTCGAGGATCGGCATGCCGGCAATCGGCGACTTCGGATCGTTCTTCGCTGCCGGGTTGACCACATCGTTGGCGCCAAGTACCAGCACCACGTCGGCCTGGCCGAACTCGGAGTTGATGTCGTCCATCTCGAACACCTGGTCGTATGGCACTTCGGCTTCGGCCAGCAGTACGTTCATGTGCCCGGGCATGCGCCCCGCCACCGGGTGGATCGCGTACTTCACGGTCACGCCGTTGTGGGTCAGCTTCTCGGTCAGCTCTTTCAGTGCGTGCTGGGCACGGGCCACCGCCAGGCCGTAGCCGGGGACGATGATCACGGTGTCGGCGTTGCTGAGCAGGAAGGTCGCATCGTCGGCCGAACCGGATTTCACCGGGCGGGCTTCCTTGGCGCCCGCCGGGCCGGCCGCTTCTGCCGCGCCGCCGAAACCGCCGAGGATCACGTTGAAGAACGAGCGGTTCATCGCCTTGCACATGATGTACGAGAGGATCGCACCGGACGAACCGACCAGCGAGCCGGCAATGATCAGCATCGAGTTGTTCAGCGAGAAGCCGATACCTGCTGCCGCCCAGCCCGAGTAGCTGTTGAGCATCGACACCACCACCGGCATGTCGGCGCCGCCAATCGGGATGATGATCAGCACGCCCATGATGAACGCCAGGATCAGCATCAGGGCAAAGGCGCTGTAGCTGCCGGTGAACGTGAACACCAGGCCCAGGCCGATGGTGGCAAGGCCGAGTACCAGGTTCAGTTTGTGCTGTCCGCTGAACTGTACCGGTGCGCCCTGGAACAGACGGAACTTGTACTTGCCCGAGAGCTTGCCGAAGGCAATGACGGAACCTGAGAAGGTGATCGCACCAATGGCGGCACCGAGGAACAGTTCCAGGCGGTTACCGCTAGGGATCGGGTCGCTGATACTGGCGACGATGCCCAGCGATTGCGGCTCGACCACTGCGGCAATGGCGATGAACACCGCGGCCAGACCGATCATGCTGTGCATGAAGGCGACCAGCTCGGGCATCTTGGTCATTTCAACGCGCTTGGCCATGATCGAGCCGGCAGTACCGCCGACCAGCAGGCCGACAATGACGTAGCCGATACCATCGGTGGCCAGTTCAGCTCCGAGCTTATAGATGAGGCCGATGGTGGTGATCACCGCCAGGGCCATGCCGAGCATGCCGAACAGGTTGCCGCGCCGCGACGTGGTCGGGTGCGACAGACCCTTGAGCGCCTGGATGAAGCATACCGAGGCGACAAGGTAGAGAAGTGTTACCAGGTTCATGCTCATGTTTACTTCTGCCCCTCTTGCTTCGCTGCGCCCTTGCTTGGGGCTTTCTTCTTGAACATCTCCAGCATGCGCCGGGTGACGAGGAAACCGCCGAATACGTTGACCGCCGCCAGGGCCACCGCGAGGGTGCCCATGGTCTTGCCCAGCGGTGTGACGGTCAGCGCGGCGGCCAGCATGGCGCCGACGATGACGATGGCGGAGATGGCGTTGGTGACCGCCATCAACGGGGTGTGCAGTGCAGGGGTGACGTTCCAGACCACGTGGTAACCGACATAGATCGCCAGCACGAAGATGATCAGGTTATAGACGCCGTGAGAGATCAGCATGTCTTCCATTGTCTGGCTCCTTATCCGTTCTTGCGGATGACCTGGCCGTCGCGGCACATCAGGCACGCGGCGACGATGTCGTCTTCGAGGTTGATCGTCAGCGCGCCGTCCTTGTCGAACAGCAGCTTCATGAAGTCGAGCAGGTTGCGTGCGTACAGGGCCGAGGCATCGGCGCCGACCTGGGCTGGCAGGTTGGTCGGGCCGACGATGGTCACGCCCTGCTCCACCACCACCTGGTCGGCGACGGTCAGCGGGCAGTTGCCACCCTGGGCTGCGGCGAGGTCGATGACCACCGAGCCGGGTTTCATCTGCGCCACGGTTTCGGCGCTGAGCAAGGTGGGTGCCTTGCGGCCGGGGATCAGTGCGGTGGTAATGACGATATCGGCCTGCTTGGCGCGCTCGTGCACCGCCAGGGCCTGGCGCTGCATCCAGCTGGCCGGCATGGGCCGGGCGTAACCGCCGACACCTTCGGCGCACTCGCGCTCTTCATCGGTCTCGTAAGGGACGTCGATGAACTTGGCACCCAGCGACTCGATCTGCTCCTTCACTGCCGGACGCACGTCCGAGGCTTCGATCACCGCACCCAGGCGCTTGGCCGTGGCGATGGCCTGCAGCCCGGCGACACCGGCGCCGAGGATCAGCACGCGCGCGGCCTTAACGGTACCGGCAGCGGTCATCAACATCGGCATGAAGCGCGGATAGTGGTGAGCCGCGAGCAACACCGCCTTGTAACCGGCAATGTTTGCCTGCGACGACAACACATCGAGGCTCTGGGCTCGCGAGGTGCGCGGCGCAGCTTCGAGGGCAAAGGCGGTAATGCCGCACTCGGCCATCTTGGCGATGGTTTCGTTATTGAACGGATTGAGCATGCCCACCAGGACAGTGCCGCTCTTGATCTGGGCCAGTTCGCTATCGTCAGGGGCTACAACCTTCAGAACCAGCTGAGCTCCAAACGCATCGGCAGCGCTGCCAATAGTGGCGCCTGCTGCTTCATAGGCACTGTCCGGAACGCTGGCGTTGATGCCGGCGCCGCTCTGGACGGTGACCTGATGCCCCTGGCCAATCAGTTTCTTGATGGTTTCCGGGGTTGCAGCAACCCGTGTTTCGCCCGTCTGCGTTTCGAGAGGAACACCAATGTGCACGTCATTTCTCCTGCGTGATCTTTTGTTGGTAAACCAGTGCACTGCGGATGGTGCGCTGGGGCGGCCGATCAGCACGATCCCGCCGAATTCAAGCGGGGCGCGGCATTTTGCAGGTGATTCCTGAATCGCTTCAACCAGTTTTGAAGGGTGACGGCAATCAAACTACAAGTCACCCTGTGACCGAATGTCGCAATAACAGGCCTGGAGCCCGCCAAGCGCGGGCTTCAGGGAGATTACGGTAAAATTTGAAAATTTTCCGCCGAATTTGCTGAATGCCTGGCTAAAAGCGCGATTTATGCTGTGAAGGCCGCATAAACAGCAGGGTTAAGGGCTTTTGTGAGGGCCTCTGAAACAGTTGGCCTAAATGCGACATTTCCTTATATCTGTAGGGTTTCAGTTTTGCTGACTACGGGGTCAAGTTATAGCTGTCGTCCTTATGCGCTGCGGCGTAGCGGCTCGCCTCTCCCACCAGCCAGTCGCGGAAAGCGCGCAGCGAAGCCGATTCCACCTTGCGCTCGGGGATCATCAGGTAATACGCCTTGATGCTCGACAGCGCGTGCGGACTGGCCACCACCAGGCGCCCTTCTGCCAGTTCGCGCTGGATCAGGAAGGGCGGAATCAGCGCCACGCCCATCTCGTGCATGGCGGCCTGTGCCAACATCGAGAATAGCTCATAGCGCGGGCCGGTCATGTCGCGGGCGACATTCATCTCCAGGCTGTTGAACCACTGGCGCCAGGCATAGGGCCGGGTGGTCTGTTGCAGCAGCGGCAACTGGGCGATCTGCTCGCCCGTGAGCTGCTTGTTATTGCCAAGCAACGCCGGGCTGCACACCGGCACGGGGTTCTCGCCCATCAGCCGATGGGACTCGGTGCCCGACCAGTCGGCATCACCGAAGTAGATCGCCGCGTCGAAGCTGGTATCGGCGAACAGGAATGGCCGGGTGCGGTTGGTCAGGTTGACCGTGACCTCGGGGTGGCGCTGCTGAAAATCCTTCAGCCGTGGCAGCAGCCATTGGGTGCCGAATGTCGGTACCACCGCCAGTTCGATGACGTTGGCGCCCTGCTGGCCCATTACCGACAGGGTGTCGCGCTCCACTGCGTCCAGCTGGGTGGCGACCCGGCGGCTATAGGAAAGCCCGGCTTCGGTGAGCTTCACCCCGCGGCGGGAGCGGCGAAACAATTCGACATTGAGAAACTCCTCGAGCCCGGCGATTTGCCGACATACGGCGCCCTGGGTCAGGGATAGCTCCTGGGAAGCCTTGGTAAAGCTCTCGTGGCGGGCTGCAGCCTCGAAGCAGACCAGGGCCGCCGTACTGGGGATCTTGCGCCGCATGTACATCAACCTCACTAATATGGCGTAAAGATGGCCTTTAGGGCCATTACGAAGTGAGAAATTATCACAAGAGCATGCGCAATCCTCGTTTGTCTCGTCGCCTGAACGGGCCTAGGATCAAGGCACAACAACTCTGGTCCCATTTCTCGAGGATTCGCTCATGGCCGGTAAAGCAAGCTTCAACTGGATCGACCCGCTGTTGCTCGACCAACAGCTCACTGAAGAAGAGCGCATGGTGCGTGACAGCGCTTATCAGTTCGCCCAGGACAAGCTGGCTCCGCGCGTGCTGGAAGCGTTCCGTCACGAGCAGACCGACCCGGCGATCTTCCGCGAGATGGGCGAAGTCGGCCTGTTGGGCGCGACCATTCCCGAGCAGTACGGCGGCAGCGGCCTGAACTACGTGTGCTACGGCCTGATTGCCCGGGAAGTGGAGCGTATCGACTCCGGCTACCGTTCAATGATGAGCGTGCAGTCGTCGCTGGTCATGGTGCCGATCAACGAATTCGGTACCGAGGCACAAAAGCAGAAGTACCTGCCCAAGCTTGCCAGCGGCGAGTGGATCGGCTGTTTCGGCTTGACCGAACCCGACCACGGCTCCGATCCGGGTTCGATGATCACCCGCGCCAAGAAGGTCGACGGGGGCTATCGCCTGAGCGGCAGCAAGATGTGGATTACCAACAGCCCGATCGCCGACGTGTTCGTGGTCTGGGCCAAGGATGATGCCGGCGACATTCGTGGTTTCGTCCTGGAGAAAGGCTGGCAGGGCCTGAGCGCCCCGGCGATTCACGGCAAGGTCGGCCTGCGCGCCTCGATCACCGGCGAAATCGTCATGGACAATGTGTTTGTCCCCGAAGAGAACATCTTCCCGGATGTGCGCGGCCTCAAAGGTCCGTTCACCTGCCTGAACTCTGCGCGTTATGGCATTTCCTGGGGTGCCCTGGGCGCCGCCGAGGCCTGCTGGCACACCGCGCGCCAATACACCCTGGACCGCAAGCAGTTCGGTCGCCCGCTGGCAGCCAACCAGCTGATCCAGAAGAAGCTGGCCGACATGCAGACCGAAATCACCCTGGCCCTGCAAGGCTGCCTGCGCCTGGGCCGGATGAAGGACGAAGGTACCGCTGCGGTCGAAATCACTTCGATCATGAAGCGCAACTCCTGCGGCAAGGCCCTGGACATCGCCCGTATGGCTCGCGACATGCTGGGTGGCAACGGTATCTCGGACGAGTTCGGCGTTGCCCGTCACCTGGTCAACCTTGAGGTGGTCAACACCTATGAAGGTACCCATGACGTACACGCGCTGATCCTTGGTCGCGCACAGACCGGCATCCAGTCCTTCTATTAATAAGGAGCCAGCCATGGGCGCGCTATCTCATCTGCGGGTGCTGGATCTGTCGCGAGTGCTGGCCGGGCCCTGGTCCGGGCAGATACTCGCCGACCTCGGCGCCGAAGTGATCAAGGTCGAGCGCCCGGGCAGCGGCGATGATACGCGCGCCTGGGGGCCGCCCTTCCTTAAGGACGCCTACGGCGAGAACACCAGCGAGGCTGCCTACTACCTGGCGGCCAACCGCAACAAGCGTTCGCTGACCATCGACTTCACCCAGCCCGAGGGCCAGCGCCTGGTGCGCGAGCTGGCAGCGAAGTCGGATGTGCTGATCGAGAACTTCAAGGTTGGTGGCTTGGCTGCCTATGGGCTGGACTATGAAAGCCTGAAGGCGATCAACCCGCGCCTGGTCTATTGCTCGGTCACCGGCTTTGGTCAGACCGGGCCCTACGCCAAGCGCGCCGGCTATGACTTCATGATCCAGGGCCTGGGCGGGCTGATGAGCCTGACCGGCCGGCCGGAAGGTGAAGAAGGTGCGGGGCCGGTGAAAGTCGGTGTCGCGCTGACCGACATCCTCACCGGGCTGTACTCGACCGTGGCGATCCTGGCCGCCCTCGCCCATCGTGACCGCGATGGCGGCGGCCAGCACATCGATATGGCGCTGCTCGACGTGCAGGTTGCCTGCCTGGCCAACCAGGCCATGAACTACCTCACCACCGGCACGCCACCGCGGCGTCTGGGTAATGCTCATCCCAACATCGTGCCTTACCAGGATTTCCCTACTGCCGACGGCGACTTCATCCTCACCGTGGGCAACGACGGGCAGTTCCGCAAGTTCGCCGAAGTGGCTGGCCAGCCGCAATGGGCAGACGATCCGCGCTTTACTACTAATAAGCAGCGGGTTGCCAACCGTGCCGAGCTGATTCCACTGATCCGCCAGGCCACGGTGTTCAAGACCACCGCTGAATGGGTCGCGCAGTTGGAACGGGCGGGTGTGCCGTGCGGGCCGATCAACGACCTGGCGCAGATGTTTGCCGATCCTCAGGTCAAGGCGCGGGGCCTGGCTATCGAGATGCCTCACCCGCTGGCCGGGCAGGTGCCGCAGGTGGCCAGCCCGATTCGTCTGTCCGAGACGCCGGTGGAGTATCGCCATGCACCGCCGTTGCTGGGGGAGCATACTGAGCAGATCCTCGGCGAAGTGCTTGGCTTGGCGGCATCGGAGATCGAGCGTCTGCGGGTGGCCAAGGTGGTCTAAAGCTTCAAGCTATAAGCTGCAAGCTACAAGTTGAGCGCGGTGCCTCTGCTTTTACTTGCAGCTTGAAGCTTGTGGCTTATAGCTAAAACGCCGCCGCTGAAACAAAGTTGAAATAAGTCCTTGACGCCCCTGTGGATCTGTCTATAATTCGCCCCACTTCCGGCGCAGTCGGAACTGAAAACTCCTTGAGTTTCAAAGAGTTAGTGGTTCCAGGGTCATCCGGAAGGGCTTCGATCGAAAGATCGACAGCGGTGAAAAAGGCAGTTGACAGCGGTTTGAAACGCTGTAGAATTTGCCTCCCGCTGACGAGAGATTGCAGCGAGTCAAGTGGTTGAAGTTGAAAGAGAAATTCTGAAAAACTTCAAAATAAACGCTTGACAGGCTCTGAGGAAAGCGTAGAATGCGCGCCTCGGTTGAGACGAAAAGCTCTTAACCAACCGCTCTTTAACAACTGAATCAAGCAATTCGTGTGGGTGCTTGTGAGCTCAGACTGATAGTCAAAAAGATTATCAGCATCACAAGTGGCTACACGAAAAATCGAAAGATTTGAAAGTAAGTCATTTGAGATTGCTGAGCCAAGTTTAGGGTTTTCTCAAAACCCAAGCAGTATTGAACTGAAGAGTTTGATCATGGCTCAGATTGAACGCTGGCGGCAGGCCTAACACATGCAAGTCGAGCGGATGAGAAGAGCTTGCTCTTTGATTCAGCGGCGGACGGGTGAGTAATACCTAGGAATCTGCCTGGTAGTGGGGGACAACGTTTCGAAAGGAACGCTAATACCGCATACGCCCTACGGGGGAAAGCAGGGGACCTTCGGGCCTTGCGCTATCAGATGAGCCTAGGTCGGATTAGCTAGTTGGTGAGGTAATGGCTCACCAAGGCGACGATCCGTAACTGGTCTGAGAGGATGATCAGTCACACTGGAACTGAGACACGGTCCAGACTCCTACGGGAGGCAGCAGTGGGGAATATTGGACAATGGGCGAAAGCCTGATCCAGCCATGCCGCGTGTGTGAAGAAGGTCTTCGGATTGTAAAGCACTTTAAGTTGGGAGGAAGGGTACTTACCTAATACGTGAGTATTTTGACGTTACCGACAGAATAAGCACCGGCTAACTCTGTGCCAGCAGCCGCGGTAATACAGAGGGTGCAAGCGTTAATCGGAATTACTGGGCGTAAAGCGCGCGTAGGTGGTTCGTTAAGTTGGATGTGAAATCCCCGGGCTCAACCTGGGAACTGCATCCAAAACTGGCGAGCTAGAGTAGGGCAGAGGGTGGTGGAATTTCCTGTGTAGCGGTGAAATGCGTAGATATAGGAAGGAACACCAGTGGCGAAGGCGACCACCTGGGCTCATACTGACACTGAGGTGCGAAAGCGTGGGGAGCAAACAGGATTAGATACCCTGGTAGTCCACGCCGTAAA
>NZ_UIDD01000002.1 GCF_900497695.1 Pseudomonas wadenswilerensis | reverse complement strand
CCATGGTGTGACGGGCGGTGTGTACAAGGCCCGGGAACGTATTCACCGCGACATTCTGATTCGCGATTACTAGCGATTCCGACTTCACGCAGTCGAGTTGCAGACTGCGATCCGGACTACGATCGGTTTTGTGAGATTAGCTCCACCTCGCGGCTTGGCAACCCTCTGTACCGACCATTGTAGCACGTGTGTAGCCCAGGCCGTAAGGGCCATGATGACTTGACGTCATCCCCACCTTCCTCCGGTTTGTCACCGGCAGTCTCCTTAGAGTGCCCACCATAACGTGCTGGTAACTAAGGACAAGGGTTGCGCTCGTTACGGGACTTAACCCAACATCTCACGACACGAGCTGACGACAGCCATGCAGCACCTGTGTCAGAGTTCCCGAAGGCACCAATCCATCTCTGGAAAGTTCTCTGCATGTCAAGGCCTGGTAAGGTTCTTCGCGTTGCTTCGAATTAAACCACATGCTCCACCGCTTGTGCGGGCCCCCGTCAATTCATTTGAGTTTTAACCTTGCGGCCGTACTCCCCAGGCGGTCAACTTAATGCGTTAGCTGCGCCACTAAAATCTCAAGGATTCCAACGGCTAGTTGACATCGTTTACGGCGTGGACTACCAGGGTATCTAATCCTGTTTGCTCCCCACGCTTTCGCACCTCAGTGTCAGTATGAGCCCAGGTGGTCGCCTTCGCCACTGGTGTTCCTTCCTATATCTACGCATTTCACCGCTACACAGGAAATTCCACCACCCTCTGCCCTACTCTAGCTCGCCAGTTTTGGATGCAGTTCCCAGGTTGAGCCCGGGGATTTCACATCCAACTTAACGAACCACCTACGCGCGCTTTACGCCCAGTAATTCCGATTAACGCTTGCACCCTCTGTATTACCGCGGCTGCTGGCACAGAGTTAGCCGGTGCTTATTCTGTCGGTAACGTCAAAATACTCACGTATTAGGTAAGTACCCTTCCTCCCAACTTAAAGTGCTTTACAATCCGAAGACCTTCTTCACACACGCGGCATGGCTGGATCAGGCTTTCGCCCATTGTCCAATATTCCCCACTGCTGCCTCCCGTAGGAGTCTGGACCGTGTCTCAGTTCCAGTGTGACTGATCATCCTCTCAGACCAGTTACGGATCGTCGCCTTGGTGAGCCATTACCTCACCAACTAGCTAATCCGACCTAGGCTCATCTGATAGCGCAAGGCCCGAAGGTCCCCTGCTTTCCCCCGTAGGGCGTATGCGGTATTAGCGTTCCTTTCGAAACGTTGTCCCCCACTACCAGGCAGATTCCTAGGTATTACTCACCCGTCCGCCGCTGAATCGAAGAGCAAGCTCTTCTCATCCGCTCGACTTGCATGTGTTAGGCCTGCCGCCAGCGTTCAATCTGAGCCATGATCAAACTCTTCAGTTCAATACTGCTTGGGTTTTGAGAAAACCCTAAACTTGGCTCAGCAATCTCAAATGACTTACTTTCAAATCTTTCGATTTTCGTGTAGCCACTTGTGATGCTGATAATCTTTTTGACTATCAGTCTGAGCTCACAAGCACCCACACGAATTGCTTGATTCAGTTGTTAAAGAGCGGTTGGTTAAGAGCTTTTCGTCTCAACCGAGGCGCGCATTCTACGCTTTCCCCAGAGTCTGTCAAGCGTTTATTTTGAAGTTTTTCGTTCAACTTCAACCACTTGACTCGCTGCGATCTCTCGTCAGCGGGAGGCGAATTCTACAGCGTTTCAAACCGCTGTCAACTGCCTTTTTTCACCGCTGTCGATCTTTCGATCGAAGCCCTTCCGGATGACCCTGGAACCGCTAACTCTTTGAAACTCAAGGAGTTTTCAGTTCCGACTGCGCCGGAAGTGGTGCGCATTATAAGGGGATTCGAAAGCCCGTCAAGGCTTAATTTCAATAAACCTTAACATTGCTGAAAAACAAAGCGGGGAGGCCTGCCGGCCTCCCCGTCTATATATATAGCTACACCAGCAGGCGATTACTCAGCCTTGAGGGTAACCCGGGCAAATGCCTTCTTGCCCGCCTGGCACACATGGGTCGCACCAAGTGCAAACATGAAGTCGCGATCAACCACCGCACCGTCGACTTTCACGGCGCCGCCATTGAGCAGATCCCGCGCCATCGCCGAGTTCTTCACCAGGCCCGCCCGGTTCAACACGGCAGCGATCGGCAAGCCTTCAGCCGCAGCAACCTCGACATCAGGCAGGTCCTCCGGCAACTCGCCCTCTTTCATACGGTTACCTGCCGCGCGGTGCGCATTGGCGGCAGCCTCCTCACCATGGAAGCGTGCAACGATCTCTTCCGCCAGCTTGATTTTGATGTCACGCGGGTTCGCGCCATTGGCGACATCCGCACGGAACTGCTCGATCTCTTCCATGGAACGGAAGCTCAGCAGCTCGAAGTAGCGCCACATCAAGGTGTCAGGAATCGACACGAGCTTGCTGTACATCACTCCGGGGGCTTCCTGGATGCCGACATAATTGCCCAGCGACTTGGACATCTTCTTCACGCCGTCGAGCCCTTCGAGCAACGGCATGGTCACGATGTTCTGCGCTTCCTGGCCGTAGGCACGCTGCAGCTCGCGCCCCATCAGCAGGTTGAACTTCTGGTCGGTACCGCCGAGCTCGACATCGCACTTCAGTGCCACCGAGTCATAGCCCTGCACCAGCGGGTAGAGGAACTCGTGGATCGCGATCGGCTGGTTGGTGGTGTAGCGCTTGTCGAAGTCGTCGCGCTCAAGCATGCGCGCCACGGTGTACTGCGACGCCAGGCGAATGAAATCGGCAGGACTGAGCTTGTCCATCCAGGTGGAGTTGAACGCGACTTCGGTCTTGGCCGGGTCGAGAATCTTGAACACCTGCTGTTTATAGGTCTCGGCGTTATCCAGCACCTGCTCGCGGGTCAGCGGCGGACGGGTGGCACTCTTGCCGCTCGGGTCACCGATCATGCCGGTGAAGTCACCGATCAGGAAGATCACCTGGTGACCCAGATCCTGGAACTGGCGCAGCTTGTTGATCAGGACGGTATGCCCCAGGTGCAGGTCAGGCGCAGTCGGGTCAAAACCCGCCTTGATCCGCAGCGGTTGCCCGCGCTTGAGCTTCTCGACCAACTCGGACTCGACCAGTACCTCTTCCGCTCCACGCTTGATCAGCGCTAGCTGCTCTTCAACCGACTTCATAACAGACCCGCAAGGCTCAGATTCAAAGGGACCCAACCATACAAGATCAGCCATCAAATACAAGTTTTTGCCCCGAGTGTGACCTCGAAGCCGACTGATGACGTCTGCGCGCTTGCGCTGAAGGGGATTTGGTTATATTTTATACAGTTATTTCATCTTCATCATGTCATTCATCTTTTCCACTTCATCTATTTCAAAGTCAATTCATCTATGACCAACGAACCGCCTAAAGCGCCCCCGCTTTATCCGAAGAGCCACCTGTTGGCCGCCAGCGGCATCGCCGCCTTACTCAGCCTGGCCTTGCTGGTGTTCCCATCCAGCGAGGTCGAAGCCAAGAAAACCACCCTGAACCTGGAGCTGGAAAGCCCGGCCGAGCAACTCAAGCAGGAACAGGACGCCCCACTTACCCAGAACACTGACGCCGCGCCCTCGCCGTTTGCGCAGATCGACAACAGCGCCGCACCGAGCGAAACCGCCAAGGTCGAGCCGGCGCCTGCCGCTGCCGAAGCTGCGCCAGCCAGCAAGGACCCAAGCCACCGCGAAGTTACCGTGAGCCGTGGCGATACCCTGTCGACCCTGTTCGCCAAGGTCGGCCTGCCGGCTACCGCCGTGCATGAAGTGCTGACCAGCAACAAGCAGGCCAAGCAGTTCAGCCAACTCAAACACGGCCAAGTGCTGCAGATCGAGCTCGACAAGGACGGTCAGTTGGCCAGCCTGCACAGCAAGCTCAGCGACCTCGAAACCATTCGCCTGACCAAGAGCGCAAACGGTTACGCGTTCAACCGTGAAATCAGCAAGCCAGTGGTGCGTTCCGCCTATGTTCATGGCGTGATCAAGAGCTCGCTGTCGGCCTCGGCCCAACGCGCCGGCCTGAATCACAATCTGACCATGGATATGGCACGTATTTTTGGCTACGACATCGACTTCGCCCAGGATATCCGCCAGGGCGACGAATTCGACGTGATCTACGAACAGAAGGTCATGAACGGCAAGGTCGTCGGCACCGGCAATATCCTGTCCGCGCGCTTTACCAACCGCGGCAAGAGCTTCACCGCGGTGCGCTACACCAACAAGCAGGGCAACACCAACTACTACACCGCCGACGGCAACAGCATGCGCAAGGCGTTCATCCGTACTCCGGTTGATTTCGCCCGTATCAGCTCGCGCTTCTCGGCAGGCCGCAAGCACCCGATCCTGAACAAGATCCGCGCACACAAAGGTGTCGACTATGCAGCACCACGCGGTACGCCGATCAAGGCGGCCGGTGACGGCAAGGTCCTGCTGGCGGGCCGCCGCGGTGGTTACGGCAACACCGTGATCATCCAGCACGGCAACCGCTACCAGACCCTGTACGGGCACATGCAGGGCTTCGCCAAGGGCGTGAAGACCGGCGGTTCCGTCAAGCAAGGGCAGATCATCGGCTACATCGGCACCACCGGCCTGTCCACCGGCCCGCACCTGCACTACGAGTTCCAGGTCAACGGCGTACACGTCGACCCGCTCGGGCAGAAGCTGCCAATGGCCGACCCGATCGCCAAGGCCGAGCGCCAGCGTTTCCTGCAGCAAAGCCAGCCACTGGTCGCGCGCATGGAGCAGGAAAAGGCCACCCTGCTCGCCTCGAGCAAGCGTTAAGCAATGCCGCTCTATCTGGGTGTGATGTCCGGGACCAGCCTCGATGGCCTGGACATCGCCTTGATCGAACAGGAGCAGCACCTCAAGCTGCTCGCTACCCATTACATTCCCATGCCCGCCAGCCTGCGCCAGGACCTGCTGGACCTGTGCGCCAGCGGGCCTGACGAGATCGCCCGCGCAGCCCTGGCAGAGAACCAGTGGGTGCGCCTTGCCGCCGAAGGCATCCAGCATCTGCTGGCCGCCCAAGACCTCAAGCCTGAGGCCATTCGCGCCATCGGCAGCCATGGCCAGACCATTCGTCACGAACCGGCGCGCGGTTTCACCGTGCAGATCGGCAATCCGGCGTTGCTGGCCGAGCTCACCGGCATCAGCGTAGTCAGCGACTTTCGCCGCCGCGACGTTGCTGCTGGCGGCCAGGGTGCGCCGCTGGTACCGGCCTTCCACGAAGCGCTGTTCGCCCACCAGGGCCAACGCCTGGCAGTGCTCAACGTCGGCGGTTTCAGCAATCTCAGCCTGATCGAACAGGACAAGCAAGTCAGCGGCTTCGATTGCGGGCCGGGTAACGTGCTGCTCGATGCCTGGATCCAGCAGAAACAGGGCCACAGCTACGACGCCGACGGTGCCTGGGCTGGCACCGGCCAGGTGATCCCCGGTTTGCTCGCCTCCCAACTCAGTGACCCGTTCTTCGCCGGTACCGGGCCGAAAAGTACCGGCCGCGAAGTGTTCAACCTGCCTTGGTTGAACCAGCATCTTGCGTCTCAGCCGGGCTATCGGGATGAAGACGTACAGGCCACCCTGCTGGAGCTGACCGCCCGCAGTATCGTCAGCTCGTTGCAGGCGGCGCAGGACGATACCCAGGCCTTGCTGGTCTGCGGTGGCGGCGCGCACAACAGCGTGCTGATGCAGCGCCTGGCAACACTGCTGCCCAACGCCCGGGTCAGCAGCACTGCCGCTTGCGGGGTCGACCCTGACTGGGTCGAAGCCATGGCCTTCGCCTGGCTTGCCCACTGCTGCCTGGAGCACATCCCCGCCAACCGCCCCAGCGTCACTGCTGCTCGTGGCCTGCGAGTGCTGGGCGCGATCTACCCGGCATAAACCGCAGATAGCAAAACGCCGCGCATCGGCGCGGCGTTTGCGGTACTGCCCTTGCGATCAGATCGAGAACGAAGAGCCGCAACCACAGGTCGTGGTGGCGTTCGGGTTCTTGATGACGAAACGCGAGCCTTCCAGACCTTCCTGGTAATCCACCTCGGCTCCTGCCAGGTACTGAAAGCTCATCGGATCGACCACCAGGGCCACGCCTTCGCGCTCGACGATGGTGTCGTCTTCGGCAACATCTTCATCGAAAGTGAAACCGTACTGAAAACCCGAGCAACCGCCGCCGGTCACGAATACTCGCAACTTCAGGCGATCATTGCCTTCTTCATCGACCAGGGTCTTCACCTTGTGCGCTGCACCCTCAGTGAACTGCAATGCCACAGGGGTGAAGGATTCGACGCTCATGCTGACTATCTCCCGGCGCTATGCCGCCATAATGCGTGATGACGCGCATTATCCGCTTCTCCGAGAAAAGCGGTCAACAATACAAAAGCTGCAAGGGGTTGGCTGCAAGCTATAAGCGGATCGCGTCCGCCTTTGACTTGCAGCTTGAAACCTACCGTTTAAGGCAGCAGGCCGGCGTGGGAAAGCCCCATGCGCTCGTCCAGGCCGAAGAGGATGTTGAGGTTCTGTACCGCCTGCCCCGACGCGCCCTTGACCAGGTTGTCGATCACCGACAGCACCACGACCAGGTCGCCGCCTTGCGGACGGTGCACGGCAATCCGGCAAACGTTGGCGCCGCGCACGCTGCGGGTTTCCGGGTGACTGCCAGCCGGCATTACGTCGACGAACGGTTCATCGGCATAGCGTTTCTCGAACAGCGCCTGCAGATCGACCGAGGTATCGGCGACGGTCGCGTACAGGGTCGAATGGATACCGCGGATCATCGGGGTCAGGTGCGGCACGAAGGTCAGGCCGACATCAGTACCCGCTGCACGGCGCAGGCCCTGGGTGATTTCCGGCAGATGACGGTGCCCTTTGACCGCGTAGGCCTTCATGCTCTCGCCCGCCTCACAGAACAGCGAACCAACCGCCGCGCCACGACCGGCGCCGCTGACACCGGACTTGCAGTCGGCGATCAGGCGCGAGGCATCGGCGATACCGGCTTCGAGCAGTGGCAGGAAGCCCAACTGGGTAGCGGTAGGGTAGCAACCCGGCACGGCGATCAGGCGCGCCTGGCGAATCTGCTCGCGATTCACTTCAGGCAAGCCGTACACCGCGTCCTTGAGCAGCTCTGGCGCACCGTGGGGCTGGCCGTACCACTTGGCCCATTCATCGGCATCCTGCAGGCGGAAGTCAGCGGACAGGTCGATGACCTTGGTGCCAGCGGCCAGCAACTCGCCCGCCAGGGCATGGGCGACACCGTGCGGGGTAGCGAAGAACACCACGTCACAGGCAGCCAGGGTCTTCACGTCCGGCACACTGAAGGCCAGACCGTCGTAGTGACCGCGCAGGTTCGGGTACATATCGGCAACCGCCAGGCCGGCTTCGGAGCGCGAGGTGATCACCGCCACCTCGGCCTGTGGATGCTGTGCCAACAGACGCAGCAGCTCGACCCCGGTGTAACCCGTGCCGCCAACGATACCGACCTTGACCATAACGCGTGCCCCTTCTCAACGAACCAACAGGAAAGCCCACGATAATAGGGGCGCTGAAACACGCCCACAACTGTTGCGATGGCTCGCGGCCCCCCTAGCCTCTACTATCTGACGACCGTGAACCCTGAAGGAACTCAACCCCATGCTTTTTCTCTGGATCAAAGCGCTGCATATCGTCAGCGTAGTCTGCTGGTTCGCCGGCCTGTTTTACCTGCCGCGCTTGTTCGTCTACCACGCACAAAGCCAGGACAGCATCAGCCAGGAGCGCTTCGTGATCATGGAGCGCAAGCTGTACCGCGGCATCATGCTGCCAGCGATGATCGCCAGCCTGGTCTTCGGCATCTGGCTGCTGAGCCTTACCCCGGGCTTTCTCAGCCAGGGCTGGATGCACGCCAAGCTCACCCTGGTGGTGTTGCTGATCGGCTATCACCATATGTGCGGCGCGCAGCTCAAGCGCTTCGCCCGTGGCGAAAACAAACGCAGCCATGTGTTCTACCGCTGGTTCAATGAAGCGCCGGTGCTGGTCCTGCTGGCCGTGGTAATTCTGGTGGTGGTCAAACCGTTCTAACCTAAGCCCATACTCAGCCTCGGGAAACCTGCCATGTCATTGCCTGCCCTGCTCGAACAACGCCTGCGTCTGCCGGTCGTAGCGGCACCGATGTTTCTGATCTCCAACCCGCAACTGGTACTGGCCTGTTGCGCCAATGGCGTGGTCGGCAGTTTCCCGGCGCTGAACCAGCGCGATAGTGCTGGCTTCAAGGCCTGGCTCGAAGAAATCGAAACCGGCCTGGCAGCCCTCGACAAGCCTGCGCCCTATGCGGTCAACCTGATCGTGCACCAGAGCAACCCGCGCCTGCAGGCGGACCTGGCGCTGTGCGTCGAGCACCGGGTGCCAATCGTCATCACCAGCCTCGGAGCGGTGAAGGAGCTGGTCGATGCCGTACATGGCTACGGCGGCCTGGTGTTCCATGATGTGACCACTCGCCGGCATGCCGAGAAAGCCGCCGAAGCCGGCGTCGACGGTCTGATTGCCGTGGCGGCGGGCGCTGGAGGCCACGCCGGGACCTGGAGCCCGTTCGCCCTTGTTGCCGAAATTCGCCAGTTCTTCGACAAGACATTACTGCTGGCCGGCTGCATCAACCGTGGCCAGGAAATCCTTGCCGCGCAACTGCTGGGCGCCGACCTTGCCTACCTGGGCACGCGCTTTATCGCCACCCACGAGAGCCAGGCGCCGGGGCCCTACAAAGAAATGATGCTTGAAGCCAAGGCAGCCGATATCATCCACACCGCTGCGGTTTCCGGGGTGCCTGCCAGCTTCATGCGCCAGAGCCTGGAAAACGCCGGTTTCGACATGGCCGCCCTGCGCAGCCACACCGAGACCAAGCTCAAACCCATCGACGACGAGGCCAAGGCCTGGAAGACCGTCTGGTCTGCCGGACAAGGTGTCGGTGCCATCGACCAGCTGTGCTCGGTCGAGCAACTGATTGCCCGCCTGGATGCCGAGTACCGCCAGGCACACGCCTCGGCCACAGCCCTGAGCCGCCACTGGCCGGGCTGATTTACGCTTTATCACGGCAAAGGAAGCCTGCATGAACAACACCCTCACCTTCGCAAACGAGCTGATGAACCCTCAAGGCCGAATCGGCCGGCTCCGCCTTCTGGCCTGGAGCCTGGGTTTGATTGCGGCCACCGTGGCCTTTGCGCTGTTGCTGGGCTGGGTGACTAGTGCAGTGTGGAAAGACGCTGCCGGCCTGATCCTGATTGCCGCCCTTATCGCTCGAATCATGAGCATGATCTTCTTCGTCAAGCGCCTGCACGACCTGAACTGGAGTGGCTGGTTCTGCTGGGCAGTGTTGTTGCCCTGGGTCGGCAACTTCCTGCTGCTGCTCCTGCTGCTGATACCTGGCAATCGAGGCAACAATCGCTTCGGACCTGCCCCGCCGCCCAACAGCATGTCCGTCGTTATACTGGCCTCGATGTGGCTGGTAGTGATCGTTGTCGCAGTGGTTTTGACCGTGTTCAGGCCCGGTATCTGAATCACACCGGCAGCACCTCAAGCCCGCTAGCTGTAAACTGCGCACTTTGGCCACCCTTCCCGACTGGAGAACTGCATGACCCGTTACGCCATGATCACCGGTGCCTCCAGCGGCTTGGGCCTGGCACTGGCCGAGGCGCTGGCACGTCGGGGACGCAATCTGATCCTGGTGGCCCGCCAGCGTGACCCGCTGGAAAGCATCGCCATCGAGCTGACCCAGCGTTTTGGCGTCGAAGTGCTGTTCCGCGCCTGCGACCTGGGCGAGCCCCTGCGCCTGTCGGGGTTCCTTCTGGAACTCGAAGAAAGCGAACGGCACATCGACTTGCTGGTCAACTGCGCCGGTATCCGTTCCTACGGGCATTTCCTCGCCCAGGAGTGGAGCGATGAACAGGACCTGATCGAGGTGAACATTCTTGCCCTGACCCGTCTCTGCCACGCCCTGGGTAATGCCATGGCGGTGCAAGGTGGCGGGCAGATCCTCAACGTTGCCTCCCTTGCTGCTTTCGCCCCCGGGCCGTGGATGAGCAGCTATGCGGCGAGCAAGGCTTATGTACTGCACTTTTCCGAAGGCCTGCGCGAAGAGCTCAAGCGCACGGGCATCAAGGTCTCGGTACTTTGCCCAGGCCCGGTGCGCTCGCCGTTGCGGCGCATCCCACGGTTGGAGAAAGGCCAGCGCTGCCTCAGCCCGGAAGAAGTCGCCCTGTACACCGTGCGTGCCCTGGACAAGAACCGCGCCCTGATCATCCCCGGCCGCCGTAACCGCTGGCTGGCCTTCAGCCCGCGCCTGCTGTCGCGCTGGGTAACGCGCAAGCTGGCCGGCGCCATCAACCAGGCCTATTGCCCTCGCTAATTTGCACAGAGCTGGGCGCAAGCGCCTGGCCTGCGTACACTCAAGTCCGATTACCCTCATGGAGCAACCGTAAGTGGAAACTCTGTTTACCAAGATCATCAACCGGGAAATCCCGGCCAAGATCATCTACGAGGACGACCAGGTTCTGGCCTTCCACGATATCGCCCCGCAGGCACCGGTACATTTTCTGGTCATCCCGAAAAAACCGATCCGCACGCTCAACGACCTCACCGAAGAAGACAAGGGCCTGGCCGGGCACATCCTCTTCACCGCTCAGCGGTTGGCCAAAGAGCTGGGCTGCGAAGACGGCTTTCGGGTGGTCATGAACTGCAATGAGCAAGGTGGGCAGACCGTCTACCACATTCATATGCACGTGCTTGGCCAGCGTCAGATGCACTGGCCACCGGGCTGATCCAGGGCAAGCCCCGACTTCGCGATTGGGGTAAACTGTCGGGCACATTCTTGCGGAGGTGCCCGATGGCTACCGAACGTCACTATTCCCCGCTCGACCGCTTGTTGCTGCAGGCCGACACCGCCATGCGCACCTTGCTGCCCTTCAGCGGCCAGCCTTCCCGACCGTCGCCGGCGATCATTCAGCCAGACGTCACTCTGGACGAAACGCAGACCCGCCATGTGGCCGGGCTCATGCGCATCAACCATACCGGCGAAGTCTGCGCCCAGGCGCTGTACCAGGGCCAGGCCCTGACCGCCAAGCTGCCCCAGGTACGCAAGGCCATGGAACACGCCGCCGAAGAAGAGATCGACCACCTGGCCTGGTGCGAGCAGCGTATTCGCCAGCTTGGCAGCCACCCCAGCGTGCTCAACCCGTTGTTCTATGGCATGTCCTTTGGCATTGGCGCCCTCGCCGGCCTGGTCAGCGACAAGGTCAGCCTGGGTTTTGTCGCCGCCACCGAGCATCAGGTCTGCAAGCACCTGGACGAACACCTGGAGCAGATCCCGGCCGAGGATGAAAAGTCCCGGGCAATTCTCGAGCAGATGCGCGTCGACGAAGAGCAACATGCCGAATCCGCACTGGATGCTGGCGGCTTCCGCTTCCCGGCACCAGTCAAGTTCGGCATGAGCCTGATGGCCAAGGTCATGACCAAAAGCACCTATCGTATCTAGGACCGCCGATGACAGAACGCTTCGATGCCAAGGACCTGGCCCGCGCAGTCAGCGCCGGCGTTCTGAACCCGGGCCAGGACCAGGCCCTGATTGAGTTTTTCAAGCGCCAGCCGCAAGCCCAGGCCAGTTTTCAACTGGCCCATGTGGCTTTTTACTTCGGCGCCTTGCTGATCATGGCCGCCATGGGCTGGTTGCTCAGCGAAGCCTGGATGCGCGTCGGTGACAGCGCCCTGCTGCTGGTTGCCCTGATCTACATCGGCGTGCTGACCCTGGGTGGCTTACTCATGCAGCGCCGCGGCCAGATCATCCCCGCTGGCGTGCTCGCCGCGGTGGCGGTGAGTATCGTGCCGCTGGCGGTGTTCGCGGTGGAACGTATCACCGGTTTCTGGCCACTGGACGATGCCCAGGGCAATTACCACAACTACTACACCTATGTGCAGGGCGGCTGGCTGCTGATGGAGGCGGCGACGGTACTGGCCGGCTTGTTGATGCTGCGGCTGATCCCTTTCCCATTCATCGTCATGCCGATCGCCGTGGCCTTGTGGTTCATGTCCATGGACCTGAGCGAATGGTTCTACGGCGAAGCCTTCGACTGGAATCAGCGGCGCACGGTGTCACTGTGGTTTGGCCTGGCGACGTTGCTGGTATTCCTGGTGGTCGACGGTCGCACTCGCCAGGACCACGCGTTCTGGGGTTATCTGGCCGGATTGCTGGCCTTCTGGTTCGGCTTGCCGCTGCTGGACACCGACAGTGAATGGGACAAAGCCCTGTACTGCCTGATCAACCTCGGCCTGATGGGCGTTGCGCTGCTGCTGCGCCGACCGCTGTTCATGGTCTTTGGCGGCATGGGCGTGGCGATGTACCTGGGTTATCTGTCTTACCAGGTGTTTGCCGAATCGCTGCTGTTCCCGGTGGTACTGACCTTTATCGGCCTGGGCGTGATTGGCCTGGGCCTGCTGTATCAGAAACACCGCGATAATCTGAGCCGTTGGCTACGTGCACAAGTGCCGGAGGGTTTACTCAATCTATTGCCAGGACTGCGTCGCTGATGATCAGGCTGTTTTGTGTTCGCTTGTTGCAAAGCCTGGGTCTGGCGCTGGTGGCCTACCTGTTCGTGTGCCTGATGACCGCCAGCATGAGGGAAGCGCCCTTCAGCCTGACGCTGCCAGAAATCTCCCAACCTGATGGCAACAGTGCTTTCGACCTGCTGTTGTTCTCACTGCCCGGGCAACTGCTGTTCGTGTTGGTCGGCTGTTTTATCCACAGGCGGCGACTGCTCGGCGGGGTCTTTGCGCTGTTTGCCGCGCTGATTGCCTTGCTGCAGTGCCTGCTGTTTGCCGATGCCTTTGGCAATACCTGGAGCACAGCAGAAATCTTCGGCTTGCTTGGCTTTAACCTGCATTGGTTTTTGCTGGCGCTGGTTCCAGGGCTGGCCTGGCTGATTGGGCTGGAGCGCCTGCGCGTTTAGCCTGAGCGTGGGGCAAGCCCGCTCCTACAGAAGCGGGCTTGCTGACCATCAACCGAGCTCGACGATCTCGTAGCCATGGGTGATCTCGACACCGGCCCGGCCGAGCATGATCGAGGCCGAGCAATACTTCTCTGCCGACAACTCGACCGCGCGCTTGACCTGGGCTTCTTTAAGGCCACGGCCCTTGACCACGAAGTTCAGGTGGATCTTGGTGAACACCTTCGGGTCTTCACCGGCGCGCTCGGCTTCAAGAAACACTTCGCAGCTCTCCACCGCCTGGCGGGATTTCTTCAGGATGCTGACCACATCGAAGTTGCTGCAGCCACCCAGGCCCAGCAACAGCATTTCCATGGGCCGTACACCCAGGTTGCGGCCACCGGCCTCGGGCGGGCCGTCCATCACGACCACGTGGCCACTGCCCGATTCGCCCAGAAACATGGCTTCACCTGCCCACTGGATACGCGCCTTCATTACCTGGACTCCCTTGTTTGAAAAAAGGCTGCCAGCTTAGACCCTGCGGGCCCGGTGGAAAAGCTCAAGCGCATGAGTAAATCTGCCGATAGAAGGGCAAGCGTCTGATAAGCTGACGCCAAATCACTGGCGCTTATCGCCAGACTACCTATAAAAGTAAATGAAGCGTCGCCTCCTGACCGGGATCCAGCCATGGTTGCATCAGCCCTTCCAGCCAAGATCAAGAACATCGACAAGCTGCTGGTCCATTGCCAGCGCCGCCGCTATGCGGCCAAGAGCAACATCATCTGCGCCGGCGACAAGGCCGAAACCCTGTCGTTCATCATCAAGGGCTCGGTGACCATTCTCATTGAAGACGACGATGGCCACGAAATGATCATCGCCTACCTCAACAGTGGTGATTTCTTCGGTGAGCTCGGTCTGTTTGAACCGGCCGGGCAGGAACAACAGCGCAGCGCCTGGGTCCGGGCCAAAAGCGAATGTGAGGTTGCGGAAATCAGCTACGAGAAATTCCGCGAGCTGGCACGCCACGACCCGGAGATCCTCTACGCACTGGGCAGCCAGATGGCCCAGCGTCTGCGCAATACCACGCGCAAGGTCGGCGACCTGGCATTCTTCGACGTCACCGGCCGGGTAGCCCGCTGCCTGCTGGAGCTGTGCAAGCAGCCGGATGCAATGACCCACCCCGACGGTATGCAGATCAAGATCACCCGCCAGGAAATCGGCCGGATCGTTGGATGCTCACGGGAGATGGTCGGCCGCGTCCTCAAGGACCTTGAAGAGCGCAGCCTGGTACACGTCAAGGGCAAGACCATGGTGGTCTTTGGCACCCGTTAATCGCGGGCGATGCCCTTGATCACCTCGGCATAGGCCTGGCCCAGCCGCTCGAGCAGCGGCGCCTGGGGCACCACTTCGTGCAGGGCGATGTGGCTGTCAGCCAGGCAGTGCTGCTCCAGTTCGCAGCATTCGTTGAAGCGGTTGACCGCTGCCACCATTGATTCGCGCTCGTTATCCAGCAACAACGCACCATGCACCAGCACCACCGGGCGCTTGCCTCCCAGGCCCTGGCGCCAGCGCTGGGCAGTGCCGACCAGCTTGCGGCCGTTGAGGTTGACGTTGTAGCGCCCATCACAGAACGCCCCTTCGATTTCCCCCACCGACGCCAGCCCACCCCATTCACGCAGCACATCACACAACGGCAGGCACAGGCGCTCGTAGGCGCTTTCTATGCGGCCGTGATCACCTTCGCTTTTTGGTGCTACGTATACCAGCGCGATGTTGATCACCGCAGGTGACTGCGGCACCGGCTCGCCACCGGTTTCGCGCAGCAGCACCGGCCAGCCGGCAATCGCAAGCTCCGCGCAGGCAGCCTCGAAACCGTCCAGGCGGCTCATGCGCCGGGGCATGACCAAGGCGCGGTCAGTCGGACGCCAGAACAACAGGCCATGATCCTTTTCGCCTTTGCATACAGCCGCCAACAACTCCTGCTCGGCGTGCAGCCCGGCCTCGACAGTGACATCAAGCACTTGATCAGTCATCGCATAAACCTTGTAGAGACAAAAAAGCCGGCATCGCCGGCTTCAGAGTTGAATCAGTCCAGGCCTTGCACCGGGTTCTGCACCACGCGCTCCGGGAAGAACAGGCGCTGCAGCTCCAGCCCCGGGTGCTCGGCACGCATGAACGCTTCGCCGACCAGGAAGGAGTACACCTCGTTGATTTCCATCAGCTCGACGTCGGCGCGATTGAGGATGCCGCTCTCGGTGATGGCCAGGCGGTCACGAGGGATGCGCGGCAGCAGGTCGAGGGTGGTTTCCAGGCTGACTTCAAACGTGTGCAAGTTGCGGTTGTTGACGCCGACCAGTGGCGTGTCGAGAGTCTTCAGCGCCCGCTCCAGCTCGTCGCCGTCGTGCACTTCGACCAGGACATCGAGGCCGACGCGCTTGGCGGTATCGGCAAGTTCGGCCATCTTCACGTCATCCAGCGCCGCAACGATCAGCAGCACACAGTCAGCGCCCAGGGCCCGGGCTTCGACGATCTGGTAAGGATCGATCATGAAGTCCTTGCGGATCACCGGCAGCTTGCACGCGGCGCGCGCCTGTTGCAGGTAGATGTCGCCGCCCTGGAAGTAGTCGACATCGGTCAACACCGACAGGCAGGTCGCCCCGCCCTTCTCGTAGCTGACGGCGATGTCGGCCGGAATGAAGTTTTCGCGGATCACACCCTTGCTGGGCGAGGCTTTCTTGATCTCGGCAATGACTGCCGGTTGCTTGCGCCTGGCCTGCTCAATCAGGGCCTTGGCAAAGCCGCGCGGGGCATCGGCGACTGCAGCCATGCGCTCCAGCTCCGCCAGGCTGACCCGGGCGCTGCGCTCGGCCACTTCCTCGACCTTGCGGGCAAGGATCTTTTCCAGAACCGTCGGCACACTCATCCTTCATTCTCCTGCTTGAATACCGCGGTAAAGGCACCGAGTTCTTCGAGTTTTTCCCGGGCGAGACCGGTGTGCAACGCATCATGAGCGAGCTCGACGCCTTGCTTGAGGCTCATGGCGTGGTCGGCAGCGTAAAGCGCGGCGCCGGCGTTGAGCACGATCATTTCCGCAGCCTTCTGGCCGTTCTCGGTCTTGCGCCGGCCCAAGGCATCGCGGATCAGCTCCAGCGACTTGGCCGGGCTCTCCACGGCCAGGCCGTGCAGGCTCTGGCTTTTCATGCCGAGGTCTTCGGGCTCGACCCAATATTCCGTGATCTGGTCATTCTTCAGTTCGGCAACGAACGTCGGCGCCGCCAGGCTGAATTCGTCCAGGCCGTCTTTCGAATGCACCACCAGCACATGCTTGCTGCCAAGGCGTTGGAGCACTTCAGCCAACGGACGGCATAGCGCCTGAGTGAACACGCCGACGACCTGGTGCTTGACCCCGGCCGGATTCGTAAGCGGGCCGAGCATGTTGAACAAGGTACGCAGGCCCAGGTCACGACGTGGGCCGGCGGCGTATTTCATCGCCTTGTGGTGGGTCTGGGCAAACATGAAGCCGATACCGACGCTGTCGATGCAGCGTGCCACTTGTACCGGCGTGAGGTTCAGGTAGATACCGGCTGCTTCCAGCAGGTCGGCACTGCCGCTCTTGCCCGAGACCGCACGGTTTCCGTGCTTGGCCACGGTGCAGCCGGCGGCGGCAACGACGAATGCCGAAGCGGTGGACACGTTGAAGATGTTGGCGCCATCGCCGCCGGTGCCGACCACGTCGACCACCTGGTCGAGGGTGTTGAGCTCGACCTTGTCGGCCAGCTCGCGCATCACTGAGACGGCACCGACGATTTCATCGATGCTCTCGCTCTTCATGCGTATGCCCATTAGGAAGGCGCCGATCTGCGCCTCGCTGCATTGGCCGGTCATGATTTCGCGCATGACATCGCGCATTTCTTCGGTGCTCAGGTCCAGGTGACCGACGATACGGCTCAGCGCGCTCTTGATATCCATGTTCAATCCTTAACGGCGGCCGCCGGTCTGCTTGAGGAAGTTGGCGAACAGCTCGTGGCCCTGCTCGGTGAGGATCGATTCGGGGTGGAACTGTACCCCTTCGATATTCAGCTCTTTATGGCGCAGGCCCATGATCTCGTCCACCGAGCCGTCTTCAAGGACGGTCCAGGCGGTCAGCTCCAGGCATTCGGGCAAGGTTTCGCGCTTGACCACCAACGAGTGGTAGCGGGTGACGGTCAGCGGGTTATTGAGGCCAGCGAACACGCCCTGGTCCTTGTGCAACACCGGGCTGGTCTTGCCATGCATCACCTGGCGGGCGCGCACTACATCACCACCGAAGGCCTGGCCAATGGACTGGTGGCCCAGGCATACGCCGAGGATCGGCAGCTTGCCGGCAAAGTGCTTGATGGCCTCCAGCGACACACCGGCTTCAGTCGGGGTGCACGGGCCGGGGGAGACGACAATGCGCTCGGGGTTCAGGGCTTCGATCTGGGCGATGGTCAGTTCGTCATTGCGAATGACCTTGACCTCTGCACCCAGCTCGCCGAGGTATTGCACGACGTTGTAGGTGAAGGAGTCGTAGTTGTCGATCATCAGTAACATCTGGGTTCAACCTCTTGCATCTACTGACTTTGAATACATGCCTTTCGAAGTGCCTGTGCGCTGTGCAACAGGTGCTAGTTCGCCTGTGCGCACCAGCCACAGCCGGCTACAGCAGGTAAAGCGTTCAGAAAGGCAAAGCGGTACAGGGCCGGCGAACCGGCAAGAGATAAAGTCAGGCGCGCCAACGCCAACGGGCGTGGGCCTTGATAACGCGCATCAAGAGTTTGCTGACGATCAACACGGGGTAGGTCTCGTTCATACGTTCCCGCACAGTAGCCTACCGGCGCGGTCCACGCAATATGACCGAGGCATGCCGAAACGCTTTAGCGATGGAAGACGCGCGGAATGTTTTGCTAACGTCTTTAGGCGTCATCCGATAACAACAACGAAAAAGGATCTTTGCGATGTTGAAAGCGCGCTCACTGTTGCCCTGTGCATTCTCGCTTCTGGCCCTGGCCTGCTCCAGCGCCCATGCGGCCCCCTCCCCCTACTCGACCTTGATTGTCTTCGGCGACAGCCTTGCCGATGCCGGGCAATTCCCCGACGGTAACGGTGCGCCGGGCTCTACCCAGCGCTTTACCAACCGTATCGGCCCGACCTATGGCAACGGCGAGGCCTTCGGCGCGGTATCGCCCATGTTGCTCGGGGCGCAGCTGGGTATTGCTCCGACTGACCTGGGCGCTTCGACTTCACCGGTCAATGCCGCACTCGGTCGTCCTGACGGCAACAACTGGGCAGTGGGCGGCTACCGCACCGACCAGATTCTCGACTCGATCACCGGCACTTCCGACGTGATCATTCCACCAGGCAATCCCGGGGCCGGCACCGTGCTGCGCGAACGCCCGGGGTATCTGGCCGGCGGACTGCGCGCCGATCCCAACGCGCTTTACTACCTGACCGGCGGCGGCAACGACTTCCTCCAGGGGCAGATCACCAGCCCGGCCAGCGCCGCAGCCGCCGCCAATCGCCTGGCCGCCAGCGCCCAGGCCCTGCAGCAGGGCGGCGCGCAGTACATCATGGTCTGGTTGCTGCCCGACCTGGGCCTGACCCCGGCGATGAATGGCACCCCGATGCAAGGCCCGGCTTCGCAGCTGAGCAGCCTCTTCAACCAGCAACTGGTCGGCCAACTGAGCCTGATCGACGCACAAATCATTCCGCTCAACGTGCCACTGCTGCTCCAGGAAGCCCTGGCCACTCCGGCGCAGTTCGGCCTGGCCAGCGGTCAGAACCTGGTCGGCACCTGCTTCAGTGGCAACGGCTGCGTGCAGAACGCGACCTACGGCATCAACAGCGCCACGCCCGATCCGAGCAAGTTGCTGTTCAACGATTCGGTCCACCCCACCACTGCCGGGCAGGAGCTGATTGCCGACTACGCCTTTTCGATCCTCTCCGCACCATGGGAGCTGACGCTGCTACCAGAAATGGCCCACGCCAGCTTGCGCGCGCACCAGGATGAACTGCGCAACCAGTGGCAAGGCCACTGGCAACCGGTTGGCCAGTGGCAGGCAATCGTGGCTGCTGGTGGGCAGAATCTGGATATCGACAGCCAGCGCAGTTCCGCCAGCGCCGATGGCCATGGCTACAACCTGACCCTGGGCGGCAGCTACCGCCTGGATGACGCCTGGCGTATTGGTATTGCTACCGGCGTTTACCAGCAGAAGCTCGAAGCCGGCGGGCAAGACTCCGACTACAAGCTCGACAGCTACCTGGCCACCGCCTTCGTGCAGTTCCAGCAGAACCAATGGTGGGCAGATGCGGCCCTGACCGGCGGGCACCTGGACTACAGCGACCTGAAACGCACCTTCGCTCTGGGCGTGAACGATCGCAGCGAGAAAGGTGATACCGATGGCGAGCTGTGGGCGTTCGCCGCGCGCCTGGGATATGACCTCGCGGCTCCCGGCAGCCAGTGGAGCCTGTCGCCTTTCGTCAGCGCCGACTATGCGCGGGTGAAAGTCGATGGGTATTCGGAGAAAGGCACCCGCGCCACGGCCTTGAGCTATGACGATCAGGACCGTGAATCGCGGCGTCTGGGCCTGGGTTTGCAGGGCAAGTATCAGGCACGACCAAGCACCTTGCTGTTCGCCGAAGTGGCTCACGAGCACGAGTTCGAAGACGACCGCCAGGACCTGACCATCCACCTCAACAGCCTGCCGGGCAACGACTTCACCCTGACCGGCTATACCCCGCAGAGCAATCTGAATCGGGCAACCCTGGGCTTGAGCCAGACCCTCGCACCGGGGCTGGCCCTGCGCGGCAGCTACAACTGGCGCAAGAGTGACGAGCTGACCCAGCAAGGGATCAACCTGGCGTTGAGCCTGGAGTTCTAAGGAAGGGATACGGCGCCTGCCACAAGCAGGCGCCGTGGATCAGGCTCAGCTACGTGGTGTCTGCTCGGCCAGCGCCACCGCACGGAACATGGCCCGGCGCTTGTTGATGGTTTCTTCCCACTCAAGCGCTGGCACCGAGTCGGCAACGATACCGCCACCGGCCTGCACATGCAGCTCACCGTCCTTGATCACTGCGGTACGGATGGCAATCGCGGTGTCCATGTTGCCGTTCCAGGCAAAGTACCCCACCGCACCGCCGTAGACCCCGCGCTTGACCGGCTCCAGCTCGTCAATGATTTCCATGGCGCGGATCTTCGGCGCCCCGGACAAGGTGCCCGCCGGCAGGATCGCGCGCAGTGCATCCATGGCGCTCAGGCCCTGCTTCAGCTCGCCGGTGACGTTGGAAACAATGTGCATGACGTTGGAGTAGCGCTCGATCACCATCTTCTCGGTGACCTTGACCGAGCCGGTTTCCGAGACCCGGCCAGCGTCGTTACGGCCCAGGTCGATGAGCATCAGGTGCTCGGCGATTTCCTTGTCGTCGGACAGCAGGTCTTCTTCCAGCGCACGATCGGCTTCTTCGGTGGCACCGCGTGGGCGGGTTCCGGCGATCGGGCGAACGGTGACCAGGTTGTCCTCGACCCGCACCAGCACTTCTGGCGAGCTGCCCACTACATGGAAGTCGCCGAAGTTGAAGAAGTACATGTACGGCGTCGGGTTGAAGCAGCGCAGTGCCCGGTACAGGTCGATCGGCGCGGCCTTGAAGTCGATGGACATGCGCTGCGATGGCACCACCTGCATGCAGTCGCCAGCGAGGATGTACTCCTTGATGGTATCGACCGCACGCTCGTAGTCGCTCTGGGTAAAGCTGGAGCGGAACGCCGGCTCTGCCGGCAACGGGCCGCCCAGGTCCAGCCCGCGACGCGGGGCGATGGGCTGGCGCAGCTGTTCGAGCAGGCCTTCGAGACGGGCCAGGCCGTTTTCATAGGCCTGTTCCTGAGCCGGATCGGCGAGCACGATAGCGTGCATCTTGCCGGCCAGGTTGTCGAACACCACCACCGCGTCGGACACCATCAGCAGGATGTCCGGTACGCCCAGCGGATCAGGGTTCGGGCACTTGCCCAGGCGCCGCTCGACATAGCGGACGCAGTCATAACCGAAGTATCCGACCAGGCCACCATTGAAGCGCGGCAGGCCGGCGATGGTCGGCACCTGGTAGCGCTCCTTGAAGGCTTCGACGAAGGCCAGCGGATCTTCTACTTCATGTTGTTCGATCAGTTCACCGTCGTGGGTGATCCGGACCTGGTGATCATGCACCCGCAACACCGTACGGCACGGCAGGCCGATGATCGAGTAACGCCCCCACTTCTCGCCGCCCTGCACCGATTCGAGCAGGTAGGAGTTGGGTTGATCAGCCAGTTTCAGGTAGATCGACAGTGGCGTGTCGAAGTCGGCCAGGGTTTCGCAGGCCAGGGGAATGCGGTTGTAGCCGGCAGCGGCCAGGCGCAGGAATTCTTCGCGGGTCATGATAGCCTCGTGGCAAGCAGCAGATGGGTCAGGCAGGCAAGCAGGCCGGCATTTGCCGGCAGATGGCAGTCAGGCGCGCCAACGCCAGCGGGCCAGGGCCTTGATGACTTTCATCCAGAGTTTGCCGGTAACCGCCACGATGGAATCTCGATCTGAGGGGGATTGAACGTCCGCCAACGTTATCCCAGTGGCCGGATCTAAGCAACCAGGCAACAGCGCGCGCAGGTCGTCGATGACCAGGCACGGCGCCTCTTCGCTGATCGGCCGGCCATGGTTGTAGCCATAGGTCAGGCCGACGCACTTGACTCCAGCCGCTTTGGCCGCCAGCACATCGCTGCGCGAGTCGCCGACGAACAGGGCCTGCTCAGGCGCAACGCTGGCCATTTTCATGACAAACAGCAAGGCGGCAGGGTCGGGCTTTTTCTGCGGCAGGGTATCGCCGCCGATGATCCAGCGGAAATAGCGGCCGATCTTCATCTGATCGAGCAAGGGTGCAACGAAGCGCTCGGGCTTGTTGGTGATCAGGGCCATTTCCACGCCCTGCTTGTGCAACCACTTGAGGGTGTCGCGCACGCCGGGGTAGACCACCGTCAGCTCATGACTTTCGGCGTAGGCCTGCATGAACAACTCCAGGCCCCGCTCGGCTTCGTCGTCATCGACCGCTTCGTGGTCGATGCCGCCAGCCAGGGCGCGACGCACCAGCACCGGCGCACCATTGCCGACCCAGTGGCGCACCGCCTCAAGGCCGGCGGGCTGACGCCCCATTGCGAGCAGCATGTTGTCCACCGCCGCTGCCAGGTCCGGTACCGAATCGATCAGGGTACCGTCCAGATCAAACATCACCAGTTTGGGCAGGGCGCCGGGGAACAGCTGCTCGAAGCCACTCATGGGCGGGCCAGGGCCAGTTCGGCGTGCATCTTGGCAATCACCTCACGGTAGTCCGGGGTGTTGAAGATCGCGGAACCGGCGACGAAGGTGTCGGCGCCCGCGGCGGCGATTTCACGGATGTTGTTGACGTTCACACCACCGTCGATTTCCAGACGGATGTCACGGCCACTGGCATCGATCAGTGCACGGGCTTCGCGCAGCTTGTCGAGGGTGCCAGGGATGAACTTCTGGCCACCGAAGCCCGGGTTGACGCTCATCAACAGGATCATGTCGACCTTGTCCATCACGTACTTGAGGGTGTCGAGCGGGGTCGCCGGGTTGAACACCAGGCCGGCCTTGCAACCGCCGTCGCGAATCAACTGTAGCGAACGATCGATGTGCAGGCTGGCTTCCGGATGGAAGGTAATGTAGCTGGCGCCCGCTTCGATGAAGTCGCCGATGATGCGGTCGACCGGACTGACCATGAGGTGCACATCGATCGGCGCGGTGATGCCGTACTTGCGCAGGGCGGTGCAGACCATCGGGCCGATGGTCAGGTTGGGCACGTAGTGGTTGTCCATCACATCGAAGTGAACGATGTCGGCACCCGCGGCCAGGACGTTGTCGACTTCCTCGCCCAGGCGGGCGAAGTCGGCAGAAAGAATCGAGGGGGCAATAGCGTAGGGCTGCATGGCGCACCTGTAGGCAGAATCACAGTGGCGCGCATTGTACCTCAGGGAAACAGTCTAGGGCTGACCGGTATCAAGGCGGTCGACGGATGTTCATCGCAGGGCAAGCCCGCTCCTGTGGGAGCGGGCTTGCCCTGCGAAAAGGCCTCAACCCGGCTGCTGGGTACGCAACTTCTCGCTACGCCCACGCAACCACTCCAGGGTCAGCAACAGCACCACCGAGAAGGCAATCAACAAGGTTGCCGCTGCGGCGATGGTCGGGCTGAGGTTCTCGCGGATGCCGCTGAACATCTGCCGGGGCAGGGTCGCCTGCTCGGGACCGGCGAGGAACAGGGTGACCACCACCTCATCGAAAGACGTGGCGAAGGCGAACAGCGCCCCGGAAATCACCCCCGGCGCAATCAGCGGCAAGGTCACCCGACGGAACGTGGTCAGCGGCGAAGCACCCAGGCTGGCGGCGGCGCGCACCAGGTTATGGTTGAAGCCCTGCAGGGTCGCCGAGACGGTGATGATGACGAACGGCACGCCGAGCACCGCATGCACCAGGATCAGCGAGATGAAGCTGTTGCCCATGCCCAGCGGGGCAAAGAACAGGTAGCTGGCCACACCGATGATCACCACCGGCACCACCATGGGTGAAATCACCAGGGCCATGATCAGCGACTTGCCCGGGAAATCACCCCGGGTCAGGCCGATCGAGGCCAGGGTCCCGAAGACCATCGCCAGCACCGTGGCGGCTGGCGCCACGATGATGCTGTTCTTCAGCGCCCGCATCCACTCGGCCGAGGCGAAGAAATCGTGGTACCACTGCAGCGAGAAGCCCTGCAGCGGGTAGACCAGGAAGCTGCCGGAGTTGAACGACAGCGGAATGATCACCAGCACCGGCAACACCAGGAACAGCAGGATCAGCCCGCAAAGGATGCGCAAACTGTAGAACCAGACCCGTTCGACGGGCGACATGTAGGGGCTCAGCATGACAACGCTCCTCAGCTCAGGCGCAGGCGGCTGGCGCCGACCAGCCAGCTATAGATCAGATAAAGCAGCACGGTGGCCAGCAACAGCAAGCCGCCCAGCGCGGTCGCCATGCCCCAGTTGATGCTGGTGTTGGTGTAGAAGGCCACGAAGTAGCTGACCATCTGATCGTTGGGGCTGCCAAGCAGCGCCGGGGTGATGTAGTAGCCGATGGCAAGGATAAACACCAACAGACAGCCCGCGCCTACACCAGCGTAGGTTTGCGGGAAGTACACCCGCCAGAAGCTGGCGAACGGATGACAGCCGAGGGAAATCGCCGCACGCATGTAGGTCGGCGATATGCCCTTCATCACGCTGTAGATCGGCAGGATCATGAACGGCAGCAGGATATGCACCATGGAGATGTACACCCCGGTACGGTTGAACACCAGTTCCAGCGGCTTGTCGATGATGCCCATGGCCATCAGCGCGCTGTTGATCAGCCCGCCCGATTGCAGCAGCACGATCCAGGCCGCAACCCGAACCAGGATCGAAGTCCAGAACGGCAGCAGCACCAGAATCATCAGCAGGTTGCTCTGCCGGGTCGGCAGGTTGGCCAGCAGGTAGGCCAGGGGATAAGCCAGCACCAGGCAGATAGCGGTGATGACGAAGCCCATCCACAGGGTACGGGTGAAGATATCCAGGTAGATGGCCTGGTCCGGGGTGGCCTTGGCCAGCTCGCCGAGATCATCGATACGATGGTCGAGGGCCGCCAGCAGGTAAAACGGGGTGACGCTACTGGTGTTACGGCGAATCGCCTGCCAGTAGGCCGGATCGCCCCAGCGCTCGTCCAGTTCCTGCAGGGCTTCTTTATAGGAAGCCGGCTCGGTCTTGAACGGCAGCGCCCGGGCGGTCTTGGCCAGCAGGCTGCGATAGCCGGCCAGCTCCATGTTCAGGCGCTTGGAGGTATCGCCCAGGGTCTGGTTCTTGCGCGCCTGGGCAAGGTCTTCGCTCAGCGCCTTGTACACCGCCTCCCCTGGCAGGCCCTTGCCATCCCACTCGGCCACGGCGGTCACGGTCTGCGGCAAGCCGCCCACCACTTCCGGGTTACCCACGCTCTTGTACAACAGCGCGGCAATCGGCACGAGGAACACCAACAGCAGAAACAGCGCCAGTGGCGCGATCAGCGCTTGCGCCTTCCAGCGGTTGACCCGCTCGGCACGCTTGAGGCGCTGCTTGAGGTTGGAACCGGCGCCTTCATTCAGGGGCACTGCGATGGCCATAGCGAACTCCGAAATCTTGAGAACAAGGAGCGCCGGCGGCAAGCCGACGCCCCATCAGCGGCCCTTACTTGGCAGCCCAGGCGTTGAAGCGTTGCTCGAGTTGCTCGCTGTTGTCCGCCCAGAACGCCACGTCGATCTGAACCTGGTTGGCGATGTTTTCCGGGGTGGTCGGCATGTCTTTCTTGATCTCGTCGGACAGCAGCGCAACAGCCTTGGAGTTGGCCGGGCCGTAGGCGATATTTTGCGAGTAGGTCTTCTGCTGATCAGGCTGGACCGAATAGGCGATGAACTTCTTAGCCTGCTCGACATCTTTGGCGCCTTTCGGGATGGCCCAGGCGTCGAAGTCGTAGATACCGCCGTTCCAGACGACTTTCAGGTTGCTCTCTTTTTGCACGGCGGCAATGCGGCCGTTGTAGGCCGAGCTCATGACCACGTCACCCGAGGCCAGGTATTGCGGTGGTTGCGCACCGGCTTCCCACCACTGGATGCTCGGCTTGAGTTCGTCGAGTTTCTTGAAGGCACGGTCCTGGCCTTCCTTGGTGGCGAGTACCTTGTAAACGTCCTTGGGCGCAACACCGTCGGCCATCAGGGCGAATTCGAGGGTGTACTTGGCGCCTTTGCGCAGGCCGCGCTTACCCGGGAACTGCTTGGTGTCCCAGAAATCCGCCCAACTGGTCGGCGCAGTCTTCAGCTTGTCGGCGTTGTAGGCCATGACCGTGGACCAGACGAAGAAGCCAACACCGCAAGGCTGGATAGCGCCGGGAACGTAGTCGGATTCGTTACCGAAAAGTGCAGGATCAAGCTCCTCGAACATGCCTTCGTCGCAACCTCGGGCAAGCTCTGGCGATTCGACCTCCACCAGGTTCCACGACACGCTCTTGGTGTCGACCATGGCTTTGACCTTGGCCATTTCACCGTTGTACTCGCCAGCGACGATCTTGCCGTTGCCCGCCTTTTCCCATGGCTCGTAGAACGCCTTGACCTGGGCCGCCTTGTTGGCGCCGCCGAAGGAAATCACGGTCAGGTCGGCCGCCGCCATGGCCTGGGTTGCCGCGAACAGGCCCAGAGTCAGGGCGGTCAACTTCAAGTGTTTGCGCATTATTATTCTCTCCACAGTACAGGGTTGGTGAAGCAAACCTTCAATTGGCTTCCAGCAAAGGATCGAGCGCGCGGGCGTGCTCCACCTGCCAGCCAAGCGGTACCACATCGCCCACGGCCAGGGCCGGGTCGAGTTCGGCAATCGGCTGCTTCACGAAGAAATCGGCCTTGCCGCAGACTTCCAGGCGAACCCGCACGTGGTCGCCCAGGTAGATGAATTCGGCTACCCGCCCGGAGAAACGGTTGACGCAGCTTTCGCTGTGACCATTGAGGCGCACGCGCTCGGGGCGGATCGACAGGGTTACCGGTTCGCCGGCCTGACCGACATTGACCGCCAGTGCCTCGACCTTTTCGCCGCGCGGCAGCAGCACCTGGCAGCGCTCGCCGTCGTGGCTGAGCAGACGACCATTGATGCGGTTGTTTTCGCCGATGAAGTTGGCGACGAAGGTGTTCTTCGGCTCTTCATAGAGGGTGCGCGGGTCGGCGATCTGCTGGATCTCGCCCTGGTGGAACACCGCGACGCGGTCGGACATGGTCAGCGCTTCGCCCTGGTCGTGGGTGACGTAGACCACGGTGACGCCCAAGCGCTGGTGCAGGTGCTTGATCTCCATCTGCATGTGTTCGCGCAACTGCTTGTCGAGGGCCCCCAGCGGTTCGTCCATCAGTACCAGTTGCGGCTCGAACACCAGCGCGCGGGCCAAGGCCACCCGCTGCTGCTGGCCACCGGAAAGCTGGCCGGGGTAACGCTGGGCGAAGGCGTCGAGCTGGACCATGTTGAGCACACGTTTGACCCGCTCGCTGATGTCGGTCTTGCTCAGGTTGCGCACGCTCAGGGGAAACGCCAGGTTCTCGGCCACGGTCATGTGTGGGAACAGCGCATAGTTCTGGAACACCATGCCGATGTCGCGCTTGTGCGGCGGCACGTTGTTGATCGAACGGCCGGCCAGCTGGATCTCGCCTGCGGTCGGCGTTTCGAACCCTGCGAGCATCATCAGGCTGGTGGTCTTGCCAGAACCGGACGGGCCGAGCAAGGTGAGGAACTCACCCTTGCGGATATCCAGGTTGAGGTCTTTGACGATCAGCGATTCGCCGTCGTAGCTCTTCTGCACACCACGGAAGCTGACCAGCACTTCGCCGGTTGCAGCGCTCGAATTCACCTCACTCATACCCGCACCTTTTTATTGGATGACTGCTGTATCCAAAGCCTAGTGAAGGCGGCAAGCGGCGCAAATCGGGGGTGGAGAGAGATTGATATCAGCGCGTTGGAAGGCTTGGTGTAGGGATTGCCCTACAAGGATGGCGTTTTTGGATAAGCGCTGAAAACTTCATCGCCACAACCATCGCTATCGCTGGCAAGCCAGCTCCCACAAGAGCCATGCCTGTTGGTTTTCTGTGGGAGCTGGCTTGCCAGCGATGAAGGTAAGCACGATGTCGCTTCTGGAACACTCACAACAGTTTGTGCTCCATCGCATACTTCACCAGTTCCGCCAGCGAGTTCACGTTGAGCTTCTGCATCAGCCGCGCCTTGTGGGTGCTGATGGTCTTGTTGCTCAGGGCCAGTTGCTGGGCTATGTCGTTGACGTTGGCGCCTTGGGCCAGGCGCTCGAACACCGAAAACTCGCGCTCCGACAGCAACGAATGCAACGGCCGTGCATCGGTCAGGCCGACCTCGAAGACCATGCGATCGGCCAGGTCCGGGTCGATATAACGCCCGCCACCGGCCACCCGACGAATGGCGGTCAGCAACAAGGCCGGATCGCTGTCCTTGGTAGCGTAACCGGCAGCGCCGACCTTCAGCGCCCGCGCCGCCATCTGCGCTTCGTCGTGCATCGACAGCACCAGGATCGCCGGCGGGTTGTTCAAGGCGCGAATCCGTGGAATCGCCTCCAGGCCGTTGACCCCAGGCATGGAAATATCCAGCAGGACCACCTCGCACGCGGTATGGCGCAGGGTTTCCAGCAGTTGCTCGCCATTGCCGGCCTCCCCCGCTACCTGCATGTCCTTGGCCAGGCCGATCAACTGCTTGATGCCTTCACGGACAATGGTGTGGTCTTCGGCAACCAGTACTCGAATCACGCAATGCTCCTAATCCAGGGGGATGGCCACGCTCAGGCTGGTGCCCTCGCCCGGCTCGCTTTCCAGGGTCATGCTGCCGCCCAGCATGAGCACCCGCTCACGCATGCCGACCAGGCCAAATGAGCATGGCCTACTTTGTTCCAGGACAAATCCTGCGCCATCGTCGATCACCGTCAGCCGCAAGGTCTGGCCGTCGAGGCTCAAACTGATCTGCACAGTATGCGCCTGGGCATGGCGCATGACATTGGTCAGCGCCTCTTGCAGGATGCGGAACAGGCCAATGGCCTTGGCATCACTCAAGGGTGGCGGGTTTTCCAGCACTTGCACCAGGCAAGGGATCTGCGTGCGCGCTTCGAAGCGCCGGGCCTGCCACTCAATGGCCGAAGCGATGCCGGCATCGAGGATCGGCGGACGCAGGGCGGTGGCTACATCGCGCACCAGCTGGAACAGCTGGGCGATCAGGCGTTTCATGCTGCCCAGGCGCTCGTTGAGGCCGGGATCCAGCTCGGCGTAGGCCAGTTCGCACATGGAGGTTTCCAGCTTCAGTACTGTGAGCATCTGCCCCAGTTCATCGTGCACTTCCCGCGCTATACGGGCTTTTTCTTCCTCACGAACGCTTTCCAGGTGCGCCGACAGTTCACGCAGCTGTTCCTGGGAGCGGGCCAGTTCGAGCTCGACGCGCTTGCTCTGGCTGATATCCCAGACCACCCCGTCCCAGACCACCCGGCCATCCACCAACGTCCGGGTGCTGGCCTTGATATCGGCCCAGCGCTGTTCGCCCTGGCGGGTCAGGATCCGCCCCTGCCAGGACCAATCGCTGTCAGTGGCCAGGGCCAGGTCCTGGACCCGGTGATACTCGGCGCGATCGTCCGGGTGCACGAGGTTGCGCAGGCCCATGTCCGGGTGTTGCAACGCCGCAGGCGGATAGCCCACCAGGGCTTCGCTGCCTTCACTGATATAGGGGAATTCCAGCTCGCCTTCGGCCGGGTTGCGTTCGAGGCGAAACACCAGGCCCGGCACGTTGCCGGCGATGCCCTTAAGCCGCGCCTCGCTCTCGCGCAATGCCGCCAATGCCCGTCGGCGCTCGGTGACGTCGGCGAGAAACACCACCAGGTACTCGGCATCGCGAAAACGCAGGAAGCTCAGCGACACATCCACCGGCAACAGGCTGCCATCGGCGCGCAGGCACCGGGTTTCAAAGTGCTGAGGGGCTTCATCGCTGGTTCGGGCGCGCTTCCACAGGTCGAGCCAGCGGTCCATGTGCAGGGTCGGCTCGAAATCGATCAGCGGCCGATCGATCAGAGCCCCCGAAGCGTAACCAAGCATGCTTTCAGCGGCCCGGTTGGCGTAGCGTACATGGCTGTCCCAGTTGACCCAGAGAATACCCACGGTGCTCTGGTCGATGGAGAACTGGCTCAGGCGCAGGGCTTCTTCGCGGGCCTGACGCTGGGCCAGGGTGTCGCGGGTGGCCAGCAGGCTGTGTTCGAGCTGATGCAGTTGCCGACGCTGCCAGATGACGATGGCCACACAACTGAGCAGCAGTGCCGCCAGCAGCAGGCCGAGGTTCTGCCAGAATCCCGGGGATTCGCTCAGGCGCGGGTATTTGGGCTCCAGCCAGCGCTGGTGCAGTTGCTCCAGGTCCTTGGGCGGAACAGCCTGCAGGCCGCGTTCAACAATCCCGGCAAGCTCGGGCCAGTCCCGCCGCGAGCCCACCCGTAACAATTGCGGCAGGCCGATATCACCGACCACCACCAGTTCGCTGAACTCGCTTTCCCGTGACAGGCGGCTCAATTGCGCCTCATCCACCACGGCAAATCTTGCTTGCTCGCTGAGCACCAACTGCAAGGCCTGGCGCTCTTGAGGCACCCCTTGCAAATTCAGGTTCGTATAGGTGGCACGCAGATAGTCGGCAACGGTGCTGGGCATGCGCACGGCGACCCGATCGGTACTGGCCAGTTTCTCCAGATCCACCGCCACTGCGCCGGTACGCGGCCCGACGATCAGTTGCGGTACCCGCATGTAAGGGTCGCTGAACAACCACAGACGCAAGCTGGCCGGTGTCTGGGTCAGACCCGGGGCAAGATCGACTTCACCGGCCAGCAGCGCATGCTCCAGTGCCGCCTGGTCAGGAAAGTTGCGCCAGGTGAGGTCCAGCCCCAGCGAGCGGCCGAGCCAGTTCATCAGCTCGACGTTGACCCCGTAGAGCTGCTGCAAACGCCGATCGAACTGGGCAAAGGGTGCTTGCAGCACCAGCCCGACCCGCAAGCTGCGATGCTGCTCAAGCCACTGTTGCTGGGCAGGCTCCAGCACAACCTGCGCAGGCGCGGCAGCCGAAGCTGCCCCCGTGATCAAGGGCAGGCAAAAACAGCCGATAAGCAACAGGCAGCGCAAAAGTTTCATCTGCACTCTCATCAAGGGTAGGACGGCCACCGAGCATGGCCGTCCCGAGCAAATACTATTAGGCTGCCGGTATTAATCTGGCCTGGATCGATCCATGTTCGCACTTTATCGCACGACGCTGCCGGCGTTATGCCTGTCACTGATACTACCTTGTACCGCACAAGCGGCAGCTGGCGAAACGCCAGAAGCTGCCGCCGACAGCAAACCTGCCGCTGTCGAACGCCAACCGCTGGCCGAACGCAGCCAGGAAGATGCCCTGGCCCTGGAGCGCCAGGTTCCTCAGGCTGAACAGCAAACCCTGCAGGCCGGCAGCGACAGCTTCCTGGCCCTGTGGAAGCCAGCCAACACCGCCGAGCCCGAAGGCGCCCTGATTATTCTCGCCGGTGCCGGCGAAAATGCCGATTGGCCAAAGACCGTCGGCCCGTTGCGGCGCAAGTTTCCCGATGCCGGTTGGCACAGCCTGAGCCTGGCCCTGCCAGACCTGCTGACCAACAGCCCGCAAGCGCGCGTCGAAGCAGCGCCGGCGCCAGCGCAAAAGGCCGAGCAAGGCGAAAGCGCGCCGGTCAAGGACACCCCAGCCAATGCCAATGCCAGTATCGAACAGGCCACGGCCGCCGAAAACGACAACAGCGAAAGCGTCGAGCAGGCAAAGGCGCCGGTCGAGAATGACAAGGCCGATGCCGAACGTATCTTCAATCGCCTCGATGCCGCCGTTGCCTACGCCCAGCAGCAAAATGCTCGCAGTATCGTCCTGCTCGGCAACGGCAGCGGTGCTTATTGGGCTGCCCGCTACCTGAGCGAGCGGCAACCGGCGCAGGTACAGAAGCTGGTGATGGTCGCCGCACAGACGCCGACTCAGGCCGAACACGGCCTGGACAGCCTGGCGCCGACGTTGAAAGTGCCGACTGCAGACTTTTTCTATGCCACCCTGCCTCAGGCCAAGCGCGCGGCCGAACAGCGCCTGCAAGCCAGTAAACGCTTGAAGGACGCCAACTACCGCCAGGTCAGCCTGACCGCCGTGCCGGGCAACAGCGCAGCGGAACAGGAACAACTGTTCCGCCGCATCCGTGGCTGGCTGAGCCCGGAAAAGCTCGACTAGAAGCCGCGGCGCTTGCGAATGACGGCGTAGGCCTGATGCAGCTCGCGGGTACGTTCGGTTGCCTCGCGAATCTGCAAAGGGCTGGCGCCATTGCCCACCAGCTTGTCCGGATGGTGGCGGCTGAGCAGCCGCCGATAGGCTTGCTTGATCTGCCCGGCGTCGGTTTCTGCACTGACCCCGAGCATCCGCAAGGCCTGCGGATAGCCCAGGATACCGTCGGCCAGCGCCGCCTTCTGCGGTTCGTAGTCCAGCGCCAGGGCCTGGACCTTGGCCGACGACCAGCCCAGGGCCTGGCCCCACGCCAGTAACAGCTCACGCTCGTGCCGGCCGGCCTGGCCATCGGCCCAGACCATGCGCCAGCAAGCACGCAACATGCCTTCGGCGGCATGAGGCTGTTGCTTCAGACGCCGCAAGTGCGCACCCAGGCGCTCTTTGCCGCGCTTGCCGCGATTGAAGGCAGCAATGGCGCGGCGCCTGGCCGGCTCGTTCATCTCCAGCCGCTGCATCTCCACCCGCGCCTGCTGGATATGGCCATCGACCACGCGCCCGTCGCTCTTGGCCAGGCGCCCGAGCAGCACGAACAGTACTTCGTCGTCGCGCAACACCGGCCGCCCTCCCAGGCGTTCGCGCACATGCGCCCAACTGTGCAACTGCAAACGGCGGTCCATCGCCTGACCCAGCAACGCCCCCAGCAAAGCCCCTGGAATACTGGCGATGGCAAAGCCTGCCCCGGCACCTATCACTGTGCTCGGCCACAACATGTCAGCGGCGCTCGGCGAGCAGTTGCTCGACTTCAGCCAGACGTTCCAGGGTGCCGACATCCACCCAGTGCCCACTGAAATGCTCGCCACTGACTTGCCCGGCCGCCATCGCCTGACGCAGCAGCGGCGCCAGCTTGAAAGCACCCGCCTGGCAGTCGGCGAACAGTTGCGGGGCCAGCACGGCAATGCCGCTGTAGGTCAGCGTGTCGACATCGGCATTACCGTCACGGACCTGGCTCTGATCCAGGCAAAAATCGCCCTTGCCATGATGGTCAGGGTTATCCACCAGCACCAGGTGGGCCAGCCCGTTCAGGTTTTTGGGCAGGCGGGCAAAGTCGTATTCGGTCCAGATATCGCCGTTGACCAGCACAAATGGCTCATCGCCCAGCAACGGCAGGGCCTTGAAGATGCCACCGCCGGTTTCCAGCGGCTCGCCTTCCGGCGAGTAACTGATACTCAGGCCCCAGCGTGAACCATCGCCCAAGTGATCTTCGATCTGCTGCCCAAGCCAGGCGTGGTTGATCACCACGTCCTTGAAGCCGGCCGCCGCCAGGGCACGCAGGTGATACTCGATCAGCGGCATGTCGGCCACCGGCACCAGCGGTTTTGGCGTGTGCAGGGTCAGCGGGCGCATCCGCTCGCCCTTGCCCGCGGCGAGAATCATCGCTTTCATGGACGCACTCCGGCAGCGGCCTGAAGGCTCTCGATCAACTCGTCCAGCTCGGCCAGTTCCGGGCGACGGGCGATCACATCATCTATATAGGCAAAGAAGCGCGGCACATCGGCCAGGTAGCGCGGCTTGCCGTCGCGGTGGCAGATACGAGCGAAAATACCGATGACCTTGAGGTGGCGCTGTACGCCCATCAGGTCGCTGGCACGGTGGAAGTCTTCGAAATCGGCCTGCACCGGGATGCCTTTGGCCTGGGCGCGCTGCCAGTAATCCTTCAGCCAGCCCTGCACGCGTGCCTGCGGCCAGCTCAGGAAAGCATCCTTGAACAGGCAGGTGATGTCATAGGTGGTCGGTCCGTATACCGCATCCTGAAAGTCCAGCACGCCGGGGTTCGGCTCGCTGTGCATCAGGTTGCGCGGCATGAAGTCGCGGTGCACCAGCACTTTCGGCTGGGCCAGCGCGCTGTCGATCAGCAGGCTGCTGATACGCTGCCAGGCGGCCAGTTGCGCGTCGTTAAAGCCAAGGCCCAGCTCACGGCCCACGTACCACTCGGGGAACAGCTCAAGCTCGCGACGCAGCAACGCCACGTCGTAGCTTGGCAACGGCGCGTCCATCGGCAACTGCTGGAAGGCCAGCAGCGCTTCGATGGCGTCGTTGAACAGGCCATCGGCATTCTCGGCGTTGATCACATCGAGGTAGGTCTGGGTGCCCAGGTCGCTGAGCAGCAGGAAGCCGCGCTCAAGGTCCTCGGCATGAATAACCGGCACATTGACCTTGGCAGTGGCCAGCAAATGAGCAATATCAACGAACGGCCGGCAGTTTTCCTGCGGCGGTGGCGCATCCATGACAATAAAGCTGTGGCCTTCGGCCTGCCAGCGGAAGTAGCGGCGAAAGCTCGCATCGCTGCTGGCGGCGGTCAGGCTACCCGCGGGAACCGTGCCCCAGCCCTGTTTATGGAACAGGTTTGCCAGCTGCTCGGCGAGCCAGACATTCAGGTGTTGCAAGCGTACATCGTGATCGGGCATTACAAGGGTCTCCGACGGCCCTAGCCGTCAAGCGGGTCATGCTTTATTATCCAGCATCTTTTTCAGACCATCGAGAGGCGTGCGGCCCCACACGCGGGCAGATGGCACGCAGGAAGCCCGGACTAATAAGATGGCATTGAAATCCCCCGCGTTTCGTAAAAAATTCCCGTTGCTGGTCACCGGCGGTTTGCTGGCGATGCAACCTCTGGCCACCCCATACGTGGTTGCCGCAGAGCAGTTCGACTGCCAAGTGTCTGCTGCCGGAGGCTGGGACTGCAAGCCCAAAACCCCAGCCGCCGCACTGCCGCCACGCCCGGTGCATGTCGGTGCCGCTGCCCCCTCGTCCGGTGAAACGCCAGCCGGTACCGGCGAGGTTGCCCAGGAGCAGGGTCAAGGCACGGTGCTGGTCACCGAAGCCAAAGGCCGCGTGCTGAAGTCCCGCAGCCCCGACGCCAGCCACCTGGACTGGGTGCCGCGCGACCAGCTGACCCCGGCCCAGCTCGCCGAAACCGGGCCTTATTGCGCCGGCGCCTACATCGAGCCGACGCGTCCGGGCATGGACGACACCACACCCAAAGACGAATCGCCGACCTTTATCGGCGCCAAGGTCTCGCGCTACCAGCAGGAGCAGCAGATCGCCACCCTCGCCGGTGACGTGGTCATGCGCCAGGGCAGCATGCAGGTCGAGGCCGACGAAGCCAACCTGTACCAGGCCGAGAACCGTGGCGAGCTGAGCGGCAACGTGAAGATTCGCGACAACGGCTCGCTGGTCGTGGGCGATCACGCCGACATCCAGCTGGACACCGGTGAAGCCAAGGTCGACAACGCCGAATACGTGATGCACAAGTCACGTATCCGCGGTAGCGCGCTGTACGCCAAGCGTGCCGAAAACGCCATCATCCGCCTCAAGGACGGTACTTACACCACCTGTGAGCCGAACAGCAACGCCTGGCAGCTCAAGGGCAACAACATTACCCTGAACCCGGCCACCGGCTTCGGTACCGCGACCAACGTCACCCTGCGGGTCAAGGATTTCCCGGTGTTCTACACACCGTACATCTACTTCCCGATCGATGACCGTCGCCAGTCCGGCTTCCTGCCGCCGTCGTTCAGCACCAGCAGCGACACCGGCTTCACCCTGGTGACGCCGTACTACTTCAACCTGGCGCCAAACTACGACGCCACCTTGTATCCACGCTACATGGCCAAGCGCGGCATGTTGATGGAAGGCGAGTTCCGCTACCTGACCAAGTCCAGCGAAGGGCAATTCGGCGGTGCTTACCTGAATGACAAGGAAGACGAGCGCAAGCTGCAGACGGATTACAAAGACCAGCGCTGGATGATCAACTGGCAGCACAAGGGCGGCCTCGATGAGCGCCTGATGACTGAAGTCGACTACACCGATATCAGCGATCCGTACTACTTCCAAGACCTGGAGTCGGACCAGATCGGTGTCGAAAGCAAAGACTATATCAATCAGCAAGGTGCGCTGACCTACCGTGGAGATGACTACACTGCCCGGTTGAACATGCATGCCTTCAAGCTGGCGACTATTACCCAGATTACTCCGTATGACCGCCTGCCGCAGCTCACCTTCAGTGGCATGCTTCCTTATCACCCAGGCGGCCTCGATTTTGCCTACAACACCGAGTTCGTACGGTTCGATCGCGACTTGCGCAGCGGCAACTACGTCGACGATAAGGGCAATCCCGTGCCGCGGTATGACAACAACGTCTTCGCCCTCGCCCGAGCTACTGGTGATCGAATCAATCTGGCCCCTGAAGTCAGCCTGCCACTGGACTGGACCTACGGCTTCCTGAAGCCATCGATCAAGTACATGTACACCCGCTACGACCTGGACCTGGACAATAAAGGTAAACAGGACATTGCAAACGGTGTAGCCGCAGCAAATGCAGGCGGCCCCGATTTCCTATACGGTGAGTACTCTCGAAACCAGAGCCGCAACGTTCCGATTTTCAGTGTGGACAGTGGCCTGTTCTTCGACCGTAAAACCCAATGGTTCGGCAAGAACTACACCCAGACGCTTGAACCACGCCTGTTCTACTTGTACGTCCCATACCGCGACCAGCTCGACATACCGGTCTTTGATTCCGGTGAGAGCACATTCAACTACTCGTCGTTGTTCCGCGATAACCGCTTCAGCGGCACTGATCGTGTAGGTGACGAAAACAAACTGTCGCTTGGTATCACTAACCGTTGGATTGAAGAAAACGGCTTTGAGCGTCAACGTTTCAGCATTGGCCAAGCACTCTACTTCAAAGACCGCAAGGTTCAGTTGCCGGGTATCGACTGGCGTACTCGCGATGACGCACAAGCAAATGTGTCGCCATATGCTTTGGAGTATGAATACCGTTTCAACCGCGACTGGCGCTTCAACTCGGACTTCAACTGGGATCCGGACAGCCGCAGTACTCGCTCGGGTAGCGCGATGTTCCACTACCAGCCTGAAGATAACGTGAACAAGGTTATCAACCTTGGCTACCGCTATCGCAATGACATGGTCCGCTATGACAACGCTACCGGCAAATGGTCTGTTGGCGGTGGAGACTACAGTGCTCCAGGCGATCCGAACTACGTCAAGGACTACTACAAGATCCAGCAACATGACTTCTCGGTCATGTGGCCGATCGTCCCACAGTGGTCCGCGATCGCTCGCTGGCAACATGACTACAACCGTAACCGCACCCTGGAAGCCTTCGGTGGTTTCGAATACGACAACTGCTGCTGGAAACTGCGCCTGATCAACCGTTACTGGATTGATTACGACGAGTTCAGCCAGGATGCACCGCAAAACGAAAAAGGCGACCACGGCGTCTTCCTGCAGATTGTGCTGAAAGGCCTCGGCGGCGTAGTGGGCAACAAGGTCGAGTCTTTCCTCGACCAGGGCATTCAAGGTTATCGTACTCGTGAAGACCAAGCTTACTGATTGTCTGCGCCCGCTGTTGCTGGGCGCGGTATTGCTGACCGGCACGGCGCACGCCGCCGTGCAACCCCTGGACAGCGTTGTGGCCATCGTCGACAACGACGTGGTGATGAAAAGCCAGCTGGACAGCCGCGTGCGTGAAGTCCAGCAGACCATCGCCAAGCGTGGTGGCTCCGTGCCGCCCGCCGGCGTGCTGGACCAGCAGGTGCTCGAACGCCTGATCGTCGAAAACCTGCAATTGCAGATCGGCGATCGCTCGGGCATCCGCATCACCGACGAAGAGCTGAACCAGGCCATCGGCACCATTGCCCAGCGCAACGGTATGAACCTGGAGCAGTTCCGCGCTGCCCTGGCTCATGATGGCCTGTCGTACGAAGATGCCCGCGAGCAAGTTCGTCGCGAGATGATCATCAGCCGCGTACGTCAGCGCCGGGTTGCCGAGCGCATTCAGGTCTCGGAGCAGGAAGTGAAGAACTTCCTCGCTTCGGAGCAGGGCCAGATGCAACTGTCGGAAGAATGGCGACTGGCCAACATCCTGATCCCGACGCCGGAAAGCGCCAACTCGGCGCAGATCCAGGCGGCGGCCCAGAAGGCCGGCGAGGTGTACACGCGCCTGAAGAGCGGCGCCGACTTCGGCCAGATGGCAATCGCCAGCTCCGCCAGCGAAAACGCCCTGGAAGGCGGCGAAATGGGCTGGCGTAAAGCCGGTCAGCTACCGCCTGACTTCGCCAAGTTGCTCAGCAGCCTGGACGTCGGCGACGTCACTCAGCCGCTTCGTATCCCTACCGGTTTCATCATCATCAAGATGCAGGAAAAACGTGGCGGCGGCGGAGCCACCATGCGTGACGAAGTGCATGTCCGTCACATCCTGATCAAGCCGAGCGAGATCCGCAGCGAAGCGGCTACCCAGGAGCTGGCCCAACGGCTCTATGACCGTATCCAGAACGGTGAGGACTTCGCCACGCTGGCCAAGAGCTTCTCCGAAGACCCTGGCTCGGCACTCAATGGCGGCGATCTCAACTGGATCGATCCAAGCGCCCTGGTGCCGGAGTTCCGCGAAGAAATGGCCAACGCCCAACAGGGCCAGGTGACCAAGCCGTTCAAGACCCAGTACGGCTGGCACGTCCTTGAAGTGCTGGGCCGGCGTGCCACCGACAGCACCGAGCAAGCCCGCGAGCAACAAGCCATGAACGTGCTGCGTAATCGCAAGTACGATGAAGAGCTGCAGACCTGGCTGCGTCAGATCCGTGACGAAGCCTACGTCGAAATCAAGCTTCCTGGCGCCGATCAGGCCGCGCAGTGAAACCTCAGCGCTTCGCCCTCACACCCGGCGAGCCGGCCGGCATAGGTCCTGACCTGTGCCTGCTGCTCGCCACGCAAGCCCAGCCACACCCCCTGATTGCCATTACCAGCCGTGACCTGCTCGCCGAGCGGGCCGCGCAGCTGGGCGTGGCCGTCAGCCTGCTGCCGGTGAGCCTCGACGCCCTCCCCGACCAGCCCGCCCCCGCGGGCAGCCTGTATGTCTGGGATACGCCGCTGCAAAACCCGGTGGTAGCAGGCCAGCTGGACAAGGCCAACGCCGGGTTCGTGCTGGAAACCCTGACCCGCGCCGGGCAAGGCTGCCTGGACGGGCATTTCGCCGGGATGATCACTGCCCCCGTGCACAAGGGCGTGATCAACGAAAGCGGCATCGCCTTTTCTGGGCATACCGAATTCCTCGCCGACCTGACCAGCACCGCGCAAGTGGTGATGATGCTGGCAACCCGCGGCCTGCGCGTGGCCCTGGTGACGACTCACCTGCCCCTGCGTGACGTTGCCGACGCCATCACCAGCGAACGCCTGGAGCGTGTCACGCGGATCCTGCATGCCGACCTGCAACACAAGTTCGGCATTGCCAACCCGCGCATCCTGGTTTGCGGCCTCAATCCGCACGCCGGCGAAGGTGGCCACCTGGGCCATGAAGAAATAGACACCATCGAACCGACATTGGCGCGCCTGCGCAGCGAGGGCATGGACCTTCGCGGCCCGTTGCCCGCCGACACCCTGTTTACCCCCAAATATCTGGAGCACTGCGACGCAGTGCTGGCGATGTACCACGACCAGGGCCTGCCCGTGCTCAAGTACAAAGGCTTCGGCGCGGCGGTCAATGTGACCCTGGGCCTGCCGATCATCCGCACCTCGGTCGACCATGGCACTGCCCTGGACCTGGCCGGCAGCGGCAAGATCGACACCGGCAGCCTGCAGGTCGCCCTGGAAACCGCCTACCAGATGGCCGAGACCCGAAAATGACCGAGCAATACCAACACAAGGCGCGCAAGCGCTTTGGCCAGAACTTCCTGCACGACGCCGGCGTCATCGACCGCATCCTGCGCTCGATCCACGCCAAGGCCGGCGAGCGCATGCTGGAAATCGGCCCGGGTCAGGGCGCCCTGACTTCCGGCCTGCTGGCGAGCGGCGCACAGCTGGACGTGGTCGAGCTGGACAAAGACCTGGTACCGATTCTCAACCAGCAGTTCGCTAACCGCGACAACTTCCGCCTGCACCAGGGCGATGCGCTGAAGTTCGACTTCACCAGCCTGGGTGCGGCGCCGAACAGCCTGCGCGTGGTCGGCAACCTGCCGTACAACATCTCCACGCCGCTGATCTTCCACTTGCTGGCCAACGCCGAGCTGATCCGCGACATGCACTTCATGCTGCAGAAAGAAGTGGTCGAGCGCCTGGCCGCAGGCCCTGGCGGTGGTGACTGGGGCCGCCTGTCGATCATGGTGCAGTACCACTGCCGGGTCGAACACCTGTTCAACGTCGGCCCGGGCGCGTTCAATCCGCCGCCCAAGGTCGATTCGGCGATCGTGCGTCTGGTACCGCACGAAACCCTGCCGTTCCCGGCCAAGGACCATCGCCTGCTAGAGCGCATTGTCCGCGAAGCCTTCAACCAGCGCCGCAAGACCCTGCGCAACACTCTCAAGGCCCTGCTCAGCAGCGACGCCATCGAGGCTGCCGGCGTCGATGGCAGCCTGCGTCCGGAGCAACTCGACCTCGCCGCCTTCGTGCGCCTGGCCGACAAGCTGGCCGAGCAACAAGGCGCCGCGTAACGTGCGCCAATGGCCAGTCATGCCCGCATGACTGGCCGGCTACCCCGCCGATAGCCTAGACTGACGCCATCGCCGTATCCGCGTCTGTTGCCAAGGCCCCTTGCATGTCTGATCCCCGTTACCAGATCGACGTCAGCGTCGTGACCCGCTTTCTCAAAGAACAATCCGACCCCGAAAACGACCGTTTCGCCTTCGCCTATACCATCACGGTGAAGAACAACGGCACTGTGCCCGCCAAGCTGATGTCGCGGCACTGGTTGATCACCAACGGTGATGGCCATGTCGAAGAGGTCAAGGGCGCGGGCGTTATCGGCCAGCAACCGCTGATCGAACCTGGCGAAAGCCACACCTACAGCAGCGGCGCGGTGATCAGCACCACGGTCGGCACCATGCAGGGCAGCTACCAGATGTTCGCTGAAGACGGCAAGCGCTTCGACGCCATCATCGCGCCGTTCCGCCTCGCCGTCCCCGGAGCCCTGCACTGATGGCGGTATACGCAGTCGGCGATCTGCAAGGCTGCCTGCAGCCACTCAAGTGCCTGCTCGAGCGGGTTGCCTTCAACCCGAAGGTCGATCGCCTGTGGCTGGTCGGTGACCTGGTCAACCGCGGCCCGGAGTCACTGGAAACCCTGCGCTTCCTTTATTCCATCCGCGAATCGCTGGTGTGCGTACTGGGCAACCATGACCTGCACCTGCTGGCCGCCTGGCACAACATCGAGCGCTTGAAAAAAAGCGACACCCTGCGCGAAATCCTCGATGCCCCGGATGCCGGTGAACTGCTCGACTGGCTGCGCCGGCAAAAGCTGCTGCACTACGACGAGCAGCGCGGCGCAGTGCTGGTGCACGCCGGCATCCCGCCGCAGTGGACCCTGGGCAAGGCCCTGGAGCTGGCAGGCGAAGTGGAGGAAGTGCTGCGCGACGACAACCGTTTAAAGCCCTACCTCGACGGCATGTACGGCAACGAGCCGAACAAGTGGAGCAAGGACCTCAGCGGCGTCACCCGCTTGCGGGTTATCACCAATTACTTCACCCGCATGCGCTTTTGCACCAGCGAAGGCAAGCTCGACCTCAAGGGCAAGGAAGGCGCCGATACCGCCCCGCCTGGCTACAAGCCCTGGTTCGCCCACAAGGGCCGTCGCTCACGGCATGTGAAGATCATCTTCGGCCACTGGGCGGCGCTTGAAGGCCGCTGCAAGGAGCCCGGGGTCATTGCCCTGGACACCGGCTGCGTCTGGGGCGGCGCGATGACCCTGTACAACGTCGATACCGGCGCATTCCATCGCTGCGAATGTTCCGACCAAGGCACCCCGCGCGCGCAGCCTGCGTCCGCACAACCGGCTAGAATGAACGACCAGTCCTGAAGGAAACCGTACCCATGAGCGAATTCAAACGCATCCCTCCCGAGCAGGCCCAGGCGCTGCGCGAGCAAGGTGCGGTCGTGGTCGATATTCGCGACCCGCAAGCCTTTGCCGCCGGCCACATCACTGGCGCGCAACATCTGGACAACCATTCGGTAGCGGATTTCATTCGCGCCGCTGATCTCGATGCGCCAACCGTGGTGGTCTGCTATCACGGCAACTCCAGCCAGAGCGCTGCCGCTTATCTGATCAGCCAGGGCTTTTCCGACGTCTACAGCCTCGACGGCGGCTTCGAGCTGTGGCGTGGCACCTACCCGACGGAAACCGCCCAGGGCACTGCCGAATAATTTTTTTCACCTCCCGCAGCCCGCGTCCTGTGCGGGCTCGCGCCTGACCAGACGAACGGTCATGGCGAACTTCATGTACAAGCGGCCTTGACCTCCCCGATTACGAACTATCCTTAAGCCCAGGCCATCCAAAAAGGGGAGAGCCGGTACACCGGCGTGCGGGTCATCGGTAGCGAGTTCTAGGTGTTCTGGGGGGTATACAGCAATTGGCAGTGCCGATTGCATGCCAGCATCAGCTGACTGATCCGGCGTCGGCTCCACGTATCGAGCGAGGTGACGTCATGAGTATTTTTAGCCACTTCCAACAACGTTTCGAGTCCACCCGTCAGGAAGAACTTTCGCTGCAAGAGTACCTTGAGCTCTGCAAAAGCGATCGCAGCGCTTACGCGTCGGCGGCCGAACGCCTGTTGATGGCCATCGGTGAGCCAGAACTGGTCGACACCTCGAACAACTCAAGGCTGTCGCGCATCTTCTCCAACAAGGTGATCCGCCGCTATCCGGCCTTTGAAGACTTCCATGGCATGGAAGAATGCATCGACCAGATCGTGTCCTATTTCCGCCATGCCGCCCAGGGCCTGGAAGAGAAGAAACAAATCCTCTATCTGCTCGGCCCGGTAGGTGGCGGCAAGTCTTCCCTGGCCGAAAAGCTCAAACAACTGATGGAGAAGGTGCCCTTCTATGCCATCAAGGGCTCGCCGGTATTCGAGTCGCCCCTGGGGCTGTTCAACGCTACCGAAGACGGCGCCATTCTCGAAGAAGACTTCGGCATCCCGCGGCGCTACCTGAACACCATCATGTCGCCCTGGGCGACCAAGCGACTGGCCGAATTCGGGGGCGACATCAGCCAGTTCAAGGTAGTCAAACTCTACCCGTCGATCCTCAACCAGATCGCCGTGGCCAAGACCGAACCGGGTGACGAGAACAACCAGGATATTTCCGCTCTGGTGGGTAAGGTCGATATCCGCAAACTGGAGGAATACCCACAGAACGACGCCGACGCCTACAGCTACTCGGGCGCATTGTGCCGGGCCAACCAGGGCCTGATGGAATTCGTCGAGATGTTCAAGGCGCCGATCAAGGTCCTGCACCCGTTGCTGACGGCCACCCAGGAAGGTAACTACAACAGCACCGAAGGCCTCGGTGCGATCCCCTACTCCGGGATCCTGCTGGCCCACTCCAACGAATCGGAATGGCACAGCTTCCGCAACAACAAGAACAACGAAGCCTTCATCGACCGGATCTACATCGTCAAGGTGCCGTACTGCCTGCGGGTCAGCGACGAAATCAAGATCTACGACAAGCTGCTGTTCAACAGCTCGCTGGCCAAAGCCCATTGCGCCCCCGACACCCTGAAGATGCTGGCGCAGTTCACCGTGCTGTCGCGGCTCAAAGAACCGGAAAACTCGAACATTTACTCAAAAATGCGCGTGTATGACGGCGAAAACCTCAAGGATACCGATCCCAAGGCCAAGTCGATCCAGGAGTACCGCGACGCGGCCGGGGTGGACGAAGGCATGAACGGCCTGTCGACCCGCTTTGCCTTCAAGATCCTCTCCAAGGTGTTCAACTTCGACCCCCATGAGATTGCCGCCAACCCGGTGCACCTGCTGTATGTGCTGGAACAGCAGATCGAACAGGAACAATTCCCGGCCGAAGTGCGTGAACGCTACCTGCGCTATCTGAAGGAATACCTGGCACCACGCTACATCGAGTTCATCGGCAAGGAAATCCAGACCGCTTACCTGGAGTCCTACAGCGAATACGGGCAGAACATCTTCGACCGCTACGTGCTGTATGCCGACTTCTGGATCCAGGACCAGGAGTACCGCGACCCGGAAACTGGCGAGATCCTTAACCGCATCGCCCTCAACGAAGAGCTGGAGAAGATCGAGAAGCCGGCCGGCATCAGCAATCCGAAGGATTTCCGCAACGAGATCGTCAACTTCGTGTTGCGCGCCCGGGCCAACAACAACGGCAAGAACCCGACCTGGCTCAGCTACGAAAAACTGCGGGTGGTGATCGAGAAGAAAATGTTCTCCAACACCGAAGACCTGTTGCCGGTCATCAGCTTCAACGCCAAGGCCAGCAAAGAGGATCAACAGAAACACAACGACTTCGTCACCCGAATGGTGGAACGCGGCTACACAGACAAGCAAGTTCGGCTGCTCTCGGAATGGTACCTGCGGGTCAGGAAATCGCAATAAGCGGCAAGCGGCAAGCTGTCAGCTGCAAGCCGCGCACGTATGTCGAATGCGTGCCGTGCTTGCGGGGACAGCGGTGATCCAACTTGAAGCTTGAAGCTTACAGCTTGCAGCTACCGCCTACTCCCGGAGGGGCCTATGAGCTATGTGATCGACCGACGCCTGAACGGCAAGAACAAGAGCACGGTCAACCGCCAGCGCTTTTTGCGGCGTTACCGTGACCACATCAAGAAGGCCGTCGAGGAGGCAGTGAGCCGGCGCTCCATCACCGACATGGAGCATGGCGAGCAGATCAGCATTCCCGGTCGCGACATCGACGAGCCGGTGTTGCACCATGGCCGTGGCGGCAAGCAAACGGTTGTGCACCCAGGCAACAAGGAGTTCACTGCTGGCGAGCGTATCGCCCGTCCGCAAGGGGGCGGGGGTGGCGGTGGCCGTGGCAAGGCCGGCAACTCAGGCGAAGGCATGGACGAGTTCGTCTTCCAGATCACCCAGGAAGAATTTCTCGAGTTCATGTTCGAAGACCTCGAACTGCCCAACCTGGTCAAACGGCACCTGACCGGCACCGACACCTTCAAAACCGTGCGCGCCGGTATCAGCAACGAAGGCAACCCGTCGCGCATCAACATTATCCGCACCCTGCGTTCGGCCCATGCCCGGCGCATCGCCCTGTCCGGCAGCAGCCGGGCAAAGCTACGCGAAGCCCAGGAGGAACTGGCGCGACTCAAACGAGAAGAACCAGACAACTTCGGCGATATTCAGGAAATTGAAGCAGAAATAGAGCGACTGAGTGCGCGCATCCATCGCGTGCCGTTCCTCGACACCTTCGACCTCAAGTACAACCTGCTGGTCAAGCAACCCAACCCCAGCTCCAAGGCGGTGATGTTCTGCCTGATGGACGTTTCCGGTTCCATGACCCAGGCCACCAAGGACATTGCCAAGCGCTTCTTCATCCTCCTGTACCTGTTTCTCAAGCGAAACTACGACAAGATCGAAGTGGTATTCATCCGCCACCACACCAGCGCCCGCGAAGTGGACGAAGAGGAGTTTTTCTATTCCCGGGAAACCGGCGGCACCATCGTCTCCAGCGCCCTGAAGCTGATGCAGGAGATCATGGCTGAACGCTACCCGGCCAATGAATGGAACATCTACGCGGCCCAGGCCTCGGACGGTGACAACTGGAACGACGACTCGCCGATCTGCCGCGAGATCCTCACCAATCAGATCATGCCGTTCGTCCAGTATTACACTTACGTTGAGATCACCCCTCGCGAACATCAGGCATTGTGGTACGAGTATGAGCGTATCGGCGAAGCCTATGCCGATACGTTCGCCCAGCAGCAGCTGGTGTCGGCCGGCGATATCTATCCGGTCTTCCGTGAACTCTTCCAGCGCAGGTTAGTGACATGACCGCTAGAGAGCAGAAGCGCCATCCCATTTCTACCGGGTCCGAATGGACATTCGAACTGATCCAGGCCTATGACCGGGAAATCAGCCGCCTGGCCGAGCGCTATGCCCTGGACACCTACCCCAACCAGATCGAGGTGATCACCGCCGAGCAGATGATGGACGCCTACGCCTCCGTCGGCATGCCCCTGGGCTATCACCACTGGTCCTACGGCAAGCACTTCCTCAGCACTGAAAAGTCTTATAGCCGCGGTCAGATGGGCCTGGCCTACGAAATCGTGATCAATTCCGACCCCTGCATCGCCTACCTGATGGAAGAAAACACCATCTGCATGCAGGCGCTGGTGGTCGCCCATGCCTGCTACGGGCACAACAGCTTCTTCAAGGGCAACTACCTGTTCCGCACCTGGACCGACGCCAGTTCGATCATCGATTACCTGGTGTTCGCCAAGCAGTACATCACCCAGTGTGAAGAGCGCCACGGCATCGATGCCGTGGAAGACCTGCTCGACTCCTGCCACGCCCTGATGAACTACGGCGTTGACCGCTACAAGCGGCCCTACCCTATCTCTGCCGAAGAAGAGCGGCGCCGGCAGAAGGAGCGCGAAGAACACCTGCAGAAACAGATCAACGACCTGTGGCGCACCATCCCCAAGGGCGCCGACAAGAATAGCGATCGCGACAACGCACGCTTCCCGGCCGAACCCCAGGAGAACATCCTCTACTTCATCGAGAAACACGCGCCATTGCTCGAGCCCTGGCAGCGTGAAATCGTGCGCATCGTGCGCAAGATCGCCCAGTACTTCTACCCGCAGCGCCAGACTCAGGTGATGAACGAAGGCTGGGCGACCTTCTGGCACTACACCCTGATGAACGACCTGTACGATGAAGGCCTGGTCACCGAAGGCTTCATGATGGAGTTCCTGCAGTCACACACCAGCGTGGTGTTCCAGCCCGGCTTCGACAGCCCCTACTACAGTGGCATCAACCCCTACGCCCTGGGTTTCGCCATGTACCGCGACATCCGCCGCATGTGCGAACACCCTACCGAAGAGGACCGCCGCTGGTTCCCCGACATCGCCGGCAGCGACTGGCTGTCGACCATCAAGTTCGCCATGAGCAGCTTCAAGGATGAAAGCTTCATTCTCCAGTACCTGTCACCCACGGTGATCCGCGACCTCAAGCTGTTCAGCATCCTCGATGACGACCAGCGCGAGGACCTGTTGGTGCCAGCCATCCATGACGAAAGTGGCTACCGGATCATCCGCGAGACCCTGGCCGCCCAGTACAACCTCGGCAACCGCGAACCCAACGTGCAGATCTGGAGCATCGACCGCCGTGGCGACCGCTCCCTGACCCTGCGTCACCAACAACACGACCGCAAACCCCTGGGTGACTCCACCGAAGAAGTTCTCAAGCACCTGCACCGCCTCTGGGGCTTTGATATCCACCTGGAAACCCTGCAGGGCGACCAGGTGATGAAAACCCACCACGTGCCGCCCAGAGGCGAGCACGGCGAAGCGGACTATGGTCGCCTGGACCTGGCTGTAGTGCACCTCTAGCACGCCCTCCGTTGCTGCCAGACAGGTTATCCTGTGGCATCAACGGAGGTTCTACATGCAGATCTACAAAGTCGGCGGCGCCGTACGCGACCGCCTGCTCGGCAGGCCGGTCAGTGATATCGACTGGGTCGTGGTCGGCGCCACGGCGGAACAAATGCAAAACTTGGGTTATCGCCCGGTAGGGGCGGATTTCCCGGTGTTTCTGCACCCCAAAAGCGGCGAGGAATACGCCCTGGCGCGCACCGAGCGCAAGAGCGGGCGCGGCTATGGCGGCTTCACTTTTCACGCCAGCCCCGAGGTCACCCTTGAAGAAGACCTGATCCGTCGCGACCTGACCATCAATGCCATGGCCGAAGATGACCAGGGCAATGTCTGCGATCCGTATAACGGCAAAAGGGATCTAGAAGACCGCATCTTGCGTCATGTATCCCCGGCGTTCGCCGAAGATCCATTGCGCGTGCTGCGCGTTGCCCGCTTTGCTGCGCGGTATGCCGGCTTGGGGTTTACCGTGGCCCCGGAAACCATTGAGCTGATGCGCGAACTCAGCGAATCAGGCGAGCTGCAGGCCCTGACCGCCGAGCGCAGCTGGAAGGAAATCGCCCGGGCACTGATGGAAGATCAACCCCAGGTGTTCATCCAGGTGCTGCGCGATTGCGGCGCCCTCAAGCAGCTGATGCCTGAACTCGATGCGCTGTTCGGTGTGCCGCAGCCTGAGGCTCATCACCCGGAAATCGACAGCGGTATCCACACCCTCTCGGTGCTCGAACAAGCCGCCCTGCACCAACAGCCCCTGAGCGTGCGCTGGGCCTGTTTGCTGCATGACCTGGGCAAGGGCCTTACCCCTGAAGAGGAATGGCCGCGACACATCGCTCACGAGCAACGCGGGCTGAAATTGATCAAGGCGGTGAACCAGCGCTTCAAGGCCCCCCGCGAGTGCCAGGAGCTGGCTTTGCTGGTGGGTGAGTACCACACACACTGTCATCGGGCGCTGGAGCTGCGGGCCTCGACCTTGCTGGAATTGCTGCAAAGCTTCGACGTGTACCGTCGGCCACAGCGATTCGAGGAATTCATCGCTGCGTGCGAGATGGACGCCCGGGGCCGCAAAGGGCTGGAGCAACGTGAATATCCACAGGCGGACTATCTGCGCGGCGCGGCAGCGGCGGCGCGAGCGGTGCAGGTGCAGCCACTGGTGCAGAGGGGCCTGGCCGGACAGGCGCTGGGCGAGGCGCTCAAGGGCGAGCGGCTGAAGGCGTTGAAGGCGTACAAGGACGGCGCCAAGCCGTAATGCGTGTCGCCTTCATCGCTGGCAAGCCAGCTCCCACAGGGCCTGCCTACACCGGACCTTGTGGGAGCTGGCTTGCCAGCGATGGGGTCAAAACCTGGTTAGCTGCTGCCCACGCCACTCGAAGGGCACCGGCGCGAGCACTTGCTCGATCTGCGCCTCAACCCACAGCTGGCCCATGGTTTTCCCGGCGCCCGGATGCATCAGCTCAGGCGCAATCAACGCCAGCGGCCACAACACAAATGCGTTCCTGAGGATCTCCGCCCGCGGCAACACCAGCCCGTCAAAGCTGCCATGCAGGTCGTTGTACATCAGCACATCGATATCCAGCGGCAGGCCCTTGCGCTCGGGGGCATAGCGGCCATTGTCGGCCTCGATGAACTTGAGCCGGCGGTCCAGCTCCATCAGTGGCAGCTCGGTCAGGCCGGTGACCACCAGATTGAAGAACGGCCCACTCTTGATCCCCACCGCCTGACTCTCGAAAACTGCCGAGCAACGCATGCCCGCAAGCATCCCGGCCAAGGCGTCGAGCCCGGCAGTCAGATGCCGTTCGCGCTCGATATTACTGCCCAGCCCGAGGTAAACCCTGTTCAGAGACATCCGCGCTCGATCTCCACGCCCACCCCACTGGCGGCAGGTACCGCGCCTGGCTTGGTCAGCTTCAGGCGTAACCAGGGGATCTGGAACTCGCTCATCAGCACCGCCGCCAGACGCTCGGCGAAGGTCTCTACCAACTGGAATTCGGACTGCTCGGCAAATGCCTGGATGCGCGCCGAGACGCTGGCGTAGTCCAGGGCTTTGGTCAGGTCGTCACCGGCTGCTGCGGGGCGATTGTCCCAGGCAAAACTCAGGTCCAGACGCAGGCACTGGCGAATTCCGCGCTCCCAGTCATAGGCGCCGATCACGGTATCGACTTCCAGCCCCTCGATGAACACTCTGTCCAAGCACTTCTCTCCACAGCACGACAAGGGCGCGTTGCGCCGTTAGAATCAGGGCGTCCTCGCCCGGAATGGTTAGCATGTTTTGGTTACTGGCGCTGTGCGCCTACCTGCTCGGCTCTCTGTCCTTTGCCATCGTCCTCAGCCGCCTCAATGGCAGCCCGGACCCGCGCATGAGCGGTTCAGGCAATGCCGGTGCAACCAACATGCTACGCCTGGCCGGCCGCAAACTGGCGGTCCTGACCCTGCTTGGCGACTTGTGCAAGGGCCTGGTGCCCGTGCTGATCGCCAATCTTGCTGGCCTCGACCTGCAACAACAGGCCTGGATCGGCGTGTGCGCAGTGATTGGCCATATGTTCCCGGTGTACTTCCGCTTTCGCGGCGGCAAAGGCGTCGCCACCGCTGCCGGCATGCTGCTGGGGCTCTACCCGCCAGCCGCCTTGCTGGCCATCAGCGCGTGGCTGCTGACCTTCCTCCTGACCCGCACCAGCTCGCTGGCGGCCCTGGTGGCAACGCCCCTGACCCTGCCGTTACTAGCCTGGCGCGAACCGGAAGCGCTTTTGCCGATCAGCGTGCTGACAGTGCTGATCGTCTGGCGCCACCGCGGCAATCTACGCGACCTTTTCGCCGGACGCGAACGGCATTTCTGAATCCACTGCATGAGCAACGCTCAGCTTCACAGCGGCGCCAGCTGCTCCATCGGCCAGCGGGCCTGCACGCTGATCGCCAGGCTTTCCTGCTGCCCGGCAGCCAGACGCTGGCAGCCGGCATAGGCAATCATTGCGCCGTTATCGGTGCAAAACTGCGGCCGGGCGTAGTACACATTGCCCTTGATGCCGGCCAGCATGTCTTCCAGCGAAGCGCGCAAAGCCTTGTTGGCACTGACGCCGCCAGCGATCACCAGGCGCTTGAGGCCGGTCTGCTTCAGCGCACGCTTGCACTTGATGGTCAAAGTCTCCACCACCGCCTGCTGGAAGGCCAGCGACACGTCGCAACGAGTTTGTTCGCCGTCGTCTCCAGCACTCTGGCAGCGCTGCCAGGTGTTGAGGGCGAAGGTTTTCAAACCACTGAAGCTGAAATCAAGACCGGGGCGATCGGTCATCGGCCGCGGGAACACGAAGCGCCCAGGCACGCCCTGGGTCGCCAGGCGGGCGATCTCCGGGCCACCCGGGTAGTTCAGGCCCATCAGCTTGGCGGTCTTGTCGAAAGCTTCGCCAGCGGCGTCATCGAGGGTCTCGCCGAGCAGTTCGTAACGGCCGATACCATCGACCCGCACCAACTGGGTATGCCCGCCCGACACTAGCAAGGCGACGAACGGGAACTCCGGCGGCTGCTCTTCGAGCATCGGCGCGAGCAGATGGCCTTCCATGTGGTGTACGCCCAATGCCGGAATGCCCCAGGCAAAAGCCAGGGCCTGGGCACAGGAAGCGCCCACCAGCAGAGCGCCGACCAGGCCAGGGCCTGCGGTATAGGCGATGGCATCGATCTCGGTGGCGACGCAGTCGGCTTCGGCCAGCACCTGGCGGATCAACGGCAGCATGCGCTTGACGTGATCACGCGAGGCCAGCTCCGGCACTACCCCGCCATAAACGCGGTGCAGGTCGATCTGACTGAACAATGCATCGGCCAAAAGGCCGCGCTCACTGTCGTATAATGCGACGCCGGTTTCGTCGCAGGATGTTTCCAATCCCAGTACTAGCATGGGTCCGTGCCTTGTTGAGGCTGAATTCGAAGGCGCGCATGATAGTCCCCGCTCCCGACGCCGACCAGCGGTTTTCGATCAGAGGCTTTGCATTCCGGTCGGCTAAGGGTTAACATCCGCAACCCTTAAAAACCGACGTTCTCCAGCGCACATTTTTGCCACGAGTTCGTTGACCCCGGTAATGAATGAAGGTAGCTCTGGATGCCAGCCGTCAAAGTTAAAGAGAATGAACCCTTCGACGTAGCTCTGCGTCGTTTCAAGCGCTCCTGCGAAAAAGCCGGTGTTCTGGCTGAAGTTCGTAGCCGCGAATTTTACGAGAAGCCGACTTCTGAGCGTAAGCGCAAAGCAGCAGCCGCTGTTAAACGTCACGCCAAGAAAGTTCAGCGCGAACAGCGCCGCGCCGTTCGCCTGTACTAATACAGTCGTCCGTCGCAAGCTTCTGCCTCGCCCGGCCCAAAGCCGGGCTGCCGGCAGTCGTTGCTTGATCCTTTGGCCTTCGGGCCCAAGGCGTCCTGCTGCCCTGCAGCATGGACAACCTGCCTGAATCGTCAGAACTGGCCTCAACGCCAGCTGTGCACGTCCTTCCTGACGAGCCTTCACCGGCTGCAGACGAGCACGTCTTTCCGTATTTTGTGTTACGCCATTCGACATCGCTCGAACGCGCAGCCGTTCCCGCCGCATTAGCGATTACACTTGCTTATCGCCTGATGATGAGAGTGCCATGGCCGGGCTGATTCCCCAGAGTTTTATCGACGACCTGCTTAACCGTACCGACATCGTCGATGTGGTGAGTTCGCGTGTGCAGCTGAAAAAAGCTGGCAAGAACCTCACGGCCTGCTGCCCGTTCCACAAGGAAAAAACCCCGTCCTTCAGCGTCAGCCCCGACAAACAGTTCTATTACTGCTTTGGCTGCGGCGCGGGCGGCAACGCCCTTGGCTTTATCATGGACCACGACAACCTGGATTTCCCCCAGGCTGTCGAGGAACTGGCCAAGGCCGCCGGCATGGAGGTCCCCCGCGAAGAAAGCGGGCGCAGCCACAAACCCCGGCAACCGGTCGATTCACCCCTGTACCCGCTGCTTGAAGCCGCCGCCGACTTTTATCGCCAGGCGCTGCGCAGCCACCCGACACGCAAATCGGCCGTCGACTACCTCAAGGGCCGCGGCCTGTCCGGTGAGATCGCCCGCGATTTCGGCTTGGGCTTTGCTCCGCCAGGCTGGGACAACCTGTTCAAGCACCTGAGCAGCGATACCTTGCAGCAAAAGGCCATGATCGATGCCGGCCTGCTGGTCGAGAACGCCGAGTCCGGCAAGCGCTACGACCGCTTCCGTGACCGGGTGATGTTCCCGATCCGCGACAGCCGTGGCCGGGTCATTGCCTTCGGCGGCCGGGTGCTGGGCGACGACAAGCCCAAGTACCTGAACTCCCCGGAAACCCCGGTGTTCCACAAGGGCCAGGAGCTGTACGGGCTTTACGAGGCGCGCAAGTTCAACCGCAACCTCGATGAGATCATCGTGGTCGAAGGCTACATGGACGTCATCGCCCTCGCACAGCAAGGCTTGCGCAATGCGGTGGCCACCCTGGGCACGGCCACCAGCGAAGAACACCTCAAGCGCCTGTTTCGCGTGGTGCCGAACGTGCTGTTCTGTTTCGACGGCGACCAGGCCGGCCGTAATGCTGCCTGGCGCGCCCTGGAAGCAACGCTTTCGAGCCTGCAGGACGGACGCAAGGCGCGCTTTCTGTTTTTGCCCGAAGGCGAAGACCCGGACACCCTGGTACGCGCGGAAGGCACTGACGCCTTCCGCGCCCGCATAAACCAGCATGCACAGCCGCTGGCCGATTACTTTTTCCAGCAGTTGACCGAGGAAGCCGACCCGCGCTCGCTCGAGGGCAAGGCGCACATGGCCACCCTCGCTGCACCGTTGATCGAAAAAGTGCCCGGGGCCAACCTGCGTGCACTGATGCGCAATCGCCTCAAGGAAATCACCGGGCTGGACAACCAGCAGGTCGAACAACTGGCGCACAGCGCGCCGGCAGAAGCACCACCCAGTTACGACCCGGGCATCGATTACGACGCCATTCCCGACTACACGCCGGATTACGGCGATTTTCATCAGCCCGAGTACGCGCCAGCGCAACAGCAGTGGACGCCGAACAAGGGCGGCAAGAAAAAATGGGACGGCAAGCCCTGGGACAAGAAGGGCAAACCCTGGGAGCGCAATGGCCAGCGCCAGGATCCGCCGCCACGGGTACCGACCTCGGTAGAACCGCCGACCTTGAGCGCCCTGCGCACCCTGCTGCATCACCCGCAGCTGGCGAAAAAGGTCGAGGATGCCAGCCAATTGGCGGCCGAAGAACACGTCTACGCCCAGCTGCTGGTGGCCCTGCTGGAGGCGCTGCAGAAAAATCCTGAACTACGCTCACTACAGTTGATCGCCCGCTGGCACGGCACCGAACAAGGCCGCCTGCTCAGGGCTTTGGCAGAGAAGGAATGGCTGATCGATGCCGACAACCTTGAACAACAGTTTTTCGACACTATAACTAGCTTGTCCGCTCGCCAACGCGAGCGCAGCCTGGAACATCTGCTCAGGAAAGCACGTCAAAGTGACTTGAGCGCAGAGGAAAAAAATCAGCTGCGTGACCTGTTAAGCCGGAATGTTCCCGCACAAACCCCGACCTCAACTGGCGCGTGAGGTCCTAGCTCGGGTATAATCCTCGGCTTGTTTTTTGCCCGCCAAGACCTTCAGTGGATAGGGTGTTATGTCCGGAAAAGCGCAACAGCAGTCTCGCATCAAAGAGTTGATCACCCGCGGTCGTGAGCAGGGCTACCTGACTTACGCGGAGGTCAACGACCACCTGCCAGAGGATATTTCAGATCCGGAGCAGGTGGAAGACATCATCCGCATGATCAACGACATGGGGATCAACGTATTCGAGAGTGCTCCGGATGCGGATGCCCTTTTGTTGGCCGAAGCCGACACCGACGAAGCCGCAGCTGAAGAAGCCGCCGCAGCGTTGGCGGCTGTGGAAACCGATATTGGTCGCACGACTGACCCGGTGCGCATGTACATGCGTGAAATGGGTACCGTCGAGCTTCTGACCCGCGAAGGCGAAATCGAAATCGCCAAGCGGATCGAAGAAGGTATCCGTGAAGTCATGGGTGCTATCGCCCACTTCCCGGGTACTGTCGATCACATCCTCTCCGAGTACGATCGCGTCACCACCGAAGGTGGCCGCCTGTCCGACGTTCTCAGCGGCTACATCGACCCGGACGACGGCATTGCGCCGCCAGCCGAAGTGCCGCCGCCAGTCGACCCGAAAGCACCGGCCAAGGCCGAAGCTGACGACGAAGACGAAGAGAAGGAAGGTGACGAGGAAGAGGAAGAGACCGAAAGCGGTCCCGACCCGGTCATTGCACAGCAGCGCTTTGGTGCCGTTCAGGAACAACTGAACGCTACCCTCAAGGTACTGAAGAAGAACGGCCGCAGCCACAAGGACAGCATCAAGGCGATGCTCGACCTGGCTGAGCTGTTCATGCCGATCAAGCTGGTGCCCAAGCAGTTCGAAGCCCTGGTTGAGCGCGTTCGCAGTGCCCTGGATCGCCTGCGTCAGCAAGAACGCGCCATCATGCAGCTGTGCGTCCGTGACGCACGCATGCCACGCGCCGACTTCCTGCGCCTGTTCCCGAGCAACGAAACCGACCAGACCTGGAGCGGCGATCTTTCCAAGCGCAGCACCAAGTGGGCTGCAGCGCTGGGCGAGAAGAACGACGCTATCGTTGCTTGCCAGCAGAAGCTGATCGACCTCGAAAACGAAACCGGCCTGACCATCGCCGAGATCAAGGACATCAACCGTCGCATGTCGATCGGTGAAGCCAAGGCTCGTCGTGCCAAGAAGGAAATGGTCGAGGCCAACCTGCGTCTGGTTATCTCGATCGCCAAGAAGTACACCAACCGCGGCCTGCAATTCCTCGACCTGATCCAGGAAGGCAACATCGGCCTGATGAAGGCGGTGGACAAGTTCGAATACCGTCGTGGTTACAAGTTCTCGACCTATGCCACCTGGTGGATTCGCCAGGCGATCACCCGTTCGATCGCTGACCAGGCCCGCACCATCCGTATTCCGGTGCACATGATCGAGACGATCAACAAGCTCAACCGCATTTCCCGGCAGATGTTGCAGGAAATGGGTCGCGAACCGACCCCGGAAGAGCTGGGTGAACGCATGGAAATGCCTGAGGACAAGATCCGCAAGGTATTGAAGATCGCCAAAGAGCCGATCTCCATGGAAACCCCGATCGGTGACGACGAAGATTCGCACCTGGGTGACTTCATCGAGGACTCGACCATGCAGTCGCCAATCGATGTGGCCACGGTCGAAAGCCTCAAGGAAGCGACCCGTGACGTGCTCTCCGGTCTGACCGCTCGCGAAGCCAAGGTGCTGCGCATGCGTTTCGGTATCGACATGAACACCGATCACACCCTCGAAGAGGTCGGCAAACAGTTCGACGTGACCCGTGAACGGATCCGTCAGATTGAAGCCAAGGCGCTGCGCAAGCTGCGCCATCCGACGCGAAGCGAGCATCTGCGCTCCTTCCTCGACGAGTGATGACAAACCCCGGCCCAGGCCGGGGTTTTTCTTTTCCGGCGAACGGCGCTTTTAAGCCTTTGCCCACTACCCCGCCGCTTGAATGCCCGTCTACACTCGAATCAATCCACCTGTGTGACGAGGCCGCTATGCCCCCAATGCCGGCACTTCTGTTGGCTCTCCTGCTCATCTGGAGTGCAACGGCCGGCGCCCTGACCCTGACTGAAGAAGAACAAGCCTGGCTCAGCGCGCATCCGCAGCTGCGTCTGGGCGTCGATGCATCCTGGCCACCTTTCGAATACCGGGACCAGGACGGTCGCTACCAGGGATTGGCCGCCGACTACATTGCCTTAATCCAGGAACGCCTGGGGGTGCAGTTCAAGCCGATCGAACCGATCAGCTGGACCGCTGTACTCGAGCAGGCACGCAAGAACAAACTCGACTTGCTGCCCGGCATCATGTCGACCCCCGAGCGCCAGAGTTACCTGGCCTTCACCCGCCCGTACCTGGATTTCCCGATCGTCATCCTCGCCCATGACGGCGGGCCGCAACCGCGCACCATCAAGGACCTGTACGGGCTGAAAATCGCCGTGGTGGAGAACTACGCGCCCCATGAGCTGTTGCGCACCCATCACCCGGATCTCAACCTGGTGGCCCTGCCCAACGTCAGCTCGGCGCTGCAGGCCCTGGCCACCGACGAGGTTGATGCAGTGGTTGGTGACCTCGCCTCGAGCATCTGGAGCCTGCGCCAGCTCAAGCTCGAGGGCCTGTACGTGAGTGGCGAAACCCCTTACCGCTATCAGCTGGCCATGGCTGTGCCCCGGGAGCAGAAAATCCTCGTCGGAATCCTCGACAAAGTCATGGCCGACATGACCCCCAATGAGGTCAGCAATATTCAGGAGCGCTGGGTTGGCAAGGTGCTCGATCACCGCACGCTGTGGTACGACCTGCTGATCTACGGTCTTCCCGCCTTGCTGTTGATGGTGGCGATTCTGGCCGCGGTGATGCGCGTGAACCGGCGCCTGAGTTCGGAAATCTCCCGGCGCATTGCCCTGGAACAGGAGCTGCGCAGCAGCGAGTACCATTACCGCGGCCTGGTCGAAAGCCTCTCGGCAATTGCCTGGGAAGCCGATGCAAACGACTTTACCTACAGCTACGTTTCGCCCCATGCCGAAGACCTGCTCGGCTACCCTTTGAGCCAGTGGCTGCGCCCGGGCTTCTGGCGCAGCATCATTCACCCCGACGACGCGTTGTGGGCCCAGGCCTTCTGCGACAGCGAAACCGCCGCTGGGCGCGATCACAGCCTCGATTACCGGGTAATCCGCGCCGACGGACGCAGCCTGTGGGTACGCGATATCGTCAGCCTGATCGAACACGGGCATAAACCGTTGATGCGCGGGCTGATGATCGATATCAGCGAAACCAAGAACGCCGAAGAGGCCCTGCGCCTGTCCGAACAGAAGTTCGCCTCGGTGTTCCAGCAATGCCCGGACATCCTGGTCATCGCCCGCCTGAGCGATGGCTGCCTGCTGGAAGTAAACGAAGCCTTCGAAGAGCAGATCGGCCTAAGCCCGGCGCAGGTTCTGGGCCGCACCGCGACCGAACTGAGTATCTGGGGCATCGACGGCGTCGGCCCTGACCTGCTCAAGCGCTTGCAGGCAGGCAGTATCCGCAACCTGGAAATGCTCTTTCGCCGCAGCAACGGCCAGGTGTTCACCGGGCTGACCTCCGCCGAAACCTTTCAGCTCGACAGCACGCCGGCGCTGGTGGTCGCGGTACGCGACATCAGCCAACTGAAAGAAACCCAGGAGCAGTTGCAAACCTCCGAAGAGAAGTTCGCCAAAGCCTTCCACGCCTCCCCCGACGGCCTGCTGCTGTCGCGCCAGAGCGACGGGCTGCTGATCGAGGTGAACGAAGGTTTCTGCCGCCTGACCGGTTACGACACCCAAATGTCGCTGGACCACACTTCGTTGGACCTGGGCATCTGGGTCGATCTCAACGAGCGCCGCCGCTTGCTGGAGATGCTTCAGCGCGATGGTTTCGTGCGCGACTTCAGTTGCCATATCCGCCGCAGCGATGGCCAGATTCGCTTGTGCGAGCTTTCCGCCCGACCGCTGCCAATCGCCGGTGTCGATTGCATGCTGACCATTGCCCGCGACATCACCGAGCGCCACCTCATGCAGGAAAAACTGCAACTGGCCGCCACGGTGTTCGAAAACACCGCCGAGGGGGTATTGATCACCGATACCGACCAGCGCATCAGCGCGGTCAACCGCGCCTTTAGCGAGATCACCGGTTACAGCGAGTTCGAGACTCTGGGCCAGACCCCTCGCCTGCTGGCTTCGGGTCAGCACGACAGCGCCTTCTATGTGGCCATGTGGCACCAATTGACTGCCGAAGGTCATTGGCAGGGTGAAATCCATAACCGGCGCAAGAATGGCGAGATCTACCCCAGCTGGCTGACCATCAGCGCCGTGCGCAACACCGAGCGGGTCATCACCCACTTTGTTGCGGTGTTCGCTGACATTTCCAGCCTCAAGCATGCCCAGGCCAAGCTCGATTACCAGGCCCATCACGACCCGCTCACCGGGCTGCCCAACCGCACCCTGTTCGAAAGCCGCCTGCAGGCCGCGCTCAATTGCACCCAGGCGTCAAAGCGCCAGGGCGCAGTACTGTTTCTCGACCTGGATCGTTTCAAGCACATCAACGACAGCCTCGGCCACCCGGTCGGCGACCTGCTGCTCAAAGGCATTGCTCAACGGCTCAAGGAACAGGTGCGTGATATCGACACCGTGGCGCGCCTGGGTGGGGACGAGTTCATCATCCTGCTGCCCGGCCTGCACCAGCCCAGCGATGCCGAACATATCGCACACAAGCTGCTGGCCTGTTTCAGCGCACCGTTCCAGGCTGGCGAACACGAGTTCTTCACCAGCGCCAGCATCGGCACCAGCCTTTATCCACAGGACGGCACCGACGTCGCCTCGTTGATCCGCAACGCCGACGCCGCCATGTACCGTTCCAAGGCCAAGGGCCGCAACCGGGTCGAGTCCTACACCCGCGATCTCACCGCCCAAGCCAGCGAACGCGTCGCCCTGGAGCACGAACTGCGCCGGGCCATCGAACGCAATGAGCTGAGCCTGTGCTACCAACCCAAGTTCAGCCTGAAAACCCAGAGCCTGGTGGGCGCCGAAGCGCTGATCCGCTGGTCCCACCCGACCTTTGGTGACGTACCACCGGAACATTTCATCCCACTGGCCGAAGAAAACGGCATGATCCTGCAACTGGGCGACTGGGTGCTGGAACAGGCCTGCCGACAAATGCAGGACTGGAAGCACAACTACCAGGCATTCGGGCCGCTATCGGTCAATCTTGCCGGCGCCCAGCTGCGCCAACCAAGCCTGGTCAAACGTATCGAACAGCTGCTCAAGACCCACCAGCTCAAGGCCGGCGACCTGCAGCTGGAGATCACCGAAAACTTCATCATGAGCCAGGCCGAGGAAGCCCTGGCCATCCTCCACCAGCTCAAGCACCTGGGCGTGCAACTGGCGATCGACGACTTCGGTACCGGTTACTCGTCACTGAGCTACCTCAAGCGCCTGCCGCTGGACATCCTCAAGATCGACCAGTCGTTCATCCGCGGCCTGCCCGACGACCCCCACGATGCCGCGATTGCCCGCGCCATCATCGCCCTGGGCCGCAGCATGCAACTGACCATCATCGCCGAAGGGGTGGAAAGCCAGGCCCAGCAACAATTCCTCGCTGCCGAAGGTTGCGAACAGATCCAGGGCTACATCGTCAGCCTGCCGCTGCCGGCCGAGGAGTTTGCCGCAACTTTCCTTCGCATAGCTCTTTCAGATCTTTCGGATGGCACAGCCTGGAAACCCTCGTTATAATCCGCGTCCACTGGGGCCTATAGCTCAGTTGGTTAGAGCAGGGGACTCATAATCCCTTGGTCGCAGGTTCGAGTCCTGCTGGGCCCACCAAACAAAAAACCGCGCCTTTGCGCGGTTTTTTTTTTGCCTGCAATAACAGGGATCACCTGCGCTGCTTGAGCTTCTCCTGCAGCCAGTCACCGACGATCAAAGGCACCCACACCAGCGGTATCAGCACGAAGCCGGACAGGGCCAACGCACTCAGAAAAGCGTCCTTCAGTGCTTGAAGTGCGCGAAAGCATTTTTTGCCAATCATCTCGAACCCTGAGCAATGAATGTGCCGTGGCATCCGTGCCACGCTTACCTTCACCACTTTAGTCCGTTACCTCAGAAACGCACCCGAAACAGCGTGCGCCAGAAATTCTTCAGCGGCGAAATGCGATGCTTGTCCCAATTACGCTGCCAGAAATCATCCTCATTCCTGACCTGCGCTTCGATGTCGCTACCCGTCGCTGATGCCGCGTGCTGACGGAACAGCATCGGGAACACACAATGCTGTTTGATCCGTTGCTTAAACAGCACATCCACTGGCGTGCCGTCATAAGGCGTTTCGGCCAGAATCCGGCAGCCCTCAGGCGACAGGACGTAGGCGTGCAAGGCCACCACACGGCCGCGGGCAATATAGGGGAACCAGGTTAGCCAAGTCCGGCCCATGCTGTAACCCAGGTGCAAGACTTCGAATGAACGGGTTCGGATAAAGCGGTTGACCCAACGAACCGGGGTTGCTTTGAGCTCATACGCCTTGACGTCATCCTCGAAGACCAGAATCCGTTGCAAACCTTCATCCAAGGCCTGCCTGGCCAAGGCTTGATGAGATTCGTAACAGCCCCGGACAGGATCATCACTGCGCTCGACCACGTGAAAAATCACCTGGTTATGAATCTGTCCACCCACCGTTCGCCTGAACAACTCGCGGCGGTCATTACGCTCTTTGATAGAGATGCAATACACCGCATCTACGTCGAACTTGATCTTGCTCACCACACCGTTCCCTCGAGCTGCAACCGGTTCTCCCGAAGGGCTGCATATAAAAGCCGACGAGTTTAATCCGCCCTAGCTGCCATTACAAAGCCACTACCTATATCCATTCCTCAAGCCGGCATCCTGCTGCTGGAACTGAACCTTGGGAGACTGGTCACAATCGTTAACAGTTTTTAACAAACTGACAAACAACACCTATACTTTGTATGGCCTTTACCCAGTCACTACCACTGTGGTGATTGTCTATATGCACAAGGAATTGGCACATGGGCGCCTCTGCAGCAAGATCACTTCTTGGCGAGCGCTGCAATATCCACGATTTTGCAGATTGCCAGAACATACAATCCGGTTCGGTATTCATCATTGCATCGGGCGGTTCGGCAAAGGATTTCCCCTTTCAAACCTTCCATGACATCCCCATGATCACAATGAATGGGGCAATCTCGATGTTTCTCGACACACCGGTCAGGCCCTTCTTCTACGCCTGTACAGACAGGGACTTCTCCAACCAGCAACCACAGCTGTTTGCTGAAGCGTTACATCGCAGTGACCGCGTTGCTCTTTGGGAAGAGCACGTTCGGTCCTTGTCGATCCGGACGGACGGCGAGCTGTACCTTTTGCACAAAGCCCCTAAACCGAGTTTCATCGACATTCTGCGGCGAAAGGACCAGGAACTTGTCCGTAACCACACCTTCCCAGGCTGGGGACAAAAGCTGCTCGGGTTCAGCAAAAATCTGCAGCGTGGCTTCTTTGATGCACGCACGGTGGCCTACCTGGCCTTGCAAATCGCCTATCACGTCGGTTTCACCAAGGTGTTTCTGGTAGGCGTTGACCTTAACCAGGACCTGGGAAGATTCTACGAACGCAATGATATGGCGGTATCCCCCTGCGGGCTGGACCAGCACTACGAGTCTCGCATCCTGCCGTCATTCCAACTTGTCGCCAACTCGGTGGTGGACGACACCTTCGCGGTCTACAATCTTTCCGAATTTTCCCGCTTACCGCACAGCGTCATTCCCTACAAAACCCTTGAAGAAGTGACCGCGATGGTTCGTGAGGGCTGATTGTCACCCGGAGTCCGGGCACAAAACCGCGTGCCATACAGGCCTGGAGTGACACCATAATGTCGCTGAAACAGCGCAATAAACGCCGACACCGAGTCATACCCCAACTCGTTGGCCAGCGCCGTGACACTCATGCCTTGCGCCAACAAGGGCAAGGCCGCGAGCAGGCGCAGCCGTTGGCGCCACTCTCTGAACGACAACTGTGTCTGCGCCTGAAATAGCCGCACAAGTGTGCGCCGCGAAGCCCCAACCTGCTGCGCCCAGTCTTCAATACTACGGTTATCGCCTGGGTTGGCCTGCAATGCTTCGGTGATGCGTCGCAAGCGCGGATCACTGGGCAATGGCAGGCCAAAGGGCGCTTCAGGCAACTCCCGCAGTTCATCGACCAGCACCTGCAGCAGCCGCGCCTGGGCACCTTGCGCCGGATAATTCGGCGCAAATCGGCTGGCCTTGTCGATCAACTCGCGCACCAGTGGTGTCACCTGCAGCACTCCACAAGGCCGCTGGTAACCGTTAAGCAGCGATTCGTCCAGATAAAGCCCGCGAAACTCGATGGTCTGATCGCTATAGGCGGTGTGCTCGACACCCGCCGGTATCCACAACGCGCATTGAGGCGGCAGCAGGTAACTGTGCTGCTCGGTCAAAACCTCCATGATCCCGACGCTGGCATAGGTGAACTGCACCCAGGGGTGGCTGTGCATCTGCACCCGATGGCCCGCCGGAATGGCAAACATGCGCCGGTAGACCGGTTCCGGCAGCTGCTGAAAGTCCGGCAGCGACGGTACTTCACTGGTTTGTCTCATTGGCGGCATTGCCTGTCTCCTTTGCTCAAGTGAGCCGACAAAGGCCGATGGTAGCCTGCGCCCGGCTTAGTTGAACAACCCCTAGGAGAGACCGATGAGCAGCCATGTGCGTGAAAACCGTTTGAGCGTGCCCGCCATCCAGCAGCGCAAAGGCGCTGGCAATCTGGTAGTTCTGACTGCGTACAGCATGCCGATGGCGCGCTGGGTGGATGCCGAGGCCGATGTGATCATTGTCGGTGACTCGGTCGGCATGGTCCTGTATGGCATGCCCAGCACCCTCGGGGTCACCCTGGAAATGATGATTGCCCACGGCCAGGCGGTGATGCGCGGGTCGCAACGCGCCTGCGTGGTCATCGACCTGCCGTTCGGCAGTTATCAGGCCTCGCCCGAGCAAGCCTTCCTCACTAGTGCGCGACTGCTGCGCGAAACCGGTGCCCAGGGCATCAAGCTTGAAGGCGGCGAAGAGCTGGCCGAGACCGTCGCCTTCCTCACTCGCCGTGGGATTCCGGTAATGGCCCATGTCGGACTGATGCCGCAGCAGGTCAACAGCCTCGGCGGATTCAAGGCCCAGGGCCGGGATGACCAGAGTGCTGCCAAAGTACGCCAGGACGCCCTCGCCATGCAGGCAGCCGGGGCTTTCTCGGTGGTACTGGAAGGCATCGCCGAACCCCTGGCCCGTCGCCTGAGCGAGGAGTTGGCAATCCCCACCATTGGCATTGGCGCTTCACCTGCCTGTGACGGCCAGGTTCTGGTCACCGAGGATTTACTGGGCTTGTTCGGTGAATACCAGCCACGCTTCGTCAAACGCTTCGCCGACCTGCAGCCACAGATTGCCCAAGCCCTGGCAGCCTATGCCCGGGAAGTGCGCGACGGCAGCTTTCCCCAGGCCGAGCACTGCTTCAAGTCGCGCTGAGCACAGACGCCTTGCTCAAGGGTGAGGGCAATGGATAGGCTATCGCGCTTATTCCATGAGCCGTGAAAAGCGGCTCTCGCCAGAGAGTGCCCATGCCTGACAGCCGCCCCGTCGCCCTCGACGAAATCGATCGCCAGCTGATCTCGCTGCTGCAGATCAACGCCCGTGAAAGCGTCGCCACGCTCGCCCGGCAACTGGGTATCGCGCGCACCACGGTGACTTCGCGCCTGGCCCGCCTGGAAAAGACCAAAGTCATCAGCGGCTACGGCGTGCGCCTGGGTCAGCGGCTGATCGATGGCGGCTTGCAGGCCTATGTGGGGATCAAGGTGCAACCGCGCTCGGGCAAGGACGTGGTGCGGCGCCTGAGCGCCATGGGCCAGGTGCAGCAATTGTGCGCGGTCAGCGGCGAATTCGATTACGTCGCCTGGCTGCGCAGTGATTCGCCCGAGCAACTGGACCAGTTGCTCGATCAGATCGGCAGCGTTGATGGGGTGGAGAAGACCACCACCTCGATTATCCTCAGCAGCAAGGTAGATCGCGGGCAGCCGGTTTAAAGCCACATTATGTGTAGGAGCGGGCTTGCCCCGCGATGAGGGTTGATCGCGGGGCAAGCCCCCTCCTGAAGGAGTCAATATGAATTACAGATACGTCATATCGACCAAAAACATGACCAAACGACGACACTCTGCATCTTAATTACGTAACCCCCACCCCCTAAAATGACCGCCAGTGTTTTCCTATACTCAAGCTCCGCACCCCGCGCAGCGCCTGGCAAGGTCACGTATGAACAAGAACAATCGCCACCCCGCCGACGGCAAGAAACCCATCACCATTTTCGGCCCGGATTTCCCGTTCGCCTTTGACGACTGGATCGAGCATCCGGCCGGCCTGGGCAGTATTCCGAGCGAGCGCCAAGGCGAAGAGGTTGCGATTGTCGGCGCCGGTATCGCCGGGCTGGTAGCGGCCTACGAGCTGATGAAGCTGGGCCTCAAGCCTGTGGTGTACGAAGCCTCGAAAATGGGTGGGCGCCTGCGCTCGCAGGCCTTCGAAGGCACCGACGGGATCATCGCCGAACTCGGCGGCATGCGCTTTCCGGTGTCGTCCACGGCGTTCTATCACTACGTCGACAAGCTCGGCCTTGAGACCAAGCCGTTCCCCAACCCGCTGACACCCGCCTCGGGCAGCACGGTCGTCGACCTGGAAGGCCAGACCCACTACGCGGAAAAACTTTCCGACCTGCCCAAGCTGTTCCAGGAAGTGGCCGATGCCTGGGCCGATGCCCTGGAGGACGGTGCCCGCTTCGGCGATATCCAGCAGGCTATCCGCGACCGCGATGTGCCGCGCCTCAAAGAGCTGTGGAACACCCTGGTACCGTTGTGGGACGACCGCACCTTCTATGACTTCGTCGCCACTTCCAAAGCTTTTGCCAAGCTCAGCTTCCTGCACCGCGAAGTATTCGGCCAGGTCGGTTTCGGCACCGGTGGCTGGGACTCGGACTTCCCCAACTCGATGCTGGAAATCTTCCGCGTGGTAATGACCAACTGCGACGATCACCAGCACCTGGTGGTCGGTGGCGTCGAGCAGGTGCCGCTGGGCATCTGGCGCCATGTGCCGGAGCGCTGCGCGCACTGGCCGGCTGGCACCAGCCTCAGCTCGCTGCACCGCGGCGCACCACGCCCCGGGGTGAAAAGCATTGCCCGCGACAGCGACGGGCGCCTGGCGGTGACCGACAACTGGGGCGACACCCGTCATTACGCCGCCGTGCTGACCACCTGCCAAAGCTGGCTGCTGACCACCCAGATCGAGTGCGAAGAATCGCTGTTCTCGCAGAAAATGTGGATGGCCCTGGACCGTACCCGCTACATGCAGTCGTCGAAGACCTTCGTCATGGTCGACCGGCCATTCTGGAAGGACAAGGACCCGGAAACCGGCCGCGACCTGATGAGCATGACCCTGACCGACCGCCTGACCCGCGGTACCTACCTGTTCGACAACGGCGATGACAAGCCGGGGGTGATCTGCCTGTCCTACTCGTGGATGAGCGATGCGCTGAAGATGCTCCCGCACCCGGTGGAAAAACGCGTCAAGCTGGCCCTCGATGCGCTGAAGAAGATCTACCCGAAAGTGGATATCGCCGGGCACATCATCGGCGACCCGATCACCGTGTCGTGGGAAGCCGACCCGCACTTCCTCGGCGCCTTCAAGGGCGCCCTGCCCGGCCATTACCGCTACAACCAGCGCATGTACGCGCACTTCATGCAGCAGGACATGCCGACCGAACAGCGCGGCATCTTCATTGCCGGTGACGATGTGTCGTGGACCCCGGCCTGGGTCGAAGGCGCGGTGCAGACTTCGCTCAATGCGGTGTGGGGTATCATGAATCACTTCGGTGGGCAGACCCACCCGGACAACCCAGGCCCGGGCGATGTGTTCAATGAGATCGGACCGATCGCCCTGGCCGACTGACGGGAGAATCGCCATGCGCATCGCCCTGTTCCAAGGCGAACCGCAACCGCTGGACCTGTCCGGCAACCTCGAGCGCCTGCACCAGCAGGCGCAACTGGCCGCTGCCCGCGGCGCCGAGTTGCTGGTGTGCCCGGAGATGTTCCTGAGCGGCTACAACATTGGCAGCGAAGCCGTCGCGCGCCTGGCCGAAGCCGAAGACGGCCCGTCGGCCATGGCCGTGGTGGAGATCGCCCAGAGCAATCGCATCGCCATTGCCTACGGCTACCCGGAGCTGGCGGACGACGGTCAGATCTTCAACAGCGTGCAGTTGATCGACGCTCATGGCAGCAGCCTGTGCAACTACCGCAAGACCTACCTGTTTGGTGGTCTGGACCGGGCGATGTTCAGCCCGGGGCCGGATCACTTCCCGGTGGTCGAGCTCAACGGCTGGCGCCTTGGATTTCTGATCTGCTACGACATCGAGTTCCCGGAAAACGCCCGGCGCCTGGCCCTGGCCGGTGCCGAGCTGATCCTGGTGCCGACGGCGAACATGGTGCCCTTCGACTTCATTGCCCAGGTCACCGTGCGCGCCCGCGCCTACGAGAACCAGTGCTACCTGGCGTACGCCAACTACTGCGGCAGCGAAGACGAAATCCACTACTGCGGGCAAAGCAGTATCGTCGGCCCGGACGGCAGCATCCTGGCCATGGCCGGTCGTGACACGGCGCTGCTGAGCGCCGACCTGGACCTGCAGCGGGTGCAGCAAGGGCGGGCCAACAACCCTTACCTGCACGACCTGCGCCCCGAGCTCTACAGCACGCCGCGGCAATAATCCGCTAGCATGACGGTTCGCCTGTATCCGGAGCCGTCATGCCCAGCGCCCTTCACATCCTGACCCTCGCCAATGGCCTGCAGGTGACCCTGCGCCATGCGCCGCAGCTAAAACGCTGCGCAGCGGCAGTGCGGGTACAGGCCGGCAGCCATGACGCGCCACGGGCGTGGCCGGGGTTGGCGCACTTTCTCGAACACCTGTTCTTTCTTGGCAATCAACGTTTCGCGCTGGAAGACGGCCTGATGCGCTACGTGCAGCACTACGGCGGCCAGGTGAATGCCAGTACCCGTGAACGCAATACCGAGTTCTTCTTCGAAGTGCCGCCAGCGGCCTTTGCCGGTAGCCTGGAGCGTCTTTGCCAGATGCTTGCGCACCCGCAGTTCGACCTTGAACGGCAAGTGCGCGAGCGGGAAGTGATCCATGCCGAGTTCATTGCCTGGTCACGCAATCCACAAGCGCAGCGGCAGTTTGCCTTGCTTCAGGCTGCTGGCAGCGAACATCCGTTGAGCGCTTTTCAGGCTGGCAACCGTTACAGCCTGCAGGTTCAAAGCCCGGCGTTCCAGGCGGCATTAAGGGATTTTCATCAGCGCTTCTATCAGGCCGGGCAGATCACCTTGAGCCTGAGCGGGCCGCAAAGCCTCGACGAACTGCAGGCGCTGGCGTGTCGATTCGGCCAAGTGTTCAATAGCGGGAGAAAAGTGCAGCAGGCGCTACCGCCAAGCTTCAACAACCAGGCACCACTGCTGGTCCGCAACGAGCGCCAAGTGGATGTCCTGTACCCGTGCGCCCCTCTCCCCGCTGGCTTTGAACAAGCCGTCGATTTTCTCGCGACCTGGCTGAGCGACACCCGGCCCGGCGGGCTACCGGCGACGCTGCGTGAGCGGGGCTGGCTGGAGCATTTCGAGTTTTCCTCGCTGTATGGCTTTGCCGGCCAGACCCTGCTGCACGCGGGCCTGAAACTCCACGTTACGGCTGACGCCGAGCAGGTCCGGGCACTGCTGGCTGACTGGCTGGCGTTCTTCCGGGCGGCTGACTTGGGCCAAATCAATCAGGAATACGCTCGATTGCAGCGCTGCCGCGAACTTACCGCCAGCGCATTGGAGCTGGCGCGCCGGGATAGCGCCGGGCAACGCTTCGAGGCGCTGGACGCGCAAGGACTTGCTGCGCTTGAGCGGTTACTCGAGACAATGCTCGCTGGCCAGGTAAAAACACCCACCCTCGCCTGGCAGTTGCCCACCGCGAATCCGTTGCTGAACGTGAAGGCAGAGACTACTCAAGCAACCGCCGTTCCCGAAGGCCTGACGGTTTCTCCTCTACTACCGCCGTCGCGCCAGCATGGTGTCATCTACCTGCGCTGGCGGCTCACCTCAGCCTTGCGCGAGCGCCTCTGGCAGGTACTTGATCGGGCGCTGCAAGCCCTGCGTGAACAGGCAGCGCAGGCTGGCGTACACCTGCAGTTCAGCGCCTGCGACAAATACTGGCAGTTGCGCTGCGCCGGCAATGGAACAGTGCTGGTCGCAGTGATCGAACAGGCGTTGGCAATCCTGCGGTTCCCCCCCAGCCAGAGCTGGACACCCGGCGCTGCCAACCAGCCCGATGTCATGCCAATTCGTGCCCTGCTCAGGCAGCTCCCGGAGCAGCTGCTTGGCTACCAGGACGAACCGTTACCAGCCTGTACCATCAGCCAGAGCGATCTTGATACGCTGTGGGAATATTCAATCTGGAATGGACTCTCGACCGGCTTGAGTGCCACCGATCAATCAGCACTGAACCGGGCCGTGGGTAAAGTGCCCGGGCGCGCAGGCAGGTATCTACCCGCCAGAATCGAAGCTGTGCGGCGCTGGCAAACACTGCCGCCGGTGGCCAGCGAGCAAGCGCTGCTGCTCTTTTGCCCGGTCGAAGACCAAGCCACTGGCCGGTTCCTTGCCCAGCAGTTGCAAGGGCCCTTCTATCAACGGCTGCGAGTCGAGCTGAATCTGGGCTATGCGGTGTTCAGCGCCTTCCGTCAGATCGAGGGCTGCAATGGCCTGCTGCTCGGCGTGCAGTCGCCGTCGGCCAGCCACGCCGAGATCGTCAGGCACATCCACACAGTACTCGATGCCCTGCCCGCCACGCTGAGCTGCAACACCGCGGACAAGCAGGCACTCGCCGCACAGTTCGACGAACAGGCCATGACCAACAATGACGTTGCCGAATGGGCCTGGCAGGCGCATCTGGCCGGCCATCAGCAGCCGCTGCTGAGCGATCTGCAAGCGGCGATCCTGGCTATCGACCCGCCACAACTGCAACACCTGGCGCGCCAGACAAGCCAGGCCGAACTCGGTTGGTTGTGCCTGGCGAACGGGCCGGCGCCCGGCGAAAACTGGCACTGACGCTGGCGATTCTTACCGTCCCTGTAACGGCGTTTATCTGAGATTTAACCATTCAGTTCGTATTTTTTTAGTAAGATAGCGCAATCTCGGCTATGGGACCCCCTCATCTGGAGGGTGGACTAAATAAGTAGCTGGCAAACCCCAGACCTATCCGGAAGGAGTAATCCCATGTGGACCAAACCTGCTTACACTGACCTGCGTATCGGCTTTGAAGTGACCATGTATTTCGCAAGCCGCTGAGCCTGCTTGCGGTACAACGCCTCGGTCCGCCGGGGCGTTTTTATTTCAGGACGCGGCAGGAGTGGCCATGTACATCCAGATTCTAGGTTCCGCCGCCGGTGGCGGGTTCCCGCAGTGGAACTGCAACTGCGCAAACTGCAAAGGCTTTCGCGACGGCAGCTTGCGCGCCACGGCGCGGACCCAGTCATCGATTGCCCTGTCTGACGACGGTATCCACTGGGTACTGTGCAACGCTTCGCCGGACATCCGCGCGCAGCTGCAAGGCTTTGCCCCGATGCAACCGGCCCGCGCCCTGCGCGACACCGGCATCAACGCCATCGTCCTGCTCGACAGCCAGATCGACCACACCACCGGCCTGCTCAGCCTGCGCGAAGGCTGCCCGCACCAGGTCTGGTGCACCGACATGGTCCATCAGGACCTGAGCACCGGCTTCCCGCTGTTCACCATGCTCAGCCACTGGAACGGCGGCCTGCAATGGAAGCGCATCGAGCTCGAAGGCAGCTTCGTCATCGACGCCTGTCCGAACCTGCGCTTTACCCCCTTCCCGCTGCGCAGCGCCGCACCGCCCTACTCACCGCACCGCTTCGACCCACACCCGGGCGACAACCTCGGGCTGATGGTCGAGGACCTGCGCACCGGCGGCAAGCTGTTCTACGCCCCGGGCCTGGGCCAGGTCGACGGCAAATTGCTACAGATGATGAGCGATGCCGACTGCCTGCTGGTCGACGGCACCCTGTGGGAGGATGATGAAATGCAGCGCCGTGGTGTCGGCACCCGCACCGGCCGCGAGATGGGCCACCTGGCGCAGAACGGCCCGGGCGGCATGCTCGAGGTGCTGGAAAGCTTCCCGCGTCAGCGCAAAGTGCTTATCCACATCAACAACACCAATCCGATTCTCGATGAGGATTCGGCCGAACGCGCCGAATGCGCCCGGCGCGGCGTCGAAGTGGCCTTCGACGGCATGAGCATCACTCTCTAGGAGCCGACATGAGCGACGCCAAACCGCTGTCCCCTGCCGAATTCGAACAGGCCCTGCGCGCCAAGGGCGCCTACTACCACATCCATCACCCCTACCATGTGGCGATGTATGAAGGCCGCGCAAGCCGCGAGCAGATCCAGGGCTGGGTGGCCAACCGTTTCTACTACCAGGTCAACATCCCGATGAAGGATGCAGCGATCCTGGCCAACTGCCCGGACCGCGAAATTCGCCGCGAGTGGATTCAGCGCCTGCTCGACCATGACGGCGCCCCTGGCGAAGACGGCGGCATCGAAGCCTGGCTGCGCCTGGGCCAGGCGGTCGGCCTCGACCCGGAGCAACTGCGCTCCCAGGAACTGGTGCTGCCCGGCGTGCGCTTTGCCGTGGATGCCTACGTCAACTTCGCCCGCCGCGCCAGCTGGCAGGAGGCGGCCAGCAGCTCGCTGACCGAGCTGTTCGCCCCGCAGATCCACCAGTCGCGGCTGGACAGCTGGCCCCAGCACTATCCGTGGATCGACCCGGCCGGCTACGAGTACTTCCGCACCCGCCTGGGCCAGGCCCGGCGTGACGTCGAGCATGGGCTGGCGATCACCCTGCAGCACTACACTACAGTTGCGGGCCAGCAGCGCATGCTGGAGATCCTGCAGTTCAAGCTGGACATTCTCTGGAGCATGCTCGACGCCATGAGCATGGCCTACGAACTGAACCGCCCGCCTTATCACAGTGTCACCAGCGAAAGGGTCTGGCACAAAGGAATCGCCTTATGAGTTTCGATCGCGCGCAAGTCCCGGCATGGCGCCCGGGCTATCGCTTCCAGTATGAGCCGGCACAAAAAGCTCATGTGCTGCTGTATCCGGAAGGGATGATCAAGCTCAACGAGAGCGCCGCGCTGATCGGCGGGCTGATCGACGGCCAGCGCGATGTCGCGGCGATCATTGCCGAGCTCGACACGCAGTTCCCCGGAGTACCCGAGCTCGGTGACGACATCGAGCAATTCATGGAGGTGGCCCGTGCCGAACACTGGATCACCCTTGCCTGAGCTGCCGGCAAGACCCGAAGTCGGCCTGCCGCTGTGGCTGCTTGCCGAGCTGACTTACCGTTGCCCGCTGCAGTGCCCGTACTGCTCCAACCCCCTGGACTTCGCCGCCCAGGGTCAGGAGCTGAGCACTGAGCAGTGGTTCAGGGTCATGGCCGAGGCGCGCGAGATGGGCGCGGCACAACTGGGCTTCTCCGGCGGTGAGCCGCTGGTGCGCCAGGACCTTGCCGAATTGATCGGCGAAGGTCGGCGCCTGGGCTATTACACCAACCTGATCACCTCCGGCATCGGCCTCACCGAGCAGAAGATCGCCGCTTTCAAGGAGGCCGGGCTGGACCATATCCAGATCAGCTTCCAGGCCAGCGACGAGCAGGTGAATAACCTGCTGGCCGGTTCGAAGAAGGCCTTCGCGCAGAAGCTGGAAATGGCCCGGGCAGTCAAAGCCCACGGCTACCCGATGGTGCTGAATTTCGTCACTCATCGGCACAACATCGACAAAATCGACCGCATCATCGAGCTGTGCGTTGCCCTCGAAGCCGACTTCGTCGAACTGGCCACCTGTCAGTTCTACGGCTGGGCGCACCTCAACCGTGTCGGCCTGCTGCCGACCCGCGCCCAGCTCGAACGCGCCGAGCGCATCACCAACCAATACCGGGCTAAACTGCAGGCCGCTGGCAACCCGTGCAAGCTGATCTTCGTCACCCCGGACTATTACGAAGAGCGCCCCAAGGCCTGCATGAACGGCTGGGGCAGCGTGTTCCTCACCGTCACCCCGGATGGCACCGCCCTGCCCTGCCACGGCGCCCGCCAGCTGCCGGTGCAGTTTCCCAATGTCCGCGAGCACAGCATGCAGCACATCTGGTACGACTCGTTCGGCTTCAATCGCTTCCGCGGTTACGACTGGATGCCCGAGCCATGCCGCTCCTGTGACGAAAAAGAGAAGGACTTCGGCGGCTGCCGCTGCCAGGCCTTCATGCTCACCGGCGACGCCAGTAACGCCGACCCGGTTTGCGCCAAGTCGGCCGAGCACGGCATTATCCTCAAGGCTCGCGAAGAAGCCGAGCACGCCCACCAGACCATCGACGAGCTGACCTTCCGTAATGAGCGAAACTCACGTGTCATTGTCCGCGGCTGAGCGCTTCAGCGCCGAACAGGCGGTCGCCGCCGGTACCGATTTTGCCGAGCTGCGGGTGGCTGCCCAGGGATTGTTCTGGAACGAATTTCGCCCCAGCGATGGCGCCTGCCGGATCTGGCACTGGCGCGATGGCCAGGCCCGTTGCCTGACGCCCAATGGCTTCAGCGTACGCAGCCGGGTCTATGAATACGGCGGTGGCAGCTTCTGCCTGAGCGACGATGGCCTGGTGTTCGTCAACGAGGCGGACCAGCAGTTGTATACCCAGGACCTCAACGGCGGGTTACCGCAGTCGCTGACCGAGGGCGTGCGGCGCTACGGCGATCTGCGCTGGGCCAACGGGCATGTGCTGGCGGTGGAAGAAAGCCATGGTCCGGGGGCGGTCGAGCATCGCCTGGTGGCCATCGCCAAGGGCAGCCGTGAAGTCCTGGCCGAAGGCGCCGACTTTTACGCCTCGCCAACCCTGAGCACCGATGGCTCGCGCCTGGCCTGGATTGAATGGAGCCGCCCGGAACAACCGTGGACGGCAACCCGGCTGCTGTGCTGCCAACGCCAGGCAGATGGCCAGTGGAGCACGCCACGCTGCATCGCCGGTGAAGCCGGTCCGCAACAGTCCCTGCAACAACCTCATTTTGACCCAGCCGGTCGTTTGTATTGCCTGTCCGACCGCAACGGCTATTGGCAGCCCTGGGGCGAAACGGCAACAGGCTGGAACCCCTTGCCAGCCGCCGCGGCCGACCATGCCGGCGCGCCCTGGCAGTTGGGCGCCAGCACCTGGTTACCGCTGGACGAGCAGCGCTACCTCGCGAGCTGGTTCGATAACGGCTTCAGCCGCTTGGGGATTTGCCTTGCCGATGGCTCGGTAGAGGATTACAGCGCGGACTACAGCCGCTTCCGCTGCCTGGATCTGGACGAGCAGCATCTCTATGCCATTGCCGCGTCGGCCATCAGCCCACCCGCCGTTATCGCCATCAACCGCCAGAACCATCATGTACAGGTCCTGGCCGGCGGTGCTTTACCGCTGCCCGCCGAACGCATCAGCCGTCCGCAAGCACTGCGCTACCGCAGCGGTGACGGCATCGCCCACGGTTTCTTCTACCCGGCCATGAACGCTGAGGTGCAGCCGCCGCTGCTGGTGTTCATCCATGGCGGCCCGACCTCGGCCTGCTACCCGGTGCTCGATCCACGCATCCAGTACTGGGCCCAGCGCGGCTTCGCCGTGGCCGACCTCAATTACCGTGGCAGCAGCGGCTATGGCCGGGACTATCGCCAGGCCCTGCACCTGCGCTGGGGCGAGATTGACGTCGAAGATGCCTGCGCCGTGGTCAGGCACCTGGCCGAGCGCAAGCTGATCGACCCGCAGCGCGCGTTTATCCGCGGCGGCAGTGCCGGCGGCTACACCACCCTCTGCGCCCTGGCGTTCCATGATGTATTCCGCGCCGGTGCCAGCCTGTATGGCGTCAGTGATCCGCAGGCGCTGGCCCGGGCAACGCACAAGTTCGAAGGTGATTACCTGGACTGGCTGATCGGCGATCCGGTGACCGATGCCGAGCGTTACCAGCGGCGCACCCCCTTGCTGCATGCCGCAAACATCAAGGTGCCGGTGATCTTCTTTCAGGGTGAGCTGGATGCTGTAGTAGTGCCGGAACAGACCCGTTCGATGCTTGAAGCGCTGAAGGCCAACGGGATTCGCGCCGAAGGGCATTTCTACCCTTCGGAGCGTCACGGTTTTCGTACGGCGAGCAACCTGGCGCATGCGCTGGAAGAGGAATGGAAGTTTTATCGGCGGGTGCTGGAAGGCAGTTAGATCGCTATCGCGGGTCAAGCCCGCTCCCACAGAGTCAATCCTGTGGGAGCAACTGTCTTGATCAGGCTGTTTGCTCTCGCCAAGGGGTATTGTCCCGCAGCATTGCATTCAGCCTGACGATCAGCACCCGCATGCAAGCTACGAGTGCCACCTTGGCGCACTTGCCACGTGCCCGAAGTGCTTCGTAGCGTGCTTTAAATTCTGTGTTGTGACGGATGATGATCCAGCTCGACATGTACAGCACTCGCCTTACATGGGCCCGACCACCCCATATCTGGCGGTGCCCTCGATGGCTACCACTATCGTTGTTGTAAGGCGCTACGCCCACCAGAGCAGCGATCTGACGGCGGTCCAACTGCCCCAGTTCAGGCAGTGAGGCGAGCAGATTTGCGGCGGTTACTCGACCGATTCCGGTCACTGCCAATAACTGACGCGCCCTGGTATCGTCCAGTTGCACCATCGCCTGATCAATTTCTTCGTCGAGGCGTTTGATCAGCACTTTCAGCTGCTCTATATGCTCATCGAAGTGGGCCATCACTGTTGCCGAGCGACATTGCTGGCGACGCCGCTTGTCGTCATCACGGCTCTGCACAAATTGGGCGCGCTGCTTCACCAGCTCTCGCAGCTCTTCGCGTTCAGGGCTGACCGGTTGGCCTTGAGGGGCGCTGAGGTGTGCAGCGAAGTCCGCAAGGACTTCGGCGTCGATCTTGTCGGTTTTGGCTTTTTTACCCATGGCATCGGCGAATTTTCGGGCACGGGCTGGGTTGATGCAGATGGTTTCCAGTCCTGCTGAGGCCAGGGCGATCAACACATCTTTCTCGTAGCCGCCTGTCGCTTCGATCAGCACTCGACTGATATTGAAGTCCTTCAGACGCTCAAGCAACGCCTCGAAGCCTGCGGAGTTGTTGGCCACTTCGAAGCGGATTTTCTGAGGTTTGATGCAGATTTCCAAAGTGGCTTTGGCAGTGTCGATTCCAACAGAAGACAACATGGCTGAACCCTCTTACACTCAGTTGTGAGAGCGCTCTGGCTTGGCCCACGCTTGTGATTCGAGAGGCGCTCAATCAACTGTTCGGGCTCGGGCCAGAGTGGAGAGGTGAATGGCAGCTTTGCTCCCACACGTGCTTTAAGCACTACCGGCGTACAGCTTGCCATTCACCGCTCTC
>NZ_UIDD01000012.1:2500-580958 GCF_900497695.1 Pseudomonas wadenswilerensis | reverse complement strand
AGCGTAGTCGATGGAAAACAGGTTAATATTCCTGTACTTCTAGTTATTGCGATGGAGGGACGGAGAAGGCTAGGCCAGCTTGGCGTTGGTTGTCCAAGTTTAAGGTGGTAGGCTGAGATCTTAGGTAAATCCGGGATCTTAAGGCCGAGAGCTGATGACGAGTTGCCTTTAGGCGACGAAGTGGTTGATGCCATGCTTCCAAGAAAAGCTTCTAAGCTTCAGATAACTAGGAACCGTACCCCAAACCGACACAGGTGGTTGGGTAGAGAATACCAAGGCGCTTGAGAGAACTCGGGTGAAGGAACTAGGCAAAATGGCACCGTAACTTCGGGAGAAGGTGCGCCGGTGAGGGTGAAGGACTTGCTCCGTAAGCCCATGCCGGTCGAAGATACCAGGCCGCTGCGACTGTTTATTAAAAACACAGCACTCTGCAAACACGAAAGTGGACGTATAGGGTGTGACGCCTGCCCGGTGCCGGAAGGTTAATTGATGGGGTTAGCTAACGCGAAGCTCTTGATCGAAGCCCCGGTAAACGGCGGCCGTAACTATAACGGTCCTAAGGTAGCGAAATTCCTTGTCGGGTAAGTTCCGACCTGCACGAATGGCGTAACGATGGCGGCGCTGTCTCCACCCGAGACTCAGTGAAATTGAAATCGCTGTGAAGATGCAGTGTATCCGCGGCTAGACGGAAAGACCCCGTGAACCTTTACTATAGCTTTGCACTGGACTTTGAATTTGCTTGTGTAGGATAGGTGGGAGGCTTTGAAGCGTGGACGCCAGTTCGCGTGGAGCCATCCTTGAAATACCACCCTGGCAACTTTGAGGTTCTAACTCAGGTCCGTTATCCGGATCGAGGACAGTGTATGGTGGGTAGTTTGACTGGGGCGGTCTCCTCCTAAAGAGTAACGGAGGAGTACGAAGGTGCGCTCAGACCGGTCGGAAATCGGTCGTAGAGTATAAAGGCAAAAGCGCGCTTGACTGCGAGACAGACACGTCGAGCAGGTACGAAAGTAGGTCTTAGTGATCCGGTGGTTCTGTATGGAAGGGCCATCGCTCAACGGATAAAAGGTACTCCGGGGATAACAGGCTGATACCGCCCAAGAGTTCATATCGACGGCGGTGTTTGGCACCTCGATGTCGGCTCATCACATCCTGGGGCTGAAGCCGGTCCCAAGGGTATGGCTGTTCGCCATTTAAAGTGGTACGCGAGCTGGGTTTAGAACGTCGTGAGACAGTTCGGTCCCTATCTGCCGTGGACGTTTGAGATTTGAGAGGGGCTGCTCCTAGTACGAGAGGACCGGAGTGGACGAACCTCTGGTGTTCCGGTTGTCACGCCAGTGGCATTGCCGGGTAGCTATGTTCGGAAGAGATAACCGCTGAAAGCATCTAAGCGGGAAACTTGCCTCAAGATGAGATCTCACTGGAGCCTTGAGCTCCCTGAAGGGCCGTCGAAGACTACGACGTTGATAGGTTGGGTGTGTAAGCGCTGTGAGGCGTTGAGCTAACCAATACTAATTGCCCGTGAGGCTTGACCATATAACACCCAAGCAATTTGCTGCTCCTAAATAAAGAGCAGGCCAAATTGCGGTAGTGAAGACTGCAAAGCCGAGAATTTGTAACTCACAAAACATCACATACCCGATTCGCTGGAGTGTCTAACAAGACCTTCTGGCAACAGAATTTCTTGACGACCATAGAGCATTGGAACCACCTGATCCCATCCCGAACTCAGCAGTGAAACGATGCATCGCCGATGGTAGTGTGGGGTTTCCCCATGTGAGAGTAGGTCATCGTCAAGATTAAATTCCGAAACCCCTATCTGCGTATGCAGGTAGGGGTTTTGTCTTTAAGGTAGAAGCATCAAGAATTCGCTGGCACGTCGCAACAGACGGACCGGCACACAGAATTTCTTGACGACCATAGAGCATTGGAACCACCTGATCCCATCCCGAACTCAGCAGTGAAACGATGCATCGCCGATGGTAGTGTGGGGTTTCCCCATGTGAGAGTAGGTCATCGTCAAGATTCATTCCGAAACCCCTGTCTGCCCTGCAGACAGGGGTTTTGTCTTTCTGGTAACTGCTAAAGCTCCTCAAGCCTACTCGACTCTTGTGGGAGCTGGTCTTGCCAGCGATGGGCTGCATAGCAGCCCCAGAACAGCCGCTTACTTACCCAGCCCTTCGCACCTTCCCACTACGCCGCGCCTGCAACTTGCGCCACCAGATATACACCCCGGTCAACGACAGCACCGCAATCATCACCCCCAGCACTGCAATCAACACCTGGCCCGTCATACCGATGATGCGTCCGCCATGTATGGGTAACTGCAAGCGGTAAAAGCGTTCTCCCAGGGTGCCTTGCCCGGCTATCTCCTTGCCCAGCAAATGCCCGTCAGTCCCGTGAAAGAACAACCAGGACTTACCCTGGGCATCGGTATCGTGTTGGCCAAAGCCCGCGCCATAGAAGTTGTACTCGAAGCTGTAGTACAGCTCGCCGATCGGCGCTGTCAGCCCCAGCCGCTGACCCTCCTGCTGTGCCAGCTGATAGGCCTGTTGATAGCTCAGCTGGGTAACCCCCAGTTGCTCCTTGGGCAGGGTGCCACGGGCTTCATAGACGCTTGGCTCGACCGTTGAAAACAGCGACACCGCCGGTTTGAACACCTGGGCAGGCAGGTTCATCGCCACGCTGCTGATCGCAATCGGCAGCAGCAGTAGCCACAACCACAAACCGCCCGCCCTGTGGATATCCATGTTCAGCCGATAGGCATGGCCGCCCTTGATCTTCCAGGCTTTCGCCCACTTGCCCCAGAACGGCCGCCCACGTGGCAAGGTCAGCAGCACGGCGATAAAGCAGTCGATCACCCACATGATCGCCACCACGCCCATCAGCAGGATCCCCCAGTTGCCGGGCAGCGTCAGGCTGTAGTGCAACTCAAGCATGAACGGCATGAAGTTCTCGCGGGAAAAGCAGCACTCACCCCAGTAGCGCTGGCCCAGGGTCAGGCCGCTGACCGGATCGAGATAGAACACGGTGTTCTTCTCAGCATAGGGCTCACCGCTCGCAGGATCGTTGCGCGGCACCATTGCCAGCAGCGCCGCATGCCCTGGCTCGTTCGGGTACTCCATGTACCAGACCTGCAGCCGCGGGTGCTCGGCCTGCAACTTATCCACAAGCACCCCCGGCTGCTGTCGTTCACCCACGGCGGGGGCTTCGTAGAAGGACGGGTTGAGCCACTCGTCCAGTTCGTGATGAAAGGCCAGGACGCTGCCGGTAAGGCCGGCCAGGGCCAGAAACAGCGCGGTGATCAGGCCGAGGTAGCGGTGGAGCAGTACGTAAAGCTGACGCATGAGTAAAGGTCCGGAGTAAGTCGCCAGATGCAACAAAGCCAGCGCCCGGAATCAGGCGCTGGCTTTGTCGTTCATACAGGTGGGATCAGAACTGGTAGCTGACCGTGGCGCTGACATTGCGCTCTTCGCCCATGTAGCAATAACTCAGGCTGGCACAGGAGGCGATGTAGCTTTCATTGGTGAGGTTGTTGGCATTGAGCCGCACATCCACGCCCTTGAGCCCGACCTTGCCCAGGTCATAGCCAACCGAAGCATCGAACAGGGTGTAGGAGGGCACCTTCATGGTGTTCTCGGCATCCACCCAGCTGTAGCCGACATAGCGCACACCACCGCCCAGGCGCAGGCCGTCGAGGGCGCCCTGGCGGAAGTTGTAGTCAGCCCACAGCGAGGCCATGTGCCGCGGTGCCTGGGTCGGCGAGTTGCCCTTGTTGTCGAGGTCGCTGCCAAACAACGTGCTCGGCATCGACTTGGAGTACTCGATATCGGTGAAGGTGTAGCTGCCGAGGACTTTCAGGTTGTCGGTGACCTGCATGTGCGCTTCCAGTTCCAGGCCCTGGGAGCGGACCTGGCCGACAGGACGGTAGAACTCTTCCTGCGGCAGCTTGGAGGCAAGGTTCTCCTGCTCGATGCGGAACACCGAGGCGGTGAACAGGTTGTCGGTGCCCGGCGGCTGGTACTTGATACCAGCCTCCCACTGGGTACCCTCGGTCGGCGCCAGCGGGTTGCCCGACTGGTCGGCGTAGGAGTTGGGGTTGAACGACTCGGAGTAGCTGATGTACGGCGCAATGCCGTTCTCGAACAGGTACAGCACGCCGGCGCGACCAGTCAGCTTGGTACGCTCGTCACTGATCTTGGTCCCCAGCGGACGGCTGGCTTCGGCGATGCGGTTCTCATCCGACGTCTTCACCCAGTCCTGACGCAGGCCGAGGGAGAAACGCCACTGGTCGAGCTCGATCAGGTCCTGCAGGTATACGCCGGTCTGTTGCAGGCGACGCAGGTAGCTGGTGGGGTCGAAGTAGGTGATTTCCGAGTTGCCGTACTGCGGATCGAAGGCATTGATCGGGGCCAGGGCGCCACTGCGCCAGTCGACCACAGTCTTGCGCCGTTGATAGTCCAGGCCCAGCAGCGTGGTGTGCTTGGCGCTGCCGATGAAGTATTCGGCCTGGAGCATGTTGTCGATGATGTACGAGTGCAGCTTTTCCTCGCCGCCGGTGTAGTAGCGGTTCAACTCGTTGCTGGTTGGCGTGGTCCAGCCCCAGGCATACACCTGATCCATCTTCACCGTCGAATCCAGGTAGCGGAAGTTCTGCCGTGCGGTGAATACGTCGTTGAAGCGGTGCTCGAACTGGTAGCCGAACGACTGCTGGTCACGCTCGTAACGATCGACGCCCGGCTCGCCTTCGAAGAAGTGATCGGAGATGCGCCGGCCATTGCGCTGGTGCAGCGCACCAGCGGCCGGAACGCCGCCGTGATAACCGCCGTCGGGGTCATGCTGCAGGTAGGCCTGCAGGGTCAGCGACGTATCTTCGCTGAAGTTGATGCTGACGGTCGGCGCCAGGGCGAAGCGTTTTTCTTCGTTGTGGTCGAACTGGGTGTCGGACTGATCGGCGACGCCCACCAGACGGTAGGCGATGCGCTTGTCGTCATCCAGCGGGCCGCTGAAGTCGAAACCAACGCCACGCTGGCCCTGGGTGCCGACAGTGGCCTGCACTTGGTGATAGGTCTCGTACAGCGGCTTCTTGCTGGTCAGCGCGACCAGGCCGCCGGGCGAGCTGCGGCCATAGAGCACCGAAGACGGCCCCTTGAGGATATCCACCCGCTCAAGGAAGTACGGATCGACCTGCATGGTGCTGTAGGTGCCGCTGTCACCCATGGACTTCAGACCGTCCAGGTAGATGTTATCCACAGAGCCGTCGTTGAAGCCGCGCATGGCCACGTAGTCGTAGCGGTGAGTCGCACCATAGGGGTTGGTCAGCACGCCAGGGGTGTAGCGCATGGTCTGGGCCACGGTCTGCGAGCCCTGGTCGTCCATTTGCTGACGGGTAACCACCGACACCGACTGCGAGGTTTCCAGAATCGGCGCACTGGTCTTGGTCGCGACCTGGCTGTGGGTGGCGTTGTAGCCTTCCATGCTGCCCAGCGCATTACCCAGGGCGAACTCGCGCACTTCTGTGCTTGGCAACGACAGCGCTGCGTCCTGTGGCTGAGCCCGCAGCACAAAGCTGCCGCCATCCTGGCTGACGGCCTCCAGGCCCGAGCCGTTGAGCAATTGGCGCAGCGCCTGGTCGGTGGCGTAACTGCCTTGCAGGCCTGGCGACTGCAGGCCCTGGGTCATTTGCGGGGTGCTCGACAAGGTGATCTGGGCCTTGCGGGCGAACTGGTTGAGCACATCATCCAGGGAGCCGGCGGGGATGTTGTACTGCTGGCTGACACTGCCCGCTTGCGCGGCAAGCGTCCCGGCCGGTACAGCAGCAATGCCCAGGGCGGTGCCGAGCAGCGCGGCGCGGCGCGGATGGCCTTACCGAGGGTGCTGCTCGTGGCAGAATCTAAGACAGGTTGAAAATCATTCTTCTTGTTGAGCCGCAACAGGGGCGAAGCATTACGCATGGAGAGCATCCGTAGAGTCGGTAAGGGCAGAAGGAGTCGCTTACTGTCCTAGCCGGACTCGTTGGTAAAACCCGCCAAAAAAAATTGTTCAGGCCAGTCGCTCGAGGCGCACCCACCAGCGAGTGCGATAGCTGACCGTCACCGGCAGCGTCTGCGGCAGCAGTTGCAGCAGTTTGTCGGTGTCCTCAAGGCGGAACACACCGGACAGGCGCAAGTCGGCAATGTCATCGGCGCAGCTCACATAACCGTGGCGATAGCGCCCGACTTCGGCGAGGAAATCGCCCAGGCGCATGTCGCGGGTGACGATCAGCCCTTCAGCCCAGGCGCCGGCATCCATGTCCTGATTCTGTAGGAGGGTTGCGCCCCGGGTATCCAGGCGATAGCTCTGGCCGGCGTGAATCCATTGCGTAGGGCCTGGCGAGTGGATGACGACGGTACCCTGACTGACGCTGACGCGGGTGCAGTTGTCGTCCTGGCGCACCACGAAGTGGCCGTTGAAGCCTTGAAGCAAGGCATCGCGGGTGCTTACCAGCAAGGGGCGGCCAGGAGCGCTCGTATCCTTGGCGCAGGTCAGCAGCAACTCACCGTGCTTGAGGCGAATCAGGCGCTGATCGGCCTCGAAGGCCAGGTCGACGGCGCTGTTGGTGTTCAGCTGCAGCAACGAGCCATCCGGCAGGCGCACGCTGCGCCGCTGACCGGTGCCACTGGCAAAATCCGCAGTCAACGGGCTGATAACCTGCAGATCCTTGCCCAGCCAGGCCGCCGAGCCGAACACCAGCACGCCGCTGAGCAGCTTCAGGGCCTGGCGCCGTTGCAGGCGCTGGCTGCTGTTCTCCAGGGTCTGCAAAGCTACACTGGCACCCGGCACGGCGCGCAGGTTGAGCTCCTGATGCAGGGACTGGACCCGTTGCCAGGCCAGCTCGTGTTCCTGATGGGTTGCACGCCACTGTTCGCATTGCTGCTGCAGCCGCGCGTTGTGGCCGCTTTCGCGCAGCTTGAGCATCCAGTGGATGGCCTGCTTGACCACTCGCGGGCCAGGATTGAGGGTTGTCATGCCGGCTTACGCCTCTGACTCGTAGCGCAGCAGGTAACAGTGATAAAGCGCATCGGCCACATAGCGCTCGACCGAGCGCAGGGACACGCCCATCTGTTCGGCAATTTCCTTGTGGCTCAGGCCTTCGCACTGCGCCAGGAGAAAAGCGCGGCGCACTTTCGGTTTAAGGCCGTCGAGCATCTGCGCGATGCGCTCGAGCAGCTCCAGCAACAGTTCGCGAGTTTCAACCGAGGGCACTTCGGCTTCTGGCAGATGCGCCAGGGCTTCAAGGTAGGCGCGGTGCAGCTCTTCACGGCGCCAGTGGTCGATCACCAGGCCCCGGGCGATGGTGCGCAGGAACGCCCGGGGTGCATTCAGCTCCAGCAGTTCGCGCCGCTGCAACAGGCGCACGAAGGTGTCCTGGGCCAGATCCGCGGCATCGGCGGCATTGCCCAGCTTGCTGCGCAGCCAGGTGTTCAGCCAGCCGTGGTGATGGCTGTAAAGCGTGTACACGGACTCTCGAGAGGGCATGAAGGTGCGCTGCTGAAGGGGTCATAAATGATAATTAGTCTCATTGTTGGCATCCTTGGAATATTTTGCAACTGTTGATCAGGGCAAGCTCGCTCTTGTAGGAACGGGCTTGCCCCGCCGACCGGGGTTAGCTCAACAAATTCCTCACGTTGTTCATCGCCTCATCGGCAAACCCCTGCAAAAACGCCTGAAAGCCCGGCAGCGCCTCGCTGCCGCCTTCCCACGGCTCGGCCTGGATGGTCCAGGTTGCCCGCGCCTGGCGCTCGCCCAGCGCCTCGACCTGCATCGCCGCCCACAGGTTGCCGATGTTCAGGCTGGTGTAGATCAGGCTCCAGGTCATGCACATGGCCTGGTCGTCGCGGCTATTGAGCTGCTCGATGACCACGTTGCCGTCCTTGAACAGCTTCTTGCGCACTGAACGCACGCCGCTGCCGGTCATCTCGATGTGCGCCAAGGCCGGGATGAACACCGGAAAGCCGGCGAAATTGCCGACGATGTTCCAGATGCTGGCGGCATCGCTGGCGATGTCGACACTGGCCACCACACGGCAGCCGGCAGGGTTGCGGATCAGGGTGTCGGGTTGAAGTGCTTGCATGGTTAAGTCTCCTGCGTGGGTTGAAGGTGCTCAGATGAAGGCGATGTCGTGCAGGTACTGGCAGCCGCGTTGCAGCAACTGCGGGGTTTTCTGCGGGTAGCGGGCGCCCATGCGCTCGACCCCGGCGCGGGCATTGCCGTGCCGGATCAACGAGATGTCGCCGATGTCTTCCTCGAAGCCGTCCAGGTAGAAGCCCAGGACATCGAACAGGGCGTTGTCGCGGTCGACCCGGCGCAACTGCCGTTGCCACTGCTCGACGCTGACCAGCTCGAACGGCCTGCCACTGTCGCGGAACACCGAGACGTAGTCGCTCCAGCTCAAAGGCTCCGGGTTGTGCAGGTTGAACACCGCCTGTTCGGGCTGGTAGCGGCTGCTGTGGAAGGCGATGAAGCGGGCGAGAAAATCCACCGGCATCAGGTCGAAGTTGAGCTCCAGCGCAGGCACCTGGCCGAGCTGCAGCGAGCCCTTGAGCATCAGCATCAGGCGGTTGCGCTGGGGCTGACAGATGCCATTGCGGCTGTCGAAGGTGATATTGCCGGGGCGGTACAGGTTGACCCATACACCCTGGTCGCGGGCGCGCTGGAGGATGCGCTCGCCCACCCATTTGCTCAGGTTGTAACCGTTGCGTATGTAGATTGGCGGTGTTGCGGCCGGATCCTGCTCCAGCACCTGGCCGTCGGCGTCGATGGCGCTGCACGCCGACAGGGTCGAAACGAAATTGAAGACCTTTTTGCGTCGGCCTTCGCACAGGCGCAGGCACTCGAACAGTGGCTCGACGTTGTCGGCGGCCAGGCTGCGGTAATCCAGCACATGGTTGACCTGCGCGGCGTTGTGCAGCAGTGCGCCGTACTCGCTGTCCAGATAGGCATACTCGGCCTCGGCCAGGCCCAGGCGAGGCTGGCGCAGGTCGGCCGCGAAAACTTTCACCCGGCTCATGTCGAGCCGGTGTAAACCGTTCTCCATCAGCGCTGCGGTGAACCGTTGCTGCGCTGACTGACTGGCACTGCAGCGCACCAGGCAAGCGACTTCGCTGGCGCCCCATTCAAGCAGCGCTTCAACCAGGTGCACGCCGAGAAAACTGTTGGCCCCGGTGACGATCACCTTGTGCACGTCGCCCAGTTGCGCCATTGGCAGAATCTGCAAACCCAGTTCGCGGCAGGCATCGCGTTCGGCTTGCGTATCGAGGCCGAGCAGCTGTGCTTGCTCACCGCTGACCAGCGTGGCCAGGCGTTGCACCGTAGGCATCTCGATAAACCGGTTGATCGCAATGCCGCGGCCGAACTGTTCGCGAACAGCCAGCAAGAGGCGTGACAGCAGGATCGAATGGCCGCCGAGGCTGAAGAAGCTGGCGTCAGTGGATATGTCCTGCTCGGGTAGTTCGAGCAGTTCGCTCCACACGCCAACCAGCTGCGCTTCGACAGAGGTTACCGGGCCGAAGTGATGATTGCTCTGCGTCAGCCCCGGCGGTATCGCCAGCAACGCCTGGCGATCAATCTTGCCGTTGGCGGTGTAGGGCATCTGCGCCAGTTGCTGATAAAAGGCCGGACGCATGTAGTCGGGCAGCTGTTGCTCGGCATGCAGGCGCAGGGCGGCTTCGCCATCGTCAGCCGTAGCTTGCACGCAGAACGCCAGGATCCGCCGCTGAGCATCGATGACCACGGCCACCTGATGGAACAGGCCGCTGCTGCGCAGGCAATGCTCGATCTCTTCCGGTTCGACCCGAAAGCCGCGAATCTTCACCTGGCTGTCGCGCCGACCACAGAGCTCGATACCGTCGGCTGTCCATTTACCAATATCGCCAGTGCGGTACAGGTGCAGCGGGCTGCCGCCGGCAAGCGTCAAGGTGATAAAGCGCTCATTGCTCAGGGCTGGATTGTTCAGGTAGCCCAGGCCAACGCCCGGCCCTGCGATGTACAGCTCACCGGGGGTGTTTTCGGCTACAGGTTGCAGGCCTTGGTCGAGAATCAAAACCCGCGTGTTGGCGATCGGCCAGCCCAGGTTGCGGTTGTTGTCGTCAGCCTGGAACACCCGGGTCGTGGCCAGCACCGTGGTTTCGGTCGGGCCGTAGATGTTGTGTAGCTGGCACTGCCCGGCCAGGCGGGCAATCACCTCGGGCTCACAGACATCGCCACCGGTGATCAGGTGGCTCAAGCGCAGGTTCTGATCGCGCGGCAGGATGCTCAGCAGCGCCGGCGGCAGAAAGGCATGGGTCACTTGCTGTTCGCGCATCAGCGTCAGCAACTGCGCCGGGTCGTGGCGCTGGTCTTCAGTGGGTACCACCAGCTCGCCGCCGCACACCCAGGTCGGCAGGATATCCAGCAACGAGGCATCGAAACCGATGGTCGAAAACTGCAGCGCCCGGCTTTGCTGATCCAGCTGCACATGGGCGCTGTACCAGGCCTGGAAGTGGCTGAGGTTGCGCTGGCTGAGCAGCACGCCCTTGGGCTGGCCGGTGGTGCCCGAGGTGTAGATCGCCACGCAGGGGGCGTCTGGCGCCGGTCGCTGGCGCAGCAATGACGGCAGTGGCTGCGTCAGCGGCGTGGGCAGCTGGCGCAGGTCCAGGCTCGGTACTTTCAGCTCATCCAGCGGCACCTGCCCGTCATGCAGCAGCAGGCTGGCGCCGGCATTCTTGACGATATAGCGCAGGCGCTCGGCGGGGTGCGCCGGGTCCAGCGGCAAATACACTGCCCCATAGCCGAATACGGCGAGCACACTGGCGTAGAGCGCAGCGGATTTGCCCAGGCAAACGCCGATCACTGGCGGTTCAGTTGCGGTCGGTAAAACAGGCAACCGTTGCAGGATCGCTGCCGCCAAGGCGTGCAACTGTGCATAGCTGATGCGCTGGCCGTTCAGGTTCAGCGCTGGGCTGTCGGCATGAACCCGCAGGCTCTGTTCCAGGCGCTCGATCAGCGGCACCTCGGCAGCTGCGAGCATTGGCTGATTTTCGCTCTGGTTGAAACGATGGAACCAGGCCAACTGCTCCAGCCAGTCGAGACCTTGTTGCAGATCCTCCTGCCCGGGGTTGATGGCGGCTGCTTGCTGCAGGTAGTCGGGGTTTCGCGAGAAGCGGCTGACGTGCAGCGCGAGCATCTCTTGCAGGCTGGCGATGGCATTCAGGCGCAACTGTTGACCATTGCCGGACGTCTCCGGGCCCAAGCGCTGGCGCTCGATCAGGCGCTGTGCGGTGGCGCTGCCGGTCCAGCACAAAAGCTCAAGTGTCGGCAGCTCGCCAGCGCTTTGCAGGTCTCTTTGCAGGTGAATGCCCAGGCGCAGGCTCAACAGCGCGCAGTCGCCCAGGCCGTGCCAATTGCTGGCACACAGTGCCAGGCTGCCGTCATCGATGAGCAACCGTGGCTGGCGCCACGGGCGTTGTTGCAAGGCCGCGGCGCTGTCGGCCAGGTACAGCGCGTGACCGTGGTCGAGCAGGTCCTGGTGCAGCAAGGTCAGTGCCGGGCTTGTGCCGATCAGAAGGATTTCCAGGCGTCTCATGGCTATCTCCTTGGTTCGGGCAGGTAGTGCGCCAGGGCTTGTTGCACGCAGGGCGAGTCGAGCATGGAACTGGCGCGGAACAGGCGCAGAATGTTGCCCAGCAGCGGGTGCCTGTGGTCGATCGGGTAGGCCATCGCCGTCACTTCCTGGCGCAGCGTTTGTCGCGCGGCCTCGCTGATCGGCAGGTGATCGGTCAGGGCGAAGTCGAAGCCTTTCTGGATGTCGTTGGTCAGGTACTGGGCGAGAAACACCGGCAGGATTTCGGCGATGCATTGCCGGTCCGCCTCGGGGGCGCTGTGCCAGTAGATGCGCACCAGCCGCGCCCAGAAACTTGAATGGCGGCCTTCGTCGAGCAGGTGGTCGGCCATCAGGCCCTTCACCGAGGGCTTGACCGTGTCATCCCGGGCGAAGGCGGCGACATCGTCGGTCAGGGTGTTTTCGGCGATACCTACGCAAATCAGCTCAAGGGCGTCGCGAAGGTGCTCCGGCGCCAGCGCCAGGGCCGCAGGTATCGCCCGGCTCAGTTCAATCTCCCGGGGTAGGGCAATCGGCTCGATCCCGGTCAGGGCGATGGTTTGTTGCATGAAGTCCATGGCTACCAGGGCGTGGTAGTCCTCATCTACCACCACGGTCATGGCGTCGTAGCGACAGGCGAACGGAAAGCGAATGGCGAAGCGGTCCTTGGCGATCCGCCGCGCCGTGCGGTCGACGATCTCGGTCTCGAAAATCACCACGTCGTTGATGAACTTGTACAAGCTCTGGGCCAGGGCGAAATCGCGTTGCTGCGGGCACTCGCGCACAAAGGTCTCACTGAGCACCAGCGGCTGGCGGCTGAGCGGGTAGATCAGCCGCTGATCGTCCTCGACCAGGCGTCGTGGCCGGGTGCGGATGGTTGCGTGGCTCTCCCAGGCCTCAGCGAAGGAATGGTAATCGAGGGCGTTCATGCACTGACCTCCGCGACGGTTTCGCGCATCGACAGGCGCAGGCGGTCCCACAGGGCGATGCGGCTGTCGATGGCGGCGATGGCGGCTTCCAGCACCTGGCGCTGCTGCACCGGGTCGCTTTTTACCAGCCTTGTCAGCAGGGCTTCGGCGGCTGGGCCGTGGTCTTCGGCGTCGACCTCGATATGCCGTTGCAGGTAGTAACGGAAGGTCGGCGCCTGTTCGCCGGTGATGCCCCAGTCATCGAGGATGCGCTGGAACATGCTTGGAATGACGCTTTCGCGCCCATGCAGGAAGGCCGCGGCGACGCTATGGGCCGGTGCGCCAAGGGCGGTCTCCAGGGTGTGGCTGACGAACTGCCGGGCCGCCTCGCTGGCGCCAGCGCGCTGCAGGGCGCTGGCGTAACCAACACCTTCACGCTGCAGGCTGACGAAGCGCTCGATCGCCGCCGTGCTGGCGCCAACTTCGCGCATGGCGTCCAGGTACAGCTCGAAATGGCTGTAATGCCCCTGGCCCAGGCGATCGTCGGACTCTTCGCCGAGGACGATCTCGTTGATCAGGCGGGCGGCGTTGGGGTCAAGCGGTGGTAGCCAGGGCAGCTGGATACAGGTCAGCTCCTGCTGCAGGCGCTTGGTCAGCGACATGAAATCCCAGACGGCAAATACATGGGTTTCCATGAACCGCTGCAATACCGGCAAAGAATCTATTTCGGCAAAGATCGGGTGGGCGGCAAGTTCGGCTTTGCGGGCGATAAGATGCGAAGTCAACGTATTCATGGGGTTTCCTTGTCAGTGGCTAATGTCCGGTCAATCGGCCTTCATCGACAGTTTCGAAGTTTTCAATGGCCGAGCAGGGGCCTCGACCGAACAGTTCGATAGCTGCGTGATGACAGGCGTATCGATGCAATAAGCATCATTTTTCTCAGGTTGACGGGGGCTTTGTGATCAGGCTGGCCCGTGCCTATAAAAAGTTAGAACAACTTTTAAGTGTTCGGCAATAACTTTGTTAATTATATTTTTAGTTGGTTTTTTCGAGTGCGAAGTAAGTAATTAAAACTTTAGTTTGAAGTTTTATTGATAGGTAAGTGCTCCTTCCGGCAACGAAGTGTCAGAATAAAAACTGCGTGAGTGAATGCCTCACTCGGAGCACAGAAGAATGGAAGTCGGACCTGGTTGACTCTAAGGGGCAGCTGATCGATATCGGTCCTTGCCCGGCGCTAGGCTCCTTCTGCAGGTGTGCAAAAAGCAGACGACCAGGTCCGCCCGAGGGCAATCAGCGGTCGCTGCGCGGGTAAGAGTGTGCCGAAAATGCAGGGGCCGCCATGGCTGGCTGAAACAGGAAGAGACAAATCAGGGGCGCGAGAGCACCCCTTGAGGGCAGGGGATGGGTATGTCTGGAGGGGTCAGAGGCTAAGCAGGCCCAGGTGCGTATTGATGATTTGAATCAGGCGCTGGTTGAACCGGGGGGCTTCGCCTTGGTCATCGGGCAGTTCGATCAGCTCGATCTCCCGGCAGCTGTAGTCGTGCCAACCCAGCATGCGCGGCAGATACCCTGACGGATACAGCGCAGTGACTGGCACTTTGAGTCCGGCCGGGGCCTCGCCTGCATCAGCTGAAGGGCTGTCGCTGGTCGAGACAAACAGATGGCGGGTCTGGCCCGGGTGCAGTTGCTCGGTGTTGCGGGCCAGGGCGAAAGCCAACTGCGCCCCTACGCCCTGACCAAACAGCGCATGGGGTTTGTGCAGGTAGACCTGCAAGCGTTCGACCAGGGTGGCGATCAGGGTGGGATTGTTTTGCAAGGGCAGTGGACGGGTCAGGTCGCCATAGGCCAGGACGTTGACGGTCACCAGTTCGATATGGTCATTGAGCGCTACGGACCAGGCGCGGTATTGGCTCAGATGGTCCTGACTGCAGGCGAGGCAGATCAGGCGGATCTGCGGCGGCTGGGCAGAGCCCGGTACGGTTCTGCGCTGAAGAGTGGGAGCGTGCACTGCCTTTCCTTCCGCTCAAGGTGTGCCCCGAGCGCGATTGCTGCCAGTGGCCGGGGTCGCCGGCCATGGCTGTGGGTTCACTCTGCCGATTGTCTGCTCAGGTAGGCCTTGATCGTTTTTGCCCCGTTGTTCAGGTGGCGTTCGAGGATCCTGATGGCATCTTCAACCGACTTGTCGTTAGCGGCGTCCACCAGCCCGATGTGATCGTCCTGGGTCAGCTTGCCCAGGCCCATCGACGACAGGTGGAAGCGCAGAAAGCGTTCTTCTTCATTGAGCTCGTTTTCAATCAGGCGCAGCAGCTTCTGGTTGGGCGCCTTGCTGTACAGGCTCATGTGAAACAGGCGGTTCAGGCGACCGATTTCGGCATGCCGGGTTTCGTTTTCCAGCTCCGCGATATAGCCGCGAGCCATGGCGATATCCTCGGCGTCGAGCAAGGGGATCGACTGGCGCAGGGCCTCGGACTCCAGGAGGACCCGCAAGGCGTAGGTGTCCACGGCATCTTCGCCGATCAGTGGCGCGACCACGGCGCCCTTGTGCGCCACCACCTGCAGCAGCGACTGCGCTTCGAGCTGGCGCAGGGCCTCGCGCACCGGCATGCGGCTGACGCCAAACAAGGTGGCCAGTTCCTGTTGACGCAAGGCCATGCCCGGCGCCAGGCGACCATCGAGGATGGCACTGCGCAGCCGCTCTTCAATCACACTGCGCGCCAGGTGGGGCGGAACTTGCTCGCCACCGCCCAGAATGTCGCTCAGAAGTTTGGTTTTCTCGGCCACGCTGTCTCTGCCTGAAGTCGAAACGGTTTTGGATCCAGGATCCAATAACACTAGTTAGGGGAGATTTACTTGTCAAACCGTGCCGACGAGAGCCCTGATTTCACTAACGAAACAGCAATCAACGGCCGCTTGCTTGCTATCGTGAAGGAAGTTTTTGCTCAAGGGAAGCCGGGTTGCAGCCCACGCCTGACAAGGGGTTGCCCGTGATCAACAGTTTGATGGCGCGATGATTGTAAGGTGCCATTGTTTTTTCCGGGTCGAGGCCGCACCATCGGCGTTTTCCACAGGTCTGCGCGGATTGTTCGCATTGGCGATACCTCTGGCTGTTCAATTGACTGTGCGTCGGCTTGGCCTTGCCGTGGTGCTCGGCTGCCTGTTGCTGGGCGGTCTGCACGCCGATTGGGATTTCTCGCAGATCAGCCGCCGCGCCCAGTCGTTGTACGGGCCCTTGGGGCCTGGTCAGGGCCGGGTCGATGCCTGGCAGAACCTGTTGGCGACCCAGAAGCAGGGCAGCGAGGCCGAACGCCTGAAAGTGGTCAACCAGTTCTTCAACCAGCAGCTTCGCTATGTCGAGGATATCGACCTGTGGCGCGAGGTGGACTACTGGGCAACCCCGGTGCAGTCGTTGATCAAGGGCGCCGGCGACTGTGAAGACTACGCTATCGCCAAGTATTTCAGCCTGCGCCGGCTCGGTGTTCCTGCCGAAAAACTGCGGATTACCTACGTCAAGGCCTTGCGCCAGAATCGCGCGCACATGGTCCTGACCTATTATTCAAGCCCGGAGGCCATGCCACTGGTGCTCGACAGCCTGATCGACGCGATCAAGCCCGCCAGCCAGCGGCCGGACCTGTTGCCGGTGTATTCCTTCAACGGTGAAGGCCTGTGGCTGACCGGTGCGGGTGGCAACAAGAAGGTGGGCGACACCAAGCGCTTGTCGCGCTGGCAGGATCTATTGAAGAAGATGCAGGCCGAAGGCTTCCCCGCCGAGCCGGCTTACTGAAGGAGCACAGATGTCACTGTTCAAACAATTGCTGCTTGCCATCTGCCTGTTCCTGGTAGTCGCCTTCAGCGGCAGCTTCATGGTCAGCCTGGAGAGTTCGCGCAGCCAGTACGTCAACCAGCTGCGCTCCCATGCCCAGGACGCCGCCACGGCCCTGGCGCTGTCGCTGACGCCGAATATCGACGACCCGGCGATGGTCGAGCTGATGGTCAGCTCGATCTTCGACAGTGGTTATTATTCGAGCATCAAGGTCATCGACACGGGCTCCAATGCCTTACTGGTCGAGCGCCACGCCGAGCCAGATGCCAACGGTGTGCCGGCCTGGTTCATTCGCCTGATCGGCCTGGAGCCCGCCGGTGGCGATGCCATCGTCAGCCGCGGCTGGCAGCAGGCGGCACGGGTCGAGGTGGTCAGCCATCCGATGTTCGCCCTGGCCAAGCTTTGGCAGAGTGCCCTGGGCAGCCTCGGCTGGCTGCTGCTGTGCGGCGCCTTGAGTGCGGTGCTCGGCGCGCTGTTGCTGCGCCGCCAGCTCAAGCCGCTGGATTACATGGTGGCGCAGTCCCACGCCATCGCCCGGCGCGAGTTCCTCAGTTTGCCGGACTTGCCGCGTACCCCGGAACTGCGCCGGGTAGTGCAGGCCATGAACCAGATGGTCGAAAAGCTCAAGGCGCTGTTCAAGGAGCAGGCCGAGCGTAGCGAAAAGCTGCGGGTCGAGTCGTACCAGGACAGCCTCACCGGGCTTGCCAACCGCCGCTATTTCGAGATGCAGCTCAACGCCCTGGTCAGCAACCTCGAAGAGGCGCGCCCGGGTTACCTGTTGCTGCTGCGGGTCAAGGACCTGGCCGGGCTCAACCAGCGCCTGGGCGGTCAGCGTACCGACCAGTTGCTGCAGGCGGTTGGCCAGCAACTGCAACGCACCTGCGCCAACTACCCGGAAACCAACAACCTGATTACCCGCAGCCGCGGCGGCGAGTTTGCAGTGCTGGCGCCGGGGCTGGTGCATGAAGAGGCGATCCAGCTGGCCCAGGCCCTGGAAGTGACCCTGCAGAGCCTGGCCGATACCGGCGCCAGTGATGTAACCCCGGTCGCCTGCATCGGCATGGCCCCTTACAGCCCGGGTGACGAGCCCCAGGCTTTGCTCAAGCTGGCTGACGAAGCCCTGGCGCGCGCTGAAAGCCAGCTGGAGCCAGGCTGGGTGTGCCTGGAGCAGGGTACTGCACCGCAAGCCGGCGATACCCACCATGCCTGGCATACCCTGCTCGATGAAGCGTTGCAGCAGGGGCGCTTCCAGCTGTTCTTCCAGCCGGTGGTGGCCTGTGATGCACCGGAGCGGGTGCTGCATTACAAGGTGATCTCGCGGGTGCTCGACGCCCAGGGCCAGGCCATCGCCGCCGGACGCTTCCTGCCCTGGCTGGAGCGTTTTGGCTGGTCGGCGCGGCTCGATGTACTGATGCTCGAGCAAGTGCTCAAGCACATGCACACCCACAAGGAAGCGCTGGCCCTTAACCTGTCGGCAGCGACCCTGGCCGATCCGAAGGCGTTGCAGCGGGTCTATGACCTGCTCGGCCAGAATGCCGTGCTGGGTCCGCGCCTGACCCTGGAAATCGGTGAAGAACAACTGCCTGAACAAGCCGTGCTTGAGCAGCTCACCCGACGCCTGCGGGTACTGGGCTTCAGCCTCAGCCTGCAGCGTTTCGGCGGACGTTTCAGCATGATCGGCAACCTTGCACACCTGGGTCTGGCCTACCTGAAGATCGACGGCAGCTACATCCGCGCCATCGACCACGAACGGCACAAGCGCCTGTTCATCGAAGCGATCCAGCGCGCAGCGCACAGCATCGACTTGCCGCTGATTGCCGAGCGGGTCGAAACCGAAGGTGAGCTCAAGGTATTGCGCGAGATGGGTATTCAGGGGGTTCAGGGAAGACTGGTCGGCGAGCCGGCACCCTGGCGTTGAGGCAAGCGGCTGCAGGCCCGCAACGGGCCTGCGCCAGTCAGATCAGGCCGCTGTGTTCTTCACTGTCATCGATCAGGTTGGTCAGGCCGCCCAGCACCTGACGGGCATTGGATCGGCTGAGCAGTTTGGCCTGAGCGCCGGCCGGCAGGTCGGTGATGCTGATCACGCCTTTGGTGGTCAGCACCTCGATCAAGTCCTCGAGCACCCGGATCATGTCCAGGTCACTCTGTTTGAGCTGCTTGAGGCTGTTCTCGACTACGTCGTCGGCGAACCACTCCTGGACCTCGGCATGGTCGGCCGGGAGCATCTCCGTGTATTCGGCGTAGGGTGCGGCCTCTACCCGGACCAGTTGGCCCTGTGCATCGCGTTGCACGTAGAACATGGGGGTATCCCTCTGAATGTCAGTCCGTATCCGCAGTCAGCAGCATAGGCCAAGCTGGCCGGGCGTGTAGCCCCGGCGAGCGAGTATGCGCTGTGAATACGGTGCAGGCAAAGTCCGAAGCGCCGCGCCAGCCCCGGGAGGGCTGGCGCAGGCTGTGGATCAACTGTTGGAGTGGTCGATCTTGATGGTTGGGTCGGCACCGGTAACCAGCGAGTTGATCGTGGTATTGGCCCAGTTGACCCCTTCCAGCTTGATCGTCACATCGGCATTGGCCAGGCCGCCAGAAGCGTTGAGCTTGCCTTCGGAGCTGACCTGCAGGGTCGACTCGCCGTTGACCGTGGTGATCTTCAGGTAGTTGTCGATGGTGCTGGCCTTCTCGCCCTGGAGCAGGTCGCTCAGGTCCAGACGGTCACCTTCGGCAGCCTTGAAGTCCTTGATCACGTCCTTGCCGGTGTCGCCGGCCTTCCATACGAAGGTATCGGCACCGCTGCCGCCGGTCATGATGTCGTCGCCCTTGCCGCCGATGAGGATGTCGTTGCCTTCACCGCCAAGCAGGGTGTCATTGCCGGTACCGCCGAGCAGGATGTCATTGCCCTTGCCACCATCGAGGTAGTCGTTGCCACCCTGGCCGAAGAGAATGTCGTTGCCGTCGCCACCGAGCAGCGTGTCCTTGCCATCGCCAGTACGTGATACATCAAACTCGCTGACGTGCTCGGCGATGTACTGGTGCAGCACGCGTCCGTCGACATCACCCTGGTCCACGCCCAGCTTGCCGGCCACATAGGCTTGCATGGCTTCGACGCCGTTGCCGGCGATGCCGTCAAAACTGACCAGGTCACCGAACAGGATGTCATTGCCGTCGCCGCCACTGACTGCATCGTTGCCCGGCAGGCTGGCCTCGGTATGGCCAAGAATCGCTTCGGCCAGTTTGCTCGGGTCGATGTTGGCCTGCGGTTTACCATCGGTGTCGTATGGTTTCAGATCGTTGGAGTTGACCCCGCCATTGAGGCCGATCGCTTCCACGCTCGAATGCTTCGACAGCAACAGGAAAGACTCTTTGGAGTTGGCGTCGACGTAATACCAGTTCTGGCTCGACAACTCATAGGTGCCATCACCTTGCGCGTGCAACTCGCCCGAAGCGTTGCTGTCGGCGCGCCAGCGGTAGCCATCCCAGTATTGAGACGAGAGGTTACCCTGCTTGTCGATACTGATCCGGTTGTAGCCACCGACCATTTCATTGCTGATGACATTGCCCAGTTTGTAGTTCAGCGAGGCCAGTACGCTATCCATCGAGTAGCCCGAGTCTTTGAACGTCGGGTTACCTCGCTCGTTGCCTTGAGAAACGTTTGGCTGGCCATCGGTAATGAAGAACGTCTGGTTGCTACCGTCACTGCCGGTGTCCTTGAGGTTCTGGAACCAGTTGGCGGTGGTTTTGAACGCATCTTCGTAGTTGGTATTGCCGCCGGGAGTCAGCTTCTTCAGTGCAGCTTGCAGCGCTGCCAGTCCACCATTGTCGGCCAGGTTGATCGAGAAGGTGGTGTTGACCTGGGTGGAGAAGTCCACCAGCAGAATATTCACCGTACCCGACTGAGCACCTTTGACACTGTTAGCCAGGGTGTTGAACACCGACTCCAGGGATTTCTTCGCCGCGTCCACACCGGCGTAACCCATACTGGCTGAAGTATCGACAATGAACGCCAGGTTGTAATCCTGCCCTGGGGTTACATGCAAGCCATTGACGTCGGCGACCACGATGTCGTTGTTGGTGCCAAAGTCGCGGCTGTCGTTATCGGACGTCAGGTTGGTGGTGGCATAGGTATCCGGGTAAACGGTGACCTTGATCGTGCCCTGGGTGAAGTCGGTGCTGCCGTTGGCCTTCTCGGTGGCCGTCGAAGTGACGGTCACGTCGAACTGGCCCTGGTAGTAGGCTGGCGGCTTGATGCTCAGGCCGTTGAGGTTCCAGCCGGTGACGTCGACCTGGCTACTGCCGACGGTGACAGTGTGGCCGGCGCCATCGCTCAGTACCGAGCCTGCCGGAATGCCGCCCAGCTTGACGCTGAGGGTCTCCGAACCATCGGTGTCGGTGAGGTTGGTGGAGATACCGACCAGCTTGACGGTGCCGTTCTCGGCGCCTTCATTGAGCTTGTAGCCCTGGTAGTAGCCTTCGCCATTGGCACCGTGCAACTCGCCGACGGTGACGCCAGCATTGGTCAGCTCGTTCACGCCCGGGTACATCGGGATGTTGGCGTTGTTCAGGTCGACCGGGGTACTGCCATTGACCGACAGGTTGACGTCGTAGCTGCCCGGGCCGCTCTGGTTGGCGTGGTAGATATCCAGGGTGTAGTAGCCGCTGATGGTCGGCTTGAACGATCCGCTGATCGCACCGCCCGCACCCCAGGTGGCCTGGGCCACGTTCTTGCCGCCGATGGTGATCAGCAGGCTGTCATCGCCGACACCGCTGAAGCTGTAGGTCTTGCCCGCTTCGAGGTAGATCAGGCCGGAAGTCTTCGAGCCCGAACCGCCGACGACGCTGGAGTCGGACTGGGCATTGGTGACCAGCGAGCTGCTGTTGGCCTTGCCCGAGTTGTCGAACACGGTCTTCAGCGCATCGCCGGTGATGCCGTTGCCGTTGGTACCCAGGCCGCTGAGGCTGTTCCAGGTTTCCTTGACCAGGCCGATCGAGTTGACGTTGTTGCTGCCGATGTTCAGGTCAGGTTTGTCGGCCACCGGAGTGATGTCGACCTTGACGGTGCTTTCGTTGCCCAGGCCCTGGCCATCGGTTGGCTTGAACTTGATGTGTGCGTAGTCGGCCTCTTTGTTGCCGACGCCGGTGCCACCGTTGGCATTGATACCCGACTCGTTGCGATCCGGCACGAACTTCAGCTTGCCGGCATCGATGTCGGCCTTGCTGAAGACCTTGCCAGCATCGGCTTCGGTCAGGGTTTTCCAGACGTTGCCATCCTTGTACTGCAGCACGCCGTCGGCGGGCAGTTTGGTGATGGTCAGGCCCAGGTTGGCCGCCGGGGTATCGGCATCGATGATGCCGAAGTTGGCCCAGCTCAGCACCAGGTCGGTGTCTTCGGTACCGGTCACGGCGCCGCCCGCGGCAACAGGTGCCTCGTTGCTGACGATGGTGGTGGTGACACTGCCCGCGCTGCCGCTGACTGCCAGGTTCTCGAAGTTGCCGCCGGTGGCCGAGTCGATCTTCACGGTGAAGTTCTCGGCACTCTCGGCAATGCCATCACGGATGATCGGCACGCTGAAGGTGCCCACATCGCTGCCCGCCTTGATCACCACGGTGGCGACGCCGGTGTAGTCCGCACCGTTGGTGGCGGTGCCGCTGTAGGTCAGCTTGATGACTACATCGGTTTGCGCCTTGTTGGTCAGGGTCAGCGTGTAGTTGGCCGAGTCACCTTCCGCCACCGAGGTGGTGCCGCTGATGCTGACGGTGGTGGTGTCGATGGTGTCGGTCACCTGGGTGACGGCTGGCTGCTTGCTGATCGCCAGGTCTTCGAAGTTGCCACCGGTGGCGCCAGTGATGGTGGCGTTGACGCTGCCCGCATCGATGTACACGTCATCCGCTGGCGCAGGCACGCTGGCCGTGCCCGTGGTCTTGCCGGCATCGATGGTGATGGTTGCACCGTTGCTCAGGGTCACGGTGACCGCGGTCTGCGCCTTGTTGCTCAAGGTCGCGGTGTAGGTGATGTTGCCACCTTCGGCGACCGATGGCGTGGCGCTCAGGGTCAGGTTGGTGGTGTCGATGGTATCGGTAACGCTGGTCACGGCGGACGAACCGTCGACCTTTAGTTCTTCGAAGTCACCGCCGGTGCTGCCGGTGATTTTCGCACTGACGTTACCGGCATCGATGTACACGTCATCGCCAGGCGCGGCGATGGTCACCTTGCCTTCGGTCTGGCCTGCGGCGATGGTGATGGTCTCACCGTTGCTCAGGGTGACCTTCATCTCGGTGCCAGCAGGGTTGCTCAGCTTGGCCACGTAAGTGATCGAGCCGCCTTCGGCCACGGTCGGAGTCGCCGTCAGGGTCAGGCTGGTGGAGTCCTTGGTGCCCGGGCCGTCAGTGACGGTGGTGCTGGTGTTGCCGGTGCTGACCAGTTTTTCGTAGTTGCCGCCGCTGGTGCCGGTGATGCTGTTGGTCAGGGTCGGATTGGTGGTGTGCACGTTGTTCGGTGCAACGTAGTCCACAGTGCCGGTGCTCTGGCCTACAGGAATGGTGATCTGCTGACCGTTGGCCAGGTTGATGACCAGGTCGGAACCGGTCACCGGCGCGCTGACTTTCGCGGTGTAGGTGACCACGCCGCCTTCGACAACACTGTTGGTGCTGGCGGTCAGGGTTACGGTGCTGGTGTCGATGGTGTCCTTGACGTCGGTGACAGCCGGGGTGTTATCCACAGCCAGCTTCTCGAAGTCGCCACCGGTGGTGCCAGTGACAGTCACGCTCAGCTTGTCAGCGTCGATGTATACGTCGTCGCTTGGTGCATCGATGGTGATCTTGCCTTCGGTCTGGCCCTTGGCGATGGTGATGACTTCACCGTTGCTCAGGGTGACCTTCATCTCGGTACCGGCTGGGTTGGTCAGCGTCGCGGTGTAGGTGATCGAGCCGCCTTCGTTGACTGTTGGCGTCGCGGTCAGCTTGAGGCCGGTGGTGTCGTCAGTACCTGGACCGTCAGTAACGGTGGTCACCGGGTTGCCCGCAGTGTCCAGCTTCTCGTAGTTGCCGCCGGTGGTGCCGGTGATGCTGTTGGTCAGGTCCGGGTTGGTGGTGTGCACGTTGTTGGGTGCGACAAAGTCCACGGTGCCCGAGCTTGCGCCGACAGGGATGGTGATTTGCTGACCATTGGCCAGGGTGATCACCAGGTTCGAGCCGGTTACCGGAGCAGTGACAGAAGCGGTGTAAGTCACCACGCCACCTTCAGTCACGCTCGGAGTGGCGGTCAGGGTGACAGTCGAAGTGTCGATGGTGTCGGTCACTTCGGTGACGGCTGGAGTGTTATCCACATCCAGCTTCTCGAAGTCGCCGCCAGTGGTACCAGCGACAGTCACGCTGACTTCCCCTGCATCGACGTACACGTCGTCTTCCGGAGCCGGAACAGTGATGCTGCCTTCGGTCTGGCCCTTGGCGATGGTGATGACTTCACCGTTGCTCAGGGTCACCTTCATTTCGGTGCCGGCTGGGTTGGTCAGGGTAGCGGTGTAGACGATTTCGCCGCCTTCGGCGACGGAGCCAGTGGCGGTCAGCTTCAGGCCGGTGGTGTCGTCAGTACCCGGACCATCGGTGACGGTGGTCACCGGGTTGCCCGCGGTATCCAGCTTCTCGTAGTTGCCACCGGTGGTGCCGGTGATGCTGTTGGTCAGGTCCGGGTTGGTGGTGTGCACGTTGTTGGGTGCGACAAAGTCCACGGTGCCCGAGCTTGCGCCGACAGGGATGGTGATTTGCTGACCATTGGCCAGGGTGATCACCAGGTTCGAGCCGGTTACCGGAGCAGTGACAGAAGCGGTGTAAGTCACCACGCCACCTTCAGTCACGCTCGGAGTGGCGGTCAGGGTGACAGTCGAAGTGTCGATGGTGTCGGTCACTTCGGTGACGGCTGGAGTGTTATCCACATCCAGCTTCTCGAAGTCGCCGCCAGTGGTACCAGCGACAGTCACGCTGACTTCCCCTGCATCGACGTACACGTCGTCTTCCGGAGCCGGAACAGTGATGCTGCCTTCGGTCTGGCCCTTGGCGATGGTGATGACTTCACCGTTGCTCAGGGTCACCTTCATTTCGGTGCCGGCTGGGTTGGTCAGGGTAGCGGTGTAGACGATTTCGCCGCCTTCAGCGACCGAGCCAGTGGCGGTCAGCTTCAAACCAGTGGTGTCATCGGTGCCCGGACCGTCAGTAACGGTGGTCACTGGGTTGCCCGCAGTGTCCAGCTTCTCGTAATTACCACCGGTGGTGCCGGTAATGCTGTTGGTCAGGTCCGGGTTGGTAGTGTGCACGTTGTTCGGCGCAACAAACTCAACCGAACCGGTGCTCTGACCGACAGGAATAGTGATCTGCTGACCATTGGCCAAAGTAATAACCAGCGCAGAGCCAGTCACTGGTGCAGTCACCGAAGCGGTGTAAGTGACCACGCCACCTTCAGCCACACTGCTGTTCGCTGTCAAAGTGACAGTCGAAGTATCAATGGTGTCAGTAACTTGCGTAACAGCCGGGGTGCCATCTACAGCAACTTTCTCGAAGTCGCCGCCGGTAGTGCCAGTGACAGTCACGCTAACTTCACCGGCATCGACGTACACGTCGTCTTCCGGTGCCGGAACAGTAATGCTGCCTTCAGTCTGACCTGCAGCAATAGTGATCACCTCACCATTGCTCAGGGTTACCTTCATTTCGGTGCCGGCCGGATTGGTCAGCGTGGCGGTATAAACAATCGAGCCGCCTTCAGCGACCGAACCGGTAGCCGTCAGCTTAAGACCGGTAGTGTCATCAGTACCTGGACCGTCAGTAACGGTAGTCACCGGATTACCCGCGGTATCCAGCTTCTCGTAATTACCACCGGTAGTACCGGTAATGCTGTTGGTCAGGTCCGAATTGGTAGTGTGCACGTTATTCGGCGCAACAAACTCAACCGAGCCAGTGCTCTGACCGACAGGAATAGTGATCTGCTGACCATTGGCCAGGGTAATAACCAGTGCAGAGCCAGTAACCGGCGCAGTGACCGAAGCGGTGTAGGTAACCACACCACCTTCAGCCACACTGCTGTTCGCTGTCAAAGTGACAGTCGAAGTATCGATGGTGTCAGTAACTTCGGTAACCGCCGGCTGATTGCTGACCACCAGGTTCTCGAAGTTGCCGCCATCGACATTGTCGATGCTCACGCTGACGTTGCCGGCATCGACATACACATCATCGCTTGGTGCAGGCACGGTGACGCTGCCTTCAGTCTGGCCCGCCGCGATGGTGATCACCGCGCCGTTGCTCAGGGTCACGGTCACCGGGGTGCCGGCCGGGTTGGTCAGGGTCGCGGTGTAGATGATCGAACCGCCTTCGGCCACGGTGCCGGTGGCGTTCAGGCTCAGGCCGGTGTCATCGATCGAGTCGTTGATGGTGGTGACCGCCGGGGTCGGGTTCGGAACCAGGTTCTCGAAGTTGCCACCGGTAGCGCCCGTGATGGTGGTGCTGACGCTGCTGCCGTTGTTGTAGACGTCGTTCGGCGGGGTTTGCACGTCGACGGTGCCGGTGGTCTGGCCGGCGCCGATGGTGATGGTGCTGCCGTTGGACAGGGTCACGGTGACCGGCGTCTGCGCCGGGTTGGTCAGGGTGGCGGTGTAGGTGATCACACCGCCTTCGGTGACACTCGGGTTGGCGCTCAGGCTGACCGTGGTGGTGTCGATGGTGTCGGTGATCTGGGTCACTGCCGGGGTGGTGTCCGGGGTGACGATCAGGCCCGCGCCGCCGGTGGTGCCGGTGATGGTCGCGGAAATCTCGCTGCCGTCCAGATACACAGTATCGTTCGGCGGGATGGTCACGCTGACGCTGCCGGTGGTCTGCCCGGCGTTGATGACGATGACCTGGCCATTGGACAGGGTCACGGTCAGGTCGGTCAGCGGTGGCTGGCCCAGGGTGGCGGTGTAGGTGATCACGCCACCCGCTTCGGTGATCGACGGCGTGGCGCTCAGGGTCAGGCCGGATTCGCGCGTAGGCGTGGTGGTTGCCGGGTTGTTGGCATCGTCCAGGCCGCCCAGTTCCTGGGTGGCGGCGCCGGTGGCAAAGCCGATCGGGCCGGTCGGGAAGCCAATGGTCGGGTCGACCGAGCCTGCGGTGGCGTCGAGCATCACGAAGCTGTGGCCACCACCGGCCGCGCCGCCGCTACCTGCGGCCGACGGGCCTGCTGCGGTGGCTTCGAGCTCGGTGGTCGGGTCAGCACCGGCGGCGATGGCCTGCTGCAGCTCTTCCACCGAAGGCGCAGCCTGGGCGGTGGCTGCCGCCAGGTCAGTGCTGCTGTCCGGGGTCTCGGCGCTCCACTGGGTGTCGCGGCCCAGGTCCAGGGTGCGGCCGTCGGCCAGCTCCAGGGTGACAGCGCCGGCCAGGCCGGTCAGCACCTGCTCGCCAGCGAACAGGCGGTCACCTTCGATGAGTACACGTTGAATCCCTTCTGGGGATACGGCGATTACTTGGCCAACAATGCTTTTGACGATGGCAACAACACTGCTCATTGGACTCTCCGGACTACCCGTTCAATTTGGCTTCCATGCCAGCCGGCGCTGAATTGCCGCTTTCTGATGGAATGTTTCAATAGTAAGTTTGGCGCTTTTGACGTCAATATATTGTCGATAACTGTTGGCTATTAAGTTTATGCCAAAGTATTGACCTTCCTGCTGCCATCCTAAACAATCAGCACCGTAATGTCACATTGATATTTGAGCGGCTGCCACTCTTCCTCCGTACGATCCAAGTACCCCTTCGGAAGTTTCCGACATAAGGTCATTCCGGTTGCCATTTTCTAATGCAGCAACGATTTCTGCTGTGATTTGGGACAAGACGTCCCTGGGAAAAAAGTTAAATGCGCGCGTCACTGTTCACTGCTCTTCCTTTCGTCCTCGCCACCAGTTTCGTTCAAGCACAGAGCCTGCCAGAGGCCATGCAGAAAGCCCTCGAGGTACACCCGGAAATCCAGGCCGGGGTTAACAGCCGAATCGCTGCCGATTACCAACTGCGCGCCGCCAAAGGCGGTTACCTGCCACGCGTCGACGTGCTGGCCGGCTACGGCCGTGAAGGCACCGACAGCCCGAGCACCGGCAACCGCTGGGAAACGCTCAACCGCGGTGAGTCGAGCGTGCGCCTGCGGCAGATGGTCTTCGACGGTTTTGCCACCTCGAGCGAAGTCGGCCGCCAGCAAGCCACCGTCAACTCCCGCGCCTACTCGCTGTTGGGTGCATCCGAGCGCACCGCGCTGACCGTTGCCCAGGTCTATCTGGATGTCCTGAGCCGTCGCGAGATGGTCCGCCTGGCAGAAGACAACCTGCGCAGCCACGAGCGCATCTACGACCAGATCAAGCTGCGCACCGCCCGTGGTGTTGGCCGCCTGGCTGACCTTGATCAGGCCGAAGCGCGCCTGGCCCAGGCCCGCAACAACCTGATCACCGAGCAGACCAACCTCGCCGATGCCAAGACCAACTACCTGAGCGTGGTCGGTCAGATGCCGGACGAGTTAAGCAGCCCTACGCCGTTTGTCGACCTGTTGCCGGCCAACCTCGACGAAGCCCGCCAGCAGATGGTCGAGAGCAGCCCGATCCTGCGCTCGGCAGAGTCCGATATCGCAGCGGCGGAGAAGCAATACGCAGCGGCAAAGTCTACTTTCTATCCGCGTTTTGATGCAGAACTCGGACGGACGGCCGATAACGATCTGGATGGCATGAACGGCCACAACAATGAATGGCAGGCTATGCTGCGTATGAGCTTCAACTTGTATGCCGGCGGTAGCAACAAGGCCGACCTGGAATCCAAGTCGTACCTGACCAACCAGGCGCTGGACATTCGCAACAATGCCTTGCGCCAGCTCAATGAGGAGCTAGGCCTGGCATGGAATGCTATGGACAACGCCAATGCGCAGTTGCCGATCGCCCAACAATACGTCGATCACAGCAACAGTGTGCGCACCGCCTACCAGAAGCAGTTCAGCCTGGGCGAACGTACCTTGCTAGACTTGCTCGACAGCGAGAACGAACTCTTCACTGCCCAACGCCGTCTCACCGAAGTGAAGAACAGCCAGCTGTTTACTCAGTATCGAATCAAAGCGACCATTGGTCAGCTGCTCAAGAGCCAGGGTGTTGTCGCACCGATGGCCTCTGTGGTGCAGAACGACCTTAAACCGAAAGTGAACCTGCCAGGCATGAACTGAGGTTCACTGTTATAGCCAACCGCAACCGTTAAGAGAGCCCGCGTGGAATCAGAAGTCAGTCGAGTCCAGCTCAGCCATGATCCACGCAGTCAGCACGACGATCCGTTGCTGGACAGCCTGCTGTCTCTTTGCGTGCTGCACCAGAAGCCCGCCAGCCGGGCCATGCTGACCACCGGCCTGCCGTTGCCGGCCCAACGCCTGAGCCCGGAGCTGCTGCCACGCGCGGCAGCCCGTGCCGGCCTGCAGGGCCGCTTGCTGCAACGCAAGCTGGAGCAGATCCCGAGCATCGCCATGCCGGCCATGCTCCTGCTCAAGGACGGTCGCAGCACGGTCTTGCTGGGTTGGGAGAACGACGACACCGCGCGCCTGTTGCTCAGCGAAAGCGACGGCGGCGAAGTGCATGTCAGCCGCGAGGCCTTGCAAAGCGACTACAGTGGCCGGGTGTTCTTCGCCCAGCCGCAGCACAAGTTCGACGTCAACCATGGCAACCTGATCCCGCGGGCGCGCTCCTGGTTCCGTGACACCCTCAAGCGCAGCCGCTGGCTGTACATCGACGCCATCGCCGCAAGCCTGGTGATCAACCTGATTGCCCTGGCCGCACCGCTGTTCGTGATGAACGTCTATGACCGCGTGGTGCCCAACCAGGCCACCTCGACCCTCTGGGTCCTGGCCCTGGGTATCTCCGGCGCCTACATCTTCGACCTGATCCTCAAGGGCCTGCGCAGCTTGTGCCTGGACCTGGCCGGGAAGAAGACCGACCTGATCATCTCCGCCACGCTGTTCGAACGCATCGTCGGCATGGCCATGAAATACCGGCCGGCAAGGGTCGGCAGCTTTGCCCAGAACATCCATGAATTCCAGGGCCTGCGCGACTTCCTCGCCTCGCTGACCCTGACCAGCCTGATCGACCTGCCGTTCACCCTGCTGATCCTGCTGGTGATCGCCATCATCGGCGGGCACCTGGTGTGGATTCCAATCATCGCCTTCCCGCTGGCCCTGGGCATCGGTTATGCCCTGCAGAAGCCGCTGGTGGCGACCCTTGAGCGAACCATGGCACTGGCCTCCGAGCGCCAGTCGAGCCTGATCGAGACCCTCGCCGGGCTCGATGCGGTCAAGGTCAACAACGCCGAAAGCGAACGTCAGTACATGTGGGAGCAGACCATCGGCACCCTCAGCCGCCTCGAGCTGCGGGTCAAGGTGCTCTCGGGCCTGGCGATGAACATCACCCTGCTGATCCAGCAACTGGCGGGCGTGGCGCTGATCTGCGCCGGTGTCTACCAGATCATGGCTGGCAACCTGAGCATGGGCGGCCTGATTGCCTGCTACATGCTCAGTGGCCGCGCCCTCGGCCCGCTGGGCCAGCTCTCCGGCCTGCTGACCCGTTATCAGCAAGCCAAGGTGACCATGGTCTCCACCGACCAGATGATGGAACTGCCGCAAGAGCGCAACTTCGAAGAACGCCCGCTGAGCCGTCAGGTACTGCAGGGCGCCATCGAGTTTCGCGGCGTCGATTTCACCTACCCCAACCAGCAGAACCTGGCGCTCAAGGGCGTCAATGTATCGATCCGCCCCGGCGAGAAGATCGGCATCATCGGTCGCAGCGGCTCGGGCAAGAGCTCGCTGGCCAAACTGATCGTCGGTCTCTACGAAGCCGATGCCGGCTCGTTGCTGGTCGATGGCGTGGACATCCGCCAGATCGACGTCAGCGAGCTGCGCCACAACATCGGCTATGTGCCCCAGGACATCCAGCTGCTGGCCGGTACCCTGCGCGACAACCTGGTCAGTGGTGCCCGTTACGTGGAGGACGAATTGGTCCTGCAGGCCGCCGAACTGTCCGGGGTTCACGAATTTGCCCGCCTGCACCCGCAAGGCTACGAGCTGCAGGTTGGCGAGCGGGGCCAGAACCTGTCCGGAGGTCAGCGGCAGAACGTCGCCCTCGGCCGTGCCCTGTTGCTCAACCCGCAGATCCTGCTGCTCGACGAGCCGACCAGCGCCATGGACAACACCGGTGAAGAACGCCTCAAGCAACGCCTGCAAGTGGTCATCGAGAACAAGACCGTGGTCCTGGTGACTCACCGGGCTTCGCTGTTGTCACTGGTCGACCGCCTGATCGTTGTCGATCGCGGGCAGATAGTCGCGGATGGCCCGAAAGCCGCCGTCATGGATGCGCTGAAGAAGGGGCAGATCAGTGTTGCTTAAGATGGATATGGGCCAGATCAAGGACAGCCTGCGCAGGTATTTCAAGGGTTCCGAATCACTCAGCGGCCAGCCGCTGCCCGAGGTCAACAAGGCGCTGATCGAAGATGCGCCGCGCATCGTGCGCCTGACCATCTGGGGGGTGATCGGCTTCTTCCTGTTCCTTGGCCTCTGGGCCAATTTCGCCATTATCGACGAAGTCACCCGTGGCGAAGGCAAGGCCATCCCGTCGTCGAAACTGCAGAAGATCCAGAACCTGGAAGGCGGCATCGTTGCGCAGATCTACGCCAAAGAGGGCGAGATCGTCGAAGTGGGCGACCCGTTGCTGCGCCTGGACGATACCCGGTTCGTTTCCAACGTCGGTGAGACCGAGGCTGATCGCCTGGCCATGGCCCTGCGTGTCGAGCGCCTGAGCGCCGAGGTCGAAGACCGGCCGCTGAAGATCGACGAAGAAATCCGCAAGGCCGCGCCGAGCCAGGCCGCCAACGAAGAGTCCCTGTACCAGAGCCGCCGCCAGCAGTTGCAGGACGAAATCGGCGGCCTGCAGGAGCAACTGGTGCAGCGCCAGCAAGAGTTGCGCGAGTTCAGCTCCAAGCAGGGCCAGTACCGCAACAGCCTGCAGCTGCTGCGCCAGGAGATCAGCATGTCCGAGCCGCTGGTGGCTCAGGGCGCGATCTCCCAGGTTGAAGTGCTGCGCCTCAAGCGTGCCGAGGTCGAGAACCGCGGCCAGCTGGATGCCACCTCGCTGGCGATTCCGCGTGCCGAGTCGGCGATCAAGGAAGTCGAGCGCAAGATCGACGAGACCCGCGGCAAGTTCCGCAGCGAAGCCCTGACCCAACTCAATGAGGCGCGCACCGACCTGAGCAAGGCCCAGGCCACCGGCAAGGCCCTGGACGATCGGGTCAACCGTACCCTGGTCACCTCGCCGGTGCGCGGTATCGTCAAGCAGCTGCTGGTCAACACCGTTGGCGGGGTGATCCAGCCGGGCAGCGACCTGGTCGAGATCGTGCCGCTCGATGACACCCTTTTGGTCGAAGCGCGCATCCGTCCGCAAGACATTGCCTTCCTGCACCCGGGGCAAGAGGCGATGGTCAAGTTCACCGCCTATGACTACACCATCTACGGCGGCCTCAAGGCCAAGCTCGAACAGATCGGCGCCGACACCATCACCGACGAAGACAAGAACACCTTCTACGTGATCAAGCTGCGCACCGAGCGCAGCCACCTGGGCACCGACGACAAGCCGCTGCTGATCATCCCGGGGATGGTCGCTTCGGTGGACATCATCACCGGCAAGAAAAGCGTGCTGAGCTACCTGCTCAAGCCGATCATCCGCGCCCGGGCCGAAGCGCTGCGCGAGCGCTAAAAGCATCGCTGGCAAGCCAGCTCCCACAGTTGGACTTTGTGGGAGCTGGCTTGCCAGCGATGAGGGCCTGAAGCTCACCATATGCTTATGCTCTAAAGATATTTAAATTCTTTCTCTTATGACTTTATAGTCACTCCCCTGCGTACCTGTCGACCAATCGGCGCGCCGCACGACCGAACCAACACGGAACACCGTGAGTTTCTGATCGATGCGCGCACCTTTGGGCGCGCTCTGCGTGGGAGTGAATCATGTCAGCGGCCTCTAACGCCTTGTCGTCCATCGACAGCGCACAGCAGCAAGCCTTCGAAATCCTGCCGTTCAGTGGTGCCGTCGGCGCCGAGATCATCGGCCTGGACCTGACCCGACCGGTCAGCAGCGAAGACTTCACCCGGATCCACCGGGCCCATCTCGATCACCACGTGCTGGTGTTTCGCGACCAGCGCATTACCCCCGAACAACAAATCGCCTTCAGCCGCCGCTTCGGCGTGCTGCAGATCCACGTGCTCAAGCAGTTCTTGCTCAGCGGCCACCCGGAAATCCTGATCGTCTCCAACATCGTCGAAAACGGGCAGAACATCGGCCTGGGCGATGCCGGCAAGTTCTGGCACTCGGACCTGTCGTACAAGGAACTGCCAAGCCTGGGTTCGATGTTGCACGCCCAGGAGCTGCCCAGCGAAGGCGGCGACACCTTGTTCGCCGACATGCACAAGGCCTGGGACGGCCTGCCCGAGGCCCTGCGCAAAGCCGTCGAAGGCCGCAGCGCCGCGCATTCCTACACTGCCCGCTACAGCGAAACCAAATTCGAAGGCAACTGGCGCCCGGCCCTGACCGCCGAGCAGTTGGCCCAGGTCCAGGAAGTGATCCATCCGGTGGTACGCACCCACCCGGAAAACGGCCGCAAGGCGCTGTTCGTCAGCGAAGGCTTCACCACCCGCATCGTCGGCCTGCCTGAAGACGAAAGCCGGCAGCTCCTCGCCGAGCTCTACGCCCACAGCGTGCTTGAGCAGAACATCTACCGCCACCAATGGCAGCCCCATGACCTGGTGTTCTGGGACAACCGCTCGTTGATCCACCTGGCCAGCGGCTGCCCCGCGCACCTGCGCCGCAAGCTGTACCGCACCACCATCCAGGGCGATGCCCCGTTCTGATTACTCGAGGAGTACAGCATGCGCAAATCAATCAGCCGCCTGGCGGCCAGTATCGGCCTGGGTGCCAGCCTGCTCGCCGGCAGTCTGGTAGCACCGGCCACGGCCCAGGCCGAAGGGGAAATCCGCATTGCCGAACAGTTCGGCATTGTTTACCTGCTGCTCAACGTGGTGCGCGATCAGAACCTGATCGAGAAGCACGGCAAGGCGCAGGGCATCGACATCAAGGTCGACTGGACGCAGCTGTCTGGCGGCGCCGCGATCAACGACGCCTTGCTCTCTGGCTCGGTGGACATCGCCGGTGCCGGAGTCGGCCCGCTGCTGACCATCTGGGACCGCACCCAGGGCCGACAGAACGTCAAGGCCGTGGCCTCGCTGGGCAACTTCCCCTACTACCTGGTCAGCAGCAACCCCAAGGTGAAGACCATCGCTGACTTCAGCGAGAAAGACCGCATTGCCCTGCCGGCGGTGGGTGTCTCGGTGCAGTCGCGCTTCCTGCAGTACGCCGCCGCCAAGCAATGGGGCGACAAGGAGTACAACCGCCTCGACAAATACACCCTGGCCGTCCCCCATCCCGATGCCACGGCGGCCCTGCTGGCTGGCGGCACCGAGCTGAACGCGCACTTCTCCAACCCGCCGTTCCAGGACCAGGTGCTGGCCAACAAGGACGTGCACGTGGTGCTCAACACCTACGACCTGCTCGGGCCGAACTCGCCGACCGTGCTGTTCGCCACCGAAAAATTCCGCAACGACAACCCCAAGACCTATAAGGCCTTCGTCGATGCCCTGGCCGAAGCCGCCGAGTTTGCCCAGAACGACAAGGCCGCCGCAGCCGACACCTACATCCGCGTGACCAAGGCCAAGATCGATCGCGAGGCGTTGCTGAAGATCATCGACAACCCGCAGTACGAATTCAGCGTGACGCCGAAGAACACCTATCCGCTGGCCGAGTTCCTCTACCGCGTGGGCGCGATCAAGCACAAACCCGAATCCTGGAAAGACTATTTCTTCCAGGACGAGAAACCGTTGCAAGGGAGCTGAGCCGGATGAACACCCCATTGCAAGGCCACACGGTCAGCAAATTGAGCAGCGTCGCCACGCCGCCGCTGCTGCAGGTGGATAACGTAAGCCTGGAGTACCGCACTGCGCAGCGCGTGGTGCGGGCCACCCACCAGGTCAGTTTCGAAGTGGACAAGGCCGACCGCTTTGTCCTGCTCGGGCCCTCGGGCTGCGGCAAGTCGACCCTGCTCAAGGCGGTGGCCGGTTTCATCGAGCCCAGGGAAGGGCAGATCCGCCTGCAGGGCCAGGCCGTGCATGGCCCGGGCCCGGATCGCATCGTGGTGTTCCAGGAGTTCGACCAGCTGCCGCCATGGAAAACCGTCAAGCACAACGTGATGTTCCCGCTGCTGGCCTCGGGCACGCTCAAGCGCAGGGAGGCTGAAGAACGCGCCTTGCACTACCTGGAAAAAGTCGGCCTGGCCGGCTTTGCCGATGCCTATCCGCATACCCTGTCGGGCGGCATGAAAGCCCGCGTGGCGATTGCCCGGGCGCTGGCCATGCAGCCGAAGATCCTGCTGATGGACGAACCCTTCGCCGCCCTCGACGCCCTGACCCGGCGCAAGATGCAGGAAGAGTTGCTGCTGCTCTGGGAAGAGGTGCGTTTCACTCTGTTGTTCGTCACCCATTCGATCGAAGAAGCGCTGGTGGTGGGCAACCGCATCCTCTTGCTGTCGCCCCATCCGGGCCGGGTGCGCGCCGAAATCCACAGCCACCAGTACGACCTGCAGAGCCTTGGCGCCAGCGACTTCCAGGCGTCGGCGCGGCGCATCCACCGTTTGCTGTTCGACGACGATGCCCAGGCCGAGCACGACCCGGCATTGGGTTTCGCCGACATTCGCATTGCCTACTGACCGGGAGTTTTGCCATGACCACAACTGTTACACCGCGTCAGGAATACGAAATTGTCCTCGAGCCGCTGCTCAGTATCCCCGTTGAACGCGAACTGCCGCTGGGCCAGCGCCTCTGGCAACAGGGCTGGCTGCGCAAGGGCCTGATCCTGATCCTCCTGGCCCTGGCCTGGGAAGCCATCGCCCGCTACCAGGACAATGACCTGCTGCTGCCCAGCTTCGTGCAAACCGCAGCAGCCCTGTATGACGGCCTGCTCAGCGGCGAGTTGCCGGCCAAGGTCGGCGTGTCGCTGGTGGTACTGCTCAAGGGTTATCTGCTGGGGATCGTCCTGGCCTTCGGCCTGACCAGCCTGGCGGTGTCGACCCAGTTCGGCCGCGACCTGCTCAGCACCCTGACCTCGATGTTCAACCCGCTACCGGCGATCGCTTTGCTACCGCTGGCGCTGCTCTGGTTCGGCCTGGGCGACAACAGCCTGATCTTCGTGCTGGTGCATTCGGTGCTCTGGGCCCTGGCGCTGAATACCTACGCGGGTTTTCTCGGGGTCTCCGAGACCCTGCGCATGGCCGGGCGCAACTATGGCCTGCGCGGCTTGCGCCTGGTGGTGCATATCCTGATTCCGGCGGCGCTGCCGTCGGTCCTCTCGGGCCTGAAGATCGGCTGGGCCTTTGCCTGGCGCACGCTGATCGCCGCCGAGCTGGTGTTCGGCGCCACCAGCGGCAAGGGCGGGCTGGGCTGGTACATCTTCCAGAACCGCAACGAGCTGTACACCGACAAGGTTTTCGCTGGGCTTGCGGTCGTGATCCTGATCGGCCTGCTGGTCGAAAGCCTGGTGTTCAACACCCTGGAGCGTGTCACCGTGCGCCGCTGGGGCATGCAGCGCTGAAAGGCTCAGGCCGATTGATATTGCGCCGCGGCATTGTTGAGGGTTTCGGCAATCTGTCGGCGCAGGCTCAGGGGCTGTTCGACGATCAGCCCGTCACCCTGGCTCAGTAGCCACCAGCGCAGCTGCCAGCTGTTGCTGACGGTGGCCTGCAGGCGGTGGCCAGCTTCCAGCGGAGTCAGGTGCATGTCGGCCGACAGTGGCGTCTCGCGCACCAGGCGGGCCAGGTTGTCGCTGATCCAGGCCTGCAGTTCGATCTTGTCGGTATCGCCGAACTGCAGGGCATCGCTGCGCAGGTACGCCTGCAGATCGAAGGCGCGCAGGCCCTCGGTGGGGCTGTCGAGGATGCGCAGCTTGCGAAAGCGATGCACGGCGAACTGGCGAATGTCGGTATAGGGCACGGCAGTGGCAATCAGGTAACTGACCTGGCCGCGCTGGATCAACGCCAGCGGGTTGAGGGTCAGCTCGCTGAGCTTGTCGTTATGTGCCGAGTAGTACTGGCAGTGCAGCTGGTATTCCTCGAGCAGCGCGTGTTGCACGGTCTCGAGGATGCTGTCGGGCACTTCCGGGGCCTGCATGTTCATGTCCGGGCGCACGCTGGCGACCTTGTCCAGCCAGCGCGCCACCTTGTTCGCCCCCGACAGGTGTTCGAGCTTCTGCCGGGCATGGCTGAAGCGCGGGTCCAGCACCTTGAGCATGCTCCCCGGCAACAGCGGGCGTACCGCTTCTTCCACCAGCGCCAGGCTCAGGGCCTCGCTGACACTGATACCGCGCAATTCGATGCAGGCGTTGGCCGCCCAGTGCCAGCCGTACGGGATGCTCTTGTCGTTACGCTCCAGCGGGAAGATCAGTGACAGCTCGTTGAGGTCGCGCTCGATGCTGCGCTTGCTGATGGAAAAACCTGCGTCCTGCAGGCGACCGACCAACTCGGCACTGGTAATCCCCGGTGAGCGGCTGGGCAACTGGCGCAGCAACTCCCATTGGCGGCTGAGGGTGGCACGTGTCGTGGCAGAGGGCAAAAGGTGGCGTCCTTGTCTAGGCTTGCGGTTGTAGCATGGCGCCAGCGCAGTGATATGGCAATTAGCCATTTATGTATCCAGATCAAGGATGAAGCAGTTGAGTGCCCTAACTGAATCGTTCGCGACAGGTTTTGTCGTGACCGTGCGCAGAATCACGCCTCATCACTCCCGCTGTTGGATCTGTGGGTAGTTCAATGAGGACGAACATGTCAGCTGCCAGCAACATTTACCCACTGCTTGAGCGCCTGTTGCCCGAGCGGATCATCCCTGCGCCCGGCCGGCCCGGCCGCCTGCAGCGGTTGTACGCCGGGGTCGGCATGCCCAGCCAGCGGGCAGCGCTGGGCGAAAGTTTCAGTCTGATCAGCCGCCTGGATGAGGCCAGCGACCTGCAGGCGGAGTACGAAGACCTGCGCGCCCAGGCCCTGGAAGGCAACGTGGGTGCGCTCAACGATCTGGGCTGGATCTGGCTCAATGGCAAGTACTGGCGCGCCGACCCGACCCTGGCCGGGCACCTGCTGCGCATGGCGGCCCTGCAGGGCAGTGCCGCGGCCTGGTTCAACCTTGGCCAGCAGCATTACTTCGGCAAAGGCGTCGAGGTGGCCTATGCCAGCGCGGCGGAGTATTACCAGCAGGCATTCGAGCGTGGCCTGGAACACGCCGCCGCAGCGCTGGGCGATCTCTACGAGGAAGAAATCTGCGACAGCGATACCCAGGAATGGCAGGTCGATCTGCAGCAGGCCTATCACTGGTTCCTGCGCGGCGCCCAGCGCGGTGAAGCGCGCTGCCGCTTCGAGGTCGGCTACCGGCTGCTGCATGGGCTGTCGGTCAACGTCGATAGCAAAGCTGCTGTGTACTGGCTGGAGCTGGCCGCTGTGGCCGGGGTGATGCAGGCCGCCGAAGAGCTGGCACTGCACTTTAGCGAGACCAACAACGCCCTGCGCTACCTGTTCTGGCGCGAGCAGGCGATCAGCCTGGGCAGCAAGCTGGCGCTGAACATGAAGCTGGACGATCAGTTGCAACCGTGAACACGACGTCTGTCAGCCACTATTGACGGCAGGGGCGGTGATCGAAGAATATTGATAGTTAGCAAACTATGAATATAGCCACGAACCTCCCCTCATGACCCTCGACGCACTGCAACTCAACATCAGCAGCGGTATGGTGGTGGCCGGCCGGCACTGGCGGCGCATCTGCCAGGCGACCCTGGCCGGCTACGGCATTTCCGAAGCCTGCGCGGTGCCACTGCTGATGATCGTGCGGCTGGGCGATGGCGTGCATCAGGTCGCCGTAGCGCAAGCGGCAGGGCTCGAAAGCCCGTCACTGGTGCGCCTGCTCGACCAGCTGTGCAATGCCGGCTTCGTCTGCCGCACTGAAGATCCGGTCGACCGTCGAGCCAAGGCCCTGAGCCTGACCGCCAGCGGCCGGGTGCTGGCTGAAGCCATCGAAGGCGAACTGGTGCGCCTGCGCCGCGAAGTGCTCCAGGGCATCGACGAAGCTGACTTGCTGGCCACCCTGCGCGTACTGCGCGCCTTCGAAGAGGCCGCCCAGCGCACCCCGGGCGTGCCGGCGTGAGCGGATTTTTCAGCTCAATGCCGCCCGCGCGCGACTGGTTCTACGGTGTGCGCACCTTCGCCGCATCGATGATTGCCCTGTACATTGCCCTGCTCATGCAGCTGCCACGGCCTTACTGGGCCATGGCCACGGTTTATATCGTCTCCAGCCCGTTCGTCGGGCCGACCAGTTCCAAGGCTCTGTATCGCGCCATGGGCACCTTGCTCGGCGCTGCCGGGGCGGTGTTTTTGGTGCCGCTGCTGGTGCAGACGCCGGTGCTGCTGACGGTCGCCGTGGCCTTGTGGACCGGCACCTTGCTGTTCCTCTCGCTGCACCTGCGCACCGCCAACAGCTATGCGTTGATGCTTGCTGGCTACACCTTGCCGATGATTGCCCTGCCGGTGGTCGACGACCCGCTGGCGGTGTTCGATATCGCCTCTTCGCGGGCCCAGGAAATCTGCCTGGGCATTGTCTGTGCGGCGGTGGTCGGGGCGATCTTCTGGCCGCGGCGCCTGACCCCGGTGCTGGTTGGCGCCACCGGCAACTGGTTCAGCGAGGCGATCCGTTACAGCGATACCTTTCTGGCCCGCGAAGCCAGCGCCGATAAGGTCGGCGGCTTGCGCGCCTCGATGGTCACCACCTTCAACTCGCTGGAGCTGATGATTGGCCAGCTGTCCCATGAAGGCGCCCGCCCGCAAACGGTGAAGAACGCCCGCGAGCTGCGCGGGCGGATGATCCACCTGCTGCCGGTGATCGATGCCCTCGACGACGCCTTGCTCGCCCTTGAAGGCCGCGCCCCGGCCCAGACCGAACAATTGCAGCCGTTGCTGACTGCGGCCCGTGCCTGGCTGCAAGGCACCGCGCAGGCCCCCTCGGCGGCGCGCTGGTCAGCGTTGCGTGCACAAATCGAACACCTGCAACCGAGTGCCGCGGCCCTTGATGAACGCGCCTCTCTGCTGCTGTCCAACGCACTCTATCGCCTGGCCGAGTGGGTCGACCTGTGGCAGGACTGCTGCAGCCTGCAGCACGCCATCCGCAACGAAGACCTGTCGCCCTGGCGCGCGGTCTATCGGCACTGGCGCCTGGGCCGGCTGACGCCGTTTTTTGATCGTGGGCTGATGCTGTACTCGGTGTTCTCCACCGTCAGCGCAATCATCGTCGCCACCACGCTGTGGATCTTGCTTGGCTGGGGCGACGGTGGCAGCGCGGTGATTCTCGCTGCCGTGGCCTGCAGCTTCTTTGCCGCCATGGACGACCCGGCGCCGCAGATCTACCGGTTTTTCTTCTGGACTTCGCTGTCGGTGCTGTTCGCCAGCCTTTACCTGTTCCTGGTGCTGCCCAACCTGCACGACTTCCCGATGCTGGTGCTGGCCTTCGCCGTGCCGTGCATCTGCGTCGGCACCCTGACCGTGCAGCCGCGCTTCTACCTGGGCACCTTGCTGACCATCGTCAACACCGCCTCCTTCATCAGCATCCAGGGCGCCTACGACGCCAACTTCCTGACCTTTATCAACGCCAACCTGGCCGGGCCGGTGGGCTTGCTGTTCGCCTTCGTCTGGACCCTGGTGGTGCGCCCGTTCGGCGTCGAGCTGGCGGCCAAGCGCCTGACCCGCTTCAGCTGGCACGACATCGTCGGCATGACCCAGCCGGCCACGCTGGCCGAGCACCGCCACCTGGGTGTGCAGATGCTCGACCGGCTGATGCAGCAACTGCCGCGCCTGACCCAGACCGGCCAGGACACCGGCACTGCCCTGCGTGACCTGCGCGTGGGCCTGAACCTGCTCGACCTGCTGGCCTACATGCCCCGGGTCGGCGCGCATCCGCGCCAGTTGCTGGAGCGGGTGGTGGAAGAGGTGGGTGAACACTTCCAGGCCTGCCTGGATGCCCGCCGTCGCCTGCATGCTCCCGAGGTGCTGTTGCAGAGCATGGAGCGCGCCCGCCGTGCGCTGAACCTCAACGACCTGGCTGATTGCGCCGAAGCCCGCGTGCACCTGCTGCACGCCCTGAGCGGCTTGCGCCTGGCACTGTTGCCGGGGGTCGAGGTGGTGCTGGAGCCGTCCGGCGATCAGTCACAACTGCCCTACGGCATCGATGGAGCGCCGCTGTGATCGGAGATCTGGATATCAGCGGGGTGTTCCTGCCCACGCTGCTGGTGATGATGGTCCTCACCTATTTGCTGTTTCTCGGTGTGCACGCGCTGCTCAACCGCGTGCACTTCTACCGCCTGGTCTGGCACCGGGCGCTGTTCAACGTTGCGCTTTACGCCGTGCTGCTCGGCACGGTCGATCACTTTTGCCGAAACCTGATGCTGCCATGAAAAAACCCTTGTTGACCCTGGGCCGCGTGGTCCTGACCCTGCTGGTAGTGACGCTGGCGACCGTACTGGTCTGGCAGATGGTCATGTACTACATGTTCGCGCCCTGGACCCGGGACGGGCACATTCGCGCCGATGTGATCCAGATTGCCCCGGATGTCTCCGGCTTGATTCAGCAGGTCGAAGTGCGTGACAACCAGGTGGTCAAACGCGGCGACGTGCTGTTCACCATCGACCAGGACCGCTTCCACCTGGCCCTGCGCCAGGCCCAGGCGACCCTGGCCGAGCGCAAGGAAACCCTGGCCCAGGCCCAGCGTGAAGCCCGGCGTAACCGTGGCCTGGGCAACCTGGTGGCGCAGGAGCAACTGGAAGAGAGCCAGTCGCGCCAGGCCCGTGCCGAGTCGGCGCTGGCCGAAGCCCAGGTGGCGGTGGATGCCGCGCAACTGAACCTCGACCGCTCGGTGGTGCGCAGCCCGGTCGATGGCTACCTCAACGACCGCGCGCCGCGTGCCCATGAGTTCGTCAGCGCCGGGCGGCCAGTGCTGTCGGTGGTCGACAGCGACTCCTACCATGTCGATGGCTACTTCGAAGAAACCAAGCTGGCCGGCATTCACATCGGCCAGGCTGTGGATATCCGTGTGCTCGGCGACAACACACGCCTGAGTGGGCGAGTGCAGAGCATCGCCGCCGGTATCGAGGACCGCGACCGCAGCAGCGGCGCCAACCTGCTGCCCAACGTCAACCCGGCGTTCAGCTGGGTGCGGCTGGCCCAGCGAATTCCGGTGCGCATCGCCTTCGATGAAGTACCCGCGGACTTTCGCATGATCGCCGGGCGTACCGCGACGGTGTCGATCGTTGAGGGCAACGGGCAATGAAACGGCTGTCGCTGCTCGGCCTGAGCCTGCTGCTGTCGGCCTGCCAGATGGTTGGGCCGGATTACCAAGTGCCCAAGGACGCCGCTATCCAGCGCGCCGACCTGCAGGGCGAGCTGCGCCAGGACGCCGACAGCGTGGTCTCGGCACCGGTGCCCAAAGACTGGTGGCACCTGTATCAGGACGAACGTCTCAATCGACTGGTGCGCCAGGCCCTGGCGGCCAACAGCGAATTGCGCGTGGCGGCGGCGAACATCGCCAAGGCCCGTGCCCAGGTCGAAGAAGCCGAGGCCCAGGGCGGCCTCAATGGTGGCGTGAAGCTGGGCGCCCAGCGTTTGCAAGAGTCTGGCGAGGCGTTCCTGCTGCCAGAGAAGGTGCCGGTGGCCAACATTGGTGAGGCGATTATCAGCGCTTCCTACCAGTTTGACCTGTGGGGCACCCTCAAGCGTGGCGTCGAGGCCGCCCAGGCCAATGCCGATGCGACCCAGGCCGCCGCCGATACTGCGCGCATTACCCTGGTGGCGGACGTGGTGCGCGCCTATACCCAGGTGTGTGCGGCCAACGAGGAATACCACATCGCCCATGAGTCCCTGGACCTGCAGGAACAAAGCGTGACCCTGACCCAGCGCCTGCGTGACGCTGGCCGAGGTGACGAAACCCAGGTGACCCGTTCGCAGACCCAGTTCAAATCGTTGCGCGCCGAACTGCCGCGTTATCAAGCTGCACGTGAAGCGGGCCTGTATACCTTGTCGATGCTGCTGGCCAAGCCGGTCAATCAATTGCCGGCGGGTACTGGCGATTGCGCCGAGCTGCCGCATATCGCCCAGGTACTGCCGGTGGGTGATGGCGCGGCGCTGCTCAAGCGCCGCCCGGATATCCGCCAGGCCGAACGCAGCCTGGCGGCGGCCACGGCGACCATTGGCGTGGCCACCGGGCAGTTGTATCCGGACATCAGCATCGGTGCTCAGGTGGGCACCATCGGTATCCTCGAGAACCTGGGCAAACCTGCGACCAATCGCTGGGGCTTCGGCCCACTGCTGACCTGGAATGTACCGACCAATGGCTCGCGGGCGCGTATTCGTGAAGCAGAGGCTTCGACCCAGGCAGCGTTGGCGCATTTTGACGGCGTGGTGCTCAACGCCATTCGTGAAACCCAGACCAGCCTTGCGCAGTACAGCGCATTGCTGGAGCGGCGTGATGCCTTGGCTGATGCCGAGCGCTCTGCGCAATTGGCGGCGGATCAGACCCATCGCTTTTACCAGGCCGGGCGCGAGTCGTTCCTCGCTGACCTGCAGGCGACCCGTACCTATACCGACATGCGTGCGCAACTGGCGGCGGCCAATACCCAGGTGGCGATGGGGCAGATTGGCTTGTTCCTGGCGTTGGGTGGCGGTTGGTGAGAGCGGCAAGGCTGCGCCTTGCATCGCCGGCAAGGCCAGCTCCCACAGGTGCTGTGTAAACAGAGCCCTTGTGGGAGCCAGCCTTACTTATCCACAAGCCCCTTGAGCATCTCGATCGGCAACGGAAACACGATGGTCGACGACTTGTCGCCGGCAATGCTGCCCAAGGTCTGCATGTACCGCAGTTGCATCGCCCCCGATTGGCGGCCGAGCATTTCCGCTGCCTGCATCAGTTTCTCCGACGCCTGCAGCTCACCTTCGGCATGGATTACCTTGGCCCGCCGCTCCCGTTCAGCCTCGGCCTGACGGGCAATGGCGCGGATCATCGACTCATTGAGGTCGACATGCTTGATCTCGACGTTGGCCACCTTGATGCCCCAGGCATCGGTTTGCGCGTCCAGCACCTGGCGAATATCCAGGTTCAGCCGCTCACGCTCGGCCAGCAGTTCATCCAGTTCATGCTTGCCCAGCACCGCACGTAAAGTGGTCTGCGCCAGTTGGCTGGTGGCCATGAGAAAGTCCTCGACCTGGATGATCGCCTTCTGCGGGTCGAGCACGCGAAAGTACAGCACCGCGTTGACCTTGACCGAGACGTTGTCGCGGGTGATCACATCCTGTGGCGGCACATCCAGCACCACGGTGCGCAGGTCGACCCGGACCATCTGCTGAATCCCCGGAATCAGCAATACCAGCCCCGGCCCCTTGACCCGCCAGAAGCGCCCGAGCTGGAACACCACGCCGCGCTCGTACTCGCGCAGGATGCGAAACGCCGACAGCAACAGCACCGCCAGCAGCGCCAGCAAGGCGCCAAAACCCAGTTCGAAAAACATTTCAGTCTCCTTGCTCCGGCGCTTGTGCCTCGGCGCTGACGTCCAGTAGTACGCCCTTGCGTGTAATCACCCGGACGCGTTGCCCCACCTGCAATGGCGTCTGGCACTGGGCTTGCCACTGTTCGCCCTGCACCTGCACCGAACCGATGAACGGATCACTGTCATTGACCGCCATCACCGTTGCCAGGCTGCCCACCAGCCCGGCATCACCGCTGACCAGCGCGCGCTTGCGCGCCTTCATGGCCATGCCCAGCACGCCGCCGAGCAGCAGCGCCGAGAGCAGGGCGAGGGTCAGGATCAACGCCAGGGGGATGCCGAAGCCGGGCACGTCGGTGTCCATCAGGATCACCGCGCCGACCACGAAGGCGACGATGCCGCCAAAGCCGACCACACCGAAACTGGGCAAGAACGCCTCGGCAATCATGAAGGCGATGCCGAGCATGATCAGCGCCGCCCCGGCGTAGCTCACCGGCAGCAGCTGCAGGGCATACAGGGCGACCAGCAGGCAGATGCCGCCGATCACCCCGCCAACCCCGGAGCCTGGGCTCATGAACTCGAACATCAGCCCGTAGATGCCGATCATGATCAGGATCAGCGCCACGCTGGGGTTGGTGATCACCGCCAGCAGGCGCGTGCGCCAGTCCGGCTCGCGTTCGATGATGGCCGCGTTGGCGGTGTGCAACTGTACCGGCTGGCCGGCGGCTTCGAGGCTGGTGCCGTCGAGCTGGCGGAGCAGATCGGGCAGGTCGTTGGCGATGCGATCGATGACCTTCAGGCGCAAGGCGTCATTGGCCGGCAGGCTGACCGATTCGCGTACCGCCTGTTCCGCCCAATCGGCGTTGCGTCCACGCAGTTGCGCCAGGCCGCGAATGTAGGCAGCGGCGTCGTTGATCTGCTTGCGGGTCAGGGTGTCCTGTTCACTGTTCGGTGCCTGTTTATCGCCGGTGGGCGCAGCGGGCGGAGCGGCCGGGTCCTTGGGCGTGCCCGGCAGGCCGCCGATCTGCACCGGCGTGGCCGCGCCGAGGTTGGTGCCCGGGGCCATCACGGCGATATGGCTGGCGTAGAGGATATAGGTACCGGCGCTGGCCGCCCGGGCGCCACCGGGGGCGACGAAAGTGGCTACCGGCACGGGGCTGGCGAGAATCGCCTTGATGATTGCGCGCATCGAGCTGTCGAGCCCGCCGGGGGTATCGAGGCGGATCACCACCAATTGCGCCTGCTGCGCCTTGGCCTGCTCCAGGCCGCGCACCAGATAGTCGGCACTGGCCGGGCCGATAGCGTTATCGATACTCAAAACCAGCACCGGATTACCGGGCGCTGCCACGCCGCTCGTCAGCGCGCCGAGCATCAATAAAAGCAGCAGGTGCCGACACCAGCGAGCGATCACCTGAATTCACCCGGGCTGTGCGTGTCCAATAAGTTTAGTCGGCTGCTTGAGGCAGCACGGCCTAAACTTCAGAAGTGGGGGGGCTATATCCGGAGGTGCATCATGCGAATGGCAAAAACCCTGCAGCAATGCCTGGACAAGGCCGGCTGCGATTACGACATTGTTCCTCACCCGCACTCATCCACCAGCCTTGAGTCGGCGCGTACCGCGGGTGTACCGGCCGAGCGGGTGGCCAAGTCGGTCATGCTCGACGACCGCCACGGCAACTACCTGATGGCCGTGCTACCGGCCAACCGTCACCTGGACATGAGCAAGGTGCGCGCTACCGGCGCATGGCAAATGACCCATGAAAGCGGCCTGCCACACCTGTTCGGCGACTGCGAACGCGGCGCCATTCCGGCGCTGGGTGACGCGTACTCGATCAAGATGGTGCTCGATCCGACCCTGACCCGTCAGGGCGATATCTATGTCGAGGCTGGTGATCACGATCACCTGATCCACATGAACATGACGCAGTACCTGAAACTGGTGCCAAACGCCGAAGTGCGCGAGGTTTGCTGATGATCAACCCACTGCCAGGCTGGCGTCGTGGATGCCCGGCCTGGCTCTAAGGAGTGCCCCATGGAAGCACCAAACCACAAGTTTTCCGAATTGTTCAAGCAACTGGGATTACCTGACGATCCGAAGGGGATTGATCAATTCATAACCAGCCATTCGCCGCTAAAAAGCGATATCAAGCTGGTCGATGCGCCGTTCTGGACCTCAAGCCAGCGAGCGTTTCTGAAAGACAGTATCGACGAAGATGCCGACTGGGCGGTGATGTTCGACCAGCTCAACGAGGCGCTGCGGCGTCCGAGAAAATAAACGCTGAGCGGCACATCTACCGGCGAACGGCGTTGCTATGCTCAGGAAAAAACAACAAGGGGATAGCGCTAATGAAAGATCCCTATGCCGCCGGTTTCTGGTGTGCCGTGACCGCCCTGGGCCTGCTGACCGTCGGTTATTTCTATGGAATCAAACAGACCCACCACCTGGGTCAGGCCCTGGTGTTTCTCTACGCCGCCGGAGGCGTGATCGGGGCGCTGGCCCTGACCGCGCTGGCCTGGATTGCCTGGCAGCAATTGCGGGTGAGTAAACGGCAGCTGGCTCAGGGCCGAACACTGGTGGCCATCTGGAACACCAAGGTTGCCTTGCGCCGGGTCGAGACGGTCTTTGACCGCTACTTCTGGGGCAGCTATTGGCAACCCGGGCGCACTTTTCAGGAGGTGATGGGCGAACTTGAAGGCACGCCCCTGGAGCAGAGCCTGGAAGCCCTCAAGCGCCAATGCCGCGAGCTGGACCGCGAAACCCACGACCACCGCCGCCACTGGCTGGACAACGCCCGTGAGCTGTCCACCGTGGCCACCGCCATGGCCCGCGAGCGTTATCAACTGGATTTGTGCGACTCGCAGCAAAGCAGCGGTCGCGGCGCCGCCGTACTCAATCGTGACCTGGAAGTGCTGGTGTACACCTGGTCGGCGCGCCTGCGCAGCTTCGACCACCAGCTCGACGAGCTGGAGGGCGAATACCGCTGACCTGGCGTCGACTCAGTCGCCGCGAATGTACTGTTCCAGCTGCAGGATCATGTTGGCCTGCTCGGCGATGGCCTCCTTGACCAGGTCGCCGATCGACAGCAGGCCGAGCAGCTCGCCGTTCTCGACCACCGGCAGGTGGCGCAGGTGACTGTTGGTCATCATGTTCATGCAGTACTCGACGTTCTGGTGCGGGTCGACGGTGATCACCGGCGCACTCATGATCGCGCTCACCGGTGTGCCCACTGAACTGCGCCCCTTGAGCACCATCTTGCGCGCATAGTCGCGCTCACTGACGATTCCCACCACGCGCCCGTCCTGCACCACTGGCAGGGCACCGACGTTCTTCTCGGCCATCAATTTCAGTGCATCGAGCACCATATGGTCGGGGCCGATGGTGTGAACCGAGTGGTGTTGCTGGGCTTTTGTCTTTAGAAGCTGTGCCACGGTTTTCATAGAGGCCTCTGCGATGCTGGGAGTGGGTGACGGCAGATAGCTACAGAATCGTGTACAGATGGCCGCAGGGCAAGGGAGAAAGCGGCATCGATGTGATTGAAAAACGTCATGGGCGCAAAAACGCAAAAGCGGCCAATGATGGCCGCTTTGCTTGGAGACTCGATCAATCCGTGATCAAGCGATACCTTTCGGGTTCGGGCCGAAACGGTTCGGGCCTGGCTGGCTGTCCTGGCACAGGAAGATCAGGTTGACGATCGGGAGCAGCAGCCACCAGCCGCTACGGTCGGTGTCGTGCATGCGTCGAACGCCGACGGCGATACCCGGGATCAGCAGCGCCAGGCTGTACAGGTTGGAGAGGATCGCACCGGTACCGGCCACGCCTTCGATAAAGCCCAGCACCATGGCTACCAGGATGTTGACCAGGAAGAACATCCAGTATTCCTTGCGGCGCGCACGGCCGGAGAACACGGCGTATTTCTTCAATACTTCAAAGTACCAGATGCCAGTCGGCGCAGGTGCGGCGGCCACAGGTGCTGCAGTGGCTGCAGCGGCTTGCGGTGCACCACAGGCCGGGCAAGTCACGGCGCTGTTGTGGATTTCCTTGGCGCAGCCACGGCAAAAAACCATACTCATTTGTTGTCCCTTACATTAATTAACTGATAGTCCGATATACACAAACAGTGAAATGCCCGACAAAGCCGCGCCGGCAATTGCCATGTTGCTTCCCGGTTTTTTGTTGACGATGCTGAGCGTGCCCAGGACCAGCCCGGTCAGCGCAAACAGGCCTAATCCCAGCAGGGTGTCACGGTCCCAATCGGAGTCGTCGAACAGCGAAAGCCCGCAGAGGATGCCGAGGATCAGCGAGGTGATGCCCATCCAGGGCGAGGGCTGGCTGGCAGGTTGCGAGGTGGCGGGGAGATACTGAGGGGCGCCGCACTGTGGGCAGCTGGGTGCCGTTTCATGGATTTCCTTGGCACAACCGCGGCAAAAAACCATTGCCATGACAATTCCTTTTGATCGTTTCTGCTTACGTGTGTGCAGCAGAAGTCGGCGGGGAGTTTACCAAATATTTCATGGATGGCGTAACAGTGGCAGCGCCCTGCTGAACCCCAAAGGATTTAACAGGGCGCAATACGTCAGCTCTTCTGCACGATCACCTGGCTGTTCAGGTCATTGAGCATGGCGTCCAGGGTTGGCTTCATCTTCTCGAAGTCCTTGACGCTGCACACCGCTTTTGGATTGTGGAAGTCCAGGCGGCGCTTGATCACCAGGCTGTTGCCTTGCTGGGCATACTCGGCACTGTAGTCGAAGTGCTTGTCCTTGAGGGTCACAGGCTTTGGCGCGGCGATGATCTTGACGTCGGCCGGGAACTCGAAGCGCGCCTGCTCTTCAGTGATCCCGGAGATGCAGGTGAAGTCCTGGGTGCGCTGCTTTTCAGCGATAAAGCCGAAGACGTTCTGGGCGATGCCGCCAGCCAGGCTGGTCAGGGTCGGCACGCCGATCGGGCCAGGCAGGTTGACCAGGTTTTCGCTGCGACCGTTGATGTGCATCTCGAAGGCGCCGCTGGTTTCCAGGTCGTCGCTGCTGATCTTGCCGCTACCACGCTGGCCGTAGGCGGCGAGGATGCGCTGGGTCAGCAGGTCGCGCTCGGCCGGTTGCATGTTGCGCATCATCCAGCGGTTCATCTCGGCGGCCCAGCCGTCGATCTTCGAGGCATGAATGAAGTCGGCGGCGCCGCTGCTGGCCACGGTGTAGGTGGTGCTGTTGTGCACCAGGCCGGGCTGGGTGGCCGGCGTGCGGCCGAGCTTGCCGGAGCGGGTCAGCACGGTTGGCTTGTCCAGCACCGGGGCTGGCAGGTAGCCGCTGGCGATGGCTTCGGCGGTGGAGTCCAGGTACAAGTCCAGGCTCGGAATATAGGTGACCACGTGGTTGATCACCCCCAGCGTCGGCACCTTGGGCAGGGCGTAGGCGTTGCCGAGGTTGATCAGCGCCGGGGTGCTTTCAATGTTGACTGCGGCCAGCAGCGCTTCGAGCAGGGCAACGTGGTCCTTGCAGTCGCCGTAGCGATTGCTCAGCACGGTATCGGCAGCATGCGGCACCACGCCGCCGGCACCGATGTACACCGCCACGTAGCGGATGTTGCGGCGTACCCAGTCCCCCAGGGCCAGGGCCTTGTCGCGCGGGTCGTCGATCTTGGCCGTGAGCTTTTCGGCCAGTTCACGGATGGCTGGCGTTACCTCGCTGTTGGCCCGCGCCGCGTAGGCTTTGGCGAACTCGCTGTAGTCGGCGAAGGTGGACACGGCCAGGTACTTGCCGTAGTCCGAGTAGGCTACTGCGCCCAGTTCTGTACGGGCGTTGTCACCCTGCACGTAATCCCACTGGTAGACCTTGCGCCCAGGCTCGGCCTTGGGGCTGGAAGCCTTGAAACCCTTGGCCTCGGCGTTGAGCTTGAGGCTCTTCGGCAGGTCGTAGATCAGGGTGAACTGCTGGGTCGGGTGGAATTGTGGCATCGCCAGGTCTTCGAACTGGCCAGGGAACAGCGGGGTCTTGCGCTGTTTCTTGAAGCTCAGCACCAGGCGATCGCCCACGGCCACTTCCGGGAAGATCACCACCTTGACCAGGCTGTCGTGGAACATCGGCGCCTGGGCCGACTGCGGCTCCTGCTGCTCCTTGATCTGCTCGGGGCTGACCAGCACTTTGCGGCCATCCGGCTTCTGGGTGTAGGCCTGGGTAACTTCAAGGCTTTCCAGGGTGCGGTTGTAATACAGCGACTGCTGAGCCTTGGCCTGGATTGCGCGTTCTTCGTTGATCAGCAGGACTAGGTCCTGGGTGGAGGCGTAGCTGCCGTCTTCGGCGACCACGGTGCGTAGAATGTCCTTTTCGATGGTGACGGAGGGGTCGGTACCGTCGTCCTTGGCCTGTGCCATGTTCAAGGCGAACAGACAGCACAGCATCCCGACCAACCGGGCCGGGGTCAAAGCGAACCGCTTCATAAAGATCCTTCTTGCTGGTGTATTCCAGGGGCCTGATTCGATAAATGCGAATCAGTTAATGGCATTTTGCCTTATAAGTAGCCCTTGCTGCTGCGACAATTTTCTCACCACAGGTTTTTCCTGCGTTTTATGTCTCTATCGATTCAAGGACTCAGCATGTTTACCAGGCGGCACTCCGTCATGACCCTCCTGTTGCTTGGCGCCGGTAGCGCCTGTGCCGACAGCGTCGAACTGGCGCCGCTGGAAGTGACTTCGACGCGGGTCAATTCCGCCTGGCTGCAAACCCCGGCATCCGTTAGCGCCGTGGACATCGCCGAAAAGCCCGGCGAGCAACTGCTGACCCTTGATGCCCTGCTTTCTGCAGTGCCCGGCATTGTGTCGCAAAGCCGCTACAACATGGCCCAGGGCATGCGCCTGTCGATTCGTGGCTTTGGCGCGCGTTCGAGTTTCGGCATGCGCGGCATTCGCGTGCTGGTCGATGGCGTGCCGCTGACCATGCCCGATGGCCAGACCGAAATGGACGGTGTTGATCTGGGCCTGGTGGAGCGCGTCGAAGTGATCCGCGGCTCGGCCTCGACGCTTTACGGCAACGGTGCTGGCGGCGTGCTGGCGATCCAGACCCGCGAGCCGTCGCTGACACCGCAGTCGTCCATCGATGTCAGCGGCGGTGAGTACGGTTACCAGCGCCTGCGCGCCGAAACCAGCGGTACTACCGGCAACCTTGGCGGCCTGCTGGCGCTCAATGTCACCAACCTCGACGGCTATCGCCAGCACTCCACCTCCGAGGCGCGCAACCTCACCGGCAAGCTGCGCTGGCAGGGCGATGCCGGGCAACTGGGGGTCACCTTCCAGGCGCTGGACAACCGCTCCGAAGACCCCGGCGCCCTGACCCTCGCCGAAGTACACGCCAAGCGTGACCAGGCCCGCGCCCAGAGCCTGCTGTACAACGCCGACGAAGACATCACCCAGCAGCGCCTGGCGCTGAACTGGACCGCTGACCTGAGCGAAGACGACAGCTACCAGGTGCGCAGCTGGCTGGGGCGGCGCGAGTTTGGCAACCGCCTGCCTTACGCCAACGGTGGGCAAACCTCTTACACCCGGCTGTTCGCCGGAGTAGGCGGGCAGTACACGCACAAGGCCAACTGGTTCGGCCTGGATCAACAAGTCACCGCCGGTGTCGATCTTGAACAGCAACGCGACGACCGTGAACGCCACAACAACCAGATCGGTGGCGGTACCGGTGCGCTGACCCTGCGCCAGCAGGAGAAGGCCGGCAGCGTTGGCCTGTACCTGCAAGACAGCATCGAACTGAGCGAGCGTTGGCAGCTGACCCTGGGCGGGCGTTACGACAGCATGCGCCTGGCGGTGGACGATCGCTTCGAGCGCGACGGCGACGACTCCGGCTCGCGCACCCTCGACGACTGGAACTACAGCGCTGGCTTGAGCTATCGCCTGAGCGAGCATTACCTGGTCTATGCCCGTGTCGCTACCTCATTCGAAACGCCAACGGTCAATGAACTGGCCAACCCGGCGGGCGGCGGATTCAACCCGGGCCTGCAACCGGCGAAGGCGCTCAATCGTGAGCTGGGGATCAAAGGCGAATGGAGCGACTTGCGCGCCGAGGCGGTGCTTTACAGCATCGCGCTTGAAGATGAGCTGGTGCCCTATGTTGACGGCGGCCAGACCTTCTACCGTAACGCTGGCAAGTCGCGCCGCGACGGTGTCGAGTTGAGCGCCGACTACCAGGTGCTGGAACACTGGCGGTTGTCCATGGCCTACAGCTTCAACAACTACCGCTACACCGACTTCAACGGCTTTGACGACAATCGCCTGCCGGGCATTCCTCGTCAGACTTTGTTCAGCGAAGTGGCCTACGAGCGTGATGGTTTCTATGCGCGCTTGAACATGAACGCCTACGGCCCGCAGTACGCCGACAACGCCAACAGCGCGCGGGTTGCCGGGGTGGCGTTGCTCAACCTGCGGGTGGGCAAGCAGTTCGACCTGGGCGGCCAGACGTTGGAGCCGTATCTGGGGGTGGATAACCTCAGTGACCGTCATTACTACGACAATTTGCGTATCAATGACGGCGCCGGGCGTTACTACGAGCCGGGCCCGGGGCGCACCCTGTATGCCGGGGCGCACCTGAGTTTCTAACCCGGTAGGAGCGGCGGTGCGACGATTCTGCCACATCGCCTCGCGGGGCAAGTCGTACCGCCGCTCCCACAATGCCAGTGGTCAGCGGCTATTCACCCACCCGCTCCTCAATCCCATCCAGCAAGGCATCCACCAACCCTTTGGCCATCTCTACCGAATGCAGGGTCGACCACAAGAAGCCCTTGTGGGCCGGATCAATATCGTCGAACGCTTTGTAGCCAGTGTCGTAAGCGCAGCCTAAGTAGAGAGAGGCATGCACCAGCGCATCATGGGCGGCGACACCGGAGCAGACAGCGAACAGCGCAGAGTGCCCGGCTTGGCAATTGCCGAAGACGGAGTGGGCGGTGGCGGCGGTTTTATCGAGTGGTGGATCTGGGACGATTTTTTTCATGTCAGGTTCTTCCGGGTGAAGCTGACACTGTCATCCGTTACCACACGAATGGGTGGCAGCTGTACGCGGGGTGGTAAACCGGGGAGAACCCTAAACCCGGCAGGCTCGAAAGCCTCCCGCGCACAGCCGCCATAGGCTGTGTAGGGTTCACGACACCGGGTTACCACACCCGATCACCGAGTTTTCGGTGACGGGCAGGAGCCTAGAGGCATGAGTTCCCAGGGACAATCAGACGGGCATCGACAGACCGCGTAGGGTATTTCTTAGGACGACACATTTCGAGACTTCGAAACATAATCTGACATAGACGCGCGCTGGTAGGAGCGGCGGTGCGGCGACCCGACTTGCCCCGCGATTGCGGTCTGCCTGCCGTATCGCATCGCGGGGCAAGCCCGCTCCCACACAGGGAGTACTGGGTCGGAAAACAAAAAAGGCCCAGGTATTCACCTGAGCCTTCATCGATATGGCGCACTCGGCGGGATTCGAACCCACGACCCCTGCCTTCGGAGGGCAGTACTCTATCCAGCTGAGCTACGAGTGCAACGCGGGCGCCATGATACCCATCTAGGCTGGCGGCGTCCATCGTCAGAATGACTGTGGTCGATTTCGCACATTCAAGGGGCTATAAGTGACGTTGATCCGAAAAAATCAGCCGCACAGCGCTTTTTGTTCTTTTTTTCGAACACCCTATTGTCCTTTCTCCTCGTTGATCCTAGGATTCGTTTGAGATTTCAAACGCTCTCCTTTTTCTACAATCAATAATTCGCGCCGTGCCTGCACGGTGCAGTTAAGGAAGCCCGACATGCAGCTTAAAGACGCCCAGTTGTTCCGCCAGCAAGCCTTCATCAATGGAGAGTGGCTGGACGCGGACAACGGCCAGACGATCAAGGTCAACAACCCGGCGACGGGCGAGATCATCGGCACTGTGCCGAAGATGGGCGCCGCTGAAACCCGCCGTGCCATCGAGGCCGCCGACAAGGCGCTGCCGGCCTGGCGCGCGCTGACCGCCAAAGAACGTGCTGGCAAGCTGCGTCGCTGGTTCGAGCTGATGATCGAGCACCAGGACGACCTGGCCCGCCTGATGACCACCGAGCAGGGCAAACCACTGGCCGAAGCCAAGGGTGAAATCGTCTACGCCGCTTCCTTTATCGAGTGGTTCGCTGAAGAAGCCAAGCGCGTCTACGGCGACACCATCCCGGGTCACCAGCCAGACAAGCGCCTGATCGTGATCAAGCAGCCGATCGGCGTGACCGCGGCCATTACCCCGTGGAACTTCCCGGCGGCGATGATCACCCGTAAAGCCGGCCCGGCCCTGGCCGCTGGCTGCACCATGGTGCTCAAGCCTGCTTCGCAAACCCCGTACTCGGCCCTGGCCCTGGTTGAGCTGGCCACCCGTGCCGGTATCCCGGCTGGCGTGCTCAGCGTGGTGACCGGCAGCGCCGGCGACATCGGCAGCGAGCTGACCGGCAACCCGATCGTGCGCAAGCTGTCGTTCACCGGCTCCACCGAAATCGGTCGCCAGCTGATGGCCGAATGCGCCAAGGACATCAAGAAAGTTTCCCTGGAGCTGGGCGGCAACGCGCCGTTCATCGTGTTCGACGACGCAGACCTGGATAAGGCCGTCGAAGGCGCGATCATCTCCAAGTACCGCAACAACGGCCAGACCTGCGTTTGCGCCAACCGTATCTACGTTCAGGACGGCGTCTACGATGCCTTCGCCGAGAAGCTCAAGGCCGCTGTGGCCAAGCTGAAAATCGGCAATGGCCTGGAAGACGGCACCACCACTGGCCCGCTGATCGACAGCAAGGCCGTGGCCAAGGTCCAGGAACACATCGACGACGCCGTCGGCAAGGGCGCCAAAGTGCTCAGCGGCGGCAAGCTGATCGAAGGCAACTTCTTCGAGCCGACCATTCTGGTCGACGTGCCGAAGAACGCTGCCGTGGCCAAGGAAGAAACCTTCGGCCCGCTGGCGCCACTGTTCCGTTTCAAGGACGAGGCCGAAGTCATCGCCATGTCCAACGACACCGAGTTCGGCCTGGCCTCGTACTTCTATGCCCGTGACATGAGCCGTGTGTTCCGTGTCGCCGAAGCCCTGGAGTACGGCATGGTCGGTATCAACACCGGTCTGATCTCCAACGAAGTCTCGCCGTTCGGCGGTATCAAGGCCTCGGGCCTGGGCCGCGAAGGCTCCAAGTACGGCATCGAGGACTACCTGGAAATCAAATACCTGTGCATCAGCGTCTGATCGCAGCGTAAGGCTTTACCTCTGCCAGCGGGGCGCGAGAGCGACGTCTCGCTGGCCTTTTTACACCGTACACCCAGTGGCCTGGGCCCCTGCAGCAGTCGATCAACGCATGCTGCCTGCAGTTGAATACCGGCCACTCCGACTTGAATCGCGCCACCTTGTGTGTGGCGAATTGAGGACATTATGAGCAAGACCAACGAATCTTTGATGCAACGTCGTGTCGCCGCTGTTCCACGCGGTGTTGGCCAGATCCACCCGATCTTCGCCGAGTCGGCAAAAAACGCCACCGTCACTGACGTCGAAGGCCGCGAGTTCATCGACTTCGCCGGCGGTATCGCGGTACTGAACACCGGTCACGTGCACCCGAAGATCATCGCTGCCGTTGAAGCCCAGCTGCACAAACTGACCCACACCTGCTTCCAGGTGCTGGCTTACGAGCCTTACGTCGAGCTGTGCGAAAAGATCAACGCCAAGGTGCCAGGCGACTTCGCCAAGAAAACCCTGCTGGTCACCACCGGTTCCGAAGCCGTTGAAAACGCCATCAAGATCGCCCGTGCCGCCACCGGCCGTGCCGGCGTGATCGCTTTCACCGGCGCTTACCACGGCCGTACCATGATGACCCTGGGCCTGACCGGTAAAGTCGTGCCTTACTCGGCCGGCATGGGCCTGATGCCTGGCGGCATCTTCCGCGCCATCTACCCGAACGAGCTGCACGGTGTGAGCATCGACGACTCGATCGCTTCCATCGAACGCATCTTCAAGAACGACGCCGAAGCCCGTGACATCGCTGCCATCATCCTCGAGCCAGTTCAGGGTGAAGGTGGTTTCTACGTCGCGCCGAAAGAATTCATGAAGCGCCTGCGTGCCCTGTGCGACCAGCACGGCATTCTGCTGATCGCTGACGAAGTACAGACCGGCGCTGGCCGTACCGGTACCTTCTTTGCGATGGAGCAGATGGGCGTTGCTCCAGACCTGACCACCTTCGCCAAATCCATCGCTGGCGGCTTCCCGCTGGCGGGTGTCTGCGGCAAGGCCGAGTACATGGACGCCATCGCGCCAGGCGGCCTGGGCGGCACCTACGCCGGTAGCCCGATCGCTTGCGCCGCGGCCCTGGCCGTGATGGAAGTGTTCGAAGAAGAAAAACTGCTGGACCGCAGCAAGGCCGTTGGCGAGCGTCTGGTCGCCGGCCTGCGCAAGATCCAGGACAAGCACCCGATCATCGGTGACGTGCGTGCCCTGGGTTCGATGATCGCTATCGAAGTGTTCGACAAAGCCGGTTCCCACACCCCGAACGCTGCCGCTGTAGCCTCGGTTGTGGCCAAGGCGCGTGACAAGGGCCTGATCCTGCTGTCGTGCGGCACTTACGGCAACGTCCTGCGTATCCTGGTTCCGCTGACCTCGCCTGATGAGCAACTGGACCAAGGTCTGGCAATCATCGAAGAGTGCTTCGCAGAACTCGCGTAAACTGTGACGCATTAGAAGAAAACCCGCTTCGGCGGGTTTTTTTTCGCCCAAAGGAAGGCCAGGGGGCTAAGGTTGCCTGTAAGTAGACACCCAGGAAGGTGCACTGGATTGCGTGTAGCGGAATATCGGGAGAGTTGTGTATGAGCGTTGTAGAGCCCGCCCAGGCACCGTGCGTGCTGATTGCCGAAGGCGACCCCTGGGTACGGGACATGCTGAGCCAGATGCTCCTCAGCGTGCGCTGCGATGCGCGTTTGCGGGTGTGTGCCGACGGCTCGCAAGCCCTGGCGGGGCTGGCCAGCAAGCCCGACCTGATCATCGCCGCGCGTGAGCTGCCCGGCGGCGATGGCCTCGACTTGCTGCGCAACGTGCGGGCCAAGGGCCGTCAGCCGGCGCTGCCGTTCATTCTCATGAGCAACCGCAGTGACGCCGCCAGTGTGCGCGAGGCGCTGCCGTTCGCGCCGACCGCCTACCTGAGCAAGCCGTTGAACATGGACTCCCTGCGTCAGCGCCTGGAAGACCTGTTGCTCAGCGCCGGGGAGGAGGTGGCTTGCCCGGTGCCGCCGTTGCAGCCAGGCTCAACCTTGCCGCGCTTCCTCGAGGGGCGCCGCGCCACCTCCGATGGCGGCCCGCTGTTTGCCGACGTGAAGCTGGCGATCAAGCGCAGCCTGCAACCCCAGGGGCTGGACCTCAAGGTGCTGGAAGCCGAGATCCGCAACGATCCACAGGTCACAGCCGTGCTCATCGCCGCTGCCAACAGCGCTGCACTGCATCGTGATGGCGCGGTGCAGAGTCTGATGCAGGCGCTGAACAAGCTGGGTACAACCCAGAGCATGAACCTGATCCTCGGGCTCGCGCTCAAGCGTAGCGCCAAGCTCAGCGATCCAATCCTGTCGCGCCATGCCGAGCATTTCTGGAACTTGTCGCTGCACACCGCCGAATACGCGCGCACCCTGGCGCGCATGCTCGAGCTCGACCAGGAACGCTGCTATTGCGCCGGCTTGCTACATTGCCTGGGCGATCTGGCGCTGGTGCGTTGCTTGCAGGAATGGCAGCAGGCCGGGGGTGAGCTGGATGAGGATTCGGTGGAGCTGTCGCTCAACGAGTTTGCTGCGGCGTTTGGTTCAGCCTTGCGTACCCGCTGGCGTTTGCCGCTGGAGCTGCGTGAGCTGATTGCGGCGATCTACCAGTTGGGCGGTGGCGTGTATTCGCGCGATGCGCTGGTGATGAACCTGGCCGGGCAGATGGCACGCTTGCCGGCAGATCAGGGGCTGGAAGGCTTGGCCGAGAGCAAGACCGCGCGGTTGCTCAAGGTGGGGCTGGCGGAGCTGGGCAGGTTGCGCAAGATTTGAGATTTTGGGGCCGCTGTGCGGCCCAATCGCTGGCAAGGCCAGCTCCCACAGGGTTTGCATGCCCCGGCCCTTGTGGGAGCTGGCTTGCCAGCGATGCTTTTCAGCCTCTTACAATCTGATTCTTGCCCTGGCGCTTGGCCTGGTACATCGCCGCATCCGCCCGGGCAAACAGGCTGTCCAGCGATTCATCGTCCTCGGTGATCCCGGTCAGCCCCTGACTCACCGTCACCCCGAAGACCTTGTCTTCATGGCTGAAGCTCAAGCGCTGAATCTCGCGCTGCAGGCGTTCGGCAATCTGCTGAGCAATCTCCGGCGTGCAACCCGGGAACACTGCCGCAAACTCTTCACCACCAATACGCCCGAACTGATCACCGCGGCGCAAAACTGCCTTGCCGGTATCAGCAATGCGCTGCAGCACATAGTCGCCTTCCTGATGCCCGTAGGTGTCGTTGATCTGCTTGAAGTCATCGATGTCGAGCAGCAGGAACGCTAATGGCGTCTGCTGCAGCCGCGCGGTTTCGAAGGCGTGCTGGGCACACTCGAAAAAGTGCCGACGGTTGCTGCTCTGGGTCAGCACGTCGGTGGTGGCCAAGCGCTGCAGTTCGCCTTCGAGCTGCTTCTTTTCGGTGATGTCCTCGGCCATGCCGACAATGATTACCCGCTGGTCCGGATCGGACTGCTGGTTGATGAAGCACTTGTCGCTGATCCAGCGCACCTGGCCGTCGGCGGCGATGATGCGGTACTCGCGGTCTTCCACCGCGCCTTTGACCAGCACTTCAGCCAGGCTGCGTTCGGCGTAGTCGAGGTCGTCGGGGTAAATGCTGTCGCGCCACTCATTGAAGTCGGCCAATAGCAGCCCGGCGGGGCGGCCAAAAATGCGTTCGTAGGCGGGGCTGACGTAGAGCACCTGGCGGCTTTCCCAGTCGAATGCCCAAAGCACCGCGTTGACGCTGTCGAGCAATGAACTGAACAACTGCTCGCGCTCGCTCAGGCGTGCGACTTCGCCTTGGGCATGCATCAGCGCCAGAAGGGTTTGGGCGGCTTCAGGTGGCGGGTTGCAGGCCAGGGTAGTTGGTTTGTTCTTGACCATTTGCGCGGAAATTCTCACGACTGGGGCGTGCGGCCACGACCCGGCCCGCCACGCGGGCGATATGCCTGTCAGAGTGAGATTAGGCGGGTAAGTTCCGGTCGGCGCGCCGCTAAGCGGGCGCGCCGATCAACGGCATCAGGCCAGGGCAGGGCGCAGCGAGTAGGTCTTGAGCTGGGCGGCAAAGTCGCGCAGTGACTGGATGCCGCTGGCCTCGGCTTCGTGGACCCAGTCCTTCATGGCGGCGAGCATGTCGTGGCCGTTGGCGCTGGTGCGTGCCCAGATCTGTTGCAGGGCCAGGCGTTTCTCGTAGATGGTCTTGAGTGCCTGGCTGTGCTCGAGCATGGTCTGGATGCGCAGGTGGTGACGGTCTTCCAGCAGGCTGGTTTCCCGCGACAGCAAGCGCTTGGCACGGCGGAACTGGTGGCGCACCGAATCGTCGACCCGCGCCAGTTCCTGCTTGACCAGCGGCGCGATCACCAGCTTGCGGTACTGGGCCATGATCTGGAAGCGGTTGTTGAGGATCGCCATGGCGGTGTCCATGTCCAGCTGGCCCTTGCCTTCGACCCGGTGGGCGATAGGCGCGACGCGCTGCACCTTGGCCAGGCGCAGCCAGCAGAACAGCTTGATCCAGGCCCAGCCCATGTCGAACTCCCAGCGCTTGACCGAGAGCTTGGCCGAATTGGGGTAGGTGTGGTGGTTGTTGTGCAGCTCTTCACCGCCAATGATGATGCCCCAGGGCACCAGATTGGTGGCGGCGTCGCGGCATTCGAAGTTGCGATAGCCGACTGCGTGGCCCAGGCCATTGACCACGCCGGCAGCCCAGAACGGAATCCACATCATCTGCACCGCCCAGATGGTGATGCCCGCGGTGCCGAACAGCAGCAGGTCGATCACCGCCATCAGGGCGATGCCGCCGAGCTTGTAGCGGCTGTAGAGGTTGCGTTCGATCCAGTCTTCCGGGCAGTTCTTGCCGTAGATACGCAGGGTTTCCGGGTTCTGTGCCTCTTCGCGGTACAGCTCGGCGCCCTTGCGCAGTACCGTGGACAGGCCCTTGATCACCGGGCTGTGCGGGTCGTCGACGGTTTCGCATTTGGCGTGGTGCTTGCGGTGGATAGCGGTCCACTCGCGGGTGTTCTGCGCCGTGGTCAGCCACAGCCAGAAACGGAAAAAGTGCTTGAGCCCGGCGTTGAGTTCCAGCGAGCGGTGGGCGGAATAACGGTGCAGGTAAACGGTGACACTGACGATGGTCACATGCGTCATTACCAGGGTAACTGCCAGCAATTGCCACACTGACAAGTTGAGCAAACCTTCGTACCACATAGGCGAAATGGCCCTCAAAAACATAGGGAACAGCGGGAAACATTATCCCTGCGCCAGCAAATAAAACCAGTCGGCCTTTTAGATAGGAGGTCACCGGATGTTTCTACCCTATAATCCCCACAAATATTTGTGGGTTTGCCCGGGACCTTATGTCTGCTTCCATTCGAGACGCCATGCGCATGGCGGCGCTCTACCTCGTGCTATCGGTACTGTGGCTGGCGCTGTCTGATCAGTTATTGAACAGTCTTTTCGATGCGCCGGAGCATATCGCCCGCTGGCAGCTGATCAGCGCGCATTTCTGGGTGTTGTGTAGCGCCTTGCTGATTTTTGTCTCGCGCGCCCGCCTGCTCAATTTCATCGGCGTCGGTGTGCGCTTGCGCCGCGAGGACCGCGAGCGCCTGCGCATGGCTGCCGCGGTGTTCGACAGCACCCTGGAAGGGGTATTGGTGACCGACCGCGATGGCCTGATCGTGCACGTGAACCGGGCGTTCATGCAGATCACCGGCTACGACAAGGACGAAGTGCTCGGCCAGCGCCCGAGCAAGTTCAAATCCGGCCGTCACGGTGCGCCGTTCTACCAGCAGATTTACGCCACCCTGGCGGAGAAGGGCGAGTGGAGCGGCGAGATCTGGAACCGGCGCAAAAGCGGCGAGGTGTATCCGCAGTGGCAGACGATTTGCGCCATCCGCGATGACAGCGGCGAGTTGAGTCATTACGTCGCGGTGTTCAGCGACATCAGCGCGATCAAGCATTCCGAGCGTGAGCTGGCGTATCTCGCTCATCACGACCCGCTCACCGACCTGCCCAACCGCCTGCTGTTCAACGACCGCACCGAGCAGGCACTGGCGGCGGCCCAGGCCAACAAGCGCGGCTGCGCCTTGCTGTTGCTCGACCTGGACCACTTCCAGAGCATTAACGACAGCCTCGGCCACAACATCGGCGACCAGTTGCTCAAGGTGGTCGGTGAGCGCTTGAAGGCGCTGCTGGGCAACGGCGTGACCCTGGCCCGCCTGGGTGGTGACGAATTTGCCGTACTGGCCGAGAACTGCCCGCAGGTGGGCCAGGCCGCCGCTTTGGCGCAGAGCATCATCGACGGCATGAAAGCGCCGTTCGAGGTCGACGGCCAGCGCCTGTTCATCAGCGTCAGCATCGGCATCAGCCTGTTCCCCAGCGACGCCCTGAGCGCCGAGCAATTGTTGCGCAATGCCGATTCTGCGCTGTTCAAGGCCAAGAGCAACGGCCGCGCGGGCTATGCGCTGTACACCGAAGAGCTGACCGCCCATGCCCAGCAGCGGGTCGAGACCGCCGGGGAGCTGCGTCGGGCATTGGAGCAGGAAGAACTCAGGGTGTATTACCAGCCCGTGCATGACCTGTTCAGCGGCAAGATGATCGGCGTCGAGGCGCTGGTGCGCTGGCAGCATCCGCAGCGCGGGCTGGTGCCGCCCGGGGAGTTCATCCCGATTGCCGAGCGCACCGGGCTGATCGCCGATATCGACACCTGGGTGCTGCGTCAGGCCTGCCTGCAGATGGTGCAATGGCAGGCCGAGGGGCGGGCGCTGGAGTTTGTTGCGGTGAACATTTCCAGCCGGCTGTTTGGCCATCGTGACCTTTACCAGCAGGTCGCCCAGGTGCTCCACGACACGGCGCTGGACCCGGCCGTGCTGGAGCTGGAAGTCACCGAAAGCGCGGTGATGGAAGACCCTGAGGTGGCCCTTGAGCAACTGCATCGCCTGCGTGAGCTGGGCTTGCGCCTGGCCATCGATGACTTTGGCACCGGCTACTCGTCGTTGCTGCGGCTCAAGCGCCTGCCGGTGCAAAAGCTCAAGATCGACCAGGGTTTTGTCGCCGGCTTGCCCTGTGATGAAGACGATGTGGCGATCGTGCGGGTGATCATCGCCCTGGCCCGGAGCATGGGCATGCTGGTGCATGCCGAGGGCATCGAGCAAGCCGAGCAGGCGCGCTTTCTGCTGGAGCAACAGTGTCAGCTGGGCCAGGGCTACTGGTTCGGGCGGCCGGTGCCGGCGCAGCAATTGCGCTGGGCCTGAGGGCCCTATCGCGGGGCGGCGATCCGACTTGCCCCGCGAAACTCTATTTCAGTTATATAAAAATTCTTAAATAGTATTTTTAAGAATATTCGCGCCCCCCTAAGATTGCCCTCAAGCCAGGCGCAGTCGCTCCCCTTCACGCACTGCACGGCACCCATATCACAGGAGCACGAGCATGAGCGCATCTCTGCGTAGCGTTGACGGTCAGGACGAAGCCACCATTCTGCGCGAAATCCAGAGCGCCCTGCGCGACCTTCGGTTTGGCGCGGTGGAAATCACCGTGCACAACGCCCAGGTCGTGCAGATCGAACGCAAGGAAAAGTTCCGCCTGCAGAACCCCGGCAACAAGCCCAGCTGATTATCGCGCCACCTAATTAGAAAAATACGCCAATCGGGAGCTTCACCATGTCCATCCGCCGTTATGCCCTGGCCGCCCTCGCCAGCGCCGTTTTTGCCGGTTCCGCAATCGCCAAGGACTACGAACTGCTGAACGTGTCCTATGATCCGACCCGCGAGTTGTATCAGCAGTACAACGCCGAGTTCGTCAAGCACTGGCAGCAGGCTCACCCGGACGACAAGGTGAAGATCCAGCAGTCCCACGGTGGTTCGGGCAAGCAGGCCCGCGCGGTGATCGACGGCCTGCGCGCCGACGTGGTGACCCTGGCCCTGGCGGGCGACATCGACGAAGTGGCCAAGCTCGGCAAGACCCTGCCGGACAACTGGCAGACCCGCCTGCCGGACGCCAGCACCCCCTACACCTCGACCATCGTGTTCCTGGTGCGCAAGGGCAACCCGAAAGGCATCAAGGACTGGGGCGACCTGATCAAGAAAGACGTCTCGGTCATCACCCCGAACCCGAAAACCTCCGGCGGCGCCCGCTGGAACTTCCTCGCCGCCTGGGCCTACGGCCTGAAAGCCGGCGGCAGCGAGGCCAAGGCCCAGGAATACGTCAAGGAGCTGTTCAAGCACGTACCGGTACTGGACACCGGCGCCCGTGGCTCGACCATCACCTTCGTCAACAACGGTCAGGGTGACGTGTTGCTGGCTTGGGAAAACGAAGCCTTCCTGGCCCTCAAGGAAGACGGTGGCGCCGACAAGTTCGACATCGTCGTGCCGTCGCTGTCGATCCTCGCCGAGCCGCCCGTGGCGGTGGTCGACAAGAATGCGCAGAAGAAGGGCAACGAGCAGATCGCCGAGGAATACCTCAAGCACCTGTACAGCCCGGCCGGGCAGAAAATTGCCGCCGAGAACTTCTACCGCCCGCGTGATCCGAAAGTCGCTGCCGAATACGCCAAGCAGTTCCCGAAACTGGACCTGGTGACTATCGACAAAGACTTCGGTGGCTGGAAGACTGCCCAACCCAAGTTCTTCAACGATGGTGGCGTGTTCGACCAGATCTACACGGCGCAGTGATGCAATGCCCGTCAGGATAATCGCCGTTCAGTAGCCAGCATGGGCCCGGGATTCGTCCCGGGCTTCGTGCGTTCAACCAGGGACCTTTATGTCACGTCGTATTTCCCCCGTCATACCCGGCTTCGGGCTGACGCTGGGCTACACCTTGGTGTACCTCAGCCTGATTGTGCTGATACCGCTGGCCGCCATGTTCATACATGCCGCCCAGCTCACCTGGGAGCAGTTCTGGGCCATCGTCAGTGCACCGCGGGTGCTCGCGGCGCTCAAGCTGAGCTTCGGCACTGCCCTCTACGCGGCCATCATCAACGGCATCATCGGCACCCTGCTGGCCTGGGTGCTGGTGCGCTATACCTTCCCCGGACGCAAGATCATCGATGCGATGATCGACCTGCCGTTCGCCCTGCCCACGGCCGTTGCCGGTATCGCCCTGACCGCGCTGTACGCACCGGCCGGCCTGGTCGGCCAGTTCGCCACCGACCTGGGCTTCAAGATCGCCTACACCCCGCTGGGCATCACCCTGGCGCTGACCTTCGTGACCTTGCCGTTCGTGGTGCGTACGGTGCAGCCGGTGCTGGCCGACATTCCCCGTGAAGTCGAAGAAGCTGCCGCCTGCCTGGGGGCCAAGCCGCTGCAGGTGTTTCGCTACGTACTGGCGCCAGCGCTGTTGCCGGCCTGGCTGACGGGTTTTGCCCTGGCCTTTGCCCGTGGCGTTGGCGAGTACGGCTCGGTGATCTTCATCGCCGGCAACATGCCGATGAAGACCGAGATCCTGCCGCTGCTGATCATGGTCAAGCTCGACCAGTACGACTACACCGGCGCCACCGCTATCGGCGTGTTGATGCTGGTGGTTTCCTTCATCCTGTTGCTGCTGATCAACTTGCTGCAGCGGCGCATCGAAACCCCTTGAAGGAGGCCACGTCCATGTCTGCGAACTCTATTGGCGCGGCCGCTTCGGCCAATGCCGCCCGCCGTGGCAGCGCCACTTCACGGCGTATCCTGATCAGCCTTGGCTGGTTGATTTTCGCCCTGTTCCTGCTGCTGCCGCTGGTGATCGTGGTGTCCCAGGGCCTGAAAATGGGCCTGGGCACGTTCTTCGAGGCGATCTTCGAGCCCGACGCCTTGTCGGCGCTGAAGCTGACCCTGATCGCCGTGGCCATCTCGGTGCCGCTGAACCTGGTGTTCGGCGTCAGCGCCGCCTGGTGCGTGAGCAAGTACAACTTCCGTGGCAAGAGCATCCTGGTCACGCTCATCGACCTGCCGTTCTCGGTGTCGCCGGTGATCGCAGGTCTGGTCTACGTGCTGATGTTCGGCGCCCAGGGCCTGTTCGGGCCGTGGCTGCAGGATCACGACATCCAGATTGTCTTCGCCTTGCCGGGCATCGTCCTGGCGACCATCTTCGTCACCGTGCCGTTCGTGGCCCGTGAACTGATCCCGCTGATGCAGGAGCAGGGCACCCAGGAAGAGGAGGCTGCGCGCCTGCTCGGTGCCAACGGCTGGCAGATGTTCTGGCACGTGACCCTGCCCAACATCAAATGGGGCCTGATCTACGGCGTGGTGCTGTGTACCGCGCGGGCGATGGGTGAGTTCGGTGCGGTGTCAGTGGTGTCCGGGCATATTCGCGGGGTGACCAACACCTTGCCGCTGCACGTCGAGATCCTCTACAACGAATACAACCACGTTGCGGCCTTCAGCGTCGCCAGCCTGTTGCTGATCCTGGCGCTCTTCATCCTGCTGCTCAAGCAGTGGAGCGAGTCCCGTATTAACCGTCTGCGCCATAACGCGGCGGAGGAATAATTCATGTCGATCGAAGTTCGTAACGTCAGCAAGCGCTTCAACGCTTTCCAGGCTCTGGACAGCATCAACCTGGATATCCACAGCGGCGAGCTGGTGGCCTTGCTCGGCCCGTCCGGCTGCGGCAAGACCACCCTGCTGCGGATCATCGCCGGGCTGGAAACCCCCGACCAGGGCAGCATCGTCTTCCACGGCGAAGACGTCTCCGGCCACGACGTGCGTGATCGCAACGTCGGTTTCGTGTTCCAGCACTATGCGCTGTTCCGCCACATGAGCGTGTTCGACAACGTCGCCTTCGGCTTGCGCATGAAGCCCAAGGGCGAGCGCCCGAGCGAGAGCAAGATTGCCGAAAAGGTCCACGAGCTGCTGAATATGGTCCAGCTCGACTGGCTCAGCGACCGTTACCCGGAACAGTTGTCGGGCGGCCAGCGCCAGCGTATTGCCCTGGCCCGCGCCCTGGCGGTGGAGCCCAAGGTGCTGCTGCTCGACGAGCCGTTCGGGGCGCTGGACGCCAAGGTGCGCAAAGAGCTGCGCCGCTGGCTGGCACGCCTGCACGAGGACATCAACCTGACCTCGGTGTTCGTCACCCATGACCAGGAAGAAGCCATGGAAGTCGCCGACCGTATCGTGGTGATGAACAAGGGCGTGATCGAGCAGATCGGCTCGCCGGGCGAGGTCTATGAGAACCCGGCCAGTGATTTTGTTTATCACTTCCTCGGCGACTCCAACCGCCTGCACCTGAGTGAAGGCCACCATGTGCTGTTCCGCCCTCATGAAGTGTCGCTGTCGCGTCACGAGATCGAGGGCCACCACCCGGCCGAAGTGCGTGATATCCGCCCGCTGGGGGCAACTACCCGGGTGACCTTGAAGGTCGAAGGGCAGAGCGAGCTGATCGAGGCCGAGGTGGTCAAGGACCATGACAGCCTGAGCGGGCTGGCACGGGGCGAGACCTTGTTCTTCAAGCCCAAGGTCTGGCAGAAAGTGGCCAATATCTGATCATGAGCCGGGGCTGCTTTGCAGCCCATCGCCGGCAAGGCCAGCTCCCACACAAGTCAGCATCACACCGACCACCGTGGGAGCCGGCCTTGCCGGCGATGGGGCGCGTAGCGGCCCCTGAACCTCACCACACCCCAATCTTCACCACGCTATCCTCCCGCGGCTCGCCATAACGAAACCACTGCCCACGCCGCTCGATTTCGGCATGGCTGATGGTGGTCCGCCGCTTCAAGCCCCTCAGCCATTCGAACAAGTAGCCCTGGTGCGTCTCGCGCACATCCGCATAGGCCGGATCCGCGCCCAGGTCGTGCAACTCCTGCGGGTCATTGAGCAGGTCGAACAGCTGCGCGCGAAAGCCGTCATAGGCCAGGTACTTCCAGCGCTCGCTGCGCACCATGGTCATCCGGCAACGGTCGATTGGCTGGCCCAGGCGCTCACGGGCCGGGGCCTGGAAGGCATAGTCGTACTCGGCGATGGCGTAGTGACGCCAGTCGCTGGCCGTGCCATGCAACAAAGGGATCAACGAGCGCCCCTCCAGCCGATGCTCGGCACTCGGCAGCCCTAGCGCGTCGAGAAAGGTCGGCAGCGCATCGATGGTTTCCACCAAGCGCTCATCCACCGTGCCCCGGCTGACATCGGCCGCCGCGCGCGGATCACGCACGATCAGTGGCACACCCACCGCCGGCTCGAGGAGAAACTCCTTTTCGCCCAGGCCGTGGTCGCCGAGGAAATCGCCGTGATCGCTGGTGAACACGATCAGCGTGTCATCCCAGCGCCCATTGCTTTGCAACACATCGAGCAGGCGCCCGAGCTGGTCGTCGATTTGTTTGATCAGGCCCATGTAGGTGGGGATCACTTTCAGGCGCACTTCTTCGCGAGAGAAGTTGAGGCTTTCCTGGTGCTGGCGGAACGCGGCATACACCGGGTGATTGTTGTCTTGCTGAACGGGTATGGCTGCCTGCACCTGGCTGGCGCGGTACAACGCGTGGTACGGCGCGGGGGCGATGTAGGGCCAGTGCGGCTTGATGTACGACAGGTGCAGGCACCAGGGCTGCTCGCCCTGGGCCTGGATGAAGTCGATGGCGCGGTCGGTGGTGTAGACCGTCTCCGAATGCTGCTCGGGCAGGCGCGTGGGCAGGTCGGCGTTGCGCATGTGCCAGCCGCTGAGGATTTCACCGTCGTCGCCTTCGGCGGCATTGGCCCAGCTGTGCCAGGGGTTGTCGCCGGCAAAGCCGTGGTCGCGCAGGTAGCGGGTGTAGGGCGCGCTTTCGCGTTTGTCGGCGAACAGCGGATCGTCGGGGAAGATCCCGTCGTGACGGGCAACGGGCTCGAAACCCACCTCGTTGAGTTGTTCGGCCATGCTCCCGAGCGGGTCGATGGCCAGTTGTTGCAAGGCTTCCTGGTTCGGCGTGGCGTGGGTCTTGCCCACCAGCGCGGCGCGAACTCCGGCGGGCCGCAGGTAGTCACCGAGGGTCAGTTCATCCAGCGGCAGCGGCACGCCGTTCCAGGCCACCTGATGGCTGCTGACGTAACGTCCGGTGTAGGCCGACATCCTCGACGGGCCGCAGATGGTGCCTTGGGTATAGGCGCGGCTGAAGCGCACCCCGGCGGCGGCCAGGCGGTCGATGTTCGGCGTGTGCAGGTGGCGGTGGCCGTAGCACGAGAGGTAATCGCGACGCAGTTGGTCGCACATGATGTACAGCACGTTGCGCACGGCAGTGGGGTGGGGCATGGCAGTCACCTGAGCGAATTTCAGGTGACTGTTTTCGCCGCCCGGGGCGCGCATCACAAGCGCATTTGGCGAATGCTGGCGATGCATGCCGCGCAATGGCTCAGATCGCCAGCTGCTCCAGGTTGCAGGCATCCAGGGCACGGTCGGCCTGGTCGGTGAGGATGATCTGCTCGATCATCGCCTCGGCCAGCGGCGACAGGCGCAGGCGCGCCTGGCTGACGATGCCATAGCGGGTGTAGAGCTCTTCGCAGTCGTCAGCCAGCCCGTCGATGCTCAGCCGCAGCAACTTGCCGGCGGCATTGTGCAGGGCATCGCTGTACGAGCCGCAGATGCCGATGGCATCGGAGTTGAGCACTACACCGAGCAGGCTGTAGCTGTTTTCGCATTCGACATTGGCGACGAAATCCGGGCGGCCGCTCAGGTCGGCGATCACCTTGCGCAGGTTTGGCGGGCGCAAGGTGACGGCCAAGGGGTACTGCAACAGCTGCTCGGCGCTGACGCTGGGCAGCGCCGCCAGCGGATGCCCGGCACGGCAGCAGAAGTGCCAGCGCCGTGGGCGCAGGCGCAGGGTCTGGTACTGCGGATCGGCTTCGAAGTTACGGGTGTCGGCGACGAAGAACTCGAACTCCTCGGCCAGCAGGCGCTTGTTCAGGCTTTGCCAGTCATCGACCTGAAACTGCACTCGTGCCTTGGGGTAGCGGCCGATGAACCCGCCAATCGCCCGTGGTACCAAGCCCGCTGCGGGCGCGGGACCGCAGCCGAAACGCAGCTCGCCTGCCTCCAGACCATTGAACTGGCTGATCTCGTTGCTCAGCTGGCGCGCGCCGCTGATCAGCCGCCGCGCGTGTTCGAGCACCACCAGGCCTTGCTTGGTCGGCGGCAATTCCTTGTGCGAGCGGTCCACCAACTGGCAGCCGGCACTGTGCTCCAGGGCCTGGATGCTACGGCTGAAGGCTGATTGCGAGAGGTTCACCGCGGTCGCCGCGGCGACGAAGCTGCGGTGCTCGGCGAGGGCGATCAGGTGGCGGAGTTGGCGCAGATCTATATGCATTTTTCACATAAAAAGTATCGGGCAAATGCATTTGCTCTGCCTCTGGTGCACTCCTTATAAAGGCAATCTCTTATGCAGTAAATGTATGTCGAATCATAAATAAATAACTGAAAGGAATATAAATTCCTTTGCCAGGAGCCGCCCATGAGCCCGACCCTTCGCGCTGCACCCTTGTCTTCACGGCGGCTCCAGCGCCTGCCCCTGGCCTTGCTGCTGGCTGGTAGCGCCCACTGGTTGCCGGCCCAGGCCGCAGAATCGGTAAAGCCTGAGGTCAAGGCCAGCGACAGTCAGCTCAAGACCGTCACCGTCACCGCCCGGCGCCGCGAAGAGAGCGCGCAGAGCGTGCCGACGCCGATCAGCGTGCTCGACGGCCAGGCCCTGGAAAGCCAGCGGGTCTATCGCATCCAGGACCTGCAGCAACTGGTGCCCAGCGTCAACGTCGCTTACATGCATGCGCGCCAGTCCAGCGTGTCGATTCGCGGTCTTGGCAACAACCCGGCCAGTGATGGCCTGGAAGGCAGCGTTGGCCTGTACCTGGACAACGTCTACCTCGGCCGCCCGGGCATGGCGGTGTTCGACCTCATGGACATCGAGCAACTGGAAGTGCTGCGTGGCCCGCAAGGCACGCTGTTCGGCAAGAACACCACCGCCGGGGTGATCAACATCAGCACCCGTGCGCCGAGCTTCACCCCCGAGCGCAGCATCGAAACCTCGGTGGGCGAGGATGGCTACTTCCAGACCAAGGGCACCCTGTCCGGGCCCTTGAGCGAGACCCTGGCCGGGCGCATTTCGGCCTACCGCACGCGCAACGACGGCGACATCAAGAACGAGTTCGACGGCCACACCCTCAACGGCGGTTCGCGCCAGGGCTTTCGCGGCCAACTTTTGTACAAGCCCAACGAGCAGTTCAACCTGCGCTGGATCGGCGACTACAACGAAGAGGATTCCAGCGCCGGCACCCGCCTGCTGTACAGCACCGGGCCGACCATCAATGGCGTCAACCGCTATGAAGCGCGGGCCCAGGCGGCCGGGGCGACGCTGGTCGATGGCAGCAAGCGCAAGGTCAATCTCGATGACGATCAGCAGGTCACGGTGTTCCAGGGCGGTACTTCGCTGGAAGCCAACTGGACCCTGGCCAACGACTTCACCCTGACCTCGGTGAGCTCCTACCGCTGGTGGGACTTCACCCCGCGCAACGACGATGGCCTTAACGTACCGGCGGCCTACAACGCCGGGGTCTCGGTGCGCGATAAACAGTACTCGCAGGAATTTCGCCTGGCCTCGCCCACTGGCGGCTTCTTTGACTATGTAATCGGTGCCTACTACTTCGGCTCGGATCTGGATAACAAATCCTTCGTTCATTACGGTCCGCAGGCCGATATCTGGAACGGCACGCCGGCCGGCGCATTGGCCAACGTCAGCAGTGTCGGCAAGGGGCATATCGAGACCGACAGCTTCGCCCTGTTCGCCCAGGGCACCTGGCACCTCACCGAGCGTCTGGACTTCACCGCCGGGGTGCGCGGCACCTATGAAGAGAAAAGCGCCTGGGTCGATCGCGCCGCGCCGGTGGGTGGTGCAGCGGTTGCAGGCGCTGCGGCAACCGCGCGCCAGGGCCGGGTTGGCGCCTATGATTCCGGCGACCTCAACCAGTACAGCACCAGCCCTTCGGGCTTGCTCAACCTGAGTTATCGCTTCACCGATGACCTGCTCGGCTATGCCACTTTGTCCCACGGCGAGAAGTCCGGTGGCGTCAACCTGGCGGTGGGCACGGCGCCGGTGGCGGGTGCCGACTCGCTGCTGATCGGCACCGAGCGCGCCAATAACGCCGAGCTGGGCTTGAAGAGCACCCTTTGGGACCGCCGTCTGCAGCTCAACGCCAACCTGTTCTGGACTGAGGTGCACGGCTACCAGACCAACGCCTACGACGACGCCAACCGCGTGCAATACCTGACCAACGCCGGCTCCGTGCGCTCACGCGGGGTGGAGCTGGAAAGCACCCTGATCCCGGTGCGCGGTCTGACCCTGAACCTCAATGGCTCCTACAACGACGTTCGGTACCTGTCCTACAAAGACGCCCCGTGCGCGCCGGAAGTCGCCTTGCAACCGGGTGCACCTGCGGCATGCGACTTGAGCGGCCATCAAGTGGTCGGCGCGTCGAAATGGATCGCCAACGCCAATGGCCAATACCAGTGGGACCTGGACAACGGCCTGCAGCCTTACGTCACCGCCAGCTACGCGTTCCGTTCCAAGGCGGTGGGTACGGTCGAGGATTCGGACTTCGCGCAGATCCCCAGCTATGCCGTGGTCAACCTGTCCACCGGCCTGCGTGGCGACCTAGGCCAGGGCCAGTGGGACGTCTCGCTGTGGCTGAAGAACGCCTTCGACAAGACTTACTACACCACCCTCTGGAGCGCGGCCAACGGCGGCTATGAAGGCCTGCTGGGCACCCCGCGAACCTTGGGTGTAACTGGCCGCTACGACTTCTGAAACGGCGTTTTGCCATGCCTTTGCCGAATATTTTTCATGCCGTAGAGGCATGGCGTTTCAGGTGATTAGCGCCAGCCCTTGAATGGCGCGGCTTAGAGCGGTTCGGTTGATTTGTATATGTGTTTTTGTTCTATCTATAACCTTAAAAATTACTTTAAGACATAAGTAACAGAAGTTGATGATCCACCCCAGCGAAGGCAACTGACCTGCCTTCGACGAAACGCACTCACGTCCCAGGAGTTGATCAATGGGTAATGTCCAGACCGCCGCCAGTGCTCACGATGTGCTTTGGCGCCAGACGCCGAGCGGCGAGCTGGTCGACCTCGGTCGCCCGCTGCGGTTGCCGCTGGCGCAGTTGCGCCTGCAAAGCACACCGAAAAGCGCGCTGAGCCGTCGGGAGAAAATTCTGCTCGGGGTGTTTGCCCTGGCCTTGCACGGAGCGGTGGCGTACTGGGTCAGCCAGGCGCCAACCCCGGTGTTGCCGGTGGTACCGCCGGAAATTCCGCCGATGACCATCGAGTTTTCGCAACCGGCGACCCCGGCTGTCGAGCCGCCACCGCCGCCACCGCCGGCAGTGGTCGAGCCGCCGCCACCGGTCGTCGATGAACTGGCCGCCAAGCCTGCACCGAAACCTGTACCCAAGCCCAAGCCTAAACCTGTGCCCAAACCGGTACCCAAACCTGTGCCCAAGGCTGTCGAGCAACCGCCTGCACCGCCACAACCGGCAGCACCGCCAACGCCTCCCGCACCCGCGGCGCCAGCCCCGGTGACGCCGGCTTCGGCCAACGCCGGGTACCTGAAGAACCCGGCGCCGGAGTACCCGTCGCTGGCCCAGCGTCGCGGTTGGGAAGGCACGGTGTTGTTGCGGGTACAGGTGCTGGCCAGCGGCAAGCCGGGAGATATCCAGATTCAGAAAAGCAGTGGCCGCCAGCAACTCGACGACGCCGCCCTGGCGGCGGTCAAGCGCTGGAGCTTCGTCCCGGCCAAGCAGGGCGACGTAGCCCAGGACGGCTGGGTCAGCGTACCCATCGACTTCAAGATCCGCTAATTCGCGCTAACAGAAGAGAGTATTGATCATGACTGTATTGGCATCCCCCCTCGAATCCATCGAAAGCGCGGTGATCTGGCTGCTGGTGGGCTTCTCTGTCGTCACCTGGGGCCTGGCCCTGGTCAAGGGCGTGCAGTTCGTGCGCCTGAAGAACCAGGACAAACGCTTCCACAAACAGTTCTGGGCGGCTTCAAGCCTGGATTCAGCTGCCGAACTCAGCCATGCACAACCCGGTGCCGCAGCCCGTGTCGCCCAGGCCGGTTATGCCGCCATTGCTGTCGGTGAACCCGGCCAGCAGGCCAGTGACCTGAGCCAGGCGATCAACCATCAGGACCGCCTCGAACGCGCCCTGCGCCAGCAGATCGTTCGTGAGCGCCGTTCGCTGGAAACCGGCCTGGCGGTAGTCGCCAGTATCGGCAGCACCTCGCCCTTCATCGGCCTGTTCGGCACGGTGTGGGGGATCATGGAAGCACTCAAGGGCATCAGCGCCGCAGGCTCGGCGAGCCTGGAAACCGTGGCCGGGCCGATCGGTGCGGCGCTGGTCGCCACCGGTGTGGGTATCGCCGTCGCGGTGCCGGCGGTACTGGTCTACAACTACTTCCTGCGCCGCCTGAAGCTGACCGCCGCCGACCTTGATGACTTTGCCCACGACTTCTACAGCCTGGCGCAGAAGAGCGCGTTCCGGGTGCTGGTGCACCCTGCTGCCTACAAGGCCGTAGCCGGCCAGAACACCCAGAAAGTGAAGGAGGCATCCTGATATGGCCTTCTCGACCCAGGACAGTGACGAAGTACTCAGCGAGATCAACGTAACGCCGCTGGTGGACGTGATGCTGGTGCTGCTGGTGGTGTTCATCGTCACCGCGCCACTGCTGACCAACGCCATTCCGATCAACCTGCCCAAGACCGAGGCCGTGGCCCCGGTGGAGCAGAAGGACCCGCTGGTGGTCAGTATCGACGGTGGCGGCAAGCTGTTCATCAACAAGGACGAGATCCAGCCCGATCTGCTGGAAACCAACCTGCAGGCGGCCAAGGCCAAGGACCCGGAGCTGCGCGTGCAACTGCAGGCCGACGATGGCGTGAATTATGGGGAAGTGGCACGGGCCATGGCCTCGATCGAACGTGCGGGTATCACCAAGCTGTCGGTGATCACCGCTCGCTGAGCAACATCTCTCAGGCAATGCTTCAGGGACCGGTCCTTCGGCAGGGGGTGGTCCCTTTTTTTATGGACCCTGTAGGAGCGGGCTTGCCCCGCGATTAGCCCAGTCCTTTTTGCAGTTTGGTTATTAATAAATAGCTTCTTATTCCTTTACGAATATAACCACCCCCCTATACTTGGCCTCATGCACGCAAACGCAGCAGGAGGCGTCCCCATGCGCAACGAGTCGATCCGTTACCTGATTGTGCCGGGCTGGCAAGGTTCGCCAGACGATCATTGGCAAACTCACTGGCAGCAGGTGCTGCCCAACAGCGCCCGGGTCGAACAGGCCGACTGGTTGACCCCGCAGCGCCAGGACTGGGTGGCCGTACTCGAACAAGCCGTGGCTGCCGAGGAATCGCCAGTGATCCTTATCGCTCACAGCCTGGGTTGCATCACCGTTGCCCATTGGGCGGCACAAGCCAGCGCGACCCTGTTGCGCCGCGTACGGGGTGCCTTGCTGGTGGCCCCGGCGGACGTCGAACGCCCGACCTGCGCACCGGCGCTGCGTAACTTCGCACCAATTCCCCAACTGCTGCTGCCGTTCCCCAGCCAGGTGGTCAGCTCTGACAACGATCCGGCCGTGAGCGCCCCGCGGGCCATGCAGCTGGCCCGTGCCTGGGGCGCCGAGACGGGCTTTCTCGCCGGTGCCGGGCATATCAACGTCAAGTCCGGGCACCGCCGCTGGGAGCAGGGTTTCGCCTACCTGTACCGCCTGCAGAACCGTCTGGAACAGCACGCCCTACGCCGCGCCTGAGCTTCAGGCGCTGACCATTTGCCTTGATTCGAACGCCCGGCCGGATAGCGCCAAGGGCGGGAGTTTGCCATGAGTAATCACGACACCTTCGGCCAGCCTTTGCTGACGTTTCCTGAACTGGACAAGAGCCCGTTGAGCATCCGCGCCAAAGCGCTGGTGTTCGTCGACCCGCGTTCGCGGCAACTGCGCGAGGAGCTCGAGCTGCTCGCACCCCTGGCCCTGCCGGTGCTGATCCGCGGCGAGACCGGGACCGGCAAGGAGCTGCTGGCCAGGCAGATTCACCGCGCCAGCGATCGCGGCGGGTTATTTGTTTCGGTCAATTGCGCAGCGATCAGCCCGACCTATGCCGACGCCGAACTGTTCGGTTACAGCGCCGGTGCCCACAGCGGCGCGGCCAGCAGCCGGGCAGGCTGGTTTGGCTCGGCCAATGGCGGCACCCTGTACCTGGACGAAATCGCCGACTTGCCGCTGCCGATCCAGGTCAAGCTGCTGTCGGCACTGGAGAACCGCGAAGTCACCCGCGTCGGTGCCCAGCAACCGAACCCGGTGGATGTGCGCCTGGTCGCCGCGTCGAGCATTGACTTGGCTGAGGCGGTGCGCGCCGGCAAGTTCCACGACCGCCTTTACCACTACCTGCGCGAAGGCCGGTTGGAGCTGCCGGCCTTGCGCGAGCGGGTTGGCGATATCCTGCCGCTGGCCGAGTATTTTGTCGGAATCTACAGCCCGCGGCTGAACCTGGCGGTGCCCTTGATCAGCGATGCGGCGCAGCGGGTGCTGGAGCTGCACAGCTGGCCGGGCAATACCCGGGAGCTTGAGAACGTCATTCACTTCGCGCTGCTGGTCAGCAGCGGTGAAGAAATCCTCCCGCAGCATCTGAACCTGCCGACACCGTTGAGCGCTCTGACCAGCCAGTTGGAGCAGTTGCTCAGCCTTGGCGAGCCGGGTGAGCGCAGTGCGCTGCAACAACTGCTGGAGAAGACGCTGTTGCGCCTGGCGCAACCAGTCGCCTGACCCCATGCATGGGGTGCATGGAGGCGTCCGTTAAAAATGGAATAAGTAGCTAAATAAAAGATATTGTTCCGGCATAAAAAATCTCGGTATTGTCCGCTTCAAGCCAGCTAGCAAAGTGCTGGCAACCCTCACCTTCGCCGTCGCCCGATGGCCGTGTATTCGAATAAGGACTGCGCATGAAAAAGGCTCTGTTGTTGACTGCTCTGGCGGCCGCTCTGTCGGTTGCAGGTTTTGCCCAGGCGGGTGAGAAGCTGGTAGTTGCCGCTACCCCGGTTCCGCATGCGGAAATCCTCGAGCTGATCAAGCCAACCCTGGCCAAGGAAGGTGTGGACCTGGAGATCAAGGTATTCACCGACTACGTGCAGCCTAACGTGCAGGTCGACCAGAAGCGCCTGGACGCCAACTACTTCCAGACCCTGCCGTACCTGAAGAACTTCAACGAAGGCAAAGGCACCCACCTGGAAACCGTGATTGGCGTACACGTCGAACCGTTCGGCGGCTACTCGAAGAAGGTCACCAAGCTGAGCGAACTGAAGGACGGCGCTACCGTTGCCATCCCTAACGAAGGCAGCAACAGCGGTCGTGCCCTGCTGCTGTTGCAGAAGGCTGGCCTGATCACCCTGAAGGATCCGAAGAACGCCCTGGCGACGCCGAAGGACATCGCCGAGAACCCGAAGAAGCTGAAGTTCCGCGAGCTTGAATCGGCCATGCTGCCGCGTGTGCTGGATCAGGTCGACCTGGACATGATCAACACCAACTACGCCCTGGAAGCCGGCCTGAACCCGGCCAAGGATGCCCTGGTGATCGAAGGCGCTGATTCGCCGTACGTGAACTTCCTGGTGGCCCGTCCGGACAACAAGGACAGCGACGCCATCCAGAAGCTGGCCAAGGCACTGACCAGCCCAGAAGTGAAAACCTTCATCGAGAAGAAGTACAGCGGCGCGGTACTGCCGGCGTTCTAAGAGGCTACACACACATCCTGTGGGAGCGGGCTTGCCCCGCGATGCGATCTACCAGTCAAATCGCATCGCGGGTCAACCTTGCTCCCACAGTGCATTCAATTCCCCGCATTGACCGCCCGGCGCAATGCCGTCAGCCACTTGATCAGTTCTTTTGCATCGAGAGTGGGGGCGCTATTCATCCTTTGTCTTCCTTGTTGGTGTGATGGGTCGACAGCGCTTGGATAGCATTTGCAGCAGAAAGATCCCGCCACCGCCAAGGATTTCGCAGGTTAGCTGTTTGAGTGATATCAATATGCAATAAAGGTATTTAAATAAATATTTTTATACCTTTAGAGTCTACTTATTGTGCTCACCCGCACTGACAACCCCTGTGTAGAGCCGCCCGTTACCCTCGGGCCGGTCCGAGATCCTGTCCATGTCGCATCGTCATCGTCTGCCGAGGCTCACTCCATGAGCTTCGACTTCGCCTTTATCCTTAGCACATTGCCAGCCTTTCTCAAGGCGGTGGGGGTCACACTGCAAGTCGGCCTGATCGCCATCGGTACTTCGCTGCTGGTGGCGCTGGTCAACGCCGCGATCCTGGTTTACCGCACGCCGTACCTGCAGCGCCTGGTAAAGCTCTACGTGGAGCTGGCGCGTAACACGCCGCTGCTGATCCAGCTGTTCTTCGTCTACTTCGCCTTGCCGGAACTGGGCCTGAAGATTTCCGGTTTTGCTGCGGCGATCATCACCATGACCTTCCTCGGCGGCGCCTACCTGACCGAGGTGCTGCGCGCCGGCGTCGAGGCGGTGCCTGTGGCGCAACTGGAGTCGGGGCGCTCGATCGGCCTGTCGGAAGGCCAGTTGCTGCGCCATGTGATCCTGCCTCAGGCGGGGATCCTCAGCCTGCCGGCGCTGTTCGCCAATTTCATCTTTTTGCTCAAGGAAACCACCGTGGTGTCGGCGGTGGCGGTGCCAGAGATTCTCTATACCACCAAGAGCTACATCGCCCTGTATTACAAGACCTACGAGATGCTCGCGGTGTTGACGCTGATTTGCGTGCTGCTGTTTCTGCCACTGTCGCTGCTGCTCAGCCGCCTGGAACGGAGGCTGCAACATGGCCAGTTCGGGTCTTGAGTTGTTGCTGGTGTCCTTGCCGCAACTGGGCAAGGGCGCAGCGCAAACCCTGGCGATCTCGGCGCTGAGCATCCTCTTCGCCACCCTCGGCGGCGTGTTCTACGGCGTGTTGGCGACCTTGGGCAAGCGCAGTGTGAACGTGCTGCTGCGCATTTACCTGGAGCTGTTCCGGGCGATCCCGGTGCTGGTCTGGCTTTACCTGCTGTTCTTCGGCCTGCCGATTTTCTTTGCCGTGAGCATCCCGAGCTTCTGGTGTGCGGTGCTGGTGCTGTCGTTGTGGGGCGCCAGCGAAGTGGGCGAGGTGGTGCGTGGCGCGCTGCAGTCGTTGCCACGCGGGCAGCGCGAAGCCGGGCTGTCGATCGGCTTGTCAGGTGGGCAGTTGTACGGCTACGTCCTGCTGCCCCAGGCGCTCAAGCGCCTGACCCCGCCGACCATCAACATCTATACGCGAATCATCAAGACCAGCTCGCTGGCGGTGCTGATCGGCGTGGTCGATGTGATCAAGGTCGGCCAGCAGATCATCGAGCGCACCTACGAGTCGGTGCTGATCTACGGCGCGCTGTTCCTGTTTTTCTTCTTTATCTGCTACCCGCTGTCAGCCGCCTCGCGCGCGCTGGAGCGCCGCTGGACGCACGCATGAGCGCACTGATCGAGTTCAAGGGCTTCAACAAATTCTTCGGCGAGCAGCAGGTGCTCGACCACGTCGACCTGCAGGTACGCAGCGGTGAAGTGGTGGTGATTCTCGGCCCCAGCGGCTGCGGCAAGAGTACCTTGCTGCGTTGCCTCAACGGCCTGGAAACCGCCCACAGCGGCAGCCTGCGCCTGGCCGGTGAAGAGCTGCTGGCGCCTGGCACTGACTGGCGCCAGGTGCGCCAGCAGGTCGGCATGGTGTTCCAGAGTTATCACCTGTTCGGCCATATGAGCGTGATCGACAACCTGCTGCTCGGCCCGCTCAAGGTGCAAAAGCGCGAGCGCCGCGAGGCCCAGGCCCAAGCTGAAGCCTTGCTGGCCAGGGTTGGCCTGCTGGACAAGCGCGACGCCTTCCCGCGTCAGCTTTCCGGTGGCCAGCAGCAACGCATCGCCATCGTCCGCTCGCTGTGCATGAACCCGCAAGTGATGCTGTTCGACGAAGTCACTGCCGCGCTAGACCCGGAAATGGTCAAGGAAGTGCTGCAGGTGATCCAGGGCCTGGCCCGCGACGGCATGACCCTGCTCATCGTCACCCATGAAATGGCCTTCGCCCGCGCGGTGGCCGACCGCATCGTGTTCATGGAGGCCGGCAGGATCCTTGAACAACGCGACCCCGAGAGCTTCTTTACGAACCCGCAGACCGCACGCGCGCAGCAGTTTCTGGAGAAATTCTCCTTTGTTGAAAGCCTGCCCAAAACTCCCGCAAAGGAACTGTCATGAAAACTGCCAAGACTTCGAAACTGCTGTTGTCGTTACTCGGCCTGGCCTTGCTGGCCGGTTGCAACAAGGCTGAAGAACCGGGCAAACCGGCCGCCGGTGGCGCTGCCCCGGCCACCAGCTACCTGGAAACCATCAAGGCCCGCGACAAGCTGATCGTCGGCGTATTCACCGACAAGCCACCGTTCGGCTTTGTCGATGAGGCCGGGCGCTATGTCGGTTTTGATACCGACATCGGCCGTCAGTTTGCCAAGGACCTGCTCGGTGACGAGAACAAGGTCGAGTTCGTTGCCGTTGAGCCGGCCAGCCGTATTCCGTTCTTGCAGAGCGACAAGGTCGACCTGATCCTGGCCAACATGACCGTAACGCCGGAGCGCAAGGAAGCGGTGGAATTCACCAACCCCAACCTGCGCGTTGCCGTGCAGGCCCTGGTGCCGGAAGGCAGCAGCGTGAAGAAGCTCGACGACCTGGCCGACAAGACCATCATCGTCACCACCGGCACCACTGCCGATATCTGGCTGACCAAGAACCATCCGGACTGGAAACTGCTCAAGTTCGAGAAGAACACCGAGTCGCTGCAGGCCCTCGCCAGCGGTCGTGGTGATGCTTATGCCCAGGACAACTTGATCCTGTTCAGTTGGTCGAAGCAGAACCCGGGCTACCGCGTGCTGGAAGAAAAACTCGGCGAGGAAGCGCCGATTGCGCCGGCAGTGAAGAAGGGCAACATCGAGTTGCGTGATTGGGTCAACGCCGAGCTGGCGCGCCTGGGTGAGCAAAAGTACCTGCTCAAACTGTATGACCAGTATGTGCGCAAGGAACTGAGCGATGACACCCCGCCTGAGAGCGTGATTGTCGAAGGCGGCAACTGGCAGGGCTGACCCTTTGGGGCTGCTGGCGCAGCCCATCGCCGGCAAGGCCGGCTCCCACAATGAACTTGTGTCCACCGGACCTGTGGGAGCTGGCGTTGCCAGCGATGCAAGGCGCAGCCTTGCTAATTCCGGGGCACCAGCTTCAAGGTGCTCTGCGCCGGAATCACCCCCATCTGCGCCTTGTGGTACCGGCCCTCGATATAGTCCTTGGCCTGGTCGCCATAGTGCGGGTCAAACAATACTCCGCTTTGTCCGACCGGGTTGATGGTCAGCGCCTGGCCGGCATCGGCAAAGTCGATCAGCCGCCGTGTCGAAGGCCCATAGGTCACCGGCCACGGTGCCGGGCCGATCTTCGCCGACAAGTTGTTCGGCACCTCGTGGGTACCCGGCGCGGCGAACGGTCCGACGTTGAACAACAGGTTCAGCGGCTTCTGCAGCCCCAGCGGGTGGTTGTGAGTCAGGGTATGAGCCTTGCCCCATTGCCAGCCGGCCGGGTCGTTGCCGAAGGTATCGCGCAGGTGCGCCAGGGTTTTGCGCCAGGCCTGCTTCACCGCCGTATTGCGATCACTTTGTTCGCTGCTGCCCTGTTTGTCCCACCAGGGTGACTTGGCGTCGGCTGCCAGGCGTGGCAACGCGGCATCGATGGCGCGGGTGCTGATCAGGGTCTGGAACCAGGTATCGCCCAGTTCGTCGTGCAACGCGGTGTAGGCCAGGTCGTAGAGGAACTGGTTGAACAGCGTGGCACTGACCGAGTCCACCGGATAGTCGCCGTTCCACGCCGCCAGTTGCTCGACCAGCTCCTTCTCCTGATCACCCTCGGCCACTTCACGCAGCACCGAAAGCAACGGTGCCAAGGTGCGCGGGCCGTAGTCGGTGATGGTGTCCAGTTGCAGGGCCTGGCTGTTCTGCTGGTCCCATTTGGTCTGAGGGTCGGCCAGGTGCTGGTTCAGGCGTTGGCCACGGTCGGCCAGGTTGTAATAGCCCGGGATCGGCATGCTCGCCGGCGGCTGGAAGTTGGCCGAGACGATGTAGCCGCTGGCCGGGTTCTCCGCCTGGGGGTTGGCGCTGAAAGGATAGAAGCCGAGCTTGTCGGCCTGCGCCGTGCTGCCGTCGAGGATAAAGCCCGGGTTGACGCCTTCGGGGCGAATCGGCAACTGCGCTGCCGCCCACCAGCCGATATCGCCACGGGCATTGGCCCACACCAGGTTCAGCCCCGGCGCCTGAATCTTCGCCGCTGCGGCGCGCATCTTGTCCAGGGTATCGGCGCGGTTGACCTGGTAGAAACCCTCGAGGATCGGGTTCTCGGTTTCCAGGAACGCCCACCACACGGCAATCGGCGTCGGCCCCGCCGTATCGCCCAGCACCGTGTTGACGATCGGGCCGTGGGGCGAGCGGCGCAGGGTGATGCTCACCGGCGCCTCGTTCTTCACCGCGATCTGCTCCTGGGTCTGGCTCAGGGTCTGCCACTGGCCGTTGACCTTGACCTGCTCGGGGTTGTCGGGGTTGACCTGTTCGGCGATCAGGTCGACGTCGTCGTTCTGGAACATGGTCAGGCTCCAGCCGAAGTCGCGGTTGTGCCCAAGCGACGCGAAGGGGTTCAGCGCCTGGTGATAGCCATAGAGGTTGAAGCCGGGTGCGGTCAGTTCCGCCTCGTACCACACCGACGGCACGGCAAAGCTGATGTGCGGATCGCCGGCCAGCAGCGGTTTGCCGCTACGGGTGCGGCTACCGGAAATCGCCCAGGCATTGCTGCCTTCGTACTGGGGAATGCCGGCGTCACTCAGGGCTTGCTGGCTGAGTTGCGCCAGCTGCTGCAGGCTCTTCCAGTCGCTGGCAGCCAGCGGCGGCTTGCTGGCCAGCGCACCTTGCGGGTTCCAGTCCAGGTCGAAGATCTTCAGGTAGTCGGCACCCAGTTGGTCGCGGATGTAAGTCAGCGCCGGTTCCGTGCGAAATGCCGCGGCAAAGCTATAGGCCATGTAGCCGGCAATACTGATGGTGTCCTGGGCGGTGAAGGGGCGGGGCTTGATCCCCAGCACGTCGAACTCCATCGGCTTGGGATGGTTGTCCTGCCAGGCGTTGACGCCCTCCAGGTAGGCCTGCAGGGCAAGCCAGGCCGGCGAGCTCTTGTCCTGGCGCTCGACATACAGCTCGGCCTGCTCGCGAATGCGCAGGCTGCGGAACAGGGTGTCGGTACCCAGCAGCTTGCTGCCGAAGATCTCGGCCAGCTCGCCACGGGCCAGGCGGCGGATGATCTCCATCTGGAACAGGCGGTCCTGGGCATGCACATAGCCCAGGGCGCGATACAGATCAGCCTCGTTCTGCGCCTGGATATGCGGCACGCCACGGGTGTCATAGCGCACGCTGACCGGCGCTTGCAGGCTGCTCAGGGTGACCTCGCCTTCGCGTTGCGGCAGCTTGTCGTGCACGTACCAGTAACCGCCGCCGGCGGCCGCGGCAATGACCACGGCGAGGAAGGTCAGGCTGCGCTTCATCGTGACTCCTTGTGCTTTTTAGCGGATCTTGTGGTCCGATCATCGAGGTAAAGCCGGACAGAGGATAGCCCCAAAGGAGGGAAGATGAATCTCAGCGAAAAGCAGAAGATGCTCAGCGGCCAGCTCTATCACGCCGGCTGCCCGGAGCTGCAGGCCGAACAGATCGCCAACAAGCACTGGATGCAGCGCTACAACAACAGCGCGGAACTGCTCAACGAGCAGCGTCACGGTTTGCTGGTCGAGCATTTCGGCGAGGTCGGTGACGGTGCGGTGATTCGCCCGCCGTTCTACTGCGACTACGGCTACAACATCAGTGTGGGCGCCAACGTGTTCATGAACTTCAACTGCGTGATCCTCGACGTTACCCCGGTAAGCATCGGCGATGACTGCCAGATCGGCCCGGCGGTGCAGATTTATACCGCCGACCACCCGCTGGACCCGGAACTGCGCCGCAGCGGCCTGGAAAGCGGGCGGCCGGTGAAGATTGGCAACAACGTCTGGATCGGCGGTGGCGCGATCATTCTGCCGGGGGTGACGGTGGGCGATAACGCAGTGATCGGTGCCGGTAGCGTGGTCACTCGCGATGTACCGGCTGGTGCGACCGTGGTTGGCAATCCTGCGCGGGCGCGCTAGGGCTGCCAGGGGCAGTAGCAGCCCACCGCCATGGTGTGGGTGGCGCTGACTGCCCGGCCCTGGCTCAAGGCCAAAAGGATCGGCTCGATGAAGCTGTTGCTCGAGTTGCAGGTCGCGCCTTCGCTGTAGGGGCCGAAGTAGGCCAGTTGCCCGTTGCGGTCCCAGATCGCCACGCCGGGGGTGGCTGGCAGGTGTTCGGCGCCGGGCAACCCGGCCAGGGGCTTGAGCGCGCTCAGGGTGGCGGGCAGCTGGCCGCGTGTGCCGGGTTTTTGTACCACATAGAACTCCACGCCCTGGGGACCGAAGTGCTCGATCAGTTCGCCCAGATGCTGCTGGTTGCCGACGTTGCACGGGCAGGCCGGGTCCCAGAAGTGCACCAGGCGGATCGGGCCGGGGCCGGCAATGTTCGCCGGCAGTTGCAGGCGGTCGCCGGAAAACAGCGCGGTCTGGTTGTCGAAGGTGCGCAGGTAACGGCTCTGGAAGCTGTCGTAGGCCCACCACAGGCCGGCGCCGCAGAGAGCGGCGAGCAACAGGCCAAGCAGGGTGCGCAGGGTCGAGCGGGGCATGTGGGCAATGTCCGAAAAAAGTTGCCTAGCTTGCCATGCTGGCGACGACAGATGAGTATCACAGGTCAATAACCCGCTTTTGCGTCTGGAAATCTTCTATGCCCGCGTCATTTCAGTCCGACTCCCTACGTGCTAGCCTGTCCTCCCTGGCGGCGCGGCAGCCGTTGTCGACGCAGGCCCAGGCCTATCAGCGTTTTTACGGCTTGGACCTGCCAGTCCGTGACGCAGCACCGCAGAGCTGGCTGGGACGCTTCGACGTCGCCGGTTTCGAGGTGGTCGGCCAGGTGTGGCTGCCGGCTGCGCCGGTGGCGACGCTGATTCTGCTGCACGGCTTTTATGACCACATGGGCCTGTACCGGCATGTCATCGATTGGGCGCTGGATCAGCAGTATGCGGTGATCTCGTGCGACCTGCCCGGGCACGGACTGTCCAGTGGCGAGCGGGCCAGCATCGATGATTTCAGTGCCTATCAGCAGGTACTGCAAGCGCTGTTCGAGCAGGCGCGTAGCCTGGAGCTGCCGCAGCCCTGGCATCTGTTCGGGCAGAGTACCGGTGGTGCAATCGTCGTCGACCACCTGCTGCATCGCGGCGCCGAGAGTCCGGCCCAGGGTGAGGTGATCCTGCTCGCGCCGCTGGTGCGGCCACGCGCGTGGCGTTGGTCGAAATTCAGTTACCGGGTGCTCAAGCCCTTCGTCAACGGTATCGAGCGGCGCTTCAGCGAGAACAGCAACGACCCGACCTTCCTGCCGTTCCTGCTGGCCGACCCGTTGCAGCCAAGGCGCCTGCCGACGGCCTGGGTGGGGGCATTGCTCGATTGGGTCAAACGCATTGAAGCGGCGCCGGTCAGCCCGCGCCAGCCGCTGATCATCCAGGGCGAATGCGACATGACCGTCGACTGGCCGCACAACCTCAAGGTGCTGGGGGAGAAGTTCGCCGCGCCGCAGATCCTGCTGATCCCCGAGGCGCGGCATCACCTGGCCAACGAGCTGCCGGCGATCCGCGCGCGCTACTTCGACTTCATCGATCAGCGCCTGGGCTGATCACTTCAGCTGCGAGGTGTCCTGGCCAACCGCAAGGCCGGCGCGAATCGCCGCCAGGGCTGCCTTGTAGTAGGCCTTGCCTTCGGCGGACTCGGCAAAGGTGGCGAACTCTTCCAGCTCGGCATCGGACAGGTCGCGATAGACGTACAACAAGGTGTTGTTCAGCTCGCTGCCGATCTGCTCCATCAAGCGCTGGCGCTGGCCGTCGAGCAGGCTTTGGGCCTGGCCGCCACCGAGCAGGCCGGGGATCATCTGGCTGAGGCTGTCGGCGGCAACCCCGGCGATCGCCAGGCTGACCTCGGCACCGGCTTCACGGGCGGGCAGGGCCTGGGCCAGGTGGCCGATGACCAGCTGGCGGTTGTCGCTGGCCTGGACCTTGGGCAGGCCCTTGGCATTCTTGGCCAACTGGTCACGGCGGGTGGCGAGCAGTTCGGCGGCGACGATCTTGCGCCCCAGCGGCGACTGGAAGAAGGCCAGGGCCGGGGCCGGATCGCTGAGATTGGCGCGCAACTGGGCCTCGGCGCGTTTATCCACGGCCTGGGCCTGGAAGCGCTGGTTGCTGTTATTGACCAGCGCCTGGTACACCGCAGGCGGCAGGCTATTGCGATAGCGCTGCTGGGCGGCATCGAGGGCATCGGTAAAGTGGGCGCGCTGCTCGGGCCAGCCGGCGACCTTGTAGAGTTGGTCGAGGCTGTCTGCCCAGACAGGCGTGGTGCAGATCGTCATCAGCAGTAAAAACAAACGGTGCATTCAGGGCTCCTGTCGGCAGGGCGCTATTGTCCTTGCCATGGCGGGGCTTTGTCGAGAAGCCATTGCACTCTCTCGGCCAAGTGGCGCTGTCGGATTTCGCGGTAGATCGATACTATGCGCGACATGCACATATCCCCTGATGACCCCCTGCTGTTGCGCATCGTCGACGACCTGGCCACCCGTGGCTGGTCGCAGCAAGATACCTTTCTTCCAGAGTCTCTGACCCTGGCGCTGGCGGCCGAGTGCCGCAAACGCGCCGCCGAGGGCGAGCTTGCACCAGCAGCCGTGGGTCGGGGCGTTGCCCAGGAGGTCCGCGAGGGCATCCGCGGTGATCGTATCCAGTGGCTGGAGCCCGGCCTGGCCGCGCCTTGCGACCACTACCTCGAGCTGATGGACAGCCTGCGCCTGGCTCTTAATCGCGGTCTGTTTTTGGGCCTTGAGGACTTCGAGTGTCACTTCGCCCTGTATCCACCGGGGGCCTTCTACCGCAAGCACGTCGACCGCTTTCGCGATGACGACCGGCGCATGGTCTCTGCGGTGATCTACCTCAACCAGGATTGGCAGCCCGAACACGGCGGCCAGTTGCGCATGACCCTCAAGGGCGACGTCGAGCACGACGTGCAGCCGATCGGCGGTTGCCTGGTAGTGTTCCTCTCCGGCGAAGTGCCCCATGAGGTGTTGCCGGCCCAGCGCGATCGCCTGTCACTTACCGGCTGGTTCCGCCGCCGTGGCAACGAGCCGTTCTGAGATGCACAAGGTTCTGGTCAGTGCCTGCCTGCTCGGTCAGCCGGTGCGTTATGACGGGCGCGCCAGTGGCCATCCGGATCTGCTCCAGCAGTGGCAGGCCGAGGGACGGATCGTGCCTTTGTGCCCTGAAGTGGCTGGCGGGTTGCCAACGCCACGGCCACCGGCGGAGATCCCCGGTGGCCAGGGCGCTGCGGTGCTTGAGGGGAATGCCCAGGTGCTGACCATCACGGGTGAGGATGTCAGTGCGCAGTTTCTGGCCGGGGCGCAACTGGCGCTGGCGCTGGTGCGCCGTCATGGCATCCGGATTGCGGTGCTCAAGTCCGGCAGCCCGTCGTGCGGCAATGTGCTGACTTATGACGGGACGTTCAGCGGCACCAAAGTGGCGGGCGAGGGCGTAACCACGGCGCTGCTGCGCCGCGAAGGGGTGCAGGTGTTCAGTGAGCTGGAGCTTGAGGCGGCGGAGCTGGCTCTGAAACAGCTTTGATTCGAAGGCCTCATCGCTGGCAAGCCAGCTCCCACAAGGGTCAGCGATGGGCTGCAAAAAAGCCCCACTCACTTACTGCTTCGGCGGCTTGCTCGCATCCATGCCAAACCACTTCTGCGACAACTCGCTCAGCCGGCCGTCAGCCTTGATTCGCTGCAGGGCGTTGTCCACAGCGCTCTGGAACGCCGGGTTACCCTTCTGGAACGGAATCGCCAGGCTCAGGATCGGTCCCACCGTTGCGCCTTTGCTTACCGGCTGCTGGCTGTCGCGAATGGCATAGGGCACCAGCAGGCGGTCGCTGATGGCCGCATCGATCTGGTCGTTGGCCACGTCCTTGATCGGCTGGGTGGCATCCGGGTAACTGCGCAAGTCCACACCTTCTACCCCCCGGGCCTGTTCGGCGAACTGGCTGCCCTGGACGACGCCCAGGCTATGGCCCTTGAGTGCGTCAAGGGTGCTCAGTGGGCGCTTTTCTTCTTTGCGTACGATCAACTGGGCGCTGGAATAGGCGTATGGCTCGCTGAAGTCCAGGCGTTCCTTGAGCTCCGGGGTCGCGGCGACGTGGTTGAGGGCGATGTCGTATTTGCCGCTTTCAACACCTTGCAGCAAGTCGTTGGATTCAACCACGACAAAGTCGGCGCGCAGATCGAGTTCTTTGGCCAGCAACTCCCCCAGCTCGACTTCAAAACCGCTCAGCTTTTTGTTTTCGTCCTTGAAGTTGAACGGCGCCATGTTGGCTTCTACGGCAATGCGCAGTTCACCACGGTCGTTGATGTCGTCGATCAGCTCGGCCTGTGCCCATGGGCTGAGCAGCGTGGCAAGTAGTACCCCAATGGCAAAACGCATTTAAGCCCCTTGAATGCTTGGCAGTGAAATCGAGTCGCCGCGACTTTCTGTAATTGTCACGGTCGAACGCAACTTAGGACCACGTCAGGTGCAGGATGTTTAACTGGCGGCGAAATTTTTTCTGTCAGCGTTGTTAAACATGTTTTGACGCATTTGGACTATGGTAATCCACCATTGCCGTTCGTTCAGTGGCAAGGGTTATTGAAGTAAAACACAGGAGAAGTGAATGAAAAGCCTATTTTCGCGTGCAGCCGTCGCCGGATTGCTGATGGGTGTCTCGGCCTTTGCCGCTGCCGCCGATGGCCTGAAAAGCCAGGAGCCGCCAAAAGACGCCAAGGTCTTCATTGTTTCCCCGGCCGATGGCGCCACGGTCGACAAGACCTTTACCGTCAAGTTCGGCATCGAGGGCATGGAGCTCAAGCCAGCGGGTGATCAGACCCCACACAGCGGTCACCACCACTTGCTGGTGGATGTCGACCAACAGCCTGCGGCCGATCAGGTGCTGCCAACCAGCCTGCTGCCGGAAAACAACGCACCGCTGCCGGCTGGCCCGCAAGTGCTGCACTTCGGCAAGGCACAGACTGAAGTAAAACTGACCCTGACCCCGGGCAAGCACACCCTGCAACTGGTGCTGGGCGACAAGTTCCACGTGCCGTTCAAGCCGAGCGTCGAGTCGAAGAAGATCACCGTTACCGTCAAGTAAGGCGGGCATAAAAAAGGGAAGCCATCACGGCCTCCCTTTTTTTGTCGCACGGAAAACTTAGAACAGAACGCGGGAGCGGATGGTGCCCTTGATCTGTTGCAGTTTTTCTTGCGCCAGGTCCGAGTACTCGGCATCAACGTCGATCACCACGTAACCGACTTTCTCGTTGGTCTGCAGGAACTGACCGGAGATGTTGATCGCGTTTTCGGCGAACACTTTGTTGATTTCGCTGAGTACACCCGGAATGTTTTCGTGGATGTGCAGCAGACGGTGCTTGCCCGGGTGCGCCGGCAGGGCCACTTCAGGGAAGTTGACCGACGACACGGAAGTACCGTTGTCGCTGTACTTGACCAGCTTCTCTGCCACTTCCAGACCGATGTTGGCCTGGGCTTCAGCGGTGGAGCCGCCGATGTGCGGGGTCAGGATCACGTTGTCCAGGCCACGCAGCGGGCTTTCGAACTCTTCGTCGTTGGAGCGCGGCTCGACCGGGAACACGTCGATGGCGGCGCCGATCAGGTGCTTGTCCTTGATCGCAGCAGCCAGGTGATCCAGCTCGACCACGGTACCGCGGGCGGCGTTGATCAGGATCGAGCCTTTCTTCATCGCGCGGATTTCTTTCTCGCCGATCATCCATTGGGTGGATGGCAGCTCAGGCACGTGCAGCGAGACGATGTCGGCCAGGCCCAACAGCTCGTTCAGGCTGGTGACCTGGGTAGCATTGCCCAATGGCAGCTTGGTCAGCGGGTCGAAGAAGAACACCTGCATGCCAAGGCTTTCGGCCAGGACCGACAGTTGGGTACCGATCGAGCCATAGCCGACGATGCCCAGCTTCTTGCCGCGGATCTCGAAGGAGTTGGCCGCGCTCTTGATCCAGCCACCACGGTGGCAGGAAGCGTTTTTCTCGGGGATGCCGCGCAGCAGCAGGATCGCTTCTGCCAGCACCAGCTCGGCCACCGAACGGGTGTTGGAGTACGGTGCGTTGAACACGGCGATACCGCGTTCGCGAGCGGCGTTCAGGTCAACCTGGTTGGTACCGATGCAGAAACAGCCGACAGCGACCAGTTTCTTGGCGCAGTCGAAAACCTCTTCGGTCAGTTGAGTGCGCGAGCGGATGCCGATGAAGTGGGCATCGGCGATCTTTTCTTTCAACTCAGCGTCGGGCAGAGAACCGGTGAGGTACTCGATGCTGGTATACCCGGCGGCCTTGAGGACGTCCACGGCGGATTGGTGGACGCCTTCGAGAAGAAGGAACTTGATCTTGCTCTTATCGAGAGAAGTCTTGCTCATCTGCGTAAACCTGTGTCCCGGAGAAAAATGGCAGGGAAGTGAAGCTCTCGCAGCATCGGCCTGAAGCACGATCAGCGGGGGGCGTATGCTAGCATGAGTACCCCCCGATACGCCCATCCCTGGGACGTGAAGAGTGCTCAGGGTGACTATGAATAGTTCGAGAGTTCTATCGATGACCGATCTTGCGCTGATTGATGAGCTGATGACCCTGGTAGAGCCCGGCAAGGTGCTGACCGACGCGGCCTCCCTTGAGGCCTACGGCAAGGATTGGACCAAGCACTTCGCTCCGGCGCCCTCGGCCATCGTCTTCCCCAAGAGCATCGAGCAGGTTCAGGCCATCGTGCGCTGGGCCAACCAGCACAAGGTCGCCCTGGTGCCGTCGGGCGGTCGCACCGGGCTGTCGGCTGCAGCGGTAGCGGCCAATGGCGAGGTGGTCGTGGCCTTCGACTACATGAACCAGATTCTCGACTTCAACGAATTCGACCGCTCGGTGGTCTGTCAGCCGGGGGTGGTTACCCAGCAGCTGCAGGATTTTGCCGAGGACAAGGGCCTGTATTACCCGGTCGACTTCGCGTCGGCAGGCTCCAGCCAGATTGGCGGCAACATCGGCACCAATGCCGGCGGGATCAAGGTGATTCGCTACGGTATGACCCGTAACTGGGTGGCTGGCCTCAAGGTCGTCACCGGCAAGGGTGACCTGCTCGAGCTGAACAAGGACCTGATCAAGAACGCCACCGGCTACGACCTGCGTCAGCTGTTCATTGGCGCCGAAGGCACCCTGGGCTTCGTGGTCGAGGCGACCATGCGCCTGGACCGCGCGCCGAACAACCTCACGGCCATGGTGCTCGGTACCCCGGACTTCGATTCGATCATGCCGGTGTTGCACGCATTTCGTGGCAAGCTCGACCTGACGGCATTCGAGTTCTTCTCTGACAAGGCCCTGGCCAAGATCATGGGGCGCGGCGATGTGCCGGCACCGTTCGAGACCGACTGCCCGTTCTATGTATTGCTGGAGTTCGAAGCCAGCAACGAGGATGTGGCCAATGACGCCCTGGCCACTTTTGAGCACTGCGTGGAGCAGGGCTGGGTGTTGGACGGCGTCATGAGCCAGAGCGAACAGCAGCTGCAAAACCTCTGGAAGCTACGCGAGTACATCTCTGAAACCATCTCGCACTGGACCCCATACAAGAACGATATTTCGGTCACCGTGTCGAAAGTGCCGGCGTTCCTCAAGGATATTGACGCGATCGTCGCAGAAAGCTATCCGGACTTCGAAGTGGTTTGGTACGGCCACATTGGCGACGGCAACCTGCACCTGAACATCCTCAAGCCGCAGAACCTGAGCAAGGACGAGTTCTTTGCCAAGTGCGCGACGGTGAACAAGTGGGTGTTCGAGACCGTCGAGAAGTACAACGGCTCGATCTCTGCCGAGCACGGCGTCGGCATGACCAAGCGTGACTATCTGACCTACAGCCGCTCGCCGGTCGAAATCGAGTACATGAAAGCAGTGAAGGCAGCGTTCGATCCCAACGGGATCATGAACCCGGGCAAGATCTTCGCTGTCGAGTAAGCCACAGGCACAAGAGCATCCAATAGCGCCAGGAGTCGGTAATGAGCTATCAGCACCAGTATGTAGACGGCACGCGTATTCACTATCCGCTGGGCAAGGTGGTGTGCATCGGGCGCAACTATGCAGAGCACGCCAAAGAGCTGGATAACCCTATCCCTAGCGAGCCGCTGCTGTTCATCAAGCCGGGCAGTTGTGTGGTGCCTCTCGACAGCGGCTTCAAGATCCCGACTGAACGCGGTTCGGTGCACTACGAGACGGAAATTGCCGTGTTGCTCGGCAAGTCGCTGTCTACCAATCCGACCGAAGAAGAAGTGCTCGACGCCATCTCCGGCTTCGCCCCGGCCCTGGACCTGACCCTGCGCGACCTGCAGGCGCAGCTGAAGGAAAAAGGCCTGCCGTGGGAACGCTCCAAGTGCTTCGATGGCGCCTGCGTACTGCCGCCGTTCGTGCCGGTCAGTGCCTTTGAAGACCTGACCGACATCGGCATCCGCCTGACCCTCAACGGTGAAGTGCGCCAGGACGGCAACAGCGCGCTGATGCTCAACCCGATCGTGCCGATGATCCAGCACATGGCCACGCAATTCTCGCTGCTGGCCGGCGACGTGATCCTCACCGGTACCCCGGTTGGCGTCGGCCCGCTCAATCCTGGCGACAAGCTGGTGGTCGAGCTACCAGGCGTCAGCCGTTTCGAAAGCCAGGTGCTTTAACCTGTTGGCATGGCAGCCAGAATCACCGGCTGCCATGCTGCCCGTCGGCTTTTGCCATTTTTTTCACAATCGATGCGGATAATGCTTGCGGACCTGGCTCAGCGAACGTGCCGGTAATGTGTTATCAACTGGCAAAAAGAGCACAACCCCATGGCCACTCCTCTTCCTTCGAGTAATTCCCTGCCGCCTGCGCGCAAGCGTGGCCTGGCCTTGCGCTGGTCCACCTGGCTGGTTGCCGCAGCGATCATCGGTTACGGCGTGGCGATTGCCATGCATTGGGATGACCGTGGCCTGCTCTGGTTGCAGGAGCGTTTCGAAAGCAAGATTGAGCAACAGGCCAGCATCTGGCTGCCGGACTACCAGGTCGATATCGACGCCAAAGTGCTGCCAGGCATGGAGGATGATGAAGCTTCCGACCTGTCCTACAACCCGGTGAGCAAAACCCTGTTCGCGGTCATGGGCAAGAATCCCTTTCTGGTCGAGCTGACCCTTGAAGGCGACGTGCTGCGCAAGATGCCGCTGGTGGGCTGGAGCAATCCTGAAGGGGTGGCCGTGCTCGAAGGCGGGCGCTTGGCGATTGTCGATGAGCGCGATCACAAGTTGACCATCGTCACCCTCAATGCCGATACCCGTTCGCTGAATATCGCCGACTTCCCGCAGTTTGACCTCGGCCCATCGGAAAACCAGAACAAGGCCTTCGAAGCCGTGGCCTGGGACCCTTTGCAGCAGCGCATCATCCTCGGTGAAGAGCGGCCGCCGGCACTGTTCACCTGGAACAGCGACGGCCACAGCCCGCTGACCGGTGACAAGAAGCCGCTGCCCAGCGACGAGCTGGACCTGCGCAACCTCTCGGCGCTGGGCGTCGATCCGCGTACCGGGCACCTGCTGGTGCTGTCCGCCGACTCCAACATGCTCCTGGAGCTGGACGAGAAGGGCGAGCAGGTCAGCTTCATGACCCTGCTGGGCGGCTTCAACGGCCTGAAGAAGCGCATTCCACGCGCTGAAGGCGTGGCGATGGACGAGCATGGCACGCTGTACATCGTCAGTGAGCCGGATCTGTTCTATCGTTTCAAAAAGCCCTGATTTCAGATTTTTCCTACGTCAGGTTTTAAGTTTCGCTTCAGTTGAGTGTGGGAAGATTCAGGCTGTCACCTAAAGAGTCCACCTGAATGCGCCGCTACATCCGCCTGCCGCTGATTTTCCTGGTATTGAGCCTGTTCGCCTTGCTCCTGGTCGCTGTGGCCGGGCAGCAGTACCGTCTGTTCGAACGCGGCTGGTTCAACGTCAAGACCTGGTGGCAGCCGTTCGAGCAAAGCATTGGTCTGGACCAGTACAAGGTAGTGCTTGAAGCCAAGCCTATCGAAGGCCTAGATGAAGACATTTCGGCGCTGACCTTCGACCCCGATCGCAATAGCCTGTTTACCGTTACCAATAAACGCCCTGAGCTGATCGAGCTGTCGCTGGACGGGCGCATTCTGCGGCGCGTGCCGTTGACCGGGTTTGGCGACCCGGAGGCGGTGGAATACGTCGGCGCCAACACTTACGTGATCACCGACGAGCGTGAACAGCGCCTGATTCGCGTGCGTCTGAACGACAGCACGCCGTTTCTCGACGCCAAGGATGCCGAGCAGCTGACCCTGGGCATTGGCCTGAACGGCAATAAGGGTTTCGAAGGCCTGGCCTATGACTCGGCCGGCAAGCGCTTGTTCGTGGCCAAGGAGCGCGACCCGATGCTGATCTACGAGGTGCATGGTTTCCCCCATGACAACCCGGAACAGCCGTATGCGGTGCATGTGGTACAGGACCAGAAGCGTGATTCGCGGCTGTTTGTGCGTGATCTGTCGAGCTTGCAGTTCGATGAGCGCAGCGGCCACTTGCTGGCGTTGTCGGATGAGTCTCAGCTGGTGCTGGAGCTGGACGTGCAGGGCAAACCGCTGAGCACCTTGTCACTGCGCAAGGGCTTTCAGGGCTTGAAGAAGAGCGTGCCGCAGGCCGAAGGCATCGCCATGGACGATGCCGGGACCATTTACCTGGTCAGCGAGCCGAACCTGTTTTACGTGTTCAAGAAGCCGACCGAGTAGGTTTCATCGCGGGGCAAGCCCGCTCCCACAAGCAGAACCTGTGGGAGCTGGCTTGCCAGCGATGGGCTGCAAGGCAGCCCCGAATCAGACACCTCAGGCCTTGAGGCTCTTGACCCCTTCCGAAGTGCCCAGCAACAGCAAATCCGCCGGCCGCGCCGCGAACAGGCCGTTGGTGACCACGCCGACAATCGCATTGATCTGGCTTTCCAGCTCGACCGGGTTGGTGATCTGCAGGTTGTGCACATCGAGAATGATGTTGCCGTTATCGGTCAGCACGCCCTCGCGGTACACCGGGTCGCCGCCGAGCTTGACCAGCTGGCGCGCCACGTGGCTGCGGGCCATGGGGATCACTTCGACCGGCAGCGGGAAGGCACCCAGCACCGGCACCAGCTTGCTGGCGTCGGCGATGCAGATGAAGGTCTTGGCCACGGCGGCAACGATCTTCTCGCGGGTCAGGGCCGCGCCACCGCCCTTGATCAGGTTCAGGTGCTCGTCGCTTTCGTCGGCGCCGTCGACGTAGAACTCCAGGTCGCTGACGGTGTTCAGCTCATACACCGGAATACCATGACCCTTCAGGCGTGCAGCGGTCGCTTCGGAACTGGCCACGGCGCCGTCGAAGGCGGTCTTGTGCTTGGCCAGGGCGTCGATGAAGCAGTTGGCGGTCGAACCGGTGCCGACGCCGACGATGCTCTTGTCGTCGAGCTTGGGCAGAATGAAATCGACAGCGGCCTGGGCGACAGCCTGTTTGAGTTGGTCCTGGGTCATGCGGGCTCCGAAGCGGGGAGGAGTATCGTGAAGGTGCGTAGTATAGCGGCTAAAACCCCTGCCTTGCTGTGGTCGCCCGACAGGGCGCTGGGGTAGACTCGCAAACCTCGCCCAACCGCTCAGTGATGCTTTCCCGATGCTCGAACAGTACGTCAAGAAGATCCTCACCTCGCGCGTTTACGACGTTGCCGTCGAAACTCCGTTGCAGACCGCCGGCCAGCTGAGCAAGCGTCTGGGCAACAACATCCTGCTCAAGCGTGAAGACTTGCAGCCGGTGTTCTCCTTCAAGATTCGCGGTGCCTATAACAAGCTGGCCCAGCTCAGTGCTGAGGAACTGGCCCGTGGCGTAGTCACCGCATCGGCCGGCAACCATGCCCAGGGCGTGGCCCTGGCGGCCCGTGAGCTGGGGATCAAGGCCACCATCGTGATGCCCAAGACCACCCCCGAGATCAAGATCGAAGGCGTGCGTTCGCGCGGTGGCAAGGTGGTGCTGCACGGTGACTCGTTCCCGGAAGCGCTGGCCTATTCGCTGAAGCTGGTGGACGAAAAGGGCTTTGTCTACATCCACCCCTATGACGATCCGCACACCATCGCCGGGCAGGGCACCGTGGCCATGGAGATTCTGCGTCAGCACCCGGGCCAGCTGGACGCGATCTTCGTCCCGGTCGGTGGCGGCGGCCTGATCGCCGGCATCGCCGCCTACGTGAAGTACCTGCGCCCGGAGATCAAGGTGATCGGCGTCGAGCCGGACGACTCCAACTGCCTGCAGGCCGCCATGGCCGCGGGTGAGCGTGTGGTGCTGGCGCAGGTCGGGCTGTTTGCCGATGGCGTGGCAGTGGCGCAGATCGGCCAGCACACCTTCGACATCTGCAAGGACTACGTCGACGAGGTGATCACCGTCAGTACCGACGAGATCTGCGCGGCAATCAAGGATATCTACGACGATACCCGCTCGATCACCGAACCTGCCGGGGCCCTGGGTGTTGCCGGGATCAAGAAGTACGTCGAACTCAATGGCGTGACCGGGCAGACCCTGGTCGCCATCGATTCCGGCGCCAACGTCAACTTCGACCGCCTGCGCCATGTCGCCGAGCGGGCCGAATTGGGCGAGGGCCGCGAAGCCATCATCGCCGTGACCATTCCCGAGCAGCCAGGCAGTTTCAAGGCCTTCTGCGAGGCGATCGGCAAGCGCCAGATCACCGAATTCAACTACCGCTACCACGCTGATGGCGAAGCGCACATCTTCGTCGGCGTGCAGACCCACCCGGACACCGACCCGCGCAGTGCGCTGATCCAGAGCCTGACCGAGCAAGGTTTCCCGGTACTCGACCTGACCGATAACGAATTGGCCAAGCTGCACATCCGCCATATGGTCGGTGGCCATGCTGCGCGGGTCAGCGACGAGTTGGTGCTGCGCTTCGAGTTCCCCGAGCGTCCGGGCGCGCTGTTCAACTTCCTCAACAAGCTTGGCGGGCGCTGGAACATCTCGATGTTCCATTACCGCAACCATGGCGCGGCCGATGGTCGCGTGGTCGCCGGCCTGCAAGTTCCGGATGATGAGCGCCACCTGGTCCCGGCAGCCCTGGCCAAGATTGGCTACCCGTACTGGGACGAAACCGATAACCCGGCGTACCGGCTGTTCCTGGGCTGAGCGTCTACGCTTTTGGGCAACGCCTGAGGAAGATAGAAGAAATGGAACTGCTGACTACCCTGAAAACCGCCCATATCCTGGCCACCGTGTTGCTGCTGGGCAGCGCGCTGGGGCTGGCGATCTGGACCTTTCTGGCGCGCCGCAAAGGTGACGCCAGTGCCCACACCCGGTTGATGGCCCGGCCGCTGGTGTTTGTCTGGCTGTTGATGGGCATCTGCCTGGTGAGCATGCCGTTCACTGGCTGGTGGCTGGTGCACCTGATCGGCTGGCCGTTGGGCCAGACCTGGGTGCTGGGTTCCAGCGTGATCTACACCTTCGGTGCGTTTAGCTGGTTCTGGCTGCTGGCGCGGGTCAATCGCCTGCGTACGGCACCGACCGTGGGCAACCCGAAGTTCACCCTGGCGCTGGCGGTGTTCAGCGGCGTCTGCTTCATTGCCATCGCCGGCTTAATGGGCGCCAAACCGGTCTGACGGGCCTCAGCGCGGCTCAAGCCCGCTCCTGTAGGAGCGGGCTTGAGCCGCGCTGAGCCACCCATCAATCCCGCAGGCTGATCACCTGCCAGCCGCGTTTCTCGGCTTCGGCGCGCAGGTTCGGGTCGGGGTCGACCGCCACCGGGTGGGTGACCTTCTCCAGCAGCGGCAAGTCGTTCATCGAGTCGCTGTAGAAGTAGCTGTCTTCCAGGCTGTAGCCGTTTTCCAGCAACCAGCGGTTCAGACGCGTAACCTTGCCTTCACGGAAGCACGGTATATCGGTACTGCGCCCGCTGAAACGACCGTCGAGCATTTCGCATTCGGTAGCCAGCAGGGTCTGAACGCCCAGGCGTTTGGCGATCGGGCCGGTGATGAAACGGTTGGTGGCGGTGATGATCACCAGCTTGTCGCCCGCGGCACGGTGCTTTTCCAGCAGGGCCAGGGCCTTGGGCAAAATGATCGGCTCGACGCAATCGCGCATGAAGTCGCGATGCCATTCGTCGAGTTGGGCCATTTCCGTGGTCGCCAGGATTTCCAGGGTGAATTCCAGGTAAGCGTTCAGGTCCAGCTTGCCAGCCAGGTAGTCCTGGTAGAACTCGTCGTTGCGGTTCTTGTAGGCGATCGGGTCGAGAATACCCCGTTCGCACAGGTAGTCCCCCCAGGCGTGGTCGCTGTCGCCACCGAGGAGCGTATTGTCCAGATCGAATAAAGCCAGGCGCATTTAAGTCACTCGCATAACATCTGAAAAGTCCCACAGAATACGGACTTTTCACATCGGTGCACATAAGGTAAACAGGCGCGTTGCTGGCCTTGTGACCTTTGTGGAACAATGCCGTGACATGCGTTTGCGAGGTTGCTGCCGTGATCGACCCCGATGGTTTTCGCCCCAATGTCGGGATCATTCTGACGAATGATCTTGGGCAGGTGCTATGGGCTCGACGGATCAACCAGGATGCCTGGCAGTTTCCCCAGGGAGGTATCAACCCCGAGGAAACGCCGGAAGATGCCCTGTACCGCGAGCTGAACGAAGAAGTGGGGCTGGAGCGAGATGATGTTGAAATTCTTGCCTGCACCCGCGGCTGGTTGCGTTATCGTTTACCCCAACGCCTGGTCCGTACCCACAGCCAACCGCTGTGCATCGGCCAGAAACAGAAATGGTTCCTGCTGCGCCTGGTTTCCAACGAGCAGCGGGTGCGAATGGACTTGACCGGTAAACCGGAGTTCGACGGCTGGCGCTGGGTCAGCTATTGGTATCCGCTGGGCCAGGTGGTGACATTCAAGCGCGAGGTTTACCGCCGCGCTCTCAAAGAGCTTGCCCCGCGCCTGCTGGCGCGCGACTGACGACGGAGTTCGACCCCGAGCCATGCTCAATACGCTGCGCAAGATCGTCCAGGAAGTTAACTCCGCCAAGGATCTCAAGACGGCGTTGGGGATCATTGTGTTGCGCGTAAAAGAGGCCATGGGCAGTCAGGTCTGCTCCGTCTATCTGCTCGACCCCGAGACCAACCGCTTTGTGTTGATGGCCACCGAGGGCTTGAACAAACGCTCGATCGGCAAGGTCAGCATGGCGCCCAACGAGGGTCTGGTCGGCCTGGTCGGTACCCGGGAAGAGCCGCTGAACCTGGAAAACGCCGCCGACCACCCGCGTTACCGCTACTTCGCTGAAACCGGCGAGGAGCGTTTTGCTTCCTTCCTCGGTGCGCCGATCATCCACCACCGCCGCGTGGTCGGGGTGCTGGTCATCCAGCAAAAGGAGCGGCGCCAGTTCGACGAAGGCGAAGAAGCCTTCCTGGTCACCATGAGCGCGCAGCTCGCCGGGGTTATCGCCCATGCCGAGGCCACCGGTTCGATCCGCGGCCTGGGCCGTCAGGGCAAGGGTATCCAGGAGGCCAAGTTCGTCGGTGTCCCTGGTTCACCCGGCGCTGCGGTGGGCAAGGCGGTGGTCATGCTGCCACCGGCCGATCTCGACGTGGTACCGGACAAGAGCGTCGATGACATCGACGCCGAACTGAAACTGTTCAACAACGCCCTGGAAGGGGTGCGCGAAGACATGCGCAACCTCTCCGCCAAGCTCGCCACCCAGTTGCGCCCGGAAGAGCGCGCGCTGTTCGACGTCTACCTGATGATGCTCGAAGACGCGGCCCTGGGCGGTGAAGTGGTGCAGGTGATCAAGACCGGCCAGTGGGCCCAGGGCGCGCTGCGCCAGGTGGTCGGGGAGCACGTCAATCGCTTCGAGCTGATGGACGATGCCTACCTGCGCGAGAGGGCTTCCGATGTGAAGGATCTGGGCCGGCGACTGCTGGCCTACCTGCAGGAGGCCCGTCAGTTGTCGCTGGTCTATCCCGACAACAGTATTCTCATCAGTGAAGAACTGACCCCGGCGATGCTCGGCGAAGTGCCGGAAGGCAAGCTGGTCGGCCTGGTCTCGGTACTGGGATCGGGCAACTCCCACGTCGCCATCCTGGCCCGGGCCATGGGCATCCCGACTGTCATGGGCCTGGTCGACCTGCCGTATTCCAAGGTCGACGGCATCGACATGATCGTCGATGGCTACAAGGGCGAGGTCTACACCAACCCCAGCGAAGTGCTGCGCAAGCAGTACGCCGAAGTGGTCGAAGAGGAGCGCCAGCTGGCCCAGGGCCTCGACGCCCTGCGCGAACTGCCTTGCGTAACCCTCGATGGTCACCGCATGCCGTTGTGGGTCAACACCGGCCTGCTCGCCGATGTCGCCCGCGCCCAGCAACGTGGCGCCGAAGGCGTCGGCCTGTACCGCACTGAAGTGCCGTTCATGATCAACCAGCGCTTCCCCAGTGAAAAGGAGCAGCTGGCGATCTATCGCGAGCAACTGGCGGCCTTCCACCCGCTGCCGGTGACCATGCGCAGCCTGGATATCGGCGGCGACAAGGCGCTGTCGTACTTCCCGATCAAGGAAGACAACCCGTTCCTCGGCTGGCGCGGTATTCGCGTCACCCTCGATCACCCGGAAATCTTCCTGGTGCAGACCCGCGCCATGCTCAAGGCCAGTGAAGGCCTGAACAACCTGCGCATCCTGCTGCCGATGATTTCCGGTATCCACGAACTCGAAGAGGCCCTGCACCTGATCCACCGGGCCTGGGGCGAAGTGCGCGACGAAGGCACCGACGTGCCGATGCCGCCGGTGGGGGTGATGATCGAAATCCCCGCAGCGGTGTACCAGACCCGCGAGCTGGCGCGCCAGGTGGACTTCCTCTCGGTCGGCTCCAACGACCTGACCCAGTACTTGCTGGCGGTTGACCGCAACAACCCGCGCGTCGCCGACCTCTATGACTACCTGCACCCGGCGGTGCTCCAGGCCCTGCAGAACGTCGTGCGCGATGCCCACGCCGAAGGCAAGCCGGTGAGCATCTGTGGCGAGATGGCCGGTGATCCGGCGGCGGCGGTGCTGCTGATGGCCATGGGTTTCGACAGCCTGTCGATGAACGCCACCAACCTGCCCAAGGTGAAGTGGATGTTGCGTCAGGTCAGCCTGAGCAAATCCAAGGAGCTGCTGGCCCAGGCCATGGGCATCGACAACCCGCAAGTTATCCACAGCTCGCTGCAGTTGGCCCTGAAGAACCTGGGCCTGGCGCGGATGATCGGGCCCGGGGTGGGCAAGGCCTTGTGATTTTGGGGCTGCTTTTTGCAGCCCATCGCTGGCAAGCCAGCTCCCACAATGGACCTGCATTCACCGACCCTGTGGGAGCTGGCTTGCCAGCGATAGCGTCAGACCTGCAAGCACACCTCCCCCAGATGCCCGCCAAGCGGCCCAAAACTGCGTTCCAGCAACCGTCGCCGACCATCCGCCTCGACAATCAGCACCGTACTGGCCCGCGTCCCGTAGTTCTGGCTGGCAATAAACACGCTCGACAACAAGCGCTCGGTACCCAACCCCACGCCGGTCTCCGGCAGCTCGCTGTCCGCCGCCGGCAGGTTATCCCCAAGCAATTCCAGCAAACGCTCCGGCTGCGGATCGGCCAGGTGCTGTTGCAACCCCGCCCGTGCCTTGAGCAGCTTCGGCCAGGGCGTATCCAGCCCGGCATTGGACACGCCGTAAACCCCTTCGCCCAGCAGCAGCGGCGTGGCTTGCCGGGCATTCAGGTAACCCAGATGCACGCTATCGGCGACCAGCAGGTTGAACCCCGAATACTGCTGGCTACGGCTGGCGACCTGGTCCAGATAAGCCTCAACCCCCAACTCACCGCGCAGAAACGCCGCCACCAGCTCGCCCCGTGAACGGGTGCCCTGGGGCTGCTGCGGGTCGCGGATATTGGTCAGCGCGGCAAAACGGCCGTTGGGCCCGACACCCAGCCAGGTGCCGCCGGCTTCAAGGTCTCGCCCGGCATAAACCCCGGGCGCATCCTCCCAGGCCCCCAGTACACGGCTGGGGCGGGCGTAGAACTCATCACGGTTGGCCGCGACGATCAGCGGCTGGGCATGGCCCGGCCGCCAGGCGAAAACGATCAGACACATAGGTGGACCTCTGTGTTTTTGCCCACTCTACCCATAGCGCCTGACGCGATCCATCGACTTAATGTGTCTTCACTAGAGCCGCAGGCCTACCTTCCGTTACCATGCCGGACTGAATTTACGGGGGCGACAATGGAATTCGTGCTCTATCTGGCGCTGGGCGCCTGCGCAGGCGTGCTGGCCGGGCTGTTCGGCGTTGGTGGCGGCATCATCATCGTGCCGGTGCTGGTATTGAGTTTCACCGTGCAAGGCTTCGACGCTTCGGTGCTGACCCACCTGGCGGTGGGTACTTCGCTGGCGACCATTGTCTTCACCTCGGTCAATGCCATCCGCGAACACCATCGCAAGGGCGCGGTGCAGTGGCCGATTTTCGTCTGGATGACCTTGGGCATACTGATCGGCGCCGGTATCGGCGCCAAGACCGCTTCGGCGATCCAGGGCCCGATGCTGCAAAAGATCATCGGTGTGTTCGCCCTGGTGATCGCCGCGCAGATGGCCCTGGACCTCAAGCCCAAGGCCAGCCGCGGCATTCCCGGCAAGCCCGGGCTGACTGTCGCGGGCAGCGTCATCGGCTGGGCCTCGGCGATCTTTGGCATTGGCGGCGGTTCGTTGACCGTGCCGTTCTTGACCTGGCGCAGTCTGCCCATGCAGCAGGCGGTGGCGACGTCCTCGGCCTGTGGTTTCCCGATTGCCGTGGCCAGCGCCCTGAGTTTCATCTGGCTGGGCTGGCACGACCCGCACCTGCCGGCGCACAGCCTGGGCTTCGTGTACCTGCCGGCGCTGCTCGGGATTGCCCTGACCAGTATGTTTTTCGCCCGCTTCGGCGCGCGCCTGGCGCATAAACTGTCGCCACGCTTGCTCAAACGGCTATTCGCCGCGCTGCTGTTCTGCGTCGGCCTGAGCTTTTTGCTTTAACGAGAGGAGTCACCATGCTGCCTTACCCGCAGATCGATCCAGTGGCAGTGGCCCTGGGTCCGCTGAAAATCCATTGGTACGGCCTGATGTACCTGATCGGCATCGGCGGCGCCTGGCTGCTGGCCTCGCGTCGCCTGAACCGCTTTGACCCGACCTGGAGCCGCGAAAAGCTCTCCGACCTGGTGTTCTGGCTGTCGATGGGGGTGATTGTCGGTGGTCGCCTGGGCTACGTGCTGTTCTATGACCTGCACGCCTATCTGGCCAACCCGACCTTGATCTTCGAGGTATGGAAGGGCGGCATGTCGTTCCACGGCGGCTTCATCGGCGTGATGCTGGCGGCCTTGTGGTTCGGCAAGCGCAACAACAAGTCGTTCTTCGAGCTGATGGACTTCGTCGCGCCACTGGTGCCGATCGGCCTGGGCGCCGGGCGCATCGGCAACTTCATCAACGCCGAGCTGTGGGGCAAGGCCACCGACGTGCCGTGGGCCATGGTCTTCCCGCCGTTCAGCGATCCGGCGCAGCTACCGCGTCACCCGTCGCAGCTGTACCAGTTCGCCCTGGAAGGTGTGGCATTATTCCTGATTCTCTGGCTGTACTCGCGCAAACCGCGCCCGACCATGGCGGTTTCCGGCATGTTCGCGCTGTTCTACGGAATTTTCCGCTTCATCGTCGAATTCGTGCGGGTACCCGACGCCCAGCTTGGCTACCTTGCCTTTGGCTGGTTGACCATGGGCCAGTTGCTTTGCGTGCCGATGATCCTCGGCGGCATCGGCCTGATCTGGTGGGCCTACAACCGCAAACCCACGGCCAAGGCCGCCGTTTGAATTTCCACGGCAGGGCGATCCCCTGCCGTCCTAGCTACAGGTAAGCCATGAAACAGTATCTAGATCTGGTCCGTGACGTGATCGAAAACGGCACCCTGCAGGGTAACCGTACCGGCATCCGCACCATCAGCCTGCCGGGCGCCATGCTGCGCTTCGACCTGCAGAAGGGCTTCCCGGCCATCACCACCCGCAAGCTGGCGTTCAAGTCGGCGATTGGCGAGATGGTCGGCTTCCTGCGCGGCGTGAAGAACGCTGGCGAGTTCCGCGATCTGGGCTGCAAGGTCTGGGACCAGAACGCCAACGAGAATGCCCAGTGGCTGGCCAACCCGTTCCGCCAGGGCCATGACGACCTCGGCGAGATCTACGGCGTGCAATGGCGCCAGTGGCCGGCCTACAAGCGCATCCCGCTGAGCAATCCGGCGGCCATCGAACTGGCCAAGAGCCAGGGCTTCCAGCAGATCGCCCAGGCCGAAGAAGACGGCGAAGCCTTTGTCGTGCTGTACAAGGCCATCGACCAGATCCGCCAGTGCATCGACACCATCCACAACGATCCGGGCAGCCGGCGCATCCTGTTTCACGGCTGGAACTGCGCCCAGCTCGACGAGATGGCCCTGCCGCCGTGCCACCTGCTGTACCAGTTCCACCCGAATGTCGAGACCAGGGAAATTTCCCTGACTCTCTACATCCGCTCCAACGACCTGGGCCTGGGCACGCCGTTCAACCTCACCGAAGGCGCCGCCTTGCTGTCGCTGATGGGCCGCCTGACCGGCTACACGCCGCGCTGGTTCACCTACTTCATCGGTGATGCGCACGTCTACGAGAATCACCTGGACATGCTCAACGAACAGCTCAAGCGCGAGCCGCTGGCAGCGCCGAAGCTGGTGATCAATGATCGCGTGCCGGAGTTCGCCAAGACCGGCGTGTACGAGCCGGAGTGGCTGGAGAAGATCGAACCGAGCGACTTCAGCCTCGAAGGCTACGAGCACCACGCGCCGATGACGGCGCCGATGGCGGTCTGAGTTCTGCCACTGAACTGGCTGGGCTGTCTGTGGGAGCGGGCTTGCCCCGCGATAGCGATCTGTCTTTCACATCGCCTCGCGGGGCAAGCCCGCTCCTACAGGTACCTCAATCAGTGCCCGTGGCTTCTGCCCACATGTGAATGCTCCGCCTCTGGCGCCGTCACCGCACCATTGACCTCAAGATGCTGCAGGATCGAGCACTGCACCTCCTTGGGATGGCAGTGCTGACGCAGTTCCAGCAGTTGTGCCTGCAGTGCCTGCAGCCCGTCGATGCGCGCCTTGACGTGCTGGATATGCTCATCGATCAACGCATTGACGCTTTCACACTGGTCTTCCGGGCTGTCGCGCAGGTGCAGCAGGCTGCGGATTTCTTCCAGGGTCATGTCGAGGGTACGGCAGTTGCGGATGAAGGTCAGGCGCTCGACGTGGGCCTGGGTGTACATCCGGTAGTTGCCCTCGCTGCGCGCCGGCTCCGGCAGCAGGTTTTCCCGCTCGTAGTAACGGATGGTTTCCACCGCGCAATCGGTGGCCTTGGCCAGTTCTCCGATCTTCATCTGCAAATACCTCGACAAGTGGCTTGACCCTATAGTGGCTACAGGGTGTTCACTTGGCAACAGGACATTTAAGGATGAACCCATGAACCAGCCTGTCAGCCACACCCCCGGTAAAGACTCCCACGGTCATGAGCACAGCCATGATCACGCCAAGCATGAACATGCCGAACACGCCCACAGCTGCTGTTCCCACGATGCCGCGCCGGCGCTGGTGCAGCTGAGCGAGGCGAGTAGCGCCGGTGCGCGGTTGAGCCGTTTTCGCATCGAGGCCATGGATTGCCCGACCGAGCAGACGCTGATCCAGAACAAGCTGGGCAAGCTGGCGGGGGTCGAGCAGCTGGAGTTCAACCTGATCAATCGCGTCCTCGGCGTGCGCCATACCCATGCCGACACCGTCGCCATTGAGCAGGCGGTTGCGTCGTTGGGCATGCAGGCTGAACCGCTGAGCGATTCCACCGAGGAAACTGCCGCTGCGCCTGCACCGGTGAAAAAGCATTGGTGGCCGCTGGCATTGGCAGGTGTGGCAGCGCTGGGTGCCGAGGCGATTCATTTCGCCGAACTGGCGCCTTCCTGGGTGGTTGCCCTGGTTGCCCTGGTGTCGATCCTCAGTTGTGGCCTGAGTACCTACAAGAAGGGCTGGATTGCCCTGAAGAACGGCAACCTCAATATCAACGCGCTGATGAGCATCGCCGTGACCGGCGCGGTGCTGATTGGCCAGTGGCCGGAAGCGGCCATGGTCATGTTCCTGTTCACCGTCGCCGAGCTGATCGAAGCGCGCTCGCTGGACCGCGCGCGCAACGCCATCGGCGGCTTGATGCAGTTGAGCCCGGACCTCGCCACCGTGCAGGACGCCGATGGCCAGTGGCGTGAGCTGGACGTCAAGCAGGTCGCCCTCGGTGCGCTGGTGCGGGTGCGCCCTGGCGAGCGCATCGGCCTGGACGGTGAGGTGGTCAGCGGCCAGTCGAGCATCGACCAGGCGCCGATCACCGGCGAGAGCTTGCCGGTAGAGAAGGGCCCGGGCGACAAGGTATTCGCCGGGACCATCAACCAGGCCGGTGCGCTGGAGTACCGGGTGACGGCGGCAGCCGGGCAATCGACCCTGGCGCGGATCATCAAGGCGGTGGAAGAGGCCCAGGGCGCGCGGGCGCCGACCCAGCGTTTCGTCGACCAGTTCTCGCGCATCTACACCCCGGCCGTGTTCGCCTTCGCCCTGGCGGTAGCGGTGATTCCGCCGCTGTTCATGGCTGGCGCCTGGTTCGACTGGATCTACCGCGCCCTGGTGTTGCTGGTGGTGGCGTGCCCGTGTGCCCTGGTGATTTCCACCCCGGTGACCATCGTCAGCGGCCTGGCCGCGGCGGCGCGCAAAGGCATCCTGGTCAAGGGCGGGGTGTACCTGGAAGGCGGGCGCAAACTCGACTTCCTGGCCCTGGACAAGACCGGCACCATCACCCATGGCAAGCCGGTGCAAACCGACCATGAAGTGCTTGAGCCGTTGTTCGAAGGCCGTGCCCAGGCGCTGGCCGCCAGCCTCGCCGACCGCTCCGACCACCCGGTATCCCGTGCCATTGCCGTGTTCGCCACTGAGCAGCAACTGCCCCTGAGTGAAGTGACGGCCTTCGAAGCCCTGGCCGGTCGCGGCGTACGCGGCGAGATTGACGGCGAGCTGTATCACCTCGGTAACCACCGTCTGGTCGAAGAACTCGGCCTGTGCTCGCCGCAGCTCGAAGCCCGGCTCGATGCCCTCGAGCGCCAGGGCAAGACCGTGGTGCTGCTGCTCGACAAGTCCGGCCCGCTGGCGCTGTTCGCCGTCGCCGACACGGTCAAGGAGAGCAGCCGCGAGGCGATTGCCGAATTGCATGAGCTGGGTATCAAGACTGTCATGCTGACCGGCGACAATCCGCACACGGCCCAGGCCATTGCCGCCCAGGTCGGTATCGACCAGGCCCACGGCAACCTGCTGCCGGCCGACAAGCTCAAGACCATCGAAGACCTGTACGCCCAGGGCCATCGGGTCGGCATGGTCGGCGACGGCATCAACGATGCGCCGGCACTGGCCCGGGCCGAGATCGGTTTTGCCATGGCTGCGGCCGGTACCGATACCGCCATCGAGACCGCCGACGTGGCGCTGATGGATGATGACTTGCGCAAAATTCCGGCCTTCGTCAGGCTCTCGCGCCAGAGTGCGGCGATCCTGACCCAGAACATTGTCCTGGCCCTGGGGATCAAGGCGATCTTCCTGGCAGTCACCTTCGCCGGCATGGCAACCATGTGGATGGCGGTGTTCGCCGACATGGGCGTGAGCTTGCTGGTGGTGTTCAACGGCCTGCGCCTGCTGCGTAAATAGAGGATGTATGTTGAGTTCCGAGTTGAAGGCCTTCTACATGGTTGCCCGCCTGGGCAGTATTACCCTGGCGGCGAAGAAACTCGGGCTCAGCCAGCCGACGGTGACCACGCAGATCCGCAACCTGGAAAGCCAGTACGCGGTCGAGCTGTTCTACCGCGGCGGTCGCCGTCTGACCCTCAGTGACGACGGCACGCGGCTGCTGCCGATGGTCAAGGCCCTGCTGCAGCAGGAAGCCGATATCGAGTTCTTTCTGCGTAACAGCGGCCAGGGCCAGGGCAGTTTGCGCATCGCCGCCACGGCGCCGTATTACATCCTCGACCTGGTGAAGATCTTCCGCGAGCGCCTGCCGCAGGTGGAGGTGTCGGTGGAGATCGGCAACTCCCAGCAGGTGCTGGAGTTGCTCGAAGACTATCGGGTGGACCTGGCTGCGTCTTCGCAACTGGTCGAGGATGCGCGCCTGGTGCGGCGGGTGCTGGGCACCGATCCGCTGGTGGTGGCGGTGCATCGCAACCATGTGCTGGCCAGCCGTGAATCGTTGCCGCTGTCGGCGCTGGCCGGGCACTGCCTGCTGGTGCGTGAGCAGGGCTCGACCACGCGCAAGCTGACCGAACAGATGCTGGAAGCGGCGGGGGTGAAGGTCGGGTCGCTGCTGGAGATTGGCAGCCGCGAGTCGATTCGCGAAGCGGTACTGCGCAATATCGGCATCAGCATCATTGCCCGCCATGAAGTACCGCATAACCCCGAGCTGCGGGTACTGAGCCTGGAGGGGGCGCCGCTGATGCATGAATACCTGTATTGCCTGAAGGAGCGGCGCCAGGCGCGGTTGCCGGCGGCGTTCCTGGGCCTGGCTCAGGAAGTGGCGGCGGTAGAGATATAGATAATCGCTGGCAAGCCAGCTCCCACAGGGTACTGCATGTACTGGACCTGTGGGAGCTGGCTTGCCAGCGATGCAAGGCGCAGCCTTGCCAACCGAGATCACACCAAAATCTGCCTATACCACTATCGGCAACTTTTGCCTCTGCGCCACAGAACCTTCGCATTGCCCGCCTAGCATGGCCCTCATTCGTTCGATGAGGTCCTGCCATGAACACTGCGGTCGCAAACCCAGGCGCACAGATGAAGGTGCGCGGTATCCACAAGCGTTTCGGCGCCTTTACCGCCCTGCACGATGTTTCCCTCGACGTCGCTGCCGGTGAACTGGTGTGCCTGCTTGGCCCCTCCGGCTGCGGCAAGACCACCCTGTTGCGTTGCATCGCCGGCCTCGAGCGCCAGGACCGCGGCACCCTGTACATCGGCGACCGCGACATCTCCGAGCTGCCACCTCAAGCCCGCGATTACGGCATTCTGTTCCAGTCTTACGCGCTGTTCCCCAACCTCACCGTCGAAGCCAACATCGCCTACGGCCTGGCCGGCAGCGGTCGCGACGAAGTGCGCCAGCGGGTGGCGCAGATGCTCGAGCTGGTGGGCCTGAGCGGCAGCGAGAAGAAGTATCCCGGCCAGCTTTCCGGCGGCCAGCAACAGCGGGTGGCGTTGGCTCGCGCCCTGGCGCCAGCGCCTTCGTTGCTGCTGCTCGATGAGCCGATGTCGGCCCTCGACGCGCGGGTTCGCGAGCACCTGTGCAGCGAACTACGCCAGCTGCAACGCCAGCTCGGCATCACCACCCTGATGGTCACCCACAACCAGGACGAGGCCATGCTCATGGCCGACCGCATTGCGGTGATGAACAACGGCCAGGTCGAGCAGTACGCCACCCCGCAGGAAATCTACGACAAGCCGGCCACGCCGTTCGTTGCCGAGTTCGTTGGCCAGGGCAACTGGCTGCCGTTCCAGCGTCACAGCGACAGCCATGCCCAAGTCGGTACGTTGAACATGCGCCTGGCCGACGGGGCCAACCAGGCCAGCAGCGGCCGCCTGTTCTGCCGCCCCGAGGCGATCAGCGTCAACCCGCCGGTGCATGAAGAAAACCTGTTCCCGGCGCGGGTGCGCGAGATCACCTTCCTCGGTAATCGCTGCCGCATGAGTTTTGAGCTCACCGAACTGCCGGGCCATGCCCTGCTTGCCGAAGTCGCCCCCGAGTCGATGCCGCGGCTGGGCTCCCAGGATATCTGGGTCGCCTTGCCGCCGCGCAGTCTGCAGGTGTTTGCCTGAGATGGCCGCGCCAATCGCCATGCCGATCGCACACGCGAAGGCAGCACAGCGCGCCGGTGTATCGCTGGGGGATCGACTGTTCGTGGTCGGCGGCAAGTGGTTGCTGCTGCTTCTGCTCACTGTCGCGGTCCTGATGCCACTGCTGGCGATCTTCTGGCGCGGTTTCAGCAGTGATGCCGGCCAGGGCGGTGGCCTGGTTGCCGCCCGCGAATTGTTTGCCAGTGCCAACTTCCACTGGTTGCTGGGCAACAGCCTGAAAGTCTCGCTCAGCGTTGCAGCCATTGTGGTGCCGCTGGCCTACCTGTTCGCCTACGCCCTGCAGCGCACGCTGATCCCGGCCAAAGGCCTGTGGCGCGGCATCTCATTGCTGCCGTTGCTGGCGCCATCGATGCTGCCGGCCATTGCCCTGGTCTACCTGTTCGGCAATCAGGGCCTGCTGCGCGGGCTGCTCAGCGACAATATCTACGGCTTCTGGGGCATTGTCCTTGGTGAGGCCATCTACACCTTCCCGCATGCGCTGATGATCCTGCTGTCGGCGCTGTCGCTGGCCGATGCGCGTCTGTTCGATGCCGCCTCGAGCATGGGCGCCGGGCCTTGGCGCGCGTTTCACAGCATCACCTGGCCGGCGACCCGGCAGGCGGTGTTCGCCGCCTTCTGCCTGGTGTTCACCCTGACCATCACCGACTTCGGTGTGCCGGTGGTGGTTGGTGGCGATTATCAGGTGCTGGCGCTGGAAGCCTACAAGGCGGTGGTCGGCCAGCAGCAGTTCGGCCGTGGTGCCTTGATCGGCATGGTCCTGTTGGTGCCGGCACTGCTCAGCTTTGCCGTCGATGCCTGGCTGCGCCGGCGCCAGGGCGATTCGATGAGCGGCCGTGCGCAAGTGTTCCAGCCACAGCCTTCGCGGCGTCGCGATGCCTGCTTCATGGCCGTGGTGATGCTGATTTGCGCAGTGCTGTTGCTGGTGGTGGGCATGGCGGTGTACTCCTCCCTGGTCAAGTTCTGGCCCTACAACCTGTCGCTGTCGCTCAAGCACTACCAGTTCGACGAAACCGCCGGTGGCGGCTGGCTGGCCTACCGCAACAGCCTGACCATGGCCCTGGGTACGGCGCTGATCGGCAGCGCGGTGATTTTCACCGGCGCCTACCTGATGGAAAAAACCAAGGGCCAGCGCGGCTTGAACCTGCTGCTGCGCTTGCTCAGCTTCGTGCCGATGGCGGTGCCGGGCTTGGTGCTGGGCCTGGGCTATGTGTTCTTCTTCAACCTCGCCAGCAACCCCCTGCATGTGTTCTACGGCAGCATGGCGCTGCTGGTGGTGTGCACCATCGCCCACTACCTGACCACCGCCAACATGACCGCGACCACCGCCCTGCGCCAGCTCGATGGCGAGTTCGAGGCCGCCGCGCTGTCGCTCAAGGCGCCGCTGTACCGGCATTTTCTGCGGGTCACCGTGCCGATCTGCCTGCCGGCATTGCTCGACATCATCCGCTACCTGTTCGTCTCGGCAATGACCACGGTGTCGGCGGCGATCTTCCTCTACAGCCCCGACACCATCCTTGCCGCGGTCGCCGTGTTGAACATGGACGACGCCGGCAACGTTGGCGGCGCCGCGGCGATGTCGACCCTGATTCTGCTCACCAGCGCCACTGTTTCGCTGCTCCTGGCCTGGGCCTCGCGCGGCCTGTTGCAACGCTCCCAAGCCTGGCGCCAGCGCGCGCCGGGTCACTGATTGCCTCTCCCAACCTGTACCGTTCAAAGGAACCGCATCATGTTCAAGCCACTTGCTCTTGCCGCTGCCGTCCTCACTGCGTTCAGCGTGCAGGCCTACGCCGCCGACACCCAGCTGACGGTCTACACCGCGCTCGAAGCCGAACAGCTCAAGAGCTACAAGCAGGCCTTCGAGAAGGCCAACCCGGACATCGAAATCAAATGGGTGCGGGATTCCACCGGCATCATCACCGCCAAGCTGCTGGCCGAAAAAGACCGCCCGCAAGCCGATGCCGTGTGGGGCCTGGCCGCGTCGAGCCTGGCGATCCTCGACCAGCAGGGCATGCTGCAAAGCTATGCACCGAAAGACCTCGGCAAGATCGGCGCCAACTACCGCGATGCCGCCAACCCGCCAGCCTGGGTGGGCATGGACGTCTGGGCCGCGACTATCTGCTTCAACACCATCGAAGCCGAGAAGCAGGGCTTGAGCAAACCGGTGAGCTGGCAGGACCTGACCAAGCCCGAGTACAAGGGCAAGATCGTCATGCCCAACCCGGCGTCCTCCGGCACCGGCTTCCTCGATGTCAGCGCCTGGCTGCAGACCTTCGGCGAGAAGCAGGGCTGGGCGTACATGGATGGCCTGCACCAGAACATCGGCCAGTACGTTCACTCCGGCTCCAAGCCCTGCAAGCTGGCGGCGGCGGGTGAGTTCCCGATCGGTATCTCCTTCGAATACCCGGCCGTGCAGCTCAAGCGCCAGGGTGCGCCGCTGGACATCGTCCTGCCGAAAGAGGGCCTGGGCTGGGAGATCGAAGCCACCGCAGTGATCAAGGGCAGCCAGCATGAAGACGCGGCCAAGCGCCTGGCCGACTTTTCGGCAAGCCCGGCGGCCATGGAGCTGTACAAGGAAAACTTCGCCGTGCTGGCCCAGCCGGGCATCGCCAAGCCGCAGACCGAACTGCCGGCTGACTATGAACAGCGCCTGATCAAGAACGACTTCGCCTGGGCTTCGCAGAACCGCGACAGCATCCTCGCCGAGTGGCGCAAGCGCTATGACGGCAAGTCGGAGAAGGTGGCGCAGCAGTAATACCGGGTTGGCTTCATCGCCGGCAAGTCCGGCTCCCACAGGTCCTCTGTGTTGCAGATATCTCTGTGGGAGCTGGCCTTGCCAGCGATGGGGCCACTGAATTTTCCAAGGAACCTCAGATGACCGATCTACTCATCGTCGGCGCCGGCATCCTCGGCCTGTCCCACGCCTACGCCGCCGCCCGGCGCGGGCTCAAGGTGCGGGTCTTCGAGCGCAGCGCCACGCCCCTGGGCGCCTCGGTGCGCAACTTTGGCCAGGCCCTGGTCACCGGCCAACCGCCCGGCCAGATGCTCGAGCTGGCCAAGGCCAGCAGCGGCATCTGGAAGCACTGGGCGCATCAGGCCGGCTTCGAGCTCAAGGCCAATGGCTCGCTGCTGTTTGCCCGTACCGCGCTGGAACTGGAACTGCTCGAAGCCTTCTGCGCCGAGCGTGCGCCACAACATGACTACCAGGTGCAACTGCTCAGCGGCGCCGCCCTGAACGACCTGTACGGCGGCCAGTTTCGCCACCACCGCGCCGCCTTGCGCGGGCTGCAAGACCAGCAGCTGTATTCACGCGAAGCCTTGCCGAGCCTGATCCGCTTCCTGCAGCAGGAGCTGGATGTACAGTTTCATTTCTCTACCCTGGTGCGCGGTATCGAACCGGGGCGGGTGTCGACCACGGCGGGAGATTTCAACGCCAAACAGGTTGTGGTCTGCTCCGGCCACGACTACCAGACCTTGCTCGCCGAACCCATCGCCGCCCTGCAACCGCAGGTCTGTCGCCTGCAGATGCTGCGCACCCGGCCGCGTTTCAAACTCGACCTGCAGCACGCATTGCTGACCGGCCTGAGCTGCGTGCACTACGGCGCCTTCGCCGACCTGCCGCAGGCCCAGGCGCTGAAAGCGCAACTGCAGGCCAACAGCCCGCACCTGCTGGAGCACGGCATCCACCTGCTGATCAGCCCGACGCCCCATGGCGAGCTGATCATTGGCGACTCCCATGCCTATGGCAGCGATGCTTCACCGTTCAACGCCGAGCAGGTCGACAACTGGATGATCGAGCTGGCCGAGCAGACGCTCGGCGGGCGCATTGAGGTGGTCGAACGCTGGCAGGGCGTCTATGGTTCTGGCGGGCCGGGGCCGTTTTCCTTGCTGCAGGTCGTGCCGGGTGTCAGCGCCGCGCTGATGCACAGCGGCGTCGGCATGAGCGTCGGCCCGGCCCTGGCCGAGCAACATATCGCCCGCTTGCTGGAGGAGAGCGACTGACCATGCCTAGCGCCGAACAGATAGTCAGCGAAGTCTTCGCCTTGTATCAGCAGCATGGCCATGAGGACTATATCGGCGAGCCGGTTTCGCAACTGGAGCACATGTCCCAGGCGGCGCAACTGGCATTGGCCGAGGGCTATGACGATGAAGTGGTGCTGGCGGCGTTCTTCCATGACATCGGCCATATCTGTGGCGGCGCCGAAGGCGACATGGGCGGTTACGGCGCGGTCAGCCACGAGCGGGTAGGCGCCAACTACCTGCGCCGCTGCGGCTTCAGCGAGCGTTTGGCCAGGCTGGTGGAGTACCACGTCGAGGCCAAGCGCTACCTGACCTTGCGCCAGCCGGGCTATTACCAGCGCTTGAGTGAGGCCAGCCGGCGCACCCTGGAGTATCAGGGTGGAGTGATGATCGAGGCCGAGGCCGATGCTTTCGAGCAGGATCCACTGTGTGCGGTGAGCTTGCGCATGCGTCAGTGGGACGAACTGGCCAAGGAGATGGATGTGCCGGTGATTGATCTGCAGCTGCTCAAGGGCAAGGCGTTGGAGCTACTGATCGCGGGGCAAGCCCGCTCCCGCATTGCCCCGCGATAGCGCCCTAAAGCTCTAGCAGCAGAGCATCGATCTGCTCCTGACGCTCCGCCTGATTGACCCTCGCCCCCGGATTGAGCGACGACCACTGCGGATGCGCCCGCGCCTTGCTCAGCGCTTCCGGCAATTTGCCTTCGCGCCAGGTCTGCTCCTGTGGTGTTGCCAGCTTGATCCGCTCCATCGCCGCATGGCCACGGGCGTCCAGGGCATGAATCAACTGGTGCTGACGCAGCGCCAACAAGCGCAACACGCTGTCATCCACCGTCAGTTCACGCTGGCCCTTGAGCTTGCCGAGCAGGCGCGAGCCATAGCTGCGGGCAGTCTGCAGGGCGCCACCGGCAATCGCCCCGGCCAGCGCCGCAGCACCGAGGGTCAGGCCGCCGACCAGCAAATCGACCCCGGCCCCGGCCGCCGCACCGGCCGCCACGCCGCTGCCCAGGCGCACACCGAGCAGCTTGAGGGTTTCCGGGTTGAACAGGTCATCGCCCCAGCGCCCGTCGAGCAAGGGCAGGTCGCTGCTGGCAGCGTCTTCCTTGCGAAAGGCATAGAGCTTGAGCAGTGCTTCGACGCAGCGTTGCTCGCGCTGGCGCACATCGCGGCGCAGGGTTTCGATGGCCACGGCTTCGGCGCCAGGTTCGGCGACCACGCTGCGCCGGCAGGCGGCGCAGTCGAGCAGCAGATCGGCGACCAGGCGCTTGGCGCTTTCACGTCGGGCCTGGCGCTGGGCCTGCTGATCGTCGATCAGGCGTTGCAGTGCGCTGCGGGAGTGCTCCAGCATCAAGGCCAGGCTTTCGTATAGGCGGCGCTCGCCGTCTTCCGGCGGGGCGACGCTGTCGAAGCGCACCAGCGCATGCAGACCCAGACGCGCCAGGGCTTCGCGCCAATCAGCTTCACGATGGTCGCTGCTGGCGACGAAATTGAGCACCGGCAACAGCGGCTTGCCGCACCCGGCCAGCACTTCCAGCTCGTCGCGGTATTTGGCCAGCACCGGCTCGCGGGCATCAATCACATACAGACCGGCATCGCTGGCCAGCAACTGGCGCAGCACCTTGGCCTCTTGTTCAAAACGCTGGCGTGCTTCGCTGCCCTGCAGAAAGCGCTCCAGCCGCGCCGGGCCGTCGAGGCGCTCGCCCGGACGCTCCAGGCGTTCAAGGTAATCGAGCAGGGCGATGGCATCTTCCAGCCCCGGCGTATCGTAGAGCTCCAGCAGCGGCTCGCCGTCTACCGACAGGCGTGCGCCTTCGACATGACGGGTGGTGCTCGGGCGATGGGAGACTTCGCCGAAGCCGACATCGCGGGTCAGCGTACGCAACAGCGAGGTCTTGCCGACGTTGGTGTGGCCGACCACGGCCAGTTTCAGCGGCTTAGTCATGGCCATGCTCCAGCCAGTTCAGCGGGGCGGTGTCGGCATAGTTCAAGCCGAGTTGCTCCAGGGCCTGGTGCCAGTCGCCCAGGCGGTCAGCGTCCAGCGCCTGGCCGGGCATCGCCTGCAGCAGCCAGATGCGCGTGGCCCCGGCATTACGCGCCAGCTCGGCGAGCAGCGCCAGGCTGCCGCGGTCGGGCGAGCGGCGCGGGTCGCAGGCAATCGCCAGGCGCGCCGGAGGAAAGCGGCTGAGCTGTTCGAGCAGCTTGTTGCGCGACTCGCGGCTGTCGAGGATGCCGGCGTTGCTTACCGCTGCTGGCAGGGCGGGTGGCCATGGGCGTTTGTCGTCCAGTTCCAGGCCGACCAGCAGGGCGCCATTGCTGTGTTCTTCGCCGACGCCACGGACAATCTGCGGCAGGGCATCAGGCGCGGCATCGTTGACGCCCAGGCGTTCGCTGCTGGGCATCAGGGCATCACGCAATTGACTGTAGCCGGGCAGGTTGAGGTCCAGTTGCAAGCGCGCCCGGCCACTGCGCCAGCGCCACAGGCACAAGGCGGCAAGCAGCAGGCGCGGGACGATGCCATACACCAGCAGTACCCCGAGCAACCAGCCGGCCCAGGCCTGGCGGGCCAGTTCCAGTGCCGGTTGAGTGTCGCCGCTGGCGCGGATCATGGCCACGTCCGGCACACTGAAGCCGAGCAACGCCGGCAGGGCACCCAGGGCCTGGGTCAAGGCCACGAAGGTGTCGGCGCCAAGAATGGTGGTTTCCCAGACAAAGCCATAACGCCGGGTCGCCAGCAGGACCAACAGCATCACCAGCGCCGTGCCCAGGGCCACCAGCCACAGGCTGTGCACCAGCAGGCCGAGCAGCCAGCGGTTGAGTTTTTGCCGTTGCAGCATCACCAGCAGAGCGGGAGCCAGGTGCGCGGCCTGGGCATCGCGGGCGAATTTCTCGCTGAGCCACAGCCACAGACGGCCAAGGCTGGCACCCTGTTCGCCGGCCAGGAAAAACCCCAGCAGCCAGCTCAGCAACAGCAGCAAGTTGAGCCCGAGCAGGCTGCCCAGGGCCCAGAACACGTTTACCGGGCGCTGGCTGTCGCCCAGGGCCGCCAGGGCCAGGCCGGCGCCGCTGAGCACGGCCAGTACCACCAGGGCCGCCAGTGCCAGGCGTGCGCCTTGTTTCCAGTGCTGCAGGGCGCTGCGCATGCCGTCGCGTTCGGCCAGCCACAGGGCGCGGCTTTCGATGCGCGCCGGCAGATCGCCGCCCGATTGGCGGGCGCGGCGGTTGGCTTCCTGGTCTTCCAAGGGGCCTGCATGTTCTTCGCGCAGGCGCACGGCTTCGGTGAGCCAGCGTTTGTCCAGGTCAGTCAGTGCAGTCACGCGGTCTTCCATTGATCAAGTCAGCCCAAAGCATAACCCAGGCATCGAAGATCGGGCTTTGCTATCCTCGCCGGCATGAAAACATCACTCCCCCTCAGCCTGATCGCGGCCCTCGCCGAGAACCGCGTGATCGGCATCGACAACAGCATGCCCTGGCACCTGCCGGGGGATTTCAAGTATTTCAAGGCCACCACCCTGGGCAAGCCGATCATCATGGGCCGCAAGACCTGGGATTCGCTTGGCCGCCCGCTGCCGGGGCGCTTGAACCTGGTGGTCAGCCGCCAGTCGGGTCTGCAGCTCGAAGGCGCCGAGGTGTTCGCCTCGCTCGATGAAGCCATGGTGCGTGCCGAGCAATGGGCGCTGGAGCAGGGCGTCGATGAGCTGATGCTGATCGGCGGCGCGCAGTTGTACACCCAGGCAATCGAGCGCGGCCTGGCGGATCGGCTGTACCTGACGCGGGTAGAGCTGAGCCCGGAAGGGGATGCGTGGTTTCCGCAGTTTGATCAGGCGCAGTGGACGTTGGCGTCGAGCCAGCCGAATGCGGCTGACGGCGACAAGCCGGCGTATCACTTCGAGGTCTGGGAAAAGGCCTGAAAAGCATCGCCGGCAACGCCGGCTCCCACAGTGTCTGGCATATGCACTAACTGTGGGAGCCGGCGTTGCCGGCGATGAGGCCCTTCAGGGCGACGCAGGACTCAGGAGTGCGTCAGCTGCGCATGCTCCTGCGCATCCAGCAGCGACTTGTCGGTCTGCTTGAGCATCTGGCTGGTAATCGCCCCGGCAGTCATCGAACCGTTCACGTTCAACGCCGTACGGCCCATGTCGATCAATGGCTCGACCGAGATCAGCAAGGCCACCAGCTCGACCGGCAAGCCCATGGCTGGCAGCACGATCAGTGCCGCGAAGGTCGCACCACCACCCACGCCCGCGACACCCGCCGAACTCAAGGTGACGATCGCCACCAGGGTGGCAATCCACAGCGGGTCAAATGGATCGATGCCCACCGCTGGCGCCACCATCACTGCCAACATCGCCGGGTACAAACCGGCGCAGCCGTTCTGGCCGATGGTCGCTCCGAACGATGCCGCGAAGCTTGCGATCGACTGCGGAATACCCAGGCGCAGGGTTTGCGCCTCGATGCTCAGCGGGATGCTCGCGGCGCTGGAGCGGCTGGTGAAGGCGAAGGTCAGTACCGGCCAGACCTTGCGGAAGAAGCGCAGCGGGTTCACGCCGCTCAGTGCCAGCAGCACGCCGTGCACCACGAACATCAGGCCCAGGCCGATGTACGAGACCACCACGAAGCTGCCGAGCTTGAGGATGTCGTCCAGGTTCGAGCTGGCCACCACCTTGGTCATCAACGCCAGCACGCCGTACGGGGTGAGCTTCATCACCAGGCGCACCAGGCGCATCACCCAGGCTTGCAGGGTGTCGATGGCGGCCAGGGCGCGGTTGCCCTTTTCGGCGTCATCCTTGAGCAGTTGCAGGGCGGCCATGCCGAGGAACACGGCAAAGATCACCACGCTGATGATCGAGGTCGGCTTGGCCCGGGCCAGGTCGCCTACCGGGTTGCTGGGGATGAACGACAGCAGCAGCTGCGGGATGTTCAGGTCGGTGACCTTGCCCACGTAATCGCTCTGGATCGCCGCCATGCGTGCGGTTTCGGCGGTGCCGGCCACCAGGCCTTCGGCGGTCAGGCCGAACAGGTTGGTCAGCACGATGCCGATCAGCGCGGCGATGGCCGTGGTGAACAGCAGGGTGCCGATGGTCAGGAAGCTGATCTTGCCCAGCGACGAAGCGTTGTGCAGGCGTGCCACGGCGCTGAGGATCGAGGCGAAGATCAGCGGCATGACGATCATCTGCAGCAACTGCACATAACCGTTGCCGACCAGGTCGAGCCAGCTGATGGTGGCCTTGAGGATCGGGTTGCCGGCGCCATAAATGGCATGCAGGGCAGCGCCGAACAACACGCCGAGGACCAGGCCGACCAGGACCTTCTTGGCCAGGCTCCAGTTGCCATGACGGGTTTGCGCCAGGCCTAGCAGCAAGGCCAGGAACGCCAGCAGATTGAGAGACAACGGCAGATTCATTGAAGCTCCAGGAAAAAAGGCGGGGCATCGCCTCTGTGTGCGATTGCGAACAGAAATGCTAACAGCATGAAAACGAACGAATTTATATCGAAATGGAATTTCGATAGTCGTTTTTGGAATAACGCCGCGTCGCAAACAGAATGCTTGTGGCCGCTCAGGGGCGTGCCGGTGTCGCTGTCGGGTCGGTGTGCATTACAGGCTTTGCTAGCGTGGGCGGGCCACTTTTCTGGAGAAATGCACATGACGTCTGCTCCGAAAATCCTCGCCGCCGGCCTGGCCCTGTTGCTGGCCGGGCACAGCTGGGCCACTGAACTCAAGCACTGGCCGGCCGAGGCTGCCAAACAACTGGACACAATGATTGCCGCCAATGCCAACCAGGGTAACTACGCGGTTTTCGACATGGACAACACCAGCTACCGCTTCGACCTCGAGGAATCGTTGCTGCCGTTCATGGAGAACAAGGGCCTGCTCAGCCGCGACAAGCTCGATCCGTCGCTCAAGCTCATCCCCTTCAAAGACACCGCCGAGCACAAGGAGAGCCTGTTCAGTTACTACTACCGGCTCTGCGAAATCGACGACATGGTCTGTTATCCCTGGGTCGCCCAGGTGTTTGCTGGCTTCACCCTCAAGGAGCTCAAGGGCTATGTCGACGAGCTGATGGCCTCGGGCAAGCCGGTGCCGAGCACTTACTACGAGGGTGATCAGGTCAAGCGCATCGACGTGCAGCCGCCGAAAGTGTTCGCAGGCCAAGCCGAGCTGTTCAACAAGCTGATGGCGAACGGCATCGAGGTCTACGTGATCAGCGCCGCCTCCGAAGAGCTGGTGCGCATGGTCGCCGCCGATCCCAAGTACGGCTACAACGTCAAACCGCAGAACGTGATCGGCGTCAGCCTGCTGCTCAAGGACCGCAGCAGCGGCGCCCTGACCACCGCGCGCAAGCAGATCAGTGCCGGCAGCTACGACCCGCAAGCCAACATGGGCCTGGAACTGACCCCGTACCTGTGGACCCCGGCGACCTGGATGGCCGGCAAGCAAGCCGCGATCCTCACCTATATCGATGAATGGAAAAAGCCTGTGCTGGTCGGTGGCGATACCCCAACCAGTGATGGCTACATGCAGTTCCATAGCGTCGACGTGGCCAAGGGCGGCATCCACCTGTGGATAAATCGCAAGGCCAAGTACATGGACCAGATCAACGGCATGATCGCCAAGCATGCAGCGGCGCAGGCCAAAGAGGGGTTGCCGGTGACGGCCGATAAGAACTGGGTGATCGTTACGCCGGAGCAGATTCAGTAAGCAAAATAGATATCAATTGCGAATTCATCTCATCTTCTGCTAGCGTGCGCTCACCTTGAGGTCCACCGCCAGGAAGTACCGTGTCTTCGTGGAATACGCAGATTGCCCGCTTGTTCGCCGAGCACAAGAAAGCGCTGGAAGCCTTTGTTGCGCGCCGCACGGGCAATTCGCAGGTGGCAGCCGACCTGACGCAGGAATCGTTCCTGCGCCTGGCGCGGCTGCCTGCCGACAAGAAGATCGACAACCTGCCGGCCTTTCTCTTCACCATTGCCAGCAACCTGGTACGTGACCATCAGCGCCAAGCCATTCGCCGCGAGCGCCTGGACGGCGGTGAACCCAGCGAGGAGCTGGCCTGCGAAACGCCTGGGGCCGACGAGCAATTGTCTGCGCTGCAGGAGCAAGCGCTGATGCACGAGGCCATCCAGGCCCTGCCCGAGGCGACCCGGCATATCTTCCTGCTTTATCATGTCGACGAATGTTCCTACCGGGAAATTGGCCAGCGGCTGCAGATTTCCCCGCGTAGTGTCGAATACCAATTGCGCCGTGCGCTGATCGACTGCCGGGCCTTTATCAAGGCGCGCTTGCTCAGCGGCACGCCGAGGTCGTGCCCATGAGCCGGCCAATTGCAGCGACGGATACCCCGATGACCGACCCACACGCCACGGATGCCGACGACCTGTTCGCCGAAGCCAGTGGCTGGTACTACCGCCTGCAGGCCGAAGACGTCACGCTCGCTGAGCGCGAGGCCTTCACTGCCTGGCTGGCCCGGGGCCCGGCACAGGTCCAGGCCTGGGACGAAGTGCTTGGCCTGCTGGGTGCGTTACGTGAGCCGGCGCGGCAGATACGCGACGCCCAGCGTGCGCGCTGGCGCCGGCCGCGGTTGCAGGTCTGGGCCAGTGCTGCAGCAGTGTTGTTGATGGTCGGTTTGCTGGCGTACAGCCCCTGGCCGGACCGCTGGCGCGCCGACTTTGCCACCAGCACCGGAGAGTCGCGCAACATTGCCCTGGCGGACGGTTCGCAACTTCAGCTCAACACTGACACGGCGCTGCAGGTCGAGTTGGCTGTTGGCGAGCGGCGGGTGCGGCTGTTGCGTGGCGAGGCCTGGTTCGATGTCAGTCATGACCCGGCGCGGCCGTTCGTGATTCGCTCGGGCGATGGCTGGGTCAAGGTCGTAGGCACGCGCTTCAGCGTGGCCCGGCAGGGTGACCAGACGCGCGTGCGGGTAGCTCAGGGCAAGGTCCAGGTCAGCGCCGACAATCACCGGACAGTGCTGCTCGAACCCGGTCGCGCAGTTGAGTATCGCGGCGCTCAACTGAGTTCCGAGCATGCTTTCGATGTGGCCGCCGAGTTCGCCTGGCGCCAACGCCAGCTGGTATTCCGCGAGCAGCCGCTGGTCGAAGTGGTCGATGCCCTCAACCGTTACTGGCCGGGGCAGACCCTGGTGCTGGGCGAGAGCCTGCGCCAGCGCAAGGTCTCGGGGGTGTTCGAGATCGACAAGCCCGAGGCCGTGCTCAAGGCCTTGACCCACACCCTGGGCCTGCGCGCCGAGCACTACACCTCGTACCTGCGCGTATTGCGTGAGGGCTGAAAAAATTCTTACGAAAGTTTCAGGGTTTCCCCAGCAGCTGACGTCCTTGATCTCGTAGGCGCAAATAATAAGCACTCTCAGACAGTGCGGCGCCACTTAACGACTTCGACGATTCTGGGGAGCATCACTGATGGAACACACCACCGCCACCCGGCGCCTGCCCGGCGTGCCGACCCTGCTGAGCCTGGCCATTGCCCTGGGCTGCGGCACACTGGCACTGCCGACCCTGGCTGCGCCTGCCGCGCAAGCGCAGGTCTATCGCTTTGAGATCCCGGCGCAATCGCTGGATGCGGCGCTGGCGGCCTTCAGTGCGGTAACCCGGGTGCAAGTGCTGGTCGGCGCCGAGGTCACTCAAGGCCTGCGCTCCCCGGGCTTGAGCGGCAGTTATCCACAGGACCAGGCACTGGCCCGGCTGCTGGCCGGCACTGGCCTGAGCGCAACCTACATCGATCGCGACAGCGTAACCCTGGAAAGACGCCAGGGCGATGACGCCGCGTTGCAGTTGGGCGCGACCATGGTCGGCGGCAAGGTGCTGGGCGCCACTACCGAAGGCAGCCAGTCCTACACCACAGGTGCGCTGACCATCGGCAAGGGGGAGCAAAAGCTCAAGGACATTCCGCAGTCGGTATCGGTCGTCACCCGTCAGCGCATGGACGACCAGAACATGAACAGCCTGCAGGACGCCATGCGCCAGGTCACCGGGGCGACGATCAAGAGCTACAACTCCGGCTCCAGCCTTAATGACGTGTATATGCGCGGTTTTCTGGTCGATCAGGTGCAGGTCGATGGCGTCTCGCAAATGACTGGCCAGGGCGACCTGATGACCAGCTTCGACCTGGCGATGTTCGACCGCGTCGAAGTGTTGCGCGGGCCTTCCGGCCTGTATCAGGGCGCCGGCGAGCCTGGTGGTACCATCAACCTGGTGCGCAAGCGCGCCCTCGGGCAGTTCGCCCTGAGTGGCGAGCTGTCGGCAGGCTCTTATGATCGCTACCACTCGACCGTGGACATCACCGGCCCGCTCAACAGCGACGGCAGCCTGCGCGGGCGCTTCGTTACCGCTTATGAGGACAACAAGTCCTTCGTCGATTACGCCCAGAACGAGCGGCCAATGGTTTATGGCCGGTTGGAATACGACGTGACCCCGGACACTACGCTATCCCTGGGCGGCGCCTATCAGAAAAACCACTCCACCCCGGCGTTCGGCCTGCCGGCTTACGCCAACGGCAAGCTGCTGGACGTCAAGCGCTCGACCTTCGTCGATGCCAAGTGGAATGAACTGGACGAGCACGTCTGGGAGAGCTTCTTCGAAGTCGATCACGCGCTGGAGAACGGCGGCCAGTTCAAGACCTCGTTGACCTACCGCGATGCCGAAACCCCGACCCGCAACTTCACCTGGAGCGACGGCGCGGTAGACCCGGCCACCGGCGCCAGCTCGGCCGTGGCCTACTCCTACTACACCCACATCAAGACCCTGGGCCTGGACAGCTTCGTGACCGTTCCGGTGGAAGCGTTCGGCCGTACCCACGAGCTGACCGTGGGCGCCGAGTACCAGCACCTGGACAAGGATTTCACCTACGGCGGCGGTGAATACTTCGACACCAACGTGTTCGACCCGGGCAGCATCAATATCCCCAAGCAGAAGTACGAAATGGACAACGGCAACTGGTCGAAATCGCACCAGTACGGCCTCTACGCCCGCACCAAGATCAGCGCCACCGACTGGCTGGACGTGATCCTCGGCAGCCGGGTGACCTGGTTCGAAAGCGATGCGCACAACGCCAACGCCTTCTTCAACAACTTCAACAGCACCGAGACCAGCATCAACCGCAAGGTCATCCCCTACGGGGCGCTGGTGGCCAAGCTGACGCCGGAGCTGTCGGCCTATGCCAGCTACACCAGTGTGTTCAAGCCGCAGACCGATGTGAATGCCGGTGGCCAGACCATCGCCCCACGCAAAGGCAAACAGTACGAAATCGGCCTCAAGCGTGAGTTTTACGATGGCCGTTTGAATGGCAGCGTGGCGCTGTTTCGCATCTACGACGAGAACCGCGCCGAGCTGGTGGCCAACAACCAGTACTACGAGCCGCAAGGCAAGATTCGCAGCCAGGGTTGGGAAACCGAACTGAGCGGCAACCTCACCGACAACTGGAGCATCAGCACCGGCTACGCCTTCACCATGCTCAAGTCGCTGAGTGGCGAAGACACCAACCAGGGCACCACCATCACCCCCAAGCACAACTTCAACCTGTGGACGCGCTACGAATTTGCCGATGGCCCGCTGAAGGACTTCAGCGTCGGTGGCGGGGTGCGGGCAGTGAGTGCCACCTACTACAAACGTGACGTGGACTTCGTCCAGGGCGGCTACAGCATCGCCACGGCCCAGGTGGGGTACAAGTTCAACCAGAACCTGTCGGCGACGCTGACGGCCAACAACCTGTTTGATCGTACTTACTATGAGCGGGTGGACAGTTCGTGGGGGTCGAACTTCTATGGCGAGCCGCGCAACCTGACCTTTAGCGTGCGGGCCAAGTATTGAGTGGGGCTGCCTTGCAGCCCATCGCTGGCAAGCCAGCTCCCACAGTGGCCCGGTGTACACAGCCACTGTGGGAGCCGGCTTGCCGGCGATAGGTCGCACCGCGTAAACCACAGGCATAAAAAAACCGGCGCACAAGGCGTCGGTTTTTGCACCGCCAGAACGACTTACAGCCCGTCGAGCAGCGCCTTGTTGCGGACCGCGCCCTTGTCGGCGCTGGTCGCCAGCAGGGCATAAGCCTTCAGCGCAGTGGTCACTTTGCGTGGCCGCGCTTCGACCGGTTTCCAGCCTTTCTTGTCCTGTTCCACTCGGCGCGCGGCCAGCTCTTCATCGCTGACCAGCAGGTTGATCGAGCGGTTGGGGATGTCGATCAACACCTTGTCGCCGTCCTGCACCAGGCCAATCGCGCCGCCGGCTGCGGCTTCTGGCGAAGCGTGGCCAATCGACAGACCCGAAGTACCGCCAGAGAAACGGCCGTCGGTGAGCAGTGCACAGGCTTTGCCCAGGCCTTTGGACTTGAGGTACGAAGTCGGGTAGAGCATCTCTTGCATGCCCGGGCCGCCCTTCGGGCCTTCGTAGCGGATGATGACGATGTCGCCTGCCTTCACTTCTTCAGCAAGGATGCCGCGTACGGCGCTGTCCTGGCTTTCGAAGATCTTCGCGTTGCCTTCGAAGACGTGGATCGACTCGTCGACGCCGGCGGTTTTCACCACGCAGCCGTCCAGGGCGATGTTGCCGTACAGCACGGCCAGGCCGCCTTCTTGCGAATAGGCGTGCTCGACGCTGCGGATGCAGCCGTTTTCGCGGTCGTCATCCAGGCTCGGCCAACGGGTCGACTGGCTGAACGCGGTCTGGGTCGGGATACCGGCCGGGCCCGCCTTGAAGAAATGGTGAACCGCTTCGTCGCTGGTCTGGGTGATGTCCCACTTGGCGATGGCTTCTTCCATGCTCGGGCTGTGCACGGTCGGCAGGTCGGTGTGCAGCAGACCGCCACGGGCCAGCGACCCAAGGATGCTGAAGATGCCACCGGCGCGGTGGACGTCTTCCATGTGGTACTTCTGGATGTTCGGCGCCACCTTGCACAGTTGCGGCACTTTGCGCGACAGGCGATCGATGTCGCGCAGATCGAAAGCGATCTCGGCTTCCTGGGCGGCGGCCAGCAGGTGCAGGATGGTGTTGGTCGAACCACCCATGGCGATGTCCAGCATCATGGCGTTCTCGAACGCCTTGAAGTTGGCGATGTTACGCGGCAGCACGCTCTGGTCGTTGTCGCCGTAGTAGCGCTTGCACAGCTCGACGATGGTACGGCCAGCCTGCAGGAACAGCTGTTCGCGATCGCTGTGGGTGGCCAGGGTCGAACCGTTGCCCGGCAGGGCCAGGCCCAGGGCTTCGGTCAGGCAGTTCATCGAGTTGGCGGTGAACATGCCGGAACACGAACCGCAGGTCGGGCAGGCGCTGCGCTCGTACTCGGCGACTTTTTCGTCGCTGGCGGTGGAGTCGGCGGCAATGACCATGGCGTCGACCAGGTCCAGGCCGTGACTGGCCAGTTTGGTCTTGCCGGCTTCCATCGGCCCGCCGGAGACAAAGATCACCGGGATGTTCAGGCGCAGCGCGGCCATCAGCATGCCGGGGGTGATCTTGTCGCAGTTGGAGATGCAGACGATGGCGTCGGCGCAGTGGGCGTTGACCATGTACTCGACCGAGTCGGCAATGATCTCGCGGCTAGGCAGCGAATAGAGCATGCCGTCATGGCCCATGGCGATGCCGTCGTCGACCGCGATGGTGTTGAATTCCTTGGCCACGCCACCGGCGCGTTCGATCTCGCGGGCGACCAGCTGGCCCAGGTCCTTCAGGTGCACGTGGCCCGGGACGAACTGGGTGAACGAGTTGGCGATGGCGATGATCGGTTTCTTGAAGTCTTCGTCCTTCATCCCGGTGGCACGCCAGAGGGCGCGGGCGCCGGCCATATTGCGGCCGTGGGTGGACGTTTTCGAGCGGTAATCAGGCATGAAGCACTCCTGGCGGCTAATCAGGTAACAAAAAGGGGAGTGAGCTTCTCTTGTCCTTTGCACCGAAGGCAGGTGGCCGCTGGTACGGATGAAGCCGAGATCGCCGCGGGATCGCCGTGCGCTCGGCCAGAGCTCATAAACCCGCCGGGGATGACTGGCGATGAATAGTCCGATTCTACACCGCTGCGGCTTTGAGGGAATGGCGCAATAGATGGTTGGTGATGCTGGGATCACGCTTTGAGCAGCTTCACGCTATCCCACCCATTCGTAGGACCCTTCTGAAACGCACTTTTACGGCTATTGCAGCCTGAATGAGCTGGCTATTATCCGCGCGCCGCATGTGCGGCTCACGAGACGACACCCTTAATGGACCTTCCCAGTTTCGGTTCAACGCGAACTTACAATCTGGCACTGAGCGCATCGGCGCTGGGGCTGCTACTGGGCTGAGCCTGATGCAAGGGCAAAGCTCCCGGGCTCCCGCGAAGGTGCCTGGAGAAAGATATGCACTGCATTGACGATGTAAACACGCTGTCGCAACCGCGCCAGCAGGCTCAGGCGCGTCGGGACGGCTTGCTGCAGCCCGGTTTCTACCCTGAGGGCAGCGCCGGGGCGCTGATGAGCAGCGAATACTCCTGCATTGTCAGCGGGCTCACGGCTACCCAGGCCATCGACATGTTGCGCCGCGAAGCGGCCGATGCCGAAACCATCTACCAGTCCTACGTCCTCGACGAACAGGGCAACCTGCTCGGCACGCTCTCGTTGCGCGAGTTGATCCTGGCTGCCCCTGACCGCCCGATCGAACGGCTGATGGTTCAACCGGTGCTGAGCGTGAACACCGATACTCCGCAGGAGCAGGTGGCCCGGCTGATCCGCGAGTACGACCTGCTGGCCCTGCCGGTGCTCGACCCACGCGGGCATCTTGTGGGTATCGTGACCTGTGACGCGGCTCTGGATGTAATGGTGGACGAAGCCACCGAAGACTTTCATAAAGGTGCCTCGATAGGCACTCATATCGGTAACCTGAAATCGGCAACTGTCGGCTTGCTCTACCGCAAGCGAGTGTTCTGGCTGGTACTGCTGGTGTTTGGCAATCTGTTCTCCGGGGCGGGAATCGCAGCCTTTGAGGACACCATTGCCGCGCACATTGCCCTGGTGTTTTTTTTGCCGTTGCTGGTCGACAGCGGGGGTAACGCCGGAGCTCAGTCGGCGACCCTGATGGTCCGGGCTCTGGCCACCGGCGAAGTGGTGATGCGCGACTGGTTAAGCCTGCTTGGCCGAGAGTGCGGGGTGGCTTTGGCCTTGGGAGCAACCATGGCGGCGGCGGTGGCCACGCTCGGCGTACTGCGAGGTGGCCCGGATATCGCATTGATCGTGGCAAGCAGCATGCTGATTATCGTCTTGCTGGGCAGCTTGATTGGCATGAGCCTGCCGTTCCTCCTCAGTCAGCTGAAGCTGGATCCTGCGACCGCCAGCGGTCCGTTGGTAACCTCAATCGCTGATGCTGCCGGTGTGCTGGTTTACTTCGGCATTGCTTCGCAGGTACTCGATATCTGATCTAGCACCCTACCGGCAAGCCAGCCCGGCCGTTACTGCAAAAATTGTCCGCAAGCCACACGATCAGGTGCTGGCTTTCGGTAGACTTGCGCCCTTCGCACCCCACTGGCCAAAAGGATTTGCAATGCCTGCGATAAGTCGATCTTTACTGTTCTACCTGGCCATCGGCCTGATTCAGGGCCTGGTGTTCCTCTACGCCAGGCACGTCCAAATCGATATCGCCGGGCTGCCATTCGGCCTGTGCGCCGCCGTGCTGGTGGCCGGGGTCAACCTGCAACTGCTTGGCAGTGCAGTGCTGCATCGCGGTACGGGCTGGCTGGTACTGGGCCTGACGCTGCTGATCGGCTTTATCAGCAGCTGGACCTTCAGTCAGGACACCCTGGGCTGGGTCTGGCAGAGCTCATGGGTGGCTGCGGTTGCCGTCACCTACATCGGCACCGCCTTCATCCTCAGCTGGCCGACCCGCGAAGGCCTGCGGCTGCGCTATGAAGACCTGTTCCGGCATGCCTGGAACAACATCTTCATCGTCCTCCTGGCACTGCTGTTCACCCTGTTGTTCTGGCTGCTGCTGTGGTTGTGCGGACGCCTGTTCCTGATGCTCGGCATCCCCCAGGTCGAAGACGTGCTGACCTCGGCGCCAGTAGTGCGCATCGGCCTGGCGGTAGTGTTCTCCCTGGGGATGCGCATGGGCCTGGAGAACGAAAAAGTCATCGGCCTGCTGCGCGGCGTGCTACTGACCCTGTGTCGTGTGTTGCTGCCACTGAGCGCACTGATCGCCGTACTGTTCAGCCTGATGCTGCCGTTTACCGGGTTGCAACCGATCTGGAATACCGGCTACTCGACCACCATCTTGTTGTTGCTGGTGGTCATCAACCTGTTTTTGGTCAACGGCGTGTTCCAGGATGGCCATCAGGCCAATCCCTATCCGAGCGTGCTCAAGCGCCTGGTCGAGGCCTGCTTGCTGTGCTTGCCGGTACTGGTGGCGCTGGCGGGCTATTCAAGCTGGTTGCGGGTAAATCAGTATGGCCTTACGCCTGAGCGCATCCTCGCCCTGTTGCTGATCGGTGTGATGCAGGTTCACAGCCTGGCCGCACTCTGGGCAGTGTTCGCCTCGCGCCAGGGCTGGTTGCACAGCCTGCGGGTCAGCAACCCGTGGATTGCCCTGCTCAGCGCGGTGCTCGTGGTGCTGTTCTATACGCCGCTGCTGAACCCTTTGCAGCTCAGTGCAAACAACCAGGTCGAGCGTCTGCTTAGCGGGCGTACCGCGATCCAGGAATTCGATGCCAGAACTTTGTACCACCGCCTGGGCAAGCCGGGACGTGAGGCGTTCAAGGCGCTGGAAGCGCGGCTCAAGACTGACGAACTGTTCGACGCCGAAGGACGGAAAAAGCTGCAGTGGATCATGGATGAAGCCCACCCGCTGTACGCCGACGACAGTCACGCCCCGAACCTTGAATGGCTGGGGCCTGAGCAACCTGGCAGCGAGGAGTTCGCCACGATGGTCATGGCCCTGAGCCAATGCGGCGGCAAGGGTTGTTTCCTGTGGGGGGTGGACATGGATGGCGACGGACGCAACGAAGTGTTGATGATCCCGCGGCACACCTACGCATCCAGCGTTTTCCTGTTTGCCCGCGAGGGCAAGGGGGAGTGGCGCGAAGTCGGTAGCCTGCACAGTATTCGCGATAACACCGAGCGACTGGTTCAGTTGATCCGCAGTGGGCAGATGAAACCGGTGATGCCACGTTACAAGACGCTGACCCTCGATGGTATCGATTTGACCTGGCAGCCCAACCGCTAGCGTATTGCAGGCAAAAAAATCCCGGCACCTGGCCGGGATTTTTTATTGCACCACGCCTTAGCTGTTCGGCAGCAGGCGGCAGGTGATGCTCTTGATGTAGCGGGTTTCCGGGATCGCCGGGTGGACCGGGTGATCCGGGCCCTGGCCGCCGCGTTCGAGCAGCTGGATGTTGCGGTCCAGGTGGCGGGCGCTGGTCAGCAGGATGTTCTGCAGGTCGTCTTCCGGCAGGTGCATCGAGCAGGATGCACTGACCAGGATGCCGTCCTTGGTCAGCAGGCGCATGGCTTGTTCGTTCAGGCGGCGGTAGGCGCCCTCGCCGTTTTTCAGGTCTTTCTTGCGCTTGATGAAGGCGGGCGGGTCGGCCACGATCACGTCGAAACGCTCTTCGGAGGCCTTGAGCTCTTTCAGCGCTTCGAACACGTCGCCTTCGATGCAGGTCAGCTTCTCGGCAATGCCGTTGAGCCCGGCGTTACGCTCGACGCCGTCCAGGGCAAAGCCCGAGGCATCGACGCAGAACACTTCGCTGGCGCCAAAGGCACCGGCCTGTACGCCCCAGCCACCGATGTAGCTGAACAGGTCGAGCACGCGCTTGCCTTTGACGTACGGCGCCAGACGCGCGCGGTTCATGCGGTGGTCGTAGAACCAGCCGGTCTTCTGGCCTTCCATGACCGGCGCTTCGAACTTCACGCCGTTCTCTTCCAGGGCCACCCACTCCGGTACCAGGCCGAACACGGTTTCGACGTAACGGCCCAGGCCTTCGGCATCGCGCGCGGCCGAGTCGTTCTTGAACAGGATGCCGGTCGGCTTGAGCACCTGAACCAGGGCGGCTACGACGTCATCCTTGTGTTGCTCCATGGTCGCCGAAGCGAGCTGGACCACCAGGATGTCGCCGAAACGATCGACCACCAGGCCCGGCAGCAGGTCGGAATCGCCATACACCAGGCGGTAGAACGGCTTGTCGAACAGGCGCTCACGCAGCGACAGGGCAACGTTGATGCGGTGCACCAGCAGCGACTTGTCCAGGGCCAGCTTGGCGTCACGCGACAGCAGGCGGGCGCAGATCAGGTTGTTCGGGCTCATGGCAACGATGCCCAAAGCCTTGCCGCCGGCGGTTTCGAGGATCGCCTGGTCACCGGCCTTGAAGCCATGCAGCGGGGTCGCGGCGACGTCGATTTCGTTGCTGTAGACCCACAGGTGGCCAGCGCGCAGGCGGCGGTCGGCATTGGCTTTGAGACGAAGGCTGGGCAGGGACATGACGTCGCTCCGGGAAAAAAGAGCGGGATTATAGCGCGATGCCTGCCGTGTCGATGGGGAATAGCGACAAATTGCAACAGAGCGATGGCCTTTAGCTTCACCCCTGGCCAGTACGATCGGGTTAGAATCGCCGCTCAGCCCCGAGTGTGTACTTATGTCCCAGGAACTCTCCGCCGAACAGATCCAGAACGCCCTGCAAGGCATCAGCGTGCCGCCGCAGCCGCAGATCATGGTTGACCTGCAGTTCGAACAATACATGCCCGACCCCGACCTGGAGGTGATCGCCAAGCTGATCTCCCAGGACCCGGGCTTGTCCGGGGCATTGCTCAAGCTGGTCAACTCGCCGTACTACGGCCTGAGCAACAAGATCGCCTCGATCCAGCGTGCGGTGAATCTGCTCGGCAGCCGCTCGATCATCAACCTGATCAATGCGCAGTCGATCAAGGGCGAGATGAGCGACGACACCATCGTCACCCTCAACCGTTTCTGGGACACCGCCCAGGACGTGGCCATGACCTGCCTGACCCTGGCCAAGCGCATCGGCTCCCAGGCGGTGGACGAAGCCTATGCCCTGGGCCTGTTCCACGATTGCGGCGTGCCGCTGATGCTCAAGCGCTTCCCCGAGTACATGAGCGTGCTCGAGGATGCCTACGCCAGTGCCGGCGCCGAACAGCGGGTGGTCGATACCGAAAACCAGGTGTTCAACACCAACCATGCGGTGGTCGGGTACTACACCGCCAAGTCGTGGCGCCTGCCCGAGCACCTGAGCAATGCCATTGCCAACCATCACAACGCCCTGGCGGTGTTCAGCGATGACTCGGCGCGCAACAGCCAGTTGAAGAACCTGCTGGCGATCCTGAAGATGGCCGAGCACATCTGTGCCTCGTACCGGGTGCTGGGCAACCAGAGCGTCGACCACGAATGGAATACCGTCGGGCACCTGGTGCTCGATTATGTCGGCCTGTCCGAGTATGACTTCGAGAACCTCAAGCAGACCATTCGCGAACTGGGCGGTCACTGATCCATGCCGGAATTGCCAGAAGTCGAAACCACCCGGCGCGGTATTGCGCCTTACCTGGAAGGCCAGCGGGTCAGCCGGGTGATCGTGCGCGACCGGCGCCTGCGCTGGCCGATCCCCGAGGACCTCGACATTCGCCTGTCCGGGCAGCGTTTCGTCAAGGTCGAGCGGCGTGCCAAGTACCTGCTGCTCAATGCCGAGGTTGGCACCCTGATCAGCCATCTGGGCATGTCCGGCAACTTGCGCCTGGTCGAGATCGGCCTGCCGGCGGCCAAGCACGAGCATGTGGATATCGAACTGGAGTCGGGCCTGGCCCTGCGCTACACCGACCCGCGGCGCTTTGGGGCGATGCTGTGGAGCCTCGATCCGCTCAATCATGAGCTGCTGATCAAGCTCGGCCCGGAACCCCTGACCGATCTGTTCGACGGCGAGCGGCTGTTCCAGCTGTCACGCGGCCGCTCCATGGCGGTCAAGCCGTTCATCATGGACAACGCGGTGGTGGTCGGGGTGGGCAATATCTATGCGACCGAGGCGCTGTTCGCCGCTGGCATCGATCCGCGCCGTGAAGCCGGGAGCATTTCCCGGGCGCGTTACCTGAAGCTGGCGATCGAGATCAAACGCATCCTGGCCTGCGCCATCGAGCGCGGCGGCACCACCTTGCGCGACTTTATCGGTGGCGACGGCCAGCCGGGCTACTTCCAGCAGGAACTGTTCGTCTACGGGCGTGGGGAAGAGCCGTGCAAGGTGTGTGGCAGTATCCTGCGTGAGGTCAAGCTCGGCCAGCGCGCCAGCGTCTTCTGCCTACGCTGCCAGAAGTGAAGGTGTTTAGCGCGGGCTGAGCACCTGCGCGGCGCCCACGCCGCGGGGGTCGCTGGCGGCTTCGAGGGTTTGCCCGGCCTTGTCCCAGTACAGTACTTGCTGATTGCCGTAGGTCCGCCCCAGGTCCTTGAGCTGGTAGCCGCGTGCCTGCAGTTCACGCTGCTGCCCGGTGCTGAACGCCCCCGGCTCGTGCTCGACCACATCCGGCAGGTACTGGTGGTGATAGCGCGGCACCGCCGGCCAGTCGGCCACCGGCTTGCCCTCAAGAAAGCCCATCATCGACAGCAGCACCATGCTCGGAATGCGGCTGCCGCCCGGTGTGCCGAAGGCGGCGAACTGGGTCGGGCTCTCGATAAAGCTCGGGCTCATGCTCGACAGCGGCCGTTTACCGGCGGCCACGGCGTTGGCCTGGCTGCCGGCCAGGCCATAACTGTTGCTGCCACGCGGGTCGGCGGCAAAGTCATCCATTTCGTTGTTCAGCACCACACCGGTACCGGGGGCGCTGAAGGCGGCGCCGAACGGCAGGTTGACCGACAGTGTCGCGGCCACGGCATTGCCGTCGGCATCGATCAGTGCAAAGTGAGTGGTGTGATCACCTTCGCGCCAGGCCGGGGCGGGCGGCAGGCTGTTGCTGGGCGTGGCCTGGTGCGCGTCGATGCTGTCGGCCAGCGAAGTCAGGTAATTGCGTGCGAGCAGTTGTGGCAGCGGGTTGGCGACGTAGTCCGGATCGCCGAGCAGACCGCGGTCGCGATAGGCCCGGCGCAACACTTCCAGCACGTAATGACTGCGCTGCACCGGCTCGGCGCTTTGCCAGGGCAGGCGCTGCAGCATCGCCAGGCTCTGGGCCAGGGCCACGCCACCGGCCGAGGGCGGCGGAGCGCTGATCAGTTCGCGCTGGCCGGCAAGCTGGTAGCGCAGCGGCTCGCGTTTGGCGGTGCGGTAGTTGGCCAGGTCATCCAGGCTCCAGATACCCCCCGCAGCTTGTACGCCCTCAACCATGGCCTGAGCGGTAGGGCCGGCATAGAAGCCGTCGCGGCCCTGGCTGGCGATGCGCTCAAGGGTAATGGCCAGTTGCGGTTGGCGGATCTGAGCGCCAAGGGCCGGTACTTCACCATTGATGAGGAACAGCCGGGCGCTTTCCGGGTCGTCGCGCAATGCGCTCAAGCGCATCTGCGCGCGGTCGCGGTAAATGCGGTCGACGGCAAAACCCTGGTTGGCCAGACGAATGGCAGGAGCCAGGGTGCTTTGCAGCGGCAGCTTGCCGTAATGGGCAGCGAGATCCGCGAGTGCTGCCGGCAAGCCGGGAATCGCTGCCGCCAGCGGGCCATTGATCGACAACCCCGGTTGGACCTTGCCGTCCTTGAGGTACATGGCTTCGCTGGCTCTGCCTGGCGCGCGCTCGCGAGCGTCGATAAAGGTATAGCGGGCGGGCGTTTCGCCTTCGCGCAGAAGGAAGAATCCGCCGCCACCAAGGCCGGAGCCATAGGGCTCGACCACCGCCAGCGCGGCGCTGACGGCAATGGCAGCGTCAAAGGCGTTACCGCCCTGCTCGAGAATTTCCCGCGCAGCGGCGGTGGCTTTGGCATGGGGTGTGGCAATCGCCGCGCGACCCGGGCCTTGTGCCTGGGCACAGGCAGCCCCTAGCGCCAGGGTGGCGCCCAGTACCAGCGGTATGAGTCGGGCGACGAACGGCATCAGGCCTTGCCGGTGATTCGGCGGTATTTTTCCATCAGCTGCGCTTCGGTCTCCGGATGGGCTTCATCCAGAGGGATGCAGTCTACCGGGCAGACTTGCTGGCATTGCGGCTCGTCGTAGTGACCCACGCACTGGGTGCACAGGTTGGGGTCGATCACGTAGATCTCTTCACCTTGAGAGATCGCAGCGTTCGGGCACTCGGGTTCGCAGACGTCGCAATTGATGCAATCGTCGGTGATGATCAGGGACATGGGGACTCCGGCCAGGGCTCAGAACCCAGGCATTTGAAAACCAATGGGCATAATTGTGCCGCATTAGCGCCCGCAGTGCACGCGGGCGCCGTGGTCAAATCGCCAATGTCACTTTTTGAAGCGTTCGGTCAGGGCCTCGGCCACCACCGGGTGGACGAATTTGGTGATGTCGCCGCCCAGCGCCGCGATTTCCCGGACCAGGGTCGAGGAAATGAACGAATAACGCTCCGAAGGGGTAAGGAACAGGCTCTCGACGTCGGGGGCCAGCTGGCGGTTCATGTTCGCCAGCTGGAACTCGTACTCGAAGTCCGAAACAGCCCGCAGGCCGCGCAGGAACACATTGGCCTGCTGTTCCTTGGCAAAATGCGCCAGCAGGGTGGAGAAGCCGAGGACTTCGACATTGGGCAGGTGCTTGGTGACCTCACGAGCCAGTTCCACCCGTTGTTCCAGCGGGAACAATGGGTTTTTTTTCGGACTGGCGGCGACCGCAATGATCACTTGGTCGAACAGCCGCGAGGCTCGCTCGACCAGATCGCCATGGCCCTTGGTAATAGGGTCGAAAGTACCTGGGTACAACACTCGGTTCATCGCGTCGTCCTGGCAGGAGTGCGTTGGGGAGTCGGATGGTATCGCAGCAATGGCAGTCGGCCAAGTCGCCCGCGCACGCTGAAGGCACTATAGACAGTGAGGCCATTTGTTGTCATCTGCCGGCTGCCAGTCGCTCGGCCAGGGCGTCACTGAGCCGCGCAGTCAGGCCATACACCGACAATTGCGGGTTGGCACCGATGCTGGTGGGGAACAGTGAACCGTCGTGGATCGACAGGTTGGCCAGCTGATGATGCCGTCCCAGGCTGTCACACACTGCCTGGCGTGGGTCCTCGCCCATGGCGCAGCCGCCCATGACATGGGCGCTGCCCAGGCGGGTACGAAACAGCTCAAGATTCAGCCCGTCGATCATTTGCCGGGCTTCGGCCAGGGTTTTCACATGGCGGGCATCGCTGTGCACCGGCAGCACACTTTCGGCACCCGCCGCGAACTGGATCTCGGCCATGCTCTGGAAAGCCCGGCGCACGCCATCCCAGGCATAGGGCGAGACCTGATAGTCGAGCACCGGCGAGCCATCGCCACGCAGTTGCACCTCGCCACCGACGCTGTCCGGGTGAAAACCGTCGCGCAGCAGGGCGAGCATTACGTGGGTATGCGGCAGTTGCTCCATGCGCAGGGCGTTTTCTTTGCCGAAGCTGCCCAGCAGGGTGCTGGCCAGCGCTGGATGCAGGGGCGGTACTTCGAGCTTGTAGCCAATTGGCCCGCTGACGCCGTCGCGCCACTGGAAATGGTCGGAATAGATCGACTGCGGCGCACCGTAGAACGGGTTGACCTGGTCCTTGAACAGCCCGGCGCTGAAGTTGACCAGGTGCAGGAAGGTGCGTTTGCCCAGGCGCTCGTGGGGGTCCGGAGCCTCGGAGCGCAGCAGCAGGCCCGGGCTGTTGATACCGCCACCGGCGAGGATGTAATGCCGGGCCTTGACCCGGATTTTGCGGCCGGTCGGCTCGACGCAGCGCGCGTCCATGGCCACGCAGTGCAGACCGCTGATCTGTTCACCGTTGTGTTCCAGGCGCTCGGCCCGGGCCAGATAAAGCAGCTCGCCGCCGTGCTCGAGGGTCGCTGGAATGCTGGTGACCAGCATCGACTGCTTGGCGTTGACCGGGCAACCCATGCCGCAATAGCCCAGGTTCCAGCAGCCGCGCACGTTGCGCGGGATCACCTTCCAGTTGTAGCCCAGCGCTTCGCAGCCGCGGCGTAGCGCCTCGTTGTTGGCGTTGGGCGGCATGATCCACGGCTCGATGCCCAGGCGTTGCTCCATACGTGCGAACCACGGCGCCAGTTCGGCGCTGCTCAGGCCCTTGACGCCATGCTCCCTGGCCCAGTGCTCCAGCGTGGGCTCGGGTGTACGAAAGCTCGAGGTCCAGTTGATCAGGGTCGTGCCGCCGACCGCGCGGCCTTGCAAAATGGTGATGGCGCCGTCCTTGCTCATACGGCCGATCCCTTCCTGGTAGAGGCTGGCGTAGGCCTGGTCTTCGAGCATGTGGAAGTCGCTGCTGGTTTTCAGCGGGCCTTCTTCGATCAGCAGCACCTTGAAACCGGCGGCGCTGAGCAGCTCGGCACTGGTGGCACCCCCGGCGCCGCTGCCGATGATGGCGATATCGGTTTCCAGGCTCAGGTCCTGGTCCAGGCGCGAGGCGTCACGGGTTTTCCAGCCACGGCCAAGGCCGTCGCGGAACAGGTCGGGTACGGGCATCTTCAGCCTCTTGTCGTTATGGGGGGATCAGACCTTGGGTGGCCCCGGGTAGCCGCAATGGGCCCAGGATTCAGGCAGTTCGTACCAGGCCATGTGCAGCAGTTGCAGCAGCGAGGCGTGGCCCATGCGCAGCAGGTTCAGCGAGCTGTCCTGCCAGCGTTGCAGAAAGGCTTCGATTTGCGTGCTGCTGGCGTTGTCCCAACTGCCCCAGATGCCGGTCAACGGCCCGCGGGTGACCGCCATGGCAAGCACGTCGAACAGCTGCCGGGTCAGCTTGAGCATGGCCGGCGACAGGGCAGCGAGCTTGTTGTCCAGCCTGCGTAGCAAGGCTTCGCGGTTGTCCGCCGCCTTGGTGCCGGCCAGAACTACCGGAATCAGGGCCTGAACAATCGGCAGGTCGTTCTGGCGCAGGGCAGTGAAGCCGCTGGCCGGTGTTTGCGCCGAGCAGCCGCTGAGGCTGGCACCCAGCCCGGCAGTGGCGAGAAAAGCGCTGGCGCCGAGGCTGAGCTTGAGCAGCCCGCGCCGGCTCAGCGCGGGGTTTACAGGCAGGCTTGTGGTCATTGTTATCAGGCCCGAGGATGGTTTTTCAGCGAATGAACAGTTTGTACACCAGCTTCAGCAGCGCCTTGCCGTAGGGCGGGTAGATCAGCCGCGCGGCATTCAAGCGCTGCTTGGCGAACACCGCCTTGGCCTTGCTGAAGGTCAGGAAGCCCTCATGACCGTGGTAATGGCCCATGCCCGATGGGCCGATACCGCCGAACGGCAGGTCGTCCTGGGCGACGTGCAGCAGGGTGTCGTTGAGGCACACGCCACCGGAGTGGGTCTGCTCCAGTACCCGTTGCTGTTCGCTGCGTTCGTAGCCGAAGTAGTACAGCGCCAGCGGGCGCGGGCGCTGATTGATGTAGGCCAGCGCCTGGTCGAGGTTGTCGTAGGGCACCAGCGGCAGCAGCGGGCCGAAGATCTCGTCCTGCATCACGCGCATCTCGTCGCTGACCTTCAGCAGCAGGTGCGGTGGCAGACGGCGCCCCTGGCGCGGCTCTTCGGGATACAGATCAATGATCTCGGCGCCCTTGTTACGCGCATCTTCCAGGTAGCTCTCCAGGCGGGCCAGGTGGCGTGGGTTGATGATCGCGCTGTAGTCCCGGTTGTTGGCCAGGGTCGGATAAAAGCGCCGCACCACGTTCTGGTAGGCACTGGCGAAATCGTCCAAGCGCTCGCGTGGCACCAGCACGTAGTCGGGTGCCACGCAGGTCTGGCCGGCATTGAGGGTCTTGCCGAAGGCGATGCGTTCGGCGGCGTCGGCCAGTGGCACGCTGGAAGAGACAATGGCCGGCGATTTGCCGCCCAGCTCCAGGGTTACCGGGGTGAGGTTTTGCGCGGCGGCGAGCATCACCTGGCGGCCGACACTGGTGGCACCGGTAAACAGCAGGTGATCGAACGGCAGGCGCGAGAAGGCCTGGGCAACGTCGGCTTCACCCAGCACCACGCTGACCAGGTCTTCGGGGAATACCTTGTCGAGCAATTGCTGGAGCAGCAGGCCGGTGGCCGGTGTGGCTTCGCTGAGCTTGAGCATCACCCGGTTGCCGGCGGCCAGGGCGCAGGTCAGCGGGCCGATGGCGAGAAACAGCGGGTAGTTCCACGGCACGATGATGCCGACCACGCCCAGCGGCTGGTACTGCACCTCGGCGCTGGCTGGCTGGAAGGCCAGGCCGACCTTGCGTTTCGAGGCTTTCATCCACTGCTTGAGATGTTTTTCAGCATGGCGCAGGCCCTGGATGCTCGGCATCAGTTCAGCCAGCAGTGTTTCGTCGGCGCTACGCCCGGAAAAGTCCTCGTTGATCGCTGCGATCAGGGCGTCCTGCTGGCCGAGAAGCGCAGTGCGCAAGCTCTTGAGCCATTGCAGGCGTTGTGCAGCCGTGGGCCGGGGGTTATCGGCAAAGGCCTGGCGCTGCTTGGCAAACAGCGCGTCGAGGGCGTCGAATTCAGTGAGCGGCAGGGAGCGGGTAGCGTCGGCGAGCATGCGAAACTCCACGGCAAGGCAGGTTTTCTAGAGCATATACTCTAATATGTGTGCTGTGCGACTGTTTTTCACAGCGTCTGCAGGTACATACCGGTGTGGATACACCGTAAGATGGACCTATTCATTCAAGCTCAACGCCTGGAATTGATCATGGCCCCGCGTATCAAGACCCGCGAGCGCATCGTGCAGAACAGCCTGGAGCTGTTCAACCAGCAGGGCGAGCGTAGTGTCAGCACCAACCACATTGCCGCGCACATGGAGATTTCGCCCGGCAACCTGTACTACCACTTCGCCAACAAGCAGGAAATCATCGCTGTGCTCTTCACTCAGTATGAAGAGCTGGTGGAAAGCTTCCTGCGCCCGCCGCAAGGGCGTCTGGCCACGGTGGAAGACAAGCGCTTCTACCTCAAGGCGCTGCTGGCGGCGATGTGGAACTACCGTTTTTTGCACCGCGACCTGGAGCACCTGCTCGACAGCGACAAGGAGCTGGCCGCCCGATACCGGCGTTTTTCCCAGCGCTGCCTGCTGCAGGGCCAGGCGATCTACCGGGGCTTTGTCGAGGCCGGCATCGTCGAGATGGATACCGTGCAGATCGAGTCGCTGACCCTCAATGCCTGGATCATCCTCACTTCCTGGGTGCGCTTTCTCTGCACCACTCGCGAAAATTCCGCGCACCTGAGTGAAGAAGCCTTCAAGCGCGGTGTCTATCAGGTACTGGTGCTGGAGCTCGGCTTCGTCACCGCCAAGGCGCGCCCCGCCGTGGATGCCTTGTGCCAGGAATTCTACGTTTCGCTTAACCAGGCGCTGGAGCAATAACGCCCGGGCCTTATCCGTTCAATCGTTCAGGAGACTGTCATGCCCCTCGCGCAACTGATCACCGCCCAGCAATTGGCCGAACGCCTGGAGGCGCCGGCGCTGGTGATTCTCGATTGCCGTTTTGCCCTGGAAGACATCGATTATGGTCAGCGCAGTTACGCCGAGGGGCATATCGCCGGAGCGTATTTTGCCGACCTGGAACGCGACCTCAGCGGGCCAATCATTAAGGGCGTGACCGGGCGTCATCCGTTGCCGGAGCCAGAGCAACTGGTCGAGCGGCTGCGGGCCTGGGGCATCGACAATGACAGTGCGATCGTTCTTTACGATGACGGCCCGGGCGCCTTCGCAGCCCGGGCCTGGTGGCTGCTGGCCTGGCTAGGCAAGCGCAGCGGCGTATCGATCCTGGATGGCGGCCTCAAAGCCTGGCACGCGGCCGGGCTGCCGTTGAGCCTCGACCCGCCAGCCAAACGTGAAGGCACCTTCAGCGGTGAGCCGGACGACAGCCTGGTGCTGGATGCCGCGCAGCTGGGCGAGCGCCTGGGCAAGCCCGAGCTGACCCTGATCGATGCCCGTGGCTTGCCGCGTTTTCGTGGCGAGGTCGAACCCATCGACCCGGTCGCCGGGCACATCCCAGGCGCGCAGTGCGCGGCATTTACCGACAACCTGGGGGCGGATGGACGGTTTTTGCCGGCCGAGCAGCTCAAGCAGCGTTTTGCCGAGAAACTGGGCAAGCGTTCGCCAGAGCAGTTGGTGGCTTACTGTGGCTCCGGCGTGACGGCTTGCCACAACCTGTTTGCCCTGGCGCTGGCGGGGTATCCGCTGGGCAAGTTGTATGCGGGCTCGTGGAGTGAGTGGATTACCGATCCCAAGCGGGCGGTGGCCACCGGCGACTGAGTAAGCCCTTGTTGGGCTGCAATGCAGCCTTTCGCCGGCAAGGCCGGCTCCCACAGAACTGTGCAACACCACAAATCCTGTGGGAGCCGGCTTTGCCGGCGAAGCTTTTCAGTCAGCTCGATTTATCGCCAGCCACTGCGGAATCCGCCGTTCCAGGTAGTACCCCGGGTTGCGCACACTGCCATCGACAAACCCCACATGCCCGCCACGTGTGTGCAGCTCGAAGGTGGTCTGCGCCGCCAGCTCATTGGCCCCTGGCAGGCTGTGGGCAAACACGAACGGGTCATCGCTGGAGTGGATGATCAGCGTTGGCGTACGGTTCTCGCCCAAAAAGTACCGGCTCGATGCGCGCCGGTAATAGTCCTTGGCGTCAGCAAAGCCATTGAGCGGCGCGGTCACCCGACCATCGAAATCCCAGAATGTACGCAGGTTTTCCAGCGATCCCAGGCGCTCCAATACAGCCAGCCCTTCATGGTGCCCGTGATGCTGGAAGTGGCGCTGCTTGTCTTTCACATAAGCGAGCATGGCGCGCATGAAGTGCGCCTGGTACACCCGGGAAAAGCCCAGGCCGATGCGGTCGGCACACTGGTCCAGACGAAATGGCACCGATACCGCTACCGCCGCCTGCAACTGGCTGGTCGAACCGGCTTCACCCAGGTGCTTGAGCAGCACGTTGCCACCCAGCGAGTAGCCCACCGCATACAGCGGAGCTTGAGGCCGTTGCGCACGCAGATGGTTGATAGTTTCAGCCAGGTCTTCGCTGGCGCCGGAATGGTAGCTGCGTGGCAGCAGGTTGGGCTCGCCCGAGCAGCCGCGCCAGTTCAACGCCACGCTGGCCCAGCCACGGTCGGCCAGGGCCTGTTGCATGCCAATCACGTAAGGTGAGCTGGAGGAGCCGGTGAGCCCGTGCAGCACCAGCACCACTGGCGTTGTCGCTTCATGGGGGCCGTGCCAGTCGAGGTCGAGAAAATCGCCATCAGCGAGCCACAAACGTTCGCGCTGGCGGCTCAGGGCCGCTGATTTACGCCACAACGGTCCCCATAGCGTCTGCATATGCGGATTGCCCAGCCCCAGGGCGGGTTTGAAGGGGCTGGACGGGGCAGATGACATCGGAGGTATCTCGGTAGAAAAGCGCAACGGTTGTCTTGAAGTGTAACGCCCGTTGCGCCTTCCTGCTGTGAATCAGCCGCGTTGCCAGAGTGCGTAATACACCTGGCCGGCTTTCTTCTCTCGGTGCAGGCGCCAGTTGCCGGGCAGCTGCAGGGTCGATGGCGGGGTTTCGCTCTCGGTGTAGATCCAGGCGTTCTCGGCCAGCCACTGACGCTCTTCAAGCAGGGCGCAGGTGGTGGGCAGCAAGCCCTGGTTGAACGGCGGATCGAGGAACACCAGGTCGAAGGCCAGCTTCGGCTCGCCCTGCAGGTAGCGCTGGGCGTCGGTCTGGATCACCTGGCCGCGTGGGCAACGCAGGGTTTCCAGGTTCTGCCGCAAGCTGGCGATGGCCGCCGGGTTGCTGTCCAGAGCCACGGACTCGCCCGCGCCACGGGACAGCGCTTCGAGGTACAGCGCGCCGCTACCGGTGTAGGCGTCGAGCACTTTTGCCCCTTCGATGTGCGGGGCGAGCCAGTTGAACAGGGTCTCGCGGACCCGGTCCGGGGTCGGCCGCAGGCCCGGCGCGTCAGGGAAGCCGAGGCGCCGGCTGCGCCATTCGCCGGCAATGATGCGCAGCTGGCCCTGGCCGTGGTGCGGCTTGGCCGATTTTGCGGATGGACTGGCCATTAATGCTCCGGTACGCCAAGCGGTTGCTCGGCGGGTTTGTCAGTGGGCGGCGGCAGTGGTTTTTGCGGCACGCTTGGCCCGGCGGTGACGATGACCATCTTGTCAGCGGCCAGGTGTTTGTTCAGCGCGGTCTTGACCTGTTCGGTGGTCAGCGCCTGGGATTGCTGCATGTAGTCTTCCAGCCAGGTCAGCGGCAGGTGGTAGAAGCCGATGGCGCCCAACTGGCCGACGATACTGGCGTTGCTGGCATTGGACAGCGGGAAGCTGCCGGCCAGTTCGCGCTTGGCATCGTCCAGCTCTTGCTGGGTCGGGCCGCTCTTGAGGTAGTCGGCGAGGATGTCCTGAACCAGCTTGAGGGTGCCCTCGCTGAGCTCGGCACGGGTCTGCAGGTTGATCATGAATGGGCCCCGCACCTGCATCGGGCTGAACACCGAGTACACGCCGTAGGTCAGGCCGCGCTTCTCGCGCACTTCGCTCATCAGGCGGGTGCCAAAGGTGCCGCCGCCGAGGATCTGGTTGCCGAGCGAAAGCGCAGCGTAGTCCGGATCGTTACGGTCGATGCCCAGTTGAGCGAGCATCAGGTGGGTCTGCTTGGACGGGAAATCGAGGTGCGTGGTGCCAGCTTTGGGCTCGCTAGGCTGTTCAACCTTGGCCAGTGCCGGGCCTTTTGGCAGGGCAGAGGAAACTTGCGCGGCAATGGCTTCGGCTTCGCTGCGGCTCAAATCACCGACCAGGGCGATGACTGTGTTGCCGGCGGCATAGGCCTTGGCGTGGAAGGCGCGCAGTTGCTCCAGGGTAATCGGCGGGATGCTCTTGGCTGTGCCGTCACTCGGGTGGGCATAAGGGTGGGTGCCGTACAGGCGCTCGAACAGCTCGATACCGGCCAGTTTGCCAGGGTTCTGCTTCTGGTACTCGAAGCCGGCCTGCATCTGGTTCTTGATGCGTGCCAGGGCGTCCTGCGGGAAGGTTGGTTTGCCGACCACTTCAGCGAACAGCTTCAGCGCCGGCTCGCGCTTGTCGGCGGCGCTCAGGCTGCGCAGCGAAGCCACGGCCATGTCGCGGTAGGCGCCATTGCCAAAGTCGGCGCCCAGGCCTTCGAAGCCTTCGGCGATGGCGGTGACGCTCTTGCCGGCTACGCCTTCGTTAAGCATGGCGTTGGTCAGGGTCGCCAGGCCCGGGGCATCGCCGTCCTGGCTGCTGCCGGCGGCGAAGGTCAGGCGCAGGTCGAACATCGGCAGCTCGCGGGCTTCGACGAACAGCACGCGGGCGCCTTCGGCGGTATTCCAGGTCTGGATGTTCAACTGTCGGCGGCTTGGCGCCTTGCCGTCCAGCTCAGCCAGCGATTGCAAGGTGTTGGCCGCCTTGGCGGCGGTGCTGGTGGCCGGTTGCGCGGCGTTATCCGATTGCGCCGGCTTGGCCAGGAAGAAAGCCAGCAAGCCCAGCAGCAACAGCAGGCCCAGGCCGATCAGGGTGTAGCGGGGTGCGCTGCGTTCACTCATGAGCGTTCTCCTCGGGCAGTACATGGGCAACGCTCAGGCGTTCACGGGTGAAGTAGGTGCGGGCGGCGCTCTGGATGTCTGCCGGGGTCACGCTTTTCAGCTCGTCCAGCTCGCTGTCGATCAGCTTCCACGACAGGCCGACGGTTTCCAACTGGCCAATGGCGGTGGCCTGGCTGCTGATGGAGTCACGGTCGTAGACCAGCCCGGCGATGACCTGGGCACGTACGCGCTCAAGCTCTTCAGCCGAAGGCGGGGTGGTCTTGAGCTCGTCGAGCAGCTTCCAGATACCGGCTTCGACGTCGGCCAGGGTTTTGTGTTTCTGCAGGTTCGGCGTGGCCGAGATCAGGAACAGGCTGTCGCCGCGGGTAAATGCGTTGTAGCTGGAGGAAGCACCGGAGACCAGCTCCTGGCCACGCTCCAGGCGGCTCGGCAGGCGTGCGCTGTAACCGCCGTCGAGCAGTGCCGAGATCAGCCGCAGGGCGTGCACGGTGCGGGGGTCCTTGGCAGTGGCGAGGCCGGGGGCGTTGAAGCCGTAGATCAGGCTCGGCAGCTGGGTTTGTACATGCAGGGTGGTTTCCCGCAGGCCAGGCTCGGCCAGCTCCAGCGGCAGCTTGGCCGGTGGCACCGCGCGTTTCGGGATGGCGCCGAAGAAGCGCTGGGCCAGGCCCTTGACCTCCTCGACAGTGACATCGCCGACCACCACCAGGGTGGCGTTGTTCGGCACGTACCAGGATTCGTACCAGTGACGCAGCTCCTCGACCTTCATACGGTCAAGGTCAGCCATCCAGCCTATGGTCGGGGTGCGGTAGCTGCTGGCTGGGAAGGCCATGGCGCTGAACAGCTCGAAGGCCTTGGCATTGGGCTGGTCGTCGGTGCGCAGGCGGCGTTCTTCCTTGATGACCTCGATTTCGCGGCTGAACTCGTCGGCCGGCAGACGCAGGCTGGCCATGCGGTCGGCTTCGAGCTCAAGCGCTACCGGCAGGCGGTCGCGGGCCAGCACCTGGTAATAGGCGGTGTAATCGTCGCTGGTAAAGGCGTTCTCTTCGGCGCCCAGGTCGCGCAGGATGCGCGAGGCTTCGCCGGGGCCGAGCTTCTCGCTGCCCTTGAACATCATGTGTTCCAGGGCATGGGAAAGGCCGGTCTGGCCGGGGGATTCATAGGTCGATCCGACCTTGTACCAGATTTGCGAGACCACCACCGGCGCCCGGTGGTCCTCGCGCACGACCACTTTCAGGCCGTTGTCGAGAATGAACTCGTGAGTGGGTTGCGTATCGGCGGCGAAGGCCGCGAACGGCAGACAAACTGTGCTGAGCAACAGGCCAGCGGCGCGGCGGGCTAGAGCATTCATACGTTGTTTAACCTGTAGGACTGCCCGCGTGGTCTTAGCGTCAGCGGGCTTGGAGGTGCTAGGATACTGATCCGGTTGCCTGAGGACCATGCCTGTCGTGGATCCAGCCCGTAGGCTTGATGACAAAATGCTGCGCAAGAACGAGCCGGATTAAAAGTAGACTGTTCTGCGTTAAAAGAATTTACGAGGCGCCGCAGTGGCGCATCGCTACCCTGAGATAGCCGTCTTCCATGTTTGGTTCCAACGACGACAAAAAGACGCCGGCCGCGGCTGGTGAAAAGAAAGGCCTGTTCGGCTGGTTGCGCAAAAAGCCCCAGCAACCCGTAGCTGAACAGCCGCAAGCCCCTGCACCGATTGAAGCGGAGCAACCTGCTGCGTTGCCTGCCGAGGTTGCGGCTGCCGTTGCACCGGTCGAGGCTGCACCTGCACCTGCACCTGCACCTGCACCTGTTGCTGTGCCAGAAGCCGTGCATGTCGCTCCAGTTGCCGTGCCGGTCGAAGTTCAGCCCGCGCCTTCCGTCGGCCTTGTCCTGCCTGTGCCTGAAGAGCCGGTAGCCCTGGTTGCCGACCTTGAGTCGCATACCCCGCCGCCGATTCCCGAGCGTGCGCATCCCGCTCCCATGCCGGTCATCGAGCCTGAGCCTGAGCCGGTTGTAGTTGCGCCTGAGCCCGTCGTCGTGCCTGCGCCAGTCGTCGCACCGGAGCCCGAGCCTGTACCCGTGGCCGCTGCCGTGGAAGTGGCTGCCCCGGTTGCCGAACCAGCCGCTCCAGTGCGTAGCGAAGAGAGCAAAAGTGGCTTTTTCTCCCGCCTCAAGCAGGGCCTGTCGAAGACCAGCGCCAGCATCGGCGAGGGCATGGCCAGCCTGTTCCTCGGCAAGAAAGCCATCGATGACGACCTGCTGGATGAAATCGAAACCCGCCTGCTGACCGCCGACGTCGGCGTCGAAGCCACTTCGGTGATCGTCCAGAGCCTGACCCAGAAGGTCGCGCGCAAGCAGCTGGCCGACAGCGATGCGCTGTACAAGTCGCTGCAAGGCGAGCTGGCCGACCTGCTCAAGCCGGTCGAGCAGCCGCTGCGCATTCATAACCAGAGCAAGCCGTTCGTGATCCTTGTGGTCGGCGTCAACGGCGCCGGCAAGACCACCACCATCGGCAAGCTGGCGAAGAAGCTGCAGCTCGAAGGCAAGAAGGTCATGCTCGCCGCCGGTGACACCTTCCGCGCTGCTGCGGTCGAGCAACTGCAGGTCTGGGGCGAGCGCAACCAGATCCCGGTCATCGCCCAGCACACCGGCGCCGATTCGGCTTCGGTGATCTTCGATGCCGTGCAGGCCGCCAAGGCCCGTAATATCGATGTATTGATCGCCGACACCGCCGGTCGCCTGCACACCAAAGACAACCTGATGGAAGAGCTGAAGAAGGTCCGTCGGGTGATCGGCAAACTCGATGCCGACGCACCCCACGAGGTGCTGCTGGTGCTCGACGCCGGTACCGGCCAGAACGCCATCAACCAGGCCAAGCACTTTAACCAGAGCGTCGAACTGACCGGCCTGGCCCTGACCAAGCTCGACGGCACCGCCAAGGGTGGGGTGATCTTTGCCCTGGCCAAGCAGTTCGGCCTGCCGATCCGCTATATTGGCGTGGGCGAAGGGATTGACGATTTGCGCACCTTCGAAGCCGAACCCTTCGTGAAAGCACTGTTTGCCGAGCGGGAGCATCCATGATTCGATTCGAACAGGTCGCCAAGCGCTACCCCAATGGTCACGTTGGCCTGCATGAGTTGAGTTTTCGGGTGCGTCGGGGCGAATTCCTGTTCGTTACCGGCCATTCCGGCGCCGGCAAAAGTACCTTGCTGCGCCTGTTGCTGGCCATGGAACGTCCCACCAGCGGCAAGCTGCTGCTGGCCGGGCAGGACCTGGGGCAGATCAGCAACGCGCAGATCCCGTTCCTGCGCCGGCAGATCGGCGTGGTGTTCCAGAACCACCAGCTGCTGTTCGACCGTACCGTATTCAACAACGTCGCCCTGCCGCTGCAGATCCTCGGCCTGTCCAAGATCGAAGTGGCCAAGCGGGTCGACTCGGCGCTGGAACGCGTGGCCCTGTCAGACAAAGCCGAGCTGTACCCCGGCGACCTGTCCACCGGCCAGCAACAGCGCGTCGGCATTGCCCGCGCTATTGTCCACCGCCCGGCCTTGCTGCTGGCGGACGAACCTACCGGTAACCTCGACCCGCGCCTGGCTGCGGAGATCATGGGTGTATTCGAAGATATCAACCGCCTGGGTACCAGCGTGCTGATCGCCAGTCACGACCTGGCGCTGATCGCGCGCATGCGCCATCGCATGCTGACCCTGCAGCGCGGCCGCTTGATCGGCGACGGGGAGGCCGGGCAATGAGTGCGACACGTAGTCCCAAGGTTTCCGAGCGGGTAGCACCCAAGGCGGCGGACGCTGCACCGGAAAAAAACAAACGTGGCGGTCACGATGATGACGGCCCGGATTTTCGTACCCTGCTGCATGCCTGGCTGGAAAGCCACCGTTCGAGCCTGCTCGACAGCCTGCGGCGCCTGGGCAAGCAGCCGATCGGCAGCTTCTTTACCTGCCTGGTGATGGCGGTGGCCCTGAGCCTGCCCATGGGCCTGTCGTTGCTCCTGAGCAACGTCGAACGCCTGGGTGGCTCCTGGCAGCGCGCGGCACAGATTTCCCTGTACCTGAAGCTCGATGCCAGCAGCCACGAAGGCGAAGCCCTGCGTGAGCAGATCAAGGGTTTGCCCGGGGTTGCCGAGGCTGAGTATGTCAGCCGCGAGCAGGCCCTCAATGAGTTCCAGCAGCAGTCCGGCCTGGGCGAAGCCCTGCGTGAATTGCCGGAGAACCCGCTGCCTGGCGTGGTGGTGGTAACCCCGGCGGAAGTCGACAAGCCGGCGCTGGAAGCCCTGCGTCAGCGCCTGGCGGAGCTGCCCAAGGTCGAAGCGGCGCAGCTCGACCTGGTTTGGGTCGAGCGGCTGGCGGCGATTCTCAAGCTGGGTGACCGCTTTGTCTTCGGCCTGACGGTTTTGCTGGTATCGGCACTGCTTTTGGTAATTGGTAACACAATTCGCCTGCACATCGAGAACCGCCGTACCGAGATCGAGGTAATCAAGCTGGTCGGTGGTACCGACAGCTATGTGCGCCGGCCTTTCCTGTACATGGGCGCCTTGTATGGCCTGGGTGCCGGGGTGTTGGCCTGGGGCGTGCTGGCGTTTGGCCTGAACTGGCTGAACGACGCGGTAATCGGGCTCTCCGGACTGTACGGCAGTGATTTTGCCCTGGCCGGGGTTCCGTCAGCCGATGGTCTATCCCTCTTGCTTGGAGCGGTATTGTTAGGGTATATCGGTGCTTGGATTGCGGTCGCCCGCCACTTGAGCGAGCTTGCACCGCGATAGTGTCTTTTTGCTGGTATTGACTCTTTTCATTTTTAGGGAACTTGTTTCGCGGTTTCCGGTCAATGTTGGCAGTGCCTATGGCACGAGTTTAGTGAGTCGGAGGTTTTTTCGTATGACCACTTCGTTGCAACCTGCCTATGCCCTGGTTCCCGGCGCAAACCTGGAAGCCTATGTGCACACGGTCAACAGCATTCCATTGCTGACGCCCGAGCGGGAGCGTGAACTGGCCGAGAGTCTCTACTATGAGCAGGATCTTGGGGCGGCTCGGCAGATGGTGCTCGCCCACCTGCGTTTTGTTGTACACATTGCTCGCAGCTATTCCGGCTACGGGCTGGCCCAGGCCGACCTGATCCAGGAAGGCAACGTTGGCCTGATGAAAGCGGTCAAGCGTTTCAACCCGGAAATGGGTGTGCGTCTGGTGTCCTTTGCGGTGCACTGGATCAAGGCCGAGATTCACGAGTTCATCCTGCGTAACTGGCGCATCGTCAAGGTCGCTACCACCAAGGCTCAGCGCAAGCTGTTCTTCAACCTGCGCAGCCAGAAAAAACGCCTGGCCTGGCTGAACAACGATGAAGTCCATCGTGTCGCCGAAAGCCTGGGTGTCGAGCCGCGTGAAGTGCGTGAGATGGAGAGCCGCCTGACCGGTCAGGACATGGCCTTCGACCCGGCCAGTGAAGCCGACGACGACAGTGCATTCCAGTCGCCGGCCAACTACCTGGAAGACCACCGTTACGACCCGGCGCGTCAACTGGAGGATGCCGACTGGAGTGACAACTCCACCAGCAACCTGCACGAAGCCCTGCAGGGCCTGGATGATCGCAGCCGTGACATCCTCTACCAGCGCTGGCTGGCCGAGGAAAAGGCCACCTTGCATGACCTGGCCGAGAAATACAGCGTGTCTGCCGAGCGGATTCGCCAGCTGGAAAAGAATGCGATGAACAAGGTCAAAGCCTTGATCGCAGTCTGATTCGCGATACGGCAATAACCAAAAAGCCCCGACGTGTCGGGGCTTTTTCATGATTCTCCGCCACCCCTGTCGAGACTGTTATGACCATTTCCTTGTACGCCGCTTCTGTTCCTGTTTTCAAGCAAATGCTCAACGCCTTGAGTGATGTTCTGAACAAGGCCGAAGCTCACGCCACGGCGAAAAACATTGATCCGAGCGTCTTCCTCCAGGCTCGCCTGTATCCGGATATGTTTCCACTGGTTCGCCAGGTGCAGATCGCTGTTGATTTCGCCAAGGGTGTATCGGCGCGCCTGGCTGAGGTCGAGTTGCCGAAATACGATGACAGCGAAACCACCTTTGCTGAACTGCAAGCGCTGATCAGTAAGGTTCTGGCTTTCCTGGACGGCGTTGCGCCAGCGCAGATCGACGGCAAGGAAGGCATCGAAATCGTGACCCGTCCGGGCACGCCGAAAGAGAAGCGCTTCAGTGGCCAGGCTTATTTGCTGACCTACGGCCTGCCACAGTTCTTCTTCCACGTCACCACCACTTACGCAATCCTGCGTCACAACGGTGTCGAAGTGGGCAAACGTGACTATATGGGCGCGTTCTAAGGCGGTTACCCAGTAATCAGCCAATAAAAAACCCGGCAAAGTGTGCGCTTTGCCGGGTTTTTTATTGGCTCCAGGGCGCCCGGCGCGGGCTGTCCAGCTGCGCCAGATAACCACTACCGCCCAGCTGGCGCATCTGCTGGCGAATCCAGCCGGCACGTCGCGCCACATAAGTGCTTGGCCGGCTGGCACTCCAGTTCAACGGGCTGGGCAGCACTGCGGCCAGCAGGCTGGCCTGTTGGCGCGATAGTTGACGGGCATCGACGCCAAAGTGGTGCCGCGCTGCGGCCTGCGCGCCAAACACGCCTTCACCCCATTCAGCGCTGTTGAGATAGACCTCAAGAATCCGCTCTTTCGACCACAGCAGCTCGATCAACGCGGTGAACCAGGCTTCCAGGCCCTTGCGCAGCCAGCTACGGCCAGCCCAGAGGAACTGGTTCTTGGCCACTTGCTGGCTCAGGGTGCTGGCGCCGCGGATACTGCCACCGCGTTCGTTATGGGCCAGCGCCGCCTGGATGGCATTGAAGTCAAAGCCCCAGTGGTAGGCGAACTTCTGGTCTTCGCCGGCGATCACCGCCAGCTTGAGTTCATCGGAGATCTGCTCCCACGGCTCCCAGTCCCGTTGCAGGTCGATCGGCTGGCCGTTGAACCAGGACTCGACCTTGCGCTCGACCATCAGCGCGGTACCTGGCGGCGGTACCCAGCGAAACACCAGCACCAGCAGGGCGCTGCCAGCGGCGAACCACAACAGGGCACGGGTGAGACGGCGGAAAATGGAAGACAGCATAGGTGATGGCTTGGCCGAACCGATGGAGCGGGCCATTATACAGACCCTGTGATGACTAGGAGTCTTCCCAATGCTTCGTAGCTTTCTGCTGCTCTCGGCATTTTTCGGATTCACCGGCGTGGCCCTGGGGGCCTTTGCCGCCCATGGCCTCAAGGGCCGGTTGAGCAGCGAATACCTGGCGATCTTCCATACCGGCGTGACCTACCAGCTGGTGCATGCCCTGGCCCTGCTCGCGGTAGCCGTGCTCTCGGTGCACCTGCCCGGGCGCCTGGTCGGTTGGGCCGGTGGTCTGTTCGCCCTGGGGATCCTGCTGTTTTCCGGTAGCCTGTATGTGCTGACGCTGAGCGGCATCGGCAAGCTTGGCATCATCACCCCCTTTGGCGGTCTGGCGTTTCTCGGCGGATGGCTGTGCCTGGGCCTTGCAGCCTGGCGCCTGAGCTGACCCGCGAGTCCGGATCGAGACGAATGGCGCGGCCCGGCCTTGGGTTTGCGCCCTGATCAGGGCTAGAATGCGGGCCCCTAAAAATAATGGCGGCCGTGCGCATGCGCATTCAACTGAACGGTGAACCTTTCGAATTGCCCGATGGCGAAAGCGTCGCGGCCCTGCTCAACCGGCTTGACCTGGCGGGTCGCCGGGTGGCGGTCGAACTCAACCTGGACATCGTGCCGCGCAGCCAGCACGACAGCACCGCGCTGAACGAAGGCGACCAGGTTGAAGTGGTACACGCTATTGGCGGTGGCTAGGCCTTCGCGATTTACCTGCAAGTCCCTCAACCTTCAAGAGGATTACCGATGAGCAACGTTCGTAGCGACAAGCCCTTCACCCTGGCCGGTCGTACCTTCCAGTCGCGCCTGCTGGTCGGCACCGGCAAGTACCGTGACCTGGAAGAAACCCGCCTGGCCATCGAGGCCTCCGGTGCCGAGATCGTCACCGTGGCCGTGCGCCGGACCAACATCGGTCAGAACCCGGGCGAACCGAACCTGCTCGACGTGCTGCCACCCGATCGCTACACCATCCTGCCGAACACTGCGGGTTGCTATGACGCGGTCGAAGCCGTGCGCACCTGCCGCCTGGCCCGTGAACTGCTCGATGGCCACAACCTGGTCAAGCTCGAAGTGCTGGCCGACCAGAAGACCCTGTTCCCTAATGTGATCGAGACCCTCAAGGCCGCCGAAGTGCTGGTCAAGGACGGTTTCGATGTGATGGTCTACACCAGTGACGATCCGATCATTGCCCGTCAGCTGGGCGAAATCGGCTGTATCGCAGTGATGCCGCTGGCCGGTCTGATCGGTACGGGCCTGGGGATCTGCAACCCGTACAACCTGCAGATCATCCTCGAAGAATCGAAAGTACCTGTGTTGGTCGACGCTGGAGTCGGTACCGCATCGGACGCCACCATCGCCATGGAAATGGGTTGTGAGGCGGTGCTGATGAACTCGGCGATTGCTCACGCACAACAGCCGGTCATGATGGCCGAAGCCATGAAACACGCCATTGTCGCTGGCCGTCTGGCCTACCTGGCCGGGCGTATGCCGAAAAAACTCTATGCCAGCGCCTCGTCGCCGCTGGATGGTCTGATCAAGTAAGAGCCCCTGATGACTGAATCGCAAGAAACGCCGATCACCACCGAAGGCGAAGAGCGCCAACACCGCCGCATCAAGAGTTTCGTGATGCGTGCCGGGCGCATGACCGAAGGCCAGCAGCGTGGCCTGGACCAGGGTGGGCCGTTGTTCATCCTGCCCCTGGCCGAGAGCCCGGTGGACTACGACCAGGTCTTTGGCCGCTCGGCGCCGCGGACCCTGGAGATCGGTTTCGGCATGGGCCATTCCCTGCTGGAAATGGCTGCTGCCGCACCGGAGCAGGACTTCATCGGTGTCGAAGTGCACCGTCCGGGTGTCGGCGCGCTGCTCAACGGCGTGCTGACCCAGGGCCTGAAGAACCTGCGGGTGTATGACTGCGATGCCATCGAAGTGCTGAACAAGTGCGTGGCTGACAACAGCCTCGACCGGCTGATGCTGTTCTTCCCCGACCCATGGCACAAGAGCCGTCACCACAAGCGCCGCATCGTCCAGCCGGAATTCGCCGCGCTGGTGCGCAGCAAGCTCAAGGTGGGCGGCGTGTTCCATATGGCGACCGACTGGGAGCCCTATGCCGAATACATGCTGGAAGTGATGAACGTGGCCCCGGGTTATCGCAACCTGGCCGAAGACGGCAAGTGCGTGCCGCGCCCGGCCGAACGCCCGATCACCAAGTTCGAACGCCGCGGCGAGCGGCTTGGGCATGGGGTGTGGGATCTGAAGTTCGAGAAGCTGGCGTAAACCTTGCGGTCGATCGCCGGCAAGGCCGGCTCCCACAGGTGCTGTGATTGCCTGCAGTGTTAAATTGTCAGGAGATCTGTGTGGGAGCCGGCCTTGCCGGCGATGGGCTGCGAAGCAGCCCTGAAAGCGCCCTGATCTTCAGCGTCGATCAGCAACCACGCCAATCAACACCAGCACAATCAGCAACACCGGCGCCAACGCATAGTTGTTGAACTGCGCCAGCCCCTTCACTACCCACGGCGTGGCATAGATCAGCGCCGCACCGCTGCCGATCATCACCAACAGCGCCATGAATGGCACGCGCAAGGCGCCTGCAAGGCCGCCCAGGCGTTGTTCGACCCAGCCTTTGATGTCGGTGCCGAACAGCACCAGCAAACAGCCCACCAAGGCCAGGGAAATCTCCGACAGGTTGCTGCGACTCCAGCGGGAAACGGTCGAGAGCAGGTCGAGTACCAGGTCCATTCGCAATCCTTAGGTCAAGAAATACTGCAGCAGGTCGTTGAGGAACAACTGGCCGCGCGCGGTAGCGACCAGTCGCGTCGGTTCGACCTGCAAAAGCCCTTTTTGTTCGGCTTCATGCCGCGCTGCGGTGAGCTTCTCCAGTGGCAAGCCGGTGCGCTGGCTGAACAGCTCGATGTCCACGCCCTGGGTCAGGCGCAGGGCGTTCATCAGGAACTCGAAGGGCAGCTCATCCACCGGCAGCAGCTTCTCGCCGGCCTTGAAGGCCTTGGCCGGGTTCAGGTAGTCCTTGGGCAGGCGGGTCTTCCAGGTGCGCAGGATGCGCCCGTCGGGGTGGCTGAGCTTGCCGTGGGCGCCAGCGCCAATGCCGATGAAATCGCCAAAGCTCCAGTAGTTGAGGTTGTGGCGGGCGGCGCGGCCGGGCTGGGCGTAGGCCGAGACTTCGTACTGGGCGTAGCCGTGGCTGGCCAGTAGCGCCTGGCCGGCTTCCTGGATGTCCCAGAGGATGTCGTCTTCGGGCAGCAGCGGCGGCTGGTTCCAGAACACCGTGTTCGGCTCCAGGGTCAACTGGTACCAGGACAGGTGCGTGGGGTTCAGCGCGATGGCCTGGCGCAGGTCGCCCAGGGCGTCGTCCAGCGACTGGTCGGGCAGGCCGTGCATCAGGTCGAGGTTGAAGTTGTCGAACCCGGCATTGCGCGCCATGTCGGCGGCGCGAATGGCCTCGTCACCGTTGTGGATGCGGCCCAGGGCTTCGAGCTTGGCCTGCTGGAAGCTCTGGATGCCGATCGACAGGCGATTGATGCCCAGCTGCCGGTAGGCTTTGAACTTCTCCTGCTCGAACGTTCCGGGGTTGGCTTCCAGGGTGATCTCGATGTCCCTGGCAAACGGGATGCGTTGCTCCACACCCACCAGCAAGCGGCCAAGGGCGCGGGCGCTGAACAGGCTCGGGGTGCCGCCGCCGAAGAAGATCGAGCTGATCGGGCGGCCATAAACGGCGCCCAGTTCCTGGTCCAGGTCGGCCAGCAAGGCATCGACGTAGGCTTCTTCAGGCAGCTCGGGGGTGGCGGCGTGGGAGTTGAAGTCGCAGTACGGGCATTTGCGCACGCACCAGGGGATATGGATGTACAGCGCCAGGGGCGGCAACTGCGTCAATGCCGCCCGCGGTGCTTGGGAAGAAAAGCCAGCCTCGCCCAAGTGCAGTGGCTGTGCCGGCGAACGCTTGGTCATGCCAGGCCCAGACGTTGACGCAACAGGCTCATGGCACGGGCACGGTGGCTGATCTGGTTCTTGTCGGCAGGGCTCAGCTCGGCACTGGAGCAATCGCGCTCCGGTACCCAGAACAGCGGGTCGTAGCCAAAGCCGTGTTCACCGCTGGCCTGGGTCAGGATGCGGCCGTGCCACAGCCCTTCGCAGAGAATCGGCAGTGGGTCGTCGGCATGGCGGACCAGGGCCAGGACGCAGACGAACTGGGCGCCGCGCTGCTCTTGCGGAACGTCCTTGAGCACATCGAGCAATTTGGCGTTGTTCGCTGCATCGCCTTTACCGTCGGCGTAACGTGCCGAATAGATGCCGGGCGCGCCGCCCAGGAAGTCCACGGCCAGGCCCGAGTCGTCGGCCAGCGCCGGCATGCCGGAAATGCGCGCGGCATTGCGCGCCTTGAGAATGGCGTTCTCGACGAACGACAGGCCGGTTTCTTCCGGCTCGACGCTGCTGAATTCGCCAATGGAACGCAGTTGCACGGTGTCACCGAGCATGGCCTGCAGTTCCTTGAGTTTGCCGGCGTTGTGGCTGGCCAATACGATTTGCTGAAAAGTCATCATTCGCCTGGGAAAAGCTCTTGGTTGAAGCTGATGGTTTCGGTCTTGCCGTTAACCCCAACGTTGATGGTGAAGGTACGGGTTTCCTGTTGCTCAACAGGGAACTGGGCGATGTAATAGATCGCGCCTTGTTCGGTGATCTGCTTGAACTTCAGCGGTACCGAGTTGCTGGTCAGGTCCTTGACGGTACCGTTGACCTGGGTGACCACCGGCTTGCCGGCCTTGATCACCGAGACGTTGATCACGCCCTGGTTCTTGCTGCGCACCAGTTCAGTCGCCTTGGCGGTCTCGGGCGTCAGAAAGGTGGAAATAAAGGTGCTGTAGTGCACGGTGGTATCGCCGAACACTTCTTTGCGCTCGCCCTTGATGGCATCGGCGGCAACCGCCGACAGGCTCAGGCAGGCAACCAGTAAACAGCTCAACAAGCGACCCATGATCGTTCTCCTCCGGTGTGCGGGTTAAACCGCGACCTTGTGTTCGGTAAGGCCGGGGCTGCTGACACGGTAAATGCCGATCTCACCTAGAAGATTAGGCCATAGCTTGCTCGCCCACCCGTGGCGGTGCAAATGGTCGACCGCCAGGCGGTCGAGGACCTGGGCGCGGCGTTCGCTGCACAGGGCCTCGAAGTCTTCAAAGGTGCAGAAGTGGATGTTCGGCGTGTTGTACCAGGTATACGGCATGAAGTCGGAAACCGGCATGCGGCCTTTGGTCGCCAGGTACCAGCGGCAACGCCAGTGACCGAAGTTGGGGAAGGTGATGATGCACTGGCGGCCGACGCGGAGCATTTCGTCGAGAATCCGGTCGGGGTACTCCACGGCCTGCAGGGCCTGGGTCATGACCACCACGTCGAAACTGTTGCTGGCGAAGTTGCCCAGGCCCTTGTCGAGGTCCTGCTCGATGACGTTGACGCCCTTGGCCACGCACTGGGCGATGTTGTCGGGGTCGATTTCCAGGCCGTAGCCGGCGACCTGCTTGTGGTCGCGCAGCGACGCCAGCAGTTCACCGGTACCGCAGCCGAGGTCGAGTACCCGGCTGCCGGCGGGGATCCAGTCTTGGATGATTTCCAGGTCGGCTCTCATAGGGTCCTCAGCAGACGATGCGGTTCATGTAGTTCGTGAAACCCGTGATGTAGCGCGGGGTCGGGATCAGGAAGGCATCGTGGCCATAGGGCGAGTCGATATCCAGGTAGCAGACGTTCTTGCGTGCGGCGATCAGGGCGTCGACGATCTCGCGCGAGCGCGCCGGGGAAAAGCGCCAATCGGTGGTGAACGACATCACGCAGTAGTCCGCCGTGACAGGGGCCAGGGTCGCCGCCAGGTCACCGCCGTGGCTGGCGGCCGGGTCGAAGTAGTCCAGCGCCTTGGTCATCAGCAGGTAGGTGTTGGCGTCGAAACGGCCGGAGAACTCCTCGCCTTGATAGCGCAGGTAGCTTTCGACCTGGAACTCGACGCTGTGGAAGTCGTAGTTGAGCTTGTCGCTTTTCAGCTCGCGGCCGAATTTCTCACCCATGGAGTCGTCGGACAGGTAGGTGATGTGCCCGACCATGCGCGCCAGCATCAGGCCGCGCTTGGGGATCACACCCTGGTCCTGGAACGAGCCGCCGTGGAATTCCGGGTCGGTGAGGATGGCCTGGCGCGCGACCTCGTTGAAAGCGATGTTCTGCGCCGAGAGCTTGGGTGCCGAGGCGATGTCCAGGCAGTGACGCACGCGATCCGGGTAAGTGATGGTCCACTGCAGCGCCTGCATGCCGCCCAGGCTGCCGCCAACCACCGCAGCCCATTGCTGGATGCCCAGGCGATCGGCCAGGCGCGCCTGGCTGTGCACCCAGTCTTCCACGGTCAGGACCGGGAAATCGGCGCCGTAGGGCTTGCCGGTGAGCGGGTTGATGCTGCTGGGGCCGGTGCTGCCGTTGCAGCCGCCGAGGTTGTTGAGGCTGACCACGAAGAAACGATTGGTATCGATCGGCTTGCCGGGGCCGATGCAGCTGTCCCACCAGCCCGGCTTGCGGTCGTCGGGGCTGTGGTAGCCGGCGGCATGGTGATGGCCGGACAGCGCATGACAGATCAGCACGGCGTTGCTGGCCTTGCTGTTGAGCGTGCCGTAGGTTTCGTAGATCAGTTCATAGGTGGCCAGCGAGCGACCGCAGGCCAGCGCCAGCGGCTCGCTGAACTGTGCCAGTTGCGGTGTTACCAGACCGACCGAATCTTCGGGAAAGACAGTGGACATCGACCCTGCTCACGCTTGAATGAGGCGTAAGTCTAAAGACCACCGGGGTGGGCGGCAAGCAATGTGCCAAGGCTTGAAAAACATCGCTGGCAAGCCAGCTCCCACAGGTTGTTGAGAACCTTGTGGGAGCTGGCTTGCCAGCGATAGGGGCGCTGCGGTTACCGATCAGACCAGCAGACGCAGAATCTCCGGCATCCCGCTCATCGCCGCCAGGTTGTTGATCACCAGCATGTCGATCAGTTTGAGCGCCATGAACGCCAGGATCGGCGAGATATCCAGGCCGCCCAGGTTCGGCAGGATACGGCGGAACGGCGCGAGGAACGGATCGCAGATCTGGTTGATCAGCTCGGCGCCCGGGTTATGGCTGCCCGGCGCGACCCACGAGAGGATCACGCTGATGATCAGGGCGAAGAAGAAAATCTTCAAAAACAGCGAGGTCACGCCAATGATCGACCAGACCAGCAGTTGCAGCGGGTTGCCAGTGGTGCCGTAGGCCAGCAGCAGGGTCAGGCCCATCACCAGCAGTTGGATGATGATCGCCAGCAGCAGCGACGACATGTCCAGGCCGAACAGGCTCGGGATCACCCGGCGCATAGGCTTGAGCAGCGGTTGGGTGGCGCGTACGGCGAACTGGCTGAGCGGGTTGTAGAAGTCCGCGCGCACCAGTTGCAGGACAAAGCGCAGGACCACGATCAGCAGGTACAGGCTGCCGAGGGTCTGCAGCACATAGATTGCAGCGGTGTTCAATCCGATCATCTTCGGCTCCTTAGTTGCCCAGTTGTTCGGCCATTTCGGCCGAGCGGTGCGCAGCGGCACCCAGCGCCTGTTCCACCAGCGCTTCGAATCCATTGGCCTGGAACGACTTGATCGCCGCTTCCGTGGTGCCGGCCGGCGAGGTTACCCGGCGGCGCAGTTCGGCGGCGTCGACATCGCTGTTGACGGCCATGTGTGCCGCGCCCAGGGCGGTTTGCAGGGTCAGCTTGGCGGCGGTTTCCCGTGGCAGGCCGAGTTTTTCGCCGGCGGCGGTCATGGCCTCGATCAGCAGGAAGAAGTACGCCGGGCCACTGCCGGACACGGCAGTCACCGCATCGAGCTGTTGTTCGGTGTCCAGCCACAGGGCGATGCCCACGGCCGACAGCAGTTGCTCGGCCTGCTGGCGCTGGGCCGGCGAAACCTGGGCGGTGGCAAACAGGCCGCTGACGCCTTGGCGCAGCAGCGCCGGGGTGTTGGGCATGCAACGCACGATCGGTTGGGTGCCGAGCCAGTTGTTCATGCTCGCGCAGGTGATCCCGGCGGCAATCGAGACCACCAGCTGCTCGGGCTTGAGGCTGGGTTTGAGGGCTTCGCACACGGCTTTCATCGCCTGTGGCTTGACCGCCAGGACCACCACATCGGCACCTTCGATGGCCTGGGCGTTGTCAGCGAACATCTCGATGCCGTGCTCGGCATGGATTTTCGCCCGCTGCTCGGCGCCCGGATCGCTGGCGCGGATCTGCGAAGCTTCCAGGCCCTGGGCACGCAGGCCGCCGATCAGGCTGGCAGCCATGTTGCCGGCGCCGATAAAGGCAATACGAGTCTTGCTCATGTCAGGTCCTTGATAGGGAAATAGGGAAAAAGCATGGGTCAGGGCTGGCCGTAGTCGCGGGCACCGAACAGCGCGGTGCCGATACGCACCCAGGTCGCGCCCTGGGCAATCGCGGCTTCCAGGTCATGGCTCATGCCCATGGACAGGGTGTCGAGTTCCAGGCCAAGGCTCGCCTGCAACTGGCGAACCCGGGCGAAGGCAGCTAGTTGCGCGGTCTCGTCGTCGGTTGGCTCGGGAATCGCCATCAACCCGCGCAGGCGCAGGCGTGGCAGCGCGGCAATGGCGCTGGCCAGGGCCGGCAGCTCCTCGGGAGTGCAGCCGGACTTGCTCGCTTCGCCACTGACGTTGACCTGCAGGCAGATGTTCAGCGCTGCAAGGTGCTCGGGGCGTTGCTCGGACAGGCGTTGGGCGATTTTCAGGCGGTCCACGGAATGTACCCAGTCAAAGTGCTCGGCAATTGCACGAGTCTTGTTCGACTGAATGGGGCCGATGAAGTGCCAGGTCAAGGGCAGGTCGGTCAATTCGCCCTGTTTGTTCAGGGCTTCCTGCAGGTAGTTCTCACCGACATCGCGGACCCCGGCGGCGAAGGCTTCGCGCACGGCAGCGGCGGGTTTGGTCTTGCTCACGGCCAGCAACTGGACGGCCGAAGGCTCGCGCCCGGCGGCCAGCGCGGCGGCACGGATACGTGCGGCGAGCGTGGAAAGGTTGTCTGCTATGGTGGACATTGATCGATGCCAGCGGCTCTTTGGGTCTGCGGCATTCTACCTGCTTGGCGGCCTTTGGGGAGTCTCATGGATGTGACTGAACTGCTGGCGCTGGCAGTGCGGGCCGGTGCTTCCGACCTGCACCTGGCGGCGGGCGAGGTGCCGGCGCTGCGTCTTGAGGGGCGTTTGCGGCCGATGGAGCTGGCGCTGCTGACGCCGGACCACATGGCTGAAATGCTCGGTCAGATCATGTCCGAGGCGCAGCAAAAGGATTTTGAAACACATCTGGATATCGACTTTGCCTTTGCCGTGCCAGCATTGGCGCGCTTTCGGGTCAATGCATTCCAGCAACTGCACGGTGCCGCTGCGGTGCTGCGGGTGATTCCGGCGCAGGTCAGCAGCCTGGCTGACCTCGGTCTCGGGGATGTATTTCGGCAGATTGCCGAGCTGTCGGGCGGGCTGGTGCTGGTCACCGGGCCCACCGGCTCGGGCAAATCAACTACCCTGGCGGCCCTGGTCGATCACCTGAACCGCGAGCGGCCGCTGCATATCGTCACCCTCGAGGACCCCATCGAGTTTATCCACAGCTCGCAGCGCAGCCGGATCAGCCAGCGCGAGATCGGCCGACACAGCCATGGCTTCGCCCAGGCCTTGCGTGCCGCGTTACGCCAGGACCCGGATGTGATCATGCTCGGTGAGCTACGCGACCCGCAGACCATTCGCCTGGCCCTGACTGCGGCGGAAACCGGGCATCTGGTGCTGGCCACGGTGCATACCGGCTCGGCGGCGAAAACCATCGATCGCCTGGTGGATGTATTTGCCGCCGAAGAGAAGCAACTGGTGCGCGCGATGCTGGCGGAGTCGCTGCAGGCGGTGGTGTCGCAGGTGTTGGTCGAGCGTGTTGGTGGCGGGCGGGTGGCGGCCCACGAGATCCTGCTGGCGACGCCTGCGGTGCGCAACCTGGTCCGAGAGGGCAAGGTGGCGCAGTTGTATTCGGCGCTACAGACAGGCGGGGCGCAGGGTATGCAGACCCTGGACGGTTGCCTGCAGGGCCTGGTGCGGCGAGGGCTGGTCAGCCCAGATAGCGCCCGTGAGCGGGCGCCGGGGCGATTCTAGCGCTTGGCCAGGGCCAGTTGCTGGCTTTTTGGCAAGACGCGTTTGGCAACCACGTAACGGCTTTTCCAGTACGGCTTGTCAAGGGTGTCGATGCTGACCCGCTTGCCGGTGCGCGGCGCATGGATGAAGCGGTCGTTGCCCAGGTAAATGGCCACATGGTTGACCCGGCGGCTCTTGATGTTGAAGAAGATCAGGTCGCCGGGCTTGAGGTCGTTGCGATCGACCTTGATGCCGTGGCCGCTGGCCATGGCGTTGGACGTGCGTGGCAGGTCGACTTCATCGATGTCGTTGAAGGCGTACTTGACCAGGCCGCTGCAGTCAAAGCCCTTGCTTGGGCTGCTGCCGCCCCAGCGGTACGGGGTGCCGAGCACGTTGACCGCACGGCTGAGCACATCGCTGCTCTGCTGTGGCGACATGGCAGCGGCGACCGGCAGCGGCCTGCTCGAACGGGCACTGCGCTTGGAGCTGTGCTGGACTTGGTTGCTGCTGACGTTCTTGTGTGGACGCACAGCAGTGGAATTGGAGGTGTACCCGGAGAAACCGTTGGGTAACCGTTGCTCACGATTGGTGGCGTGGGCAGCCAGTGGCAATAATAGGCAGATGGTCAGCCATGTCTTGAAAAAAGGACGCATAGGCAGGGCTCTAGGTGGGTTGGCGCGCAACTTTATAACAGCTTTTTGATCAAATTTTGATCCGTTGGTCGATTCCGGGCTGCGCCAGAAACCGGCAAAAGCGGCGATTGGCCTGCATTGGAAAGGCGCGGGCCAGACAGGATAGGGGTTTGCGGCGGGAGGGATGGCAAATGACCACACGTCGGGTTGCCGCAGAAAAGTCACATTTTTCTTTAGAAAATTTATCGATAACCCACAGGGGCTATGAATGAACAGTTATCAACAGGGCGGTCCGTTACACGACACTCACAGCAAAGTGATCGGCTATCTGCTGTGGATTTTCGGCTTCACCGGGGCGCACCGCTTCTACTACGGCAAGCCAGTCACCGGTACCCTCTGGTTCTGCACCCTGGGCCTGCTCGGCATCGGCTGGTTGATCGACCTGTTCCTGATTCCGGCAATGGACCGCGAGGCTGACCTGCGCTTTCAGCCTGGTCCTCTGGACTACAGCCTGGCGTGGATCCTGCTGACCTTCCTGGGGATATTTGGCGTGCACCGCATGTACCAGGGCAAGTGGATTACTGGCCTGATCTACCTGTGCACCGGCGGGCTGTTTCTGGTCGGGGTGCTGTATGACTTCTGGACGCTCAATACCCAGGTGTCACTGGCCAACGCCCAGCGGCGTTAAAGCCTGAGGCCTTGTCGCAGCGCTCTGCGACAAGGCCTTGGGGCGGGGTTACTGGCGGGTCTGGCGCTGTTGCAGCAGCAGGTTGCTGAAGCCGCTGCCGGCCAGTTGCTTCTGCGCCACGGTCAGCTGTTCACGGTTGCTGAACGGGCCGACCAGCACGCGGTACCAGGTTTCTTCCTTCACCGTACCGGACTCCACCTTGACCGCCTGGCCGAGCAGGATGATCTGCGCGCGGACCTTGTCGGCATCGGCCTGCTTGCGGAACGAACCGGCCTGCAGGAAGAACTGGGTGGTGGCCGCCGGCTTGATCACCGGTGGTGCTGGCGGTGGCGTCTGCCCCATCAGCGCTGCCTGGGCGCGGGCGGTGTCGATCTTCGCCGCTTCCGCCGGGGTGACCGGAGGTTGCGCCGGCACCGGCGGGGTTTTCTCCGGTACCGCTTCAGGCGGCACGATCACTTCCGATTCCGGCAGCAAGGTATAGAAGTCGTACTTCGGCTTCACCGGCTGCTGCGGGCTGGGTGCGGTCTTGTTGGCTTCGGCGACCTTCTCGGCCTTCTGTTGCTCGGGCTTGGTACGCTTGACCTCGCCGTTGCCCGGCTCGAGCTTCATCAGGAAAACGACAAAGGCGCCCACCGACAGGCCGATTGCCAGCCACAGCCAGCCCGGGATCGGTTGCTTGGCAGGTGCCTGATAGCGGCTGGCGCCGCGCTTGGGTGCAGGTTTTTTCTTGGCAGCCAACTTACATGCGCTCCAGGGTTTCCAGGCCGAGCAGTTCCAGACCTTGCTTGAGGGTACGACCGGTCAGGGCCGCCAGACGCAGGCGGCTCTGCTGCTGTTCAGGGGTGTCGGCGCCGAGGATCGGGCAGTTCTCGTAGAAGCTGGAGAACAGGCCGGCAACGTCGTACAGGTAGGCGCACAGCACGTGCGGGGTACCTTTTTCGGCAACGTTGTTGAGGATCTCGCCGAACTGCGCCAGGCGTGCAGCCAGGTCCTGCTCCTGTGGTGCTTGCAGGATGATCTGGCCGTCGACTTCGTCGAAGCTCTTGCCCAGCTTGCGGAACACACCGGCAACGCGGGTGTAGGCGTACAGCAGGTAAGGCGCGGTGTTGCCTTCGAAATTGAGCATCAGTTCGAAGTTGAAGCTGTAGTCGCTGGTGCGGTGCTTGGACAGGTCGGCGTACTTCACCGCGCCAATCCCGACGACTTCGCCAATGGCGCGCAGGTCGGCCTCGGGCAGCTCAGGGTTTTTCTCCTTGACCAGGGCGTAGGCACGTTCCTTGGCTTCGGTGAGCAGGTCGATCAGCTTCACCGTGCCGCCGTCGCGGGTCTTGAACGGACGGCCGTCGGCGCCGTTCATGGTGCCAAAGCCCATGTGTTCCATGTGCATCGGGTGGCCGACGAAACCGGCGCGGCGGGCCACTTCGAACACCTGGTTGAAGTGCAGGGCCTGGCGCTGGTCGACGAAGTACAGGGCGCGGTCGGCCTTGAGTACGTTGCTGCGGTAGCGCACGGCAGCGAGGTCGGTGGTGGCATACAGGTAGCCGCCGTCGGCTTTCTGCACGATGACCGGCAATGGCTCGCCTTCGGCGGTCTTGAACTCTTCAAGGAACACGCACTGGGCGCCCTTGCTTTCGACCAGCAGGCCCTTGGCCTTGAGGTCGTTGACGACATTGGCCAGGTCATCGTTGTAGGCGCTTTCGCCCATGACGTCAGCCATGGTCAGTTTGACGTTGAGCAGCTCGTAGGTCTTCTGGCAGTGCGACAGCGAGATGTCCTTGAAGCGAGTCCACAGCTTCAGGCATTCCGGGTCGCCGGCTTGCAGCTTGACCACCAGGCCACGGGCACGGTCGGCGAACTCTTCGGATTCGTCGAAGCGCTTTTTCGCTGCGCGGTAGAAGTTTTCCAGGTCCGACAGCTCGTCGCTGGTGATCGGGTTTTCCTGCAGATAGGCCATCAGCATGCCGAACTGGGTGCCCCAGTCGCCAACGTGGTTCTGACGGATCACGTCATCGCCGAGGAACTCCAGCACGCGCGACACGGCGTCACCGATGATGGTCGAGCGCAGGTGGCCGACGTGCATCTCCTTGGCCAGGTTCGGTGCCGACAGGTCGACCACCACCTTCTGCTGCGGGCCGGCTTTCTTCACGCCCAGCTTGGCGTCGGCCAGGGCCGCATCCAGGCGCGAGGCCAGGGCCTGGGTATTCTGGAAGAAGTTGAGAAAGCCCGGGCCGGCAATCTCGACCTTGCTGACCTGCTCGTCGGCAGGCAGCGCGGCGATGAGCTTCTCGGCCAGGTCGCGCGGCTTCATGCCGGCAGGCTTGGCCAGCATCATCGAGATGTTGCTGGCGAAGTCGCCGTGGGTCTTGTCCCGGGCGTTCTCCACCTGGATCGCCGGCGTCAGCCCTTCAGGCAGCACACCGTCGGTGACGAGTTGGGTGAGGGCTTGCTGGATCAGCTGGCGAATGGTGTCTTTCATGGGCTTCTCTTTCGACCGCAAGCGCGGCGGCGCTTCGATGCGCAGGTGGAAAAACTGGACATTATCCGTTGCCGGGGCGAGGTTGCCAACCTTTGGGGCGTTCTGTTCGGCCCTCATCGCTGGCAAGCCAGCTCCCACAGGAGTCTCTGGGGATTTTCAATTGTGCAGTCACTGTAGACATTGTGGGAGCTGGCTTGCCAGCGATGGGGCCATCCCTGTCAGTACAAATCCACCGGATCGACATCCAGCGACCAACGCACCTGCCGCCCGGACGGCATCTGCTCCAACACTAGCAACCAGGCGCTGATCAGTCGATGCAAAGGTGCCCGGGCATTGGCCTGGAGCAACAATTGCGCACGAAACCGCCCGGCACGGCGCTCCATGGGTGCCGGTACCGGGCCGAGCAGCTCGATACCGTGCAAGTTCTGTTCGGCCAGCAACTGCTCGGCGGCGCTGCAGGCTTCATCGAGAAAACCCTCGGCTTGCCCTGGCTTGTGCGCTTCAGCGCGCAGCAGGGCCAGGTGCGCGAAAGGCGGCAAACCGGCGGCGCGGCGCTCGCTCAAGGCCTGTTCGGCAAAGGCGAAGTAGCCTTGTTCGGTCAGTTGCACCAATAAAGGATGGTCGGCCAGGTGGGTCTGGATGATCACCTTGCCCGGCTCTTCGGCGCGCCCGGCCCGGCCGGCGACCTGGACGATCATCTGCGCCATGCGCTCGCTGGCGCGAAAATCGCCGGAGAACAGTCCGCCGTCGGCATCGAGGATCGACACCAGGGTCACCCGCGGAAAGTGATGCCCCTTGGCGAGCATCTGGGTGCCGACCAGGATGCACGGCTGGCCGCGCTGGATGGTGGCGAACAACTGGTTCATCGCATCCTTGCGCGAGGTGCTGTCGCGGTCAACGCGCAGTACCGGGTAATCCGGAAAGAGAATGCTCAGGCGCTCTTCGGCGCGCTCGGTACCGGCGCCGACCGGGCGCAGGTCGACCTTGTTGCACTGCGGGCACTGGCGCGGCACCCGCTCGTCATAGCCGCAGTGGTGGCAGCGCAGCTCGTTGGAGCGCTGGTGCACGGTCATCCGTGCATCGCAGCGCGGGCATTCGGACATCCAGCCGCAGTCATGGCACAGCAGTGTCGGGGCAAAGCCGCGGCGGTTGAGGAACACCAGTACTTGCTGGCCGGCAGCCAGGGTCTGGCCAATGGCTTGCTGCATCGGACCGCTGATGCCGCTGTCCAGCGGCCGGCTTTTTACATCCAGGCGCAAGAAGCGTGGCTGCTGGGCGCCGCCAGCGCGCTGGTGCAGGTGCAGCAGGCCGTAGCGGCCGCTGTGGGCGTTGTGCAGGCTCTCCAGCGAAGGCGTGGCCGAGCCCAGCAGGATCGGGATGTTCTCCTGGCGCGCGCGTACCAGCGCCAGGTCGCGGGCGTGGTAGCGCAGGCCTTCCTGCTGTTTGTACGAGCCGTCGTGCTCTTCATCGATGATGATCAGCCCCGGGTTTTTCATCGGTGTGAACAGTGCCGAACGGGTGCCGATGATGATGTCGGCTTCACCGTCACGGGCGGCCAGCCAGGCATCCAGGCGCTCGCGGTCGTTGACCGCCGAGTGCAGCAAGGCGATGCGCGCGTTGAAACGCTGCTCGAAGCGCGCCAGGGTTTGCGGCCCGAGGTTGATCTCCGGGATCAGGATCAGCGCTTGCTTGCCGGCTTCCAGGGTTTCGCGGATCAACTGCAGGTAGACCTCGGTCTTGCCGCTGCCGGTGACCCCGGCCAATAAAAAGGCATGAAAGCTGTCAAAGCCCGAACGCACGGCGTTGAAGGCAGCGCGCTGCTCGTCGTTCAGTGGCAGCTCCGGCTGCGCCAGCCAGTGTTCGTGACGCTCCTGGGGCAGGTGGCGGCGTACTTCAACCTGAACCAGCTCCTTGGCCAGCAGCAGGTCGAGGCTGTCCTTGCTCAGCATCAGTTTGCTCAGCAGTGTGTGGGCCACGCCGTGGGGGTGCTGCGCCAGGGTCGCCAGGGCTTCGCGTTGCCGTGGCGCGCGGGTGATGCGCGGGTCGTCCAGGCGTGCCCCCGGGGCCACTTGCCAGAATCGCTCCTGGCGCGCCTCGGCCGGCTCGCCCTGGCGCAGCAGCACCGGCAGCGCCCAGCTAAGGGTGTCGCCGAGGCTGTGCTGATAATACTGCGCGGTCCACAGGCACAACTTGAACAGTGCCGGCGGCAGTGGCGACACCGGGTCGAGCAGGGCAATGGCCGGCTTCAGCTTGTCGGCCGGTACCTCGCTGGTTTCGCTGATTTCGATGAGGATGCCGATCATCTCGCGTCGACCGAACGGTACGCGAATACGCATGCCCGGGGTCAGTGCCTGGCGCGCCATGCTCGCCGGTGCCCTGTAGTCGAACAGCCGCCGCAGGGGCGAGGGCAGGGCAAGGCGTAGAATGACGTCGGACACGCGAAAGGTTCTCTGCAGGGGAATTCCAGGGTCCGGCGAGCCTAGCAGACGACCGCCGGTGTAAGCGACAACTTGCGTTGGCTGTTTGCTCTGGTATTATTCCGACCCTATTTTGCGTGCGGTATTCAACAATGGTGTTGAGTGGCGGCACGTCAGCACTGAGGAAACACCATGAAAGCCGATATCCATCCGGTATACGAAGCTGTAGAAGTTACCTGCAGCTGCGGTAACAAATTCGAAACTCGTTCGACTCTGGCCAAGGCCCTGCCGATCGACGTTTGCAACCTCTGCCACCCGTTCTACACCGGTAAGCAGAAGGTCCTGGACACCGGCGGCCGCGTACAGAAGTTCGCCGATCGCTTCGGCATGTTCGGTGCCAAGAAGTAAGATTGCGCGAAGCTGGCCCCATGGGTTTGGCATTGCTGCTGAAAAAGGCGTCCCTCGCGGGCGCCTTTTTTATGGGCGCGATTTGGCAGTTGCCGGCCCTGGCGTTCTGCACGGCACCCGTCGATGCGCAGGTCGTCAGCGTGCGTCAGGTGGTCGACGGCGATACCTTGCGTCTGAATGATGGTCGCAGCGTTCGCTTGATCGGTATCAATGCACCGGAAATCGGTCGCAAGGGTCGCACCAGTGAAGCCTTCGCCGAGGCCGCGCGCCAACGCTTGCAGGCCCTGGTCAAGACCAGTGGCGGCCAGGTTGGCCTGGTTCCCGGGGTCGAGGCGCGGGACAAATACGGCCGCACTCTGGCGCATGTCTACGGCCGCTCTGGCGACAATTTCGAAGCACAACTGCTCAGTGAAGGCCTTGGCTACCGGGTTGCGGTGGCGCCAAACGTCTCACTGACAGTCTGCCAGGAGCAGGCCGAGCGCGCCGCTCGTCAGGCCGGCAAGGGCCTGTGGCGGCAAGCGCCACAGACCCCGGCAAGCGAGTTGCGCCAGTCTGGCTTTGCACTGATAAGTGGAAAGGTGATGGATATCGAGCGCAATCGCGGTGGTATCTGGATCGAAATTGACGATTCTCTGGTGCTCCAGGTGCCGGCGCGCCTGCAGCGCAATTTCCCCTCTTCCTTCTTTACTGATCTGAAAGGTCGGCACATCGAAGCCCGCGGTTGGGTGCTGGATCGTTCCCGCAAAGGTGGCCTGAAGCCTGGTCAGCAGCGCTGGTTGCTACCGCTGACCGATCCTTCGATGCTGGAAAGGGTCGAAAGATAAAAAATTGTCTACATTTTTAATTTCGATTGTACACATCGAAACCCTTGCAGACTGCGGCTCTTGGCGGAAAGTCGTAGGTTAAAGGCCTTGACACAAGTGACCGACCAGTCTTGTCGGCCCTTTGCTCTTTGCGTATCCTCGGCGGTCCGTCAGAACAGTAAATAGCGGAATGCCCACCATGTCAGATCTGAAAACCGCCGCTCTCGAATATCATGCTCAGCCTCGTCCGGGGAAACTGAGCGTCGAGCTCACCAAACCTACCGCGACTGCTCGCGACCTGGCGCTGGCCTATAGCCCAGGCGTTGCTGAGCCGGTACGCGAAATTGCTCGCGATGCAGAGCTGGCGTACAAGTACACCGGCAAGGGCAATCTGGTAGCAGTCATTTCCGACGGCACCGCCATCCTCGGCCTGGGTAACCTCGGCCCACTGGCGTCCAAGCCGGTCATGGAAGGCAAGGGCGTTCTGTTCAAGCGTTTCGCCGGTATCGACGTGTTCGACATCGAAGTCGACTCCGAGAGCCCGCAGGCCTTCATCGACACCGTCAAGCGTATTTCCATCACCTTCGGCGGCATCAACCTCGAAGACATCAAGGCGCCAGAGTGCTTTGAAATCGAGCGCGCGCTGATCGAACAGTGCGACATCCCGGTATTCCACGATGACCAGCACGGCACCGCGATCGTTACCGCCGCCGGCATGATCAACGCCCTGGAAATTGCTGGCAAAAACCTGGCCGACGCCAAGATCGTCTGCCTGGGCGCCGGTGCTGCCGCCATCTCCTGCATGAAACTGCTGGTGAGCATGGGCGCACAGATCGAGAACATCTTCATGGTTGACCGTACTGGCGTGATCCACGCTGGCCGTGACGACCTGAACCAGTACAAGGCAGTGTTCGCCCACGCTACCGACAAGCGCACCCTGGCTGATGCCCTGCAAGGCGCTGACGTGTTCGTCGGCCTGTCCGGCCCGAACCTGCTGAGCGCTGAAGGCCTGAAGTCGATGGCGCCGAACCCGATCGTGTTCGCCTGCTCCAACCCTGACCCAGAGATCTCCCCGGAGCTGGCTCACGCCACCCGTGATGACGTGATCATGGCCACCGGTCGTTCCGACTACCCGAACCAGGTCAACAACGTACTGGGCTTCCCGTTCATTTTCCGCGGTGCCCTGGACGTTCGCGCCAAGCGCATCAACGAAGAAATGAAGATCGCCGCCGCCAACGCCCTGAAAGACCTGGCCAAGCTGCCAGTGCCGAAGGAAGTTTGCGCAGCCTACGGCGTCGACGCCCTGGAATTCGGCCGTGAGTACATCATTCCGAAGCCAATGGATGCCCGTCTGATCACCGTCGTTTCCGATGCCGTGGCCAAGGCCGCAATCGAGACTGGCGTAGCGACCCTGCCGTATCCGAAGAACTACCCGCTGAAAAGCGTGGATGACGTGTTCAACGGCTAAGCTGTTGTAGCGTTGTAACCAAAAGCCCCGGCTCGCGAGAGTCGGGGCTTTTTTGTGGGGGATCGTCTGTGGGTGGGTGTTGGCTTCATCGCTGGCAAGGCCAGCTCCCACAGGTTCAGCGTATGCAGCGCGATTGTGGGAGCCGGCGTTGCCGGCGATGGGCTGGCGAAGCAGCCCCATTGGCCATCAGAACAGGTCGATCGGTGCCGCTTCGTCCGCTGGCAGCGGGCTGCCTGGCGCACTGCCGTTGCCCAGCTCATTGACCGACGGCGGCGTATCTTCGGCCTTGAACAGTTCGAAGTAGGCATTCGGTGTACCCGGTGCCGCTGCCCGGCCACTGACCGGGTCGACGCGCAGGCTGAGGATGCCTTCCGGCTCGGCCGGGGCATGGTTGGGTTTGTCCTTGAGCGCGGCGCCCATATAGCTCATCCAGATTGGCAGCGCCACCGTGCCGCCATACTCGCGGCGGCCAAGGGTTTCCGGCTGGTCGAAACCAGTCCACACCGTGGTTACGTAATCGGCGTTGTAGCCGGAGAACCAGGCGTCCTTGGACTCGTTGGTGGTGCCGGTCTTGCCGGCCAGGTCAGTACGGCCCAGGGCCAGGGCGCGGCGCCCGGTGCCGCGCTTGATCACGTCCTGGAGCATGCTGGTGAGGATGTAGCTGGTGCGACCGTCGATGATGCGCTCGGCCACGGCCGGCGGTTGAGCGATGGCAGCAGGTTCGTTGCTGGTGACGGTACTTAGGCCTTCACCTGGCAGTTGGGTGCTGATTGCCTGCTCTGGTGCGGCGATGCCGGCTTCGACCTGCTCGGCTTGCGGCACACGTGGCGGGTTGGCGGTGAACAGGGTCTCGCCGTTGCGGCTTTCGATGCGCTCGATCAGGTACGGGCTGATCTTGTAGCCGCCGTTGGCAAAGGAGCTCCAGCCGGTGGCGATTTCCATCGGCGTCAGGGTTGCGGTGCCCAGGGCCAGGGACAGGTTGGGCGGCAGGTCCTGCTTGTTGAAGCCGAACTTGCTGATGTAGTCGATGGTCGAGCTGACACCCATGGCCTGCAGCAGGCGGATCGATACCAGGTTGCGCGACTTGTACAGCGCCTCGCGCATGCGGATCGGGCCGAGGAAGGTGTTGGTGTCGTTCTTCGGCCGCCAGACCTTGTCCAGGTACTCGTCGACGAACACGATCGGCGCGTCGTTGACCAGGCTGGCGGCGGTATAGCCGTTGTCCAGCGCGGCGCTGTACACGAACGGCTTGAAGCTCGAACCTGGTTGGCGCTTGGCCTGCATGGCGCGGTTGTAGTTGCTCTGTTCGAACGAGAAACCGCCGACCAGGGCGCGGATCGCGCCGCTGTTCGGGTCCAGCGATACCAGAGCGCTCTGCGCCCCTGGCACCTGGCTGAACTTGAGGCTGCCGTCGTCCAGGCGCTGTACGCGGATCAGGTCACCGACCTGGGCAACGTCCGAGGGTTGCTGCGGCGCACGGCCCTGGCTGTTGGTGTTGAGGAACGGGCGGGCCCACTTCATGGTGTCCCAGGCTACGCTCTCCTGATTGCCGGCGCGGGTCAGCACCTGCAGGCCGGCCTTGCTGACTTCGGTGACGATCACCGGTTCCAGGCCGCCCAGCGGGCGTTGCTTGCTCAGTTCCTGCACCCAAGCGTCGCGGGTCTTGCCCGGGAAGCGCGACTCGGGGCCACGGTAACCATGGCGCTCGTCGTAGGCCGTCAGGCCGTTGAGTACGGCTTTGTTGGCGATTTCCTGCAGGTCGCTCGGCACCGTGGTGGTGACGCGGAAGCCTTCGGTGTAGGCATCGCTGCCGTAGCGGCCGACCATTTCAGCGCGGGCCATTTCGGCGATGTAAGGGGCGTTAACTTCTGGAGTCGGTACGTGGTAGCTGGCGTTGATCGGCTCGGCCAGGGCCGCCTGGTAGCTGGCTTCGTCGATCTTGCCGAGCTTGTACATGCGCCCCAGGATCCAGTCGCGGCGCTCTTTGGCGCGCACCGGGTTGGCCAGCGGGTTGAAGCGCGACGGTGCTTTCGGCAGGCCGGCGATCATCGCCATCTGCGCCAGGCTCACATCGCGGATCGATTTGCCGTAGTACACCTGCGCTGCGGCCTCGATGCCGTAGGCGCGGTTGCCCAGGTAGATCTTGTTGACGTACAGCTCGAGGATCTCGTCCTTGGTCAGTTCGCGTTCGATCTGCAGGGCCAGGAGAATCTCGTTGGTCTTGCGCGAGAAGCTGCGTTCGCTGCTGAGGAAGAAGTTCTTCGCCACCTGCATGGTGATGGTGCTGCCGCCGGTCTGGATATGCCCGGACTTGAGCAATTGTGTTGCAGCACGCATCAGGCTGCTGGGGTCGACGCCGTAGTGATTGGCGAAATTGTCGTCTTCGGCCGACAGCAAAGCCTGGATGAAATGCGGCGGAATGTCGGCGAAACGGATGGGCGAGCGGCGCATTTCGCCGAACTCGGCGATCAGCTTGCCGTCGCTGCTGTAGACCCGCAAAGGGATCTGCAACTGGATGCTTCTGAGGGCCTCTACCGAGGGCAAGCTGGGGCTAAGATACAGAAATGCGCCGCTCAGACCGAGCACGAGCGCGCAGATGACTGCGACGAAAGACCACCAGAAGAACTTCAGCAGGCGTATCAAGGCTTTTGGGCGTCCAGATAGAAGAATGGGTTGCGCGCGGGGCCAGCGGACAAAGGATAAACGCTGGGCATTATAAGCATTTTTCAACTCGCCGCGTTACGCGCGCGGCTGTCGTCAGCAAGGAAAAAACCAATGCTTGGACGCTTCGGCATGGATGCCGGTTCACTCCTGGGGATAGAAATTGCCCCGCCGTCTATCCGACTGGTGCAGTTGCACCGACGCAAAGGCGCCTGGCACGTGCGGGCCTGGGCGCTTGAGCCGCTGCCTGCAGGGGCCATGCTGGACGGCTGGATTGCCGACCCCGAAGTGGTCGGCCAGGCCTTGAAGCGCGCGCTGCAGCGCAGTGGTAGCCGCTGTCGGCAGGCCGCTGTGGCATTGCCGGCCGCGCGGGCCATCAGCAAATTGATGACGCTGCCGACAGGCCTGAGCGATGCCGAAGTCGCTGCACAGGTGCGCGATGCCGCCGAGCAGTTCATCCCCTTTGACCTTGAAGACACCGCTCTGGATTACCGGGTGCTGGAGCCGCCTGCCGGCGATGCTGTGAGCGTGCAGGTGGCTGTTGCGGCCTGCCATCGCGGGTTGCTGGATGTGCTGGAGGGCACCTTTGAAGTCGCAGGGCTGAGCGCCAGGGTGCTGGAGGTTGATAGCCATGCATTGCAGCGTGCGACCACTGACGATGCGGCAGCGCTGCAGATCGACGCCGATCTTTCCCACGAGGCATCGAGCCTGACCGTTGCCTGCGGCCTGGCCATGCGGGGTGTGCGGCTAAACCTGTTGCCATGGCGCGAGCGCCGCCATCAACTGTGTATTCGAAGGTTTCAGGCAGGCTGTGCCGGTGTTGTGCTGCTGGCGGCTGTTGCCACCGGGGTTGTTGATTACCATTTTCGGGGCGTGTTGCAGGAACAGGCGTTGAGTCAGGCCGCGCTCAAACAGGGCGGTGGGCAGCGGGAGCCTGAGGCCTTGTTGCATGAACTGCGTCAGTTGGAGGGCTTGCAGGCCGGTCGCTATTTCGCCGTGGATTTGCTCGAGCAGGTCGAGCGGGCCATGCCCGACGGACTGTACCTCACCGCCCTGAGCCAGGAGCCGACTGCGCTAAGGCTTGCCGGGATGGCTCAGTCGGCTTCAGCGGTTGCGCAGCTGGCAGGCAGCCTTTCGTCTTCACCCTTGATCAGTTCTGCCGAATTACAGCAGTTGAGTGCAGTCGAGGAAGGCCATGCGTTCGAGCTGGTCGCAGCCCTGAAGGTTGCGCCTTGAGCTTCTGGGGTCGGGTGGCACGGTGCGTCTGGCCTGTGCAGGTTGTGATGCTGACAGGGTTGCTGGCACTGCTGGCGGGCTTGGCTTACACCCTGCATTTGCGGCCGTTGATGACGCAGGCAGCCCAAGTGGCCGATCAATCGCCGCGCGAGGGTGCAGGCAGCGTCGAGCAGGCCGCAGCAGTGCGCAGCCGACTGCAACAAGCCCGCTGGCAATTGTCGGTGGGGAGTGACGAGCCAGCTGTGTTCGAAACCCTGTCCCGCCTGGCCGAGGCCCATGAGGTGGCCATCGAACAGTTGCAGGTACTCGAAGCGTCGTCCGCGGAGCACTACCTTGAACTCCCCCTGCAACTGCGTCTGCGTGGCGCCTTTTCGGCCCTCGCCGCGTTCTTTGCTGACCTGGCCGGGCAATCGCGGCTGGTGACCTTGCATGGCCTTTCGCTCAAGCCGGCCGATGCGGGGCTTATGCACATGGAACTGCAAGCCCGGTCCTATCGTCAGCACTCGCTGCATGCCTTGGCAGAGGGCCTGCAGCCGTCGCTTCCCGAGCGACGAGCAGTCACTGTGCTGCGCGATCCCTTTGCGCCTTCTGCTCTGCAGCCGTATGCCGATGGGTTGCAGCGCCTGGCGCTGGAGCGGCTAGAGATGGTCGGTAGCCTGGCCAGTCGCGGAGTCCGCTACGCGCTGATTCAGGCCGATGGCCGGGTGCATCGGCTGCAGGTCGGCGACCGGCTGGGCCGTGATCAGGGGCAGGTTGTCGAGGTCGGTGAGCGCCAGATCGAAGTCATCGAGCAGGTTTTTGTCGCCGGCCAAGGCTGGCAAGCGCGGCGGCGAATACTCGCCCTGCGATGAAGGTGCTGACCAGGGAGGTCATCGATGGGCAAGGGAGGTGTTGTTGCCGCGCTGATAGGGAGCTGCCTGTCTGCCGGTGCGTTTGCGGGGAAGCAGCTGTACGGCGGTGAGCCGCTGTCGTTGAATTTCCAGGATGTCGAGGTACGCACGGTGTTGCAGGTGCTGGCCGACTTTTCTGGGGTCAACCTGGTGGCCAGTGATGCGGTGCAGGGCAAGGTGACTTTGCGTTTGCAGGATGTGCCCTGGGATCACGCGTTGGACCTGGTGCTGCGCAGCAAGGGCCTGGAGCAACGCAAGGACGGTAATGTGCTGTTGGTCGCGCCGCTTGCCGAGCTGGCCGGATCAGTGCCGTCACGGCGCGAGCTGATCCCGATTCACCACGCCAAGGCCACTGATATTGCCGAGCTTTTCCATGCCCTGATGGCCCATGAGGCCGGGGGCGCCAGCCACGGCTCGCTGAGTGTCGACGAGCGCACCAACACCCTGGTCGCCAGTCAGCCGCCGGAGCGCCTGGAAGAGCTGCGCAGGCTGATCGGCGAACTGGACGTGCCGGTTCGTCAGGTGATGATCGAAGCACGCATCGTCGAGGCCAATGTCGATTTCGAGAAGAGTCTTGGGGTGCGCTGGGGTGGGGCTGTGCAGGTGGGCAAGGGCTTGAGCCTTGGCAGCGCCGAGACTTTTGTCGACCTCGGTGTCGATCGGGCGGCGGCTAGCATCGGGGTTGGCCTGGTGCGCAATAACGTATTGCTCGATCTGGAACTCAGCGCCATGGAAAAGACCGGCAACGGCGAAGTCATCTCCCAGCCCAAGGTGGTTACCGCCGACAAGGAAACCGCGCGGATCCTCAAGGGCACCGAAGTGCCGTACCAGGAAACCAGCGGCAGCGGTGCCACGTCCGTGACCTTCCGCGAGGCGTCGCTGTCTCTTGAGGTGACCCCGCAGATTACCCCGGACAACCGGGTGATCATGGCGGTCAAGGTGACCAAGGACGAGCCCGACTACCTCAATGCCCTTGATCACGTGCCGGCGATCCGCAAGAACGAGGTCAACGCCAAGGTACGCATCAATGATGGCGAGACCATCGTGATCGGCGGCGTGTACTCGACGGTGCAAAGTAAAGTTGTCGACAAGGTGCCATTTTTCGGCGATGTGCCGTATGTTGGGCGGCTGTTTCGTCGCGATGTTCTACAAGAGAAAAAATCCGAGCTGCTGGTCTTCCTGACTCCGCGTATCATGAGTGACCAGGCGATTGCTGTGAGTCGTTGATTCTGTGCGAAATTTGATACTTGTGGGGCCGATGGGTGCTGGCAAAAGCACCATCGGCCGCCTGCTGGCCAAAGAGCTGCGCCTGCCGTTCAAGGATTCCGACAAGGAAATTGAATTGCGCACCGGCGCCAATATCCCGTGGATCTTCGACAAGGAAGGCGAGCCGGGCTTTCGTGACCGCGAGCAGGCGATGATCGCCGAGCTTTGCGCGTTAGATGGCGTGGTGCTGGCTACCGGTGGTGGCGCGGTGATGCGCGATGCTAACCGCCAGTCCCTGCATGCCGGCGGGCGGGTGGTGTACCTGCACGCCTCGGTCGAGCAGCAGGTCGGGCGCACCTCGCGTGATCGCAACCGGCCGTTGCTGCGCACGGCCAACCCGGAGGCGACCTTGCGCGCGCTGCTGGAGGTTCGCGACCCGCTTTACCGCGAGATTGCCGATCTGGTGGTGGAAACCGACGAACGGCCGCCGCGGATGGTGGTGCAGGATATTCTCGAGCGCTTGCAGAAGTTGCCGCCCCGTTAAGCCAGGACTATCCTCGGCGACCAGTCATGCCGTGACAGGGCACACCGTTATCGCGCGGTTCGAGCCATCGATGCCGCGCCTAGTTCATTGTGGGGACACATGCAGACACTAAAGGTCGAATTGGGCGAACGTAGCTACCCGATCTACATTGGCGAAGGCCTGCTGGATCAGCCTGAACTGCTGGCGCCGCATATCGCTGGCCGGCAGGTCGCCATCGTGTCCAACGAGACTGTCGCGCCCCTCTATCTCGACCGTCTGCGCAAGACCCTGGGTGCCTATTCGGTGCTGCCGGTGGTGTTGCCGGATGGTGAGGCTTACAAGAACTGGGAAACCCTGCAGCTGATCTTCGATGCGCTGCTGACTGCCCGCCACGACCGCCGTACTACCGTGGTCGCGCTTGGCGGCGGGGTGATTGGCGACATGGCCGGCTTTGCTGCTGCCTGCTACCAGCGCGGCGTGGATTTCATCCAGGTGCCGACGACCTTGCTGTCCCAGGTCGATTCGTCGGTGGGTGGCAAGACCGGTATCAACCACCCGCTGGGCAAGAACATGGTCGGTGCCTTCTATCAGCCCAACGCGGTGCTGATCGACACCCGCAGCCTCAATTCCCTGCCACCGCGCGAGCTGTCGGCGGGCCTGGCCGAAGTGATCAAGTACGGCCTGATCTGTGACGAACCGTTTCTTGGCTGGCTCGAAGAGCACATGCAGGCCCTGCGCGGCCTCGACCAGGCGGCGCTGACTGAAGCCATCCGCCGTTCCTGCGCGGCCAAGGCCGCGGTGGTTGGCGCCGATGAACGCGAGTCGGGCGTGCGCGCCACCCTGAACCTGGGCCACACGTTTGGCCACGCCATCGAGACCCACATGGGCTATGGTGTGTGGCTTCACGGTGAGGCCGTCGCTGCTGGCACCGTAATGGCCCTGGAGATGTCCATGCGCCTGGGCTGGATCAGCCAGCAGGAGCGTGACCGTGGTATCCGTCTGTTCCAGGATGCAGGCTTGCCGGTTGTGCCGCCGGCACAGATGTCCCCGGCGCAGTTCATGGAACACATGGCAGTAGATAAAAAGGTACTCGACGGTCGTCTGCGTCTGGTCCTGCTGCGCCGCATGGGCGAAGCGGTGGTCACCGACGACTATCCAAAAGAGATTCTTCAGGCCACGCTGGCCGCGGATTACCGCGCGATCGTGGCCCAGCTTTGAGGTTGATGAGCGTCCGATGACTAGTTTGCATGCCGACGAGGCCTTTCTCGGCCATTACCAGTTGAACCACGACCCCTTCGCTGCACGGGTGCCGGGTTTCAAATTCTTCCCTGCCCAGCGCAAGCCGGTGCTCGGTCAACTGCACCACCTGGCCCGTTACAGCCAGTTGCTGCTGGTGGTCACCGGCCCTCAAGGCAGTGGCAAGACCCTGCTGCGCCAGGCCCTGGTGGCCAGCACCAACAAGCAATCGGTGCAGAGCGTGGTGGTTTCCGCCCGTGGCGCCAGCGATGCCGCCAGCCTGCTCGCCCAGGTTGCCCAGTCGCTGGGCGTGGCCCAGGCTGAAGTTCCGGACATTCTTGCCCAGGTGGTGCAACTGGCACTGACCGGGCAGGAAGTCTATCTGCTGGTGGACGATGCGGAACAACTTGGCGAGTCGGCACTCCAAGCCTTGCTGGAGTTGGCGGCGGGCACTCCGGAAGGGCGTCCGCATGTCTTCCTGTTTGGCGAGCCGTCACTGATCGCCGGGCTGGAAGAGCTCAATGCCGAGCAAGAGCGGTTTCACGTCATCGAGCTTGAGCCCTACAGCGAAGAAGAAACCCGTGAATACCTCGAGCAGCGCCTGGAAGGTGCCGGGCGGGGCATCGAGGTGTTCAGCAGTGAGCAGATCGTTGATATTCACCAAAACTCTGACGGCTGGCCTGGGGCAATCAACCAGGTCGCCCGCGATACCTTGATCGAAGCCATGATCGCCAGCCGCACAACGGCGAAGCGACCATCAATGGGGTTCAATATGCCGAAGAAACATGTGCTGGCGTTGTCTGCAGTCGTTGTGGTCGCCGTCGCGGCCGCCGTGCTGATGCCGAAGAAGGGTGACCAGGCGCCTACTGCCCCTGCCGAGCAGGCGCAACTGCCACTGGGCGAAGGTCAGCCAGGCAATGCCCAGTCGAACAATGGCGGCCCGGCGATCGAATTCGCCGGCAACTCGCAGCCGATGCCCCTGCCGCTGGTAGGCCAGTCGCAACCGGTCATGCGTGGCCCGCTGGCCGAGTCCACCGGCATGGGTGAAGGCGAAGAATCCACGCCGGCTGGCGAAACCGCTCTGCAACCGCCGACCGTCACCACGATTGCACCGCCAGCGGGTGTCGCCGCTGGCCCGGCGCCAACGCCAGCACAGCCTGTTGCTGCGGCACAGCCGGTTGCACCTGTGCAGCAGCCGGTAGCGCCAGTTGCCAGCAAGCCGGTTGCACCGGTGGCCAAGCCTGCGCCAACCCAGGTTGCAACCGCCAAGCCTGCGCCTAAACCTGCAGAGAAGCCGGCGGCCAAGCCTGCGGCCGGTGGTAGCTGGTATGCCGGGCAGAAGCCGGGCAATTATGTCGTGCAAATCCTCGGTACCAGCTCCGAAGCGTCGGCCCAGGCCTTCGTCAAGGCTCAAGGTGGCGACTATCGCTACTTCAAGAAAACCCTGCAGGGCAAGCCACTGTACGTCATCACTTACGGCAACTTTGCCAGCCGTGATGCCGCTCTGGCTGCAATCAAGGCCTTGCCAGCCAAGGTCCAGGCTGGTAAACCTTGGCCACGTACCGTCGCCAGCGTCCAACAAGAACTGGCCTCGACCCGCTGATATAGCCTGGTGGCACTACCCCCGCCACCTGCTGAGCGACTCCTGAACATCGGTCAAGCCTGCTGCGTACTGCGCGGCAGGCTTTTCTGTCCCAGACTGCCGGCCACAAGCCCATCTTGCAGTCCAGGCTGAAACGCTTCAGACTCAAGCCATGCCGTTACCACGGCGCACGCTTAAAAACATTCAAAAACGCGACATGGATTTACGGCAATTCGTCGTAAATTTGTGGGCTTCCCTGTCGCTGTGCAACAATGGCTCCCCTATTGCCCCCGCAAAGCTGGCATTCGTTCGGCGTGGATGGTAAGTGGTTGTACTAAAAAAAGATTTGCCTTGGTGAGAGGCGAACCTGGTGAGAAAGTGTCTATGAAAACAGGTCTGTACCATCCCGAAGAATTCAAGGATAACTGTGGTTTCGGCCTGATCGCCCATATGACGGGCGAACCCAGCCACCACCTTTTGCAAACGGCCATCCAGGCCCTGACCTGCATGACCCACCGCGGTGGGATCAACGCCGACGGCAAGACCGGCGACGGTTGCGGTCTGCTCATGCAGAAGCCCGATCAGTTCCTGCGCGCCGTGGCCCGCGAACAGTTCGGCAATGAGCTGCCCAAGCAGTACGCGGTCGGCATGGTGTTCTTCAATCAGGACAACGCCAAGGCTGAAGCCGCGCGCGCCAACATGAACCGCGAGATCCTCGCGGCGGGCCTGCAACTGGTGGGCTGGCGCAAAGTGCCGATCGACACCAGCGTCCTCGGCCGCCTGGCCCTGGAGCGCCTGCCGCAGATCGAGCAGGTGTTCGTTGGCGGTGAAGGCCTGAGCGATCAGGAATTCGCCATCAAGCTGTTCAGTTCCCGTCGTCGCTCTTCGGTGGCCAATGCCGCCGACACCGACCACTACATCTGCAGCTTTTCGCACAAGACCATCATCTACAAAGGCCTGATGATGCCGGCGGACCTCGCCGCCTTCTATCCGGACCTGAGCGACGAGCGCCTGCAAACCGCGATCTGCGTGTTCCACCAGCGCTTCTCGACCAACACCCTGCCGAAATGGCCGCTGGCGCAGCCGTTCCGCTTCCTCGCCCATAACGGCGAAATCAACACCATCACCGGTAACCGCAACTGGGCCCAGGCGCGTCGCACCAAGTTCGCCAACGACCTGATCCCCGACCTCGAAGAGCTCGGCCCGCTGGTCAACCGTGTCGGTTCCGACTCCTCGAGCATGGACAACATGCTCGAACTGATGGTCACTGGCGGCATCGACCTGTTCCGTGGCGTGCGCATGATCATTCCGCCGGCGTGGCAGAACGTCGAGACCATGGACGCCGACCTGCGCGCCTTCTACGAATACAACTCCATGCACATGGAAGCGTGGGACGGCCCGGCCGGTGTGGTACTGACCGAAGGCCGCCACGCGGTGTGCCTGCTCGACCGCAACGGCCTGCGCCCGGCGCGCTGGGTCACCACCAAGAACGGCTACATCACCCTGGCGTCGGAAATCGGCGTGTGGGACTACAAGCCCGAAGACGTGATCGCCAAGGGCCGTGTCGGCCCGGGGCAGATCTTTGCCGTGGACACCGAAACCGGGCAGATCCTCGACACCGATGCCATCGACAACCGCCTGAAGTCGCGCCACCCGTACAAGCGCTGGCTGCGTCAGAATGCCCTGCGCATCCAGGCTGACCTCAGCGACGACCAGGGCGTGGCCAGCTACGACGCTGACCAGCTCAAGCAATACATGAAGATGTTCCAGGTCACCTTCGAAGAGCGCGACCAGGTGCTGCGTCCGCTCGGCGAACAAGGCCAGGAAGCGGTCGGTTCGATGGGCGACGACACGCCGATGGCGATCCTTTCGCAGCGCGTGCGTTCGATCTACGACTACTTCCGCCAGCAGTTCGCCCAGGTCACCAACCCGCCGATCGACCCGCTGCGTGAAGCGATCGTCATGTCGCTGGAGATCTGCCTGGGTGCCGAGCGCAACATCTTCCAGGAATCCCCCGAGCACGCCTCGCGGGTGATCCTCAGCTCGCCAGTGATCTCGCCGGCCAAATGGCGTTCGCTGATGAACCTCGACCGTCCCGGTTTCGAGCGTCAGTTGATCGACCTCAACTACGCAGAAGGCCTTGGCCTGGAAGCAGCGGTGCGCAACATCGCCGACCAGGCCGAAGAAGCCGTGCGCAGCGGCAAGACCCAGCTGGTGCTGAGCGACCGCCATATCGCCCCGGGCAAGCTGCCGGTACATGCCTCGCTGGCCGTGGGTGCCGTGCACCACCGCCTGACCGAGCTGGGCCTGCGTTGCGACAGCAACATCCTGGTTGAAACCGCCACCGCCCGCGACCCGCATCACTTCGCCGTGCTGATCGGTTTCGGTGCTTCGGCCGTCTATCCGTACCTGGCCTATGAAGTGCTGGCCGACCTGATCCGCACCGGCGAAGTGCTCGGTGACCTGGACGAAGTGTTCAAGTACTACCGCAAGGGCATCTCCAAGGGCCTGTTGAAGATCCTCTCGAAGATGGGTATCTCGACTGTCGGTTCCTACCGTGGTGCGCAGTTGTTCGAAGCCGTCGGCCTCTCGGAAGAAGTGGTGAACCTGAGCTTCCGTGGCGTTGCCAGCCGCCTGAAAGGCGCCCGTTTCGTCGACATCGAGAACGAGCAGAAGCTACTCGCCGCCGAAGCGTGGAGCGCGCGCAAGCCGATCCAGCAGGGTGGCCTGCTGAAGTTCGTCCACGGTGGCGAATACCACGCCTACAACCCGGACGTGGTCAACACCCTGCAGGCCGCCGTGCAGCAGGGCGACTACAGCAAGTTCAAGGAATACACCGCGCTGGTCGACACGCGTCCGGTGTCGATGATTCGCGACCTGCTCAAGGTGAAAACCCTGGAGCAGCCGCTGGAGCTGAGCGAGATCGAACCGCTGGAAGCGATTCTCAAGCGCTTCGACTCCGCCGGGATCTCCCTTGGCGCGCTGTCGCCGGAGGCTCACGAAGCCCTGGCCGAGGCGATGAACCGCCTGGGTGCGCGCTCGAACTCCGGTGAGGGCGGCGAAGACCCGGCCCGCTACGGCACCATCAAGAGCTCGAAGATCAAGCAGGTGGCCACCGGCCGCTTTGGCGTAACCCCCGAGTACCTGGTCAACGCCGAAGTGCTGCAGATCAAGGTGGCCCAGGGCGCCAAGCCGGGTGAGGGCGGGCAACTGCCTGGCGGCAAGGTCAACGGCCTGATCGCCCGGTTGCGCTACGCCGTGCCTGGCGTGACCCTGATCTCGCCACCGCCGCACCATGACATCTACTCGATCGAGGACCTCTCGCAGCTGATCTTCGACCTCAAGCAGGTCAACCCGCAGGCGCTGGTTTCGGTCAAGCTGGTGGCAGAAGCGGGTGTTGGCACCATCGCCGCCGGCGTGGCCAAGGCCTATGCCGACCTGATCACCATCTCCGGCTACGACGGCGGTACCGGCGCTTCGCCGCTGACCTCGATCAAGTACGCTGGTGCGCCGTGGGAGCTTGGCCTGGCCGAAACCCACCAGACCCTGCGCGGCAACGACCTGCGCGGCAAGGTCCGGGTGCAGACCGACGGCGGCCTGAAAACCGGCCTGGACGTGATCAAGGCGGCGATCCTTGGCGCCGAAAGCTTCGGCTTCGGTACCGCACCGATGATCGCCCTGGGCTGCAAGTACCTGCGTATCTGTCACCTGAACAACTGCGCCACCGGCGTCGCCACCCAGAACGACAAGCTGCGCAAGGATCACTACATCGGCACCGTCGACATGGTGGTGAACTTCTTCACCTACGTCGCCGAAGAAACCCGTGAGTGGCTGGCCAAGCTGGGCGTGCGCAGCCTCGGCGAGCTGATCGGGCGTACCGACCTGCTGGAAATGCTCCCCGGCGAAACCGAGAAGCAGAAGCACCTGGACCTCAGCCCGCTGCTGGGCAGCGAGCACGTGCCGGCCGACAAGCCGCAGTTCTGCGAAGTCGACCGCAACCCGCCGTTCGACAAGGGCGTGCTGGCCGAGAAGATGGTCGATATGGCCCTGCCGGCCATCCGCGACCTGTCGGGCGCCGAGTTCGCCCTGGACATCTGCAACTGCGACCGCTCCATCGGCGCGCGGATTTCCGGCGAAATCGCCCGCCTGCACGGCAACCAGGGCATGGCCAAGGCACCGATCACCTTCCGCTTCAAGGGCACTGCCGGGCAGAGCTTCGGCGTATGGAACGCCGGTGGCCTGAACATGTACCTCGAAGGCGATGCCAACGACTACGTCGGTAAAGGCATGACCGGTGGCAAGCTGGTGATCGTACCGCCTGCGGGCAGCCCGTTCGCTACCCAGCACAGCGCCATCATCGGCAACACCTGCCTGTACGGCGCCACTGGCGGCAAGCTGTTCGCCGCCGGTACCGCGGGCGAGCGCTTTGCCGTGCGCAACTCCGGTGCCCACGCGATTGTCGAGGGCACAGGCGATCACTGCTGTGAGTACATGACCGGTGGCTTTGTCTGCGTTCTGGGCAAGACCGGTTACAACTTCGGCTCGGGCATGACCGGTGGTTTTGCCTACGTGCTGGACATGGACAACAGCTTCGTCGACAAGCTCAACCACGAACTGGTCGAGATCCAGCGCATCAGCGGCGAGGCCATGGAGGCTTATCGCAGCCACCTGCAGCGCGTGCTGGCTGAATACGTCGAAGAAACCAACAGCGAATGGGGTCGTGAGCTCTGGGAAAACCTGGACGACTACGTGCGGCGCTTCTGGCTGGTCAAGCCGAAGGCGGCCAACCTGAAGAACCTGCTGTCCAGCACCCGTGCCAACCCGCAGTGATATGCGCCTGAAGAGTTTGATGAGGTTTTGAACATGGCTGAACGTCTGAGTAATGACTTCCAGTTCATCGAGGTCGGGCGCAAGGATCCGAAGAAGAAACTGTTGCGTCAACGCAAGAAAGAGTTCGTGGAAATCTACGAGCCCTTCAAACCCCAGCAGTCGGCCGAACAGGCCCACCGCTGCCTGGGCTGTGGCAACCCGTACTGCGAGTGGAAGTGCCCGGTGCACAACTTCATCCCCAACTGGTTGAAGCTGGTCGCCGAAGGCAACATCCTCGCCGCCGCGGAGCTGTCGCACCAGACCAACACCCTGCCGGAAGTCTGCGGCCGGGTGTGCCCGCAGGACCGCCTGTGCGAGGGTGCCTGCACCCTCAACGACGGCTTTGGCGCGGTGACCATCGGCTCGGTGGAGAAGTACATCACCGACACCGCTTTCGCCATGGGCTGGCGCCCGGACATGTCCAAGGTCAAGCCGACCGGCAAGCGCGTTGCCATCATCGGCGCCGGTCCGGCCGGCCTGGGTTGCGCCGACGTGCTGGTGCGCGGCGGGGTGACTCCGGTGGTGTTCGACCGCAACCCGGAAATCGGCGGCTTGCTGACCTTCGGCATCCCCGAGTTCAAGCTGGAAAAGACCGTGCTGAGCAATCGCCGCGAAGTCTTCACCGGCATGGGCATCGAGTTCCGCCTCAACACCGAGGTGGGCAAGGATGTCAGCATGGAGCAGCTGCTCGAGGAATACGATGCCGTGTTCATGGGCATGGGCACCTACACCTACATGAAGGGCGGCTTCCCCGGTGAAGACCTGCCCGGCGTGCACGATGCCCTGGATTTTCTGGTGGCCAACGTCAACCGCAACCTGGGCTTTGAAAAGTCGCCGGAAGATTTCGTCGACATGAAGGGCAAGAAGGTCGTGGTACTCGGTGGCGGCGACACGGCGATGGACTGCAACCGCACCTCCATCCGCCAGGGCGCCAAGGCCGTGACCTGTGCCTACCGTCGGGACGAGGCGAACATGCCCGGCTCGCGCAAAGAGGTGAAGAACGCCAAGGAAGAAGGCGTGAAGTTCCTCTACAACCGCCAGCCGATTGCGATTGTCGGTGAAGACAAGGTCGAAGGCGTGAAGGTGGTCGAGACCCGTCTCGGTGAGCCGGACGCCCGTGGCCGCCGCAGCCCCGAGCCGATCCCGGGCTCCGAAGAGATCATCCCGGCCGATGCCGTGGTCATCGCCTTCGGCTTCCGCCCGAGCCCGGCGCCGTGGTTCGAGCAGTTCAGCATCCAGACCGACAGCCAGGGCCGCGTGGTGGCACCGGAGAAGAACACCTACAAGCACCAGACCAGCAACCCGAAGATCTTCGCCGGTGGCGACATGGTCCGCGGTTCCGACCTGGTGGTGACGGCGATCTTCGAGGGGCGCAATGCCGCCGAGGGGATTCTGGATTACCTGGAGGTCTGATCGGGCCTCATCGCTGGCAAGCCAGCTCCCACAAAGTCACCGCGTACACTGTGGGAGCTGGCTTGCCAGCGATGCTTTTAAGGAAATCTATTGACCTGTCACAAGTCGATAGACAAAAGGCACGGTTGATACCGTGCCTTTTACGTTGGGCTCTGAGAAAATGCCCCCACTTTTTTTCCGGATGCCGACATGACTGCCTTGAAGAACGATCGTTTTCTGCGCGCCCTGCTCAAGCAACCCGTAGACGTCACCCCGGTGTGGATGATGCGCCAGGCCGGCCGCTACCTGCCGGAGTACCGCGCCAGCCGCGCCAAGGCCGGCGACTTCATGAGCCTGTGCATGAACCCGCAGTTTGCCTGCGAGGTCACCCTGCAACCGCTGGACCGCTACCCGCTGGACGCCGCGATCCTGTTCTCGGACATCCTCACCATCCCTGACGCCATGGGCCAGGGCCTGTACTTCGAAACCGGCGAAGGCCCGCGTTTCAAGAAGGTCATCAGCACCCTGGCCGACATCGAAGCGCTGCCGATCCCTGATCCGCAGAAGGACCTGGGCTACGTCATGGACGCGGTCAGCACCATCCGCCGCGAGCTCAATGGCCGCGTGCCGCTGATCGGCTTCTCCGGCAGCCCCTGGACCCTGGCCACCTACATGGTCGAAGGCGGCTCGTCGAAAGACTTCCGCAAGACCAAGGCCATGCTCTACGACAATCCGCAGGCCATGCACCTGCTGCTCGACAAGCTCGCGCAGTCGGTCATCAGCTACCTCAACGGGCAGATCCTCGCCGGCGCGCAAGCGGTGCAGATCTTCGATACCTGGGGTGGCAACCTGTCGGCGGCGGCCTACCAGGAGTTCTCCCTGGCCTACATGCGCAAGATCGTCAGCGGCCTGATCCGCGAGCACGAAGGGCGCAAGGTGCCGGTGATCCTCTTCACCAAGAACGGCGGCCTGTGGCTGGAAAGCATCGCCGATGCCGGCGCTGATGCCCTGGGCCTGGACTGGACCTGCGACATCGGCGAAGCCCGTCAGCGTGTCGGCAGCAAGGTTGCCCTGCAGGGCAACATGGACCCGACCGTGCTGTACGCCAAGCCGGAGGCCATTCGTGCCGAAGTCGGGCGCATCCTCGCCAGCTACGGCCATGGCACCGGTCATGTGTTCAACCTCGGTCATGGCATCACCCCGGAAGTTGATCCGGAGCACGCCGGCGCGTTCATCAACGCCGTGCACGAGCTGTCGGCGCAGTACCACTAAGTAGGAGCGGGCTTGCCCCGCGATTGCGACCTGGCTGAACCAGCGCGATCGCGGGGCAAGGCCGCTCCCACTGCCATTAAGGTTCAATTCAGCCTGCCTGGGTAATCTGGCTCCATCGAAACCCAGACAGGATCTTCACCATGAAAGCTCGTTACCTCGCTCTGCTGCTTGCCCCACTGTTCAGCACCGCTGCCCTGGCTGCCGGCTACACCGGCCCTGGCGCCCAGTCGGTGACCACGGTGGCCGCCGCTAACGACGCCGCTGACGACACCCCGGTGGTGCTGCAAGGCTACGTCATCAAGAAAGTGAACAACGATGACAAGTACGAGTTCAAGGACACCACCGGCACCATCACCGTCGAGATCGATGACGAAGACCTGCCGCCGGTGGCCTTCAACGACAAGACCAAGGTCAAGCTGACCGGTGAAGTCGAGAAGCACCTGATGAGCCGTGAAGTGGATGTTGATCTGGTTGAAGTGATTAACTAAAGAATGCATCGCGGGGCAAGCCCGCTCCTACACTGAACCTGTGGGAGCGGGCTTGCCCCGCGATTTGCATTTCAGGCCTTGGCCGGCAACCGGCTCAAGTGCACCGCCACCAGCAAGGCCACCACCAGCAAGCTGCCAATGAACAGGCCGATGCCGTTCCACCCCGCCTGATGCCAGAACACCCCGCCCGCTGTCCCCGCCACACTCGACCCCGCGTAGTAACTGAACAGGTACAACGACGACGCCTGGCCCTTGGCCTTGGTCGCCCGTCGGCCGATCCAGCTGCTGGCCACCGAGTGCGCGCCGAAAAAGCCGAAGGTAAACACCAGCATGCCAACGATGATCAGCAGCAAGGGGCTGAGCAGGGTCATCAGCAAGCCGCTGAACATCAGCAAAATGGTGGCCCAGAACACCTTGCGCCGGCCCAGCTTGTCGGCCAGCGCGCCGATCTGTGCCGAGCTGTAGATCCCCGACAGGTACACCACCGACAACAGCCCGACCAGCGCCTGGCTCATGTGATAGGGCTCGGCCAGCAGGCGATAGCCGATGTAGTTGAACAGGGTGACGAAAGCGCCCATCAGCAGGAAGGCTTCGAGGAACAGCCACGGCAGGCCGGCATCGCGAAAGTGCAGGGTGAAGCCATCAAGCAGGCTGCGCGGGTGCAGCGAGCGCGGGCGGAAGTTGCGCGATTCCGGGAGGATCTTCCAGAACACCGCCGCCGCAACCAGTGCCAGGCCGCCGATGACCAGCATCGCCGTGTGCCAGCTGACGAAGTCGATCAGCACGCCGGTGATCAAGCGCCCGCTCATGCCGCCAATGGCATTGCCACCGATGTACAGGCCCATGGCCAGGCCAATGTGCTGGGGGTGGATCTCTTCGCTGAGGTAAGTCATGGCCACCGCCGCCAGGCCGCTCAGCGACAACCCGAGCAAGGCGCGGGTCAGCAGTACGCCGTGCCAGCTGGGCATCAGGGCGCTGACGATGGTGCACAGCGCTGCGCAAAACAAGGCGAAAACCATCACCGGCTTGCGTCCGATGCGGTCGGAAATCGGCCCGGTGATCAGCAGCCCGAATGCCAGCATACCGGTGGATACCGAGAGGATCAGGCTGCTTTGCGCGGCGCTGATCGAGAACTCCTGGGACAGCAGCGGCATCATCGGCTGCACGCAGTACAGCAGGGCAAAGGTGGCAAAGCCGCCGCAGAACAGCGCCAGCACGGTACGTAAAAAGGCCGGGGTGCCTTTTTCGATCCAGCTTTCGTTGAAGGTGGCGACGATTTCGTCCAGGGGAGCAGGGGGGAGTTCGTGGGCGTGTGGCGCAACAGCAGTTTTCACGGGTGACCTCGGGGGCGCTACGGCCTGGCAGGCAGTGAAAAAAGCATATAGCTGGCTAATGATCATTTCCAATATATTGTTCGACCTGTTTAAGAGGTTTTACGACCTATTGGAGCTGCCATGGAATTGCGTCACCTGCGCTACTTCATCGCCGTCGCCGAAGAGCTGCATTTTGGCCGGGCGGCGCAGAACCTGGGGATCTCCCAACCGCCGTTGAGCCAGCAGATCCAGGCCCTGGAACAGGAGCTGGGGGCACGCTTGTTCGAGCGTACCAATCGTCGGGTCGAGCTCAGCGAGGCCGGGCGCCTGTTCCTCGAAGAGGCACGGCTGGTGCTGGCGCAAGTCGACAAGGCTGCCGATGTCGCCCGACGTGCGCAACTGGGTGAGCTGGGCGAGATGAAGATCGGCTTCACCTCATCGGCGCCGTTCAATTCGAGCATCCCCAAGGCCATTCACGCCTTTCGCCAACGCTTCCCGGCGGTGCACCTGAACCTCAAGGAGATGAGCAGCCGCGACGTGGCCGATGCCTTGCTCGACGAGTCGATCGAAGTCGGCCTGATGCGGCCGCTGGCGTTGCCCGAGAGCCTGAATGCTGTCGAGCTGTTTCGCGAACCACTGGTGGCAGTGATCAATGCCGCTCACCCGTTGGCGCAAAGTAGCGAAGCCGGGGTGCGCATGGCGGCCCTGGCTCACGAGCCGTTCGTGTTCTTTCCGCGCAGCTATGGCAGCGGCTTGCACGCGCAGTTGCTGAGCCTGGCGCGTCAGGCCGGGTTCAGTCCGCATTTTGCCCAGGAGGCGGGGGAGGCGATGACCATCATCGGCCTGGTGGCGGCGGGGCTGGGGGTATCGGTGTTGCCGGCCTCGTTCCAGCGCATGCGTATCGACGGGGTGGTGTACCGGACCTTGCTCGACGACGACGCGGTGACGGCCGTGTGGCTTGTGCAGCGCCGCGATGCGCCGTCAGCGATGGCCAGGGCCTTTGCCGAGCTGTTGACCCGGCAGGCCCTGGAACGCAGCTGAGTTACTGGACCTTGGCCAGGTCGCCCTTCAGCGCAACGCCAGCCATGACCGCACCGGCATGGCATTCGTAGGTGGTGGCATCCTTGCGCTCGTTGCGCTTGTAGTAGCTGCTGATGTTGGTCACGGCGTTGGCGCCAACCTTGCGCGCGGCGTCCTGCATGGTCAGCAGCGCCGATTGCAGGGCCCATTCACAGGCCGCTTCGTCAGTCTTGTTGAAGGCGTTGGTCTTCTTGTTGGTGACCGCCGCCGGGCTGACCACGGTGACCTTGCCCTTGGGCTGCACGCCGGCCAGGTAGAACTTCACCGAACCGTCGAGCTTGTTCTCGGCGGTCATCTGCGCCACGACTTTCTCGAACGGCAGGTAGTGGGTGGTGTCACGGGCCTGGCTGAGGCCGGGCAGGGCGCAGAGCAGCAGAGTGGCGGTGGCGGTCCAGGTTTTCAGGCGCATCGGGTCGTTCCTTGATTATTTAACAGTGTTCGAATGCTGTTCGTTGATGGCGCGTTGCATGATGTTTTGCGCTTCCATCCTGTTCAGCTCTTGCAGGATGCTTTTGTCGAGGTTGTTCACCCAACGGTTGTAGTTGCGGTGAATCTTGCCGTTGTTGTAGCCCAGCTCGCGGCTGTCGCGGTAATTGATGCGAAAGTTGCTGACGCTGTAGCGGATGTCGACGGCGGCGTAGAAGGTGTTGCGCACCAGGATGTCGGCCTGGATCAGGTTCGGGCTGATCTTGCGGGCGGTCCAGCCACGCTCGGCCACGGCCTTGAGGATGGCCTGCTGTACCTGCTCCTGGCTGTAGTTGTGGCCAACCACCAGTTGCTCTTGCGGGGTCAGTACCGGTTTCGAGGTACAGCCAGCGAGGCCCGCCAGGGCCAGGCCGAGGACAGCGGCGCGAATCAATGAAGACATTCCTTTCTCTCCAGCAGGTTTCAGTTCAGTTCCAGCGACGGAAAATCAGCGAGGTGTTGACCCCGCCAAAGGCAAAGTTGTTGTTCATCACATAGTCGTGACTCATGCTGCGAAACTCGCCGCACAGGTAGTCCAGCTCGCCACAGCGCGGGTCGATGTGCTCCAGGTTGAGGGTGTGCACATAGCGGTCGCTGTTCATCATCTCGATGCTGAACCAGGACTCCAGCGCGCCGCAAGCGCCCAGGGTGTGGCCGAGGAAGCTTTTTTGCGAGCTGATCGGCATGCGCGGGCCGAACAGGCTGCTGGTGGCCAGGGTTTCGGCGATGTCGCCCTGCTCGGTGGCGGTGCCGTGGCCGTTCACGTAACCGATGGCAGCCGGCGCGAGGCTGGCGTCTTCCAGCGCCAGCTCCATGGCCCGGCGCATGGTTGCCTGCTCCGGACGGGTGGTGTGCTGTCCGTCGGCATTGCTGCCAAAGCCGACGATCTCGGCGTAGATGTGCGCGCCACGGGCCAGGGCGTGTTCGAGCTCTTCGAGCACCAGCATGCCGCCGCCTTCACCGATCACCAGGCCGTCGCGGCCACTGTCATAGGGGCTCGGGCTGGTGTGGGGGGCATGGTTTTTGAGGCTGGTGGCGTACAGTGCGTCGAAGACCATGGCTTCGGTCGGGCACAGCTCTTCGGCGCCGCCGGCGAGCATCAACGGCAGGCGGCCGAACTTGATCGCTTCATAGGCATAGCCGATGCCCTGGCTGCCGCTGGTACAGGCGCTCGAAGTGGGGATCAGGCGCCCGGTAAGGCCGAAGAAAATGCTGATGTTGGCCGCGGTGGTGTGCGGCATCATCCGCACATAGGAGTTGGCATTGAGGCCTTCGGCCACCGAGTTGAGCAGCATGTTGCCGAATGCCTTGATCTCGTCGGTGCTGCCGGTGGACGAGCCGCAGGCCACGCCCATGCGCCCGTCGCGGATCGACGGGTCGTCGAGCAGGCCGGCATCGCGCAGGGCGTTCTGCGCGGCAGCCACGGCCAGGCGCGAGACCCGGCCCATGCTGCGCAGTTGCTTGCGGGTCCAGCCGCTCGGCACCTTGAAGTCATCGATGGGGCCGGCCAGGCGCGTGTTGAGCTCCTCGAAACGGTCCCATTCGTCCATGCGGCGAATGCCGCTGCGGTTGCTGGCGAAGTTGCCGGCAATGGTCTGCCAGTCGCTGCCCAGCGAAGTGATACCGGCCATGCCGGTGACGACCACACGTTTCATCAGCACAGGCCTCCGTTGACTGCCAGCACCTGGCGGGTGATGTAGGCGGCTTCGGCCGACATGAGGAAATTCACCGCGCCGGCGACTTCTTCCGGGGTGCCCATGCGCTGCGCCGGGATCATTTTCAGCAACTCATCGACCGGCACGTGCTCGTCGAGCATGGCGGTATCGATCAACCCAGGGGCCACGCAGTTGACGGTGATCTTGCGCTTGCCCAGCTCGATTGCCAGAGCCTTGGCGGCGCCGATCACCCCGGCCTTGGAAGCGCTGTAATTGACCTGGCCACGGTTGCCGATCATTCCCGATACCGAAGTGATGCAAACGATGCGCCCCGCTTTGCGTCGGCGGATCATCGGCATCATCAGCGGGTGCAGGACGTTGTAGAAGCCATCGAGGTTGGTGCGTAGCACCTGGTCCCAGTCCTCTTCGGTGAGCGCCGGGAAGGCGCCGTCGCGGGTCAGGCCGGCGTTGCAGACCACGCCATAGTAGGCACCGTGGGTTTCCACGTCATCGGTGAGGATGGCCGCGCAGGCAGCGCGATCGGCAACGTCGAATTGCAGCACGCGGGCTTGCTGGCCCAGGCCCCGGACTTCTTCTGCAACGGCGTCGGCTTCACTGCGCCCGCTACGGCAATGCAGGACCAGGTCGAAACCGGCCCGGGCCAGGCGCAGGGCGATGGCCCGGCCAATGCCACGGCTGGAACCGGTGACCAGGATGGTGTCAGTCATGGGGGGACTCCTCTGGGCCCGCTTCGGCCAGGTAGCTGGCAACTTGCGGCGGGCGAAAAACGTTCAAGCGGGCCATGGCATGGATGCCCGGGCCGCGCAGGTGACACTCGAACACGCCCATGCCGTTGTCGTCTTCGAGCGACCGCAGGGCATGGATGCGCAAGTGGGCGCCGGCAGGGAAATGTTCGACATTACATTCGAATTTGCGCGTGCCGAGCAAAAAGCCCAGTTCCACCGGCCGGCCTTGCTGGCGCGCGCGACAACCGGCGTAGGCGGCGACGCTCTGGGCCATCAGCTCGATGCCGACCCAGGCCGGCAGGCTGCCGTCGGCGCGGTTGAACAGGCCGCCGGGGCGCACGGTCAGTTGAGTGTGGATCTGCTCTTCATCGAACGACTCGACCTGATCGATGAGGATCATGTCGCCGGCATGAGGCAGCAGTTCGGCCAGTGGCCAGGTGATCATGGGGTGTCTCCGAGAATCAGGCTGACGTTGTTGCCGCCGAAGGCGAACGAGTTGCTCATCAGGCGCCGCGGGCCTCGGGCCGGCAGGCGTTGGCTGGCATCGACCAGCTTCAGGGCCGGTAGCTGTGGGTCATCCACGCCATCCCAGACATGCGGCGGCAAGCGCCCTTCGGCATTGTCGGCGGCCAGGCTCAACCAGCAGAACGCTGCTTCCAGAGCGCCGGCCGCACCCAAAGTATGGCCGGTCATGGGCTTGCTCGACGAGCAGGCCAACTGGCTGCCGAACAACTCATGCACGGCCAGGCTTTCCATGGCGTCGTTGTGGCGGGTGGCGGTGCCGTGCAGGTTCAGGTAATCGATCTGTGCTGGTTGCAGGCCGGCATTGTCCAGTGCCTTGCGCATGGCCTGCAAGGCGCCTTTGCCGCCGGGTTCGGGCGCCGAGATGTGATGCGCATCGGAGCTGGCGCCGGCGCCGAGCAGGGCAATGTTGTTGCCTTCAGCGTGGGCTTCACGGGTCATCAGAAACACCACCGCGGCTTCACCGATGTTGATGCCGTTGCGGTTGACCGAAAACGGGTTGCAGCGCTCGGCGCTGACCGCTTCCAGGGCGCTGAAACCGTTGAGGGTCAGCTTGCACAGGCTGTCGACACCGCCGCAGATCACCGCATCGCACATGTCGAGATCAAGCAGGCGGCGGGCACTCATCAAGGCCCGGGCACTGGAGGTGCAGGCAGTGGAGATCACATAGGCCGGGCCGCTCAGTTGCAGCCAGTCGGCGAGGAAATTGGCCGGGGCGCTGAGCTCCTGCTGGGCATAGTCGTAGCTGGCCGGAAACGCGTGTTCGCGCAGGTAGTGAGCGATGTCGTCGCTGGCTTCCTTGATGCCCGAGGTGCTGGTGCCCAGGACGATGCCGATGCGCTGGCGGCCAAAGCGGGCGATGGCCGCTTCGATCGGGGCGCCGATCTGCAGGCAGGCGTCGTACAGCAACTGGTTGTTGCGGCTGTGATGGGCCTGCATCTCGGCTGGCAACTCAGGCAGCTCGCCTTGCACGCCCGCCACCGGCAGGCTGCGTTCCGGCACCCAGCCGTCTTCCACGCGCATCCCCGAGCAGTCGCCGGCAAACAGCTTGCGGGCGACTTCGGCCTGGCCGCGCCCCAGGGCACAGACCAGGCCCAGGGCATTGAGGTAAGCGGTCATGGCGTGTTCTCGCTGGGCAGTGGGCTGACTAGATAACGCAGGCCCTGGCCCAGGTTCAAGGTGAAGTCGTCGGCTTGTCGGTAGTCGACGCGCCAGCGCTCACCCAGCCAGCGCTGCTGGCCTTGCTGGCGGGCACCGGGGTAGAGCGCTTGCAGCTGCCCGGCCGGGGTCAGGGCGAACAGCAGGGCGGCGAACAATTCACGGGCGCCCGGGTTGGGCGGCAGCAGGCCATCGGCTTGCCACTGACCGTCGTTGAGCAACTGCCGGGCTTGCGGAATACCCAGCAAGTCCAGCAACGACCAGCGCAGGCTGGCGTTCTCGCGCTGGATCACCAGCAGCCAGTCCTGACTTTCTCCTGCCTGTTCGCGCTGGATATGCAGCTGCATCGGCAGCGTCAGCGGCGGCAACTGCGCGGGCAGCGGCGCACGGCTGGCGCAGGCGCTCAACAGGGCGAAGGCGAGGATCAGCAACAGGCGTTTCATGCACTCGGCTCGGCTGGCTTCAAAGGTTTACGGGCAACCACGTTGACCAGGGTTTCTTCGCGCTGGCCGACCGGTGGCGGCTTGCGCAGGCCAAAGCGTTCGAGCAGGCCGAAGTCGCTGGAACGGCTCCACCACAGGTACGGGTAGGAAACATTCTGCGCGCCGAATTCGAAGCCCTGGTCGCGGAGCATCTGCAGGTACTGTTCGGCACTTTTCTGCACGTGCATGGGGTGGCGGAACAGCCAGCGGATCACCCAGGTGTCGATATAGGCTTCGGTGGACTCGGCGAACAGCAGGTAGCCACCGGGCTTGAGTACCCGGTAGAACTCGGCCAGGGCCTGTTCCTGCTCGACCAGGTGGTGGAAGGTCTGGTGGCAGAAAAGGATATCGACGCTGTTGTCGGCAAACTGCAACGCCGCGCAGTCACTGCCGCGCAGTTCGACATTCAGGCCCAGGCGCCCGGCTTCGGCCTGGCTCAGCTCGAGGCTGTGCGGGTCGGCGTCGGTGCCCAGCAACCGGCCGGGGGCGAACACCTGCTGCAGGTACTGGAACGACTTGCCCTGGCCGCAGCCGGCATCGAGCAGCACGGGTGCGCTGGGTGGTGCCTGGTCGAACAGCCGGCGCAGATCGTTTATCGCTACCCGCAGCACATGGTGCTGCCAGGTGTGGCTGCGCAGGAACCAGAAGCCGAAGCGGGTCTCCTCGACGTAGCTGTCGCTGAGGAACCTCATGCCACCGTCCTTGCGCAGACTTCGGCGAGCATGCGCAGGCGCCGCTTGGGCTCGCTGACGAACGGGTTGCGCTGGTCCCAGGCGTAACCGGCAAGGATCGAGCTGATCATTGCGCGGATTTCCGGCGAGCTGGCCGGGTGGTAAATGACGTCCTGGAAGCTGCCGTTGTACCAGCCTTCAACGTAGGCGCGGAAGGTGTCGACGCCGCGCTTGAGCGGCTCGGCGAACTCGCTCTGCCAGTCGACGCTTTCACCCTGCAACTGACGGTGCAGCACGCCGGCGGCCATGCTCGCCGAACGCATGGCAATGGTCACCCCGGAGGAGAACACCGGGTCGAGGAATTCGGCGGCGTTGCCGAGCAGGGCAAAGCCCGGGCCATGCAGGGTCTTGACGTTGGCCGAATAGCCGCCGATGGTCCGCGCCGGAGTGTCCCATGCGGCATTGGCCAGCACCTTGGCCAGGCTTGGCGTCTGGGCGACGAAGTCCTTCAGGCAGGCATCCAGGTCGGCCGGCGCGGCGGCAAAGTGCTCGGCGGCGGCGACCACCCCCAGGGAGCAGCGGCCATTGCTGAACGGAATGGTCCAGAACCAGATATCACGGTGCTGCGGGTGGGTGGTGATGAGGATCTTTTCCCGGTCGAAAGCCGGGTGGTCGATGCGGTCTTCGATGTGGGTGAACACCGCTTGGCGCACCGGGAAATTCGACGGTGCTTCGAGGTCCAGCAGGCGCGGGAGCACGCGGCCATAACCGCTGGCATCGAGGACAAATTCGGCTTCGACGCGGTACTCGCTGCCATCCAGGCGACGCACGCGGACCTGTGGGCGCGGGCGCTCGAAGTCGGCGGCGATGATCTCTTCTTCGTAGCGGATTTCCACGCCCTGGGCTGCCGCCTGGTCGGCCAGCAACTGGTCAAACTGGGCGCGCTGGACCTGGAAGGTGCTCGGCTTGCCATTGCTGAAGGTGTCGCCGAAATCAAAGGCGCTGTACTCATCGCCCCAGGCGAAGGCCGCGCCGTTCTTGCGCTGGAAGCCTGCCGCTTCGAGGGCCGGGAGCATGCCGGCTTCCTCGACGAAGTCGATGCAGTGCGACAACAGGCTCTCGCCGATGGAAAAACGCGGGAAGCGCTGGCGCTCGATGATCAGCACGTCGTGGCCGTTGCGCTTGAGCAAGGCCCCGGCGATGGCGCCGGACGGGCCGGCGCCGATAATCAATACCTGCCGTTGTTGCAGTTCAGTGTTCGGCATAAGGCCTCCTTGCCGGTTGGGCAGTCTTCAATGGAATCCGGTGCAGGCCGGCCAGCGCGGGCATCAGCGTGGCGACCAGGCTCATCAGCATCAGCGCGAAGTACAGCGCCGGGCTGATCAACTGTTGTTGCAGCAGCAGGTTGAGAAAGACGATCTCGCTCAAGCCGCGAATATTGAGCAGCAGGCTTTCCCGCCATTTGCTCGCGCCGGCGAACGACGGCGTCGCCCAGCACAGGCCCAGCCAGTTGCCGAGCAGCTTGCTGACGATCGGCAACAGCAGCAGGGCACTCAACTGGATGGCATCGAAGCCCTGCAGCACGTTGTGGATATCGATCTGGATGATGCCGAAGGTCAGGATCAGCGGGATCGCCACACCGTTCTGCAGGCGTTTTATCCACAGCTCCGATAACGGCATGCGCAGCGGCAACTTGAGCCAGGCCAGGCAGCACAGGTAGCCGATGCCGAAGATCAGCGCGTTGAGCCGGTAGTGCTCGGCGACGAACAGCAGGCCGAAAAAGCCCAGGCTGTAGACCCAGGGCCGACGCACACCGAGGGCATACAGTGGTAACGGCAGGCAGGCACCGAGCAGTGGCAGCAACAGGCTCACGGGTTCGAGGCTGCCCTTGCCCAGGCCGAACAGCAGCCAGCAGGTCAGGTCGATGAGGATCGCCGACTGCATCAGCCGGCGGGTTGCGGCGGGTGGGTAGTCGATGTTGCGCAGGTACAGGTAGAGCACCGGGATGGCGGTGATGGCAAACACCAGGCCGAGGGCCAGGGTGGTCAGCCAGGGCTGTTCGGGCAGCAACAACGCGCCGCAGGCCAGGCCACAGGCGAAGGGCACGAAGAAGCTGGGCAGGGCGATCTTCAGGCTCTGACGGTCGAATTTCAGCTCCACCACGTCAGCCAGAATATGCCCCAGCAGCAGGGCGAAACTCAGGCCATACAGGGTTTTCAGCCAGGACGGAGCCACCAGCGCGGCGCCACTGAGCTGCCAGTGCGGCTCGACCCAGAACAGCATCAGCAGCGGCAGGCCGAGGGTCGCCAGCAGCAACTGGCTGACAATCGGGATCAGCCCCAGGCGCCGGCCGAGCTCACTGGCGATCCAGAACAGTGCCAGGGCCAGGACCCAGAACAACACGATACTCATGCCGCCTGTTCCTTGTGGCCGGTGGCAGCCCAGGGCGCCAGGACAAAACTGAAGGCCAGGCCGAGGCTGACTGCCAGGCCAAAGTTGCTCACCGCCGGGGTACTCGACACCGCCAGCAGGCCGAACGACAGCCAGGTGGTGGTCGCCGCGAGCAGGGTGCCGAGCAGGCTGACGGCGGCGCCGCCGATCTGCTCGTGCATGAGGATCGCGTAGTCGACGCTGATGGCGGTGACCAGCAGCAGGCCGAACAGGCTGAACAGGGTCAGCGGCTGGCCCAGCCAGCCGAGGCAAGCCAGGCTGCAGAGCGCGGCGAGCAATGGCAGGGCGACGATGCGCAGGGCACCGCCGAGGCCAAACGGCAGGATCAACAGCACCACGATCAGCGCGCACGACAACAGCTTGAGCTCTGCAGCACTGACCTGGGTGGCGGCGAACACCCGGTTGAGGTCGCCGAGGCGGTCCACCAGTTGCACGCCTTCAAGGTCGTCGGCTTGCAGGCGCAGCAACGCCGGATCGTTCAAGCCTTGCAGGCTGACGATGGCGGCCACGCCCTGAGCGTCGGTGCCCAGCCACAAGGTGCGCCATGGCTCGCCTAGCGGGCCGCTGAGGGCGTGATCGATGTCCAGGGCAGCCAGTGCCTGCAGTTGTGTCAGTTCGGCCTGTAGCGCGCTTTGCGGCACGCCCAGGGCCAACAGCGGTTGCAGCGGTAGCTTGCCGAGTGCATCGCGTACCTGTTCTTGTTCGCCAGGGCTGGCGACCAGTTGGCTGAGGGCCATGTAGCCCTTGAGCTTGTCGGTTTCGACCAGTTCATCGAGCCGCGTGCTCAGCGCTTGCAGGCGACCCAGCAACTGCGTCTGGTCGGCGCCGCGAACCAGGTAGAACTGGCTGGTCGGCTGGTAGCCCGTGATACGTGCCACAGCCTGGGCTTCTTCGAGCAGTTGCGGCGGGCTGCCGACCCACTGACGGATGTCGTTGCGGCTGTCCAGCTGCCATAGACCGGCAGCGCAGAACAGGATCAGCAAACCGAGCAACACCGGGCTGGGAATTTTGCTCAGTAGTTTTTCACGCAGATCCACCAGCCATTGGGCAATGCGCAGCGGCCACTGCGCCGGCTGCAGGTCGATGCCCTTGAGCAGTGCCGGCAGCAGGCACACGGCACTGAGGTAGGCGCCGATCAGGCCCGCGGCGGAAAACACTGCGATCTGGGTCAGGGCCGGGAACGGCGTGAAGGCCAGGGCCAGGTAGCCGATGCAACTGGTGGCCAGGCTCAGGCTCAGGCCCGGCAAGGTCAGCCGCAAGGCCGGCCAGGCCTGCCAGGGGCGCAGGCTCCAGCTCTTGGACAGATAGTGCAGCGGGTAGTCGACGGCCACGCCGATCAGGCTTGAGCCGAGTACCAGGGTCATCACGTGCATCTGGCCGAACAGCGCCACGCAGGCCACCGCGCCGAACAACATGCCGACCAGTACCGGAACGAAGGCCAGAAGAATGCGCCAACGGCGGAACGCCAGCAGGAGCAGCAACAGGATGCCAACCGTGGCGCCGCCGCCGACCCAGGTGATTTCCTGGCTGGCCTGGCGCTGGCCGTTGGCGGCGTACAGCAAACCACTGGCGGCCAGCAGGCGGGCACCGTTGTGCCCGGCTTCAACCCGGCCGCTGGCGAGCAGGTCGGCGACTTGCAGGGGCAGTTGCATATCGAACGCATTACCCAGGGTGCGGGCACGCAGCAGTACCCAGTTCTGCCCGTCCGCTTCGGCCACCAGCGCGCCGCTGGCGGTGTCCAGCTGTACTGCGGCAGGGCGTGGCTGGCTGTTCTGGATGCGCCCGGTCAGGCCCAGCCAGTCGTCCTGGCTGGGCACCAGGCTGAAGCCGGCAAAGGGGTCGTAGAGGTTCTGTACGCGCTGCTCGATAAAGCCTTGCGGATTGTCGATCAGGCTGCTGCGGTCAGCGCGCGAGAGCATCGCCAGGCGCCCTTGCAGCAACTGTTCACGCAGTGCTTGCAGGTCAGTCTGCAGGCTCCATTGGACCTTCTCGAACAAGCCACTGGCCTGCCATTGTTCCGCCAGGCGCTGGGCCAGGGCAATGGCCTGGTCACGCTGGGGGTGGCCGACCAGTACCAGCATCTCGCGGTTCAGCGGCTCTTGCATGCGCTGCTCGGCGCGTTGCACCAGCGGGTCCTGGGTGGCGCCGGGCACCAGCGTCATCAGGTCGGCAGACAAGGGTGCAGCGCGGTGCCACTGCCAGCCGGCCAGGGCCAGCACAGCGATCAGCAGCAGCAAAAACAGCCGTGGCAACAGGCGCTCACTCGGCAAAATCGCGGCGCTCCGTGTCGGTCAGGCTGGCGCTGCTGCTCGATGGCATGCGCAGTACCGTGCTGTCGCCCTGGGTTTCCAGCAGCTGGATGCGTTCGACGTAGCGCCCGCCGTCGATATCGATCTGCTTGAACACCTGTTTGAGCAGCAGCGAACGCGGGGTCAGGCGCAATTGCCAGTGCTTGGCATCGCCTTGCAGGCTCAGCTCGAAGTCACGCTGCAGGCCGCTGCTGTCGCCTTGCAGCACGGCGAAGAACAGGCGGTTCTGCTCGGCGCCGGCGCTCTTGCCCGGCAGCATCTGCCAACCGGACGGGTCGCGGCGGGCGATGCCCTGGGCGTTGAGGCGGTAGTCCTGCTTGAGCGGTGTTTGCAGCAGCCAGAGCAGGCCGTGGTCACGGGCCAGGACGAACTGGCCCTTGCTGAGCAACGGCTGCGTCAGGGCGCGCAGGTGTTTTTCCTGGATGAACGGGCCCTTGATGACTGCAGGCTCGCCCAATTGCTTGCTCAGGTCATCGAGGCCAAAGGCCTGAGCCAGGGTGCAGCTGGCAAGCAGGCCGATGCACAGCAGGCTACGCAGCAGCGTGTTCATTTGAGCACCTTGTTCACGGCGTCGAGCATCACCTGCGGCGAGGCCAGTTGCATCTCGCCACTGGCGATTTCGACCGCGACCTGCACGGAACTGGCGCGGGTCATGCGTTCGCCGGTGGCGGCGTCGCTGATCAGGTAGTTGATCTTCAGGCGGTTCTCCCACTCCACCAGGCTGGCACGCACGTTCAGGCGCTGGCCAAAGGTGGCGCCACGCATATAGCGCAACTGCAGGTCGATCACCGGCCAGGCGAAGCCGGAGGCCTGCATCTGCAGGTAGTTGTGTTCGAGGCGGTCGAGCAGCGCGCAGCGCGCTACTTCCAGATACTTGACGTAGTGGCCGTGCCAGACCACCAGCATGCTGTCGACATCGAAGAACGGCACCAGCACTTCGGTATCGACGTGCAGCACTCCCTGACTACGCATGCAGCCTCCAGTGTTGTTCGGCAATTCGGCTCAGGCACAGGCGCAGGTCGCCTTCCAGGGCGCGGTCCTCGATCACCGGGGCGAAGTCTTCGAGCAGCGCACTGTGCATCTCGGCCAGGGCCGGTGGCAGGTCACGGGCATCGGCTTCGCGGCTGCGCAGCCAGACGCCCTGGTTGGCCGCCAGCAAGGTCGCGGCGGCAACCTGTTCGGTCAGTTCGAGCGTGCGCAGGGCATCGCGGGCGGCGATGGTGCCCATGCTCACCTTGTCCTGGTTGTGGCATTCGGTGGAGCGCGAGAACACGCTGGCCGGCATGGTGTTTTTCAGGGCTTCGGCGGTCCAGGCGCTGGCGCCGATCTGCACGGCCTTGAAGCCGTGGTTGAGCATCGCCCGCTCGGCGCTGGCGCCCGACAGGTTGCTCGGCAGACCGTGGTTGTAGCGCGTGTCGACCAGCAAGGCGAGCTGGCGGTCGAGCAGGTCGGCGACGTTGGCCACCAGGTTCTTCAGGCTGTCCATGGCGAAGGCGATATGGCCGCCGTAGAAGTGGCCGCCGTGTAGTACGCGTTCGGCTTCGGCGTCGATGATCGGGTTGTCGTTGGCGCTGTTCAGTTCGGTCTCGATAAAGCCGCGCAGCCAGCCCAGGCTGTCGGCTAACACGCCCAGCACATGCGGCGCGCAGCGCAGCGAGTAGCGGTCCTGCAGGCGATGCAGCGGCGCGGTCGGCGCGTCGATGGCCAGGTCATGGCGCAACCAGGCAGCCACCTGCATTTGCCCCGGATGCGGCTTGGCGGCGAACAGGCGCTCGTCGAAGTGTTCCGGGTTGCCTTGCAGGGCGACCACGTTCAGCGCGGTGATCCGTGTGGCGAGTTTGAGCAGGTAATCGGCGCGGGCGAACGCCAGGCAGGCCAGGCCGGTCATCACCGCGGTGCCGTTCATCAGCGCCAGGGCTTCCTTGGGCCGCAGCACCAGCGGCTGCCAGCCCAGTTCGCGGTGTACGTCAGCAGCGCTGCGGCGCTCGCCGCGGTACATGACTTCGCGCTCGCCCGACAGGGTCGCGGCCACGTAGGACAGTGGCGTCAGGTCGCCGCTGGCACCGACCGAGCCTTCCTGGGGAATCAGCGGCAGGATGTCGTGGGCAAGAAACGCCTGCAGGCGCTCCAGCAACTCGACGCGCACGCCGGACACACCATGGCACAGCGACTGCAAGCGGGCGGCCAGTACGGCGCGGGTGGATGGCGCATCGAGCAACTGGCCGAGGCCGCAGCCATGGAAGGTGTACAGGTGCTTGGGCAGGGCCTCGACATGCTCCAGTGGCACCGCCACCACGCACGAGTCACCGTAGCCGGTGGTCACCCCGTAGATCACCCCTTCCTTGTCCAGCAGCGAGTCGAGGAACTGCGCGCCACGGGCAATCCGCGCGCGGTAGTCGCTGTCGTCCTGCAGGCGGGTTTCGGCCTGGCGGTGGGCCAGGGCGAGGACGTCTTCGATTGCCAACGGCAGCGCGCCGAAGGTCACGGGCTTATGCGGATGCATCGTCATCGGTCTTCCAGAAAGGGTAGAAATTGAACCATTGCTGCGGCGCTTGCAGGCAATAGTGGCCCAGGCGTTCGGCGTAGCGCCCGGCCCAGTCGGCGATCACCTGATCGCGCTGGCCGCGGCGCCACTCGATGGCCTCGGCGAAGGGTTCGAGGAGCACCTGGTAGCGGCCTTGCTGCTTGAGGCAGAAGAACAGATTGAGCCGGCACTTGAGCAGCCCGGCCAGCAGCCACGGGCCCTGCGGGAAGGCGGCGCGGTGGCCGAGGAAATCCGCCTCGACCGTACGCGCGCCATGCAGCGGCACGCGGTCGCCGGCAATCGCCAGCCATTCGCCGCGGTCCAGGCGCTGGCTCAGTTGCAGCATGATCGCCGGGTCCAGCTCGCTGACCTGGATCAGCCGCAGGTTGGTCGCACCCGATTCACCGAGCAGGCGATTGAAGCGTTCGGCGTGCTTGGTGTGCACCAGCACGTTCATGGTCACCTGCTCGCCAAGCTCGGCCAGGGCGCGGCAGACTTCAAGATTGCCCAGGTGCGCCCCCACCAGCATCTGTCCGCGCTCGGCGCGCAGTTGGCCGCGCAACTGCCCGGGGTCGACGATCTCGATCTGCTCCAGGCGCAGCTTGCCGTTCCATACGTCGAGCTTGTCCAGCAGGGCATCGGCGAAGGCCATGAACTGGCCGAACACCCGCGTGTGGCTGGGGCGCAGGCTGGCTTGCCCGCTCCAGTCGGCCAGGCGCTGCTGGTATTGCCAGATACTCTGCCGGGCACGGCGGCCAAACACGAAGAAGTACAGGACGATGCCATACAGCACCGGGCTGAGCAGGCGCCGACCGAGCAGCTTGATGCCCAGGGCGGTCAGCTTCATCAGCCAGAAGCTGCCACGTTCCTGGTGTTCGGCCCAGTGTTGTTCGCCGTTGCTCATGCCTGCCACCGCCGCCAGAGGATGGCCGGGGCGCGCAGCAACATGCCGAAGAACAGCTTGGTGTGCATCTTCGAGATCAATGCGTTGTCGTGGAACAGGCGAAAGTGCGAGAGGCCGTCGGCCGGGTAATGCACCTTGGTGGGCAGCCAGCGCATCGGCTGGTTGCGCCAGGCCAGGCGCACGAGGATCTCCGGGTCGAAGTCCATGCGCTTGCCGAGGTTCACCGCCTCGATCAGCGCCAGGGTCGGCGGCAGCGGGTAGACCCGAAAACCGCACATCGAATCGGGAATCTGCAGCGACAGGCTGTTGATCCACACCCATACGTGGGTCAGGTAGCGCGCATACAGACGGCCCTTGGGCACGCTGGCGTCGTACTGTGGATAACCGCAGATCAGCGCCTGTGGATACGCCTGCGACTGTTCGAGAAAGTGGCTGACATCGGCCAGGTCATGCTGACCGTCGGCATCCACCTGCAGGGCATGGCTGAAGCCCAGGCGTGCGGCTTCGCGCAGGCCGGCCATGACCGCGCCGCCCTTGCCCTGGTTGACCTTCAGCTGTACCAGGAACACCTGCTGGTGCTCGGCCAGCTGGCGCAGCACGGTGGCGCAGGCCGGGCTGCTGGCGTCATCGACCAGTACGCAGGGCAGGCCGGCTGCGAGCAGGTCGGCAACCACCGCCGGCACCGCCAGTTCGTGGTTGTACACCGGGATCACCGCACAAGGCTTATTCACCGACGGCCTCCAGCACGATGCGGCCGCTGGAGCAGGGCGCTCCGGCGTTGCTGTAGGCGAAGTAGAGCTTGCTGCGTTCGGCATCGAAACGCAGGGTTAGCTGCAGCGGGTCGCCGGGGCGCACCAGTTGCTGGAATTTCAGCACTTCCATGCCGGCGAACTGGCGCGGCCGGTCGAGCAATTGTTGTCCCAGGGCCAGCGCCCAGTCGACCTGGACCACGCCTGGCAGCACCGGGGTCTGCGGGAAGTGACCGTTGAAATAGGCCAGGTCCGCCGACACTGCCAGTTGCAGCTGTAGCTCGCCGTCCACCTCGGCCTGGCTCAGGACGTCCGGGCCTTTCGGCCGTGGTGCCAGCAGCAGGGCTTCGAGTTCGGCCTGGGGCAGTTTGCCCTGGGCGTTGAACGGCAGTTGCCGCAGCAGTCGCCAGCGCCGGGGCAGGGCCAGGGCTTCGCAGTGCTGGCTGAGGTGTTGGCGCAGGCCTTCGGTGACCGCACGGCGGCCCTGGTTGCGCAAGGCATACAGGCCTGCGGCGCTGAGCACCAGCAGGGCGCCAAGGCTGGCGCGGTTTTCCTGGATCACCGCCAGGCGCGCTTCCTCGACCCAGACGTGCTCGACCAGGGCCTGTTCCAGCATCGGCAAGGAGATGCGTTTTTCTTCCAGTTTGACGATGCGGTCCAGGCGCCCGAGCAGGCGGAAGCGACCGTCAGCGGCGAACTCGACGGCATCGGCGCTTTGTTCGATATGACCGGGTGGCAGGTAAGGCGATTCAATGCGCAGCGCACCGTCCTGGTTCTGGCTCAGGCGCACCTCGGCAAATGGCTGCCACAGGCTGTCGCCCTGGCGCCAGGCGATGCCGCCGGTTTCCGAGCTGCCAAGGATTTCCGTCGGCCATTGCTGCAAGCGCTGGTGCAAGGCCTGGGCGGCGCTGGCCGGCAGTTCGCCGCCGGAGGAAAACACCCGGCGTACCGCACTCAATGCTGGCCAGTCGAGGTTGTCGCCCATGCGCTTGAGCAGCGCCGGGCTGGCGACCCAGGCAAAGGCCGGGTGCTCGCGGCTGGCGCGCTGCAGGTCTTCGGGGAAGGGCAACTGGCGGCGCACGAACGGGCGCCCGGCGCACAGCGGCCAAAGCACGCGAAACAGCAGGCCGTAGATGTGCTGGGTGGCGACGCTGCCGATGATGCAGGCAGCGCCCAGGTCCTTGCCCCACAGCTGTTCCAGGGCCTGCACTTCATTGGCCAGCTGGCGCAGGCTCTTGTCGATGCGTTTGGCTTCGCCGCTGGAGCCGGAGGTGCACAGGCTCAGCTGGCAGTTGTCCAGGTCCAGGTCAGCGGCGGCCAGGGGCGCTTGCAACAGTGCCTCGAGTGCGGTGTCCTGCGCTTGGTCGCTCAGCCACAGCTCGACCTCGCCGAGCCAGCGCTGGCGGGTCTGGGCTTGCAGGTCGGCAGGCAGCAGCACTTGCACCCCGGCGCGCCAGGCCCCGAGCAGCGCGACGGCCAGTTGCGCGGCGTCTTCCAGGTGCACGGCAATGCGCTTTACACCTCGCTGCTGAAGGCCTGCGGCCAGTTGCAGGGCTTGCTGGCACAAGCTCGCGTGGTCCAGCGCCGGGGCGACGCTGACCGGGCGCGGCGCGCTGGCCGGATGCAGCAGTTGCTCAAGGGCAATCCATTTCATGAGCGTCCTCGCACGCGTTGTCTAATCAGCCATTCAATGGCAAACAGCAGGCCCATCAGCCCGTAGGCGATCAGGCCGTTGTACAGGGTCCACCAGCTCAGTGGCGCCCACAGGGTCAGGGCGGCGGCGACCAGGCCGTTGGCCAGGAAGAACAGGCTCCAGACCTTGGTTACCTGGCGCGTGTAGTGAATTGCCACGGCGGGCAACTCCGGCTCACGCAGCCGCGCCAGGCGCTCGACCACCGGCGGGCCGAATTTCAGGCTCAGGCCAAACAGGCCAAGCATGAAAGCGCTGATCAGCACCGGGTACCAACGCAGCAGCTGCGGGCTGTTGAACAGCGCCAGCAACGCGCAGAAGGCAATCGCCGCCACGGCCATCCAGTGTCCGCCGGGCCGCCGCGGTTCGCTCAAGGCGCGCGCCAGCCACAGGCCGCCAAGCAGCAGGCCGAACTGCCAGGGGGCAAAGTGGGCCATGCCAAAATGCACCGCAAAGGGGTACAGCAGACCGGCCAGCAGCAGGCCGAGGCCGATCAGGCGTTTCATGCCGCAGGGTTGACCAGGCGGTACACCGCCTCGACCACGTCATTGACCGTACGCACGGCCTTGAACTCGTCGGCGGCGATTTTCTTGCCGGTCTGGCGCTTGATGTGATCGATCAGGTCGACGGCGTCGATGCTGTCGATTTCCAGGTCTTGATACAGGTTCGACTCCAGGCTGATGCTGGCCGGGTCCAGTTCGAACAGTTCGACCAGGGCGTCGCGCAGGGTGTTGAAGATGTCTTCGCGGGTTTGCATGGTGCTGTCTCAGGCTGCCTGTTTGGCGGTGACGAAAGCCGCAAGGCTGGCCACGCTGGTGAAATGGTTGCGGGTGTCCTTGGCGTCGGCGTCGATCTTGATGCCGTACTTTTTCTGGATCGCCAGGCCGAGCTCGAGGGCGTCCACCGAATCCAGGCCCAGGCCTTCGCCGAACAGGGTCTGCTCGTCGCCGATGTCCTGGGCGCTGATGTCTTCCAGGCCCAGGGCGTCGATGATCAACAGCTTGATGTCGTGGTTAAGGGTGTTCTGTGGATCGCTCATCTTCGGCGAGCTCCTTGGTGAAGTGCTGATGCAGGTGATCATTGAGTTTGCGCGAGGCCTGCGGGGCAGGGCCTTGTGCGGCGAAGGCCTGCGGGTCGATGTCGGCACCGACCTGCAGGCTGAAATGCACCCGGCACTGGGGAATGCGGTACCAGGGTTCGGCCTTGGTCAGGGTGCTGGGGGTGACCTTGATGGTGACCGGGGTGATGATCTTCGCACCGCGCAGGGCAATGGCTGCGGCGCCGCGATGAAAGGCAGGCGGCTGGCCCGGCTGGGTGCGGGTGCCTTCGGGGAAGATGATCAGGGTCTGGCCGCCTTGCAGCGCCGTTACGGCGCTGTCGAGCATGTCGATGCTGCCGTCGTTGCTGATGTATTCGGCCGAACGCACCGGGCCGCGGGTGCAGGGGTTGTGCCAGAGGCTCTGCTTGACCACACAGTTGGCCTGGCGCACCAGGCCGATGAGGAACACCACGTCGATCAGCGACGGGTGGTTGGCGATGATCATCTGCCCCGGGCGGCCGAGCTTTTCGGCGCCCTTGACCTCATAGGTGAGCACGCCGCTGGCGGCCATGAAGCGGATGAAGCGCCAGAACAGCCAACTGATGGTGTGCCGGGCGCGCTGGCGATGGCGTGCGGCATCGCCGGGCAGACAGGCCAGCAACGGGAAGACCAGCAGGCGCAGGCACAGGCCGCCGATGCCGAACAGCAGGAAGCTGATGGCGGTGGCGAGCAGGCGCCAGTAATAGGCGTCACGCGGTCTGCTTATGGCTTGCGTTGCCAGTTCCATGTGCGGCTCTTCCAGGTGTGGGTACAAGTGCGTTGGCCAGTGAGCAGGCAACGCAACCAGCTCAAGGCATGGGGTTCTGTTACCGCAGCAACGGCGGTTTTACCGCCCAGGTCCAGTTGCCAGTCATCGCCGGGGGTCAGCAACAGGCCCAGGGCATAGGCGAAAGGCACGTCATCAATCCTTGGGCCATAGGCCGCTGGCGGCTGTTCTTCGGTGACGATCAACAGCACCGCGGGCGCGCCTTCGCGCAGCAGGCAGGCGGCTTCCATTACGCCTTGTTCGAAACCGTCGCCGGCAGCAGCCAGGGCGGTCATTTCACTGGTTTCGCCACGCATGATCGACCACAGGCCGATGACCGCGTTGTGTACCGACAAGCTGAACTGGGTTGGCGACAGCGGCTGCTCATTGGCCAGGTCGCTGAGGATTTCGAAGGTGCGCGGGGTTTCGCCATGCCGGGAAACGAACACCAGCGGCAAATCTTGCAAACCTTCGGCCAGTGGCCAGCCCACGGCAAAAGCCATGCGCGCCAGGCGGCTTAGACGACGGCGTTGCATGGCCGGCAAAAACGACACATCCGGTGCCTGTTCAGCCATTTCTGGCAAGTGGTTTGCCTGGCTCCAGGCCTGCCAATCGGCAGCCGTCTGCAGGCCTGGTGCCCACGCGCGCCACTGGCTGATATTGAATGTGATCACTTTGCTGTACTTCCCGCCCTGAGGGACTTCCTTGCCGAGGGAGTAACTCGGAACAACGACCTGACAGGGTGTGGCGCAATCGCCGAGTGGCGCGCATTATCCCGGTGCCGTCGGCGTGTAGCAAATACTGGTTACAAAACTGCAGTTTGAAACAGACCTCGAATGTTCTGCTTCGTCAGGTAAGCCTGGTTTTTTCCCGACCAACGGCGGTCACGGGTTGTCGGTCGATTCCTCGACAACTTGAGCCCGACGGTGCTGGTCAAGTGGACCCTGCGCACACATACTCGGTCATCCCCAGACACACGGAGGTCATTCCATGCGGCGCGTGGTGTTCAATCAGAAAGGTGGCGTTGGCAAATCGAGCATTGCCTGCAACCTGGCGGCGGTGAGTGCCAATGAAGGCTATCGGACGCTGTTGATCGACCTGGATGCCCAGGCCAACTCGACCCAGTACCTCACCGGCCTGACCGGCGAGGACATTCCCATGGGCATTGCCGACTTCTTCAAGCAGACCCTGTCCTCCGGACCGTTTGCCAAGAAGAACAAAGTCGATATCTACGAAACGCCCTTCGACAACCTGCATGTGGTGACCGCCACCGCCGAGCTTGCGGACCTGCAGCCCAAGCTTGAGGCCAAGCACAAGATCAACAAGCTGCGCAAACTGCTGGATGAGCTGGATGAGGACTATGACCGGATCTACCTGGATACTCCGCCGGCGCTTAACTTCTACGCTGTTTCTGCGTTGATCGCCGCTGATCGTGTATTGATTCCCTTCGATTGCGACAGTTTTTCCCGCCAGGCGCTGTATGGCCTGCTGGCCGAAATCGAAGAACTCAAGGACGATCACAACGAAGAGCTGCAGGTCGAAGGCATCGTCGTCAATCAGTTCCAGGCCCGCGCCAGCCTGCCCCAGCAGATGCTTGACGAATTGATCGCCGAGGGCCTGCCGGTGCTGCCGGTGTACCTCAACAGCTCGGTGAAAATGCGTGAGTCACACCAGGCCAGCCTGCCGCTGATTCACCTGGAACCGCGGCACAAGCTGACCCAGCAGTTCGTCGAACTGCACGCCCTGCTCGAAGAAAACGCTTAAATCCCCTGGCTGCGCAGCCACTCCAGCAGTTGCTGGAGTGGGAATGCACCGCTCTGGCGTGCCACTTCCCGGCCGTTTCTGAACAGGATCAGGCTGGGAATCGAACGAATCGCCAATTGTCCGGCCAGTTGCTGGTTGGCTTCGCTGTCCAGCTTGGCCAGGCGACAGCGCCCGCTCAACTGGCTGGCCGCCTGGGCAAAGATCGGCGCAAACGACTTGCACGGCCCGCACCAGTCGGCCCAGACATCGACCAGCAGCGGCAGGTCGCCCTTGATCTGACTGGCGTAGTCGCCCTGTTGCAAATCGAACGGCGTGCCCAGCAGGACCGGGTTCTTGCAGCGACCGCATTTCGGACTGTCGCCAAGGCGCTCGCCGGGGATGCGGTTGAGGCCGTTGCAGTGGGGGCAGGGGATGAGTAGTGGGTCGCTCATTTGAGTTCCTGAGAAGGTAGAGATTGTTGAAACACTAAGAACATTCTCGGGCAAAGACAAATACCACGCCGCATGTTTGCCGATCATCCGGAATGTTTTGATAAATATCGCAGATTGCGATATTTGTGCAGTACTCCCAAGCTCCTTCCTGAAAGCACGTTGCGATTTGGGTGTGGCATGCATGTGATAACGGAGAAACGCATCTGGGAGGCGAAGGCGAAATGGCCGCGAGCGGCCTTGGCGCTGGACGCTTGGTATCGACTGGTCAAAGCCTGCCATCCGCCGGACTTTGCGGCGATGAAGGCGACCTTTCCTGCAACTGACAAGGTAGGGGCGTTGCATGTATTCGATATCGGTGGCAACAAATTGCGGTTGATCGCGGTTGTGCACTACAAGACGCAGCGCTTGTACATCAAGCACGTGCTCGATCATGGCGAGTACGACAAAGGCAAGTGGAAGGAGTGAAGGCGATGAGCCCACTGATCAAACAGGCAGCAGCGCATTGGCAGTTCGTTTCGCCGTTGCTGCGCAAGCCGGCCAGCGAAGCGGACTACGATGCACTGGTCGAATCGCTGGATGAACTGCTGGTTCTGGTCGGCGAGGATGAGAGCCATCCCTTGGCAAGCCTCGCCGTACACTTGGGGGATATGCTGCAGGCCTATGACCATGCTCATCGGCCTTTGCCCCGGGCCAGCGGCGTCGACACGTTGCGCTACTTGATGCAGGAGCATGGCCTCAAGCAAAGCGATCTGCCTGAGGTAGGTTCGCAATCGGTAGTGTCGGAGGTACTGGCGGGCAAGCGTCAGCTCAATCTGCGTCAGGTGCTTGAACTGGCTCGACGTTTTTCGGTACCGGCGGACGTGTTCTGCTAACGCTGAGGGGCGGTGAGGCCCTTCACGACGAGCAACTGATCTCCAGGTGCTTGCCCCACTCCGGTGGCCGCTGGGCGTAGGCTTGCATTCCCGGCTGCTCGTCGAATGGCTTGCTCAGCACCTGGTGCAGCCGGCGTACTTCCTCGTAATCGCCCCCCTCAGCCGCCTCGATGGCGCGCTGGGCCAGGTAGTTGCGCAGGATGTACAGCGGGTTGACCGCATGCATGCGTTCGCGCCGGCCTTCGGCGTTGCCGGGCTCGCGCTGCAGCCGCGCGAGGTAGTCTGCTGACCACAGGTCAAAGCCGGCCAGGTCGATGAAGTCGTCGCGCACCACCTGCAGCGCCTGCTCGGCGGGTTGGTCGCCGAGATTACGGAAAAACAGGGTGTAGTCCACCGCGCCCGGTTGCATCAGTTGCAGCAGGCGTTCGATCAGCGGCTTGTCGTCGTCTTCGGCCCGGGTCAGGCCCAGGCGCCGGCGCATCAGGTCCAGGTACTGGGCCTCGTACAGCGGCAGGAATAGCCCGAGGGTTTCCTTCAGCGCTTCGACACTGATGAACGGCGTCAGGGCCTGGGCCAGGGCGCTGAGGTTCCAGTGGGCGATGGGCACCTGGTTGCTGTAGCTGTAGCGGCCCTGGTCATCGGAGTGGTTGCAGATGAAGTTGGCGTCGAAGTCGTCGAGGAAGGCATAGGGGCCGAAGTCGAAGGTGATGCCCAGGATCGACATGTTGTCGGTGTTCATCACCCCGTGGCAGAAACCGTAAGCCTGCCAGCGGGCGATCAGCTCGGCATTGCGCTCGACGATGGTGCGGAACATGGCCAGGTACGGCTCGGGCGCATCGCGGCATTCGGCAAAGTGCGTGTCGAGTACGTGATCGACGAGGATGCGCTGCTGTTCGGGCTGGCGGGTGTAATAGAAATACTCGAAATGGCCGAAGCGCACATGGCTCGGTGCCAGGCGCAGCAGCATGGCCGCGCGTTCCTGGGTTTCACGCCAGACCGGGGTGCTCGAGCCGATCACGCACAGCGCTCGGCTGCTGGGGATGCCCAGGGCTGGCAAGGCTTCGGAAGCGAGGAACTCGCGGATCGACGAACGCAGTACCGCACGGCCATCCCCCATGCGCGAGTATGGCGTCTGCCCGGCGCCCTTGAGGTGCAGGTCCCAGGATTCGCCGGCGTCGTTGTGCACTTCGCCCAGCAACAGGCCGCGGCCATCACCCAGGCGCGGATTGTAGGAGCCGAACTGATGCCCGGAGTAGACCATCGCCCGCGGCTCGGCCTCGGCCCACAGCTTGTGGCCGCCGAACAGTTCGGCAAATACCGGGGAATGGGCTTCGGTTGGCTCCAGGTCGAGCAGCGCCATGGCCGCTTCGCTGGCGACCACCAGGCGCGGCTCGGCGATCGGCTCGGGCAACACCGAAGTAGAGAAGGCATCGCCCAGGCGGGCGAAACGGTTATCGAAAGTCAGTTCGTCGAGGGCTTTCAACGGCCATCTCCTGGAGAAAACCTGAGTATTCTGCAAGGGTATGGCCGTTGGCGTCCAGTCAGGCCGGTTTGCCCGGGGCCTCGTCGCCGGGCTTGTCGCCATTCGTGGCGTTTGGCAGCACGGTCTTGTCGAGGTTTTCCACCGGGACCATCTTGTACTCCTGACCCTGCATGTTCTTCAGGTAGATCTCCATCTGCCGGAAGGAGATGTTGATGTGCTGCTTCTTGAACTCTTTGTTGATGTAGCGGTTGATCTCGTCGAGTACCGGGTTGCGGTCGCCCAGATCTCGCACATGCATGCGCAGTTCGTGGTCCAGGGTACTTTCGCCGAAGTTGAGGAAATAGACGATCGGCGCCGGTTCCTTGAGTACCCGCGGGTTGTCGTTGGCGGCCTTGAGCAGCAGGGTGCGCACCAGGTCGAGGTCCGAGCCGTAGTCGACGCCAAGCTTGAGGGTCACCCGGGTGATGGTGTCGGTCAGCGACCAGTTGATCAGTTGCCCGGTGATGAAGGTCTTGTTCGGGACAATGATGTCCTTGCGGTCGAAGTCGGTGATGGTGGTGGCGCGAATGCGGATCTTGCTCACCGTGCCGGAGAGGTTGCCGATGGTGATGGTGTCGCCGATCCGTACCGGGCGCTCGAACAGGATCATGATCCCGGAGATGAAGTTGGCGAAGATCTCCTGCATGCCGAAGCCCAGGCCCACCGACAGTGCGGCCACCAGCCATTGCAGCTTGTCCCAGCTGACGCCCAAGGCTGACAGGGTAGAGACGAAGCCGACCCCGGCAATCACGTAGGACAGCAACGTGGTGGTGGCGTAGGCGCTGCCCTGGGCCAGGTTCAGGCGTGATAGCACCAGCACTTCCAGCAGGCCAGGCAAGTTGCCGGCCAGGGCAACGGTGATGCCGATGATCACCAGTGCGCCCAGCAGGTCGCGCAGGCTGATCGGCACCATGCTCATGGCCGCGCCGGTGCCGCTGGTGTACTCGTACAGGGTGATGTTGTCGAGGTAGGCGAACACGCTGATCAGGTCCGACCAGACCCAGTACAGGGCGGCGATGAAACCGCCGAGCAGGGCCAGGCGAATCAGGCGCAGGGACTGCTGGTTGACCTGTTCGATGTCCAGGGTCGGCTCTTCAACCAGCACTTCGCCATCCAGGCCTTCCTTGGCCGCCTGGCGCTTGCTCAGCGCCCGCTGGTAGGCCAGGCGCCGGGCGGCCACGGCCAGACCGCGGACAAAGGCGGCTTCGATCACCAGCCAGAACATCAGCAGGTACAGGGTATCGATCAGGCGATCGGTGAGCTTGAGCGCGGTGTAGTAGTAGCCAAAGCACACGGCAATGAACAGCGCCACCGGCAGTGCGGTGAAGGCCACGCCCACGGCCTTGCGGAACAGCGAGGCGTTGCGGTGGGTAGGGCTGCTCAACAGCAGGCGGCTGAGCAGCCAGGCCATCAAGGCATAGCAGGTCAGCACCACGCCGATGCCGAGTACGTCCTCAGCCAGCGCCGAAGGTTGATGCTCGGCCACCGCCACCACGCCGACCAGGGCCAGGACCACGGTGCCGAGGCGGCGGATCCAGCCGCGGAGGAATTCGACCTGGGGTTTTTCCCAGCGAAAGTGCAGTTCGGCCACCCCGCCCGGGGCGAGTATCCGGTAGGCGGTGTAGAACACCAGCCAGGCCTGGGCCACCTGGAACAGCGCCGAGGCGAGGTTGGCGTTCTGCCCGCGGGCGTCGATCTGCAGGGCATAGCCGCACAAGGCCAGGCCCAGGCTCAGGGGCATGGCCAGGAGGATGTTGACCAGGATCGCCTGGGGTGTGTGCCACTGGCTGTCACGCTTGAAGTGGCCGACATCCTGGTGAACCTTGGTCAGGCGCGCATACAGGTACTTGCGCCGCCACAGCAGGGCGCCGATCAGCAGTAGCAAGGGCAGGAACAACAACGGGCGCTGGGCCAGGCCGTCGGTCAGCTCCCTCAGGCCCGAACCCCAGGGCAGGCTGACCACTTGTTTCTGCAGGCGCTCGGGGACGGTGCGGAGCCATTCCAGGTCCAGCGGCTTGTTGCTGGGGATCCAGAACATCTGCTCATCAAGGGTTGCACGCAGGTTCTGTGCGGTGCTGAACAGTTGCTTCTGGTTCAGCTGCAGGGTGATCGATTCGTTGAGCAGCGCGCTCAGTTCACGGTTCAGGCGTTCGAGCAGGTCGCTGCGGGTGATCGCCACTTCCAGCAGGGCCTTGCGCAGTTGCGGTGTGACGGTCTCGGGCGGTTGTGCGGTGAGCAGCTTGTCGACATAGCTGCTGGGGCTGCTGAGCTGCTCGCGCTGCTGGTTGATCTCGAACTGGTACAGGCGGATGTCGGCGATCTGGTCGGCCAGGTCGCGGTCGAGCTTCAGGTGCGGCAGCGCCTGCTTCTGCTTGTAGAGGATCTTCGACAGCAGCAGGCTGCCCTTGAGCACGCTGATCTGCTCGTCCAGGGCCTGGTCGCTCTGGGTCAGGGTGTCCAGTTGCTGTTTGGTCTTGAGGTTCTGCTGGGTCAGTTCGTTGAGGCGGTCAGTGCTGCGCAGCAGGTAGTCGGAGAGCTTGAGGTTGGCGGCGCTTTCGGTGGCCAGCAGGGTGCTGCCGCCGGCCTTCTGCGCTTCGATCGATTGCTCGGTGACGGTCTGCTGGGACTGGGCCAGGCGCTTCTGGTTGATCAGCGTCTGCAGGTCCTGGATTTCCTGCTCCAGGCGCGTGGCGCGTTCGATCAGCAGGTCATGCTGGCTGTTGCCCAGGTCCTGCAGCAGGCTGTTGCCGGCCAGTTCCTGGCGGCGCAGCAGGGTCAGGGCGTTTAGGGCGGCCAGTTCGGCGTTGAGCTGGTTGCGCTGGTCGGCGTTGAGCGGTTTGCCGCCGTCCTTGCCGATCTTCAGGCTGGTGTTGATCTGCTGGGTGCGGGTCTGGTTGGCGCTGATTTCTGCCTGGGCCCGTTCGGGCCGGGTCTGCGCGGTAATGGTCAGGCTGTTGGCCTCGGACAGCGCTTTTTGCAGTTCGCCCTGCTCGGTAGTGCGCTCGGCCAGCAATTGCTCCAGCTGCGGCACGCTGGAGCTAGCGTAGCGCTGGGCGACCGGGATCACCTTGCTGTCCTTGAGCTTGGCCAGCTCGCGCTGGTTATCGCTGGTCTGGCGCGGTGCGTCGCTGAGCTGGTGCTTGAGCGCAGCGAGCTTCTTCTCGCTGTCCTCTTTGTTGCCTAGGAAGGTCAGGGTCTGTTCGAGCACCTGCTGCAGGGCTTTCTGTTCAGCCTCGGGCAGCTTGCGCTCGGCGATCTTGTCCAGGCTTTTCTGGATCGACGCTGTGGTTGGCGGTTCAGCCGCCCAGACCGGGGTGAAGGACAGGCACAGCCCGATCAGGGCTGCGCTTAACAAAGTGCGCAGGGACATAGGCAGAAAATTCGTACAGGCAGAGGCGAAGAACGGAGTTTAAAGGAACAACCCAGGGCCGGGTCGAGTACCTTCGGGGAATTTGACGCCCACTTTGAGGATCTTGTTCCCTTCCATGACCGCAACAGTCCACAAGGTACTGTTCCATTCGATCTGGTCGCCGACCACTGGCGCGCCACCAACCTTCTGCGCAATGAAGCGGCTGAGCGGCGTGTGCGGGTCCTGGCCGTCGAGCTTCAAACCGTACAACGCCGCTACAGCCCCCAGTTCTGCGTCACCTTCGAGCACGAAGTCACCAAAGAAGCGCAGGTCGAGGCCGCGCTGCGGAGCCTGGCTGAACAGCTTGCCGAGGGCCGGCAGGTTGTGTTCGTGGCCGATTACGCAGAGGAGATCGTCGACTTCCAGGGTGGTACTTCCCGACGGATGGAGCAGTTGCTGGCCGCGAAACAGGGCCGCGATGCGGGTGCCTTCGGGCATTTTCAGCTCACGCAGGGCGGCACCGATGCACCATTTTTCGGCGCCCAGGCGATAGACGAACAGTTCCCACTCGCTGGTGATGTGCACTTCCAGGGCCGAACGGGAAATTGGCGCAGGGTCTGGCGGTACTGTCACTTTCAGCAGTTTGGCCACCCACGGCAGGCTGGTGCCTTGGACCAAAAGCGAGACCAGCACGATGAAGAACGCCAGGTTGAAGAACAGCTGGGCATCGGGCAGCCCGGCCATCAGCGGGAACACCGCAAGAATGATCGGTACCGCGCCGCGCAGGCCAACCCAGGAGATAAAGGCTTTTTCGCGGCCATGGAAGGCCTTGAACGGCAGCAGGCTGGCGGCCACCGACAGTGGCCGGGCAAAGATGATCATCCACAGCGCCAGGCCCAGCGCCGGCAATGCGATCGGCAGCAGGTCGTGAGGCGTCACCAGCAGGCCGAGGACCAGGAACATGCCGATCTGCGCCAGCCAGGCCATGCCGTCGAGCATGTGCAGGATGCCATGGCGGCTGCGAATCGGCCGGTTGCCCAGCACCAGGCCGCACAGGTACACGGCGAGGAAGCCGCTGCCGTGCAGGGCGTTGGTCAGCGAGAACACTACCAGGCCGCCGGCCACCACCAGGATCGGATAGAGGCCGCCAGCGAGGTTGATGCGGTTGACCAGTTGCAGCATCAGCCAGCCGCCACCCAGGCCCAGCAGGCCGCCGATGCCGAACTCGCGCAGCAGGTGAGTCAGCAGGCTCCAGTGCAGGCCGGTCTGGCCGCTGGCAATCATGTCGATCAGGGTCACGGTGAGGAACACCGCCATCGGATCGTTGCTCCCCGATTCGATCTCGAGGGTTGCCGTAACCCGCTCGTTCAGGCCCTTGCCGCCGAGCAGCGAGAACACCGCCGCGGCATCGGTGGAGCCGACGATGGCGCCGATCAGCAGGCCCTGGATGATGCTCAGGTCGAACAGCCAGGCGGCAACCATGCCGGTCAAGCCGGTAGTGATCAGTACGCCCACCGTGGCCAGCGACAGCGCCGGCCACAGGGCCACGCGGAAACTCGCCACCCGCGTGCGCAGGCCGCCGTCGAGAAGGATCACCGCCAGTGCCAGGTTGCCCACCAGGTAGGCGGTCGGGTAGTTGTTGAAGATGATGCCGCCGCCATCGACCCCGGCAATCATGCCGACCGCGAGGATGATGACCAGGATCGGGATGCCCAGACGTGAAGAAAGTGAGCTGACCAGAATACTTGCACCTACCAGCAATGCGCCGATCAAGAACAGGCTATTGATGGTGGACGCATCCAAAGGCAGTACTCCGGGGGAAAGCAGGAAGGGGGCGGCTTGCTTTCGATAAGCAGGTCGCGTGCCAAGGATTCTAACCTGAGGGGTTGGCGGGGTGTAAAGGGTTAATCGCGGGTACAAAAAAAGCACCTCGCAAGGTGCCTTCTTTGTGTTGCTTGCGCTGACGCCATCGCTGGCAAGCCAGCTCCCACAGGAATGGTACAGCCCTTGTGGGAGCTGGCTTGCCAGCGATGGGCGTTGCAGGATTTTAGGCCTGCTTGACCTCACGCATCGCCTTGCCCTTGACCGGCGTGCCGTTGGCGACGTAGTACTTGGCGGTGCTACGCGGCAGCGGCTGGCGGTTGCGGATCTTGTCGGCGATTTTCTCGGCGATCATGATCGTGGTGGCGTTGAGGTTGCCGGTGATGATGATCGGCATGATCGAGGCATCGACCACCCGCAGACCCTGCATGCCATGCACGCGGCCCTGGCCGTCGACCACCGCCATGTCGTCGTCGCCCATCTTGCACGAGCAGGACGGGTGGAACGCGGTTTCGGCGTGCTCGCGGATGAACTTGTCCAGTTCCTCGTCGGTCTGCACGTCGGCGCCCGGGCTGATTTCGCGGCCACGGTAGGCGTCCAGCGCAGGCTGGGCCATGATTTCGCGGGTCAGGCGGATGCCATCACGGAATTCCTGCCAGTCCTGCTCGGTCGCCATGTAGTTGAACAGGATGCTCGGGTACTGGCGCGGGTCCTTGGACTTGAGCTGGATACGGCCGCGGCTAGGTGAGCGCATCGAACCCATGTGGGCCTGGAAGCCGTGTTCCTGTACGCCGTTGCTGCCGTTGTAATTGATCGCAACCGGCAGGAAGTGGTACTGGATGTTCGGCCATTCGAACTCTTCGCGAGTACGGATGAAACCACCGGCTTCGAACTGGTTGCTGGCGCCGATACCGGTGCCTTTGAACAGCCACTCGGCACCGATGGCTGGCTGGTTGTACCAGAGCAGCGACGGGTACAGCGAAACCGGCTGGGTGCAGGCGTATTGCAGGTACAGCTCAAGGTGATCCTGCAGGTTCTCGCCCACGCCTGGCAGGTCATGAACCACAGGCACGTTGAGGCTTTCCAGCAGGGCGCGCGGGCCAACGCCGGAGCGTTGCAGCAGTTGCGGCGAAGCGATGGCGCCGGAGCAGACGATCACTTCCTTGCGTGCACGGGCTTCGACGCGTTCTTCGCTGGCGCCGACCAGGTAGCTCACGCCAACAGCGCGCTTGCCGTCGAACAGCACGCGATCGCTCAGGGCGTGAGTGACGATGGTCAGGGTCGAGCGCTTCTTGGCGGTGTCCAGGTAGCCGCGGGCGGTGCTGGAGCGACGGCCTTTAGGCGTCACGGTACGGTCCATCGGGCCGAAACCTTCCTGCTGGTAACCGTTGAGGTCTTCGGTGCGCGGGTAACCGGCCTGCACGCCGGCTTCGACCATGGCGTGGAACAGCGGGTTGTTACCGGCTTTCGGCGTGGTCACGCTGACCGGGCCTTCGCCGCCGTGGTAATCGTTGGCGCCGATGTCGCGGGTTTCCGCCTTGCGGAAATACGGCAGGCAGTCCAGGTAGGTCCAGTCTTCCAGGCCTGGCAGTTTGGCCCAGCCGTCGAAATCCATGGCGTTGCCGCGGATGTAGCACATGCCGTTGATCAGCGACGAGCCACCCAGGCCCTTGCCGCGACCGCATTCCATCCGGCGGCCGTCCATGTGCGGCTCCGGGTCGGTCTCGTAGGCCCAGTTGTAGCGGCGGCCCTGCAGCGGGAAGGCCAGCGCGGCTGGCATCTGGGTGCGGAAGTCCATGCGGTAGTCAGGGCCACCGGCCTCGAGCAGCAGGACAGTTACGCCTTCGTCTTCGGTCAGGCGGGTCGCCAGGGTGTTACCGGCAGAGCCGGCACCGACGATGATGTAGTCATATTCCATGGCTTTCTCCGAAAGCAGCTGCAAGCCTCAAGCTACAAGCCGCAAGAAAATGCGGTCGTGCGAGGCTCGCAAATGAGTGAGAGCTGCAAGAGCCGGTTGGCGCAACACGCACCGGCTTTGACTTGCAGCTTGCCGCTTGAAGCTTGTCGCTTCAGAACACCGAGTTGTAGGAACCCAGCTCAACTTGAACGGATTTGATGCGAGTGTACTGAGCCAGCGAGCTCACGCCGTTTTCACGGCCGACACCGGATTGCTTGTAACCGCCGACCGGCATTTCGGCTGGCGACTCGCCCCAGGCGTTGATCCAGCAGATACCGGCTTCCAGCTGGTGGATGATGCGGTGGGCGCGGCTGATGTCGTTGGTGCACACGCCCGCGGCCAGGCCGTATTCGGTGTCGTTGGCACGGCGGATGACTTCTTCTTCGCTCTCGTAGGAGAGGATGCTCATCACTGGGCCGAAGATCTCTTCCTTGACGATGGTCATGTCGTCACGGCAGTCGGTGAACACGGTAGGTGCCACGAACGCGCCCTTGGCCAGTTCGCCTTCGGTCAGACGCTCGCCGCCGCACAGAACGCGTGCACCTTCTTCCTTGCCCTTGGCGATGTAGCCCAGCACGCTTTCCATGTGGGCGAAGCTGACCAGCGGGCCGAAGTTGGTGTTTTCGTCTTCAGGGTTGCCAACGCGGATGCGGGCAACGCGCTCGGCGATCTTGGCTTCGAAAGCCGCTTTCATCGAGGCAGGGACGAATACGCGGGTGCCGTTGGTGCAGACCTGACCCGAGCTGTAGAAGTTGGCCATCATGGCGATGTCGGCGGCGCGATCGAGGTCGGCGTCGTCGCAGATGATCAGCGGCGACTTGCCGCCCAGTTCCATGGTGACTTCCTTGAGCGTCGAGCTCGAGGCGCTGGCCATGACCTTCTTGCCGGTGGTGGTGCCGCCGGTGAAGGAGATTTTCTCGATGCGCGGGTGCTCGGTCAGCCAGGTGCCGACTTCGCGGCCGCTGCCGGTCAGAACGTTGAACACGCCGTCCGGCAGGCCGGCTTCGGTGTAGATCTCGGCCAGTTTCAGGGTGGTCAGCGAGGTGACTTCGCTCGGCTTGAAGATCATCGCGTTACCGGCCGCCAGGGCAGGTGCGGATTTCCACAGGGCGATCTGGATCGGGTAGTTCCAGGCGCCGATACCGGCGGTCACGCCCAGCGGCTCGCGGCGGGTGTAGACGAACGAGCTGTCGCGCAGCGGGATCTGCTCGCCTTCGATGGCCGGTACCAGGCCTGCGTAGTATTCCAGCACGTCGGCGCCGGTGACGATGTCGACGTAGCGGGTTTCGGAGTAGGACTTGCCGGTGTCCAGGGTTTCCAGGGCGGCCAGCTCATCGTTGCGCTCACGCAGGATGTCGACGGCGCGGCGCAGGATGCGCGAACGCTGCATGGCGGTCATGGCGGCCCAGATTTTCTGGCCACGTTCGGCGCTTTCTACAGCGCGCTCGACGTCGGCTTCGGTAGCGCGTTGCACCTGGGCGAGGACTTCGCCGTTGGCCGGGTTGATGGCGTCGAAGGTAGCGTCGCTGGAAGCGTCGACATAACCACCATCAATGTAGAGTTTTTGCAGTTCGAAACGGGCCATAGTGTCCTCGCAAGTGCATATGTGTGTTTGGCTATCCGTGCAGCGCTCCTGCTTGTTTGGCAATCGCGGCGCGCGGTGGTTCAGAGGCCTGGTTTTGCGTGTCCGGGCTCGTCTGTTTCGCCAGTTGTAGATCCATGTATTCGTAAGCGATTTGTTTCGCCTGGTCGGTGTCGAAAGCGTCTCCGGACAGCGCACCGCGCAGCCACAGACCGTCGATCAACGCTGCCAGGCCACGGGCCGCGGTGCGTGCATCAGGCAGCGGCAGGACGCGGCGGAACTGGCAGCACAGGTTGGAATACAAGCGGTGATCGTTGATCCGCTGCAACCTGTGCAAAGACGGCTGGTGCATGCTGGAAGCCCAGAAGGCCAACCAGGTTTTCATTGCCGGGCCGTTGACCTGGCTGGCGTCGAAGTTGCCTTCGATGATCACCTGCAGGTGGGCGCGCGGGCTGGTGTCCTTGAGCGCCTGCCGGTTGGCGACGACGTTCTCGTTCAGCACGCTCATCAAGTACCGCATGGTCGCTGCGATCAGGCCGTTCTTGTCCTGAAAGTAGTGACTGATGATGCCATTCGACACACCGGCCAAACGGGCGATCAGCGCAATGCTGGCGTCACCCATGCCGACCTGGTCGATGGCCATCAATGTGGCTTCGATCAACTGCTGGCGGCGAATGGGTTGCATACCGACCTTGGGCATCTTGCAAATCTCCTCAGGCCTGCGAGCAGTCGACGAGCGGCTGCCTCGGCGAAGGCCAGTCTATTTTGTTTTGATTGAACGTTCAATCAACAAAGAATAAGCTCTGCGACAATCTGTGCAATTGACAGGTTTTTCCTACCTGCGGCTTGCACAAATTGGCACCCCAAAAAGACGTGGAACCCCCGGAATACAAGGTGTTGACGGGTGTAAACGGCGCGTTGAGCAGACCTGCCGAACGGTATAGCACCGCGCGGCCAACCCTCGGGACGGGGTTTTCGGCCTGTTTTTTTCAACGCAATCGATTCGGGATCACGGTTTTTTCAAGGTGCTTTTATAACACCTGGAGCAGTGGGGCTATTGCACCATTTGCTCGGGTAACGGTTGTTTCGTGTTTCTCTCGCACTGCCCGGAGCCTATGTGCAATGAGTTCTGCCTCCCTAATCAAGACCCCTGCCGAGAGGGTCCGGGTCAATGGCGTGGTGTTCTTCACCTCGACGTTGTTGATCCTGCTGTTGACTGCCTTGCTGATCGCAGTTCCCGAAACCGCCGGCCGCGTGCTGAACCAGGCCCAGGCCTGGTTGTCGCGCAGCTTCGGCTGGTACTACATGCTGGTGATTGGCGGCTACCTGCTGTTCGTCATCGTTCTGGCCTTCTCCAATTTCGGCAAGCTCAAGCTTGGCGGCAAGGATGACAAGCCGGACTTCAGCTATGGTGCCTGGGCCGGGATGCTGTTCTCCTCCGGTATCGGTATCTCGCTGCTGTACTTCGGCGCGTCCGAGCCGCTGGATCACTACTTCAACCCGCCTGAAGGCGCACCGGCCAGCCTGCAATCGGCCCGTGAAGGCCTGCAGCTGACCTTCCTGCACTGGGGCCTGCATGGCTGGGCAATCTATGCTCTGGTCGGTCTGGCCGTGGCCTACTTCGCCTACCGCCACAATCAGCCGCTGGCCCTGCGCTCGGCGCTGTACCCGCTGGTCGGCGAGCGTTGGGTCAAGGGTGCCGCGGGCCACACCGTCGACATCTTCGGCATGTTCGTGACCCTGCTGGGCCTGGTGACCAACCTGGGTATCGGTTCGATGCAGGTGTCCTCGGGCCTTGAGTACCTGTTCGGCATGCAGCACAGCGACACCAACCTGCTGATCGTGATCCTGGTGATGAGCACCGTGGCGACCATCGCCGCCGTGTCGGGTGTGGAGAACGGCATCCGCCGCCTGTCCAACCTGAACATCATCCTGTTCAGCGGCCTGCTGCTGTTCGTGCTGCTCAACGGCCCGACGCTGCACCTGCTCAACAGCTTCGTGCAGAACATCGGCGACTACCTCAACGGCGCGGTGCTGAAGACTTTCGACCTGTACGTCTATGAGGGCGACAGTGCCAAGTCCGAGCGCTGGCTGGGCCTGTGGACCGTGTTCTATTGGGCCTGGTGGATTTCCTGGGGCCCATTCGTCGGCATGTTCATTGCCCGTATCTCGCGCGGTCGCACCGTGCGTGAGCTGGTCGCCGGCGTACTGTTGATCCCGCTGGGCTTCACTCTGGCCTGGCTGTCGATCTTCGGCAACTCGGCGCTGGACCTGGTGATGAACCAGGGCGCGGTGGAACTCGGGCGAACAGCGCTGGAGCAGCCGGCGATGTCGATCTACCAGCTGCTCGAGCACTATCCGTTCGCCAAGATCGTAGTCGGTGTGGCGATCTTCGTAGGCTTCGTGCTGTTCCTGACCCCGGCCGACTCCGGTGCGGTGATGATGGCCAACCTGTCGTGCAAAGGCGGCCACGTCGACGAAGATGCGCCGAACTGGTTGCGTATCCTCTGGTCGGCGATCATCACTGTGGTCACCGTCGGCTTGCTTTTAGCCGGTAACTTCCAAGCCATGCAGACCATGGTGGTACTGGCGGGGCTGCCGTTCTCGGTGGTGCTGGTGCTGTTCATGTTCGGCCTGTACAAGGCCATGAAACAGGACAGCCAGGTCGAGCAGGAGCAGGCCGAACTGGCTGCCCGTGGTCGTCGCGGTTTCAGCGAGCGCCTGAGCCAGCTGGACCTGCAGCCGACCCAGGCAATCGTCCAGCGTTTCATGGACAAACGCGTCAGCCCGGCGCTCAAGGAAGCAGCCGCGCAGCTGCAGACCCTGGGCTTCCAGGTGCAGACCCGGGTCGGCCAGTCGCGCTCGGCCATGGGCTTGCGCATCGACATGGAAGAAGGCAACCCGTTCGTTTACGAAGTAAGCCTGGACGGTTACCTGGCCGCGCCGAGCGAAGCGCCGGTAGAAGGCGAGTCGGAAGTGCGCCAGCGCTTCTACCGCGCCGAGGTCTACCTGCACAACGGCAGCCAGGAATACGACCTGATGGGCTTCACCCCGGAGCAGATCACCCGTGATGTGCTCGATCAGTTCGAAAGCCACCGCCAGTTGCTGGGGCGTGTCTATAGCTGATAACGGCTGATGGACCCGAAGGGCTCTGTTCGCAGGAACAGGGCCCTTTTTCATGGACGGCTGTCAGCCGGCGGCAGGGGCTGGCAGCAGGTCGGTGCGAACAGGCGAGCGTTGTTTGATGATGTCTTGCGAATAGGTACAGAGTTTTTGCGGGAGTTTGTTCGCCTTGAACACGACGGAGCGGTTACCGAAAAAAGTCGTGTAGCCCCGCTCATCGGCACAGTCGGTACTGGCAATCGGGCCGCGCTTTGCCCGATAGGTGTCCAGATGGGGTGGGTCGAGGGTCCAGGTGACTTTGATATCACCGGAGCGCCGAGGCTCGATCAGTACGGACGGTTCTGGTACCGGGGCTTGTTCGTACAGGTCAACGGCTACGCTCAGGCTGTTCGCCATTAGCGCGCGCGAGGCCCATTGCTCAGGTGACTCGACGCCGACGATACACAGAAAGTGCCTCCCGGGCTCCGGGCCAACAGTATCTTCGATCTTGGCGCGTGGCCCAGGCAGGGTGTCGCTGTAATGAGCCGGGTTCTCGCATTGCAGGGCATCCCGGGTTGTCTTGTAACGGTAAAACTGCGTGTCGATGATAAATTCATAATTCCATGACGGTACCTGCGGGCTGCCGTCCTCAGCTGTAGCGATCTTGTGTACACGCTGGAATGCATTAGGATTCTGCTGCTCCAGTGCGAAGCCCGGCAGCAGGTCGCAGCCGTCCAAGGTTAAGTCCGCTCGCCCGCCCATGCCGCAACGAAACAAGCGCGTAATAGGTACGCCATAGTTTAGCCCCTCTGACGCCGATGGTCTGTATGACCTGAATGAAGTGCTGTTGATCAGACCGACAATATTATTGTTGGCGCGGTTGAGGATGGGGCTGCCAGAGGCCCCGTCATCCATTCCCGCGCACTGATTACGCAGAATGTTGCGCCACACCCATGGGCGCTCGACATGGGCGTCGGCTTTTTGCATGGTGCAGGTGCTCAAGCGTAATCCAAGGCCGGGATTGATGGGGTCGCCGACCACCAGGATCGGGCTGCCAACGGGAGTGGGAGGGTCTATTTTCAGTGGTACGATGCCTGTTTCCATGACTGCCCTGAGTGGTGCGTCAAGCTCCAGCAGCGCAAGGTCGACACCCTGGATACTGCTCCATACCAGACGCTTGAGGGCCACGACCTGGCGTTTGCTGGCAGTGTCTGCGAAGTAGTTGAAGGCTATGGTGCCGGTTATTGGCTGGTCATGAGTAATCGTGCCATTTTTTGCATTGGCGCAATGCCCGTTAGTAATTATGTAGGCTGGCCCGTTGTTGTCGGTCCAGGGGTCCCGGGTATCAATCAGGGTGCCGATACATCCGGCGGACATTCGGCCGATGCCGCTCCAGTGAGCGTTCTGGTTGTCGGCGTTGTCGAGGGTGACGGGGCCTGCCTGATCGGCCAGGCCTTGACCATAGTCCGCGGCGGTTGCCTGCAAGGCTAAACACGCCAGTGCGGCACCCAGGTAGTGACGGGAAAACGTGCGCATGGTGAACCTCCTTGTGTATGCCTGCGCAAGTGTTCGCAAGCCGCGCTACCGGCGTGTGGTACATAGATAGTGAGCGCCATGCTGGACAGGCGCACTAGGCCCCGGCACTCTTGGCGTTGCCAAGGAGCCCGGTGCCACCATGTTCAAGCGTCTTGTCCTGTTGTTGTGCAGCTGCCTGTCGTTCAGCTATCTCGCCCGCGCGAGCGAGCCTGTGGTGCTGCTCACCGAAAACTTCCCGCCCTACAACATGGCCATCAGCGGCAAGAGCTTTGCCCGCGACGATGGCATCAATGGCATTGCCGCCGACCTGGTGCGCGAGATGTTCAAGCGCGCCAAGGTGCCCTACAGCATGACCCTGCGCTTCCCCTGGCAGCGCATCTACGAGCAGGCCCTGCAAACCCCCGGCTACGGCGTTTTCGTCATGGCTCGCCAGCCCGAGCGGGAAAAGCTGTTCAAGTGGGTCGGGCCGCTGGGGCCGGATGACTGGATTTTGCTGGCCCCCGAGGGCAGCCCGATTGCCTTGAGCAGCCTGCAGGAAGCCAAGCGTTATCGTATCGGGGCTTATAAAGGGGATGCGATTGCCGAATACCTGGCCAAGCAAGGCCTGAACCCGGTGTTGGTGCTGCGCGACCGCGACAACGCGAAAAAACTGCTGAACGGCGAAATCGACCTGTGGGCCAGCGGCGACCCGGCCGGTCGCTACCTGGCGCGCCAGGTGGGGGTGAGCAAGCTCAAGACGGTGCTGCGTTTTCACGGCGCCGAGCTGTACCTGGCGCTCAACCGTGAAGTGCCGGACGAGGTGGTGAACAAGCTGCAGCAGGCGCTGGAGCAGATGCGCAGTGACGGTTTTGTCGAGGCGACGTTCGCCCGCTACCTGTAAATACCGTTGCGCCCGTGGCCGGACATCGCGCGATTGCTGCGCTCGGCGATCATCTGCTGAATTTCTATCCATTCGATGCCCTGGGCCTTGAGCTTGGGCAGTTCGCGCTCGAGCACTTCCAGGGTCTGTGGATAAGGATGGCCGATCAGCACTGCCGAACCTTGCTTGCGCGCCAGGGCAATGCCCTGTTGCAGCTGGCCGGCAATGGCTTCGGTGGTGCGTACATCGTCCAGGAATACATCCCGCGACACACTGGCCAGGTTGATGTTCTGCGCTGATTTGGCAGCAACCGTGGCGGCGCTGGTGCGGCTGTCGACAAAGAACAGGCCGCGGCGCTGCAGCTCGCCCATCAACCAGGCCATGGCCGCAGGCTCCGCGGTCATGCGGCTGCCCATGTGGTTGTTGATGCCAACGGCGTAGGGCACTTTGTCGAGCGCTGCGTTCAGCCGCCGCTCCAGTTCCGGCAGCGGCGTGCCGGGGTGCCAGGCGTAGGGGCCGGTGGCCGGGTCCATGGGCATGTGCAGGATCACCGTCTTGCCGGCGCGGTGGGCCTGGCGGGCGAACGCCGTGGCATGCGGGGTGTCGGGCATGATCGCCAGGGTCACCGGGCCGGGCAGGGCCAGGGTGCGTGAATCGCGCGCAGGGTTCTGGCCCAGGTCGTCGATGATCAGCGTCAGGTAGGCCTTGCCCGGTTGAGTCGGCGCCGCCAGGGCGACACCGCTCATCAGGTACAACAGGGCCAACAGCAGGTAACGCATCAACTGGCCTTATTTACCCTGGGTGATGCTCAGGCCCTTGAGCAGGCTCAAGGCCTGGCTGAGCTGGTAATCATCATCCTGTGGGCGAGGCTTGGCGCCGCCGCCCTTGCCCGACGGACGGTCGGCGCCGCCGTTGCCGTTGCCCAGGTGACCCTGCAGGTCGGCTTCCTTGAAGTTCTCGCTGTCCTGCTCGGCGGTGATCTTGGCGCGGCGCACCTCGATATCCGGAACGATGCCCTGGGCCTGGATCGAACGGCCGTTGGGGGTGAAGTACAGCGCCGTGGTGATCTTCAATGCGCGGTCGTTGTTCAGCGGCAGCACGGTTTGCACCGAGCCTTTGCCGAAGCTGTCGGTGCCCATCAGCACACCGCGTTTCTGGTCTTGCAGGGCGCCGGCGACAATTTCCGAGGCCGAGGCGCTGCCGCCGTTGATCAGCACCACCAATGGCACGCCTTCACTGGCGTCGGCCGGGTCGGCGGAGAAGCGCAGCTCGGAATTGGCGATGCGGCCCTTGGTGTAGACGATCAGACCCTTGGTCAGGAAGTGGTCGGCCACTTCCACGGCCGATTGCAGGACGCCACCGGGGTTATTGCGCAGGTCCAGGACCAGGCCGCGCATCTTCTTGCCGTTGTCCTTGCGCAGCTTGGCCAGGGCTTTGCCGACTTCTTCGCCGGTCTTGACCTGGAACTGGGTGATGCGGATGTAGCCGTAGCCGTCTTCGAGCATCTGGCTCTTGACGCTCTTGACCTGGATGACCGCGCGGGCAAGGGTTACATCGAACGGGTTGCCGCCGTCGCGCACCAGGGTCAGGGTGATTTTCTCGCCGACCTTGCCGCGCATCTTGTCGACTGCTTCGGTCATGGTCTGGCCACGGGTCGGTTGGCCGTTGATCTTGACGATCAGGTCACCGGCTTCGATACCGGCGCGCGAGGCCGGGGTCTCGTCGATCGGCGAGACCACCTTGATGAAGCCGTCTTCCATGCCCACTTCGATGCCCAGGCCGCCGAACTCACCGCTGGTGCTCTCTTGCAGCTCGAGGAAGTCTTCCGGGCCGAGATAGGCCGAGTGCGGATCAAGGTTGCTGAGCATGCCCTTGATGGCGTTTTCCAGCAGGGTCTTGTCGTCTACCGGTTCGACATACGCGGCCTTGATGCGGTCCATGACCTCGGCGAAGGTGCGCAGCTCTTCCAGCGGCAGCGGTGCCTTGGCCGACGGTGCCGAGACCGTTGTCGCTGGAATCGCGGCGGGCTTGGCCGGCTCGGCCGCAAGGGCCAGGGGCGCGCCGATGACCATGGCGATGGTCAGGGCCAGCGAGGTGAGGCGAGGCGAGTGCAGCATGTCGAACGAACTCCTGATCCTGGTAGCGCTCCGTAGAGCATCGGCGCAGCCCGAAGTTGCGCTACGCCGTCAAATAGGGGGTGTTGCCTATCCCTGGGCACGACACCATTGTGCGGGGTCGCTGGGGCGCCCCTGCTGGCGGATGGCGAAATACAGCCCCGAGCTGTTCTGGCCGCCGCTGTTGCCGACGGTGGAGATGGCCTCACCGGCCTTGACCACATCGCCGGCGCTCTTGAGCAGGCTCTGGTTATGGCCGTACAGGCTCAGGTAACCATTACCATGGTCGAGAATGACCAGAAGTCCAGCGCCGCGCAACCAGTCGGCAAATACCACCCGGCCGCCATGCACGGCGCGCACCTGGCTGCCCTGGGAGGCGCTGATCATCACCCCGTCCCACTTGGCTCGCGAGTCATCGCCGCGGGTTTCGCCAAAGCGTGCCAGCAATCGACCATTGACAGGCCATGGAAGTTTTCCCCGTGCGGCAGAAAAAGCCCCACCGAAGGTTTCGCCACTGCTGGAGACCAGCGGGCCGGGAATAGCCTTGGGCTTCTTCGGCGCGTCGCTGTTGCTGGCGGCCAGGGCTTCGCGCTGGCGTTGTTTTTCCGCTTCCTGGGCGGCGAGCAGGGCCTTCTGCCGCGCTTCCTCGGCTTCACGGGCCTGGCGGGCGAGGGTTTCCTCGATGGTCTTGAGCACTTTGCTCAGGTCGGCCTGGTCCTGCTCACGGGCCTGCAGCTTCTGGTCGCGGGCCTTGACGTCATTGTTGAGCTTGGCCAGCACCTCTTTACGCTCGGTACGGACTTTCTCCAGCTCCTGGCGCTGGCTGTCGAGGGTGCCTTGCTGGGCCAGCAGCTGCGCTTGTTGCAGGCTGATGTCTTTCTCGACGTTGGCCAGTTGGCGCAAGGTCTCGTTGAAGTTGCGCAACTGGGTCAGGCGCGCCTGGCTCAGGTAATCGTAATAGGTCAGGGTGCGGGCGAATTTTTCCGGATTCTGCTGGTTGAGCAGCAGTTTCAGGTATTCCTCGCGGCCATTCTGGTAGGCCGAACGGGCCTGGATGGCGATCAGTCGTTGCTGTTCAATGCGGGCGCTCTGGAGTTTTTTTTTCTCGGTATCAAGGCGCTCCAGTTCGCCTTCCGTCTTTTTTAGTTCGAGTTGCAGGGCCTCCACCTGCTTTTCCAGCTTGCCGATGTCGGTTTCGGTTGAGCGCAGGTCTTTCTGCACACCGGATTTTTCCTCCTGCAACTTGCCAAGCATCTTTTTCAGCTCGGTAATGTCCTGGCGCGTGGCGTCCAGTTGTTGCTGGGTTTGCGCGCGCTCATCGGCGAAGGCCGGGCTGAGCAGGCAAGACAGGGCGAGTAGGATCAGGGCGCGAAACATGGGGTGGGCGGCACCAGGCATAGAGACTGGCCTAGTATGCCCGCCATAGGCTGCAAAAAAAACGGCTTTAGCTGCAAGCGGCAAGCTACAAGCGGCAAGAAAAATGGGTGAATGGGCTCTTTCTTGCGGCTTGTAGCTTGTCTTCAGCGGCTTTAGCCGTCGATCAGAATCGACGAGCCGGTCATTTCTGCCGGTTTTTCCAGGCCCAGCAGCTTGAGCATGGTGGGGGCCACGTCGGCCAGCACGCCGCCTTCGCGGACCTGCACTTTGCGCTTGCCAACATAGATGAACGGTACCGGCTCGGTGGTGTGCGCGGTGTGCGCCTGGCCGGTGCATTCGTCTTCCATCTGCTCGACGTTGCCGTGGTCGGCGGTGATCAGCGCTTCGCCGCCGACCTTGTCCAGCGCCTCGACGATGCGCCCGACGCACAGGTCCAGCGCCTCGACGGCCTTGACTGCGGCCTCGAATACGCCGCTGTGGCCGACCATGTCGCCGTTGGCGTAGTTGACCACGATCACGTCATAGCGCTGCTGCTCGATGGCTTCGACGATGCGGTCGGTGACTTCCGGCGCGCTCATTTCCGGCTGCAGGTCATAGGTGGCGACCTTTGGCGACGGGATGAGGATGCGTTCTTCGCCTTCGAAGGGCTCTTCACGGCCACCGGAGAAGAAGAAGGTGACGTGGGCGTATTTCTCGGTTTCGGCGATGCGCAGCTGGGTCTTGCCGTTTTTCGCCAGGTATTCGCCGAGCACGTTGTTCAGGCTGCCCGGGGCGAATGCGGCCGGGGCCGGGATTTTCGCCGAGTATTGGGTCAGGCCGATGTAGGCGGCCAGTTTGGGCAGGCGTGCACGTGGGAATTCGTTGAACTCGGGCTCGACGAACACCCGCGACAGTTCGCGGGCGCGGTCGGCGCGGAAGTTCATGAAGATCACTGCGTCGCCGTCTTCGACCTTGACCGCCTCGCCAATGCGCGTGGCCTTGACGAATTCGTCGCTCTCGTCGCGGGCATAGGCGGCTTCAAGGCCGGCCAGGGCCGTGTCGGCGCTGAATTCGGCGCTGCTGTCGACGATCAGGTTGTAGGCTGCCGATACACGGTCCCAGCGGTTGTCGCGGTCCATGGCGTAGTAGCGGCCGATCAAGCTGGCGATGCGGCCCTTGCCGAGCTTGGCGAAGGCGGCATCGAGCAACTCGATCGAGGATTGCGCGCTTTTTGGCGGGGTGTCGCGGCCGTCGAGGAACGCGTGCAGGTAGATTTTCTCGGCACCGCGCTTGGCGGCAAGCTCGGCCATGGCCACCAGGTGGTCCTGGTGGCTGTGCACGCCGCCATCGGAGAGCAGGCCAAGGATGTGCACGGCCTTGCCGGCACCGACAGCCTTGTCGACCGCGCCACACAGCACCGGGTTTTCGAAGAACTCGCCGTCCTTGATCGCCTTGGTCACCCGGGTGAAGTCCTGGTACACCACGCGGCCGGCGCCGAGGTTCATGTGGCCGACCTCGGAGTTGCCCATTTGCCCGTCCGGCAGGCCGACATCCATGCCGGAGCCGGAGATCAAGCCGTGCGGCTGGGTAGCGCGCAGGCGATCATAGACCGGCGTATTGGCCGAATAGATGGCGTTGTATTCGTGGCTTTCGCTGTGACCGAAACCATCCAGGATGATCAGGACCAAGGGTTTTGGCGTGCTCGTCATCAATCCCACACTCACGGTTGTTCAGATGATAAAGGCACGCATTTTAGGGCAAATTGGCCAGCAATGACGAATTAACCTTGCAGGCCTGGCAGCGCGGGCCGACGGGCTGCAGCCCGGTAATGAGAATTACTGGCGATAACCCTGCCCGGCGGGCTTTGGCCGACCTTGGGGGCTGTGTATACTGGCCAACATTTTTAATGGCCTGGAACACCCTCCGATGGTTGCTCACCTGATTGAATTCGCAACAAATCACTATCTGCTGGTCGGTATCTTCGTCGTTCTGCTGGTTTTGCTGATCGTCACCGAAGCACGCAAGGGCGGCCGCAGCCTCAGCACTGGCGAACTGACCGCGCTGGTCAACGCCGACAAGGGCCTGGTGATCGACATCCGTTCGAGCAAGGACTACGCCGCCGGCCATATCGTTGGCGCCGTGAATATTCCCCAGGACAAGGTTGCCGCGCGCATCGGCGAGCTGGAAAAGCACAAGGCCAACAAGACCCTGATCATCGTCGACGCCATGGGCCAGCACGCCGGCACCACCGCGCGCGAACTGCTCAAGGCCGGCTTCACCGCTGCCAAGCTGTCGGGTGGCGTGTCGAGCTGGAAGGCCGATAACCTGCCGCTGGTGAAGTGATATGAGCAACGTCATCGTCTACTCCAGCGATTACTGCCCTTACTGCTCGCGGGCAAAATACCTGCTCGAAAGCAAAGGCGTGGCCTTCGAAGAGATCAAGGTCGATGGCAAGCCTCAGGTGCGCGCCGAAATGAGCCAGAAGGCCGGCCGTACCTCGGTGCCGCAGATCTGGATCGGCTCCACCCACGTCGGCGGTTGCGACGACCTGTATGCCCTGGAGCGCGCCGGCAAGCTCGACGCGCTGCTCAAGGCCTGAATCAGAAACCCATTAAAGACTCTGGAAAGAAGGATCTGTCATGACTGATCAACAGAACAACGACGCCGCAGCCGCAGCCGACGACAACACGCCGCAGTTCTCCCTGCAGCGCATCTACGTGCGCGACCTGTCGTTCGAAGCGCCGAAAAGCCCGGCGATCTTCCGTCAGCAGTGGGAACCGAGCGTTGCCCTGGACCTGAACACCAAGCAGAAAGGCCTGGAAGGCGACTTCCACGAAGTCGTGCTGACCCTGTCGGTGACCGTGAAGAACGGCGACGAAGTAGCCTTCATCGCTGAAGTGCAGCAGGCCGGTATCTTCCTGATCAAGAACCTCGACCCGGCGTCGATGAGCCACACCCTGGGCGCGTTCTGCCCGAACATCCTGTTCCCGTACGCCCGTGAAGCGCTGGACAGCCTGGTGACCCGTGGTTCGTTCCCGGCACTGATGCTCTCGCCGGTCAACTTCGACGCTCTGTACGCTCAGGAAATGCAACGCATGCAGGAAGCTGGCGAAGCCCCTTCGCTGCAATAAGCCTGTTGCGATGTAGCAAAAAGCGCCCTGATGGGCGCTTTTTTCTTGGGGATTGTCGCGAACACTGTGGGAGCGGCGCTGTTCTGCGGTTTGATTCCTCAGGCAAACCCCTGCTGGCGCCACGCCTCATACACCGTCACCGCCACCGTGTTGGACAGGTTCAAGCTGCGGCAACCCGGACGCATCGGCAAGCGCAGGCGTTGCTCGGCGGGCAGGCTGTCCAGCACCTCGGCGGGCAGGCCACGGCTTTCCGGGCCGAACAGAAAGGCGTCACCCGGCTGGAAAGCAGTTTCGTGGTAGGGGTGCGAGGCTTTCGTGGTGAACGCGAACAGCCGTGGCTGGCCTAGGCTTTCCAGGCAGCTGGGCAGGTCTGCGTGGCGCTTGAGCGTGGCATACTCGTGGTAGTCCAGACCGGCCCGGCGCAAGCGCTTGTCGTCCAGCTCGAAGCCGATCGGCTCGATCAGGTGCAGGTGGCAGCCGCTGTTGGCGCACAGTCTGATGATGTTGCCGGTATTCGGCGGAATCTCTGGTTGAAAGAGGATGACGTGAAACATGCACGGCTCCGAACATAAAGATGGCGAGCATTCTACTCCTGAACCGGACCCGCGTTCGCAGCTATGGCCGCGGGTGCTGTTTTCCCTGGCGCTGTTCGGCATGCTGGTGGGGCTGATGATCGGTCGCCTGACCGCGCCCGAACCGCGGGTGCTGGAGCAGATCGAGGTGGTCGAGGCCGGCTTGAACCTGTGGTTCAACGAAGAACCCAAGCTGCACGGCGAAGAGGTCGAAGGCACCCTGACGCTGCTGTTCGAGGCCGAGGGCAGGGCTGCACGTGGTCAGTTGCAGTTGCAGGGCAAGCCGGTGAGCTGGCGGGTGCAGAACAGTGATGGTGGCTTGCTGGTGACCCTGGTCGCGGCCCGCCCCCTGCACGGCGAATGGGCCGGTGCAGAGGAGGGCGAACGCTGGCGGGTGCAGGTGAGGCTGCGCGAATAAAAGAGGGGATTCCCCGGCCTGCCTGTACCAAGGTCCCCAAAACTGGAAGTACTGATACTAATGCAGGGTGTGTGCCAGTTTTGTTGCAGTGCGCAAAAAGGCCGGTTTACGGGGTTAGGCAGGGTTTTGCCGGGGATTTGTGCCTTCAGGCGGTGCACCGATAGCGGGGTCGGTGCATCAATGGGGCAAATTGCAATCTTGTGGGAGCTGGCTTGCCAGCGATGAGGTCAATGCAGTCTGTGCATTCTCTACAGGCCGGATGCGACCGCTTCGCGCTTGATCGCTGGCATGCCAGCTCCCACAGGTCAGGCCTCGTCGTCACCGTCCTCATCGCCGCCATCGACCTTCATCCCCAACTCCTTGATCTTGCGCGTCAGGGTGTTGCGGCCCCAGCCCAGCAGCACGGCGGCATCGCGGCGGCGGCCTGCGGTGTGCTTGAGCGCGGTCTCGATCATGATCCGCTCGAAGCTCGGTACGGCGCTGTCGAGCAGGCTCGATTGGCCACGGGCCAGGGCCTGGTCGGCCCATTGGCGCAGGGCCTGTTCCCAGTTGGTCACCGGCGCCGCGTCTTGCGGCAGGTTGAGCAGCTCGGGTGGCAGGTCGCCGATATGCACTTCACGCCCCGAGGCCATCACCGTGATCCAGCGGCAGGTGTTCTCCAGCTGACGCACGTTGCCCGGCCACGGCAGGTTGCGGATGAATTCCTCGGTTTCTGCCTTGAGCAGTTTGGGCTCCACGGCCAGTTCCTGGGCGGCGCGACCCAGGAAGTGCCTGGCCAGGGTCGGGATGTCTTCGCGACGATCGGCCAGGCGCGGGATGTGGATGCGGATCACGTTCAGGCGGTGGAACAGGTCTTCACGGAACTTGCCGGCCTGCACCAGGGTTTCCAGGTTCTGGTGGGTGGCGGCGATGATCCGCACATCGACCTTGACCGGCACATGCCCGCCCACCCGGTAGAACTCGCCATCGGCCAGCACCCGCAGCAGGCGGGTCTGGGTGTCGGCCGGCATGTCGCCGATCTCGTCGAGGAACAGGGTGCCGCCATCGGCTTGCTCGAAGCGGCCGCGGCGCAGGTTGGCGGCGCCGGTGAAGGCGCCTTTCTCATGGCCGAACAGTTCCGACTCCATCAGGTCCTTGGGGATCGCCGCCATGTTCAGGGCGATGAACGGCGACGCCGCCCGCGGGCTGTGGCGGTGCAGGGCGTGGGCGACCAGTTCTTTACCGGTACCGGACTCGCCGTTGATCAGCACAGTGATGTTGGAATGGCTCAGGCGGCCGATGGCGCGGAACACTTCCTGCATCGCCGGCGCTTCGCCGATGATCTCCGGGGTGCGGGTCAGGCTCGGCGCCACGTCCAGGCCTTGTTGCTCCTGGGCATGCTGGTTGGCGCGCTTGACCAGCGATACCGCTTCATCGACGTCGAACGGCTTGGGCAGGTACTCGAAGGCACCGCCCTGATAGGACGCCACCGCGCTGTCCAGGTCGGAATGGGCGGTCATGATGATCACCGGCAGGCGCGGGTGCTGCTCGCGAATCTGCGCCAGCAGGTCAAGGCCGCTGGCGCCAGGCATGCGGATGTCGGAAATGATTACGTCCGGCTGCTGCCGCGCCAGGCGGCTCATGACCCCGTCGGCGCTGTCGAAGCTCTGGGTGGTCATGCCTTCCTGTTGCAAGGCCTTCTCCAGCACCCAGCGGATGGAACGATCATCGTCGACGATCCAGACGGTTTCACTTCGGCTCATGAGGCGGTGGCTCCTTGTTCCAGCGGCAGGAAGATCGAGAAGGTGGTGTGGCCAGGGTGGCTGTCACACTCGATCAGGCCCTGGTGCTGGCTGATGATGTTCTGGGTTATGGCCAGGCCCAGCCCGGTACCGTCCGGGCGGCCGCTGACCATGGGGTAGAAGATGGTTTCCTGCAGCTCGGCAGGGATGCCGGGACCGTTGTCGATGATCTCGATGCGGGCCACCAGGCGATGACGGGTGTGGCCGATGGTGAACTGGCGCATGGCTCGCGTGCGCAGGCTGATGCGGCCCAGGCGCAGTTCGTTCTGGCCGCTGATGGCCTGCATGGCGTTGCGCACGATGTTGAGCACCGCCTGGATCATCTGTTCGCGGTCGATCAACACATCCGGCAGGCTCGGGTCGTAGTCGCGCACCAGGGTGATGCCGCCCTGGGTTTCGGCCTCGACCAGGCTGCAGACCCGCTCCAGCACCTCATGGATGTTGGTCAGGGCCAGCGATGGCAGCTTGTTCGAGCCGAGCATGCGGTCGACCAGGTTGCGCAGGCGGTCGGCCTCTTCAATGATCACATTGGTGTAATCCTTCAGGCCTTCTTCCGGCAGCTCGCGGGCCAGCAGCTGGGCGGCGCCGCGAATGCCGCCGAGCGGGTTCTTGATCTCGTGGGCCAGGCCGCGCACCAGCATCTTGGTGGTTTCCTGCTTGGACAGCTGGGCCTCTTCCTTGGTGATGCGCAGCAAGCGGTCACGCGGATGCACTTCAAGCAACAGCAGGGTCGCGCCTTTGCTGAGGATCGGCGTCACCGCGTAGTCGACGGTCTGGGTCTGGCCAGTCAGCGAGGTCAGTTGGGCTTCGCGCTTGGTGAAAGGGTGCGCGTGCTCCACCGCCTGGCGCAGGGAGTTGAGCGCCTCGGGCGATTCGGTGAACAGTTCGCTGATGAATTGCCCGTGGCTGCGTTGGCCACTGATGGCCAGGAGCATCTCCGCCGCCGGGTTCATGTACTCAAGGCGCAGTTCGGCGTCGAGCAGGATGGTGGCGGTGGTCAGGTTGTCCAGTAGCAGTCGGTGCAGTGCATCGCTGATGGTCATGGGGCGTCGTTGACCTCTTTTGGCTCATACAACCTCGGCACAGGGCCAGGTCGCGGGCGCTGGTAATCCGCTGGTACAAAGAAAATGCAAAAAGCAAACCAAGGCTCCGAAAAGAAGCGGAATTTCCGGATTAAGACCTGTATTTGCGCGAAAAACGCCTACAAAGTCCTGAAATCGCACTTTTCGTGAACCAAAATGGGCTGAGTTGCTCAGGTGCAAGCAGATGCGTGCACCAATATAGAGCATAGAGGAAGGATTACTGCGGCGAGCACAAATGCGTCGTCGCGCGGATCAGGGCCAGGGACTGCTGCGGGTCTTTGTCCTGTTGTGCGATGGCTTGGGCCAGGGTCGCCTGGCATTGGGCCGGGCGGTTGCGATCAAACTCTGCCAGTTGGCTCAGCAGTGTGCGTTGCAGGCGATCCAGTTGCGGGCGCAATTGGCTGCCCAGATCGACCCGTGGCGTTTGTGGTGCGCTGCCTGCGGCATGCCAGCGTGACAGTGCGCGGTACTGGAGCAGCTTGTTGGCTTCGATCTGGTCGGCGAAGAACACACCTGCCCGGTGCTCGTCCACACCAAAGCGCACGGCCTGGGTGCGGGCATTGGCGATGACCTGCTGCTCACGCTCGGGCGCTTCTACAGGCTGGCCCGAGTCCCATTTGTTCAGGGCGACATCGTCAGCGATATCCAGGCGTTGATTCACGCTATCGAGCAAGCGCGACAGGGCAACTGGCGGTGCGGGTGTCGAGGCGCACCCTTGCAGGAGCAAGGTTGGCGCAAGGAGCAGGGCGAACAGGGGCATACGCATGGTGAGGGTCCGAAGCGGTAAAAGAGCAGTGTGCAGCTTTTTGGCCTTTTTTCCTGTCGGCCAATGCGCATAAGAATGTCAGAAAAACAAAAGGCCTCCCGAAGGAGGCCTCTCTTGCACTACGCCGCTTGCGCGAGCGTTACCGGATTAGCAGCTGTAGTACAGCTCGTATTCCAGTGGGTGTACGAAGGTGCGGACCTTGATTTCTTCTTCGCTTTTCAGCGCGATGTAGGCATCGATGAAGTCATCGGAGAACACGCCGCCCTTGGTCAGGAACGCGCGGCCCTTGTCCAGCTCTTCCAGGGCTTCTTTCAGGCTGCCGCACACCTGCGGGATCTCTTTCGCCTCTTCAGGCGGCAGGTCGTACAGGTTCTTGTCGGCGGCATCGCCTGGGTGGATCTTGTTCTGGATACCGTCCAGGCCGGCCATCATCAGTGCCGCGAAGCACAGGTACGGGTTGGCAGCCGGGTCCGGGAAGCGCGCTTCGATACGGCGGGCTTTCGGGCTGGAAACGTAAGGGATGCGGATCGAGGCGGAACGGTTGCGAGCCGAGTAGGCCAGCATTACCGGAGCTTCGAAGCCTGGTACCAGACGCTTGTAGGAGTTGGTAGCCGGGTTGGTGAAACCGTTCAGGGCCTTACCGTGCTTGATGATACCGCCGATGAAGTACAGGGCGGTGTCGGACAGGCCGGCATAGCCTTCGCCGGAGAAGGTGTTCTTGCCATCTTTGGAGATGGACATGTGCACGTGCATGCCCGAGCCGTTGTCGCCGTACAGCGGCTTAGGCATGAAGGTCGCGGTGCGGCCGTAGGCGTCGGCAACGTTGTGTACGCAATACTTGAGGGTCTGAACTTCGTCAGCCTTCTTCACCAGGGTGTTGAACTGCACGCCGATTTCGTTCTGGCCGGCAGTTGCCACTTCGTGGTGGTGCACTTCGATGACCAGGCCCATTTCTTCCATGGCGTTGCACATGGCAGTACGGATTTCGTGGTCGTGGTCGAACGGAGGTACTGGGAAGTAGCCGCCTTTGACGCCCGGACGGTGGCCTTTGTTGCCGCCTTCGACGTCCTGGTCGGACATCCACGAGCCTTGTTCGGAGTAGATCTTGAACATCGAGCCGGAGATATCGGACTTGAACTTCACTTCGTCGAAGATGAAGAATTCAGGCTCTGGACCGACGAAGACGGTGTCACCGATACCGGTGGTCTTCAGGTACTCTTCGGCGCGGCGGGCGATGGCGCGTGGGTCGCGGTCATAGCCTTGCATGGTCGACGGTTCGATGATGTCGCAGACCAGGATCAGGGTCGGTTCTTCGGTGAACGGGTCGAGCACGGCGGAGGCGTCGTCCGGCATCAGGATCATGTCGGAAGCTTCGATGCCTTTCCAGCCGGCGATGGAGGAACCGTCGAACATCTTGCCGGCTTCGAAGAAATCTTCATCCAGCGCATCACGAGCTGGCATGGTCACGTGGTGCTGAGTGCCTTTGGTGTCAGTGAAGCGCAGATCAATCCATTTAACGTCATGATCTTTGATGAGTTGAACCGACTTCGACATAGTGTCCTCCGGGGTGGGGTAGAGCTTGCCTGTGCAGCCCTTTAATTTGGGTGATGCCGGGCGCGAATAGTCGGCCAAGGCAACCTGCCTCACAAGGGAGCAAATTGCATGCCAGTGCCCCGAGTTGGGATTTTTGCCCCAAACCCAAGCGTTTTCGGCCGATTTCGCAAATTCACGGCTTTTTTCTGCACTTTAAAGATGCGCTAATCGGGCATGATGCACCATTTTGGCGCACAGAAAACCTTCTGTACAAAAGTTGCTCAAAGCTTGAGCAATTTCCGCTATAATCCGCGCCCCACTTTTTTAGTCGGCACCTCGCGCGCTGTTTTTCATGAAACTAATCGTAAAAGTCTTCCCAGAGATCACCATCAAGAGCCGGCCGGTTCGCAAGCGCTTCATCCGTCAACTGGCCCGCAACATCCGCAACGTGCTCAAGGACCTCGATCCTGCGCTCGCGGTTAACGGTGTCTGGGATAACCTCGAAGTGATCACTCACATCGAGGACGAGAAGGTCCTGCGCGAGATGACCGAGCGTCTGACCTGCATGCCGGGCATTGCCCACTTCCTGCAGGTCGACGAATACCCGCTGGGTGATTTCGACGACATCGTCGCCAAGTGCAAGCAGCACTTCGGTCACCTGCTGGCCGGCAAGCGCTTCGCCGTACGCTGCAAGCGCGGCGGCCACCACGATTTCAGCTCGATGGACGTCGACCGCTACGTCGGCAGCCAGCTGCGCCAGCAGTGCGGCGCCGCCGGTATCGACCTGCGTACGCCGGAAGTCGAGGTACGCATCGAGGTACGCGACAAGCGCCTGTACGTCATCCACAACCAGCACAAAGGCATCGGCGGTTACCCGCTGGGCGCGCTGGAGCAGACCCTGGTGCTGATGTCCGGCGGTTTCGACTCCACTGTCGCCGCCTACCAGATGATGCGCCGCGGCCTGATGACCCACTTCTGCTTCTTCAACCTTGGCGGCCGCGCCCACGAACTGGGGGTGATGGAAGTTGCCCACTACCTGTGGAAGAAGTACGGCAGCAGCCAGCGCGTGCTGTTCGTCAGCGTGCCGTTCGAAGAAGTGGTCGGCGAAATCCTCGGCAAGGTCGACAACAGCTACATGGGCGTGACCCTCAAGCGCATGATGCTGCGTGCGGCGACCAACATCGCCGACCGCCTGCAGATCGACGCCCTGGTGACCGGTGAAGCCATCTCCCAGGTGTCGAGCCAGACCCTGCCGAACCTCGCGGTGATCGACTCGGCCACCGAGAAGCTGGTGTTGCGCCCGCTGCTGGCCAGCCACAAGCAGGACATCATCGACCTGGCCCAGCAGATCGGCACCGCCGAGTTCGCCAAGCACATGCCTGAATACTGCGGCGTGATTTCGGTAAACCCGACCACCTGCGCCAAGCGTCATCGCCTCGAGCATGAAGAGAAGCAGTTCGACATGGCGGTGCTCGAGCGTGCCCTGGAGCGCGCCCGCCTGATCTCCATCGACCACGTGATCGATGAACTCAGCGAAGATATCCAGATCGAAGAAGTCAGCCAGGCGCTGGCCGGGCAGGTGGTGATCGACATTCGCCACCCTGATGCCCAGGAAGACCAGCCCCTGGAACTGGACGGCATCGAGGTCAAGGCCTTGCCGTTCTACGCCCTGAACAGTCGCTTCAAGGAGCTGGATGCCACGCGCCAGTACCTGCTGTATTGCGACAAGGGAGTAATGAGTCGCCTGCATGCCCATCATCTGCTCAGTGAGGGACATGCCAATGTGCGCGTTTATCGTCCGACATAAGACGCCGGGGCTATATGGCGGGAGCATCCGCCATCGCCCTCCCGACCATCGGGCCGTTTGAGCGCCATTCATTCATATTCGCCGCCTAGACTGGGCGGCAACCCGAATCCTCTGATCGAGATACACACGTGATCGAAAATCTGCGTAACATCGCCATCATCGCCCACGTTGACCATGGTAAAACCACCCTGGTCGACAAACTCCTGCGTCAGTCCGGCACCCTGGAGCGTAACGAGCTCAACGACGAGCGCGTCATGGACTCCAACGACCAGGAAAAAGAGCGCGGTATTACCATTCTGGCGAAAAACACCGCCATCAACTGGAACGGCTACCACATCAACATCGTCGACACCCCCGGCCACGCCGACTTCGGTGGCGAGGTTGAGCGTGTAATGTCGATGGTCGACTCCGTACTGCTGCTGGTCGACGCTCAAGACGGCCCTATGCCGCAAACCCGTTTCGTGACCAAGAAGGCTTTCGAAGCCGGCCTGCGTCCAATCGTGGTCATCAACAAGGTCGACCGTCCAGGCGCGCGTCCTGACTGGGTTCTGGACCAGATCTTCGACCTGTTCGACAACCTCGGTGCCACCGACGAACAGCTGGACTTCAAAGTCGTCTACGCCTCGGCCCTGAACGGCATTGCCGGTCTGGACCACACCGAAATGGCCGAAGACATGACCCCGCTGTACCAGTCGATCGTCGACAACGTACCGGCTCCTGCTGTTGACCGTGACGGCCCGTTCCAGATGCAGATCTCGGCACTGGACTACAACAGCTTCCTGGGTGTTATCGGTGTTGGCCGTATCGCTCGCGGTCGCGTCAAGCCAAACACCCCGGTGGTGGCTATCGACGTCAATGGCAAGAAGCGCAACGGTCGTATCCTCAAGCTGATGGGTCACCACGGTCTGCACCGCATTGACGTCGAAGAAGCCCTGGCTGGCGACATCGTCTGCATCAGCGGTTTCGACGAGCTGTTCATCTCCGACACCCTGTGCTCCCCGGACGCAGTCGAAGCGATGAAGCCGCTGACCGTTGACGAACCAACCGTTTCGATGACCTTCCAGGTCAACGACTCGCCGTTTTGCGGTAAAGAAGGCAAGTTCGTGACTTCCCGTAACATCAAGGAACGTCTGGACAAAGAGCTGCTGTACAACGTTGCACTGCGCGTTGAAGAAGGCGACTCGGCTGACAAGTTCAAGGTCTCCGGCCGTGGTGAGCTGCACCTGTCGGTTCTGATCGAAACCATGCGTCGCGAAGGCTTCGAAATGGGTGTTGGTCGTCCGGAAGTGATCATCCGTGAAGTCGACGGCGTCAAGCACGAGCCGTTCGAGAACGTCACCATCGACATCCCTGAAGATTCCCAGGGCAAGGTCATGGAAGAAATGGGTCTGCGTAAAGGCGACCTGACCAACATGGTTCCGGATGGCAAGGGCCGTGTACGCCTGGAATACAACATCCCAGCCCGTGGTCTGATCGGTTTCCGTAACCAGTTCCTGACCCTGACCAACGGTGCCGGCATCCTGACCTCGATCTTCGATCGCTACGCTCCGATGAAGTCCGGCCACATGTCCGGCCGTCAGAACGGCGTACTGGTTTCGGTCGAAACCGGCAAGGCCCTGACCTACTCCCTGGAAACCCTGCAGGCGCGCGGCAAGCTGTTCGTCGAGCACGGCCAGGAGATCTACAACGGTCAGATCGTTGGTCTGAACAGCCGTGACAACGACCTGGGCGTCAACCCTACCAAGGGCAAGAAGCTCGACAACATGCGTGCTTCGGGTAAAGACGAAACCATCGCCCTGGTTCCACCTGTTCGCTTCACCCTGGAACAGGCCCTGGAATTCATCCAGGACGACGAGCTGTGCGAAGTCACTCCTAAGTCGATCCGTCTGCGCAAGAAGATCCTCGACGAAGGCGAGCGTACCCGCGCTGCCAAGAAAGCCAAGAACTGAGTCTTAGTTCCGGCTGAATGAAAACGCCCCCGGTCGCAAGACCGGGGGCGTTTTTGTTTGTGCGGGACATGAAACCGGGTTGGCTTCATCGCTGGCAAGCTGAACTGGCCTAATGATTTTGGACACCTTCGTCGGGCGCTATTATGGCGCCCAATTGGAGGCAAAATCAGTGCGAAAATCTTACTCGAACGAATTCAAAATCAAAGCTGCCGAGATGGTGCTGGACGATGGTGAGTCAGTCCCTGATGTCTGCGAGAGCCTTGGCCTAGGGCGGACCGCGCTTCGTCGCTGGGTCGAGCAACTGCGCCAGGAACGAGAAGGTCAAACACCAGTCGGCGCCAAGGCCATCACTCCAGAGCAGCAGCGAATCCAGGAGCTGGAAGCGCTAGTCCGGCAAAAGGACCGGGATATCGAAATCCTAAAAAAGGCCAGTGCTCTCCTGCTTCGGGACTCCAAGGATCGTTCTCGTTGATCAACGAACTGAGTGAGCAATTTGGTGTTTTCGACTGCTGTCGCGTCCTTGGAGTTCGGCGCAGCAGTTTCTACGCATGGCGAAAACGCCAGGGACGAAAGGATCCGGTCAGAGAGGATCTGCGTTCAACGATGGCCAGCCTTTTCAAGGCCTCTCGTAGCTCTGCTGGGTCGCGAACGCTGGTTCGGGAATTGCGTCGTGCTGGCCATAAAGCCGGGCGATACAAGGTACGTATGCTGATGAAGGAAGCCGGTCTGCAATGCAAGCAACGCAGGCCGCATCGTTACCGATCATCGGGCACAGAAGCATTGATCGCGAGTAACCAGCTCAAGCGAAACTTCAACGTCTCGACGGTCAACCAGGTGTGGTGCGGCGATGTCACCTACATCCAGGTAGGCAAGCGTTGGCTGTACTTGGCGGCTGTGATCGACTTGTATGCTCGCCGAGTGGTGGGCTGGGCTTTCTCAATGATCGCCGATGCCCGGCTTGCCTGCGAGGCGCTACGAATGGCGGCCGAATCTAGAGGTAGACCGGCTGGAGTGATGTTCCACTCGGATCAGGGCTGTCAGTACACCAGCCATAAATTCAGGGCTGCTCTTGAGGAGTACGGTCTGGAACAGAGCATGAGTCACCGAGGCCAGTGCTGGGATAACGCCGTCATGGAGCGCTTCTTCGGTGCATTGAAGTCTGAGTGGATACCAGCAGAGGGTTACGAAACCGAAGCGCAAGCACAGTTAGACATCCAGGCTTATCTGATGCGTTACAACCTTAAGCGTCTCCACAGCTACAACGGCTATGAAACCCCGGTAGCCATGGAGAAAAAGCTCAAGGTTGCGGCATGAACCTAAACCGGTGTCCAAAATCTGTTGACCAGTTCAAGCCAGCTCCCACAAGATCATGTACAACCCTGTGGGAGCTGGCTTGCCAGCGATGCTTTTAGCGGCGCGCCGCTGGCTTGGGGATGTACGCGCAATATCCCGGACGCGGTCCGATCCGCGGATGGTTGCGGCAGGTGTCCGGGCGCTTTTCGTAAATGGTGCACATGCGACTTTTACGGTCCAGGTACAGGCAATCGTCGTTGCTCATCTGCGCCAGGGTGAAAATCCCCGACTTCTGGTTGAAGCGCTGGATGATCCCGTCCTTCTGCAAACGCTTGGCAATGTTCTTCGGCGGCTCGCCCACCTCGAACTCATCCACCACGCCCATGCGGATCAGGTCTTTGATTTTCACTTCCGTCGGCAAGGTGCAGCAGGTCGAGTTGCAGCCTCCGCACATATGGCTTTGGTACTTCTGCCAGGTTTCCAGTCGGTCGACTTCGGCGGCGGCAATCAGGGTCGGTTTCATCGGGCTCAGGCTAGAAGAGTCTTGTGGGCGCGCGATGATACCGGAGTTGATCAAATTGTGAACAACCATTTGCCGCTTTATTCCGGGTTTGTTTGCCGCTGGCCGCAAGAAAGTCGCGAACCAGAGCTTCCCCTCTGTGTCGAACGGTCTAGGCTGAGAAATCTCCATCCGCATTCGTCAACTTGCCCGAGGACGTCGCATGTCTCAGGAACCGCTCGCTCGTGACGCAGAGGTGGCCGCTTTTCGCACCGCTGTGCTGGATAAATTGACCTACGCGGTCGGCAAGGACCCGGAGCATGCCTTCGACCACGACTGGTTCGAAGCCATTGCCCTGGCGGCCCGCGATCACATGGTCGATCACTGGATGGACCATACCCGGCAGATCTACCGCAAGAGCCAGAAGCGGGTGTATTACCTGTCGCTGGAATTCCTGATCGGCCGCCTGCTGTACGACAGCCTGAGCAACCTGGGCCTGCTGGATGTCGCCCGTGAGGCGCTGGGCGGGCTGAACGTCGACCTTGAGCGCATCCGCCTGCTTGAGCCCGATGCGGCCCTGGGCAACGGTGGCCTGGGGCGCCTGGCGGCCTGTTTCATGGAGAGCATGTCGACCCTTGGCATCGCCGCCCACGGTTATGGCATTCGTTACGAGCACGGCCTGTTCCGCCAGGCGGTGGTCGATGGCTGGCAGCAGGAACAGACCGAGAACTGGCTGGATTTCGGCAACCCCTGGGAGTTCGAGCGGGCCGAGGTGATCTACCCGATCAGCTTCGGCGGCAGCGTCGAAACCGTGCACGACGCCGCTGGCCAGCAGCGCCAGGTATGGTGGCCGGCCGAGACGGTGCGGGCGGTGGCCTACGACACGCCGGTGGTCGGCTGGCGCGGGGCCAGCGTCAACACCTTGCGCTTGTGGCGGGCGCGGGCGCTGGAAGAGCTGCACCTGGAGCGCTTCAATGCCGGTGACCACCTTGGCGCTGTCGCCGAGGTGGCCCGCGCCGAAAGCATTTCGCGGGTGCTATACCCGGCTGACAGCACCGAGGCCGGCCAGGAGCTGCGCTTGCGCCAGGAATACTTCTTCGTTTCCGCCTCGTTGCAGGACTTGCTGCGCCGGCACCTGAACATGCACGACAGCCTGCTCAACCTGCCGCAGCAGGCGGCGATCCAGCTCAACGATACCCACCCCTCGATCGCCGTCGCCGAGCTGATGCGCCTGCTCGTCGACCAGCACGAAGTGCCGTGGGACACCGCCTGGCAACTGACCGTCGAGACCCTGGCCTACACCAACCACACGCTGTTGCCCGAAGCCCTGGAAACCTGGCCCGTGGGCCTGATGGAACGCATGCTGCCGCGGCACATGCAGATCATCTACCTGATCAATGCCTTTCATATCGACGCCTTGCGCGCCAAGGGCATCCACGACTTCGACGTGCTGCGCGCGGTGTCGCTGATCGAGGAAGACAATGGCCGCCGGGTACGCATGGGCAACCTGGCGTTTTTAGGCTCGCACAGCGTCAACGGCGTATCGGCGCTGCACAGCAAGCTGATGCGCAGCACCGTGTTTGCCGAAATGCACAAGCTTTACCCCGAGCGGATCAACAACAAGACCAACGGCATCACCTTCCGTCGCTGGCTGTTCCAGGCCAACCCGCAGTTGACCGGCATGCTGGTCGAGGCATTAGGCGCCGATGTGCTCGATGACCCGCAAGGGCGCTTGCGCGACCTTGATCCCTTTGCTGACAAAGCCCCATTCTGCAAGCAGTTCGCCGCCCAGCGCCTGCACAGCAAGAAGGCCCTGGCCAGCCTGATCCAGGAGCGCCTGGGCATCACCCTCAACCCCGAGGCGATGTTCGACGTGCAGGTCAAACGCATCCACGAATACAAGCGCCAGTTGCTCAACCTGCTGCACACCGTGGCGCTGTACCAGGCGATCCGTGCGGAACCCGGCGCCGGCTGGGCGCCACGGGTGAAGATCTTCGCCGGCAAGGCGGCGGCCAGCTACCACCAGGCCAAGCTGATCATCAAGCTGACCAACGACATCGCCAAGGTGGTCAACAACGACCCGACCGTGCGCGGCCTGCTCAAGGTGGTGTTCCTGCCCAACTACAACGTCAGCCTGGCCGAGAGCATCATCCCGGCAGCCGACCTTTCCGAGCAGATTTCTACCGCCGGCTATGAGGCATCCGGCACCAGCAACATGAAGTTCGGCCTTAACGGCGCGTTGACCATCGGCACCCTGGACGGCGCCAACGTCGAGATGTGCGAGCAGGTCGGCATTGAGAACATGTTCATCTTCGGCCTGACCTCCCAGCAGGTGGAGGCGCGCAAGCGCAGCGGCGACTTTGGTGCGAGTGCCGCGATCGGTGCCTCCCATCGGCTCAACGATGTGCTCCAGGCCATTCGCGGCGGGGTGTTTTCACCGGATGACCCGGCCCGCTATGTCGGCTTGATCGACTCGCTGGTGGCCTACGATCGCTTTCTGGTGTGCGCCGATTTTGACGCCTACTGGGAAGCGCAAATGCGCGTCGAAGAGCTCTGGCACGAGCCCAGGCAGTGGTGGCGCAGGGCGGTGCTCAACACGGCGCGCATGGGTTGGTTCTCCTCGGACCGGACCATCCGCGAGTACGCTACCGACATCTGGAAAGCCCTCGACTAAGCTGCAAGGGCCGGCCCGGGGGGTGAACTCTCGGGCCGATGTGCCGTCTGATCGGCCAAGCGTGTCTGATTGCTCGCTAGCGCTTCACTCTCCCTGTAAACTGCGTGGGTTTTTATTACCCCCTTCCTTCGGAGCCTTACATGTCCCGCGTTACCCTGAGTCGCTATTTGATTGAGCAGACCCGCAGCAACAGTACCCCTGCCGATCTGCGCTTCCTGATCGAAGTGGTGGCGCGTGCGTGCAAGGAAATCAGCCACAACGTCTCCAAAGGCGCGTTGGGCGGCGTTCTGGGCAGCATGGGCACCGAAAACGTGCAGGGCGAAGTCCAGAAGAAACTGGACGTGATCTCCAACGACATCCTGCTTGAAGCCAACGAGTGGGGTGGTCACCTGGCCGGCATGGCCTCCGAAGAGATGGACAATGCCTACCAGATCCCGGGCAAGTACCCGAAAGGCGCCTACCTGCTGGTATTCGACCCGCTGGACGGTTCGTCGAACATCGACGTCAACGTCTCGGTCGGTACCATCTTCTCGGTACTGCGCTGCCCTAACGAGTACCTGAGCCAGAACGAAAGCCTCAACGAGCAGGCCTTCCTGCAGCCGGGCACCAAGCAGGTTGCCGCCGGTTACGCGATCTATGGTCCGCAGACCATGCTGATCCTGACCCTGGGCAACGGCGTCAAGGGCTTCACCCTGGACCGTGAGCTGGGCAGCTTCGTGCTGACCCACGAGAACATCCAGGTACCGGAAACCACCGCCGAGTTCGCCATCAACATGTCCAACCAGCGCCACTGGGAAGAGCCGGTGACCCGCTACGTGGGCGAGCTGCTGGCCGGTGAGACCGGTCCGCTGAAAAAGAACTACAACATGCGCTGGATCGCCTCGATGGTTGCCGATGTGCACCGCATCCTCACCCGTGGCGGCCTGTTCATGTACCCGCGCGACGCGCGTGAGCCGTCCAAGCCGGGCAAGCTGCGTCTGATGTACGAAGCCAACCCGATGTCCTTCATCATCGAACAGGCCGGCGGTGCTTCCACCGACGGTCGCCAGCGCATTCTCGACATCCAGCCGGAGAGCCTGCACCAGCGCGTGGCAGTGTTCCTCGGCTCCAAGCAGGAAGTCGAGCGCGTTACCGGTTATCACAAGGAGTAAATCATGCTCGCACCTTGGCAGCCGTTGCTGGAGTGGTGGTTTGGCTGGGGCACCAGCCCCCAGGATGTGGCTGACGAGAAGAGCACCTTGTGGTTCGGCAAGCACCACGACGACGAAGCGCGCGAGCGCTTCGGCGACCTGGTCGAACAGGCGCTGGCCGGCGGCCTCGATGAGTGGCTGCAAAGCCCGCAGGGCTGGCTCGGTCTGGTGTTGCTGCTCGATCAGTTGCCGCGCATGATCCACCGCGACACGCCGCGCGCCTTCGATGGCGACCGCCGTGCCCAGGTGCTGGTGATGCAGGGTCTGGACAAGGCCTGGGATTACCAGCTGCTGCCGATCCAGCGGGTGTTCATCCTGCTGGTGCTGGAACATGCCGAAGTGCTGGACTGGCAGAACATCAGCGTCGAGCGTTATCAGCTGTTGCTCGCTGCCCAGCCGGATACGGATCGGCGCTTGTTCGAAGGTTTCCTCGACTATGCCGAGCAGCACCAGCGGGTGATTGCCCGCTTTGGTCGCTTCCCGCACCGCAATCTGCTGCTGAATCGGCCGAGTACCGATGAAGAGATGGATTTTCTGCTGGAGCCGGGCTCAAGGTTTTGAGTTGAATTCATCGCTGGCAAGCCAGCTCCCACAGAGATTTGCATTGCTTGTGGGAGCGGGCTTGCCCCGCGATCAGCTTCACATCAGATCCTGAAACTCCCCACCAATTGCTTCAACCGATTGGCCTGATTCTCCAGGTCATTGCAGGCGCGCAAGGTTGCCTGCAGGTTCTCCACCCCTTCCTGATTCAGCGTATTGATCTCGGTGATGTCGACATTGATCGACTCGACCACGGCTGTCTGCTCTTCGGTGGCGGTGGCCACCGACTGGTTCATGCCGTCGATCTCGCCGATCCGCTGGGTCACGCTGCCCAGCCGCTCGCCGGCCTGGTTGGCGATGCCGACGCTGTGCTGGCTGTGGCTCTGGCTTTCGGTCATGGTGCTGACCGCCACCTGGGCGCCGGCCTGCAGTTCTTCGATGATGCGCTGAACCTGCTGCGCCGAATCCTGGGTGCGGTGGGCCAGGTTGCGTACCTCGTCCGCCACCACGGCAAATCCGCGCCCGGCTTCACCGGCGCGGGCCGCTTCAATTGCGGCATTGAGCGCCAGCAGGTTGGTCTGCTGGGAAATGCCGCTGATCACTTCGAGGATCTGTCCGATGTTCACCGTGTTGGTGTTGAGCGTTTCGATATTGCCGCACGAGTCGCTGATCTTCGCCGACAACTGGTTCATCACCTCGATGGTTTGTTCGACCACCTGCTGACCTTCGGCCGCGAGGTTGCGCGCATCGCTGGAGTGCTGCGAGGCGAGGGCGGCGTTCTGGGCGATTTCCTGGGCGGCGGCGCCGAGCTGATTGATCGCCGCGGCGACGCTGCTGGTGCGGCTCGACTGCTGGTCGGCGTTGTGGATCGAGGCGTTCGAGGCGCTGACCACGCGCTGGGCCACTTCATTGACCTGGCCGGTGGCCGAGGCCACTTCGCGGATCGACTCGTGGATGCGCTCGACAAAACGGTTGAACGATTGGCCGAGGCTGCCGAACTCGTCCTGGCCATGGATGCGCAGGCGCCGGGTCAGGTCGCCTTCGCCTTCGGCGATGTCATGCATGGCCCGGCCCATTACGTGCAGCGGCTCCATCAACACGCGAATCAGTACGCCGAGCAGGGCAATGATGATCAGCACCGCAATCACCGTGGCCACCACCGCCGAGGTGCGCAGTTCGCTGAGCGTGGCGAAGGCAAAGTCCTGGTCGAGCACCAGTGCCACGTACCAGTCAGCCGAGGGCACGCCGTTGACCTTGGTGAAGGTGATGAACTGCTTGTGGCCGTCCAGTTCGGCTTCTTTCAGGCCGCTGCCCACCTGCGGAGTGTCTTGCGGGTAGGCGTCGCTGAGGTTTTTCAGCACCAGGTCGGCTTGCGGGTGCACGAGGATCTTGCCGGCGCCGTTGACGATGAAGGCCTGGCCGTGGCCGTCGAAGTTCAGTGCGTTGATGATCGCACTGATGCTGTCCAGGTCGGTGTCGGCGCCATTGACGCCGATCAGCCGGCCCTGGTGCTGTACCGGGGTGGCGAGGGTGATGACCAGTTTGTTGGCCGAAACGGAAATGTACGGCTCGGTGACGATGGACTGGCCGGCACTGGTAGCGGCCTTGTACCAGCCGCGAACCCGCGGATCGTAGTCGGCGGCGCGATTGCCCAGCGGTACCGATTGCATGTAGCCGTCCTGGCCGCCGAAATAGGTCAGCAGAAAGTTGCTGCCGTACACCGGCAGGCTCAGGCTGCGGGTCAGGCTGTCCTTGCTGGCGCCATCGACGGCAACCTGCTGGGACAGCGACTGCAGGAGCTGCATGCGGCTTTGCAACCAGGTCTGGATGTTGCTGCTGGTCAGGCTGCCGAGTTCCTGCATCGAGGCTTCGGTGTTGCTGCGCAGGGTCTGGCGCTGGCGGTAATCGTTGAACAGGATGAAACAAGTGAAGGCGACAGCGACCACCAGGGCGGCGGCGAGCAGAATCTTGTGGCTGAACTTCAGGTTTTTTGTCATTGCGAGGTCTGTCTGCACAAGGCGGGTCAACGGGTGGGGCGCGGCAATCAGTCGCAGCGCCTTCCTGTGTCGTCCGTTATGGACAAAAGATTAATCGCAGAACTCACCAGTCGACCAATGGCGGGGCTTTGACGCCAACAAAACCGGAGCGCTCGGGAACCGGATGAGCTTTTTCCCTTCTAAGCTGTCGGTAGGCCACCGCGCCTGCACCCTCATGTCCAGGAGTGACCCTTCATGTCGTTGCGTTCCCTCGCCCTGCTGTCCTTGTGCGTGTTCCTTACTGCGTGCAACAAGATCAACCAGGAAAACTATTCACAGATCAAGTCCGGGATGACCAAGGTCGAGGTCGAAAAACTGCTCGGCGCGCCGACCGATTGCTCGGGCGCCCTGGGCATGTCCAGTTGCACCTGGGGCGACGAGAAAACGTTCATCAGCGTCCAGTACGCCGGCGACAAGGTGTTGATGTATTCCGGGCAGGGTCTGAAATGAAGCGGCTGCACTTGCTGTTGGTGCTGTGTGCCGGGTTGATCCTCGGCGGTTGCGCCAGCTCCGGCGTCGGGTCCCTTGAGCCGAAGACCGCCGACAGCGTCGACCTCAAGCGCTACCAGGGCAAGTGGTATGAGTTGGCGCGTTTGCCGATGTATTTCCAGCGTGACTGCGCCCAGTCCGAAGCCCATTACAACCTCAAGCCGGACGGCAGCGTCGGTGTGCTCAACCGCTGCCGCACCCTTGCAGGTGAATGGCAGGAGGCCAGCGGCACGGCCAACGTGCAGGTGCCGGGCAAGACCGACAAGCTTTGGGTGGTGTTCGACAACTGGTTCTCGAAGTTGCTACCGGGCGTTGCCAAGGGTGACTACTGGATCCTCTACGTCGACGACAAATACCACACCGCGCTGGTCGGCAATCCGGACCGCAAGTACCTGTGGATACTCTCGCGTACCCCGACCATCCCGGCCTTGCAGCGCGAAAGCCTGCTGGCCAAGGCGCGCCAGCAGGGCTACGACACCCAGCGGCTGATCTGGCGGGTAGCGGACAAGGAGATGGCTGCGGCTAAGCCTTGATGCCCAAATCGCTGGCAAGCCAGCTCCCACAGTGTAGGAGCGGGCTTGCCCCGCGATGGCGTAATCAGCCCAACAGGCTGCGCAGCACTCCGGCAAACTCCCGCGCGCTGTCTTCTTCCTGGGCATGGTGCCCTTGGCGCACTACCCACTGGCCGTTGACCATCACGTCGCGCACCTGACGGTCACCGCCAGCAAACAGCCAGCGGTTGAGAATGCCGTCTTCACTGGCTGTCGACAGATACGGGTCGTTGCCATCGAGCACCAGCCAGTCCGCGCGCTTGCCCACCGCCAGTTCGCCAATCGGCTGCCCCAGCGCCTGCGCGCCACCGCTCAGGGCGGCATCGAACAGGGTGCGCCCGACCATCGGCTGATCGCCGCGGTACAGGCGGTTACGGCGCTGGTCGCGCAGGCGCTGGCCATACTCCAGCCAGCGCAATTCCTCGACCACGCTCAACGACACATGGCTGTCCGAGCCGATTCCCAGGCGCCCGCCCTGGGCCAGGTAGTCCACGGCCGGGAAGATACCGTCGCCCAGGTTCGCTTCGGTGGTCAGGCACAGGCCGGCAACCGCGCCGCTGCGGGCCATCAGCTCGACTTCGTCGGGCTCGGCATGGGTGGCGTGGACCAGGCACCAGCGCTGATCCACTTCGGTGTTCTCATAGAGCCACTGCAAAGGCCGGCGGCCGCTCCAGGCCAGGCAGTCGTCGACTTCCTTCTGTTGCTCGGCGATATGGATGTGCACCGGGCAGGCCTTGTCGCTGGCGGCCAGTACCTGGGCGATCTGCTCCGGGGTGACCGCGCGCAGGGAGTGGAAGCACAGGCCCAGCCCTTGCGCGGGCTGCTCGGCCAGCAGTGGCGCCAGGCGCGCCTGCAGGTTCAGATACTGTTCGGTGCTGTTGATAAAGCGCCGCTGGCCTTCGTTCGGTGTTTGCCCGCCAAAGCCCGAGTGGCTGTACAGCACTGGCAGCAGGGTCAGGCCGATGCCGCTGGCGCGCGCCGCGGCACTGATGCGCAAGGACAGTTCCGCCGGGTCGGCGTAGGCCTGGCCCTGGGTGTCGTGGTGAACGTAATGGAATTCGGCGACCGAGGTGTAGCCGGCCTTGAGCATTTCGATGTACAGCTGACGGGCGATGACCTGCAGCTGTTCAGGGCTGATCTTGCCGACCAGGCGATACATCAGCTCGCGCCAGGTCCAGAAGCTGTCGTTAGGGTTGCCGGCCACTTCCGCGAGCCCGGCCATGGCGCGCTGGAAGGCGTGCGAGTGCAGGTTGGGCATGCCTGGCAGCAGCGGACCGGCCAGGCGTTCGGCGTTTTCGGCCGAGGCGTTGGCCTGGATGCTGGTCAGCAGGCCGTCAGCGCCGACCTCGATTCGGACGTTTTCGGCCCAGCCCGTAGGCAGCAAAGCACGTTCGGCAAAGAAGACGGACATCGGCACGGCACCTCAATTGTGATTATTTGTATATACATATACAGACGTTTGCCTGCTGGGTAAACTCCGGCAAGCTACCGTTCATTCAACCGAACAAGGATATCTTCCGTGCCGACACCTCCTGTCTCCGCGCTGGTTGCCCAGATGGGCGAGGGTCCGGCGCCGCTGTACGCCCGGGTCAAACAGATGATCGCCCAGCAGATCCAGAATGGCAGCTGGCCGCCCCATCACCGGGTGCCGTCTGAAAGCGAGCTGGTCAACCAGTTGGGTTTCAGCCGCATGACCATCAACCGCGCCCTGCGCGAGTTGACCGCCGAAGGTCTGCTGGTGCGCATGCAGGGCGTCGGCACCTTTGTCGCCGAGCCCAAGACCCGTTCGGCACTGTTCGAGGTCAACAACATTGCCGACGAGATCGCCGCCCGCGGCCACGAGCACAGCTGCCAGGTGATTGTCCTGGCCGAAGAGGCCGCCGGTTCCGAGCGCGCCCTGGCCCTGGACATGCGTGAAGGCCAGCGGGTGTTCCACTCGCTGATCGTGCATTACGAGAACGGCGTCGCCGTGCAGATCGAAGACCGCTTCGTCAACGCCGCAGTGGCACCCGACTACCTCAAGCAGGACTTCACCCGGCAGACGCCCTACGCATACCTGTCCCAGGTCGCACCGCTGACCGAAGGCGAGCACGTGGTCGAAGCGATCCTCGCCGAGCCGGAAGAATGCCGCCTGCTGCAAATCGAACAGGGCGAGCCGTGCCTGCTGATCCGCCGCCGCACCTGGTCGGGGCGTCAGCCAGTGACTGCCGCTCGTCTGATTCATCCCGGATCCCGTCATCGCTTGGAAGGACGCTTCAGCAAATGAGCCAGTTGCAGGTATTACGCGCCAAAGACTACCCCCGCATGCCGTGGAAGAACGGCGGCGGCAGCACCGAAGAAATCACCCGCGATGCAGGCGTTGGCCTGGACGGCTTCGGCTGGCGCCTGTCGATTGCCGATATCAGCGAATCCGGTGGTTTTTCCAGCTTTGCCGGTTATCAGCGGATCATCACCGTGCTCGAGGGCGAGGGCATGCGCTTGCAGGTCGACGGTCAGCCGACGCGCCCGCTGTTGCCGTTCGATGCCTTTGCCTTCAGTGGCGAGAGTCAGGTCAGTTGCAGCCTGCTCGGTGGTTCGATTCGCGATTTCAACCTGATTTATTCCCCCGAGCGTTACCGCGCGCGCCTGCAGTGGCTCGACGGCACCCAGCAGGTGTTCAGTTCGGCTTCGACCCTGCTGCTGTTTGCGGCAGCCTCCCAGGTTGAGGTGGCGTTGACCGGTCAAGGGACGCACGTGTTGGGTCGTTACGACTGCTTGCGTCTGGAAGGTAATCACAACCTGCAGGCCTTGAACATTCAGGGGCGCTGCTGTCTGATCGAACTGATCGCGGACTAAAATTGTTACGCCCGGCCGAGCCGCTCGGTCGGGCCTGTTACCGAATGACCCAAAGTGGTGCAATGCCGCTGGTCCAGATTGCTTGACCGTTCATCTCCCCAAATTTTTTTTGTATCCCTGCAGCGCCCACGCTGCGGGGCTCTAGCGCCTGCGTTGGAACCGGGTAAGCGGTCCTCGGGAGGAGTTGGCATTTCAATTGCCTATGCTTGTACATACAAGTAAAGATGTGTTTGTATAAGTGCCATGACCCACCCAATGCCTGGGTTGCTCTGGACCGATCGCTTAGGAGCCATTTCCGTGACTGACAACAACTTCAAGAAATTCCGTGACGTCGAAATCCGCGCAGCGCGCGGCAACAAGCTGACCGCCAAAAGCTGGCTGACCGAAGCGCCGTTGCGCATGCTGATGAACAACCTCGACCCGGAAGTCGCCGAGAACCCGAAAGAGCTGGTGGTGTACGGCGGTATTGGCCGTGCCGCGCGTAACTGGGAGTGCTACGACAAGATCGTCGAGAGCCTGACCAACCTGAACGACGACGAAACCCTGCTGGTGCAATCCGGCAAGCCGGTCGGCGTGTTCAAGACCCACAGCAACGCCCCGCGCGTACTGATCGCCAACTCCAACCTGGTACCGCACTGGGCCAACTGGGAACACTTCAACGAACTGGATGCCAAGGGCCTGGCCATGTACGGCCAGATGACCGCCGGCAGCTGGATCTATATCGGCAGCCAGGGCATCGTCCAGGGTACCTACGAAACCTTCGTCGAAGCCGGCCGTCAGCACTACAACGGCAGCCTCAAGGGCAAGTGGGTACTGACCGCAGGCCTCGGCGGCATGGGCGGCGCCCAGCCTCTGGCCGCAACCCTGGCCGGTGCCTGCTCGCTGAACATCGAATGCCAGCAGAGCCGCATCGACTTCCGCCTGAGCAGCCGTTACGTCGATGAGCAAGCCACGGACCTCGATGACGCCCTGGCACGCATCGCCAAGTACACCGCCGAAGGCAAGGCCATCTCCATCGCCCTGCTGGGCAATGCCGCTGAAATCCTGCCAGAGCTGGTCAAGCGTGGCGTGCGCCCGGACATGGTCACTGACCAGACCAGCGCCCACGATCCGCTCAACGGTTACCTGCCCGCTGGCTGGACCTGGGAGCAGTACCGCGATCGCGCCCAGACCGAACCGGCTGCCGTGGTCAAGGCTGCCAAGCAATCGATGGCCGTCCACGTCCAGGCCATGCTCGACTTCCAGAAACAGGGCATCCCGACCTTCGACTACGGCAACAACATCCGCCAGATGGCCAAGGAAGAGGGCGTGACCAATGCCTTCGACTTCCCGGGCTTCGTACCGGCCTACATCCGTCCGCTGTTCTGCCGTGGTATCGGTCCGTTCCGCTGGGCAGCGCTGTCGGGTAACGCCGAAGACATCTACAAGACCGACGCCAAGGTCAAGGAACTGATCCCGGACGACGCCCACCTGCACAACTGGCTGGACATGGCCCGCGAGCGCATCAGCTTCCAGGGCCTGCCAGCACGTATCTGCTGGGTTGGCCTGGGCCAGCGCGCCAAGCTCGGCCTGGCGTTCAACGAAATGGTCCGCAGCGGCGAGCTGTCGGCGCCGATTGTCATCGGCCGTGACCATCTGGACTCCGGCTCGGTATCCAGCCCGAACCGTGAAACCGAATCGATGCAGGATGGCTCCGATGCCGTCTCCGACTGGCCACTGCTCAACGCCCTGCTCAACACTGCCAGCGGCGCGACCTGGGTCTCCCTGCACCACGGTGGTGGCGTGGGCATGGGCTTCTCCCAGCACTCGGGCATGGTCATCGTCTGCGACGGTACCGACGAGGCTGCCGAGCGGATCGCCCGCGTACTGACCAACGACCCGGGTACCGGTGTCATGCGTCACGCCGATGCCGGTTATCAGATCGCCATCGACTGCGCCAAGGAACAAGGCTTGAACCTGCCGATGATCACAGGCTGATCTGCGGTAAATGGTTGATACTGATATCTATGCAGGCGCATACGCCTCACGAGTACGGAGCATTAACGTGACTGAATTGACCCTGAAGCCCGGCACCCTGACCTTGGCTCAGCTGCGTGCGATCTACCAGCAGCCGGTAAAACTCACGCTGGATTCCAGCGCCGACCAGCAGATCGACGCCAGCGTCGCCTGTGTCGAGCAGATCCTCGCGGAAAACCGCACTGCCTACGGCATCAACACCGGTTTCGGCCTGCTGGCCTCGACCCGTATCGCCAGCCACGACCTGGAAAACCTCCAGCGTTCGCTGGTGCTGTCCCACGCCGCAGGCGTCGGCCAGCCGATTGACGATGCCTTGGTGCGTCTGATCATGGTGCTCAAGGTCAACAGCCTGAGCCGTGGTTTCTCCGGCATCCGCCGCAAGGTGATCAACGCCCTGATCGCGCTGATCAACGCCGAAGTCTATCCGCACATTCCGCTGAAAGGTTCGGTCGGCGCTTCCGGCGACCTCGCCCCGCTGGCACACATGTCGCTGGTACTGCTGGGTGAAGGCAAGGCGCGCCACAACGGCCAATGGCTGTCGGCCACCGAAGCCCTGGCAGTTGCCGGCCTCGAGCCGCTGACTCTTGCGGCCAAAGAGGGCCTGGCGCTGCTCAACGGCACTCAGGCGTCCACCGCCTTCGCCCTGCGCGGTCTGTTCGAAGGTGAAGACCTGTTCGCTGCCGCCATGTCGGTCGGTGGCCTGACCGTCGAAGCGGTGCTGGGTTCGCGTTCGCCGTTCGATGCGCGCATTCATGAAGCCCGTGGCCAGCGCGGCCAGATCGACGCCGCAGCGTGCTACCGCGACCTGCTGGGTGACGGCAGCGAAGTCTCCGCCTCCCACGAGAACTGCGGCAAGGTCCAGGACCCGTACTCGCTGCGCTGCCAGCCACAGGTCATGGGCGCCTGCCTGACCCAGTTCCGCCAGGCCGCCGAAGTGCTGGTGATCGAAGCCAACGCCGTGTCCGACAACCCGCTGGTGTTCGCCGCCGAAGGTGACGTGATCTCCGGTGGTAACTTCCACGCCGAGCCGGTGGCCATGGCCGCCGACAACATGGCCCTGGCCATCGCCGAAATCGGTTCGCTCAGCGAACGCCGTATCTCGTTGATGATGGACAAGCACATGTCCCAGCTGCCGCCGTTCCTGGTGGCCAATGGCGGGGTCAACTCCGGCTTCATGATCGCCCAGGTCACCGCAGCTGCGCTGGCCAGCGAAAACAAGGCCCTGGCTCACCCGCACAGCGTCGACAGCCTGCCGACCTCGGCCAACCAGGAAGACCACGTGTCGATGGCGCCGGCTGCTGGCAAGCGCCTGTGGGAAATGAGCGACAACGTGCGCGGTATTCTTGCCGTCGAATGGCTGGCCGCCTGCCAGGGCCTGGACCTGCGCGAAGGCCTGAAGACCTCGCCGAAGCTGGAACAGGCGCGGCAAACCCTGCGCAGCAAGGTTGCTTACTACGACAAAGACCGCTTCTTCGCCCCGGACATCGAGGCGGCCATCGCCCTGCTGGCCGAAGGGCGCCTGACCGGCCTGCTGCCGGCCAAGGTCCTGCCTAGCCTGTAATTGCTCCCGGGGCCCTTCGCGGGGCAAGCCCGCTCCCACCGTGGGGGCGGGCTTGCCCCGGGATTGGCGCGCCCGTTCATTCTCACGACCAGAACAAGAATAAGGACGTGACATGCAACAAGCTCAAGGACTCAAGCGCGGGCTCACCGCGCGCCACATTCGCTTCATGGCACTGGGCTCGGCGATCGGCACCGGGCTGTTCTATGGTTCCGCCGCCGCCATCCAGATGGCCGGGCCAGCGGTGCTGCTGGCCTACCTTATCGGTGGTGCAGCGGTATTCATGGTCATGCGCGCGCTGGGGGAAATGGCCGTGCACAACCCGGTGTCCGGCTCCTTCGGCCACTACGCCAGCACGTATCTTGGCCCCATGTCGGGGTTCATCCTCGGCTGGACCTACGCCTTTGAAATGATCATCGTCTGCCTCGCCGACGTCACCGCCTTCGGCATCTATATGGGCTTCTGGTTTCCGGAAGTGGCGCGCTGGATCTGGGTGCTGGGCATCGTCTTCCTGATTGGCGGCCTGAACCTGTGCAACGTCAAAGTGTTCGGCGAGATGGAATTCTGGCTGTCGCTGCTCAAGGTCGGCGCCATCGTCGCGATGATCCTTGCCGGTTTCGGCATCATGGCCTTCGGCCTGAGCAATGCCAGTGCCGACAATGCCGTCGGTATCAGCAACCTGTTCGAGCATGGCGGCTTCATGCCCAATGGCATTGGTGGCCTGATTGCCTCGTTGGCGGTGGTGATGTTTGCCTTCGGCGGCATCGAAATCATCGGCATCACCGCCGGTGAAGCCAAGGACCCGCAGCGCGTCATCCCCAAGGCGATCAACGCCGTGCCGATGCGCATCCTGCTGTTCTATGTGCTGACCCTGTTCGTGCTGATGTGCCTGTATCCGTGGCCGCAAATCGGCAGCCAGGGCAGCCCGTTCGTGCAGATCTTCAGCAATCTGGGGATTGGTTCGGCGGCGACCGTGCTGAACATCGTGGTGATTTCCGCTGCGGTATCGGCGATCAACAGCGACATCTTCGGCGCCGGACGCATGATGTATGGCCTGGCCCAGCAAGGGCAGGCGCCTAAAGGCTTTGCCAAGATCTCCCGTCATGGCGTGCCGTGGATGACCGTGCTGGTCATGGGCGCAGCCTTGCTCGGCGGCGTGGTGCTCAACTACCTGATCCCGGAAAACGTGTTCCTGCTGATCGCCTCGATCGCTACCTTTGCGACCGTCTGGGTGTGGCTGATGATCCTCGTGACCCAGGTCGCCATGCGTCGCAGCATGAGCCGTGAAGAGGTCGCTCAGCTGAAGTTCCCGGTACCGTTCTGGCCTTATGGCCCGGCGGCGGCGATTGCCTTCATGCTGTTCGTCTTCGGCGTGCTGGCCTACTTCCCTGATACCCAGGCAGCGTTGCTGGTGGGCGTGGTCTGGGTACTGTTCCTGGTGGTGGCCTACAAGCTCTGGTGCAAACCGCAGGTGGCTGGCGCCGAGCAGCCGCTGGTGCAGGAACCTTCGCAACTCTGATCAAGGAGCAACTGAATGAAAACCCTCTGGCAGCACTGCCATGTGGCAAGCATGGCGCAAGGCGCCTACTCGATCATCGAGGACGCGGCGATTATCACCAGTGCCGGCCACATCGAGTGGATCGGCCCGCGCCAGCAGCTGCCGGCTGTGGTCGCTGACAGAACCGTGGACCTGGGCGGCGCCTGGGTCACCCCGGGCCTGATCGACTGCCACACCCACACGGTGTTTGGTGGCAACCGCAGCGGCGAGTTCGAGCAGCGCCTGCAAGGTGTCAGCTATGCCGAGATCGCCGCCCAGGGTGGCGGTATCGCCAGCACTGTGCGGGCGACCCGTGCGGCCAGCGAGGACGAACTGTTCGCCAGCGCCCGCCAGCGCGTGCAGGCGCTGATGCGCGATGGTGTCACCACCCTGGAGATCAAGTCCGGTTACGGCCTGGACCTGGCCAGCGAGCGCAAGCTGCTCAAGGTCATCCGCCGCCTGGGCGAGGAGCTGCCACTGACCGTGCGCAGCACCTGCCTGGCGGCCCACGCCTTGCCGCCGGAATACAAGGACCGGGCTGACGACTACATCAGCCATATCTGCGATGAAATGCTCCCGGCGCTGGCCGCCGAGGGCCTGGTGGACGCAGTGGATGCCTTCTGTGAATACCTGGCGTTCTCCCCGGCCCAGGTCGAGCGGGTGTTCATCAAGGCTCGCGAGCTGGGCTTGCCGGTCAAGCTGCATGCCGAGCAACTGTCGTCCCTGGCCGGTTCCAGCCTGGCGGCGCGTTACCAGGCGCTGTCGGCCGATCACCTGGAGTTCATGACCGAAGACGACGCCATCGGCATGGCGGCGGCCGGGACTGTGGCGGTATTGCTGCCCGGTGCTTTCTACTTCCTGCGTGAAACCCAGTTGCCGCCGATGGATGCCCTGCGCAAGCATGGGGTCAAGATCGCCATTGCCAGCGACCTCAACCCTGGCACTTCGCCGGCGCTGTCGCTGCGCCTGATGCTGAACATGGCCTGTACCCTGTTCCGCATGACCCCGGAAGAAGCCCTGGCCGGTGTCACCCTGCACGCGGCAACGGCCCTGGGCCTGGGCGACAGCCACGGTTCACTGGAGGTCGGCAAGGTGGCCGACTTCGTCGCCTGGCAGATCGAGCGACCGGCCGACCTGGCCTACTGGCTCGGCGGCGACCTGCCCAAGCGGGTGGTGCGCCTGGGCCATGATGTTTTCAATTGAGAGAGGGCGTATGGACAAGGTACTGAGTTTTCACCAGGGCACGCTGCCGCTGCTGATCAGCATGCCCCACGCCGGTTTGCGCCTGACCCCGGCGGTGCAGGACGGTCTGGTCGAGCAGGCGCAAAGCCTGCCGGACACCGACTGGCATATCCCGCAGCTGTACGATTTTGCCCGTGGCCTGGGCGCCAGCGTGGTCGCGGCCGGGTACTCGCGTTTCGTCATCGACCTGAACCGACCGGACGACGACAAGCCGCTGTATGTCGGTGCCACCACCGGCCTGTACCCGGCGACCCTGTTCGAGGGCGAGCCGTTGTTCAAGGACGGCCAGGCGCCGTCGGCGCAGGAGCGGGCAGGGTACCTGGAAGCGATCTGGCGGCCCTACCACGACACTATCCGCAACGAGCTGGCACGCCTGCGCGAGCAGTTCGGCTATGCCTTGCTGTGGGATGCGCATTCGATCCGCTCGCACATCCCGCACCTGTTCGATGGCAAGCTGCCGGACTTCAACCTCGGCACCTTCAATGGCGCCAGTTGTGATCCGCAGCTGGCTGAGCGGCTGCAGGGTGTCTGTGCAAAATTTGAGCAGTACAGCCATGTGCTCAATGGTCGCTTCAAGGGTGGCCATATCACCCGTCACTATGGTGACCCGGCCAAAGACATCCACGCGGTGCAGTTGGAGCTGGCGCAAAGCACCTATATGGAAGAGGTCGAGCCGTTCAAGTACCGCGAGGATCTGGCGGCGCCGACCCAGGTGGTGTTGAAGCAGTTGCTCGAGACGGTGCTGGAATGGGGCAAGGAGCGCTACAAGGCTTGAGACCAGGGTGAGCCCATCGCTGGCAAGCCAGCTCCCACAGGGTGTATCGAACCTGTGGGAGCTGGCTTGCCAGCGATAGGGCCCTCAAAGCCATCACAGGTACATGCTCTAAGCGCAATTCAGGTTTATGATGCCCAACGGCAGAATAATTCCCACACGGAGTGCGTAATGCAGACCTTGTACCCGCAGATCAAACCCTACGCCCGGCACGATCTGGCCGTGGAAGCACCGCATGTGCTGTATGTCGATGAGAGCGGTTCGCCGGAAGGTCTGCCGGTGGTGTTCATCCATGGTGGCCCGGGTGCTGGCTGCGATGCCCAGAGCCGCTGCTACTTCGATCCCAACCTGTACCGCATCATCACCTTCGACCAGCGCGGCTGTGGCCGTTCGACCCCCCATGCCAGCCTGGAAAACAACACCACCTGGCACCTGGTCGAAGACCTGGAGCGCATCCGCAAGCACCTGGGCATCGAAAAATGGGTGCTGTTCGGCGGCTCCTGGGGCTCGACCCTGGCCCTGGCCTACGCCCAGACCCACCCCGAGCGCGTGCATGGCCTGATCCTGCGCGGCATCTTCCTGTGCCGCGCGCAAGAGATCGAGTGGTTCTACCAGGCTGGCGCCAGCCGCCTGTTCCCCGATTACTGGCAGGACTACATCGCACCGATTCCGGCCGAGGAGCGTGGCGACCTGGTCAAGGCCTTCCACAAGCGCCTGACCGGCAACGATCAGATCGCCCAGATGCACGCGGCCAAGGCCTGGTCGACCTGGGAAGGGCGCACCGCAACCCTGCGGCCCAACCCGCTGGTGGTCGATCGCTTCTCCGAGCCGCAGCGCGCGCTGTCGATCGCCCGCATCGAATGCCATTACTTCACCAATAATGCCTTCCTCGAGCCGGACCAACTGATCCGCGACATGCCGAAGATCGCCCACCTGCCGGCGGTGATCGTGCATGGTCGTTACGACGTGATCTGCCCGCTGGATAACGCCTGGGAGCTGCATCAGGCCTGGCCGAACAGTGAATTGAAGGTGATTCGCGACGCCGGCCACGCTGCTTCCGAGCCCGGCATCACCGACGCCCTGGTGCGCGCCGCCGACCAGATGGCCCGGCGCCTGCTCGACCTGCCCCTGGAAGAAGCATGAAGGGGCTGTTGCAACGCGTGCGTGGCGCGCGGGTGGATGTCGAGGGCAAATCCGTTGGCGCGATCGACCAGGGCCTGCTGGTGCTGGTGGCGGTCGAGCCCGGCGACACCCGCGCGCATGCCGACAAGCTGTTGCACAAGCTGCTCAACTACCGGGTATTCAGCGACCCTCAGGGCAAGATGAACTTGTCGCTCAAGGACATCGGTGGTGGCCTGCTGCTGGTTTCGCAGTTCACCCTGGCCGCCGATACCCAGAGCGGCCTGCGCCCGAGTTTTTCCACGGCTGCGCCGCCAGCGCTGGGCGCCGAGCTTTTCGACTATATGTTGGCCCAGGCCCAGGTCCAGCACGCGACGGTTGCCAGTGGTCAGTTCGGAGCTGACATGCAGGTGCACCTGGTCAATGATGGCCCGGTAACATTTATGTTACAAATATGATGGCAAAAAACCCCTGTTTGCGGGAAAACAAGGGGTTTGGTTGCATAAATAGTTTGTTCAGCCTGATGCGTTGTAACGCAGCCTGCTGGATAATCGCGCGCTATGTGGGCCTGCGTTCGCGGGTTCGTTTCACTCTGACTTGAGACTGTCCGGAACCGTTTGGGGAATCATTGCGCCCTTTCGGAGTCCGAACAGTGCTCGCCAACCTGGCATATGTCGCTGGCCGTTGGTTTTATGATCTGTTTTCGGCGAGGGTTGCTCGTGATTGTAAGTCCCTGTAATGCACCAAGAACTCCCGGCAATCGGCTGCGCACGGCCCTGTTGGCAGGCGCAACGCTGGTAAGCCTGCTCGGCGCAGGCCAGCTCTGGGCGTTCAACCTTGACGATGTCGCGGCCAAGGCGAAGGATCTTGCCGGGCAGAAGTACGAAGCGCCAAAAAGCAATCTGCCGGCGGTGTTCCGTGACATGAAGTACGCGGACTACCAGAAAATCCGCTTCCTCAACGAAAAAGCCGAGTGGGCCAAGGACAAGACGCCGTTCAAGCTGTCCTTCTACCACCAGGGCATGCATTTCGACACGCCGGTCAAGATCAACGAAGTCACCAGCAAGGCGGTGAAAGAGATCAAGTACGACCCGAGCCGTTTCGATTTCGGCGACCTGCAGTTCGACGCCAAGGCTACCGAACAGCTGGGGTACGCCGGTTTCCGCGTGCTGTACCCGATCAACAAGGCTGACAAGCAGGATGAAATCATGACCCTGCTTGGCGCCAGCTATTTCCGCGTGGTCGGCAAGGGCCATGTGTATGGCCTGTCCGCTCGCGGCCTGGCTATCGACACCGCGCTGCCGTCGGGCGAAGAATTCCCGCGCTTCACCGAGTTCTGGGTCGAGCGTCCGAAGCCGACCGACAAGCAACTGGTGATCTACGCGCTGCTCGATTCGCCGCGTTCCACCGGCGCCTACCGCCTGACCCTGCGTCCGGGCAGCGACACCATTGTCGACGTGCAGTCCAAGGTGTTCCTGCGTGACCACGTCAGCCGCCTGGGCATCGCCCCGCTGACCAGCATGTTCCTGTTCGGCGGCAACCAGCCGTCCAAGGTGCTCAACTACCGTCCGGCCCTGCACGACTCCGAAGGCCTGTCGATCCACGCTGGCAATGGCGAGTGGCTGTGGCGCCCGCTGAACAACCCGAAACACCTGGCCGTGAGCAACTTCAGCGTCGAGAACCCGCGTGGTTTCGGCCTGCTGCAACGCCAGCGTGAGTTCAGCCAGTTCGAAGACCTCGACGATAACTACCAGAAGCGTCCAAGTGCCTGGATCGAGCCGGTCGGTGACTGGGGCAAGGGTACCGTCGACCTGGTCGAGATCCCGACTGCCGACGAAACCAACGACAACATCGTGGCCTTCTGGAGCCCGGAGAAACTGCCGGAGCCAGGTACCCCGTTCGAATACGCCTACCGCCTGCACTGGACCATCGACGAGTCCGAGTTCCACTCGCCGAACCTGGGCTGGGTCAAGCAGACCCTGCGCTCGACCGGTGACGTCAAGCAGTCCAACCTGATCCGCCAGCCCGATGGCAGCGTGGCCTTCCTGGTCGACTTCGAAGGCCCGGTACTGAGCAAACTGCCGGAAGACACCGCAGTGCGTAGCCAGGTCAGCGTTGGCGACAATGCCGAAGTGGTCGAGAACAACCTGCGTTACAACCCGGAAATCAAAGGCTGGCGCCTGACCCTGCGGCTGAAGGTCAAAGACCCGAGCAAGTCCGTGGAAATGCGCGCCGCCCTGCTGCGTGACGTTCCGGTCGAGCCGGCCAAGCCTGCCAAACCAAGCAAGCAGGACAAAGCCGCGGCCAAACATGCCAAGGCTGACAAGCCTGCCGAGCAACCTGCCGCCGACGCGGCGTCCACCACCGGGGCACCGGCCACCACCGAACAGGTGCTGACCGAGACCTGGAGCTATCAGTTGCCTGCCGATGAGTAATGCCCATACCCGGCCAGAATCGCTCAGCGAATATCTGGCCCACCTGCCCCTGAGCGACGAGCAGCGCGCGGAACTCGCCCGCTGCTCCTCGTTCAGCGAATTGCATCAACGCCTGTCTGCCCAGCCGGGCGCCGACGCTGCCGAGGCCGTTCAGGCCTCGGTGGGCGAGCGCCTGCACGTGACCTGCGCCGAAGAGCTGCAAGACGCCGAGATGCTCGCGGTGGACGGCAGCGGCCGGGTCTGCCTGAAGGCCACGCCGCCGATCCGTCGCACCCGGGTAATCCCCGAGCCGTGGCGGACCAACATCCTGATCCGCGCCTGGCGCCGCCTGACCGGCCGCACCAACGCTCCGGCGCCGGAAAAGCGCGAGCTGCCCAAGGCGCGCTGGCGCTGGGTCGGCTCGATGCGCCGCTACATCCTGCTGGCGCTGATGCTCGGTCAGACCATCGTCGCCGGCTGGTACATGAAGGGCATCCTGCCGTACCAGGGCTGGTCGTTCGTCGACCTCGACGAAGTCATGCACCAACCGCTGCTGCAAACCGCCACGCAAGTCTGGCCGTATGCGCTGCAGACCAGCATCCTGATCCTCTTCGGTATCCTCTTCTGCTGGGTCTCGGCGGGTTTCTGGACCGCGCTGATGGGTTTCCTGGAACTGCTTACCGGGCGCGACAAATACCGCATTTCCGGCAGCAGTGCCGGTAACGAGCCGATCGAAGCCGGTGCCCGCACCGCGATCGTCATGCCGATCTGCAACGAAGACGTGCCACGCGTGTTCGCCGGCCTGCGGGCGACGTTCGAGTCGGTGGCCGCCACCGGTGACCTCGACCGTTTCGACTTCTTCGTGCTCAGCGACACCAACGACACCGACATCGCCGTGGCCGAGCAACAGGCCTGGCTGGAAGTCTGCCGTGAGGCCAAGGGTTTCGGGCGGATCTTCTACCGTCGCCGTCGCCGCCGGGTCAAACGCAAGAGCGGCAACCTCGACGACTTCTGCCGTCGCTGGGGTGGCGACTACCGCTATATGGTGGTGCTCGACGCCGACAGCGTGATGAGCGGCGAATGCCTGACCAGCCTGGTGCGCCTGATGGAGGCCAACCCGGACGCCGGGATCATCCAGACCGCGCCGAAAGCTTCGGGCATGGACACCCTGTATGCGCGCATGCAGCAGTTCGCCACCCGCGTCTACGGCCCGCTGTTCACTGCCGGCCTGCACTTCTGGCAGCTCGGTGAGTCGCACTACTGGGGTCACAACGCGATCATCCGCATGAAGCCCTTCATCGAGCACTGCGCCCTGGCGCCATTGCCGGGCAAGGGTGCCTTTGCCGGTGCGATCCTCTCCCACGACTTCGTCGAAGCGGCGCTGATGCGTCGGGCCGGCTGGGGCGTGTGGATTGCCTACGACCTGCCGGGTAGCTACGAAGAACTGCCGCCGAACCTGCTCGACGAGCTCAAGCGCGACCGGCGCTGGTGCCACGGCAACCTGATGAACTTCCGCCTGTTCCTGGTAAAAGGCATGCACCCGGTGCACCGTGCGGTGTTCCTTACCGGGGTGATGTCGTACCTCTCGGCGCCGTTGTGGTTCTTCTTCCTGGTGCTGTCGACTGCGTTGCTGGCGACCAACACCCTGATGGAGCCGCAGTACTTCCTCGAACCGCGCCAGCTCTACCCGTTGTGGCCGCAGTGGCATCCGGAGAAAGCCATTGCGCTGTTCTCCACCACTATCGTGCTGCTGTTCCTGCCCAAGCTGCTCAGCGTCATCCTGATCTGGGCCAAGGGTGCGAAAGAGTTCGGCGGGCGCTTCAAGGTGACCGTGTCGATGCTGCTGGAGATGCTCTTCTCCATGCTCCTGGCGCCGGTGCGGATGATCTTCCACACTCGCTTCGTACTCGCCGCGTTCCTCGGCTGGGCCGCGACCTGGAACTCGCCGCAGCGTGACGACGACTCCACCCCGTGGAGCGAAGCGGTCCGCCGCCATGGTCCACAAACCCTGCTGGGTGTGGCCTGGGCGCTGTTGGTGGCCTGGCTGAACCCGAGCTTTTTGTGGTGGCTGGTGCCGATCGTTGGTTCGCTGATGTTGTCGATCCCGGTCTCGGTGATTTCCAGTCGGGTGCACCTGGGGTTGCGTGCCAAGGACGAGAGCCTGTTCCTGATCCCCGAGGAATACGCCACGCCTCGCGAACTGCTGGCCACCGATCAGTACACCCACGAGAATCGCTGGCACGCCATGCACGACGGCTTCGTCCGTGCCGTGGTCGACCCGCAGCAGAACGCCCTGGCTTGCGCCTTGGCCACTGCCCGTCACGGCGTCGCGGCGCCGATCGAGGCGTTGCGTGCCGAGCGTATCGCCAAGGCCCTGGAAGTCGGCCCGAGCGGTCTGGATGGCAATACCCGTCTGGCCCTGCTCAGCGACCCGGTTGCCCTGGCGCGCCTGCACACGGCGGTCTGGGATGAGCAGAACGAGGCCTGGCTGGGCGTCTGGCGCCAGTCGATCGCCAACGATCCGCACTCGCCGCTGTTGCCGTTGCATCCGGAGCCTGCCGTACAGCCTTCGCTGGCCAGTGCCTGATCGCCTGATCGGCTCAAGCAATCGCCGGCAACGCCGGCTTCCACAGGGTTGTATGCACAACTGACCTTGTGGGAGCCGGTGTTGCCGGCGATGTTTTTTCTGGTATCAATGCGTAACAAAGTCATCTTCGGCTATATGTACCGTGCCGTTCATGCGTTAGCATCCCTCCCCGAATATCTCGCACCCGTCTGAGTAGGACGGTTCGCGCCAAAAATAAAATTCGAGCTTTTCTGCTGGGGGATCTGGTGATGATTAAGAAGTATCTGTCGATGCTGCTGGTCGGCGTCACGGCGCTGGTCGCGGTAAGTGCCGCCCAGGCGGCCGGAGCCATCGATGACGCGGTCAAGCGCGGCACCTTGCGTGTCGGCATGGACCCTACCTACATGCCGTTCCAGATGACCAACAAGCGCGGTGAGATCATCGGCTTCGAGGTCGACATCCTCAAGGCCATGGCCAAGTCCATGGGCGTCAAGCTCGAGACCGTTTCCACTGCGTACGACGGCATCATCCCGGCGCTGATGACCGACAAGTTCGACATGATCGGCAGCGGCATGACCCTGACCCAGGAACGCAACCTCAAGCTTAACTTCAGCGAACCCTTCATCGTTGTCGGTCAGACCCTGCTGATCCGCAAGGAGCTGGCTGACGAGATCAAGTCCTACAAAGACCTGAACAACGAGAAGTACCGCCTGACCTCCAAGCTCGGTACTACCGGCGAGATGGTCGCCAAGAAGCTGATCGGCAAGGCCAAGTACCACGGCTACGACAACGAGCAGGAAGCAGTGATGGACGTGGTCAACGGCAAGGCCGACGCCTTCGTCTACGACGCGCCGTACAACGTCGTCGCGGTGAACAAGGCCGGCGCCGGCAAGCTGCTGTTCCTCGACAAGCCGTTCACCTTCGAACCGCTGGCCTTCGGCCTGAAGAAGGGCGACTACGACAGCCTCAACTTCATCAACAACTTCCTGCACCAGATCAAGCACGACGGGACCTACGATCGCATCCACGACAAGTGGTTCAAGGACACCGCCTGGCTCAAGGACATGGAATAAGGCCGAGGCACCACGCCCGGCTTGAAACCCGACGCGCAGGCTGGCCCTGCGCGTTCGCTTTTACGGAAGTACCTTCACGTGATCAAACACAAAAAAGCCCAGTGGCCCTGGCACGGGCTGACCGCGCTGGTCCTGATCGGCCTGGCCGTCAGCCTGTATTACGCGACCTCGGTGATTTCCTACGAGTGGCGCTGGAACCGGGTGCCGCAGTACTTTGCCTACCAGGCTGAAGTCGCCCAGCGCGTCGCTGAAAACGGCACCATCGAAGCCATCGTCAGCAAGGGCGACATGGCCAGCGTCACGGTACGTGACGAGAGCGGTGGCGAGCAGGTCTTCGAGGTCGAGCAGGCCAGCGTGCAACTGTCGCGCGGCGACGATGTGGCCGAAGGCGACCTGATCGGCGTTACCCATCACTGGGCCGCCGGCCCGCTGGCCTGGGGCCTGTGGACCACGGTATGGATCTCGGTCGCCTCCGGCGTGCTGGGGCTGCTGATCGGCTTGTTTGCCGGGCTCTGCCGGCTGTCGAACAACCCGACCCTGCGTGACCTGTCGACGGTGTATGTCGAGCTGGTACGCGGTACGCCGTTGCTGGTACAGATTTTCATCTTCTATTTCTTCATCGGTACCGTGCTCAACCTGTCCCGGGAGTTTGCCGGGGTGGCGGCGCTGGCGCTGTTTACCGGCGCCTATGTCGCCGAGATCGTCCGCGCCGGTGTGCAGTCGATCGCCAAGGGCCAGGGTGAAGCCGCCCGCTCTCTGGGCCTGAGCGCTGGCCAGTCGATGCGCCATGTGGTGCTGCCGCAAGCCTTCAAGCGCGTATTGCCACCGCTGGCCGGGCAGTTCATCAGCCTGGTCAAGGACACCTCGCTGGTCTCGGTGATCGCCATCACCGAACTGACCAAAAGCGGTCGCGAGTCGATCACCACCTCGTTCTCGACCTTCGAGATCTGGTTCTGCGTCGCCGGCCTGTACCTGTTGATCAACCTGCCGCTGTCGCACATGGCCAGCCGGCTTGAGCGGAGGCTTGCGCAAAGTGATTGAAGTCCGTGACCTGGTAAAAGTCTTCGATACCCGTGGGCAAGTGGTGCGCGCGGTCGATCACGTCAGCACCGACGTGGCCAAGGGCGAAGTGCTGGTGGTGCTCGGCCCTTCGGGCTCGGGCAAGTCGACCTTCCTGCGCTGCCTCAACGGCCTGGAGTCGTTCGATGAAGGCACCGTGGCCATCGACGGCCTGCAACTGGCTGATCCGAAGACCGACGTCAACGCCTACCGCCGGGAAGTCGGCATGGTGTTCCAGCATTTCAACCTGTTCCCGCACATGACCGTGCTGGAGAACCTGTGCCTGGCGCAGAAGGTCGTGCGCAAGCGCGGCAAGGCCGAGCGCGAGGCCAAGGCCCGGGCGTTGCTGGAGAAGGTCGGCATTGCGCAGAAGGCCAATGAGTTCCCTTCGCGCTTGTCCGGTGGTCAGCAGCAGCGGGTGGCGATCGCTCGCGCCCTGGCCATGGAGCCCAAGGTAATGCTGTTCGATGAGCCGACCTCGGCGCTCGACCCGGAAATGGTCGGTGAGGTGCTGGATGTGATGAAGACCCTGGCCCTGGAAGGCATGACCATGGTTTGTGTCACCCACGAAATGGGCTTTGCCCGCGAAGTGGCGGATCGGGTGCTGTTCTTCGATCACGGCAAGCTGCTGGAAGACTCGCCGCCGGAGGCGTTCTTCACCTCACCCAAGGACCTGCGCGCCCAGGCGTTTTTGCGGCAGGTGCTCTGATACTGCGCGGCGCCTTCATCGCCGGCAAGGCCGGCTCCCACAGGGTCATCTGAGACCCGGTCATTGTGGGAGCCGGCCTTGCCGGCGATGGGGCGGTTCAGAGCTGGAACTTGCCGACCAAGGTCTGCAGATGCGTCCCCAACCGCGCCAGCTCAACGCTGGAGGCCGCGGTCTCTTCACTGGCGGCCGAGGTCTGGTCCGACACATCCCGCACATTCATCACGCTACGGTTGATCTCTTCGGCCACCGCGCTTTGCTGCTCGGCCGCCGCAGCGATCTGCTGGTTCATCGCCTGAATCGAAGACACCGTACGGGTGATGGTTTCCAGCGAGGTGCCGGCGCGACGCGTCAGCTCGACGCTGCTGTCAGTCAGGCCGCGGCTGGCATCCATCACCGTGGCCACTTGCTGGGTGCCGTTCTGCAGGCCGGCGATCAATTGTTCGATCTCCTCGGTGGACTGCTGGGTGCGTTGCGCCAGGCTGCGTACTTCATCGGCCACCACGGCAAAGCCACGTCCGGCCTCACCGGCGCGGGCCGCTTCGATAGCAGCGTTGAGGGCCAGCAGGTTGGTCTGCTGGGCCACCGACTTGATCACATCGAGCACGCTGCCGATCTTGTCGCTTTCGGCCTTGAGCTGGCCCATGGCTTCGCTGGAATGGTTGACCTCGCTGGCCAGGCGCTCGATCTGGGCGATGGCTTCACCGACCACCCGATCACCTTCGCGGGCCTGCTGATCGGCCATTACCGCCGCTTCCGAGGCTTCCTCGGCGTTACGCGCGACTTCCTGCACGGTGGCGGCCATTTCGTTCATGGCGGTGGCCACCTGGTCGGTCTCGACCTTTTGATTGTTGACCCCGGCGCTGGTCTGCTCGGTGACCGCCGACAGCTCTTCGGCGGCGCTGGCGATCTGGGTGACGCCGTCGCCGATGCCGCCGATCAATTCGCGCAGGCTTACGGTCATGCGCTGCATGCTGCGCTGCAACTGGCCCAGCTCGTCACGCCGATCGACCTTGAGGTCGTGGCGCAGGTCGCCACTGGCGACCCGGTCGGCGGCGTTGAGGGTCTGGCGCAGGGGGATGACGATCTGCCGGGTAATGGCCCAGGCGGCCAGCAGGCCGAACAGCAGGGCCAGCACCGTGGCCAGGGTCAGCATCGACTTGGCGTGTTGCGCCTCGTCATCGCGCAGGGTGGTGAGGGTGGTGGTCAGTTGCTGGCTCTGTTCGATCAGGTTCTGGCCCAGCACAACCATCTGCTGCGCGGCCTGCTCGGAGGCGCTTTGCGCGTTGCCGAACTCGACCACGGCGCCGCGGTAGTTGCCCAGGGCGCGGGCGGCCTGGTTGAAGTTGCTGGTGTAGCTGGCTGGCAGCACTTCAGCCAGGGTCTTGAGCTGCGAGGTGGCCTGGTCGATGGCTTGCAGCGCGGTCTGCTGGAACTCGGCCTTGCCGCTGTAGGTGTAGCCACGCACTTGGAAACGCGCCTGTTGCAGCAATTTGCTGGCGCCGACCACACTGTTGAACAGGTTCAGGTCGCTGCCGCTGAGTAGTTGTTGCTCGACCTGGGCGATCAGCGCCGCAGCCTCGTCGGCGCTGCTGCCGAGTACGGCGCGAGCGGCCTCGCGCTGTTGGGCGGCCTTGTCGGCACTGCTCAGCGCCTGGCGGTATTGGCGCACGGCGTCGTGCTGCTGCTCGATACGCCGACGATTCTCCGGCAGGACGATGCGTTGGTCGACCGCTTGCAGTTGGCGCTCTAACGCTGCCAGCGCATTGTTGAGGTTCTGCGCCGCCGCCTCGTCGCCTTTGAGCTGGAAACCCTGGCGGGCGATACGCAGTTCGAGGGTGGCCTGATGCACCTGGGAGATGCCGCCCAGAGTGTCGCCGCGTTCGGTGACACCGTTCAGGCCCTGCCAGCCGGTCAGGGTAATGGCCAGGGTCAGCAGCAGGACCAGGCCGAAGCCAATGCCGAGTTTGAGATTGACGCTCACGTTGCCCAGGTGCTGGGCTAACCAACGGTACATGGTGGGACTCCATTGCGATCGGCAGAGGCGATTATTGTTCTGTTGCCAATGCATCGGCCTGGAGCGGCAAAACTGAAGTCAGAACAGGCGGGCGAGCAGGGCGGTGACCGCCGTCTCCACGCGCAGGATGCGCTCGCCGAGTTGTACCGGGGCAAGGCCAGCCTTGCCCAGCAGGTCGATCTCGTAGGGAATCCAGCCGCCTTCCGGGCCGATGGCCAGGGTAACCGGCTCGTTCAGCCCGCGTGGGCACGGCGGGTACTGGCCGGGATGGCCGACCAGGCCAAGGGTGCCCTCGCTGATGGCTGGCAGGCGGTCTTCGACAAACGGCTTGAAGCGCTTCTCGATGATCACTTCGGGCAGGACGGTATCGCGGGTCTGCTCAAGGCCGAGGATCAGCTGTTCGCGGATGGCCTCGGGCTCAAGGAATGGTGTCTGCCAGAAGCTTTTCTCGACGCGGTAGCTGTTGACCAGGATCACTTTCGGCACGCCCATGGTGGCGACGGTCTGGAATACCCGGCGGAGCATCTTTGGCCGTGGCAGGGCCAGCACCAGGGTCAGCGGCAGCTTGGCCGGAGGCGGCTGGTCGAAGCTGACGCCGAGCTCGGCCTCATGGCCTTCCAGGCGCAGTACCGTGGCCTGGCCCATCAGCCCGCCGATACGCCCGACGCGCAGGGTATCGCCCACCGCCACGCGGTGGATTTCCTGCATGTGGGTAAAACGCCGGTCAGCCAGCACCGCGCGATCGGCCGCGATGAAGTCGGCCTCTTCGAGTAACAGCAGGTTCACGGCTGGGTCGCTGGCGGCTGGTCGTTGTGGTCGTCGGCAGCGTCTTCACGGTGCTCGCTGCGCTTGCGGATCAGCCCGCCAAACAGCACGCCGATCTCGAACAGCAGCCACATGGGCACGGCCAGCAGGGTCTGCGAGAAGATGTCCGGCGGGGTCAGGATCATGCCGACCACGAAGCAGCCGATGATCACGTACGGGCGAATCTTCTTCAGGTACTTCACGTCGACCACGCCGATCCACACCAGCAGCACCACGGCCACCGGGATCTCGAAGGCCACGCCGAAGGCGAAGAACAGGGTCATGACGAAGTCCAGATAGCTGGAGATGTCCGTCATCATCGCCACCCCGTCCGGAGTGGCGCTGGCGAAGAAACCAAAGATCAGCGGGAACACCAGAAAGTAGGCGAAGGCCATGCCGGCGTAGAACAGAATGATGCTGGAGATCAGCAATGGGATCGCGATGCGCTTTTCATGGCGGTACAGCCCTGGCGCGATGAAGCCCCAGATCTGCTGCAGGATCAGCGGAATGGCCAGGAACAGCGAGACGATCATGGTCAGCTTGAACGGCGTCAGGAACGGCGAGGCGACGTCGGTGGCAATCATCGTTGCGTTGGCCGGCAAGTGTTCGCGCAACGGCGCCGAGACCAGGGTGTAGATCTGCTGCGCGAAGGAAAACAGCCCGGCGAAGATCAGGAAGATGGCCGCGACGCAGCGCAGCAGGCGTGTACGCAACTCGGTGAGGTGCGAAACCAGCGGCATCGGCTGGTCGTTTTCCGGAATATCGCTCATGGGGCTCGCGGGGGCTGTGTCGGTTCGGTGGGCGCGCTGACGACCGGCGGCGGGGTTTCGCTGCTGGCCGGGGCTGGCGCCGGGGCGGTTTCGCCATTGGCTACCGGGCTTGCAGGCGGCTCAGGCGTCACGCTGTTGGGGTTGAGGATCTTGCGCGCTTCCTGCTCCATGGAGAGGATGTGCTCGTTATGCAACTGACGACGGATGTCATCGGCGCCGATTTCGCGCTCGACCTCCTGCTTGATCGCATTGAAGCTGCGCTTGAGCCGGCCGATCCACAGCCCGGCGGTGCGCGCGGCACCCGGCAGGCGCTCGGGGCCGAGCACCAGCAGGGCCACCAGGCCCACGAGCAACAGTTCGCTGAAGCTGATCCCGAACATTGATCAATCTTTCCTGATCGGCTCTTCGACCTTGTGGGCCTGGCCTTCGAAGGTCTGCGGCTGGTTCAGCGGCGAAGTGGCCTGCGGCTGGACAGGTTGCGCCGGCGGTGGCGTCTGCTCGTCCGGCTTGGTCTCTTCTTCGTTCATGGCTTTCTTGAAGCCCTTGATCGATTCGCCCAGGTCGCTGCCGAAGTTCTTCAGCTTCTTGGTACCAAACACCAGTACCACCACGACCAGCAGGACGATCCAGTGTTTCCAGTCAAAAATACCCATGGTGCAATCCCTCGAAATAATTCAGTTAGGCCGACGGCTGACGCGCTGCTTTCTCGGCGTGCCCGGACAGGCCGAAACGGCGGTCCAGCTCGTCCAGCACCGCCTGCGGGTGCTGGCCCAGTTGCGCGAGCATGACCATGCTATGGAACCACAGGTCGGCGGTCTCATAGATGACATCGCTGCAGTCGCCGCTATGGGCGGCGTCCTTGGCGGCGATGATGGTCTCGACCGACTCTTCGCCGAGTTTTTCCAGAATCTTGTTCAGGCCCTTGTGGTACAGGCTGGCCACGTAGGAGCTATCGGGCTCGGCGCCTTTGCGCGATTCCAGCACTTCGGCCAGGCGGGTCAGGGTGTCGCTCATGTCAGTGTCCTGCGCTGTAGATGGCATGCGGGTCCTTCAGGACCGGATCGACGGTCTTCCATTCGCCGTTCTCATAAACCCGGTAGAAGCAGCTTTCGCGGCCGGTATGGCAGGCGATATGACCCAACTGCTCGACCATCAGGATGATCACGTCGGCGTCGCAGTCCAGGCGCATTTCATGCAGCTTCTGCACGTGGCCGGATTCTTCGCCCTTGCGCCACAGTTTGCCACGCGAACGTGACCAGTAGATGGCCCGCTGCTCAGCGGCGGTCAGCGCCAGCGACTCGCGGTTCATCCAGGCCATCATCAGCACGCGCCCGGTCTTGTGGTCCTGGGCGATAGCCGGTACCAGGCCATCGCTGTTCCAGTTGATCTCGTCCAGCCAGTCTTTCATCTTCGACTCCAAAACCAGGTTCGATCCGTTGCCGAACCCTTGCGCTAGTGTGCCAGCCAGCGGCCCGGCTGGCTATCGACGCACGATCAGGTAGAGGCCGGCGGCCAGCATCAGCCAGGCCGGCCAGGCAGCCGGAGCGCTCAGGCTGACCGCGCCGGCAGCCAGGGTGGCACCGCCGCCGAGCAGCCCGGCACCGAGCAGGCGCAGGGCCCAGTGATCGCTCTTCTGCTGCCAGGGCGCAGGCGGGTCGGACAGGTGCGGCTGCGACATGCGTTCGAGCAGGTCGCGGGTCATGCCGGCCAGGTGCGGAATCTGTTCGACCTGGCCATGCAGGTTCTGCAGCAGGGTCTTGGGGCTGACCCGCTCGCGCATCCAGCGCTCGAGGAACGGCTGGGCGGTGCTCCACAGGTCGAGGTCCGGGTACAGCTGGCGGCCCAGGCCTTCGATGTTGAGCAGGGTCTTTTGCAGCAGCACCAGCTGCGGCTGGACTTCCATGTTGAAGCGCCGCGCGGTCTGGAACAGGCGCATCAGCACCTGGCCGAAGGAAATATCCTTTAACGGTTTTTCGAAGATCGGCTCGCACACGGTACGGATCGCCGCTTCGAATTCATTCAGCTTGGTCTGCGCCGGTACCCAGCCCGAGTCGATGTGCAACTGGGCGACGCGGCGGTAGTCACGCTTGAAGAAGGCGAACAGGTTGCGCGCCAGGTAGTCCTGGTCCTCGGGGGTCAGGCTGCCGACGATGCCGCAGTCGATGGCGATGTACTGCGGGCTCCACGGCTTGACGGTGCTGACGAAAATGTTGCCCGGGTGCATGTCGGCGTGGAAGAAGCTGTCGCGAAACACCTGGGTGAAGAAGATCTCCACGCCACGCTCGGCGAGCAGCTTCATGTCGGTGCGCTGGTCGGCCAGGGTCGCCAGGTCAGTGACCTGGATGCCGTAGATGCGCTCCATCACCAACACTTTCGGCCGGCACCAGTCCCAGTACACCTGGGGCACGTACATCATCTCCGAGCCTTCGAAGTTGCGCTTGAGCTGGCTGGCGTTGGCCGCCTCGCGCAACAGGTCGAGTTCGTCGTAGATGGTTTTTTCGTAGTCGTTGACCACTTCCACCGGGTGCAGCAGGCGCGCATCGGCCGAAACCCGCTCGGCGCCACGGGCAATCAGGAACAGCCAGGCCAGGTCCTGGGCGATGATCGGCTTGAGACCGGGGCGCACCACCTTGACCACCACCTCTTCACCGCTCTTGAGCTTGGCCGCGTGCACCTGGGCAACCGAGGCCGAGGCCAGGGGCTCGACGTCGAAGCGGCTAAACACTTCGCTGATCTTGGCCCCGAGCTGCTCCTCGATCAGGGCGATGGCTTTTTGCGGGTCGAACGGCGGTACCCGGTCCTGCAGCAGCATCAGCTCGTCGGCAATGTCTTCGGGCAGCAGGTCGCGGCGAGTCGAGAGCAACTGGCCGAACTTGATGAAGATCGGCCCCAGGTCCTGTAGCGCCAGGCGCAGGCGCGCGCCACGGCTGAGCTCCAGTTGCTTGCGCGGCAGCCAGCGCCAAGGCATGGCATAACGCAGGCCCATCAGCCACCAGGGCAGGGGCAGGGCGAACAGCAGGTCATCGAGACGGTAACGGATCACGACGCGCTGGATGCGCAACAAACGGCGGACGGCAAGCAGCTTCATGCGTTATCGCTGGTATCAAGGGATCGGGCAAGGCGCTCGATGCGCGCCTCAAGGCGTTCAATATCGACTTTTAGCGTGTCGAGTTCGCTGAAACGGGCTTCGGCTTCGCGCAGGCCTACCAGGGTCCGGGCCTCTTCGGCGAGGTACTCGGAAAGGTTCTGGTTGAGCGCCGCCAGGCCCTGGCGGGTCCAGTTGGCGCGGCTGCGCAAATGACCGCTGAGCAGTTGCGTGGCGACCGGGCCGAGCCAGCGGGAAACTTCGTACTCCCAGTCCAGCTCCAGGTCCTGCAGCACTGCCACCAGGTCGAGCAGCACCGCGCTGTCGCCTTCAAGCTCGACCTGCGGGCTGTGCAGCACGGCGCTCTTGTCCTGGCTCAGGGCCAGGCGCACCAGGCTGCTGGCGGGCGCGCGCAGGGTACAGTCGGCCTCATTGGCCCAGTGCGTGGCGAGCATCAGGCCTTCGTCGCTGGGCAGGATGAACAGCTGCAGGGCCGGCTGGCGGCAGTCGATGGCAATCACCTTGCCGTCGAGCGGGCGCAGACGCGGCAGCGCTGTGCTGTCCAGGCGCAAAACACGGTTGAGGCCGTGTTCGACGCTGGCGAGCAGGCCGGCCAGGAGCATCAGGGCTTGATTCCCCGGTGCAGGGCAACGATGCCGCTGGTCATGTTGTGGTAGGTGACGCGGTCGAAACCAGCTTCGACCATCATCGCCTTGAGGGTTTCCTGGTCGGGGTGCATGCGGATCGATTCGGCCAGGTAACGGTAGCTTTCCGAGTCGTTGGTGATCAGCTTGCCGGCCAGCGGCATGAAGGCAAACGAGTAGGCGTCGTAGACCTTGGACATCAGCTTGTTGGTCGGCTTGGAGAATTCCAGCACCAGCAAGCGGCCACCGGGCTTGAGCACCCGCAGCATGGAGCGGATGGCCTCGTCCTTGTGGGTGACGTTGCGCAGGCCGAAGGCAATGGTCACGCAATCGAAGTGGTTGTCCGGGAACGGCAGTTTTTCGGCGTCGGCCTGGACGAACTCGATGTTGCCGGCCACGCCGCGGTCGAGCAGGCGGTCGCGACCGACCTTGAGCATCGACTCGTTGATGTCGGCCAGCACTACCTGACCGCTGGGGCCGACCAGTTGCGAGAACTTGGCTGCCAGGTCGCCAGTGCCGCCGGCGATGTCGAGGACCCGGTTACCCGGGCGCACGCCCGACAGTTCGATGGTGAAACGCTTCCACAGGCGGTGCATGCCGACGGAGAGCACGTCGTTCATCAGGTCGTACTTGGCCGCCACCGAGTGGAACACCTCGGCGACTTTCTCGGCCTTCTGGCTTTCCGGCACGTTCTTGTAGCCGAAGTGGGTGGTGGGTTCGGCGTGGTCGCCTTTGCGCTGATCGTTCATATCGCTTCACCGGAAAAAATTACTGGCCATTCTAGGGCGTACGGTCGGTTTTGTCTTGGCGGGGTGTGTCGCAGGTGGGGCGCGGGCATAATACAAGTATGCCTTCGAACCCAGGATTGAATGAATGACCCAGATCAGCGTTGAACGCAAACACAACCTGGGCCGCGATGCGGCCCGGCAAAAGGCCGAAGCCCTGGTCGACAAGCTGGCCCGCGAATACGACCTCAAGGCCAGCTGGAACGGTGACCGGGTCGAGGTCAAGCGCAGTGGCGCCAATGGCAGCGTGCTGATTGGCGAGGACAGCATCAAGGTCGAGCTGAAGCTGGGCATGATGCTGTCGATGATGAGCGGGACCATCAAGAGCGAGATCGAGCGGGCGCTGGACAAAGCGTTGGCTTGATTGCGCGTTGACTTCATCGCCGGCAAGGCCGGCTCCCACAGGATTCGTGTGAGCCGGTCTGATCTGGATCAGTTGATCTTGCCCTTAGGGTGAGAATTCTAATTTTTCCCCCTACCTTGTGCTCAAGCCCAACTTCCCTGGGCAGTTCCTCCATTTCCGTTCAGAGCGTGAGGTGCAGAGTATGGCCAAAGTGATCCTGAAGAAAAAAGACGACGCCCAGCGCACGTTGGGTGAGGTGCGCGGCTACGCGCGCAAGATCTGGCTGGCGGGCCTCGGGGCTTACACCCGGGTAGGTCAGGAAGGTGCCGACTACCTCAAAGAGCTGGTCAAGGCCGGTGAATCGGTAGAAAAACGCGGCAAGAAAAAACTCGATGCGCAGGTCGATGCCGCCAACTCCGAGATCGATTCGGTGAAGGGCGAGCTGAGCAGCGTCAAGGGCAAGGTCGAGGTTCAACTCGACAAAATCGAAAAGGCTTTCGACACACGGGTCGCAAGCGCCTTGAATCGCATCGGCATTCCGTCTAAACATGACGTGGAGACACTCTCTGTCAAGCTCGATGAGCTCACGGCATTGCTTGAACGTGTCGCACGTAAACAATAAGGAGAGCGGGATGGCTGGCAAGAAGACTACTGATAAAGAAGGCAGTTCCTGGGTCGGGGAGATCGAGAAGTATTCCCGCAAGATCTGGCTGGCTGGTTTGGGTATCTACTCCAAGATCGATCAGGATGGCAGCAAGGTGTTTGACAGCCTGGTCAAGGAGGGTGAGAAAGCTGAAAAACTGGCCAAGGGTTCGGTCGACTCGGCCAAGGCAACCGCCAAGTCGGCTACCTCGCGCATCAGCGGCGTCAAGGATCGCGCACTGGGCAAATGGGACGAACTCGAAGGTGCTTTCGACAAGCGCCTGAACAGTGCGATCTCGCGCCTTGGCGTGCCGAGCCGCAGTGAGGTCAAGGCGCTGCATTCGAAGGTCGACACCCTGACCAAGCAGATCGAGAAACTGACCGGCGCTTCGGTCACTCCGATCTCGAAAAAACCGGCGGCGAGCAAGCCTGCAGCCAAGCCACTGGCCAAGGCTGCACCGAAAGCGGCGGCGAAACCTGCAGCAAAAACTGCAGCGGCTAAACCTGCAGCCAAGCCAGCGGCGAAAACCGCAGCGGCAAAACCTGCGGCCAAGCCAGCAGCCAAACCGGCTGCAGCGAAGAAACCGGCAGTGAAGAAGCCAGCGGCCAAGCCAGCAGCTAAACCTGCAGCAGCGAAGCCGGCGGCACCTGCGGCCAGCGCTGCACCGGCGCCAAGCCCGGTACCGGTAGCCAATGCTGCACCGGTTACTTCGGCGCCGTCAGCTCCGGCAAGCCCGATCAGCCAGTCCTGATACTGGCTTTATCGCGGGGCAGTGCGGCGACCCGACTTGCCCCGCGATGCTTTCAACCCTCCAGATACCTTAGCGCCAACTGCTCGGCTGCATGCCGCGAGCCCGCCTCCAGGTGCGGCGCCACCAGCATCATCACCTGATACACCACCACCCCTACCTCACCCTCACGGGCCAGCACCCGTTGGTAATCGAGCGAGAACAGCAGCGTCAGGGTGATCTGCTCAACAAGCTGCCCCAACGCCCGCGTATCGCTGAGCACCTGCCCCTGGGCCTTGAGGCTGGCCAGCAGCGCCGCCAGGGTACGCTTGAGCGCGTTGAGCAGGTTGCGCATGCCACGGGCCAGCTTGGGCAGGCGCCCGGTCAGGTTCGACAGGTCCTGGAACAGGAAGCGGTACTGGGCCATGCGCTCGACGATCAGGTGCAGGAACAGCCAGTAGTCCTCGGCATCCAGGCGCACTTCCAGCGGCGGGTCCAGCAGTGGCGTGAGCTCGTCCTCGAAGCGTTCGAACAGCCCCAGCACCAGCGGCTCCTTACCGTGGAAGTGGTAGTAGAGGTTGCCCGGGCTGATGCCCATTTCGTTGGCAATCTCCAGGGTCGAGACATTCGGCTCGCCCTGGTGGTTGAACAGTTGCAGGGCACACTCGAGGATACGGTCGCGGGTTTTCATCCGTTCTACTTGTTCAGCGCGCCTGCACGTAGCTGCCGGGCGCGGGGTCCATGGGAGGGTAGTTCTGGTTGCCGAGGGCCATCAGGGTTTCGCGCTGGGCGCCGGAGCGCGCCTGAATCCATTCCAGCCATTGCGGCCACCAGCTGCCGTCGACCTGCTTGCCATCGTAGAGCCAGGCCCGCGGGTCGCTGCTCAGGCGCTGATTGTCGACGTAATGCGCCTTGGGGTTGCCCGGCGGGTTGATGATGCTTTGCACATGGCCGCTGTTGGCGAGGATGAAGCGTTTGTCGCCACCGAGCAGCAGCACCGAGCGATACACCGCATCCCAGGGGGTGATGTGGTCGTTGCTGCCGGCGACGCTGAAACTGTCGACGTTGACCTTCTGCAGATCGATCGGCGTGCCGCACACTTCAAGCCCCGCTGCGTGGGCCAGCGGGTTGTGCTTGAAGAAGTCCAGCAGGTCGCCATGCAGCGCGGCCGGCAGGCGGGTGTTGTCGTTGTTCCAGTAGAGGATGTCGAACGCCGGCGGGGCCTTGCCGAGCAGGTAGTTGTTGACCCAGTAATTCCAGATCAGGTCGTTGGGGCGCATCCAGGCGAACACCCGGGCGATCTCGCGACCGTCGAGCACGCCTTGCTGGTAGGAGCGGCGCTTGGCGGCTTCAAGGGTTTGTTCGTCGGCAAACAGGCTGGCCGGGCTGTCGATCTGGCTGTCGAGCAGGCTGACCAGGTAGGTGGCGCTGCTGACCCGGCGCAACTGGCGCTTGGCCTGCAAATGACCTTGCAACGCGGCCATGGTCAGGCCACCGGCACAGGCGCCCATGAGGTTGACCTCGCGGCTGCCGGTGATCGCCCGGCACACGTTCATCGCCTCCTCCACGGCTTCGACATAGCTCGACAGGCCCCACTCACGGTGGCGCGGGTCGGGGTTGCGCCAGCTGATCATGAAGGTCTGCAGGCCGTTCTTGAGCATGTACTGGACGAAGCTGTTGGCCGGGCTCAGGTCGAAGATGTAGAACTTGTTGATCTGCGGCGGTACCACCAGCAATGGCCTGGCGTATTGTTTTTCGCTCATCGGCTTGTACTGGATCAGTTCCAGCAGCTCGTTGCGAAACACCACCGAGCCCGGCGTGGTCGCCAGGTTGCGGCCGACCTCGAAGGCCTGCGGGTTGACCTGGCGCGGCAGGCCGTCGTTGTGCCGCAAATCATCGAGCAAGTGGTTGATGCCGCGCACCAGGCTCAGGCCACCGGAGTTGAACAGCTCCTTGACCGCCAGGGGGTTGAGCAGTGAGTTGCTGGGCGACACGGCATCGTTGAGCAGAGTGAACAGAAAGTGCGCGCGGGCGCGGTCGTCTGGCGCCAGCTGGCTTTCGTCGATCCACAGGCGAGTGTGCTTCTGCCATGCCAGGTAGGCCTGCAGGCCGCGGCTGTACAGTGGGTTCTGGCTCCAGGCCGGGTCCTTGAAGCGGTTGTCGCGGGGGCTCGGTTGATAGGGGGTTTCGCCGAGCAGCACCTTGCCCAGTTGATTGCCCAGGGCCAGCATGTGCTTGGCGGTGTGCAGCGGGTGGCGCAGACCATGGCGGCTGACGCTGCGCAAGGTCGAAAACAGGTCACGTCCGCGCAGGCCGCTGATTGCACTCTGCACGTTCATATAGGTGGCGGGGACCGGTACCGATCCCTTCGCGGGTTTGTCTTTCATCAGGCAACACTCCGTCGTCAGGCCATCAACAAACACATCAATGCAAGAGCGACACCAACCTCACGCCGCGCACCCGGGTTGCCTGGCGTCCCGCCATGGGCTCGGGTGTGGCAGGCGTCTCAGCTGCTGGGGGCGGGCCGAGGGTGCATGACGGCGCGTTGGCGCTCTTGCTGGAGAAACTTCATGATGATCGGGGCGACGGCCTCGGCCCGGGTGATCAGGAACAAATGACCGTCGTCGATTATGTGTAGCTGGGCATTGGGAATTCGCCAGGCCAACAGGCGCATGTTGATCAAGGGGATCAGCGGATCGTCGTCGCCGGCCAGCACCAGGGTGGGCTGCTGGATCTTGTGCAGCCAGTGAATGCTGGTCCAGCCGAGCCCGGCGAACAGTTGCCAGTAGTAGCCGAGCTTGCCTCCGGAGCGCACCTTGGCCGCGTGCGAAAGGGCCAGGTCCGGGTCACGGCGGAAACCGCCACCATAGATCTGCGGGGCAATACGGATCACATGGGACGGCTGCACATAACGCCGGGGGCTAGCCATCAGCCACAGCACCTTGGGCTTGCCCGGCACCATCACTGCGCCCGCGGCGGTGGCAGCCAGTACCAGCTTTTTGCAGCGCTCGGGGTAGTCATGGGCAAACTGCTGGGCCAGGGCGCCGCCCCAGGACACGCCAATGACATTGACCTGGCCATAGTCGAGGTAGTCGAGCATGCGTGCGGTGAGTTTGGCCAGGCCAGGGAAACGATAGGGGTGGCGTGGGGTCGATGAACCGCCCACGCCAGGTACATCGAAGGCAATAACCTCCAGGTCCGGGTCCAGGGCCTGGATGAAGGGGAATACCAGCTCCAGGTTGGCGCCGATGCCGTTGAAGATCAGCAAGGGCGTCAAGTGCGGCTTGCCGGGTCGGACGGCGGTGCGGATGGTTTGGCCATCCAGGTCGACGGTCCTGAAAATATACTGTTGCGGCATGCGCGAAGCCCTGTGGTTTGTAAGCGCCGCAGCCCTTGCGAGCTGCGGCGGTGTTCGCTGTCAACGCTCGTGAACGTAGGTCCCTGGTGCTGCGGCACCGGCCACATGGGCCTTGTTGCCGAGGTTGGCCGGAGCTTTTTTCAGCTTGCCCGAACGCTCGGCCAGCCAGGTCTGCCAGTACAGCCACCAGGAGTCGGTGTGCTTGGTCGAGTTCTCTTGCCAGTCGAGGGCGCTGGGGGGCATTTCACTGTTGGTCATGTAACGCGCCTTGGGGTTGCCCGGCGGGTTGAGGATGCTCTGGATGTGACCGCTGTTGGACAGCAAAAACTCGACCTTGCCACCGAACAGCTGTGCCGACTTGTAGCACGACTGCCACGGGGTGATGTGATCGGCGGTACCGGCGACGCTGAAGATGTCAGTGGTCACCTGCTTGAGGTCGATCGGCGTGCCGCACACTTCCAGTGCATCGGGGCGCAACAGTGGGTTGTTTTTGAACAATTCGATCAGGTCGCCGTGGAAAGCGGCCGGCAGGCGTGTGGTGTCGTTATTCCAGAACAGGATGTCGAACACCGGCGGCTCGTTGCCCAGCAGGTAGTTGTTGACCCAGTAGTTCCAGATCAGGTCGTTGGGCCGCATCCAGGCGAACACCTTGGCCATGTCGCGGCCTTCCAGCACACCAGCCTGGTAGGAATGGCGCTTGGCCGCCTCCAGGGTCTGCTCGTCGACGAACAGCGCCACCTGGGTGTCGAGGGTGGTGTCGAGTACGCTGACCAGCAGGGTCAGGGCATTGACCTTCTTCTCGCCGAGTGCCGCGTAGTGGCCCACCAGCGCGGTGCAGGTGATGCCACCGGAGCAGGCGCCGAGCATGTTCAGGTCCTTGCTGCCGGTGATCGCCAGGACTACGTCGACCGCCTCCTTGAGCGCATCGATATACGTCGACAGGCCCCATTCGCGTTGGGATTTGGTCGGGTTGCGCCAGCTGACGATGAAGGTCTGCACGTTGGAGCGCAGACAGAAACGCGCCAGGCTCTTTTCCGGGCTGAGGTCGAAGACGTAGAACTTGTTGATCTGCGGCGGCACCACCAGCAGCGGCTTTTCCAGCACCTGTTCGGTGATCGGCCGGTACTGGATCAGCTCCAGCACGTCGTTGCGAAACACCACCGCGCCTTCGCTGGTGCCGAGGTTCTTGCCGACCTCGAAGGCATCCATGTTCACCTGGCTGGGCATGCCGCCATTGTTGACCATGTCCTTGGCCAGGTTCGACAGGCCATCGAGCAGGCTCTTGCCGCCGGTTTCGAAGAAGCGCTTGACCGCCGCCGGGTTGGCCGCGGTGTTGGTCGGCGCCATGGCCTCGGTCATCAGGTTGATGACGAAGTGGCCGCGGCTGATGTCCTGGTCGGAAAGGTTGCTGGTATCGATCCAGTCGTGCAGTTCCTTGCGCCAGGCCAGGTAGGTCTGCAGGTAGCGGCGATACAGTGGGTTCTGGCTCCAGGCCGGATCGTGAAAACGACGGTCGTCATTCTCCGGTTGCAAGCTCGACTTGCCGAAGATCACATCCTTGAGTTCCATGCCGAAATGGGCGACATGCTTGGCACTGTGCAGCGGTTGGCGAATGGCCTGACGCAGCACCATTCGAGCAGAAGTCAGCAAATCCTTGCGGCGCAAGCCGATCACCGGGTTCAGACCCAGGGTGTTTTCCGAGGCTTGGCGCTGCAGGTCATCGTTATTCTTGTTACTCATCTACGACGCTCCGTTGTCCTGAGACGAGTACCGGTTTGACTGTGCGCGTTACACAGACGAACGCCCGGTACTGCTGCTCGGGTGACCAGTGATAACGAACTGCGGTCCTGCGGCCGGATGCAAACGACGATGAGCCCTGCGGGTTTTTTCTGCGTGAGAAGACTGCCTGCTTTCGCTCGCGACCTCTACATACCAGCCCGACCCTGCATTAAATCCGATGCAGGGAGCTTGCCAGATCCATTGGTTACCCGACTTTTTGGTATTGCGCAAGACGGCCAGTCATTGGCCGTGGTGCAGGCATTCAAGCAAATAGAATTAGAAAATGCGCTCTAAACCCTGAAGGGCCCGAGCTAGAGCATCAGCTTGACGATCGACTCGTTGGGGTCGCGGGATTTACCGGCTTTTGCCAGCTCGCCGAGATAGTCCGCCCAGAGTTCGTCCTGGCGCAGGCACAGCTGTTCTAGGTATTCCCAGGTGAACAGGCCGCTGTCGTGGCCGTCGTCGAAGGTCAGTTTCAGTGCGTATTGGCCGGCAGGTTCCAGCCCGCTCAGGCCAACGCCGAGCTTGCCGTACTGCAGGATCGGATTGCCGTGGCCCTGGACCTCGGCGGAGGGGGAGTGCACGCGCAGGAATTCGGCGGGCAGGTGGTACACCTCGTCTGGCCCGTAGGTCAGGGTGAGGGTCTTGGAGGCTTTGTGCAGGTTGATGCCGCTGGGGAGTCTGGTCATGGATAAGGGCTCTTGGGCTACAAGCTGCAAGCTACAAGCTGCAAGAGAAGGCGTCCAGCGCGCTTAACTTGCAGCTTGCCGCTTGAAGCTTGCCGCTTTAGAGAATATAGCGTGACAGGTCTTCGTTCTGCGCCAATTCGCCCAGGTGGCTGTTGACGTAGTCGGCGTCGATGCGGATCGGCGCTTCGCTGTGGGCGCTGGCCAGGTCGCCGGCGCTGAACGACACCTCTTCGAGCAGACGCTCGAGCAGGGTGTGCAGGCGACGGGCACCGATGTTCTCGGTTTTTTCGTTAACCTGCCAGGCAATCTCGGCCAGGCGCTTGATACCGTCGGCGGCGAACTCGATGTTCAGGCCTTCGGTTTTCAGCAGCTCACGGTACTGCTCGGTGAGCGAGGCGTGCGGTTCGCTGAGGATGCGCTCGAAGTCTTCCGGGCTCAGGGCCTTGAGTTCGACGCGGATCGGCAGGCGGCCTTGCAGCTCGGGTACCAGGTCGCTCGGCTTGCTCAGGTGGAAGGCACCGGAGGCGATGAACAGGATGTGGTCGGTCTTGACCATGCCCAGCTTGGTGTTCACCGTGCAGCCTTCAATCAGCGGCAGCAGGTCGCGCTGTACGCCTTCACGGGACACATCGGCACCGCCGACGTTGCCGCGCTTGGCGACCTTGTCGATTTCGTCGATGAACACGATGCCGTGCTGCTCGACCGCTTCCAGGGCCTTGGCCTTGAGCTCGTCTTCGTTGACCAGGCGCCCGGCTTCTTCGTCACGCACCAGCTTGAGTGCTTCCTTGACCTTGAGCTTGCGGCTCTTGCGCTTGCCCTTGCCCATGTTGGCGAAGAGGTTCTGCAACTGGTTGGTCATTTCCTCCATGCCCGGTGGCGCGGAAATGTCGACGCCCATGGCTTCGGCCACTTCGATCTCGATTTCCTTGTCGTCCAGCTGGCCTTCGCGCAGGCGCTTGCGGAACAGCTGGCGGGTGTTGGAGTCCTGGCTGGCGACCTGGTCTTCGTTGAAACCGGTGCGTGCCGGTGGCAACAGGGCATCAAGGATGCGCTCTTCGGCAGCGTCTTCGGCGCGGTGACCGACGCGGATGATTTCCTGCTCGCGGAGCATCTTGATCGCGGCATCGGCCAGGTCGCGGATGATCGACTCGACATCACGGCCGACATAACCGACTTCGGTGAACTTGGTCGCTTCGACCTTGATGAACGGTGCGTTGGCAAGCTTTGCCAGGCGGCGGGCGATTTCGGTTTTGCCGACGCCGGTCGGGCCGATCATCAGGATGTTCTTCGGCGTCACTTCAACGCGCAGCTCGGCCGGCAGCTGCATACGCCGCCAGCGGTTGCGCAAGGCGATGGCGACGGCGCGCTTGGCGTCGTCCTGGCCGATGATGTGGCGGTTGAGTTCGTGGACGATCTCGCGGGGGGTCATGGACATGGTAGTGATGGTCCTTGGGCTCGATAAGTCAGCGTGGAAAAGCCCGGCCACCGGGGCCGGGCGCCAGAACAGCTGAATTACTCGGCCAGGTCCTGCTCCTCGATGGTCAGGTGATGGTTGGTGAACACACAGATGTCACCGGCGATGTTCAGCGCGGTCTCGGCGATTTCGCGGGCCGAGAGGTCGGTCTTTTGCAGCAGGGCGCGAGCGGCGGCCTGGGCGTAGGCGCCACCGGAGCCCATGGCGATCAGGCCGTCTTCGGGTTCGACCACGTCACCGTTGCCGGTAATGATCAAGGATGCGTCCTTGTTGGCCACGGCCAGCATGGCTTCCAGGCGGCTCAGGGAACGGTCGGTACGCCATTCCTTGGCCAGCTCCACGGCGGCACGGACCAGATGGCCCTGGTGTTTTTCCAGCTGGCCTTCAAAGCGTTCGAACAGGGTGAAGGCGTCGGCGGTGGCACCGGCGAAACCGGCGATGACCTGACCGTGGTACAGGCGGCGGACTTTCTTGGCGTTGCCTTTCATCACGGTGTTGCCGAGAGAAACCTGGCCGTCGCCGCCCATGACGACTTTGCCGTGGCGGCGAACTGAAACGATGGTGGTCAAGGGAGAGTCTCCACGCAGCGGGGCGAAAATGCCTGATGCAGACTCATATGGGGGTGGTAGGAAAGATTTCAACCTTGAAGGATGAGCGGTAATCCTTCAGGGCCCCATCGCCGGCAAGGCCGGCTCCCATAAGGATCGGTGCATACAGGACCTGTGGGAGCCGGCCTTGCCGGCGATGGGGCCGCAACGCGGCCCCGGATATCAGGCCTCGTGGCTGATATGCCCATCGACCAAGGTATAACGCACCGCGCCCGGCAGGCAGTGGCCGATGAACGGGCAGTTGTCGCCCCTGGAGCGCCACTGCTCGCCGGCTACGGTCGAGGCCTTGGCATCGAACAGCACCAGGTCGGCCGCACTGCCAACCTTCAGCTCGCCCGCGGGCAGGCGCAGCGCCGCGGCCGGGCCCGCAGACAAACGCTGCAACAAAGTCGGCAGGTCGAGCAGGCCGTCTTCCACCAGGGTCATGGCCAGCGGCAGCAACAGTTCGACACTGCTGATGCCCGGTTCGGTCGCACCGAACGGCGCCAGCTTGGCATCACGCTCATGGGGCTGGTGATGGCTGGAGATCGCCTGGATCACCCCGGACCTCACCGCCTCGCGCAGGCCGTCGCGGTCGGCGCGGGTGCGCAGCGGCGGTTGCACGTGGTACAGGCTGGAGAAGTCGCGCAGCGCTTCGTCAGTGAGGATCAGTTGGTACAAGGCAACGTCGGCGGTCACTGGCAGGCCCAGTTCCTGGGCCTGGGCGATCAGCCGCGCGCCGCGGGCGCTGGTCAGCTGGCTGAAGTGCGCTCGCACGCCGGTCTGTTCGACCAGCAGCAGGTTGCGCGCCAGGGCCACGGTTTCGGCGGTTTCCGGAATTCCCGGCAGGCCGAGGAAGCTGGCCATGGCGCCTTCGTGGGCCAGGCCGTCCTGAGCCAGGTCGCGGTCCTGGGAGTGGAAGATCACCGTCAGGTCGAAGGTCGCGGCGTATTCCAGCGCGCGGGCCAGGGTGCGGTTGTTGCCAAAGGCATTGAGGCCGTTGCCAAAGGCCACGCAGCCGGCGTCACGCAACGCAATCAGCTCGGCAAGCTGCTCGCCTTCCAGGCCTTTGCTCAGGGCGCCGATCGGGTAGACCTTGCTGTGCCCGGCTTCGCGGGCGCGGTCGAGAATCAGCTCGGCCACCGCCGAGGTGTCCAGCACCGGCTTGGTCTGCGGCGGGCAGCACAGGCTGGTGACGCCACCGGCAGCGGCGGCGCGGGTTTCGCTGGCGATGCTGCCTTTGCGGCTGTAGCCGGGCTCGCGCAGGGCGACGTTGAGGTCGACCAGGCCGGGCGCGGCGACCAGGCCCTGGGCATCGATGCTGCGTGCAGGCTTGAAGCCTGCCGGGGCGGCGCCGATGGCGATGATCTTGCCGGCATCGATGTGCAGGTCAGTGGTCTGGTCCAGGCCGCTCAGGGGGTCGATGACCCGGGCGCCGAGAATACTGAGGGTCACTGGGCGTTCTCCTGCTCGAATTGACGTTGCGCGGTCTGCCCGCTCATGGCCATGGACAGCACCGCCATGCGTACGGCGATACCGTAGGTGACCTGGTTGAGGATCACCGAGTGAGCACCGTCGGCCACCGCTGATTCAATCTCTACGCCGCGGTTGATCGGGCCCGGGTGCATGACGATGGCATCCGGCTTGGCCCCGGCCAGGCGCGCGGTGGTCAGGCCGAACAGGCGGTAGAACTCGCCTTCGCTGGGCAGCAGGCCGCCGGCCATGCGCTCACGCTGCAGGCGCAGCATGATCACCACGTCGACGTCTTTCAGGCCCTGTTCCAGGTCGGTGTAGACCTTGACGCCGTACTGCTCGATACCGATCGGCAGCAGGGTTTTCGGGCCGATCACGCGGATGTCCGGGCAGCCCAGGGTTTTCAGTGCAAGCATGTTCGAGCGCGCTACCCGCGAGTGCAGGATGTCGCCGACGATGGCCACCGAGAGGTTTTCGAAACCGCCCTTGTGCCGACGAATGGTGAGCATGTCGAGCATGCCCTGGGTCGGGTGGGCGTGGCGGCCGTCGCCGCCATTGATGATCGCCACCTCCGGGCATACGTGCTCGGCGATGAAGTGCGCGGCGCCCGAGTCGGCATGACGCACGACGAACATGTCGGCCGCCATGGCTTCGAGGTTGCGCAGGGTGTCGAACAGGGTTTCGCCCTTGCTGGTCGAGGAGGTCGACACGTTCAGGGTGATGACGTCCGCCGACAGCCGCTGGGCGGCCAGTTCAAAGGTGGTACGGGTGCGGGTGGAGTTTTCGAAGAACACGTTGCAGACGGTCTTGCCGCGCAGCAACGGAACCTTCTTGACGGCCCGGGCGCCGACTTCGAGGAACGAGTCGGCAGTGTCGAGGATTTCGGTCAGCAGTTCGCGGGGCAAACCGTCGAGCGAGAGGAAGTGGCGCAGCTGGCCCTGATCATTGAGCTGCAGCGGGCGCTTGGCGTCGATTGGCGTCATCGCAGGGGACTCTTAAAGGGCGGAAGCGGAGGCGAGGTCCTGGCGCTCGAGGGCGAGCGGTGCGGGTCCGGTCAATTTTACCCGTTCATGGGCGGCCAGCGACAGGGTGGCACCGACCACATTCGGCCGGATCGGCAATTCGCCGGCATCCAGGTCGAGCAGGCAGACCAGGGTTACACTGGCCGGACGGCCATAGTCGAACAGTTCGTTGAGGGCGGCACGGATGGTGCGTCCGCTCATCAGCACGTCGTCGATCAGCACCAGGTGCTGGCCTTCGATCTCGAACGGCAAGTCGGACGGGCGCACCTGCGGGTGCAGGCCGTTCTGGCTGAAGTCGTCGCGGTAGAAGGAAACGTCGAGTGTGCCCAGGGCGGTGTCGCTGCCCAGTTCTTCAAGCAGTGCCTGGGCGACCCAGACACCACCGGTGCGGATGCCGATGAAGCGCGGCTCGGCAATGGCGCGCCGGGCCAGATGGGCGCGAAGGTCGACGGCCATCTGCCGGATCAGTTCGGCGGGATTGGGTAGGCTCATGCTTGCTCCTCAAGAGGCCGGGGAGCGGTGCGCTAGCCCGGCTTGAATGCGATGATCGGGGCTCAGGCCCCGGTATTGGCCTCCAGCCAGCCCTGCAGCAGCAAGGCGGCGGCAATGGCATCCACCGGGTTGTCGCGGTAACTGCCGCGCTGGCCGCCACGGGCCATGCGCTTGCCCTTGGCCTCGAAGGTGGTCAGGCGTTCGTCGTGGGTGTGCACCGGCAGGTTGAAACGGCCATTGAGGCGGCGGGCGAACTTTTCCGCGCGCTCGCTCATCTCGCTGGGGGTGCCGTCCATGTTCAACGGCAGGCCGACCACCAGGGCGTCGGGCTTCCATTCCTTGATCAGTTTTTCCACCTGGGCCCAGTCCGGCGTGCCGTTCTGCGCCTTGAGGGTGCACAGCTCGCGGGCCTGTCCGGTGATCACCTGGCCGACCGCGACGCCGATCTGGCGGCTGCCGTAGTCAAAGCCCAGCAGTAGGCGTACTTCAGTCATCAGGCGTGCCCCGCCTGGCTGGTCAGCAGGCTGAGGTTGATCCCAAGGCTTGCGGCGGCCGCTTCAAGACGTTGCTCGCAGGCCATGCCGAAGATGATCTCGGGGTCGAACGGGCAGTTCAGCCAGGCGTTGTCGGCCAGCTCCGCTTCCAGCTGCCCGGCTTCCCAGCCGGCGTAGCCGAGGGTGATCAGGCTCTGTTTGGGGCCGAGGCCATCGGCAATGGCGAACAGCACGTCCTGGGACGTGGTCAGCGACAGGCCGTCGAGCTCGACGGTAGCCTGGAAAGTACGGTCACTGGTGTGCAGGACGAAGCCGCGGTCGGTTTGCACCGGGCCGCCCATGTAGATTGGCACGTGAATGCAACTGGCCGGCGGGTCGACGTCCGGACGCAGCTGTTCGAGGATATCGGCCAGGTTGAGGTCCTGTGGCCGATTGACCACCAGCCCCATCGCCCCATTGGCGTTGTGCTCGACGATGTAGGTCAAGGTCTGCGCGAAGTTCGGGTCGGCCATGTGTGGCATGGCGATCAGGAACTGGTGCTTGAGGTAATCCGGGCTGAGGTTCTTCATGGTTGATAGTGTGGCGGTGAGCGGCCACGCTGACAAGGTGCTGGCGTCACCTTGTCAGCTTTACTGCGGGGTTACTTGAACAGCTTGACCACTTCTTCGGTATACAGGGTTGGCGACTCTTCAGCGGCCGACAGCACGTACTCCTGGACGGTCTTCTGCTTGGCCTGCGGGTACTTGGCCAGGTAGCTCTCCGGGAACGCCGGGGCCTTCAGGCTGGAGCCGGCCTTGATCAGTGCGGCGACGCAGTCCGGGTTGTCCGAGCGGGCGGCTTCTTCCAGCGGCGTACCGACCGGGAAGGTGCCGTGCTGCTCGTGGTAGGCATCGATCGAGCTGCCTTTTTTCAGCAGCAGGGCGATGCGCTGGGCGGCTTGCGGGTCGGGCTGGCCGTTCATTTCAAAGGCGCGTTCGCAAACATGGTGCAGCGGCGTCGAGCCGGTCTGGGTGACCTGGTACGGATTGGCGCCGGCAGCGACCAGCAGCTTGATCACCTCCAGGTTCGAGGCACCCGGCCCGGTCAATGGGGTAAAGCCGTTCGGCCGGACGGCCTTGGCATCGGCGCCGGAATCCAGCAGCAGCTTGATCAGTTCGGGTGAGCCCTTGCGTGCCGCGGTGTTCAGCGGCGTGGCGGAATCGCCCTGGGCTAGCACGTTGACGTTGGCGCCGGCCTTGATCAGGCCCTTGACCATGCGCAGGTCAGCCTCGGAGGCCTTCGACTGTTCGGCCTGGTTGAGGACGAACAGCAGCAGGGTTTCGCCGTTTTCCTGGATTGGCGTGTTGACGTCACCGATCTTTGGCAGGAACAGCTCGAACGGCGCGACGATCTTGTAAGAGGCGGCCAGGAACATCGGCTGGCCTTTCGGGTCGGCACCCTGGTCGAGCAGGCCCTGGATCTTGGCCAGGCGCGCCGGGGTTTCGTCGTACTTGTACTCGCCAACTTCGTTGTACAGCTTCTGCGACAGCTCGGCGGCGTCGGCGAAGGCGGCAGCAGGCAGGGCGCAGGCGGCCAGGGCCAGGCCGAGAGCAGCGGTTTTGCGGGCAAAATTGATGCGCGACATCAACAGAATCCTTTCTTGAGGGGGATATACGGGCGCGCATCATCGCAAAATGGCTATTGTTTTGCCATCAGGCGGAGCCTTAGATCAGTTGCTTTGCAACCGGTCGCCGCGGGCGAAACGCCAGGTACGGATGATCTCCAGCCGGTCGATATCGGCCAGGTCGCCGGTGAACGGCGCGAACGGCGCAGCCAGGCGCACGATGCGCTGGGCAGCCTGGTCGAGCAGGGGCTGGCCGGAGGACTCCAGCACCAGCACTTCATACAGCGAGCCGTCGCGGTTGATCGACACCATCAGCCGCAAGCTGCCGTAGATCTGCTGGCGCCGGGCTTCGTCGGGGTAGTTGAGGTTGCCGATGCGCTCGACCTTCTTGCGCCACTCGTCCTTGTACCAGGCGCCCTTGTCGCGCATGGTCGAGGCGGCGTTGAGGCGGTGGATGCGCGGACGCTTGGCATACAACTGCTGCTCATGGGACAGCTCGGCCTCGAGGCTGGCGATCTGGCTGGACAGCTGTGAGCTGTCAAAATCCGGGGTCGCAGTCTGGGGTTTGGGCTGCGGCTTGGCTTCCTTGGGCCGGGTCTCGACTTTTTCCGGCTTCGGTGCCTTGGTCGCTACCACGGCTTTAGGCGGTGTCGGTTGCGGCTGCACTTGAGGCTTGGCTGCCGGAGGCGGTGTGACCTTGTTGATCTTGCTGTCCTGGAAGGGCGCCACTTCGGTGGTTTTCGGCACCGCTTTCTTGTCCAGGGTGCCGCTGCCTTGCTGGTTGTCCTGGGCCAGGTAGTCAGCCTTCTGCGGCGCTTTTTCGCTCTTGAAGGTGGCCAGGGTAATTTCCATGGTCCGGCGGATTTCTTCGGGCTTGGCAAAGGTGAAACCGACGCCGAGGATCAGCACCAGGTGCAGCAGCGCCGCCAGGAACAGGGTAAAGCCCAGGCGATCCACCGGGCGTACGCGGGGTGGAGAGAAATCGGCAGGGATGTCAGCAGGAAGCGTCATCAGGTATCCAGCAACTGCAAAAACCGGGAAAAACCGGCAGAGCAGGTGCCCAGGTCATAAAAAAACGACTGGCATGATACCCCACTCTGCGCGGTTGCTCCGCGTCGGCTGTCAGCGCGCCTTGAGCTTGCGATCAATGGCATCCATCAACTGCACGCCGATCTGGGTGCCGAAGGCATTGTCGATCTCGCGGATGCAGGTCGGGCTGGTGACGTTGATTTCGGTCAGGTGCTCGCCGATCACGTCCAGGCCGACGAACAGCAGGCCCTTCTCGCGCAGGGTCGGGCCGACCTGTTCGGCGATCCAGCGGTCGCGGTCGGTCAGCGGGCGGGCTTCGCCACGGCCGCCGGCGGCGAGGTTGCCACGGGTTTCGCCCGAAGCCGGGATGCGCGCCAGGCAGTAAGGCACCGGCTCGCCGTCGATCATCAGGATGCGCTTGTCGCCGTCCTTGATGGCCGGCAGGTAGCCTTGCGCCATGATTTGCTGGGTGCCGTTGCCGGTCAGGGTCTCGAGGATTACCGAGAGGTTCGGATCGCCCGGTCGATGGCGGAAGATCGAGGTGCCGCCCATGCCGTCCAGCGGCTTGAGGATGGTGTCGCCCTGCTGGTTGACGAATTCACGCAGGATGTCGGCGCGGCGGCTGACCAGGGTCGGCGGCGTGCACTGCGGGAACAGCGTGGCGAAGAGTTTTTCGTTGCAGTCGCGCAGGCTCTGCGGACGGTTGACCACCAGCACGCCGGCGGCTTCGGCCTGTTCCAGCAAGTAGGTGCTGTAGACGAATTCCATGTCGAACGGCGGATCCTTGCGCATCAGGATCACGTCCAGCTCGCTCAGGGCGCTGTCTTGTTCGGCTTCCAGCTCGAACCAGTGCTCCGGGTCGGCGAAGACTTTCAGCGGGCGCATGCGCGCGCGGGCTTGGCCGGCGCCCTGGTAGAGGTCCTGCTGCTCCATGTAGAACAGCGACCAGCCGCGCTCCTGGGCGGCCAGCAACATGGCCAGCGAACTATCCTTTTTATAGGAAATGCGCGCAATGGGGTCCATGACAATCCCGAGGCGAACGCTCATGGGCTAAATCCTCTCAGCGGCAATGGGCCGCATTGGCTCGAACGAAAAGTGGCGTCAGGGTGGCGCTCACAGCGCTGGCGGTCAAGGGAAAAACGCATCCTGGGCGGTGCTGCGGCGGGCGTCGGCGCGGGCCGATGGAATGCACCCCCCAGAGTGTGCTAAAAAGGCCTGGCACGTGGCCTGCACGGCCGTCTCCAGCTGCAAGCCACAAGGCATAGGCCACAAGAAAAAGCACGCCGCGTTCACCCTGCTTTTTCTTGCCGCTTGAAACTTGTAGCCTGCCGCTCATAGCGAGCAGCGATGGTAGAGCAATTATGGAACAGCCCGGCGCGGCATTGAAGGTGATGGTGATCGACGACTCCAAGACGATTCGCCGCACCGCCCAGATATTGCTCAGCGAAGCAGGATGTGAGGTCATCACGGCCATCGACGGTTTCGATGCCCTGGCCAAGATCATCGACCACCAGCCGCAGATCATTTTCGTCGACGTGCTGATGCCGCGTCTGGACGGCTACCAGACCTGCGCCCTGATCAAGCAGAACAGCACCTTCAAGGACACGCCGGTGATTCTCCTGTCGTCCCGCGATGGCCTGTTCGACAAGGCCCGTGGCCGCGTCGTCGGATCTGATCAATTTTTGACCAAGCCTTTCAGCAAGGAAGAACTGCTGGACGCAATCAAGGCCCATGTGCCCGGATTCGCCGCAGAAGAACAACACGCACCCTGACGCTGCGCCGCCGCAGGCGTCTATTCCTTCATGGGGAACAGCATGGCCCGAGTTCTGATCGTCGACGATTCGCCGACCGAAATGTACAAACTGACCGGTATGCTCGAAAAACACGGGCATGAAGTGCTCAAGGCCGAAAACGGCGCCGATGGCGTGGCCCTGGCCCGCCACGAAAAGCCCGATGCGGTACTGATGGACATCGTCATGCCCGGGGTCAACGGCTTCCAGGCCACTCGCCAGTTGAGCAAAGACCCGGAAACCGCGCACATCCCGGTGATCATCGTCACCACCAAGGACCAGGAGACCGACAAGGTCTGGGGCCAGCGCCAGGGCGCCAAGGACTACCTGACCAAGCCGGTGGACGAAGACACCCTGATCAAGAAACTCAACGACGTGCTCAAAGGTTGACCACCCGGCCCATGGGCGAGTCGCTGACGGCCTTCGAGCTGCTGCTGGACATCGACCGGCGCTGCCGGCTGCTGGCCGCCGACCTGCCGTTGCAGGAAACCCGCCTGCAGAGCTGGAGCGGCATCGGCTTTCGCATCGCCGAGCAATGGTTCGTCGCGCCCATGGGTGAAGTCGCCGAAGTGCTGCACGAGCCGCGCCTGAGCCGCATCCCCGGGGTCAAGCCGTGGGTCAGCGGGGTGGCCAACCTGCGTGGCCGGCTGCTGCCGGTGATGGACCTCTGCGGCTTTTTCGGCCTGGGCCTGTCGGCCCCGCGCAAGCAGCGGCGGGTGCTGGTGCTTGACCACGACGAGCTGTTTGCCGGCTTGCTGGTCGATGAAGTGCTGGGCTTGCAGCATTTTCCGCTGCACAGCCTCGACCTGTCGCCGCCAACGCCGTTGCTCAGCGCTGCCGCGCCCTTTGTTCAGGGGCATTTTCAGCGTGAGCGCAGCTGGGCGATCTTCAGCCCCTTCGCCCTGGCCCAGGCGCCGGGTTTCCTCGACGTCGCGCTGTAAAGGAATGCCACCTCCGTGACCACGACCAAGACGGCTCCATCGACCCAGGGTTCCCGCAGCAGCGCGCAGATCGCGGCGCTGTTCGTGGTGCTGATCCTGTCGATCATCCTGCTGTTCGCCAACTTCGCCTACCTCAACACCCAGGCCAACTACGACAAGCAGTACATCGGCCATGCCGGTGAACTGCGGGTGCTGTCCCAGCGCATCGCCAAGAACGCCACTGAAGCGGCGGCCGGCAAGGCCGTGGCTTTCCGCCTGTTGAGCGAGGCGCGCAACGACTTCGAGCAGCGCTGGGGCTACCTGAAAAAAGGCGATGCCAGCACCGGCCTGCCCGCCGCGCCGCCGGCGGTGCGCAAGGAAATGGACGCCGTGCTGCGCGACTGGGAAAACCTGCGCAAGAACAGCGACGCGATTCTTGCCAGTGAGCAGACCGTGCTGTCGTTGCACCAGGTCGCCGCGACCCTGGCTGAAACCGTGCCGCAGTTGCAGGTGGAGTACGAGAAGGTCGTCGAGATTCTGCTGCAGAGCGGCGCCCCGGCCAGTCAGGTCGCCGTGGCCCAGCGTCAGTCGCTGCTGGCCGAACGTATTCTCGGCTCGGTCAACACCGTACTGGCCGGGGATGAGACCGCCGTGCAGGCCGCGGATGCCTTCGGCCGCGACGCCAGCCGTTTTGGCCAGGTGCTCGAAGCCATGCTTGGCGGTAACGAGGCGATCCAGGTTACCCGCGTGCAGGACCCGGACGCCCGCGCGCGGCTGGCCGAGATCGCCGAGCTGTTTCAGTTCGTCGCCGGCTCCGTGGACGAAATCCTCGAAACCTCGCCTGAACTGTTCCGTGTGCGCGAAGCCGCCGGGAGCATCTTCGGCCTGTCGCAAACCCTGCTCGATGAAGCCTCGCGCCTGGCCACCGGTTTCGAGAACCTGGCCAACGGCCGAACCCTGGATACTGTCGGCGGCTACGTGCTGGGCTTGCTGGCGCTGGCCTCGATCATCCTTATCGGCCTGGTGATGGTGCGTACCACGCACCGGCAACTGCGCGAAACCGGCGAAAAGAATGAACGCAACCAGCAGGCAATCATGCGCCTGCTCGACGAAATCGAAGACCTCGCCGATGGCGACCTGACCGTGACGGTCTCGGTGACCGAGGACTTCACCGGCGCCATCGCCGATTCGATCAATTATTCCATTGACCAGTTGCGCGACCTGGTGGCGACCATCAACCTCAGCGCCGAGGAAGTCGCCGCCGCCGTGCAGGACACCCAGAACACCGCGCGTCAGCTGGCCAAGGCCTCCGAGCACCAGGCCCAGCAGATCAGCGATGCCTCGGTGGCGGTGGGCGACATGGCCGAGTCCATCGACCGGGTGTCTACCCACGCCTATGAGTCGGCGAAGGTGGCCGAGCGTTCGGTCGCTATCGCCAACAAGGGCAACGAGGTGGTGCACAACACCATCAACGGCATGGACAACATCCGCGAACAAATCCAGGACACCGCCAAACGGATCAAGCGTCTGGGCGAATCGTCCCAGGAGATCGGCGATATCGTCAGCCTGATCGACGACATTGCTGATCAGACCAACATCCTTGCCCTCAACGCGGCGATCCAGGCCTCGCTGGCCGGGGAAGCCGGGCGCGGCTTTGCCGTGGTTGCCGACGAAGTACAACGCTTGGCCGAGCGCTCGTCGTCGGCCACGCGCCAGATCGAAGCGCTGGTGCGCACCATCCAGGCCGACACCAACGAGGCGGTGATCTCCATGGAGCAGACCACTGCCGAAGTGGTGCGCGGTGCGCGTCTGGCCCAGGATGCCGGGGTCGCCCTGGCCGAAATCGAAGGCGTGTCGCAGACCCTCGCCGACCTGATTCACAGCATCTCCGATGCCGCCCAGCTGCAGACCTCTTCGGCCGGGCAGATCTCGCATACCATGGCGGTGATCCAGCAGATCACCTCGCAAACCTCGGCCGGCTCTACCGCCACCGCCGAGAGCATCGGCAACCTGGCGCGCATGGCCAGTGAAATGCGCCGCTCGGTGTCCGGCTTTACCCTGCCGCCGACGTCGCCGCGTTGAGGGCATCATGGTGATGGGAGCAGTTATGGCGGATCGGCACGATACGGTGGCGCTGGCCTGGGTCAAAGGGGCGATTGCCGATTGCCTGGGCCAGGCGCGCCTGACCCTTGAACACTTCGCCGCCGAGCCCGGGGACGAAGCCGTGCTCGACGGTTTCGTCGAACAGCTGCATCAGGTGCGTGGCTGCCTGCTGATGCTCGAACTCAACGGCGCGGCCCTGCTCGCCGAAGAAATGGAACAACTGGGCCTGGCCTTGCGTCAGGGCCGCGCCAGCCAGCGCGGTGAAGCGCTGGGCGCGCTGTTTCGCGGCCTGGAGCAGCTGCCGCTGTACCTTGAGCGCCTGCGCAGCGCCCGCCGCGACCTGCCGCTGGTGGTGCTGCCGGTGCTCAACCAGTTGCGCGCCGAGCGCGGCGCCCAGGCCCTGGCGCAGGACAGCCTGCTAGCCAGCAGCCCCGCCGACGCCGAGGAGCTGGCCAACCTCGACCTGTACCTGGGCACCTGGCGCGATCGCCTGCAGGCCGGACCTGACCGCGATGCCTTGCGCTCCGTTGTCGCCGCCCTGTGCGAAGACCTCAAGCGGGTCAAGGAGCGCCTCGACCAGTTCGTGCGCGGGGATCGCCAGCAACTGGATGAACTGGAGCCGCTGCTGGCGCCGTTACGGCAGATCGCCGATACCCTGGCAGTGCTCGGCTTTGGTCAGCCGCGGCGGGTGATCATCGATCAGGTGCTGGTGCTGCAAAGCCTGGCCCAGGGCCAACGTGAGCCGGCCGATGCGTTGTTGATGGATACTGCCGGCGCGCTGCTGTATGTCGAGGCAACCCTGGCCGGGATGGTCGGGCCGCTGGAGCAGAACAGCCAGAGTCCGCTACCGGGCACCGATCTGGCCGAGATTCGCCAGCTGGTGCTGGAAGAAACCTTTGCCGTGATGCAGCAGGTCAAGGACCTGATCGGCGATTGCCTCGACGCCGGCTGGCAGCCCCAGCGCCTGCAGCCGCTGCCGGGCTTGCTGCAACAGGTTCGTGGCGCCCTGGCGATGCTGATGCTGCCGCGCGCAGCGGCGTTGATCGGTCATTGCGGCGACTATGTGCATGAGCAACTGCTGGGCAGTGAAACCCTGACAGATCCTGCTGCCCTGACCGAACTGGCCGAGGCCCTGAGCGCCTGCGAGTGCTACCTGCAATGGCTGATTGCCGACCCCCAGGCCAATCCCTCGCGGTTCCTCGAGGCGGCTCAGCACAGCCTTGCTGCCTTGGGTTATCGCCTTGAGCCAGAACCTGCGGCGCTGGTAGTGCCTGCTGTAGTGGCGCCCGAAGAAACGCCGATCGATGACGAGTTGCGCGAGATATTCCTTGAAGAAGCCAACGAGCTGTTGCCGTTGCTCGATGAAATGTGGGCGCGCTGGCAAGCCGACGGCGCCGATCGCGACGCCCTGATCGAACTGCGCCGGGGCCTGCACACCCTCAAGGGCAGTGGGCGCATGGTTCGAGCGCAGGTCCTGGCAGAGCTGGCCTGGGCGGCAGAGCATTTTCTCAATCGAGTGCTGGAAGGCCGGGTAGAGATTGGTGATGCACCGCTGGCGGCGTTGCAGCAGGCCCTGAACAAGCTACCAGCACTGCTCGGTGAGTTCGCCCAGGCCCTGGCGCCGGCCCATCCCGAGGTCGAACAACTGGCCGCGCACCTGCACGCACTGGCCATGAACGATCCGCACAGCGAGACCGAGGCCGACGAAGCCATCGACCCGCAACTGCTGGAGATATTCCGCAACGAGGCCCTGGGGCACCTGGACAGCCTCGAAGCCTTCTTGCACGAGGCCGACAAGCACCTGCCGCTGCCGGTCAGCGACACCCTGCAGCGTGCCCTGCACACGCTCAAGGGCAGTGCGGCGATGGCCGGGGTAGTGCCGATTGCCGAGCTGGCCGGTGCCCTGGACTTGCTCGCGCGTGAGTTCAAGGCTCATCAGCTGGCCTTCGATCTGGAGGAAATCTACCTCCTGGAAACTGCAGAGCCGCTGCTGCGCCGTGGCGTGCAGCAGTTATCAAGCACGCCGCTGGCAGCGATAGCCGGGGCGGCGATGCTGATTGACGATGTTCACCAGGTGGTCGATGCACGCCTGCAAGCGTTGCTCGATGCGCCGAGCCAGGGCCTGCGGGTCAAGCGCGACCCGCAACTGATTGCCAGCTTCCTGGCCCAGGGCATGGACATCCTGCTCGACGCCGAGTCGTTGCTGCTGCGCTGGCAGGAGCACCCGGGCGAGCGCCAGGAACTCAATGCCCTGCTCGATGAACTGACCACCCTCGGCCAGAGCGCGCACCTGGCCGACCTGTGGCAGGTGGATGAACTGTGTGAGGCCCTGCTTGATCTTTATGGGGCAGTGGAAGAAAGCAGCCTGGCGGTCAGCCCGCGATTCTTTAACGAGGCCCAGAGCGCACATGAAGCGCTGATCGACATGCTCGACCAGATCGCCGCCGGCCAGGAAGTCGACCCGCGCCCGGAACGTCTGCAGGCCCTGCGTGAACTGCTCGACGAAGGTCTCGACCCGTCGGCCATGGGCCTGGTCAGCAGCCAGGGCGGAGCCATCACCGAGCTTGCCAGCGCCACCGCCGAACTGGCGGCCCAGGCTCCGGACTTAGCCATGGTCGAGCTGTTCCTCGATGAAGCCAGCGACATTCTCGACAGCGCCGACCAGGCCCTGGCGCGCTGGCTGCTGGATACCGACAACGCCTCGGCACTGTCGTCGCTGGCCCGTGACCTGCAGACCCTCAAGGGCGGCGCGCAGATGGCTGCCATGGGTGCGTTCGAAGTGCTGGCGCAGGAGCTTGAACTGCTTTACGAGGGCCTGGTGGACCGACGCTTCAGCGCCGGTGCCGAGCTGTTTGCCCTGCTCAAGCGCAGCCATCAGCAATTGGCGCAGATGCTCGAACAATTGCAGCAAGGCCAGGTGCCCGCCGCCCAGGTCGAGCTGCTGGCGGCGCTGTGCGAGTTTCGTCATGACGCACCGCCGCCAACGCCAGTGGACAAGCCAGTCGAAGCGCAGCAGGACGCTGGCGACAAAGAGTTGCTGGAGATCTTCCTCGAAGAAAGCCTCGACCTGGTCGAAAGCTCCAGTGCGGCCTTGCTGCGCTGGCAGGCCGAGCCGCGCAATGGCGTCGAGGTGGAAAACCTGCTGCGTGACCTGCACACCCTCAAGGGTGGTGCGCGAATGGTCGAGATCGCCCCGATCGGCGACCTGGCCCACGAACTGGAATTTCTCTACGAGCTGCTCGCCGCCGGCCAGTTGCAGCCCAGCCCGGCGCTGTTCAGCCTGCTGCAGAACTGCCATGACCGCCTGGCCCACATGCTCGACGCCGTGCGCCTGCAACAGCCGCTGCACGCGGCCACGGCGCTGATCGACTACATCCGCAATTTCAGCAGCGCAGCACTGGCCGACACCGCCGCCAGCCAGGCGCACCCGGACACGGCACCGCCGGAGCTGCCGGTGACCGCGCCTGAACGTGGCGCTGGCGATATGGTCAAGGTGGCCTCGGAACTGCTCGATGATCTGGGCAACCTGGCCGGGGAGAACTCGATCATCCGTGGCCGCATCGAGCAGCAGGTCAACGATGCGCAAGTGGCCCTTAACGAGATGGAAACTACCCTGGAGCGCATGCGCGACCAGTTGCGCCGCCTGGATACCGAAACCCAGGGGCGCATCCTCAGCCGCCAGGCCGATGGCGACGGCCAGGCCTACGAAGACTTCGACCCGCTGGAGATGGACCGCCATTCGCAACTGCAGCAGTTGTCGCGGGCGCTGTTCGAGTCGGCCTCCGACCTGCTCGACCTCAAGGAAACCTTGAGCGTACGCGCCCATGACGCGCAGAGCCTGTTGCAGCAGCAGGCGCGGGTCAACAGCGAACTGCAGGAAGGCCTGATGCGCACGCGCATGGTGCCGTTCGAGCGCCTGGTGCCGCGTTTGCAGCGGGTGGTGCGGCAGGTGTCCAGCGAGCTTGGCAAGCAGGTCGAACTGGTGATCGGCAATGCCGAGGGCGAGATGGACCGCAGTGTGCTGGAACGCATGATGGCGCCGCTTGAGCATATGCTGCGCAACGCCGTCGACCATGGCCTGGAGTCGCGTGAGGCGCGCCTGGCGGCCGGGAAGCCGGAGCAGGGGCTGATCTCGCTGAACCTGCTGCATGAGGGCGCCGATATCGTCATCGAGATGACCGACGACGGTGCCGGGGTGCCGCTGGAGGCCGTGCGGCGCAAGGCGATCAAGCGCGGCCTGCTCGACCCTGCCGCCGTGCTCAGCGACCACGAGATCATGCAGTTCATCCTCCAGCCGGGGTTTTCCACTGCCGAGAAGATCACCCAGATTTCCGGGCGCGGCCTGGGCATGGACGTGGTCCATGAAGAGGTCAAGCAGCTTGGCGGTTCGATGATGATCGAGTCGAACCCGGGCAAGGGCGCGCGCTTCCTGATTCGCCTGCCGTTCACCGTGTCGATCAACCGGGGCTTGATGGTTCACTACGGTGACGAGCAGTACGCGATTCCGCTGAACACCATCGAAGGTATTGTCCGCGTGCCACCGGCCGAACTGGAAGCGTGTTACCAGCTCGACCCGCCGCACTACCAGTACGCTGGACACCGCTATGAGCTGCGCTACCTGGGCGAATTGCTGCAGGGCGCGACGCAACCAAAACTTTTGGGCCAGAGCCTCCCGCTGCCGGTGTTGCTGGTGCATTCCCATGATCAGCAATATGCCGTGCAGGTCGATGGCCTGGCGGCCAGCCGCGAGATCGTGGTCAAGAGCCTTGGGCCGCAGTTTGCTGGGGTCCAGGGGTTGTCCGGGGCGACTTTGCTGGGTGATGGCCGGGTGGTGCTGATTCTCGACTTGCTCGGTCAGTTACGCGGTTTGCAGCAGCAGTTGGTCCTGCACCACCGTGGCAGCGATGGTCAGCGTCGGGAAAACCTCGGCAGCGTGCCGGCGAGGCCGCTGCTGGTGATGGTGGTGGACGATTCGGTCACCGTGCGCAAGGTTACCGGGCGCCTGCTCGAACGCCACGGCATGAACGTGCTGACCGCCAAGGACGGGGTCGACGCCATGGCCCTGCTGCAGGAGCATCGTCCGGACATTCTCCTGCTGGACATCGAGATGCCGCGCATGGACGGCTTTGAAGTCGCCACGCAGATTCGCCACGATCCCAAGCTCAAGGACTTGCCGATCATCATGATCACTTCGCGTACCGGCCAGAAACACCGCGACCGGGCCATGGCCATTGGCGTCAACGACTACCTGGGCAAACCCTATCAGGAATCGGTACTGCTGCAGAGCATTGCCCAATGGAGTCGCCGCGATGCTTGAGCAGCCCGCCCGGCATAACCGGCGCAGCAGCCTGACCGGCTTGCTGTTGTCCTTGAGCGACCGCTGTCTGGTGCTGCCCAATGTTGCCGTAGCCGAGCTGATCGGCTTTCAGCCCGGCAGCCCGGCGCTGGAGCCGCCTGAGTGGTTGCTTGGCTGGATCGACTGGCGTGGCCAGCGCTTGCCGCTGCTCAGCTTCGAGTCGGCCTGCGGTGGTCAGCTACAGGTTGGCGAACGGGCGCGGATCGTCGTGCTCAATGCTCTGGGCAGCAGCCCGTTGCGCTTTGTTGCCTTGCTGGTGCAGGGCATCCCGCGTTCGTGCAAGCTCGACAGCCAGCTCAATTATGTCGATGTACCGCTGGCAAGCCTGGAACTGGCGGCGGTGCAGGTAGGCGAGCAGGTGGCGCGGGTGCCGGACTTGCCCGCACTGGAGCAATTGTTGGTGGACGCAGGGGTGGTTTGAAACATTTGCCTGTGTAGGATGGAAGGCCTGTTTCTGGTCAGGAGGATCCTGCTGCATGTATCACGGTGAACGTTTCAATGCCTGGACCCATCTGGTCGGTGCCGTGCTGGCCTGCATCGGCGCCATCTGGTTGCTGGTGGTGGCAAGCCTGCAAGGCGACCCCTGGAAGATTGTCAGCCTGGCGATCTATGGCTTTACCCTGCTGTTGCTCTACAGCATCTCGACGCTTTATCACAGCGTACGCGGCAAGGCCAAAGTGATCATGCGCAAGCTCGATCACCTGTCGATCTACCTGTTGATTGCCGGCAGCTATACGCCGTTCTGCCTGGTCAGCCTGCGCGGCCCCTGGGGCTGGAGCCTGTTCGGGGTGGTCTGGGGGCTGGCGGTTATCGGCATGCTGCAAGAGATCAAGCCGCGCTCCGAAGCGCGGGTCCTGTCGATCATCATTTATGCGCTGATGGGCTGGATCGTGCTGGTGGCGGTCAAGCCGCTGCTGGCCAGCCTCGGCGCCGCAGGCTTTGCCTGGCTGGCGGCCGGTGGTGCGTTCTACACCATCGGCATCATCTTCTTCGCCTACGACAGCCGCTTTCGCCATTGGCATGGCATCTGGCACCTGTTCGTGATTGCCGGCAGCCTGCTGCACTTCATCGCGGTGTTTTTCTACGTACTCTAGAAGTCGCCCCACAGCTGCTGGGCGACGGCCAGGGCCACCACCGGCGCGGTTTCGGTGCGCAGTACCCGCGGGCCCAGGCGCGCGGCATGGAAGCCGGCAGCCTTGGCCTGTTCGACTTCCGCTTCGCTGAGGCCACCCTCGGGGCCGATCAGAAAGGCCAGGGTGGCCGGCTGCTGATGGCTGACCATCGGTTCTGCGACCGGATGCAGGACCAGCTTGAGGTCCTGGTCGCAGGCCTTGAGCCAGTCGGCGAGCAGTTGCGGCGTGTGGATGATGGGCACGCTGGAGCGCCCGCACTGCTCGCAGGCGCTGATTGCCACCTGGCGCCAGTGAGCCAGGCGCTTGTCGGCGCGTTCATCCTTCAGGCGCACTTCGCAGCGCTCGCTGACGATCGGGGTGATGGCGCTGACGCCCAGCTCGGTGGCCTTCTGGATTGCCCAGTCCATGCGCTCGCCACGGGACAGGCCCTGGCCGAGGTGAACCTGCAGGCTTGAGTCGGCTTGCCCGGCGAAGGCTTCGTCGAGCTGCACACGCACGGATTTCTTGCCGACCTCGAGCAGGTGGCCGCGAAACTCCTGGCCACTGCCATCGAACAGTTGCACGGCGTCGCCGACGGCCATGCGCAGCACGCGGCCGATGTAGTGGGCCTGGGCTTCGGGCAGGTCGTGGGCGCCGAGGCTCAGGGGGGCGTCGATGAAGAAGCGGGACAGTCTCATGTACTAACTCTAGAAAATAGGTGGGCAGTTCGGGCGCCATCGCTGGCAAGCCAGCTCCCACAGGATCGGTGAACTCTGTGGGAGCTGGCTTGCCAGCGATGCTTTTTTCTAGCCCGGATCGCGGAAGTCGGGATGGAAATCAGCCGGCACCGCCACACTGACGCTGCTGCTGGTGGCAATGTCGATGCCCTCGGTGGCCACCTCTGCGAGGAAGTCGATCTGCTCCGGGGTGATCACGTACGGCGGCAGGAAGTACACCACGCTGCCCAGCGGGCGCAGCAGGGCGCCACGGCCCAGGGCGTGCTCGAAGACCTTCAGGCCACGGCGTTCCTGCCACGGGTAGGCGGTTTTGCTGGCCTTGTCCTGAACCATCTCGATGGCCAGGGCCATGCCGGTCTGGCGCACTTCGGCGACATGCGGGTGGTCGACCAGGTGCGCGGTGGCGGATGCCATGCGCTGCGAGAGGGCCTTGTTGGCCTCGATGACATTGTCCTGCGCGAAGATATCCAGGGTCGCCAGTGCCGCAGCGCAGGCCAGCGGGTTGCCGGTGTAGCTGTGCGAGTGGAGGAAGGCGCGCAGGGTCGGGTAATCGTCGTAGAAGGCGCTGTACACCTCGTTGGTGGTCAGGCAGGCGGCCAGCGGCAGGTAGCCGCCGGTCAGGGCCTTGGACAGGCACAGGAAGTCCGGGCGTATGCCGGCCTGTTCGCAGGCGAACATCGTCCCGGTGCGGCCAAAGCCCACGGCGATTTCGTCGTGGATCAGGTGCACGCCATAGCGGTCACAGGCCTCGCGCAGCAGCTTGAGGTACACCGGGTGGTACATGCGCATGCCGCCAGCGCCCTGGATCAACGGCTCGACGATGACCGCCGCGACCGTGGCGTGGTGTTCGGCCAGGGTCTGTTCCATGGCCGCGAACAGGTTGCGTGAGTGTTCCTCCCAGCCCATGCCTTCGGGGCGCAGGTAGCAGTCCGGGCTCGGCACCTTGATGGTGTCGAGCAGCAGTGCCTTGTAGGTCTCGGTGAACAGTGGCACATCGCCGACCGACATCGCCGCGATGGTTTCGCCGTGGTAGCTGTTGCTCAGGGTGACGAAGCGCTTTTTCTCCGGCTGACCCTTGTTCAGCCAGTAGTGGAAGCTCATTTTCAGCGCCACTTCGATGCAGGACGAACCGTTATCGGCGTAGAACACCCGATCCAGGCCTTCAGGGGTGATCTGCACCAGGCGCTCGGACAGCTCGATCACCGGCTGATGACTGAAACCGGCGAGGATCACGTGCTCGAGCTGGTCGACCTGGTCCTTGATACGCTGGTTGATGCGTGGGTTGGCATGGCCGAAGACGTTGACCCACCAGGAGCTGACGGCATCGAGATAGCGCTTGCCTTCGAAGTCTTCCAGCCACACGCCTTCGCCACGCTTGATCGGAATCAGCGGCAGTTTTTCGTGGTCTTTCATCTGGGTGCAGGGGTGCCACAGGACCTTGAGGTCACGTTGCATCCACTGTTGGTTGAGGCCCATTTCGATTCTCCTGGCGACGGCGGCTCGGACATGCCGCGCAAGCCTATGCAATGCGTCGGTCGAGAACAACCCATGCGCTGCAATCTGGGTGCGGGCGTTGCTGGCGGGGGCGCTTGGCGTGGCGTATCCTTCGGCTATTCTTTCTGGGGGGATCCCCCCAAACACTTCTGCTTTTATCCGGAGTTCGCCAAATGTCTGCTGGTTGGCTGCGCGCCTGTGCGCTGGTAATGATAGGACTGTTCAGCGGCGCTGCGCTGGCCAAGGACAAGGCCCCGACGGCAATCGTCGTCGGTGGCGGTCTGGCCGGCCTGACAGCCGCCTATGAGTTGCAGAACAAGGGCTGGCAGGTGACCCTGCTGGAAGCCAAGACCGGCATGGGCGGGCGCTCGGGCCTGGCGACCAGCGAATGGATCGGCAACAGCAAGGCCCAGCCGGTGCTCAACCAGTACCTGGACACCTTCAAACTCAGCACCTTGCCGGCACCGGAGTTCGTGCGGACCCCGGGTTACCTGATCGACGGCGAGTATTTCAGCGCTGCCGACCTCACCACCAAGCAACCGGCCACCGCCGAGGCGCTCAAGCGTTATGAGAAGACCCTCGACGACCTGGCGCGTTCGATCGACGATCCGCTGAACCCGGCGGCCAACAGCACCCTGTTTGCCCTCGACCAGCTCAACGTCTCCGGCTGGCTCGACAAGCTGCAGTTGCCGGCCACCGCACGCCAGTTGGTCAATCAGCAGATCCGTACCCGCTACGACGAGCCGTCGCGCCTGTCGCTGCTCTATTTCGCCCAGCAGACCCGCGTCTACCGTGGTGTCAGCGACCGTGACCTGCGCGCCGCGCGCCTGCCAGGCGGCAGCCCGGTACTGGCCCAGGCCTTCGTCAAGCAACTCAAGACCATCAAGACCCAATCGCCGGTCAGCGCCATCATCCAGGACAAGGACGGCGTCACCGTCAAGGTCGGTAGCGTTGGTTACCAGGCCGATTACGTGGTGCTGGCCGTGCCGCTGCGCGCCCTGTCGAAGATCCAGATGACCCCGGGCCTGGACACCAAGCACCTGGCCGCTCTCAAGGGCACCAACTACGGCTGGCGCGACCAGCTGATGCTCAAGTTCAAGACGCCGGTATGGGAAAGCCGCGCGCGGATGTCCGGCGAGATCTACAGCAACACTGGCCTGGGCATGCTCTGGATCGAGCCTGCGCTCAAGGGTGGCGCCAACGTGGTGATCAACCTGTCCGGCGACAACGCGCGTCTGCTGCAAGCCTTTGGCGACAAACAGATGGTCGACCAGGTGCTGATCCGCCTGCACGCCTTCTACCCGCAGGCCCGTGGCGCCTTCACCGGCTACGAAGTGCGCCGTTACAGCACCGACGTCGGTACCGGCGGCGCGTATCTCGCCTATGGCCCGGGCCAGATCAGCAAGTACTGGCGCCTGTGGGAGCGTCCTGTGCAGCGTATTGCCTTTGCTGGCGAACACACCGATGCGATGCACCCGGGGACCCTCGAAGGCGCCCTGCGCAGTGGCCAGCGTGCTGCCAGCCAGGTCCAGGATCTGGCGGCCGGCAAGTCGTTCGAACCGGCCAAGGCTGTTGCCGCTACGGCCGCTGCAGGCACCGCTGCTGCGGCGGCGAGCAAGGGCAACTTCTTCAGCAACCTGTTCAGCGGTTCTTCCGACAAGACGGCCAAGGCCGAGGAGCCGGTGAAGAAGGAAGAGGGCAAGCCTGGCTTCTTCAAGCGCATGTTCGGTGGCGATGACAAACCGGCCCCTGCGGCCAAGCCTGCCGACGTGGCACCGACCTCAGCCCCGGTAGATGCACCAGCACCTGCGGTGGCACCGGTAGCCAAGGAAGAGCCGGCCAAGGCGCCGGTGAAAGCGGCCCCGGCCAAACCTGCGGCCAAGCAGGCACCGGCGAAAAAGCCGGTGGCCAAGGCCCAGCAGCCGAAGAAGACTGCAGCCAAGGCTGCGCCCGCGAAGAAAGCCGCCGCCAAGGCGGAGCCGGTGAAAAAGCCGCTGGCCAATACCCAGGCCAAGGCGCAGTAATGCGCTGACTTCATCGCCGGCAAGGCCGGCTCCCACAGGGTTAAGCACACACCGAACCCGTGGGAGCCGGCCTTGCCGGCGACGGGCCGCGCGGCGGCCCCCAGACCCAACGGGGCTTCCCTTCCCACGTGGTTAATGTTTCCTTAATGGCTCCGCTTCATACTAAAGATCGTATTTCTCGATATTTCAAAGCGAAATTTTCCGCTTTAAATCGATAGATAACTCGTTAGTCTTGAGCACAGTTCTTACAGGGAAACACGGCAATGCAACTGCGCAATTCACCTTCTCGTTATGGCTTTGTCAGCATCGTCCTGCACTGGGGTGTTGCTCTGGCTGTATTCGGCCTGTTCGGCCTGGGCCTGTGGATGATGGGCCTGGACTACTACAGCCCATGGCGCAAAGACGCTCCCGACCTGCACAAAAGCATCGGTCTGGTACTGCTGGGTGTAATGCTGCTGCGTGTGCTCTGGCGCTTTATCAGCCCGCCGCCACCGGCACCGGTCAGCCACAGCTCGCTTACCCGCCTGGCCTCCAAGGCCGGCCACGGCCTACTGTACCTGGGGCTGTTCGCGGTGATGATTGCCGGCTACCTGATTTCTACCGCCGATGGCGTCGGCATCCCGGTGTTCGGTCTTTTCGAAGTGCCAGCGCTGGTCAGCAACCTGCCCGACCAGGCCGACGTCGCCGGCGAGATCCATTTCTACCTGGCCTGGGGGCTGGTGATCTTTGCCGGACTGCACGGCCTGGCAGCCCTGAAACACCACTTTATCGACCGTGACGCGACCCTGATCCGCATGCTGGGCCGCAAAGCTTGATGTTCAACCTCAACTCCAAAGGGATATAGACGCATGTTGAAAAAGACTTTTGCCGCTCTGGCGCTCGGTACCGCACTGCTCTCGGCCGGCCAAGCCATGGCAGCAGACTACAAGATCGACAAGGAAGGCCAGCACGCCTTCGTTGACTGGAAGATCAGCCACCTGGGTTACAGCTTCATCCACGGTACCTTCAAGGATTTCGATGGTTCCTTCAGCTGGGATGCCACCAAGCCTGAAGCCAGCAAGATCGCTGTCGACCTGAAAACCGCCAGCCTGTGGTCGAACCACGCCGAGCGTGACAAGCACATCGCCAGCAAAGACTTCCTCGATGTGAGCAAATTCCCAGAAGCCAAGTTCGTCTCCACCAGCGTCAAATCGACCGGCGAGAAAACCGCTGACGTGACCGGCGACCTGACCCTGCACGGCGTGACCAAGCCGGTGATCTTCAAGGCCACCTTCAACGGTGAAGGCAAGGATCCATGGGGCGGCGAGCGCGCTGGCTTCAACGCCACGACCAAGCTGAACCTGAACGATTTCGGCATCAAGGGCCCGGGTCCTTCTTCGCAGACCCTGGATCTGGACATCTCGATCGAAGGCATCAAGCAGAAGTAATTGCTGCGCAACAAACAAAAACGCCGCCCCTAGGGGCGGCGTTTTTGTTGGCGCGCTCGCTGAATCAGCGGTTACGCGTCAGCAGCGCAGGCTTCTCGCCACGCGGACGGCTTGGCAGCTGTTCGAGCTGTTCGGCAGTCGGGAAGCGGTCGATCTTCGACTCTTTGTGCACAATCTTTGGTTGCGGCTGGCCTTCACGCGGATTGCGTACGGCCGGCTCTTTGCTCGATTGTTCGTCCCGAGCCGGGCGGCGATTGCGACCGCCACCGTCACGGCTGCCACCACCATTACGGGCACCACCACCGCGCTTCTCGCCGTTGGCCGAAGCACCGCCGCCGCTGCGCGGGGCGTTGTTGCTGCGCGGCTGGCCGCCGCGTGGCTGGCCACCGGTACCGGCGCCCGCCTGGGCAGGTGCGCCCGGGCGACGGTTGCGGCCCTGGTTGCCCTTGTTCTGGTAAGGGCTGACGTAGTCGGCGCGGTTACCGAAGTTATCCACTTCGTCATCCAGAAACTCTTCCGGATCACGATTGGCTTGCACCGGCGCAGTGCCTGGCTGGGAGGACTGGGCCTGACGCGGCTTGTTGTCGCGAGGCTTGCGCTCCTGGCGGCCACCAGCGGATTTCTCCGCAGTTTTTTCCTTGTCCTTGTCGCGGCCTTTGTCTTTGCCCTGGTCCTTGCCCTTGTCCTTGCGACCGCCGCTGCCGGCATTGCTGCCATCGGCACGCTGGCCACGGCCACCGCGAGGATTGTTTTGCGGGCGTTCACGGGTTTCGGGTTTTTCTGCTTCGACTTTGGACGCGTCAAAACCCATCAGGTCGCCATCAGGGATCTTCTGGCGGGTGACGCGCTCGATGCTCTTGAGCAGCTTTTCTTCATCCGGGGCGACCAGCGAGATGGCCTCGCCCGAACGACCGGCACGGCCGGTACGGCCGATACGGTGGACGTAGTCTTCCTCGACGTTGGGCAGCTCGAAGTTGACCACGTGCGGCAGCTGGTCGATGTCCAGGCCTCGGGCGGCGATGTCGGTGGCGACCATGATGCGCACGGTGCCGGCCTTGAAGTCGGCCAGGGCCTTGGTGCGCGCGTTCTGGCTCTTGTTGCCGTGGATTGCGGCGGCGGTCAGGCCGTGCTTTTCCAGGTACTCGGCCAGGCGGTTGGCGCCATGCTTGGTACGGGTGAAGACCAGAACCTGTTCCCAGGCACCCGTGGTGATCAGGTGAGCCAGCAAGGCGCGCTTGTGGCTTGCCGGCAGGCGGTAGACGCGCTGCTCGATACGCTCGACGGTGGTATTGGGCGGCGTGACTTCGATGCGCTCGGGGTTGTGCAGCAGCTTGTCGGCAAGGTCCGTGATGTCCTTGGAGAAGGTTGCCGAGAACAGCAGGTTCTGGCGCTTGGCCGGCAGGCGGGCAAGGACCTTCTTCACGTCGTGGATGAAGCCCATGTCGAGCATGCGGTCGGCTTCGTCCAGCACCAGGGTTTCGACGTGGGACAGATCAACGCTGCCCTGACCGGCCAGGTCGAGCAGACGGCCCGGGCAGGCCACCAGCACGTCAACGCCCTTGGCCATGGCCTGAACCTGCGGGTTCATGCCGACACCACCGAAGATGCAGGCGCTGACGAATTTGAGGTCGCGGGCGTAGACCTTGAAGCTGTCGTGAACCTGGGCGGCCAGTTCGCGCGTCGGGGTCAGCACCAGGACCCGCGGCTGGCGTGGGCCATGACGCTGGGACTTGTCCGGGTGACCACCGGGGAACAGGCGCTCAAGGATCGGCAGGGCGAAGCCGCCGGTTTTACCAGTACCTGTCTGGGCGGCAACCATCAGGTCGCGGCCTTGCAACACGGCGGGAATGGCCCGCTGTTGCACCGGAGTGGGCTGGGTGTAGCCCGCTGCCTCGATAGCGCGGACTAGAGCCTCGGAGAGACCGAGGGAAGCAAAGGACATGAGTAATCCTGTTCTAATGGGGGCTGAGCCCGATGGGATAATCTTGCCTGGCGCGACGGGCATCAGGTGATGCTATCGCGTCCGGTCCAGCAGGGTCTTCAATGCGCATCCGGGGCGGCGGGCGGGCTCTTGGCCGCGCTGTCCTGCCGGTCGGGATGCCTTTTGCAAGGCCGAGCGTCCGGGCGTAAGCCTGGCGGGAAGGCCCGAGTATAACAGAGCATTCAGCGCGTGCTGCGTTCCTGCTGCTCAACGGCGGGTTGAAAGTTTTCCCCGGCACTGGCGTAGCGTGCGTGCAACTCGGCATAGGCAGGCTCGCGCTTGAAGCGCCGCAGTTCGGCGGCAAAGCGCTGGGCCAGCAGGTCCATGCCGACATTGCGGCGTACTGCCAGGTACTGGCTCTGGCGGCTGATCACCAGCGGCAGCTCACTGATCTGCTGCTCCAGGCCCAGGTTGCGCACCAGGTAGCGACCCACCCGGCGGTCGGTGATCAGCAGGTCGATGCGCCCACGCTGCAGCTTGCCGAAGTTGGCCTCGTGGGTGGGTGCGGGCTCGCGGGTGAACAGCGGCGAATCGATGAACGCCGCGCCGTAGCTGTAGCCGGGCGAGGTACCGACCGTCAGGCCGCGCAGGTCTTCCAGGCGCTTGACCTTGTGCGGGCGGTCGTTGGCGTAGAACAGGGTGAATTCGACGTCGGACAGCGGCTCGCTGGGGTAGAACAGCTGGCTGTCGCGCTGTTCGGTCTGGAAGATGTCCAGTACGCCATCGGCCAGGCCCTGCTCGATCATGGCCAGGCAGCGCTTCCAGGGCAGGAACTGCCATTCCACCTCGACCCCCAGGCGCTTGAACACCTCGGCGGTCACCTCGTAGTCGATGCCTTTGGCCTGACCGTCCTCAAGGTACACATAGGGCGCCCAGGGTTCGGTGACGATACGCAGCTTCTCGCCGTGGGCAAAGGCACTCAGGCAAGTGAGAAACAGGGCGGTCAACAGGCGGGTGAAATCGGGCATGGCTGGAGATTACGACGTGTGCACGGCTATGGCTAGTAGCCGTGCATGTCGATCCAGCCGGGTTGTCAGCGCTGTGATCGCTTTAACAGGGAGTCACGCACGGTGCCATGCTTGCGGCCCAGCGACAGGCGCATGCCTGGGTGCGCGAACCACTGGTGCAGGGTGTCGGGGCAAATCGGCCGTGGATGGCGGGCCTTGGCGTTGTCGAGGGCTTTGTCCCACCAGGCCGAAGCGCACGCGCGATCGAACTCGTTGGGGTAGTCGTAGCAGCCGTTGAGCAATTCGCGCATGAACTGGCGCTGTTCGGCCGGCAGAGTCAGGCTCAGTGCCTTGTAGCCCAGGCGTTGCAAGGTCGGCGGCTTGGGCAACTGAGCGTTGACCCGGGCGACATCGGCAAGTGCCTCGGCGCTCAACGGTGCTTGCTGGTGCTTGGCCAGCCAGGCCTGGACCTTGGCCCGGAACAGCTGCTTGCGGCTCCAATAGTGATGGATGAGGTCGGTGCACTGGTTGACCTGCATATGCCGGTAGGCCGCGACAGCCAGGCAGAACTCTTCCAGGGTGTAGGCACCCTTGGCATGGGGATAGTACTCGTCCATCAAGGCGATGGAGCGATCGAGCAGCGGCGCGTCTTCCTGCACCAGGCCGATGACTCCGGAGTTCAGCAGCGGCATGTGCTGGTCTGCCAGGTCGCGCTCCTTGAGCATGGATGCCAGGGTCTGGAACAGCGGGCAGTGCGGATCATCGCCGTAGGTGCCGCCGATGGCGTTGCACAGCAGGGTGCCTGGCTTGACCCGGCGAAACAGCTCGATGGGCGACTGATGGAAAAAGGTGTCGGTATCGATCAATACGGCCATGGGCGCGCTGGCCAGCACCTGGCGCAGCACCACGTGCTTGCTGCGAAAGTGATACCCATAGGGCTGGTTCCAGGCTTCACGGGTTGCCTGGTCCAGTAGATGAACGGTTACCGGCAGGTGCTGGTAAGGTTCGGGATTGTCGCTGTAGACCTGGATGTCGAGTGCTTCCCCCGGGGTCTTGCGCAGGTTGGCCAGGGCGCTGACGATGCTGAACTGGGCCTCCTGATGATAGGTAGGTGGCCCGAAGACCAGGTAAACGAGTTGCGGTCGAGCAGGGGTAAGTCCTTGGCGCATGTAGGCACGAAAATCCGTCAGGGGGTGAGAATGCAGAAAAGGCCCTTAGCGTAAGCGAAAGGCCTTTTCAGAATTCTGAAGCAATTGTTACCAGTGGTGTAGCGGGTCGATCAGCGGGGCAACTTGAGGTTGTTCCAGATCGCCAGGCTCGGATCGGCCTGGTTCAGGGTATAGAAGTGCAGCCCTGGTGCGCCGCCTTGCAGCAATTGCTCGCACATGCGGGTGATGATTTCTTCACCGTAGGCCTGAATGCTCTTCACATCATCGCCATAGGCTTCCAGCTGCTTGCGGATCCAGCGCGGGATCTCGGCGCCGCAGGCGTCGGAGAAGCGCGCCAGCTTGCTGTAGTTGGTGATCGGCATGATCCCCGGTACTACAGGAATATCCACACCCATCTGCTGCACGCGTTCGACGAAGTAGAAGTAGCTGTCGGCGTTGAAGAAGTACTGGGTGATGGCGCTGTTGGCACCGGCGTTGGCCTTGCGCACGAAGTTCTTCAGGTCATCTTCGAAGTTGCGCGCCTGAGGGTGCATCTCCGGGTAGGCGGCGATTTCGATATGGAAGTGATCGCCGCTTTCCTGGCGGATGAACTCGACCAGTTCGTTGGCGTAGCGCAGTTCGCCGCTGGCCATGCCCATGCCTGACGGCAGGTCGCCGCGCAGGGCGACGATACGCTGGATGCCGGCTGCCTGGTACTGGGTCAGCAGCGAGCGCAGGTCGTCCTTGCTGTCACCGACGCACGACAGGTGCGGCGCCGCCGGGACTTTCACTTCGCTTTCCAGCTGCAGCACGGTGTTGAGTGTGCGGTCGCGGGTCGAGCCACCGGCACCGTAGGTGCAGGAGAAGAAATCCGGGTTGTAGCTGGCCAGCTGGCGGGCAGTGGCGAGCAGTTTTTCATGTCCAGCATCGGTCTTGGTCGGGAAGAACTCGAAGCTGTAACGACGTTCCTGAGACATAGAAGATTCTCTTCAGCGGCAAGCTACAAGCCGCAAGCGACAAGCAGAAGCGGCGCGAACCGCTTGCAGCTTGCCGCTTGCAGCTACCAACTATCAGTAACGGTAGGCGTGTGGCTTGAACGGCCCTTCAACAGTCACGCCGATGTACTCGGCCTGTTGCGGGGTCAGTTGGGTCACTACGCCACCGAAGCCGCGGACCATTTCCAGGGCCACTTCTTCGTCGAGTTTCTTCGGCAGGACTTCAACGGTCAGGCGCTCGGCTTTCTGAGCGGCTGGCAGGTCGGCATACTTCTGCTCGAACAGGAAGATCTGCGCCAGGACCTGGTTGGCGAACGAGCCGTCCATGATCCGGCTTGGGTGGCCGGTAGCGTTGCCCAGGTTCACCAGGCGGCCTTCGGCCAGCAGGATCAGGTAGTCGTCGTTCTGTGGGTCGAAGTCGCCATGGCCGGTACGGTGAATCTTGTGTACCTGTGGTTTGACTTCTTCCCAGGCCCAGTTCTTGCGCATGAAAGCGGTGTCGATTTCATTGTCGAAGTGGCCGATGTTGCAGACCACGGCGCGCTTCTTCAGGGCCTTGAGCATATTGGCGTCGCAGACGTTGACGTTACCGGTGGTGGTCACGATCAGGTCGATCTTGCCCAGCAGGGCCTTGTCGATGCTCGCTTCGGTACCGTTGTTGATACCGTCGATGAACGGCGAGACCAGCTCGAAACCGTCCATGCAGGCTTGCATGGCGCAGATCGGGTCGACTTCCGAAACCTTGACGATCATGCCTTCCTGACGCAGCGACTGGGCCGAGCCCTTGCCCACGTCACCGTAACCGATGACCAGCGCCTGCTTGCCCGACAGCAGGTGGTCGGTGCCGCGCTTGATGGCGTCGTTGAGGCTGTGACGGCAGCCGTATTTGTTGTCGTTCTTGCTCTTGGTGACCGAGTCGTTGACGTTGATCGCCGGGACTTTCAGCTCGCCCTTGGCCAGCATGTCGAGCAGGCGGTGCACGCCGGTGGTGGTCTCTTCGGTGACGCCATGGACGCGATCCAGAACAGCCGGGTACTTCTTGTGCAGCAGCTCGGTGAGGTCGCCGCCGTCGTCGAGGATCATGTTGGCGTCCCATGGCTGGCCATCCTTGAGGATGGTCTGCTCCAGGCACCACTCGTACTCTTCTTCGGTTTCGCCTTTCCAGGCGAAGACAGGGATGCCGGCAGCGGCGATGGAGGCAGCGGCCTGGTCTTGAGTCGAGAAGATGTTGCAGGACGACCAGCGCACTTCGGCACCCAGGGCAACCAGGGTTTCGATCAGCACGGCAGTCTGGATGGTCATGTGGATGCAGCCGAGAATTTTCGCACCCTTGAGCGGTTGCTCTTCCAGGTACTTGCGGCGCAGGCCCATCAGCGCAGGCATTTCCGATTCAGCAATGATGGTCTCGCGACGGCCCCAGGCGGCCAGGGAGATATCGGCGACTTTGTAATCGGTAAAACCAGCAGGCGTGTTTACAGCGCTCATTGAGAGCCTCCATTCGTAGTGTGCGAATGGGCGCCGTTGTGCGTTTAGTGTCCGCAGGCAGGCCTTGCGGACAACGCCCCATCCGAGCCTGACAGGTTTAACCTGCTGCAGCGCCCCTCGGACAGGTGGCGGGAACGGTGGCCAATGCGGCCACCGTCGAATAATGCCGGGCGATTATAGCCGGGCTTTTCGAGCTTCCCAAGCGATAAAGACAAATCAAAGACTCAGTCTGTCGGCTCCGTCACCACCAGGTCCAGGTGCAGGCTCAGGTGGGCCAGTGGCTCGCAGTCCTGGGCCAGTACCGCGACCTGCCAGGTGAGTTTGAATTCGCCAGGCTGGTCGCTGCGCAGTTGCCAGTGGTAATCGTCGACCTCGCGGCTCGACGGTTGCAGAGGGGCAGAGGCTTCGGGAAGTGCCAGGCGCAGGCTGCGCTGTTCGGTCAGCTCGATAGCCAGCGGCGGCACGCTGGCAGGGCTGTGGCTGAAGAGTATTTCCTCGCCGAGCAGCGCCACCGGGACCACGCGCAGCAGCAGCGTTTTCCCGGCCTCGACGGTCAGTCGCGGCGACTCGACAAGCAAGGGGGCATCCGTTTCCGGGCGGGAGTGCAGGATGCAGAGGTGGCGGGGATCGAGATCGGCGGGCGAGTCGGGGTCAGTGGGTAGCGGGTCGAGATCGGCAAGCAGGCCCTTGGCATCGACGATCAGCAAAACGTGTTCGGGTTTCTCCGTGGTCATGATGAGCTCCTTCCATGAGCACCAATTGGGGCGGACTTTGATGTGCGCCGCCGGCTGGCCGGCGGCGCTTGCCCTGGATCAGTTGGTGATGGTGATGAACGGATCCCATTCGAAGTAGCCACAGCACTTGCAATCACGATCGACGATCATGAACTTGAAGTGGTAAGTGACCTGGCCTTGCGCGAGCAGGTCGCCGCGCCAGTAGTAGTTGTCGTTGACCTGGCATGTCGGCACGGTCTTGTTGTTGGCGTTAGGCACGGCCGTTTGCACTTTGGCCTTCAGTGCGCGAGGGTCTTCCAGCAGTTGGTGATTCGGGTCGGTGGAAACGAACCCATAAAGGATCACCGACTGCTCGAAACCAAACGAAATGCTCGTTTCACGCCAGCGGATAACGTCACCCACACGGCCCTTAAGGTGCAACTCGCCACCGGCCTGGCCGGCGATGACGTTGTCCTGGTAGGTAACCATGTAGATATGTTCCGGCGGGATGAACGTGGGCTTGTTCGGGTCCTTGCTCGGATTGGGGAATTTCTTGAGGATGGTTTCGGTGTCGAAATTGATGCTGACGTCGATGACTCTGGACATGAGTGGATTCCTTTTCACTGTTCGAGTAGGTCAATGGTGAGCCTCAGTTGCTCTCCACTGGCACTGCCCGGAGCTTCGCTGCCTGCGATGCCGGTTCTGCCGCGCCGTATGCCAAGTTCCGGTTGTCCGACTACCTGGAGTGATCTGCGGATCACATGCTCAGGCTAGACGCATCAAACGGGGTGTCAAAGGGCAACCAGTGGAATTTCCATGGCTACTGACCAATGGTCGTATTGGTCGATTCCACCCGAATGGGACTACCATGTAGAGCGAGGGCCGGAGGGCTGTGTTGCCCTTCGCTGCCCGACTTTCAGAGGCTATGCAGGTCAGGAGTACAGATGAATTTCCACACCCGCAAATGGGTCAAGCCCGAAGACCTCAACCCTAATGGCACCCTGTTCGGCGGCAGCCTGCTGCGCTGGATCGACGAAGAGGCGGCGATCTACGCGATCGTGCAGCTGGGCAACCAGCGCGTGGTGACCAAGTACATCTCCGAGATCAACTTCGTCAGCGCCTCGCGCCAGGGCGACATCATCGAGCTGGGCATCACCGCCACCGAGTTCGGCCGCACCTCGGTCACCCTCAAGTGCGAAGTGCGCAACAAGATCACCCGCAAGAGCATCCTCACGGTCGACCGCATGGTCTTCGTCAACCTGGGTGAAGACGGCTTGCCGGCGCCGCACGGGCGCACCGAGATCAAGTACATCAAGGATCAGTTCGATACCGCGGTAGAGTAACAACAGCATCGCGGGTCAAGTCGGGTCGCCGCACCGCCGCTCCCACAAGGGCCAGGATATGTGGGAGCTGGCTTGCCAGCGATAGCGGCCTCAAGGCTGCTCGGTAACCCCACGCACCACCCGCCCGATCGTCAGGCCCTGCAACAGGATCGACGACAGCACCACGATGTAGGTAATGCTCAGCAACAGGTCGCGCTCGGTACCGGTTGGCAGCGACAGGGCCAGGGCCACCGACACGCCACCGCGCAAGCCACCCCAGGTCAGGACCCGCACGGTGCCACGCGGCACCGGGCGCCAGCGGCGCAGCATGACGATGGCCGGGGCCACGGTCAGCAGGCGCGACAACAGGATCGCCACCGCCAGCACGCCGGCGGCCGCCAGGTGCATCCACGAGAACGGCAGCAGTAGCAGCTCCAGGCCGATCAGGGCGAACAGCAGGGCGTTGAGCATGTCGTCGATCAGTTCCCAGAAACCGTCCATGTAACGACGGGTCATGTCGTTCATTGCCAGGTTGCGGCCAAGGTTGCCGATGATCAGGCCGGCGACCACCATGGCGATCGGCGCCGAAACGTGCAGCTCGTAGGCCATGGCCGAACCGCCGATGACCAGTGCCAGGGTCAGCATGACCTCGACCTGGTACTGCTCGATGCTCTTGATCATGCGGTAGGTGATGTAGCCCACCAGGCCGCCGAACACGATGCCGCCAATGGCTTCGCGGGCGAACAGGATCGCGGTGTCAGCCACCGTTGGTGTTTCGCCGAGTTGGGCGATGCCCAGCAGCACGGTGAACACCACAACGGCGGTACCGTCGTTGAACAGCGACTCACCGACGATGGTGGTCTTCAGTGGCTTGGAAGCATTGGCAGTACGTAGCGCGCCGAGTACCGCAATCGGGTCGGTCGGCGAGATCAGGGCACCGAACAGCAGGCAGTAGAGCAGGCTCACGTGCCAGCCGAACAGGGCGAAAATCCAGTGGGCGAGAAAACCGATGACCACAGTGGCGATCAACACGCCGACGGTCGCCAGCAGGCCAATCGGCCAGCGATAGCTGCGCAGGTCGGCAAGGTTTACATGCAAGGCGCCAGCGAACAGCAGGAACGACAGCATCCAGTGCATCAGCAGATCGTTGAAATCGATCTGGTTCATCAGGCCCTGCACGCGTTCTTCCAGGCCGGGGTAACCGATCACGCTCAGGCCTTGCAGCAGCAGCGAGAACAGCAATGCGGTCACCATCACGCCGATGGTCGGGGGCAGGCCGATAAAGCGGTAATTTACATAGGTGAGGAGGGTGGTCAAACAGATAAACGCAGCAACGAGCTCAAGCATCCTAGGTCCTGTAGTGGCTTCCAAGTCGACACCCGATAACCTCGGGCATTTCTTTGATGACCTGCCGAGGGCTTCGGGACACACTTTTGACTGGATGCGTTGACCGCGTTCAGCCGATTTCGTTTCCAGCACCCGGCGCCGAAGTGGTTATATAGCGGCTGGCCATTGATGACCTCTCCTGTCTTGCCAAGGACCTTTGCGTGCTCGCCACTTCACTGGTACTGGTCGCCGCGCTGCTGCACGCGACCTGGAACACCCTGATCAAATTCAGCGGCGAACGCCTGCTGGTGATTGCCAGCATGGACGTGGTGGCGCTGGTGTTTGCCGTTGCCATGGTGGCGTTCGTCCAGGTGCCGCCGGATGAAGTCTGGCCGTGGATGCTGGCGTCGGCGCTGTTTGAACTCTTCTATCGTTTTCTGCTGATTCAAGCCTATCGGGTCGGCGACCTGGGGCTGGTCTACCCGCTGATGCGCGGCTTGTCGCCGCTGGTGGTGCTGGCGCTGACCCTGACGTTTGCCGGCGAATCCCTGAGCAGCCAGCAGATTATCGGCATCCTGCTGATCCCCTGTGGCATGGTGTGTCTGCTCTGGCAGGGCGGCGGCGGTGACCGATTGCCCTGGTCGATGCTGCCGGTGGTGGCACTGATTGGCCTGTGCATCGGTTGCTACACCTGGCTCGACGGTCAGGCAATCCGCCTGTGGTCGCAGCCGCTGGACTATCTTGTATGGCTGACCCTGGTCAGTGCCTGGCCGTTTCCGCTGCTGGCAGGGGTGGCCCGACGCGCGCCGTTCATGCTGTTCTGGCGTCTGCAGTGGCGGTTGGGGCTGGCGGTGGGTTTTTGCGTGTTGTTCAGCTACGCCCTGGTGCTCTGGGCCATGCAGTTGGGCTCGGTGGCCGAGGCCGCGGCGCTGCGCGAGGTCAGCGTAATCCTGGTAGTGCTGTTCGGCATGCGCTACCTCAAAGAACCTTTTGGCGGGCCGAGGCTCTTAGCCTGTGCGCTGGTGCTGATCGGCATGCTGATCATGAAACTCTGATAATTCTACTGACAAGGACCTGGCCATGACCGTTGCCTTCTGGTGTGTACTGATTGCGTTGTTCCTGCCCATTGTGTGTACCAGCATCGCCAAGGTTGGCAGCGGGCGCTTCAACCTGCGCCAGAACCACGACCCGCGGGCTTTCCTCGACAAGCTCGAAGGCTTTCCGCGTCGGGCCCACGCGGCGCAATTGAACAGTTTCGAAGCTTTCCCGGCGTTCGCCGCAGCAGTGATCATCGCCGACATCGTCGGCAATGCCGAGCAGGTGACCCAGGACGTGCTGGCGGTGCTCTACATCACCAGCCGCCTGCTCTACATCATCTGCTACCTGGCCGACTGGGCCGCCCTGCGTTCGCTGGTGTGGTTCGTTGGCCTGGGCCTGATCGCGTCGTTCTTCTTCGTCTCGATCTGAACCGTATCATGGCACCTGGGGCACGGCCGGCAGGGCTGTGCCCTTGGGCCACAACAGCCAAATTTGACCCTGCTGCTTCATGTCACCGGCCAGCTTGCCAGCTTCACTGCCGGTGCCCCAGAACAGATCGGCGCGCACCTCTCCGGTGATCGCCCCGCCGGTGTCCTGGGCGGCGACCGGGCGCACTACCGGGGCCCCGTCAGGGCGGGTGGTGGACAGCCACAGCAGACTCCCCAGCGGAATCACCTTGCGATCGATGGCTACACTGTAACCTGCGGTCAGCGGCACGTTGAGCGAGCCTCGTGGGCCTTCGTTGCTGTCCGGGCGAGTGCTGAAGAATACGTAGCTGGGATTGCTCGCCAACAGCTCCGGTACCCGCGTAGGGTTGCTCTGTGCCCAGGCATGGATGCTGCCCATGGTCACTTCTTCTTTTTTCAACTGCCCCTGTTCCACCAGCCAGCGGCCGATCGGGCGATAGGGGTGGCCGTTCTGGTCGGCGTAACCGATGCGCAGCTGGCGGCCGTCTTCCAGTTGAATGCGGCCCGAACCCTGGATCTGCAGGAACTGCAGGTCCATCGGGTCGGTCAACCAGGCCAGCACCGGTGCCTTGGCGCCCTGGGCATTGATGGTTTCTGCGGTGTCATAGGGTTTGAGCACCCGGCCTTCAAGGCGGCCGCGCAGGCGCTTGCCCTTGAGCTCGGGATAGACGCTGTCCAGGGCTACAACGATCATGTCGTCCGGTACGCCATAGATGGGCACATTGGCGCTGTCGGTCTGGGCCAGGCTGCCGGGGTAGACCGGCTCGTAGTAGCCAGTGATCAGGCCATTGGCGTTGTTTTCGGCCGAACGCATGCTGTAGACGTCCAGCTGCGCCTGGAGAAAACTGCGTACTTCAGCCGGGCTTGAAGGAACGGCTGCCGCTGCCGTGCAGGTGTTGGCCCAGACTGCATCGCGCTTGAGTCGCTCGCAGGCACTGCGCCAGGATTCGAAGCCGGCTACCAGGTCGCTATCGCTGACCTGTGGCAGGTCTTTCCAGGTAGCGCCGACATAGGTGGCCAGCGGGTGTGGCTTTGGTTTTTCCGGCGCGCTGCCGTTGCAGCCGGCCAGCAGGGCCAGCACTGACAGGGTCCAGCCAAGGTGGCGCAAAGGAAGTTTCATCAACGAGGTTCCTCGGCGGTTTGCGGGGCTTCCAGCGTATTTTGCAAACCGTAGTTTTAATAAGGGTATTGGTCTTTGCCGGTGAGGCGAGGATACTGGCCGCCTTTTTCCGTGAGCCGAAGTGATCAAGATGCTCAAGCGACTTTCTGTGGTACTGCTGGCGTGTTTGACCCTGAGTGCCTGTGGCGGGGTCGATCCCAACTCGCCATTGGGCCAGCGCAAGACGATCTTCAAACAGATGCTCAAGACCAGCGAAGACCTGGGCGGCATGCTGCGCGGGCGCCTGGCGTTCGACGGGCAGAAGTTCGCCGATGGCGCGGTCAAGCTCGATAACCTGTCCCGTGAACCGTGGAAGCACTTCCCGCAGGTTCGCGAAGAGGATGATACCAGCGCCCGCACCGATGTCTGGGAGAAGCAGGCGCGCTTCCAGGACCTGGCACGGCAGATGGAAGCCACCACCGCCGAACTGGTGGCGGTGACCCGTGCCCAGCCGCTCAAGGCCGCGCAGCTGACCGAGCCGATGAACAAGGTCGAGGCGGCGTGCAAAGCCTGTCATACCGAGTTTCGAAATCACTGAGTGATCAAGGGGCGCGGGGCGCCCCATCGCTGGCAACGCCAGCTCCCACAGGGTGCACGGCAAGTCACATTGTGGGAGTTGGCTTTGCCGACGATGGGCTGCGTAGCAGCCCCAATGTTCCCGCCTGCTGTTACTTCTCCAACTCATCCAGGGCGTGCTGCAGCTCCTGCTTGGACTCGGCCAGCTTGTCCTTGCGCTTGTTGATCTTCTCGGCATCGCCTTTCTTCATGGCCTTGTCCAGGTCCTTGGTACGCTGGTTCACTTCGTGGCGGGCGTCGAGGACTTTCTGCTCGCGCTCCTTGCGCAGGCCGGCGTCGGTGCAGTGCTCATTCACTTCGCTCAGCGCCTTTTCCAGACCGGCTTGCTGATCGCTGTTGCCATGGGCGCGAGCCTGTTCGATCTGCTCGCTGATGGCTTGCTTCTTGGCTGCGCAACCGGTCAGGCCTGGCTGTTGTTCGGCAGCCAGCAGGGGCGTGGCCAGGAGTGAACAGGCGGTGAACAGGGCAAGCGGGGAAAGCAGTTTCATTGGGGGCTCCGTTGTCGCGGGCTTGGCAGAATCCTTGATGCTGCCTTGATCCGGGAAAATTAGAAACCCTCGATTGTGTGTCTGCGCAATTGTTCGGCCACTATTTGCACCTCCGGGGAGCGGAAAAAAGCCAATAGCTGCGCACTGCGACCCGGGCCTATGCCTGGTTCTGCCAACCACTGCTCGGCATCGCGCTGGAGCAGATCTGCCCAGGTGAGCGTTGGCTTTAACGGGATTGCGGCCGGTACGCCCAAAGCGCTGAGCCAGCGCGCAAAGGGTTGCTGGCGGGCCTGGTCGAAGGCATGCAGCAAGTGCTGGCGGCTGCTTTCGCCAAGTCCAGGTACCGACTGCAAGTCTTCGTCCTGCAGGTCCAGCCAGTCGCCCAGGCCTCGCACATGACCACTGTCGATCAGTTTTTCCCAGGTGCCCGGTCCCAGTCGCGGCATGTTCAGGCCTTGCTTGCCGCTGAGCCAGTTGAGGCGGGCGATGAACTGGCGGCGGCAGCCATCGCTAGGTTGCCAGCAACTGAGCGGGTGGTACCGGGCAGGGTCCGGAACCGCGAGGTCCATGCGCTGAACACTGCGCAGTACTACCTCATCCAGGCGCGGGATGGTCAGCCCGGCCAGGCTGATGGCAACCTGGTCGCCGGGGCGGATGTCCAGCTGCTGCCAGCGCTGAAAGGAACCGAGGCTGACCTGGCGGATCTGCCGGTCATCCAGTTGCACCGGCTCGATTTGCAGCACCGGGGTGATGCGCCCGGTGCGACCGATAGTGAACTGCACGCCACGGACTTCGGCCAGGGCCTGGGCAAAGGGGTACTTCCAGGCCGTTATCCAGTATGGGTCGCGTGCTTGCCAGCGGGTGCCGTCCGGGCGCTTGCCCTGACGCAGCACAACGCCGTCGCTGGCGAAGGGTAGTGGGCTGCGGTACCAATGCTCACGCCATCTGGCTGCATCGGCAAAGGTGCTCAAGGGTTCGCTGTACCGCTCGCTGTATTCGAAGCCCAATGCACTCAAGCCCTTGAGCCGCTCGCGCTGGTCGGCCGGCCCCAGCGGCCAGGCCCAGACAAACAATCCGACCACAGCGCCCTGTTCGGCACTGATGCGTTTGCGCGCGAGCAGGCCGGCGACATTGCCGCGGGCGTTGAGGCTGCCGGCGTTGGCTTGCACGTGGCCGTCCAGGCGCCAGAACAGTTCGCCCTGGAGCACCAGGTCGAGGGGCTCGGGTAGCTGCTGGTTGAGTGTGCCCAGAGCCGGTATGTGCCGGCTCCAGTCATGGCCATGGACGCCATCGCCACGGCTGATCAGTTGCACCAGCTTGCCGCCGCGATAGACCAGGGTGGCGGCCACGCCGTCGACCTTGGGTTGAATCCACAGGTCTTGCTTGTCATGCAGCCAGGCTTTGACTGCGGCATCGTCGGCCAGCTTGCCCAGGCCGGTATGGGGAATCGGGTGGCGCAGAGGGCCGACGGCGTTTTTCAGCGGGTTGCCCTGCGACTTTGTCGGCGAGGGGAAGCAGCTTTGCAGATGCGTCAGGCGGGTACGGCTCTGGTCATAAAGTTCGTCAGCGACCAGCGAGACCCCCTGGCGATGATAGTGGTCGTCCCAGTCGGCAAGGGTTTGCTGGAGCTGGCGGACTTCTGCCCGGGCCTGAACGGGCGTCCAGGCGGGGCAGGTCTGCGCGTGTGCCGGGAGCAGCCAAAAGAAGAGCAGAAGGGACAACAGGGACTTGTGCAGCATGGCGAGCATCCTTGCTCGTGATGGAATGCATAGCCTAGAAAAGTTTGGTGGCGTTAGCAGTCCTCAACTGTCAGGTCATGTTGCGTACTTCATCGCGGGGCAAGCCCGCTCCTACAAAAAAGCCCCAGCCGAGTGACCGGCTGGGGCTTTTTTTACAACTTCAGCTTTTACAGACCGGCAGCGGCGCGCAGGGCGTCGACGCGGTCGGTGCGTTCCCAGGTGAAGGTGGTGAAGGTGTCGTCGCCGACGGTCTTCTGTTGCGGGATACGGCCGAAGTGACCGTAGGCAGCAGTCTCCTGGTACATCGGGTGCAGCAGGTCGAGCATGGTGGTGATTGCGTACGGACGCAGGTCGAAGCACTCGCGAACCAACTGGACGATCTTGTCGTCGGAGATCTTGCCGGTACCGAAGGTGTTCAGCGAGATCGAAGTCGGCTGAGCGACGCCGATGGCGTAGGAAACCTGGATCTCGCAACGCTCGGCCAGGCCGGCGGCGACGATGTTCTTGGCCACGTAGCGACCGGCATAGGCGGCAGAACGGTCAACCTTGGACGGGTCCTTGCCGGAGAACGCGCCACCACCGTGACGGGCCATGCCGCCGTAGCTGTCGACGATGATCTTGCGGCCGGTCAGGCCGCAGTCGCCTACCGGGCCACCGATGATGAACTGGCCGGTCGGGTTGATGTGGAACTGAGTGTCCTTGTGCAGCAGTTCAGCCGGCAGGGTGTGCTTGACGATCAGCTCCATCACCGCTTCCTGCAGGTCTTTTTGCGACACTTCAGGGTTGTGCTGGGTCGACAGCACCACGGCATCGATACCGACTACCTTGCCGCCTTCGTAACGGCAGGTAACCTGCGACTTGGCATCCGGGCGCAGCCACGGCAGCAGGCCGGACTTGCGCGCTTCGGCCTGGCGCTCGACCAGGCGGTGCGAGAAGCAGATCGGTGCTGGCATCAGCACGTCGGTCTCGTTGCTGGCGTAACCGAACATCAGGCCCTGATCGCCGGCGCCCTGGTCTTCAGGCTTGCTGCGGTCAACGCCCTGGGCGATGTCTACCGACTGCTTGCCGATGATGTTCATGACCGCGCAGGTCGCGCCGTCAAAGCCGACGTCGGAACTGTTGTAACCGATGTCGACGATCACTTTACGAACGATGTCTTCCAGATCGACCCAGGCCGAGGTGGTGACTTCGCCAGCGATGATCGCTACGCCGGTTTTCACCAGGGTTTCGCAGGCCACGCGGGCGAACTTGTCCTGGGTGATGATGGCGTCCAGCACCGCATCCGAAATCTGGTCGGCGATTTTGTCCGGATGCCCTTCAGACACGGACTCGGAGGTGAAAAGGGAGTATTCGCTCATCTCGACGGGTTCCTAAAATTTACCGATGGTGATGTCGCCAGCCGGTCGCTGAAAATGGCGGACCTGAATCTGGAAACCATTACGTAAGCCCACATAGAGGCTGTCCCCGGGAGCCAGTCCCGCAGCGCTGGCCCAACGGGCCAGGTCGTCCTGCTCGAAGCCCAGCCAGATATCGCCACAGGCCTCTCTGGCCCAGCTCTGGTCGTGGCTGCACAACTCTGTTACCAACAGGCTGCCGCCTGGTTTCACACGGTTGGCCAACTGCCGCAGGGCTTCGGCCGGGGCGCTGAAATGGTGCAGGACCATGTTCAGCACTACGCAGTCGGCTTCCACATCCGTTGCACTGAGTGCATCGGCCAACTGCAGGTTCACATTAGCCAGACCTTCGCGCTCGCAGACCCGGCGGGCCAGGTCGAGCATGGTCGGGCTGTTGTCCAGGGCGGTGACCCGGGTAAAGCGCCGGGCCAGCTCGGGAAGAAATTCGCCATCGCCGGGGCCCACTTCAAGGGCATTGGCGCCGGCTTCAAAACTGAGTTTGTCGAGCAAGGCCAACAGGCTTTCGCGGTACTGCGGCAAGCCGGCAATCAAGTCCTGCTGTGCGCGAAACTTCTCTTCGACTCGCAGGAAAAAGTCCTGGCTGGTGGCCGCCCGACGTTGTTGCACCTGAGCGATACGGGCCTGGACATCATCGGCCAGGGTCAGCCCGTCGACCTCCTCAAGCAATGCCGCATGCAGCTTGCCGCCGAGGCTGAGGCCGTCGGGCAGGGCGCGGCGGTAGAAGATCGCATTGCCTTCGCGGCGGGTCGCCACCAATCCGGCCTGGGCCAGCACCTTGAGGTGGTGGCTCATGCCCGACTGGCCAATGGCGAAGATCTGCGCCAGTTCCAGCACGCCGAACGAATCGCTGGCCAGTGCGCGCAATACGTTCAGGCGCAGCGGGTCGCCGCCGGCTTTGCACAGGGCAGCCAGCGCATCGCTTTGCTCTTGGCGGATCGACGGCACGGGTAGGTTCATGGAGCGGCAGTCTAGTCAGGCAACGATAACGTCGCAAGGCCAATATCAAAAAGTTTTGATATTGCGCGATAGGCGGGGCAATTCGTCGCAGGCTGTGCGACCGATCCGGCTGTTTGCCCGGGTTAACGCCTGATTCTTCTCTCATTCACAGGAAAATCATGCTGCATCGACCATCCGTCATTGCCCCCGGGTACGTGCCTGGGCGAAAATGGCCGCCTTTTTTCGTTTCGTAACTAATTCAACACCCAGGAGATAAGCGATGCCCAGCCGTCGTGAGCGTGCCAACGCCATTCGTGCCCTCAGCATGGATGCCGTGCAAAAGGCCAACAGCGGCCACCCCGGTGCCCCTATGGGCATGGCGGATATCGCCGAGGTTCTTTGGCGTGATTATCTGAAGCACAACCCGACCAACCCGAGCTTCGCTGACCGTGACCGCTTCGTGCTGTCCAACGGCCACGGTTCGATGCTGATCTATTCGCTGCTGCACCTGACCGGCTACGACCTGTCGATCGACGACCTGAAGAGCTTCCGTCAGTTGCACAGCCGTACCCCGGGCCACCCGGAGCTCGGTTACACCCCGGGCGTCGAGACAACCACCGGGCCACTGGGTCAGGGCCTGGCCAACGCCGTTGGTTTCGCCCTGGCTGAAAAAGTCCTGGCTGGCCAGTTCAACCGCAAGAACCACAACATCGTCGACCACCACACCTATGTGTTCCTGGGTGATGGTTGCATGATGGAAGGCATTTCCCACGAAGTCGCTTCCCTGGCCGGTACCCTGGGCCTGGGCAAGCTGATCGCCTTCTACGATGACAACGGTATCTCCATCGACGGTGAAGTCGAAGGCTGGTTCACCGATGACACCCCGAAGCGTTTCGAAGCCTACAACTGGCAGGTGATCCGCAATGTCGACGGCCATGACGCCGACGAGATCCGCACCGCCATCGATACCGCGCGCAAGAGCGAGCAGCCGACCCTGATCTGCTGCAAGACCATCATCGGTTTCGGTTCGCCGAACAAGCAGGGCAAGGAAGATTGCCACGGTGCTCCGCTGGGCAACGACGAAATCGCCCTGGCGCGCAAAGCGCTGAACTGGAACCACGGCCCGTTCGAAATCCCGGCTGACATCTACGCCGAGTGGGACGCCAAGGAGGCCGGCAAGGCCGTTGAAGCCGAGTGGGACCAGCGTTTCGCGGCCTACTCCGCGGCTCACCCTGAGCTTGCCAACGAACTGGTGCGTCGCCTGAGCGGTGACCTGCCGGCTGATTTTGCCGAGAAAGCAGCGGCCTACATCGCTGAAGTCGCGGCCAAGGGCGAAACCATTGCCAGCCGTAAAGCCAGCCAGAACGCCCTGAACGCCTTTGGCCCGCTGCTGCCTGAACTGCTCGGCGGTTCGGCTGACCTGGCCGGTTCCAACCTGACCCTGTGGAAAGGCTGCAAAGGCGTCAGCGCCGAAGACGCCAGCGGCAACTACATGTTCTACGGCGTGCGCGAGTTCGGCATGACCGCAATCATGAACGGTGTTGCCCTGCACGGCGGTCTGGTGCCTTACGGCGCCACCTTCCTGATGTTCATGGAATATGCCCGCAACGCAGTGCGCATGTCGGCGCTGATGAAGCAGCGGGTCATCCACGTCTACACCCACGACTCCATCGGTCTGGGCGAAGACGGTCCGACCCACCAGCCGATCGAGCAACTGACCAGCCTGCGCAGCACGCCGAACCTGGACACCTGGCGCCCAGCCGATGCCGTCGAGTCGGCGGTATCCTGGAAGTTCGCCCTGGAGCGTAAAGACGGCCCGTCGGCGCTGATCTTCTCGCGTCAGAACCTGCAGCACCAGGAGCGTGATGCCGAGCAGATCGCCAACATCAGCCGCGGTGGCTACGTCCTCAAAGACTGCGCAGGCGAGCCTGAGCTGATCCTGATCGCCACCGGTTCCGAAGTCGGCCTGGCGGTTCAGGCCTTCGACAAGCTGACCGAGCAAGGCCGCAAGGTACGCGTGGTGTCCATGCCGTCGACCAGCGTGTTCGATGCCCAGGAGGCTGGCTACAAGCAGTCGGTGCTGCCGCTGGAAGTCGGCGCGCGTATCGCCATCGAAGCGGCCCATGCCGACTTCTGGTACAAGTACGTCGGCCTCGAAGGCCGCGTCATCGGCATGACCACCTACGGCGAGTCGGCACCTGCGTCGGCCTTGTTCGAAGAGTTCGGTTTCACCCTGGAAAACATCCTGGGTACTGCTGAAGAGCTGCTGGAAGACTGATCCCGTTTCCCTGTGGGACTGGCGTCGGCTTCATCGCTGGCAAGCCAGCTCCCACAGGGGCTGCGGTGATCCCTGTGGGAGCTGGCTTGCCAGCGATTGAAGTCAACTCGATTCCCGCAGGTTGCAGATAACGCTTCTGTTCCGTGAGCATCCCATGCCCCAAACGCGTCCTTACAAAGTTGCACTCAACGGCTACGGCCGTATTGGTCGTTGCGTCTTGCGCGCACTCTTTGAGCGGGGGGCGAAGGCGGGCTTCGAGATCGTTGCACTGAATGACCTGGCCGACCAGGCCAGTATCGAATACCTGACACGCTTCGACTCCACCCACGGGCGTTTCCCCGGTGAGGTGAAGGTCGACGGCGATTGTCTGCATATCAATGGCGACTGCGTGAAAGTATTGCGCAGTGCCACCCCGGAAGGGGTCGACTGGGCGGCGCTCGACGTCGATCTGGTGCTGGAGTGTTCCGGTGCCTACAACACCCGCGCCGATGCCCAGCGTTTTCTCGACGCCGGTGCGCCGCGGGTGCTGTTCTCCCAACCCATGGCCAGTGAGGCAGATGTCGACGCCACAGTGGTCTACGGGATCAACCAGGATTGCCTGGATGGCACCGAGAGGCTGGTCTCCAACGCCTCCTGCACCACCAACTGCGGCGTGCCGCTGCTGCGCGTGCTGGACCAGGCCTTTGGCCTGGAGTACGTGTCGATCACCACCATCCACTCGGCGATGAACGACCAGCCGGTCATCGACGCCTATCACCACGAAGACCTGCGCCGTACCCGTTCGGCGTTCCAGTCGGTGATCCCGGTGTCCACGGGCCTGGCCCGCGGCATCGAACGGCTGCTGCCGGAACTTGCCGGGCGAATTCAGGCCAAAGCCGTACGCGTGCCGACCGTTAACGTGTCGTGCCTGGACATCACCCTGCAGACCGCCCGCGACACCACTGCGGCCGAGGTCAACCGGGTGCTGCGCGAAGCCGCCCTGAGCGGCCCGCTGCGAGGTCTGCTGGCCTACACTGAACTGCCGCACGCCAGCTGTGATTTCAACCATGACCCGCATTCGGCGATTGTCGATGCCAGCCAGACCCGCGTTTCCGGCCCCCGGCTGGTCAACCTGCTGGCCTGGTTCGACAACGAATGGGGTTTTGCCAACCGTATGCTCGACGTTGCCGATCACTTTCTGCACGTCGTCAATCAAACCCGCTCCACTTGTAAACAGCCCTGAAGGACTGCATTCATGACCGTGTTGAAGATGACCGACCTCGATCTGCAAGGTAAGCGCGTACTGATCCGCGAAGACCTCAACGTGCCTGTGAAGGACGGTGTGGTTGCCAGCGATGCGCGCATCCTCGCTTCGCTGCCGACCATCAAGCTGGCCCTGGAAAAGGGCGCGGCCGTGATGGTCTGCTCGCACCTGGGCCGCCCGAGCGAAGGCGAATTCTCCGCCGAGAACAGCCTCAAGCCGGTCGCCGAGTACCTGAGCAAGGCCCTGGGCCGCGACGTGCCGCTGGTTGCCGACTACCTCGACGGTGTCGAAATCAAGGCCGGTGATATCGTCCTGTTCGAGAACGTGCGCTTCAACAAGGGCGAGAAGAAGAACGCCGACGAGCTGGCGCAGAAGTACGCCGCCCTGTGCGACGTGTTCGTGATGGATGCCTTCGGTACCGCTCACCGCGCTGAAGGCTCGACTCACGGTGTCGCCAAGTTCGCCAAGGTGGCTGCTGCTGGCCCGCTGCTGGCCGCCGAACTGGATGCCCTGGGCAAGGCCCTGAAAGCCCCGGCCAAGCCGATGGCGGCCATCGTTGCCGGCTCCAAGGTCTCGACCAAGCTGGACGTGCTCAACAGCCTGAGCCAGATCTGCGACCTGCTGATCGTCGGCGGCGGCATCGCCAACACCTTCCTGGCCGCTGCCGGTCACCCGGTTGGCAAGTCGCTGTACGAGCCAGACCTGATCGACACTGCCAAGGCCATTGCCGCCAAGGTCAACGTGCCGCTGCCGGTGGACGTAGTCGTGGCCAAGGAATTCGCTGAAAGCGCTGAAGCGACCGTCAAGCTGGTTGCCGACGTTGCCGAAGACGACATGATCCTGGACATTGGCCCGCAAACCGCAGCCAACTTCGCCGAGCTGCTGAAGTCGTCGAAGACCATCCTGTGGAACGGCCCGGTTGGCGTGTTTGAATTCGACCAGTTCGGCAACGGCACCAAGGTGCTGGCCCAGGCCATCGCCGACAGCACTGCGTTCTCCATCGCCGGTGGTGGCGATACCCTGGCAGCCATCGACAAATATGGCGTAGCCGAGCAAATCTCCTACATTTCTACCGGTGGCGGTGCATTCCTCGAGTTCGTAGAAGGTAAAGTGCTGCCGGCCGTTGAAATGCTGGAACAGCGGGCCAAGGCCTGATCCATTCGGCCTGGCAAAGGGAGCGACCCGATGGTCAAGCAATTGCCTGTGATTATCCTGGCCGGGCTGCTCGGCGCTTGCTCCAGTAACCCGGAGCAGGCGACGCCAAAGCCCGGCGCGCCGAAAGGTGGCTGTTATCAGTCTGAATGGCAGGCCGAGACGGTACCGGTGATCAACAAAAGGCTGGGCCCGGATGGCCTGGAGAAATACGACGACGAACATCAGCACCGGGCCCCGGGGTGCCCTTGATCGGTTCAGGGCAACCTACCGGCCGGTTTGTGGTCTGCTAGAGGATATTGGATGAAAGCGGTAGTGGCCTTGATGGCCCTGGCAGTACTCGGTGGTTGTGCAAGCCTCAAGCCTGCGCCGGCGCCGACCGACAACTGGACCCGCTGGGTCTGTGACAGCCAGGCTGAAGTACTCTGGCGCTTTGCCGATAGCAGCCAGCAGGATATGGACGTGCGTCTTGGTGGCGGCGACCAGGTCTACCGGCTCAAGCCGGAGCCCAGTGGCTCGGGTGCGTTGTACAGCGATGGAGTGCTGGCGTTCCACAGCAAGGGTGATGAAGGCCTGGTGTACTGGGTCGCCACCGATGATTTGATAGGGCGGGGCTGCAAGGCGCCGTGACTGGCCGGGCCGCTCGAAGGCCCACACTACTTGAATAGCAACCGCCGCTGCGGCAGGCTTGCACGAAAAACGACGCTTGTCGGGAGAGAGATACACAATGGCACTCATTAGCATGCGCCAGATGCTGGACCACGCCGCTGAATTCGGCTACGGCGTTCCAGCTTTCAACGTCAACAACCTCGAGCAGATGCGCGCCATCATGGAAGCTGCCGACAAGACCGACTCCCCGGTGATTGTCCAGGCCTCGGCCGGTGCCCGCAAATACGCTGGCGCGCCGTTCCTGCGCCACCTGATCCTGGCGGCCATCGAAGAGTTCCCGCACATTCCGGTGTGCATGCACCAGGACCATGGCACCAGCCCTGACGTCTGCCAGCGCTCGATCCAGCTGGGCTTCAGCTCGGTAATGATGGACGGTTCGCTGGGTGAAGACGGCAAGACCCCAACCGACTACGATTACAACGTTCGCGTTACTCAGCAAACCGTTGCCATGGCTCACGCCTGCGGCGTTTCGGTTGAAGGCGAGCTGGGCTGCCTGGGTTCGCTGGAAACCGGCATGGCCGGTGAAGAAGACGGTATCGGCGCCGAAGGCGTGCTGGATCACAGCCAGATGTTGACCGATCCGGAAGAAGCCGCCGACTTCGTCAAGAAGACCCAGGTCGACGCCCTGGCAATCGCCATCGGTACCAGCCACGGTGCCTACAAGTTCACCAAGCCGCCTACCGGCGACGTGCTGGCGATCGACCGCATCAAGGAAATCCACAAGCGCATCCCCAACACCCACCTGGTGATGCACGGTTCGTCCTCGGTACCGCAAGAGTGGCTGGCGATCATCAACCAGTACGGCGGCGACATCAAGGAAACCTACGGCGTGCCGGTTGAAGAAATCGTCGAAGGCATCAAGTTCGGCGTACGCAAGGTCAACATCGACACCGACCTGCGCCTGGCCTCCACGGGTGCCATGCGTCGCCTGATGGCCACTAACCCGAGCGAGTTCGACCCACGCAAGTTCTTCGGCGAAACCGTCAAGGCCATGCGCGACGTCTGCATCGCCCGTTACGAAGCCTTCGGCACCGCGGGTAACGCTTCGAAGATCAAGCCGATCTCCCTGGAAGCGATGTTCCAGCGTTACGCCAAGGGCGAGCTGGCCGCCAAGGTCAACTAAGCCTGAACAGAAAAACCCGCAGCGATGCGGGTTTTTTTGTGCCTGCGCGCCAAGGAAGCAATGCGCATGGCCTGGATGGATAGACCGTTAGTCGGCTAACAGGCCTTTCCATGCATGATGGCAATGTGCTGACTTCAGATTTATGGCAGCCGGGTCTAGAGTTACGCACAGATTTCAGCCGAAGTCCGGCATTGGTGTCCTAAGAGAAGCAGCATGGATTGCGCGCAACCTCAGTCACACGATAGCGGCTCAGTACTGCTGGTCGTTGATGATTACCCGGAAAATCTGATCAGCATGCGGGCCTTGCTGGCCCGCCAGGATTGGCAAGTACTCACCGCGAGCTCGGGGATGGAAGCCCTGAGCGCGCTGCTCGAACATGAAGTGGACCTGGTGCTGCTGGATGTGCAGATGCCGGGCATGGATGGTTTCGAGGTTGCGCGCCTGATGCGCGGCAGCCAGCGCACGCGGCTGACGCCGATCATCTTCCTCACGGCCAACGAGCAGTCCCAGGCCGCCGTGCTCAAGGGGTATGCCAGTGGGGCGGTGGACTACCTGTTCAAACCCTTCGACCCACAGATCCTCAAGCCCAAGGTTCAGGTCTTGCTCGAGCAGCAGCGCAACCGACGCTCGTTGCAGCGCTTGAGCCGCGACCTGGAAGCGGCGCGGGCTTTCAATGCATCGGTGCTCAACAATGCCGCCGAAGGCATCCTGGTGGTGGGTGAAAACGGCGAGATTACTTTTGCCAATCCGGCCATCTCACAGTTGCTCGAAGCGTCGGTAGAGGTGCTGCAAGGCGCCAACCTGCTGGATTTCGTGCAATCGCCGGGGATGACGTTGTGGAGCGATTCGGCTTTCTACCAGGCCTACCTGGATCGGCAGATCTTCCGCTTGCACGACGCCCTGCTGCGCACGGCGGGTGGCCAGCCGGTGCCGGTGGCGCTGTCGTGCTCGCCGTTGACCGATGGCCAGCGCGCCATGGTGGTCACGGTGCTGGACATGTCGGTGGTGCGCAACCTGCACCAGCAACTGGAGTTCCAGGCGGTCACCGACCCCCTGACCGGGCTGCTCAACCGCCGTGGCTTCTATCAGGCTGCCGAAAGCGCCCTGGTGCGCAACGAGCGCAGCGACAAGACCCAGGCCCTGATGTACCTGGATCTGGATGGCTTCAAGCGCATCAATGATTTTCTCGGCCATGAGGCCGGCGACCGGGTGCTGCATTGGGTGGCCGAACAGCTCAAGGATTGCCTGGGCGCCAGTGCGATCCTCGCGCGCATGGGCGGCGACGAGTTCACCGCGCTGTTCGATGCCCTGGAATACCCTGAGCAGGCCGCGCGCTTTGCCGAGCGGGTGATCGAGCGCATGTCGATCTGCCAGCAGATCGAGGGCATGGAAGTGACCCTGGGTGTGAGCATCGGTATTGCCACCTACCCCGATTGCGGCGCCAACCTCGACGGCCTGTTGCGCGCGGCCGACGCTGCGATGTATGCGGCCAAGCAGGCTGGGCGCCAGCAGTACCGCTATTACGACCAGGACCTCAACGGCAGGGCACGCTCACGCCTGATGCTCGAAGACTCGGTGCGCGGTGCCATTGAACACAAGGATTTCAGCCTGGTCTACCAGCCTCAGGTCGCCTTTGCCGACGGGCGTCTGCGCGGCTTCGAGGCGCTATTGCGCTGGCAGCATCCCAGCGTCGGCGATGTACCGCCAGGGTTGTTTCTGCCCTTGCTGGAAGAGGCGCGATTGATTTCGCGCCTGGCCAGCTGGATCTACGCCCAAGGCGTGGCGCAGCGGCGTGACTGGCAGGAATGCTTCGAGCCGGGCCTGGTGCTGGGGATCAGCCTCAGCCGCGTGCAGTTTGCCATGCCCAACCTGGTCGAGGAGCTCGGACGGGTGATTGCCAGCCAGGGCCTTGACCCGGCGCAGCTTGAGGTCGAGGTTGCCGAGACTTCGTTGATGGTCAACAACGATGTGGCCTTGAAGCAGTTGCACAAGCTGCGTGAGCTGGGCGTGCGTATCGCCCTCGACGATTTCGGTGCTGGCGATTGCTCGCTGCGCATGTTGCGCGACCTGCCGATCGACACCCTCAAGCTCGACCGCCATCTGGTCGCCCGGTTGCCCGGGTCGCAAGCGGACGCGGCCCTGGTTCGCTGTGTGATTGACCTGTGCCGACAGTACGCGATCAGCGTCATCGCCGAAGGCGTCGAAACCCGCGAGCAGGCGCAATGGCTGCAGGCCAACGGTTGTGAGTATGTGCAGGGGTTTCTGGTGGCGCGGCCCATGACACCAGGGGACGCCGGGGCGTTTCCGGGCTTTTTTGACTGGCAGCGGGTGTAGTTCGGTACACTGGGCGTTTTATCGTCAACCGTTTTGGCCATGACCGCACTCAAGTACCTGCAAGCCTACCCGCCCGCCCTGCAAGACCAGGTTCGCCAGTTGATTGCCAGCAATCGCCTGGGCGACTACCTGCAGCAGCGCTATCCGGACAGGCACGCGGTGCAGAGCGACAAGGCGCTGTACACCTATGCCCAGGCGCTCAAGCAGGAGCACCTGCGCAACGCGCCGAACCTCGACAAGGTGCTGTTCGACAACCGCCTTGACCTCACCCATCGCGCGCTCGGGCTGCATACGGCCGTGTCGCGGGTACAGGGCGGCAAGTTGAAGGCCAAGAAGGAAATCCGTATCGCCTCGTTGTTCAAGGAGGCGGCGCCGCAGTTTTTGAAGATGATCGTGGTACACGAGCTGGCGCACCTGAAAGAGTCCGATCACAACAAGGCGTTCTACCAGCTCTGCGAATACATGCAGCCGGGCTACCATCAACTGGAATTCGACCTGCGGGTTTACCTGACCTACCGCGAGCTGCCCGCCAGCCTGTAGGCCCTGAGGATTTGCCAATGGAAGTGAGCAAGACCAAGAGCAGTTTCTACCGCCGGCTGTATGTCGCCTGGCTGATCGACAGCCAGACCGCCAGCACTGTCCCGGCCTTGATGGAAGCCACCGGCATGCCCCGGCGTACCGCCCAGGACACCATTGCCGCCCTGGCTGACCTGGATATCGTCTGTGAGTTCGAGCAGCAGGCAGGGGCGCGCAATCATGCCGGGCACTACCGGATTCGCGACTGGGGAGCGATCGACAAGCAGTGGATCATTCAGCATTTGCGCAGTGTTCGTGAGGTGCTTGGCTATCCCTGAGGGCCCCATCGCTGGCAAGCCAGCTCCCACAAGGTTCTGTGTGACTCCTGTGGGAGCTGGCTTGCCAGCGATGGGCTGCGCAGCAGCCCTGAATTTCAGCCGCGACGCATACCGATATGCGGGATATCGTCTTCCAGGTATTCCTCTCCCGCCACCTTGAAACCATGGCGCGCATAGTAGTCCTGCAAGTGCGCCTGGGCTGACAGGTACACCGGCACTTCAGGCCAGTAATGCTCTGCGTACTTGAGCCCATGCTCCATCAGTTCATGGCCCAGGCCGCGGCCGCGTGCTTCGGGGGCGATCAGTACCCGGCCAATGACCACGTCACCACCCTGGGCTTGCGGGTCCAGCAAACGCAAGTAAGCCAGCAGGTTGTCACCTTCCCAGGCCATCAGGTGGCAGGTATCGCCCTCCAGGTCCTGGCCGTCGACTTCCTGGTAGGCGCATTTCTGTTCGACCACGAAGACTTCGGTGCGCAGTCGCAGAATGGCATAGAGTTGTTCCTTGCCAATGTCACTGTGGTGTTTGCAGATCCAGTCGATAGCCATGGGCGTCTCTCAAGTGGTTGATACCCCTGATCATGGCAGACAGCCGCGCGAGGGTCTAATTGCGCCAGGTCAATACAGGCTCGAAGTCGACCGGAATAGAGGCCATTTGATATCATTTGCCTCTGCCCGAGTACTTCTTCTTTGTGTAACCTGCAATGGCTGATTGGCACTGAACATTCTCAAGCAGTTGAAATCAACGGCGCGAACCAGGGGTTCGCTAAAGGATTTGAGCATGCGGCCATTGCTTCGAGTCTTGGCTTTGCTGGGAATACTGCTACTGGCGAGCACGACGGCGCAGGCCGCCACACTGCGCCTGGTTGCCGACAGCTGGCCACCTTTCACCGATGCCAACATGGCCAACGGTGGCCTTGCCACGGCCATTGTCACCACCGCCCTGACCCGTGCCGGTTATACCAGCCAGTACCAACAGGTGCCCTGGGCGCGGGCGCTGCTGGGGGTGGGGGACGGGCGCTACGATGTGCTGGTCAATGCCTGGTACAACGACTCGCGAACCGAAATCGGCCAGTTCTCCGCTGGCTACCTGACCAACCGTATCCGCCTGCTCAAACGCAAGGGCGATGCGGTGCGCTTCAATGCCCTCAGCGACCTGTACCCGTTCCCCGTCGCCGTGGTGCGCGATTACGCCTACTCACCCGAGTTCGACAGCGACGCTAACTTGCAGAAAATTCCGGTACGCAGTTTTTCCGTCGCCGTCGGCATGCTGGCCGCCGGCCGCGTGCGTCTGGCGCTGGAAGATGAGTTTGTTGCCGGTTACTACCTCAAGCGCGAACCGAAAGAGGTGCGTGAAGCTGTGGAGTTCTTTGACAAGCCCGTCAGCGAGAACAGCCTGCATATTCTCGTCAGCCTGAAGAACCCCGAGCACCAGCAGATCGTCGCCGGCTTCGATCGTGCCATCGCCCAGATGAAAGCCGATGGCAGCTACGCCCGGTTGCTCAAGCAGCACGGCATGTAATCAGGCCGGCGTGCTGTCCTTGATCAGGTGCGCGGCGAGGGTGCGCAGCGGCCCCAGCTGCCGGCAGATCAGCGCCAGCTGGGTTTGCACCAGACGCTGGTTTTCGTCGAGCTCTTCGGGCATCTGCTCAAGGTCGTTGGCCAGGGCTTCTTCGGCATCGCTGTGGATCGCCACCGGCAGTTTGCTGGCCAGGCCTTCGGCAATCTCATCCAGGCTGTTGGCCAGGCTCGCCCCGGCGCCATCGATCAACTGCTCGCGAACCGCGGCATCCAGCGCGCTGTCGCGGTGTGCGCCCAGGCCCGAGAGATAGCTGAGCAAGGTGTGCGAGAGCACCAAAAAGCGAAAACCGACATCCGCCTCCTTACGAAAATGCCCAGGCTCCATGAGCATGTTGGCCAGGGTGGTCGACAGCGCTGCATCGGCGTTGTGGGCGTTGCGCCGGGCCAGGCGGTAGGCCAGGTCGTCGCTCTTGCCCTGGGCGTACTGCTGCATGATCTGGCGCAGGTAGGTGCTGTTGCAGCTCAGGGTGTTGGCCAGCACCTTGTTCAGGCGGCGGCCCTGCCAGTCCGGGAGGAACAGGAACACCGCCAGGATGGCGATCAGGCTGCCCACCAGGGTATCGAACAGCCGTGGCAGGAACAGCCCGTAGCCATCGCCGATCTGGTTGAAGCAGAACAGCACCATCAGGGTGATCGCCGCCGTGGCCAGGGTGTAGCGGGTGGTGCGGTTGACGAAGAACACCACCCCGGCGGCCACGGCGAACAGCGACTGGACAACCGGGCTTGGGAACAGGTCGAACAGCGCCCAGCCGACGGTCAGGCCGATGGCGGTGCCGATGATCCTTTGTACCAGCTTGCGCCGCGTGGCGCCGTAGTTGGGCTGGCAGACGAACAGGGTGGTGAGGATGATCCAGTAACCCTGGGTCGGGTGAATCAAATGCACCATGCCATAGCCGATCGACAGTGCCAGGGGCAGGCGCAGGGCGTGGCGGAACAGCAGCGAGGTCGGTGTCAGTTGCTGGCGCAGGCGGCTCCAGACGTCCTTGAAGTTACGCGGCGAACGGTCGAGCAGGCTGCTGTCGCTGGCATCGGCGAGGTTGTCGGGGTTGCTGGCGTCGCTGAGCAGGCGGTCAAGAGTCGCCAGGTTCGCCGCCAGTGCGCGCAGCGAACGCAGTAGACCACGCCAGGCCGGGTTGCTCTGGATGCGCAGGTGCTCGAGCGAAGCGTGCAGGTCTTCCAGGGCCTGGGCGAAACTGGTGTCGTAGGTGAACGGCTGGCGCAGCTGGATGGATTCGGACAGTTGCTGGCAAGCCACGCCCTGTTGGCGCAGCAGGCGCTGGCAGCGGAACAGCACATCGCTGTGGAAGAAGGCTTCGGTCAGGGCGTTGTACGGGTAGTGCGAAGAACTGGCGCGCTCGTGGATGTCCTGGGCGAGGAAGTACAGCTTCAGGTAGCGGCTGACCTTCGACCCCGGCCGGCCATTGCCGACCCGGTGCAGGATGATCTCCTTGGCTGCGTTGAGCGCGGCCACCACCCGGCCGTTCTGCTGCGCCAGCTCCAGGCGGCGGGCTTCGACGTCCAACTGGCGAATCGGCTCGAACAGGGTGGCCTTGAGCTTGAGGTAACGGCCCAGTTCGCGGAACAGCCGGGCCAGGCTCTGCTGCACCGGCTGGTTGGAGAACAACGCCTGCCACAGCACCGAGAGCAGGCCGTACCAGGCGGCGCCGGCCACCAGCAGCAGCGGCTCATGCCAGAAATCGGTGACTTCGCCGCCGCGCTGGTCGACGCCGATCATGGTATAGACCGACAGGATCAGGGTCGCCGAGGCAATCGCGCCGTAGCGTTCACCGAGGGCGCCGAGCATGGTCAGGGCGAAGCTGGCCAGGGCCAGGGCGCAGCCGAAGATGATCGGGTAGGGGAACAGTAGTTCCACCGACAGCGCGGCGATGGTGAAACACACCAGGGTGACTGCCAGGGCATTCAGGCGCCCTTGCCAGCTGTCGTCGGTCTCGGCCAGGGCGCTGGCGATAATCCCCAGGAACAGCGGAATCAGCAGGCTCATTTCGTCCTTGTACCAGCACAGCAGCATGCTGCCGGTCAGGGCGATAAGAACGCGGATGGCGTAGCTGAACTTGTCCAGGGCCCAGAGGCGGCGCAACGATTGGCTGAACGAGGAGGATGACATGTCGGGTGGGCAGGCCTTGGGCGATGATCGAAATTGAGCCAATCAGATGGCAGCAGTGTTACCGCTGCCATCTGACCAGCAAAATTTGTTCCTTGATGCGCTGATTCTACCGCGAAGGTTAGACGAACTGCGCGGCCGCGTACGCCGAGGCCCAGGCCCACTGGAAGTTGAAGCCGCCCAGGTGGCCGCTGACGTCGAGCACTTCGCCGATAAAGTACAGGCCCGGGCTTTTCAGTGATTCCATGGTTTTCGACGAGACCTCGCGGGTATCGACGCCGCCCAGGGTCACCTCGGCCGTGCGGTAGCCTTCGGTGCCGGCCGGCACCACCTGCCAGGCCCCGAGCTTGTCGCTGACCTGGGCCAGTTCCGCCGGGGTGTACTGCTTCATCGGCTTGGAGACGAACCAGTGCTCGGCCAGCAGGTTGGCCATCTTCTTGGTGAAGATCTCCCCGAGCAGGGTCTTGAGCTCGCTGTTGGGGCGCTCGGCCTGTTGCTGTTGCAGCCAGCTCAGGGCGTCGTGCTCTGGCAGCAGGTTGATCTCTAGCGTGTCGCCGGCCTGCCAGAACGAAGAAATCTGCAGGATCGCCGGGCCGCTCAGGCCGCGGTGGGTGAACAGCAGGTTTTCCCGGAAGGCGGTGCCGTTGCAGCTGGCCACGCAGTCCACCGAGGTACCGGACAGTTCAGTGCAGATCGCCTTGAGCTGTGGTTCGGTGATGGTAAACGGTACCAGGCCCGCGCGGGTCGGCAGCAGGGTGTGGCCGAACTGGCGGGCGACCTGGTAGCCGAAACCGGTGGCGCCCAGGGTCGGGATCGACAGACCGCCGGTGGCGATCACCAGTGACTGGCAGCGGAACTGTCCGGCGCTGGTTTCCAGCAGGTAGCCGCTGTCGAGTTTTTCGATCTGCTCGATGCGGGTATCCATGCGCAGCTCGGCGCCGGCGCTGGCGCATTCGTCGAGGAGCATGCCGAGGATGTCGCTGGACTTGTTATCGCAGAACAGCTGGCCGAGCTTCTTCTCGTGGTAGGGCACGCTGTGCTTGCCGACCATCTCGATAAAGTCCCACTGGGTGTAGCGGGCCAGGGCCGACTTGCAGAAGTGCGGGTTGTGCGAGAGGAAATTGCCCGGCTCGGTGTACATGTTGGTGAAGTTGCAGCGGCCACCGCCGGACATGAGGATTTTCTTGCCCGGTTTGTTGGCGTGGTCGAGCAACAGCACCTGACGGCCGCGTTTGGCGGCGCTCAAGGCGCACATCAGGCCGGCGGCGCCAGCGCCGATGATGATCACTTCGGTGGAACGCACTGCAAAATCCTCGAAATTCGATGGTGAAGCTATCGCGGGGCAAGCCCGCTCCTACAGCGATGGTGTGTAGGAGCGGGCTTGCCCCGCGAAAAGGTAATTAGACGATCCGCACCCGCAACGACCGCCCCTTGATCTTGCCGCTGTTGAGCCGCTGCAGCGCCTGCTTGGCCACCGCCCGCTCGACGGCGACAAATGCCTGGAAATCAAAAATGGCAATCTTGCCGACCTGCGTGCCCGGCAACCCGGCGTCACCGGTCAAGGCACCGAGGATATCGCCAGGGCGCAGCTTGTCCTTGCGCCCGGCAGCAATGCACAGGGTGCTCATGGTCGGCAGCAGCGGTGCACCATTCTGGGCCTTGAGGCTGTCCAGCTGTTCCCAGCGCAGGGCGGCCTTCTGCATGTCTTCGATGGCCTGGGCGCGATGACCTTCAGCCGGGGCCACCAGGCTCACCGCCAGGCCCTTCTCGCCAGCCCGGCCGGTACGGCCGACGCGGTGCACGTGGATCTCGGCATCGCGGGCCAGCTCGACGTTGATGACCATGTCCAGGGCATCGATATCCAGGCCGCGTGCGGCGACATCGGTGGCCACCAGCACCGACAGGCTGCGGTTGGCGAACAGGGTAAGGACCTGGTCACGGTCGCGCTGTTCCAGGTCGCCATGCAGGGCCTGGGCGGCAATGCCCTTGGCCTGCAGGTGCTCGACCAGCTCCTGGCACTGCTGCTTGGTGAAGCAGAACGCCACGCACGACTGCGGACGGAAATGGTCGAGCAGCTTGCTCACCGCTTCCATGCGCTGGTCCGGGTTGATCTCGTAGAAGCGCTGCTCGATCTGGCTGTCGGCGTGCTGCGACTCGACCTTGACGGTCTGCGGATCGCGCATGAAGGCCGAGGCCAGCTGCTTGATGCCGGCTGGGTAGGTGGCGGAGAACAGCAGGGTCTGGCGACGCTTCGGGGTCTGGCCGATGATGTCGGCAATGGCGTCGTAGAAGCCCATGTCGAGCATGCGGTCGGCTTCATCGAGCACCAGGGTGTTGAGGCCATCGAGCACCAGGGTGCCCTTGCTCAGGTGCTGCTGCACGCGGCCCGGGGTCCCGACGATAATGTGCGCGCCGTGCTCCAGCGAAGCGATCTGCGGGCCGAGGGACACACCACCGCAGAGGGTGAGGATCTTGATGTTGTCTTCGCTGCGGGCCAGGCGGCGCAGTTCTTTGGCCACCTGGTCGGCCAGCTCGCGGGTCGGGCACAGCACCAGCGCCTGGCAACCGAAGTAGCGCGGGTTGAGCGGGTTGAGCAGGCCGATGCCGAAGGCGGCGGTCTTGCCGCTGCCGGTCTTGGCCTGGGCGATCAGGTCCATGCCCTTGAGCATCACCGGCAGGCTCTGGGCCTGGATCGGGGTCATCTGGGCGTAGCCGAGGGCGTCCAGGTTGGCCAGCATGGCGGCGGACAGCGGCAAAGTGGCGAAGGCGGTGGCAATGGTGGTCACGAGACTGGCCTGCAAAACAAAATGTCGCGCAGTGTACCAGCCTCGTGGCCTTTAGCCCTAAGGCTCGATCTCCGGTTCCGGACGAGGGGCACGCCTTCCGTCAGCCCTGGACAGCTGCATGAAGATCGCCGCCGCCAGCATGGCCATCAGGCCGATGGTCACGAAGGTCAGCTGGAACGCCCCGAGGGTACTCTCCACGCCCTCGGCGCTGCCCGCTGCGGTAAAGCCGCCAAGCAGGGCGCCGGCGCAGGCCACGCCGAGGCTCAGCGACAATTGCGCGACCACCGACAGCAGGCTGTTGCCACTGCTGGCGTTGTTGTCGTCCAGATCGATCAGGGTCACGGTGTTCATCGCCGTGAACTGCATCGAGTTGACCGCGCCCAGCAGGCCCAACTGCAACAGCAACAGGGCGTAAGGCGTCTGCTCGTCGACCAGGCCCAGGCTGGCCAGCAGCAGGCCTAGCAGCAGGGTGTTGCCGGTGAGAATGTTGCGGTAGCCAAAGCGCTCGATCAGCGGCCGGGCAATCGACTTGGCGACCATCGCTGCAGCGGCCAGCGGGATCATGCTCATGCCGGCCTGGGACGGTGAATAGCCCAGCGCCACCTGCAGCAACAGCGGCACCAGAAACGGCAGCGCGCCGCTGCCCAGGCGGGCGAACAGGTTGCCGAGGATGCCCACCGAAAAGGTCCGGGTGTGGAACAGTTTTGGCGAAAACAGCGGGTTGTCGATGCTACCCGCACGTAGCCAGTAGGCGGCCAGGCAGGCCATGCCGGCGAACAGCAGCAGCATCACCCGCAGGTGCGGCAAATGCAGCTCGCCCAGGCCTTCCATGGCAATGGTGATCAGTACCATCGCCGCGCCGAACAGCACGAAACCGATGCCGTCGAAGCGGGTACGTTCCGAGCCGCGCAGGTCGGGGATGAACTTCCACACCGCATAACAGCCGATGGCGCCAACGGGCAGGTTGAGCAGGAAGATCCAGTGCCAGCTGAGAATCTCCACCAGCCAGCCACCCATGGTCGGGCCCAGCAGTGGGCCGAGCAGACCGGGGATGGTGATGAAGCTCATGATCCGCACCAGCTCCGAACGCGGGTAAGCGCGCAGTACGACCAAGCGCCCGACCGGCAGCATCAATGCCCCGCCCAGGCCCTGGATCACCCGCGCCGCCACCAGCATGCCGAGGCTGCTGGCCAGGGCGCAGAGCAGTGAACCGAGGCTGAACAGCAGGATCGCGCCAAAGAAGATGCGTTTGGTACCGAAGCGGTCGGCGATCCAGCCTGAAGCCGGGATCAGCAGGGCCACGGTGAGCATGTAGGCGATGATCACCGACTGCATGCGCAGCGGGTCCTCGGCCAGGTCGCGGGCCATGGCCGGCAGGGCGGTGTTGAGGATGGTGCCGTCGAGCGACTGCATGAAGAAGGCGATGGCCACTACCCAGGGGATCCAGCGGGCGGTGGTCGGGTCCAGCGGGGCGCGGTTGGGCATGGGCATCTCTACAAGGTCGAGGGCCTCATCGCCGGCAAGCCGGCTCCCACAGGGACAAGTTCACACAGATCCGTGTGGGAGCTGGCTTGCCAGCGATCGGGGTTATCACAGTGTCAACGTCAGGCGTTTGACCAAAGCTCCCGGCAAATGGCTCGAACTGGTCTGGCGCTGCCCGTAGGTGCTGGTCGACAGAATCAACTCGCGCTCTGCGGTCAACGCTTCCAGCTGCGACCCCAGCAAGCTGTAGACGCTGTCGTCAAAGCGCATGGTGCTCACCGGCGCCTGGATCTCGCCGTTCTCGACCCAGAAGGTGGCAAAGCGGGTCAGGCCGGTCATGCGCGCGGCGGGCAGGTCCGAGTAGTTCAGGTACCAGAGGTTGCTGATGTACAGGCCGGTGCCCAGGCGGGCGAGGATTTCGCTGTGCGCAAGCAAACCCGGCGCCATGCTCAGGGCGCACGGCGACTCGTAGCTATCGGCACCGTTGGCCGCCAGTTCGAACTCGGCGGCGCTGCGGGCGCAGATCAGCCGGTCAAGGGCCTGGCCCTGATCGATCAGGCGCAAGTCGCTGCGCAGCAAGCCTTCGTCAGAGAACGACGGGCTCAGCGAACCGCTGACCTGCTCGGCAATGCTGGTCAACGGGCTCAGGCTGGCATCGCCGCTGTACAGGCGTTGCAGCGGGCTGTTCTTGGTGGCGATGGCCTGGGCCGAGAAGCCCCCCCAGCAGAGCATGCCCATGATTTCGTCCAGCGCCGCCGGTGCCAGGTAGGCGCGGTACTGGCCGGGGGCGAGCTTTTTCAGCGGGCGGCCGAGGTAGTCCAGTTGCTCGCGAGTCTGCTGCAGGCGCGCGGCGAAGGCCTCGTGGTCCCAGGTTTGCCCGGCATAGTTGGCTTTGACCGCCTCGCCGTTGCTGTGGAACAAGCTCCAGTCGAAGTTGAAGCTGTTGGCCTGGTGCCAGCCAAAGGCCCCGAACGAGCTGGCGAAGCCCCGGCAGATCGGGCCCGCGGCGTAGATACCAACCAGGTCCAGATCACCCGCGCCTTGCTCGATCTGCGCCAGTACCTCGGCGCTGTCAGGCAGCGGTTGATCCTGCACGCTATGGCTTTGCCAGGCGCTGTCGTTGAGTTGCAGGTAAGGGTCGGGTTCGAGCAGCGGCAGGGTCTGGCGCAGTTGCTCCAGAGCCTGTTGCAAGCGCAGTTGGTCGACTTCGGCGTCGTTGCCGAGGGTGAACTGCAACTCGGCCTGACGCCCGTCGGCGATCAGCTTGAGCACGCAACTGGCCTGTTGCACTTCACCGGCCTGGCGTACCTTGGCGTGGTTGAAACGGATGAACTGCGAGTGTTCGCCGCTGTAGCTGAGGGTGAAATGCTCGGGGGCGCGTACTGCGTCGCGCAGGCTGGCGACCAAGTGCTGGAAGCTTTGCAGTGGGTTGGCAGCCATCAGGCGTCTCCTCCGAATACGTCGATCTGGCTGAATATGCAGGCGGGGGAGGCGTGGCCCACCCGTACCACCTGGTTCGGCTCGCCCTTGCCGCAGTTCGGTGTACCCAGTACCTGCAAGGTGCTGGCGTCACCGACGGCGCTGAGGTTGCTCCAGAACTGTGCGGAGATCCCGCGGTAATTGGGGTTCTTGACCACACCCTTGAGCTCGCCGTTTTCGATCAACTGACCCCACTCGCAACCGAACTGGAACTTGTTGCGCGCATCGTCGATCGACCATGAGCGGTTGGTACGCATGAGGATGCCCTGCTCGATGCCGCCGATCAGTTGCTCAAGGGTCTTGTCCCCCGGCTCGATGTTGAGGTTGGCCATGCGGTCGATTGGCGCGCGGTTCCAGCCGCAGGCGCGGCTGTTGGCCACCCCTTCAAGGCCTGAGCGGAACTGCGACAGGGCGCCACCCAACGGGCGAATCAGCAGGCCGTCCTTGATCAGGTACTGCTTGTGCGCAGCGCTGCCGTCATCGTCATGGCTGTAGCTGGCGAGCTCCTCGCGGATCGACGGATCGAAGGTTACGTTGAGCAGTTTAGAGCCGTATTGCAGGCTGCCGAAGTCGCTGGCCTTGACGAAACTGGTGCCGGCGTAATTGCGCTCGTCGCCGAGGATGCGGTCCATTTCCAGCGGGTGGCCGATGGATTCATGGATCTGCAGCATCATCTGGTCGGGCATCAGCAGCAGGTCGCGCACACCGCTCGGGGTGTTCGGCGCCAGCAGCAGTTGCAGGGACTGGTCAGCGACCTTGGCCCCGGCACCGACCAGGCCGCAACGCTCAATCACGTCCAGGCCGCCCTGCTGGCCGAAGTTGTCCCGGCCCAGGGTGCGGGTCTGGCTGTCCTGACCGTCGAAGGCTGTGGTGCTGAAGCCTGGGTAGATAAAACGCTGGGCCTGGCGCAGTTCGGCGCCGGCGGTGTTCAGGTAGATCTGCTCGATGTTGCTGACGCCAAGGCTGGCCTGCCAGTTCACCAGGCGGCTGTCATTCGGCACGCTGGCCGACTCTTGGGCGAGCAGGGCGTAGCAGTCGCCCAGAGACGGGAAAGCTTGCTCGAGGTTGGGTGAGCAGTAGTCGAAGCGGCCGGTGGCCACCGGTTGTTCGCGCAGGTCGAGCAGGGCGCGCCCGGCGATCTGCCGGGCCAGTGCCTCAGCCTGCTCCAGAGCGCGTTGCAAGCCGGATTGCGACAGGTCGGCGGTGGCCGCGTAGGTTTCCACGCCATTGAGGCGCACGGTGAGCATTGCGCCTTCGTCGCGGCCGAGGAACGGCGGCTCGGCGATATTCTTGCGCACCGACAGGTGCTGCTGGCTCTGCTGCACATAACGCAGGGAGAAAAATTCGCCACTGCTGCGCAGGGCGGCGAAGCGCTGGCGCAGCAATGCGGTCAACTCGAACATGCGGGAACCTCCGTGTGCGCGGTGGTTCCCCCTCAGAACCACTCGTCGTGCATGCTCAGGCAGGTATCGTCACGGGCCGCGAGCAATGCCAGCTCATTATGGCAGCCCGGCACTTCCCAGGTCAGGAAATAACGCGCCGCCTGCAATTTGCCCAGGTAGAAGTCGCGATCGGCCGGGTTGCCGCGGGCCAGACCCTGTTCGGCACGGACCGCCTGCTCCAGCCAGCGCCAGCCGATCACGCAGTGGCCGAAGGCCTTGAGGTACAGCGCCGAGTTGGCCAGGGCAGTGTTGACCTGACCCTGGGCCAGATCAGCGAGCAGGCCCAGGGTTACTTCCTGCAGGCGGTTGAGCAACTGCTCCAGCGGTACCCGCAGGCGATCCAGGCTGCTGTGTTGGTGGGCTTGCTCGCAAGTCGTGGCGATCAGGCGGACCAGTTGCTTGAGCCCGGCACCACCGTTCTGCGCCAGTTTGCGCCCGAGCAGGTCCAGCGACTGGATACCGTGGGTGCCTTCGTGAATGGGATTCAGGCGGTTGTCGCGGTAGTACTGTTCGACCGGGTACTCGCGGGTGTAACCATGGCCGCCAAGAATCTGGATGGCCAGCTCGTTGGCCTTCAGGCAAAACTCCGAAGGCCAGGATTTGACGATCGGCGTCAGCAGGTCGAGCAGTTCCTGGGCCTGTTGGCGAACCGCTTCGCTCCCGCCGCTCTGAGTGTCATCAAACAGCCGCGCCGCGTACAGGCCCAGGTCGAAGGCGCCTTCGACGTAGGCCTTCTGGGTCAGCAGCATGCGTTTCACATCGCTGTGGCTGATGATCGGCACGGCGGCGGTGGCCGGATCCTTGTTGTCTGGCAGGCGTCCCTGCGGCCGCTGACGGGCGTACTCCAACGAATACAGGTAGCCGGCATAACCGAGCATCACAGCGCCCATGCCGACGCCGATGCGCGCCTCGTTCATCATCTGGAACATGCAGGCCAGCCCCTGGTGCGGCTTGCCCAGCAGATAACCGACGCACTGACCGTTGTCGCCGAAGTTCAGCGCTGTCGAGGTGGTGCCGCGCCAACCCATCTTGTGGAACAGACCGGCCAGCAGTACATCGTTGCGCGGGCCCGGGCTACCGTCGGCATTGACCAGGAACTTGGGCACGATAAACAGCGAAATGCCCTTCACCCCGGGCGGCGCATCCGGCAGCTTGGCCAGGACCATATGCACGATGTTTTCCGACAGTGGATGGTCGCCGGCGGAAATGAAAATCTTGTTGCCGCGCAGCCGATAGCTGCCATCGCCAGCCGGTTCGGCGCGGGTGCGGATATCGGCCAGGGACGAACCGGCGTGCGGCTCGGTGAGGGCCATGGTGCCGAAGAAACGGCCTTCGATCATCGGCTGCAGGAACAGGCGTTTCTGCTCGTCGCTGCCAAAGCTTTCAATCAGGTTGGCGGCGCCCATGGTCAGGAACGGGTAGGCCGTGGTCCCGGCGTTGGCGGCCTGGAAGTGGGCGAAGCAGGCTTGCGACAGCAGGGTCGGCAACTGCATGCCACCGGCTTCGAAGTCACGGCAGGCATTGAGAAAGCCGGCCTCAAGGAAGGCATCCACCGCAGGCTTAACCTCGGGAATCAACACGGCTTCGCCATTTTCAAAACGCGGCTCGTGCTCATCGCCTTTGCGGTTGTGCGGGGCGAAGTACTTTTCGGCGATGGTCCGCGCGGTGGCCAGGGCGGCGTCGAAGGTTTCGCGGTTGTGCTCGGTAAAGCGCGGGCGTTGGGTCAGGGCCTCGGCGTCGAGCACTTCGTAGAGTTCGAAGGCCAGGTTGCGGGCGCTGAGCAGAGTCTCGGACATGGCGGCATTCCTGTCTGGGGATGGGCCGAGTCTAGGTAGTGACGTTGCTACTGCACAGCGAAATAGATGCGGGTGATGGCAGGGCACAAGGCGTTTGGGAATGTTCGTACCCTTGCTTCGGAGCCAGAGGGCAGATCTGTGATGCACGAGCAGGCTTAGATGGTCGGCCCATTACCGAAGGCCGTAGCCATGACCACTAACAGCACCGCTTCGATGAGCCCTGACCTCCCTGATACCCCAGGCAGCGGGCCAATGTTCTTCGTCGTATCGATCAGAAAGATGATTGTGATGAACCTGTTCACCTTTGGTCTTTATTGGGCTTTTTGCCATTACCAAAGCTGGGCGCTCTACCGGCGGGAAACCGGGGAGCGAGTGTTGCCGCTGGTAAGAAGCATCTTCGGCATTCTGTTTCTTTACAGCCTGCTGAGCAGGGTCGATCGGCAATTGCACCTGTCTGGTCGAAGCTACAGGTGGTCGCCGTTCTGGTTGGTATGCGCCTTGATCCTGCTGACAGCGCTCTCGTTGTGGGCAAATCAGATGATGGAGCTGGCGCCGCTGCCGTTGTTGAGTGCGGTATTGGCTATGGATGTCTTGATACTTTGGGTGGTGGCCAGAATTCAGGGGGCGATAAATACCTGCGTGGGCGACCCGAAAGGCCAGTCAAATTCCCGGTTGTCACTCCTGAACTGGGCATGGATGTCGGTTGGAATCCTGGTTTGGGTAGTACTGGTGTCTTTTCTCGTGGTTTTGCTGGCGGGGTTTTTCATCGTGACGTTTGCTGATGCCTGAGGCCTTCAGTCGTCAGCCTATGAATCAGCTCCCACTTATAACCCGGTATTGGTGGGGTGGGATGGATGCATTTTTTATTGTCTTGTATGTCCAGGGCAGTCTTCGTAGAGGTCAGATCCTCTATTACACCGACGCCCAAAACATGATCGGGTTGCTTCAGGATCATGGCATTTTCGCCAAGTGGCTCGCGGGTATGAGCTTCACCTTGCATCTGTCGATCATTGTCAGCTGTTTGCTGTTGTTGGCGGGGCGGAAGTCGGGGGTTTATCTCGGTTTGCTACAGATTCCATTTCGGCTGATGTTCATGGTGCCGTCCATTTCGATTCTATTGGTATGGGCAAAGCTGTCGCCAGCCTACAGCCTCTGGCTCATGCTTGTTTTGGTCATTGCTTCCGAGGTCGTGAAGGCGGGTAGCCTGTGGTGGCTGTTACATCATCAGCGTGCGAAATTTCTGGGCTAGAAAGCATCGCGGGCCAAGCCTGCTCCTACGTTGTAGGAGCGGGCTTGACCCGCGATAGAGGCGCCGCAGGCTATCAGCCGATAGTCATCAGGCTCGCGTTGCCACCGGCAGCTGCGGTGTTGACGCTCAGCGCGCGCTCGATCACCAGGCGCTCCAGGGCAATCGCGGTTTCACCCGACGACAGGCCGTGAACACCGACGATGGCACCGGCGCGCTTGGCCACCTGCTCGCACACGGCGCGCAGTTGGTCGGAGTCGCCGTGATGAAGGACGGCGTCGAACACCACTTCGTCCTTGTTCCAGTCGGCCACCAGCTGGATGCGCGCTTGCACTTCCTTCGGCAGACGATTGCGCAGGGTCTTGCTCAACTCGCCTTCCGGCCAGACAGCCGAGCTACCTACGGCCAGGACCGCGGCCAACTGGGTCAGCAGGTCAGCTTCGACCTCGGCCAGGCACAGCACGTGCTCGCGCGGCAGGATGGTGTAGCTGTTGCGCTCGCCAGTCGGGCCCGCCAGCAGGCGGCTGATACCGCTTTGCGATTGCTGGGCGAACTGTTCGCACAAGCCGCTCAGGTCGTTCAGCTGATTGCTCGCCGCCCAGGTTTTGAGGGCTTGCAGCGGTTTGCTCAGGCTGTCGCGCAGGCGGGTGTCCGGGGCGTTTTCGCCGTCGGTGCGCTGGAACGACTGCTCGATGGCGCCGGCCGGACGGGTCGACAGCAGGCGGTACAGGTACAGCGGGCCACCGGCTTTCGGGCCGGTACCCGACAGGCCTTCACCACCGAACGGCTGTACGCCGACCACGGCACCGACGATGTTGCGGTTGACGTAGACGTTACCGGCGTTGACGTTGTCGATGACCTTGGCAATGGTTTCGTCGATCCGGGTGTGCACACCCAGGGTCAGGCCGTAACCGGACGCGTTGATCTGCTCGATCAGCTGGTCGAGGTTCTTGCGGTTGTAGCGCACCACGTGCAGTACCGGGCCGAAGATCTCGCGTTGCAGCTCGTCGAAGCTTTCCAGTTCGATCAGGGTTGGCATCACGAAGGTGCCGCGCTTGATCTCTTCACCATCGGCGATTGCCATCTGGTACACGGTACGGCCTTTGTCGCGCATACCCTGGATGTGCTTCTCGATACCCGCCTTGGCTTCGGCGTCGATCACCGGGCCAATGTCCACGGCCAGGCGCTCGGGGTTACCCAGACGACTTTCAGCCATGGCGCCCTTGAGCATTTCGATGACGCGGTCGGCGGAATCTTCCTGCAGGCAGAGTACGCGCAGCGCCGAGCAACGCTGACCGGCGCTGTCGAAGGCCGACGACACTACGTCGATGACCACTTGTTCGGTGAGCGCCGAAGAGTCGACGATCATCGCGTTCTGGCCACCGGTTTCGGCGATCAGCGGGATCGGGCGGCCCTGGGCATCCAGGCGGCCGGCGATGTTGCGTTGCAGCAGGCGCGCAACTTCGGTGGAACCGGTGAACATCACGCCTTTGACCCGGTCATCACCGACCAGACGGGCGCCGACGGTTTCACCGCGGCCTGGCAGCAGTTGCACCACGCCTTCCGGAATACCGGCTTCGAGCAGCAGGCGCACGGCCTGGGCTGCAACCAGCGGCGTTTGTTCGGCCGGCTTGGCCAGCACCGGGTTGCCAGCGGCAAGCGCAGCGGCAACCTGGCCGCTGAAGATCGCCAGCGGGAAGTTCCATGGGCTGATGCATACCACCGGACCCAGTGGGCGGTGGGCGTCATTGCTGAAATCGTTACGTGCCTGCACGGCGTAGTAGCGCAGGAAGTCGACTGCTTCACGCACTTCGGCAATGGCGTTGGCGAAGGTCTTGCCGGCTTCACGGGCAAGCAGGCCCATCAGCGGCTGGATCTCGGCTTCCATTAGGTCGGCGGCACGTTCCAGGATCGCCGCGCGTTCGGCTGGCGGGGTGGCCTGCCAGATCGGCGCGGCATTGAGGGCGCACTGGATGGCGTTGTCGACGTCGGTAACGGTGGCTTCCTGAACATGACCGACCACATCGCGCAGATCGGACGGGTTCAATACCGGTGCCGCTGCCTCATTACTCGAAGCGCAACCGAGCATCGGCGCGGCTTTCCAGTCATTGTGGGCAGTGGCCAGCAGGGCGCAGGACAGCGAAGCCAGGCGGTGTTCGTTGGCCAGGTCGATACCGGCGGAGTTGGCCCGCTCGGCGCCATACAGGTCGCGCGGCAGCGGAATGCGTGGGTGCGGCAGGCCGAAGTTGCCTTCCTGGGTGGCCATCTGCTCGATGGTGGCGACCGGGTCGGCGACCAGTTCCTGGATCGAGATCGACTGGTCGGCAATACGGTTGACGAACGAGGTGTTGGCGCCGTTTTCCAGCAGGCGGCGAACCAGGTAGGCCAGCAGGGTTTCATGGGTGCCGACTGGTGCGTACACGCGGCACGGACGGTTCAGCTTGCCATCGGCGACCTTGCCGACAACCTGTTCGTACAGCGGCTCGCCCATGCCGTGCAGGCACTGGAACTCGTACTGGCCCGGGTAATAGTTCTGACCCGCAATGTGGTAGATGGCCGACAGGGTGTGAGCGTTGTGGGTGGCGAACTGCGGGTAGATGACTTCTGGCACCGACAGCAGTTTGCGTGCGCAAGCAATGTAGGAAACGTCGGTGTACACCTTGCGGGTGTAGACCGGGTAGCCTTCCAGGCCTTCGACCTGGGCGCGCTTGATCTCGCTGTCCCAGTAGGCGCCTTTTACCAGGCGGATCATCAGGCGATGGCGGCTGCGGCGGGCCAGGTCGATGACGTAGTCGATTACATACGGGCAGCGCTTCTGGTACGCCTGGATAACGAAACCGATACCGTTCCAGCCGGTCAGTTGCGGCTCGAAGCACAGGCGCTCGAGCAGGTCCAGCGACAGCTCCAGGCGGTCGGCTTCTTCGGCGTCGATGTTCAGGCCGATGTCGTATTGCTTGGCCAGCAGGGTCAGCGACAGCAGGCGCGGGTACAGCTCTTCCATGACGCGCTCGTACTGGGCGCGGCTGTAGCGTGGGTGCAGGGCCGAGAGCTTGATCGAGATGCCCGGGCCTTCATAGATGCCGCGGCCGTGGGAGGCCTTGCCGATCGAGTGGATGGCCTGCTCGTAGGACGCCAGGTACTTCTGTGCGTCATGTTCGGTCAGAGCGGCTTCACCGAGCATGTCGTAGGAGTAACGGAAGCCTTTGGCTTCGAACTTGCTGGCGTTGGCCAGGGCCTCGGCGATGGTTTCGCCGGTCACGAACTGCTCGCCCATCAGGCGCATGGCCATGTCGACGCCCTTGCGGATCATCGGCTCGCCGCTCTTGCCGATGATGCGGCTGAGCGAAGAGGTGAGGCCGGATTCATTGTGGGTCGAGACCAGCTTGCCGGTCAGCAGCAGGCCCCAGGTGGCAGCGTTGACGAACAGCGACGGGCTGTTGCCCAGGTGCGGCTGCCAGTTGCCGGTACTGATCTTGTCGCGGATCAGGGCGTCGCGAGTGCCTTTATCGGGGATGCGCAGCAGCGCTTCGGCCAGGCACATCAGCGCCACGCCTTCTTGGGACGACAGGGAAAATTCCTGCAGCAGGCCCTGAACAATGCCGGCACGGCCGCCAGCGCTCTTCTGGTTACGCAGTTTTTCGGCGATGCCGGCGGCCAGCTTGTTGGTGGCTTCGGCCATGGCGGCCGGCAGGCGTGCCTGCTCCAGCAGCATCGGCACCACTTCCGGCTCGGGGCGGCGGTAGGCGGCGGTGATGGCCGAGCGCAGTACCGATTGCGGCAGGATGCTCTCGGCGAACTCGAGGAAGCACTGGTGGGCGTGGTCGGCCTGGACTTCGCCGGCATCGTCGGCATGAATGCCTGGCTGACCGTTGAGTTCGGTCAGGGTGGCGCCACCCTCGAGCTTCTCCAGGTAATTGAAGATCGCTTGCTTGATCAACCAGTGCGGCGTGCGGTCGATGGACGTCGCAGCTGCTTTGAGTCGCTCACGGGTAGGGTCGTCGAGTTTGACCCCAAGGGTGGTCGTCGCCATTTCTTATCCTCATTATTGCCACAGGTTGTGGCTTAAGCTGGCGCCAAGATTATCCGTGCGCGAATTTGGGTGCAACCTAGTGCAACCCAAAATATGTAGGAAATAAGTGCTACTCGTCCGGAGGGTAAAACCACACAGCAAAAATGGCTGTTTGTGGTGCGTTTTCTTCTGATAACGGTGGTTCTTGCTCCGAAAGGGAGCAAAAAACGGCTGTTACGCTAAAAATCCGACGAGGTGCAACTTGAAAGTAAAAACAGGTTGCACCCTCTTTGCGTTGTTGCATAGGATTCGCGGCCTGGGTGCAACCTCCTCTGAGGCTGTCGCTACATAAAAACAAACGCCAGGGCGCAACAATGAGTGTAAGCAATCCAACCTTGATCACGTTCGTGATCTACATCGCGGCAATGGTGCTGATCGGCTTCATGGCCTATCGCTCTACCAACAACCTTTCTGATTACATTCTTGGCGGTCGCAGCCTCGGCAGCGTGGTCACCGCGCTTTCGGCCGGTGCGTCGGACATGAGTGGCTGGCTGTTGATGGGCCTGCCGGGCGCTATCTACATGTCGGGTCTGTCGGAAAGCTGGATCGCCATCGGCCTGATCGTCGGTGCCTACCTGAACTGGCTGTTCGTCGCCGGCCGCCTGCGCGTGCAGACCGAGCACAACGGTGATGCACTGACCCTGCCGGATTACTTCTCCAGCCGTTTCGAAGACAACAGCGGGTTGCTGCGGATCATCTCCGCGGTGGTAATCCTGGTGTTCTTCACCATCTATTGCGCCTCCGGCATCGTTGCCGGCGCCCGTCTGTTCGAAAGTACCTTCGGCATGTCCTACGAGACAGCGCTGTGGGCTGGCGCAGCGGCGACCATTGCCTACACCTTTGTTGGTGGCTTCCTGGCGGTGAGCTGGACCGATACCGTCCAGGCCACACTGATGATCTTCGCCCTGATCCTGACTCCGGTGATCGTGCTGATCGCAACCGGTGGCTTTGACACGACTTTTGCCGCCATCGAGCTGAAGGATGCGGGCAACTTCGACATGCTCAAGGGCACTACCTTCATCGGCATTATCTCGCTGATGGGCTGGGGTCTGGGCTACTTCGGCCAGCCGCATATCCTGGCGCGCTTCATGGCCGCTGACTCGGTCAAGTCGATCGCTAAAGCCCGTCGCATTTCCATGACCTGGATGATCCTCTGCCTGGTGGGTACCTGCGCCGTTGGTTTCTTCGGTATCGCCTACTTCTCAGCGCATCCTGAAGTGGCCGGTCCGGTTACCGAGAACCACGAGCGTGTGTTCATCGAGCTGGCCAAGATCCTCTTCAACCCTTGGATTGCCGGTGTTCTGCTGTCGGCCATCCTGGCGGCGGTCATGAGTACCCTGAGCTGCCAGCTGCTGGTGTGCTCCAGCGCCCTGACCGAAGACTTCTACAAGACCTTCCTGCGCAAGGGTGCCTCGCAGCTGGAGCTGGTCTGGGTCGGTCGCGCCATGGTGCTGCTGGTGGCCGTGGTTGCCATCCTCATCGCTTCCAACCCTGAGAACCGCGTACTGGGCCTGGTCAGCTACGCCTGGGCAGGCTTCGGTGCCGCCTTCGGTCCGGTGGTGCTGATCTCGGTCCTGTGGAAAGGCATGACCCGTGACGGCGCACTGGCCGGTATCCTGGTGGGTGCGATCACCGTTGTGGTGTGGAAGCACTTCTCCATCTGGGGTCTGTACGAGATCATCCCGGGCTTCATTCTCGGCGCCCTGGCGATCTACTTCGTCAGCCGGGCCGGCAACCCGTCGAAAGGCATGGTGTCGCGCTTCGAAGCTGCCGACGAGGCGTTCAAGGCCGGTCGCTGATCGGCTGCTGAGCTTCGCCTGACAACGGCCCGGCCTCGCAAGAGCCCGGGTCGTTGTCGTTTTGGCGGCCCGTGCCTGACGCCGCCCGCATGACAAGGTAAACTGCGCGGTCTTGCAGGAGTTGCCATGAACTATCGTCACGCCTTCCACGCCGGTAACCACGCCGACGTCTTCAAACACCTTGTGCTGACCCGCCTCATCGCTTTGATGTCGCGCAAGGAACAGCCGTTTGCCTACCTCGACACCCACGCAGGCCTCGGGCTTTATGACCTGCAGGGCGACCAGGCGACGCGTACCGGCGAGTGGCTGGAAGGTATCGGCCGTCTCTGGGGGCGCGACGACCTGCCGGAGGTAACCGCAGATTACCTGCGCATCCTGCGCAAGATGAACCCTGACGGCGAGCTGCGCTACTACCCGGGTTCCCCGGAGCTGGCCCGGCGCCTGGCCCGCCAGCAGGACCGTGTGCTGCTCAACGAGAAGCACCCCGAAGACGGCCGCCTGCTCAAGGACAACATGAAGAAGGACCCGCGCGTCGCCGTGCACCTGGGCGAGGGCTGGCATGTACCGCGGGCCTTGCTGCCAGTGCAGGAAAAGCGTGCAGTGATGCTGATCGACCCGCCGTTCGAGCAGGCCGACGAGCTCAAGCGCTGCACCCAGGCGATGAAAGAGACCATCAGTCGCATGCGCCAGACCGTCGCAGCCATCTGGTACCCGATCAAGGATCAGCGCCAGCTGGTGCGTTTCTACCAGGACCTGACCAGCACCGGTGCGCCGAAGCTGCTGCGGATCGAGCTCTATGTGCATCCGCAGGACAGCCCGCAGGGCCTTAACGGTTCTGGCCTGGCAATTGCCAACCCGCCATGGGGCCTGGAAGAGGAGCTGCGTGCACTGCTGCCGTGGCTGGCTCAGGTGCTGGCGCAGACCCAGGGTAGCTGGCGGATGGATTGGTTGATCGCCGAATAACCGCTGTAGGAGCGGGCTTGCCCCGCGATGCGGTATGTCTGAATGTATGCAATCGCGGGGCAAGCCCGCTCCTACGCTTTGCGTTATAATCCCGCGCTTTGGCTGCCGCCCGCCCCAACGGCCCGCGCGCATATTTACAGATTGAAGAGGCTAGACCCTTGGCATTGACGATTCTTGGCCTGTCCGGCGCCCTTAGTCATGACCCTTCCGCGGCCCTGTACATCGACGGCAAGCTGATTGCCGCCGCTGAAGAAGAGCGCTTCGTGCGCGATAAACATGCAAAGAACCGCATGCCCTACGAATCGGCGAAGTTCTGCCTGGAACAGGCCGGTATCAAACCGTCCGACGTTGACGTGGTAGCGATCCCGTTCGCCCCGATCAGCCTGTTCGGCAAGGCACGCTGGCACTACGCCAAGCGTTATTGGTATGCCCCGGACCGCGCCCTTGACGCGATCCTGATGGGCAACCGTCGCTACAAGCGCTACCGCAAGAAGATCGTCTGGTGCCTGGAGCAGCTGGGCTTCGACCCGAAAAAGGTCAAGATCGAGCCGGTCGAGCACCACCTGGCTCACGCCTCCAGCGCCTACCACTGCTCCGGCTTCAAGGAGAAGACCGCGATCCTCGGTATCGACGGTAAAGGCGAATACGCCACGACCTTCTTCGGCTACGGCGAAAACGGCAAGATCCACAAGATCAAGGAATTCTTCGATCCGGACTCGCTGGGCGGCCTGTATGGCGCGATCACCGAGTTCCTCGGCTTCGAAATGCTCGATGGCGAGTTCAAGGTCATGGGCATGGCGCCTTATGGCGATGCCAGCAAGTACGATTTCTCGCGCCTGGCCTCGTTCGAGAACGGCGAGCTGGTGATCAACACCGACTACGCCAACGTCATCGGCCTGCGTCGTTATAAAGAGAAGGGCAAAGGCTTCTACTTCTCGCCGAAGCTGATCGAGTGGCTGGGCCCGAAACGCGAAGGCGACATCGCCGACGAGCCGTACATTCACTACGCCGCGAGCATGCAGGCGCTGTTCGAGAAGCTCGCCCTGCAGATGATCGACCACTACCTGGGCGACATCCTCAAGGAGACTGGCAAGCTGGCCTTCGCCGGCGGTTGCGCGTTGAACGTCAAGCTCAACCAGAAGATCATTGCCCGTCCTGACCTCAAGGAGCTGTTCGTCCAGCCGGCTTCCGGCGACGCCGGTACTGCGGTCGGTGCTGCTGCCTATGTGTCTCACGCCCGTGGTGTGCCGGTCGAGAAGATGGAACACGTCTACCTCGGCCCTGCGTACTCCAACGAAGACGTGATCGCCGCCTGTGCCCGTCACCCGAGCCAGCCGAAATGGCGCAAGCTGGAGAACATGCCCGAGCAGATCGCCAAGATCATGGTCGACGGCAACCCGGTGGCCTGGTTCCAGGGCCGTATGGAGTTCGGTCCGCGCGCCCTCGGCGGTCGCTCGATCATCGGTTGCCCAAGTGTGGAAGGCGTTGCCGACCGCATCAACCACCAGATCAAGTTCCGCGAGCGCTGGAGGCCTTTCTGCCCGTCGATGCTCGACACCGTTGCCCCGCAGATGATCAAGATCGATCACCCGGCGCCGTTCATGACCTTCACCTTCGAAGTGGCCGAAGAGTGGAAGACCCGCGTGCCGGAAGTCGTCCACGAAGACGGCACCTCGCGGGCCCAGGTGCTCAAGCGCGAGTACAACCCGCGCTACTACGACATGATGAAGGCGCTGGAGACCCTGACCGGCAACGGCGTGTCGCTGAACACCTCGCTCAACCGTCGTGGCGAGCCGATGATCTGCTCGCCGACCGATGCGCTGAACATGTTCTTCGGCTCGGACCTGCAGTACCTGATCATGGAAGACATCCTGGTGGTCAAGGACGGCGCGGACACTTATGACGTCCAGGGCTGAAAAACGCGTCCTGCAGTTCTGTCATGGCTATGACGGTCCGTTTCTGGACTGCGCGCGCCAGTACGCCAGCCTGTTCGACGGCAGCGGCTACAAGGTCACCACGGTGTTCCTGACTGGCGCAGCCGACCCTCAGGTAGCGGCCGGCTGCGCCTCGGACGAAGTGATCTTCCTCGAGTTCAGCTCCAAGGCCATCCGTGGCCTGAAGCTGGGGGCGATCCGCGCATTGCGGCGGATCGTCGCCAGTCGCCAGTTCAGCTTCTGCATCGCGCACCGCTTCAAGCCGATCTATATCGCCTTGCTCGGCAGCCGCTTGCCGGTGATCGGCGTGCACCACGCCTTTGGTGACTACCTGCGTGGTAGCCGCCAGCTGTTTGCCAACCTGTTCAGCAAGCGCCTGAGCCTGCTCGGTGTTTCTGATGCGGTGCGCGACGACATGCGCAAGTGCCTGCCCAAGTGGCCGCTCGAGCGTATCCAGACTCTCTACAACCGCATCGACATCGAGGCGCTGCAGTCCAGCCAGGTACCTGCCGCGCAGGCGCGCGAGGCGTTGGGCCTGGATCAGCAGGCATGGATTGTCGGCAACGTCGGCCGCCTGCATCCGGACAAGGACCAGGCCACCTTGCTGCGTGGTTTTGCCCAGGCCCTGCCGCAACTGCCGGCCGGTGCTCGGCTGGCAATCCTCGGCAAAGGCCGTCTTGAGCAAGCGCTCAAGGCTCAGGCCGCCGAACTGGGAATTGCCGCGCAAGTGGATTTTCTCGGTCAGGTACCTGACGCCCGTCGTTACTTCCGTGCCTTCGACGCCTTCGCCTTGAGCTCCGACCACGAGCCGTTCGGCATGGTCCTGCTCGAAGCCATGGTCGCCGGTGTGCCGCTGCTGGCCACGGCTTGTGGCGGCGCGGTCGAGGTGGTCGAAGGTGTTGGCATCCTGTTCCCGCTGGGCGACGCCGAGCGCCTGGGGCAAGGCTTGCAGCACCTGGCCGCGCTGGACGAAGGGCAGCGCCAGGAATGTGCCGGGCGCATGCTCGAACGCCTGCGTGAGCGTTTCTCCGATGCCGCGGTGCGCGACGCCTTCTGGCAACTGCCGCACGTTCGTGCACTGACGGCGGAGGCCTGATGCTCAACCATATTCAAGGCTGGCGTGAGCGCGGCTGGACGCAGATCGATGCGCCTGCCTACGCCCAAGCCTGGGAAAAATTTGGTGGCAGTGTCGCCACTCATCCGCTGGTGGTCGAGCAACTGGCTGACCTGGCGCAAATTCCGGTGCGTTACCTGGGCTGGGAGCGCGACGGCGAGCTCAAGGCCGCGATTCCTACCTGGGGCCGCTACCTGGCGCTGTCCAAGGATGTGCTCAAGCGTCAGGGTAAAAAAGGCCTGTATGACCTGGGCAACGCCGAGCTGATCCTGCCTGCCGCCGCCGATGCCCAGGCGCCGCTGCGGCACGCCGGGCGCTATCTGTCCGAGCTCAATCAGGGTCGTTTTGCCCATCTCAAGCCGCAGACCGAAGCGCTGGCCATGGCGCGTATGCCGGAAGACCTGTCGAAGAAGTTTCGTTACAACCAGCGCCGCGAACTGCGTTTGCTGGAAGAGGCGGGCGGTCAGGTACGGCCGGTCACGGATTTCTCCAGTGCTGAACTTGCCGCAATCTACTGCGACCTGTTCCAGCGCCGGTGGGAGTTCCCGGCTACCGGTGCCGAACGCATGGCCGAGGTGATCGAGCGCCTGCGTGAGCTGTTGATCGGGTCGGTGCTGTTTCTTGACGATGCACCAATTGCCATCCAGTTGGTCTATCGGGTCGAAGCGTCGGAGTGGATCAGCGTTGAATACATCAACGGTGGTGTCGACCCGCAAACCAAGGCATTCAGCCCTGGCAGCGTACTGAGCTTCCTCAATACCCAGGCTGCCTGGGAAGACGCCCGTGCGCGCAACAAACCCCTGCGTTTCTCCTTCGGTCGTGCCGATCGCGAGTACAAGGACCGTTGGTGCAATCCCGTGCCGGTGTTTCAGGTGTGAGTCGCAAGCAGCAGTTGCTCAAGCGCCACCGGCGCAACAAGCGCCTGGGGCTGCTGGTCGGCCTGCTGGTACTGCTCGCCCTGGGCATTTTCGTTCAGTGGTGGCTGCCGCTGCTGTTGTTGCCGCTGCTGTGGGTAGCCCACGAGGCATGGTTTGCCGATCACCTGTTCTACTCTCCGGCCGAGGACTATCAATATCAGTTCCCGCCAGATTGCGTGGCGCATTCGGCCGAGCTGGTCGATGGCCTTGTGCACCTGCAGTCGCCGCTGCAGCTGGGCGGTGACGAAACGCTAATCCTGCAGGTGCGCCTGAAGGGTAGCTGGCTGGGGCGTTTCCTCGATCCTGCGGTAAGCCTGGGAAGTGAAGACGTTCAGACTTTCGAGCGGGGCGTAAACGGCCTTCGTTACCTGAACCTTACCGGGCTTGCCGAACCGCTTACGGCTGGGCGCCTGCGCCTGCGTGGGCGCTACTGTCGACTGATGGGTGAGGCGCAGCTGTGGGTTGCACCTTGCGCTGACCTGCGCCAGCGCCGGGTGATGGTGATCGCACCCCATGCCGACGATGCCGAACTCGCGGCGTTTGGCCTCTACAGCCAGGCTGAGGAAACCTGGGTGGTGACCTTGACTGCCGGCGAAATCGAAGCCGAACACTATCAGCAAATGGGTCTGGAAAAGTCCGAAGCTGCGCGCCTTAAGGGCCGTTTGCGGGCCTGGGACAGCATCGCCGTGCCACGCTGGGCAGGTGTCCCGGAGTCGCGTTGTGTGCAGCTTGGGTACTTCTGCCTGCAGCTCCCGGCCATGCAGGCCGCGCCTGCAGAGCCAATGGCTTCGCGAGAAGCCGGGCTTGTCGATACCCGCCTGTTCCGCCAGTTCAACCCGCTGTCCCTGCCGGGTGACCAGGACGGTGCGCCGACCTGGAACAACCTGCTGGCCGATTTGCGTGCACTGTTGCTCAAGGCCCGGCCGCAGGTGCTGGTGATGCCGCACCCGACCCTCGATCCGCACCCGGACCACATCTGCGCCCAGGCTGCTGTGCTTGAGGCGCTGCAGGGCCTGGAATGGCAGCCTGAAACCCTGTTGTGTTATGCCAACCATTTGCACGACAACGACCGCTGGCCCATGGGCGATAGCGGTGCGGGTATTGCCTTGCCGCCGCAACTCGAAGCGACCCAGGCCTGGACGCCCTATAGCCTGGTGCTGGGCCTGCCAGCCCAATGCGACAAGGCCATGGCCTTGGGCATGATGCATGACCTGCAGCCGCCTGCACCGTTCAAACGCCGCCTGCGCCGCCTGTTGCAACGCTGGCTGGCCGGGCGTCGGCCTTCGCCTTATGGCGAGAACGAGTTTTTCCGCAAGGCTGTGCGTCGACATGAACTGTTCTGGCGTCGTGACCTCTGATCATGACGCTGCAAGATTGAAAGCTGTGGCCCGAGCGCCGCAAGGAAAACGATGAAAGTTCTATTTCTGGTGCAGAAAGAACAACGGGCGATCCTCGATCGTTTGTATGACGGCGTTGCCGCGCATTGCGACTGCGACCTGCGCTGGCTGAGCAGCGACGACCAACGCAATCTGCGCAGTTATTTCCGTCGCGAGATCGACGTCGACAAGTACGACAGGATCGTGTTCTTCCTGCGTTTCAAGCAAGAGATTCGCCAGGTCGGTTTCATTCGCACGGTGCCCAACCTGGTCATCCTCGAACATGATGCCTACCAGAACTACATCCCGTGCAAGTACACCGGCAAGTTCAGTGCCCACTACCGCCAGTTGCCCTGGGCGCGGGTGATCAGCTCGGGTTACATGGTCAGTGAACGCCTGCGCCAGGAAGGCTTCGATGCCGAGTTCGTGCCCAAGGGCTACGATCAGCAGTTGCTGGCTGACCAGGGGCGCGAGCGGGATATCGAACTGGCCTTCGTCGGCAGCACCAACAGTGTTGCCTACAGCGGCCGCAAGGCCCTGCTCGATGAGTTGGCACAAGTGGAAAACCTGCTGGTGACACGCACCAATTCGGGCGAAGAATATTGCGACACACTCAACCGCATCCGTTTCTTTGTAAGCGCCGATGTCGGCATGGGCGAGTACATGATCAAGAATTTCGAGGCGATGGCCTGTGGCTGCGTTTTGCTGGCTTATGACCAGGGTGAAACGGAAAACCGCGCCCTGGGCTTGAAAGACATGCATAACGTGGTGCTGTATGACAGCATTGCCGCGTTGCAAGAGAAGCTGAAAGTGTTGCGTGGCGACCCTGCATTGGTCGAGCGTATCGGCAACAACGGTCGTGAGCTGGCCGTCTCGCAATTCAGCTTCGCTCAGGTAGGTCGTAGCATCGTGGAAAAAATGCAGCCACCTCTTCGTCCCCGTCCAGCCCTGTCCGGCTGGCAACGCTTGCGTTTGAGACTGGGCATATGAGCCGGCTGTCCTGGAACCAGGGAAGTAGTCTCGAACATCTGAATACAGTTTATGGGGAGGGGATCCGGTGCGATTCTGCCAAGATAGCGACGTAACCCTGGTGGTCACCAGTTGCGGGCGCTTCGATTTGCTTAAGCTCACGCTGGAAAGTTTTGACCGGTTCAATACCGCGCCTATTCGTGAAGTGTTCATCACCGAGGACTCGGGGGATGAAGCGGTTCACGAGGCTGTGCCCGAGCATTGGAAACCGCACTGCAAGGTTTTCGTCAATCGCCCGAAACTGGGTCAACTGGCTTCGATCGACCTTGCCTACAGTCATGTAAAAACCTCTTACATCTTTCATTGCGAGGATGACTGGGAGTTCTACCGGCCTGGTTTCGTCGAAGACTCGCATTCGATCCTGGCGGTCAGCCCTGAACTGCTTCAGGTTTGGCTGCGCAGTTATGTCTATGACCTGAAACTGCACAGCCCCTATATTCATCTTGGCGAGCGCCAGGTGATTGCCGGTGTTCCTTGCTACCCGTTGCTGTCGGACAAACCTGAATGGCAAAGCTTCTCGCTGAACCCGGGCTTGCGCCGCTTGAGCGATTATCAGCGCTGTGCGCCGTTCGCCGCCTATGCTGGTGAAAAGGCTCTATCAAAACGCTATGCCGAATTGAACCTGACCGGCGTAAGCCTGGAGGGTGATGCCGTGTTGCATACCGGCTTCGGCATGCATGTAAGTCTTCCAGAAGAGCGCCAGCGTAAAGCCCGGCGGCGTCAGCGTGAGCGGATGAAGCTGGCAGTAACCTTGTTGATCGGCTTGGCAGTGGGAGTGGGTATTGGCTTTCTTGCGAATTGAGTCAATTGGTTTGCCCGTTATCCAGTCCGATATAAGGGGTGTTTCCCCGTGAGTATCGTCAACATCATGTGGGCTGGCGGTTCGCCGTACGTTTCGGTGCACAAGGTGCATCAGCAGATTTTGTCCCAGGCCGAGCCCGGGGCAAAGGTCTTCAACTGGTTGTTGCAGGGACAGGGCTCTTGCTGCAGTTGTGAGTCGACACGTGAATGGCAACTGTCTCACCGCTTGGTGAAAGGTCGGCATGTCTGGGGACTTTTGCGCCCTTGGTTGCGCGGGCGTTTTCGGCAGGCGCTGGAGCACGTCAATGCCCAAGTGGTGTTGCTTGATGGTTTGGGTGTGTTGCGCTTGCTCTTGCCAATATTGCGAGAAATGCCGGCTGTGCGAGTGGCGGCGGTGTTCCATGGCAAAACCCGGTTGCGCCGTTCGGATATCGCCTTGCTGCGTGACTTCCCTGCTTTGCGCCTAACCATTGTTGCGGTGTCGCAAACCTTGGCCCAGGCCATCGAGCAGGACCTGGGTATGCCTGTCCAGGTGTTGCGTACGGCCCTGGAGCCAGAGGCTTTTCGTTCTGAACTGCTGGATCGCTCGGCCGCCCGCCAGGCGCTCGGGTTATCGAACGATGTCACCGTGATGGGCGCTGTGGGGCGTCTGGTCGATAGCAAGGGGTTCGAGTACCTGCTTGACGCCTTTGCCCAGGCCAGCTTGCAGCAGCCTCAACTGCACCTGGCCATTCTTGGCGAGGGGGTGCAGCGCTCGTTGTTGGAGGCTCGTATCAAGACGTTGAGGCTTGAACAAAAGGTTTCGCTGGTGGGGCATTGTAATGGTCTTGCCCGGCTTTATCGCGCCTTTGACTGGGTGCTTGTCCCGTCCTATTCCGAAGGTCTGGGCCTTGTTCTGCAAGAGGCAGTGATTGCCGATGTGCCGGTGTTATGCAGTGATATATCGGTGTTTCGCGAGCAATTGGGTTCGGCCGGTTGGTATGCCTCTGCCGGCGACATAGATGCCTGGGCTCAGGCAATTGCGGAATGCGCCACTTTGAATGCCGCTGAAGTTGCCCGGACGCAGTTTAAGGCATTGGAGCCTGAGCAAGCCTGGCAGCGCTCAAGCCTGATCGCTAAAACGCTGCTACGTCAGCCCTGAGCAATTCAGCCCAGTAGCTCGCGCTCCAATTCTGCCAGCGGGAACTGCTCGGCGAGCTGTTCTCGAGCGATGTAGCGAGCAAAGTGCTGCACATTGCGCTTGACCATGCGCGCCGAAAGAGGGCCGCGCAGAAAGCGCATGTCCGCGACATCGATCAAGCCCAGTTGTTGGTCCGGAGTCACGACGATGTTGCCTAAGTGCAACGACCGAAAATAGATCCCGGACTGGTGCAGCCTGCGAACCAGTGTTACCAGTTCGGGCAGACGTACCTGCCAGTCGAAGCCGGGTTGGCGAGACAACTGACGCAAGGTTTCTCCTGGCAGCGGCTGGTACAACACCGCGGTCATCCCCGGCGCATCAAGCTTGTAGTGCTTCAGTACCTTGAGCGTAGGAATTCCCTTTTTTTCTAGCTGCACAGCATTGTCGATAAAACGTTGGGAGTACGGGCGCAGTAGCGCAGATGAAATTAACCGCTTGCGCCTGAACAGCTTGAGGATATTTCCATCGGTAAGCAGGTAGACTTTGGCGCCGTAACTGTCGGCCTCCAGGATCTGGGCGCCAATGATCAGCTGGTTGAAGTCGTCCTGGGGGAGCCGGGAAGAATGCATGAATAGTGGCCTTGTCATCATCGGGCAAGCAAATGACCGGCAATAATGCCGAAAAGTTTAAGGATGCACCATGGCGGTGTTGGTTAATCGATGGGGAGTATCATGATCTACACGCGGCGCTGGGCTCAGGTCTGGCTGGCAATTGGCCTGTTGTGGTTCCTGGCGGCAATCGCCCTGGCTCCGAGTAACAAGATTTATCAGCAAGGCCTGCTTGCATTTTTGTGGCTGCCTACCCTGGCACTAATGTGGTCAGCACGTCGGTTGCTGCTCGAAACCTGGAGTGCCCAGCGCATGCTTTGGCTTTCCATCGCCCTGCTGCTTGGATGGTGTGTGTTGAGCCTTGTCTGGAGCAGCGTCGAAGAGCCTGGGCGTGAGGTGAAACGTCTTGTTTACATCGCTGTGTTCCTGCTGTTTTTCCCGTTGATGGCCAATGCCGATGGCACGCGGGTAATGCGGCTGCTGAACTGGGGGGGGATGGGCCTGGCTGTTGCTGCGGTCTATTCGATTGTTTTGTTCTATGGTGTTCAGACGCAACCCTGGGTTACCCGGTTGGCGGGTGTTGGGGAGATATCTCACCCGATTCTCGGGGCTTACGTGATCGCTGCTGCGATTATCTGGATGCTTCACTGGCCGCCGCAAAACCGTTGGCTCCAGGGTGTCTGGGGCTTGGCTTTGCTGGCTCTTGGGGTTTTCCTGGTACTTTGCCAAAGCCGTGGCGCAGCCCTGGCGCTGCTGATATCCGTGGTGGCCATGCCAATCTGGTGTCGTGATCGTCGCAGTTGCTGGATAGCAGGCGCTGCCGTGGCAGCTGCGGTAGCAGGTTTCGTGTTAATGCAGGCGCTGATCATGTCCCGTGGGGCGTCCTATCGTCCGGAAATTTTCCAGGCGAGCCTGCAAATGATTGCCGAGCACCCTGTGCTTGGCCTTGGCCTGGGCTCCTTCTACCAAGTGGTCGTTGCAGGTATCCAGTTTGACCACACGCACAACATGTTCACCCACATCGCTGTTGAGCTGGGCATTCCCGGCATGCTGCTGTGGCTGGCGGTCTGGTTGAGTGTTCTACGCGAAATCTGGAAAGCCCGTGATACCACCTTCGGCCAGGGCCTGATGGGGTTGTGGCTGTTCTCCACCCTGGCCATGCAATTCGATGCCGCCAGCCTCACCGGCACCCCGCGTGCCGAGTGGTTTATCAGTTGGCTGCCGGTCGGTCTGGCCACTGTCCTGGTCTGGGTGCGTGCCCGGGCTCCAGGCTGTGATAAAATTTCCGGTTCTATCTGAACAGCGAGCTCGACGATGGCCGAAACACCGCGAGAGGCGGAGCAGAGCTCCAGCCTGAAAATCTACTTCCGGCTACTGAGCTATGTGAAGCCGTACATCGGCATTTTTTTGCTGAGTATCCTCGGCTTTGTGATTTTTGCCTCGACCCAGCCAATGCTGGCCGGGATTCTCAAGTACTTCGTCGATGGCTTGAGCAACCCCCAGGCGGTGTTGTTCCCCAGCGTTCCTTACCTCAAGGACTTGCAGCTGCTGCAGGCCGTGCCATTGCTGATCGTGCTGATCGCAGCCTGGCAGGGCCTGGGTTCGTTCCTGGGCAACTATTTCCTGGCCAAGGTCTCCCTGGGCCTGGTGCATGACCTGCGGGTCGAGTTGTTCAACAAGCTGCTGGTGTTGCCCAACCGCTATTTCGATAACCACAACTCCGGCCACCTGATTTCACGCATCACCTTCAACGTGACCATGGTCACCGGCGCTGCGACCGATGCGATCAAGGTCGTGATCCGTGAAGGCCTGACCGTGGTGTTCCTGTTCGTCTATCTGCTGTGGATGAACTGGAAACTGACCCTGGTGATGCTGGCGATCCTGCCGGTGATTGCCCTGATGGTTGGCACCGCGAGCAAGAAGTTCCGCAAGCAGAGCAAGAAGATCCAGGTGGCCATGGGCGATGTCACCCACGTTGCCTCGGAAACCATCCAGGGCTACCGGGTAGTGCGCAGCTTTGGTGGCGAAAGCTACGAACAGCAACGTTTTGCCAATGCCAGCCAGAGCAACACCGACAAGCAGCTGCGCATGACCAAGACTGGCGCGGTGTATACGCCGATGCTGCAACTGGTGATCTACACCGCCATGGCTACATTGATGTTCCTGGTGCTGTTCCTGCGCGGTGATGCCACTGCCGGTGATCTGGTGGCCTACATCACTGCGGCGGGCTTGCTGCCCAAGCCTATCCGCCAGCTGTCCGAAGTCAGCTCGACCATCCAGAAAGGCCTGGCCGGTGCCGAGAGCATCTTTGAGCAGCTGGACGAGGCGCCAGAAGTCGATAGCGGCACTGTCGAGCTGGACCGCGTCGTTGGTCGTCTTGAAGTGCGCAACCTGAACTTCACCTATCCGGGGACTGATCGTCAGGTCCTCACCGATATCAACTTTACCGCCGAACCTGGTCAGATGATCGCCCTGGTGGGGCGTTCAGGCAGTGGCAAATCGACCCTGGCGGCGTTGATTCCGCGCTTCTATCACCATGATCAGGGGCAGATTCTGCTCGATGGTGTGGAGATCGAGAACTACCGCCTGCGCAACCTGCGCAAGCACGTCGCTCAGGTGACCCAGCATGTGACCCTGTTCAACGACACCGTGGCCAACAACATCGCCTATGGCGATCTGGCCGGGGCGCCGCGGAACGAGATCGAAGCCGCTGCTGCCGATGCTTATGCCAAGGAGTTCGTCGAGCAACTGCCCAAGGGCTTCGACACTCAGGTCGGCGAGAACGGCGTGCTGCTCTCCGGTGGCCAGCGCCAGCGTCTGGCGATTGCCCGGGCGTTGCTCAAGAATGCGCCGTTGCTGATTCTCGACGAAGCCACTTCGGCCCTCGACACCGAATCCGAGCGGCACATCCAGGCAGCCCTGGATCACGTCATGCAGGGACGCACCACCCTGGTGATCGCCCACCGGCTGTCGACCATCGAAAAAGCCGACATAATCCTGGTCATGGACCAGGGCAAGCTGGTCGAGCGTGGTACCCATACCGAGTTGCTGGCTGCCAATGGCTATTATGCCCGGCTGCACGCCATGGGCCTGGATGAGCCGGCCAAGGCCGACATCACCTGAGTTGCTTGCGCCGGGGCCTGTTGTGCCCCGGCTGCCTTTCCCTGGAGCGCTTGGCAACAAGGCGGTAAACAAGCCTTCGCTTTGCCTGTGCTAATATCCTGCCCCTGTTAATTATTTTGTATATGGGTTGCCCATGAAGTTGTCCATGCCGCGTTTCGATCAAGCCCCGGTACTGGTGGTGGGCGATGTCATGCTCGACCGCTACTGGCATGGCGGTACCTCACGGATCTCGCCTGAAGCACCGGTACCGGTGGTCAAGGTCGAACAGATCGAGGACCGTCCCGGTGGTGCGGCCAACGTTGCCTTGAACATTGCAGCCCTGGGGGCTCCGGCGGCGCTGGTCGGCGTGACCGGCCAGGACGAGGCTGCCGACAGCCTCGCCAATAGCCTGCTGGCTGCTGGCGTACGCTCGATCTTCCAGCGCATCGCCCATCAGCCGACCATCGTCAAGCTGCGGGTCATGAGCCGCCACCAGCAACTGCTGCGTATCGATTTCGAAGAGCCTTTCGCCACCGACCCGCTGTCCCTGGGCGCTGAGGTCGACGCGTTGCTCGATGGCGTCAAGGTGTTGGTGCTGTCGGACTACGGCAAGGGTGCGTTGAAAAACCACCAAAGCCTGATCCAGGCCGCACGGGCCAAGGGCATTCCGGTGCTGGCCGACCCCAAGGGCAAGGATTTCTCGATCTACCGTGGCGCCAGCCTGATTACCCCGAACCTCAGCGAATTCGAAACCATCGTTGGCCGTTGCGCCGACGAGGCTGAACTGGTGGCCAAGGGCGCCCAGTTGATGAGCGAGCTGGAGCTGGGTGCCTTGCTGGTGACCCGCGGTGAGCACGGCATGACCCTGCTGCGCCCCGACCACCCGGCCCTGCACCTGCCAGCCCGTGCCCGTGAAGTGTTCGACGTGACCGGTGCTGGCGATACGGTGATCTCGACCCTGGCCGCCGCCATTGCCGCCGGCGAAGAGCTGCCCCATGCAGTGGGCCTGGCAAATCTTGCCGCTGGTATCGTGGTCGGCAAGCTGGGTACCGCGGCCATCAGCGCCCCGGAACTGCGTCGTGCGATCCAGCGCGAAGAGGGTTCCGAGCGTGGTGTATTAAGTCTCGACCAGTTGCTGCTGGCCATCGACGATGCTCGCGCGCACAACGAGAAGATCGTCTTCACCAACGGTTGCTTCGACATTTTGCATGCCGGCCACGTGACCTATCTGGAACAGGCCCGAGCCCAGGGCGATCGCCTGATTGTCGCGGTCAACGACGATGCGTCGGTCAGCCGCCTGAAAGGTCCGGGCCGGCCGATCAACAGCGTTGACCGGCGTATGGCCGTGCTGGCGGGCCTCGGCGCAGTGGACTGGGTCATCAGCTTCCCTGAAGGCACGCCGGAAAACCTGCTGAGCCAGGTCAAACCGGACGTGTTGGTCAAGGGTGGCGACTATGGCATCGACCAGGTGGTCGGCGCCGATATCGTCAAGGCCTACGGCGGTACCGTCAAGGTGCTGGGGCTGGTGGAGAACAGCTCGACCACCGCCATCGTCGAGAAGATCCGCAAGAACTGAAGGGCATAGCGCCGCAGGAAGGGCCGGGCGACGCTCGCTTGCCCCGCGATTGTTCCTACTTGCGCACCCCGCCACGCGCCATCTGCAACAACTCCCGCGCCCTGCCGGTCAGCCGCTTCAAGCCGCTGTCCGGCTTCGCCGGCGTCAGGCCTTGCTGCCTGACCCAATCCTTCCAGCGAATCCGCTCATCCCTGACCAGCCATCCTTCCTGCCGGGCAAAGCTTTCCGCCAGGTACAGTCCACGAGTGCTGGCCGGTACCAGGCGATCCTTGCTCAGGGTAAAGAGCTCGGCGCGTGGTTGGCCATCGTCCAGGGGCATCAGATATAGATCGGGACGCTTGCGGTTGAGACGGGCGACGAGCTGGTCGCCTTCAAGACGTTCATCGACGTGGAACAGGCTCAGTGATTTCGCCTCGCGTGGCACTTGCAGGCACAGGTCGTAAATCAGCTGCAGCGAGGCGGTCGGCAAGTGCACATAGGCGCGCGGGCGCTCCAGTAACTGCAGGTTGGCGCAGCGCACCGGGCGCGCTGCGCCGGACTGCGGGGTAAGCACAAAGGGCAGGGCTTCGCGGTAGTGCAGGGCGTCAGCATAGGGCGCCGGCAGCCAGGTGTCGTTGAAGCGCCCGCCAAGCCAGCCTTCCGGGGTTTCCAGCAGGCATTCTTCAGCAACCTCCTGAATCGCCGTATGCAGCGGCAGGTTCAGCTCCTGGGCTGGCACATATCCTGAAATCAATTTCAGCACCACATCGCCCCGGTCCTGGCGGCGTTGGCGTACAAGCACCCAGTAATCGCGATTTTGCCAGCGCAGGGTCAGGCGCACCGAGACACCGAGGTTGGCCAGCTCGACGGCGAAGCGCTGGCTGTCGGCAAGCTGGATCGGTTTGCGCCGTTGCAGGGTCTGGGCAAAGTTCAGGGGCACGCCGATGCTCTGGTAGACGAGGCCCTCGGGGCTGGCCTCGACGTGCAGGGGCAGGGTCTTGAAGTTGCTCGGGTTCTTGCGGATCAGCGTTCGCGGCATGTCGGCTCCTTCTTGCGTTGGGGTCGGCCGCGGCGGCGGCGTGGATGTCAGCGGCGCAGGACGTTGGCAACGGTTGCCACGTTATGCGCCAGGTGCAGCGGGTTGATGGTGCCGACAATAGCACTGCTGACGCCGGGGTGGGCAAACAGCAATTCGAAGCTGGCACGCACCGGGTCGACACCCGGACTCAGGCACACATGACCACTGGCCAGGGCCTTTTTCACCAGGATCGCCTTGCCGTGTTCGGCGGCGTAGTCGATCACCGGGCGTTCAGCCTGCTCGTTGAGATTGTAGGTGACCATGGCGCAATCGCCGCGCTCTAGTGCCTTGAGGCCGCCTGCTGCGGTCTTGCCGGAAAGGCCGAAACCACGGATCTTGCCTTCCTGCTTCAGCGCTTCAAGAGTCTGGTAGACCTCCTCGTGTTCGAGGATATGCAGGTCATTGCCGTCGGAGTGCACCAGCACCAGGTCGATGCAGTCGGTTTCCAGGCGCTTGAGACTGCGCTCGACGGAGAAACGCGTGTGTGCTGCGCTGAAATCGAAGCGCGACCGGCCGTCTTCGAACTCTTCACCCACCTTGCTGACGATCACCCAGTGATCGCGCTGGCCGCGCAACAGCGGGCCCAGGCGTTCTTCGCTGCGGCCATAGGCTGGCGCGGTGTCGATCAGGTTAATGCCCAGTTCGCGGGCCTGGGCCAGCAGCATCCGTGCTTCGTCGTCGTCAGGAATGGTAAAGCCGCTGGGGTATTTGACGCCCTGGTCGCGACCGAGCTTGACGGTGCCCAGGCCGAGGGGCGAAACCGTCAGGCCGGTACCGCCGAGAGGACGACGCAAGTCATGCAGGGTCGGCAGGCTCATGGCAGCAATTGCTCCCACACCGGCAAGGCCATGGGCGGCCGGGGCAGTTCGGGCAAGGCGGCCTGGCCGGCTGGCTTGATGCCGTCGCGCTCAAGGTTGGCCAGCACCCGGTCACTGAAGTCCGGAGCCAACGCCAGTTTGGTCGGCCAGCCGACCAGCAGGCGTTGCTGCTCGGCGAGAAAAGCGTTGTCGGGGCGTACCAGGCCCGATTGAGCGGGCTCGGCGCGGTCAATGCGCACGGTCGCCCAGCGCACCTGGCTCAAGTCGATCCACGGCAGCAGGTTGGCGACTTCTTTTTTCGCCGCGGCGATCTGCGCTTCAGGCTCGCGAGCTACGCCGTCGGCTTCGGCCAGGTCGCCGCCCAGGTACCAGACCCACTGGCCGTCAGCGGCCGGATGGCTAGTGACGGTAATACGCGGCTTTGGCCCGCCGCCCAGGCAGTGGGCGTACAGCGGCTTGAGGCTGGCGCCCTTGGCCATGACCATGTGCAGCGGCCGGCGCTGCATGGCCGGCTGGCTCAGGCCCAGGGCCTCGAGCAAGGCGGCATTGCCGGCGCCGGCGCTGAGCACGACGCGTTGGGCGCGGATTTCGCGACCATCGACGCGCAAGCCGAGCAACTCGCCATTGTCGTTCAAGGGTTCGATGGTCTGCGCGGCGAGCAGGCTGTCACCGGCCAATTCCGCAAGCTTGTTGAGCAGGCTCGGTACGTCGATGACCAGTTCGGCCAGGCGATAGACCTTGCCCTTGAAGGCGCGGTCTTGCAGGGCAGGTGGCAACTGATCGCCCTTGACCTGATCGACGCGGCCACGCACCGCCTTGCTGGCAAAGAAACTGGTGAGATTGCCGGCCAGGGTGCCGGGTGACCACAGGTAGTGGGCTTCGGACAGCAGGCGCACACCGGACAGGTCCAGCTCGCCATTGCCGGCCAGGGCCTCGCGCCAGCGCCGGGGCATGTCGGCGATGGCTTCCGATGCGCCGGTCAGGGCACCGTGCAGGGCGTATTTGGCACCGCCATGGATGATCCCCTGGGATTTGAGGGTCTGCTCGCCACCGAGGCTGGCGCGTTCCACCAGCACTGTCGAATAGCCGAGCCGGCGCAGGCGGGCATTGAGCCAGAGGCCTGCGACCCCAGCGCCGACGATCAGCACATCGGTGGAAATTACGGTTGGCATGCATGAACCTCACAAGCTTGGACAGACGCCCAGTATACAGCCTGTGAGCCATTGCACCCGGTTGCGGATCAATGCCCGGCGGTTTTCGAGAAGACCTGGATCACCACCACGCCACCAACGATCATGGCCATGCCGAGCATCGCCGGCACATCCAGCTTCTGCCCGTAGATCACCAGTGCCGCGATGCTGATCAGGACAATCCCCAGGCCCGACCAGATCGCATAGGCAATGCCAACCGGAATGCTGCGCACCACCAGGGTCAGCATCCAGAACGCCACCGCGTAGCCACACACCATCAGCAGTAGCGGCAGGGGCGTACTCAGGCCCTTGACGGCTTTCATCGAAGCGGTGGCGATGACTTCGGCGCAGATGGCGATAGCCAGGTAGGTGTAGGCGTTCATGTCGGTGATCCTCTGTTCTGGCTGGGCATTCTAGAGCAAGCCTGAATGGGGTAAAGTCATTACCTATCTTTTCTGGAGATAGGTTGCATGGCCGAGCAGTGGAATCTGGAGCAGTTGCGCATGTTCGTGCGGGTCGCCGAGTTGCGCTCGTTCTCGGCGGTGGCGCGCGAGCAACGCAAGGCGCAATCGGCGGTGAGCAACGGCATTGCCCTGTTGGAGACCGACCTCGGTGTGACCCTGTTCGAGCGCAGCAGCGGCCGCCAGCCACGCCTGACCGAGGCTGGCGCGACCTTGCTGGAAGATGCCCGCGAACTGTTGCGCCAGTGCGAACGCCTGGACGGCCGGGCCCTGGCCCTGATGCGCGGGCAAGAGGCGCAGTTGCGTGTGGCCCAGGATGAGGCCATGCCCTATCAACCGGTGATCGACAGCCTCGATGAACTGGCCCGGCAGTTCCCCTTGCTCGAAGTGCAGATGGCCAGTGGCGCCCAGGGTGACGTGGCGCGCAAGCTGATCGAACGACGCGCCGATCTCGGGCTGTTGTTCCACCATGACCAGATGCCGGTGTCCCTGGAGCGCCGGGCGGTGGGGCGGATCGAGATGGTCACGGCGTGTGCAGTGGATCATCCACTGACTCGGCTGGAGCGGGTTACCCGCCAGGACCTGGCCCGCCACCGCCAGTTGCTGATCACCCCGCAGGAAAGCGGCTACCCCGGTGGCGAGCCGATCAGCCCGCAGATCTGGCGCGCCGACAGCTTCTACGCCATGGCCGAATTGCTCATGCGCGGCCTCGGCTGGGCCTGGCTGCCACGGCATGTGGTGCAGTACCCCACCTATCAGACGCAGATGGTCGAGCTGGCCAGCGAATGGACGCCGCCGGCGCTGGTGGTCGAACTGGTGTGGCGGCGTGACGAGCCTTTAGGCCCTGCCGCGCAGTGGTTGGCTGAACGCTTCGCAGTGCACTTGCGCGCAATTGGCTAGTACACTTCGGCGCCATGAACAGAACCCTCTATACCTTGCTGTTTCACCTGGGCCTGCCGCTGGTTGCGCTGCGCCTGTTCCTGCGTTCGCGCAAGGCGCCGGCCTATGGTCAGCGCATTGGTGAGCGATTTGCCCTGAACCTGCCGGCCATGGCCAAAGGCGGCATCTGGGTGCACGCGGTGTCGGTGGGCGAGAGCATTGCCGCCGCGCCGATGATTCGCGCCTTGCTGCAGGCTTATCCTCAGCTGCCGGTCACCATCACCTGCATGACCCCGACCGGCTCCGAGCGGGTCCGGGCGATGTTTGCCGATGAGCCGCGGATTCAGCATTGCTACCTGCCATACGACTTGCCCTGGGCTGCCGGGCGCTTTCTCGATCACGTGCAGCCCACGCTTGCGGTGATCATGGAAACCGAGCTGTGGCCCAACCACATTCACCAGTGCGCCAAACGGGGCATTCCCGTGGCCCTGGCCAACGCGCGGTTGTCCGAGCGCTCGGCCCGGGGCTATGCGCGCTTTGCCGGGCTGACCCGGCCGATGCTGGCCGAGATGAGCCTGATCGCGGTGCAGACCGAAACCGAGGCGCAGCGTTTCCGCCAACTGGGTGCGCGCTCCGAATGGGTGCAGGTTACCGGTTCAATCAAGTTCGACCTGAGTATCGATGAGCAACTGTTGCCCCGCGCCCGTGCCTTGCGTGAGCAGTGGCAGGCCGGCCAGCGGCCCGTATGGATCGCGGCCAGTACCCATGAAGGCGAAGACGAGATCATCCTCGCCGCCCACCGGCAGTTGCGAGAGCACCATGCCGATGCCCTGCTGATTCTGGTGCCACGTCATCCGGAACGCTTCAACAGCGTGTTCGAGTTGTGCCGGGGGCAGTTCCCGACGGTTCGCCGCTCCAGTGGCGAACCGGTGGCTGCTGATGCCGCAGTGCTGCTCGGCGACACCATGGGCGAGCTGCTGTTTCTCTATGCCCTGGCCGATATCGCCTTCGTTGGTGGCAGCCTGGTGCCTAACGGTGGGCACAACCTGTTGGAGCCGGCGGCGTTGTCGTTGCCGGTGCTCAGTGGTCCGCACCTGTTCAACTTCCTCGAGATCGCGGCGATGCTGCGTGAGGCCGGTGCCTTGCAGGAAGTCGATGATGCCCAGGGGCTGGCGGCCGAGGTGCGGCGGCTGGTCGAGTTGCCGCGAGATGCGCAGCGCATGGGGGCGGCGGGGTTGGCGGTGATGAAGGCCAACCAGGGGGCGTTGCAGCGCTTGCTGGATGCGCTGGGGCGGTTGATCTAGGCAGGCTTCGCCTGCCATCGCCGGCAAGACCGGCTCCCACAGGTTTTTGTGGGAGCCGGTCTTGCCGGCGATTGCTTTTCAGGGCCGGGCTTCGAAATTGGCCTTGGCCGCTGCTGCCAGGTCGGGCGGCAGGAAGTCCTTGTCCGGGTTGTAGTCCGGCTTCAGGTAGCGGCTCAGGTCGGTCAGATCCTGCGGGCTGAGAGTGCCGGCAGCTTGCTTCAGGCGCAGGTTGTCGAGGATGTAGTCATAGCGGGTATTGTTGTAATCACGCACCGAGGTGTACAGCTGACGCTGGGCATCGAGCACGTCGACGATGTTGCGGGTACCCACCTGGTAGCCGATTTCCGTGGCTTCCAGCGCGCTCTGGTTGGAGATGATCGACTGCTTGCGCGCTTGCACCTGCTCCACGTCGGTGTTCACCGCGCGGTGCAGGTTGCGGGTGTTTTCCACCACCTGGCGGCGCAGGCTCTCGCGCTGCTGTTCGGTCTGGCTCAGGCGCTGGTAGGCCTCGCGCACCTGCGAGCTGGTCAGGCCGCCGCTGTAGATCGGGATGTTCAGTTGCAGGCCGATGCTGGTCTGCTCGACATCGCCGCTGTAATTCTGCCCGGTGAGGTTGGGGTTGGTGAAGTCCAGGCTGTCGTTGTCGCCTTTCTGGAAGCGCGCTACCGCGTCCACGGTCGGCGCGTGTCCGGCCTTGCGCTGGCGCAGGGTTTCTTCGGCGGCGCTCACCGCGTAGTTGGTGGCGAGCAGGTTGAGGTTCTGCTTGCCGGCGGTCTCGACCCAGGCCTTGGCGTCGTTCGGTGTCGGCAGTTGCACCGGCAAGGTGTGGACGATGCCCTGGACCGAGTTGTAGTCGCGGTTGGTCAGGGTGATCAGCGCCTCGAAGGCGTCGTCGACCTGGCGCTGGGCAACGATGCGGTTGGCCCGGGCGGTGTCGTAGCTGGCCTGGGATTGCAGCACGTCGGTCTTGTCCGAGAGGCCAACGTCAAAGCGCTCGTTGGACTGGTCGAGCTGGCGCTTGAACGCCGCTTCTTCGGCCTTGGTCGAGGCCAGGGTGTCCTGGGCACGCAGCACGGCGAAATAATTTTCGGCGCTTTGTAGAATCAGGTTCTGCTCGGTTGCCGACAGCTCCAGGGCTGCTTGCTCGTTGACCGCTTCGGCGGCCTGCAACTGGAACCAGCGGTCCGCGCGGAACACCGGCTGCGCCAGGGTCGCGGACCAGGAGTTGCCGCTGCGGTTGGCGGTGGCCGAGGGGCTGTCTATCTTGGTACGGCTGTTCATCATCTCGGCGCCGGCCGAGAGGTTCGGCAGCAGGCCGGCACGGGCCTGAGGCACCACTTCCTTCTGGGCGCCGTAGTTGGCGCGGGCGGCCGCCAGGTCGGCGTTATTGTTCACGGCTTCCTGGTAGACACTGACCAGGTCGGTCTTCGCCGACAGGGGCACATCCGCTGCCCAGGCCATTCCGTTGGTAGCACAAGACACGGCGAGGGCCAGTGAAAGTTTGCGCAGCATAGGGCAATCCTTGAACGGTGAGTATTTCTGAACCGGTGAGTGTAGTTGCGCCGGCATTTTGCAACAATCCGCTATTTGCGCCATTTATCGTGTCCGTGTCCAGATGCTTGGCTTTGCATGCCACTCCAGTCTAGACTGGCCCCGTTCTTGTCGGGGTGCCTTGCGTTGAGGCTGAGATCGGATAATCCGGATCCCGTTGAACCTGATCAGGTTAGCGCCTGCGTAGGGAACAAGATTTCTCGCTTTCCCGGCGAGTCTCTTGTGCCAGGTCCGGGAATGTCGAGTCAGCCAACACAGCTGCAGGCATCACCGCGCATTTGGCACAGCACCACTCATGGTGCGTCCGTGCCTTTCAGGTTCTCCCCGACATTCCACTGCTAGGAAGCCGTCTGGAGAGCCTGTGATGAGTAAACAAGAAAAATATACCAATCTGAGTGAATCGGCCCAGGTCGATCAACAGTCCGTACAGCCGTTCACCCGCTCGCGCAAAATCTATGTCGAAGGCTCGCGCCCGGACATCCGCGTGCCCATGCGTGAAATCAGCCTCGACGACACCCCCACCGATTTCGGCGGCGAAGCCAACGCCCCGGTGCTGGTCTATGACACCTCCGGCCCCTACACCGATCCCAACGTCATCATCGATGTGCGCAAGGGCCTGGGCGACGTACGCTCGGCCTGGATCGACGCCCGCGGCGACACCGAGCGCCTGGACGGGCTGTCGTCGAACTTCGGCCAGCAGCGCCTGGCCGATGCCGAGCTGACCAAGCTGCGTTTCGCCCACGTGCGCAACCCGCGCCGGGCCAAGGCCGGCGCCAACGTCAGCCAGATGCACTATGCGCGCAAGGGCATCATTACCGCCGAGATGGAATACGTTGCCATCCGCGAAAACATGAAGCTGCAGGAGGCCCGCGCCGCCGGTCTGCTCAAGCAGCAACATGCCGGGCACAGCTTCGGTGCCAGCATTCCGAAAGAAATCACCGCCGAATTCGTCCGTGACGAGATCGCCCGCGGCCGCGCGATCATCCCGGCCAACATCAACCACGTGGAGCTGGAGCCGATGATCATCGGCCGCAACTTCCTGGTGAAGATCAACGGCAACATCGGCAACAGCGCCCTGGGTTCGTCCATCGAAGAAGAAGTGGCCAAGCTGACCTGGGGCATCCGCTGGGGTTCGGACACGGTGATGGACCTGTCCACCGGCAAGCACATCCACGAAACCCGCGAGTGGATCATCCGCAACTCGCCGGTGCCGATCGGTACCGTGCCGATCTACCAGGCGCTGGAAAAGGTCAACGGTGTGGCCGAAGACCTGACCTGGGAGCTGTTCCGCGACACCCTGATCGAGCAGGCCGAGCAGGGCGTGGACTACTTCACCATCCACGCCGGCGTGCTGCTGCGCTATGTGCCGCTGACTGCCAAGCGCGTCACCGGCATCGTCAGTCGCGGTGGCTCGATCATGGCCAAGTGGTGCCTGGCGCACCACAAAGAGAACTTCCTTTACACCCACTTCGACGAAATCTGCGAAATCATGAAGGCCTACGACGTCAGCTTCTCGCTCGGCGACGGTCTGCGTCCGGGCTCGATTGCCGACGCCAACGACGAAGCGCAGTTCGGCGAGCTGGAAACCCTCGGCGAGCTGACCAAGATTGCCTGGAAGCATGACGTCCAGTGCATGATCGAAGGCCCGGGCCACGTGCCGATGCAACTGATCAAGGAGAACATGGACAAGCAGCTCGAATGCTGCGACGAAGCGCCGTTCTACACCCTTGGCCCGCTGACCACCGACATTGCCCCGGGTTACGACCACATCACCTCGGGGATCGGTGCGGCGATGATCGGCTGGTTCGGCTGCGCCATGCTCTGCTACGTCACGCCAAAGGAGCACCTGGGCCTGCCGAACAAGGATGACGTCAAGACCGGCATCATCACCTACAAGATCGCCGCGCACGCTGCGGACCTGGCCAAAGGTCATCCGGGCGCGCAAATCCGCGACAACGCGCTGTCCAAGGCGCGCTTCGAGTTCCGCTGGGAAGACCAGTTCAACCTCGGCCTGGACCCGGACACCGCGCGCAGCTTCCACGACGAGACGCTGCCCAAGGACTCGGCCAAGGTCGCACACTTCTGCTCCATGTGCGGGCCGAAGTTCTGCTCGATGAAAATCACCCAGGAAGTGCGTGAATACGCCGCCAACCAGCGCATCGAAGCGGTGGACGTGGCGGTCGAGGATGGCATGCGCGAGCAGGCCGAACGGTTCCGCCAGGAAGGCAGCCAGTTGTACAAAAAGGTCTGATCGGGCTGTTCAGGCGGTGTGCTGGCGCGCACCGCATCGCCGGCAAGGCCGGCTCCCACAAGGGCCCTGCAGTCAGGCTTTTGTGGGAGCTGGCCTTGCCAGCGATAGGGCCCCGAAGAACAACAAATTACCTCCTGTCGAGACCACTCTCGTGAGCACACCCAGCCAGTTTTCCCCCGATCATCCGGTCACCGCCGCGCAACGCGTGCTCAGCGGCCGCGACCTCTGTTCCTTGTGGTTTTCCCTCGGCATTGGCCTGATGGTGCTGCAGACCGGCGCCTTGCTCGGCCCCGGCCTGGGCCTGGCCAATGCGGTGCTGGCGATCATCATCGGCACCAGCGTCGGCGTGCTGCTGCTCGCTGCCGTCGCGGTCATCGGCAGCGACACCGGCCTGTCGTCCATGGCCGCCCTGCGTCGCAGCCTGGGCCGCAATGGCGCGCGCCTGCCGGCCATGCTCAACCTGCTGCAACTGATCGGCTGGGGTTCGTTCGAAATCATCGTCATGCGTGATGCCGCCAGCTTGCTCAGCGAGCGCGCCTTCGGCGCAGGCAGTGCGCTGACCAATCCTTTGCTGTGGACCTTGTGCTTCGGCGCTTTGGCCACCTTGCTGGCGGTCAGCGGGCCGTTGACCTTCGTGCGCAAGATCCTGCGCAAGTGGGGCATCTGGCTGCTGATCGGTGCTTGCCTGTGGCTGACCTGGAACCTGGTTGCCAAGGCCGATCTGGCCGCGCTGTGGGCGCGTGCCGGTGATGGCTCGATGCCGCTGGCTATCGGCATTGATATCGCGATCGCCATGCCACTGTCGTGGCTGCCGCTGATTGCCGATTACTCACGCTTCAGCCAGCGTGCCAGCCGGGTATTTGCCGGCACGGCGCTGGGCTACTTCGTTGGCAACGTGTGGATGATGAGTCTGGGCGTGGCCTACACCCTGGCGTTTGCTCCGGCCGGCGAGGTCAATACCCTGCTGCTGGCGCTGGCCGGCGCGGGCCTGGGCATTCCGCTGCTGCTGATCCTGCTCGACGAGTCGGAAAAGGCCTTCGCCGACATTCACTCGGCGGCCGTCTCCAGCGGATTGCTGGTGCGCCTGAAGGTCGAGCACCTGGCCCTGGCCATCGGCGTGTTGTGCACCCTGATCGCCAGTTTCGCGCCGCTGGCGCAGTACCAGAACTTTCTCTTGCTGATCGGCTCGGTGTTCGCGCCACTGTTCGGGGTGGTGCTGGTCGATCACTTCATCGTCCGTCGCCGCCGCAGCGATGCCAGCCCGATCCACAGCCTGCACTGGCCGGCATTGTTGGCCTGGGCGATTGGTGTAGCGGCTTACCATCTGCTGGCGCACTACGCCCCGAACGTCGGCTCGACCCTGCCGGCCTTGCTGCTGGCAGGGTTGGTGTACTGGACGGCAGCGCCGGCGGTCAGCCGCGACCGGGAAACAACTCCGGCTTGATTACGCCGTTCAGGCGCGGGTAGGGGATTTTCAGCTCGATGTGGCCCATGGAGTACGGGGCGATGGCATAGACCTCGTACTTCAGCACCACCGCACCGTAGGTCAGGGCGATGTGCGGGGTCTGGCGGAACGGCCAGGTCTTGACGAATTCGGCGTCCTTGTCCATGCCGGTGCTGATCAGCCAGCCTTTGTGGGCTTCTTCGGCGGTTTTCCAGAAGGTCGCTTCCTGGCCCGGTACCAGCATGTCCTGCAGGGTCAGAACCTTGTCCTGCTGGCGCGAATAGTTGATGAAGCCGCGCCCGGGCATGCCGTGGGCGCCGCCGGTATCGAGATAGCTGGACAGTTCGATGATCACCAGTCCGTCATGCTGCTCGCGTACCTTGGCTTGCAGGTAGCTGCTGTTGCGGCTTTCGGCGCTGGCCATGAACTGTTCTTCATAGGCTTTGAGCGAGCTGGGCAGGGCGCTGCGCTCGTTGTCCTGGGTCAGTTGCAGCAGGCGTTTCTCGACGATCCCGTCCAGCTTGGGGTTGGCCGGGAAGTGGATGGTGTCGATGTTGACCAGCGGGCAATCGGCATTGCTGCAACCGGGCTTGATGTGCTCCCAACGGTCGCGCTTGACCTCCAGCGGCGTGCGCATATTAGGCTGGAACAGGCTCTGACAAGCGCCCAGGGCCAGGGCCAGCACGGCCACGGAAGTCAGTTTCACAAGCGTCATGATGATCCTTGTAAGGCAAAGGTGATCGGACTTGGACCGTCGGCAAGGCCTTCAGTTCGCCACTAAGCTGAATAGACCAGCGGGGTGTCTATCCTCGCAGCCTGGACGGTATCTTTAAAGAGGTGAAACACGGCGGTGCGCAGGTTAGGATGGCGCGATGCGGTAAATGAGGTAATGAGGATTCCCATGTCAGACACGTTCAACAACGCAACGCCCGGCAAGGTCGAGATCATCGATCAGGTCAATTGCTACAAGGGCTTTTACCGGCTCGACAAGGTGCGTCTGCGCCACGAGCTGTTTGCCGGAGGCATGGGCCGCGAGATCAGCCGCGAGCTGTTCGTGCGTCACGATGCTGTGTGCGTGCTGCCTTACGATGCCCAACGCGATGAAGTGGTACTGATCGAGCAGTTCCGGGTCGGCGCCATGGGCAAGGTCGAAAACCCCTGGTTGATCGAACTGGTCGCCGGTCTGATCGACAAGGACGAGCAACCGGAAGAAGTTGCGCACCGCGAAGCCGAGGAGGAAGCTGGGCTTGTGTTCAGTACGCTGTGGCCGATGACCCGATATTTTCCGTCACCGGGTGGCAGCGACGAGTTTGTGCATCTTTATCTGGGCCGTTGCAGCAGCGTTGGGGCCGGAGGCCTGCACGGGCTGGAGGAAGAGGGCGAGGATATTCGCGTCAAGGTCTGGGCGTTCGAGGATGCGCTGCAGGCCGTGCGCGACGGCAAAATTGCCAACGCGGCAACCATCATTGCCTTGCAATGGCTGGCCTTGAACCGCGCTGAAGTAAGGGGGCTATGGTCGTGAATCTGCTGCGCGAGCGCTACCGGGTCGATCTGGTCGGGTTGCAGGCTGCCTGCGAGGCCAACTATGCGCGCTTGATGCGCCTGTTGCCCGACATGCGCAGCACCCAGAGCTCGCGCCGGATCGGCATGACCCAAGGCGACCAGATGCTCGGCGTCCTGGTTCTCGATGTAGTGCTCGCCTGCCCCTACACCACTACCCTGCGCGTGCGCCAGGAGCACAGCTTGCCCTGGCTGCCGGTGCCGCAGCTGGAGGTGCAGGTCTACCACGACGCGCGCATGGCCGAGGTGGTCAGCGCCGAGCACGCCCGGCGTTTTCGCAGCATCTATCCGTACCCCAATGCCGCCATGCACCAGCCGGACGAAAAAGCCCAGCTCAATCTGTTCCTCGGTGAGTGGCTGAGCCATTGCCTGGCCTGTGGCCATGAGCTGGCCGTCGTTCGCTGAAATGTGATGGCGGTCGTTTTCGAGTATTTGCGCAAAGCCCGCCAGCCGCCATAATCGCGCTGAATCCGTTCAAGGAGTCGGCCCTTGCCGCAACCATCGATCCCACTTCGCGACGCGCCGGTGTACCTGGTGCAACTGACCGACAGTCATCTGTTTGCCGACCCGCAAGGCACGCTGCTGGGCATGAACACCCGCGACAGCCTGCAGCGCGTGATTGAACGGGTGCGCGACGAGCAACCGCGGATCGACCTGGTGCTGGCCACCGGTGACCTGTCCCAGGATGGCTCGGTGGAGTCCTACACCTGTTTTCGTGACCTGACCGCCAGCCTCCAGGCCCCGGCGCGCTGGCTTGCCGGCAACCATGACGAACCGTTGCCGATGGAGCAGGCGACGCAGGGCACCGCGCTGCTCGATCCCGTGGTGGATATGGGCAACTGGCGAATTCTGATGCTCAACTCGGCAGTGTCGGGTTCGGTGCCGGGGTTGCTCGATGACGGGCAGCTCCGCTTGCTTGAGCAGGCCTTGAGCGAAGCGCCCGAACGCCATCACCTGATCTGCTTCCATCACCAGCCGGTGCCTATCGAATGCGCCTGGATGGCGCCGATCGGCTTGCGCAACGCTGATGCGCTGTTTGCCGTACTCAAAGGTTATCCACAGGTGCGCGCCTTGCTCTGGGGGCATATCCACCAGGAATGGGACCAGGTTCGCGACGGCGTGCGGCTATTGGCCTCACCGTCGACCTGCATCCAGTTCGAGCCGCGCAGTGAAGACTTCAAGGTTGGCGAGCAGGCCCCCGGCTACCGCTGGCTGCGCCTGCAGCCGGATGGCTCGATCGACACCGGCGTGTCGCGGGTGACTGGCTTCGAATTCACTGTCGATTACGAAGGCGACGGCTACTAGAGTGTTGCCAAATCGCTGAAACTGCTCCATCTGCTGTCGAACAGGCTAAAATGCGCGCTTTCCTGCCTGGCGTTCCAGGCACTCAAGGCGCATCGGGGGCGGCATGTCGGGTTCGATTCTCTATATTCACGGGTTCAACAGCGCGCCGTCGTCGAAGAAGGCCTGCCAGCTGGTAGCGGTCATGGAGCAGTTGGGGCTGGGCGAGCGTCTGCGGGTTCCGGCTCTGCATCATCACCCGCGCCAGGCCATCGCCCAGCTGCAAGCTGCCATTGCCGAGCTCGAATCGCCATTACTGGTCGGCAGCTCGCTCGGCGGCTACTATGCCACCCATCTGGCCGAGCGCCACGGGCTCAAGGCCCTGCTGATCAATCCGGCGGTCAACCCGCACCGGCTGTTCGACGGCTACCTGGGACCCCAGCAGAACCTCTACACCGGCGAAACCTGGGAACTGACCCTGGACCACGTGCAGGCCCTGGCCGAACTGGAAGTGCCAGCGCCGATCGATGCTGGGCGCTTTCAGGTGTGGCTGCAAACCGCCGATGAAACCCTGGACTACCGCCAGGCCGAGCAGTTCTACCGTGCCTGCGCGCTGCGCATCCAGGCCGGTGGCGACCATAGCTTCCAGGGTTTTGCCGAACGCTTGCCGACCCTGCTGAGCTTTGCCGGTATTGCCCCGCAGCAGTATCAAACGCTCGATTTTTCTGTATTTTGATAACCTATTTTCACCCACGACTGACGACGAGAACCCATGGCCATTCCCAGCGCTAGTGCCTATAACGCAGACGCCATCGAAGTCCTCTCCGGCCTTGACCCGGTGCGCAAGCGCCCGGGCATGTACACCGATACCAGCCGGCCGAACCACCTGGCCCAGGAAGTGATCGACAACAGTGTCGACGAAGCCCTGGCCGGGCACGCCAAGTCGGTGCAGGTGATCCTCCACGCCGACCATTCCCTGGAAGTGTCCGACGATGGTCGCGGCATGCCGGTGGACATCCACCCTGAAGAAGGCGTCTCCGGGGTCGAGCTGATCCTCACCAAACTGCACGCCGGCGGCAAGTTCTCCAACAAGAACTACCAGTTCTCCGGCGGTCTGCACGGGGTCGGTATTTCGGTGGTCAACGCCTTGTCCAGCCAGGTGCGGGTCAAGGTCAAGCGCGACGGCAACGAGTACCAGATGACCTTCGCCGATGGCTACAAGGCCACCGAACTGGAAGTGGTCGGTAGCGTTGGCAAGCGCAACACCGGCACCAGCGTGTATTTCGCCCCCGACCCGAAGTATTTCGATTCGCCGAAGTTCTCCATCAGCCGCCTCAAGCATGTGCTCAAGGCCAAGGCCGTATTGTGCCCGGGGCTGCTGGTCAGCTTCGAAGACAAAGGCACCGGCGAGAAGGTCGAGTGGCACTACGAAGACGGCCTGCGTTCCTATCTGGTCGATTCGGTCAGCGACTACCTGCGCCTGCCCGACGAGCCGTTCTGCGGCAGCCTGGCCGGCAACAAGGAAGCCGCCGACTGGGCCCTGCTGTGGCTGCCCGAAGGCGGCGACAGCGTCCAGGAAAGCTACGTCAACCTGATTCCCACGGCCCAGGGCGGTACCCACGTCAACGGCCTGCGCCAGGGCCTGCTCGATGCCATGCGCGAGTTCTGCGAGTTCCGCAACCTGCTGCCGCGCGGCGTCAAGCTGGCGCCGGAAGACGTCTGGGAGCGCATCAGCTTCGTGCTCTCGATGAAGATGCAGGAGCCGCAGTTCTCCGGGCAGACCAAAGAGCGCCTGTCCTCCCGCGAGGCCGCCGCGTTCGTTTCCGGCGTGGTCAAGGATGCCTTCAGCCTGTGGCTCAACGCCCACCCCGAGCTGGGTATGCAACTGGCGGAACTGGCGATCAACAACGCCGGCCGGCGTCTGAAAGCGAGCAAGAAGGTCGAGCGCAAGCGCGTCACCCAGGGCCCGGCACTGCCTGGCAAGCTGGCTGACTGTGCCGGGCAGGACCCGATGCGCGCCGAGCTGTTCCTGGTCGAGGGTGACTCGGCAGGTGGTTCGGCCAAGCAGGCGCGTGACAAAGAGTTCCAGGCCATCCTGCCGCTGCGCGGCAAGATCCTCAACACTTGGGAAGTCGATGGCGGCGAAGTGCTTGCCAGCCAGGAAGTGCACAACATTGCCGTGGCCATTGGTGTCGATCCCGGCGCTGCCGACATGAGCCAGCTGCGTTACGGCAAGATTTGCATCCTCGCCGACGCCGACTCCGACGGCCTGCACATCGCCACCTTGCTTTGCGCGCTGTTCGTCCAGCACTTCCGCCCGCTGGTCGAGGCTGGCCATGTGTATGTAGCCATGCCGCCGCTGTACCGCATCGACCTGGGCAAGGAAATCTACTACGCCCTCGACGAAGCCGAACGCGACGGCATCCTCGACCGCCTGGTGGCCGAGAAGAAACGCGGCAAGCCGCAGGTCACTCGATTCAAGGGCCTGGGTGAGATGAACCCGCCGCAGCTGCGCGAGACCACCATGGACCCGAACACCCGGCGCCTGGTCCAGCTGACCCTGGACGATCTGGACGGCACCCGCGAGATAATGGACATGCTGCTGGCCAAAAAGCGCGCCGGCGATCGCAAGAGCTGGCTGGAATCCAAAGGTAACCTGGCCGAGGTCCTGGCTTGATACGTCTGGCCCTGACTGCAGCACTGGCGCTGTTGACGCTTCCCGCACTGGCAGCGCCGTGGCCTGAACTCAAGCTGGTCGCCGAGCACCCGGTCGAAGGCATGCGCGGCGGCAACCTGTCCGGCTTGAGCGAATGCCGTGGCGGCCTGTGGGCGGTTTCTGACCGTGACGACGAGCTGCTCTACCGCCTGGATACCTCGGCCTCCGTGTGGCAAGCGCAAGCGCTGCACATGGAGGTACCACCGGTACCGGAAAGCGGCTTGCCGTGGGGCTTGCGTTCGCGTACCTGGGCCGCCTCGCAGGTGCGCGGCGGCGAGCTGGATTTTGAAGGCCTGAGCTGCGATGCCGCCGGCAATCACTACCTGGTCAGCGAAGCCCATGCGGCAGTGCTGCAGGTCCCGGTGGAGGGCGCGCCCAACTGGCTGAAGATCGACTCGAGCATGGTCCGCCAGGCGCGGGCCAGCGGCATGTTGTTGCATTTCAACGCGCTGTTCGAAGGCCTGGCGGTGAGCCCGGCCGGTGACCGTATCTGGCTGGCGGCCGAGCGCGAGCGCCGTGGCCTGCTGTTGATCAATCGCCAGCAAACCACCTGGAACTGTGGCAACGGCTGCGTGCTGCTCAGCGAAGCCGGGGTCGAGATGCAACCGCCGCAGATGGCCAAGCCGCGCCCGGTCGCGCGGGACTTTGCCGACCTGGCGCTGTTCAACGACAAGCTTTTTACCCTGGAACGCAATGCCTACCGGATCTGCCGGCGGGACGCGCAGACTGCCAAGGTCGAACGCTGCTGGTCATTTGCCGCCGATGCCCTGGCCGAACCTCGGCGTTACTCACAACCCTTTGGCTTGGCCGAAGCGCTGGTGATCGATGACAAGGGCGCCTGGATCGGCCTGGACAACAACGGTGCGACCCGCCAGGACGGCGAATCGCGACCGATCGTCTGGCGCTTTGCCGCGCCGGCCGGTGGCTGGAGTGCCAAATCGTGAGCCAGCCGCCGGGCAAGCGTGCAGGCCGGATACTGCTGATCCTCGCCTGGGCGGCCGGTCTGTTCCTGGCCACGCGCTTTTTCGGCGAGTGGGAACAGCGTCAGGCCAACCCCAATGCCGTGGTCACCTCGCAACATGGCGAGGGTTACATCGAAGTGCAGCTGGCCGGTAATGGCCAGGGACATTTCGTCGCCGATGGCCGGATAAACGGTCAGACGGTACATTTTCTGCTCGATACCGGGGCGACCGACGTGGCGATTCCCGAAGCCCTGGCCGGCAAGCTTGGCCTGGAGCGCGGTGCGCCGGTGATGCTGAGTACCGCCAATGGCCGCACCCAGGGCTACCGCACGCGGCTGGATCAGCTGCAACTGGGCGATATCCTCCTGCGCAATGTGCGCGCGCTGGTGGTGCCGGGGCTGGATGGCGAACAGGTATTACTGGGCATGAGTGCCCTGAAACAACTCGAATTTACCCAGCGTGGCGGCACCTTGCTGCTGCGCCAGAACCTGAAATGATGAGGCCCGCATGAGCGACTCCCTTGATCTCAGCCTCGATGGCGTAGAGCGCCGGTCACTGGCTGACTTCACCGAACAGGCCTACCTCAACTACTCCATGTACGTGATCATGGACCGGGCCTTGCCGCATATCGGCGACGGCCTGAAGCCGGTGCAACGGCGCATCGTCTACGCCATGAGCGAACTGGGCCTGGACGCCGACTCCAAGCACAAGAAGTCGGCGCGTACCGTCGGTGACGTGCTCGGCAAGTTCCACCCCCATGGCGATTCGGCTTGCTACGAAGCCATGGTGCTGATGGCGCAGCCGTTCAGCTACCGCTACACCCTGGTCGATGGCCAGGGCAACTGGGGTGCGCCGGACGATCCGAAGTCCTTCGCTGCCATGCGTTACACCGAGGCACGCCTGTCGCGTTACTCAGAAGTGCTGCTCAGCGAACTGGGCCAGGGCACGGCAGACTGGGTGCCGAACTTCGACGGTACCCTCGACGAGCCTGCGGTGCTTCCGGCGCGTCTGCCGAACATCCTGCTCAACGGTACCACCGGTATCGCCGTGGGCATGGCCACCGACGTGCCGCCGCACAACCTGCGCGAAGTCGCCTCGGCCTGCGTGCGTCTGCTCGATGAGCCCAAGGCCACGGTCGAGCAGCTTTGCGAGCATATCCAGGGCCCGGACTACCCGACCGAAGCCGAGATCATCACCCCGCGCGCCGAGCTGTTGAAAATCTACGAAAGCGGCCGTGGTTCGGTGCGCATGCGCGCGGTGTATCGCATCGAGGACGGCGATATCGTCGTCACCGCGCTGCCGCACCAGGTCTCCGGGGCCAAGGTGCTGGAGCAGATCGCCGCACAGATGCAGGCCAAGAAGCTGCCGATGGTCGCCGACCTGCGCGACGAGTCGGACCACGAGAACCCGTGCCGAATCGTCATCATCGCCCGTTCCAACCGGGTCGACCTCGACGAGCTGATGCAGCACCTGTTCGCGACTACCGACCTTGAGTCCAGCTACCGGGTAAACGTCAACATCATCGGTCTGGACGGCCGCCCGCAGTTGAAGAACCTGCGGGCGCTGCTGGTCGAGTGGCTGGAATTCCGCGTGCAGACGGTGCGCCGCCGACTGAAATTCCGCCTGGACAAGGTCGAACGCCGCCTGCACCTGCTCGAAGGCCTGTTGGTAGCCTTCCTCAACCTGGATGAAGTGATCCACATCATCCGTACCGAGGACCAGCCAAAAGCCGCGCTGATCGCCCGTTTTGACCTGACCGAAACCCAGGCCGAGTACATCCTCGAGACGCGTCTGCGCCAGTTGGCGCGCCTGGAAGAGATGAAGATCCGCAACGAGCAGGACGAGCTGGCCAAGGAACAAGCCAAGTTGACCGCCCTGCTCGGCAGCGAAACCAAGCTGCGCAAGCTGGTACGAGCCGAGCTGATCAAGGATGCCGAAACCTATGGCGACGACCGCCGTTCGCCAATCGTCGAGCGTGCCGAAGCCAAGGCCCTGTCGGAAAACGAGCTGATGCCGACCGAGCCGGTCACCGTGGTGCTGTCGGAGAAGGGCTGGGTGCGTTGCGCCAAGGGTCATGATATCGACGCCACGGGGTTGTCGTACAAGGCGGGCGATGGCTTCAAGGCCGCCGCCGCCGGGCGCTCGAATCAGTTTGCCGTGCTTATCGACTCCACTGGCCGCAGCTACTCGCTGGCCGCCCATACCTTGCCATCGGCTCGTGGCCAGGGCGAGCCGCTGACCGGCCGCCTGACGCCGCCGCCGGGCGCGAGCTTCGATTGCGTGCTGTTGCCTGAAGATGACGCCCTGTATGTGATCGCCTCCGACGCCGGCTACGGCTTCGTGGTCAAGGGCGAAGACCTGCAGGCCAAGAACAAGGCCGGTAAAGCCTTGCTCAGCCTGCCGAACGGCGCCAAGGTCATTGCGCCGCGGCCCGTGGCCGACCGTGAGCATAACTGGCTGGCAGCGGTGACCACCGAAGGTCGGCTGCTGATCTTCAAGATCAGCGACCTGCCGCAGCTGGGTAAAGGCAAGGGCAACAAGATCATCGGTATCCCGGGTGACCGGGTCGCCTCGCGTGAAGAATTTGTTACCGATCTGGCGGTCATTCCTGACGGTGCGACGCTTGTATTGCAGGCCGGCAAGCGTACCCTGTCTCTCAAGGCCGACGATCTCGAACATTACAAGGGTGAGCGCGGGCGCCGTGGCAACAAGCTGCCCCGTGGCTTCCAGCGGGTTGACGCGCTGTTGGTCGAAATACCCGGATAAGCCGGGTTAGACAGCCTGAACGGGTATTTTCGTGCCCGTTCGCGGTTGAAACACTGGAGTCGAGCCGCTATTTCGCGGATGATAGGCTCCTTGCGGTACCAGCGTGGCTGTGTATCCAAACGAATCTATATGAGTATCACTGCGGTTTGCCTTGTGGCGACCGCCTGGATGGGATGATGAAATTTCTGCGCCTTCCGTTGGTTCTGCTGTGTGGCGTGCTCGGATTGGCCGGTTGCAGCATGCACCAGCCGGTATCCCTGTATCAGCTCGACAGCGGTGAGCCTGGCCAACCCAAGCAAAGCGCTGGCATGGCGGTGGTGCTCGGCCCTGTGTCGATCGCCGATTACCTGCAACGCGAGACCCTGCTGCAGCGTCAGGCCGATGGTAGCCTGACCGCAGCCACCGATGGCCGTTGGGCCGGTAGCCTGTCGGCAGACATCGACCAGTTGCTGGTCCGTCAGCTGGCCTGGCGCCTGGACAGCCAGCGCGTGGTCCTGGCCCCGGCCAGCACCGGCTTTACCCCGGATGTACAGGTTCTGCTGTCGATTACCCGCCTGGACTCCGGTACCAACCAGCCAGCGATCCTCGACGCCCAGTGGCGCCTGCTGGACCGCCGTGGCCAGGTCCGTGACAACCGCATCGTGCACCTGGAGCAACAGCACCAGGGTAGCGAGTCTGCCCAGGTTCAAGCCCAGGGCCAGTTGCTGCAAAAGCTCGCCGAGCAGTTGAGCATTGCCTTGAAGCCGCTGGCCAATCAGCCTGCAGTGGTTGAAGAACAACCGAAGAAGGCCGCGCCGGTTCAGGTGCGTAAAGAGCCGGAGAAATCGAAGATTCCTTTGGCTACGCCGATTCGTACTGATCTGGAAGTGTTCCGCTTCTGAGTCGAGTGGTTACAAAAAGCCCGCAGTGATGCGGGCTTTTTTGTGGGCGCTCATCCTACCTGTGGGAGCTGGCTTGCCAGCGATCGGCCGTGAAGCGGTCGTAAGTCAGCCAGAACGGGTCTGTCCTCATCGCTGGCAAGCCAGCTCCTACAGGGCAATAAAAAAGCCCGCATCACTGCGGGCTTTTTGTGTAGCAGGGGCTCAGCTCTTGACCCGGCGCTCATGCATCCGCGCCAATTGCCGCTCCAGCATCGACGGATACGGCTCCATCAAGCGCTCGACACAGCAGGCGCCTTCGGGGCTGGCGATCGGGCGAATGCGCGCGCGCTGGCGCACCAGGGCATCGTCGCTGATCTTGCGCTCGACCAGCAGCAGGTTGCGGCTGTGCTGCGACAGGGCCAGGGCGTCCTGGGCCTTTTCAGTCAGCAGCAGGTCGATCTGGCTCAGGCCGTGCAGGTCTTCACCCAGGGCCAGGCCCAGTTGCAGCTGCAGGGTGATGCCGCTGTCAGCCACTTCGATCTGCAGGGCATGACCCAGGGCACGCAGCAGCTCGCCACAGCAGATGGCATTGGTGAGGTAGTCCTCGCCGCTGTCCTGGCTGTGGAACAACAGCAGGGTGCTGCCGTCGTTGAGGGTGTGCACTTCGCTTTCATACAGCGAGGCAGCCTGGTCGAGGCAGTCGCGGTAGCGTTCCAGCAGCTCGGTCAAGCGCGTGCGTGGCAGACGCCGTAGTTGCTCCTGGGAGCCCAGTTGCACCGCCAGCACGGCGCTGGCCTGTGGCTCGCGGTTGATCGGGGCAGCCGGGGCAGGGGCGGCGCTGTGGTCTTCGTCGAGCAGGTCGGCGAAGGCATCATCGCTGTCGTCATCCGCCGCAGGTTTTACCGGTTTGGCGGCCTTGCTCACGGCAGGTTGTTCGTCGAAGCTCGGGTCACGCAAGTTGCGCACTTCGAACTCCGGTTCATCCTCGTCGAAGGATTCTTCGGCTTCTTCTTCCGGCTCGACTTCCCGTGGCGGCGGGGCCAGGCGCGTGTGCAGCTGGCGCGCCAGGTCACCGATTTCATCCTGGCGCTCGATCGCCGGGGTGAACTCGTTGATGTCGCGCAGCCAGACCCGCAGCTGCAACAGCGGCGTGGAGATATAGCGACCCAGGCGCAGGCTCATGGCCAATGCCAGGGCCAGCAGGATACCGGCGAGGATGCCCATGCTCTGCAGGCTGATGGTCAGCGGCTGCTGGAACTGGCTCATGTCCAGGCTGATGCGCAGTTGCCCGGCAGTTACATCCTGGAAGGTGATCTTGGTCTGGTACAGGCCTTCGGCCTCGCCCAGCAGGCCGTTTTTCGGGCGCTGGCCGGCTTCGGCGAGGATCCGGTTGTCGACGCTGTAGATCGCCGCGTGGGCCACCAGCGGATTCTTCACCAGGTTGCCGAGCAGCACGTTGAGGCTGAGGATGTCGTTGGACACCAGCAGCTCGGTGGCCGAGGTAGCAGTCTGGGTGGTCAGGCTCTGCCCAAGGGCATCGGCTTGCTCATGCATGGCCTCCTTGAACTGCAGGCCCATCACGCAGGCGTAGATCACCAGCGCCAGTGCCACCAGGAACACGTTATGGCAGGCGATACGCAGCGCCAGCGGTATTCGGCGTTGGCGCAGGGCGTGGAAGATCAGCAGGAAGAAGTTGTCGGTCTTAACGGGCGTGGGCCGGTTCACAGAGCGCGGCTCTTTATGTCGGAGAAGTTGCTGCGCAGTATAGCGAGCGCTCAGGGGCGGGCAAAGTATCGACTGCGCCCGATGGTCAGCGAAAATCGGTAGAATGCGCTTTTTTTCAATGAGTCGGAGCCCGTCTTGCGCGAAATCGTTCTGATTAACATCACCGGTGAAGACCGCCCGGGTCTTACCGCGGCCATCACCGGCGTCCTGGCCCAGGGTGGTGTGAACATCCTCGACATCGGTCAGGCGGTGATTCACGACACCCTGTCCTTTGGCATCCTGGTCGAAATCCCGGATACCGAGAAGGCCTCATCGGTGCTCAAGAACATCCTGTTTGCGGGCTACGAACTCGACCAGCAGGTACGTTTTACCCCGGTTTCCGAAGCCGACTACCAGAATTGGGTCGAAGGTCAGGGCAAGGCCCGACATATCGTCACCCTGCTGACCCGCAAGGTCACTGCCGAACAATTGCAGCGCGTCAGCTCGATCACGGCCAAGTACGGCCTGAATATCGACCATATCGATCGCCTGTCGGGTCGTGTGGCACTGGATACGCCGGCTGAGCAGAGCAAGGGCTGCATCGAGTTCTCGGTACGTGGCGAGCCGGCTGATCCGCAAGCCCTGCGCGCCGAGTTCCTCAGCGTCGCCCAGGAACTGAACGTCGACATCGCCTTCCAGCAGGATTCGCTGTTCCGTCGCAACCGCCGCCTGGCGGTGTTCGACATGGACTCGACGTTGATCGAAGCCGAAGTCATTGACGAGCTGGCCAAGGCCGCCGGTGTAGGCGAGCAGGTTTCCGAAATCACCGAGCGGGCCATGCGCGGCGAGCTGGATTTCCGTGCCAGCTTCAAGGAGCGCCTGGCGCTGCTCAAGGGTCTGGACGTTGGCGTACTGGACGAGATCGGTGCTTCGCTGCGCCTGACCGAAGGCGCCGAGACGCTGTTCGCCGAGCTCAAGCGCCTGGGCTACAAGACGGCCATCCTCTCCGGCGGCTTCACCTATTTTGCCAAGCAACTGCAAGCCAAGCTGGGCATCGATTATGTGTTCGCCAACGAGCTGGAAGTGGTCGATGGCAAGTTAACGGGTGTGGCGGTCGAGCCGATCGTCGATGCCCAGCGCAAGGCCGACCTGCTTGGCGAGCTGGCGCGCAAGGAAGGCCTGCAGATGGAGCAGACCATTGCCGTCGGTGACGGCGCCAACGACCTGCCGATGCTGGCGATTGCCGGCCTGGGCGTGGCTTTCCGGGCCAAGCCGCTGGTCAAGCAGTCGGCCAAGCAGGCGATCTCGACCCTGGGCCTGGATGGTGTGCTGTACCTGTTGGGTTTCCGGGATCGCGACGGTCGCGTCTGACGGACCAGGCGTCACCGATTTGGTTTTACCGGCCTCATCGCGGGGCAAGCCCGCTCCCACAGGTATGAAAAAGCCCGCATTGATGCGGGCTTTTTCATTTTCAGGCTTGTGCCGGCAGTGCCAGGCGCTGGCCCATGCTCACCGCCGAGCCGGCGCCAAGTTCTTCGGCCCACTTCACTTGCTCTGGCCCGAACAGCACGACAGCAGTCGAACCCAGCTTGAAACGGCCCAGTTCGGCGCCTTTTTCCAGATGGATCGGCGCACGGCTGGCTTCGTCGTAGCGCACGGTTTTCAGTTCACGCTTGGGTGGCGTGACCAGCCCAGCCCAGACGGTTTCGATCGAGGCGACGATCATCGCGCCCACCAGCACCACGGCCATCGGCCCGCGTTCGGTATCGAACAGGCAGACGACTCGCTCGTTGCGGGCGAACAGTTCCGGAACGTTTTCGGCAGTGGTCTGGTTGACCGAGAACAGCCGGCCCGGCACGTAGATCATCTCGCGCAGGGTGCCGGCCAGCGGCATGTGCACGCGGTGGTAGTCCTTGGGCGACAGGTAGATGGTAGCGAACTCGCCACCCATGAACGGCGCGGCATTGGCAGGGTCGCCGCCCAGCAGTTCCAGGGCGCTGAAGCTATGGCCCTTGGCCTGGAAGATGCGGCCGTGCTCGATCGGGCCGAGCTGGCTGACGGCACCGTCGGCCGGGCAGAGGATCGCCCCCGGGGTTTCGTCCAGCGGACGCGCACCCGGCTTGAGGGCGCGGGTGAAGAAGGCGTTGAAGTGCTCGTAGGCAGTGACGTCTTCGACCAGGGCCTGGGACATGTCCACCTGGTAGCGCTTGGCGAACCAGCTGGTGAAGGCGTTCTTGAACCAGCGCACGCGGCATTCGGCGATGCAGCCGGCCAGGCGCGAGAGCAGGTGGTGAGGCAGCAGGTACTGGCTGATGATGAACAAGCGGGATTTCATTAGGTTTCCTTAAACTTCGACAGGGGTGTCGGGGTGGTTGCCCCATTCGCCCCAGGATCCGGCATAGGCTTTGACCCGAGGGTAGCCCAGATGCTTGGCCACCAGGTAGGTAAAGCCGGAACGGTGATGAGTCTGGCAGTGGGTGACCACTTCCTTGTCTTTGCTGATGCCGAGCTGTTCGAGGATCTCGGGCATGTCCTTGCGGATGCGCAGGGCATCGTTCATGTCCATGCCGGCGGTCCACTCGAAATTGACTGCGCCGGGAATGTGCCCGCCCTTGGCAGCCAGGACTTTCTCGCCCCGGTACTCAGCCGGGCTGCGCGCGTCCCAGATCGCCAGGTCGGCGGCGCCGAGGCGGCTTTGCAGGTATTCGCGGGTGGCCGTTGGCTCTTCGTGCAGGGTCAGGTTGAGCGTGCCGCTGGCATTGGCCGGTACTTCAGTGCTGAGGGTGCTCGCCGGCCACGCCTGAGCGCCACCGTTGAGGTAGTGGTAACGGCAATGACCGATGACATCCAGCAACCAGATGAAGCGCCCGGCCCAGCCGCCGCCTTCGTCGTCATAGACCACGTAGACCGCATTGGCGTTATGGCCGAGCTCGGCAAACAGTTTTTCCAGGTCGGCCTTGGCCGGCAACAGGCCCGGCGCTGGAGGCTGGCCCAGTTGCGTGCGCTTCGGGTCGACGAAGCGTGCACCGGGAATATGCCCGCTGGCGTAGCGGTTAACGCTGGTCAGGTCGACCAGGATCAGCTCTGGCGCATCCAGCCGGGCTTGCAGGTCAGCCGGCTCGATTACCAGGGGCAAGCCAGAAAAGTCAGTCATCCAGAGTCTCCAGAGCGGAACAGAGGGGGCGATTGTAGCGCATGGCTCAGGCGCTGCGGTTGCTGAAGGCGGTCAGGGCCCGCTCGATACATTGCGCAGTTTTGCCGAAGGCTTGCACGCTGACGTCCGCCAATGGCTTGCCGCCCTGGTCGGCGACCAGCAGCATCACCCCCCGGCCATTGCTCGACAATGAGCGCAGCAACAGGTGCTCGCTGCGAAACAGTGCGCGCAGGCTGGTCGGCAGCAGGGCCGAGAACTGGGCGTGGTTTTCCGGGGTCAGGCGCAGTTGCGCCGATTTGCTCAACAAGCGTTGCAGCAATTTGCTCTGGTCGATGGGCAGCACCAGGCTGGCGGCATCTGCCGGCACGCCGGCAATCTGATGGACCCGCAACTGGCTCTGGGTCTTGTCGGTCATCAGTAGCATCACCCGCTGCATGCCGCAGGCGATCAGGGCGTCGCGGGCAAGGGTGGTCAGGTGGATGGCATTGCTGAACGGGCTGGGCTCGGCCAGCAACTCGCCGCAGAGCTTGCGCCAGATACCCAGGGCTTGAGCCGAAGGGGGCGCAGGGGCGATCTGACCTTGGTGCAGGCGTTGCTGATGCCAAGGCCAGAGCAGGGATTCGGCCGGGTGGAACAGGCCTGGGCAGGCGTGATGACGGGCGCTGATCGCGGCTTGTTGGTGCACCAGTTGCTGCACGTCGTCCAGCGGAGTTTGCAGGTAAAGGCTGGTGAGCAATTGCCAGCGCTGCACGTGCGGATTGGTCCAGCCCACCTGCGCGGCCAGGGCCAGGCCGTTGGCCAGTAGCACGGTATTGGCCGGCTGATTGAACCAGCGGCGCAAGCTCGGCTGATCGTCGAGGTGCTGTTGCTGGTGCAGACTGTCCTGGTCACGGGCGATGAGGATCGCCTGGGCCAGTAACCGGCGCTCTTCCTGGAGCAAATGGTAACCGCGTGTTACCCAGTCCGGCAGGCGCCAGTGTTCCGCCAGGGCCTTGCACAGGCTCATGACCCGGACGCCGAACAGCTCTATTTCCACCCTGGGTGCCGATTCGCCCCTATGCACCACGCGCAGCTCCCACTCATCAAGGAGCTTGGGATGAGTCAGCGCCAGCGGCCACAGCGGCGAGAGGAACAACAGGCTGCCCCAGTGAATCTCTTGCCACAGGCGCGCCAGGCGGCTGGCGAACAGGCCGTTGGCTTGCTGGCTAGCATGCTGGCTGACAACCTGCAACTGACGCAGGGTTGGCGCAATCTCGCCCTCGGGCATGGCCGGCAGGCGTTCCAGCAACTCCGCCGTGCGCGCCAGGCCCAGGCGGTTGAGCGCGACCTCCAGGCTCTCGGCTGCCTCGCCGGTGCTGGTATTGCTGTGGTGGTTGGCCTCACGCATGACACTGAGCACCAGTGCCGGGCTGTCCTGCATCAGTTCGGCGATGTCGCGCAACGAGCGGCGGCTATCGCCGATGGCGATTTTTACCCGCTCGTAACTGGCCAGCGGAACTGGCAAGCGTACGCTGTCGAGGAGCTTGACCCAGGCATCGAGTGTTTTTGGTGTTTGACTTGGCACGATGGTTTCAATAGGCATGCTGGAGGTAGGCCGAACTGGCTTTTCGCCTTGACTGACTATAGTCTGGCGCAGTTCTGCCGATAAGTAGAAGAAGAGTTTTTTTAACTTCCGCTCACGACCCTGACCACGACAGTAAGTGCTTTCTATCTATGGCTAAAATTATCGGCATCATCGTCGTATTCGCGAGTGTGCTCGGCGGATATGTACTTTCCCACGGCAAGATTGCGGCCCTGATCCAGCCTTTCGAAGTGCTGATTATCGGTGGCGCTGCATTCGGTGCGTTCCTCCAGGCCAACCCTGGCTACATGACCATGCATGTAGTCAAGAAGTCGCTGAAGATGTTCGGCACGCGTTTTACCCACACCTTCTATATCGAGGTGTTGGGCCTGGTCTACGAGATTCTCAACAAATCCCGTCGCGAAGGCATGATGGCGATCGAAGCCGATATCGAAGACGCCGCTGCCAGCCCGATTTTCGCCAAGTATCCGGCGGTACTGGGTGATGAACGCATGACCGCGTTCATCTGTGACTACCTGCGCATCATGTCCACCGGCAACATGGCCCCGCACGAGCTTGAGGGCCTGTTCGACATGGAACTGCTGAGCATGAAGGAAGAACTCGAGCACCCGTCCCATGCCGTCAACGGCATCGCCGACGGCATGCCGGGTTTCGGTATCGTTGCCGCGGTACTGGGGATCGTGGTGACCATGGCCTCGCTGGGCGACGGCGACCAGAAGTCCATCGGCCTGCACGTCGGTGCAGCGCTGGTCGGTACCTTCTTCGGTATTCTCGCCGCGTACGGTTTCTTCGGCCCGCTGGCCACGTCCTTGCGCCATGACGCCAAGGAAGAGCTGAACGTCTATGAGGCGATCAAGGCCTCGCTGGTGGCTTCGGCCTCGGGCATGCCGCCATCGCTGGCCGTGGAATTCGGGCGCAAGGTGCTTTTCCCTGCCCACCGCCCGAGCTTCGCCGAGCTGGAACAAGCAGTTCGCGGTCGCTAAGCCATGGAAAATAATCAGCCCATTATCGTCAAGCGCATCAAGCGCTTTGGCGACGGCCACCACGGTGGCGCCTGGAAGATTGCCTTCGCCGACTTTGCCACGGCGATGATGGCGTTCTTCCTGGTGCTGTGGCTGCTGTCGACGGCCACGCCCGAGCAGAAGATTGCCATTGCCGGCTATTTCAAGGACCCGATCGGTTTCTCCGAAAGCGGTACACCCTACATCATCGATCTGGGCGGTTCGCCCCAACTCGCCCCGGAAAAGACCATTAACCCGGAAGTGAAGTCCGAGCCAACCCCTGACACCAGCCTGCAGCTGGACCAGGACAAGGTCGAGAGCATGGCCGAGCAGGTCGAGCGCGAGCGCCTGGAATTGCTGCTGCAGGAGCTGCAGAACAAGGTCGAAGAGAACCCGCAACTGCAGAAGTTCAAGGACCAGATTCTCTTCGAGATCACCCAGGACGGGCTGCGCATCCAGATCATGGACGCCGAGAACCGGCCGATGTTCGACCTTGGCAGCGCGCGCTTGCAGCCGTACTTCGAGGACATCCTGCTGGCGATGGCCGATACCATCAAGGCGGTGCCGAACAAGATCAGCATCAGTGGCCATACCGATGCCAAGCCGTACGCCGGTACTGGTGACTTCGGCAACTGGGAGCTGTCGGCCAACCGCGCCAACGCGGCCCGTCGCGCGCTGGTCGCCGGTGGCTACCCGGATACCCAGGTGGCGCGGGTGGTGGGCTATGCCTCGTCGTCGTTGTTCGACCGGCAGAACCCGCTCAATCCGGTCAACCGCCGTATCGACATCATCGTCCTGACCAAGAAGGCCCAGCGCACCATCGAAGGCGAGCAGAACCAGCCTGCCGCCCCCGATGCCGCACAGCCAGGCACCGCGACGCCGGCACCGGGTGCAACGCAAGAGCAGGCCCCGGCGGCCGAGCCCGAGCCGATGCAGCCACGGGAGTTGCGTCAGAAGCTGAACATCTTCGAAGACGGCGTGTTGAAGATGGACGAAAACAAGCAGTAAGCCTGCTTGCGTGAAAACGCCCGTGCGCAGCGATGCCCACGGGCGTTTTTTTGCGCTACAGGCTAGAAGCCGCGGCGGATCTTGGCCTTCAGGTCGGCATGGAAGAAGTCGGCGTTGGAGCGGTTGGTGGCATTGGCCTCGCAGGCTTCACTGTCAATGGAGCGCTTGAAGGTCTGCTCGTCATGGTAGGCGCGAACGTACAGGTCGATGTGTTCGCGGTTGGTCATGGTTGGCCACTTTTCGAGATACGCCGGCAATGTAGCCTCTGCGCACTGGTAGAAGGCTACCCGGCGGTTGACCAGGGTGGCGGCGCCGAGCTGGAAGGGTACCCACCAGGCATCGGCGGTCTCGGGGGCGAGCACGGCGATCAGATGAGTGCACTGGCTGATGTTGCGGCGGATGATGCCGCTGATATCGTCGGTGGTCTGCTGTGCCCCACTGTCGAACAGGTCCAGTTGGGTACTGATGCCTTCGAGCTTGAGCCGTTCATTGATAATGAAGGCGTCCAGGCGTTCGCTGTGGCGATAACTGATAAAGACTGGCATCAGTAGTGCCCTCCCACGCTGGAGGGAGTGGCATCGATGCGCAAAAGCTGAATTGTCATGGTTGATTCCTTTCATACGCAGGGCATGGGTTGATTCGCTTCATGGCGGCGAATCTTGAAAGGTGACAATCAGCGAAAGTCTTCCGGACAGCAAGGTACGACCAACAAACAAGATGCGCCCTACTTGTTTGGGTAAAAAGTCCTACAGGCTGGTCCTACAAAACAGCGGGTTGAGGCTCGTTTCCGAGCCTCATGCGTTTCAGTAGCTGTCTTGCGGCAGGCTGGCGATGATCGAGCGATAGCTGTTCATCCGCTGTTGTTGCACGCGGCCGTCTTCGAGGGCCTTGAGCAGGGCGCAACCGGGCTCGCGGTCGTGTTTGCAGTCGCGGAAGCGGCAGGTGCCGAGCAGGTCGGTGAACTCGATGAAGCCGGCTTCGACATCGGCGCGGCTGACATGGCCCAGGCCGAATTCGCGGATGCCCGGGGAGTCGATCAGTTCGCCACCACCGGGGAAGTGGTAAAGACGGGCGGTGGTAGTGGTGTGGGTACCCTGGCCGGACCATTCCGACAGATCACCGACGCGGGTCTGCACTTCAGGTAACAGGCTGTTGACCAGCGACGACTTGCCAACCCCGGACTGCCCGACAAACACACTGATATGGCCGTCGAGCTGTGCCTGCAACTGCGCCATGCCATTGCCGTGGTGGGCCGACACTTCCAGTAGCGGGTAGCCGAGCTGCCGGTACACCGCCAGCAATGCATTGAGTGCCGGGGCATTCTGCTCGTCGATCAGGTCCGCCTTGTTCAGCAGCAGCAAGGGCCGGATGCCGGCATGTTCGGCCGCTACCAGATAGCGGTCGATCAGGTTGGCATGAGGTTCCGGTGCCGGTGCGAAAACGATCACGATCAGGTCGACGTTTGCCGCCACCGGCTTGAGCTGGCCGCGGCTGTCCGGGCGGCACAACTCGGTGTGGCGCGGCAATTGCGCTACGATCACGCCAATGCCCTGGTTGCCCGCACGCCACACCACCTTGTCGCCAGTCACCAGCGCCGGCAGGTTTGCCCGCAGGTGGCAACGGAACACCTGGCCGGCAACGTCGCCGTCCTGGGCTTCGACTTCGACCTGCACGCCAAAGTGGGCGATGACCAGGCCCAGTTGTTCCGGGCCGAGGTCGCCGCCTTCGAGCTCCTTCAGGGTCTGTTGTTCGCGTTTGGCGGCGCGGGCAGCGCGTTCACCCTGGATTTTTTCGATGCGCCAGTTCTGGCGTCGATTGAGCTGGCGTTTGGCCATGAAGGTTCCGTGTTCGGGAGGCAATATTTAACGGCGGGGAGTTTAGCACGCTCCACTAGGCTAAACTGCGCACCTACCGAGGAGCAGAATCATGCAGAACCCACAGAACCTGATCTGGATCGACCTGGAAATGACCGGTCTGGATCCGGATCAAGACGTCATTATCGAAATGGCCACCATCGTCACCGACAGCGACCTCAACACCCTGGCTGAAGGCCCGGTGATCGCTATCCACCACAGTGACGAGGTGCTGGCGCGCATGGATGAGTGGAACACTCGCACCCACGGCGCCTCCGGCCTGACCCAACGGGTCAAGGACAGCAAGGTCAGCATGGCCGAAGCCGAGGCCCGGACCATCGCCTTCCTGGAGCAGTGGGTAGCGAAGGGCAAGTCGCCGATCTGTGGCAACAGCATCTGCCAGGACCGCCGGTTCCTCTACCGCCACATGCGCAACCTGGAAAACTACTTCCACTACCGCAACCTCGACGTTTCGACCCTCAAGGAGCTGGCGGCACGCTGGGCCCCGGAAGTGCGCGACAGCTTCAAGAAGGGTGGCACCCACCTGGCACTGGACGATATTCGCGAGTCGATCAACGAACTGCGCCATTATCGCGAGCACTTCATCAAGTTCTGAGTGCAGCGCCGCCGGCTTGTACAGACAATCCGCGCGGCGCCCCCTTTTGGTGCCTGTGGCAACTGGTTAGACTGCGCGCCCCTTTGCACGGATCTGCGCCATGTTGTTGATGCTCTACCTCATTGCTATCACCGCCGAAGCCATGACCGGTGCACTGTCTGCTGGCCGTCGCGGCATGGACTGGTTCGGTGTGGTGCTGATCGCCTGCATCACCGCTCTGGGCGGTGGTTCAGTGCGCGATGTGTTGTTGGGGCATTACCCGCTGACCTGGGTCAAGCACCCGGAATACCTGGTGCTGACCAGTTTCGCGGCGCTGATGACCATCTTTATTGCACCGCTGATGCGCCACCTGCGCTCGCTGTTCCTGGTGCTCGATGCCCTGGGGCTGGTGGCCTTCACCCTGATTGGCTGCATGACCGCGCTGGAAATGGGCCAGGGCATGCTGGTGGCATCGATCAGCGGGGTGATTACCGGGGTGTTTGGCGGCATTCTTCGGGATATCTTCTGTAACGATATTCCGCTGATCTTCCGCCGCGAGTTGTATGCCAGTGTGTCGTTCGCTGCGGCCTGGTTCTATCTGGGCTGTGTGTACTTCAATGTGCCGGGCGAGCAGGCGATTTTGCTGACCTTGTTTGGCGGCTTCCTGCTACGGCTGCTGGCGATTCGGTTCCATTGGGAGATGCCGAAGTTTCATTACAACGACGAGCATTGATTTGCTTGTGCCGGCCTCATCGCTGGCAAGCCAGCTCCCACATAGCCCCTGACCGGTCTCAATAATGCAACCCGCCTGGTCCCCTGTGGGAGCTGGCTTGCCAGCGATGGCCGCGCCGCTGATTCAGCCAGCCTGCCGCTCGGCATGCTGCGCCAACGCCCACTCCACATGCTCGCGCACCAGCTCCGACGGAAAATCCTGCCGCGCCTTGAGCGCCTCCAGTACCTGGATAGTCGACGGCGCATTGCCCAAGCCCACCGCCAGGTTGCGCAACCAGCGCTCATAACCGGCACGGCGCAGCGGTGAGCCTTCGGTGCTGTCGAGGAAGGTCTGCTCATCCCACATGAACAGCTCGGCAAGCCCGGCGCTATCGAGGTTGTGCCGGGGCTTGAAGTCACTCTCGCCGGTAGGGCGGGCAAAACGGTTCCACGGGCAGACAATCTGGCAGTCGTCGCAACCGAACACCCGATTACCGATCAACGGTCGCAGCTCTTCGGGGATCGCGCTTTTCAGCTCGATGGTCAGGTACGAGATACAGCGCCTGGCATCCAGCACATACGGGCCAACAAAGGCCTGGGTCGGGCAGATGTCCAGGCAGGCGCTGCAGCGCCCGCAATGTTCGCTGGCCTGCGGTGGGTCGACCGGCAGCGGCATATCGACGAACAGTTCGGCGAGAAAGAAGTAACTCCCGGCCTTGCGATTGAGCAGCAGGGTGTTCTTGCCGATCCAGCCCAGCCCGGCCTGCTCGGCAATGGCCTTTTCCAGCACCGGGGCGCTGTCGACAAAAGCACGAAAGCCAAACGGGCCTATGTCCTTCTGGATGCGCTCGGCCAGGTGTTGCACGCGTTTGCGCACCAGCTTGTGGTAATCGCGACCCAGGGCGTAACGGGAGATGTAGGCCTTCTCCGGTTGGGCCAGTTGCTGGGCCATGCGCGTGTCGCCCGGCAGGTAGTCCATGCGCAGCGAGACCACGCGCAAGGTGCCTGGCACCAGCTCATCCGGGTGCGAGCGCTTGCTGCCGTGGGCGCCCATGTAGTCCATTTCGCCGTGGTAGCCGGCTTCGAGCCAGCGTTCCAGGTGTTTTTCGTGCTCGCCCAGGTCTACCCCGGCGATGCCGACATGGGCAAAGCCAAGCTCTCGGCCCCAATCCTTGATCGATTGGGCCAGCGTGGGTAGGTCGGGGGCGGAAGCAGACATGGGAATAAGGCAATACGGACTCAGGTGCGTATAATTCTGCCAGACATCAGAGCCTTTGACCCATGCCTCAGACCAAACACCCCACAAACGAGCCGCATCGGCTCACCAGCGTCACCCTTGCGCCCCTGGCACCACGTCATGCCGGCGCTCATAAAGGCGACTTCGGCCATGTGCTGGTGGTCGGTGGTGATCGCGGTACCGGCGGCGCGGCGCTGCTCAGTGCCGAAGCCGCTTTGCGCTGCGGCGCCGGGCTGGTGTCGCTGGTCACCCGGCCTGAGCATGTGCCCGCGGCCATGGCCCGCTTGCCCGAGGTGATGAGCCTGGGCGTGCATTCGGCCAATCAATTGATGACGCCGATCGAGCGGGCTTCGGTGCTGGTGGTTGGCCCTGGCCTCGGCCAAGCGGCCTGGGGGCGCAGCCTGTTGTCGGCGGTGGCCAGCAGCCAGGTGCCACAGGTGTGGGACGCCGATGCCCTCAACCTGCTGGCTTGCACGCCCTTGCCGCTGCCCAAAGGCAGCATCATTACCCCGCATCCGGGGGAGGCCGCTCGTCTGCTTGGTGTATCCACCGAAGCCGTGCAGGCCGACCGGCCTGGCGCGGCGCGCAAACTCGCGCGTAAATATGCGGTCGTATGTGTGCTGAAAGGCTCTGGCTCCCTGGTGGCCGATCCGGCGGGGCAACTGGCGCTCTGCTCGCGCGGTCATCCGGCGATGGCTGGCGCCGGCCTGGGTGATGTGCTCAGTGGTGTGCTCGGCGCCTTGCTGGCCCAGGGCATGTCGGCCTGGGAAGCGGCCTGCCTGGGCGTCTGGCTGCATGCCTGCGCCGGCGAGCGCCTGGGCGTTCAGGGCCGTGGCCTGGCGGCCAGCGACATGGTCCCGGCAATTCGTCAGTTATTGGAGGAGCATTCAGCGTGTCTGGCATAACCCTGTTTTTGGCCGATGAAGAGGCCATGGTCCACTTCGGCAACCGCATTGCCGAAGTGACCCAAGGTCACGGCGTGATTTTTCTTGAAGGGGACCTGGGGGCCGGCAAGACCACCCTGTCGCGAGGCATTATTCGTGGCCTTGGGCACCAAGGCGCAGTAAAAAGTCCTACCTTTACAGTGGTTGAGCCTTACGAGATTGGCGACATCCGCGCCTTCCATTTCGACCTCTACCGTCTGGTCGATCCGGAGGAGCTGGAGTTCATGGGCATCCGCGATTACTTCGAAGATGACGCCCTGTGCCTGTTCGAATGGCCCCAAAAAGGGGCGGGCATTTTGCCAAAGCCCGACCTGACCATTACCATAAGCCCCCAGGCGAGCGGTCGTTCGCTCAACCTGTCGCCGCAGGGGGCACGTGGCGAAGCCTGGTGTGCCGCTCTGGCCTTGGAATTCAAATAGAAAATGGGGATAGGTATGCGCATTCGCGCACTGGTTTCTGTCGTAGGACTGCTGCTTACGGCAGTAGCCGTGGACGCTCTGGCCGTTACGCAAGTCAAAAGTATGCGTTTATGGCGAGCGCCGGATAACACACGGCTGGTCTTCGACCTCTCGGGCCCTGTGCAGCACAGCGTATTTACCCTGACCGCCCCGGATCGCCTGGTGATCGACATCAATGGCGCGACCCTGGCCGCGCCGCTTTCAGTGTCCACCTCCAACACCCCGATTACCAGCGTGCGCTCGGCCCAGCGTACGCCCACCGACCTGCGCGTGGTGGTTGACCTCAAGAAGTCGGTGACGCCCAAGAGCTTCACCCTGGCGCCCAACGCGCAGTACGGCAACCGCCTGGTGGTCGATCTGTTCGACCAGGAGGCCGACGCCGTCACCCCGCCGCCGACCCCGCCGGTCGCCACCACGCCTGCGGTGCCGGTGACCCCGGCGCAACCGGCGATCAAGCTGACCCCGGTGCCCAATGGCAAGCGTGACATCGTCATCGCCATCGACGCCGGTCACGGCGGTGAAGACCCGGGGGCTTCCGGCTCGCGCGGCCAACACGAAAAAGACATCGTCCTGGCCATCGCCAAGGAACTGCAGCGCCAGATCAACTCCGAGAAGGGCTTCCGCGCCGAGCTGACGCGTACCGGCGACTACTTCATCCCGCTGCGTAAACGCACCGAGATTGCCCGCAAGAAGGGCGCCGACCTGTTCATTTCGATCCACGCTGACGCCGCGCCGTCCAAGGCCGCGTTTGGTGCCTCGGTGTTCGCCTTGTCCGATCGCGGTGCCACCTCGGAAACCGCGCGCTGGCTGGCCGACAGCGAAAACCGCTCCGACCTGATCGGTGGTGCCGGCAACGTCAGCCTCGATGACAAGGACCGCATGCTCGCCGGTGTGCTGCTCGACCTGTCGATGACCGCTTCGCTGAGCTCCAGCCTCAACGTCGGGCAGAAGGTCCTGGGCAACATGGGCCGTATCACGCCGCTGCACAAGCAGCGCGTCGAACAGGCCGGGTTCATGGTGCTGAAATCGCCGGACATCCCGTCGATCCTGGTGGAAACCGGCTTTATCTCCAACGCCAACGAGGCCGCCAAGCTGGCGACCCCGAGCCACCAGCAGTCCCTCGCCCGCTCGATTCACAGTGGCGTGCGCCAGTTCTTCCAGCAGAACCCGCCGCCGGGCACTTATGTCGCCTGGCTGCGTGACAGCGGCAAGATTGCCCAGGGCCCACGCGAGCATTCGGTGCGCCCGGGCGAGACCTTGGCGATGATCGCCGTGCGCTATCAGGTCAGCGTTGCCAGCCTGCGCAGTGCCAACAGCCTGAAGACCGATGAGCTGAAAGTCGGCCAGCACCTGAACATCCCGACCACGGCACTGGCGGCCCAGCAATGAGCAGCAGTGCCCGGATCGAGCTGCTCAGCCCGCGGCTGGCCAACCAGATTGCTGCTGGTGAGGTAGTCGAGCGCCCGGCTTCGGTAATCAAGGAGCTGCTGGAAAACAGCCTGGACTCCGGTGCCAAACGCATCGACGTCGAAGTCGAGCAGGGCGGCGTCAAGTTGCTGCGGGTGCGCGACGACGGTGGTGGTATCGCTGCCGATGACCTGCCGCTGGCCCTGGCCCGGCACGCCACCAGCAAGATCCGCGACCTGGAAGACCTCGAGCGGGTCATGAGCCTGGGCTTTCGTGGTGAGGCCCTGGCCTCGATCAGTTCGGTCGCCCGCCTGACCCTGACCTCGCGCACCCGTGACGCCGAGCAGGCCTGGCAGGTGGAAACCGAAGGCCGCGACATGGCCCCGCGGGTGCAGCCTGCGGCGCATCCGGTCGGCACCTCGGTGGAAGTGCGCGACCTGTTCTTCAATACTCCAGCCCGGCGCAAGTTCCTCAAGACCGAGAAAACTGAATTCGATCACCTGCAGGAAGTGATCCGGCGCCTGGCGCTGGCGCGTTTCGACGTGGGTTTTCACCTGCGTCACAACGGCAAAAGCATTCTCAGCCTGCACGAAGCCCATGACGACACTGCTCGCGCTCGCCGCGTAGCCGCTATTTGTGGCCCGGGCTTCCTTGAGCAGGCGCTGCCGATCGAAGTCGAGCGCAACGGCTTGCACCTGTGGGGCTGGGTCGGCCTGCCGACCTTCTCGCGCAGTCAGGCCGACCTTCAGTACTTCTTCGTCAACGGCCGCGCAGTGCGCGACAAGCTAGTCGCCCACGCCGTGCGCCAGGCTTATCGCGACGTGCTGTTCAACGGTCGGCACCCGACCTTTGTGCTGTTTCTCGAAGTCGACCCGACAGGCGTCGACGTCAACGTGCACCCGACCAAGCACGAAGTGCGCTTCCGTGACGGGCGCATGGTTCACGACTTTCTATACGGCACCTTGCACCGCGCCCTGGCCGATGTGCGCCCGGAAGACCAGTTGGCCGCGCCTGCTGCGACCGGCGAGATCGTCCGTCCCAGCGGCATTCAGGCGGGTGAGTTCGGACCTCAGGGCGAGATGCGCCTGGCCGCCAATCTGCTCGAGCAGCCGCCTGCCGAGCCAGGCCTGCGCCCGTCCCTGGGCAGCAATGGCAGTGGTGCTGGCTATCAGTATCAGTACACACCGCGGCCAGCCCAGGCATTGCCTGCGGCCGAAGCCCAGGGTGTGTACCGTGAGTTCTTTGCCCCACTGAACGATGCCGCGCCTGCTGCATTGCCCGAAGGCCAGGGCGACATCCCGCCTCTGGGTTACGCCCTGGCTCAGCTCAAGGGCATCTATATCCTTGCCGAAAACGCCGTCGGCCTGGTGCTGGTTGACATGCACGCCGCCCATGAGCGGATCATGTACGAGCGCCTCAAGGTGGCCATGGCCAGCGAAGGCCTCAGCGGCCAACCGCTGCTGGTGCCGGAATCCCTGGCTTTGAGCCAGCGCGAAGCCGATTGCGCCGAAGAGCACGCCGAGTGGTTCCAGCGCCTGGGCTTCGAGTTGCAGCGCCTGGGCCCGGAAAGCCTGGCGATCCGGCAGATTCCGGCGCTGCTCAAGCAAGCCGAGGCCAATCGCCTGGTTCAGGATGTACTGGCGGACCTGATGGAATACGGCACCAGCGACCGTATTCAGGCGCACCTGAACGAACTGCTCGGGACCATGGCCTGCCACGGCGCGATCCGCGCCAACCGGCGCCTGGCCATCCCGGAAATGAACGGCCTGCTGCGCGACATGGAAAACACCGAGCGCAGCGGTCAATGCAACCATGGCCGACCGACCTGGACCCAGATGGGCCTGGACGATCTGGACAAACTGTTCCTGCGCGGTCGATGACATGAGTGGCAAACCTCCAGCGATATTCCTCATGGGCCCGACTGCGGCGGGCAAGACCGACCTTGCCATCGAGCTGACCAAGGTCCTGCCATGCGAGCTGATCAGTGTCGACTCGGCGCTGGTCTACTGTGGCATGGACATTGGCACCGCCAAGCCATCCAAAGAGATTCTGGCTGCCCATCCGCATCGCTTGATCGACATCCTTGACCCGGCTGAAAGCTATTCGGCCGCCGATTTTCGTCGCGATGCGCTGGAGGCCATGGCCGATATCACCGCGCGCGGCAAAATCCCCCTGCTGGTCGGCGGCACCATGCTTTATTACAAGGCATTGCTCGAAGGCCTGGCAGACATGCCGGCGGCTGACCCGCAGGTGCGTGCCGAACTCGAAGACGAGGTCCAGCGCCTCGGCTTGCACGCCCTGCACCAGCAACTGGCGGCGGTCGATCCGGAATCGGCGGCGCGTATTCATCCCAATGACCCGCAGCGGCTGATCCGCGCGCTGGAGGTCTACCGGGTCAGCGGCCTGACGATGACGTCACATCGCCAGCGTCAATCCGCGGAAAGTAGCGCCGCAGGCACGTCCGCAGCGGGCCAATTGCCCTATACTGTCGCCAGCCTGGCCATTGCGCCTGCCGATCGACACGTATTGCACGAGCGGATTGCGCTAAGATTCGGGCAAATGCTGGAACAGGGCTTCGTTGACGAGGTCCGATTGCTGCGAGCCAGAAGTGACTTGCATGCGGGGCTGCCGTCTATACGGGCGGTTGGTTATCGCCAGGTCTGGGATCACCTTGATGGCAAGTTGACTTCAGTGGAAATGCAGGAGCGCGGCATTATTGCCACTCGCCAATTGGCGAAGCGGCAGTTCACCTGGTTGCGTAGTTGGGCTGACCTGCACTGGTTGGACAGCCTGGCCTGCGACAATCTGTCTCGCACCTTGAAATACCTTGGATCGGTCTCCATATTGAGCTGAGTCCTTGCAATAGCCGTCTATCCTTGGGGTGGGGCGGCTTGAGCCATCAGTTTTTCTTTGATTTTTTTACTATTGATCCTTACAGGAGTGCGGCATATGTCAAAAGGGCATTCGCTACAAGACCCTTACTTGAATACTTTGAGAAAAGAAAAAGTTGGGGTTTCGATCTATCTGGTTAACGGTATCAAGCTGCAAGGCACGATCGAATCCTTCGACCAGTTCGTGATTCTGCTGAAGAACACCGTCAGCCAGATGGTTTACAAGCACGCCATCTCGACAGTTGTCCCTGTGCGTCCGATCCGTCTGCCTAGCGCAACCGAATCAGAGCAAGGCGACGCTGAGCCAGGTAACGCCTGATAGGAGTCTGCTTTGTTCTTTGAGCGCCACGGTGGTGGTGAACGGGCAGTCCTCGTTCACTTGGAAGGTCAGAACCCTGAGGCGCGCGAAGATCCGCAGGAGTTTCAGGAGCTGGCACTGTCGGCTGGGGCCGATATTGTCGCGTTCGCCAATGTGGCGCGACATCAGCCCACCGCCAAATACCTGATTGGCAGCGGCAAGGTCGAAGAGTTACGCGACCTGGTCAACGCCGAACAGGTAGATTTGGTGATTTTCAATCACACCCTCACCCCCAGTCAGGAACGTAACCTCGAACGAGTCTTCGAGTGTCGCGTGCTTGACCGCACCGGTCTGATTCTCGACATCTTCGCCCAGCGGGCGCGTACCCATGAAGGCAAGCTGCAGGTCGAACTGGCCCAGCTCGAGCACATGAGCACGCGGCTGGTGCGTGGCTGGACTCACCTTGAGCGGCAAAAAGGCGGTATCGGCCTGCGCGGCCCGGGTGAAACCCAGCTGGAAACCGACCGCCGCCTGCTGCGGGTACGCCTGCGCCAGATCAAGGCGCGCCTGGAGAAGGTCCGCAGCCAGCGTGAACAAGCTCGCCGTGGCCGTAAACGGGCGGATATCCCCTCGGTTTCCCTGGTCGGCTACACCAACGCCGGCAAGTCCACCCTGTTCAACGCCCTGACCCAGTCCGAGGTCTATGCCGCCGACCAGTTGTTCGCGACCCTCGACCCGACCCTGCGCCGGCTTGAGCTCGACGACCTCGGGCCGATCGTGCTGGCCGACACCGTGGGCTTCATTCGTCACCTGCCGCACAAGCTGGTCGAGGCATTTCGGGCTACGCTCGAAGAGTCGAGCAACTCCGACCTGCTGCTGCACGTGATCGACGCCCATGAGCCTGAGCGCATGGCGCAGATCGAGCAGGTCATGGCGGTACTGGGAGAGATCGGTGCAGAAGGCTTGCCGATCCTCGAGGTCTATAACAAACTCGACCTGCTTGAAGGTGTCGAGCCGCAGATTCAGCGCGATGCCGATGGCAAGCCGCAACGGGTCTGGGTCTCGGCCCGCGATGGTCGGGGGCTGGAGCTGGTGGGGCAGGCGGTCGCCGAATTGCTGGGGGATGACCTGTTTGTCGGTACCTTGCGCCTTGAGCAGCGTTTCGCCCGGCTGCGCGCGCAGTTCTTTGAACTGGGTGCGGTGCAGAGCGAAGAGCATGACGATGAAGGCAGCAGCCTGCTGGCTGTGCGATTGCCGCGGGTGGAGTTGAACCGCCTGGTCAGCCGCGAAGGTTTGCAGCCGCTGGAGTTCATCGAGCAACATACTTTGCAATAAATGCCCGGCGACGCGGTCGGGCAGCCGTGACAGGCATTCTGTAGCATTGGACGGCGCGCCGTGGGCGCGTCTTTGCTTTATCAGATGGAGAGCGCTATGGCTTGGAATGAGCCGGGTGGCAACTCGAACAATCAGGATCCGTGGGGCGGGCGCCGTGGTGGCGACAAGAAAGGGCCACCGGATCTCGACGAGGCCTTCCGCAAGCTGCAGGACAGCCTGAACGGCATGTTCGGCAGTGGCAAGAAACGCGGTGGTGATGGCGGCATCGGCAAGGGCGGTGGCTTCGGCCTGCTCGGTATCGGTCTCGCCGTGCTTGCAGCTATCTGGCTGTACAGCGCCGTGTACGTGGTCGACGAACAGGAGCAGGCAGTCGTGCTGCGCTTCGGCAAATACTACGAAACCGTAGGGCCGGGCCTGAACATCTACTTCCCGCCGATCGATCGCAAGTACATGGAGAACGTTACTCGCGAACGTGCCTATACCAAGCAGGGGCAGATGCTGACCGAAGACGAGAACATCGTCGAGGTGCCGCTGACCGTGCAGTACAAGATCACCAACCTGCAGGATTTCGTGCTGAACGTTGATCAGCCTGAAATCAGCCTGCAGCACGCGACCGACAGTGCCTTGCGTCACGTGGTGGGTTCCACCGCGATGGACAAGGTGCTGACCGAAGGTCGTGAGCAGATGGCCGTGGAAATCAAGGAGCGCCTGCAGCGTTTCCTCGATACCTACCGTACCGGTATCACCGTCACCCAGGTCAACGTACAGAGCGCGGCAGCCCCGCGTGAAGTGCAGGAAGCCTTCGATGACGTGATCCGTGCCCGTGAAGACGAGCAGCGTGCCCGCAACCAGGCCGAGTCCTACGCCAATGGCGTGGTGCCGGAAGCCCGTGGTCAGGCCCAGCGGATCATCGAGGATGCCAACGGTTACCGCGACGAAGTCGTCTCGCGCGCCAAGGGTGAGGCCGACCGCTTCACCAAACTGGTCGCCGAGTACCGCAAGGCCCCTGAAGTGACCCGTCAGCGCCTGTACCTGGACACCATGCAGGAAGTCTACAGCAACACCAGCAAGGTCCTGGTTTCCGGCAAGGACGGCCAGAGCAACCTGCTGTACCTGCCGCTGGACAAGATGGTGCAGGGCAGCCGTTCCGGCTCTGCCCCGGTCACCGTTGCGCCGTCGGCCAACGCCGATGCGGCCAACCGCGCGGCGGAGCTGCAACAGCAGCAAACACAGTTGCGTACTAGGGAGAGCCGCTGATGAGCAATAAATCGCTGATCGCCCTGATCGTGGCCGTGGTGCTGGCGATCGTGGCCTGGAACAGCTTCTACATCGTGGCCCAGACCGAGCGTGCGGTACTCCTGCAATTTGGTCGTGTGGTCCAGGCTGATGTCCAGCCCGGCCTGCATGTGAAGGTTCCTTACGTCAACCAGGTGCGCAAGTTCGACGCCCGCCTGATGACCCTGGACGCCCCGACCCAGCGCTTCCTGACCCTGGAAAAGAAAGCGGTGATGGTCGACGCCTACGCCAAATGGCGGGTCAAGGACGCCGAGCGCTTCTATACCGCGACCTCGGGCCTCAAGCAGATCGCCGACGAACGTCTGTCGCGCCGTCTGGAAAGCGGCCTGCGTGACCAGTTCGGTAAGCGCACCCTGCACGAAGTGGTCTCCGGTGAACGTGACGCGCTGATGGCTGACATCACTGCATCGCTGAACCGCATGGCCAGCAAGGAACTGGGTATCGAAGTGGTCGACGTTCGCGTCAAGGCCATCGACCTGCCCAAGGAAGTCAACCGCAGCGTGTTCGAGCGGATGAGCACCGAGCGTGAGCGTGAAGCCCGCGAGCACCGCGCCAAGGGTAACGAGCTGGCCGAAGGCATCCGTGCCGACGCCGATCGTCAGCGCCGTGTACTGCTGGCTGAAGCCTACCGGGAATCGGAAGAAACCCGCGGTGACGGCGATGCCCAGGCCGCGTCGATCTACGCCAAGGCCTACGGTCAGGACCAGGAGTTCTACGCGTTCTACCGTAGCCTCAAGGCCTACCGCGAGAGCTTTGCCGACAAGAGCGATGTACTGGTGCTTGATCCGAGCAGCGAGTTCTTCCGCTTCATGGGCAAGACCAAGCCATAAGCATCTACCCCGCCGGGCGGCTAAAACGCCTGGCGGGGTGATCCCGCGAGAAAACGGGTGTATGATGCGGCAGCCGGGAAATTCCCGGCTTTTTTGCGTCTGCAAGATCGAACGGTTCAAACCCGGCTCGGGTCTACAGAGCAGCCCAAGGTATTCGAGGGTATAGGCACGGCGGTAGCGCTGGAATCGGTGCTGCGCGCCATTGTTTGCCGATACCTGCTTCACTCAAGGCTCGCCCGCGGGCAGGCCGCCCGGACCATAGGGGAAATGGCGAAATGGCAACGGTAGACCGCTGGCTGCTGCCAGATGGCATCGAAGAAGTACTGCCACCTGAGGCGGCGCGCATCGAGATCGCGCGTCGGCAGGTGTTGGATCTGTTCCAGAGCTGGGGTTATGACTTCGTCGTGACCCCGCATATCGAGTACCTGGAATCGCTGCTCACCGGTGCCGGCCAGGACCTGGACCTGCGGACCTTCAAGGTCATCGACCCGCAATCGGGCCGGCAGATGGGTTTCCGTGCCGACATCACCCCGCAGGTTGCGCGCATCGATGCGCACACCCTGCGTCGTGAAGGGCCGAGCCGCCTGTGCTATGCCGGCAGCGTGCTGCACGCTTTGCCGCGGGCGCTGTCGACTTCGCGCAGCCCGATCCAGCTCGGTGCCGAGCTGTACGGCGACGCCAGCCCGGTCAGCGACGTCGAGGTGATCAGCCTGATGCTGGCCATGCTGCAACTGGCCGATGTGCCGGATGTGCACATGGACCTTGGCCATGTCGGTATCTACCGTGGCCTGGCCCGTGCTGCCGGCCTGTCGGGTGCGATCGAGCAACAACTGTTCGATGCCTTGCAGCGCAAGGCCGTCGACGAAGTGATCGAGCTGACCGCCAAGCTGCCAGCGGACCTGGCCGGCATGCTGCGCTCGCTCACCGAGCTGTGCGGTGGCCGTGAAGTGCTGGCCGAGGCGCGTGTGCGTCTTGGCCGTGCACCGGCTGCGGTACTGGCGGCACTGGATGACCTGATGGCGATCGCCGAGCGGCTGGCCACGCGTTACCCCGAGCTGCCACTGTATTTTGACCTGGGCGAGTTGCGTGGCTACCACTACCACACCGGTGTGGTGTTTGCCGCGTTCGTCCCGGGTGTCGGTCAGTCGATCGCCCAGGGCGGTCGTTACGACGACATCGGAGCGGACTTTGGCCGGGCACGCCCGGCTACCGGTTTCTCCACGGATTTGAAGACCCTGGTCACACTGGGGCGAGCCGAGGTGGTATTGCCGTCTGGCGGGATCTGGATGCCCGACAGCAGCGATGCGGCACTCTGGCAGTTGGTCTGCCAATTGCGCAGTGAAGGTCAGCGGGTGGTTCAGGCCTTGCCTGGGCAGCCATTGACTGCCGCCGTCGAGGCGGATTGCGATCGGCAATTGATTCAGCAAAACGGGCTTTGGCAGGTTCTGCCGCTGGCCATTTGAGATTCCCCGCCGGTACGAGCCGGCGCCAAGTTTGCGCGAATGAGGACAAGTGTTATGGGTAAGAATGTCGTAGTCCTGGGCACCCAGTGGGGTGATGAGGGCAAAGGCAAGATCGTTGATCTGCTGACCGAACATGCTGCCGCCGTAGTGCGCTACCAGGGTGGCCACAACGCTGGTCACACCCTGGTGATCGACGGTGAGAAAACCGTGCTGCACCTGATCCCTTCGGGCGTGCTGCGCGAAGGCGTGCAGTGCCTGATCGGCAACGGCGTGGTGGTTGCACCTGACGCCCTGCTGCGTGAAATCAACAAGCTGGAAGAGAAAGGCGTACCGGTGCGCGAGCGCCTGCGCATCAGCCCTTCCTGCCCGCTGATCCTGTCCTACCACGTGGCCCTCGACCAGGCTCGTGAAAAAGCCCGTGGCGAGCAGAAGATCGGCACCACCGGTCGCGGCATCGGCCCGGCCTACGAAGACAAGGTTGCCCGTCGGGGCCTGCGCATCGGTGACCTGTTCCACCGCGAGCGTTTCGCTGCCAAGCTCGGCGAGCTGCTGGACTACCACAACTTCGTGCTGGTCAATTACTACAAAGAGCCTGCAATCGACTTCCAGAAGACCCTGGACGAGTGCATGGAATACGCCGAGCTGCTCAAGCCGATGATGCTCGACGTCACCGCCGAGCTGCACAACCTGCGTCGCGCTGGCAAGGACATCATGTTCGAAGGCGCCCAGGGCTCGCTGCTGGACATCGACCACGGTACCTACCCGTTCGTGACCAGCTCCAACACCACCGCTGGCGGCATCGCTACCGGTTCGGGCGTTGGCCCTATGTACCTGGACTACATCCTCGGTATCACCAAGGCCTACACCACCCGCGTTGGCTCGGGCCCTTTCCCGACCGAACTGTTCGATGACGTCGGTGCCTTCCTGGCCAAGCGTGGTCACGAGTTCGGCGCCACCACCGGTCGTGCCCGTCGTTGCGGCTGGTTCGATGCCGTGATCCTGCGTCGCGCCATCGACGTCAACAGCATCTCCGGCCTGTGCCTGACCAAGCTGGACGTGCTCGACGGCCTGGAAACCATCCGTATCTGCGTTGGCTACAAGAACGAGAACGGTGCCGTTATCGATGCCCCGACCGACGCCGACAGCTACATCGGCCTGGAGCCGGTGTACGAAGAAATGCCGGGCTGGAGCGAGTCGACCCTGGGTGCCAAGACCCTGGAAGAACTGCCGGCCAACGCCCGTGCCTACATCAAGCGTGTGGAAGAGCTGGTCGGCGCGCCGATCGACATCATCTCCACCGGCCCGGACCGCAACGAGACCATCGTGCTGCGTCATCCGTTCGCCTGATCCGCGACTGATGTAAAGACAAAGGCCCCTTGATAGGGGCCTTTGTCGTTTCTGTCGGCTGATCGGCACAACCTTTGCTGTAAGAATCACTCCAGCGGTGCCATCACTTTAATGGCCCCAGAAGTAGAGGGTTCTTTCGTGTCCGCCGTTCTCTCACTGTTACGAAGCCGCCTGTTGCGGCCTGTCTTTGTTGCTCTCGGTATCGCTCTTTTGGTGCAGGTGCTGGTCGCGGTCGCGCTGACCCGGAGCACGGTGACTGCCCTGGAGGCCGATCTGGGCAACCGTCTGGCTGCCGACAGCCAGAAGCTTTCTGCCGAACTCGAGCAGGCCGGCCAGGAGGTAAGCTCCGGGCTCGACAGCTTGTCTGCCAGTACCCGCCAGCGTCTGGCTGCAGGCCTTTCCACGCGCCTGCAGGATGAGCAGGCGCAGTTGCGGGCAACGCTGGAGAAGAATCTCAAGGATTCGGCCAACGACATGGCTGAGTTGCTTGCCTCGGTGGCGCCGCGGGCCATGTGGGACAACGACGTGCCGACCCTGTCGGAGTTTTCCCGTCGGGCCCAGCGCAACCCTAACGTGCTGTTCGTCATCTACGACGACGCCCAGGGGCAGCACCTGACCCGTTATCTCAACCGGCAGAACCCGATCAACCAGGCGCTGCTGGAAAAGGGCAAGGGTGAGCGGGCGCTGGACAAGGTGCTGGATGCTGCGCGCAACGATCCGTCGGTGTATTTCGTCGAGGCCCCTATCAACCCCAATGGTGTCGAGATCGGCAAGGTGCTGATGGGCGTTTCCACTGCCGTGGTCGACCACGAGCTGGTGGCGCTGGACAAACGCTTCTCGGCGTTGATTGCCAGTGGCGATCAGCTGGTCGGCGACAGCCTGGTGGGCGCCGCGGCAGACAGCAACAAGGCCCTGCGCGCGCGTCTGGAGGCGGCTCAGGCCAGCGCTGCCGGCATGCAGGCCAATACCTCGCAAAGCGTCCAGGACGCCGCGGCAACCCTGCGCTGGAACATCGGTGTGGGGCTGGCCCTGGTCGGCCTGGGTGTACTGCTGGTGGTCGCGGTGGTGCTCGGCCGGCGCGTGGTCAACAAGCTGCGCCTGTTGATCGCTGCGCTGAACGACCTGGCGGCGGGTGAGGGTGACCTGACCAAGCGCGTTTCCATCGACAGTCGCGACGAGATCGGCGACATGGCTGCGGCGGTCAACCAGTTCGTTGCCAAGCTGCAGCCTATCGTGCGCGAAGCCGGTGAGGTGGCTCAGCGTACTGGCATCGAGATCGGTGCCATGACCCAGCGCAATGCCGGCGCCGACGCCGCTGCCGAACTGCAGCGCGACGAAGTCGCTGCCAGCCTGCGCGACCTGTCGAGCATGGCCGATGAGGCTCAGGCCGAAAGCCAGGCCATGCAATCGGCCTTGCAGCAAGTGGTGGATATTCGCCAGGCCACCGACGAGAACAGCCGTACTTCAACCCAGGTGGCCAAGCTCATCGAAGACCTGGCCGGACAGGTCGAGACCGGCTCCAAGGTCATCGAACGCCTGGCCCAGCAGAGCGAGCAGATCGAGGTGGTGCTGACGGTGATCCACGGTATTGCCGAGCAGACCAACCTATTGGCACTCAACGCCGCCATCGAAGCGGCGCGGGCCGGGGAAACCGGGCGTGGCTTTGCCGTGGTGGCCGATGAAGTCAGGGCGCTGGCGAGCAAGACCCAGAGTTCGACCGGTGACATCCAGGCGCATATCGGTGCCTTGCAGCAAGGAGCAAAAGAAGCGGTGGCGGCAATCAGCCTGGCTGGGCGCCAGGCCAGCGAAGGCTTGCTGGTGCTGCGCGACAATGCGCGGGTGCAGCAGTCGGTGCAGGCTTCGGTGGAGCAGGTGCATGCGGCTATCGGCCTGGCTACCCGTGCGGCTGAGCAGCAGGCGCATGGGGCGCAGGCGGTGCGTGGCAGGGTGCAGACCATCCATGCTCAGGCCGAGCGGGCTGCCGAAGTGGTGATGCAAACCACCGCCAGCAGCAAGGTGCTCGACGACCTGGCGGCGCAGCTCAAGGCCAGCCTGGGGCAGTTCCGGGCCTAGTGTGGGAGCCGGCCTAGCCGGCGATGAGTTCGGTGCAGCCAGCACATCATGTGTTGCCTGAATTACGACCGCTTCGCGCTCGATTGCTGGCAAGTGCAGCTCCCACGGGTCTGTTGCATGCAGGTCCATTGTGGGAGCCGGCCTTGCCGGCGATGGGCTGCGAAAGCAGCCCCAAAGGCCTCACGCGCGGTTCAGGTACATCCGCGTAGTGAGCAGATACACCGGCAACCCCGAGACCAGAATCAGCAATGCCGCATACGGCGCTGCCGCTGCGAACTCGACGTTGGCGGTATGCGCCCACACCTCGGTCGCCAGGGTGGTCATGCCGGTCGGGCTGAGCAGCAGGGTTGCCGTCAGCTCCTTCATGGCATCCAGGAACACCAGCGCGAACGCCGCCGCCAGGGCCGGGAAGATGATCGGCAGGGTCACCCGGCAGAACGCCGTGAACTGCGTCGCGCCAAGGGTGCGCGCTGCTTCTTCAAGCTGCGGCGCCGCCTTGTTCAAGGCTGTGCGCACCGGTGCCTGGGCCAGCGGCAGGAACAACAGGGCGTAGGCCAGCAACAGCAAACCGGTGGTCTGGTACAGCGCCGGCACATAGTGCAGGGCGAAGTACACCAGGGTCAGTGCAATCACCAGGCCGGGCAGGGCATGCAGCAGGTACGGCAGGCGCTCGGCCCAGATCGCCAGACGACCTTTGTAGCGCACCACCAGGAAGCTTACCGGCAGCGCCAGCAACAAGCTCAAGCCGGCGCCACCCAGTGACAGCGACAGCGACGAGAACAGGGCGCGGCTGATATCAGCCACCGGAAAGGCTGCCGACGAACCAACGCTCAGCCAGTAGCCGAGCATGCCCAGCGGAATGCCGCTGCCCAGCAGGGCCAGGATCAGGCAGTACAGCTGCCCTGCCGGCATCCATGCCCGCAGGCGAATCGGCGCACCGCGCCGGGCCACGCCCTGGCCGATCCGCACATGCCGGGCCTTGCCGCGCACGCGCAGTTCCAGCCAGAGCATCAGCAGGCACATGAACAGCAGCACCGCCGAGAGCATGGCGGCGTTGGCGTTGCTGAACTCCAGTTCGAACTGCTGGTAGATCGCCGTGGTGAACGTCTGCAGGCCGAGAATCGACAGGGCGCCGAACTCCACCAGCATGTGCAGGGCAATCAGCAGGCTGCCGCCAATGATCGACGGCCACAGCAGCGGCAGGGTGATGCGCCAGAACACGCCCCAGCGCGTCTGCCCCAGGGTGCGCGCCGACTCTTCCAGCGAGGTATCGAGGTTACGCAGGGTCGCGGCTACCGGCAGGAACACCAGCGGGTACTTGGACAGGCTCATCACCAGGATGGCGCCGCCCAGGCCTTCGAAGCGCGGGCTCAGCGACACCCAGGTAAAGCCGCTGACAAAGGCCGGCACGGCGAACGGCAGGCACAGGATCACACCCCACAGGCGCCGCCCGGGCAGGTCACTGCGCTCCAGCAGCCAGGCCAGGGATACGCCCAGGGCCATGCAGGCCAGGGTGACTCCGGCCATCAGCATCAGGGTGTTGCGCATCAGGCCCCAAACGAAAGGGCGCCAGAGCAGGTGCAAGGCTTCGCGCCAGCCGGCTTCCCAGGTTTTCAAGGCCACATACAGCAGGGGTAACAGGCTTAGCCCGACCAGCAGCAACACTGGCAGTACCACCCAGATCGACGGGCGCTTGCGCTTGGGGATGTAGCGGCTGGCCAGTGCTGCCGCGGGCAGGGCTGCGCTCATTACAGCAGGCCAACTTCGCGTTCGAGCTCCAGGGCTTCTTCGGCATTACCCAGGTCGGCCGGAGTGATTTTCGGCGGGCGCAGGTCTTCGAATGGTTTCAGGCCCTGATCCGAGACCATGCCTTTATGCAGCGGATACTCTGCAGTGGTCTGGGTGATTACCCGCTGGCCTTCTTCGCTGGCCATCCAGGCCAGCAGGGCCTGGGCTTCTTTCGGGTGTTTGCTGGCTTTTACCGCAGCGGCGCTGGAAATGGTCACCAAGCCACCGACGTCGCCATCGGCCAGGTAGTAGAGCTTCGAATCCAGCTGGCCGCGCTCTTTCTTCAGGGCGTACCAGTAGTAGTTGTTCACCAGCACGGCAGCCACTTCGCCATTTTCGACGGCTTTGAGCGCAACCATGTTGTTGGTGTAGGTCTTGCCGAAGGCCTTGAGGCCGGTCAGCCATTCTTCGGCGGCGTCACGGCCGTGCAGCTTGAGGATGGCCACGGCCTGTTCCTGGAACGCGCCGCTGGTCGGCACGAAGCCGATCTTGCCGTCCCATTGTGGGTCGGCGAAATCCATCACTGAGGGCGGCAGGTCTTTTTCGTCGATCACCTTGGGGTTGAAAGCGACCACGCGGGTGCGTGCGGTGACGCCCATCCAGCTGCCGTTGGCGGCGACGTATTCCTTGGGCAGGACCTGCAGGGTCGAGTCATCGATCTTGGCCAGCAGGCCCAGTTCGCCGAGGTTGTTCAGCGGTGGCGACTCTTCGGTGTAGATGACATCGGCAGGGGAGCGATCACCCTCTTCGATGATCTGGCTGGCCAGCTGGTTGCTGCTGCCCTTGCGAATATTGATGTGGATGCCGGTCTTGGCCTCGTAGGCCTTGGCGATGGCTTCACCGATTTCCTTGTGCTGGCCGTTGTACAGGGTCAGCGCCACAGGGTCGGCGGCCATGGCGGCTGGCGTACCCAGCACCATGGCAAAAACAGAAACGGCCAGGCCGCGCAACAGGGGGTTATTGCGGAACGTCATGCGGGTGCTTCCTCGCTTGCGGCTACATATCTGGAAACAATGATAATCGATATTGCTTCTCAAATGCCCTTGTGAGGGAAAATTCATGAGCAGGCTATCGGTCGTTTCTGGATTGCAGGCGAGGAAAAGGGGAGGGCAGAAACGAAAAAACCCGCTTTCGCGGGTTTGATCTGAATTGGTGCCCAGAAGAAGACTCGAACTTCCACGACCGTAAGGTCACCAGCACCTGAAGCTGGCGTGTCTACCAATTTCACCATCTGGGCAAAATGAAGCGGTGTAGCTTGTAATGAAAACAGTGTAGCGTGTTGCAGTAAATCTCAGATGCCGGAGGCGATTCTAAGATTTGAAATTGGTGCCCAGAAGAAGACTCGAACTTCCACGACCGTAAGGTCACCAGCACCTGAAGCTGGCGTGTCTACCAATTTCACCATCTGGGCATTTCGCTGAGGAACATGATGCTTCACATCGTGCTGCATCTCAACTATAACGACGGTGTCCGTCGTTGTGGTGCGCACTATACGGATGCCTCTGAGAGCTGTAAACCCCCGTTCTGAAAAAATCTTAAAAAATTCAAGTCGTTGTTCCTTATGATGGTTTTGGCAGCATCCAGGGGGCTCTGACAGGGCTGTCCAAGCCTGAAATTTCCGGTTTCAATACGCCTATGCCAAACTAACCCTTATATAGACAAGGTGAACCCCTCCTAATGGCCGATTGGCAGACCCTCGATCCCGAGGCCGCTCGTGAAGCGGAAAAATACGAAAACCCTATTCCTAGCCGTGAGCTGATCCTCCAGCGTCTGGACGAGCGCGGTTCGCCGGCAGCCCGTGAGCAGCTGGTCGAAGAGTTCGGCCTGACCACCGAAGACCAGATCGAAGCCCTGCGCCGCCGCCTGCGCGCGATGGAGCGTGACGGCCAGCTGATCTATACCCGGCGCGGCACTTATGCCCCGGTAGACAAGCTCGACCTGATCCTCGGCCGCATCGCCGGCCACCGCGACGGCTTCGGTTTCCTGATCCCGGATGACGGCAGCGACGACCTGTTCCTCAGCCCCGCGCAAATGCGCCTGGTGTTCGACGGCGACCGCGCCCTGGCCCGGGTTTCCGGCCTGGATCGCCGTGGCCGCCGCGAAGGCGTGGTGGTCGAAGTAATCTCCCGTGCCCACGAAAGCATCGTTGGCCGCTACTTCGAAGAAGGCGGTATCGGCTTTGTCACCCCCGACAACCCCAAGGTCCAGCAAGAAGTGCTGATCACCCCGGGTCGCAACGGCGGTGCCCGGGTCGGTCAGTTCGTCGAGGTCAAGATCACCCACTGGCCGACCCCGCGCTTCCAGCCTCAGGGCGACGTTACCGAAGTGATCGGCAACTACATGGCCCCGGGTATGGAAATCGACGTTGCCCTGCGCAGCTACGATATTCCGCACGTCTGGCCAGAAGCCGTGATCAAGGAAGCGCGCAAGCTCAAGCCGGAAGTCGAAGATAAAGACAAAGAGCACCGCGTCGACCTGCGCCATCTGCCGTTCGTCACCATCGACGGTGAAGATGCCCGCGACTTCGACGATGCGGTGTACTGCGAGAGCCTGGGCAAATTGCGCCTGTTCTCCGGTGGCTGGCGCCTGTACGTGGCGATCGCCGACGTCTCCAGCTACGTGCGCCTGGGTTCTGCCCTGGATGCCGAAGCCCAGGTGCGCGGCAACTCGGTGTACTTCCCCGAGCGCGTGGTGCCGATGCTGCCCGAAGAGCTGTCCAACGGCCTGTGCTCGCTGAACCCGCACGTCGACCGCCTGGCGATGGTCTGTGAAATGACCATCAACAAGTCCGGGCAGATGGTCGATTACCAGTTCTACGAAGCGGTGATCCACTCCCATGCGCGCCTGACCTACAACAAGGTCAGCAGCATGCTCGAGCACGCCCGTACCCGCGAAGGCAAGGCACTGCGCGAGCAGTACAGCGAAGTGGTGCCGGACCTCAAGCAGCTCTATGCGCTGTACAAGGTGCTGCTGGCGGCCCGTCATACCCGTGGCGCGATCGACTTCGAAACCCAGGAAACCCGGATCATCTTCGGTGCCGAGCGCAAGATCGCCGAAATCCGGCCGACCGTGCGCAACGACGCGCACAAGCTGATCGAGGAATGCATGCTGGCGGCCAACGTGGCCACCGCCGAGTTCCTCAAGAAGCACGAAATCCCGGCCCTGTACCGTGTTCACGACGGTCCGCCACCGGAGCGTCTGGAAAAACTGCGGGCCTTCCTTGGCGAGCTGGGCCTGTCCCTGCACAAGGGCAAGGATGGTCCGTCGCCGAAGGATTACCAGGCGCTGCTGGCGAGCATCGCCGACCGCCCGGATTTCCACCTGATCCAGACCGTGATGCTGCGCTCCCTGAGCCAGGCGGTGTACAGCGCCGACAACAATGGCCACTTCGGTCTGAACTACGAGGCATACACCCACTTCACGTCGCCGATTCGTCGCTACCCGGACCTGCTGACCCACCGGGCCATCCGCAGCGTGATCCGTTCGCGCCAGGAAACCCCGCACGTCAAGCGTGCCGGTGCGATGAGCATCCCCAAGGCGCGCATCTACCCGTACGACGAGGCGACCCTGGAGCAGCTCGGCGAGCAATGCTCGATGAGCGAGCGGCGTGCCGACGAGGCCACCCGCGACGTGGTCAACTGGCTCAAGTGCGAGTACATGAAAGACCGCGTCGGCGAGAGCTTCCCGGGTGTGATCACCGCGGTGACCGGTTTTGGCCTGTTCGTCGAGCTGACCGACATCTACGTCGAAGGCATGGTCCATGTCAGCGCGTTGCCGGGCGACTACTACCACTTCGACCCTGTGCACCATCGCCTGGCCGGTGAGCGTACCGGTCGCAGCTTCCGCCTGGGCGATACCGTTGAAGTACGGGTAATGCGCGTTGACCTCGAGCAGCGCAAGATCGACTTCGAGATGGCCGAGAACACCCTGAAGGCGCCGATTGGTCGCAAGCAGCGAGGCGAAGGCGTGCGTCCGCAAGACGGCAAGCCGGTACCGGTGCTCGACAAGAAGGCTGAAGCGTCGCCCAAGGCTGCAGAGCCTGCGCGCCGGAGCAAGAAGAACGAAACCGCCGAAGCCTATTTCCCTTCCCATGCCGCGGCGAAAAACGCCGAAGTGCGCAAGAGCCGGGAAATGAAAAAGGCCTTGATGACCGACGCCAAGCACGCAGGCAGCAAGCCGGCGGCCAAGTCGGGCAAGTCGGAAAAACCGAGCAAGCACCGTAAAGGGCCGCCGAAAGCTGGCTCCGCGTCACGTAAACCCAAGGCCAAGTCATGAGTCAGTTGGAAAAGATCTACGGCGTACATGCCGTGGAAGCCCTGTTGCGTCATCACCCCAAGCGGGTCAAGCAGATCTGGTTGTCCGAAGGGCGCAGCGAACCGCGCCTGCAGCCGCTGCTCGAGCTTGCCGCGCAGAACCGCGTGGCGGTCGGCCAAGCCGAGCGTCGCGAGATGGATGCCTGGGTTGAGGGCGTGCACCAGGGCGTGGTGGCTGAAGTCAGCCCGAGCCAGGTCTGGGGCGAGGCAATGCTCGAAGAGCTGCTCGATCGCACCGAGGGCGCACCGCTGATTCTGGTGCTCGATGGCGTTACCGACCCGCACAACCTCGGCGCCTGCCTGCGCACCGCCGATGCGGCCGGTGCCCTGGCGGTGGTCGTGCCCAAGGACAAGTCGGCGACCCTGACCCCCGCGGTACGTAAAGTGGCCTGCGGCGCGGCCGAAGTCATCCCGCTGGTAGCGGTCACCAACCTGGCGCGGACCCTGGAGAAACTCCAGCAACGCGGCCTGTGGGTGGTCGGTACCGCTGGCGAGGCCGAGCAGGAGTTGTATCAGCAGGACCTGACCGGGCCGACCATCCTGATCATGGGCGCCGAGGGCAAGGGCATGCGCCGCTTGACCCGCGAGCACTGTGATTTTCTGGTCAAGCTGCCGATGGCCGGTAGCGTCAGCAGCCTCAACGTGTCGGTGGCGACAGGCGTGTGCCTGTTCGAGGCCGTTCGTCAGCGGCAGGCTAAAGCCAAGGGCTGATCTCTGCGGGGCTGCTTCTCAGCCCATCGCCGGCAAGGCCGGCTCCCACAGGTGTTGTGCCAGTCTGTGGGAGCCGGCCTTGCCGGCGATTGCAGCACCGCGGTGCTGCTCAATAATTCACCAATTACCTTGCTTGTCCCCCGGGGCTTCTCTACAATTGCGCCCCTTGCCATGTTGGCAGGCGTTCATGCGCCTTTTCCCAGGGCAAGACATACAAGTGTCATTCACTCCTTGTCTGACCACTCTGGTGGCAGACTACAACCCGTAAGGAGCATTCATGCGTCATTACGAAATCATCTTTCTGGTCCACCCTGACCAGAGCGAGCAAGTCGGCGGCATGGTTGAGCGTTACACCAAGCTGATCGAAGAAGACGGCGGCAAAATCCACCGTCTGGAAGATTGGGGCCGTCGTCAACTGGCCTACGCAATCAACAATGTTCACAAGGCTCACTACGTGATGCTGAACGTTGAGTGCACCGGCAAGGCCCTGGCCGAGCTGGAAGACAACTTCCGCTACAACGATGCCGTGATCCGTAACCTGGTCATCCGTCGCGACGAAGCCGTTACCGGCCAGTCCGAGATGCTCAAGGCTGAAGAAAACCGCAGTGAGCGCCGTGAGCGTCGCGACCGTCCTGAGCATGCTGATGGCGCCGAAGGCGACGACAGCAATGACAGCGACAACAGCGATAACGCTGACGAGTAATCCACGGACCTTTTGAGGAGCCTATTACATGGCACGTTTCTTCCGTCGTCGTAAATTCTGCCGCTTCACTGCTGAAGACGTGAAAGAGATCGATTACAAAGATCTCAACACCCTGAAAGCTTACGTATCCGAAACCGGCAAAATCGTTCCAAGCCGTATCACCGGTACCAAAGCTCGTTATCAGCGTCAGCTGGCTACCGCTATCAAGCGCGCCCGCTTCCTGGCCCTGCTGCCCTACACCGACAGCCACGGCCGCTGAGACCGGGTCGTCGACAAGTAGCAAAGGATAAAATGCATGCGCGCCTTGGCTGATTTCATCATGCGCGGTCGCGTGCAGGCCACCCTCGTGGTGGTGGGTTGTGCGGCATTGCCGCTGTTGTTCTGGTTGAGTGCCGCCGCCGGGAGCCTGGTGTTCCTGCGGCGCGGTTTCAAGGATGCCTCCGGTGTCCTCGCCTGGGCTTTGTTGCCGGCGATGGCCTGGTGGTTCTTCGGCGAGCCGCGCACCTTGATGGTGTTGCTGGGTACGCTGGGTCTGGCTGCGCTGTTGCGCGCCGGGCAGTCCTGGAACCGGGTGCTGTTGTTCAGCATCGGCATGGGCCTGGTGTATGGGGTTGTACTGGGTTCGGTGTTCCGCGAACCGATTGAAGCTCTGGCTGGAGCGCTTGAAAAAGCCCTGCCGCAGATGCTCGACGGTCTCTACCAACAGTTATCGGTAGAGGAGCGGGCCCGCCTTGGTGGCCTGATTGCGCCAGTGCTCGTTGGCCTGATAGCGGCGTTGTTGCAAGCCGTCAGTGTGCTGGCCCTGATGTTGGGTCGTTACTGGCAGGCGTCGTTGTATAACCCGGGTGGTTTTGGTCGCGAGTTTCAAGCGGTCAGGCTCCCCCTGGTGCCGGCGCTGGTACTGTTGGTGCTCATGCTGGTGGGGCCGAACTTCGGTCCTGAACTGGCGATGTTGACGCCACTGTGCAGCGTACCGCTGATGTTTGCAGGGCTTGCCCTGATGCATGGGCTGGTGGCGCAAGGTCGATTGGCCAAATTCTGGCTGGTCGGGTTGTACGTGACGCTGGTGCTGTTCATGCAGCTGACTTATCCGTTGCTCGTGGTCCTGGCCATTGTCGACAGCCTGATTGATTTTCGCGGTCGCAAGGTACCCCCCAAAGGTGCCGATAACGATTCCGCGAACGGTGAAGGTTAAAAGTTAAGAGGTTATTACCAAATGGAACTGATCCTGCTGGAAAAAGTCGCCAACCTGGGCAACCTGGGCGACAAGGTAAATGTTAAGGCCGGTTACGGTCGTAACTTCCTGCTGCCATTCGGCAAAGCCACCGCTGCTACCGCTGCCAACCTGGCTGCGTTCGAAGAGCGTCGTGCTGAGCTGGAAAAACTGGCTGCAGAGAAAAAAGCTTCGGCTGAAACCCGCGCTGCCCAACTGGCCGAGCTGGAAGTGACCATCACTGCCACCGCCGGTGACGAAGGCAAGCTGTTCGGTTCGATCGGCACCCACGACATCGCTGACGCCCTGACCGCCTCCGGCGTTGAAGTGGCCAAAGCTGAAGTTCGTCTGCCGAACGGCACCATCCGTAACGTCGGCGAATACGACGTTGCCGTGCACCTGCACAGCGACGTTGAAGCCACCGTTCGCGTGGTTGTTGTCGCAGCCTAAGCTGTACCGATCGGCTGGCACCTTGGGTGTCAGCCGGTTAACATCGGGCACGATCCTGCTTTGCAGGTCGTGCCCTTTGTCTTTTTCATCACCCTGATTCCTGCGTGGCCATGAACGAGATAACCGCCCCCGAGCAATATGATCTGCAAACCGCTGCCCTGAAGGTGCCGCCGCATTCCATCGAGGCCGAACAGGCCGTGCTCGGTGGCTTGATGCTGGACAACAACGCCTGGGAGCGGGTGCTTGATCAAGTCTCCGATGGCGACTTCTACCGGCATGACCACCGCCTGATCTTCCGCGCCATCCACAAGCTCGCCGACCAGAACGCCCCGTTCGACGTGGTGACACTGCACGAACAACTGGACAAGGAAGGGCTGAGCTCGCAAATCGGCGGCCTCGGCTACCTCGGCGAGCTGGCCAAGAACACCCCGTCGGTGGCCAACATCAAGGCCTATGCGGGGATCATCCGCGAGCGGGCGACCCTGCGCCAGCTGATCAGCATCAGCAACGAGATCGCCGACAGCGCCTTCAACCCCCAAGGGCGCAATGCCGCGGAGATCCTCGATGAAGCCGAACGGCAGATCTTCCAGATCGCCGAAGCACGGCCGAAAACCGGCGGCCCGGTGGGCGTCAACGACCTGCTGACCAAGGCCATCGACCGTATTGACACGCTGTTCAACACCGACAGCGCGATCACCGGCCTGTCCACCGGCTACACCGACCTTGACGAGAAGACCAGCGGCCTGCAGCCAGCCGACCTGATCATCGTCGCCGGCCGTCCATCGATGGGTAAGACCACCTTCGCCATGAACCTGGTGGAAAACGCGGTACTGCGCAGCGACAAGGCGGTACTGGTGTACTCCCTGGAGATGCCAGGCGAATCGCTGATCATGCGTATGCTGTCCTCGCTCGGCCGCATCGACCAGACCAAAGTACGTTCCGGCCAGCTGGAAGACGACGACTGGCCGCGCCTGACCTCGGCGGTCAACCTGCTCAACGACCGCAAGCTGTTCATCGACGATACCGCCGGCATCAGCCCGTCGGAAATGCGCGCGCGGACCCGCCGCCTGGTGCGCGAGCACGGCGAAGTCGGCCTGATCATGATCGACTACCTGCAGCTGATGCAGATCCCGGGCTCCAGCGGCGACAACCGCACCAACGAGATTTCCGAGATTTCCCGCTCGCTCAAGGCCCTGGCCAAAGAGTTCAACTGCCCGGTAGTGGCCCTGTCGCAGCTCAACCGCTCCCTCGAGCAGCGGCCGAACAAGCGCCCGGTGAACTCCGACTTGCGTGAATCCGGTGCAATCGAGCAGGACGCCGACGTGATCATGTTCGTTTACCGGGATGAGGTGTACCACCCGGAGACCGAGCACAAAGGCATTGCCGAAATCATCATCGGCAAGCAGCGGAACGGCCCGATCGGCTTTATCCGCCTGGCCTTCATCGGCAAGTACACCCGCTTCGAAAACCTCGCGCCGGGCAGTTACAACTTCGACGACGACGAGTAAACCGCTCAGCCATCACTGGCGGCCCTGAACAGTTCACGCGCCGCTTGAGGGCTAAAAGCGGCACGCCAGATCGGCACATGGGCTTGCCCTTCACGCTCGGCCTGAGCCTGTGATGCCGCGCCCAGGCGGCTTTGTGCCAAGGTCTTCAAGTGCGCGCCCTTGAGCTGGAACTGGTCCAGGGCGGTCGTTGTCGCATCGTAGTGAAAATGCGCCTCCCAAAGCGTTGAGCGACTGCCTTGGGCGTCGCGGATCTGGTAAATGTCGAGGAAGTACTTGTTCCGCCCTTTACCGCGTGGCGCTCGCATCAGTGTCTTGTGCACGCTCACTTGCCGGTGCTCGATCAGGTACAGCAGACGATTGATGTCGAGTGTTTCCGGTGATTTGTACAGCATCAGGCGCAATGCCTCGCCATGCTGGCGCAAGCGCTGGGCGGCGCCGTGCAGGCGATCGAGCAGGGAACTTTGTTCAGCCGCCGTGCTTGATGACTCAATGCCTTGTGCCAACACCTCCAGAGCCCCGGCGTGACGTTCAAGGGCTTCGACGATGTTGGTCGGGTTTTGTTTTTTCGCGGCATCCTGGCGTGCGCTGTCCAGTTGCTGCTCGACGTTGCCCAGTAACGTATTGGCCTGGGACAGCTGCGTTGCCAGCGACGCAGCGCCGCCAACCTGGCGTTCAGTGGCAAGCGGCTGCCAGTAGCCGGCCACTGGGTTGACATAGCGTTGCACCCGGGGGGCGGAAACGATGCCAGGGCTGATGATATCGACCACCTCCCGACCCTGCTCGTCGGTGTGTGCTTCCCCCACCTTAAATGCCGTAGTGCCCTGCTGCCTGACTTTGATCACCCGCTTGCGTGGCCCGGCGACAGGCTGCTGCAGCGACAGGGCGGGCAGAAAATCAGTGTCCAGGGCCTGCGAGTCAAGGCTCAACAGGGTATTGCTGGTCAGGTCTTGGTACATCGACTCAAGTCGCTGTTGTATCTGCTGCACCAGGTTGACCAGCGCCTGGTCGATGTCGCGCAGATGGGCTTTATCCAGCATGGCAGCGGTGTCCTGCATGGATTTGAGCCCTTGCTGGTGGTTGTCGAATTGGCGTTGCAGGTCATCGAGCAGTGACAGCTGATAGTGTTCCGGGAGGCTGTCCAGGTCGGTATAGGTGCTCAGGGCGTCGTGCAGTTGCACCAGGCGCAGCGCCGCCTCGGTATTGAGCTGGATCGGGGCTTGCGGGTCCGGGGTGTCGCTGATAACCAGCAAGTCCATCTTGAACAGGATCACCGCCGCTTGGTGCATCAGCACAGTTGCGGGGAAATGTTCCCTGGCCCGGGCGAGATAGGCGTCGGTGCGAGGGCCGGGAAAGCTGCTGGTGAGGGCTTTGATATAGGCCGCGTGCTTGTCGAGGAAGGGGCGCTTTTCGTCCAGGTGCTGGAGGATACGCCGGTGTTGCAGGCGATAGCGGCCATGCTCGCCCTGATGGGGGTCGGCCAGCAACTCCCCGGTTTCACTGGTGAAGGCGAGGTCCTGGCTGAGCATGATCTTTTCCAGGCAGTGAAGGCGATATTCGTGCATCTCTCGTTGCTGACTCAGTGTCTGCGGCTCGCCCAGGGTTTCAAGCAGGTCGATCTTCGTCGAAATGTATTTGATGGTTTTCCAGTAGGTCAGGACCAGGGCAGAGATGGCTTGTAGCTGTGCGTCTGAGCCACTAATCGTGGCGTTGACCCGGGCAGTCGCTTGCGTCATCTGGCCGGCGGTCGTCAGCAGTGCCTGGTTGACTTCAAGGAGTTGCTGGCGAGTGTTGTATTGCTGCTGAAATTGGGCATCACGCTCGGCTGTGGCGGCTGCACGGTTCTGCTCCTGCATTTGCGCCAGACGCCCGCCTCGGCGGGGCATGCCGGCGGCGCCAGGAACCTGGGCGTAGTACCAGTGCTGGCGATACAGCACAATCGCAGGGCTATCGGCGCGTGGACCATCTGCCAGTCGCCATACCCGCCATTCTGGAGTTGATGCCGAGGCCTCAGGCACTATCGGGTATGCGGCTCCCTCGATCATGGCGTAGGTCGTTCCCTGGTAACGATGAATGCCGCTCCCAGGCGGGCTGGCAGTACCGGCCAATGGATGGGCGCTAACCCTCAAACGTCCGGCTGAGACCGCCTGCAGCGGGGGCTCGGCCAGCAGTGCCGGCAGCAGGTCACGGTTACGCAGCGCGATGTCGAGCAGATGTTCGCGCAACATGGCAACGCTATTGTCTTTGGCTAACGGGTTGTGCGGGTGCTCGTGCAAGGCCTGCAGTAACCCAACACCTGGCATGTCCTGGAAGTGATAGCGGCTACCGGTGCGGGTCAGGCTCAGGTAGCCCGTGGTGTCGGGTGAACCGAAGTGTTGAACGGGCACTGCGGGGGTGAAGCCTGTGCCTGGCGGGGCTTGAAGGTTCTCTTCGATGCGGATGCCTAATGTAGCTGGCCACTCAGGGCGGGTGGCGAACAACTGGCAGCACAGGGCTTCGAGATCCCGGTCGGGGCCAGCCCGTTCATCGTCCAGTTTGCACAGTGCCAACAGGCTGCGGCTTTCCTGCGCAAGCCCGAGCAAGGTCGAAATGGGGCCGGGTTCGATGAGACTGTCCGTTGCTAGCCGCATCAGCTCGGGGTGGCGGCGCAGCGCTTCGCGCGCGGCCGCAACAGACAAACCGGGGAAGCGCAGGGTCAGGGCGGCAATGGCCGGGTTGCCCTCTGCGTTGGCCGATGGTTGCCCTTCAATCACGCAGCGCAGTTGCCAAGGCAGCTCCGCCCCCGCGCTCCATGCCGCCTCCAGCTGTTCGCGCGTTACACCGCTCAGCCGCACTACGGAGGTAGCGGACTTGGTAGGGAGCTGAGGCTGCAGGTGTTCCAGCAACCTGGCGTCGCTCCAGTTTCGCGAATCCAGCTGCTGCGCTATTCGTGCCTCAATTGCCGGTGCACGGCCAAGGGCTGCCACCAGGTGCCTTGAGCGGCGAGCCGAGAGCCGTGCGCCGAGGCCCTGAAGCCTGGCGCTGATGATCAGGTCGGCGATATCGGCCGCGGCCTGGACTGCTTCGTTGATGCGACCGGACAGCAGTGCGTTGGCTGCTGAAATCGACTGAAAACCAAGGCTGGCGAAGGTGGCGGTGAGCATGGCGCGGTTGAGGCCGGTAACGCCGCCGGGAACCGAGAGTGTCAGCAACTCCAGCACCTCGCTGACCACGAACAGTGCGCCTCTCTGGAAGGTGTCGAAATCCACGCTGTTGTTGCTGATCGCCATCAGCGCCAGGTCGGCGGCAATCCCGTGCTGCTGTTCCTGGGCGATAACCTGGAGCAGTGATTGCGATTTCCACGGGCTGTTCGGGTTCTCGACGACATCGAGCAGGGCGGTGGAGGGCTGGTTGGCAAAGGTGTCGTACAGTAATTTGGCCAACGTATTGAGCTGGTTGCGGTCAACGTTGTCAGGCTTGAGCAGTGCCGAGAGCTTTTGTTGTAGCGCAAGCGGCAGCCATTGATAGAGCCAATGCAATGCGCTGGTGTTTTGGCCCTCGTGGATCTGCTGGCGTAACGAGTCCACAGCGTCGACGGCCGAGGCGTGAGAGCGCCAGGCGCCGCCCGGGCGTTCGGGAAAATAGCTGAAAATCCCATCGCCCAACTTGACCACGAAAAACGGCAGCGGAATCAAGTTACCCATCAGGGTCTGGCTCATGCGTTGGCTGGCCACTGAGTCCAGTGCCTGTTTCAGTGGCCTGAACAACGGCTGAGACCCGGCCAGCCCGAGCAGATGTTCGATGACCCCGTCCGGCAACTTCAGGCTGAAGTATTTCCACTGCAGGGCCCCCGGTCGCTCGCAGGCTGTTTGCAAGCTGGCCAGTTGCTCACGGTTGAACTCGTGGTCTTCGGTGCTGCGATAGGCTTCCAGCAGGGCAAATTGCAACAGGGCACGCTGATAGTCGTTGACCGCTGGTGCGCTCAGGGCGGGCAGCTTTTGCTGCAAGTCGTCTTGCAAGCGCTTGCCCAGGTTCAAATTGCGCACGACATCGACGAAGGTGCTCACCGGGATCAGCGAATGACGCCCGCCAGGCTCGCGGGTGTTGATGCTACTGGCCTTGAGGAAGTCCTGCCCTGAGCCGCTTTGCAGCGCAATGTTAAAGCCAAAATTGTCCTGGGCTGCCTGCCAGAGACTGCGAGTCTGCAGGTGTTCGACTTCCTGGTGGGGGAACTCGTGCTGAACCTCCAGCGAGTAGGTGTGCAGGTAGGTGCTCAGAGGGTCCAGCGCCTGGCCGGACGCCAGGGCCAGTTGTTGGCGCAGGTCATTCAGAGCCTGGTGCTCGAAAGCACTGCGAAACTGGTGCAGGGCGTCACTCAGACGCTGGCGCAGTTGCGGGCCGAGACGGGCCAGTAGCAGGTAGCGGCGCTGCTCATGTTCATCCAGGGTGTGCAAACTTTGCTTCAGATGCTCTTCGATCAGCTCCAGGGTCAGGCGATCTGACCAGCGTTGCAGGTCGTTGGCTGCCAGTGGGACCTGGTCGACAATTGAGGGGGGCATGGTGTGCGTCTCCATTGGTGGAAAACGCAGATCAGAGCGCGGCGCTGGCGGCGATGGGCGGTAAATAATTGTCGGGGGCGGATTCCGACCACCACCGTCGGATTTGGTCAATTTTTGTGCTATATTCCGCGCCCGCGATTTTTCATCGATTAGCCACCGGTCACTGACATGCAAGCAGCCAAACCACTTTTCGACTATCCCAAATACTGGGCCGAATGCTTCGGGCCAGCACCGTTCCTGCCGATGAGCAGGGAGGAGATGGATCAGCTCGGCTGGGATTCCTGCGACATCATCATCGTGACCGGTGATGCCTACGTCGACCATCCGTCGTTCGGCATGGCCATTATCGGCCGCCTGCTGGAAGCCCAGGGTTTCCGCGTGGGCATCATTGCCCAGCCGAACTGGCAGTCCAAAGACGACTTCATGAAGCTCGGCGAGCCAAACCTGTTCTTCGGCGTCGCGGCCGGCAACATGGACTCGATGATCAACCGCTACACCGCCGACAAGAAGATCCGCTCCGACGACGCCTATACTCCGAGTGGCCTGGCCGGCAAGCGTCCGGATCGCGCCAGCCTGGTCTACAGCCAGCGCTGCAAGGAAGCCTACAAGCATGTGCCAATCGTCCTTGGCGGCATTGAAGCTTCTCTGCGCCGTATCGCTCACTACGACTACTGGCAGGACAAGGTCCGTCATTCGATCCTGATCGACGCCTGCGCCGACATCCTGCTGTATGGCAACGCCGAGCGGGCCATTGTCGAAGTGGCCCAGCGCCTGTCTTTTGGCCAGAAGATTGAAGACATTACCGACATCCGCGGTACTGCTTTCATTCGCCGTGACACGCCGCAAGGCTGGTACGAGGTCGACTCGACCCGTATCGACCGTCCGGGCAAGATCGACAAGATCATCAACCCGTACGTCAACACCCAGGACACCCAGGCCTGCGCCATCGAGCAGGAGAAGGGCGAGGTCGAGGACCCGAACGAAGCCAAGGTTGTGCAGATTCTCGCCAGCCCGCGCATGACCCGTGACAAGACGGTCATCCGCCTGCCGTCGTTCGAGAAGGTCCGTGGTGATGCCGTGCTCTATGCCCACGCCAACCGCGTGTTGCACCTGGAGACCAACCCGGGCAACGCCCGTGCCCTGGTGCAGAAGCATGGCGAAGTGGACGTGTGGTTCAACCCGCCACCCATTCCGATGACCACCGAAGAAATGGACTACGTGTTCGGCATGCCCTATGCGCGCATCCCGCACCCGGCGTACGGCAAGGAGAAAATTCCGGCCTACGACATGATCCGTTTCTCGGTGAACATCATGCGCGGCTGCTTCGGTGGTTGTACCTTCTGCTCGATCACCGAGCACGAAGGGCGCATCATCCAGAACCGTTCGCACGAGTCGATCATTCGCGAAATCGAAGAGATCCGCGACAAGGTGCCGGGCTTTACCGGCGTCATCTCCGACCTTGGCGGCCCGACCGCGAACATGTACCGCATTGCCTGCAAGAGCCCCGAGATCGAATCGGCGTGCCGCAAGCCATCGTGCGTGTTCCCGGGCATCTGCCCGAACCTGAACACCGACCACTCGGCGCTGATCAAGCTGTACCGCAGCGCCCGTGACCTGCCGGGAGTGAAGAAGATCCTCATCGCTTCGGGTCTGCGTTACGACCTGGCGGTGGAATCGCCGGAGTACGTCAAGGAACTGGTGACCCACCACGTCGGCGGTTACCTGAAGATTGCCCCGGAGCACACCGAGGAAGGCCCGCTGAATCAGATGATGAAGCCGGGCATCGGTAGCTATGACCGCTTCAAGCGCATGTTCGAGAAGTATTCGAAAGAGGCGGGCAAGGAGCAGTACCTGATCCCGTACTTCATCGCCGCGCACCCGGGCACTACCGACGAAGACATGATGAACCTGGCCTTGTGGCTCAAGGGCAACGGTTTCCGCGCCGACCAGGTGCAGGCGTTCTACCCCTCGCCAATGGCGTCGGCCACGGCCATGTACCACTCGGGCAAGAACCCGCTGCGCAAGGTCACCTACAAGAGCGACCCGGTGACCATCGTCAAGAGCGAGCAACAGCGTCGCCTGCACAAGGCGTTCTTGCGTTACCACGATCCGAAGGGCTGGCCGATGCTGCGTGAAGCCCTGGAACGCATGGGCCGTGCCGACTTGATCGGCCCGGGCAAGCACCAGCTGATCCCGCTGCACCAGCCGGCGACCGACAGCTACCAGAGTGCCCGGCGCAAGAACTCGACCCCGGCCGGCAGCCACAAGGTGGCCAAGGAACAGAAGATCCTCACCCAGCACAACGGCTTGCCGCCGCGTGCCAGCGACGGTTCCAAGCCGTGGGACAAGCGCGAACAGGCCAAGGCTGCGGCGTTTGCCCGCAACCAGGAAGCGGCCAAGGCGCGCAAGGATGCCGCCAAGGGCGGCAAGGGCAAGAAAAAGCCCGCCCGCCAGCCGGCGCTGCCGCGCTAACTGAAACGCCAGCCTTCGGGCTGGCGTTTTTGTTTGTGTCGCTGGCAAAGCCTCAAATCTGTGCAAGGCTTGCACGGCGGCCTCGCTACGGTGCGCTTTTGCTGCGACCGTAGGGGCTGCATGCAGGGAATCGCAGGCCTGGGCCCATGGCACAAGTCTTGCGCGGTTCCGCTACCGCCCAGGCTCGCAGGAGGCCCGCCGTGTCGATTCATGTCGCCTTGCACCATGTCACCGAGTACCGCTACGACCGTGCAGTTGAACTGGGCCCGCAAATCGTTCGCCTGCGCCCGGCCGCCCACAGCCGTACACGGATCCTCTCCTACGCGCTGAAGGTGCAGCCGGGTGGGCATTTCATTAATTGGCAGCAGGACCCACAGGGCAATTACCTGGCGCGCCTGGTGTTCCCGGAGAAAACCGACAGCCTGCGGGTGGAAGTCGACCTGGTCGCCGAGATGGCGGTGTTCAACCCGTTCGACTTCTTCCTCGAACCCTACGCCGAGCAGATGCCCTTCAGTTATGGCCGTGACGAACGCCACGAACTGCTGCCCTACCTGGAGCAACTGCCGCTGACGCCGAAGTTCGCCACCTACCTGGACAGCATCGAGCGTACGCCGCAAGCCAGCGTCGATTTCCTGGTTGCCCTGAACCAGCGCCTGAGCGAAGACATCAGTTACCTGATCCGCCTCGAACCTGGTGTGCAAACCCCGGAGCAAACCCTGGAACTGGGCTCCGGCTCTTGCCGTGATTCGGCCTGGCTGCTGGTGCAGTTGCTGCGTCACCTGGGCCTGGCGGCGCGGTTTGTCTCCGGCTATCTGATTCAACTGACCGCCGACATCAAGTCGCTGGACGGGCCGGCGGGTACCGAAGAAGATTTCACCGACCTGCATGCCTGGTGCGAGGTGTACCTGCCCGGCGCCGGCTGGATCGGCCTGGATGCCACCTCAGGGCTGTTTGCCGGCGAAGGTCATATCCCATTGGCCTGTAGCCCCGATCCGACTTCAGCGGCGCCGATCAGCGGCTTGGTCGAGCCCTGCGAATGCACCTTTGAACATGAAATGAGCGTCGAGCGCCTGTGGGAATCACCACGGGTGACGCTGCCCTACAGCGATGAGCAATGGCAGGCCATCGTCGCCCTCGGGCGCCAGGTGGATAGCGATCTGAAAGCGGCGGATGTGCGCCTGACCATGGGCGGCGAGCCGACCTTCGTTGCCATCGACGACCCTGACGGCGCCGAGTGGAACACGGCAGCGTTGGGCGCGAACAAGCGGCGCCTCGCTGGCGAGCTGTTCCAGCGTCTGTACAAGCATTACGCGCCCAGCGCCCTGGTGCATTTCGGTCAGGGCAAGTGGTACCCGGGTGAGCAGTTGCCGCGCTGGTCGCTCAACTGCTTCTGGCGGCGTGACGGTGTGCCGCTGTGGAGCAACCCGGCGTTGATTGCCGACGAACAGGAAGACCTTGGCGCCGACAGCGACTTGGCCGGGCGCTTCCTGGCCAGCGTTGCCGAGCGTTTGAAGTTGCCGCCGCGCTATGTCTTCGCCGCCTACGAGGACCAGCTCTATTACCTGTGGCGCGAGGGCGGCCTGCCGTCCAATGTGCGCGTCGACGATGCACGGCTGGACGACGAGATGGAGCGCGCTCGATTGCGCAAAGTGTTCAGCCAGGGCCTGGACAAGGTCATCGGCCAGGTTCTGCCGTTGGCTCGCAGTGCCGACGAAGAGCGCTGGCAAAGCGGGCGCTGGTACTTGCGCGATGAGCATTGCCGGTTGGTGCCTGGCGATTCACCACTGGGTTACCGCCTGCCGCTGGCCGCGCAGCCCTGGGTCAAGGCCGCTGAATACCCCTATGTGCATCCGACCGACCCGAACCAGGTGCTGGGCGATTTGCCCGCCGGCGATGCGTTGGCCCGGGCGAGCGCTGGGCATGCAGTGGACGAAAAGGAACGCACAGCCCCCGAGATCGATGCCTCGGCCGACTGGCTGACCCGAACGGCCCTGTGCGCCGAACCGCGTGAAGGGCGCCTGTACCTGTTCATGCCGCCGTTATCACGGCTGGAGGATTACCTGGAGCTGGTCACGGCGATCGAAGCCACCGCCGCCGAGCTGCATTGCCCGGTCATCCTCGAAGGCTACGAACCGCCGGCCGACCCGCGCCTGGCCAACTTCAAGATCACGCCAGATCCCGGTGTCATTGAGGTCAACGTGCAGCCTTCGGCCAGTTGGGACGAGTTGGTGGAGCGTACCGAGTTCCTCTACGAACAGGCGCGCCTGAGCCGCCTGAGCAGCGAAAAATTCATGATCGACGGTCGCCACACCGGTACCGGCGGCGGCAACCATTTTGTGCTCGGCGGCGCGACTCCGGCCGACTCGCCGTTCCTGCGCCGGCCCGATCTGCTACGCAGCCTGATCAGCTATTGGCACAACCATCCATCGCTGTCCTACCTGTTTTCCGGCCTGTTCATCGGTCCGACTTCCCAGGCGCCGCGGGTGGATGAAGCGCGTAACGACGCCCTCTATGAACTGGAAATTGCCTTCGCGCAGATGCCCGCGCCTGACGAGGAGTGTCCGCCCTGGCTGGTCGACCGGCTACTGCGTAACCTGCTGATCGACGTCACCGGCAATACCCACCGCGCCGAGTTCTGCATCGACAAGCTGTACTCCCCGGATGGTCCGGCCGGGCGCCTGGGGTTGCTGGAACTGCGCGCCTTCGAGATGCCGCCTCATGCGCGCATGAGCCTGGTCCAGCAGCTTTTGCTGCGCGCCTTGGTCGCGCGTTTCTGGCGTGAACCCTATGCGCCCAAGCGCCTGGCCCGCTGGGGGACCGAGCTGCACGACCGCTTCATGCTGCCGTACTTTATCGAGCAGGACTTCGCTGATGTACTGGTCGAGCTCAATGCCGCAGGCTACCCGCTGCGTGCCGAGTGGTTCGCAGCGCACCTGGAGTTTCGCTTTCCCAAGGTCGGCGACTATGCCGTCAACGGTATCGAGCTGGAGCTGCGCCAGGCCCTGGAGCCCTGGCATGTATTGGGCGAGGAGGGCAGTGGCGGTGCCACCGTACGTTATGTCGATTCGTCGCTGGAACGCCTGCAGGTCAAGGTCAGCGGCATGCCGCCGGAGCGTTATCAGCTGACTTGTAATGGCCGGGCGCTACCCTTGCAGCCAACCGGGCGGGTCGGTGAGTTTGTCGCCGCCGTGCGTTATCGCGCCTGGCAGCCGGCCAATTGTTTGCAGCCGACCATCGCGGTGCATGCGCCGCTGGTGTTCGACCTGCTCGACACCTGGATGGGCCGGTCGCTGGGCGGCTGCCAATACCATGTCGCCCATCCGGGCGGGCGCAATTACCAGACCCTGCCGGTCAATGCCAACGAAGCCCAGAGCCGGCGTCAGGCGCGCTTTTTCCGCCTTGGGCATAGCCCGGGCGTAGTGGACGTACCTGTGCTGCAGGTAAACCCGGAACTACCCTTTACCCTGGATTTGCGCCGCAGCTGAGCGTTACTCTGAACTGACTTGTGGCCTTCGAGCATTGCCATGCCTGACCTGTTTGATGCTTACCCGCTGAGTGCGGGGACCTATCACGAGATGCTCGAAAGCCAAGGCGCGGTGCGTGAGCATTGGCAGCCCTTGTGTGCCTACCTGCAGCGCAGCGGGCCGGCGCAACTGGCCCAGCGCCAGGCCTCGTTGACCCGCCAGTTACGCGAGAACGGCGTCACCTACAATGTCTATGCCGACCCCAAGGGTGCCGACCGGCCGTGGGAGCTGGACCTGTTGCCGCACCTGCTGCCCGCCGCCGAATGGCAGCAGCTGGCGGCGGGTGTTGAACAGCGCGCACGATTGCTCAATGCGGTGCTGGCCGATATCTACGGGCCGCAACAGTTGATCCGTGAAGGCCTGCTGCCGGCCGAACTGGTCTATGGCCATAACAATTTTCTCTGGCCCTGCCAGGGTATCGCTCCACCTGAAGGGACCTATCTGCATGTCTATGCGGTGGACCTTGCCCGCGCCCCGGACGGTCGCTGGTGGGTCACTGCCGACCGTACCCAGGCGCCGTCGGGCGCAGGTTTCGCGCTGGAGAACCGCACCATCGTCTCGCGAGCCCTGCCCGAGCTGTACCGCGACCTGCAGGTGCAGCACCTGGCTGGTTTTTTCCGTACCCTGCAACAGACCCTGGCGCGGCTGGCGCCCAGTGCCAAGGACGCGCCGCTGGTGGTGTTGCTGACCCCGGGGCGCTTCAACGAGAGCTATTTCGAGCACCTGTACCTGGCCCGGCAACTGGGTTATCCACTGGTCGAGGGCAGCGACCTGACCGTGCGCGATGCCACGGTGTACCTCAAGACCTTGAGCGGCCTGCGCCGGGTGCACGCGATCATGCGGCGTCTGGACGATGATTTCTGCGACCCACTGGAGCTGCGCACCGATTCGGCCCTGGGCGTGCCCGGTTTGCTTGATGCCGTGCGCCAGGGCCGGGTACTGGTGGCCAATGCGCTGGGCAGCGGCGTGCTCGAGTCGCCAGGGCTGCTCGGCTTTTTACCGGCGATCAACCAGCGCCTGTTCGCTGAAGACCTGAGCCTGCCGTCCATCGCCACCTGGTGGTGCGGTGAGCCACCGGTGATGGCGCGGGCGCTGGAGCAGTTGCCCAAGCTGTTGGTCAAGCCGGCGTTCCCCTCGCAGAGCTTCAGCCCGGTATTCGGTCGTGATCTCGACCCGGCCCAGCGCCAGGCCCTGGCCGCTCGCATCCAGGCCCGGCCGTACGCCTACGTGGCCCAGGAGCTGGCACAACTGTCCCAGGCGCCGGTATGGCAGGCCGAGAAGGGCCAGTTGCAGCCGCGGGCCATCGGCATGCGCGTGTACGCCGTGGCCTCGGCCGAGGGTTATCGGGTACTGCCCGGTGGCCTGACCCGGGTTGCCGCCCAGGCCGATGCCGAAGTGGTGTCGATGCAGCGCGGTGGTGCCAGCAAGGACACCTGGGTGCTTGGCGACGCTGTGCCAGCGGGCGAGCAATGGCGGACCCAGCGCAGCATCGGCGTGGCCGAGCTGATCCGCCAGGACCCTTATCTGCCGTCACGGGTAGTGGAGAACCTGTACTGGTTCGGGCGTTACTGCGAGCGCTGCGATGCCAGTGCGCGTTTGCTGCGGATCATTCTCACCCGTTACCTGGACGGCGACGACCCGCTGGCCTTGCAGGCCGCGGTGGAACTGGCCGATGAGTTGTCGTTGTTGCCGGAGGAGGGCGAATTGCCCGAGCGCCTGCGTGCGGCGCTGGATGATGCCGACTGGGCCTTCAGCCTGCGCGCCAACTTGCAGCGCCTGCAATGGGCGGCCTCCCAGGTGCGCGGCAAGCTCTCGCGGGAGAACTGGCAGGCGCTGGTCGAGCTGCAGCGTGAGGCGCAATGCCTGGAGGATGCCGAGGCGGATTTCGGTGAGCGGGTGGATTTTCTCAACCGCCTGGTGATGTCGCTGGCGGCACTGTCGGGTTTTGCCCTCGACGACATGACCCGCGACGAGGGCTGGCGTTTCTTGATGATCGGTCGACGCATCGAGCGCCTGCAGTCGCTGTGCAGCAGCCTGGCGGCGTTTCTGCGCGGGCCGGCGGTGTACGACCAGGCCGGGCTCGAATGGTTGCTGGAGCTGGGCAACAGCAGCATCACCTATCGTTCGCGCTATCTGGCCGTCGCGCAGTTGATCCCGGTGCTCGATTTGCTCCTGCTCGATGAACAGAACCCCCATGCCGTGCTGTTTCAGCTCAAGCTGCTGGTGCGCGCCAATCAGCGCTTGAGCGAGGAGTTCGACAGCCCCTGCGATCCGGCCCTGGCCCTGCTGGCCGAGCAGTTGCGTCACTTCGACCTGCGCAGCCTGGAAGATCCCTTGTTCGGCAGCGCCAGCGTGCAGGCAGTGCTGTCCGGCCTTGCCGATCTGCTGCAAGCGGTCGCCCTCGCCAGTGGCGAGATCTCCGAGCGCCTGGCCTTGCGCCATTTCGCTCACGTCGATGATGTCAGCCAACAGACGGTGTCACTGTGATGAGTGCGCACTACCAGATCATTCACGACACCCATTACCGCTACGACAGCCCGGTGTCCCTGGCCCAGCAGCTGGCGCACCTGTGGCCACGGCCTTGCGCCTGGCAACGCTGCACGGCCCAGGCCCTGCAGGTCAGCCCGCAGCCAACCCAGCGGCGTGATGAGTGGGATGTATTCGGCAACCCGCTGACCCGCCTGGCCTTCGAGCGCCAGCATGAGCAATTGCGGGTGGTGGCGCGCTTGCAGGTTGAAGTGCTGGAGCGGGACGCGCCGGACTTTGCCGCCTCGCCCGCCTGGGAGCGGGTGCGCGATGCCCTGACCTATGCCAGTCAGCCGTTGGTGGCGGAGTTTTTCGAAGCCTGTCGCTACCGTTTTGAGTCGCCTTATGTGCGTCTCAAGCAGCGCTTCGTTGTTTTCAGCGAATCCTGTTTCGAACCCGGGCGGGCGTTGCTGGAAGGCGTGCAGGCGTTGATGGAGAAGATCTTCAGCGAATTCACCTTCGACGCCGACGCCACCCAGGTCGCCACGCCACTGGTAGAGGTGCTGGAGCGCCGTCGCGGGGTGTGCCAGGATTTTGCCCACCTGATGCTCGCCTGCCTGCGTTCGCGTGGTCTGGCTGCGCGTTATGTCAGCGGCTACCTGTTGACCCGACCGCCACCTGGTCAGCCTCGGCTGATTGGCGCCGATGCCTCGCATGCGTGGGTTTCGGTGTTCTGCCCGGGGCAGGGCTGGATTGATTTCGACCCCACCAACAACCTGCGGCCGGCGCTGGAGCACATCACCCTGGCCTGGGGCCGGGATTTTTCCGATGTGTCGCCGTTGCGCGGGGTGATCCTTGGAGGCGGCAGCCATGACCCGGAGGTGCAGGTCACGGTGATGCCGCTGGATGAAGCTGCTGCTTTGCAGGAGCGGGCTTGACCCGCGATGAAGCCATGTCGCCTGGATAGCGACCGCTTCGCGCTCGATCGCGGGCAAGTCCCGCTCCCACAGGATCTGCGCGGTGTGGGAGCTGGCTTGCCAGCGATGAGGCCGGGTCAATCAGGCTTCTTGTCGACCCACTTGGGTAGCACGGGGGCTTCGAAGCTGTCCATGGCGTCGAGCAACTCGGCCGGTGAGTCGGCCAGTTGCAGCATGGCGCGGTGTTGCGGGCGCACGAAGCCTTCTTCCACCACATGGTCAAGGAAGCTGCCCAGCTTGCTGTAGAAGCCGTTGACGTCGAGCAGGCCCAGCGGCTTGGCGTGGTAGCCCAACTGGCCCCAGGTCCAGACTTCGAACAATTCTTCCAGGGTGCCCAGGCCACCTGGCAAGGCGACGAAGGCGTCGCTCAGCTCGGCCATGCGCGCTTTGCGCGCGTGCATGCCGTCGACCACTTCCAGGCGGGTCAGGCCGGTGTGGCCAATCTCGGCGTTTTTCAGCGCCTCGGGAATGATGCCGATCACCTCGCCACCCGCAGCCATGGCCGCATCGGCAACGATACCCATCAGGCCCACGGCGCCACCGCCGTAGACCAGGGTCAGGCCGCGCGCGGCGATGGCCTGGCCGAGGGCGATGGCCGCCTCGCGGTAGGCTGGGTTGACGCCGGTGCTGGCGCCACAGAACACACAAACGGAACGTACGGGCATTGCTTCTCTCCGGTTACAAGCGCACACAGAGTAAGGCGCTGGCCGCTCGCTTCCAAGCCCGCAGCATTCATTCTGGCCGGGCAAACTCGCACGACGCGCCCGCAGCACCGCAGGCGTAGGCGGCCAGGAGGCCGTTGAGGAAAGTACCAAAGGACATGATCATTTACTCCTAAATGAGAGGTTGTCTCATCCTCCCTCAAAGGTGCATGATGGGCACTTAGATTTCCTGTATACAATCCATAGAACAAATTTACTGCCTGGCTCTTCGGCCAGCGCTTGACCCACATCATGGGCCGGCCTTGCGGTTTCAGGCAGTCTTCAAACTGATAAAAACCCCTGCCATGGAGATTCACGATGTTTGCCAAAGTTGTTGCAGTATCCTTGCTGACCCTCGCCAGCACTCAGGTATTTGCCGCTGAGTGCAAGGCGACGATCGACTCCACCGACCAGATGTCGTTCAACACCAAGGCTCTGGAAATCGACAAGAGCTGCAAGACCTTCACCGTCGAGCTGACCCACTCCGGTTCGTTGCCGAAGAACGTCATGGGCCACAACCTGGTCATCAGCAAAGAAGCTGACATGCAGCCGATCGCCACCGAAGGCCTGGCTGCCGGCATCGACAAGAGCTACCTGAAAGAAGGCGACGCGCGCGTGATCGCCCACACCAAGATCATTGGCGCTGGCGAGAAGGATTCGCTGACCATCGACGTGTCCAAGCTCAAGGCGGACGAGAAGTACGGCTTCTTCTGCTCGTTCCCTGGCCACATCTCGATGATGAAAGGCACCATTACCCTGAAGTAATTGCCCTGGGGCTGCTTTGCAGCCCATCGCCGGCAACGCCGGCTCCCACACCGATTACCGTGGGAGCCGGCGTTGCCGGCGATTCAATCAGCGCCTCAAGGCGCGAATGGCATCTCGCGCTTGTGCTGGGTCTTGCGGTACGTGGCACTGATGATGTCGAAGGCTTCCTGGCTCACCGGCTCGCCATGCAAAAACGCATCGATCTGCGCATAGGTCACGCCGTGGGACGCTTCGTCCGGCTTGCCGGGCGCCAGGTCTTCCAGGTCTGCGGTCGGGACCTTCTCCACCAGTGATTCCGGCGTGCCAAAGCTGCGGGCGATGGCCCGTACCTGGTTCTTCACCAGGCCACTGAGCGGCGCCAGGTCGCAGGAACCATCACCAAATTTGGTAAAGAAACCCATCACCGCTTCGGCGGCATGGTCGGTGCCGATCACCAGGCCCTGACGGGCGCCGGCGATGGTGTACTGGGCAACCATGCGCATGCGCGCCTTGGTGTTGCCGACGACGAAGTCGACCATCGCCGGCGAGCCGTTCTCCAGGGCCTTGACCTCGGCTGCCAGGGCGCGCACGGCTGGGGCGATGTCGACGGTGTGCACCTCGTCGGCCTTGATCACCTCCAGGCAGGCCTGGGCGTCGTGTTCGTCGTGCTGCACCTGATAGGGCAGGCGCACGGCAATGAAGCGGTACTGCGCGTCACCGCTCTCGCTGCGCAATTCATTGATCGCCCGTTGTGCCATCAGCGCGGCGGTCAGCGAGTCGACGCCGCCACTGATGCCCAGCACCAGGGTCTTTAGCCGTGCGTTGTTCAGGCAGGTCTTGATGAAGGCCACGCGCCGGGTCACTTCGGCTTCGAGCGCGGCGCTGTCGGCGAACGGCGGCTGGACCTTGAGCGCTTGGGCAATCTCTCGCTGGACGGCTTGCATGAATTACTCCTTGGACACTTTGAAGACGTGGCGCAGGTAGGCGACGAAGTTTTCGTCGCGGCATTGGGTCTTGGCCGCCTCATCGGAAATCTTGGCGACGGGCTGGCCGTTACAGTCGGTCATTTTAAGCACGATGCTCATCGGCGCCACCCCGGGCAGGTCGCAGGTGAGGTTGGTGCCGATGCCGAAGCTGACGTTGATCCGCCCGCGCAGGGCACGGAAGATCTCCAGCGACTTGGTCAGGTTCAGGCCGTCGGAGAACACCAGGGTCTTGGTCATCGGGTCGATTCCCAGCTTGCGGTAGTGGGCGATGGCCTTTTCCGCCCATTGCACCGGGTCGCCCGAGTCATGGCGCAGGCCATCGAACAGTTTGGCGAAGTACAGGTCGAAATCGGTCAGGAAGGCATCCATGGTGATGCAATCGGTCAGGGCGATGCCAAGCAGTCCGCGGTATTCGCGCACCCAGCAGTCGAGCGCGGCGATCTGGCTGTCGATCAGCCGCGGCCCCAGTTGCTGGTGGGCCATGATCCATTCATGGGCCATGGTCCCCAGCGGCTTGATATCCAGTTTCCGTGCCAGGTGCACGTTGCTGGTGCCGACGAAGCGCGCCGGGAAATCATCCTTGAGTACCCGTACCACTTCTTCCTGAACCTTGTAGGAGAAGCGTCGGCGGGTGCCGAAGTCGGCCACCTGCAGCTCGGCCAGTTCCTCGCTGCTGGCATTGGCCTTGAGCCAGTCGAACTTGCGATACAACTGGTCGCGGGCATCGCTCAGTTTTGCCTGGGGATGACGATGGCGGTTGCGCACTTCGCTGATGATCGCCAGCAATGGCACTTCAAACAGGATCACGTGCAGCCAGGGCCCGCGCAGGCGCAGGTACAGCTGATCGTTCTCGACCCCCAGTTGCAGGTAGCGCAGGTTGAAGCGAAACAGCCCGAGAAAGCGCAGGAAGTCCGGCTTCATGAAGCTGATCTGTTCAAGGAAGCCCAGCTGGCCATTACCCAGGCTCAGTTCGCACAGCTGCTCGATCTGTTCGCGGATCTGCGCCAGATAAGGGCGCAGGTCTTCACCGTTGCGGCAGCGGAATTCCCACTCGACGTCGACGTTGGGGTAGTTGTGCAGCACGGCCTGCATCATGGTCAGCTTGTAGAAATCGGTGTCGAGCAGGTTCTGCACGATGCGATCGGCAAATGCACTCTCGCTCATAGGGGGCTCCAAAGGGGGCGCACGCCATCACCGCCAGTGATGACGCACAGACTTGCGCATTGTGCCAGCCTTTGTCGCCATGAGGGCAGGCCGGGGCAGGGGTAATTCGGTAGCAGGCTACAGGTAGCGGCGCTTTTAGCGGTCAGCGACTAGCCTGTAATGGTGCCCGCTGTAGCAGTCGCGCACCAAGGATGTGCAGTTCGGTTACGCATCCTGTTACAGGCTGGTTGCACGTAACCAAAACCCAGGGTTGCAATGATGGCACTTCGTGGTTGCTCTTTTTTGTCGGGGCGGGTGGCGCTTTCCGTAAGGCAGACGGTTGCACGACCAGTAAAAAAAGGCCGCGAATCCTTGCTGCGCAACTTGTTCACGAGTTTTTCCAGAATAAAAAACCAATGGCACGGCCCTTGCTCAGAGCAATTGCTGAAAGTTGTAGTGCCAACCAAAAAAAACTCCAGGAGCACCACCTCATGTCGCAGACGTTTTACAAGAAAGGCTTTCTGGCCCTCGCCGTGGCTACGGCGCTGGGCATTTCTTCGTATGTTCAGGCCGACATCAAGATCGGCGTAGCAGGCCCGATGACCGGTGCCAACGCAGCGTTTGGCGAGCAGTACATGAAAGGTGCACAGGCGGCAGCCGACAAGGTCAATGCCGCGGGCGGGGTCAACGGCGAGAAGATCGTGCTGGTCAAGGGTGACGACGCCTGCGAGCCGAAACAGGCCGTGGCCGTGGCCAACCGCCTGGTTGACCAGGACAAGGTCATCGGTGTGGTCGGGCACTTCTGCTCGTCCAACACCATTCCGGCCTCTGAGGTGTATGACGAGGCCGGTGTCATCGCAATCACCCCGGGTTCGACCAACCCGGCAGTTACCGAACGCGGCCTGACCGGCATGTTCCGCATGTGCGGGCGTGACGATCAGCAGGGTATCGTCGCCGGCGACTACATCGTCGACGTGCTCAAAGGCAAGAAGGTCGTGGTCCTGCATGACAAGGACACTTACGGCCAGGGCCTGGCGGATGCCACCAAGGCCCAGCTTGAGAAGCGTGGCGTGAAACCCGTTCTTTACGAAGGCCTGACCCGGGGCGAGAAAGACTTCAGTGCCGTGGTCACCAAGATTCGCGGCGCTGGTGCCGATGTCGTCTACTTCGGTGGCCTGCATCCGGAAGCGGGTCCTCTGGTGCGGCAACTACGTGAGGCGGGTCTGAAAGACGTCAAGTTCATGTCCGATGACGGCATCGTAACCGACGAACTGGTCTCCACCGCTGGTGGCCCACAGTACGTCGATGGCGTGTACATGACCTTCGGCGCCGACCCGCGCCTGCTGCCAGACAGCAAGGCCGTGGTCGAGGAGTTCCGCAAAGGCGGTACCGAGCCAGAAGGCTACACCCTGTACGCCTACGCCTCGGTCCAGGCCCTGGCTGCAGCGTTCAACGGCGCCAAGTCGAACAAGGGCGAAGACGCTGCCAAGTGGCTCAAGGCCAATCCGGTGCAAACCGTGATGGGCGAGAAGAAGTGGGACACCAAGGGCGACCTGACGGTCTCCGACTACGTGGTCTACCAGTGGGACAAGGACGGCAAGTATCACCAACTGGAAAAACAAAAATAACAACGGTAGGCGACCCGGGCTTGTGCCCGGGTCGCTACCCGGTTTTGCGCCGTACCTGTCTTTTCTCGTAGATCTGCACAACCCTGCGCTGCGAGGGCCGCTTCATCCGGGGCTCACCGTAGTCGGCGCTTGTGCAATCTCAAATACGTGAGATTGCGTTATGGATGGTATTTTCCTGCAGCAACTGGTCAACGGGCTGACCCTCGGGTCTGTCTATGGCCTGATCGCCATCGGCTACACAATGGTCTATGGCATTATCGGCATGATCAACTTCGCGCACGGCGAGGTGTATATGATTTCCGCGTATCTCGCGGCAATCAGCCTGGCATTGCTGGCGTATTTCGGTATCGAATCCTTCCCCTTGCTGATGCTCGGGACGCTGATCTTCACGGTGGTGGTCACCGGTGTCTACGGCTGGACCATCGAACGCATCGCCTACAAACCCCTGCGTAACTCCACCCGCCTGGCGCCGCTGATCAGTGCCATCGGCATCTCGCTGATCCTGCAGAACTACGCGCAGATCAGCCAGGGCGCACGCCAGCAAGGCGTACCGACCCTGCTCGAAGGCGCCTGGCGCGTCGAGGTGGGCACCGGATTCGTCCAACTGACCTACACCAAGATCTTCATCCTGGTGGCAGCCTTCGTCGGCATGGCCGCACTCACCTACATCATCAAGTTCACCAAGCTCGGGCGCATGTGCCGGGCCACCCAGCAGGATCGCAAGATGGCCTCGATCCTCGGTATCAACACTGACCGGGTGATCTCCTATGTGTTTGTCATCGGTGCAGTCATGGCGGCCCTGGCCGGCGTGCTGATCACCATGAACTATGGCACCTTCGACTTCTATGCCGGCTTCATCATCGGCATCAAGGCCTTCACCGCTGCGGTCCTCGGTGGCATCGGCTCATTACCGGGCGCCATGCTCGGCGGGATCATCCTCGGGATTTCCGAGTCGTTGTTCTCCGGGCTGATCAACTCCGACTACAAGGACGTGTTCAGCTTCTCGCTGCTGGTGCTGATTCTGATCTTCCGTCCCCAAGGCCTGCTGGGTCGCCCACTCGTGGCGAAGGTGTAAGTATGTCTGCTGCCAATACAACTACATTCGATATCAAGCGCAGCCTGATCGATGCGATTCTCGCCGGGCTGATTTCCCTGATCGTATTCGGGCCCATCGTCGGCGTGGTGCTCGACGGCTACAGCTTCAACCTTGAACCCACCCGCGTTGCCTGGCTGGTGGCCGGGGTCATGGCCGGGCGTTTCTTGCTCAGCTTGTTCCTGCAGACACCCAAGGGCCAGTCGATCCTCCAGGGCTTCGAGGGCAGCGGCTCCGGCGTGCACGTGCTGGCGCCAGACTACAAATCGCGGCTGCGCTGGATCATCCCGGCACTGATCGTGATTGCCATCGTCTTTCCGTTCTTCGCCAACAAGTACCTGCTGACCGTGGTCATCCTCGGCCTGATCTACGTGCTGCTGGGCCTGGGCCTGAACATCGTGGTGGGCCTTGCCGGCCTGCTCGACCTGGGCTACGTGGCCTTCTACGCCATCGGCGCCTATGGCCTGGCCCTGGGTTACCAGTACCTGGGCCTGGGCTTCTGGACTGTGTTGCCACTGGCGGCGATCGCGGCGGCGCTGGCCGGGTGCATATTGGGCTTTCCGGTGCTGAGGATGCATGGCGACTACCTGGCCATCGTCACCCTGGGCTTTGGCGAAATCATCCGGCTGATACTGAACAACTGGTTGTCGTTTACCGGTGGCCCCAATGGCATGCCGGTGCCGTCGCCAACGTTCATGGGCCTGGAGTTTGGCCGCCGGGCCAAGGACGGCGGGGTGCCTTTCCATGAGTTTTTCGGCATCGCCTACAACCCCAATGTGAAATTCCTGTTCATCTACATCGTGCTGTTCCTGGTGGTGCTGGCGGTGCTGTACATCAAGCACCGGCTGACCCGCATGCCGGTCGGCCGCGCCTGGGAAGCGTTGCGCGAAGATGAGATCGCCTGCCGCTCCATGGGCTTGAATCATGTGTTGGTGAAACTCTCGGCCTTCACCCTCGGCGCCTCCACCGCCGGCCTTGCCGGGGTGTTCTTTGCCAGTTACCAGGGTTTCGTCAACCCGTCGTCGTTCACCTTTTTCGAGTCGGCGCTGATCCTCGCCATTGTCGTGCTCGGCGGCATGGGCTCGACCGTCGGCGTGGTGATCGCCGCGTTCGTGCTGACGGTGGCGCCGGAACTGCTGCGCAGCTTCTCCGAATACCGGGTGCTGCTGTTCGGCGTGCTGATGGTGTTGATGATGATCTGGAGACCGCGCGGCCTGATTCGCATCAGCCGTACCGGTGTAGTCCCGCGTAAAGGAGTGGCGCCATGAGCGATGACGTGATTCTCTCGGTTGAAAACCTGATGATGCAGTTCGGCGGCATCAAGGCGCTCAGCGATGTCAGCCTCAAGGTCAGACGCAACCAGATCTTCGCCCTGATCGGCCCCAACGGTGCAGGCAAGACCACGGTGTTCAACTGCCTGACCGGCTTCTACAAGGCCAGTGGCGGCAAGATCGAACTGAACCTGCGCGGCACCCGCACCAACGTCATCCAGCTGTTGGGCGAACGCTTCCAGCTGGGCGATTTCGTCTCGCCCAAGCGCTTCATCAACCGCCTGCACTACAAGATGTTCGGCGGTACCCACCTGGTCAACCGCGCCGGGCTGGCGCGGACCTTCCAGAACATCCGCCTGTTCCGGGAAATGTCGGTGGTCGAGAACCTGCTGGTGGCCCAGCACATGTGGGTCAACCGCAACCTGCTGGCCGGCGTGCTCAACACCAAGGGCTACCGCAAGGCCGAAAGCGATGCCCTGGACCATGCCTTCTACTGGCTGGAAGTGGTCGACCTGGTCGACTGTGCCAACCGCCTGGCCGGTGAGCTGTCGTACGGGCAGCAACGTCGCCTGGAAATTGCCCGGGCCATGTGCACGCGCCCGCAGATCATCTGCCTGGACGAACCGGCCGCCGGCCTCAACCCGCAGGAAACCGAAGCGCTGAGCAAGATGATCCGTGTGCTGCGCGACGAGCATGACCTGACCGTGGTGCTGATCGAGCACGACATGGGCATGGTCATGAGCATTTCCGACCATATCGTGGTGCTTGACCACGGCAACGTGATCGCTGAGGGCGCGCCACAGGACATCCGTCACAACCCGACGGTGATTGCCGCCTACCTGGGCGCCGATGAAGAGGAACTGGTATGAGTACACCGATCCTCGAACTGAAAGAGATCGACGTGTTCTACGGGCCGATCCAGGCCCTGAAGAAAGTCTCGCTGCACATCGATGAAGGTGAAACGGTGAGCCTGATCGGCTCCAACGGCGCCGGCAAGTCGACCCTGCTGATGTCGATCTTCGGCCAGCCGCGGGCAGCGGCCGGGCAGATCATCTACCGTGGCACCGACATTACCCACAAGTCATCGCACTACATCGCTTCCAACGGTATTGCCCAGTCGCCGGAAGGCCGCCGGGTGTTCCCCGATATGTCGGTGGAAGAGAACCTGATGATGGGCACCATCCCCATTGGCGACAAGTTCGCCAGCGAGGACATGCAGCGTATGTTCGAGCTGTTCCCGCGGCTCAAAGAGCGGCGCAACCAGCGCGCCATGACCATGTCCGGCGGCGAGCAGCAAATGCTCGCCATCGCCCGGGCGCTGATGAGCCGGCCCAAGTTGCTGCTGCTCGATGAGCCGTCGCTGGGCCTGGCACCGATTGTGGTCAAGCAGATCTTTTCCACCTTGCGTGAGCTGGCGCAGACCGGCATGACCATCTTCCTGGTGGAGCAGAACGCCAACCATGCGCTGAAACTCTCGGACCGCGCCTACGTGATGGTCAACGGCCATATCCGTATGACCGGCACGGGCAAGGAGCTGTTGGTCAACGAGGAGGTGCGTAACGCCTATCTGGGCGGGCACTGATCGGTAGCTGAAAAAAACGCCCCGCTTGACGGGGCGTTTTTTTGTCCACAGTTTTGTGGAAAACCTTGCGGCGACTTTCTTTTGGGCGCGACAGAAAGTCGCTTTAACTGGCTGTTTTATCAGCTTTTGAGTTGTCCACTATTGGTGTGGAAGCGACTGTGGGTAACTTGGGTGCAGCTTGCTGGAAGCCTTTATCTACAAGGCTTTCAGGCTTGTGATTGTTTTTTGATCAGGTTTTTTTCCGGCGTTCGCATCGGGGTTTGTCAAGTGTTTTGTCCTTAGCGCAAATGGCGATTAAACGGCTCCAACAGCCTGTGGATAACTCTGTGGGCAAGCCTTGGAAAGATCGACGTAGACAGCGTCGTTACAGGCCTGGAGCCATCATGGAAATCCGCGCCTTGGGCGACTGCTACCACCCTGAGGTCAAGGCCAGCGCCCAAGGTCAAGGAAAATACTTGCTCAAGGCCCGGATTACGCGGCTTGCAGGGTTTTCAAGTTGCCCCCGGATTTTGTGGAAGGGCTTGTGGATAAGATGCGCAAAGCTTGCTACAGGCCGCCTATACCGGGGCTTACACAGGTTTGATCGTTTTTTGTACAGTGTCCTGAATGGCTTGCTGCCGAACGCGGCGGCGGGCATGCTGCAAACCCTGTGATCAGCCTCATCAAGGAGACCCGCATGACCTCTACCGTATTCATCACTGGCGCAACCTCCGGCTTCGGCGAAGCCTGCGCCCGTCGTTTTGCTGAAGCCGGCTGGTCGCTGGTGCTGACCGGTCGCCGTCAGGAGCGCCTGGAAGCGCTGTGTGCCGAGCTGTCGCAACAAACCGAAGTGCACGGCCTGGTGCTCGATGTGCGTGACCGCAAGGCCATGGAAGAGGCCATCGCCAACCTGCCACCGGCGTTCGCCAAGCTGCGCGGGCTGATCAACAACGCAGGCCTGGCCCTGGGCGCTGACCCGGCGCCCAAGTGCGACCTCGATGACTGGGAAACCATGGTCGACACCAACATCAAGGGCCTGATGTACAGCACCCGCCTGCTGCTGCCACGGCTGATCGCCCATGGCCGTGGCGCGACCATCCTCAACGTCGGCTCGGTGGCGGGTAACTATCCGTATCCGGGCAGTCATGTGTATGGCGGCACCAAGGCGTTTGTCGGGCAGTTCTCGCTGAGCCTGCGCTGCGACCTGCAGGGGACTGGCGTGCGGGTGAGCAATATCGAGCCGGGCCTGTGCGAGAGCGAGTTCTCGCTGGTGCGTTTCGGTGGTGACCAGGCGCGTTACGACGCCACCTATGCCGGGGCCGAGCCGATTCAGCCGCAGGATATCGCCGAGACCATCTTCTGGATCATGAACCAGCCGGCGCACATCAACATCAACAGCCTCGAGCTGATGCCGGTGAGTCAGGCGTGGGCGGGTTTTTCGATCGATCGTTCAGGCAAGGCTTGAGGGCCTCTCGCTGGCAAGCCAGCTCCCACACGGATTTCAGGCCACCAGGGCCATTGCGGGAGCCGGCCTTGCCGGCGATAGCGTCAAAGCTGACGCTGCAGCCCTTCCAGGCAAGTCGCCAGATGGTAAGGCGTAGTCGACGGCATATCGAAGCGGCTGACCTTGCCATTGGCATCCCGGCACTCATACCAGCCTCCGGCATGCAGGAAATTCTGCTGCAGCGCCTTGAACTGGGCCAGCACCGTGGCGGCGCTCGCCGGGCGCAAGGTCAGGGCGCGCAGGTATTCGGCCTGGGCCCAGATGCGCTGGGTTGCGTCGCGCACCTGGCCATCGGCGCTGAGCATTGCCAGCACCGCCGTGTCTTTCACGCCGCAGTGTTCGGCATAGGCGAATGCCCGGCTGAGCGACCCATGCAACTCGCCACCGCGTAACAGCGGCGAAGACTCCAGCAAGTAGAACCATTCGAACTGGTGACCCGGTTCGAACCAGTTATCCACAGCCCCGCGCGGCTTTTCCAGCATCACCCCGTGTTCAGGGTCGATGAAGTGCGTCTGCATGGCCGCTGCCAGGGTTTCCAGCGCTTGCTGAACAGTTTCATCGTCACGCACCGACAGGGTGGCGAGGAAGGCTTCGGCTAGGTGCATCAGCGGGTTCTGCAGCGGGCCGCTGGCCAGGTCCGACCAGTCTTCGCCAAGGCTCGCCTCGTACAGGCCGTCATCACGGGCGAACTGCACGGCCACCACTTCCAGCGCAGCGTTGAGGGTCGACTCGACCAGCGGCTCGCGGACCTTGCCCCAGTAATGCGCGCAGGCGAAGACGATAAAGGCGTGGGTGTAGAGGTCCTTGCGTCGGTCCAGCGGCTTGCCCTGGGCATCGATGCTGTAGAACCAGCCGCCGTGCTCGGCATCATGGAAGTGCCGCTGCAAGGAGCGAAACAGAGCCGCGGCGCGCTCGCTGGCGCCGGGCTGCTCGATACGGCTGCTGAACAGGTACAGCTGGCGTGCGCAGGCCATGGCCCGGTAGCGCTGCACCGGCATGGGTTGCTGCTGTGGGTCGAGGGCTTCGAAGGGCAGGGCCATGTCTGCATTCCAGCCCGGGCCTTGCCACAGCGGCACGATGCGCTGGTCAAAGTGCGTCTGGACCTCGGCGAGCAGGGCGGGCAGTTCAGGCTGGGCAGTACGAAGGTCGGGCATGGAAAAAGTTCGTCGCGGTCGGTGCGTTTGCGCGCAATGGTAGCAGGAAACGGCGGCGACTTTGCCGGCCTCATCGCTGGCAAGGCCAGCTCCCACAGGACTTCGGTGGGGTCAGTGATCTCTGTGGGAGCCGGCCTTGCCGGCGATGGGCTGCGAAGCAGCCCCGGAACAGACTGCCTACAGGGTGCTGAGCCCCTGCCAGTGCTTGGCGCCGACAAAGATGAAGCGCAGCTGCTGGGTGATTTTTTCCTGGGCGCTGATCGGTTCGACGGCGCTGGCGCTTGGTTCGTCGATCAGTTCCGGCAGGGTGGCGAACACGGTTTTCACCACCAGGTCGGCCATCACCGCCAGGGCTGCGGCGTCCAGGTGCTGCCAGCGCGGCATGCGCGCAAGGTCGGTGGCCAGGTCCGAGCTGATGCCCTGGCGCAGGGTACCGATAGCCTGGCGTACCGGCTGCGAACCACCATATTGCTCGCGGGCCAGGAACAGGAACTGGGCGCGGTTGGCCGCCACCACGTCGAGAAAGATCCGCACCGAGGCATCGGTGATGCCGCCGAGCTCGAATTCGTTCTGGCGCACCAGGCGGATGGTCTGGCGAAAGGTTTCGCCGACTTCATTGACCAGGGCCAGGCCCAGTTGGTCCATGTCGGAGAAATGCCGGTAAAAGCCGGTAGGGACGATGCCTGCGGTTTTCGCCACTTCGCGCAGGCTGATGCTGCCGAAGCCTCGACCGCTTTCCATCAGGTGGCGGGCGGCATCCAGCAGGGCGTGGCGGGTCTGTTGCTTTTGTTCGGCGCGCGGCAGCATGGCAAGTATCGGCAGGCAGTGAAACAGCCCTGCACTCTAATAGCCTGGCGCCAGAAAAACAAAGCCCGGTCAATGGACCGGGCTGGGAGGGGAGCTACTACAGCGCTGGTGTCTCTTGTTGTCTGGCATAGGCTTCAGCTCGCGCGTTGGATTTCGATCAGACGATCAGAACCACCTTCTGCGACCTCGAAGCGTGCTTTCAGACGGTCAGAACCACCTTCGGCTACCTTGTAGTACTGTTTCAGGCGATCAGCACCACCCTCGGCAACCTTGACCCGGTCATTCAGGCGATCAGCACCACCTTCGGCAACGCGGTTGTTGCGGTCAAGTACGCGATCCGAGCCACCTTCGGCAACACGGTTGTTGCGCTCCAGCAGTCGATCCGAACCGCCTTCGGCCAGCGGGTTCAGCGGTTGCGAAATCACCGTCGAGCTGGAACGCGATTCGGCGGTCAGGGCTTGTTCGGCGGCGGGAACGGCAAAGGCGTTGGCGGCCAGGATGGACAGGGACAGGCTCAGCAGTAATTGGCGTTTCATGATTCGGTGCTCCTCGGCGGGGCTGGAAAGTGGGTACGGAGCCAATGCTACGCCGGGAAACGCCAGATAAAAGTTCATAAAGATAATGGTAACAATCAACGGAATTGATGCTTTGCAGCGGCCGCTCTAAACCGCAGTTTACGGCGCGATGAGCGACGGCGCCGAGGTCGTTACCGGGGCAGCCGGATGAGGTAACGATCGACAAAAGTTGAGAAAAAGGTCAGAAAAAACCTCGTTATCATGGCTGATCAATTAAACCCCTCGGGTTTTCATCAGTCCGAAGAGATAAGTGCCATCAACGCGCCCGCTTTTTGCCATGCAGTCATCAGGAGAATCGTGCAATGACGCGCCCCGCCAAAATCATCACCTGGACCCTCGCCAGCCTGCTGCTGGTCCTGGCCGTAGTGGTGATCGTCATCGCCACCTTCGACTGGAACCGGGTCAAGCCCACCCTCAATGCCAAGGTCTCCGAAGCACTGCATCGGCCCTTCGCCATCAACGGCAACCTGGCGGTGCGTTGGCAGCGTGAGCCGGAGCAAGGCGGTTGGCGCGCCTGGCTGCCATGGCCGCACTTCATCGCCGAAGACCTGACCCTGGGCAACCCCGATTGGCTCAAGGAGCCGCAGATGGTCGGCCTCAAGCGCGTCGAGTTCCGCCTGGCGCCGCTGCCGCTGCTGGTGCAGCAGATCGTCATTCCACGCATCGATCTCAACCAGCCGACCGCCAGCCTCAAGCGCCTGGCCGATGGCCGTGCCAACTGGACCTTCGACTTCGGCCCCAAGGACGAGCAGGCCGAACCGTCGAAATGGGTGCTCGACATCGGCGCCATCGGCTTTGACAAGGGCCAGGTAAGTCTCGATGACCAGACCCTGAAAACCCGCCTGGAGGTGTTGATCGACCCGTTGGGCAAGCCGATCCCGTTCAGCGACATCGTCGGCAAGGCCTCGGCGCAGAAGGCCGGTGCTGCCCAGGACTACGCCTTCGGCCTCAAGGTCAAGGGCCGCTACAAAGGCCAGGCGCTGGCCGGCACCGGCAAGATCGGCGGCCTGCTGGCCCTGCAGGACGCTTCGCAGCCGTTCCCGCTGCAGGCCGACATGGCCATTGGCGAAACCCGCATCGCCGTCGCCGGCACCCTGACCGACCCGCGCAATCTCGGCGCCCTCGACCTGCGCCTGCGTCTGTCAGGAGCGAGCCTGGGCAACCTGTATCCGCTCACCGGCGTGACCCTGCCCGATTCACCGCCCTATGCCACCGATGGTCATCTCACGGCCAAACTGCATGAACCTGGCGGCGCGGCGTTTCGCTATGAAGGCTTCAACGGCAAGATCGGCGACAGCGATATCCATGGTGACCTGGCGTTCGTCGCCAGCCAGCCGCGGCCAAAGCTGAGCGGCAAGCTGGTTTCCAACCAATTGCTGTTCAAGGACCTGGCGCCGCTGATCGGGGCCGACTCCAATGCCCAACAGAAAGCCCGAGGCGGTGCCAGCAAGCAACCCGCGGGCAAGGTGTTGCCGGTCGAGGAATTTCGCACCGAACGCTGGCGGACCATGGACGCGGACGTGACCTTCAGCGGCAAGCGCATCGTGCACAGTGCCGAGCTGCCGTTCACCGATCTTTCCAGCCACTTCGTCCTCGAGGATGGCGTGCTGCGCCTGGCACCACTGCGCTTTGGCATCGCCGGCGGCAAGCTCGACGCCCAGGTGCGCCTCGATGGCCGTAGCGTGCCGTTGCAGGGACGGGCGCAACTGAGTGCGCGTAACTTCAAGCTCAAGCAGCTGTTCCCGACCTTCGAGCCGATGAAGACCAGCTTCGGCGAACTCAATGGCGACGCCGACCTGAGTGGTCGTGGCAACTCGGTGGCAGCGCTGCTGGCGACCGCCAATGGCGACTTGAAAATGCTGATCAACGATGGCGCCATCAGCCGTGGATTGATGGAGATCGCCGGGCTCAACGTTGGCAACTATGTGGTCGGCAAGCTGTTTGGTGACAAGGAAGTGAAGATCAATTGCGCGGCAGCCGACTTCGGTATCAAGGATGGCCTGGCGACAACGCGGGTGTTCGTCTTCGATACCGAGAACGCGATCATCTACATCAACGGTACCGCCAACTTCGCCAGCGAGCAGCTGGATTTGAAGATCAACCCCGAGTCCAAGGGCGTGCGCCTTATTTCGCTGCGCTCGCCGCTGTATGTGCGCGGGCCGTTCGCCAAGCCAAGCGCTGGCGTACAGGCCTTGCCGCTGGCCTTGCGTGGGGTGGGGATGGTGGCTCTGGGGGTGACAGTGGGGCCGGCGGCGGGGTTGCTGGCACTGATAGCGCCAAGTGGGGATGTGCCGAACCAGTGCACGCCGTTGCTGGAGCAAATGAAGGCTGGCAAGGCGCCGCGAGCAGTGAAGGCGGGTTGAGAGGAAGCAATCGCGGGTCAAGTCGAGCCGTCGCACCGCCGCTCCCACAATGGAACTGTGTGCACCAGACCTGTGGGAGCGGGCTTGACCCGCGATAAGGTCTACAGGCCTTGCAGCAAATCCGCCATGTCGTCGGCGTGCTCCTCTTCCTGGGCCAGGATGTCTTCGAAGATCCGCCGCGTGGTCGGGTCGCTCTCGCCGATGTACTGGATGATCTCGCGGTAGCTGTCGATGGCAATCCGCTCGGCGATCAGGTCTTCCAGGACCATCTCCTTGAGGTTGCTGCCGGCGACGTACTGGGCATGGGAATTCTTGCTCAGGTTGTCCGGGTTCAGGTCCGGTTCGCCGCCCAGCTGGACGATGCGTTCGGCCAGTTTATCGGCGTGCTCCAGCTCCTGGGTGGCGTGCTCGAGGAATTCGTCAGCTGCGACACTGGCCTTGATCCCGCTGGCCATGTAGTAGTGGCGCTTGTAGCGCAGGGCGCAGACCCACTCGGTGGCCAGCGACTCGTTGAGCAGGCGCAGGATTTTTTCCCGGTCGGCGCTGTAGCCTTCGGTCACGGCGCCCTGCTCGACATGCTGGCGGGCGCGCTCACGCAGGGTTTTAACATCGGTCAGTTCAACGTTGCTCATCATCATCTCCAGGCTGAAAACGGATAGATCTTCACGCTCTGTCGGCGCGCTGGTTACTAAAGCTGTGAGTCGCCAGCACGGGGAAAAGTTTTATAGCTTGGCCTTGGCCTTTTCGACGGCCTCGTCATCGACCTGGCGTTGTTCGCAGGTCTTGAAGCCCTTGGCGTCGACATGGCCGGTGGCATCGAAGCGCACGTAATAGGCCTGCTGCTTTCCGTCACGGTTGAGGATGTAGTTGTTGCAGGTACCGCCGTGGGGCAGGTCGATCACCGTCGATGGGCTGCCGCCAATGGCAATCACCCGCTGCATGGTCATGCCGTTCTCGACCTGCTTGACCAGCGGCTCTTCGTGATAGGTGACGTAGTCCACCGGGTTTTCCGGGCGGCTGCCGCAGGCGGCCAGGGTGGCGGTGGTCAGGAGGATGGCCAGGGTCTGTTTGTACATGGTTGAGCTCCTTGCTGAGGGTCTATTGGCTTGGAACCCCAGCGAGCGGCGGGAGTTCGATTGCGATTGCCATCGAAGAGCCTGTAGTGTTGGGCGACTGTCCACGGAACGGGGAATGCAGCCATGGCCCAAGGGCTCGCCACGCGTTATCCACTGGTGCTGGTGCCAGGCATGCTCGGGTTTGTCCGCCTGCTGCTGTATCCCTACTGGTTCGGGATCGTTTCGGCGTTGCGCCGGGGCGGGGCGACGGTGTTTGCCGTGCAGGTGTCGCCGCTCAACTCCTGCGAGGTGCGCGGCGAGCAGTTGTTGCTGATCATCGAGGACCTGCGTCGGCGCACTGGCGCCGACAAGGTCAACCTGCTTGGCCACAGCCAGGGCGCCCTGACGGCGCGCTATGCGGCCGCCAAACGGCCGGAATGGGTGGCGTCCGTCACCTCGATTGCCGGGCCCAATCACGGCTCGGAGCTGGCCGATCACCTGCATGACTATTACCCCGCCGACTCCGCGCGCGGCCGTGTGCTCAAGGCTCTGCTGCATGGGCTGGGGGTTTTGATGGGCTGGCTGGAGACCGGCTGGCGCGGGCCGAAACTGCCGATTGACGTCCACGCCTCGCACCAGTCGCTCACCAGTGCCGGCGTGGCGCGCTTCAACCAGGCTTATCCACAGGGCCTGCCGACCACCTGGGGCGGCGAGGGACCGGCCGAGGTGAATGGCGTGCGTTACTACTCCTGGTCCGGCACCCTGCAACCGGGCCGGACCGATCGCGGCCTCAACCGCCTGGACGGCAGCAATCGCTTCTGCCGCCTGTTCGCCCGCACCTTCGTGCGGGAAAAGGGCCAGTGCGACGGCATGGTCGGGCGCTTCAGCTCGCACCTGGGCCAGGTGATCGGCGATGACTATCCGCTCGATCACCTGGACATCGTCAATCAGTCGCTAGGTGCGGTGGGCAAGGGCGCAGAGCCTGTGCGGCTGTTCACCGAACATGCTGCCAGGCTCAAGGCTGCGGGACTGTAGCGCTGCGGCGCAGGGGTGTTTTCCAGCGTTCGGCGAGGATCACCCCGACCAGGGTCAGCACCCCGCCCACCAGGTGATAGAGGGCCAGCTGCTCGCCCAGCACCATGGCAGCGATCACCGCTGTCACCGCTGGCAGCAGGTTAAAGAACAGCGTCGTGCGACTCGGGCCCAGACGGCTGACCCCCTGCATCCAGGCCAGCGGCGCGATCATCGAGGCCAGTACGCAGGCGTAGATCACCAGGCCGATGTTGCCCGCGCCCAGGCCGGTCTTTTCCGAGAACAGGAACAGCGGAAACAGCACGATGATCGCCACCAGCACCTGCAGATACAGCAGCTGCAGCGGTGGGATGCGCAACTGCCACTTTTTCAGCAGGGTGCTGTACACCGCATAAGCCAGGGTGGCGATCAGCATCAGCGCATCACCGCCGTTGACCCCGTGTTGCACCAGCACCGCCAGATCGCCAGCCGACACCACAACCAGCACGCCGATGAACGACACCACCGCGCCAATCAGCGCACCGATGGTCAGGCGCTGGCCGAGGCTGATGATTGCCAAGGCCAGGGACATCAGCGGCATCAGCGAGAGGATGATGCCCATGTTGGTAGCGCTGGTGATGGCGGCGGCGAAGTAGGCCAGGCTCTGGTACACCGCCATGCCGAGTACGCCGAGAATGAAAATCTTGCCCAGGTTCGGGCCAATCGCCGCCCAGTTGCGCAACACCGGCCGCAAAAGAAAGGGCGTGAACAGCAGGCCGGCGAGCAGCCAGCGATAGAAGCCGATCTCGGCCGGGAAGATCGCCCCGGCAGACATCTTGGTGACCACGGTATTGCCGGCCCAGATGAAGATTGCCAGCAATGGAAACGCATAATTCATGAAACAGGAACTCTTGAGGGTACAGGCAGCTATTATCCGCTTGTCTGTCTTGTTGTTTATACTTGCATCCAGACAACCTGCCCATAGATCCAGACAGCATGTCGATAAAGTACGTAAAAATTCCGCAATTCGAGGCTTTGCCGGCCCCGGTGTATTTTCGCTACGACGAGTTCGGCGCCGATACCCACAGCGCCGCCCATCGGCATGCCTGGGGCCAGCTCAACTATGCGGCGCACGGCATCATGCACCTGGATATCGACGGCCAGCGCTTCATCTCGCCGCCGCATTATGCGGTGTGGGTGCCGCCCGATACCGAGCACAGCTGCTACAACCCGCAGGCCATCGTCTATCGCTCGGTGTACCTGGATCGCGCCCTGTGCCAGGGCCTGCCTGGCGAACCGTGCACCCTGGTGATCAGCGACATTCTCAAGGCCATTCTTGGCGATTTTGCCGCCCGTGACGTCAAGGTCCCTGAAGATGAAGCCGACCAGCGCCTGGCCCGGGTGCTGGTCGACCAGTTGCGCCGCGCACCGACCCAGACCTGCTACCTGCCCTACGCACGCAGTGCCGGTCTGGGCGATGTGCTGCAGGCTCTGCATGCCGAGCCCGGCGACAATCGCCCGCTCGGCCATTGGGCCGCCAGCGTCCATGTCAGCGAACGCACCCTGGCCCGGCAGTTCATCCGCGAGCTGGGCATGAGCTTTGGCGAGTGGCGCCTGCGCCTGCGATTTCTGCGCGCCATCGAGGCGCTGGAGCAGAACCTGCCGATCCAGCAGATTGCCTTCGATCTGGGTTACAGCAGCGCCTCGGCGTTCATCGCCATGTTCCAGCGCCAGGCCCACTGCACGCCTGAGCAGTACCGGCGCCGGGCTCGCGCTGGAGGTTTGTAAGAGTATTTGTCTACACTCTCGCCAAGGCTGCGCGTGGTGCGCGGCGACCAGGAGAAAACGCCATGAAGATGGTGCGTGTGCCGTTGCTGTTGCTGGGATTGCTGATGTGTTCCCAAGGTTTTGCCGCTACGGCGCAACAGGAAAAAATGAAGACCTGTAACGCCGACGCCACGGCCAAGGCGCTCAAGGGCGATGAACGCAAGGCGTTCATGAGCACCTGCCTGAAAGCCAAACCTGCGACCCAGCAGGACAAAATGAAAACCTGCAACGCCGACGCCACCACCAAGGCGCTCAAGGGCGACGAGCGCAAGGCGTACATGAGCGACTGCCTGAAGAAAAAGTAACGTCTGCTGCTGGCGGCAGGCCCGCGGTTCTTGCGAGCCTGTCGCCACCCCCCTATGATCCGCGGCCCGGGCAGGGTGGTTCATCCTGCACACTTCATCGCCAGGATCTTCATGAAAACGGACTTCAACTTCTCGCGCCAGCATCTGTTGCTCGGCTGCTCGGCGTTCTTTGCCGCAGCGTTTTTCCTCTACTCGATTGCCACGATCAACTACTGGATCGACGGCAGGGACCTGGCCTTTTTCAGCCTGCTGACCCTGTTGTCGGTCACCGCGCTGTTCAACATGATCTGCGGCAAGGAGATTGCCACCAGCCTGAGCCTGGAAGAGGGCAAGGTGCACTATTTCGACGGCAAACAGTACCGGGTGGCGGTGCCGGTGGAGGAGATCACCGAGGTCAAGGTGCAGAACCTGTTGCTGTGCAATCGCCTGATCGTCGACTTCAGCGGCTCGCGCCGCCTCAGTCGCTTCAATGTCGAGAACGCCGAAGCCTTTCGCGACCAGCTTCAGTCGTCGGCGGCGTAAGTCACCGACTCGAGCCGGTCCAGGCCCTCGCCGATAAACAGCGAGAACGGCCGGCCGGCGCGGTTGGCCAGGTCCCGGCAGTCGCTCTGGAGCATGCCGATACGCAGGTCCTTGCCCGGATTCAAGTTCAGGCTCTGCTTGCCCAGCGAGCCGATCTCGAAGGCCATCTCGAAGGGGCGCCACGGGCTGCGCTGCGGCGTCCCCTCGGCTTGCCAGGCCTTGACCTGGCCGTTGTGGATTCTCTCCCGCAGGGTCGGGTCCTTGAAGTCGAAGCGTGCCGGCAGTTGGGCGAAATGCATCGGCGCGTACTCGATAATGACCTGCGCGCGTTCCGGCGGGCCATCGTCGCGCTGCACGATCGACCTGAACTTGAATGGGCCACCGGACACCTCGGCCAGCACGTGACAGGTGATGATGCTCGACACTTCACTGTTGTTCTCGGCGGCAAGCGTGCGCTCGCGCAGCGTGGCACTGGAAAGCGCTTCGATACGATTGCCAAGCTTGAGCTGCAGGGTGACTGGCCCCTGGATGCTTTTGACCGCCTCGCTAAAACCGTCGAACCTGGCGCCCGGCGCGTGCGGTTCAAGGGTGACATCGACTTCCCAGGAAGCGGCGGCACGAGCCCGGGGAATTTCGTCGAACAACTCGCGCAGGGCTTGGCGCTTACCGGCATCGAGCGAGCGTGAGACGTTGATCCGCAAGTTCTGCCGGTGGTCATCGTCAAGCTCGACCTCGATGTCTTTTGGATCGATTTTCAGTGCCAGGATGGCCTGGTACAGGTCATCGCCGTATTGCGGCCTGAGGTCGCCATAGTAGGCGCTTACCGGCTGCGCGAAATGCAGGGTGGCGAAATCTTCCGAACAGCCGCCAAGCAGCATCAGCGGAAGCAGGACAAGCAGTTTGCGCATGGTCTGGAACTCTTTGCCTTGAAGGTGGGAAGGCACAGAGGGATTCCTGTTTCGCCTACCTGCGAAAGCGCCTGCGCGGCGCCACCATTCCATTGGGGGCGGCAATCATAGAAACATCACAACGGCATTGCCAGCCGCAGCGCCGCTGCGTGCCACTATGCCTGCCGGACGAAGGCTGGCAGACTGCCGGTTTTCCATGCCGTCGCCTTTCGAGGTTGTATGACCTTTACTCAGCGCCAGATCACCCTGGCCAGTTGGATCATCGTCTTCACCGGCCTGTTGCTGGTGTTGCCGCTCAAGTTGTTGCCGAGCCTGCTGGCCGGGCTGCTGGTGTTCGAACTGGTCAACATGCTCACCCCCAAGCTGCAGCACCTGATTGCCGGGCAACGGGCACGCTGGCTGGCGGTAGCGTTGCTGGGCACCCTGGTGGTCAGCACCCTGACGTTGCTGTTCGCCGGTGCCATCAGCTTCCTGCTGCACGAAGCAGAAAACCCCGGGGCGTCCCTGGACAAGTTCATGTTGTTGGTGGATCAGGCTCGCGGACAGCTGCCGCCGTTCATCGACGCCTACCTGCCGGCCAGTGCCTCCGAGTTCAAGGTAGCCATCGGCGACTGGCTCAAAACCCACCTGGGTGAGCTGCAACTGGTGGGCAAGGGCGCGGCGCACATGTTCGTCACCCTGCTGATCGGCATGATCCTCGGCGCCATCGTCGCGCTGCAGCGTATTCCCGACATCTCCAAGCGCAAGCCCCTGGCGGCGGCGCTGTTCAACCGCTTGGCGCTGCTGGTGCAGGCGTTTCGCAACATCGTCTTCGCGCAGATCAAGATTTCCCTGCTCAACACCTTCTTCACCGGCATCTTCCTCGCCGTGGTGCTGCCGCTGTTCGGCGTGCATCTGCCACTGACCAAGACCCTGATCGTGCTGACCTTCCTGCTCGGCTTGCTACCGGTGATCGGCAACCTGATGTCCAACACCCTGATCACCATCGTCGGCCTGTCGTTGTCGATCTGGGTGGCGATGGCGGCGCTGGGCTATCTGATTGTTATCCACAAGGTCGAGTACTTCCTCAACGCGCGGATCGTTGGCGGGCAGATCAGCGCCAAGTCGTGGGAGCTACTGTTGGCGATGCTGGTGTGCGAGGCGGCGTTCGGACTGCCTGGGGTAGTGGCGGGGCCGATCTATTACGCCTATCTGAAGAGTGAGTTGCGCCAGCAAGAGCTGGTGTGAACTGAAGGCTATCGCCGGCAAGGCCGGCTCCCACAGGGATAGTGTGCAGCAATACTTTGTGGGAGCCGGCGTTGCCGGCGAAAGGGCCGCAACGCGGCCCCGGCTATCTCAACCGTAACGCTTGCGCGCCTCGATCGCCAAACCGCTGCCAATGCTGCCAAAGATGTTGCCTTCGACATGCCGGGCATTCGGCAGCATCGCCGCCACGCTCTGGCGCAATGCCGGGATGCCGCTGGAACCGCCGGTGAAGAACACCGTATCGACCTGCGCGACACCCACGCCAGCCTTGGTCAGCAGTTCGCTGACACTGCCGCGCACGCGCTCGAGCAGGTTGTCGATCGACTCTTCGAACAGCGCCCGGCTCAGTTCGACGCTGAGCCCCGGCTCGACCCGCTTGAGATCGACCAGGCGGCGATCGTTGTGGGTCAGTTCGATCTTGGTCTCTTCCACTTCCATCGCCAGCCAGTGCCCGGCGCGCTGCTCGATCAGCTTGAACAGGCGGTCGATGCCGTCGGTGTCTTCGATGTCGTAGCGCATGCTGCCCAGGGCCAGCTGGGATTTTTGCGAGTACACCGAGTTGATGGTGTGCCAGGTGGCCAGGTTCATGTGGTGGCTGGTCGGCATGAAGGCACCGCTCTTCATCCGGCTGCCGTAGCCGAACAGCGGCATCACGCCCTGCAGGCTCAGCTGCTTGTCGAAGTCGGTACCGCCGATGTGCACGCCGCCGGTGGCGAGGATGTCCTGCTGGCGGTCGTCGAGCATGTGCCGCTCAGGGGCCAGGCGCACCAGCGAGAAGTCCGAAGTACCACCGCCGATGTCGACGATCAGCACCAGCTCTTCGCCCTGGATGTTCGACTCGTAGTCGAAGGCCGCGGCAATCGGTTCGTACTGGAAGGAGACTTCCTTGAAGCCGATTTTCTTTGCCACTTCGGCCAGGGTGTCTTCGGCTTCCTGGTCGGCGGCCTGGTCGTCATCGACGAAATGCACCGGGCGGCCCAGCACCACCTCGTCGAAGGCGCGGCCGGCGTTGGCTTCGGCGCGCTTTTTCAGCTCGCCGATGAACATCCCCAGCAGGTCCTTGAACGGCAGCGCGGTGCCCAGCACGCTGGTGTCGTGCTTGATCAGCTTGGACCCCAGCAGGCTCTTGAGCGAGCGCATCAGGCGGCCTTCATAGCCTTCGAGGTATTCGTGCAGGGCCAGGCGGCCGTACACCGGGCGGCGCTCCTCGATATTGAAGAACACCACCGACGGCAGGGTGATCTTGCCGTCTTCCAGGGCGATCAACGACTCCACGCCCGGGCGATGCCAGCCGACGGTGGAGTTGGAGGTGCCGAAGTCGATGCCGCAGGCACGGGCCGGGGATGCTTGACTCATGGATTGTACTTCCGGGGGAAAAACGGCCGCGCAGTTTATGCCAGCTGGCAGCAGAATCAAGACCGATTATCTGCTTTGCAGCAAACCCATGAGCACCTTGAAAGGCTATGCTTGACCCCAATCTACAAAGCATTCGATTAACCCATGGTGATTCCTTAGATGGACTTCAAAGACTATTACAAGATTCTTGGCGTAGAGCCCACTGCGGATGACAAGGCGATCAAGACCGCCTACCGCAAGCTCGCGCGCAAGTATCACCCCGACGTCAGCAAAGAGCGTGACGCCGAGGAGAAATTCAAGGAGGCCAACGAGGCCTATGAAGCCCTGAGCAATCCGGAAAAACGCGCCGAGTACGACGAGCTGCGCAAATACGGCCAGCATGGCCGGCCGTTCCAGGGCCCGCCGGGCTGGGAAAGCCGCGGCTCGGCCGGTGCCGGCGGTTTTGGCGACGGTGGCGATTTTTCCGATTTCTTCAGCTCGATCTTCGGTTCGCGCGGTGGCAACGGCAATCCTTTTGGCCGCGGCCAGCAACGCAGCGCCGGACGGCGGGGGCAGGACGTGGAAATGGAACTGGCGATTTTCCTTGAGGAAACCCTGTCCAGCGAATCCAAGCAGATCAGCTTCCAGGTGCCGCAGCACAACGCCCACGGCCAGCGCACGGGCTTTACCACCAAGACCCTGAACGTGAAGATCCCGGCCGGCGTCAGCGACGGCGAGAAGATCCGCCTCAAGGGCCAGGGCGCGCCGGGCGTCGGTGGCGGCGCCAATGGCGACCTGTTCCTGACCATTCGCATGGCACCGCACCCGCTGTTCGATGTCGAAGGTCATGACTTGATCATCACCGTGCCGCTGGCACCGTGGGAGGCCGCCCTGGGCACCAAGGTGGCGATGCCGACCCTGACCGGCAAGGTCAACCTGACCATCCGTCCGGACAGCCAGAACGGCCAGCGCCTGCGCATCAAGGGCATGGGCCTGAGCAACAAGCAGGGCCAGCGTGGCGACCTGTATGCGCAATTGAAAGTGGTGATGCCGAGCCACTCCGATGCCGCAGCCCGTGAGCTGTGGACCAAGCTGTCGGAAAAGGCCGCGTTCAACCCGAGGACACAATGGAGTAGCTGATCATGAGCAGTACCCTGATCGTTCAACTGGACATGCAGACCCTCTGTCAGGAAGCCGATCTGCCGGCGGCCTACGTGATCGAAATCGTCGAACACGGCATTGTCGAGCCTTCTGGGCGAACGCCGGAAGACTGGCTGTTTGACGATCAGGCGCCGGTGCTGGCCAAGCGCGCGGCGAAGCTGCATCACGATCTGCAACTGGAGTGGGAAGGGGTGGCGCTGGCCCTGGAGCTGCTGGAGGAAGTGCAGCAACTGCGCAGCGAGAACAGCATGCTCAGGCAACGTTTGGGGCGGTTTGTGCAGGGCTGAGTTCATTGCGTCCGCTGCGCGACCGATCGCCGGCAACGCCGGCTCCCACACTGGCCCTGTGCATGCAGTACCCTGTGGGAGCCGGCCTTGCCGGCGATTGGCCCTGAAGACCTAGAGCAACTTGTAGTACAACGCCGTCGCCCGATAAACCCCGTCCGGCCCGCAGGCGTAATCCGGAATCTCGCCCGCCTTGCTGTAGCCCAGCGATCGATAAAAAGCTTCGGCCCCCGAGCCGGCCTCGGTATCCAGGTAAAGCATGCCGCGTTGCTTCTGTCGCGCCGCCAGTTCCAGCGCGTGCATCAACTGCTGGCCCAGGCCACGGCGCCGTGCCGCGCTATGCACCAGCAGCTTCTGTACTTCCGCCCGGTTCAAACCGTTGGGCTTGAGGCACAAGCCCAGCTGGACACTGCCCAGCACTTCCTTGTCCTTGCCCACCACCCACAGCAACAGCTCGCCGCTGACCAGGCGCTGCCTTACCTCCTCGAAGTAACGCTCGGCCTGCTGCACATCGATAGCCGCCAGAAACCCCACCGAGGCGCCGTGTTGCACGGCATCAAGCAGCAACGCCACCAGGCCGTCGCGGTAATAGGCAAGGCTTTCATGGGTTACACGATTAAGCTGCGCAGCATTCACAGGCGTCACTCCATTGTCGGGGGCAGGGCATCCGGGTTGAGGATCAACTGCATGAAGGTCAGGTCCAGCCAGCGGCCAAACTTCACCCCGACCTGGGGCATCTGCCCGTTGAGGGTGAAGCCCAGGCGCTGGTGCAGGCGAATCGAGGCGGCGTTGCCGCTTTCGATGGCAGCGACCATCACGTGTTTGTTGCAGGCGCGGGCCCGTTCGATCAGCGCGTGCATCAGCTTGGGGCCCAGGCCGTTGCCGCGCTGGTCGTTGCGGATGTACACCGAATGCTCGACGGTATGGCGAAAACCTTCGAACGGCCGCCAGTCGCCAAACGAAGCATAGCCGAGGACTTGATCGGCAGCGTCCACCGCCACCAGGATCGGATAACCCTGGGCCTGGCGGGCTTCGAACCAGGCCTGGCGGTTGCCCAGGTCGACCGCTTGCTCGTTCCAGATCGCCGTGGTGTTGAGCACGGCATCGTTGTAGATCTCGCGAATGCCCGGCAGGTCGGCAGGCACGGCATCGCGCAGCAGGTAAGTCATGGCAGGTTCTCGAACAGGGGCACGGTGATCGGCTCAGGTTAAATGGTTACCAGGCCGCGCACACCCTCGGCTTCCATATTTTCGCCACGCCCGGACTGGATGATTTCACCGCGCGACATCACCAGGTACTGGTCGGCAAGCTCAGCGGCAAAGTCGTAGAACTGCTCGACCAACAGGATGGCCATGTCGCCCCGGGCGGCAAGTTTGCCGATCACCGCGCCGATCTCCTTGATAACCGAAGGCTGAATGCCCTCGGTGGGCTCGTCGAGGATCAACAAGCGTGGCTGGCTGGCCAGGGCGCGGCCGATGGCCAGTTGTTGTTGCTGGCCGCCGGAGAGGTCGCCGCCACGGCGCTGTTTCATCTGCAGCAGCACCGGGAACAGCTCGTAGATGAAGCCCGGCACGCTTTTGGCCTGGCTGGCGCCAAAGCGCGACAGGCCCATCAGCAGGTTCTCCTCGACGCTCAGGCGCGGGAAGATCTCGCGGCCCTGGGGCACGTAGGCGATGCCGGCGTGCACCCGCTGGTGCGGCTTGAGTGCGGTGATCGCCTGGCCTTCCCAGTGCACGCTGCCTTCGCGGGTGGGCAGCAGGCCCATCAGGCAGCGCAGCAGGGTGGTCTTGCCGACGCCGTTACGGCCGAGCAGGCAGGTGACTTCACCGACCCTGGCCTCGAAGGACAGGCCGCGCAGGATGTGACTGCCGCCGTAGTATTGGTGCAGGGAGTCGATTTTCAGCATGTCTGATGTCCTTTGTTGGTCTTATCGCGGGGCCTGTGGGAGCGGGCTTGCCCCGCGATGCTCTGCAAGTCACCTTCCCAGATAAACCTCGATCACCCGGTCATCCGCCTGCACCTGCTCCAGCGACCCTTCAGCCAGCACACCCCCCTGATGCAGCACGGTGACGTGGTCGGCGATGCTGCCGACAAAGCCCATGTCATGCTCGACCACCATCAGCGAATGCTTGCCGGCCAGGCTTTTGAACAGTTCGGCGGTGAATTCGGTTTCGGCATCGGTCATGCCCGCGACCGGTTCATCGAGCAGCAGCAATTGCGGGTCCTGCATCAGCAGCATGCCGATCTCCAGGAACTGCTTCTGGCCGTGGGACAGCAAGCCGGCCTGACGCTGGGCCGAGCCGCTCAGGCGAATGGTCTGCAGGATCTCGTCGATGCGGTCGCGCTGCTCGCCACTCAGGCGCGCAACCAGGCTGGCCAGCACTGACTTGTCGGCTTTCTGCGCCAGCTCCAGGTTCTCGAACACGCTCAAGGCCTCGAACACCGTCGGCTTTTGGAATTTGCGACCGATCCCGGCCTGGGCGATCTGCACCTCGCTCATGCGCGTCAGGTCCAGGGTGTCGCCGAACCAGGCCTTGCCGCTGGTGGGGCGAGTCTTGCCGGTGATCACATCCATCAGCGTGGTCTTGCCGGCGCCGTTGGGGCCGATGATGCAGCGCAGTTCACCGACGCCGATGTACAGGTTGAGGCTGTTCAGTGCCTTGAAGCCGTCGAAGCTGACGTTGATGTCTTCCAGGGTCAGCACCGTGCCGTGGCGCACGTCCAGGCCTTCGCCGCGGCGCTGGCCAAGGCCGATGGCATCGCGGCCGCTGCCGGCGTCGAGGATCGGTTCAAGCATGAATTCCGGGTGCACCGGCGGTAGCGGGATGGCTCTCATTGTTCGCCCCTTTTCTTCAGCAGACCGACCACGCCCCGTGGCAGGTACAGGGTCACCAGGATGAACAGCGCACCGAGGCAGAACAACCAGTACTCGGGAAAGGCCACGGTGAACCAGCTCTTCATGCCGTTGACCAGGCCGGCGCCCAGCAGCGGTCCGATCAGCGTGCCGCGCCCGCCGAGAGCGACCCACACTGCGGCTTCGATGGAGTTGGTCGGCGACATTTCGCTGGGGTTGATGATGCCCACCTGCGGCACGTACAAGGCCCCGGCCAGACCGCACAGCACCGCGCTCAAGACCCAGACGAACAACTTGAAACCGCGCGGGTCGTAGCCGCAGAACATCAGGCGGTTCTCGGCATCGCGCAGGGCAGTCAGCACCCGGCCGAACTTGCTCCGGGCCAGGCGCCAGCCCAGGTACAGGCTGGCTACCAGCAAGGCGACGGTGAGCAGGAACAGCACCGCACGGGTGCTTTGCGCGGTGATTTCAAAGCCGAGGATGCTGCGAAAATGGGTGAAACCGTTGTTGCCGCCAAAGCCGGTCTCGTTGCGAAAGAACAGCAGCATGCCGGCGAAAGTCAGGGCCTGGGTCATGATCGAGAAGTACACGCCCTTGATCCGCGAGCGGAAGGCAAAGAAGCCGAACACCAGCGCCAGCAGCCCCGGCGCCAGCACCACCAGGCACAGGGCCCAGGCAAAGTGCTGGGTGCCGACCCAGTACCAGGGCAGCTCGCTCCACGACAGGAAGGTCATGAATGCTGGCAGGCCATCACCAGACGCTTCGCGCATCAGGTACATGCCCATGGCATAGCCGCCGATGGCGAAGAACAGGCCGTGACCCAGCGACAGCAGCCCGGCATAGCCCCAGACCAGGTCCAGGGCCAGGGCGACGATGGCGTAGCAGAGGATCTTGCCGACCAGGGTCAGGGTGTAGGCCGAGACCTGCAGGCTGTGCCCGGCCGGCAGCAGCGACAGCAGTGGCAGGGCCAGCAGCACCAGCAGTACCACGGCGCCGATAGCCAGGGTCCAGCGCGGGCCGGCCTTCTGGCTGGCGGTAACAAGCAGAGGCTGGTTCATCAGTCGATTACCCGTCCCTTGAGCGCGAAGAGGCCTTGCGGGCGTTTCTGGATGAACAGAATGATCAGCGCAAGGATGAGGATCTTGCCGAGCACCGCACCGATCTGCGGCTCCAGCAGCTTGTTGGCGATGCCGAGGCCAAAGGCCGCCCAGAGGCTGCCGGCCAGCTGGCCGACGCCGCCAAGCACCACCACCAGGAACGAGTCGATGATGTAGCTCTGGCCCAGGTCCGGGCCGACGTTGCCGATCTGGCTCAGGGCCACGCCACCGAGCCCGGCGATACCGGAGCCGAGGCCAAAGGCAAGCATGTCCACCCGCCCGGTAGGCACGCCGCAGCAGGCGGCCATGTTGCGGTTCTGGGTGACTGCACGCACGTTCAGGCCCAGGCGCGTGCGGTTGAGCAGCAACCAGGTCAGCAGCACCACGAACAGGGCGAAGGCGATGATCACCAGGCGGCTGTAGGGCAGCACCAGGTTGGGCAGCACCTGGAGGCCACCGGAGAGCCAGGCCGGGTTGGCCACTTCGACGTTCTGTGCGCCGAACAGCAGGCGGATGGCCTGGATCAGGATCAGGCTGATACCCCAGGTGGCCAGCAGGGTTTCCAGCGGGCGGCCGTACAGGTGGCGGATCACTGTGCGCTCCAGGAGCATGCCGACCCCGGCGCTGACGGCGAAGGCCACCGGCAGGGCGATCAGCGGGTAGAACTCGATGGCCCCGGGCGCGTAGCGTTGCACCAGGATCTGCACCACGTAAGTGGCATAGGCGCCGAGCATGAGCATCTCGCCGTGGGCCATGTTGATCACTCCGAGCAGGCCGAAAGTGATGGCCAGGCCCAGGGCGGCAAGCAACAGGATCGAACCCAGCGACAGGCCGCTGAAGGCCTGGCCGAGCAGCTCGCCGAACAGCAGCTTGCGTTTGACCTGGGCCAGGCTGGTTTCGGCGGCGGTGCGCACGCCGGCGTTGCTTTCGACACCGGGTTCGAGCAGGGCTTGCAGACGCGTGCGGGCCATGGGGTCGCCGGTTTCGCCGAGCAGGCGCACCGCAGCCAGGCGTACGGCCGGATCGCTGTCGACCAGTTGCAGGTTGGCCAGTGCCAGGCCGAGGGCGGCATGCACGGCGGCGTCGGCTTCGCTGGCGAAGCGCCGGTCGAGGAAGGCGACCTGTGCCGGCTGGGCGCTTTTTTGCAGTTGCTGGGCAGCAGCCAGGCGCACCTCGGCATCGGCACTGAGCAACTGATGGCTGGCCAGGGCGTTATCCACAAGTCCGCGCAGGCGGTTGTTCAGGCGCAGATTGCGGGTGTCGTCGGGGGCAATGCGGCCTTGTTGCAGGGAACTCAGCAGTTCAAGGCGGGCCGGGTCCGGTTGCGCCGCCCAGTCCTGGAGCAGGCGCGCCTGCTCATTGGCCTTGGCGGCGATGAAGTAGTCGGCGTCGGCTGCCTGGGCGGCTAGCGGCAAGAGCAGGAGCAAGCCGAGGAAGAGGCGCTGGAGGGCCTTGGGCATAGCGGGATCCGTCGCGGTTGTGGAATGTCTCAGGGCCTCATCGCTGGCAAGCCAGCTCCCACAGGCATTGCAGTGTCTGTGGGTATGCGCGGTCCTTGTGGGAGCTGGCTTGCCAGCGATGGGCCGCAAAGCGGCCCCGACAACTCAGTTGCCCTTCACCGCATAATCCGGCCGCTTGTCGTTGCCCGGAATGAACGGGCTCCACGGCTGTGCGCGCAGCGGTTGTTCGGTTTCCCAGACCACATTGAACTGCCCGTCATCCTGGATCTCGCCGATCATCACCGGCTTGTGCAAGTGGTGATTGGTCTTGTCCATGGTCAGGGTGTAGCCGGACGGCGCCTTGAAGGTCTGCCCGGCCAGGGCCTCGCGGACTTTGTCGACATCGGTGGACTTGGCCTTCTCCGCCGCCTGGGCCCACATGTGGATGCCGACGTAGGTGGCTTCCATCGGGTCGTTGGTCACCGCCTTGTCGGCGCCCGGCAGGTTCTTGGCCTTGGCGTAGGCCTTCCAGTCGGCGACGAACTGGCTGTTGACCGGGTTATCCACCGATTCGAAGTAGTTCCACGCCGCCAGGTGCCCCACCAGCGGCTTGGTGTCGATGCCGCGCAGTTCCTCCTCGCCTACCGAGAAGGCCACCACCGGCACGTCGGTGGCTTTCAGGCCCTGGTTGGCCAGCTCCTTGTAGAACGGCACGTTGGAGTCGCCGTTGACCGTGGAGATGACCGCGGTCTTGCCGCCGGCGGAGAACTTCTTGATGTTGGCGACGATGGTCTGGTAATCGCTGTGGCCAAACGGCGTGTAGACCTCTTCGATGTCCTTGTCGGCCACGCCCTTGCTGTGCAGGAAGGCGCGCAGGATCTTGTTGGTGGTGCGCGGGTAGACGTAGTCGGTACCCAGCAGGAAGTAGCGCTTGGCGGCGCCGCCGTCTTCGCTCATCAGGTATTCCACTGCCGGGATCGCCTGCTGGTTGGGCGCGGCACCGGTGTAGAAGACGTTCGGCGACATCTCTTCGCCCTCATACTGCACCGGGTAGAACAGCAGGCCGTTGAGCTCTTCGAACACCGGCAGTACCGACTTGCGCGACACCGAGGTCCAGCAGCCGAACACCACCGCGACCTTGTCCTGGGTCAGCAGCTGGCGGCCCTTCTCGGCGAACAGCGGCCAGTTCGATGCGGGGTCGACCACCACCGGCTCCAGCAGCTTGCCGTTGACCCCGCCCTTGGCATTGATCTGTTCGATGGTCATCAGGGCCATGTCCTTGAGCGAGGTCTCGGAAATCGCCATGGTCCCCGACAGCGAATGCAGGATACCGACCTTGATGGTCTCGGCGGCCTGGATGCTCCAGCTCAGGCCCATCGCCGCGATGGACGCGCTGAGGGTAAAGGCCTTGATCAGACTGCGACGCTTCATAGTGCTCTCTCCATGGAATCGGATGTTCTGTTGGGCAGATGGCGACTTCGCCAAGAGCGTTAGCAAGGGCTGTGCCGAGTGGTGCGAGGCGCTCTGGGGCGCGGTTTGCACGATGAATCGCGGCTGCTGGCAAGCAGGCTTGCACCGTGATGGCGCTGTGGCCGGTGCGCGGCAAACGGGTCTGCACAGCTTTGGTTCGTGCAGGTATCATCGCCGCCTTCGAAAGCAGTTCAGGGACGACGACAGTGAGCAAGCTCGCGTGTGCAGGGATGATGATGGCCGGCGTGTGGGCCGCAATGGGGCAGGTGCAGGCCAGCGAGCCGTCCTCGCTGTATTTTCGTTGCACCATGACCGCTGCCCAGTACGCCGAGGTCAAGGCCGCGCCGCCGGGTGGTGCGCCAGCCTTCGACGATTGGCAGCAATGGTTCGACAGCCAGGGGATGTATGGCCCGGGCAAGGTCAGGAGTGAAGACCTGCGGCCGCTGGTAGCGCGAAACCTGAGCGAGCTGGTCGGTGTCAGTGGCTGGGGCACGTACTCCGAGTACGACGAGAAGGCGGGCGCCTGGCGCTTCGCCCTGTTGCAGTTCAGCGAGAACTACGGCGAGATGATCTCGCTACTGGCGCCACTGCGCAGCGTCGCGCCGTACTGCGCCGCCGACTCCGACAGCTTCATGCTGGTCTATTCGTACATCTGGGGCGACGGCGATAACGCCTACCTGACCCTCAACGGCCGCAGCCAGTTCGCCAAGGCACCGACGCCGGCCCAGCGCGAGGAGGCCGACGCGGTGCTGGCCGAACTGCTCAAGGCCAGCGAGGGTTGATCAGCCCTGGCGGGAGCTGACGCTTTCAAGCTGGGCTTGACGATTGCGCCGCACGAACTGGTAAGTGACGGTCAGCAGCACGAACCACAAAGGCGTGACAATCAGCGCCTGGCGGGTATCGTGCTCAAGGCTCAGCAGCACCAGGATGAAGGCGAAGAACGCCAGGCACACCCAGCACATCAAACGCCCGCCGGGCATCTTGTACTTCGAGGCCTGGTGCAGCGCGGCGCGCTGTTTGCGGTAGTTCAGGTACGACAGCAAGATCAGCGACCAGACGAACATGAACAGGATCGCCGACACCGTGGTCACCAGGGTGAAGGCTTCGACCAGATCCGGAATCACGTACATCAGCAGCGCCCCGGCCAGCAGGCAGGTGCACGAGAACAGCAGGCCGCTGGCCGGCACGCTGCGCTTGGACAGCTGCTCGAAACGCTTAGGCGCATTACCCTGCTGGGCCAGGCCGAAGAGCATGCGGCTGGTGGAGAACACGCCGCTGTTGGCCGACGAGGCCGCCGAGGTCAGCACCACGAAGTTGATGATGCTGGCCGCCGCCGGCAGGCCGGCAAGCACGAACAGTTCCACGAACGGGCTCTTGCCCGGCACCACGTCACGCCACGGTGTCACCGCCATGATGGTGATCAGCGCCAGCACGTAGAAGACGATGATGCGGATCGGGATCGAGTTGATTGCCCGCGGCAGGTTGCGCTCCGGGTTCTTCGCTTCGGCAGCGGTGGTGCCCACCAGTTCGATGCCGACGAAGGCGAACACGGCAATCTGGAAGCCGGCAAAAAAGCCCATCAGGCCATGGGGGAACATGCCCTGGTCGTTCCACAGGTTGGCAAGGTCGGCGGTGCGCCCGGCGGGCGACTGGAAGCCGGCCATGACCATGTACAGGCCGGTGCCGACCAGGGCGACGATGGCGATGATCTTGATCATGGCGAACCAGAACTCGATCTCGCCGAACATCTTCACCGTGATCAGGTTCAGCGACAGCAGCAGGCCGACACAGGCAATCGCCGGCGCCCACTGCGGCAGGTCGGGGAACCAGAACTGCGAATAGGCCGAGATCGCGATGACGTCGGCGATGCCGGTGATGATCCAGCAGAACCAGTAGGTCCAGCCGGTGAAGTAGCCGGCCCAGGGGCCGAGCAGGTCGGCGGAGAAATCGATGAACGACTTGTAGTTGAGGTTCGACAGCAGCAGTTCGCCCATGGCACGCATGACGAAGAACAGCATGAAACCGATGATCATGTAGACAAAGATGATCGACGGGCCGGCCAGGCTGATGGTCTTGCCCGAACCCATGAACAGCCCGGTGCCGATGGCGCCACCGATGGCGATCAGCTGGATGTGGCGGTTGGACAGGCTGCGTTGCAGGTGGTCATGGTCAGTGGGTGCGGGGTGTTGCGGGGGCAGGTTCGCGGTCATAGGCAGGCATTCCGTTGAGGTCGGTCTTGTTGTGCGCCGCTAGGCTAACACGCGCCTTCCTGGCGCTAGCGCGACAATACGTCTCAAGGCGCGGGCGGTGTTGACCGTGATCAACGTCGGCGCATCAGGCCGATAAAGAACAAGCCGCCAATGGCCGCGGTGGCGATGCCGATGGGCAGGTCCTCGGGCGAAATCAGCGTGCGCGCGGCAACGTCGACCCAGATCAGGAACAGGCTGCCCAGCAGCAGGCACACCGGAAGCAGGCGGCTGTGCTCGGCACCGACCAGGCGCCGGGCGATGTGCGGCACCATCAGGCCGACAAAGCCGATCGAGCCGCTGATCGCCACCAGCACGCCGGTCAGCAACGAACAGATCAGAAACGCCAGCAGGCGCACCTTGCGTGCATTCAGGCCAAGGGTCACGGCGGTCTGCTCGCCGGCCATCAACGCGTTCAGCGAGCGGGCCATGCCCAGCAGCAAGGCCAGGCCCAGCAACACGCTGATGGCCGGGATCGGCAGCAGCTCCCAGCGCGCCAGGCCCAGGCCGCCGAGCATCCAGAACATCACCGCCGAGCTTGCCCGGTGATCACCGAGAAACAGCAGCAGATTGGCCGCCGCCATCATCACAAAGGCCACCGCCACGCCGCACAGCAGCAGGCGGTCGCTGTCCAGGCGGCCGTGGCGGCTGGCGATGGCCAGCACCAGCAGCATGCTGCACAGCGCGCCGATAAAGGCTGCCAGGGGCAAGGTCAGCACCCCGAGCAGCTCGCCGATATGCAGCACCACCAGCACTGCCCCCAGGGTCGCCCCGGAGGTGACGCCGAGCAGGTGCGGGTCGGCCAGTGGGTTGCGTGTCACTGCCTGCAGTACCGCGCCGATCATTGCCAGACCGCCGCCGACCAGTGCCGCCAGGAGCATGCGCGGCACCCGAATCAGCCAGACGATATGCTCCTGGCCGGTGCTCCATGCAGGGGTGTCGGGCGTAATGCCGAACACCTTGAACAGCAACACGCGCCAGACCACCTCGACCGGCACCGGCGCCGAACCGAAGCCCAGGGAGACCACGCAGGACACCAGCAGCAGGCCGAACAGCCCGAGCAGCAACAGCCGATGACGGGAGCTTGCGGACCTCATGCGCCGTGCAGGCTCGCGGCGATGGTCTCGATGGCTTCGACGTTCTCAAGGCTTGGCGTGGCTGCTACGTAAGGGATGACCACGAAGCGCTTGTTGCGGATCGCAGCCACCGATTGCAGTGCCGGGTGTTGTTCGAGGAACGCCTGCTTCTGCGCGGCGCTGACTTCGCCATAGTCGACGATGACGATCACCTCGGGGTTGCGCTCGACCACGCTCTCCCAGTTGACCCGGGTCCAGCTGGCCTCGATGTCGTCAAGTACATTGCGCCCGCCCGCAGCGGCGATCAGCGCTTCGGGCATGCCCAGGCGCCCGGAGGTCATGGCCCGGTCTTCGCCGCTGTCGTAGAGGAACACACGTGGACGTTGTGCCGGCAAGTGCTGTTGCACCACGGCGACGCGCTCCTGCATCTGGCCGACCAACTGTTCGGCGCGGTCCTGCACGTCGAAGATCCTGCCGAGGTTGCGCAGGTCGGTATAGGTGTCGTCCAGGCTGGCTGCCGGGCGCTTCATGACAAAGGCGCAGGATTCGGTCAACTCATAGACCGGGATGCCCAGCGGCGCCAGGCTCTGTGGCGTCAGGTCGCCGCCGACGCGCATGCCGTAATCCCAGCCGGCGAAGAGGAAGTCGACATTGGCGTTGAGCAGGGTTTCCACCGACGGGTACTTGGCCGCCAGTTCCGGCAGGCCGGCGAGTTGCTTGCGCAACTGCGGGGTCACCGCCTTCCAGCCGCTGACGCCGCTGTAGCCGACCATGCGCGAGCGCAGGCCGAGGGCGAGCATCATCTGGGTCATGTTGATGTCGTGGCTCAGGGCATGCTCCGGGGCCTTGGTGAAGGTCACCTGGCGGTTGCAGCTCTGCACCGTCAACGGGTATTGGGTGGCCTCGGCGAAAGCGCCGGGGCTGGCCAGCAGCAAGGCCAGGCCGAGCAACAGGATGGATCGAATCATCGCTGGGTTATCCAGGTAAGGCGAGGGTGGTCAGCCAGAGGGTGGCGGTCGATCAGCGCTTGTACGCCGAAAACCTCGTGCAGCAATTCGGCGGTCAGCACCTGATCAGGCGTGCCGCTGGCGACGATGCGCCCGTGGTCGAGCACGTACAGGCGATCACAGAAGGCCGCGGCCAGGTTCAGGTCATGGATGCTCGCCAGGGTACCGATGCCCAGGCGGCGCACCTGCTGCAGCAGTTCCAGCTGATAGCGCGGGTCGAGGTGGTTGGTCGGCTCATCGAGGATCAGCACCTGGGGTTGCTGGACCAGGGCGCGGGCGAGGATCACCCGCTGCTTCTCGCCGCCGGACAGGCTGGCGAAAGTGTGGTCGTCAAAGCCCTGCAGGCCGACTGCCTGCAAGGCCTGTTGCACCAACTGGCGATCCTCGTGGCTGTCGCCGTCGAACAGGCTTTTGTGCGGGATGCGGCCCATGGCGACCACTTCCTCGACATTCAGGCCGAAGGCATCGGGAAACTCCTGCAGCACCACGGCGATGCGCTGGGCGCACCAGCGCGACGACTGCTGCCACAGGTCATGCTCGCCCAGGCGCACCCGGCCGCGCTCCGGTTTGTTGAAGCGGTAGGCGCAGCGCAGCAGGCTGGTTTTGCCGCTGCCGTTGGGGCCGATCAGACCGACGAATTCGCCGGCACCGACCTGCAGCTCAACGTCGCGCAGCTGGAACTGGTGGTGGCAGTGGCCGTGGCCCAGGGGCGACCAGTGCAGGTCGCTGATACTCAGGGTGCTCATCAAGGTCCTGCGGGCCTGCGGGCGATGACGCCGAAAACAGGCCCGTATCGAAAACGGGCGCTCATGTTAGCGGATTTGTCCGGGCCAGCGGTTGTGCATAACGATCAACCAACCACACCAGCAGCATCGAGCCACCCACCAGCGGGAATGCCGCACCCAGGATCAGCATGATTACTGTCGCGGTCTTCCAGCGCGGCAGGTCATGACGCAGTGGCGGCACGCCGAGGCCGCCTTCGGGACGGCGCTTCCACCACATCACCAGGCCGCTGACCGAGCCGAGCAGAATCATCAGGCAGATCAGCAGGACAACAATCTGGTTCAGCGGACCGAACATCTTGCCCTCGTGCAGCATCACCCCGAGCTCGGTGGCGCGGGCGACATTGTTGTAATCCTGCCAGCGCACATCCACCAGGACCTTGCCGGTGTACTGGTCGACATGCAGGGTGGCGTCGTTGCGCGGGTCATCGGCGAACACGGCGATGGTGTACACGCCTTCGGCGCTGGTCGGCAGGGTGATGCTGTAGCCAGGTTCGACGCGGCGGGTGTTGGCCAACTCTTCGATCTGTTGCAGGCTGACCTGCGGTGCTGGCGCTGCGCCGGAGCCCATGCTGTGGCCGGCATGCTCGGCGTGGGCCCCGGATTGCGGCATCGGTGTGTTTTCCATGGCCCAGGGCACTGTCTGGCGGCTGGCGTTGTTCAGCGCCCGGGCTTGCTGGTCGGATTGCGGTACGTCGTTCCACATCGCCGCCGGAAAGCGGTTCCACAGGTCAGCGTATTGCTTGCCCCAGAAGCCGGTCCAGGTCATGCCGCTGAGCAGCATCAACAGCAGCAGGGCCGAGCCCCAGAAGCCGGTGACCGCATGCAGGTCGCGCCACAGCAGGCGCCCGCGCGCGTTCCGGCGTGGCCACAGCACGCCGCCCGTACGTTTGCCACGCGGCCACCAGAGGTACAGGCCGGAGACCACCAGCACCACGCCCCAGCCGGCAGCCAGCTCCACCAGGCGATCGCCGGTGGTGCCGATCATCAGTTCGCCATGCAGGGCGCGGGCGACGGCCTGCAGGTTGTTCTGCGCGTCCTGCGCGCCGAGCAGCTTGCCGCTGTAGGGGTCGACGAACACGTTTAATTCACGGCCATCGTTGTGCACCACGAACTGCGCACTGCGGTCATTGGCCAACGCCGGCAGGTACTGGCTGACCTGACCTTTGGGGTAGGCCTGTTGCACCTGTTGCAGCAGGCTGTCGGCGTTTTGCCGGTGATGCCCGGCCTCGACCACCATCAAGTCGCGGTACAGCAGCGGGTCGAGCTGCGGCTTGAACAGGTAGATGATCCCGGTGATCGCCAGCAGGATCATGAACGGCGCGACGAACAACCCGGCGTAAAAGTGCCAGCGCCAGGCCAGGTTGTAGAAGGATACTTGCGGTTTGCCCATGGAGCGCTCCCGTGTTGCCTGGGTAGGGCGCGATCAGTGATCGCGCCCGGGTTGGATCAGAAACTCAGGTCGACCTTGGTCCAGAACGTACGCCCTGGTTCGTTGATCGGCTGCGGGTCGGTGGCCGGGTAGCCGAAGCCGGCGTTGCCCGCCAGGTTCAGGTGTTCGGCGTAAGCCTTGTCGAACAGGTTGTCGACCCCGGCACTGAGCTTGAGGTTGTTGCTGACCTTGTAGGCGCCGTTGAGCGAGAACACGCCGAAACCACCGCTTTTTTCGTAGTCCTTGCCCACTACGTTGCCGGAGTTCTCGGCGATGCGGTTCTGCGCCGCCACCAGGCGCCACAAGGCGCCAGCGCTCCACACATCACGGCTGTAGGTCAGACCCAGGCGGCTTTCCAGCGGTGGCATCTGCGGCAGTGCCTTGCCGTCGCTGCTGTTCTTGCCCCAAGCGTAGGCCAGGGTGGCGTCAGCTTTCCAGTTGCTGGTCAACTTGTACGCCGCGCCCAGTTCGCCGCCCATGATCCGCGCGTCGATGTTCTGCGCTTGCGAGCTGGGCATGCCCATCATCCCCGGCCGGTAGTCGAAGAGGATGTAGTCGCGGATCTGCCCGACATAGCCCGACGCCCAGGCGTCGACGGTATCGGTCTGGTACTGGATGCCGAAGTCGAGCTGGGTGGTTTTCTCCGGCTTGATGCTGTCGAAGGCGTTGACTGAGCCGGCCGGGCCGGATTTGGGCGAGAACAGCTCCCAGTAGTCGGGGAAGCGCTGGGCGTGGCCGAGGCCGACGTAGGTGGTGGCGGGGATATCCACCAGGTCATGCTCGTAGCGGATAAAACCGCTGGGCAAGGTATCGGCGCGGGTGTCGCCGCGGGTGGCGCTGGTGGCCCGATAGTCCTTGGCCGAGGCGCGGTCCAGGCGGGCACCGGTGATCAGCCGGTCCTGTTCGGCGGCGTACCAGGTCAGTTCGCCGAACACCCCGTAGTTGTGGAAGTCGGCGTCCTTGGTCCAGGCCATGTGCTTGTGTGCATCGACGCCCATGCCGCCGCGCTGGCGGTGCTCGTTGGTTTGCGCGTCGATGCCGCTGATCAGTTGCAGGTCATCCCAGCGCCAGGTGCCCTTGATCCGCCCGCCGAGGGTGCGACGGTCGACGTTGCTGACCATGGGCATGCCCATCATGCCCATGCCCGAGGGCGTGCGCAGGCTGTAGTTGTCCATCACGTGGTCGGCGTAGTTGTAGTAGACCTGGGCTTCGAGCTTGTCGAAGACCTCGCCGATGTTGGACTTCTCGAAGCGCAGGCCAAGGCTTTCGCGCTTGAACTGCGAACCGTCCATGCCACGGCCGGCATAGCGGGCCTCGCCGTCGCCCTTGCCGGCGGTCAGTTCCACCAGGGTATCGGCGTCCGGGGTCCAGCCCAGGGCCACGTCGCCGTTCCACTTGTCCCAGCGCGACGGCACGGTGTCGCCATTGCCGTCTTCATAGTCGTCGGAGCGCGACTGGTTGCCGACGAAGCGCGCATAGCCGTAGCGGTTGCCCGCTGCGGCATCCAGCACCTTGTCGAAGCGGCCGTTGGAGCCGCCCAGCAGGCTGGCATTGACCCGGCTGCCAAGCTCGCCGAATTTCTCCGGCTCGCGATCGAAGAGGATGGTCCCGGCCGAGGCGCCCGGGCCCCAGATCACGCTTTGCGGACCCTTGATCACGGTCAGGCGGTCATAGGTTTCCGGCGAGATGTACGAGGTGGGGGCGTCCATGCGGTTGGGGCAGGCGCCGAGCATCACGCCGCCGTTGGTGAGGATGTTCAGGCGTGAGCCGAACATGCCGCGCAGTACCGGGTCGCCATTGGTGCCGCCGGCGCGAATCGCCGAGAAGCCGGGGATGGTCTTCAGGTAATCGGCGCCATCACTGGCCGGTACCGGCTGGCGTGGGTCCTTGGGGTTGGTGACGATGGTCAGCGGCGAGCTGGGGGCGACGGCGGTGATCACCGTCGGGCTCAGCTCGTTATGCTCATGCAGGTGCTCGTCATGGCCCTGGCTGGCGGCCAGGACCAGGGGGCTGAGCAGGGTGCCGCAAATCACGGCGATGGTCCCTTGCAGGGACAGACGAAAAACAGCGGTGCAGCCGGACATAATGATTCCAACATCGATCAGTCGTAAGGGTGCGCGCAGTCGACGGCAGATACCGGACTTCGGGCGCGGGTAGTGGGTTCAGACGACGATGAAGGCGGGTGGCGCGCGGCTGCGGGCGCCGGGGAATACCGTCTGCCGGGCATGCCCCTGGCGCGGGTGAACGAGCAGTTGGCTGTTGGCGGGGACGGCTTCAGTGTTGAGCAGGCTCAGCGCCTGGGGCAATGCCGGGCAATGGAAGAACAGGCTGCAATAGCCGCACTTCTCCCAGATTACCTTTAGCGACGGGCTGCTGCCGTGATGGCTGTCGGCATGGCAATCGGCGGCGCTGTCCATGGCCATGCTCATGCCGGCTGGCATGGCACGGTGATCCATCGGCATCGACTGGGAAACCAGTGGGCCGATAAAGATCATCAACATGGCGAACAGGCTCAGCCAGCTGCCGCGAACCGTCCTGGACTCAGGACGCGCGGGGCGGGTGAACCTGCTGCGGGCGCTAGTCACGCCGGGCAGCTTTCTTCAGCACTCAGTGGCTGTGGGCGGCTTCCTCGGGTGCATTTTTTTGCACCGCGACCTCGACGGTGATGTCACCGGCGTTCTTGAAGTGCAGGGTCAGCGGGAAGCGCTTGCCGTCAGCCAGCAGGCTGCGGTCCTTGGGCTGCATCAGCATCACATGGTAGGCGCCGGGGGCGAACTTCAGCTCACCGTCCGCTGGTACTTCGACACTTTGGACCTGCTGCATTTTCATCAGGCCATCTTTGTGCACATGCTCGTGCAACTGGGCGTCGTCGCTGATCGGGCTGTCGACGCTGAGCAGGGTGTCGGCAGTCTTGCCGTTGTTATGCACGACGAAATAGGCCGCGACGTTGGGCGCGTTCGGTGGCAGTTCCTGCGACCACGGGTGCGCGATGTGCAGCTCGCCGACGGTGTATTCATGGGCAGTGGCAAAGGTCGCCGGCAGCATCAGCGCGGCCAGCAGCAGGGCGTTCTTGAACATGGTGATTCTCCAGTCGAGTCAGGTTCGCAGCAGTTAGCGTAGTGAACTCAGACCAGAGGGGAGGCGCGGGGGTTGAGGGCCGGCCACTGTTGGCGTGGCGTGGGTTGATAGGCCGTCAGCAGCGGTTCGAGCCCGATCGACAGGGCCAGCGGTTTGCTCAGCTGCGGGGTATGCCCGGGAAGCGCCAGCAATGGCGCAGCACCAGAGCAGCACCAGCAGTGCTGCATGTTGGAGTGATCATCGCCTTGCTGGCCGAGGTCGATCTTGCCCAGGGCGATGATTTCAGCCTTGGCCTTGCCGCCGACACTCGAACAGAAGGCGCCCCACAGCAGTTGTTCGGCCGGCCCCTTGGGAGCTGCGGACGCCAACGGCATGGCCAGCAGATTGAACAGCACTGCGAAGCAGGCGATCCAGGCGATGGCGGGCCGATATGGGGACATGGAAAGATCCGGTCAGGAATCAGAGGTGGCTATTGTAGCGCCCAGTATAGGAAAAATTACCGGGGGTGCGGTGAAGTGCCGCACTCCCGGTTCGCATCAGGCCTGCTTGTTGCGGCCCATCAGCCCGCGCACGGTTTCCTGGAGGTCGGCGGGCAGCACCACGACCTTGGCGTTGTCGCTGCTGGCAAGGCTCTCCATGGCGCCGATATAGCGCTCGCCAAGCAGGTACATGGCCGGGGTGATCTCGGTACCGACCGCGTCCTTGACCAGGGTGATCGAACGCGCCGAGGCTTCGGCGAGGTTGATCTGCGCCTCGGCGTCGAGCTTGGCTGCCTGCTGGCGCGCTTCGGCTTCGAGGATGGCCGCCTGCTTGGCGCCTTCGGCACGGGTCACGTCGGCTTTACGCTCGCGTTCGGCGGCAGCCTGGCGCTCCATGGCGGCCTGCATGTTCTGCGACGGCTTGATGTCCTGGATCTCTACCGAGCGCACGGTCACGCCCCAGTCTTCGGTCTGCTCGGACATGGCTTCGCGCAGGCGCGCCTTGATCTGTTCGCGGCTCGACAGCGCTTCGTCCAGGTCCATGGCGCCGACGATGGCGCGCAGCGAGGTCATGGTCAGGCTGGTCACTGCGAAGGAGAAGTCCTGCACACCGTAGGCGGCCTTCTGCGGGTCGACGACCTTGGCGAAGCACAGGGCGTTGGCGACGATCACTGCATTGTCGCGGGTGATGATTTCCTGCTGCTGCACGTCGAGGATGATGTCCTTGGTCGGCAGGCGGTAGGCAACCACGTCCATGTACGGGATCAGCAGGTTCAGGCCCGGCTTGAGGGTGCTGTGGTAGCGGCCCAGGCGCTCGACGATCCACTCCTCGCCCTGAGGCACGATGCGCACCCCCTTGAACAGGGTGATGAGGACGAACGCGGCGATAGTCCCGACGACGATAAGGCTGGTCATGAGTCAAAGCTTCCTTTTTTGCTGATCAGGCCCGGGTAACCCGGGCGGTATTGCCTTCGATGGCGGTGATGCGCACGCGCTCGCCCGAGGGGATTTCGGCATCGGCAACGCAGATCCACTCCTCGTTGCCCAGGACGGGTTTCTGGAAGCGCACGCGGCCTTTCTGGAATTCAGAGACCGTGGCGGTGAGCAGGCCGACCTCGCCGATTACGCTGTCGGCGGTCCAGCGGGTGTCGGGCTGTTTCTTGCGAAACACCTTGAACCACAGCAGCGTGGTAATCGACGAGAACACCACCCAGAGCAGCACCTGCATGTCGAGTTGCAGACTTGGCGCCAAAAAGGCAATGAGCGAAACCAGCACGGCACCGATGCCGAACCAGAGGATGAAGAAGGTTGGCAGGACCAGTTCGAGCACTACGAGGCCGAAACCGAATACCAGCCAGATCCACCATTGCATTTCCATATGGGTGAAGTCTTCCGGGGGGAGGAGGGGTGTAGTGTAAGGCAGAGGGGTGGGGACGGGGCAAATCAACCCAGTAAGAAATTTCTTAAAATCTGGTTTGTATGGCTATGCGCCCACAGGTTGTGGTGTAAACAAATCCATCAAGGCAAGTCTGCCAGCAGCTTTGCAGGACTGAAGAATTCCCTGTCGACTTGCGGCAGCACTGGTCGCTTGAGGATCAACACCGGCACTTGCCGTTGCCTGGCGATTTCAAGTTTGGGCTCGGTCGCCCCGCTGCCACTGTTCTTGCTGATCAGCACATCGATATGCCGGCGCTCGAACAGCGCGCGTTCGTCTTCCAGGTGAAACGGCCCGCGGGCGCCGATCACTTCGCAGCGCTCATTGCCCGGGCAGGCCTCAAGGGCGCGCAAGGTCCAGAACTGATGGGCGGGAATCTCGTGCAGATGCTGCAGCGGCTCACGGCCGAGGGTAAACAGCGGGCGTTGGAACGGGCGCAGCGCGTCGATCAGCTCGGCCCAGTCGGCCACCTCGCGCCAGTCATCCCCAGCCTGGGCTTGCCAGGCCGGGCGGCGCAAAGCCCAGCACGGCACGCCGGTGAGCTGCGCGGCGCGGGCGGCATTGGCGCTGATCTGCGCGGCATAGGGGTGGGTGGCGTCGATCAGCAGTTCGATGTTTTGCGCGCGCAGGTAAGCGGCCAGACCCTCGGCGCCACCAAACCCTCCCACCCGTACCTGGCAGTTCAGGTCAGTGGGCACCCGGCCGATCCCGGCCAGGCTGTAGACGTGCTGCGGGCCCAGGGTGCGGGCAATGGCCAGCGCCTCGGTAACGCCGCCGAGCAACAGGATGCGCTTCATGCAAAGCCCCCCGCATGGCCAACGATGCCACCCTGGCGATCAATGGCAAACACCTCCACCTGCACCTGCGCCGGCACGACGCTGCGGGCAAAGGCCAGGGCGTGGGCGCAGACGGCATCGCCCAGGGCAATCCCGGCGGCGCTGGCCAGGGCCAGGGCCTGCTGGCTGGTGTTGGCCTGGCGAATCGAGTCTTGCAAGGCGTCATCGGCACCAATGGCCGCGGCCCATTCGGCCAATTGCGGCAGGTCGATGCTCGAATGACGGCTGTGCAGGTCCATGTGTCCGGCGGCCAGCTTGCTGATCTTGCCAAAGCCGCCGCACAGGCTGAGTTTATCCACAGGCACCTTGCGCAGGTGCTTGAGCACCGCGCCGACAAAATCGCCCATTTCGATCAAGGCGATTTCCGGCAGGTTGTAGACCCGGCGCATGGTGTCTTCGCTGGCGTTGCCGGTGCAGGCGGCGATGTGCTGGTAGCCGTTGGTCTTCGCCACGTCGATGCCCTGGTGGATCGAGGCGATGTAGGCCGAGCAGGAAAACGGCCGGACGATGCCGCTGGTGCCGAGGATCGACAGGCCGCCAAGAATGCCCAGGCGCGGGTTCATGGTTTTCAGCGCCAGGCTTTCACCGTCCTGGACGTTCACCGTGACCTCGAAACCGCCGCCGTAGGCGTGTTCGGCAGCCAGGCGCTGCAGGTGCTCGGTCATCATCCGCCGTGGTACCGGGTTGATTGCCGGCTCGCCGACCGCCAGTACCAGCCCGGGGCGGGTCACCGTACCGACACCCTTGCCGGCAACGAAGCGCACGCCGGGCTCTGCCTGCAAGCGCACCTGGCTGTAGAGCAGGGCGCCGTGGGTAACGTCCGGGTCATCGCCGGCATCCTTGAGGGTGCCGGCCTCGGCGCCATTCTCCAGCAGGCGGCAGAACTCCAGACGCATCTGCACCACCTTGCCCTTGGGCAGGGTGATGTGCACGGCGTCATCGCCTTGGCCCGCAAGCAGCAGGCGGGCCGCTGCGAGGCTGGTGGCGGTGGCGCAACTGCCGGTGGTCAGACCGCTGCGCAGCGGGGCGGGTTGTTCCCGGGTTTCGTCACGCATCGACAGGCTTGACCGCTTCTAGCAGGGTGATCGGCAGGGCCTGGCGCCAGGTGTCGAACTCGCCCAGGGGCTGCGCCTGGGCGATATGGATACGGCTCAGCTCGCCGCCATGCTGCTCGCGCCAGTTGACCAGGGCCAGCTCGCTTTGCAGGGTCACGGCATTGGCCACCAGGCGCCCACCCGGGCGCAGTTGCTCCCAGCAATGCTGCAGCACGCCTTCGCGGGTTACGCCGCCGCCGATGAAGATCGCATCAGGGCGCTCCAGGCCCTGCAGGGCCATCGGCGCACGGCCGCGGATCAACTGCAGGCCAGGCACGCCGAGGGCATCGCGGTTGTGTTCGATCAACTGCTGGCGGCCCGCATCGGACTCGATGGCCAGCGCCCGGCAACTGGGGTGGGCACGCATCCACTCGATGCCGATCGAGCCGCTGCCGGCGCCGACATCCCAGAGCAGTTCACCCGGTCGCGGCGCCAGGCGCGCCAGGGTAATGGCACGCACATCGCGCTTGGTCAGCTGGCCGTCGTGCTTGAAGGCGCTGTCCGGCAGACCGGCCAGGGGCGACAGGCGCGGCGCATCGGGCGCGGCCAGGCACTCGATGGCGATCAGGTTCAAGTCGGCAATCTGCGTGTGCGGCCAGTGCTCGGCAGTGCCATCGAGACGACGTTCGGCGCTGCCGCCAAGGTGCTCGAAGACCTGCAGCCGGCTCGGCCCGAAGCCACGTTCATGTAGCAATGCGGCGATGGCTGCCGGGCTGTAGCCATCGTTGCTCAGCACCAACAGGCGCACGCCGCTGTACAGATGGGCGTTCAACGCAGCGATTGGCCGGGCCACCACAGAAAGCGTCAGCACCTCCTGCAACGGCCAGCCCAGGCGGGCGGCGGCCAGGGCGCAAGAGGAGGGCATCGGCAGCACGCTCATCTCACTGACATCGAGCTGCCGGGCCAGGCTGGCCCCCACGCCATAGAACATCGGGTCGCCGCTGGCCAGTACGCACACCGCTTCGCCACGCAGGGCCAGTACCGGCGCCAGGGAAAAAGGGCTGGGCCAGAGCAGGCGTTCGCCAGTGATGCAATGCGGTAGCAGATCCAGCTGGCGCTGGCCGCCAAACACCCGTGAGGCGCCCAGTAGCGCGCGCCGGGCATGCTTGCCCAGGCCACTGAAACCGTCTTCACCGATACCTACTACTGTCAGCCAGGGCGACATGGATTTCCTCAATTCAACGCAATCCGACCGGCAGGCTTTTCATGCCTTCGGACAAAGCAGGCATAATACCGCGCCTTCTACACTGAAGTGCCTTTTCACGATTGCCGGGTGACCTTTTGAACCAGCCTGTATCGGCCCACCAGCCCCAAGCTTCGCTGCGTCCCTCGGCCTGTCCGGGGTTGTGGCGCATCGTCCAGGCGCTGGACGGCGGCATCTGCCGGATCAAGCTGGCAGGCGGTGCGCTGACGGCTGATCAGGCCGATGCCGTTGCCACTGCGGCCGAGCGCTATGCGGGGGGTGAAATAGAAGTCACCAACCGCGGCAACCTGCAGATTCGCGGCATTGCTGGCGAGCATGGCGCTCTGATAGAAGGGCTGCTGGCGGCGGGCCTGGGCCCGCGTGATGCGGCCGGCGATGATGTGCGTAACCTGATGCTCAGCCCCGTGGCCGGCCTTGATCCGCAGTTGCTGTTCGACACCCGGCCCTTGGCGCAGCAACTGCTGCAGTCGCTGGAAACCACTCCGCGTTTTCATCAGTTGTCGGCCAAGTTCGCCGTGCAACTGGATGGCGGTGAAGCCCTGGCGATGCTCGAACATCCCCATGACTTATGGCTCAGCCCCCTGAACCTGGACGGCGAACTGTGGCTGGCATTCGGCCTGGCCGGGTGCCCGGCCAAGGATGCGCCGTTGGGCGCTGTGCCCCTGACGCGGGGGCATGAGCTGGTGCTGGCGGTGCTCAATCGTTTTCTCGACCTGGCCCGGCCAGAACAGACGCGGATGCGCCAGTTGCTGAGCGAGCATGCGCCAGAGGTGTTTATCGCCGGGTTGGGCTTGCCGATCCGGGCTGACGCAGCGGTCTGCCAATGGCGCCGCTCGCTGACCGCGGCCAGCTATCTGGGCATTTATCCCCAGTTGCAAACCGGCCTGAGCGCTGTCGGTGCCGCAGCGCCGCTGGGCCGCCTGAACCCTTCGATGCTGCGCGGCGCGGCCCGGCTTGCACGTGAACAGGGCGACGGCACCCTGCGCATGACACCCTGGCAAAGCCTGTTGCTGCCCGCTATTGCCCAGCGCCATGCCGAGCGGGTCAGCGAGGGTCTGGCCCAACTGGGGCTGCTGGTCTCTGCGAGTGAGCAACTGTCCCGTCTGGTCGCCTGCACCGGTTCCGCCGGCTGTGCCAAGGGCCAGGCCGAAACCAAGGGAGATGCCCGCCTGCTGGCGACCCTGCTGGCCCCCGGTGCCCCGGCCAGCGTGCACCTGAGTGGCTGCCCGCGCTCTTGCGCCATGGCCCACGTGGCCCCGGCGACCTTGCTGGCGCAGAGCCCCGGCCACTACGACTTGTATCTGCGTGACGATGCCCAGCCAGGCTTCGGCCAGCTGCACGCACGCAACCTCACACTAAAAGAAGCCGGCGCATTGCTAGACGCCTGCTCACGGAGCACCCTTGATGATTGATTACATCCGCGATGGTCAGGAGATCTATCGCAATTCCTTCGCGATCATTCGAGAGGAAGCCCGGCTCGATCGCATCCCGGCCGATCTGGAAAAACTCGCGGTCCGCGTGATTCACGCCTGCGGCATGGTCGATGCGATCGATGGCCTGCAGTTTTCCGCGGGCGCCGGCAAGGCCGGGCGCGATGCCCTGGCCGCTGGGGCGCCGATCCTCTGCGATGCGCGGATGGTCTCCGAGGGTATTACCCGCGCGCGCCTGCCGGCCAGCAACCCGGTGATCTGCACCTTGCGCGACGAACAGGTGCCGGAGCTTGCCCGCGAACTGGGCAACACCCGCTCGGCGGTGGCCCTGGAGCTGTGGCGGCCGCACCTGGAAGGCAGTGTGGTGGTCATCGGCAACGCGCCGACGGCACTGTTCTACCTGCTGGAAATGCTCGACGCCGGCGCGCCTAAACCCGCGTTGATCCTCGGCTTCCCGGTGGGCTTTGTCGGCGCTGCGGAGTCCAAGGCGATGCTCGCCGCCGACAGCCGTGGCGTGCCGTTCGTGATCATGCAGGGGCGCCTGGGCGGTAGCGCCATGGCCGCAGCGGCGGTCAATGCCCTGGCCACGGAGGTCGAATGATGCAGGCTCGTGGACGTTTGCTGGGCCTGGGCGTCGGCCCTGGCGACCCGGAACTGATCACCGTCAAGGCGCTGCGCCTGCTGCGCGAATCGCCGGTGGTGGCCTACTTCGTCGCCAAGGGCAAGCGTGGCAACGCCTTTGGCATCATCGAGAGCCATTTGCAGGAGGCCCAGACCTTGCTGCCCCTGGTGTACCCGGTGACCACCGAAGTGCTGCCGGCGCCGTTGTCCTATGAACAGGTCATCAGCGACTTTTACGATGCCGCCAGCCTTGAGGTTGCCGCGCACCTGGATGCCGGCCGCGATGTGGCGGTTATCTGCGAAGGTGATCCGTTCTTCTACGGCTCCTACATGTACCTGCACGACCGCCTCGCCGAGCGCTACGAAGCGCAGGTGATCCCGGGTGTCTGCTCGATGCTCGGCGGTGCCTCGGTGCTCGGTGCGCCGCTGGTCTACCGCAACCAGAGCCTGTCGGTGCTCTCCGGCGTGCTGCCCCACGATGAACTCAAGCGCCGCCTGGCCGATGCCGATGCCGCGGTGATCATGAAGCTTGGACGCAACTTCCCCAAGGTCCGCGATGTGTTGGCCGAACTCGGCCTGGCCGAGCGCGCGCTGTACGTGGAACGGGCGACCATGGCCAACCAGAAGATCGTGGCGCTGGATGAGGTCGACCCGCAGTCGTCACCGTACTTCTCGCTGATCATCGTTCCCGGTGAAAGGTGGCAAGGCTGATGATCCGTAAAGCCCCGGCCATCGTCATTCTTGGCAAAGGCAGCCTGGCCACTGCCCGCAAGATCCAGCAGCTGTACCCGGACGCACTGATCCATGGCCTTGAAGGCCGGGTCGAAGGCGCCGACCGCAGTTACCAGGAGTTTGGCGCGACCTTGCGCCAGCTCTACCAGCAAGACACGCCGATCATCGCGCTGTGCGCTGCCGGCATCGTCATCCGCACCCTGGCCGGCCTGTTGCTGGAGAAGGGCGCCGAGCCGCCGGTACTGGCGGTGGCCGAGGATGGCAGCGCCGTGGTACCGCTGCTCGGTGGCCTGGGCGGGGTCAATGTCATGGCCCGGGAAATCGCGGCCGGCCTGGGTGTGGCGGCGGCGATTACCACCAGCGGCGAGCTGCGCTTTGGTACCTGCCTGCTCAACCCGCCCAGCGGCTATGCCCTGGCGGACCTGGAACTGGGCAAGCGCTTCGTTTCCGACCTGCTGGCCGGTGAAAGCGTGCGCATCGACGGCGCCGCGCCCTGGCTGGAACAGGCGCAGTTGCCACAGAGCGAGCAGGCGCAGCTGGCGATTCATGTCGGTTGTGATGCCCGTGAAGCCTCGGCCAATGAGCTGGTGATCTATCCGCGTTGTGTGATGGTTGCGGTCAGTGAAGTGCCGCCGGAACTGGCCCAGGCTATTCGTGATGCGCTGCAGGCTGCACGGATTGCCGAGCCGGCGCTGGCCTGCCTGCTGGCAGCAGACGAGCACATGGCCAACCCGGCCCTGCACGCTGCTGCGGCCGAGCTGGGCGTGGCCCTGCGCTTTGCTCCGGGCGCCGGTGATGCCAGTGCCCTGGCCGCTCTGGTAATGCCGCAATTGCTGCCACCGCAGGCGGTGACCGATGGCCTGGCCATCGTGGTCGCGAACCAGCCGATCGATCCGCAACAGATCGGCCGCGCCCGTGGTCGTCTGGCAGTGATCGGCCTCGGGCCTGGCGCTGCCGACCTGATGGTGCCTGCGGTCAAGGCCGAGCTGGCACGGGCCAACGATGTGCTCGGCTATGAAACCTATGTGCGCATGGCCGGGCCGTTCCGTGCCGACCAGGTGCTGCACTGCACCGACAACCGCGAAGAGATGCAGCGTGCCCGGCATGCCTTCGAGCTGGCGGCGCAAGGGCGTTCGGTGGTGGTGGTGTCCTCGGGCGATCCAGGTGTGTTCGCCATGGCCGCGGCAGTGCTCGAAGCGCTGCACGAGTCGAGCGATCCGCACTGGCACGCGGTGGAGCTGGAAATGCTGCCCGGCGTTTCGGCCTCCCTGGCGACCGCGGCGCAGGCGGGCGCACCCTTGGGCCATGACTTCTGTGTGCTGTCGCTGTCGGACAACCTCAAGCCCTGGTCGATCATCGAGAAACGCCTGGACCTGGCCTGCCAGGCCGACCTGGCATTGGCCTTCTACAATCCGATCTCGCGCTCGCGTCCCTGGCAGCTTGGTCGGGCCCTGGAGATTGTTCGCCAGCACCGCGCCGCGCCGACCCCTGTAGTCCTTGGCCGCGACATCGGTAGGCCGGGGCAGACGCTGAGGGTGGTCACGCTCGGCGAGCTGCAACCGGACATGGTCGATATGCGTACCATGGTGCTGGTCGGCTCCTCGACTACCTGCGAGTTTGCCCGCGCCGACGGTGGGCAGTGGGTCTATACCCCACGCTGGTATCCGGCGCAGGATTGAATCTGTAGTGGAAGGCTTTCGGTCCTGATTGAAACGGCCATCTCGAATAGCGTGAAAACCCCTGTCGATAGCGACCGGGGCTTCATGAAAAGGACTATTCGAGATGAACGACACCACCGAAATTCTGAGCACCAATACCGCTGCAGTTCTGGAACAATCGCTGATGGCATTTGGTGCCGGCATGTCAGTGCAAAGCCGCACCGACGTGAAAAACTCTTACCAGTTCGCATCCCTGGTGGCCAGCAAGCTGTATGACCAGGAAGGCCAGGGTGAAGCCTGGTTCAAGCAGTTTCTTAAAGTTCTGCAGGACTGTGGCTGGGTCACCGCACGTCGTAGCTATGAGCGCGAATTTACTTCCTCCAAGACGCTGACTGTCGGCGCCGTCGCCTCCAAGGCGCTGGGCGCGATAGGCACTGCGGTGATGGGCGGTCCCGTCGGTGTGGCGCTGAACAAGCTGACTAACGATGCGCTGGCGAAGCTGGGGCAGGTTGAGCAGGCGCAGAAGCTGTTTGATCGCAACGTCAAAAACAAAAAAACCGCCACCATCGGTCTGGCCTCCTGTATCGAAACCTCCGACGGTGAAGTGGTCCTGGCCATGAGCTGCATCCATTCGGACACCTCTGCCAAGGACCTGGATGTCTTCGTTCTGGAATGGAACAGCAGTTCCGCCGAGTTCTATACCGGCGCTGCGGCGCTGTCGTTCAACAAGCCGGTGTACGAGCGGGTGCGCGCCACTATCGAGAGCAAACTGGGCGACCGCAGCCTCGGCAACGTGCTCGACTACGAGATCTGACCGCCCGGGGTGGCTCGCTCGCCGGGCCATCCTGGCATTTCAGGAGCAAGGATCATGGAAACGGACGACTACTCGGTATGGACGGCTGGCGGCACCCTGCTGCTGATTGCCGCCGGGGTAACGCCTGCCCAGCGCCAGGCAGTACTCGATTCGCTGTTGTACTGCCAGTTGCGGGCCAACAAGGTTGTGGGCTCGCGTTTTCTGGACTATCCACCGTGGTATGGGCGATACCGCAAGGAGCTTTCCGAGCGCGGCTGGATCATTACCCAGTTCTTCCACGATACGCAGTCTGCCGGTGCATGTTCATTGCTCGCACCCATCCAGCCTTTACGGCTGTGGCTGGACAGCCAGTTCCCCTCGGCGGACAACGTCATCGAGCAGGGTCTGGTCAGGCTGAACCGGGCACAGAGCAGCCTGGACGGCTTTCGCGGTTTCACCTTCGAAAGCAGTCAGTGCGGTACGCGGCTTGCGTTGGAGATTGGACTGGTCCACCCGGGGCCGGTGATCAACCTGTGCAGTATCGCCTTGCACACCAGCGAAGCTGTAGAGCGGGTGAATTTCGAGGGACCGTTGCTGGCAAGGGCGTTGCAGGGGGAGGTTGTGGTCAAGGGGCTGTCGGCGCAACTGGACGTTGAACGCTTCGAGCTCCAGCGTGCCCAGTTGCGAACCTTGATCGAGCACAAGCAACAGGAGCGAGGCGACTTGTTGCACAGAGTGCCAGGAGATGCTCATGAATAAGCCACAGGCAACAGTGGTGGGCGCCGGCCTGATGTCGTTCATGCCCGGCCTGACTCCTGCGCAACGCAGCTCGGTGAAGCTTGCAGTATTGCAAGCCGAACGGGAAACCCGCTTTGTCCATGAACAGGGCCAGGTGCAGAACTGGTACAGCTACTACAAGAACAAACTGAAGTTCTATGGCTGGGACGCGGTGCCGCCTAGCGAGGTCCATTGGCCGGGCAACGAACGCTCGGATATTGTCGATAGCGCGCTAAAGGCCATCTCGGCCGTCGCCGGCAGCCAGTATGCAAGTTCGACGGAGTTGGCCATGCGGGGGCTCAAGCAGGACGCCAGGGCCTTGGTACAGTTTGAGCGGCGTACGCGTGAGCAGGGCGTGTTTCAGTTGTTGCCGTGTGCGCCGGGCCGAAATGGCGCGGTGGACATGGTGCTGTATTACGAAGAGCTTGAGCAATCGCAAGTCGCCGCCGGCTTTCTGTTTCGTAAACGCAGACACCAGCAGGTCAGGGCCGAGCTGGTGCGCTTTAACACCCGTCTGTTCGATCAACAGTTCAGAAGCAAGGTGGAGCGGAGCCTGGAGACTATCGCCCTGCGGGAAATCCTTGAACTGGAACTCTAGGGCACCAGGTAGCCCTTGATCCCGGTAAAGATGATCTGCGCCGCCAGGGCGCAGACGAACAAGCCCATCAAGCGACTAACGATCTGCAAACCCTGATCCCCGAGAATCCGCTCGATACGGTTCGACAGGTACAGCACCAGGCCAACCGTGAAGCTGGCCAGGGCGATACTGACGATGGCCAGCAGTTTGTCGTCCCAGTGTGGCTGGCCAACACCCATCACCAGCAGCGCACCGATGGTGCCTGGGCCGACGGTCAGGGGGATGGTCAGCGGCACGATGGTCACGTCCTGCTGCACGTTGTCGGTCTGCACCGCCGATTTTCCCTGGGCCATGCCCAGCGCGGAAATGAACAGCACGCTACCGGCGCCGATGCGAAAAGCATCCACCGTAATTCCGAATATGCCGAAGATCGCCCTCCCGAACAGGTACAGCAATACGCTGGCAACCAGCACGGCGATTGCGACGCGCCACGCCAGTTGCTTGCGCTCCTTGCTGGAGTAGCCGCGAGTCAGGCTGATAAAGCAGGAGAGCACGAAGAACGGGCTGTAGAGCACGAGCATTTTCAGGTAGACGCTGAATAACTCATGAAGCATGGTCGAGGCTCGCGGCAAGGGTGACGAGAGGGAAGTGTATGCGAATTACGGGGTCGGAATCTGACTTGATTCGGCTTCGCGGCGCGCCACCCAATGTTCGATCAGTTCACGCAGTTGCGACAGCTCTACCGGTTTGGACATGTGCCCGTCCATGCCCGCCAGGCGCGCGCGCTCCTTGTGCTCGGCGAGGATGTGCGCGGTCAGGGCTACCACAGGCGTGCGCCGGCGCTGGTTGCTGACTTCCCAGATGCGCAACTGCTGGGTGGCGGAAAAACCGTCGAGCACCGGCATTTCACAGTCCATCAACACCAGGTCGTAATGGTTGGCCTTCATCGCCTGCAAGGCCTCCTCGCCGTTGCTGGCGGTGTCTGGCTCCAGGCTCAACTTGCCGAGCATGCCGCGGATCACCTTGGTCGAGATGTTGTTGTCTTCGGCCACCAGGATGCGGAAATCGCTGGGCAGGTTCAATGGCGCTGACAGGCTGGCCTGCATCGGTATGCTCGGCTGGCCCTTGCTGCGCTGGGCCAGCTCTTCGGCCAGGGTGGTCTTGAGGGTGTAGCCGGCCACCGGTTTGGCCAGGATACGCTTGACCCCGGCATTGCGGGCGATGACCTTGCTCGGCGCATTGCTGATGCCGGTGAGCATCACCAGCAGGATGTCGTGGTTGAGGCTCGGGTCTTCCTTGATCTTCGCCGCCAGCTGCATGCCGGTCATGCCGGGCATGTTCTGATCGAGCAGCACCGCATCGAAGTAGTCGCGCAGGTGCGCCTTGGTGCGCAGCAGAGCCAGGGCTTCCTTGCCCGAAGGCACGGCGCTGACGTTCATGCCCCAGGCGCTGCACTGCTGTACCAGAACCTTGCGGCAGGTGTCGTTGTCGTCGACCACCAGCACCCGGGCGCCGCGCAGCGGGCCGTCGAGGTCGGCGGGCGGTTGTTCGAGACGCAATGGGTCGAGCGGCAGGGTCATCCACAGGGTGTTGCCCATGCTGTGGCTGGTCTTGATGCCGAACTCGCCCTGCATCAGGGTGATCAGCTGCTTGGCGATCACCAGCCCCAGGTGGCCGCCGAGCTTGTTGCTGGAAAGGAAATGCTTGCTGTGCAGTTCTGCCTGCAGCAGCGCTTCGCGCTCACCCGGCGGAATCGGTTCGCCGCTGTCCTGCACGGCAATGCGCAGGCGCGGGCTGTCACCGCGTTGATCGAGGGCGACCACCAGCAGGATCTCGCCCTGGTCGGTTTTCTTCAGGGCGTTTTCCAGCAGGCTCAGCAAGGCCTGGCGCAGGCGTGTCGGGTCGCCACTGATGACCCGCGGCACCTGCGGCTGGGTGAAGCTGATCAGTTCGATGTTCTGTTGTTCGGCCTTGGCCCGGAAGATACTCAGGCAATCTTCGATCAAGGCATTGAGGTCGAACTGCACGTCATCCAGTTCGATCTGCCCGGATTCGAGCTTGGAGATGTCGAGGATCTCGTTGATCAGGGTCAGCAGCTCGTTGCCGGCGCTGTGGATGGTTTGCACGTAATCACGTTGCTTGACCGACAACGGGGTGCCGAGCAGCAGCTCGGTCATGCCCAGTACGCCGTTCATGGGCGTGCGGATCTCGTGGCTGATCTTGGCCAGGAACTCGGCCTTGGCATTGATCTCGGCGTTGCTGGCAGCCAGCTCGCGGCTGGCGCTGAAGCGTTCTTCACTGATGCGCCGCAAACGCTCGCTGACCGCGAGGTTGAGCAACAGGCCACTGACGCTGGTCAGCCCAAGGAGTATGAACAACAGCCATTGGGTTGGCGTGCGGGTCAGGCCAAGCAGGGCCGGCAACACCACCAGGCAGCCGATATTGAACACCAGCATGGCCACGGCGAACAGCCGCGCCGGGGCGTAGCCCTTGTACCAGTGGTAGCTGGACACCAGCAGCATGGTCAGGCTGCCCAAGGCCATCAGCGCGTAGGTCATCAGGTTCAGCGGCAGGGTATCGACGAACAACAGCAGCAGGCCGCAGAGCGCGACGACAAGCATTTCCACCTGCAGCAGGCGGCTCAGGCGCGGTTGTTCGCAGGGCGTGAAGAAGCGCAGGGTGAAGGTCAGGCCGGCCAGCGATGCCAACAGGGCGGTGAGGTAGGCCGCCGGTGTTTGCGCCGAATGCCAGAGGCTCCACCAGGGGCCGCTGAGGTTGAGCAAAATCAGCGCGCTGAGCAGCATCAGCGCATGGTAGACCGCCAGGGCCAGGCTGGTGCTGGAGCGTGAATAGGCGAAGCGGATCAGGTTGTGCAGCATCAGCATCAGCAGGCAGCCGAACAACAGGCCGAAGAACAGCGGCTGGCGCTGGTCGGCGGCGGCCTGGGCGGCAGGCTCGAGGCTGATGGCCGGACGCAGCTGGTGCTCTGACACCAGGCGCAGGTAGACGTCCAGCGGTTGCGCGCTGTTGGGCAGGGCCAGGACATGGTCGCTGCTGCGCAGGTAAGGGTCACCGCTGTCGTTCTGGCGACCGTTGTGGATCTGCTTGATCAGTCGATCGCCGTTGAGGGCGTAAAGGTCCAGGCGCGACAGGTCGGGGGCGAAGACCCGCAGCAGTTTTTCCTGCTGTCCGGGCTCCAGCCGGTAGTGCAGCCACAACGCCTGGTCGGGCGTGGCAGCGTTGAGTTCGTTGAGTTCGAGGGGGCTGAACTGGTTGCGGTAGCGTTCGGAACGTACATCGCTCAATTGCAGGCTGGCCTGATCGTCAAGCAATACCGCCCATCCACTGCCTTGTTCGGCCGCAGCCGGGAACAGGCAGAGCAGGGTCAGCAAGCTGACGGTGAGACCAATGGCAATCCTGAGCCAACGCAAGACGAAATCCCTTCTTAGCCAAATGCCGGATGGTAACTATGCGCGGCGCGCCAAGCCGAAGGCAAGGCCCATGGCGGGCCCTGTCGACGAGCCGGGGGCAGGACGCTTGCCGCGTCGCTGCCTCCAGGCACCTGTTTACTGCTGGTGTTCACCGCGTTCGCGGGCAATGGCGCGGTAGCCGATGTCCTTGCGGTAGAAGCTGCCGTCCCAGTTGATCTCGGCAGCCAGGCGGTAGGCTTGTTGCTGCGCGGACTCGACGCTGTTGCCCAGGGCGGTGGCGCAGAGCACGCGGCCGCCAGTGGCAACCACCTGGCCATCCTTGAGCGCGGTGCCGGCGTGGAAGACTTTGCCTTCGAGCTTCGCGGCAGCGTCCAGGCCATTGATCGCAGCACCCTTGCTGTAGTCGCCCGGGTAGCCACCGGCAGCCAGGACTACACCCAGGCTCGGGCGCGGGTCCCACTGTGCTTCGACCTTGTCCAGGGCCTTGGCGAAGGCGGCTTCGATCAGCAGCACCAGGCTCGATTCCAGGCGTAGCATGACCGGCTGGGTTTCCGGGTCGCCGAAGCGGCAGTTGAACTCGATGACTTTCGGGTTGCCGGCTTTGTCGATCATCAGGCCGGCATAGAGGAAGCCGGTGTAGACGTTGCCTTCCTCGGCCATGCCGCGCACGGTTGGCCAGATCACCAGGTCCATCACGCGCTGGTGCACGTCGGCGGTGACCACTGGCGCTGGCGAGTAGGCGCCCATGCCGCCGGTGTTCGGGCCGGTGTCGCCGTCGCCGACACGTTTGTGGTCCTGGCTGGTGGCCATTGGCAGCACGTTGTGGCCGTCGACCATGACGATGAAGCTGGCTTCCTCGCCGTCGAGGAACTCTTCGATCACCACGCGCGAACCGGCGTCACCAAAGGCGTTGCCGGCGAGCATGTCGCGTACGGCATCTTCGGCTTCGGTCAGGGTCATGGCGACGATCACGCCTTTACCGGCGGCCAGGCCGTCGGCCTTGATCACGATCGGCGCGCCTTTTTCACGCAGATAAGCCAGCGCTGGCTCGATCTCGGTGAAGTTCTGGTAGTCGGCGGTCGGGATCTTGTGGCGCGCCAGGAAGTCCTTGGTGAAAGCCTTGGAGCCTTCCAGCTGGGCTGCGCCCTTGGTTGGGCCAAAGCAGTCCAGGCCGCGGCTGCGGAACAGGTCGACGACACCGGCAACCAGCGGGCCTTCAGGGCCGACGATGGTCAGGGCGACATTCTTCTCGGCGAAATCGGCCAGTTGCTCCAGGGCGCTGACGTCGATGTCGACGTTCTCGCACTTGGCTTCAGTGGCGGTGCCGGCGTTGCCCGGGGCAACGAAGACTTTCTCGACCCGAGGGTCCTGAGCGACTTTCCAGGCCAGGGCGTGTTCACGACCGCCGCTACCGATAATCAAAATTTTCATGAAGGCTCCTTCGGAGAAGCTGCAAGCTGCAAGCTACAAGAAAAAGCAGCCAGTGCTGCCCTTTGCGTAGCTTGCAACTCTGAAATTTAAGGGGCTGCAACTGCAAGAGGATGCGACTCGATGCGCTTTTTCTTGCAGCTTGCAGCTTGGAGCTTGTCGCTGCTTCACTCAGTGCCGGAAGTGACGCATGCCGGTGAAGACCATGGCGATGCCGGCTTCGTCAGCGGCTGCGATGACTTCGGCATCGCGCATCGAGCCACCCGGCTGGATTACCGCAGTGATGCCCACTTTGGCAGCGTTGTCGATGCCATCACGGAACGGGAAGAACGCATCCGATGCCATGACCGCGCCCTGCACCTGCAGGCCAGCGTGCTCGGCTTTGATTGCCGCGATACGGGCGGAGTTGACGCGGCTCATCTGGCCGGCGCCGACACCGATGGTCTGGCGGTTTTTGGCGTAGACGATGGCGTTGGACTTGACGTGCTTGGCCACTTTCCAGGCGAAGATCAGGTCGTGGATCTCTTGCTCGGTCGGCGCGCGCTTGGTGACCACTTTCAGGTCGCCCGCGGTGATCATGCCGATGTCGCGGCTCTGCACCAGCAGGCCGCCAGTGACGCGCTTGAAGTCCCAGGCAGCGGCACGTTCAGCCGACCACTCGCCGCAGGCCAGCAGGCGTACGTTGGCCTTGGCAGCTACTACGGCGCGAGCTTCGTCGCTGACGCTCGGGGCGATGATCACTTCGACGAACTGGCGCTCGACGATGGCCTTGGCGGTTTCAGCGTCCAGCTCGCGGTTGAAGGCGATGATGCCGCCGAAGGCCGACTCGGTGTCGGTGGCATAGGCCAGTTCGTAGGCCTGGCGGATACCGCCTTCGGCGTCCGGGCTGACGGCCACGCCGCACGGGTTGGCGTGCTTGACGATGACGCAGGCCGGCTTGACGAAGCTCTTCACGCATTCCAGCGCGGCGTCGGTATCGGCCACGTTGTTGTACGAAAGCTCTTTGCCCTGCAGCTGTACGGCGGTGGCGATGCCGGCTTCGGCAGGCTTGGCCTCGACATAGAACGCCGCGCTCTGGTGCGGGTTCTCGCCGTAGCGCATTTCCTGGGCCTTGACGAACTGGCTGTTGAAGGTGCGCGGGAACTCACTGCGACCGGAGGTCGAAAGGCTCTCGGCAGCCTGGTTCACGGTGCCCATGTAGTTGGCGATCATGCCGTCGTAGGCGGCGGTGTGCTCGAACGCCTTGAGCATCAGGTCGAAGCGCTGGGCGTAGGTCAGGCCGCCGGCCTTGAGGTTTTCCAGAACCTGGCCGTAGTCGCTGGCGTTGACCACGATGGCGACGTCTTTGTGGTTCTTGGCCGCCGAGCGGACCATGGTCGGGCCGCCGATGTCGATGTTCTCGATAGCGGTCGGCAGGTCACAGCCAGGCTTGGAGATGGTGGCTTCGAACGGGTACAGGTTGACCGCGACCAGATCGATCGGCTTGATCCCGTGTTCGGCCATGATGGCGTCATCGGTACCGCGACGGCCGAGGATGCCGCCGTGGATTTTCGGGTGCAGGGTCTTGACCCGGCCGTCCATCATTTCAGCGAAGCCGGTGTAATCGGCAACTTCCACCGCGGCAACGCCATTGTCCTGGAGCAACTTGAAGGTGCCGCCGGTGGACAGGATCTCGACGCCGAGCTGTTGCAGCTCACGGGCGAATTCAAGGATCCCGGTCTTGTCGGAGACGCTGATCAAGGCGCGGCGGATCGGCAGGCGGGTAGTCTGGTCGGTCATTTCAGATTCCATAACGCGGTGGAGTCAGCAAAAAAGGCGACCTCATCGAATGGGAGCCGCCTTTTCTGGTTTGGATGCTTGCTTACAATAAATCGTACTGCTTGAGTTTCTTGCGCAAGGTGCCGCGGTTGAGCCCGAGCAGCTCGCTGGCCTTGGTCTGGTTACCCTTGACGTAGTTCATTACGCTTTCGAGCAACGGCGCTTCGACTTCCGAGAGCACCAGGTTGTACACGTCCGTGACGGCCGCGCCCTCAAGATGGGCGAAATAGTTGTGCAGCGCCTTTTCCACACTGCCGCGAAGGGTCTGACCCTCTTCGCTCGGCGTATTCAGGTGCTGTTTCAGGTTGACGTTGTCGCTCACGGGCGTTGTTCCACTCACTAAAGTCTCGGTCATCATCGTCATGCGGCCACCCCTTGTCCGTCCTCTGTCTCAAGGCTCTGTTCACGTTCGCTGAAGAAGCTGCGAACGTTGGCGCACTGCGCTTGCGTGTCTTCCAAACGGTTGAACTGGGCGCGAAACTCCTTGGCGCCCGGTAGCGTTGCCAGGTACCAACCAACGTGCTTGCGGGCGATACGTACGCCCATCACATCGCCGTAGAAGGCGTGCAACGCGGTCAGGTGCTCCAGCAGAATTCGTTCCACTTCGTCCAGATGCGGCGCCGGCAGTTTTTCGCCGGTGCGCAGGTAATGCTCGATCTCGCGAAAGATCCATGGCCGCCCCTGGGCAGCCCGGCCAATCAGCAGACCGTCGGCCCCGGTGGCATCCAGCACCGCCCGGGCCTTTTCTGGCGAAGTGATATCGCCATTGGCAAAAACCGGGATCGACACCGCCTGCTTGATCGCCGCGATGGTGTCGTATTCGGCTTCACCGGTGTAGAGGTCGGCGCGTGTGCGTCCATGTACCGCCAGTGCCTGGATCCCGGCCTGCTCGGCGATCCTCGCCACAGTCAGGCCGTTCTTGTTGGCCCTGTCCCAGCCGGTACGGATCTTCAGCGTGACCGGCACGTCCACGGCGGCAACCACCGCGTGGAGGATTTCGCTGACCAGGGCTTCATCTTTCAATAAAGCAGAGCCTGCGGCCTTGTTGCAGACTTTTTTTGCCGGGCAGCCCATGTTGATGTCGATGATCTGTGCGCCGGCCTCGACATTGGCCCGGGCCGCTGCTGCGAGCATCTGCGCGTCACCACCGGCGATCTGTACCGAGCGTGGCTCGGGATCACCTTCGTGAATCATGCGCAGGCGCGACTTGCGGCTGTTCCACAGGCTCATGTCGCTGCTGACCATCTCCGACACCACCAGGCCTGCACCCATTCGCCGGCACAACTGACGAAAGGGCTGGTCCGTGACCCCGGCCATCGGCGCGAGGATCAGGGCGTTCTGCAGTGTGTATGGGCCGATGCGTACCGCCGACATAGGAGTTCCCTGTTGTGGGGCCGGATCATTAGAGTTCGAAAAAGGGTTGGCATGATACCCGCTCTCGGTGACCGGATAAAGATGGATTTGGATAAAATCTGAACAGTTGGCTTTAAGCCTCAAGCTGCAAGCTTCAAGCCGCAAGTAAAAACGGATCAGCGTATGGGGCTGCTTTTCCTTGTGGCTTGAAGCTTGCAGCTTGCCGCTCGCCTGTTATTCCGGGGACCGGAATGACAGGCTGTAGTTGACTGCCTTGGGGCCCGGGTCGAGGATGTCCAGGGCGATGTGGATCGGCGTCTGGCTGGGCATTTCGCCCTTGCCGGCCAACTCGCCGCTGAGGTACTCGGTGGGCTTGAAGCGGCGGCTGGCGATCAACTGGCCATTGAGGTCGGCAAAGCGCAGTTCCAGCAGCGGGAACGGCTGGGAGAAGGGCGCACGGTTGTAGATGATCGCGTCGACGATCAATGCACCGTTGAAGTCCGGGTGGCTGCGCACCACCAGGTTGCTGCTCTTGATCCGGGCAATGTCGACCCGCGACGGCACCTGGCAACCGACGGTCGGGCAGATCGTCTGGAACCATGGACGGTAACGGTCCTGGCGGGCCAGTTCGTCGAACTGGTACCAGATGTACTGGCCGGCCAGCGCCGCGGCAGCCAGCAGGATCAGCAAGATCCACAGTAGGCGCTTGCCCCAGTTGACCTTGGGTTTCTGCCAGCCGAGCTGAATCGGGTCGTCGACCAGGTCGAGCAGCGGCTCCTTGCGGTCAGCGCGGCGGCCGCTCGGGCCCAGGCCTGGTTCGCGGCGTTCGACCAGCTCAGGCTCGGGGTTGTCCAGGTCGTCGTCAGGCTCCCGGGCCGACAAACGTTCGCCGGGCAGTTCGTCATCATCGGCATGCAGCGGCTGCGCGGGTGGTGCCGGGGCATCGAGATCGTCGTCGAGTACATCCAGCGACAGCGAAGGCTCGGTGCGCTCGCCCGGTGCCGGCGCGAGGTCCAGGGCTTCCTGTTCGATCAGCGGTGGCTGTGGCTCGTCGAGCTCGGCAATGAGTTGTTCGCGCTCGGAGGCCGGGCTGCTGAACAGGCTGTCGGGCCAGTGCTGGTCGTCCTGCTCGGGGCTGTCGCGGTGCGCGCTGAGGCTGTCTTCGCGCGGGGCGGCGGCCTTGAACTCGGTCGTCGGCTGGATTTCGCGCTGTTCCAGGCGCGCCAGTTCCTGATCCAGATCGAGCTGGTCGAGGTCCAGTTCTGCGGCGCTCCACTCGTGCTGGCTGGGCGCTTGCGCGGGCTCCACCACAGGCTCGACCGGCGCCGGCTGCGCAGGCGGGTTCTGCGCCGCGCTTTGCTCCAGCAGTTGCCGGGCGGCGTTGAACACTTGCAGGCAGGCGCCGCAACGCACCACACCGCGGGCCACGCTCAGCTGATTGTGGCTGACGCGAAAGCTGGTCTGGCAATGCGGGCACTGGGTGACGAAACTGTCGGTCATGCGGCGGTCCGGGTTATGCAGAAGGTTATTCTAGGCGCACTTAGCGGCGGCGACCACTGATGCGTACCCAGCCATCGCGTACGGCGATCGGGTCGAGGTCGAAGTCCTTGGCGTAGGCCGCGGCGACTTCTTCACCCTGTTCGGCGAGAATCCCCGACAGCGCCAGCAGGCCACCCGGACGTACCAGCCCGGACAGTTGCGGGGCCAGCGATACCAGCGGGCCGGCCAGAATGTTGGCAACCAGCACGTCGGCCTGCATGGCCGGCATGTGCTCGGGCAGGTACAGGGCGAATTTCTCGTCGGCGATGCCGTTGCGCCCGGCGTTGTCGCGCGAGGCTTCCAGGGCCTGCACGTCGATGTCGGTACCGACCGCTTCGCGGGCGCCCAGCAGCAACGCGGCAATGGCGAGGATGCCTGAACCGCAACCGAAATCGAGCACCTGAGTGCCGTTCAGGTCCTGGCCGTCGAGCCATTCCAGGCACAAGGCGGTGGTTGGGTGGGTGCCGGTGCCGAAGGCCAGGCCCGGATCAAGCAGCAGGTTGACCGCCTCGGGCTCGGGCGCCGCATGCCAGCTTGGCACGATCCACAGGCGCTGGCCGAAACGCATCGGCTGGAAGTTGTCCATCCAGCTGCGTTCCCAGTCCTGGTCCTCGATGACTTCGGCCTGGTGCTCCGGCAGTTCGGCGCCGGTCAGCAACTGCAGGTGGGCGAACACCGCGCTGGCGTCGGTATCGGCTTCGAACAGTGCCAGCAGATGGGTATGCGACCACAGCGGGGTGGTGTTGAGGTCCGGTTCGAAGATCGGCTGATCTTCGGCATCCATGAAGGTGACCGAAACGGCGCCTACTTCGAGCAGGGCATCTTCATAGGTTTCGGCTTGTTCCGGGCTGATGGCCAGACGTACTTGCAGCCAAGGCATGGCGGGCACCTTTGGAAAAATCTACAGGGGCAGCCCGAGGCTGCGAGAAGCCCGCCAGTTTACTTGAGTACGAGGGGTTTGTGGGAACCCTGTGGGAGCCCCAAAAAAAGACCCCGGTCACGGGACCGGGGTCTTTTTTACATCACTGCCGAATCACTCCTGGTTAGCCAGTTTGTGTTCCAGATAGTGAATGTTGACGCCGCCTTTGCAGAAACCTTCATCACGCACCAGGTCGCGGTGCAGCGGGATGTTGGTCTTGATGCCGTCGACGACGATCTCGTCCAGGGCATTGCGCATGCGCGCCATGGCTTCGTCGCGGTCCTTGCCATAGGTGATCAGCTTGCCGATCAGCGAGTCGTAGTTCGGGGGAACCGCGTAACCGCTGTACAGGTGCGAATCGACGCGAACGCCGTTGCCACCCGGGGCGTGGAAATGCTTGACCGTGCCTGGGCTCGGGATGAACTTCTTCGGGTCTTCGGCGTTGATCCGGCACTCCAGGGAGTGACCACGAATCACCACGTCATCCTGGGTGAACGACAGCTTGTTGCCAGCGGCGATGCTGAGCATCTCCTTGACGATGTCGATACCGGTGACCATCTCCGAAACCGGGTGCTCCACCTGAACACGGGTGTTCATTTCGATGAAGTAGAAACTGCCGTTTTCGTAGAGGAACTCGAAGGTGCCAGCGCCACGGTAGCCGATCTCGATGCAGGCATCGACGCAGCGCTTGAAGACTTCCTGGCGGGCTTTCTCGTCGATACCTGGGGCCGGTGCTTCTTCCAGTACCTTCTGGTGGCGGCGCTGCAACGAGCAGTCGCGGTCACCCAGGTGCACGGCATTGCCCTGGCCGTCGGACAGGACCTGGACTTCCACGTGACGTGGGTTGGTCAGGAACTTCTCGAGGTAGACCATCGGGTTGCCGAACGCGGCGCCGGCTTCGGTGCGGGTCAGCTTGGCCGAGGCGATCAGGTCCTCTTCCTTGTGCACCACGCGCATGCCGCGACCACCACCGCCACCGGCGGCCTTGATGATCACCGGGTAGCCGACTTCACGGCCAATGCGCAGGGCTTCTTCTTCGTCTTCCGGCAGCGGGCCGTCGGAACCCGGTACGGTCGGAACGCCGGTTTTGATCATCGCGTCCTTGGCCGATACCTTGTCGCCCATCAGGCGAATGGTGTCGGCTTTCGGGCCGATGAAGGCAAAGCCGGAGTTCTCGACCTGCTCGGCGAAGTCGGCGTTTTCCGCGAGGAAACCATAGCCTGGGTGAATGGCGGTAGCGCCGGTCACTTCGGCCGCGGCGATGATCGCCGGGATGTGCAGGTAGGACTGGCTGGCCGAAGCCGGACCGATGCAGACCGACTCGTCTGCCAGGCCCAGGTGCATCAGTTCGCGGTCAGCCGTGGAGTGTACGGCGACGGTCTTGATGCCCAGCTCTTTGCAGGCACGCAGGATCCGCAGGGCAATTTCCCCGCGGTTGGCAATCAGGACTTTTTCCAGCTTCGCAGACATCGTTGGCTCTCCGCGGTTCAAACGATGGTGAACAGCGGCTGGTCGAACTCAACCGGCTGACCGTCTTCTACCAGGATGGACTCGATCACACCGCTGGTTTCAGCTTCGATGTGGTTCATCATCTTCATGGCTTCGACGATGCACAGGGTGTCGCCTTTCTTCACGGTCTGGCCGACTTCAACGAAGGCTGGCGAGGCAGGCGAGGCTTTGCGGTAGAAGGTACCGACCATTGGCGAACGGGCAACGGTGCCGTTCAGTTTTGGTGCGGCGGCTTCGGCTGGAGCGGCGGCAGCGGCCGGGGCGGCGGCTGGTGCGGCAACAGGAGCGGCGACTGGAGCCGGAGCGTAGTACTGCTGGGCTGGAGTCTTGCTGTGGCGGCTGATCCGTACGGATTCTTCGCCTTCCTTGATCTCCAGCTCGTCGATGCCAGACTCTTCCAGCAGTTCGATCAGTTTCTTGACTTTACGGATATCCATTAATCATCAACTCCCAAGGTTCGGTCAGGGGCGTAAATATAAAAACGTGTTAGCAAACGTTTCTTGTGAGCCCCGGCCTTACAGGCCAGGTTCTCGTCATCAGGGCTTTGCGTTAGCAGCCAGGTGTTCCAGGGCAGACTCCAGGGCCAGGCGGTAGCCAGTGGCGCCCAGGCCGCAAATCACTCCTACGGCGACATCAGAGAAGTAGGAGTGATGGCGAAAAGGTTCGCGTTTGTGCACGTTGGACAGATGCACTTCGATGAATGGGATGCTCACCGCCAGCAACGCGTCACGTAATGCGACACTTGTATGTGTGAAAGCCGCCGGATTGATCAGAATGAAGTCCACGCCTTCGCTGCGCGCCGCGTGGATACGGTCGATCAATTCGTACTCGGCATTGCTTTGCAGGTACTGCAGGTGATGGCCGGCGGCGCGTGCGCGCTGCTCCAGGTCCTGGTTGATCTGGGCCAGGGTCACGGCGCCATAGACGCCCGGTTCGCGGGTGCCGAGCAGGTTCAGGTTGGGGCCGTGGAGCACCAGTAGCGTTGCCATCTGTGGTTCCTTTTTATCGTTAGGAAACTTTGCGCGGCGACTATGCCGTAAACCGGCGGGCACTGTCCAGTTGCCGGCAATAGCCAGCACGATGACCGATATTCACGCTAAATATGTGACTAATTTATTAATTTCGGTCATCGAAGCCGGCTTTTTAGCGGCCAGAGGAAGTTATAGACCCAGATCGGCGCGAATGCGCGTCAGATGCTCGGCGAATTCGCCGGCGTTTATCTCGCCAACTAGCCGATCGGCGCTGATTTCGCTGCCGTTCGCGGCAAAGAACAGCAGCGCAGGCGGGCCGAACAGTTGGTAGCGGTCGAGCAGGGCACGCTGCTCGGCATTGCTCTCGGTAATATCGAAGCGCAACAGCTTGTAATCCTTGAGCTGCGGCTGCACCGCCGGAGCATTGAGTACTTCGTGCTCGATCACTTTGCAGCTGATGCACCAGTCGGCATACCAGTCCAGCAGCACCGGCTGGCCGGCGGCCTTGGCTGCGGCCAGCGCGCTGTCCAGCGCCGCCGGGGTGGTGATGGTCTGCCAGTCGCTGGCGCTGCTGGCCTGGGAGGTTGCGCCGGTGCTGGCAATCCCAGCCTGAGGCAGCGGACGCAGCGGGTCGGTCTGCCCGCTCAAGGCACCGTACCAGCAGGCCAGGGCGTAGAACAGCAGAGCCAGGCCAAGCAGTTGTGCCAGGCGCTGGCGGGTGGTTTTCACGGTGAACTCCAGGGCGCCGAGGAACACCGCGGTACCGGCGGCCAGCAGGCCGACCAGCAACAGCGTAACCTGCCCCGGCAGCACGCGGCTGAGCAGGCCGATGGCCAGGCCCAGCAACAGTACGCCGATAGCGTTTTTCACCGTCACCAGCCACGGTCCGCTTTTTGGCAGCCAGGCAGCGCCGCCAGTGGCGATCAGCAGCAGCGGCGCACCCATGCCCAGGCCCAGGGCGAACAGTTTCAGCGCGCCGCCCAACGCGTCGCCACTGGCGCTGATATACAGCAGCGCGCCGGCCAGTGGCGCCGACACGCACGGCGATACCAGCAGGCTGGAGAACACCCCGAGGATCGCCGCACCGATCAGCGAACCGCCCTTGGTCTGGCCCACCAGGCGCTCCAGGCGGCTGCTGATGGCATGGGGCAGCTTGAGCTCGAACAGGCCGAACATGGCCAGGGCGAACAGCACGAAGAACAGCGAAAACGGCACCAGCACCCAGGCCGACTGCAGGCGCGCCTGCAGGTTGAGGCCGGCGCCGAACAGGCCCATCAGCGCGCCCAGCAGGGCGAAGCAGGCGGCCATTGGCAGTACATAGGCCAGCGACAGGGCAAACCCGCGCACGCCGCCGACCTGGCCGCGCAACACCACGCCGGAGAGGATCGGCAGCATCGGCAACACGCACGGCGTGAAGGTCAGGCCGACGCCGGCGAGGAAGAACAGCAGCAGGCTTTTCCAGTCCCAACCGGCTTTGTCGGCGGCGTCAGCGGCTGGCGTCGCACTGCCGGCGGCGCCATCGATGCTCAGTCGTGCGGTTTCCGGCGGGTAGCACAGGCCCTTGTCGGCGCAGCCCTGGTAGCCCACCAGCAGGGTGAAGGGGCGTTGTTCGTTGGCCGGGCGGGGGATCTCGATGTCGAGGATGCCGTGGTAGACCTCGACATCGCCGAAGAACTCGTCGTGCTTGGCTTCACCGGGCGGAATCTGCGCGGTACCCAGGGCGATGTCGGCAGGCTCGCTGCGGAACTGGAAACGGTGGCGGTACAGGTAGTAGCCGTCGGCGGCGACGAAGCGCAGCTTCAGGGTTTGTCCTTCATCCTGCACCAGGCTCAGCTTGAAGGCTTCGTGCACCGGCAGAAAATCGGCGCTGTTGTTCAGCGACGCTGCGCCCAGGGTGGCGCTGGGGCGATTGTCGAGCAGGCCAGCGCCGACGGCGGGCAAGGCCAGGAGCAGAAACAGGAGGCAAAGCAGGCGGCGCATGGCGGTCTCGCAGGACAAAAGTGCCTGCATGATAACGGACTGAGCCGCTACGTGCAGTTGCGCGGCGCCTGCATCGCTGGCAAGGCCAGCTCCCACAGGTTCGGAGTACACACATCCCCTGTGGGAGCCGGCCTTGCCGGCGATGGTGGCGTCACCGTCTCGGATCAGAGTCGAAACGCCCGCACCGCCGTATTCAGCTCACCCCCCAGCCTGAGCAACTGCTCACCCTGCTCACGGCCTTCACCAATACGCTGCAAGTTGTCTTCACCCAACCCATGAATCCGCTCGCTGTGATCGCGAATTTCGCTCACCGCGCCGCTTTGCTGGGCGGTGACATCGGCAATCCTTACCGCCGTGGCAGAGATGGTCTGGATCGCCGCGACAATTTCATCCAGCGCGCCATCCGCGGCCTGGGCCTGATCGGCGGTGATTTGCGCATGTTCGAGCTGGGCGCGCATGCCTTCAACCGATTCACGAGCAGCCTGCTGCAAGCGGCCGATCAACGTCTGGATCTCACCGGTAGCGCCGGTAGTGCGTTGCGCCAGGGAGCGCACCTCTTCGGCGACCACGGCAAACCCACGACCCATTTCTCCGGCCCGCGCCGCCTCGATCGCGGCATTCAGGGCCAGCAGGTTGGTCTGTTCGGCAATCGAGCGGATCACCGTCAGCACGCCGCCGATGGTTGCCGACTCTTCGGCCAACTGTTCGATACTCTGCGCGTTGCCCTGCACCTCGTCGACCAGCGCCCGCAGCCCGGTCAGGCTCTGGCCGATCACTGCCTGGCCTTGCTCGACCGCCCGCCCGGCATCGTGGCTGGCGTCGGCAGCCTGACTGGCATCGCCGGCCACCTGGAGGATGGTCGCCTCCAGCTCGCCCAGGGCATCGCGGATCTGCGCGGTATCGCCGGCCTGGCGTTCGGCGCCATCGTGCAGGGCGCTGCTCATGCCGGCCAGGGCATGGCTGCTGCCGGCGACCTGCTCGGCGTTGTGGCGGATGGTGCCGACCAGCTCGACCAGATAAACACGCAGGCGGTTGAGCGAGTCCTGGATGTCATGCATTTCACGGTTGCTCCTGCCCAGGGCAATGGCCTGGCTGAAGTCGCCCTCAGCCCAGGACGACAGCGCCGGCGCCAGGTTGGTCAGCACCCGTGCCAGGCGTCGTTGCAGGGTGTCGATGAGCAGGGCGATCAGCAGAATCAGGCCGATCATCAGGCCCTGGATCACCCGCACTTCGCCCTGAATGGCGGCATGCTGACTGCGCACACTCGGTTCAAGCTCGGCGATGGCCTGCTGTACGGCGGCGATGCGCTCGAAGGTGCTGCTCGCCAGCGCGCTACGCTGCTGGATCTGCTCGCGGGTACGCTGCAGTTCGCCCGGGTAGCGTTTGATCAGGCTGTTGAGCTCGCGCTTGAGCGCCACACCGTTGTCTTCGGCCTCGGTGCTGGCCTGGGTTTCCAGGCCCATCAGGGCGGCAAAGTCATCGGCGCTCGAGGCGTTGGCGGCGGTCACGCCCAGCAGCGGCAACTGATCGAGCAGTTGGGCCTGGGCGGCAATCTGCTGCAGTTCGCGCTCGACTTCGTCGGCCAGTTCGCTACGGCCGCTGCTGACCAGTTTGTCGCGGGCCAGGGACAGCCGCGACAGATGCAGGGAGGCATTGAACAGCGCCGGGGCGTAGCGCCCGGCGTCGGCACGGGCGCTGCTCTGGGCATAGTTGGCCAGTTGTTCGAGGCTGGCGCCCAGTTCGCGTTCGGCCTGGAGCAGCAGGGCCTGGGGATCGCCGGCCAGCTTGCCGGCGCCAAGCAGTTCGTTGGCGGTGAAGCGCTGCAGGTTGTCCAGGCTCGGGCGCAGGCGCGCCGAAAGGTCTGCCGGCAATTTTTCGAGTTCGCCCTGCAAGGCTGCGGTGGCCTGCAGCGCCGTGGCATGGCGCAGGGCGTCGCCGCTGCTCAGGTAGTCCTGGATATTGCGTGCCGCCTGGTTCTGGAATTGCTGCGACAGCGACAGGTAGCGCTCCATCAATAGATAGGGGCGCTCCAGGGCACGCTGCGACCACCACAGGGTCGCGCCCAGGGCGATGCACACGGTAACCAGCAACAGGGTATTGAAATTGGTGAGCAGCTTCAGGCGCATGTCCGGTGTCTACCAACGGCCGAATGGTAAGCGCCTGAAGTTATTGCGTTTTTATGACCAGGTTATGACGAAGCGGGCAGGTCGGTGAAAAAAACTGGCACATTGCCTTTATGCTTCAACCCGCTGTACGCAGTTGCGCCCGGCACCCTTGGCCCGGTACAGCGCCTCGTCGGCGGCGGTAGCCATGCTCAGGGCATCCAGGCCTTCGCTCAACTGCACAATCCCCGCGCTGAAGGTGCAGGACAGGTCGCGGGGCTGGGCCGGGTAGTGGATCTCGGCAAAGCGCCGACGGATTTCATCGAGCACCTTGTGCGCCGAGCCCAGGTCGGTGTTGGGCATGACGATGGCGAATTCTTCACCGCCATAACGGCCGATGAAGTCGGTCTTGCGCAGGCGCTGTTTAAGAAACAGCGCCAGGCTCTTGATTACCCGGTCGCCCATGGGGTGGCCGTGGCTGTCGTTGACCTTCTTGAAGTGGTCGATATCGAGCATGGCGAAGCTCAGCGGCTGTTCTTCGCGGCGCGCGCGAAAGCTGCAGTCTTCGAGCAGTTGCAGGATGTGGGTGTGGTTGTACAGCCCGGTGAGGCTGTCGCGAACCATGCGCGCCTTGAGATTGCGCGCACGGGCAGCGCGGTTGCGCACGGTGGTGATCAGGTGCCGCGAGCGGATCGGCTTGGTCAAAAAGTCATCGCCGCCTTCGCTCATGGCGTCGAGCTGTTTATCCAGGTCGTCCTCGGCCGACAGGTAGATGATCGGCACGCTGACATATCGGTCGTTGTGGCGGATCACCTTGGCCAGCTCCGTGCCGGTGCAGGCGGGCATGTACATGTCGAGGATGATCAGGTCGGGCTGGAAGTCGGCAAGCTCGGCCATGGTCTGGATCGGGTCGATCAGGGTGCGGGTGACGATCCCGGCGCTGTTGAGCAGGCGCTCGGTGTGCAGGGCCTGGGCCCGCGAGTCGTCGATGATCAGCACTTTGAAAGGCTCGTACTGGGTGACGCTGGTCAGCAGCTCGACTTTCTCCAGCAGGCTCGAGGCCTCCAGGGTGCCGGTGAGAAATTCCTGGCCGCCGGCGCGCACGGCGGCCAGGCGGGTCGGGGTATCGGTTTCGTGCAGGCTGAAAAACAGCAACGGCACCCGCTGTTCCAGGCCCTGCTGGGCCTGGGCGGCCAGTTGCAGGCCGACACCGGGGCCGGTGAAGTCGACGTCCATGACGATCGCCGAGGGCAGTCGCTCGCTCATGGTCGCCTGGAAGGCGGCGGCGCTGTACAAGGCCTGTACACCCAAGCCGAAGAATTCCAGCTGCTGGGCCAGGCGTTCGGCGCGGTCGTGGTCCTGGAGCATGATGTACACCGGCTTGCGCAGCGGCGGCAGCGGTACTTGCTCAAGCTGGTCGCCCTGGCGCAGGCCGGTGCGCGACAGGCGCTGCATCAGCCGGTTGAGTTCGCTGATCAGTTGGCTGCTCAGGCGCGCGCTGTTGGCCTCGACCGCCTCCAGGGCATGACCGATGGCTTCGGCCAGCTGGCTATGCTCGGGCTGCTCGAAGCGCTCGGCATAGCGTTGCAGGCGCAGGTTGGCTTCGCACAGCTCACCCAGGTCGCCAGTGGACCACTCGCTGCGCTGCAGGCGCTGCCAGATCTCTAGGATTTGCCGGGCCTGATGGATGACCCGCTGGGCAAAGTGTTGCTTGAGGCGCTCACGACTGGGGTCTTCTGGCTCGGTCATGTCCTGACTACTTATAAGGGTGAGGCTGAGGTCGAGTGATGGCTCTATGCTAGCACCACTTTCCCGGCAATCGAGTGCCTTGTATCAATTAACTGTACAAGTCCGTTTATTCATTTGCTGACCCAATAGTCGCTTATGCGAAGCGCCGTGCTTGATTTATAGTGCAGCGATACTTGCCGACCCCGGCAGGTGGCGCGCGGCACAAAATGCCCATCGCGCTGGCACGAAGCCCGGGGGTTGCGGTCGAACCCCTTGAACCGACGTGACTGAAAGGACAACGCCATGCTGGACTGGAAAAACCGTACAGGCAAAGCCGAGGCGCGTGAGCGGGTCGAACCGCGCACTGCCGCTACCCGCAGTTATTTCGGCGGGTTGCTGTTCAGCCGTGCCCTGGGCTCGCTGATCGGCCTGTACCTGCTGGTGTGCGTGGGCCTGGGCTGGTACTGGAGCGCCGAGCCCGACCTGTTCCCGGTGCAGCAGAACGCCCAGGCGGCTGCAGAAAAGACCGGCAAGCAGATGGTTGTCGGCTACACCACCATCGAAACCCTCAAGACCGTGGCCGGTACCCTGCTCAACAAGCCCGGTGGCTACATTTCCAACGACCGCTTCCCGCCAGGCCTGTGGATGGACAACATGCCCAGCTGGGAATACGGCGTGCTGGTCCAGGTGCGTGACCTGAGCCGCGCCCTGCGCAAGGACTTCGCCCGCTCGCAGTCGCAGTCCACCGAAGACGCCGATCTGGCCAAGGCCGAGCCGCGCTTCAACTTCGACAACAAGAGCTGGATCCTGCCGTCGAGCGAATCCGAGTTCCAGGAAGGCATCAACTCGCTGACCCGCTACCAGAACCGCCTGTCCTCGCCGGATCAGCAGGGCGCACTGTTCTACACCCGCGCCGACAACCTCAACAACTGGCTGGGTGACGTCGCCACTCGCCTGGGTTCGCTGTCGCAGCGGCTGTCGGCCAGCGTCGGCCGGGTCAAGCTCAACAGCACCCTGAAGACCGAATCGGTGCTGCCGGGCCAGGTGCCGCAGCTTGACGAAGAAGTGGTCGAGACCCCGTGGCTGCAGATCGACAACGTGTTCTACGAAGCCCGCGGCCAGGCCTGGGCGCTGTCGCACCTGCTGCGCGCCATCGAGGTCGACTTCGCCGATGTGCTGGCGAAGAAGAACGCCACGGTCAGCGTGCGCCAGATCATCCGTGAGCTGGAAGCCTCGCAGGAACCGCTGTGGAGCCCGATGGTGCTGAACGGTAGTGGCTTCGGCATGTGGGCCAACCACTCGCTGGTAATGGCTAACTACATCTCGCGGGCCAACGCTGCGGTAATCGACCTGCGTCAACTGCTGACCCAGGGCTGATCCGGTGTCGATCTCCAAGGAGGAGGCGGCGCACCGCGCTGCCTCCGACCTCGAGCTGATTGCCTGGGTGGACGAAGACGACCGCGTGCTCGGCGCCTTGCCTCGGGCTGAGTTGCGCGAGCGCGGGCTGATCGGGCGCGGCACCTACATCCTGTTGTTCAACTCCGCTGGAGAGCTGTGCGTGCACCGGCGCACCGAGAGCAAGGCGATCTACCCGGGTTACTGGGATGTCGCCGCCGGTGGCATGGTCCAGGCCGATGAAAGCTTTGCCGAGTCGGCGGCCCGCGAACTGGAAGAAGAGCTCGGGGTGGGTGGGGTCGAACTCACCGCCCACGAGTGTTTTTTCTTCGACCAGCCCGGCAACCGGCTCTGGTGTGCAGTGTTTTCGGCCGTCTGGGACGGGCCTTTGCGCCTGCAACCGGAGGAGGTCAGCGAGGCGCGCTTCATCCCCGTCGATCAGGCCCTGGCCGACAGCCGGCAACAGCCATATTGCCCCGATTCACTGGCCGCTTTGCAGCGCTACATCGACCGTCAAGCCTGACGTCGCGAATCACATGCAAAATGGCGCAGTTTTGTACTTAGCATTCGCGACATTTATCGTTACACTGCGCGGCCTTTTAAGGCTGCCGCACGCTTCATGCGGCAGTTGCGCTGCCCCTGCCAGAGTGGGGCTTCGCGGTCGGTACCCCGCCAGGGGCGTCGACCAGTTTTTATCCTCACCGTAGAGGATCAAAAGTGGCCAAGAAAGCCGCATCATTCGCCGCCCTGGGTGGCCTGGTGTTCTCCACTGATGCAGGCCGGCATTGCCCGGACTGCAGCAAACCCATAGATGCCTGCATCTGCAAACAGACGCTCATCCCCGAAGGCGATGGCATTGCTCGCGTGCGCCGCGAAAGCAAGGGCCGTGGCGGCAAGACGGTGACGACCATCAGCGGCGTGCCGCTGCCCCTGGAACAGCTAAAGGATCTGGCCAGCACGCTCAAGCGCCGCTGCGGAACCGGCGGCGCGTTGAAAGACGGGGTCATCGAAATCCAGGGCGATCATGTCGAGCTGTTACTGGCCGAGCTGATCAAACAGGGCTTCAAAGCGAAAAAGTCCGGCGGCTGAAGACTGCATCGCGATTTTTTGCAATTCGCTTTCTAAACTCGTTCCCGTAGGAAGGGTCTATCCCTGAACACGGATAATCGTCACTTTCAGGTTTTACACTGCGCCCGCCCCATGCCGGCCAGTGTTTTTCGACTTTCTATATAGGGGACTTCAATGTCCGTACGACGCACACGCAAAGACGATGGCAGCCAATGGACAGTTGCGGACAGCCGCAGTGTTTACGGCATTCGCCATTGGGGGGCCGGTTACTTCGCAATCAACGAGGCCGGGCGCGTCGAAGTCCGCCCGAATGGGCCAGAGAGTGCGCCGATCGACCTGTTCGAACAGGTCGACGAGCTGCGCAAGAGCGGCCTGTCGCTGCCATTGCTGGTACGTTTCCCGGACATCCTCCAGGACCGCGTGCGCCAGCTGACCGGCGCTTTTGACGCCAATATCGCGCGACTGGAATACCAGAGCCAGTACACCGCGCTGTACCCGATTAAGGTCAACCAGCAAGAAGCGGTGGTGGAAAACATCATCGCCACCCAGAACGTCTCCATTGGCCTTGAAGCCGGCTCCAAGCCCGAGCTGCTGGCCGTGTTGGCGCTGGCGCCGAAAGGCGGCACCATCGTCTGCAACGGTTACAAGGACCGCGAGTTCATCCGCCTGGCATTGATGGGCCAGAAGCTGGGCCACAACGTCTTCATCGTCATCGAGAAAGAGTCGGAAGTGGCCCTGGTGATCGAAGAAGCCGCCGAGCTCAAGGTCAAGCCGCAGGTCGGCCTGCGCGTGCGCCTGTCGTCGCTGGCCTCGAGCAAGTGGGCCGATACCGGTGGCGAGAAGTCCAAGTTCGGTCTTTCGGCGGCGCAACTGATTTCGGTGGTGCAGCGCTTCCGCGATGCCGGCCTGGACCAGGGTATCCGCTTGCTGCACTTCCACATGGGCTCGCAGATCGCCAACCTGGCCGACTACCAGCACGGTTTCAAGGAAGCCATCCGTTACTACGGCGAGCTGCGCGCGCTGAACCTGCCGGTCGATCACATCGACGTCGGCGGCGGCCTGGGCGTTGACTACGACGGCACCCACTCGCGCAACGCCAGCTCGATCAACTACGACATGGATGACTACGCCGGTGTCGTGGTCGGCATGCTCAAGGAGTTCTGCGATGCCCAGGGCCTGCCGCATCCGCACATCTTCTCGGAAAGCGGCCGCTCGCTGACCGCACACCATGCCATGTTGGTGGTGCAGGTGACCGATGTCGAGAAGCACAACGACGAAGTGCCGCTGATCGAGAACAAGGAAAACCTGCCCGAGACCGTACAGTGGCTGGCCGACCTGCTGGGCCCGACCGATATCGAGATGGTCACCGAGACCTACTGGCGCGCCACTCACTACATGAGCGATGTCGCCGCCCAGTACGCCGACGGCAAGATCACCCTGGCCGAAAAAGCCCTGGCCGAGCAGTGCTACTTTGCCGTTTGCCGGCGCCTGCACAACTCGCTCAAGGCCCGTCAGCGTTCGCACCGCCAGGTGCTGGACGAGCTCAACGACAAGCTGGCCGACAAGTACATCTGCAACTTCTCGGTGTTCCAGAGCCTGCCGGACACCTGGGCGATCGGCCAGGTGCTGCCAATCCTGCCGCTGCATCGCCTGGATGAAGAGCCGCTGCGCCGCGCCGTGCTGCAGGACCTGACCTGCGACTCGGATGGCAAGATCAACCAGTACGTCGACGAGCAGAGCATCGAGACCAGCCTGCCGGTGCACGCGATCAACGAGGGTGAAGACTACCTGCTGGGTATCTTCCTGGTGGGTGCCTACCAGGAGATCCTGGGGGACATGCACAACCTGTTCGGTGATACCGACTCGGTGAACATCTACCAGAACCCGAACGGCAGCGTGTACCACGCCGGTATCGAGACCCACGACACCATCGAAGACATGTTGCGTTATGTGCACCTGTCGCCGGAGGAGTTGATGACTCATTACCGCGACAAGTGCGCCAGCGCCAAGATCACTGCCCGTGAGAAGACCCAGTTCCTCGACGCGCTGCGTCTGGGGCTGACCCGCTCGTCGTACCTGTCGAGCTGATCAGTGGTGCGGGTCGCGTGCAGTCGCTGGCTGCGCGTCGACCCCATCGCCGGCAAGTCCGGCTCCCACAGGTGCAGTGCCGCACTCTTGTGGGAGCTGGCCTTGCCAGCGATGGGCTGCGCAGCAGACCCAGAAACTACCGCACAAACCACCCATCCCGCCGCTGCAACCGCCAGCCCATCACCCCCAGCGTCACCCCGCGCAAGGCCATGAACAGCAGAAACCCCAACCACAAGCCGTGGTTGCCCAGGTCGCGGGCGACATAGGCGACCGGCAGGGCGATGAGTACGCTGAGCAGCATGCCGTTGCGCATCTCCCGCGCCCGCGTGGCGCCGATGAACAAGCCATCAAGCAGATAGCTCCACACCGCAATCAACGGCAGCAGTGCCAGGTACGGCAGGTACTGGTAGGCGGTTTCGCGTACGTTGGCGATGTCGGTCTGCATGTTGATGAACAGATGTCCGCCCAACAGAAACAATACGGCAAAGCCGGAACTGGCCAGCAACGACCAGCCGCAGGCAACGGTGAGCGAGCGCCTTAATGCCTGGCGATCGCCGGCACCGATGGCGTGCCCGCACAGCGCCTCGACCGCATGGGCCAGACCATCGAGGGCATAGGCGGTGAGCAACAGGCCATTGAGCAGCAGGGCGTTGGCCGCCACTGTCGCTTCACCCAGCCGCGTGCCTTGTACGGTGATCAGGAAGAACACCGCCTGCAGCGCCAGGCTGCGGATGAAGATGTCGCGGTTGACGCTGAGCAGCGGCCGCCAGCTCTGCCAGCGCGCCAGCAGCGCCCAGGCGATCTGCCCAGGGTAGGCGCGCAGGGCCGGCCGGGTCAGGGCCAGGCCGAGCAGGGCGGCGCTCCATTCGGCAATCACCGAGGCGCGGGCCGAACCGATCACGCCCCAGTCCAGGCCGAGCACGAACCACAGATTGAGGGCGATGTTGAGCAGGTTGGTAGTCAACAGGATCGCCAGCGGCGCCTTGGCGTTCTGGGTGCCGAGGAACCAGCCGACCAGGGCGAAGCTGGCCAGCGCCGCCGGCAGCCCGAGCAGGCGAGTCTGGAAGAAGTCGTGGGTCGATTGCTCCAGCGCCGCCGTCGGTTGCATCAATTGCAGGGCCAGGTGGCTGAACGGCAGGGCCAGCAAGCCTAGCAACAGGGAAAAAAGCAGCGCCAGCAGCAGGCCTTGCAGCAACACCTGGCGTAATGCCGCACCGTCGGCACGGCCCGCAGCCTGGGCGGCGAAACCGGTCGAACCCATGCGCAGAAAGCCCATGACCCAGGCCAGGAAGGTGTACAGGCTGGCGCCCACCGCCACCGCACCCAGTTGATGGGCATGGGGCAGGTGGCCGATTACGGCGCTGTCGACCAGGGCCACCAATGGTACGGAAATATTCGAAAGTATCATCGGCGCGGCCAGCGCCCAGACCTTGATATGGGTCGGGCGGTCGCGCCAGTCGGTCAGCAAACGGGACATGGAGGCTCCTGGCAAGCCGGCATTGTAGCCGCTGTGCTAGTAAATCGTGCGAAGGCCGTCTCACATCCGCTCGCCGTATCACCGTTGCTGCGCGGTTGATATATAGTGCACGCCTAAGATTCCGCTGCCCGAGAGTTACTACTCCCATGCTCAACAAAGGATTGTTGCTGGCCTGCGCGCTGGCCTTGCTCAGTGCCTGCGATTCGTCTGCCCCGGATAAACCGGCTTCGGCGCCGGCCACACCGCCAGCGCAGACGCAGGATCAACCCGCGGCGCCAGCCCCGGCCCCGGCAGCTGCCCCCGCAGCGCAGCCGGAAGCGGAAAAAACCGCTCCGGCCAAGGAAGATGCCTCAACCCTGGCCAAGCGTTATGCCGGCCGCGAGCTGAGCGTGGTGGATGTCTCGGAAGTGCAGGTCGATGGTGCCAGCGCGCTGTCCCTGACCTTTTCGATTCCCCTGGATGACCAGCAGAACTTCGCCGACAAGGTGCACCTGGTCGATACCGTCAAAGGCAAGGTCGACGGTGCCTGGGAGCTCTCCGCGAACAAGATGGAGTTGCGCCTGCGCCACCTGGAGCCGCAGCGCAAGCTGGTGCTGACCATCGACGCCGGCCTGCTCGCGGTCAACGGCAAGCGCCTGCCCGGCGAGTCGATCAGCCGCCTGGAAACCCGCGACATGCAATCGACCATCGGCTTCGCCAGCCGTGGCTCGCTGCTGCCGACCCGCCTGGCCGAAGGCCTGCCGGTGATCGCCTTGAACGTCAACAAGGTCGATGTCGAGTTCTTCCGCATCAAGTCGGACAAACTGTCGCCGTTCCTGGCCACCTGGGGCCGCAACAGCAGCTTGTACTACTACACGTCCAAAGAAATCCTGGACATGACCGATCTGGTCTACAGCGGCCGCTTCGACCTCAACCCGGCGAAGAACACCCGCGAGACCGTGCTGCTGCCGATTGCCGGGATCAAGCCGCTGCAAGAGCCAGGCGTGTACATGGCGGTGATGCGCGCCTCCGGTACCTACGACTACACACAACCGGCAACGCTGTTCACCCTCAGTGACATCGGCGTCTCGGCGCACCGTTACCAGAACCGCCTGGACGTCTTCACCCAGGGCCTGGAAGGCGGCAAGGCGCTAAGCGGCGTCGAACTGGAACTGCTCGACGGCGAAGGCCGCGTGCTGGCCCAGGCCAAGACCGACAGCGACGGCCACGCCCAGTTGCCGACGCCACCCAAGGCCGAAACCCTGCTGGCCCACCAGGGCGTGCACACCACCATGCTGCGCCTGAACAGCGCAGCCCTGGACCTGGCCGAATTCGACATCACCGGCCCCCAGGCCAACCCGCTGCAGTTCTTCGTGTTCGGCCCGCGCGACCTGTATCGCCCGGGTGAAACCGTGTTGCTCAACGGCCTGTTGCGTGACCAGGACGGCCGTCCGCTCAAGCCGCAACCGGTGACGGTGGAAGTACGCCGCCCGGATGAACAGATCAGCCGCAAGTTCGTCTGGGAGGCCGATGCCAATGGCTTCTATCAGTACCAGTTGCAACTGGCCGACGAAGCGCCGACCGGGCGCTGGCAGTTGCTGTTCGACCTCGGCGGCAAGAAGCAGGTGTTCGAGTTCCTTGTCGAAGACTTCCTGCCCGAGCGCCTGGCCCTGGAACTGAAGGGCAGCGACAAACCGCTGAGCCCGGATCAAACCGCGCAGATCAAGGTCAATGGCCGTTACCTGTACGGCGCCCCGGCGTCGGGCAATCGCCTCAGCGGCCAGGCCTATGTGCGCCCGTTGCGTGAAGCGGTGCCGGCACTGCCGGGCTACCAGTTCGGTTCGATCACCGAGGAGGAACTGAGCCAGGACCTGGAGCTGGACGAAGTCACCCTGGACAGCGCCGGCAAAACCACCCTGAACATCGAAAGCAAATGGTCCGAGGCCCGTTCGCCGCTGCAACTGACCGTGCAGGCCAGCCTGCAGGAGTCCGGTGGCCGGCCGATCACCCGGCGCCTGGAACAACCGATCTGGCCGGCCGGGCGCCTGCCTGGCTTGCGCGGTCTGTTCGAGGGTGAGGAGGCCGACGAAGGCCCGGTGGAATTCGAAGTGCTGGTGGCCGACCCCCAAGGCAACAAGCTGGCGGTCAACAACCTCAAGGTGCGCCTGGTCCGCGAGCGCCGGGACTACTACTGGAACTACTCGCAGAGCGACGGCTGGAGCTACAACTACAACGAGAAATTCCTGATCCAGAACGAAGAGACGGTCAACGTCAAGGCCGGCTCCACCGCGCGGGTGAACTTCCTGGTCGACTGGGGCCCGTACCGTGTCGAGGTCGAAGACCCGCAGACCGGCCTGGTGTCGAGCGCGCGCTTCTGGGCCGGCTACCGCGCCCAGGACAACGCCGATGGCGGCGCCGTGCGTCCGGACCAGGTCAAGCTGGCCCTGGACAAACCGTCGTATAGCGATGGCGCCACTGCCAACATCACTGTCACCCCGCCTGCCGCAGGCACCGGCTACCTGATGGTCGAGTCCAGCGAAGGTCCGCTGTGGTGGGAAGAAATCGACGTGCCGGCCGAAGGCAAGAGTTTTGCCGTCAAACTCGATCCGAAGTGGGCGCGCCACGACCTGTATGTCAGTGCCCTGGTGATCCGCCCGGGCGAGCGCAAGGTCAACGCCACACCGAAACGCGCCGTGGGTGTACTGCACCTGCCGCTCGATCGCCACGAGCGCAAGCTGGCGGTGACCCTCACTGCCCCGGAAAAAATGCGCCCCAAGCAGCCGCTGACCGTCAAGGTGCAAGCGCGCAACGCCGACGGCAGCGTGCCCAAGCAGGTGCATGTACTGCTGGCAGCGGTGGACGTGGGTATCCTCAACATCACCGAGTTCGAAACGCCTGACCCGTTCACCGGCATGTTCGGCCGCAAGGCCTATGGTGCTGACCAACTGGATATCTACGGCCAGTTGATCGAAGCCGGGCAGGGCCGTCTGGCCAGCCTGGCCTTCGGTGGTGACGCGGCCATGGCCAAGGGCGGCAAGCGCCCGAACACCACGGTGACCATTGTTGCCAAGCAAAGCGCCCCGGTGACCCTCAATGACAAGGGCGAGGGTGAAGCGACGGTCGATATCCCCGACTTCAACGGTGAGCTGCGGCTGATGGCCCAGGCTTGGACCGACGAGCGCTACGGCATGGCCGAAGGCAAAACCGTGGTCGCCGCGCCGTTGATTGCCGAGCTCTCGGCGCCGCGCTTCCTCGCCGGTGGCGACCGCACGACCCTGGCCCTGGACCTTTCCAACCTGTCGGGCAAGGCGCAGAACCTGACCGTGCGCCTGAGCACCGAAGGCCAGTTGAACCTGCTCGGCGCCGCCGAACAGACCCTGAGCCTCACCGAAGGCAAGCGCGTCACCCTGCTGGTGCCGGTGCAGGCCAGCGGTGGCCTGGGCCAGGGCAAGGTCAAGGTCGAGGTGCAGGGCCTGCAACTGCCGGGCGAGTCGGCCACAGCCTTCAGCCGCGACTGGACCCTGGGCATTCGCCCGGCCTACCCGGCGATGCTGCAGCACTATCGTGTTGCCCTCAAAGACCAACCCTGGACCCTGCCGGAAGCTGACCTGGCGCTGTTCGAGCCGTCGGGCCTGGAAGCCTCACTGGCACTGTCGAGCCGCCCGCCGCTGAACCTGGCCGAGCAGATCCGCGCCCTCGAAGCCTACCCGTACGGCTGCCTGGAACAGACCACCAGTGGCCTGTATCCGTCGCTGTACGCCGATGCCGCGACGCTCAAGCGCCTGGGTATCAAGGGTGAGCCGGCCGACGTGCGCAAGCGCAAGATCGAGATGGGCGTCGAGCACCTGCTGGGCATGCAGCGCTACAACGGCAGCTTTGGCCTGTGGAGCTCTGATGACCAGGAAGAATTCTGGCTGACCGCCTACGTCACCGACTTCCTCCTGCGTGCCCGCGAGCAGGGTTACGCGGTACCGCCCGAGGCCCTGAAAAAGGCCAGCGAGCGACTGCTGCGTTACCTGCAGGAGCGCAACCTGATCGAGGTCAACTACAGCCAGAACGCCGAGCACAGCCGCTTCGCCGTGCAGTCTTATGCGGCCCTGGTGCTGGCGCGTACCCAGCAAGCGCCGCTGGGTGCCCTGCGCAGCCTGTTCGAGCGGCGCAGCGATGCGCGTTCCGGCCTGCCGTTGGTGCAGTTGGCCATCGCCCTCGACAAGATGGGCGACAAGCCGCGTGCGCAACAGGCACTGCAGGCCGGCCTGGCCGTCACCCGCAACGAGAACACCTGGCTGGGCGACTACGGCAGCCCAGTGCGTGACCAGGCGCTGATCCTGTCGCTGCTCACTGAGAACAACCTGGCCAGCGACAAGCTCGATGCACGGCTGTTCGAGCTCTCCGACCAGATGGCGGGTAACCGCTGGCTGTCGACCCAGGAGCGCAACGCACTGTTCCTTGCCGGTCGTGGCCTGCTGCGCAAGCCTGAAGGCAACTGGTCGGCACGCCTGGACAGCGCCGGTGAGGTGCGCGAATTCAACAACGAGCAATCGGGGATGAAACTCGAAGGCGCGCTGCTGGCCTCACCGCTGACCATCCAGAATGAAGGCAGCGAGACGCTGTTCCAGCAACTGACCCTGTCCGGTTATCCGCGCCAGGCCCCGGTTGCCCGCGGCAGTGGCATGACCATCCGCCGCGAGTTCCTTGGCATGAATGGCCAGGCCCTGGATATCAAAGCGCTCAAGAGCGGTGACCTGGTGCTGGTGCACCTGGCGGTAACCGCCAACACCCAGGTGCCGGACGCCCTGGTGGTCGACCTGCTGCCGGCGGGCCTGGAGCTGGAAAACCAGAACCTGGCGCAAAGCGCGGCAAGCCTCGAGAACGCCAGCAGTGCGGTGAAGGAATGGCGCGAGTCGATGCAGAACGCCGCTGTCGTGCATCAGGAGTTTCGTGATGACCGCTACGTGGCGGCGCTGAACATCGACCAATACGCCACCACCCACCTGCTGTACCTGGCCCGTGCGGTGACCCCGGGGACCTACAAGGTACCGCCACCGCAGGTCGAGTCGATGTACCGGCCGAACTACAACGCGGTGGGCGAGTCGCCTGCCGAACTGGTGGTCAAGGGCCGCCTGTAGGAGCGGGCTTGACCCGCGATAGGGCCACACTGGCCCTATCGTGGGACAGGTCGACTCCTCGCACCGCCGCTCCTGCTGCTCAGTGAATGATCCAGCTCAGCACCCACAAACCCAGCACCAGCCAGATGATGCCGAGTATGATCGAAGCGCGCATGAAGGCGCGGATCGCCGAGTACAGCAGCATCAGGCCGATGATCAGGGCGAGGATGCTGACCAGCGAAGTGTCCATGCCCAGGGTGCGTGACAGGCCCTCGATGAAATTGCCGCCGGCGTTGGCCAGCAGGTTGAACAACCCGCTCAGGCCGTCGACGATAAAACGGATCACCGCCCCCAGCGCCTGGCCGAGCCACTCGAAAAAACCTTCTACATGCATAGTTGCTTCCTGATGATCAATTCGGCGAATGCGCCGTTGCCAAGCCTTTGGCCATGCCTTGGCCGGGTCGGTTCCCTGCGTAGCTGTTACGCCAGGAGAGCCTGATGCACATCTTAGCGCGCCTGCGTGGCGCAATCAGAAAACCACTGGGCTTGCTGCTCGCCATCCCGTTGCTGCTGATTGGCCTGTTATGGCTCGCCGACCGCATCTGGCCGTTACCGATGCCGGCGGATGACCTCGCCCGTGTGGTGTTGGCCGAAGACGGCACGCCGCTGTGGCGCTTTGCCGATGCCGATGGTGTGTGGCGCTACCCGGTCAGTGCCGAGCAGGTTTCGCCCTATTACCTGGAGGCGTTGCTGACCTACGAGGACCGTTGGTTCTACCATCACCCCGGGGTCAACCCGCTGGCGCTGACGCGCGCGGCCTGGCAGAACCTGCGCGGTGGCCGGGTGTTGTCCGGTGGCAGCACCTTGTCGATGCAGGTGGCGCGTCTGCTCGATCCGCATTCGCGTACGCTGCCCGGCAAGTTGCGCCAGTTATGGCGTACCGCGCAACTGGAGTGGCACCTGTCGAAAGCGCAGATCCTCGAGATTTACCTCAACCGCGCGCCGTTCGGTGGCACCTTGCAGGGCGTCGCCGCGGCCAGTTGGGCGTATCTTGGCAAGTCGCCGATGCACCTGACACCTTCGGAAGCAGCGTTGCTTGCGGTGTTGCCCCAGGCTCCCAGCCGCCTGCGTCCGGATCGTCACCCTGAACGCGCCCAGGCGGCGCGCGACAAGGTCCTGCAGCGCCTGGCCGAATATCAGGTATGGCCGCAGCAGCGGGTTGCCGAGGCCGCCGAGGAACCGCTGTTGCTGGCACCGCGTCAGGAGCCGGCGCTGGCGCCGCTGTTGGCGCGTCGCCTGAATCGCCCGCACAGCCCGCCGTTGATTCGCACCACCCTCGATGCCTCCTTGCAACGGCGCCTGGAAGACCTGCTGCTGGGTTGGCGCGCCCGGCTGCCAGAACGTACCTCGGCGGCGATCCTGGTGGTCGAGGCGCAGAACATGGCGGTGCGCGCTTACCTGGGTTCGGTTGATCTCAACGACGAGCGCCGCTTTGGCCATGTCGACATGATCAGCGCCCTGCGTTCACCTGGTTCGACCCTCAAACCGTTCCTCTACGGCATGGCCATGGACGACGGTCTGATCCATTCCGAATCCTTGCTTCAGGATGTCCCGCGACGTTACGGCGACTATCGGCCGGGCAACTTTTCCATGGGTTTCAGCGGGCCGGTGGCGGCCAGTTCCGCCCTGGCCCTGTCATTGAACCTGCCTGCGGTGCAACTGCTTGAGGCCTACGGGCCGAAACGCTTTGCCGCGCAGATGCGCAGTGGTGGTGTGCCGTTGATCCTGCCGCCGCTGGCCGAGCCGAACCTGTCGCTGATTCTTGGCGGTGCCGGTAGCCGCCTGGAGGATCTGGTCGGCGGTTATGCGGCGTTTTCCCGCGATGGCCTGAGCGCGCCGATCCGCTTGCAACCGGATGATCCATTGCTTGAGCGGCGTCTGCTCTCGCCGGGCAGTGCCTGGATCATCCGCCGTATTCTCAGCGGCCAGGCACGCCCGGATCGCGACCCTCATGCCGAACTGGTGCAGCGGCCGCAACTGGCCTGGAAGACCGGCACCAGCTATGGCTTTCGTGATGCCTGGTCGATCGGCGTGGGGCCGCGCTACCTGATTGGCATCTGGATCGGCCGCCCCGATGGCACGCCGGTGCCGGGGCAGTTCGGCCTGGCCTCGGCGGCGCCGTTGATGCTGCAGGTGCATGACGTGCTGAGTAACCGCGACAGCCAGCGCGGCATCACCACATCGGTGGCGGCGGTGCCAGCCAACGTGGGGGTGGCGGCGATCTGCTGGCCGCTGGGGCAACCCATGGCCCGCCAGGACCCCAACTGCCGCCGCCAGCGCTTCGCCTGGACCCTGGATGGCACCACGCCGCCGACCCTGCTGGCCCAGGACCAACCCTTGAGCGTCGGCTTGCGCGAGACCGTCTGGGTCAACGCCCAGGGCTTGCGCGTCGATGCCACGTGCGCCGGCGCGCAGGCGCGGGAAATCGCCCTGTGGCCGTCGCCACTGGAACCCTGGCTGCCGCGGGTTGAACGCCGCGAGGCGCGCTTGCCCAAGGTCGATCCGCAGTGCCCACCGCAGGTACCGCCCAGTGCGCCGCCGTTGTCCATCGTCGGTGTGCGTCAGGGCGATCAGTTGCGCCGTCCGGCCACCAGCAGCGAGCCGTTGCGATTCAAGGTCTCGGCCCTTGGCGGTAACGGTCGGCACTGGTGGTTCCTCAACGGCGCGCCGCTGGGCGAAACCAACGGTCAGGAAAACCTCACGGCGAGCTTCGATCAGGCCGGGCGCTTCGAGTTGAGCGCCCTGGATGAAAGCGGTGAAACCGCCCGGGTCGAGTTCCAGGTCAACGAGTGACAGCGCGGATTAGACGATGCCGGGGCCAGCACCTACGCTTGGATTGACGAGGCCGCCGCCCTGGCGGCCTTGTACTGTTCGGGATCATGGAGTGTCCGATGCGTGCGTTGGCTGTCGCGATTGTTGGGTTGTCCTGGACGAGCGTGGCCAGTAGCGAACCCCTGCCGCGCTTTCTCGACAGCCACGAAATCGAACGAAACCTGCCCGCCCCAAACTTGCCGGCCGATGCCTATCGGCCGAGTAACCCGGGGGTTCTGCTGCCCATCCCGGTCACCCAGGCCCAGCCGTTGCTGCGCGGCAGTCGGATCATCTTGCGCAAGGTGCGTTTCGAAGGCGGCAGCATCTATCCGTTGAGTGACCTGCGCGATAACTATCAGGGCCTGATCAACCGTGAAGTCAGCCTGGGCGAACTGATCGACGCCACCCAGCGGCTGACCCAGCGCTACCAGCAGGACGGCTACCTGCTGTCCCATGCTTATCTGCCCGCGCAGGACTTCGCCGATGGTCGGGTGCGGGTGGTCCTGGTCGAAGGTTACATCGACAATTTCGAGCTGCACGGCGACGTTGGCCCGGCGGCGGCCTATGTGGAAAAACTGGTGGGCAGGCTCAAAGCCGAGCGGCCGCTGACCCGCGCGACCTTCGAGCGCTATGTCGCCCTGATGAGTCGCCTGCCGGGCTTCAGCGTACAGGCGCGGTTGTCGCCGGCAGATGCCGGCAGTGGCACCAGCCAGCTGATCGTCGAGGCCACGCGTCGGCCTTTGAGCGGCACCCTGACCGTCACCGATGGCACCCGTGATGATCCCCAGGCGTTACTCGCCGTGAGCAGCAACGCGCAGACGGCGCTCGCTGAACAGTTCAGTTTCACGACCCTGGCGCCGCGTGGGGAGGATCACGAAAGCTATTTCCGCCTGGATTATTCCCAATACCTGGACGATCAGGGCAGCCAGCTGCACCTGTCGGCGTCGCGTTACGAAAGCGACCCCAGTGCCCAGGTGCTGCTCGGCGATGGCACCCAACTCAAGGCCCATCGCGAGAATGACCGTTTCTCGGCCGGCCTGAGCCAGGTGCTACTGGCCGCGCCCGGTGAATCGCTCAACGTTGCTGCGCGCTTTTACATGGTCAATGACGATGTCGTGTATCGCGCGGTCGGTGCGCCCCTGCGGCTCAGCAATCGCACCGATGTGCGCGCCCTGGGGTTTGAAGGTGAGTGGCGCAAGGCCGATGCCGGCCAGCTGCGGATTGTCAGTGGCGGTGCCTATCAGGGCCTCGATTACTTGGGGGCGAAAACCAACAGCGACTTTGACCTGGATTTCCTCCGCTTGCGCCTGTCCGGGTTGCAGAGCGACCGCTTGTTCGGCAACTGGCAGGGGGTGGCGTCGGCGGCCTTGTACTGGAGTGGTGACAGCCTGCCCGACAGCGAGCGGGTGGTGTTCGGCGGGCAGAGCTTCGCCCGTGGTTACCCCGCCGACCAGGCCTTGGGCGACAAAGGCTGGGGCCTGGCGTATGAGGTTAACTACAGCTTCAACGGGGATGGTCGCTGGGTGAGGCTGCTGCAACCTTACGGCGTGCTGGATACCGCGCGCACCTGGTTCAATGAAGTGGACCTGCGCGATGCGCACCTGTCATCAGTGGCAGTGGGGCTGCGCATCGGTGATGGGCGTTTCTACAACATGGCGCTGGAACTGGCCAAGCCGCTGTCGGACGTCGCCCTCGACAGCTTTGACCGGGAACCGCGGGTGAGTTTGAGTTTCAGTTTTCAGCTGTAGGCCGTTCCTACTTTGTGGGAGCGGGCTTGACCCGCGATGCTTCTACTGCACCAGTTGCATCCGCGGCTTGGGGAACAGGTTGTCCAGGGTTTCCAGCAGGCGGGTGTGGTAGATCGGCTTGCGGAACAGGTCCAGCACCTGCAGGCGCAACAGGTCGCTGACGTCGTCCATGTCGGCATGCCCGGAGGTGACGATCACCGGCAGGTGCTGGCGCGCGGTGTGTTCGCGCAAGCGCTTGATCAGTGATATGCCGCTTTCCTCGGGCATGCGCAGGTCGGTGATGACCAGGGCCACGTCCGGGTGGCGGGTGAGCTGTTGCAGGGCGAGTTTGACCGAGGTAGCCGTGTGACAGCAAAACCCCTCACCCTCCAGCAATTCGGCAAGCTCCAGCAAGGCGTCCTCTTCGTCATCCACCAGGAGCAACTGTTGACGGGGGGAAGAGGTAGGCATAAGGCAGTCCTGTGATGGAGGCGTTGTTCAGTACGTTAGCGTGAACCCATGAATCCATTCGTCAATTGCTACCACTGCTGCTCGAAGCTGGTGGGGCTTTTAGCGCATTTTCAACCTTGGTCATGACTCCAGTGACATTGGTGGAAATAGGCGTAATGAACGCCGTCAACGCTACCGCGACCATTGCCGCGATAATCGCGTACTCAATGCCGGAGGCGCCATCCTTGCGGTAGAAGAATTCTTTGCAGCTTTTGAGGACACGGGAAAGAGGCATGGCATTTCTCCTTGCGCCGCAGGCGCAGGTGGCAGGGGTATTGGATGATTCCCCTTTGCCATCACAGCATCGTCAACGGGTCATACTTCGGCAAATGTAAGAAGGGATTAATACTAAAGTTATAACCAGATGTCGGCGCCAATAAGCTGTTGTTTTATGGTGCTGCCGGTTTTGCGACGGAAAAAAATCTGACGGGTAATGGCATTTTGTCCTAGCTACGCTACCGTCAAATAGCGAAATAGTTGTTTCCGACTGCAGTGCTGTGGGCCATTTCACATAAAGGGCCGAAAGAACGCTGAGGGGAAGGAGGACCGGCATGAGCAGTCGCATTACCATCATCCTCGCAGGCTTTTTTCTGCTCGGTGCGTTGCTGGCCGGTTACTGGGGCCTGGCCCTTAGCCGCTCACCCAGTGAACCGCTTGCCGCCCCTGTACCGACGCCCGTTGAGCAAGTGGCACAAGACGCCGCTGACGAACTGCGCAAGCCGGTGGTGGTGTTGCGTCGCGATGTTGCCGCGTATGTGCCGCTGACGGCAGACGACCTAGTGGTAGAACGCTTGCAGGTGGCGCCGCCCGGCAGTTTCCAGACCCCTGAGCAAGTGCTCGGGCGCAGCAGTTGGCGCGCGTTGAGTGCTGGAACCTGGCTGGAGCAGGGCAGCTTTGACGCCGGTGGCCCGCTGGCACGGATGATCCACCCCCATGAGCGCGCGCTGGCGGTAGCTGTGGATGAGGTGGTGGGTGTCGCCGGGCAGTTGAGTCCGGGCGACTATGTCGATGTCTTGCTGTTTCTGCGCGAAGAGACCCGCAACCCGCAAGCGTCGGCTCAGGTGATACTGCCTGCACTGCGTCTGCTCAGTGTCGGCGAACAGTTGGGCCTGACCAATGACGGCAAGCCCGCGCAGCCGCCAGTGAATGAAAAGAGCCAGCCGCAGCAACCGTCACAGGCTACGCGCACGGTAGTGCTTGCCGTTCCCGAGGCACTGGCCAGCCGCTTGTTGCTTGCCGCCCAGGCCGGCAGTTTGCGCCTGGCCGTACGCAGCGCCGAAGAGAAGCGCCTGGCCCGCTACTGGGCGGACCCCAAAGCCGGCGGCAAGGAAGTCGATAGCGCCAATCGCAAACTCTATCGCTTCAGTCAGCTTGCCCAGGCACCAGCCGCCCAGCCGGTGGCCAGCGTCGCGCCGTCGCGCGGCATAGAAATCATCCGCGGAAATCAAGCCAGACAGCCCACTCCCTGACCAAGCAAGGATGCCCTTCAATGAGCAGTCGTTCCGAGCGGGTAATCAAGCAGATGCTCTGTGCCTTGCCGTGCACTGCGCCGCAGGTGCCAATGGCGCACGACCCGATCCGGGGCCGGCTGGTGTTCCTCGAAAACAGCGATTTCGAACGTCGCAGCGGGTTATCCCTATGAGTGAAAACCTGAGCCAGACCTTCCTTGCCATTACCCGCAACGATGGCGACTTGCAGTGGTTGCAAGGTGCGCTGGCGCCCTTGGGGCAGGTGGTGGGCGCCGGCAGCGGCAGCCTTGACGAGTTGCTGGCGCTGGTCGATGTCACCTTTGCCAGTTTGGTGTTCGTGGGGCTGGATCGTGAGCAGGTGGTCAATCAGTGCGCACTGATCGAGGGGGTGCTGGAAGCCAAACCGATGTTGGCAATCGTCGCCCTGGGCGATGGCATGGACAACCAGTTGGTGCTCAATGCCATGCGTGCCGGGGCGCGGGACTTTGTCGCCTATGGCTCGCGCTCCAGTGAGGTCGCAGGGTTGGTGCGGCGCTTGAGCAAACGCCTGCCGCCAGTAACCAGCAACCCCAGCCTTGGGGGGCTGACGGTACTCTATGGCGCCCAGTGCACCGCAGATGGCGCCTTGCTGACCACCCATATGGCGCGGGTGGTGCAAACCAGCGGCCAGCAAACGTTGCTGCTGGACCTTGGCGTGCCTCGTGGTGACAGCCTGGCATTGCTCGGCCTGGAAGCCTCGTTTCATTTCGGCGATGCCCTGCGCCACCTGCGCCGGCTCGACAATACCCTGATCGACAGCGCCTTCACGCGTGAAAGCTCGGGCCTGCGCCTGCTGGCCTACGCCGAGACCGACGAACCGCTGGAGCGCACCAGCGCGGCGGAGCTGTACATGCTGCTCAGCGCCTTGCGCCAGCATTTCCAGCACATCGTCGTGAACCTGACCGGGCAGGCTGACAGCGAAGCCCTGCGCACCTTCGTCAGCCATTGCGACAAGCTGATCTGGTACACCGACCAGAACGTCCTCGATTGCCGGCGCAACCTGGAGGTACTGACCCAATGGCGCGAGAAGGGCATGAAGCTCGAACACGCCAGCCTGCTGGTCGACCGCTACCTGCGCGGCGTCGCACCGGACTCCGAAGCCCTGGGCAAGCGCTATGGCTTGCCGGTTCTGCGGGTCTTGCCCTACAGCCCAGAGGTGCGCCTGAATGCCAAGAACCAGGGCCTGACCTTGTTCGAACTGGCGCCGCGCGAGCAGCTCACCCAACATTTGAAAGCGCTCGGTGAACGGCTGGCGCGCCGCTCCGAGGGCAACCCTGTGGTCAGCGCCAACTGGCTCAATCGGTTATGGGGGCATAAATGAGCGGTGACGAACTGTTCGGCGGCCCGCGGCACAATCTGGGGGCCGACCCGCAAGGGCTCAAGCGTGCCTTGCATCGTTACATCATCGACGCCATCGAGGACAGCGGGCGCAACCTGCTCGAAGGCTCGCGCCCGGCCCTGGCGCAATTCGTGGTGGAGCAGGTCGGCGACTATATCGCCCGATTGCACCTGGCCCTGTCGCGCTACGAGATGGAACGCCTGGCCGAGGAAATCGTCGACGAACTGACCGGCTTCGGTCCGCTTGAAGTGCTGTTGCGCGATGCCAGCGTCACCGAAATCCTGGTCAACGGCCCGCACCGGGTGTTCATCGAGCGGGCCGGCCTGTTGCAGCAGACGGATCTGCGCTTTATCGATGCCCACCATGTCGAGCGGGTCATGCAACGGATTCTCGCGCCCTTGGGCAGGCGCCTGGATGAATCGTCACCCATGGTCGATGCGCGCATGCCCGACGGCAGCCGGGTCAATGCGATCATTCCGCCGGTGGCGCTGGACGGCCCGTGCCTGTCGATCCGCAAGTTTCGCAAGGACATGCTCAAGAGCGCCGACCTGCTGGCCACCCGGACCATCGACCAGGGCATTCTCGACTTCATCCAGTTGGCGGTGGCACGGCGCTGCAACATCCTGGTCAGTGGCGGCACCGGCACCGGCAAGACCACCATGCTGAATATCCTCAGCCAGTTGATTACGCCCCGCGAGCGCCTGGTGACCATCGAAGACGTGGCCGAGCTGCAGCTCGATCACCCTCACGTGGTGCGTCTGGAAACCCGTCCGCCGAATGCCGAGGGGCATGGCGAGATCAAGGCCAGCGAGCTGATCCGCAACGCCTTGAGGATGCGCCCCGACCGCATTCTGCTCGGCGAGATCCGTGGCGTCGAAGTGCTCGATGTGCTCACCGCGATGAACACCGGTCACGACGGCTCAATGAGTACCGTACATGCCAACACCGCCCAGGACGCCTTGCTGCGTCTGGAAACCCTGGTCGGCCTGACCGGCCGCCAAGTGGCCGAGAAAACCCTGCGGCAAATGATCTGCGCCGCACTGGATGTGGTCATTCAATTGACCCGTCTGGCCGATGGCCGCCGCTGTGTCAGCGAGGTGTTGGAGGTAGTCGGGGTGCGCGATGATGTGTACGTCACCAATACCCTGTTCCGTCTCGATCGGCACAACGGCGAGGGTTTCTTGCGGGAGGCGCCGAACCCTGCCGGCGACAAGCTGCGCCGCGACTATTCGGAACTGCAGCCGTGATTGCCGCAGTACTTGGCTTGATCTGCCTGGCCTTGCTGGGGGTATCGGTGCGCTTGTTCTACAGCGGCATGCGCAAGTCGGGTGAGGAGCGGATCCTGCAGCGTCTTGGCCAGGTTCAGGAGTCCTCGGCGCTTTCGCCCAGTCGCCGCGACTGGCTGGACCGCCTGTTGCAGCGTGCCGGTATCGAGCGGCGCAATGACCGGCTGCTGATATGGCTGGCGATCGGCCTGCTGACAGCGCTGCTGTGTGGCCGGATCCTGGGGTGGGCTGCAGGCGTCGGGCTGGTGCTGCTTGCGCCGTTGCTGATCTGGTTGTACCTGGGCTGGCGCTATCGTCGACGGGTGCAGCGGATGATCGAACAGTTGCCGGTGTTGCTCGATCACAGTGTGCGCAGCCTCAAGGCCGGACGAACCTTGAACGATGCCGTGCTGGGGGCCATCGATGCGTCGCGTGATCCTTTGCATGGCGCTCTGCAGCGGGTGCGGCGCAATGTGCAGATGGGCGTCAGCCTGGACGATGCCATGAGCGACCTGGCCGAACTGTATGAACAGGATGAGCTGCGCCTGTTCGCGTTGGGCCTGCGTATCAATCATCGCTACGGCGGCAACGCCAGCGAGCTGCTGGAGAACCTGATCAAGCTGATTCGCGAGCGCGAGCAGGGTAGCCGTCAACTGCGCGCCATGACCGGTGAAACCCGCATGACTGCGACTGTCCTGGGCCTGTTGCCGGTGGGTATGGCCGGCTATTTCCTGATCAGCAACCCCAACTATTTGCTGGCTATGTGGCAGGACGGCAACGGTCAGTTCCTGCTGCTCGGCGCGTTTATCCTGCAAGTGGTGGGCTGCCTGGTGTTGTGGCGCATGTTACGGAGTATCTGAAATGGCTTGGTTGCTCTGTGCCCTGATGTTCTTCGCCGCATTTGTCTTGCTGGCAGGCCAGTTGCTGCACCAGCGTCGTCGCCAGCGCCTGGTTGCTCGGCGTCTGCAGGGCCAGCTTGGCAGTGAGAACCGCTTGGGCAACTGGCTGCAACAGATCGGTAGCAGCCGGCTGGGCCAGCGTTCGCTGAATCTGGATAGTGAGACCCGTCTGCTGCTTGACCGCATGGGCTGGCGGCGGAGTCGGCAACGGGCGCTGTTTGCCGCTTGCCAGGTTGGCGTGCCGTTCCTCGCCCTGGGGTTGGGCGTAGCGCTGCAGGAGAGCCTGTACCGCGATAGCCAGTTACCGTGGCTGGTAGTGCCGTTTTGCGCCATGGGCGTGGGCTATCTGCTGCCCAAACGCCTGCTGGCGCGGGCCGCTGTGCGTCGCCAGCAACAGGTCGCCGGCGAAGTCTCGACCTTCATACCCTTGCTGAGGATTCTCTTCGAGTCGGGCCTGGCGGTGGAGCAAACCTTGCGTGTCCTGAGTCAGGAGTCGCGACAACTGTTGCCAGTGTTGAGCGAGGAGTTGCGGGCGATTCTGCTGCGGGTCGACTCCGGTTTGGCCTTGGCTGCGGAGCTTGAGAAAACCGCGCAGTTGCTCAGCGTCGACGAGTTCAGCGACACCTGCGTGATTCTCCAGCAATTGCTGACCCAGGGCGGTGGCGCAATGAAGTCGCTGTTGGCGCTCAAGCAACTGCTCGATGACCGTCGGCTGACACGCATGCAGGAACGGATTTCGAAGATGTCCGGGAAGATGTCGATGGTGATGATGGTGTTTCTGTTTCCGGCCTTGCTGATCGTGTTGGCCGGTCCCGGCCTTAGCGCCTTGGGCAGGGCATTGGGTTCATGAGCGGGAGCAAGGCACGAAGGCAGCGACGACAACCTCCTGGCGCAGGTCAACCTGGTGAGCCGCCTGCGTCTGACACCGGCGCTGCACTCAGTGCGCCGTGACACGTTGATGAAGGGGCGAGGTGCTGGGAGACAGCGCCAGCGCGAGTTGGGTGCGGTTGTGCATGTGGGTCAGGCGCAGCACCTGGGACACGTAGAGCTTGACGGTATTTTCGGTGATGCCCAGCTCGCAGGCGATCTGGTAGTTGGTCTTGCCCTTGCTGACCAGCCGCGCCACATCCAGCTGGCGCGGTGACAGCTTGTTGAACAGGGTTGGCAGGTTGTCGGGTTCCACTTCGGGGTCGACGTCGGTGGCGCGGCGGTGGGCGCCGAGCCCGCGGGCCTTGTCCAGGTCCTGGTAGAGGTCGTCGATCGAGTCGGCCAAAAACTGCAGCTTCTGGTTCAGGTCACCCAGGTGCTGGTAGCTTCTGCGTCGTTCCAGCACGGCAGCCTCCTGGCGTTGCACGCCTTCGAGCAGCTCGCTGAGGTCGACCGGTTTCTGGTAGTAATCGGCAAAGCCTTCGCGCAGCGCCTTGATCACGTCCTGCTTGTTGGCGCGGCCGGTGAGCATGATCGCTTCGAACAGCCGCTGCGGCCCGGCAATGGCCTTGAGCGCACGCATCAGTTCCAGGCCATCGTAGTCGGGCATATGCAGATCACACACCACCAGCGCGATCTCCTGATCGGCACTGAACTGTTCGATGGCCTGGGTACTGGAGTGGCAGGGCACGCAATGGTATCCACTGCTCTGGAGAAATTCGCACAACTCTTCGACGATCAGTGGCAGGTCGTCCACCACCAGCACCTTTAATTCACTGACTGATTTGTTCACATGCAACTCCCTGCTGTTCGCCTCTATGTTCCCTCAACCAGGCTGAGCCTGGATCCATCCGGCACACACTAGAAAGTAGTCGCACTTTTGGGCTATGTACAAGGTGGGCGCATCCATTTGCACGCAGCATTCGACTAATGGATCCATACCGCAGCCAGTAAAAAACCGACCAGCAGGAACGGCGCGAAAGGCTGTTTTTTTGACGACTCTTCGCTCAGTTGCTTCAGGCGGTTCTTAACCTTCTGACTTAAAAGGGACCACAGCCAGCGACGGCCAAGCAGCCAGGCAACGACGGCTACACCGGCACCGATAAACGTGCCCAGCAGGTGCATGCGATCGGTGGCCAGGCCCAGGGCACCGAGCAATTTCACGTCGCCGGCGCCCAGGCGGCCGAGCATGTAGCCGGGGAGGGTCAGGAGCATGACGATGGCCAGCGCCCAGCCACCTTCACTGGCATCGGCGCCGATCCAGGTGTGTCCGGTAACGAACAGGTAGATCAGCGCACACGCCGCGGCGCCGAGGGTCAGGGTATTGGCGATCTGACGTTCGCGCAGATCTTGTTCAGAGCACAAGGCAAGCCACAGCAGCAGAACAATGCTTTGCATTGGCGAAAGGCCATCCCTTTGTGGTGAATGATTCTATGCTGTCTTTCAGGTGTCACTGTCAGGGTAGACGCGATCATGCAAGCAAGCCTGTGCAAGCGGCAAAAAGGTGCGGCAGCCCTCGAGTTCGTCGCGGTATTCGTGATCTTTTTCGCGGCCTTCTATGGGGTGGTCAGCTACGGCTTGCCAATGTTGATGTTGCAATCGTTCAACCAGGCCAGCAGCGAAGCGGTGCGCCGTTGCGTGGCGCTGGACCCCGCCAGCGCGACCCACAGCGCTGACGTCAACACGCTGGCCAAGCGCGTGCTCGGTGAGCAACTGGCGTGGATGCCGGCGTCGTTGAATTTCCAGGTGAACAGCGATGCCAGTGTCACGCTCACCTCCGGCAAGCTGCTGACAGTGAAGATCGATTACGCCAAAGCCAAGCTGACCTCGGTGTTGCCGGTGCTGGACCTGCCGGGGATCGGTGAAGTACCGCGCTTGCCCGCCAGCCTCAAGGCCGAAGCGAGCCTGCAGCTGTGAGTGGCGGGCATAGCCTGTTCGAGCGCTGGCGCGGGCGCGCCGCGCCAGCCGAGGAGCCAGTGCCGCAACCGGCCGATGTGCCTGCCGTGGGCCTGCAACTCTGGTTGGATGGTTCCGCCCGCGTGCTACGCCTGGCAGGCCCGCTGCGCTCGGTGCTGGCGTTGCCGACCCAGGCCGGCGTGCGTCTGCACGACTACGTGCAGCCCTACAGCCTGCTGGTGCTCGAAGGCGAGCCGCCAGACTGGCAGGGCCAACCACTGGAACTGGATTTCAAGGCGGCTGGCGGGCGTACCTTGCACACCCGCGGCTGGTTGCTGGCGCAAAGCGGTGGCTGGTTGCTGCAACTGTTCGACATTGGCGACCTGTTGCAGCACCGCCAGCAAGCCCTGGCTGCCGAGCGCCAGCAGCACCTGACCGCGCACCTGGCCTGCGCCTTGCGCACCTGCACTATCGAGCGCCTGCAGGTGGTGGCCGAAGAGCAGCTCAACTGGCTGGTACGGCACTGGCGGGCCAGGGGCGCGCGGGTGCTGGTGCAAACGGATCAGGGCTGGCAAACCTACGCTTGCAGTGGCGACGCGTTGCACTGGCCGCGTGATGAACAGCTTGCGCCTGTGCTGGATCGTCAACTGCCCGCCAGTATGATCAGCAGCGCCACTGAGCCTGGCCTGCAGGACTTGCTGCCGGGGCTGTCGACCTATCTGCTGGCCTATGCGCAAGGGCAGGTCAATCAGGCTTGGCTGATCTGTGTCGAGCCGCAAGAGGTCCTGCAAGCGCTGGATGCATTACTGGTTGCCGCTGCTTTTGTCGAGCCGCTACTCGGTCGTCTGGCTGCGCATCAACTGGATCAGCAAAGCGAGCGCCTGGACAGCCTGCAGCTGCAACTGGGGGCTGGCTGGTGGCAGTGGCGTCTGGATGAGCCGCAGTTGCACCTGGACCCGGCGCTGGCCGAGAGCCTGGGCATTCCGCCAGCGCTGACGGTCAATCAATGGCTGAGCCGCGTGCACCCGGCAGACCGGGAAGCGACTCAGCTGGCCTTTGGCGACCTGCAACGCCAGGGCTGCGCCGTGCAACTGAACCTGCGCCTGCTCGACCACAACGCCCAGGCGCAGCCGCGCTGGTACCGGGTGTGCGGCCAGGTGCACGGCAGCGGCGGTAACCGGCGGGTGCAGGGCTTCATGCTCGACATCAGCGATATCAAGACGCAGCAGCTGCAGGCCAGCGCTGCCCAGGCGCGCCTGGAAAACCTGATCGCCAGTTCACCGGCGGTCATCTACGTCCAGCGTTACCACGAGGGGGCGTTGCTGTCGGAATTCTTCAGTGCCAGCCTGGAGCCGCTGCTCGGTTGGCAGCCCCGGGCGGACGAGCCTCTGCAACCTGGCCAGTGGTTGCATCCCGACGATCAGCCACTGTGGCTGGAGCGTACCCGCATTCTGTTACGCGAAGGCTCTAGTCGCAGTCGCTATCGCCTGCGTGACCATCAAGGGGGCTATCACTGGGTACTCGATGAAGCGCGTCTGCTGCGTGATGACCTGGGCCTGCCGGTCGAGGTGGTGGGCATCTGGCTGGATGTCAGCGAGGCGACCGCCGCTGCGGAAAAAGTGCGTCAGAGCGAGGAACGCTATCGGGTGCTGGTCGAGGACTCCCCGGCGATGATCTGTCGCTACCGGCCCGACCTGAGCCTGGTGTTCGGCAACCAGCCGCTGGCCGATTACCTGGAGTGTTCACCCGCGCAGCTGGCTGGCTTGAACCTTGGCCAATGGCTGTCCGAGGCGCAGCGCCAGGCCTTTGTCGAGCGCCTGGCCGGGCTGACGCCAGAGCAACCGGTCAGCAACGCAGAGATTTGCCTGCAATTACCGGGGCGCGAGCATGCCTGGTGGGTGTGGTCCGATCGCGGGTTGTTCGACGAGCATGGCCAGTTACAGGAAATCCAGGCGGTGGGCCGCGACAACACACAAGTCAGGCGCACCCAGCAGCAACTGCTGCAAAGCGCGAAAATGGCCACCCTCGGTGAAATGGCCACCGGGCTTGCCCACGAGATCAACCAACCGCTCAACGTGATGCGCATGGCCGTGGTCAATGCGCTCAAGCGCCTGGAAAACGGCGAGGTCCAGGTCGACTACCTGCAAGACAAGCTCAAACGCATCGATGCCCAGGTGCTGCGCGCCTCGAAGGTGGTCGACCATATGCGCGTGTTCGGTCGGCGCTCGGAAGTCGAACAGCAACTGTTCGCGCCCTGGCAGGCCGTTGAGGGGGCGTTGTCGTTGCTAGCTGACGGCTTGCGCGGCAAGGGTGTGGAACTGCGCGTGCAGCCTCCTGAGCACGACGCGCAGGTCACTGGCCATCAGGATCAGTTGGAGCAGGTGCTGATCAACCTGCTGGTCAACGCCCGCGATGCCCTGCTGGCCCGGCGGGAGCAGCAACGCGACGTGCAGCCGTGGATTGCCCTGGGTCTTGAGTGCGATGCGCGGCAGGTGCGGCTACTGGTCGAGGATAACGGCGGCGGCATCGAACCGCGTTTGCTCGAACGCATCTTCGAGCCGTTCTTCACCACCAAGCCGGTGGGCGTCGGTACCGGGCTGGGGCTGTCGGTGAGCTACGGCATCGTTGACACCATGGGCGGCTGCCTGAGCGTCGAGAATGGTGAGCTGGGTGCGCGGTTCTGCATCGAGCTGCCACGGGCTCAGATCATCAGTTGAGCGCGACCGCTGTGGCAGCTGAGGTTGGCACCAATCTCCACCTGGTTCAGGTCGATACCCAGGAGCATCAGCAGGTTGTTGATGATCGGGTCGAGCAGCGAACCGAGCAAAGTGCCAATCAAGCCTGAAACGGTGTTGAGCAACAGGCTGACCAGCGGGATCTGCGGGGTCAGCTCCAGGCCCTGCAGGGTACTGCGCACACTGGCAACGATATTCTTCGAGCTGAGCAGGTGGTTGGCCGAGTCTTGTTCGAGCTCAGGTGGCTTGAGGTAGGTGAAAGATTCGCCCTGGCTGAACAGCGGTGAGTTTGCGCCCAGGCCGATGTCGATTCCCAGCACCTTCAGCAGCACCAGCGGGCTGGCGTCGACCGGCTTGACCGATGAGAAGAAGTTGCTGCTGTTGATTGTGCCGATCAGCACTTTCACCGCTGCTGCCTCGTTGCGCACGGTCAGGCTCTTGCTGGCGGCCGAGGCGCAGTTATAGCCGGTGACATGGCTGCTGGCGCTGCCGACCGCCAAGCCCACGTCGAGGCTGGGGTTGGGCAATACCTGGATGATCCCCAGGTTGATGCCTCCGAGCAGCGGTCCCAGGTCGACCTTGATCAGGATGCGCGTCTGGGCGGTGCGAACATAGATCTGCTCGGGATCTTTTGGGTCTGCCGTGGCCTTGGCCGGATTGCCCAGGGCGGAAAACTGCGGCGGCTCGATGATTTTTACCCGGGTCGAGATATTGGCCAGGCCCAGCAGGTTGACCGGCAGGCTGACCTCGGCACCATGGGCGCTGTTGGCCAGTTGCACCATGCCCTGGACCAATTGCAGGGCTTGCAGTTTTGCGTCCAGCCCGGCACTCGAGCCGCCATTCTGGATATCGAGCAAATCGCCCAGGACAATGCCCCCTGCATTCCCGGCCTGCACACCGAGCTGGGTCAGGCCGCTGACATCCACCAGCGGATTGTTCTGCGCCGCCACCGTGGCCATGACCTTCAGGGCTTCACCGACATTGAGGGTCTTGCCCAGCAGTTCGGTGTAGTTGCCTGCGCTGACCTGGGTCTTGATCGCCAGGGCATCGAGGTAGTTGAGCAGATTGACGTCGGCCTGCAACAAGCCCTGCCACTGGGCCAGGCTCAAATTGACCTGGCTGCCCAGCAATGTGCTCATCAGTGTATTGAGCAGCGCCGAACGTGACGAGTCGATGTTCAGCAAGGTACTGCGAATGTTCAGGCGGGCCAGCGGCGGACCGGGCTGGGCCGCGGTTGCCTGGGCGCTGAGGCGGGTGCTGGGGTCAAAGGTGGCGGAGGCCACCAGCGAGCGGATACCGGCGGCAATACTGGTCTCCAGGGTAATGCCGGCCGTCACCCGGACCGCATCGGCCTTGGTGGAATCGGCAGTGAACACGCGCAAGCTGCCGGCACCGGTCTGCAGGCTGCCACATTCCACCTGCAGGCTGTGATTGGCGCCTGGGGCATGGTCATTGCGGGTCGCTGCCCGCACTGCCAGCGTCTGTGCGCTGGGACCTGTCGGCAGGCAAGTGCCCTTGCCATTGACGGCCTCAAGTGCCGCCATGTCGGCTACCCGCTGCAATTTGCGCTGCTCCAGGAACAGCCTGCCGGTGTCAACCACCATCAGCACGAACACCAGGGCCATGCCCAGGGTCAGGGCAGCCAACAGCCCGATAGCGCCACGTTGCCGTGCTGGAAAGCGAGAAGACACGAGCACTCCTTTGCCGGCCCATGGCCGCGCGGGGCAGCAGTGCGAGAAGTGTAGTCAACATAATGGCCAGTCGCCTGCATGGCGACTGGCGGGTGAGGCTCAACGTGGCGGGTAGTTGCCCATCAGTTTGGCGACGGTGTTCTGGATCGCCGTGTTGCGTTCTTCCGGGCTTGGCGGGTAATTGTTCATGATCTGTTCGGCACTGCCGCGCCACACCAGCTTGCCATCGCGGGCATCGAACAGGTCGACCTGGATGGTTGCCACCTTGTAGTCGACGCTGCGGGTTTCGTTGTACATCGGCCCACCCCAGTAGCCGCCCCAGTAGCCACCCCAACCGCCGCCGTAGTTGGTGGTGATTTGTTGCTGACGGTTTTCGACGATCAGGTAGGCCTGGACCTTGAGGTCACCGCGGCTGTTGCCCGGGGCCGGGCGCAGGCCGCGCTGGTCGAGTTGGCCGGCCACCGCCTGGCGGATGCGTTGTTCGGTGAGGTCGCTCTTGATCCGCGGATCGTCCGGGCGGTACTGCAGCCCCGGCTCCTGCCAGACCCAGCTGCGGTAGGCGGCAAAGTCACGGCTGGCATCGAAGTCCTGGGTAACGTTGCCGCTCTGGCAGGCGCCGAGCAACAGCACTAACGAGAGTAAAGCGAGACGGCGCAACATGATGGTTCTCCGATTGCCTTTAACTGGGAGGATAGCTGGCCAGAGCCTTTTGCACCGACTCACGCAAGGCATCGGCGCGCTTGCCCTGGGAATCCTGGCTGGCGGTTTCGGCGCTGGCGCTCCATACCGGCTGGCCGTCGCGGGCGTCATACAGGTCAACGCGCACCACCATTACTTCGACCTCGTAGGTACGCACCAGCGGGACACTGCCGTAGACCCCGTAGCCGTTGTGGTAGCGGCCGTAACTGCCGTAGCCAGCGTAACCGCCATAAGGGTAGGCGTCATAGGGGTAGTAGTCTTCGCGAACCTGGCGCAGGCGCCGTTCCAGGCGCAGGTCGGCACTGACCCGCAAATCCCCGCCTTGTCCGTTGCGTGCCGGGCGCAGGCCGCGCTGGTCGAGGGCATTGCTCACGGCATCGGCCAGCTGGGCGGGTTCTGCATAGGTGCTGCCAGCCGGCAACTGGCCGTCGCGCCAGGCCCAGCTGCGGTAGCGGGCATAGTCGCGCGGCGCGGCGGGGTAGGCACTGGCATCGAAGGTGTTGGCCGCGTGTGCCGGCGCCGGCGGCAATGGCCGGGAACTGGCGACGTAGGGGTTGCTGCCCTGGCAGGCGGCGAGGGCCAGGCACAGCAGGCCCAGGGTCAAACGGTACGGCATGTCACCCTCCCGGCGGGCGCGGTTCAGCGCGGTCGACAGATCCAGTGCAGGTAGCGGCCCAGCCCGGCGAAAGCCGGATGACGACGATGCGCCAACTCCATCTCCAGCAGGTCGAGCAGTTCGGCCTTGGCCTGGAAGTCGCGGGGCATGTAGTCGTGGAAAACCCGTACACCACTTTCACTTTCGACCTTCCACAAGTCTTCAAGTTGCGCCTTGAGCGTGCGTGGATCAAGTGGTTTTTGCGGGGTCAGGCTCTGCTTTTCACCGGCCAGTTCATTGCTGCGCAGTTTGCGGAAATGGCCCTTGAGCAGGTTGCGGTACACCAGCGCGTCGCGGTTGTAGAACGCCAGCGACAGCCAGCCATCGGCACGGGTCAGTTGATGCAGCACCGGCAGGATGGCCTCGGGTTCGGCCAACCATTCCAGCACCGCATGGCACAGTACCAGGTCATAGGGTTCAGTCAGCTGGCCGAGCAGGTCCTGCCAGGGGGCCTGAATGAAAGTGGCCTGTTGGCCGGCTTCGGCAAAGCGTTCGCGGGCACCGTCGAGCATCGGTGCGGCGGGTTCGGCCAGGGTAACCTGATGTCCGCGTTGCGCCAGCCACAGAGACATATGGCCCAGGCCCGCGCCGATATCCAGCACCCGCAGCGGGCGCTCGGGCAGGGCTTCGGCCAGGTCGGCCTGAAGCACCGCGAGGCGGATCGCACCCTTGGCACCCCCGTAGATTTTCTCGGCGAAACGGGTGGCCAGTTCATCGAAATGACGGTCGTTCATTTGGCAAAACGCCTTTCGCTGTCGGCCAGTTTGCTTTTGACTACCTGCTCCATGTCCAGGCCCAGCTCGCTGCACAGCAGCAACAGGTAAAGGACGATATCGCCGACTTCCTGCCCGGCGTGCTCAAGTTGCTCGGGCGGCAGCTGGCGCGACTGGTCTTCAGTCAGCCACTGGAAGATTTCCACCAGTTCGGCCATCTCGACGCTGGCGGCCATGGCCAGGTTCTTTGGGCTGTGAAAGCCGCGCCAGTCGTTGTTGTCGCGGATGCGGTGCAGGCGTTGGGTCAGTTCTTGCAGGTTCATCGGGGCTCTCCTCAAGCGGCATAGCTTCAGGCGGGCGCCGTCGCAACGCAAGGGGGGCTGTCAGCTCAATGGCCGCCAGGCCCCGCGCATGTGCACCAGCTCGCCATGGCCGTCGAGTTGCAACTGGCCCTCGGCCGCCGTCGGGCTGGCATTGAGGATCACCTCGCTGGGCAGGCGCACCGGTTTAAGGAAGTCCACCTCGATCTCATATCCACTGACCGGCAGATGCCCGCGCAAGGCTGCCAGGGCCATGGCCTTGCTCCACATGCCATGGGCAATGGCGGTGGGGAAACCGAACAGCCTGGCGCTGGCGGCGCTCAGGTGGATCGGGTTGTAGTCGCCGCAAACCTTGGCGTAGCGCCGGCCGATATCGCTGTCGGCATACCATCGGGTCAGTTCGCTCAAGGGCAGGGCTTCAGGCGCTTCGACCGCGGCCGGTTCGCCGGCCGGTTTCAAACCCCGGCAGAGCATGCGGCTGGTCTCGGACCAGAGCAGGCCAAGGCTGTCTTCGGCTTCGGTGATCAGCTCGAAGGTGCCGCCTTTCTCGTGGGGCTGCAGGTTGTCCACATGCACGCTGAAACGCAGGCGACTGATGCCGCCCAGGGGCCGCACGACGCGAATGCTGTTGTGCAGGTGCACCAGCCCCAGCAACGGGAAGGGAAAGTCCTTGGCCGTCAGCAACTGCATTTGCAGGGCGAAGGCCATGACATGCGGGAAGGTGGGCGGCAGGCGCCCGTCGTCGCTGAAGTGACAAAGTTTGCGGTAGGCCTGCAACTGCTGCGGATCGACGTTCAGGTGGCAACGCAAGCCAGTGGCGGGCAGGCTGTCGCCGCTGATCTTGCGTTTGCGCGCGGCGCGCAGGTACAGCCCGGAAAGCGCCGCAGTGTTGCCCAGCTCAATCCATTTTCGGGTCATGTTCAGGCCCCCATCACGGCTTGGCCGCAGACCCGCAGCACCTGGCCATTGACCGCGCCGCTGCCCGGCTGCACCAGCCAGGCCACCGCTTCGGCGACATCCTGGGGCAAGCCGCCCTGGCCCAGCGAACTCATGCGCCGCCCGGCCTCGCGCAGGGCGAAAGGGATGGCCGCGGTCATGCGCGTTTCGATAAACCCGGGGGCCACGGCGTTGATGCTGGCGCCGCGTTCGGCCAGCTTCGGCGCCCAGGCCTGGGCCAGGCCGATCAGCCCGGCCTTGCTGGCGGCGTAGTTGGCCTGGCCACGGTTGCCGGCGATGCCGCTGATCGAGGCCAGCAGCACGATGCGCGCGTTGTCGTGCAGGGCGCCGCTGTCGAACAGTGCCTGGGTCAGTAATTGCGGGGCCTTGAGGTTGACCGCCAGCACCGAGTCCCAGAACTCCGGGGTCATGTTGGCCAGGGTCTTGTCGCGGGTGATGCCGGCGTTGTGCACGACGATGTCGATGCCGTCGGGCAGACCTTCGAGCAACTGCGCCGGGGCGTCCGCCGCGCAGATGTCCAGGGCCAGGCTGCGCCCGCCCAAACGCGCGGCCAGGGCCTCGAGGTCGGCCTTGGCCGGTGGCACATCGAGCAGGATCACCTCGGCGCCATCGCGGGCCAGGGTTTCGGCAATCGCCGCACCGATGCCCCGGGCCGCGCCAGTGACCAGTGCCTTGCGCCCCGCCAGCGGCCGGCTCCAGTCCTGCACCGCTGTGCCGCAGGCCTCCAGGCGCAGTACCTGGCCGGAGATGAACGCGCTTTTCGGTGAAAGAAAGAAACGCAGGGCGCCTTCAAGCTGGTCCTCGGCCGCTTCGTTCACATACAGCAGTTGCAGGGTGCCGCCGGCGCGCAGCTCCTTGGCCAGGGAGCGGCTGAAGCCTTCGAGGGCACGCTGGGCAACGCGCGCCAGCGGGTCGTCGAGCTGTTCCGGGGCGCGGCCGAGGATGACGATATGAGCGCTGGGCGCCAGGCTGCGCAGCAGCGGCTGAAAGAACTCGCGCAGTTGCTTGAGCTGGTCGATATCGTCCAGTTCACTGGCATCGAACACCACCGCCTTGAGCTTGGGCCCGAGCCCGGCCACCCACTCGTTGGCCTCAAGTTCAGGGCTGGCAAAGCTGTATAGCTCGTCGGTCAGGCGCTTGGCGAAGGCTTCGATGGTCTTCGCCAGAGGCCCGCCACCCAGCAGCAGCGCGCCTTCGATCGGCCGCAGACGGCCGGCTTCCCAGCGCTCCAGGCGGGCCGGGCTGGGCAGGCCGACGGCACCTACCAGGCGGCGTCCAAGGTCGGAGTTGGCGAAGTCGATATAGCGGTCGCTCATGTGCGGTTCTCCCTGAAATAGCTTCAAAGTGTGGACCATGATTGGCCATTGGTCGTTCGACCGCAGAAAAAACACCTACGCTGTAGCGGACCATTAGGGAAAAAGAGGACATCACGCATGCGCTCACTGCGCCGGGTCGCCATCATTGGCGGCAATCGCATTCCCTTCGCCCGTTCCAACGGCCCTTACGCCACCGCCAGCAACCAGGCAATGTTCACTGCCGCGCTTGAGGGCCTGATCGAACGCTACAGCCTGCATGGCCTGCGCCTGGGCGAAGTGGCGGCGGGAGCGGTGCTCAAGCATTCTCGCGACATGAACCTGACCCGCGAAAGCGTGCTCGGCTCGCGACTGTCAGCGCAAACGCCGGCTTACGATCTGCAGCAGGCCTGTGGCACCGGGTTGGAAACGGCATTGCTGGTAGCCAACAAAATCGCCTTGGGGCAGATCGACTGCGGCATTGCCGGTGGCGTTGATACCACCTCCGATGCGCCGATCGCGGTGAGCGAAGGCTTGCGCCGGATCCTGCTCCAGGCCAACCGTGGCAAGACTACCGTCGACAAGCTCAAGGCCTTCCTCAAACTGCGCCCCGGTCACCTCAAACCCGAGTTGCCGCGCAACGGCGAGCCGCGCACCGGCCTGTCCATGGGCGAGCATTGCGAGCAGATGGCCAAGACCTGGCAGATCCCACGCCAGGAGCAGGATGAGCTGGCCCTGCGCAGCCACCAGAACATGGCCGCTGCCTTTGCCGACGGCTGGCATGACGATCTGCTTACTCCCTTCCTGGGGCTGACCCGCGACAACAACCTGCGCCCGGACCTGACCCTGGAGAAACTCGCCAGCCTCAAGCCGGTGTTCGACCGCAGCGGGCAGGGCACGCTGACCGCAGGTAATTCCACGCCGTTGACCGATGGCGCCTCGGTGGTGCTGCTGGGCAGCGAAGACTGGGCCCGTGAGCGTGGCTTGCCGGTGCTGGCCTATCTGGTCGATGGCGAGACCGCCGCGGTGGATTTCGTCAAAGGTCACGAAGGGTTGTTGATGGCCCCGGCCTACGCCGTGCCGCGCTTGTTGGCGCGCAATGGCCTGACCCTGCAGGACTTCGATTACTACGAAATCCACGAGGCCTTCGCCGCGCAAGTGCTGTGCACCCTCAAGGCCTGGGAAGACCCCGAGTACTGCAAAACCCGCCTGGGCCTGGCCGCGCCACTGGGTGCAATCGACCGCAGCAAGCTCAACGTCAAGGGCAGCTCACTGGCCGCCGGGCATCCCTTCGCGGCCACCGGGGGGCGCATTCTGGCCAACATGGCCAAGTTGCTGGCCACCGCCGGCAAGGGCCGTGGCCTGGTCTCGATTTGCGCCGCTGGCGGTCAGGGCGTGACGGCGATCATCGAGCGTTGACCCGTACCGACTGGCTGGCCACCGGGGCCGGGCGGTTGGCGTAGTGCTCGGCCATGATCGAGCAGACGATCAGTTGGAACGGGTGGTCGATGGCTGCGCTTACGACGCCTCTTCGGCCTACATCGCTGCCTTCAAGGGCCTGTTCGGCTTCACCCCGGGCGAGCTGCGCCTGTAGCCGTCAGGTACGGAAGCGCCGTACCAGCGCATCCAGTTCATTGGACAAACCGGCCAGGCTCTGCGAGTCCTGCCGCGCCGAGTTGGCCAGCTCGGCCACCAGCTGCGCATCGCCGTGGATCTGGCTGATATGGCGGTTGATGTCTTCGGCCACCTGGTGCTGTTCTTCGGCGGCGGTGGCGATCTGGGTGTTCATGTCGCGGATGATGTCCACCGACTCGCGAATTTGCCCGAAACTGCTGCGCGCCAGGCCGATGCGGCTGACCGACTGTTGCGACACTTCCAGGCTCGCGTGCATCTGCTGGGCCACTTCACTGGTGCGGTTGGCCAGGTTGCCGAGCAGGTTGTCGATCTCGGCCGTTGAGTCGGCGGTGCGCTTGGCCAGGGCCCGCACCTCGTCGGCGACCACGGCAAAACCACGGCCCTGCTCACCGGCGCGGGCGGCTTCGATGGCCGCATTGAGGGCCAGCAGGTTGGTCTGCTCGGCAATCGAGCGGATGGTGCCGAGGATCGACTGGATCGCATTGCTATCGCGTTCGAGTTGCTGCATCGACTGCGCCGACTGTTCGATCTCCTGGCTCAGGCGATCGACGCTCTGCACTGCCGCATCGATCTGCTGCTGGCCTTCGCGGGCCTGTTGCTGGCCACTGTCGGCCGAGTCGGCGGCCTGGCTGCAGGAGCGCGCGACTTCGTTGGCGGTGGCGACCATTTCGTGAAAGGCGGTCGACACCATGTCCACCGCTTCACGCTGGCGCCCGGCGGCTTCGGCCATGTCATTGGAGACCTGGGTCGAGCTGCTGGAGGTGGCGAGGATCTTGTTCGCCGCCTGGCCGATGCTCTGGATCAGGTTGCGGATCGCCGCGAGGAACTGGTTGAACCAGCTGGCCAGTTGCGCGGTTTCGTCACGTCCGCGTACTTCCAGGCTGCGGGTCAGGTCGCCTTCACCCTGAGCGATGCCTTCCAGGCCGCTGGTAACGCTGTGGATCGGGCGCACGATGAGCTTGGCAAAGGTGGCACCGACCAGGGCAAATACCGCCGCCAGCACGATGGCGAGGGCGGCGACCAGCCAGGTCAGCTGGGTGGCAGTGTGCATCACTTCGTCATGACGGATCAGGCCGATGAAGTTCCAGCCCAGTTGCTCCGAGGGCCAGACGTTGGCCATGTAGCGTTCGCCATCCAGCTCGACCTCGACCAGGCCCTTGCCGGCCTTGGCCAGTTGCGCATAGCCCTCGCCGAGGCTGCCCAGCGGCTTGAAGTTGTGCGCCGGATCGCGCGGGTCGACCAGCACGCTGCCGTTGTCTTCAAGCAGCATCAGGTAGCCGCTTTCGCCGAGCTTGATCTGCTTGACGATCTCGGTCAGCTGCTTGAGCGACACGTCGATGTTGACCACGCCACCGGGGTTGCCGAGCTGGTTGGGCACGGCGCGCACGGTGCTGACCAGCACCGCGTCATCGCCCGCCCAGTAATAGGCGTCGGTGCGCAGGGTCTTGCCCGGGTTGGCCATGGCCGCCTGGTACCAGGGGCGTTGGCGCGGGTCGTAGTTGGCCATTTTCGCGTCGCCCGGCCAGAAGGCGTAACCGCCGTCGCTCAGGCCGTAGGACACGTAGGAGTAAGCGGGATGGCTGGCGGCGAGGCTGGCGAAGAAGTCGTAGAGTTTCTTGTCCTGTTCGCCCAGGGCAATTTGTGGAGCATCTGCGCCCAGGTACTTTTTCACGTCGTTGCCGGTAGCGCTGACCAGCGGCTGGGCGGCCAGGTAGTCGACGTTCTGGCTGATGCCTTCGAAGAACAGTTGCATGGCGTTGGCCACCTGGCGGATCTCGCGGCTGCTGCCGTCGACGAAGCCTTCGCGGGCTTCACTGCGCAGGTTGAGGACCACCAGGGTGGCGACCAGGATCACCGGCAAACCGGCGATCACGGCGAAGGCCCAGGTCAGTTTTTGTTTTATGTTCATCCGCGCTCCAGTATTTTTCTTGTAAACGTACGAGGCTGCTGCAGACTACATCGGCCATGGGCGCTGGAAATAAAGTGTTACTTGCGTAATTAACCCCGTATTTATTGGTGTTTGGCGATTTTTGTGACCGATTGGTCGCGCTCGGGCAGAAAAAGAATGGCAAGTCAGGCAGATTGCCGTTACAACGCAGTGCGGTCTTGATTCAGCGACAAGCAGGTTCCAAGACCTGTGACCTATAACAATCACGTGTTTGGCCAGACAGGACCCCCGACAGAAACCGATGAAGACTCCAAAACGCATTGAACCGCTGGTTGAAGATGGACTGGTCGACGAAGTACTGCGACCGCTGATGAGTGGCAAGGAGGCTGCGGTGTATGTGGTCCGCTGCGGTCGGGAGCTACGGTGCGCCAAGGTCTATAAAGAAGCCAACAAGCGCAGTTTCCGCCAGGCCGCCGAGTACCAGGAAGGCCGCAAGGTGCGCAACAGCCGCCAGGCCCGGGCCATGGCCAAGGGCTCAAAGTTCGGCCGCAAGGAGGCCGAAGACGCCTGGCAGAACGCCGAAGTGGCGGCGCTGTTTCGCCTGGCCAATGCCGGTGTGCGGGTGCCCAAGCCTTATGATTTTCTCGATGGCGTGCTGCTCATGGAGCTGGTGGCCGACGAGCACGGTGATGCTGCGCCGCGTCTGAACGACGTGCACCTGGAGCCTGAGCAGGCCCGGGACTACCACGCCTTCGTGATTCGCCAGATCGTGCTGATGCTCTGCACCGGCCTGGTCCATGGCGACCTCTCGGAGTTCAACGTGCTGCTCGGGCCTGACGGGCCGGTGATCATCGACCTGCCGCAAGCGGTGGACGCCGCCGGCAACAACCACGCGTTCAGCATGCTCGAACGCGATGTCGGCAACATGGCCGCGTACTTCGGGCGCTTTGCCCCGGAGCTCAAGCAGACCCGCTACGCCCGCGAGATGTGGGCCTTGTACCAGGCCGGCGATTTGCTCCCGGAAAGCCCGCTGACCGGTGTGTTCGCCGACGACGAGCACAGCGCCGATGTTGATGGGGTGATGCGCGAAATCGACGCGGCGCGCATCGATGACGCCCGCCGGCGCGCGGCCAGGGCCGACGCCGAACGGGGGGCGGTCAAGGACGAAGAACCGGCGCCGCCCTGGCTTCAGTAAGCGCCGTTACTGACAGCAACTGCCGCCGGCTGCCAGGTCCTTGAGGATCGGGCAGTCCGGACGGTCGTCGCCCTGGCAGTGGGCAACCAGCTCGCTCAAGGTGTCACGCAAGCTCACCAACTCTTCGATGCGCCGGTTGAGGTCGTCAATGTGCTGGCTGGCCAGGGCCTTGACGTCGGCACTGGCGCGCTGACGGTCCTGCCACAGGGTCAGCAGGCGGGCGACTTCTTCCAGGGAAAACCCCAGGTCCCGCGAGCGCTTGATGAAGGCCAGCTGGTGCAGGTCTTCCTGCTGGTACAGGCGATAGCCGCTGTCGCTGCGCAGGGCCGGCTTGAGCAGGCCGATCGACTCGTAGTAGCGGATCATCTTTGCGCTCAAGCCTGAGCGGCGGGCGGCTTGGCCGATATTCATTGGGCATCGTCCTCAGGCGGGGTGGCGGGTTTCCAGGTTTTCAGCAACAACGCGTTGCTGACCACACTGACGCTCGACAGGGCCATGGCTGCGCCGGCCAGCACCGGGTTGAGCATGCCGAAGGCGGCCAGGGGAATACCGATCAGGTTGTAGATAAACGCCCAGAACAGGTTCTGGCGGATCTTGGCGTAGGTCTTGCGGCTGATCTCCAGGGCTGCCGGCACCAGGCGCGGATCGCCGCGCATCAGGGTGATCCCCGCCGCCTGCATGGCCACGTCGGTGCCGCCGCCCATGGCGATGCCGATGTCCGCAGCGGCCAGCGCCGGGGCATCGTTGATGCCGTCACCGACCATGGCCACCACGCCGGACTGCTTGAGCACGGCGACGGTTGCGGCCTTGTCGGCAGGCAGCACTTCGGCGTGCACGTCAGTGATGCCCAGAGCTTCGGCCACCACCTTGGCGCTGCCGCGGTTGTCGCCGGTCAGCAGGTGGCTGCTGATGCCTTGCCCGGCCAGTTGCCGCACTGCTTGCCCGGCACCGGTCTTGAGGCTGTCACCGAAGGCGAACAGGCCCAGCACCCGCGCCTGCGGGCTGCGCTCGATCAACCACGACAGGGTACGGCCTTCGGCTTCCCAGGCCTGGGCGCTGCTGGCCAGCTCGCCCGCTTGCAGGCCACTTTCATCCAGCAGGCGCCGGTTGCCCAGGGCCAGCTCGCGGCCATCGAGGCTGCCGGCGATACCGCGGCCGGTCAGCGACTGGCTGTTGTTGATGTCGGCCACCGCCAGGCCCTGTTCTTCACAGGCATCCAGCACCGCCTTGGCCAGCGGGTGCTCGCTGCCGCGCTGCAGGGCGCCGGCCAGTTGCAGCAACTGCGCCTGGTCACCCACTACCGCACGGCTGTGGACAATGCGCGGGCTGCCGGAGGTCAGGGTACCGGTCTTGTCGAACACCACGCGGTTGACCGCATGGGCGCGCTCCAGGGCTTCGGCGTCCTTGATCAGGATGCCGTGGCGGGCGGCGACGCCGGTGCCGGCCATGATCGCTGTCGGTGTGGCCAGGCCCAGGGCGCACGGGCAGGCGATCACCAGCACGGCTACGGCATTGATCAGCGCGTATTCCATTGGCGCGCCGGTGAGCAGCCAGCCGACCAGGGTCAGCAGCGCCAGCACCAGTACGGCCGGGACGAACACCTGACTGACCCGGTCAACCAGTTTCTGGATCGGCGCCTTGGCGGCCTGGGCGTCTTCGACCAGGCGGATGATCCGTGCCAGCACGGTTTCCGTGCCCAGCGCCAGGGTGCGTACCAACAGACGGCCTTCACCGTTGATCGCGCCGCCGGTGACCTTGTCGCCAGGCTGTTTCGGCACCGGCAGGCTTTCGCCGCTGATCAAGGCTTCGTCGGCGTGGCTCTGGCCTTCGATCACTTCACCGTCAACCGGGAAGCGCTCGCCAGGCTTGACCAGCACCAGGTCATGCAGGCGCAGTTCGCTGATGGCGACATCGCGCTCCTGGCCGTCGACCAGCAACAGCGCGCGTTCCGGGCGCAAGGCTTCCAGCGCCCGGATGGCACTGGCGGTCTGGCGTTTGGCACGGCTTTCCAGGTATTTGCCGAGCAGGATCAGGGCAATCACCACGGCCGAGGCTTCGAAGTACAGGTGCGGCATGATGCCGTCCGTGGCCGTGGCCCATTCGTAGAGACTCAGGCCGTAGCCGGCGCTGGTGCCGATGGCCACCAGCAGGTCCATGTTGCCGGCGCCGGCGCGTACGGCTTTCCACGCAGCGACATAAAAACGCGCACCGAGAATGAACTGCACCGGGGTGGCCAGGACAAACTGCGCCCAGGCCGGCAGCATCCAGTGGATGCCAAAGGGCTGCAGCAGCATCGGCAGCACCAGCGGCAAGGCCAGCAGCACCGCCAGGGCCACCGACCAGCGCTCCTTGCGCAGGCGGCGTTCGGCATCGGCCTGGTTGACTTTGGCACTTTGCGGCAGGCTTGCCGAGTAGCCGGCATGACTGACGGCATCGATCAGCACGCTGCTGTCGACCTGGCCAAACAGCTGCAAGTGCGCGCGTTCGTTGGCCAGGTTGACGGTTACCTGCTGCACGCCCGGAACCTTGGCCAGGGCGCGTTCGACGCGCCCGGCGCAGGAGGCGCAGGTCATGCCGCCGATCTGCAGCTCGAGGGTCTGGGATGGCACGCTGTAGCCGGCTTGCTCAACGGCTTCGACCAGCGCTGGCAGGCTGTCGGCCGGGGCCTGGACCCGGGCCTGTTCGGTGGCCAGGTTGACACTGACCTGTTCGGCACCAACGACCTTGCGCAGGGCGCGCTCGACCCGGCCAGCACAGCTGGCGCAGGTCATGCCGGCAATCGGCAGGTCGAACGTGGTAGATGCGGACATGGGGCACTCCTCCTTGGACAGGCCTCAAGCATCAACCTTGCCATGCGGGGAAGGTCAATAGCCCAGGCCGGCCCTGATCAGCTTGAGGCCATTCTGATCCACGGCAATGCGGTATTTATTGATCTCGCCGGCCCTCAATGTCAGTTGCTGGCTGCGCTGGTTCTCCAGGCCGTTCTGGCAGCCCGGCATCTGTGCCGGCAACAGGCGCAGACGCACCGCGACCTGGCCCGGCGGCAGGTTGAACGAGGTCGACTGCTCCTGAAACAGCCGCGCCGAAAGCTGGTTATCCAGGTACACGCCGATCTCGCACGAGGTCGCCACTTCCAGGCGCTCGCGAGAAATGGTCAATATGCTGTAATCGGCATTGCCCTCGGCGCTGGCCTGGGGGACCAGGCTCAATACTCCCAGCAGGCCGAATAGGCCCAAAGCTGCCCTGCGCATGAATTCAAACTCCTGCAAACCAATCGTCAGGCATGCAGCTTGGCGGAGCGGCGCGCTGATTTCCAGCCCGGCAGGCAATCAACGAACTTGACCTTGCCCCGATGGCAAGCTTGAAACTGCGTTCAAACCCCACAGGAGGCTGTTGCAATGCAAGTATTCACTGTTCAAGGAATGACCTGCGGCCATTGCGTCAAGGCTGTCACTCGCGCGGTTCGGGCCCAGGATGAGGAGGCTGTGGTCGAGGTCGATCTGGCTCACAAGCAGGTAAAAGTGCAGAGTGAATTGTCGGCAGAAGATATTCTCACGGCGATTCGCGACGAGGGTTACGCGGCCGAAGCCGTCTGACCGCTGACGCTTGCGCGGTGGATAAAAGATTCATCGCGCAGGCGTAAGTCTGTCAGCGAAACCCCGGCAGGACGGTTAGACTAGCGGACTTGCTTAGCCTGCTACGGATTTCCGATGAACCTGCGAACCATCCTGATTCTCGGCGCCTTGAGTGCATTCGGGCCCCTGGCGATCGACTTCTACCTGCCCGGTTTCCCGGCCATGGCACTGGCCTTCGGCACCGACGAGAAGCACATCCAGACCACCCTTGCGGCGTACTTTCTCGGCCTGTCGCTTGGCCAGCTGGCCTATGGGCCGGTGGCCGACCGCTTTGGCCGGCGCATACCGCTGTTGGTCGGGGTGACGCTGTTCACTGTGGCGTCACTGGCCTGCGCTTTCGCCCCGACCCTCGATGCGCTGATTCTGGCGCGCTTCGTCCAGGCCCTCGGTGGCTGTGCCGGGATGGTGCTGTCGCGGGCGATCGTCAGCGACAAGTGCGATGCCGTGGGTTCGGCCAAGGTTTTCTCGCAACTGATGCTGGTCATGGGCCTGGCGCCGATCCTCGCACCGATGCTCGGTGGTGTGATGGTCAATCTGTATGGCTGGCAGTCGATCTTCATTGCCCTGACCCTGTTCAGTGCCCTGTGCACCCTGGCCGTGGCCCTGGGCCTGCCTGAAAGCCTGCCGGCCAATCAGCCGCGCCCGCCCTTGTCAGGCTCCCTGCGCCAATACGGTAGGCTGTTCAAGGACCGGATCTTTCTCGGCCACGCCTTGACCGGCGGCATCGCCATTGCCGGGATGTTCGCCTACATCGCCGGTTCACCGTTCGTGTTCATCAAGCTCTATGGGGTGCCAGCCGAGCACTATGGCTGGCTGTTCGGCAGTAACGCGGCGGGGTTCATTCTGGTGGCGCAGGTCAATGCGCGGCTGCTGGCCAAGCGTGGCCCGGCCTTTTTGCTGGCGCGTGCAGTGTGGGTTTACCTGGCGGCAGGACTGACCCTGCTCGGGATCAGCGCCTTGCACCCGGCGGCGCTGTGGCCATTGCTGATTCCGCTGTTCATCTGTATCGCCAGCCTCGGTTGCATCATCCCCAATGCCTCGGCCTGCGCCATGAGCGGGCAGGGTGCCCGGGCCGGCAGCGCTTCAGCGCTGCTGGGTTGCCTGCAGTTCAGTGTGGCTGCCGGTGCCGCAGCGCTGGTGGGAGTGCTGCATGACGGCACGGCGGTGCCGATGTCCATGGTCATCAGCCTGTGCGGCCTGGCGGTGGTGAGCGTGGCGATGCTGACCCGGCGGCTGAGCCTCAGCCGTTGCGTTTGAGCGGGTGCGGCGCCTGTAGCCGGGCTTGCAGGGTGTTGACGAAGGCACGGGCCTCAGCCTCGCTGCGAAAGCTCACCACATGCTGGTCGAGCTGAACCTGCCATGGGCAGCCGGGCTTTTTTACTGATGCACTGACCTGGATATTCATATCTGCATACCTGAGGTTGGCGTTGGCTGATGCATTGTAGCGCCGGCCACGGGCAGCGGAATGACCTGGGTCAGTTGTCGGACTGACGGTCACGCCCACCCCGCAAGCGAGGTGGGCGCGTCATTTCAGAAGCCTTCCAGGACGATCTTGCCCTTGGCCGCGCCGCTTTCCAGCAGGGCATGGGCGCGGCGCAGGTTGGCGGCGTTGATGGTGCCGAAGTGCTCGCCCACGGTGGTCTTGAGCGTGCCGTTGTCGATCAGTTCGGCAACCCGGTTCAGCAGTTTGTGCTGCTCGATGATGTCGGCGGTTTCGAACAGCGAGCGTGTGTACATGAACTCCCAGTGCAGCGACAGGCTCTTGCGCTTGAGCTTGGTGACGTCCAGCTGCTTGGGGTCATCGATCAGCGCCAGTTTGCCTTGCGGCGCCAGGGCTTCGACCAGTTGATCGAGGTGCTGGTCGGTCTGGGTCAGGCTGGCCACGTGAGTCACCTGGTCGATGCCCTGGGCCTTGAGTGCGGCGGCCAACGGCTGGCGGTGATCGACCACCTGATCGGCACCCAGTTCACGTACCCAGTCCTGGGTTTGTGGGCGCGAGGCGCTGCCAATCACCGTGAGGCCGGTCAGCTTGCTCGCCAGTTGAGTGAGGATCGAGCCGACTCCACCGGCCGCGCCAACGATCAGCAGGCTCTGGCCGAGGTCTTGCTCGCCTTCGGCGATCTGCAAACGCTCGAACAGCAGCTCCCAGGCGGTGATAGCGGTCAACGGCAGTGCCGCCGCTTCGGCAAAGCCCAGGGTTTTCGGCATGTGCCCGACGATCCGCTCATCTACTACGTGCAGTTCACTGTTGCCGCCAGCGCGGGCGATGGAGCCTGCGTAGTAAACCTGGTCGCCCGGCTGGAACAGGCTGACCTCGCCGCCCACCGCCTTGACCACACCGGCCACATCCCAGCCCAGCACCTTGGCGGCGCCACCTTCAGGCTGCACGTTCTGGCGAACCTTGGTGTCGACCGGGTTCACCGAGATTGCCCGTACCTCCACCAGCAGGTCGCGTGGGCCTGGCTCGGGGGCTGGCAGTTCGATGTCGTGCAGGGCTGCCGCGTCGGTGATGGGCAGGGAGTGATAATAGGCAACGGCTTTCATGGAGAGTCCTCGGAGGGTCGTCAATGAGGGCCATGATTGGTGCTTTCACTTGCAGTTAAAAGCCGTTAAAACTACAGAATCTTTCAATAAAATTTTGATAATGGCGGGTGAATCAGGTGCGTATCGACGACCTGCAACTGTTCGTACGGGCCGCTGAGCTGGGCAGCCTGTCTGCCGCCGCCCGCCTGCTTGATCTATCGCCGGCGGTAGCCAGCGCATCGCTCAAACGTCTGGAGCAGCAACTGGGTGTGCGCCTGCTGGCGCGCTCGACCCGCAACCTGCGCCTGACTGCCGAGGGCGAGGGTTTCTTGCAGCACGCCCGTTCCGCCCTGGCGAGCCTCGAGGAGGGGCGGCGGATCCTGGCCCATGGTCAGGATCAGGTCAGCGGTACCTTGCTGTTGTCGGCACCGTCCGATTTCGGCCGTAATGTGCTGCTGCCCTGGCTCGATGAACTGCAGTACGAACACCCGCAACTGAATGTGCGCCTGCTGCTGGGCGACCGCAACGCCGACCTGTTTCGCCAGGCGGCCGACATCGCCCTGCGCTACGGCGCGCCGGAAGACTCGAGCCTGGTGGCCTTGCCGCTGTGCCCGGAGAACCGCCGGGTGCTGTGTGCCTCACCCGCCTATCTGGCCCGCCACGGTGCGCCGGCCGAAGTGGCACAACTGGCCCAGCACAATTGCCTGCTGTATCAGCTTGGCAGCCGCGTGCATGACCACTGGCGCTTTGGCGAGGGCGCCAGTGAGGTGGGTGTGAGCGTGAGCGGCGATCGCTTCTGTGACGATGCCGATGTGGTCCGGCGCTGGGCATTGGCGGGTGCCGGTATCGCTTACAAGTCCTGGCTGGATGTGGCCAACGATGTGCAGGCCGGACGCCTCAAGTTGCTAATGCCGCAACTGCGCGGTGAAGCGGCCCCGCTGAACCTGATGTGCACCCATCGGGCGCAGTTGGGCAAGCCCGTGCAGTTGTTGCGAAATATGCTTCGAGTGCGTTGTCAGGCAATGCTCGAGAAATTGCTGGGTTGAACTGCCCAAGACATTGCTATTACGTGTTACTCCTACATGGTATGCATGTAGTTCTTGTGGGTTGCAGTAAAATTTGTTGTAGGTTTTATCGGGTGGTTTGAACTTGATAATAATCCGTCAATTGCTAGCAACATATGTAACATGGGGGCTTGGGTATACATGTCCAAACGTATCTTCAATCTTGCGCCAGGCCGCCGTTGCTGAGGTTGCCAATACCTTGGGAATTGACCGGATTTCCTTGGCGCTACGCGGCTTATAATGGATCCAGCAGTCATTTCCAGCGAGAGATACTTCCATGTCCAGGCCGGCAAGTATTGCCTCTTACTCAGACATTGCCTGGCCCTGGCCCGGGCTGACTGCCGGTGAGGTGCTTGACCGCAAGTAGCCTGAATAACTTTTGTATGTTCGTGTTTCAGGAGGAACACGATGACTAGATAACTTCCGCTTCCTGCCTTTCTGGCATCGGAACCTCGCAGTAAATGCTGCCGACATGGTTAATCAATCGATATCAGACGTGATCTCGCAGGGAGTTGAGATATGAAACCAGTAACGAGTATCAGCCAGATCGCCAGCTTGTTGGCCGACCCGAAACGCAGTGCAATGTTATGGGCCCTGATCGATGGCATGGCGCGACCTTCCGATGAGCTCGCCAGTTTGGCTGGGCTGACGCCTTCTTCGGCCTGTGCTCATCTGGCCAGGTTGTCGGCCAGCGGCTTGCTGAAGCTGGAGCCGCGTGGGCGCAAGCGTTATTTCAGGCTGGCCGCGCCAGAGGTCGGGGCGGCTGTCGAAGCGCTGGCCAGTGTCCAGGTGAAAACCCCTGAAGACAGCGGCGAGCGGGAGGTGGGGGTATCCCGCTGTCCATGCGCCGGGCAAGAGTGTGTGGCGATCACCTGGGCGGCGAACTGGCGGCGGATTTGTACCAGCGCTTTTTCGATGCCGGCTGGCTGGAAGGCAGCGAGCGGGACATCGAAGTAACCCAGCACGGCCGTACCCAGTTTGCCGCTTACGGGATTTTCATCGAGGCCTTGGCCCAGCATCAACGTCGAAGTTTCAGCAGTTGCCGTTGCTGCAGCGAATGGAGCGACCATCGCCCGCATCTGGGCGGAGCGCTGGGCAGCAGCTTGCTCAAGTTGTTCCTGCAGTCTGGCTGGATTCGCGAGAGTGAAACCTCGCGCATGCTGCAAATCAGTGCAAGCGGCTTGTCACATATCAACCGCATGGCCCAGCTTCAGGTGTTGAAGACGGCAGGCTGAACCGGAGGCGCCTGCGTAGCGGGCGTCGTTGCGGTGTCTGGCAAGGTCGTTGCTGACAATTCGCCCGAAGGCAGATGCCGTGACACTCGGAGTTGGCACAACTCCCGGCGTCTGGAGTGCTTGCCGATCAGTGGTTATCACCGACTGATTTTAATCATCATTGCCCTGCGGTGTTCGGCATCGAGACGCGGGGCAAGACTCTGGAGGAGTTGAGCGAGATTGAGGATTAACCTGTAGGAGCGGGCTTGCCCCGCGATGAGGCCAGTGCAGCCAGCACCCCGATCGCGGGGCAAGCCCGCTCCTACAGGTCCAGCACTGTCAGGGTTTGACCAGCCTCGCATCCAGGCTGTTCTGCGCCAGGCGCCGCGCCTGGTCCTGGGTCATGCCCAGGTGCTCATGCAGGGCCTGGAAGTTTTCGGTGACATAACCACCAAAGTACGCCGGGTCATCGGAGTTGACCGTGACCTTCACGCCACGCTCGAGCATGTCGAGGATGTTGTGCTGGCTCATGTGATCGAACACGCACAGCTTGGTGTTGGACAGCGGGCAGACGGTCAGTGGGATCTGCTCGTCGATGATCCGCTGCATCAGGCGCTCGTCTTCGATAGCGCGCACGCCGTGGTCGATACGCTGGATCTTCAGCAGGTCGATGGCTTCCCAGATGTATTCGGGCGGGCCTTCTTCGCCAGCATGGGCGACGGTCAGGAAGCCTTCGCTGCGGGCGCGGTCGAACACCCGTTGGAACTTGCTCGGTGGATGGCCCATTTCCGAGCTGTCGAGGCCGACGGCGATGAAGGCATCACGAAACGGCATGGCCTGGTCGAGGGTCTTGTGTGCTTCCTCTTCACTGAGGTGGCGCAGGAAGCTGAGAATCAGGCCGCTGCTGATGCCCAGTTGCTGCTGGCCATCCTTGAGTGCCGCTCTGATGCCATTGACCACAACCTCGAAAGGGATGCCGCGATCGGTGTGGGTCTGCGGGTCGAAGAACGGCTCGGTGTGAATCACGTTCTGCGCCTTGCAACGCTGCAGGTACGCCCAGGTCAGGTCGTAGAAATCCTGCTCGGTGCGCAGGACATCGGCGCCCTGGTAGTAGAGGTCGAGAAACTCCTGCAGGTTGTTGAACGCGTAGGCGCTGCGCAGGGCCTCGACGTCGTTCCAGGGCAGGGCGATCTTGTTGCGCTCGGCCAGGGCGAACAGCAACTCGGGCTCCAGCGATCCTTCCAGGTGCAGGTGCAATTCTGCCTTGGGCAGAGCGTTAAGCCAGTCGTACATAGTGGTGGCGTCTCATCAGGTGCGGTTGCCGCCATTCTACAGAGGTTGCGCTGTCTACGCGGAGAAAGCTGACCAGGCGGTTACCCCGGGAAACCTTCAACGATGGCGAAACCAACGGGATCGAGGGCATGACCCTCTTCGTGCGGTTCGCCACCGTCATCATGTTGGCATTGCTCGCCTTTGAGCTATCAGCCCGCGATCAGTTGTGCGGCGGCCTGACGGTGATCGGCGATCAACGCCTGCACATCCAGGCCTTCGATCTGGCCATCAACGACGCGCCACTGGCCACCGACCATGACCCGGTCAGCGCGGTCGGCGCCGCACAGCAGCAGGGCCGAAAGCGGATCGTGGCTGCCGGAGAAGCGCAGCTCATCAAGCTTGAACAGCGCCAGGTCTGCCTGTTTGCCCACCGCCAGCTCGCCAATATCGCTGCGCCCCAGCAGTTGCGCCGAGCCGCGGGTGGCCCAGCCCAAAACCAGTTCCGGCGTGATCGCTTCGGCGCCGTAGCGCAGGCGCTGCAGGTACAGGGCCTGGCGCGCTTCGAGGATCATGTTGGAAGCATCGTTGGAGGCCGAGCCGTCAACGCCCAGGCCCACCGGTGCCCCGGCCCGGGTCAGTTCCAGGGTTGGGCAGATGCCCGAGGCCAGGCGCATGTTCGAGCTCGGGCAATGGCAGATGCCAGTGCCGGCGGCGCCCAGGCGGGCGATTTCGTCCGGATTGAAATGGATGCCATGGGCCAGCCAGGTGCGCGGGCCGAGCCAACCGACGCTGTCGAGGTAGTCGACCGTGCGCAGGCCGAAGCGCTGCAGGCAGAAGTCTTCTTCATCGAGGGTTTCGGCCAGGTGGGTGTGCAGGCGTACGTCCAGCTCTTCGGCCAGATCGGCGCTGGCGCGCATGATCTCCGGCGTGACCGAGAACGGCGAGCAGGGTGCCAGGGCGATCTGTATTTGCGCGCCATCGCCGCGCTCGTGGTAGCTGTGGATAAGTCGCTGGCTGTCGGCCAGGATCACTTCGCCCTGCTGTACCGTCTGTTGCGGTGGCAGGCCACCGTCGGCTTCGCCCAGGCTCATGGAACCGCGGGTGAGCATGGCGCGCATGCCCAGTTTGCGTACCGCTTCGACTTGCACGTCGATGGCGTTTTCCAGGCCATCGGGGAACAGGTAATGGTGGTCGGCGGCGGTGGTGCAGCCCGACAGCAACAGCTCGGCCAGGGCCACGCGGGTCGCCAGCTCAAGCTTGGCCGGAGTCAGCCGGGCCCATACCGGGTACAGGGTTTTCAGCCAGGGGAACAGCGGCTGGTTGACCACCGGCGCCCAGGCGCGGGTCAGGGTCTGGTAGAAGTGGTGGTGGGTGTTGATAAGTCCGGGCAGCACCACATGCTCGCGGGCGTCAAAGACTTGTCCACAGGGGCTGGCCGGGCTTTGGCCAAGGCCGAGTACTTGCTGGATACGGCCGTCTTCAATGACCAGGCCGCCACGGGCGTCGAGGCTGTTGGCAGTGAAGATGGCGAGGGGGTTTTTCAACCAGATACGGGTCGCAGGCATGGTGCCGGCTCCTCTGAAAGTGGGTTCAGGTTAGCCAGCTCAGTGTTGCCCTGTCTGCTGATCCAGGTCCGCCGCGGTGGGCGAGGTGTCGAGTCTACACCCACCGCGCGCGGTTTCACCAGATCAGGCTTTCGCCTTTGTAATTGATGAATTGCAGACCGCCTTTGCCGCTGTTGGCGTGAACCTGATCGAGCATGCCGCGGGTGCTGGTGGCCACATCGATATCGGCGCCTTCACCGCCCATGTCGGTCTTGACCCAGCCCGGATGCATGGCCAGCACGGTCGGCTGCGGCTCGCCCAGTTGCGCCACGAAGCTGTTGATCATCGAGTTCAGCGCCGCTTTGCTGGCCTTGTACAGGCACAGTTCCGGCGCGTCGGGAATACTCACACTGCCCAGTACCGAGCTCATGAAGGCAATCACCCCGGTGTTCTTGCGCAGTTGCGGGGCGAAACGCTGGGCCACGCGAATCGGCGCCACGCTGTTGGTCATGAACAGCTCGCCGACATCGGCCAGCTTGGCCTGCTCCGGGTTCTGTTCTTCCGGGCCCTTGACCCCGGCGTTGACGAACAGCAGGTCGAAAGTCTGCGCGCCGAGGCGTTCCTGTAGTGCGTCGAGCTGGCGGGCGCTGTTCATCTCCAAGGTTTCTACCTGCACCCGCGGCAGGGCGCTGAGGGTGTCAGCCCTGGCCGGGTCGCGCACGGTGGCGATCACATTCCAGCCGTCTTCTACCAGGCGTTGCACCAGGCCAAGGCCCAGGCCGCGTGAGGCACCAATGATCAGGGCGGTTTTGTTGATGGACATGGGGGACTCCTTTCAAGGGGGTATCGATCTTTGATCAAAGAATAACCAGTCTAGTCAAACCGTGGCCCTACAAGCTGTTGGCGCAGGGGTGCACGGCTTATCCACAGCTTGCTCCACAGTAATTGTGTGCAAGCACTCAAGGTGGATATAAGCCCGTCAGAGCCCGGTCCGAAACCAATAACTGGGGATAACTTGCTGATTTTTCGTCAGTTGATGCACTGTCATCAAAACTTGATCAAAATATGATCGTTCGTCTGCAGGCTAGGTAAATCAAGGCGCGCAGGCGAATGCTAAGAGCTTATCCACAGCCGGGCCCACAGTGAATGTGGGCAATTGTTCAGGGGCGTTCCAGCAGGATGCGGCCACGGCTGAGGTCGGCCAACTGGCGTTGCAGGGGTTCGATCTGCTCCTCGCCCAGGGCCAGGCGCAGATCGACGCCGTTGGCGGTGAATTGTTCGTCCAGCACCAGGCCGTCGGCTTCAGCCACGCGCAGTTTCAGCAGCGCCAGTTCGCTGAAGCTGCAGCTGCAGGTGAGTTCGCTGCGGCTGACCAGCAAGCGTTTTTCGGCCTGCTGCAGGCACTTGTTGGCGCCACCGCCGTAAGCGCGGGCCAGGCCCCCGGTGCCCAACTGGATGCCACCGTACCAGCGGATCACCAGCACCACCACCTGGTCACAATCCTGGGCCTCGATGGCCGCGAGGATCGGCCGCCCAGCGGTGCCGCCGGGTTCGCCGTCGTCGCTGCTGCGGTATTGCCCGCCAAGCTTCCAGGCCCAGCAGTTGTGGGTGGCGGCGAGGTCGCTATGGCTTTCGATGAAGTTCATGGCTTCGGCCGGGCTGCTGATTGGCGCAGCCAGGGTGATGAAGCGGCTCTTGCGAATCTCTTCGCGAAACTCGCAGGTGTCGAGCAGGGTAAAAGGCATAAGGCAGGTTCAGTCGCGAGGTGTCAGGCCACAGCCTTTGAGAATGATGTGGATAAGATTGTTGCTGGCATCTTCCATGTCCTGCTTGGTCAGGCGGCTGCGGCCGGTGACCTGGCAGATCTGGGTGGCGAAGTCGGCATAGTGCTGGGTACTGCCCCACAGTAGGAAGATCAGGTGTACCGGGTCGACCGGGTCCATCTTGCCGGCGTCGATCCAGGCCTGGAACACCGCGGCACGGCCCTTGAACCAGGCGCGGTAGTCTTCGCTGAAATAGTCGCTCAGGCACTGGCCGCCGCTGATGATCTCCATGGCGAAGATCCGCGATGCCTGCGGGTTGCGCCGGGAAAACTCCATCTTGGTGCGGATGTAGCTGCTCAAGGCCTGGGCTGGGTCATCGTCGACAGTCAGGGCGTTGAAAGTGCTGTCCCACAGCTCGATGATGTTGCTCAACACTGCCACATACAGGCCGAGCTTGTTGGTGAAGTAATAGTGCAGGTTGGCCTTGGGCAACCCGGCCTTGAGGGCGATGGTGTTCATGCTGGTGCCCTTGAAACCGTGGCGGGCGAACTCGTCCTCGGCGGCCTGGATGATGGCCTGCTCGTTCTTCTGACGAATGCGGCCGGCGGGCTTGCCCGAGGCTTGGGGGCGATGCGCAGGGACTTCAAAGGTCATGAACGATTCCAGACAAGGCAATGGGTATCTCTTATGACTGGCTAACCTACCAGCATTAGTCCTCAGCGAGTAGCCGCCAGGCTTTCGAGGAAGCTTTCCAGCACCAGGTGCGGGCGCCGGCCTTTGCGCGTCACCCAGCACAGGCTCAGGTCATAGAAGCGCTCGGTGGGCTTGAGTGCACGCAGCCGGCCTTGTTGTACCCAGAAGGATGCATAGTGGTCCGGCAGGTAGCCAATGTAGCGCCCGGTCAGAATCAGGAAGGCCATGCCTTCGCGGTCCGAGGCGCTGGCGGTGCAGTTCAGCGCCTGGTAATGGGCCTGGATGTCCGCGGGTAGGCGGAAAGTCGGGGCAATGGCGTCCTGGCTGTTGAGACGCTCGTCGTCCAATTGCCGGTCGTCGGCGTAGAACAGCGGGTGGCCGACCGCGCAGTAGAGCAGCGAACGTTCGCTGTACAGCGGCTGGTACTCAAGGCCCGATAGCGGGCTGGTTTGCGGAACCACGCCAACATGCAGGCTGCCATCGAGCACGCCCTGTTCGACCTGGCTGGGGGCAATCATGCGGATCTGGATGCGCACGTCCGGGCCGCGGTCCTTGAGCTGCGCCAGGGCATGGGTAATGCGCATGTGCGGCAGGGTCACCAGGTTGTCGGTCAGGCCGATGTTCAGTTCGCCGCGCAAATGCTGGTGCAGGCCGTTGACCTCGGTGCGAAAGCTTTCCAGAGCGCTAAGCAATTGCAACGCCGACTGATACACCTCGCGGCCTTCCTCGGTCAGCGAAAAACCGGCGCGCCCGCGCTGGCACAGGCGCAGGCCCAGGCGCTGCTCGAGGTCGCTCATCTGCTGGCTGATGGCCGAACGGCCGATACCCAGCACGTTCTCGGCGGCCGAAAAGCCGCCGCACTCCACCACGCTGCGGTAGATTTTCAACAGGCGGATATCGAAATCGCTGACCTGGGCCAGGGGTTGTGGACGTTTCACGCGATGCCTTTGCACTGGAGGGGAGTGAAGGCTCACAACATACCCTCATCAGACATTCTCGCGCCAGCGACGGGCCTGAACGAGCAGGGCCGGGGCGAAGTGCAGCACGACCATCCGCAGCAGGTGATGCGTCAGGATGAATACCACATTCAGCCCGCCGCTGAAGGCGACGATGGCGATGGTCTCGATGGCGCCGGGCATGTACGCCAGCCATAAGGCAAAAGGGTCGTTGTCCAGCACCCGGGCGGCGACCCCGGCAAAGGCAGCGGCGACCAGCAGCATCAGGCCCACGGACATCAGTCCGGCCCGACCGTGACGAACAAGTTCTGCCAGGCTGATCTCCCTGAACCTGGCGCCAATCATCACGCCGAGGATCAGCGCGGCGCCATCGACGCTCCATTGCGGCATGTGGAAAGCATGCAACAGCCCAAGCTTCACATAGATCCCCGAGGCGATGATCGCGGTCAGCATGAAAGGTGCGGGAACACCGACTTTCAACAGCAGGCGGCCAAGCACAATGCACAGAGCGATCAGCGACAGCAGGGTCAACGCGGTAATGAACGTCAATGGACTGCTCGCGCTTACGTGCGCTCCGGCACTTGCCGGTATGCACAGGCTCACCAGCAGCGTGATCGACAGCAGTCGTACCAGGTGCACAACGATCACCTTGCTGGATGCGCGTTCAGACTCAAGCAGATCGAACACCGCCGCCAAGGCGCCCGGGTAGACGGCAAGGAGTGAATCCTTGAGGTTCCATGCCGAGACTTTCAGCAACCACAGTGCAGCCACGGCAATCTGCGTTGTCAGGCACAGAAGTAACAAGCCGAGGCTCGGCAGCATGGTTGCCACTGTCTGGTTGTCCCAGGCCTCGAACATCAGGCCGGTGGCAATGCCCAGGACGATCTGCACATAGCCGAGGCCGAAGCGCAGCCGGGGAGCCACATTGAACCTGCTGACGACAATTGCCGTCGCCACTATCGAGCCCAGTAGCAGGCCATGGGGCACGCCAGCGTACTGCAGGGCGGTACCAGTCAACGCAGCGATCAGCAAACACACGAAGGTTTTCATAGGCTCAAGTGCTCAATGCACGAAGGTTGCGGTAGATGGTTTCAGCCTGCATCTGCAAGACGTCGATATTGCTGACGGCATAGAACACACCCGTGGTCGGAGCGCCAATGGCAAAGATATTAGACGGCCCCTGGTGGTTGATGACGCGACAATCGTCATAACGCACGTCGATCCCACCGTATTGATGCTGGATACAGATACCGGATGCAGCCAGATTCTTGTAGAGCGCACCTTGCATCGCATCGCCAGCGCCCGTGGCATTGACCACGTTGGAGAACCTGCAATTGAAATCACGCCCGCGTGCCATAAAGCCGCCTTGTGTCACGCTGACATCGGATAATCCGGTTCGACAAGCCAAGCGTCCCGAATGCATATGTTGGTGAATCTTGATCCAGTTTTCCTTGGGGATGGGAACCCGCAATTGCCTCCAGGCACCCCGGAAGCGTCCGACGAATACCTTCCTTTCGCGCTCGGAGAGCAGGTTCCAGATCATCGGCACGATCAGGTTGGTCGAAGAGAACACCGAGTAGATATCCTCGCGGGCCACCGAGGCCTGGGTGTGATCGCGCATGAGGTCATCGAGGGTGGCGTCGATGCCCTGCGCCTCCAGCTCTTCGTCGAACATCGCCCGCACCGTCTTCAATGCCGAGCCACCAAAGCGCAGGCGATGCCTGATGGCGTGTTCAGTCAGTACCTTGAGTGCTCGCGGCTGATAGCTTTCGCTGTAGTTGGGAATCTTGCTGCTGCGGGTCAACATGGTCACATGATTGCCAGGGTCGGCATCGAGCAGGGTCAGTGCGACGTCGATGGCTGACAGTTGATTGCCGAGCACGCCGATACTGTCGGAGCGAATCTCGGCAAGGCGAGTCGTCGGGTAGGGGTTGTTGATGTATCCCGGGGCCCCCTTTAGCCGATAAAAGTCGGTCGGCTCGGCATTGCCGGTTGCCAGCACGACGGCCTTGTATCCCGGGCGTTCACCCGATGCGGTGCTGAGATCATAGCGCCCCCGGGACGAAGTCATTCCGGTGATATGTTCACGGTAGTACTGAATCGATGAGTGCTCGCGCAGCGAAGACTGCACTGATTCTTCGATGAACTTGCCGAACACCGGGCGCGGTTGATAACCATTGGACTGGGCCATGCCACGGGTCTGCAACCACTGCTTGAAGTCGCCCTGCTCGCGCAGATACATCAAATTGGCGGGGCGGTTGACCAGGTTGCTCAAAATATCTTGCTGATAAGCCTGGCCCGATCCGCTACTACCGGCAGTATCGAACACATCAATGCTGAGTGCTGGCGTCAGGTGCTTCAACCGTTCCAGAATGATCGCACCGCTATAGCCCAGCCCAACGACTGCTACCTTGCCCATATCCAATCCTTTAGATGTGGTTTTGCTGCGGGCGCGATAACGCCCGTTGCCTGGTATCGACCTGCCAGGTCATGACAGGTGACAAAGACCGGCTGGCGGGGTATCCGTCAGTCGGCGTCCGATTACAGGCAAGCGCCGGTGGGCGCTGCCTGATGTCGTTGTTCAAAGGGATACCGGCTTACGCCCAGACGAAGGTATCCCTGACCCAGCTGTCGAACTGGGCGAGATGGTCGCTGACTTCTTTCTCACTGTTGCCCTCGACAATCGCCGAGACGATTTCGCCATTGGTCATTTGCATTCCGGAATAATCCGTGCCCTTTTTTGCAGTGACCGTGTAATAGCGAATGAAGGGCAAGTCGATAGATGCCGGGAAGTCGATCAGCTTGCCTGTGCGCGGCGGTACGTTCAGTTGGCCGAGCAAGTGGCGCGGTGGCAGCAGCGACTTCAACGACGCCGACTTGCCGCCACGCTCGGCATCGATCAGGGTCAGACGCGGATTCAACCCGTAGGCTTCGGTCAATTCCTGATTGATGCAGCAGCCTCCCAGGCGACAGGCGATTTCGCAGACGATGAGGTCGTCGCCGTCGAGAAACACTTCAAGGTGGAACAGCAGGGTGCCCAGGTTTGGCAATGCCTGCTCGATGATGCTTCGGGTCAGCTTCACGCACTGCGCATGCAGCGGATTGCTTTCGGCCAGCATCTGGAAACCGAGGCTTTGTCCGTCAAGAAAGTCCAGGCAGGTAATCGTCGAGCGTACCGGGGAAATAATCACCGGGTTGCCGTTGATGTAGAGCCCATTAACGTTCAGCAACGGTGCATCGAGGTACTTTTCGACCATCAGATTGTGCAGCGTTGTGCCGTCCTGCTGTTGCAGGTAGTCGCGCAAGCCGTCGACGTCGCGTAGCACCCGTACGCCCCCCGAACCTCGTCCATCACGAGGCTTGACCACCACCGGGTAGCCGTACTGCTCGATGAAATCGTTGATTTCGCACGCCGAGCCGACCATCGCCATGGGATTGATGCGAATGCCATGCTCTGCGAGCCTCTGCTTCATGAGGAATTTGTCACGGTACAGCAGAGTCATGGCCTCATAGCGTGTACGCGAACCATTGAGACGGTCCTTGATGCGCGCCACACGCAGCAAGTCGACTTCTGCCAGCGCAACTACCGTGTGAGTGCCTAGCGCTCTCGCCGCCGCCAGGGCATCGAGTTCGACTAGCGCTGATTCATTGAAGTTGGGGTAAAGCCTGAAAGACTCGCTCAGGGTGGGGAACTGCTGGTCCAGCGCTGCTTTGGCTGACAAGTCGCTGTAAATCAGCGAATTGTTGCCCAGCACGTTCAACCATTCTTGTTCCGAGTGCTGCAGGAGGATTTTCGCGGGCGAGAACAGGATTACAGGGTTCAAAGGATTTCCTTATCGTGATTGTTCATGGCGTAGCACATGCGCAAGGCAGTCCATGGTGCGCGTGTTGTTGCAGCGACCGGCCGAAGGGCGCGTTCATACGCTCCTGTAGTGGAACTATCAGAAGTTGCCTGTACGTGAGCGCTGTAGGTCTTAGGAAATACTGGGAGGCGCGATGGCTTCGAACAAGAGAGGTTCTGCGACAGATAGAGTGAGACTCCTCTATCGTGGCTGTAAGTAAATGCACATCGCCGCACGGCGGTTTTTCGCAACTAATTGATTGGTGAGGGAATTTTCGGAGTCGCTCAGTCGACCGGCATTCAACATGACGCCAGGCGGTAAATGTTTAGCGAAAGGCAAACCAAAGATCGGAAAAGCAGGATTTTCCAGACCTTACGGCCATGCCAATTTAGTCGCAACAACACTTGTCGCTGCCCAATTGCCTTGCGAGGACTTGTCCGATGAATCTGCCTGAAAACGCTCCTGTCGGTCTGGCCAGCCAGCTCAAGCTGGACGCCCACTGGATGCCCTACACCGCCAACCGCAATTTTCAGCGCGATCCCCGGCTGATCGTCGCCGCCGAAGGCAGCTACCTGACCGACGACAAGGGTCGCAAGATCTATGACGCACTGTCCGGCCTGTGGACTTGCGGTGCCGGTCACACCCGCAAGCAGATCCAGGAAGCCGTATCACGCCAGTTGGGCGTGCTCGATTATTCGCCGGCCTTCCAGTTCGGTCACCCGCTGTCGTTCCAGCTGGCCGAGAAGATCACCGACCTGACCCCGGGCAACCTCAATCACGTCTTCTATACCAACTCCGGTTCCGAGTGCGCTGACACTGCGGTCAAGATGGTCCGTGCCTACTGGCGCCTGAAAGGCCAGGCCACCAAGACCAAGCTGATCGGCCGTGCCCGTGGCTATCACGGAGTGAACATCGCCGGTACCAGCCTGGGTGGCGTCAACGGCAACCGCAAGCTGTTCGGCCAGTTGCTCGACGTCGATCACATCCCGCACACCCTGCTGCCTGGCAATGCCTTCACCAAGGGCATGCCGGAAGAGGGCGGTATCGCCCTGGCCGATGAAATGCTCAAACTGATCGAGCTGCACGATGCTTCGAACATCGCCGCGCTGATCGTCGAGCCGCTGGCCGGTTCCGCTGGTGTATTGCCGCCGCCGAAGGGTTACCTGAAACGCCTGCGGGAAATCTGCGACCAGCACAACATCCTGCTGATCTTCGACGAAGTCATTACCGGCTTCGGCCGCATGGGCTCGATGTTCGGTGCCGATGCCTTCGGCGTTACCCCGGACCTGATGTGCATCGCCAAGCAGGTCACCAACGGCGCCATCCCGATGGGCGCGGTGATCGCCAGCAGCGAGATCTACCAGACCTTCATGAACCAGCCGACCCCGGAATACGCGGTGGAATTCCCCCACGGCTACACCTACTCGGCACACCCGGTCGCCTGCGCCGCCGGTATTGCCGCGCTGGACCTGCTGGAGAAGGAAAACCTGGTGCAATCGGCCGCCGAACTGTCGCCGCACTTCGAGAAGGTGCTGCACGGGGTCAAGGGGGCGAAGAACATCATCGACATCCGTAACTACGGCCTGGCCGGTGCGATCCAGATTGCCGCCCGTGACGGCGATGCCATCGTGCGTCCGTACGAGATTGCCATGAAGCTGTGGAAAGCCGGCTTCTATGTGCGCTTCGGCGGCGACACCCTGCAGTTCGGCCCGACCTTCAACAGCCAGCCGCAGGAACTGGATCGTCTGTTCGATGCGGTCGGCGAAGCCATCAACCAGGTCGACTGATCGTCCCTCTATATATAAGAAGCGGGCGCGAGTGATCTCGCGCCCAGGCATACCCTCTTTCTGGAGTTCTGCATGAGCACTGTTCAACACCTGATCAACGGCGAGCTGGTGGCTGCCGACGTACGCACCGCCGATGTCTTCAATCCGTCCACTGGCCAGGCTATCCACAAGGTCGCCCTGGCCAGCAAGCAAACCGTGCAGCAGGCCATCGACTCGGCCAAGGCCGCTTTCCCGGCCTGGCGCAACACGCCACCGGCCAAGCGTGCCCAGGTGATGTTCCGCTTCAAGCAACTGCTGGAGCAGAACGAAGCGCGTATCTCCCAACTGATTAGCGAAGAGCACGGCAAGACCGTGGAAGACGCCGCCGGTGAACTCAAGCGCGGTATCGAGAACGTCGAGTTCGCCTGCGCCGCCCCGGAAGTGCTCAAGGGTGAGTACAGCCGCAACGTCGGCCCGAACATCGATGCCTGGTCCGACTTCCAGCCGCTGGGGGTGGTGGCCGGTATCACGCCGTTCAACTTCCCGGCCATGGTGCCGCTGTGGATGTATCCGCTGGCCATTGCCTGCGGTAACTGCTTCATCCTCAAGCCATCGGAGCGTGACCCGAGCTCGACCCTGCTGATCGCCCAACTGCTGCACGAAGCCGGCCTGCCTAAAGGCGTGCTCAACGTGGTGCACGGTGACAAGGAAGCGGTTGATGCGCTGATCGAGGCCCCTGAGGTCAAGGCCCTGAGTTTTGTCGGCTCGACGCCGATCGCCGAATACATCTATGCCGAAGGCACCAAGCGCGGCAAGCGCGTCCAGGCGCTGGGCGGGGCGAAGAACCATGCGGTGCTGATGCCTGATGCCGATCTGGACAATGCCGTCAGCGCGCTGATGGGTGCAGCCTACGGTTCTTGCGGTGAGCGTTGCATGGCGATCTCCGTGGCCGTGTGCGTTGGCGACCAGGTGGCCGATGCGCTGATCGCCAAGCTCGAGCCGCAGATCAAGGCGCTGAAGATTGGTGCCGGCACTTCCTGTGGCCTGGACATGGGCCCGCTGGTTACCGCGGCAGCCCGTGACAAGGTGGTGGGCTACATCGACGATGGCGTGGCTGCCGGTGCGCAACTGGTGGTCGACGGTCGTGGCTACCGGGTTGCCGGTAACGAAGACGGTTACTTTGTCGGCGGCACTCTGTTCGACCGTGTGACTCCCGAGATGCGCATCTATAAAGAAGAG
>NZ_UIDD01000018.1 GCF_900497695.1 Pseudomonas wadenswilerensis | reverse complement strand
GTGTTGTGCACGTTGGTAGGTGCGACAAATTCCACGGTGCCCGAGCTTGCGCCGACCGGAATAGTGATCTGCTGACCATTGGCCAGGGTGATCACCAGGTTCGAACCGGTAACCGGAGCAGTAACCGAAGCGGTGTAAGTCACCACGCCGCCTTCGGTCACGCTTGGAGTAGCGGTCAACGTAACGGTGCTGGTGTCGATGGTGTCGGTGACTTCAGTCACGGCAGCCGCCGGGTCGACTTCGACTTTTTCGAAGTCGCCACCGGTGGTGCCGGCGATGGTCACGCTGACTTCACCGGCATCGATGTACACGTCGTCCGAAGGCGCTGGCAGGGTGATGCTGCCCTCGGTCTGGCCCTTGGCGATGGTGATGACTTCACCGTTGCTCAGGGTCACCTTCATCTCGGTGCCCGCTGGATTGGTCAGGGTGGCGGTGTAGACGATCTCGCCGCCTTCAGCGACCGAGCCGGTAGCAGTCAGCTTCAGGCCGGTAGTGTCGTCAGTACCTGGACCGTCAGTAACGGTGGTCACCGGGTTGCCCGCAGTGTCCAGCTTCTCGTAGTTACCACCGGTGGTGCCGGTGATGCTGTTGGTCAGATCCGGGTTGGTGGTGTGCACGTTGTTCGGTGCGACAAAGTCCACGGTGCCCGAGCTTGCGCCGACCGGAATAGTGATCTGCTGACCATTGGCCAGGGTGATCACCAGGTTCGAACCGGTTACCGGAGCAGTGACGGAAGCGGTGTAAGTCACCACGCCACCTTCAGTCACGCTTGGCGTGGCGGTCAGGGTGACGGTCGAAGTATCGATGGTGTCGGTGACTTCGGTGACGGCTGGAGTGTTATCCACATCCAGTTTCTCGAAGTCGCCGCCGGTGGTGCCCGCGACAGTCACGCTGACTTCCCCTGCGTCGACGTACACGTCGTCTTCCGGAGCCGGAACAGTGATGCTGCCTTCGGTCTGGCCCTTGGCGATGGTGATGACTTCACCGTTGCTCAGGGTGACCTTCATTTCGGTGCCGGCTGGGTTGGTCAGCGTCGCGGTGTAGACGATTTCGCCGCCTTCAGCGACCGAGCCGGTAGCAGTCAGCTTCAGGCCGGTGGTGTCATCGGTGCCCGGACCGTCGGTGACGGTGGTCACTGGGTTGCCCGCAGTGTCCAGCTTCTCGTAGTTACCGCCCGAAGTGCCGGTGATGCTGTTGGTCAGGTCCGGGTTAGTGGTGTGCACGTTGTTCGGTGCGACGAAGTCCACGGTGCCCGAGCTGGAACCCACAGGGATGGTGATCTGTTGGCCGTTGGCCAGGTTGATCACCAGGTTCGAACCGGTTACCGGAGCGGTGACGGAAGCGGTGTAGGTGACGACGCCGCCTTCGGTCACGCTTGGAGTAACGGTCAGCGTAACGGTGCTGGTATCGATGGTGTCGGTGACTTCAGTCACGGCAGCCGCCGGGTCGACTTCGACTTTCTCGAAATCGCCACCAGTAGTGCCGGCGATGGTCACGCTGACTTCACCGGCATCGATGTACACGTCGTCTTCCGGAGCCGGAACAGTGATGCTGCCTTCGGTCTGGCCCTTGGCGATGGTGATGACTTCACCGTTGCTCAGGGTCACCTTCATCTCGGTGCCCGCTGGATTGGTCAGGGTGGCGGTGTAGACGATCTCGCCGCCTTCAGCGACCGAGCCGGTAGCAGTCAGCTTCAGGCCGGTAGTGTCGTCAGTACCTGGACCGTCAGTAACGGTGGTCACCGGGTTGCCCGCGGTATCCAGCTTCTCGTAGTTACCACCGGTGGTGCCGGTGATGCTGTTGGTCAGGTCCGGGTTGGTGGTGTGCACGTTGTTCGGTGCAACGAAGTCCACGGTGCCCGAGCTGGAACCGACAGGGATGGTGATCTGCTGACCATTGGCCAGGTTGATCACCAGGTTCGAACCGGTTACCGGAGCAGTAACCGAAGCGGTGTAAGTGACAACGCCACCTTCAGTCACGCTCGGCGTGGCGGTCAGGGTGACGGTCGAAGTGTCGATGGTGTCAGTCACTTCAGTCACGGCAGCCGCCGGGTCGACTTCGACTTTCTCGAAATCGCCACCAGTAGTGCCGGCGATGGTCACGCTGACTTCACCGGCATCGATGTACACGTCATCGGATGGCGCTGGCAGGGTGATGCTGCCTTCGGTTTGGCCCTTGGCGATGGTGATGACTTCACCGTTGCTCAGGGTGACCTTCATTTCGGTGCCAGCCGGGTTGGTCAGCGTCGCGGTGTAGACGATCTCGCCGCCTTCCGCGACCGAGCCAGTGGCGGTCAGCTTCAGGCCGGTAGTGTCGTCAGTACCTGGACCGTCAGTGACGGTGGTCACCGGGTTGCCCGCAGTGTCCAGCTTCTCGTAGTTACCACCGGTGGTGCCGGTGATGCTGTTGGTCAGGTCCGGGTTGGTGGTGTGCACGTTGTTCGGTGCGACGAAGTCCACGGTGCCCGAGCTTGCGCCGACAGGGATGGTGATTTGCTGACCGTTGGCCAGGTTGATCACCAGGTTCGAACCGGTTACCGGAGCGGTGACGGAAGCGGTGTAAGTCACCACGCCACCTTCAGTCACGCTTGGCGTGGCGGTCAGGGTGACGGTCGAAGTATCGATGGTGTCGGTCACTTCGGTGACGGCTGGAGTGTTATCTACATCCAGTTTCTCGAAGTCGCCGCCAGTGGTACCAGCGACAGTCACGCTGACTTCCCCTGCATCGATGTACACGTCGTCCGACGGCGCTGGCAGGGTGATGCTGCCCTCGGTCTGGCCTGCAGCGATGGTGATGACTTCACCGTTGCTCAGGGTCACCTTCATTTCGGTGCCCGCTGGGTTGGTCAGGGTGGCGGTGTAGACGATTTCGCCGCCTTCAGCCACGGAGCCGGTAGCCGTCAGTTTCAGGCCGGTGGTGTCGTCAGTGCCCGGACCGTCAGTAACGGTGGTCACCGGGTTGCCCGCAGTGTCCAGCTTCTCGTAGTTGCCGCCCGAAGTACCGGTAATGCTGTTGGTCAGGTCCGGGTTGGTGGTGTGCACGTTGTTGGGTGCGACAAAGTCCACGGTGCCCGAGCTTGCGCCGACAGGGATGGTGATTTGCTGACCGTTGGCCAGGTTGATCACCAGGTTCGAGCCGGTAACCGGAGCAGTAACCGAAGCGGTGTAGGTGACGACGCCGCCTTCAGTGACGCTTGGAGTAGCGGTCAGCGTAACGGTGCTGGTATCGATGGTGTCGGTGACTTCAGTCACGGCAGCCGCCGGGTCGACTTCGACTTTTTCGAAGTCGCCACCGGTGGTGCCGGCGATGGTCACGCTGACTTCCCCTGCGTCGACGTACACGTCGTCTTCCGGAGCCGGAACAGTGATGCTGCCTTCGGTCTGGCCCTTGGCGATGGTGATGACTTCACCGTTGCTCAGGGTCACCTTCATTTCGGTGCCGGCTGGGTTGGTCAGGGTAGCGGTGTAGACGATTTCGCCGCCTTCAGCGACCGAGCCAGTGGCGGTCAGCTTCAAACCAGTGGTGTCATCGGTGCCCGGACCGTCAGTAACGGTGGTCACTGGGTTGCCCGCAGTGTCCAGCTTCTCGTAATTACCACCGGTGGTGCCGGTGATGCTGTTGGTCAGGTCCGGGTTGGTGGTGTGCACGTTGTTCGGTGCGACAAAGTCCACGGTGCCCGAGCTTGCGCCGACCGGAATAGTGATCTGCTGACCATTGGCCAGGGTGATCACCAGGTTCGAACCGGTAACCGGAGCAGTAACCGAAGCGGTGTAAGTCACCACGCCGCCTTCGGTCACGCTTGGAGTAGCGGTCAACGTAACGGTGCTGGTGTCGATGGTGTCGGTGACTTCAGTCACGGCAGCCGCCGGGTCGACTTCGACTTTTTCGAAGTCGCCACCGGTGGTGCCGGCGATGGTCACGCTGACTTCACCGGCATCGATGTACACGTCGTCCGAAGGCGCTGGCAGGGTGATGCTGCCCTCGGTCTGGCCCTTGGCGATGGTGATGACTTCACCATTGCTCAGGGTCACCTTCATCTCGGTGCCCGCTGGATTGGTCAGGGTGGCGGTGTAGACGATCTCGCCGCCTTCAGCGACCGAGCCGGTAGCAGTCAGCTTCAGGCCGGTAGTGTCGTCAGTACCTGGACCGTCAGTAACGGTGGTCACCGGGTTGCCCGCGGTATCCAGCTTCTCGTAGTTACCACCGGTGGTGCCGGTGATGCTGTTGGTCAGGTCCGGGTTGGTGGTGTGCACGTTGTTCGGTGCAACGAAGTCCACGGTGCCCGAGCTGGAACCGACAGGGATGGTGATCTGCTGACCATTGGCCAGGTTGATCACCAGGTTCGAACCGGTTACCGGAGCAGTAACCGAAGCGGTGTAAGTGACAACGCCATCTTCAGTCACGCTCGGCGTGGCGGTCAGGGTGACGGTCGAAGTGTCGATGGTGTCAGTCACTTCAGTCACGGCAGCCGCCGGGTCGACTTCGACTTTCTCGAAATCGCCACCAGTAGTGCCGGCGATGGTCACGCTGACTTCACCGGCATCGATGTACACGTCATCGGATGGCGCTGGCAGGGTGATGCTGCCTTCGGTTTGGCCCTTGGCGATGGTGATGACTTCACCGTTGCTCAGGGTCACCTTCATTTCGGTGCCCGCTGGGTTGGTCAGCGTCGCGGTGTAGACGATTTCGCCGCCTTCCGCGACGGAGCCAGTGGCGGTCAGCTTCAGGCCGGTGGTGTCATCGGTGCCCGGACCGTCAGTAACGGTGGTCACTGGGTTGCCCGCAGTGTCCAGCTTCTCGTAGTTACCACCGGTGGTGCCGGTGATGCTGTTGGTCAGATCCGGGTTGGTGGTGTGCACGTTGTTCGGTGCGACAAAGTCCACGGTGCCCGAGCTTGCGCCGACCGGAATAGTGATCTGCTGACCATTGGCCAGGGTGATCACCAGGTTCGAACCGGTAACCGGAGCAGTAACCGAAGCGGTGTAAGTCACCACGCCGCCTTCGGTCACGCTTGGAGTAGCGGTCAACGTAACGGTGCTGGTGTCGATGGTGTCGGTGACTTCAGTCACGGCAGCCGCCGGGTCGACTTCGACTTTTTCGAAGTCGCCACCGGTGGTGCCGGCGATGGTCACGCTGACTTCACCGGCATCGATGTACACGTCGTCCGAAGGCGCTGGCAGGGTGATGCTGCCCTCGGTCTGGCCCTTGGCGATGGTGATGACTTCACCATTGCTCAGGGTCACCTTCATCTCGGTGCCCGCTGGGTTGGTCAGGGTGGCGGTGTAAACGATTTCGCCGCCTTCAGCCACGGAGCCGGTAGCAGTGAGCTTCAGACCGGTGGTGTCGTCGGTACCTGGACCGTCGGTGACGGTGGTCACCGGATTACCAGCGGTATCCAGCTTCTCGTAGTTGCCGCCCGAAGTACCGGTAATGCTGTTGGTCAGATCCGGGTTGGTGGTGTGCACGTTGTTCGGTGCGACAAAGTCCACGGTGCCCGAGCTTGCGCCAACTGGGATGGTGATCTGCTGACCATTGGCCAGGGTGATCACCAGGTTCGAGCCGGTAACCGGAGCAGTAACCGAAGCGGTGTAGGTGACGACGCCGCCTTCGGTCACGCTTGGAGTAGCGGTCAGCGTAACGGTGCTGGTATCGATGGTGTCGGTGACTTCAGTCACGGCAGCCGCCGGGTCGACTTCGACTTTCTCGAAATCGCCACCAGTAGTGCCGGCGATGGTCACGCTGACTTCACCGGCATCGATGTACACGTCGTCTTCCGGAGCCGGAACAGTGATGCTGCCTTCGGTCTGGCCCTTGGCGATGGTGATGACTTCACCGTTGCTCAGGGTCACCTTCATCTCGGTGCCCGCTGGATTGGTCAGGGTGGCGGTGTAGACGATCTCGCCGCCTTCAGCGACCGAGCCGGTAGCAGTCAGCTTCAGGCCGGTAGTGTCGTCAGTACCTGGACCGTCAGTAACGGTGGTCACCGGGTTGCCCGCAGTGTCCAGCTTCTCGTAGTTACCACCGGTGGTGCCGGTGATGCTGTTGGTCAGATCCGGGTTGGTGGTGTGCACGTTGTTCGGTGCGACAAAGTCCACGGTGCCCGAGCTTGCGCCAACTGGGATGGTGATCTGCTGACCATTGGCCAGGGTGATCACCAGGTTCGAGCCGGTAACCGGAGCAGTAACCGAAGCGGTGTAGGTGACGACGCCGCCTTCGGTCACGCTTGGAGTAGCGGTCAGCGTAACGGTGCTGGTATCGATGGTGTCGGTGACTTCAGTCACGGCAGCCGCCGGGTCGACTTCGACTTTCTCGAAATCGCCACCAGTAGTGCCGGCGATGGTCACGCTGACTTCACCGGCATCGATGTACACGTCGTCTTCCGGAGCCGGAACAGTGATGCTGCCTTCGGTCTGGCCCTTGGCGATGGTGATGACTTCACCGTTGCTCAGGGTCACCTTCATCTCGGTGCCCGCTGGATTGGTCAGGGTGGCGGTGTAGACGATCTCGCCGCCTTCAGCGACCGAGCCGGTAGCAGTCAGCTTCAGGCCGGTAGTGTCGTCAGTACCTGGACCGTCAGTAACGGTGGTCACCGGGTTGCCCGCAGTGTCCAGCTTCTCGTAGTTACCACCGGTGGTGCCGGTGATGCTGTTGGTCAGATCCGGGTTGGTGGTGTGCACGTTGTTC